>NZ_JBXVTP010000002.1:0-155986 GCF_057220675.1 Planktothrix sp. PLAVEN19ND | reverse complement strand
TGGCTTTCTCGTGTTCTGACCTAACCCCCCAACCCCCTTCCCTACGAGGGCAGGGGGAGCTTAGACACTTAATAATTAACAATTCTTCCCCCCTCTCCTCGCAGGAGAGGGGCTGGGGGAGAGGTCATTCCCAGCTATTCCCTATTCCCTTTTTAAAGGAGATGAAACGATGACCGGATGGTACAAAATTATTCCCAGTGGCCCGATCACCATCGGCAATTTAACACCCGTCGGACAAAATAGCGGTCAAGTGGGTTGTCGCTGGCCCCCGAATGGGCATCAGTTGGCAGCTTGTTTGAATTTACCCAGTCAAAGTCAACTCTGGGGGCCGTTTTGGGAATATAACTCTAATCTCTATGTTCCCTTACCCTTACCTGTTTATACCCTCGATCTCAATATCACTGCCGGGAACTTACCCCGAAACCTGTATCGAATGCAGTGGACAAACACCGAGCAATGGCAGGTGCAACCGGAACACCAAGGCAAAGAAATTGAAGTCATCGGAGGCAAATATTTAATTCCGGGTAACACTTTACAGCAATTTTGGCAAGAGCAAAAGTGGATTTTTAAGTCCGGTAACGCCTCCGATAACCTGCTTCAGCCTTTACCTTGGCAGTCCCTTACCCTCAGCCATAACCGTCGCCAAGACTTTCAAGTGGTGGACGAGGGGGGATTTTTTGCTGAACAAACGACCTTAATGGCCCCCGGATGGTCAATTTTAGTCAAAATTATCGGCGACTATCAACCCCCCGACTGGGGAATATTGGGGGCGGGAACCCCCGTTAATATTAGCCCTATTCAGGAAAAGAACACTTGGCAATGGTTAACGGCCTCCTGTCCCCAACCCCAAGGGGGAATTTTACTAACGGCCGCCCTTTGGCAACAGCCGGGACGGAAGATTTCTGTCCCCAAACCCCCAGGGGTGAAGGGTTACGCGGCGGAAATGGGGGTTCCTTGGCAGTCGTGGAAGAAGGTACGCGATCGCAAAGACCCTAACCGTCGGGTTTCGGTGTTGACGCCGGGGGAATGGATGACGCCTGCGGGGGCGGTGTATTTATGGGAGGGAACGCCTCCGCTATTGGAGTCCGGGCCATATCCTGATGCCTTTCATCGGGATGCCTTGGGCTATGGACATTTATGGTTATTTTAAGGAGAGCATCATGAGTACAGAATGGTTAATTTGTCAAGAACCTGTGCATATTGGGGGCGCGGATAGTAGCAGCCGAGGGAATAATAACCCGATTTTTCGCCTTAGCGATCGCACTCCCGCCATTCCGGGGAGTTCCCTGCGAGGTGCTTTACGCGAACACGCCGAACACACCCACGCCAATTTTGTTAATCATTGGTTTGGGGGTCAGGATAACGCTATTTCCCCAGGGGCGATCGCATTAGGTTGGGGCTGGCCCGTTTGGTGGCCCGTTCATGTGTTGGGTTATGGGAACTGGTGGGTGAGTTGTTTACAATGGTTAAACCGTTTTCAACAATTATCTCAACAGTCGCCCTTGAATTTAGCTCGAGATCAGGTTTTTATCACGGATAAAACATTACAAAATCAAACGGTTTATCTGCGGTGGTTGAAGTTACGACAGGTACAATATCGCAACCCGAATGAGGGGCAAAAATTGCCTGTTCCGAGTTCTATTCCGAGCGATCGCTTAATTATTGTTCCTGACACCAGTATTAATTTATTAGTTGATATGGGGTTAGTCCGTCAACCCCGTGTTAGTTTGAACGATGAACCGGACGAAAAGGGCAATTTAGTTAAAAATTTGTTTGGCGTGGAAGGGTTTCCTCCGGGGGCAGTTTTTTTAACATCTTGGACAACACGGGGTCAAGTTCAAAATGTGGAGGAATGGGAAAAGTTTCTCCACGATGAACATTATTTAGGCGGGTTATGGAGTGTGGGTTTTGGTCGAATTTTAATTGAAAAGATTTAAGGAGGAAATATCATGACGGTGACATCCTATGAGTTAGATCGAGAGGTGTTTAAACTCTTAAATGGGGGGACAAATTCTCTGGGAGACTGGCAAGGCGCCGCTAGTGGAATTAGTGACTATGTAGCAAGTTGGGGCGTGGAACGATTTTGGGCGATGTCTCGTTCTTCGGTGTTATTAGGAGGGGGTATTCCCAATGCAGCCGGGGGTTCAGATGAACAACGCCGTTATTTTGCCTGGGGTGTGGCGCGAGTGGTGTTGTGTAATATTGTGGAAACTCATCTGAATATTAAGGCGGATATGACAACGGAACAATTTCAAGAACGGTTCAGAAGTTTGAATTTTAATCAGCAGGTTTTATTAACGGATTTGTTAATAGAAATTTCTGATACGATTCAATTCTGGACAATGCGAATTAAGGACGCGAAGGAATCTAAATCGCTTGTTTAATTTTGGTTTAATTAAAAATTAATTAAGAGGCAAAAATGATAAAAATTTGCCTCTTTTTTTTTGACTTATATTAGGAAAAATTTTATTCAATTTAGTCCTAACAGAAGTCGCTACGCCGTTGGGCCGTGGGCGGCTAAGACGGCTATGGCTTGTATGTTTCAACACCTTTTCTTCCTAATGGAAGTCGCTACCTGAAATCTATGCTGCTCGTCGTGATGAGTGGGAAGCTATCACGTTTCAACACCTTTTCTTCCTAATGGAAGTCGCTACAGACGAAGTTCAGCACTTCGCTACATTTATGCTGTCGTTTCAACACCTTTTCTTCCTAATGGAAGTCGCTACTTTGTTAAACGGTTTCTTAGCGATAACTGGGATGAGTTTCAACACCTTTTCTGCCTAATGGAAGTCGCTACTGAAGACTTCCCGAAACCCCCTGGAATTTGGGACACTTGGAATTTTCAACACCTTTTCTTCCTAATAGAAGTCGCTACTTTGGAATCGGTTGGGCTGTGGGCGAAGTAATCGTGTTTCAACACCTTTTCTTCCTAATAGAAGTCGCTACAAAGATAAATGGACTAAGAAAGCTCCTAGTGTGTTTCAACACCTTTTCTTCCTAATGGAAGTCGCTACTTCGTGCTGTTAATGCAGCCTTGATGTTCCGTCTCTGTAAGTTTCAACACCTTTTCTTCCTAATGGAAGTCGCTACATTGGTGCAGAGAAAGCTTTTGCAAAGTTAGTGGGGTTTCAACACCTTTTCTTCCTAATGGAAGTCGCTACAGGCAGAAGTTGAAATTGCTACACCTCGGGAGGGTTCTACGTTTCAACACCTTTTCTTCCTAATGGAAGTCGCTACTATTTCTAATCTGCCTGAAGCAGAGGAAGGAGTAGTCTTTATGTTTCAACACCTTTTCTTCCTAATGGAAGTCGCTACTTGAACGATGGGGCAAAGATGCCCAAGTTCTTAAATCGGTTTCAACACCTTTTCTTCCTAACAGAAGTCGCTACAAGTAAAAAAATGGGTGAAGGTTTGAGGTTTGCTTTTTGTACGTTTCAACACCTTTTCTTCCTAATGGAAGTCGCTACCTAAGAAGAAGTCTGTTCATCAACGTGCCTTGAAGTTAGGTTTCAACACCTTTTCTTCCTAATGGAAGTCGCTACTTTGACCCCAAGAAACCTACAGAGGATCAGTTGATGTTTCAACACCTTTTCTTCCTAATATAAGTCGCTACTACGGAAAACCCGACCCTGATGGATTTCTTAATAAGTTTCAACACCTTTTCTTCCTAACAGAAGTCGTTACACTAAGCACCTTCTGATGACACAAAAAGGGCCTATTGGTTAGTTTCAACACCTTTTCTTCCTAATGGAAGTCGCTACAAGACTGTTTATAGCGATCTTGGGTATATGTCTAGTACCAAGGAGTTTCAACACCTTTTCTTCCTAATGGAAGTCGCTACCTTTTATACTCACTCCAAGTTGATGAAGTGGGACTGGTTTCAACACCTTTTCTTCCTAATGGAAGTCGCTATGAATACAGAAACAGAGCGATTGTAGCTCAAGTCCTGTTTCAACACCTTTTCTTCCTAATGGAAGTCGCTACACCGATTGAACATACTACATTTAGAAAAGAATCTAATTGTAAGTTTCAACACCTTTTCTTCCTAATGGAAGTCGCTACCTCACTAATTATCAAACATTTTCCTGCGAATGTTTGTTTCAACACCTTTTCTTCCTAACAGAAGTCGTTACTTCTCCTTCTTTCAAACCTCAACTATAAATTTTTCTAAACTCCAACTCAGGTAAACTTCTCTCCACATTCGGATCAAAAACCGTCACCAAACAAAAACCCGAATGTTCCCGCACCGCATACCCCGAAGGTCGGCGCTCAGAACTCCCACACCAAACCGGACGGTTAGCCGCCTTAGTGCTACACACCCCATGCACCAAGTCTTCCCAGGCGTCCGCTTCCCCCCGCCAAATACTGCAAATGCGTCCCGGTTGCGGGGTTTTAGTCGGTGGGAAACCCCAAATTTTCGCCAGTTGACGCACCTGCTGATCAATACCGTGGCTAAGTTGCTTTAAATAGGAAGCCGGATCACTCGTAAACCCAGAGTCAGACGCCAACTGCGTCACCGTAAATTCACTCCCGCGAAACCCACCAAAACGGTCTAAACGATGGGGAGGACGTCGCCAACCGGGGCCAACTCCCCCTAAACGACTGGCTAAATTTAATAAATCCCCCACTAATTGATGATATTCGGAGTTACAATCCACATTAATAATCCAAGTTTCATGGGCAATTTTAGCCGGAATATTCGCATAACCATCTCCGGCGCTAATTCTAGGAATTTGATACAGATAACTCGTTAACCGCAATTTTGCTAAAGTTCCCAACCCTCCAAACAATTTTTCCGTTAAAAGTTCTGCCTGTTTCCGTGGTAAAAAATCCAAAGCAAAGCGGATAAAATAACCCCTTAAAGTTGCTCGTAAAACTTGAGGGCTCCAGCGATATTCTCCCGTTTGATTTTGTTTAGGAATATGCGATCGCACACAAGGTTTCATTCCTGTTAAATGCAATTCCCATTTTCCCGTCGGAACACTAGCCGCCAACCGTCCAAAACCCGAAGCCGTCCCCCGTCCTATTCCTCGTTGTTCTAACATTTCCTTAAGACGAATTTCTAACCAAGTTTTTTCCGCAGGTTTAGGGGGATTTTTTAATAATACTTGTAAGCGAAAGCGATCAGGATTTGGATGGGGAGGTTTAGGAGAAACTTGCCATTGTAAACTCAAGTTCTTACTAGGCTGATCAAAAATTTGCCATTGCTGTTGAGCATACAGAGGAAAGGCTTTTAAATCCTTTAATAAAATACTTTCAAACCGGATTTTTCGAGGTTGCCAACCTTTTAAATCTGGTTCTAAAATTGTTAACCAAAATTGTTGTTCTTCCGTTGGAATTTCTGACCAAATGGTTCTAATATATTTTAACATAGAACCCCGCACACTAGAACCCGGAATATAGGGAACACCGCCAATTTGTGCAGGTAAAATTCCTCCTTCTGGAAAACTCCCTCCACCGACTTGAATGGGACTAAGAATCTGTAATTTATCTAATTTTACCGTAAAGTTTTTACCCGCCTCTGGGTAAATTGTTCCATTCCAAGCCTCTCGCACTTCGGGTATATCCACTTGATTTGTTTCCGGTGTCCAACCCTTTTCTTGCCCATTTGGTTTCTGTTGAATCTCGTACCATTTCGGTAATTCCGTCGGTAATGATGTTGACATATTTTTACCTCATATAATTCTAATTTTCATGCCTTAGAGATTCAATGTCAAGACTATTTATCCCTAATAGAAGTCGGTACATTTGTGTTGACACGAATAGGTTGTCCAAAGATTACACTATTTCAACACTTTTTCTTCCTAATAGAAGTCGGTACCTTAAATGATATTATCGCAGAATATGGATTTAATCCGTTAATTGTCAATCCTTAAACCTACGTTTTTCTATTGACTCCACCCAAATCGTACAAAACCCCGAAGTAGCTGGCCGCCCCGCAACTTCCAGAGTCACCCCCAAGCGCTCAACATCCTTTTTACACTCTAAATCAGTCAAACTATCCGAATTCCACCTCATCAAATTCCGAGCAAACTTCCCCTCAGCGCTAGTCGCCCACCGCAAAGCCTCCGCCTGCTCCTGAGTCAAATGAACCGCTTCCCCCGCCGCAAACCCTCCTTGCGACCAAAGCATACCCATCCATCCCATCAACGCACCGACACCCAACGTTGTCAATAGGATACCCGCCGCCACCATCAAAGAACGGGCAGAAGTCGCTACTTTTGTTAATTCCGTCTGACGTACCAGAGAATTCACCGCCTCAGCAATTTGCCCCTCTTGCTTCTCAACGGCTACTCGTTCATAAGTTGCTAGTGTCTTATTAATCCGCCCGACCCAACGCTCAAATGCTAACTCAAAATCTTCTGGTTTCGGGCTTTCTTCAATTAATACTTCCAATCGCCCCGTAGCTAATAAAATCAAAAATATCGGGTCAGTTGGCTCAATTTTCCCCTTAAAAGCCAATTCCAAAACCTTACGCCGATATTCCTCGGATTGACCTTCCAGAGCAATATCCAGTAAAGATTTAGTATCAACAGCACCATAACTCACGGTAACATCCCCGTCGTTTCAAACGCTTCGTAAGCTGACAACATAAACGACTTAATTCGTTGCCGTCCCAATACCCCAAATTCTTGACTATTCCGAGCTAATTCAAATGTGATTCCCCTGGCATCAATGGCATTTCTTTCTCGTGAATAAAACTTAGGGAAATCAATCACTTTAACATCATACTTTTTAATCGCATTTTGGACTTCTTCCATTTCTTCTACAGAACTCCAATCATCCTCTAACCCAAAATTACGAACTAAAACATGAGCTATCTTTTTGTCAAAATGTTGTACTGATTTCAAAAATAACTGCACACTATCGTAACCTCCTGTACAAACAAACCACTTACAAAATGTAATTTGGGATTGTTTGCCTAACTCAATTAAGTTATTTTTTTCAATCCAACTCGTCACCACCGGATAAACCTGAGCCGGTAAATTGACAATAATGCTATTGTCAAAAGCCCACTCAAAAATTTTGTCCGCTTCATAAAATTTCTTCTCATCTTCACTAAATAAAGCTTCGCGACAAACACTTTCGTAAATTCGAGAGACATCGGGATTAGATCTGTCCGCATCTACGGCTAAAAAAGGATATTTCTTATCCATAAAATACTGAATTAAAACCCTTGCAAATAAACTCTTACCTACACCGCCTTTTTCTCCATCAATCAAATGAATTTTAGTAGCGTGTTTCTCAACAGTTTCTAATCCATTTTCGCCTAAATGGGCTGGGGATTTTATTGTTACTGTCATTGATGCTTCTCCTGATGTTTCAGCTTGTTCAGTTGTAGGATCTACCTGTTCTAATTGAGCTTTGGTTCTTCTACTCCGACCTGCCATTTTGCTACTCCATTACTTGATTTTATAGAAATAAAAATGGGTTTTACTTCTAATTAACTGCTTACTTTTTCAGCTTCTAATCATGAAAAACCTGAATCATTAAACTCATCGCTTCCTACTAATTCTAATAAATGATCAGTTGTCAATTCATTAGGGTGAATTAAACTAGAATCCCAAGTCGCTTTTATTCCATCTTCTCGGTAAAGATTTGGCAAATTGGAAGAATAATCAATACCCGCTTGGTCACACAAAAACAAAGCGTGCTTCTCCAAGGCATACACGGCTTTTCTAAACATTCGTTCCAACACAACTGAATTAATTTCCCCTGTTCGTTGATAAGCCAATGGTAGCCAGTAAGCTCGCAATGACTGGAGAATCATTTCTCTGATGGGCAAAATTTCATTCTGTTTAACGTAAGTGAGTAAGACGCCATCAGTTGTATTTTTTAAGGGTTGATATCGCCAAACGAAATCTATCTTTTCTTGTTTAGCCATGAGCCTTAACCTCCTGCTTTTGGGAACCTTCTGACAAAGACTCAACGGATTTATAGGACTTAGAATTGAACTGTTTCTTCAAAACCGTTTTAAAGTAGACAAACATTCCATAAACGTCACTGAGGCGATCGCCCAGCCCTTTTTTATCCAAAACAACTGGAATAGAAATATCCGCATTCCAAATAATCGGGAGACGATCGTAGTATTCGTTTAACTCTTTTTTGAAATAAGCCGCCGTTCCTCCACAAAACACCAACTCATCACAATCCGGGGGTAAATTTTCATCTAACCAACTGGTTAAACTTCGGACATATTCAGGACGTGCTTCCTTGATAGCTAGGAGCATTTGCTGCACCTCCTCCGCCCGCCCTTCCCGAGACGTACTGCGGGCTAATCGCATTAAAGGTGCCGCCTTAAATTCACTCCCTGCGGTAACAATTGCTGGGGTTAATCGCTCCGCAGTTTGTCCCGATGTTTTAACCAAGACTTTCTCAACCATCCGAATAAAGCCCAAATCACTCATTTTTCCAGGGGCCACATCTCCCCGTTGAGCAACTAGCAGACTCGCGTTGCGGTAGCCCAGCATAGCGATCGCACAAACCCGTTCTTTAATTCCAGAACCCGCTTTCTTGTTGTGCATTAAATAAATGCCACCCCCCTCGGGTTTACAATTAAATACCAATAACTCCACACTCATGCGACCCGTCGGAGTTTGATAATCTGCTAATGCTTCGCGCAGTACCCGCTCAAACCGACTTCGATCTTCATATTCTCCAGGGGGTAACAACGCGGCGATCGCCACTGTAAAATTCCCCGGTAGTTTTTGTTTTTCCTTAATCACCCACAAAGCCGCCAAAGTTTTATGTAAAGCCCGCTCATATTTGAGTTCCGATAGCCCCGCATTCGCATGAAACCTTTGTTTAGCCAAATAGCCAACGGCTCTGTAGTCATTCCTGAAAGCAACCCAAGCGGTGTTTTGAGGATCGGCTGACCCTAACTGGTCTTTGGTATAACCCAAAATTGACTCTCGGGGAACAGATACTACTTCCGGTTCCATGCACAGAAGCCGAACTTGTCGGTCTTTTCCCGCAAAGATAATCTTGGTGAGCGACCCTCCATAATCAAATGCCACTGTAATATCAGGCTCTGTGAGATTTGTAGAGGTTTTAGTCATATCAAAAGTTTTCCCCACAAGTAGATTGACAGGACATTACAGCATCCTTACTACTTGTTATCCCTTTTGCGCCCTCTCCCTCCCTCAACCCATTGTCCGAATCTCTAAAGCCGCAAAATAGAACTTATGGCGTAGAATTTTCCCAAACGTTCGACTCCTGCGGGATCTAGCGCCCATACAAACCGCAAAAGCACCAAGTGCCAAGAAGTAGAAAAGGAGTAATTACAATATGGCGACTTTAACGATTCGTTTACCTGATGACAAATACTTCCGCCTGAAAGCTTTAGCTCAATCTCGCGGCATCAGTATCAATAAGCTTATGGAAGAATTATCAACGTTAGCGATCGCTGAGTTTGATGCTCAGACACGATTTCAAGCTTTGGCAATGCAGGGCGATGTGGCACAGGGTTTAGAAGTTTTGGATCGCTTAGATGCCTTAAATCAGTAGAGAGTCTCGATTGACTGAAATTTTAAAGAATTTGAAGACTTCACAGATTTGTTGAGCCGGCTGTTAAGTTACAACGGAAAAAAATAAATCAACCGATTGGCTGATTTACGAGTTAGCAAAGGATGACCGTAAGATAGAGCGTTTTCCTTCTTAAAAACCAATAAGCTAAACATGACTAACTTTAGCCACCTGAAACCAAAAATCATAAATCAACAATTAAAAAGCCAGTGGCAATAGGAATAAATAAGCTCTTAAGTAGTTTCCTTGAGCTACTAAAATTTATCCATTACATATATTATTTTAACAAATGATTGGTAAACAAATCATCGGGAAAAATTTCACCAAACTGCTGAATTACCTTTTTTCTAAAGAAGGTGCTTCTTTGATTGGAAGCAATATGATGGGAAAAACACCACAAGAATTAGCTGTTGAGTTTCGCTCTTTTCTCCATTTGAACAATCGAGTGCAAAAACCTGTTTATCATGCAGCTTTAAGTGTTCCCAAGAGTGAAGCTTTATCCGATGCTCAATGGCTTGATATTGGTTTAGATTACCTCAAAGGAATGGGATTTGATCAAAATCAATTTGCAATCTTTCGCCATACAGATTGTGATCATGATCATATTCATATTGCCGCAAGTCGGATTAAATTAAATAGTAAAGGAACTTGCGTCTCTGATAGTTGGAACTATCGACGCAGTGAGAAATTAATTGAACAATTAGAAGAAAAATATGGGTTAACACCCACTGTTCGCAGTTGGGAAAAAGAACGTCGTTCTCCCACCACAGGCGAATGTAGACAATTAGCTAGAACTGGAGAAACTAGCACCAGAGAACAACTACAAACCGTTCTTGATCAAGCTACAATTGATCAACCTGAAATGACGATTTTGGTTGACCGACTCACGCACCAAGGAATTAGTGTTAGAATTAAACCGACACCTACAAAGGAATTAGGGATTAGTTATAAATTAGGTGATGTTGCTTTTAGTGGCACTCATTTAGGGAAAGCTTACACCTTCAAAGGACTTCAGAAATATCGAGGAGTTAGCTATTATTCTAATTTAAACTCAGAAGAAATTGAAGAAATCTTTAGTGGTTTAGATAATAGCCAAGATTCTCAATTTGTTGAGTTAAATGATACATCTTTTAATGATTTATTTAACCCACAAACTGACCCAGATAATTTAGCCTTATCAAATTGGACTAATGAGAATCCAGTCAATCAACCTGTAGAGGATCTCGATAATAGCAACTTTAACTTAATACAATCAGACTCTATCGATGATCCTTCAATTCAACTTACTGAAACAATTCAACCTACTGAAACTTTAGAAAATCATCAGCAGAATTCAGCATCACCTTGGCAACTTTTACGAGAAAGATTGATAGAAAATACCAGTTTACCCTCTGAATTGATAGATTTGTTACACGACAAGGGATGGATTAATGCAGATGAACACAACCGTGCTGTATTTACCCTTCGCACATTGGCTGGAGAGGACAGGGGAACTTGTACTTTAGAGTCCAATGGAAAATTTTCCATTAATCCTGATCTGAAAATGCCGTTGGCTAAGACTGAGGATGACGAAACAGGCATTTTCTGGATAGCCACTCAACATAATATTGAACGAGCTATTATTACCAGTGATCCGATAGAAACCTTGTCTGCGATCGCTTTAGACCCTGATTTTAATATTAGACCGACATTGTACTTAAGCATTGATGATCCATCTTCATTACCAATAGATTTTTTAAGGGATATTTCCACTATAATCGTTGGTTTAAAAGGGGATGAATTCGGGGAGCAAGTCTCTCAAGAAATTATTGAGATTCTCCCGCAAGCTCAACGAATTAATCCAGGTATGGGAGGCTGGAATCAACTTTTAATCAATTCAGAGTCAGAAATAAACAATTCATTACCTGAAACTGATCAAACTCGAAATTTAGTACAGCAAGAATTAGAACAATGGACTCAGGGTATTAACTTAAACTAATAAGCAATAAACTATTTTTATTGTTTAAATAATTTTTCCCTATCTGAGACTCAGCTTAAATAAGACTATCTCTGATAATCAATCGTTAAAAATATTCTTTTAGACAGAGTACATTAACAACATCTTTTTATCTAAAAAATATTGTCTGAAAACATAAAAAATAGCAATAGTTCTCATTGATGGCAGAAATTGTGTCCGCTTTCAAAGATTTATAGTATATTGGAAAAAAGAATTAACTATTCGTCAAAGCTTATGGCCAGTTCTACTAGGGTTTCATCTGAACTCAATGTCATTCTTGACCTATTCAAGATGCCAACCGGAAAGTCTAACTCACAACGGTTCGGTGGTTGTATGGTCAATCGGCTGGGTCGATTCTGCAATCAAAACAAAACCGTGTAACTGCTCGAACAGCTACACGGTCATTTTTAACTATTTCAGAAAAAAGCCCAACCTAAAACCTAATCTCTAACAAGCTGTATTAGTTTCGACGCTTCTCCAGCAAGTTAACCGAAGGCAAAGGTTTGGGACGTTCATCACCCTTGAAGGGTGCATCAAAAACGTAATCGTAACCATTCATAACCGTCACGATCACCATCATCGTCATCATAACCATCATCATTATATATGCTAACGCCTCTAAACCGCAACAAAGCTCTACAAAAAATTATCCCTATCCAATTCCATCAACGGGATAAAGCACTCGCCTCCCTCAACACGACAACCGGAGGTGAAGGCTAATGGCTAAAGCTTACTACGTCAATCGCCTCAATCCCTGTCCCGTCTGTGGAAAAGATCACGGATGTCAGATTTTGTCCGATGTCGCTGTCCTCTGTCTGCGAACCGATAAAAATAATGTCCCATCTGGCTGGGTTTGGAAAAAGGAACTCACAGGAGGTATGGGTTCCCTGGTCGTCGCTGTCACGTCCCAAACCGAACAAGAGCGCCAACAACAACGAGAACAATCGCAACGACAACGAGAAGAACGGAAAAAACAGCAGAGGAAGCGCCAAGCAACCGCTTTAACCGATGAACAACGAGACAAAGAAGCTCGAAAACTCCTCAAACAACTGGGATTAAGTACCCGTCACCGTCAATCTTTACTCAATCGAGGATTAACAGATGCAGATATTGAAGCAATTGGCTTTAAATCTGTCACTGGCTATCAACATTTAATTATCCCTGTTAATCCTAATTTTCCAGGTATCAGTATCGATGGACTAACCTTACAAATTAAAAATGATGGATTTCTCATTCCTTTATTCAGTTTTAAGGGATTAATTATTGGGTTTCAACTCGCATCTGATAATCGAGAAGATGGCAAATATAAACACCTTGTCCGGCCTCATTTAAAAAATGGAGAACTGCCGTTACAGTTCTATCAAACCAGTTCCAGAAACTTAGACCTTATTGAGGGAACGTTAAAACCCTTAATCGCTTCACGGCGGCATCACTTAACCGTAGTCGGTGCGGGGGGAGTGAATTGGCATCATTCTCCTGAACAATTCCAAGCGATTCTTGAAGAAATTCAACCGGAAAGAATCGTCTTAAATCCTGATGCCGGTTCTCTCCTCAATCCCCAAGTTTTGAGGCAATATCGAGAACTTAATCAGTTTATCAAACGATTAGGATATACCCTTGAAATTAGAGATTGGGGTCAAGGAAAGCAACTTAAATCTCAAGGGTTAGATATCGATGAAATTGATATTCAAACCTTTAATCAAGCTACCCTGATTTCCTTTGAAACTTGGGCAGGAATTGCCGAAGCGGGAGATTCTCATTCTTTAACTCTTTCTCAAACAGAATGGTTTGAACAGTTCAAGCTTCCACAACTCCAACAGGAATTAACCCAAACCTTAAAACAGTTTTATAGCCACCATCTCCGTAAGGGTAAAAAACTTGATCAAACAACAGAATTTGCAGCTAGTTCAATCCCAAAAACGACCTCAATTCCAACTCCCCAATCAACGGCAATTGTTCTTTGGAAACCTCCGCTTCTAACTTCCATGCCTTATATTCCAGGACAACTCCCAATAGTTGAGGAATGGCAACAATTAGGACATCCTCAATTTATCATTCAACAAGGAGAACGATTAACTTTTTATCAAGAAGCGTATGAAAGAGGATATAAATATCTTAAAGATTCAACTCCTGCTGGACATGGTAAATCTCATGATGCTGGATTAATTAACTTAGAAACCTTTGGAATTGATCCAGATCAAACTGAGAATAAAACTCGTATTTTCTACTTATCTCCTGACCATCGAAACCCCACCAATGCTACCATTGAAGGCAACTATATTGACCTCGAATCGCGCCATAATGGTTTAGTTTATGATTTCAGTCGGCGTACTCCGTTGGGCAAGCCTTACATCATTCGAGCTACAAGTTTAGATCAAAAAAATGGAACCGTTAATATTCCTTCTAATTGTCCTGAAAATGACACATTTTTAACGGTTTCTGAACTTGGATTACCTGTTTTTGGGGGGAAAGACTCACCCATTTGTCAATCTTGCCCACTACTTAGTCAGGGCTGTCCTTTCCTACTCAATCGTAGGGAGACTTTAAGCTATGAACCGTTAATTAGAGCCGATATTAATTCGATTCCAACGCCTTCAAAAGATGACATTTTAATTGTTGAAGAATCCGATAAAAACATTAAAAATGCTCGTCAAATTACTATTAAAGTTGATGAGATTATCAAAACAGCATCTAAATTGCAACTTCGAGATGATGAACGCATTTTCAAGGCATTACGTCCCCTTTTAATGGCAGTTTATCAAGCGTTAGAAGAAGTTGATCAAGAAAAATATAAATGGGGTATTTATCATCATCAAGTGATGGAATTAATGCCATCTATTGATGAGTTAAACCAAAAAATCTGGGAACTTTATGCGGATGATTGGTTGAAAGCAGATAATGTTTGGGGTACTCCCATCTGGGATTATGAAATGATTAATGGTGAAGTTACCGCGATTAAAATTAGCGGAACCAATTGGATCGCCCCTTCCCTCAAGGATTTGAAAAAAGAATGTTATAAGATTTTTGAGAATTATGAAAAATACCTTAATTCTCTTGACACCCCTCAACAAAAACAAGCTGCAATTAAAGCAAATATTATTCCATCTTGGCTACCTATTTTAATCGATTGCGTAACGGGAAATAAAAGGATTAATTTGAGAATTAATAATGGTAAATTAATGATAACTAAATTAGCTAAACGCCATCGTAGTATTATTAAAAATGCAGGGTTTTCGATTGCGTTAGATGCAACTCAATCTAAAGAAGATTACGCCTTCAGTTTAGGGATTAATCCGAATGATATTTTAGAAGTAAGAGAAGTTCAACGTTGTACACCCAACTTGCATATTCATCTAATTAAAGGCTTAGGAAATTGCGGTAAACAACGACGAGACACCCAACAGCAACGGATTAGAATTGGCATTGAAGCGATCGCAAAAATTCACAAAGAACAAGGTCACAATATCGGATTAATTGACCATAAATCCGCCATCGATCATTATCAAGACTTAACAGATGATTTGAAATTGGGGTACTGGCATCGGGATACCAGGGGTTCAAACCAATTCCTCAATACTCAAAGCCTGATTAGTATTGGTAGACCTGTCCCTAATTTAGGGGGAATTGGGGCTGAATATCAGATTTTAGGGGGATGGGTTAACTGTCCTGAAAAATTAATCGGGCAATATGGCCAATGGGTCAACCGCAAAATCACCTCAGAACTCATTCAAGACGTTAGCCGACTTCGCGCCCACCTGCGACCGTCCGAACAACTTCACAGTTACTTAGTTGCAGATTTCGATCAGCATACCATCAGTCAAATCCGGTTAGCCTTCCCCGGCGCAACCGTCACCGTTGAGAAGATTGATGATTATGCCCCTCAAGCGGCTTCTAAAGGCGCTCAAACCGAAAGGGGAATTATTGAAGCACTCTGGCATTCTATTCAAAGCGGCACCGTCGCCACTATCGACGAAATCGCGTCCCTACTCGGAATTACTAAAAGTGGGATCACCAATAACCTTAAAGACCGATTGGGTATAGGGTTCAGGCTCCTGAAAAAAAGTTTACTTTTGTTATTAGAAAGTATTAATAGCAAAAGTCAACTTTCTGATTTGCCCGATGATGCCCGATGGATTGCTGAAACTTATCTCCCCCTCGTTGTCCAATCTCTCGAAAGTGGAGAAATTACACCATCGGATGTGGTTGTTGAAGTCGTCACTTGGGCGCAAAGTTATGGCCGAAGGACATTCAGGCGTATTTTAGCGATGGCTTCTGTACCAACCCTTTGTAAGTTATTGGGTGCTGTGATGTGTCTGTTGCCCAATCCCATCAAAACTGAAATTCAGAACTATCTTTACAGTCACTCCTTTATAGAAACCCGCCTGAGCGAAGCCATACCGTAAGGCTATTGGCGCATCTGTATTCAGTTACTAAAGACTATTAATTGTTGACTGTAAAAAATGGGTTTTGACCTAGGCAGCAAACGCTGCATAAGATTAAGAATTTGCCGATTCAATTGATTGATTTTTCAACTAATACAAGGTTTTAATATGAGTGGATCAGAACGGAAAAGCTGTATTAAATTTTTAAAAGCTATTGGGTTTAAACTGGGTTCTAAAATTTGGATTCGAGCTTCGTGGAATTATCCAGATATTCCTGCACCCTATCGTTGGAAAACTTATTTACGAGAAGACAAAAAATTTTATTGCCAATATATTTTCTGTGGTGAGATCACTAATTTTGGATTCAGTTTAACTCGATGCTGTTACGGGGGACGAGATCAAAAAGGAAATACAATCTGGCAACCCACAACTAAAATTTATGAAGATGGATTCAAACTAGCACAAAATTTGTCTAAAATTGGAGCTACAGTTTGTTTTTATCCGAATCAACCAACGGTTGGGATTAGCAATGCTCATGTCATTAACTGTCACTCCATCTTTTATGAGATTGATAATTTATCAATTTTTTATCAACAAGAAGCCATTGAAAATCTTAAGCAAAAAACGGGTTTAACTCCATCAGCAGTCGTCTACACAGGCGGAAAATCACTCCATGTTTATTTTAGAGCGAGTGAACCTTTAACTCCGAAACAATGGTTACTGTTAAACCGCAAATTAACGATTATTCAAGGTTCAGATCCGGCAATTTGTAACTTAGCACGGGCAATGAGATTACCTGGATTATATCGTTGTAAAGTGGTTAATGGAACGTTAAGTTCTCCGGTTCCTATTACGCTTGAGCAATGTCTGGGTAATCAATACAGCCCCAAATTAATCAATAAATTGCTAAATTCTACGGGTTTATTCCCTTACGGTTTAGAAGAACCACGATGGCGAAAATGGGTTCAATTCTTCCACAAACAGCAAGCAGGAGATCCGGTAAATCCAGAGGAGGTGCTTAAGAATAAAATTGAGAATAAATCAGTTATTGATTCTAGGGTTAAGAGATGTAAATACACCCGAATAAAAGCTTCTTATAAAAGCATAAGTAAAACTCCAAAACTTCTAAAATTAGGCACTCAATTATCAATTCCTCTCTTGATCTGTTTAACTCAAGATAATCGAACTCTGATCACCCAAGGCGGTTATCTAGGAAATCGTAATAATGGGGGTTATAAATTAGCTAGAAACTTGCTGGGAACTGCTAGTTTATTAGATGAACAAGGAATAAATTATTTCCCGACTCCTTACAAATTGTTTAAGCAGTATAGCAATCGTTGTAACCCTCCGGTTGATGATGACGAACGAGAGAGAATTTGGAAAAGTGCCTGTTCTAAACCCGCTTATCCTAGCCGTGATTATTATTCGATTCTAGGCAGTATTAGACAATGGTTAGCCTGATAAAAAAGAGCAAGATTGGTTTTAGTTCCTTCGCTGCTAACGCAGCTACAGAAGTGCTTTTAACACCAATTCTTAAATTCCATGAATCTGCATTTACCTGTTCATCATTTATCAGGATTAACCAAAATTAATAGCCGCTTGATCAAAAAACTGGGTATTAACACTATTTTTGACTTATTGCTTTACTTTCCCCGTGATTATATCAAGTACCAACGAGTCAAAATATCAAGGTTAAAAATTGGTGATTCTGTTACCATCGTGGGTAAAATTAAGAAACACGAAATCATCAGTCCGCCCAAAAATCCTCGCTTAACCATTCAGACCCTTATCGTTAGGGATAAAACGGGTAACATTGCCTGTAAACGTTTTTTTAACCATCCCTATTATCAATCACAGCAGTGGAGAAACGAGCAAAACTCAATCTATATTCATCAAAGCATTGTTGCTGTATCAGGAGTTGTTAAACCGGATTGTTATTACGGCAAAGTTTTAACTTCTCCTGAAATTCGATTAATTGACCTTGATGAAGCCAGAGATACGAAAAACTCAATTATCCCGATTTATCCATTAACAAAAGGGGTCAGTCATGAAATTATTCAAGATGCGGTATCCTCAGCTTTAGAAGCTGTCCAACAACTCATTGACCCTCTACCTCAATATCTCCGACAGAAACCGGGTTTAATGGAATTGCAAGAAGCGATCGCTTTCATTCACCAACCTCCCAATGAACCTCAACTCGAAGCGGCCCGTCGTCGCCTAACATTTGATGAGTTTTTCTATCTCCAACTTTCCTTCCTTCTGCGTCGCCATCGATGGTTGGCAAATTCGGCTGTAACTGAGATTACTCCTACTGGCCCACTACTCAAACAGTTTTACTCCCTACTTCCCTTTCCTCTCACCAAAGCTCAACGTCGGGTTATCAATGAGATTCTCAACGATATGACTTCCAAAACCCCGATGAATCGATTGGTACAAGGGGATGTGGGTTCAGGAAAAACCGTTGTTGCGGTTGCTGCGATTCTAGTTGCTATTCAGTCCGGCTATCAAACCGCATTGATGGCTCCTACAGAAGTGCTTGCTGAACAACACTACAGGAAAATTGTCACCTGGTTTGAACCCTTGGGTGTTTCTGTGCAATTGCTGACGGGTTCTGCTAAAGTCGCCAAGCGCAGAGAAATCCATGCTCAACTGGAGACAGGCGAACTTTCTTTATTAGTGGGAACTCACGCCTTGCTGCAAGAGAAAGTAAACTTCAACAAACTCGGTTTGGTCGTCATTGATGAACAGCATCGGTTTGGAGTGCAGCAGCGACAAGATTTACTGAACAAGGGAAATAAACCTCACGTCCTGACCCTGAGTGCCACTCCGATTCCTCGTACTTTAGCACTGACGTTGCACGGCGATTTGGATGTTAGCCAGATTGACGAATTACCTCCTGGGCGACAGAAAATCCAAACCAAAGTGATTAACCAAGGTACTCCAGCTTATGATTTCATCCGTCATCAGGTACTTCAAGGTCGCCAAGCCTACGTCATTCTACCTCTGGTAGAAGAATCAGACAAACTAGATTTAAGAGCGGCTGTTGCAGAATATCAGCGATTATCAACCCAAATTTTCCCTGAATTTAGGGTTGGATTGCTGCACGGTCGCATGACATCCGCCGAGAAAGATGAAGCTCTCAGGGCATTTGGTGACAACACAACCCAAATTTTGGTTTCTACTACGGTTGTGGAAGTTGGGGTGGATGTTCCCAATGCTACCGTTATCTTAATCGACCATGCCGAGCGCTTTGGTTTAGCTCAACTGCATCAGTTAAGAGGTCGTGTTGGTAGAGGTTCCCATGGTTCCTATTGCTTCTTGCTGAATACCAGCCAAACCGCACAAGCCAAAGCGCGGCTTCAAGTCTTAGAAAAATCCACTGATGGGTTCTTCATCTCAGAGATGGATTTGCGACTGCGGGGGCCAGGTGTTGTGATGGGCTATCGCCAGTCGGGAATTTCGGAATTTGCACTAGCTAATATACTGGATGATGAGGATTTGCTAAATTTAGCTCGTGAAATGGCAGTAGCGATCGTCAAAAGTAACCCAAATTTAGACCAACATCTTTTGATGGTTGCAGAACTCAAACGACGGGGACTGGCAATTTGGGATTGTACCCTTAATTAATCAGTTAACAGCTATCAGTTTCAATTATTCGCGTATTGAACTGATAACTGATAACTGATAATTTTATAGAGGAGTTTTACAATGACTTATATCCTAGAAACACTTTTAACGCTTGAAACCTTCCTGGCTCAATATGGTGATAATCCTCGCTATGAACTTGCTGACGGAGAATTAATTGAAATGGAACCAACCGGCCCCCACGAAACCGTCAGTGGTAAACTTGCTACTCAAATCGGTATTGCTATTACAACAGAAAAACTCCCTTGGTTTATTCCCCGAACTTGTTTAATTCGTCCTTTTACCGATGTCGCAACCGCCCGTCGTCCTGATATTGTTGTTTTAGATGAAACAGCACTTTCTAGTGAACCATTATGGGAAAGAGAACCTGTTATTACGCTAGGGCACTCTATTAAATTAGTTGTGGAAGTTGTGAGTACAAACTGGGAAACAGATTATGCCCGAAAAGTTGAAGAATATGCTCTTTTGGGAATTCCTGAATATTGGATTGTAGATTATCGGGGTTTAGGTGGCGTCGCTTTTATTGGTAAACCCAAACAACCAACTGTTACGGTTTGTCAACTGATTGATGAAGATTACACCCAGCAACAATTTCGTCTAGGTGAACCAATTATTTCTCCTCTGTTCAAAAGTTTGCAACTTCGCCTAGATGATGTTCTTCCTCGTTTTAATTAAATAAAATTCCATCTACAGTAGAAAATTATTTTTTAAGTAAGACTGACGAAATTTAGTCTTAGCCATATAAACAGCTTCTTTATTTTTCCATTGTTTATGAGGTAGTAAATCTTTGATACTTTGTAGTTTAATTAAACCCCTATCATCACCTGTAATTTGAAAAATAACTTGAGCGATCGCTTTACAACACCCCTCTGGACATTTAACAACCTGATACTCGGAAAACCGAATTACAACCCAATTTCGTTCTAAAAAAAATCGATTGCGTTGCTGATCTTTATTTTGATCCACGCAATGATGAGGCTTTCCTGTTTTTCCATCATAAGGTTCGTCAATTTCAATATCTATTGCTAAACCTGTTGCTTGATGAATTAGAATAAAATCAGCCGTGTAATAGAAAGAGGTATTAGGTATAGGAAACTCAACACCCATACAGAAGTCATAAACACCAGAGAAATAACGACATAAGTAAATAAAAAATTGTTTTTCACTGACTCCTTGCTGTACTCCGGTATTCCCTTGATTAGATGGATGCTGAACAATCTTACTCAATAAAAATAAAAGCTCCTTAGAACGCTCTTCTAACAAATTATTATATTGCTGTATTTCCTGAGTTTGACACTTCAAACGGTGTAATGAATTACTTTCGGATTTAGATCGCTGTTGTTGAGTTTTAGTAAGTTTAGGCTGATATTGCTTGCACAATTTAAAATTAATAAACCACACATAAAAACAAGCCACTACTGCACTCACTGACGCACATATCAGCGATAACCAAAAAGCTAGAATACTCATGCCAAATAGTTGATTAACTAACATGACTATTACAATGCTTACGACCAACATTACAATGATCCAATATAAATAAAAATTAGAATAAATATGCTGTTTTTTGGGAGTTAATTGCGGTTTAAAAGATAATCTTACCACTGAATTAGGGCTGCTATTCAATACTGGTATCGGGTTATTAATGCAGAAATAACGAATTGAATCAGGAATCACAATAACGGGATAAAAACCTCTGGCTGAATTCATAATGTTAAGAATTGCTAAATTTAATAAAAGTTATAGGCTTTATAGTTTAATCAATTCCTACCCTATAACCTATTAGCACCTAACTTGATCATCCTTAAGAATTAAAATAAACTCGACTTCCTGTTGATTTTAATAAATGATTAATGGGCTAACGCCCAAGCCCAGAGGTGAAAATAACATTTTCTGAGTTATTAATTATGTTTACCAATCCAACCCATAGTACCCAAAGAACAACCCCTGATCCTTTGAAATCAACACGAGAAAAACTAGCCCGAAAAATTAAAACCGCATTGAAAACAACAAGCCCAGAAGAAACACTTCAAATCTGGATGTTAATCAAACAGCAAGAACTTAAGAGAACGACTCCTGGGTTATCTCAACAGCAAATAGAAAGCGTTCTGCAATCTTTAATTTTAGAGTTAGGCTATGATGTCATTGCTATGCCAACTCTACCATTGGCTGCCTCCCTAACATCAGAAGATACAAGAAACTCCAATCCCTTAGAATCGGATGAAGAACAGGAGGATAATCAAACAGATTTCGATAACTCTGATCTTGAGGATGATGAAGATAGTTACTCAGAAGTTTATAGAGAAAAAACTTCCTCTCGGAAACAACGAGTTCCTGCTTTGAAAAAAGTTGAGTCCTTAAGGGCTTCTAACCGAAATGGAAAACACTCCTAACAGCCTCAAAATCGATTATGTTCCAAATTATCCTGGTGTTGTAATCACTAATTTCTGTGATGATTCATTGGCTTTGGAACCTTTTTTAGAAAGTTGTGAAGCTGATAATCATGAACTCACACCAGGAACTTTAGCGATTTTTGTCCAATTTGAAACGTTTGATGAGTATTTTCATTGTTGTGGAAAGTGGTAATTTATGTACTTAGCTAAAAATTTGTTAGCCCGATATTCAATCCAAGCGGTTGAACTGTGGACTCAATTGGAAATGGCTGAAACTCCTGAACAAGAGGAGGCGATTGTTAAAGCAATTTGGGACAATCAAACAGACCAAGAAACGACTGTTGATAGTCACGCTGAATTAGCTGATCAATTAGATGCTGAAATTTGTGCAATTAAAGCTCGTTTAAAACATTTAGTTACACTGCATAATCAGGCAATTGAACGACTAGAACGGTGGCGTAGTAACCTTGATAAAACCTTACTTTATATTCACCAAATGGGGGTTATTTCTACTAATGTTGTTGGGCGATCGCGTCACATCCAACTAAAAGAAAATCCCCCAAGTTGTGAAGTCTTAATCGATCCTTCTGACTTACCCAGCGAGTATCGCACAGAAAAGCTTGTTGTTGCGCCCAACAAACGTAAAATCATTGAAGACTGGAAACAAGGTATTCCCGTTGATGGCACTCGTATTGAACGGAAACTTAGAGTAGAATACGCCCTAGTTCCGTCTAATCTAACTGGTACAATTGAAGTTATTTCTAATCGTAGCAGTTCCTCAACTACTCAGAATTTTGATTCAATGTCAATACCCAAAACCAAGCGAAAAGGAAAGACATTTTCTAAAAAAAATACTGAGAAGTCTAATCAGGGAATAAAAGCATAATAGTTTGATTTCAACTATCCCAAGGTTACAAATTATTGTGCTTTATTGATAGCAGATAGCTTTTGTAATAATAGAGCTATCTGTTATTTTTTATTTTCCATTTTTTCTGTAAAGAAGGGCTAACGCCCATCAACATGATGATAATTAATTCATATACCAAAAATGAAATGGTTAACCCCACAACGTGCCGTTGCTTCTGCTGATTTATCACTAACGAATGAGGAGATAATTGAATATACTCTTCAATCAGAAGAGCAAGAAACAATAGAAGAAAGATTTCAAAAAGTTGGTTTGCTATTTGATCGCGATCGCTGGCAAGCTAACAAACCTTATTTAGCTCTACTTTCTCCAGCCACTATCCAAAAAAAAGTAGCCAAACAACCCTCTAATTCTGCTACTGATTCAGATTTAATTAATGATGAAACTTCGGCAGAGGAAGATGAAGAAAACACTGTAACTGAACCAGAAGAACTTAATAATGCACAATCTCAGCAACAGGAAGAACCTTACAATTTTGAACAATGTACCATCGAACTACATCTAACATTTAAACCTGATAATGGTCATCCAGACGGGAGAATTGTGATTATTTCAGCCAGCAGTCACGGCGATTTTCCTATTGGTGAAAAAATTAGAGCGTCAGCCTTGGGAGAATTACCTCCTCCTGTTCAAACATTATTCAAGGAACTTGTCGCTGATTTTCCAAATCGCCAAGCACGACGACAAATGGCTAATATTCGCAACCCAAAGAAAGCAAATTCTAATCCCAATCAACCACCTACAAATGAAGCCAGTCAAACGGTTAAATCCGAAACTTCTACCCAACCCAAAACTACTGGCAATCAACTGAGTTTATTTTAAAATTGAACCCCTTACCTAACTTTAGGAGAACCCCATGAATTCAAAAAAGAAAGTGCTAATTTTCTTTGAAGGACAACAGCATCCTGTTGATGAAGACATAGCAAATGATGATCAGGAACTTCGTAAATTGTTAACAACTTACTACCCTGATTGCGCTAACGCAGACATTATCAGAAAGCCGGGAGAACTGATTACAATTGCTAAACGGAATGGCTCTAAAGGATGAAAATGACAATGAAAATCAGTCCCCTAGAATTTCTGATTAATGCTCCAGAGGAAGTCAATCCAGCCCTTTCTATGTGCCGAAAGCTCCAGCGATTAGAGCTTGCTGGAGAACTCGATAGTACCACAATGAAAGAAATGGTAAAAACAATTGAACTAGCAATTTCCCAAGCAACAGACGATATAAAAGCAGTTGAACAAACAAAAGAACGGCTGTTTAATAGCCACTCTGTTGCTACGGCTATTCCAATAGGGTTTTAATATGCCTATAATTTGGAATGCTAAATTGGCTTTGCAACTGTTACACCAATGCCAACCCATCATCGATATTGAATCAGCAATTGACTATTTATGGTCTAAACTGAACACCTATCAGCTTCTAAATCTTTACCAAGAATTGTTTCCTATTGAATGGGAAAAAAGCCAATCTGAAATTTACTCTGAAAATAACGGTCACAGTCCCAAAGAGTTGGAGTTTATTTCACTGGTGAACGAACATTTATTTCCAATTGATGACCTAATTATCGAGACTGCTTATGAAGAACGTCTGTATCAAATTCCGGTCTCTCCTAAAGGAATAGATTGGCAAGATGAAGAAGAAGGAATTGAAGCCTTGCGAACAGGGTGGCAACTCCTTTTTCCCCTCTCAAAGTCGGGTCGATGGTGGTTGGAAACTGTTGAAGGTACTCAAGGAGAAGCTTGGTATAAATGCACGTTTGGATATAGCTTAAAAGACATTGCCCATCCTGAAAAAATTAACTTTAAACTTCTCAAAAATTTAGCTTTTCGGGCGATGTTTCCTATTAATGCTTTTCCCATTGCACTAGCACTTCTTGACTTAGAAACCGATAATATTTGGTTAGATCAGATTGCTTGTTCTGAAAGTTATTGGAGTCGTAATATTGAATTAAGACCTTGGAAGCTTGAAGAAGTTAAATTTCTCACTCATCAATGGAATCAAGCGACTCAACTCCTCAATCAAGCTTACGAATTAATTGAATGGATTGAAGCTGACCCAAACAGTAATTTTTCACACCTTTTGGCATTATGGAATCTGACATTGGATCTGAAATAATTCAGGAAATTCTGGCAGTTTCCCCTCGGAAATTGTCTGCGATTCAAGCTGAACTTCTTTTTCTTGAGGGTGAGACTTACATTTTCCATTATCAATCCGAAAATGGTTCTAAGTACAAATGTTTGTCTCCAGCAACGCTGAGAACTGCTTTTGCAAATACGCCGATTGATTCGGGTTGGATGAACCCAGAATTAGGAATAGTACGTTGGGGAACAGGTAGTAGTGGAGAATGGACAATTAAATTCATTCCCCCACAAAAACATGAAATTAATTTATTGGAATCAAAGTTATTCATTCCTTTACCTGCATTGGTGTTTTTAGGGATGAAATCAGATTACTGGATTTGGGCAATTAAAGGCTCAAAATTTAACCCAGATGCACAAGCTTTTCATGTTCCGTTACCTAACGTTTATTCACAGGCTTATCAATCTTGCGGACGCATCTGTTGGGGAGATCATAAACCTCCTATCGCTTCGCCGAATACCATTACAAATGCTTGGGAATTATTCATCTCTAGTTCCTTCAATGAGCATTTGAGCAATGGTAAATCTAAGGCGCAGCCTAATGATGTTTGTCAGCAACTTGAAAAAGCCGTTAACCGTTCATCTTACCCCGTTAAAGATTTAATCAGTACCCACCAAACCATTACAAAATTAGTCTCAACAATAATTAATGATTGAATTACCGAGTTTTATTACGGATGTCACATAGAAAAAAAAGAGCAATCAATTTGTAATTTTTACTCGAATTCTGTCCTACCGTTTTTGTTTAATAACCCGATGCAATTGTAAATTAAAATAGGAGATTTAGCTAATGTTTAATTATGATTATTTGGAAGCTTCGCCACTAATCATCAGACAAACTGATTCGATTGATTTTTGGCTAATTGGAGCCGGAGGAACGGGTTCTTGGCTATCGTACCATATTGCGCGACTGGCACGGAGTTTGGGCAAGTCGGGGAAGAAGGTGCAATTGGCGATCGCAGATCCCGATATAGTTGAAGAAGCCAACATCAGCAGGCAGGCTTTCTGTGACAAGGAAATCGGACTACCCAAGGCGCAGGCTCTAGCATTGAGATACTCTATAGCTTGGGGAGTGGACACGACGGCTTTTGTGCAGGAATTTGACCCCAAGCTGATCCAAAGAGCTTACGACAAACTGACCATCCTGGTAGGGTGTGTGGACACAGCTACCGGAAGATCGGCTATTAACCAGGCCCTTGAGTTAAACCAATACTACAGCGGCTCTGAAATCCCCCGTGTGTGGTATTTGGATTGCGGAAATCATGCCGAAGCCGGACAAATCTTGCTGGGCAGTTCTTTGGAAACTGACCCGGAGTTCTATCATTTTGGGGGACTCGGATGTGCGAGGTTGCCATCTCCGATGATCCAGGCTCCTGACCTTTTGAAACCGAAACCTGAAGAGTTGACAAATAACTTATCTTGTGCTGAGATGGCAATGCTAAACTTGCAGAGCGAGAGCGTAAATGTCCGAGTGGCGGCTGAGGCGGCGGATTACCTGTACCGGATGGTTGCGGGAAATCTCAAGCGGTTTGCGACTTATTTTGATTTGGAGAGTGGGACAGCGCGATCGCTTTACATTACACAGCAGTCGGTATGGGTGGTGTTGAAATCTATCGTAAGTGAAACAGCACCATGCTAACCTGATATTAAGCTTCAAAAAAAATGTAGCTTTAACAATTGAATTTACTATGAGTTTAACGACTGGCTTGCTAAACCGAATTACCCAAACACCTGGTCAGTGTGGTGGTCGTCCTTGTATTCGAGGGATGCGAATTCGAGTCACCGATATTTTAGAAATGTTGGCTGAAAATGTTAGTGTTACTGAAATTTTAGAAGACTTTCCTGATTTGGAATTAGCAGATATTCAAGCTTGTTTGATCTTTGCAGCACGACGCACGGATTTCCCTAGACTGACAGCATGAAGATTTGGATCGATGCTCAATTACCCCCCACATTGGCAAGTTGGTTAACAGAAACTTTTGGGTTAGAAGCGAGTGCCTTGCGAGATTTAGTGCTGAGGGATGCTCAAGATCTGGAAATTTTTGAAGCTGCGCGCGTAGAAAATGCTGTGATTATGACAAAGGACAGTGACTTCATTGACTTGGTATGCCGTTTAGGAGTGCCTCCCCAAATTTTGTGGTTAACTTGTGGCAATGTCACTAACCGCAACTTGCGGCAATTGTTGACTGCTACTTTGCCTGATGCGTTAGAGCAATTGCGCTTAGGAGAAATGATAGTTGAAATTACTAACAGTCCTTAAATAATATGTCGGCTCATCTATTCTTTTAACTTTATAATGTAGTCCGTTGTAGCCAATTTATCATAGTTTCAATATTCACAGCGATTATTAGCTCGTTGAATCACCCATCGATGGAGAGAAGCGGTCATCTTTGTCATTAATAATTACTGGCTCACCCGTGTTGAACGTAACTGTAGCAAGGATAAAAATTCGATCAATTCAACCAGTCCTTCAGCTTCCTGTCGTTCTGTTTGAGATAGGCTGTAGCCTTCATCCTGACGATCTAAGAGAAATTGCAAACGGGATTGAACTGCTGGCGACAGTTGAAAGCGAGTCAGTTCCAGGGGAATTTCGACGATTTCGGGCATAGAACAGTTAGCCTCAGTCTGTAATTCTGTAATTGTATTTTAGTTGTTTCAGGGGCGATTATCGCTTATCTTCGCTAAACCAGGGAATCCGCTATTTGATCTGCTAACCTTCTTGCACCTACTGCATCAATTTCCTGTAATTGCTCAAGCATTGTTCTCAAATCTTGACGCAGAGCTTGTTTGCCCATAATCCATTTGCTATCTGAATCCCAAAATTCAGCAAGAACTTGAACTAAAAGTTCACTTTCGTCATTTCTTATACTAGGTAAAGGTAAGTGATCCTGGTTTTGAACGAGCGTTGTAAAAAGTAATCGGCGGAACTGTTTATAGTCTGTTGATCTGCCAATACGATACAATTTTATTCTCAACACCCAATCAGGAAGTAATACATCATGAAAGTGACTGAAAAAGTTTACAAGCCATTGGTCTGCTTGAGTTGCTTTCTCAATATTATTTTGTGACCACTTCCATAATAGATTAATCAATTTTTCCCAGACATCTCTGACTCTACCAACTAACCGCAGATTTGACTCTTGTTGGTTTCTAAGTTCAAAAATATATTTTCCAACTGTACAGGCTATGTGATTTATTAATGAGTTGTCAATTATACTTGAAGAACTCCACTGAACAACGCAGTAACTTAAAGTATCTACAACATCACTTAAAACAATACAATCTACCAGTTCCACAGATTTTAAAGCCTCAATAAGTATATTTATTCGTGCAGCAACCTC
Organism: Planktothrix sp. PLAVEN19ND; assembly: GCF_057220675.1. Classification (NCBI taxonomy): domain Bacteria; kingdom Bacillati; phylum Cyanobacteriota; class Cyanophyceae; order Oscillatoriales; family Microcoleaceae; genus Planktothrix; species Planktothrix sp. PLAVEN19ND. Next base: position 127,637 of record NZ_JBXVTP010000002.1, on the reverse strand, counting down.
TGTAGGATTAAATGTTATTACTGCGTTTAAGATTTGAGATTGATTTGTATAGAGTCGTGTATTTACAGGACTATATCCATCTTCTCTTTGATAATTTTTGTAATTCAAATAGACAGCCTGTCTTTGGTGAATCAAAGTAAAAAGCACTTGACGGCACAAGGCAGTTATAAAATCCGAAACCTTTGTGTTGTCTAGTTGAACTTCTAATATAGGTATTAATACGGCTGTTAAAAATTGCCAATCAAAGCAATTGTTGAAATTACACGATTCATATTTTAGTCGTGGAAACACTATTTCGAGACATGGAATTAGTAGTTCTGGAGTCCATTTAAAAGCATCAATGATAGATAATTCAGGGATTGTTTTTGTTACAAATTGGGATTGTAAGTTAGACCAAGTTTCCTGGACTTCGCGATGCTCTCCACTACTTAAACTTATTACTCGCTCTGTAATCTCAGGAGGTGGAATTACTGGAACTAGATGAGTATCTTGTTCCAAAATTGCTTGATTGTATGAGATTACATGAGTTAATGCAATTAAGCGAGCTATCCAAGGAGCTACGTTGATTATTTCTTGGGTGAGTGTATGATCTAGCCCATATTCTCTTATCCACGAACGCATAAAAGTCGAGGTGTTGTAATTGCAGGCACCAATAAGGCAACGGAAAGCAGATGCTTGAAGTAAGGTTTCAGATTTGCATCTTCGCAGCAACTTAGGGGCTGCATGAGCAAGAAAAGCTTCGGCATCTATATCGTACCTCTGACAACGACTTAGGTGATCTAAATTAATTTGTAGATTGGAAAAATCACTAGCATAATAGGTGATATAGTTCTCCATTTTTTGGTTTATCTCGTTGCTAGGAGGCTCTATAACAACACTAATCATTGCCCAAACTGTATCTAGGAAAGATTTTTCTTCCCAGCGTTCTTTTAAAGAAGTAAGCTGTTCTTCACTTGTTAAAATACTAACCAAATTCCTATGTATTTCGGGTGTCTTCTGCAACTCACCATCTAAAATTTGTCGGCACATCATTACGATTTCAATATGCTTAAGATTCCAAAGCGCAGATTCGGCTTTAGCATCAACTTCAGCATCTTCTGGTAAAGTACCGACAAAGCGAAAGTTTTGATTTCCATATTCATCCTCTTCTAACAGCCAGTTGTTGTCTTCAAACCAAGCTCGGATTTTTAATACACGATGCTGGCTAACCTCTGGAATCAAATTAAGCTGATTATTATCCCAGTCTTCCAAAATTTCAAATTTTGCATTAGAAGGAATGTCTTCCTTTAACCACATTCGGAGTATTATGCCTAAAAGGGGAATTTTTCGGTGAGATAGCCGATGAAATCCAAGTAACTCTTGATATTCTTCTTGCGATAGTTTTGTTCTAGCCCTAAAAGAATCGAATGCACAATTCTGTCCTTCATCAATCTGGTCAAACTCTAACCATATTAAAAGTTGTAATGACGACAGTAGAGATAGTAAGGAACCTTTTAAAAGGGTAGGATCGCATTTTGCCAGCGAAATGAGTACCCCGATCATTGCAACAGTGTCAGCACGCTCAAAAATAATTGATATAGAATTTTCGAGTTCTGCTTTAGTCGGACGACTATAGAGCCATCCCTCTAGCGTCATTAAGAAACAAGCAACAATATTTGATGACCAAGGATACTCGCGGTGCCAATATAGAGCATGACGACCACCTTTAAAGTGTTTTATATTCTCATCGATCAGCAAAGTTATACCATCGGTATCAGTTTGGATATTTCCCTCCAGTTGATTTTTTGCCCAGCGATGTTCATGCCAGTAATCTGTGGCTACATTACAAAGGGTTGCAATAACATCAACTGCAAGAGGTTCATTTACTTCAAGGAGATAAAGAAGTGGTAAAAACTTGAATGTACAGACATCAATCTCATAAGATCCTTTTATCCCAAGATTGTCATCTAACAGATTAGAGGATATCTCGAACTCACAGCGATAATAAGGCGGTGAAATAGTCAAAGCTAAAAGTAATTCAGCACCGAGTTGTGGATTGACACGAATAACGGCACGGAGATATATGCCGCCTTGGCTGATCATAAACTTGCGAAACTGATCGTTAACTTGTGCTGATGGCCCTTTCGGATGTGGCTGAGTAAGTATGCCTGTTCCGGGAAAGCATATGGAGTGACTGGTGTAAGTTGGCTCCAGTTTATTTGCTGGAATCACTTCTCGTCCTGCTAAAGCTCTCAACAGCCACGCTGATCGCTTTGGAACAAGTTTTAGTGTAAAGATGATACAGGCAAAAGCTACGGATGAGGAATCATGTAACGAGTACCGTTTTTCTTGGTCGGGATCGGGTAGCAATACCCTATGAGCCAAATCAACAATTAGTTCTGCAATCTGACCCCGCAGTGGGAATGTTTCTGGAACACCCCAGTTAACGCAGGCTTTTGCTGCTTTAAAAATTAACTTAGAGTTTTCTATCAAAGCTTCTTGATTCTGCGCTAAAAGCCAACGCCAAACAGGTTCCCACAAATATACTTTTGGAGTTCCAATTGTACGTTCGTGTGACATGAGTCTTTCGCTTGCGGACATTGATCGCAACACTCCGAAGTAATCAGGTGTCGGCTCAGTTGCGATCGCTAGAAGACGAGAGATAAGACGCCCTATGAAAAAAGGAAGGTGTTCACCGGAACAGCCCTGGAGAACTGAGCTTGGCTGTCTGCTCAAGATCGCGCCATCAAGAAGCAAGTCAATAAGCTGTAAATGATTACCTTTCTTTGCCTCTCGAAGCAATTCCTGCCATGTTTCAGTCTCTTCTAATTCCATCGCAAGATACAAAGCAAACCAGCGCACTGGCTGCGACCAAAGAGGATTCCCCGACTTCGCAGCAAGCTCACTAGCTTCTAGTTCACGTCTTTCCCCCAGAAGGTAACGAAATCTTGCACAATCTCCTACAAAACGGTGTGTGACAGCTACTCTTTCTTCTACAACTCGAAGACAGTCTCGTCGCACCAGAATATATAGGATTTTGGATTCAATCCCAGAGTCATAAAGAGACAGATCGGGAGTAAATTTATCGGCTAATGAAATGGCTGTTTTAATTAACACACGACCTTCTTCACTGGCTTCGTGTTTATCCCCTACATGAGAGCGCCAGAACCAAGCGAGTAGGTCTAAGTCATTTTTGAAGGATGAAATATTGATATTATCCCGTTGAACGCTACTAATCAGCCAGTCAAGAAGCTTAAGGTTTAAAGCAGGGCCAAACTCATCAGCGCGTTGAACAAGGCTCGCAACGTCGCCTGGTAAAGTATTCGATGACTGAAGATCGTTTATAGGTAGTTGTGGAAGCTTAACAACATTTATAGAAAGTTCTGCGCCAAGTCGAGCAACAATTTTGTCGCGAACTCTGGATTCAGCATCTGTATGTGCCACGAGTACAAAGCGCACATCCGTTGATGTTTCGTTAGCTAGAGCATTTTGAAGGAGGTTAAGTACACAATCAAAGCTTTGATCATCGGCATCACTCAAGTCATCTATGATGATGATGGGTTTCTCAATTACCTGAGCTGCTAGCAGTTCATCAATACGTCTTGTATCTCGGCTAGATGTAGAGTCTGAGGTTTCTGTGAAGGCAATAATATCAGATGGATGGAGAAACAAGCACGTATAATCTTGAAAGCTTGTTTGCATAGCCAGCTTGCAAAGTGCTGATTTTCCAGATCCAGATGAACCGATGAGAAGGGTGATCCGCTTCGTGATTACAGATGCTCGTAACTCTGAGAGTAAATCTGTTCTAGGTAGAGACAGACTGCCACCAAGTGTATGTCGAACAGCACCAAGTTGATAGTCCGATCGGCTGAATAATCTTGCCTGTGTTGCTCGGAACGCTTCCAAGCTTTTATCATTTATGAGTTCCCACCATATAAGAGCGCTTATACGCTCAGGAGATAAGCCTGAACCAAGTTGAAGAAGATAGTAGCCTAACCATCGCCCAATAGTTGTCTCCGTATCTTCATCCCGTGAAAGATTTTCTAACTCTGCCGTTAAGTCTAATCTTGGGTCGGAAACAAGCTCATAACTGACACAAGTTTTGAATGTATCAAGCCTTTGTGCTTGATCTTGTCTTAATGTAGGGTTCCATTCTTTAATAACTTTATTAGGATTCCTATTATCCTCAAACTTTCCAGAGATTTTGAACCGTAAGTGTTCTACCAACTCTGGTGTAAGTTCAGAAGCAAGATTAAAAATTTCCCAAAGTTCTGCAAGCGCTTCACGAATCGCCTTGCCTGAAAGAGTTTTTTTGACTTGTGTTATAGTGACGAATTTACCTGCTTCAGTAATGTCTGAAATGGCTTCTGCGAGAATTTTATGGGCTGTATTCCGGTCTTGCCGCTCGGCTTCAGAAGCTTCTTTCCATTTACGAACTATTTTCAGTAGTGTCAACAGGAATTGGTGATCGAATCCGCTCAAAGCCTCTAAACCACCCTTTGCTTGCTTAGGATGAGTTTCCTGCCAAGCACTCCTTAACTCATCTAACTGAGAGAGCAGGCTGAGTTCGGAGGCTGTTACATTCGCGCTTGTTGTTTCATTATTAACCATGCCTAATCCTAACTTTTCCTATAAATATTTTTTGTACTTTTGGACTTAAAGAGCGGCTACCACCGCTCATAGAAAAAATCCTCAACTTAAACCATATCTATATATGTATGGTCAGCCTAAATTCGCTCATCGAAGTCCATATTCTCCCATTGTGCAATCGCTCTACCCAGCCTGTCTATCAAATCCGTCGCAGTGCTACTGGGACGCACGAACGGGTATTGATCTTCCTCTTCAAACAGAACTGGACTAGCGATGGCGTAGCCGCCTGCCAAGGCATCGCATCAACCTTTAGTTCCATTTAAACCCCGTCAAAAACACTCCCAACGGTCAACACCTGACCCAGTTTAAACCTGTTAACGCTTAAATAGTTCCCGCTATACCTTTCCAACAATTCCAACTCTAACCCTTCAACGATTAGGAGAAATCAACTCATGGTCACTACAACTGTTACTGAAGAAGGACTCAAAATTCCTGTCTTTGATGCTGCTTATACTGATGCCAAAGGACGCAATGTGGGACAGTTTTATAATAACCCAGAAATCCTGCGCCACTCAATTCTGCAAGCAATGTTTGAACCAGAGGAACTGAAATCCTTAATGATTGTCAAACTTGATAAATCTAATCCAGATCCTCGCCAACTTCGCGCCAGTATCCATGATCCAGAAGATAGCATCAAACGACGCATGATCTTTCAATCTGGAAACAGTTATTACTTCGGTGATGAAACCCTAGCTAAAAAGATAGGAGACTTATTCATAACGGAAAAAGATACCGCCTGTCGTTATGGTTCTCTTTTAGTCAGCACTTGTATGTCCGGTGTATCAGAATGTGATACAAATTTACGAGTAAAAATTGTTGATTTCACCGACCCCCAATATGCACAATATCGAACTGGAGACTGTCACGGTGTTATCAGTTCTGAATTACTGAAAAGCATCGGAGGGGAGAAAAATCGAGCCAGTCAATTTCGTTTTGCTTGGTTACGCAGTTGGAATGCAGAAAATTTAGAATTCACACCTCAAGTTAGCTTTTTAGCCAAAGGAACCCTCCGTCCTGATGATCATTTACTTCACTCATTAGCTGATTCTGAAGGCAATCAACCCCAACTTATTTTAGATCGTTCCAGTATTAAAGGCATCAACAAAAAACAACTCAAAGACCTGATTCCTTGTGGTGATTATGAGTTACCAAAAGCCATCCTGGGTAATCGCAAAAACAGTCAAATTGGCATCACTCAAACAAGCTGGCAATCTACTGGAGTTTGGTTCGATGAAGAAGCTCAAAGACAAGACTTAGTACCCGCCGTTAAAGCCGAAGCCCAACGACTCGCAACCTTGCAACGTGACCCGATGAAATTGCGCCAAGCGATGATTGAAGATCATGACCGACGGGAAGCTTTTCTAGCTCGTTTGAACGAAAGAAAACTTCAAGAACAACAGGATAAACTTCCCAGAAATTGTGATGATGAAATGACCGTTGATCATGAAGATAATTCTGAAGAGCAAAAACGGGAAAGACAAGATATTCAGATGCTAAAAGCCGATAAATTAGGATTGATGATCGGAAGCCCTGAATTTACGAATATGGCTCAACGCTGGTTAGCGTCTAAATGGCGAAATCTAGCAACTAGAGGGGCTTTAACGATGACTTCAGCAATGGCTTTACCTTGTGAAGATTTACCCAGAGGCATTGTTTGTGCCAACCATCTCGAACAAGGAGATTGTATTCAAGGACGATTTCCTATTCTCAATAAAGATGGTTTGAGACAATACCAAAATATCCATGCCAAAAACCTAGAAAATGTTCCTGAAGAAATTCGCACGGTTATGGCAAAAATTAAAGGGGTAATTTGGTTTCATCCTAAAGATTTAGAAAGATTCCACCAAGGGGATTTTGATGGAGATGAACCCTTTGGAATTGAATCTATAAAAATTCCCCATATTGCTCAACAAATCTTACCTGCACAAGAGGGATTATTTGACTTTGGGGAAGTGATTCAAGCTGAGAAAGTTCCTTATACCCAAGCTCGATATCGAGAAGATGACTCCGAAGTTTTAGAAGGTAAAGTGAAAGCAGGCGATCGCAAATTCACTACCCTCGAACAAATTGGTGTAGCCAGTTCTCAAAATGAAGTTGGACTTGTGGCTTTAGCCATTGGTAAAGTTGCGGCTGCACTTCCCAACTCTGGAGAAGATGAAAAGCTATTTCTTAAACAGCAAAAGCGATTCGTCTCGGCTTTGAGTATTATGGAACAATACGAAGTCGATTACCAGAAAAATTCCTTACGGGGTAAAGATGCCAAAGAAGTCAAAGCGAAAACAGGTTTAAACCCCGATACTTTACTAGAAAAAGTTGATGAATGGTGCGAGAAACACAAAAGCTGCACTTACTTTTTCCAGTATAAAGGAGATGACCGACTTTATAAACAATTTGCCATGCCCGCCGATTTCCCTAATGCTGTTTATATTTTAGCTAAGGAAGCGGTGAACCCGTATTGGGAACAAACGCGACTGGTTTGCCGAAACCGAGATGAATTTCAACACATTCTTCCCGCAATTCCCGCTTATCTTATTGTATCAAAAGAACATCGCAAACAGTTAGATGCAGCAAAGATTGAATACGAAAAAGAAGGCAGTCAATTGCACATTCCTTACCCCTACAAAGATACTTTAATCGATAACGAAATTGAGTATCGTCCTAGCCCAGAAAATGACCTTAATTGGGAAGAAAATGAATTGCAGTGGGCAAAAGATTTAGTGCAACGCTTTCAAGAAGATAAAACGATTATCTACGAACGAACAGGCAATGATATCAAAATGCGAAAGGAGGAAATCGGCAAACTTTATGACAGTTATCGGGTTGAAATTGATGAAATTTGGGATACCCCTGAACGAAAAACCAGAGCCGCTCATGCGCTGTTCCAAGCCACCCACACTTGTGATAACCTCAGCAAACACCGGACAGTGGGTCAGAAAGTAGCCGAGGAATTAGAAATTACCTTTTCTCTCCAACAAGACTACGAGTTACTCCACGAAGCTTTGCCACGAGATGTCTATGTCCTGCAAGTTCCTTTCAAGAAAGTGAAAACTCAAGACGGCCGTAGTATTGACCTTCCTAACCAATGGAAAGATTCACTTGATAGAAAAGGCATTGAATATGAAGCCACTGCTCATCACGAATTACCCTTAGTTGAATTTGCCTTTAAAGATTTACCTCAGAGCATGGTGGCGAAACTTGATGCTAAATACGGAGACAACTCTAATCACCATATCGATACCGACGCTTTGAAGGTTACAAACTACTCTGGTAATGAAACCCGATTGCTCATTGTACCTCCGGTCGATTGTCGCTGGATTGAGTCTCACGATAAAGCGGGTCGAGGCGCACTGGTCTATAAACTATTTATGGATGAAATTTGCCATGCGTTGTCCAACTATCAGGTTAACCAAATCGAAGTTGTTAATGTCAAACATCCTGATAACGACTACTCCCAGGAAGATTTCTGCAAGTCTAAATGGAAAGACCGGACTGTGACTCTGCAAGTAGGAACCCTGGACTTACCTCCTACTCACGAGAAATATTACCGATTTCAAGGCACTCCTATTATTCAACTGGACGGGAAAAAATTGGGAACCTTCTCCCCCGATAGTCCAAAGTTGCCCCCTGGAACCACGTTTGAAGCAACGATCACTTTAAATCAAACTGGCAGATCCCTGATGCTGAAGGTTGATTCAGAATCAATTCAATTGCCTCAAACCCAATTGCCACCTATTGATTCACCTGAACCTTCTCACAGTCCTGCTTCCATCGTTGACAATTGCCTCAAACCCAAACCCTCAACACTGCGGCAAAAACCCGCCTTAAAACCAGAAATAACAGGGAATAACGGAAAGTACAGTCCCACGCCTGCTAATACTGACCACTGGCGGCTTTCTCTCCAATATCTGCTGTTTAGCGTTGTGTCAGACACATACCAACAACGACAAGCGCAACTTCCTCCCGAGCGCACCCAGCACTTCAAGTTTGGGGACAACCAATGGACAGCTTACGTGCAACCCAACGGGGATTGCTTTGTCAGAAACGAGTCTAAGCGCACCGTGTTTAAAGCCAACGTTCACACCGGAGAGGTTCAAATTCCCTTGACAGAAAAAGCCGCAACTCGTTTCCAAGAAATGATTATGGCGCGAGAGAAAGCGTTGTCCCAACCTCAAACAACTGTCATGTCTACGTCAGAATCAAAACCGAAAGAATTAGAACTGGTTTAGTCGAGAGGGTTGCAGATTTTAAGGCGATGCCGCAAGGCGGCGGCTACGCCATCGCACAGGAGTCAATGGAAAATTTTCCATTGGCTCTTGTTACATTTGTAGTATTAAAACTACATTTTCCCTCTTTCTTTCCACACAAGCCCAAAAAACCGCTTGAAACAGATACGAAAAAGTAGGGAATAAATGCACTATTTTCCTTGTTATTTCCTACTGTATTACGCTGTATTACGATTGATTTGGTATCTTATGTAACATTTTGCCATTTAATCAAAATCACAAAGAGGGAATTTATGCACTGTTTTCCCTTCTCTTTTTTCCGCAGTGGAACAGCAAGCCATGTCAAAATTCCGTACACCAATTTAGTAAGTAAAGTTACTCATTTTAGTAGGTTAGGATTTTGATTGTTGATTAATTTCTAAAGTGCTTTAACCCTTTGATTGTTTTGTCCTTGTTGCTTGCGATGCCCGCAGGCCGCGGCTATGCGATCGCGGAGTCGTTGTTGATTAGCATTGCGATGTCAAGGCGCAGGCGGCTACGCGATGCCGACAGGCGGCAGCTACGCGATCGCATAGACAGACACACATCACCTATCGGCATCGCACCTAGCCAACCTGTGATTAAAGTAGTTATCCACCCACAAAAGCATTAAATATCAGTCTTCAGCCATCAGGGGGAAGCAGTAGCATCAATTAATCCTCTTAGTGTCTCAACCCAATGGATGATAGCTTTCCTAGTAATAACTTCCAATTTATCTAACTTGTGACTGAATCAAATATAAACCGAAAGAAACAACCTTATTTCAAGCACTATTACCGACAATTAATAACTATTAGAGCCAACAAAAATAATTAGCTGAAATGGAGATTAATAAATGGCTACAAAATTAGCAACTAAGCCTAAAAAGTTTTCCCCACCTAAACGGGATTGGTCTGTTCTAACCGCTACAGATCCCAAACACGTTAAAAGGCTAGAGCATATTCAAGAAACTTTAGATGCTGCCATTGATGCTATTCAAGAAGAAGGGGGTGTTGAAGATTGGGAGGATTTCAAAAACTTTGTTGAGTCCTTCAATAAACGTCCTGATCGACTCAATGAATCAGGAAATCAAAAAGCCAGTATTAGTGTAGATTTAATTACTGAAGGAAAAAATGATGAAGTTTCTGGCTTTGTTTTCTACCTAACTAAAGATCCCAGCCAAAGAACCAGTGGTGTCTATTTAGTTAAAAATCTCAAACAGGCTGGAGTTGATACGAAAGAAAATAACAATTTCTACACACCTTCTCATGTCAGCGATTTAATCGATTTAGAAGCTAATGATCAATTAGAAGATGATGACCTTTCAGAAGATTTTGATGAGGATTTAACAGATTTAGAAGAAGACGAAGAACCCTCTAAACCCAAGAAAGCTACATCAAAATCAGCTTCTTCTCACCGAAATCGTCAAGAACCACAAAACCTAGAGGAAGATGATATTGATGAACTACTATCAGAGGATAACGATACTCCTTTGAAAACGGGAGCTTTAGGTGAAATCGCTAAGAATCGCACTTCCCAAAAGTCGATGAAAACTCCTGAAACTCAGCAACAAACACCTGAACAGTCAGAAGAACCATATCCACTGCTTGAGTCTTTGGAAGCGTTTCTCAAAGAAAGCCAACACCAAGGTTCAATCATTAATGCTAAATCCAGTGAAATTGATGGGCTAACCGTCACAGGTTTAACCCTTCAAGCGACTTCTTTAATGGGATTATTAGCAGTTAACAGCATTCAAGAACTTATTGATGGAATTACCCAAGCGAAGGAAAACAATCAAGCTAAAAAACTTGAGGAAATTCTGGAGCAAATTCAAACTTTAAATGAACGAACGGAGGAAATTAGCATTCGCGCTCGACAAACTGACGTAATCGCTGATTTAGAAACCTTAGCAGAACGAACTGAAAATCTTTCTGAACGAACTCAAAAGATTAAACCCAATAAAACTTTCCAAAACCAACCAATTAGTTCTAAAGAAGAGAAACAGCAAGTCACCTCCGAGCAAAAAGATCCCATCTTAATTGATGATACTGAAATTAAAGCTGTTGATATTGGAGAGAAAATTGATAAACTCGGAAACCAAATTGATCCGAATTATAAAAGGTCTCCTCCACTCGAAATTAATAAAAATGTCAGCCTTAACCAACAACTTGACCAAATTCAAGATTATTTAGGAAAGTTGTCAGAAAGGTTAGATCGGTTAGAAGAAATTGTTGAGGAACTAGAGCAAACCATAAAACCTCAAGTTTCCACTCAATCCCATAGCGAACTTAACTCAACTCTACCTATTTCTAACCCTCTAAATTCTTCTGTTCCTTCTCCTTCCGAATCATTGATTGATGACGAACCTGAATATCTTCTAAGCAAAATTGTGACTCAAAAGAAAGTACAACAGCAACGTGAAGCCGTCGCCGATTGCTTAGTTAATTATGCCATGGCGACTGGGCAATCTCCCCCATCTGGAATTCCTTTTGAGCAAGGTGGCACACTGTATGTTACTCCTGATCATCACAAAATTCAAGTTTTAGTCACAGGCAGTGATGGACAGGATATCTTCTCAGGGACAAAAGAAGGCGATCGCTGGAAATTTGGGGCCAATCAAGACAAATTAACCCCAGAGGAACGGGAAGCCATCTTTAAATTGCCTCAGACAGAAGCGGAATACGACAAACTGGCAACCGCCCAAGCGCTCGTTGAAACCTTCCAATCTGCCTTTCCCAAGCGATTTAAAGGAGAAACTGAACCCGTATTTTCTTGGAGAGAACCCCGGGAAAGTCAGAATACACCTGGGTCTATCAAATACGAGTTTGAAATCCTTGATCTACCTAATGGGTCAAAACAATTAATTGGAACTGACCCACGCCAGAATGATGCTGCTGTATTTGACGCAATTTTAGTCTCAGGAAAACCACCCGAAATTCGAGAGTGTCGTATTCCTATTGCTGAAATGGAGCAATTACTCGACTCCTCAGAACAGCCTAGCAAAACTCAATCTTCCTCACCAACTCCTCCAGAACACAATCGCTCATTCCATGCTCCAAAACCCAAAAATGTGTCTTTGAATGACGACGAATTAGAAGTTTAAATTATCGAACGCAGGAGAAAAACTATGTACAAGAACTCTTTTTACTCCAAATCCTCATCTTCAACCGCTCAATCCATTTTTCATCGCTCTGCAAATCCCTTGAACAAATTAATGCGAAAATTCAACCTTAATAAAGCTGACTTACTTTGCATTGCAATTTGTTTGATGGTCACGGTTTATTTAACTTTAGTTCAACCTTTATTCATCAGTGTTTTTAGTTGTGCTGCCTTAATTTTCTTTGGACTGCAAAAAATCATGCAAACTATCCCCATTCTCGAAAAAGGGTTAGGCAGTAAAATTCGATTTTGGCATTTAGCGGTTGCTGTTATTACAGTGACAACTTTACTTAATAACTTCCAAACCCCAGCCCAAGCTATTTTCTTAAGCGGTCTTGAACAATTTATGACTAATTTAGCAACAGAAGCAGGAGCCGCTGGAGGGGGAACTGCCATTGATGCGACCACGATCGCATTAATTTTTAATGCCATTAGAGGTGTATTCCTTCTCCTGGTTGCCTCTGCCGCATTGTTTGCTTATAACCAAGCCCAACAAGGTAATGATTGGCGTCCGATTGTTACTCAAATTGCTTTAGCCTTCGGGATTGTCATTGCCATTGATGTTATCACTTTTCTATTCGTGGGTAATGGAACAGGCACACCTGCGGCATTTAATCCTAGTTTAGAACTTGGCACAATCTTCACGATTTTACAGTAATTACCAGGAGCCATCTATGACAATACGAGATCCCGAAAAAGACTTTATCCGAGTGAACAAAATCCTGGGAAAACAACCGAGTATTGGGTTTATTCCTGCCAATCAAATTATCCCTTGGTTCTTTCTAACGATTATTTCTTATCTGCTAACAATGGGATTTTTCAGCTTGGGTATTGGTTGGTTTTTCACCGTCTCACTTTGGTTCATTGTTAGCTGGTGGCTCCTAACCGGAAATCAACCCCATTTGTTTACCGATCAATTCCGAAAACCGCCTGGGGATGAATGGTGCAACGGTGATAGCTTTTATATCTCTCCCTTACCATCAAGGCGTTCTTCCAGAATTTCTAAAAAAGGCAATCATTCTCCCCTGAAAATCAAACTAAAACCCAAAATTGTCCCTAATCAATTTGGAGGAAATAGCAGATTTATGCCCTTTCAAAATGAAACTGATATCTGTTGTTTAGTTGAAATCAATAAAGACGGTAGACAAGCATCAGCAATACTGCTCAATCAAGGGTCTAACTATCAACTGGTTTTTGCGTTTCGGACTCAAGGATTCCATGACTTACTCTTAAATAGTGAAGTCTCAGGATTTGCAGCATCCCTGGAAGAAGGCATGAGAGAACTGCCTCGGGGCGAAAAAATCACGTTTTGTACAGGTTGTTATAGCGATGATACCCCCAGATGCCAAGAATTAGAACAATTAGCCAATACTACTGACCTTAAAGCAGTGTCTGTACTAACCCGAAATGAGCAACGCCGAATCCAACAATTAACTTATCAAGGAAGCCGACAAAATTGGGAACAAATTGCATTTTGTACTTGGACAATTAATGGAGATACACCAACTTCTACAGACTTCCTCGGTAAAGCAATTAATGGCGTTAAATCTTTAGTTGATCAACTGTTAGGAACCTTAACAGGTAACACCAGAATCTACAAAGAACAGTTTTATACTAAGCTGTTGCTCAGTGCCTTTGAAGAAGGATTTCTGCGGTGGGAAGTTCTCTTAAATACTAAGATTGGATTAGACATTAATCCTTTGAATACAGTTGAAGTTTGGCAGTGGCTTTGGAACCGATTAAACCCAGGTCAAGCTCCTTCTATTCCCCAAGTGATTCGCTTAGAAGAAACTGCAACTGGATACCATCTTAACGAAATTAAAACCACAGAAAAACACATTTGTACAGTTTTAATTGAAGGAATACAAGGTCGTTCTTCTTGCCCTGAGCATCGTCGCAGTAACAACCGTGTTTATTTAACAGGTAAGGGTAAAGAATGTGGTGTATTGACCATGTACGATTCCCCGATGGGTTGGACAAACACAAGGCAACAATTAAAATGGATGTGGCAAATCATGTCTTCAACCTCTGTCCATGATACAGAAGCTTGGGTGGAAATTAGTGTCGGAAATCCTTTGTTAATTCAAGATAACTTAGCTCGACAAGCAAAAGGTGCGAAAACTGCGAGTATTAGAGCCGTAACGAAAGGGCAGGGACGGGATATTGGTGCTGAAATTAAGCAAGAAGAGTCTTTTGATGCCCAACATCGGCTTTATAAAGGGGCGATTCCTTTAAATACAGCCGTTGCCTTTTTAGTATACAGAAATACGGCTGAAGAATTAAACCAAGCTTGCAACGCTCTTTCTAATAGTTTTGGAACTGCTAAAGTGATTCGTGAACGTAATATTGCTTGGGAAATTTGGTTGCAATGCCTTCCCATTACGTTTAAATGGTTGCTTCACAGTGGCTCATGGTTAAGCGAAAGACGTTTAACATTAGATACTGAAACGATAGCCGGAATTCTACCGTTAACGGTTCCCCGTGATATTGATCAAAAAGGAGTTGAATTATTAACTGAACGGGGCGGAAAACCGATTTTTATTGATTTGTTCTACAATCAAATTAGTCGGGCTTTAATTATGGGAGAATCGGGTTCTGGAAAAAGCGTTTTAGGATGGCGATTTGCCACAGAAGCTTTAGCAAATAATATTCCTGTTGTGGGGATGGATATTAGCAGTGGCGGTAACAGCACTTTCAAAACTGCTATTGAACTTTTAGGAGATCAAGGCGCTTATTATGATATCAGCGAAGGGTCAAGTAATTTATTAGAACCTCCTGATTTAAGAAAATTTCCTAAAGCTGAACGAGAACGGCGGATGGAATCTTGGAAAGAATTTATTCGTAAAGCATTAGTGGCGATCGCAATGGGAAAAATCCATAATCCCCACTTAGCCCAACGAGTTGATTCTATTCTATTACGAATGCTTGATTTCTACCTCAAAGATCCAGAAATTGTAGCTCGTTACAATCAAGCATTTGAAAACGGTTGGCAATCTTCTCAATGGCAACAAATGCCAACTTTCCAAGATTTATTGAGGTTTTGTAGCAAAGAAAGACTTAATCTCAAATCCTTTGAAGATCTTGACAAATTGGCAATTAATCAAATCCTAAGTCAAGGTAATGCGTTATTAACATCCCGCTTAGGAAAAGCCATTGGCAGACCCAGTACCTTTTCCCCAGAACCTGCGGTTAAGTTCTTCGCCCTATCGGGTTTATCAAATGAACAAGATGCTTATTTGATGGCGATTAATGCCCATACTGCCTGTATTCGGAATGCGCTTTCTCATCCAAAAAGTTTATTTTTAGGGGATGAATTGAGCGTGTTGTTAAAGAAAGATGGATTTGCATCTGTTGTGGGCGAACTTTGTGCAACGGGGCGAAAAGATGGCATAGCCGTTGTGCTATTAAGCCAAGATTTTGATGCAATTTGTGAGTGTTCAGCAGGTGCTCAAATTATGCAAAATATGGTCTACAAAATTACTGGAAGAATCACGAATACAGGCGTTGTCGCGGCTCAAAAGTATCTTGGTTATGACCCCCGACTCATCAGCCAAAATGCAACAGAAGCCTTTTTACCCAGAGTTTCTGACCTTTATTCCTGTTGGTTAGTTGAAAAAGGGGGTCGGTTTTGGCGAACTCGATTTTATCCGGCGGAGATGATGCTGGCTTCTGTTGCTAATAACTTACAGGAAAAAGAAGCTCGCGATCGCCTTTTCGCTCAGTACCCATCCACTCTCAAAGGGCGACTCCAAGCTTTAAAACAATTCACTCAAGACTATGTTGCAGCCCTCAAAGATGGAAAAGGTTTTGACTCCATCGGACGGAGTGACTCTGAAAAAGCTTCATCTACACCGGACACTACCCCTTCCAAAACACTTGTCACCTATCGGTAGGTAATGTTTATGAAATCTCAAATTCTATTGATTACAAAACCAGTAGCCGTAAAAACTGCAATTGTGCTGGGACTGAGTTTAAGTTTAATAAGCTCAAACCAGCCCACCTTAGCTCAGACAACTCCTCCTGTTGCAGCACCCACCCAAACTTCTGTGGTTCAAAAGTCATCAACTTCGGGTGATTTCTTCGCACCCATTGAAAACGTGATTAAGGAAGTTGATCAGTTTATTGGTGATGTGCGTGGCTTTGTACAAAACGACTTATTCGGCACACTAAATGAACTGCTTTCTTCGTCCTTGGGAGCGATTAAAATTCCCGATTTAAGTCAAATTAGTCGCGAAATTTTAAATGCGCCAACCTCCCGCTATGAAGGAACACAACTTTCAGATCAATTGGAGAACAAATTAGGCTCATCCGATAGCCAAGGTTCAACTGCAATTATGTCTGAACTTGATAGACAAGCTCAACGCAATACTGCGACAGGAATTGCAGATGGCTCCACCTTGAGTGAAGAGGCTCAAGCTCAAAGTCGCTCAGTTTTACAAGCCACAGAGCAAGATACAACCCAGAATGTTCAACTCGCTGAAGAATCCCAAAGCCTTGATGTGAGCCAACATATTCTGCAAAACCTCTCTCAGCAAACAGCACTCAATGCTCATGTTAATGCTCGAGTTTTGCAAGAAGCTCAACAAGCTCGTACAGATCGGGCAATTAACAACGTCTTACTATCCCAAGCGGCTCAGGAAATATCTGCTATCAATACAAGCGATCGCCGAGGCAGCATTACATCCGGCAATCAAGCAAGTTCGCAAGCAGGAATGCTCATGTTGCCAGGAGGGGGTTATCTAGGACAAACAACCCACGACAGCACGAATTAGATAGAGTGCGGGGTGCATCACCTCACACTCAGCACTTTTATTGCACTTTCTTATCCGGTCAAATCCATGATGCAACTTTTAGGACAAATAACATCTCCCACCACTGGTGGGGAAGGAGCAGCATTAGATATTGTTCGTGAATCGATCAATTTAGCTAGGGCCACTTCCGAATCCTGGGACAAAGTTTGGATTGGGACAATTGACCCTATTGCTTCAGGATTGTGGGTCGGTTTAGTATCCTTGGGAATTACCTTAGCCGCCATCAGTATTTTGTTCCTCACCCTCACCAGTGGCAAGGATATTATCGAAAAACAATCTTGGTCAGAACTAGCCTCATTGTTTGTTTGGCCCCTGGTCATCATGCTCTTTCTGGGTGCTAATGGTCGATTACTAGCCAATACCGTCATCGTTAGCCGCAGCTTTGCTTATCAACAAGTGCAAAGCGTTTTGGAAGCCCAATTGGGAGAACTCACTTTTAGAGATGCAATTACTAACGTTACCCTCAGTAGTATTGGTAAACAGCAGCTTGAAAATCTCTATAGTGAATGTCGAAACCAAGTCGGTGAAGAACTCGTAACCTGTTGGAATTCTAAACGTGAAGCGGCTCAAAAAATTGTTGATGAAGCTGAAAGACAAGCGGCGGGTTCTGTTCCTTTACAAGCATTGCGAACCTTTGGACAAATGCTTTGGAATCGTACCTTATTCGGTGCTGCCGAAGATGCCGTTACTTTCGTCACTGACCCAGGTTCCGTGTTTCGAGAAAAAGCCATACCCATTCTTCGTTTTATTCTGTACAGCATTCAATGGGCTTTCGTCAACGTTCTTGAAGCTGCTTTACTGCTGACTGGTTTGTTTGCACCGATCGCAATGGGGTTGTCTCTCCTGCCGCTGCAAGGTCGTCCGATTTGGGCTTGGGTAACAGGTTTTCTCAGCTTATTTGGTGTCCAGCTTGGTTACAACATTATCGTTGGACTGGCTGCCGTTGTTCTGGTGAACTCAGGAGCAGAACTGGCTAGTGATGTTGCTTTCCTCTTCTTCATCAGTATTTTTGCCCCTGCATTAGCTCTTCTCATCGCTGGAGGAGGGGGAATTGCTTTATACAACGGCATTGCGGGTCATGCCAAACAACTGGTCGATTTATTCAGCAATGCTCTTGGAGCCACAACTAATCTGATTATTTACAAAGGATTCAGATAATATGAAGCTTCAAAAATTAACACACCCTGCGCTACTTCCCGAAGCTAAAAATTGGCTTGCCTTGTGTTTTGTGATTTTAACATCTATCAATTTTTTCACGCTAATTCTGCATTTGTTTATTGCCTCCCGCATGAATTCATTGGCTAGTTTAAGAACAACCCAAGTTCAACTAATCAATGGTCAAACTTATTATATTTCTGAACGAGACCAACGGTTCCGCTATCCATCAGTTATTCAAAATTTCGTCAAGACTTGGGCTGAGTTAACCTTTAATTGGGATAGTAAACTTCCGGGTACGAATGAAACTGACTCAGGGATCAAAGTCAATTCAAAACGAGTTCCAACCAGTACCTACTTTGCTTCTTTATTAATGGAACCTGAATTTGGCAAGGCTTCTCTTGATAAAATTGCTGATTTGGTTCCGAGTCCCGTTTTTTCGGGTCAAGTCCGCTCGACAATTATTATTTCGTTTCTTTCTGAACCCAGAGAAATTCGCCCTGGAGAATGGGAAATTGATATGATTGCCACTCGACTAATGGTTGATCGGAGTTTAGGAAAAGATGAAAGAATTCCGTTCAATCGAACCTTTAGAATTAAAGCCGTTGAGATTCAAACGGCGACATTAGGAGACCAAGCGTCCGCATTTGAGCAAAAAGTTTATGAAATCCGCTCTGCGGGGTTAGAAATTAATAAGATTACTGAATTCAATCCCCAATAAAGTGAGGTCAAAATCATGAGTAATAATGGTTTTCAACATCAACCTAATTTTAACTCTAAATCTGATACGATTGAAGAAGGATTAACTACTTCTAATTTGAAGCAGCAAAATTCCTCGAGAACATCAATCTCTAGCTTTTCAGGAACAATTGATGAACTTAGCCCTGATGAAGAAAGACTATTAGCGGGCTATGATCAAGATGCTTTAGAATTGTTAGCTTCCGAATACAGAATTAAACAGGATGATGAACAAGTAGAAAGTCGAGAGCTTTCTCAAAAACCATCCGTTCGGATGTTTTCTGTTTTGACTGCTACAGGTTTTGTTTTAGGCGTTTTTGGCTTTTTATGGTTTGTCTTTTTTGCTCCTAAACCCGTTGCTCAACAACCGAAAACCTCAAAACCCGAAGTAACAACATTTTCCCCTAAAGATGAATCAGGGGAACTGAAAAGTCAACTCGCTTTTCAAGATCAACAGCGAACCCTAAACGCTCAATCTCCAACACCTAAAAAACCGCCTACTTCAAATGCAGCACCACCTTCTAAACCCAAACCTACACCTGCATCTAATTCTGCAACCCCCCAACCTGTAAGACCTGTTCAAGCGACACCACCACCCAGACCCAGAACAGTACAAGTTGTTCCCCCCCCTGTACGGCCTGCACCTGCCCCTCGTCCTGTACCCGCCCCTCGTCCTGCACCGACCGTAGCGTCTCGACCTTCAAATCCCCCATTAGAAGAAGTAGACCCCTATCAACGCTGGGCGGAGTTAGCGTCTTTAGGACAAAGCCAAGCCGATGTTACAGACTATCCAGCTATCGCCCGCAATTCTATTACACCTCCGCCTTTTGGGATGACAACGGCCGTAGCAGCGCCAACATCTATTCCTCAAACTGAACAATTTATGCAGATCAGTTCACCCACCATCCCTTCTCCCAAACAATCTGAACAACATCAAGAAATCAAAACGGTTGTTATTGGTAATCCTAGCCCAGAACGTTTAACTTCTGCTTCAAGGGTTGATGAAATGAGTGCCGGAGAAATTGGTATTCTTAACCGCACAACGCTTGACGAGAAAGGAACTGACTATACTTCTCCTAAACAGATTGCAATTGGTTCATCTGTTAAGGGAAAAGTGATTGTGCCGATGATTTGGGATGAAACAAACCAAAGCCCAACGGCGGGAAGATTTGCAGTAGAATTAACTGAGAATTTGTTAGCTAGTGATGGGGCGATCGCTTTACCCACCGGAACTATTTTAATTACCGAAGTTGATAATGTTACGCCTGGTAATCGCTTGGTTTCTCAAAGTGCTGTCGCAATTGTTTATCCCGATTCTACAGGAAATATTCAGCAGATACCTATTCCTGAAGAAAGTTTACTGATTCGAGGTTCCAATAACAAACCGTTGATTGCTCAAGGATTATTTGATCGGGGTTCTACAATTGCTAAAACCGATATTTTAGTCGGTGTATTAAGTAGTTTAGGACGGGTTGGACAAATTATTAATCAACCCACTCAACGCACATTAAGTCAACACAGTGGACTATTGGGAAGTAGCAGTGTGGAAACTCTTACCGGACGCGCTCAACCTAATATTTTAGCTGCCGCTTTGGAAGGTTTCTTTACACCTACGGCTCAACGTTTACGTGAACGCTCAGATCAAACTTTAGAAGAACTGATGAAGCGAGGTAATGTGGCAATTGTGCCCGAAGGAACGGAAGTTTCAATTTTTGTTAATGCTTTTATTACGGTCAATTAATCACTGAATTTAATTCGAGGTTATTGCATCATGAAAAAACTTCTTCAAAAGATGGGTCTAATTGTACTTTCTCCTGTTCTCTCAACAATTCTGATCACCAGTTTATCTTCCCAAAGTTCTGCTCAAAATCCAGCTTTACAACCGATGAGTCGGGATACGGCAACTCGTACAACCACCAATCTCCCAGTCTGGCCAGGTCGCTTTAGCGTGATTGACTTTAGCCAAACCGATGAAATTGTTACTTATATTCGATTAGCTGACCCTTCTAAAGCAGTTTTTAATACTGATATAGAATTAAAAACTAATCAAGCTCGGATGGTATTAGTTCAACCCATTCAACCCTTAAATTTTCCAGGGGCAACCACCACTTCTATTACTAATCTTGTCATTAAAACTCGCTCTAGTCAAGGTATTGAACGCCTCTATTTGTTTAATATTATTCCCCATTCAGGACAGCCAATTAGTAATGGAATTGCGATGACTACGAGTACACTAGGGCAGGAATCGACAGTATTTGTAGATCGTCATCGTGTTGCTACACTCCAAGATATTGAACAAGGTTTAAAAATTGCTATTCAAAAAGGTTATACCCCTGCCACAGATCCGGTTGTTTTCAAAGTTCGAGAGTTTCTAACGTTGGTTAGAAATGGCATGGGAATTCCTGAAGCATCAGCCAAAACTCAACTGTCTATGCCGATTCTTATTTCCTTGGGAAAACTGGGGCTTGAGAAGCTATAAATTTGATAGAGCTACAATTACTGATTGTAACAAATGGGTAAATTCTTCTTATTCTCTCTAAACAAACCAGTTTTCAATGGTCAGTCCTTCAAAGTCGGCAAAGTCTGAAACATTACGAGTCACCAGAATCAAATGATTGACTTTAGCGATCGCTGCGATCTGCCCATCCGGGTATGACGGCATTCGACCCAAAGCAGTCAGTCTAGCCCGTTCCACCGCAAACCATCCGGCGGCAGCATGACAGTACGGCAAGATGATCATTTTTTCTTGGATCACCTGGGTTAAGTAATCAGATAAATTCTTTTTTCGCCGAGACTCCGGCAATCGATATAACCCATAAAGAAGTTCATGCCATGTCACCGATGCGATCGCCGATTCTTCAAGATTCTGTCGAAAATGTTCCAGAAAAATATCATTAGGCTGTAGTTTGATACTTTCGGAAATGATGTTAGTATCCAGGAGAAATTTCACGCTCATCACCAGCAAGGTTTTTCGGGAGTCGGGGTGCAGTCCCGAACATCAGCAAAGATTTCATCACTATCCAAATCAATTCCTTCTGAAACGATTTTGGAGCGAAAAGCATCGAAAGCCTCTAAAACACCCTCAGATTTAGCCGAAATAATTTTAGCAATCGGTTGGTCTGCTTGAAAAATCACAAAACTTTCTCCAGCTTTAGCCCGTTGAAGATAGTTGATCAAATCTTGAGTAATTTCTTCTAGGGTAATTTTATTCATGGGTTAATCTCCCGACAAAATTGTACGACTGGTCTAGTCTAGTTATATCTTAAATCAAAGCCAAATAGCCCGCAGGCAAAAGGTTCACTCAACAAGAAAATAGAAAATTGAGCACTATGGGGAGGAGGTACTAACGAGGCTTAAACAGTTCCCATAAGCCAACGGTGCCAACGAAAAAAGTATAAGCACCATATTGAATAGGCTGGTGTTTGAAAGCAGGTGCATAAGTAGCCGCTTCGGACTGCCTCAATTGAATGAATGGTGATCGCAAAATGCCCCAACCAAAGAATTGGCATAACTCATTGGGAATTGCGATAGAGTATTTCACAGCTAACGCTGAATCCAATTAGTAGTCAACAAAAACCTAATCGTTATGACACAAAATTGGGTTCAACCATCTTTTCAACTCACCTCTCAACAAGATCAAGCTTTAAAACAAATTGAGCAATTTCTCAACAGTCCTCAACAAATATTTGGATTATTTGGATATGCAGGCACAGGAAAATCAACGATTATTAATTTAATTGCTCAACAGCTTGTCAATACAGGAAAACGAGTTGCATTTACCGCTCCTACAAATAAAGCTGTGGGAGTTTTGCAACGCATGGCAACTGAGAAAAAAGTTAGAGGAGTAGATTTTATGACAATTCATCAACTCTTAGGATTAGCTCCTGTTAAACAAGGACAACATAAAATCCTCAAACAAGTTTTACCTTCATTACTGCATTTATACGATACAATTTTTCTGGATGAATGCAGTATGGTGACAACCGAATTGTGGAATATTATTCAACACCGAATCCAGAATACTTTACTTATTGGTAAAAATCGCCAACTCATAGTCATGGGAGATCCCGCTCAATTATCCCCAGTTAACGAGGATAACCATGAACGAAGATCACCATCTTTTAACGTAGAAAATAAAGTTGTTTTAACTGAAGTTGTTCGCCAAGGAAAAGATAGTCCTCTCCTAGAATTTGTAACCGCTTGTCGAACTGCTGTTAAAAGCAAAACCGTTTTCCAACCCTTCTCCAAATTTGACTTAGAGCGCAAAAATGGAGCCTTTATGGTTCGAGAAGAAAGGTTTCTCAAATATGCACTAAAAAAATTCTCTGCAACCTTTCCTTTAGATCCAGATTGCTTCCGAATTCTCTGCTACACTAATAAACGAGTCGCGTACTGGAACCATAAAATTCGAGCGGAACTCTACGGAAAGAATGCACCTAGATTTGTGGTGGGAGAAAGACTCATTAGTAAAGCTCCTGTGATTGCTCCTGACAAAAAAACCGTTATTCTTTCTACCTCAACAGAAGTAGAAGTGATGGAAGTGGTAGAAGATCGCTATTCTGGTTATAAAGCTTGGAAACTGAAGGTTAAAATTGAGAATAATGGGAGTTTTTATGCTTCCGAGGATCTGCGTCAAATCTATCTGCTTCATGAAGACGATGCTCAAAAGTTTCACAAAGATAATATCAAATTATTACGAAACGCTAAAACTAATCCTAGCCTTTGGAAAGCTTGGTATAATCACTGTGAAATCTTTGCAGATCTGCGAAATTGTTGGGCTTTAACTGTTCATAACGCTCAAGGCTCTACTTTCCGAGAAGTTGGAATTGATAGCAATGACATCTCCAAAAAAGTTGCGACCAAGTTTTTGTATTTAGCTCAACATCTTCCTAAGCAAAAACTTGAATTTATGAGGGACTATCGCAACAGTGTGTTAGCGTGTAACCAACTTTATTATGTCAGTTGTAGCCGAGCTAAAAATCGAGTTTTCATTATTCGTTAATTAGAAGTTACCTACCCAATAGTTTGCAACCAACCAAGCACCCAGTCCTGAACCAATCCAACCCAATAAAGCCATTGCAATCAATGCGATGATTGCTTGACCTAACCCTCCCAACGATCCCGCTTCAGATGGGCCTGTTTGACGCTCATGAAGCTCGAAGTTGTAGTTGCACAAATACATCCCAGCGATCGCCATCAGCACAAACCCAACGATCCCACCGACCGGAATCAACAGTAGCCTCCAAGTCAACCCAAATCGCGCAAAAGCACCCCAGAGAATGAACAGGGTTGGACTAACCAGCACCATCAAAGGCAACAAAAATCTAATCCTGATAAAAGCGAGGAGAGAGTCAGCCCCGACCGTAACCACCTGCTTCCAAGCCGGATGCACAACTGGGGCTGTGTCAATATTTGAGTTAGGACGATCTCGTATTGCTTCGGGGCTAGAATTAACCCTAGCAAACCAGCCTCCGGTATCCCCTCCAGCCCATCCTTCAACGCCAAACGTCTTACGACATAACGCTTTGAATTCTGACACCGCACTAATGTCTTGATTTAAGTAGCCTTCGGGGTGAAAAATTCTGCCGATATATCGACCCTTAAGCCGAACTTGTCCCACCACATAAATTCCTCCCCCGACTGAGTACACAGCCTTGGCCGGATCTCGCGAGTAAAACGCCACATATCCACCGTCTGCACCCTTGTACTGATTGACGGTCGGTAAAATTCGCGACTCAACTCCCTGCCCCTCACCCCTTGAAGTGCCAAATATACCCTGATTATCCATAAAGATGGGGAAATCTTCTGGAAGCCAGTAGGGAATGAGATCCGATTGCGATGGTTTTTCTGGGATTAAGCTAGGAATCATCGCATCAGGCTGCGGTAGGGGATTGGCGGTTTGTGAAGGTACTTTGGAGCGTGTCCCCATTTCTACAAACTGACTCCCACTCATGAACAAACTCCCATCCTCCTGCACACACAGTGTTTCAGTGAAGGGATCAGTTATCCAAGCCAGCAAAACCGAGCGACCATCGGGTAAGATGGTGTACTGACCTCGGCGATCTGTGCTTAATAATCGATAAGAGCCATCGGGTTCAAATAAATAACAGTATTTGTCTTTGTGCAGCCAGATTGAGCGGATCAGTTTCTCCCGAAGATTGTTTTCTGGCTCTGTTGTGAATGAAGGTGAGGAATTGCTAGGCATAGACGACTTGCGCTTTTTTCTTCTCAAATCTAGCTCAAACTCAATTAACGGTATTCTAAAATGTTTTTGAATCGATAACGTTTCTTCCTCCTGCAATGGTCTATTAAATTTAACTCTAACCCAGATAACTAATGCCCCAAATTCCCACCTCGGCAGTTACACCTGGATACCGTTCTCAGTCAGAAGACACCAGCATTGATGCAGATGTGCTGATGTTTCAACTGCTTCGACAACTGACACCCCAACAGAGAACCCAAAGATTTCGACAGTTCAATCAAGCTACTCGTAAACTAACGATAATAGCCATTAAAAATCATTATCCTAATGCTTCTTCATCCAAGATTTATCAAGAATTCATCAGAAGGCATTTAGGCTCAGAATGGCTAACCGTTTTAAGATTAAAAACAACAGAATTTGAAGAAAAATTTATGATTGAAGATCCTTTAGAACTCGCTAGTCGAATGGCAATCCTATTTGAGACTTTAAATATTCCCTATTTAGTGGGTGGGTCTGTAGCTAGTTCCCTGTTAGGAGAGAGCCGCTCAACCCAATATCTAGATTTAGTTATCAGCATTTCGCTGTCAAAAGCACCGCAACTCATTCGAGCAATGGAACAGGAGTTTTATATTAGTGAATCGGCGGTTGTCGAAGCGGTGAATGAGAAACGATCTTTTAATGTTATTCATTTAACCTCATTAGAAAAAATAGATATTTTTGTGATCGGAGATGATGCTTTTTCCTGTTCTAAAATGAATCGTCGCCAACTTTATAAAATTGATGAATCTGAAAAAGGTATTTACATTTATTCAGCCGAAGATATAATCCTACAAAAGTTATATTGGTATTTACTGTCTGCTACAGAATCTCAAAAGCAGTGGAGAGATGTCTTGGGAGTTTTAAAAGTGCAAGGAGAACGTCTGGACTTCAACTATCTTAATCAATGGGCAGAAATTCTCCAAGTTCAATCTCTTTTAGAGTTAGCTTTACAACAAGCAGGGTTATAAAAAATAATAATAATGCCTCAGTTTGTAAGCAGCTATCGCTGCTAGGTTTTGATCAATATATTAATGGGAAAAATGCCAACTAAAACCCGACGTTCGGCAACTCAAAGCCGAATTAAAAAGAACAAATCCTCTGACCTTCAAACTGTTCCTTCTCAAACCTCCAAAATTTTAACAGAAGAAAAAAGCCAAGTTGTTAACACCTCTAAAACTTCCCCATCTTCCTCAACTTCAGATGCTACTCTGCAACTGCTTTGCACACAAAATGATTTAGCGACTCACCTCGAACTCGTTAGCCATGCTGTTCCTGCTAAACCAACCCATCCCATATTAGGTAATGTTCTGTTAGCAGCTTGCTCTAAAACTCAGCGTGTTTACTTAAGCGTATTTAATCTGAGTTTAGCTATTCAAACTTCCTTTGAAGCTAAGGTTAATACTCCAGGAGAAACGACAATTCCCGCCGAACTTTTAAGTGAAATTGTCCGTAAGTTTTCTTACGGTGATCTCCAATTAAGTAACTCAATCTCCTTGAACGCTGAAAATAACCAAGATCACCCTTTAAATACAACTAAACCCGAACAAAATCCGATTTTAACTTTAGTTTCAGCCAGTGGACGCTACCAAGTTCGAGGTTTATCAAGCGATGAATTCCCCTCAATTCCTCAAGTCAATCCTTGCCAAAATCTGGCTATTGCTGCGGAAGCTCTAAAAAGTGGTATTAAAGGAGCATTATTTGCAACAGCGACCGATGAAACGAAGCAAATCTTAACCGGAGTGCATCTAAAAATTAACTCTAATACCTTAGAATTGGCGGCAACGGACGGTCATCGGTTAGCTGTGGTAGAAACCTCCATTCAAGGGTTTAAGAAAAAGAAAGAAACGGAGAATACAGAACCTTTGCAATTTACCCTTCCCGCTAAATCTCTATTGGAATTAGAGCGGATTTTATCGAGTCGGACTTCTGCTGAACCTGTACAACTCTCTTATAATCTGACCACGGGTTATGTAGAATTTTGTTGGGGCGTGCAACGGCTAATCACTCGTTGTTTAGAAGGGGAATATCCTGCCTACCAAGAGCTATTAAACCACGAGTTTAAACATCAAGTTTACCTGGAAAAATTGCCTTTTGTGAAAGCACTAGAACGGCTCTCGGTCTTGGCGGATAAAAAGGAAAAAATTATCAATATTGACTTTAGTCCTGAAAACCAGCAAGTTTCCTTATCCTTATTAAGGGAGTTTGGGAATGGAAGGGAAGAAATGATGGCAATTATCAACTTTAGTCATTCTTTGTCTATTTCTTTCAATATTAAGTATTTGTTGGAAGGGATTAAAGCGATCGCTAGTTCTGAAATTTTAATTCACCTCATTGATAGTGCTCATCCGGCTATCTTAAAACCCTTTGGTAATCGAGAACAACCCCATCTTTTAATCGATAGCCAATACTTGTTAATGCCTGTTGTCAAATCTTAACTTTTCTTGTCATTATGTACACTCCATTTCCTCAGAAATATCGTCCCCGTACCCTATCTCAATTAACCGGACAGGAGTACATTCAAAGAACCCTTTCTAACGCAATTCAAGCAAATAAAATTGCTCCTGCTTATTTGTTTACAGGAGAACGAGGGACTGGAAAAACTTCAACAGCCCGAATTTTAGCGAAGTCCTTAAATTGCACCGCTACCGACCAACCCACTGTTACTCCCTGCGGTCAATGTCAGTCCTGTCGTTCTATCGAAAAAGGAAGCAGTTTAGATGTCATGGAAATTGATGCAGCTTCCCACAACGGGGTTGAAGACGCTCGGAATTTGATTGAACGAGTCCACTTTGCTCCCGCCATCGGTCGTTACCGAATTTTTGTCTTAGACGAAGTTCATTGTCTCAGTTCCCAAGCCTTTAACGCCCTTCTCAAGTGTCTTGAAGAACCACCGGCTCATGTTGTCTTCATTCTCTGTACAACAGAAGCACATAAAGTGCTACCTACTATTGTCAGCCGATGTCAAGTGTTTCGGTTTCAGCCGCTTTCTGTTGCTGCGATTGTTCAGCATTTAACCATTATTGCTGCAAAAGAAGCTATTTCTATTACCTCATCGGGTAAAATTGCGATCGCTCGCGCCTGTGGGGGTGGACTGCGAGACGCCTTGCAATTACTGGGTCAGTTAAGCTTGTTGGGAGAAGAAATTACCCATTCTCAAGTTCTAGCGCTATCGGGTCGTGTTTCAGAGTCCGACTTGGTAACAATACTGCACTCCATTAACACCGGAGACACCCTAAAGTTGCTACAACTGTCTCGTGAACTCCTTGATAGTGGAAAAACACCCCTGACTCTGCTAACTTCCTTACTGAGTTGTTATCGAGACTTGCTGCTAGTCGCCAACGTCCCTGACTGTTCATCCTTACTCACCAGTGGTGTTTCCTATTCAAAACTCAAGGCGATCGCAAAAACTTGGAGTCAATCTTCAATTTATCAAGGTTTTGAACAGTTAAGCACTTCAGAATGGCAGCTTAATAAAAGTGTACAACCGAGTTTATGGCTAGAAGTTTGTTTACTGGGATTAATTCCTAAATCTGCTAAAAATAAACCCCGTAATCATCAAACTCCCAAGCGAAATTCAACCTCTGTTTCCTCCTCAAAACCCCTTGATCTAAAAAACACTATTTGGGAAACCGTGCTGTCAAAAGCATCTGAAAAGAACCGAGTTTTCCTGTCGGTTGCTTTCCTTGCGGAACTAACCGAGCAAAAAGCAATCTTAGCTGTACCTTCCCCATATCTTAACAAATTTAACCGCAATATTCGGAAGGTACAAAAACTATTTTTGACAGCAACAGGAATTAACTATCAAGTCTTAATTCAGGAGGGAAATCAATGATTAGCTTGTTAGTTGGCGATGATCGGTATGCAATTTCCAAAAAACTCTTGGCTTTCAAAAAAAGCCTTAACCCCGCTTGGCTTAGTTTCAACTATCATCGCTTTCATGCTTCTGCTGTAGATGAAGCCATTTATTGCGCTTTAACTCCGGCTTTTGGTTCGGTTAAAGCTAAATTAGTAATTGTGGAGGACTGCAACTTTAAACAGTTTGATGAATCGGTGATGGACATTTTTCAATTGCTCCCAAAAGTTCCCCAATCAACTGATTTGATTTTTGTAGCTTCCAGCATTGACAAACGATTGAAAGTCTCAAAATTTCTGCTCTCCCAAAGCCAACTGTTTGAATTCAATTTGATTGCGCCTTGGCGAATTGATCTTATTGCCCAGTATATCCGTACCCAAGCCCTTCGCATCGGTTTATCATTAGATCAAAATAGTAGAGAATATTTAGCTGATGCTATTGGCAATGATTCAGCCCGAATTGAATCTGAACTGCAACTTCTAGTTCTCTATAGTAACGGTGCAAAGCTGAGTTTAAAACAAGTGCGTTCTCTTATCCCTTCCACCACCCAAAATAGCCTGCAATTAGCTAAAGCAATTCGAGAAAATAATGCCCAAAAAGCGGTTAATTTACTCCAAGAACTCTTGACAAAAGAAACGTTTCCTGTTGCAATTTGCGCTACTCTCATTACCCAATTTAGAACTTGGCTGTGGGTCAAAGCAACAATTGTTAAGGGAGTTAAATCTGATTTTGAAATTGCCAAGATTTGCCAAATTGCTAATTTTAAACGAGTCTATTTTCTTAAGCAAGAGGTACAAACGATTCCTTTGCAATCTTTAGTAAAGGCTGTATCTTTGTTACTGGATTTAGAAATAGCTTTAAAACAAGGAAAACGAAACTTACTGCTGTCTTCTATTCTGGCAATTACCCAACTTTTTGCAAGCCAACCCGTTAAAACAGCAGCTAAATCGTTTGAATGATTAATAGTCCCTTTACCAATCTCAGGATTTTGTTAGCTAAGAACTAACAAAACTCTGGGATTATTTTTTTATTAATATCAAATTTAATAGAACTTGAAAGTTGATTGCTAAAACATCAACTGGAAACGGATTGAGCAAAATTATGCTCTGGGGGATAGTGCTTGATCAAGATTCTCTCCACCTCATTACTGATTTTGCGGTCATCTTTTTGTGCCGCTTGTTTGATTCGTTCCAGCAAATCTTCATCTAAAGATAAGGTAATTCGTTTTCTTGCCATTGCATCCTCCTTGCGAATCCTCTGTTAGTATATTGCACTTTCTGAGGCATTTTCGCGACATTTCCTGTACAGACGCGCCTGGGCGAAGCTGGTTCATGCCGTCAGGCTATTGCCGAAGGTTATTGGCACGTCTCTACTCGTAACGATCACCCTAACTCGCCTAAAAGTATGATCTTTATGAAACGTATGATGATTATGCTATCTTAAGGAGATACTGGCAGCAAGCTCAATCCCCAGATAAACGTCAGGGCGATAACTATGAATATAAGCCAAACGCAATCGCTGAAAAGCTTTGAGGTGATTGAGTACGTTCCGCTTAATCACCTCAAACCCCATCCTCGCAATGAGGCGATCTACGGTCGCAACGAGAATCTGACGGATTTGATGGAGGCGATCGCCCTCAAAGGTTATGTTCGTCCTTTACTAATCAAAACCGATGGGACGATTATTAGCGGTCATCGGCGTTGGCGAACCTTGCTGGCGTTGGGGTGGGAAAAAGCTCCGGTTCAAGTCTGCCACTTTGAAAGCGAAGACGAGGAACTATTTGTCTTGATTGCAGAAAACCGTCAGCGACAACAGACAACGGTGCAGAAAATTCGAGAAGGTATGATTGTAGAACCCCTCGCCCGCAAACTCAGAAATTGTTACGCTTTTCAAACTACGCCACGCACTTCCGACTCAGATACAGTTTCTATCCCAGAATCCTCAACACCCTTCAATGGAAAATTTTCCATTGGCGAGGTTTAATCTGAATTTGAATGGAAAACAAATGCAACTGACTGAGAATATTGTGGCAGCGATTGTTGGGTTAGGCTGTGGTCGGACTTATCGAAAAGGGCGTGTAGCGATTCAAGCGGCGGATCTCCTCCACACAGATGAACCTAAACTGGCAGAGGTTTGGCTGGAGATGATGAATCAGCAAAGTATTGATGCGGGGTATCAGTTGGCGAAGATACCGGAGGAGAAACGGAAAATGATTCTTGATGCGATCGCCACAGGTGCAGCAAAAACCCCCAAACAAGCTAAAATTTTGCTCAAAGCGCAGACAATTTTTAACCCTATTGATATGAAGGCAGAACCCGATTCACAATCCCCAACTTCCGCAGAAAATCAATCCCTAACAGACAAACCAGATGATATTAAAACAACTCAACAAGAATTTACTCCCGCCATTGGAACTTGGGTGATGATTAAAATTCCTTTAGTACCCAAAGAGAGAATTCCTCAACGGAAATGGAATGGATTTTGGGGTCGAATTACGGCCGTAGGAATGACCGTCAAGGTTGATATGGGAAGCGAGATTTTATCGCTACTTTTATCCGATGTCGAAGTGATTGAAAATCCCCAGCCAGATTTTTGCCAAGTTGCAGAGCGAATTCTCAGATTGCAACGCTTTGATACTGTGCATGAATTTGGAAAAATGATTTTAAACCGAATGCAAAAACGGTTATCCTGGGATGCAGCCACTTTAACTTATCTTGATGCGGTCGAACAAATTGAACTAGCACATCGAGCTATTGAGCAAGCTTTTTAGATATAATAAAAGGCAAAAACAAGCTAATCTATAGACAAATTCCTCTATTCTTCGAGCATTTTTTCCATCATCCAACCTACAATATCTGCAATTAAATCGGGTTGACTTGGTGAAAAAGTTTGTAATGGAATATCCACTTTTTCTGATACTACACAAATCGCGCCATCAAATTTGCTCAATGCTGTCAAAAAAGGAAGGCTAAATCCTGTGGGTTTGGCTGAGAGTGCTGTGGAATCGTAGCAGATGAAAAACAGGGGATTTGTGCTATTGCGACGCAGGTAATTCCAATAAAGTTTGAGTTTTTGCATTTGTTCTGGATACCCATTCTGCCACTCTGGACATTTTTGATTTAGCATCAGGTCGTAAATTTCTGAGGCGGGATTTTCGGGGTCGATGATTTGGTGTGTGTCGATGCAAATTAGCTTTACTTTGCTGCATAATTCTGGTTGATTGTTAATAGCTTCGGCAAAGACTTGGGGTAAGTTTGCTATGTTGAGGTTTGCTGTTGCAGCGTTGGTAAGGGTGTCTTGGTGCCAAGCTTGATAGAAGTCGGGGTAGGGCAGATTTTCGGTGCAGTGCCATAAAAACTCAAAACATTCCTTATAGCGTTTATACTGATTTTTATAAATTGGTTCTGTCAGAGTATCTTTTAACTTGAAAACTATATTTTTAAGCGAATTAAAATCCTTAATCGAACGAAGAAAAGAAGAAGCTACCAAAAAGATATTTTCATTATTGGTATTAGATACAAGCTCTATTAGAGTATCAACTACATTTGGGTTATGTTTGCTAATTTTACCTAAACTAATAATAGTATCTATAATAAGTGATTCATCTCTACAAGTATGCAACAATTCGGTTAAGACATCTATGGCATTTTTATTATTATTGTCTAACTGCAACAAAGTATCAGCAATTCGCCATTGCATAAACTGATCTTCACAGGTGTTCAATACTATAGTTAAAGGATTAATGGCATCTTGATTACTAGGAGCAAGTTTAAGTAAGCTACTAGCTGCTAAAAGAACAACTCCATGCTCATTTTTACGCTCGTACATCAGTTGGAGTAGAGCATCAACTACAACAGGATTTTTCTGACCAATCCTTTCTAAAACATAAGCAATTTGCTGCATTTCTTCAGGTTCTTGACAAGTTAATAAAAGCTGTTTTGAGATCGCAATTGCATCTGGATTTCCCTTGTCTAATTGCCCTAAATCATCAGCAGCCCACCGACGAACTTTAGGATGTTTGTTGTGTAAAAGGGATTTTAAAATTTCAATAGCATCTTGCTTGGCATCATCAAAATTTCCCAAAACCCTAGCAGCAGAACATCTTTTAAGATAATACTGACTGTTATAGCTTATTTCTTTTAAAGTAGCAATAGGATGTTCTTGCTTGCTTGATTTAAATTTAGATAAGCTCTCAGCAGCACAAATACGAGTAGATTCTGACTCCCTAATATCTAAAAGCTTATTTAGTACATTAACTACATCTTGATTGACTGTATTAATTTTTCCTAGATTTCGAGCAATAACCCAGCGAGTAGAATTATATTTAGGGTTGTCTAATCTTTCTATATAAAAAGCGATAATATGTGGATCGCTTTTGTCTAAATTGTACAGTACATCAAATGCTCGGTTACGAATTTTTACAATTTTACTAGATAGTAATTCTTTTAATTTACTAACAACGGTTGCATTATACTTACTAATTTGCTCCAATGTATGACCTGCTTGCTTATAAATGTCGCTGTCTTCGCTGTTTTCTAAAAGTTTAAAAAGAGCAGCAATGGCATCTGGATTGCCATTATCAATTTCTTCTAAACTATATGCTACTTGGCATAACAGTTTATTATCAGAGGTCTCTAATAGTTTTTTCAAATGCTTAATAGCAGCTTTATTATTTTGGTCAAGTTGCCCCAACGTATAAGCAATTTGCACAGAAATAGAGTCGTTTTCACAGCTACACAACAATTTCTGTAAAACAGAAATGGCTTTTTTTCTGTGTGTTTGCTCTAGTATTTTTCTCGCTTCTTGCCACAGTAAATTAGAATTATCAAAGCTCCAATAAGCAAGTTGTTCAACAATCTTGGTACTCATATCAAAATCACCAGACTCGGCAATTCCCTGTGCTGCAATGAAAAATGCTCGATATTTATAAAATCTTCTACATCCATCATCAAAATTAACCAAAGCATCAATAAATTCCTGTTTCTGCTTTCGTTCTATCTCCCCTCGCCCCACCCACAGCAAAATTACCTCTCTCCACTGCCTCTCAAAAATGTGGTAACTGCAAGAAGAAACTGGGGGAATTTGGTGATTTAAGAAATAGTGCCAATCCGCAATTGCACAAGCGGCGAAATATTCCTGAAACGTCGGATGGTAGAAAGCGTAAACAGGCTTTTTCGTGCGGGTATCCCTGTCAACTAAAACCAACCATCCCAATTCATCTGCTAAATTAAACCACTCCTCCTCCATCTGATCAATGGCAAAATCTTGCTCAATCCGAAACCGATTAACGCTTTCCATTGCCGCTAAAGCCAACTTTGCCAAAGCTTGTTGAATCTGTTTTTTATCCGTCTCCTTTAATACTCGCTGTTTCTTCTCGAATTCCTCTTGTTTCCACTCAAAAAAATAAGTGGTAAACTGCTCGTAAAGTGCCGCCTTCGTTTCGGGCAATTCCTGTTCGGGTACGCACCAAGACTGACACAACATCGACAACCGCAGGGGATTGCGTACCAGTTCTTTGATTCGCTCTTTTCCCGGTTCTTTTAACTGTCTTGTTAAGCGTTTGCCCTGTTCTAGCCAAAAAGTTTCATTGCCAGAATTGCGCCGTTTTTCATCCTGACTTGCCTCTTCAAACCACTGGCCAATAAACTCATCCACATCATCCGGTTCAAATTCCAAAGTTTTATAAGTATCAAAATTCGTCAGGGTATTGCTAATCGTCACATCCCAAACATTCAAACGGCAAGTTAGCACCACCCGCGCCTTACCCACCCAGTCTGTCAGTTGTTTCTGAATTCTCGCTAACGCCTCGATAGGGGAAGCAGCCGCCATTTCATCCACCCCATCCAACAGCAACCACACCTTACCTTCAGCGAAAAGTTGCTTGAGTGCTTTTCTAATTTCTGGGGTGACATTTTCTGCTTCAACATCGATAAATTGCAGCGCTTTTGAAAGCCAATTATTGAGTAAATAATCGGCAATTGTGCTAGAACGTAAATCTGCTAATCGAATACAAATCGGAAATTCCGGGGAATTTTTTGACAAACGTCCCGCCAGTTCTCCTAACAGCGTAGTTTTCCCCGCACCTGGTTCGCCAATAATGGCGATATGCTTACGTTTTTCGGTGTGATTTTCGGCAATAACTTTCTGGAAAAAAGCATCATCTTTATAAGTTTGGACGATTTGCAGTTCTGGTTCTTTCTGCGGTGGCGAGTCTTCCCCTGTGGCATTTCTTCTGGGGTTTGGTGTTTTGGGACGTTCCATTAATCCCAAGGGAACGTAAATATTTAATTCATATTGTTGTGCTGTTGCTTGGCGACGGAGTTGTTGAGTTGCTACAACTTTGTCGCAGATATCGCGCCATTTAACTTCGATATTCTCGGTGAGATTCGACTTTGCCCCGTTCTCAAAGGACGGATGCAGTCAGAAATTGTTAGTCTGGTTCTCGATATTACCCTGATTGATAACTCCCTTTTCTTGCAACTTCGACCAGTTCAGGTTTTGGATGGATGGTTGTTGGGACTGGAGCTTGTTCATTTCCGCTTGGATATATTCGGCAAGTCTGGGATTTGGATCTGCCTTTGCTACTTCTGGCAATTGGATTAATATTTGTTTGAATTCGTCATTTCGAGCAGCTACTGATTGCACTTCCAGCATTGCTTGACCGTAATCTAAAGGTTGCTCAGGCGCAAGTTTGATCGCACTCGCCGTATCTGGAGACTCGTGTTTGAGCAATGACCAAAATTTTTCAACCCATTGAGTCACCGCATCTCCAAAATTTTCTCCAATTTTTTCCCAAGCTTTTGTTCCCAGTACGGTTGCGAGCGCGGTTGCTACAGTAATAGGTTCCATTTGTAAGTTCGAGCGATAATTGATTACTTAATTTTAGAGCATAGCAAGACCTGTCAGGGGTTACAACCCCTAGCTAATATTTCAGTCCGCGTTTTTCACATTCTCAAACAACTTAGTCAAATTGCTCTTAACTAATCCCCAACCTCAATGGAAAATTTTCCATTGGTGAAGGATCACTCTTCTCGTTTCCCAATCCCTCCAGTAGAAAAAACTCGTTTGGAACGTCCTGTCTGATGAGCGATCGCATCTAAAGGATCTGAACCATACTTACTGGTTGTCCCCGATGGGTCTGGCGATTGCGGGGGAACATTTCCCCCAGGATCGGGTAACGGTAACATCCGTTCAGCCTCCTCTATACGCTCGTATAATGCGGCTGTAAGTCCCTCAAGATTAGTCAGTTTAACCCGACTTTCCAAACGGGGTCTAACTTGTTCATCCCAGAGCGCCTCACTTTCATCTTTGCGCTTCAAATCCGCTTTAGGAATGGGGATTGTCAGGGCGTAAGGAATCGACCCTTCGCCACCGGAACTGTAACCGGGATTGGTAATCACACATCGTCCTTGGGGAAATCGCAAAATTTCGTCAATGGAAAATAAAGGCATTTTTTGCAGAGATTCGTTCCAACTAATCGAGCGATTACTGGCAGATTGACCGCCAAAAGACCGACTGGTAGACTTACTTTTGATCAAAACTTCTTGATCACCATAACGCTCTGAATATTTTTTTGCCGTGTCCGTATTTCCAGGGTTAAATAGAATGTGGGTACTGCAAGCAGAGGCGATCGCTGCTCCCATTTTCTCCCCATACCCTTCATAAAGTTGTTCCAAACTTTGAATTCCTAACAGAAAACAAGCTCCATTAGAACGATATTCATTAATCCATTGTGGCATCCGTTCTAATCGAATTGATGGAAATTCATCTAATGAAATAATCAACGGATCTTTTCGGGGACGACTTAAATTAGAAACCACCAACAAATGAATAGCCGCCGCCAACAAAGGCCCCACAACAGAGCGCCGCTCATCATCAAGTTTAAAAATTATCATTTGACGACCTTCAAACCGAGTCGGAATATCCGATTTCCCCAAAAAAGCTCGCAGTAAATCAGCTTGAATAAAATTACTAAACGTTCCGGCGGCAGTTGTTAGAATTCCTGAGATGGTTTTTTCAGCATCTTTCGCACTCAAAAATTGATTAAAACTCGTGGCTACCCACTCATCAATTTGCCGAGATTGAATCGCATAATCAAGCCGTTTCACTAAATTCGGCAACCTCAAAATTGCATACAGCATTGCCATATCAGGATACTTTGAACCTTTCACTAATTGCAGTAAAGCTTTAGCTAATAAATCTCCAGCTTTTGAGAAAAACTCATCACTTTTTCCTTGATTAGAACTTGCATTGCGATTAATAACTTGACCAATTTCTCCCGCCATTACAGAATCTTGAGGAGATTTCATAAAATCGAGGGGATTAATTACACCTGAATAAGCTTCCCCAGGTGCAAACACCCAAACTTTATAACCGTAACGAGCGGCTAAAGGAGCATGAAGTTTAAGTTGATCTCCTTTTTTATCATAAAGAAGAATCGGAAATCCTTGCACCATTGCACTTTCAATTGCTCGATCAATCGTTGAAAATGTTTTACCAGATCCCGGCGCTCCAATCACTAAAATTGAGCGTTCTGCATGGGGTAACCAAACCGTTGGACTAGCTCCTAAAGCAGTTTGAAAAGTTGCTACAAAACCTCTTAATTTTAATCCCCGCCACCAATAGCGAGGACTCCCACACCACAACGTTACTTTATTATGTTTATTCTCTTTAATTTGTTGAAGTGCTAACCGAGTTGCACCTACTTTTTCCAGGGTTCCACATTGTTTTCCGGTGGTAATTTTTCCTCGACTCCCGCCTATAAATCGAGAGGCTACCAGTAGAACAATAAACATCCCTAGGGTTAAATATCCTTCTGGGTTATTATACTCTTGAAACAATCCTTTAAAATCTAATGAAAATAAAGGAAGGGGTTGTTCTGTTTTTTGAGAAGTCTGAGCCAAAATCGGATTAAAATTATTCATATTACAACTCCAATAAATTATCCTTAATTTACTGAATTAAAAGCAATTCACTATTCAAACCCAAGACAGATTAAATTAAAATTAGAATTACACCTCAAGAATGAATTAAAATAATTGCTTGATAACTCCCAACTGTTAACTGTTAACTGATAACTGTTAAGGGGAGGCTACCGCCTTGTAAGGGCGGAAAATTTATCTCTGTTTTTAAATGGTTAAGACGAATGGTAAAGTCAGAGCTAAAAGCTCTACGAATCTAAAAAGGGCTGAAGATCAAACTTCTTTACAGCCCGAAAACCTGAATTTTGAAATTGACTCAGAACTTTTAGAATCCCGTTACAATTTTGTTAGACGACCCATTCTTCCCTATGGGATTGTTGTTAATGAACAAGTTGCGGGTATTTTGATTCCCGAAGATCAATTAGAAAAAGCGAATTGGTTAGTTTTCCCAACCGATGAGGAAATGACAACCATTAGTTTAACAGAAGATGTAACGGGTTTATTACTGTCTAAATGTCGCTTTTGTGTATTAGCATTTATTCCTGAATACATTCGTTATAAAAACGATATTCCTGATTTGGGAGGTAGTGTTGTTGGCTTGTATGAAGAATACAAAAGTCAACTGAATAAAAAGATAATGGATGTTGTTAGTGAACACGCGCTCATTTTTTTAGATGAAATGAACCGTCCTTTACACAATACTCCGATTGTGGTTAGGTTTAAGAATGTTGCATTGTGGAGTTTTAAGGCGGTTCGAGAAGAATTTTATCGCTTACTAGAAAAAGCCTTTTCTGACTACTTGCAAATTCCTTTTAGTAGCAAAAACGATAAATGGCGCAGTTTGGGTATTCTTGATGTACAATTTAAAGGGGTCAAGGAAGGTGAAGGTTCTAATAAAAGCTACTGCTGTAAAACCGTTAGCTATATTAAACCAACGGTTAACAATTTTCCTTCGCTCTATCTAGGAAAAACTCAGCAGAAAAAGTCAATTTGGGGTCTACATGATACCATTTTAGGGTTTACAGAAACACCTGCAATACCTGGAACATCTGAACCTCAAATTCAAGTTCTTCCTCCTTCTTTCTCTGAGGAAGAACATGGGAAAAAAGCAATCGCTTCCTCTAAACCTCCTCGTAAAATTATTGCATCTGTTGTTGAAGATGATGATGAGTTTGATGAAGATTTAGATTTGGATGAATTTGATCAAGATATGGATGAATAAAGATCTCTCCAATTATTTCCTATAAAATTCCCTTTTTCCATTAGGACGAGGGGATTTTTTTACTTTTGTTTAGCAGTAGATTCAATCACAGAAGTTTGCACAATTTGGTATTGATGATTATTAAAACACCATTTAGTCTGTCGCATACTCTTTCCGATAGATTGCTGTATTTGTAAGCAAGGTAAATCCGAGGAGAGGGAAGGATCACTCACGATTTTAAATAATGGAGTTTGGGGAGGTAAGTTAGGGTTTAGATAGGTTGTTAATACAGGAACAGGGGTAGTATTTTTAGAAATTAGATAACCAACATATAAACACTTGGCTTTTCCACATACTCCTTGATGATTGAAGTTAAAAACAATTAGCTGACCTGCTTTTCCTTTTACGATAAAAGCGTTTACAGTGGATAAAACTTCTTGAGGATTGAGTTGAGAATTTTCAGTAATCACTCTTTTGACTAAATCAACTGAAACAAGTTCAGTGGCTTTTAACCAAGATACTGATGTCGGGTTTGAACTACAACCGCTTGTTCCTAATAGCATTGATAAGAACAGAAACAACGCTACTCCAAACCGAAACCATCTTCCTACCCATAAAAAAGAACGAGGCGGTTTAGGTTTTATGTTTTGAGGTTTATACACAGGTATTAAAGCTCGATTAGGTAATACAAAAACTTTTGGGCTTAATCGAGCATTAATCGAATGATTAGAAACAATAATTTTGGGTTTTCGTCTATTTCTTAGTAACATTTATTTAGCCTCCTTAACGGGTTTATCTCTGGCTATTCAAGCTGGTATTGGTACTAATAACGGTTCCACCATTAACTTGATAACGTCCTAAAACATCAAGACCATAACTTTTTAAGGTCAACCGACCAAAAGCATCTGTGGCTTGACCATCAACCTGAGAAGAATCGCCGCCAAAGTGTTTTTGAGCGACTCGTTCAATTAAGCGTTCACCCTCAAATAATTGCCCTGTTGTTGGGTCAATTTCTGCAACGGTAGCGTTAAGTTTATCAATGAGACTTTGGACAAATACCGCCTCTTGATCCCCAGGGGGAAAATATTGAAATAGTTCTGTTTCTGTGGGTTGATATCCCTTAGCAAGTTGGGCTAAAAATGTTTCTCCTCCAGGTTTTGAGGCAATTACACCGCTTGCATATTCGTTGTAACTCATTAATTGATATTTGCCTAAAGCCATACCACAATTGCGATTGTTATCTGCACAAACATAAGGGCCAATGGCTAAGTCTAAATTGCTGCTTTCTAAACTCGCGATCGCTTCAGACAACACTTCAATATTAACGCCTTGCACCTGTCCATAAGTTAACTTTGATTGAGTCTGACGAGAACGTGGAGAAAGCAAACTTTTTGGGGACATAACAGAAGATTCTGTTGAAACATCTGCTTGTGTTGGTATCGAGGAAAATCCAAGCGGCGAGGGTTCTAACACTCCAACAAAAATGGGAGAATTAACTCGATAGGTGAAGAAGGGAACGGGCCCAATAAAATACGGAGAGCAACCACAGGGAGAACAGAAACCGAAAGAATAAAGCTGTTGATACGGTGTCGGTTTGTTCGTCAGGTTCCATCACAACAACTTTAAAAGCACTACCAAAAGGTAATCTACCTGTGGGTTCCTTACCTCCGTTGATTCCCTGAAGACAACCCCAACCGCCCTCAACTTCTTGGTATTTCCCACTCATCCATTGTTTCCCTTCCAAGGAACCCCGCGCACTGCGACCGATATTTTCTAAATCATCCAGTTCGATGTAAGCGCATTGACTCCCCTGACAATTAACAGAAAACCCTTCAACATCAGAACCCGAAATTGTGTTAGTTCGTCGTCCTTCTGCGGGGCCATAAATGGTATCAATTCGCATCACTAAATCACCGAATTCAGTCACAGAATTAGGAAAATCAGATAGGGGTAAGGTGTTCAGTCCTGGTACATCTTGAATTTGAGTAGTTTGCCATCCTGACAATGCACCGAGTTGTGTACTTTCTAAGTTAGGAAGAGAAGACATTGAATAGGAGGACAAATCAATTTGTCCGAGTTTTAATTCTCCAAGCTGGGGGTTGCTACTGAGCACCTGAGTTAAGGTTTGATTCCTCCAATTAAGATTAGCAGCTTGGGTGGTGAGTAGGTCTGCTACTGGCGCAATCTCTTCAACTTTGAATTGAGCTAAAAGGGGAATTGCTTCAATCAGTTGGTTTAAAGTTTGTTGACCTATTAGGGGGAAAGCACTTAAAGCAACCTGCTCTAAATTTAGTCCCGTTTGCTGTGCAATAAAACCCACTGATAAAAGTTCTGGTTTTAATGCTGGGCTAATATCTCCTAATGTTAGAAATTGATCGGGTGTTTGTCCTGTTGTCCAGGTTCGATTAAGTTCAGTTTCTTGTCCTTTAGGTTGATTAGAACCGGATTGACTAATAGGGGGCATTTGGGAAAAAGAAATTTGTGTCCAATCAGGGACAAGGGCATGAGTGAAAGTGGGGTTTCCTTGTTGATTAACACTAGGGATTTCTAAAATTCGAGTAGGCAGTTCGGTTGCATCAATATTGGTTTGGGTCGCGGTTAATTGGGATTGATGGAAACCCGTTGACAGGAATAACGTTAAACTGAAAGTCGCCAGCCCAAATTGCCCCGATTTTAATAATAATCTTCTGCTCATTGATAGATCGGATTATTTTGATTTGATTAGTCACTCTTGATAGTGTTTTGCCTTACAATTCCAGGTCATTTGCCTCAAAATTGGAATACCCCAAAGGATTTTTTATCCCATTATTAAATTGAGGGTTAGGATGGGATGCCGTTTCTGTCCAAGGGGTATCTGCTAAGTTCAAATCTCCCTCAAAAACGTTTTCTTGATAGCCATCTGCAAACCTATCGGGTACACCATAAGGCTTTGATTGCTGATTATTGTCATAGCCATTATTGCTATAACCAGATTCATTGGGATCGATATTGTTGGAGTTGTTCATAACAGGAATCTATAGGGTGAATGAAATTTATACCTTACTTTAACGACCCATATTGATTAGATCTTTCAGCCGATAGGAGTAATTAAAATCCCGCCTATCGGCGGATTCACAACGTAAAACCCTATTAGGAGTTGACTTGTGAACTATTCCCATCTCGTTTTAGTTGTAGATAAAGAAGTTAATCGCTGGCGACAACGGATATTTTGTCAGATTCATCAGTGTCGCAAAGAAACAACAAAATTTAAGTTATTACGAAATTGGCAGAAAAATATTGAATAATGGAAAATACATCTTTTGTGGAGACAATTCTATATCAGAAAGTTAAAGAAACTCCGCCTTATTCTTGGTTCCCATCTTCTCCTCAACTAATCAAAATAATGCTGGAAGAAGCACAGATTACCCCAGGATTATATGGTTTAGAACCGACGGCAGGAGATGGAGTTTTAGCTGAAGCAATGGTTCAAGCGGGTGCAATTGTAGATGTGATTGAAATTGACCTTCTATTGCGCCAGATTCTTTTTCAAAAAGGATTTAATTTAGTCGGGAGTGATTTCTTAACATCTCAACCTCAACGCCAATACAACCGAATTTTAATGAATCCTCCCTTTTCTACTTATAAAGTTCGGGGAATTGATTTAGATATGATTCAACGCGCATATCACCTGTTTTTAGCATCTTCTGGTCGGTTGGTTAGCGTTGTCAGTAATTCAATGAATATCAAAAACGATGAGCGATCGCAAACTTTCCGAGGATTTCTTAAACAAACGAAAGCCAACGTGATCAAACTCCCTTTAGAAATTTTTTGGGGTACTCTTCGTCCGGTTACTGTTGAAACTTACCTCATTGTAATTGATAA
The DNA here is from genome assembly GCF_057220675.1 of Planktothrix sp. PLAVEN19ND. NCBI lineage: Bacteria > Bacillati > Cyanobacteriota > Cyanophyceae > Oscillatoriales > Microcoleaceae > Planktothrix > Planktothrix sp. PLAVEN19ND. The sequence continues at coordinate 84,827 of NZ_JBXVTP010000002.1, read as the reverse complement.
AGCTTCTGAAGTCTAATTTGTTACCCTTTTCTTATCCACCACCTGCTTATGAACTATAACTTTATTACTAATGATGATCAGCTTAAAAAGGCTTTATTTCCTTTAATGAAAGCTCCTGTTCTGGCTATTGATACTGAAACAACAGGACTAGATCCATTCATAGATCGGATTTGCCTGATTCAAATTGCTGTTCCTCAACACCCGATTCTAATTATTGATTTAACTGCTATGGGAACGAGAGGGTGTCAACTTTTAAAAAAACTCCTCAATAGCCGTGCGCTGAAAATTTTCCAAAATGCTAAGTTTGATTGGAAAATGCTAGAAATGGCAAATCTCCGTCCATCAGGGCCTTTTTTTGATGTGATGTTAGCCAGTCAAGTATTACGTTCAGGACTTAAGAAAGAGCATGATCTTCAATCTTTAGCTTGGGAATTTTTAAAGATTAAACTTGATAAAAGTTTACAGTTTAGTAATTTTGCGGGTAAACTTTCAAATGCTCAGTTAGAATATGCTGCATTAGATGCGGCTGTCTTACTGAAACTAAAAACTCGACTGCATTCTAAACTTCAAAATGCAGGATTATTAGAAACGGCTCAAATCGAGTTTGATGCGTTGCCCGCCGTTGCCCAAATGGAACTGAATGGAATGCGACTTGATGCAATAGCATGGCAGCAGGTAGGTTCTGAGTTAAAAGCTCAAGAACAGAGGGTATTAACTCAATTAATCAATGCGGGTTTAAAGCCAGCCCCGAGCCCCCAACTTTCTCTATTTCCAGAATTAACAGAAACGCTTAATCCTCGTTCTACTTCCCAAGTTTTACAAGCTCTTCGTGCCCTTAATATTCCGGTTCAATCAACCCGTAAAAATGAATTAATTCCTAAAGCTCGTGAATATCCCATTCTACAATTTCTCCTCAACTATCGAAAGTTAGCGTCTTTGTGTTCTAACTTTGTGGAAGCTTTGCCTAAACATATTCATCCCAAAACAGGGAGAATTCACCCCAGTTATCGGCAGTGCGGAGCGCGTTCAGGTCGCTTTAGTTGTCAACAACCTAATCTACAAAATATTCCCAGAAATTGTACCGCTCAAGGAATGCGAACCTGCTTTATTTCAGCACCAGGCTATCAAATTATTAAAGCAGATTATAGCCAAATTGAACTTAGAATTGTTGCTGAAATATCGAGCGATCGCCGGATGTTAAATGCCTACTCTAAAGGGGAGGATTTACACGCTTTAACGGCATCTTTAATTACAGGGAAATTGTTAGAGCAAATTACGCCTGAAGATCGGCAAATTGCTAAATCTGTAAATTTTGGCTTAATTTATGGAATGGGGGCAGCTAAATTGCAAGCTTATGCTGAGGAAAAATATGATGTTTTGTTGACGTTGGAGGAAGCTAAACTTTTTAGAAAAAGGTTTTTTACGGCTTATCAAGGCGTTAAGAATTGGCATGAGCAAGTGAGGAAAACGGTGTATGCTCAAGGACAAAGAGAGATTCGCACCATTGGCGGACGTCGAAGACGATGGGCCTCTAAACCCCGTCTGTGTGAGTTGCTTAATCATCCGGTTCAAGGTACTTCAGCCGATTTGTTGAAAGTGGCGATCGCTCGTTTGTTTGAGGTTTTACCGGATACAGAAGCTAAGTTGATTGGTGTAGTCCATGATGAAATTCTCTTAGAATGTCCCCAACAAACCCTTAAAAAAACAACTCTTCTTCTTAAAAAAGTGATGATTGAGGCAGGGCAACAATATTTGCAGCAAGTTCCGATTGAAGTGGACGTGAAAACTGCCTTGAGTTGGGGTTAAGGACAGTAAAGATCTAAATTGGAAAAGGAACATGGTGGAAAATTTTCCACTATGTTTCCCACCCACAAAAATCGTCCCTCAATCATATTTTTCCGCAGGTTCCGGTTTCGTTAATTCCGTAGAGCATCAGTTGGCTTTTAGGGCAGTAAATCTTCACTCTCCAGACTAAACGCTCCCAATTTGAATCTAGCAAATAATAACCGCTTTCAGGCTCAATGGCAACACACCAATTATAATGGGTTTCAAGCAAACGATTCCGAATTTTTTCAAAGTGTTTATAGCATCGTTGATCCAAATCTTTTTTTTCAGATTCCCTTCTGTTGATTTCTTCAGGTGTAAAGGAATCGAAATCAAAAATCCGAGACATAGCACGAGCAGTACGTTTGGCAACTAGAGGAGCCATATCGGTAACGAGTAAGATGTTGGGACACTTCTAAGCTGTTAATTACCCAAATTGTTGAGGCGATCTAAGCCAGTAATGGGTTTCAGCCTCTAAAATATGCAGTTTAAATGCTGAACAGCTTATTATAAACTTAAAGAAGACAATTTATTTGTTACTGTCGTCTATCATGAATGGTTTATTATCGATAATAAAGAAGTTTTAGCCGGAGATTAACTCTCAATTACTTCGTTAAGTATTGATTGTAATTCTGACTGATAAGTCCTAGCTCCAGATTTAATCTTATGGCTCAAATTCTTCCTAAATTTACAATCAAACCGGGCTATCAACCTCAATCTCAAGATACAACACCAGAAGTTGATTTATTAGGATTCTGGCTATTAAAACAACGAACACCCGAACAGCGACTGTTGATGGGAAGCTCGATGAACCAAAATGCTCGTCGCTTTGCCATTAACTGCTTCCGCCAACGCTTTTTTGATTTACAGCGGTTCCCGCTGTAATGGGATACACTAAAGTAATAACAAAAATATGATTTGTAAATGAAAGCATTCTCAATAGATTTCCGGCAAAAAATAGTGACAGCACATCTGGTGGAAAATCTATCCATTAGAAAAGTAGCAGCTAAATTCTCTGTCAGTAAAAGTTTAGTCCAAAAACTGGTAAAACAACAACGAGTTGATGGAAATTTACAACCCAAGAAACCCGGGAAACCACAGTTTAGCCATCTCAAAAATGCTGAAGCAGATTTAAGAATAATGGTAGCCGACAATCCTGATGCAACTTTACTGGAATTTTGCGAATTATTTGCAGCCAAGACAGGGAATTGGGTCAGTCGAAGTGCTATGTCTGCCTGTTTACAAAAATTAGGATTAAATCGTAAAAAAAAACAATGCGGAGTAGCCAAGCTGCCACAGAAAGAGTTCAAAAGTTAAGATTAGATTACTGGGAAAAAGTCAAAGATATAGATCCTATCAACTTAGTATTTCTGGATGAAACTGGCGTGATGCTAGGATTGGCAAGAACTCATGCCCGCTCACAACGAGGAACAAGAGTATACGATTTAAAACCTTTTTATCGAGGGTCAAAAGTAACGGCTATTGGAGCAATTAGTATTAAAAAAGTCCTAGCATTGATGACGATGGACAATTCCATGGACGGAAAAGCTTTTGAAGTATTTGTTAAGAAATTTTTAGTTCCTGAATTGTGGCCAGGAGCCGTAGTAGTAATGGATAACTTACCAGCCCATAAACTAGCTTCAGTTACAACTATGATTGAAGCTGTTGGTGCTAAAATTCTTTGTTTATCACCCTATTCTCCTGATTTTAACCCCATTGAATTATGGTGGTCTCAACTTAAGTCTTTCTTACGAAGGTTGGCTCCAACTACAGCAGAAATGGTTGATACCCTAATTGCCGTTGCACTCCATTTAGTCAATCCTCAACATTTAAGAAATTGGTTTGCTAATTGCTGTTACTGTACCTCATAACAGCGGGAACCGCTGTAAAAGAACCAGAATTTGCTCAAAAACTCGCCCAAGCTTGGTTAGCAGAAGATTGTCCACAAAATTATATTCCCACCGGAGATGAAATGACTTGGGTTCAAGATTCCATTAGTCTGGCTGAAATTCTCCACCCAATTTTTGAATCCCTTATTAGGGGTCGAGGGGGGCTTTACAACCCCCGACTCCCATTCAGAACCGTGCTTGCGACTTTCACCGCACACGGCTCCTAGTCCAGTTGTCTGTTATCATCAGGGCATCTGGTTTTCTTTTGAGTTGTAAGACCCATCAGTTGCGGTTTTAATATCGTGACAGTGGCGATGTAATAGTTGTAGGTTCTTATATTCGTCTTTCCCGCCTAAAGATGTGGGATGAATATGGTCGATTTCTACAACATCTTCTGGAGTAAAATATTGTCCACAGAGGTTACATTTGCCTTTTTGCTTTTTGAGCAAAATTGCTACTCGCTTGGGTACATCATAAGATGTTCCTTTTCTTGTACTCCAGTAAGTCCAGTTTCCGTCATAAGGTGATGCTTCAGGTCTTATAGTTACATGACGGGTAATAGGTGTTTCTGCATGAGTTAATAATTTAAAACCATCTTTGGTTTCAAAACTCCATGTTCTATTTCCGTTTCTTTTGTAATACTTACTGAGTTTCTTGTAACTTGCTTTACCGCATCTGCTGACTGTCCATGCTCTTAATCTTTGCCATGTAATATTATCTAAGGAGGAGAATGTTTCTTTGGAAACAACTTTGGAATGGTAATTACACCATCCTCTGATTACAGGATTCAGTCTTTTGATTAATGCGTATTGGGGTGCGGTTTTGTGGGTTTTAATCACTTCCTTCACCTTATCCGCGTGAGCTTTCATTGCCTTCTTACGTGGTTTTGCCTTTTGGTATTTACTCAGATTTTGAGCTAGTTCTAACCGTTGTTTGGGTGTAATGGATTTAATTCCATCAACCCCGGCTGTCTTCTTGCCTTGATTGTCTTGAGTTACCTTTCTAATCGCTAGAAGTTTGGCGTAATATGACTTAACTAGAAGTTTTTGAAGTTTTCGAGCCTTAGCATTTTGTCCCGATAATGATGCCTGGTAAATTCTCTTTTGAAGCTTAAATACTACCCGTTGAACTTTCGCCCAATTGATAGAATTCCATGCAACCGTAGTCTTGGTTATACTCGTTTTCACCGTTTTAACTGCTAATTGAAACCTTACCTAACAACTAAACCGGAATCTATCAGCATATCCTAAACATTACATCTAGGCTTTAGCTTCTGACTCCATCTCTCACCCTCATAACATACGCTTTAGATTTGTAGCTACCTAACAGTATTCAACCTCTGTAGGAGTGTATTAGGGATTTTAACGTTCCTTGAAAATGGGATTATTGCCTTTAGAATCATCCTATCTGCCGGGGTACTTTCGGGAGTCTAAGTAAGTGTTTATATCAGGAACCTTACCTTTATAGATGATTTTTGGAAATCTCTACTTTTCCCCTTGTTCTTTTGAACGCAGCGTGTCAAGTCAATTTCGCTACTTAATAATTACGACAGTTCAAGCCGAATGTTCACTTTCGTTATTCTTATGCAATTGGCTAGAGAAATTGCTTAGATATTTGACTTATCTCCGTTTTCCCGTTATTCCCAGCTTCAGTGTGTTGATAATCAGTCTGGCACTGTGGGAATTGCCGAATCTCTTTGGATTTGGCTACCGTATTTAATGTTCGGAAAGCCGCACCATTGACTCCGAGATTAACCCTCCTTTATGGTTACATCTTCAAAGTTAAGACAGGTTTATTTGGATTTATTATTGGGTTGATACCCATTAACCAATTGCCTAACCTATCTCCCTGCTTGCATTTCGGTTTTTACACCTAATTTTGGCAGGAACGTCTCGCACAATATCCCTTATTATATTACAGGCGGGGTTGCTGCTATTGCTTATGGAGAAGTCCGCACAACCCGTGATTTAGATATTGTCATCTCAATTATTCCTCAATATTTAAGTGCATTAATTTTAGAATTAGAACAAGTGGGCTTTTATGTTTCCGGTGTAGATGATGTGGTTTCTGGTCGAATGCAAACCTTGCAAATTACTCATATTGAAACCATTTCCCGGGCTGATTTAATCATAGCCGAAGATTCAGAATTTGAGCGTCTGAAGTTTGAACGACGGCAACAATATCAAATTCCTACAGGTGCAACAGTTTTTCTCGCCTCACCTGAATATCTAATCCTTAATAAATTGTCTGGGCGAAAGTTTAAGTCTTCCGAAAAACAATGGCGAGATGTATTGGGGATATTAAAAGTACAAGGAGATTTTTTAGATACAGTTTACCTCAATAACCAAGCTAAATCTCTGGATTTAGTTGAGGATTTAAACCGAGCTTTAATTGAAGCCGGACTTGAAGAAATAAGCGCCAAAACTTAAGTGTTAAATTCTGAATTAGGATAATTTTAAGTTAAGGGATAACTGCCCTGGGGAAATATTTCCTCGGCTGCGACGATGACAAGTCAGATGGCAACTTGTACATAACGGAACCAAATTTTCTAAACGATTATCAGCCGGGTTATGATTCCAGTGATGGACTTGCAGTGTATAAGCTCGGCGGTGTAGCTTAATCAAATCGGATAAAGGTTCGCCAGGTTTTATACAGAATAAACCACATTTTTGACATTGCCAATTGGCTGCTTCTTTAACTGCCAATGCCAGTTCCTTCCAATTTTCAGGATAACGCTCTGAAGCCATGAATAGATTGATGGATTTGCTGAAAACCGAGTTTAATTTTAACACTGAATTGTCTAGTTTGCCAAGGGGTCACCAACTGTAGTGTCAGTCAGCATTGACTGAAAAATGCTCTTCTAATCTTATTGATTAATCAGATCACAATCAAAGGATTCCTATCAAACCGATTATGATCAAGATATCGATTTTAAACAATCCCCATCAATCATGCTGGACGTTAATCAAATACAATCCATCGCTCAATCTTATTCCCCTCAAGAACTCTTTGCCGCTTTGGTTTGGCAGCGTCGTTTTAATCAATTTGATGGTCAAGAAGTGATTCATGACCTCTGCGTTCATCAAGGGTTATGGGCTAGTTTTCTATTTACCAAACCGATTTTTGCTCCTGATGAAGACGGTTTAAGCTTTGGCGGGTTGGTAGATACACTGCTGGCAATGGCTAATTATCGCCCTATGCCTGAAACCAGTATCATTCATTTTATTCCCTATCCAGCCGATACCCTTTATTTGCTCACCCAAAACCAAGACGTAACTGTATCAAAACTTTTGGACTTGGGTAAAAAATGGCGAGCCGATGTTGTAGAAGTTTGTGATGCTTCTGATCAACAATTAGAATTGCGGCTGAAAAAAGCACTCTGGAGTCCCGATTTTCCCAGTCGAACAGATGCCGTGATTATTTCCTATTGGTGGGATTAAAAGTTAACTTATTTATTTCAATACCCTGGACAGTTTTTGAGTAAAAGCCTAGAACCCTTATTCTACCGTTAGCGATGGGCTCCGCCCAGCCGAAGGCTATCGCAAACTGTCCGAAGTGTTGCTGTATAAGGAACCGGGACAAATTTAAACAACATAGTGGAAAATTTTCCACTATGTTCGGTTTGATTCATTTCGTTCAGTGAGGCGATCGCTTAAAATGGCGAGTATACTTAATCCCAAATAATTAAACTGTCAACGAACTATCCCACTTGTCCTCTCTACCCGATGCCGACTCCACTGTAACAACCGTAGACCCCAAAACCCTCAAACCCCATCCCCGCTACCTAAAAATCTATGGTCGGATGAACATCGAGGAATTGGTCGAACAAATTCAATTGTCCAATTGGATTAACCCCATTCTCATCACCCCAAAACAGATTATTGTTAGTGGTCATCGACGCTGGCAAGCTGCCTTACAATTAAAGTGGAACGCCGTTCCCGTCGAAATTCGAGCCTTTCCCAACCGGCTGTCAGAACTCGAAGCCCTCCTGAGTGAAAATCTCGCCCGACCCAAAACCCGGGAACAAAAAGTTCGAGAAGCCAACTCCTGGAAAGAAATTGAATCGGCGCGCGCCAAACAACGCCAGGAAGCCGGACTGAAAATTGATGAACCCGACAACCTTATGGATATATTTTCAGAAGGTAGGAAGGGTACCACCCGTGATTTAGTTGCTGCTAAGGTCGGTTTGGGTTCGGGTGTCACCTATACCAAAGCTGCCAAAGTTGTGGCTCAGATTGATTGGGAAATCAAAGCCGGAAACGAAGAATGGGCTGATGCTTGGCGTTCAATTCTCAACACCGTCAGTATTCAAGCGGCTTATTCCTTACTGAAACTGCCTCGAAAACAACAAAAACAAATCTTAGATTTAATTGCCACAGGTCAAGCTCGGACTCCCAAAGAAGCTGCCCTGTTGTTGGCAGAAGAAGCCAGTCTCGATGACCCCCGCTTATTTGTATCGGGCGACTTTGCCGTTGTCAACATTGACCCGAACTTAACCTTTGCTCCCTCGGACAATCGCTGGAATGGGTATTGGGGAAGGGTGGAAGGCACAGGAACTTCTGGGTTAATTGTGCTGAACTTGGGGAGTGAAATGCTGCAATTTTACAGTCGAGATTTAGTAGAAATTGATGAGCCTAGTGATGAATTATTACAGGTCGCTTCCAAAGTGCTGCGACTGCGGAGTTTAGACTTAGATGAACTGGAAATCGCCTTGCTGGATGTGTTGCAACAGCGTGTAGAATTTACGCCTCGACAACTGCTGTATCTGGAATATTTGGAAAAAGTTTTAACGTTACCTCGGCTTTCCGGGTCTTAATTTCTCAACCCGTGTGAAAACAGCCTTCCCCAAGAGAGGAAAGCTGTGTTGCTTGCGGAGTAATCCCTTAAGGAAGTTAGGTTAAGATAATACCTATTCTCTGACGCTTAGTTTTTCATTTGAAATTGGCGTTTGAAGGGGGAATGAAAACCAATCATAATATCTGAAGTGGGTACACCCATCTCGACATTATCTCATTCAGGATTAATCGTTTTGAGTCTGCAAATAGGCACTTAGATCTTCCAAAGAGTTAAAATTTAGGACAGCTATACTTAAGCCTTCAAGTTGTTCAATCGATAGTGCCTGCACCTGGGTTTGTATCTCTGGCGGTAGCCCATTTGCGAGTAAAGAAAAATCTTGTAATTTATGGTAGAGTTGATTAAGAATAATAGCCAGAGCCGCTTCTTTACGAACGGTAAGCCTCGTTTGAGTAATCAACGCTTTGATATCGCCATTGAAGGCAATCTCTTGGGCAGCAATACTCGCTTCTTCAACAATCCTATTGCCCAGACGAATATTATGACAAGCATCCCACTCCGTTTCTGCCGTCAACTCGGTTTCATAGTGGACAACAATCCAATAGCGTTTCAACTCACTCATACAACTTCACAATTTCAAGGGTTGATCTTCTAAACTCTTTAAAAGTAAGGCTAGAACATCAGTACAAAAAATACTGGTATTCAAGGAGATACGGCAATGACATCAAACCTGTTCAACGAATTTATCGACGCCGGCCCAGAAGCCAAACTAGAATTGATCGAATCCAAGCTAATCGTCGGTAATACCCTAGTTGGCAGCCGTCTGCTACTCAAACAAATTCTCACCGGATGGGGAGCGCGGGCCGCCATCGCCCTAGCCCCCATCAAACAATGGTTAGAAGCTCTCCGTCTTACCTATAATGCGCCCATTCCACCTGGATTAGACAGTACAGAAACCATCGCCACCACCTTACAAACCTGGGCAGCCAATTTCTACTACCAACCAGAAGACCTACTACCCGGCTCTAGAGGAGAAGAAAAGCACCACAATCCCATCCGTAGTTATATCAGCCACTCCTTCTGGGAAATCGCAGAAACACTAGGAGGACAATCATTCAGCCGCGATTTTGTCATGCGCCTAGGCAACAATGGCTTCACCCCAGACATCCTATTATTTTTAGGGCCACCGCGCAACACACTTAGAGAATACTACCTCGAAGGGCCAGCCGAAATGGTACTCGAAGTGCTGCGACCCGGACATGAATACGCAGACCGCATCATCAAACGAGACTATTACGCCGCAGGTGGAGTGCCAGAGTACATCATTCTCAATCCGGCCCGAAAAGAAATCGAATTTTGGCGCTTAATCGACGGAAAATACGAGCGAATGGCTCCTGACCCATCAGGATGCTACCGACCGCAGAGCGTACCGGGGTTAGTTTTTGTCCCCAACAATCTGTGGAGAGAAGATGAAGACTGGTATCGCTGGCCCCAAGACCCTCCAATTGTTTACATTGAAGGCACACAGCCAGAAGGTCGAAGACTGCGAACGGTAGAGAATGGTTTAGGTTGGGGATGTTTACCATTTAATCCGCAATTGCAGTTAGAGCCAGTACCGATTTCTTTTGAACAGTACATAGCTTGGTGTCCAGAAGCCAAGTTTGAGTTCTGGGATGGGAAACCCCAAATTGGAAGTAAAGAAGGCATTCGCAACTTAATTGGAATGTTACTGATGACATGCGGTTTAGCAGATGCTTTAAAGGTCTTGTCGCCCGTTGAGTGGGTAACAGCGTTATTAGAAACAGAAACTCTAAGCTGGCAAGATGCCCAACAGAAATCAGTTTGGTGGGATTTGGCTCGTCAAGCTGCTACCCTATTGCGTTCTAAATATGGGGTAACTCGGTTGGGAGTAATTGGAGATTTAGTCAAACCTGATGCCTTAAATTTTTGGTCAGAAATTACGCTGGTTGTTTGGGATTTACCCGGGAGGAAAGATTACGAGATTTACCAGGATTTGTCTAATTTGAGCAAGGAACCTGACATTAACTTAATTGAGGCAGATAGCAAGTATGCTACGCTGGCTCAACAGCAGGCGATTTCTCAATCCCTGGTTGAGATTTAGTTCCCGTCGATTTCTTGTGTAAGTGTTTGACCAGGAAATTGGGATAAAATCAAACCTAGATCCTATTTTTGTATTCTCAATCGCACTCCGCACTCCGCACTCTGGATAGCTGATATGAACACCCTCCCGTCTAATTCTGCTGTTGAAATTGTTCCAGCTTCTGTTGTTGGGACATTAGCTGAACGTAATGTGATGGAGGATTTATTAGCTACCAAGCGTTCTGAGAATACCCGGAAGGCTTATAATCGGGATTTAAAGGATTTCTTTTGGGCAGTAGCTCATCAAGAACCTACCGCTCAGTTAGTCATTGAGTTTTTACAGTTATCGAAGGAACAAGCCTTAAGTTTGGTATTAGGTTATAAGCAACAATTGTTATCTAAAAAGTTATCAGAAGCGACGGTGAATCGACGTTTAGCCGCGATTAAAGCGTTGGTTGCATTTGCTTATCGGATTGGGCAATGTGCTTGGACATTAGCGGAATTGAAGGGGGAGAAAGTCAAGACTTATCGGGATACCACAGGAATTCCCCCGGTGGCGTTTAAGAGGATGTTGCAAGTTCCCAATCGTCGTACAGTTAAGGGCAAACGAGATTATGCGTTATTAAGGTTGTTATGGGATAATGTCCTACGACGGGAGGAGGTGTGCCAAGCCAATCTTGAGGATTTGGATTTGGAGGGGAAGACACTCAAGATTTTGGGGAAGGGGAAGGGAACTCAGAAGGAAGCGGTAACGTTATCAAAGCCAACGGTGGAAGCTTTGCAAGATTGGTTGGTAGCTAGACGAGAATTAAAACGGTCTAAACCTTTGTTTATTGCCTTGGATAGAGCGAGTTATGGACATCGGCTGACGGGGACGGGGGTTTATAAAATTGTTAGTCAAATTGCCAGAGAAGCGGGGATTAATAAGCCGTTATCGCCTCATCGGATTCGTCATTCGGGGATAACAGCGGCATTAGAAGCAACGAATGGGGATGTGCGGAAGGTTCAGAAGTTGAGTCGCCATTCTGATTTGAATACGTTGATGATTTATGACGATAATCGCAAAAATCAGCAGGGAGAAGTCACTGATTTGTTGGCGGATTTAGTTTAATTAGATTAATTAAATAAAGCACCGAATTATTTGCTTGTAACAGCTTTCTAGTAGGAAGCATATTTTTTTCTTACACAAGAGTTTAATGGGACTTAGATATTTACCCATAGTCGGAAGTCGCCTTATACCAGTCATTAAGCTGCCATTCATGCCATTGAAGACCGGACATATTACCAATTCGATAAGATTTACATTCAATGATCCATAAACCTAATTCTTGATCTGGATTTTTTAGCCTAAAATTCTTGGCTTTGTTACTGAAGCGTCAGCTGTTATGGTGAACGGGAATCTGCTTACGTGATAATTGGTTGGGATTTCACCCACCCATCAATAGCTGTTAAAACATCTCTTTCTTGAAAAGGAATTACCTCAAATCTTCGTCGAATCACTGTTCTAAGCCTTCCCACAAAAACTGTTACTGATCGTTTTGTCGTTAGTATCTTAATCAACTCAAGCACTAAAACGTCACGAGGATCAATTAATTGAGCATCTGTCATCACAACTTCAAGGTAAAGCTGCCGCAGAAAATCTGCAGCAATGTTCACTGCATAATCCAAATTAGTATTTTCATTAGCAAGTGCTTTTAAAGCTGAAGTATAAAGTGCTTGTGGTTGCCAGCCATTGGCTTTTATGGCTTCCATCAAGATTTCAGCATCAACAATTGTGTACGTGTATCCTCTGCTTGCAAGCACTAATACCGATTTACGATAAAGAGACTCATTTGAGCTTTGCTGTACTAAACAATACTTCAGAACAACCTGTGTCCAAACTCCTGTTACACCAGAATCTGCACGACCATACCAACGCAACCACTGATCCTCAGAGTAAAGAATACGTCCGGGTTCTCCAGCAATTAGTACTGTGTCAATAAAAGCTAGGCTTATGTGTTCCGTGAGTTTGTCTCGTTCGGTTTTGTTAATATCTAATGCTCTATAACAAGGTAAAACCTGGCAATTGTCTCTAATCCAATTAATAATACGTTCAAAAAATTCTTTCTGTTGATTAATTGCCTCTGGGGAAACCTCTTGAAAAATGCCTTGATTGTCTTCTACTCCAAAGGTGGCAAATCCTTCACGTTGAAAACCTTGTGCGCTTTCAACCATCGCGTTAAATAAGTCAATTGTTGACTGAGCAATTCCAAATTTGCCTAAAAGCCTCACGACATCATCTGCAACTCCTAAATAATGAAGTGTAACTAACGAAATAGGATCGATGACCACGAGCCCTCCTCTTTGAAGGCTAATTAAAGCATCCTTAAATTTCTCATGTTCAAAGTTAGACCATGCGTGAATAAAGGGAGCAGTTCCAAAAGCTAGAATTTGCCAAAGTTCTATTGGATTACGGTTCACTAAAACAGCAACAGCACCAAAGGGGAACTTACCTGCAATATATTCAGACTTAATGAGATCGAAATGGTCTTGATGTCGCCGTAATCCTTCAATAAACTGCTGTACCCAATCACTTGAAAGGTTCTTCCCATTCATTGGGACATTAACCATCCTAAAACTCTTGATATCTGTATGGTTCTCTAAAACAGAGAAGCTTTGCTTACCTGCTGCACAATATTTATCTGTAATAGCTGCAATGCGAAGAAAATTACGACCAAAGCTATCTTCTGCTTGAACAATCTCATCACCAATATTTCTGCCAATCAAAGTTTGGTAAAGTGGTTGACCGGAATTAAGTTCATTCTGAGCAAACACTGCATCTGGGCGATCTTCAAGGATATACCACTGTTCTTTGCCAAATTCATTTTTCAAGAGGACTCCACATCCGTCTTGTACTGTCTCGAAATTTTGAATACCAGGTTGGATCTTGGTTGCTTCAAAATATGAAATCTGATAGAAAGCGTGAACCTGCCCATTATCATAGAAACGATGTCTCATCTCATAGATGATCTCAAGGAATTTATCTATTCGATTTCTAACTTTATAGAGTTGAGCAAGTTTCTTCAGAGAGTCTAGATTTAAGTTTCTGATATCTGGTTTTGAATCAAGAAATACATCTAACTTTGCATACTCCCCTGTAGCATAGTTCACTGCTGCCAGTCGCAGTTGCATCACTATATTTTTTGGAAAAGAGGTCAGATAAGTTTCACAGATGTGTCGGGCACCATTCATATCCCCAATGTCCTCGTAAATGTAGGCAGCCATTTCAGAAACGGTTTCCAGCGGACCATATTTATCGAGAAGCTGCTCACACAGATTTAATGCCTCTCTGTAATCACCTGTCAAATAATACGTTTGCAGTAGCCGCCGGGAAAGAGGAGTATCCAGACTTTTATCAACAAACTGTTCATAGATTTCGGCTGCATCGCGATAATAGTTTAATGAATAGAGAGTATCAGCGAGAAAGATTTGAGCAGGAACAGAAGATTTAGAGGCGAGAGCTGCTTTGGCTTGTCCAACTAGCGATGGAATGGTCTCCTCTGCACCAATTTGCTTTTGCCAACGCATACTTTGGATAAGCGTAAAAACGTTCTCTGGATCTTCGTTAATTAGTTGTTGAAGGACTGTTTCTGCATTATGGCGCTCGCTATGCCCTAAAAACAGGTCAAATTTCAGACGTTTAGCTTCTCGTTTGAGATCTTCAGGGCTAGTCGTTTGCAGGAATTGATCTAATATCCTTTCTGCTTCTTCATTACGGTTAAGAGCCATCAGAGAGCTAGCTGCTAATAAAGATGCCTCTGGAGTTTGAGGAGATGACAAAATCTGGCTCACATAGCTGTAAGCGCTTAAATCATCCCCTTTTTCGTGAGCTAAAAGAGCACGTTGCTTAACCAGATAATGGTCATCAGGTTCTTTTTGCTGAGCGACTTCAATGTCACGAATTGCTTCATCATACCGACCTAACAGACGTAAAGCAGATGCTCGATTAACCAGTGCAGTGAATTTCAGATGTGATAAATCACTTGGATTTACGTATTCTCCTCCTAAAACTTCAGTAAGGAGAGAAACAGCCCGCTTTAAATTATGCTTTTGGTGTTCTGAAAGCTGACCGGCAGCGATAAGTGGATAATTCTTAGCAACAGGTTCGAGTAGAGCAACAGCTAGAAAAGCTTTGATGCTGTCCATGCTCCTATCATTATTGCCCTTTAGGGCTACTTGCCACCATTCTTCTGCCTTGTCGTACAGTTTACGGTTTAGAGCTGCTTCTCCAAGTGCTACTAAAACGTCTGGGCTTTCATGATATTCAGAGGGAACTTGTTCTAATACTGACTCAATGGTTGCTGTGACTGGCGCAACTCGAATACGTAGTGAATGTGCAAAAGCACTCGCTGGGTTACGCTGCAACGCTTCCTCGATCGAAGTCTCGGCTTTGGCATAATTCTTTTGAAAGATATATCCCATTGCCGCATAAGCTATCGCTTTGTCATCTTCCCGGTTGTATTGCAATGCTTCGATAAAAATTGTCGCTGCATCGCTAATTTCATCAAGCCCTAATTTTGCCATCCCAAGGTTTGCGAGAAGACGATACTTGAGGATATCGTCTAATTGATACCACAGTTCTGCCTTCAGCCCGTTGAGATATTGAACTGCCTGATTGAATTGTCCTTGATTAATCAAGGTTTGTGCATGGTCAATACGTCTATGGCGTTCACTCGTAAGACTACCTGAGTTGCTATCTACTGCTGCTTCAACTCGTTGCCCGATCACAGCAAGCAAAGCATCGGAAGTCATCCCATATGAGATGACACCTTCAATGCGTCGTGTGGTTTCCGCATCAACTACCTTGTACTTTGCAAGAATCTCAAAAATAAATGCACTTGCATTCTGAGATGCAATAGTCTTAGCATCTGCTTGAATAGTTTCTACACTACTACTGAGCGAACGAAAGATCCAGTGTACTGTTAATGCAGGAACTCTCCCATTTGCTTCAACGGCTTCAAAAAAGCCGAATCCCACATTCTCAACGGCAACAGTATCACCATATTGGGAGCGTAAAAACTTTAAAAGCTCTGCCTGTTCATCAGCAAGTTCTTTTTCTCCAGATGCGATCGGTGCAAGAAAGACAGAAGGTGGTGAACCGATCATTCCATGAAGTGCTCTGCTGAACCAGTTAGGCTTTCTCTTTTCCGCTTTAGCTCTTTCTCGAAGTGCATAAAATGGCTTCTGTACGTCTGGTCTAGGATGAAATTCATTTTCTGCTTTTCCTGCTTCATAGCCATAGACTTTATTGGCGATCACAATGTCACCCAAAGACACATCTTTAATGCCAACCGCAGCACTGAGTAAGAAAATTACGTCAGGCTTGAAATGATTAATTGCTCTCTCAGCCTCTGAAGCTATGCTGGTATTGCTATTCTCGATTTCAACGATCGCTACTTCCCATGTTTGCTCAGGCGCAGAGAACTGCCCTAATTCATAGACTGTCCCTTTAGGATGCGTTTCCTCCTCAATATCTGTCAAATGGGCGCAGACAGACTGATAATCGTCAGAATGGGCGGTTAAGATGACTGCACGAGGCATCCTTGAATACCTTTGTATTGTTGGCTATTACATTATTTTGCCAAGGCTTTAAAGGTTTGCCCACTGGCATTTACTGAACTACTCCTCAAATAGATGTTTTCTCAGTCCGAGTGTGGCTTCCTCGCCCTGTAACTCCTGAATAGTTATCAGCTGTTTGTCTAGCATCGACAAGCAGAAGTGGAAAGTGCGATCGCTCAAATTCAGAAACTTCTTACCAAAGGCTATGAACCCAAGGATATCGGGATTATTTACCGCTACAAAGCTCATCATGAACAAGAACCCTTTGATTCCCTGACTCAGCAGTTGGGAAAGTTAGGAATGGGCTACTATTGAGTAAACCAGGATAAACGAGAGTATAGCAATTAACGACCCTCTGCTAGATCCGCATAAATAATAATCTCTACTCCTAAAATTAACAGTAGTATGAGATCAGCCCACCAAAGAATCTGAATAGTGACCGGAAATTGTGTTCCCAGAAATCGGAAAGCTACTAATGCAACCACACCGGAGAAAACAAAGGTAATCTCATCAATAATTAACTGCTCTATTTTGCGTCGTTTTCGTCGTTGATCGCTTCTATGTACTATTTCCCAGCCGAAAATTGATTCGATATCTGCATGACCAGTTTGCTCTTTAATTTTTTCAACTAAATTCAGGCGAATATATCTACCGATCGCTGAAATCTTTTCATCATTGACCAAATAAGTCCAGCCCAGAATCAGGCACACCCAGGGAACTACCAGTAAAGTGTAATAGTTGGATGGGTTAGAAACAGCGAATGACACAACTGTTACGAACAGACCTAGCGTTACATAAAGCAAATTATCCCGAAAACCAATCCTTTGAGCCTGCTCAGATTTCAGTTTGTCGTATTCCTTAAAGAAAATTTCAATAATTTGGTCTTTATCACTCATGGCTGACTCCTAGTTTCTCAAATCCTATATTTATTGTGACTGATTAACAAATATTTACCAACAAGCTAAAGAAATTCTATCTTTCTCTAGGCAAATCGTGATTAAATAGCCAAAATAGTGGATATTCAGATTATTTCAAGGATTAACCCATGCCTCGCGCAGTAGTATTGACTGCTCTTCCGGTTGAATATATGGCTGTCCGTACCCATATAGCCGACCTCCGAGAAGAAATGCACCCCCAAGGCACAATTTACGAACGCGGAAAATTTGTTGCTAACGCTACGTCGTGGGAAGTTGGCATTGTCGAGGTGGGTGCAGGTAATGCTGGGGCGGCGATGGAAGCGGAAAGGGCGATCGCCTACTTCAATCCCAGTGTCATACTTTTTGTGGGAGTTGCCGGGGGGATTAAGGATGTAGCCATTGGCGATGTGGTAGCTGCGACGAAAGTGTATGGTTACGAGTCTGGCAAGGCAAAACTGAAATTTCAACCCAGACCTGATTTAGGGCTATCTACGTACAGATTGATCCAGCGAGCGACGGCTGAGTCGAAAAAATCGGATTGGCTGCAAAGGCTGACATCTGCACCCGATTCAAACCCTTGCGTATTCGTTGCGCCGATTGCTGCCGGGGAAAAAGTGATTGCCTCCAGCAAGTCTGATGTTTTTAAGTTTATCCAGTTGAATTATGGTGATGCGGTAGCTGTGGAGATGGAAGGGCGGGGGTTGCTACAAGCGGCTCATGCCAATCACCAAGTATCGGCACTGGTAATCCGTGGGATTTCCGATCTGATTGATGGTAAGAGTGAAGCCGATGCGGGTGGTTCTCAGGAAATGGCGGCTCGCAATGCCAGTGCGTTTGCTTTTGAGATTCTGGCAAAGCTGGACGGAAATGGGTTAAGCAATGGAGATTCCCGTCTGACAACTAAAACTCAACCTATATCTCCCAACTTTTTTGCCTACGATGATACTTGGGTTGGTCGGGAAAGTCTGATTCAGGATTTGAGTCCTCGAATTCGCTCCTCTTGTCGATTACTAATACTTGTGGGAATAACAGGTATTGGGAAAACGGCTTTAGGGGAAAGATTAGCAGTCGAGTTATCAGACTGGTTTGAGGGAGACTGGAGTAAGTTTCACGAGGAGAATTTTGAGAACGAACAGCAATCTAATGATTTTGCTAGTGTAGTGGCGAGGTGGCTGGAGAAGTGGGGCGAACTGATTACGCCGGAAGACCGCAAAGATACTCAGCGCCTGCTATACCGATTGGTGAGACATCTAAAAGAGAATCGCTATTTGGTTCAACTTGATTCTTTAGAGAACATTCTACAGGGGAATGAAGAAGAGGGATGGAGTGATTTTAAAGATGAGTGGTGGGTGCGATTTTTTGAAAGTTTGCTGGTGGCAGATTCTTGTGAAAGCTGTATAATCCTAACTTCACAAGATTTACCCGCTCAAATCCCAACAATAGGAACGAGGTATCAAAATTTTTGGTATTGCCAACCTTTGAGCGGTCTGGAAGAACCAGAACGGTTAGCATTGTTCGATAAAACAGGATTAGATGTTGGTACAGAGTCAACAGGTAAGCCTTATTTAGAACGAATTGGGCGTGCTTATGAGGGACACCCTTTAGCTTTGCGGGTGATTGCTGGGGAAATTAGAAATCAGCCTTTTGATGGTAATATTCTGGCTTACTGGAATCAGTACGGACGTGAAGTAGAAGAGGTTGAGAAGGCGATCGAGGAAGCAAAAACTAAAGGAATCACAGCATCCGCCGATGATAAGTTTAATCTGCATCGATATACGCGCAACTTACAAAGAAATGTGCGAGTTCGACTAGAAAAGACTTTTAATCGGTTGCAAAAAGACGTTCGCTATGCATATATATTGCTGTGCGAAGCTTCGGTGTATCGCTGTCCAGTACCGGAGGATTTTTGGCTCTCGCATCTGGAGGATTGGGATCGGGATGAAGATGAACAGCAGGTAGCGTTGGATGCGTTGCGCGATCGTTATTTAGTGGAAGGAGTAGTTGAAGGTGATCGATGCTTACTCAGACAGCACAATTTAATTCGGAGTGTGTCGCTTGAACGCCTGAAAAAACTGGATGATGAAGATGATTAAACTAGATGAACTAGAGGCTCAAGAACAACAATTTAAGGAAGCGGTTGACATCATACCTGCCGGGGAGTCAATTTTGGCGAAGCTTTGCATTAAACCGACAGAACTGAAATCTATCAATCCCCGTTGGCAACGAACTCAATACAGAGCGGTTATCAATTGGCTCACAAAATATAAAACTCATCCCGATGATTCCAACTTGAATAAAGTAAGAGGTTTACTAGAGGCATTTCACCATCTTTGTGAAGTTGAGAATTGGCAAAAAGCTGGTGAACTCATTTTTATTAGTCTAAATACTACAATAAAAGATGATTTACACAATCAGTTATACACTTGGGGATACTATTATGAACAAGTTAGATTATATCAAAAAGTATTATACAAACTAAATTCAATAATAGATGCTATTTTGTTAAATGGTTTAGGAACTGCTTTTGATGCAATGGGAGACTCTAGCAAGGCAATCAAATACTATGAAAGCAGTCTATTAGCAGCGGATGAAGGCAAAAATCACCAAAGTAAGACAGCCACACTAAAAAATATGGGAGTTGCTTATGCTGCTCTCGGAAATTATTCTCAAGCAATGGATTATTACCAGCAAAGCCTAAGTATGGCAAAGGAAATAGGAGAACGCAAATCAGAGGGTCAGGCTTTAGGAGGTATCGGAAGCGCTTATGCAGTTCTTGGAAACTATAGTCAATCAATAGATTATTACTTACAGAGTCTAGAAATTGCCAGAGAAACACAGGATTGTCGAAGCGAGAGCGCAACTTTGGAAGGTATGGGAAACACGTATGCGGCTCTCGGAGATTACGATCAAGCGATTGATTATCATCAAAAAAGTCTAAGTCTTAGAATAAAAATACAATATCGTCAAGGAGAGGGAACATCTTTGGGCAATCTGGGCAATGCCTATTTTGCAACTGGAGATTGCATAAAAGCAATGGAGTATCACTATCAATATTTAAAAATTATGCGCGAAATTAAAAGCGATTCAGGCGAGGCAATTGCTCTCGGAAATTTAGGAAATACTTACTTTGGTATGGGGGATTATCAGCAAGCGATTAAATACTACCTACAGAGTTTGTCAATGGCGAAGAGACTTCAAAACTATGAAGAAGAAGGAAATATACTCTATTTTTTAGGGTTGAGTTTAATTCAAATAGGTAAGTATTTAGAAGCATTAGAATATCTGAAGCAGTCTTTACAGATTTCTAAAACAATTAATGCTCCGTTGTTAGAAGCACTAGCTCTTTGGAGTTTAGCCGAGCTTTGTCATAATTTAGGATTTTGGAATCAGGCTATTGATTTTTGCGATCGCGCCTTATCCATTGCAACAGAGTTAGACATCCCTCTCAAAAAAGAGTGTATGGAATTAAAACAACAATTGGAGTCCAGCTATGAGTAATTTGACAGAAAATCTCTCATTAGGTGCTAAAATATGGAACGATTAATACCCTCTAGTGATTCACTTTTAGCAGAACTTGGCATCGATCCAGCCGAACTGAAATCTATCAAACCAAATTGGAAACGCACCCAATACAGAGCGATAATTAATTGGCTAACAAGGTATTATCCTGAGAATACTGACTCTAATATAGAAAAAGTCAAAGGGCTTCTGGAATCTTTTTATCATCTTTGTGAGATTCAGGAATGGCAAATAGCCAGTAAAATATTTTTACTGTCACTTACTACACCATCCCAACAAACATTAGTTCATCAATTAGATGTTTGGGGATACTACAAAGATTCTATTGATATTTGTAATAAAATATTGGGCAAGGCTGGAGAAACTACTGATCTTGTTTGTCTCAATGCAATAGGGAACGCCCATTTAGATAACGCTAATTATTCAGCAGCTATGGAGGCATATAAGTATAGTTTGGAAATTGCTCAAAGTTTAGGAAATCTTGTGGAAACAAGTCGCGCATTAAATAATATAGGATTGGTGAATTACTACTTAGATAATTATTCTTCAGCAGTCAAATATTATCATAAATCTATTGAATTTTCTCGTAATGCCAAGGATATAGAAGGAGAAAGTCACGCTATTGGAAACCTTGGAATTATTTATCAAGTATTAGGAGATTATAATCAAGCAATTGAATACCACCTAGAAAGATTAACTATTGCTCGTAATATTGGGCATCGTCTGGGAGAAAGTCATGCTTTAGCTGGTTTAGGAAAGGATTACTGTGGCTTAAAAGAATATGAAAAAGCTATTAAATATAACCAGCTATCTTTGAAGATAAAGCAAGAAATTGGCGATCGGAGAGGAGAAGCCGTTGTTATGGGCTATCTTGGCGATATTTTTCATGCTATTGGCTACTACATTGAGGCATCTAACTACTACCAGAAACAATTATTTATATCACAGATAATCGGCGATCTTTCAGGAAAAGGAAGCGCATTGTGTAACCTTGGTTCAACTCAAGTAGATATTGAAGAATATGAAGACGCACTAATGAATTTGCAGGAAGCACTAGGAATTTCGAGGAAAATCTCTCATCGTCAAGGAGAAGCTGAAGTCCTTAAAAACCTCGCAAAACTTTGTTATAAAATTGATAAATTAGTGGAAGCGTTGGAATTCTGTGAACAGGCTTTGAGTATTTCCACGGAGTTAGGCATTCCTTTAGCACAAGAGTGTCATAAGCTGAAAGAAGAAATACTAGATACATAAACTAAGCTATAGCAGTCGCCATAACGCTTAGGACATGGATTACCGCTTTCACGGTAATGACAGCCGATAAGTAGTCCTAATAGCCCTGGCGGTTGCTATAAAGTTGCTATAAAATAGTTTAAGACACCAAAAATAATCAATAACCACCGAAGTAGCACAACTTACCCCATAGGATATTGGTTAAGCTTTTGAAACAATTTTGGTAAGCAATCACCAAAATTATTCATTTGACAGAGAACTTCTCATTAGGTGCTAAAATATGGAACGACTAATACCCTCTGGTGATTCAGTTGTAGCTGAACTTGGCATTGAACAAGCAACTTTAAAACTTCTTACCCCGAAATGGAAACGTACTCAATACAGAGCAGTCATCAACTGGCTGACAAAATACAAACCTCAGCCAGATTCACCTACCTTAAAACAATTACGCGGCTGTCTAGAAGCATTTTACCACTTGTGTGCTGTTGATGCTTGGGACAAGGCTGCTAACTTAATTAAAAGAGGAGTACCTATTATAAATGCGACAGCTTTTATAAATAATTCTCAAGCAATTTATTTAGAAGAAGCCTTGCACAGTCAGCTTGGTGATTTTGGGTACCACCGAGAACAAATAGATTTATGCAGCCAAATCTTAGGAAAAGTTAATGATGAAGTTGATGATATTTGCTTAAATAGTTTAGGTCTAGCACATCGCGCTCTAGGCAACCATCAGAAGGCGATTGAGTGCCATCAACAACAGTTAGCGATCGCTCCCGATCCAGAATCTCAAGAAATTGCCATGACTAATCTCGGCAATATTTATGGTTCTTTAGGACAATACCAAGTCGCTCTCGATCTTTACCAACAAGCCTTGGCTATTTCCACCACTATATCTAATCAAAAAGGTCAAGCCAAACTCCTGGGAAACTTTGGTGTTATCCACCGATTACAGGGAGATTACGAGCCAGCTAGTGAGTATCACCGACAACAGTTAGAAATCGTCTACAAGATTGGTGATCGCAAAGGAATTGCTAATGCTTTGGAAAATTTGGGTATTGTCTACTACTTCTTAAAAGAATACCAGAAAGCTGCTGAAAATATGCAGGGTAGCTTATTAATTGCTAGAGAATTGGGAAATAGAAGAGATGAAGCCAGTACGCTAGGCAGTTTGGGCAATGTCTATTTTGCTTGGCAGAATAACTCATTAGCCTGGGATTTATATCAACAGCAGCTAGAACTTTCCCGTGAAATAGGATATTTGGAAGGAGAAAAGGCAGCATTAGGAAATTTAGGCGTAGTTTGTAATTCTACCGGACAATACGAAACCGCAATTGGATATTACGAGCGAGGATTAGCGATCACCAGGAAAATAGGCGATAGACAAGGTGAGTCATACGCCTTAAGTAATTTAGGCAATACTTATAGTTGTTTAGAGCAATACGAGATGGCGATTGAATACCACAAACAAAGCTTAGGAATTGCCGCTGGCATTGGCGATAAATGGGCGGCAGCAGCAGCAATTCATAATTTAAGTGATGCCTATCGTTTGCTCAAACAGTTTGATTTAGCAGCATTATTAGGGATGCGAAGTTTGTATATATTTGCCTGTATACAATCTCCTGAAATGGAAACAGCCATGATGACTCTCAGTAAAATAGCACTGGAAATTGGCATAGAGGAGTATGCCGAGATAATAGAGGAGCAATTACAAGTAATTGAGCAAGAAGAGGGCGGTCAACAAGCTGTAGCAGGGTTAAGAAAATTACTTTTTGATAATTAATTGAAAAACAATGAGCTACCTTACTGAACCAGAAGCTAAAGAATTAAAAATCACCAATGAAGTTAACATCACTCTCCCTGGTGATTCCATCCTATTCTATCTTGGTATCGAGCCAGCCACTGTTAAGTCTACCAAACCACTGACTAAACGTACCCATTACAGAGCCGTTATCAACTGGCTCACAAAGTATAAGCCCGTGACAGGTGCTTCAAATCTAGATCGAGTACAAGGTTATTTGGAGGCATTCCATCATCTATCTGAAGTCGAGGCTTGGAATCAAGCTTTAAAGATTTTAGTCATTAATATTACTCATCCTGAAAATGAACAGTTACATAATCAACTATTTACTTGGGGATATTATAGAAATCTATCAGAATTGTACAATATATTTTTAGAACATTTAGCTAATATCCATCCCTATTATCAGACTATTTTCTTATACGGTATGGGCAAGGTATATTATGCTCAGGGATACCTGGAAAAAGCCATTGAATATTATCAACAGGCATTAGAACTTGCACGTACAATTCCCGATTGTCAGCAGGAAAGTGCAATTTTAAATAGCCTCGGACTTGTTTACTTATATTTAGGAAATCACTCCAAATCAATTAATTACACTTGGCAAAGTTTAGTTATTGCATGGAAAAATCATAACTATCAAGGGCAAGCTATCGCTTTGAACAGCTTAGGGCTGGTGTTTTGTCAAAAAGGAAAATACTCCAAAGCAATTAAGTACCAGCAGGAAAGTCTGAGGATTTTACGTCAAAGCTACAACCCTTCGTATGAGGGAAGGGTTTTGGGAAGCCTCGCGCAAGCTTATGGTGGTTTAGAAAATTACGAAAAAGCTATTGAATACCAGCAGCAACATTTAACCTTTATGCAAACTACCCAAGATCGTGCAGGAGAGGGGGAGGCATTATTTAACTTAGCAACTACACTAGCAATTTGTAAGCAGGATTCAGAAGCTCTGAAATGTTTTCAGGAATGTCTGAAAATCTGTAAAGAAATTGGCAATCGTTTGACTGAAGTTAATGTCCTTTTAAATTTAACAGCATTTTATCAAAGATTAGGTAATAAAGATTTGGTTCGTAAGTATTGTCAACAGGCTTTTTCCATTGCCGATGAACTAGGTATACCGCTTGACTCCTTTCAGCAGTTAGGCTCACGGAACAGTATACTTGAATCAACAGTATGTTGCTTATTCAAAAACAGCTAGATTGGGAAAATGAATAATCTTGCAGATTAGGAAATGCCTATACTTTTCTGGCAGAGTATAAATTGGCAATTCAGTTCTGCCAACAAAGTTTGAACATTGCTAGAAAAATTGGTGATCGCAGTCGGGAAGGAGAATCATTAGGAGCCTTCGCTTCGCTCTATTTAGCAATGGAAGATTACAAACTGGCACTCGACTTTTGCCAGCAGAGTTTAACCATTGCCAGAGAAGTAGGCGATCGCTCCGCAGAAGGAACGGCATTAAACTATCTCAGCATTGCTTACTATTCCCTCAAAGACTACCAACAAGCTATTAATTGCTCTCAACAAAGCTTGACCGTTGCTAAGGAAATTGGCAATCGCACTATCGAAGGGGTAGCATTGTGCAGTCTAGGCGTTAGCTACTACTTTTTAGGAGATTATCGACAGGCAATTGACTATCAACAGCAAAGCTTAAATATGACGAGGCAAATTGGTGATCGCGCCAACGAGAGTAAAGTGCTGGATAACCTTGGTTTAGTTTATCAAGCGCTAAGAGAGTACAAAATAGCTGTTGAGTTCTATCAGCAAGGCTTAATCATTAGTCAGGAGATCGGCGATCAATCTGGAATAGGACAAGCTTCAGGGAATTTGGGAAATACTTACTATTCTATAGAAAAGTATCAGGAGGCTATAGAATGCTACCAACAAAGTTTGAGCGTTGCCACAAAGGTAGAAAATTTGCCCAAAATAAGGGCTTTACTGGGAGGATTAGGTACTGCTTACGATTGCTTAGGAGAGTACGAGAAAGCGATCGAGTTTTATTTTGCAAGTTTGAGTGTGGCTCGCCAATTAGAAAACCATTCCCAGGAAGCAGTATCATTAAGGTTGATAGGTCTTGCTTACAACGCTTTGGAAAACCATCACCAAGCCATTTTATATTTTGAACAGTGTTTGACTGTTGCACAGGAGATAAACGAGCCTATTGAAGTAGGAAGAGCAGTAAATAATATAGGTTCTGCATACTATACTCTAGGAAACTATCAGAAAGCAATCGAATACTATCAGCACCATTTAGATATAGCACGACAAATCGGCGATCGCCAGGGAGAAGCAGCAGCATTATGTAATTTAGGAAATACTCAAAGCGAACTCGAACGATATACAGAAGCTTGGGAATGCTTGCAAGCGGCATTGGAAATCTTTAGAGAAATTAACGAGTCTGATAGCGAGGCGATCGTTCTTTACAATCTAGCAGAGCTTCATTATCAAATGGGCAACTTGGATTTGGGAGAGCGAAAAATTTTGGGGAGATGGGTAATCAATAGGAATTGTAAAGATTAATCATCCCAAAGACCCTGAAATTTGCCAGATGCCAATTCGGTATAACGCACAGTATGCTGAATATTGTTATGTCCCAAGTAACTCTGAATTGTTCGAGTATCAATACCTCGATTAGCCCAATAATATCCCATTTCCTCTAATTATTGATTTTTTTATCAACATTTGTCTTCTTCCCCTTGCTTCCAGAGTAGTATTAATACTCTTGACTTTAATGTAAATTGACAGACTTTAAGCTGAATTATTCCAGCAATTTATCTAAGGCTGTTTGAGCAATTAATTCCGCTTTCTCTGATGTCACTTTTTGATACTGTAAGGTCGTCTGAATACTACTATGTCCCATCAACGCCCGTAATTCTTCTAAACCCATTAACCCGACTCGCTCGGTAGCAAAAGTATGTCTTAAATCATGCAATCTAGCGTCTTGAAGTGTGGGGACGAGGGCGATCGCGTCTTTCCAGTCTTGATAGGCTTGGCTGTAGCTAAGGCGGCTGATCTGGAGGGTTTTGGGGTGCTGGGCGACAAATAAGGCGGTGGCCTGGGGAGGGCGAGTTCCCTGAATATAGCGTTCTAAGGCTTGGGCTGCATCAACGCTGTAGAAGCACCAGCGTCGTTTATTGCCTTTGCCGATGACTTGGAATTTGCGGTCGGAGAAGTTGATTTGGTCGAGATCTAAGGCGAGGACTTCACTGACTCTGGCCCCACTGCGGTGTAGTAAACGGACTAAGGCCATGAGTCGCCAGTTGGAGAGGTGGCGGATGGCTTGATATAGGGCGTTGAGTTGATCGGGTTTGAGGTAGCGGATCGTGCTGTCTTCGTGGTGTTCTCCTTGCTGGGCATCGGGTTTTCTGGGTTTGAGGCGGGCGATGGGGTTGATGGGGATATAGCCTTCATCTACGGCAAAGTTCATGAGGGCGATGAGAATGCGTTGATGGCGACGGTGGGTGGTGTAACTCAGGTGGGTTAAGGAGTCGAGGTAGTCGCGTACTTGTTGGCGATCTAGTGTTTTAATCTCCCAAAAGCCATACTGTTGCAGGAAGGGAATTAGGGTGAGTTCATAAGACTTTCGGGTAGCTGGGGAGAGTTCAGGACGCTGTAAAAATTGGGTGGCAATTGTAGCAATTGTGGTTGTCATAAAACAGGAATTATGCTGAAATAAGAAGAGGTTAATAACTACTGTTTTTAGCATATTTTAATGCACACTTTAACATCGGAATTTTTGCCCCAACCCGAGGAAACCCTGGGGGAATACGTGCGACGGCTGCGAGGACTGAAGCGTCTGAGTCAAGAGCAGTTGGCGCAAGGGTGTGGGTTGCATCTGCAAAGTATTGGCAAGATTGAGAGAGGGTTAACAACTCGTCTAAGCCAAAAGGCGAAACGGGGTCTGGCTCAGGTTTTGGGGGTTCCCGTGGCGTATTTGGAGGCGGCGGTGCGGGGGACGGGAGTGGAGGTGTCTCAGGCGCTGAAACTGTGTCTGTGTTGTTGGACACCGGGGACGGTGCCGGAGTTGGGGTGGCTTGACCCCAGGGCCAAGTTTTGTTTTTTGTGTGGGGGGGTTTTGTGCGATCGCTGTTCCCACTGTTCTCACCCCATTACTTCTGAGCAATATCGGTTTTGTCCGATGTGTGGTCAGTCTTATCGGGATGGAAAGCACAAAGCTAAATAATAAAGCAATTTTCGGAGAGTTCTTAGGCAGCGTATCATAGAGATAAACTAAACGAATCGGGCACTTCAAGCAACAACTCCAGACGACTTGCGTATAAAGAAAAAAAATAGCTTTTTTTCTAATTTGATTACAAACAGCCCATCCGATTCACTTGTTTTCTGGCTGCCTTCAGATAGTTCCTTACCTCAAGCCCATCTTCAAAAACTGTCCGAAGTATTGTTAAAAAGCAATTAATCTCAAAAAATTGAATAAAAATCTACAACGAACTTAACGAAAAGTTAAATCAAATCATCCAACAAGGTGATAATTTCTCCCTATCTTATTGGGCTAGGAAAAGACTCGGTTGTAGGGAAAGTCTCAGGGAAAGTGTGAAGAAATGTAACGATTTGCATAAACTTTAGGCTAAGAGTCAATCAATAACGGTAGCCAAATGACGAGACATCTCTTAGACTGAAACATAGAAAACAACAGCAACAAGCTGAAAACCGTTCAATTTGAGCCAGATAATGTCTATGGTCTATATATTTGTTCCCAAGCTAAATCAAGTCCTTATTTTTAGTTTTGACTCGTTGGTAGAACTCCTCCATAACTTGAATAAAAGAATTCTCCTTTTTCCAAAAAGCCGGAAAATCTCCTTGTTTTTTAATTAAAATAGCAGGTAAACTCACAGAAGAGGGTTCTTCAACCACTTGAGGAAGTCGATGGGTTCCTAACCAAAACTCTCGCGCACTAATTTTCTCTGGTATCACTTCCGAAAAAACATCCTCAATATTATCGGGAACTTCATTCATTAATAATTTAGACACAAAACTTGCTTTTGAAGACAAATATTTAATCGCTTTCGACCAATCGCTAGAACTAATCGGTGTAATTTCAATAGTCGTATTATATCGAGGTTCTTTATAAACCCCAAAGTAGGGATTAATTGAACCTTTAACGGTTGCCGTAATTCGATTTTGATCAATACTCGACTTAAGAATCTTACCACCCCTTGCATAAGAACGTCCTCGACCCAAACGTGCAGGGTCACTAAAAGCTTCTAACGCTTCAATAAATTGTTTTCCCTACCAAGTCCGACTAAATTGAGCCATAATAGATGATTACTCCTACAAAATTAAAACCAATCAACTACTCCAATAAAGCCAGTTTATTCAATTGAATAAGCCGTTGGAACGCTTCATTATCCAATTCTGTTAACCAAGATTCATCACTGCTAATGACTTGAGAAGAAAGTTTTTTCTTATCTTCTATCATCACGTCAATTTTTTCTTCCAAAGTTCCCAAAGCCACAAATTTATGAACAAATACATTTTTCGTTTGACCAATCCGAAAAGCTCGATCCGTTGCCTGATCTTCCACCGCCGGATTCCACCACCGATCAAAGTGAAATACATGATTGGCTTTGGTTAAAGTGATTCCCACACCTCCGGCTTTCAAAGAGAGAATAAAGACAGAAGGTTCTGTCTCAGGATTTTGGAATTGAGTAATCATTTGTTCCCGTTTCGTGCGATTTGTACCCCCATGAATATAATAAGTGTTATAATGATAATGATGTTTAAAGTGGCGTTCTAAACCATCACAGACTTCTTTAAACTGGCTAAAAACTAATAAACTTTCTCCTTCTAAAATGGCTTCTTCTGCCATATCTGCCAATCCTTGTAATTTCTGCGATCGCGCCGCCGAAAATTCACTTCCATCCTGTAAAAACTGAGCCGGATGGTTACAAATTTGTTTTAACTTCATCAGCGTTGATAAAATTAATCCTCTTCGCTTAATCCCTTCAACTTCATTGATTTTTTCAGCCACATCCTTCACCAAGGCTTCATACAGAGAAGCTTGCTCTTTCGTTAAATTACAATACACTTTTTGCTCAACTTTATCGGGTAAATCATTAATAATTAAAGGGTCAGTTTTAACTCGTCTCAAAATTAAGGGTTCTACAAGTTTCTTTAAAGTTGCAGATTTCATCCGGTCATTATCCTTTTGAATAGGAATTTCAAAGGACTTGCGAAATTGACCTTCTTTCCCCAAATAACCAGGATTCAAAAAATTAAAAATTGGTACACACAATCCAGGAGACGATTTTCAACGGGAGTTCCGGTTAAAGCTAATCGAAATTGAGCCGAGAGTTTTAATATCGCACGAGTTTGAGCGGTTTTGGGATTTTTAATATTTTGAGCTTCATCAACAACAATTCGTCGCCATTCAAGATTCGGGTCGAAGTTTCAACCCAAAGGTAAAATGCACCTTGTTCGATGAAATCACCTGTTGTTTCAGGAATCCAAGTTCCGTGCAGGATTTTCATTGGGGGATGTTATTTTAATTTGCTTACATTTTATATCGGGTTGGTGAACTTTAAAATAATTTAGCTTGATTGTTTGGTTATTTCGGAGGAGGACAGAAAAGGGATATCAAGAAAATCTTAAGAATTACGTCAATCGCATCAAATGGGATTAAGGTTTTCTATAAATGCTGTAATTTAAGTATCAGGACGAGTCGTTCAAGTTTCGGCTGATTAAACCTGTGGCGAACATTAGATTTTCTAATGTCCTGGGAGATTTTAATCAGGTTAAAAGTTCACCAATTGTAGTGCCAGAACCAGGAGTTATGGATTGTTACGTTGCTGTTACATTTGCCCCAGTTCAGGGATTTATCGAGAAGTCCCGAAAACTGCGAGACCTTTATGGTGCATCATTAATCCTTTCCTATCTAACTGATAGATTGGTGAAAGAAGCTGAAAAAAACTGTCAAGTTTTGTCGCCCGGATTGATTAATATTCCCAAAGGAATGCCGAATCGAATCTTGTTAAGAGGAGAGTTTAGTGAACAACAAGCTAGGGATGCACTACTAACAGCATGGAAACAGATTTTGAAACAATGCCGAAGTTGGGTTGAAAATCACTTACCTCAATATACTTATGATTGGGAAGAACAATGGCAACATTGGGGAAATTATAGCTGGGAAATTTTTCGAGGTGAAGGTAAAAGACCAAAAACTGCGATGGAAGATTTGGAGGAACAAAAACTGTCTCGGAACTGGATTGCTTTAAACTGGGTTGGTGAAAGCTCTAGTTTAACAGGAACCGATGCGATCGCTCACCCTGGATTAGGTTGTAAAACCCTAGACCCTAGAAAAGCATTATCTGCTCCTGAACGCCAAGCTATAAAACAATTCTACACAGATTTATCCTTAGCTTTAGAAACTCATCCAGAAACCCAAGAAGAAGAAGATTTAGAAGAAGAAATCTCATTGACTGCTGAAGTTTCAGATCCAGAAGTACAACCCGAAGGCAAATTTCTGTCTGATTCAGAGCGCCTAAGTATTCCTGAATTAGTAAAGCGATTAGTCACTCGCAGTGATATTAGCCAATCGTTAGAAATGCCATTTTTAGGAAGAAGTTTTAAAGATATTGTTCGCCGTCCTGAAGATAGCAACCCAAATTCAGATGGACAGTGGACAGGTTGGTTTATGGGAGATGGGGATAAGGTTGGAGATAGACTTAAAGAAATTGCTGAGGAAGAAGGTGATCAAAAACTTCAAGAATTTAGTAAAGCGATGCGGGAATGGGGAAAAAACTTTGCAAAAGAGTTTTCTAAAAAGAAATTGGGCCGAATTGTTTATGCAGGAGGAGATGATTTTTTAGGAGTTATTTATAGTCGTAACCCAAAACAACCGATTCCTCGTCAAACCATTATTGATTGGTTAATGGAACTTCCTCAAGAATGGGCTAAACATGAACAAGCAATTACGCTTAGTTTAGGGTTTGTTTGGGCGGCTTCTGGTGTTCCCCAACGGGATATTTTACAACATTGTCGCGAAGCTCAAGAACGCTCTAAAAATTTAGGACGCGATCGCGTTACTATCCGAATCGTTTTTAATAGTGGTCAATATGTGCAATGGACTTGCCCTTGGCACTATTTAAGAATTTTACAACAATATCAAGATCGAGAAAAACGGCAAAATTGGAGCCATGTTTATCAGGATTTAGCTTATCTCAAATCTCGTCATTCGATTGATTTAAGTTTGACGGAACAGCAAGAAGATTTAATTGATGAAAGAATTGCCCTGGCTTTAGTTAAAATTTATTTTCAGAATGAAGATAAATATTTATCTCTTGAACGGGAGAAAATAGTAGGTAAAGATTCTTCCTTAGAATTAATCTTTTGGATTAATGATTTAATTGAGGTGGGATGGCAACTGTGTTCCTAAATAAAATCATCTAATTATTTTCAAATTACTAATTTTACCTCTTGATTATGACTCAACAAAAACAATCACCTCGATTTCAATATCTAATTACAGTTACGCCTTTAGGATTAATGTATGGAAGTGCAGGCGGTTTTCTTTCTCCTGAAAATTTGGTGGGACGTTCTCGTTCTAAATTCCCTCCCGAAGCTGCTACTTTATCAGGGCTTATCTTTAGTTCTAGCCGAGAAAAAAATCAAACCAAAAGTGCATTGACAAAAACAGAGATTCAAAAACAACTTCGGGATAACTTGTATGTGGCTGGGCCATTTTGGGCTAAATTAGATGCTCCTGAATATTTTTATGTTCCGATTCCTTGGACAAAAATTATTTCTGATGATGGTTGTGATGAATGGTTTATTGAAAACCAGAAATGGCAACGACAAAACCATAAGATTGAACCGGACTATCAATGGCAAACAATTAATAGTTGGAATCATCCCCCTGATCTGATTTTAGAAAATGAAAATGCAGCTAAACCGCCTTGGAAATTTATTCCCATGCTGCACCCAGATTTAGAAACAAATCAACGTCACGTTAAAGATGAAGATGGTTTGTTTCTCGAATATGCGGTTCAAATGGAAGATGACACTTGCATTGTTTATCTATCCACTGAATTTTTAGAATCAGGATGGTATCGTTTTGGAGGAGAAAACCATGTTGTAGAAATTAACTCTATTGAAATACCAGAAAATGATAAATTTTTTCAGCCTTTTCGAGATTCAATTCAAAAAGCATTTGCTTTAATTACTCCGGCGGTTTGGGGATCTACTCGTTTTTCCTACCGTTATCCTCAGTCAAATTTTCCTATTTCTAAAATGCTTACCGATAAACCTATTCCCTATCGTTATCGAACTGGAGATGGAAAAGGAACAGGTCAGGGACGGTTAGGGAGAGGACGCTATGCTGTACCTCCAGGGAGTGTTTATGTCTTAGATAAACCTCTCAATCAAACTTGGCGGGACTGGGACGAAAGTTGGTTTCCCCAGGAAGGTTATAGTCTTCGCCATGTTGGATGCGGTTTAAGTTTACCATTAACAATTCAAGGAGTAACTGATGTATAACAAAGCTCTTGGCATTATTAAAACTTTAGCTCCTCTTCATGTGGGTGCAACCGCAGGAGAAGAAAGCGGAAATCTGAATCTAATTTTCCGAGATCAATTTACGCAAACGGGGATTATTCCAGGGAGTTCAATTCGGGGTCGCTTACGCAGTGAAATGAGAGCTAATTCTAACGTTAACGAAAATTACTGGTATGGCAATAAAGCAGATTCTGAACTATCAGATAAAACCAGTGAATCTTTCGTTAAAATAGAATATGCTTCGATTGTCTGGCTTCCGGTATTTTGCCCAGGACAACCGATGGTTTGGGTTAGTAGTCCTCGTCTGTTAAAACGCTATCAACGGATAGCAGGTGAGTTGATTCAAACTGAAGATGGAACGCTGCTAAAAGATTTGGATATTCCCAGCGAATATACGCGATCGCAAACCTTAAAACCCCTAGCTATTAATCAGGAAGAAAAATTATTTTTTAACTATGGGTTTTTAACCATTGAAGACTCAAAAGATTTATCACTTTGGTTTCCCTTTGGAGAGGAATTACCCGCCGTTGTTGTCTCCGATAACGAAATTGGGATGATTCATGATATGGCTCTGTATCGCCAAACTCGCGTATCCTTAGAAGAACAAGAAAAGCGGGCTAAAAAAGGTCAATTTTTTAATACTGAAGCTTTACCCGAAGATACAATTTTAGCCTTTCCCATTGCTTTAAGAAATGATCCAAACGGAGGAAAATGGCAACCTTTTAATGGAGAAAATAGTGCAGAAATTTATCTCGGAGGTTTAGAATCTATTGGTTTTGGTCATTGTTTAGTTAGTATTCACGGGCTAGAACCTCCAACTGATAATCAAACCAATGACGTTAATCAATAGAGATGAAAATTTTTTTGTTTACCTGAATTTAGGAGCATAGACTATGGCATTTACCTCTTTAAAAGTTGACCAAGTAGCCCATGATTTAGTTCTCAAATGTTGTCACGAATATCCTAAAGGGATTAAAGAATCTTATAAGATGCGAATGACAGTTGCTTATGGCTTAGAACGATTTTGGGGAGAACAATTTCGTTTGAAAGGAGATAAAGCTCGATACTGGCTAGAAACTTGGAAAAAGTTAGTTGAAATTATGGGTGATGCTGGAATTGAAATTCCCAATGATGATGTGAGCAGTGGCGAACCAGCCGCTATTCGAGATCTGGCGCAACGACTTTGGACATTTCCCCAGGAACAACGCAAAGTTGCATTAGCTATATTAATCCAACTTTGTGACAGTTTGGTGTGGTGGACACAACGTTATAAAAACTTAATTCCAGAGGAGCAAAACGATGATGATAACTAGAGAATGCGATTACGTTCCTTTAATGTTTCAAGCTCAGATTGAGGGACGATGCCAAATTCAGTTTATTAAAGATGAACCTCGCCAACAAGCAGAAGACTGGGTGGATGAATGGTTAAAAGGAACCGTCAAAAAAACTCCTCAGTTTGGTGCTGATGTCGAAACAAAACCCTATAAAATTCCTTGGCGTTGGGTGTCTAATAGTGGACAGGATGAAGACATTATTCGACCTGTGATTGCCGCTAAAGGTTATCCCTATTATCCTGGTTCGAGTATGAAAGGAACCTTCCGACGAGCTTGTACCCCTGAAGAAGCACAACATTATTGTGGGGGAAAAGAAGGGAAAAAAACTCGTCCAGGGATTCTTCGGTTTCATGGGGGATATCCTAAGAATGAAACTTGGAAAAAAACACCCCTGGTTGATTTAATCCATCCTCAAGAAGATTGGCAAATCAAAAATTCTAATTCCCATCGTGCATTAATTCAGATTTCGTTGCTAGGAACTACATTAGTCTTTGGGATTTCTAGTTCTAAAAAACTCTCTGGTGATGAATGGGAAAAAATTTGGCTAATTTGGCATCGTGCTATAGAAAAAGGCATTGGTTTACGAACCAGTGCAGGTTATGGACAACCTCAACATCATGGTAAATCTCCGCTATTAAGAGTTAAACTGAAGGGTCAAGGTTTAGCATCTCGTTTAATTTATAAATCTGGTGATTTTGCTGACCAAGGAGAATTTAGACCCAATCTATTCAAAGCGGCTTTACGAGGTCATACTCAGCGTTTATTTGCAGGCGTTACGGACGAGGCAACCACGCAAGCTTTAACTCAAGAATTGTGGGGAGGAATTGCAGATCAGAAGAAATCCATTGGATCAGATCAGAAAAAATCCATTGCGGGTCTACTTGGAACTGCTTTTTCTTATAAATTTGATGGCTTAAATTTAGATCAATATCCTTACAAAGATTCAAGTTTACCAATTTTTGAACTAACAGCAGGAAACCTTGATTTATTAGGGATGCGTTCTTTACCTGATGAAGAAACTACTCGGGAGTTAAAAAAATTAATCACTCAATTGATTAAATTTTCTATGCTTTTAGGTGGGTTTGGTAAATCTTGGCGACGGGTTGATCATCGGTTAGTATTCCCTAAATATGTTAACAATTGTGCTAATAATGTTCATCATAATCCTATGATTGGATGCCATTGGGAATTCTTGGAAGGTTCAGAAAAATATTATGTTCCTGTGGGTGAACTGACAGATATTACAATATTTTTAGAGAAACTCAGAACTAACCTGCAAACATGGGTACGCTCCAAGAAAAAGCAAGTGAGTAATCCTAATACCTTTGTTTCTTGGCGAGAAACATGGCATCCTGATAATGTACAGGTTTGGGGACGAATCGCTAATAATAAGTTTGATAGTAAAGCGGTAGGGTGGTTTCATAGCAATTATTCAGGAGTTCAAACGATTAAAAAGACTTTGCTAACGGGACAGTTAAATCAAATTGGGAGAATCTGGCATCGAATGTATCCTCGCTATATTAAAGCTAGTGATAACACTTGGCAGCCAACAGGAGAATATATTGAACTGTTAACGATTTTTCCTAATATTCTTGATAAGGATGAATCTCAAAATGCAGAAGATTTTCTAACATTCCTAGACACAAAAACTTCGTTTAGTTTACTTTATCCAGGGTAACTTAGCAGAATCGGATAGAAGCTTTACCGTCAATCGCACGAAATACATTAATGCTTCTATCCCTAATTGTTAAAATAAAGTCAGAAACCGAGTTTCTAGCAATAGTCTTTCGATTGAAACTCAAACTTTTGTCTAAAAACCGGATTTCTGGGGTGTAATTTGTGTTAAAAAGTTTTAATAATGGGAGATTTATATGAAAAATACTTGGATTCTGACAACTGGTAGCAGCGATATTCAATTGAATACTGAGAAGCGATGGGATCACTTTTATACAAATGCTAAAAGTGAACTCAGTAATTTTCAAGTAAAACCCCAAGAAGTAGATAAGCCTTCTACTGTTGAAAATAAAAGCCAAAAGCAATATGCTGTTCCTTCTAGGGTTTTAGCTAAAGTATATGGTAAAGATTTAAAACAGCATTATGATAAATTAATTTTTCCTTTATTAGATGGCTTTACTAAAAAATTACAAGATGATGAGATTAAAATTAATCGGGTGATTATAATTTTAACAGATCAAGATGAAATTTTTCCACCCAACAGTCAGAAGCGAAGTAAGAGATCTCCTTATTGGCAAGATACTTGTGAAAATCAAAGCTTTTATGAGGAGTATTTTAAACGTAATGATTGGTTTCAAGATACGGAATTAAGTTTTCTGACCCTTAAACCTGAACAACACCAAAAAGGATCAGATGACGAGGAAGGATTAGATAACTGGAATAGTGTACTTGGTTTAGTTGAAACTCTAATTCAAACAAATATTAGTGTAGAATCCGATGAAATAATTTATTTAAGTCACCAAGCGGGAACTCCTGCTATTTCTTCAGCCTTACAATTTGTAAGTTTGAGCAAGTTTAATCAGCAAGTTAACTTTTTAGTTAGCAATGAATATAAACCTAATGCGGTGGATATTATTGATAGCTCTAACTATTTACGAAAACTGCAAATTGAAAAAGCTAAAAAGTTAATTCAGGAGGGTTTACCTGGGGCAGCATTAATTTTATTAGAAGGATTACTTCCTGATAGTTCTGATTCGATTCAAAGATTGAAAGAGTTAGTAAATATTTTTAACATCAAAGCAACGGTTGATAACCAAGAAGATGAATTTAAACCCGAAAACGCCATTGAACGAGTTTATCAATCTTTAGAGTTAATTGACATATTGTTTAAGCAAGAAAACTATTTACAGGGGATTACTTTATTAATTGCAGCGCAAGAAACATTTTTAAAGGCTGCTGTTATTTACTTAAATAGTCACAAATCTGGAAAAATAGATAACTTGACTTGGAATGAGAAGGGTTTTCATAGTAAGTCTAAGAAGAAATTTTTACAGAATGATGAATTACTTTCGTGTCTGAAATGTTTAGCTAAAGAGGAATTAAATCTTGAAAATTGGGAATGGAAGTTATTAAAATGGTCTTGTGAATATTATAGAACTCATAATTTAGATTTCAGAAATCAATTTGTTCATAATTTACGAGGAGTAGAAAAAAATGATGTAATTCGTTATTTATACGGCCATCCAAAATCTGAAAAAGATATTGACTATTCAAAAGAAGTACATCAAATTTATCAAGATGAAGTCAAACAGCCATTTATTAGCGCTTTGCATTCTCTAGGATTATTAAAGAATAACTCCGAGTTTAATTTAATAAAAAAACTTCAAGATTTAGCTAATAGCTTATAAAACGCTAAATTCAAACTTTATTAGTAAAAAAATCCCTGACTTAGCTTGAGTTCAGGGATTTTTTATTAGGTTTTTATTGATTTGCCACCCCAATAAAAGGGCGACTCACGGCAAAGATCCGGCGTGGCTACCGACTCCAAAAGGATCGTTTCCATTAATTCGCCACCCCAATAAAAGGGCGACAACCCAAGAAAATAGCAGACCAGTGGGCTTCATTCTTGGAGTTTCCATTAATTCGTCATCCCAATAAAAGGGCGACCGGAAATTAAGTCTAAATTTCAGTCAATCAAAGGTGATTCCGGTTGGTTTCCATTAATTCGTCATCCCAATAAAAGGGCGACTTCTCGATCTGGGCAAGCGTTCCGCCAAGTTGTTTCCCAACACGGGTTTCCATTAATTCGTCATCCCAATAAAAGGGCGACTAAAAAGGTAATTGTCGAAGCTCAGTTGAAAGTTGATAAAGCGTTTCCATTAATTCGTCATCCCAATAAAAGGGCGACAGTGTTGAGTCGATGCGTTATTCAGGTCAAAGAATTATTGATGTTGTGTTTCCATTAATTCGCCACCCCAATAAAGGGGCGACAACCAAGATATTTGAAAGAACCTTAAAAGTCGGTGAGTGGGTGTTTCCATTAATTCGCCACCCCAATAAAGGGGCGACCAAAATAACCCAGAAAACTATCAAAACCGGGACGGTGGGAAGTTTCCATTAATTCGTCACCCCAATAAAAGGGCGACTTGGGGATATCAACGGCTATTCCAAGCCTATCCCTCCAGTTTCCATTAATTCGTCACCCCAATAAAAGGGCGACACTTACACGGGTTTACTCAACACATCCGAATCAGTTCTATTGTTTCCATTAATTCGTCACCCCAATAAAAGGGCGACTCCTGATGATAAAAATCTGATCCATGTCGGTTACAAATTCATGTTTCCATTAATTCGTCACCCCAATAAAAGGGCGACCCCTCCATTTTAAACCCTATATGCCACCGAATGTCCAGACCCCGTTTGCGAGGCTGAGGAAATCCGACGACTCCAACCCCATGATCACACCCTTTAAAAACACCTCAAACCCTTCCCCCATAGACTATCGAGCCTCCCAACTATACCATCGATATTCTAGCCATTTTACCGCAGCCTCGCAAACCCATCCCTCAACGCCTAAAAAATACAATTGCCATTAATATCCCCACTAAGAAAAGGATTATAAAATCCAACACTTCTGACTTTTCCTTCTTTTCTAAATCCCGTTTAATTCCACACTTGAGACAAACATATTGATCCAATTGATGAGGATTTTGAACAAAAGGACAATAGTAACCATTTTTCACACATTCTTCCGACATTCAAACTTCCTCCCACAATCAAATTCAGGTGATTAATGAGGAAAAGGTTAGTGAATTTAACCCTTTCCTTCAACTTGTTAGCTTTTATTCCCGAACTGGGGTGTAAACGTGAAGCGTGATGCAGTTTTCCTCTGCATTATTCACCAGTTGGTGATATTCGTAGCGATCCGTCCAAGTGATTTCTCCATCACCCACCGTTACCTCCTGATCCAGCACTAACTGACGCTGGTGATCGGGACGGTAGTATTGCTGGGTAATGGAACCTTGTAGCACTTTCGTCACATTCAAAGCCGCATTTTTATGAGGGTGAACCCCCGATTTTTGCTTCGGTAGCCAACAGATCAGGGCGATCTCAACGTCATCGTTGCGAATGATGATTTTCGACCCATATCGATCGGGATGGAACAGAACGAACTGCCACCAGAAGGACTCCGACAACTCCAGTCGCGCCACCAAAGGTTTCAGATGTTCCAGGGTTCGCAGATGGGACGGTACAGCCATATTTGCATTTAGGAAGTCCTCCAAGGTTAAGGGAAAGTCGCGTACAATCTGGGGATGGGTATTCAGAACGGGAGTAACGGAGTAGTAGTTCATTTGGCTTCCTCCAAGCGTTTAGGTGAACCAAAACATCTCACTTATCACTTGGATCTTCTTCGTTTTTCCGTTCCGTTTTTATGCCTCCCCTGCGTTTCTATGGTTATTATGGCTGAGGTTGAGAAAACAGCAACGGGTTTTCATACTATCGACGTTTTGAGACGGGAAAATTTACAAGAAAAAAGGTAAAAATGATAAAACAGGTAATAGAAAACAGGATTTACAGAATTTATAGGATAGACTCTTAAACTTATGTTTTTAACCGACGTTAACCACATTCTAATCGGGGTTCCCAGTAGCGGTAAATCAACCTTTGCCCAATATTTAGCCCAGTTAGATCCACGCTATTGTATTGTTTCTACCGATGATGTTCGTCGAGATTTTTTTGGAGATGAAAGCATCCAGGGAGACTGGAAACAGATTGAAATTGAAGTGCTAAAACAGATTAAAAATGCGATCGCTTCGGGAAAACTAATTATCTATGATGCCACAAATGTTAAACGAGCTTGGCGACTGAATTTTTTACAGAAAATAGCCATTACTTTAGAAAAACATTCAACTTGGATGGGTTGGCATTTAACAACCCCCATAGAAACCTGCAAACAGTGGAACCAAAACCGTCCCCGTCAAGTTCCTGATACTATCATTGATCAATTTACTCAATTTCTGACTATTTTCCCGCCCGATATTACAGAAGGATTTATTGGGATTCAACAAATTAATATAGCCGAGTTATCCTTAACCTTATCCGAAATTGAGGAGATTTTAAAAGGGTTCTCTCGTTCTTATCAAACTCGCCAAAGTCGAACCGCTAACTATACCCTCCATCCCTATTCTCGATTAGTGGATTTTGAACGATTAATTTTTTTAATTTCCTTAATTATCCAATATCCAGGGTTAGGTGAACTGCACGAAACCGCACCCCATAAACTACAAGAAATTTTTGATAGAGTTCCCCCCTTTAATACAGAAATAGAAGAAATTTGTGGGGTGATAGCTTATCTCAAAGGAGAAGTGTATAGTAACCCAGATGCAATTCAGAAAGATTTATTATTCCTAGAACATAATGGATTTTTGGGAATCTCAAACTCAAAAGCTAATTTACAATTAGAATTATTATCAGAAGGAGAAGTTTCTCAACTGAAAACTCAAAACACAGCTTGGCATCGCTATTCTGATTTAGAACCATTTGAACGGTTAATGAAAGTAATTCGCTATATTGCTCATCATCCTTTTCAAACCAATACAAAAGTTGAAACAGATTCAAGCTCTAAACGAAAAACTCAAAAAGATTTAATCGAAAAGCTCCAAACTGAAACTAATCTTATTGGTCATTCCTTAGATAGCTTACAGCGAG
Source organism: Planktothrix sp. PLAVEN19ND (assembly GCF_057220675.1). Lineage (NCBI taxonomy): Bacteria > Bacillati > Cyanobacteriota > Cyanophyceae > Oscillatoriales > Microcoleaceae > Planktothrix > Planktothrix sp. PLAVEN19ND. The sequence continues at coordinate 43,654 of NZ_JBXVTP010000002.1, read as the reverse complement.
ATATCGAAAAAGTTTTAAAACCCTATGGAATTTTACCCCAGTTTAGTTTAAAGCGGGGGTATTTTATGGGAACAGGTATTTTTTCTGAGCTTGAATTAAAAAAACTCTATGGATTATTACAGTCTCAAAAGTTCCATTTCGATGATCCGGTTGCAGTGGAAATGATACAATTGTTTCAAAACCGAATTGAGTCCAGTCGTTTACTAGAGTTAGAAACCGTTTATCCCACTAGAGTTATTGGAAATCGAGGAATAGTTAACCCCAATACTTTACCCTCATCCGCCTTATTAAGAAACTTAGAACAGCTAGAAACAGCAATTGTAGAAGGGCAATTATTAGAATTTCAATTTTTTAGAGATAGTGGACGCTTTCCAGGTCAAAACCTAGAAGGTTTTACCGCTTACCCGTTGCAAGTTGTGTTTCATAATATTGCTTGGTATTTGGGTTATGAAATCCAAGATAAACAGCGCCAAAAACTCCTGCAATTTGAACGGTTAGATCGGTTATCCCTCGCTAAAATTAAAGATAAATCTCGTTCTTTTGAAGAACAGCAAACGGTTTTAGAAAAACTAACAACTCTTTATAAAGCGAGTTTTGGAATTTATTTAGGAAAAAGTGTAGAAGAACAACACAAATTTTTGAGTACGAATTTAAAGGAACGGAAGTTAGTTGAAATTCAAGTGGAATTGTGGATGACGGATCAAATCTTTAAGTTTATTAGTGAAGGAAATCAACGCTTCCACCGCAGTCAAATGAAAATGTCTCGTCGTCCTTATAAAATAGCGACCGAAACGGATAAAACTCTATTTTCTCTAAAACCCAGTTCAGATCCTAAATTTCCTAACCGTTTTCGGGTGACTTTACCCTGTTGGTCATTGGATGATATTGATTTAAAACGTTGGATTTTAGGATTTGGTAAACAGGTGAAAGTTGTTAACCCTGAGAAATTGATCACATTAATTCAGGAAGAAGGAACAGCGATCGCAGAAAATTACAAAAACAATTAAAAATCAAAAATGTTTATTTTCCCTACCCCTTGACAAATCGGAAACCGCCTCTTATATTACAGAGGTAGGCATCAAGCCGAACCGCATAACCCAAATCCCAAACGCCACTTTTTTTCGGCAGGGATAAGCCGAAACCCTTCTCCAGAAGGGGACACACTACAAAAGGGGTTGCGGAAGATGAAATATCAACATAGTGATGCTGTTGCGATCGCTCAAATTCAAAACAGCCTGTTCGCTCAATATCCAGAACTGCAACAACTGCTCAATACGGGAACTGGTTTCGACTGTCAGATTCAAGTTCTGAATCGTTCCGTGTCCGTGATCGTCCCAACCACCGTTGATGCTAATGTCCCGGCGGATACTTCCTTCCATGTTGAACAAACAAAACAGTTCATGGCGGAATTGTTCGGGGGGGCGAGTGTGTCTGAACAAGAAGGATTTTACAAAAGTTCCCAGTGGGGAATAATTCGAGAAAAAAGTGTGGTTGTGCGTTCCTACACCACCACAGCAACGTTAGAGCAACATTTCCCTTTGTTGCTTTGCTTCGTGCGCTACCTGCAAATTCAATTGCGGCAAGAAACCATGGGAGTCGAAATGGATGACAAATTCCTAATGATTCAGTTTACTTAAACTGAGCTAAACCTCACGTAGAGACGCGCCATGGCACGTCTCTACACGATACAGATGCGTGGCAAATATTTAAGAATGGAATATTAATTTCGATAAAATTAAGGGTTGACAAATACTCTAAATCTGCTAAGATAAACTCAGTTCAATCAAAACTAAATATCTGGTCACACCTCAAGGTTTTAGGCAATTTTTTTTCCTAAATCGAAGTTCAACTTAGAACTCGGTTTGGGGCTTAAAAAACTAAAGGGTAGCCAGTATGAACTTCCAAAAACCTGCTTCTCAATCGGTTAACAATTCAGTAAACACCTCTAAAAAGGTTCAAGATTTACTCCTTTACATTGAGCAAAGCCCTGAATGTGTCCAATTAGTTGAAGACGCGAAAAATCCTGCTAAAAATACCCAAAATCAAGAACCGAAACCAGGGCTAATTGAGAAGTTGTTGGGATTAGTAATTGCTGATCCTAAAGACTTTCATGGTCGTGCCATCGTCTCAGAAAATTTGGCAAAAGATAGCCAATATACGGCCACTTTAGTGTCCATCAGCAGCTTGCTCAATGCGGCGACTAACTTTCCCCTGCTCTACTTTGCCTTTAAAGATTTGGGAATCCTTGCAGTTCCGATGACGGTGCTGGCTAATGCTCTGATTCTCAAATATACCAACGATTCAGCCGTGGCGGTATCTGCGCGTAAACCTCACAGCCGCTCTTGGTCAAATTGGGCGATCGCAGCCATGCTCAGTCTCAATGGGCTCCAGTCTATCGTAGCTGGAGTCGGAACAGAATTGCTACTCAATTCATCCGGTTTAAGCCAACTTAAAGCTCAGGAATTAATCAAAGAACAAATTAACCGTGTAGAAACCCTCAAACAAATTGATAGCCCTCAATATAAAGATGCTTTAGCACGATGCGAAAGTGGGGAAAAAGAGTTAAGCCAACTGGATAAAAGTCACCCCCGTTGGCAGTCGCTTTTCGTGCAATTGTATGGCACATGGGAACAACGCGATCGCAACTGGGAAAACGTCCCCTTAGAACAATTGCCCTTGTGCCCTCAAGTCGAACAGTTACGCGAAAAAGCTTACCAAGCTTATGAAACGGCTAAAGAACAACTGCAACAGTCTCTAACAGTCCGTGCCACGATGGGTAATGACTTGGCATTTCTGCAACAAAAAATGCCTCTGGTTTATACCCAAAACTTCACCCCATCCGGTGAGCTTTCCTCTGGACTCGAAGCCTCTCGGTTAGCAATTCTCAGTTTCATCGCTAAATTGACCCAGGGAGACTGGTCAGGATTAGGATTTCCTCTGTTCTTCCTGCTGCTATCGCTCATCACTAGCGGTTGTGCCTGTGTGATCACCATTGCCCTAAGCTATCGCCCAGATACCCAAAAATCCTTTAGTGAAGCCGTTCAACTCCAGCGAGATATCTGGTTAGAAACCCAACGTCGAGAACTGATGGCTCAACAATACAACGATCTAAATGATTAAATCTCTCCCCCACGTCAATTCCCTCACCCACTCAGCAACCCTTGGAGATTCAACCATGAACGGACAACACTCAACTTCCTTTAATGGTATCGCTCACATTCCTAACTCCACACCATCCCCGCTCATTCCTCTACCAACAAATCAAGCGGAGGAAAAGTTAGCTTACCAGATGCGGTTATTAAGTCTATGGATCAGTAAAGTGAAGCAGACCGGACGAATTGACTACCCTGAGTTAGTTCAACACCTTGATCAAGTGCATGAAGTGGAAAATGCGGCGGATGGGGCGGTGTTGATGCCGCAGCAGTGCGATGCTCTGGTGCAAAACCTGAAACGGGCACAAAGTGATATTCGGGAAGCTGCTGAAGCGATTCAGTTTCACCTTAATGAATTGGCAAGTGCTTTAAAAAATGGTACTTTAAGCAATACAGAAGAAAAAAAGTTGCGATCGCTGATTCGAGAAAAAACCCAACAGTTTCTACAAGGCGTGGAATACCTGCTCGATGTTACTCAACATCATGTCTATCAACCTTCCCAACCCTGGAAAAAGTGGATGCGCCGCACAGAAGACACTGAAGCCGAAACAGTCCGTAAATGGATGAATGACCTCAACTACATTCGTCAGTACATCGCACAACAGGCTCAGGTTGGGGTTTTAGCCGGAAACTTCCCAACGGGGAATTCCAAAACCCCTGACTTCCGGCGACTCCATAAATACTTGGAAAATGCACCCGGTTTTGGAGATTTGTTAGGTAACTTTGTGCAACGGGCTTTAAGCCATAAAGTTGCGGGGGGAGGCAAGTTTGGAATTCCTAAAGGGTACTAGAAGCAAGGCAAAAGGCAGATTTAAACATTAAACAGGAGAAAATAATGGCTAAATTTATGGATTATGTTAATAACGGTGAACGGCTTTCTACACAAAAGTTTCAGGATGAATATGCCAGAGGACGGCGAGATTTTAGCTATACAAATTTGACTGAAATTAAGTTACCGGGGATGAATTTATGCGAGATTGACTTACGCTATGCAGTTCTGTACAAAGCTAATTTGCAAGGTGTCAATTTAAGCCAAGCCGACTTAGAAGGAGCGAATCTCAGCTATGCTAACCTCAGTGATGCTAATCTGAGTTGGGCAAATTTGAGTGGTACAAATCTGGCTCATACAAAGTTACATCATACTAACCTCAGTTGGGCTGATTTGGATGCTGCTAATCCTGAACACGCTCAATTAAAGTTAACAACAATTACGGCAGTACGTCTTCCTTGGGGAGTGTACATTATCAGTCATAAAAAAGCGAGAAAGGAATTTAACGAGAATTAAAACATAAAAACTCTCCCCAAAATGGGGAGGGTCAAGCTGTTACCCATTTACACTGAATAACCTATTATAGCTTAACAGTCATTTTGAATACTAGGTATGTTGTTGCGCTTCAGCGCGAAAAAACTTATTGGCGCTAAAGCGCAACAACGTACTTTTGAAATGTACCATTTTATTCGTCGGGTCAATTGAACGGAGATAAGATTAGACAATAAAAACAGGATCATCAATTTTAAACTCAGGTTTAAATCCTAAAATTAGAACTTGATTTCGATTTCGTTTAGAAAGGGGATAAAATCTGAGTTGATCTTCAATGGGGTTTAACAATTTAAGCAAATATTTTTGAAGTCGTTTATATTGCTCCTCATTCAAAACCGCTTCAAATACTGACTTTTGAACTCGCCATCCGTAAAGTTCTAACAGTTTTGCAACTTGGTTTCGACGACGATCATCAACAATGTCGTAACAAATTAGATAAAACATAGAAAACTCAAATCTGCTTTTTTTCCTAACAAGGTAACCCGATTTTTTAACGGAGAACTGAAGTGTTAAACTCCCCCTTTGCCAAGAGGATTTAGGGGGAGCTAATTTTAGGAAAAAACCAGAGTTTTAGTCTTTTCCGCTAAAAACTTGAACAACATTTTTTTGAGTTAGATATTCTTCTTTGGCATACATTTTTTTGATTTTGCCTTTTTCCTTTTGCATCAATAAAGGCTGATAAAATTCAACATCCCCTAACAAACAAGCGATGTATTCTTTAGCTTGCAGTTCAAAACATTGGCGATAGCTAATTGTTCCAGCGAAAGGATGCTGAATATGGGTTGCGAGTTTTTCTTCCCAATGGTTAATAAAAATTTGGAGAGCGGAGGGTTGGAGATAGCCACCCCGACTTCCATTGGGAGGCACAAAATCTGAGGAAGTAATTGTGCCTGTTTGCAGCAATCGAACAACTAAACTATCGACTAAAATCGGACGAAATTCCTCAATTAAATTGTCAACTAAGGGTTGGTTTGTTTGGCGGAGAGTATGGAAATTACCGATTTCAGGATCTAAACCTAAATCATTAATAAACAGTGCCATTTGTTGATGCAGAAAGGTATAACCGAGCTTCAACATTTGCAGGACAGGATGGCTGAGGTCAAGACGAAAAGATGAATGAGGGTTTGACCATTGGGGGACTAATGATGCTAAAATAGGATAATAATAGCTAGTGGCTGTTGCATGATAATCCCATAATTCTTCGATGGAATTTGCTGAAGGTAAATCATCAGCTAAAAGTTGCAAAAAGTTGATGGTCTTCTCAATATTACAGGGATCAAATTCCGGTTGTAATTGTTTGAGAACAATCATTTCATTGTGGAGTTTTGCCCCAATAATTGATTCTGCGATCGCTCGCACAAATTCAAAATCTTGAGAACAAATTAACTGATGGGTTTGATATTTGAAGGGACGTTGAGGTGTCAGTTCTAAACTTCCTAACTGATCTCCATGAACATTAATATAGTATACGGGAATTCGGCGAGTTGCAATTAAAACTTGAGTTTTGCGGGAGAGGTTACAAATCCCAAACAGAATAATTTGGGTAACTCGGTTAATGGGAACCCCTAAACACAACTGTTGTTTGTGAAAAACTTGCAGGTAACGAGAGCGAACTTCAATGCTGGAACCGGGATGAATGACATAAATTGTTGGCATAAACACAATTTAACTCAAGAGTAAACTCAGGAAAAATGTAAACGGTAATTGGTTTTTACGGTTTGTTTTTTCCTTTAATCTAATTTTTGCAGAGCTTTATATAGGTTTATATCTAGGTAAAATTAGGGTTTATATAACTTTGTATATAAGTTATATATCTTTCTTGTTTTAAGATATTTTTCAATATTTTTTTGAGTATATTTTCTTGATTTTATATCTAAAAAAGCCTCGGATATTTTAAAATCCAAGGCTGAGACTATTTTTAATTTTATGTTAATACGACTAATTTCTTAGTCTAAAGAAAATGAAGAAGAGCGAGACATTTGGAAACGAGATGAGTTTCCATTAATACGACTAATTTCTTAGTCTAAAGAAAAACTGTATATGGCTACCGACAACCAGAGTAAAGTTTCCATTAATACGACTAATTTCTTAGTCTAAAGCGTTGGTTTTGACGGCGACACTCTTCGTGGTGGTCAAGTTTCCATTAATACGACTAATTTCTTAGTCTAAAGTCCTCTCTGGAGACGACGGTGACGATCTTCTGACTTGTTTCCATTAATACGACTAATTTCTTAGTCTAAAGCTTTACACCTTCTCAGGAGGAGTTTACGAGAAGGGGAGTTTCCATTAATACGACTAATTTCTTAGTCTAAAGGTTTTGATAGCCTCTACGGTGGTCAAGGAAATGACACTTTAGTTTCCATTAATACGACTAATTTCTTAGTCTAAAGCAATTTGTCAAATCCTTAAAAAAGAAGGTTGGAAAGGTTTCCATTAATACGACTAATTTCTTAGTCTAAAGTCTAGGCTCATAGAAGCCTTACTCTGACTGGATTATAAACCCCTAAATCTGAGGGCGTCAAGTTTCGCCTTCAATAAATACTATTTATTCTCAATAAACAAGAATAACTAAGGCTTGAAACCGAGACAGAGAGGGCGATCTGAGGGGGTCAACGAAAGAATGAGGATTTCAGCAATTCCCAGACCCCCTCAGAAACTTAACTCCCTCCTGCTATTTTTTTCAAATCATCGGACGATAAACCTGGTTTCAAGATAGCCCTAAAGGGCTTACTACTACCTGCTATTTTTTCCAAATCATTGGGCGATAAACCTCCACCTCTCCCATCAAAGCCGCAATGTACTCTCGGACTTGTAGCTCAATACAACGTCGTAAACTAACTTTGTATCCTGTTTGAGGATGAGTCACCTCAGAATATAACTTTTCCTCCCAGTGTTTCAGGTACTTTTTGAGTGCATCCGGCTGAAGATAAACCCCACCCAATTCATCAGGAGACGTAAAATCTTCAAGCAAGAAAATTTTAGAATTGACCAAATAACTGACAAATGAGTCAACAATTTGAGCGCGAAACTCTTCCATCAAATCACTCACCAAAGCCGGATGATTATCACGGGGAACGTGCAAATTGCCAAAGTGAGTATGCAATCCTGCTAATTCAATAAATGAACAAACATTTTGACTCAGTAACGTATAACCCAAACTCAATAAACTATTAATTGGATCAGTGGGAGGACGTTTTGTGCGCTGGAGAAATATTTCTCAATTGTTTTCTGAGGGTTTTTGAAAAATTTTATTAAAAGCTATAATTCCACTAAAACTTCTTGATGAATTAGCTGATGAATTAACTCTGTGACTTGAGAAGCTAAGGCTGGACTTTTAAGTAATACTCCCATTTCCATATTCAAGGTCAAAGCATATTCGGTGAGATTGGCACTGGTAATAAATAAATATTTCTGATCTGAAATCACACTTTTAATATGTAAAGAACCATAACGTCCCTGCGAATCATGAAGTCGCTTTTCTACAGGCCAAAGAAAAACTTGCGCGTCTCTAAGGATTTTCTGCCCCAATGCGGTTGTTCCTTTAAAAGACATCTTACCCCCTTCTGCTTGAGTAGTTTCTAAAATAATTTTTAATTGAATTCCTCGCTCTAAGGCTTCTAATAAAGCTTCGGCAATTTCTGGGATTTTGTAAACTGCAAAACTAATAATAATTAATTGTTGTTGGGTGTCTCGAATCAATTGTAATAAGACTTGATCTGTCCGTCGAACTGGAATCCCTAAAGTGGGTGGGCCTGTCCAAACTAATTCGGCTGCTAAGGATTGTTGAGCGGTTTGAATCGAATAAGCTGAAGCCATTAACGCAGATGCGATCGCACGACTATCCCAATCCGATTGATTTTGTTGCCAAAGGGTAAACAATTCACCCACTAAACGGCGAAACATTGGATTAGAAAGTTGATTTAAAATTTGATCAATGAACGGATAATGGGAATCAAAAACTTGCTCTACCAAAGAATGAATGACAGAGTTTAACACCAGAGGCGGTAATTCTTGAGCTACCTGATGAATTTTTTCTAAAAGTTGACGATTCACAAGTTTTTTTACTCAAAAAAAGCTAAATCATCCCGTTCAAGCGTCGGAACTAATACCGTTCTATCTAAAAATTGATTTCCCCGTTCACAAGAAGTTTCGGGGGCAAATAAACAGGCATGGCAGGCAGCCCAATGTAAGGTTGGAGTTCCCTCCATTGGCTTATGTTCAGCACAGAGGGGATCTGAAGCACATAAACGCATTTGCTCTAAGGCTTGACTGATGTGGTGTCCCAGGGTTTTCGGTTCACCTAAATGGACTAATCCCCCTAATGTGCCTTCACTGTCGGGAGTTGCTGTATAAATTAATAATCCGGCTTGGGGGCCATTCTCGTCTTCTGGGGGTTTGGAGTAGATCCGTTCTCTAAGACTGGCTGCATTATAACCACATTCAATTGACAATTGACGCATTAAGGTGTGAGAGAAGGAATGAATTAATAAATAGCGAATGGAGGGAGAATGAATTTTATCAGGATCTAAATTTCGACTATTAAGCCAATTTTTATGTGCTTCACGGGTTAAAATTTCGTGTTTGCGGACAGCCGGACGTTGTTCCCATTCTTGTAAAAAAGATTCTTGAAAACGCAAAAAAATTCCCTCCCCTTTAACTTCTGTCGTGGGAACCCAGGTGGGAGGCTTACGACTAATAGAAACTCGATATTCACGGGGAATTTCTCCCGTATCCGCAAAATCCCCAGGAGATTGAATGCGGGTAAAACCAATTAAAGCCCGAACTTCCCTTAGTCGTTCTACTAACACGGTGGGTTCAAAATACGCTTCAAATCCAACGGGAGGTGCGACAGTTCTTAACTGAAATTCTGAATTATTTTTACTGGGGTTAGCGGTTGAAAATACTTCCCATTCAGGAGTTTTTAAATCCTGTGCGTTGTCGTTGGTTTCTAAACCTTGTTGTTGTTGCTGTAATGTATTCCAAATATCTTCTAAGGAATAATTTGCAAATTCTTGCAGTTGTCCCATTGCTTGCATTGCTGCTAAAATAGCTTGTAGAATTTCTCGACTATTTGCTTTACTAAGAGCATTAAAATTGCGTTCCACTAACTGCCCTAATACATTAGACTCGACGGGAATGGAAAGAGCGGATAAGGTAATGGAAAACCAACTATTAGAAGCCCCTAATAAAATACTTTTCATTTGTTCTTTACAATCTTCATCAAAGCTACGAAGATGGGGGTGATGAGCGCGACAACGGGGCATATTTTTTTTACCCGAATCTCCAAAGGCATCGGATAGACTTCGGGGCGGAATGTCACACCCTTTACACCGAACAAAAATATCCGTAACGTTCCCTGAAACGCCTCTTTCTTCTAAATATAAAGGCCCTGGACAGGCTGCTTGACCATGATGAACAAAATAAGACCAGGGAAAATCATCTAAATGTCCTCGTTCACAAGCGACTAAAAAACGGGCAGGAATAACGGCAGGAGGTTTACTGGTTTTGGAGCAATTCTTATGAATATAACGGGTTTCATTAGGGCGATAAGGATTAATTTTGAGTTCAAATAATTGGGAGGCTAAAGGAGCTAATAATCGACAGCGAGGACAAACCATCCAAGTGGGAAACGGAGCCACAGGAATCCCGATTTTAGAGCCTTCATCAAAGGGGTTAGACAGGTCAGAGCTTTCAGGAGGCATAGGAGGTGAAAGCAGTTGTTTAACTTGATTTCCGAGTTCTTTACGAACGGCGGCTAAAAGACGATTTTCTGAGAGTTCAATGGTATGGTTCCTATTCCAGTCTTCTAGTCCCATAACCATTGCAGAAAGATTCGGTAAATCGGCAACCGCCCCAATTCCATAGGTGAATAAAATTTGGCTTGGACGCAGTTCACCAACTTTGGTTTTTTTGGGTGGAGATTGAGTCATGGGATTTACGATTTATGATTTATGATTTACGATTTACGATTTATGATTTACTCAAACGGTTGAGGTTTTCTATCTTGCTCCTCATCGAGGGGTTGATCTGTTAAAATTAATCCGATGGTCGGTTCAACATTTCTTAATGACCCTAAACAGGTGAAATCTTGCCATTGTTTTTGTCCGGCATTTTCTAATAACTTAATAGCCGTTCCATCCCGTGAAGTTACTTGATATTTTAAAGTGGCTCCCCCAACCAGGGTGTGAGCTTTATTTAACCAAGTATCTAATTTGGCTTCTAATTCTCGACGCACTTGTTGACCTTTTTCAACCCCTTCAATGAGTTCAGCCCGTCGAACAATAACATTAATTGCCTCTTGTATAAACGGATGGTTGCGTTGAATTAAACCAGGGCGATCATTTTGATTAAATTCATCGCCACAGAGACGAACTAAAGACACGAATAACGCACTTAAACCTCGATACAAAGCTCCAGATGCAAAGGGAGTCACCGATAACGCCTCAACGTGCTGATAAAAAGTGGCATGGTAGTGTTCAAACCGTTCATAGTGGGATAAATCCCTGGGTCTAGCCCAGTTATAAACAGTGATCACCAAACCAGGGTAACTTCGTCCCACCCGTGAAGTGGCTTGAATATATTCGGCGGTATTTTTCGGTTGACCACAGGCGACCATTAACCCCAGACGTTTAACATCAACCCCAACGGAAATCATATTGGTGGCGAGAATCACATCCAGGGGGTCGGGTCTTTCAACTTTCTGACCTGCTTTGCGTTTGGCTTGGTTCTCCGCTTCCAATAGAGGGTCAAAGGGAGTTTCTAAACGGTCTAATATCAGGGGAATATCCGTAGAATCCTTACGGGAGGTTAATTCATCAAAGTTTCTTAACAGGCGATTTTTCAATCCCCGTTCACTCATCCGCTTTAAACGAGTCCGAATATCATCTTCCACTAACCTTCGTGTTCCCCCCAATTCTCGTAGGGAGTTAAAGTAACCCACCAAGGTCATCCAAGGGTCTGCAACTTTTCCATATTTCTCATACAATGCCTGCGCTGCCGATAACGTGGCTAAATACACCCGAATCATCGTCGCTTTTAACCGCCGACCGGGGGCGCAAATGCCTAAATACAGTCGCCCAGGATGCTCAGAACTCGGTTCTCGACGGCGGGAGAAAAAGTTATCTTGAATATCCAACCCAGGTGGCGGGAAAATATGCAGCTTCCGCAAAAATAGATGGTGAACTTGGGCGGACGCTTGGCGGATGGTGGCCGTTGAAGCAATCACTTTAGGACGAACAGATTGACCATTAACTTCCCAAGTACACAAATGATCTACAACGGTTTCATACAGTCCCACCATTGACCCCAAGGGGCCACTAATTAAATGCAATTCATCCTGAATAATTAAGTCGGGGGGACGCAGGAGAGCATGAGGTCGGGTTTTGGCGGCGGGAAGTTTATTGGTGGCGCGGTGGCTGTCTTTATCGTCTAAGTCGGGAGAGCGGAAACCCATGACGGTCACAGTAACCACTCACTTGTCCGAATAACATTTGGGTTTCCCCTTTCCACGGCATTTGGGCAAATTTATCAACGGTGGCAATTAACAGAGTCGGTAAACGCCGATAAATTTCTTCATCAACAACTATAATGGGCAACCCTTCCTGTGGAGACTGTTTGAGGGTAAAGCAACATCGTCCTAAACTATCTCCACAGTAGACGAGGGTGCGTCCTTGTTCTTTATCAACGGGGTGGACAACAATGTGTCTACCTGGGTCGATTTTTGTGCCACACCAAGGACAATTCGTGAGTTGGTGGGGGGAACCCATACCGGAGGGTCGCCCTTGTCCTTTGCTTTGTTTGACAAATTCTTCGCTTTGGCTGGTGTAGTTGGGGGTGCTATTGTTTCCGACCCATAAACCAATCCGAAACGGTTCTGACCCCCATTTTTGCGGGTTTTGGCGGCGGATGACTTCACAGGCACAAATTAAGGTGGTCGCCCGTTGGAACTGTTGCAAGGTCAATAAACGCAGGGTATAGCGCATTAAAACGGCTACCCCATGTTCTCCATCTCGTCCCCCAATAAATGCCTGTAACCGCCGCAGTCCGATGGTATAGGCTGTGAGTCCTAAATAGGCTTCGGTTTTACCTCCTCCGGTGGGAAACCACAGTAAATCACAGACCGCATCCAGAGGGTGAGAACGGCCGGGGTGGTGTAAATCAGTGAGAGCGGGTAAATTGAGGAGAATAAAGGCAAGTTGAAAAGTTCGCCAGCTATGATTGTTCGGGGTATCAATTTCATCTAAATTCGGATCTTTTCCTTGACGTTTGAGTTCGGCATAAATCCCGTGTACACGCTGTCGCCACATGGCTTCATTCATAAATTGAAAGGCTTCTACAGCTTGGGGATTTTGGGTTAAAAGTTGAATCCCTTCTTGGATACGGTCTAAGGTAGTTTGGCAATGATTGAGGGTGGTTTGGGCGACGTTTTGAGAGGGTAAAAAGTCGGGGTTGAGGAGTAAATCTTGCAGTGATTGTTGTTGTTCCTGAATCCAGTTTTGATAAGCGGTAATCAGGGGGGTGAGGAGTTGGGGAACCTCGGCGGGTTGGGCTTCCGCTAGGGTTTTCATGTCTAAAATTAACCCGTTTAACTGAGGAATTTCTTCAACGCTGGGGGGTGTGGTTTGGGGTACTTCATAGCGGGGAATCATGCAGGTTTTTAGACAGGAGGCTTGGGTGGGATTGTCGGGGACAATTTCGGCATGAACGCCCACCCCATGTCCGACGGCAAATTCCACTTGATGACGATATAACATCGCCATTTGTTGATTTTCTAGTTGAATAACAGGATCTAAGTTTTGTTGAATTGAAACAGGTTTTTTAACGAAAATATTAGAATAATTTTTATCAGGGGAATCAATCATTAATTCCGGTTGAAATAACCAAGCTTTATCTCGTTGTTTAGCGGGTTCTTTTTGACCATTGACTAAAAATAAAGTCACAATCCAATCTTGATTATCGAGGCGGCGCATCCGTCCTTTAACGATTACCCCTGGATATTCGGGGTCAACAGTCCATTCAGGGATTTCACCGGATTTTAAGGGTTGAATTTTGGTTCCTTGAATTGGATAGCGTTTCCAAATCAGTTTGGGTTCTGAGGTTTCTTTTTTAGTTAAATATTGGCTTTTTTCTCGTTGATAATGTCCCCATTTGGCGGTAATTTTTATGGCTTTTACATCACTATCAACGCAGAAGGTTAAACCCATTGATGAGGGAAACATGGTATTAGGTGGGGGTATGGTTCCCTCTGTGGTTCCTTCTTCTGAGTTACCTTTTTCGGCGGGGACGAATTCGTCTTGTTGTTCGGGTTGTTCTTCTGGGGTTTTATTGCGAATTAAGGGGGATAATAGTCCGACTAAATAGCGGTCTGTTACACTACTTTCATCCACTTCTTCGTCTTCTCCCTCCGCCGGGCCGAGTAAATCGTTGAAAATCATTTCTTCTAATTCTTGGCGAAGTTCATAGGGGGATTTGGGATTTATGATTGACGATTGGGGATTTACCATTGGCGATTCAGGGGGATTAAGTTCGGTGAGGTTGGGATTAATAATAAATTGTTGTTCGATTAAACTGCCTTGTTTTTCGGGTTGATTAGCAGCGATATATTCAACATTAAATAAAGAAATTTGTTCAGGATTTCTGACGATTTTTTTGGTTTGTTTTTTATGGCAATTATCAAAATAAGTTGTAATTTGACGAATAACTTGATCTGCAACTCCGCTATCATCAGGGATTAAGTTCTCATCCTTTAATTCTATCCCGTCTAATAGAATTTTTAAAGCGGATTCAGGGGCGGAAATCACTGCATTCCAATCAAGTTGAATCTCACCTTTTTTGAGTTTTAGATTAATTTCAACTAAGTCTAAAGTACCAGGGAGAACAGCAGGGAGTTTAAGGATTTCCATAATTAAGATTTACAATTTTAAATTTACAATTGGTAATTTTTGGGTATCATTCAGCTTCCTGAACTCTCCTCATCGCTTGGCTTTTTTCAGTTTTTGATATGTTCCGAACAGCATACTGATATTTTTTATTTTTGCTAATTAATTCAGCGCACCGTTCTGGAGTACAACCCAGTTCCATCAGTAAACAAGCTTGAAGCATAAATAAAAGTGTTTGTGTTATTCTAAACAATTCTTCACCTTGAGCGGCTTTATCTTGAAGATCAGTATTCCAATGAGTAAAATAGTTTCGAGTATCTCTAACTTTTTTAGCAAACTTTGCATGATCTTTTACTAAAGGATTCATTACTTTTTTTGTTTTGTCTAATAAATCCATTAACCTCTCCAGTAAGGGGGGTTCATTACTAAAATGAAGTTTCGCATTCAACCATTTTTTATATTCTTCTGGAGTATTATTTAATATAGATTCAATTCTAGCGTCATGTTCTGGCTGAGTCAAAACTTGATTTTTACATCTTCGGCGATGATAAGACTCAGCAGCTTGTGCAATATTAAGAAACTTACTTTCTAAGTACATATCAGGTTTATACTCAGTGCTAAAAATGAGGTTAAATATACTCTCTAACTCCTTATAAGAATTAAACCATAGTTGTAACATTAAGCTAAAATCGGATTCGATGTCAGCCAAGCTAAATAGTAAATCATCAGTTGAAAGTATTTTTTTAGACTCTATAGAATTGCTGAAAAAAAGCATTTCTACTGATTTCAATTCATTATTTATATCAGGAAAATAAATTTTTTCTACAGAATTAGGTTGTCCTGTAGCCAATGTTAAAAAGTCTAAGATAGGACAAATATATTGAGAGTATAAATCTTCAAAAGAAATAAATTGATTAACTTTAATACTAATAGAAGACAATTGCTTAAAATCAATATCATAAAGTTTACCTGAATTTTGACACCCATAAAATACTGAAATTTCTCCTTCTATGATATTGGCTTTTATGCTTTCCGGTTTATTATAGATAAAAGTGAATTGTTGAAGATTATTTGTATCATCTATAGTTGGTAATTCTTGAATAGGAGAAAAATTAACCCAGTCTGATAAGTAAGTAGACTGAATTGAAACTTCGTTAAACCGTATTTCTTGAGGATCTTGAAAGTGTTCACCAATAAAAACAAATTTTACTCTATAGGTTTCGCTATCATATCCTGGTCTACTTGAGTTAAATTTTGTGCGAATACAGTCTGAAAGAGTAATAATCTTCCTTTCAACTACTCCTAATATAATTGGTAGATTAACATGATCTTGATTCCCACCTGAGTTTCCTACTAAGGCTCCGATGAGTTTGAGTTCAATTATTTCTGAAGGTTTAAAGGTTAATACTCCTACTACTGATTCGTTTGGATTAGATGGCAACCACCAAAAGCCTTGATATTCTGTATTATTCATGATGTTAACTAACTCCTATACTAAAATTTTATCAAGTAAAATGAACAATAACAATCTGGATTAAAATAAAGTCAATTGTCCAGCTTCAGGGGGAGATGAAGATTCATTAGGCTTTTTTTTTATCGCTTTCTTCTTGCCTTTATCATGAAGTCCGGCTTCAACTTCTTCCTCGTAACGTTGATGATTCAGTTGCAACAGTCGGTCTAATATTTCCCGTCTAGCTGCTTCACTAATTGTATACCGAATTCCTTGTTTTGTTTCGTGGAAATTGTGATCTAAGGTGAGGTCATCCCAATCGTAAGCCACAGCAACAGCTTGATCCATTTCAATGTGCAGTTCTCGCAATTTTATAATATCTGGGGATTGTTCATCGGGGTTATGAAACCGATTATAGGTTTTGGTTAATCCTTCCTGACGAGTTAACATAATTTGTTGACGATGATTATAATATTTATCGCCAATTTCTTCTAAATTTATGATTAATGATTTATTTTCTTCGAGCGGAAAGGGAAAGGTTTCAGAAGCATCTGTAGGAGAATATCTAATACCTGCATCTCTCATAGTAGAGCAAAATTGCCAAGCCCAAGCATTGTGAATAGATGATTGCAATAAGCTAAAAATTTTATAGTATTGTAAAGGTATTATAACTAACTGTTCACTATACACTAGATTGCTCGGTACAAATGAAAAAATTAGTAACTTACTAACTCTAGCTGCAACTAACACTCGTCCTATACCTGCGATCGCTTCATAAAGCGCTGGTCGTTTATCTGCATAAATCCACCATTTTTGAGGCAAAGGTTTTCTTAATATAAATTCACCTTTTTCATCCTGTCGCGTTCTCTCTGGCTTAACTTTTTCCTCAACTATTTTTAAACAATCAGGATAATCAACAGCATAGGGTTTACCTTTAGGTTTTTTGGGATCATCATGGTCAGCATCTAACGGCCAATCTTTGAAATTAATCACCCAACGACTCGGAGATTGATCTGGATTAGAGTTTAAATCTTCTCCATTCAAATAGGGAAATAATACATCTTTATTTTTAGGATTATTTTCAATTAATTTTTGAGCTTCTTCCGGTTCCAATACAAAACCCATTCCTAAAACAATTGAACCTTGAAACGATTTATTTTGATTAGCGATTAACCGATAAGGATTATCTGCTAATTTCCCTGGTACTGTTAAAAAGGGTGTAATTCCATTAACAGGTTTTTCATCTAAAATAAAGTCTCCTTGCCATTCCCCTTGACGCATCCAAACAAAAGCGACTTCTAAATTTGCAGTGCCTTCCCATGTTCGACTAGAAACCGCCCGATAAATAACGCCTTTTCTGTCATTCTGAGCATCATTCTTGTCATTCTGAGTATTATTATTGTCATTCTGAGCTTGCGAAGAATCTCTACTATTATTCACGACGCCACTGAGATCCTTCGTTTCACTCAGGATGACAGTCGGAGTCTGGGGGATGACAGTCGGGGCGTGTGGGATGACAGTCGGGGTCTGGGGGATGACAGCCGAGGTGTCTAAATTCTGAACCATTTGGTCTAACCCGACTTCTCGCGTATCTCCTTGAGCAATAGTATTGGTTGCAACTAACCCAAATCCTCCTTTTTCACTTATTAACTGTTGTCCTCTTAAAAAGAAATAGGCACAGAAATCAGCATTTCCTTTGACATTATTGGCTAAATATTGAACTAAATAATCTCGATAGGGAGTTCCTAACGCCCCTGTAATTTTTTTCCCCCCCATAAATGGCGGATTTCCTACAAGGGCATTAAAACCGATTGTTGATTGACGAGTTACGATTTTGGATTTACGATTCAGGTTAGATTCGGGTTCATTTCTCGCAGTTAGGAAGACTTCAGGAAATTCTAATTCCCAATGGAAGGGAGTTAAACTGCTTAAATCAGGTAAAATTTTCCGTTGATAGTTGGTAATACTTGCTTTCCCTTGAGCAACCATTAATAAAGTTAATCGTAGGTCTTGTTGTTCCTGTTTTTTTACATTGGTGAGATAACTAGAAATTAATAAATCTGCCCTATCTTTTAAATCCTTAATTCTGGCATTGGCTTGAAGAAGTAAATATTCTTTTTCCTTTTGGTCTTGGGGACTGTTGACGGGTTTCGATTCAATTTGTAACCGAAAATCAATAACTTCATTTAATAATTGTTGTAAATCATCTCCGCCAATTCCTAATTGATAAGATTCCCCCTCAGTTTGTAAATTCCACCGCTTAAGCTGTTCTAAATTCACTCCCACTAATGAATCTCCAGCTTTCAAAGCATGGTCTAAAAAAGTAAAGGGTTTATCTTTTTGTAAGGTTTCTAACCATAAAGATAACTTTGCCATTTCCACCGCTAAGGGGTTTTTATCCACCCCATAAATACAACGTTCAGCAATAATGCGTTTTGCCACCATTAACCGTTCTGTCGCGTCAATAGGGATAATCGATTCTTGAGGACGAGACTTAGATAATTGACCATCCGGTGCAATCACAATTTTACCTGGATTTGCCGTTTCTGCTTCTTTCCAGGCTTCTATTAATCGTTCTCCTAAATATCGACAAACCTGAACTAAAAACGCCCCCGACCCCATCGCCATATCACAGATTTTCAGGTTTAAAAGTTCCGGCGCGAGAATTAACTTCCACTCGATTTTCGGTTTTCCTTCCGCCACACCTTGATATACTAAAGGTTCTAAAGTATAACGAACAATTTCCTCAGTTAAACTTTTAGGAGTGTAATGGGTTCCCGTTTCTCGGCGGTTATTTCCTTGAGCGACATAAACGCTTCCGGTGGGAATAATGACCGGATAACCAAAGGTATCAGAACGAATTAAATTAATAAAGGGTTTCACCCGTTCCAATAATTCCGAGTTATTATTACAAGCAATTAAAAGGTTATCATTCTGAGCATAATCCCTCCTGTCATTCTGAGCATAACCCCTCCTGTCATTCTGAGCTTGCGAAGAATCCCTATTATCCTTCACGACACCACGGAGATCCTTCGTTTCACTCAGGATGACAGTTTTGTTATCATTTTGAGCATTATTATTGTCATTCTGAGCTTGCGAAGAATCTCTACTATCTTTCACGACGCCACCGAAATCCTTGCTTTCACTCAGGATGACAGTTTTGTTAAAGTTTGCACTATCAACGGCTTTTTTTAACGTCGTTTCAGACCGTCCGGTTAAAGTTTTGAGAATTTTAATGAACTCATTTTCCCCTTTAGCAAAAGCAATTTCTAATTCATCTAAAGTAATTTCAGGTTCTTTGTCTTTTGTCCCCAATAATCCTAAAACCGGAGAAGTTGCGCGAATTGCGGTATGATCTAATAACCCTTCATACACATGACCAATTTGTTCCACATCTAACGCCCGAAACGATAACCGTCTTGGTTCTGTTCCACCGCCGGGAACTTTGATTTGTAAAATTTGTAACGCTTCTAATAAATGTAAAACAGTTCTATTATCAATAGGAATGGGTTGGGCGGAAACTTGTTGCCAATTTCCCTCGGTTCGTCCTTCTAAAAAGGGGAATTTATCGGGGTTAAACAAATCGCCACCTAATGCGGGTAAACGCAATAAATCATGGTCTATCCCCCCATACACCGCCCGAAATGTGGCTAATAAACGACACCAAGCATCATGGCGACGTTCTAAGATTTCTTCCCCATAATGGTCAGCAATTTCTCGCAGTTGTGACCGTAAGGTTGAGACAGAGTAAGATTGATCATAAAGGGACTCGCCTAACCGTAATAAACCTTTTTCTTCGGCTGAAAAGAGAAACACTAACCGCATCATCATAAATAAAGCGGCTTCATAAAGTTGAGTTTGTGAAATATTTTTTAATAAGCTACGGTTACGGTCTTGATCAATTTTATCAATTTTTTGAATTAAAACTTCAACAGCTTTTCTAACTTGATACCCTAATTGGTCAGTAACTTCCTGTTGACTATCGGCACTTTTAACAAATAAAGCTTCTAAGGTTTGGTCATCTGGAACCCCAAAAAAGCGTTGTACCCCTAATAAACTTCTAAACGCTTGGAGGGTAATTTTTTCTTCTAACCATAAATTTGCATACCAAGAAATATAACTAACGGTTGGGGAAGGGGTATTATATTTAATTCCCGGGGCGATTTCATTGGTTCCCGTCGGGGCATTAATTAACATCCAATGTTCCCCATTGGTTATTAATCCTAACCAAACCCCTGTTCCTCGCAGTAATTCCATCATCCGAGTTGCGGGAGACGCTGACCAGCGAGAATTTTTTAGGGTTTTTTCTAACGCTTGTTCGGGAGGATAAATTTGCACCAATAAACGAATTTTAGGGCGGTTTGAATCGGCTGAATCATCTATTGAATTAACAATATAATCCGGGCGCAGGGTTTCTTGATGTTCAGGAATAAAGACTTTTAAACCTTGGGGAATGTTTTGCCCTGTTTTTAGGACTTCATCAGGAAATTCGAGGATTTCTTTTAAAACCCATTCTCCCCAAGTTCGATGAATTCCCACATCAGAATGATTTTCTAGCCATTCTTCATACGCTTGACGTAAAACCCGAAATCGCTCAGGGTCATGGGCATCTAACCCTTGAGGAAAAACCTCTAATAAGGTTTGCAAGCTTAAGAAGGGGCCAGAAGCTTCAATTAAGGATAACCATTCAGCATGATGACGAGCAATAGACATATAAATTAAAATTTGAGGGTTTACAATTTAGATTTTTAACTCAGTTTTTGGGGAATAAAATAAGTTATGGCAATGGGGAATAATCGAGTCGTTGGATTAGAAAATCGAGAACGAATCACTGTGGTTTCTCGTTCTATTTCTTTGGGAATTTGTTCTAATCTTAATTTTAAACTATTGCGATTGCGTTCCAACTGATCTTTTTCTATTGAAGTAAATAACTCTAACTGAACAAAATCCGGTTCATTTAATTCTTGTTCAATACTCCGTTGCAATTCAGTTAAAATTGCCTTGATATCCGCTACTTCTTTTTCACATCGGTCTTGCAAGCTTTTTTCTAAGGAAGTTCTGCGGTCGCCCATTCGTTTTTCTAATTGTTTCATTAAGGGATGAGTATATTGATTCCACGCCTTAATCAACCGTTCTTTCATTTCGTCCGAAACCAAATTAGGAATTGCAGATTGAATCACGTTTTCCAATTTCATCACCTTTAACGGGTTAAATTTTCCTTGTTCTAAGGTTCCCCCGGCGGTGATTAATTCTTCATGTAACCGATGTTGGTCACTCCCTAAAATGACTAATCGCCCGTAAGCTACAACAGCCGGATATTCTAAGATTGAATTTGGAACAACTTTAATCGTCACCCGATGTAAATTTTTATTTCCTTCCCGTGACCAAACCTCCGCTCGGAGTAAGCGTAAACACATCTGAACTAAGCGATGGTTCAAATGAATTAAAACTAAATCGTCCCGTCCTCTCGTTAAATCAGGGTCAAAAACAATGGGGCGAATTTCTCCGGTGTGGGGATGGGCTAACCCCTGACTGCAAGTTGCCCAACTGCCTTTTAAGGGAGGAAGAATAAAAACTGAAGGATAGTCTTTATAAGGGATTAACGGGGGCTGTCCGGCTAATTCTAAACCAACTTTAACCACAGATTCAATATTACTGGGATCTAATCTTAAGCTAGTGCGGGTTTCATCTAATTGTTCTTTTAATTTCTGAATTTGTTCGCGGATTTTCCGTTCAAATTTCAATAACCGTCGCACAGGTTCACTTTCTTTTTCGGCTTTCGTGGTGTCTAGGGTTTGGCGTTTTCCTAACATCGCTTCTTCGACTTGGATAGCAATTACTAGCCCCACTTTTCCTAAATCTTCACGGATGTTATTTACTTTTAAAGCCGCCCGCATTAAAAATTCTAAATCCCCTTCTAATTCTCCTGGGGATAATCCAACAGTTGATTGTTGAGAATAACTTTTGCCGACAAAATGATAAATACTTACTTGTTGGGCTTTTTGTCCGTGACGGTCAATGCGACCATTCCGTTGTTCCATGCGGTTCGGGTTCCAAGGAATTTCATAATGAATTAAACGAGAACAATGATTTTGTAAATCTAAGCCTTCGGAAGCGGCATCGGTAGCCAGGAGAATGCGGACGTTAGACAGTTCTGGACTGGCTTGGAAGGCGGCTTTAATTCGTTCTCGGTCTTCTGCTTTCATTCCTCCATAGAGGGTCATTAAACGGTCATTTTCCGCGAGTCCTTGGGTGGCTAAAAGTTCATATAACCATTTTTGGGTGGTGCGATATTCGGTGAAGATAATTACCCGTTCCGTAGACCATTGATTGTTGGGTTTAATATAGGTTTGAATCCAATTCAGGAGTTCTTTGGCTTTAGAATCAGGAACCGGAGAAGCGGCTTCTGCCCATTGTTTTAAGCGATTGAGGATTGTTCTTTCTTCAGGGGTTAGTTCTCGAAATAAGGAAGAAGAAGTAGCGATCGCATCCTCTGTTGTGGTTTCATACAAATCATCATCCCCAAATTCTTCATCAATCAGATCTAACTGACGGCGTAAAATTCCAGGTGTCGGTTTGGAGACAGTACGAGAGGTGCGAGGTTTAGCCTTTTGTAGAGTTTGATCATGTTTTTCTAAGGTTGTTAAAAATGCCATTGGCGAAGAAAATAGGCGTTTTTTCAAAAGTTTTAAAACAAATTCTGTAGCTGTTAATTCGACTTGGTTCTGGGGATTTTTTCGTCGTAATTGAGTATATTGAGTTAACAAGCGATTCGCTTCGCGTTCAGCGTCGCTATAGTTAACGGAAATGGCTTCTAATTGTCGTTCAGGGAAGCGGGGTGTGCCATCCCAATCGGTAATTTCTGATTTTAACCGTCGCACCATAACGACTTGTAATTGATTCTGGTCTGGTGCAACGCCTCGGGCAAATCGTTGAGAATCCAATAATTCTAATAAAGCGGTAAAACTTTCAGGATAACCGTTATGGGGTGTGGCGGTTAGAAAAAGTTTATGTTCAAAATGAGGTTCAATTAAACGAATCGCCCCCGTCCGTTGAGAATCAATGGCATAATTTCCCCCGCCTGATGGTGCAATATTATGAGCTTCATCGACAATTAATAAATCAAAACGACGGGGATAAATCGATTCCCCTTCACTGGGTAGAGCTTCTCGAAATAAGCGTAAGGGTCGATCTCGTTTGAGAAAATCAATTGATGAAATTAACCGAGGAAAATGTGTCCAAGGATTAACGTGCAGTCCCCGATTTCTTCTTAAGTCTCGCATTAAGTCTCGATTGACAATCCGAAACTCTAAACCGAATTTATCCCGCATTTGTTCTTGCCATTGGATTTGCAGAGAAGATGGGCAAATGATTAAAATGCGTTGGACTCGTTGGCGTAAAATTAATTCTTGGGCGACTAATCCCGCTTCTATGGTTTTTCCTAACCCCACATCATCGGCGACTAAAAGATTGACCCTGGGCATTTGAATCGCTCTCACAACGGGGTCAAGTTGGTAATCTTCAATATCGACACCACTGCGAAAGGGAGATTGTACAGAACGGACATCAGCACTGGAGGAAGCTCCCCAACGCACAGCATCGAGAAAGGCATCTAATCGTTCTGGCGCATCAAACCCGTTGGGATAGGGCAGTTCTTTAGATTCATAA
Source organism: Planktothrix sp. PLAVEN19ND (assembly GCF_057220675.1). Lineage (NCBI taxonomy): Bacteria > Bacillati > Cyanobacteriota > Cyanophyceae > Oscillatoriales > Microcoleaceae > Planktothrix > Planktothrix sp. PLAVEN19ND. The sequence continues at coordinate 20,185 of NZ_JBXVTP010000002.1, read as the reverse complement.
ATACAAGCCCCAGGTTCCAGTTCCCAGATGACTTGCAATTCCTCTCCTAAACCATCATCTTCAACTGAAGTGAGGGTAACTAAATGGTGTTTAGAGGAGGCAAAATTTGGGGTTAAGGGGTTTTGAGGGAGGGAAGAAGAGCCGACATCAATAACTGAAAATCGTCTTCCTCGTACTTCTACAAGTTGCCCTGGGTCTGGAATCGGGGTTGGGGTTGCCATATAAACATTAAATCGGGGCAGACTAGATGGCACTTTTTCTAATTTCATCGATGTTCTATAACAATCCTACATTGTTATAGAACCCATTTGATATCTCTGAACGATCTCCCGCCACGGGCGATTGAATCACATCGGGCGATCAGGTTGTAGGTTCTCTCTCGGACTGAATTGAGGTAAAATTACCATCAAAGTTATCATTAACAAAATCTGTAAGAAAAGATAACGGATTACTCATCTCGGCTGCAAAGCCCAGGATAGCGGCATCTCGATGCTCATAGAGTAATTCGCCTTGACTATTAAATAGGAAAGTGGCTCCTCGTTGGGTTAGATAAGCTTCCTGGGGAACATAACTTTTCCAGTTTCTCAACACTTCTCCCATATTTCGCAGTCGCAACGTTGCTAACTCAAAGGGACGCTGAAAGCCCTGACCTCCTGCTAGTTTGAAGAATGAACCTTTGAGTGGGGGTAAAGGAGGAGCTTGAATTATTTCTTCATCCCCAATTAATTGAGGGGCTTTTTTATCACCCCGATAGCCGCGAAACACTTCTGCTAAAGTACCAGGGCTACCCATTCCAGCACACATCAGCATTAAGTTGAGATAAGCGTTGACACCCGGCGATAAACCGGGGAATTTGAGGGATAGACCTGGATAAAGATTCAGGGTTTGATGCAGGTCGGCGGTGGGGTCAACAAATAAACAATCTGGGGGAAATCCTGTATAGTCACAGAATCGCTGTCCTGAAGTGCGATCGCCAATTCCTACGGCTCGAATTGCTATTCCTTGTGCTTGCAGTTGTTCGGCTTCTCGTTTTAACCACCAAGCATACTCCAAGCTATCGAAATCTCCCAATTGGGGCCAGATTAGCACGAGTTGTCTGGGTGAGGATTCGCAACCGCTCAATAGAGAGGTTACGGCTCCATCACTGACCCGTTGCCGCTGAGTTTGACTTAAGAGTGTGTAGATATTCATTCAGCTACCTGTTGTCATTTCTTCGCAAATGTAGACTTTATAGAGGAGTTACATAGATTAATTAGATTTTTCTATATTCAATGCCTTGAGTCAATTTAATTGCCGATGTCCAAAATTAGCCGCATTATCCGATGAGAGGTCAACATGGTGGAAAATTTTCCACCATGTCCCTTCCGTTTGCCTCTTTTCCTTTTTTTGGAATAGGTGGGTTTAAGCGTAGCCGACAGGCGGCGGCTACGCCATCGCAGTTCATTTTCTGGGATTCTTGTGGGTTGGGAAGCTCTTCATCTAACCTAACTGTCGCGCTAACGCGCCGATTGAGAGTGAAGATTGTTTAAAAAAATATGACTGACACCTTAACAAAAGCTGAACAAATTGCTCGTCTTAATGATCAATTACGCTCTCAAAATTCACAAGTTGGGGCTATTCATTTCTCCCGGAGTGTTGGGCTTATGCCTCCTGAACAGCAACAACAGCTTCTCCAATTGCTGAAGGAATTTAACTCGTTTTTACCGGATAATAACCCTTACGGGGAACGAGATTTTGTGACTTTAGAATTAGACGGCGATCGCTACTTTTTCAAAATTGATTATTTTGAGAAATCCGCTTGGCTTAAAGGGGAAGAAATTGGCGCCAACACTCCTGAAGATGTTAATACCACTTGGAGAGTTGGGACTTTAATGGAGAGCAACGAATACTAATTTCTGCAACAAACTGTGCTTAGAGAGCGGAAAGTTGTTGAAATGGAAAATTTTCCATTTCATCCCCATAACGGGGACTCAGAGGGACAAGTTGAGAAAAAATTTATGCCTGTCCCTCGCACAATTCCGTTTTATGGAACAGTTGATGAAGCTTTAATCCACTGCGCTTACCATCAAGTTAAAAACTTCCTCCAAGCTGGGCCAGAACATCCTACAAAATATGATGCCTTAGCTTATTTAGAACTTGCTTCAACCTTAGCGACGGCTCGAAAACATTTAGTGAATTCGATTTTTTGGCAAAAAGCCAGCTACGAAACTCGCCTTCAGATTTCTCTGCAATTAGATTGCCTAAGCGAACAAATTAAGAAGAATATTGAACAATTTGGAATTCAGTGGAACCAGTATATTGAAACCTTAGATTACCAACCTGTAGACATCATTGAACTGCCAGATTATATCGAGCCAAATAATACTGAACAAGTGCAACGCTATCAATCTATTACATTAGGGGAGTTGAGCCACTCAATGTATAATCTTCAAGAATTGACCAAGACTTTCAGTCATCAGATTCTCTACAGAACTATACAACAAAGCAAACCCACCCCAACCTACCAACAAAAGAGTTTGTTTGAGCAATCCTAGCCAAACAATTCTTGAGGAGGAATCGCAAATTTTGAAACATCTACACCTGCCACCGGACGAGCATAAGTCGCTTGATTACGAATTGCTAAAATCTGTTCTTCATCTCGAATTAAAGCTGGTGTAAATTGATCACGTTGCTGTCGTAAATCTTCTAAAGTGATCTTTAATTGTTCCGGTTGTTTCCCTTGCTGATAGTTGCGATAGTAAATTTCCTCGGCGCATTTTTTTACGGCATTGCCAATTTCAGCCGGGGTGCAAAGCCGATAATCCCTTAATAAAATTCGCCATTCCTCATCTGTCCAAGGAGATTGAGAAGAATTGCGAAACTCTGGGAAATACTTTTGCAAATGCAGGTTAAAAATGTCATACATTGCCCCTTCATGGGGTAAATCAACGAAGAAAATATCATCAAAGCGACGAATTAATTCTGGGGGTAACATCCCCAATCGATTAACCGTTGCTACCATGTAAATCGGCTGTTGTACTTCCTGCATCCAAGTCAATAGTTTCCCCGATAAGCGCCTTGAAACTCCACCATCCGTATTAGAATTCCAACCTGCAAACCCTTTATCAAAATCATCCCAGTACAAAATTGTTGGGCTTAAAGCTTGAGCCAATTCTAACAACTCGCGCAGTGCCAAATCTGGCTTTAGGGAACCGATAATTGCACCCCAATCAGCAGCTAATAAAGGCACTCCCATCTTCTTGGCGGCTAACTTGGCACTCAAACTTTTCCCAGTGCCAGGTGGCCCCCAAAGAATCATCCCCTTGGGAAATCTAAGCCCATATTTCTCGGCTTCTGGATTGAGTAAAGAAGCAACTTTTGAGAGAAACTCGTCTAGCAATTCTAACCCTCCGGCTTGCACAACATCCGGTTCAGAAATTAACTCTAACCCTCGCCCTTGCAATTTGTTAACTTTGTAGTTGAGTACCCAATCAGCTATGTCTTCAAAACTGTTAGTAAATGCTAGACTCTGTTGTAAAATTAACTCAATTTCTCCTTGTGCCAATCCTAGACAAGCTCGCACTAAACTTTCTTGAATAGCACTATCTTTTTTTTCCTGCATCGGGGAAGAATCATGACAAAATGAAGCAACTTTCTGTTGCACCCAAACCCGATCCGCAATAGGAGCTTTCAATACAGGAATTAAAGGTTGTAAATTAGCAGGTAAATTGATATTATTTTCCAATAAAACCCAGAACTGACGATGCTTATTTTGTGATAAGTGATAGTAAGCATTAACCAGTTGAAATTCACGCTGTTTATCCGTCAGATCTGATCCTGATAACTCTAAAATTCCCTCAATAATAAAAATTCCTTCGGTTTGATTTTCTAATAAATCTAAAAGAGGGTCGGAGTTAGCTTGTAAATTAGTATTCTCTAACCGACACCCGCCTTTATCTTGACAACTAACTTGCTGAAAACATCGGTAGCCACAATTCCAAAATAAAACAGGCAGTTGTAGATTTTGACCCCATTCATAGAAGTGAGTTAAAATCCTGACTCGATCCGTTGTACAGTATTCTAATCCCACTATCTTGATTCCTCGGTTTGCCAAGAAAAGCCAATTTTGAAAAGGATGGATCATAAAATATTAGAAAGTATTAAGCAGACTATTTCCTATTAAGCTTTCTTAAGCGCTATTTCCCATCCCTCTCTTGCTCTATATAACTGATTTAGCTTTTATTCCTTAAGTTAGATGAATATTTTAACCCCATCATTTAATGATAAAATCGAAAAGAATTTTAATTAATTTTAAATTAACCATTAATAATAAATTGGGAAATTTGAAAGCGCCTAGCGGCGCAGATTGCCACGAAGTAATTAAATTAAATTGAACTTCATGGTAACTACAACGAATAAAAATAACTCTCGCACATCTAATGGCGCGGGAACTTTCAATGGAAAAACCAACGGTGTGACTCCTAAATCAAAAAGCACCGGATTACCTGTTCCTAGCAATGGGAATGGAATCCGTCGTTCGGCTGTTTCAGTTGAAGAACAAGCTAACGCACTGCTTGAGCGAGTCAGAACGACCATTGTTAAAAAGTTTGGCGTGAAGCTGCAACTTCGCGAAAAACGTCTTCAAACAAAAATCGGTCATGCCATTAAAGAAAAGATCGGTTTGGATATTGCTGCTCAATTGAAAAAACGCGGCAAAACCATGAACTGGCAACGTTGGAATAATGAAGTGTTCCCTACTTTGTTCGGACAACCGGATGCCCTGCGTCATGATATCGAAACTTTAGCTTTGGTTATGGCAAAACTGTACGATGTTTTCGAGTTAGATCCTCAAGAAGCCATTAAAAGCCTCGTTAAATTCAATCAAGAATCCCTTGCCAAACGCAATAGTTATCTTCAGCAAGAGCAATCTAACAATGATGATGATATTGATGATTTGGAAGATGATGATGATGAGGAACCAGAAGATTTGGAAGACGAAGAAGACGATGACTTTGAGGAAGAAGACGAAGAAGACGAAGAAGATGAAGATGAAGATGATGAAGATGATGAAGATGATGAAGATGAGGAGGAGGAAGATTTAGAATAACTAATTTTTTGCTCTGATTTAATTCATGAAGCGTACCTATCATTTCATATCCATTTGACTATTACTCTACCTTAAGGTAGGGTAATTTTTTTTAATGATAAATTTTAAATTAATTTAATCAAGAATTGATTTTTATAATTTTCAAAAAATCGAAAATAGCGATCGCTATCATACAAAAAACTTTAATTTAAAAATTGAACATAAGAAGAAGACAGCGATCGCTGCTTTGGGTGTGAACATTATTTGAATAGGAAGATCAAAATGATTGTAACTTCTAAAAATCGTAAGTTCCATTCCGCTAAAACCACAAAGTCTCAAAAAACTTATACCAATGCTTTAGACCAGTGCATCAGCTATAACGAAAAACTACGTTTGATGGTGCTAGAAGTTTTAAGAGAAGAATCTGGCCGTGAGCTTGCGAGTGCAGCCCGTTTTAATAACCACGATTTTGACTGGGAAACCCACAATGCTCAATTTCGTGAAGACTATGGCACAACTTCCTTAAAAGAACTGATGCGGGCTGCACAAGCTCTTTATGGCCTGAATGATATTGATGCCATTCGAGAACGTCGAGCCAAACATCGGGGCATCCGCAACGAACGGATAGCTCGCCAAAACAAGGTCATTGCCCAAAATGCGTTAACACTGGATGACGGGATCGATGATCATGAAATTGAGATGGATTAAGCTCACACACCTACAACAATCTTTGATGGCTCCTTAATCACGCTAACTGCCAACTTCCCCACCATAGGGGAAGCTTTTTTTGCCCACCCACCGACCCGCCACTAAGGACATAGTGGGTAATCCCGACAGGCATTGATGGAAAATTTTCCATTGGCTTCGTTACTTCTGTAGTACAAAAAAATACATTTGAGATTGAGTGGCTTTCTGTTGCGATACACAGTCAAAAAATCTACTTGAAACAGCGAGGAAAAAGTAGGGAACAAATGCACTATTTTCCCTGTTATTTCCTTTTGTAAACCGTTGTAGTGCGCTTCATTAGGTATCATTTTTGACATTTTTCTGGCTAATCTAGACAAGCAAGAGGAAATTTATGCACTGTTTTCCCTTCTGTTTTTCCCACAGTGGAACAGCAAGCCATGTCAAATGTCCGTACATCAATTTTAGTAAGTAAAATTACTCATTTTGTGTAGGTCAGAGCTTTTGTTGTTCTGAGATTATGGGTTGCAATTGGATCGCCGCGAAAATAGTACGAACCTTCACTAACGACTTTAAGAAAAGACAACTTTAACCGAACATCCTGAAATAGCTGTTAGAGGACAAGTGTTCGCCTCATGGTTGCATTCTTCAGTTGATTCATTGACTGAATTCATAGCGATCGCTCGCTAATCCTTCCCATCGAGTTCTTTTCTGACCTGTTGCTCACCACAATTTGCCAAGACGTTCATCAAGACGCTACCGCGTTGTTTTTTTAGATCGCTATTTGAGATCAATTCCCTGCTATTTAACCCAAAACCAACCGAACCAACCGACCTAGCTTCCTAAGCTGTTTTCCGGTTGGTTCTTTATTAACTAAGGAGCTAACTTTCATGACGACACAACTTAACACTGCCATCGAAACTAAAATTGCCCGTAGTTACACTGATGGCAACGGGATCAAAATTGATGTGATTGAGATAGTTTATGCGGATGGGTTGGTTGAGCTACACCTTGGCTGGACTGAAGAAGACCTCGACAGCCAAACTGTTTTCTACATCCAAACTTCTAACGGTATCGTTCTCAAATCTACCTTAAAAACAACGGACAATGATCAATTAATACTGGTTTATCGTGAGCTTTGGATGAAACGACATAGCCAAGAAACCACCCAAACTATTAATCCTGAAGAACAAGACGAAATCGAACTTATACGAGCAACGGAACTCGCTAAATCTGATTTCGGGTTTGATGAGTAATTGGAGATACTAAGAACGATGAATCGCATTAACAAATTTAATTGCTCTCAGGTGGCAATGATTCAGCATCTGAGAACAGCTAAAACTCTTGATGCAAGATTGCTTTCACTCGACTTAAACCGAATCATTAAGCCAGAAGACATTATGATTGGTGCTGCTTTTTACAATGGCTTAGTGGCTTGGTTATTGCGAGATGGAGAGCAAGTTTGCATGGCTCAAAGCCAACTTGCACAATACCTTGAGGACTTAGCCGAATTTTAAAACGCTTATGGGGGGAAACCAACCCCCCAACACTTCCAAATATCTACAAGGCAAACCGTGAAACGTAAGAAAATCTTTAAAATTTAAGTCCAATCTCGGAACCCTTTCGTTGTTCGATTCATATTTAACCGTTCAGGCGATCGCTAACTCATAGCCAACTGAAGTACAAAACTCAAAGTTCTATCTCCCTTGATTTATAAGCAGGTTGGGATTCAACAGTATTCAAATCATCTGCCATTTGAAGCCAAAATTCAACATCTTCAGATCGAATTCCTTGAGCTAGAACCAAATGTTCCCCCCCCACTCTCAGCAGTTCTCCTCTGCCAGATGCTCTCAAAGAAGATACAGAAACCCCTTCAACATCTGTGACCATTAACTGGTAAACCTCGGCAACGGAAATAATAGTAGAATCATCCGTTTCTTCTACCCCTTCATCTCCTAAGTTCAGCTTGTATTCAAATACCTTTTGGGCAATGGGTAAAATTAATTCAGCTTGTTTAACTTGTTCACGCTCTAAAGTGAATATTAACGGTTCAATAGTTGAGTTGAAATTATTGTGTAAAACTTGAACTTCACTCAACAGTTCAGGTGCTTCCTGAGTGAGTTTTATCTTTAACTTTTCTGCATCTAAATTAGATAAAGGATTTTGAACTTCACCCTCTAAATTGATCTTGAATACTAAGTGATGATCTACTTGAGAAACCACTCGAATTGATTCTCCTTCCTGCCACAATATTGTCCAATCTTCCATAAACTCTAACCGTTCTAATCCCTTGAATTGATGATGCTCTTTTAATAAAAGCTCCACCAATAATCTTTCCATTTCTAATCGTTGCTCTGCTGATCTGCCAACTTCAATCAAACCCTCTCCCTCTTTTGAATCTTTGGGATCATCCTCTAATCTAACTTGCTCGGAGTCTTCAGGACAGTCTGAGTCATTTATTCCCGACTCAATGAGTGCTTCGGAGTTAGTTTCTGGAGAAACTGGACTTACTTCTCCGGGCTGATAAACAGGTAGGAGAGAACTAAATCTTCTTTGTTTTCGAGATTGAGTTAAAGGCATATCTTGAAGGGTAGGACGAGCAACTTGGCGATCGCTTTGGGAAGATAACTCGATAAAATGGGCGGCATTCGTCTTAAGCAAACTAATTTGAGCATAAGCATATTTTTCTTTAGACAACGATATAGAAAAATCTAAAGCGGCTAGACAACCGTGATAGAAATCTTGAGTTTCAGTAGCAGGAACACAAGCTAATATATTTTCATCAAGTTCAGTAGATAGCCCTCGTTGTTGCAGTTGAGCAATAGACGCTGAAGATAATCGATGAATTGCCGTTGAAGGGTGTGGCTGTTGGCTGGGAGTATGATCTAGGTTGATAAAAGTTGCAATTCTAGCCTCTAAGTCTTTTAGAGTTTCTATCCCCTGCTCTTGATCAATCAGTTTAACACCCCAATCTAACCCAACCAGTAATCCTTGATAAAAATCTTGAGTTTCTCCAGCCAAATTAGAATCCGTTGCAATTTTTTCAAAAAAGGCTAGTCCAATTTGTTGAAGTTGGTAGATCGATTTTGAAGAAAATCGCTGCATCTGCCTTGTCAGCATAAATCTTATATTTCTCCATAATTGGCTCACCGTTCAACCTATCACGACAGCAATCTTTTCTAGTCCATCTTCAGGACTAAACCTACCCGAGTTGAATTCAGAAATAGGGCAGATGGAATAATTCATTCTTTTCCCCTAGCTTAAAAGGAAAGAGCTATAGTGCTACCCATTACAGTTAGGACATTCCCAAATCCTAAAACCCTTTCGCAGCTTACTATTCCCTGTTCCCTAGCGCGTAGCAGTACAACCCAAATCTAGCCTTTAGAATTTTCTGAATGGCTATAAATCTAAAATTTCGATTCGCTTCAACATCTTCTCCCAGGATATGAGATATTATTAACACTCATTAACACTCACGGAGAATTTATTATATTTTTCCAGCAAAATATTCTGAAATATTCATCTTAAATCGATATGTGTATAATCCTAACTGTAGCTCTAAATTCCTTTTTAAATCGCAACATGAGCGTGCTAGTGGAGAATAGCCGATGACCCAGACAAAAGTGATTTCGCTGTTCAACCAAGCTGGCGGTGTGGGCAAAACAACAATTACGCTCAACTTAGGCTACCACCTAGCTCAACGAGGGAATAAAATTTTGCTCATCGATCTCGATCCGCAAGCGTCTTTAACCTTATTTATGGGCTTTGACCCTCAGAGCTTGGAAAAAACCGTATTTGATGCCATTGTGAATGAAGAACCCCTCTTCATCCACAAAGAAGTTCATCGCATGGATCTAGCTCCCACCAACATTAACCTGAGTGTGGCAGAAATCCAATTGGTGAATATGGACTTTCGAGAAGTTCGTCTGAAAGATACGCTAGAACCCATTCGAGAGAACTATGATTTTATTTTGATTGACTGTCCGCCCAGCTTAGGATTATTAAGCTACATTAGCCTTGTTGCTGCCACCCATGTTTTAGTCCCCATTGAAACTCATTACAAAGCGTTTGAAGGAACCAACTTGCTCTTGCAAACCGTCGCCAGAGTCCGAAAAAAAGGAAACCGCTCTTTGCAGATTGCTGGATTTGTTCCCTCTCGCTATGCTGCCACCAACTCCCAGGATAAACGCACTTTAAACGCAATTCAGGAACAATTTTCCCCCGTGGGAACGGTCTATGAGCCGATTCCTCGCTTAACCGCTTTTGTTGATGCTTCTGAACAGCAGGTTCCCCTAGCTGTCTATGACGCTAGAAATGGAGCGGTAAAAATCTTAGATCGTTTAGCTGCCAAGATGGAGAAACTCAATGTCCAATAAAAGTAATCAGCCGTACAAAGGAAAAGCCAATTTAACAGTCTTGTTTGGTGATGACGAGGCTGAAAGTTTACCTAACAGTTCAGTACCCTTTGATGCTATTCAGCTTCCGGCTACTCAACCCCGCCGCTATTTTGATCCTCAAGCGATGCAGTGTTTAGTTGAATCTGTCAAAATTGATGGGATTCTTCAACCGCTATTAGTTCGCCCTTTACCGAATGGAAAGTATGAGTTAGTAGCGGGAGAAAGACGCTTAAGAGCAGCGAAAGAAGTGGGGTTGAAAGAAGTTCCTATCATCATCAGAGAACTGACAGAACAACAAGCTTTACAAATTGCTTTAGTTGAAAACCTGCAACGGGAAGATCTGAATCCAATTGAAGAAACAGAAGGGATTTTAGGGCTGCTCGCTAATCGACTAGATTGTTCTGTACCAGAAGCTGAACGCCTTCTTTATCGAATGCAAAATCAAATGCTTCGAGATAATGATAACGTTATCATTCAACCTGAATCTGAAGTTGTCGTTCAAGTTTTTCAAGACTTAGGTAAGATGTCTTGGGAATCTTTTATTAGTAATCGGCTTCCCCTGCTGAAGCTCCCTGAAGAAGTTTTAGAAAGTTTGCGACAAGGCAAAATTGAATACACTAAAGCTCGTGCGATCGCTAAAGTCAAAGATGAACAGGCACGAGTTACCTTACTAGAAACGGCAATTACAGAGAATTGGTCTCTGACTCAAATCAAAGCTCAAATTTCAACCTTAAAATCTGAATCTCAATCCGAAAAAAGCGAAGATTCTCTTCAAACCCGAATTAAAGTCGCACTCACCCAAGTCAATAAGTCAAAAGCTTGGAGCGATCCGAAAAAACAAAAGCGTCTCCAAAAACTTTTAGTAGACTTAGAATCCTTGTTGTCTAGCTAAGGAAAAAAATTGAAATCAACAACTGTCCTTAGATATAGATTGAGGAAAATTTAATATTTTTTAAAAAATGCTCCAGAATGAATGGGGCATTATTTATTTTTATGGTTTCTATTAAAAAAGCGGAAACAAAAGATAGGAACGAAACCAGATTATGGGTTCCTAGATTAACGGCTTTTTTTTAAAGTATCCGCTTTTTAAATAAATCAGCTTTAAGGTAGAACTTTCTTAATCTATGCCATTGCTAATTTAGGAATTAGATAGAAAAAAGCAACTTCGATATCAAGGAATCGACAAATTATGGTGTCAATTAAGATCCTCAAACCCAAGCTGCTTTCAGAGACGACTTCTTCCCAGGCTGCCATTGACCATTTCACTCGATTTCAGAAAAAGCTAAAAAGTTTAATTGACCTCTGGAGGCACTACCAGCCCAAGGATGCCCTTTCTACTTTAAGAAAACAAGATTTAGAGTGGCTCATTTCAATGGTAGAACACTATCGACTTCGTATTCATGCTTCATCTTACTCCCTGGAGTTTTGGCAAGGCTATCGACAGGGGAAAAAGAGTAGACGAACCATTCCGGCTTCTCACGCTCCCTCCGTAGCCGCAATCTTAGAAAAAGCCCTAAAACCTAGTCAAAGCGATCGAATCTATGCACTTGGGGTGCGACTGGGATGGTGCTATGACCGATTAAAAAACTACTTACTGCGGATTACGAAAGAGCAAAAACTGAAGGCAGCGAAACAATTAAAAAATTCTCAACCGATCAAATCGGTTATTCAAGAAATTCAGGCAATGGACAATACAGACTCCCTGGTGAGTTTGGGAAGGTTGCCAGAAAGGAGATTGAATTCATGAAAGATAGACCCAGCCAAATTTTTGCAGCCGATCAGGAAACGGATACCTTATTGATTTTAGAAACGATTTTAACCGAGGAAGGATATTGTGTTAGCACCAGTTCAAATGGAAAAGAAGCGATCGCCGCTATCACCACCCACCCTCCCGATTTAATTTTATGGGACGTGATGATGCCAGATGCGGATGGTTATGAAGTCACTTACAAAATTCGTTCCACCCCTCAATTGCCCTTCATTCCCATTGTGCTTCTCGCATCAGATCCCTCAATTCCTTCTACGAATGGATTAGAATTGGGAGCCGATGATTTTCTCTGGAAACCCATTCAAGTTAACGAATTACTTGCCCGTGTCCGCAACCTGCTCCGTCTCAAGCATAGCCTAGATTCAATGCGAGAGATGGCTTTAGCCCGTGAAGATTTTGTTTCTCGTCTAACCCATGATTTGCGTAACCCTCTGATTGCTGCCCAACAAATGCTGACTTTACTAGGGCAAGGAAAATTTGGCACCTTACCCCCCACAGTAAAAGAGGCTCTTCATACCATCGCTCTTAGCAATGACAACTTAATTACACTGGTTAATACCCTCCTAGAAGTACATCGATTTGAAGCGGGTTGCAAACCCATGGCTATCACAACTTTTGATCTTTACAAACTCATTAAGGAAGTCGTTAAAGAGCAAGAGGCGTTGGCAGTCAGCAAAAACTTAAGCTTAATTTTTGAAATCCAACAAGGGCCATTCCGTATTCAAGGCGATCGCTTAGAACTACGCCGAGTTCTGACTAATTTAGTGAGTAATGCGATTAAGTTCACAGAGCGCGGTCAAGTCAAGATCACTGTTGAGTACAATACTCAAAGCGTTTCCATTCAGGTCGAAGATACAGGCCCTGGAATCACAGAATCAGAGCAAAATGCAATCTTTGAACGCTTTCGCACTGGAAATCAAAAAGGAGCCGGGAGTGGTTTGGGATTACATCTGTCTCAGCGTATTGCAGAAGCCCATTCGGGTCGTTTAGAAGTGACGTCACAACTGGGGGTTGGAAGTATTTTTACTTTGTGTCTCCCTCAGAACAAAAATTGCTAAGGTTGAAGTTTCGCTTTCAAAATGTGCTTTTAATCTCAAGTTATTGTTAATGGAGAAAATTATGAATCGCGTGAGTATTGTGTTAATTGAAGATCATCACTTAACTCGTGTTGGAATTAAAGCAGCGTTGGAAGATTGTGAAGAAATCAGGTTTATCGCGGAAGCCAGTAATGGATTACAAGGAATCACAATATTGGAGAAAACGCTACCCGATGTTGCCATTATTGATCTAGGATTACCGGGATTAGTTGATGGGATTGAATTAACTAAACGGTTTAAGGAGTATGTGCAAACCTGTCAGCTTGATTCCTCTATCAGCCAACCTAAAGTTTTAATTTTAACTTCGCAAGCTCAAGAAGAATCCATTTTAGCCGCGTTTGCAGCCGGAGCAGATTCTTACTGTATGAAAGACCTGAAATTTGAAAAACTGCTAGAAGCAATACTGGAAACTCACCGAGGCGCGAACTGGATTGACCCGTCTATTGCACGGATTGTTTTAGCTCGACTTAATAATCCGTTTAAAGCAGTTGTTGGTTCAAGTGTTATTCCAACCGTATCGATTCATGGGTTAAAACCAGAGGATAACGAGTTATTACAATTTAATCCGCTAACTCGGCGAGAAAATGAAATTATTGAACTGATTGTCGAAGGGTATGGCAATGAGGAAATCGCAGAGCAATTATTTATATCAATGGGAACTGTGAAAACTCATGTTCGTAATATTCTCAATAAATTAGCTTGTGATGATCGCACTCAAGCGGCTGTGCGCGCATTAAGAGCAGGTTTGGTTAGCTAGGATTGTAACAATATTTGTGTCCAGTTTCTGGTTCCATTTTTGGGATTGTAGCCGAACTAGCTCCCACTCTGTTTCTTCTTTAATGATGGAACCAGAACAGGTCAACGGCTGTTACTGCATTTAGCCGCCAATCGACAAGCGGAAGTGGAAAGTGCGATCGCTCAAATTCAGAACCGTCTTACCAAAGGATATGTTAGAGTCGATTAGGGAGTTACCCCCTAACCTCTCCTTCAGAACCGTGCATGAAACTTTCGCTTCACACGGCTCCTTGATAATACCACCTTTGTTATAGGTACGATTCAAAACGGGTTATTTTCATAATTCTCAACTATTGGTAATTGTATTACTTTTAGTTAAAGAACCATCGTTTGCCGTTTTTGTGTCGTGACAATGTTTGTGTAGAAGTTGCCAGTTCTCATAAGTGTCTTTTCCACCTAATGTTGTTGGTTTAATATGGTCAATTTCTACCTTGTCTGTACTTGTAAAATACAAACCACAGTGAAGACAAATACCCTTTTGTTTCTTGATAAGTGTTGCCACTCTTTTGGGAGTTTCTGGATATTCGCCTCGTCGTTTACTCCAGTAAATCCAGTTACCATCAAACGGACTAGCTTCACTTTTAACTTTAATATGCCTTACGATTGGCGTATCAGTATGAGCGATTAATTTTAATCCGTTTTCTGTACTAAAACACCAATTCCTGTTATTTACTGTTCGCCAGTATTTGTCTTTATTGATGTTCCCTTTTCCCCTCGTTCTTGCCCACGCTCTTAACTTATCATAGGTTAGATTGTCAACTTTCGAGAAAGTTTCTTTACTAACCACTGTTGAGTAATAGTTTGACCAACCTCTAATAATTGGATTCAGCTTGCTAATTAAAGCAGCTTGTGGGGAGGTCTTGTGGGTGTCTATTACTTCAGCTATTTTTACAAGATGAGCTTTAATTTTAGCTTTTGAGGGTGTGATTAATGTTGTAAAACCTAGCGGTGTTCCATTCGTTTTTTTTGAACTTCGGTAGTTACCTATTTTATGTTGTTGAACATGGAACCCTAAGAACTCAAACCCAACATTTCCCTCAATTTCATTGAGGGTGTGGGTTAATTTTGTTTTACTTGGTTTTAACTCCAATCCCATATCACTCAACCAGTCAGCAATTATCTCTTGACATTTTTTGACAACTTTTATATCCTCATGGATTATTACAAAGTCGTCAGCATATCGGATTAAACTAAGGGCTTGACGATTTATCGTTTTTGCCCCTTTTAGAGTTTCGGCGTATTGCTTAACTCTTTCTTCCATACCATGTAAGGCAATATTCGCAAGTAGAGGTGAAATGACCCCGCCTTGTGGTGTACCATCATTGGTAGGAAAAAGTTCTTTTCCGTCCATGTACCCTGCTTTGAGCCACGTTTTCAGTAGATGGCTTAATGTAGGGTATGTGTGTATTTTGGAGAGTAACGCTTTGTGGTCAATACGGTCAAAGCATTTAGCAATGTCAGCATCTAATATATATTTTTCTTTCTGCTTAATGCTGCTAAATATTGCTCCGATTGCATCGTGACAGGAACGTCCTGGTCTAAAACCATAACTGTTTGGCTCGAATTTAGCCTCCCATTCTGGCTCTAACGCTAGTTTGACTAACGCTTGCAATGCGCGGTCATTAATTGTGGGTATTCCTAATGGACGGGTTTCGGTTGTACCAGGTTTAGGTATTTCAACTCTACGAGTTGGTTTAACTTTATTGGTTAACTTTAATCGTCCTACAAGGTTTATACGTTGCTTTGGGGTCAGAGATTTAATTCCATCCACACCTGCCGTATTTTTACCTTGGTTATCTTGTGTTACCCTGCGAACCGCTATACATTTTGCTGACCAAGACCTAATCAGGGTCTTCTGAAGTTTACGAACTGCTTTAACATCGCCTCGTTCACTCGCTTGAAATATTCGCTTTTGCAACTTAAAAGTTACCTTTTCTAGCTTGCGCCAATTAAGGTCTTTCCACTCCACCGTCAGATTGTTCTGCGTTTTAGATATATTCATTGCTACTTGTTCTATTTCTTTGGAATTACCGAGCATCTGTCAGCATATCCCTTGCATTACCAAGGGCATTCGCTTTTGATACCATCCCTCCCCTATATATCATTCGTTAGCTACTTACTGGTTTTCGACCTTTTCCAGAGATATATAGGGGTTACTTCGTTCCGATTACACATTGGTTTGAAATCTTTAGCGTGATGCTATCCACCGGGTTTCTTAGGCGGTGCTTATAAGTCAGAAGTTGAACTGCTTATGCCCTATCCTTGCCTTTTGGCTTGGTGTTAATCAAGTTTTTATATTGATTTTAGCCATTACACCATCAATTCTAACGATGGTTCAAACACATCTTTGCTTATGCTACGCATGGACTTCTTGCTTGGTAGTTACCAAATTTGGCTTCCAGTAGTTCTACCTTTTAACCCCGCTTTAATCTGATGGTTGCTATCCAAGCAAACTAGGGGTTATGCTTTCACCTCAGCACTTGAGGGATGGGACTTAATTCACGGAATTTCACCCATAAATGTAATCAGTTATCACCAGTGTTCTGGGTTAACCGTCCCATAAGTCTTTCAACTTATTTTAGGTTAAACGAATCGCACCAACCCCAGAATTTTACTCCTATTATAAAGAAATACAACAATTACCTTAATAAAGTCTGAAGAATTTCCAAAATTTAATTGAATAGAAGTTCAATTAGTTATAATTTCACTTAAATATTATGAGAACTGCCCTAGTTTTACAGATTTTAGGAAACAACGATGTGAGGGTGGATTCAGATCAAGGAACTTCCCAACTCGGTCGCTGTTACACCTTAGAAGATGTTCGATACATGGCGGAGGGCAATGACGAAGACTTAGGAAACGACTTAGATCGGATTGATTTTCCTTTAATTAGAAGCCTGTGGGAAAGTCGGGAACCTGATACTCTACTTCATTTTGTCATTCTTTTAACGAATCAGCAAGCTTGGATTGAACATCATCATATTTCTGGACAAGAATTGAGTGATTTAATTACTTCTGATGGATATTGGTGGCGAAATCTTTTACAAGCTTGGTGTCAAAAACAGGAAATTCCCCATGATTTGATTATTTTAGATATTGATCCAAATTTAGATAATGGGGTTGCTAATTGGGATCAAATGGCAAAGTTTGTTGAACAGCAATTAAATCCTAAATTTGCCTTTAATTCCCAGGGTGTTGTTTTCGAGAATACCTCGGATAGTATCAAGGTTAATGCTCAGAAATTAATCATACAACATAGTAGTGGAACACCTGCTTTAAGTAGTGCCTTATATTTATGGGGGCTTGAACAGCAGTTAGCAAAAAATCCGATTGAATTTGTCTATATGTCTCGCCAAGATTCTCAACCCTATTTTCATACGGGAACTCATTGGCAATGGCGGTTAAAAGTACCCCAAATTGAACAGTTATTAGAAATTCAAGACTTTTCTGGGGTAAAAACTTTAATCCAAGATCATCCTGATAATAACTTAAAAATCAAACTCGATCAATTAGATCGGGCTGTTTCTTTTAACTTATCGGCAAAACGCCAAAAGCTATCGGCTGAAGATGATATTTTAGAACGGATTTCAATTGCGTTATGGAGTGAAAAAGCCTTTCGAGAAAGGGGTCAGTGGATGCAGTGGTATTTGAGAATAGCCGGAGCTTTTGAATTAGCGATCGCTTGTTTAGTTGAACATCAAGGCGGAAATGCTTATCACTGGGAAAGAGATAATAAAACTCAAAAACCGATTCTAAAATATCAAGAACAGAATCAAAATTTCCCGATAGAGTTCCGACTTGAGATTACGCCAACGGTTAAGGAATTACTCACTGAAGGAAACGCTTCAAACTACAGTAAATATTTGAAGCGAACAGTTAACTATTTTACCTCTAAAATTAATGATCCTGCTTGGGACAGTTTTAAAGATTTTTACTGTTTTAACTGGATTCGTCTTTCAGATCATAGCAAGAGTTTTCTCGACATCAGAAATGAACTGTATCACAGTTTATTAGGGGATTTGATTGATCAAATTTTAGACGAAAAAACCAAACAATTAAAAGGAGTAAATCACGCCGACCATCCGGCTCAAATTGCGATTAATTGGTTGAACTATATTGTCAAATTAGCCAATCTCACAACCCCTATTAATAGCAAAATCAAAGGATTTGAACAACTCGTTAATGATGTTAAACGGAGTCTCTAATGGAATTACAAGACTGGCTGAAACAACAACAACAATATTATGAAGCTTTGCCGCCCGATCAACCCTCCTTAGCAACCCATCCTAGCTGTGGCACTTGGCAAACTTCAGAATATTTAAAAAATCAATTTTGGTGGGGTGGTGGGGCTTCTGTGGAAGCCTGCGAACAAATTCAACAACAAAGCGATCATACCCTGACTCACATCGGCGTTTTGACCTTTGGCCCCGTGCAAACCTTCCTCGCCGGAGGTCAACGCCTGCGGGACTGGGCCGTTGCTTCTTGGTTATGCCATTATCTCTGCGGGGTGGTTATTCACCACTGGGAGAAACAGGGGGGAAAGGTTTTAGTCCCCTTGCATCAGTCGTCCCCCTTGCTGAAATGGTTAAACGGCGAAACCATTACCGATGAAAGCTTCTGGCAAGCTGAACTCCCTAATATTATTACGGGGTTATTTCCCGACGAGCCCCAATGGTGGGAAAACTGCCAAGACATTCTTAAACAGGAATGGCAACGGTTTTTAACCGCCTTAGAAACTGCTTCGATCCGCCATAACCCCCGGTTAAACGGCTTAGGATGGCAAGTTATTCGAGGGGATAACCTGAGTTTTTGGTCGGTTTATGGTGAGTCTAACCCGTTGCGGTCGGATCACGTTGTCGAAGATATCAAGCAGTTGCATCATTTTGTTGATGCTCAAAAATTAGGCCGACAATGGCAAGGGAACTGGTGGGGGGGACGCACGAGTCCGAGTTCAGGGAGTTTATCGATCTGGCATCCCGGTTTACAACCTGTGGAAGCGGGGGGAACTTGGGGACTACCGGATCAGGTATTAACGCAATGGTGGGAAGGGATAGCCGAAAAAAGCTCCTTAGCGGGGTTATTTTCCCAAAGCGATCGCCTGAATAGCCTGGAAATGGTGAAACGCTTGGCTTCTGTCCCTGAAATTATCGTTCCCACCTTAACAACATTATGGGGACAAGAACCACCCCGATGTCCTTGGGATCGGTTTCCAGATCGCACGGCGGCGGCGGCCGCTTGGGTGGGTGATGTTGTGGATGCGGAGCAGTGGAATACTGAAGTTGAGGCTTTGAGTGAATATTATCAGTCTGGATCAGTTTTTAACTCTTGGGGTATTCCCCAAATGGATCGCCAGTCTCCCCCCTATGCTCATCCGAGAGTTTTAGAACGTCGCAATATTGATGCTGACGAGGTGGAAGGTTGGGAAAATGATCTTCCCAAGGGTTGGGAAAGTCCGGTGGAATGGACAGTAGGATGGCGAGGCGATGGGGACAATATGGGGAAATGGTTATCCGGTGAACAATATCAAAAACTTAAATTACCCTGGTCTAACTGGCATCCCAACCCCTCAACTATTGAACAATATCAACTCGGCTTTTCACCGCCTAACCTTCCCGATGTGTTCCGTCAGATGGAACTCCCCCATACCTTAGATCTATCGGTGTTGTTTGGATATTGGAACCGAGTGTTATACGACCTGACGGAAAATTATCACAACGGACGGGTGATTTTTGCGGGGGGAGATGACTTCTTATTATTAGGGCCGATAACCGATGCGATCGCCCTAACTTCTCAACTTCATCACCTTTGGGCCGGACAAGCGACCCCCCTGACTGAACCCCTTGATCCGTCTGTGGCGGGTTGGGTGTCTTATCAAAATCAAATTTATCCTATCCCTGGCCCGAATATGACCTTTAGCTTGGGGGTAGTTATCGCCCAACGGCGTATTCCGCAGTCTTTATGGCATCGGGGGTTAAATGAAGCCTACAAACAGGCCAAACATCTCGGCAAGGATCGAGTTTGTGTGCAGGTTTTGTTTAATAGTGGTCAAACTTTGGACTGGGTTTGTCCTTGGGTGTTGTGGCATTTGTTAATGGCCGTTGAACCCGTTGGGGACGACAAAACCGATCTTAATTGTTGGGAAAAGTTGTTGTTCTATTTGGAGAGTACGCGCCTGGAAGAATATTCTCCCTTAACGGTTCGTTCGCTCATTGATACCCTGTGGGCGAGTGTGAATTTACCCCTGAGTTGGCAACAGATCGACCTTCTCACCGCCGGAAAAACCTCAAGTTTGAAAACAGAACTGGGAAGTTGGCAATGGTGGAAAAACTGGATCGCCCTTCGGGGTTTCTTAGCGCGTCAACAGCGAGAACGAAATAAC
>NZ_CM170132.1:2327500-5559324 GCF_057220675.1 Planktothrix sp. PLAVEN19ND | reverse complement strand
CCGCCAGTTGATAATAATGTTCTGCACTTTGATAGTTGCGATATTCAACAAAAGCATTCCCTAAATATAAATAGGTTTGAGCTAAATATTTTTTAACTTGAGTAATATCAGGAGTTTGCTGTTGTAATCTTCGCAAAAATTGACCACAAGCCACCGTAGCTTGATCGATAATATCTTCTGTGTGAAACTGTTCTGTCCATGCACAATAGGCGGTGATCCAGGGTTGTTCTAATGCTATAATTTTTTGCAGATTAATAATAGCTTCGGGATAGTTTTTCTGGGCGAGAAAAGCGATCGCACATTGACTATGAAGTGAAACAGAATCCGGTTGAATTTTTAAGCCTTGCTGAAAGTATTGTAGGGCGACAGTAAATAGGTTTTGTCGATAAAAAACTTGACCTAAATTTTGATACGCTTTAACTAAATTGGGATCTAATTTAATCGCTTTTAAATAATGGGCGATCGCCTCATCTAAGTTACCATTTTTTAAACAAGCCTGACCTAAATTATTATAAAGTTCTGCCTGTTCCGGGTTAAGATAAATCCCCTGTTTAAAAACTTCAATCGCTTTAGAATATTCCCCTATTTCCAACCATAAACACCCTAAATTATTATAAGCAGGAATCAGTTTAGGTGCAAGAATAACTGTTTTTTGATAAGTCTTGATCGCCGTTTCAATTAAACCTTGTTTTTGATAAACAACAGCCAAATTATAATAAGCTTCTGCATAATTAGCTTCCTGTAAAATTGCTTGTTTATAGCAGCTAATTGCCTTTGATAAATTCTGCTGTTGTTCAAAAATTGTCCCTAAATTATAATAAACTTCTGGCCAGTCAGGACGAATTTTAAGAGCCTTTTGATAAAATAAAACAGCCTGATGCAGTTGTCCGCGACTTTGGTAAAATAAAGCCTTTTCAGCTAGTTTTTTGGGTTCAAAATCTTCCATCTTGGTTCGGTCACTCACCCATTAAAATAAAACAGAAATGAATATTAGCATTGCTTAAAAATCAAGAATGCTAATATTTAACGCTTGAGCTTTAAAGTTAAATTAGATCAAAATTATCATTATTTAAGGTTAAGTTTTTACCCATATCTAACATAGGAGTTGTAATCCCTTGTTGGTCAATATAGTAGAGTAAACCACTTTCTGGGTCGTAGATTAAATTAGCATCTCCCGCATCCGCCGCATCTCCAGAGAAGTTAGCAATGGTTTGGAATTCTCCGTTAGCTAAAGCACCTGGTACACCCGGAGCTAATGCTGAGAAATCCGTGGAATTTAGGGCAATTGCATCTTCTGAAACATTAAAATCAGTTAATGTATCTTGGCCTAACTGATCGATGGCTCCTTCGTAAACAAAGGTATCACTTCCTTGCCCACCAGAAAGGGTATCATCCCCCGCACCGCCAATCAGAATATCATTTCCCCCATCACCAGAAAGGGTATCATCACCCTCACCGCCGATCAGGGTATCCTTACCTTTACCGCCAAACAGAAGATCATTATCCAATCCTCCGGTCACGGAGTCGTCCCCTGTTGCACCATACAGGATATCTTTACCGAGTCCACCGTCAAGAATATCATTGCCTTTATCACCGAAAAGCAGGTCATCTCCTTCTCCGCCCATCAAGGTATCCTTACCTTGGCCACCAAACAGAAGATCATTATCTAATCCACCCGTTAGGGAGTCATCTCCTGTTGCACCATACAGGGTATCCTTTCCTTCTCGACCGTCAAGAGTATCATTGCCTTGATCACCGAAAAGCAAGTCATCTCCTTCTCCGCCAACCAAGGTATCGTCACCATTTCCACCATAAAGGGTATCATTTCCAGCGCCCCCATCCAGGGCATCCTTTCCTTGGCCACCAAAGATAATATCGTTACCATCTTCCCCGAAGACCGTATCATCTCCTTCATCACCGAAGATCAGATCACCGCCTTTTCCCCCAGCAACCAGGTCATTGCCTTTACCCCCATGAATGATGTCACTTCCCTTACCACCCAGAAGGCTGTCATTTCCCTGTAAACCCAGGATAATGTCATTGCCATCACCCCCATCAATAGCATCAGCTTGATTGCCCCCAACAATCAAATCACTGGCGGTCTTTCCGGCTAATACATTATCCTGGTTTAGCGAACCGATAATAGCCAGCCCCCCATTCTCGATCTGATACTGGCTGAGTGGAGTGGTTTGGTTTTCTTGAATTTTTTGGGACAAATCAGCCAATATTGGCCGATTGGTGGTTACGTCTGGAAATATGAGATTTGACATAATTTTATCTGTTTACAATCACCCTATAACCTGGATTTGTACACCCGATCAGGCTAACAGGATGTTCTTGAGATTGAGATCCAAAGCCCCATTTAACTATTATACATATTATACAGGCTTCTGCTATGCTTGTCTTCAGTAAAAATACGGATTTTTTAAGCGAATTATTAATTAAAAATCGTTTAAATTACAACCGGATTAAATTTAGTGATTTTCTAGGTGAAAATATTATTAAATAAGGGTTTCAGCATTTGTAAAGATAATCGGGAATTGATATATCAATCAATCTCATGTTTTATTTTATACTTTATTTGCAAATTTGTAATATTAATATTAATAAATGTGTCCGGATCTCACTTAAATAAATGAAAGTATTCAAAGTAGTTCACTATATTAACTGTAGAGGCAAACTTTTTGACATAGCACAGACTTTATATCGCTATTCTTTGTTCCCGATTAAGTTGGTATAGCAAGTCTAAATAGATTTTATAAAACCATGATTAAGATTATTAATCTTAAAAAATACCGATATTTACGTTTAGGGGCGAAGCGCGCCTCACCCCTCGGATGAATTTGATTTCTAATCCGATTATTTAGTCTCTTATTTTCTCAGACCAAACACGAGTGGGTAAACCCCAAACATAGATAAATCCTTCCGCCGCTTTATGATCAAAAACGTCTTCGGAGCCATAGGTTGCTAAGTCTAAACTATAAAGGGAATTAGCAGATTTCCGGCCAACAATTATGGCATTTCCCTTAAACAATTTGATTCGGACAACACCAGCGACCCGTTCTTGAGTTTGTTGGATAAAGGCATCCAAAGCCGCTTTTAACGGACTATACCAGAGGCCATTATAAACCAACTGACTATAGGTTTCTTCAATCCCCCGTTTATAACGAGTCACATCGGCGGTTAAGGTCAAACTTTCTAAATCTCGGTGAGCATTAATTAACACAATCATCGCCGGAGATTCATAAATTTCTCTGGATTTAATCCCCACTAAACGGTTTTCAATCATGTCTAGGCGTCCGACCCCATGATTTCCGGCAATTTCATTTAATTTTCCAATTAACTGAACACCGTCCATGGCCTCACCATTTAAACTCACTGGAACTCCATTTTCAAACCCAATTTCAATATATTCAGGTTCGTTAGGAGTCTCAGAAATCGGTTTAGTGATCGCATAGACTTCTTCCAGGGGTTCCGTCCAAGGATCTTCTAAGGGCCCAGCCTCAATCGCAATCCCTAGCAAATTTCTATCTAAACTATAGGGAGAGGATTTTTTCACCGGGGAAGCAATGCCGAATTTTTCCCCGTAGGCAATGGTTTCTTCCCGACTCATCCCCCATTCCCGGGCGGGAGCCAGAATTTTCAATTTCGGGTTGAGGGCGCCAATGGAGACGTCAAACCGCACTTGGTCGTTTCCTTTTCCGGTACAACCGTGAGCAATTGCATCGGCCCCATATTTTTCAGCCACTTCCACTAAGGTTTTGGCAATGAGCGGACGGGCTAAGGCCGTGGCCAGGGGATAACGGTTTTCATACAAAGCATTGGCTTGAATGGCCGGAAACGCATAGTCTTTGACAAATCGATCCTGGACATTAATCACCAGGGACTCGACGGCGCCGGAGTCCAAGGCTTTTTGTTGGACAGGCCCTAATTCATCCCCTTGTCCCAAGTCTACAGCCAGGGTAATGACTTCTTTAACACCAAACTCATTTTTCAAGTAGGGGATACAAACGGAGGTATCCACCCCACCAGAATAAGCAAGCACAACTTTTTCAGCGCGACCCATGATTAATATATTCTCCTCAAGTAACCAAATGTTACATTATCTCGCCTTTCATGCCCTTTAGATGTCAGGAATTCTATATATTTGAGTGGGGGCCATTTTGAGGGCAGGGGGACTGGATTTTTTTCCGGTCAGTAGTTGATAATAATAGTGATTTAAGTTTCAGGCTAGAAAAACTGTGTTTTTAAGTATTGTCATTCCTACCTATAACCGTTTAGGGATTTTACAAAAGTGTTTAAAAGCCTTAGAACAGCAACAATATGATCATATTATTACTAACTATGAGGTGGTTTTAGTTGATGATGGTTCAACGGATGGAACCTTAAATTGGTTAGAGGAAAATCAGTTAGAATTTCCCCATGTTCGGCTATTTTGTCAATCCCATCAAGGGCCAGCCGCAGCCAGAAATTTAGGGATAGAAAAAGCTAACGGGGAGACTATTATTTTTATTGATAGTGATTTAGTTGTAACAGAAACGTTTTTACAATCCCATGTTAATAGTTTAGTTGAGGGATATCAAACTTCAGATCAAGTTTTTACCTATGGTCGGGTAATTAATACTTGTAATTTTGATGACCCGACTTCTGAATCCTATAAAATTACTGATTTTTCGGCCGCTTATTTTGCTACGGGAAATGTGGCGATCGCCCGTCATTGGTTAATTGAAGCCGGATTATTTGATCCTCAATTTCAACAATATGGCTGGGAAGATTTAGAATTAGGAGTTAGGTTAAAGAAATCAGGATTAAAACTCATTAAATGCCCTGATGCGGTGGGTTATCATTGGCATCCAGCCTTTAGTTTGGAACAATTACCGAAATTAATAGATCGAGAAATTCAACGGGGAAAAATGGGAGTTTTATTTTATCAAAAACATCCTTCTTTTGAAGTTAAAATGATGATTCAAATGACCATATTACATCAAATATTATGGGGTTTATTATCTTTGGGAGGACGTTTAAACGAACGGACAATGGCGGGGTTTTTACAATATTTAATTGATCAAGGGAAATCACAATTAGCTTTAGAAATTGCTCGAATATTTCTGAATTGGTATAACGTAAAAGCGGTTTATTCAGCTTATGATGAGTTAAAATATAGAGGGACATAAATTATAGAAATCCGCGCCGAGGTTGTAACATTTTATCGTAGGGGTTGGGTCTTCCAACCCTCTTGGCTTATAGTAACACTTTATAAACTCGATTCTGAATCAGGAGCAATTTCTAACCCTGGTATTTGTCGAATTTGCTGCTGCTCTTTAACTAAATCCGATAAAGAATCAATATTAACTCCAATGCGATGACAAGCGGTTTGCAGTGCGTCCATAAATTTGTCTATATCATCCCCATAACCCGCGAGTTGAGCCGCATTTTCCACACCTTGTTTAGCATTAGCTTTCGCACAATCAATTAATTCTAGGTCGGTCAGAGGTTTTGATTTACTCATTGTTATAATCTTATTAATACAGTTAATCTATTTTACCTTAAATCCCTAAATTTTAATTAAAAATATAGCAATATTCCCTATTCCCTATTCCCTATTCCCTATTCCCTATTCCCTATTCCCTATTCCCTATTCCCTATTCCCTATTCCCTATTCCCTATTCCCTATTCCCTATTCCCTATTCCCTATTCCCTATTCCCTATTCCCTATTCCCTATTCCCTATTCCCTATTCCCTATTCCCTATTCCCTATTCCCTATTCCCTATTCCCTATTCCCTGTTCCCTGTTCCCTCATAACAGCATCTTCAAATTTATATCCCACCCCCGTCACCGTTTTAATAAAAGTGGGATGGGAGGGGTCAGGTTCAATTTTTTTCCGTAGTCTAGCAACATGGGTATCCACAACCCTTTCATCACCAAAAAAGTCATCTCCCCAAAGTTTATCTATCAGTTGGGTACGACTCCAAACCCGACCCGGATAACTCAGAAAAGTTGATAATAAATTAAATTCTAAAGTGGTTAAATCCAGGGTTTCTGTGTCCCCTGACTCTAATTGATAACTGGCTATTCTTTGGTCTAAATCCACTAAAAAATGCGGGGTTTGATACACTTGATTCGGTTGACCACCTTGGCGCAAACTCCTTCTTAATAAAGCTCTAACTCTAGCCACTAATTCTCTCGGACTAAAGGGTTTAACAAAATAATCATCCGCCCCGGTAGACAAACCAATAATCCGATCTAGTTCTTCCCCTTTTGCGGTTAACATCAAAATATAAGGGTCTTTTTGCCCGGGTTTTTGACGAATTCTAGCACAGACTTCTAAGCCATCTAACCCGGGAATCATTAAATCTAAAATAATTAAATCCGGTTGTAATTCTTGAAATTTTTGTAAAGCGGCTAACCCATTATTAGAAATCTGGCAAGAAAATCCTTCCGCTTCTAAGGTATGCTGAATTAAACGAGCAATTTCGGGTTCATCCTCAACAATTAAAATATCCATAAATTAGAATTACATGGCAATTTGTTCAGGACATTCCAAATGTAAATTGCGATCACCAAAGGGAGCATCTACAAAATTACAATGATGGGGGCGATCGCTATTCGGATAACGATTAGCCTGAAAAAAACGACAGGTCATACACATTTTTGAGATCGGAATTTGACCCGCATCTTGTAACTTCAGAATCATTTTAATCAATCCTCGCAAGAAAACAGTCTGTTCCAGTTCAGAAAGTTCTCCCACCGCATCTAGGAATAAATCAGACCAACAAGAAGTTTCTGCCGCGGTGCTTTTGCCTTTCGGAGTGAGGGTAATGGCGATCGCCCGTCCATCTTCGGGAGATCGGATTTTTTGCACCAAACCTTTTTCGGACAACACCCGCACCGCATCACTGGCCGTTGCCGGGGTGACGGCTAAACCTTTTGCCACCGCAGACAAACGCATTCCTTCCGATCCGTTTGCTTCTAATAACGATAGAATTTGGGCTTGGGTGGGCGAGAGTCCCTGTTGTCCAGCATCTTGCCAAGATTGACTTTTCAGGGCAAGGCTGATCTTAGAAAGCCCGACCAGAATTCGTTGTTCGGTTGAGTCAGAACACAAATTCAAACCATTTTTAGATTCATCGGTATTCATATTAGCTGGTGGTTCACTGGTTTCTATAGCCAATGTCTGGGATAGGTGCGTCCGGGTGCTGTGTTATTAAATACAAAAGTCCAGAGAACAATAATAGCTGATCCGGCTAACACGGGAGTTAATAAAAAATGCCAAGATACCCCACTCATCACGCCGACAAGGGCCACGGCTCCCGATGGAGGATGAATGGTGCGCGTGAGTTTCATCAGCATAATGGTAGTAGCCACAGCTAAGGCCATCACCCAAGGTGCCGTACCACATATCTGTACACAGAGAATGGAAACTAGAGCCCCCCAAAAATTGCCCCCGATGACATTGCGCGGTTGTGCTAAGGGACTATCGGGAACACCAAATACCAGAACCGCCGTTGCCCCCATCGGTGCGGCAATCAGGGGATAATGACTATAGGCAGAAAGATAGGCGAGGATACTAATTCCAACAAAACTACCCAGCCAAGAAAGCAACACTTGAGGATAGGAAAATTGAGGCTGATAGGATCGACCTCGATGACGGGAATGCCGAATATAAGCAATTAACCGTCGATGTTTCATCCTTCTAAACACCCTAGCCTTGTTCATCTGAAAACACCCAGAAAAACTCCCATCCTATTCCTCGTTTTCGACTAGTTTTAAAACTTCCGGGGGATAATCTGCACCCTCTAACATGACGGTTGTAATCACGGTATAAGCATCAACCCATGCTTGTTTGACCTCGGGAGTCCACCCATCGCCCGCTAATCCGGCTAGAGTTTTGAGCAGGGAGTTCCCAACTAGGGGATAATGTTGTGGAAGCACGCCATATTCGACATGACGAGTCCCCAAGCCTTTGAGGGTTTGTTCCAAAAGTTCGGAGTTGCGAAGATTCTCGACCACGAACTTCAATGACCCAAACAGATGATCTCCTTGCTGATCCATATGTGTATGGGTAAATAGGGGCTTGACTTCTGGATAATCACCTAAAAGATTGGTGTAGAAAGCCACCTTGAAATCTTGCTCTCGATCCTCTATCAGTTGGAAACTCGTCTGTAGAACCTCAACATTTAACGTCATGTCAGTCAATAGAATATTAGTTAGGAGTCCTAATTATTAGGATTCCTAACTAATATCATGGTCTCCCCAACCTGTCAACCGCTATTGGCATCTGGCAAGAAAGGGGTCTGATGTCCACTGAAACCCAGTACAGGACTTAATCTGTTAAACTGAGAAAACCTAAAATCTAAAGTTAATCCCAACCCCGACAATGCAAGAATTTTTTCAAAACGTTTCTCGCTATCCCCGTTATTTTATTACCTTTACCCTAGGAATTTTCTTTTTCCTATTTGAACGTCTCAAACCCCTCTTAAATCGCCCGGTAACTGCAACTGCATTAGTAATTTTACTATTCAGTGTTTTTGCCTTTACCTTTTTTACCTTAAAAGCAATGTTAGGATTAAACCCAGTTTAAAAAAAAGGGAGGGAAATTCAAACCTTCCCTTTTTATGTTTTGTTTAAATTTAAACTATGTTTCTTGCAATTCATCCAAACGGGCTAACACTTCCTGACTATGAATTGCAGGATTAACCCCGAGAAATATTTCCCTTAAAATCCCATCAGAATCGATAATAAAAGTATGACGCATGGATATAAAATTAATCCATGAACCATAGGATTTACTGACTTTTCCATCAACATCAGCTAGTAAGGGAAATTTTAACCCTTCCGAATCACAGAACTCAGCATGGGATTGAATATCATCGGCACTAATCCCTAAAATTTGGGTATTTTTCGCTAAATATTTTGGTAAATCCTGTTGAAAACGACGAGCTTCTAAAGTACATCCAGAGGTAAAATCTTTAGGATAAAAATAGAGAACAACCCATTGTCCTTGATAATCAGATAAAGAAATTTTTCCCTCTCCACTATTAGTGGGTAAGGTAAAATTAGGAGCGGGTTGATTCAATGGGGGCAGTTTTCCCCCTAACGCCCAAGCGGGTGAAGTTAGGTTGAAGCTGAACACAGCTAAACCCAAAGATAAGAGGAAACTTAGAAATAAACGACGGGACATGATTATTGAGAATAATTACAACTTTTGATCCAGTTTACCCAATCTTAGGAATAACAGGAACTTAAATTTGAGGTGGGGTGTCTGAATATTTGCAATATTTTATCCTAATTGTCATATTGATTGTAAAATATCAAGAGAAAATTAGGTTAATTTAAGACCATCTAACTCATTATTTTATTATGGCTGATCTACCTCAAATTAATAGTGCTGCTACCGTGATTATGGTGGTTGAAGGTTTACCAATAACCATTCAAGTTGATGGAGCAAATGCTCCGATAACGGCGGGAAATTTCGTTGATTTAGTTGAACGAAATGTTTATAATGACACCCTATTTCACCGCGTTGTTCTTGACCCCACGCCCTTTGTGGCTCAAGGAGGCGACCCCCAAAGTAAAGATCCTAATGTTCCTGCAAATTCGTTAGGAAGTGGGGGTTTTATTGATCCTGCTACGGGTGCAATCAGAAATATTCCCTTAGAAATTAAACCTCAAGGCGCCACAGAAACCCCTTTATAGTCAAACTTTTAAACAAGCAGGAATTACCGTTCCTCCGGTGTTAAGTAATGTCGTCGGTTCGATTGCCATGGCGCGGTCTTCAGGAACCGATACCGCTTCCTCACAATTCTATTTTAATTTAGCGGATAATTCCACAAATTTAGACGGGAGTTATGCGGTTTTTGGTACGGTAACTCAAGGCTTGGAAATTGTTAATCAAATTCGAGTCGGGAATGTAATTTGGGATGCCGCCGTTGTCGATGGAATTATTCCCAGTCGGGTTTCTGGAATCATTTCAGATGCCAATATATTGAATGGATTTATTAATACCATCAATCGCGCTAGTCTGCCTTTAAGTTATGCCTATCCTCGTAATTTAGATGCAGATAATGTCATAACCATGACCCCTGATATTACCCAGAATAATCCTCGGGGACTATTAGCCGGAGGTGGAAATGATCGGGTTACAGGTTCCACAGGAAATGATGTCATTAATGGAAATCAAGGGAATGATTCTCTGGATGGAAATGACGGCAATGATTATATTTTGGGAGGAAAAGATAATGATAGCATTACCGGCGGACAGGGCAATGATATTTTAAATGGAAATCGGGAGAATGATACCATCTTTGGAGGAGCGGGTTCAGACTTTATTCGCGGTGGACAAGGTAATGATAGTTTAAATGGCAATAATGGTAATGATTTCCTCATCGGAGATTTAGGTACCGATACTTTAACCGGAGGTGGCGGGGCTGATATTTTCCTATTACGCGGGGATGAAGCCGCAACGGTTTCTGATATCAATTTCGCCGATATTATTACGGATTTTAAGATTTCAGAAGGCGATAAAATTCATATCATCGATACGATTCCTCTGGCTAATTTAAGTTTTACATCTTCCGGGAATGACACCATAATT
The DNA here is from genome assembly GCF_057220675.1 of Planktothrix sp. PLAVEN19ND. Lineage (NCBI taxonomy): Bacteria > Bacillati > Cyanobacteriota > Cyanophyceae > Oscillatoriales > Microcoleaceae > Planktothrix > Planktothrix sp. PLAVEN19ND. The sequence goes on along the minus strand of NZ_CM170132.1, from coordinate 5,548,729 downwards.
AAGATTACAAATTCAGGAATTTTAGGAATTGTTAAAAACGTCCAACCCAGTGTTGTCCAAACCGCAACAGTCATCACATCACCTACGGATTTAGCCTTAACAATTGGTTAATCATGTTTAATTGTTGTTGTGCTTTAGTGCTTTTAATAGGGGTGCTAAAGCACAACAACGAAATTTTTTATAGGTGCAAATAATTATAACTACCTAATTATCCGATTCTGTTTGATCAAAACTAGGAGTTAATGGTCGGTTTTGACTGTCTCCCAATCCCGAAGCATTTCCTATAGCAATAATAAAAAAAAATAAAGCAATAATTAACCATCCCAACGTTCCCCAGTCTGGCGGTTTTGGTTTTGGTGCATCGCTTTGAGACATAAAATTAACCTAGAAAATTAGGATTTACAAATTCTTTGTATCTTTGGGGTTAAACAAAGACTAAAATCTATTATTTTAACGGTAATGTTTTCACCGTCAAAACTTGAGGAGCAGAGGCATCAGGAGGATAGAGAAAATCAACTTTGACGGGTCGAGTTTCTTGCGGTTTTATGGTTAATTGTACTAACGCTTCTCCCTGTTGTCCCCGTCTTTGAACTAAATGAATATAGCGAGTTTGGGATTTTCCTTGATCATCTTCATAACTGAACTTAACAGTCCCTCGGAAGAAAACTTGAGGAGCTGGAGGGTCAAAAAACCTTAATCCAGGTTGGGATAATTTGTCTTCTTTGATCGGAGTTTGTAAGGTTAAAATAACTTTTTGGGGTTGACTTTTTGGGTTGTAAAGCGGTAAAATTAGGTTATATTCTACCCCATAATTTCCGTGGGCTTGATAGGCAGTATCGGGATATCTAACCACTAAAGGAGCGCTTTGAATTTGATTAGTTCCTAACTGTCCTTTGGGTAGGGTTGCGATCGGATAAGAAAAGGCTTCTCCTGGTTCGGGAATCGTTAAAATAGAACGGTTTGGATCAACAATATTAGCATTCCAACGGGAACCTAATGCCACTCCCGCCACCCGCCCATAGATAATTTGCTCAGGATTAGTATTAGGAGGAGTGGGGGTACGATCTCTGGGTGTAACTAACATTCCTTGCTGTAATAATTGTTCCCATTCTGTGAGAGTCGGTGCAATTTCCGTCTTGTTTTTTTGCACCGTTGCATATTTAGCCAAACTCGCAATATAAACCTTGCCATCACTCTCTAAACGCATTAAAGTAGACCGACCATTTAAAGGAGGTTCTAAATTTTTAACTGGAATGGGAGCATTTAATAATAGGCGACTACTTTGGGGCGGAATTATAATTTTTTCCACAAATTCAGGTTGTCGTTTTCCGCGTAAAATATCATTCATTACCCGACTTCCTGGCCCAGCAAAAATATTACCTGCTGAATTATCTAAAACCGCATCCAGGGGAATAAAGGGCGCATCCGGTTGACTTAAATAACTGGCGGCTTCTAAAATATTAATAGTAACGGGTTTATTGCCAGGATTATAGGCTAATATTCCTAAATAAAGGGTTCTTAAATCATTTTCTTGGGGAGGTTTAGCAATGTGGTGAGCAAAAATATCAAATTTGCCTTGGAAGGGAAAATTTAAGTGGGCTGCGGGCTGGTTTTTATTGGTTTTAGGAAAGGTAGAAAGTAAAATTCCTTCGTTTAAAATGAGTTCGGGACTGTTACTATTAAACACCGGAATTTGATCTAATTTTCCGGGCAAGGGTCGCACCTGCTGCGGTTGTACAATTTCATTCACCGGAGGGGCGGCTTGAGCAAATAGGGTTAAACTCAGAAATAAGGGTAAGATCATCGATATCAGATTGAATGGTTTTGAGCCTATACAAAACAATATCCTACCTTTCTCATGGGAAATGCAGGATACTGGCTTCAAATTTCAGATTAGGTTATCATCTAACCTGAAATTCAAATAATATTTTGTTAAACTCCTCGGGTGGGATTCGAACCTACGACCAATCGGTTAACAGCCGACCGCTCTACCACTGAGCTACCGAGGAACGTTGTGTCTCTCTTTTAGCCACAGTTACTAATAGTAGCGCTAGATCCTAAATTTTTGCAAGCTTTTTTGAATAATTTTTTTTTGACTTTGGCTGCAAAAGCTGAAACCCTCTTGATGCAGTGATTATAACCCCATCCTCATGCGAGCCAAACGGTTTTGAGCCTCGGCGTCCAGGGAATTCGCCAAAAAACGGCTCGGAGATGGTTTTCGGGGTTGATGACGACGCTGACGACGCTGGGTAGTAGCTTCCACCGCTTCAGCCAACTGTTCGGCGGACATCCACTCCGCCCCATAGCCGGTGACAGTTAACTGTTGAGCGCGGTCTGAGGTCGCCACAATTAACCGACGTCGGGACAACCTAAGTTGACGTCCCAAGGAAGCACAGAGTTTTTCAATATAAGTATCTGCGGTTTGCCCAAAACCGGTATAATGAATCGACACATTGCGAGTAATAGTTTCACTAACGCCGGGGGTATTTTGATAGTGAGCATCAAAAACCAGTCGGGCATCAAGTCCCTCAAAGGCGCTATAGTCCACTAAAGTCTCAATCAAGTGTCTCCGCGCTGTTTCCATGTCGTCAACATCGCGTTTCTGTCGCAATAGAGGCCAGATTCCAATTATGTTATAGCCGTCTACAAATAAGACAGCTTTACTGAGGGAGCTACTCATGGTTCAATTTTAAATAAACTTGCCTGGATTGGACGACCCATCAAAAAGCGCCCATAACCCATTTTTGTTTACATATTATCACAGAACTTTAGGGTAATTTAAGGTAAGAGGACTTATGCAACGGGCGCAGCGATCGCCCTTGCCCCATGACTTTCTGTCCTTAAAACCGGATATTTGCTCGAAGTCCAGCAATAAAGGCATCATCGATAAAATTACGGGGAGGATCAATATATTGAAAATCAGCCGTGAGATAGAAGTAGGGAGTCACCCCATAACTGTAGTACACCTCCAATCCCTGTTCATCGCCAAACCGATTTTTTCGGGAATTTAGGGTGTCTTGCAGATCATTGCTTAAGTCATAGTAGTAATACCCTAAGCCAAAACTATCTAACTCCCGTCCCCGGAATAGTCCCATCCCTCCAATGCCCGCGATCAGAGACTTCTGGACATAATTCGGATTCCCGTCGGAGATAGCCCCCTTGAAAAATACGCCCCACCCCTGTCGGGGGTTACTCGGATTCAGATGCAATAGATGGGAGAATTGGAAGGCAACACTATAAGCTCCCTGCTTTGTCGAAGGTTCTATACCCGCCCTAAAACTCTCAGATATAGAACTAAAATCCGTTCCTGCTTTGGTGGTGTAGATGCCTGTAAGCGAAAAGCTGGTGGGACGTTGGGCAATTTGGGTGTTATAGGAGGTGGTGAGGGAAAAAGTTATCCCATTGCTAAACAGATCCCCTGGCCAGTAATCCCGAGTCCGATCATCGGGATCATAGACCCAAAACGACAGATTGACCGGATCAAGTCTGACATTGGCGATCGCACCGATAAATACCGGTGGCACTAACCCACTGGGCGGAGCCGCAAAGACGGCATTCATAAATCGGCGGTTGCCCCATCCCCCAAAAAAGAGATCGTTTTCCAGCAGATCGAGGGCATTGATTTTGCCGATCAGGAAGGAAGCGCGATCGCCCAAGCGTTGGGAAAAATAGAGAGATGTTGCTATTACAGTATTCGGGCTGGCTGAGGGAAACTCCATCGCTGTATTGGTCGGGAAAAAAGTATTCCCTAAAGCTCCAGGGAGATTGCCAAAGCGATACTCAAGATGGGTATTCAGACCTCCTCCTTCCCAGAGTCCGAGTTTGGCGGTATCCAATTTTACAAAGCTATCCAGCCGACCGCCATATTCAAAGGGTTGATCTCCGGCACCGGATACTAGGCCCTGGTAAAACTGGGTGAATTCTAAGTCAAATGTCATCCCGTGATCGGCAAGGGTGCTGCGAAAACCGCCCCAATCCCCCGTCAGCTTGCCACTAAAAGGGTTTGCAGGTTGGGATTCTGGGGATTGAGGTTGATCTTCTGTCTCCGTTGGGTTGGCTTGAGGGGAAGGAGTCTCAAGGGTTGAATCTGTGCTATTTTCAACTAATAGATCTTTTGCCTGAGTAGAAAAGACAGGTATCTCTGATAATGAGAGAATGGCTTGGTGATCAGTGAATAATTCCGAATATTCGGGTAATTGCTGGGGATTAGAATTGATTTCCTCTGGAGGGGTAGGGATCGGCGATCGCTCATTGGCTCTAACTGGGAAGGGTGCGATCGCGATTGATAACGTCAATAGACTACCAACCAAAAGTTTACTAGCATCATCGCCTCTAGCTCCAAAAAAGACTAGGGCATCGGATGGGATAGTGTTCATTTCTACCTTGATTTTTGATGAGGTCAAACCACATTTAAACACTATATTTCCAGGTTAGTATCTGGGGATATCAACCTGGTTTCTTAACAATAACTAGACCCGAAAGTATGGATTTTTCGGGTTTGGGTTTATTCAATCAAGATTTTAGTATAAAGTACCACCCACGGTTTCCTCCCTTAACATCACCGAATGTGACATCATTCCTCCCGATAGATTTCGGGCTTTAAATCCGTTTTGTACCAGAATCCGTGTTGCGTAGTAAGCACGCTGACCCGATCGGCAAAAGACGAGGATCTCTTGATCCCGGGGGAGTTCGCCCAAACGAGCGCGGAGTTCAGGTAAGGGAATATTGACCGCGCCGGGTACACTTTCTATTTCGAGTTCTTCTGGATTACGGACATCGAGAAGCAGGCCTGATTCTATATTATTCCAATGACTTAAAGGCATATCACCTCTGAGAACATCGGCCGCCACCATTCCCGCAAAGTTGACAGGAGCTTTGGCACTGCCAAACTGAGGTGCATAGCAAAGCTCGGTTTCTTCTAAATCATAAATGGTCGCACCCATCTGAATCGCCATGGCAATAGCATCAATCCGCTTATCCACCCCGTCCAAACCGAGGGCTTGCGCTCCCAGTATCCGGCCATCGGATTTGCGGAAAATGACTTTCATCGCCAGCATTTTCGCACCGGGATAATATCCGGCGTGGGAGTTGGGATAGATATAGATTTTTTCAAAATCCGTATCACCGAGTCGGGTTAGGACTTTTTCACTAACACCCGTCCAAGCGATCGCACCCCCAAACAAGCCAATGATCGCAGTGCCTTGAGTTCCTCGGAAACGGGAGTTACGCCCAGCAATAACATCGGCGGCAATTCTACCCTGACGATTCGCTGGGCCAGCTAGAGCATAGAGAGACCATTGCCCGGTGACAAAATCTTTAACCTCGATCGCATCCCCAACGGCGAAAATATCCGGTTTGCTAGTCCGCATTTGGTCATCAACCCGGATACCGCCTCGCTCGCCGATTTCTAGTCCCGCCTGTTTCGCCAGATCCGTTTCGGGTTTCACCCCAATTCCCAGGATGACAATATCTGCGGGATAAGTCTTACCGGATTTTGTGAGAACTTCCAACGAGCCATTGGCAGCTTGTTGAAATCCGGTCAAACCGTCATTCAGGGAGATGCGAAGACCGTGTTTTTCTAGGTAGCGTTCGCCAAAACGAGCCATTTCCTGATCGATGGGAGTCAGGATTTGATTACCCCTCTGGATTAGGGTCACTTCCAGTCCCAGATGAATCAGGTTTTCGGCCATCTCCAGTCCGATAAAGCCACCACCGACGACCACCGCCCGCTTCGTCCGTTTAACCGTCTGAAATCCCGAATAGGTGTCCATTCCACATGGCTCCGTTGTACCCTGTTCAATCCAGGTGCGGATGGTGCGGGCATCGGGTACAGTCCTAACAGAAAAAATACCCGGAAGATCAATTCCCGGCACTGGGGGACGAATCGGAGCAGCCCCGGGTGAGAGCACCAATTTGTCGTAGGATTCGGTGGTAACTTCACCCGTGGCAACATTCCGCAAATCTACGGTTTTATTTTCCGGTGAAATGGCGATCGCTTCGCAGCGTGTCCGCACATCAATCGCAAACTGGTTTCGGAATGTGCTTTCATCCGCAACTAATAGACTGGACTCTTTTTCAATCAATCCCCCGACATGGTAAGGGAGCCCACAATTGGCGTAGGAAACATAGGGGCCACGTTCTACCATGATGATTTCTGCCGTTTCATCTAATCGGCGCAGACGAGCCGCACAGGATGCGCCACCGGCTACTCCACCTACAATGACGACTTTCATTGACTTATTCTCACTTAACTTAATTTTTACAACAACCATATTCTACATCCCACGTCTTTCAAGTCAAGCGTGGGATGTAGAATACCCGACTTTAGGAGGAGTGAAAGTCAATAAGTTAGCTCTGAAAGGATTGAAATTAATTAAAAGACCTGCACCATATACTTCTAAATCTTGTTCGACTTGTGGTGTGATTGGTAAAAGAAATCGGTACGATTTTAATTGCCCTGATGGTCACTACCATAATTCCGACCTTAATGCTGCACGAAATCTATCTCAATGGGATGGTTTCTCATGTCAGTTAGACCTAAAGAGAGATGCTTCTGTAATGGATTCATCCGGTTTAACTGATGGGGTGCTTGGCACACCCCCGAATTCGGTGAATACGGTTAAACAAGAGTACATTCAACTGTCTCTTTTTGACTGGGCTAGATACGAGAATCCCACCCCTTTAGCATAGCGTAGGGGTGGGAGTATCAACTATTGATTATCTCACTATTTTTGCACTAATAACCATTGAATTCCAATTTATTGGAGATTAGATTTCAAAAAATTGATGTACAGTTCTTGATAGCGATATTGCCAAACACTATAAATCAGATGACGCAAATGTTCAGGAACTTGTGCAGAATAACTCAGCTTAAATTCTGGATAAAGAGAAACTAAGCGTGTCATGAATGATTTCTCCTGTTAAGATGAGGGTGGATAAGGATGATCCCAAAACAAGGTAATTTCAAGATTGGGAAACCTTTGTGTAAACTGTCTAATCACGTCCTGGCAACTTTCACAGGGCTTTCTTTCACTATATAAATAAAGTTTTCCCTCAATTTGGGGATTATCAAACATTTCTAAAGTTTCTGCTAGGGCTGAAAGAGCTTTATATTCAGCATCCGTATCCATGAGATAACCGGAATAAGAATTAACAATTGACTAAAAACGAATTTTCAAATATATTTAAGCTGTTAAGCATCTAAATAGGGGATTGGGAAATCGTGAAACCCTTGTAGTGCCAGCGTCCTCGCTGGCTAGGATATAAAGTTTAAATGCGGAACAGCTTATTCTCAGATATAAATTAAATCAGGATTTCCCCATGACTGTACAAATTGCTGGAAAATACACGTTTGTCTCCCAAGAGAACTTCGAGGATTACTTGAAGGCTGAAGATGTTGGGATGATCATCCGAAATGTTTTGGCATCAACCAAGCCGGACGTGATTGTAGAGATTTACGGCGACAACTTCACGATTACCACCGTCACCAGCCTCAAGACCATCAAGATGAGCTTTACTTTAGGACAGGAGTATCAGTCTGACCCAGGAACAAACAAAGTTGGCAAATACATCACCACTTTTGATGGGAGTGACACCTTGTTCACCCAGAATGTTGAGAATCCCTCTGCCACATCTTCCATAAAATTCACCAACGATCAAATGATCATGACCATGACAACGAACGAAATCACTGCAACCAGAACATTCAAGAGAGCTTAAAGAAATAGAAATAGAGATTTAAGACTCGCCCAAAATTCATCACAATTTCTATTTTCTAGTAATAATAATGTTTAAATTCAATGTTGTTCGGGTTGAGATAAATTCTCTAAACGTTCTATCCATTGATTAAAATGAGGACATTTTTGTCTAATAGTTTTTAAACCAATTTTTTGAGCCATTAAAGGTGCAACAGAAGGTTTTGCACCCTCATAAAGAGGAATAGCTTGAATAATTCGTTTAGAAGGAGCCGTTTGTTCTCCATCATTAATGAGTTCTGGGGAGTCAAAAGATTGACAGAGAGAAACTAATTGTTGAACCTCTGATTGATAGTCTGGAAATCGTTCTTCAAGTTTAATGGGATCAGATAAAATCAGAGCTTCAAATTCATGTAATTGAATATAGGGAATAAAACGACTATCGTTGATATCGCCAAATAAAGCATTCTCTAATTGTTCAACCTTTTGGTAAGGATCAGGTATTTTCTGTGCTTCCTCAAATTCAGGGAAATCATTAGGTAAAGCATATAAATCAAACATTGTTGTAAATCTAGCTTCAGGATGTTTATCCTGTTTTAACCAGAGAATAATATCTTTTTTTGCTTTTTGATAACTGACTAAACCGCCTCGATGAACTGCGGTTCTTGTTCGTTTCGTTGTAATACAATGGACATCAGTGCTAATATTAAAATAGCCTAAATGCTCTGTTAAAATTGTATTGATAAATTCTTCTTCCGTTTGACCTTCAGCAATAATATGTAAGCGGATCATCACTTGGGCCTTCCTCCCAAAACATTTTTATTCCAAAGTTCCGATAAAGAATATTCCTCTAACCAATCTTTCAAAGGTTCAGGATCGAGACGCTTGAACTCAGAAGCACGTTGTTTACGGTCAACAATAATAATATCTTCCGGTGCAAAACAATCAATTAAAAAGGTTGATTGAGTCGCTAAAATTACTTGAACTTCGTGAGAAATACTCTGAATTAATCCTGCAATAATATTAATGGCATAGGGATGTAAACCTAATTCGGGTTCATCTAAGATTAAAACATCCGGTAAATCAGATATTGGTTGTAACAAGAGGGTGACTAATGCCATTGTTCTTAACGTTCCATCGGAAATTTGATGAGAACTAAAAATAATATCCGTATTTTTTTCTGTCCATTGTAAAATAACAGTATTACTAACGGGTTCCAAAACAAAATCATCAAAAAAGGGAGTAATTTGAGTTAAGGTATCAACAATAATTCGATAATGTTTGGGTTCTGTTTCCTTTAATCTCAACAAAACTGAGGCTAAATTGGCTCCATCCTCCCGAAGATAACGATTATCTTCAATACTCCACCTTTGCCGAATTCGAGCCGTGTCAGAGGTATTATGAAATTGATAAACTTTACAATTCTGAACTAAAGAAACTAAAGTTCTAGCTGTCAAATCTCCTTGATTAAAAAGATCAATAATCTTGGCTTCTTTATGACCAGAATCCAAAGAAATCCAATCAGCTACTGAACGAAAACGAGAACTAGAAAATCTGTACTTTTCCTCGCCAAAAATCAATGTATCTGATGCTGCATAAAACAATCTGAAATAGTAATCATTTTGACCTGAATCTGTTTCAAAATTAAGTTCTGCTTCCAGTTGAGGTGTGATTGCAACCCCATCAAACAGTAAGGAATTAGCCCCTCCAGATTGACCGATAAAAAGTTGCAATTTTCCTTGAGATTGTATCATCCACGACAATAACTTAAAAAACGAAATCAAGTTAGATTTTCCAGCCCCATTAGCCCCAATTAAAATATTAATTTTATTGAGTTCTAATTCTAAGGATTGAATTGATTTGTAACCTTTAATTTTGATTTTTTTTAGCATAATCAAGATTATCTAACTTTAGGGTTTAAGATCCGATCGCCTCTCTTAAAGCATTTTGGGTCATCGCCGCGATCGCTTGATCTGTCGCTTTCGGAAGGTGATAATATTTCCCCCCCGCCGTTTTCGCTAACTCCTTCGCAAACCCCGTAGAAATAAATTTACTTTCGGTATCAATCACTAACAATTGCATCTTTAACCCGCGAATTTTTGCAGCAATTTCTAATATTTCCTTCTTAATATCCGGCTTTTCTCCTTCAATTTGGGGTTCTCCCAAAGACCGAGATAAAGAAATATTCCCCCGCCCGTCAGTAATCGCCACAATCACCACTTGACCAATATCCCCCGACTGTTTGGCATTCACCCCGACTCTCACCGCCTGAGTCAACCCGTGGGCTAAGGGCGATCCACCCCCACAGGGTAAGCGTTCCAGCCGTTTTCGGGCCGCCGCAATCGAACGAGTGGGCGGTAACAACACCTCCGCCTGTTCCCCTCGGAAGGGAATTAACGACACCTGATCTCGACTTTGGTAAGCTTCGGTTAACAGTTGTAACACAGCCCCCTTTGCCGACTGCATCCGGTTCAGGGCCATGGAACCCGACGCATCTACTACAAATACCACCAACGCCCCAGATTTCCGGGCCAACCGTTTCGCCCGAATATCCCCCTGTTCCACAATCACTTTTCGCCCCGGTTCCCGCAGACGTCGGGCTTGTTGATAGGGTGCGGCTGCGCGTAACGTCGCATCAACGGCAATTCTTTGGACTTTCCCCTTGGGTAAAACGGGCTTAATGTACCGCCCCCTGTCATCGGAAAAAATCACGCTGCGACTGCCGGATTTCCCTTGACGGTTTGCCATTTGGGTAAAATACAAAACGCTATCATCCAGGATCACCCCTTCCGGGTCAAAAATAAATTCTTCGGGGATGGTGGCTTCTTCTTCCGGCTGGTCTTCCTCGTCTTCCTCGTCCTCGTCTTCCTGCTCCTGATCTTCCGGGGACTGATCTTGAGGCGGTGGGGGTGGCGGGGGTTGCTGTTGCTGTTGCTCGGGAGGGGGAACAATTTTAGCCCGGGGGACAATCACTAATTCCACCGCCCGACGTAAATCATCGGCGTTGACGGTGGTACGTCCTTCCAAGGCGGCCGAGGCTTTGGCTACTCTTACCGCAAAGAGTTCCGCCCGATGACCCATGACACCACCCCGCACGGCTTCTTGCACTAAATATAAGATTTGTTCCGGGGTAATCACCACATCTTTTAACCATTCTCTGGCTAAAATAATCTGGGTTTTCAGATCATCTAATTCCTGATTATATTGTGTTAAAAAATCTTGGGGCGATCGCGCATAGTCCATGACTTGATCTACCGCTTGCACCCGTTCGTCTAAACTGAGAACTCCATCGGCGGATAGGGCGATCGCAATTCTATCGAGTAAATGATCCCGTAATGACCCTTCTTCGGGGTTAAAGGTGGCGATAAATAAAGGTCTACAGGGATGTTCAAAACTAATCCCTTCCCGTTCGATTACATTCCGGCTTTCGGTGAGAACTGTTAATAATAAATTAGCAATATTATCATCTAACAAATTAATTTCATCGACATATAAAACCCCTCGGTTAGCTGTAGCTAAAAGTCCGGGTTGAAATACGGTTTGACCCTGTTTAACCGACTGTTCTAAATCCACCGAACCCACTAATCGATCTTCGGTGATCCCTAACGGAATTTGAACAAAGGCGGTGGGGACAATTTCCGTCGGTTGCGTCTGATCAACGGGTTCAGCGTTAGCAATTGATCCTTTAACAACTTCTATCGGGGGTAATAAAGCGTGTAATGCCCGCGCCATCACAGATTTAGCCGTTCCTCGTCTTCCGGCAATCACCACACCCCCCAAACCAGGGTCAACCGCCGCCAGTAATAGAGCGAGCTTAATGGCACCTTGTCCAATCACCGCAGTGAGGGGAAAGGAGGTAATCACAGGGGCGCTAACGGGCGCAGACATAGCTTTAGAAATGACAGAACAATATCCTATAATAGCAAATAATGGTACTTTTGTTAATTGGTTTTCCTAAAAAGTTATGAAAATTATCAATTTCAGATTATTTCAACAGCTACAAAACTATACCAACACTTGTGGAATAAATCCCCAATTGCGATTAATTATTGTTACGGGTTTAATTAGTTTAGGGGTTGGATTTCCGGTTTTAGCAGAACGTCAGGGAGATGTAGAAAGATTAATCAGTACCAATCAATGTCAACAATGCGATTTAAGTCAGGCTAATTTGGCAGATGCAAAGTTAGAAGGAGCGGATTTATTAGGAGCAAATTTGCAAAAAGCCAACCTCAAAGGAGCTAATTTAAAAGGGGCGGATTTAAGTTCAGCTAATTTAATCGAAGCGGATTTATCTGGGGCAGATTTACGCGATACAAAGCTCCTGAGTACCACGTTAAGAAAAGCGAATTTAAAGGATGCTGACCTTTCTTGGTCTGATCTTTATCAAGCGTTTTTAGAAGATGCTCAATTTAATAATGCTAATTTATTAAATGCTAATCTCAATAATGCTAAATTACAAGGAACTAATTTTTGTGGTGCGACTATGCCCGATGGACAAAAAGGAAAATGTTAATTATCGTAAACTAGAGAGTTCATCCACAATTTTGATTTTTCCGCGAGAGACTCCTCGGAGTAATCGATCTACACAGCGTCTTTCTTCTTCTGAGAGGGATTCATCTAAAATCGCTGCGAGGAGTCCATACCGATCCGCAACGGTTAAATGACCTGTGGCGTTCACTTGAGCGAACAAATCACCCAGGGCAGATTGTAGGAGTTGAACTTTAGGAACCATAAATATTCAATGTTAACCCAATATTCTAATCTTTACAGATTTTTCATACAGTGAACGTGATTTTACATCAGCTTTACTTGTGATTTCTGGGAATATAATTTGTGATTGAGATAACTTAAAATTTGTGATCGGGTTAAAGTGCTATGGCGATCGCGGAACAATGTCAATGTGACCAAAATCACAATTATCAACCCTATTTTGGCTCTATTGAACTTTCAAATCCTTAATTTTATGATTCACCCTTTAATTGCTCATTTTCAACTTTTAGCTCGTTATAATACTTTAGCCAATCAGCGATTATATTCAGCCTGTGCAGAATTAACCGACGCAGAACGTAAACAAACTAGACCAGCTTTTTTTCAGAGTATTCATAACACATTAAATCATATTATGGCGGACAAATTCACGATATGTTAACCCAAACTATTGTTAAACCCCCCAGTTTAGATATGCACCGGATTCTTAGACCTTAGTTATACCTTTAAATCGGATCTCGTAGTGAGGGCTTCAGCCCTCAGAAAAGCCCTTCAGGGCTTACTAAATTTTAAAGAGAATGGTTTTATTGCGGTTTTTTCTGTTATAATAAACCCAACCTGTGGAAACGTAGAATTTTGCGTCTCTCCTCAATAACTAATTTAAAATACCAATGCCCTTTAATTCTACTCCCCACAAATCTAATCCAGTTTTGACAACATTCGTTTCCGTCTTAGGTTTAAGTATAACCTTGCTCAATAACCCTCTAGCGATGGGTGAAATGGTCAATCCTACTTTAATAGCAAGTCAACCTCAAGGGGCAACAGTAACGGGAAAAGATGGTCAATATGTAGCTAAAATTATTGTTAATAGTTCTGCGGATACCACTTGGAAAGTTTTAACAGATTATAATAATTTTTATCAATTTTTGCCGAATGTTATCAGTAGTAAAGTCTTAAAAACTCAAGGGAATCAGAAAATATTTGAACAAATTTATCAAGTTCAGGCCCTTATTTTTAAACAACAAACTAGGGTTCGGATTGCTAGTACAGAAACCTATCCCAAACAAATTGATTTTAAACTGGTTGATGGGGACTTAAAAGCTTTACAGGGAAGTTGGAAAATTGAACCGATTTCGGCTCAACAAGTTTTAATTGAGCATCAAGTTAAGGTTGACCCGGGTTTCACTCCTAGTCTATCTTTATTTTATAGTATCTATGAAAATAGCTTAAAACAAACCCTAGAGGCAATTAAAAAAGAAACTGAACACAGAAATTAGGGAAATTTTGACACTCAGACTTGAGGATTCTAACTAAAGGGGGATTTACCTTCTTTGAACTGGCGGGCGAGTCCCGCACTGTCGATCCCAGCAATACGGAAGCGACGGTCTAAATCCGTGGGGTCGGGAGAGGTTTTTTCGGCTTCTTCCATGGTGACCCGGGCGGCAATCACCTGTTCAAATAGGGCTTGGTTAATCAGTTGCATTCCTTCATAGGTATCGGATTCCATTAACTGTAGGGCGTTTTCCTCATCGCCTTTGAGCAGATAATCTCGCATAGCCGGGGTATTCACCAAAACATCGTGAACCGCCGTCCGTTTATTATCCACGGTGGGAACTAATAATTGAGCAATCACCGCCACTAAGGAATCACAAATCTGAATCCGCACCGTCGGTTGTTCATCCACATTAAACAGGTTTAACAGACGATTAATGGCATTTAAAGCATTGCGGGTATGAAGTGTCCCTAAAACTAAGTGACCCGTTTGGGCGGCTTGTAGGGCTGTATTAACAGTGATCCGATCGCGCATTTCCCCAATTAGAATCACGTCGGGATCTTCCCTCAGAACCGCCCGTAATGCGTTATTGAATTCTAAGGTATGTAACCCCACTTCCCGTTGACTAATCAAACACATCTTTGAGGGATGAACAAATTCAATCGGGTCTTCAATTGTGACAATATGCTTTTTAGCCGTTTCATTCAAGTGACGAATCATCGCCGCTAAGGTTGTGGATTTCCCCGAACCCGTTGGCCCGGTGATTAAGATTAAACCCTGGGGAGAACTAATAATATTTTTCAGAACTGGGGGTAACGCTAACTCATCAATGGAGGGAATTTGTAAATGAATTAAACGTAAAACCATCGCCCCTCCGGTCAGGGAATCAAAACAATTCACCCGACAGCGCACTAACCCCGGATAAAATACTGCCGTGTCTAATTCCTTCGTATCCGCAAACTGTTGGCGTTGATGGGGAGTCAGAATCTCATCCAAATAATGTTCAAATAGTTCAGGAGTGACTTTAGGCTGATCCTTGGCTCTGGCCATTTGACCCTGAATCCTAAATCGAGGCGTATGTCCGACCCGAATATGAATATCTGAGGCTTTTTTGCTGTAAGCATCCTTGACCATCATTTTGATCGAAGATCCAGAGTTGATAGCAACAGATGAAGGCTCCACCCCACTAGGGGGGGGAGGCATTTTGGGGACAGGCTTGGGGGAAGCGGAGTTCGTCATGGTTTTTTAGATGACTTCAACACAATTTGGCATTAATTAAATTATAAAGAATATATATCTCCCCCGTCGGCTTTGTAAAAATTTCGTAACCCAACCCCAATCTCCTTTGTCCTCAATTACTTTTTCCCATGAAAAAAAATCGGTTTAAATTGCAACGTTGGTTAGAATTTCATGCGGTAGCTCCTGCTTATAGCGGTGGATTACTAATGGGACTCTCTATCTTTTTCTTTGGCTCCGCTACTAACACAATGGCGGGATGGTTATATGTGATTAGTGGAATTAGTTTTGCTTTATTAGTGATCGCCGCAATTTTACCCCAACGTTCCCTATCAGCCCTAAAAATTAAACGAGAAACCATTCACCCCGTAAGTGTGGGAGATGATTTAACCCTGGAATTAACGATTGAAAATTCTACCCATCAAGCGAGAATGCTGATTCAAGTTCAGGATTTATTACCCCCCAGTTTAGGAAAATCTACCACAGTCATTGAATATTTACCTCCCCATGAATCTCGTCAATGGGTGACTTATATTCCCACCCAGAAACGCGGAATTTATCATTGGCTGGGAGTGCAATTCAGAACCGCCACACCCCTAGGATTATTTTGGTGTAGTCGAGAACGAGAAGCCCCGGCAACGGCGATTGTTTATCCGTTAGTTTTGCCCTTAACTACCTGTCCGATCATTGATGAAATGGGACAGGATTATAACCCGAATGTCTATGAAAATCGTCAGTTTCAAATGGCAACAGAAGGCATTACCCGCACTTTAAGACCCTATCGTTATGGTGATGCCACCCGTTTAATTCATTGGCGTTCTAGTGCGCGTTATGGAGAATTACGGGTCAGGGAATTGGAAACTTCTAACGGGGGTCAAGAAGTTATTATTAGTTTAGATAGTGCTTTTTTCTGGCAACCCGATGATTTTGAGCAAGCTGTAATTGCTGCGGCTTCTTTATATTTTTATGCGTCTCACAGTCAATTAAATGTGCAGTTATGGACGGCAAAAACCGGACTAGTTTCTGGCAATCGAGTGGTTCTTTATACCTTAGCAGATGTTCGGTTTGGGGAAGATAGAGTTGTAGAAAATCTCCCTAACTTCCCGATAATTTGGTTAACTCAAAATCCCGAATCTTTAAGAAAATTGCCCAGGGGAAGTCGTTGGTTGCTTTGGCCGAATTCTTCTTCCCCATTGTCTCATAAAAAAATTGATGACCCTAGCCAAAAGTTAGCTAATTTGGGATTAGAAATTATTCCCGATCAACCTCTAAAATCTCAACTGCAATCTTCCTTGAGAAAATCAAATTTTTAGTCTATTAATCAGGATAAATTAATTTTTTTGTCTGTAATTTTATCGATCCTGTCTGCTGTTTTTTTCAAAGTTGCCACCCCTTGCGGTACAATCGAAATAATATTGTTATACAAATTACACGCCGATCCATGACCCCAGAAACTAACGATAAATTATCCACTCAAAAGAGCTTAATGGCGATGAAGCAGTTCTCCGAACAGTACGCCAGACGCACGGGAACTTACTTCTGCGCCGAACCTTCGGTTACTGCTGTGGTAATTGAAGGTTTAGCTAAACATAAAGACGAGTTAGGAGCGCCTCTTTGTCCTTGTCGTCATTATGAGGATAAAGAGGCTGAAGTCAAAAATACTTTTTGGAATTGTCCCTGTGTTCCCATGCGAGAACGCAAGGAATGTCATTGTATGCTATTCCTAACCCCTGACAATGATTTTGCTGGAGATCAACAAAAAATTTCCCTAGAAGAAATTGAAGAAGTTCGCTCCACAATGTAATAATTATTGGGTATTGGTGTCGGTGTTAGGTGTTTAATTTTAGGAAAAGATAGAGTTAGTAAATTCTTACTCATATCTGGTTTTGGGTTAGGAGTTTAAATCCATGCAAGAGGAAATTCCCCAGGAGTTTTGGCAAGGAGTTGAAGAATTTAATCAACAACAATTCTATGCTTGTCACGACACTTTAGAGGCTTTGTGGATGGAAGCACCACAACCGGAGAAAAAATTCTATCAAGGGGTTTTACAAATCGCCGTCGGGTTGTACCATTTAAGCCAAAAAAATTGGAAAGGGGCTGTTATTTTGATGGGGGAAGGGCTGGGAAAACTAGACTATTATTATCCTGATTATAGTGGGATTAATGTAGAACAGTTGATGGATGAAACCAGCCAGCTTTTAAAAGCCTTACAAATAGCCGGAGCCGAAAAGGTGGAGGAGTTTTTACCCTTGATGCAGCCTCAAGGTACTGTCCAAGGTTTAAAATTACCGAAAATTCAAATATTGACTCTGACACTGATAACTGATAACTGATAACTGATCACTGATTCCAATGGCTATGACTAAATTACGGGTGGGATTATTATTTGGTGGGTGTTCTGGGGAACATGAAGTTTCGATTAGTTCCGCTAGGGCGATCGCCAAAGCCTTAACCAGCGATGAAAATGCAACTCGATACGAACTGCTACCCGTCTATATTCAAAAAAATGGGGTTTGGAAAGATAGCGAAATTGCCCAACAGGTTTTAGCCTCGGGAAAACCCCTATTAACTAGCGATGAAGCTCAACCGGGCGATCGCATTCCTCAAAATATTAATTTATCAGAAATTGACCTTTGGTTTCCCATTTTACACGGGCCCAATGGCGAGGATGGAACCATTCAAGGGTTATTAACTTTAATGCAGGTTCCCTTTGTCGGTTCCGGGGTATTAGGTTCTGCCATTGGCATGGATAAAATTGCGATGAAAATGGCATTTTCTCAAGCGGGTTTACCCCAAGTTAAATATAAACTGGTGATGCGATCGCAAATTTATTCTAACCCCTGTATTTTCCCTAAATTATGTGATGAATTAGAAGCGGAATTAGGGTATCCCTGTTTTGTCAAACCCGCTAATTTAGGGTCATCCGTTGGCATTTCCAAAGTCAGAAACCGTCAAGAATTAGAAACTGCCCTAGATAACGCAGCCAGTTATGATCGACGGATTATTGTAGAAGCGGGAGTTATGGCTCGGGAAGTCGAATGTGCCGTATTAGGAACAGATAGACCCAAGGCTTCTGTAGTGGGAGAAATTACCTTTAATAGTGATTTCTACGATTATGAAACTAAATATACCGAGGGCAAAGCCGATCTATTTATCCCAGCAAAAATTAGCGATGAAATAGCCAATAAAATTAAAGAAATGGCGATTCAAGCCTTTTTAGCTGTCGATGCCGCCGGGTTGGGACGGGTTGACTTTTTCTATGTGGAAAAAACCGGAGAAATTTTAATTAATGAAATTAATACTCTCCCTGGTTTTACGGCTACGAGTATGTATCCCCAACTTTTGGCAGCAACGGGGGTTTCCTTCCCTGAATTGGTGCATCAACTCATTCAATTTGCCCTAGAAAGACATTCGGAAATTAAACGGGATTAAAACCAGGGGGAAAACAGATCTCGCTCTTTTTAAGGCGATTTAATCTATAGTGCTATCAATTAAGGTAGGACAATACTAAACTTTCTAACAAGGGTTATAACTTACTATTCCCTATTCCCTTAGATTAGTGCATGGGTCTGGGATAACAGGGACGACAAGGAGAGCCGATACAAACTTGGTCGGAGGGCATACTTTTAAATACACTACTACGCGCCCCAATCACTGAATTTGCGCCAATTTTAACCCCTGGCCCAACAAAACAATCCATCCCCACCCAAACCCCATTTTCAATGTAAATGGGGGCTGTTTGTAATTCAAATTTAGGATCTTTAATATCGTGACCTCCGGTGCATAAATAGCTTTTTTGGGAAATAACGCAATGTTCACCGACAATAATTTCATCTAAACTATAAAATACAACATCATCCCCAATCCAACTGTAATCACCAATGGTAACTTTCCAAGGATAGGTAAATCGGGCGGTGGGACGCAGGATCACGCCTTGACCGACTTTAGCTCCAAATAATCGTAGGATTTGACAGCGAATTCCATTAAAAGGATGTAAGCTGAGGGGAAATGCGATCGCTTGCACTAACCACCATAACAACACAAACCAACCCGGTTTTCCCCGATCAAAATTAGATTGATCATATTGGCGTAAATCCACAAAAGTTGTTTTTTCTTGCAACATAAATCAATGGGGAATGGGGGGTTTAGCAGATTTTGGAGTAACATTTAATTGTCCACCAAATGTACGCAATTCAAATAATTTCACCCCGATTTGATATTCATATTGGCTCAAAAGACGGCCATAAATATATCCGGCTTTACCATCTAAGAATCCCAAGCGGATGATATAAAATATAATAAATCTTAGCAAGGGTTTAAAGGGTAATCTCACCCAAATTTTCTTTAAAAATCGTTTGCGTTGAACCGAATCCCCAAATAGATCAGCACCAATAGTTTTGCTATCATCCGTCCCCATCAAAGTATTATAATAAACCCGAGCTTCCCAATTAGAATAACGATTATGACGCTCAATCCAGTGGAATAAATCTCGAAAATCTTCATGGAGCATATCATTTTTCAGATATCCTACTTGACCGGAAGACATGACAACGTGTTCATGAACTTCATTATCGCCAGTATTGGGAACATCTTCCGTATTTAAGTTTTCATAACGGCCTAATTTATGCTTAAATAAACGCAAATTCCAGTCGGGATATTTGCCCCCATGACGCACCCATGTTCCCAAAAAGAAGACCCGACGATTAATATAATATCCTGTATATTCTGGGTTTTTGATTACTTCAGCAATTTCATCCCAAGACTCGGGGGTAATCCGTTCATCGCAATCTACAATTAACACCCATTCATTTTTAAAGGGTAAGGTTTCTAATGACCAATTTTTCTTTTTCGGCCATCCCCCTTTAAAATAAAATTGAACCACCTTAGCCCCATAATCTTCGGCAATTTCCACACTGCGATCGCTACTTTGGGAATCAACTACAAAAATCTCATCAGCCCGGGCTACACTCGCTAAACAGGCGGGTAAATTCGATTGTTCATTTCTGGCTGGAATCAAAACAGAAACGGGAAGTTTGGAGGGGTTAGAATTCATAGTTAAACTTAACAATAGATAAAATGATTGACCACGATTGCAATTTATTTTTGAGAATTCTCTGGTTTAGATTCAGAATGAACTAAGCCAGAAATTGCAGCACCCAAATAACCGATTTGACCATAAGCATACACGAAATTATCAAATCGTAAGGCAGGATTATCAAAATATTTAATGGTTTTGTATAACCCTCGGATAATGCGTTCCCCACCTCGTCCCAGTTGCACAATTCCATCCCGCCCTGCTAACTGTTCCCGATAACATTCGCTAATGCCTTGCCACCATCCCCGCTCCATAAACCAAGCTCGGTTGACGCGTTCCGGTGCAACATGGTGGGCAACTAACGCTTCAGGAATATAAGCGACTTGCCAACCTTGTTTAAGGGCGAGTTCAGTCATCTGTAATTCTTCGTTAGATAATAACCGTTTTCCCACCCGACCTAAATTGACATCAAAACCGCCAATTTTCTCTAAGAAACTGCTACGGATGGAATAATTTAACCCTCTGGGTGTCAAACCAGGATTTTGAATTTCAACCCACTGGTCTCCCAAATTGTATGCACCCAAATTTCCGGCTAAATTATCAGACAACCAAGGTGGGGGAGTGATTCCCTCTGGCCAAATCAATGTGACTTTCCCTCCAGCGATCGCCAGTTTTGGATGATTTTCATAAGCTGAATATAACACTCTTAACCATGGAGGTGTGGCAATGGCATCGTCATCTAAATAGGCAATAATCGGGCTTTGGGAGTTTTTTGCCCCTGTATTACGAGCCACGGATAACCCCGTTACGGGTTCATAAATATATCGGAGTTTAGGATGGGGAAGACGAGCTTCAACGACTTGACGGGTTCCATCCGTTGAAGCATTATCAACAACAATAATTTCAAAATCAGTAAAATCTTGTTGCAGTAAACTATCAATTGCTAAACCCAAATATTGTTCTCGATTGTGGGTACAAATAATCGCCGAAATCAGAGATTGTGACATGAATTAGACTCCATTCTGGTGCATAAGAACAACGGGAAATAAATTGATAAATACAGAGTGTCTATTTGAGATTAGACTGATGGGAACTGACACGAGTTAATAACCACAAACTCACGGCAATTCCGATTACTTCCGCAGCCATGGCACTTAGCATAGCCTGAATTGCAATTAGATTGAACGGGGTGACAATAGAACCTGGATTCAAAACCGTTGTCCCCGGAGTTGGAGTCAGAATTTTAGACCCTCCCGGGGGTAAGGTCAGCATCCGATACAATAAGGTTCCCACAATTAAGAAACCCACTAAAATTACACAGATCATACCAATCAGATTAATCACAATTCCAATCCATAGGGCATGAACTACTTCTACTTTCGGGGGGCGCTCATTCGGATCTTCTAATTTACTGCCAATTTGAGTGTATCGGAAACACCAATAAATTGTAAAAATTAAAGCAAATAAACATCCATATCCTAAAACTATAACCAAGGCTGAATTGTTAGTATTAGAAGGGGAAGCCGGTCTTAAAAACAAGACAAAAATTAAAAGCAATATCGGAATAATTGCCAAGATAGATTGTACCCAAAACCCGACATAACCCAAACGACGGAAATCTTGGGCAATTTCATGAACATTAGGAGAATTCGAGTCATAATTCGTATAGGGATCAACCATTTTTTTCCTTTGGTAATTATAAAAAGAGGCAATAGGGAATAGGGAATAGGGAATAGGGAATAGGCAATAGGCAATAGGTAATGGGTAATAGGTAATAGGTAATAGGGAATGGGGAATGGGGAATGGGGAATGGGTAATAGAAAGAGTTTACCTCCCCCTGCTCCCCTGCCCCCCTGCTCCCCCTGCTCCCCTGCCCCCCTGCTCCCCCTGCTCCCCCTGCTCCCCCTGCTCCCCCTGCTCCCCCTGCTCCCCCTGCTCCCCCTGCTCCCCCTGCTCCCCCTGCTCCCCCTGCTCCCCCTGCTCCCCCTGCTCCCCCTGCTCCCCCTGCTCCCCCTGCTCCCCTGCTCCCCCTACTCCCCCTACTCCCCTAACTCCCATTGATCTAATAAATCATTAAGTAAAAGTTCTTGAATCCAAGTTTTACTAACTACGGTTAAGGGTAAAGCTAAAATTAAGCCTAACACGCCGAAAAAGGTGGCAAAAAAGATTTGGGCTGTTAAGGTAATCGCGGGTAACAGATCAACCTGTTTTTGCATGATTAGGGGACTTAACCAATAGCTTTCTAAGTTTTGAATAATAACGTATAAGATAATCACTGCCAAGGCTTTCCAAGGGGTATCTAATAAGGCAACCGCAACGGGAAAAATGACGCTGGCTGTTGGGCCAATATTAGGAACAAAGTTAAAGATTCCCGCTAATAGGGCATGGGCAAAAACAAAGGGAACCCCCAAAATTAATAGACCAATACCACTCAAGACTGCAACAAAAGTGGAAGTAATCACAATACCCCCCATCCATTGCAACAAGACTATTTCACATTGAGATAGAATATAATCTGCCCGATGGCGGTAAAATGAGGGAAATAGACGCACAAATCCTTGACGATAGGACAAAGGATCTGCTAATAACATCAAAGTAAATATTAATACCAATACAAACTGTAAAAAATTGCCAATTGAGTTAGAAAAGAACGCAAAGAAATTTCCTAATAGTTTTTGAGCTAGAGGCCCAACTTGTTGTGCTATTTGAGTTACATTCGGTAGTTTAATATTCAGATTCGGAAGCCAAATTGGAGGATTTTTAATTAAATGGTTTAGCCAAATCAGAAATTTATCGTATCCTATAGGAACCAGTTTAATTAGTTCTTGAAACTGCCCCCAAAACGGAGGTAAAACCATACTAATTAACACCGCACCCATGACCACAATTAAAGTTAGGGACAGGAGAACAGCCCACCCTCGTCGCAGTCCAAACCGTTGTATCCGACGCACTAAACTGTTAATCGCAATTGAGAAAACAACCGAGGTAAACACCAGCAGTAAGATCTGCCTAAACTGCCATAGAATAATTAAAGCAATAATTAAACAAAGAAACCCGATCCAGTCTGCTAGTTTCAAGAGATTAACTCCTTCAATATGCTACAGCCTCAACTTTTAAATTGGGAATGTTGTGATACCCTTCCTATCCATTCCGATGCAGTACGAGTGGTTGCGATTAGTTGTGATGGCCAACTTCTTGCCAGTCGCAGTGATGACACCACTTTGCAAATCTATAACTTGAAAACCCCCTGCCAGCCTATCATTTTAGCGGACAATTTAGACCGAGAATATCCGGGCTATGGGTTAGCATTCAGTCCAAATTCTCCCATACTAGCGATTGAATCTGACAAAAATGTTCATCTTTGGAATACAATTACCCGTCAACATCAAGTATTGGACTTAGGACTATCGGTTCCAATTTGTTCTTTGGCCTTTAGTCCCAATGGTCAACTCTTGGCCGCGGGCAGTTTTGATGGTATGATTGGGTTTTGGGATTTAACCTCTAATCAACCTCTCCCCCATTTAAAAGCCCATTCCTTTCCGATTTGGTCATTAGCTTTTAGTCCCGATAATTTGTTCTTGGCTAGTGGGAGTGGAGATGGCACAGTAGGATTATGGAGTTTAGATCACCGACATTCCGATGCTCTTTTAGTCGGTCATTCCTTCCCCATTTGGTCAGTGGCTTTTAGTCCCGATGGTTTAACCGTGGCCACGGGGAGTGAGGACAAAACCATTAAACTCTGGTGGCTAGAAATTGGTCAGGAGTTAGTAACTTTCCTTGGTCATACGGGTGCTGTGCAATCCCTGGCCTTTTCTCCAAACGGTAGAATTTTAGTGAGTGGAAGTCAGGATAAAACCTTAAAGCTATGGCAAATTAGCCCAAATTTACAGGTCGGAAACCAATCAGACCCGATTCAGACCTTCACTGGTCATACAGATGGGGTTGGGACGGTGGCTTATAGTCCTTCTGAAGATTTAATTGTTAGTGGAAGTACGGATGGAACAATTAAACTTTGGCGACAAAGGGGTTGAGGGGTTGAGGGGAGCAGGGGAGGCAGGGGAGGCAGGGGGAGCAGGGGGAGCAGGGGGAGCAGGGGAGCAGGGGGAGCAGGGGAGGCAGGGGAGGCAGGGGAGGCAGGGGGAGCAGAGGGAGCAGGGGGAGCAGGGGAGGTAAACTCTTTCCATTACCCATTCGTAATTCGTAATTCGTAATTTCGTTATGGCAGAGAATGCCCGGTTTTGTTATGAATAAAATCTAAAATTTTAGAATAGGCTTCAGCATTGGTTTGAGGGTTAATAATAACGGGTTCTTTACCATCGGGAAGCCAAAATGTAATGCGTTGGCTCGAATCAATTACAAAGGTATTAAGACGATTCAAGTCAATAATATATTCATGACGATCATAAACAATTCTAACCCAATAGTTAGTTGGGCAATGGGTTGTAATTCTTTGAATATATCCTAAAATATCCTCATAGGTTTTGGGATTAATTTGATGGTTAATAATCATTTGTTTGCCATTAGCTGGCAACCAAAAGGCAATCCGTTTATTAAATCCAGATGCAAACGCACTTACACTATCGAGATCAACGAGATAGGTTTCTCGCTCATAATTCATTTTGATCCAGTACGCCACAGAACCTCCTCAGACCTGTGAATCCTTCCCGGGACTCAACTCGCTTGTAAATCGGATCAACAGACCAGAGGACAATGATCGCTTACCCATTCTGTATCATTATAGAATAATTACCGATCAGATAGGATCAAAATCTCCCCTGAAATTAGAAATTGATGCCCCTGCTCTTTCTTTCTGACTGAATTAACAATTCTAGGTTGACATCCGCCCCGGCGTGAACGCACGGGGATTCCATCTATTTAAGCAGAGCAACCCTTCGACAAGCTCAGGGGACAACTGCTTGAATTCTAGTGGGTTGACGCTTCGCGGGCTGCTGCCACAAATCTTAGTGGTCTTCTGCTTGCCTCCACGTCCGTTTAAAGTCTCCGAAAGCCCTCCGGCGACCTTGATATTAATTGCGGCGTTAACATCCCTATCGTGAGATTCACCGCAATTTAAGCAAATCCACTCTCTAATATTTAACTCTTTTTTGCCACCACGAAAACCGCAGCAAGAGCAAGTTTGAGAAGTAGGAGTCCATCTATCAATTACTCGAAAATCACGCCCGTACATGACTGATTTAGCTTCTAACATAGTTCTAAAACTACGCCAGCCTAAATCCGAAATGGCACGGGATAGTTTTCGGTTTTTCATCATCCCTGATACATTCAAGTCTTCCAAGACTATTGTTTGGTTTTCACGAATAATCTGGGTTGAAAGTTTATGTAAAAAATCGTTTCTAATATCAGAAATCTTGGCGTGAAGTCTAGCTAGTTTTTTTCTAGTAAGTTCTCTTCTTTTGCTCCCTTTCTGTTTTCTTGACAAATTACGTTGTAATCTCCTTAAACGCTTTAATTGTTTCTTTAAAGGTTGAGGGGATTTAATTTTTTTACCATGGCTTAATGTCGCAAAATCAGTAATCCCTAAGTCAATCCCAACACTTTCTTCATTCTGGGGTAATTGTTGAGAATTAAACTCAACAACAAAACTAATGAAATATCTATCAGCACTATCCTTGATTAAGGTAGCACTAGAAGGAACTGCGGGTAATTCTCTGCTCCAGATTACTTTAATATCACCTATTTTAGCCAGGTGAATGTAATCAGAATTAGGATAGAGTTTGAAACCATTATCGGTAAATCTAGCTGATTGCTTAGATTTACGTTTCTTGAACTTGGGAGGTTTAACTTTCTTGCCTTTTCTCTGTCCTTTACAAGATTTGAAAAAGTTAGAATAGGCTTGCTCTAAATCCCTTAAACTTTGTTGTAAGGGAATGGCAGAAACTTCTGTTAACCATTGCTTTTCAGTTGTCTTTTTGAGTTCTGTTAGCCTTTTAGAAAGCTCATTACCAGAAGGTTTTTTGTTACCCGCACGGTATTGTTCTTGGCAGTAGGCTAAGGCATCGTTAAAAACCACCCGACAGCAACCAAACAATTGAGATATTAGCCTCTTTTGTTGGTCTGTTGGGTAGATTCTGTATCGATATCTTAGCTTCATTACCTGTGTTTGAAACTTTCTTATTTAGTATACACTAAAATACAACAAAAAGCCTAAGTGGAACTTAGGGGTTTTCAACCCAAAATTTCCGATAATTCAGTCTAAGAATTAAACAGGGAATTGGAATACAACCCGGTCTGGTCTAATTGTCCATGGGTAGGGTGCTGTCCTTTAGGTTGGGCTGAGTTCCAATAAATTGGTTGCTGCGGCTACAAATCCCTGAAATAGCGGGTGCGGACTATTCGGTCGGGATTGGAATTCGGGGTGAAATTGGGTAGCCACGAAAAAGGGATGGTTGGATAATTCAATGATTTCTACTAAACGGCCATCGGGAGAGGTTCCACTAATCAGATATCCAGATTCTAAGAATAGTGTTCGGTAGGCATTATTGAATTCATAACGATGACGATGGCGTTCATAAACAACTTCCTGTTGATACAGTTTAAATGCTAAAGTATCCGGCTGTAAGCGGCAGGGATATAACCCTAAACGCATGGTTCCCCCCAAGTCCACTACATCCTGTTGTTCAGGTAATAAATGAATTACAGGATTAGGGGTTTGGGGATCAAATTCAGCACTATGCGCCCGCTCTAGTTTGGCAATATGACGTGCCCATTCAATCACAGAACATTGCATTCCTAAACATAACCCCAGGAAGGGTATTTTATGTTCTCGGGCATATTCAATTGCCATAATTTTACCATCGGTTCCTCGTTGTCCAAACCCGCCGGGAACCACAATTCCTTGCACATTTTTGAGATAGTTCTCAGGATTATTCCCCTCAATATCTTCGGAGTTAATCCACTCTAAATGTAATTCTGCCCCCTCCTGAATAGCCGCATGACGCAGGGATTCTACCACTGATAAATAGGCATCGGTTAACTGGATATATTTGCCCACAATGGCTATTTTGATTTGAGGATGGGGGAGAGGACATTTTGTATTTAGATCCCGATGATAAAGCCGATCAACTAATGTTTGCCATGCGGTTAAATTCGGTTGTCGTTGTTCTAATTGTAACAGTTTTAAACTCTGTTCGGCAAGTCCTTCTTTCTCTAAAAGTAAGGGGACTTCATAAATACTATCTGCATCGGGGGAGGTAATAACACAATCAGCTTCTACATCACAAAAACCAGCAATTTTTTCTTTAATTCCTAGGGGAATTTGGCGTTCACAACGACACACTAAAATATCCGGTTGAATCCCAATTGATCGTAATTCTTTAACCGAATGTTGGGTCGGTTTGGTTTTCATTTCCCCCGCCACACCAATCCAAGGAATTAACGTAACGTGCAGATAAATTACATTTTTCCGACCCACATCTTTCCTAAATTGACGAATTGCTTCTAAAAAAGGTAGGGATTCAATATCACCAACGGTTCCCCCAACTTCCGTAATCACCACATCAGGATTCGTGTTTTTTGCCACTCGATGAATCCGTTCTTTACATTCATTGGTAATATGAGGAATCACTTGAACCGTGCCTCCTTGATAGTCTCCCCGACGTTCTTTATTAATCACCGCTTGATAAATAGCCCCGGCCGTGACACTATTAAGACGGGACATGGAGGTATCGGTGAAACGTTCATAATGTCCTAAGTCCAAGTCCGTCTCCGCCCCATCTTCGGTCACAAAGACCTCCCCATGTTGAAATGGACTCATGGTTCCAGGGTCAACATTAATATAGGGATCGAGTTTAAGAATAGATACGGAGTAGTTCCGCGATTTGAGCAGACGTCCTAAACTGGCTGCAACAATTCCTTTTCCAATACTCGATACCACCCCACCCGTGATAAAAACAAACTTAGTCATAAAACAATACCTGAGCCTTTCTATTCATCTATTAATTGTGCCATAACTACTTACATAAATTTGAAAACGACTGATAAATTTAAAGGTTACCAAGTTGTGATTCCTTAATGGCATTACTTAGAAGAACGAACTAATAAAAAACTCGCAATTCCAATTCCCAAAAATGTCGGTAACCAAGCTGCAAAAAAAGGAGTCATAATTTCTTTTTGACCCAATGCCCCGGTAACAAAAGAAAGTAAATAATATCCGAAAATCACAATTACACTAATCCCAAAACTGGTTGCTCGACTGGTACTTTGGGGTCTACTTCCTAATGCAACACCCAATAAAGCAAAGACAACACAGGAAAAAGGGAGAGCATATTTTTGTTGAATTCTAACTTTGGTTTTAATAATTTTTTGTTGATCTCCACTCAATTTCATTAACTTTAAATAATCTCGAGCTTGAGCAATATTCATCTCATCAAACCCCCGTTTCCGTGACGCTAAATCTAGGGGAGTACGGGAGAGTTTAATCTGTTTATGATCAAAACGAACAATATTCCGATAAGATCCATCGGGATTTACAATATAAACCGTGCCATTAAAGAAATCCCAAGTATTAGCAGAAAAATTCCAATTGGCAGATTTTGAAGAAATAATTTGAGTTAATTCCGGTTGGGAAAGATCTAAGATTGTCACTTCTAACATTTGACCTTTGTCAAATCTTTGGGCATAAAATAACCGGATTAAGCGACTAAACTTTTTGTCAGTACCCTCTATTTTAATTTTCTCATATTCGGGATAAAAAATATTATCTTCTTGAACGGGAAGGTTGCCTTCATTTAATGCCTGTTCATAGGTGACAGATGCTTTATAATTAGCCGCCGGAACAATCACCTCATTAAACCAAAAGGTTAACCCCGTGATCATTAAACTGAAAATTAATGTGGGTACTAATAGCCGATATAAACTAATTCCACAACTTTTCAGGGCAATTAATTCACTATCACTAGATAAACGACCATAGACCATTAAGGTACTTAAAATCATCGCCATAGGAAAAGCTAAAACGATGAATTCCGGCATTTTTAAGAGAAAAACCTCAACCGCGATCGCCACGGCCAAACCCGACTCCGCCACCTGTCGAACTAAGTCAAAAACCGTTCCTACGGTTAACGCAACCGAACTAAATAATCCCACCCCAAACACAAAGGGTGGAACTAATTCTTGGATTAAATATCGATCTAAAATTGAAAGATAGGGCGGGAGAAATTTACCAGAAATAAAAGACTTATCAAGAGTAATTTTCATAGTTGAAAACTGTCACCTAAATAATACTGCCGCACTAGAGGATTATTATAGAGTTCTTCAGCAGTTCCCGATGCAAAAATTTGTCCATCTCGCATAATATAAGCTCGGTCTGTAATAGCTAAAGTTTCCCTAACATTATGATCCGTAATCAAAATTCCCATATTCCGAGTGCGTAACTGAGCCACAATTTCTTGAATTTCGGAAACTGCAATCGGGTCAACACCAGCAAAGGGTTCATCTAAGAGCAAAAACTGAGGTAATTCCAACCCCGTCGCTAAAGCCCGGGCTAGTTCCGTCCGTCTTCGTTCTCCCCCAGAAACCTGATAACCTAAAGTCGAGGCTACTTTTTCTAAGCGAAATTCCCTGAGTAAAGTATGCAGACGTTTTTGCCACAAATGACGCGGAACATGGGTTTGTTGTAACACCAATAAAATGTTATCCCTGACACTCAGATGTCGAAAAATACTCGGCTGTTGCGTTAGATAACCAATTCCTAAACGGGCACGTTGATGAATCGGTAAATGGGTAATATCAATTTCATTCAGATAAACGTTCCCTTGGGTCGGTTTTTCTAATCCCGTGGCAATATAGAAAGTTGTGGTTTTACCTGCACCATTAGGCCCCAATAATCCCACAATTTCCCCCTGGGAAACTGATAAATTGACTCGACTAACAACTATGCGTTTACGGTAGGATTTGTGAATATTCTCCAGCACTATTTTCATAACCAAATTTGTTATAAATAATTTAAGGATTACGCGGTGCTGAAGGTGCGCTTAATGGGGTTTTAAAAGCAGGTTTAGGATTAAAAGGTTCAACGGTGGCGTTTTTCGGGCTGGCACTTTCATCGGGGACTAAATACATGGATTCTACCTGTCCTCCCCCTTGCGGTAGGGCAATAAACCGTCCTTCATCAATTAAATAGGTGACGGTTTCCCCGCGAATGGTATTCCCTTCTTGTAAAACAAATACATTTCCACTGAGAATGATTCGACGTTCTCGACTGAAATATTGGGCCTGGGCTGCGGTAGCCTGAATACTACGGGCGGGATAGTTAATTTGAACGTTCCCCCTGGCGGTGACAATTCCCGTTTGAGCATCGGCTTCTTGAATATCGGAACGCACGGTCATCGCCCGCCCGACGGCATTTTTCGCGGGGGGTGCGGTTTGGGCATAACTGACTACACTATCCGTGACAAAACCACCGACTAGAGCCATGGGTAACAGCAGGATGAACCCTAGGGGGAGAGTGATTGAATTGAACAGTTTGGCAATCGGCATTATGACGCTAGAAACTCTAAAAGGGTGACTGGGTGGTGCAATTAAGTAGTGGACGCTGAAATTGACCCACCATAAGTCTGTGTGCCCATTGTACTCTATCCCTAACCCTCAAGGCGGGCATCGGTTATTACTAATTGATTTCGGATTACTCAAGCTATTGGAAAGGCGAATAGATAAATATATAGCAAAAGATAGGTCGGGCGGGTTTATTTAGATTATTGGTGGGTAACATAATTTATCAGGTCGGGCGGGTTTATTTAGATTATTGGTGGGTAACATAATTTATCAGTGAACCCGCCCCTACCAAATTTATTAAATATCACACTGAAATTACAAATAATCCCTGTAGGGGCGGGTTCGCCTGAATATTTGAAACCCATCAACAAATTATCAAAACCCGCCCCTACTACCCCACCGACTACTAAATATGTCCGATGGAAGGTTTACCATTACCCATTACCCATTACCCATTATTACCGTTGACGTTTTTCATCTTCTCGACGTCTGCGATCACGCCATTCTGCTACGGTTAAATATAGGACACCCCCAGTAAAAATGATCAACATGGAAAAAGCCACCAATACCAAAATTTCAATCAGAGTTAACTCTTGTAAAAATTCCATAGGTCAATTAAAAATCCAGTTTTTATCTATTTTAATTCAAACGGTAGGGCGCGTGAAATTAATTTATTAATTATCACTCACCCTACAAAAATTTGGCAAAAGTATCAATCCATCAACCAGGTTTCCAAGGTTTAAACCGCAGGTAACTCATCCAAAATGGTAAACCGAACATGATTAATAGCTAAGGTTCCCAAAGAGACTTTTTCCCTGTCAACATCAACCCCTTCACTGGTCAATCGTTGAAAACGAATACCCTTGCCAATTTCAATATGATACCAAGCTAATCCCATAAAAAATCGCAGAGGATAGGGCCCACCTTCTTGAATATCATCGGGGTTAGATTCCATGGGAACCCAACCGAAACCAGGGATATAAAATTCTAACCAAACATGATTATATTCCGGTTGTAAAGGCACTCCTCGACGGTCAGCAAATTGCGGGCATTTATAACGGCCAATAGTTCGACAGGCGATGCCATTTAATCGGGCTAAAGCTAATAAAACCCCCACATATTCCCCACAGGAACCTATGCCTCGCTCCAGAACTACATCAGGATTTTCAATCTTAGAAGTCAGACTATAGGATAACTGATCATAGACATAATTACGAATACTTAAAAGTTTTCGCAGGAAATTAGTTTCATTGCGAATGGCTTCCTTCGCTGCGGCTTGAACAACTGCCGTATTCATGGCTAAATGATCATCATCTACCAAATATTTTTCAGGCATATCTGGGGGAATTTCAGGTAAATTTTCTACGTGACGAGGATGGATTTGATATTTGATACTCCGAACTTCTAATAAGGCTTTCCAACCAAAAATCAAACGCTCCGTCGAGGTCAAAGGATTAAATTGAAATACCGCAACTTTTTCCCCATCTTCCACTTCCTCTCGAAAAGGAATTCCAATGGCTGAAACCTCTAAAACCTTCTGGCGATTTGTATTAGAAGGTAAAGCAATTCGCCATTCTAAATTTTCAATATGAACCGCATCTAAGGGTTCTAATTCCTCCACATAGGACATTTCAATCAAATATCCATTAGAGGTGGCATAGTTTTCCTGGGAATTAAAATGAAAAGAGAGGGGATGGATAAAGGTGCGATCGCGTTTTGCTAATTCAAACTGATCATAAGAACTGGGATTATCTCGGATATAAAGTTCACTTCCAGCATAGGCTACATAGAGAACTTCTTCACCCGTTTCTGGATCGGTATAAAAGGTTAAACCACTGGGGGATTCAAAGGGAGTTAAGACACTAAATCGAGTTTCTCCCGTTGCCTTTTCTAAACAATAAACCGTTTGTTCTTCCCGATCACAAACCCATAATTCTTCATTTCTAATTGTTAAATTTTCTACCCCAATTCCTGGGGCAGAAAAGCGGGTAATTTCTCGTTTGGTATTTTGACTATAAACCAGAACAGAAGCAATGCGATCGCAAGCCAAGTAAAGAGTAGATTCATAAACCGCAATTCCAGTAGCTACATCCGGTAATTGCATGAACAATTGAGGCTCAAGATTAATAATAGAATTATCCTGAACAACCCGGGGACAAAAATAGACTTCATTTCCGCGAGTAAACCAAAGATTGTCCCCCCAAATTGCTAAACCTGTAACATCTCTAAAAGCCAAAGTTAAATCAGGATTAACCACCTTGGCATTATCAGTTTTAGGGTCAATTTGCAGTAAAAATCCTCGGGAGGTATCAATCGCTAATAGGGTATTTCCTAGCCCCGTTAAGCCATATAAAGCCGAAACCCCAATCGGTCGAATTGTTCGAGGTTTAAAACTGCTATTTTTCCCAACAGTCAATGAGTTAAGATTCATAGAAATTGTCATTATAGATGAAATCAGGATATTTATTGATCGAATCAGGTCAAAGTTCAGACTTAGGATAGGCGACAACACCTAAATTTTCCTAAAATCTGATTCAGACTCAAACATTTAAGATTAAGCACAGATTTTGACAAATTTTGCAGGAACATTAGATACAATAGTGATGTCGATAAATGCTACTCTCTATGCCCATCGGTAAGCGTGATTAATTATGGCTATGCCAATGTTTTTCCTCCACCGTGCAACCCTTGGACTAACGTTATTGTTGCAAATCGTGGTTGCTAATAGTTTGATTGTGACTGCCGCCCATTCAGCCTCTTTACCTCAAAATCGGGGAAATGAAGATAATCGGGTTGATTTTGGGAATGGGGAACGGGTTCAGCAACCTGAACAACCCAGCCCAAGTAGTGATTCACCGTTCACCAACTGGAATGCCTTTACACCACCCCAACGGGGAGTACCCGGGCGTCGAGAAGGGGGCGGCACTCGGGGTATCGGTTGTCCCAGTTCAATGACTGCGTTAATTCCAGAGTCTACAATGGGTCGCACCGCATCAGGTCAACCCGCATTTTTTCTTTATATTCCAGGGACAGTCGATCAAAAGACATTAGAATTTGAGATTGCAGATGAAGGGGATAAAACCCTTTACAAAACCACATTTCCCCTCAGCACCGATCGCCCTGGAATAGTAGGAATTCAATGGTCTGAGAACTCTAAATTCGCAACTTTACAAAACAATAAAAACTATCGTTGGTATATAGCACTAAAATGTAACAGTAGTGATTCTTCTAATGATATTCTCGTTAGTGGCTGGATTAATTCCGTTGCTTTAAGTCCTAATCAAAAACTTCAATTAGGACAAACGACCGATCCCTTAGAACGTTTAAAAATATATGCTAAACAAGGACTTTGGTATGAAACACTATCAACTTTAGCAACCTTGAAATTGAAGGATTCTGGAAATTTATCCATTGAAAATAAGTGGAACGATCTATTAAAATCTATTGGCTTTGATCCGGCTCAAAAACAAACTCAGATTGAAAGAGAAAAAGCTCAATCTATCCTCGATGCTCCTATTCTGAAAATTCAAACCAATTAGTAATCCCCGTCAACGGAAGTAGACAGTCATTGTAAACAAAAAGTTTGATTTTATTGTTTCCATGATTGACTGATTACTGATTACTGATTACTGTTAACTGATAACTGATAAAAAAATAGGCATTCTATGGGCAGGAGTGAAAATTTTACAAAATTTCGTCGCGGTGGGGTGATAGTTACCAGTACCCTATTGCTGCTTTTGTCCCTATTTTCTCGTCAAGGTCTTTCCCAAAACTCTCCAACCCTGATCTCCTCTGGAACAGAAACCCCGGAACCCCTGACCCCCGATGAGGAGATTCCAGTTGTCAAATCAATCCCATTCCTTTCCCCGACCGCTATAACACCCTCGGAACTCGCTGATATTCCTCCAATTCCTCCTCTACAAACCCTGAACTTGGCGGATTTCTCAGGACAAGGGGTTTCAGGAGAATCTTGTGATTTCGGGAATTGTCCCACTTTAGCCCAAGCCTCACCGATTAATATTCCCCCCCAGGTTCCCCAACCCGATCCGAATCGCGATCGCTTTTTACCCCGACCTCCGATTCCCCCCAAACCTGAACCCCCGCCAACTCCTGAATTAACCCCGACTCCGACCCCCGCCCCTACCCCATCAACGGATGAAACCCCGATTCCAGTTCAACAGATTAAGGTGACGGGTAGCACCATTCTCACCTTGGGGGAAATTCAAACCCTAGTTACCCCTCTGGAAAATCGTTCCGTTACTCTCACCCAACTACGGGAACTGGCCGATAAAATTACAGCTATTTATTTAGAACGGGGTTACATTACCTCCAGGGCGATTGTCCCTGAACAAACCATTAATAATGGCATTGTCGAGATTCAGGTGATTGAAGGAACCCTAGAAAATATTGAGGTGGAAGGAATCAAACGTCTCCATCCCTCCTATATCACCCGAAGGATTCGTTTAGGGGCCGCTAAACCCCTGAGTACGGCTGCCTTAGAAGATCAATTACGACTATTAAGAATTAACCCTCTCTTTGAAACCGTAGAAGCCAGTTTAAGGGCTGGAACCCAGGAAGGTCAAAGTATTTTAATTGTGCGGGTTGTAGAAGCACCGCCCTTTGGGGTTAGTTTGAATGTGGATAACTATTCGCCCCCGAGTATTGGTTCTGAACGCATGGGGATTAGTGTGCGTCATCTTAACCTCACAGGTCGCGGGGACTTCCTGGGACTGTCTTATAATACCACTCGCCTGATTGCCAATGGGGATTCAGATATTATCGATGCTTTGTATAGTATTCCGATTAACCCCATGAACGGAACTATACAACTGCGAGTTCAACCTTACCAAAATCGGATTACTCAAGAGCCATTCAACGCCCTGAATATTGAAGGGAAATCTCAACGGTATGAAATTAGCTATCGTCAACCAATTATCCGTAACCCGATCTCAGAATTTGCCCTTTCTTTTGGCTTTGCTTACCAAGACAGTCAAACCTTTTTAGATAATAACGGAGAACCCTTTGCCTCCGGGCCAGATAGTAAGGGTTATACTCGCACCAGTGTGCTGAAATTTGGACAGGATTATCTGATTCGAGACACAGAAGGCGCTTGGGCTTTGCGATCGCAATTTAGTCTCGGTTTAGATATCCTCGGCGCTACGGATGTCAGTACCCCCAATGCGGCGTTTTTAAGTTGGTTAGGTCAAGTCCAACGGGTACAACGTTTAGGAGAAAATAATCTATTGATTGCCCAAGGGGACATACAATTATCGGCTGATCCATTATTTCCCTCGCAACAATTTGTTATAGGTGGTGCGTTATCCCTCCGAGGCTATCGTCAAAACGTGCGGGCTGGGGATAATGGCTTTCGGATTTCCTTTGAAGATCGGATTACCCTTGATCGCAATAAGGACTCCGAACCCGTGTTTCAACTGGCTCCATTTCTCGATTTTGGTGGGGTTTGGAACCATGACCGCAACCCTAACCAAATTATCGGCAAAACATTTTTAGCAGGTGCAGGACTAGGATTAATTTGGCAACCTGTTAACGGGTTAAATCTTCGCCTAGACTATGGGATTCCCTTAATTAGTATTAGCGATCGGGGCAATAATATTCAAGATGATGGGATTTATTTTAGTGTGACTTACACACCTTAATCAGTTATCAGTAAACAGTTTAACTTTAGCTGGCATTGGCAACCACCAATTCAACATCTTCTGGTAATGTCTCTCCTCTGTCTTGATATTCTTCCTGAATCATTTCAAAAACATAAACTAATTCAGATAAAGCTGCTTCTGAACTTTTTCCCCAAGCATGACAACCCGAAATTGCACCGAACGTAAGCGACAAATGTTCCATTATCATCAGGACGGGTAACAATCGTATACTCTTGTAAAATCTTCATGGCTATCTAATCACGCACATAATATCCAGAATTAGTTAATTCAATCCTATCTAAATCTAGGTATTTTGGCTACCATTAACCCCAAAAACCCGGTTTCTTCAAGAAACCGGGTTTTTAATCCCCAAATATGAAATTTGATGAGAGATGTTACAGATGCTCCCTCTAACGTCCATTAAATACTTTTGTTCCAGTATTCTAAACCCGTCAAAATTACATCTTCTAACCACTGCTTGAAGCGTTCTATTAAATTATCTTCTTCGTCTGCATAAGAGAACTGGAATGGGGAATCTGTTAAAGACTCAATATCACTAATATTGCTTTTATCTTCCTCAGAATCATCTCTATGATAAGCACAAGCAGTACATACAAGCAATCCTCGGTATTCATGTCCTAGAACATGAAATGAAAGAAGAAGCATTGTTGATGTTTCTACATTAATAACTAATTGAATCCAAGTGTGGTAATTCCGAAGATTTGCAAAGTATCCCAACTGTTTGGCTGTTTGGAGCACTTGATAGCGATGATAATATGAGCGATCATCGTTACTAGGAGCAGGAATCGTAAAAACCTCTGCATTATTAACGAAATTCTGGATAGATAACTTAATTTCATCAGCAACGTCTTGTAGGCGATTAGAAGCTATATCAAATAATTTTGAGGCAAAGCTTTCAGCCTTCTGGCATCGTTCTTGAATAGATGCTGGTTGATTTTGTTTGAATTTTTCAGCGATAGAAGAAATGATAACTTTAGTTCGTCGCGTCTCTGATAATACCTGCTCTGACAGACCCAGGCTTCTTAAGAAAGATTGCTTTTGACTCTTAGCAAAAAGATTAATTAAGCTGGATAGATTACCCTGATCTGCCTCTTCCAAAGCTGCGATGTAGACTGCTCGATCATCACGAGTGAGAACCAAAGGAAACCAACTAGCTTGGATAAATACTAAACTAGCTAAACAACGAGCAACACGACCATTTCCATCTTGAAATGGATGAACTTGTGTAAATCGATGATGTAACCATGCAGATTCAATCTCAGGAGGAACTTTTTGAGCACAATGTTGATGATGTAACAGAATCAGTCTATCCATCTCAGAGGCAACTTGCTCGGGAGGACAGTAATGATGAACAGAAACCGTCCGGTCGCAAAGGATTATTCGGTTGACGTTTCCAGTCGCCTTTTATTAAAGAGACAGGAAATATTCTTCCTGTACCTGGATCTAGGGCTTCTGTACTGTCTTGACTCTGGGTTAAAAGTTGATGTAACTGCTTGATATAGGAATTTGATAGTGTTCTTTGCCCACCTACAAAATCAAATAATCCTTCAATTGCCGCCTCTTGATCTTTAATCAGAGAAACCACCTGTTTAACTGGACGATCTGTGGCTCCATGGGGAATTAACGCTTCATTAATTCCCTGTTCGATCAGCAAACGAGTGATGCCGCGATCTATTGTGTATAAGCGCTCCATTATTCCAGTTTCAATTGCTATTTCCCTGCGTAGCTTCTCATTGAAAGTTTGAAACTCACTAGATTGACGTAGACGCTCTGCTTGCTCGTTCCAAACAGTTACTAGAGGTGGCAATTCAGAACTTGCCAAATTCTTCCAGTCTGACTGTAAGTCTTCTATTGGTTCCCAAAACATAAACCTTTGCCTCTATTGACATAAATTGATTCTAACTTTCTTGTCTTCTGATAGATAGCCTTTTGGCTACCTTTGCACTG
The DNA here is from genome assembly GCF_057220675.1 of Planktothrix sp. PLAVEN19ND. Taxonomy (NCBI): domain Bacteria; kingdom Bacillati; phylum Cyanobacteriota; class Cyanophyceae; order Oscillatoriales; family Microcoleaceae; genus Planktothrix; species Planktothrix sp. PLAVEN19ND. Next base: position 5,510,647 of record NZ_CM170132.1, on the reverse strand, counting down.
AACTTAGAACAAATTTGATAAGCCCCGTTGTTGTGCTTCAGCACAATCAGAAACCTATAATAAAAACAATTAACCTCAATAATTTCCTCGTTTCTAGGTTCTACCTAGAAATGATATTAATGGAGGCTCCGCCTCCTGTTATTTGAGACAGAGCCTCAAGTTTTCATTCCAATGCAGAGCATTGGAACGAGGGGAAAAATTGAGAAATCCATGATTTATTTCTTATTGGCACCAGAAATAATCCCTCCCAAAACAGCAAGTCCAAACATGACACTTCCAAAGATAGCTCCGCCATTGTTATTAGATCCTTCTCCTTGAAAATATTGACTGACGTGTCGTACTCCGCTAACTTGATTATATCCCCAACCTGCTTCTGACGGTTTGACATGGGTGACAAAAATAGTCGTAACTGCAATGATCGTACTCAAAGTTAATGTTTTCAATTTCATAGGTTATATAAAGATAAGTAAACTTGATGTTGTCATAGTGAATCAGATAGCTCCTATTCATTTGGGCTAATTCGCTCAGATGAATAATTACTACACATCATTTTAACTAGGTATTATTATCGGATAATTTTTGATTCTGTACAGTCGGAAAAAGTCGGATTAAGTCGGGAATTTTATATTTTTTTCAGATTTGAGAAAGTCGGAAAAAGTCGGAGAAAGTCGGAGAAAGTGGTTGAGGTCGGAAAAAGTCGGGTACAATAGAGACAAAACTAACATCTAACACAGGGTATGGACGTGCAAGAAGTCCTCAGACTAGCGGATCACTTGGTTTTTACCAAGACGGGAAAGCGCCTGGATGATCTTCAAGAAGCGATATTAAGGGGGAGTTTAGAGAGCGAAAAATACTCAAAAGTGGCGGATGCGTTTCACTGTTCTGAGGGTCATGTCAAGGATATTGCTTCTGATTTATGGAAAATTCTCTCCGATGCTTTAGGGGAAGAAGTGAGAAAATATAATTTACGTTCGACTCTGAATCGGCAAAAATATTCTAATTTCCTAAATTTTGCTAAAGATTCTGTACAAATTAATCATATTAATGTTTGTAATGAACCTCCTTTATCCTCAGATGATTCTGCTACACCTAAAAATTATAAAAATCAACCTTTATTAAGAGTTAATTTAGATGATGCACCGGATATTTATGAATTTTTTGGACGAACAGAAGAACTCGCAACTTTAACAGATTATATACTCGAACAACGCTGTCGAGTGGTGATGCTTTTGGGGATGAGTGGGATCGGAAAAACCGCATTAGCGGTTAAATTAGTTCAAGAGATTCAACAACATTTTGATCTGGTAATCTGGCAAAGTTTGGAGACTGCGCCCGCTTTAAATGAATTATTAATAAATTTACTGCAATTTTTATTAGATAAACCAGCAAATCAACTTCCGATCAATTTGAATGAACAATTGAGTGAATTAATGAAGGGATTGCGATCGCAACGTTGCTTAATTATTTTAGATGATTTTCAAACTCTATTTAATTCAGGTCAATTAGCTGGAAATTATCGACCAAATTTTGAGAATTATCGGTTATTTATTAAAAAAATTAGTCAATTCAATCACCAAAGCTGTATTATACTAAATAGTTGGGAATTACCAAAAGATTTAATTGAATTAAGAGGGAAAAATACAGCGATACATTATTTATTGCTTTCTGGTTTAGGAGAATCAGCAAAAGATTTGTTAAAAGCTCAGGGATTATCAGATATTGAAAATTGGAATACTTTACTTGATTATTATGGGGGAAATCCATATTTTCTAAATAGTATTTCTACAGTTATTAAAAATTTATTTGGGGGTAAAGTTTCTGAATTTTTAGACTATGAAACTTTATTTCTAGGAGAGGATTTAACGGAAAGTTTGACCCAACAGTTTAATCGGTTATCGGAATTAGAGCAAAAAATTATTATTCATTTAGGACAAATTCCTAATGGGATTATGCTATCAGAGTTTCAATCTAATCTAAAAATATCTCATTCAGATGTATTAAAAGCCTTAGCTTCTTTAGGACAAAGGTGTTGGATTGAAAGATTAGAATTAGATAATAAAACCTATTTTACCCTTCAACCGATGCTGAAATATTATATAGCGAGTCTAAATGAATTGTAAAAAATAGGGATCAAGATATTTTGAAGATATCATTTGTCCTGGAGGTACGCCCCAAAAACCCGGTTTCTTCAATAAACCTGGTTTTTGATGTTTTGCAAAAATTAACATTTAACGGGGTTAGTTTTGATCCAGGAATTTTTAGGGTGAATAATCAGTAAAATTGCTTAGTCCCGTGGGCCGAAAATTCCTGAATTACGATGGGATACCAGAGTCAATGATCCGTCTTTAACTGATTACTGATTAGGGTCAGGGGTGATGATCACGATAAATTTTCAAAAGCTGTATCTAGTCCTATTTTATTTTTTTTGCTTATTGTAACTATTTTTATAAAAAAAATAATATAAAAAATTAAAATAATGTTAATTTAGGGCTTAAAATAGCTTTTAAAGCTATAAAATTGAAATTAACTTTTTAATCAACCCTCAAACTTTAATTTAAAGCCCGATCTATTAAAATCACCCCTTTCCTTTCTGGGGCAGTTAGACAATAATGGCTGTATCGAATCAAGAAAAGCACTGCTATGGCAGTCAAGAGTCTTTAACAAAAACCGATAAGGAGAAAAAATCGTGAAATTAGCAGTCTACGGTAAAGGCGGAATCGGTAAATCAACCACAAGCTGTAATATTTCTGCCGCTTTAGCCAAACGGGGTAAAAAAGTCCTGCAAATTGGCTGCGATCCCAAACACGACAGCACCTTTACCCTCACGGGGTTTTTAATTCCCACGATTATTGATACCTTGCAGGAAAAAGACTTTCATTACGAAGATATTTGGCCCGAAGATGTGATCTACAAAGGCTATGCCGGGGTTGATTGCGTGGAAGCGGGGGGCCCTCCGGCGGGGGCTGGATGTGGCGGTTACGTCGTGGGAGAAACCGTCAAACTCCTGAAAGAACTCAACGCCTTTGACGAATACGATGTCATCTTATTTGATGTTTTAGGAGACGTGGTTTGTGGTGGTTTTGCCGCCCCCCTCAACTATGCCGACTATTGTGTGATTGTCACCGATAACGGTTTTGATGCCCTGTTTGCCGCCAACCGCATCGCCGCCTCAGTCCGAGAAAAAGCCCGGACTCACCCCCTACGGTTAGCAGGTTTAATTGGTAACCGCACCTCGAAACGGGATTTGATTGAAAAATACATTGAAACTGTTCCCATGCCCGTGTTAGAAGTGTTGCCATTAATCGAAGATATTCGGGTTTCTCGGGTCAAAGGAAAAACCCTATTTGAGATGGCCGAAACCGATCCCTCCCTCAACTATGTCTGTGACTACTACCTGAATATTGCCGACCAACTATTATCCCAACCCGAAGGAGTCGTCCCCCAAGACACCCCGGATCGGGAATTGTTCTCATTGTTATCAGATTTTTATCTAAATCCGAGTCAACCCCTTGTTCAAAGTCACGATCCTGAGCTAGACCTGATGATGGTTTAATATGTCTAGCTATCTCAGGATGAGGATATAGAGGTTATGGCTTTCTTCAAAGACTTTTCCGTCGCACTTAAAGATAAGTGGTTGCAATATTACCAGGCCAATCGGGATTGGCTGGTGCTGCAAATGGATTTGAATTCAATCCCGACCCCAGATGGCGGTCGAAGACCTGCCTCATCCCTCATTTTGGGAACGATCAACGCCCTTGACCCCGAGGCAGCCCAATTGATGTTGCCATTTTCGAGGCTCAATCCCGATCCCGAAAAACTGATTGAGGTATTAGGGCTAAATTTTGACCCGGATTTGGCGTTGGGTGGTAGGTCTACATCGGAACAGCCTGCAACTGTTGTGGTTCAAGCCCCAACTTCTGTTCCCGTTGCCCCAGGTTACTCTCCCTCAACAGAAATACCTACTTCCGTAGCTCAGGCTGTCCCTGGATATCATCCTCCGGCACCTCCAGAAACAGCGAGTTTAGAGGGGGACATCACCCCGGCACAAAAACTCAATGTTGCGGGTGCTGTGGCGGTTGCGGCGGGCGCTGCTGCGGTTGTGGGTGGGGCTGCGGTGATGGAGGAAACCCTTGATGACTTCGATCTCGAAGAAGAAGAAATCACCATCGATGATGATTTGGACATGGGGGATCTGGATACGGATGTCGGTGAGGATCTGGATTTAGATATCGACGCAGAGACAGCTACCGCAGCCGAGGAAGACTTTGATTTTGGGTTGGGGGATGAATCAGAATCTCTGGAGACTGATGACCTAGATATGGACTTGGAGTCTGATGAACTTGAATCCGATGATTTGGATATGAGTTTGGAATCCGATGAACTTGAATCCGATGATTTGGATATGAGTTTGGAGTCCGATGAACTTGAATCCGATGATTTGGATATGAGTTTGGAGTCTGATGAACTTGAATCCGATGATTTGGATATGAGTTTGGAGTCTGATGATTTGGATATGAGTTTAGAGTCCGATGAACTTGAATCCGATGATTTGGATATGAGTTTGGAGTCCGATGAACTTGAATCCGATGATTTGGATTTTGGGCTAGAGTCGGAAACAACATCGGCGGAATTGGACATCAATACCGACTCGGATGTCTGGGGAGATGAGGTTCAGACGGAACTGGGAGAAGATGATGGTTCGACTAATGAGCTCGATCTGAGTTTAGACTCCTCCGATGAGATTGGTTTAGGGGGAATGGATGATTTTGGGTTAGAAGCGGACGACCTCGGTTCAGACGAGATCGGCGAGTTGGAATTAGGAGATACGGATTCCGGTCTGGATGATGATCTCGGTGATTTCGGGTTAGAAGATAGTTCCTCCGATGGCTTAGGCTTCGATACTGGAGGCAATTTAGATGATTTGGGATTAGGAGATGATGATTTAGGGGAGTTTAATCTCGATGATATGGGGGATTTAACCACGGGAGATATGGATGATATCGATATCGAAGGGTTAACTGGTTCTTCCGATGATGATGAAATTTCCCTGTCGGATTTTAAATAATTTCCCGACTTAGTTTCCTAATCCTTAATCGGGTTTGGACTTTGGATCGTGCCGATTCAAAGTCATAGATATTCTTGTCAAATTTTGAGTACAAAACATCCGATTAAGAGGAGAACATTATGACCGTTGCTCAACCACAACCGGAAGGTTTAAGCTTTGAGTGTGAAACCGGAAATTATCACACCTTTTGTCCAATTAGTTGTGTCGCTTGGTTATACCAAAAAATTGAAGATAGTTTCTTTTTAGTAATTGGGACAAAAACCTGCGGCTATTTTCTGCAAAATGCCATGGGGGTGATGATTTTTGCTGAACCCCGTTATGCCATGGCAGAATTAGAAGAAGGGGATATTTCCGCTAAACTCAATGATTATGATGAATTAAAGCGGTTGTGTTTACAAATTAAACGCGATCGCAACCCCAGTGTGATTGTTTGGATAGGTACTTGCACCACTGAAATTATTAAAACGGATTTGGAAGGGTTAGCGCCGAAATTAGAATCTGAACTGGGAATTCCGATTGTGGTTGCCCGGGCTAATGGGTTAGATTATGCCTTTACTCAAGGGGAAGATACGGTATTAGCAGCCATGGCCGCCCGTTGTCCCGATAAAGCACCCGTAGCAGAAACGGAAAAAAATGAACGGAATGCCATTCAAAAATTAATGAATTTTGGCAGACAAAAAGAAGATGTTGCTCAAGAAGAATCGGAATATGCAAGTCATCCGCCGTTAGTTTTATTTGGCTCTTTACCCGATCCGGTTGTTACTAATTTAACCTTAGAATTGAAGAAACAGGGGATTAAAGTTTCCGGGTGGTTACCTGCAAAACGTTATACAGAATTACCTGTATTAGAAGAAGGGTATTATGTAGCAGGAGTTAATCCCTTTTTATCTCGAACTGCAACAACATTAATGCGGCGTCGTAAGTGTAAATTAATTGGTGCGCCGTTCCCGATTGGCCCCGATGGAACTCGAGCTTGGATTGAAAAAATCTGTTCTGTTTTTAATATTGAACCCCAGGGTTTAGATGAACGGGAAGCGCAAATTTGGGCGAGTATGGAAGATTATCTTCAAATTGTTCGGGGAAAATCGGTGTTTTTCATGGGGGATAATTTATTAGAGGTTTCCTTAGCCCGGTTTTTAATTCGGTGTGGGATGACTTGCCCAGAAATTGGGATTCCTTATATGGATAAACGGTATCAAGATGCAGAGTTAAAACTATTAGAAAAAACCTGTCATGAGATGGGAGTTCCTCTGCCAAGAATTATGGAAAAACCGGATAATTACAATCAAATTCAACGAATTTATGAGTTAAAACCGGATTTAGTGATTACTGGAATGGCTCACGCTAACCCCTTAGAAGCCCGGGGTATTAATACTAAATGGTCGGTGGAATTCACCTTTGCCCAAATGCACGGGTTCACCAATGCACGGGATATTCTGGAGTTAGTGACTCGGCCGTTACGTCGGAATAACAGTCTCAAGGATTTAGGTTGGGATAAGTTAGTTAAGGAAGATGCAAAGGTTTAATTGGCGAAATTAGCTAAAATCCATCTATGATTATAGGGGCAAGGTAAGACTTGCTCCTATTTTGGTTTACTAGAGGTTAGAAAATGATTAAAGAATTTAATGTACTGATTGAAAAAGATTCTGATGGTTATTTTGTGGCATCAGTTCCTAGTTTAAAAGGTTGTCATACACAAGCAAAATCCCTTGATGAGCTTATAGAACGGATTCAAGAAGCGATAGAACTTTGCCTAGAATTTGAAGATTTTTACTAATAATTATTATGTTATTCAACTCAGATGATGAACTAACAATTTCAGAGTTTTTTGACCCTGATTCTATTAGTGTTTCAACTCGACCCATGACGGTTCAGCAACTTCTAACGAGATTGGAAAATAATCAACTGAATTTAGCGCCAGAGTTTCAAAGAAATCAAGGAATTTGGACTCAAGTAGCTAAAAGTAGATTAATCGAATCTGTTTTAATTCGTTTTCCAATTCCAGCTTTTTATATTGATGCAACAAATGAAGAAGAATGGTTTGTTATTGATGGAATACAACGGTTAACTACTTTTAAAGAATTTTTAATAGAAGAAACCTTAGAATTAAAAAAATTGGAATTTTTAGATCAGCTTAATGGAGCAAAATCTTCCGATATTCCCAATTATTTAAAGCGACGAATTAGAGAAACAGAATTAACTATATTTTTAATTTTAAGAGGAACATCTAAAGATGTTATTTTTAGCTTATATAAAAGAATTAATCGAGGTGGTCTTCCTTTATCATCACAGGAAATACGTTATGCAAAAAATCAAGGTAAAGCGACAAATTTATTAAAATTTATAGCAAACTTAAAATCTTTTAAAAATGTTACGGGTAAGAGTTTAACAGATAAAAGAATGTTGGCTCAGGAGTGTATTTTGAGATTTTTAGCTTTAACTGATAGTCATGCTTTTGAATATAATTTTAAAGATTATGATGTTTTTTTAAATGACAAAATGGCTCAGATAAACCAAATGAGTGAGCCAGAACTTGAATTATTAAGACAGCGTTTTGAACGAGCGATGGATGCAGCTTTTAAAATATTCGGTAAAGATGCTTTTCGTAAACCCAAGTCACCTGAGCGGAAAAGACGGTATCCTATCAATAAAGCTCTATTTGAGGCTTGGTGTGTTAACTTAGATCGATTAGATGATAATGCTATACAAATTTTAGCTGATCGTAAAGATAATTTATATTATAATCTTTTAAATAGAAAACAAAAGGGTGAGTTTGATGCTAAAATTTATAGAGAGACAGGAAATAAAGAAAGTGTAAAAAAACGTTTAGCCCATATTGAAACAATTATTAAGGAAGTGTTGTAATGATTAAAAATTTACGGCTAATCAATTTTAAATCTTTTCAAGATCAAAGCATTTCTTTTAAACATTTGACTTTATTATCAGGTTTGAATAGTACAGGAAAATCTTCAGTATTACAAGCTTTGATGCTGTTACGTCGTTCATACCAGAGAGACTTGCTTCCTGACAAGGGTTTAATTTTAAACGATGAACAAGTCTATATTGGTGCAGGACAAGACGCACTTTTTGAGTATGCAGAAGATGAATTAATTGGATTTGAAATAGATTTAGAAAATGAACAGAAAGGAATATGGTGCTTTAATTATGCTAAAGAATTAGATGTTTTAAAGATAGCATCAGAAAAAGTTGATGATAAAATTTATAAATCCCGCCTTTTTAATGATAAAAAATTTCATTACTTAAAAGCAGAACGAATTGGGCCTCAAATATCATACCCAATGTCAGAGGTTGATGTGATTCAAAAAAAGCAACTCGGAATAAATGGAGAGTATGCAACTCATTTTTTAGACGCTTTTGGAAACAAAGATATCCACAATAAAAAATTAAGTCATCCTAAAGCAAAATCAGACAGTTTAAAAGATCAAGTTGATGCTTGGATGGGAGAAATAAGCCCTGGAATTTTAATTAATACTGAACCAAACTTACAAACCCAGCGTGTAACACTTAAATATTCTTTTAAAAGAAGTAGAGGTTATAGTCCATTTAATGTGGGTTTTGGAGTCACATATACTTTACCTATTTTAGTAGCAATTCTGGCTTCAGAACCTAAAACTTTAATTCTTGTTGAGAATCCAGAATCTCATCTGCATCCTAAAGGACAATCTCATATTGGTGAATTGTTAGGAATTGCAGCGAGTTGTGGGATTCAAGTTGTTGTGGAAACCCATAGTGATCATGTGTTAAATGGGATTTGTTTGGCTGTTAAGCGTAGTGAAGTTAATTATAAAGATGTGCAAATTCACTATTTTCAACGTGAAAAAAGCAATGAAAAGATGGCAACAGAAATAATATCTCCTAATATTGATGAAGATGGGCGGATTGACCAATGGCCTGAAGGGTTCTTTGATCAACGTGAAAATGACTTAATGGAGCTAACTTATAATGTATGTCGTGATTAATGAGCTTTCATTCATTGGACAAGCTGAAAATAGTTATGATGAAGCAGATAACCTGATGAGTGTTGTATTTGGAATCATCGAAGCACTCGATCATATTTATAAAGGAATTACAATTAAAATACATACTAATTTTTATGCTTGTAAAATCTCTAAAAATTTAACAGTGCAACAATGGTTACTTAACAAAATAAAGTTAGATCCTAAAAATAACAAAGTCAAGATCTTTTTAGATAAAACTAGCAAAGGCCCTTTTATAGATAAAGAAATGAGAAAAAATCTGGGAGAATATAATAATTTTTTTAAATGCTTTTTTATTCAAAAAGAATTGGATAAAAAACGTGTTGATATTTCCGAAAGTTCTCTAGCAGGTTTCGTTTATTTTCATAAATCCGAAAATAACAATATAATTAAAATTGATAAAGTTATTAGTTAACCAACACAAAAGCCTAATTTCTCAAGTGAATATATTGAAGTTATATTTACCACAGATGGAAAATATAAGTCAATAAAAATTCATAATTTGACTACGATTAGTCAAGCTCATAAGTTACGACTTAAATATGATCCCAGTCCTAAACATCGACAGAAAGGAGAAAGAGGAAAAAAAGGTACTAAGATGGATTTAGGTGATATAGAAGCTCAAGAAGTCTTAGATGAAAGCTATATTAATAATTGGCGTGAAGGGAAAAAATTTTACGGCTACAGAAATAGTCAGTTTTATGAATTTCAACCTGATAATGTTGGTGGTTATCATGGATACCCTGTTGAACGTAATGAAGTTCCTAGTCAGGTTCTTAAAAAGATGAAACTATAAACAATAGATTAGATTAAACATAGCAGAATTTAAACTCGGTAATTAATAGCTTAAATTCAGACAATAGAATTATAACCTATTTATAGATTAGCAAATTTTTAAAACTTATGTTTCAAGCCACCCGACGACGGTTAGCGATTTGGTATACGGCAGTTACCGCTATTTTATTATTACTATTCGCCAGTGGATTTTATTTCTATGTGCGAAATACCTTAATTGAACGGATTGATGATACCTTAAATCACGTTGTGGAGGTGGTAGAACGTTCTTTGGTAATTGAACCCGTAACGACGCCTCCGGCCATGTCTCCGGCGGTTTTAGGAGGTCAATTTCAAGTGAATGTTGAAGCGAGTTTTAGAAATAATTTGAACACCGTTGAAGATGATCATATTGATATTGAATGGTTTAGTCAAACAGGGGAATTATTATGGTCTACTTTTTCCCAACCTTTAGATATTCCGCTTCATCCGAACCGCAGTGGGGAAACCGTACATATTTCTGAAGATAATAATGTTTCAGAAATGATTTTAAGACAGGTGACTGATCGGGTGGAAATCGGACGACAAGTATTAGGCTATTTGCGAGTTAGTCATCCTTGGTTTGAAGTGACAAAACCCATTCAGCAGTTAATTTTTGATTTGGTTTTAGGCACAATTTTAATGTTGATTGGTGTAGCTACTATTGGCTGGTTTTTATCGGGTTTAGCTATAGAACCTGTGCGGGATTCTTACCAACGGTTAAAACAATTTACTGCCGATGCGTCCCATGAATTAAGAAGTCCAATTGCGATGATTCAAACCAATGTACAAGTGGCTTTAGCTGAACCTAATTTATCCAGTTCTGAACAACAACACCTACAAGTTATTGAACGAATTACCCGCCGTTTAGGTCGGTTGGTGGATGATTTATTGTTTTTAGCTAGACAGGATAGCGGCATTGTTCAACCTCAATTTATTTCTCTACCATTGGATGGGTTATTGATGGAAGTAGTGGAAGAACAAATGGCGATCGCAACTCAAGAAGGAATTCAACTTTCCTTAGATTTTATTGAGGATATTCAGGATAGTATTATTAATTTAGATAGTCATTATTCCCAGGAAAATGAACCCTTTACTTTAGAGGGAGATTGGGATCAATTGGTGCGATTATTTACGAATTTAGTCAGTAATTCGGTACAGTATACTCCTGCCGGGGGTGAGATTAAAATTGAATTAAAATATATAACTAAACCCAAGCGACAAGCTACCTTAGGAAAGGTGACAGAATCTTGGGAAAAATCAAATTCAATCTTGAAATTTGAAGGATTACAAGTTATAATCAAAGACACAGGAATTGGCATTCCAACTGAAGCATTACCTAATATTTTTGATCGGTTTTATCGGGTTGATCCCTCTCGTACCCATCGCCATCGGGGGGGGTCGGGTTTGGGTTTGGCGATCGCTCAAGCTATCGTGGAAAACCATCACGGTCAAATTTATTTAGACAGCCAAATTAACCAAGGAACAACCGCTACAGTCCTTTTACCCCTGCATTCTAGCGGGTTATAGGCGATGGGGAATTTAATTTTCCATTTCCCCTTGACACTCCAGTAGAGAGGAGACTTTAGAATAAAAATCAACAACATTGTGGGGTGTTTAAACCGAGGAAACGCACCACTGAAATGAACTCAAACGGGAGTTTCAACGATGAAAACAAGCTATTTACGATTAAAAGGAATGGGGTGCGCCTCCTGCGCCAATACCATCGAAACAGCGATTCAAAATATTGCTGGGGTTGGGATTTGTCACGTTAATTTTGGGGCCGAACAAGCAACAGTTGAATTTGATTCTACTCAAACAACTATTGAGCAAATTCAACAAGCGGTTACGGATGCGGGATATACGGCTCAACCCATAGAAGATACAACATCTGATCTTGAAAATAGTGAAAAAGATAATAGAGAAATTGAGAAAAAGTTAACCCAAAAAGTTTTAATTAGTGCCATTATCAGTGTGTTTTTAGTCATCGGAGGATTACCGATGATGACGGGTTTAAATTTACCCTTTATTCCCCCCTGGATGCACAACCCTTGGTTACAATTAATCCTGACTACGCCGATTTTATTTTGGTCGGGTCAATCTTTTTTTCTCGGAGCTTGGAAAGGGTTAAAACGTCATCAGGCGGACATGAATACCTTAATTGCCGTAGGAACAGGAGCCGCTTATTTGTACTCTGTTTTTGTTACCTTTTTTCCACAATTTTTTCTGAATCAAGGGTTATCGGCGGATGTTTATTATGAATCGGCGGTTGTAATTATTACCCTAATTTTACTGGGGCAATTATTGGAACATCGCGCCCGGGGAAAAACCTCCGATGCGATTAAAAAATTAATGGGATTACAAGCTAAAACTGCCCGGGTAATTCGGTCTGGAGTAGAAATTGATCTCCCCATTGAAACTGTTAATTTGGGGGATATTATTCGGGTACGTCCCGGGGAAAAAATCCCCGTTGATGGGGAAGTCATTGAAGGTAATTCTACGGTAGATGAAGGGATGGTGACGGGGGAAAGTATTCCCGTTGAAAAATATCCTGGGGATGAAGTGATTGGAGCTACAATTAATAAAATGGGAAGTTTTATATTTCGAGCTTCACGGGTGGGAAAAGATACGGTATTAGCCCAAATTGTGCAGTTAGTTCAACAGGCCCAGGGTTCAAAAGCGCCGATTCAAAAATTAGCAGATCAGGTTACAGGTTGGTTTGTTCCGGTTGTAATTGCGATCGCGATCACAACTTTTATTCTCTGGTTTAATTTAACGGGAAATCTAACTTTAGCTATTACCACAACCGTTGGGGTTTTAATTATTGCTTGCCCCTGTGCATTGGGATTAGCCACACCGACTTCTGTGATGGTTGGAACGGGTTTAGGGGCAGAACATGGGATTTTAATTAAAGGAGCCGATAGTTTGGAATTAGCCCATAAAATTCAAACGATTGTATTAGATAAAACCGGAACCATTACCGCCGGAAAACCTACCGTAACCCACTATATAACAATTGGAGGAACAAACAACGATCATGAATTAAAATTATTACAATTAGCCGCAGCGATTGAACAGCAATCGGAACATCCCTTAGCAGAAGCAATTGTTGAATATGCTAAAACTCAGGGGGTTGATTTTCCCTTACCGGAAATTAACAATTTTCAAGCCTTAGCTGGAATGGGAGTTCAAGGTTATAGTTCGGATCAGTTAGTACAAATTGGAACCTCTCGCTGGATGGAAGAATTAGGAATAAATACGGAACTTTTACAACAGTATCAATCAAGTTGGGAGTCGGAAGGAAAAACCACGACTTGGATAGCAATTAATGGGAAAATAGAAGGATTATTTGCTATTTCAGATGCACTAAAACCGACTTCAAAGCCTGCAATTCAAGCCTTACAAAAAATGGGGTTAGAGGTAGTAATGTTAACGGGAGATAATCAAAAAACTGCCCAAGCGATCGCCTCGGAAGTGGGAATTAAACGGATCTTTGCAGAAGTTCGTCCTGACCAAAAAGCTAATATCATTAAATCCCTGCAAACTGAACGGAAAGGGCAAAAAAAACAGGATCAAATTGTGGCAATGGTGGGGGATGGTATTAATGATGCTCCGGCTTTAGCTCAAGCGGATGTGGGAATTGCAATTGGTACAGGAACAGATGTAGCGATCGCGGCGAGTGATATTACCTTAATTTCAGGGGATTTAATGGGGATAGTTACGGCGATTAAACTGAGTAAAGCTACCTTAAATAATATTCGCCAAAATCTGTTTTTTGCCTTTATCTATAACTCGGCGGGAATCCCAATTGCAGCAGGAATTTTGTATCCTTTAACCGGTTGGTTACTCAATCCCATTATTGCCGGAGGAGCCATGGCATTAAGTTCAATTTCTGTTGTTACGAATGCGTTAAGATTACGTCAGTTTAAACTGAATTAATTTCTAAAAAAAGAACGGGAAATAGGTAATGGGTAATGGGTTTTGGACTAATAACTGGTAAGTAAGGGCGGGTTCATCGAGATGTGCGGTGATTAACAAAGATCTAAAAGAACCCGCCCCTACAAATGGGTTTGATATAATCAGGAGAGGAAATCATGAACAAAAAACTAAAAATCGGATTACAATTGAGCGGAATTTTCCTATCGATTTTAATGGGAAATTCTGCCCCAGTGCGGTCAATGGAATCCCATACAGAACCCGCTAATAATCAATTGCGGACTATTGAACAGCCGTTATCAACTAAAATGGCGGTTACTGCGGGGGGATTAGCCTTAATTGGATTAGAACTTTGGTGGTTTTTATTGAGTAAACCTAAAGCCAAAAAAGCAATAATTAATCAAGATACTCAAGAATTAGATATTTTAGTGGATGGAGGTTATCAACCTAACCGTATTACCGTTCAATTGGGTAAAAAAGTCCGTCTGAACTTTATTCGCAAAGATCCCAGTCATTGCTTAGATAAAGTGCTGTTTCCTGACTTTAACATTGCTCAAGATTTACCCCTGAATCAAACGACAACTATTGAGTTTATACCGGAAGAATCGGGAGAATATACCTTTAGTTGTGGGATGAATATGATTCGAGGAATCTTAGAAGTTCAGCATCAGTTACCTTAACCTTATTATCATCAGCAAAAATCATGAAAACCTTACAAAATTTGGGACTTTTGATCCTTGCGTTATCTCTAATCAGTTGCTCGTCTCCCCAGTCTAAAGTTGAAACTCAACCCAATTCTGTTGTAACTTCAACCCCTAAAATTTCTACAACAAAACCGCCCACAGTGACCTTAACTCCAGCAACAGATTGGCAAAGGGAGAATCATATTCATGGGATAGCAATTGATCCGAATAATCCTAATATTTTATATATTGGAACCCATCATGGATTAATCCAATATTCTCAAGATAAAAAATGGTCTTGGGTTGGTAAAGATCGTTCCGATTATATGGGATTTGCTGCCCATCCCACGGATAGTAACCGTCTCTATTCTAGCGGACATCCCCACACCGGAGGAAATTTAGGATTTCGAGTCACAGAAGATTACGGGGAAACTTGGCAAGTTTTGTCTAAATCCGGGGTTGATTTTCATGCTTTAGCGATTTCTAGTAGTAATCCTAATCTGATTTATGGTTGGGCAACATCGGGAGATAAGGGATTTTTAGTTTCAAAAGATGGCGGTAAAAATTGGGAGTCGATTACCCCAGTTGGTTTGGATCATGGGGTCTTTAGTTTAACCGTTAACCCGCAAAATTCCGATCATATTTTCGCTACTACTCAAGAAGGTTTATATGAAAGTAAAAATGGGGGTAAAAATTGGGAATTAATTCCCGGGACGGATACCAGTTTAATTGTTGGTTTAGCTTTGATTCCAGACAATAATAAAATGGTGATGATTGGATATCGGTTATTAGAATCTGACCCTGGAATTTATCAAAGTTCCGATAGTGGCAAAACTTGGGAAAAATTGGGAACTGGAACCGAAGGTGTTATTGTGTATCTGGCAACTAATCCTAAAAATCCCCAGATTATTTATGGGGTAAATCAGCAAAATGCTGTTTTTCATTCTTCTGATGGGGGAAAATTTTGGCATTCCCTTTAAACCAAACCCAGAAACAGGGCTTCTATAGTAGAGAAACCTGGTTTCTTTCACCCATTAAAAATCTGCACGGCGGTCAAATTTAATTCTGGAAAAACTACCGATTCAACCCTTTCATCTCCTCGAAATAGCTTAATTTGATACTCGGAATCTACTAACTGATAAACCGATAAAGTTGGCTGTTTTGGAGAACCAATATAACGGCTACCACCTAAACCCAAATAATCTACAATCCAATATTCAGCAATGCCTAATGCTTCATAATCAATCATTTTGTGGGCGTAATCATCGCGCCAATTTGTGCTGACAACTTCAACAACTAATTTTATGGAATCTCCTTGAGTAATAACTGATTCTCTTTCCCATCGAGACTCATTCGCTGCTACGGCTTGTTTATCTAATACAATGACATCTGGATCGTAGCCAGAGTTATCGCTAAATTTAATTGTACATTCCTTGGGAATAAAGTAAGGAAGTTGGAGTCGCCTGATTTCTAAACCAAACTCGAACGCCTGAAAACCTGCGCTGGCTGAATGTTTACCAGTTGGATTTGGCATTTCAACAATAACTCCGTTATGTAATTCATAGTGTCCGTTTTCTGGTTTCCATTCCAGAAAGTCATTAAAAGTTATTAACTTGGGTATTGCTTGAGTCATTGGGAAAACCTCATTACCTATTAATTGACAGAAAAATCAGATAAACTACTTCCTACAATCAATCCCTCTACAGACTGAAAATGTCGATCGTAGCTAAACAAAGCTAAACCATGATCAAGTCTATCAAACGGGTCGAAAGGTAACTGATAATTTCAAAAAAACTCTGAAAATTGTTTTTGATGAATATTTATAGCAAGAGGCAATAGGGAATAGGCAATGGGCAATAGGTAAATACTTACTGTGAGCAGCTTTTAGCTTTCAAGAATGTCCTAACAGATGCGGCAACTGCTATACCTAAATGGAACTATCGAGCCGTACCTCAACTCACTCATTAATCCATTTATTGATTTTTCGTTCCTTACTTCAATTTAGCCCTAAAGGGCTTACTACATAAATTCACTTCAGAGCTTGAATTTCCCTAGAGTGAACTTTGTTGTACATTAACAAATTATTGTCGTCAAACCTTTAAATCGATGGACTCTCCCTCTAACAGGGATTATAGCATTTTTTTATGTTTTTGAGGCGATCGCAAAGTTGATTTTTTTTGATTCAGACCCAAGATAATCAATAATTTGATTTTGCTCTTGTAAGCTAGGAATAGGAATAGCTAACAACGCTTCATGCTACAATCTACTCCCTAAAATAATGACCATAATTTGCAACGGCTTGGCGTTCGTGGCTTGACTCGAAATCAGATAGAAATTTACCTGTTAAATCTTGCAAAAGCTCTTGAATTTGTTTGGTTTCCCATTTGTATTCTCTTTGGTAATAGTCAATGGAGTATTTATTCCCCTTCAAAAGCTGGCAAATTGTTTTAGCATCTCCAAGAATCTCTCTCATTATACTATCTCCTCTAAGTAGCTATTGATAGATTTGATCTAACCATAAAGAAGGAAGCGATCACACTTTCCATCTCAAACTCTACCAGTGGAAGTGATCGCTATTGAAAAAAAAAGGACTCCTAGTATGGAATCCTTTCTACTAAATTAATAATGTGGACAAATAATTGATCAAACTGACAGCAATCTGTCACCACAAATTAAACTAAAATAGTTACCGATTTAGAATCGGAGCGACAGGATTTGAACCTGCGAGAAGCTCTAAAACACTGATTCTATCGTAAAAAAATCTACCCAAACTTAATCACTTATTTTAGGTTGGGTAGAAAATGGGTAAACAAGATAATGTGACTGTAGAAGGTTTTGGGACGTTTGGGGATGTTCTAAAGCATTGGCAAGTCATTGAGCCATTAATCCCCAAAGGAACTTCCCAGAAGGTAGAAACACGACTTAACTTTAAGTTTGTTGATCCCTGGAAAGGAGGTAAGCAACGTACGTTAGGCAGTGATTGTGAATGGAGTATCACAGGTATCAATGACTTTTTGGAAAAGTGTATCAAGCTCAGGCAGAAACTGAGCGCCGCTAAACGGGAAGGGATTAATGCTAGTGAATGGGATTTGTGGCTCAAGGAGAATATCTTACCTAGCAACAAGTTAGGAAGTGATGATCGCCTAACCTACCGTCAAATCTTTGAGATTATCGAAAATGAGTATTACAGTGGAAGACACAAATTTACGGGCGAGAAACGATCAAGAGATAGCGTTAGTTATCAAAAAAGTTATCAGACAAGTTATCTGGATTATTTTCTAAAATGCCCTAACTGGGATGATTACCCAAAGTGGGATAACGTCAAAACCTTTTGGGAATCGTTCCCAGAAGATACACGACAATATGAAGCGTTAGGCAAAATTAAAAAAATAATTAGTTATTGCCCTGATAGCGTTAAAAAGGAAATATTACCCAAACTAAACAGAATTAAAGTCGAAAAGCCAAAACCACAAAATACAATAGCTATTGACTGGGAACAATTTTTTAAATGGTTACAGGAACAGGAAAAATTAATTGAACAAATGCCCGAAAAGCAAGCAATGGCAAGGGAGGGATGGTTATGGGTATTTAAGATGTGCATAGCTTACGGGTTAAGGCCCGCAGAGATAATGAGCGCCGCCAACCTGTTCAAACCAATCAGTGATAGTGAAGTTAAAGCCCTGTGGGGCGAAAAGGGTAAAAAGTACGGGGAGTCTAAAGGAACTAATCCAGCGTTCAATGATAAGGTTAACAACCCTAAAATGCTTTTGATCTTAGGCAATGGGTTTATCGTCACTGACACATCTGGAAAAGCACACTTTATCACTAACAAAACAGGGGGGCGGTTCTGTTACCCGTTAATCAAGAATAAGGAAATACTGGGCTATCTCAATATTCAAGCACTACCTCAACAACTACCAGAATACACCCCCAAGGCCAACAGCAAACCCGCTAGTATTGCGGGAGGTTTCACCAATCAATTAGGGGATAAATTGGAAGACTGGAATTGCCCAACTACTCAGGGCTACAGTTTTAGACATCTGGGAAAAATGTTAGGGCTATTATCGGGATTACCTCTAGCGGTTATCGCCAAAAATATGGGGCATACAGAGTTGGCTAGTGAACAGTTTTATAACCGTCAAACAATGGCGACCGCTAATGATTTAGCAGAACAAGCGACAAAATACCCGCTACCCTATCAGGTAGCCATAGGAGAACTAGAATCCTCTGGCTTTAACTTAGACGATCCATCGGTTAAAGCAATTCTGCGAATCATTTACCAGTTAGACGATTAGAACCCAACTAATCTAAATATTTATCAGGCAACCTCTAACCAGGGTTGCTTTTTTATTGGGGCAGTGTCGATAGGGATTGTGAATGTTAATCGCAATTCTTCCCAAGGTATGTATAAAGGGAAGATAGAAAATATTTTTACAGAACCGTAAAAAGTAGACACTTAAAAACCCCGTACAAGCTCCAACACTAGCCTTGATAGGGTTCTATCTCATGCTCATAGACGCTGTTCATCAACCCAGGGATTGAGGCGTTATCCCACATGACCTTATAGATACCCCCCATACCGTCCCGTCGTGGCTCCTCTACTTCAACAACGCTTCCATAAAGTTTATGCCCGTCAACGGTTTTCTGACACGCCTCTATCACCCTGTCACCAACCTTGAACCCTTCTGGTTTAGGCATCGGTACGGGATCTGATTTTATATTTTCAAAGTTTTGTGTTTTTAGCTGTGTAGGCCGTGTAAACTGTGTATCTCCCTCTGTGTCGGGGTTTGAGCTTACACAGTCATCTACACAGCTAGGGGGGGTTGTGTAAGGGGATTGTGTATCTCCCTCTGTATCAGGAACCGTTACTACAGGACGCTTGTAACCCCGTTTACGATTGCCGTTATCATCCTTTAAGTTTTCAGTCTTGACCCATTTTAGTTTGGTCATGACATCGGATATCTCGCTTTGGGCGCGCTTAACCTGACTCAGATTATCCTTGCTAATTCCCATCAGGTTTAATAGTTCATCCGTGGTAACAGTTGCTTTACCCTCTAGGAAGTTCTCAATGTCATCTAACCAGGGGGAAGTCGCCGAAAATGCTTCATTGTTAGCGGTAGATTGTTTCTGTTCAGCGCTGTTCAGATACCACGTTTCGCCACTCTTGTAGGCTTGTACCGCCGCTCCCCATATCGCGTCGCGTTCTTGCTTCAAAAGGTCAATAGGGATCTTTTTAGCCACGGGTATTAACCAGAAGCGGCGGTCGCCTGTGGGGTCACGGAGGACGTCTACAGGGTTGACCCATTCAATACCTTGACCGCTACAGTTTAGGAATTGAACTTGATAGCTCCACTTGCCGTAGCTGTGTTCCATACCAGTTACCCGCGCTGGGAACCAACGCTTTTCGCTAGGGTTATCCCAACTGACTGAGGAAAAAACTTCTACCAATTGACCGATACGATACTCAGGTAATGGGATATCTGTTGACACAAAAAACTCAATTTTGCGTCTTTCAATTTGTGTTACAATCATGTTACAATTCTTTTTAGTTAGTGTTGTAGTTGTACATTTTGATTTGACCCGCCCTGGCATAAAAGGACGGGTTTATGTTTTTGAGTTTTACTCTGTAAAATCTACTCAGTAGAGTAGTTACAATTGAGCCATCAAATTGTTAATAGCTTGGTCTGCTAATTGTTCAGACTTTTCTAAACCTTTACCCATGGCTGCATAACGGGGACGCATCCCATGTAATGCTTTGGCGGTTGTACCCTTGTAGCCTTGAGTTTTAACCTCAAATTCAGCTTCGTTTCTGATCATCCGTTGCCCGTGACGGTTGATTTTTGCCTCGGCTTTTAAGATGACTTCGTGTTTATCGGCTGCTTTTTTAGTAGCAGTAGCATTTTGCTTTTTAACCCGTGCTAACTCGCTTAATCCGTCCGCCTCCTCTGGGGTAAATTCCCGCACACGGTCACAAACTGGCATTGTCCGATAAGTGTCAAAAATTGTTTCCGGTGGGTTGTCAGGGGTGATGGCGTTATCAGCACTGCGTTTGAAAACGTTATCCTTGCTAATCCCTTTATGGGAGCCGTCAACGGGCGCAATTGTTGATGATTTAAAATCATCTCCTCTCAAGAATCCGAGCATAGCTAATCTCCTATGGAATGAGTGTTACACTGATAACTGTTTTGATAAAAAGGGTTAGAATAATTCGTTTGATTCTGTGAACCGTTCTTTAACTTGTTCGACAAATTCATCCCAGTTATCCCAGCCCTCAATAGCTGAGCTATAAACCTCTATAGAAGAAGATTGGGTATAAAGAGTTATCCTGTAATACTCGGGATTAATGAAATACCCGCTTATGTCCCGAGTTGCTATTACAAACTCTTTTTTGTTGTTGGTAGAAAACAATCGTAAACAAGTCATAATGAGTGTTACAGTGATATTGTGACATGAACATTGGTTGCTAAATAAAACCCAGTTAGAAAGCACATCAGGTACAACAAACCAGGGAATAAGTAATCAATAATTCCCTTGGGTTTCATGTTGCCAAAGCTCCCGCTAGAATTTCTTGACCCGCTTCTAACCAGCCGAGATAAACGGCGGCGGTATCTTCGTCTAGTGGCTCCTGTTTGAGTGTTTCAAACTCCCCATCGGTCATAGTCACTCCTATGTAGGGTTCCATCCGTTCAAGGAGTTGTTTCCGCAAGGGTTTCTGATTCTGGTTGGTAACAGTCTTTAAGCAATTGGTCGGGGTGTTCTTTAACCCATTGATTGAGTTTTTTGTCCCACCGATGCCAACCTTCCATGTCACCTTCTAATTCAATTGGTGGGATGGGTTCAGACTTTTTTACAGAATGATCCGTCGCGGTGTTAACGATGGTTTCAATTCGGAATGAATGCCAATGGGTATCAATTCCCTTGGCGTTACAATTACCGTAGTGATCAAAGTACAAGATTTCATAGGCTTGATGACCCGTGGTAAAAGTTGCACCAGGCATCATCCAGGGTTGCCATGCTTCAAACCGTGGATCGGTTTCTGCGAGTTCAGGGAGTTGGCTAGGGTCAACGATTTCAGAACACAGCACCCACTCCCCATCAATCATGGTATGGGTAGGGTTGTCAAAAGGTAAATCTTCAACACTAGGCTGATTAACTGTTACAGCGATATCGGCACTGGGTTCAAACCCCTCTGTTTCATCCTCTGGGTATGACCACTGAGGGATACCCATTGCTTCACAGTGAGTATCTACCGCTACCTTCATCTCCTCAAACTCTGCGATCGCAATCTCCCACGTTGCCTTTTTGGACAAGCTACCGTACTGCCGTACTTCATCAGGGGTTAATCCCAGTGCGGTCGCTTTTGCTTTGAGTTCTGTCAGTGTCATAATTAAAATGCTCCTAGTTATTAGGGGTGAGTACCCGTTAGTAGTCTCAAGTCGCCAAACTTCTCTACTAACGGGTTTTTGTTTGTTCTATAGATACGGTAGACTACTTGCAAGATAATGTCAAGCTACGGTAGTATAGTATTACGAAGCTGTAATGAGGTAACATGATGTCAGTAGTAACAACCCTTCCTGAAGTGGGACAAACAAAATTAGACAGGGTTACTGTCTACCTAGACCCTGAAACTAAGAAAAAACTAGAGGAGTTAGCCAAATTAAAAAAAAGAACCGTGTCTAACCTTGTCTCAGTCCTCATTGATGAGGCGATACAAAATGCAAGCCAAAAAGAAACAGACAACTAACCCACTAACGCCCAAACACTAAAACCCCTGACTAACTATCAGGGGTTATTTTTTTGGCTATTTCACTGTGTAGGCTGTGTAAATGTTGTAATGCTTACAGGGTAATGGTTAGAAGCTATTTAGGATAAAAGTGTTTAATGGGGTTGTGTAGGGTTGTGTAGGGGGGTTGTGTAGGGTTGTGTAGGGGGGTTGTGTAAACCTCTAACCCTTATATATCAATACTTCCCACTTTCTTACACGGCCTACACAGCTATTTTAGTTAAATTTATTTTTTTACCAGCTATACCAGCTTTTGCCTATTTATTGCATGAAAAAAGTTATAGGTTATTGAGTTTGGCTAACGCTTCCTTGATTTCCTTTTTGATGGCACCCCCTGTGTTAGCAGGTAGGGTTAGGGCGTGGGTTAATGTGTCAATGGCGGCGTCTAATTCAGTTTGGCGGTCATAGCTACCCTTATCCAATTTGTGGGCATATTCTAAAACTTTAGGTGCGATCGCTTCTGGTAGTCGGTAGACTTTGATGGGTTTATTTACCCAGGGGGACTTATCTAGTCCAGAGGTGTTAGGAATACGGTTAGGCATAATGATTGCGTCCTCTGTTACGGTAGTTAAAACTTTCTACCGTTCCTATCCTAAAACTTTCTGGTTATCTTCCCAAGCTGCATACAATGGGAAGATTTACAAATTTCTCCAATGGCTGTGACAAAATTTTTAACTTAGCTGAGGATTGGGAGAATATACCCTCTCCCCCTAACCCCTGACAAATATTGATTGGAGGTTTCAGGTAGCAGTCAAGGTGTCTTCAACGTAGTGTGCCTTGACGGGTAACTGAACCGACTTAGAATCAATAGTCGGGTTAGGGGGGGAAACTTGTAGAGATAGTTTATAGGGATTATTCCTTATATATAATTTTCTATTTATCCCATTTGACACTTTTAAATTTATGTGTTAATGGGATTTTTAAGTTTTAAGGGTATAAGTAAAAATTAATTATTTAGGGTTTTAGATTAAATGTCTGTATGGGTAGGTAAAAAGTAATCTACCCAAAATCCTTTCGACTATGATGGATTTGGATAGATTCTGGATAGATTGTCCTGCTTACCTACCTTGGGGTGGTAGGGGTCGCAGGTGATAATCTTGACGCTGTATAGGTTCTATAGTTACTGACTTAGAATCGGAGCGACAGGATTTGAACCTGCGACCCCTACCACCCCAAGGTAGTGCGCTACCAAGCTGCGCTACGCCCCGACACAATTAACTAATGTAGCATAGTAAACAGAAACTTGTCAAGGCTATTTCAAAAGATTTTTAAGGTTTTTGTGGCTTGTACCAATTCCGCCACCACTTCCACGGGCCAAGCACCCTCCGCCCGGCGTCCGGTATTCAAAATCAACTGCACCGTATAAGCATTAGCATAGCCTTCTACCTGCATCCACAACCGATCGCTTTCTGCTTCACAGGCTATTTTTTCTTCATCCATCAACTCAACAGCCATTTGGCTCATGGTATCGGCTAGTTCACCCAACAACCGACAAAAATCATCAAACTCCGCCTGTGTCAGTTCCACCGCCCAGGTATCACCCCCAACTAACCCTTGAAATTCCGGGGCTTGGGGGTTCCAACCCAAACGCCATCCGCTTCCTGTTTTGAGAATTCTTTCCATATTCCCCAGGTTATTTTAGGCCTTGGGCACCTCCCGACTCAGGGGAATTACCGGAGGGGGTTGGCGGTTTAGGGGTGGGTGCAGAAGGAATCGGGTCAATACTAGCCGGATTAGGATTAAATAGACCCGCCAGCGTGTTAACTAACGCATCACGTTCAACTCGATTTAACTGTTGAATGGCTTTTTGATCCCCGATTAAAGGATTTTCTTTTAATACTTCCTGACCGGGATAACTTAACACTAACATCGGTTCATTGACCCCGAGATAATCGGCTAAGGTGAGTTTCCAATCAAAACGATATTGAGTCGGTCGAGCTTTCACATAAATATGATAACGAATTAACCGACTAATCAAGGTATTATCTTCGGCGACTTTCCCCGTTTCCTTGGAAAGATATTGATTTTCCTGGGGTAAATTTGGTAACTGTTCATAGACTTTTTTCCACACCTCTGAGACCCTCACTCGTCCCGATGGGGAGGATATTTCTGATGGAGGAGTTTGGGCGAGTCCCTGAATTTCCAGACCCTCAACAAACCCACCTAAAACAATGAATAGGGTAATCGTAACGGCGAGTAATAAAAAACTTAAAATAACTGGTTTTTGGGGTTTTCGAGATTTCAACATAAACCTATGATTAAGATATCTTGGAGTCTTTATCACCTCGGTGAATGAGGTTTTAAAGACACCCAATACCGCAATTTATCAATCTAACGATCCGCGATAATTTGCGGTTGATTTAGTTCATCGGACATTTCAATAATTGCGCGTAAAACAGGTTTGATGGTGTTCTCATCCCCATTATCAAAATCTTCATACCGACACCGTTTAGCCCGATTTGCGACTTGTACCGTAATCCGATAGCGATTAGTGGCGGCACTGACGAGATCGGCAGCCCGGCGAGTAATTTCTGTTGAGTCTATTTGATGGGAACGCTTGTGCATGAAGTTCACGATTTCCTAACCCTAGAGTTGTGTTTATATCTTATCAAAACTCCAGGAAGTAGGGAATGGACAATGGGCAATACGGTGGAATATCCAGATCATCGTTTCACTTGAACATAGGGATTGGGATCTTCTGCAATCCATCCTAAATCGGAGTTATAACGGATTTCAAAATGGAGATGGGGTTGATCCGTATCTGGTTGTCCCGTCGTCCCGACTGTTCCTAATACATCCCCTAACTTTACCGACTGACCCAATTTCACCCCAACATTGTCCAGATGGGCATAACGGGTTTGTTTCCCCGACCCATGATTAACCACAACTAATTTTCCATACCCCTCCCGTTCTCCCGCAAAGGCTATTTTCCCTGCCCCAACGGATAAAACCGGAGTTCCCACCGTCGCCGTCAAGTCCAAACCACTGTGAAATATCACCTTACCCGAAACGGGATTGAGTTGCCAACCATAACCCATTTGTATTGTTGTCGGTTGGGGTAACGGATAACCTGGTAACACCAATATCGCCACGGTTGGTGGCCCTTTGGGTGACCAATTCACGCCGGGTAAAAATAGGGCTGTTGGTTGGGTTTGACAACCATTCATTTCAAAAACCACATCAGGACGGGCATTATAAGCTCTGACCACTTCCTGCCAACTCCGACCAGGGGGAATATCTACCCGAATCCCATTATGGGGCGGAATCAAAATCTCCTGTCCTATGGGAATCGGCCCCCGTTGTAAAATTGGATTCATCCCCAGTAGGGTTGCTGGAATCAGATTATATTGGCGGGCAATACTTTCGAGGGTATCTTCAGGGGCAATCCGATGAGGTTTTAAACGGGATAATACCGGGGTTGGGCAAACATCTTGAGCTTCTGAGTTAAAGGGTTCATTTGCCTCTACAGACCTTATCCATGGCGTAATACTAACTAATATTCCGATTAGAGCCATCGACCGCAATAATAATATTTCTAAACGTTGAACCCGCATAATCAGTAATTAATCAAATTTAACTTTAAAGAAACCGATTCCCCTGTTAGTGATTGTTAAATAATAATCAGTTATCACCGTAATATGTAGTTTACAGTTATAATCAGATGGTGAAGTCTTTATTTTATTTCTTTCACTGATAACTGATAACTGATTACTGATAACTGATTATTGATTTCCACCACAGCAACAAAGATGGATTTATCATTCAAACAGTTTACGATATACCTGGCCTTAGTCTCATTAGGTGGCGGTGGTGGGTGGCTAGGAAGTCGCTATGTCCAAAATAATAACTCTGCCCAGTTATCAGCGACGGTCGCCATCGTTAAACCTATGCCTGCGGTTTCTCCCCCTAGGGTGACAGAAGATCAGGTGATTGACCGTAGTAGTTCTAATTTTATTGCCGATGCCGCCGAAATTGTTGGCCCGACGGTGGTTAGAATTGATGCGACCCGCAAATCGGCACAAGATGTACCCGATGCCTTTAAAAATCCCCTATTTAAACGCTTTTTTGGCAATCAAATCCCCACACCTGAAGACCGCGTTCGTAGAGGAACAGGTTCAGGATTTATTCTACATTCCGATGGTCGGATAATTACCAATGCCCATGTTGTGGATGGGGCGGATACGGTACAAGTTACCCTCAAAGATGGTCGGGTATTTGAAGGGAAAGTCAAAGGAGTTGACCCGATAACCGATGTGGCGGCGGTGAAAATTGAGGGGAAAGAGTTACCGACCGCCCCGATTGGTTTCTCTGACCATTTGGTTCCGGGTCAGTGGGCGATCGCCATTGGTAATCCCCTAGGATTAGATAATACCGTAACGATTGGGATTATCAGTGCTACAGATCGTTCCAGTACCCAAGTGGGAATTCCTGATAAACGAGTTCGCTTTATTCAAACCGATGCAGCTATTAATCCCGGAAACTCTGGGGGGCCACTTTTAAATGATCAAGGTCATGTGATTGGGATTAATACGGCAATTCGGGCGAATGCTCAGGGTCTAGGATTTGCCATTCCCATCGAAACCGCGATCCGCATCACCAGCCAACTTTTTGCCAAAGGAAAAGCAGATCATCCCTATTTAGGTGTACAAATGGTGCAACTCAACCCGGCGGTGAAAGCGGAAATGAGTCGGCAACTAGAAGTTAAATTAACCCAGGACACTGGGGTAGTTGTGGTGCGGGTGGTAGAGGACTCCCCCGCTGCCCAAATGGGAATTCTGAAAGGGGATATTCTGATAGCGATTGACGGCGTGGCGGTGAATACTCCTGCCCAAGTCCAAGAACAAATTGAAACCAAAACGGTTGGGGAAGAACTTCCCGTCGAAATTAACCGTCAGGGCCAACGACAAACCCTGATGATTAAAACCGCCGTCTTCCCAGAATCCGCCTTAGCCGGGGAATTCAATAATTAATCCGGTGTTTTGGAATCAATCGAAGCGGTGCGGGATAGGTTTTCTTCCAGGTGCATCCGTTGTTCCATTTGGCGTAAAAAGTACCCGGTCATCATTGCCGATGCTAACAGACCCGCTAAGTTTTCGCGGTTGGTTGTAATCTGCACATCAAAGTGATCGGAGGGGAGTACCCCGACTAATCCTTGGACGTTTTTACTAATGATTTCTTTGATTTCCAAACTCGCAGACTGAGCAACTGTCGCCAAAACATCGGGATGTTGACTTTGCAGGTAGGTCAACAACGGATTTTCGGCGGTCTCTTGAACATCAGATTTAAGGAAGTCAGAGTTAAAAACCATGATCTGCGTCTCTATATCATGCTTATGCTATCTATAGTTTATCTTATTTTTACACTTCGCCCGTAGGCTTGGTGTCGAGAACCGGTAAAGGGGCATCCAGGGGTAAATCGTCGCTAAAGTTTAATGAAAGTTGTTGGGGAAGCTGATCAACTTGGAAATACTGATGGAATTTTTTAGTCACTTGTAACCAATGGGAGCGGGAATTAGCTTGTTTGCGTTTCTGAACAAATCCCAGTTCTACGAGTTCGGTGACTTGTTGATAGGCTCCTGACCCTCTTAATTCTACTAAATCGGTTTGGGTAATGCCACCCTTGAGGGCGATCGCTGCTAAAGTTCTTAATGCCCCAACCCCTAACTCCGGTGCTACTAAGCTTTGCATTAATGACCGATAGGCTTCTCGCAGTTGTAAGCTATATCCAGAATCGGTTTCTACGACTTCTAAGGCACTATCCCGATGGGCGTAGTCAGACATCAGTTGAATCAGTGCTTCTTCGACTTCGGTGCGATCGCACCCGGCTAATTCTGCGAGTCCAGCAATGGAAAGCGATTGACCTTTTAAATACAAAATTGCTTCAATTTTCGCCAATAAACTCATTTTGAACAACAGATGAAAGATCACGGTTTGGGGTTCGTAACTGTTGACTGTACACACTTGTCCGTCAAGCGTCAACTTTTAGCCGGGGATTGGTGTTAGAATCCCTGTCTGTACTTACAGTTAACAAAATTTTTGTATATTTTTTCAGCAAATATTATTTGATCCCCTTTCTGTCTAAGACAATATTTTTTTCAACTCTCTAAAGACAGATTTTACTTGGAAACGGCAACTTAATTAAACTTAACAAAAATATAGATGAACTGTAAGTTAGATAACAAAGTTAGGGAAATCGATCATCCATAATTGAGTTTATATAATTATTTGGGATCGATCAACATGAACAGGGAAAATGCAGTTCCCTCAAATTGCCGTAATTGCCTCCACTACAAACCAGAAGGCAGACGGGGAGGAACTTGTCAGATGTTCCACGCGCCTGTCCAAAGTCATTGGAAATCCTGTTCCTTAGCCGCCTTACCCTTTATTTACTTATTGGATCGGGTAGAGACCGAATTTTATGGCATACCCGATGAAAAAGAGCAGAAAGTTTCCTGAACCCAACCCCCAATCAATTTTATCATTAATTAGGACAAAAACCATGACTGACATCGCCAAAAAATCTATAAAAGAAAACAAAAATTGTTGCTGCTTTCCAGTATTAAATTTTGACTAAGTTTCCAGAAACTTGTTTTGAAAATTTATGTTAAAATGGAATTTCAGATTTTTTTAAGATTAATCAATGACCATAAGTTTAAAATCCCAATTAACTCAGCATCTACAACAAATTATTAGAGAACGTGACCCTTATTTGGCTTCTGAGGGTCATTTTTATGTCCGTGAATATATTCGTCAGCAACTCCAACAATGGGGAACTGTGATCACCGATGAGTTTGAGCAAAGAGGAAAAACTCATCAAAATTTAATCCTAAATTTACCTGCTCTTTCCAAATCAAACAATTCTATTATTTTAATTGGTGCCCATTATGATGCTGTACCAGGATGTCCTGGGGCCGATGATAATGGTACAGGAGTTGCGGTTTTATTAGAATTAGCAAAGGCGATCGCAAAACACCCCCTAAAATATCCGGTTCAATGTGTAGCTTTTGATTTAGAGGAATTTGGTTTTCTGGGGAGTCAACATTATGCTCAATCCTTAAAAGAACAAAACCAGTCTATTCGTCTGATGCTCTCCCTAGAAATGTTAGGCTATTGCAATCCTAATCCTAATTCTCAACGCTATCCCCCCGGATTAAAATATTTTTATCCGAATTGTGGGGATTATATTGCTTTAATTGGTAACTTAAAAACTATCCCTGATTTAATTAGAATTAGTCGAGGAATTCGCCAAACTAAAACGCCTTGTGAATGGCTTCCGGTTCCCAACCGAGGAATGATGGTTCCCGATACCAGACGGAGTGATCAGGTTCCCTTTTGGGATTTAGGATATGCAGCAATTATGGTGACAGATACAGCCAATTTACGGAATCCTCACTATCATCAACCGACAGATACTTTAGAAACCCTAGATTTAGATTTTCTTGCTGGAGTTTGTCAAGGTTTATTAGCAGGTTTACGAAGGCTGTAATCCCGGGGGATTTACAGTAAGATGACCCAACTGAACTGTCGCAAAAACCCGGTTTCTGGCCACTTTTACAGTATAGCAGTTGCCACATCTATTAGGACATTCTTGAAAGCTAAAAGCTACTTATAGTAAGTATTTACCTATTGCCCATTGCCCATTCCCTATTGCCTCTTGCTATAACAATGGCTCAATTTTGATTTGCACCTCCTCAATCACATCTTCAGATACAGACTCAACGAATCGAACACCGCGAGCTTTCCAATCTAAACACTTGATTTGATCTGCAAGAATTACTCCCTGAACTTTCAATCCAGTTGGTAGAGGAACTTCAAAAGGATAGCCTTTTTGTTGCTTTGTAATCGGCATAAATAAAGCTAAGGAGCTTTTTTCATTGTAAGCACGAGGCGACAGCACAAAAGCAGGTCTAAGTCCTTTTTGCTCGTGTCCCTTAGTTGGGTCAAAGTCTAAATAAACGATATCGCCTCGACTCGGAATGTAGGGATTTGATTGTGTCACCAAACTTCATTCCCCACAGCAATTCCACTATCAATCTCATTATGAAGATTCTCTGGAGTAATCGCTTCAACCAACTCCTCTAGGGAATATCGCCGACGAGTTATCGGCTCGATTATTAGCTTACCATCTATCAATACAAACTGCACTTGGGAACCTTCAGCTAAGTTAATCTCTTTAGCTAAATGCTGTGGAATCCGAACAGCAAGACTGTTTCCCCACTTTGCGATCGTCGCAACCATAGCCTAATCCTCCAGCTAATGATATTACTCTGAGAAATTCACCATTTTTTATGATGTATATACAGAGTGTCTACAGTATAGCAACTAAGTAAAAGGTTGACAAGGAGCAATATTTTGTTATCTCTTAGTCCGCGTAGGCGGACTTCGTTTATGTAGCTGCGGTTTTAACCGCCGAAGCTTTGTTGGTATTTTCCTAAAATCTTAGCTTCCTGAAGATTTTTCGCGGATTACTGAACTAAATGAACGGTATGCAGATTTACCGGGAGATTTTGCTGATTTGTCTCTAATTGTTATTTCTGAACGGCTGAATATTCCGGCTATTGCTACTTTGGATAGTGATTTTGATGTTTATCGACGTTATCGAAAACAGGCTTTTGAGCGCGTGTTTAGACCTGAAGACTAAAGCAATTTTTATTTATGGTAAAGTTCTGCCTTAAACCTTGATTTATGGCATCACTTGAATAGTCACGTTTTACCAGGTTCTTAATATTCTCTTCATCTCTTAGTCCCCCTCTGCTAAGACTTCGTTTGTGTAGCTGCGGTTTCAACCGCCGAAGCATCAAGGAGATAACTCACAGCCTCTTTTGTGAGTCAGATTAAATGATTTGAAAATTCAGGCAAAGTTATCTGTAGTGAGGATATAATCAAGCATTATAAATTTGAAGGTGATTCCCAATGGTTGATAGTCAAGATCAAGCTTACCGAAATCTGATTCGTATGCTGTTGGTTTATCCCACCCAGGTAAATGAAATTTTGAACGCCCATCAAGAACTGATTGATGTTGGATTGCTACATACGATGAGGCAAGTAGTAGAAGATCTTGCTGCTCAGGGACATGAGAGTGCATCAAAGTTTTTAAAGGAGATAGCGAATCAAATGGCTACTCAGGGCACTTTTACCTGTTGTATTGATTTTGTATTAGAAGTATTATTGTTAACTGGAAAAAGCAATGGCAATCAAGAAGAAGTGTATTCTTTCTTAGAAGGAAACAAGGATAAATTAAATATAGATTTTCTATATACATTGAAACTTTATGCAAACCAATATTTAAAAATCGAAGAAGAAGAAAAACATCAAGGTCTTGCAGGAGTTATCTTTGATTTTAGTTTATTGATTCAGAACTTTCCGAAAGGAGATCGAGCAATTAACCTAGAAATTGCTCTCACAGGTTATGAGATAGCTCTTAAGGTTTACACCCTAGAAGTTTTTCCAAAAGATTGGGCAAATACGATAGTTAATTTGGCAGTTGTTTACCAACATAGAATTAGGGGGAAAACAGCAGAAAATTTTGAAAAAGCGATTCAATGTTTGGAAGCTGCTATGATAGTCCGCACTCAGAAAGAATATCCCGAACGTTGGGCAGATATTCAAACTAACAGGACTTACGCAAGCACGCTATATATAGAGTGTCAAAAGTAGGCGATCGCATACCAATGATAATAGCAATCGTCCCAAAAAGTCCTGATTATTTATTTAAAAATAAACCCAAAACAATCAAACAAGTTCCATTTTTATCGAAGGAAAATTCAATTCTTTGATTAAATAACTTGACAAAGATTCAGCTTTTAACTAATAGACTGTTTTCTGAGTCAGATGAGCTAATCTTTTCAATTGATTCCAAACTAAAATGGCACAAGCAATATGATTTCTTTGAATACTAGCTTTACGACACTGGCAAGATTCAATCCCTGTTAACTGCTTAATTTCTCGATGAAATTCCTCTATTTTCCAGCGAATAGCACAGGTTTTTTTCGTATCCAATGTGGATGCTTGAGTTAAGTCATTAGTTGCTACATATTCCGTTCTGTTGGTAGAAACAATAACCCGAAATAGCTTGACTTTATGAGATTTAGGGAAATTTTTGATTTTGATTAACTTCCCTGATTTTTCTTCAGTATTAGACCAGTTTAACTTTTCAATTGATTGGTATTTTTCTTTTCCTCCTGTGTCATCTACTAAACGATTCTTTTTCAATGGGCAATAATAAATTTTTCCTAATTCGTCAATCATTGCCATTAGTTTTTGTGACCCATACCAACTATCCATCAGGACTTTTGCGAAGGGGAGTTGTTTTTCTGTCACCAGATTATTCAACATATCAGCTACATGATCTAGTTTGGTTTTATCATCATACTCTGGCTGATATATGCGATAATCAATTACCCAAAATAAACCTAGTTCTGGATTAACATAAACACAGTTAACCAGCCCAATACCTGACAGTACACGATGTTCTGTTCCGCTATATTGACGACGGACTAATTCAATCTTTTCCCCAAACCTTTTATCCAGCACTGTATCATCAAAAATGATCGCACTATTTTCACTTATTTGGATATCTTTTTTGACATTTTGCCACAAAGATTCCGAGGTAAAATTTTCTTTGGTTAAGTAACGGTTTATGGTATCATGGCTAACGTTTTCTAAGTGGTTGGCTAAGTTATTTAAAGTATAATTGTTTGGACTGCTTAATAGATACTGGCAGTAATCTAATTGGCTAAACGACATATTTTTCACCCCAAGTTAACTTAATCAGTTTAGCATAAATATTGACTGTTAAATATCTGTCAATCAGTATGATTTTTGTGTCTAAATTTTATATTGCTGGCGCAAATACTTGAATAATTGGCAGCGTTCGCTGGCTTACCGCACACCATATATAGTGTGCTTGCGTAAGTCCTGGAAGATTTAAGTTTTTTGGAATTTTTTGCAGACGAAAAAGCTCATATTTTTGAAGAGCAAATTCAAGCAGATTTGGACTATTTTGGCAAGGGATCGGATTTACTAGAAAAAGCCTTAGATGCTATCCGAGGACGGGTAGAGATTGAGCAAGCAGAATGCGATCGCAACCTCCAAAAAACCATCCAAGCAGTAGGCTTTGGCATAGGTGCGGCGGGAGTTGTAGCAACTAGCGCCCCTTATTGGATAAAGCAAGAACCAGGAGTAATAGGTATTAATAAGCCATTGAGTTTTAGCGCCTTGTCTACATTCATATTAATTATCTTTCTCAGTCTGTCTGCGGGGTTACTTACATGGGGTATCGCTTCTGGAGTAATGAACGGTAAAGGCTCGATAGCGGGAGGAAAACAAAAGAAATGAATCTCGAAATGTTCAAACTTTTAAGTTGAATACTATCGAGCGACTTCTGTATAAATCTGAATCAAGACATTTGTTGATCCAACTTAAGTAAGGCTTGAATTCTAGCTTCCGTTGGCGGATGAGTCGAAAATAAACTAGCCATGGTTTGTCCTGAGAAACTATTCATAATTAATAGGGCTTCAAAGGCGGGATTTCCTTCAATGGGAATTTGTCTGGCCGTAGCATCTAACCGTTGTAAGGCTCTGGCTAATGCTTTCGGATTTCCGGTTAATTTAGCCGCCCGGGCATCGGCGGAAAATTCCCGGGTTCGGGAAATCGCTAATTGAATCACAGTGGCAGCCATAGGAGCTAGAATTATTGTTAATAATAATCCTATGGGATTTCCGCCCCCATTCCGATTGCGTGAACCTCCAAACCACATCGAATAACTGGCAAATTGAGCCAGTCCAGAAATAGCTCCCGCGATAGTTGCAGCTACGGCTTGGGTGAGGGTATCTCGATTTTGAACATGGCTTAATTCATGGGCAATGACGCCTTCTAATTCATCTTCGGGTAACAGATTCATAATTCCTTCGGTGACAGCGACAGCAGCATTTTGGGGATTTCTACCCGTGGCGAAGGCATTGGCCGCTTGAGTCGGGACAATATAAATCCCAGGTAGGGGTAAATTGGCGCGATCGCATAATCGTTGTACCATGGCATATAATCCCGGAGCCTGTTCTGGGGTAACGGGTTGGGCATTATAGGCTTTGAGGGCAATTTGATCGGAAAAATACCAGCTTCCTAGATTAGTGACCGCCGCTAAGACGATACCCACCAATAGACCGCCAGTTCCGCCAATCACCCAGTAGCTAATCATGACTAAAAGGGCACTTAATAATCCGAGTAAAGCAACGGTTTTAAATAGATTCATAGCAATTTTTCTCGGGTATAACTGTTTGTTTTGAGTTCTATTGTAGTCCTAAATGTGTCAAGAATAGGGGGAATATAACCCCAAATAATAGGTTTTACGGAATTCTTGAGAATCGAGTTGTTATACTAAATAACAATAATTTCATCAGAAACCCGAAAACCTATGCGAGAAATGTTAGCAAATACACTGGAGATTTTTGACCGACACAGTGGTTGGATTATTTGGAATCTGTTCCTCGCATTTATTCCTTGGGTTTTGAGTTTTTGGTTATTTCGCCGAAAAGTTATAACTCGAAATTGGGGTTGGTGGATTATCTATATTATTTTTATTGCTTTCTTACCCAATGCTCCCTATCTGCTCACGGATATTATTCATTTAATTCGGATTATTCAGGCGGGGTATTCGGTTTGGCTAATTACCTTAATTTTTATTCCACTCCATGTATTTGCAATTATGGCGGGTTTACAAGCCTATGTTTTATCCTTAATTAATCAAGGGCATTATTTGAGAAGGCAAGGGGTGAAACAATATATTTTTGCTTCGGAAATCATGACTCATCTTTTATGTGCGATTGGGGTTTATTTAGGAAGATTTAGGCGGTTTAATAGTTGGGATTTAGTGACTCAACCCGATGTTATTTTCTTGCAAACTTTAGATGATTTAACTGATAAAAAACCTTTGTTTGTGGTGACTGTTACCTTTGTCGTCATTACCATATCCTATACATTAATGAAGCAAGTCACCCTGGGATTAATTCTTCAGTTAAAACGAATTGCTTCAGGATTGGATGAATTAGACCCGGATGAATTTCCCCAAAGATAAATTGGCATCACCTATCAAAACGACAAATGTATTTAGGATTAATCGGACATTCAGTCGATGTTAGGGGGTTATTTTGAATAAACAAAAAACGCAGTTTATTCAAAGATTTTAAGGGTGTAATGTCAACCACTTGATTATTATTGAGATTGATTTCACTTACAACCTTTAAACTCTGAAGTGGGGAAACATCAGAAATTTGATTATAGCTAAGATTAATTCGGATTAATTTGGTTAAGGATTGTAAGGGACTAATATCCGTAATTTTATTATAACTTAAATCCAATTCTTCTAAATTAGTCATACTTTGTAAGGGAGTCAGGTCGGAAATATGATTATTTCTGACCTTCAAGACAGTAATATGGGTTAATCCTTGTAGGGGACTTAAATCAGAGAGGAGAAAGGTACTTAAATCTAACACTTTTTGTTCCGCTAACATTTGATTGGCGCGATCGCAATTGGAAGTTCCCACTTGTTGCAATAAAACATCAAGGGTTCTTTTCACATCGGGTGACAATTGCTGACGATTCAAACACCAATCTTGAAAGGTTTTAAAAGTCTGGGAATTCGGATCTGACTGGGCTAAACTCGACTGCGGTAAACCTAAAACCATTAACATTAATAAAAATTTCCCGATTTTCTGTGGAATTGTCCTTTTTGTCAAGGGTTTTTTCATCGTGATCAATCCTCGGTGAATAGTTGTGGTAGAATAGTGCAAGTTGCTTTTTAACTCTAGTATTGACGACACGATCGCTCTTTGTTCCTCAACTTCTAAACTAATGAGTATTCGGGGTATTGACGTTTCAGATTACCAGCCTACAGTAGATTGGCAAGCCGTTGCCCGTTCTGGGATTTCCTTTGCCATCATTAAATCAACAGAAGGAGAAAGCTTTGTTTGTAAAGTTTTCCCCAGCTATTGGGAACAAACAAAAGCCAACGGTTTAATTCGGGGTGCTTATCATTTTTTTAAGCCTGATAGTGATCCCATTAAACAAGCCTATCATTTTCTGAAAACTGTTAAACTCCAAGCTGGAGATCTGCCTCCGGTCTTGGATATTGAAACCATGGGAACTGTAGATGCCAAAACCCTCTGTGATCGAGCCGCCCAATGGATTGATGTGATTGAAAAAGAAACGGGTTTTCGTCCGATTATTTATACTTATCCTGGGTTTTGGCAAAAACTCAATACCACTCGTTTTTCCGATTATCCTCTGTGGATTGCCCATTATACCACGGCCGAACAACCGATTATTCCTGGCGGCTGGAAAACCTGGGTCTTTTGGCAATTTACCGACCAAGGCCAAGTTGAGGGAATTAGTGGGGGTGTGGATGTTAATTTATTTGAAAGTATTCGCAGAGGGGATAAGGGGACAAAAGTTGAAAAGATTCAAACCCTGCTAAAAAATCAAGGTCATGATCCCGGAACTATTGATGGGAGTTTTGGCAATGGTACGGAAACCGCTTTAATCAAATTTCAGCAAAAAAAACAGTTACAAGCGGATGGAGTCGCCGGGTTAAAAACATGGACGGCGTTGATGGGGCCCTCTGATTCTTTTGTTCTGCCTGTAGGAAGTGTTGAACCTACACCTGAGCCCACACCCACACCTGTACTCACACCTGTACCTACACCCGAACCCACACCCGAACCCACACCCGAACCCACGCCCGCACCTGCCCCCATTCCCAGTATTGAACTCATTGATATTTGTAAAGTTTATAAAGGAACTCCCAATCAGGATCAGGTGCTAACCTGGTTTGAGCCACAAATTCCCCAGACTATATTATTAGAATTTTCTAAACTCTGGAGAAACCAAACAAAGGTTCCAACTGTTTCTGTAAAGTTCATTAATGTTTGTAAATATTATCGAGGTTTAGCTAATCAAGATCAAGCCTTGCGGTGGTTACAAGAGAAAATTTCACCCACCCTTTTAAGTGAATTGGCTCAAAAATGGAATCAACAAACTTTATCACCACCGAGTATTAAATTAGAGGACGTCTGTAAATACTATAAAGGTTTACCCGGCCAAGTAAAGGCATTAGAATGGCTACAAAGTCAAATTCCTGCGGCTACCTTAGATGAATTTGTTAGACAGTGGAGAAAACCTTAAATCAGTCATCAGTTATTAGTTATTAGTGGTCAGTTATTAGTTATTAGTTATTAGTCAATAAATTAACTTTTACACTGTTGACTGATAACTGTTTACTGATAACTGTTTAGGCGCCAAGCAATTAAAGGTTCGACTTTTCCTTTCACAAAAATTGGATCACAAGGTTGAACATTTAGTTTACAATTTAAGGCTTGATACATAGGATCAGAAAGGGTGATTTCTCCAGCCGGAGTAATTCCTTCTAAACGTTTACCCGTATTTACCACATCTCCAATAACGGTGTAAGTTCTAACTTTTTTTCCGCCAAATAATCCTTCTATTACTTCCCCACAGTGAATACTACAACCTGCTCCTAAGCCATAGGGATTAAGAACATTTTTAGCTGCTGCTTGCATGGCTTGAGCCGCTTGAATCCCCTGTTGTGGGGTAGCATAAATTGCCATAATTTCATCCCCTGTTAGGGTAACTTTTAAAGGGTGATATCGTGAAGATTCTGGTTCTACGGTTTGATAATAATGGTTTAAAACTTGGGCAGCAATATCGGGCTGTGTTTGTTCACACCATTGAGTAAAACCGCGAATATCCATAAATAAAATAGTGCGATCGCATTTTTGAAACGCCAAGGCTTCAGGATTATTTAAAGCCGTTGCTACCATATAACTGCCCATCCCCCATTCTGCCATATTTCCTAAGAGTCTTGCCGTCTTTTGGAGTTGATTTCGCTGTTGCGAGAGTTGAAACGCTTGCAAACCTAACAGTAACCCAATTAAAATCAGACTTAACGTTAAAAATGAGTGAGTTTTACTTTGAAGAAAATGTAAAAAAGTTTTCCCGTATAATCGATTAGACTCTTGGGAAATTTCAACAACAATATAAAAAGCAATAATCATTAAAGTTCTGGTTATACTTTCCAGAGGGAAAAATAACCAATCAGCCTTTAATTTCCCATGAAATCTTAATCCCTGGAGAGTAGCAATGATCAAAGAAAATATCAAGAATACTAGATGAATAGGTTCTTTAAAAAAATTTACTCCATCAATGGGTAAATCCATTGCTATGTACAAACCAACACCAACCAAATTTCCCCAAAACCGATTAGAATTGGGACGAGAAATCACCCATGCTTGGACTAACATGGCTACAATTAATAAATATTCTGTGGGGTTAGTAAAATATTCAATCCAACTTTTAGAAATAATAGTAGAGAGACTTTTTAAGATCAAAAAATAACCACTGTTACTGAAAAGCTCACCCCAAAAAGCACTCCAGCGATTTCCTGTGAATAGAGATTCTAAAAGGGGTTTGAAGGAATTAGATGATGTATACATGAGTTCATAGTTTAATACCAATCTCATTTTTGAGATTTATTGTTTCACACAGACTGCCGTACACCGATTGTTTTTACGCCAGCTTTATTCACATCAATAATTTATTTTTTATAGACTGTGAATAGGGATTTTTTAAATTCTCAGCACCCAAACC
The DNA here is from genome assembly GCF_057220675.1 of Planktothrix sp. PLAVEN19ND. Classification (NCBI taxonomy): domain Bacteria; kingdom Bacillati; phylum Cyanobacteriota; class Cyanophyceae; order Oscillatoriales; family Microcoleaceae; genus Planktothrix; species Planktothrix sp. PLAVEN19ND. The sequence continues at coordinate 5,471,711 of NZ_CM170132.1, read as the reverse complement.
GTAAGTAGTTATATTAGAAAGCCACACTCTGCATTATAACATACTTTATGATCTGGAGTATTAGTAATTAATTTCTGAACTCAATTTCGCTTGAGTCCTATCTAAATTAACTGAACTTAACTAAAATTAAACTATATTTCCTTATATTTTAGCGATATAAGATGTTAATCTTTTTAAAAGAGTAACAGTGCCTAGAATAGCCATTTGGCGAAATAGGAAGTGAAATTTCAAGGAATAGTTCATCGGATGGAGCTTCCTTGCTCAGTATTGAACCGTTGAATGTCATCTAAACTTGAGAGTAAACCTAAAAAGTGACAATCTAGTGACGATGCAAGTGTTTTAGGAAGTAGGCTACCTTCCCCGTAACAGTCAGTGGCCCAGAATTATTCAAGAAATCTTAACACTCCCTTGATAAGTTCAGAAATTTCTGTAACAATAAATACAGTAGTGAAAATATTTATTAGGGCTGTTCCTGTCAATCAACCGACTGTTCAGGATGGGAGGAAACTGGGAAATAAATGTTTCTTTGTTCCGTTTTAACCCGATGGCAACAGGCTTGATAGTCCAATTCAAAATGTCAAGGCTATTTTTAGCACCTAAACCTTCTTAAAAAGGAGTGTTTCTTATGAAAACTCAATGGGAAATTTATCGCAAATTAGAATTAATTCCTGAGACAGTTTCATTACCTTTAGATGAACAGGGAATATCAAGATTTTATCAAAGTAAAATATGGCAATCTTGGGTAATTTTTTGCGCCAAAAATTTATCGGAACAACAAACATTTGACCATATCGAGGGCTGTTTTAAACTAGATTCTTCTGATCCTAATTCGACAAAAAGATTTCATTTATTCCGAACCCTTTGGCTGATTTTAAATCAACCCATTAAATTCTCTCATTTTTCCACAAAATCAGAACCTTATATTTGGAAAAGTTATAATTTGGGAGGTTCCACCCAATGGCATATTTACGATCCCAAAAGTGGACTAACCTATGATTTAGACTCGGAGGAAGATGTTTTAAGTTGGCTGGAAAAACAGAATTCTAATTAGGCAAAATTGAAATAGTTGTTGAGCGAGATCGGACTTTTCTCAAGGCTTGAATGGTGTTGATCGTATGCTCTGCCACTTGATTAATTTCTGATTCTGTGGTGAACCGACCCAAACCAAAACGAATCGAAGCATAGGCTAAATGATCCGAATGACCTAATGCTTTTAAAACGTGGGAGGGTTCAATTTTAGTTGAGGTACAAGCAGAACCAGATGATATCGCCATCATCGTTTGTAATCCCAATAATAAAGCCTGACCATCAACGCCGTCAATACTAATATTTAAATTTCCAGCTAACCGTTGGGTTGGATGACCATTCAAATAAATTCCTTCTAGGGCTGATAATTTATTCCAGAGGGTTTCTCTGAGTTGAATTAATTGTTGAGTTTCTGTTAGTCTTTGGGATAGGGCAATCTCAATTGCTTTAGCAAATCCGACAATTTGGGGGGTACATAAAGTTCCTGAACGCATTCCCCGTTCATGCCCCCCACCATGGAGTTGAGCCGCTAATTTCACTCTAGGATTTCTCCGCCGTACATATAATGCTCCGATCCCTTTGGGGCCATAAATTTTATGGGCGGTTAAAGACATTAAATCAATATTTAATTGCTGAACATCTAAAGGAATTTTACCGATAGCTTGGGCGGCATCGGTATGAAATAAAACTCCATGATGATGACAAAGTTCTCCAATTTCAGCCAGGGGTTGCAGTACCCCAATTTCATTATTAGCCGCCATAATTGAGACTAAAATAGTATCGGGACGCAGGCCTATTTTCAGGTCAGCTAAATCAATAATTCCATCGGATTTCACCCCAAGATAAGTAACTTCAAACCCCAAAGTTTCCAAATAATGACAGGGATCAAGAACAGCATTATGTTCGGTCATGACGGTAATAATATGTCTGCCTTTATTAAAATAGGCTTCAGCTACTCCTTTTAAGGCTAAATTATTAGATTCCGTGGCTCCACTGGTGAAAATAATTTCTTCAGGAGCACAGTTAATCCCATTAGCAATAATTTCCCTAGCCTGTTTAACGGCCGCTTCAGCTTCCCACCCATAAATATGATTAATACTGGCGGCATTGCCAAAATATTCGTTAAAATAGGGTAACATTGCTTCTAAAACCAAGGGATCAACGGGGGTTGTGGCGTTACAATCCAGATAAATTGGACGTTTAGACATAATTATTACCAATAAAAATAGGTGGGTTTTAATCTCTAGTCCTCAAGTTTAGTCTATTTTTTTTGATACCGAACCCAGTAAACCCTTAATATTCTATAATAGAGATTGTGGTGCTGTTCATCCCTAACTATTTTATGGCTGAATCAAAAAACGCTTTAGATTTATTTCGGACTGCTTATGAACATCGTTATACCTGGGACTCTCACTTCCCCGGTTATCGGGCTGATATTGAACTGAAACAGGGGGATGAAGTCTACACCGGACAGATTCAGATTAACCCAGACCTGACGGTAGAAGTGAGTCAAATTGCCGACGAAGAAGTCAAGCAAAGCGTCTATACCCAACTGCGGGATGTGGTCACCCATCGCAAACGCAGTTCTTTTGAACAAGCCCATGGAAAAAATAAATTTAGTTTAGGAGAAATTGACGATACTGGGGCTTTAGGAATCCTAGTCGAAGGTGATGCCATGGGATCAAATTATTCCGTGCGTGGCGATCAAATTTCTCGGGTTAGTCGCGTCATGGGTCGGATGGCATTTGTGATTAATACCCATGAAAGTTTAGACACCGGAGAAGGTTACGCCGCCGCCCGTTATGATGCGGTATTTCGTAACCCTCAAACTCAGGAAATCATCAAGGAACTTGAGTTTGAAGATACCTTTGAAAAATTTGGCAACTATTACATTATGACTCGCCAAGTAGTTCATTCTAAAGAAGCCGACAAAACCACAAAAACGGAGTTCAACTATTCCCAAGTTAAACTACTTGAACCCGTTGCTGTTTAACTTTGATCGGTGATCAATAACCTAGAATTAATTGATCTGCAAATAACGTTAGGGTCAACAACTCACCGTTAAATCAAATTCTGTACTATCAATTTAAGGTAAATCATGGATACATTAGCACTAACTGAAGAAAACGTAGAGACAGTTTTAGATGAACTTCGTCCTTATCTAATGTCGGACGGGGGAAATGTAGAAATCGTTGAACTCGATGGCCCGATTGTTCGACTCCGACTCCAAGGCGCCTGTGGTTCCTGTCCGAGTTCGACGATGACTTTAAAAATGGGAATCGAACGCCGTTTACGCGAAAGAATTCCTGAAATTGATCTGGTGGAAGCCGTGGCTTAGGAGAGCTTTTACCGAACCCATTGTCCAAGGTTCAATGAGCAATCATCATGAACTTTGGACTCGATAAATTTTCCCTTTTTCTCTCTCATTTCTGTTCCCTCCATGCGTTTTTTATTGGTAGAAGATGATCCGGATCTGGCTGAGACTTTGGTGGTGGCTTTAGTTCACCAAGGGTACACTGTTGACAGGGCAACAGATGGCAGGGATGGGTGGGAAAAAGCACAAAAATTGACCTATGATTTAATGATCTTAGATGTGGGATTACCCCATTTAGATGGGATTAGTTTATGTAAAAAACTGCGATCGCAAAATATTATAAATCCAATTATCTTATTAACCGCTTACAATCATCGAGAAGATAAGGTTAAAGGCTTTGATGCGGGTGCGGATGATTATGTGGTTAAACCCTTTGATATTCAGGAATTATTAGCTCGAATTCGAGCCATCTTGCGCCGACAGCAGCAAATACCCTCGACTCTCTTAGAATGGGAAAATCTACATTTGGATACAAATACCTGTGAAGTGACCTATCAACAAACTCACCTCAATTTAACCCCTAAAGAATATGGGCTATTAGAATTATTTCTCAAACATCATCAACAGGTTTTTAGTTTAGACCTCATCTTAGAAAAACTTTGGACATTTGAAGATCCCCCAGCGGAAAATACTGTACGGGCGCATATTAAAGGATTAAGAAATAAACTTAAAAATGTGGGTGCCCCCTCAGATTTGATTGAAACAGTGTATGGCATAGGTTATCGTCTTAAACAACAATCTCACCCTAAAATAGAACCTAAAAAAAATAGTAAAAAATCCGAACCCAATCAAGATAAACTGAATCAAGCCATTGTTGAAATTTGGCATAGGTATCAAGGCAAAATTTTTGACCGCATTACCCTATTAGAAGAATTTTCTCTCTCCCACCAACAGGAAAAACCCGATCAAAATATTCAAAAAGCTCGACAAGAAGCCCATAAACTTGCCGGATCTTTAGGAACTTTTGGTTTAGGGGGAGGCTCAATTATCGCCAGAGAAATCGAACAACTCTGTCAAAATTCAACCTTAAACCTAGCAGAAATCACCCTCTTTCAAAAATTAGTCTCTAAACTCAAGCAGGAAGTTGAGCAATACTCTCCCGCTTCCACCAGAGAAAACTCCCAACCCACCCCGATTAAATCCGACCATCAAGTTTGGATTATTAGTCAAGATCAATTATTAATTGAATCCGTACAAATAGCAGCTAATAATTTAGGAATAAAAACCCAAATTCTCAACGATTTATCATTAATTACAGCCATCCAATTACAATCCCATAAAAAATCCTATCCTCCCCTCGTATTTTTAGATTTTGACTTCTATTTCTCCTATGAGTTATTAACCCAACTCACCCAACAAACTCCCCCGATTCCTGTGATTGTTTTAACGCAACAAAAAAACTTAACCCAACGGGTAAAAGTCGCCCAATTTGGCGGCCAAGGATTCCTAGAAAAACCCATCACCTCAGAACAAATTATTAAACTGATGATGGATACCTTTCGTCAAAACTGTAGCTTCAATGCTAAAGTTTTAATTGTTGATGATGATGCCCAGATTCTAGCCACCTTTCAAACCCTACTGGAACCTTGGGGAATTCAAACCTTTACTGTCGAAGACCCCCGAAATTTTTGGGAAATTCTCAAAACCACCACCCCAGACCTACTGATTTTAGATATTGAAATGCCCTATTTAGATGGTATTGAACTCTGTCAAATTGTTCGGGCTGACTCCCGTTGGAAAAGTTTACCCGTGATGTTCCTGACCGCCCATACCAATCGAGATCTACAACATCAAGTTTTTATGGTCGGTGCCGATGACTACTTAACAAAAACAACAGAAGCTTCTATCCTTGTTAATCGCATTTTAAATCGATTACGACGAACCCAGAGTTTACGAGAATCCTCAACCTAAGTTGAGTGGATTTTTCCCTAATCCCGATTAAAATTCACAAAACCATTGAAACTTTATTAAAATGATTAACTTTTTTCCTGAACCCGATCAAAATCAACAAAACCATTAAAACTTTATTAAAATGATTAATCAAAATTCCGAAACTGAAACTCAATTGATTGCTTCCCTACAAGCAATCAATCAGCGCTTAATTCAAGAAATTCAAGAACGAAAGCGGGTAGAAGAAGAATTGCGAGAGAGTTCAGAACGGTTGAAAACCTTAATTAATGCCATGCCGGATTTAGTCTGTTTCAAAGACGCTTCAGGACGTTGGTTAGAAGCCAATCAAGCAACCATAGAACTGTTTCAACTCCAGACCTTAGACTATCAAGGAAAATCCGATATTGAACTAGCAGAATTAGTGGCACAGTTTCAGGGTAGAACCCTCGGTCAAAATGCCTTAATCAATTTTAATAGTCAACAATCTGACCAAGAAGCCTGGAAAAACAAACAACCCTCCCAGCAGCAAGAAATTATCCCAGATGTTAATGGCAACCCTAAAATTTTTGATGTGATTAAGGTTCCTTTATTTCATCCGAATGGAGAACGAAAAGGATTAGTGATCTTAGGACGAGATATTACCGAACATCAACAAGCCGAAAATGCTTATAAACAATTAGCTGCCATTGTAGAATCCTCCGAAGATGGAATTATTGGCAAAACCTTAGAAGGACAAATTATTAGCTGGAATAACGGGGCGAAACAAATTTATGGTTACTCCGAAACTGAAGTTAAAGACTGTCCCTTTAGCTTATTAACCTTACCCGAAAGATCGAGTGAAGTTCCTCAAATTCTAGCCAGTATCCAATCCGGGGGAAGTATTGATCATTATGAAACCGTTCATATTCGTAAAGATGGACAACATATTGATGTTTCTTTAACCATTTCTCCGATGAAAGATGAACGGGGAAATATTACGGGAATCTCTACAATTTCTCGGGATATTAGTTATCAAAAAAGAATCGAAAAAACCCTAGAACAACTCCGTCATCAAAATGAGTTAATTTTAGATTCAGCCGGAGAAGGAATTTGTGGTTTAAACCAAGAGGGCAAAATCACCTTTGCTAATCCCGCTGCTGCCAGAATCACCGGATACACTGTCCGAGAATTACTGATGAGTGATTGGCAAAAAATTACCCAAGAAATGATCACTTTTTCTTCCTCTGAGACTCCCCAAAAAAACCTCTATTCCGGTTATAAATCACTAACTAATCAACAAAGTTCCCAAATTTTTGCCACCTTAGAAGATGGTTTAGTTCGTCATGTTGTTCACGAAGTTTTTTGGCATCGAAATGGGTCTTATTTCCCCGTCGAATATGTGAGCACGCCCATTCAAAACCAAGGAAAAATTATTGGGGCTGTGGTCATCTTTAAAGATATTACTGAAAGGCAAGCCATGGAAAAAATGAAAGATGAATTTATCTCCGTTGTCAGTCATGAACTTAGGACTCCTTTAACCTCAATTCATGGTGCTTTAGGATTATTAGCCAGTGGATTATTAGATACCCAACCCGAACGAGTTAAACGAATGTTTGACATTGCTGTTGCTAATACAACTCGTTTGGTTCGTTTAATTAACGATATTCTCGATTTAGAACGGATGCAGGCTGGGCAAATTACCCTCGATAAAAAATACTGTAATTTAGCTGATTTAATGGTTCAAGCGAATAATGAAATGATCGCCATGGCGGAAAAATCTGGTGTAAAGTTATCAATGAAACCCCTAGGAGTTCATCTCTGGGTCGCCCCAGACCGAATTATTCAAGTATTCACTAATTTATTAAGTAATGCGATCAGATTTTCTCATGTTGATAGTTGCATTTGGTTTGATGCCACCCTCCACCATTCCAGTCTATCCAGTTCCCGCCTGGAAGTTTTAATTACCATCAAAGACCAAGGACGGGGAATTCCCAGCGATAAACTGGAAACCATTTTTGGTCGTTTTCAACAGGTGGACGCCTCCGACTCCCGCCAGAAAGGGGGAACTGGACTGGGACTCGCTATTTGTCGCAGCATTGTGCAGCAACACGGGGGTCACATTTGGGCGGAAAGTCAATTGGGCAAGGGAAGCACCTTTTTTGTGCGTTTACCCATTGCGGCCGAAGTTGGAGAAGATATTGATTTTCAGTAATATAAAGTTTTGTAAAAAAAAACGAATTTCTATCACTATTTTTCTTTTCTTCACAAGATCTTCATACTTCCCTTTTATCCTGAATAGTGTAGTCCACCTGCACTTGCAGCCAGACTTAATGCAACTCACCTAGGAGGTGGAGATCATGCCCTCAGTCTATCTTATGCTTCTGACTTTTGCCCTGGGTTCCATCTGGATCTATACACAAACCTCTAATGATGTTCCCTTCGTTTTAGCGGGAGTGATTGGACTTATCTGCCTAGTTTGGGGGTTTGCCTTCGCCCATTGGAGTCTTCAACTTCTGATTTTACTGGGGTTGTGGCGTTTATATAAAGTTTATCTACCTGAAGAAGTTAACCTGGGTTGATCTCAATTTCCTTTGTCTATTTTGAACCGCAAAAATCCCCCAAACACTACGAATTTGAGGGATTATTGCTATTTAGGGAGTAAATGGGGTTCTGAGGTTAAGTCCTAGAACCCTTCAATGCGTTGAAAAGAATCCGAACAATTACATTAAACCTAATTGAGACAGAATCCCTTGACCGGTTAGGAATTCCGTGGCTAAACCAATAGCGAACCCTAGCATCGCTAAACGGCCATTCCAAGTCTCAGCGAAGTCTGTGAACCCAAACTTGGTATCTTTGCTTTCCATAATCAAAAACTCTCCTGTTTGCTTGAGCCAACTACATAAAAGTTAACACAAATTTCTCAAGTTTGCAACTTTTTGTTAAAAATGATTGACAAAAATCTAAAACCTTTATTTATCTGGGATTCAATTCTTGTAAATTCGATTGATCAACCACAGCGCCCCAGCAATCCCAACAAAATGAGCAAGAATCGTATGGGTATTGGCTAGAACCACGAAAAAATCCAGGGGTTGGATAAAATCCTGCAAGTTGCCAGAAGGGGAGAATAAACCCCGAGGTTGAGAGATGGCTTTTGCCAAGAGAATCCCATTAATGGCTTCTGAAGCCAGTAAGGTCACCGCCATTCCACTTAAATTACTGGTTAATCCTATACGAATGCGTTTGAAAGTTTCTCCCCGACTGGGACGGGTGATACCCGGCGCTTTCAGCCTACGGGCCAAACGAGTATAACCAAAGGCCTGAAAAATACTAAACCCCAAAATCCCCAATCCGATTAAGGCAAAGACCAAACCCCCACCAATTCCCGATGTAGAGGCCGTTGTTCCCGCCGTCCCGCGACTAAAAACTAAAATAGCGAAAAGCTGAATAATAACCGAAATTACCCATAAAACCAGTTGTGTCCAAAAGCAAATCCAGCCTGTGGTACGCAGGGCAGAGGCAACTCGTTGAACCGAATTCGGAGTCGGTGATGGGTCAGGTAGATAGGACATTTTTTATACGATCAGGGGGTAAAATCAAAATCAACGCATGAAAAACCCAAGGAATTCAATATGAACCAACCCCAACCCACAACAACCCCCAACCTCAACGAACCCAAATTTGGATTCAATCAATATGCTGAACGGTTAAATGGTCGAGCCGCCATGATTGGTTTTTTGATCACCTTGGCGATTGAATATTTTAGCGGGCAGGGTTTGTTATCCTGGCTAGGGCTGAGTTAATCTTACCAAATCGATTGATTATTGGTCATCAGTCTTCCGTTCAGGAGTGAGGGTAAATTTAGGATTTCAAGGGTTCACCAGTTGTTTTTGTGATTCACTCAAATCCAGGCTAAATAGAATCCTAAGTTTCCCCTCCATCGAGCGGATGACTAATCACCCAAATCCAGTCAATCCCTATAAATTAGGTTAAATTGGGATTAGATAAACTTTCAAGTGAAGAAGATTATAGGATAATGCTATCGGCTCCCAATCCGAGAGATTGTACTCAAGTTAACCCGTAAAAATTTAGAGTGAAATTGTGATGAATGCTTTATGGCCGCGTGTTCTCAAGTCTGCGTATCGTCGAGAACCTATTGTTAGTTTTGTGGTCACGGTGGGAACCGTAGATGCAGTGATTGGTGGGGTCAGTTCCAGTGTGTCCTTATTAAGTTTCGGCCTCTCCACCGTTGGGATCATCTTGGTTTTGCGGTGGTGGATGTGGCAAAAGTCTAAACTGCAACAAGCCGAAACCGCCCCAGAATATGCTCTCCCCCCAAGTTCTGCCCGCTCTCCCCTTCCTAGATTAACCGATAAGAATCGTTCTTCCTATTAAGTCCGTTAATAGTTGGGATTACGGAAAATGGATGCTGTGATTGCAGATGAAAGATTAAAAATCGGTGATGTCGCTCAACAAAGTGGCTTGTCGGTGAAAACCGTTCGCTATTATGAAGAAATTGGCTTGCTGGCGCCAACGGTTGAACGGTCAGACTCTGGATATCGACTGTTTGCTCCGTCGGTGATTAATCGTTTGGGTTTTGTTAGACGTGCTCAAGCTTTGGGTTTGAGTTTAAATGAAATTAGAGATATTTTAAAGGTTAGCGATCGCGGGGAACTTCCCTGTGAGGAGGTTAAACAACATTTGGCACTTAAAGTTGAGGAGATTAATCACCAAATCACAGCCTTGGAAATCTTAAAAGACGAGTTGCAACAGTTACTCAGCCACTGGCAAGATCATCCTTCATCCGTTCAGGTGAACACAACAATCTGCCCCAATATTCAGGGAGAATCCCCTTAAAAAAATCGGGAAGGAATCCGATTGATCCTTCCCGTTGCTTTGTTGATTCAGTTTATTTCTCAGGGTTTGCCGTTGTTTTTTTAGTTGTCGCGCCCTGGCAGAACCGCCTTTTCCTTTCGTATTTCTCCCTTGAGAGCGGGGAGATTCCCAACTTTTCAGGTACTGCGCCATTTTCTTTTGTTTTTTCCACACTACCCCAACATTCTACACTAATTTTTAGCTCTGTGTCAAGTCAAATAGCTGATTACTTCTGCCGCCATTCTTAACTCTTAGATATTATTAAAAAAAATCTTAAATATTATTAAAAAAAAATGAATATTTGGACTAATTAGAGTAATAATCTATACAGCAAAGGATTGCATAGATTAAAAATTCTAATCTTAAAAGTTCACTGGGAACTTTTTTAAAAAATTTATTAAGGCTACACTACAGATCAAATAAAGAAACGACTTTAGATGCAAGATATTTAGCAAAGTCTCATAACAACTAGAAAATTTCTAGTTGTTAATTTCAACCCCCTGGCTCGAATGTGACCTTATATAAAGGACTTTTCTATGCGAACCCTTTCTACTCAATATTTATCCCATTCTCCCGGGCATTATCTTTCCCCTGATGCTTCTCCCATGAGAATCGTAGCCCTCGGAGATAGTTTGATTTATGGTTTTGGTGATCCGGTTGGTGGCGGCTGGGTCGAACGTTTACGTCGTCAATGGATGTCCACGGGAAATACAGGTCATGCCCTTTATAATTTAGGAATGCGAGGCAACGGTGTGGCCCAGGTTTCACAACGACTGGAAAAAGAATGGAGTCACCGCGGACATCCACAAAATCGCCGACCGGAATTAATGATTCTTTCGGTGGGTCTGAATGATTCTCCCCGTTTAGGACGCCCTAACGGAAGGGGTTTTACAGAATTTGAACAGTGGAAAACCCAAGTGGCGCACTTATTAGATCAGGCGGTCAATCTCTGTCCCGTCGTATTTATCGGAATGGTACCTGTTGATGAAAGCAAAATGCCATTTCTTAACTGTTTTTATTATAATCACACTGACCAATATCGTTACAAAGAAGCTACAAAATCAGCCTGTGAACAACGTCAAATTCCCTATCTGGATATCTTTGATCTTTGGTTAAAACGAGGAGAAAATTGGCTGCGACTAAACCTGAGTGCCGATGGTCTTCATCCCAATGTCCGAGGATATCAAGCCCTATTACATGACATCCTCAACTGGTAATTAGTTATCAGTCAACAGTTATCAGTTATCAGTTTAAGAGTTATCAGTTATCAGTTATTAGTTACCAGAACACCGAAACACCGGAACAGTAAGTAGTGAATGAGTTGGTTGGATTTGGAATTGTCCTAACTGTAATGGGTAGCGCTATACCACCGATAATAACTCCCAAACTGATAACTCCCAAACTGATAACTTCTAAACTGATAACTTCTAAACTGATAACTGATAACTGATAACTGATGACTGATTACAAAGATCGCGATCGCTCGTTTGGACTTTAGGATTAGTTCGGAGATAATCATGAACCCAATCACAAGCACGATCAATCAAATTATCTAAATCCAGATTCCACATAATTAATGTACGATCCCGACTGGCAGAAACCAAAACCCGACCATCGGGACTAAAACTAATCCCCATCACACTATCCCGATGTCCTACCAGGGTTTTCAGTAAAGTGCCGTCATCACGACTCCACAACTTCACCGTACCATCGTAACTCGCCGAAGCAATTAACTGACTATCTGGACTAAACACCACACTGGTCACACTATCACTTGATCCCTTTAACAGCGTCTTCAGATAGTTCCCCCGATTATCCCAAAGTTTAACCGTATTGTCATAGCCAGCAGAAGCAATAAATTGACCATCGGGACTAAAACTGATACTCAGAACATAACCCTGATCAGCCATAATCGTCTTTAACAACTTTCCCTGATCATCCCAAAGTTTAATCGTCCCATCATCACTAGAAGTAACAATCTTCTCCCCATTCGGACTAAAGGTAACACTATTAACCCAGGAACGATGTCCGATCAGAGTGTGTAATAATTTACCCTGCCGACTCCACAATTTCACTGTTTTATCCTTACTAGCTGTAGCAATTTGTTCGGCATTGGGACTGAATGTGATACTAATAATGCTATCGTCATGACCAATCCAAGTCTGAAGCAGTTGAATAGATTCCATCGAAACCCGGTTTTTTGTTTGGGGCAAAGTCGCGTCGTGAGCCCCATTTGACAAGCCCATTAAACTGCTTCTACTTCGCTCAGGAGAGCCTTGTCGAAGGGACAATTTTAATTTTGCTGCACCCCAAAGACTAAAATGATCAGGCAATTTAAACAAACCCCCACGGGATTTTTCTGAGCTTTCTAAATCAGAACTCAGTTTCCACAATTTCACCGTCCGGTCAAAGCCCGCCGTCGCTAAAAGTTCTCCATCGGGACTAAAACTCACCGTCGTTACCCGGTTTTGATGCCCGGCTAAGGTGGTCAATAATGCCCCTGTCCGGCTCCAAAGTTTCACCGTTGTGTCCTGACTCGCCGATGCAAACATCTCACCATTGGGGCTAAAACTCACCCCTAAAACCCGATTTTGATGTCCCGTCAGGGTTTTGAGGGGAATTAAATCTGAACTCCAGAGTTTCACCGTTTTGTCATAACTTGAGGAGACTAAAGTTTTGCCATCTGGGGAAAATTGAATATTCGTCACCTTATCCCCATGTCCTTGCCACTGCTTTAAGAGAGTTCCCTCCACCGTCCATAAATAGATATTTTTATTGTCCGTAGAAGTTGCCAACAGTTTACTATCGGGAGAAAAATTCACCCCATACACATTAGAACGATCTCCTTTGAAAGTTTTTAAAAGTTGACCATGAGGAGTCCACAATTTCACCGTTTGATCTTGTCCTACCGTAGCAATTAGTTGACCATTGGGAGAATAACTCACCTTATAGACGGTTTTATTCGGATTAGCTGTATGATCCAAAGTGTGGAGTACCGTTCCATCCAGTTTTAGCAGTTTTACCGTCCCATCGGCTGCCGCGATCGCTAAAACCTGACCATCGGGGCTAAAAGCCACCCAGGTTAAAGGAGCCGCAGCCCGATAGACCGTTCGCAATAAAGTCCCCTCTCGACTCCATAATTTTAATCGACGATCATCGGACACCGAAGCGATTAAACGGCCATCGGGCGAAAACGTCACTGCGGAAACACCCTGGCGATGGGCTTGGAGAGTAACGGTCGTGACCGGCCCTTTGATTGTCGATAAGGCTGCGACGGGCCAAAGTTTAATCGTCCCATCTTGAGAAGATGAGGCGATCATTTGACTATCGGGACTGAAACTAACACTGGTGACACTTCCTCGATGACCGATTAGGGTTCGCAGCAGTTGACCCTCGGGTGTCCACAATTTCACCGTTTTATCCACACTCCCAGAAACAATATAATTGCCGTCGGGACTAAAGGAAACATCCCAAACCACATCCTGATGTCCTTCTAAACGGTTATGTTCGGTTGTTCCATAGACCGCCTGTTGCAAGGTAGCCGCAATTCGAGTTTCTATGGTTTTGAGTTCCGACTGCTCTTGGGTTATGGCTTTTAACCGTTGAAATTGCCGAGCCGCCCTTAAACTTTCCAGGAGAGCATCAAATTTATATTGGGAGAAAAATAGGGCGTCGGAAGCGGCCGTTAAGGTGGCTAAATCGGCAATTTGCTTTTGCCCGTCGGCCCGTCGTTGTTGATAGGTGGCTAGTTTTGTAGTAAAACCCAATAACAGGGCAACAATGATCGATACTCCTAACAATTGTTGTAACCGTTGATTACGCTGCAACAGTTGCTCCCGACTCATTTTTTTTAAAGCTGCTTCCGCCTTTGATTTTTCAGATTGGGCTTTGTGTAACCGTTGCTGAATATCGTGCTGGCGCTGTTTTTCCTGTAGTCCGTAGCGCTGTCGAATTGGCAGGACTAAATAATCATGTAAAAGTTGATATCGATCTTCAGGTTCTTCCCGTCTTCTTAATAGCAACCCTGATTCTAAAATGATATCAATAAACGCTTCTGCTTCTTCCTGATCTTGTATATTTTCTCTGAGTTGTTGACCATAAATTCCACAATCCAAATTAAACCTCCCCCTACCTCCCCCTGCTCCCCCTGCCTCCCCTGCTCCCCCAACCTCCCCTGCTCCCCCTGCCTCCCCTGCCTCCCCGGCCTCCCCTGCTCCCCCTGCCTCCCCTGCTCCCCCAACTCCTCCAACTCTCCTCGCAGTTGTAATTAATTCTGCTTTAGTTCTAATCGGACGAGTAAATTTTTCATCTGTTAGGGTAAATAAAACTTCCCAAGCTGCATCTTCATTGATACTTCCACAATCTTTGATCACCTGTTCAATGGAATGTTTAATTAATTCAGTTTTAGGACTAGTTCCTAATTGTTTATAGGCGGTTAAGGTGGTAATTCCATGGTCTCCTTCTTCCTGAAGTTGCGCTCCGACAACTTGCAATTCAATCGGGCGAATTTCCTGCCGTTCATCGGCTAAATCTGTGACTAAAGCATCAATTAAACCTGGCTCTAATTGGAGTTTAGCCCGTTGGGTTAAGCGCTCAATTACGGTTTTTGCTTCTGCTAAAGTAAAATCTCGCAAATGATAGCGATTTTTTTTATCGAGAATATTATTATTAATGGCATCCAAATTAATTAATTGATCACATTCTAAGAGATGATGCAAATAATCTTCCCTGAGAGAAAAAATTATTTTTACATAGGGTAAATCTAAGCAAATTTTGAGAAAATCATAAAATATTTTTCGCTTTTCCTGATGACAATGGGAGACAAAAAAGAATTCCTCAAACTGATCAAAAATTAAAACTGTGAGTAAATTTCTTTCGGCATTTTCGGTGAGTTGTTTCAAAACAAAAGAGGAAGGATGCAGAATAAAAGCTGCCGGATATTCTTGATCAATTTGATTAGGATTGCGATTATTCCAATCTTGAATAGAGGATTGGGCTATCACTTTATACCAAAGTTTTTTGATTGACTCGTGGGGATATTTAAAGGAATCACAATTTAATAAGGCACTCGCTAAACTTCTTTCTAATTCTCGATTCCAATTCATATATCCTTGAATCACCACGGGCAAACAATCCCGCGCACTAATTGCCGTATTCTTTAAAGCTGGAACTAAACCCGCATTCACTAAAGAACTTTTACCCACCCCAGAACGGCCATGAATAATAATCAATTTATGATCATCACGACTTAATCGATGCAGCAAGTTCTGAATATCATGTTGGCGACAGGATGCCATCATTTCTTCCGCAATCGTAACGACATTTTCTCCTCGGGTACTAGAGGGATTAATCGCTTGTTTTGGAGGTTGCAGTTGGGCGGCTCCAATGAAGGCACGAAACCCATATTGATGCTGAAGTTCCCGTTGTTTTTTCTTGATTCTAAAAGATTGACGATACTGACCTTGCTGATACTCAATATTGCGTAATTCCTCCAAAATATCCAGATACAACTGAGGATTATATTGGGGTTCTATTTGGGTCAAAGCTAATTCTAATTTCTGCTTTGCCTGTTGCCATTCTCCCTGATATTGATAACAACGGGCTAATAATAATAAACACTGTGCTTGACTCACCGTAGGTTTCCCAGATGGTAAAATCGTTAAAGCCAATTTTGCTAACATCAAAGCCCGATGCCATTCTGAACGTTTTAGGGCTACCTCCGCCATAAATACATAATCTTGAGCCAATTGACTCGACGTGCCATAAACCAAGTGCATTTTTACGCCCCCCAGGGCTAATTCTTGCAACATTTCCCATAATTGTAAGCGTTGCAATACTTCACCTAAAGGGGAAATCACTCCCGCCACTAAATCAGGGCGTCCGGCTTGTTGAAAAATTTGCTGACTTTGTTCAAAATAGCGTTTGGCTTCTGCTAATAAAACCTGAACTAAGTTGGGATTTCGAGTGGCTTGAATACAATAGGTTAAAGCAATATGAAACAATACAATTCCCTGACGTTCCCTTAAACAAAACACAAGTGGGCGGGAAGTCTGGGGGGCCATCACAGCCAGGGACAGTCCGACACCGGAGATTTGACCGGGGAGTTCACCTTGGGCGGTATAACCTCGTAAACCCGCCTCGTGTTGCAGCAGGGCTAAACTCTGTTGATAATGTTGGCGGGCAATTTCGATGTGGTCATGGGCATCGCAATCTTGACCCAAAATAAACTGACGACTGGCTTCTAAAGCGGGTTCTAACTCATAACCTCGATTTTGTAAATCCTGCCAATGGAGTTCTAATTCTCGCCGTCGGTTGGAACCCACGCCAAAATCAGACGGAGAACTACGCGATACGGTCGATTTAAACACCTGTTGGGTTTTGGGTTCCCAGGCTTTGATTTTTAATTCTGCTAGGGTAAATAGGGTATTGGCTTGTAATTTTAAGTAATCTAATAATTCAGTCGTGGTTAATTCAAATTTAATCGTGGCCGCAGCCCAACTTTTAAAATCAGGGGCTAAACGAATTAGACCCGTGGCGATATCATCGGTAATCCAAATAATAATCGGAAAATTAAATTGTTTTCTAAATTCATCCCGAACCTGATTGGTTGAACTCAGAAGAATATCCAGATTTTCCACGGTTTCTAACCCTAAAATCATTAGTGCCGAGGGAGTATTTTTCTCGGCCCTTTCTAATAAGGTTGTATAGAGAGTTTGGGTATGAGGAGATAAAATTAAAGGCTCAATCTCAATGGCAGAATCAAGCTGTACAGCCTGTAGAACTTTTTGTCTGAGTTGACTGGAATTGCATCGAACCAAAACTAAGGAAAACTGACCTTGGGACAAGGATACAGCGCGTAACAATCGATTCAAACCTCGTTCATTCACAGAGGCTACTATTTTGGGGTCAACAAGTTTATCCATGGTAAAACGGCACATTAATGATAATTACAATGAGTATTTTAGAGTATCAATACTCTCATTCGCTTCTGTTCCCAAAAGCCAATATTTCAGATTTGGAAAATTGGGCATCTGATCCCAAAACAAATTTGAACACTTCAAAAATTAGTTGAGTGCTTAGAAGTTATTTGCTCTTTAATATCTTTTATTCCCCTTATATAAATCTAACTCATCAGGTTATAATTGACAAGAAAATAAACAAAAAAAATATATCCCCCATTTTTTTGTAAATTGGACTACTAATTAATAGGTAATTACGAATTACGAATTACGAATTACGAATGGGTAATAGAAAGAGTTTACCTCCCCCTGCTCCCCCTGCTCCCCCTGCTCCCCCTGCTCCCCCTGCTCCCCCTGCTCCCCCTGCTCCCCCTGCTCCCCCTGCTCCCCCTGCTCCCCCTGCTCCCCCTGCTCCCCCTGCTCCCCCTGCTCCCATACCTCAGTTAAGCGGTTTTATTCAGGGAATTGACCGATAATTTGTATTGACTACTCTCCGTCAAAGCGGGATTAATTCCAAACCAACGCCCCTCTTGATCCCGATATTCAAATACAAACATACTTCGGAGTAGGGTTTGACATTCATCTTCCCCTGTCACCTTTTGGGTTTTAACTACTCGTAACAATAACTCCCATTCTTCCTGATTAATTGCCCCTAAAAGATCATCTCGATATTCTTGAATCACCTGTTCCAAACAAGCCCGGGTAAAAGGTGGATCTTCTTGTTGTAAACAACTGTACATCAACATCAATAGACGTCGAATATGGCCGCCACTAATTAAACACAAACGATCCAAAGTTTCGGGACTATCAAATAAACTAGAAATCAACAGAAAACGATCTTCGGCTGCCAGATCAGGAAACGCCCGAGCTAATACCATTTGTTGTAATTTTAGCATCCCGGCGGGATTTTCTGCCCCATCGCGTAAACGTACCGGAACCATCGGTAAAACCTTGGGTTTGACTCCAAATCGACTCGACAGGCGATCATAATCATTAGAAAACATCAAGGTCAAGGGAATAGTAAAAACCACATGACAATTGAGGCGTTTGAGTTGTTCGCCGCGATCGACAAATAGATATTCCGGTTGAGTTCTGCCCCAGGGTTTAGGAGAGTTATCAATTCGATCTAAATTATCGACAATCACGACAATGCCCTTTTTTCCTTTGGCTTGTAACGCCGTATTAGCCCGTCCCAATAATTCATCATTAATGGCATCTAAAATATTACTGGTACGCGGTTCTAAATATTGTCGTAACTGGGAACGTAATTTGGGAGAATCCTTGGTTTTGGCTGTAATTCTAGCAATTCCTACGGATAATTCAGCCTCGGCCGAGAGTTGAATCGGGGTTTGCATTAACTCGGAAATTTCGGTAAATAAGTTAGCAAAATATCCGGGTTTGAGACGAATTTGATCCCCTTCTAAACTTTCACTCACCTGACGAGCAATCATTAATAAAACATCACTGATATCCACATCCGCCATATCGAGATTTTGAGAGGATTCAAAGTAAACGACATGATATCCCTGATGTTCTAATAAATCTTTCAGACGAAATAATTCAGTCGATTTCCCACAGCCTATATGACCGCTAAATAATTGACAAGTTGGTTCATCATGGGACAGCAAAGTAATGGTGCGACTCAATTCTCGAATAATATCGCTACCCCGGACGGAGGAAAAATCGATGTAATACTTTCGATCTTCCGGGTTCGCCATGTCGATGGTCTTACTGGGGTTACAGGCTTTATAAAATCTGCCTAAGTCAAGCTCGATCACAATTAGACTCTTAACCTCTGTATCAATTGAATAGATAGATGATTCGGGTATTATTCTATCTGCGGAAGCTGAGTTTCAGGGTGGGGGGGATCGGGGGTAGGGGGGATAATCAGTTATTAGTTATTGGTTATCAGTTATCAGTTATTAGTTATTAGTTATCGGTAAAGAAATCCCCAAAGCAATTAGAAATAGGGGGATACAGAATATGCTAAATTGTTGGCGGTGACCAGTGGTGAGGAGGAAAATCGGGCCGCTTATGGGCAATCTGACCAATATTGACTCTCTTTCAACCCGTCAATTAGGACGTCGCCGCCAGCAGTTACGACGTCAACGTCGTCTAAAGTTAGTTCAACTGTTATGGCAAACCATGGCACTGGGGACTCTGACAGGAAGCCTGTTTTGGCTGATTAACCAACCCTTCTGGTTTATTCGCCAACCTGAACAAATCAAAGTCGAAGGCAATCAGCTATTATCCGATCGAGCGGTTCGTTCCTTAATACCGCTATCCTATCCTCAGTCTTTATGGAAAATCCAGCCCCAGGTCTTAGCCTCGGGCTTGGAATCACGAGGTCAGATTGCCTCTGCCTCTGTCACCCGTGAATTATTCCCCCCCAGTTTAACGGTTAATATTCGAGAACGAAAGCCTGTAGCGATCGCCCATCCCGCCTCTACCCCTTCTCCTATCGAAGCAAATAACGCCATAGGATGGTTAGATGCCACCGGGGACTGGATGCCGTTAGAAAACTATACGGAATTAGAAAAATCCCAAAAACTCCCCACCCTCAAGGTAATTGGCAACTTCAAGCAGTATCATTCTTACTGGCCACCAGTTTATCAAGCTATCAGTCACAGTCCGGTGAAAATCTCCCAAATCAATTGGGAAGATCCAAATAATCTGATTCTGGAGACAGAAATTGGTACAGTTCATTTGGGCCCCTATACCTCCAAATTCCCGGAACAGTTGCGGATGATTGATCGCATGAGGAATATCCCCCAACAGGTAGATCGGACTCAGATGATGTATTTTGATCTAAAAAATCCCAACCAACCCCTACTCCAAATGCAACCCGAAAGCACCGATAAAAGCAGATTACTCGAGGACAAGTCTACCTCGAACTAACAGACCGATCGCTTGGGAAAGAATAACTCTCCTCCGGGACTTGGTTTCTAATCCAACTTACCTTATATTATTTGTGTTTATTTGGTTTAAAGTGATAGAACCGTTATTCATCTACTCCCCCTATTAAAATGACAGTTAAGAATAATCTGGGGTCAACCCTTGGCAATTCTGATGCTGAAGGAAAAGCGAATCCCTGGTTGACAGAAGATTCCGCCAATCCATTCCGTAGAAAAGAACTAATAGTTAACCCTAATAACGATTCTAAAGATATGCCCCGTGAAGATTCTTGGAGTGGCGATATTATTCCGAGCAATGCTGCAAAGATCAAAGTCATTGGTGTAGGTGGCAGTGGCGGTAATGCCGTTAACCGCATGATTGATAGCCAGGTTGCCGGAATTGAGTTTTGGTCAATGAATACCGATGCCCAGGCTTTAACCCTATCTAAAGCCCAAAAACGTCTACAAGTGGGCCAGAAATTAACTAAGGGGTTAGGAGCAGGTGGAAACCCGGCCATCGGTCAAAAAGCAGCCGAAGAATCCCGGGAAGAAATTCAGAAAGCCTTGGAAGGGGCTGATTTAGTCTTTATTACCGCCGGGTTAGGAGGAGGAACCGGGACGGGTGGAGCACCCGTGGTTGCGGAGGTGGCGAAGGAACTCGGAGCTTTAACTATTGGGGTGGTGACCCGTCCTTTTCACTTTGAAGGCAAACGCCGAATTTCCCAAGCCGATGAGGGAATCGCCGCATTACAATCGAGGGTTGATACCTTGATCGTGATTCCGAATAATAAGTTATTAGAGGTGATCGCCGAACAAACCCCCGTGCAGGAAGCCTTCCGTTATGCCGATGATGTCCTTCGTCAAGGGGTACAGGGGATTTCGGATATTATTACGATTCCGGGGCTAGTGAACGTCGATTTTGCCGACGTGCGGGCGGTGATGGCCGATGCCGGGTCTGCCCTATTAGGAATTGGCATTGCTTCTGGGAAATCCCGGGCTAGAGAAGCCGCCGTAGCCGCGATCGCCTCTCCTTTATTAGAATCTTCTATTGACGGAGCCAAGGGTGTCGTATTTAATATTACCGGAGGCACGGATTTAACCTTACATGAGGTGAACGCAGCAGCCGAAACCATCTATGAAGTGGTTGATCCCAATGCCAATATTATTTTTGGGGCGGTGATCGATGAACGGATGCAGGGAGAGGTGAAAATTACGGTAATTGCCACCGGGTTCTCGGGAGAAAACAAAAGTGCTATCCCCGTGGCTCGGACGACCAGCGTACCCCAAAGCAATATTCCAGCTATTCCGGCTCCAGTTAACCCCAACCAACCCCCAACCCCCGCCAGTCCCAGTCAACCAGGTTTGGATATTCCTGACTTCCTGCGACGCCGACGTCCTCCCAATCGTTAACCCATCCATCCATCCCGAATCGAGGCTTCCTTGCGCGAGTAATTATCGGCAAAAGCACGGTGACGGTGGGCAGCTTTCTGATTCAGCCCAGGGGGAGGGGGTACAGGGGATTCAGCAGCATGACGGGGCAAAATTTGGTGGGCAGCCTCTGGTTTTGGACTCTCCTCCTTCACCGGGGTGGATTCTTCCGGGGATAATGGGGTTGAGTGTCGTAGCAAGTCCCGTTGGACGGCTGCGATCGCCTGTCGGACTGCGGTTTTAATCGGGGCATGGAATTCTTCCCTTCCCCTCTTGAGTTGCTGTATCCAACCTTCTTGTGAAGAAGCATAAAGGGGTGGCAAACGGTTGAGAGCATAGGTTTCGACTTCAACTCGTTTAATGTATTGGCAGAGTCGAGGAGCCAGGGAAGCTAATTGAATCTTGACTTCCTGGGCAACTAAGTCTTCCATCACATTATGATATCTGCGGTTAGAATCTATAGTCATAGTATTCACCGTTCCAGATTCTGTATTCAGTATGATCACGGAGATTATCCTCTAGCTTCTAGTTTAACAATTTTCCTGGGCGCGGCGAGTTCCCCTAGAAAATCTAGGAGAGAACATGGTCGTGCTGCACTCTAATATTTACGGGGTAACAGGATTTTGGGCGTGGGTGAGGGTGATTAAATCTTCAATCTGTTTGAGATTTGGATCACCTGCTAGGTAACTAATTCCCCGATGCAGGTGCAGGCGGAACTGGGTGGCGAGGGTTTCTGCATCGGTTTCCAAATGGTCATTATGGCAACGTTGCTTCAGGGCTAGGGTGAATAAATCACCCATCTCTCCCCCAAAGACTTGCCAGGTCATTTCCACGTTACTATCGGCGGGGATGGGAACCGGGGAGGGAATGGTTGACTCGGCTAGGGAACGGCACAACGCCCAACGGCAAAGGATGTTCCAGTTATCTATTTTGGTAATTCGTTTGAGTTTGGTTAGCTGCTCCTTCGCTGTTTGGGATAGCCGAATTCGCTCTACGGGGGGTTCCATTGGTTCAGTGATCAGTTATCAGTGTGGGAGTTGTCATTGCCCATTGCCTATCTCCTATTCCGTTCTTAATATGGGAATCTACGGATTTCAGATTGATATACTAAGCATTTTATACCTGAAACCTGAGAAAGTGTTCCCCAGTATTGAGACTTCTTTACAAAATCTTGATTAAAAATGGACTTTTGTTAAGTTTTAGTTAATATAGCAAGAGGCAATAGGGAATAGGCAATCTCGCTTCGCTATGGGTAAATACTTACTGTGAGCAGCTTTTAGCTTTCAAGAATGTCCTAATAGATGTGGCGACTGCTGTACCACAAGTATCGGTCAGAATTAGATTTTTCGCCTTTTTTTCCAGCCGATAACCCGGTAAATATCAACCATTTCTTGTCTTCCTTTCAGTGGTATTAGTCCCCAAGATTCAACTTCAAAACTGTCCGCAATATATTGTAAAGTTTGGTAAGCAATTAAAATTCGACAAATACCCGGTTGTCGATCTTTTTCACAACTTTCTAAACGGGAGGCAATATTAACACTATCTCCCAATAAACCATATTCTAAGCGTTCTTTTCCTCCCAAACTTCCGGCGACAATCGGGCCAGTAAAAATACCAACTCGCATCGAAATTTCGGGGAAGTTGCGGTTTTTCCAATCTTGATTTAACCGCTTTAAATGGTCTTCAATGGTCAAAGCACAGGCAACCGCATTATAAGCATCTTCAGCAATAGATTCCTGGTTTTTCCGAGCGAGGGGAACGCCAAAGGCTGCCATAATTCCGTCCCCGGTAAACTTATTAATAATACCATGATGGGTTTGGACACATTGGGTTAAAACGGATAAATATTCATTTAACCATTCCATTAAGGTTTCTGGGGGCATTTCTTCAGAAACGGTACTAAAATTTCTAATATCACTAAATAGAATAGTGGCAATTAATTTTTGACCGGGTAATTTTCCATCTTCCAATAAACGATCGCGACTATTCCATAAAGCATTCGCAATTTCCGGTGAGGTATTTTGTCCTAATAATCGCATCACAATTTGTTGCTGACGTTGGGCTTGAAATGCACGGTAACCAGTAACAGTACCACTGGTAAATATAAGGGCTAAACCAGGAGTTGTAGTGGGAACCCAACGGTTATGTAAAAATAGGAAAAAACTTAATCCAAATAAAACACCGACTAAAAATGGATTCCCTAGGGTAATAATCAAAGGATTTCGACTTGACCAAGCTAAGGTGGCTCCGATTAAACCCCAACTACAAATCCATAAAAGTTCTCCCCATTGTTCCCAAAAAACAAATAAATCGCGCTGACCTAAAACCGCATCTAAAATTTGACTCACCATTTGAGCATGAACGATAACTCCTGGCATTTTAAAGGCATTCTTTTCCGCCGGACTATAGGGAGTTAGAAATAAATCTTTGCCACTGGGAGCTAATGTACCAATTAAAACAATTTTATCTTTAATCCAACTTTCGGGAAGGGTTTGATCTAAGAATTGTGTTAAACTAATCATTCTGGCAACATGATCAGCAGCGCGATAATTTAATAAAATTTGATAACCTCGATCATCAATGGTTTGATAACCGCCAGAATTTCGAGATAATGGAACAAATTCAGCCTTTCCCCAAGTAATAAAATTAGGATCTCCCTGATTATTAGCGGGTGCAATTCCTAGGGACAATAAATACTGCAATGCCATTCTTAAAGAGAATGAATAAAAAGTGCCATCTGGGGTACTAGCAAACATCAAATTTCGACGAATGACATTATCGGGGTCAAGCAATAAATCATTAAAACCGACTCTTTCATCAGAAATATTAGGCGGTGCCGGGATGCTTTTTATTTCACTATATCCTAAATTACTAATCACAATTACATTATCGGAAATTTGAAGTTGTTTCTGAAATTTATCATATCCGGGTTCATATCTAATATCACGATAAAGATCCAAACCAATAACTTTAGGGTTATATTCAGATAGTTTTTCTAATAATCGTGCAATCACTTCATCGGACAGAGGCCAACGCTCAAGTTTTTGAATATCTTCTTCGGTAATTCCGATCACCACTAATCGAGGATCAGCTGCTAAAGCCGGACGCAATCTGACCAGTTGATCATAAGCGACTAATTCTAAGGGTTGTAACCAACCTAAATAATAAATTCCCAAGAGTACAGATAACACAAAAATTGTGGCGATAATTACGGCAGAAATCTCCGATAGATCAAGCCACTTATTGCTCAATTTATTAATTCTTAAAATACTCACAATAATCAGTGATCAGTAAATAGTTATCAGTTATCGGTCATCCGTCGTCAGTGAAATAAATAAAATCGGGACTTTACTAATCAATTATAACTTTAGATTGCCTCCTAACTGAGTAGAGAGGTGTCATAGCACGTCTTTACACTGATTACCGATCACTGATTACTGATCACTGATTTTGCAGTAGTATGGGATAGGGGGGTTCATAGTCAGCGCAGGCGATTACGGACTACAGTGAGTAGTCTGAGGAAAGTCCGGGCTCCCGAAAGACCAAACTTGCTGGGTAACGCCCAGTGCGAGCGATCGTGAGGATAGTGCCACAGAAAAATACCGCCTTCGGGTAAGGGTGCAAAGGTGCGGTAAGAGCGCACCAGCAACGTCGTGAGGCGTTGGCTCGGTAAACCCCGGTTGGGAGCAAGGTCGGAGGAACTAGGGTTGGTCTTTTTCCCGTTTCGTTAATAGTGGTACCGCTAGAGGTGTTTGGTAACAGACATCCCAGATAGATAATCGCCGTTGGTGTGCTAATTCTAGCCACCAATAACAGAAACCCGGCTTATGTCTGACTCTGAACTCCCCCTAATTTTTTCCCCTACAGTGAGTCCTATTTTCGCTCTTACTACCAAAATCTATGACTATTGGCTATCCAAATCGAAAACGCCAGTTGCAAAAGCTGATTCAACGTTTGGGACTCCCGGCTCATCTCCCGATTCGATGGGATTTGTTGGACTTGGCCCTCACTCACCCGACACTTTCCGCCGAGGCTAATTATGAACAATTGGAGTTTGTCGGGGATTCGGTGGTGAGATTGGCGGCGTCTGAGTTGCTCTATGAAGTTTATCCTGACTGTCCAGTGGGAGAATTTGCGGCAATTCGTTCGATTTTGGTGAGCGATCGCACTTTGGCTGAAATTGCTGATCAGTATGGGTTTGGTACGTTTTTACTGGCAGCCGGGAGCGCGATTCGAGACAAGGCGGGGGAAGAATCCCGTCTAGCGGACTGTTTTGAAGCAGTCTTGGCGAGTTTATATCTGAGTAGCCAGAATTTAACCTTAATTCGTCCTTGGTTAGATTCCCATTTTCGCGATCGCGCTGCCAAAATTATCCGTGATCCAGCCCGAAATAATTATAAAGCGGCTCTACAGGAATGGACACAAAGCCATTATAAAGTTTTACCTGAATATAAAGTCCAGCAAAATCGCCAAATTCATAATGATGAGGGGCGTTTTACGGCGGTGGTTTGGTTACAAGGTCGTCAACTGGGGGAGGGTACCGGACGCTCAATTAAAGCCGCGGAACAGGCGGCGGCGGAAGTGGCTTTTCTTTCTGTGGTAGAAACTCAAAAACCCGCCGGGATTAAGCGATAAAAACAAGAAAAATCACCAAATAAACAATCAGCAATTGATCTCATATAGAATCCTTTAAAAATGAATTACCATCGGAAACTAGAATAATTGTTGGTATTATTAAGACGATGGAAGAATAAATCCCCATTCCCCATTCCCCATTCCCCATTCCCCATTCCCCATTCCCCATTCCCCATTCCCCATTCCCCATTCCCCATTCCCCATTCCCCATTCCCCATTCCCCATTCCCCATTCCCCATTCCCCATTCCCCATTCCCCATTCCCCATTCCCCATTCCCCATTCCCCATTCCCCATTCCTATGATTAATATTGCTATTTTTGGTGCTGGTCGTTGGGGAGTTCATTTAATTCGTAACTTTAATCAACACCCTAATTCTAAAGTTGTGGCGATCGCCGATCCCAATCCTGACCGTTTACAAGCGGTGAAAGAACAGTTTCAACTACCCGACGATATGATTTTAGCGACCGATAGTTCAACAATTTGGAATTTACCTAATATAGATGCAGTTGCGATTGCCACCCCTGCGGCTACACATTTTTCTTTAATTTCCGACGCCTTAGCCCAAGGTTGTCATGTTTTTACCGAAAAACCCTTAACCCTAAGTGTGACTGAATCGTTGGAATTATGCCACCTAGCCGAACAAAAACAGCTACAACTTTTTGTCGATCATACTTATTTATTTCATCCGGCAGTAGAACGGGGAAAAACCGTGATTGAATCGGGGAAATTAGGGGAATTAAGATATGGTTACGCCACCCGAACCCATTTGGAACCAGTGCGGCAAGATGTGGATGCGTTATGGGATTTAGCAATTCATGATATTGTTATTTTTAATAGTTGGTTAGGGGAAAAACCGATTCAGGTGAAGGCCACGGGAACGGTTTGGTTACAACCCGCATCGGGATTATCGGATTTAGTGATTGCTAATTTAACCTATCCCAGTGGGTTTGAAGCCTTTCTACATTTGTGTTGGTTAAACCCAGACAAACAACGTCGTTTAGCGGTGGTCGGAAGTCAGGGAACTTTAATTTTTGATGAACTACAATCCCAAGCTCCTCTGACGATTCAACAGGGTTATTTTGATGTTATTGATAACAGTTGGAAAGCCACCGGATTAAATCGAGAAGTGATTGAGATTGAATCCAGGGAACCCCTAGCCCAAGTTTGTGATCATTTTCTTAATTCTATTCAAAATCATCGACTTTCCTCGATTTCTTCGGGATGGGTGGGTGCAGAATTAGTTAATATTTTGTGCGGGTTTAGTGAATCTTTAAAACAAGGAGGACACCCTATAAATTTATAGCCGTTTTCAGTCCTATTCAGCGATCATGGGATGGGAAGCAATAGCATTTTGAGTTTCAGGTGATTTTGTATTAGTATCAGATAGGGGAATACTAATCATCACACTGGTTCCGAGATCTAAACCTGGACTATCCAGGGTAATAAAACCCCCCATCATTTGCATTAAACTGCGAGAAATGGCTAAACCCAATCCAATTCCTCCGAATTCTCTTGTGGTTGAACCATCGGCCATGGCAAAGGGTTCAAAGATTTTTTGCTGATGTCCCAAGGCCACACCAATTCCAGTGTCGGTAATGGTGACTACAACTTGATATCGCGCGGTCGTAGATTTTGAGGCGGTATTATTCTGCATTTCAATTAGAGAATTGGTAGCAAATTCAATCCGAGTGGAAATGATAATTCCTCCCGATTTAGTGAACTTGACAGAATTATTCAGAATATTAATAAAAACTTGTTTTAATTTATCAGGATCAGCCTGAACAATAATAGGTTTATCGAGGGTAGGTAAGTCAATTGTTAAGTTTTTTTGTTGAATATCCAACATTTGCAAATTCACCGCATCTTTCACAATTTGCATTAAATCCGTTGGTTCAAGCATCACGGATAACTTGCCTTCTTCAATTAAAGCAATATCTAAAATATCATCAACTAAATTTAATAGATGTTGGCTGGAATCCGAGGCGATTTGGAGATATTCTTCCTCCTCGGCTTTGGTATCACATAAACCATCTTGAATCAGACTAATTGAATTAATAATCCCATTTAAAGGGGTTCTTAATTCATGAGAAACAACTCGTAAAAATTCATTTTTTAATTGATTAGCAACTTGGGCTTCTTTGGACGCATATTCTAAGGCTTGCGCCCTAGCCCTAAGACTTGCTACCATCGTATTGAGAGCTTCAGCTAACTGATTAAATTCTCGAATTTTGAGATTATCAGGAACGTCACCCGGACTATCTAAGTTCTTGGCTTTGATTGCATAATCTCTCAATTTTTCTAAAGGAATCGCTAAATCCCTAGAAACATAAACCGCAGCAATAATACTGGCAATGACTAAAGATAAAACCAAGAAAATTAATAACGATTTAATATCTTTTAAACCCGATAGAGCTTGCTGTAAATCAACAACCGCTAAAACCACCCATTGCTTATCGTTTTCTGAGGTAATGGGGCTAGGAATTGAATCATATCCCGCTAGTAGTTCTTTACCTGATTGATCAAAAGAAAATAAATGAATAAAAGAATTTTTTTTCCTCTCTAACGCATTAGATAATAGGTGGCTGAGTCGGTTAGCATCCGCTTGCTCTTGAATATTCCGTCCCAATTTATTCAAACTTGGATGACTAATAATTGTTCCACTTTGATCAATAATAACGGTAAATCCCGTTAAAGATTTAGGACGTTCTTTTGATTCTAAATATAAAGTTGATTGCAGACTTAACACATATTTTAATTGATTTTCATTATTCTGGTTGATATAAATTGGAGAGTTGAATACCAATTTAATTTGGTTTCGCCATTCTGAATTTTTTTGATCAAGGCCAGGAACTAAATAGTTAATATAAATCTCAGAATTTTGCTGTTTTTTTAACGGCCAAAAGTTTTTAGAAATGGAGTAGATAGGCTGTTTTCCACAGGTGCTGGCAACCATTTGTTGCGTTTGTAAATCAGTCAATTGCAGACAACTAACCAAGGGAGAAAACTGCTCCTGAAGTTGGGAAAGCACCACAGAATACTGTTTAGATTTTTCGGGTTGTAAAACAATATTATTGGTAGCAATCGTCAAACCGGACTTGTTGAAATTAATCCATTCATTAATGGTTTGTGCTTTTTTACTCGCACTTTCTGTTAAATTTAATCGGGCTGTTTCGAGTAAACCAGAACGTGCTTTTCTATAGGTAACATATTCTCCCACCAGCAGCACAGGAAGACTAAGCAGTAAAATCTGCGACAGTAAAATCCGGCGAAATGACGATTGACCCAACTTAGGCATAGTAGAACATGGGACAGAAGACGGGACGTAGACAGCAGGTAGACTGGAGTAGACAATAAACCACAAATATTATAGTGATAATCTTGCCTCTGAACTGAAACGATAACCGACACTTCTAACCGTTAGAATAAAAAAAGGATTTTTGGGATCAGGTTCAATTTTTTTACGAATCTGACCAATATGAACATCAATAACCCGCCCGTCTTCGATACTATCATCTTCAAAACCCCAAACTTTTTGTAATAGTTCTGCGCGTTTCCAAGCTCTACCTGGTTTACTTGCCAAACAATAAAGCAGATTGAACTCCAAGGCACTGAATATTACTAATTCGCCTTTGAGATAAACTTCTCGGCGATTAGGATCAATGATTAAATCCCTATAAGTTAAATTCTGGGGATCTAAGTTAGGTACTGACATCCGGCGTTTTAAAACTGCCTTAATTCGCAGACTTAACTCCTCTAAATCAAAGGGTTTGGTTACAAAGTCATCCGCTCCTTCTTTTAACCCTAGTTTGGGATCTTGTTCACTGGTGAGCATCAGGATCAGAACGTGAGTTTGATTTTGCATTTCTCGACATAATGCTAAACCCGTTGTATCCGGTAAATTCAAATCTAATATGACTAAATCGGGGTTGAACTGTTCAAAAACTTTCAACGCCGTCTTACCGTCAGCCGCTACTTCTATTTGATAATTCTGTTGGCTTAAATAACGGCTAATTAAATTTCGGATTGCCGGATCATCATCAACGACAAGAATCTTTGCTGAGGTCATAACTACAAAGCCCGTGAGAATTTAACGATTGATGATCGGGCATGAACAGTTAAGAATATAGGACAATTACCCATGACAATTAACGTTCACCCGTGCGCCGATCAAACATATATCCCACACCCCGAATTGTTTTAATATAGGAAGGTTGATCCGCATCCGGTTCGATTTTTTTACGAATCTGACCAATATGAACATCGACAACGCGCTGCTCCCCTTCATACTCATAACCCCAAACTTCCTGCAATAATTCTGCCCGTCGCCAGGCTCTACCGGGTTTGCGGGCTAGACAATACAGCAAGTCAAATTCTAATGCACTTAAGGCGATTAATTCACTACTAATACAAACCTCACGACGATTCGGATCAATAGTTAAATCCCCATAAATTAAATTTTTAGGTTGTGTATCTACTGGATTTCGTTGCCGCTTCAAAATTGCTTTGATCCGAAGGTTTAATTCTTCTAAATCAAAGGGTTTGGTCACAAAATCATCTGCTCCCTCCTTTAATCCGAGTTTGGGATCTTTTTCGCTGGTTAGCATTAGAATAAATACACTGGTTCGACTTTGCATTTCCCTACACAATGCTAAACCTGTTGTATCCGGCAAATTTAGATCCAATACCACTAAGTCGGGATTGAACTGTTCAAACCTTTCCAATGCGGAATGGCCGTCACTCGCCATTTCAACCTGATAGTCTTGTTGGCTAAGATAGCGACTTATTAGGTTCCGTATTGCCGGATCATCATCAACTACGAGGATTTTTACAGATACCATAACCACGCATATTCAGCAGAAGGTTGAGCCAGATTCTTAAACAGACATCTCAATGTTAATGGAAAACTTGAACTTACACCCAATAACATACCAATTTAGTCGTATTGCTTTACAGAGTCTAACCTACAATCACTAAATCAATGTTCCAAATCGGCGCAGTCTCTCGTAGTCTAGGACTAAATCCCCAAACTGTTTATTTTTATGAACGCATTGGGCTAATTCCCCCACCCCATCGGACTGAGGCTGGTTATCGGCTGTTCAGTCAATCGGACGTGGAAAGACTGGGGTTTATTGTTCGGGCTAAATCTTTAGGCCTAAGTCTGGAGGAAATCAAGGAAATTCTGGCCTTGAAAGATGGACAACTGCTTACCTGCTCGGAGGTTCAAAATCGCCTACTCAATAAACTAGAGGCGATTGAGGAAAATATCCGTCAATTACAGGCATTGCGGCAAGATCTTCTACCTTTAGTTGCTCGCTGTGGCCACAATCTTGATCCAAATAATCCAGAAAAACAGTGTGTTGTTTTGGAAGAAAGTAGCGATTAATCTGCCGATTAAGGTTGAGAAAACACCACAAGCCCTAAAAAAATTTGTTTAATCCCCTTGACCTTATACCAAAGTATAGGCTCTATGATGATTTCTGTGATGACTAGGCCTATTTTTTGAGGAAAACAGATGTTTGCAGTGATTAACGACTCTCTGGCTATCGGTAGTATTACGGAATCGACGAAATCAATAATATACAAAAACAGGGCTATCAAAGCCTGATCGATCCTTGCCCGACAGCAGAAGGAAATCAACTTAATGCCGTTGATATCGAAGCTCAATGAAAATCATCGGAAATTTGGGTAGAAACCCCGTCCTTTTAGGACGGCTTTACATTTAGAGGTTTTCGCTATATACTAGAGAAATAGTGAAACACCTGAGAAGATGTACGCCACTCAAAAGAACCAACTTAGACGACTTAGCCAGCAGGAATTTAACGCCCTGACTGTTTTGTGTCGTTTGAGCAAGAATCTTTTTAATGTGGCGTTGTATGAATGTAGGCAGTATTTCTTTACTCAAAGAAAGCGACTGACCTATGAATCTAACTACCATATTTGCAAGTCTAATGAGAACTATCGGCTTCTTAATACCGATATTGCTCAACAGACAATGAAGGTGGTAGATAGAAGTATGCGGTCTTTCTTGGGACTTCTTCAAGCCATCAGTATAGGACGTTGTGAACAAAAACCACAACTGCCTAAATACTTGCCCAAAGATGGTTATTTCCCTTTGATTATTCCGAGAATTAAAGTTAAAAATGGGGTGTTTAATATCCCCATGTCTCAACAATTTAAACAGGAATATGGGGAAGTGAAAATCCCACTCCCAGAAAGACTGAAAGACAAGAAGATTAAGGAGGTACGAATACATCCGAAATACTCGGCTCGATGGTTTGAGATTGAGTATATTTATGAAGATGAAAAAATCGAAACATCTGTTGATTCCGAAAAAGCGATAGCTATTGACTTGGGGGTTAATAATCTGGCAGCTTGTTTTGACACTGATGGGCATCAATTTTTGATTGATGGCAAAAGACTTAAAAGCATTAATCACTGGTATAACAAGCGTAACGCCCAGCTTCAATCTGCCAAAGACAAGCAAGGGATAAAAGGGATCACAAATAAACAGGCACGACTTAATCAAAAGCGGAATGACTCTATTCGAGATTATTTGAATAAATCGGCTCGAATAATAATCGACCATTGTTTGACTTATCAAATTGGTAAATTGATAGTTGGTTACAATCCGGGTATCAAGCAAGAGATTAATATCGGACTTTCTAATAATCAAAACTTTGTCCAGATTCCTTTTTGGCAGTTGAGACAAAAACTTAAAGCTTTGTGTTGTCGATACGGAATTGAGTATGGTGAACAAGAGGAATCTTACTCCTCTAAGGCTAGTTTTTATGACCAAGATGAGATCCCTATTTACAATGCCGATAATCCCAGTAAACAGAAGTTTTCTGGTAGAAGGATTAAGAGAGGATTGTATAGAACAAAGGATAGACATCTGGTTTCGGCTGATATTAATGGTAGTGCCAATATTTTGGTTAAAAGTAAGCACAGACTTGATTTTGAGCGAGTGTCTAGCGGGTTTTTGGCTAACCCTTTAAGGATTTACGTCTCTTAAGAATCCCCGCCGTTTTACGGCGCGGGAGTGTCAACTAAAACTTCTATTTTCATTCCTTACCCAGTCCCGATCAATTATCCTATCAAATTTAACCATAAATTCAGCCATGAACACAATTAAAGTTGAAATACTCGGAACCGGTTGCAAGAAATGTCAGCAACTAGAAGCGAATGCCAAAGAAGCGATCGCAACTCTCAATCTTGATGCGGAATTATTCCACATTACCGATCCGATTGAAATTGCCAAACATCATGTTATGTCTACACCCGCACTGGCGATTAATGGCAAAGTTGTCAGTCAAGGTAAGGTGATTTCTTCCGATCAAATTAAGCCTTTATTGCAAAAGTAATAGGTAATAGGTAATAGAAAGAGTTTACTCCCCCTGCCTCCCCTGCTCCCCCTGCTCCCCCTGCCTCCCCTGCCTCCCCTGCCTCCCCTGCTCCTCTGCTCCTCTGCTCCCCCTGCTCCCCCTGCCTCCCCTGCCTCCCCTGCTCCTCTGCTCCCCCTGCCTCCCCTGCTCCCCCTTTCTCGGACAACTCAAATAGGATTTCTATATGTTTGATCCTTTTTATCCGTTTGATTGGTTAGCGACTCAGATTGTTACCCAAGTCTTTCGGTTGTCGCTAGAATCTCATCTGGGATCTAGTCTGCACTTTTTTTTATATGATGTTCCTAAAGTTTTAACCTTGCTGATCGTAATTAGCTTTTTGGTTGGCACTTTTCAAAGTTTCTTGGAACCGGAAAAAGTCAGAAATTGGTTAGAAGGTAAACGGACATTTGGGGGGAATATCGTTGCTGCTCTGGTGGGAATTATTACCCCCTTTTGCTCTTGTTCTGCTGTGCCTTTATTTATTGGTTTCTTAGAAGCAGGAGTTCCTCTAGGGGTGACGTTTTCCTATTTAATTTCAGCACCGATGGTCAACGAGGTGGCTGTGATTCTATTATGGGCATTATTTGGGTTAAAAGTGACATTATTTTATATTGGCTTTGGGTTAATATTGGCGATTATTGCGGGTTATATAATTGGCTTACTCAAACTAGAAAAATGGGTTGAACCTTTTGTTTGGGAGTTACAAAAAAATCGTCAGAATATCTCCCAAAATGATGACTTAGATCTAAATCAAATAACTTGGCAAGAACGGTTTGAACAAGGGAAGTTTCAGTCAATTGAAATTGTTAAATCAGTCTGGCCTTATGTGGTGGGAGGAATTGCCATTGGAGCCCTGATTCATGGCTATGTACCAACAGAATTTATCGTTAGATGGGCTGGCGCAAATAATCCTTTGGCTGTACCCATTGCTGTTATTCTTGGTGTACCACTTTATGCTAATATTGCGGGAGTTATGCCCATTACGGAAGCCTTAGTTAATAAGGGAATGCCCCTGGGAACAGTATTATCTTTTACGATGGCAGTAACAGCCCTATCTTTTCCAGAAATGGTGATTCTGAAAAAGGTACTCCGTCCCCAACTTCTGGCTATATTTATTGGCATTGTCACCCTTGGTATTATTGGTATCGGCTATTTATTTAATATTATTCTTAGCTGAATTAGGACACAACTTTAGACCTATATTTTGGGTAATATTTCAGACAGTAGATGGGCTGGAATTTGAGATAAGGCTTGATTTTGTCCTTCTAGTCCCGACTCCTGATAGAAGGCACGAATGGTTCGCAGTAAATAACCTAAAGTAGTTTGGTGATGCTCCGTCGTTTTTGAATCAAAAATAACATCTTCTGTAAATTGCTGTTTTGACTCACTAATAACAGCTTTAACATGATGTTTGAGTCCAGCTTTTAAGTAGGCAATTCGAGTGTTTTTTTCCAGGTGTAAATGAGAGTCCGTAGCCAGTTGGTAGTGGGTCAATCCCAAATTATTATGGGTTGCTAGGGGATCAAAATTCAGTTGGGCTGGACTCAGATCCGCCACAAGGAAGAGGGCTTTTTGGTAGGCTGCGATCGCTCTTTTTAAAAATTTAGCCCGAATTTCTGGCTTCTGATAGTGGTTCGCTAAATGCCAATAGACGATACCCAAGTTATTATAGGTAGCTGCACAAGCGATTGGGGCGGAGGTGGTTGTCCGATAGGTTAAGGCTTGATGATAGGCATGAATGGCTTGTAATAGTAATTTGGCTGAGGGCTGATGTTGGCTTAATGTCCAATAGGCTGTCCCTAAATTGGTTTGTAGCAGGGCATAATTCAGGGGATCTTGTTGGGGGGTATAAAATCCCATTGCCTCAGTATAAGCGACAATAGCGGCTTTTAGATGGGGAATTGGTTGGGTTTTTTGGGCTAATTTCCAATAGGTCGTTCCTAGATTATTTTGAATAGTAGCATAGTCTTGAATCCGGGAAGCATTGATTTCATAAACGTTCAAATTCAGATAATATAATGCCTCTTTATAGGCAATAATTGACTGCTCTAAATTTTTAATAGTATCTTGCCAATTGGCTAAATCCGCATAGGCTGTCCCCAAATTTTTTTGGACTTGTATATATAAATTAGGATGGATTTCTGGATCGATTTTCATTAAAGCATTTTGATAAAAAATAATACTTTTTTCTAAATAGTCAAGGGAATCAGGAGACTTTAAATTATCTTTAAACCTTTGGCGAAATCCCATCCAATATAAAGTACCTAAATCGTTAAAAACATGAATAGAATCATCCTGATCATCGGAAGAAATAGAATTTTTATCAAGTTCGGGAATAATTTCTAAAACCTGTTCATAGGCTTGAATAGCTAGGGTATAGTGAACTTCTAAATGTTCCCCAGCAATGATGCGATCGCGGTAAATATTTCCTAATTGGCGATAGGCTTGGCGGAGGGGAAGGAGGGCAGACTGTTGCTCAAATTGCTGAATTTGATCCAGAATTTCCTGCACAGGGTCTGATATTCTATCACTTTCAATAGGTTGGGAAATATTAGCAGAATCTAAGGAAATTGTCTCTGACTCCAAATCACTAGGAGTTGGATCACTGATCCATTCAAATACCCCAGTGCGTCGCTCCCAGAACTCTGGTGCAGATTGTTGAATACAATATAACCAAGGGGTAGAAATCCACAGCAGAAAACTAAATTCCAACCCATCAAGATGGTTTTCTAAGGTTCGCAAATACCTTAAAAATGACCATTGCATCGCTGGAGGTTGACGGGTTAGATGTTCTATCCCTAAAATTTGAAATCCGATCAAGTCTTGATTACTATAATCCGATTTATTTTGAGCGTACCACTTGGTAATTGCTTGAAAAGGATTTGGATCACTTAAATCAAGTTTTAAACTGATTAAAGCGGGATAAATTTGAGATTGTGGTGCAATATTTATCTGATTTGTAGATAAAAAATCTGTTTGTAACCTTAGCACCAAATGATTTCGCAAATTTAAGTTATCACAAACAGCAATAAAAACTTGACGGCGAAGTTGTAAACCTAGCGCTTGTTGTAAGCGATTATAGGTTTGCTGATGAGTCTCCGAAACTAAAATAGAACAATTACTGCTCATCGCCATTATCAACCCTTAAACCATCACCTAGAATATCTAATTATCTTCTTCCATCTAGCGGTTCAGGTTCAGGAGAGAGGCGAGTTTTTCACCCCTATTTCTATTCGTTGTGTCTTCAGTGTCTTTGTGGTTTTATCCAAATAAGGCGGGTTTTTTACGATTAACAAACCCCAAAATACCCAAAACCCGCCCGGACTGAATGATCGATATTTTAGGATACGGTGAAGGCAAGGACTAATAAACCCCCTACCAGGGCAATCCCAGCAATACCACCAATAATATAATTCCGCTTTTGTGAATTGGTAGGGGGTTCAGCTGTATAAACTTTCGGTTCCACTGCGAAGTTATTTAGACGTCCACCTTCTTCATTGATATAAGGCATGATGAAAAATCCATAAGTTACTATCTGGGATCAAGAATAACAAAAATTTAACAAAAATTTACACTCCATGGAAAAACTTAATAATTTCAGGATTGACAATTTAACTGGTGATTGTCCCAGTTAGGGGGGAAGATGCTTGGGCGTAGCTTTTGACCGGAATCCGTCCAGCGAGATAGGCTAGACGTCCGGCTTCGGTGGCCATTCCCATGGCTCTGGCCATGGCGGTTGAATTTTGGGCCAAGGCGATCGCCGAATTAATTAATAACGCATCCGCCCCCATTTCCATTGCCAAAGCAGCTTCACTGGGCGTACCGATTCCGGCATCTACAACGACGGGAACCGTGGCATTATCAATAATGATGGCAATATTGGCAGCGTTTCTAATCCCTTGTCCTGAGCCGATGGGAGACCCTAAGGGCATTACTGTCACACAGCCAACGTCCTCTAAACGTTTCGCCAGCAGAGGATCGGCGTTAATATAGGGTAATACGGCAAAGCCTTCTTTAACTAATTGTTCCGCCGCTTCTAAGGTGCCAATCGGGTCAGGAAGTAAATATTTACTATCAGGAATTACTTCTAATTTGACAAAATTATTGTCTTCCTGTCCTAATAATTTTGCCATTTCCCGTCCAAGTCTAGCTACCCGAATTGCTTCTTCTGCGGTTTGACATCCGGCGGTATTTGGTAACATCCAAATTTTGCTCCAATCAATTGCTTCGGCTAACCCTTCATGTCCCTGGGCTTGGGTTTGGACTCGTCTAACGGCGACGGTGACAATCGAACAACCACTTGCCTCAATACTGTACTGCATTTCTTGGAGGTTACGATATTTTCCAGTTCCGGTCATTAACCGAGATTTAAAGGTTTTTCCCGCAATAATTAAGGGAGTATCAAGGAAAGATGGGGTGGGTTTTTCTAGGGTTTGCATAATAGTTAATTCTGAATAGGGAATGGGGAATGGGGAATGGGGAATGGACTTTTAGTGATTTCAGGGATATCTTAAATGATTACAAGTCATTTAGGATTATTATATTCCCATAATATAATTAATTTATGATTTTTGTTCTTCTATCAAATAGGAACACCAATCACTCCAACTTCCCCCATATAATTTAGCTTGATCAATTCCCGCTAATTCTAAGGAAAATAAATTCACACAGGCGGTGACTCCCGAACCACAATAAACGATTATTTCTTCTGAGTCCTTAATATTTTCCCAGCGTTGGGATTGTTCGTTTATTTTAACAAAACCTGTGGTTTCTGTCACCTCTTGCCAAGGATAATTTACCGCTCCCGGAATACACCCGGCAATGGGATCAATGGGCTCGGTTTTTCCTAAATAGCGTTCCGGTTCTCTGGAGTCTATTAGCACAACTCCGGGTAAATCTTTTCGAGCTTTTACTGTTTCAATATTAACCAGCATTTCTGACTGAATTTCTGGCGTAAATTGTCCTAATTTTGTAGTAGGAATATTAGAACTAATCGGATAGTTTGAATTTTTCCATTGGCTAAAACCACCATCTAATAAAGCAATTTTTTTATGCCCAAAATAACGCAATAACCACCATAAACGAGAAGCAAAAGCTAACCGAGAATCATCATAAGCGACAACCAAAGTCTGTTCAGAAGTTATGCCAATTTCTGATAATTTTTTAGATAATTTTTCTGGATTTGGTAGGGGATGACGTCCGCCGTGTTTTTGAATCTGACTTGATAAATCTTGGTCTAAATCTAAATAAAATGCTCCGGGAATATGACTTTCTTGATATTGTTGTTGTCCGAGTTGGGGATTGGCTAAGGAAAACCGACAGTCTACAATCACAATATTAGGATCTTCGAGATGTTCTGCTAACCATGCGGGGGAAACAATCAGTTGAGGTTGAATCATGGCAATATTTACCGTAAAGTTTATTTACAATAAAATGTCAGCCCTGAAGGGCTTACTACTTAGGAGGTAGAATTTATTCTATAATTATCATATCTGATTCGTGAATAGAATTGATTTAAGATTTTTTACATAAATTAGGAGAATCGTTATGATTGCCAATCCCCAACCCTATATTACCCGTGAACAGTACCTCGAAGGGGAAAAAAATAGTCTGGTTAAGCATGAATATATTCAAGGAGAAGTTTATGCTATGGCGGGGGCGAGTGATGCCCATATTACCATTTCCCTCAATATTGCATCTACCTTAAGAAACCATTTAAGAGGAAAAGGATGTCGGGTTTATATGGCGGATATGAAAGCTGATATTGAAGTTTTAGATATATATTACTATCCCGATGTGATTGTCACCTGTGATCCTAGAGATAAAGAATTTCAATATTTTAAACGATATCCTAAATTAATTGTTGAAGTTATTTCTCCTGGAACAGAAGGATTTGATCGAGGTAAAAAATTTGAAGATTATCGACAGTTAGAAACCTTAGAAGAATATGTTTTAATTGCTCAAGATCGAATTAGTGTAGAATGTTTTAGAAAAAATTCCGAGGGATTATGGGTTTTATATCCTTATATATCAGAACCAGAAATTGATTTAGGGAGTCTGGATTTTCGTTGTCCGATGACTGATCTTTATGAAGATGTTGAATTTCAAGTTATAACTTGATCGAACAACAAACCCGGTTTCGTTATTAGTTAGATGGTGCGTGCGAGCAGCTTACACACCCTACAAATGAGGAAAGATGATCGAAAATGAAGCATTAACGCCCCAATTAACCGCCGATGGTTCCTTTACCTTTTTCTCCTCGGAATTTGGAGAATTATTTCATAGTCATTTTGGGGCAAAACAGGAAGCAGAACGCAAATTTGTAGAACCCTTACAACTAAGAAAAAAATCTAAAATATCCCCCCTATTTTTACTTGATATTTGTTATGGTTTAGGTTATAATACAGCAGCAGCATTAACCGCGATTTGGGAAGTTAATCCTAATTGTAAAATAGAATGGATTGGCTTGGAATTTGATCAACGAATTCCCCAAGTAACCTTAGAATATAATTTACTTAATGCCTATCCTGATTATATCCAAGAAATCCTAAAAGAACTAGCCCAAAATCATTATCTAAAAACCGAATTATTCAACGCTAATTTAATGATTGGCGATGCTAGAAATACAATTCAAACCGTTTACAATTCTGGGTTTAAAGCCGATGCAATTTTCCTTGACCCCTTTTCTCCCGCCCATTGTCCCCAACTGTGGACAGTAGAATTTTTAACCCTAGTTGGCCAATGTCTCAAACCCCAGGGAGATTTAGCCACCTATTCCTGTTCAGCGACGGCCAGAAGTGCTTTAATCCAAGCGGGGCTACAAATTGCTTCTACCTCTCCGGTGGGGCGACGTACACCCGGGACAATAGCCAGTTTTGACCCCAGGGGTTTACCTCCCCTGTCTCCCAAAGAACAAGAACACCTCAAAACCCGCGCCGCCGTCCCCTATCGAGATCCCAGTTTATCTGATACGGCGGAAAAGATTATCCTGCGACGTCAAGCTGAACAAGACACCTGCACCCTTGAACCCACCTCCCATTGGAAGAAACGATGGCGCAGTGAGTCCATCTTGTGAAAAGATAGTTGAGGATGCGATGATCGTGTCTGTTACTTACAATTGACACCCGGACATTAAATGGTAGCGGTAGCAATTTTAGCGGCGGGACGCGGAACTCGCATGAAATCTGATCTTCCCAAGGTTCTGCATCAGTTGGGAGGACGCACTTTAGTTCAACGGGTTTTAGAAAGTTGTGTTCGATTGCAATCTTCCCGTAGATTAGTGATTGTGGGCTATGGCGCTGATTTAGTTTGTGACAGTCTTCAACAAACGGATACGCAACCAGCTTTAGAATTTGTTGAACAAACTGAACAATTAGGGACAGGTCATGCAATTCAACAATTACTTCCCTATTTAAAAGACTTTACCGAGGATTTACTGGTTTTAAATGGGGATGTTCCGTTATTACGTCCTGACACTTTGGAACAGTTAATTAAAATCCACAAAGAAAATGGCAACGGGGCGACTTTATTAGCAGCCCATTTACCTAATCCTACGGGATATGGTAGGGTATTTTGTGATAGTCAAAATTTAGTTAATCAAATTATTGAACATCGAGATTGTACCGATGCTCAAAGGCAAAATCATCGAATTAATGCCGGGGTTTATTGTTTTAATTGGCCACAGTTAGCGAAAATTTTACCCGACCTAAAAGCCGATAATGATCAACAGGAATATTATCTCACCGATACGGTGCATCATTTGGATAAAGTGATGGCGGTGGATGTTGAAGATTATCGAGAAATTTTAGGGGTTAATAGTCGCAAAGATCTAGCTAATTCCTATAAGGTTTTACAAAATTGGGTAAAAACTGATTGGATGGCGGCGGGGGTAACAATTATTGACCCCGATAGTGTCACGATTGATGATACAGTCAAGTTAGAACCCGATGTGATTATTGAACCCCAAACTCACTTAAGGGGAAACACGATTATTCAAACTGGAAGTCGAATTGGCCCAGGAAGTTTAATTGAAAACAGTCAGATTGGAAAAAATGTCACTGTGCAGTTTTCCGTCGTTTCCGATAGTGTTGTTGCCGACGGAACCCGCATTGGGCCCTATGCCCATTTAAGGGGTCATGCAAAGGTGGGAGAACAATGTCGGGTTGGCAACTTTGTAGAATTGAAAAATACTGAAGTGGGAAATCGGACTAATGTTGCCCATTTATCTTATATAGGAGATGCCACATTAGGAGATAAGGTTAATATTGGGGCGGGAACAATTACCGCTAATTATGATGGGGTGAAAAAGCACCGAACAACAATCGGAGATCGGACTAAAACCGGATCAAATAGTGTTTTAGTGGCCCCTCTAACCCTGGGAAATGATGTTACTGTGGCGGCAGGTTCTATTATTACGGATGATGTCCCCGATGATAGTTTAGCTATTGCCCGGGAACGTCAAGTAATTAAACCTGGTTGGCGCTTAGAATCACCCAAATAATCTTAATGGAATTAGGGAGGAGAAACTAGCATAAAATAGGATAGCATTTGAGAGATATAGCGAGTCTAAATCATTTGTACATAAGGATCAAAATTCAATTCATCGTAGGGGCGAGGCGCGCCTCGCCCCTACCCGGAAATTTCTGAAAATATGACTAAAACTTCTTCTCCCTCTGTGATGATTTCTTCCCCTAATTTGATTGAAAAAAAATTTCCAGGGTTATACTCTTTTTGGAAATTTTCCCGTCCCCATACAATTATTGGTACAACTTTAAGCGTGTTGGGGATGTATTTAATTGCTATTAGTGAGTTTAGGCAATTTCCTGGTTTTAATTTCAGTTTCCTGGCTTTATGTTGGAGTTGGTTAGCTTGTATTTGTGGTAATATTTATATTGTCGGATTAAATCAACTTGAAGATATTGAAATCGACCAGATTAATAAACCTAATTTACCCTTAGCATCGGGGGAATATTCCCGTTTCCAAGCTCAACTAATTATAGGAATAACCGGAATTTCGGCGTTAAGCATTGCAGCGTTTCAAGGCCATTATTTATTGGGAATGGTAACGATTAGTTTGCTATTGGGGACGGCTTACTCCCTACCGCCCATTCGCTTAAAACGGTTCCATTTTTGGGCGGCATTTTGTATTTTTACAGTCCGAGGAATTATTGTTAATTTAGGGTTATATTTACACCTAAGTTGGATTTTATCAGCAAAATCAATATCATCAATTCCGATAATTCCCCCTGCGGTTTGGGCGTTAACATTATTTATTTTGGTGTTTACCGTTGCGATCGCAATTTTTAAAGATATTCCTGATTTAGAAGGCGATCGCCAATTCCAGATTAACACCCTAACCATTAAATTAGGAACTGTAACAGTATTTAATTTATCTCGATGGATATTGACTATTTGTTATTTAGGCATGATTTTTGGCAGTTTTCTATTAAGATATTCGATAAATCCCATATTTTTAGGATTAAGTCATTTAGTCTTATTAACAGTATTATGGTGGGGAAGTTTCCGAGTCGATTTAAGTGATAAACAATCCATTAGCAGATTTTATCAATTTATTTGGAAACTGTTTTTCCTAGAATATTTAATCTTTCCCCTTTCCTGCTTATTCACTTAACCCAACCCCGTAGGGTTTAAGCACCATTTCTTAACTCGGTCAACCCCATAATAAAGAATAATTGAAATAAAAGAAAAGTATTCGGCGAATATAATTCGCTACTACACAAACCAAGTCCACCTTCGTGGACTAACGCAAAATTAAGGTTCTTAACCCACGAAGGTGGGTTTTGTCTGTGTAGACGCGATTTCTAATCGCCGGGTTAGGTATTTACTTCTAAAAAACACCAATTTGGTCATAAAATAAATGACGAATA
Organism: Planktothrix sp. PLAVEN19ND; assembly: GCF_057220675.1. Taxonomy (NCBI): domain Bacteria; kingdom Bacillati; phylum Cyanobacteriota; class Cyanophyceae; order Oscillatoriales; family Microcoleaceae; genus Planktothrix; species Planktothrix sp. PLAVEN19ND. Next base: position 5,428,384 of record NZ_CM170132.1, on the reverse strand, counting down.
TTTTTAATTTATATTTAGTAACGCGGGACGAGAATTAGCATACTGGCATTTAAACAAAGACTTGGTATCTACTTTGCCCCTGGTGACAACTTCCGTTTATCGATTATTTTAGATAGACTTAGAAAAGTTTAGAAAAACCTATTAATAATGACAGCAAACGATCCAATTCAACGCCAAATTCTCCCGATTCCTGACCGCCCTCAGATCGGGACAACCACTTACGATGCCAAAGATCCAGACACCAAATATCCACCGATTCGAGATCTGCGCCCGCCCGCAGGTGCGCCCAATGTCCTGATTGTTCTGCTTGATGATGTGGGTTTTGGTGCGTCCAGTGCCTTTGGTGGCCCCTGCAACACCCCAAACTTCGAGAAATTAGCATCCCAGGGACTAAAATACACCCGCTTTCACACCACCGCCCTCTGCGCGCCCACCCGACAAGCATTACTCACCGGACGGAATCATCATTCCGTGGGCATGGGCAATATCACTGAAACCGCCACGGCTGCCCCCGGCTATAGCTCCGTGCGTCCCAATACCAAAGCCCCCCTAGCAGAAACACTGAAGTTGAATGGCTACTCGACGGCTTATTTAGGCAAGTGCCACGAAGTTCCGGTCTGGCAAACCTCCCCCATGGGGCCCTTCGACGCTTGGCCCACAGGCGGTGGCGGGTTTGAGTATTTCTACGGCTTTATTGGTGGGGAAAATAATCAGTGGGAGCCAGCCCTGTATGAAGGGACAATTCCCATTGAGCCACCCAAGACCCCCGAAGAAGGCTACCACCTGACGGAAGACTTAGGGGATAAAGCCATCTCCTGGGTTAGCCAACAGAAGGCCCTGATGCCCGATAAGCCCTTCTTCATGTACTTTGCCCCCGGTGCCACCCATGCCCCCCATCACGTTCCCAAGGAATGGATCGAGAAGTACAAAGGCAAGTTTGCCCACGGCTGGGATCGGCAACGAGAAATTACCTTTGCCCAACAGAAGCAACTAGGGGTGATTTCCCCCGATGCGGAGCTAACACCCCGTCATCAGGAAATACCCGCCTGGGATGACATGAGCCCCGAATTTAAGACCGTGTTAGAACGGCAAATGGAGGTTTATGCAGCGTTTCTGGAACACACCGACCACCAAGTCGGGCGGTTGATCGAGACCCTGGAGGAGTTAGAAATCCTCGATGATACCCTCGTCTATGTGATTATTGGCGATAACGGGGCCTCCGCCGAAGGGACAATTCATGGCGCCTTCAACGAAATGGCGAACTTCAACGGTCTGGCTGCCCTGGAGACACCGGAATTCCTGTTGTCTAAGCTGGACGAATTTGGTTCTCCTGAGTCCTATAACCACTATGCGGTGGCTTGGGCTTGGGCGATGGATGCCCCCTATCAATGGACGAAACAGGTGGCATCCCACTGGGGCGGGACTCGCAACGGCACAATTGTCCGCTATCCCAAGACAATCCAGGAAAAAGGCGGTATCCGCAACCAGTTCACCCATGTGATTGATCTGGCTCCGACGATTTTGGAGATGGTAGGCATTCCTGAGCCAACCATGGTCAATGGGGTGCTGCAAAGCCCCTATGAAGGGACAAGCATGGTGTATAGCTTCAATGATGCCCAGGCTCCAGAACGTCATGAGGTGCAGTATTTTGAGATGTTTGGCAACCGGGGCATCTACTACAAAGGTTGGAGTGCTGTTACCAAGCACCGCACCCCCTGGGTGATGACTGGTCAACAGATGTTGCCCTTTGATGATGATGTTTGGGAACTTTACGACGGTAGCAAGGACTGGACACAGGCCCATGACCTCTCCAAAGAGATGCCAGAGAAATTGCACGAATTACAACGTCAATTTCTGATTGAGGCGGTTAAATATAATGTTCTACCATTGGATGATCGCCAGGTGGAACGGATTGATCCTGAAATAGCGGGCCGGCCGACTTTGATTCAGGGGAACTCGCAGTTGTTCTTTGCGGGTATGGGACGACTTTCGGAAAACAGCGTTGTCAATATCAAGAACAAATCCTTCTCCGTGACATCGCAACTGGAAATTCCCCCAGAGGGAGCAGAAGGTGTGATTATTGCCCAAGGCGGTCGGTTCGGGGGTTGGAGCGTCTATGCCCATGAAGGGAAAGCCAAGTTTGTCTATAATGTCCTGGGTATCAATCGTTATGTTACCGAAGCCCAACAGCCAATCTCAACGGGGAAACATCAAGTGCGAATGGAGTTTGCCTACGATGGTGGCGGTTTGGGTAAGGGTGGCAACGTCACACTCTACTACGACGGCCAACAAGTGGGTTCGGGTCGTGTGGAACAAACTCAAGCATTTATCTTTTCGGCAGACAAGACCACCGATGTGGGCTACGAGTCGGGTACACCCGTAACTCCCGACTACAATCTAAAAAGTAGTCGCTTCACCGGAAAAATTGCTTGGGTACAGATCGACGTCGGTACGGATAACCACGACCATTTCATTAAACCCGAAGATCGTTTGAAGATCATGATGGCGCGACAATAGGTTAAATAGCGATCGCCCACTACACAAGGGCGATCGGCCTTTTAGTGTTTTAGTGTCTTTGTGGTGGCTTTTTTTAACATTGTGGTGCGGGCGTATTGATGACCGAACCCTACCAGAAGTTGGTGATATTATATCCCAATTCTTGGATCATTTTTCTTAATAAAGGTAAACTTAATCCTATGACATTGGTATGACATCCTTCTAACTTTTCAATAAATAAACCCCCCTTCCCTTCAATCGCAAAACATCCAGCACAGTTTAAGGGTTCTCCAGTATCAACATAAGCTTTAATTTCACTATCAGAGATATCAGAAAAATAGACATTAGTAGTTTGGGAATTAACTAATATTTGATCGGTAGAAACATTAATTAAAGCATGACCCGTATGGAGTTGTCCCACTTGACCCCGCATCGTTTGCCAACGGGCGATCGCTTCCTCTATATTAGCAGGTTTGCCATAAATTTCTCCCTCAACAGCCAAAACCGAATCACATCCCAAAACCAACAGAATTTCCCCCTCGTTTTTAGGTTGATTCCTTAATCTTTTACTGATAACTTCTGCTTTACATTGGGCAAGTTTTTGGACTAATTCTACCGGGTTAGAATCTTCGATTTGAGATTCATCAAAATCACTTTTGAGAATCATCGGCTGAATTCCAATAGTTTCTAATAACCGTTTACGCGCCGGGGAAGCAGAAGCTAAAATAAATGTGATTCGACTCGGCTGATTCATGAAACTCAATTAATAAACTTTAAAAGATTGCACCACTTGTGTTAAAAGTTGTTGAGCTTTTTCCCAACGTTTTTCAGTAGTGGAAACATTTAATGTAAATAGGTTTCCGCGACTAATCGTAACACTAGCAAAATCATGCCGTTTTTGTTCATTCGGAAGTTGTACCGCGTATTCTAACCAATAATAAAGATTCGATCCTTTTTCAAAAGATTCTGCACTAATCAGTTCTGCGGTACGTCCTGAACCTTCTGGAGCGATCGCTTTTTTACTTAATGTATATCCTACCTCAGTGGGAGTGCCAATTTCGGCGAGGCTTTGATTCGGATTAGAAACCGGATTGATTACCACACTAACATTTTCACTTTGTTCAATCATATCGTGTAGTACCGTATCAGGGCCATTCGAGACACTCACCTGTGTCCATCCGTTAGGATAGATAAATTCATAGCCATCTGCGGTATCCACAAAACTATTTAATCCCGCGCCAACGGATATACAGCCTGTTAAGCTAAGGCTAAAACAGACTAAAGCCATTGCTAAAATTCGTTTGAACATTCGAGCGTTTCCCTTATAAAATCGTGAATGAGTGCATTTTTGCTGTGATTCGGTTGATCCTAGTTTTTCAGGAGTAAAACCCAAAGGTTTTGTACAACGGAATTTCAAAGATTATTATATATTGAGTCACATATCACAAAAGCTGGTGACAAGATTTGAACTTGCGACCGGCTGATTACAAATCAGCTGCTCTACCACTGAGCTACACCAGCAACGTTTCTGATTATAGCAAAAGTTACTAATTTTGATCAAGACTTTTTGAGATTTTTTGAGGTTATCCCCATTCAGCGACCATCCTAAAAAGGTGGCGTGGTGAGGAATCCCCGTCCGTTTACGGCGGGGCGGATGTCAAAGAGTTTCCAAATAATTCAACAGGTCGGCCATTTCCTGGGGACTGGGTTGAAATTTGGGCATGGGTGGGGTATTACCACCGGTGACTTGCTGAATAATGCCCACTTCTGATTTCCGTTGAGAAACATCCTGAAGACTTGGCCCCACTTGACTATCGGTTTGCCAAGCGTGACACCCGGCACAGTTATAAAGAAAAATTGCCTGCCCTCGGACAAAATCTCCCTTGAGGGATAGCACATTCTCCACATAGGGATCAGAAACCTGTAGCTTAGGAAGGACAAAAATCCAACCCAAAATCAAAACCATCAACGCCAGGGTGGTGATGGCGGCTCGTTTCATCAGGACATCAATTTCTGTAATCGCAAGCTGGTTATCCAAGGTGTTTCTAATAATTTGAGACCGATCTACAAGAATCTTTACATTTTATCTAGTTTATCCTTGAACGCATTAATTAACAAATTCAACAAAAAGTTTAACTTAGTGAACGAGGTTAAACTCAGGTCGCGGGAGGGCATTCCGAGACTTAAAACGGACGTGGAGACAGTGTAAGACTACTTTTAAAGTAGCAACAGTCTGCGTTGGCGAAGCCTGCGCGAAGCGCGAAGCGTCAACCCCATTCAGCGACCATCCTAAAAAGGTGGCGTGGTGAGGAATCCCCGTCCGGCGGGGCGGATGTCAAAGCGTTGTCTGGTTAAGAGCAAGAGCACTCAACAGTGAAGCGTCAACGGTTAAGGGTATGATTAAAGATTGATTGCTCAAATTAACACCAAGGAGTTATCCAGTGGTAGAACCATTATTATCGGGAATTGTTCTGGGTTTAATTGTCGTTACCCTATCAGGGTTATTTTTTGCGGCGTACCAACAATATCGTCGGGGAAACCAATTTAATATCGACTAGATATCCAGCCAACCCAAAACCACCCTAGGTTAAGCCTTCTGGGTTTAACCTAGGGTGGGTTGATTGTAAGAAGGGGATGGGCAATGTTCAGAAGAATTCCGCCAATTGCAGCGTGGCGACAAAATTGTTCCAACTCAAAACAACAGTACCCAAAGCTCATTTCCCTAGTGATTTCCTCTCCTATGTTGGATGATGTAGAGTTGCTACTAAGGTCAAATGCCTAGTTGCATTGCTCCCTTCGCCATGATTGGGGGAAGTGTAAGGACTTAATGATAGGTACTGTTGTTCGTATTCCACAAGACAGATTGTATTGATCTTAAACAGAGTAACTAACCTCCTAGTTAAACTGAGGAACTTCCTCATTTATAATCCGTAAGTTTGGAGTTGTATACTTGTTAACAACGAAGCTACATTGCTCCCATTTGGTTCACTAGAGGAAATATCAGCAACTAAAGAAAGAGTTACTGCCGAAGATGACAGACGTTAGATGAAACAGTTTAGTTAACCTCCTAATTTCACTTAACCTGGACGTTCAAGAAAACGTGTTTCGGGCCTCCTTTAATAGAGATTTTACCGTTTGAACATCGTTTGCTGATCTGTCAGAGAAGCTCTTTTCGGCTTCTGTATATACAATAGACATTCCCCTTATGAATTGCAAGTGAAATCCATTAAAGTTAATCATTTGATCAATTAACACTCTCGCAATTGTAAACTTAGGTAACAAAGATTCAGGGAATGGGGAGGCAGGGGGAGCAGGGGGAGCAGGGGGAGCAGGGGGAGCAGGGGGAGCAGGGGAGGCAGGGGAGGCAGGGGGAGCAGGGGGAGCAGGGGGAGGTAAACTCTTTCTATTACCCATTTCCCATTCCCCATTCCCCATTCCCCATTCCCCATTCCCCATTCCCCATTAGACAGGTTGCAGACGACGTAAAACTTGAGTAATTAGGGTTTCTGGGGCTGTGGTTTTGCTGAGGTAATCGGAAGCACCCACGGCAAAAGCCTGCATAATAGAGCTTTCCTCCGTATGCACAGAAAGAAAGATGATCGGCAGATGACGCCACCGTTGATCAGTTCGCACCGCTTGACAGAGATCTAAACCATTGAAGCCCGACATTTCCCAATCCAAAATTAGGAGATCGGGACGACAATCGAGTAACACCTCCCAAAATTGTTCCGAGTTTTGTAGAGTGGTTACACTTAACCCCTTGGTTTCTAACAGGTTAGAAACCGAGGTCAAGAGATTGGGATCATCATCGACCACTAAGACTCGATTTCCTTGGACTGACCTAGACTGGGATAAAACCTCCGTAATTGCTTTCAGAATTTCGTAGGCGGGTAAGGGCTTTTGTAAAAATGCTTTCACTCCCAAACGGGCAACGGTGACCCGATCCGTTAAACTTTGCCTTCCGGTTAAGGTAATCACGGGAATTTGAGGAATCCTATGGCTGAGTTCTTTTAATAGGGTGAGACCATCTTCGGTGGGGACACTGGGAAAGGTTAAATCCAGTAGAATCACGTTGGGAGGATTCTGGGCGATCATTTTGCGGGCAACGGGGAGATCGGTAGCCATTTCAATTCGTAATCCCCAGGCGATCGCTTCGACCCGAATGCGTTCTGCCAGCATCAGGTCGTCATCTACGATTAAAATTAAGGGAGAATAGGCCACGGGTTGGGAAGAAAGGGGCGTTAATAGGGTTTCTCGACTAGCTTCAAGACTTAGACTAACGACTAAATCTGAGATTAACTGGGCTTGGCCAATCTCGAGTTTGGGCTGTTCGAGGAGATATTCCAGTTCTCTGGCCACTTGTGAACCTTCCCGCAGACCAAAAATCCCTAGAGATCCCGCTAATTTATGGGCTTCGTTTCTGGCTTGTTGCTGGAGTTGGGGAGTCAGTTTTCTTTGGATTAAGGCTGGGGCGACCTGTTCTAAAGTCTCAATTTGGACTTTCACCTTATCTTTGAAGTTCTCCCAAATCCTAGAGGTAATTTGGGCAATTTCTTGTCGAGAGTTGCTGGGGTTGGTTATGGCCTGGGACTCGGTAGAATCAGAGGCAGATGGGCTAACTGGCGATCGCAAACGATAGCCCAAACCATGAACGGTTTCAACCGGGTCTGCACTACCAGCGGCTTTGAGTTTTTGTCGTAAACATTTAATATGGGTACTAACGGTTTCTTCCCCTGGAGATTCGGCAAAATCCCATAGGCGATCTAAAATCGCCCTCCGGCTAAAAATTCGCTTAGGATTGAGCAAAAATAATTCCAGTAAACAGTATTCTTTTGAAGTAAGATGTATCAGCCTCTCCCCTGATTTTACCTCGTTATTAATCGGATCAAAACTCAGATTTTCCCAGGTCATGACCGCGGTTGAAACGGATTTTCCCCGGCGTAATAGAGCCCGGACTCTTGCCATTAATTCGTTAATATCAAAGGGTTTAACGACGTAATCATCGGCTCCGGCATCCAATCCCATCACCCGATCGGTACTGCTATCCCTCGCTGTTAAGAGTAGAATCGGATTTTGATATCCTTTGCTGCGTAACTGTTTACAAACACTGATTCCGTCTAGTTTAGGAATACCAATATCTAATAGAATTAAGTCATAGAGAAAGGTTTCGGCCATTTCTAAAGTTGTCAGTCCATCAGTTACGGTATTTACGGTGTATTGATGGGCGAGTAAAATTTCCGATAAGGTGGTGCTGGTGAGTGGGTCATCTTCTACTAATAAAATTTTCATAACAATTCCCCCTATAGGTTTTTTTCACGACTACGGTTGGGGGCAGAACTTCTCCCTCCAAGAGCCAATTATTGATGTGGTCTGAACTTTATTAGGCGGAAGATGTGGGAGGTTCAGAGGAGTTGAGATTGAGGCAGATCAACTCTACTTTCATTCTAAACTCAAGTGGCGCGCTATTCAATCTGATAAAATTATCCAAAATTAGTAAATGTCAGTTACAACGCAACAATTAAGTCAATGGAAACAACAGGGCCGACGGATTACGGTGTTAACAGCCTATGAATATGCGATCGCTCAATTGCTCGATCAAGCTGGAATTGATATTGTTTTAGTCGGCGATTCTCTGGCGATGGTCGGGTTAGGCTACGATACCACTTTACCCTTAACCTTAGATGAAATAATTCATCATGCTAAGGCTGTACGACGGGGGGTAAAACAGGCGTTATTGGTGGTTGATTTACCTTTTTTAACTTATCAAGAAAGTCCCCAACAGGCGATTCATTCCGCCGGACGAATTCTCAAAGAAACGGGTGCTCAAGGGGTGAAACTTGAGGGCGGATATCCGGCGATGGCAGATACCGTGGGTCAGTTAGTCCAAGTGGGAATTCCGGTGATGGGTCATGTGGGACTAACCCCGCAATCGGTGCATCAATTTGGCGGTTATCGCAAACAGGGAAAAACATCGGATCAGGCTGAACGAATTATTGCAGAAGCGATCGCCCTAGAGCAAGCTGGAGCCTTCAGTGTGGTCTTAGAACATATTCCCTCGGATTTAGCTGAAGATATCACCCAAAAATTAGGGATTCCGACCATTGGTATCGGGGCGGGGGGAGGCTGCGACGGCCAGGTCTTGGTAACTTCTGATATTTTGGGGTTATCCGCGTGGCAACCCCCCTTTGCCAAAACCTACACTAATTTACAACAAACTATTACCCAGGCTGTGCAGGAGTTTTGTACCGAAGTTCGGGAGGGAAAATTTCCCCCTGGGAATTAATCTGAAAGGGAGAGATAGTCTCTAAAATATCTCTACCCTATCTTTAATTAACCCTCTCCGCCTTCTCCGCCTTCGTCATCTTTCTTATTATCATTTTTGTCTTTATCTTTGTCTTTATCATCTTCGTCACTGCTTGAAGATGGGGATGACACAGGAGTTGCCGGGGCTTGAGGTGCTATTGCTGGAGCGGAATTAGCTGGAGCCTGGGGTGCAGGTGCAGTCGCTGGGGTTTCCACTGGTTTGGCACCTTCTTCTTGATTGGCTGCACCACAGGCCCCTAAAGTCGTGGCTAAACCAACGGCGAGAAATAACTGAATGGTTTTGGATTGCATTGGAACACTCGTGAAATCACAGTAACAAAGTTTTAATATACCGTTAAGTGGACTGCTTTTTACCTCGGGACTCAGTTTTGAATCAGATTTTTTAATAGCTTATCCTATGTTATTTTCATATAAAAATTAAGAAATTGGATAGGCTATGGTGTTGAATTTCCCCATTCCTACAAACTCCGAATAAATTCTAAGGGTAAACCATCTGAATCGGCAATAAACATCACTTCATAAACCCGATCTCCGATCATTTGTTGCATCGGTTCTAATAAAATATTGAGGGGTTGAAATAAATTAGGCTGTTCTATAATAGCTTGATGAAACTGATCTTTGAGATAATTTAACCAACTTACTAGATCAGAAACCTGATGGGTTAGATCAAAAGAAATATGATAATAACCGACATAATGTTCATCGCCAAAAGCATCGGGGGCGGGCTGGGGTTGGGGAATTTCAATTAATTCGATCCTGCCATTTAAACCTTCGAGCCAACAGGCTAAAGTATATCCGGTGGTGAAGCGTTCACAAACCGTAAATCCTAGAATTTCATAAAAGGCGATCGCTCGATGAATATTCGCGGTGCGAATTGAGACATGGTGCATGAAAATTCCCCCTACTCAAATAATCGAAAATAGGGATAACGCACAGGAGCACCCTGCTCTTTTTCCAAATCAAAATTAATCACATCCCAACGGGGTTCATCCCCAACATCGGGACTAAATTCCACTGGTAAACCATACAATTTTGGTTCGGTTCCCTCTGTAGCATTGCGCCAGGGAGTGCTCCGTTCTAAATAGCTACTAATTAAATCCTGATAACGTTTAGCAATAATCACACGGGTAGCCCGATAGCCTTGGGTATAGAGTCGGTCTAGGGCTTCATGGATTTCAAACCGAATCCCATCAGGATGGGTATGTTGTCGATACCACTCTCCCTGCCATAGTCGCCAATGACGGCCCGATTGCAGGTGAACCAACTCCCCTGTATTCGGGTCAGACTCAAAAGCCCCATGACGGGAACACAAGTAGGTATCCGTCAGCGTGAGGGCAGGAATAGGCTGACGGCAATGGGGACAATTAATCTCAGGGCCGAAAATTGGGTACTGCAAGGCAGAATTCATCATTCAAATGGTGTTAGACCAAGGCTTATATTATAGCTATAGGAATTTTAACCCTTCCTTTGAATTCTAGTTTGTTTGTTTTTGAGGGAATCTAACACCCATGTCTGATCAATTTCTACAGAATTATCAATCCTACTGGCCCGATGTTGATGTCTCCCAGGCTGCTTTTGTTGCCCCCAATGCCGTCGTTATGGGGTTTGTGGAAATTGGGGTGGGGGCGAGCATTTGGTATGGGGCGGTGGTTCGGGGGGATGTGGAACGAATTATCATTGGCGCCAAAACTAATATACAGGATGGTGCAATTCTGCACGGTGATCCGGGGAAAGTTACCATTTTAGAAGATTATGTTACGGTGGGTCATCGGGCGGTGATTCATTCGGCCCATATCGAACGGGGCAGTTTAATCGGTATTGGAGCCGTTGTATTAGACGGGGTAAGGGTGGGAACCGGAAGTATCATTGGGGCGGGTTCGGTTGTCACCAAAGATGTGCCGCCGTTTTCCCTGGTTGTGGGGGTTCCCGCCAAACGTCTGCGAGATGTGTCCCCAGAAGCTGCGGCGGATTTAATTGAACACGCCAAATGCTATGAAAAATTAGCCCTGGTTCACGCCGGAAAGGGGACAGAAATCGGATTCAGTTCAACTTAAAATCACTTCGTGTATTTTTGGTTATACCTCCCTATTTTGAAACAGAAATGGCAAAAAAAAATCGGATTTTGCGGAGTTTTTTAATTGGCTTACTTTGTGTGATTTTGTTAAGTGTTCCCGCCTTGGGAGCTACCTACAGAACCGCCAGTATCAGAATCCCCATTTTTGGATTACATGATATTATTGACGAATCCAATATTGATCAAAGCCCTGAAAAAAGAGCCCAATTTGAGAATGATTATTTTAAAAAAGATTTCTATACTTTTATTAATTATTTAGCTAAAAATAACTATTGGTTTTTAACAACTCAAGATTTATTTATCTATTTTATTGAAAAATCTAAGCCGATTCCTTCAGAAAAAATCGGACATAAACCTGTAATGATTACCTTTGACGATGGTTATTATGGTGTTCACGAGAATGTTTTACCTATTTTAAAAGATTTAGAAAAACAATACAACAAAAAAATCAAAATTGTCTGGTTTTTAAATCCGGGCTTAATGGGAGTGAGGTTAAAGGATTTTTTACCCCATGTAAGTTGTGCAGAAATACGGGATGGTTATAAACGCGGATATTATGATATTCAGTCCCATGGTCAAACCCATAAACAATTAACCCTAATCAAAGGGAAAGATTTAAAATTTGAACTCGAACAAGCTAAACTTGATCTAAGAACCTGTATGGAAGATTTAGATAAGAATAAATGGGTGGCTGCTCATTTTGCTTATCCCTTTGGACAGGTTAACCGGAGAGTGGAAAAATCTTTATCTCCCTATTATTTAACGGGATATATCTATGATGGGAATATGACGCGGATTAATCGCTATACGAATAAATATCGGATTTCTCGAATAACAGTTAATCGGGATAATTCCCCTAGGAATTTGATCAGAATTGCCAAAAGAGCGACAACCTTAAAAAAGTCATAGGTTTTAGCATTTAATTCAAGGTAAAATATTTTATGGAAGAATTAAGTTAAGTTGACTAGTGTGAAATAGGAACCAGAACCAATGCACGTTTTACTCGTAGAAGATGAACCGGGAATTGCACAGTTTATCAGTCAAGGGTTACGCGAGGCTGGATATGTGGTCAATGTGGCTTCCGATGGCAAAAAAGGCTGGGACTACGCCTCAACAATTGAGTATGATTTAATGATTTTAGATCTATTACTTCCAGGAATGGATGGATTTCAACTTTTGGGAAAAATTCGTAATCATAAAATTATCACTCCCGTATTACTTTTAACCGCCAGAGATAATGTAGAAGATCGTGTTCAAGGTTTAGATCGAGGTGCGGATGATTATTTAGTAAAACCCTTTGCTTTTTCTGAACTTTTAGCCCGTTTAAGAGCATTACAACGCCGTCCTCCCTTACAATTAAATACGGTATTACAAGTTGCTGATTTAACGATGGATACGGTTAAACGAGAAGTGCGACGGGGTATACGATTAATAGAATTAAGTCCTTTAGAATTTAAACTTTTAGAATATTTAATGCGTCATCAAGAACGGGTATTAAGTCGGACTCAAATTTTACAGCACGTTTGGGATTTAGATTTTTATAGCGACTCTAATATTGTGGATGTTTATGTCGGTTATTTACGACGAAAAATTGATCGGGGATTTGAACAACAAATTTTACAAACAGTTCGTGGTGTTGGGTATTGTTTAGGCATTGATGAGATAAATGATTAAACGATGGCATTGGGGAAAACGCACAATTCGGGTGCAACTTACTGCTTGGTATATCTTGCTTTTGGCTTTTACTTTAATTCTGTTTAGTAGTTATTTGTATGTGGTATTAAAACATAGTTTATTAAGGCAAATCGATACAAGTTTACAAGTAACTGCTACACAAACTTTAACGAATTTAGTTGATAAAAATGGTCATCCTGCTTTTAGAACTACTCCAGAATCTCAAGAGATGACAGAACAATTTATCCAAGCAGGAATTGCGGTGAGATTAATCGATCAACAGGGTCATATTTGGGATGGTTTTGGCAGCTATTCTGCAATTCCTGTATTTATTCCTAGTAAAATTGGATATTTAGATTTAAGGGTTAATCACAGGAACTGGCGGGTTTATAGTCAGCCCATTCCCACCTCGGAAGGGTATAAGGGATGGCTACAAGTCGCAGAATCCTTAGCGCCAGTTTATCAATCTTCTAAACATCTATTTAGTTTGATGGTATTAGGATTTCCATTGATTTTATTAATTGCCGGATTAGGCGGTTGGTTTTTAGCAAATCACGCTTTAAATCCTATTAATGAAATTATTAGTAAAACCCATGGAATTAGTGCCAATAATTTCACTCAACGAATTGATTATCAAGGCCCGCCCGATGAAGTAGGTCGGTTAGCCAAAACCATTGATAAAATGTTAGATCGTTTAGAATTTGCCTTTGAATATCAACGACGATTTACCGCCGATGCCGCCCATGAATTACGCACTCCCTTAACGGTGATTAAAGGTAGAATTGGTGTAACTTTAAGCCGCATTCGTACCCCAGAAGAATATGAAAATACCTTACAAGATTTAGAAAAAGAAGCTGATCGATTAATTCGACTCACTAATGGTTTATTATTTTTAGCTCGGTTAGAATTAAGACAAATTCATGCTTCCTTTTTACAACCCGTTGATTTAAGCAATTTGTTGGGAGCTTTAGTCGAACAAATGCAACCCTTAGCTGCCTCTAAAACTATTGATTTAAAAGATAAAATTGCCACGGATTTATGGGTTTTCGGTAATCCTGATTATTTAACCAGTTTGTTTTTAAATTTATTAGATAATGCGCTTAAATATACCCAAAAAGACGGAAAAGTGTTCTTAGAAGCGCAACGGGATGAGCAACAGATAAAAGTGATAATCAAAGATACGGGTTTAGGAATTGAAGCTAAACATTTACCCTATTTATTTGATCGGTTTTATCGGGTTGAAGAAGCCAGATCCCATCAAACTGGAGGTGCAGGTTTAGGGTTAGCCATTGCTCAAGAAATCTGTCGCTTACACGGGGGGAAATTAACCGTTAATAGTCAAATCAATCAAGGAACCACATTTAGCTTATTTTTACCGCGCCCTTAGAACAGGGAACACCGCAACAGATGGGAAAACCCGCGGTGAATATCCCGATATTTTGAACATAAAATATTGCCCAGATTATTTTTAAACTAAATTTTAGTGCCAAGACTTTAATTAAGAAGATTCTTAGAATTTTATTACCCTTCTCTTAGTATATTTTCTTTAATCTTAATTAAGATTTTTTGCATCACCTATACCCAAACTCTAACCTATGGATGGAAGTCTGATTTTATTTAATATCCTCAATCCTCCGGTACTATTTTTCTTTCTGGGGATGTTAGCCGTTTTTTGTAAATCGGATTTAGAAATTCCTCAACCCCTACCCAAACTGTTTTCGTTGTATTTGTTATTGGCAATTGGATTTAAAGGCGGTTACGAGTTATCAGAAAGTGGAATTAATACCCAAATTGCCTTAACTCTGATTGCCTCAATTCTTATGGCCCTTGTGGTTCCTGCCTATAGCTTTTTTATGTCGAAATTATCATTAGTAGTTTGGAAATTAATGAAGTTTTGGAACTCTTAGACCAAGCCAAAGTTACCGGGTACACCGTGATCAAAAATACATCTGGAAAAGGCGATCGCGGTTTTTCCAATGATGATTTGGGAGAAGTATTTAGCAACACTTATATTATGACGGTTTGCACCAACGAAAAACAACTTGAGCAAATTATTTCCAGCGTCACTCCTCTGCTGAAGCGAGTGGGAGGGGTGTGTTTAGTTAACGATGCCACTTGGATTCATCACTAAAATTTTGAATGTACTATGCAGGATATCAAAAAAGTAGAAATCATCATTGATACGTTTCACATTCAGGATGCACTGGATATTTTGGATCGGATTAAAGTATCTGGCTATACCTTAATTAAAGATACTTCGGGAAAAGGGGATAGAGGCGTTTCCTGTTCCGATTTAGAGTGCGATTTCTCTAGCAGCTATATCATGACCATTTGCACCAGTGAACAACAACTCAATACCCTGATTGAGTTGATTAAACCTTTACTCAAAAAAGTAGGGGGTGTTTGTTTGTTCAGTGATGCGAAATGGGTGATACACTAAAGGAATTTTGAAACAGGACACATTCAGATCAGTTATCATTTAGCAGTCTACCGGATCTTGATCAGTTAGTGATTGGGGAGATATTTATGCCCATTAAACGCATTATTAGTGGTTTGAATGATTTTCAACAGAATTATTTCAAAGCCAACCAAGACCTATTTGAACGCCTCTCTCACGGTCAAACCCCGGAGATTTTATTTATCACCTGTTGTGACTCTAGGATTGCTCCCAACTTGCTAACTCAGACTGAACCTGGAGAAATCTTTATTATTCGCAACTTAGGTAATATTATTCCTCCTTATGGAACTCTAAATAGTAGTGAAGGAGCCGGAATTGAATATGCAGTTCAAGCCTTGAATATTAAAGAAATTATCATCTGTGGACATTCCCTTTGTGGTAGTATCAAAGGATTGCTTAAACTCCAAAGTTTATCTGATGAAATGCCATTAGTATATGATTGGTTAAAAGTTTATGGAGAATCGATTCGCCGGATCATTCAAGAGAATTATTCAGAATATTCGGGAGAAGAATTGTTAAGTATTGCCACCCAAACTAATGTTTTAAATCAGATTGCTAACCTAGAAACCTATCCAGTTGTTCGGTCGCGGTTACACGCTGGAAAACTCCACCTTCACGCCTGGGTTTATGAAATTGAAACGGGACGAATTTTAGCGTATGATGTTAACCAAAATCAGTTTGTTCCTCTTGAACAAGAACCCTTTCCCGTTCCAGATCTCTTGGCAATAATAAACCCGAGTTAAAGTCCTATTATTATTCTGTTCTAGCCAACACATCCAGATGAGTAATTCTATTGTCAAAGTTCAAAAAGGTAGTTTAGGGGTTAGATTTTTGAATGTGTTCAAATCCAGTAATCAATGGTTTCATAAAACCCCGGAACGAGCATTAGAACAAGCCTATCAAGCTGCTTTAGCAATAAAAACCATAGAAGATAAGCATTTTGGGGGACAAAAAGTTTCTGAAGATGCACCCCAATATAGTCCCAGTGTTTTAGAGTGCTTTATTAAGGACGTTAATCAGCATTTAAACACAATTAAATTTAAACTGAGTGAATTTAAACTGACCCGGAGTTTAGACAACTCGGGAAACATAGAATTTATTGAAAAATTAAAATTCATTGATGAAGTTGTTGATAAATATCAATATGATTCTTCCGCTTCCCCTTTGTCTTCTGATTCATCTCGGTTTACATCTGTCAACAGAATGAACAACGGAAAATCTGGTGACAAATCGGATTTATCCCCCCTTGATTTTGTAGAAGTTGAAGCTTCTGGAGAAATGTTTAAAGGAAAAAAAACTGGGGCTTTACCCCGTTCGATTGGACGCACGTTTCAAAAGATCCAAACGGAATTAGATGATAGCTCTGAAGAACGGTTAATGAATAGCTATCGAGCATCGCGGAAAAAAACAAGATCAGCGATTAATTTCCTCCTGCTACTTATTTTAATTCCCCTTTTATCACAACAACTCTCTAAAAATTTTGTCTTTATTCCCCTAGTAGAACATTATCGACAAACCCATGAAGTTACTTTATTTCTTAACTCAGAAATGAAAGAAGAAGCCCTTCATGAGTTAAAATCCTACGAAGAAGAACTACAAATGAGTAGCTTACTCTACAAAACTCCCGCTATTGAAGCCGAAGAAGTTGAAAAGAAAATGGCGGAAAAAGCCGAAGAAATTGCTAGAGAATTTAATCACAGAAGCAGTGAAGCGATTAGTAATATTTTTGCGGATTTTGTCGGATTAATTGGCTTTGCTTTAGTGATTATTTTCAATCGCCAAGGGTTAGCAGCCTTAAAATCCTTGCTCGATACGGTCATGTACGATTTGAGCGATAGTGCTAAGGCATTTATTATTATTTTACTCACGGATATCTTTGTCGGTTTTCACTCTCCCCATGGTTGGGAAGTTCTATTAGAAGGATTTTCCAGTCACTTAGGGATTGCACCTAATCGTAGCTTTATCTTTTTGTTTATCGCCACTTTTCCTGTGATTTTGGATACAATTATGAAATATTGGATTTTCCGTTACCTCAGTCGTATTTCCCCTTCTGCGGTGGCAACATTAAGAAATATGAATGAGTAAATTAGGGAGTTGATTGTTAATTAAATTCATACCAAGGATTTCCCTGTCTTTTGAGCAACTCTCCTATAATGGGATCAGCATCAAGTCGTGATGGATAGTATTTCTTGATCTTTTAATCGAACTCAAGATTTAAAAGAGGGAGAAAACTAAAAGCGAACTGCTCAAATTCTAGATCGTCAAAACCATTCTGTCATGGCGAATCTTAACCTGGATGGAGGATACAATGAATCCACAGAATGCCACATTTTTCCCGATTATAGAAGCGACTGCATCTGGAGATGACGCAATCGCCGCACTGTTTAAACGGATGGCGCGTTATCCTTTACTCAAACCGAATGAAGAAATCGAACTCGCTCGTCATATTCAAAGTTTAGTTAAAATCGAAGCCCAACAAACTCAACTTACCCTGGAGTTAGGACGTTTACCCACCCCCGCAGAACTCGCAACTTTAGTGGGAGTAACCGAGACAGAACTAAAACATCGTTTACAATCGGGAAATGCTGCAAAAAACCGGATGATTAGTTCTAATTTACGATTGGTGGTATCCATTGCTAAACGTTATATTAATCGAGGAGTTCCATTATTAGATTTAATTCAAGAAGGAGCCCTGGGACTCAACCGCGCCACCGAAAAATTTGATCCCGATAAAGGTTATAAATTCTCGACCTACGCCTATTGGTGGATTCGTCAAGGAATTACCCGCACAATTGCAAATCAAGGGAGGACAATTCGCCTACCTGTTCATATTGTTGAACAGTTGAATAAGATGAAGTTAACCTATCGAGATTTAAAGCAATCGCTCCGTCGAAAACCCACCCAAGAAGAACTCGCAGAGGCGATGGGAATTACCCCAGGTCAAGTGATTTTACTCGAACAAGTTCATCGCAAATCCCTATCTTTAAATCATCGAATTGGTTCTGAAGAAACCTCGGAATTAATGGATATTTTAGAAGATCAGGAAACCCAAACCCCTGAAGCTCAAATGAATGAAATGATGATGCGCCAGGATTTATTGGAGGTTTTAGGAACGGTTTTAACTGAACGAGAAAAAGACGTTTTAGCCCTGCGGTTTGGACTAGTTACAGGCGTTCCCTACACCTTAGAAGAAGTCAGTGGAGTCTATAATTTATCACGGGAACGAGTTCGACAAATTCAAGCCAGAGCTATGCGAAAATTACGCCGTCCTAATGTGGCTGAACGCTTAAAAGGTTGGATCAGATAATCAATTAATCATTGATTAAAGTTGTTGTATAATAATGAGCAAGAGAATCTTTCTCTTGTCATTGTCAAACCTTCAATATTTATATGTCTAAATCGGCAATTTTAAGACCCGCAACCATTGAGGATGTTTCTGTTTTATTTCAGTTAATTCAAGCCTTAGCCGAATATGAAAAGTTATCCCATGAAGTAACAGGAGATGCCGAAACCTTAAAACAACATTTATTTGGTTCTCCTGGTTATGCGGAAGCCATTTTAGCAGAAATTGAAGGAAAAGTCGTGGGTTTTGCACTATTTTTTCATAACTATTCTACCTTTTTAACCCAACCAGGAATTTATTTAGAAGATTTATTCGTACTCCCTAAATATCGTCGTCAAGGTATTGGGAGAGCGTTAATTACTTATCTAGCAGAATTAGCGGTATCCAGAGGATGTGGACGTTTAGAATGGTCGGTTTTAGACTGGAATCAACCCGCTATTAATTTTTATCAAAAAATCGGAGCTAAAATTTTACCCGACTGGCGAATTTGTCGTCTAACGGGAGAATCCCTAACACAATATGGAAAAAATAAATAGGCAAATTCTTCCCAATTTAATATAAAATGAAAGCAATTTACTGATATTAGGTGAGGAGAAGATTTACAATGATAATTTGGGTAAATGAACAACTTGACCCGATGGGAATTGTCTACTCTTGTATTGCTTGTTCAGATGAAAAGCAAGCTCAAGACTGTCATGAATCCTTCCAAAAGAACTTAACCGAAACCCAAAAACAAGAAGGTTGGGTTGCTGTGCTAAGAAGCGTTGAATCCTGGGATGATGTTCCCGTAAGTGCTTTAAAATTAAACTAAGTTTAAGTAAGACAAATCACCGAGCGTGATTTAGATCACAGAGTTATCTCCAAAGAATCACCACTCCTCCTAAAGTTTAATCACGCCCATACATCCAAAACTCTGAAATAATCAGAATAAAGTTCAACGCCACCAGCCTCCTAATTCAACAGTTTTCCTGGGACTTGCAGCTAAAATTCTACTGAATTTGTGCTGAAACTGTGGACTTTGAAAGATGCTCGATTCTCCATCATCACATCAATTCCGCTACCCCAACTCACCAGATCATGGAAGCACCCATTTGTTTAATTGAGTCCGCACTTGGTGAATTATTTGCCAAAATTCACGAAACAGGTCGCGTTACCCTAGCCGACCGTTATGGATTGTTAGCCGCAGTTTTTGATGATAATTTAACTGAAGAAGAATTGCGATCGCTATCTCGAATTTATCGGGCTATTGCTCGTAAACAGATCGAAATTGTAGACGAAATTTCTACAATTGAAAAATAAACTTATCCCAAGAAATTCTAAGGATTAGAAAATAAAAATTCTACATCCCGTCTGATTTTAAATTGGCGTTAACAGCTTGGAAGTTGACGCTCAGATTTTCTACTATATTTTTAACTAATACAGTCGATGGAATTTGACTTACGGGTGCGGGTAACATTTCACCTCGGAAATCTAAGATAGAAACCATTAATAAATAAGCCAACGCCAAAATAATTGAAATCCCACCCGTAATATACGCAATAATTTTTGAACGTTCCATAAATCCGATTCTCCCTAATCAAAATATAATTTTATATTAATTTTAACATAAATAAAGCACCCCACCCTAGCCCTCCCCTTGGTAATGGGAGGGAAATTCGGAAGATTTTTTTCTATTAATATTAATATTAATTATCCTCCAAAAGCCCCCCATTAGCAAGGGGGGGTTGGGGGGGGTTAGGGTTTATAAAGTTCGCATGGTCGGGAACATAATCACATCTCGAATACTGGCGGTATCCGTAAATAACATTACTAACCGATCAATTCCAATCCCCATTCCGCCACAATTTGGCATCCCTAAAGATAGCGCTTGAATGAAGTCTTCATCCATCGGATGCGCTTCTTCATCCCCGGCATTTTTCTGGGTTAATTGTGCTTCAAATCGTTGGCGTTGGTCTTCGGGATCATTCAATTCAGAAAAGCCATTAGAATATTCTGTCCCGTGAATAAATAACTCAAAACGTTCTACAAATCCCGATTTAGAACGATGACGTTTAGCTAATGGACTGACTTCCACCGGAAATTCCGTAATAAAAGTGGGTTGCATTAATTGATGCGAAACTAACTTATCAAACACCGTATAAAGGACATATCCTAAACTTTGGGTTTCTAATTTTGATAAATTAAACCCTAAATTTTCTACGGCTTTCAAGGCTTCATCTAACTCTAAAGTATCAAAATCTAACCCCGTTGTTTCTCGCACCGCTTCCACCATTGTTTGTACTTTCCAATGGCTTCCGGTAAAAGTCGGATATTGTTCAGAATAGTCATATTTCCGTTCTAAACTAATCGTATCTCCCTGATATTCTAGTGCGGTTTGTTCTCCTAAAATATCCGTAGCGATCGCACAAATTAGATCTTCAACTAAAGTAATAAGATCAAAATAATCAGCGTAGGCTTGATACAATTCAATCGAGGTAAATTCTGGGTTATGGGTACTATCAATACCTTCATTTCTAAACACCCGCCCAATTTCAAATACCCGTTCAAAACCGCCACAAATTGCCCGTTTCAAATGCAATTCCGTAGCAATTCGCAGATACAAATTAATATCCAAACTGTTATGATGGGTAACAAAAGGACGAGCCGCTGCCCCGCCATAAATTGCTTGTAATACAGGAGTTTCTAATTCCTCAAAACAATTATCCCATAAATAAGTCCGCATCCTTTTCAGAATTCGATTTCTAGCTTTAAAAGTTTCTAAGGATTTAGAGTTACTAACTAAATCAATTTCTCGATGGCGGCGACACAGTTCCGGGTCATTAACTCCATAATAAGAATCAGGAAAAGGCATCGTTGCTTTAGAAACAATAAAAATCCGTTCCACCTGTACGGATAATTCCCCTCGGTTAGTGCGACAACCAATCCCTTCGGCGGCAATAAAATCTCCCAAATCAAGATATTTTTTAACCTGATTAAAGGATAATCCCGTTTCACCCGTGACTAATTTTTTCTCTAATTTGAGTTGAATTGTTCCCGCAATATCGGTTAACCCAATAAACCCAATACTTCCACTATCGCGTTTAAAGGTAATCCGTCCACAAACCTTTAAAGGAATAGCATCGGCGTCGCTTTCTCCATCATTTAATTCTTTTCCTGGTTGGGCGAATAAATCTTTAATCTCCTGGGTTGTATGTGACCTTTGAACCGAATGACTGGGATAGGGTTTCTATTCCCAATGCTCTCAACTCATCGACTTTTTGAGAACGAACTTCTACTTCATTGCGGGTTTCATTTGTAGCCATGTTGATGATTTCCTATATCAATTTATGCTCAATCTTTTATAATAACAGTGATTTGCTATTATTTATAATTCTTCCTAACTCTCGTTTCTAGGTTCTACCTAGAAATGCAATTAAGGTGGCTCTGTCACCAGATACTATCATAAAATAGATTATTATTTATATCCCACTTGAAATTGATTTCATCGTAGGGGCGAGGCGCGCCTCGCCCCTACAAAGAACTCGTTTCTAGGTTCTACCTATAAATGCAATTAAGGTGGCTCTGCCACCAGAATACTATCATAATATTATAATAGAGGCAGAGCCTCTATTTAGCATTCCAAGGCAGAGCCTTGGAACGAGGATATTTAGGAGTTGATATTAATGATAAACTAATACAAGGATAATTAAGAGGTGAATTATGGACGCTAAAGAATTGTTAGAGAAATATGCACAAGGTGAACGAGATTTTGAGGGCGTAGAACTTTGTGGAGTAGACTTACAAAATGCTGATTTAACAGGAATTAACCTTAAAGAAGCAGATTTGACAAAAGCAAACTTGACCAAAACAATACTAATTTCAGCAAATTTGAGTAACGCTTGTTTGGATTCAGCTAACTTAAGAGAAACGAATTTTAGTCAAGCAATACTGACGGAAGCTGATTTGCAAAAATCAATTATAGCTTATACTAATTTTGAATATGCGGATTTACAAGGTGCAGATTTAAGAAATATTTCTTTATCTAGTAATTTCAAGTTAACTGGAGCTAATTTTGCAGAAGCTGATCTCAGTGCTTTAAATCTGGGAGGTCAAAAATTTGTAGAGGTAAATTTTCAGAGGGCAAATTTTGTTAATACTAATCTTCAAGAAGCTGACTTATCGCATTTAGATTTAACAGGTGCAGATTTTACATTTGCCAATCTTGAATCTGCAAATCTAAGTTATGCTTGTTTGAAAAATGCTAACTTGAAGTTGGCAAATCTTAAAAAGGCTAATTTGATTAGAGCTAATGTCGAAAAAGCCAGCTTCATTGGTGCTAGACTAAATTTAGCTAATATCTATTTGGCTAACTTTGAAGATGCTGAAACCTTAGCTACTGTAATGCCTGATTCTTGTATTAATGACCCAGACAATTATCAAATTATTATCGGAGAAGAAAAACAAACTGTTATGACTCGCAAAATCATTAAAACCGAAAATGCTCCCAAACCCGTTGGCCCTTATAATCAAGCGGTAATGGTCAATAATATGATCTTTTTATCGGGACAAATTGCCATTGACCCCCGCCTTAACGATATTCTTTATCCCGATAACGTCGCCAAACAAACTGAAAGAGTCATGTCAAATTTAGAAGCAGTATTAACCGAAGCGGGCGCCACCTGGGAAAACGTAGTTAAAACCACAATATTCTTAAAAGATATGAACGATTTTACCCAAGTTAATGAAGTCTATGCCAAATATTTTAAACCTGAAACCGCACCCGCTAGGGCGACGGTTGAAGTGTCCCGTCTTCCCAAGGATGTATTAGTAGAAATTGAGTGTATCGCCGTCCTCTAAACAATTTCGTTGTTGGGCTTTAGCCCTCAATATTTGGAGATAAAGCCCAACAACGGTTTTTCATTTGGTGTTTTATTCGATATCTTCATCATCAAGTCCAGGTCTGGGAACATAAGTAATATGATTTTGATCTTTAATGGGAATAAAGAAAATAGTTAATAACCCTGGAATTACCGCCATTGCACTCAATAAAAAGTAGTTTTGATAGCCTACATTCGCTTGAATATACCCACTAAATACCCCAGGAATTAATACCCCCGCCGCCATAAATGCCGTTGTAATTGCATAATGGGAGGCTTTATATTCAGGACGGACAGTTTGCATTAAAAATACAGTATAGGCGGCTACTCCTAAACCATAGGTAAATTGTTCAAGGGAATTAACCACATAAGCCCAAATAATTTCTGGTTGAGTTTTAGCTAATAACCAATAAAATAGATTAGTAAAATTCTGTAAAATTGCCATCGGCCATATCCAAGTTCTTAACCCTTGTTTGGCGATTAAAAACCCGCCCAATAACCCACCAAATAATAGAAAAATTACCCCGACCGTCCCCGATAAAATCCCGATTTCCGCCGTCGTAATTCCTAACCCGCCTTTTGCAGCCGTATCCATTAAAAACGGAGTAGCCATTTTGAAGGTTAAAGCATCTCCTAAACGGAATAATAAGATAAAAGCGAGAGTCCAACCAATTTTATATTGAGTAAAATAGGTTTTAAATGAGTTTAAAAAATTCGCGGAATTTGAGAGATTTTCCGTTTCTGAAAAAGTTACTTTTTGAGGCTTGGGTAAATATATTTTCTGAAATCCATAGATGAATAAAAAGATTAAACTAGCGACAGAAAAAGCAATTGACCATCCCCATTGTAACGGATGAATGGAAAAATTAGACCCGAATAAATTAAGCTGAACTGGGTTATATAAAATTTCCCCCGTCGGACTTTTCCCATTACTATATTTTTCAGCAATATCTCCTGCTAAAAATACTAACCCGCCGCCTCCAGCTAAAACTGCCATCCGATAAGCGGTATTTCTAACCCCGACATAAAACGCCTGTTGGTCTAAATTTAACACTGTTAAATAAAAGCCATCAATAGCTATATCATGGGTGGCACTAATAAAAGCAATCAGGGCAAAAATTGCAATAGAAATCGAAATTGCTTGCGGAAATAGTGCGCCGAATGCTAGAATTAAAAATAGGATTGTACATAAAATTTCCATTCTTAGAATCCATCGCCGTTTGGTTGAATAAATATCAACAATCGGCCCCCATAATCCTTTCATTACCCAAGGCAAGGATAAAAAACTGGTTAATCCAATTAATTCGTTACTTGCCCCTAACCCTTTAAAAAAAACGATTGACATTGTATTAACAACGGTATAGGGAAATCCTTGGGCAAAATATAAAATTGAAATCCACCAGCCCGGATGCAGTTTTTGATCTTTATTTTTCATGCTGAATGCTTAATTTCAAGTTAAGATAATCAATGATCGTCAGAATTGTTTTATCCTACAACAATACTGAATCTCTGCCAAGGGTTCAAATTCTCCTGAATCTCAAAAATTTAGTCAACAAAAGAAAATAACAATTAAAACGGAGTCAAACCCCCATGACAAATCAATCCAAAATTTCCCCGGCTTTTGAACCTTTTTTAGCCCATAGTCTACCGAATAGCAGAAAAGATGCTATCGTTATTTATAGAGGTTTAGTTGCTCCTGAATCAATGCCTCAAGCCGGAACAGCAGCCTATTTTGATACGCTAAAAAAACAAGAACAAAGTAATCAAGCCATTTCCAATAAAATTATTAATGATTATCAAAATACAACGCGCCAATCCTTTTATGCACAACCCATTGGTCAGGGAGTGTTACCCGTTACCAAAATGGAAGTTACCCGTCAAAGTTTACCAATTTTAGCCGAACATCCCGATGTTGTGGCGATTCTTCCTAATCAAAAAATTCATTTAATTGAACCCAAAGAAATTGATTATTCCGGCTTGCAAAAACAAGAAGAACAGGATAAAATAACTTGGGGATTAAAACGCTTAGAAATTCCTAAAGTTTGGGAAACAACCCAAGGACAAAATGTTACGGTTGCGGTGTTAGACTCTGGTGTTTATGGAGACCATCCCGCATTACAAGGACGGGTAAAAGATTTTATTGTCATTGACCCGTTAGGACGTCGAATTACCGCCTCTCCTAGCTTTGATAGTGGACAACATGGAACTCATGTTTGTGGGACAATTGCCGGGGGAAAAACCGAGGAGGGTTTATCTATTGGTGTCGCCCCGCAAGCAAATTTAATTGTCGCAGGGGTATTAGTAGGAGAAGCGACTCTATTAACTTTAATTGAAGGGATATCTTGGGCTGTGGAAAAAGGGGCAAAAATTATTAATATGTCCTTGGGTTTGAGTTACTATGAACCCCTATTTCCCCAAGTATTTGATATTTTAGTCAATCAATATGGGATTTTACCCGTTGTTGCTATTGGCAACGAAAATCACGGGAATACCAGTTCTCCGGGTAATGCTTATAATGCCTTCTCTGTGGGCGCTGTGGAACAAATTGAGACGGATAATCTGGGAATTACTTTTTTTAGCAGTGGCGCCAGTTTGGTCTTCCCTGCGGACTCTCCTAACGCCTGGGTGACAAAACCCGATGTTTCCGCCCCCGGTGTTCAGGTCTATTCCTGTATTCCTCCGGTGAAAATGGATAACGGCGTTTTTCAATATACCTACATGGATGGGACGTCTATGGCCACACCCCACATCGCCGGAATTGTGGCGTTATTGATGTCAGCTTATCCCCAGGCGCCTCTGAGTAAAATTATTGATGTTTTGAAGAAAACCGCCTATCATCCAGGGGGTGAGGAGCAACGTCCCGATAACCGTTGGGGTTGGGGGATGGTGCGACCTTTGGAAGCGCTGAATGCTTTGAAGTAGGGTTTTATCACCACAAAGGCACTAAGACACGAAGGTTAGGTCATACAATTTATAATTAAGAATTAAATAGTCTTGTTTTTGAGACTAGCGAAATGTAACACAATCCGCTAGTCTTTTAATAGTGTGTGTGGTCGTCAAAATTTATTTATGAGTCCAACTATTTTGCCATTTGATTCTGCTCTTAACGGTTTTCCGGTGTTGGGTTTACCTGTGCATTTAACTAATAATTATACTAATTGGTTATTACAACGTTGGCAACAGGGGTTAGGAACTCATGTTATTACTTTGAATGCAGAAATGGCAATTCAAGGAGAAAAAGATCCTAAATTAGCAGAAATTATTCATTCAGCAGAGTTAGTAATTCCCGATGGTGCGGGGGTGGTGCTTTATTTACAATATAAGGGTAAAAAAATTCAAAGATGTCCGGGTATTGAATTAGCAGAAACCTTGATAGAAAATATTTGTAAATTAGATAATTCTGAATTAGTCTTTTTCTATGGGGGAAAACCGGGAATTGCTCAACAGGCGGCTGATAATATTCAACAAAAACTTCCAGGTCTGGGGATTTCGAGTTATCATGGTTATCTTTCTGCTTCTGAAGAAGAAGATTTAAAAATTACCCTAAAAAACTTACAACCCAAATTAATATTAGTCGGTTTGGGTGTTCCTCGTCAAGAATTTTGGATTAGTCAAAATCGTCATCTTTGTCCGAATTCTATTTGGATAGGTGTGGGAGGAAGTTTTGATATTTGGTCAGGAATTAAACAACGAGCGCCGGAATTTTTCTGTAAATATCATTTAGAATGGTTATATCGATTGTATCAAGAACCTTGGCGCTGGCGGCGGATGTTGGCGTTACCGGAGTTTGCGATTAAAGTGTTATTAAAGGGAACAGGGAATAGGGAATAGGGAATAGGGAATAGAAGGAAAGAGGGTTTGTAAACCAAACCCCTATAAGAGAATATTGCATCTATTTAGGAAAGAATAGCTCCGTTTAAGTTAGCAAATTTTAGGTCAACTCCGGTTAGATTTGCTCCTCGTAAATCTGCTTTAGTTAGGTTTGTCCCTCTCAAATTAGCGTGGGATAAATTGGCATTTTGTAGATTAGCTTGAATTAAGGTTGTCCCTCTTAAATTTGCCCCGGTCAAATTCGCTTGATAAAGATTAGCTTTGTTTAAATTAGTAAATCTCAAATCAGCTTCACTCAAATCAGCTTCACTCAAATTAGCTTGATATAAATAGGCTCCATTTAGATGAGCTTTAATCAATTTAGCATTATTAAATTCCGTGCGATAAAGATAGGTTTCAATCAATTCTGCTCTGTTTAATGTGGCTGTACTAAGATTGGCTTGACTTAAATTGGCTTGAAATAATAACGCTTCGCTGAGGTTTGCTCGGTGCAACTGAGCTAAACTTAAATCCGCTTTTGTTAGATTTGCCGAGCTTAAATCCGTGGCAATTAAATTGGCTTTACTTAAATCAGTATTTTGTAAATTAATTCCGATTAAATCAGCACCCATTAAGTTAGCTTCGCACAAGTCTGGCTGAATATTAGGATTATTTGAACGCCAAATTTGCCAACGTTGAAATCCCCATTGTAATAATGCTAAATGTTCTGAATTTGCCATATTTTTTATCGTATTTATTCGGGGTTAAAACTACCTAATAATTATCTCATTGCGAGGGTAGCAAAGCAATATCAAAGCATTGTTAAATCGTTACTATCCGTAAATCCCGTGAATCTTTGCCACAAATATTCAAAAAATTGGTTCAAGCTCGACTGCAACAGTTATAATTTCTCAATGCCCTCGCGTCTATCTCATTTAAGCCCATGAGTAACCTTACAAACCCCCCAGGCGGCGGCGATCCCCCCGATCGCTTTAGAAATGTAGGAGAACAAATTCAGTCATTCTTCGACTTTGCCGAAAACAACCCTGATCGCGCTGTTCCTTTTTTCGTCAACATCTGGGAAACTCAAGCATCCCTAACCACGCGAGCTCTAGCGCTGCAAGGCTTAGGCGTGGCTGCACAACACTATCACGTTAAGGAGGCTCTAGCAGACTGGGATGTGCTCAGAGATATCGCCAAGGAAGTCAAGGGGAAAGGGGAAGTTAGCAATGACTTGACTCGGTGGGCGGCGGCTTCTGCGTTGGAGGTGATCGGATATTCTCAGCAGAGTTTACAACATTTGGAAGGGGGCGGTTTTACTGAACCTCTTGATCGCATTCGCCGGGAAATACGTGATCGCAAGCTGGCAGAAATTAACAAAATTCAGCGCCTAAACAGCAGAGGGGAAACAACAGCAGAGTATGAAAGGCATCTTGAATTTTGGATCTACGGGCCGGCTGATGAGTTATTAAATGGTAATGAGAACTCTCGGAATTATGCGGACATAGTAGGGGATGTCATTTCCAAGTTACACGGGCGAGGGGTGTTTTTGGGATTAATTTCACCCAATAGTATTGTACA
This sequence comes from Planktothrix sp. PLAVEN19ND, assembly GCF_057220675.1. Lineage (NCBI taxonomy): Bacteria > Bacillati > Cyanobacteriota > Cyanophyceae > Oscillatoriales > Microcoleaceae > Planktothrix > Planktothrix sp. PLAVEN19ND. Next base: position 5,399,768 of record NZ_CM170132.1, on the reverse strand, counting down.
GGGGACGGCACTGCGGCAAGCTGGGTTAATTTTTAAAGAATCTGCTGAGATTGAGGATTTTATTTATGGACTTTTGGAAAAGTTTTTGCATAACTCCAACCATGAAACATCATTGAGAATTAATGCGGCGGAGATTATTAATACAGCAACGGATGTAAACAGAAGGCTGAAAACTTTAAGCCAGTTGTTGTTAGAAGAGACGGAGTTACGAAATACAGCAGTTAGGCTTTTAAATCCTTATAAACAGCAGTTAGTAAAAGTAGAAACTGATGCTTATACGGTATTGGATACACTTACCTTTGAGTATAGATTAGACAAACCTGAGCCAAAAGATCTAAAAATTACCCAGATAGAGTCAATCATTGCATCATCCGAGCGAGAGCTAGGTGTAATTCCCGCGAGATTTACTACTGCTATAGGTGCGGCTGAATCATTAGGAAGAAAGTATGGAAAATCACCATCAGTAGTGAAAAAGTTTCTACAAAGCAAGCAAAATGAATACAATGGTGATATACAAAATTGGATTCAAAAATTAAGAACTCAGATATCCGATACCTTAGCATTGCAAAACAAAATTAAATCCTCTCAGTCAATCCTCGATAAAACTTTTTATGCAATCGTAGAGACTAACCTCTCTCAAATAATCAGAAGTTTACCTGATTTAGAAGCGATAGAGAGTAATGATTCTAAAAGTTACAACCAATATCAAAAATTATTAGTTGACTTGGAATCATTAAAAACTAATCTCGTTTCTGCACTACATAGCAAATCCGGTGAGCTATATCGTAAAAGTGAAACAATGGGAGGTGACACGCAAACAACTTTGTGGTGTTTAGGGTTGCCTATTGCATTTGTATTGATATTCATGTATCCACAGGTTTTATCGCTTTTTCTTTTAGGTCTTGTTTCAGCCAGTATTGTTGCATTGATCAGTTCCTTTGAACTCAAGAACAGAGCAAAAACAATTAAACGTATTTCTGACAACTTATCTAATAACTGGAGGAGATAAATGTTTGATCGAAATTTTCCTATATGTTATCAACTTTACCCTCAACCGAGTCATCAAAAAGACAGCCAAACTGAACTCCGTAAAAACCTCCTACAAACCCAACAACAGCTAATAAGCTCAATTAGCCGCCTTGGTATTAACCTAACAATTTCCCTCCGCTACATCTATGACCCCTATCAATCCCCCAAACTCAAAACCTACCTCCTAATCAATCACCCCCACAACACCCAAACAGAAGAATATTCCGAACAAATTCTGAGCCTTCTCACCAAAGGCAAATTAAGCCAATTCTTCACCCTCACCCCTCAACCTAACCTAACCATTTTCCAAAACTTAGACTGGGTGCAAATGATTGGCGAAATTATCAAATATGAAGAATTTATCGCACCCCAAAATTACTACCTACCTCACCTTTTCGATGCCAATCAAACTAATGATATGTCAGCCGTCTGTGATGTCATCCATAACTTAGACAGCAAACTGATTTTAGAAATCACCCTGCAAACCTATCACAACCCCAATCAAAAATCATTGTGGGTAAATGCCATCAACCAAATGCTGACTCAATTAGAGAAAGTCAACACCAACACCAACGGAATTAAAGACAACATTCTCTCAGTAACATCGGCACTTTACCAAAAATATCAACAGTCATATCCTAACAGTGACCTATTCCAATATAGTATCAAAGCCTTAGCAGAAAATCGGGCCGATGCTTTTCCCGTCCTCAACGCTCTTATTGATGAAGCCATCAAAGAAACACCTAACGGGAAACGATGCCGAATCATCCAAATTAGCAAAGATAAACCCGGATTTTATGAAAGTTTGGAAGCTACAAAAAATGTAGATATTTCCACTAATATTGAATGGGAAGGCTGGCAGAAAAACGATAGTCAATTGTTAATAAAGAATGCCATCCAGCCACAAAAAAAAGGATTAGCAAAATTCGGCGGTGATTCTGGGAGTCTTCCCGATAAACCATTATTTAATCATCAAAATCAACCCCCCTTGATAGGTGGTATCAACTCAGAGCAAAATCAAAATTTACCGCAATTATATGATACTGTTTCAGATGGTTCGGCTTTAGCGAAGTTATCATCAAGTCCCGCCCCTTCTCGGATGGTTGATTTAAAGCCATTGCATCGGCTGGCTACGGCTCAAGAAATTAGCGGATTTTTCCGCATTGGTATTCAACCAGCCAATAATAAAAATTCATTTGAGGAAATAGTAAAAATGTTACCAGAGATTTTACCTATCGAGGATGTAATCAACAATTATGGTGATTTAATTAATGAAGATACATATATAGTCGGAGTTGATGAAAGTGGGGAGCCTTGTCTTTCTAATTTTGAAGATATTGCCCATCGGCTAGTCGCTGGCGTACCAAAATCTGGCAAAACTAACTTTATCAATTCGATCATATATCAGTTTTTGTATGCCAGTTACAAAATCAAAGCTGAACGAGAAATTTACATTGCTGACTTTAAGGAAGGCTTAGATTATCATCGCATCATCAGACGTTATCCAAATGTTAAACTCGTCACAGAATTTGAAGATTTTGCCTCTCTCCTGAATAGCCTTGTGCAAAAATATAAGCAACGGCTTAATGAAATGATTGCCCAAGATGTTGAAAGTTTAGCTCAATTGAGAGCTAAGTGTAATACCCAAGATCATAGAATTATATTATTTATTGATGAAGCAGCATCAATTGTCAACGCAGAAAGGTCGATTAAAGCTAACATTTATCGAGATTTAGAAACCTTAGTTTTGAAGTCTCGCGTTGCGGATATTAATATTTTCTACTGCACTCAACAACCTGCCGATACAAACGTAACTCCCAGTCAAATCTTATATAATCTTGATGAGCGCATTGTTTTTCGCGTCCAATCTAATATTAGCAGTAGACTACTCGATGATGATCGCGCCGCGAGTTTACCCGTTACTCCCAAAGGAAGGGCAATCTATCGAGGGTTAGAGGCAGAACCTAAACTAATTGCTACTCCTCACGTCCCCAAAGATATCTGGAATAAAGATAGCTTGTTTAACTAATAAATTTGTATTAAAATGACATAAAAAGTGTAGTGAGGTAAGTTATGGACGATTTACTGGGTCAAGTAGAAGACTTCCAAAAAACAATGAATCAGATGGTTGAGCTAATAGATGATGCTAAATCACAAGCAGGGCAGCTACCAGATGCCAGTATAGCTGAAGCACGATCTAAAGTTCAGCAAATTTATGAAATTTGCGATGAAGCAATTAAAACATTAAAGGTAGCCACTGGACAAGCTGAGGATATTATGAAAACTTTAGGAGGCTAATGGGAATCAATGAAGAGTGCGATGTGCTTCAGTCAATGCTGAGTCAAGTTCTTAATAGCTTGGCTGAGGTGCAAAGTCGAGCTAAATATTTACCTGATTATGGGATTTATAAGCTAAGGCGAGAGATTTCTGACATTCTGGAAATCTGCTGTGAGGAAATGAGCCGCCTCAAAAACAGTCAGAAGCAAATAGAATTAATTCAGGCGATGATAGGAGTACAATCATTTTTACCTTCAATTATTCATCCAACAATTAGCTTGGCAAACACTTCTGCTGATACTTCTATCATCACAAGTATCATCACAGATTTGAAAAAAAATCCTCTGGCTTACAAGACTTTGCCTTGGCTCAAAATGTTAGGAGATGCAGGAGAACTAGCCGTTTGGAAAGTTTTGTTAGACGTTGACAGTGAAGATAATCTTGATTGGTCAGAAGTCCAGATAAAACCTAAGCTTGAATACGATCCGGCAAAAAAACCGGCCGAACCTGATTTTTATATTACTTCCCGCCAGCTAATCTGTGATGCGAAGGCTTGGAAACCTGCTGATATAGATCAAGGTAAAAAAAGCTCTGTTGAAATAAATCCTCAGAGCCTTAAGAACGCGGCTTCTAAATATGCTAGATGTCTAAAAGATGGAGGAGAAGTTAGGCTTTATTTTCCAGAGGACACATATAATCAACAGAAACCTCTTCTGGATCGGCTGTCATTAGAAGTTCAATCTCAGTTCAGCAATGTTAAGATAAATATGTTGCCGATGCCAGGAGTCACTTACCAGGATTTAAGTCGCCAGACAGGATTTCGCTATACGTTTCTCAAGTGGCTTGGCTCATAATGCGCGATCGCCATCAAGTCCAAAAGGAGCTAAACAAATGTTTGACTATAAACTTGTAGAAAGTAAACTCCATTAGCTGGAAATCCAAATAATCGTAGGGGCGAGGCGCGCCTCGCCCCTACACCGAATTTATGTCCATTTTTTAGGGTTAATAATTTTGATCATTATTTTGTACAATTCATTTAGACTTGCTATAATCAAGCTAAATGTTCTGAATTTGCCATATTTTTTATCCTATTTATTCGGGATTAAAACTACCTCCATAAGCTCGCCCAGATACATTTTCAATAGCTTCTAAAGCCGCTTTTGAACCTACCATAATATCCCGTTCTTCTCCCCCTAAATACAGCCGTCCAAAACTCCCAACGGCCGTCACTTGCAGAATATTAATTAATGACGCTTTTTCCGCTTCATTAGCCGCTAAAGCCGCATAAGCTGCGGGTTGAACTTCCAAAATATACAAACTTTGACCCCCTAAAATTAACTGACCTCGACGGTTACGATTAATTAATTGGGCTTGGTGCGGGTCAAGATTCCGAATAATTTGACTGGACACAATTTGAGGTTTGAGGCGATCGCTTTCCCTTAACCCTAAAAAATCCAAAATAGCCCGTCCGGCGGTAATGGTATCCCCTTGACGGCTCGAATGAATTTCCAAAAGGCCATAAAGCCGCTCAATAAACAACACCCCAGGACGCACAGAAGTAGCTTTCAAAGCAATATCCGTAATCCGGTTAATTTCAATCCCAGGGGAAACTTCAATCCACAAAGAAGAATCCCCAGGTAAAGGCAAAAAACCCAGAGACACCGTACCAATATAGGCCGCGTGCTGCCGTTGAAGATTATCTAAATAGACGTAACTGCGTAATTCTATACCCATTATCAGTAATTAGGGAACAGGGAACAGGGAACACCGGAACAGGGAATGGGCAATAGGGAATGGGCAACAGTCAACCGTAAACTGTTAAGAAACTATGAGTATTGTGGCATTATTTGGGGCGATCGCAACGGGATTACTTTATAGCTAAATGGGTTTAGGAGTCTATCTCAAAAAAATGTCCCGATGATTCTATAGTCAGTCATTGAATTAAGTCAAAGGTTGAAGTAATGCTACAATCACTCTAACAGTGCGAGACGTTCCTGCCAAAGTATAAGAATAAACCCCGAAACGTAAGCAGGGAGACAGGTGTAGACAATTGGTAAATGGGTACTAAACCCAATATAAAACCAATCAAGCCTATCTTAACTTTGAAAATGTGACCTCAAAGGAAGGTCAATCTCGGAGTCAACGGTACGGATTACCGTACCTGAGAGATATAGGCAATACCCACAGAGCCAGACTGATTATCAAAACTCTGAAGCTGGGTATAACGGGAAAGCGGTCATAAGTCAATGCCTAAGCATTTTCCTAGCCAATTGCCCATGATTAACGAAAGTAAATACCCGGCTTGAACCGTCGTGATGATTAAGTAGTGAAATTGACTTGATACACTGCGTTCAAAAGAACAAGGGGAAAAGATAGAAGTTTTTTATATACTTCTATAAGAGGTAAGGGTTTTTGTTAGAACACTTACTAAGACTCCCAAAAGTACCCCGGCGGACAGGGTGAATCTAATGGCAATAATCCCATTTTCAAGGAACGTTAAAACCCCTCATATACTCCTACAGAGGTCGAATACTGTCAGGTAGCCACAAATCTAAGGCGGATGTTGTGAGGGCGAGAGATGGAGTCAGAAGCTAATGCCTAAATGTAATGTTTAGGATATGCCCATAGATTTCGGTTTGGTTGTTAGGTAAGGTTGTTATTAGCAGTATAAACGGTGAAAACGAGTATAACCAAGACTACGGAAGCATGGAATACAATCAACTGGGCGAAAGTTCAACGAGTAGTATTCAAGCTGCAAAAGCGAATTTACCAGGCATCATTATCGGGACAAAATGCTAAAGCTCGAAAACTCCAAAAACTTCTAGTTAAGTCATATTACGCCCAACTCCTATCAGTTAGAAGGGTAACTCAAGATAATCAAGGCAAGAGAACAGCCGGGGTAGATGATGTTAAATCCATCACACCCAAACAACGATTAGAACTTGTCCAAAACTTGAATAAATACCAAAAGGCGAAACCACTCCGAAGGAAATGGATACCCAAATCGAACGGAGAAAAACGTCCTCTAGGAATCCCAACTATACAAGATAGAGTAAAGCAAGCCTTGGTTAAATCTGCATTAGAACCACAATGGGAAGCCAGATTCGAGGGTGAAAGCTACGGGTTCAGACCTGGACGTTCAGCCCACGACGCAATGTCAAGAATCTTCCAAAGCATTAACAAGAAAGATTACTTCATCCTTGATGCTGACATCTCCAAATGTTTTGACCAAATTAACCATGATTACCTACTGTCCAAAATGGATTGTCCATCAACAATAAAAGCCCAAATCAGACAATGGTTAAAAACCGGAATTATGGACAACGGCACATTTGAAGCAACAGAGGCAGGCACACCACAAGGAGGTGTCATCAGTCCCTTACTTGCTAACATCGCACTGGATGGTATGATTGAGCTAATTAAACATAAATTCCCTAAAAAGAGAAACTCAGTCCAAGCTCAAGTCATCAGATATGCCGATGATTTCGTTGTAATAAGTCCACAACTAGAAATTATTCAACAGTGTCAAGTTGCCATCGAAGAATGGTTAAAACCCATCGGGTTAGAACTGAAACCAGCCAAAACCCGTATATGCCACACACTAAGAGAAATCGAAGTAAACGGCGAAAAGGTAAAACCGGGATTCGACTTTCTAGGTTGGAACTTCCGACAATATCCCGTTGGTAAACACCACTCAGGGAAAACAGGAAGTAGCAACTCAAAAATATTAGGGTTCAAAACCATAATTAAACCTAGTAAAAAGGCAATTAAAGCTCACGCGGATAAGGTAAAGGAAGTGATTAAGACCCACAAAACAGCACCCCAATACGCATTAATCAAACGCCTAAATCCGGTCATAAGAGGATGGTGTAATTACCATTCCAAAGTTGTTTCCAAAGAAACATTTTCCTCATCAGACCATATTACATGGCAAAGATTAAGAGCATGGACAGTTAGCAGATGTGGTAAAGCAGGTTACAAGAAACTTGGTAAATACTACAAAAGAAACGGTAATAGAGCATGGAGCTTTGAAACCAAAGATGGTTACAAACTACTTACCCATGCAGAAACACCTATTACCCGCCATGTGACTGTAAGACCTGAAGCATCACCCTATGACGGAAACTGGACGTATTGGAGTACAAGAAAAGGCACATCCTTCGATGTACCCAACAAAGTAGCGTTTCTGCTTAAAAAACAGAAAGGAAAGTGTACCTTCTGTGGGCAATATTTCACCCCAGAAGACATTGCAGAAATCGACCATATCATCCCTACATCGAAAGGTGGAAAGAATGACTATAAAAACCTGCAATTGTTACACCGCCATTGTCACGATACTAAAACGGCAACAGATGGGTCTTATGACTCAAAAGAAACCGGATGCTCTGAAGAAAACAGTCAACTAGATTAGGAGCCGTGTGCAGTGAAAGTCGCAAGCACGGTTTTGTATGGGAGTTGGGGGCTGTAAAGCCTCCTTCGACCCCTACTGGTCAGGGTAACAAACCTGTCTAAACACCCCAATAACCGAACAAAACGCTATACTTTCACCCATCACATCCCCTTGTGTTTAGACCGGGACGCTCAATTTCATGAATTCAGAAGAAACTCAAATCCGAGATCAAAACCCACCCCTAAGCGGGGCTAAATCTTCATCAACGCCACCCTTTAATCCCTCCGTTGGAGAAACCGCAGAGAACTCGATTAATATGAACCCTTTACCCATTGCTGACCCTTGGGAGTCCAACGAACTCCACAATCCTGAACCGGGAGCAAATTCTGCCACCTCACCGAGCTTGTCCGAACGTCTGATGTCCGAACCCATAGAAGAAGTCACCACCCAGTTAGAGCAACGGGTGAAACGATTACAGATTCAGGAACAGGAACTACAAAAAAGAATTGCCGGGTTACAGGAGACCAACGAACGCATCACCACCGAACAACTGGTATTAACCCAGTCCATGGGAAAATTGATCTCCTCCGCCTTAGATCAGTTAGAACAACGCAAACAAACCTTACAAATCGAAATCGAAAAACTCGAACGTCGCCGCGATCGCATCCAAAAAGAAATGCGCACCTCCTTCGCGGGAGTCTCCCAAGAACTCGCCATCCGAGTCCAGGGATTTAAGGATTATTTAGTCGGAAGTTTACAGGATTTAGTCGCCACCACCGAACAATTGGAACTGATACCGGAAAACACCCCCGAGCCGCCCATTCCCGCCCAACCCCGAGAAGTGACGAAGGTGGTTATCCCCGTAGAAAATCCTCAAAACACCGCCGCGCCACAATTTTCAGAACAGGGCTTCACCGAACAAACCCAGAAAATTCGCCAACTTCTCGATCAATATCGCAGCGCCCCCGACTATTATGGCCCGCCTTGGCAACTGCGTCGCACCTTTGAACCGATTCACGCCAAACGGGTTTCCAATTGGTTTTTTAACCAAGGTGGACGGGGTGCATTGCGCACCATGGGCAGTCGTTTACAGAATATATTAGTGGCTTCTGCTACTATTTCTATATTGAGAAATATCTATGGAAACCGCCTAAGAACCCTGGTTTTAGCCAATAGTCCCGAACGATTGGGAGAATGGCGCCGCGGTCTACAAGATTGTTTAGGGATTGACCGTCGAGATTTCGGCCCGGAACAGGGAATTGTTTTATTTGAAGAAGCGGAAGTTCTCTCTCAAAAAGCCGATCGTTTGGTGAAAGAGGGACGTTTACCCTTCATTATTATTGATGATATGGAAGATAGAATCAGTCTATCTTTACTGCAATTTCCCCTGTGGTTGGCTCTGGCCCCCGACCCCCAAACCCAACAAGCACCTACGGAACGATTTTAACAACTTCAGCACTTTTTAACGGTCTTTTCAACATGATTGAATGGTTATTAATTAATACCGGATTATTAGTAACGGCCTATTTCTTAGGTTCCATCCCCACGGGATACGCCATCGGACGTTGGTTCTATGGCGTTGATATGCTGGCTGAGGGTTCCGGTTCCACCGGAGCTACAAATATCCTGAGAACCTTGGGAAAATTCCCAGCCTTACTGGTTTTATTGATTGATATTTTAAAGGGAACCTTAGCGGTTCTTCTGGTTTTTTGGACTTATTCCCTCTCTTTTACCTCCGAACTGGCTACAAATGCCGGAATCCAATCTCCTGATCTGTTGCAATATTGGATAGCGATTCTAGCCGGATTAATTGTAATTATTGGTCATACAAAATCTATTTGGATCGGGTGGAAAGGAGGAAAATCCGTGGCGTCTAGTCTGGGAATTTTATTTGCCTTAGATTGGAAATTAGCCTTAGCAACCCTAGGAATTTTTGCCCTGGTTTTAGCAATTTCTCGGATTGTTTCCTTAAGTTCAATTTTCGGGGCGATGGGAATTGCCATTTTAATGATTATAACTGGGGAACCTCTGGCCTATCAAATTTTTGCGATCGCCGGGGGAATTTACGTCATCTGGCGACACCGCAGTAATATTGATCGGATTTTCAAAGGAACAGAAACCCAAACTAGGCGAGAAATTAACTACCCAAATCCAATAATAATTCGTTAAAATCAAGGCAATCACCCTTTAAAAACCGCTAATTAATGGGATTAGGTGCGAATCGTTGATTTTGATATCAGGGACAATCACTATGGCATCTCTATCTCGTCGTCTATTGGGATTTAAGAAAAAAGCACCTAAACTATCCCTGCGGGTGGTTTTTGTGGTTCCTTTTTTAATCCAAATTTTTGCATCCGTCGGACTAACGGGATGGTTGTCTTTTAGAAATGGTTCGATCGCCGTTAATGATTTAGCAACTCAATTAAGAATTGAATTAAGCAACCGCATCCAACAGGAACTTAATACCTATTTAGAAACCCCCCATATCATCAATCAAATTAATGTTGATACCCTGAGAATGGGATTAATTAGTGTAGATAATGTTCCCCAGATGGAAAAGTATCTGTGGAGTCAGTTAAAACAATTTAAAACCGCTAGTTATATTGGGATTGGATTACAAAATAGTTATTATGTGGGAGCTAATCGCAATGATGATGGCACGATAGAATTTGATATTGTTGATAAAAGCACTGCCGGAAAGTTTCATAAATGGTTAACCAATAATCAAGGAGATCGCCAGGAATTATTAAGTGTTAGAGATAATTACGATCCTAGAGTTCGTCCTTGGTATGAAGCGGGAGTGAAAGCTGGAAAACCCGTTTGGAGTGAAATTTATGCTTATTTTGGTTCTAAAGTTTTAGTGATTTCCGCCAACCAACCTATTTATAATCGCAATAAAAAACTATTAGGCGTAGCAAGTACCGATTTAACCTTAGAACGCATTAGTCAATTTCTAAACCGTTTAAAAATTGGCAAAACCGGACAAACCTTTGTCCTGGAAAGAAATGGATATTTAGTCGCCACCTCAACCCTAGAAGAAACCTTTATTGTTCATAAAAAAGAAAAGGAAACCGAACGGATTAAAGGGATTAAAAGTAGTGATGTTTTAACTCAAGCTACCTCTAGTTATTTACTGAAATATTTTGGTAGTTTAGATCAGATTAAAACCTCAACTCAACTGACCTTTGAGATTAATGGAAAACAACAATATTTACAAGTCACTCCCCTATCTGATCGACGAGGAATTAATTGGTTGATTGTGGTGGTTGTACCGGAATCGGATTTCATGGCGGAAATTCATGCTAATACTCGGACGACTATTTTATTATGTATTGTGGCGTTATTAGTAGCTACTTTATGCGGCATTTTTACCGCCCGTTGGATTAGTACCCCAATTTTACGCCTGAGTGAAGCCAGTCAAGCGATCGCCAGTGGAGAATTAGAACAAACAATTCCCGTTGAACCGATTAAAGAATTGGGGATTTTAGCTCATTCTTTTAATACTATGACCCAACAGTTAAAAGCCTCTTTTAATGAATTGGAAAAAACCAATGCCGAATTAGAGCAGCGAGTCGAAGAACGCACCGCCGATTTAAGATTAGAAAAAGAAAGATCGGAACAATTATTATTAAATATTTTACCCGAAGTCATCGCCAACCAACTCAAACATAATACAAAAGCCATCGCTTCTGCGATTGAAGAAGTCACCATTTTATTCGCCGATGTGGTGGGATTTACTCCCCTATCTTCCCAAATTCCGCCGATAGAATTAGTCAGTGTTCTGAATGAAATGTTTTCGATTTTTGATCATTTAGCTGAAAAAAATGGCTTAGAAAAAATTAAAACTATTGGTGATGCTTATATGGTAGTTGGAGGTTTGCCTTTACCCAAAGCCAATCATGCCGAAGCGATCGCCGATATGGCATTAGGAATGCAAGCCGCCATGGCGGAATTTAAAGTCCCTTTAGAAAGATTTAATATAGACTCTCAATTTCAAATTAGAATTGGGATTAATACCGGATCTGTAGTAGCTGGAGTCATTGGAATTAAAAAGTTTATTTATGATTTATGGGGGGATGCAGTTAATATTGCTTCCCGAATGGAATCTTCCGGTGACCCCGGACGAATTCAAGTTACAGAAGCCACTTATCACAGAATTAAAGATCAATATAACTTTGAAAAACGGGGCATAATTTCTATTAAAGGGAAAGGAGAAATGACCACCTATTGGTTGATCGGTAAAAAATAAATTTACCCTTTGTAATCAGAAGGTTTAAGAGAAAGTTAAACTAGGATTAATCAAGCGGAACACAACTAAAACTAAATTATTAAATTTATCTTAAAAATCTGGGTTAAGTTGCCGATCAAGAATTACGATCCGTGGTCAGGAAATGATCGCTTTAAGTTGACACTCCAGCCCCAAAGTTAGGATAAAAATATGAGAACATGGAATGATTACTTGAAAATTGGCATCCCCTTACTCGACTGTCAACATGAACAGTTATTAGATCAAATGGATCAGTTATTAGCTGCCATTGACAATCACAAAGGCGATCAAGAACTTCGAGCGATTATGGGATTTCTAAAAATGTATACGAATAATCACTTTAATTATGAAGAATCCTGCATGAATAGCCATAAATGTCCCGTTGCTTGCGATAACAAGAAAGCCCATACTAATTTTTTAACAACCTTGCAAGATATTAATAGTAAAATCGACCAAAAGCAACCTTTAAATTTAATTCGGACTCAAGTTAAGCAGGAGTTAGTAGATTGGTTTGTCAACCATATTAAAAATATTGATACTCAGCTTAAATCCCATATTCCTACAAAATAAAATGATTCAGCAAGTCGAGAATTTGATCAACAGTTATTATTCGTGCAACGAGCTTTTATTTATCTTCCCTACGGCATCTATGTTTGATTATGCGATCGCCCACCTTAACATTATTCAACAATTCGGACGCTTTCCCCATCGCAACGCTATTTTAAGTCGTCCCAGCACCGCCGCAGAACTAGCATTCCTCACCCAACCCGGTTCCTCATTTTAAGGAGTGTTGACCGTTGACTGTTAACTGTTAGCGAGGGAGGACACTCCCCCTGCCGCTTCATCTTCTCTCCCTGCTCCCCCTACCTCGTCCGGTGCTACCATGACATTTATAGTAAATGCAGGCATTTAACAAATATGCACCTAAGTGAAATTACTCATCCCAATCAACTCCATGGTTTGTCGATCCATCAACTCGAACAAATTGCCCGCCAGATCCGCGAGAAACACCTAGAAACCGTTGCCGCCACCGGAGGGCATTTAGGGCCAGGTTTAGGGGTTGTGGAACTAACATTGGGTTTATATCAAACCCTGGACTTAGATCGAGATAAAGTGATTTGGGATGTGGGACATCAAGCCTATCCCCATAAATTAATCACTGGACGTTATCAAAATTTCCATACTTTAAGGCAAAAAGACGGCGTTGCAGGCTATTTAAAACGCTGTGAAAACAAATTTGATCATTTTGGAGCCGGACACGCTTCTACCAGTATTTCTGCGGGCTTAGGAATGGCGATCGCCCGAGATATGAAAGGGGAACACTTCAAAGTTGTTGCCATTATTGGGGATGGTGCTTTAACCGGAGGCATGGCCTTAGAAGCTATTAACCACGCCGGACATTTACCTAATACTAATTTAATGGTAGTTCTTAATGATAACGAGATGTCAATTTCTCCTAATGTGGGGGCAATTTCTCGTTATTTGAATAAAATGCGCCTCAGTGATCCGGTTCAATTTCTGACGGATAATTTAGAAGAACAATTTAAACATTTACCCTTTGTGGGAGAAGCTTTTACCCCCGAAATGGAACGGATGAAAGAAGGCATGAAACGCCTTGCTGTTCCTAAAGTGGGGGCGGTGTTTGAAGAATTAGGTTTTACTTATGTTGGGCCCGTAGATGGTCATGATTTACCAGAATTAATTAAGACCTTTCAGCAAGCCCATAAAATACCAGGGCCAGTGTTAGTTCACGTCGCCACGGTGAAGGGAAAAGGCTATGCGATCGCCGAAAAAGATCAAGTTGGTTATCATGCTCAAAACCCCTTTAATTTAGCTACAGGAAAAGCTGTTCCGGCGAGTAAACCCAAACCCCCCAGTTATTCTAAAGTCTTTGGGGAAACCCTAGTCAAATTAGGTGAAAATGACCCTCGAATTGTGGGAATTACCGCAGCCATGGCAACGGGAACTGGGTTAGATATTCTCCAGAAAAAACTGCCGAAACAATATATTGACGTAGGTATTGCTGAACAACACGCTGTAACTATGGCTGCTGGGTTAGCCACCGAAGGAATGCGTCCGGTTGTAGCGATTTATTCCACCTTTCTACAACGGGCTTATGATCAAATTATTCATGATGTTTGTATTCAAGAACTCCCGGTTTTCTTCTGTTTAGATCGGGCGGGAATTGTTGGGGTAGACGGCCCCACTCATCAGGGAATGTATGATATTTCCTATCTGCGATGTTTGCCCAATTTAGTGATTATGGCGCCTAAAGATGAAGCCGAATTACAACGAATGTTAGTCACCGGAATTGAGCATACAAACGGCCCCATTGCTATGCGTTATCCTCGCGGATCGGGTTTAGGTGTTCCTCTCATGGAAGAAGGTTGGGAACCCTTACCCATCGGCAAAGGAGAGATTTTAAGGCATGGGGATGATCTGCTATTAATGGGTTATGGCAGTATGGTGAATATGTCGATGCAAGTAGCAGAAATTCTCAGTGAACATGGCATTGAAGCAACTGTCATTAATCCCCGTTTTGTTAAACCTTTGGATGTGGAATTAATTGCACCTTTAGCCAAACAAATTGGTAAAGTTGTGACGATCGAAGAAGGTTGTTTAATGGGTGGTTTTGGTTCCGCCGTAGCCGAAGCATTATTAGACAATGATGTGGTAGTTCCGGTAAAGCGTTTTGGGGTTCCCGATATTTTAGTCGATCATGCCGAACCTAATGAATCTTTTGCTGATTTAGGGTTAACAAGTTCTCAGATTTCCGAACAAATTCGGGAAGCCTTTTTTATCCAGAAAAAACAACCTTCTAAAGTTAGTTGATTTGATCAAAAATCACTAATTTTGAGATAAAAACTCAGTTTTCTAGTAAAAATTGAATTGCGAAAATCACTATTTTTACTGGAAACTGGGTTTCAAATATAGCAGTTATACAAAAATCAATCTCAATTTAATCACAAAGATACAAAGAGTTGGTAAACACGCTCTATATATAGGAAAAAATCATGACACAAGCTAACTTTTTACAACCGCTTGCCGTCAATATTTCACCCGCATTAATACTATCAATCACCCATAAAGATGGGATTTACTAACACAGGAGGAACGGGAAATATTCGCCCCGATTTGCCCAGATTTTGTATTAGAATTACGTTCAAAAAATGACTCAATAGAGAAATTACAAGCTAAAATGATAGAATATATAGAAAATGGGGCTAGTTTGGGTTGGTTAATTGATCGCAAAAATAAAACCGTAGAAATTTATCGACAAAATCAGGATGTAGAATTACTAAATCATCCATTAAGCTTATCAGGAGAAGATATTTTACCAGGGTTTATGTTAGATTTAACTGAAGTTTGGAAGTAACAAAAATAGTGAGTTAGGAAAGCTGAAATGGTTGTTACCTTGCAATTAAACCAAATCGATATTCAACCCGGACAACACCTAATCTTGCGTCAGGTGAGTTGGAAAGAATTTGAAGCCATTTTAGAAGAAATGGGAGAACATCGGGCTTCACGGGTCGTTTACTATCAAGGAGTGTTAGAAATTCGGATGCCATTACCAGAACACGAAAAAGCCAAAATCATGATTGGCGAATTTGTTAAAATCTTGTTAGATGAGTTAGAAATAGATTGGGAACCCTACGGATCAACAACTTTTAAACGCCCTGAAATGGCTGTTGGTTTAGAACCAGATGATTGTTTTTACATTCAAAATTCTCGTCTGATGATCGGAAAGCAAAGAGTTAATTTATCCATTGATCCGCCTCCTGATTTAGCCATTGAAGTCGATGTTACGTCAAAAACTCAACTCGATGCTTATGTAGCATTAGGCGTACCGGAACTGTGGATTTATACAGAAGGAAAACTACAAATTTTTGTTCTACAACAAGGAGAATATTTGTTAACAGAAACTAGCCAAATCTTTGGGAATTTGCCAGTTATAGACAGAATTTTACAGTTTTTACAGGAAAGTGAAATAATAGGTGCTAGTTCAGCAAGACGAGGATTTCGGCAGTGGGTGCGATCGCAATTTAATTCCTAATTTGTTCATTTTTTGATTAGGACTAATAGGGCAAAGAGTGATGCGAAAACCTAGACGGTGAAGTCTTTTCCTCCGGTGTTCCCTGTTCCCTGCTATAAAGCACAAATAACTCAACCCATGCAAATTTTTATTGGGGTGGGAACCTCCGCAACGGTTTATCCTGCTGCAAAATTATTGCGTTTTTTTAATTATTTCACACCCGAAAAATATTTTATTGATCCCCATCCCAATTATGAATTTTTACAAGGATACACCGTTTTAGAAGGAACTGCAACTGAAAAACTGCCAGATTTAGTGGAAACCTTAATTTCTAATTCGGTCGAAACCTAGGATTCTTCTGAAACTTTAGCCCGTTTTTTACGAAAAATTCCCGTCATATTAATTCCTGTAATTAACATAGCAATTAATCCTAAACCAATTAAAGCAACGTAAATCGTTTTTCCAACTGAGCCAAAATAAGACCCTTGATGAATGGTTAGTAAGAGTTGAGCAAAATTATCAGGAAGATGAAACCAACTATCTCCTATTCCATACAAAATTCCTGTTGATGCACTTAAAAACAAAGGTAAGAACAAAATGGGTGCTAATATTTGATGCACTTTTTTAGCATTTAACGGAGAATCTTTAGTGGGATTTTTACGTTTTTTTTGCGTTAACCGAACCATTGTTAATCCCGTGACAAGCATGGCAATTAACCCTAAACCTACCAATAATACATAAATAGGAACTAGGGGCTCTCCTAAAAATTCTCCTTGATGAATCATCAGCAAAATATCTGCTTTTTCTTCTGATAATCTCATCCAACTCCTTCCCAGGCGATAAGCCATTCCTGTGAAAGCAGTTAAAAATAAAGGAATAAATATAATCGGTGCAATTTTACGATGCAGTTTCCAAAGCTGGTGAGATTTAAAAAACTGTAGATTTGCCATTATTATTAGCCTCAATAATTATAAGTTTGTAGAAATGTAAATTTTTTACGTCTCTACAGTTAGGGACAGGAGCAAGGGAATGCCTCTTAATATAACTCCAGAAAGACAATTATCCTAACCCTGAATTCAAGAATAAACCTAAAAAGTGACAAACTGGTGACAAATCCAGATATAGCAAGTCTAAATGAATTGTACAAAATAATGATCAAAATTATTAACCCTAAAAAATGGACATAAATTCGGTGTAGGGGCGAGGCGCGCCTCGCCCCTACGATTATTTGGATTTCCAGCTATTTGTACAACTGATTTAGGATTGCTATACTACCCATTAAATTGTATGATTTTAATTTGGTATTAGGTGTTAGCCAGGGTGGGAAAACGCACAGAAAAACAGCTACCCTTTCCCAACTGACTGGTAACCATGATTTCTCCTTGATGATTTTGGGCTAAAGTTTGAGCGATCGCTAACCCTAACCCCGAGCCTCCTTTTCTGCAATTTCGAGCTTGATCAGCACGCCACAACCGATCAAAAATCAGGGGTAATTGTTCAGGAGAAATCCCTATTCCAGTGTCTTCTATGCGCACCCAAACCCATTTTTCTTGCTGCTCTAAACAGACCGTTACTTTCCCCCCAGTATCAGTATAATAAATCGCATTTTCTATTAAGTTTAAAAATAATCGCCAAAGTTGATTTCCTACCCCTTTTATTTTAATTTCAGTTTTCATATCTAAGATTAATTCCACTCCCTTTTTTTCAGCTTGATAAAAGAGAAATTCTACCAAATCTTCTAATAGTTCATTCAGGGGAATAATTACCCAATCTGTGGCTAGGGGAATAGAATCTTGATCCGTGCGAGCCAAAAGTAATAAATCTTCCACTAAGCTGGTCATTTGATTTACGCCACTCGCGATCGCTTTTAATTTATCAATATCGGCAGGATGAATTCTTTCTGGATGACTTTGCATAACTTCCACACAAGTTCTAATTCCAGCTAAAGGATTTCTCAATTCATGAGAAGCATCGGCGGTAAATTGTTTGAGTTTTTCAAAACTTTGTTCAATAGGTTTTAGAGATTGTTTTGTTAACCACATACCTCCAAAAGCCGTTAATCCTGATACTAATATTCCCCCTAACATCATTACTAATCTTAATTTTATTAACACCCTTTCCACGGGTTTTGTAGACTCACTGATCCGGACATAACCGATCATCTGTTTTTGCGATTCTGTTTCTCTATTAACCTGTAAAGTTAGGGTACGAATTTTTTGGTTATTGACGGTATAAGTCCAATGATAATGGGATAAATCAAGGGGTGGAAAAACTTTTCCAACTTTAGTAATTAGTTGGCGGTTATGATCAAACCATTCAATTCCTTGACTGGGTTGGTGCATATTTTGCCAAGGAATATCCAGATCATTATCATCATCTAAGTTTAGAGAATCAGGAACTTCAAAAGATTCTTTTTTTTCTTTAATTTCTTCAAAACTATGAGCAGCAGCATCTGCTAATATTAGCAGTTGACGATCTAATTGTTGATATAAACTAAACCTAAAAAATTCATAAACGGCAATCATTGATATTCCTGAAATTGCCATCATCACCCCTAGATAAGACAGCAATAACCGCCAACTTAAAGCTCGAAATTGGGGATTAATTACGTTGCGTGTTGAGCCGATATCCCAAGCCATAAACTGTTTCAATTAATGTAGAGGGTACGCCGACTGTTTTGAGTTTTTGCCTTAATCTTTTGATATGGGTTTTCACCGTATCTTCACCCGGAATATCTTCAAAACACCAGAGGTTATCTAAAATTATTTCCCGCGAAAGCAATCGTCCCGGGCTGCGTAAGAATAACTCTAATAAACCATATTCTTTAGGAGTTAAAGATAGAAATTTTCCTTCATACGTCACCTCACAACTATTTGGATCTAGGCGAAGACTTCCCCATTCTAACACCGGAGGTAAGGCGGAATTTCCTCGTCTTAACAAAGCGCGAATTCTTGCTAATAACTCCTGTAAATCAAAGGGTTTAATCACATAATCATCCGCCCCTACATCCAATCCTAAAACTTTATCTGCACTGGTATCTTTTGCCGTTAACATCAATACAGGTGTGGTTTTTCCCTGTTGTCTTAATCGTTGACAAAACTCAATCCCAGTCAGTCGAGGTAACATCACATCCAATATAATCAGATCATAGGCAGCCGATTCTGCAAACTCCCACCCCATCTGACCATCATGAACGACATCCACCACATAATGATGATCCATTAAGGCTTCTGCTAAGGCTTTTGTAATTCTTTCCTCATCTTCAACTAATAAAATTCTCATTTTCCCCTATTTTAATTTTAGATAAAATTAAGCCAAGCTAGAGATCAAGATTTACAGCTATTATCAGTTAATTAAAGTCAACACCTTTTTAAATTCACAACTGAACCAATTACAGCGATCGCCGGAGCTTCAAAACCAGTTTCTGCTACTTTTTGAACAATGGTTTCTAAGGTGGCAATTAACTCCTCCTGCTCCGGTCGAGTTCCCCAACGAATTAAGGCGATCGGAGTATCTCGGGATTTTCCAGCTTGGGTTAACTGTTGAATAATATAGGGTAAATTATGAACCCCCATATAGATGACAATGGTTTCTGAACCAAGCGCGATCGCTTCCCAATTCACTTGTGGGCGATATTTTCCGGCGGTTTCATGACCCGTTACAAAGGTAACCGATGAACTATGATCTCGATGGGTTAACGGAATTCCCGCATAAGCAGGCGCCGCAATTCCCGAAGTAATTCCGGGGACAACTTCCACAGAAATTCCAGCTTGAATTAAGTCTTGCATTTCCTCCCCACCGCGACCAAAAATAAACGGATCTCCTCCTTTCAAGCGCACAACAACTGCATGAATTTGAGCTTTTTCAATTAATATTTGAGTTGTTTCTTCTTGTAATAATGAATGTTTACCTCGCCGTTTTCCGGCATTAATTTTTTCGGCTTCAGGATTAATTAAATCCAATATTTGATCACTAACCAAGGCATCATAAATTACTACATCTGCCAATTCTAATAAGGTTTTTCCTTTAACAGTTAACAGACCTGGATCTCCTGGCCCTGCACCAACTAAATATACTTTACCTAAACTTTTTTTAGATTGATTCATCATCACTGTACTCAAATTCTAGTTAGTCAGAAAACCCCTAGGGTTTATTATTTCCTTATTGTTGAGACTTTACTTAGAAAACTTCATGGATTCTACCAGTTCAGCATCAAGAGGACAACGGACTTGATGAAAGTTGGGAAAAGGGGGTTGAATTGGAATTGGAGCGGTCATTGAGGAGCTAGGACTTTTACAAATTCCTCCCACCAGCACAATAGAGTTATCTGTTTTAATCTTAAATAAAGCTCCAGAGTAACTAACCCGACGCCAAATAATCGGAATGGCTTCAAAGAATACCTGATCCGATTCTACCGTCATTTTAAATTTATAAGTTCCGATTCCTTTTGAAGTCCCCCGATATAAGTTTTCTAGGTTAGGTGTAAATTTACCATAGGTTTTAAATTGTTGATCTTGATTTTTAATTAAAGTTTTTAAAATTGACCTCCCTTGCGCTTGCTGACCTCTACGGATTTTATTATCAAAATGAAATAAACCTAATGTAAATAGAATTAAAAATATACCAAAATAAGATAAATATATCCATTTTTGGGGGGAACTTAAGAAATTAAATTTAGACATATTTTTAATTGTTAACTTAATATAAACAGATGGTAAATCTCAGTCAACGATCCGAAGTTTACTCTGGGGATTTTGAGTAAAAAAATTACTAACATTTACTATAATATAATTTATAGCAACTCAAGTTAAAATTTTCTCGGTGAGTATAGAAGCTCATAGCGAGTCGCTGACAGTTAAAAGCAAGATGAATATTGATCAACTTGAAATTTTACTAGCGGTAGCAGAACAAGGAAGCTTTTCAGAAGCAGCATTGAGTTTAAGTATCTCTCAATCTGCCGTCAGTCGGGCGATCGCCGCTTTAGAAGATGAACTGGGTATTCCCTTACTGCTGCGAGGACGATTTGGCGCCCGTCCCACCTTGATTGGAGAACGGGTGATGCTACACGCGAGTAAAATCCTAGAACTGCGCGAAAAAATCGATCATGAAGTCAATTTAGAAAAAGGTTTACATCGGGGAAAAATTCGGGTTGCCTCCTTTCGTAGTGCAGCAACCCATATCCTCCCCTCAAAAGTTGCCCAGTTTCGCAGTCGTTTTCCTAACATAGAAATCACCATTACCGAAACCGATCCCCTAGGAATCGAACAGAGTTTACGCACAGGCCAAGTGGATATTGGGTTACTTCCCTTACCCCGTGCGGAAGAATTTGAAACTTGGGAAATTACCAGAGATGAATATGTCGTTTTACTTCCCACTTCGGCGGGTCAAATTCCCGAAATTCTAAGCTGGGAACAACTCTCGACCTACTCTTTTATTTTATTCAATTATGCCGAATGTACTTCTGCGGTGCGGGAACATTGGTCAAAATGGGGACAATCGTTAAAAGTCGCCTATCAAATTAAAGAAGACTCAACCATTGTCAGTATGGTAGCTCAGGGATTAGGGGCTGCCATTTTACCCCGTCTAGCTGCTTTACCCATTCCTCCCCAAGTCCAAGTCAGAGCCTTACCTGTTCCCCTAGAACGAGTCATTGGTGCCGCCCTCTGGTCAAATAGCCTCCATGTCCCGGCGGTTTTTGCTTTCCTGGACGTCCTCAGAGGAACCGGGGTATTTTCTAAGTAGAGAAGCCACCGAGTCACCGAGTCAGCAGAGGCATGAGAAAAGATTGCGGAGTGCAAAGTTCGGAGTGCGAAGTGGCGGGTATAGAATGTCAATTATTTTTCCTGCTCCCCCTGCCCCCCCTGCTCCCCCTGCTCCCCCTGCTCCCCCTGCTCCCCCTGCTCCCCCTGCTCCCCCTGCTCCCCCTGCCCCCCCTGCTCCCCCTGCTCCCCCTGCTCCCCCTGCTCCCCCTGCTCCCCCTGCTCCCCCTGCTCCCCCTGCTCCCCCTGCTCCCCCTGCCCCCCCTGCTCCCCCTGCCCCCCCTGCTCCCCCTGCCCCCCCTGCCCCCCCTGCTCCCCCTGCCCCCCTGCTCCCCCTGCTCCCCCTGCTCCCCCTGCTCCCCCTGCCCCCCTGCTCCCCCTACTCCCCCTGCTCCCCCTGCTCCCCCTGCTCCAGACCTTAGCTAGTCTTGCGTTTTGAGCCAATCATTCGTTCAAAACTCATCGTCCCCACACCCAAAATCACTAACGCCATCCCATAGATTTGTTGTTGCTTAATCGCCTCACCAATAATCCAGAAGGCAAACAACGCGGTTAATGCCGGCCCGGTTGTCCCAATAATGGAGGCTAAGGCAGCTCCCGCCGAGCGAATGGCGAAATTATTTAATAAATAACTCGATAGAGTGAGAACACCTAAAACAACACCTCCAATCATTAGTCCGTTCCAAACTCCCGGTTCAATATTAATCCCCAAACTATCGGGTAGCAACATTAAACTCAGAGAAGAAAAGACAAAAATAGACGCAAAGTTCACCAAACTAAACGGGATAGGATGGAGTTTTCCCGCCGCCACCTGAGTCAGTAACACATACCCGGCAAAGGCTACACCTGCACAGATCGCAGCAATCACCCCCACCTGTACATTTCCCATAGCGATATTAGGATTTCGAGCAGGTAAACAGAGAATCCCTCCAGCCAGAATAATAATCATGGCAATCACCCGAATTAGGGTCGGTCGATCTCCAAATAGGCCCCAAGAGGCAATTACCGTTACAATCGGATAGATAAAGAAAATCGTGATCGCAATTCCGGTCGGAATCTCACCAATAGCCACATAGATAGCGACTTGGGATAAAAACAAGAAAAATCCACTGCCAATCACCGTCAGCATTAAGCGACGATCACCGGACTGAAGAAAACGTCGCAGATCACCCCATACCGGAGGATAAAGGAACGTTGCCACAATCGGCATCAGTCCCATGACCACAATCATGCGGAGTAACAAGATTAATAAAGAGTTTCCGATCCCCGGACTAATAATTCCTTCTAGGGAAAATAAACCCAAGATTTCTCGGGGTTGTGGCCCTTTGAGAATAATCTTTAAACAAACGTTAAACAACGATAGAGATACCGCCGAAAGTAACGCCAAAAATAGACCCAACTGCACCGGAGAAGACGACTTGGGCTGGGAACTCCCAAGGGGTTCCGGGCGATTTGTCGGGGCCGTATTAGTTGGAGGCAGGGAGTCAGAACGTCCACTCGGTAGTCCTGGACGGGAACTCTCCCCCCAGAGAGTTGGTGTTTCCACCTGTTCTTGCAAACGATTAACAATGGTTTCTAGCAAGGCTTCAACCTGCTGTTCCAAGGTTTGCATATGGTTTAACCGTCGAGATAGGTTACTTTGATAGTTACCTAACTCCTGCTGTAAGCTTTGAAAGGTTTGGTTCAGACTGGTTTCCAAAACCGCTTCCAACTCTCGATTATTGAAGTTTTCTGCACCGATATCCTCACTCGGAAGCAGTCCACTCGCATCAGCCGCTAATAAAGGCGGATCGCTGGCTGCTTTAATTTGATTAATGCGTGCGATCAAAGATTGTTCCACATCACGCGCCACAATTTGAGTCAGTTGTTTGAGCCAAGCTCGATTGGGAGGAACGCGATCAGACAATATTTGTAACTGCACAGATTGCAGTCGCTGATATTCCGTTTGCAGATTTTCAATATCCCCAATTAAGCGAACTTTATCCGTTTCGAGTCGTTGGATATCCGACAGATATCTTTCCTTAATCTGGTGATGGAAGGTTTCTAATTCCTGTATCACCGAACTTAGGATGATTTCTGCGGATGTGGTTTCTCCCGATCCTAAAGGTGGCGGTTGATTGTCCTGTGTCCCCATTCGTGATTAACCTCTTATTGATCTGCTGATTCAGCTATGACGCCACTCACACCAACGCTGCATATCGGGTTTCACAATTTACAGACTAGAAATCCTAGTCTCTACCGATAAAGGCACAACGGGAAAAATGGCAAAGCCTCCGGAAGAATTATCCCCAAAAACCTAAACTAAACAATAGCTCACTCAGCGTGTAAAGACACGCTCGTTTCCAATCTGCCATATTTTATCGAGAATTTGGGTCTAAAACCCCGTGCTTCTAGCACGGCTTTGGATTAAGATAGAGATGGTTGAAATCCCCAAGGTGGGCGGTTGTGAAGCGGCTTTTAGTCGGCACCCTCGAACCTGAAAACTCCTTGAGAGTAACAAGAAGGGTAGCGAAAACCTTGTAAAACAGAGCTAGAGAATCAACCCATTCTCATTACCAGAAAACATATAATTTGGTTTGATCAATTAAGGTAGGGCGGGGCACGCCCGAACTCTAGGTCGTATCCTAGTACGATGAGCGGAGATAGACCCTCTGGGGTTGCCGTAAGTCAGGCTCGTCAATTGGTGACTTTTCACGATTGAAAGGTTTGAGTATTGCTCGAAAGGGATACGGTGCTTAAAGGTCAGTCACTGAATTAAGAATCTCTAGCGTTTATGCTAGAGAGTGTCAAAATCCATTGAATATTTTAAATAGAATCCCACTGATTATAGCCGCACTGGGAACAGTAATCACCCAGGCTAAGGCAATGGAACGGACGGTATCCAAGCGTACCTCTTTTCCCCCCTGCACCAGTCCAATTCCCACCACACCCCCTACCAACGCATGGGAGGTGGAAACGGGTAATCCTAAACGGGATGCCAATAATACGGTGGTAGCCGTGGCTAATTCTGCACAAAATCCCTGACTCGGAAGCAGGGAAATAATATTTTCCCCCACGGTTTTAATCACATTTTCACCCCAGATGGCCAGTCCGGTGACAATTCCACTCCCCCCTAATAGTAAAATCCAAATCGGGATTTCAATATCATCTAGGGGAACTGAACCCGTTTTAATTACCGCTAAAATTGCGGCTAGGGGGGCGATGGTATTGCCCACATCATTTGACCCGTGGGCAAAAGCTACAAAACAGGCACTAATCACCTGAAATCCTGCCAGTTGTTTTTCGATCCCAGGAAATTTTTCCGGTAGGGGATTAGAACTAAAATCCTGCTGCTGTTGATCCAATTGTCGCCAACTGAATCCGGTTAAACCGACCGCAGCGATCGCCCCAATCCCTAAAGGAATATCATGGACGGGTAACGTCCACCCCCATTGGGTTAGGATCTTTTGCAAGGGTAAACTCAAAATCGGGAAAACAATCACCCCAAAAATTCCAATTAAAATACTACTTAACCAGGGAATCCATTCTTGGATTTGGCGATGGGGATCGGGTTGGTCTAAAATCCAATATTTGATCAGCTTGTAGAATAATCCTGAAATTAAACCACTGATCACCGGGGTGATTAACCAAGTCAGGGAAATTAAACCAATCGTCTGCCAGTTGACCGCCTTGACCCCGGCGGCAATACAACTAAATCCAGCGATCGCTCCCACCACCGCATGGGACGAAGATACGGGTAATCCCTGACGAGTAGCAATTTGTAACCAGACTCCGGCGGAAAGCAATACCGATACCATCCCGATCACAAAAACTTGAGGCGTGGAGCTAAAAACTTCCGGATTAACAACCTCCGTGGCTAGGGTTTTAGAGACTCGCTCTCCAAAAAATACTGCCCCGGTAAATTCTAAAATTCCGGCGGCGATAATCGCTTGTTTCAGGGTCAATGCCTTGGAACCCACCGACGTCCCCATCGAGTTGGCTACATCATTAGCCCCTAGATTACAGGCAACATAGAAGGCTAAACCGCACAGCAACACAATTTCAACGATGACGGTCATGGATTGGTCTAACATCTTTGTGAATCCAGGTGAATGCTATGGATTTTACAGTCCTTTTCGATCTATAATCGGATCTTGTGAGTTTTGGAAAATTATCATGAAAGCGGGAGAAATTATCCGTTCTATTGAAACGGCAGAAATTGAAAGCCTCCGACAGCAACTCAATAAACCCGATCTTCCCGAGATTTATGTCGGTGATACGATCAAGGTTGCGGTGAAAATTCAAGAGGGTGGCAAAGAACGGATTCAGCCCTATGAAGGAGTGGTGATTGCTAAACGCCATGGCGGGATTAACGCCACGATCACCGTGCGGAAGATTTTTCAAGGAGTGGGGGTGGAGAGAGTTTTCCTAATCCATTCTCCGAGAATTGCGAATATTAAAGTCATCCGTCGGGGTAAAGTCCGCCGGGCTAAACTGTTCTATCTCCGCGATCGGATTGGTAAAGCCACTCGCGTTAAACAACGGTTTGACCGGAGTCTGTAATTTGGGCAGCACCAGAGATTCCATGATTCCCCTAGTGGTGGTCGGAAAAAAAGTTTAACCAAACTCTGTAAGTTGTGTTAAGCTAAATAAGGTAGAAGATCAGCCACTCCGCTATGCGCTCTTAGTTCAGTTGGTAGAACGCAGGTCTCCAAAACCTGATGTCGGGGGTTCAAGTCCTCCAGGGCGCGCTGGATACCTCTAATGCCCAGACGCAAGATTACTTTCGTCTGGGCATTGTTCCGAAAAGCAACAGATCGGAACATTGTTTGGAGGCGTTCAGTATGATAGTTTTAAAAGTTTGGGCGGCTGTGTGACCCTCTTTCAGCTAAGATCAGGATCAGATACCGTAAGATCGCAAGGGGAGTTCATGGTGGTCAACAAGAAAGAAGAAGTTGCAATTGAAGGAACGACTTCTGGCTTTAACGCTTCTACGTTCCTCAAAGAAACGAAAGAGGAATTGGACAAAGTGGTCTGGCCTGGCCGACAGCAACTACTGAGTGAGTCGGCAGGGGTATTGTTGATGGTCACTCTTTCGGCCAGCTTGATCTATTTAGCAGACAACTTCCTTCGTTGGGCGTCGGGGCAAATCTTCGGATGACTTTTACATCGGACGAATCACAACATTCAGACCAAATGGCAGATACGGACGAACGTTCCCAGGAGTTTTCACCCGGAGAGCGCCGTTGGTATGCTGTTCAGGTGGCTTCTGGCTGTGAAAAGCGAGTCAAGGCGAACCTGGAACAACGGGTGCAAACCCTAGATGTTGCGGAACGAATTTTGAAGGTGGAAATCCCCCACACCCCAATGATTAAACTGCGCAAAGATGGCAGTCGTCAACATGGTGAGGAGAAAGTGTTTCCAGGTTATGTTCTCATCCAGATGAGACTGAAATGGAATAACGAACTCAATCGCTGGGAAATTGACGATGAAGCTTGGCAGGTGGTCAAGAACACGCCACACGTAATTAATTTCGTTGGGGCAGAACAAAAACGGCATTCCGGTCGGGGTCGAGGTCACGTTAAACCTTTGCCTTTAAGTAATGCTGAAGTGGAACGGATTTTCAGACAAGCGCAACAACAGGAACCGATTGTCAAGGCAGCAATGGCGATTGGGGATCATATCATTGTGCTTTCCGGGCCATTTAAAGACTTTGAAGGGGGTGTGATTGAAGTCAGTCCAGAACGGAGTAAGCTTAAGGCTCTACTTTCGATTTTTGGGCGGGATACCCCGGTAGAATTAGAGTTTAATCAGGTAGAAAAACAAGGCTAAGGAATGGCAAAGAAAGTTGTAGCAGTTATTAAGTTGGCAATTACTGCGGGCAAAGCCAACCCTGCACCCCCAATCGGCCCAGCCCTGGGTCAACATGGGGTGAATATTATGGCGTTTTGCAAAGAGTATAACGCCAGAACCGCAGATAAAGCAGGTCTTGTGGTGCCGGTGGAAATTTCGGTTTTTGAAGACCGCAGTTTTACCTTTATTCTCAAGACCCCTCCGGCTTCGGTATTGATTCGTAAAGCTGCTGGAGTCGAACGGGGCTCGGGGGAACCAAACCGCAAAAAAGTCGGCCAAATTACGCAAGCTCAGTTACGAGAAATTGCAGAAACCAAAATGCCCGACTTAAATGCCAATGATGTGGAAGCAGCCATGAAAATTGTGGCTGGAACCGCCCGCAATATGGGTGTAACCATTGTTGATTGAGCCGATTTGTGACCGATAACTGCACGCTCAACTGTTGGCGGTCTCAATGGTTAGCTCAACGGCAATCAATTAATGAATTCGGTGAGTATTTCAGGTAGTTTCCGTTAACCCTTTATTGGGGGAGAAGTATAGCTTCGTTATCACCCCAGGAGATATAGAATGGCAAGAAAAGAATCCCGTCGATTACGAGAACTCAGAAAAAAGGTTGAAGACCGACCCTACGAACCTTTAGAGGCGATTAATCTGTTGAAGGAAACCGCTACAGCTAAGTTTCCTGAATCAGCTGAAGCCCATATTCGTTTAGGTATTGACCCCAAATATACCGACCAACAACTCCGAACAACGGTAAGCTTACCCAAAGGTACGGGTCAGGTGATCCGGGTGGCGGTATTGGCAAAAGGGGAAAAAGTCACCGAAGCTCAAGCAGCAGGGGCTGATCTTGTTGGATCTGAAGATTTGATTAATGAGATCCAGAAGGGAATGCTGGATTTTGATTGTTTAATTGCCACACCGGATATGATGCCTCAAGTGGCTAAACTGGGACGTTTGTTAGGGCCGAAGGGCTTAATGCCTTCTCCTAAAGGGGGAACGGTGACGACGGATGTGGCACAGGCGATCGCCGAATTCAAAGCTGGGAAGTTGGAATTCCGTGCTGATCGTACGGGGATCGTTCACGTTATGTTTGGGAAAACCGGATTCTCCGCAGCCGATTTGCTGGTGAACCTATCCGCCCTACAAGAATGTATTGACCGCAACCGTCCCTCTGGGGCTAAAGGTCGTTACTGGCGCAGTGTGTTTGTCGCGGCTACTATGGGGCCGTCGATTGAAGTGGATATTACGGCACTGCGGGAACTGAAAATTGCAGACCTAGTTTAATCTGGGGATTTCAGTCACCCTTGAGGATTAATTTACCCAGGGTGTTCTGATTTCCCTGGTGATCTAGTCGGAATTGGGGGTTGACAAATCCAATAAAATATGCAACCATGAAAGACTGCGTATTTAAACCAATAAACGACTAACTCACCGCAGACAGCAGGGGCGAAACGCTTAATTTCCTGCCGAGGTTCAATAAGTTTAAAGCTAAACAATCAGGTTACAGACCTCATTAATCTGTCTGTGTGGATGATTTATGTTTAAGTTTTAAGTCTTGACCTCGGTGAGAGAACCGAGGTTTTTTATGGCGAAATCGCTGCTGTTTCATCGGGGAAGGAGTCAACCATTGTGGGACACTACATCACCTTGGGGAGATGAAAGTGAACTGCAATGCTACAAGGAGGTTCAACAAGAATGGGAAGAACCCTAGAAAATAAACAAGAAATTGTTGCCGAACTTAAGGAAACCCTTAAAGATTCACAACTGGCTATTGTGATTGACTACAGCGGCTTGTCCGTTGCGGAAATCACCAATTTACGGCAACAACTTCGTCCTTCAGGTAGTGTTTGCAAGGTGACAAAAAACACCTTAATGCGGATCGCCATAGAGGGTCAAAGCAACTGGCAACCTTTGAATGAGTTGCTCAAGGGTTCTAACGCCTTTTTATTAGTTAAGGAAGACTTCGGTAGTGCGATTAAAGCCTACCAAGCGTTCCAGAAGGCTTCTAAAAAGACGGAAGTTCGCGGCGGCGTCATGGAAGGCAAGCTGCTGAGTGAAAGTGACGTTAAAGCTTTAGGAGATTTACCCTCCAAAGAGCAACTTATGGCTCAAATTGCTGGGGCTATCAATGGTGTGGCAACCAAACTGGCCGTTGGCATCAACGAAGTTCCAGGGTCTTTGGCACGAGCACTCAATGCCTATGTTGAAAAAGATCAAGATGGCTCAAACGACGAAGCTGCATAGTTTCTCGGAATGCTTGGCCCACGAGTCTCAAACACAAACCGTTACATTGTCTAGGAGTTTAACAAATGTCTGCAACTACTGATCAAATTCTGGAACAACTGAAGTCTTTAACCCTGTTAGAAGCGTCTGAATTAGTCAAACAAATCGAAGAAGCTTTTGGTGTGAGTGCCGCGGCTCCTGTGGGTGTGGCGATGGTTGCTCCTGGTGCGGCAGCCCCTGTGGAAGAAGTTGAAGAAAAAACTGAATTCGATGTCATCTTGGAAGAATTCCCGGCTGATAAGAAAATTGCAATTCTGAAAGTGGTGCGTGAACTGACGGGTTTAGGTCTGAAAGAAGCTAAAGATTTAGTGGAAGCAGCCCCCAAAGCGGTTAAACAGGCTACTAATAAAGATGACGCTGAAAATACTCGGAGTAAACTGGAAGAAGCTGGTGCTAAAGTTTCCATCAAATAATTTTAACGTTGCTTAGTTTTAGTTTTTTTGTTCATACCTAACCTGGTTTCTGATTGAGAAATCAGGTTTTTTAGTATAATACAAACTCAAAGAGAGACGCGCCGTGGCTCGTCTCTACAATCAATTAAAATTAATCCTTTTAATCTTCAGGTTGCTGTACAATTAATACGGAACATTTGACATGATGAACGACATAATTACTCACGCTCCCTAAAAACAATTCCGCCAATTCTGAACGGTTGCGTCTGCCCACAATCACTAAATCAGCACCCCATTTTTGGGTCATTTCTCGTATCCAATATCCCGCTTCTCCCACTTGATATTCAGTTTCAATAGAAACTCCTTGCTGTTGGGCATAACTAACGAAGGTGGCTAACCATCCAGAAACTTCATTAATTTCTTTTTCAATTAATTCATGTTGAATTTGTGCCACTTGATTTAACCGTTGACCATATAAATCCCCGGGAGAACCCAAAATCATCGGTGATATACTAATACAATGAAACAGTTTTAACTGACTTTCGTACAGTTTGGCCAGTTGTAAAGATTGATGAAAAACAAACTCGGCTTGGGGAGTCTGATCAATTGATACTAAAATTTTTTTATAGGCCATATTCTTGTCCTCCTTAATTTGTTTAATTCCGTTGTCGGTCAGTTTCTAAAATCTGTTATCTAAAAATACTCGATTCCCTGTTTTCTATCTTAAACTAAAAATCTTATTTTTTGATAAAATAATGCTATATTTAAAGGTTGGGCGATCGCTGACCCGGTTCATCCTCGTCTGACCCCATCTGTTTTGTTACTATCTTTCTTTAGATTATGAGTCAAAACTACCGCATTACTCTCCTTCCTGGCGATGGAATCGGCCCTGAAATTATAGCGGTGGCGGTCGATGCGTTAAAAGTCGTTGGCAAGCAACTGAATATTACTTTCAATTTTCATCAAGCCTTGATGGGAGGAGCCGCCATTGATGCCACCGGAGAACCTCTGCCTCCAGAAACTTTGGAACAGTGTCTCAAGAGTGATGCGGTGCTGTTAGCGGCGATTGGGGGATACAAATGGGACAATTTACCCCGCCATCAACGGCCAGAAACCGGATTATTAGGGTTACGCGCGGGATTAAAATTATTTGCTAATTTGCGTCCCGCTACCATCTTACCTCATTTAATTGATGCGTCTTCCTTGAAAAAAGAAGTGGTGGAGGGGGTGGATATTATGGTTGTCCGCGAACTCACCGGGGGCATTTATTTTGGACAACCCAAGGGCATTTTTCAGACGGAAACGGGAGAAAAACGAGGCGTCAATACGATGGCCTACACCGAATCTGAGATTGATCGGATTGGCCGTGTCGGGTTTGAAACTGCCCAGAAACGTCGGGGCAGACTCTGTTCTGTGGATAAGGCAAATGTCTTAGATGTGTCTCAATTATGGCGCGATCGGATCAGCCTACTCGCCTCCGAATACCCCGATGTCGAATTGTCTCATTTATATGTTGACAACGCAGCTATGCAGTTAGTTCGCGCCCCTAAACAATTTGATACCATTGTGACGGGGAATTTATTTGGTGATATTCTCTCCGATGCAGCGGCTATGTTAACTGGAAGTATTGGAATGTTACCGTCTGCCAGCCTAGGGGAATCTGGCCCTGGGGTTTTTGAGCCCGTTCACGGTTCAGCCCCCGATATTGCGGGACAGGATAAGGCCAATCCCCTCGCCCAAGTCCTGAGCGCGGCGATGATGTTACGCTATGGTTTAGATCAACCCGTGGCGGCGGATAAACTAGAAAATGCGGTTTTAAAAATCTTAGATTGGGGATATCGGACTGGGGATATTATGTCTGAGGGGATGAAATTAGTCGGTTGTCAGCAAATAGGAGAATTGTTGTTAAAAGCCCTAGAAGAAAATTAGTTAATGGTATATAGCAATCCTAGGGAGGCAGGGGGAGCAGGGGGAGCGTCCTCGCTCACTGAATATCACCCAAAACCCATTCGTAATTCCCTGTTCCCTGCTATAACAAGAATAAAGAGCGCTCTCCCCCTTTCAGTTCAACAGAGCGCTCAGTCCCCAAAATTTCATCACAAAAGTATTTTATCATAACAGCCTCAAAAATGATACTTCCCCAGGATGGAGAATTTTAGCATCTTCGCGCCGAAGTTCCACGTCTGATTCGTTAGAGCAGCGTGGGATGAATTGCGGTTAGGGACTACTGGATTGAGACTGTAGATTAGTCATTAATTCCACTAGGTCATTGACCGCGCCCCATCCTAACATACTCATTCGCTGATTACCCAGTCTGGGAGTCCAACTATCACCAGACCTGATAGGTTAAGAATAGGATCAAAAATTTAGGAGTCAATCCAGATGGACATTTTGTTAGAAGGGGGATCGGTCTTATGCGATCGCGATTATACTTTAATTATTGATAGTAGTCAGAGTATGGCGACGATTGAAAAATCTAAAGGCAAAAGTCGCTGGGATCTAATTCAAGAATCGATTTTAGCCATCGCCAGTTATTGCGAACAATTTGATCTTGACGGCATCACCCTATATTTGTTTTCCGATCAATTTCAACGGTATGAAAATGTTACCTCTGACCGAATTATTTATCTTTTTCAACATCATCAACCATCGGGAAAAAATCGTTTATCCCCCGTACTAAAAGATGCCACCGATCACTATTTTGGCAGACGGGCAACGGAACAAACCAAAGCCAATGGTGAAACCATTATCATTGTGACTTCGGGAGAAATTGAAAATCCTACTGCTCTTAGACAAATTATTATTGATGCAGCCAATCAACTTAATCGAGATGAAGAATTAGCTATTGAACTGATTCAAGTTGGTTTTAATACTGATGTCACCACCTTTTTTCAGGGCTTAGATCATAATTTACAAAGTCAGGGGGCTAAATTTGATATTTGTAATACCATTACCCTATCGGATTTAGATTCTATGAGTTTAACCGATGTGTTGCTCAAAGCCATTGTTGATTAAACTTGGGTTGGCAGGATGCCTCTGCTGTATTGTCCTGATGATCTTATGATCTTTAAAGGTTAGTAATCATAATGGAATCTTCCTCGAAAAAATTAGTGTCTCAATCAATTAAAACCTTGGATTCTATTTTAATTGATGAAAAATTACCTCCGTCAGAACGGGCAACCGTTGCCTTAAAAATCCTAGAAATGGCTCGGACTTTTACGCCCGAGACTCCTCCGGCTTCAGAAACCCCACCCATCCCAGTACCCAAACTTAATTTTACCGATCCCAAGATATTTTTACATCTAGCCGCCTATCGAGATTCCGAACTGATTCCTACCCTAAAAGATGCCTTAAAAAAAGCCCATCGTCCCGAAAAAATTACCTTTGGTATTGTTTGGCAATTTATCCACGGAGAGGATGAAAATATTACCGAAAAAATGCAGGAATTTCCCTGTAAAATGATTGAAATTGATGCGCGAAAATCCCTCGGTGTCTGTTGGGCAAGATCCCTGGGTCAGCGCTTACTTCATGATGAAGATTTTATCTTACAATTAGATAGTCACCATCGATTTGTCGAAGGTTGGGATAGTTTATTACTCAAACAACTCGCCCAATGTCCTAGTCCCAAACCCATCCTTTCCGCCTATACTCCCCCCTATCTTCCCCCCGATGAAATTCCCCCTGGATATCCCAGTACCCGTTTAACCGCCCATCATTTTGATGACCATGGGATTTTAAGTTTTGTCGCTGGAGAAAGTATAGCTTCCTATTCTGAACCCCAGTTAGGAATGTTTTTAGCCGGAGGATTTATTTTCGCCCCCCGACAATTTTATTTAGAAGTTCCCTATGATCCGTTTCTCTATTTTCGAGGGGAAGAAATCACCCTTTCAACTAGAGCTTGGACAAAGGGATGGGATATTTTTTATCCCCATCAAATTACAATTTATCACTATTATACTCGCACCAATGCGAAAAAACATTGGGATGTTGATTCTGAATGGTTTAAATTAGAGCAAAAATCCCGAGAAAGGGTTAAAAAAATATTAAGAATTAGTCCCTTAGAAGCAGAAAGTTTAGAAATTTACGATATTGGAAATCTCAGAACTATCGAAGACTATCAAAACTTTTGTGGGATCAATTTCCAAACCCAAGAAATATCAGAAACAGCTGCTAAAGGAATTCCCACAAAATCTTTATTATTTCAGAAACTAGAATAATTATTGCTATTTCTTCTATAGTACCTTTAATTATCTGGCACAAACCTTACAAAAACTCCGTCATTGAGTTATAGTGCAGGCTATCCCTGGAATTTGTTCTCCCTTGGCGACGGTGGCGAGTTTGGGTATTCCCCTAACAGTTCGAGAGTAAAAGTTAGCCATCCTACCCGCAATTTATACCGTCGCCGACTTAGAAACAACCATGCACCAGGCGGATGTTGTGGTGTTGATGGAATTTAGTTCTGTTGATCAGCAAGTTTGGGAAGTCTTAAAACCGCCTAATTTGCTAAAACAGGCTTATATAATGGAACGGGCGGCGCTACCCAATCAAGTGATTTATAATGGGTTAGGTGATCGCCCCCATTTACGTTTATCCTATTGTGCGAGTCGGATTGTCAAAACTCAACCCTGAGTCATTCCTATTTAAAATTAAAATTTATTATGACGGCTTCGACAACATCCTTGATTGAATTTGTCCCCTCCACCTTTCGCCAACCGGTTGTCCTGTGTGTGTTGGCATCTTTAGGGGTGCACGGAGTATTTGCAGCCAATATTCAATATATTAGTTTCTATTCCCAATCAATTAAACTCCCTCCCACAGTTCAAGTGGTGGAACTTTCCCCCGAACAAATTAGTGGTGTTTATCCAGCCGCCCCCTCTAAACTCTCCTTCACTCCCCTAAATTCTCTCTCTCCCTCTTTATCTATTCTTCCAGTCCCGACCGTCGATAATATTATTCCTCCCCCCGCACCGTCCGACTTCATGCCGGGGGCATCCCTTCCCGTATGGCCGACTAATATTCCCCTACCGCCCCCGAGTAATTCCCCTGGTTTACCCACCTATCGTTTACCTCCGGTTGTTTCCCAGGGGTCTAATTCCAGTAATCTTAATTCCGGTTCTATTGGGTTTTTGCCTAACTCTAGTCCTTCTTTATCTTTTGTTCCCGGGCCACCTTTAGGCTTCGGTAATCCCAATGTTCCCACGGCCGAAGTTCCCGGACAACCCAAACCACCTGGGAATTTACCTCCCAGGGATGAATTAGCCTTGCGACAACAGTTAATTCGGGAATTGGGTCAGGACGTCAATTGTCCACCAATGTTTAATAATGGCAATTGCAGCCCCTCGGTGTTCAATCCGAACAATAATCCTAATCCTCCCGCCGATCCCAAACCTCCTGAAAATAATCCCAATGTCCAACCAAAAGACCCTAAAGGCTCGATTTTGGCTGGACTTCAGAAGGGTTTACAAGAGGGAGGAGGGGCTAAAGCCCAACAACCAGCCCAACAACCCAAAACTCCTGAAGGTGTCGTCAGTGAGCAACAAACAGCGATGTTACAAGGAGGAGGGGCTTATTTAAACTGGGTGAATAGTTTACTAACGGACTATCCCAATTTAGAAACTGCCTCTCCGATGGTCGCAAACCGCTTATATCCGGCGGCGGCTTGTGAACAACAGTTAACAGGAAAGGCTTTAATTGGAGTGGTTGCCGGGACAGGGGGAGAAATTTTACGAGGGCCAGAACCGTTATTAGCTACGGGTTCTCCGGTTCTCGATAATGCTGCGATCGCCGCTGTTCGGGAAATGACCTTTGACCCGAGTAGTTCACCCAAAGCCTATCAAATTCAATTTCAGTTTAACGCTCAGGAGAATTGCAGAACCGTGGATAACCAGACTCCAAAATCTCCCAATCCTCCCGCGGCTGCTGCTCAACCACCAGCACAGCCATCCCCTCCGAGTTCAGAAACCCAACAACCACCGACTAATCCCGTTGAACAAAAACCCCCGGAGTCTACCGAGTCAACTCCTCCAGCTTCGGAAACCCCAGACCCTCAGCCCAAATCTAACTCAGAAGGTGGAATTTAAGGCAAATGGACAAAAAAAGAGAGGGATTTGCTTCCTCTCTTTTTCTGCTTCTCCGATTGACTTACCGAAAACTGAAATACTGAAATTAGGCTTTTTTGTTAGCGTTACGTTTGGCTGCACCGAACAAACCACCAACGGCCATCAGTCCTAAGATGGTAGAGGGTTCGGGAACTGCGGCGGGTGTGCCTGCCTTGCTCCAAGAATAGACTCCACTGTAGGATTTTCCATCATCTTTAGCTACGAAGCCGGAATTTTCGGCGTTGAAGCTATAGACGTACTCTGATACACCGTCCAGTTCAACTTTAACAATTTCACTGATTTGTAAGTTCTGAATTTGGCTCAGAGCATTGTTGAAGGAATCAACCTGTTGCTTGGCTGCGGTCAGTGTGGCAATTCCGGCGGTCAGTGTCGTTTTTTGAGTGTTTAATGTTGATAGTTGGATATTGAAGTTATTGAGTGCAGCCTTTTGAGTGGCATTTAGAAGGTTATAGGGTACGCTGGTTAATAACTTGTATTGAGTGTTGTTTTGAATCGTGCTGATCCCCTGATTAACGGTAAGAAGGGCATTATTGGCTTGAGAGAGGGGCGAATTAATTTGGGTGTTGCTATATGTACTAATTAGGGTATTAACTTTTGGCTTGAGGTCAAAGAAACCCATTGTTTTCATCGACATTGCACCGGTTTTGTCCAGGGAGAACTCAGCAATGTTGGGATCTCCAAAGCCGACTGAACTCTTAAATGCGCCTAATGCCACATCTTGAAACGCTGCTGATGAAGCATTCCAAACATTTTTCAGAGGTTGATAGGCATTCAATAGGCCATTTAACCAGTCCCCTTGGAAAGCATTAAATTCATCCGTGGTGACGCTGGATACTTTGGCGGTGTGTTTTCCGGCGGTCGCTGTAAAACCAACACTGGAACTATTGGTTTCATTGGTGTAGTTGAGTTCAACGTTTGTTTGGAGATTATTATCAGTCAGTGCACTAATGGCGGCAGCTTCATTCCCTTTAATCCAAAGGTTGTTGCTGTTGTGGGTGTAGGTGGCGTAATTGGTTTCGCTATTGTTAAAGTCGAAAGAGGCGGCTTTTGCCGGGAGACTAGCAACTGCGCTCATTCCCACTGCGACGGAAGTGCCAATTAAGAGTTTTTTTAATGAAGCTGCCATAATCTGTTCTCCAGAAAGTAGAAGGTTTTCTTAGAATTTTTGTCTATTAGTGATGCTGAATCCGATTAAAACCGATTGGGATGGATTGGTTTGTGATTCATGTCACTTTAGACGATGATCTTTGACTGTGTTTTTTTAAATATATTAAAGTTCCACTTCAACGGAAGAACTTTAGCACCCTCATTTAACAGTTAGTCTGGTGAACGCTTTGAGCCAGTTGGCTTTTGGGGTTCTTAACTTTATCTATTGTTATTATATTCAATCCTGGGGAAATGTCTATAAAATTTTGATGAATTTATCGGTTTTTTTGTAAAGTTAAGGTAAACCTTTAATTCTTACCTAAATGCTATTGATCAACATCGGTAAATTTACATAGTTAAGATTTTGAATCGATTTTAGGCCCCCGCCTTCCGTAAATTTACTTAAAAAAACTCTGATTCTAAAATATTGCTATCATGCTCAGAACTAGTTGTAGCGCTACGCACTCTTAGAACACCGGAACACCGAAACAGTAAGCAGTGAAAGGGTTTCAGGACTAAAAAGTGTCCTAGCTGTAATGCGTAGCACTATAGTTATCCATCCAGCCCTGACCCATGATTGTCTTAGAGTACAAAAATCCCTCGAATTCTATTCGGGGGAGTGTCACAATAGTTAATACAAATTCAAAACTCAGCCCCGGCTTGATTTAGATTCACCCCATGACTATCACCCAACTCGAACCGAACGGATCATTTTCCCCGGCCACCATTGATGTTTCCTCAAAGTCCATGGACGAACATCACCCCCAACCCAAGGGAACTATCCACAATGAATCAGATCAACCTACGTTACGCTACGATCCCGTTGCCATTGCCGACTATTACCGTTCCCGAGTGTTCCAGGTCTGGGGACGCCTATTGAGCATTATTTGGAAATTCGGTTCCTTTGCCTTGGGATTATGGTTAGATGGCAAACGGGGAAAAAAAGTTAAAGCCGAGAAAAAACGGGCAATTCAACTGCGAACCACCTTAACCGAACTTGGCCCAGCCTTTATTAAAGTCGGACAGGCCCTATCCACCCGGCCCGACGTCATGCCTACTTTATATTTAGACGAATTAACCAAATTACAAGATCAACTTCCCCCCTTCTCCAATCAAGTTGCCTATCAATTTATTGAAGAAGAATTAGGCGATCACCCCGATAATATCTATGCAGAATTAAGTGCTGATCCCCTAGCTGCGGCTTCCTTGGGGCAGGTTTATAAAGGCAAATTAAAAACCGGAGAAACCGTCGCGGTCAAAGTGCAACGTCCGGGTTTATCTGAAAGTATTGCCCTGGATATTTATATTTTACGAACCCTAGCCCAGTGGGCAAAGAAAAGGTTTAAATTTATCCGCAGTGATTTAGTCGCCATTATGGATGAATTTGGGGAAAGAATTTATGAAGAAATGGACTACAACCATGAAGGCAGAAATGCCGAACGATTTAGACAACTCTACGGCAATATTCCCGATATTTATGTACCTAGAATTTATTGGGGTTATACCGGGCGACGGGTATTAACCATGGAGTGGATTAACGGAACTAAATTAACCAATTTAGAAGAAGTGACCGCCCGAGGAATTGACGCTCGTTATTTAATTGAAGTGGGGGTACAATGTTCTTTACGGCAATTATTAGAACATGGCTTTTTCCATGCCGATCCCCATCCGGGTAATTTATTAGCCAGTCCTGAAGGGAAATTAGTTTATCTCGATTTTGGCATGATGAGTGAAGTCAAACCCTATCAAAGATATGGGTTATTAGAGGCTGTTGTGCATTTAGTTAATCGGGATTTTGAAGGGTTGGCGAAAGATTATGTTAAGTTAGAATTTTTAAAACCGGAAACTGATTTAACCCCCATTATTCCAGCTTTAGGGGAGGTGTTTAGTAATGCTTTGGGGGCGAGTGTTGCCGAACTGAATTTTAAGAGTATTACGGATCAACTCTCGGAATTAATGTATGAGTATCCCTTCCAAGTTCCGGCTTATTATGCCTTAATTATTCGGTCTTTGGTGACATTAGAAGGGATTGCCATTAATGTTGACCCCAATTTTAAAGTGTTAAGTAAAGCCTATCCTTATGTGGCGAAAAGACTCTTAACCGATCCTTCAGTTGAGTTAAGAACCTCTTTAAAAGATCTATTATTTAAGGATGGATCATTCCGCTGGAATCGTTTGGAGAATTTACTCAAAAATGCCCAAAATAGTGATGATTATGATATTAACCAAGTCTTAGATCAAACCCTAGACTTTTTATTTTCAGAACGGGGGGAATTAATTCGAGAACAGTTAGGGAATGAGTTAGTTAAAAGCATTGATCTAGCTTCTCGCAATGCGTTGACCACAGCCCAATCTAAAGTGGCAGAATGGATGGGAGTAGCCACCCTAACTCCTACAGCAACGCCTCAACCCACCCCCAATCAAAATAACTTAGAACACATTCAAAGAATTGTGGGTATTCTCCAAGATACTAAAGGGTTTGATCCGATGCTATTAGTGCAGCGGGTTCCGGGTTTAATAGTTAAACCGGAAGTCCAACACCTTAGTCAAAAAGTAGCGGGAGAATTAGCCCAACGAGCTGCTGCTAGGTTAATTCGGGAGTTATTTTTATCTGCTGATCCTCTAGTTTCTGAAGATAATCAATTGGGGTCTACTGTTGAAAAAAACGGACATTCTAGTCCTGGAAAATCTTTTCCTCAACAGCCCCTATCTTTGCCACAGAGTCGTTAATCAGTTTAATTTATGATCAAAAATCCCAGCTATAGCACTAGGGAACAGGGAATGAGTTGGCTGGATTTAGAAGTGTCCTAACTGTAATGCGTAGCGCTATAACAGGACTTAGGTATCACCTCCATAGTAGGGGTAATTCATGAATTACCCCTCTACGGAGTTATTAATCTAAAGCATCTTTTAAGGCTGTCCGGGCAGCTAAATGGCTGCGGGTTGAAGTTAAAATCTCTACTTCCCGCTCTAAACGGGTGACGGTGTTTTGCATTTCTAACAACGTTTGTTGTTCGGATGCGACGCCATAGAGGTTACTAGCGACCCAATAGGAAAGTTCCGTCGGCAAACCGGGAATATCATCAGGAAGTTCAATATTTTGTTCCATTAACTTTCCAGACAGATGCACCACATCGCGCAACAAACGTTCTACTTCCGTTGCTAGGGGTCTTAAATCCTGTTGAGGGGGTTGGTCTTCGATCCATTCCACCAAACCCACCAGATAAGGCTTTTCCCGAACCGCTTCTAATACCCGAAACCGTTGCTGTCCCAAAGTCAGCACTTTGAGTCGATCATCAGGTAAACGTTGGTGTTGGACAATTTCCGCACAGCAACCCACAGAAGCAACTTGACCTTGATTCGGATCAAACATTAATACCCCAAACCGGCGATCCGTATTCAGGATAGTATTGATCATAATCCGATAACGAAATTCAAAAATATGCAGAGGCAGGGGTCTACCTGGAAATAAAACCACTTCTGGTAGCGGAAACAGAGGAAGTTCTCGAACAGCAATTGAGGAAAATGATGCCATTGTCCGTTAAGTAAGAGCTACTAACAACGTAGCAGATCTTGGGTCAATTTCTAAATATCAAAAAACCTACTCAAAACCCATATTAAAAGGTCAGGTTGAGTAGGTTGAGTAGGTTGAGAATAGTCGAAGCGGAAAATTAAAGTTTCACTTCAATATCTACCCCGGCGGGTAAATCCAATTTCATCAGAGCATCAATGGTTTTAGAAGAAGGCTGATAAATATCAATAATGCGACGATGGGTACGAGTCTCGAAGTGTTCCCTGGAATCTTTATCAACGTGGGGAGAACGCAATAAGCAGTAAATCCGGCGTTTTGTGGGTAAAGGAATCGGCCCAACCGCAGTGGCACTAGTCCGATTCGCCGTATCTACAATTTTCTCACAAGAGGTATCGAGTAAACGACGATCAAAGGCTTTGAGACGAATCCGAATTTTTTGTTGTTGAATAGTTGCCATGGGGTGTTCAGTTTTCTAGGTTCAGGATTATCGGCTTGAGCAGTCACATTATCTTGAAAGATAGAAGGTGCAGAAACAGGATCAAACCCTTCCTATTTTCTGCAACCTTATCCCTAACTTTGCAGCTTTAATTCACAAAGCCTACTTCAGAATTTTGGACACAACACCAGCACCCACGGTACGGCCGCCTTCACGGATAGCAAAGCGCATCCCCTGTTCAATGGCGATTGGGTTGATCAGTTCCACCGTCATTTTAATCCGGTCACCAGGCATAACCATTTCGGCTTCCTCACCTGCGTCGGAGGTAAAGGCTTTAATGGTTCCGGTAACATCGGTGGTTCGGACATAGAACTGAGGACGATAGCCGGGGAAGAAAGGAGTTTTACGTCCACCTTCGGAGTCTTTTAAAATATAGACCTCAGATTCAAACTGGGTATGGGGGGTAATCGAACCAGGTTTGGCAATCACCATACCCCGTTCAATATCAGCTTTCTGGATACCGCGTAACAGCAGACCGGCGTTGTCCCCGGCCATCCCTTCCTCCAGACTCTTTTTAAACATTTCTATACCCGTGACAGTGGTGGCACGAGTCGCTCTAATTCCCACCAGTTCAACGTTATCGCCAACCTTGACTTTACCTCGTTCAATCCGACCCGTTGCCACCGTACCCCGTCCAGTAATGGAGAAGACATCTTCAACGGCCATCAGGAAAGGCTTATCAATGTCACGTTCAGGAGTGGGGATATGGGCATCCACTTCTTCCATCAACTTGTAAATTTTATCTACCCATTTATTCTCGCCTACGACGGTTTTGGGGTTAGCCACCATGAAATCTAAAGCTTCTTTAGCCGAGCCGGCAACAATGGGGATACTATCACCCTCGAAACCGTAGGAGCTTAACAGTTCCCGGACTTCCAGTTCCACCAATTCCAACAGTTCAGCATCGTCCACCATATCTTCTTTATTCATGAAGACAACGATATTGGGAACCCCGACCTGTTTGGCTAATAGGATATGTTCACGGGTTTGGGGCATGGGGCCATCGGCCGCCGATACCACTAAAATTGCACCGTCCATCTGGGCAGCACCGGTGATCATGTTTTTCACATAGTCAGCGTGACCCGGACAGTCAACGTGGGCATAGTGACGGGTTTCGGTCTCGTATTCAACGTGAGCCGTATTAATCGTAATCCCCCGGGCTTTTTCTTCGGGTGCGTTATCAATTTGATCATATTTTTTAGCTGTGGCTTGACCCAAAGCAGCTAAAGTCATGGTAATTGCAGCCGTCAAAGTGGTTTTACCGTGGTCAACGTGACCAATGGTACCGATATTAACGTGGGGTTTGTTTCGTTCAAATTTTGCGCGTGCCATTTTCAGTTAAGAATTGAAAGTTTTCAAGAAAAATAATTGTGGGCACCGGGTCAGGTATGAGTTCTTGGTGATTAACCATTAACTATTAACCCCAACCCCACTACCCATTTAGTTGCCTTTATTTTTGGCAACAATGGCTTCAGCAACACTACGAGGAACTTCCTCATAGTGGCTAAACTCCATGGTGAAAATCCCCCGACCTTGGGTTTTGGAACGGATGTCGGTGGCATAACCAAACATCTCTGCTAGGGGAACCTTAGCAGTCACTTTGGCCAGGCCTTGTTCTGTTCCTTGACCCTCGATTTGGCCTCGGCGAGAGTTGAGGTCTCCAATCACGTTACCAATGAAGTCTTCAGGTACTTCCACCTCAACCTTCATCATGGGTTCTAACAAGACGGGTTTAGCCTTATTAGCTGCCGCTTTCAACGCCATAGAACCCGCGATTTTGAAAGCCATTTCTGAGGAGTCTACATCGTGGTAAGAGCCATCCACCAGAGTTGCTTTCAAGTCAATCAGAGGATAACCCGCAACCACACCGGTTTCGCAGGCTTCTTTCATCCCTTGTTCCGCCGGGTTGATGTACTCTTTGGGTACAGTTCCCCCAACGATTTTGGAAACAAATTCAAACCCGCTACCCGCTTCACCCGGCTCGAGAGTAATCACAACGTGACCGTATTGGCCTTTACCACCGCTTTGACGGATGAACTTGCCTTCGGCTTTAACCGACTCGCGGATGGTTTCCCGATACGCCACCTGGGGCGCGCCCACGTTAGCTTCAACCTTGAACTCGCGTAACATCCGGTCAACCAGAATTTCTAAGTGAAGTTCGCCCATCCCGGCAATTACGGTTTGGTTGGTCTCGGAATCAACGGAAACCCGGAAGGTCGGATCTTCCTCTGACAAAGATTGGAGAGCTTTGGAGAGTTTCTCCATATCCTGTTTGGTTTTGGGTTCCACCGCCACGGAAATCACAGGTTCGGGGATGAACAGAGATTCCAAAATAATTGGTTTCGCGTCATCACAGAGGGTATCACCGGTGAGGGTATCTTTCAAACCCAAGGCTGCCCCTAGGTCTCCAGCCCGCAGTTCATCGACTTCGATCCGATCATCGGCTTTGAGAACGATCAAGCGAGAAATCCGTTCTTTTTTATCTTTGCTGGAGTTCAGGACATAACTGCCCTTTTGCAAAACACCGGAATAGACCCGAACGAAGGTCAAGCGTCCGTAAGGATCAGCCATGATCTTGAACGCTAGAGCCGATAAAGGCGCTTCGTCATCGGCATAACGGACGTCAACCTCACCATTTGATAAGGTTCCTTGGATTGGCGGAACTTCCGATGGAGCCGGGAGATAGGCAACTACTGCATCTAACAGTTGTTGTACCCCTTTATTTTTGAAGGCAGAACCACACAGAAGCGGAACAATTGTCCCGGCAATGGTGCCTTTGCGCAACTGAGTCCCAATTTCTTCGTTGGTTAGTTCTTCCCCTTCCAGGTACTTCTCCATCAGGTGATCGTCGGTTTCTGCCACCGACTCCACCAGTTTCACCCGATATTCCTCGGCTATCTGCTTAACAGCTTCAGGAATGTCATCGGTGATTTCGATATCTGTTCCTTTGTCATTGGTGTAGAGATAAGCTTTCATCTCCACCAAATCCA
The DNA here is from genome assembly GCF_057220675.1 of Planktothrix sp. PLAVEN19ND. NCBI lineage: Bacteria > Bacillati > Cyanobacteriota > Cyanophyceae > Oscillatoriales > Microcoleaceae > Planktothrix > Planktothrix sp. PLAVEN19ND. Next base: position 5,355,223 of record NZ_CM170132.1, on the reverse strand, counting down.
CCAATCCCTGGAAGTTGTCTTCACTACCAATCGGGATCTGGATCGGAACAGCATTGGCTCTTAAGCGATCGCGGATTTGCTCATAAACTTTGAAAAAGTTAGCACCCGTGCGATCCATCTTGTTCACAAAGACGATCCGAGGAACTTTATAGCGTTCTGCTTGTCTCCAAACCGTTTCAGATTGGGGTTGTACACCACCGACTGAACAAAAGACAGCAATCACACCGTCTAACACCCGCATCGAACGTTCGACTTCAATGGTGAAGTCAACGTGACCCGGAGTGTCAATGATATTGATCTTATGATCTTTCCAACTGGTGGTAATAGCGGCAGCCGTGATGGTAATTCCACGCTCCCGCTCTTGAGCCATCCAGTCGGTTACTGCTGTTCCTTCATGGACTTCGCCCATTTTATGAACCATGCCGGAGTAGAACAGAATCCTCTCCGTTGTGGTTGTCTTGCCCGCATCAATGTGGGCTGCAATACCAATGTTCCGTACTCTCTCAAGCGGGACGGTACGTGCCACAGCTACCTCCTTTTTTAAACCTTTATTAAGATTTTATACGTTTACGGATATCACTGCTATCCATTTTTTTAGTACCGATAATGGGCAAAGGCTTTATTCGCTTCTGCCATCCGGTGAGTTTCTTCCCGTTTACGAACTGCACTTCCAGTTTCGTTAGCGGCATCCATCAGTTCATTTGCCAATCGCACGGACATGGAACGTCCGGTTCTGGCTCTAGCATATTGAATTAACCAACGTAGGGCTAAAGCCGTTCCTCGTTCTGAGCGAACTTCCATGGGAACCTGATAGGTTGCACCACCCACCCGCCGTGCTTTGACTTCCACCAGGGGAGTCGCATTCCGAATGGCTTTTTCAAAGACCTCAAGAGGCTCTGAACCGGTTCTTTCTTCGATTGTTTTCAGAGCCTGATAAATGATCCGGTAGGCAATGGATTTCTTTCCGTGCTTCATGATGCGACGTACCATCATGCTAATTAAGCGACTGTTATAGACCGGATCCACAGGGATCGGACGCTTCTGCACAACTCTGCGACGAGACATATTGTATCTTCCTTAACACAATAGATAATTTAAGATTTTCAGCGATGGGGACAAGTCACCAAAGGCTTAATGTTGTTAGTCTTACTCCAACAACACCAGCACAGGATTTAACTTAGCCCTGACTCAAAGCTCCTATTTAGGACGCTTGGCACCATACTTCGAGCGTCCTTGACGACGATCTTTGACTCCCGCCGTATCTAATGTTCCGCGAATAATGTGATATCGAACTCCAGGCAAATCTTTCACCCGACCGCCTCGAATCATTACTACGGAGTGTTCTTGCAAGTTGTGACCAATACCCGGAATATATGCTGTCACTTCATAGCCAGAGGTTAGCCGCACCCTTGCCACCTTACGCAGCGCGGAATTAGGTTTTTTAGGGGTGGTTGTATAAACCCGTGTACAGACTCCCCGCCGTTGAGGGCAACTCTTTAGGGCAGGTGATTTTGTTTTCTTCTGAGTCTGTTCCCGTGCAGAACGAATTAGTTGCTGAATAGTGGGCATGAGTTACGACATACTGAAATAATTCGGCAATTTGAAGTTTTGAGGTATCTCCACTGAAATATCCCTCCCCTACCAGGGGATGGGACTTTCTTTCAAAAGTATGGTCAGATGTTGACACCCAAAAGATCATAATAACCTAGATCACCACTTTTTGCAAATTCGATTTTGTAGTGGGGAGCGGGGGGAGCAGAGGGAGCAGGGGGAACAGGGGGAGCAGGGGAGGCAGGGGGAGTAGGGGGAGCAGGGGAGGCAGGGGAGGCAGGGGGAGTAGAGGGAGAGGGGGAGCAGGGAATGGGTAAATAGAAAGAATGTATATGGGGGTGTGGAAACGAGTATGGGTTGTAAGGGTTAGGGGCGAGTGCTAAATCAGAATAGATTATTAAGATTTGGCGACAAAGGAATAGCCACAGCTACAGCTTTGAGTGGTGTTGGGGTTTTGGAAGCGAAACCCTCCTCCCATTAAATCTTCAGAATAGTCAATTGTTAGATTTTCTAGGTACTTTAAATTTTCCGACTCCACCACTATTTTAATCTGATCAGACTGATAAACGATATCGCTCGACTGCTGGGTTGCCTCAAATCCCATTGTATAAGACCAGTCACAGCAGCCGCCCCTTTGCACCCCAAGACGAAAGTACAGATGAGGATTATTTTGCTTTGACTTGAGGCGAAGTACCTCACGAGTGGCTGCTGGACTCAGAGAAATCATGGAACACCTACTCACAGAAACGTTAATCTATTTTTAGATTACCGGAAATATGGGTTTTTGGTGCGCTTTAAGCGGGGGTACGAGCATAGTCATCTTGGAATCGGATAATATCATCCTCTCCCAAATATTCCCCATTCTGAACTTCAATTAAAATCAGAGGAATCACACCGGGATTTTCCAAACGGTGGGACGTACATTGAGGAACATAGGTGGACTGGTTAGAGAATAAAACTTCTTCACTGTCTCCACAAACCACTTTAGCGGTTCCGGCTACCACAATCCAGTGTTCACTCCGATGATGGTGCATCTGTAAACTCAGGCGATGACCAGGTTTGACTTCAATACGTTTAATTTTATATCCTGGCCCTTCTTCCAAGGTTGTAAATGAACCCCAAGGTCTCAATTCCGTGGGAGTATTACCGATATTGGGGGCATTCCCCGTGGAATCTTTAGAATTTCCCACACTTTCCTTGACTGCTACCATAATCCTATTTCCTTATCAAAGATTTTACCTAAGTTAAATTGGTATTAAAACTTGGGGTGTATTCATAAGCCCCTGGATGGCTCTTGTGCGTTCTCCAGAATACTCCCCACCACTACTAACAGCGAATACACCCTGCTGACTATGTGATCTATCATAATCTGCTTTAAACCCTAATGATCGGTGATCGCAATTCCTAGACCGTTATGAACAGGTGCGACAGTTGAAAAAGGACGGTCTAAATAATATCCTCCGAGATAGAGACTGGTGGAACTTCCCCCGTCTAAATTGAGGGCGGTTGCGGCTCCTAATTTTTGCAATATTTGAGCAAGTTCTGCTAGACTAGGGCCGGAACCATTGGGACGGTTATGGACAGCCACCAGGAGTAAGGTATTATTATTAGTAATCGCGATCGCACTCCGAATGGCTTTTTGTTGTTGAAAAGCGGGATTAAATCGTTCTTGAGCGGCATCTAAAACAATTTGACGATTTTGCATTAATAACGGCCCCGCCCCTAAAATATTCGGATAATTTTGAAATTCTTTCGGTTCGGTTTGGCTTTGTAATTGTAAACGAGTTCCGACGGGTAATAATTTTAATAATTCGGGACGACCTCGAACAACTAATAAATAACCCTGAGTTGGGATATTAACAACGGATGATTCTGGTTTATTCGATTCAATATAACGGGTAATTTGGTTATTTTCAACTACAATAATATGTTCTTGCTGGTTAATCGGGCTATAGGATTTTCCCCAGTCGGAAGTATAGCGAGAAATTCCGGCTTCAACATAAGCACTATTGAGATATTGTAATGGGAAAGTTTGACCGGACGCTGTAGTTAAGGTTTCTTTTAAGATTAAACGATTCATCAAAATAGGTTTATCCTTTCCCCAAGCTATGACTCCTCGATTTAAAATCGGACTGGATAACCAATTATTATGAAACCGAATAGCCCCGAGTGGGAGTTGATTATTGCGATTAAAAAAACCTCCATTAATAGCTACGGGAACTTTTGCTTGTTGTGCGATATTTAATAGGGTTGAAGTGCCTTGACGAGCATTGGGATTACTTAAAATTGGAGTGAGTTTAATTTCGGGTTGATTGATATTAATTTCTAACCAATATACGGGAAATTGATCAACCGAGGGTTGAGAAGGTTTTAAAATTTGATTGAGTAAAGATCCTAAAGATGCTTCGGTTTTGAGAATTTCAATATAGTCCTGTCTCCATCTAATACCGGGTTGCCATAAAATATTTTTTGGGGTGAGAAAATCCGGTTTAATCTCAATCACTAAACGATAGGGAGAGTTTAAGGTAGTGACCACCGGACGCCAACCGGGAGGCAGACTAAATTTAACCTGAGTTTGATTATTTTGAGAGTGTAATTGTAGATTAGTAGAATTAGGATTGGGCGGAATTAAATTTGGGCTTTTTGTCAGAATACTCGGCTTAAAAAATTCTGGACTATCGGATAATAGTTTAGGGGTAATCTTGGCCTCTAAAGTTAGACTCCAATCCTGTAAAACCGGAGTAACAGGTTGGGGGGAATTATTCTGATTTCGGGTAGTAGGATCATCCGTTAGGGGGGGAGAAGGTTGAGGCGGAATAGAAGGCGATCGCTTTTTAATTTCCGGGTTAGGCTGTTGCCAAATAGTCGGTTTATCAAGTTCAATAATAATTCTTTGAGGTGAAAATGTGATATCATTTTGAGGTAAATTACTACTATCTACAGATAAAGGCTCAATACGCAAAGATTGAATAGTAGAAGGAGGAATAGTAATTTTTAATTTGCTTCCCTCCGGTTTGATTTGCCATTGGGAAAATTCTGTAAAATTCGATAAATCTAAATAGCGATAGGGATTAATATATTCCGCCGATAAAGTAGATTGATCAGAAAACCATTGAATCGGTTGTTGGGAACTATTATTGCTATCAAGGAGATCGATTCCTAGATTTTGCATTAATCCAATATCACTAATTTTAACAGCAATTTTTGATTTACTATTAGATTTATCAATATGCCAAGGAATATTAATTGAATTACCATTAATTTCAATAGTGTTTCCCTGTTGTCGATTTGGATCTGTTTTTGGTTCGGCAAGAGCGGAAATAGGTAGAAGACTCAACCCCAAAATACTTAACAATAAAATAATCTTTTTCGGTTTATGAATTAAATTAAAATTCAGCATTCCCTTTTCATCACTAATTTTGAACACAGATCAAATAGGATTGTTATAGATAGCAAGAAAAATCAAAATAATTAGCCCGTATTGATAGACCGTTACCAACCAACTATCTATCCTAAACAATCTGATATGTCAACAGATCTTAAATTTTCACCCCTACCGTGACCCAATTGGGTGTATGCTAGTCAGACTAGGGTTTTTGCACCCGATGTCAATTTTGGTTAAAATTCAATCGCTTCAAGCATCCTCACTCAATAGAATCAAGATATGGATAACACTAGAGTTAATCACAACCCCCAACCAAACCATCAACAAGAGTTCATAGCAGGAAATATGGGCTACCCCTACCCGGGTCAACCGTGGTTAGTGGAAGAAAGAGACGCCTGCGGGGTGGGGTTTATTGCTAACCCATCGGGGGGGGCGAGCCATTCTATTCTACAAAAAGCCCTACCCGCCTTAACCTGCTTAGAACATCGGGGGGGTTGTAGCGCCGATCAGGACTCCGGGGATGGAGCCGGGATCATGACCGCTATTCCCTGGGAGTTGTTAGCTCCTTGGTTTGCTGAACGAAATATTGATATTTTACAAGAGCCAGAATGCAAGTATGGGGTGGGGATGGTGTTTTTACCCCAAGATCTTGATTTAGCCATTAAAGCCCGTGAAATTATTGAAACTGACCTTAAACAAGAAGAATTAGTTATTGTAGGTTGGCGAGAAGTCCCGGTGAAACCGGAAGTCCTGGGAGTACAGGCGCGGGAAAACCAACCCCGCATCGAACAGGTTATGGTTTATTCGGCTAAGGGAAATATCGGGGATGATCTTGACCGACAACTGTTTTTAGCCCGTCGATCTTCCGGGGTAGCCTTGAAACAGGATGGGTTAGTCTGGGGTGAGGATATTTATATTTGTTCTTTTTCCTGCCGTACTATTGTTTATAAAGGCATGGTGCGATCGGCGATCCTGGGAGAATTTTATTTAGATTTAGTTAACCCCGACTATAAGAGCAATTTCGCCGTTTATCATCGGCGCTTCAGTACCAATACCATGCCGCGCTGGCCCTTGGCTCAACCGATGCGACTGTTAGGGCATAATGGGGAAATTAATACGCTGTTGGGTAATATTAACTGGATGCGGGCGCGGGAAAATGTCTTAGCCCATCCGGTTTGGGGCGATCGCTTAAAAACCCTCATTCCCTTTGTGGATGCTAATAATAGCGACTCAGCTAATTTAGATAATTGCCTAGAATTGCTGGTGAGAACCGGGCGCTGTCCCCTAGAAGCGCTGATGATCATGGTGCCCGAAGCCTATCAAAACCAGCCTAACCTAAAAGATCTACCGGAAATTACGGATTTTTACGAATATTATAGCGGCATCCAAGAACCTTGGGATGGCCCGGCTTTATTGGTGTTCAGTGATGGAAAACAAATTGGGGCTTGCTTGGATCGCAATGGCCTGCGTCCCGCCCGTTATTGTATCACCAAAGATGGGGTGATCATGGTTTCCTCCGAAGCCGGAGTGGTGGATATTCCCGAAGACCAAATTCAGGAAAAAGGCCGTTTAGGGCCCGGACAAATGATTGCGGTGGACTTGAGTACCCATGAAGTCCTGAAAAATTGGCAGATCAAACAACGGGTCGCCCATGAACACCCCTATCGCTCCTGGTTAGAACAGTATCGCACCGATGGGCAGCCCCAACCCTTTATCAGTGAAAAACAATTAGCATCGGACACCCTCCTGCAACAGCAAACCGCCTTTGGTTACGGGGCGGAGGATGTGGATATCCAAATTTCCGATATGGCGAGTACGGCCAAGGAAGCGACGTTTTGTATGGGGGATGATACGCCCCTAGCGGTGCTTTCAAATAAACCTCAGTTATTATATAACTATTTTAAACAACGATTTGCTCAGGTAACAAACCCACCAATTGATCCGTTGCGAGAACGGATTGTGATGTCCCTCTCCATGCAGTTAGGGAAACGGGGGAATTTGTTAGACCCGAAACCCGAAGACGCCCGACTGTATAAAATTAACTCTCCCCTGTTGAATGAGGCGGAGTTAGAGGCGTTGCGTCAGTCGGATTTTCCGGGGATCACCCTGTCTACCCTCTATAGTTTGGAAGGAGGGCCGAATGGTTGCGCGATCGCCCTTACCCAACTTTGCGAAAAAGCCGCCCAAGCGGTGGATCAGGGCAAGGAAATTATTATTCTATCTGATCGAGGATTAACGGCCGAACAGACCTATATTCCGCCGTTATTGGCTGTGGGAGCGGTTCACCACTATTTAATTAAAATTGGTAAACGGTTACAAGCCTCCCTGGTGGTGGAAACGGCCCAATGTTGGAGTACCCATCATTTTGCCTGTTTAGTCGGTTACGGGGCTTCGGCCATTTGTCCCTACATGGCCTTAGAAACCGTGCGCCATTGGTGGTCGAGTCCCCTGATTCAGAACAATCTGTCGAAGGGCAAAATCCCCCCGATGACCATGGAAGATGCCCAGAAAAACTATCGCCAGGCCGTCGAAGATGGCTTACTCAAGATTTTATCAAAGATGGGAATTTCTCTGTTATCTTCCTATCGTGGAGCACAAATCTTTGAAGCCATTGGGATTGGGGAAGATTTACTGGAAATGGGTTTTCGGGGGACAGTCTCTCGGGTTGGGGGTTTGAGCATTGCTGAGTTAAGCCAAGAGGTTTATCAATTCCATGCTAAGGCATTTCCCCTGGAGGCGAAAAAGTTAGAAAACTTCGGGTTTGTTAATGCCAGGTCGCGGGGAGAATATCACTTAAATAACCCCGAGATGACAAAATTGCTACATCAAGCCGTACGTTCTGGCCCCGTAGAGACGTTCCATGGAACGTCTCTACAGGGTGCGGTCGCACAACCAGGGTTCGACCTGTACGAACTCTATCGTCAATTTGTGGAAAACCGCCCAGCCACGGCCTTGCGGGATTTGTTGGACTTTAACAGCGATCGCCATTCTATCCCCTTAGAAGCAGTCGAACCCGTCGAAGAAATTGTCAAACGCTTCTGTACCGGGGGGATGTCCCTGGGGGCCCTATCTCCTGAAGCCCATGAAGTTTTAGCGATCGCCATGAACCGTTTAGGCGGAAAATCCAACTCCGGCGAAGGTGGGGAAGATCCCGCCCGCTACCAGATTTTTAACGATGTCGATGCTAATGGGATTTCGGCCGGACGTCCCCATTTAAAAGGATTACAAAACGGGGATAGTGCCAGTTCTGCTATTAAACAGGTAGCGTCGGGACGGTTTGGAGTCACCCCCGAATACCTGATGAATGCCCAGTCCATCGAGATCAAAGTGGCTCAAGGGGCCAAACCCGGAGAAGGAGGCCAACTCCCCGGCAAGAAAGTTAGCGAATATATTGCCATGTTGCGGCGGTCTAAACCCGGCGTCACCTTAATTTCCCCCCCTCCCCACCATGATATTTATTCCATTGAAGACCTGGCCCAACTAATCTTTGACCTGCACCAAATCAACCCCAAAGCGACAGTTTCGGTGAAATTAGTCGCAGAAGTGGGAATTGGAACCATTGCCGCCGGAGTTGCTAAAGCCAACGCCGATTATATCCAAATTTCCGGCCATGACGGGGGGACGGGTGCTTCTCCCCTAACTTCAATTAAACACGCCGGAAGTCCTTGGGAATTGGGGTTAACGGAAGTTCATCGGGTGTTGATGGGTAATAAACTCCGCGATCGGGTGCGGTTACGCGTGGATGGCGGCTTCAAAAGTGGCTGGGATGTGGTGATGGGAGCGTTAATGGGGGCTGAGGAATTCGGCTTCGGAACCATTGCCATGATCGCCGAGGGCTGTATTATGGCTCGGATTTGCCATACGAATAATTGTCCCGTGGGGGTCACATCCCAACAGGAACGCCTGCGAGAACGGTTCCCCGGAACTCCGGGCCATGTTGTGAACTTCTTCTATTTTGTCGCCGAAGAAGTCCGCCATATTTTAGCCCGGTTGGGATATCGGAAATTAGTGGATTTAGTTGGACGGTCTGACCTGTTAAAACGCCGGGATGGGGTGAATGTGGCTAAGACCCAACACCTGAATTTAGATGTATTTACCCAAGCACCTGTAACAAGCGATCGCAGTTGGTTAAACCATGAACCCATCCATAGTAACGGCCCGGTCTTGGATGATGTGTTATTAGAAGATGCGGAAATTGCCACCGCCATTCAAAACCAGGGGACGGTAACGAAAACCCTGCGGATCGTGAATACTGACCGGACGGTGGGGACACGCATTGCCGGAAAAATCGCCTCTATCTATGGCAATAATGGGTTCACCGGACAAATTCACCTCAACTTTATCGGGGCGGCGGGTCAGAGTTTTGGAGCCTTCAACCTCCCTGGAATGCTGTTAACCCTGACGGGAGAAGCGAATGATTATGTCGGGAAGGGGATGCACGGGGGAGAGATTATTATTAAACCCCCGGTGGCGGTCACTTATAACCCCTCGGAGAATGTGATTATCGGGAATACCTGTTTATATGGGGCCACCGGGGGAACTTTATACGCCTACGGAAAAGCCGGAGAACGGTTTGCGGTGCGGAATTCTTTGGGTAAGGCTGTTATTGAGGGTGCTGGTGACCACTGTTGCGAATATATGACCGGGGGTGTGGTTGTGGTTCTCGGTAAGGTGGGGCGAAATGTGGGCGCCGGACAAACCGGAGGTCTAGGCTATTTCCTTGATGAAGATGGAGATTTCCCCGAAATGGTGAACCCGGAAATTGTCAAGATTCAACGGGTGAGTACGCCGATGGGTGAACAGCAGTTAAAAGAGTTAATCACACAACACGCGCAACACACGGTCAGCGAGAAGGCGAAAACTATTCTGGCGAACTGGTCGGAGTATTTACCTAAGTTCTGGCAAGTTGTTCCTCCTTCGGAAAAAGATAGTCCTGAAGCGTCGGATGCGATCGTGGCGGTTGCCATTTAGGGTGGTTAATCTTAAGGTCTAACCCTTTAGCCTCTTTTCCAATTGGGGGAGGAGGCTAATTTAACATAAATTCGCTTACAATTTATCTCCTACATTGATGTGTGAGCTTTTTTACTGCTAATTATGTCTTTCTATTTTCCAGTCCTCTAACATAATATCAGCCCAATATTCTTCCTCCCTACCAGATTTTTCGTATTCTAGTTGCTCTTTATAGTCTGATGTATTATCTTCTAATATTTCTTCGTGTTTTTTCTGTAAGTTACTAAGTTTCTCATGGAAACCTTTGTCCTTTATTGCTTTTAAAAGATCAGGAGGAATCTCTTTGATATTTCGTCTAAAATGATTTGAAGTATAGACTCGAATGCTTATATTGTCGTTAGACTTTAATTTTGATTCTAATGTGCCTTCAGGAAATTGATCTTGTGGATAACACCAGAAAAAGGTTTCACTTGGAATATTATAAACAAATAAAAATACTGGAATAGGTTTCGTTAACCAATAATTAATTGTAGTTGACTCAATTTGTTCAGAAAAAAATGAAGATTTGCTCTCCGTTATTTCGATTTCGTTCTCGGTACTTTTAAGTTGAACGTAAAATGACACACCTGTAAGATATTCATCTTCAACCAAATTACATTCAAAATCAATTCCCATATCTGGATCGGGAGAGCCAACCGTACCAAAACGAGTAAACGTTTCGCTGAAAGTGAATTTTCCAATGTCACCCGTCTTTTGACTTTTTTTATACTGAGGAAATTTATTATTTGTATTCATGGCACAGCTTTGTTATTGATATTTTTATAATAACAGAAAATAAAATACCGACAAAAACTGGTTCATTTTCCATTTTCAACTGTCCGATGCCATGAAGTGTTAGCCTGTGCTGTTAATCTCCTCTGATTTCCACTAACGCCTCCCCAGCCCCCAAAAGTTCTAATGCTCTAGGTAATGTTTCGCTTAAAATCTCGCGCAGCCTAGCATTGGAGGTATTGCCACAGGTCAACCAAATAATCTGTGGCGGTGAACCCAGTCGCTCAACTAAATCAACAAAGTCACTATCTTTAGTCATCATAATGACTCCCTGTGCTTTTGCTGCTTCAAAGATTTCAGGATCTTCAGCATCTCTGAGTCCAAGATCTCGCAATGCTAATGCTGTCACTCCAAATGTGTTGGTAATCCAGGTTGCTATTGCAGGAGATAGGTGTGCATCTACCCAGATTTTCATGCTACTAATACCGGGTGATTCAGTTTCCGCGAGGCATACAAAAGAGAAGCTTTTAAATCATCTGCTTCGAGATCAGGCATTTCTTCTAAGATATCTTCAGCAGTTAGCCCAGCCGCAAACAAGTCTAACACATCTGACACCCGAATTCTCATACCTCGAATGCAGGGACGACCACCACATTGCCTAGGATTAATTGTGATTCTTTCCAGCAGGGTTGACATTCAAAATGGCTCCATAATCGCTTTTTTCTAGTATACACTCTTTAATATGCACTCTTATTTTAGGAATTACAGTTTGAATAAAAATCCTATAGATCTATTATATCCTTTATTTAATTATTCTATATAAAAACTATTTTTGTCTTCCATACTGGCAAAAAATTATTATAATGGATATAGGTGCTATCTGATATTCTGTTAATATCCCTAATGAAAATTCTATAATCATCCTGGATTAATAGTTAAAATAGGGAATATAAACTAGGGAACAGAAAAAACATAATTAACTTTTTCAGAGCAGCAGGAATTACTTGCCTTTTTCAAAAATAGGACAACAATTACTATTTTCTATACCCTATCTTAAATATCTAATATGAATTCCTATTCAAATAGTACACCTAAACCTGATATTCTGATTGTTGATGATATTCCAGACAACTTGAGATTCTTGTCTCAAATGCTAGTGAATCAGGGATATAATGTGCGGAAAGCAATTAATGGAAAAATGGCATTGACCGCCGTTAAAACTGTTCTACCCGATCTAATTTTATTAGATATTAATTTACCCGAAATGAATGGCTATGAAATTTGTGAACAGCTTAAAAAAGATGAACGCACCCGTAATATTCCTGTGATTTTTTTAAGTGCTTTAGATGATGTTTTAGATAAAGTTAAAGCATTTAAAGCGGGTGGAGTAGACTATATTACTAAACCGTTTCAATTTGAAGAAGTTTTAATTCGGATTCAAAATCAACTGACAATTCAACGGTTACAAAGTCAATTAAAGCAACAAAATTCTCAACTTCAATTAACTCTTGATGAATTAAAATCCACGCAATCTCAACTGATCCAAAAAGAGAAAATGGTGAGTCTCGGGCAACTTGTCGCTGGAATTGCTCACGAAATCAATAATCCGATTAGCTTTATTTCAGGAAATTTAGCTCCAACTCAACAATATATTCAAGACTTGTTAAATTTAATTTATTTATATCAAAAAGAATATCCTCAACCCAGTGCAAATATTCAAAAAATCTTAGAAGAATTTGATTTAGAATTTGTTGCCAATGATCTCCAAAATATTCTGGAGTCGATGCAAAGAGGCACAGAAAGAATTAGAACCATTATTCTGGCATTAAGAATTTTTTCTCGTTTAGGAGAATCGGATATTAAACCCGTAGACCTACATCAAGGACTTGATAGTACATTACTGCTGTTACAATATCGCTTGAGAGCGGAAGAAAAACGGGCGGAAATTCAAATCATCAAATCCTATAATAACTTACCTCGTGTCACCTGTTATGCTAGTCAGATTAATCAAGTTTTTCTGAATTTATTAAGCAATTCAATAGATGCTTTAGAGTTGGGCGTTGGTTCAGAAATTTCTCCTGATATTCCCCCTAAAATCTGGATTATCACCGAATTAATTAACCTCGATCAAGTCAGAATTAGAATTAAAGATAATGGGATAGGAATGTCAGAAACTATCAAATCTCAATTATTCAACCCATTTTTTACGACTAAACCCGTGGGTCAAGGAATGGGTTTAGGGTTAACAACCTGCTATGAAATTATTGTTCAAAAACACCAAGGAACACTAAGTTTTAATTCTAAGGAAGGAGAAGGATGTGAATTTGTTATCGATCTCCCGATTAAAATGAATGCCTAAAATCAATCATAAAAATATTCCTCAAAAACGATATAATATAAACTATCCATAATTCTCCTAATTATTATTCCTATGGTCGCTACCCAATCAAAAGCAACCCGAAACTGGCAACCCTTAATTCCACAATTTGAGGCGATAGTTGGGAAAAAAGGCGTGATTCAACGTCGAGAAGAATTACTGGTTTATGAATGTGATGGACTGACTAGCTATCGCCAACGTCCTGCATTAGTAGTGCTTCCCAAAACCACCGAAGAAGTCGCAGAAGTTGTTAAAATTTGCGATCGCAATTTGATTCCTTGGGTCGCTAGAGGAGCGGGAACTGGACTTTCTGGAGGCGCTTTACCCGTCGAAGATTGTGTTTTAATTGTCACCGCATTAATGCGAAAAATCCTAAATATTGACTTAGAAAATCAGCGCGTAGTTGTTCAACCGGGAGTAATTAATAATTGGGTCACACAAGCTGTGAGCGGGGCAGGTTTTTATTATGCTCCTGACCCTTCTAGTCAAATTATTTGTTCTATTGGGGGAAATGTTGCCGAAAATTCCGGTGGCGTTCATTGTTTAAAATATGGGGTGACAACCAACCATATTCTAGGGCTAAAAATCGTCACTCCCGATGGTAATATTGTCGATATTGGCGGCGATATTCCTGAAATGCCTGGATATGATTTAACCGGGTTATTTGTTGGTTCAGAAGGGACGTTGGGCATTGCCACCGAAATTACTTTAAGAATTTTAAAAGCACCGGAATCAATTTGTGTTTTATTAGCAGATTTTACCAATTTAGAATCGGCTGGGTCGGCGGTTTCTGATATTATCAGTTCGGGGATTATTCCTGGGGGTATGGAAATTATGGATAACCTCAGTATTAATGCCGTTGAAGATGTGGTAAAAATTGGTTTATATCCTCGAGATGCGGGGGCAATTCTATTAGTTGAATTAGATGGTTTACAGGTGGAAGTTGATACGAATAAACAACGGGTGAGTGAAATTTGTATCAACAATGGGGCGAGAAATATTACCACCGCTAGTAATGCAGAAGATCGGTTAAAAATTTGGAAAGGACGCAAAGCAGCCTTCGCCGCTGCGGGTCATGTCAGCCCTGATTATTATGTTCAAGATGGCGTGATTCCACGGACAAAAATGGCTTATGTTCTCAAAGAAATTGAAGCCCTGGGAGAAAAATATGGGTATCGGATTGCTAATGTTTTTCATGCGGGTGATGGCAATTTACATCCTTTAATTTTATATGATAATTCCGTTCCAGGTGCATTAGAAACTGTTGAAGAAATTGGCGGAGAAATTCTGAAAATCTGTGTGGAAGTGGGGGGAAGTTTATCGGGTGAACATGGTATTGGTGCGGATAAAAAATGTTATATGCCCCAAATGTTTAACGAAGTTGATTTAGAAACCATGGAATGGGTAAGAACAGTTTTTAACCCTAAAGGTTTAGCTAACCCGGGTAAAATGTTACCCACTCCTCGCACCTGTGGAGAGTCCGCCAAATTGCAAAATATTAAACAGTTTGAAGGGACAGAACTATTTTAATGAATTTTGTTAAAATCTCTTGATAGTGCGAGCGTCCCCGCTCGCTAATTATTATCTATTGAATAGATATAAGAATCCGTGCCGAGGTTATAATATTTGATTATAGGAGTTTCTTCAAAACCTCTCCAGCGAACGAGGACGCTCGCACTGTATTATAATGAATATCAATCCTATTTTTATTTAAAATTATGGCGATCGCAACTGTTAAAAAATTTACCATCGAAGACTATCACCGCCTGACTAAATTAGGCTTTTTCAAAAAAGAGGATAAAGTTGAACTCATTCGCGGAGAAATCATTGAAATGGCAGCAAAAGGAACTTCCCACTCTGTTTGTGAAACTCGCTTAGAAAGAGAACTATACAAACTCATTGGAGAACGAGCAACCTTAAGAGGACAACAACCTATTATTTTATCATCTTATAGTGAACCAGAACCGGATCGAGTGATTGTTAAAAACCGAAAGGATGACTATATAAACGGTCATCCCCATACAGAAGATATTCTACTTTTGATTGAAATTTCCGATTCATCTTTAGACTATGATCAAACTACAAAACTATCGGTTTATGCTGAGAATAATATTACCGATTATTGGATATTTAATTTAGTTGATTTTTGTTTAGAATGTTATTGTCAGCACTATCAAAACTTACAAGGAGAGTTTGGTTATCGCAGTAAATTGATTTATTTGCCTAACGAGTCTATAATCTTACCGTGTTTTCCTGATTTAACCTTAGATTTAACTAAAGTATTTCCGCCCACAATAAATTAATCAGGAATAACAGAAAATAATCACATTAAACCCAGAAATTATTAACCTTAAAATTATGGCGATCGCAACTGTTAAAAAATTTACCATCGAAGACTATCATCGCCTAACTGAATTAGGCTTTTTCAAAAAAGAGGATAAAATTGAACTCATTCGCGGAGAAATAATTGAAATGGCAGCAAAAGGAATGCTTCACGCAACTGTCAACAGACGGTTAGCTAGAGAATTAGCTAACATAATTGGTAAGGGTGCAACTTTACAGGGTCAAGATCCTATTATTTTATCTAACTATAGTGAACCTGAACCAGATGTTGTAATTCTTAAAAATAAAGAAGATGACTATTTGAGCAGTCATCCCCATACAGAAGATATTCTACTCTTGATTGAAATTTCTGATTCATCTTTAGACTATGATCAAACTACAAAACTATCAGTTTATGCAGAAAATAATATTACTAATTATTGGATATTTAATTTAGTTGATTTTTGTTTAGAATGTTATTGTCAACCCTATCAAAAACTACAAGGAGAGTTTGGTTATCTTCGTAAACTGATTTATTTACCTACTCAGTCTGTCACCTTACCATGTTTTCCTGATTTAACCTTAGATTTAACTAAAGTATTTCCGCCTAAAATTAATTAGGAGAAATTAAAGAATAATAAAATCCATAAGGTATAGAAAACAAAAATAGATTAATTAGTTTTCTGGTTTTTTGATCATAGCAATGATCATTCTAATTTCTTAGTGTCTTAGTGCTTTTGTGGTTCCTTAAATTAGGATAATCAAATTCAACACAATTCTGCGATAATAATAAATTGGTCTTTAATTTTAGGAAATATAAAAATGCGACTCTCTCAAATGCTATTTGTCACCCTGCGCGAAGATCCCAAAGAAGCGGAAATTCCTAGTCATAAACTATTAGTCCGAGCGGGATATATTCGGCGCATTGGAAGTGGAATTTACGCTTATCTTCCCCTGATGTGGCGAGTGCTGCAAAAAGTCTCTCAAATTGTCCGAGAAGAAATGAACGCCACCGGGGCTCAGGAATGTCTGCTTCCCCAAGTTCAACCCGCCGAACTTTGGCGCGAGTCGGGACGCTGGGATACCTATACCAAAGCGGAGGGGATTATGTTTTCCCTCACCGACCGTCGGAAGCGGGAATTAGCATTAGGGCCAACCCATGAGGAAGTGATTACAACTATTGCGAAAGAAATGATCCGTTCCCATCAACAATTACCGATTCATTTATATCAAATTCAAACAAAATTTAGAGATGAAATTCGGCCTCGGTTTGGCTTAATGCGTGGGCGAGAATTTATTATGAAAGACGGTTATTCTTTCCATAGCGATGAAGAAAGTTTGAAGAAAACCTATCGAGATATGGATCAAGCCTATCGCAATATGTTAAGCCGTTGTGGGTTACAATATCGAGCGGTAGAAGCTGATTCTGGAGCAATTGGGGGGTCAGGTTCTCAAGAGTTTATGGTATTAGCAGAGGCGGGAGAAGATGAAGTTCTCTATACTGAAGATGGCAAATATGCCGCTAATACGGAAAAAGCCACATCCCATCCGGTTGATGCTGAACCTTCTAGTTTTACCGAATATCAAAAGTTAGAAACTCCGAATACGAACACCATTGCCACTTTAGCTAAATTCTTGAACTGTTCTCCGAATCAAATTGTTAAAAATGTTCTGTATCAAGTGGTTTATGATAATGGCACAACGGTTTTAGTTTTAATTAGTATTCGGGGTGATCAGGAGGTAAATGAGGTTAAATTGCAAAATGAATTAACCAAATTAGCCCCGGAATTTAAGGCAAAAACGATATTATCCTTAACGGTTCCTGATGAAGAAACCCAGGAAAAATGGAGAACAAAACCTCTGCCTTTAGGCTATATTTCTCCTAAGTTAGAAGATAGTTATATTACCCATAGAGAACAACTTGAATCTAAGTTTTTAAGACTGGTGGATCAAACGGCCGTTGAATTAAAGAATTTTGTCACCGGGGCGGATGAGTCAGGATATCACGTTGTGGGGGCAAATTGGGGCAAAGAATTTACCTTACCTAAGCGTATTGTAGATCTTAGAAAAGCTCAAAAAGGCGATCGCGCTGTTCATGACCCTAACCAAATTTTACAGAGTGCTAGAGGTATTGAAGTCGGTCATATTTTCCAACTGGGGATTAAATATTCCCAAGCGATGGGAGCCACCTTTAGCAATGAGCAGGGGGAAGAATTACCCCTAGTCATGGGATGTTATGGTGTTGGGGTATCTCGGTTAGCACAATCGGCCGTGGAACAGTCCTATGATAAAGATGGGATAATTTGGCCGGTGGCGATCGCACCCTATCAAGTGATTATTGCCATTCCTAATATTAGCGACACTCAACAGGTGGAAATTGCCGAAAAACTCTATACGGAATTAAATCAAGCCGGAATTGAAACCCTCCTCGATGATCGGAATGAACGAGCCGGGGTAAAATTCAAAGACGCCGATCTGATTGGGATTCCCTACCGGATTGTCACCGGACGTTCGATTAAATCGGGTAAAGTGGAACTGGTAGAACGGGCCACCCACAATGCCCAGGAAATTGCCATTGAGGATGTCATTACCACACTTAAACAGAATATTCAAGCTGCATTGGAAAATTAGGCGAGTTGTTGGTTGATGGTTAAGAAAGCCCTGAAGGGCTTACTACAATTTAGTCAACAGCGATCATTAATTTTCTTTTAAGTTCTGGGAACAGAACATGATATGATTCACATTGGCTTGCAGAGCGTGTTATACGCTGTGTGCGTGAACTTAGGGAAAGTTAGAACTGCCGCTTTCGGATTTCCGATCAAGCAGTTATGACTGAACTAAAAATTGGTGAACCTGTCCAAGTAGCTATGACAAACGCAGAGGAAACAGTAGAATCCGGGTCTAATCTCGTTGTAGAACCCGACCCTTCCATGCTGGAGTATTATCAATTGCAACGCCAGTTGTTATTGATGACGATCACAGCCACGGGGGCAATTTTTGTGGCAGTTTGCTGTTTCTATCCTCTGGATGTCGCCCTGAACTATTTAGTTGGGGCAGCAGTAGGTATATTCTACTTGCGAATGCTCGGCAAAGATGTAGAAAAACTAGGTAGGGGAAAAGAAAAACTCAGCCAGAATCGGATACTGATCCTCGCGGGTGTAATCATTGTAGCCACTCAATTGCATCAGCTAAAGATTCTACCGATTTTTTTAGGATTTCTCACCTACAAAGTTGCTCTCATGTTGTATGTGCTAATAACAGTGTTCACCAACAAGCCTAAATAAGTAACGCGGAATCCTCCAGTCCTCAATCTGTAGAGGAAGCCTACGGACATGGAAATGCTGACTGTTTTAAACACCTTCAATCCTCTCCCTCTCGCTAGTTTAGAAGTTGGCCAGCACCTTTATTGGGAAGTCGGCGGTATAAAACTGCATGGTCAGATTTTTCTGACTTCGTGGTTTGTCATCGGTTTGCTGATTATCGTCTCAGTGTTGGCCAGCAACAACGTGCAGCGAATTCCCAGTGGGATGCAGAATTTTATGGAGTACGTCCTAGAATTCATTCGCAACCTGGCTAAAGATCAAATCGGGGAAAAAGAATATCGTTCTTGGGTTTCCCTTCATTGGAACACTGTTCTTATTCATCTTTGCCTCCAACTGGTCAGGTGCTTTAATTCCTTGGAAGGTGATCGAACTGCCTTCTGGTGAATTAGCAGCCCCCACCAGTGATATCAATACTACAGTGGCGTTAGCGCTGTTAACTTCTTTAGCGTATTTCTACGCCGGAATCAGAAAAAAAGGCCTAGTGGGTTATTTTGCTGATTACGCCCAACCGATGGCGTTTCTCGCTATATTTCGGGTGATTGAAGATTTTACCAAACCCCTCTCCCTGAGTTTCCGTTTGTTTGGTAACATTTTGGCCGATGAACTGGTGGTTGCCGTGTTGGTATTCCTGGTACCCCTGTTTATTCCTCTGCCTCTAATGGTTTTGGGTTTATTCTTGAGTGCCATTCAAGCACTGATTTTTGCGACCCTGGCGGCGAACTATATTGGTGAAGCCCTAGAAGGACATGGCGGAGAACATCACGACTAGGAAAAGAAACAAAAACTTTAAAATTTCTTTTCTTAGAGATTGATTTTTCTAAAATCTGCTATTGGGTTAAACTTAATCCCCTTTATTGGTAAAATAAAGTCTTGGGAACTCCAATCCATCTAACGAATTTAGCATTTGTAACGGGACAAAGAAGAAAAATATTTTCTTCAAACCTCCTAATTTGATCAATGCTGATCGGGATTGATTTCATTTTGTCTAACTGATTGTTTGTTAACTCTTTTGTATTTAGAAGGAAGAAAATTATCATGAATCCACTAATTGCTGCTGCTTCCGTTGTTGCTGCTGCTTTAGCTATTGGTTTAGGCGCGATTGGCCCTGGAATTGGTCAAGGGATTGCTGCTGGTCAAGCAGTGGAAGGGATTGCCCGTCAACCCGAAGCAGAAGGTAAAATTCGTGGGACTTTACTGTTAAGTTTAGCCTTCATGGAAGCACTGACCATTTATGGTTTAGTGGTTTCTCTGGTACTGCTGTTTGCTAACCCCTTCGCCTAAACAGTAATCCAAAACATGGATTTTAGGTTTTAGGTTTCAGAACATCTGAAATCTAAGTCTAAAATCCATCTTGATGAAACTATTCAAGGGACAATAATGCACGGGACAATTCTATTTGCGGTTGAAGAAGCTGCCAAAGAAGGAGGACTTTTTGATCTGGATGCCACCCTGCCGTTAATGGCAGTACAGTTCTTAGTTCTGGCAGTGATTTTGAACCAGGTTTTTTATAAACCTTTAGGAAAGGCAATTGATGAACGCTCAGATTATATCCGCGAGCGGGAATCGGGCGCCAAAGAACGTCTGGCTAAGGCGGAAAAATTAGCACGGCAGTACGAATTAGAGTTAGCAGAAACTCGCAAAAAAGCTCAAGCGACCATTGTTAAAGCCCAGGCAGAAGCTCAGAAAAATGCCTCTGAGAAGGTAGCAGAAGCTATGCAAGAATCGCAAAAAGTCAGAGAAAAAGCGGCTCAAGAAATCGAACAGGAAAAACAACAAGCCCTACAAGCTTTAGAGCAACAAGTTGAACCCCTCAGTCGCCAAATTTTAGAAAAATTATTAGGGGCTGAGTTAGTTAAATAATCTTGGATGCCCTAACTTTTTTGTTAGATTTCCAGAAAATTCCGATTGAAGATAATAGCCCAGGCTAAAGTTTTACCTTCTGAAATTATTTAGAGGTTAGAGACTTGGCCGCGCATTTATGAGAAGAACATCATGGAGACTGTTTTATTACTAGCCACAGAAGCTAGCTCTGAAGCTGGATTTGGTCTCAATACCAATATTTTAGAGACGAACCTAATTAACCTAGCTATTCTGATTGTTGTGCTGGTTTACTTTGGGCGAGGGTTTTTAGGAAAAATCCTAAGTGAAAGACGCTCCACCATTGAAGAAGCCATTAAAGAAGCGGAACAGCGCCAAGAACAAGCACAGGTTTCTCTGGCCGAACAACAGCAGAAACTCAGTGACGCCCAAACGGTCGCCCAACGGATTTTAGCTGAAGCCGAAGAACGGGCGACAACGGTTGCTAACTTAATTCTGACTAAAGCCACCGAAGATGTGGAACGGATGAGGGCCACCGCCAGTCAGGAGTTAGATTCCGAAAGGGAACGGGTGATCTCTCAACTGCGTTCTGTAATTGCTAGTCAAGCCATTGAACGGGCAGAATCTCAACTCAAACAGCATCTGAATGACAATATTCAGGAACGGTTAATTGATCAGAGTCTAGCTCTGCTGGGAGGTTGAATATGAGTGCGATCGCCGGACAAATTATTGAGCCTTACGCCTCGGCGTTAATGTCCGTGGCTCAATCAAGAAATTTAACCGAAGAATTCGGGAATGAGATTCGCTCCTTACTCGAACTACTAAACAGTTCCGCAGAATTAAAAACCTTTTTAGGCAGTCCTGTGGTTAAACCCCAGGATAAAAAAGCCATTCTGCAAAGGATCACGGCCGACGAAGTTAATCCCGCATTGCGGAATTTCCTGCTGTTGTTAGTAGATCGAGGTCGGATTTTATTCCTAGAGGAAATTGGTCAACAGTATTTAGTATTACTGCGGAAACTGAATCAAACGGTATTGGCAGAAGTCACTTCCGCCCATCCGTTAACAGAAGATCAACAGAATACTTTAACCGCAAAAGTCAAAGCCATGACTAATGCTCGACAAGTGGAAATTGCCACAACCATCGACCCTGACCTCTTGGGCGGTGTGATTATTAAAGTTGGATCTCGCGTAGTAGATGCCAGTTTGCGTGGACAACTGCGCCGAATTGGCATCAAATTAGCCCAATAAAATCTGGTGACCCGTCATGCTCATGTCGGGGATCTTTTTTTAACTTATAACCCCTAACTACTGACAAGAACAATGGTAGCGATCAGACCTGACGAAATTAGCAGTATTATTCAGCAACAAATTGAACAGTACGACCAAGACGTTAAAGAAACCAACGTCGGAACTGTTCTACAAGTGGGTGACGGTATCGCCCGGATTTATGGCCTAGATAAAGCCATGTCCGGTGAACTGTTAGAATTTGCCGACGGTACTATCGGTATTGCCCTCAACCTGGAAGAAGATAACGTTGGTGCGGTGTTAATGGGTGAAGGTCGGGAAATTCAAGAGGGTTCCGCCGTCACCGCCACCGGAAGAATTGCTCAGATCCCCGTTGGGGACGCCATGTTAGGCCGGGTTGTCGATGCTTTAGCCCGCCCCATTGATGGTAAAGGCGATATTAAAAGCTCGGAAACCCGCCTATTAGAATCTACTGCTCCTGGGATTATCTCCCGTCGTTCCGTGTGCGAACCCATGCAAACGGGGATTACCGCCATTGACTCCATGATCCCCATTGGTCGGGGTCAACGGGAATTAATTATTGGTGACCGTCAAACTGGAAAAACCTCCATCGCCATTGACACCATCATCAACCAACAGGGCGAAGACGTGATCTGCGTCTATGTTGCTATTGGTCAGAAAGCCTCTACGGTGTCTCAGGTGGTGGCAACCCTAGAAGAAAAAGGCGCGATGGCCTATACCGTCGTTGTGGCTGCGAGTGCTAGTGAATCCGCAACCCTGCAATACCTGGCTCCCTATACAGGGGCAACGATCGCCGAGTATTTCATGTACAAGGGCAAACACACCCTGGTCATCTATGATGACTTATCGAAACAGGCCCAGGCCTACCGTCAAATGTCCCTGCTACTCCGTCGTCCTCCCGGACGGGAAGCCTATCCTGGGGATGTGTTCTATCTCCACTCTCGGTTATTAGAGCGGGCGGCGAAACTGAACGACGAACTCGGTAGCGGCAGTATGACGGCATTACCGATCATTGAAACCCAAGCGGGTGACGTTTCGGCCTACATTCCGACTAACGTAATTTCGATTACCGATGGTCAGATCTTCCTCTCCTCTGACTTGTTTAACTCCGGTTTACGTCCGGCGGTGAACGCGGGGATTTCCGTATCCCGGGTGGGTTCGGCGGCTCAAACCAAAGCCATGAAGAAAGTGGCAGGGAAAGTGAAATTGGAGTTGGCTCAGTATGCTGAATTAGCTGCATTTTCTCAGTTTGCCTCTGATTTAGACCAAGCCACCCGTAACCAATTGGAACGGGGCAAACGTCTGCAAGAACTGTTAAAACAGTCCCAAAATTCTCCCCTGCAATTGTTTGAACAGGTGGCGGTGATTTACGCGGGAATTAATGGTTACCTTGATGAGATCCCCGTGGAAAAAATCGTGGCTTTTGCCATTGGACTGCGGGAATATCTGAAAAATAGCAAGCCCAAATATGTGGAAATTGTTCAAGGCAAAAAAGTCCTTGATGATGAAGCTGAAGGTCTGCTGAAAGAGGGGATCAACGAATTCAAACAAACCTTCTTAGTCTCAGCTTAATCAGTTATCAGTTATCAGTGTAATAATTAAGATACTATTCACTGTTGCTGGGTGATGTATAGCAATCCGTGTAGGGGTTGTAACATTTTGTTGTAGGGGTTTGGTCTCCAAACCCAGGCGCAAAGAGGGTTTGGAGACCAAACCCCTACAGGTTTTTATCACAAATCCTACACGGATTGCTATAGCAGTCGCGCCCAAAAGTGTTTGATAAAGACTGATGCAGCCAACCTTGACTGGTGAAACCTGTTCTCTGTTACCCGTTCCCTGCTATAGACAAAACTATGTCAAATTTAAAAGCGATCCGTGATCGCATTGATTCGGTTAAAAATACCAAAAAAATCACAGAAGCAATGCGTCTAGTTGCTTCAGCCAAAGTGCGTCGTGCCCAGGAACAAGTCTTGGCCTCCCGCCCTTTTGCCGATCGATTAGCCGGAATTCTTTATGGGTTACAATCCCGTTTGAAATTTGAAGAAGCAGATTTACCGCTACTCAAACAACGGGAAGTCAAAAAGGTCGGATTATTGGTGATTGCTGGTAATCGGGGCTTGTGCGGTACTTATAATAGTAGCGTGATTAAACGGGCTGAAACTCGCGCTAAAGAGTTAGAAGCCGAGGGTGTTGAATGCACCTATTTGTTGGTAGGACGCAAAGCGATTCAATATTTCCAAAGACGGGATACTCCTATCCGCGCAACGGTAGAAAATCCTGAAAAAAATCCAGCCTTAGATAGAGTTCGGGATTCTGCGGACAATCTTCTGGATTTATTTTTATCCGGGGAATTGGATCGGATTGAGTTAATTTATACGAAATTTGTTTCGTTAATTGCTTCTCGTCCGGTGATTCAAACCCTGTTACCCCTTGATCCTCAAGGGTTGGAACCTCAAGATGATGAGATTTTCCGTTTGACGACTAAAAATGGTCAATTTGAAGTCACACGGGAGAAAGTCAAAAATACTCTGACGGATTTACCCAGAGATATGATTTTTGAACAAGATCCGGCTCAGATTTTGGATGCGTTATTACCTTTGTTTTTAACTAACCAATTGTTACGCGCTTGGCAAGAATCTATTGCCAGTGAGTTAGCCGCCCGGATGACGGCGATGAGTAATGCCAGTGAAAATGCTGGAGATTTAATTAAATCTCTGACTTTATCCTACAACAAAGCTCGTCAGGCTTCCATTACCCAGGAACTTCTGGAAGTTGTTGGTGGTGCAGAAGCTTTGAAGGGTTAATCTTTGATTCAATATTGATTTTTAGGTGGGTTTACGAAATTTGTAACTCACCTTATTTTTTTTAGACTTACGCACAACTCCAAGAAACCGGGTTTCTGACCCTGATTTATAGGATAAAATTAACGTGAGTTCGACGGAGGGTGATAGCGGCATCGCACATCAACACGCACCATCAACTACCCTACACCCAAAAGAGCGATACCTACGGTAAGCTGCGAAGATCGCACCCCAACTCCCAAGAGCGATCTCCAATCATTAAAAATGACACAAAATGATAAAAATCAGTTAAGCTAAGGTAAGATTATCAAGTTACATAGTTTAATTTATGAATAGTCTCTTGTCTGAACAAATTTTACCCCTAACTATTCCCAAAAAGATTAAATTAATAGAAGATATTTGGGATAGTATTGTTATTAATGCGGATCAAATTCCTTTAACTCAATCTCAGAAACAAGAATTAGATCGGCGTTTAGCATCCTATCAAAATATTGAAAATCAAGGTGAATCTTGGGAAGTAGTTAAGCAAAGAATTATTAAAAATGACATATAAAATTAAAATTTCAGAGGAGGCTGAATTAGATTTAGATGAGGCTTATCAGTGGTATGAATCACAAATTAGTCAACTGGGATCTGAGTTTATTAGAGTTGTAGATAAAAATTTAACTTCGATTCAACAAAATCCTTTGGCTTACCCTATTATTTATAATATCGCTTTTTCAAACCATTTTTCTCCTTCATAACGATCATAACGATCAAAACAAATTGCACCCATTAAAGTATAAGGATGATGACTTGATGGCTGAAGTTCTATCGCTTGTCTAGCAAATTTTTCAGCATTATCTAATTGAGGAATATCTCGATCTTAGGGTAATTTGAGATTAAAATAATTATAAGCCATCGCTATTTTTTTCAACTATAATAAAAAACAATCCTCCTAACGGAGATGCAATCATGTCTATTGTTGAAGCCCAAATTCAAACGCCAACACTTCTCGATGAAGTGCAATTTCCGCCCAGTGATTTATTAAGTCAGGAGCCACCTTTGGAAAGCGAACTCCATCTCCGCCAAATTCTACTTTTATTGAACTCTTTAGAATGGTTATGGCAAAATCGAGATGATTTCTATGCTATTGGAAATCTGACTATTTATTATAGTCAGCGTCAAAAAAAATCAGAGGAATTTCGCGGGCCAGATTTTTTTGTAGTCCTGGGAACAGAACGTAAACCGCGTAATAGTTGGGTAGTTTGGGAAGAAGATGGCAAATATCCGAATGTGATTATTGAAATGTTATCAAAAACAACGGCGGATACGGATAGAGGACTGAAAAAAGAAATCTATCAGGATGTTTTCCGTACTCCTGATTATTTTTGGTTTGATCCTAATTCCTTGGAATTTGCTGGGTTTCATATTGTTGAGGGTCAATATCAACCGATTTCACCGAATGAAAACGGGTGGTTATGGAGTCAACAGTTAGAACTATTTTTAGGAGTTTTTGAGAATAAATTGCGATTTTTTAATTCTGGAGGTGAACTGGTTTTAACTTCTGAAGAAGTGGTTTTTCAAGAACGAAAACAACGAGAAACTTTACAGCAACGTGCTGATAAGTTAGCAGCTAAACTCCGAGAATTAGGAATTGATCCTGAACAACTTTAAACCCGTTTTTAAGTTGGGTTGACGGATAGAATAACCCAACTTTTTAATTTTTATTGAAATAATTTAGGTTAATAAATTACAGATTCAGCCCTGAAGGGCTTACTACGAAAGTTAACCGAATAATTGATTGATTTCAAGACTAAATCCTAATAAAATAATTTGTGTATTAATAATATCACCGGATTTAAACGCCCAGGTTTGATTTTCAGTAATAATTAAAATGCGATGATTCTCAGGAAATACTAACCAAACCTCCCGACAACCGGACTCTAAATATTCACTGGCTTTAGCAAATAAATCTTCCGCCGCATCACTCGGAGATGCAATTTCAGCTAGAAGGGGGGGACTTTGGGGTAAGGTGGGAAATTCCCCAAATTCTGTTAGTAATTCCGGTGTGAGATAGGAAACATCAGGACGTCGCCCTTGTTTTAATGTGCGACAGGGAAGTTCCGTGTAAGCATCTCCTCCTTGTCCTGATTCAATCGCATAATTACCCCAGTAACGACCTAACCGACATTGAATCCGACTATGTTTAATGGTCATTCCGATTTTCTCCACCAATTGTCCATCCACCCACTCTTGATGATCGGGAGGATTTGCGATAAAGTCTTCTAGGGAAAAGGTTTCAGTTGCGATCGCCATATTCATTGATTCGCCTTTGCAGGACTGACAAATATTATTATATAAAATTTTGAGGATATAATGTGATCAGATCTTAGTTTTACTCAACATATTATGTGAGAATATACATCATGCTGGCACATCGTATTGAAGCAACAATCACAGATAATAAAACACTAACCTTAGAAAATTTACCCTTTGATTCGGGTGAGGAGGTAGAAATTATTATTCTGTCTCGACAGGGGAAGGGATCTGAACAAAAAAAATATGCTTTGCGCGGAATGACTGTGGAGTATATTGAGCCGATGGAACCCGTAGCTCAAGAGGATTGGGAAGTTATACAATGATTTTACTAGATACCCATATTTGGGTGTGGTGGGTGCATGACAATTCTCAACTCCCACAGGATTATAAGCAGTATATCCAAGAGCAAGAATTTCAAGGCTTAGGTATCAGTATAATTTCCTGTTGGGAGATTGCGAAGTTGGTTGAACGAAGTCGGTTAATGCTACCTTGTCCTGTGGATGAATGGCTGGATCAGGCACTAATTTATCCCGGAATAAGTCTTCTAAATCTAACGCCTAGAATTTGTGTAGAATCTACTCAACTTCCGGGTAATTTTCATCGAGACCCAGCAGATCAGATTATCGTTGCCAGTGCCAGGGTTTATGATTGTCCTTTAGTGACAATGGATAGTAAAATTTTGGCTTATCCTTATGTCGAAAACCAGCCTTGATCTACTCATCAACAGCCTTTTCATAACCTAAATCCGGGAGTAAATCCGGTTGTTGATAAGCCTTTACTGCCAAGCGATCGCAACATTCATTTTCTTCATCTCCCGAATGACCTTTCACCCAAAAAAATTGCACTTGATGTTGTTCTGATATAGTGAGTAATCTTTCCCACAAATCAGGATTTTTAGCCGATTCTTTTTGACTGCGTTTCCAATTATTTTTCTGCCATTTCTTCGCCCATCCTTTATTCATCGCATCAACTATATAGCGAGAATCCGTATATAAATTAACCGCACAGGTAAATTTCAAGGCTTCTAATCCGACAATAGCCGCGATTAATTCCATGCGATTATTAGTGGTGAGTTGATATCCTCCCGATAATTCCTTGCGGTGAGGGCCAGACATTAAGACCACGCCATATCCTCCTGGCCCGGGATTGCCACTACAGGCTCCATCGGTATAAATTGTCACCTCTTTTAAACCGTCATTCATAAACTAATCCCTAAAACCCGACAGATGACCATTGTGGCGCTATCATAAACAATAAATATACATTAAGTTTTGTAAAGAGCCTTGACCGCCAGTATTAGAAGACTAGAACCCGTTACTCAACCCACAGCTTGGCATCGTCTTAAGTGTCGATGGCAGGGGGATGAAGCCATTGTGAAACAAGGACTACCCCATAGTCAACTTTCTCCCCCTTGGCAAATTCTAATGTTGGGGGATGGTTTCTCCGACTCGACATCTGCAACTTTTGACGGGGGAACCCACAGAGGTTGATGTGATTGATATGTCAGCCATTGGTTTGAGCACGGATAACGCCCCAGAACAGATTTTAGCGGTTCCTGGCCCCCGTGTCCGCCGTCAAGTCTGGTTAAGAACCGCATCGGGACAACGGTTAGCCTACGCCACCTCTTGGTGGGAAGCCAGTCACGTTGATGAATATTTACAAAACCGATCTTTGCCCATCTGGGCGAGTTTAGCACGGTTGCGAACGGAACTTTATCGGGACGTGCAGGGAATTTATTATGGGGATAGCAAAGCCTTAGAATTAGCCTTTGGAGAATCCGGGCCGTTTTGGGGACGTCATTATTTATTCTGGCATCATGGCAAACCCTTAACCCTGATTTATGAAGTTTTTTCTCCCTATTTAACCCGATATTTAGGAGAAACTGGAGAGGTTTAATTCTGCTTAATTTTCTCAGAATAGCGGAAATAAAAATCACAGAATTGTTCAAAGGGCAGAGGAGGACTAATCAAATACCCTTGAATAAAATCACAACCTTGTTGAGTTAAAAACTCTCGTTCTAACTCCGTTTCTACCCCTTCAGCAATGACTTTAAAATTCAGTTGACGGGCTAGTCGAATAATCGCAGAAACAATCGCTGAATTTTTATTATTTTGCGTAATATCTTTAATAAAACAGCGATCAATTTTTAAAATATCAAATAAAAAGTTTTGAATATAACTTAAAGAAGCATAACCCGTGCCAAAATCATCAATGGCAATTTCGATGCCCAATTCCTGTAACTGTTTAAATTTTTCTAAGGTTAAATTAATATTATGAACTAGCACACTTTCGGTTAATTCTAATTTTAATCGCTGGGGTTCTAAACCTGTTTGTGTTAATATTGATATCACATCGGATACGAAGTTCTCATCTTCAAGCTGTTGAGCCGAAATATTAACCGCAATTTCCATGGCTGCAAGTCCCACCTGTTTCCAAGCAACCGCTTGGGTGCAAGCAGTTTTTAATACCCATTTCCCTAAAGGCACAATCAAACCTGTATTTTCAGCAATCGGGATAAATTCAATCGGCGAAATATTCCCCTTTTCAGGAGATATCCACCGAATTAATGCTTCTGCACCAACAATTTCCTCGGTTTTTAAATCTATTTGAGGTTGATAGTAAAGACTGAACTCCTGATTTTCTAGGGCTTGAGCGAGTTCAAAATCTTGTTTTTTGAGCAATGAAATTCGAGATTCTTCTAATTGATTGACTTTTCGTTCTAATATTTCTAAAATCCCATAGAGTTCCAAAGGATCTAAAACCTGAACTAAATTACTCTCGGTGATAATTCCTTGTAATTCTCCCCGTTCATTGACAACTACTAATCTGCGGATTTTATGTTTTTGTAAAATTTGTTGTGCTGTTGATAGAGATTCTGTAGATTGAATTGAAAATATAGGAGAACTCATCACCGCTTCGGCGGTGAGATTTTGTAAATTAAGTTCCAAGGCTTGCAGTTGTAAAATATCTCGTTCGGTGACAATTCCGACGGGGTAGAATGTGCCTTCTTGTTCAACCACAACCACAATACAACTAATATTATATTGAGCTAAAATTGTCGCAATCTCACGAATAGAAGTTAAGGGATCAACTGTAATAACCTGACGAGTCATCACTTCTGAAACTTGGCGAAACCTCAAAAAATGGTGATGATTTAAAACCTGTCGCAAGCTGCTTAATGTGATTAACCCTAAAACTTGTTTCTGTTCATTCAGAATCGGTAAGTGACGAATTTGAAAACGACGCATCATATTATGAACCACAAATACATCCGTAAATTCTTCACGGTTTAAGGTAATTACGGGTTTTGTCATAATCTGTTTAACCGTTATTTGAGATAAATTTTCAGCTTGAACGGCTAGTTTTACCGTATCTCTTTCGGTTAAAATGCCCACTAATTCTTCATCTTCCATCACCAATAGACATCCGGGAGGCTGAGAATAAAAAGTTAAATTTTCAGTCGGATGGGGTAATTCGGGGATTAAGCACTGTTTTGTATGGGTTTGATTCATGATCATTAATGCTTCCAACAGAGGCGTATCCGGTGTTACGATCGCACAAATAGGAATAATTGCATTTTGAAGATTAATGATTTCATCTAGCATGGTAAAACTCATGTAATTTTTTGAATTTGAGCTCAGGATTAATCCTATTATTTATTGCCCATTCCCTATTGATCAGAAATTTGGGACACCCATCAAATCGGATTGCTATAGTGACGCGGGGTATAAACCCATGGCTTTTTATCTCCTTGCTGAATCATCCGAGTTTTACTTGATCCGATTAAAATAACTGTCCGCATATCGGCATCTTCAACGGTCAATTGTTCTAGGAATTTGATCGTCACGGTTTGCCCTTTTCGACCTAAATTACGCGCTAAAATAATCGGGGTTTGGGGCGATCGCCACTTTAATAAAATCTCTTTTGCCTGGGAAAGTTGCCAAGTCCGATCCTGAGAAACTGGGTTATAAAATGCGATCGCTAAATCCGCCTCTGCCGCTAACTCAATTCGCCTAGCAATGGTTTCCCAAGATTTAAGAATATCGGATAACGAAATTGCACAAAAATCATGTCCCAAGGGCGCGCCCACACTCGCCGCCGCCGCTTGCATCGCCGAAATCCCAGGACAGACCTGAATCTCCACGGTTTCCCATGCCGGTTTTGCCTTTTTTTCTAATACTTCAAACACCGCCGATGCCATGGCATAAATCCCCGGATCACCGGAAGAAACTACCACCACCGACCGCCCTTGAGTCGCTAAATCTAAAGCTGTTTCCGCCCGATCTAATTCCACCCGATTATCCGATTCATGGCGAATAATTTCCGGTTTCCGCAGAAATTCTACTAAATCTAAATAGGTTTTATAACCCACCCAATCCGTTGCGGTTTCCAGCACCTCTCGCACCTCTGGAGACATCCAACGAACTGCACCCGGCCCCGTTCCCACGATCGCTAATTTCCCCTGATTTAGCCCGGTTTCTGGCGGGGAAATCGGGCTTTCTTCCCCTAGGGTAGTTCGGTAGAAATCCTTTTTCTCCTCCGTTGATTTTCCCTGATCCAACAGATAAACCAAACAATTTAAACTCGGTTTTGCTAATGCCAAACTATTATAATCTCGAATCTCAATAGTTAATTTCCCATCGGTGGCAAAGGGTAACTGACTCTTTTCTAACCAGTCGGCTGCACCGATTAATTTTACTGTTTCACCCGCCAACAAATCAGCAATAAAAGTTTTAGCATCATCGGGATTAACTAATTGATAACCCGCAGGGGGAGATAATAATGTAGTTTTAAATCTAATCTCGCCACTGGTGGTAATTGCCGGGGAAATTTGCAGGGCTGAGGCAATTTGACGGGCTAAATCATTAACTCCTTGTAAACCCCCCAATAAAGGCACAACAGCACTACCATCTTCCGCGATCGCTAAAACCGCAGGTTCGGTATTTTTATTCATCAATAAAGGAGCAATTGTCCGAATTAAAATTCCCGCCGCACAAACTCCAATTATCGGTGTTCCGGTTTGGAATAATTCTCGCACCGTTTCCCCAAAATTTGTATAGGTTAAATCCGCCGATTGAGTCCGATGAATTAAACCATAAATCATGGATGAACCGAGTACCCGTTGAATTTCCCGAGCAACTTTTATACTGGTTTCTGTTAGAATAATAATAGCGGGTGGTTTCATTGGGGTTGGGTGGTACTCGGAACTAAAATTAATGACCAATAGGTAACGGCTTCGGGATCAACTTCAGTAATCGGAATAATTTTTTGATTCGGTAAAGTCGCTCTTTCGATATAAAGGGCGCGATTTAATAATCCTAATTCCTGCAAAATATCCCGAACTTTCGCAAAATGTCGGCCTAATTTAATAATAGCAGCAGCGTCAACTTTGGAAAGGCGATCGCGCAATATTTCCGCCTCCAATGTGCCGGGCATAATGCTAAAAACATCATTGCGATAGGTGATCGGCACGCCCAACATGGCGGCACTGGCCATCACCGAAGAAATTCCGGGGACAACTTCAATGGCAAACCGCCCCGCGAGGCGATTAAAGATATACATAAAACTGCCATACAGCATGGGATCGCCCACACAGAGCACCGCCACATCTCGCCCCAGACTCAACTGTTCGGCAATCTTGTCGGCTGCGATATCATAATAGGGTTGGGAACTGCGCTCCACACTAAAGGGGAGGGGCATGGGAATTTCAATTTGATCGGGGCGAATAAAATCAGCTACGATCGCCCGGGCCAAAACCTTGCCATTTTCTAGGGTCGGATAGGCAATGACCGGGACAGTGGTTAGAATGCGGTGGGCTTTGAGGGTGAGTAATTCGGGATCTCCCGGGCCAATACCCAATCCATAAAGTCGTCCTAATGGGCTCATAATTCGTTTTCCTTTGCTAAGGCGTTGACTGCGGCGGCGGCGATCGCACTTCCCCCCCGCCTCCCGTGTAGGGTGATAAAGGGAACACCGCGACTATTGGCGGCTAATTCGGCTTTTGATTCTTCTGCCCCCACAAACCCCACGGGAAAACCCAAAATTAGGGCGGGTTTTGCTATTCCTAAATCCAGTAATTCCAGTAAGCGAAATAGGGCGGTGGGGGCATTACCAATGGCAATGACAGCCCCGGCTAAATCCGGTTTCCATAATTCCAAAGCCGCGGCCGATCTGGTATTATTAATTCGATGGGCTATTTCGGGAACCTCTGGGTGATTCAGGGTACAAATAATCTGATTATTTTGAGGTAATCTCTTGCGGGTAATCCCATTAGCAACCATCTGAGAATCACAGAGAATTTTAGCACCATTTGTAAGGGCATCCCGTCCGATTTTTACCGCATCGGATGAGGCTTCTAAATCCTTAACAATATCGGTCATTCCACAGGAATGAATCAAACGCACGGCTACATGAGCTAAATCCTCCGATAGATTTTCTAAGGGAGTTTCAGCGCGAATCATCGCAAAGGATTTTCTATAGATATCGTCACCATTTCGCAGGTAATCTAACATATTAATTATTTGATGTTTAAAAAATTATTCTGGTTGGGTTTTATTGAGATCAATACAAACTTTCTTAATTAATGGAAGAATATCAACCAGTTTTCCCTCACAAACTTGATGGTTTAACGAGTCTTGACCCTTGCCAATATAAACTTGATATCCCTCAACTTTTTTGCCATTTTGTTCAATTGTTGTTCCTAAAAGTGTAATTTCTGCCGGACTCGGTTGGGCGCATAATTTATCACAACCGGATAAATGAATATTCACAGGGGAATTCAGCGTTAACTGTTCCTTGAGATAATCTCCTAATATTAAAGCATGGATTTGGGTTTCCGTTGCCGCTGCCGCACACCCGGGTTTTCCCGCGCAAGCAACAATTGCCGCATCGACTAAAGAATTTGATAATCCGAATGGGGCGAGTTTGGGGAATAATTCCGGTATTTTTTGATCGGGAATATCGGGAATTAAAATAGTCTGCCAAGGGGTTAAGCGTAACTGACCACTCCCAAAGGTTTCCGAGATTTCTACTAATTCCAAGAGTTGATCTGCACTCAATTTTCCTAATTTTAAGGATAAGCCTAAATAGGATAATTCGGCTTGTTTTTGGGGATGAATTCCTAAATGGGCATAGGGTTGGGAGGGTAAGGAATTTAAATTTTTTAAAACTGTATTTTCTGCGTCAGAAATTAGAGTTAAGGGATACTCTAACTCAGCCTTAACCAATTGAATATATTTTTCCAATCCCCAATCTTTGAGTAAGTGTTTCATCCGAGGTTTTTTCCCGGTTGGAGATGGATTTTTCCGCACATAATCGATATAAACATTAACCAAAGATTCTACTACGACTAAACAGTTTTCTGGTTTAATAAAAACTGAAGTAGGATATAAAGTTTTATCGCCTCCGAGGGCTAACTGGAAGTAAATATCAGAGGTTAAATGGATAGAATCAACAGCAACTGCTGAGAGTTGAATTTCGTTATAACGGTGTTCCCAAACTATGGGTGAGCGGGTTCCAATTCCTACTTTTCCCCCGCCATCAATGCCTATACTAAATTTAGGACTTAGTTCAAGAATTGAGGGATGATTCTGAATAAAATTATCTAATTTTTCAACCCATGGACGAGTATCAATTAATTCTTGAGGATCAATTCCGGCGGTGGGACTAGCCATAATATTCCGCAGGTGATCGATCCGAGGATCAAAAGCGGCTAACCCCAGGTTTTGTAAGGTTTGAAATACGTCTAAACTCGGGGAAGTTTGTACCGCCCGAATTTGCAAATTCCCTCGATTTGTAACTTGTAGGGTTTCACTTCCCCACTCTTGGAGTAGTTGGGCGATCAATTTCCCCTGTTGAGTATTCAGCCATCCCCCAGGAGTGCGGATGCGAATTAAAAACCCATCTTGGGCGGGAGTCCCATAAAATAACCCCGGACAAACTTTTGTTTTAACTAACCAATTCACAGTTGTTTTTTCTCCATGCAACGCAGAGAATGAGTTAGAAACTGGTTTTTTTTCTATTCGTTTAAAACCGTGTTTCTATCCAATCTTAAACCGCTTGAAATTGGCATTCTGACTCGCAAGGGAAAAGCTGAAAAAGTAAAATTCAATTATTTTTTCCTTGATTACAGTTGCGGCACAGTAACGGAATCTCACCGGACTTTCCCAACAACAAGCTAGGGAATTATACCACAGTTGACACTCTGCGTTAAAAAAATGTAGGGGCGAGGTCTCCTCACCCTAATCGGGGAATCTCGCTGTATCATCTGTGTCTGCACCCAATTAAGATAAGTACCTAAACAAAATTAATTACACATCCTCTTCATCAAATACCGGAGGCCAGATTTCTGCAACTATTAATTCCCATCCAGGTAGCAGTTCGCTAACAGTTAAAATATCACCATTTCTTAATATAATTACAGGCTGATCTGGTCGGTAAATTTCCAGTTGACAGGTATCGGGGTCAATCAGAATTGCAACTTTAACACCCTGTTGGATATAAACTTTAATTTTATCTCGCAGTTTTTTTAGACGATCGCTTTGAGATTTGACTTCAACGACTAAATCGGGAACTAGGGTCGCAAAATATCTCACACTTCTGAGCAAGCGATCGCGCAATACAAAAGTAACATCCGGTGCTTTTAGGTCACTATTTGGTAAAATGAACCCACCTGCTGAGTCAAAAACACGACCCAAACCACGAGGTTTCACCCAATTACTGAGTTGACGAGCAAATTCTAAGGAGACTTCACTGGCGACTATATCTGATGGCCCCATAATGGTGATATTACCCTGTTCCAGTTCAATTTGATAGTCCAAACCAGCTTCACACAAGACGGACTCGATCCGCTCTAGGTCTTTGACGGTCATTTCAGGCATGGTGCAGAAGTCCCAGGAGATTGTTATAACTGATCTTACCGAAAATACACTTGAAGCAGGAGCGCATTTCACCTTCAATGTAACTCAATTTTATATTAATATCACGCTCAATATAAATATTGCTATATTCAGTTAAAATAAGTAAAGTTGAAACTATTGCTAAAAAATGAACACCCTATCTACTTCCACAATTCAACCTCAAACCCTGACCAAAATTGGCGTAATTGGAGGGGGACAACTGGCTTGGATGATGGGAATAGAAGCCTCATCTTTAGGGGTTTCTTTATTTGTTCAAACCCCCCAAACTGACGACCCCGCCGTACCTTTTGCCACGGAAACTATTTTAGCCAAAATTGATGATGCCACAGCCACGGCAAAATTAGCAACTCATTGTGATGTCATTACTTTTGAAAATGAATTTGTGGATTTAAACGCCCTATCTAAACTTGCGGAACAGGGGGTTTGTTTTCGTCCTCGTTTATCAGCTTTATCTTTATTATTAGATAAATATGATCAACTCAGTTATTTAGAAAAAATCGGTTTACCCGTTCCCGAATTTCAACTTTTAAACCCCGAAAATGGTAAAGTAATTGATCATAATTTGGGTTATCCGGTGGTTTTAAAAGCCTGTCGTTATGGCTACGATGGCCAGGGAACTTTTATTATTAAAAATGCCGAGGAATTATCGAAAACTTGGGCAAAATTCAATTATCCTCCCATGTTATTACAGAAATTTGTTCCTTTTGAACGGGAATTAGCGGTGATTGCAGCCCGTTCAGTTGCGGGAGATGTGGCAGTTTATCCCATAGTTGAAACAGTGCAGAAAAATCAAGTTTGTCATCGGGTTATTGCTCCAGCTAATATTAATAAAACTATAGCCGAACAAGCAGAAGCGATCGCAACAACCCTACTTAATAGTTTACAAGTTATTGGTGTATTTGGGATAGAATTATTCTTAACATCCGAAGGTAAAATATTAGTTAATGAAATCGCCCCCCGCACCCATAATTCCGGTCATTTTAGTTTAGATGCTTGTGAAACTTCCCAATTTAAACAACATTTAAGGGCGGTGAGTGGTTTACCGTTAGGCAATACCGCTTTAAAATGTAGTGGGGCGATCATGGTGAATTTATTAGGGTTTGAAACCGCTAATAGTGAGTATTTAGAAAAGCGTCAAAAGATCGCAGAAATTCCTAATTCCTTCATTCGTTGGTATGGTAAAAACACATCTCGCCCAGGTCGAAAACTAGGTCATGTAACGGCGTTAATTCACACAGAAAATGGTCAAAACATAGAACAAGAAGCAAATGCGATCGCCTCTAATATTGAATCTATTTGGTATTCTTAGAATGTAGAAGTCCCGCCCACGCACCAAACCCCAATTATTACTAATTATAACAAAAAAACAATTCACAGCTTTTTTTTAGTAATATATTATTAATTCAAAGGAATATTGTCACTAATTAAAAATGGCAAACTCAATCTATTCTATTCCTATTGAGTCATCATTAGGAATTGCTAAACATTATTTTATTTCTTCCGATGGAACCTTTGAAAATTCAATCGGTTGGGGGCCTAATGGCGTTGAATATAAAGGCAAAGCAGCCGAATTAACCCCTGAACAAGAACAACGGATTTTAGAATATCCTCAAAGATTTGGAGAGTATAATATTCATCGGAATAATTGTGAAATGTTTGCTTGGTATGTGATTACAGGTAAACAATATTCAGGACAAATTCAAGACAAAATTCATACTGCTATTGGAGCTTTAGCCGTTTCTTTAGTTCAACCTGTTTTAACCGTTCGCAGTTATGAAAGTTATCAGTTAAAGCAGGCTATTACTAACAAGTTAAATGAAGATTTAAAAAGTGCTAGAAAAGAAAAACTGAAACAACAGCAAAAACAGCGTGATGAATTTTGGCGAAAACGAGATGCGGGTGAATTGTAGATAAAGTATTATTAGGTGCGTGGGCTGCAAGGGAGTATCCTACAAAGTTAAACAACTTGGCAAAAATTCCCTATATTTTTTTGATGGGGTAAAGGTTTACCCTCTGCTTGATAACTCTCAATTAATAATTCAATAACCTCCTCTGCATTATTAACAGCATCTTGATAGGAATTTCCATGGGTACAAGGTTGCATAATATCCTCAAATTCAGGTAAAAATACCACAAAACATTGATCTTCCTCAGACCATTGAATAATAATTGTGTATTTCATTCTTCTGTCTCCTTAGTAATTAACTCCCTAACAAATCCGAGGTAACTGTTCTCCACTCAACATATCAATAATCCGTTTTGCTCCGATTGTACTTTCCATAGTAACTAAAGGATTTGAAGTCGTTTTAACGCAACCAATTAAACTCGCTTCTGGAATTTTTGCCCGTAAAATTGATAAGGTTTTTTCAATATCTTTCTCAGGAACAAACACCGTAAACCGCCCTTCATTAGCAACATAAAGGGGGTCAAATCCTAAAATTTCACAGGCTCCTCTAACTTCTTCTAATACATTAATAGCCGTTTCTTGAATTGCAATTTCAACTTTAGCAGCAGTAGCAATTTCATTTAAGGTACTGGCTAAACCGCCCCGGGTTAAATCTCGTAAACAGTGAATTTCTATTCCCGCCTCTAATAACTCTAAAACTACATCCGCCACAGGTGCAGAATCACTTTCTATTGTTGTTTCAAACTCTAATCCTTCCCGCACCGCCATAATTGCAATCCCATGTCGCCCCAAATCTCCATTAATAATAACAGCATCTCCAGCTTGAACGGATAGGGGATTAATCGTTAAATTATGTTCAATGATTCCAATTCCCGATGTATTAATAAAAATCCCATCTCCTTTGCCTTTATCAACAACTTTAGTATCTCCAGTAACAATTTTAACCTGAGCTTTTTCGGCAGCTTGTTTCATCGATAGAATAATTTCCCATAAAGTTTGAATTGGTAAACCTTCTTCTAAAATAAAACCCACACTTAAATATAAAGGACGAGCCCCCGCCATTGCCAAATCATTAACGGTTCCATAAATCGCCATTGAACCAATATCTCCCCCTGGAAAAAATAGGGGATTCACCACATAGGAATCCGTTGTAAATGCTATTTTATTTCCGTTTAATTGTAGAGTAGCTGCATCATGTTCCACTTGATTAGAACTCCCAAAAGTAGGTAAAAACATTTTGTCAATTAATTGCCGCATAAGTTTACCACCTCCCCCATGAGCGAGTAAAATATGAGGATATTGTTGCAGAGGAATGGGACAAGTTAAACTAAAATCTGGATTAGAGGTCATGGAGAGGTTATTGATAGAATTACTATCAATTCTATAATGAAATTTACGGAACTTCAAAAAATCATGAAAAGTTATTATAATTTCTCTCAAAACTTAACTACTGGTACAACATTTATTACTGTCGGTGGAGCGACTGGGGCCGGAATTTATAGCACAATTGGTGGTGTCGGACTGGTAGGAAGTTTTGGGGGAATTGGGTTAGGAATGATGCCCTTAATGGGTGTGGGGGCGGTGGCGGGGGCTGCAACTTATGGAGCATTTAGAGCTATTAATCAAGGGGATGCTATTGCTTGGGGTGCAGTAGGATTAGGGGCAATTTCTGGGATAGGAATTTCTTCGGTTGTGGGAGGAATGGGGTTAGGTTTTGCCGGAACAGGCGTCGGAATTGGTATGGGAACATTAGGGGTTTTTGGCGGAATTGTTGGCTTAGGATTATATGGAATTGCCCAATTAATTGATGCTGGCGGAAGCCCAGAAACAGCGTTTCAAGCCTTTGACCGGATGGAAGAACGGATTTTAGATCAGGAATTTTATACCGCCGCGTTATTAGAACTTATTCCTGAATTTCAAGAAGAAATATTAAAACAAAAATTCAATGATTTAGAAATAGATGAAGAATTGAAACAGCTTAAACAAAATATTCAAGATCCCCAGAAATCATCTGCTCAAAAAAAACCAGAAAAACCTAAGATTGAAAGTCACAATCTTGTTATTTGTCCCCATTCACCGGATTTAATGTGGACAGAAACACAACGTTTAGCCGGACATCAAGATTCAATTCATGCGGTGGCTTTTAGTCCTGATGGTCAAACTTTGATTAGTGCTAGTGATGATCGCAATATTCACATTTGGGACGTTAATACAATTAAGAAAAAATATACTTGGTTTATGCCCTATGAGATGTATTCTGTTGCCATTAGTCCTAATTCAGAAATAGTTGCCACGGGGAGTGTTAATGGTCGAATTACCCTCTGGAATTTTCAGACTCGACAACTGAATCGAACTTTATTAGATCTGAATTTTCCTGAAAAAAATATGGGAATTATTACGTCCCTTGTATTTAGTCCCGACAATCAAATTTTAATCAGTGGAAGTAGCGATAAAACCGTTAGACTTTGGTATTTTAAAACCGGACAATCTAAACGAATTTTGAACGGACATACTGATGGAGTTTGGTCTGTAGCTATCTGTTCTAAGAGTCAATTTGTAGCTAGTGGTAGTGCTGATCAAACCATTAGAATTTGGGATCTTAAAACCTATCAAAATCCTATGGTTTTAACCGGACATTCTAACTGGGTGACTTCGGTTTTATTCACTCCTGATGATCAAACTTTAATTAGTGCAAGTGCAGACAATACAATTAAAGTCTGGGATTGGAAAAATCAGCAATTAATTCGGACATTAACTGGACATTCTGCCGCTATTTTTTCTATAGATTTGAGTCCCAATAGTCAAATTTTAGCGAGTGGAAGTGTCGATCAAACGGTTAAATTATGGAATTGGAAAACAGGAGAATTATTGCAAACGCTCTCCGGTGGTTCTCCCGTTGCCTTTAGTCCCGATGGTCAACGATTAGTTAGTGGAAGCAAAAAGGGTATTTTACAACTCTGGTATCAACAATTGAGTTTACCGGAATTAATTGCATCTGAATGTTATCAAAATTGGTGGCAAGTATTAGGGGTAAATCCCAAGGCAACACCGAATCAAGTCAAACAAGCTTATTATCAATTAGCAAAACAATATCATCCTGATTATAACGTTAAATCAGAAGCGATCGCTGTTATGCAAAGAATTAATCACGCCTATGAGACTTTTTTAAATGAATGGAATCAACAGGTGCGATCGCAATCAATAAAATGATCAATTTAACAAATATAAAGATTAGTAACTAAATCAAAAAAACAAGAATAATTATAATTTTTGAATAAAGTTAGTTGTGTACTATTACAACATAATTTAGATATTTCGCAATTTTATTTCGAGTGATTGATTATTCATGTTGCTTTTCAATCGCTCTTGATAAAGATACATAATATCGTTAATAGCTACTTCTTTGACTTCAATTGAATTAACTAATTTAATCTGTCTAGTTGTTCCTCTGGTAATAATCCAAACTTGTTTATGATGATTATAAAATTCTTCTGTTGTTCTTCCAGATAATTCAATACTACCTTGCTTCAGTTTATTACAATAATTATTTATTTGTTCACTTTTACTGTTTTCTATATTCTGGAAATCAAGAGTACAATCATAAATAACTGCTAAATTTCCAATTTTGAAAAAACCATCAGCTTTTCCTGCTTGTCTTTCTCCCCCAAAATTATATACTGTCTCTATTCCCAATAACTTTAGTAAATAATAAGCATATTCTTCAAATTGTTTCCAGTTATTTGTTGTGATAATTTTATCAAAAAATCTCGGTGATAAATCTGAATCTAATTGTATTTTTTGATTCGGGTTATCCTTGTTAATGTCTGAAATTTTATTAGGAATAAAATTATTTTTTAAAGTAAAAGCAATTAACTTATTCATAACTCTCTGAAATTCAAGCATTTCATCCGTGAAAATACGGATTTTGGTGCTAATAAATTCATTCTCTAACTTTTTTCTTTGATCTATTACAATATATTTAGTACCATTTTTTGATTCCTTCACCTCAAAAAAATAGTAATGGGAACTGCTAAAATATTTTTCTTCTAAAAAAATTAGATTATTTTGCGATAAATTAGATTCTATTTGATTATTATGATAATTGTTATCAGTTTTAGTAACAGAAGTGTCATTTAAGGAAAAATCAATTAGCTTATTCAAAATTCTTTGAAATTCAAGCATTTCATTTTCAAAAATACGCATTTTCGTACTAACAAATTCATTTTCTACCTTTTTTCGTTGATTGATAATAATATACTTAGAACCATTTTTTGCTTCTTTGACTTCAAAAAAATAATTATGTGAACCGCTAAAATATTTTTCTGTTAAAAGAAGATTCCTTTTTTCAGAAGAAAACCAATTTTCTGTCATATTTTTTATCCCTTTATATTAGCTGAGTTATTAAATAAATATAATATCAATATATATAACACCTCATCAAGTCAAACAAACTTATTATCAATTAGCAAAACAATATCATCCTGATTATAACATTAAATCAGAAGCGATCGCTGTTATGCAAAGAATTAATCACGCCTATGAGACTTTTTTAAATCAATGGAATCAACAGGTGCGATCGCATTCATAAAAAACAAGATATAGTTGTAAAAATTCGGGAGCGTTTCTTATGGAAGTTGAATTAATGTATCAGCACGCTTACACCCTTGGGCGTTTGCGGCTTCTAGGTGGAGAACAAGTGCGGGTTGAAGCCGCTTCGATGGTGGGAATGTCCAGTGGTGTCACCTTGCAGACCCAGGCTACAGGTGGTTTTCTCAAGTCTCTAGGACGGGCATTTCTAGGAGGTGAAAGCTTTTTCCAGAATGTCTACACCGCACCAGCGCAAGGAGGGGAAATTCTAGTAGCTCCTGGCTTACCCGGCGATCTGATGACTCTGGATATTACTGAGCCGATGTTGGTACAATCAGGAGCCTATGTTGCCTCTGATATTAGCCTTGAAATTGACTCTAAATGGGGTGGCTCCAAGTCTTTCTTCGGTACGGGGGGCGGGCTGTTCATGCTACGAGCGCAGGGTCGTGGCAAGATGGTGGTTTCTTCCTATGGAGCCATTCACGAAATTACCCTAGCCGCCGGACAGTCCTATACCATTGATACCGGACATTTGGTGGCACTACCCGAAACCATGCCCTTCAAAACCCGTTCTATTGGCGGGATGAAGACATTTCTGTTTAGCGGTGAAGGGTTTGTGGCTGATCTAACTGGCCCTGGGAAGTTTTTGGTGCAAACGCGATCGCAGGATCAATTCCTCTCCTGGTTAATTCCTAAACTGCCCCAAAGTTCGAGTACCAGCAGTAGTAGTAGCCAATAAAAAGCTGCATTTTGCGAGACATTAATCACTTTTTTGTATCAATAACAAGGTTTTCTTAATATCATGAAACTTCTTTCTTGTTTATTCTCCATTTCTCTGCTGACAATCACGTCTCTGATTAGTTATCCATCATCTGCAAGTACAACGGACAATCAGAATTTATTGGTATTAATTTGACGAGATCAAATAACAAAAATTTTACAATGATCCTTCATCGGCAGTAGAGAAGATATAGTTATAAAATTCTGTTCCTGTAACGACATTGATCACAACGACTCGACTTGTATCTTTATCGTACATCACACGAACTTTTTTATCTTGAGCCATAAATTTATTCCCCGAAGTCCGCTTTAACATTCCCGCGAAGAAAAACTCTCCATCCTGAATTTGAACAGCAATTTCGTTAGTATTTCTTTGGGGAGTCATATAAGTCTTTTCAGGTGCAGAAGACTGAGCAATCTGCATGGGGGTATTCTGTAAGTAATTAGCTTGAACAGGTAAAGAAATACCTACTGTACCAACAAGACAAGCGATCGCTAATAAGGAGGTTTGAAATTTCATAGTTGTTTCCAAAAATCAAGTTGAATGTTAACAAAAATCAAAACTTTATATTTGATTCCCCATCGCTAGGGAAACGATAAAGTTATCACCAAACAAAACTGTAGGGGTTAAACTGGCATATCAAACCCCTACAATAAAATACCACAACCTATTGAGGATTGCTAGATATATTCGGTTTTCTCAACATTAGAGATTTCGGTTGAGATTTAGGACGGACGCGATAAACTTTGAATTTGTTTAATGCTAAACTAGCGGCTTGTACGACGTTAGTTTGAGGATCTCGCAATGCTTTTTGTAAGATCGGAATGACTTGATGAGAGGGTATCTTTCCTAAAGCAATAATCGCTTCTTGACGAACACTCGGATCAAGATCTTGACTCAATCGAGTTAAAATGGGGATGCTTTGTTGCACTTCCCGACTCAATCGACCAGAAGCAGTGAGTTTTCCTAATGTTGCAGCAATAGCATAACGAACTTGAGGGTTAGGATGTTGTAAATATCCGGTTAATGTGTTAATAGATGCAAAGTTTCCCGATGCT
This sequence comes from Planktothrix sp. PLAVEN19ND, assembly GCF_057220675.1. Classification (NCBI taxonomy): domain Bacteria; kingdom Bacillati; phylum Cyanobacteriota; class Cyanophyceae; order Oscillatoriales; family Microcoleaceae; genus Planktothrix; species Planktothrix sp. PLAVEN19ND. The sequence goes on along the minus strand of NZ_CM170132.1, from coordinate 5,311,106 downwards.
CCAATTGCTGAAATTTGCTGAATTAATTCTTCCTCTGATGAGAGTTTTGTTGAAGGTAATGTTATTTTTTCTGTTTGAATAGTAGCGGTTTCTGTAACAACTTCCTCAACGGTAGGAGACTCTAAAACCGGAGATTCTGTAACAATTTCCTCAACAGTAGGAGACTCTGAAACCACAGGTTCTGTAACAACTTCCTCAACGGTAGAAGACTCTAAAACTGGAGATTCTGTAACAACTTCCTCAACGGTAGGAGACTCTGAAACCGCAGGTTCTGTAACAACTTCCTCAACGGTAGAAGACTCTAAAACCGCAGGTTCTGTAACAACTTCCTCAACAGTAGGAGACTCTAAAACTGGAGATTCTGTAACAACTTCTTCAACGGTAGGAGACTCTAAAACCGCAGGTTCTGTAACAACTTCCTCAACAGTAGGAGACTCTAAAACTGGAGATTCTGTAATAACTTCTTCAACAGGAGAAGATTCTAAAACTTCCGGTTCTGTTTCTAAAACTTCATCTTTAACAAAAGATGTTTCTGGCAAAGTAAGGATTAGTTCTGTTGCTGGAGTTACTGCTTCTGGTAAAATTTCCGATTCAACTCCTTCATCGGCAGAAAATTGACTCAGTTCCCGAACCTGTGCTTGACTTGTTTCCAATTCAGCAGTAACTTGTTCCAAAACTGTTCGATGCTCAGTCAAAAATTGATCTAGTTCTTCAACTTGAGCTTCACTTTCTTGTAATTGTTCTGTAATTTTTGCAACCTGAGTTTCAGATTCAAAAAGCGATTGATTCAGTTGTGCAACCTGAGTCTCTTTCTCCTGTAACTGCACACTTATCTGTTCGATTCGAGCTTGATATTGATTTTCTAACGTTTGTATTGCTTGCTGAAGTTGATTTTGATGTTTCTGTTCTGACTCTTGAACAGCTTGTTGAATCCGAATCTGATGTGATTTTTCCTGTTCCTCTCGTTGCCGACGATTGTTTTCTTCTGTACTATTTTTATGATTGGAGATCTGTTGGTCAAACCACCAGTAGGCCAGTCCTACACCAACCACGACCCCAATAATTAACATAACCGCTAAATTGCCGAAAACCATAAAATCACTCCTATTTGATCGAAATCTAACGCAGTTCTCTCAAGATAAGCTGTTAAGCATTATCAATCCCAAAATATGGGTTTATAATCTATAAACTATAGGTTGCTTATTTTGATACGATACTACTATACCCAAAAACAAGCAAAGTGATCCAAACGGCTATTAATCAAATACCAGTCCAGTCCCTATCAAGGATTGAACTCTGAATATCAGGCCAATAATTGTAGAATTATATTCACCTTTAACTTAACTCTTGACCAACTACCGAGAAAAAGCGATCGCAAATAGGAGTGATTACTGATTCCGTTCTTTTTGGAATATGGGAATAGAAACTTCAAATGCCGTAAAATTATCTTGATCTCGGTAACAGAGAATTTCCCCTCGATGTTGTTCTACCACAATTTTATAACTAATCGATAAGCCTAAACCCGTTCCTTTGCCCACCGGTTTTGTAGTAAAAAATGGGTCAAAAAGCCTATTTTTTACCTTATCTTCAATTCCCGGGCCGTTATCTCGAATTGTAATTCTAACCTGTTCTAAAGGAGGTAATTTCCCCTTGAGTTCTGTCAAATTCGGATGAATGACCTCCGTAGTGATTTTAATAATTCGAGGTTCGGGTCGATTATCTAAGGCATCAATTGCATTGCCAATCAGATTCATAAACACTTGATTTAACTGTCCGGCATAACATTCAACCTTGGGTAACTTGCCATATTCCTTGATTAACTCAATTCCACCGGATGCCCCTTTAGGTTTTAAACGATTTTGTAAGATTAATAATGTACTATCAATACCATCATGAATATTGACGGGCTTCATTTCGGCTTCATCTAACCGTGAGAAACTTCTCAAAGATACGACAATTTGACGAATCCGATCGGCTCCCATTTCCATCGAAGATAGAATTTTCGGTAAATCTTCGACTAAAAATTCTAATTCAATTTCTTCGCCTTTAGCTTGAATAGCAGGAGTCGGAATCGGATAAATTTCCTGATACAATTCCAACAATTCTAAAATATCTTGAGTATATTCCTTGGCATAGGTAAGATTCCCATAAATAAAATTAACCGGATTATTAATTTCATGGGCAACTCCGGCGACCATTTGTCCAAGACTCGACATTTTTTCACTTTGAATTAATTGGGATTCCTTCTGTTTTAAATCCTGTAGGGCTTCACTCAGATGAAAGGCTTGGGTTTGGGCTGCTAAGGCCGCCGCCCGGGTTTGGGCATATAATTCTGCCTGGTCAATGGCGATCGCTAACTGATCCACCACCGCGCGTAAAAGTTCCACCTCACTGTCCCGCCAAGGTCGATATCCTCCATAATGATTACAGACTACCGCTCCCCGTTGACCCGAGCGCGTTTCCAAAGGTAATAACAACAGGGAAAAAATACCCGCCTCCTGTAAAAACCTTCTGGTAGATTCATCTAAAACCGTTGTGGTGTGAATATTATCAATTTTAATCGTCTGAGCCATCCGAATTTTTTCGGCTAACAGAGGGATTTGTTCCGGGGGATAGTCCTGCAAACCATTGGATAAATTGGGATTTAGGGATTCGTGGGTGACAGTAAAACTGGGTTGTTGATTGGGTTGAATGTGCATATACCAGAGGAAATGACATTGATCCACCTGCAATAAAGCCCGAATTTCACTCACAGCAGTTCCAAGAATGGTATCAATATCTAAGGAATCCCGAATCTGACTCGCCAACCGAAATAATAACCCTTCCCGGCGACTTTGGAGTTCTTCCCGCGCCTTCACCCGATCAATACCCACGGCTAAAGCATTGGCTACCCATCCCAAAACCCCCCGGGCTTCGTCATTGAGAGTGGAGTGGCTACAAATTGCCATTAACCCCACCAGACGACCTTCCACCACCAAGGGAAAATCAAACGTCCGATTTTTCATTAGGGGTAGGGGGTAGGGAATAGAACTGGTTAAAACATCGGTTTCGGTAATATTATCTTCATGAACGGCTAACCCGGCATTGGCTTGGAGTTCTAATTGATTGCTATTCAGATTTAATGTCCAGATTCCCACCCCGGCCACATCAGGATAATCGGCGATCGCCTGTATACAATGGCTGAGAATCGTGGCAATTGACCCCCCGTGTCCTAGGGCTGTTCCCACTTCTGCTTCCAATTGAGAAAGCCGTGATCGCTCTAACAACAAGGTTTCAGCTTCTTTTCGTTCCGTAATATTCCGTGAAACCGCAATAATTTCATCAATGTCTTGTGAGTTCTGATTTCTCAACCCATGACAGGTACTTTCAAACCAAATATAGTCACCATTACAACATCGAATTCGGTAACTGACAGTATAAATATCTTGACAATTTCTCAATAGCGAATATTTTTCTTGAGTCCCGGCCAAATCCTCGGGATGAATCAAGTCATAGACCGATTTCCCGATCAATTCTTCCGGTGCATATCCTAATAATTGCTGACTAGCCGGAGAAGCATATAAATATGTGCCATCGTTGCTATGTCGAGAAATCAAATCCGTCGCATGATCAGCCAAAAGCCGATAACGAGCCTCGCTTTCGCGCAAAGCATCCTCAGACTGTTTGCGTTGGGTAATATCGGTTTGAATTCCGATAAAATGAGTTAAACGTCCTTCTCGATCGCGCACCGGAGAAATTGACAGTTCATTCCAGAAGTAATTGCCATCTTTGCGATAATTTTTTAAGGTAACGCTACATTCCCGATGTTGGGTAATCGCATCCTTGAGGTGGGCTAATTCTTTTGGATCAGTATCCTCACCCTGAAGCATCCGACAATTGCGCCCTAAAACTTCCTCCTGAGAATAGCCGGTTAATCGTTCAAAGGCGGGATTACAGTAGATAATCGGACAATCGGTGGCGGTAAAATCGCTAATCACAATTCCGCTAGGACTGGCCTTAATTGCCCTTTCCAGCAATTCCATCCGCACTTCGGACTGTCTGCGTTCGGTAATATCAATTCCCGTCGCAATCACATATTTGATCAAGCCATTCGCCTGAAACAAAGCCGTATTTGACCAAGCAATCCAATGGCGTCGGCCATTAGGCTGAATCCATTCCGTTTCCCAAGCATTTAAACTTGTATGATTCGGGATCGGCGGAAGGGAATGTTGAGTTTCCATCGATTTGGGAGATTCATCAAACTCAATCATTATCGACGATCTAGGGGCTGGTTGGCTACTAGAATCTAAGGGCAATAGGTTAACCCCCAACTCATCAAAGGTTTTTCCTTCGACTTCCTCGGCGGAATATCCCGTCAGTTGTTCACAGGTTCGATTAAACCGAATAATTCGACCCTCGGGATCAAGGACAATCACCAAAGCACTTACGGTGTCGAGAACCGCACAAACAAAGTCCCTTTCTTGGCGAACGACTTCCCAAACTTGCTTGCGTTCATTAATAATATCTTCGAGTTGACTGAGTTTGGTTTGGGAGTGAATCAGTTGGCGGTGTAAGTTAATTTGGCTAATAATTTGATGGTTGAGGGATTGTAAAGCCTTAATGGTTTCTGGTGGTAGCTCCCGGGGCTGATAATCCATGATCGACAGCATCCCTACCATTAAGTTATCGGTGGTGATCAAGGGAAGACCCAAATAAAACCGAATCCCAGGCTCTCGTTTAACTAAGGGTTGGTTAGAAAGCCGGTGATCATTCCAGGTATCGGGAATAATAATCGGTTCTGGAGATAGTTTTAAGGTAGATTTAGGAGGGTTCAGGGTTAAGGACTGATCGAGATCGTCTTGATCCTCCGTCAGCGATTCTAGTTGGCAGTGCAATTCAATAATAAACTCGCAGAAATTCAAATAAGAGTGTATTTTTCCCGTTAAACCCACCTGAGATTTCAACCACTGATGGCTGGTATCCATAAAGGTAATTAAAGCAATGGGCGTCTGGGCTAGATGGGACGCTAGGTGAGTCAAATCATCAAAGGGAATTTCAGCAAACCTGTGGATGACCTGAGAAAGATTATTGCCCTCTGGGCTGAACATGGTTTGACCTAAAAATCTTGCGTTCATTATCGGTAATCACCATACAAAGGGAGTGGCTAGATATCAGCAACCGGGTATTTCGCTTTTTGGGATGAGATGTTCGTATTCACTGAGGGGTCAAGGGTTAGTCGCTAACACCTCAACACCTTAACACCTCAACACCTCAACTGTTACCCGACATCTGACTTTTGTTTGACTCGCCCTAGCTGTATGACATTGTTTGTCCAAACGTCCTGATCTCACACAACCTTTTTAATCTACTTTAATCTTAACAAAGGTTGCAGCCACTTCTACTGGTGATATCGGCTGATGCAAAAAATCTTTACGGACACAAACCACTCTGGCAAGGCATCAAAAAAGGGTTTTTTGTGCTTTTTCCGTATTAGCGAAACCGACGACAACCAGGGGGTCTAGGAATTGTAGTTTGGTATTTTTACTTTTTAATTATTTGTACTATTCAAAAATAGCCATTGTTTTCGAGGTTAGATCAATCAAAAACACCGAAAACAGATTTGATCAAATTTCTTCATGATTATCCGGCTTAAAAGTATAGAATTGTTTATATTAAAACGAACGAATACTTTTCATCTATAATGAAAATAATAGATAGTCGGACTCAGATCCAGTCATCAAGGCTATTTTTTATAGGTTTGATTACTGATGAGCAGGGCATCTCGACTCACCGAACATGAATTACTATGCCAGTATCTCAAAGTTCTATACCCACTATTTTAGCCGTTGACGATAGTAGAGTTATGCAAGGACTCGTCCAACAGGCATTAGGGAAGGAATATCGTGTCCTTGTTGCTGATAATGCTGTGGATGCTTTATCCACCATTTACCATGAAGCCGTTTCGGTTTTACTTTTGGATGTAGCCATGCCGGGAATTGATGGCCTAGAACTCTGTCGCACCGTTCGCAGTATTCCTCAGTTTCAGAATTTGCCCATTATTATGTTAACAGCAAGGGACGGTGCTTTTGATAAGGTTCAAGGCCGTCTAGCAGGGGCGAGCGAATACCTTACTAAGCCCTTTGACGCTCAAAAGTTATCGGAAGTTGTTGGCCAAGTTCTACAACTCCAGTAAATTAATCCTCAAGCCTATCCCCACTAAACACTAAAAAAAAAGAGGACTATCTAGTAATATTATTTCTTATATTCCCCCATTACCCTGTTACTGAGCGAAGTCGAAGTATTACCCATTCCCCATTACCCTTTCGTAATTCGTAATTCCTACTTCGTAATTCCTACTTCCCTTTAAAAAAAGTTAAACTGTTCCTCTGTAATTCGGTTCGCTTCATACAAGGTTTCTGCGATTTCTGAAAGGGTTAAGACCGCGTGGGCTTGATAATTGTTATCCTTTAATCGTTCTTTAACTCCTCGTTCATGATCAATTAAAACCACAATATCATGAACGTTTAACCCCGCAGATTTTAGCTTTTCGGCTCCTTGAATCACACTATTGCCCGTAATTAAAATATCATCCACTACCACAATGGTTTCCCCTGGTTGAAAGTGTCCTTCAATTAATCGCCCCGCACCATAGGCTTTAACTTCTTTTCGCGGAAAGATCATCGGACGTTGTAATCTTAAGGATAACCCCGTCGCGGTTGGTAAAGAACCATAGGGGATACCCGCAATTCGATCAAAACTTAGGGTTTCTAAAATATCTCCATAGGCTCCGACAATTTGATGAAAAATTTGGGGTGTGGAAATAATCCGTCTCAGGTCAATATAATAGGGGAAAGTTTCTCCCGATGATTGAACATGATCCCCAAAAATAATACAGCCAATATCATACAATTGTAAAATCAAATCTCGATGGGGTTGATGTCTTAAAAAACAAACATCGGGCAACCATAAATCGCAGGTGGGATTTCCTCTGATTACCTGTTGTCGTTCTATATTAATTTGCTCTCTTAACTGTTTGATTCCAGTTCCGATGGTTTCTTTTTCTAATAATTTAGGAGGAATGGGTAATAATAAGCGATCGCCATTTAAACTTAATCCAGCAGCTAAAATTGGGGTTAAATCGTCTACATCCATTAAATCATTTTCTTCGGCTACATCCCCTTCTAATAAGATAAATTGTTCCGGGGCGGCTTGACGAATTTTGGCTAACATATCCGGTACCATCCCCACAAATAATCCCAATTGTTCAGGAGTTCCCCAAGTTTGAGCGACCTTAACTAATTCCAAATATAAAGGTTGTTGAGATTGAGGATATTCTTGGATAATAGAAGCCGAAGGATTAGCCGTGGCACAGGAAATAAATACCGCTTGATCAGGATAAACTAAAAAAGGTGCAACTTGATCTAATCCAGCATAAGGAGTTAAGGTACAAGCGCCAACCTTTAAGTCTTCAAACACAAAACGAGCAAAGACGGTACTCGAATGCAAATCACTATATTTCGCATCTAAAATAATAGGAATATTAGGCGGAATCACTTTTAATATTTTTTCTAATAGTTTCAATCCAGGGATTCCCAAACTTAAATAAAACCCTAAAGAAAGTTTATAGGCACAGACAAATTCCGCAGTTTCTCGAATCACAAAGCCTAGCCAATTCTGCCACTGTTCAAGAATATCCGCCGAATCACCATCAATTCCCTCACAATTGACCGTTTCAAAAATATGGCTATCGGGATCGGGTTCCAAGGCAACATAAAGCAAACTATTTTGTTGTTCAATTGCCGCTAATAATTGATTAAAAAAGTTCATTTTAAAGGTTAATTATTAATAATTGACAGGGATTACAGATGATGATTATAATTATAATGCCTGAAAGGTCGAGTTAAAAAATTAATCTTTGTTGATATAGCCTTCTAGGGGCAACAGGTTCTCTGATCAATCCTATAACTGATTACTGAAATGTTGAATACCAAAACCATACTCTCAGCCCTGTTAATTTTTGTGCCGATTTCGATTGCGGGTCACTTTTTGGAGTGGGGATCAACTCTTGTATTTGTCACCTCAGCTTTAGCGATTATTCCCCTAGCAGCTTGGATGGGAACTGCGACCGAAGAAATAGCCGTTGTCCTGGGCCCGAATTTAGGCGGGTTGTTAAATGCCACCTTTGGGAATGCGACGGAATTAATTATTGGAGTTGTCGCCCTGAATGCTGGACTCATTGATGTGGTAAAATCCAGTTTAGTCGGGTCAATTATGGGAAACCTCCTCCTAGTTATGGGTTTATCCATGTTCTTAGGAGGTTTACGCTTCAAAGAACAAAAATTCCAGCCCGTTATTGCCCGTTTGAATGCCTCGGCGATGAATTTAGCCATCATTGCTATTTTAGTACCAACGGCAGTAGATGTTACCTCCATTGGCATTGAGGAATCAACCATGCAAACCCTCTCAGCGGCGGTGGCGGTGGTTTTGATTACAGTTTATGTTCTTACCCTGCTGTTTTCCATGAAAACCCACTCCTATTTATATGACGTGGGAGTGGCGGAAAACGATGAAGACGGCGTAATCACCCAAGAAGAAGCCGGACATGAGGCAGAAAAGGTGAATTTAAAGCTGTGGATTGGGGTTTTGTTAGTGGCTACCTTAACTGTAGCCTTCGAGTCGGAATTATTGGTGGGGACTTTAGAGGAAGCTACCTCTAGTCTGGGACTGACAGCACTATTTACCGGGGTGATTTTAGTTCCCATTATTGGTAACGCGGCTGAACACGCCACCGCCGTTACCGTGGCGATGAAAAATAAAATGGATTTATCCGTATCCGTGGCCCTAGGTTCGAGTTTGCAAATTGCTTTATTTGTGGCCCCCGTGTTGGTTTTAGCCGGATGGATATTAGGGAAACCGATGGATTTAAACTTTAACCCCTTTGAATTAATCGCCGTTGCCGTGTCCGTGTTAATTGCTAACTCCGTCAGTTCCGATGGCCGTTCCGATTGGTTAGAGGGGGTATTACTCTTGGCTGCTTATACTGTTTTGGGGATTGCGTTTTACTTCCATCCGATTATTGAGGGGATTGGTTGATAAGCTGTACTGCATTTAAACTGCATATTCTAGGGATCCCGGATGCTCCCACAAGCATCGGGCAATTTCCTGATCGCAATTCATAGATGCAGTACAGCTTAATCCTGATCCGGTCTTCTACCCGACGAACTAAAAGTATGATCACGGAAACCGATGGTGAGGAATTTTGGGTTGAAGTTCTCAGCATTCTAAATAGTAATGACTAGACGCACAACCCAAAACGTAATACAATTCTCATCGGTTAGTCGCCCTTACGGACACTCCGAAAGGATTGCTGTTAATTTTTTATAGGGAAAGAATAGTGGGTCTTTTTAGTCGTTTTTCGCAGGACATGGGCATTGACCTAGGGACTGCTAACACATTGATTTATGTATCGGGTAAGGGCATTGTACTACAAGAACCCTCGGTTGTCGCCATTGACAAACTAGAAAAAATCCCGTTGGCGGTGGGAGAAGAAGCCAAAAAAATGTTGGGCCGCACTCCAGAAAATGTAGTGGTACTACGACCCCTGCGGGATGGGGTGATTGCAGACTTTGATGCAGCCGAACAAATGCTAAAACACTTTATTCGGCGGGTGAATGAGGGAAAAACCCTGATTGCGCCTCGAATTGTGATTGGGATTCCCAGTGGAGTAACTGGAGTAGAACGCCGGGCGGTGATTGAAGCGACTTCTCAGGCTGGGGCGCGGGACGTCCGACTAATTGATGAACCTGTGGCCGCGGCCATTGGTGCGGGTTTACCCGTTTCCGAAGCGACAGGAAATATGATTGTGGATATTGGGGGCGGGACAACGGAAGTCGCCGTTTTGAGTTTACAGGGAACGGTATTGAGCGAGTCCGTGCGGGTGGCTGGAGATGAACTCAATGATGCCATCATTTTGTATATGAAAAAAGTTCATAACTTAGTGATTGGAGAACAAACGGCTGAGGATATTAAAATTAAGATGGGTTCCGCTTACCCCAACCCCGCCGCCGATGAAGAAATGATTATGGAAGTACGGGGGATTCATTTATTATCAGGTTTGCCTAGAACCGTGACTATTAAATCTCCAGAAGTGCGCGAAAGTATGGCAGAACCTCTATCAATTATTATTGATGCGGTCAAACGCACTTTAGAACGGACTCCCCCAGAACTGGCTGCTGATATTATTGACCGGGGAATTATGTTAGCCGGTGGAGGAGCTTTACTCAAGGGCATTGATGCCTTAATTAGCCACGAAACCGGAATTATTACCCATATTGCGGCTGACCCCCTATGTTGTGTGGTGTTAGGTACTGGTCGGGTATTAGAAAATTTCAAACAGTTGGAACGGGTTTTTACTGGGAGTTCCCGCAATCTGTAACAATTGATAATCGATAATTGATAATTGACCCTGAAAAAAGTAATTATCAATTATCAATTATCTTCACAGTTAATTTTAATTGGTATGCAAACACGCAGTTGGTGGAGTCGCAGTCGGAATCAATTTTTTTTACTGGGTTTGGCAATTTTAGCCGCTTGGTTAGTGCGACAAACTCAAGGGGCTGCTTTATATGAAATGTACTATTGGGTGACTCGTCCGTTTCATTTATCGGCATCAACCGTAACGGAACAGGAAAGAATTGTTCGACAAATTGATCCTCGAATTAATCAGTTGGAAGCTCAAATTCAAGAACTGAAAAACCAAAATCAAAAGCTTCAGGATCTTTTAAATTATGTCGCTGCTAAAAAACAGGGTAAGGGAATTGTGGCTCCTGTGATTGGTCGCAGTGCCGATTCTTGGTGGAAACAAATTATTATTGGTCGTGGGAGTCAGCAGGGGGTTCGGAATCAGGATTTAGTGGTGGCTCCCGGTGGATTAATTGGACGGGTGATTAGTATGACACCTAGTACCAGTAAAGTGATGCTTTTGAGTGATCCGATGAGTCGCATTGGGGTGACGATTAGTCGCAGTCGCAATATGGGATTTCTCAAGGGAAATTCGACCGAACAAGGAATCATGGAATTTTTTGAAAGTGATCCTAAAGTTAAGGTGGGAGATGCGGTTGTTACTTCTAGTTATAGCCAGCTTGTCCCTGAAGGTTTGCCCATTGGTAAAGTCGTTTCTGTAGATATGAATAAAGCCCCATCCCCCGAAGCAATTGTTGAGTTTTTTGCCTCTATTCCTTCTGTGGAATGGGTGATTATTTATCCGAATCAAAAATCAGTAATTGATAATTAATTGCTCTTACACTGATTACTGATAAACGATAATTGATAACTGATTAAATATGTTTTTTAAGCCTTATCAAGTTTTAAATTTGATGATTACCATTATTTCTTTAATGGTTTGTATTTGGTTATCTTTGGTTCGGATTCCTGGGTTAGAACTCTTTGGAATTACCCCGAATTGGGTGTTAATTTGGCTGGTGACTTGGAGCATTAAACGCTCTTTTTTACAGGCTATGGTTGGGGGTTTATGCTGTGGGTTGATTTTAGATGGATTAACAGTTTCTTTTCCTTCCCATATTATTCCCTTGGTGATTGTTAGTCTTTTAACCGTAGTGATTTATAAACGAATTATCAAAAAAATTCAAGAGGATTTTATTTCTGTTGCTGTGATGGTTTTTGGGATGGCGATTTTAGTGGAAGCTATCCGAGGTTTTCAATTGAACAGTTTTGGATATTTGGCTTTAGATGAATTATTCCGATACCAACAACGGGTAGCACTGTCCACAGCAATTTTGAGTAGTTTGTGGACTCCTGTCATCTATCTGCCGCTTAATCGCTGGTGGGCATTTCTGGAAACCTCAAATCAACTAAAATCTTAGGGGCGGGTTTGGTGGAGAGTTGGGTTAATTCACAAAGTTCTCACGGAACTCGCTTCTACACGCTCTCACCGAAACTTATATGCTTAAACATAGCGATTTTGACCAAACAGATACAGCAGTTCGCGCTAAAATTCTCAGTGAAGCTCTCCCCTATATTCAAAAGTTTTCTAATCGTACAATTGTGGTGAAATATGGGGGGGCTGCGATGAAGGATAGCAGCCTGAAAGATAAGGTGATGCAGGATATTGTGTTACTATCTTTTGTCGGAATTCGGGTGGTGGTTGTCCATGGCGGCGGCCCAGAAATTAATAGTTGGTTAATTAAATTGGGAATTGAACCTCAATTTAAAAATGGGTTGCGAGTCACTGATGCCGCAACGATGGATGTAGTGGAAATGGTGTTAGTGGGTCGGGTGAATAAGGAAATTGTCTCTTTGATTAACCAGGCTGGAGGGGAAGCTGTTGGCCTATGTGGCAAGGATGCCAACTTAATTAAAGCTCGTCCTGAAGGTCAGGCGGATATTGGCTTTGTGGGAGAAGTCAGTAGTGTCAATACTAAACTTTTAGAGTCTTTGGTGAGTAGTGGTTATATTCCCGTGGTTTCTAGTGTGGCAACGGATGAAGATGGACAGGCTTATAACATGAATGCTGATACGGTTGCCGGGGAAATTGCGGCAGCCTTGGGTGCTGAAAAGTTAATTCTGTTAACCGATACAGCCGGAATTTTGGAGGATTATCATAATCCCGATACCTTAATTGCCCAAGTTAATATTCAGGAAGCCCGACAATTAATTGAACAAGGAATTGTTTCCGGGGGGATGATTCCTAAAGTCAATTGTTGTGTCAGAAGTTTAGCCCAAGGTGTGCGGGCGGCTCATATTTTAGATGGTCGTGTTCCCCATGCTTTATTGCAAGAAGTCTTCACTGATTCGGGGATAGGGACGATGATTGTCGCTTCTGAATTTATGCGTTAAAGATTCACCGATAGAGAGATAACAACAGTTGGGTCGGGCGGGTTTATTAATATCTGAGTAAAGTTTACTAGATTTGGGAGAACCCGCCCCTACAGGTTTATGTTGTTTTTTCAGGCTGAGTTGCAATGTAATCTTGAATGCTTTGATAGTATCCTCTCTGATAAGCTTGACGTGCTTCCTCAATTTCTGCGATAATTCCGGGGTCTTCTTCGAGTTCGGCTTCACCTTCAAATATCTGATCTTCTAAAATTTCTAAAAGCCGATGTTTTTAGGATAAATCTAAAGATTTAATCGCTGTAATCAAGGAATCAAAGGAAATATCAACTTGAATTGTTGTTGTCATAATTTTTATCCCATCTATTTCTAGGGTACAAATTAAAAAATAATCCCAGTATAACCGATTCGGTTTTGAGTTTGGTCAAGAGCGATCGCTATTTTTATAAAAGTATGATGTTTGGGTTGGTAGCTATGCGATCGCCTTCGGTTGGGCGGAACCCATCGCGCTATACTAGATTAAGAACGACTAAGGAAATATAGCCCATGTCTTTTGAGATTAAATTGAGTGAAAAATTGCTTAAAATTCAAAACCTGTTAGAAGATTTACAGGATTTACAAGATTTAAGAACAGCACAACAAAAAGAACAAGAAAGTCCTACTTTTTATTTAGATGAAGTTAAGCAAATATTAAATTTATCTTAGCTTAAATTCATCAATATTAAAAATTCCTAATTAACTTAACCAAATTTTAGCACTTCGTAGGGGCGGGTTCGAGACAATCTTTGTTAATTCACATAAATTTTAATAAACCCGCCCTTCCTGATATTTATTCAACTAAGGGGGGCAGGTTTATTAAGATTAGGGTGGGGTTTTCTAAATCTGAGAGAAACCCGCCCCTACTTCATACCCAATAGAAACCCTGTTTCCAACACTTAACTTCCGCCAACCCGCGCCACATCACGGGAATTGGCTTCAAACGCCGCCGTTAACGCATCATCCCCCGTTAAACCGGATTTTTCCGCTTCTTTTAATGCTTCCAAAACCCGCTTATAATCCCGGGGAATCACTTTAACAAAAGTTGGAATCATTTCCGTCCAATTTGCCAAAATTTTCAACGCTTTTTGACTCTTGGTATACTCCGCGTGTTTAGCAATAAGTTGATAAACCTGATTAATTTCTTCCGGGTCTTCCAACTTTTCTAAATCCGCCATAGACGTATTACAACGGGTAGCAAAATCGCCACTTTCATCGAAGATATAGGCAATACCGCCACTCATCCCCGCCGCAAAGTTACGTCCGGTCGCACCCAGGACAACGACCTTACCGCCAGTCATATATTCACAACCGTGATCTCCCACACCTTCGACAACGGCATTGACACCGGAGTTACGCACCCCAAAACGTTCACCCGCTAACCCTCGGATATAGACTTCCCCCAGGGTGGCGCCATATAGGGCGACGTTGCCGATAATAATGTTATCTTCAGGGATAAAAGTGGAAACTGCCGGAGGATAAATAATAATTTTACCTCCGCTTAATCCCTTGCCTACATAATCGTTAGCATCCCCTTCCAATTCTAGCGTCACACCCTTGGGAACAAAAGCCCCAAAACTTTGACCCGCACTGCCTTGGAAATGCAGATGCACCGTATCTTCGGGTAAACCTTGCCAATGGTTTTTGGTGATTTCATTGCCTAAAATCGTTCCCACCGCCCGGTTAATATTTTTAATCGGTAGGGTCGCTTCAACCTTCTCACCTTTCTCAATAGCAGGTTTACACAAATCCAGTAACACGGTGATATCCATAGATTTATCTAACCCGTGATCCTGGGGAATCTGACAATAACGGCCGATATCGTCCCCAACTTGCGGTTGATAAAGGATTTTCGAGAGGTCAATTCCCTTGGCTTTCCAATGGTCAACGGCTTTCTTGCCTTCCAATACATCCGTGCGTCCCACCATTTCCGTTAAGCTACGGAAACCCAACTCAGCCATGATTTCTCGGACTTCCTGGGCGATGAACTTCATGAAATTAACGGTATACTCAGGATCACCGGAAAAACTCTCCCGCAGTTGGGGGTTTTGGGTAGCAATACCCACCGGGCAGGTATTTAGGTGGCACACCCGCATCATAATACAACCCAGGGTAACTAACGGGGCGGTTGAAAAGCCGAATTCCTCGGCCCCTAACAATGCCGCCACCACCACATCCCGGCCAGTTTTCATCTGACCATCAGTTTCGACTGCAATGCGCGATCGCAAATTATTCAACACCAGGGTTTGATGGGTTTCTGCTAACCCCAACTCCCAAGGCAGTCCGGCGTGTTTAATTGAAGTTTGGGGAGACGCACCCGTCCCACCATCAAACCCGGAGATTAAAACCACATCGGCATGGGCTTTAGCTACCCCCGCAGCAATGGTTCCGACTCCGACTTCCGAGACTAATTTCACACTGATCCGAGCCTGGCGATTAGCATTTTTCAAATCATGGATTAATTCGGCCAAGTCCTCAATGGAATAGATATCATGGTGAGGAGGGGGAGAAATCAAACCCACGCCAGGGGTAGAATGGCGAACTTTGGCAATGGGCGGATAAACCTTACGTCCGGGCAGTTGTCCCCCTTCTCCGGGTTTAGCCCCCTGAGCCATTTTGATTTGAATTTCCTTGGCTTGGGAAAGGTACAAACTCGTGACCCCAAACCGACCGGAGGCGACTTGCTTAATAGCGCTATTTTTCGAGTCCCCCTGTTCGTTTGTCCAGGTGTAACGGTCTGGGTCTTCGCCACCTTCTCCGGTGTTAGACTTACCCCCAATTCGATTCATGGCGATCGCTAAGGTTTCATGGGCTTCCTTAGAAATCGATCCATAACTCATCGCCCCGGTTTTAAAGCGTTTCATAATCGCTTCAATGGGTTCGACTTCTTCTAAAGGAATCGGTTGACGATCTTTAAATTGCAATAAGCCGCGCAGGGTGAAATATTTTTGGTTTTGTTCATTCACCAACTGGGCGTATTTTTTGAACAATTCATAATCTCCCAAACGCACCGCTTTCTGGAGGGAATGAATCGCTTCCGGGCTTAATAAATGGGCTTCTCCTTCCTTACGCCATTGATATTCACCCCCCACATCTAGGGTATGGGTTTTCTCCCCGGGTTGGTTGGGGAAAGCGTGGGTATGGCGGAGGATTGCTTCTTGAGTAATAACCTCTAAATCAGCCCCTTCAATCCGAGTAGCCGTCCAACTAAAGTATCGATCAATCACCGATTGATTTAACCCAATAGCCTCAAAAATTTGGGCACCACGATAACTTTGTAAAGTGGAAATCCCGATTTTTGAAGCCACTTTAACGACCCCTTTTGTGGCGGCCTTAATGTAATTTTTGCAAGCGGTTTTATAGTCCACTCCCACTAATAATCCCTGCTCGATCATATCGTGGATACTTTCAAACGCCATATAGGGGTTAATGGCCCCGCAACCATAACCGATTAACAGGGCGTAATGATGGACTTCTCGGGGTTCACCGGATTCTAAAATAATCCCTACCCGTGTCCGAGTCCCTTGACGAATGAGATGGTGATGTAAACCGGATACCGCTAACAGGGCCGGGATGGGGGCGTTTTCCGGGTTGACTCCGCGATCGCTCAAAACTAACAGGTTCACCCCACCTGCAATCGCCTTGTCAGCCTGGGCAAAAATCCCCTCCATTACCGCTTCAAGACCTTTTACCCCATCTTTGGGGTTAAACAGAATCGGCAGGGTAACGGCTTGAAAACCGCCCCCATTCACAAATTTAAGTTTAGCTAATTCTTCGTTACTCAGAATTGGGCTTTTCAGTTCGATCAGGTGGCAACTTTCCGGCTCGGGTTTTAAGAGGTTGCGTTCCGCCCCGATAGTCGTTTCCGCCGAGGTGATAATTTCCTCTCGAATGGAGTCAATGGGGGGGTTTGTGACCTGGGCAAACAGTTGTTGAAAATAATCATAAAGCAGTTTCGGGCGATCGGATAACACCGCCAAGGGGGTATCGGTTCCCATGGAACCCACCGCTTCCACCCCATCCCGGGCCATGGGGGTTAATAACAGGCGTAGATCCTCGAAGGTATAACCAAAGGCCGTTTGTAGCTGAACTAACCCATCCTGTAGAGACGTGCCATGGCGCGTCTCTCCATGGGGCGTTTCTACAGGGTCTGGGAGGTTCGCCAATTCCACCATATTCTGGTTGATCCAGTCCCGATAGGGCTGTTCCGTGGCGATTTTGGTTTTAATTTCCTCATCGGTAATGATCCGCCCCTGTTCCATATCCACCAGGAACATCCGCCCGGGTTGTAACCGACCTTTATGGGCCACCCGTTCCGGTTCGATGGGGAGAACTCCGGCCTCCGACGCCATAATTACGAGATCATCCTTAGTGACATAATAGCGGGAAGGTCGTAAACCGTTGCGATCGAGGACAGCCCCCATCATCGTCCCATCGGTAAAGGCAATGGAAGCCGGGCCATCCCAAGGTTCCATTAAGCAGGAATGGTATTCATAAAAGGCCTTTTTCTCGTCACTCATGGACTCGTGGGCCGTCCAAGGTTCGGGGATCATCATCATCACCGCATGGGGAAGTGATCGCCCTGCCAAGACTAACAATTCTAGGGCATTATCAAAAATAGTAGAATCGCTACCTTTAATATTAATTACGGGTTGAATTTTTTTCAGATCCTCCCCAAACAATTCCGACTCCAACATCGACTGGCGGGCGGTCATCCAGTTAATATTGCCTCGGAGGGTATTAATTTCGCCGTTATGGGCAATGTAGCGATAGGGGTGGGAACGTTCCCAACTGGGGAAAGTATTGGTACTGAAGCGGGAGTGAACCAACGCTAAGGCACTTTCCATATCGGGATCATGGAGTTCGGGGTAATAATCACCCACCTGTACAGGCATCAGCATCCCTTTATAGACCATTGTCCGACAGGAGAGACTCGACAAATACAAATAGGTGTCCACCTGAGTCACCCGGATCTCGCTATGGGCGCGTTTACGGATCACATACAATTTCCGTTCAAAGGCCAAATCATCTATTAAACCCGAACCCCGTTGAATAAACACCTGCTGCATGAAGGGTTCACTCATTTTAGCGGTATTTCCCAGGGAGGAGTTATCCGTCGGTACATCCCGCCACCCTAAGACCTGTTGACCTTCATCGGCCACAATTTTCTCAAAAATTCGGCGACCGCTTTCCCTGGCGTTGGTATCGGGGGAGGCGTACATCATCCCCACGCCATATTGACCGGGTGCGGGTAGGGTAATATTCTGCGCCGCGGCGACTTTTTTCAGGAACTTGTGGGGGAGTTGCATTAAAATTCCCGCCCCGTCACCCGTATTGGTTTCCGCACCACAGGCGCCGCGGTGGTCGAGGTTGAGCAGGATAGTTAACCCCTGTTCCACAATATCGTGGGACTGTTTGCCTTTCATCTGCACAATAAACCCGACCCCGCAGGCGTCGTGTTCAAATTGTGGATCGTATAAACCCTGTTTTTCGGGGAATTTGTGAGTATTCATGACAGTCAATTTAAGGTTATGAATGTAGATACCTAGAGCTTTACAGTCTCCGAGGGCAACGAAGGCCCATTAAGGGAGGGAAAAACCTATTATGTCAGCTTACCTTGGTTCAGGGGAGTTGTGGGGGAGTTAGGGGAGTTGGGGAAAACAAAAAATTGTTCTGTTTGTTGGTATACATTTAGACTAAGTTGGGACTGAATGATCAAGATTATTAACCCTAAAAAATGGACACAAATTCGGTGTGTAGGGTCGGGGCGCGCCCAAAGTCCGTCAACTTAACTCTAAAAGTAGGCGCTCAAACCCGAATTCCCTTGATCTGATCCCAAGTCAATGATCCCCCCTAGCCCCATTAAAAAGGGGGGACAAGAGATCAAAGTCCCCCTTTTTAAGGGGGATTTAGGGGGATCTAATCTCGGCTGTAATCACGGGTTTTCGGCTTAATTTGACGGACTTTGGGCCCGCCGTCCCCCTACGATGATTCGGATTTTCAGCTATTTGTACAACTGATTTAGACTTGCTATAATTTTACAATCTATTTAGAATTGTTATAGAATAATACTCCGATAAAAGTCGGTAGATTACTAACAAGTTAAAAACTTATGGATAACAACAATAAACAAGTTTACAATTATACCGTTATTCTGGAAAAAGAACCCGAGGTCGGTTATCATGCTTTTTGCCCTATTCTAAAAGGTTGTCATTCTCAAGGAGATTCCTTTGAAGAAGCGATCGATAATATTACAGAAGCGATTGAATTATATATTGAAAGTTTAAGGGCTGATCATCAGTCAATTCCTAGAGAAGATTTAATTGTTAAGCCATTAAGGATCTTAGCATGAGTAATTTTCCCAGTGTCAAGGCTAAAGACTTTATCAAAGTTATCGAAAATTTAGGTTTTATTTTGACCGTCAAAAGGGGAGTCATGCTCTGTATGAGGATGTGTAATTAATTTTGTTTAGGTACTTATAGCAATCCGTGTAGGGTTTGTAATATTTTATCCTAGGGGTTGGGAGACTTAACCCAAGCACCAAGAGGGTTGGAAGACCCAACCCCTACAGATTTTTATCACAACTCAAATAGGATTGCTATATTAATGTTTTGACACTCAATCATCTTGACGCTTGGAAATGATATTAAAGTTTTGATCAAGGTAAATCTCATAACTCTTTCCATCGGAGCAAATCACGTCATCAACTTCATAACGATTGCGATTTAATTCAAAATCTACATCATTATCATCATCAAATGAACACCCCTGACCTGCCAAAACCTGTTTAATTCTAGTAATTTCCTCTGGGGTTGCGTCTCGATCGTCATCGGCTCGAACACTGTCTATCCCCAAAATCAAGCTAAAAAATGACAGAGATATCAATAAAAGACAACCCGAACCTGTTTTTTTCATCATTTTTCTTTAGAGTATTCACGCAATTTTCAATTTGTTATTATAGACTACGGGTTGTGCTCAACAGGCAGATTTGAAACGGAAAACCTTCACTCACCAGAGAGAACCTGCGGATACGGTGAGATCCTGCATAGTAATGCCATAAGCTTCCTCTCGGCACAGAAAAGCCGCCAATGCTCCAATCTCTCCCGGTTGGATGATTCTCTGTTGCGGATTTGATCGCTTGGTTGCTTGGATATATTCATCTGCACTTTGTCCTTGGGTTGTTTCAGCAATATGCCCCATCCAGCTTTTACCAAAACGAGTTTCTACCCAACCCGGACTGATGGTATTGCAGGTTACGCCATGTGGGGCTCCCTCCAGGGCGACGCAGCGAGTTAAACCCACAACAGCCGCCTTGGAAGCGCAGTAGGCAGCAGAAGCAGGAGCACCGACGGATGCGGCAGTAGAAGCAATATTGATAATCCGTCCCCACTGGCGATCGAGCATTCCTGGCAAACACAGCTTAATGGTACGGTAAACACCATTAAGGTTCACATCCATCACCTTCTCCCAGAGGGCATCGGGATGGCCACACATGGTTTGTTCGGCGGTAATTCCGGCTGCATTTACTAAGATATCCACCTTGCCCAAAGTTTGAACTGTAGCATCGTAAAAGGTTTGTACAGATTCGATTAAGCAAACATTCAGGTTGAGGGCGATCGCTCTGACTTCTCGCGACTCAATTTCCTTTCTGGTTTCTTCGAGTTCCTCAGCACCGGGTAGGTAGACTAATTCCCCAGCAGCTTTACTTGAAACCCCTGTAAGTAAAGAACCAATAGCAATATCAGCACCTGCTTCGGCTAATGCCAATGCGATCGCCCGACCCATCCCTGAAGCACCACCGGTAACCATGGCAGCCCGACCTTTTAAATACTTTTCTTGACTCATTTCTAGTTTTTTTATCAGTTCAATAACTATTTTATTAGCCTAATTTCAATCCAAATACTCCCACTAGAATGAGTAAATTTGATATTGCTCATAAATTACCTCTCGGATTTTTCGAGAATTTACTTTTTGACAGATGCTATTGTACTCTAATTGTCTCCTCTATGGTAATCTAGGTATGTTAATTAAGCAAAAGGGAAAAGCATTGTTAAGCGAATATCATAGAAAAAAGTTACTGCATCACTTTCACTGTCTGGATGCAGATAATTCGGGCTTCATTAGCAAAGAAGATGCTAAGATCTTTGCCGAGAGATTTGCCAAGCTCCGTAGCGCGGATTTAGGTTCAGAAATTCACAAAGATTTGTTGTTTAAGTGGCTTAATGTTTGGGAGAATTTTTGGTCTAAAGCGGATTTGGATGAAGATGGTAAGGTTAGTCCTGAAGAATTTTGTCAAAGCATAGAAAAAGCGGTTTCAAATCCAGATTACAACGACCCTTTAATAGAGACTTTGTTTGACATTATTGACTTAGACGGTGATGGTCACATCTCACAACAGGAGCATCGTCTCTTTTTCAGTGTGTTTGACCTAGATGCTGAAAAATCAGCCTTTGTCTTCTCCAAACTTGATATCGACCAGGACGGTATTCTCTCTAAAAAGGAGTTTGTTTCTGCTAAGAGAGAATTTCTCACTGAAAAAGACGACGGTGCTGTAGGCAACTGGTTTTGGGGTTCTGTGGGGTAATGCACGCCATGATTGTGGGGAATTATCTTTAGCCTCCCCACCAACAACTGTTCTAGCCTACAACCTCTCCAACTCTACGATTTAATCTGAGCCAGCAATTTAAATATCCTAATCTTTGATAAAACCGCTTCGTTTAAAATATGAAAAGTATACATTAAGTAATTGAGTATTGACGGGGGCACAAATAATAGATGTTTCCCCCAGAGCATTGAGGGTGTTTTGGTAATCAAACGATTGAGATGCCATTGAAGATGTCTCTAAATAGGTTAATGGCTTTCCGGGCATCTTTTCAACCACAAGCGGTAATAAGGGGCTGAGGGAATTATCTGTTAAATGCTTGACAACTTCTAGGATTTCTGATTGCCAATCTTGATAGGGAATTTGCCCAATAGAATATCCCAGAGAGTTAATTTCTTTAATTAGACTGCTCAAGTGTAAAGGCTGAGGATTAACTAAGTGGAACGTTTTACCGATAGATTCTTGTTGTTTTGATATATAAACAATAGCACTACTGACATAATCTACAGGGGTCATATCCATCATCAAATCTAACTGAGGAGCATTTCTTAATAGGATAAAACTTTTTAACAGGCGGGACATAAGATCATTGGTATTGGTCAAACCCGTTTCGCTATGTCCTGTGACCATTCCCGGTCGGTAGATGCTAATAGGAATTCCTCGCGATTGGGCAATTTTGATTACTTTTTCAGCTACCCATTTACTTTGAGCATAACCCTCATCAAGACCTTGACTTTCTTCAATGCTATCATCTTCTTTGATTCCCTGTTTCCCTGCATAAGTATCTGACTCAAAGATAGCTAAAGTTGAGATATAATGAACCGGTTTGAGTTTAATTTGGCTGGCTAATCTCAAGACTTCTTGAGTCCCTCGTACATTAGTCGCCTTTAATGCTGAATAGGGATAAATTAAATTAACCAAAGCTCCGTTATGATATATTACATCAATTTCCCTGGCTAACTGGTGAAACTCGGACTTGGATAATCCCAAAAGTGGCTGAGATAAATCTCCCAAAATGGGAATAATTCTAGCCTGAAAAGTGTCATCCCATAATATATACTGTTCCAAGTTTTTTTGAATTTTCTGCTGACCTTCTTGCCCATGGATAGCACGAACTAAACAGTAAATCTTGGCTGAAGTTTGCTGTAGTAACTGTTGCAGCAAAAAAGCCCCTAAAAATCCGGTAGCCCCAGTCAAGAAAATGTGATCCGCTTCCCTCACTAGCTCTGTAGAGTTTTCCGGTGGATAAATGCCATCATCTAATACGACTTCGGCTGATAAATCTATACTTTTGATGGGACGGATTGCACCAGATTTCTCGATACTCTTAATAGTTTCTTCCATACCAGTAATGGTAGGATTTTCAAAGAAGTAAAGCAGCGGTAATTCTACCCCGAAAAACTCGCGAACTTGGTGAAGGATTTGGGCAGTTAATAATGAATGACCGCCTAATTCAAAGAAGTTATCATAAATTCCGACTGGCTCAATTCCTAAGACCTGCGCCCAGATTTCAGCTAGTTTTTCTTGAACGGAATTTTGTGGCGGTATAAAGGGTGATTCTAAAACGGGTCTGCTTTCATTAGGTGCAGGAAGCGATCGCCTATCCACCTTTCCATTAGGTGTTAGTGGCAGACTATCCATGATTACAAAATTAGAGGGAATCATGTAATCCGCTAGTTTTTCTTTCAAGAAACTGCGCAACTGGGGAATAAATTTCTGGGTGCTATCTTCCTGTACGGGGTTATTTGCATAAGCAATCCAAGGTTTGAAAAAGAAACTATTTTCTATCTTATGATTCAATTCACTAGAAAATACTTCTCCCTGACGCTTAAACAGCACATCAAAACAGCCATTTTTTCCCTCATCTGACCCGTTAAGATTGATTGAATAAGGGAGTTCTTGACTTAATGCCCAAATATCCTCGGGTTCGATCACGTCTGGAGTCATTTGTTGTAGTAATTTACGCAGTTCTCCCACACTTTGCGGACAATTGCTGCTAGTTAGTAATTCTTGCGCTTTCACATCAGCAAAAATCCGAGCATTGGGAATGTGACGGATGCCTAAAATTGCAGGTTGAGTTTCGGCTAGAATTTGCCGTAATTTTACTAATGTTAATCCGTCTTGATTCCAATTCAGCCAAGGATGATTAATTTTCGGTATGACTTGGGTTCCTATTCGTAAAATAACATCATAACGAAAGCGCACCAATTCATTAGGATAACGCCCACGTTTAATTTGAATTTCTACATCAATAATCTGTGGTAAATGATGCTTAAGCGCGATAAAAAATGCTGGATCGATGACCAGTCCTTTTTCTTGGTTGATGCGTTTTTGGATGCGTTTTTGAAGTTGTGCTGTAGATAATGATTCGGGAGCTTGATACAACTGCACAGAAGTATGGAAAGCTGGTAATAAGGGCAAACTCCGCACATCACCGATGAAGATCGAGCTACCGGGTTTTAGTCGTTGCACCAGACCTTCTAAAACTTGGACTAAATAATTAATACTAGGGAAATATTGAATCACGGAATTGATCACTACAGTATCAAAGTTTTCCGTTTCTATTCCTTCTAAATGATCGGCTGCTCTTTGATAAAGACTGACTGACCCATTCTGTTTTTGCTTCTTGAGTTGTTCCTGAATATAAGATATTGATGCTTCAGTAATGTCTGTACCACAATAATGGGTGCAGTAGGGAGCAATTCTAAATAGTAATAATCCTGTACCACAACCAATTTCCAATAAACGCTGGGGTTTTAATGAGAGAATCCGGGCCACTGTATGTTCAACCCATTCGCGAATTTCTGCGGCGGGAACTGGCAAACCTGTATAACTGTTGTTCCATCCACTAATATTAAAGGTTGGATCTTCTTCTACTTCAGTAGCAGACTGACTATAAGCGTCGTTCCAGATTTTCTGCCATTGGGCAGTTTGTTCGGTATGGGAGTCGTTAACGGAAATGGGTTCCGATAAGGCTTGGGTTTCTGGACGGGGAACCACATAAGCCACTAAGCGTTTGTCCCCGTTGGCTCCTTCCCTGGCAATGACGATGGCTTCTCTAACCCTAGAATGCTGAAGTAATAGTGTTTCAATTTCCCCCGTTTCGATGCGGAAGCCGCGAATCTTAACTTGATGATCTCTGCGTCCGATATACTCGATATTACCATCTGGGAGAAAGCGAGCTAAATCTCCTGTTTTATAAAGACGAGCACCTTTTTTCTGACTAAATGGATCTAAAATAAATTTATCTGCGGTGAGTTTGGGTTGATTGAGATAACCTCTGGCTACACCATCCCCACCTATCAATAATTCTCCCACTTCACCGATAGGAATAGGTCTGCAAAAATCTTCTGGAGAAAGCGGATTTTGCTGTAAAATATAAATTTGAGTATTAGCAATGGGCTGTCCAATAGAAATTTTTTCGTTAGCTGATTTTACGGGGTAAATCGTTGACCAAATAGTGGTTTCAGTGGGGCCGTACAGATTCCACAGGGAGCCCACTTTTTCTAATAATTGAGTCGCGAGTTTTTGGGTTAATGCTTCGCCACCACAGAGAACTTTTAGTTGTGGATTTCCTGGCCAACCGGCTGCGAGTAACATTTGCCAAGTGGCGGGAGTTGCTTGCATAACTGTAGCACGCGATCGCTCTAATTCCTCGATCAATTGGGTTCCATCGGCCGCAACTTCTCGACTGACTATCACTAAACGCGCACCGACGATTAGGGGTAAATAAATCTCTAATCCAGCAATATCAAAAGATAGGGTCGTGACAGCTAGTAGAATATCTGTTGCTGTCATTCCGGGCTCTCGACTCATAGACATTAAAAAGTTGACAACAGATTGATGCTCAATCTGCACGCCTTTAGGTTTACCCGTAGAGCCAGAAGTATAGATGGTATAAGCTAAATTTTGAGGAGTTACTTCGCTAATCGGATTGTCTTTACTGTATTGATCAATTTCTTCCCAATTCTCGTCAATACAAATAACTTTAATATGATATTCTATACTGGAATTAATAAAAATTTTGATTAAATTTTTCTGAGTTAATATTATTGATAATTGGGCATCTTCTACCATGTAAGCCAGGCGCTCTTGGGGATAACTGGGGTCTAAAGGAACGTAAGCTCCTCCTGCTTTCAGAATAGCTAAAAGTCCAATTACTGTAGAGTGCGATCGCTCTAAACAAATGCCCACTAAAACTTCCGGTTTGACTCCTTGATGTCGTAAGTAATTTGCTAACTGATTAGCTCGGAAATTCAGTTCTTGATAAGTGATTTGCTGGTCAAAAAAATCTACCGCTATCCGCTCACCGTTAACTTGGGTTTGAGCTTCAAATAAGTGATGAATACATTGATCTTTTGGATAATTTGCCTCCTGGGTTCTATTTTGGAATTCAAACCGTGCCATATCTGCCACTCCCTCTGAAAATTGATGAGAACTCCCGGCATTTTATCAGAAAAATGGGTTTAAAACCTCGTCCTAGAAGGACGAGGTTTTATTAAGATAAATAACAAAACTACCGAATTACTGTGGTTTTCTGTTAGCATATTAGTGGTTGTGAAAAGACCCGCCCGAATCAAAGATACTCCGAAATAAATAACAAGGTTGAAAGTCCTGTGGGGTTGAGATGAGAAACTGGGGAAGCGGATGTAAGGCAATGGTAAATCCAACCTTGAACGCATTAATTAACAAATTAAACAAAAAGTTTAACTTAGTGAACGAGGTTAAACTCAGGTCGCGGGAGGGCATTCCGAGACTTAAAACGGACGTGGAGACAGTGTAAGACTACTTTTAAAGTAGCAACAGTCTGCGTTGGCGAAGCCTGCGCGAAGCGCGAAGCGTCAACCCCGTTCAGCGACCATCCTAAAAAGGTGGCGTGGTGAGGAATCCCCGTCCGTTTACGGCGGGGCGGATGTCAACATCATTGCGTTGTAGCCATGAGTGAAACAGCGTTGGCTTTGGTTTTTGAATCCCTTGGCTATTCATCAATTCCCATGGGGGAGACGCCTCAATATTCGGTCGAATGAATAAAGACGTTCTTGAACTCCAGAACCTAACCCTGCCGTTCATTTAGCGGTCATTTTTGAAATTTTGGATAGAAATTGGATAGAAACGAAAAACCGCAACGTTGCGGTTTTTGCTATTGCAATAGATCGTTAATGCCTTTTTTGTCAGTCTCAAGCTGCGACATGATTTTGTTGAGGCGACTCACAACATAATCTTTGTCGAACTTGACCAATCGCACCTTGGACGGCTTCAATCTTGGACACTCGCTTTTTAATACACAGGTTAATTTCCTAGTAAACCCGTTAGGGTTAAGCATTTCTCTGTTCACCGGAATATTAAAACATCTAACTTCTGTCCAGCTTCTTTCTTCTAAAGGCAATTCTTCATGTTCAGGCATAGGGGCACAAGGGTAAGTAAAATTGATTCTATTTATAGATGCCTCGTGTTTAAAGATATGCTAGTCAATCCCGGTTGTTCCGACCATCCGAGACAGTAGAATGATGATTTTATCAAGCTTGCTGGATACATTCTTCATTTCGGCTTCGAGCTCCTGTTGCTCCTGAAGAATATATTTTTCAGCCTTCAAAACTAGGTCTCTTGCAATCTGTCCGAGGAACCAGGATATCACCCCTAGTAATCCGTAATCAAATAGTAATTTTGCAATTTGAGCGTCCATTTTATAGATAAGGCTTTGCCTTAGAAGAATAGTTGGAATAATCAAAAGTTAATTGAAATTCTGTCAATGACATGGTGATGTCAAATTCATCCCAAACAGCATCACCTTTAGCAATACTCCAATCAACGTATTTGTCCCCATCAACGGGGATTAATTTATCCTCTTGCTGACCAAGGAACACAAACAGATGAAAAATTGAATCAATTAAGTTAGCTCGTCCCAGGGGATAAACACCCAAGCCGGGGTCAAGGGTAAAATTAAAAGGATTGACGGCAACGATTTCACCATCAACGATTTTCCCTTTACAGTTCAAGGTAACAGTTGTCCATTTCTCTTTGTCGTTAGAAGAAATTTCTATTAAGTCAATATCAGCTTGGGTTTGTTGGAGTTCAAAAACCTTCCGACATTGGCTTAAAAGTAATTCTTCAAAATGAGTATCGGAGGCAAATTGAGGGTAAGAATTTGTTGGGAGTAACATTATTCTTGGTATTGGTAAATGGCTAATTGCACATCACTAAACCACCAGGGCGGCTCATAAAATAAATGAAACTGAGAAGAATTTGCGCCTTCTATTAGGGAGAAATCCAGTAAAGCCCATTTACGCAATATTAATTTTCTATTTGTTGCGTAAATGGGGGAAGGAGTATTAATTGAACCAACATTTAAAGTAATTCTCCCCCCGTAATACCATTTTTGATTAGAAGTAGAGACGTAAGCCCTAAAATATCTACTAATAAAAGGAATTACTAAAGGGATAGACGGAATTTTGTTTTCTCGTGTTGGTTGTCCGGTTACACTTGTACTTCCCTCATAGACTGGATACCATAGCGCATCGTTACTTAGATCCGGCATTTCAAACTATGCTCAAATTCGTTTAGATGTCGCTGAACATTTCCAGTGGTATCGTTGACTAAATCAAGATATTCCCCTGTGTTAATTTGTCCCCAAAGCCAAGAATAAGTTTGATCATTTAAAAAATCAATCTCAGGTTCGTATTCTGGCTCAAAGTATTGAGGGACAATAATTAAAGAGTCTTCAATTTCATTCATTATAATTAAGGAGCAGCAGCAGTTACCGCAATGTCAATGTCCCCTTGGTGGGTAAAGTAAGTAGCATATTTATCCTCTGTTTCTAGGGCTTTTCTGATTGCTTCTCGCGCCGCTTCGTAACCAGTGTCGGTTCCAATTTTTTGACCAAAACTACAGCTAATAGAATTTTTTTTGCGATAGCTGTAAGGTCGCCCCGTAAAACGAGAAACAACATCAGCAACGGGAGCACCAATTTCGACTAATTTGCATTTGGCGGGTTGAATTTTTTTACCCCGAGTATCAACAATAAAGCTACTAGCAGCCGGAAGGACTGCCCCAGATGCAGGCGGGACATAAGCATATTTATCTGCACCAAAAAGGACAGTTGTTAATTTTGTGATTAAAGCAGTTTCTGTTTCCGCTTTATCGGATGGGGCTGTTCCTGCCTTGACGAGATTAACTAATAACAGAATTTTTTTCGATTGATCTATCCCAAATGGGAAAATATATCCTAGTTCTTTGCCAATATTAGAACGTTTGTTGGTAGTTTTATCAATCGTCGCTTTATACGCAGTTTGTTTTTCTGCCCTGCTTTTTTTAAGCCATAACTCATAAGCGTCTTTGTCTGCTTTAAGTTCATCGGCGCGCATAATATCGCTGAAACGTCCCATAAATACTTACTCCTAATTTTCTGCTTTGATGCCAGTATCTACGACAAATCAAGCGAATTTAAAGAGATATTTTTTACCAAGGGCATATACCCTTACGGGAGATTTGGCAGAATGTCGCCATTAGGATTAACTAATACGATAGGTTGCTTCCAATTGGTTAATAATAACTCGGCATGATTAAAAACGACCTCAGCAATAGGTCTTAACCTATCTCGTTTTTTTTCCTCTCCAAGAACTATGATTTTTTCAGGAATAGTAGGATATGCAGCCATAGGATCTTCGGGGACGGAATGCTTGACCCATTTAGGCTCGTATACATGATTTTGAATAGCAACAATTTTTTTTATTAATTCAATGCCATCAGATTTATTTTTGCATAAAAGCTGTAATTGATAACCTCTCTCCCAATCATGGTAAATTACCTGCTCTTTTCCCTTTTTCCATGTATAATTTATAAAATTACCGTTAGTATCTTTCTTGGTTGAGAAAAATAACTCCTTAATCTTTTTAGCAATTTTTTCAATATCATTTCGGGTAATTTTATCTAATTTCTCTATTTTTGGATCATCGGTTTTATCCATGATCCGAAAACTGATCCGACCGTAAACAGGGGAAAATTCAGGATCAACATCTTCCCTAGATTCCTTAAACCAGAGGACAACTTGTGGCTGTCCTTTTCTTTTAATTAATCCTCCCCCTGACATAACGGATGCGCCGCCTCCTAGCCCCCGAATTTCTAATAATTGATCTACAGCTTTTAATAACGATATTTGCAGTTCAATGTTTAAAGTATTTCCACTAATGATAATAGGCTGATCGTCTTTCCCCTTGAGCTTAACTTGAAAAACATCAAATTGAGGTTGGTCTGCTGATTCAATCCCTGATTGAATATTCTCATCCCCAAGAAATACCGTCGGAGACTCCGCTCTATTCAATTTTTCAATAGCGCGGTCACGCCATTTCCCTTTTTTCGATTGCGACATTTATTGTTACGCGATGACTAATTAGACTAACTTAAATAAAATTCATCAGGCGATTAAGTTACAAGAAATGGCTAAGCCTAGAGCGATTAACACAAAAAAAGACACCCGAAGGCGTTCTCGGCCAGCCGATCTCAGTGGACAAAGGCAGGCAATCAAAAGCGATTTCCAAACACAATTAGCAGCCGAAAAAGAACGCTGGCAATTGATTGGGGGATTAGTTCGGATGTGGGTACGGCAAGCCCTGGGATTACCCGGAAATGATCAGGGGTTGAAACTCTACTTAGACCAAATGGAAGATGGGTTTAACCGGACGGCTCAATTTGATCCAAAGGTTAAAATAATTGGCTGGGAGAAAGGCGATACTCCCATCTGTATTAGATTAAATAGAACAGCAACCTTTGTGGAGCTAGAAGACGGGCAAGCAATTTTTAAAACAAGAGTTAAGGAAGGGGAAACCTCGACCCCTAATAATCCAACAAAATCCGAAAACAAAACGACTGAATTATCAGGAAAAAGAACTAAACCACCAAGTAAAAAATAATCAAACAATAAATATGACAGAAGCAGCAATTAAAGAGAATGATTTTAATATAGAACTATGGGAATTAGGTAATTCCTGGAAAAGAAGTGTGACGGGACTTTTTAATTATGAACATACTCAAAAATATCAGAAATTTTTAAAGGATTCTGGCAGTTCTTTTTATCAAGCAAAAATACAAGGAGCAAAAATCATAAGTTCCGTTAAGGATTTTTTTGGGTCTGCCATGAAATTCGGAAAAAATGTAATTAACGGAGGAGTCGAATTATTTCAATTGATTTCCAGAGGTGATTGGGGAACCATCGGAAAAATTTGGGGGGAGGTTAAGGAAAATGATCCGGCGGCTTGGTTAGCTGGTTCCATTGCTGCGGCGGGTATTGTTGGTGTCGCGGGGGCGGGGATTAGTGCGGTTGTAGGGGCGCTCGGAAGTATTCCGTTAGTCGCCACTGGAATTGCCACTGTTGGGGGTTTTGTAGGATGGGTGAGTGGGGGAGTAGGAGCTTTATTGTCTTCCCCGTTCATCCTAAGTTTGACGGGGGGGAGCATTGGT
Organism: Planktothrix sp. PLAVEN19ND; assembly: GCF_057220675.1. Lineage (NCBI taxonomy): Bacteria > Bacillati > Cyanobacteriota > Cyanophyceae > Oscillatoriales > Microcoleaceae > Planktothrix > Planktothrix sp. PLAVEN19ND. The sequence goes on along the minus strand of NZ_CM170132.1, from coordinate 5,280,187 downwards.
ACTTTTTTGTTGGCATTCACGAAAATTGCGCCTAAAATTTACAACTTTCAATGGCAGGTGAGTGACGAACAATATCAATCTGCAATAGATGACGCGATTACTAATTTGTATGAACCAGCAGGGGAATTTCTAGGGAGAGCTTCAGGGGCTTTTATTGCTGGCAAATTCAGTGGCATGGGTAAGCCACCAAGGGTACAGATGGACATAACGACCTTGGCTTTAATGCACGCGACTGGCGATGACGAGATTAAGGAGGAGATTGAGGACGCAGCGACTGAATTTATGCACACCGGAGTGCGGTGTTTTCTTGGGGTAGGAATAACCTACCTTTATCAAGAATTTCGGCATCTTGTACGGTCTGCTTACAATAAATCTCCAGAGTTTGCAAAGAAAATTTTAAGAAGCATTCCAGCATGGGGAGGCGGGAATATAGGAGATAGCATTGCCAATTGGGGAAATAAAGGGAACAAGGGCTGGTCAATCAAGTCGGAAATAGACTTAGAAGGAAAAATAGAAGCGGTTGAAGACAAAAAATTGAAAGGTTTCTTAGAGGGATTTTTTGAGAATTTTTGGGATTCCTTCTCGGAGTGCGTAGAATACTCCTCCGTAATGAAGGGAGGAGCTTATTAATTATTCCTATAGCTTCATGAAAATACTCATGATGTAGTACCAAATAGATTCTCCAGTATCAGAAAAATGAGTATGTAGATACTCTTGCTGTACGGTTGACAAAAAGTCGGGAAGTAGTTTTTCCGTTGAACTTTCCCTGTTTTCGTTCAGGGAATTCATCGCACTTTCTACTCTGGCTTCTTCTTCTTTGTCTTTAGGATTAACCTTGGGGTCAAAGCCTTTTCCTCCCAATCTTTTCTTTGTTGCTTTATTTTTGGGAGAATCAGGAGAAATATCAAAAGGGGCTATAAAATGGCTCCCTTTTTGATGAAATGGAAGCCCTAAACCATACATAATTGTATAGACGATTGATAGCGTTTCCAGTGTTGCAACTTGCTGTTGAGTTTCTAATACGGATTGTCGGATCAAGATATTTAATCGGGTCGCACTATCAATTTTATTTTCCAATAAAAGTTCGACAATTTCCTTGCAAGCTGATGTTGCATCTGGATAATATTTTGTCATTGCCTGATCACCTTCTTTTGCCGGGTCACTATCTTTAAGAGTTGCGGTAAACGGTGATACTGTGTTTAAATCCAATATCTGTATAATCTTTTTAAGCACATTTGGGTAATCATAAACTACCGTACTTCCCACCCCGTTAGGGGCAAAAAGTTCATTGGGTATTTTCATCCCTTCTTTTTTCAAGTTGTCTGCTCTTAAAATTTCTGAAATATTTTTGCTGTTATAAAGTTCTGCTAAAATCAATTGTGGAATCGATTTAAATTGAGTAGTTGATGCTTTTAATCCTTCCTCTTTATTTTTTGCTTCAAGCCATTGTTGATAGTCTAAAGAAGTTTTCCCTTCGCTATACTCCTTGAGCCACCTTAAATAATGAAAAATCGGATTTTTCCGATCCTTCTCAAACTCTAATTCATCAACTCCAACAGCTAATCCTACTTTGCGATTGCTTAATAAAGACAAAAATATATTTAGATGCAAATAATCTTGAAACGCTACCTCTTTTTTTGGTTCCTCTAGCATTTTATCGATATCTTTTTCAAGTTTTTCAAGTTTTTCTCCCGTGGTTTTGTAGGGTTTCAACATCTCATCAACCGCCAAAACCTTGGCGATTTTACGCATTAAACTAATAGAGGCATCACAACATTCAGACATTATTTTTTCAGGGGGTATAGGTCGGCGTGGTTTATCTGTTTTGGGAGTATTAATATAATAACAATCATTAGAAGATTGACTATAAAACCAAGTTGCTGTTTTTTTAGCTAGTGGGGGGCTTTCCCCTTCTAAAAAATAATAGTTTTTGTCATATCTCCCAAGCTCAGGATATAATCTTAATATTGCGCCAAATCCTACTGAAAATACTGTGGCGTTGCCGTTTTCATAATTAAAAGACATCCCCGGATACCAGATTCGATTCTGTGGTTTATTTCTCCATAAAATCATACTACCTATATAAGATGGCCCTATCCCGATTACTTGACCCCCCGATCTTTCTTCTGGGTTCAAATCATTTAATATTCCGGGGGGGGCTGCACCCTGTTGGCTGGTAGTTGTAGTAAAACTTATTAGATAATCATAGCTTTTTAATTCATACGGAAAAGGGTTAAAGTCGGAATTAGGAGGCAAGGTATTAGTGTACGCCCATGATCCTACCTGTTTGCTTATCGTTAACGAGACAGGGCAAACCATACCTGAATAACCAGGTGGGGGGGAAAATATGCGAGGGGCTGGCAATGAAAAATCATTATTGGGGTCGGGGTCGGGGTCGGGGTCGGGCTCCGGTTCCTCACAAGTATCTTTGCTCACCGCAAAACCCACACCCCAATAAGTAACTTGCAGGGTTTGTTCACACTTAGAGACTGAAACCTCAACATCAGCGCCCCCAATTCCTAAACTAACCGAGCCGCCTGTAATCTCTCCCGTGTCCAAATCAACCACAACGCCACCACCTACCCCCACGACACCGCCCGGAATTTTAACCTCGCCTGATACACCCAATTCATTACTAGAGACGTCATAACTAACATCCCCAGACAAGGGGGATATATCAATATCAACAACCCCTTTAACACTTACATCCCCATAATCAGCGACGGTCACGGAACCGCCCAAGCCGCTTTTTGACTGTCCGGCCGATCCTTTTTCTGCCGAGGTAAAACTACTACCACCTTTTTTCGCCATTGCCATTAAAGACTCCCCTCAATCCCAGAAACAAGAGAGGATTGATCATGCGAAATAGCCCAAACTGACTGCTTAAAGTTCCACTCGCTTTCGTCGTTGTAAGTTTGCCCCGGCTTTAGCTGTGGACAAGCCCCTTTAATGCAATCAGCTTGATTACCAAAGGCAAAACTAACCGGGGATTCGCCTTCATTTTTAAATGATAGTTTAACCCGTGATTGGTTAGCTCCGATCAATAATTGGGGAAAAGCTGGTGTAATTGTTTTTGCAAAATTAAACGGCGTTACATTTATTCCAACTTTTCTTATGCCATTAATAACATAAGAATAATCAATCTCAATTTGCAAATAATCGTTGAGACCTAACAACCCACTCCCAGAATCAATTAACCTGCATTTTAAAATATCGTTAATCCCCCATAGTTTAACGGGGATGTTCCCATCGCATAAATAGGGACGGATTAACGATTTATGATATTGCATTCCTTTATTCTGAAGGTAAATATCTCCTGTTTCGTGTTCGATTCCGTCTTGAGATTTGAACAATCTAAAAATTATATTAGGGTTATGATATTCAGTTTGTAAAAGTTTATTGTTTCTTGTCCCTGCTCCATCTTCTGGGTAAATGTCAGGGAATGGAGCCACGGGGAGGGATTCAATGGCTATTAAAAGCCTGAATCCTTCTATTTTAAGGATGCAGTCCCATTCATATAAAAGATTAATAGCATCAATTTTAGATTGCAGAAACAACAATGGGTTAAACAATTCAATAAAATTATCATTGTCATAGCCTGTAATTCTTGTTGACTTTGAATTAGCTCCTTCAAACAAAGTTTTGTTTTCCATAGTACAATGTTAATAAGTATATTGTTATATGATAACATTATGGGCTTCATTGTTGGTAACTCGTTCAGTTCTAACCTTAATAGTTCGGTATCTTACCCTTTTATCAAAGAATGGGAGGGGAATATTATCGAAAAAGTTATTGTTGTTCCCGAATCCAAGGATTTAAGAGAAATTAGCATCTATTCGGATGGGGCGATCAATCTGTATTGGGGAGAACAAATAATCCCATTCTGGACAATAAACAATCAAGTATTTGTTGATTCTAGCACTGCTACCAGTCTAAGTATTGAACCGTTAGATGGTGACGTAAATGTTAAAATATTAGTTAGAGCGACTAAACCAATTAATTATGAATTAGGAGGTCAATTAATGATTCCTGTGAGGCTTAGACTTGCTATCGGAACGGGAGCGAATTATGTTGATATTAATGAGGGTTCCTACGATTCAGACAACTATCAATATTTGATAAACTTGCAGAAACTCAAAGACTCTGATTCTGGAGTGACGGGCTTTAAACTTTTTGATATTTGCTCTTTTTATCCAGGTAAACCAATCGAATTTTCTGTATTGATTGACAGCACGGCAACCAATAATTATCAGCCTGATAGTATTGCTATACAAATCTTTGACCCCTTAGCAGTGGGTGAGGTCATGTTCGCGATCGCTAACGATGTAGTCAACCTAGAAGTCAATGGTTTGGGAGATAAATTTATAGGGAGCCTCACCCGTGACGCCTTCTATTATGAAGCCGTCAACAATAAGATTAATGTTTTTCCCGATTACAGCCGCCACGTTGGGCGGTTTGTTGCTATCAATAGCACGACGGGAAAATATGATACCGCAATCATTAAAGGCTACACGCCAAACAGCAACGAACTACTGGGCGGTACTTTTACCTTAACAGGTTCCTTCTGATATCTTTAAACAATGAGTAAAAGGCTCTTAAAATCAATCCATACATTTATTGAAAGAGCCTTCTATTATGGTTGCTATTATTAGTCCTCCCTCTACATTTGATGGAAATATTACCCAAAAAATCCTCGGAGTAATTCAACCGAAAGAAACAACCTTAATTGCCAATACCGCAGCAGATATCCTTGAGGCAGACGAATCCGCAATATTAGGTAGAAAAATTTTAAGTATTTCAAATACCGGAACGGAAGCCGTTTATATCAGTTATGGTGTCACGGCAACAACGACTAATTTCGATTATCCTCTTTACGGAAATCGCCAGCTTTTAGATATTGAGTACAACAAAGAGAGAATTAGTGCGATCGCTGCTGCACCCGCTACTATTAGAGTTAAATTTGCAAAATACAATGAAGTGTAAATATGGCAATATTAATTGAACCCCCTACAACCTGGAATAACTTACAAAATAAACCTACCATTCTGGCTGATAATCAGGTTCACTGGGATGAGATACAGGGAATTCCTTCTAGGATTTCTTTTTTAGCTAATACTATCCCAGCTAATTACAGTCCGTGGGTTTTAAGTGATTTCTATAGCCAAAAATTGGAATGGCTCGAATTGAAGACATCCCCCGGAGCTTTTACGATGGTACAAAGGAATGTCACGGGGAGAATCGATGCGACAAGTTTCCGTGCGACCGCCATCCCCACCTCAATCACAGACTTGAGTATCGGAAATTTCTACCGAGATTCTAATGGGTTCGTCAAGGTAGTCTATTAATTATGCTCTTTTATCGCAAAACCCCCCAGAATTTCTGGGGGGTTTTAATTTAACTAAATTCCGCAACGTTGCGGTTTTTAAAATTCATAGGGGACTAGATTGTTGCTGTTGCAGTCCCCATCATCAAAAGGGATTGAATCAAATTCCTCCTCTTCTTCAATGGCGGGAGGCATCAAGCCATTCCAGATGACCTCAACTTCGGTTAAATTTTGGAGGGTTGAACCCATGTAACCGTAGAAGTCGTTAGTCCCTTTGGTGATTGTTTCCATTTGGGCTTTCATTGACTCAACCAACTGCTTGAAGTTGATCAAGCGTTGGGCTTCCATGTTGAGTTCCAGAATTTCACGTTTCAAGCTTTCAACTTCTGATCGCTTATCCCGAACCGTAGCCAAAAGGTTTTTCAGTTCCCCTGATAGTTTCAAATCGCGATCGCTAAGAGAAGTAACATCGTCATAAGTAAACCCAGCTTGATCGGCTACCATCAATTTTAAATGTCGGAATGATTCGGTATAGTCCTCCCAATCCTCTAAGTGTGCCGACATATCTATCCGTGAGGATTGGTAGTTTCCGACGTTTCGAGTTAAGCCAAATGAAATGGTTGTAATTTTCATAATAGTTAAACCTCCTCTACAACATAAACGGGTTGACCATCAATCCAGGCAATAACCCCTTCTTCTGTCTCCACTGCTTCATTCTCATTCAGATGAATTTTATCAACCCGATTCAATAGAATTTTGTTAACTAACTCCTGCAATTTTTGGTTGTTAGCCTGTATTTTGCTTGACACTGAATCGGGTTCAGAATTAGACATTTCTAAAAAGGTGTCAGCCACAATTAAGGCATCACAAATAATTGACTTGGCTAGTCGATTATCTTGAGCCATTAAAGTAACCGTACCCGAATCATCGAACATAGTCCCCAATAGATTCAATGCGATTATTTGTCTGTCTGTTAACATCTCAATCTCCTTACAAATAATCAACGACTTTAATTAATCTTTCCATGATTGCCTCTAGTTCAATCTCGACTGTTAGCTCGAAAAATTCCTCCTTTATAAGTTCTTTTACGAAGTCAATGTAACCAATACTTTGCTTTTTGAAGTCTCCAAGCGTGTCCTCTGAATCAGTGTTACAGTCAAACATGGTTTACAAAAACTCAATGATGTCATCTAACATTTGCCAAATATCTTCCACTTGGGTTTTAATACTCGGTTCGATGTTTTCTTCTTCTAGTTGATGGTTAACCTCATCCATAAAGTCTAGTGTGAGTTCCCTGAAGGTTTTAGGGGTTTCAACATTTACGTCAGTCTCTAACAATTGTTCCTCCTTTCATTAATAAGTTGAGGTGAATTTACAGTGTCTAGCGAGCGACAGACACTGTAAATCAGCTAACAATAAAGAGGGAGAACTAAACAGGGGGTTAATGTTCTCCCATATTGTCTTTATTTTCGCTTCACCCCCTACTAGGCAACTAAAACTTTTTCCGATAAAACCATTGGCAAGTCATTGAAGTTTACCCCTATAGCACGACAGTAGTTGTGCCATTGTTGTCGCGTCATAGACGGTTCAACGCCATTGTTTTCCCATCGCGCCAAAGTAGAAACGGCAATGTCACCAATAAGAGCAGCTAACTGCTCCCTGGTTAATCCCGCTTTCTCTCTCAGTTGGCGGCTCAAAGTAGTTCGTTTAACCTCTTGATCGTTTTCTTCTTCTAGCATAGCATTATAACATCTCAATTTGACAAGTCAAGATAACGTGCTATATTGAGATGTAGGAAACAACAAAAAGCCATCCCTTGGTCAGACAAACAAGGGTTTCCTGTCACGGATTTAGCTTCTGTTGTGATTCTAAGGCCAACAGCAAACACCGTTTTGTTGTGATAAGCCTCTCGTTACCACATCCGTACCGTTGATGAGTTGAGGACGTGCCATGTAACAGCTATTCTCTCTGTCGATTTCCTCTAATTTCGGACATATACAGCAAAACCTGGGGTGAAACTCCCCAGGTTTCATTAAAACCTTTCGGTCAATCTAAACTCATCGGGGCATCTATACCAGAAGACCTTTACCCCGTAGGGGTTTAACCCCTCGTAATGCCATGAACAAACCTTGTAGCGATCGCGGAAGCGGTCGTTAAAATCCCACAAAAAAAGGGCAACCCCTTGCCCCTTCAGTCGTTAACTAATTAATAAGATGTCAACAGAACTAGAGTCTAAACCAATCAAAGAGCTAAAAGATATCGCTCTCCAGATGGGTATCAAACCCGCAGGCGATACCCGTAAAAAATCCGTCTGGATTGAAGCGATTAGTCAGAACTTTGTTGAATCCCCCCTCCCTTCTGTTCCCGTTCAGTTCCCAGAACCAGAAGATGAGGATGAGCCAAAACTGAGCCAAGATGCGATCGCTCACTGTCCAATCTGTGAAGGTAAGCCTGTTTATCGCTGTCCGAGGTGCAATGGTCAAGGTTCTGTAGGAGATCCTGAAACTCTAGGAGCACACATTATTGATTGTCCTCGATGCGCAGGATGGGGCGCAATCCATGATGTTCAATCGTATAACCCAGACCGACTTGTTAAGCTTCCATGTCCCCTCTGTGACGGAAAAGAACTCAGCGATGTCCTCCGCGATTGGAATGCTTTATCAGAGCAAAAAATCCCTGGTATTGAAAACTTTGAGGGATTCGCAATCACCCTACATCAACCTTGGGCAACCTTGGTCGCTCTGGGATTCAAAGCCTACGAAACCCGTTACTGGAGGACAAGCCACAGAGGACGATTGCTAATTCATGCCGCAAAACGCCCGATCAACTGGGATGAACTTAATCTGGCAGAAATTGAGCAATGCCCATACCTGCCAGATATTAAAGCTTTAGATTATCCCTTGGGGGCAATTGTTGCAGAGGTTCAGTTATCTGAATGCTACCGAATGACAACCAAAGAAAATTACAATCCCATCTCCGAAATTTACATTGATGGCCCGGAGTTAACAAGCGTAGAAAAACTGTTTGGAGATTGGACAGAAGGGCGTTATGCCTGGAAGTTAGAAAACGTTCAACCCTTGCTTATTCCTGATGTTAAAGGTTTTCAGAAATTGTGGAAATTCACTTTACCGTCAAAGGAAAATTGCACCTGTCCCCGATGCAAAGGGAAAGGATTAATTCTTGATGATGAAGCCTGCTTAAACCCTCTCCATGCCAGTGACCCCTACTACGATTGTCCTCGGTGCAAAGGTGAAGGGATTGTTAATTGTGACTCAATCGAATCGGGAATTAAAAAAACTACCGAGGCGACTCTATGCAGTGCTTAAAAACAATCCCACCCCTATTAGGAGGACAGGGACAAATCGAATATTTAGCCATGCTAATTATCGGTTTAGAATATCCTATCCCTGATCCAGATTCCAATCTAACCACCGAAAATGTAGCAGCTTGGATTATCAAAATGATCCTTTTCAATAGTGGGTTGAACCTCTATGACGCTCAAGGGGGATTGGGTGATTACCTTGATTGCTTCAAATTCAATTATCCCCATTACTTCAATGGGCAGCCATTTCAAGTATTCTTACCGGAGGGCGAATATCATGGCACTTGCAACAGCAACTAAAACAGAGCGAACGGAAAAGGCGGCTTTCTACGAAAAACTCTCTAAATATGATGCGTCTTGGGCAAAAAGAAAAGCCATTGAATTCAAGCAATCTGCCGACCGCACCTTAACCGAATGGGAATTACAAGGGAACATCTTAATCGACGCAAAAGCACGATTGGGACACGGCAATTTTGAGGAGTGGATAGCCACAGAATTTACCCCAAACTACAAAATCGGAATCGACACGGCAGAACGGATGATGAACGCTGCCAAAATGTTAAAAGACCGCCCAAAATTAGGGGGGTATGGCTACACTCTGATTGCTGAATTAAGTAAGCCAAGTACACCCTCAGAAGTCGTAGAAGAAGCAGAGAATCGAATCGAATCTGCAACCCCGATGACAGTACGGGAAGTCCAGAAAAAGGTTAAGGAAGTTAAACCCAAACCCCTATTTTTAAAAGGACAATTTGTAGAGTTCCTTAACGGTGCTGAAAGAACAATTGGGCGGATTGAATCTTCCCGTACCCTAAAGGAAAAAAACAGTTTTGAATATAAAATCCAGAAGCTTCACGGCCCCTCTTTTAAAGGGAAGTTTTTGGAACACAACCTCAAACTTTGTCCGGTGCAAACCCGTCAGAATTATTATGACGATTGCTCCATGAAACCAACGTTAGGAATTCAAGTTGTTTTCTGTCCGATTACTACTTGGGGACAAACTTGGAAAGATGAAGTTTTTACTGTCGCATCAAACCTAAGTGATTGGGTAGTGATATCTAAAAATGAACACAGAATTTTCGCTCATTGGGCTGAATTAAAACCCTATGAGCAACCAATAGAAGAAGATCAGAAAGTAGAAGAAGCGATAATAGATGTTGAAAGCACTGATATTGACAAAAATATCACACCAATTTCATCATCTATTCACGATGCAGTCAATCTTTTCAAGGAACATTTTGAAGCCAATGTTCGGGGCCTTCTTTGTTCCGTGAATGGCGATCAATTTGAATACTTGTTACAGATGGTTATTGAGCATAAAGAGAAGCGAGAAAAAGAAGCTGCTTGATATAAATGGGACAAATAAAAATCCCCCTCATTGGAGGGGGAAACCATCAGGGTGTATGAAAAGCATTTACTTGGTCAATAATTGTTTCAAGGTAATAATATGATAGCGCAACTTGAAAGAAAAATCAATAATTTCTCGTCCTTCAATGATGAACTTCCCCCGTCCAACATTGAAGCCGAGGAAGCAATATTAGGGGGGATTTTATTAGACCCTAACGCAATATCAAGAATTGCTGATTTTGTATCTCCCGAACACTTTTATCTTCATGCTCACGCCTTAATCTATGACGCTTGCCTAACGTTGCATAAACAAGGTAAAACGCCTGACCTGATGACCGTTGCGACACACTTAGCTAATAATGAACAATTGGATAGAGTAGGAGGACAATTAAAATTAGCCCAACTCCTAGACTCAACAGTTTCGGCAGTAAATATCGACCAATACGTTGAACTCATTGCAGAAAAAGCAGTCCGAAGGAAACTGATAGAAAATGGTTACAAACAGATTGCTTTTGCTTACGAACAACACACCCCTTTAGGAACAATATTAAGTGAAGTAGAAAACTCAGTCTCTAGTTTCACCCGTTCCTATGCTCGGACTAATTTTGTCCGAGAAAGTCGGATTCGATTCCAACAAATTTGTCAGGAATTGGAAAAAATTGAAGATGAACTAGACGACAACGAAGCCCTCAAACAATGGGAACTCCGAGAACTTGCGAAAAAGTACGGGTTTGGCAGTGGGGGTAGTGGTGTCAGGGATTTACTAAACTTTCACGCATCATGGATTAATAGCCAACACAGAAACCGATCTATGAGCGTTGATGAATACGTTCAACAATTCGGACAATCTCCCGAAAAATGGTTACTCGCTGGATGGATTCCGGCTGAATCCATAACCCTTGAACACGCAAAAGGGGGAGAGGGGAAAACCCGATTAACCGGGTCAATGTGCAAGGCATTATTAACAGGAGAATCATGGGGGGATTACTTCGTTCCCAAGCCTTGCCAGATTCTTTTTATTGAGACAGACCAATCAGAACGAATCACTGCAACCCAACTGATTGAGCAAGGATTCATGGATGAAAATCCAAAAGTGCGATCGCGATTCCGTCCCCTCAGTAATTGGGGGATTGAACAATATGGGGTGTTGAGGGCTGAAATCAAAGAGATGCAGGAACGTCACCCAGAAAACCCTGTAGTCGTGGTGATCGACTCCTTAACTTCGGTTTCCAACAACTCTAAATATAGTGAGAACGATCAAGAATATGCCCGGCCGTTGATTCGACTTCGGAAGATTGCCCGTGATTTCGGGGTTACGTTTATAGTCTTGCATCACAGTAATGCTGAAGGACGTTCACGCGGCACCACTGCCATCCATAATTCTGTTGACCAAGTATGGCGGCTTGAACGCATTACGAATAACAATCCCCAAAGTGCTGAGGCAAACCTGATTATTCAGAAAACCCGTAGCCGTGAACCGGGAACCTATCGCCTGGAATACAACCCGGAAACCTGGCATTGGAATATTAAAGGCAGCGTTGTTGATATTGATGGCGATTCCCAAGTTGAAAACTACAGCGCCCGTGAACGAGAAATCATTGAGTTCTTCCGTCTCCGTCCAAATATTCCTTTTGAGAGACAGGAACTCGCCTATACCCTCGGTATTTCCGAAAGCACCCTAGGGAAAGATTTGGGCTACCTAAAACGTCGCGGTTTGGTTTCATCCATCCGTAAACCAGGATCAAAAAGTTATTGGTATTTCGTCGGGGAAATTCCTCAACTTTCTGATATTTCCTTAACAAATCTTCAACCTGATCCAACTGATCCACCAACTGATCCGAAAAATAGCTCTGCTGATCCTTCTGCTGATCCAAAAAGCGGATCAGGTGTTATCCCTTTCCCCTCAAGCGATACACCCCCATCAACTTCTGCTGATCCAGGTGATCCACCAAAAAATTTAATTCACCTCGATGTCAACAGAAAAAAAATTGCGGATCAGCAGGATCAGCAGAATTTTGCCCCCTCAAATGTAGACCCAGAAGTGAATACAACTGATCCCAAAAATTCGGATCAGCAGGATCAGGTCAAAGAAATATTACAAGATTATGAGAACTGCGACGACGAGTGTAATTGTGAACCCTACGAAAAATGGATACCAGGTCAAACGAAATTGATGGCACTCAAAGATCCTATTTACCGAGGCTGTACTGGGATATTTCAGGATCTAATGTTCACGGCAGCAGGGGAAATCTTCATTCTGTTAGACATCAGGACGACTAGCAGCGCTGCGGACAAGAAAGGATGGCTGAAATTGTCAGAAGTTCAGGAGGTTTCGGGATGAAAAAATATAAGGGGAAAGTCGGAGTCTCCTCCGACAAAGGAACCCTCCGGCTATCCCTCCCACGATTCCTGTTCAACTCCCGTAAATTCATCTATTTAGGATTACAGGACACCCCTCAAAACCGAAAATTAGCCAAAGCTAAAGCTCAAAGGATTGAAGCTGACATCACCTATGAACGCTTTGATTTCAGCTTAGAATCCTACCTACCAATTAGAGCTAAGGCTAGTAAGGAGAGCAACACTCTCGTTGCTCTCTATCAAAAATATATTGAGGCCAAGAAAAATACAGTTAGGCCTGGAACTTGGATGAATACTTATATGGTCATGCTTCGCCATATCCAAAGATCACCATTTCCCGACGTCGATCCAAACATAGATGATGGATACTCTCAACGATTCTATGATTGGGCAGCCCAACATCTAACCCCTGATACCTGTAAAAGATTACTAATGCAGGTCAACGCCTGTTTAAAATGGGCGATCAAATCCAAACAGATCGCGTTAACTCACTCTCCTTTTGAAGGATTGGCAGCCCAATCCAGAAGTTTAACCAGGATTTCTAAAGAAGAGGAAACCGATATCAATCCTTTTTCAAGGCATGAACGAGACACCATCATAGAAGCCTTCAAAAATCATCAACAATTTTCGCACTACTACAACTATGTCCAGTTCTGCTTCTTTACTGGGTGTCGGCCATCAGAGGCGATTGCGTTGGAATGGGAGGATATCGCGCCTAATTTTACTTCATTGACATTTAAGGCAGCGATTGTGAGGGGTGAGGGGGGGATGAAAAAATGTGAGGGGCTGAAGACTCAGAAAAAAAGGGTGTTTCCCTGTAACGCTCAAGTCCAGGCAATCCTTAAACTTGCCAAAGACCGATCAACTACAAATCTAGTGTTTACCTCGGTGACTGGCAAAGTAATTGAGACCAGTTATTTTCGGACAATTTGGAAGAAGATTCTTGATGAATTGGGAATCGAATATCGCAAACCTTATCAAATGCGACATTCGTTTATCACTCTTTGCCTTGAATCTGGTGTAGATGTTAAGGATGTCGCTCGGCTTGTGGGAAACTCGCCAGTAGTTATTTATAAACATTACGCAGGGCGGCGGGTTGACTTGAGTATTCCAGACCTATAACTCGAAAATAGTATTGTCACCGGAACAGTAGCCATTGGTGACAATACTATGTCTAAAACTGCACAAATACTCAACAATGGATAGATTTTGGATAGAACCGAATCTTTAGCTTTTCCTTCACAACACCCAAAGCCTTACGGAGTGGCTATTACAGAACTTTGGATTTATTCGATATTCGGTTGAGAGAGAAACTCTGGGAGTCTGAATCAAGTAGGGGCGAACGGCTGTTCGCCCCTACCGCTTGATGTTAGAAGTTGGCCGATCAAACATTGTCAAACAATCGACCGTGGCTATTGGCACGTCTCTACTCGTACCAGAAGTGTGGGTAATTCACTCTAACTCTCGCCGCCCTTCCAATGCCCGGGCTAAGGTAATTTCATCCGCATATTCTAACTCGCCGCCCATCGGTAAACCAAAGGCAATTCGAGTGACTCTGGTAAAAGGTCTTAACAGTTGACCGATATATAATGTTGTGGTTTCCCCCTCAATACTGGGACTAATGGCAATAATCACTTCTTTAATCTGTTGTTGACTCACCCGCCGCACTAGGGGTTGAATGGTTAATTGTTCTGGCCCAATCCCATCCATCGGAGAAATCACCCCCCCCAAAACATGATACTTGCCCTTATATTCCCGTGTTTTTTCTAAGGCGATGACATCCCGGGAGTCGGAAACCACACAAATTGTATCGGGGTCGCGTTGGGGGTGACGACAAATATCACAAACGGGTTCAGCCGAAAGATGAAAACAAACCTGACAAAAACCTACTTGCTGTTTCGCATCCAATAACGCTTGGGCTAAGGCTTGCACATCTTCATCGGGACGCTTAATAATATGAAGCGCTAGGCGTTGGGCAGTTTTTGGCCCCACACCGGGTAAATGCTGTAATTGCTCAATGAGTCGAGCTAAGGGACGAGTATAAACCGTCGGACTGCCTCCAATTCCAAACCGTAGTAAGCCCTTCAGGGCTTTCTGAGAGAGTCCTTTAGGACTCACTACATTTTAGCTTAAAAATTCCCCCTCTCCTTCTCCCCCCATCTATTCGGTTTCCGCATGGAAATTATGCTCAATGGGTTTTGATTGTTTGAACAAGTGTGACTAAGCTAGGGATAACCCACAAAAAAACGAATCCTCTAAACAAAATCTGTATGTTTGAATTAATCCCCTTTCATAAATTCCGTGATACCCCCAGTGTCCGTTTTTTTGATATTACTATTGCCAATTCAAACGCCCGCGATTTAGTATTCCATGAGGGGCCAGCCATTAGTCCGAATAATACGGAAACTGGCTATTGGCAATTTTATCTTCATCCTCATCAAGAAGATAATTTGTTAGCGGTGAGTGGGGGACGTACCTTTTATTTAGTTAATTTTGCCTGGAAAGATCCCTATCATATTGTTAGATTAGATGCCAACCGTCACATTTTGAGGATTCCCCCCGGAACCTTCCATCGTTCTGTTTCTGACCCCGATGGTTCTTTGGTATTAAACCAAGCCGTTAGAACCGCAGAAGCGACTATTCAAAGTGAGTTCCGGGTTTATAATAGTTTTGAAATTCCCCGTTTGCTCAGAGTAACTTCTAAATTCGGCCCGGAACCCATTTTACACGGTTTTGATCAGGAAGAACGACAAGCGGCTTAAATTAGCACCTCAGAAACCGGGTTTCTCGAAGGAACCGGGTTTCTCTGTTGGTTTCTAATTTTTCTCTAAAAATCGATTTGGTCAAATCACAATTTTTTAGGTTAATCTGTTCTAAATTCAGGGATCTGAGATCGGCTTCCCAGAGCGGTAATTCTGAAAAATCTGCCCCGACTAAATCTATATTGAGAAAACACAATAAATTAATCAAAGTTCCAAAAGCATAACCGCAGGGGCCTTGTATTTCTCTGAGTTTGATTAAAATGATATTAAGCTGTTCGGCTACGTCTTCTGGGCTATTATATCGGGCGACAAGTTTCTGAATTAAAGGCTGAACTAGGCTAGAATTTTGATACTCTTGAACAGAGTCGGTTGCTGTTGCTTGGAAAATTGGATAATTTTGTAATGTCAAAAATAATGGACAATAACGAGGAGTCTTGTTGTCATGTTCCCAAGTTAAATCTTGGTAAAAATCTTCAATAATTTTTTCTGTTAGATAAGCTCCAATTAAATGAGTTTGAGTAAATGCTAAACTTTGTTTTTCAATTAGCGATCGCCGTTGCAAAGATTCTAAAGTTTCCAGTAATAGGGCTTCAGAAACAGGCGGAAATACATTTTCTACAAGTTGTTTAATAGAAACAGATTGACCCTCAATTGTCAACCAGTACATGATCTTTTGTTCTAATTCCGATAAATGGTTGAATTGCTGATCCAATATTGCTTTTATTCCATTAAAAATTAGATGATTTTCGCTTATAAATTCTGCGATACTATTGTTAAATAAATCTTGAATTGATGTAGCAACCAGTTTTAATAAAAGAGGATTACCCGAATAATCCCTAACCAGTTTTTTATACTCTAAAGAACTTCCTTTAACCTGTTTCAGTTTTAAAATTTCCTCTCCTGCTTGAGAATCTAAACCTTGTAACTTTAAGACTCGCACAGGTAAAAGATTTCCGGCTAAAATAGCAATTTCTTGAGGGATTTCTCGACTGGTGATTATAATACAACTTTGATGGTTAATTTCTCCTAGTTGTCGCAGCAGTTGCCCATATTCTTCATATCCATTTCGGTAGTTTCCTGTTAACATTCTATCTTGAAAAATGGCATCAAACCCATCAAATATAATTAAACAGCGATGGTTTTGTAAGTATTCAATAAAGCGTAAAATTTCGACTTCAATTCTTTGATAAATTCGGGGGGGGGGAGAGAGAAATCAAACAATAATCACATATCTCTGTTAGTAATTTAGATAAAGATAAACCAGTATTAAGGTTATAATAGAAAACAAATTCAAACTGTTGCTTAATTTCATGGGTCAGTTTAACGGATAACGCCGTTTTCCCAATTCCTACCATCCCTGAAATAGCAATCAAGCGACAGTTTTCTTCTAAAATCCATTGTTTGAGCGTTGAGATTTCAGTGTTTCTACCAGAGAAAAAGGAAACATCAATTGCTGTGTTTAAACCATAATATTTGGGATGATTTCTAACTTTTTCTGATTCTAATTTTTTAGCTATTATGATCTTTAAATAGGAAGAACAATCATGAATTGTCAATGGTTTTGATATAATCTCAGACTGACTAGATACCTGTTTTGATTTATGGGCATAGGAGTGAATAACTGCATGGAAAGTAGATTTGCTAACGGGAGTTCCTAGGATTTGAGAGAGCGATCGCCACAACTGAGAACCGACCCCTTTAATATAATCTGTATCATAGTCGAAGGCTGTGGCAATTTCTTGATAAGATTCTCCCTGCCAAGACCCCCGCAACACCAGTTCTTGAGTATCGCTCAACCGATTTGATGGAAACAGAGGAGTTAATAGAGCTACAATTTCATCTGGTGTGATCTCTGGCATGGTTTATTAACGTCGCACTCTCATTTTATTTGGATTCTATCACCTTTTCTTACTTTTTTTACTGTTCTTTGTTTATCTTCAGGTTTCTTTACATTAAAGTGATCACCTTTTCTTACTGTCAATCAACAAGTGATCAAGTTAGTCTAATAACAGAAAGCCAGAAAGTCTAATATAGCTGTTTTCAATCTGGAGAGGTAAAGCTATGAACATGAGGTTATTGAGTGCTACAACAATTCTTTTTTCGTCTGTAGTTTTGTTTCCATCTATAGGATTATCTCAAAGCACTGCTGCTTTTGAACAAGGTTTTGCTCAACCAGAAAGTAGCAATAATATAGCAAAGACGGCTCCAGTGATGCAACGGATTACATTACCAAACACCTGCTTAAACAAGAAACTGACTATGTAAGATTTCAGCCTATTTTTGAGAAAGATGTAATTACATTTAGTGCAGATGGAAAAAACATGATGGATTTAGAAGAATTTGTTGATGGTTATATGAAAATAAAAGACTATCGAGATCAAGTGCAAAAAGTCGTTGAAGAACTAACGTAATAAATTGGGGTTTTAAAAATCCTAATCTAGCCCAACCGTGTCATCTCAACTATCAATATAATTCCCTTTTAATGATCCGACTTCTGAGCCAGAGTTATCAACTAGAGTAGGGAATAAGTTAAAAGGGTTTTATTCGTTGATAGTTAGGGTCAATTCAGCCAAAGGATAACCTATCATGAAAAGATTAACGTCATCATTATTAATCGGACTCGCATTAACTCTAGGAATCTCCAACAGTTCATTATCAGCCCAACCCCCAACAGAGTTTAAAACCTTTGCCCAGTGGTGTGAGAATCAAAACCAATTAGGTGAGGAAACTAAACATACGATTGAAGTGTTGTTAAAAGTAGCAGAAACAACGGATTGTAATCAAGCTAATAAAATTTTATCTGAAAGCACTACAATTGATCTATCTAGCAATGAAATTAGTGATATTAGCCCCTTATCCTCTTTAACTCAATTAATAAGTCTTCCCCTCAGAAAAAATAAAATCAGTGATATTAAGGCTTTATCTACTTTGACTCAATTGAATTATCTTTTCTTGGATAGCAATCAAATTAGTGATATTAAGCCCTTATCTACTTTGACTCAATTGAATACGCTTTACCTCAGTGACAATAAAATCAGTGATATTAAGCCTTTATCTAGTTTGACTCAATTGACAGATCTTGAACTTGCTGGAAATCAGATCAGCGAGATTAGCCCTTTATCTAGTTTGACTCAATTGACAGTTCTTGTACTTGCTGGAAATCAGATCAGCGAGATTAGCCCTTTATCTAGTTTGACTCAATTGACAGGTCTTGAACTTGCTAGAAATCAAATTAATGATATTAGTCCTTTATCGAATTTGAATAAATTGGTTGCGCTTTTTCTCAGTGACAATAAAATTAGTGATATTAGTCCTTTATCGAATTTGAATAAATTGGGTACGCTTTTTCTCAGTGACAATAAAATTAGTGATATTAGTCTTTTATCTTCTTTAACTCAATTGGAGTTGCTTTTCCTGAATGGTAATCAAATTAGTGATATTACCCCCTTATCGAGTTTGACTCAATTGACAAAGCTTTCCCTGGGTGAAAACCCAATAGAACAGAAAATCTGTCCTCTACCCGATCAATCAATTTGTAAGTTTGAAGATTAAAAAATGCGATCAATTGCACCCCCTAAACACCTGTAAATTTTACCAAAAAAAGGAAAACATTATGAAATCTTACACTAACAAAGAAGAATTAACCCAAATCGGCTCCCCCAATCTTTGGGTAATATTAGGCTTAGGAACCGCTTTATTTATAATCTCAATGAGTTTTATTTATCCATTAATAGCAAAGGACTTAGTATTAATGGTTGGCATCTTTACTCTTCTTGTTGTCTCAATTGTAATGATTGTCATTTATATCGCTTGGGCGGCTATTCTTAATCTCAAAAAAACTCAGATCACCGATCAGATTAATCGTCAACTAGCCGGAGATTTTATTAGTAGCCCTGACAACTATTGGTATCGCTGGCAATACACCGAACGAGATCGAAAATGGATTGCATCTTATATTTTTTTACAAGGACTTGGGATATTATTATTATGGTCTCCGTTTATAATAATTGTTATTCTAATCATTGAAATTTTAAACGGGAGAAAATTTCATTATCATCCGACGGGAAATTGGCTTCAAGATCTGATTAACTTACTGGGAGTAGAGATCTGTATTGGCTTCGGAATCGGATTAGTATGTTTTATAGCTGGGATTTTTAAAGCAGCCAAAAGCAGCAAAGATATTCATGATGTTTATATTGGTGAAAATGCGTTTTATGCAGATGATGAATATTGGTGCTGGGAAGGAACGCCCTATCATTTATCTAGCATCAATTTATCAAAACGAGTCTTAAAATTTGAATTATTTTATCAATTACAAAAATCAGAACCCGATCAAGATTTTGTTTTGACAACTCGTTTATTTGCGGATGAACCCAATGGGGAGATCACTCGCTCTATTTTTGTTCCTCTCGGTCAAGAAGAAGCTGCTGATCAGATAGTGAAAGAATTAACGAAAAAATGTATTCCAAACCCTAAGAAGGGCAGGTATTCTAATAGCGACTATTCTGGCGATAGTTACTACGGTGATAATGATTACTCTGACTCCGATAATAGCTGTTCCTGGGGAGATTCCGGTGATTCTGGAGATAGTTGTTCTAGCGATGATTAGTCTATTGACTTTTTCTTTAGCATTACAGCAGTTTTAGACTTAATCGGGCATAGTCAGGGCGGGTTTAGGCAGATTTTTTATAGATATCGAAGCCCAAGGGGAACCCGCCCCTACAGAATCATCAGATTTGAGCCTGGGGTCAAACCCTTTAATTAACGTAGGGGCGGGTTCTGTGTTGATTTGTGTTTCTCACAGATTAGCTGGAAAAACCCGCCGCACCCCACCATTAATATTCAATTGACTTTTGTATTTCATCAACTCGCAAAATGCTATAGATAACCCCTAACCCCATGTTCAAGGACTCCCAATTCCCCCTTTTTAATGGGTATTTAGGGGGATCTAATCTCAGGGTAAAAGCCCTGAAGGGCTTACTACGAATTTACCAGATTAATGTTAAATCCAATATAAATCTAGCTCATTGCTCCGGTGTTAAACTGAACCAGCGATCGCTTAATTAGTAAAGTTAAATTGAAATAAAATGACCTCGAAGTTGTTGAGGAGAAATACCATAAACTGTCCCGATAACCTGATTTGATCCCGCGACACGAATTACTGTGTCAGAAAGGAAATCGGTTGAAAGTTCCAAGATTAAATTTGCTTCGGTCAGGCCTTCTGTTAAACCAATTTTATCAATACCGGGTTCAAAATCCACGATAGAATCTGCTAAAATTTTATCTGAACCAGAGGTTACCAAGGAAAGAATAAATAGATCCGATCCTATTCCTCCGGTTAAATAATCGGTTCCTAAATCTCCCGTCAAGGTATCATTTCCGGCTTCTCCATATAGATTATCATAATCCTGACCTCCAGCTAAAAAATCATCCCCTAATCCACCCGAAAGAATATCAAATCCTAAATTTCCATAGAGAGTATCATTTCCTTTATTTCCATAGAGATCATCAGAACCTTTTCCCCCAAAAATATTATCATCTCCCTCTAAACCTTTAATTGTATCATCTCCTTGATATCCATAGAGAAAATCGTTATTAATTGTGCCGATAATATTATCATTTCCACTATAGGGAGAAGGATTAATAATTTGATTAATCCAATCTGCATAAACCGAAACCCGGGTATCGGAAGCATATTCTCCAAAGCTCTCATCTAATTTATTAGTAACATCAATACCCGGCATTGCTGGGGTAAAACCGGTGGAGGTTAGACCAGCAATTTTGCCATTAATAAAACCTGGGCCCCCCGAATCTCCAGGACTAATATTGACTTCTTCTACTCCCAATCCTAAATCATAAATCCCAAATTCTTGTCCAAAGGCATCATTTTGGGCTAAACCATTATCAAAATCATAAACTAATTGTTTGCCAGGTTGATTATTATAATGGTAAGGGGTACTATTAAATAACTCACCGAGAGCGTCATAACGATTTTTCCCTATACGCTTAGTTGGAACAGGATCAGAATAGCCATTCTGTCCTGAATTACCCGTTGCAGGAATACCATAACCTACTTTTTGTATCACCTGACCAACCTCGTCAAACTCGGTATAAATCTGATAGCGATTTGCCTCTTGAGGTGCAGGTTGAGCCAGTTCTAAAATAGCAATATCATTATTAAAATTAAAATCATGACTCCATTCGGGATGAATATAAATTTGAGAAACCGGAATTGCTATTTGACCCGAGGGTAAGTTAAAATAAACGGTATATTCTGAGGGTGAATAATAATCAGGTTGACCCAATTTATCGGTAACACAATGGGCGACGGTTAAAATATGATTACCCGTAATTAATAATGAGCCTGTACAGCTTCCACCAGAAATATCTTGAATCTTAACAACACCATCTAAACCTGTCCCTGGTTGTACAATATAACCTGGATTATAAGGATCGGAAGTAGGAACAGCAATCCGAGGTTGAGGTGCAATTACAGAAAAATAATTTGACATTTTGCTTGACTTAAATCAGGATAGTCTGGGTGGGTTTAGTCTGAGTATTCAGAATAAAATGGATCAATTTTTGATTTTATATTAACATAAAGAAAAACGATTCAATTTCTGGAACCCTGTATGGCAGCAAACATTGAAATTTACACTTGGAGAACCTGTCCCTTCTGTATTCGAGCTAAGGAATTGCTGAAAAGTAAAGGCTTAGACTTCACCGAATATAGCATTGATGGGGATGAAGTAGCACGAGATAAAATGGCACAACGGGCTAATGGTCGCCGTTCACTTCCCCAAATTTTTATTAATAATCAATATATTGGGGGGTGTGATGATATTTATGCCTTAGATCGTCAGGGAAAACTTGATCCTTTACTGGGTTAATTCTATTCTCAATCCTGGCAAAATAAAACACTCCTGATTTATTCTGAGTTGGTTTTAAATGCCTGGATTGAGTATATCATACTTTGTTTAATTTGTTAACTGTTAATTGTAAATAAAGATGAAATTTGCTTTCATTATTGACCCCATCGAAAAATTAAATCCAAGTCATGATACCAGTGTTGCTTTAATGGAAGCTACGCAACTTTTGGGACATGAAGTTTGGGTCACAGAAGCTCACCAATTAAATGTGATTGCAGGTCAAACCTGGGCGCTTTTAACCCAGGTTAATCTGATTCCTATTATTAGAGATCAGGATCGTTGGAAAGTTGAGGAACCCTGGTTTTCGGTGGATCAATCGATACTCCAACCCCTAGAAAATATGGATGCGGTGTTTATGCGAACCGACCCCCCAGTCACGATTCCCTATCTATATGCCACCTATCTTTTAGACTATATTAACCCGGAAAAAACTTTGGTGGTTAATTCTCCTAGTGGGTTAAGAACAGCAAATGAAAAAATGTACGCACTGCAATTTAAAGATTGCATTCCGACAACCATTGTTAGCCGCGATAAACAGGTAATTCGGGAGTTTGTTGAACGTCAAGGAGCGGCGGTTTTAAAACCTTTAGGTGGAAAAGCAGGAGAGGGAATTTTATTTTTGTCAGGGAGCGATCGCAATCTCAATTCTTTAATTGAAATTAGCACTCAACAGGGTATATATCCGGTGATGATTCAGACCTTTTTACCGGAAGCAAAAGAGGGAGATAAACGGATTATTGTGTTAAATGGTGAACCAATTGGAGCGGTTAATCGCATTCCTACTGGTCAAGAATTTAGAGGAAATATGGCTGTTGGTGGACGGGTTGCTAAAACCGAAATTACAGATCGAGAACATCAAATTTGTCAAAAATTAGCATCTCAATTAGTTGCTGATGGCTTATATTTTGTGGGAATTGATATCATTGGCGGATATTTAACAGAAGTCAATGTTACCAGTCCAACGGGGATTCGAGAAATTGATTTATTGGATGGGGTTTATTTAGGAAAACAGGTGATAGAATGGGTAGAAAATAAAATCACGAACCGCTTTTGATCTGAGTTAATTTATAACTCTATTCTTCGGAGTAGTTCTGTATTATTTCTCCAAGAAATTACTCGCCCCGATTGATAAACTTTAGCAATAAAAGGTGGCGGATGATTCAAAGCAAATTTTGTCATTTTGGGCAAAGTATTTACAAAAGTGGAAGCGATCGCATCTCCTGATAAATTTGTTGAAGCTAAAACAAATACCCTCACATTTGCTTGAGCAATACTCAAAATCTGAGAGATGCGATAGCCAATTTTTTCATCTTTAGTTAAAACAACCCAATGGCGATTTCCTACTTCTATTAACCATTCCTCATCTCTAATATTTTGGGGAAAATGAGCATCATGAATTTCAACAGTTGCTCCTGCATTTCTTAAAGATTCTGGAACTTTAACTCGACCCAAACATCTATCAATAAAAAAGATAACTTGAGCGGTCATGCTACTAAGTCCAATTCGCTGCGAATTCCTTCTTCAATTAAGCTACGCTCACATTGATAATCAATTGCCAATTCATGAATAGATTCTCCGGCTTTATACCGTTCTGCTAAAATAATAGTTGGAATTCCAGTTCCCATTAAGACAGGACGACCAAAGGAAATATAGGGATCAATCACAACAATTTTGGGAGCATTTATATCAAAATTTCGAGTAAAAGGAAATAGTTTAATTGGTAATCCTGATGGATCTCGTTCAATTCTACTTAAAAATTGATAAAAAACTTCTTTTAAAGCTAATTGACCTTTTAAAGAAACATTTAATAATTCCCCAAACTGTTCAACAAATAGATTAACACCATCGGTTTGAAATTCTAATTTTGCTAAGGGATGGGGTGCAGAAAATTCTTGATTAAGATAATCTAATGCTGCACGAACTTTAGCTAAAGGGACTTGATGGAGGCGACGGATAGCACTTAAAACATGAGCTTCAATTAAATTCGTAAAAGATAGTTTTTTTTCCGAAGCTAATTCAATTAGGGGGGCAAAATATTTTTTTCCTTGACGAGTGGGATAATAACGACCATAGACCCAAGACCTCAATGTTCCAGTCGGAAGTTGCAAATATTTTGCGGCTTCTGTTAAGGAATAATTTGGCAAATCACGAACATCTAAACCCATAGACATGATCTCTAATCCTTCAGATATTTTACGGCTGTTCATAACTGATCATATTATATCAAATTTGTGTTAAAATTCGATCAATATTTTAATTTATTGAATCAGGAGAAACCATGACAACAAACACAAAAATTGGCATTGCCATAATTGGAACAGGATTCGGTAAAAAAGTTCATATTCCCGCCTTTCAAGACCACCCTAAAACCCAAGTAGTTGCGGTTTATCATCGAGATTTAGACAAAGCAAAAGCGGTCGCCTCTAGCCATAATATTCCCCATGCTTGTAACAGTATTGAGGAGATTTGTGCTTTATCTGAAGTTCAAGGAGTTGCCATTTCTACCCCGCCTTTTCTGCATTTTGATATGGCTAAAATAGCTCTAAATGCCGGGAAACATCTGTTATTAGAAAAACCCACAGCCCTAACGGTTGCAGAAGCAAAATATCTCTATCACCTCGCCCAATCTAAAGGCTGTATTACCAGCTTAGATTTTGAATTTCGGTTTATTCCCGCTTGGCAACATTTATCGCAACTGTTGGCGGAAAATTATGTAGGTCAAAAAAGATTAATCAAAATTGATTGGTTAGTTTCTAGTCGTGCCGATGAGACTCGTCCCTGGAATTGGTATGCTCAAAAAGACAAGGGAGGCGGGGTATTAGGGGCAATTGGTTCCCATAGTTTTGATTATATTTCCTGGTTGTTGGGTTCAATTAAACGCCTCTGTGGACAACTGAATACTTCGATTCTCTTACGTCCAGATCCTGAAGCTGGGGAAGAATTAAAAGTTGTTGATGCCGATGATATTTGTACCCTCATTTTAGAATTAGAGGATGGCACTCCCTGTCAAGTTTGTTTAAGTTCTGTTACCTACCAAGGACGGGGACATTGGGTAGAAATTTATGGTAGTGAAGGCACATTAATTTTAGGTAGTGATAATCAACAGGATTATGTGCATGGATTTCGATTATGGGGGAGTCAAAAGGGGCAACCTTTAAGTGAAATTTCTATCCCCCAAACCTTAGAATTTCCCCGAATTTATCCCGATGGTCGGATTGCTCCGGTGCTGCGAGTGGTTGACCAATGGATAACAGGAATTGAACAAGGAATAAGTTTAACACCTTCGCTGAAAGAAGGAGTTTATTCTCAACTCTTAATGGATTTAACCCATGAATCCAATGCAACGGGAACTTGGGTGAATGTACCGGATTTTGCCTCTTTTTTAGTGAGTGAATAGAATAGATATAGCCACCCGTATCGAGGTTGTTAGATTTGATGGTGTGGATAGACGATTATTGTGGTATGATGGCACTGTAGGTTCTATCATGCCAGTTCACTCACAGTCGATCTAGCAATCTATATAGAGTTAATCAAAAAAGGTGCCGGGTTTTGGTGTCTAAATCCAAGCGCACGCAGGCTTGAAACACCAAAACTTTATGCTAAAATCTTGTAGCCTTTTTCAGATTACGATAGCTACAAAACAACAGTCAAAAAGTGCTATTAGTAGTCAATACTGTTTCTGTTCTATTTCGTTTAGTTTGATTAAACGAACTCCCATCAAAATCAAAATCAGTCCAGAGAGTCACCGACTAGAACAGCGCTAAAATCACCCACAGGGGTCGATAGCGTGCTGAGACTATTGCGGTTTAAGTGTCAACTGTTATTAAGGTTAATACCATGGAGGTTACTATCATGAAAACCTTGCTTCCTAATGTCTTGGTGTTAAAATGTTTCCGTAACAATATGACTAATTCCTATGCCATGATTGGTTTGAGTTATGTAGTTAGTATATTTTTAATTTTATTTACTTTTTTTTGTGTCGCGGCTTCTCAATCTCCTAATGTTTCTGTTAAGTCTGTTCAACCCTATCATTCTGGGTCATAAACGGTTTTCTGCTGGAATCAAGGGGAAGAAATTTAACCTGTTTTTAAACTATTCTTAAATTTCTTCTCAAGTTTGGGTTAAACCCCAACGGTGGACTTGATATTACCTATTAATGGTAAAATCAAAAGCCATAACAATCCGCGACGCACGAGACGGAGAGAGAGAGGGCGGGTTTATCGATATTTAGGTTGGGTGCATTTAAATTTAGGCGAACCCGCCCCTACAAAAATCCGTCCTAATTACCAGGCGCGACTGCTATATATTAATTTTAACAGGAAAAAAGATCCATGAATATTCGCATTGGTAATGGGTATGATATTCATAAACTAGTCCCCGGACGGGCATTAATTTTAGGCGGGATTAAAATTGATCATGAATTCGGACTATTAGGACATAGTGATGCGGATGTTTTAACCCATGCCATTATGGACGCTATGTTAGGGGCATTAAGTTTAGGAGATATTGGGCATTATTTCCCCCCAACCGATGAAAAATGGGCGGGGGCGGATAGTTTAGTCCTCTTAAAACAGGTGAATCAACTAATATTAGATCGAGGTTGGAAAATCGGAAATATTGATTCCGTGATTGTCGCCGAACGTCCGAAATTAAAACCCCATATTAGCGCCATGTGCGATCGCCTTGCTACCACCTTAAACCTCAATTCCGATCAAATTGGAGTCAAAGCCACCACCAACGAAAAATTAGGCCCCGTGGGTCGAGAGGAAGGAATTGCCGCCTATGCCGTGGCTTTATTAGAAAAAGTCAATTAAAATTCCTGGGAATAGTTATATCGTTGGAATTTCAATGATAAACTCCGAACCTTCTCCGTAGGAAGAAAAGCAACTCAGTTTCCCTCCGTGTTTTTCCACAACAATTTGACGACTAATAGATAAACCAATTCCTGTCCCTTTTCCGACTGGTTTGGTGGTGAATAAATGCTCAAATATTTTTTGTTTCACATCTTCTTTCATCCCCATGCCATTATCTTTAATTCTGATAATAGCCCACTGTTCATCCTGAGATAATTCTGTACGGATACTAATTTTGGGAGGACGAGATTGATGGTTTTGATAAGATATTTTTTCGGTTACATCATCTAACACATCAATAGCATTGGCTAAAAGATTAAGAAAAACTTGATTCAATGGCCCAGGATAGCAATTAATCGGGAGCAAATCCCCATAATCTTTAATAATATCAATGTCGGGACGTTGTGAATTTCCTTTCAAGCGATGTTTTAAGATCATTAAGGTACTATCAATTCCTTCATGCAGATTAAATTCAACTTTTTGATCCGTATCTGCCCGAGAAAACGTCCGCAAAGAGATACTAATTTGTCTAATTCGTTCGGTTCCCATTTTCAGAGAACCCATTAATTTAGGTAAATCTTCAATCAAATAAGAAAGATCAATCTTTTCAATCTGCCTAACAATTTCTGGCACCGTTTCAGGATGGTTATTTTGATAAAGAATAATTAACTGAATCAGATCATGAATCGCCGTTTCCGCATAACTTAAATTGCCCAAAACAAAGGAAATCGGATTATTAATTTCATGGGCAACTCCAGCAACCAATTGACCAATACTTGCCATTTTTTCGCTTTGAACCATTTGTAATTGCATGGTTTTCAGGTCTTGTAAAGATTGTTCAAGCTGAAGGGCTTTTTCCCTTTCCCTAGCCTCTGAAGCCTGCAATTCCAAATAAAGACGAGTATTTTCTAAGAACGTTGCAGCTTGCGTGCAATGGGTTTTAATTCGAGCAATGAGTTCATCTTTGGTAATAGGTTTAGTCACATAATCATTCGCCCCAGCTTGTAAACCAATCACCAAATCAGAGACTTGATTTTTAGCCGTGAGTAAAACAATGGGTAACTCATTGGGTTGCCATCTTTCTCGAACTTTGCGAGTAACTTCATAACCGGTCATCCGAGGCATCATTACATCTAATAACATTAAATCCGGTTTCCAACCCTGATTGAGCAAATTCAAGGCTTCCTGACCCGACGCAGCCTCGGTAATTTCATATTGATATAAAGACAAATGATTGACTAAAACCTGACGATTTACGGGTTCATCATCAACCACTAAAATTTTATATTTTTGTTGTTTTTCCTGCCTAAATGTTGATAACATTTCCTCGACACCCAACTCCTCAACCCGAGTAAAAGAGGGTTCAGAATAGACAGGAAGATCAGAACTTAAAACCAAAGTTGCAGGAATATTATCTCTCAAACTAAAGACAGAAACATTAGAATAACTGATTTCTGAATCCCAACTAATTGGTAAAGTAAAATGAAATTTAGAACCTTCATTTAATATTGATTCTACCCAAATTTTTCCGCCTTGTAATTCGATTAATTGCTGAGTAATTGCCAAGCCTAAACCTGTGCCTCCATAGATTCTAGCCGTAGACCCATCCGCTTGTTCAAAAGATTCAAAAATGCTCTCTAATTTATCTTCTGGAATCCCAATTCCCGTATCAGAAACCGTAATTTGTATTTGTTGTAATCCCGCATGAGAAATAACCTGAGCCAAAATTTCAATCTTGCCACTATCTGTAAATTTGATGGCATTTCCAATCAGATTATAAAAGATTTGTTGCAGGCGGTTTTCATCAGCCATTACCGCAGGTAACGTGAGTAAAATTCTATTATTAATCTGTAATTTTTTTTGATTAATTAAGGGTTGAATTAGATTAATCACGACTTCAACAACCTCTCGTAAGCCAACGGATTTTAACTGAAGTTCTAGGGTTTTATGTTTGAGTTTAGAGAAATCCAAAATATCATTCACTAAATTAGCCAACCTTCTCCCACTGGATGCAATCATTCTTAAATTAGCCATTGTTGCCGATGATAACTGACCAGTTGTACCGTCAATTAAGGATTCAGCAATGCCAATAATTCCATTTAAAGGTGTGCGCAGTTCATGGGAGGTATTTCCCAAAAATTCATCCTTGAGTTTATCCGTTTTTTGTAATTCTATTTGTGCTTTCTTGAGTCTAACTTCTCGGGCTTGAACTTCCGCCACCATAGTATTAAAGGAGGTGGCTAATTGTCCTAATTCATCGGGGCGGGTGGTATCCAGATGAATATTAAAATCCCCCA
The DNA here is from genome assembly GCF_057220675.1 of Planktothrix sp. PLAVEN19ND. NCBI lineage: Bacteria > Bacillati > Cyanobacteriota > Cyanophyceae > Oscillatoriales > Microcoleaceae > Planktothrix > Planktothrix sp. PLAVEN19ND. The sequence goes on along the minus strand of NZ_CM170132.1, from coordinate 5,250,999 downwards.
TAGAGATTTGTTCCGTTGCTACCATCAGTTGACCCAACGGTTCAGAAACTTGGTGGCGTAAAACCGATAATAATATGATAATTTCAATCAGCAAAGAAACGCCCCCTAAAATTAAAACAAAACGGGCATTATTCAGGGCAACTTCTGCTAAAATTGATTTAGGAAAAACCGTCACAAAATACCAATCTGGCGTTTCCAGTTTAGCTAAAGCTAAATATTCTTTATCTTGAGTATTTTCAACAACAACTTTCCCCAGTTTTAAGTTTTTCACTAATTGAAAAATTCTAATTAAATGGGGATCTTCAGATTGAAAAATATCTAATTTACCCTGATTTTTTTTGATCTCATCCATTTTATTGGGATGGGCAATTAAACGACCATCGGAACGAAAAATTAGATTATAAGTTCCCGGGAGACGGTCTTGCAAAGTTCGTTCCAGGAGTTCATTTAAAACAATATCATGGCCGATGGTCGCTACCTGTTTTCCTGCAATATCAACGGGAGTTCCACAGGAAATCATCCAGTTTCTAGCAATTTGATCATAATAAACTCCTGTGCAAACGGTTTGATGAGTAGGGTTATGTTGGGAGTCCGTCATCCAAAAAGAGTTTTCATGAGGAATATAAAGATCAGAGGTGGTATTTTCCGCCCAAGGAACCTCTGGCCAATACATAATTCCAATATTTTCAGGAGTATTAATATAGGTATTTTGAAACCGACTTTGCCAAGCCATACCAGAGGAAGTGACGAGATCATAAAAAGTGAGAACCCGACGACGAATTTCTGGAGTCAGTTCAACGGTTTTGCCAATATAAACTCCGGCTTGACGGCTGCGGTCAAAGCCTTCGGGTTGATTTCTCATGACTCCATCCTTAAACGCAACAAATTTTTGATCAAATTCTAGTTGCGGATCATAATCTTCCCATTCTTCTAAACGACGTTTAATTTCCTGTTTTAAAATTGCATGATTATCTTCTGCTAAAGTAAAAATATTGCTTTCCCGTTGTCCCCGTTCCACAATATATTTATCTAATTGTTGGATAGTTTGGGTTTCTAAGATAGACATTAAATGCAGATAACTAAGAGCCGTCGATCCCAAAATTACTAAAGCAATTCTCACCCCCATTTTAACCAGGGTTTCACGGGTAATTGAACCTTTCTGTTTGGGAAATATTTTTTTACGAAAACGGGCCATATTGTTTTTCCTACTGAGGCTAGTTAAAGTTTGAAAACTACGGATTAAGTGGGTGAACTGTCGATACATCCTGATGTTATGGCGCGGGTTGAGAGGCTCAATTTTTCTCTCAATGATTTTGTATTTAAAACAACATTGATCCGTAATTTGCGATCGCCTAATTCCGGTGAAATTATAGATAATTAATTATAAACTACACTAACCCTACCAACTTATAGTATTTTTTTATCAAAATCTCAATAAATATATGTTCCATCGTCAGTTACAGAATCGGATTATCCATCACAGCTTTTTGTTTTTGTTCCTGGTCAGTCTGGGTTTGACCCTGCTCCTCCCCGCCTGTGGTCAAAATCCCATCTCTCCTCCTGTCGTGGACGGAATTCCCCGACGTCCACCCATTGAAATCAGTTTTGTGTCCTACGCCGTAACCCGCGCCGCCTACGCCGAAATTATTCCTCTGTTCAAAGAAAAATGGCAAAAAGAACATCACCAGGAAGTCAGAATCAGACAAAGTTATGCGGGATCAAGTACCCAAGCCCGAGCCGTGATTAATGGACTTCCGGCGGATGTGGTGCATTTAGCCTTGGCCCTCGATACCCAAAAAATTCAGGACGCGGGCTTAATTCAACCCGGGTGGGAACACCGAAGTCCGAATCACGGGATTGTCGCCCACTCCGTCGGGGCGATTGTCACCCGGGCGGGCAATCCCAAAAACATCCGTACTTGGTCGGATTTGGCCAAACCTGGAGTTTCTGTGATTACGGCCGACCCCAAAACCTCGGGGGGTGCGCGCTGGAATTTCTTGGCGTTGTGGGGGGCGATTACCCAAACTGGGGGGACGGAAGCCCAAGCCCTCGATTTTGTGACTCAAGTTTATAAAAACGTCCCTGTCCTGGCCAAAGATGCCCGGGAATCAACGGATTTATTTTTGAGGCAAAATCAAGGAGATGTCTTAATTAATTATGAAAATGAAATGATTTTATCGGCTCAAGAAGGACTGGCTAAAAATACTTTTGTGATTATTCCCGATATTAATATTTCGATTGACAATCCGATCGCCATTGTGGATAAATATGTCGATCGCCGAGGAACTCGTGAAGTCGCAGAAGCCTTTGTAAAGTTTCTTTTTACTCCTGAAGCACAAAGGGCTTTTGCTAAAGTGGGATTTAGACCTTTAGATCCGATATCCTCCGAACAATTTCCCCCCATTAAGCAATTATTTAATGCCGAAGATTTAGGGGGATGGAGTAATATTCAAGATAAATTTTTTCAAGATCATGGAATTTTTGATCAAATTCAGTCAGAAATTAGGAACACACAGACTCCGTGATATGAGGAGCGACCATTGAATCAATCGGTGTTTTATAGAAACCATTTGAGATATCAGGACTTACGCAATTGCGCTATATATAGCGCATAGAAAATCGGGCGATTAACGAATAAAATTAATCTGACAAATATTCAAAGGTATAATCGGTTCAAACTCCTTACGATCAGAAGTGAGTAATATTCCCCCCTCCCGATTTGCCAAAGTCAAAGCAAAACAATCCGCCAGAGAAATCCTTTTAATAGTTGCCTTATAGTTAGCAACTTGCTGCCAAAAATCTCTAGTTAAATCAGAACGAAAAATCACATTAGCTTTTTCTAATCTGTTAATAACTTCTTTCGTAAAAGACTCCCCATCGCTTCGTAAAAAGCCATAGTAAACCTCACAAATATTAACACTATGAATCATACATTGAGCATCATCTCCTAATAAATATTGCTCGACAATATCAGCCCCTATTTCATCCTTAACAAGACAAATCACAGCACAAGCATCTAGGATAACCTTCATCGGTTTCTATCCTCCCAATCAATTTCTGCTTGTTTATGTTGGGCAAAATCCTCACTACTCAGCCTAGAATTGGCAGCCATCCCTCTTAAGCCTTTAACCCATTTTTCTTTTTGCGCTTGATTAATCACTTCCGAATCAGACTCCTCAATCTGAGCAAACCGTTTCTTAAGCTGCTCCAATAACAAAACCTGATCCGTGATGGACAAATTATCGACCGATTTTAGCACTTCCTGTAATGTCATAAAACCTCCCCTCAATCCTAAAACCAACCTTAGCTAATTGTAACTTAGGTTCTCTCCTAGCGGGCGATCATTAAAGGATCTCAAATGGCTTCTATAATTAACTATAGCAATCAGCTAGTTTTTGTAATATGATTCCATTCAAAAGACATTGGTTCCAAAAGACTTTATTCATCCTCTTAGCCCTGGTTCTGAGTGCCTGTAGTACCGCTCAATCCCAAATTCCGTCTCGGTTGGTGGTCGCCACGCCCAGCGGCCCAGCCACCTTTAATCCGCCCTTGAGTCAATCGGCCTATACCGTCTTTGGTTATTTGTATGACCCGTTAATTCAAGACGACCCCGTGACTGGAGAATTAATGCCTAAATCCGGTTTAGCTGAATCTTGGGAAATTTCTGATGATAAACAAAAAATTATTATTACTTTAAAAGACGGGTTGAAGTGGTCAGATGGCAAGCCCTTAACCGTGGATGATATTATTTTTACCTATAACGATATTTATTTAAACGATAAAATCCCTACGAGTTTTAAAGATATTTTACGAGTGGGAAAAAGTCGCAGCTTTCCCACGGTCAAAAAATTAGATAATCGCCGGGTGGAGTTTGCCGTTTCCGAACCCTTTGCACCTTTTTTACAATATGTAGCCGGATTAAGTATTTTACCCGCCCATATTTTAAAAGATTCAATTACCGAAACCGATAGTGAGGGAAACCCCAAATTTTTAACCACCTGGGGAACCGACACCAACCCCCAAGATATTGTCGGAAATGGTCAATATCGGATCAAAAGTTATACCCCTTATCAAAGGGTAATTTTAGAAAAAAATCCCTATTATTGGCGCAAAGACAAACAGGGAAATCCCCAGCCCTATATTGAAGAAATTGTCTGGCAAATTATTGAAAGTACCGACAATCAATTATTAGATTTTCGTTCCGGTTCCTTAGATACTTTAACCCTACAAACGGAAACATTTCCCCTATTAAAACCCGAAGAAAAACGAGGGAAATATACTATTTATAATTCTGGCCCCGATATGGGAACCGTGTTTATGTCATTGAATATGAATCGCGGAAAAAATGCCCAAGGAAAACCCTTTGTTGATCCGATTAAGTCTAAATGGTTTAATAATAAAGCCTTTCGACAGGCGGTTTATTATGGGATTAATCGGGAAGTGATGAAAAATAATCTCTATTTAGGATTAGGGGAACTCCAACATTCTCCCATTCCCGTCCAAAGCCCCTTTTATTTATCCCCAGAAGAAGGATTAAAAACCTACACATATAATCCTGAAAAAGCTAGACAAATGCTAATTGATGCGGGATTTAAGTATAATGCTCAAGGACAATTACTTGATAGTGACGGTAATCCAGTTCGCTTTACCCTTTTAGCCAGTGCCGGGAAAAAAATTCGGGAACAAATGGCTACCCAAATTAACCAAGATCTGGGTAAAATTGGGATTCAAGTTGATTTATTATTTCTCAGCTTTAATACCTTAGTCGAACGTCTTTCCAGTTCTCGGAATTGGGATGCCTATTTAGGGGGATTCAGTGGAGGAGGAATTGAACCTCACGGGGGTTATAATATTTGGTCAGTGAATGGACGGTTACACACCTTTAATCAGGGGCCGCAACCAGGGGAAACGGGGATTACCGATTGGCAAGTTGCCGATTGGGAACAACAAGTGGATGATTTATTTGTGAAAGCCTCCCAGGAATTTGATCCGAAAAAACGCAAAGAACTCTATGGAAAAGCGCAGAAAATTGTTGCCGAAGAACTACCCTTATTATATATGGTAAATCCCCTGGCCTTTGAAGCCATCAGAGATCGGGTTGAAGGCGTTGAATACACCCCATTAGGGGGAGGATTTTGGAATTTGTATGAACTTAAAATTGCTGAATAATCGGTTTAAATCCTGATGAATCCTGAAGCCTTACAACAGTTACTAGAACAAGTAGCATCTGGTCAAATTACCCCGAATGATGCTTTAGATAAAATCAAATACTTTGATTTTGAACCCGTCGGAGATTTTGCCCATATTGACCATCATCGAAAATTAAGAACCGGATTTCCCGAAGTCATTTGGGGATTAAATAAAACCCCGGAACAAATGATTAAGATTATCGAGGTGATGCGTCAGCGAAATCCGGTGGTGATGGCAACACGGATTGAACCCCATGTTTATCAACAATTGCAAGCCCAAATCCCGGATTTAAAGTATTACGAAATCGCCAAAATTTGTGCCCTTCACCCAGACGAAATTCCCCTGGCTAATTCTACAGGAATCATCACCATTTTAACCGCCGGAACCGCCGATTTACCCGTCGCCGAAGAAGCTGCCGTCACCGCTACCTTATCTGGTTTTGAGGTAAAACGGTTATCGGATGTGGGAGTAGCCGGAATTCATCGTTTACTCAGTAATTGGCCGATAATTGCCGATGCGGATGTATTAATTGTGGTGGCTGGGATGGAAGGAGCCTTACCCACTGTAGTTGGAGGATTAGCCGATTGTCCGGTGATTGCGGTGCCCACCAGCGTTGGTTATGGAGCCAGTTTTAACGGGTTAGCTCCCCTATTAACTATGCTGAATTCCTGTGCTACTGGGGTAGGGGTGGTGAATATTGATAATGGGTTTGGGGCGGCAATTTTAGCCTGCCAAATTTTAAGATTAGGAGAACGCTTAAAACGCAAAATTGAGCCTTAAACAAGGGTTCCCCATTCCCCATTCCCCATTCCCCATTCCCCATTCCCCATTCCCTATTCCCTATTCCCCATTCCCTATCGGTTTTTGTAAAAACAAACGTCGAGGTTGCCCGAATAATGCAAAATTCCAACCCGAATCAATCTCAATTAATCGATAACCCATTTTATAATATAGACCTCGGGCTTGATGATTATTTTCTAAGACATGAAGATAAAGATTAGAAAATCCCCAACGTTGGGCTGTTTGTTCACAAGTTGCGAGTAATTTTTGGGCAATTCCCAGCTTGCGATATTGGGGATGAACGGCTAAATTAGAAATATATAAATAGCGTGAGGTTAAAGATAATTGCCAAGGATAACGCGATCGCAAACCGATTTCTATTGTTCCTAAAACCGAGGGTTTAGCAGACCTGACTCCTGAAACCACCGCCACTAAACACAAATATTGGTCTGTATTTGCCAATAAACGATAGCGTGAATCCTCATAAATTCCTAACCGTAAAATCGGATAAATCCAGCCCAAAAGTCCCTCCTGGGAATGAAAACTCTCGGCCAAAACATCCGTTAATCCCGTTAAGTCCTCAGCAGTTGCGGGCCGAACCTGTAAACTAGAAAAATCCACAGAACTCTCCGTTGGTAGGGAGTTTTCCTGTCCAGGCAGGTTTTTTGAACCCGTGCCATTTCCGTAACCCCAGAAAAATGTGTTAGATCTCGAAGTGGAAAACAATTGATTCACAGTATATCGATGGTGCAATATTAATTCCGATCCCCCTTTTTAGGGTGATCGTGGCAGTTCTATACTTTCTGAGAGAATAAGGGAATTCCACGTCCAGAAGTATCAAGGTACAATCAATATTGTGCATCAATACCCTGATTGTGGTTTAACCCGTATTAGATAGGGGTCAAATTCATATCCTATTGGTAGATCTTACCGATCATAGCCCCCTACATCCATTGCAGCAGGAGATTCGGTGCATGAGTTCCCAGAAAAAATCTAAGCCGACGATCTTGGTTGTCGATGACGAACCCGATAACCTAGATTTGCTGTATCGCACCTTTCATCGGGAATACCGGGTGTTGCGAGCAGATGGTGGGCCGGAGGCGCTAGATATTTTAGCGTCCGAGACCGACGTGGCGGTGATTATTTCTGACCAAAGAATGCCGCAAATGAGCGGGACAGAATTCTTGAGTTTAACCGCGGCCCAATATCCCGATATTATTAGAATTATCCTCACTGGCTACACCGACGTCGAGGATTTAGTCGAAGCGATTAACTCAGGTAAAGTTTTTAAATACGTCACCAAACCCTGGGATGCGGAGGAACTCAAAGCCATAGTTAAACAGGCTTTAGAAACCCATGGGGTTCTCAAATCCCGTACCGAAGAACTTCGACGCGCCCTGCAACAAGAATCCCTCCTCTACGCCGTTACCAATACCATTCGCTCGGCTCCCAACTACCGGGAAATGCTGCAACGGATCGTGGAAACCGTTGGCCAGATGTTTGAGGCCCGCTATTGCCTGCTGCGACCCTTTCAAGATCGACAAATGGTGGATGAATGGTTTATGTATCAGTCTGGACGAGGAGAAGTCACAGAAACCCCAGATAGTCAAAAACCGTCCCAGCATCTGCTGCAATTATTAGTCTGGGAAACCACTGACGTCGAAGTAATTCAGGACGGGGCCACCGATGAACGGGTCTTATCGGTCACCGAACGTCAACAGGCCTATGATCAAACTCAAATTCGGTCAAGTTTAGTGGTTCCCCTATTCTATAAATTGGACTTAATGGCGGTTTTAGCCCTGCATCACTGCCAAGAACCCCATATTTGGCTCGACCACGAAGTGCAGTTAGTGATTACCGTGGCTGACCAAGCGGCCCTCGCCCTCTCCCAAGCCCGGGCCTATGACCAGGTGCGGGAACTGGCGAAACGGGAAGCCCTAGTTAATACCATCACCTCAGCCATTCGTTCGAGTCTCGATCCGCGCACGATTTTCGCCGCCATTACCCAACAATTGGGAGAAGCCCTACAAGTCGATGGTTGTGCCTTATCCCTCTGGACAAGGGATGATGAATATGTTCAGTGTGTGGGGTTGTATGATGCGACTCGCCAGGCTTCGATGGTTAGTGATGAATGGTCATCCGAAGCCACTACTCCCACCCCTAAGCTGTCCCTAGAAACCTTACCGCAGTCGGCCGTTCCGATTCGAGAAAATCCAGTCTTAAAAAAACTTTTACGCAGCCGCCAACCCGTTATTATTGAGGACTTAGATCTGCAACCGGAATGTAAGATTGCGGAATTACCCCTACGTTCTGCTTCTAAAGCCCTAATGTTAGTGCCTTTGCAGTCCGAAGGCCAGATTATTGGCAGTATTTCCCTGCGGCAAAATAATCGGACTCGTAAATGGCAGGAGTCGGAAATTAATTTAGTGGAAGTGGTGGCCGTACAGGCGGCTCTGGCGGTGCAACAGGCGCGTTTATATCAAAAAACTCGACAACAGGCGGAACGCTTGTTAGAAGCTGACCGGGTAAAAACGGAATTTTTCCAGAATATTTCCCATGAGTTTCGCACCCCTTTAACCCTAATGATTGGGCCGTTGGAATCGGCAATTAATCAACAGCAGGATTTACCCCAGGAACAAGCGAAAATCGCTTTAAGGAATTCTCGACGACTATTGCGGTTAGTGAATCAATTATTGGATTTACAACGATTTGATGCCGGACGAATGCAGCCCAGTTTTCGTCCCTGTGATTTGATTGCTTTTTGCCATAGTACCGTTGAGTCTTTTCAACTTTATTGTCAGAAGAAAGAAATTTACTTAGAAACGGAGTTAAACCATTGTCCGTTGCTGTATTTAGATCTAGAACGTTTTGATAAAATTCTCTATAATTTATTATCTAATGCCATGAAGTTTACCCCCGCTGGAGGAACTATTACCCTGAGAGTTGAACCGATCGGAAATCATTGTCGTTTACAAGTTACAGATACCGGAATTGGGATTAAACCTGAACAAATTCCCTATTTATTTGAACGGTTTCGGCAGGCGGAAGGGTCAGCTAATCGTTCCTATGAAGGGTCGGGTTTAGGGTTAGCTTTAGTCAAGGAATTAGTGGAACTGCACAAGGGACAAATTTCCGTGGAATCTGTGTATGGGAGAGGCACCACTTTTACGGTTTGGCTACAACAGGGAACCTCCCATTTACCCGGGGAACAAATATTAGAAATTCAGGCGGAATTAAATTCTAGTCGGGCTTCGGTGGAGTTTGCGGATATTGATGTGGATGTGACGGAGGGAGATGATTCTGATGGGGTTGAAGCTGGTCAAGAGAATATAATTTTAAATGAGAATATTCCCTCTACTAATTTAGTTTTAGTAGTAGATGATAACCCGGATTTACGCCGTTATGTCTCCAAAATTCTACGCCAATCAGGTTATAATGTGGTGGTGGCTTGTAATGGGGTGGAAGGGTTTGAAATTGCCCAAAAATATCACCCGGAAGTGATTATTACGGATTTAATGATGCCTTTAGTATCGGGGTTAGATTTAATTCGGTTAATTCGGAATAACCCTGAATTGAAGGGAACCCCGATGATTTTATTAACGGCTAAAGCTGATGAAGATACCCGTTTAGAAGGGGTGGAACGGGGGGCTGATGCCTATTTATCGAAACCCTTTAATGATCGGGAATTGTTAGCAGAAGTTAGAAATTTACAGTCTTTAAAAGAGAATGAAAGGCGTATATCTGAATTAAATCGATATTTAACAGAATCAGTATTGAAGCGATTTTTACCCGAAACCATGGTAAAAAAAGCCGCAACTGGTGAATTATCGTTGGATCTGAGTCCTGAACCTCGGTTAGTCACAATTTTATTTAGTGATATTGTCGGATTTACTCAGATGTCGAATCAGTTACAATCCCAGGGGATTGCGGTGGTGTTAAATGAGTATTTAGCGGAGATGACCCGGGTGATTTTTGCTAATGGGGGTACAGTAGATAAGTTTGTCGGGGATGCGGTGATGGCTTTATATGGCGCCCCGGAGGAGTTATCAGCCCAAAAACAGGTGAAACAGGCGGTGAACTCGGCGCGGCAAATGTTGCGATCGCTCGATAAGTTAAATCAACACTGGCGAGAACAGGGTATTGTCGGGGAAAATGGAGTTGAACCCGTGCGTTTTCGATGTGGAATTCATATTGGGACGGCGGTTGTCGGGATGTTTGGATCTCAAGAGCGATCGGATTATACCGCTATTGGCCCGGCGGTGAATATGGCGGCTCGCTTACAAGAAGCTGGACGTCCGAATAGTATTTTAGTCTCTACAGAAGTAGCCAGCTATCTCCCTCCAGAGGAAATTTTAAACCAAGAATTCCATAAATTAAAAGGCATTGGGGACGAAGTATTGACCCTGATGGTCAGCCCCGAACTCCCCTTTAATTAATTGTAGTGAATCCTTTAGGACTCTGAGGCGTAAACTGATATTGTAGTGAGTCCTTTAGGACTCTGAGGCGTAAACGTCTCACTACAAGTGATCACAATAACCGAAAAAAATCTAATTTCCTAATATTATATGAAATCTAATATGAAATCCCTAAATGTATGCTCCATATTCTACAAATTTCCCCCTTTTTAAGCATGATGAAATGGGTATGTGATAGTTTAGATTTACAAACAGATATAGGATTTATTCTACAGTGGATGTTTGTAACCTTGGTGGGATTTTTAGTTAGTTTAATTTGGATAGAAATTGGAGAAAAACCGGATTTAGGAGCCTTAGAAGGAGCTATTGGCGGATTAATTATTAGTCTGGCTCAATGGTTTATTTTGAAACAGTATATTTCCCAAAGTTGGCGATGGATTTTTGTTCATGTTTTCATATTCAGTATCATCGCCTTAACTCCGGTCGGACTCTTGGGTTGGGTGGCTCCACGCACCTTAAATCTTACCCCTAGAATTGTCCACGGGTTGATAGAAGGAGTAAAATTAGGACTGTGTTTAAGCCTAGGACAATGGTGGGTCTTACGCACTGAAGTTTTCCAAGCCTGGCGATGGATAATAGCCAGTGTCATCTCTTGGGGGGTCGCATTACCCATCGGTTGGATGTTTGGAGGAATTATGCGTCAGGGGACAAGTTTCTTTCTCGGAGACGTTTTAGGTTTATTCCTGGTTTGGACAATTGTTGCTGGGATGACCGGGACAGCACTAACTAGGTTATTATGGTATCCGGTTAAACAAGGTGATTGGTAGGAAGTTCAAGTTGTTTACGGTGATCAACCTCCGTTGTTTCCTCATTTTGATGAGGAAACAAGAGTTCGGAAGTAGATATAACTTCCCCTTGATGCGAGTCTATTTCTGGGGTTAAAACTGATTCTGAGGGATCGGGTAAAATATTTAATAGAATTTTAGGGCCAGATATTGCTAAGTGAATCACCTGTCCATCCACTAAAGGGATTTGTTGAACCGCCTGTCCATTGACATAGGTTCCATTGGTTCCTAGATTCACGACCAGCCAACGTTGATTGATATGACAAATCTCGACATGGTAACGAGAAACGACCGCACTATAGAGAACAACATCATTCTTCAGCGATCGCCCAATCCGAATCACATTGTCCTTGTCAAATACCCAACTGCGGACAGGAATCGATTGGAGAGGATGTAATAAGGTTAATCTAATCACATTGGCAGAATCTAACAATCAACAGCTATGCCATGAACCTATTTTCAATCGAAAATTTGGAATTCTCGGTTTTTAGGGAATAGAATCAAAAACTTCCTTCATTTTGGGGTTTAATAGGGGTTAGATTTCCTAATTCCCTTAAATAAGCTGTTAATGATCTAATCCCACGGTTCAACCGATTTGAATAACAGGGAAACCCGGTTTTTTCTCACCCCCTCCTAACCCTTGGAAAGTTGAAAAATAAACGAAACCAAATCCCCTTTTCCTAAAGAAATCCGATCACCTGGTTTTAACCGGTGACGATTCCCCTTGGGCAGAGCCGTATTATTAATATAAGTGCCATTAGAACTGCCCACATCTTCAATATAATACGCATCTCCTTCAAGGCGAATATCCGCATGGCTACGAGACACAATTTCCGAATTGGGAAATCCCGAAACATCCACATCGGGGGGGACTAAATCATTCGGTTTTCCCAAATGAATCACCGACACATTTTGAGGTAATTCCAGATCCGTACTGGTTTGGACATGAATTAACTTAGCCGTCTGTTGCTGTAACTGAGTCGCCGAACTTTGGGAACCCAAATTCATCGGAACCGGAGGGGGTTCAGGAATGACCATCGGAATCACCGGAGGAGTCGTTTCCATTGCCACAGGAGGGGGAGATTTCTCTAAATTTAACCCCGAACTCACCGCCACTTCCGGTGTGGGTAGATTCGGAGGCGAAACCACCGTCGGAATTACCGCTTGTATTTCCTCCTGATTACTAACCGTCGCGGGCTGTAAATTCGACCCACACTGACCACAGAAAGCCGCATCCGTTTGTATCGTTGCCCCACAATGGGGACAGCTGGTAGTGGAGGGCAAAGGCGTATAACAGGCTTCACATTGGGTCGCGCCTTCTGGGTTTTGATGACTACAATTCGGACAAACAATCATAGGATTTGGATAAGCAAACTTGAGTAAAATTAGGGTTTCAGATGCTTAATTTTGGCAAATTTTCAGCGAGTTTGGCTCCGGCTTCCCGATCCAATAACCACCAAAGTTCCCCCACGGGTTGAATTAGGCGGCTGGGATAGGTAATGGCATCCTCCTCGGTGGCGAACACCCGGTCTAACGGTTCTTGTTTATTTGACCCGGTGACCAGAAACAGGACACAACGGGCCTGATTAATCAAAGGAACCGTAAAGGTTATTCGGGGCTGACCATCCTTATTGCCAACGGTAATTAAGCGATCCTCAACGGTTAAGGCTGCGGTATGGGGAAATAAAGATGCGGTGTGAGCATCATCTCCCATCCCTAATAAAACCACATCAAAAGCGGGGAACTCTCCGGCATTGAGCGCAAAGAATTGTACTAACTCCCTATTGTATTGTTCTGCATCGGCAATGGGATTATTGGCTAAAGTTGGCATCGGATGAATATTAGTGGCGGGGAAATTCACCCGATCCAGCCAGGCCTGCGCTGCCATTTTTTGGTTACTATCGGGGTGATCCGGCTCCACATAGCGTTCATCTCCCCAAAAGACATGAATTTTATCCCAAGGTAAAGGTTGTTTGGCTAGGGCTTCATATAGGGGTTTGGGGGTACTCCCTCCGGCTAAAGCGATCGTAAATTGATTCCGAGTTTCAATTGCTTCTGTGATTTTAGCCAGAAGGATTTCTAAAGCTCGCTCAATGAGTTCCTCTCGATTCGCTAAAATTTCTATATTTTTTTCCACTGGGATAGCCTCACAAGATGGATTTCGACATTGAATTCACAGGCTATAATAATCATAGGGGGTTTTGTTCGTTAGCGGTTGGGGTACAAAACCCAGCATTTCTTATCTGAATTACTTGACTATCTACCCCTGTTCCTTTCAACCCAGCAATCGGCTGTTTGTCAGTTATGTCACACCGAATTCCTGAGTCTATTCGTGCCGTAGGGGAGGAATTGCGGTTTCTCCTGCAACCTCGTATTTGGGGCTCCGTCAGCGTTCTGGCAGTGGTGGGGGTTTTCTTTTGGCAATTTTCTGAAAACCCCGAATGGTTTAGTTTAGATGGAGAATCAACCCTAAATCCTGGCAACTCCGAGAGTCAACTCACCCCGGAACAACAATCGATTGCTGCGGATATTGATAACTCTAAAGTTTTACTAGACGCATTAGGGAGTAATAATCCCTTGATTTCGCCTTTAAATTCTAATAGTGAGGTCAATAAAGATTTACTTAAACAAACTCAAAACCCAGATAAAAAATCTGAGCCGAGTCCTCGGTCTAATCCTTTATTGGATAGTTTATTTTCCCCATCCAATTCCACAAATCAACCCCCCGTAGAGGAAAATTCCCCAAAAACCTCCAATCTTCCCAATTCGGTTTCTGAAAATTCTCCTACCTCTACTACTGGCAGTTCTAACTTGGGTCTAAAGGGTTTGGGCTCCCCTGCAACAGAAACCACAAATCCCGAAACGGCAAAAACCCCCCTACAACAAGCTATGCAGAACTATCTGCAAACCCAGGAAACAGAAAACACGGATTCGGCTGCACCCTCTGATACAACTGATGCTTCAAAAAGCTCATTAATCAACGATAAAAATTCCGCCAGTAATCCTCCGAATAATCTCACTAATTCTAATTCAGCCTTAGATCCCAGCCTTGGAACAGCAGTTGGTGTCACACCTTTTACTGGAAACCCAACCCTTACAGGACAGGTTACTCAACCCAGTTGGAGTGTTCCCAGAGACAATCCTAATCAGGCTGTTGGTACGGTTCCCCTGCCCCCGATTCAGAATCCCTATCAAACTAACGTTACCCTACCTCCGGTGGTTCCTACCGTGCCAACAGTTACACCTGGAACCGTCCCCAATTCTGGGTATGCCAACTTCAATTCCTTACCTTTAAATAATACCGTTCCCTCCTATTCAGTCACGCCTAACACGAATATTAACAGCACTGTTCAACCCGTTCAACCGAATAACTACATGACTCCTAGTAATATGAATCCCAATATACAACAGGGTCAAATTGGTCAACCCCAACCTAATTTTTCCGTTCCTAACCGGGTTCCAGGTCGTTATATTGGCGGGGGGGAAATTAACACTTTTGCCAACCCATAAATTAGAGAGGAATTGGGAATTACGAAATAATACTGTAATCATCCCAATCTTAATTATCGCTGTTACCAATTCAAATCAATCTCTATCTCTATCTGGAATATTGCACTCAGGGCATTCTCCAAAATACCACTGACTTTCCTCCTCATTATACCAAGAACTCCAAACTTCCCCACTATTATATGAACTCCCCAAAAAGTCATCTTCATCTTCTTCCAATCCAGAAAAAATATCTATTTTTTTGTCTGGATGATCAAATTTTTTCAATGCTTCCAAAAGCGTTTCCTCAGAAGATGTTTCAGCATTCCAGACCTCCTCAAAGACAGCCGTAGAATATTCTTCGTCGTTGTTGTATGTCCTAGCATAAACACTCAAAATTTCTCCAGAAAAAAAAGTTCCAATATAAACAGAAGGCTTTTTGATCCAATCATAGCCACGAGCGCGTCCATTATAATATTCAATCACTACATCACTGCCACCTGGTATGTGTGAAAGAAAATTTGTTCGAGCTTCGCGCTTAACCCACAATACACAATTAACAAGATGTTCTGGTAAACCGATATAAACGTGTTCAATTTCTTCATTTCTTTTTAACCTTTCTTCAAGTCGTAATTGTTTTTGATCTTTTATTTTTTCAGTTTGAGATTGCTTACGGACTAGTTCTTCTTCTTCTGCTTCTTTTTTCTGACGAATTTTCTCGTTACGTTGTTGTTCAAACTCATTTTTACGAACTGAACCCACCAAAGCTAGTGTAATTTCATCTAACCATTGGGGTACGGAACTATCAATATTGACCCATATCTTTTCAATAGAAGCAACTAGATCATCTTGCTCATGCTGAGGGATATCTTGTGCATTTAACCAAATCTTCCTGACTTTTTCACGATCACTATTATCAATCTCATACCAAAAGTTAATATCTACGGATAAACCAGAATCTAATTCTTTAGCAAGTTCGGGGTAATCGTGCTTGATATTTCTAATGTGAAACCAAATCCCCTTTTTTTGTCGTTGGTAAGTATTCTTAAATGTGCAACTTACAAAACCGAAACCTCTGTCTAAATTGTATTCACGAATATGACCAAATTCAATTTCCATAAATTTAATCCCTCAGATTTACGTCGAATTTAACCTAGCCTATATAATCAATGTGTGTTTTACTAAATTATTATAATAAATTTGAATTGTAGTTCCACTTAGAGACCCGCATTATCTTACTCCAACTGATTTACGGTTCTATTATCATCCAATCATACAAACTTAACAAGACGGAAAAAGACGGATAAAGAAGGAGATTTTCTTAAGAATGTATAAAGTGGGCGGAAAATGACGGATAATGGCGGATAAGTAATTTTTTTGGAGGGGTCAATCTCAAAGAGATGGACTGGGAAACTGTGTTAAAGTCGATTGATGAGTTAGTCTTTAAACAAACCGGAAAGCACCTTGATAGTTTGCAAATGGAAATTTTAAAAGGGGTTTTCAATAGTCAGAAGTACAGAGAGATTGCAGAACAGTATAAATGTACTAAGGGTCATGTCAAGGATGAGGGATATGAACTCTGGCAACTTTTGTCAGAAATCTTAGGAGAAGATCTAAATAAGTCGAATTTTTGCGCTACGGTTGAACGGTTAGGATTCGCAAATTCTCAACATCAGATTATTGGTAATCCCGTTCAGATTGGCAATCTTAATTTGTGTTCTAATCCCGAAAAATTAGATTTAGACAACTGGGATGCTGTCAATACTGAATCAAATCAGCAAAATACAAGACCTTCCAAGCAAACAATTGACGATGTTTTGCGTGTTACCCAATTAAAAACTATTTCTAAGTTAATCAAACTAGGTTTAACAGCAGAACAAATTACTGAAGTTGTTGATTTACCTTTAAATAAAGTACAGGAAGCTATGGAAAAATAAATTAACATTGGTTTAATTATCACTTTCAATTGATAGATTAGCAGCAAGCCCTAGAATTTCGCCAAAAGAGGAAACAGGAATTAAATGTTTATTTTTCGAGTAGTGGCAGTGGTTTAAATCTCGGAGCTTGACATGATTATAACTAAGCTCTATACTAGGAATATGGATGCAGCAGACATGAGATAAACATGACATCCCGTTACCCTTTAGGGTCGAGGCAAGTCCGGTAAAGACGATCTGAATACCAAAAATATAAACAAGTTTTTGGCGAAGGCTCCTGAAGGAGCCTTTGTTATTTAAGGCTTAGGTAGTTTCTTGTTATTCAATAAGTTCTTAGCTATGACGAAGAAATTGACTTTCTTTATTTTCCCTATACCTTCGTTTTTGGGATAGGCACTTGTTACATGGAGTCTTAGCCTTTTACTTTCCTTGAATACTCGAAAAACAACAAAATAATCAACTTTAACACCCTCTGAGTCCACAACTTTCACAATTGCATAATTTCCATACCCGGCATGACAGACTAAGGTTGCACTCTGACCTAGTGCCTTGATAATTTCAGGTAACTGCTTTGATAGGTAATATCTCTCAAAATTGAAGGGTCTGGACTCTCTTGGCGCATTGTACATTAATAATTGTGATTCTTCGTTTGTAAGCTCTTGTAATTCTTTAGTGAAGCAATGTAAGCCATAGGTTACTATAAATTTGTATGTAATCAGATTATTTTTGTCCCTATCATCAAGATATTCAACCGAATGGGCGTTTAGATGTGATAAATCGTAAATTTCACTATTTAGTGTAAAGTCTCTCCACTTTATAACTTCTGTTTCAACAGTATTAAATCTTTCACCCATCTGGATATAATATATAGCAATTCGCGCTATTATTTTTACAAGTGCCGAATATGATTATACCACAAAGATACAAAGAACAAAAAGAAATTGTAAACAATAAGCTCTCATTGCTACAACTAAAACAATTGCAGTGATGTATCAATCATCTGGTTTTAATAATTTTTTGTTGACCGCCACTCAATTTCATTGATTTTAAATAATCTTTAGCTTGAACAATTCGTTCCTCCTAACTGGGTTTCAGATCGTTTTCAGATCGTTATATTGGCGGGGGGAAAATTAATACCTTTGCTGATCCATAAAACCGGATTCAAACTATAATTTAATTATCAAAAATAGGAAATAAAACTGAATCAATCCCCCAAATAAACCCGGCAATTCTGATTAGAATTGATTCAACCCGTAAAAAAAATCACCCCTGAAGGACTTTACTATTGCAACCAACATGATTACTATGGGAAAGACAAAACATCACGGTTTGGAGTGAGGAAACAGGATGTACATCGTACAAATTGCCTCTGAATGCGCCCCAGTCATCAAAGCGGGAGGCTTAGGCGATGTTGTGTACGGACTCAGTAGGGAGCTAGAACTGCGGGGTCATACCATTGAAATTATTTTGCCCAAGTACGACTGCATGAGGTATGACCAAATTTGGGGACTTCATGAAGCCTATGAAGACCTCTATGTTCCCTGGTTTGATGGCGCAATTCATTGTACTGTCTTTTGTGGTTGGGTTCATGGAAGCTTATGCTTTTTTATTGAACCTCACTCCGAAGATAATTTCTTCAACCGAGGTTGCTATTATGGTTGCGTAGACGACCATTTACGATTTGCCTTTTTTAGTAAGGCCGCATTAGAGTTTTTACTTAGAACTGATAAACGTCCCGATATTCTCCATTGCCATGATTGGCAAACGGGTTTAGCTCCTGTGATGTTGTATGAAATGTACAAATATCATGGCATGGAAAATATTCGGGTTTGCTATACCATTCATAACTTTAAACATCAAGGAATCGCGGGGACAAATATCCTTTGGGCAACGGGATTAAACCGAGAATCCTACTATTTTGAATATGACCGTTTACGCGATAATTTTAACCCCTTTGGCTTAAATTCTATGAAAGGGGGAATTGTCTACTCTAACTTTGTTACAACCGTATCTCCTAACCATGCCTGGGAAGCCCATTATGGAGAATTTGGTTATGGTTTAGGACATACTTTAGAACTGCATCAACATAAATTTGGTGGCATATTAAACGGGATTGATTATGCGGTTTGGAATCCTGAAATTGATTCATTTATTCCCCACCCCTATAGTCCCGAAGATTTAACAGGAAAGGAAAAGAATAAAAAAGCTCTACGGGAAAGATTGTGGTTAAGTCATGATGATAAACCTCTTATTTGTTATATTGGTCGTTTAGATGATCAAAAAGGGGTGCATCTGGTGCATCATGCGATTTATTATGCCCTGCATCGACAAGCTCAATTTGTATTATTAGGTTCAGCAACCGAACCCAGTATTAATTCTTGGTTTTGGCATGAAAAGAACTTTTTAAATAATAACCCCGATTGTCATTTAGAACTTGGGTTTAATGAGGAATTATCCCATTTAATTTATGCAGCGGCGGATATTATTGTGGTTCCGAGTAATTATGAACCCTGCGGATTAACTCAAATGATCGGGTTAAAATATGGGGCAGTTCCAGTTGTTCGGGCTGTGGGAGGATTAGTTAATACGGTTTTTGATCGGGATTATGACGAATATCACGAACCGGAAGAACGAAATGGTTATGTTTTCAATTACACGGATTTTCAAGCCCTAGAATCCGCAATGGATCGAGCCATTGGCCTGTATAATTACTATCCCGATGAATTTGAAAAATTGAGAATTCAAGGCATGAATTATGACTATTCTTGGAACCAACCGGGAACAGATTATTTAGCCATTTACGAATTCATTAGACATAAGTAATTGAGTTGCTACGGATTTAAACCTGGGTTTGTGGAAAGCAGTGCCAGCGTCCTCGCTGGCTGGTGTTCATATCGCTGTGCGATCGCACGTTTCAGCAGTTTTAGGTTTCTGCGGTAAAAGATTCTGGGTCAATGTCCCAGTTTACCCAAGAAATGGCGGCACGGGCAGAAGTGAGGTCAGGAGGAACCCGCAAAACGTGAATATGATTTGTACTCGGACAAGTCATTTTCAACAGATGAATTGGTTCAATATCCACCTTAGCATCAATTTTAAGTAAGGTATATTCGCGCCAAGAGTCAAGTTCAATGGCTTGGAGTTCCTTACAGATGCGCTC
Organism: Planktothrix sp. PLAVEN19ND; assembly: GCF_057220675.1. Taxonomy (NCBI): domain Bacteria; kingdom Bacillati; phylum Cyanobacteriota; class Cyanophyceae; order Oscillatoriales; family Microcoleaceae; genus Planktothrix; species Planktothrix sp. PLAVEN19ND. The sequence continues at coordinate 5,231,189 of NZ_CM170132.1, read as the reverse complement.
ATAGCCCATTTTTTGGATCAACAGTCGGCGAATTTCCGAATTTTTTTCCGTCAATAACCACTCAGCTTTTCGCTGGCTGGGGTGAGCCCAATATTGCCGAGGAAATCCCTTCATCCCAAATACAGAAACTTCCAAGTTTTGATTAGGATGATTAGCAAGTGCTGAGAAATCCTGAATCGGATTGTCCCTTAGATCAATATACTTCAAGTCTTTTAATTGTCCAATTTCCGGTGGTAGTTCTGTCAGAGAATTACGACATAAATCAAGTGTTTGTAGACTTTGCAACTGACCGATTTCCGGTGGTAGTTCTGTCAGATAATTACGCTCTAAATAAAGTGTTTGTAGACTGTGCAACTGACCGATTTCCGGTGGTAGTTCTGTCAGAGAAGTATGGTGTAAATAAAGTGTTTGTAGACTGTGCAACTGACCAATTTCCGGTGGTAGTGCTTTCAGATGATTATTCCCTTGATTATTCCCTAAATAAAGTGTTTGTAGACTGTGCAACTGACCGATTTCCGGTGGTAGTTCTTTCAGAGAAGTACCCTCTAAATAAAGTGTTTGTAGATTGTGCAACTGACCAATTTCCGGTGGTAGTTCTGTCAGACCATTACTGTTTAAATTAAGTACTTGTAGACTTTGCAACTGAACGATTTCCGGTGGTAGTTCTTTCAGAACACGATTACCCCCTAAATTAAGTGTTTGTAGACTGTGCAACTGACCAATTTCCGGTGGTAGTTCTGTCAGACGATTATGCTCTAAATTAAGTGTTTGTAGACTGTGCAACTGACCAATTTCCGGTGGTAGTTCTTTCAGACGATTATTCCCTTGATTATTCCCTAAATCAAGTGTTTGTAGACTGTGCAACTGACCAATTTCCGGTGGTAGTTCTTTCAGAGAAGTATTCTTTAAATCAAGTGTTTGTAGATTGTGCAACTGACCAATTTCCGGTGGTAGTGCTTTCAGAAGACGATTATACTCTAAATTAAGTGTTTGTAGACTGTGCAACTGACCGATTTCCGGTGGTAGTTCTGTCAGAAGATAATTACGATCTAAATAAAGTGTTTGTAGACTGTGCAACTGACCAATTTCCGGTGGTAGTTCTGTCAGACGATTATTGCATAAATAAAGTGTTTGTAGACTGTGCAACTGACCAATTTCCGGTGGTAGTGCTTTCAGAGAAGTATGATCTAAATTAAGTGTTTGTAGATTGTGCAACTGACCAATTTCCGGTGGTAGTTCTGTCAGAGAATTATGCTGTAAATCAAGTGTTTGTAGACTGTGCAACTGACCAATTTCCGGTGGTAGTGCTTTCAGATAACTACGCTCTAAATCAAGTGTTTGTAGACTGTGCAACTGACCAATTTCCGGTGGTAGTGCTTCCAGAGAAGTATGCTCTAAATTAAGTGTTTGTAGATTGTGCAACTGACCAATTTCCGGTGGTAGTGCTTTCAGAGAAGTATGATCTAAATTAAGTGTTTGTAGACTGTGCAACTGACCAATTTCCGGTGGTAGTGCTGTCAGAGAATTATACTGTAAATAAAGTGTTTGTAGACTGTGCAAATGACCGATTTCCGGTGGTAGTTCTGTCAGAGAACTATCCTCTAAATTAAGTGTTTGTAGACTGTGCAACTGACCAATTTCCGGTGGTAGTGCTTTCAGAGAACTATACTCTAAATTAAGTGTTTGTAGACTGTGCAACTGACCAATTTCCGGTGGTAGTTCTGTCAGAGAATTACTGTTTAAACTAAGTGTTTGTAGACTGTGCAACTGACCGATTTCCGGTGGTAGTTCTCTCAGATAATTAAAGGATAAATTAAGTGTTTGTAGACTGTGCAACTGACCAATTTCCGGTGGTAGTGCTTCCAGAGAACTATGCTCTAAATTAAGTGTTTGTAGATTGTGCAACTGACCAATTTCCGGTGGTAGTGCTTTCAGAAGAGAACTATACTCTAAATTAAGTGTTTGTAGACTGTGCAACTGACCAATTTCCGGTGGTAGTTCTTTCAGACGATTATCTCTTAAATAAAGTGTTTGTAGACTGTGCAAATGACCAATTTCCGGTGGTAGTTCTGTCAGAGAATTACGCTCTAAATTAAGTTCTTCCAGGTATGTATGCTGTTGAAAAAAGTCAGATAGAGGTTCTGTAAGCCTTGACCCCGATAAATCTAGCGATAAATTTAGTTTCATGAGATTCTCCAGTTGTTCAAATTTGTTTAGGAGAGCGATCGCCATCAAACCCACCAAAAGGAAGTTGTGGGATGATTGCCAAATCAGCAATTTTTAGGTTTTTACTGCAAAAGCTTCCGGGTCAACATCCCAGTTCACCCAGCAAATGGCTTCACGGGCGGAAGTGACGTCAGGAGGAACGCGCCGGACATGAAAACGCAGGCTGCATCACTCGTTGCAGCACTCGCCACCCGTCGCGCGATATCTGTTGAGTCTAGGACAATAGATTAATCAGCAACAGGGTGCCATCCTGTGGGTTCATACTCCCGTTGAATCCGCACGGCCCAATCCCCCTTGGGAATTTGCAGCGCATGATGTTCTTCGTGGCTGAGGGTAGCAAACTCAGACAAGACACGCAGATACAGCGTCCCATCCCGTTTATAGAGTTCTGCTTGTCCGTTTGAAATTTGGTGTTTGTGTCCGGTGGCTTCACCGAGGGCAAGCACCAGATGGTCTTGCTTATAATGATCATATTGAACTTCTGCTGTGCGGGGAATTAAAAGAACGTCACCTTGTCGCATCGGTTGCATTGTACTTCTCCTGTATAGCCGTTGTTATTTCCTAGTCTAATCGCTGTGAATAGTTGAGTTAGGGTCAAAATCAATTTACACTTTAGCCCAGATGGTTTGTACAGGCTATTTGGGATTCTGAGGCGATTACCCTGGGGCTAATTCTCTTGCGCGATCGCACGTTTCAGCAGTTTTAGGTTTCTGCGGCAAAAACTTCGGGGTCAGGGTCAGGGAGTAACGGTTATTTCTCTAACCGCACCGCATACCATTGCAGATATTGACCCGCACCCACATCTAGGTCACAGCTTGTATCAAGAAGACACTTGGCTTGTTCTTCAATGGTAGCAAAGCGCTGTAAATCTCTGGGTAAGTTGTCTTGACATTGCGACAAAACGGATTTGAGTTTTTCCAGGAGTTCCGTAACATTCATAAACTGTTCCGGTTCATGGGTTTCTAACAGCAGAAAGGTATCCTCATCATACATCAGCGCATCTGGCATAGTAGTTTTCTCGCAAAATATTAATATAATAATAATAGAACAAACTAAACTACACCCGCTTGAAAAATCTGGTTTGCTGTGAGGTTCAAATCTGGAAAAGTTGGCGACACAATCCGATCATTCTCTCGAAACTTGACGATTTGATATTCACCGTCAACCAAGTTACAGATAGAAATTGTCGGTTGTTTGGGATTTCCAATAAAATTGCGTCCGCCCAAAGCAGCATAATCGATAATCCAATATTCCGGTATACCCATCTCCTCATAATCGGCATATTTTAAATAGTAATCATCTCGCCAATTGGTTGATACAACCTCAATTACCAAAGCTATCGATGCACCTAAACTGAGGGTAGATTGTTTTTGCCATAATGTTTCGTTAGCCAGATTTGCGCGATCGAGCACCAAGATATCAGGAAAATAACCACAATCTTTTTCAGGAGGTCTAACTATCACTTGGCGGGGGATACCGTAGGGTAATCCCAGACGATCTATTTGAACGGAGATTTTGATGCCAAGAAAACTGATAACTTCCTCGTGTTCGCCTACTGGTTGTGCCATCTCAACAATATCTCCATTATGCAGTTCGTAGCGTACCGCCGAATTTTCTGGCAGCCACTCCACAAATTCCTCGAAGTTTACGAGTTTGGGTAAAGCTTGAGTCATAGGTTTTGAGAATTACCGATAATATAAATTATATCTCTAAGTTCTATTATCTAAACCAGTTATGACGCTTTGGAGAGCATAATGTTAAGAATTAGTATTGAAAACGTAGGAGATCACTTGAAAGCCCTCTTAGAAAGAGTAGCTCAAGGTGAAGAAATCATCTTAGTTGATGGGAGTAGAGAAGTTGCCAGACTTGTTCCACCAAAAACAAGACAAGAATGGGTATTGCAAAGAAAAAGATTTCGAGACTCTGTACTCTTGACAGGTGAATCGTTGAGGATGACAATTATTCAAGCCAGAGAAGGAGAACGGTATTGATTTATTTAGATACGAGCGTGTTAGCTGCTTTTTACTGGTCAGAAGCACTCAGCGAAATAATAGACGATTTATTAAACAATGAACCCGAACCCGCATTGAGTCAATTGCCAAGGTATTAGGAGTTCCAGTCCAAATTTTAAGACTTTAGCGCGACCAAAAAATTTCGTTTTAATTAATGCTTGCTTGGGAGCACAACTGCATTAATCCAGACTGAATCGGTATATATTGTTCAGGTGTTAAAGTTCCTAAATAAGCTAGAACTCGACGAGGATCAATGCTCCGCAATTGATCTAAAAGAACTATAGAGGGTTGAGGTAAACCACCTACTCCAGCTTCTAAACAGGGATAAAGGCTTGGATTTTGGCGTGACCATAATCCGGTTTGAGTTGTCAGAGGTACAACTATTAACATTGGATAACGTACTTCTCCCCAAGGCAATCCAATCACAATTACAGGTCGATTGCCTTGCTGTTCATGTCTTCTCGGAATGTGACCGGGTAAGGCAACTAAGATGACATCCCTGCTTGACAGTAAATCAGGCCGGAACATCTTTACCTCCAATTACTGCTAATCCTAAACCTGGGATATATTCAACTGGTTTCCCTTGGGGTTGACCATTGATGCCCCAATCGTAAATATCAACTTCTGAGAGGTTAGCTTCAGCTTCCTGAATTTGTTGTTCTAGTAACTTATACAGTTCATGTTTAGCTTCTAAATCCAGACGAGAGATGGCTTCTATGATTGTGGTCAAAGGAATTGATACATTTACGATTGTTTGAGTCATAACAGAAATTTGGGCTATTGTTTGCACAAAAAGGTTAATGCTAATAATTATTATAACACTAAATATCAACTTCTGGCTTAAATATTTGACACCCATAGACAACTTATAAAAACCCGCCCCAACCCCACCAACAAATGATGCAAACTGGCTTGACAATTATCAGCTAAAACTGAAAGAGATCGGAGCGATCACGCTTTCCCTCTAAAAAAACGATCACGATATTTTCGTGACCAACGCGATCGCACCTCCCCAAAAAAGCGATCGCTTTTAAGAGGGGGCGGGTTTAGATAGGTTATGGGTTAGTATTGAATCTTGTTGCGGAACCCGCCCCTACAAAAAGTTACTATTAGCCGATCGCACCTTGGTTGATATTAAACCCCTAAAAGGTCGGAATGACTGGCGCTTGAAAGTGGGAGATTATCGGGTAATTTTTATAATTGATAATGAAAATAAAGTTTATTTTGTTACTAAGATTGGGCCGCGTGGAGATATTTATAAATAAGAAGGTAAGGGCGATCACATTTAAGAAGAAGAAGGGCGGGTTTAGGAATATTATTGGTGAGAATTGAATATTATTACAGAACCCGCCCCTACCAATAGTGATCGCCCCCAATAATTCCTGTAGGGGCGGTGCCAAGAGTGCCCGCCCGACTATGACAGTTATCGCCGCGTCAAGCCCTCTACCGAAGTAAGCGTATAGACATTAGGCAAGAAATCTAGGGGATTAGGAGATCCAAGAAGATCAAATGATAGTTGTTTGTAATCACTAGCAAATAGTCCTCCTCCCAGTCCATTCCCAATCCCAACGTCTAAGAAATTATCCAAGCTTTCACTACCCGGGCCGCCTAGCTCTCTGCCGCGATTTGTCAAAGTGAAATTTAACTCTCCTTGACCCTTTTTATCTTCTGGAATTAGAAAACTGGTAGATCCTAGACCTTTTTGACCACTCCCCGTGATCTCTACAATTCTGCTGTCGTTGTCTGGATTCGAGTATTTGACATTGAGGTTAGCAGTCTCCAGATAAGGGATAGCAGATGGTTCTATCTCTATTTTTAACGAGGCAGTGGATGGTGCTGGGGGACTTGGTGTTGGATTTAGTGTTGGGGGAACTGTTGGAGATTGCGGATCGCAAGCATTGATTCCTAATTCTTTGCGAAGATTAGATGATAGTTCGCCTTTACCATCAAAGAAATATTTATTGATGCCACTAAATAAGTTTTGAACTGAATCGCCAATCTTAAGAAGTTTTGTTAGTGGCCCAGGAAGGGGAATTTTATCTTCTACCGCTCCTGTTACTGCTTCTTTGAGGGCTTCGTCGTTGCCAAACAAAGCTGTACAAATAACACCAGAAGCTTGACTTATTGCTTCAAATTCCTCAATGGCACTGCTATTTCCATTTACTGGTAATCTAAATTTCTGAAACACAGAGCCAACCTTTTCAGCACCATCTTTCCAATTACCTACCATTTCTGCTGTTTGCTCAAATGCTTGACAAAAACCTTTGCCAAAAATGCAACTAATCTCTAATGCTAAATTTCTGGCAAAGTCTGTTCCCAAGTCTCCAATTCTACCAACTTCTATTTCGCCTGCTGGACTTTTCTCTATTACACTGGCTGAGTTATTGTCAATTCGTTGCAGAATGACTGAGTTGGAGGAACCTGCTTGCTGGAGTTCCGCTCGCGTTCCTTCTGGATTGTAGCGAACTGTGTAGGGTTGAAGGCTGCTGTTGTCTTGATTCGATGGTGTGTATCTGACAGATTCCTGATACACTTGAGTGTCAGTTTTCTTGATGGTAGAAACAAACTGACTTCCATCACTGCCTGCTAGAATCATTTCATAAGTATCTGCTGATATCTGTCTGGTTGTCGGTGTGTCATAAGTTACAATGTTTGCTTTTACTAAGCGTCCTTGCACGTCTGCTGGTGAGACTCCTGCAACCCGACCCAAGATCGCACCAGTAGCAGTATTTTTAATTACCGTATCTGAAGTTCCTGGTACGATAGAAGCTGCTTCTAAAGTCACTCCTGCTTCTGTTAAACCCTCAGTTAGTCCAATAAAATCATCGTCTTTATTGAAGTCTGTGATTAGATCGGCAGTAGATAGAGTGATCACAGCACTATTACTAGGCAAGACAAAAATATCTTGACCTCCACCCCCAGTCAAAGTATCTATCCCAAAGTCACCGTACAGAAAATCGTCGCCGTCGCCACCGTCTATTAAGTCAGCACTCTTTCCCCCATAAATTGTGTCGTTCTCTTGGCTGCCGAAAAGATTGTCATTTGGCTCGGGAGTTGGCGTGAACGTTGGAACCGGAGTCGGTGTTATCGTTGGAACCGGAGTTGGCGTGAACGTTGGAACCGGAGTTGGCGTGAACGTTGGAACCGGAGTTGGCGTGAACGTTGGAACCGGAGTTGGCGTGAACGTTGGAACCGGAGTTGGTGTGACCGATGTAACCGGAGTTGGTGTTATCGTTAGTTCGGGAGTTGGTGTTATCGTTAGTTCGGGAGTCGGTGTGACCGATGGAGCCGGAGTTGGTGTGGCCGATGGAACCGGAGTTGGTGTTATCGTTGGCTCGGGAGTTGGTGTTACCGTTGGCTCGGGAGTTGGTGTTATCGTTGGCTCGGGAGTTGTACTAACGGCAAAACTGCTGCTAGGAACATTTAGCAAGACTGCGATCGCACGATTGGTAAGTTTGTCTATGATCAGCGTATCGCCACTACCAGTACCATCAGCACCTGTACCCGCAGTCAAAGTGTAGTTATCAAAATTCAAAAAGCCATTCTTGCTGGTAATGCGATCGCTTCCAATTTGATAATCGGTAATATAATCAATACTCTGATCATCTAGCCTCAGGAAAAATGTATCAGAGCCATCGCCACCTGTTAGCGTATTGATACCGCGATCGCCGTACAAAATATCATTGCCTCCACCACTGACAATTAAATCATTGCCTTGACCGCCGAATAACCAATCATTACCATTTCCTCCTATAAGAGTGTCTTGATCTTGGTTCCCGAAAAGGGAATCATCACCACCTCCGCCATCGATTGAATCATTTCCTTTCCCAGCGTAAACAACTTCAGCATCAGAAGAACCGCTCACGCTATCATTACCTTGGCGAATTACCAAACCAGACATACCCTGAAGTTGTCCGGCTTCGAGTACAACATTGTCGGCTGTATCTTCTCCGACTAAATAAATCCCTTCTTTTTTGATAGTCATAAGAATAAATATGAGTGTTTGGAAATCCAGTCGCTATACCTTACGGCAGGCTAGGCCAATAGCACTGGGAGGAAAAAGGAACTTGGGTTTCAAGGAGCGAATTTCTGGGAAAAACCCGGTTTCTTAGCTAGTTGCAGATTGTAAACCTCACCTATTTGTCAAAAAAACTCCACAGCATGGGTATCTTTTGGCGAAAGACTCGGTGTGATGTCCAAAAGTCGAACGGTCTGTCGAACAACTTTGATCATGCCAACAGACTACCAACCACCCAGGGAAAAAAAGTTGCCAAAAGGTGACGATTCAGGTAGGATAAAGTGACAAAAAGTGAAAAAAGTGAATAACATAGGTCTAAATCCCCAAATCCAGAGAAATAGACCCGGTTTCAATTACTATTAATTAATCCCCTATCTTGCGATGGATATTGAACAAATTGTTGAATCTATCAAGCAAATTGTTGATTCCAAAAGTGGAAAATACTTGAAAGATATTCAAGTGGATATTTTGCGGGGCGCATTGAAACAAGAGGGATATATTAAAATTTCTCAGGCCACAAACAGAAGCCTAGAGAGTATTAAAAAAGAAGCCTCTTTACTCTGGCAATTATTGAGTCAAATTTTCGGGGAAAAAGTTACGAAATTTAATGTTAAAGAAGTGTTAATGCGATCGCTTTATTCCGTTTCCCCGGCAAAATATAATACCCGTGAAGATTGGGCGTATGCACCGGATGTATCTTATTTTTTAGGACGAGAAACTGATTTAAACACCCTGAAACAATGGGTGATCCAAGATCATTGTCGTCTGGTGGCGGTGGTGGGACTACCAGGGAAAGGAAAAACTAACCTTTCTGTGAAATTAGCAAAAGAAATTAAGGGAGAATTTCAGGGAATTATTTGGCGATCGCTTGTCAATGCACCTCCGATTCAGGAGATCATTAAAGACTGGATTCTATTTTTATCCCAGCCAGAAAAGGCTGATTTACCGGATAGTTTAGACAGACAAATTGCTCTATTAATTGCTTATTTAAAACAATACCGATACTTATTAATCTTAGATAATATTGAGACGATTATCGCCACAGAAACTCACATCGGAAAATATAAACCCGGTTATGAAGACTATCAACAATTATTAGAAAAAATTGCACAAGTTTCCCATCAAAGTTGTTTACTCTTAACCAGTCGGGTCAAAATTAGTCATTTAGAAAAATCCGTAGGTCAAAATCAGCCCGTGCGTTTTTTCATGTTGGGAGGGTTAACTATTGACCAAGGAAAGCAACTATTTAAAGAAAAAGGTGAATTTTTAGCCAGCGAAACTGAATGGGAAACCTTAATTAATTTTTATCAAGGAAATCCTTCAGCCTTAAAGTCAACTGCTTGTCATATTAAAAATATTTTTGCTGGGAATATTGGGGAATTTCTGAATACAGGAAACTTATTTTTTAAACATCTGAGAGAATTATTAGAGTGGCATTTTGAGTCTTCCTGTCCAGAAGAACGTCAGATTTTATTTTGGTTAGCAATTCACCGAGAACCCGTTTCTATCTTAGAATTAAAACCGAATTTGATTTCGGTGATTACTCAACACCATTTATCCGATTATTTAGAATCATTATACCTCAAAATGTTGCTAAAAAGAATAGAAAATCAATACTATTTTACCCTGCAACCATTGTTAATGGAATATGTCACCCAAAAATTGATTATTACCGTCACTCAAGAATTAATCGCTGGAGAATTTAATCTTTTTAAGAGCCATGGGTTAATGGTAGCTACGACTAAGGACGATATCAGAAATAGCCAAATCATAAAAATCATTAATCCGATTATAGACTCTTTGTTAGAACAATTTAAAACTCAACAAAATTTAGAAATCCATTTAAAATCTATTCTCTTACAAACTCAAGAAAAATATCCCCTCGCTTCCGGTTATATTAGGGAAAATTTGATTAATCTGTTGCGCCATTTACCGACTAATCTCAAAAGTTATAATTTCTCTGATTTTACCCTTGGGCAAGCTAACCTACAAGGGGTTAATCTTCAAAACGTTAATTTTTCTAACTGTTATTTAGGAAGTTTTGGTTTTTGTGCTATTTGACCCGAGTTAGAGGCTTTAAATATTCCCCAAGTCGTCTTTCCTCTGGTGGGCTAAAGCCACCCAAGCTCCCAAACTTCCATCCCGAATTTGTGAATGGTATGATTTGTGGTTAGTCCCATGTTAAAATTAAATTCAATACCGATAATTCCGACCGAATTACAGGGGTTAGAAAAAAAGCGAGTTTAACTGGCGGGTTGGCTGTAACCAAAACCCTTAACTCGTAGAGTTTTTTATTGAAATAGGTATCCCACGCACATGACTTTATCCACAACACCTCCCAAGGTCAGTAAACCCTCAAAAGTAGAAGGGCTCAAAGAACGCAGCAATAGCTTGCGAGAACCCCTCGCCACAGAACTTTTAAATGATTTGAACTACTTCTCTGAAGATGCGATTCAAATTCTCAAGTTCCATGGTTCCTACCAACAGGATAACCGAGATAATCGAGTCAAAGGGCAGGAAAAAGACTATGGAATGATGCTGCGAACCCGCAGTCCTGGGGGTTTTATTCCGCCTCAATTGTATTTAACAATTGATCAATTATCCGATGAATATGGCAACCATACCATTCGGGCGACCACTCGTCAAGGGTTCCAATTACACGGGATTTTAAAGAAAAATCTTAAAACGGTTTTGGCTTCTATTGTTAATAGTATGGGCTCAACTTTAGGAGCTTGTGGAGATATTAACCGCAACGTCATGGCACCGACCGCACCTTATAAAAATCGGCACGATTATCAATATGCCCGGACTTATGCTAATAATATTGCCGATCTATTAACTCCCCAAACCGGAGCCTATTATGAAATTTGGTTAGATGGGGAAAAAGTAATTACCGCCGAAGAACATCCCGAGGTCAAAGCCGCCCGCATTCGGAATACGAATGGCACGAATTATCCCGACTCCGAGGAGCCGATCTATGGCACTTATTATCTGCCCCGGAAGTTTAAATGTGCGGTCACAGTTCCGGGGGATAATTCTATTGATATCTATACCCAAGATTTGGGTTTAGTGGTAATTACAAATGCGGCGGGAGAGTTAGAAGGATTTAATATTTTAGCCGGGGGAGGCTTAGGACGCGCCCATAATAAGGAAGAAACCTTTGCTCGGGTCGCCGATGAAATTGGCTATGTGGATAAAGCAGATATTTATGATGCGGTGAAAGCCATTGTTGCGACTCAACGGGATTATGGCGATCGCACTAACCGACGTCACGCCCGACTTAAATATTTAATTAATGATTGGGGCGTGGATAAATTTCGCCAAAAAGCCGAAGAATATTTCGGCAAAGCCTTTAAACCGTTTAAATCTTTACCTCCTTGGAAATATCAAGATTATTTAGGATGGCATGAACAGGGAGACGGTCAATTTTTCCTAGGAATTTCGATTGAAAATGGTCGGATTAAAGACGAAGGAAACTTCCGCCTCAAAACCGTTTTACGCAAAATTGTAGAACAGTTTGAAATTCCGATCTTAGTCACCGGAAACCAAAATGTGATTCTGTATGAAATTTCCCCAGAAGTTCAACCCAAAATCCAAACCCTGCTCAAAGAACACGGGATCAAAACTGAAACCGAAATTGATCCCCTAGAACGCTATGCCATGGCTTGTCCGGCGTTCCCGACCTGTGGATTAGCGATCGCAGAATCAGAACGGGTCATCCCTAGTGTATTGGGACGGATTCGGGTATTGTTGGACAATGTGGGTTTGCAACCTGAGCATTTTGTCATTCGGATGACCGGATGCCCCAATGGTTGCGCCAGACCCTACATGGCGGAGTTAGGCTTTGTTGGCAGTGCCCCTGATGCCTACCAGATTTGGCTAGGGGGTTCTCCGAATCAGACACGATTAGCTCAAGCTTTTGTTGATCGCTTATCGATTCACGATCTTGAAACTTTTCTGACCCCGATTTTAGTTTATTTTAAACAGGATCGGAAAGCTGGAGAGAGTTTTGGCGATTTTTGCCATCGTGTCGGCTTTGACGAGCTTCGCAAGTTTATAACCTCTTACTCAACGACTGCCTCAATGAATATTGAAACTCAAGAAGCACCCGTTTTTACAGGTAGCCAGACCCTACCAGAGATGATTGATGCTGATGCTGATGCCCCGGTTGATCCGAGCAAAATTCGGCATCGGGTCAGTGTACGCGATTCTGTTTATAATCAGTTGAAAGCTGAATCTAAACGTTTGGGAAAACCCGTGGTTGAGTTAGCCACCCAAGCGATTGAAGAATATTTGGAAAAACTGAAAGTAGAATAGTCAGGTTGAACTGAGGGGGTTTTAGGTTAGAGTATCTAACCAAGAATTTAATCGGTTTTATTCATGGTTCAACTTCAAAGGATTGCGATCGCCCCGGAACAACTTCAAAATGAACACCTATCTTTAACGGCTGAACAACAGCATTATTTAGGTCGGGTGTTACGGTTGAAACAGGGCGATCGCTTTATTATTATTCAGGGTCAATGGTGGATGGCAGAATTATTAGTCTCTTTACCTGCACCCTCTCCCCAGGCTAAATTAATTGAAAAGGTCTCGATCCAAACCGAATTACCGATTGAAGTTATATTAATAGTTGCCCTGCCAAAAGCCGATGGATTTGAGGAAATTCTGCGTTGTTGTACGGAGTTAGGGGTGACTCAATTTATCCCGGTAATTAGTAAAAGAACGGTATTAAAACCCAGTCCCCAAAAAGTAGAACGGTGGCGAAAAATTGCTAGAGAAGCCGCCGAACAATCAGAACGCCTGATTATTCCTAATATTTTTGATCCGGTTTCATTTCAATTGGGATTAGAAAAAAACGATCATTCTTGTTATCAATATATTTGTGAAGGTCGGGGAAATTATCCTTCTTTAATCCAGGAATTAATTCCCCTAGAAGCAGAAAAAAGACTCAATAAAATTATCCTAGCAACGGGGCCTGAAGGGGGGTGGACGGAGGAGGAAATTAAACAGGCGATTGCGATCGGATTTCAACCTATTTCCCTGGGAAAACGCATATTAAGAGCCGTTACCGCCCCGATTGTCGCCGTATCCCAAGTTGTCGGAATCATTGAAGGGAATGGGGAATAGGGAATGGGGAATGGGGAATGGGGAATGGGGAATGGGGAATAGGGAATGGGGAATAGGGAATGGGGAATGGGGAATGGGGAATGGGGAATGGGGAATGGGGAATCCAAATAATCGTAGGGGCGAGGCGCGCCTCGCCCCTACACACCTTTTGTACAATTAAATTAGACTTGCTATAGTAAGTCCAATTAATTTAAATTTGCTATAAATCCCTAATCTCTTTGATTCAAAGAATGATAACTTTCGTCTGAATCTTCATCTTCTAACTCAAAATTAGTATCCGAATAAAGTTCCAAGCGCTGAAGATTTCGTTCTCGTAACTGATGGGAACTTCTGCTATTTCCTGGCAGACGATTGGCTGATCGGCGTTGCAATTCAGAAGTAGAAGGTTTGCGAGTAAAGGTTTTCCAAGCCACTCGAATTCCGGTAAAAATACCACCCGTGGTAGATTGCAATTTTCTCGCTTGCAGTCTAGCACTATCTAACCCTTGATCGACTTGTTTAACCACTTGACTCGCACTTTGTACCCCCTCGCTAACATCCTCCGTCAATTCAGTAATTTCCAACCCGGTTAGCCGAATCGATTCCAAAGTTGGAGGAAATTCACGGGAGAGAGTATCCGCCAATTTTTCCACACTCCGAGCCGCCCTTGCAATAGCTTGCAAAGCAGGTAAAGCAGCAATCACAACAGCAGTAAGGCTGACTGCAACAAAAAATAGTGACAGTCCAAGCCAAAACAAAGGTTCAGTCACTTAATTTCCATTAACAACAAAATATTTTTGTCCGTCCCCATTAGTATAGCGATTTTCAGGAAAAATCCCCGATCCCTAGCGTTCCCCTGTGGTTTTTGAGGACTCAGGGAGAGGGTTTTGGGCTTCAGAATGATAAAGGGTTTGTTGTTGTTGACTCGCTTCTAATCCAGCCGAAACCGCCTCTTTGAGACGAATCAGGGTTTCATCCCAATTGCGTAGGGCTGACCCCGAAAGTCGATTAGCCTGTATCTGAACATTCGTGGATAGATCCTCCGCCAGTTCAGGTAAAGCCTCGGCTGATTTTTTAAGTAACTGTCTAGTTTCTTTTCCCGAACGAGGGGCTACCAGTAAACCGACTACCGTACCGACCACCGACCCCAAGACTAAACCCCCTAAAAACCGTCCTAACCGTTGATTTGACATATAAAAACCGCAATACCCATTCCATCCACGGACTCTATCCATTGTAAACAATTTTGTTCCTAGAGATTTGATTTTCTGGGTTTTCCTCCTTTTGGCCAGAACTTAACCGCTAAGGAAATGAGTCCCAGAGCTTGTTGAAGTTGTTGTAGTTTGACCTGAAATTGATGATAGTTTTGCCGGAGTTGATAACTGCCCCGTTGTCCAGAATTAATAAAATTTGGGGCTTTCTCCAGAACAAAACGGGTGCGTTGTTCCATCAGGATTAACCTTTTTTCCAAACGATTAATGGTTAATGTCAACATCCAGATTTTTCTCGCCAGAGATAAACACAGCAGAGAAATGAAAATATTAATGACAATAACGATAATCACCATTTTTCTAGGGATAACTGTTTAATATCCATCTGGCCCGATAGTGGTCTGATCACAGTTTGCATCGGATAAATTTGCCATTTTAGCTCGAAATAAATTGCATCCTGCTAATTGGGCATTTGTTAACTTGGCATTTTCCAAATTCGCATTACTCAAATCCGTATGTCTGAGGTCAGCTGACCTTAGATTAGCACCCGATAAATCCGCGCCTTGGAGATTACAATGGCTTAAATTAGCACCCCTCAAATCAGCATAGCCAAGGTTGCATCGAGACAGGGTACTTCCTTGTAAATTCGATTCGGATAAATCCACTTGATAAAGTTGCGTATCCCCCAGTTGAGCCTCCTGAATTTGGGTTTTCTGTAAATTAGCGTAGCTGAGGTTGGAATAGGGCATATAAATCCGGTTTAAATTACTACCCGCCAAGCCAATCTCCTCCAAGTTGGCTTCAAATAGATCGGACTCACTTAAATCAATGGCGCCAAAGTCCCGTTTACCCTCGCTGTATAAAGCGAGCAATTCCTTTGAACTAATCTTCTGCATTTCTTATATATTAAGCAACGAAACCAAAACCACCTCTAAGATTGAGGGAGTTGGAAAAACAGGGAAAATATTTTTGCCTAACCTCTGTTTACTTTAAAACCTAGTCAGAAATAGCCATGCTGTGTTAACAATTTTTTTTGTTTCTATCGTAGGTCGCAGGTCATGGCCGCAATAATTCAGCGATTCGGGGGAAGGGGGGTAAAATTGAAGCAGGGGAACAGATGTCTGAAAAATCGTACACTAGAAAATTGTGTACTCAAGCGATGGAGATAACGAAGGTTATTATGGCATCGTTGTATATTCCCTAAATATTCCGATAACCGTTAATGTGTTGACATTAATATTGCTGTGAGTGTAATGCAGTTAGAACAGTCCCAAAGTCAGTCAATTCCAATTATATTGGACAGTTTACCCGATCTACCGTTTGGTGAAAAAGGATGCCCACGTCGCGCCCGAGTAGAAATTGATTTAATGTTACTGGCGATTGAAGCCCTGTATCTGGGGGGAGCAGAATATATGCTGGTCGTGATCTCAGAACTGGATTTACAAACGGTTATCCCCAATCGGGTAGAATTGTGGCGACTCCGCAGTACCAATCCGTTACGCCGATTTAGCCAGCGTCGGGTGCTGAGTCTGTTGGAAGCCAAAGCCTTAGTCGTGATTATCTCTAACCTGGGAAGACGGTTAACGGCCAAAATTCGGCAGTTACTTATGGATTATGAGACCCTAACCCAAAAACAAATTCCCATTGAACGACATTTACAATTGTCTAACTACTTAACCCAATTTCGGGCGCATTTCCGCAGTCGGATGAATTCCCGGCGGGCGTTGGTGATGGCTTATAGTTCTGATGAAAAGTTAAATGAGCTAGGGATACGTTTATTAGAGAAACTTCTCTTTTGTACAGGGACGGCTGGAATGCAGCGATTTTGGATCAGTTTGTTTGATGGAGAAGTCTCATGACGATTGAACGTCAATATAGTTTACCGAACTGCAAACTAATTTTGCAGGGTTACAACACCGGAAGTGATGGTAAATCCGATGGACGGGCCAGTTTAAATGTTCTGATGAATGCAGAATGTCATTTTGTCGGTCATCCCCAGCCCATCACCGGAGGACGGGAGTTTTTTGAAAGTTTAGTCCGACAGGTGAGTCGCTATGTTCAAGGGTTCCTGAGTGGACTAAGCGCCCCGGAATCCTTCCGTCAGCAGTCGGAGCTAGTCGCATTACACCCCATTGCGGGAGAGCTACACCAGTTAACGGTTCATCAACCTCCCCAGGAACATTCCTCGGATGAATCCCCCTTAGCTCCGCCACCTGTGCAGGTCAATTTAACCACGGTACAATTATTTGATCTCATCGAAGCGGTGGATCAATTTTTGGCCGATAGCCAGACCTTGCCCGAACTGTCTATCCAGTTACAGCCCCTGTCTAAACGGTATCTCAAACCAGAACAGCCTATTGTTCAAAGGGCTGTCCCGGCAGCAATTGGGATATCGAGTCTAGCACTAACGGCCTTGGCTCTATTTGCGTTGCCGATTCCCGATATTAAACGACCCGAAGACCCGAAACTGCAACCGCAAACCCAAAGCTCAACGGTTCCTACACCAACCAATACTCCCCCCCAAGGGTCTTCCCCCCAAACAACCGTACCGCAACCTTTACCCCCTAATCTTTCCAGTCCTCCCCCGATTACCAATCCCCAAGAACTTCAGGATTTAAAAGCTCAATTAAGTGAAAAGTTGATCAAGGCCTGGATACCGACAGCATCGGTGAAAACTCCCTTAATCTATCGGGTGAGCGTGGCCAAAGATGGGGCAATAGTGGGTTATAAGTCTTTGAACCCGGAACCAGGAACGGAAACGAAACAAACACCCCTACCCGATTTATTGTATAAACCTGTAGGAAGTCGTCAAATCAATGAACCTTTGGCCATTTTTCAGGTAACGTTTAATCCTGATGGGAATTTAGAGGTGAGTAATTTACCGAGTAACACCGAGGCGAGTCCCCAAACTTCCCCCAAAACCCCCGCCTCCAATTAAGGAGACCAACTGATGACCCAATCTGCAAAACCCCGCCCCACCAAGCCCCAGCCCTCCCCTCGCCGATTTCGAGGCCTATTATTTCTGGGGGCGACGGTGTTTAACCTCCTACTTTTGGGGGTGGGTTCCTCCATCGCTTGGTTGGTGGGAATGGCTGTGGCTCAGGTCTATCCGAATTCGAGTTCTGAGGTGCCGTTAACCCAGCAGTTGCTCAATCGGGTTCAGAATTGGGGTTCCCAGGGAATAGTCCCTCCACCGATGGTTAGTCCTCCGGCTCCTCAACCGATTCCCGCACCCAGTCAACGGTTAACTGACCCCCAACGTCAACAACTGCGGATACAGTTACAGCAGTTACAGGGACAGTTGAATACCTTGATTGGACGGACGGCGGCGGTAGAAAGTCAATTGGGAGCCAGTCGTCCTACCGAACCCCTAGAGGAGCGTTTACAAATTCTGGAACAGCAATTGGCTTCTGCACCTCCGATTTCAGGTTCAGGAAATAATAAACAGGCTCCTGCGACTATTTCAGCCACGCCTGAACGTCGTCAAAGTTCTGATACCCTGGTGGTGACTTTTCCCAGTGATGTGTTGTTTGATGTGGGTAGTACCATTTTGCGTCCAGGGGCGAACGTGATTTTAGATACGATTCTTGCCGATATTAAAACCTATAAGGGTTCTGCTGTTAGGGTCATGGGTCATACGGACAATCAAGGCAGTCCTCAACAGAATTTAGATTTATCTTTTAGTCGGGCAGAAGCGGTGATGAAATATTTATCCGAGGCGATTGGTACAGACTATCACTGGGCGGCAATTGGATACGGGGCAAATCGTCCCACGGTTGATAATAATTCTGAAAATAATCGACAACTGAACCGTCGAATTGAAGTAGCAATTACGCCATAAATCAGTTATCAGTCATCAGTTATCAGTTATCAGTTGTAGGGGCGGGTTCATCGAGATTGAGGTGATTAACAACAGATATAAAAGAACCCGCCCGTACCAGTTATCAGTGTAAGAGTTAATTAATTGACGAATAAATCCCCCATAAATTCATTACCCATTCGTAATTCGTAATTCCCCATTCCCTTTTCCCTCAAATGAAAATAGTTTTTTTTGGTACGCCTGAATTTGCAGTTCCGAGTTTAGAAAAATTATTAGCCGACCCTGAATTTGAAGTTTTGGCGGTGGTGACTCAACCGGATAAACGCCGAGGTCGGGGCAGTCAATTAACCCCTTCTCCAGTTAAAATGTTGGCTCAGACCCATGAATTATCGGTTTGGCAACCCAAACGGGTGAAAAAAGATCAAAACACCTTAAAACTATTGCGAGAGGCTCAGGCGGATGTTTTTGTGGTCGTAGCCTATGGACAAATTTTGTCCCCAGAAATTCTGGAGATGCCTCGGTTGGGATGTGTGAATGGTCATGGCTCTATTCTCCCCAAATATCGCGGCGCGGCTCCGATTCAATGGTGTTTGTATCACGGGGAAACCGAAACGGGAATCACCTCCATGTTGATGGATGCGGGGATGGATACCGGGCCGATGTTATTAAAGGCGGTAACACCCATTGGACTATTAGAAAATGCCACGGATTTAGGACAACGGTTAGCCCAATTGGGGGCGGATTTATTAGTAGAAACCTTAATCAAATTAGACCGAGGAGAAATTCGGGCCATTCCTCAAGATAATTCCCTGGCGACCTATGCTCCCTTAATCAAAGATGACGATTATCGTTTAGACTGGAATCGATCGGCGATCGCTTTACATAACCAAATTCGCGGGTTTTATCCCAACTGTATAACATCATTTCAAGAAAAACCCTTAAAAGTTTGTGCTACGGTTCCTTTAGCACCGGAATATCTCCCTCAATTTCCCCCGGAATACCAGAATTTATCACAACAATGGCCGAATTTTCCCAACTTTCACCGACAACCGGGAGAGGTGGTCGCCCTGATTAAACGTTTTGGGATAGTAATACAAACAGGTGAGGGATTATTATTACTCACCCAAGTCCAATTGGCGGGTAAACGGATGCAGTCCGCTTGGGATTTTGTGAATGGAACCCGTCTGGCGGTGGGGGAAATTTTAGGTTAGAATCATCTTGGAAATAAAAATAATGGGAATTTAGGGTGCTATTGTCATAACAGAAAAGGATTAGTCCGACTTTTCGTACTGAATCAACGCCTTTTCTCGTTGTCCTTTGAGTATGATTAAAACAGAGCAGCAAAATTAACAACAACTACCCAGCAAATTATGGAGAGGGTTGGTCAAATTCCAGAAGAAAAATTTCAAATTATCCTAGCAGGAGATATTGTCTCTGTTCGCTTACCCGAACGCTTGAGTGTTTTAGAAGCAGTTTCTTTCAAAACGACTTGTCAGGATGTAATTTCCCTGACTCCTCCGCCCAAAAAAATCATTCTTGATTTTGGTCTGACTATATTTATTGATAGTAGTGGCATTGGGGCGCTGATTAGTAACCTGAAAACCACAAAAGCCAAAGGGATTGAGTTGGTTTTAAAATCCGTTGGTTCTCAGGTGATGGGGGTTTTTTCCCTCACTTCCCTTGACCAAGTATTAACCATTGAACCTCCGAGTGAAGACGATAAACTCAAGGATAAAATCAGAGGGGAAAATCGTCTCCCGGTGACTCATCCTTCTGTGCGGTCTTGGGTGAAGCGATTAATTGATATAACGGGTGCTATTGTTGGTTTAAGTATTTCATCGGTATTAGCGGTTCCAATTATTATTGCGATTCGTTTAGATAGTCCAGGGCCGATTTTTTTTGGTCAGGTGCGTTGCGGTTGGATGGGAAAACGATTTCGGATTTGGAAGTTCCGGTCTATGTGTACGAATGCGGAAGCCTTAAAAGATAAAATTCCGAATCAAGCAAAAGGAGCTATTTTTAAGAATGATAATGACCCTCGAATTACCAAAGTCGGTCGGTTTTTGCGGCGAACCAGTTTGGATGAACTCCCACAATTTTGGAATGTTTTAACTGGAGAAATGAGTCTGGTGGGAACTCGTCCACCGACACCCGATGAGGTAGAACGTTATGAAGTTCCTCAATGGCAACGCTTAGATGTTAAACCCGGGATGACCGGGGAATGGCAGGTTAATGGTCGTTCTCAGGTAAAAAATTTTGAGGATATTATTCGTTTAGATTTGAAGTATCAGGAAAATTGGAGTCTGATGTATGACATGAAGTTGATTGTCAAAACTATCATAGTTGTATTTAATAGAAATAGCGGTGCTATGTAGAGAATTGATGATTAATTCAGCACTACTGGCACAATCAAATCTTCAGGTCAAAACCACTTTAACCTCCCTAGAGGATGTGTTGATTTGGTTTGAAAACATTGCCTTGGATTTTCTTCCTTCGGATATTTTTCATCAGTGTCAAATTGCTTTGACGGAGGGATTTACTAACGCTGTCCGTCATGCTCATTGCGCCTTACCCGAAACAACACCCATTGAGTTAGAAGTTAGGATATTTTCCCCCTGGATTGAAATAAAAATTTGGGACAGGGGGGAACCCTTTGACTTAGAAAAAACCCTGGAGTCTTTAATTAAAATGCACGCCGACCCCTTGGAACATGAAGGTGGGAGAGGATTGATTTTTATGTCTAAATTAATGGATGAACTTCATTATATACGGTTAGACGATCAGCGCAATTGTTTAGTGATGAAAAAACAGATTTAATTACGAATTACGAATGTCATAGGATTTGTTTGGGTTAATTATGATGACCATATCCTCCACCCCCAGGGGTTTCAATGACAAAAATATCGTTGATATTCATTGCGACGGTGGCGGTACTAGTTAATTGTTCTATTGTTCCATTACTACGGATAATATAATTTTTACCCACTAACCCAGGTTGTCCGCCATTTAATCCAAAAGGAGGAATGATTCGATGTTCTGATAGAATTCCGGCGGTCATGAGTTCTAGGAATTTAACTTTTCTAATGATGCCATTTCCGCCTTTAAATTTTCCTAAACCCCCACTATTTTCTCGAATACTAAATTCTTCTAATAATACTGGATAACGCCATTCTAATACTTCCGGGTCAGTTAAACGGGAGTTCGTCATGTGGGTATGAACTGCATCGGTTCCATGATAATTAATTCCGGCACCTGAACCGCCACAAATGGTTTCATAATATTGATAATTTTGATTTCCAAAGGTGAAGTTATTCATCGTTCCTTGAGAGGCTGACATCACGTTTAATGCCCCATATAGAGCATCAACAATGGCTTGGGAGGTTTCCACATTTCCCGCCACGACCGCCGCTGGATAACGGGGGTTTAAAAAACAACCTTCAGGAATGATAATTTCTAAAGGTTTCAAACATCCGGCATTTAAGGGAATATTGTCATTAACCAAGGTTCTAAATACATATAAAACGGCAGCTTTACAAATGGATTTTGGGGCATTAAAATTAGTTGGAAGTTGGGGAGAAGTTCCCGTAAAATCTATAATTGCTCTACGGTTATTTTTATCGATTTTAATATTAACTTTAATCATTCCCCCGTTATCCATTTTATAACTAAATTCACCATCGGTTAATACATCAATTGCTCGACGCACCGATGCTTCTGCATTATCCTGAACATATTGCATATAGGTTTGAACGGTATTTAAACTATAATATTCAACCATTTTGAGAAGTTCTTGAACGCCTTTTTCATTGGCAGCAATTTGAGCTTGTAAATCGGCAATATTGGTAGCCAGATTTCGGGCAGGATAGTTTCCAGATGTTAACAAATTTAAGAGTTCTGTTTCTAAAAAATTACCTTCTTTAACCAATTGAACATTATCAATTAAAATTCCTTCTTCTTGAATATTTATACTATTAGGAGGCATAGAACCCGGTGTTATTCCCCCAATATCCGCTTGATGTCCCCTTGAAGCGACATAAAATAAAATAGTCTGTTCCTGTCTATTTCCTCCCTTTACTAAGGGGGGGGTAAAAACCGGAGTTATAACCGTAACATCCGGTAAATGGGTTCCCCCATTATAGGGATTATTTAATAAATAAACATCCCCGGGTTTGAGACTTTCACCTTTTGCAGCAATTAAACTTTCAATACTGTC
Source organism: Planktothrix sp. PLAVEN19ND (assembly GCF_057220675.1). Lineage (NCBI taxonomy): Bacteria > Bacillati > Cyanobacteriota > Cyanophyceae > Oscillatoriales > Microcoleaceae > Planktothrix > Planktothrix sp. PLAVEN19ND. The sequence continues at coordinate 5,208,583 of NZ_CM170132.1, read as the reverse complement.
ACCCATTGACCCCAAATGGACGGGAATATGGGGTGCATTAGCAACTAATTGACCGTTTTGATCAAAAATTGCACAGGAGAAATCAAGACGTTCTTTAATATTAACAGAACTAGCGGTATTTTGCAGGGTGATTCCCATTTGTTCGGCGATAAATTGAAATAGATTTTTAAAGATTTCTAATTTTACAGGGTCAGCTTTTATTCCCCCATCTCCTCTGACTAAGGGAGGTTTAATAGAATTAGTTTGTTTTAAAACCAAATAATTTTTTTCAGTTATCTCCCCTTGCCAACCCGGTTCAATAATATTCGTGCCGATGGATTCTATAATCATCGCTGGGCCATGAATAATATCTCCAGGTTGTAAATCACTTCGATTAAAAATAGGGGTTTGTTGCCATTCATTCTGGGTATACATGGGAACAACAGTAATGGGGGTGAGAGACTGATTAGTTCGGTTTAATATCGGTTCTTCAAAGGTATCCATTTTTTGAATAATTTCTGTAGTTATTGATTCAACAATTAAGGCTTTTTCCGGTTTAATAAATCCATAACTGGTTTGATGCTGTTGTTCAAATTTTTGGGTTAAATTAGACAAATTACCGATAAAACGAATGGGTAATATGGAATCTGTCCCCTCATATTTGAGATTGAGTTTCAGAATTATCTCTGTTTTTGAATCTGGATTTTCTAATTCTGTTTTTGCCTCAGTTTCTAAATCTGAAAAAATCTGTTCTAACTCGAAAATCAAACATTCTGTTAAGGGTTTTTCCATGGCTTTTTCTCGTAATATTCTGATATCAGCCAGCCCCATTCCATAAGCCGATAAAACCCCTGCGTAGGGATGAATAAAAATCTGTTTCATGCCCAAGGTATCCGCAATTAAACAAGCGTGTTGACCGCCCGCCCCACCAAAACAACAAAGGGTATAGTTAGAAATATCATAACCCCGTTGTAGGGATATTTTTTTAATAGCATTTGCCATATTTTCAACCGCAATGGTAATAAATCCAGTGGCGACTTCTTCGGGGGTGCGGTTATCTCCCGTTTGGCTTTTAATTTCTAGTGCTAATTCCCTAAATTTTTGTTGAACAATTTCAGCATCTAAGGGTAAATTGCCATTTTTTCCGAATACTTTGGGGAAGAATTGGGGCTGAATTTTTCCTAACATCACGTTAGCATCCGTAACCGTTAATAGCCCGTTATTGCGATAACAAGCTGGCCCAGGATTAGCTCCGGCGGACTCTGGCCCCACTCGATATCGTGACCCGTCAAACCTTAAAATTGAACCGCCTCCGGCGGCGACGGTGTGAATAGCCATCATCGGAGTTCGCATTCTCACCCCAGCTATTTCGGTTTCAAATTGTCGTTCATATTCGCCATTAAAATGGGCAACATCGGTAGAAGTTCCACCCATATCGAAAGTAATAATAGAATCAAATCCGGCTTTTAAACTGGTTTGAACTGCGCCAATAATTCCTCCGGCTGGCCCTGATAATATACTATCTTTTCCCTGGAATTTTTGAGCATTGGTTAAGCCGCCATTGGATTGCATAAACATTAATTTGATGGGGTTTGATCCCCCCCAGCCCCCCTTAAAAATGGGGGAGTTGGAGTTATTGATATTTTCAATAATTTCTAACTCTAATTCTTCTTTTATTCCTCCTTCCTTTACTAAGGGAGGATGACAATTTAATTGAGTGGTAACTTGATCAATATATCGCCTTAAAATGGGAGATAAATAAGCATCAACAACGGTGGTATCTCCTCGGCTGACTAATTTCATTAACGGACTAACTTGATGGGATACGGAAATTTGAGTAAAGCCGATTTCTTGGGCTAAAGCTGCGATTTGTTGTTCGTGTTGAGGATAGCGATAACCGTGCATTAAGACAATGGCACAACTTCTAATTCCGGTTTGATAAACTTGTTCTAATTGGGGTTTTAATTGGTCTAAATTAACGGGTTTTAATTCATCTCCTTGGGCGGTATAACGTTCTTCGACTTCGATAACTTGTTCATAGAGCATTTCGGGTAATATAATTTGACGGGCAAAAATATCGGGGCGATTTTGATAGCCGATTCTTAACGCATCTTTGAAGCCTTTTGTTATAATTAATAGCGTGCGATCGCCTTTTCTTTCTAATAAGGCATTGGTGGCGACGGTGGTTCCCATTTTGACCTCAGAAATCAACTCACTAGGAATGGGTTGATGGGGGGATAATCCTAAAATTTCTCGTATCCCTTGAATGACAGCATCAGAATAGTGTTGTGGATTTTCTGATAATAATTTATGGGTGATTAATCTGCCATCGGGTTGGCGGGCAACAATATCGGTAAAGGTGCCGCCTCGGTCAATCCAAAATTGATATTTTGTAGTCTTGTCGATTAACAAATCAAATGTCGCATTTAACACATTAATATCGCTTTAAAAAATAGGAATAAAACCCTTTAATGATCAGCATTATAGCATTTTTTTAGAGAAAGATCCTTCGCTTTGTGATTTACACATTATGTGTCGCTTTTAGCCATTTTTTAGGACTCTATAGAAAATCGGGCGATTTTCTATGCGCTATATATAGCCTAATTGCGTAAGTCCTGTTTAACTAATCATGGGTTATTTTTAAACCGTCAAAGGGATACATTCTAAGCTGCCCCCTTGTCATAGTCCATCTTAAACAGTGTCTCACTCAACCAGGCTTTAAAATCGGGATCATTCGTAAACTTACGATAGGCTTCTGCATGGTCGAAGATAAAGTCTTGAAACTTATCGACTAACTTTTTATCAAAGGTAATTTTGGCGTTTTGACGGTCTGAATATTGTTTGGCGTTTTGATATTCTTCATCTTGACTAATTTCTTGGGGTAAGTCTTCAAATAAAAATTGTCGCACTTTGTCTTTTTCTATCCAATCAATATTCCCAAAGCGGTTATTAAAATCTTGAATAATATTACTGAGTATATCAATATTAGGATCATATTTGCTACCACTGGTATCGGGTGGCGGGGGTGCAATTTCGATGTTACCTTCAAGCTGAATTGCTAAGGTTGTTTGCCTTTCTACTCGGTAACTCTCCATATCAATACTTTCTAAAATCCCTTTGGATAAGTCAGCTTCATTCAGGCTAGGAAGTTTATTAACCAGCAACTTGAGAAAGCTTTTTAAACTTTCCCAATAGGGGTTACGGAAATGGCGAATCTGTACCAGAAACTCATAATTTCGCACAAATAATTTAGCTTTTTTCTTAAAATCCGCTTGTTCATTTTCGTCTAATTCGTCTTTAAAAGTTTGTTTACATTCATCCAGAATCGGGTCAAGTCGATCGCGCTCTACACCCTTAATAAATAAATCCATAAATTCATTAACTTGATCTTCTGAATAAACTTGATAAGCGTCCAGTGCGTCTTGTAAATCGTTGAGGCGGTTTAGGTCGGTTTCTTCGCTGAGAATCGTTGTTTTATAAAAAGGATCAAAGGCGGCTTTAATAATATCGGCTGAGTTAACAAAATCAAGAATAAATGTATCTTTTTTATCGGGTTTATAGGCACGATTAAGACGGGACAAGGTTTGTACTGCTTTAATATCTGCTATGGTTTTATCGACATACATGGTGTGTAATAACGGCTGATCAAATCCGGTTTGATATTTATCAGCAACGATTAAAAAGCGATATTCCTCTTTCTTAAATTGATCAGGGATATCTTTACTCGGAAAACCATTCATTGAGGATTCAGTTTCTAATTTTCCATCCACATCTTTACTCCCAGAAAAAGCAACAATTGTTTGATAAGGGGAGGCAATTTCTGTTAAATAGGCATCAAAGGCGAGTTTATAACGAATAGCGCTTTCAATACTATTGGTAACTACCATTGCTTTTGCTTCTCCGTTAATTTTCTGTTGACTAATCACTTCATCCATAAAATGATTGATCATAATTTCTGTCTTTTGGCGGATGGCGTGGGGATGACCTTCTACATATTTTTTAAGCTTTTTCTTAGCTCGTTTCGTATCGAATTGGGGGTTATCTTCAATTTTTTTCTGAAGTTTACAATAGCTATTATAAGTGGTATAATTTTGTAAAACATCGAGAATAAATTCTTCCTCAATGGCTTGTTTCATGGAATAATTATGAAACGGATAAAACTTATGATCCGTGGGATTTTGCACCCCAAAAGTTTCTAAGGTTTTATTTTTGGGGGTGGCGGTAAAGGCAAAATAACTGGCATTAGGGCAAAGTTTTTGTTCTTCAATAATCCTAATAATTCTATCTTCGGTGGTTTCTTCTTCTTCCCCTATTTCTTTATTCAAAGACGCGCTCATTTTCGCGGCGGTACTTCCGCTTTGGCTAGAGTGGGCTTCATCAATGATAATCGCAAAATGTTTATTGGCTAAGGACTGAATTTCTTTAACAATATAGGCAAATTTAAAGACGGTGGTAATAATAATCTTTTTACCTGCTTCTAAGGCTTTTTTGAGTTGTTGACTTCCTTCGGTGATAGCTTCAACTACGCCTTTAACCTGGGCAAACTGTTTAATATTATCGCGGATTTGTTTATCTAAGACTATCCGATCTGTAACAACAATAATAGAATCAAAAATTGTGTTAATATCGCTAGTATCGGTGAGTTCTACGAGTTGATGACTGAGCCAACTAATGGAGTTACTTTTACCTGAACCTGCGGAATGTTGAATTAAATAACGTTTACCGATACCATTATTTTTAACATCGCTTAAAAGTTGTCTTACCGAGTCGAGTTGGTGGTAACGGGGAAAGATTAGTTTCTTTTTATCCGGTTTTCCGTCTTCTTTTTCTTTAACAATATGAACGTATTTTTCAATAATATTACTCAGGCTAGATTTAGTTAGAATTTCTTTCCAGAGGTAATCGGTTTTTATTCCATTGGGGTTGATGGGGTTGCCAGCACTATCGGGAAAAAGTAGGTTTTGTTCGGATTTTTGACCTTTATTAAACGGAAGGAAAATAGTTTTTTCTCCTTTGAGTTCGGTGGTCATAAAAATCAGTTCCTCATCAACGGCGAAATGAACTAAACAACGGGCAAAATTAAATAAAGCTTCTTTGGGGTCGCGGTCTTTTTGGTATTGTTTGATGGCATCTTGTACATTTTGTTTGGTTAAGTTATTTTTGAGTTCAAAGGTGATAACGGGTAAGCCATTAATAAAAATTGCCATATCGAGGGAAAGGCGTTTTCTATCGTCGCTGTATTGCAGTTGGCGAGTAACAGAAAAAATATTAGCGTTATAGTGTTGAATAGCTTGGGGGTTGAGTTGGGAATCGGGTTTTTTATAATAGAGAGTTAGTTTAACTTCATCGGCTTTAATCCCGTTTCGCAGGATATCAATAATACCTTTTATTTTAATTTGGTCGGAGATGCGTTGCAGAAGTTTTTGTTCAAATTTGGTTTGATATTTAATTTCGAGTTTAGCGATTTCTTGGGGTTGAGTATGGCGGAGAAATTGCAAAAGTTTGGTTTTATCTATACAATAAATGCGATCATAGTCATGGGGTTGACCTTTAACATAATGGGATGTTTCAATTAGGCTTTTTTCGATTAAGGCTTCTAAGCCTTTTTCTGAGGTGTCAGTTGAGGTCATAGGATTCTGGAGACTGGGTTAATACAATTGTAGGCGATGTTATAAATATTGGCTACATTGTCGCAAGTTCGGGAGGTTTGGGGGAATTTCTGCTATCACTGTCATTGTCAAACCCCCTGACGTCTATTTTTCCGGTGACGACATCGGAAATTAGGGTAGTGCGGTATTCTTGGATCAGTTCTATTTGTTTTTCTATTTGGGCGATCGCAAGAGCAATTTTGTCACTCTCTATTTCTATATAATTCAGTATCTTTTGCTGTTCTTCTCTTGGTGGCTTGATTAATAGAATATCAAAGAAGTCTTCCGTGTACATTCGCAGCCTAGATAACCTAATTCCCTTCGATCTACAATTGTATTCATAAATATAGGCATGAGTTCTAATTAGATAATCAAGATAAGCTGATAAGAAGTTTTCAGAAGTAATTTGCCTATAAACCCCATAAGATGAGCTAACTATTCCACTATAATTTGATACTCCTAAAGCTCCCATCCACGCCCACATAATATTGCAGACTATATCTCCTATTTTACAAGTTTTATATCCTTCATAAGATTCAGCCTGAAACATTGTGATATTTTTTTCACTTCTAGGAGTAACACCTGTAATGTGGGACACAGATAATAGTTCTTCTGTGCCAGTTTGTGAACGTTCATCAACTTCATATAAATAATATTTTGCCCGTTTCAATTCCCAATGTTCAGGAATTTCCACCAACCACTCAATACCAGAATGTTTCATAGGTGCATTAGGGTTAATTCCTTTCGTAACAGCACGGTTAATTATGGTGGTTTTCTGTTCGTTGAGTAATTCGATAAGCTGTTTTTTGTTGCGGATGTATTGTTCTATTTGTTCTAGTTTGTGGTCTATGAAATGCGCGATCGTTTTTTGTTCTTCAGGTGGTGGAAAAGGAACATATATTTTTTTAAAATTGTCAAAATACAACCTATTCCTTTCATACATAATTCCATAAGCATTTCTGTCAAATTCAGTTAAATATAGATCCGTTCTAAATAAATAGTGAAAATAATTAGGATCTATTTTTATTTTTGGTCTACACACTGCATAAGCAGGACTAATAATTCCTTCATAATTAGAAACTCCAATGCTTCCCATAAAAGCATTCATCAAGTTGTACCCAATGTCACCTTTTTGAATCCTTTTATAGTTACTTCTATCCTCTGGCGCTCTTTCCTTACGTCCTGTCTCAGACTGCTTCACTATTCCCTTATCACTCAATATTGATAAAAGTTCTAAATCACCATATCCAGTCTCGACCATTTCCCGAAAAATCAATGAATTTCGTACAACACCCCAATGTTCGGGAACTTCTTCAATACCAGGTAATCTATGCTCTTGCTTATAAACTAGATAACACTTCATTTTTTAACCTCTTTTTGTTTCAGCCTTAATTTCTTGTAAAATCCTAGAAACTTCTTCTTGTGAGTCAATATGACGCAATAAAACTTGTGCGGTTTTATCTAATAAACGTTCATTAAATAACTTCGCTATATCTTGCCTTAAACCTTGTCCAATATAAAATTTCAACAAAGCTTCTACAGACATATCTTTATTAGCAGCTACTTCTGCCAAAGAAGCTAAAGTATCTGTTGGTATATTGAGAGAAACAACCTCTGTAACACGGGGACGGAGTTGTAATTGTAATTCTTCATCGTTATTGTTGTTCATATAATCTCCTTTCGCTATTCGTTGCAGGACGGGCAGAAATAATTCTTTTTCGAGCTTTTCTTTCTACATAAACAATTAATAATAAACGTTGTGATAGGGAATATCCCAAAATAAAATCGCGCTGTTCATTATTAGCACTTGCATCTCCCTCCTGATAAAATGGATCAAAAAATACCTCTGCTGCTTCTTCAAATATAACACCATGCTTAACAAAATTGCTCTCAGCTTTATTTGTATCCCATTCAAACTCAACCCCCTGAATTCGGTAAACAAAATTCATTATTTATTGCATTCCTCCCTTAATTGAATTACTACTCACTGACAATCTGATGTAAAACCCCCTCCGTTGCTGATTCTAATGCTAAAATATCCGCCGTTATGTCTTCCAAACTCCGTAACGGCTTAAACTGATAAAAATATTTAGTAAACGAAATTTCATAACCTCTGACTATCTTATCATAATCAATCCAAGCATCGGGTACATGGGGCAAAACCTCACGGGTAAAATAGTCCTCAATATCTTCTTTCATTGGTACACTTTCAGTATCTCTCAACTCAGAATCTGGTTCATAAATTATCCCTTCCTTAGTCTTTTTATTAATCACAGGTTCGGCGGTTTCATCTTTCTCCGTAAAACTATCATAAATCAACTTAAACTCAGATTTTGTTAACTTAATATTATCCACCTTTAAAGCCTTTTCCAAAACCTGCTGAACCTGGTTAAAATCCTTGTGAATTTCACTACCAAAAACATCCTTTAAAGTTTCCAAAACCGGATAAAGTTTCGGTTGTGCTTTCTCCTGAAACAGCTTTACCCGTTCAGGTGTCACCTGAAAAGTTAACCGCAAGGGACGATCAACGGTTATCTTATGAAAGCCAAAATCATCATTATCAAAAAGCTTAGATTTATCGGTTTCTGCAAACGCTAAAAACGTTTCCGTAATTCGGTTAATATCTGCTTGAGTTAACTGGCAATTTTTGTTCCCTAAATTCTTTCGTAATTTGCCATACCACTCCGTCCCATCTATTAACTGTACTTTCCCTTTTCGGTGTTCCGGTTTACGGTTAGACAAAACCAAAATATAAGTCGCAAGCCCCGTATTATAGAACATATTTAAAGGCAAAGCGATAATAGATTCTAACCAATCATTTTCAATAATCCAGCGTCTAATATTACTTTCCCCGCTTCCCGCATCTCCAGTAAATAAAGCAGAACCATTGTGAACACTAGCAATGCGACTCCCCAAAGGTGTTGATTGCTTCATTTTAGAGAGCATATTCACTAAAAATAATAACTGACCCTCACTGCTACGGGGTAAAAGAACTAACTTTTCTCCTGCGGGTAAACCAGGATGTTCGACAGCAAAGCGCGGGTCTTTAACATCCTTTTTCTTCCCATCAAAAATTGCCTCCTTATCCACACTCCATGACTTCCCATAAGGAGGATTTGCTAACATAAAATCAAACTCAAGATGGGAAAAACAGTCATTAGAAATGGTAGAAGCAAAGCGAATCTTTTCAGGATCTCGACCCTTAATCAACATATCCGATTTACAAATAGCATAGGTTTCCGGGTTCACTTCCTGACCATATAATTCAATTTTGACTTTCTTACCCGTCTTTTCTGCCAACTCTTGAATAAAAGCTTCTGATTCCGTTAACATTCCCCCAGAGCCGCAAGCATCATCATAAACTAAATAAGTCCCGCTTTGGATCTGTTCTTCAATGGGTAAAAATATCAAATTAACCATTAATTGAATAATATCGCGCGGTGTGAAGTGTTCCCCCGCTTCTTCGTTATTCTCCTCATTAAACCTGCGAATCAACTCCTCAAATACCGAACCCATATCCAGGTTAGTTAACCCTTCATAGATAATTTCTCCAACTTCATTTTTGACAGGTTCAGAACTAAGGTTAATTTGATTAGAAACAAATTTATCAACTAAGGAAAAAAGCCGATTACTTTCTTCTAAGGTTTCCAGTTGATTTCTCAACTTAAATTTACTAATAATTTCCTGTACATTATCGCTAAATCCATCTAAATAGTTCTCAAAATTCGACCGAATTTGACTCGGAAAATCCAGTAAACTTTTTAAAGTAAATTTAGATTTATTATAAAAAACATAACCCGATATTCTCGGTAATTGTTGGGCGATCGCATTATCACCATAATTCCCATCTTCGAGTTTTTGATAACGCTCAAGTACCTGATCTTTAGTGGGTTCTAATAAACAATCTAAACGCCGTAAAACCGTCATCGGTAGGATGACATCTCGGTATTTCCCCCGCACATAGACATCCCGCAGGACATCATCAGCAATATTCCAAATAAAGTTAACAATAGTGTTGTGTGTACCATGATTCATAGGAGTTAACGGTTAAGTATGCGATCGCACTTTCCATATTAAAGTCTACCAGTTGAAGCGATCGCTCTTTTGAATCCCCTCTATATGTAGCATGAATTACCCCCACATATAGGGTTACGTCCCAAAATTTGCCTAAGTCCTGATATAATTAACTTTTTGCTGTATCAACCCCCGGACAAGAATCTGTCATCATAGACAAATAATCTGGCAATCGACATCAAATCTAATGGGCGATGCGGGATTTGAACCCACGACCCCTTCCGTGTGAAGGAAGTGCGCTACCACTGTGCTAATCGCCCGCACAATTGATTAATATAACACAGCTTTTTACAGATTGTCAACCCCAATATCTCTCCGTTGAGTTTGAGAATAAGGCAAGTTATTCTGTTGTCTGGATTTTGAAGGGTTGAGAATTGTTAGCTAGAATATATTAATAAGGACTTTGGTGGATAACCTCTGATAATTTTATGTTTGTTCGCTATGTTAGTTATTTTTTGACTCACCTAACTTTGCTTGTAGGAGTTCCCCTGATTTCCGCCTTCCCGGTTAAAGCCCAAACCGCTCCTCTAATTCGTCCTCTCCTACCCAGACGGCAACCCGTGTTAAGAAACCCAGTTCGAGATTTTCCCTATGTTTTAGGAGTGGGGGATAAAATTCGTGTGGATGTTTTTGGCGTAGAGCGATACGGGGGCGAACAATCGGTTCTTGCCGATGGAACCATTAGTCTTCAAGGGATTGGGCCTGTCCCGGTGGTGGGTTTGACTCTGGTGGAAACTCAAAAATTGATTACTCGACTCTATTCAACAATACTCCGACAACCGATTGTTACGGTTAATTTAGTTACACCTCGTCCTGTACAGATTGCCATTGCTGGTGAAGTTTATCGTCCCGGTTCCTATAATCTAGGAGTAGATCAACAATTTGCTCGACTAACCCAAGCAATCAAAATCGCTGGAGGTCTAACTCAAGCGGCGGATTTAAGTTTAGTTCAACTCCGACGGACTACCCCACAACAACCCGTTGTTACCTTAAATTTAGCGGAATTATTAGCTCAGGGAGACTTAAAGCAAGATCCGATTCTCCGGGATGGAGACAGTATTTTTATTCCCACGATAACAGGTTTTAACTCAGAACAAATGCGCCAAATCGCTTCTTCTAGTTTAGCCGGGTCTTCCAACCAATCGATTCAGGTGGTAGTTGTCGGGGCGGTCTTTCGTCCGGGAGCTTATTCGTTAACTCCAGAAGCGAGTGCAATCGATACTACCATTTCTGGAACCACCACAACAGTAACTAGAATTAATTTACCCACGGTCACCAAGGCGTTACAAACAGCCGGAGGGATTACCAATGTAGCTGATATTCGCCATATTGAAATCCAACGCATCACCAGAACCGGGGTACAAACCACAAAAATCAATCTTTGGGAACTGTTGCAATCGGGAGATATCAACCAAGATGTATTTTTGCAAGAAGGGGATACTATAATTGTCCCGACGGCTACTAATATTGCCGCGGTCGATTTACAAAAAATTGCTTCCGCCAGTTTCTCACCCGCCACCATTTCGGTGAATGTGGTCGGGGAGGTCAAAAATCCCGGTGTGATTCAAATTCCCCCTAATCGTCCTTTGAATCAAGCCCTACTATCGGCGGGCGGGTTTGATAACAACCGTGCTAATAAAAGTTCCGTTGAACTGATTCGTCTGAATCCTAATGGTTCAGTAACTCGAAGAACAATTGATATAGATTTTACATTGGGGAATGCCCAGGAGAATAATCCTGTATTACAGAATAATGATGTGATTATTGTTCGTCGGTCTTTGATAACTAGATTGGGTGATAGCGGTTCTTCGTTATTGCAACCGATTCAGAATGCCTTCACATTGTACCGATTATTTAGTGATGTAATTCCAACTAGGTCAAATAAGTAGTAATCAATAATAAATAATCAGAATATTGACCTCTGCGTCCGGTTTTATTTACATCCCGGGCATTTCTGAGTGTCCACCCAATACCGCAGGACTCAACATTCCAAAAATCATGGCAATATGGGCAACCACTAGAAAAATAGCCACAAAGGTAGCATGGATTTTGAGTTTAGATTCTTCACTTTTGTGTTTAGCAATTAAGTTTAATTCTAAAAGACTAATTCCCAATAAAGGCACAACTCCTAATAAATAAAATCCCACCGCAATCACGTCAATAATGGTTCTCCATTGTCCCGCCATTGTGATGGGAATTACGGCTTTAAAAAATAGATGTAAAAAGATCACTAAAAAGTAAAATCCTGCTAAAATCCCGGCGATTTTATTAATATTTCTGACTATTCCTGTTAAATTTCGAGTAAATAAAATATAAAGTTCGGAGACGGCAATTGTTTCTGCCAGAATAACAGGCACAGCCATAAAAATCAAAAGATTCCAGGGCTGGTTAGTGGCTAGAAGCTCCATATAATGAGTCATATTCATTGGACATTCTCCTATATTTCTATAACTAATACTAATCTATTACAGTCCTATTTGATTGGCCTCCAAAATTTATGATTCATCGGGAATAGCCAATGGGCAATGGTTTTTAGGAAAAGGGGAAGTAGGGAAGATGACAATAGAATGAAAGCCATACCGGGCCTGGCTTCTGGAAATAATTCGACTTTTGATTATTTGTACTTATCATTTTAAAAACAAAGAACATTTGTTTCTATCGGTTAATCGGGGTAGATTAGAGGTTGTAGGGGGAACCCAAATTGAAACAAAAGTTTACAGGTGGAATATTCAAAAGATTAAGGAGACATAAAAATGAATGAGATTTTTACTGCTATTTTTACTGGTATTACAGCTTTTACCGCTACAAATTTGGATGATTTAGTTATTCTTACACTGTTGTTTTCTCAAGTTAATGCCACCTTTCGTCGTCGCCATATTGTTATCGGTCAGTATCTCGGTTTTTGTACTTTAATTATTGCTAGTATGGTTGGTTTTTTTGGGGGTTTAATACTACCCGCCGAATGGATTGGACTTTTGGGTTTAGTTCCCATTACCATTGGACTTAATCAGTTACTCAATCCTGATGATGATGATTCATCCTCCGAGCCGGAATTAGAAACGGAATTTTCTCCTACTTCTGGTTTAGCTAGGTTAATTTCTCCTCCCGCTTATAGTGTAGCAGCGATTACTATTGCTAATGGTAGCGACAATATTAGTATCTATATGCCCTTATTTGCTTCTGCGGGTATCTCTAGTTTACTGATTATTATTTCAGTCTTTTTGTTGCTGGTGGGAGTTTGGTGTTACATGACCTATAAATTAACTTGTCAACGGGATATCTCCAATTTACTCGCCCGTTATGGGAATCATTTTGTTCCCTTTGTATTAATTGGTCTGGGTGTATTTATTATCCTTGATAGTGCTTCTTTAAGTCCCATTGCTTTAATTACTAGCTGTTTGTGTTTAATGGGATTAATCAAAATTATTCAAGCCTCACAATTCAAAACTCAAAGTTTGTAATCGGAAAACAAGATGAAGGTTTTACCTATGTCTGTCGTTGTATTTTTACTGGGAATCAACTTCTTTGTTTCTGCCTCCTCTGTGGGAGAAACCTCCTCCCCTTCAACCAGCAATTCCGATGCTCTGGAAGTGGGTCAAAAAGTCATTTGGCTTTACAAAGCCCGTGCTGATTCGGCGAATGTCCATAAAGTTCCGGCGGAAATTGTTAAGCTAGGTTCTAAGCAAGTACAAATTAAGTTTTGTAAAAATAATAATGAATTCGTCAATCGCTGGGTGAACCGAAATCGACTGGAAATGATTCCTTCTATTCCCAGTTACGACCCAGAAATTTAATCAATTAAATTTATTAAAATGACAAGTAAGACTATTTGCTTTTATGAATTGATGCCACTTAAACTAAGGTCATAGCAAATTAGAGCGAAATGGCTATAATTCAATTGTTGGCATCTACCCAATTTTTAAAAAAGGAAAACAATATGCGGTTTCTCAAAATTGTGCTTGTCGGTCTTTTATTATGCGTGAATCTAATGATTGCCCAACCCTCTTGGGCCAGCAAAGATCTTACTAAAGGGGCTGACTATGCAGAGGTTACTCAGACATTGAATCAACTTCTACAAGTTAAAGATACACCAGAAGAAGCCGGTTATACTCCTGAGCAATTTCAACAGCGACTGGCTCAATTAGAGTCCCAGAAAAAAATTATAGAAACTGCGAAAAAACGGGCTCAGTGCCACAATGAAACAGGAAAAACAGTAGGGGTTTATGCCAGTGACGGCGGCAAAACTCCTAGCGAACTCTATTTTCTCGCAGCCGGTCAAATTACCGATGATGATTGGGATTGTGATGGCTTCTACTTCCCCGCAGGAACTCAAGTAGTATTCAGTCCGAATACTCCCGCCGAAGAATTAACAGAAACCCATTACGGTGAATTTTGTTGATGGTACTCAGTCCGTTGCTACGGCCGACCCGACAACCGGGGCAATTCAATTAAATATTGAACCCGCCAAAATTGTCAAAGCGGCGGAAAGCAATGGGTTAATCCCCACATTATCCCAAGCGGAGATTGATACCCAAATTCCGAGTCCAGAGTTGATTGACTAATTTTAAGTTCGGGGGAATGAATGAGTTTTAATTCATTCCCTGGGCTTGAATAGCGGTAATCGCGACGGTATTCACAATATCGGTAATCGTACAACCCCGACTTAAATCATTCACGGGTTTATTTAATCCTTGTAAAACCGGGCCAATGGCAACGGCATTCGCAGACCTTTGTACGGCTTTATAAGTATTATTTCCGGTGTTTAAATCGGGGAAAATAAATACCGTTGCGTGTCCGGCAACTTCACTTCCTGGTAGTTTGGTTTTAGCTACATCTTCATCAACGGCCGCATCGTATTGGATGGGGCCTTCTATTTTTAAATCGGGGCGTAATTGACGGGCAATCAAGGTCGCTTCTCGCACCTTATCCACATCTTTTCCTTGTCCTGATTCTCCGGTGGAATAGGATAACATCGCTACTAAAGGTTCAACTCCAAATTGTTCAGCAGTTAGGGCAGAACTAATGGCAATATCGGCTAATTGTTGGGGGTTAGGATTGGGATTCACCGCACAATCTCCATAGACCAAAACCCGGTCTTCTAAACACATAAAAAACACACTAGAAACAATCGAACATCCCGGTGGAGTTTTAATAAATTCCAAGGCGGGACGAATAGTATGTCCGGTGGTATGAATAGCCCCGGAAACCATCCCATCCGCCATACCTTTATGAACCATCATCGTGCCAAAATAGCTTAAATCGTGCATCACATCTAGGGCGCAATCTTCCGTAATTCCCTTATGTTTTCGCAATTGATAATAGGTTTGAGCATAGTCTTCATGCCAGGGAGATGTCATGGGATTCACAATATTTACTCCTTCTAATTTTAAGCCCAGTGAAATTGCTTTTTCTCGGATTTCTTGGGGATTTCCTAATAGGGTAATATCCACAATCCCCCGTCTTAATAGAATTTCAGTGGCTTTTAAAATTCGTTCTTCTGTGCCTTCGGGTAGAACAATATGTTGACGTTGTTTCTTAGCCCGGGCGACCAGTTCGTACTCAAACATAATCGGAGTAATATGGGAAGAACGGGATAGAGAAATCCGGGTTTCAATTTTAGACGTATCAATATGGTTTTCAAATAGTCCTAAAGCTGAGGCAATTTTTCGTTCATTATCGGGGGTAATTTTTGAGTGAATATTATTAATGATGGTTGCAGTATTATAGGTATCGGTTTCTACGCTAAACATCGGTACTGTCCATTTTGTAAACCCTTGAATTAGTTTTTGCAGAGAGGGTGGTAGTTCAAACCCCCCAGTTAAAATAATTCCGGCAATATTGGGGTAAGTTTCTGAAAAAGCCGACGCTAAACACGCTAGAATAATATCAGCCCGATCTCCTGGGGTAACAATTAAACAGCCTTCTCGAATATGATAGAGAAAATTAGGAACGTGCATCGCCGCTACTTTAAACGATAACACTTCCTGTTTTAATTGTTCGGAATCGCCATGAACAAATTCACCCTCAAGGGCAGTTATAATTTCCCCGACGGTGGGTTTAGAAAGAGCCTCTATTTCGGGTAAAATAAAGACGGGATCATCATAAGACCAAATCTCTGCCAGTTCCTGGGAAACGGATTGAAATTGTTCGGGAGAAATTCGATTAACCATGGTTGCTACCAGGGTTAAATCCCTTTCTATAAAGGCTTTTCGTTCACTTTTAACACTACTAATCACGTCTTCTTGGCTTTTTCCCTGTCCATTCGCGACTAATAAAATCGGTGCATCGAGTTGATTAGCAATTTCGGCATTAAAGTTAAATTCAAAAGCGGAAATAATATCAGTAAAATCCGTGCCTTCACAAACAATAAAATCACATTTTTCTTCTAAAGCCTTATATTTCTCAATAATCCGTTTCAGGATTTCTTCAAACTGTCCCTCGGCAATTAAAGTCCGGGTTTCTTCATGGGTCACGCCATAATAATCTTGATAGGGAAACTCCAAATGATAGCGACTCCGAATCAGTTCAATATCATTATCTAGTTGAGTTCCCGCTTGAATAATCGGCCGGAAAAATCCTAACCGTCGGATGCGTTTCGAGAGTAATTCCATAATTCCTAACAGAATTAAGGACTTACCACTATCGGGTTCAATGCTAGTAATATATAGGTTGCTAATCATAAATAAAAAAGGCAATAGACACTCTTGCAGTCATTGTAGGCTGATTTGTTAACTAGACTGTTGCACTTGTCGCAATTTTGCTGTTTTTTTAAAATTGTTACATTTATTAACAACTTAGGGACATCCAGAACCCACCCGAATGGGATAATTAACAATTGGTCTTTACTAAAAATATTTTTACCCCGTTTCTTATGTCTTCAGAATCTCATAAAAATGCCTTAAATCTGGTTCAACGTCCCCGTCGTCTGCGTCGCACCGATGCCCTCCGGCGCATGGTCACGGAAACCCAGCTTACGGTCAATGACTTAATTTATCCTCTGTTTATCATGGAGGGGGAAAATCAAAAGGTTGAGGTTTCTTCTATGCCTGGAAGTTACCGCTATACCTTGGATTTACTGTTAAAAGAAGTTAAGGAAGCCTGGGAGTTAGGCATTCCCGCCATTGCCTTATTTCCCTTGGTTGCGGAAGAAAAAAAAGATAACGCCGGAACGGAAAGTTATAACCCAGACGGCCTAATTCAGCGTACTGTTAGGGCAATTAAACAGGCAATTCCTGATATTATGATCATCACGGATATTGCCCTTGATCCTTTTTCAAGTAAGGGTCATGATGGAATTGTCAGCGAGGATGGGGAAATTCTCAATGATCAAACCGTCGCAGTTTTAGTTAAACAGGCGATTTCCCATGCCCAGGCGGGGGCTGATATTGTCGCCCCTTCGGATATGATGGATGGTCGAATTGGGGCGATTCGTCAGGGGTTAGATGAGGCGGGCTATACTCAGGTAGCGATTTTGGCCTATACCGCTAAGTATGCCTCGGCCTATTATGGCCCTTTTCGGGATGCCTTGGATTCGGCCCCGAAATTTGGCGATAAAAAAACCTATCAAATGAACCCCGCGAACTCCCGAGAAGCCTTGACAGAATTGGCTTTAGATGAAGCCGAAGGCGCTGATATTGTCATGGTTAAACCCGCTTTAGCCTATTTAGATATTATTCATCTGTTGCGCTCGTCAACGGATTTACCCGTGGCGGCCTATAACGTCAGTGGGGAATATGCCATGATTAAGGCGGCTGGACAAATGGGTTGGATTGATGAGAAAAAAGTGATGTTAGAAACCCTCACCAGTATTAAACGGGCTGGGGCGGATTTAATTCTCACCTATTTTGCTAAGGAAGTCGCTCTAATTTTGCGCCCCTAAGCAGTCAATTTACCCGGAAATAAATTTCGGGCTAAAAGCTCAAACCCGTTAAAACGGGTTAAAAAAGATCAATCTTGAGTCATCTTTAGATGACTTTAGCTCTTAGCCCGAACTTTAGTTCCGGGCTTTTGGCATGAAGTTGACCCATTACCTATTACCCATTCCCTATTTCCTCACCCAACCATTCACGGTAAATCGACTATCTTTAAACTGTTTAGACGGACAATCAACGGTTAGAACTTCGTGCATTAAACCACTATAAAAAAAGACAATTCGATTATTCACAGGTTCAATCGCTTGAAAATTTTCTAATTTAGAATAGGCATACTGACCTTGCCATTGGGTATCATAAATTAATAATTCTCCTCCACTAAATGCCTTGGGTTCCTGATAGAAATAATAAACATAAGTTAACATTCGAGTTTCATCCCTAGCTGAACCATTATCATTATGAGTTCGGAAGTAATGGCCGTGGTTATGGGCCGTGAGTTGGGCATCAATATGGGTAATCGGAAATGGGGGAATCTCGAGTTTTTCTAAGGCTTTCCAGAACACCGCTTTGATTTTATTTAGAATGATATCCCCAAAATCTGGAGAATAATAGAGAACCAAAGAATCCCGATGTTCAGGATAGTCTGATGTATTAGTGGCTGGGCCAGTTAATTGAAATTGCTGTTCTTCTTCTAAAGCATAATTCAGGAGTTTTTGATGGTCTTCTGGGGATAAAAAATTATCAATTTGCCAATATTTAATTTTAAAAATTTCCCCTTGGGGTTTAGCGGGAATTACGGGAGTATGCGCTTTAATAAAAATCGGTGGTTCGGTAATGACTCCGACTAAAGAATGACTTGAAAACCATAGGGCTTGTTGCTGTCCATTCATCGGAATTTGAAACAGTTTGGGCGGTTCATCTTGATTTTTTTCGGTGGGATGAACCACAGCATTTAATAAATTCAAGAGTAAGGGAGAATTGGAGGCTAAAGTAATTTGATATTGATAACCTCCTAAAAGGAGTATCGTCACATTAATATCTTGAGGGGTTGCTGCTGTTGTTAAACTGTCCATATTTTATAACACAAAACAGAGAATAATTGGATGTGCAAATAATTTTGTGTAGGTACTTAAAAACCCGTAGGGGTTTGGTCTCCAAACCCTCTTTGCGCCTAGGTTTGGAGACCAAACCCCTATGATAAAATATTACAACCTATTTAGGATTGCTATAGTAAGTAGTTACACAAAATAAATTACCTAGTTGAGAGAGGGAACACCGGATCTGGGAACAGGGAACAGGGTGGAGGATGTGTAATTAATTTTGTTTAGGTACTTATATAAATTAAATTAGCAATTAATTATAGCATACTTTCTTTTATTTATCTGGGCAAAGAGGGTTGGGAGACCCAACCCCTACGATAAAATGGGAATTGTAAATTAAAGTAAAATTTAATTCTCAAGTTATATTCGATCAGGGATAATCTAAAGTGAGACATTTTTCAACAAAAGTAAAGTTTTATCTATGAATCATCCCCTATCGCCCCAGTGCCAAAATTTACAACATCAGGTTGAAGGCTTAGTTAAACTCCTACATCAAGAACCCTCTCTACGTCAACAGGATATTACTGCTGTTCATGCTTCTTTGAAGAAAGTCATTTCTCCCAAATTTGAAATCGTGTTTGCGGGGGCGTTTAGTGCTGGAAAATCGATGTTAATTAATGCCCTTTTAGAACGGGAATTATTATATAGTGCCGAGGGACACGCCACCGGAACAGAATGTTATATTGATTATGCTGAACTTGATCAAGAGCGAGTAGTTTTAACCTTTTTAAGTGAAGCCGAAATTCGGGAACAAGTCGCTACTTTATGTCAATTATTGGGGTTATCTTCTAACGTTAATATCAATCGAAATGACATGATTGATGTATTAGTAGAAGGATGCGAAAGAATTATTCAGCAAGAAGGAGGAGTGAATAAATCGGAACGGGCAAAACAAGCTAAAGCCTTAGATTTATTGCTCAAAGGATTTACGGAAAATCGCGATCGCATTCAAACCCTAAATAACGCCACCTATTCGATGGAACAGTTTAACTTTTCCAACCTCAAAGAAGCGGCGAGTTATGCCCGTCGAGGGAGTAATAGCGCGGTCTTAAAACGGATTGAATACTATTGCTACCATCCCCTATTAAAAGATGGAAATGTGATTATCGACACCCCGGGAATTGACGCTCCCGTGGAGAAAGATGCCCAATTAACCTATAACAAAATCGAGAACCCCGATACCTCGGCGGTGGTCTGTGTTTTGAAACCTGCATCGGCGGGAGAAATGACGATTGAAGAAACGGAACTCCTAGAAAGAATTCGTCAAAATCCTAGTATCCGTGATCGCGTTTTTTATATCTTTAATCGGATTGATGAAACCTGGTATAATGCCCAACTACGTCAACGGTTAGAGAACTTAATTTATTCTGACTTTCAAGATACCACCCGAGTCTATAAAACCAGTGGATTATTAGGGTTTTATGGCAGTCAAATTAAAGGCACAAGTGGACGCGATCGCTTTGGTTTAGATAGTATTTTCGCTGAGAGTATTAAAGGATTTGGAGGGGAAGAAGAAACCCCCCAATTTGTCTATGCTTTTAATAACTATTGCGGCAGTTCTCGCAAACTTCCCCTCCAGTTTCGAGTCACTATTAATGGCTTTGAATCTCCGAATCAAAACTACACCCGAATTTTAGCCGATTGGGGACAACCGTTAATTGATCAGTTAATAAAAGATAGCGGAATCGAAGAATTCCGGGATGCTATTACTTACTATTTAACGGAGGAAAAACGCCCCCAACTGTTTAAAAATCTAGCCGATGATTTAGAAGATATTTGTATTCCGCTACGCAAGTATTATGAATCAATTCAACGGGACTTAGACAGTCAACCCCGGGAAATTGAAGCGATGAAAGCCCAAGAATTACAACTTCTCAATCAACAATTACAAGAAGCAGGGCAAGAATTTCGAGATCATATTAATGAAGAAGTCAATCAGATTGTCACCAGTAAATGTGATGGCTTTGAACAGGATTTTAAGCAATTACAATCTCGAATGGTGCGGCGTTTAGATGAATTATTAGATAGTTTTTCGGTCGAAGAAGCCTATAGTCGAGCAACTTTCAATCATCCTCGGAATGCAACCGCACCTTTATTAGCGGTTTTAGTTGAAGCGTTGTATTATTTAGCGAATCAATTAGAGGATATTTTAGTCGAGGCTATTAAATCTGTGAATGCAGGTTTTTTCCGTCGTTTAGTGGAAAAAGTTCGCAAGACTGAATATTATCGCAAACTCAATCGTTTATTAGGGAATGATGGGGGGTTAGAAAAACGCTTAAAAGAGTTGGAAGCAGAAGTAAATCAAGCCTTAATTGCCATGGCTAAAACTGAATGTGATCGCTATGTGCGAGAAAGTCCTAAATTCTATGATGAAGGCACATTTTCGATTTATCAATTTCGCCAAACTCTATTACAAACTTCATCCAGTTATGATTGTACCACGATAGTCGATGCCGAACCCGCTATCCGTCAATTATTGAAGTTAGATTTTGAACCTAAAGTCTCAAAATCTATTTATCAAAACTTCCGCCAAACCGTTAACCAAACCCTGAAAACCCATCTATTACCGATGACGGAAATTCAAGCGGATGAGATTATGCAACAGTATAGTCAAGCGCGGGTTTATTTGGAAAAAACCTTAGAGCAGGAAGCGGAGGAGAAAATCAAAAATAATGCCCAATCTAATGCGGAAGTGAATCAAAAGATTAAGGAATATAATCAATTTGTTTCGGAAATCAATAGTTGTTTACAGTCGATGCAACTGTTTGAACATTTATTACCGACTATTGCTGATTCTGGTGTTGTTGATGAGCCTTCTGATTTCTAATTAGAGTCTATAAAAACCCCGATTTCTTTGAGAATTTGGGGTTTTGGCTACACCGATTTATAATAATTTTAATGTTGACAAAATATTGTTATAACTCTAAAATAAACATATTGATATTTTATGAAGTTATTGTTAGACATGAGTGATCTAGTTGATTCAAAAAACTGTGAAGATTATGAAGTTCTGTTATTTGGAAATCATACTTGTCTTGTTGAAAAAATGAAACAAGATCTGGAGTATGCTTTGAAAGATCGTGCACAAGGTATTTTAGACTCACTTGCTAACAAACAATCTATAGATAAGAGTTATTATGACTGGTTTGGAGAAGGAAAAGAGTGTAAACTTTTAAAGTTAGGTGCGAAGGAATGGCAACCCGGAACCCTTAAAATGAAAGTTACTCTTGAATTCTGTCCAGAAGAACCTGAAGAAGATCAAGTTGATGGGGAAGAAGAAATCGACGAAATGGTAAAATCCTTAGATGATATTCGTCAAAAATTAAACCAAGAAAATCATAGTTAAATAAACCAATAGGCAATAGTTTTTATAAATATATCAAGTCTAAATGGATTGTACAACAGGACTCGCGGTGATTATTAATCTCAAAAAATATCTATATTCCCCTGTAGGGGCGAGGCGCGCCTCGCCCCTACGATGAATTGGATTTCAAACTATTTATACAATTGATTTAGACTTGCTATAGATAGAATAAGAATTATTGCCCTCTATTAGAATAATAGAATAATCAAAAAATTAATCCTTATCCCCTTAACTTTCACAAATAACCATGAATAATATAGAAAAAATTTACACTTTATATTTTGCAATTGATGATCTAACGAATATAATTTGTGGGATTATTAATACTAGAGAAAATCCCAGAAAAGTGAATGGCGATGAACTTTTTAATAAATTATTGACTAAAGCCAAAAATCAATATTCTGATTTAAACTATGATCTGGTTTGTGAAATGGGCGCAACTAATACTAAGGCAGAAAATGAGTTTGGGAGAATTGCCTCAGCCATAAATAATTCTTTAGGGAAATTAGAAAGTGATCGGAATGTACGACTGATTTATTACCTATGGTTTGCCCTGAATTTAGCATTAGTTGAATATGCTTTTACTTCTCCCACAGCTAACAGTCATAACCTATATTCTGAGATGGAAAATAGGTTAAAATTGGGTTCCGAAAAATATTTGTCATTGTCCCAATCTAATCTTGAAGATTGGCAGAATCTTGATTTGATCATTAAGTCAAAATTGGGTAATTTTTAAAGAGGGTGTTGGGAAATTAGTAGATTATGATCTATAATTAAAGAATAGAACAATAGTTGAATCATAGGTAAAACCATGAATAAAACCCCCAGAATTTTTATCCCTCCAGAAGTCAGAACCTATGTATTTGGACGGGACAATTATCAGTGTAAAAGTTGTGGTAAAAGAGAAAATGAAGCCCAATTAACTATTGATCATATTATTCCCTTGGCTAAAGGGGGAACTAACGATATTAGTAATTTACAAACCTTGTGTTTTCAATGTAATCGAAAAAAGAAAGCCGATCTTGATCCGCGTTTTAAACGGCACTTCACAAATTGAAAATTGATCCCACAAATGATAAGATAGTAGGTGCAGACTACCCAAGTCGGGATTTTAACTGTAAAAATGATAAATCCGCTTAGAAAAAAACTGCACTACTTAGTGGATCAGATCTCCGAAGAAGACTTAGGAAAAGCATGGAAATCCCTGCAAACCCTAATTTATGATACCTATATGCTCAAAGCCATTCAAGAAGCCAAGGAAAGCCTCAGACCAGGGGATTCCTTAACCTATGATGAAGCCTTAGAAATGCTGCATTTTGAGTATAATCGATCAACAACTACCCATCCAGAACATCCGACCTATCGTCCCATGCCCAAAGTGAATGAGTAAATAAATAACCCTGTTGTGACTCTCGATGTTCGCTATGGTCGTTCTTTTATCCATGACCTGATGAACTTAGAAGCATCAGCTTATTCTAGGGTCTATCATTTTGTGTTTGTCGAATTTAAAGATGTTAACAATATCAAAGATTTACCCGAACTTAAAGCTTTAGGTTCCAGTGCTATTTTTTATCGATTTACTTTAGAAAATCATTTAATCGGAATTGAAGTCACCGGTCAAATTGTTAAATTCGTCCGTATTTTACCGAAACCCCATCTATAGAGTAGGAGTATTCTTGGTTCGGGGTTTTGCACCCGTTTCTTTGATAAGATGAGTAACACCTGATCTGTTCATCTGGGAGTAGAGAATCGCATGAGTCGGGGAGATGGTCGAAAGCTGAAACTCATGGTCGTCGATGACGAACCAGACAACTTAGATTTGTTGTTTCGGACATTTCGCCGGGACTTCCAAGTGTTCAAGGCCGACAGCGCCCTCAAAGCTCTGCAAATTCTCGACGACGAGGGTGAAATGGCTGTGATTATTTCTGATCAACGAATGCCAGAAATGAACGGAAACCGAATTTCTCGGTAAAACCGTTGAACGTTTTCCAGACACCATTCGGATTCTGTTAACCGGATATACGGATGTCGAAGACCTCGTGGAAGCGATTAACTCTGGCCAAGTTTTCAAATATATCACCAAACCTTGGAATCCCGAAGAACTCAAGTCTGTAATTCAACAAGCTTCGGAAACATACAAATTCTTCAAACAAAGGACAAACACCCTGCGGCGCGCTCTGCGTCGGGAATCTCTTTATAACGATGTTGTCAGCGCCCTGCGAGAGTCCCTCGACTACTCCAGTATGCTCCAGACCATTGTTCGCACCCTGGGAGAAACCTTTAATGCCACGGGCTGCTGTATTCGCTCGGCTGAAACGGGGAAACTTTCGGCTCAAACTTTTTCCTATGGGGGAGAAACAGAGAATGTCCAAACTTGGTTATCTCAACTGGAAACCTCAATGCAAGGGGTCTTAGAAAGTCGAGAAATTGAAATTCAACAGGGGGAAAACTCTAACCCAGTTAGTCAAATCGTTTTACCCCTGACCTATCAACATGATTTATTGGCGGTTTTAGCCCTTTATCAAGAAAACAGTTCCTCTCCTTGGTCAGAGGATGATATTCAACTGTTGGAAGTCGTTTCCGAACAGGCATCCTTAGCGCTGTCCCAGGCCAAACTCTATCAACGCACGGTAGAGTTAGCCGAACAGATGCAGAACGAACTCAAGGTCGCCAGTCAAATTCAAAATAATCTCCTGCGTCAAAGTTGGCCAGAGTTTGAGACCCTGCGGGTACAAGCCTGTTGTCATCCAGCCCGGGAGGTGGGGGGAGATTTCTTTGAAGTCTTTACCCATCCCCAGGGAGATATTTGGGTCGGTTTGGGGGATGTATCGGGTAAAGGAGTTCCGGCCGCCCTATTTATGGCCAGTGCGATTTCGGTGATGCGTCGGGAACTTTCCGTGGAAACGTCCCCCGAACCCGATCAAGTCATGCAAAATCTTAATAGCATTTTGTCCGATGATTTAGTCAGTAATAATCACTTTATTACAATGGTTGTGGCTCGTTACACGCCCTCTACGGGATATTTAGCCTATGCCAATGCTGGACATATTTATCCCTTGGTTTGGTCAAGGCTGGAGAGTAACCTGGGGGAAAATCACCCGAATCCCTCTGTTCCTGTCGAACCGTTGTTTCTCAAGACCCGTGGGATTCCTTTAGGAATTCTTCCTGTCTGGAGGGGCAAAGGAGACAGTCTTACCCTCAACCCCGGTGATATCTTTTTAGTAACTAGTGATGGGATTACTGAAGCTACAGTGGTGCAAGAAACAACCGATGGCAGTCCCGCCATTCGTTCAATGTTGCAACAGGAGGGACTTTGGAAGTTACTCCAACAGCAAGAAAAACTAAATTTAGATGGCTTATTAGCCGCTATCCGAGAACATAATCCCGTTCAGGAAGATGATCAGACTATACTCTCTCTGGAGGTTTTGTTGACCGATGAAAACTGAGCTTCAAGTGCCAAGCGATATTAGGTTTTTAACCATCGTTGAAAACTGGTTATTGAGCAGTTTGGAAGTCGAACTAGGAGATCATGTGGATTGGCCCCGTCAGTCAAATCGGTTTCGCCTTGTCCTTGCAGAAGCTTACTCCAACGTCATCCGTCATGCTCACCGCGATAAACCCCATCTTCCTGTGATGGTTCGTTTAGAATTACAAGAACGAGATATTTCTTTAGAAATTTGGGATCACGGTACCGGTTATGAAATCGATAATTATAATCCGCCTAAACCAGAAGATAAACAAGAAAATGGTTATGGTTGGTTAATTATGAATCGACTAATGGATCGGGTGGATTATTCTTTACAAATTGAAGGTGGCAATTGTTTGAAATTACAAGCGAGTTTACCCGATAAAACCCCGAAAGCATAGGCGCTGATTCAATACAAACAGGAGACAGAAGGAATGGTAAATTTTCTCCTTCTGTGTCCCCATTAGTTTTTTTAAATAAATATTAATTACCCCATCAAAACCCCTTTCCCTTTCTTTGTGTCTTCGTGTCTTTGTGGTTCCTTATTGTATCTATGAATTCACCAATTAACACCAATCTAGTTAAACAAAAAGCCCTAGATTTGGGATTTCATCAAGTTGGTATTGCAGCTATCACTGAAACGGAAGAAAACCGTCAACATCTGCAATCTTGGTTAGATCAAGGATATGCGGCGGATATGGCATGGATGAATAGCCCCAAACGCCAAAATATTCGTCAGTTAATGCCAGAAGTGGCATCGGCTATTTGTGTAGCACTCAACTATTATACCCCCGATCAACAACCAGAAAATCCCGAATTGGGTAAAATTTCCCGTTATGCTCGGGGACGAGATTATCATAGGGTTTTACATAAAAAATTAAAGACTTTTTCCGAATGGTTACAACAACAAGCACCTGGAATTCAAGCCCGATATTATGCCGATACCGGGCCAATTCAAGATAAAGTTTGGGCGGAAAAAGCAGGAATTGGATGGATTTCTAAAAACAGTAATTTGATTACCACAAAATACGGATCTTGGGTATTTTTAGGGGAAATTTTAACTAATTTAACCCTCACGCCCGATCCTCCCCATACTCAACATTGTGGCACTTGTACCCGATGTTTAGAAGCCTGTCCCACGGGCGCAATTACCCAACCCTTTGTAGTCGATGCTAAACGTTGTATTGCCTATCATACCATCGAAAATCGGGCAGAAACCTTACCCGAAAATATTAGCAAAAATTTAAACGGTTGGGTCGCCGGATGTGATATTTGTCAAGAAGTTTGTCCTTGGAATCAACGTTTTTCCCAGGAAACAGACGTCATAGAATTTCAACCCTATCCTGAAAATATTGCCCCTAAATTAACCGAATTAGCCGAACTTTCTGAAACCGAATGGGATCAACGATTTCGGGCTTCTGCTTTAAGACGGATTAAACCGCAAATGTGGCGTCGGAATGCGCGAGCAAATTTGGAGCATTAAGAAAGTAGAATAATTGATCATTGAATTACTCAAATATGCACCGGAAAAATATTCATAATTTGCCTAAGATGGGATCGAAATGACTCAATTCCAAATTGTTTGATAATGTTTTTTCTTAACTGTTGAGGTTTATATAAAATAGGGTTTGGGTAAATTCCTTGCAAAATTTGTAATAGGTTTAAAGCGATCGCTTTGACATCCGTGGGATCAACTAAACAGCCTAATTCCCCCCCTAACAAGGGATCAACTGCACCATCTTGATTTCCTGCTAAAACGGGTTTACCACAGGCTAATGCTTCTAAATAAACAATTCCAAATCCCTCTCCCTGACTGGGTAAAGCAAATACATCACATAAATTGTAGTGATCACATAATTCTTGATCAGAAACAAAACCCGTTAAAGTAACATTATATTCTAAACCCAGATGTTTAATTAAATCTTTAATTCGAGGTGTATCATCTCCTTTTCCCACTAAAATATAATGGATATTGGGGAAAGATTGACGAATTAATCCTAATGCTTGTAAAATTTGATCATATCCTTTATAGCGGGCTGATTTTCCTAAGCGAGTAACACTTAAAATAATCGGTTGTTTAGCAGTTAAATTATAACGATCTAGTAAATATTCAGGTTTAGGAGCAATTTGAAACTGCGTGGGGTCAAAGGTATTCGGTACAACAATAACTGGTTTAAAATCGAGGTTTTGTTCTTGAATTAAGCGATCGCGCGTATAGTTACTAACGGCTATAATTTTATCAGCATCATGGAGAGCTTTTTGCAATTGAATAGATTTCAAATCCCAAACTTCTAACCCATGAGCAACAACCCAATAACGAACTTTAAAAAAACGTTTGAGATAATAGCAAATCCAACTATAGTTAACATGGGTACAAATAAAAATCAAGGATGGGTTTTCAATTGCTAACTGCACCATTTTGAAGGTCATCAAACAGCTTTGCAGCCACCGAGGAAAGCGTCCAAAGCTATGAAATTCAGTCTGAGGTAGAAATTGATGATTTTCAGGACAAGACCTATCATATTTTAGCAAAACTTGGTATTTTGCTTGAGGGTCAATGAGTTGTAATCCTTGCAAGAAAAAAGTAGTATAGGTTTGAATTCCCCCCTTAAACCCAAAAATATTAGGAGCTAAAAGTGTATATTGATTCTGGGATTTAATCATAACTTTGGTTAGTCTTTACAGGTCTTGTACTTTATCAACTTTGCGAATTATTAGTATTAAAACTAAAGTTTCCACCAAGGGAATAGTTTAAATATTTCTCGCTGAATCACTTGATAGACCCTCATTTGGGATGTCTGAAAATGAGCTTCCCCTTTTAATTCGGGTTGTAATTGTTCATCAATATTATTAATTAATATTTTCACATTTAAGACTTCTCTTTGAGTGGATTCATCGGATTTAATAACAGGTGAAATAGATAGGATTTTTGCAGGATATTCTTGTAATGTAGCTTGACGAGGTTTAAATGTAACAGATGAACCACTTTTAATTAAATCTCTATCTTCTTGACGAATTTCTGCTAATCCTGTTAACTGGGATAAATTCACAATATTTAAAATTTCTTTCCCCGCTTCTAAAGTTCGATTATTCAATAAGTCTAAATCAGAAGTTGTAACCGTTCCAGCTATAGTCGATTTTAGAGTTAACTGTTGTTTTTGTTCCTGTAAACGTTTTAATTCAACTTCTTGTTGAGTTACTAAGTTCTGTTGGTTGGAAATTTCAGTTAATGCCGCTTCTACTTCCTTTTGAGAGGATACACTCTCAGCCATTCTTTGTTGAACTTGGAATTGAGCTTGGTCTAAGTTCTCTTGACTTAATTGAGCGACTTCATTAATTTGCTCAGATTTAGCTTGAATCGTTTGATCTTTCTGACTTTTTAGTTCCTGAATTTGCAGAATTTGATTGCGTTTTTGATTAATTTGCTGTTGATGGGTTTTGATTTGTTGTTCTTCCTGAAGAATTTTACTTGTTAGTTCTTCAAATTCTTTTTCTGGGTTTACAAAAGCTGAAGCACCTAATACTCCTTGTTCCTTTAAAGGTTTTAGCCGATTCAGGTTACCTTCTACTATTGTTAACTGGTTTTTTAGTCCTTGGATATTAATTTTAACTTTTTCAATTTCACTTTCTATTCCTGAAATTTCATCTCCTATCCCATTAATTTGATGTTGTATTCCAGTGATTTCATTTTCAATTCCTTCCTGTTCTTCCTGAATTCCTCGAATTTTTGGTAAACCTTTTTCAGAAATAGCTCCCTTTAATTCATCTTGTCTTTTATCAAAATGTTGTTGGGCATTCGCTTCTAGGATTTTAGCAACTCCTAATTTTGATTGAGCAAGAATTAACTGCTGTTGTGCCGCACTTAACAGTGTCTTACCCTCTGCTAATTTTAGTTGAGAATCAGTAATTTGTTTTTCTAACTCTGGACTGGAAATTGTTCCTAAAATTTCCCCTGGGTTAACAACTTGATTCGGGCGCACAGAAAGCATTAAAATACCCGCTTGAGGCATTGTAATAGCCTGACGTTCTCCAACCGTTGAAGTAATAGTTGTTTCCCCACTCAGTCTAGGGTTAACTGGAATCATCCCAATACCACTAATTCCCAAAACTACAACCCCCCAAATTATCAAGGAATTAGAACTCTTAGGTGCGGGTTGAGAAACTGGAGCGGGTGCTTCTACAGGTTTGGCAACCGGAGTATCTTGAACCACAGGAGGAACAACTTTTAGACGGGGTTGGGATGGGTTTTGAGGGTGGTTAGTCATGGTGAAATCTCCGAATTTAAGGGTTAATTTTGAATGTTAACGGTCTTGGGGGAGAAAATAATAAATTGCCCAGATGAGCAACAACATTAATGATAAAATAGGAATATTCGTGAATGACCAGTCAGCAATTCTAACGAATAAAAATCCAAACACAAAGTAGATATAGACAAAACTTAAAGGGGCATAAATCGCTAAAATTAGAGCATCTTTTCCCGTCTCCTGAATTGGTTTTCTAGTGAATAAATTTTTATAAAATCCAAACGAACGACTGCGGAGATTATTAATTCCAGTGAGGGCAACCGCAAGGTAATAGCCATCAAATTTAGCCAGGGGGTTGAGGTTAAGGGCAACGGTGAACAGAGCCGCCGACATTAATAAATAGCTCAGGAAATTTAACCAGGTTCCAGGACTAGACCCGTTCCATAAAAATAGGCTAATTGCTGCTATGATTAACTGAACTAAAACCCCCGCACCGATGACAAGAACCCGTTGATATCGCTTCACTAAACAGTAACTATCGCTAGTATCTGTATAGGCGGCGGGCATGAACATAATCATCAATAGTCCAATTTGAGGAATAATGCCGCCGTAATATTTGAGGGTGAAGGCGTGTCCGAGTTCGTGCAGGGTGACAACCAACATCGTCAACAACCCAAAGGGAAGCAGCAGGGAACTGGGGGAATGGGCCAATAGTTTTTGTCCAGTTTGGAGCAGTTCACCGTGTTGGGAATACCCCATCAGGGCGGCGACGGTCAGGAATACACCCAGAAGCAGGGCAACCGGTTGAGTCCAGACCCACCGCAAACCCTTGATATGTCGGCTTAACCAGGGGTCGGGGTTGAACAGGGGAATGCGGAAAAACAACAACTGCATGGGGTTGAATTTGCGTTTCGGCGGTTGGGGCGGTGTGGTTCCCTCCAACATGGCCGTTACCGTCAGCATTTGCAGCAAATATTTAATCTGGTTTTGGGAAATACCAAATTCCGCAGCCACCGCAGCCATGGGCTGATGTCCCAGTTGGTCGATGATGGTTTTATCTTGTTCGGTGACTTGGATAAATTTGACGTCTTCCGGGTTCCGCAGAATCCAATATCCATCGGGGTGTTCTATCCACTGCACACAATCTTTCAGTTTTAAGAAGGTTTTGGAGAGAGGCTGTTTTTTAAGTAAGGTATTTAAAAGCCCCAGGTCTGGGTTCTCGCCGTTTTCTTCTTCATCCAAGGCTAATATATTGAGTTCAATCAATTTTTGTAGCAGGTTAATCACAAAATCGGGAGTTAAGGTTTCTCCAAATTCCTGTTGACAAACTTTTTGAACTTTTGTAATCGTGAATTGTCCAGTAAAATATCGCAGGGCAAAGCTTTCTTGAGATGAAAATAAATGGTGGGTTTGACCTTGTTTAGCTTTCAGGACAATTTGATTAAAATTTTTGACTTTTGCCAATTTCCAGTAGAGAGTTAAGTCTGGACAAATCCAGTCTAAACTGTTGGATTCAGGGAGAGGATTTTGAGCATTCATGATTACCTAGATGCAATAATTTATTCTATTAAACTTTTAGAGATAAGTCAAGGGTTTATTAGCTTTAATATTTATTAAAAATGAGGGCTTTGGGGAGAATGCGATCACGCCCTAAACACAAATTATTCTTAACATCTTGTCCCCCCTTATTAAGGGGGGCTAGGGGGGATCTTCTTCGAGTAATCTAAGTGGAGATCCCCCCCAACCCCCATTGAGAAGGGGAGCTTTAAGAGGTAAGCGATCGCAATACTTTATATTCTCCAGTTTTCTAGGGTCAAACTGATAACTGTTTTGATGCGGTTGAAGTCACTATCAGATGTTACTAGGGTAAGATGATAACGCCGAACAATAGCAGCTATCCAGAGATCATTTTCATCAAAACCTAATTCTGTTATTTTAGTTGTTTTTCGTTTCGTTTTTTGTTGGGGGCCAAATTCCTTGATTAAGGCAGCTTTAATTTGTCCATAGAATTTAGCGGTTTCTTGATCAATATAATAAACTCTAATATCTTCAATAAACTGGTTTATTAGAGTTAAATTTTGATCTTTATTAGTGGAATTTTCTGCCATATAAATTAGCTCACCTGCTGTAATAATAGAGGTAGCTATATTAGTTTCTCCTACCTGTTCTATGTTTTGGATAACGGCTTGGTTATTGAGGAGAATAAGGCTACAATGATTGGTGTCTAAAAGATACATTATTCAAAAGGATTAATATGTTTATTGACCAATACTTTTCCTCTGGTTTGATTAACTAAATTAAGGCAGTTTTGTAAGTCATCACCAACCCACTGACCAGCGTGTCGCAATACCGACTGACCAGAAGCGGGTTTGTAAGAAATATTTTCTGGTGATGGATAATCAATATTTTTAGCGTTTTCTTTTTGTTTAATAAATTCAACAAATTCAGCTATTATCTTGAGGTTATCTGCCGAAATTTTTAAAAGACTTTGCTCGATGTGCTTTCGCAATTCAATAGTATTCATTATTTTTAATAAATTGATATATAAATTATCTCAATTATATATTGATTGAGATAATTTGTCAATTCTTTTTGTTATCCATAGTTGGCTTTGAATAAATAGAATGCGATCGCCCTCTTTAACACAAATTACCATCAACATCTTATCCCTCCTCAACTTAACCTATAATTCCTCCTAACATCTTGTCCCCCCCTTTTTAAGGGGGGCTAGGGGGGATCTTCTTCGGGTAATCTAGGTGGAGATCCCCCCAAACCCCCCTTGAGAAAGGGGGCTTTAAGAAAATGCGATCGCCCTTTTAACACAAATTACCATCAACATCTTATCCCTCCTCAACTTAACCTATAATTCCTCCTAACATCTTGTCCCCCCCTTTTTTAGGGGGGCTAGGGGGGATCTTCTTCGGATAATATAAGTGAAGATCCCCCCAACCCCCATTGAGAAGGGGGGCTTTAAGAGGTAAGCGATCGCTCTCTTTAACACAAATTACTCTTAATATCTTATTCCCTCCTCAACTTAACCTATAATTCCTCCTAACATCTTGTCCCCCCTTTTTAAGGGGGGCTAGGGGGGATCTTCTTCGGATAATCTAGGTGGAGATCCCCCCCAACCCATTGAGAAGGGGGGCTTTAAGAAAATGCGATCGCTCTTTTTTAACACAAATTGCCATAACATCCTATTCTCTCCTCAACTTAACCTATAATTCCTCCTAACATCTTGTCCCCCCTTTTTAAGGGGGGCTAGGGGGGATCTTCTTCGGGTAATATAGGTGGAGATCCCCCAAACCCCCCTTGAGAAAGGGGGCTTTAAGAAAATGCGATCGCCCTCTTTAACACAAATTACCATCAACATCCTATTCCCTCCTCAACTTAACCTATAATTCCTCCTAACATCTTGTCCCCCCCTTTTTAAGGGGGGCTAGGGGGGATCTTCTTCGGATAATATAAGTGAAGATCCCCCCAACCCCCCTTGAGAAGGGGGGCTTTAAGAGGTAAGCGATCGCCCTTTTTAACACAAATTACTCTTAACATCTTATTCCCTCCTCAACTTAACCTATAATTCCTCCTAACATCTTGTCCCCCACTTTTTAAGGGGGGCTAGGGGGGATCTTCTTCGGGTAATCTAGGTGGAGATCCCCCCAAACCCCCCTTGAGAAGGGGGGCTTTAAGAGGTAAGCGATCGCTCTCTTTAACACAAATTGCCATCAACATCTTATCCCTCCTCAACTTAACCTATAATTCCTCCTAACATCTTGTCCCCCCCTTTTTAAGGGGGCTAGGGGGGATCTTCTTCGAGTAATATAAGTGGATATCCCCCCAAACCCCCCTTGAGAAGGGGGGCTTTAAGAGGTAAGCGATCGCTCTCTTTAACACAAATTTCCATCAACATCTTATTCCCTCCTCAACTTAACCTATAATTCCTCCTAACATCTTATCCCCCCCTTTTTTAAGGGGGCTAGGGGGATCATGCCCAGATTCAATAACTCCAACTTCCATCTTCCTTATAATTCTAAACTGACACCCATTGCTCAACAACTGCGACAAAATGCCACCCCAGCAGAACGTAAACTTTGGCAAGATTTTTTGAGACATTTTCCGTTTCGGGTGTTGAGACAAAGACCCATTGATAATTTTATCGTTGATTTTTATTGTGCTGCTTTGAAATTGGTCATTGAGATAGATGGGGATAGTCATTTTACGGAACAGGGTAAACAATATGATGCAGAAAGAACTGTGATTTTAGAGGGGTATGGATTGAAAGTTGTTAGGTTTACGAATGTTGAGGTGTTGCAGAGTTTTGAGGGGGTTTGTGGGGAGTTGTTGGGTTTGATCCCCCCTAACCCCCCTTAAAAAGGGGGGGATAAGAGTGGAGTATGATCGCTCTGATTTGAGAAAAAGATATCAATAAAAAGCAGTGATGGATCGAAAGAGTTTTCTGCCAAAAGTCTCAAGATATCTTCAACTTTGGGTTGTAGCTCTGGGTGTTTACGGATGAGGGCTTTGTAGGCACGTTTAAAATATGAAGTAAAAGTGATAGTTTTCAACGGTTTAGCTCCGCGATCGCTTCATCAACTGTACCTCTAAAGATGTTTCCAGATTGATAGTCCTGTTTTCCTTGTGCAATGTTAGCGGCAATTTCGGTGCGACGGCGATCACTAAGTCTTCGGTGCATAATGACAAGCAGAGCGGTTTGTTCGTCTATAGACAAGGTTTCGATCGCGTCTAAAATGCTGTCAAATGTTAAAGTTTGCATGGTTAGTTAGATTGGGAGGCTTAGATAGCTTTGTCTCATTTTACTTCTGATTTGAGAAAAATAAATATATAAAATGCGTCGCATCGCAGTGCTGGCTAAACCTACTGTTAATCTTGTGGCAGATTTAGGGATGAAACGATTGACAATAAGCAAGTATTCCATGATAAAAACCCTCCGAGATTGTTAGAAGAAATGATCAGGAAAAACAACTAATTTGAGCAATATGTTGAGGTGAATGTAGAGCGATCGCCCTTCCCATCCCCAACCCAACGCTCGCTTAGGGCGGCTTAGAAACCGGGTTTTTGCAGAAGATATCGGTTAAGAGGGAAAGGTTATCTGAAAAACCCGGTTTCTTTTGTTTGGGGGCGATAGCTTTTTTGATTTATTCCAAAGGGACGAATGCTTTTGACATAAAATTTGCCATGCAAACGATCAGGCGATTCGGATAAATCCAGCTACATTTGACATTTTTTGTGTTTTATTGTCTGTTCTAGGGTTGGGATCGTTGCCTACGTTACCTTCAGAAGTCTCAATGACATCACTTCCAGGCGTATATTTCCTCACAATACCAATGTGATTTGTGTCTCCGGGAACATGAGGCCAGTCAAAAATCAGTATGTCTCCAGGCTGGGGTGTAATACTTCCTTTTTCATACCAGTAACCCTGCTTCTTAGCCCAATATTTCCACGACTCGACTAAAGCCATCGTTGCCCAAAAACCTTCGGGCTGATCTGGAATTTGAAATCCAGCTTGTCGGCAACAATAAGTTACAAATGCAGCGCACCAGTCGTAGAACACTGGAGCAGTACCAATCTGCCCTAGTTTTTGCATTGGTTGGCGCAAAGGCTGGAGATATTTTTCAGCTTCGTTATTAGAGTTAATCCATGCAAGCTTTTTAACCGCTTCCTGCTCAGCAAACTTAGCAAGATCAGCTAACTTCCCTTTCTGAGTTGGAGTCGGTGTTGGAGTTGGTGTCGCATTGCCTACTGACAAGTAAGCACCAGCAATGTAGGCTGTTTTGCCATTAACGATGACTTCATACCAGTCGGTACGACCGTTATCATAAGAACTACCAGTCACCTTCCTCAGCACTTGTACAGTAGTTCCGTTATTCAGTGTCGTAATAGCAGCTTGGGCTGTAGATGCTGATGGACGGACATTGACATATCCTATTGGAGAACTAACTTTACCTGTCTGAGTCGGTGTTGGTGTCGGTGTTGGTGTTGGTGTCGGTGTCGCATTGCCTACTGATAAATAAGCACCAGCAATGTAGGCTGTTTTGCCATTAACGATGACTTCATACCAGTCAGTACGACCGTTATCATAAGAACTACCAGTCACCTTCCTCAGCACTTGTACAGTAGTTCCGTTATTCAGTGTCGTAATAGCAGCTTGAGCCGTAGATGCTGATGGACGGACATTGACATATCCTATTGGAGAACTAACTTTACCTGTCTGAGTCGGTGTTGGTGTCGGTGTTGGTGTTGGTGTCGGTGTCGCATTGCCTACTGATAAATAAGCACCAGCAATGTAGGCTGTTTTGCCATTAACGATGACTTCATACCAGTCAGTACGACCGTTATCATAAGAACTACCAGTCACCTTCCTCAGCACTTGTACAGTAGTTCCGTTATTCAGTGTCGTAATAGCAGCTTGAGCCGTAGATGCTGATGGACGGACATTGACATATCCTATTGGAGAACTAACTTTACCTGTCTGAGTCGGTGTTGGTGTCGGTGTTGGTGTTGGTGTCGGTGTCGCATTGCCTACTGATAAATAAGCACCAGCAATGTAGGCTGTTTTGCCATTAACGATGACTTCATACCAGTCGGTACGACCGTTATCATAAGAACTACCAGTCACCTTCCTCAGCACTTGTACAGTAGTTCCGTTATTCAGTGTCGTAATAGCAGCTTGAGCCGTAGATGCTGATGGACGGACATTGACATATCCTATTGGAGAACTAACTTTACCTGTCTGAGTCGGTGTTGGTGTCGGTGTTGGTGTTGGTGTCGGTGTCGCATTGCCTACTGATAAATAAGCACCAGCAATGTAGGCTGTTTTGCCATTAACGATGACTTCATACCAGTCGGTACGACCGTTATCATAAGAACTACCAGTCACCTTCCTCAGCACTTGTACAGTAGTTCCGTTATTCAGTGTCGTAATAGCAGCTTGAGCCGTAGATGCTGATGGACGGACATTGACATATCCTATTGGAGAACTAACTTGACCTGTTTGACTTGACGCTAGTGTCACCGAAGTCGCCGTCCCAGTCTGATAACTGACAGGCAGATAAACGGATTGACCGACTTGCAATTGCCGCGCTTCGGCATCAGTAAAGGTTCCACCGGTGGGAGTTTTCATAATCTCTCGCCAACGATTAGCATTACCTAATTCCCGTTGAGCAATAGCTGATAGGGTATCACCAGGCTTAATAATGTACTGGCGACTTTGCCCTGGTGTCCCTGGAGGCGCAGAATATGAATTAGTGCGAGCATTTTCTAGTTGAACAAACGACACACCAGCATATTGAGCCGGAGTTAAGATGCGTTCCTTAATCCAACTGCCAGTAGGCCAGTTTGCTTCAGTAATCCGAACCCGCCCATCTGGATAAACTTCTTCCAAAAAGGCAACGTGACCGACAGATCCAGCCCCTTTAGTATTCGGTGGCCAAACTACTAAACCCCGCGCCCCCTGAGTTGGTGTGGAAGTAACGGGCAAACCTACCTTCAAAGCATCGTTTTTCCACGCCCCAGCATTGCCCCGGAATAAAGCATTATTCTTAATAGCTGCTGGTAACAATCCAGTCTCTAGCATCCGACCGTAGGCATACCAGGTACATTGGCCAATCCAGTTGTACGCAAACGGGTTTACTGGCCCACTTCGATAGTTAGGTGAATTGGAATTAATAGGAATTTGAGGGATAGGCTGAGGTTGTGGCTGGGGTTGTGGCTGGGGTTGTGGCTGGGGTTGTGGTTGTGGCTGGGGTTGTGGTTGAGGTTGGGGTGCGGGTGCTGATACCTGTCGAGGAATCTGTATTCTCTGACCTGGATAAATGAAGTTGGCGTTAGCAATTCCGTTGTTCTGAGCAATAAAGTTGTAGTACGTTGCTGAACCACTACCCATTGTTCGTAAAGCGATCGCACTGAGGGTATCTCCTGATTGAATAGTGTAGGAATCCCACTCATAGTATTTCCCTAGGAACGCAGTTGCAACAGCCCTTTCTGTAGCGATTACTTTCCCTTCTCCACTCCAAGTATCAGGAATTAGGGTCGCCAATACGTCATACTCTTTTCCTGTTGTTACCTTCGCCAACTGTACCGCCGCCGCAATATTCAGTAACCCGGCTCCGGTTTCCTGATCGAAACCCGTTACACCTAAATCCGTTGCCGTATTCTTAATAATCTCAATCACCTGACGATAACTTAACTCAGGATTTGCCGCCCAAACTTGCGAAACAGCACCCGTGACTTTCGCCGTCGCCACCGAAGTCCCGGCCATCGTACCAACTCCATCACCAGTCGTGGACAACACTGGATTTTCCACTGTCCCCCCATCGGCCATGATATCTAATCCGCGGCCGTAACTGGAATAGTCCGCGCGATCATAAGCTTTAGAAAGGGCAATTTGATCATTGATTCGTTGCGCCGCCCCAACGGTAATAATATTGTCAAATTCCTGGGAAGCTTGACCCAAAACAGACATGACATCCCCATCATTACCCGACGCCGCTACAATTAATACCCCATTCTGCCGAGCATATTCAATCGCCGCTCGTTCTTGTGGGGTTAATTCATAACGAGTGGTGACACTTCCATCGGGATTAATTTGGGTTAAATCTAAACTTAAATTAACCACAGCATTCGGTTGTCCTGATGCTTTAGCCGCATCCACAAATTCCACTAAAGATTCTGCCCATTTTCCTGAACCAATTGCCCGTCCAGCCCAAATTGGAGCGTTATCATTAATCCCATCAATACCAATGCCGTTATTTTGTTGGGCGGCAATAATTCCTAATACATGAGTTCCATGTTCGTTGCCTTCTCCCGCCGCTAAAGTGGGGTCAGCATCGCCATCAACTTTATCGCTTCCCCAGGTAATTCGAGTATAGTCAATATCAGGATTATTTCCACTAAATCCAGTATCAATGACTCCAACTAAAGGTTGCTTTTCTGTAGCAAATTCAAATTGTACAGGGGGTTCGACGGGGGTAGGAATTGGGGGTTGAGTTCCTAATTTTGCCTCTAGTTTTTCGATTAATTGTAAGGCGGTAGAATTGAGGCTGGTAGAGGGTTTGTTTTGCAGTTGAGTGGTTAATTGTTCTAAGCGGGTAATCAGGGTTTGATTAACGGGTTGCTCCGATAGGGTTTGATGGCGTAATTGTTGGGTGAGATTTTCGAGTCGATCTACCAATGGATTATTCGGTTCTTGTGGAATAATCGGCGTAATTTTTATTTCTGTTGTTTGGATATTATTCTGAGTAATATTAAGCGGTACAATCGGATTATTGTCGCTAGATATTTCTTCAGGATTATTAATGGTTTCCGTCGGATATTCAGGGGTTTCTACTTTGGTTAATGTATCATTTTGTTCACTTCCTATAACAATCGGTTCTGTTTCTTCAATTAAATCTTGATTGTCTTCAGCAACAATAACTTCCGGTTCTGTTTCTGATTCTGGGTTAGTTTCAGCAACAACAACTCCGGGTTCTGTTTCAGATTCTGGGTTGGTTTCAGCAACAATAGCTTCGGGTTCTGTTTCTGATTCTGGATTATTTTCAGCAACAATAACTTCTATTTCAGGTTCAGGTTCAGAAGTAGTTTCAGCAACAATAACTTCAGGTTCTGTTTCTGATTCTGGGTTATTTTCAGCAACAATAACTTCAGGTTCTGTTTCTGATTCTGGATTATTTTCAGCAACAATAGCTTCAGGTTCTGTTTCTGATTCTGGATTATTTTCAGCAACAATAACTTCAGGTTCTGTTTCTGATTCTGGATTATTTTCAGCAACAATAACTTCAGGTTCTGTTTCTGATTCTGGGTTAGTTTCAGCAACAATAACTTCGGGTTCTGTTTCTGATTCTGGGTTAGTTTCAGCAACAATAACTTCGGGTTCTGTTTCTGATTCTGGGTTAGTTTCAGCAACAATAACTTCGGGTTCTGTTTCTGATTCTGGGTTAGTTTCAGCAACAATAACTTCGGGTTCTGTTTCTGATTCTGGGTTAGTTTCAGCAACAATAACTTCGGGTTCTGTTTCTAGTCCAGAGTTATTTTCAGC
The DNA here is from genome assembly GCF_057220675.1 of Planktothrix sp. PLAVEN19ND. Lineage (NCBI taxonomy): Bacteria > Bacillati > Cyanobacteriota > Cyanophyceae > Oscillatoriales > Microcoleaceae > Planktothrix > Planktothrix sp. PLAVEN19ND. The sequence continues at coordinate 5,168,786 of NZ_CM170132.1, read as the reverse complement.
AACAATAACTTCAGGTTCTGTTTCTGATTCTGGGTTATTTTCAGCAACAATAACTTCGGGTTCTGTTTCTAATTCAGGAGTAGTTTCAGCAACAATAACTTCTGATTCTGTTTCTGATTCAGGAGTAGTTTCAGCAACAATAACTTCTGATTCTGTTTCTGATTCAGGAGTAGTTTCAGCAACAATAACTTCTGATTCTGTTTCTGATTCAGGAGTAGTTTCAGCAACAATAACTTCTGATTCTGTTTCTGATTCAGGAGTAGTTTCAGCAACAATAACTTCTGATTCTGTTTCTAATTCAGGAATCGTTTCCGCAACAACAACTTCGGGTTCTGTTTCTAGTTCAGGAGTGGTTTCAGCAACAATAACTTCGGGTTCTGCTTCAGATTCAGGAATCGTTTCAGCAACAATAACTTCGGGTTCTGCTTCAGATTCAGGAATCGTTTCCGCAACAATAACTTCAGGTTCTGTTTCTAGTTCAGGAGTCGTTTCAGCAACAATAACTTCAGGTTCTGTTTCTAGTTCAGGGTTGGTTTCAGCAACAACAACTTCGGGTTCTGTTTCTGGTTCAAAATCGAAATCATCTGCGAGTAAACCATCGAGTTCATCGAGTAACGAAGCGAGATCATCTTCAATTTCTGGAAGCGGATCTTCTGGGGTAATATAAGGTTTAGCATAAGCAATTAACCCTTCACCTAAATCGGAAGTTCGCCAGTCTTTTGCCGGGTTGATAACTTCATCTAAATGAACCGCTTTTCCTGTTGCTCCTCTGACTTGAAAAATAATATCATTGTAGTCTTTATCCGTATTCGCATCTACTCGTAAATCCTCCATCACGAAGGTATTTCCATCGCCAGTCACATCAGCAATTTGTCCGACATTAAATCCATCTTCAGGATTAGCTGTTGCGAGGGAAAATAGAGGACGCAGCGCACCTTGTACATCAGGATTGTTAAAAACTTGGGCTACTTTTCCATTGGGAACTAACATAATCGCAAACTGATCTCCAGCTTGCATATTGAAAGTTTTTACACCCTGATATTCTCCTTGGTTCCAATCAACTTCGTTCGATAATTTTCCACTGAATTTAGCTCCTTCAGTAGCATCAGAAATCACAATATAACCCAATTCTGAGTTACTTAAAGCTCGACTCGCGGCTTCTTGAATAAAGTCCGATGAACCAGGTTCAAATTGTTCCATCCCCTCTAAACTAAAGATGGCTAATTGTCCTTTATATTTCCCCCCATCAAATAGATAATCAATTCCAACTTTTCCGGTTTCGTCAACGGTAAACACGCCAGAATCAAATTTAAAGTTAGGTGTTGAGGTAGCGATCGCATCTACTACATCAACTTCACTCACTGCATCTATTTGTTCAGTTGGTATTATTTCTGTTGCGGGTTCTCCCTCGACTTCTGAAGTAGTTAGATGATCGGATTCTAACTCAGATTCGGGTTCAATTTGTTGATCATTAACCTCAGTTTGAGATTGTAATTCAGCTTCATTTAGGATTGATAATTCTTCAGATTGTTCGGTTTCCTCTAAAGTATTGACATCCTGGGTTTCTGTGTTAATATCGGGAGATAATTCTTCAAAATCCTTAGATTCCTCTAAAGAATTTGCAGCAACTTGATCTGGATCTAATTCTGAAATACTGTTATTAGTTTGATCAACTTGGGAAACTGAATCAGCCGTTGTTTCTTCAGCAACTGTATCGGTTAAGTTTAAGGATGTTTCAATATCTGGATTTTCAGGAATATTGGTTTCTTCAGTAACTTCAGCAACGGGATTAAAGTCTTGAGTTTCTAATAGTTTTGGATCGGTTTCAGCTACATTTTCCGAGTTTTGAGGATCTTCTGGAGAGGGTGTATCAAGGGTATCTAAATCTTCCCCAACTAAGTCCTGACTCCCATCAGTAATATCTGGGTCTGAGTCTAAATGAGTAACAAAAGCTATTTCTTCTAAGTCGTCATCCGCTAAGATATCTGGGATTTCCTGCGGGTGTATCGCTAAATCTTCACCGCCATCTGTAACATCCCCTTCGTCTACTGAGATCTCGAATTCATCATCTAGGGGTGTTACCAGGTCTACATTAACCGGATCAGGTGTATCGTCCCCACCATCGATAAAACCACTAGGTGTCAGAATCGGTTCAAGGATAAAAGACTGCTGATGCTGCGGAGCACGAGAACCAAAAAAGCCTTTTCGGGAAGCCATAGATACACCTGAAAGATGAGAATAAGCAAAAAACCAGGGATTTAGTTCCAAAAAGCCTTACTTGAAGGCGTTTTAGTTAAAAGATAAGCCTGATTTAAACTATCTTCTAATCTAAGTCAGTAACATTAATTTTGTCAAGCTTTTTCTTATATAAGTTATATCTATCTTCCCACACGAGTCCATCAAAGGATCTTCTACAGTGCTACGCATTACACACTCCAAAATCCTGAAACTCATTCACGGCTTACTTTTCCGGTGTTTCCCCTGGTGCTATGAAGCAGCCGAAAAAGAAAGCGATCACTCCTTCGCAAAAAACAATAACCGCGAAATATTTACGCTGTAGACGCAGGAAATTATCTAAAAATTGATTAATATTATTGTTACTTTTAAATTCCAAATAATGCTTTCATTCGTTCTCTTATCCAGACCAGAGGATTAATCTCTAAATCTTCTTCTTCCCCCAATACTCCCATTTCTCTTAATAGTTGTTGACGTTCAACTAATTCCTGTTTGCGTTCAACTAATTTTTCTGCAATTTGATCCGCGACTTGCGGATATTTAGATAAAAAATAGTGAAATACATTGCGATCAACCACAAATAAAATGGTTGTTTCTAGGGTTCTAACCGCCGCTGTGCGGGGGATTCCCATAATTAAAGCTAGTTCTCCAAAGAAGTCCCCAGCTTGTAAATTTCTAATCTGTTTATCGAGTTTTTCTGATATAATTTCTACAGAACCTGAAAGAATAATATGGAACGCATCCCCCGGATCTCCTTCATGGAAAATAAACGCTCCAGGAACAATAGTTTCTCGATACCCTTGTTCAATTAATCCTAATATTTCCAGTTCGGTTAACTGTTCAAAATAAACAACTTTTCTTAATAAATCTCGCAGGGATATATGATTAATAGATTCCAGTTCTAAACCTTGAGAATTTTCAATAGTTTGAATCGGAAAAGATGGGGTTTCAACCGGAGAATTAACAACAGTTTGATCGGGGTTAAAAATCATTCTTAGGTCTTCGGGATTTTTAATCCATAAATCTCTTTGGGGTAGAGGAATAGTAATATTGTTTTTTTTAAAAGCATTTTCAATCATATAGTTTAAGGCACTTTGAATCGGAAGTCTAGCTTTGGGTTGATCAATCCAAACTAAGAGTTCAAAGTTAATACAATCATCTCCAAAATTTCTTAACCAAACTTGAGGAGCCGGATAGGATAAAACTCTGGATTCTTGACGAGCAACGGTTAATAAAACTTCTGTCACTAACACCGGATCACTTCCGTAAGCGACGGGGATTTTAATATGAATTCGACTATTAATATTTCCATAACTCCAGTTAATAATATTGGCATTGACTAAACTTTGATTGGGGACAATAATTGAGATTCCATCATTAGTTAAAATGGTTGTAGCGCGAATTGATATTTTTTTAATATTGCCTTCTAAATCATCAATTTCAATATAATCTCCTACTTTGACCGGACGTTCAATTAGTAGGATTAATCCACTGACAAAATTCTGGAATAATCCTTGAAATCCTAAACCAATTCCAATCCCTAAACCCCCGGCTAAGAAGGTTAAAGATCGAATATCTAAACCGCAGGCTTGAGGAACAATAATAAACCCTAATGCAATTACAAAATAATAAAAAATTGTGGCGATCGCTTCTCGACTTCCTTCATCAAATCCCCATTTAATCAATAATTTATCCCGCAGCCAGTTTGTCACCAATCGCGCCAAGAAAATTACGACTAATAGTGATATAATTACCGTAATAATTAGACTTACCGAAATCGTGATTTCGCCGATTCTAATGGGTTGGGTGAAAATCGTATATAAAAATTGTATAATTTTCTGAATAATGATCATGGTAGGGAATAGGAAATAGGATTACACCTAAAGTAAATTCTATAGCCAGATTTTCATTATAATCGATAGGAACCCTATTAATTACAATAAATATGACTACATTTCAATTAATTATTTTAGCTGGTGGGGGATTGATTGCTGGGATTTTAGCGGGATTTTTAGGAATTGGGGGCGGGACGGTTTTAGTTCCTTTATTAGTAGCCTTAGGATATACACCTGTTCAAGCGGTCGCAACCAGTAGTTTATCCATTGTGATTACGGCTATTTCTGGAAGTTTTCAAAATTGGCGGATGGGATATCTGAGTTTAAATAAAGTAATTGGTATAGGATTTCCTTCGGTATTAACGGCACAAATTGGGGTATTTTTGGCGGGAATATTTTCCTCAAGATTATTATTATTTTTATTTGGCTGTTTATTATTATTAAATGTTTATTTAGTAGAAGTTCGTAAACAAATAATAGCTAAGAAAAAACAACGGGAAGAACAACAAACCTCTGAATCTACTATAAATTCTGAGGATAATATGCCATTTAATCCGGTTTTCTCTCGAATTTTAACCGGAAGTTCCGCCGGAATTTTAGCCGGATTATTTGGCGTGGGTGGAGGAATTATTATGGTTCCTTTGCAAATATTGTTATTAGGAGAAACCATTAAAGTTGCGATTCAAACCAGTTTAGGAGTGATTATGATTACAGCTATTTCTGCTTGTGTTGGACACGCAACTCAAGGGAATGTATTATGGATTCCAGGAATTATTTTAGGGTTAGGAGGATTATTCGGAGCGCAAATTAGCACCCGATTTTTACCCAAATTATCCGATCAAACCGTGACTCTAATGTTTAGAATATTTTTAATTATTCTCTCAATTTATATCTTTAGACAAGCCTATATACAATCTTCGTAGTCACCCCTTCAGGGGTGTTTCATAACTCTGGAAAAACACCACAAAAACCAATATGAATCTAGTTATTAACGCTACAGATGATCCCCCATAAACCCCCTTAAAAAAGGGGGAATAAGTTGCACTGTTAAAGAGAATCATTTTTTTTCTAACTGTGTTATTTGATCCGAATAGCTAAAGCATTGCGGGCTTGTTCTCGATCATCAAAATGGATTTTTTCAGTCCCCAAAATTTGATAATCTTCGTGACCCTTTCCCGCAATTAATACCCCATCTCCCGGTTGAGCTTCCAGAATAGCAGTATGAATTGCTTTAGCCCGATCTGCAATCACAATCGGTTTGATCCTGTCAGGAATTCCGGCTAAAACATCTTGTAAAATCTGTTCCGGGTCTTCCGTGCGAGGATTATCCGAAGTCACAACGGCAATATCAGCTAATTCTGCCCCAATTTTCCCCATTTTCGGGCGTTTAGTCCGATCGCGATCGCCCCCACAACCAAAGACACAAATCATCCGACCCGGAATAAACGGACGGGACGCCTTGAGTAAATTCTCCAAACTATCGGGGGTGTGAGCATAATCCACAATTACGCTAATATCCTGATCAGGACTAATTTGTACCCGTTCCATCCGTCCTGGAACTCCCTCAAACTGAGTCGTTTTTTCGACAATGGTAGTTAAATCTAAGCCCAAACTTAGCCCCGCCCCAACAGCAGCTAACAGGTTAGATAAATTATATTGACCGACCAAAGGTAAATAAAATTCCGCCTCTGTTTGGGGAGTATGGAGAACACCCTTAACCCCCGTGGGTTGGTAGGACAGTTGATCCGCCCAGAGATCAGCCCTTGGGTCACTGGTGCTATAACTCCACGCCCTATCCCCCAATTGGGCTATTAACCTTTGGCCATAGGGGTCATCGGCATTAATAATAGCTCGACCCTTGAGATAGTCGGGACTAAATAATAGGGATTTCGCCGCAAAATAATCCTCCATTGTGGCGTGATAGTCCAAATGATCTTGGGTTAAATTGGTAAACACGGCCACTTGAAACGGACAACCAAGAACCCGTCCCTGGTCTAACGCATGGGAACTCACCTCCATCGCCCCAAACTCACATCCGGCGGCCACCGCCTGGGCCAGTTGTCCCTGTAATTCTACGGAGAAGGGGGTGGTATGGGTGGCCGTTTCTTGGAATCCTGGCCAACGGGCGTACAGAGTTCCCAGTAAGGCTGTGGGATGGTTACTATGGCTGAGGATAAATTCAATCAAATGGGTGGTTGTGGTTTTGCCATTGGTTCCTGTGACCCCTACCAGGCGCAATTTTTCCGCCGGATGGTCATAAAAAGCCGTGGCAATTTGGGCGCAGGTTTGGGTCAGATTATCGCTGGGAATGATACAGGGATGTTCGGCGGTAATGCGGTCTTGGGTTTTTTCGACGGCGGTTTGGGAAATAATAGCTGCTACCGCACCGGAGGCGATCGCACTAGGCCAAAATTCCCCGCCATCGACCCGGGTTCCGGGCATTCCTAAGAACAAATCCCCCGGTTGACAAGCAATAGAGTTCGTTTTTAACCCCTTAACTTCTTGTTCTAAAGCCGGGTGAGACTCGGACGATATTGATATCCCAACTTTTGCTAATAACTCTTTAAGCTTCATCTGCTGCAACTCCTGACAACGGGACTGAATTTATACTGGATCATAGGTTATGAAGTAGATAGTATAATAGATTAAAAGGATTTTATATCTTCCCCATTACCGATCACGGATTTAAGAGGATTTCACGGATTTCACAGATTAAAATCTGTGTTAATCTGCGTCATCCTATTAAATCCGTGATCCCCATTCCCTTTATTTTAATTAAAGTTATGGTTTCTCAACCTGCAACTCTTAACCCAACGGAAATTATCTATCCCGAAACTGATGGAAAACCCATGGCAAATAATACAGAACAATTTAATTGGATTGTGGCAATTGAACAGAATTTAGAATGGTTATTTGCTCATGATCCTAATGTATTTGTAGCCGGGGATTTATTCTGGTATCCGGTGGAGGGAAAACCTCATATTGTCAATGCACCGGATGTTTTAGTGGTATTAGGAAGACCGAAAGGAAAACGGGGTTCTTATTTGCAATGGAGGGAAGAAGGAATTGCCCCGCAAGTGGTTTTTGAAATTCTTTCTCCGGGGAATACAAAGTCGGAAATGGAACGCAAATTAGTGTTTTATGAACGCTACGGCGTGGAGGAATATTATATTTATAATCCTGACAATTATCAATTCCAAGGTTGGCAGCGTGGGGATGGGGGGTTAGATGTAATTGAAATCTCTGAAAATTATGTTAGTCCTCGGTTGGGGATTCGTTTTGAAGTTTCAGAACACCCACTAAAAATCTATCGCCCTGATGGGGCAAAATTCTTGTCTTATGTGGAAATTAATCAACAGTTGGAACAGGAAATTCAACGGGCAGAAACTGAACGTCAACGAGCAGAAACCGAACATCAACGAGCAGAAACCGAACGTCAACGGGCAGAAACCGAACGTCAACGGGCAGAAGAAACGGAAGTATTATTAAGACAAGAAACCGAACGTAGTCAACGTTTAGCAGAACGTTTGCGACAGATGGGAATTAACCCAGATGAATTAGATTAAGGGTTAAAACTGGCTAAGATTAAGGTTAGATCGTCATCGGTTCTTTCTGTGACCCGGGGCGATCGCAAAAACCCGATTAACTGTTCTTGAGCATCGGTTTCATCGGTGATGGTTTCTACAAATTTAAACAGAGGAGAAAAGAACGGGTGATGGGGTTTTCCTTCTGGCATTTTTAACGCTAACATTTGTAAACCATCGGAAAAAGCAGCTAAATATTTCGGTTGTCCTAACCAGAGGTTGATTTGTGCAGTTTCAACTGCATTCGGAGCAATTAAAAATACCGTTTCATTCAAATATTCTCCACTAGTTGGTATGGTTAATTCCAGAATATTTCCGGTTTTATCCTCCACAACCATTGCCCCATCTCCCACTTGAGCAACAGCGACTAATTCCGGTGTGGCTATACCTATAATTAAAGTAGTTGCTAATTCTCTAACTTCTGTTTCTTGGGTAACAGATTCTGTTTGGATAGCAATTAAAGCCGCATTTAAAGCCTCTTTTAGATAATCTTCCCAAACAATATCTATATCAACAGAATTAATCTGTTTTTCCAGAGTCTCTAAAGCTATTTTAACAGCAATATTCGCTCCTAAATCCGCTAATTTTGCCGAACCTGCTCCATCAGCTACAGCAAAAATTAATTGATTATTAGATAACCGTTTATAACCCTGAGCATCCTGACAAGGCATATTTTGTTTTTCATGACTTTTTCCGGTTACTGATGCTGAGACAACTTGCCAATGACCAATTAAATCCATTGTAATTTTATATAATTTAACGACGGACAGAAAACTCCTATTTTTTATGAATAATTGCTTAAACACTTCCCCATCCTGGAGGTGGTAAAGCCACTTGTTCATCAACTTTAGAATGGGAAACGGTTTGCATACTTGTAGATAACCAAATAAACATTTCTCTAAAGTCTAACCCTCGTAATTTTAACGGAGTTCTCTGGACAATTTGAGCTAATTTATCCAGATTTGCCCCTTCAACTCCCACAGCAAAAAAAGCCACCTGTTTTTTAAATTCTTCCTCTTGAATTCGTCTAGTTGCTTCTTCTGTCACCCGGTCATTTTCTCCTTGAGGTTCACCATCGGTAATCATAAATACCCAGGGACGATAATAGGTAATACCATTATTACGATATTCTAACTTTCTCGCCGCCACTAAATCTAAAGATTGATTAATTGCAGTTCCCATAAAAGTTTGACCTTGGGCGGTTAATAAAGGCGGTTCAAACTGATCGGCAGTAACAAAATCCTGTAAAATTTTAACTTGATTATCAAAGGAAATAATTGCTACTTCCACCCGTTTTTTAGCGAGTTCATCCCGAATTAAATCATTTCTAAACGCCATCAGTCCATCGTTTAAGGCGTCAATGGGAACTCCTTGCATGGATGCGGAAGTATCCAACAACAACACACAGGGACACCGAGGTTCAGGATTTTCTGCAAATTCAACCGCTTCATCTAGTCTCATAATTGTGATCTGTTCTGTTTACAATTACTAGGATACTCACTATTATATCCTAAGTCGCCTAGGATAAATTAATAGAACTCCTGCGGAAGTTATGTGATTATTGCCAATCTTCCCAAGACTGATTAAAAATAGACATTCCTGGGAATAAAATCGGATTATTATTGCTTTCTAATAACCGTTGTAACTCCTCTAATATTGGTTCCCGATAGGGTAAATCATCCACTAATTCATAGGGAAAAACTTCGGTTTTTAAGCTAAATGCTGCGGTGGTTCCCGCCGCCGCCCCCACCGACCATTCAAAGGAATGAACCCGATAAGCCGCCGCCGCAACATGACTGGCAGCAATACTTTTTCCTGCTATTAATAGATTATCAATTTTTTGCGGAATCATGGCTCTTAAAGGAATTTGAAAGGGATAAGCTTCCCCCTGTCCTTGACGTTCTCCTTCCCGTTCCATATTCCCTGGAGTTTCCGGTGGACTTAGGGTTAAACAGGGGTGAAAATCAATCGCATAATGACCAATTCCTACGGTATCAGGATAAATTGTAGCCCGAGAACGGGCTTTAATTTCTGCAATAGTTTTTTCGCCGGAGAAAGCGGGTAAACTGTTTAATCTCCCTAACTCTAACCACAGCAGTCTATAGGTTTCTGGAGTTAAATTTTTAGTGTACCAATCTTGACGAAAGTTATTCCGAGAAATATCAATTTCTGATACCCTAAATCCGTCTTTTTGACCATAGGAAGGACGACCAATGATTCGTCTCCCTTCTCGGATATAGGGATATTTAGATAACCCATGAACGGTTCCCATGGGAGAATTTAACCCTGATAAATAGCGATAATTGGGATATTTTTGTTTAATACCTTCACCCAGTTGGGAGTCGGTAGTTCCTGCTACTAACCAATAGAAAAACCCTTGGGCATTTTCTTCTCCTTTTCGCAAGGTTTCTGTTCTTAACCCGCCTTTCCATCCCCCTGGTTCGAGTTGATCTGTTGCTTCTAATTGAGCGGGGCTTAAAATTAAGTTATCTGCTGAGGTTCCGGGTCGATAATCGTTTCCCCACGTCCAATTTTGCATAGTAATATCCCCAGGATAAATCGGCCATTCCCTGGGATTTCCTGACCGTTTTTCTTTGGGATTCATACTATGAATTCGCCGATAGGTATAAACTAAATTAAAATTGGCTAATCGGGGTAATTCATAACTATAATAGGGAGCATATTGATCATAAAATGAGGGTTTTTCATGGATTTGGGGATTTTTAGTCGCCTCCATAGCAAAGGTATAGGTAAATCCTTGAGTACAATAGGGATATTTTGTAATACTAGATGATGTGGGTTCTTGGGGAGAACGGGGATCAATTCCGAGTTGATGGGGAATATTAGTTAAACCAATAATTTCTCCGGTTTCTGTCGCTTCAATAATATACCAATCGGCTCCTTGATTCGCTTTTCGTTTAGGAATAAATTTAATAATTGTTTTATGTAATTGTGGGGAATTTTCATACTCATAAGCATCATCAATAATCGCAGATAAAGGTTTTGTATTTAAGGGCGGTTGTCCAGGGGCAGAAATATGTTGAATTGCGATCGCTTCTATAATTTGATGATCGGTAATTGCCATATCTTTAATGACAGTAGCGGGAAACCAGTGTAATTTTCCTTTCCCTTTCTTTTCGGATTTTTTTAACATTTTTAATAAAATTTCATGCCCAGCTTCTGGCATAAAACAAGCCTCACTCACCCAACAAGCACCCGGGTTCAGAATTCCATATTTTTTTTCAATTTCTGCCCGTAATTCTAAATACCCTCTCGGATAAAATAAAAGAGATCTTTGGGTCGGTCTTTCATCGAGGGCGGAGGTTCCCTGGGCAGAAATTTGTCCCCCAACCCAGTCGGTAATTTCGGTTAAACAAACGGTTTTTCCTGCCAGTAACCCTTCATAAACCGCCGCACTTCCCGCCAGTCCGCCCCCAACCACTAATAGATCACATTCTACTTTTTGATCAATTCGATCAGGGGTTACTAAGGCAAGGGATAAACTGGGATTTAAAGAGATGATACTAACGATTAAACCAATTAGGAATTTTGGGATCATTTTAGTGCTGTTTGCTCCGAACTTTATAGACATTTAATGACTTGAAAAGTTCCCAGTTAGAATAGATATGTCATAATAGAATTAACCCAGTTTATAAACATAGAAACCTTGACAGAGAAACTTCATTTATTGAATAGAGAAAATAAAATCACCATTTGTAACAAAATCATAATTAATATATAGAATATAAGATCACCCTTTAAACCAGGCTCAGACCCCCTATTTAATTTTCGGTATCAAATACTCCGTTCCTCACTTTGATTTATGATTGAACTTCTAGCGGTGCTATCGGCTTCGGCGGCGGCGGGATTAAGGATTGCTTTACCCTTACTGGTTATTGGTTTATTGCGAAATGATTTATGGTCGAGTGTACCGTTTCTGTCTAAATTTTCTCCACAGGTTGTTGTCGGGGTTCTCGTCAGTTGGTCATTATTTGAAATTTTTGCATCAAAAAAACTACTGGGACAGCGGATTTTACAAATAATACAATTACTATTTAGCCCCTTTGTGGGTGCTATTTTGGGTTTAGCGATCGCCGGAGCAACTAACGTTCAACCGGGCTTATATTGGATTATTGCCATTGTTGCGGGTTTACTGGCTCTGGTTTTACAATTAGTGCAAACAGGATTATTTTATCGTCTACGGGGTTTGCCCCTATGGGTGATTTTAGGACAGGATATTCTTTGTATTTTCTTGGTAATTTTTGCCTTCGACGCCCCTAAACAGGGGGGATTAATTGCATTATTATTACTATGGCTTTCCATTCGGATTTCTGGGGAATGGTATCGCTGGTACAGGAAACAAAGTCACCATGGAGAACGCAACCCCCGACGTTATAAACGGGAACCGGATTGATTATATGAAGTATCAAAGCTGATCCTTATTCCCCACCAAATTCTTGATATTCTTCTAATGGGATTGCATCAAAATCCGGGTATTCATAATTGTCAATGATCTCCTCTAAGGAGTGGATAACAAATGGTAAATTGGCTCCAATTAATCCGCGTTTAATCGATTCCGATGTCTCGGGAAATAAAACAAATAAAGGATAAAGATCCTCCGCCTCTTGGGAATCAATATGTTTATAATGGTGAGGCATAATCCATTCATAATCTTGATCTAATAGGACTTGAGTTAATCGCCAGCGTCTTAATAAATCCGATAATTCTTCTTGAGGACGATGAATAAAAACAAAAATTTCCGGCCCAATTTTAACTTTCCATTCTGGGTCACACATCAGAATCCCAATATCGCAGGGCAAACCCAGGGCATCGCCAGGTTTAATACTAATTCCCGGCACTCCCGAATAGGAAACGCCATGACGCAAACGCACGATGGGTAAGGGAATCGTAATCACACTATCATCGGAGCGGCGAATACTCGGAACCATTTCAAAATAAGGACGATGTTGCTTGAGTAAAGTAATTACAGCTTCCGAATTACTATATTCTGCCAGCAACGCTTCATAATGAGATTTTTGAATAGACATAACCTGGATAAAAAATTAATTTCAAATTATTAGATTCAAGGGAATACATATCGTTTAGTCTTCCCTTGAACAGTGTTCAACCCATTTTTTCAAATACTGAAAACATGGGCAAATACATAGATAACAAAATTGAACCGACAATTCCGGCCACCATCACAATCATCAGAGGTTCTAACATACTGGTGAGTCCTTTTACGGCTTCTTCCACTTCCGTTTCATAGAACGCCCCCACCTTCATCAACATTTTATCCAGTTCCCCCGATTCTTCCCCAATGGCAATCATTTGAATCGCCAAAGCCGGAAATACATTTCCCTCCTGTAAAGCTAAACTAATTAAACCCCCCTGTTGAATAGACTCTCTAGCATGGTGAATCGTTTGGGCAATCAGGGCATTTCCCGCCACTTCTTCCACAATTTCCAGGGAATTCATAATCGGCACCCCAGACCGAGTTAAGCTCCCAAAAATGGTACAAAACCTTGCTACAGCAGAAATTTTAATCAGGTTTCCAAAAATCGGTAACTTCAGAAATAGCTTATCAAAAAACATTCTTCCGGCGGGGGTTTTATAGGAAATTTTATAGGCCGTCAATAGCCCAAAAATTACTCCGATGATAATTCCCTGCGGAATCGGTGGCCAAGTTCTACAAAAGGAACTAATATTGAGCATAATCTGGGTAAACATTGGCAGTGTTGCCCCAATATCCTGAAACACCTTAGCAAAAGTGGGAAGCAAAAATGTTGTCATCCCAAAAAAGATAGTAATAGCAATAAAAAACACGGTTTTGGGATAGGACATCGCTGACTTAATTTCAGCGCTGGTTTTGTGGTTTTTTTCCATCATCACCGCCAGCCGTTCTAAAACTTCATCTAATACCCCCCCAGTTTCTCCCGCCGACACCATACTAATAAAAAGCTGATCAAAAATATCGGGAAATTTCCTCATCGCCACAGAAAGTTCCGTCCCTTCTTCCACATCAGCCCGAATCGAAGTTAAGGCGTTTTTTAACTTGGCATTACTACATTGTTCACTTAATACACTCAAACATCTCGCCATCGCAATCCCAGCATTAAACATAGACGCAAACTGACGAGCAAAAATTGCCAAGTCTTTAACTGTAATACTTGCCAGGGCAATACTAATACTTTCTTCAATTCGTTTAAAGTCGAAACCCCGATTTCTGACTTGACTCCGAACTACACTACCTGCCATATATTTTTACCTATTCAGTATTAATTAACCTTTTACTGATCACTGGTACGGGCGGGTTCTTTTCGATCTTTGTTAATTACCGTGCATCTCGATGAACCTGCCCCTAATCAGTCATCAGTTAACAGTCAACAGTTATCAGTTAAGAAGTTGACAGTTAACTGTTAACTATTTTTAGCCCACAAATATTAACAATGAACTCTTTACTGTCAACTGATGACTGATAACTCTTACACTGATAACTGTTAACTGATGACTGATGACTGATTATGCTCTAGCTTTTTGTCCCTTAGTCGCCGAGGGAGCCGGGCCAATTAAACGTTCCAATTCATCGGGTTTAGACGATTTACTCATCGCCGCTTCCCAAGTCACTTGACCCTCGGTATAGAGTCTCGCCAAGGCCATTTCCATCGTTTGCATTCCTAACTTTGCCCCCATTTGAATTTGGGAATAAATTTGAGCGGTTTTTCCCTCCCGAATCAGGTTAGCCATAGCCGGAGTATTCATCATAATTTCGATGCAAGCCCGACGACCTCCCCCAATGGCGGGAACCAAGTTTTGACTACAAACCCCCACCAGTGAACCCGATAACTGGGAGCGAACTTGAGGTTGTTGGATAGGTGGGAATACGTCTAACATCCGGTCTACCGTCGCCGCTGCCGAGTTCGTGTGCAGGGTTCCAAAGACTAAGTGACCGGTTTCAGCCGCCGAAATCGCCAGACCAATGGTTTCTAAGTCCCGCATTTCCCCCACCAGAATAATATCGGGGTCTTCCCGCAATGCCGCTTTTAAAGCATTCGCAAAACTCTTAGTGTCTTCTCCCTTCTGCCGTTGGTGGAATAAACTTTTAATATTAGGGAACACATATTCAATCGGATCTTCCACCGTCAGAATATGTTCGGAGCGAGTCCGATTCACTAAGTCTAACAAAGCCGCCATGGTTGTGGTTTTACCCGAACCCGTTTGACCAGTGACCAACACCATGCCCCTCGGACGTTCGGTCATATCCCGAATCACTTGGGGAACCCCTAATTTATCCGCATTAGGAATCTTAGAGGCTAAGGCCCGTAAACAAGCCGCCCAGCACCCCCGTTCCCGATAGACATTCACCCGGAACCGCGCCAGTCCCCGTACCCCATAGGCACAGTCCAATTCCCATTCCTGCTCTAACTGCTTACGCTGCATATTATTCAGCATTTGATAGATCAGAGATTGCACTTCCTCCGCCGATAGAGTTTCCCCAAATTGAGGCTGAGGGGTGAGTTTCCCACTAATTCGGAAAAAGATGGGCGCGCCTGCTTGAATATGAATATCAGACCCCCCCTGCTCGACTAAAGACTCTAAAGCGTCTTCAATCATTAATCCCATTATTGTTCTCCTCTAAATTAAGTTGTAACGATTTGATCAGTTGGGAGTGTTAACCCAAGACCTCTGAAAATTAAGAATTTCTCCTAGTATTCCCAATAGTAGTGTTTTACTAAGCACCAAAACCCCTGGGAAACCTGTGGAAAATAGCAATTTTTCCCCCATGTTTAGCTGGTAAAGCGTGGGGTCATGCAATAGGGACAATCTAACCATTCCGGTTTCAATTCCGCTTCACAACTCTTACAGGTTAAGCCCTGTTTCCGTTTGGCTTTGAGTTCAGCTTCTAAACCCGAATCGGTAAATGTGACCCGTTCCACTTCTTCAAAGGTGGTATAGCCTTCACGGACTAGCTGCAAACTGTAGGCTAAGATGGTTTTCATGCCTTCTTCCACGGCCGCTTCCTTAATTTGTTCCGTGGGGGCACCTTTGGTAATTAGGGTTTGCAGTCTTTCAGTCACCTTTAAGAATTCGTAGACCCCTACCCGACCTTTGTAACCCAGTCCATTACATTTTTTGCACAACTGACCCCCATCCGTCAGATGCTTGCGTTGTTCAGGAGCAATGGTATTGGCTTTATAAAAGGTAATATCAACTTCTTGGGAAGCCGATAGTCCATAGCGACCTAGTTCTTCAACCGTGGGGGTATAGGGAACCCGACACTCGCCACAAACCCGACGCATCAGACGTTGGGCGAGAATCCCTAATAAGGCAGCCGACACCATGAAGGGTTCTACCCCCATTTCATCCAAACGGGCGATCGCCCCGGCGGCGTCGTTTGTGTGTAAAGTCGTTAACACTAAGTGTCCAGTTAAGGCGGCTTCAATAGAAGTTTTAGCTGTTTCTAAATCCCGGGTTTCCCCCACGAGCAATACATCGGGATCTTGTCGTAAAAACGCCCGTAAAATATTAGCAAAAGTTAAATTTTTCTCTCGAATTACCTGACATTGGGTAATTCCGGGTAAGGCATATTCAATCGGGTCTTCGGCCGTACTAATATTAATCCCAGGATCGTTGCGTTCGGCTAAAACCGAATACAAGGAGGTGGATTTTCCTGAACCCGTTGGCCCGGTGACTAAAATTAACCCAAAGGGTCGAGAAGCGGTTTCCCGAACTAAGGCTAAGGTTTCTTGATCGGTAATTAATTTATCTAAGCCTAATTGAGTGGAGGAACTATCCAAAATCCGCAAAACAATTTTTTCCCCGTAGCGACTGGGGAGACTATTCACCCGAAAATCGATCGTCCGTCCTCGAAACTTCCGACGAATCCGACCATCTTGGGCTTGACGGCGTTCGGCGATATCCATTTCCGCTAGAATCTTAAACCGGGAGGTAATGGCGGGAATCACCTTTTTCGGAAACTTATAATATTCCTCTAAAACCCCATCTCGACGCATCCGAATCCGCATCTCATGTTCTTGGGGCTCCACGTGAATATCGGATACTCCTTCCGAGAGAGCTTTAGCGAGAATGATGTTCACCGCTTTAATCACCGGGGCCGTTTCCGATTGTTCGATTTCATCGGCCAAATCCATGCCACCGCCTTCATCCCCCACATCCTCAAGGTCTGTGGTATCAAAATCCCCGGCGGTAAAATCTAATTTTTCTTTATCACGAATGGCAGCTTCGACGGCTTTGCGTTTAACATCCTCATCACTGTAGGCAGAAATGATTTGGTCATAATCTTCATGGGTAATCACCCGCCGTTGTAACTTCAGGGCTTTGGGTCGCAGAATTTGGTTTCTTAACTCCTCCAACGCCGTTAGGTTATCGGGGTCAACCATCGCAATCAAGACCGAGGAGGGATCATTTTCGACTTTGCGTAGGGGAATAAAGCGATGGCGTTTACAGGTTTCTAAACCCGTCTCCAGAAATTTCAGCATGACTTCGAGTTCTTCCGTCGTCATCGGTTCAATTTCAGGATCATAGGCTTCGACCCCATGAACAATTCTCAGTTCAAATAACTGTTGTTTTTTGTACTGACGGGCTAACTCCGGGGGCAGAGGCTGACCCGTGATTGATTCCAAAATTTCCGTTAGGGGCTGACCGGGGCGGGCAGTTTTTAGGGCCTGCTGAAGTTGCTCAGGATTAATATAGCCAGATTGAATTAATTTGTTGCCAAAGGGAGTATTACTTTGAACAACCAAGGCGCGTCTTTGGGATGTATTAGTCATAGCCTAGACTTAAGGTATATATCTTTAAATTTTCTAGCCGATTTTCAGACCCATCTAAGAGCCAAGTCTCCAGAATACAACCGCTTTCATCTGCAATTTATCTGGATTTTAACTTACACCGCAGGGAAGTCCCCCGCTCCACCTGGTACTCCCGGTTAGCGGTGAGTAGTTCACTTTATTAATAATCTATATTGATGATAGCTTTTCCTCAGTCACCAGATTGTATTTTAAGATTTAATAGTTTGAGGCAACTGAATGGAAGAACTTCTGATTCAAGATAACTCCTCAAAAATCCTACTGTTGCGGTATTCCCCCTGGGGTGGGATGAATGGCTCCGATTCAGTTAAAATTTTTGAAGTAACGTTTACAGTCATAAAGGGTGAGGTTGCTCCTAATATCTTGAAGGTTTAGGAAATCTCGCTGGATTTTTTGTGATCAACAAGGACAAAGTACGATTATGGTGCCTAATTCAACAGCTAATACTCCTGATGAACTAACGGGTCAATCCTATTCAACCTCTGAATCGGAAGCGAAAAGCTTTGGTGATCTCGAAGATGATGCTACAACGGCGACAGAATCAAGCTCTGAAACTTCTGTGGCAACGGACACGACTGCTCCTGGCGAAACCACCTTTGGTCAGGAAATAGAATCAAGCGGTGAGGGCCTTCAGCAAGAATTCATGGCCTTAGCAGAAGCCAATACTTCCTTGAAAGCTCAACTAGAAGACATCACGGGGCAATATCGCCGTCTAGCTGCGGATTTTGAAAACTTCCGCAAACGGACTCAAAAGGAAAAAGAAGATTTAGAAATTTCCATTAAAGGGTCAACCCTGAAACCGTTACTCCAGGTGGTGGATAACTTTGATCGGGCTAGATCTCAAATTAAACCCCAGACGGATGCGGAAATGAATATCCACAAAAGTTACCAGGGGGTTTATAAATTAATGGTAGATTCCCTCAAACAACTTGGGGTAGCGGTGATGCGTCCAGAGGGAGAGCCTTTTGACCCGAATTTACATGAAGCGGTGATGCGAGAACCTACGGATGCCTACCCGGAAGGAACGGTGATTGAGGATTTAATGCACGGTTATCAATTGGGAGAAAAGGTATTACGTCATGCCATGGTGAAGGTAGCAACCGCTCCAGAACCGGGTTCTTCCGATTCTACAGAAGCATCCACGGCAGAAGCAGAAACCCCTTAATCAGTTGTCAGTCATCAGTTATCAGTTATCAGTTAATAGTTAATAGTTATCAGTCAATAGTTAATACCTGTAGCAATCCTATTTGATTTGTGTTCAAAATTACTGAGCCAAAGGGAACATCGCATATGGGATAATACTTCTGACTGTTTCATATCAGTATTGAAATGTTATAACCTCCTTCTCGAAAGCGCAGATTGCTATAGTTATTGACTGATCACTGTTTATCGATAATAACTGATAACTGATTACTGAAAATAATTTTTGACTGATAATAACTGTTTACGGATAACTGATGACCAATAACTGATAACTATTAACTATCGACTGATAACTGATCACTGATCACTGATAACTGATAACTGATAAGAGGAGTTATGGGAAAAGTCATTGGCATTGACTTAGGAACAACAAATAGTTGTGTGGCGGTCTTAGAAGGGGGTCAACCCATTGTCATTTCCAACTCTGAGGGAGGACGAACCACTCCTAGTATTGTGGGATTTGGCAAGTATGGCGATCGCCTCATCGGTCAATTGGGCAAGCGACAAGTCGTTACCAATGCGGAAAATACCGTTTACAGCATTAAGCGGTTTATTGGGCGTCGGTGGGAAGATACCGAAGAAGAACGCTCCCGGGTTCCCTATAACTGTGTGAAGGGCAAGGACGATACCGTTAATGTCCAAATTCGCAACCAAGTCTATACCCCGCAGGAAATCTCGGCGATGGTCTTGCAAAAGCTCAAGGAAGATGCAGAAGCCTATTTGGGAGAAGCCGTCACCCAAGCGGTGATTACGGTTCCCGCCTATTTTACCGATGCTCAAAGACAAGCCACCAAGGACGGCGGAACCATTGCCGGGTTAGACGTACTGCGGATTATTAATGAACCCACGGCGGCGGCTCTCTCCTATGGGTTAGATAAACAAGACCAAGAACAGAAAATTTTGGTATTTGACCTCGGGGGCGGTACCTTTGATGTCTCCATTCTGCAACTCGGAGACGGGATTTTTGAGGTCAAATCAACCGCAGGAAATAATCATTTGGGTGGGGATGATTTTGATAACTGTCTCGTGCAATGGATGATCCAAAAATTCAAAACCCAGGAAGGAATTAACCTATCATCGGAAAAAATGGCGGTGCAACGGTTACGAGAAGCCGCCGAAAAAGCCAAAATCGAGCTATCCAATCGCAACACCACTTCCATTAATTTACCCTTTATTGTCTCCGATGATTCTGGGCCTAAACATTTGGAACTAGAACTAGGTAGGGGTGAATTTGAAGGGTTGGTGAAACATCTCGTAGACAGCACGATCGAACCCGTTGCCCAAGCCCTCAAAGATGCCAGTTTACAACCGGATCAGATTAATCGGATTATTTTAGTCGGGGGGTCTACCCGCATTCCGGCGGTGCAACAAGCCATTAGTGATTATTTTGGCGGTCGCACCCCAGATCGTTCGGTTAACCCCGATGAAGCCGTGGCTTTAGGTGCCGCCATTCAAGCGGGAGTCTTAGCCGGGGAAGTGAAGGATTTATTGTTATTAGATATTACCCCTTTATCTTTAGGCTTAGAAACCCTCGGGGGAGTCTCAACTAAAATTATTGAACGCAATACTACTATTCCCACGAGCCGGTCTCAAATGTTTTCTACGGCCGTTGATGGTCAGTCCTCCGTAGAAATTCACGTCCTCCAAGGAGAACGAGCCATGGCAAAGGATAATAAAAGTTTAGGCAAGTTCCTCCTCAGTGGTATTCCAGCGGCTAAACGGGGTATTCCTCAAATTGAAGTCGCCTTTGATCTTGATGCCAATGGCATTCTCAAGGTTTCGGCTCAGGATAAGGGGACAGGGCAGGCACAAAGTATTGAAATTAGTAATACCGGAGGACTGACCGAAGCGGAAATTGAACGGATGCGTCAAGAGGCAGAGGTTTATGCCGATGAAGATGAAAAACGGCGTTTAGTTGCCGATTTGAAAAATCAGTCCGAAACCCTATTCTATAATTGTAAAGAAACCCTGAAAGGAAATGCTAACCGGATTAGTGATCAACTCAAAGAACGAGTCCGTCAAGAAGCTGCTGCCTTAAAAAAAGCCGTGGCTAATGCCGAGATCTCCTACGAGGAGATGAAACAACAGGTAGAATCGTTCCAAGAAATGTTGTATGCTTTGGGTTCGGCCATTTATGAACAAGCTGGCCAGAATTCTTCCCCGTCCCCGTCCCCGTCTTCGTCTTTCGCTTCTGAGGATTCAACATTGGATGCCACTCAAGAAGATGTAGAAAACACGGAAAATGCAGAAGATTTAGAAGGCATGGAAGATACCGATGATACCAGTAGCGGGTTATCCCTTGTGAACAACAGTATCATTGACACTCCCTTTGGAATAGATCCAGTTTCTGTTCCAGAGCCAGCACCCGATCCGGGCAATCCTTTTACCTCTCAATTCACTGAATAATTTTAGGCAAAATACTCTATGGCAGGCGATTATTATGAAATATTGGGTGTCTCCCGCGAGGCAGATACAGAAGAACTTAAGCGTGCCTATCGTCGCCTAGCTCGCAAGTATCACCCCGATGTGAATAAAGAAGCGGGCGCGGAAGAACGGTTTAAAGAAATTAGTCGCGCCTATGAAGTGCTAAAAGAACCGGAGTTACGGGCGCGATATGACCGCTTTGGAGAAGCCGGGGTATCGAGTGGTGCGGGTGGCTTTGACCCCAACTTTACCGATCCGTTTACCGATATTTTTGAGAGCTTCTTCAGTGGGTTCGGTGGCGGGGCGGGCGGTAATACCCAAGCGCGTAAACGCACTGGCCCGGCACGGGGGGATGATCTACGCTTAGACCTGCGTTTAGAGTTCAAAGAAGCGATTTTTGGCGGAGAAAAAGAAATCCGCATTAAGCATTTAGAAACCTGTGAAACCTGCACTGGAACGGGCGCTAAACCGGGGACTCGCCCCCAAACCTGTTCTACCTGTGGCGGTAGTGGTCAAGTCCGTCGGGCGACTCGGACTCCCTTCGGTAGTTTTACTCAAGTTTCCGTTTGTCCGAACTGTAATGGTACGGGACAGATGATTGAGGATAAATGTTCCACCTGTGGCGGTCGGGGTTTAAATGAAGTCACGAAGAAACTAAAAATTAATGTTCCGGCCGGGGTGGATAATGGCACTCGTTTACGGGTTGCTAACGAGGGGGATGCAGGCAAACGCAGTGGGCCTCCGGGGGATTTATATGTGTTCTTGTCGGTGGCACCCGATCCGAAATTTAAACGGGATGGGATTAATATTCTATCGGAAGTCAAAATTAGCTATCTTCAGGCAATCCTGGGGTTTGATTTTGAGGTGGAAACTGTTGATGGCCCCACTAAGTTAACGATTCCGGCGGGAACTCAACCCGGAACGGTATTAACCTTAGAAAATAAGGGGGTTCCCCGTCTGGGAAATCCGGTGAGCCGGGGGGATCATTTAATTACAGTTCAGGTGGAAATTCCTACCAAGGTGGCACAGGAAGAACGGGAACTGCTGGAACAGTTGGTCAAAATTCGAGGCGATCGCACGGGAAAGAGCGGAATTGAGGGGTTTTTGGGTAACTTATTCCACCAGAAGTAAGGGAGCAGGGGAGGCAGGGGAGGCAGGGGAGGCAGGGGAGGCAGGGGAGGCAGGGGGGGCAGGGGAGGCAGGGGGGGCAGGGGGGGCAGGGGAGGCAGGGGGAGCAAGGGGAGGCAGGGGGAGCAAGGGGAGCAGGGGGGGCAGGGGAGGCAGGGGGAGCAGGGGGGGCAGGGGGAGCAGGGGGGCAGGGGAGGTAAACTCTTTCTATTCCCTATTACCTATTACCTATTACCTATTACCTATTACCTATTACCTATTACCTATTACCTATTACCTATTACCTATTACCTATTACCTATTCCCTATTACCTATTCCCTATTACCTATTACCTATTACCTATTCCCTATTCCCTATTCCCTGTTCCCTATTCCCTGTTCCCTGTTCCCTATTCCCTATTCCCTGTTCCCTGTTCCCTGTTCCCTGTTCCCTTGCCATCTGTAGCACTAATTTAACGATTTTATATCAGATTTTGATTGTTTTAATACCTTGTTTTTATGAGAGAAACCGATACTTTAACGCCGGATGCTCAATTGGATTTGCGGGGGACTCCTTGTCCTTTGAATTTTGTTCGGACTAAATTGCGCCTGGAACAGATGACATCGGGTTCGCTGTTGGAAGTTTGGTTAGATGGGGGAGAACCCATTGAACAAGTCCCCGATAGTTTGACCATGGCGGGATATCATATCGAACAAATCAAAGATTGTGGAGAGTTTTTTGCGGTTCAGGTTCGTTCCTCACTCCTAAACCCGTCCAATGATCAGTGATGACTCCTTAAATACAACGGAACTGGTGGGAACCGTCGTCGCAGTTCAAGCGAATTTCTATCAGGTTCAACTGGAATCTGACCAGGTTTTAGCACCTGAACCCCTATTGCTATGTACCCGTCGTTCTCTTTTAAAAAAGATGGGTCAGCAGGTGATGGTGGGGGATCGGGTGGTGGTGGAGGAACCGGACTGGTCAGGAAAACGGGGGGCGATCGCTCGGGTGTTTCCCCGAATTACGGAACTGAGTCGTCCTCCCATTGCCAATGCGAATCAAATTTTGTTAGTTTTTGCGATCGCCGAACCGGAGTTAGAAATCACGGCTTTAAGTCGGTTTTTAGTGAAAGCTGAATCAACGGGTTTAGAAGTCTGTTTATGTTTGAATAAGTGCGATTTAGTGTCGTCCGAGGCGTTATTATTTTGGCGCGATCGCTTATTAAATTGTGGATATTATCCTTTATTTATTAGTGTTAATAGTGGTTTAGAATATACGGTTGATTCTGAGCGTAGAGTGATTGAAAAATCTATTTTTCAATCTGAAAATACCTTTAAAGAAAATACTTTACTTTATCAACTTAAAGATAAAACCACAGTGATTTCCGGCCCATCGGGGGTAGGAAAATCCAGTTTAATTAATCAATTAATTCCGAGTCTGAATATAAGAGTCGCTACGGTTTCAGGAAAGTTAGGACGGGGAAGACATACCACTCGCCATGTTGAATTATTTCAATTACCAACTGGGGGATTATTAGCCGATACACCGGGATTTAATCAGCCCGAATTAGAATGTCATCCAGAAGAATTAGTTGATTATTTCCCAGAAGCAAAACGCCGTTTAAGTACCGGAAAATGTCAATTTAGTGATTGCTCCCATCGAGATGAACCGAATTGTATTGTTCGGGGCGACTGGGAACGTTATCCGATTTATTTGGAGTTTTTAGAAACTGCGATCGAGTATCAAGCAGCTATTCAACAACAACCGGATGTAGAAACCAATATGAAATCTAAAACAAAATTAGGAGGTAAACAACAATTAGAACCTAAATTAGCTAGTAAGAAATATCGCCGTTCTTCCCGTCGTTTTCAACATCAAACCCTACAGGATTTATGTGAAGAATTCAAGGATGATGAGTAGCGCTTATTAAATTTTATCATGGTGATTCATCTTTATATCATCTTATAGATGCTATGGATTATGCTTCTAACCCCCCCTGTAGAGACGTTGCATGCAACGTCTCTACAGGGGGAATGTGTAGTGCTATATAACTTTTTGTTGCTCCATCACATCAGTAGAATTACGCAAATTAACGAAAAAGTGCGATTTTAGCGAATTATTTTTCCGAATAAATACTGTTTTTTTTAAAGGATAACCCTGATAGAATCAAGCCAAATCAGATGAAAAGTAGTGTTAATAAAATGATTTACTACTGTTCATCGGTATCCCCATTTTTGGTTGAAAATTTCCATGTTAAGACAATCTGATGTAGCTCGAATTTTAGGAGTTTCTCATCAACGGGTCTCTCAATTAAGACTTAGACATCGGATTGAGTTTACCTGGAATGGAAACTTAAAAACCTGGGTCACAACCGAGGAAGAAGTTGAATATTTTCTAGCCTGTCGAGCCCAGCGTTCTACTATGATTGAAAATTAGGAAGTATTCTTAATCTATAGCCGAGAATCGGGAATAATGGGATTTTAATAGATTTTCAGCCTAATAAAGTCTAAATTAACTTTATAGCAAGAGGCAATAGGGAATGGGCAATGGGCAATAGGTAAATACTTACTATAAGTAGCTTTTAGCTTTCAAGAATGTCCTAATAGATGTGGCAACTGCTATATAAGCTGAGAATATATCCCAATTTCCCGATATTCACTCGATCAATTGAAAATAAATCACCGTCCGAAATCCTTCAATTATATTAATTTCCCTTAAATATTCAGATTTTAAGATTAACTGTTGTATTGTTTTCCCTCGGTCAGAGTTCCGCACACCTAGCACCTAATTTTCGGTGAACCGTACTAAAAAGGTCGTGAAAATAAGATAAACTACTTTAATAGAGTTGGGTATAGTAAGAAAGTGTTATAGGAAATCTCTAACTTAGAACCTTCCTAATATTGTTAATTTTCGATCAATTAATTACCATCAAAGTAGAGGATAAATATGCAACCTACCGATCCGAATAAGTTTACAGAAAAAACCTGGGAAGCCTTAGCCCGGACTCCCGAACTTGTCAAACAATCCCAACAGCAACAAATTGAAACTGAACACTTAATGAAAGCGTTGCTCGAACAAGAGGGATTGGCTAAAAATATCCTGAGTAAAGCTGAAATATCCGTTAATCAGTTTCGAGAAAAAACCGATAGCTTTATTAATCGCCAGCCTAAAATAACCGGAACAATTGCTAATGTTTATTTAGGTCGAAGTTTAGACACTCTCCTGGATAAAGCTGAAACCTATCGCCAAGAATACAAAGATGATTTTATTTCCATTGAACATCTATTTTTAGCTTATACTAAAGATGATCATTTTGGCAAGGCTTTATTTCAAGAATTTCACTTAGATGAAACCAAACTCAAATCTATTATTACTCAAATTAGAGGAAACAATAAAGTGACTGATCAAACACCCGAAAACAAATATGAATCCCTGGAAAAATATGGTCGAGATTTAACCGAAGCCGCCCGTCAAGGAAAACTTGATCCGGTGATTGGACGAGATGATGAAATTCGCCGTACCATACAAATTTTAAGCCGGAGAACTAAAAATAATCCGGTATTAATTGGGGAGCCTGGTGTGGGTAAAACGGCGATCGCCGAAGGTCTTGCTCAACGAATTATTGCCGGAGATGTGCCTCAATCTCTCCAAGAAAGACGGTTAATTGCTTTAGACATGGGGGCGTTAATTGCTGGGGCAAAATTCCGAGGGGAATTTGAAGAACGCCTAAAAGCGGTATTAAAAGAAGTTACCGATTCTAACGGGGCAATTATTCTATTTATTGATGAAATTCATACCGTTGTTGGAGCGGGTGCAACCCAAGGAGCAATGGATGCCGGGAACCTTTTAAAACCTATGTTAGCCCGGGGAGAATTGCGTTGTATTGGAGCAACAACCCTAGACGAATATCGCAAGTATCTTGAAAAAGATCCAGCTTTAGAACGGCGTTTTCAACAGGTTTATGTTGATCAACCGACCGTTGAAGATACTATCTCAATTTTACGCGGATTAAAAGAACGTTATGAAGTGCATCATGGGGTAAAAATTTCCGATAGTGCTTTAGTGGCGGCGGCGGTATTATCAACTCGATATATTAGCGATCGCTTTTTACCCGATAAAGCCATTGATTTAGTCGATGAATCTGCTGCTAAATTAAAGATGGAAATTACATCTAAACCGGAAGAATTGGATGAAATTGATCGGCGAATTTTGCAACTAGAAATGGAACGTTTATCGTTAAAAAAAGAAAGTGATGCTGCTTCGGTAGAACGTTTGGAACGGATAGAAACGGAATTAGGAACTTTAAAACAAGAACAACAAAGCCTAAGTTCCCAATGGCAATCGGAGAAAAATGTGATTACCGATATTCAATCCATCAAAGAAGAAATTGATCGGGTTAATATTGAAATTCAGCAAGCCGAACGTAACTATGATTTAAACCGAGCGGCGGAATTAAAATATGGGAAAATGGAGGAACTCAAGAAAAAACTTAAAGCCATAGAGGCTCAATTAGAGAATACTCAAACCAGTGGTAAAACCCTATTGCGGGAGGAAGTTACCGAATCTGATATTGCGGAAATTATCTCAAAATGGACAGGGATTCCGATTAGTAAATTAGTCGAGTCGGAAATGCAAAAACTTCTAACTTTAGAAGCCGAATTACACCACCGAGTGGTCGGTCAAGATGAAGCGGTAACGGCTGTTGCTGATGCCATTCAACGCTCAAGAGCGGGGTTATCTGACCCCAACCGTCCCGTCGCTAGTTTTATCTTTCTAGGCCCCACGGGAGTCGGGAAAACGGAGTTAGCAAAAGCCTTAGCTTCCTATTTATTTGATACCGAAGAAGCGATGGTGCGAATTGATATGTCGGAATACATGGAAAAACACGCGGTTTCCCGTTTAATTGGGGCGCCTCCAGGGTATGTGGGTTATGATGAAGGGGGGCAATTAACTGAAGCCATTCGTCGCCGTCCTTACACGGTAATTCTGTTTGATGAAATCGAAAAAGCCCATCCCGATGTATTTAATATAATGTTGCAAATCCTGGATGATGGGCGGGTAACGGATGCCCAAGGTCATACTGTTGATTTCAAAAATAGCATTATTATTATGACCAGTAATGTGGGATCACAGTATATTTTAGATGTGTCGGGTTCCGATTCCCAATATGAAGAAATGCGGAGTCGGGTATTAGAAGCAATGCGGGCAAGTTTCCGACCGGAATTTCTCAACCGAATTGATGAAATGATCATTTTCCATGCCTTACAAAAATCAGAATTGCGACAAATTGTGAGTCTGCAAGTTGAACGTTTATCGAAACGTTTAGTAGAACGGAAAATGACGTTAAAATTATCGGATGCTGCCTTAGATTTCTTAGCAGAAGTCGGTTATGATCCGGTGTATGGGGCACGTCCGTTAAAACGGGCCATTCAACGGGAATTAGAAACCCCCATTGCTAAGGCAATTCTTCGCAGTGAGTTTATTAATGGGGATACAATTTTTGTGGATATCGAAAACGAACGATTAGTTTTTAAACGTTTACCCCAGGAATTGTTGACTGTTCAAGAGTGATAAATTAATCGTTTTTTTTACCTCTTATCTGCTCGGTAAGGGGTATTTTATATCGGTAACTAGAACAAGAAACTAGGTTTCTCAAAAATTTTTGTCCAATATTTACTCTATTTCCTAATCTTGAATTTACCCAAAAAATTCCTCATATTGATCATGACTACCAATCCAAAACCATGTAACTGTATCCTCTTGTAAAACTCCAATCGCGCGATAACTTCGCGTAATTCTGACTGACCAAATATCCTCATCACGATTAATACACTTAAAGTGTAAGGAGGGATAAAAAGGATTATTTGACCATAAACGATACGCTTTTCGGGCTTCTTTACGAATGTTGAGTGGAAGGCGATGATATTCTGACCAAAAGGACGGTAAGGTAGCAGACCTCATAATTGCTCATAGTCCATGGGTTGTGCTTGTCCTTGAGCAATTTGTTGTTTTGCCAGCTTTGCTGCTGCGACTAACTTGCTTTGGGTTTTTTGAAAAGATTGATCCCACTGCAATTCATCTTCCAAATCGGCGTTTTTATTTTTTATATCTCTAATATATTTTCGTAAATGCTCAATAAGCTGTTGCTGTTGAGCATCTGTCAGAGATTCTATGATTTTAACAACGGTTGCTATGTTTTCTGTTGACATTGTTGCTTCGAGTGGTACTCATTAATTGGAATATTTGGATTATAACACCCATTAACTTTGGAAAGAGAAACCGAGTTTCTGAACATCTGTATTGGTACAACGTTAGAGATTTAATCTATTCCCTATTAGATGAATAGTGGTATAATTAGCTATATTCCTAGTTACTAAATTTACTGTATAAGTGTATGAGTAATTTGCAGGAGATTGAAACTGCTGTCAGTCAATTAACGAAAGAGGAACTAGAAGCTTTCCGTGTGTGGTTTGCAGAATTTGATGCAGAAATATGGGATCGGCAATTTGAAGAAGATGTTGCAGCAGGTCGGCTCAATGGGCTGGCTCAACAAGCACTGCAACATCTAGGGGAAAGACGTTGTACCGACCTGTGAAATATCGCGCAACCCCGGATTTATAGTATTACTATAGTAGTAATAAATCGTCTGTAACAGAGGCAATGATGAATACATTAGAAAAGTTAGAACTCCTGAGTGAAAACTGTAGCGATCGCACGGAATTAGATCGAATTATTGGGCAACTTCTCAACATTATTTTGACTCGTCATCGTCAGAAGTTAGCGATCTATGATCAGGATATTAAAAAGTTTGAGCAAATTTATAAGCTAGATTCTAACCAGTTTATTCAACAATTTGAATCAGGAATATTAGGGGATGAGATGGATTTTTTTGAATGGTTTAGTTTATGTGAATTACGTCAAGATATTTTAGTCAAAATTGGTAAATTAGAAAAAGCATTATGATGAATGCTGAAGATTATTTGGCTTTGATAAAATCCTTAATTGCTCTTTGTCCAGAAGTAATAGATTTTAGTATTCTTAGAGAGGAAACACAAGTTACTAAAGGACTATGGCGATACCGAATAACTTTAAAAGATCATAGTTTTTTAGAAATGTTTGAGTTTTTTGAAATTCAATCTGGACAAGTAAAAATAATCAAGTATAGTTTCCATTGGCAAAAATATGATGGACAATTGATTAAACGTTGGGATAATGCGGCTCATCATCCTGAGATAGAAACTTATCCTGATCATCTACATGATGCTGCAGAAGACTCTGTATTTCCCTATCAACCAGTGGGGTTTGGCGGGATTTTAAAAATAGTTTCTGAGCAATTAAATTTTTATTTAGAAGATTGAAAGATATTAGATGTTTAGCACCTTAGAAATTGATATTTTAAATTCAGAATACTTGGATCATAACACCAATTAACTTAGGAAAGAGAAACCGGGTTTCTCAACAAAACTTTCTGTTTTCGCCGATAGATAACATGAGAAACCCGGTTTTTGATTACCTTGATATTAGCAAACCGTTAGAAATTGCTATTTTAAATTGGGAAAAAATACGGCAGGGGAAAAATGGAAAAACTCTGATAACTCTTGAATATGGCGAGTTGTGAGTTGGCGTTTTTCATTTAGAATATCAGAGACAATAGATTCTGTCTTAAAGATAGAAACAAGGTCTTTTTGTTTAAGGTTTAGTTCCGCAATTAAAACTTTTAAAAGCTCCACACCATAAATATCAGGAATCAGGTCTTCTTGTTGATTTTCATATTCGGAAACTAATGCACCCAAAACATCTAAATAGTCTTCTTCTTCTGGGGTGAGTTCGGGTTTATCTAGTAATCTGTTAATCACAGCTTGAGTCGCTGCAAAATCTTCTTCCGAGGTAATGGGACGAGGAGGAAAATCTTGGAGGAGTTGCATATATTTTTCTGCTGTCATCATAGGTTTAATCTCTATAAAAATTTAAGCAAAAATGATCAACTCAATTCATGATTGATTGTTCAGAAAAAAGGAAAGCAGAATGATTTTAATAACTTTAACGAGCTATATTTTAACCTTTACAGATTATACTCCTGTTTTTAAAACCAAGTATCTTTTTTCCAGTTGCCTTTGCTATATTCTGCGTGTGTTAGCATGGCTCTGATATAGACTTTTCCTTTCGGAAATACGATTTTTGCAATCAGTCTATAATTGTTCCCACAAATATTGAAAACCGTTAGTTGTCCAACAGCGTCAGCATGGGGAAAGGTTTGATGGACATCCTCTAAGTGCTTCCATCGGCTTTGACTGGCAATTTTATGCCAAGCTTTTAATCCGCTTTCTGCATTAGGATGCTTCTCCCAGAATTGTTTCAAGAGAGTTTTGCTGATAACGTGCATAGGCAACTTGGTTCACAGATAAGGTTTACAGCCATCATCTGCTTTCCTTTGTTTAAATGTGGTTTTACACACTTCGCCAATCTTAGCATATTGCGAAGTTTTTTGTCAATCCTCCAAATCAACTTATGAGGAGGCAATTCTCTAATATCGTTGCGTCCCTTAGTTAATTAACTGGTAAATTGAGTAACAATAGAATCTAGTTCATTTTGAATTTTTTCGAGTTTTTGGTGTTGTTGATTAATCCAAACAATCGTTTTTTCTTTTTCCTCTAAAGTCTTAGTATGAGTTTCTTCTTGTTGCTTAATCAAATTTTCATAGAGTGCGATTGCTTGACTAATAAAATAAGCAACGACAAGATATCGTTCTTGATAAACTAATGCAATATTTTCAACAATTGTATTAAAATTTTCTTCTTCAGACTCAAGAAACTTTTGAAAACCTAAGTTATAGACTTGTTGCTTACACTTAGTATACACCTCATCTTGATCTGGCCCACCAAAGAAAAAACCTCCAATGGCAGTTGCTAGACCCCCTAGACCTCCAACGATCAGTACAGGGATAAATCCTAAGCCTGTAACGGTAAGTAATAGACTTGCCAATCCGACTGCTCCCAAGCTACCAAACACATTGAATCCACCCTCATCATTATTTTCGCTACCAGCCATGAAAGAGTTAATTCCCAAATTATTAGCTCGGATATTGCTCGCCATGTTGCTAGTAAATTGGTCATCTAAATTGAGTCCTAGTTGATTATCCAATTCTTGTAAATCTATTCTAATCGCTTCTAATTCAGAATGAATTACCCTATTTAGTTCTTTTACCTGTTGGGATAAAATTTCTGATTGTAAGTTATTAATCCAATTTTGTATTTCTTCAGAAAGACATTGAGTAAATTGTTCGCAGTAATCCTGCAAAACTTTCTGCTTATCTACAAAAGGTGAATGTTCCGATGTCCATGTACCAGCTTTTTTAACTATACGTTCTTCCAACCCTTCAACCCATTTATTCCAAGATTCAGTCGCGTATTCCTGGGAAACAGCTACACTATATTTTACCTGATCTAAAATCCTAAGATCTCGTCCACTTACTTCTCCAATTTTCTCGAAAATTTCCAGTTTTGCTGATTCAGAAATTTTGATCTTTCCCTCTAAAATTTTCTCATACTGTTTCAGATCATTGTCAGCTATTTCAGTTAATGCTTGAATTCGATTTACACTAGAAGCAACTTCAATTTTACCTCGCTCATTGACTAAAAAGTCTTGAATACAATTAATAAAATAATCAAAAGTTTCTATGTATTCATTATGCTCATTATTCACAATAGCATCTAAGGCTAATTTTGCAGAAATATAGTGAATTCGATTTTCTCCTGAAATAATGGGGTTTTTACCTTGAATGTTTTCTTCAATTCGTTTAGGAATTTGATTGCGTCCCTTCTCCGTTTGTACTAAGTCCCAAAAATTAACTAAAATAAAAAGATTATTAGCAGGTTGATCAGATAATCCTGCATTTAAGGTAAGTTTTAATCCTTCTATTACATCTCGTTCCGATTTAGCCAAACAACGGGAAGCACTGGTGATAAAAATAGCTGCGTCCGTATCTTTAAGAATCTTTTGAGTAATGGCTTCTCTATCAGGATGTTCATTCAATCCAGGAGAATCAATAATTTCAACTCCACTGCTACAAATGTCTAAATCAGGATGTTCAAAAATAATTTCCTCAATTTCACAATGAGCCAGTTCATCACTTAAATTTCCAATAGCAGCTTCTTCCGAAATACTCGCTTTTTCTTGATAATCTTCTATGGCAATATCTTCTTTACGTCCATCTTTATAACAACAAATGACCCGTTTTTGCTCTCCATATCGTAAAACACTCACTACTCCAGTACAAGGAATTTCTCGTACAGGTTGGATTTCTTCACCGACTAACGCATTTAAAAAGGTTGATTTTCCTTGACTAAATTCTCCCACCACCGTTACACGAAACCGTTTTGATTGATTTTTCTGAGAAATTTCTTGAATATCATCAATTAAATTTTTAGACCAGACTTGATGCTTATTTTGATCAATAATTTTATAAAATTGATCACAAATATTATTTAATTGTTGGCGATATTCTTGAAATTGTTTTAGGTTATCATAATTAGGTAAAACACGAATCTTATCTCGCTTTATTCTAGGTTTTGCAGGTAAAATCTCAACAATATTTTTGGCAGCTACAACAAAAATATTATCTAATAATTGAAATTGAGCCAGATCAAGTAAACTATGAACTTCAATAAGAGCTTCTTGATCTTCAATAACTAGGTCGGTAAAAGCGGATTCAAAAATTTGTATATGTCGAGAGTCAATATTAACTTGATTAGCAAGGTTTTCTAAATAATCTTTTTCTCTAAGTTCCATCTCACCATCTGAAGCCGACATCTGATAACCAAAACCAATTAATAACAGTTTCTCGGAATCAGACAGAGTAGATATTAATAACAATAAGTCATGGAAGTTTTTATGAATTTTAAAGAAAAGAATATGTTTTGTAAAAATAGGGACTAATTTTTTTAAATTGCTGTTAGGAGGAATCAGACGAGTTAAATTCGTTTGCCAACGCTCTCTTTCTTGGGGTGTAATTTTATCATCCTGGTAAATAACACCCATCAATACGCACAGCAATGAAGCCATAAAAACGACCGCAGGGGTAGCATCTTTTTTCTGGAGTTCTTGCCCTGCCATCCGTGATAGTAAAGCTAGAGACTCAGAGTTAATTAAGCTGATGTCCATATATCAGTTCAATGGAATTTATAAGATTGTGAATGGTTCTATGGTATCATAAAAAAGCAAACTATTCTAAATTAAATTGCACTTAAGTAAGCGTAACAAAGGTTACAAAAAAAATAAATTGTTTACAGAAGTTAAATTTTCTTAACTTTCTACTCTGACTAAACAAAGGAGAAAAGCAATGGATTACATCTTTAGTGCGGCTAATCAAGCTCTTTGGGCTGCGGGTAAGCTAATCCAAGTGACAACCAATACAGGTCAACTTTTACCCATATTAAGAGATCCTGTAACAGGTCGATTTGTTGAAATCGCTAAAAGTTTAGCGGTTGATAATGCAGCTTTTGCACCTTTTATCACTGGTAACCCCCTTCTAGGTTTAGCTATGGTAGCGGGAAATATGGTGATGAAAACAGGTAATATGTATCCGAATAATCAGGGATTTCAAGCTGGTAGCTTCCCTCTAGGTTTAGTTATGGCAGGGGGAAATATGGCGATGAACGCAGCTAATATATATGGGAGTAATCAGGAATTTAAAGCGGTTCAGGGACAGTTAAATGTTCTACAAAGCAGTTTAGGCGTTTTACAAGCAACTACTGCTGTTATTGGTGTGGGTGTAGCTGCTACTGCTGCTCTTTCTGCGGTGAATTTATGGCAAACTTTAAAATTACGAGAAGATGTTAAACAACTGAGATTAGAAATTAAAGACGGATTTATTGATCTCAGACAAGCGTTAAAAAATCAAGGATTAGAAGTTATTCAACATATTAATCAAGTTGCTCAAGATATTACCTTTAATCAACACCGTTTAGAGTTTGTTAAAGCTTATAGCCGATTTTTAGAAGCTACCAAACTTATACAAATTGCTACGTCTATTCAAGATATTAATGCTAGAAATATCGAGTTATCTAACGCCCGACAAACGTTAAGTGAATCTTTGGCAATTTATAATAGTCCTCATATTCTTTCTGAAACGTCAACCGCAGGTCAACTGAGACGATATGAATGTGCTTGGATTATTGAACAAGCGATCGCTTTAACATATTATTTACAAGGAGAACCTAAAGCATTAAGTGAGCGTCTATCCCATTTTCAAAATAAAATTCGTCAAGATGCTTTAAACGTGATTGAAAATTGCCAAACACAAGACGAGTTAGATTTTATCTTTCCTGAAATTACCCGGATTCATAATCATGATCTAGCAGCTTTAGAACTCTGGAAAAATCAAGTTGATTGGTTCAACAGTTTACCTCCTTCTGACGTAAAATTGTTAGAAAGTGTAGATTTGAACAAGAGCGAGTTAAATTCTGTTTATAATTCAGAATCATCTTTAAAAGCTATTGAGAAACCGCCCGAACATATTTTTTATGAAAATATCAAAGAAAAATCTCATTCTTCCTCCTTAGAACAACAGCTTAAATTTTTAATGCGTTCTGATTTACGAAAACAAGCCGAAATTTATGTGAGTGAAAATGCTGAAAATTTCGGTTATAGAACATTAAATCTAGCCAATTTGGAAAAATCATCTAATTTAACAGTTGCTAATCTTTATTGGTATTTTAAAGTTAGAGAAGAATCAAAAGAACAAATCGAGGAAGAAGTTAGTGTTTAAACCCTAATCTAATATTTTTGTAGAGTGCGTAAGCAACGCGCACGCACCCTACGGGTTTAAGAGGGTTTAATAGCGGCAGATAAGGCGGAATAATCGTCGTCTGATTTTCCCAGGGTTTGGGTGGCTTCTAATATTGCTCTCACTCCTTCTAAAGAACTGGTATTTAACCCCATTGATGTTGCTTCTTTTAAGAACAAATTTGTGTCTTTTAATAAATGTTTGGTGGGGAAATTGGGGTTTTGATAATTTTCTTCTAACATCCGTTGTAATTTTTTATCAAAGGTGGGAGCATATAAGGCACTTTTGCGTAAAATTTCCATAAATAGTTCGATATCTACTCCTTGACCTTGAACAAAATTCAAACTTAGGGCGAATGCTGTTGTTAGGGAAGCAATTAATTGATTTAAGGCTAACTTTAATGCTGCCGCGCTGCCAACTTCCCCAATATATTTGGGTTCTCCTAACGGTTGTAAGACATGAAACCACTGTTTAAATTGGGCTTCTGTGGAACCGACCATAATTTGTAATGTTCCGGCTTTAGCTTCAGGAATACTCCCCAAAACTGGCGCTTCTAAATAGTTTCCCCCGGCTTTAATAATTTCTTTTTGGATATTTTTACTATCCGTTGGGGAAATAGTTCCCATAGAAATAATTGTTTTTCCTGATAAAAATGATTGCGATTCTGAACGGAACAAAACTGACTCAATGGCATCTTGATTGGTTAACATTAACAGAATACAATCACTAGCAGTGATTAAACCTTGGGGAGTTCCTGCTACGGTTGCTCCGGCTTCCCTTAACGGTTCTACTTTCGATGTTGTGCGGTTATAAACAACAACTTTAAACCCCATTTCCATTATTCTTAGGGCTATTGGTAATCCCATTAACCCGGTGCCGATAACTCCAATTTTCATTTTATCTTAACTCCTGTTGGCTAAAAATACTAATTTGCAACCTATATAATAATAGGGCAAAATTTGACGACTATTATTATTTAATCAATTAAAATGTCTTCTGATAAATCACTTCCTTGATGTTGCCAATCAATATCGGGGATCTGATTAAATCCTTGTTTTAGACATTCTTCCCAAAGTTTACGAATTTGTGCTAAATAGGGATCTCCTAAACGGAATCTGAGCCGATTTTTGATTTCCAAACTATTTTTTTCATACAGGATTAAATCAATTGGTGGCCCGACAGAAATATTGGATTTCATGGTAGAATCAATTGAAAGTAAGGCACATTTAGCAGCGGCTTCTAAATCGGTATGAAAACTTAGAGTCCGATCTAAAATGGGTTTACCATATTTGGTTTCTCCAATTTGTAAAAAAGGCGTTTCTCTAGTAGCATGAATAAAATTACCTTGGCTGTAAATCAAAAATAGACAAGGATCTTGTCCTTTGATTTGGCCACTTAATATCATAGAACATTGGGGTTCAATGCCGTCTTTTTTCAGCCACTTTTCATCTATTTCTTGAATTTTTCTGAGTTTTGTACCAATATATCGAGCCACTTCATACATGGAGGGAAGACTATGCAAATTAACATCTTCCTGACTTTTGATATCCCGATCTAATTCGCTGACAATCCCCTGGGTAACAGAAAGATTTCCGGCGGTACATAATAGAATAACGCGATCGCCATACTTAGAAAAATCAAATAACTTTCGATAGGTAGAAATATGATCAACTCCAGCATTCGTGCGGGAGTCCGAAGCCATCACGAAGCCCGTATCTGTAATAATTCCTAAACAATAAGTCATAAATGAAGTCGAAACAAAATTAGCAGACTGCCAAACATTAGAGCATAGACTTTTTGGATAGAACCTGTCAACCGAAATTAACTGTCAAGGGAACTTGAAGATTTTGTTTTGTGTGATGCAATCAAAAAAACCGTTACAGGCTACCCTCCTAGGAATATAGCATCTGGCCTTTGGAGATTCGGCCCCAAGGGGGGGATAGTCAGTTATTTTAAGAAATGTTAAACTTCTTAACATATAATGTAGTTATGTTAAGACTGTAACTGCAAATCAGAGTTACAGAGCTTAAACATTGGAAAAACCCCCAGGTCGTAATGCCTAGGCTAACCGTCCGTACTCGATGACGAAAGATATCAGTCCTTCGTGCTTCGAGTAGGGGCTTGACGTATCAAACCTATATAGGTTAAGGTATCCTGCCGGAGATGAGCCATGAAAATTGCTAAAACCTCAGACACAGACTCTGTACGCGCTTATCTACGAGAAATTGGTCGCGTTCCCCTGTTAACCCATGAGCAAGAAATTGTCTATGGTAAACAAGTTCAGCGCTTGAATCTCGTTCAAAATCAGTGGGAAGATCTAGCGACCCGTTTAGGTCGAGCGCCCAGTCCCACGGAATGGGCGGAAGCAGTGGGACTATCGGAAGCGGAATTAGAACGGGTGATGGAACAGGGCCAAAGTGCAAAACGCAAAATGGTGGAGGCGAATTTGCGTTTGGTGGTATCCGTCGCCAAAAAGTACATCAAGCGGAATGTAGACTTGCTGGACTTAATTCAAGAAGGCACGATTGGGATGCAGCGCGGTGTAGAAAAATTTGATCCGACTAAAGGATATCGCTTTTCCACCTATGCCTATTGGTGGATTCGTCAGGCGATTACCCGGGCGATTGCCGAAAAAGGCCGGACAATTCGTCTCCCAATTCATATCACCGAAAAACTCAACAAAATAAAAAAAGCCCAACGTCAGTTAGCTCAAAAGTTGGGACGAGCCGCGACCGTAGCGGAATTAGCCGTGGAATTGGATCTCACCCCGCGACAAATTCGGGAATATTTAGAACGTGCCCGTTTGCCCCTGTCCCTGGATCTGCGGGTTGGTGATAACCAAGATACGGAATTAGGGGATCTTTTAGAAGATACGGGAACGTCTCCCGAGGATTTTGCCTTACAATCTTCTCTGCGTACGGATTTAGAAGTAATGATGGCTGACCTAACGGAACAACAGCGTCAGGTATTATCCTTACGATTTGGTTTAGAAAATGGGCAAAGTTTAACCTTAGCTAAAATTGGCGATCGGCTGAATATTAGTCGAGAACGAGTCCGACAAATTGAAAGAGAAGCCTTAACAAAATTGCGAAAACGAAAAAAAGATATTGATGACTATATGGCTAGTTAAATCATTGATCTAGGGGGGATAACACGCCCTCAAAGAGTAGGGATGTTTTCTGAAAACGTCTCTACATCCTGCTAGATTAGAGTGTAGAGATCAACATTTGATTTAGATTGAGATCCACTGAAACTCTTGTATAAGGGGGAAGAAAGATGAACGACCGATCTAACCGCAATTCAGAATTTTTTCAGGAAGAAACCGGAGAAATGGGGAACCTCCTGTGGCAATATGTCCAATCCATGAGTCCCGATACCGTTTCCCAACTTTCTAAACCTAATTCGTCGGAAGTCTTCCAAGTTATGGAGCGGAATATAATAGGACTATTGGGCAATTTACCCTCCGAACATTTTGGGATTACGGTCACAACCAGTCGTGAACATTTAGGACGGTTATTAGCGTCGGCAATGATTAGTGGCTATTTTCTTCGCAATGCTGAACAAAGAATGGCATTTGAAAGATCTGTCCCAGGTATTGAAAAAGCCCCTCAAGAATAGTTATTATCCTTGATTATGTGCCATTCTATGAATACAAAATGTTTCAAATTTTGGCAAGCTGAATCTTGAGTTTGCCAAATTTTTGTATTGTTCATTTAAGTAAATTATTATCTATCCTATGCTTGAAACGTCCTCTCCCTTACCCCATAAAATTATTGGTGTTGGTGTGATCTGGAATCATCAAAAACAAATTTTAATTGATAAACGACGTGCTGAGCGTTCATTAGGGGGACTGTGGGAATTTCCCGGAGGAAAATTAGAACTGGGGGAAACCCTGGAAGATTGTATTAAACGGGAAATTAAAGAAGAATTAGCTATTGAAATCGAAGTCGAAGATCATTTAATGACCATTGAACACGCCTATACCAATTTTAAAGTCACTTTAAATGTCTATCACTGTCGTTATTTGGGTGGAGAACCCCAGCCTTTAGAATGTGATGAAATTCGCTGGGTTACCTTAGATGAAATTGATCAATTTCCCTTTCCCAAAGCCAATGAAAAAATTATTGCGGCCTTGAGAAATAATCCCTAGGTCAAACTCTTATCCTTAATAATAAACTGGTAAGGTAAAGTGAAAACAACTGCCTCGGGTGGAACTAGAATCGACCCAGATATTTCCGTAGTGAGCAACAATAATTTTTTTGCATAGGGATAAACCAATACCATAACCATCCTGACCTTCATCCCTGGCTAAACGAAAACCCTCTTGAAAAATGCGATCGCGATTTTCTTCAGGAATTCCTGGCCCACTATCGGCAATACTCACCTGTACCTTTTGACTGGTGCGGTGTAACACACTCACTTCCAGGGTTCCGCCCCGGGGAGTATATTTAATTGCATTATCTAATAAATTAACAATCACTTGCCGAATTCGTTCTGGATCAGCATAAACCCAAGGGGTATCATGGGGAATATCGGTTTTCAGATTCAACGATTTAGACTGAAATTGTGAGTCTAACTCCGCTAAAATTTGCTGTAGAAAAGTCGTTAATTCTAACTGATTCGGTTGAATTTGCAAACGAATATTAGGACTATTTGATGTTTGTAAAATATCCGTAATCATCCGATCAATAATCTGAATTTGAGCGCGAGCTTGTTGAATTAAACGCAGCTTCAAAGCCGGAGTAATTTGCTCAGAAGATAAAGTTTCTATGGCTAAGGAAGTCGCGGTTAAAGGACTCCGCAAATCATGGGCTAGAATTTCAATAATCCGATCTTTAAACTGTAATTGTTGCTGTAAAAGTTCCTTTTCTTGTTGGAGGTGAAATATCTCGTCACTGAGTTGAATTAACTCAGCGACATGGGCCACCGAATTGGCAAAATGAGAGGCGGGAGAACCAGAATGTTGTTCATCCAACTCCAATAAATCCGTCGTTTGTTTCCAACGTAGCCACCAGTGTTCCAGTTGAGCCACTAAATCACTACCCGCGAGCACCTGCCGAGGTTCGGGGTGAATTTTGATTAGGGTGGGTGTGGCTATCAGTTTAAAATGTTCAGCCAAATAGGGCTGTTCACCGACATCAATAATCTGAAGTTCAAATTCATCTTGAGTATTTAACTCCTCTAGGAAATCACGAATTCGCCGAATTCTTTCTTGGGAGCTAGGACGCTGATCAACAAATAAAAGAAGTTGCAAGGGGACTTCTGGGGAAGGGGACTGTTTCTCGGGAAAGGCCTGCATTTCATGGGTTTTGAGCAGGTGCGGTAAACTATTTTCACCGTCTCTGAAGGAAGAAGGATAGTACATGGGCAACTGCATTTATTTATAGTGTAATTTAATATCTTCTTTAGATTTGATTTTTTTTGGGGATCGGGGAAACTCCGAAAGAGAATGGTAGACTATTGCGTGATTGTAATTTGATGTCCCTCACCCCTCTTGAGTGTATGGGGGTCTTGATAGCTGTTGAAAAAATTTAGGTAGATCCCAAATGTTCCTAAGCGGGCAAAACTGGCAGAAAAATTCGTCGTTGAAATGGGTCGTAGGAGTGGCGATCGCATTTTTTATCATTTGTTTAAGCCTAACTCTACACCGTTACTTTAGTTTTTATGCCTCCTATGACCAGGGCATTTTTAATCAAGTCTTTTGGAATGGTGCTCACGGGCGTTTTTTTCAAAGTTCCCTGTCTTCTGCCCTATCCACCAATGTTGTCCACCAGGGGGAGTTTCCCAGTGTTAGTTACCATCGTTTAGGACAGCATTTCACCCCAGCTTTATTACTTTGGTTACCCCTTTACGCGCTGTTTCCTTCCCCGGTTACCCTCTCGATATTACAAGTAACATTAATTACCGTCGCGGGACTGGTGTTATATCTCCTAGCTCGTCAGCATTTGGAACCCCCTTTGGCTGCTTTAATCAGTGTCAGCTTTTATGGGGCTAATGCGGTTATCGGCCCCACCCTGAGCAATTTCCATGATATCTGTCAAATTCCTTTATTTATGTTCACTGCGCTACTAGCGATGGAAAAACGCTGGTGGTGGCTATTTTGGATCTGTGCCGTTTTAATTTTAATGGTGCGGGAGGATTCAGGGATTATTTTATTTGGGGTTGGGGTTTACCTAATTTTGAGTAAACGTCATCCCATTCAGGGTTTGATCGTTTGTCTACTGAGTTTTGGTTATATTTTAGCCCTAACTAATTTAATCATGCCCCTATTTTCGGCTGATATTTCCGAACGGTTTATGATGGAAAGGTTTGGTCAATATGCCGATGGAGATAAAGCTTCAACCTTAGAAATTCTTTGGGGAATTATTAGTAATCCCGGAAGATTAATCATGGAAATTTTTACTCCTTTTGGGGGAACATTAAAATATTTATTAGGTCAGTGGTTGCCCTTGGCTTTTATTCCCGCTATTGCCCCCGCTTCTTGGATGATTGCGGGTTTTCCTTTATTAAAACTATTTATGGCTAAGGGAGAATCGGTATTATCGATTACGATTCGTTATGCCCTAACGGTGGTTCCTGGGTTATTTTATGGCACAATTTTATGGTGGTCAAATCGTCAAAAACAGTTACAAGAACAGTCTGACCTACAATTAAACCCCGAATCAGGAGAAATTTTGGGAGTCAAGGTGGCTTTACCTTCGGTCAAATTCCGTCGATTTTGGTTATTTTGTATTGGGTTATCGTTATTCTTTAGTTTCACATCCAATCCCCATCGTAGCCTCTATTTTATTATTCCTGATTCGGTTGATCCTTGGGTTTATATTCCCGTTACCACCCAATGGTCTCATATTGCCCAATTTAGACCATTAATAGATGCCATTCCCCCCGATGCCAGTGTTGCTACCACGACCTATATTGTACCCCATTTGTCCAGTCGCCGAGAGGTATTAAGATTTCCGTTATATCAGTTAAGGAATGATGCGGGGGAGGTAGTTTCTGTTGAGTATATTTTAGCGGATTTATGGCAATTAAAAAAATATGGGATTGCGTTTTCAGGCGATCGCGATGCTTTCAAAGAAATTACCCAACGAATTGAACAGTTAACTGCTAATCGAGAATACGGGATTATTGATTTTAGAGATGGGGTAATTTTAATGAAAAAAGCTGTTCCCTCTGAGCCCCAAGCGGTTAAAAACTATCAAGATTTTTTAGCTTCTAAACCGAAGTGAACTGACATGAATCAGATATAATTAGCCAAATACAAACAGTGGCCGACAAGAAAGGTTATAATCATCACCAAGGTTCCGGGATAGAAGTTAGAACAGGATAAGAATGATGGAAAAAACTGATTTAAAACTGGAAGCGTTTCTACGGCAGGAAGCCAAACAACGCAAAATTTCCCGATCGGAATGGGAAGTCATGGCTTTGATCACCCAAGGTTATGATATTCCAGAGATTGCTGAACACATTCAAATTCAGGCTTCAGCAGTACGCCAGCGCCTGAGCCAAGTCTATGATAAGTTTGAAATCGAAGGAAGGGGCCCGGTAAAACTGGCGAAACTGCAAAAATTACTGATGTCTCGTTACCAGGAATATCAGACTGTTTTACCTGACACCACCTCAAATACCAACATCTTCAAAAATGATTGGGGTGAAGCGCCTAAACTCTCTGGGTTTCATGGACGCCAACAACAACTAACTCTGCTAAAAAACCAGATATTACAACAACAATGTAGACTTTTAGCCATACAAGGTATGGGTGGGATCGGTAAAACTAGCTTAATAGTTAAACTCGGTCAAATTCTGCAAAATCAGTCTTATTGTTTATTTTGGCGATCGCTCAAAAACACACCTTCCCTATCCGATCTGCTAACAGAACTGCTAGAATTTCTGAACCATGAAATTGATATTCCTGAGTCTACAGAAGGCAAAATATCCCTACTTATAAAACAGCTTAATTCCTCTCCCTGTCTAATTATTCTCGATGATGCGGAACAGATTTTGCAAAGTGGCAGTTCAGGAAAATATATTCCTGGATATGACGACTACGGACTATTTTTTGAAGTCGTTGGGGAAAGTCAACATCAAAGTTGTTTAGTGGTCATTAGCCAGGAAAAAATCAGAGAAATTAGTTTATCTGCCCAATTATCCTCTCAAGTTCATCAGTTTTTTCTCGAAGGTCTCAATGCCGAAGAAGTAGAGCAACTTTTACAAGAACAGGGTTTAAAAGGAACCGCAAATAATTGGCAAGAACTGGTGCATTATTATGGCGGAAATCCCTTGGCTTTAAAGTTATTATCTCTGATGATTATGGATATTTTTCAAGGAGAAATTGGGGGGTTTTTGAAATACGGTACTATTGTACTTACTGAAGGATTTAAAGAAATTTTAGATCCTCAATTCGATCGCCTTTCCGATACCCAAAAACAGATTTTATTTTGTTTATCTGAAGCTGATAAACCCCTATCTCTGAAGGATTTACAAGAAAAATTATCTAATTTTTTAAGTTTATCTAAAATCTTGGAACCTTTGGAATCTTTGTTGGGGCGATCGCTGGTTGAAAAAATCCAACATCAACCGGGTAATGAAGTCCTATTTAGCTTACAACCCCTAATCCAAAAGTATATCAAACAGCAGCAATTGTCTGGTTTATAAATATCAAATAAATGTGTGAACTACTGTATTAACCCTGAATGTAAATCGCGTAAAAACCCCAATTCCTTGCAGTTTTGTCAATCCTGCGAAACTCCTCTACTATTGCAAGGACGTTATCGCTTGTTGAAACCTTTACGAACCCTTGATCCTCGATATTCAACGGATATCTTTGAAATAGATGATCAAGGACATTCCAAAGTTATGAAAGTCTTAAAATATGATGATCCTGAACTGGTAGATCTCTTTTTTCGAGAAGCCTCAATTTTAAGAGATTTGGATCATCCGGGCATTCCTAAAGTTGAGAGAGGCGGATTTTTTAAGATTAAACCTACCGGAAGTTCTCGTCGGCTTTACTGTTTGGTCATGGAAAAAATTGCCGGGGAAAATTTAGAAACTTGGTTGAGTAGCCATGGTAGTATTTCAGAAAATTTAGCTTTAAAGTGGTTAAGACAAATTTGTGAAATTTTAGAAATTTTACACCAAAAAAAATTTTTTCATCGAGATATTAAGCCTGCTAATATTATTTGTAAACCCGATCATAGTTTAGCCTTAATTGACTTTGGAACTGTTAGGGAAATGACAGTGACCCATTTAGCAAAAATCAATTTAAGCAATGTTACCACCGTTATTTCCGGGGGTTATTCTCCCCCAGAACAGATGAATGGACAGGCGGTACTACAATCAGATTTTTTTGCTTTGGGGCGTACATTTGTTCATTTACTCACCGGAATATCTCCCCTAGAACTTCCCAAAGATTCCAAAACGGGTCAACTGATTTGGCGAAATAAAGCTCCTAAAATCTCTAGTGCTTT
Organism: Planktothrix sp. PLAVEN19ND; assembly: GCF_057220675.1. NCBI lineage: Bacteria > Bacillati > Cyanobacteriota > Cyanophyceae > Oscillatoriales > Microcoleaceae > Planktothrix > Planktothrix sp. PLAVEN19ND. The sequence goes on along the minus strand of NZ_CM170132.1, from coordinate 5,124,319 downwards.
TGCTGATTATATTGATAGGTTAATGGAACTAGAATCCTATAATAGACCCCATAATGCTAGAGAAATTTTAAAAGATTTAACTCCCTATAATTTACGCCGTAAGCAAATTGAACGTTTTACCCATCAAGTTATTCAGTCTGATCAATTTAAAGTTTTCTTTGCCCTTTCGATCACTTTAAGTATAACAGGAAGTATCATCTTTTATTTAGTTAAAACACCTATTGCTAATTATTATTATCAGAAAAGCGTAGAATTTCTTGAAAAAGGAGACTCTACCCAAGCTAAATTTTATCTTGAAAAAGCCTTGATTTTTAATAAAAATGCTGCTAAAGTATACAATAATCTGGGATTAATTTGTAACAAAAAAAATGATTTTGAATGCGCTCAAAAAAATTATCAAAAAGCACTAGATATTGATTCTAAAAATTATGTTGCTCATTATAATTTAGGAAAATTATATGATGATTCAGGGGATTTTCAACAGGCGGAAATCGAGTATAAATTAGCAATGCAGTCTGATCAATCCGTTGGGGTTTATGCTCAGAATAGCTTGGCTCGTTTACAAATTTTAAAGGGTGATCCAGCAACAGCAATTCAATTAAGTTCAGAGGGGTTAAAAAAAACAGATCGAGCTAATGTTCAAGCAGCTTTACATAAGAATTTAGGCTGGGCTTATTGGATGAAAACTGAGTATATTCAGGCTGAAAAGAATTTACGAAAAGCGATTAAACTCGATGAAAAACGCCGAGATAGCCATTGTTTATTAGCTCAGGTGTTAGAAGCTAAAAATCAGAAAACTGAATCTTTAGAAGAATGGAAGGCTTGTTTAAAAGCTGACTCTCAGGATAGAATAGAGGTTAGAATCTGGCAAACGATCGCCCGTCAACGTTTAAAAGAGGCTAGACAAATTCTATGAAACTCAAAATAGCAGTAACTTTGTTGAGTTTAATTTTTATTGTATTGACAAGAAGTGAATTAATTCAAGCCGCTCCAGAAAATCAGTTATCTTATCCTTTAGCTCAGAAGACTACTGCCCAAGAAACATCACCCAATGACTGTAAAAATCCCCAGGGTTGTATAGAAGATTCTCCCCGAAATCCAGAGGATAAAAATACTCCAACAATTGTTAGTCCTAAGAATTATTCTACTTTAGAAAGTGATAGACCGGAATTTTCTTGGTATGCGGTTGAAGGCGCAACAAATTATATTGTTCGTCTGGTTTATAGTGGAAGTTCAGAAGGGATAGGAGAAAGAACAATAGAAGCAAAAACAGTTACACCCGATGAAAAAGGAGTGATTACAATTGATTATCCCTTTAATCCATCTTTACAGCCGGGAGAAGAATATAAACTAACTGTTGAAACTGATATTTCTAACTCCAAAGTCGGGATAACTGTTTTTAAAGTTAGATCCCTCTAAATCCCCCTAAAAAAGGGGGACTTTGAACTCTAATTCCCCCCCTTTTCTAAGGGGGGTTAGGGGGGATCTAGGGCTTAATAAAAGTCAAGGGACTACTGATTACAGAATAGATTAGATCCCCCTAAATCCCCCTTAAAAAGGGGGACTTTCAACTCTAGTTACCCCCTTTTCTAAGGGGGTTGGGGGGGATCTAGGACTTAATAAAAGTCAAGGGACTACTGATTACATAATAGATTATATCCCCCTAAATCCCCCTTAAAAAAGGGGGACTTTGAACTCTAATTCCCCCCCTTTTCTAAGGGGGGTTAGGGGGGATCTGAATCCCGAATGTAACACAGTTAAAGTCGATTTCCCACTAATATAAAAGCTCCCCAATAATAGGGAGAATTAAAATCCTTATATTTCTTATTATTAAGTAATTCGATTTGAGCTTGATGTAAAGCTTCTGCTTTTGTTAGGTTAGGATTGCTCAAATTTTGATAGAATAAACCCATGAGTAAAGCAGTAGAGCGATCGCTAACATTCCACAGACTCGCCACTACAGTTTCCGCCCCAGCTTGAATAGCAACACCCGCTAACCCTAAACTAGCGCGACGGTCTCCGGCGGCAGTTTGACAAGCGCTCAAAACCATTAATTCAATCGGAGTAAAATTTTGTTCATTTCTGTTTCTGAGTAATTGATCTAATTCTTTCAAATAGATCTTATCATCATAGGCGAGAATAAATGTTTGATTGGGATCGGAACTAAAATCGCCGTGGGTCGCAATATGTAAGCCGGAAAAATGCGATTGATTGAATTGTGAAGTCAAGTTTTTTCGGGTAAAATCCTGATCTAATAACACTTGGCTGGAAATTACTTTAGATTTAATATTTTCAATTTCATATTTAACATTTTTTAAAGGTTTAAAATCTTGATTAGCTTGAGTTAAACCAATTAGTAAAGATTTTGAAGGTTGCTTAAATAAAGGATGAGAGGGTTTGAGGAGAAAACCTAAATTAAAAGCTAAAGTATATTTTTCAATTAAATAATGGTTTTGCTCATCTTTGAGAATCGAGAAGGGAATCCCCTGTAATAAACTATCTAAAACCAATACTAATGTTCCTTGAGGGGGTAAAAATTGTTCAAGGGGTTGAATTAAAAGCTGATATAATTTGAGAGTATTAGCATCTAACCAATTTTGGGAAGCACTACTTCTAAATTCTCCTTGTTGCAAAGTATCTTGTAATTTATTAATAGCAACTTTTACCATTTCCCAGTTAGTCCGATAAAGTTGATACTCAAATGGTTTAGTTCCCTGAACAATGATAGCAACTTGATTTTTTGTTTCCAAGACTAACATATAAATAACCGGAACTGTTCTGTCTAAAGATTGTTTTTCCAGAGTATTACATTGTAGAAAATTTTCCAGTTCAATTTGTTGAAATTCAGAGATAACTTGAGTTACATTTTGCAATGTTTCCGGTGTGGGAGTTTGAAGTTGTAAATAGATATAGCTTTCATAAATTGGCTTAATTTTTTCTAGGAAAGATAATTGATTATCTAATTCTGAAACCAGAACATTAGGACGAACTTTTTTTAATATTTCCAGGGAATCTTGATAGAAACTTAACGCTTTTTCAACTTGTCCCTGGGTTTCATAAATTTGTCCTAACTGATAATCAAACTGATAAACAATATCCCAAGCGTGAATGGAGCGAGCTAAACTTAAACCAGATTGAGTTAATCTTTGAGCATCTAAAGGTTGATTTTTCTGTTGAGATAATTTTCCTAACAGTCCTAAAGCATAGGATTGAGATCTTTTGTTATCAATTTCATTGGCTTTTTCCAGAGCAGATGCAGTGATGTTCCAAGCTGTATCGAAATATTCTTGGGTTTCCAACTGGCTAAAAATTTGAGCCAATTTTAATTGAGCATAAATTTCTTGAATAGCTGAAAAGTTTGAAAAGATAGATAAATCTTTAATAAATGCTTCAGAAATAGTAGAGATTTGTTCCTGATTTTGGTTAATTATTTTTTGAATATTGAGATTATCTTCATTGACAAATTTACTTAACGCAGCTTTTAATTCCAGACGTAAATTGAGTTGATTTAGATTAGCTTTAACTGGGAGAGAGTTTTCTGCTTGAGTTGCGACTTGTTGATAGTGTTTTAGGGCTATTTCTGCTTGGGCGATCGCATTTTTTAGATTCTGAGATAACTCAGTTCTTTTGTATAAATCATATTTTTGTTGATATTGAGCGTGTTCGGTATTGGCTAAACTGAGTATAATTCCATTAACCTGCTCAGTTTTATGAAAAGATTCAGCAATTTTTAGACTTTTTTCTAAGGTTGTATAGGATAAATCTAACTTTCCTAATTTGCGAAGAATATCCCCTAGATTCTGTAAAGCAATTCCTTGTATCATTGTTCCCTGAAGTTGAGAAAAATCTTCTGTTTCTTCTCCTCCTCTCTGACAAATTTGGTTATTATTTTTAATTTCAAGTGCTGGGAGTAAAATTAAACAAGCTTGATAATTATTTCCCAGTGCTTGTAACGCCAGACTTTGATTAATTTGACTTCCGATAATTCCTTCATGATCCGATAATTTAGTATAAAGTTGATTGGCTTTTTTCCAGGTTTCTAAAGCCATTTCAGCTTGACCTAAATTTAACTGTTGATGTCCTTGTTGTGTGAGGTGTTGCGCTTCTAGGTGTAAGGGAGTTGACGTTAATCCAACCCGAGGTTTAACTAGATTTAAAATTAAGATTAAAGTTAGTCCTAGTAATATGAATAAAAGAAACTTAAATTTGTAAAAGATAGATTTCATAAATAGGACTTAATAAAAGTTAAGAAACTACTGATTATATAATAGATCAGATCCCCCTAAATCCCCCTTAAAAAAGGGGGACTTTGAACTCCAATCTCCGCTTTCCAATGGAGACTTTGAATCCGGTTCCCCCTTTTCCAAGGTGGGCTAGGGGGGATCTAGGACTTAATAAAAGTCAAGGGACTACTGATTACATAATAGATTATATCCCCCTAAATCCCCCTTAAAAAAAGGGGGACTTTGAACTCCAATCTCCGCTTTCTAATGGAGACTTTGAATCCGGTTCCCCCTTTTCCAAGGGGGGCTAGGGGGGATCTAGGACTCAATAAAAGTCAAGAAACTACTGATTATATAATAGATTATATCCCCCTAAATCCCCCTTAAAAAAGGGGGACTTTGAACTCCAATTCCTCCCTTTCTAATCGAGATTTTGAATCCGGTTCCCCCTTTTCCAAGGTGGGCTAGGGGGGATCTAGGACTTAATAAAAGTCAAGGGACTACTGATTACATAATAGATTATATCCCCCTAAATCCCCCTTAAAAAAGGGGGACTTTGAACTCCAATTCCTCCCTTTCTAATCGAGATTTTGAATCCGGTTCCCCCTTTTCCAAGGGGGGTTAGGGGGGATCTAGGACTTAATAAAAGTCAAGAAACTACTGATTATATAATAGATTATATCCCCCTAAATCCCCCTTAAAAAAAGGGGACTTTGAACTCCAATCTCCGCTTTCCAATGGAGACTTTGAATCCGGTTCCCCCTTTTCCAAGGGGGGTTAGGGGGGATCTAGGACTTAATAAAAGTCAAGAAACTACTGATTATATAATAGATTATATCCCCCTAAATCCCCCTTAAAAAAGGGGGACTTTGAACTCCAATCTCCGCTTTCTAATGGAGACTTTGAATCCGGTTCCCCCTTTTCCAAGGGGGGCTAGGGGGGATCTAGGACTCAATAAAAGTCAAGAAACTACTGATTATATAATAGATTATATCCCCCTAAATCCCCCTTAAAAAAAGGGGACTTTGAACTCCAATCTCCGCTTTCCAATGGAGACTTTGAATCCGGTTCCCCCTTTTCCAAGGGGGGCTAGGGGGGATCCAGGACTCAATAAAAGTCAAGAAACTATTGATTACATAATAGATTATATCCCCCTAAATCCCCCTTAAAAAAAGGGGACTTTGAACTCCAATCTCCGCTTTCTAATCGAGATTTTGAATCCGGTTCCCCCTTTTCCAAGGGGGGTTAGGGGGGATCTAGGACTCAATAAAAGTCAAGAAACTACTGATTATATAATAGATTATATCCCCCTAAATCCCCCTTAAAAAAAGGGGACTTTGAACTCCAATCTCCGCTTTCTAATCGAGATTTTGAATCCGGTTCCCCCTTTTCCAAGGGGGGTTAGGGGGGATCTAGGACTCAATAAAAGTCAAGGGACTATTGAAGATTGCTATATTTCAGGACAAGAAGGAACAGGAATAGATGAAGAATTGGGACGGGAATTAGTAATTTCAGCGACTAATTCAACCATACCATTTTCATGAATGATCCAACCTTGTGCTTCTACAATATTTCTTGACTTTACTTGAGGATTAGGGTAAATTTGTTGAGATGAAAACCGACGATCAACCCAACCTTGATCAGAACTCAGGGGTTCGGTGGTAGGATTTAAGGGTAAACCACCAGTTCCAGTAATAATAAAACTACTCAGTTTGGTATTTCCTGGGAGACACCTTTGATCGATTAATGTTTCTGCATTGACAAACTTTTCCTGTAAATTAGTTAACCCAGAAGCAGGATCAACAATTGGAAGATTAAGCTCAACTGTACCGTTAAATTCTGACCCTAAATCACTGGTTGCTGTAATATCGCTGGTTCTCGGATTTTGTTGTTGTCGAAAACTTGTTCCAAAGATTCCTTGAGCATTAATCACAACTCGTCCGCCATTTCCCTGTACTGAATTAGCTGTAATATCGCTATTTTCTAAAGCCGTTATTTTTTCCGTATTGATAACAATATTACCGCTACGAGCAGAACCCTGAGCATTTGTTGTAATATTGCTGTTATTTCGCAAGCGAATATCCTCGGTTTGAATATCGATGTTACCAAAATTACCAGCATTGGTTTCAGCCGTGAATTGACTATTATCTAATCTAATAGTTGGAGCCAAAATATTTAAGTTTCCAGAAGCTCCTGAACCATTGGACGTAACAGATATTTCTGCTCCATCTTTAAGAATAATACTATCGGCTTGAAGATTTAAACTACCCCCTCCACCTGTTGATTTTTCCCCCGTGTTAGCATAGATAGCACTGGCAGGACTTTGATTATCGCCAATAACAATAGTATTAAAGAAACGTTGGCGTTCAAAAAATGTCGGATCACTACCCGAAAGAAAAATCCCTTCAGTGGCATTAATTGTGATGTTACCCGCTTGACCCTGACCTTTGGCAAAAGTCAATAATTGTCCACCTGTCAACGCTTCAAATCGATCTGTATTAATGACAATATTACCACCCTTGCTATTATTAGAAGTCCGAGCATTGACAACAGCACCTTGGGAAATTTGAAACGAGGGAGTGTTAATGACAATATCTCCGGCATCTCCAACGGCTTCAGGTTCAGTGTGAGCAAATAAACCACTACCAGAATAATCCAATCCAAATCCTGAAACCGAGACAAAATTTTGGGCATTCACAAGAATATTTCCGGCCCTTCCTTGTCCATCAGTTCTAGTAATAATAATTGCACCATTTGTAATAGATAAAGATCCTGTCAAAACATTAATATTTCCGGCTGTTCCGACTCCGGTTTCCTTGACGGTACTGAAAAGACCACTTGATAGTTTAAGGTCGTCCTTTTCTATAATCGGTTCCAAACCATCTAAAACAGTTTGATCTTGGACAAAGAGGTTAATATTTCCCCCATTACCCCGCCCTTCTGTACTCCCCGTAATTACTGCACCATTGGTCACAAAAACTGACCCAGCACTCAAACTAATATCGCCACCATCACCAACCGTTTCACTGGTTTCGCTACGACTGTAAACCCCAGTGCTAAAACCGTCCCAACGCGAACCATCAAAGGTTGCCCGGTCACGAATATTAAGGATAATATTACCTGCATTTCCATGACCAAAGGTACTTGCTTGTATTGCTGCACCATTAGTGAGGGTTAAAGTACCTGCGGTGAGAGAAATGTTTCCTCCTTGACCCATTCCATATACTAGATTTAAAGCTGCGCTAGAGTTTTCATTTTCCCTTGCTGCACCATCAAATCTTGCCGTATCACGCACATTAATCTCAATATCCCCTACATTCCCTTTTCCCAAAGTTGCTGCGAAAATTTGGCCTCCATTCAACACCGTTAAAGTACCTGTGGAGATTCTGAGGTCGCCACCATTACCCATGGCATCATCTAGGATAGCATTTGAGATAAAGCTATCTGGGCCGATGATCGTGACGTTGTTTGTGGCGTTGATGTCTATGTCTCCCGCTTGAGCATCAGGAGAACCCATTCCGGCTGCAATTCCCGCTTTGAGGGTTGAACTTTCTTGTAATGTCAGATTTCCAGTCGTTACAGCAATATCACCCCCCATTTCACCCCGAACAGTAACTTCTGTACCATTGGTCAGCAGAATATCCGCTCGGCTCACTCCACTGGGAAAACTCAAATGGCCCTCTGGACTTAATCCTACAATTCCCGATTCTGCAAGACTTCCTAATTCAATTCGACCACCGGGGGCCAGTAAAAAGGCATTATCTAACTTGAGTGAGCCTCCGACTAGACTTAACGCTTTTCCTGTCCCGACTCGTAGCCCTCCCTCACCTTCCTCTGTTGATGCTTGAGAAGCTTGGACAACAATACTGGCTGGATTTGACCCATATTGCAAGCCGATGGGAACATTAATCGTCAGTAGGGGTGGAGCCTGGGGATTAGTGGCACTAAATTCGCTACCATCATTGAATAAAAGACTTTCAGCCGTGCTACCCAAAAACGAACCCCCAATCTCAAGGCGAGCATTGGGGCCAAAAACAATCCCGTTCGGGTTAATTAAAAATAAGTTAGCAATCCCATTGGCTCGAATCAGTCCATCTAGGTTAGAAACCCCTCCACCCGTCACACGAGTAATAATATTTACAATTTCCGTGGAATTATTGAAAAATGCTTCCGTACCCGTTGGTAAGGAAAACTCACCGAAACTATGAAACAGATTGGTTCCCGCAGGTGTTCCGCCGTCGATTTGAAAACGGTTTTGTTCTTGAGTGACGGCAGAATTGATGGGTAAGGTCGCATCAGGGATGACTTGAGCTTGAACGGAGATAGAGGCACTGGTTAGACTGAAGGCAACAAGACCTAATTGCCATTTAGAGGATGTCATGGGTTCAAAAGAGGTAGTCTGGTTGAAATTCTCTTTTTAGTATATCGGGAAACTGAAAAATATTGTTGTTTATCGGGAAGCGATCGCATATTTCTTCAAGCCCTTTATTAATAAATAAATCCACAATATCCCGAAGCATCCAAATATCTGCAAGTACCCAACAGGAGAATCAGAAATCGGGTTTCTTGGTTAAATCTGGGTTATGATACAAAGATTGTTCCAGAAACCCGATTTCAGGCAGTCTCTCGTTAGGTTTTCTAATCTAAATTATTCGGCCAGAGATTTCTTTCCTGCAACCATTGTTGATTAAACAATTTAGATTGATAGCGAGCGCCCCCATCACATAAAACCGTTACAATTGTATGACCTGGCCCCATTTCTTTCGCTAAAGCTACCGCCGCTGCCACATTAATGCCAACGGAACCCCCCATAAACAAACCATCTTTTCTTAATAGTTGATAAACCACCCGCACTGCTTCTTGATCGTCTACTAAAATAGCATCATCAATCGGAACATCCTGCATATTTGCCGTGATTCGACTATTCCCAATACCCTCTGTAATGGAATTACCCTGAAGGCTAATTTCTCCGGTTTTCACATAACTATATAAACCACTGCCCATCGGGTCAGCTACAACGGTTTTAATCTGAGGATTTTTCTCTTTTAAAAACAGCGAAACCCCCGCAAACGTTCCTCCGGTTCCGGTGGCAGCCACCCAAGCATCAACTTTACCATCGGTTTGTTGCCAAATTTCTGGCCCCGTTGTCTCATAATGGGCAATCCGATTGGCTAAATTATCAAATTGATTTGCCCACACGGCATTTTCCATTTCTGAAGCCAAACGTCCCGATAATTTAACATAATTATTGGGGTCTTTATAAGGAACAGCCGGAACCGGACGAACTTCTGCCCCTAATGTTCTTAATGCTTCCATTTTCTCAGGAGATTGAGTATCGGGAATAATAATTAAACATTTGTAACCCTTAGCATTACAAATATGAGCTAATCCAATCCCAGTATTGCCTGCGGTTCCTTCTACAACGGTTCCACCGGGTTTAAGTAATCCTTTTGCTTCTGCATCTTTAATAATATATAAAGCCGCCCGATCTTTCACAGACCCGCCGGGATTTAAAAATTCTGCTTTCCCTAAAATTTCGCAGCCAGTTTCATCGCTGAAACTATTTAATCGAATTAAAGGTGTATTACCAATTGTGCCAACAAAACCGTTTTTGATGTCCATGAGCAACGTCCTAGTTAAAATTTAGTAATGGGTTTCTTTTATTTTAAAGATTAACAGGACTAATGCAAAAAACCCGGCTTGGTAAAACCGGGTTTTTTGTTGAAGATGGTTTTATTTATTGGGTTGAGGAGTCAGACGTAAATAGGGTTTAACTTCTTGATAACCTTTGGGGAACTTCTCTTTTAAGACTTCTGGGTCTTTCAGGGAAGGGACAATTACACAATCTCCCCCATCCTTCCAGTCGGCGGGAGTAGCAACGCTGTAGTGGTCAGTTAGTTGGAGAGAATCAATCACCCGCAGAATTTCATCAAAGTTGCGTCCGGTGCTGGGGGGATAGGTGAAGCTCAGACGCAGTTTTTTGTTAGGGTCAATGATGAAGACACTCCGCACGGTCAGGGTGGCATTAGCGTTGGGATGAATCATGTCGTACAATTCGGATACTTTGCGATCGCCATCCGCTAAAATGGGGTAATTAACAATCGTATTTTGGGTTTCGTTAATATCTTGAATCCAACCTTTATGGGATTCGGTATCATCTACACTCAAAGCAATAACTTTAACGTTGCGTTTGTCGAATTCGGGTTTTAACTTAGCAACAGTTCCCAATTCCGTTGTACAAACGGGAGTATAATCGGCAGGGTGAGAAAATAACACCACCCAGCTATCCCCAGCCCAATCATAAAAGCTGATATCGCCTTCAGAAGACGCTTGAGTAAAGTTAGGGACGGTATCCCCAAGTCGAAGTGTCATAGTTAATATCCTGTAAGTTCAATGAAAACCTGTGTTCTTATTATACTCCAGTTTTCCCATCGGATTCAAGGGATTCTATACAAAAAGCGTTTCAAGACTTGAAAAAATCACGATTTAGGGGTAAGGATTTGATCATATTATGAAAGGATCTACAGGGTCAACCCTCAAAAATTTGTAAAGTTTTGTAAAAAAATGAGAGAATATTTGATAGCATACTTAACAAACTTTAATCTTCAGACTCATATTCATGACTTTATTAATTGTTGGTGGGACTGGCACATTGGGGAGACAGGTGGTGCGTCGCGCCATTGATGAGGGTTATACCGTGCGCTGTTTAGCACGCAGTTACCGCAAAGCCGCATTTTTAAAAGAATGGGGGGCCGAACTCGTTCCTGGGGATTTATGTGACCCTGAAACCTTAAAATCTGCCCTAGAAGGAGTAACGGCCGTCATCGACGCAGCTACGGCGCGTCCTACGGATTCCCTCGGGATTAAACAAATAGACTGGAAAGGGAAAGTTTCTCTGATTCAAGCCGCCAAGGAAGCGGGAGTGGAAAGGTTTATCTTTTTTTCCTTTTTAGATGCCGAGAAATATCCTCAAGTCCCTTTATTAGAAATCAAGCGCTGTACCGAACTATTTTTAGCCGAGTCCGGTTTAAATTACACCATTTTAAAGCCCTGTGGATTTTTTCAAGGGTTAATTAGTCAATATGCCATTCCAATTTTGGATAAACAAGCGGTTTTGGTACCCGGGTTAAGTTCTGCCGTTGCCTATATGGACACCATCGATGTCGCTAAATTTGCGGTTAAGGCCCTATCCGTTGCTGAAACTGAGAATAGAAGTTTTCCCATCGTCGGTTCCAAAGCCTGGACAGCCGAGGAAATTATTCGTTTGTGTGAACGGCTTTCGGGTAAAGAAGCTAAAATTACCCGTACCCCCACCCAAGTCCTGCGTCTATTCCGTCAGATCACGCGCTGGTTTCAGTGGAGTTGGAATGTCTCCGACCGTCTAGCCTTTGCCGAGGTTTTAGCCAATGGTCAATCCCTGCAAGCCTCAATGGATGAAACCTATCAAGTTTTTGGCATCGACCCCAAGGAAATCAGCACCTTAGAAACCTATATGCAGGAATACTTTAGTCGAATTATGAAAAAACTGAAAGAACTCGAATATGAACAGGAAAAACTGAAAAAACGCAAAAAAAGAAGCAATCCCTTCAAGCCCCTCTAACTGAATGCAATCGCCCAAAGACAGAGTATGCTTTAACTATAGCTAAATTTTTGTGTCTGCTCAGAATTGGGATGGAAATTCCAGTTCTGAGATAGACCCTGACTCTGTTTAAACTCAATTTTAAGAAGACGTCGCGTGCCAAAAGTAGGGATTATTTATAATGACTCCAAACCCACCGCTTGTCGTGCTGCTACCGAGATCAAAGATAAGCTGACAGGGCAAGGATTCAAGGTTTGTACTGCACCCGGAACCGGGGGGATATTAGGCTATTCCATGGGGCCAAATCCTTTACATCGGATTCCTATAGATCAACTTGCCCCTCCTGATTTTGATCGGGAGATGATGTTTACTATTGTTCTGGGTGGGGATGGTACGGTTCTCTCGGCCTCTCGTCAACTGGCACCCCATGGAATTCCTCTGTTGGCGGTGAATACGGGTCACATGGGGTTTTTAACCGAAACCTATCTGAATCAACTGCCTGCGGTCTTGGAACAAGTGATCGACGGCAACTATATTATTGAAAACCGTACCATGATTGCGGTGGAGGTGTGTCAGTCAGAGCAAGTGCTATGGGAAGCGCTGTGTCTGAATGAAATGGTGTTACACCGGGAACCCATGACCTGTATGTGTCATTTTGAAATTAAAATTGGTCGTCATGCTCCGGTGGATATTGCCGCTGATGGGGTGATTATTTCCACTCCCACGGGTTCAACGGCCTATTCCTTATCAGCAGGGGGGGCGGTGGTGACTCCCGGGGTGGAAGTGTTACAGTTACTGCCCATCTGTCCCCATTCTTTGGCTTCTCGGGCTTTGATTTATGGGGAAAAAGAACCCGTGATCATTTATCCGGCGAGTCCGAATCAGTTGGTGATGGTGGTGGATGGAAATGGCGGTTGTTATGTCCTTCCAGAATATCAGGTCAAAGTTCAGCGATCGCCCTATCATGCCAAATTTATTAGGCTTCAACCCCCGGAATTTTTTCAAGTTCTCCGAGAAAAATTGGGCTGGGGACTGCCGCATATTGCCAAACCGACTTCTGTGGAGTTGCCGTAGGTAGGGGGTAGGGGAGGCGGGGGGAGCGGGGGGAGTAGGGGAGAAGGGAGAAAACTTTTCTGTTCCTTTATGTTTCTTAGTCTTTGGCTTGCACGTTTGTTTCCTCTGGCTGCGCAACAGTCAACAGTCTAACTGGGATAGTGAGCATTGCTCGGTGGGTGGCAAATATATTGATAAAACCCCCCACCCAATCAATAACCTCGCACACTTCAGCAATTATCGCCTTTGCTGCGTCTAAATCTTCTGCCTGAGACGCATGATAGTGCGCCCTGATTAGTGGTTTAATATCCTCAATATTTTGCCATTCAGATTTAGGTTTGAGCGGAATATTAATATAATAACTATAAGCTTGACGATGGGCTATACTAACATTTTCAGAGTTTTGATTCAATAAGCGATCGCCTTTTTCTTGGACTAGCGGATGCAGTTGATAGGATTCATGTTGGTAATCATAATATAGCAATTGCCGACGCTTGAGAGCCAGGATAATATTTTCTTTGAGTTCATATTTACCTACTTCTGGCATTTGAGTAGAAATTGCAGCAAAAGATAAAGGATATTCTGAAGTTTGATAGACAGAAATTCGGCTCAGACAAGTTTGCTCTATTTCACTAAGACGCGCTATCATTTCATCAATTAACTTTTCGATATCTCGGATTAATAACCAGTCTCTATCCTGTAAAAATTTACCTACATTTCCTTGAAATTCAGCATCATCCCGAATTAAGGTGGCTACCAGTTGCAAGGCTTTAGGATATCCTTGATAGCGGGCTGATAATTCGGCTAATTCTTCTTCATTCCCTGTTAGATTAAAAGATTGTAATAAGGTAATTGCTGCATCTTGATTGAGTCCATTTAGCAGGATTTCACGGGTAAGAGTTGGCGGTAATTCCGCTAAACTTTCACGACTGGTAAATAGGATTTTGCTTTGATGTTCTGTTTCTAATAGTTGTTTGAATAACCAAGCATATTCGGCACAATTGTCGGCGAAATAACCAGCAGTTTTTGCCTCTCCGGTTTTCAAAAGTGTTTCGGCGCGATCGAAAACGAGCAAGCAAGGTTTTTCTCTGAGGATTTTGAGCAGATTTTCAGTTTTTTTGCCACAAAATTTTTAGTTCATCTTGTGAAAATCTTAATAAGTTAGGGATTAAACTAAATTTACTGGTTAAGGTATTAACCATATTTGATACAAAAATAGATTCAGAGGATATAGTTAATTATTTAAACGGAAAAGAACAGGGAAAAAAATCATCTGTTCAGACAGATTGGGAAAAATTTATTAAGGATATAGAAAAAGATAATGAAGAGAATGAGAAGTTAAAAAAGGATAATAAAAAGCCAGTCTGGTATAGCAATTACCCCAAAGATGATAATGAAATTCGTCAGACTGTTTGTGAGATTTTAACAGCTTGGCGAGAGGCTTTTAAACTTGGTTATTTTGAACTCATCCCCGAACGAGAACATGAGAAGTATGGAAGTAGATGCCAATGGACACAGGATATAGTTAATGATTTGTACAAGCCCAAAAACAACATATTTAATGAAGATGAAGAGGCTATATTTTTATATAGAATACTATTCTATATAACATTGAGAACGGTAATTCGTCACACGGTTATTTTGGAAAAAAGAACAGGAGAGCTACTGCTCAAGCCTGAAACGCGGTTAATGAGTCAAGAAAAACGAAAAGAGTGGAGAAATGCTTACACCAAAGAATTAATAAGTTTGATATCCAGACTGCGTGAATTACATAAACTCAGAAGTCGAGAAGAGTTTAACCAGAATAACGATCAGAAGCAACCTGTTTTGACATTTTTAGATACCTATTCTTATGGTTGTTCGATTGGTTATAAATTTTTAGAAGAAAAGTTTAAAGATAATACCTCTCAAATTAAAAAGAGAGATGTGCGAGATATTGAAGAAGATTCATACAACCTTATTGTGACAGATCCTCCTTATGGACTTAACATAAAAGAGAAAATAGAAGATTTAGCCAAGCTGTATCAAGATGCTTTTAAAGCTATAATCAATGCCTTGAAAGATGATGGACAATTAGTTTTGGGACTTCCTGATCGTTCTCATACGGGACGACAATTACCATTTTTTACACAAAAAGACTCCGTTAGAAGACAGATTATTGCAATAGCGGAGAATGAAGGATTTGAGGTTATTAATATTTTATCAGAAGTTCCTGAGCCTAAAGAGATATTTCAAGCTCCTTATTACTGGGAATCAGAACGAGCCTTGCGACGTGCGATTCTGCATTTTAGATTTCGGAGGAAGAATAAAAAAGTAGGTAGTGATAATATGTAGTGAAACTTGGACTGCTGATCGTTTGTACGCGATCGCCCTTAAAATTAGAATAGACTGACAATATCTAATGTGTTACAATTGAATAAAACTCTACCCCAAGGAGTTTTACCTAATTTTATAATAGCTGAAAGATATGTTTTGGATTTTGAAAAACTCAATCAGCACAGATCCACAAGGATGCCTCAGTTTAAACCTCGAACCCAAGTCAACAGAGTATCGCGTTCTGGTCAACGAAGCCGGACAAATTTTATTAGACCCAATAACCAATATACCTGATCGCGAACAGTGGTTGTGGCAAAACCCCCAAGCATTAGCGTCAGTCAAGTGCGGCCTCGCCCAAGCAGCTAAAGGTGAAGTACAGGATTTGGGTGACTTTTCTGAGTATGCTGATTTGGAGATTGAAGATTGATAAATTTTCGGATAGAATTTTCTTCATCAGCTAGAGATAGCTTAATTAATCTTCAAGAACTCGATGCCAAAAAATACAATAAAGTGCTGAAAACACTTGGATTGATGGCAACTAATTTACGCCATCCCAGCTTGAAAACTCATAAATACGACACATTATCAGGCCCTAATCAGGAAGAAATATTTGAGGCTTACGTCGAAAACAAAACCCCAGCAGCGTTTCGAGTTTTTTGGTATTATGGCCCGGACAAAGGAGTAATCACAGTTATTGCCATTACGCCTCATCCCTAAAGTGCGATCGCTATCCCTTGACGACAGGATCTACGGGGAGGTGGGGGGACTAGGGGAAGGAGAAGTGTGTTAGAACAGTTTTAAATGTTTTGATCAAAATAAATAAATAAATGAATAAGTTGGGGTTAGAACAGCATCCTTCGATCTTAGTTATTGAGCCAGATGAACTGTTAGCTCAACAGATTAGCCTAGATTTAGAAGAAGCGGGTTATTATCCGATTGTGGTTAATAACGGCACTGCCGGGTTACATCAAGCAAACGAATTACAACCTGCATTAATAGTAATTGATCGACTATTGGGAGGTGAGTCGGGGCTTTCTGTTTGTAGTCATTTACGCGATTTGGGCAGCCGGATACCTTTGTTAGTTTTAATGGCAAAAGATGCCATAGAAGATCGGATTGCCTGTTTAGAGTCAGGGGCAGATGACTATTTTTTAAAACCCTATCGGTCGGAAACTTTTTTAGAACTGGTAAATCTCTATTTGCAACCTGCAACTAGCAGTAACGAACAATTACGGTTTGGGGAATTAGTCTTAGATTTAGCCACCAGAAGGGCGCTACGCAATGGTAGAACTATTGATCTAACGATGAAGGAGTATGAGTTACTCAAATATTTGATGGAACATCCGCGAGAAGTATTAACCAGGGAACAAATTTTAGAGAATGTTTGGGGTTACGACTTTCTGGGAGAGTCCAATGTGATAGAAGTTTACATTCGTTATTTACGACTCAAAATTGAAGACGAAGGAGAAAAACGCCTAATTCAAACCGTTCGAGGGGTGGGATATGTCCTCAGAGATGGCTGAATTCGGAAGAATAAATAAAAAAATATCAAAATCGTCTAAGATGCTGTACAATTTTTTGTCGCTGAGGATACAAATTTTCTAAGAACGTTGAACCTTGAACTGTTAGTTGGATTGAGGGCAGGTTTGCTCCGGGCTTCTATCCCAAAAGCCTTAGTTTCCACGGGCTTAGGAATGGTCGGTGTATTATGCGTTAGCTGTTCACCCTTGTTGTCATCGGTTTCAACAGCACAATCTTTGAGCCTAGGAACTGCGGTTTCTCAGTCTCCTATAGGAACTCAAGAGCATGGGGGTCAAATGTTACCCATTACGGCAAAGGCTAAAATTGGGGGTGAACTTATTCAGCTTGAAGTAGCTAAAACACCCCAACAGCAAGCATTAGGCTTAATGTATAGAACCGATCTGGCTGATGATCGGGGAATGCTATTTCCCTTTGCTCAACCTCGGGTTGTGGGGTTTTGGATGAAAAACTGCAAAATTCCCCTAGATATGATTTTTCTGCGGGATGATGTGGTGAAGGCCATTCAGGTTAATGCTCTCCCCTGTGAACAGGAACCCTGTCCTACCTATGGCCCTAATGTTCCGGTGAATCGGGTGATCGAACTCCGGGGCGGACGATCTCAGGAATTGGGTGTGAAAGTGGGCGATCGCATCCCGATCAACTTTCTGAATTCTCAGCCCTGAGCTTTAAATTCAACAAACTTTACAAAAGTTCATGTAATTTGTTAAAACTTTAATGATAGGGTCTACACAATAACAAATAAATTTGTTAATCTGTTCATTCGGTGAACCGTTCAGCGTACCAGTCGTTAACCCTATACAGTTGATTTATTCTTCTTAGGTGTGAGGAGAGGCAAGCGGGCTAAAAAAATTGATCCACGACAATGATTTGTTGTCAAGGCTGATTTTGAGTCAAGTTCCCGCGTCTTGAACAAGCTAGGGTTAAATAACCGTGAAACTGTGACTCTACATCTTAGAGTTCCGCTACTTCTCTCTGTTGACAAGCAAACTGTTCTGTCGAGCAACGATTAATTTTGATGGCTTCATCTGTTTTAGGGGTTACTTATTCTTTCAGAAAGTGAACCTATGACAGAAAATTGTGTGGCTACCACTCCATTGTGCGGAATGTTTATCGCAGCTAATGTAGATGCGTGAGAAGAAAACTGGGTAAATAGTTTAGTAATACTTAAGTTTTTCTCCAGCCCAATCAATAGCTACGGATCAAGATTCTGAAGTTTCAAACCTCAGACTTGATCGGTATATCAATCTATAAAAAAAGGCGATTAGCCAATTTTATCAAAATTTTTTTTGTTAACCCTTTAATCCTTATTAAATTAGGAGGTGAATGTTAGAATGACACCCAATAACTACTCTCGGTTTATTCACTTTTTGCAGGATGAATTATCCCTATCGGCGGATTCAATTGCCATGGCAGAAAGAGCGAATCATCCCACGGATGCTCAACATAAATATCAAGATCCTAGTCCCGTATCCATGACCCTATGGCAATATGGTTTAGTGACTTTAGAACAGTTAGATAAAATTTTTGACTGGTTAGAAACGGCTTAAAAAATCAATTTTCAAGAACAATATCATCTTGAATACTGCCATAAAAAAGGTGGGAAGCAGGGGAGGCGGGGGAAGCAAGGGGGGCAAGGGAAGCAGGGGAGGCAGGGGAGGCGGGGGAAGCAGGGGAGGCAGGGGAAGCAGGGGAAGCAAGGGAAGCAGGGGAGGCAGGGGAAGCAAGGGGGGCAGGGGAAGCAAGGGGGGCAAGGAATTCACTTGTAATTCTTCTCCCCCTGCTCCTCACCTCCTCATCCCCCCCTGCTCCTCATCCCCCCTGCTCCTCACCTCCTCATCCCCCCCTGCTCCTCATCCCCCCTGCTCCTCACCTACTCATCTCCCCCTGCTCCTCATCCCCCCCTGCTCCTCACCTCCTCATCCCCCCCTGCTCCTCATTCCCCCTAAACAATATTTAATTAAGATTCTGCTAACACCCGGGCCGCCGCAGCCACTCCCGCACCCGGAGTAAATCCTTGATAACCGAGTTCCTGTAATGCGGCTTCTAAGGAAGCGATCGCCGTTAAAATATCGCGATCACTCACAAATCCTAAATGCCCAATACGGAAAATCTTACCCTTGAGATGATCCTGTCCTCCGGCTAAAACAATATCGAATTTCTTCTTCACAATAGCCCGAATATCTTCAGCATCTAAACCATCGGGAGGAACAACGGCCGTAATCGCTGGACTGGCACATTCATCGGCCGCAAATAACGATAATCCCAGGGCTTTTACCGCTTCCCGAGTCACTTTAGTTAACCGTTGATGACGGGCAAAAATATTTTCTAGCCCTTCTTTTTTCATCATTTGTAAGGTGACTTGTAAGGCAAAAAACAAGTTCACCGGAGGAGTAAAGGGATTAGTATTTTTCTTCGCTGATTTGCTATACAATCCCAAATCTAAATAATAGCGCGGGAGGTTAGCGGTTTTGTAGGCTTCCCAAGCCTTATCACTCACCGCCACAAATCCCAAACCCGGGGGAATCATATAACCTTTTTGGGAACCCGAAGCCACCACATCAATCCCCCATTCATCGATGGGAAGATTAAAGGCTCCTAAACTGGTGACCGCATCCGCAATCATTAACGCTCCATGGGCTTTAACATGGTGATTAATCGCTTTTAAATCGTTAATCACCCCGGTAGAGGTTTCGCTGTGGGTGATAATCACAGCCTTGATTTCTTTATTGGTATCCGCTTCTAATTTAACTCGGAAGGCTTCCGGGTCGAGGGGTTGTCCCCATTCGGCGGTGACGGTATCAACTTCTAACCCGTAGGCGGTGGCGACTTCTACCCAACGTTCTCCGAATTTACCGTTAGAACCACATAACACCTTTTCCCCCCGACTGAGGAAATTAATAATTCCAGCTTCCATCGCCCCCGTGCCACTGACGGTTAAAATCAGGACATCATTTTGGGTTTGGTGTAACCATTTCAGGTTTTCCGTCACCTCGGCCATGATTTTGAAAAAATCGCCACTGCGGTGTCCGATGGGGTGTTTGGACAGCGCCAGTAAAGCCTGTTCAGGAACCGGAGTGGGCCCTGGAATCATCAACATTAATTTATCGTCCATGGTCTGTTTCTATTAATAAGGGTTTGGTGTTCTGCATCAGTCACAGAAGGAATATTTTTGGCACGGATTTATACGGATTAAGAGGATTCACACGGATTACCTTCTTTTCTGCGTTTCCAATCTTATACCAAGCGAAGGCGCGGTTTTCTGATCATATCACTTAACGGCAATCAGTTGATTTAAGGCAACACCCGGATCGGGTTGCCTGATTAAAGATTCCCCAATTAAAACAGCTTTTGCCCCGGCTTCGGCGACTAAACTGATATCTTCACGGGTATAGAGTCCCGATTCACTCACAACTAAAATATCACGGGATTGCAGTTGGGATTGTCGGCTTTGTAACAATTGGCAAGTGGTTTGAAGATCGACAGAAAAATCCTGTAAATCTCGGTTATTAATCCCAATTAAGTTAACACCATCAAGGGTTAATACCCGATCTAATTCTTCCAGGGTATGGACTTCTATTAGGGCGGTCATACCTAAAACTTTGGCAATTTTTAGGAAATATTGCAGGTCTTGGTCGGAGAGAATTGCCGCAATTAATAAAACTGCATCGGCTCCATAATATCGAGCTAGATAAATTTGATAGGGATAGATAACAAAGTCTTTACATAGTAGGGGTAAATCAACAACAGCCCGAATTTGGGAGAGGTTTTCAAAACTACCTTGAAAGAATTTTTTATCGGTTAAAACCGATAGACAACTGGCACCTCCTTGTTGATAGGATTGAGCGATCGCCACGGGGTCAAAATCTTCTCTAATTACTCCTTTACTGGGGGAGGCTTTTTTAACTTCGGCAATGACCGCCGGTTGGGTTTGACTGGATTTTAATGCCTCAAAAAAGTTACGGGGGGCGGAAATTGTATTGACTTTTTGTTTTAATTGTTCTAGGGGTAAACGTTCCCGCAGGTCGGTGATTTCTTTTTCTTTATACCAAACAATTTCTTCTAAAATATTCTGGGGTTCTGCACCCGGGATAGCAACTTGATAGCGTAAACTTAAGACTTCAACGGCGGGATTAGGCTGACGACGACGAATAGAGACCATAGATATTGAGGAGGTTTACTGTTATTTAACTCGACTTGATTAAATTAAAGCATAAAATGTGTTATTATTTCATTTGTGTTAATGATTGGGTTACCTGGGTAAATTTTGAGATAAAAAAACAAATGACTATTGATTCCCAGAATCATGATATTTAATAAATAAAAATAGGGACTCTTTTATAAGCTGGGGTTTCCGCTACTGGATCAATTTGTGCCTTGAATAAAATATTGGCTTCAGGATAAAACATAAATGCGCTACCGGATAAAATATTACCTGCAATGATTTCAATAGGGTCTAATTCCCCCGCATCTCCTCGAACTTTGACCCATTGATGGGGTTGAAAACCTGCTTTTTTTATGTCTTTAATATTCATTAAAATACACTGACGGTGGGGCATTCCTCGATATTTGTCCGCCGAATTATAAACAATAGTATTATGTTGTCCGTAACCTCGACCCGTGCTTAAAATTAATACTAAACCTGGAGTATCTTCTTTCACTCCAAAATATTCTTTATGGGGAATTGTTAATTTTGGTAATGGGGTAATAGTCATTTGAGCTTTACCATTAGCTGTAGCAAAATGAGGTTTAGTAAAAATACGCCCCTCAATGGTAAATTCCGTTTGAGATTGGTCAATTTCAGCGATTTTAGTGTAACCGGGAATAGTTTTAGAAATTAACTCTCGAATATATTGGGTATCTTGTAACCGTTTCCAGTCGATAGGATTTTCTCCGAGTAGGCGATAAGCAATTTCTGTGATTAATTCAACTTCTGAAATTAAATCAGCTTCGGGGGCATTAAGATGGGTTGTACCGGGTTCATTTAAGCGGACAAAATTGTTACCTGATTCAGTCGTTGTGCGGTGAGGATTTTCAAATCGATTAAATACAGGAAGAATAATAGTATTTTCCTGAGCTAAACCGTGAAAATGACCTAAATTGGGTTTTGTGGCGACATAAAATATCGTTTCAATGTTAGATAAAGCCTGTTTTGCTTCGGTTAAATCGGGATTAGCGGCATATAAATTTCCCCCTAAACAAAACAAGGTATCAATTTTTTTCTCCAATGCAGCAGTAATTAAACCTCGGGCAGAATAACCTTTTGTTTCGGTCAGGGGTTGACCTAAAAGTTGTTTTAAAGCCTGTTTTATGGGTTCACTTAATCTAATTGTAACTCCCATGGAGCCAAAACCCTGAACATTAGAATGTCCGCGAATCGGCATTGTCCCCGCGCCTAATTTTCCGGCATTCCCCGTAATTAAAGCGGTATTTGCTATACTTTTAACGTTATCAACTCCGTTGGTATGGTGAGTAATTCCCATCGCCCAAGCAAAGACAACTTTACTTGATTTTCCAATTGTATAGGCGACTTCTTCGATTTCTTCTTGGGATAAACCACAAGTATCAGTAATCGTTTTCCAAGTCGTATTTTTAGCCTGTTGAATTACCTCTTGCCAACCATCGGTATGATGGTTTAAATATTCAAAATTAATCAAATTTTGTTCGAGCAAAGATTTTTGAATCCCCACAAATACCGCCACATCACTACCAGGAATCGGTTGTAAATAAAGGGTAGAAATATCCGAGCCGCCTTTGAGTAAGGATTTAATCGGAAAGGCGGGAGATGCAAATTTAACTAATCCGACTTCGATTTGAGGATTAATAATAATAATTTTACCATTTTTATTCCGAATTTTAATTAATTCATTCATTAATCGGGGATGGTTAGCGGGGGCATTTGATCCCACTAAAACCACACAATCGGACTCCTTAAGACTTTCAAGGCTAACCATGGATGTGCCACTACCAAAAACCTCTTTTAAACCTACCGTAGAAGGGGCGTGACATAAATCGGAACAATCGGCTAAGTTATTACTCCCTAATGCCCTGAGCATCAATTGAAGGAGAAAAGCTGCTTCATTTGAGGATCGCCCTGAGCTATAACTGGCGACTCTTTCTGGGCTTTTTTTAAAGGCTTTTTCGGCTATTTTATAAACTTCTTCCCAACTAATTCGTTCATAATAAGAAGTGTTTTTTCTTAAAATAACTGGATAGCTTAACCGACCCAAATTATCGCATTGTTGAGAGTCTAATTGTTGTAATTCTTGAATAGTAAATTTTTGAAAAAAATCCGCTTTAATACCTGCTTGTAACTCGGCGGCGATCGCTTCCACACTTTTCGCACAACGTTGTAAATATTCCCCATCTTCATTAATAAAACCGCCCTTTTGCCCGCCCGTACCCCAGGCACAGGATAAACAACTACTTTGATGATTCAACTTTTCCCAGATTTTCAACCCTTGAGGCGAGATACTTTTTTCCATCCAATATTGCAGTACGGGCAAACCGCCACCCGTAGATGGAGAATTGTGGGAGTCAGTTGGTTGAGTCATCGGTTAGAAACCCATGTTTGTGAATATGGTTATTGTGAAGACACAAGATGTTAATGCAGCATTGAATATATAAGTAAGTAAACAAAATTAATTACACACGCTCGTTGCCCTAAAGCCATTGAAACAAATAGAGAGCAATAAATCAGATGTGCAAATAATTTTGTGTGGGTACTTATAGGTTAAATCTTGGTTGGCGTGATCGCACCACTCCAACTTAACTTTACTTTAGGGATAATTTGTCAGAATCAAAAATTCGGATGCTGGAATTGGTTGGATTTCGACATAAGCAATCCCATCTTGTCCCTGCACTGACACCTTTGAACCCACCGGATGAGGACTCGCATAACCCGGATTTCCTACGACCGCCGTATTTAGAATCACCGTCATCTCACTTCCGAGCGGGTTGAGATTAGCATCTACTACGACTCTCGCGCCTCGATGATCTGTTCCATTACTGTTTAGTACGCAAACCGCTTCTTCATCATCTAAAATCCTTGACCAGCCAATAATTTCTCCACTCCGTCCGTGATCGCCAAAGGGCAAGTTCAAGAGAGGAATCGCGCTCGGTCGCAAATACTGCCGTCCTAACCGCAGCACAGGGAACTTTTTGCGCAGTGCCGCCATTGCAGCAATCCTAAGATATACAGGGTGGTGCGGATCGAAACAATGAGCACCCGCTGTCCCAAACGGCCCAAAGCCAGGTAAGTTTAGATCGAGATCTTTTAGTCCCGCCACTCCAGATTGCCGTGGATGCTCTGGGCCAAACATTGCTTCCCGCAAATAGCGATCGGATTTCTTCCAGTCAGGCAACCACTGCCGTTCAGAGGGTTCTGGCCCCGCCAAGGCCTGCTCAGTTCCTGCGTAAATGCAAGGAATCCCCAAGGTAAACAGTTGCAAGGCGACCCCCGCAATCACCTGATGCTCCGATACTGCTTCACTGGAAAAGCGGATTTTTTCACCAAAGACATGATCGTGATCGTCCAAAACCGAAACATGACGTCGCCCGATATTCCGGTGTGCCCCCATCACGGCATTCCCTGGATCAAATCCGTTAAAGAAAACTCTTGGATCAATCAGCCCTTTAGCAACCTGGTTAAGATTTACCCGCATCTCGCCGATATCGAGGGCAGCGTTGAGATTCTGCCCCACCACATCCAGATAACGGTCTTCGTTGTAGTCTCCGCCTGCTACTTCTGCTACCAAAAAGAAGTCACTCTTACCCAGATTGGCTGCAAATTCCTTAATCGCCCCGCAGAAATTGCGAGCTTGCTCGTAGGTTATATGCTTAAGCGTATCAATCCGAAAGCCATCGCAGTCTGTTAGCGCAATCCAGTATTTATAACACCGGGCTAAGTTATCTAAGAGATGGGGATAGTCTAACTGGAAATCCCGCAGGGTAATGAAGTCCGAACGTCGGAATTCGGCATTAGGATCATCCAGATCCCCCCGCCCTAAATCACCCGTGCCAGCACGAGTATAGCAATCTGGTTCCTGAAGTTCGAGCGGCCAGACTCCTTCGGGAGCCGTTTTAGGTAGCCCCGCAATGGGTTGTCCCTGCTCACCCAGCCACGAGCCAAACTGATACCAACCAGTTGTATAGGGGGGTTTTAATTCCCCCCCAGGAGTACCAGGGGCATAGATCCAGTTAGAGCCTGAATGGTTAAAAATGATATCAAGGATAATGCGTAGCCCCTTTGAATGGGCTTTATTGACCAGACTGACCAGATCCTGGCGAGTCCCAAAGCGAGGATCAACCTCCAGAAAATCTTGAATCCCGTAACCGTGATAGCTATTCAAGTGACTCCGTTGCTGAAAGATTGGCCCTACCCAGATCGTGGTCACGCCTAGTTGGTTCAGATAATCCAGCTTTGACTCTAATCCTTGGAGCGTCCCTCCCTGCCAGCGATATTCTCCCGACTCTGCCCATTTGTCAAATTGCCAAGACTGACCATTGGGCAGATTCGGTCGGGCTTGATTCAGTTGCTGCCGATTAAGTAGAGGGCGTTTGTTCTCTTGACCATCACTAAAGCGATCGGGTAAGAGAAAGTAAAGTACCTCATTTCTCCAATCCGCAGAGGAGGGAAAGTAACTCTCACGTCGGGGTAAAGAAAAGTCTTTTAGACTATCTGGGCGATTGTTATTGAGATTCTGATCGGCAAATGTCATAGAAATTAACTCAAGATTAATGAACAATATTGCCCGGTAAATTTTTTTCCAGGTGCATTGATAGATTTAGTGAGTGTGATTATTGGCAGGATTTTTGCCACCGTCTTACTACAAATTATCCTCATTAATATGTGGTGGCAGAAATGCTCTGAATTTGATTAACTAACAGATAATTAATGATTTTATCAAGTGTATTCAATTATTCCTAATCCCACGCCAACCCATTGGGTCAGCGTGGGGCTTTTCGTTAATTCCGCTCCCACGGATTTAACAAAAATTAACAGTCGTAGTAGAGGGCAAACTCGTAGGGAGTGGGACGTAACCGGGTGGGGTTAACTTCGTTATCGAGTTTGTAGGAAATCCAGTTAGCAATAAAGTCTTCCGTGAACACACCGGGTTCAGTTAAGAAGGCGTGATCCTGTTCCAAAGCTTCCAAGGCTAATTCCAAAGAACCTGGGGTGGAAGGAATCTTGCGCAGTTCTTCAGGACTGAGATCGTAGATATCCACATCCAAGGGTTCACCCGGATCGATTTGGTTTTTAATCCCATCAATCCCCGCACAGAGCATGGCTGCAAAGGCCATATAGGGGTTAGCGGTGGCATCAGGACACCGGAACTCTAAGCGTTTGGCTTTGGGGTTATTTCCCGACAGAGGAATCCGTACAGAAGCCGAACGGTTTCCTTGAGAGTAGGCCAAGTTCACCGGAGCTTCATACCCAGGAACTAAGCGTTTATAGGAGTTGGTGCTGGGGTTGGTCAAGGCCAACAATGCCGGGGCGTGTTTGAGAATCCCGCCGATGTACCACAGCCCCATGTCGCTGAAGCCCGCGTATTTATCGCCGGCAAACAGGGGTTTACCATCTTTCCAAATAGATTGGTGGACGTGCATCCCAGAGCCGTTATCAGCGAAAACGGGTTTAGGCATGAAAGTGACAGTGCGGCCGTATTTTTTAGCGACGTTTTTGATCACATATTTGTAGATCATCAAGTTATCGGCGGATTCAACCAGCGTCCCGAATTTTAAACCGAGTTCGCACTGTCCACCCGTGGCCACTTCATGGTGATGTTTTTCAATGGGAACCCCACATTTTGCCATGGTTAATAGCATTTCGGTACGGATATCTTGGAACGTATCCGTGGGAGCTACGGGGAAATAGCCTTCTTTGTAGCCTGGTTTGTAGCCTAAGTTACCACCGGGTTCTTCCCGTCCCGAATTCCAACGACCTTCAACGGAATCGACATAGTAATAGCCGCAATGTTGGGTTTGGTCGAAGCGAACATCATCAAAAATGAAGAATTCCGCTTCCGGGCCAAAAAATGCCGTATCCCCCATTCCGGTCGAAACTAAATAATCAATGGCTTTTTGGGCAATCACCCGGGGACATCGACTGTAGGGTTCTCCGGTACGGGGTTCTTGAATACTACAAATGATGCTCAGAGTCGGTTCTGCCATGAAGGGATCGATCCAAGCTGTTTTTGGATCTAACACCATGGACATATCAGATTCGTTGATGGCCTTCCAACCGCGAATACTGGAACCATCAAACGGTACGCCGTCTGTAAAGGAGGATTCATCGATTTGGCTGTTATGTACCGTTAGATGCTGCCAGGTTCCTAGCATATCCACGAATTTCAGGTCAATCATTTGAATCTTTTGGTCTTCGATTAACGATAAGACCTCTTGGGCTGTCTCTGGCATGGATGAATATCTCCTCAAAAATCTTCTTGATTATCTCTGACAGGTTTGGCAGTTTGACTGACAAAGCATCTGGCTGATCATAGTAAGTCAGATTGATTAAGTTTTGTATTGAGTGTTACAATACAACACGTCGCGACTTCAGAATAATTGAAAGATATTATAAGGGAGATAGACTTCATGCAAGATGCCGTTACCAGCTTAATAAAAAATTACGACAGAACGGGTCGCTATTTGGATCGGGATGCCATCGATCAACTCAAGTCCTATTTTGCGACTGGGACAGCCCGAGTTCAAGCAGCCGGAGTGATCAACAGCAATGCTGCTGATTTGGTTAAGCAAGCTGCTTCGTCTTTGTTCAACGAGGTTCCCGAGTTGATTCGTCCTGGGGGAAATGCCTACACTACCCGTCGCTATGCAGCCTGCTTACGCGATATGGGCTACTACCTGCGTTATGCGACCTATGCTCTGGTGGCCGGGAATACGGATGTTTTGGATGAACGGGTACTTCAAGGTTTACGGGAAACTTATAATTCTTTGAGCGTTCCCGTTGGCCCTACTGTTTTCGGGATCGGGATTCTGAAAACTTTGGTCACCCAACAGGTTGCTGCTGCCGGGTTGCCCACGGGAGATTATTTAGAACAACCTTTTGATCATTTAATTCGGGAATTGGGTGAACAGGATATTTAATTCTGGACTCGATTTTTTTGGGAAAACACCCCTTGGGTTCATCGGGGTTGCGCTCAGTTAAGTTGATCAATAATAGGGCGATCGCTAACAACTAGGAAGCATCGCCTTAATTTGCTTTAATTCAGGGTTTTGGGTTAAAAATTTAGCATATAACTCCCTAGGGTCTGGTATTTTAAATAGCCCTTAAAATTCTTCAAATCGACCCCAAACTACGCAGGTTTCCAGATTGTATTTCGTCGGGTTCTTCTCAATATTTTGGGTGGTAGTCATTTCTACTTTGCCGTTGGGATGGATAATATGAATAAATTCTCCACTTAAAACGGCTAGGGGGGAAACGGATCTATTTTCTGGTTCAGGAAGCGGAAAGGGATTGAGGGTGTTCATAATTTGCTCCTGTTGAATTTGACACAATCTTAACATTAATTAACTCATAAAATTAATTTTAAATTAGTGATATTTCTAATAGGAAATATAGATTAATCTCAAGAAATAAAGTGATGAGGATCACAGCGTAAAATCAGTTATCAGTCATCAGTCATCAGTTTATTGCCCATTCCCTACCTCCCCTGCTCCCCCTGCCTCCCCTGCTCCCCTGCTCCCCCTGCTCCCCATTTCCCGTGAAACAACGACTTGATACCTTATTAGTAGACCTTAATTTATGTGAGTCCCGCCAACAGGCTCAAGGGTTAATCCGGGCGGGATCGGTTTTAGTGAATCAACAAATGATTGATAAACCTGGAACGGAAGTTAATGTAGAAGCCCAGATTCAGGTGAAACAGCGATCGCGTTTTGTCTCCAGAGGTGGGGAAAAACTCGCTAAAGCCCTGGAGGAATTTAAAATTGAGGTGAGCGATCGCGTCTGTCTGGATGGGGGAATTTCCACTGGCGGTTTCACCGATTGTTTATTAAAAGCCGGGGCGACAAAAGTTTATGGTGTGGATGTCGGTTATGGACAAGTAGACTGGGGAATTAGAAATGATCCCCGGGTGGTTTTGAAAGAACGGACAAACCTGCGCTATTTAACTCCCGATCAATTGTATGGAGAATTAGATACACCGGAAAATTATCCTGATTTTGCCGTTGTGGATGTATCATTTATTTCTTTAACCAAAATTTTGCCCCCGTTGTGGCAATTGTTAAAGCCGAATCGGGAAGTGGTACTGTTAGTCAAACCTCAATTTGAGGTGGGTAGAGAACGGGTGGGTAAAAAGGGAGTTGTCCGAGATTCTAAGGATCACGCCCGTGCTATCTTTCAGGTGGGTTCTGTTGCGATATCCTTGGGATGGCAATATCGAGGTTTAACTTGGTCGCCTCTCCAGGGCCCGGCCGGAAATATTGAATATTTGTTGTGGCTACATACGGTCGGTCAACCCCTTCCTTCTGAGTTGGCGATCGCCCAAATTACTCAACTCGCCCAACAAACCCTAACCCAATCCCCCAGTCACCCTTAACTTTTTCAGTCTCTGTAATGAATTTATCCAAACTACTAAAGCGCATTACGATTTATGTCATCAGCGCTTTCATGTTTGTTTTTTGTGTGATTGTCCTCGCGGTTGTGGCGATCGCCATTAAGGTTTTAGTCTTGAAACTTGCCCATAGATTTGTTTACCCCATTTTTATATTTGGCGATTTACTCAGGGGTTTAGAAATTATTGATTTACTTAATATTTTGGTGTTTGCGATTTTAGGGATGGGATTAGGAGTCGCAACGGGTTTGTTACCCACTCAAGATGCTCGAAAAATTAGTCAAGTTTTTCTGATTATTTTAATTCCAATTATTTTAGCGGTTCCTCAAGTCGTTAAATACAATCTTTGGGTCGAGGATATTGCTCAAGATGATGATCTTTCCTTTCCGCAAGCGCAAACTGTAGCTGATTCTTTTCTTCAACGCAGAATTAATCAGGATGGGGTTTTCGGGTTTTATTTATATACTGGACAGTTTCCCATGGTTCCGACCCGACAACTGCAAATGCAGGAATTAGAACGTTTGGAACAGCAAATTAACTCTAAATTTGTGCGGGTAAGTGGGATTCCTCCAACTTTAATTACGATTATTATGGGGGTTTGTTTTTGGGGAATTCGGATGTTTTATTTTTCGGTTGCTGTGATTACGGCGATCGCCCATTATCGAGAAGGATTAAAGATTGTTGCCAAATAGTCAAATTTTAGAGGGTTGCTATATTGATTAAAAAGTCAAGCGTATGTTCATGTTAGCCGTAAGAACATCATCTCCTAAATCGAGATTTTTGTCAAGTAGTCAGGGGAACTAATTTAGCGAAAATTTGGGATGAAGTGGGATCTTGAAGCAGAAAATGGGGAGTTATGGGTTGAGAAAAGTCAACGCCAATAGGGTCTACCTTTCCAAAATAGACCGATTAAAATTCCCATGGTGGTAATTTGAGAGGTACTGAGTAAAATCACAGGGGGAAAGATGGATTTATAGAGGAATAAAACGACTAATAAACAAAGGAATAATGCCCATAAACAAGCAACGTTAAGAATAACTTTAGAGGGCTGAACTTCTATTAAATAAATTGATAAGGCTCCCACTCCCACCCCTACTCCAAATATAATCAACATCCCCAGGGGAGGAGTCAATAAAAGCAGCATCATTTGTTTGAATGCTGGAGAGTGAGTGATTCCCCAGAGGGTAAAAACTTCTGCGATCGCAACTATTAAATAAGTCAAGGCGACATTTTGTAACAAAGACGACCAGGGTAAATTTTTTAGCCGTTGGATAAAATTATTCATAGATTTTTTACTAAAATTCACCAGTCTTAACGGGTCTACCCAGTTGAACTTAATTTTATCGATTTTTTGATTCAACTCACGTTAAAATTTTTGATGTTGAGAACCCCGAACCCATTCCAAGTCCAAAACTGATAACGCAACAGAGGAGAAACCGATGATAGAAACATCAATTAACTGTGCAGAAGCCTGTATAAATGGCTGTGTTTTGGGGGATAAATGCCCCAATCGGGAATATATCCCAGAAACGGAGAACTTTATCAATAATACATCCTTAGACCAAATGTTAGAAATGGCGGAGGAAGCGATGCGGAAGAAAAGAATGCAGCCCCCCACTTGGGTTTTACCGGATTTTCCTGAGTAAATCTATGTCGGGTTGGGGGAATTAAGACCCACTAATTAACGATGGGAAAAGGGATAAAACTAATTATAAGATGCCCTTTTCCCTTTGAATCTATTAGTTAATTTTATTGGCTACAATCCGAATCCGTTTATAGTCAGCAATCCAAGTCCCATTCTTAAATAATTTGGGACGTAGGCGACTTTCGATATCGTTCATAATATTTAGTTGTTCTGAGGCTGGAATCCCTTTAAAAAATTCTCCAGCAAACATTCTCAACCAGTTATTTAAGCCTTTGTCTCCATCTGTTAATGGAGTGGGACGATCCACCAAGGTTGCCAGCTTTAACTCAAATCCTTGGGTTTCTAAAAGCATTCCATATTCGCTAATACTGGGAAAATACCAGGGATTCAGGGTTTTATTTTTGGGGTATCCCGCAGCATCTAAAGCCTGATCCATTGCTGTAATAATTGTATCAATATTGCCTTTCCCGCCAAATTCTGCCACAAAACGTCCCCCGGGTTTTAAGGCTCGACAAACTCCAGAAATGACCTTTTCCGGTTGCTTAATCCAATGTAAAACCGCATTGGAAAACACCGCATCAAACTGTTCTTTCCAGACTAAGTTGGCTCCATCAATCACCAAAAAATTCAGACCAGGATAGGTTTGATTGGCTTTTTTAACCATGGTTGAGGCTTTATCAATGCCGATAACTTCAGCCCCTGTGTTTGTGATTTTGTAACTCAAGTGACCTGTACCACAACCGAGATCAAGAATGTGTTCCCCTACACGGGGATCAAGCAATTCCAAGAGATCCACAGCTAAATTGGAGACAAAGCTATGGTGACTATCGTATAATTTTGCATCCCAATAAGGCACAGGAGCCATGGGAGCATAGTTTACGGTCTTAGTATTCATGGTGGCAGTAAGGCAGAATTTACTTGTCGTTTCTTATTATGCAACATTCTGTTCATGATTAACTAAAAGTCAAGGAAAATTTAGACTGATTTCAAGAGGCAGGTTTTGTGTTAAAGCCCAAAAGTTGATTCCATCGAGAAAAGCCGATCTTGACTCCTTGCGATTGGGAAACAGGAATCTCTTTATACCATCTGGTGAAGCGTTATTTCATCTAGTTGAAGATAGAGATTTACTCAACCCCTTATTTTATTTTTATCAAACTATTTAAAATTCTGAGAAAATGGTCATTACCGAAAGTATAGTTGCTTTGGGGTTAATCGGAATTGACAAAACAAACTAAATATGGTATCGATGTCCCATGGCACAAAATTGGGTCAAACAAATCTATCCTAAATACATTTTAACTTCACATTGGGAAACAATATTAGGCCCAAAGAATGATGCAATTTTAGTTGGGGTGATTACGCAAGGCTATAATCTAAGAAAATCAGGGTTTTTATCATTTATTATGCCAATAAGTTGTATCAGCAGCTACTTTTTCGCCTTAGTATCCAGGACAGTTAATTTATGTTTCCCTTAAAATCCGATCTAATTTACAAAAGAATTTCTAGCCGAGCTTTTTTGATTAGTGTTCTGGCAGTTTTCACAGTGATTCTGACCGTGACACTGCACTCTGCATCCTTTGCTATGAATAATCCTGATTCAGCAATGAATCAAACAGTCCATGCTCAGGAGTTAATAGCCCAGGTGTCAACCTCGGATCAACCTTCCCCGAGCGCCCCTTCTGACATCCCAACCGCCGATACAGCTTTGTTGTTTCAAAATGACCGTTATGCGGTGAGAGTGTTTCGACAAGGAAACAAGGCTTATGTCAATATCTATGACAAAGAAAACAAAACTCTAACCCTTAAAAAAATCCCAGTTTCAATTACTCCGGCTAAAAATCCCAAAAAAGATCCGATTAAATACGTTGCTACGATCGATAACCAAAAATATATCGTCATTATTAATCCGTTAGGTGCTTCAGAGTTAACCATTTTGAAGGGGGAAACGGTAGTCTACCGCCAGGAGAGTAATCAGGTTGAGGTTGCCCAAAAAGTTCCGGGCATTTCTGACCAAACTGAACCAGTTAACCCAACCCTGGCTCTAGTCAGAACAATATTCATCAATTATGCCAAACTAACCATCTTTGCTCTGATGTTTGCGATGGCAATTCGCTGGCGGTTTGAGGATGTGATCTGGTTGGGTCAACAACCGTCTCTCCTGCTGCGATCGCTAGTCTCAGTATTCATTGCCGTGCCCTTATTAGGGGCATTAACCATGCTGATTCCGGGGTTGACCGTGGCACAACACATTGGGATTTGGGCGATGATCACCTGTCCCGGCGCGCCGATGATTCCGTTTAAAAGCCTACAAGCCGGGGGAAATGCCAAATTTGTCGCCAGTTTACAGTTTATGGTGTGCATTCTAGCAATTATTAGCATTCCCTTAACGGTTATGATTCTAGCTCAGTTCTCTCCCAATGAACCCTGGTTGTCGCCCCAAGAAATTGCCAAACAAATCTTTTTTGCTCAGGTGTTGCCCATGGGAATTGGTGTTTTACTGGCTGAATACGCGCCCAAATTTGCAGAGGATCTGGTGGAACCCGCGACCAAAATTGCCAAATTCATGCTTTTGCTGGTGGTGATTATTTTGCTCGCCGTCAGCCTAGAAAAAGTTCTTAATGCCGGATTTACGGCTTACTTGGCGATGGCTTTTCTCTCGATTACTTCCCTGGCCTGTGGTCATTTCTTGGGCGGATCTGAACCTGACACTCAAACCGTTCTAGCATACTCAACGGCCACTCGCAATGCTGGTTTAGCGGTTCTACTGGTCAGCTTAAATTTCCCCAATCTGGATTATGTTAAAGGTGGGATTATTAATACGCTGATTACCTATGCCTTAATGGCAGCCTTTGTATCTATTCCTTATACAATCTGGCGGAAACGAACAATGGTTAAAAATTAGAGCGGTATTAGTTAGTAAAAGATTAAGGTTAAGTTAAGCGACTTTAACATTTTGTAGCAGATCCAGAATGTTCTACCCTAGAACATTGGATCTGTATTTTTGAGGAAAAGTAATTATGTCAGGTAGCGAATTAAAAGCTGATTTTTGGGTGAGCGAGTATATCACACCTTGGGATATTTATGTTCATGGAATTACCAAGGTATTAGCCTATAAAAAAACTCCCTATCAAGATATGTATGTGGTGGAAACCGGGGCCTATGGAAAAGCCTTAGTTCTTGATGGGAAATGGCAATCTTGTACCGGAGATGAATTTCTCTACCACGAACCCTTAGTCCATGTCGCCTCGGTCTATCATGGGTCTCCTAAAAAAGTTGCGGTTTTAGGTGGGGGAGAGGGGGCGACCATTCGGGAGGTTTTGCGCTGGAAAACCATTGAATCTGTGGCAATGATTGACTTAGATGGGGATGTGGTCGATGCCTGTAAAGAATATCTCCCAGAAATGCACGAAAATGCCTTTGATGACCCCCGCACCCAACTGATTATCGGGGATGCCATCGACTTTTTAGATCAGACTCAGGAAAAATGGGATATTGTGATTTCTGATTTATCCGATCCGATTGAAGATGGGCCATCCTTTAAACTGTTCACTAAAGAATATTTTGAAAAAATTCGTCAAATTTTAACCCCCGAGGGCTACGGGGTAATTCAAGCTGGCCCGGTTTCCCCGAATGAGATGAAACTGCACGTTCGTCTGGTGAATACCCTGAAAACGGTTTTTCCCCATGTTCACTCCTATACCAGTTATATTTCCACCTACGGAAGTCCCTGGAGTTTTATTATCGTTTCTGCTCAACCGATTAATACCCGTCCTGAACCGGAAAATGTGGATAAAGTGTTACAAGAGCAAACCACCGGAGGGCTACGGATGTTTGACGGGACAACCATGTTAGGAATGTTACAAGTTCCGAAACATTTGCGGGATGCGATCGCGGCTGAAACCGAAATTTATACCTTAGCTGAACCGCCGAAATTCTTTGGCAAAGGGGCTAACGCTTAATAAATAGTTATCTATTTGAACACTTTCCCATTATTTTAAGGTGGGAGAGTGTTAACAATTAACCAAAATCTAGTAGAATACATCCCGATACCCGCGTTCTGTGTACCGAAAAATTAATTATAAAAAATCCCACTAACAACCCCTTTTTAGTGATTGAGGAGTCAAACATTAATGGCAAAATCTAAATTATTTCGTCCGGGCAATATTATTTTACTAGCAGGATTAATCGGTCTGGGTTTTGGGGGACTGGGATGGAAACAACAGTTCGCCAAAGCTCAAAATGCTGAAGTCGCAACAGGTTTAAACTGGTCGGGGGCTTCTTTCCCCGTTGAAGGCTTTCAAGAATACACCTCCCCCTTCGGATATCGAGGGTCAGGTTTTCACTATGGTTTAGATTTAGCAGCCCCCCAAGGCAGTTATATTCGCAGTTGGTGGCAGGGGACGGTGACAGAGGTTTGGCAAGATGACCGTTGCGGGACTGGCATTGCGATTCAGTCTGGTCAATGGGAACATATTTATTGTCATATTCAAGGTAGCGTGGAAAAAAACGCTCAAGGGACTTATTTTATTGACCGACAAGGGGGGATTCAACTCTGGGAAGGTCAACAAGTTCCTTCTGGGACGAGAATTGCTAGGGTGGGAATGACGGGACGGACAACGGGCCCTCACCTACACTGGGGATTAAAGCATAATGGCAACTGGGTTGATCCCGGTCGGGTATTACGCTCGATGTACAATCAGCAAGTTCAACAGGCGAATCGGGGTTAATTCTTGACTCGTACCGCCTCAAGTTAAATTTCTGTCAAAAAAATGAGTAACCCTTGATACAATAGTTAACGTGAGATTTGAAAATTTCTACCCGCAGGCTGATGTAGAACGCGGCGTTTATGTGTCTTCAAATCGAAACAACAACGGTATCCATAAATTGAGACCAGCAATTGAGATTTTGCGCTGGTCTTTTTTGTTGGGTAATCGGGATCACGGATTTAAGAGGATTTCACGGATTTCACGGATTTTAATCTTTGTTAATATGCGTAGTTTCAGAAGATTTCATCGCTTTAGTTAAAGGCTGGATTCTGGAATTTGCTCATTATTTTTTGAGTTAATGAAACTATTTTTTCGATAAAATATTTTAAATGTTTAGGAGATTTAATCGCCCAAATATTAATGACTAAACAGGTTGTTCCTAGGGATAATAGAATATAGGTGGGAATCATCACCACACCAATCATAAACCAACTGAAAACGTGCAGCACCATCAATCCCGAATATAAACTAGCAAACCCAGAAATAAGGAGGATTTGAGAAGATGGACGATTTAGACCGATAAAAATTAAGGTTTGTAGGGTAGCTAATAAATTAAACGGGATTAAAAACGCACAAATTCCTAAACAATTATTTCGAGAAAACTCAGCAAGTAGGGTTAAATCTATCATGATCAAAACTCTGGTTTTTGAAAATAGCTAGAGATGCAATATTTTTTATAGTTTGGACTTTTCTATTATAGCCTTTTTAATGGCTATCGTTTCTTGGTTGTCCAAAAATTAGTAAACATCATCAAAAAACTACCGACCACAATCACTAAAGCGAGTCCGACGGGGATCGCCGTTTCCAAATCAATATTTTCCATTGTTTTTGTTTCTATGCAATCAAGAGATACCTTAACACAGATATTTCTACTTGGGGAAGGGAAAGGCCATAATTTTGAGGACTGACGATTTCACAGACCTTGAGCAACTTTGGCTTTCTTCTGTTACCATTAAATTTGTTACATATCTTAATCTATAGGAATAGTCATTTAACAAAATTATTGGGAGAAGGCAATGGTAGAGCAACAAAAAGGACAATGGGATGGGGGACGGTTTCTCAAAACCCTGGCTTATTTTGGGGTTGTTCCTTTTATTGGTAATATTAACTGGATACAAAATTTATTGGGAATAGGGAAAAAACAACCCAAACCGAAACCGAATATTATATTAGTAGTTGGGGCGACCGGAGGGGTGGGAAAACGGGTAGTAAAACGGTTGCAACAACGGGGAATCACGGTGCGTTGTTTGGTGAGAGATATTAAAAGAGCTAGAACCCTATTAGGGAATACGGTAGAATTAATTGAAGCAGATTTAACCATTCCTGAAACCTTAACTCCGGCTATTTTTCAAGATGTTACCACGATTATTTGTTGTAATGGAACTAAAGTTCAACCCGTGGAGGGAGATACTCCCAACCGAGAAAAATATTATCAAGGAATTAAGTTTTATTTGCCGGAAGTGGTTGATGTGCCGGAGTTAGTCGAATATCAAGGCATCCAAAATCTGATTTATGCTGCATCTGGAACCCTCAAGAAAGCGGGAGATAAAATTATATTTGATTTTACCAAACCCACGGAGGAGATCAAGGAAATTTGGGGAGCCTTAGATGATATTGTCATGGGGGGAATTAGTGAAAGTTCGTTAAAATTAATCCCCGATGGCGGATTATTTACCGGATATGTTTCAACGGCTAACTCAGGGGGTTTTGTTTCGGTGAGAACTCGCAATTTTGAACCCCCTTTAAATTTATCAGACTATCAGGGAATTGAGTTACGAGTCAAAGGCGATGGAAAACGATATAAATTTATTATTCGCTGTAATGACGGTTGGGATAGTGTGGGCTATTGTTATTCCTTTGATACGGTTTATAATATTCCGATTACCATTAGAATTCCGTTTACAGAATTAATTCCGGTATTTCGAGCTAAAACGATAAATGACGGAAAACCTTTTGATTCTAGTCAGGTATTTTCTCTCCAGTTAATGTTGAGTAAGTTTGAATATGATGGAGCTTTAAACCCGAAATTTCAACCGGGATTATTTCAATTAGAAATTGAGTCAATTAAAGCCTATGGGGGAACAGTATTCCCTCGATTTGTTCAGGTAAGTTCGGCGGGGGTAACTCGTCCCGGGAAACCCGGATTAAATTTAGCAGAAGAACCCCCTGCGGTACGTTTAAATGAACAATTGGGAGGGATTTTAACTTGGAAGTTAAAAGGAGAAGATGTGATTCGTTCTAGCGGTATTCCCTATACGATTATTCGTCCCTGTGCGTTAACGGAAGCCCCCGGAGGTTCGGCTTTAAAATTTGCCCAAGGTGATACAATTAAAGGGCAAGTGAGTCGAGATGATATTGCCGAATTATGTATTCAAGTATTAACTCAACCGTCAGCTTGTAATACGACCTTTGAAGTTAAAACAGAACCGGATAGTCAATTTTCAGGAAATTGGGATGAGTTATTTTCTGAGTTAAAATCCGATTAACATAATTCGTTGTTGCGCTTCAGCGCAATCTTGAGGGCTAAAGCCCAACAACGTTAAAATCCGATTAACATAATTCGTTGTTGCGCTTCAGCACAATCTTGAGGGCTAAAGCCCAACAACGAATTTTATTATTGAATGGAACGTGATGTTAAAGTTTAAACCCGTTTTCACCCCTTATTTATTTTTATTTCCGGCTTTATTAATGCTTACTTTGACCGTATTTTGGCCAGCATTACAAGCCTTTTATTTGAGTTTATTTAGTTACGATTTACTCACACCCCCCGAATGGGTGGGGTTAAAAAATTTTCAACGGTTATGGACAGATGAGGTATTCTGGGAAACCTTAAAAAACACCTTTCTTTATTTAATCATAGTAGTTCCTATTTTAGTCTTTGCACCCCTAACCTTAGCAATTTTAGTTAATCAAAAATTACGGGGAATGAATGGATTTAGAACTGCTTATTATGTCCCGGTTGTAATTTCCATGGTCGTGGCGGGAATTGCTTGGAAATGGTTATATGCAGAAAATGGTTTTTTTAATCAACTTTTGAACGCTATTGCTATTCCGCCGATTCCTTGGTTAACCAGTCCGAATATTACCTTATTTAGTGTGATGGCGGTGACTATTTGGAAAGGGTTAGGCTATTATATGGTAATATATTTAGCAGGATTGCAAAGTATTCCCTTAGAACTCTATGAAGCCGCCAGTATCGATGGTTCTGATGGGTTTAAAAAACATTGGGATATTACGTTACCTTTGATGAAACCCTATATGGTTTTAGTCGGGGTAATTTCGGCGATTTCCTCAACTAAGGTATTTGAAGAAGTTTATATTATGACCCAAGGAGGGCCGAGAAATAGCTCTAAAACCATTGTTTATTATTTATATGAACGAGGATTCCTACAGTTAGAATTCGGTTACGCTTGTACGATTGGGTTAGTTCTATTTTTAATTGTTTTAGGATTATCGATTTTACGATTAGTGATTGAACGGTTTACGGAAAATATCAATAGCAGTAATCATTTGATTTGACACTCCCACGCCTGAAGGTAGTGGGATTTTTGAATCAACGACCGAACGTAAAATAATTATTGGCTTAAATTTCAAAAAACCTAGGGGCGATGTCAGCATCACCCCGGAAGATAACTAGATATTTTCTAGGGTAAAAGATCTGGTTCGTTCTTTTTTACAATTCGTTGAAGCCTGCTAGAGATTAATTATTCAGGATTTAATTATAGGAACGAGTCTCAATTTTGCCATCAGGATAGGCTAAATAAATTTGTTTCAAGTTAGGAAAACTATTACTTTTCAGCCTGCCTTCAAAACTTGGTGTTTGCACTTCCTCACCCTTTACCCCGACAGTGGCAACGAGCTTGTTATCCTGAATATGAATCAGGTATTTAGATTGTAGAATTTCCTGCTGTTTGTCTGAACAGAACTTGATTTGATATTTATAATAGGTGTGATCAAGATAGTGACAATTAGCCCCCCATTTGCCCTTAAACTGTAGTAATCCATTATTCAAAATCGGAGGGACAACACCCAAATCAATCGCCGTATTTCCTCTCTGAATTGCTGTATTGAACATTTGATAATAAAGAGCAATATTGACAAGATTTAACTGGACTGCATCCTGGCTAACCTGATCGATTATCCCGACTTTATTAAAATACGCAGGAGACCCCGCTAATTTAGGCCAGAGGACGTGTATTCCTCCCAAGCGTTTTCCCCCACTTTTAACAAAAATTAGTGAAGAACGAGCCACCTGCTCCTCTGTATAAAGTGTTTGAAACGGATGAATCGAGGCATTCGCATCGTGACGCCGTTTCATCAGTGGAACCCACATCTGCTCATAAAACTCTCGATAGTCTGTCTCCGTTTCCCCAAACTCGATCTCAAAACCGGCTTTCAATGCTTTTCGAGTTTTGCGGCGTTCAGTCTCAGGTAGTTGGGACAGCAATTCTTCAATGGTTTTTGGTAAGGGGGCAATTGATTCTAGGAACATTGGAGCCAGATACACACCTTTTTTTGGGGGTCTTGCCCAGAAAAGGTGGTTAGTGACGACAACATCAAGATCCGATAATTCCGGGTAGGACTGTTCGTGGTATCGTCCCAATGGGTTGATTCGGCCGAGGTCTTGTTTTTGGAAAGTGTTCAGATCAAAAAATATGTCATTCACCATGTGAGTTTGCTTTGTATTCCCCAAAAACAACACCTTGATTGTGGTGTCGCTTCCAGGCAAATTACCGGAGAGATAAGTAGCGCGAAATAGGTCTGAATTTACTAAGTCTCCGAGGTAATGTCCAAAAGACCGTAACTTCTTCAGTGGACGAAGAGCATCAGCCAGGGCTGTTTTTAACTGAAGTTTTTGGTGCATCAAGGTATTTATTCCTAAAAATTGGGTTATGTGTTTTGTGATCATCGCTCTCATCTATCGATGACAATGGATCAGATTGTATATTTTGGCTATGGTCTTGATCTGGAAACGCACCCGGTGAAAAATTTTTCAGCCCAAATTCGGTAGGAAATTGATTATGGCTGAAAGAGTATGGTTGACCAATTGTATACTCCTGCTCGAACAAATGACCAGTGCCAGGGCTGTTTGATGATTGGGAGGGTTAAGTCTTAAAGAAACGAAACAAAATCCTCAAATATTCGCAACATTTGTTAATTTTAAGAAACGTTCTGAAGAAAACATAATTTTTCACAAAAAGCCTGTATCGCTTTACTGACAATATTCTTTTACTTTTAGTTACTATAGGCATAAAAAGAACCTATATTGCAATAATGAGAGAAAGTAGTAACATTTTAGATGGAGGGAAAAAACCCTCTCCTGACTACAAAAGTTCAAGCCTAGAGAGAACAAAGGAGAGAAATCTGAAGAACTGCAAAGTTCAAGATTCAAAATTCAGGAGTTCTAAACATTAAATTTGTTATGATTTAGAGCGAGTAAATTCAGAATGTACAGGTAAGGATTAATACATTCCAATCTAAGTTTGAACTTAAATAAACAATAAAGATTGACTGAATTTTAATAGAACAGTCATTCCAATGGGAGGAACTTTAACATGGTTGACGCTTATGCAACGACTGCAACAGTAAATTCAGAAGCGAAAGAAAAAGCTTTTGTACTGTGGTTTGATGAAGTAGGAATTTCTGATATTCCATCGGTGGGCGGGAAAAACGCATCTTTGGGTGAAATGATTCGAGAACTCACTTCCCAAGGTGTTAATGTTCCCAATGGATTTGCTACCACTGCTTATGCTTATCGTTATTTTATTGAGTCTGCGGGTTTAGAGAAAAAACTACGGGAACTCTTTGCAGACCTCGACGTTGAAGATATGCCGAACCTGCGACAACGGGGTAAACAGGCTCGTTCATTAATCCTTGACACTCCGTTTCCACCCGAATTAGAAGCAGCGATTACCAGCGCTTATAAAACACTCTGCGAACGCTACAGCACGGACGGCGATTTTTGTAATCAGTTTGGCGACGAATATAAAGAGGAATGCAAACGTTATTCCAATGATGTGGACGTTGCTGTGCGTTCCTCCGCCACCGCCGAAGACTTACCTGATGCCAGTTTTGCCGGACAACAGGAAACCTACTTAAACGTTTATGGCGAAGAAGGGGTTTTAGAATCCTGCCATAAGTGCTTTGCCTCAATTTTCACCGACCGGGCAATTTCCTATCGCACCATTAAAAATTTCGACCATTTTAACGTGGCTCTGTCCGTCGGTGTGCAAAAAATGGTACGGTCTGACCTGGCTTGTTCCGGGGTGATGTTCTCCATTGATACGGAAACCGGATTCAAAAATGCCGCCTTAGTTACTGGGGCCTATGGGTTAGGAGAAAATATTGTTCAAGGTACGGTTAACCCCGATGAATATTTCGTATTCAAACCGACCTTACTGCAAGGGTTCCGTCCTATCTTAGAAAAACGCTTAGGCAGTAAAGAACTGAAGATGGTCTATGACATCGGAGGTTCTAAACTAACTAAAAATATCTCAGTTCCGCAATCGGAACGGGATAAATACTGTATTACTGACGACGAAATTTTACAACTGGCGAAGTGGGCTTGTATTATTGAAAACCACTATTCGCAAGTCCGGGGTACTTATACTCCGATGGATATTGAATGGGCAAAAGATGGGATTACCGGACAATTATTCATCGTCCAAGCCCGTCCCGAAACCGTGC
This sequence comes from Planktothrix sp. PLAVEN19ND, assembly GCF_057220675.1. NCBI lineage: Bacteria > Bacillati > Cyanobacteriota > Cyanophyceae > Oscillatoriales > Microcoleaceae > Planktothrix > Planktothrix sp. PLAVEN19ND. The sequence continues at coordinate 5,081,939 of NZ_CM170132.1, read as the reverse complement.
AATCCCAGAAATCCGCTTCCGTTCTGCGCAACTTTAAACTGCTAGGAACCAGTAAGGTTCTGTCTCGCGGTCGGGCCGTGGGTGAAATGATTGGTCAAGGCAAAGCCCGGGTGATTCTGGACGTGCATAAAATTGATGAATTCCAAGCGGGTGAAGTGTTAGTCACCAATAAGACTGACCCCGACTGGGAACCGATTATGAAGAAATCTAGCGCCATCGTTACCAACGCGGGCGGACGGACGTGCCACGCGGCAATTATCGCGCGGGAAATGGGCATTCCAGCCATTGTCGGTTGCGGTGATGCCACCTCAGTAATTAAAAACGGCCAAGAAATTACCGTTTCCTCATCTGAAGGAGAAGAAGGTCGGGTTTATGAGGGGTTAGTTCCCTTTGAAATCCAAGAAACCGTTCTCGATAATCTGCCCAAAACCCGCACGAAAATTTTAATGAACGTGGGCAACCCGGAAGAAGCCTTCGGTTTGTCTTCGATTCCCTGCGATGGTGTGGGGTTAGCGCGGCTGGAGTTTATTATTGCTAACCATATTAAAGCCCACCCCCTAGCGTTGTTGAAATTTGACCAACTCGAAGATGAGTTAGCCAAACGGGAAATCGCCGAGATGACCAAAATCTACGACCATAAACCGGACTTCTTCGTCGATAAACTGGCCCATGGTATCGGGATGATTGCCGCGGCCTTCTATCCGAATCCGGTGATTGTGCGGATGTCCGACTTCAAGAGTAACGAATACGCTAACCTGTTAGGCGGCCGTCAGTTTGAACCCAAGGAAGAAAACCCGATGATTGGTTGGCGCGGTGCCTCCCGTTACTACGACCCCAACTACCGCGAAGCCTACGGGTTAGAATGCGTGGCCCTGAAACGGGTGCGGGACGAAATGGGTTTAACCAACGTTACCCCGATGATTCCCTTCTGTCGCACCCCCGATGAAGGTCGGAAAGTGTTAGCAGAAATGGAAAAACACGGGCTGAAACGGGGCGAAAATGGTTTAGAAGTTTATGTGATGTGTGAACTTCCCAGTAACGTGATTTTTGCCGATGAATTTGCCGCCGTGTTCGATGGGTTCTCGATTGGGTCTAACGATTTAACCCAATTAACATTAGGCTTAGACCGGGATTCTGCGTTAGTTGCTCATATCTTTGATGAACGCAATGAAGCGGTGCTGCGGATGGTGACTATTGCCATTAAAGCGGCGAAAAAATATGGTCGCAAGATTGGGATTTGTGGTCAAGCACCCAGTGATTATCCTGAGTTTGCCCGCTTCTTAGTGGAGTTGGGAATTGATTCAATTAGTTTGAATCCTGACTCGGTGATTAAAACCATTCTGGATATTGGCAAGATGGAAGAAGCTGGCACGTTGTTAGATGAAGTGATGGACGTTGCCAAAGCCAAATAAACTATTGTAGAGACGTGCCACGGCGCGTCTCTCTCTATAGAGATTGTTTCCTAAATTTTAGGATTTGATATATTAGGGTATGGCGATGCTGTACCCTTTATTTATGGGCATAATCTTGCCAGTGAATATAGCAGTTGCCACATCTATTAGGACATTCTTGAAAGCTAAAAGCTACTTATAGTAAGTATTTACCTATTGCCCATTGCCCATTCCCTATTGCCTCTTGCTATATATTGCATTTTTATGGAAATATGAAAAATAATATTTCTAAACTCAAAAATAAACTAATTCTAACCTTCGGATATGGTAATCGAAAAAATTATGATTTATTTTTAGAATATCTGAACAAATATCAGGTTAATTTTGTCATTGATGTGAGAATGACTCCCCGGGCTTGGAGTCGTAAATGGTATGGGAATAAACTTCAAGAAGTTTGTGAAGCTCATAATGTTAAATACATCTCTAAAACTGCTTTGGGTAATACATCTGGTCAACAAAATTGGATTCCTCCCGACCGAGAAGCCGCCGGTATCGCTCTGCGTGAAGTTGCTGAACTCGCTGAAAAAGGAACGGTCTTATTATTGTGTGCTGAAATGAACTTTAATAGATGTCATAGAACAGATGTGGCTAGTCATCTAATTAAACTAATTTCTAATAGTCAAATCGAACATTTAGAGTAGATTAACTTATTTTTTTTAATACAAGAGATATTGATAAGGATTTGGCAGTCGGTGGAAAGAAATATCCTAAAACCGATACTAGGTAACCAAATGAACCGAATTTCGCCCCGGATTTTATCTTGTTTTCGCCATCGGGCAATCCGCACTATTTTAGTCCTATTCTGTTTAGGGGGAATAGTACGATTATTTCCCTATTTGATCCCCATTCATGCAGCAGATATTCAACAAAGAGATGTGGCTTTTGAATTTAGCGATCGCAATAATTTACCCTTGGGAACAATTCTGAGTTCCGATCAAAATCATACCGCAATTGTTCCTTTAAGTCAAGTTTCACCCCATTTTATTCAAGGAATTATTGCGGCTGAAGATAAACGCTATTATCAACATGGGGCGGTTGATTCGGTTGCCCTGATTCGTTCTATTTTAGAAGCCTTTCAAGCCAAGAAAATTGTTAGTGGTGCGTCTACTATTACCATGCAATTAGCTAGATTATTAGAACCCGCACCTCGAACCTTACCGAATAAATTCGGTGAAATTTGGTTATCTTGGCGACTCACCGCCGGAATGAATCAACAGGAAATACTAGAAAATTATATTAATCGTTTACCCATGGGAGGTAATTTATATGGCGTTGAGGCGGCGGCAAAAACCTATTTTAATACCTCATCATTAGAGTTAAATTTAGCCCAAGCAAGTCTATTAGCCGCCCTTCCTAATGACCCCACAGACCTGAATCCTTATTATAATTTATCCTCCTTAAAAAAACGTCAAAATTATGTATTAAAAAGAATGGTTGAAGATGGATATATTACCACTATTCAAGCGGAACGCGCCTATCAAGAAAAGTTACAATTCCAACCCCAACAACAAGGAATTATCGCCGCCCCCCATTTTTTATTCTGGCTAACCGAAAAGTTAACCAATTCTCTCCCCCCTTCCCCCATTAATAAGGGGAGTATTTATCAAGAAATAACCCCTAACCCTCCTCCTCCTAACTCTCCCCCCCTTACCAAGGGGGAGCCGGGGGGGGTCAGAGAGTCAACCTATAAAATTAAAACCACAATAGATCGCCCTTTACAACAATTTGTTGAAGCCCAAATCCAACAAATTATTACCAGTTTAAAAGACCATAATGTTCATCATGCTGCGGCTTTAGTAATTAATAATCATACCGGAGAAGTATTAGCTTATGTTGGTTCTCCTGATTATTTTAATACCGATAAATTCGGGCGAAATGATGGTGTTCAAGCCTGGCGACAACCCGGATCAACCTTGAAACCTTTTTTATATGAATTAGCCTTATCAAAAGCAATTATTCAACCCCATAGCATATTAGCAGATGTCCCTAGTTATTACGCCATTCCAGGGGCAAAACTTTACAGTCCAACGGACTATAGCGAAACATTTTTAGGCCCGGTGCGGGTGCGGGTAGCCTTGGCAAACTCTTTAAATGTTCCCGCCGTGAAAGTATTAGAAAAAGTCACGGTGACCGTATTTTTAGAACGATTAAAACAATTAGGATTTCAACATTTAACCCAATCTCCTGATTATTATGGTTTAGGATTAACTTTAGGAAGTGGAGAAGTAAGTTTATGGGAATTAGCCCAGGCTTATTTAATTATGGCAAATCAAGGTAAAATAGTCACACCAAATGTGATCATAAATCAAACTAAAGACATTAAAAATTCTCAACTTTCTATTGATGCTCCTGTCACCTGGCAATTAATCACCAATATGTTAAGTGATGCCCATGCCAGATCCCATTCCTTTGGTATTGATTCTGTCTTGAATTTACCCTTTCCCGTTGCAGTTAAAACCGGAACTTCTTCCAATTATCGAGATACTTGGACAGTAGGTTTTACCACGGATTATACCGTAGCAACTTGGGTGGGAAATTTTGACGGTCAAGGGATGCAAAATGTATCGGGAGTGACGGGTGCTGCACCCTTATGGAACCGGATTTTATTGCATTTACATGAAACAAAAGAACCTGCTAATTTTCCCGCCCCAGAAGGGTTAATTCAGTTACCCATTTGTGCAACTACAGGGTTACGTCCGACGAAAGATTGTTCCGGTGGAATAGTATTAGAATATTTTGATCCCAAAGCGATCACCGAATACGAGAAAAAATCTCCTAAATTAGTTTTAAATTCTGAATATAATGAATGGTTATCTCGACAATCTCATCCTCAGTTAACCCAAAATCAGTTAAAAATTATTTCTCCTGAAGCTGATGATTATTTTATAATTAATTCGGGAGAACCTGCTCAGTTAGAATTTAAAGTTATTGGCAATTCTCAAGAGTCTGTGGAATGGTGGTTAAATGGGGAAAAATTAAATTCTCAGTCTGATCATTCTCTGTTTTGGCAATTACAACCTGGACAATGGAGATTAACAGTTAAACAAGGTACTCAACAGGATAGTGTTCAATTTCAAGTGCAAAAAGCCAACAAAAAACCATATCGTCGAGGTTTTTCGCTTGTCAATACTAATAAATAGGTTTAGATAATTTATGGCTCTAATTAAGTTGTAGCTGTATTGGTTAATTGTAGTGAATCATACAGATTCTTTTCTTTACAAAACCTTTATAATCCTAGACAAATTCTTTTCCAATCCTTTACCTAATTGTTGATTGAGATTTATAAACTAGAAAATAGACAACCGAAAAAAGTTGTATTGTCCCTCAACAAGTTGAAATATGCTTAACCTGATTTCTTCTGTGCTTAACCCTCTCCGTCAATGGTTGGATAATCTGGATATTCACAACCCTGATTTGGCGTTATTTTTATATCGGGTAATTCCGGCGCAGTGTCCGTTTGCCCGGAATATCAAACTATTTGGACATACCATTGTACACATTCCTCCCCTGTGCAAATTCAATCCTTTATATGAACAATTGATGGGTTTGCGGTTTCGGGCAATGTGTTATTTAGTTGATGACTGTGGTATGACCATTTGACCCTTGAAATTATAGCAGTCGTACCGGGCTGTTAGGACAAAAACAAATGCTTATTCTTTACTATTGCTTGTTGCCTATTCCCTATTCCCTTCTATCAGTATTTTTCAATAGCAGGTCGAACTAAAATAACTGTACATTGACAGTTTTTAGCGATCGCTTCTGGAATATTACCTTGAATTACTTGTCGTAACATTCCCTCTCGACTTGCGCCTAATACAATCACATCACATTGATCTTTATCCGCTAAGTCAATCACCGCTTCCGATACGGAATTAGAACAAACATTGCTAAAAATTACCTCCGTATTTAAACGATGACTTAAATTTTCCGAACCTTGGTTAAAATCTATAATTTCTTGTGTAGAAATCATACTTTTAACTACTCGAAAAAGACAAATTTTGGGAGAGAAACTTAACTTAACTAATGCAGGTAAAAGCTGCACCGAAACTGAATTTTCCAGAGTGTCTCTAACTGGAACTAACCAACGATGCCAAGCCAAAACTGGGCAATTAGCAGGATCAGAATTTGTATTAGTTTGAGGAGCATGAGGCGTTTGATTTTGACCCCATTTTATCAACATAACTTGGCAGGGAACTAGACGAATAACCGCATCCATCACATTACCAAAAATTCGATCTGGTGCTGATATATCCCCATGCCAACCCATTAATAATAAATCAATATGTTCCTCTTGAGTTATTTCTAAAATCGCTTGGGCAACATCATGGGCAACTCGAATTTGAGTATGAACAGAAATCTTTAAATTCTGCCCTAAACGTTCGGCTTGTTGTAATAAACGCCGACTTTTTGTTAATCGTACAGAGGTTTCCGAAGGAGATTTACTATAGGGAATAGTAATCACTGTAATACATTCTAATTCATAATTGCGTTCCTGGGCGATCGTTACGGCAACTTTTAATAATGCCGGGGCAGTTTGGGGGTTATATAATGATACTAATAAACGCCCATTTCCCGTTTGTGGCCCCCGAGTTTGATAGGCAATATAAGAAGATTCATGATGTCGCCCGACTTGGGTTGCTTCCCCATTAATCTGCCCTAATTCTGCCCGAATAATATCACTGCGAGTAATAATTCCCACTAAATGATGACGTTCTACAACGGGTAAACGACTGAGTTTATAATGACCCAATAAGTATAATACCTGAGTTAAATTATCATCGGGATTAACAGTAATTGGTTGAGTAGTCATTAACTGATTAATCGGAGTATGATTGGGTAATTGACGATTACTAATTTGGGCTAAATCAGTTTGGGTAATAATTCCGACTAACTTGCCATTTTCAGTGACAGGAAATCCACGATGATGAGATTTTGCAAAGGCTTCAATCACTTGTTCTAAAGTCAAATGACCTGCCAGGGTTTCGACATTTCTTTGCATCACATCAGCAGCCCGTAATTTCTCTAATATTCCATCAATAGGTTGATCAGGTTTGAGTTCGATTCCACTCAATTTTAATAACTGATCATAGAGAGATTCAGGATCAATTTTTTCCGCAATTAAATAGGCTACAATAGAAGAAATCATTAACGGTAAAACTAACCCGAAATCCGTTGTAATTTCAAACACAATCACAACCGCCGTCATCGGTGTTCGCGCCACAGCACAAAAAAAAGCCCCCATTCCCGCAAAGGCAAAAACCATGGGTTGGTCAATTCCTAACATAAATTCTGATTCCCAGGTTCCGACTAAATTACCTAGGGCTGAACCTAATACTAAAGAAGGGGCAAATAATCCTCCAGGTGCGCCAGAACTGGCTGCAATTATAGTCAGAAGAAAATGAGCCGTAAATACTAAAGCACTGGTTTTCCAGGGTAATTCCCCACTTAAAATTAATTCTCGAATTCCGGTATTATTTCTAAAGGAAAGGGGCAATAATGATACGACTAAACCCGATAATAACCCGGCAACTGCCATACGCTGAGGTAATCCCCAACGTAACACTCGGCGATTAAATTTTGAACCGGCAATAATACTGTGACCAAAAATTGTTCCTAAAACTCCCGCTAGAATTCCTAATAGAATAAATAAAGGAATTTCTCTAGCATAGAGTAATCGATCCTGTATGGTTTCTAATATGATCGTTTTTGTCACACTATTACTGAATTCTTGACCCCCTAATAAACGGGAAACCACCGCACCAATAAAAGAGGCAATAATCGCCGGGCCGAGGGTAATTCCTGACACATCATGCAGCAGTTCTTCTACTACAAATAACACCCCGGCGATGGGAGCATTAAATCCAGCGGCTAATCCGGCGGCGGCACCACAAGCGATTAATTGACGACGGTAATTCGGAGAAGTGGGAACCCAACGACTAATCCAAGCGGCTAAAGCAGCACCAATTTGGACAGTCGGCCCCTGACGTCCTAAAGTTAATCCAGAACCCATCGTAAACATCGTGCCAATAAGTTTAGCAAATGCCACTCGGAAGTCAAGGGAAATGGGTTCTCCAGCCAATGCTGCTTTCACTTGTGGAATCCCACTTCCGGCGGTTTCTGGTGCTAATCTTTCCACTAAAAAACCCGTTAATAAACCGCCAATTAATCCCACACATGGAAGAAATATCCAAGCGGGAATCGCAGAATTTAAGGATGTGGAAATTCGCCAAGAACCTAACCAACCCGCACCTTCTTTTAATAGAAATGCCGCTAAACCGGACACTAAGCCAATTAAACCCGCTTCAATAATGGCAAAACGTTTCGGGGTAGTGGGTGATAAAATTTTGGAGAACAGAACGGAAACTTCTCTGGGGATAGAGATGCGCCACATAATCAGTCATCAGTTAACAGTTATCAGTTATCAGTTATCAGTTAAGAAGTTAACAGTTATTAGTCATCAGTTAACTGATGACTGATTTAACGATCCGTTGAATCACATCCTCGATGGTTAAATTGTCCGTTTGAATTTCCATCGCATCGCTGGCTTTTCTCAAGGGTGAAATAGCTCGATTACTGTCAAACCGATCCCGCTCGGCAATATCCTGTTCTAATTGTTCCTGAGTAATTTCCGTTTTCCCTTGACTATGCAGTTCTAATAATCTCCGTTTTGCCCGTTCTTGTACAGATGCAGTTAGGAAAATTTTTAATTCGGCATCGGGGAATACCGTTGTGCCAATATCCCGACCTTCGGCAACAATTCCACCTTGATTCCCAAACGCCTGTTGCTGTTTAACTAAAGCCTGACGCACAGCCCATTGAGCCGCGATCGCCGACACCTGAGCCGTAACTTCCAAGGATCGAATGGCCTCAGTCACATCCTGACCATTAATCAGTGTTCTGGGTTGCTCTCCGTCGGGGATCAATTCAATTCGACATTGACTGACAATTTCAGCTATAGCAACTTCATCCTCAACTGGAATTCCAGACTGTAACACCAACCAGGTCACGGCCCGATACATGGCCCCGGTATCCAAATATAACAATCCCAACGCCTGGGCAATTTTGCGGGTAACGGTAGATTTCCCGGCTCCGGCGGGGCCATCAATGGCAATTATCGGTTGACGACGGCGCAGAATCACATTATCAATTAAACGAGTCTGACCCACGCGAGCCGCGATCGCTAATAACCCCTTGGTTTCAACAATGGTTAAGGGGATTAACGTCTGGGGTTCCACTAGCTCAATATATTCTATCCGTACCCCCGGTTCCGTCTCCAATTCAGTTTGGACAAAGGTTTTAATCTCCGTTGCGGAATTACAACCTTTGTGGAAATGTTCTTGCCCGCGACGTAGGGCTCGATATAAAACCGTTGCTTGTTGTTGTTCTAAGGTCGTTAAATATTGATTCCGAGAACTATAGGCCAATCCCGACGGCTCCCGCACAATTGGACAGGGAATAATCTCAATGGGCAAGTTCAAATCCTGAACCAGAACTTGAATAATCGCCACCTGTTGGGCATCTTTTTGTCCAAAGTAGGCCCGATCCGGTTGAACTAAATTCAATAGTTTTGTCACAACGGTCGCCACTCCCGGAAAATGTCCGGGCCGAGATTTCCCACATAATCCTGACATGATTGATGTAGGAGGAATCACCATCGTCTGCACTGAGGATTGATACATCTCCCCTACTGACGGGGCAAATATCACATCAACTCCTGCCTGTTCACACTGCTGCAAATCCGTTTCTAACGCCCGAGGATAGGTTTGGAAATCCTCATTTGGCCCAAATTGCAGAGGATTCACAAAAATACTCACCACCACCAAACCATTCTCGGCTCTAGCCCTTTGAATTAAGCTCAGATGCCCCAAATGTAAGCCCCCCATCGTGGGAACTAGACCCACAAAATGTAGGGGGTTTTGAGTTCGATAGGAACGAAGATAACACCGCAGAGCAGCAACGCTAGTCAACAAACGAATCATAAATCAGTTAACAGTTATCAGTTATCAGTCATCAGTGTAAGAGTTCATTGTTAATATTTGTGGGCTAAAAACTGTTAACTATTAACTGATGACTGTTAACTGTTAACTGATAACTGATTTATGATTACTGATTAGCAGTCAATACATCAATTTGCACGGGAGCCACTCCACTGCCAATCATCCCAATGGCTTGAGCCGCGCCCGTCGATAAATCCAGCACACGACCTCCAGCATAGGGGCCACGATCATTAATCCGCACCACAACGGATTGGCCGTTATCTTTATTGGTGACTCGTACCGTCGTTCCAAAAGGCAAGGAGGGATGGGCCGCGGTTAAATCGTATTGATTAAAGGTTTCTCCATTGGCCGTTAGACCCCCGTCAAAGCCAGGGCCATACCAAGATGCCCAACCCTCAATCCGTTGAAACAAAAATCCCGTTGCCACGTCTGGAATCGAAAGCTTGGGTTGACCTTCAATGGCATTTAAGGGAGGAGCATTCCCAATTTGGCGTCTGAGTCTATTCGTGGCTTGTAGGGCATCAGTTGCCTTGTCATTGGTGGTATCAGGCAGAATCGTTTGCGAGTCGATGCTGACCAGTTCCTGACCGGCTGCTTCAATCAGGTAACGCTGACGTTGTTCATCCCATCGCACTTGAATCGTGCTGGCATCAAAGTTATTGCGAATCAGTTGATTAATTTCAGCTGCAACCGCAGTGGCCCTGGAAACGGGATCGGTGGCGACGGTGGCTTGAGTTGCAGGGGTTGTGGGGTTATTGGGTAGATAGGCTTGATCTGAATACGACCCCACTTTGATGCGTTGAAGGGTTGGGGGTGTGATGGCTTTGGGATCGAAATTCGTGTTTTTGATAAACGTCAGGACGGGAATATTTCTAATATAGAGGGTGGCAGCTTGTTGTTGATTCAGTTCATGGGCTTTGATTTTGGCCACGCTATCGGGTAATAAGGCTGCATTAGCTTGTTGGGATTGATATTCTCCCACTTTAATCACATCAGTGGATTCTGAACCCGTTAGACTTTTTCCTTGACTGAGGTCAGGATTCAGTTTAGACGCTGATATTGATTCAGCATGGCCCGAGGAGGTTAAGCTCAAAACAGGCAGAAGAATAACTGCTGTAAGACCGCCCCAAAGTTTATGTTTCATAGATATACTCTCAAAACTGCTGGTTATCGAGTTGAAGCTTTACCCTGGTTGATATCTCCTGAATTCGGAGCCTTGAAATCAGCTAATAAAATGCTGAAAGTTTCAATTGTTGGGTTTTAAACCAAATATCAGGTAATTCAATTCGTCAACTCACACTCGTTCCCCATTCACCTTTGTTTGAGGAACTGCAACAGACTAACATGAACTTGGAATTTTGGGGATCACTACATATCAAGGGTTTGGGGGTTTTTTCAAAAACTAAACTGTTCAGTGTCAAGGTATAACCCTGATCGATAAAAGGATGTAGAGATTCTAAGGCCATGAAAATTTTCCCCATCACGTTTTGATTAAATTTTCTTATGGGTTTAATTAATAGTCTGGCCATCAGTGCCACGAGAACCCAAAATAATCGTGCCGAAAGTTGATTAACTAACACCGCCGGGAATTCCCCCGCTCTACCTATACCCAGGTGAGCGGTGGGATGAAAGGCGGGTCAACTCCGTACCTACGTTGACCCCGTCTTTCCGATGATCTTTACTGTTTTCGGGAGTATGTAGTAATATATTCCGACCAGGAGGTGATATTGAGTGCTACACAAAGCTGTACAAGTCCGTCTGTATCCAACTGCATTGCAAAAAGCACTACTAGCCCAAACATTTGGATGTTCGCGCTGGTGGTGGAATTATGCCTTAAATAAATCCATTCAGGTTTATCAAGATACGGGCAAAGGGCTGGGACAGGTAGCACTCAACGCCCTACTGCCTAAACTCAAAAAAGCCGAAGATACCCTGTGGTTAGCTGATTCTTATAGCCAAGTTTTACAAGCTACAACACTTAATTTAACCACTGCTTACAAAAACTTTTTTGAGCAACGCGCAGGCTTCCCTAAGTTTAAATCTAAACATAGTAAACAGTCAATTCAATACCCTCAAAACGTCAAAATTGTTGATAGTAATATCAAACTTCCTGGCAATATTGGAATAGTCCCAGCCAAAATACATAGACCAATTGAGGGAAAAATCAAGACTGTAACTATTAGTAAAACACCATCAGGCAAATATTTGGCATCTATCCTGACAGAAGTAGAAGGGGAAAATCCCACTATTTCAGAAGGTAAAATCTATGGTGTTGACTTAGGAATCAAACACTTTGCCGTTGTTACTGATGGTGAAAAGATTTCTAAATACGATAATCCTAAACATCTTGCTAAACATGAGAAAAACCTCAAGCGTAAGCAGAAGAAATTAGCGCGTAAACAAAAGGGTAGTAAATCCAGAAATAAATATCGTCAAGTTGTTGCCACATTATACGAACGAGTTAGTAATTCTAGGCAAGATTTTCTACATAAACTTAGTCATAAGTTGGTCAGCGATAGCCAAGCTGTCATAGTAGAAAATCTTCATGTCAAAGGCATGGTTCGTAATCACAATTTGGCAAAAGCAATATCTGATGCAGGATGGGGAACTTTCAACAATTTCTTAGCTTACAAACTAGAACGAAAAGGCGGTAAATTAGTTGAGATAGATAGATGGTTTCCCAGTTCCAAACTCTGTTCCAATTGTTTCTATAAAGTGAGTGAGATGCCGTTGGATGTTCGTGAATGGACTTGTCCTAATTGTGGTAGTGATCATGACCGTGATGGAAACGCAGCTATGAATATTAGAACAGAGGGTATCAGAATCATCAAGGCGGAAGGTGCAGCCGTTTCTGCTGTAGGAGGGGAAGTAAGACCCCATCTTGGGCGAAAGTCTAAGATAGGGCATTCGCCTGTGAGTACAGAAGCCGACACTGTACTTGGTACTCCAAGTCAGTGTGGGTAGTTCACATATCCTTTAGGTAGCTCAAGGAAAGCAGAAGATGGATTATCGGGAAGCTGGTGTTGATATTCAAGCGGGTCGGGATTTTGTCGATCAGATTCGCAACCTCGTCCAGAAAACCTATCGACCGGAAGTTCTCGGGGGACTCGGGGGGTTTGGGGGCTGTTTTGCCCTGCCTGCGGGGTATACCGAACCCGTTTTAGTATCGGGAACCGATGGAGTCGGAACCAAGTTAAAATTAGCCACGATCCTCAACCGTCACGATACCGTGGGGATTGATTTAGTGGCCATGTGTGTAAATGATGTTCTCACCTGTGGGGCGGAACCCTTATTTTTTCTCGACTATTTAGCCACGGGAAAACTTGATCCCGACCAACTGACTCAAGTGGTGGCCGGGGTCGCCCAAGGGTGTCAACAGGCTGGATGTAGCCTTCTGGGAGGAGAAACGGCCGAAATGCCCGGATTTTATCAACCCGGGGAATATGACATGGCGGGTTTTTGTGTGGGCATTGTGGAAAAAAGCCGAATGTTAAATGGGTCTCAAGTCCAAATCGGGGATATTGCGATTGGACTGGCCAGTAGTGGGGTGCATAGTAATGGGTTCAGTTTAGTTCGTAAAGTGGTGAGCGATCGCGGATGGGAGTGGAATCAATCCCCGGAAACCTTGGGGGGTAAATCTATTGCCGAGGTTTGTTTAACCCCGACTCAAATTTACGTTAAATCCGTATTACAAGCCCTGCGTAACGGTTTAGAGATTCATGGCATGGCCCATATTACCGGAGGAGGTTTACCGGAAAACTTGCCGCGCTGTCTGAGTTCGGGACAATCGATTAATATTCATCCCGACAGTTGGCCGATTCTCCCGATTTTTCACTGGTTAGCTCAAGAGGGTGAAATTAGCTCTGCGGCGATGTTTGATACGTTTAATATGGGGATCGGTTTTGTGGTTTTGGTCGCGCCCCAACAAGCCGAAAGTACAAAAGCATGGTTTCAAACCCAAGGAATTGCCGCCTATTCTATTGGGGAAGTGGTATCAGGAACGGGGGATTTAATCGGATTACCTGCCCATTAATTGATACAATCAAAGGCTATTGTTCAATTGTTCAATTGTTAAATTCCATTCCCTAATTAATTACCCATAATGTCAGTTGCATGGCAAATTGCCAAAACCTACGAAGATATTCTGTATCATAAAGCCGACGGGATCGCTAAAATTACGATTAACCGTCCTGAAAAACGCAATGCTTTTCGACCTAAAACGGTTTTTGAACTCTACGATGCCTTTTGTGATGCCCGAGAAGACCTTAATATCGGTGTGGTATTGTTGACAGGAGCCGGGCCCCATACCGATGGAAAATATGCCTTTTGTTCCGGCGGGGATCAAAGCGTGCGGGGGGATGCCGGATATATTGATGATACGGGTATCCCTCGATTAAACGTTTTAGATTTACAACGGTTAATCCGAAGTATGCCGAAAGTTGTGATTGCTTTGGTGGCGGGATATGCGATCGGGGGCGGTCATGTACTGCATTTAATTTGTGATTTAACCCTAGCGGCGGATAATGCAATTTTTGGTCAAACCGGGCCGAAAGTCGGCAGTTTTGATGGGGGATTTGGAGCGAGTTATTTAGCTCGAATTGTCGGTCAAAAGAAAGCCCGAGAAATTTGGTATTTGTGTCGTCAATATAATGCTCAACAGGCCCTAGATATGGGGTTAATTAATCATGTTGTTCCCGTCGAACAATTGGAATCAGAAGGAATTGAATGGGCCCAGGAAATTCTGGAGAAAAGCCCCATTGCCATTCGCTGTTTAAAAGCGGCGTTCAATGCCGATTGCGATGGCCAAGCAGGTCTACAGGAACTCGCCGGCAACGCCACCTTACTCTATTACATGACTGAGGAAGGAACGGAAGGGAAACAGGCTTTCTTGGAGAAGCGATCGCCGAATTTCCGTCAATATCCCTGGCTTCCTTAGGCTAGGATATTATTTTTGCGGGGACTGGGAACTCCTAGCCCCCAAATTTTTCCATTAAGCTAATAAGGATTCTGCTTCCTCTAGCTGATGAACTCGATGGGATTCCAAAGGAATCACCTCCCCCGGGCGAGGCGTTTCTTGGGGTAAGTGGATGAGCTTTTCTAGGGTTTCCCAAGATGGAGCGAAGGCGGGAAGTGCTAATTGACAAGATTTCCAACTCCCTTTAACCGAAACTTGAAGAAGCTGACAATGCCCCCCACGATGGCCTTCGGGGGTGTATTTTTGGCAGTTACGGCAGACCGATATCAAGTTTCCAGACTCCATACTTTTATTTCCCCAAGAACATTACCTATCTATAATTATCGGGGATCATCAAATTCGGCTTTTTTATCGTCAAACTTAGATTCTGTATGGTTTTGAGTTAAATTTTGGGACTCAAAAAATTTAACACTTATTTTATTTTTTGTTTGAAATCAGATTCAAAATATTAAGAAATGTAAATTTGATATACTGTACCTGAAACAAAGTAAAATCTATAGGGATCAAGGCTTAATTTAGATTAAGGCATAGATAAACTCAGTACAAATCCCGTTTAAAACGACTTAATCGCTCAATTTGTAACTACCAAATCGATCCCCGACTTTAACAGGACTTACGCATCACCGCTATCCATAGTAGGGGTAATTCATGAATTACCCCTACATCTAGGGTTACATCTCCAAATTTGCGTAAGTCCTGTTTAATTGTGGAGTTGTGCAGAGTATGTCAATAAGCGGACGATGGGACTCGAACCCACGACGTTCAGCATGGGAAGCTGACATTCTACCACTGAATTACGTCCGCGACTGGGTTTTAATTTCAAATTGTTCCCCATTATAACCTAATTTTCCCAATTTTCAATCCCCCCAAATCCAGAAAAAACGAAAACCCGCAAACGGCAATGCTGGGATCACAGGTTAGGAAGACTGAAGATCGATGAGGAAAAGAGAATATTATTGTTTTTTAGCTATTATTTCGCAATTAATCATTGAGTTTTATCGATAAAAAAGATTACCACTACCCCCCCTCGCGATCGCAAGACCTGGGAGAAAAATTTTCATCCCTGAATGGCAACGCCGTCGAAACCCCCACTCTTATTGCCCCATAGAAACTTCTCCTCCGAACCAAGGGTTGTCACTACCCCTTTTGATTTCCCGATTTCAGTGTTCTTGGTTCGAGGATTGATTAATCCAATCATTACTATCATTCAATCAAATCTAAGCTAAATCTCTTGACTGGCAGGGGTTTTACAGAATTGTTTGATCTGAGTTAATCATATTGCTAAAATTATATGTAATACTATAAATTTATAGACTTATATCTATAACAAAAATCGCGAAAACCATCAAATATTGGGTAAAAGGAGGATATAGAATTTTGATGCAAGCAACATTACACCAACTAAAGGTATTTGAGGCGGTGGCTCGTCATAGTAGTTTCACTAAAGCCGCCGAAGAAATGATGATTACCCAACCAACGGTCTCTACCCAAGTGAAACAACTGACTCAGACCGTGGGTTTACCGTTATTTGAACAAATTGGCAAACAACTCTATCTGACTGAAGCCGGGGAATCTTTATTATCTACCTGTCAGAATATTTTTGAACAGTTAGACAATTTAGAAATGCAGGTAGCAGCTTTAAAAGGGACAAAACAAGGACGGTTACGGTTAGGGGTGGTTTCAACAGCTAAATATTTTGTCCCCCGATTATTAGGTTATTTTTGTCAACAATATCCCGGGATTGATATTGCCTTACAAGTCACAAATCATGCGACGTTAATTCAACGGATGCAAGATAATGAAGATGATTTATATATTCTGAGTCAACCACCTGAAGATATTGCTTTATCCAGTCAACCTTTTTTAGATAATCCCCTAGTCGTAGTGGCGAGACAGGATCACCATTTGGTGGGAGAAAAAAATATTCCGATTAAATCTTTAACGGGAGAACCTTTTATTATGCGAGAACAAGGTTCAGGAACACGGCAGGCGATTCAAAAGCTATTTGATCGTTATAAAATTGATGTGAAAGTTCGGTTAGAATTAGGGAGTAATGAAGCTATTAAACAAGCAATTGCCGGAGGTTTGGGACTGTCTGTTTTGTCTAAACATACTTTAATTTCAGAACAATTAACGGGAGAATTAACAATTTTAGATGTGCAGCACTTCCCGATTCATCTGCGTTGGTATGTCACCCATTTAGAAGGAAAGCAAATCTCTATTATTGCAGAAACGTTTTTAAAGTTTTTATTAGAAAATACCAGTCATATTCCCACGCTAGAAACAATGATTTTACATCAGCAACGCTCTGCAAACAATGGTCATGAAGATTTAGTGAAAAAAGGATGGAATACAAACTGAAATGGGATAGTCAGTCGGGTGTATTTCATGACCCTGAACGCACTCGACTGACTATTTTTGGGGAATAAGATAGTTGTTTATAATCACAACACCAGTATATAAAACAATTCCCCCATTCCTTTGCAGGGAAGGGGGTTAGGGGGGTTATATCAACGCCGGAATACCCAAAATATCCTCAATTTTCGGCATTTCTTCTAAGGGAATTACCCGACCTTCATCTTCAAATCCGGCAATTTGATCGAAGTTTAAATAACGGTATAAATCCGCAGCAAAAGGATCAACTTTTTGGGTCACAATTTCCCGATATTCTTCAACCGTTGGAATGCGTCCTAACAACGCACAAACCGCCGCTAATTCCGCCGAACCTAAATAGACTCGTGCATCTTTCCCCATGCGGTTATTAAAGTTTCGAGTAGAGGTAGAAAACACCGTTACCCCATCTTCAACTCGGGCTTGATTTCCCATACAAAGGGAACATCCGGGCATCTCTGTTCTCGCTCCAACCGCATCAAAAACCTGATAAATTCCTTCATCCCGCAATTGCTTTTCATCCATGCGAGTTGGGGGACAAATCCACAGACGAACATTCGTTTTCGCTGCCCCTTCTAATATCTTCGCCGCCGCCCGATAATGCCCAATATTCGTCATACAAGAACCGATGAATACCTCATCAATTTTGTCTCCCGTACATTCCGACATTAACTTAATATTATCGGGGTCATTAGGAGCCGCCACAATCGGTTCTTTGATCTGGTTCAAATCCACTTCAATAATATCAGCATATTCCGCATCCGTATCCGCTTCCATTAACACCGGATTTGCTAACCATTGTTCCATTTTTGCTACCCGTCGCATCATCGTTTTGGAGTCTTGATAACCCCGTGCGACCATATTAGTCATCAAGGCAACATTAGACCGTAAATACTCGGCAATGGTTTCTTGACTGAGCTTAATCGTAGACCCAGCACAGGAACGTTCGGCCGTTGCGTCGGTTAATTCAAAGGCTTGTTCCACCTTTAAATCCGGTAAACCTTCCATTTCCATAATCCGACCATTGAAAACATTTTTCTTGTTTGCCTTCTCCGTCGTTAACTTGCCTTGCTGCATGGCAACATAGGGAATGGCGTTGACAATATCCCGCAGGGTAACACCCGGTTGTAATTCTCCTTTAAATCTGACTAACACCGATTCCGGCATATCCAAAGGCATCACCCCGAGTGCGGCGGCAAAGGCTACCAACCCCGAACCGGCCGGGAAAGAAATGCCCAGGGGAAAACGGGTGTGGGAGTCGCCGCCAGTTCCCACCGTATCGGGTAACAACATCCGGTTTAACCAAGAGTGAATAATCCCATCCCCCGGACGCAGGGCCACACCGCCCCGAGTGGAGAAGAAATCCGGTAATTGTTGATGGGTTTTGATGTCAACGGGCTTGGGGTATGCTGCGGTATGACAGAAACTCTGCATCACCAAATCGGCGGAAAATCCCAAACAGGCGAGTTCTTTTAACTCATCCCGGGTCATCGGGCCAGTGGTATCCTGGGAACCTATGGTGGTCATCAACGGTTCGCAGGATGTCCCCGGACGGACTCCCGGCAACCCGCAGGCTTTTCCGACCATTTTCTGGGCGAGGGTAAAGCCTTTTCCGGTGTCTTCGGGTAGGGAGGGACGGACAAATAGGGTGCTGGGTGCAAGTCCCAAGGCGGCGCGGGTTTTATCGGTTAAGCTGCGACCAATTAATAACGGAATCCGACCCCCGGCCCGGACTTCATCTAAAATCGTATCGGGTTTGAGGGTAAAGGTGGAAATCACCTCTCCGGCTTCATTCGTAATTTCACCGTTGTAGGGATAAATAGTAATCACATCCCCGGTATTCAGTTTACTGACATCACACTCAATGGGCAAAGCACCGGAGTCTTCGGCCGTATTAAAGAAAATCGGGGCAATTTTACCCCCGAGAATATAGCCCCCAGAGCGTTTATTGGGAACGTAGGGAATATCATTACCAATGTGCCACAACACGGAGTTAATCGCCGATTTCCGAGAGGAACCCGTACCGACAACATCTCCGACATAGGCGACGGGATGCCCCTTTTTCTTCAGTTCAGCTAGGGTTTCTAAGCCTCCGGGCATCCGACTTTCTAACATCGCTAGGGCGTGTAAGGGAATATCGGGGCGGGTGGTGGCGTGGGGGGCGGGGGAAAGGTCATCGGTGTTGGTTTCCCCTGGGACTTTAAAGACAGTCACGGTAATGCTTTTAGGCAGTTTCGGACGTCCGATAAACCAGTCCGCTTCCGCCCAAGCATCAATCACTTGTTTAGCAAAGGGGTTAATCTCTGATAAATGCAGAACATCATTAAAGGAATCGAAGACTAACAAGGTTTTGCTGAGGGCGGTAGCGGCGGCGGCGGCAATATTCTCATCCCCTGCTTTAAGTAAGTCGATTAGGGATTGGACGTTATACCCGCCCACCATTGTACCTAAAAGGGAAACGGCCCCTTGATGGGATATCAGGGGACAGGTGATTTCGTCTTTAGCAATGGCGGTTAAAAAGGCGGCTTTGACATAGGCGGCTTCATCCACACCGGGGGGAATGCGGTCTCGGAGCAATGTCATCAAGAATTCTTTCTCCTCCTCTGGCGGGTTTTTCAAGAGTTCGCAGAGTTCGGCGGTTTGTTCGGCGTTGAGAGGAAGGGCCGGAATTCCCAGTTGGGCGCGTTCTTCCGCCTGTTGACGATAGGCTTGTAGCATGGGTTGAGGTGTTCTCCTATAATGGTTTGATTGGTGTGATTTTAGAGCTTAATGGTTGGGTAGGGGTCAACAGCCGTTGACCCCTACAGGTTATTGTAATGGGATCAGGAAATAGGTTAAAGTTATGGGTAAACTAAAATTGCAAAAATTTGTATTTTGGTAATCCTGATGAAAGGTCAAACCCATAAAGGTATTTTAGTTAAATGGAAAGATGATCAAGGTTTTGGTTTTATTAAATCAGAAACCAATAGAAAAGAAGTTTTTATTCATATAAGCGCTATTCCCAAACAAAGTCGTCGCCCCAAAATAGGAGATACAATTATCTATGAATTAAAGATTGAAGATAATGGTAAGTTAAAAGCTAATTCTGCTACGATTCAAGGCGTTAAAATTAAATCTTTATCTAAAAAAACAAATACTAATCGAAATAAAAATAATAATTTATTTACTAAACTTATTGGGTTAATCGGAATGGGATTTTTTGCAATTATCACACAAAATTTTATTTCTAGTAGTTCGCCACCACCAATAGTTCAATCAGTAATCAAACCAGGTTGTGAAATCAAAGGTAACATATCTCAAAATAGTGGGAAAAAATATTATCATGTTCCAGGAATGGAAGATTATGAATCTACGGTAATTAGTCCTGAATATGGTGAAAAATGGTTTTGCACAGAACAAGAAGCTATTTCTAATGGATGGGTTAAAGCACCTAATTAATCTGTAATGGTGTAGGGGTGAACGGCCGTTCACCCCTACAATGTAATTAAGATGGAATCAACATTTATCATTAAATCTAAAATTATGAAATACAATCCTGATCTACATAAACGTCAATCAATTCGATTAAGAGGATATGATTATTCTCAATCAGGTTTTTATTTCATTACAATTTGTTGTTATCAACGTAAATGTTTATTCGGAAATATTATTGATAGTCAAGTGGAGTTAAATAATTTGGGGGAATTAGTTAAAGAAGAATGGGTAAAATCAGCAATAATCCTTTATCTTGGGAAAATGATCAATTACATCCTAATAATCCTTCTAAATGGTAATTAGTGCGATCGCTTGTTGTGGGAGAATAGGGGGAAAATGCGATCGCATCTCAGAAACCCGGTTTCTAATGCACGTTTATTCATTCCCATAAAATTCATCTAAAATGGAATTAATCTCATTAACGCTAATATCTTCTTGTTCAGATTTACTGTAAATCGTTAACAATAAAACTGAAGTTGGAGATTCAACACAATAAATTAATCGATAACCTCCGCTTTTGCCTTTTTGAATATTACTATTTTTAACCCTGACTTTGTAAATAAAATAATTGATCCCAAATCCTTGTAAGCGATCGCCAATAAAATTTCCTTTTTGCAGTTCTATAATAACAGACTGAGTATCAGAACGAATATTTCGGTATTTTTTCGCTAAATCTCTTAAATTTCGTTTGTACTCAGGTGTTAAATCAATGTTGACGAAGGAGGAATTATTCTGCATCTATCCCCTCCCACATTTTTTCTAAAGGAATTCTTTGTCCTGTTTTCATTTCGTGTAATGCTCGTCTTAAACTCGCTTTTATTTCTTCCACAGGGGTATCATCAGGATCAGATTCTGATTTATCCTGCGGAGAAACTAAAACAATCACTTTCACCCGACTTGGTGTATTAATATCAAGGTTATGATCTAAAATTAATTGCCCTTTTTCATCCACTGTTCCCATGACTTCAAATG
This sequence comes from Planktothrix sp. PLAVEN19ND, assembly GCF_057220675.1. Taxonomy (NCBI): domain Bacteria; kingdom Bacillati; phylum Cyanobacteriota; class Cyanophyceae; order Oscillatoriales; family Microcoleaceae; genus Planktothrix; species Planktothrix sp. PLAVEN19ND. Next base: position 5,060,679 of record NZ_CM170132.1, on the reverse strand, counting down.
CTTGCATAATTCCATCTCCTGTCATAGTTTACCTAATATTATTATAGCAGATTTTATTAAATCAGGATTAGGAATAAAGTGCGATCGCTTCTCAGAAACCCGGTTTCTATTCTTTACGATAGCCCAGTAGTCTTTTATTTTCTAATCTGGCTCCCTCTTCCAACCATTTAATAGAATCAGATTCTTTGTCAGGATTTAACCATATAATTACTTTAATTTCAGGTATATCTTCTGAAACTTTTGCTAAATAATCCCTAACTTTATCATCTAATGATATAATAATTTTATCGGTAGCGATCGCAGCCTCTACCAGACAAATATCTTTCCAAATTGCTTCTCTGGTTTTATAAGTTATATCTAACTGTTCAAGTTTATTCCTTAATTCAGTTAACGTTACATTTTCACAATATTTATACTTTCTTCTGGCTATCATACTAACTCGCCATTTTCTAGCAAATGTTGATTCATGTTTATTCCATTCTGCTTTTAATTCATCAGTCATTACCATAGAATGACATATTTTTAAAACAGCATTTAAAAAATCACGGCAATGTTTTGAAGTTGGATGTTTAGCGTCTTCTCCACCACAAGAACGAGCGACAGAAGCATCAATAACTAAATATTTTGATTGTTTATTCTTCATTAAAGCTAGTTAGATTCATTCATTAATTTTAATTCAGCTGCATCTAAATAGCGACTTTCTTCTTGTAAATCAACTTCGCTAAAATCTTCGGGCCAATCTCCAAATGTACCCGCTTCATCTAAATCAGCCGTTGTTATATTTGTACAACCTTCTTGATCACGAGTAAACCAATGTAACTTAATTTTATCAGGTTTAATTTTATCTTCTGCAACTAAGGATTGAATTCGTTTTAAAATCAAGTCACTATGAGTTTCTACCACAACTCTTATCCCTCTATTTGCCGATTCTACTAATATATCAGCGAAGGCGGCTTGAGCGCGAGGATGTAAATGTATTTCTGGTTGTTCTAGGTAAACTAATTGTTTAGGTTCAGCAACTAATAACGCAACAAGAGCAGGTAAAGTTTGAGAAACACCAAAACCTACATCAGCAATGCTAACCATATCTGTAGATTTAGTTTTAGAATTAAAATTACAAGGAAGTCGAGCTACTCTAATTTCAACTTGAGTATCATTAATCTGTTTAGTGTCAACTTTACCTGTTAACCCTAAAATACTTAAATATCTAGCTAAGTCTTTAAGTTTAGAAGATTTCGTAGTTTGCCAATTATTAATCACACTAGCAACATAAGGCTCAAAAGTACCCGGAAATTGTTCCCCAATTGCTGTTACTGGATAAGTCCGTTCTGGATTTCCTCTTAAACCCGGTACATGAATAATACTGCGAATAGATTGTTCAAATATTCCGGTTTGACTAAAGATAGAAATTGTTGATGACAGAGATTTTTTGTCATCATTTGCGATGACTTGAGTTTCTAAAAAACATCTAATCCTGGTAATAGTAATAAAAATATTGTTAAATTGATAAGGTAATTTAATGAATGAATTTTTATAGCTCTCTAAAAATCCTTTGGGTAAAACATTCTCAATTTCTTCCTGGGTCATATCTTTTCGTAAAACTGTTTCTGGTTGGTTTTTTTGTTGATAAACCATTTGTTTTATGTCAATGCCCTTACTCGTTTTATAAAATTCCAATCGGATAGAGATAAATTGATTAATTTCAATTTCAACAAAAAAATCCTTATATTTTTTAGAAGATAGTTTAGAAAAAACTTGTTCTGTAGATGTAAATTTAACATTAGCACCATTTAACAATAAAGCCCCTGGATCATAAGTTGCTTCCAAGGTTTGCTTGAGCAGGAGCAAGGGTTGCATAATACTAGATTTACCTGAACTATTGGCTCCTGAAAGTATCGTTAAATTTTGAATTTCTATAGAGCAGGGATTGGCAATAGATTTATAGCCACCAACAGATATTTTAGTAATTCCTTCAAATTCTTCATTTTTTGATTTTGTAGAATTACTTATTTGAACTGATTTATACATAATTTTAATTGAATTAAAAACTTTACCCGATATTATTATAGCAAATTTTATTAAATCAGGATCAGGAATAAAGTGCGATCGCCTATCCTGTTTCCAGACCAACAACAAAACTTTTAATCAATATTAATACTTACCCTGAACTTCATAAGCTAACGTAAATCGGTAATATGTTAAAAAATATTAACCCCGTTGATTAACTGATGACCCATAGTAATATCTGGGTTAAAATCAAATCTAAAATAACAAACGAGAGGATAATTGTGTTAGAATTGCTACGAACCCTAATTCAAAGTATTCAACCCTTTTTAGTCCCGACTTGCTTTGTTTTGGCTTGGGGATTATTGATTTTGATGACTTGGAGTATTGTGGCTGCAATTGGAAATACGGTGAAACAAGCCAAACAAATGCACCAAATCCCCTGTGCTCATTGTATATTCTTTACCGGGGACTATCACCTCAAATGTCCGGTACAACCAACTATTGCCCTATCGGAAGCTGCGATTAACTGTCCCGACTATAGCAGTTGTCACCCTACTTCTACCCTCTAATTTACCCAGAAATTTAGGATTTCTCAATTCATGGGTCACATTTCGGAGAATGTACCGATCACTTTCTCCTGTGCTTGTTTGAAAACATCTTAATAATTGGGATCAAAAATTATAATTAATCATTAAAATTGGCTATTATCTTCAGTGATGACGATGATAGCCAATTAATGTATAATCAAAAACTTAATAGTTAATCCTTGAGACTATGAATATCATCCAACTCGATGTCCGCCTAACTGTTATTGTGGGAATTTTAGTCCTGTATTTGGGAAAATACCTAACTAAAAAGATTAAATTTCTTCAGAATTTTAATATCCCTGATGCAGTTTCTGGAGGTGTCCTCGCCTCCTTATTTTTTGGGATTTGTTATGGGATTTTTAAACAACAAATTGAATTTAATCTCTATATCCGCGATACTTTATTGATTGTTTTTTTTACCACAATAGGGCTTTCTGCTAAACTGAAAACCTTAATTAAAGGGGGTAAACCCCTATTCATTTTGTTGGTGGCGGCGGTCTTTTATTTGATTGTACAAAATGCCACGGGGGTGGCGATCGCAGCCTTGACGGGGTTGGACTTACCGATTGGGTTGCTGGCCGGATCGGTGTCCCTGAGTGGCGGACATGGGACAGTGATCGCCTGGTCTCCCCTATTTCGGGACAGCTATGGCATTGCCAACGCGCCAGAAATTGGGATTGCAAGTGCCACCTTTGGTCTAGTCTTTGGAGGAATTATTGGGGGGCCGATCGCCAAATTTTTAATTAATAAAAACCGACTCCAAGCTAATAATCCTAATCAAGATTTAATTATTGGCATCAAGGAAGATGAGAAAAATGTCAAAATTGACTATAACACCATGCTGAACTCCGTTTTGGTGATTGCTATTGCCATAACTTTAGGACTAGAAATTAATCTGATCGCTACAGCAATTGGTTTAAAATTACCGATTTTTGTCAGTTGTTTGTTAGCCGGAATTATTCTCACCAATACTGTCCCCTTGGGATTCAAACGCTTTCCTTGGCCGTCCGATACTCCAGCTTTGGCCTTAATCTCCGATATCAGTCTGGGTTTGTTTTTATCGATGTCTTTAATGAGTTTGCAGTTATGGACATTGGTGGATTTAGCAGGGCCGATCGCCCTATTATTGCTGGTGCAGTTATTCATGATCACGGTTTATACGATTTTTGTCGTGTTTCCCGTCATGGGCAAAAACTATGATGCGGCGGTGGTTTCAGCCGGATATTCAGGACTAGCATTAGGGGCAACTCCCACGGCGATCGCCAACATGACCGCCGTCACCGAACATTTTGGAGCGTCACCCCAAGCCTTTATTATTGTTCCGTTAGTGGGTGCTTTTTTTATTGATATTGCCAACGCCCTGATCATCCAAAATTTTCTCAATTTTGTATCGTAGTCAACGGGGGAGCGTCTCCACAGACTCATTAGTCATATTGGGTAAGTTGTGTTTCTAACATAGTTAATGATTTAAAATTGATAAAATGTATCTGATTGTGAAATCAGATTAACCAAAAAATAGGTCTTTCTATCAGTAATATAGCAATCCTATTTGAGTTGTATTGAAAATTTAGGTTCAAAAGGGAACACCAGATAAAACTTATGGCTGCTTCATATCAGTTGTAAATTATTATAACCTCCGTCTCGAAGGTGCGTATTGCTATAGCTCGGTTGTATGTTAATATATTTTTTTATCGATAAATCACTGAAATAAAAGGCAATCAGTTTTTGTGGGTTTTATTTCTCTGGGGATGGCAACGATTTATTCAGACAATTCAACGGCAGTTGTCACCTCTGTTTTTTTTCAAGCCTTAGTAATTAGTGGATGGGTTTTTATTTGGGAAGCAATCTCTCTACTGTTTTTCAAAAATCGGGAATTTTATCATCGCTACCGTACTTATAAAAGATTGCAGAATGCCCCGGTAATTTTCACGGAAAAAGAAAATACTCCCTGAATACACCCTAGTCCTAAAAAGTTGACTATAATTAACTGATACTATAGCGTTTTACCCCCTCAAAAATATGATTACATTACGCAAATCTCAGGATAGAGGACAGGTTAAAATTGATTGGTTAGACAGTTATCATACCTTTTCCTTTGGCAACTATTACGATCCCGAATATATGGGATGGCGGGCGTTACGAGTAATCAATGAAGATCGAGTCCAACCCCGGGGGGGTTTCCCGACCCATGGACACCAAAATATGGAAATTATTACCTATATTTTACAGGGTTCCCTAGAACATAAAGATAGTTTAGGGACAGGTTTCTATTATTAAACCTGGTGAGGTTCAACGCATGAGTGCGGGGACTGGTATTCGTCATAGTGAATTTAATCCGTCTTCTACTGATCTGGTTCATTTATTACAAATTTGGCTTTTACCCGATACCCAAGGTTTACCCCCTAGCTATGAACAAAAATCTTTTCATCCTTTAGAAAACTCCGGTCAATTCCAATTAATTGCTACAAGAAACCCAATTGATCATGCGGTCAAAATCCATCAAGATGTTAATTTATATGCCGCTATTTTAAAACAAGATGATCGCCTTTCCTATTCCTTTTCTCCCGAGCGTTATGGTTGGATACAAGTGGCTAAAGGGGAAATCATTCTCAATCAAATCTCCTTAACTGCGGGTGATGGGGCTGCGATCGCCCAAGAACCTGAAATTACCCTCACCGCCACCACCGATGCGGAAATATTACTCTTTGATTTGGCCTAAAATTCAATTGACCCGGATCTTACCCTTTCGTTTTAAAATCTTAATAATATTGAAAAACTATCTAGCTCCGATAACAAGCATATTTCCATTAAATCCCTATGGCTATTGGCTATCTCGCCCTGGTTCTCCATGCCCATCTTCCCTTTGTTCGCCATCCTGAAAGTGACTATGTATTAGAGGAAGAATGGCTGTTTGAAGCAATTACCGAAACCTACATCCCTCTAATCAAAATGTTTGAAGGGTTAAAGCGGGATGGAATTGACTTCAAAATCACCATGAGTTTGACTCCACCCCTGGTGTCGATGTTGCGAGACCCTCTGCTTCAAGACCGATATGACCAACATCTGACCCTACTCCAAGAGTTAACTGAACAGGAAATTGATCGCTATCAAAAAACCCCTCATCTTCGTTACCTGGCCGAACATTATGCCGAGGAATGGCAGGAAGCCCGTAAACTGTGGGAACGCTATCAAGGCGATTTAGTCACGGCTTTTAAACAATTTCAAGATAGCAATAATTTAGAAATTATCACCTGCGGTGCGACTCACGGCTATTTACCGCTAATGAAGATGTATCCCCAAGCGGTTTGGGGACAAATTGAAGTCGCCTGTCAACACTATGAAGAAACCTTTGGTCGTCGTCCTCGGGGAATTTGGTTGCCCGAATGTGCCTACTATAATGGCTTAGAACGAATGTTAGCCGATGCGGGAATTCGGTATTTTCTCACCGATGGTCATGGGATTCTCTACGCCCGTCCCCGTCCCCGTTTTGGCACCTATTCCCCTGTCTATACAGAATCTGGTGTGGCGGTATTTGCCCGGGATAACGAATCTTCTCAGCAAGTTTGGTCTTCGGAAGTGGGCTATCCCGGGGCGGCGGAATACCGAGAATTTTATAAGGATTTGGGCTGGGAAGCCGAATATGAGTATATTAAGCCCTATATTATGCCCAATGGTCAGCGCAAAAATACCGGGATTAAGTATTACAAAATTACGGGTCGGGGTCTAGGACTGGGAGAGAAAGAACTTTATGACCCCTATTGGGCTAAAGCTAAAACTAGCGAACACGCGGCTAACTTTGTGATGAACCGCGAGCGCCAAGTGGAACATCTCCACGGAATTATGCAGCGTCCTCCAATTATTGTCTCTCCCTACGATGCCGAACTATTCGGACATTGGTGGTATGAGGGGCCCTGGTTTCTGGATCAATTATTCCGCAAAACCTGGGAGAACCAAAAGGTTTATGCCATGACCCATTTAGCCGATTATCTCCAAGAGTTTCCTACCCAACAGGTTTGTCATCCTGCCCAGTCTAGTTGGGGATATAAGGGATTTCATGAATATTGGCTCAATCATACCAATTCTTGGATTTACCCCCATCTCCACAAAGCGGCGGAACGCATGATTAAAATGGCGGGTCGAGAACCAACAAGTGAGCAGGAGTTACGGGCGCTCAATCAAGCGGCGCGGGAATTACTCCTAGCACAGTCCTCCGACTGGGCTTTTATCATGAGTTCGGGAACCATGACTCCCTACGCCGTGCGTCGTACCCGTTCCCACCTGATGCGGTTTAACAAAATCTACGAAGATCTCAAAATTGGCAAAGTAGATTCAGGTTGGCTGGAAAAGGTCGAAGCTATTGATAATATCTTCCCCAATATCGATTTTCGCGTCTATCGACCCTTGATGTAAGAAGTAGTAATTACGAATTACGAATTACGAATTGGTAATATTTCACTTCCCCTGCCTCCCCTGCTCCCCCTGCTCCCCCTGCTCCCCCTGCCTCCCCTGCTCCCCCCGCTCCCCCTGCCTCCCCTGCTCCCCCCGCTCCCCCCGCTCCCCCTGCCTCCCCTGCCTCCCCTGCTCCCCCCGCTCCCCCTGCTCCCCCTGCTCCCCCTGCTCCCCCTGCTCCCCCTGCTCCCCCTGCTCCCCCTGCTCCCCCTGCTCCCCCTACCTCCCCCGGTAGGTTTTTTTTGTTATTGAATTCTAAGAAAAATGTAAAGATTTGTTAAATCAGGGCATTTTGTAATGTAGACTACAGAATGTTCTGGTATATTAGAAATTGAAGACCAAAACAGCCTTTTATTTTTTAGGCTATTCATTCAGGAGAACAAGCTCATGGGTACTCAAGAACAAGCTCGCGCTTTAATGATGCGTCATCACCACACCATCAAAAATCGTCAACAGTCCTTACTCAACCGGGTTTCCGATCAAGTTGGTGCAGAACCCGGTGATCCAACCACGATTCAGGGCAAACCCAGCGCCCATTCTGCCAGCAGCTACGGTCGCAGCAATGCCACAATGAGCTAGAAAGATTAATAATTGTAATCTTTCTTAATATTTTTGTTAAGAAAACTTTAACAAAAAACCATTCAATTTAAAACACAGGAGAAACAAATTATGAATACTCAAAATCAAGCTCGGGCTTTAATGATGCGTCATCACCAAGTGATTAAAAACCGTCAACAATCGATGTTAAATCGGGTTTCCGATGAAGTCGGTACAGAACCCGGCGATGTCTCAACCATTCAAGGCAAACCCAGTGCCAATTCTGTGAGTAACTATGACCGTGGCAACGGGATGATTTAGCTGAGTTGAATATAATATTAAACTCAAAAAAACATTCAATTTTAAACACAGGAGGAACAAATTATGGATACTCAAAATCAAGCTCGGGCTTTGATGATGCGTCATCATCAAGTAATTAAAAACCGTCAACAATCCTTACTAAACCGAGTCGCGGATGAAGTCGGCATTGAGCCAGGAGATTATCGGACAACGATTCAAGGCAAACCCACTGACAGCGCGAGCAGCTATGACCGCAGTGGCTCGTCCATGAGTTAATTGAGTTGTTACTGAGATAACTGTAAATTCACCATGAATCAATCAATGCCCCCGCTTTGCCTAAGCAAGTGGGGATATTTTTATGGTTGACGGTTGAGGTGAAAATTAGTTAAGTATGGCGATCGCTCAATGATATAATAAGCCAATATTCCCTGTAAATAAGCAAACTACTCCGTTAATAATCCCCTATAGAAACCGGGTTTCTAATAATTTTAACCGACAAAATCACTTAATTAATCAGTCAATTCCCCTGGAGGAAAAGTGATGGAATTTGCCACAATTAATTTATCGACTCCTCTGCAATTAACGATTAATTTAACGGATGAGCAGTTTTTTGAGTTATGTCAAAAAAATCGAGATTTAAAATTTGAACGGACTGCATCAGGAGTTTTAATGATTATGCCACCAACGGGAGGAAATACAGGGAGACGCAGTATTAAAATAGCGGCTCAACTCGAAATTTGGAGTAGTAAAACCAATCTCGGTGAAGCTTTTGATTCTTCGACCGGATTTAAACTTCCCAATGGTGCGGATCGTTCTCCTGATGCGTCTTGGGTTAAGCGCGATCGCTGGGATACTTTAACCCCCAAACAACGGGAAAAATTTGTGCCTTTATGTCCTGATTTTGTGATAGAATTACGGTCAGCAAGTGATACGTTAAAACCCTTACAAAATAAAATGGGAGAGTATCAGGAAAATGGGGCAAAATTAGGCTGGTTAATTGATCCGAAAAATAAACGAGTTGAAATTTATCGCCCAGATCAAGAAGTAGAAATTCAGGAAAACCCTACAACATTATCAGGGGAAAATATTCTCCCCGGATTTATATTAGACTTAACCTTAATTTGGTAAAACGTAGTAAGTCCTGAAGGGCTCCCATATTTTTTAAAAGGGGTTGATAGAATGCGGGTTCGGCTTCAGAGGTTTGAGACCGAATGGGGGTAAAGATTTGAGAAGATTATGCAGCATTTTCCCCCAAATAGTTGAGGATAATCAATTTAAGTTTTATCACCCTGGTTCTTGATATAATCCGTTCTCGGTAATATTGGAAACGAAAGGGGAAATCATGTCGGATTGGACAGTGATTGAGGGTGGGGTGACTGCCCCTAGAGGGTATCGGGCATCGGGAATTACGGCCGGACTGAAAGCATCGGGATTACCGGATTTGGCTTTAATTGTCTCTGATGTAGATGCGATCGCAGCCGGGGTATTTACTACCAGCCAAGTTAGAGCCGCCTGTGTTGATTATTGTCGTCAACAACTCCAAGCCAAACCCAGCGCCAGAGCGGTTTTATGTAATTCGGGACAGGCTAATGCCGCCACGGGGGCAGCAGGTTGGACAGATGCGGTAGACTCCGCCCAAACTTTGGCCCAAGTCTTAAATATTGCACCAGAATCGATTTTACTGGCTTCTACCGGAGTCATCGGTCAACGGATTAAAATGGATATCCTCAAAGCCGGGATTCCCAAGTTAGTCGAGGAATTGTCAGAGAATGGTAACGCGGCCGTAGCTAAGGCGATCATGACCACAGATTTAGTCCCGAAAACCATTGCCTTAGAAACGATGTTTGGCGACCGTCCCGTGAGAGTGGGGGGAATTTGTAAAGGGTCTGGGATGATTCACCCCAATATGGCGACGATGTTGGCTTTTGTCACCTGCGATGCGGTGGTTTCTCCTCCCCTGTGGCAAGAAATGTTAAGCCGTGCAGCCAACCGGAGTTTTAATCAAGTTACCGTTGATGGCGATACGAGTACCAACGATTGTTTAATCGCCTTGGCTAATGGGGCGTCTCGGACTCCAGCGATTACGGGTATGGGGCCAGAAGCGGAAAAATTAGAAGGGATGTTAACAGCCGTCTGTGAATATTTGGCCAAAGCGATCGCCCGGGATGGGGAAGGAGCCACCTGTTTAATTGAAGTTCAAGTTTCCGGTGCCCAGGATGAAGCATCTGCGAATAAAGTTGCTAAAACCATTGTAGGTTCATCTTTGGTGAAGTCCGCCATTTTTGGTCATGATCCTAACTGGGGAAGAATTGCGGCGGCGGCGGGCCGGGCGGGAGTCCATTTTGACCAAAATGATTTGGAAATCAAATTAGGGGATTTTGTCTTAATGCAGCAGGGTCAACCCCTAGCTTTTGATCGGAATGCAGCTAATGAGTATTTAAAACAAGCCAAAACAGGAGAATATCTCAAGGAAGATACGGTATTAATTTCAGTTAAAATCGGCAATGGCTCCGGTGTGGGCAAAGCCTGGGGATGCGATTTAAGTTATGACTATGTAAAAATTAACGCTGAATACACCACTTAATCAGTTAACAGTTATCAGTTATCAGTTATCGGTTATCAATTTATTGTCTGTTCCCTGTTCTCTGTTCCCTGTTCCTATACAAAAAACACAGGTTTCTTCCCGTTGAATTTCCCCGGAACAATCTCGAATTTCTGTATAGCCTTTTCCCTGACAATGGGGACAGATTTGATCAATGATTCTGTTTTTTTTCATAAGATTAAGCCCTGAAGGGCTTACTACAATGATTGTGATTAAGCCCTGAAGGGCTTACTACGGTTTAATTATTCATTCCTACCATGGGAAAGGATAATTGATTGAATTGAGTTATTTTTTCGGAAGTGGCTTTTAAGGGGGTTTGATTTAAACGATTAAAAATATAACGAGAAATGTCAGGGAAAACCTGTTCATTTTTTGCATAGGCGGGATCATCTCCAAAGACGGCTAAAATATAAATGGCTTTATCGTTTAAGGTTCTAACAAAGGCGACTTCTTGACGAGAACGACTGGTATAACCGACTTTAGAAGCATAGTAAATATCGGGGGGTAAGGATTCTCCTAAAAATCCTTTAACCGAGTTGGAATCAATATTTTTCCAGGCTTTGGGGTTCAAATCTCGGGTTAATAAATAAGCCATTTTTGTACTCGCTAAGGGAGAAATGGCTTGTTTTGTGTAGATTTCATACATTAATCGGGCTGTTTGGTCAGTGGTGACGCGATTTCCTTGGGAATAGGAAGGAATTTCTCGCAGTTGTACATCTCTACCCGTAGGTTCTTCTCCTACCCCGGTAATTGGATAATTTTTAGTGGTTAAATTAATTCCAGTATAACCGGATTTCTCAAAGAATTTATTAACTTGACTGCGTTTTTCTACCCATTTATCTAATTCGGATTTGTCTAAGTTTTCCCCTGATTCAGTTTGGGTAATCGCATCAACAATCCGACTGGCTGAATCATTATCGGAAATTCGCATCATCTGGGATAGGTCGGTATAAAAGGGCGATTCCTTGGGAATATATCCTTTTTCTGCATAGCCAAAAAATTGAACCATCCAAAATAATTTGGCAACACTGGCGGGAAATCTGAGTTTGGTATTGTTATATCCGGCGATGGTATGGGTAGCAGGTTTACTAACATCAATTAATGTAATGGATAGGGATTCGGTGGGTAATCCTTGGTTTTTAGCAATATCAACTGCACCATCAATAATAGTTTGTAAGTCTTGACTGGGGACTAAATTAGGAGGGGTTTTGATGTTATAAGCTACGGTTTTATCTGTTTCGGTCGCCGGGGCAGAAATGGTAATATTCTGAGTTTGGGGTTGGGGTTTTGCGGGTGGAAATAATAGTTTTAACACTGCTCCCAATGTCCAATTAACAGTTAATAATAGGGCAATTAAAAATATAATTCGAGAGTATTTTAATTTCGCTAATCTATGAGGTACTCTAGTCCCTACTCTAACAGGAGATTGCCTGTTAGAACGATGAGGAACAGAATAATTTCTAACGGAGCGACGACGTTGGGTAATATAAGCCATATTGGAGAAAGATATAAGGGGAGCAGGGGAGGCAGGGGAGGCAGGGGGAGCAGGGGGAGCAGGGGAGGTAGGGGGAGCAGGGGAGGCAGGGGGAGGTAGGGGGAGCAGGGGAGGTAGGGGGAGCGGATACTTGATTATATTAATTAAAGGTTAAGTATCAACTATAGCAATCCGTGTAGGATTTGTGATAAAAACCCGTAGGGGTTGGGTCTCCCAACCCTCTTTGCGCCTGGGTTGGGAGACCCAACCCCTACGATAAAATGTTACAACCCCTACACGGATTGCTATATTAACAACCTAATCATTTATACCATTTATCCTCAATATTTTATTCTGTGCCATCGGGTAAAGTTAAAGCAATTTGATAGATTTGACGACGGGGTAAGGAGGTGGCTTCGGCAAGTTGGCGACTGGCTTGGGAACGGGTAATCCCTTGCTGGAGTAGACATTGGAGTTCGGCTTTAAGTTGATCTTCGGTGACCACGGTTGGGGTTTCGGTGACACCAGCAATGACTAATGTTAGCTCACCTTTGGGGTTATGATCTTGATAGTATTGTACGGCATTTTCTAAGGTTCCTCGCCAAAATTGTTCATGGAGTTTTGTTAATTCCCGGGCAATTACAATAGACCGTTTTGCTCCTAAAATTAGGGCTAAATCTTCCAATGTTTCCACCAGACGATGGGGCGCTTCATATAAAATTAGGGTGCGAGATTCCGTTTGTAAACTGCTTAAACGCTGTTGGCGTTCTTTATTTTTGGTGGGTAAAAACCCTTCAAAAATAAATCGATCTGTGGGGAGTCCCGCCGCACTTAAAGCTGTTATACTAGCACTAACTCCAGGAATCGGAATTACAGCAATATTTGCTTCAATACAAGCCTTAATTAGTTCATATCCTGGGTCAGAAATTCCTGGCATTCCCGCATCCGTAACCAAGGCAATTGTATGTCCCTGACTCAGAGATTCCACCAAACTCGGAATCCGGCGTTGTTGATTATGTTCATGGTAACTGAGTTGGGGGGTTTTAATGTCAAAATGGTGTAATAGCTTGCCCGTATGACGGGTATCTTCGGCCGCAATCCAATCAACAGTTTGTAAAATTTTTATCGCCCGCAACGTAATGTCTTCTAGGTTCCCAATGGGAGTTCCTACAATATAAAGGTTTCCAGCTTGATTGGTCATCTTAAATTTAAGGCCCTACGGAAATATAAATGTGACATAAAACACACTCCCTCAAGGATAATATCAGATATCCTGGAGGGTAGGATGGGATATCCAGTTCATTGTTGACCACGAGATCAAGATTGATTGATCCTAACCCACACCCATCATGAACTAAACTAAAATGCTGACCATATCAGGGTTTGACACAACTACTTTACTGTATAGTAGCCCCACCAGTTTAGTCTATCGGGCCCATTGGATTCCCTATCAACGGCCTGTGGTGCTGAAAGTCCTGCGGGGAAAAGGGTACAGCCCTAAACAGATGGCTCAGTTTCAACGAGAATATGAACTGATTCAGTCTTTAAATTTGCCCGGAGTGGTTAAGGTTTATGGGTTAGAGTCCCATCAGGATCACTCCATAATGATTTTAGAAGACTTTGGGGGATCATCCCTGAGCCAGTTAAAATTGGCGGGTCAGTTAAGCTTAATTGAATTTCTGGAATTAGCCATTGACATTACCAAAATTTTAGGTCAAATCCACGGATTTAATATTATTCATAAAAACATTAATCCGAGTAATATTGTCTTGAATCCAAATACGGAAGTTATTAAACTGATTGACTTTGAAATTTCCAGTATTTTATCCCAAGAAAATCTCAGTTTTATTTCTGCTAATATCCTAGAAGGAACCCTGGGCTATCTATCCCCAGAACAGACGGGAAGAATGAATCGAACCATTGATTATCGAAGTGATTTCTATTCTTTAGGGGTAACTTTTTATGAATTAATCACGGGTCGATTACCCTTTACCAGTGAAGATCCTTTAGAATTAGTCCATAGTCATATTGCTAAAACTCCTATTTATCCCGATCATTATACTAACTTTAGTCTACCGGAAACCCTATGCCAAATTATTCTCAAATTAATGGCAAAAAATGCCGAAGATCGTTATCAGTCAGCCTATGGGATTAAAAGTGATTTAGAACGTTGTTTAGAACAAATCAAAACCCAAGGTTATATTGAATCCTTTGAACTCGGAAGTCAAGATTTATCAGATAAACTGCACATCCCCGAAAAATTATATGGTCGAGAACAACCCCTGGAAACCCTATTAACCGCTTTTGAACGAGTGAGTCAAGGAGATCGAGAATTAATTTGGATTTCTGGTTATTCTGGAGTCGGAAAATCCTCCTTAGTACAGGAAATTTATAAACCGATTACGGCTAAACGGGGAATTTTTATTTCGGGAAAATTTGATCAATATAAACGGAATATTCCCTATTTTGCCATAGCTCAAGCCTTAAATGAATTTTGCCATCAAATTTTAACAGAAAGGAAAGAAATATTAGAGCAATGGAAGCATAAAATTTTAGCTTTTGTCGGAAACAAAGGACAATTATTAATTGATATTATTCCTGATTTAGAACGAATTATTGGTAAGTTTTCTGTAACTGAATCCTTAGATTTACAACAAACTCCTAACTGTTTTTTAAAGGTTTTTCAAAAACTTATCCAAGCCCTAACTCAACCCCAACATCCCTTAGTAATTTTTTTAGACGATTTACAATGGGCAGATTGGGCTTCCTTAAACTTAATTAAAACCTTAAGTCAAGATGAAAGTATTCAATATTTAATGATTATTGGAGCCTATCGTCATCATGAATTAAATCTCAATCCCCCCTTAAAATCAACCTTAGAAGCGATTAAAATTACCCAAGACCCGGGAGTTGAAATTAGTCTCGATAATTTAAGTTTATCAGATATCAATGATTTAATCGCGGAAGGATTAAACTGTTCTACGGAAGTAAGTCAACCCTTAGCCCATTTAGTCTATCTAAAAACCCAAGGAAATCCTTTTTCTACTCGAGAATTTTTGAAATCCCTTTATACAGAAGGACTATTACAATTTGAATATCCGACTCAATTATCCTGGACACAAGGTCACAATAAAGGCAAATGGATATGGGATTTTGAACAAATTCAGGCTAAAAATATTACAGATTATCGAGAAAATTTTAGTGATTCTATCCCGGAATTTCACCCGATTAATTCATCTAATTCCTTAGACATTGCCAGCATTTTCAAAGCCTCTCAAGCCCTTTCCCGGGAAATTTCGATTGAGCATTTACTCACAAAGATCATGAAAATTGTTGTAGAAAATGCCGGAGCAGAAAGAGGACATTTAATTTTAGAATCCGATAAACAGTGGTTAATTCAGGCTGACGTTACAACGGTTCACGATGGAGTTAAAGTTTTACAAGCAATTCCGATTGAAAAAATTAATTCCGAAACTAATACCCCAGAAGTTTGCAACTCCATTGTTAATTATGTAATTCATACTCAAGAAAGTTTAGTTATTCATCAGGCGACAAAAGAGAATAAATTTGTTAGCGATGATTATATTATTTTTAATCAGCCTAAGTCGATTTTATGTGTTCCCCTTTTGAATCAAGGAAAACTGATTGGAATTCTTTATTTAGAAAATAATTTGATTGCTGGAGCTTTTACATCTCAACGGTTAGAAGTTTTAAATTTATTGTCTTCTCAAGCAGCAATTTCTATTGAAAATGCTTTACTTTATAAAACCTTAGAAGAAAAAGTTACTGAACGCACTCAAGCCTTACAACAAGAGATTTTAGAACGGAAAAAAGTTGAAGAAGTATTGAAACAGGCGAAAGAAGATGCCGAAGCCGCTAACCGTGCTAAAAGTGAATTTTTAGCAAATATGAGCCATGAATTAAGAACTCCTTTAAATGGAATTTTAGGATATACCCAAATTTTAAAACGCTCGATAACTCCATCGGAAAAAGATCAAGCGGGCATCCAAATTATTCATCAATGTGGAACCCATCTTCTCACCTTAATTAATGATCTTTTAGATTTGTCTAAAATCGAAGCTGGAAAATTAGAAATTTCTGCAAAAGTTGTTAATTTAGATACGTTTTTAAAGGAGGTTGTAGAAATCTGTTCTATCAAAGCTAAACAAAAAGGTTTATCTTTTATTTATCAACCCCTATCCCAACTGCCGATAGCTGTAGAAATAGATGAAAAACGCTTACGACAAATTTTAATTAATCTCTTGGGAAATGCGATTAAATTTACCGATTATGGCACAGTGACTTTGAGAATTAAAGTCATAGAAAAACCCCCAGATAATTCCAGTTTTTATCAAACAATTCAGTTTCAAATTGAAGATACGGGAATTGGCATAAATCCCGAACAATTAGAAAATATTTTTCTCCCTTTTGAACAAGTTGCAGAAATATCCTATCGTTCAGAGGGAACTGGGTTAGGGTTAGCAATTACCCAACGATTAATTAAACACCTAGGAGGAGATTTGTATGTAGAAAGTAACAGGGGAAAGGGGAGCCATTTTTGGTTTGAATTGAATTTACCAATTTCGACAGAAGTGCAACCTATTTCTGAAGCTAATTCTTTATATTCAATTGTGGGATTTAAAGGGGATAAAAACAAGATTTTAGTTGTAGATGATAAACAGGAAAATCGCCTGATATTGTTGGATTTATTACAACCTTTGGGGTTTGAAATTGTAGAAGCCAGTAATGGTCAAGAAGGATTATATCAACTGAAAAAAAGTCAATTTGATTTAATAATTGTAGATTTAGTTATGCCAATTATGGATGGTTTTGAAATGACTAGACACATTCGTTCTTTACCGGAATTTCATGATATTCCTGTGATTGCAACTTCCGCTTCTGTTTATCAATGGGATAGAGAACAAAGCCAAAATGCTGGATGTAATGATTTTCTTTCTAAACCCTTGGAAGTAGAGGAATTATTGATTAAACTAAAGACTTGGTTAAAATTAGAATGGGAATATGATTATCCCGAAAAAAATTTGCCCCAGACTCCGGCAGAAAATAGTCCTGATTTAGTTATTCCCAGTTCTGAAATTTTATCAAGTTTAATGAAATTAGCCAAACGAGGAAGGGTTTTAGAACTGGAAGCAGAAGTGATTAAACTTAAACAAATTAATCCTGATTTAAGTTTGTTTTCTGATAGAATTAAATATCTAACTCAAGATTTTAAAATCACACAAATTAAGGAGTTTCTCAATCAATGGACAATCAACTAATTTTAATTATTGATGATAATGGAACTAATTTAAAAGTCCTGTCACAAACCCTAACCAGTGCCGGATTTCAATTAGCTGTAGCCACCAATGGAGAAGAAGCCCTAGAACAAGTCCTAGAAGAATTACCCGAACTGATTTTACTAGATGTTAAAATGCCTAAAATTGATGGATTTGAAACTTGTATTCGTCTGAAAGCTAATCCTAAAACCAAGGATATTCCGATTATTTTTATGACGGCATTATCAGAAACTATTGATAAAGTTAAAGGTCTTTCTTTGGGGGCAGTTGATTATATTACCAAACCCTTTGATGAACAGGATGTTTTAGCCAGAGTTCGGGTACATTTACGTTTAAGAGCGGCACAAAAACAAATTATTTCTCAGGAAAAATTAGCCTCATTAGGAACCATTACCGCCGGGGTTGCTCACGAACTAAGAAATCCTTTAAATTTTGTCATTAATTATGCCCAATCTTCCCTTGATAGCCTAAATCAATTGTTAGCAAATATTCAGCAAAATCCTACCGAAGATTCCCAGGAAATTCTAACTCAATTGCAGGATATAATCACCGATGCTGAGGCTATTGATGAGCATGGACAGCGGGCTAGTCGAATTATTGAAAGTATGATGCAGTTGGCTCGTTCTGAACCAGGGGAATATCAATGTATTAATCTTAATGATATTTTAGATCAAGCGATTAAACTAGCATATCATAGTTTTCGAGTCAAACATCCACAGTTTGTCATTACCATTAAAACGCAATTTGATCCCCATCTTGAGGTCATAGAAGTTATTATATCTGATTTACATCGAGCTTTAATTAATATTATTGATAATAGTTGTTATGCCCTTTATTTGAAAATGCAAGAAAATATGAATCGAGAGGAAAAATTTGATCCTACTTTGTGCTTAATTACAAAAAATCAAGATTCTGAAATTGAAATTAAAATTCATGATAATGGCATAGGAATTCAACCCGAATTCATTGATAATATTTTTACTCCATTTTTCACCACGAAACCCCCAGGACAAGGCATTGGACTCGGCTTATCTTTAACCCATGATATTATTGTTTTACAGCATGGAGGCACCCTGCAACTTGACACGCAATGGAAACAATATACGGAGTTAATCCTAAAATTGCCTAAAAACCAAAAAGGGAATTAATCAAATTATATTTGTTCTTGAAAAATAGGAGAAAATTAAATTATACTCAATATCAAGATCTCAAAATATCACACTTAATATCCTTTTTCTTAAATGGTTTTAATCGATTATTCAAACGAAAATCCTATGTTACATTCCTCCGCAAAATCTCTATCTTCCCTCGCAGAAATTACACTCTATTCAGATTCTGTTACTATGCCTTCAACCCCTGCTTTTATTTTAGTTATTGATGATGAACCAGAGTTAAAACGATTAATCGAAAGACGATTAAAACCTCAGATTAAAGCGGGAGAATTTCAGTTTTTATTTGCTACTAATGGTATAGATGCTTTAGATATTTTACGTTCAAACCCTCATATTTCCGTCATTTTAACCGACTTAAATATGCCCGGAATGGATGGCTGGGCATTGCTGGAACAAATGCCTAAAATTGATCCGCTACTGAAAGCTATTGTTGTTTCTGCCTATGGCGATATTCAAAATATTAGAACCGCCATGAACCGAGGGGCATTTGATTTTTTAACTAAACCGATTAATTTTCAAGATTTAATTGTTACCATCCGAAAAACCATCGATATTGTTACTAATAGTCGGCTGCAAAAACAACAACTTAAAACTGCTGTTGAGAATTTGCAATATCTTGCTCTTTATGATAAATTAACGGGACTTCCAAATCAAAATCATGTGTTAGAATGTATTCGCTCTGCGGTTGATCATCAATTAGATTTTGCTCTATTTTATTTAGCATTAGATCGGTTTAAAATAATTCGGTATGGCTATGGAAAAACCTTAGCTGAAAAGTTTTTAATTCAAGAAGTTGAACGGATCAAAAGCTGTTTGCAACCCAGCGATATTTTAGCTAGAATCTGGAAGGATGAATTTGTCCTATTTCTACCCAATATAAAATCAGAAAATATTGCTTTAGAAAGAGCCAATAAACTCCATCAAGCCTTTAAATTATTCCTACCAGAACGTCGAATTACCGCCTCGGGAAATACTAATATTGGTGTTGCATTATCTAGTTTATTCTACGAACAAGCGGAAGATTTTTTAAGAGCAGCAGATACCGCTATGCACTATGCTAGAATGCAGAGCAATAAAAATTGCACGGTATTTTTTAATCCAGAAATGCAAATTGCTGTTTTGAATAGATTACAGTTAGAATCTGATTTAGAATTAGGACTAGAAAATCAAGAATTTCAAGTTTATTATCAACCAATTTACAATTTAAAAAATCAAAGTTTAGTCGGTTTTGAAGCCTTAGTTCGTTGGCAACATCCCAGTCGAGGATTAATTCCACCCTCTGATTTTATTCCTCTGACAGAGGAAACCGGACTGATTATTCCTTTGGGAGAATGGGTACTCCGAGAATCCTGTCGTCAATTTAGTTATTGGAAAAAAGAGTTTCCTGAGCAATTTCCTTTAAGTTTGAGCGTTAATTTATCAGGGTTGCAAATCTTAAAATCTGATTTCAGTGGCTTAATTGATGATATTATTGAATCTAAAGTTTTAGAAGGATTTAGTTTAAAACTAGAAATCACTGAAAGTATTTTAATGGAAAACCCCGAAGCTGTTACTGAGTACATGAATCAATTTAAAAGTCGCAATATCCAATTATCTATTGATGATTTTGGGACGGGTTACTCTTGTTTATCTTATTTACAATCTTTACCTTTAGATACTTTGAAAATCGATCGTTCATTTATTGTGAATATTAATTGCAATCCCAAAAGTTTAGATATTATTAAAACCTTGATTACTTTAGCCCATAGTTTGAATTTAGATGTGGTTGCGGAGGGTGTAGAAACTGAAAAACAGATTAATACTTTGAATGATTTAGGTTGTGAATATGGACAAGGATATTATTTTTCACCCCCGATTACTGTTGATGCTGTAACTCAGTTATTACAAAAAAATCAATTAATTTCCTAGAGTTTTGATCTTCTTTGATTTCTTAATTTAGTTTAAATAATCCCATGATCAAAGGTTTATTTGTTGGACTAATTACACTCGATTTGATTTATTCTGTTACTCAATATCCCCAGGAAAATCAAAAAATTGTCGCCTCTGATTATATCGTTGCAGCCGGAGGGCCAGCGACCAATGCTGCCGTTACTTTTAATAGTTTAGGCAACCAATCTATGCTATTAGGTGGATTAGGAACCCATGACCTAACTCAACTGATTAGAAAAGATTTACAACAATATTCTGTAAATATTATAGACTTAGATCCTAATCGTTTAGATGCTCCTCCTGTTTCATCTATTATTGTAAATAATGTCACCGGAGATCGCACTGTTATCTCAATTAATGCTACAAAATCTCAAATTTCAAGCCCCTCAAATTTATTCCAATATTTAGACAATATCGATATTATTTTAATTGACGGTCATCAAATTCCGGTCAGCCAAAGTTTAATTCAACAAGCAAAAATCAAACAAATTCCTGTTATTTTAGATGGCGGAAGTTGGAAACCAGGTTTAGAAACCCTTTTACCAGATATTCACTATGCCATTTGTTCCAATAATTTTTATCCGCCCTATTGTCAAACCTCTGAAGATGTTTTTGCTTATCTTCAAGGGATGAATATTCCTAACATTGCCATTACTAAAGGAGAAAAACCGATTCAATATATTAGTCTTAAAGCAGGAAACGGTAGTATCCCCATTCCCAGGATTCAAGCAGTTGATACTTTGGGCGCGGGAGATATTTTCCATGGAGCATTTTGCCATTTTATTCTATCTGAAAACTTCCCCACCGCCCTAGCTAACTCCGCCCAAATTGCATCTCAATCTTGCCTACATTTTGGTACTAGAAAATGGATTAAATTTTTAAATAATCACTAATCTTTATAGACAACTGGGGACAAGTAGGATATAATTAGAATATCTTCTTCTTTCCGGTTTTCACGAGTATAATTTTTGTTAAAATCTCTGATTATTAATATGACCGATATTCAACCTTTAAAAATCACCCTTCCCCCCTTACAAATTACCTTAAATGATGGGCAACAAGTCAGCTTGCAATGGCTTCCTCAATCCCCTTTAACTGAGTCTTCTCAACATCCTGAACCTCCCCAACCTCCGCTTCCTGATGGTTGGAAAAAATGGGTTGCGGCTAATAAGTTTCTGCATCAATCCGATGATGCCTTAATTGAATGTATGGTGAAAAATGGGATTGATGTTAAGTTAGCCATTGAGGAAGTCACAAACCTCGCTAACCAACCCTATTTTCAAGCCGCCGAGGAGGTTTTACAAAAGCTAGAAAAATTAGAATCTATTCTACAAATTAAAAATCAATTAGCAGCTTTAGGGTCTAATTATCATAGTATTCCTCGAATTCCATTTTTATCCAAAGATGAATTTTTAGACCAATATTATTCCCAGAATAAACCCGTTATTTTGACAGGTATTATGAAAAATTGGGAAGCAATGGAACTATGGACACCAGACTATTTAAAAGAAAACTATGGCAATGTTAGTATTCAAGTCCAGGGAAATCGCAACTCCGACCCGAATTATGAAATTAATTTAGAACAACATCGAAAAACGATGTTATTTGCAGATTATATTGATTGGGTAGTGCGGGCGGGAGAAACCAATGATTACTATATGGTTGCCAACAATAACACCCTGAATCGTGAAGAAATGCAGGGACTTTTTCAGGATATGGAGGTATTTCCCGAATACTTAGACCCAGCACAGAAAGTGGGGAAAACGTTTTTCTGGTTTGGTTCAGCCGGAACTGTTACCCCTTTACATCATGATACCATTAATATCTTTTTAGCTCAAGTTTCAGGACGAAAACTAATTAAAATGATTTCCCCGGAACAGACCCCATTTATTTATAATAATATTGGGGTATTTAGTCCGATTGATCCGGCAAATCCTGACTATAATCGCTATCCATTATATCGCAATATTCGCTCTATTGATGTGATCTTACACCCTGGGGAAGTAATTTTTCTTCCGGTGGGATGGTGGCATTATGTCAAAGCTTTAGAAATGAGTATTTCCGTTTCATTTATTAATTTTAAATTTCCTAATGATTATGATTGGAAAAACCCATCTTCAGTCAACAGTTATTAGTAGGGAATGGGGAATGGGGAATAGGGAATGGGGAATAGGGAATGGGGAATAGGGAATGGGGAATGGGGAATGGGGAATAGGGAATGGGGAACACTCTTACACTGATAACTGATAACTGTTTACTGATCACTGATTACTGATGATCCCCCGACGATAGATTTCTTTTGCATAATCTGTCCAGGTTCCCTGTCCCCAATAGCGAAAACAACTGGTTTGTAATAACAAATTGTACAATAATGCTTGTTGATAGTGAAATTCTTTAGTAATATTTGGGTTTTCTTTAACTAGAGAATCATACTTTTGGTGAAACGCAATGCTTAATTGATTCATCGGTTCCAAAACATTTTCATACCCTTGAACCCAACTTAAATTATTCGTCCAGGATGCCCCCTCCATTTGAAATTGATGATCGGTTTGTTTTAAAATTGCGATCGCCGCTTCTACCGTCTCCAGTGTCATTTGATTAGGATCAACTTTTTGCCAAATTTTATGCTGCTGAACCGCTTGACAAGCGGGGTAATCTTCTGGGTTCACCCCCGCTGCTTCTAAAAGTTCTAAATATTCCGTTCCATTCATTGCCACAACCCCATGATTTTGATCTCGCAATTCATAGAAAATCCGCAAGAAATCCCGGGGATATTCATTCATCATTACCCCGCCATTTTCCCCATCAGCAATTTGTGAGACTAAAGGCGGAATATTAACCCCAGAAATAGATTGTTTTTCCTTAGTTTTCGCTTCAAAATATGGCTGCATTTGGGCGACTAATTTAGTATCCGATCCCTGGGTTTTAATTAAAGCAATTATACTCAAGGTTTCTCCTTTAGAATTGCGGGCAATTAAACGATTTGGAATATATTTTTGGTCGTGGGGTAATCCTAAACCTTCTAAGGTTTCAACGGAATGTTCCTGAACTAATAACCAACGATAACCGCAGGATTTCAACGCTTTAATATACTCATACAAAGTATCAGGATGATTAGGTAAGTGCATTTCTGGAGGCGAAAAACCCTTAACACGCTTTAACGCATCCTCTCCAAAAATAGAGGCAAAATGATGTTGCCAAGCCTGAATTTGGAGTAAAATATCAGGAATAGGAGTCGAAGGAATTACCCCATGACTCCACATTGTTCCTAACCATTCCACATAGGGTTGATAGTTTGGATCACAGGTGATTTTTTTCAGATCATTGAGAATATCATCCCGCCCCATTTGGCGTAATCCCCATAATAAATTCCCCGAATAATCCAACATAATTCTAGGATTACAACCTTGGGAGATTAATTGAGGAATAAACTCTCCCATCCGACGATAACACCAGGCAAAAACTTCCGCATTATGATTGTCTCCCTCTTGGGGATGTTCAAACATATATTGTAGATTGCTGATTAATTCCCCATTATCACCAGCTGGAATAGTCGGTTGATGAAAATGTAACCCACAGGCAAAACCCGCTTTAATTTGATCTAACTTTAAATTAGTTTGAGGTAAAAATATAGGACAATTATGATTAACCAGAGATTGAATTTCAGCTTCCCAGCCGCAAAAATTAGGAAGACCAGAACGCAAGTCTTCTAAAACAGGTAAAGGAGCCAAAAGGCTAGATTTTGTCATACAACTAAATTTTGAGCAATTAAAATGCAATAAAAATACAAATCTGATTATACTCTTAAACCCAGACTCAGCAAAAAAGACTTTGAATCCAGGGTAAGATTCCATCGGAATTGAGCAGTGGGTTTAATATGTGTTCAATTTCACAAAACTGGGGGTTTTGATTTGGACAATAAAACGTTATAGTTAATGACGCTACTACTTACGCCAACGAGGACAACCTTTTTACTGATGGACAATTATCACCGATATTCTATCCCCAGATTTGACCGATGACCATTTATCTGTTTGATGGGGTTAATTGTTGAATTGAGACGGTGAAAAACCTCTAAATATTAATTTTATTGTTGATGCAAAATTTTGAGTGTTGAAGGTGATATGAGTATCAATTTTGGACGAGAAATCTGCGGTGATTTACCCAGTGCAGAAACACGGGAATGGTTAGTAACCAATGGCATCGGTGGCTATGCTTCAGGAACAATAGCAGGCTTGCTGACGCGCCGTTATCATGGTTTATTAGTAGCGGCTTTAAATCCCCCCTTAGGACGTACCTTATTAGTCCCCAAAATAGACGAAATTGTAGAATATCACCAACAAGTTTATCCCCTTTATACAAATCGTTGGAGTGGTGGCGCAATTAATGGCTACGGACATCATCATATTGAAAAGTTTCACTTAGACCGTACCGTACCGACCTGGAAATTTGCCTGCGCCGATGCTCTCCTGGAAAAACGGATTTGGATGCAGCCCGAGGCTAATATTACTTATGTTCGCTATAACTTAACTCGCGCCTCGGGGCCAATTATCCTGAAGCTCAAAGCCTTCGTCAATCATCGAGATTATCATAGCGATACCCATGCTGGGAATTGGAAAATGCAAGTGGAAGCGGTGGAAAATGGGGTTTGTGTCACCGCCTTTGGCCAAGCCACTCCCTTCTATTTATTGACGGATCGGGCGACGGTACAACCTACCCATCAATGGTGTTATAACTTTGATTTAGCTAGAGAACGGGAGCGTGGCCTGATGGATCATGAGGATCATCTCCATATTGCCACCTTCACCGCCACCTTGCATCCCGGGGAATCCTTATGTTTTGTCGCGAGTACCGAAGCTCGCCCCAGTTTAAACGGAGAAGCCGCCCTAGAAGTCCGTCGCAGCTACGAACGCAAATTATTAGGGTATTGGCAAGATAGCTGTCCTAGCAATATTAGGGAAGTGCCGGAATGGGTACAACAGTTGGTATTTGCAGCCGATCAATTTGTGGTGAATCGGGGTATTCCTGAAAATCCCATCGGTAAAACCATTATTGCTGGATATCCCTGGTTTGGGGATTGGGGACGGGACACCATGATTAGTTTACCCGGTATTACCATCACCACCGGACGCCTGCAAATTACCCGTGCCATCCTCTATACCTATTCCAAATATGTCAAGGAAGGAATGTTACCCAACCGTTTCCCCGACGAGGGAGAAACCCCTGACTACAATACCGTTGATGCAACCCTGTGGTATTTCGAGGCAATTCGTCAATATTATGACCTGACCGAAGATATTGATATTGTCGAAAATTTGTTTCCCGTTCTAGCCGATATTATCCAATATCACTGTCGCGGGACTCGCTACAATATCCACCTTGATCCCGCCGATGGTTTACTATACGCCGGAGAACCGGGATCGCAGTTAACCTGGATGGATGCCAAAATCGGCGACTGGGTGATCACCCCCCGCATCGGGAAACCCGTGGAAATTAACGCCCTTTGGTATAACGCCCTGCGAATTATGGGGAAATTTGCCCGTCAAATCGGTAGACCCTATCAAGAATATGATGCCCTAGCCGATCGCGCCTTAGCTCGGTTTGAACGATTCTGGAATCCTGAACTGGGCTATTGTTATGATGTGATTGACGGGATTTATGGCGATGATGCTTCCCTGCGTCCCAATCAAATTTTTGCCGTTTCCCTCCCCCATAGTGCCCTATCCCACGAACAACAAAAAGCCATTGTTGAAACCTGCGGACGGTTTTTGTTAACATCATCGGGATTGCGATCACTGGCCCCGAATCATTTTCACTATCGGGGATATTATGAGGGAAATCCAGTACAACGAGATAGTGCCTATCATCAAGGCACGGTTTGGGCTTGGCTGTTGGGGCCCTTTGTCATCGCCCATTTACGGGTGTTTCAAAATCCCAATGTAGCGCGTAGTTTCCTCGAACCGATGATCAACCACCTGACCACGGGAGGACTGGGAACAATCAGCGAAATTTTTGATGGCAACGCTCCGATGCACCCCCGGGGTTGTATTGCCCAAGCCTGGTCGGTGGGAGAAATTCTGCGGGCTTGGTTAGCCACCGAACGTTAGATCAAGGGTCGTGGAAAACCATGGGTTTAAAGGCAGTTCTATTTGATTTTAATGGAATTATTATTAACGATGAGTCCATCCATGAGCAACTCATTGCCGAACTTTTGTTAACTGAAAACCTGCGTTCTCAACCCGAGGAAATTCGCAAATTTTCTTTAGGACGGAGCGATCGCGCCTGTTTAACTGACCTATTAACCTACCGGGGTCGCGTTGTCAGTAATGCTTATTTAGATCAGTTAATTGAACGGAAATCTATTAGCTATCGAAATTATTTAGAACAATTAGAACAACTGCCCCTCTATCCAGGTCTGCGGGATTTGCTCCAACAGTTGCAAGCAGCGGATCTGAAGTTAGGAATTGTCACCGGGGCGTTACGGGCGGAAGTGGAACTGGTGTTAACGCGCAGTGGCCTGAAAGAGTATTTTCCAATTATTGTGGCTGGGGATGAGATTATCCTAAGTAAACCTGAACCCCTAGGCTATTTATTAGGCCTGCAACGATTAAATCAGGCTTACCCTGAGCTAAATTTACAGCCATCGGAGTGTCTGGCTTTAGAGGATACCTATGTGGGGATTATGGCGGCAAGGCGGGCCGGAATACAAGTCGTCGGTGTCGCCCATACCTATCCCCTACATATGCTGCAACGCTGGGCAAATTGGGCTGTTGATCGCTTCGGTGATCTGGAACTTGAACGGATGCAAAAATTTTTTTTATAGGAACCTTTGCAATCTCAGGTTTAGTTGTGTTAGGATAGTGAATCGGAGTCGGGGATCATTCCTCACACTTTGATCCTTTGACTCGCACGGGGAATTAGCTCAGTTGGTAGAGTGCTGCGATCGCACCGCAGAGGTCAGGGGTTCGAATCCCCTATTCTCCATTGTCCTCGTTAATATGCTAAGATCGAGGCCAATCAAGTCTAGCTTGAAGTTTTATATACTGCCTGCCACATCTATTATTTTTGTATAGCAACCTATTTTTACCCCTGGTTTGACCACGGGGGCATATTCCTGATCTGAAAATTTATTTTTTCAAAAAAATAAGCCTATTTTCCTAGCCCTAGATAGAGGAAAAACCAGGAAAATTAAAGCTAATATTGATCACGCTCTAAAATACTGACATTTTTAAAATCTAAATGAAAGTAATCACTTTGGGTCAATCAATATTAGTTGAGAAAAGTCTGAGTTTGATCAAAACCTGCGTGGGGTGGATTATCCGTAAAATTAATTTTATGCAATATCCAGATTCTCAAAATGAAACATCAGACCTAATTGAATCAAAGTCAAACAATAATAAGCTCCTAAATCATTCTTTTCAAACCCAAGAAAGGGTTAGACAACTACTTGACAGTAGCCAAGTAGTGATTTTTAGTTGTCAGCCTCAACCTAAATATCAAATAACATTTATCAGTAACAATGTCAAAATTATATTGGGATATGATGCTGCTATATTGTTAAGAGAAAAGGATATTTGGCACACCTATGTTCCACCTTCAGACCAAGATCAATGGCAGAATGCTTTTGTGCAATTATTAGTCAAGGAGAACTATATTCATGAAGCCCAATTCTTACACGCTAATGGGAATTTTTGCTGGTTACGAGTGGAAATGCGCCTAATTAAAGATGAAGGAGGAAATATTTCCGAAATCCTTGGTTACTTCGTTGATATTACGGATCGCAAAGCAGCAGAAATGCAACTATTAACCGCAGAAAATCGTTTAAAAACAGTGATTGAAACCGTTGGTAGTGGAATTACCCTCAGTGATAAACAAGGTAATTTTTATATTTTTAATTCTAAAATGACGGAAATCACTGGATACTCTTTGGAAGATGCTCAATCTCATCCAGATTTTTTAGCCCTATTATATCCGAGTTCCACATCCTATAGCCAAGCTCAAAACCGATTAAACAATGTAGCTTTAATGGGTTCAGTCTTTAATGCAGAAACCACAATTCCCACCAAAAATGGAGAGTTAAAAACCTTGCTTTTATCTACGGTAATGATAGAAGATCAGGAGAATCCGTTATTTTTATCGACTTTTCAAAATATTACTCCCCTTAAACGAGCCGAAAAAGCATTATGTCAAATGGTTGTTCAAGAACATTTGATTTGGGAAATTACCCATAAAATTCGTCAGTCTTTGAATTTAGAAGATATTCTCAATACAACAGTTACGGAAGTTCAACAGTTACTTGAATGTGATCGGGTTTTTATTTATCAAATTTTTCCTAATCGTCAAGGAAAAGTTATTGCGGAAACCAACCCAAATAAATTGTTAAAAACCCAACCCTCGAAAACTCCTTTAATTCCTTTAAACTGCTATGAAAAATTTAATCAAGGTCGAATTAGAGTTCTGAATAAGATTAATCATGATCCGACTGATTCAGAAATGTTGAAGATGATAAAATATTGGGAAATTGATTCTGCAATTATAGTTCCTTTATTGGAAATGAATCAACTGTGGGGACTTTTAATTGTTGATCAAAATCAGGGTTTGCGCCATTGGTTAAAATGGGAAGCCAACTTATTGCGACAAATCTCAGAACAGGTGGGAATTGCTATTCAACAAAGTCACCTCTATCAAGAAACTCAAGATCAAGCTCATCGCGCCCAAATTTTAAATCAGGTGATTCAAGTAATTCGTCAATCTTTAGACTTAGATACAATTTTTTCAATGGCTATTACTGAAATTGTTAGTTTATTACGTTTGGATAGGGCTTGTATTTTGCAATATCTTCCCCAGCAAAAACAATGGCAAGAGGTGGCTTGCTTTAGTGAGCATCACTATATTATTCCTCCAGTTTTTCCTCAGATGCAACAAACATATTGTTTAGACAGTGATGCCTTTGATGTTCTTACTTCTGAAGAAATTCAATATTTAACTGGAATTTCAGGAAGTTGGTTGCCGATTCCTTTGCGGGTGGGTTCTAAAATTTGGGGCTGTTTGGGATTACTTAAACATCAAAACCTGAAGGGCTGGAAAGAGTCAGAAATTGAGTTAACCTGTGCGATCGCAGATCAATTAGCGATCGCAATTCAACAGTCTGAACTCTATCAAGAATTACAAGTTGCTAACCAACAATTACTGCGCCTCGCCACCATTGACGGTTTAACTCAAGTCGCCAATCGTCGCCGTTTTGATCAATATTTGGAACAACAATGGCAAGATTTACAAGCGGACAAAAGTTCTTTAGCTTTGATTTTATGTGATATTGACTACTTTAAACAATATAATGATTACTATGGACATCTTGCCGGAGATAGCTGTTTGAAAAAAGTCGCTCAAGCCCTGGAGAATATTCTACGAGATCCTGTGGATTTAGTCGCTCGATATGGGGGTGAAGAATTTGCAATTATTTTGCCGAATACTTCTTGGAGTGAGGCGATTCAGCAGGCACAACATATCCAAAATATGATTCTACAACTGCAATTACCCCATGCCGATTCCCGGGTCAGTCAATGGCTGACTTTGAGTTTGGGAATAGCTTGTACCATCCCTTCTGATGACATCTCCCCCTCTGTGTTAATTGGGGCTGCGGATCAAGCCTTGTATCAAGCGAAACAGCAGGGACGCGCCTGCTATTGTGTTCACGGAGTGGAGGCTATTTGAACCACCGCATACGAATTGAACTCAATTTGCCAAGTTAGATGATCACACCGGAAAATAAACTCAAGGCGTTGAAGGTCTCTTGGCATTGTTTTAGTCAGATTGGGATCAATTAGTTTCGGTTAGGGCTGTGTTGAGCGGTTGTTTCCCGAAACTAATTTTCAGCAATCTGGGTCATCTTTGCCATCAATTATTCTGTATTTGTGGATGCTTCCCAATGAAATCCAGTCACCCCAACCGTCGCCCCCAAGCGATCCCCCCTGTGAACAAGAAGCAGCCCCGCCCATTTATATTGGCGTTGATGTTGACTGGGGTTTTAGCTTTAAAAGCTGACTCAAATTTATTAAAATCTGCCTTAGTTCACAGTCGAGCAGTCATCTCTGATTCCCTTACCATTACCCAAAAGCCTGTTTCTCCCAGACCGACAGAAACACAACGGTTATGGGAAATTCCTGAAAATCCTATTGCTATTTCTCCCATCACCCCGACCTATCGGGTTTTGCCGAATCCTTTATTTAAACATCAGGGACATTTACCCAAAACCATTCCGGTTATCTATGCAAAAACCCCTTTAAATCCTGAATGGGCAGTTAATGTCGGGGATCGGGCTAAGGTTTTACCCCCGACCGTGGACAAAAAAATTCGGGAAACTATCGCCCAGGAATCGGGAGTTATTGTCCAAGATCTTAAAATTGTAGAAGCGCGTCAACAAACTTGGCCAGATACCTGCTTAGGACTAGCTAAAACCGATGAAATCTGTGGCCAAATGTTAGTTTCAGGGTGGCGGGTAGTAGTCTCCGATGGTCGCCAAACCTGGGTCTATCGCACGGATGCTCAGGGAAGAATCATCCGTTTAGAATCCCAAGGTCATTCGTTAAATCTTCCATCCTCGGTCTTAGAGTCGGTGTTTAAGGATATTCTGCAACGGTCAGGTTTATCTCCGTCTCAACTGACTCTGGAGGCGGTGGAAGAACAAATCTGGCCCGATGGTTGTTTGGGGTTAGTGCAACCGGGGATGTTTTGTACCCAAAGTCTGGTGGCGGGTTGGCGGGTGATTGTCGGTCACGAAAACCAGCGTTGGGTTTATCGCACCAGCCAAACGGGTTCTAGTATACAATTTGATCAACCTGCTAGTTTAGTTATACCGAGTTTGCGTGTACAATTTTTGAATATTCCTGGGAATAATTTGTTATCTCCTTGGACAAAAACCTTAATTGCCCATCTGTCAACTTCCTGTCAAGTCTCGAATTTTGTTAATTTATCTATAGGAGAAACGTGTTCAAATTAATCAGTTTCCCCTTAAACTTATATTTAATATAAAGTATGACTGATATTAGTGGAACTTGGTTAGGAACCTATTGGCAACAGGGAGTTCCTACTCGTTTTGAAGTAACATTTATTCAGAGCGGTAATTCCTTAGCTGGGAATATTTTAGATGAGGGTTATTTGGGAGAAGCTCAAATTAGCGGGGCTGTGCTGGGTCGAGGGGTGAGTTTTACCAAACAATATCTAACGACTTCTCCCGATACGGTTAGTTACACGGGGACGGTCTCCGAAGATGAAAATTATATTCAGGGACAATGGCAAATTAGTCGGTTGTCCTCGGGAACTTGGGAAGCCCATCGCCAAGGAGATAATTTATCCTTGGAATTTAATAACATCATAGTTGAAAAGGTTCCGGTTTTTTCTTAAGCAATCAATTCCGTATCAACCCGAAGCCGTTTCTGTTTAAATTACGCCGTTGTTGGGCTTTAGCCCTTCTTCAAGGAGTGCTGAAGCCCAACAATTTGCCCGTTAGATAGATCAATTTTTAGATGATTTGCTGTCTCTACAGCGTAAATATTTCGCAGTTGATAATCCCATAACTAAAGTGATAGTTACACTTAATAAAAAGGCAAATATCCCCGGATGAGTGAATATTGTTAATGGGGATTGATTAGAATTAATCAAAGGTCTTTCAACATAACCAGAAAATGTTGATGCTGCTATTCCTCCCACACCTAAACTGATTCCTAAGATTGCAATTGTTTTTTCTAAGGAGCGATCAATTTCCGCCTGTTCAATTTCAACTAATCCGCGAATAGTATTAATTAATTCTGAAAACAAATTTTGACCCGGTATTAAATAACCTAAATCAACGTTAATTTGTTCTATAAACTTGTTTTTTGTGCGGGTTTCAAATTCATTGAAAAAGGGTAAATTATCCTCTGGTATCAGAATATTATTCAGTTTATTTAGATAATGTTGATAATTTTTAAGATTCGTTTCTATTGTATTTAACTGAAGTTTCATCTGTTGAATATATTCGCCATATTCAAAGGAAGATTGAGGAATTTCAATTAACTCCTGTTTTAAATTTGCTAGTTTTTCTGTTTGATTTTGGGGTAATTTCTTGAGATTATCTACTTTGGGTAATAACTGTTTATATAAATCCTTCGCTTGTTGATAACACCAACGAGCTTGAGTATAGCTATACAGAATTTTATGGCGACAACACAACAAATTAATTAACAATTCATAATATTTTCCCTGTGCTTCTAACATTTGGGTTCGCGGAGAACAATTAAACCAAATTAACAAATTAATCGAGCGCGAGGGGTTATATTCTCCCGTATCATATTCAAAAATAGGACTTCCAAAAAACTCACCTTGTGAGGGAGTATTTTTTAACAAACGTTCTGCGTCTGAACTCGGAAATAACTCCTTAATACAAGCATTGGCAAAATCTTGATAGTGATCTGATTCTGATAGTAAAGGTTCCGCAAATAATATTAAGGTTTGTCCTAAATCTGATTTAATATTCTTAGGTAATAAACAATAATTAGGGTTTAAGAAATAGTTAAATTCAGACAGATTAACAACAGCTTCAGGACGATGAAAGGTAATATCAATGGCGTAGGTATCATGTATTTGTAGGGGATAAACTCCGCCTTTGAGTTGGGGTTTATTCAGTTCGGGAATAGCATAAAAATGTAAAAACTGCTCTGATAAAAGTTCTACATAGTCATTTGAGATATCATCTTCTCCTGGGGGAAAACCAATTTTTCCTTGATCTTGCTCAAGTCGATTAATTAATGTTTTTAAATGGGGAGAATTTAATGTTTCTCCTAATTCTTGGCATTTTTCCCAAAGGTGATTTGCTGTTTCTATAGGTTCATCCCCTAACGCTAAATTATTTCTAAGTTGAAAAGCCATTAGCGTTAGTTTGGGATTTTTAACGGTTCTGATTATTGATTGATCTGCCATAAATTAGGATTGAGCAGGAGGTTTTTTAACGGATTGTTGAATTGCGTTTTTTAATGTTTCTTTGTTAATTTGTTGATTTGGTTTAGGAATATTAATAAAGTTAGTTCCGGGTATACGATCAACTTCTGATATAGAATTATTCAAGATTTCTAATTGAGCATCTACAATTTCATCATGGTTTTCATACCAGGTTGCGATCGCAACGGATAAGGTTTCAAGATCATCAGGTAAGGGTTCAATTAACGCGATTAATTCTTGACGTTTTGACTCAGTAAATAATTGAGGCTGTTCCTGTAACAGTTGCATAAAGGCTTGGAGGTTTTGCTGGTAGAAAGACATGGGCTAATACTCTAACGCAATATAGAATTAATTATATCAAATTTAGGGTTAATTTTGTAAACCTGCTCCAAGAAACCGAAAAGCCCTGAAATAAATTTCGGGCTTAAAGCTAAAGTCATCTAAAGATGACTGAAATGCTAAACCGTTGAAATTTAACCCGTTTTAACGGGTTTGAGCTATAAGCCTGAAATTTATTTCAAGGCTGATCAAATTTTAATACTTATTTCCCGATCGCACAAAATGCAGCCCAATAATAGGGAGAAGCAAAGGGTTTTTCATTATTATTCATGTTCTGTAAAGACTGACGTAACTGCATTTTATTCCCCGGATCGATCCAAGCTAATAATTCGGCTTTGGTCGCATTTCTTAACCAATTTTGAGCATGATTTAACGCGATCGCAACTTCTTCACCCTCCTGCAATAATTGATAAAATTTAATCATTAAAATAGCCGTAGAAATATCACTCACCGCCCACAGAGAACTGACAACATTAGTCGAACCCGCAACTAGAAACCCACTGGGTAAACCAATATATTCATCACTATTAGATTGAACATCAATTAACCCCGTTTCACAGGCGGAAAGGGTGACTAAACGACAGCTACGCAAATCCAATGTAAACACATCCCCCAAGGTTAAACATTCACTCAGATCGAGAGTTTGACCTTTTTCCAGGCGAAGATGGCGACTCGGATCAAGGGGCGAAGGTGCGGGCTCTAGGTAACAGTCTGCGAATAGTAATGCAGACAAAATAGGATTCTCAAAATTAAAATAACCGTGACAGGAAAAATGGTGACAGTTAGCCGTTTTTAGGGTGGTTTGTTGTTCATTAAAGGTGGTTTTTTTCGCGTTTTCATGGACTAGAATATGACTCGGATTAAAATAAGTGCGAATACTGTTAACTTCTAAGTCCGTATAGTCTAAATCTTTTGTCGGATTTTGAATCGCAAATAGTTGAGAAAAATCGGGACGCTGGCGGTTTTTTGCGGTTTGTAATAGTTGACAACTGGGAGCATAACTCACCCCACCGGAAAACAGATCCATTAAAATGACAGACTCCTGTACGGGCGAGGCGCGCCTCGCCCCTACCCCTGACGAGGAAGTTAACTCTCCTAAACGATCTGGAGATATCGGTAAAGCGTGCAGGGGGAATAAATGCAGGAAACGGTTAGGAATAAGTACCAGACTATCGCATTTTTCCCCGATAATATTGAGGATTTGGTCAAAATGTAGGATTTCTCCCAGACGTTGCAGACGGGAGTTTAGGGTGTTTTGCCATTGTTTTTTATCAGTTCGGTAGGCGGTGAGGTAGTCGTCAGCCCATGCTGTCAGGGCGTTATAGTCTTCGGGGGTGGACTGCCAGAGTTTGATCCCCCCTGCCCCCCTTAAAAAAGGGGGTTCTGAGTTTTCCGATTCCCCCCTTTGATAAGCAGGGGTTAGGGGGGGTGGAGTAACAATAAATACCACAAACTGATCGCTTAAAATATACCATTCCAAAATCGCGGTATTGTCCCCCGTCAACGCTTGAATATCGCTAAAGGGGATGGGTTGAACCTTTTGGGTGAGGCGGAAATCACCGTCAATGGGGGTAATATCACGGGTAATGAGGTCGTCGAGTTGTTGCCGCAGTTCGTTGAGACGGCTACGATCTGGGGGTGAGGTTTGCAGGGCGGCGATATTGGGGCTACGTTCTCCGGTTGTCCCGTCCCCAAAGCGGTTGCGGGTGCGTTCTTCGATTTCCAGGCGGCGTTGTTCGGTTTCGATGTTTCGACGCAGACGGTCGAGTTCATCGAGGACGGTTTGGGGGATATCGCCTTTGGGGTAAAGGTCACGGGTTGCCAACAGTTCAACGAGGTTACGGGTTTTGCTGCGTTCAACATATTCTATGGCGGCGGTATAGTTTTTCAGTTCGATGCAAACTTCCACCATTCGTTGATAAAGTTTTTGCCATTCTTCCGCTAATTTCTGTTTATCTGCATCTCCCCCTTTAACAATTCCTGCCCGTATTTCTTCGAGGGTTTCAATGGCATTATCAAAGGTTTCGTAAGCTAACTGCCATTGTTGAATATTTTTATAAGCCCGTCCTAAATTAAATGATGTTTCTAAATAATTGTAAGGAAATGCTGCACGGGTTCTAATTTCTAAAGCCGCTTGAAAGGCTGCGATCGCCCGTTCAATATTCTCGGCTTTTTCCCCTTTGATTCTATCATAATAGGCAGCAGCCAGATTATTTTGAGTCTCTGCCCAATTTTCAGGAAATGCTGCACGGGTATAAATTTCTAATGCAGCTTGAAAGAAGGTGATCGCCTGTTCAATATTCTCGGCTTTTTCCCCTTTTATTCTACCATAATAGGCAGCAGCCAGATTATTTTGAGTCCTTGCCCAATTTTCAGGAAATGCTGCACGGGTATAAATTTCTAAAGCAGCTTGATAGAAGGTGATCGCCTGTTCAATATTCTCGGCTTTTTCCCCTTTGATTCTACTCCAATAGGCAGCAGCCAGATTATTTTGAGTCATTGCCCAATTTTCAGGAAATGCTGCACGGGTTCTAATTTCTAAAGCAGCTTGATAGAAGGTGATCGCCTGTTCAATATTCTCGGCTTTTTCCCCTTTGATTCTACTCCAATAGGCAGCAGCCAGATTATTTTGAGTCATTGCCCAATTTTCAGGAAATGCTGCACGGGTATAAATTTCTAATGCGTTTTGACAGGCTGCGATCGCCTGTTCTATATTATCAGCTTTTTCCCCTTTGATTCTATGCCTATAGGCAGTAGCAAGATTCATTTGAGTCATTGCCCATTGTTCAGGAAATGCTGCACTGGTTCCAATTTCTAATGCAGCTTGATAGCCTGTGATCGCCTGTTCTATATTATCAGCTTTTTCCCCTTTGATTCTATCCTTATAGGCAGTAGCCAGATTATTTTGAGTCATTGCCCATTGTTCAGGAAATGCTTCACAGGTATAAATTTCTAATGCAGCTTGAAAGAATGCGATCGCCTGTTCTATATTCTTGGCTTTTTCCCCTTTGATTCTACTCCAATAGGCAGCAGCTAGATTATTTTGAGTCATTGCCCATTGTTCAGGAAATGCTGCACGGGTTCTAATTTCTAAAGCAGCTTGATAGAATGCGATCGCCTTTTCAATATTCTCGGCACGCTCTCCCCGTATGCGTTTATAGTAGGCATTTGCCAAGTTATTTTGCGTACCTGCCCATTGTTCAGGATAAGCGGTAAGGGTTCTCACTTCTAAAGCCGCTTGATAGTAAGCGATCGCTTTTTCAATATTCTCGGCTTTTTCCCCTTTGATTCGATTAAGATAGGCAGAAGCCAGATTATTTTGAGTGTCTGCCCATTGTTGAGGAAATGCTTCACGGGTTAAAATTTCTAATGCAGCTTGATAGGCTGCGATAGTAATCTCTAAATTGTTCTTTCGACTTCCCAGGGGAAACTGTTGGATTAAATTACCACAATTGACAATATCTGCGGCAATATAGGTAGCTTTTTCTATGGGAAATTCTTTAAATTTAGCAGTTGCCAAATTCGTTAAAATATCGGCTAAATTTTCATCAAGTTTATCGAGATTTTTGGCAAGTAGGGGATAAACAATTTGAGGATTTCCATCACTATCTGAAATTGCTTGCAAAACTTCCATTAAGAAGTTATAATAATCTTCAGGGGAATTCATTTTACC
Organism: Planktothrix sp. PLAVEN19ND; assembly: GCF_057220675.1. Lineage (NCBI taxonomy): Bacteria > Bacillati > Cyanobacteriota > Cyanophyceae > Oscillatoriales > Microcoleaceae > Planktothrix > Planktothrix sp. PLAVEN19ND. Next base: position 5,023,338 of record NZ_CM170132.1, on the reverse strand, counting down.
TAGCAAAGTCGATAATTGTTCTGCTAAATTGATTAAAAATTTCGCATCTTGTTGTCTTCCGTCTTCCTGCAATTGTTGGGATATTGCTAATAAAACCTGTAGGAAATCTTGATCCAGTAATTCTTGATTGTCCTGTAAAATTTGCGGTTCTTCGCCACTGGGACAGGCGAGAAGATTGTTAATTAAAGTTAAATAGGCGTTTAGGCGTTGTTCGTTCATGGTTAGGGGTGGGGAATAGAGATTATTTTAAAAATGATTAGGCCGTTTAGTCGGCGTGTCCTGGGAACTATTAGTCATAACCCTAACTCCCTGATGTTAGTCTGATTCAATTCTAGCTCAACAGGAGAATCAGAAACCGGGTTTCTTCCTTAAATCTGGGTTAGGATAAAAAGATTGTTGCACCAAACCCTGCGACTCAATTTCGAGATAAACTGGGGTTACTTGTTTAGATACTTCTCTATGCTGATTCCCCATGCTGAGAATGCAGTGGTTGATATTCGTAAACTACGGGACTACTGCCTCAATTTAGAACACGACGACGGTAAGCACAAAGCCCGGCTGTTTTCGTCTATTCTGGGGATGACTGCTGATGATGCGGAAGAATTGCGCCAAATTCTGCTGGAAGTTGTTAAAACTCAAGCAGCGCAACTCGGTAGACTAGATGAGTTTGGTCAACGTTACACCCTCGATTTTACCGTCCAATGGCAAAATAAAAGTACAAGGCTTAGGAGTGGTTGGATTATCGAGCAGGGTTCGGATATTCCCAAGTTAACCACCTGTTACCCCCTGTAATCAATAGAGGCAATATTTATGAAATCCAAAACCATCAAGTTGTTAGATGTGGTGGCTCTCACCGTTGACCTTCCCGAATATAATTTGTGCCAAGGACAAGTCGGAACAGTGGTAGAAATTTTGGCAAATGGGGCTGCGTTTGAAGTCGAATTTAGTGACCATCGCACGGGTCGCACTTATGAATCAATTGGGTTGCGTCCAGAGCAAATCATTGTCTTGCATTTTGAACCCGTTTCCCCCGATACTCAACTCGCAATGCTCCCGGTCTAACCTGCATAATTACCAAATTATACAAGCGAATTAGCGATCGCTAACCCACTTAGGTTAGAAGTATTACTAACAACAATTATACCTAACTTGTTCAATTATACCTCAACAGGGAGTTCAGAAATCGGGTTTCTTCCTTAAATCTGGGTGAGGATAAAAAGATTATTGTAGAAACCCGGTTTCTTGGGGTTCACTGACGTAGCCTACAGGAATTTTAGATATTAAAACAAAGGTTTAATTCCTGCTAAATCCAAAATTTTAGGAATTAAATCTTCCCGTTTAACTGCCATAATATGGACTCCATGACAGAGTTCACGGGCAATTTTAATCTGTTCGGATGCAATTAAAATTCCTTCTTCTAGGGGGTGTTTAGACTGTTCTAAACGATCAATAATTGTATCGGGAATACAAACGCCCGGAACATATTTATTAATAAATCGAGCATTTTTCGCGGATTTTAATAGAAAAATTCCGGCTAAAATCGGCTTTTTACTACTATCAGCAATTTCAGTCATAAATTGATCTAACCGATCAAAATCCGTAATTAATTGACTTTGAAAAAATTGCGCCCCCGCTTCTATTTTCCGTTCAAATCGGCTTTTTAACCCTGACCAACTGGAAGATTGGGGATCAACAGCCGCCCCCGGAAATAAATCCGTCGCCCCATCGGGTAAGATTTTATTATTCCAATCTTTACCTTGATTGAGTTTATCAATCGCTTGTAATAATCGCACAGATTCTAAGTCAAAAACCGCCTTAGCATCGGGATGATCTCCGGCTTTGACCGGATCACCGGTTAAGGCTAAAATATTTCTAATCCCGAGGGCTTGGGCACCTAATAAATCCGCTTGTAAACCAATGCGATTGCGATCGCGACAAGCCAATTGATAAATCGGTTCTACCCCATGATGCAATAAAATAATTGAAGCGGCCAGGGAACTCATACCTAAAACAGCCCGACTCCCATCGGTAATATTAACTGCATGAACTCGACCTTTGAGGAGTCTGACCATTTCAATCATGTGGCTGGGGTCTGCGCCTTTGGGGGGGGCGACTTCCGCCGTTACAATAAATTCATCTAAAGTTTGACAAGCAGTACGAAAACGATTCATTCTTAGGGTCTGAGGTTATTTTTTAAAGGTTAATGTTGAGAGTTTGTAGCCTGGTTGAAAGTTCCTGAATCAGATCATCAAATAGGGATGATCAATTTTAATTCATCGGAATTGAACTTATAAAGGTCGGGAATATCCCATGGCTTCCTTAATGCGAGTTAGGGTTTGGTTAGCCACCGCTTCGGCTTTTTCTCGACCAGTTTTTAACACCGATTCTAAATAGCCCCGATCATCCATTACCGCTTTATATTTTGCCTGGATGGGTTTAAGATTTTCAATCAGAGTTTCTGTGAATAAAGGTTTAAATTGACCCCATCCCATATCCTGAGCTTCTGCTGCAACTTCGGCTTTAGTTTTACCCGCTAAAATTCCATACAGCATTAATAGATTATGACATTCGGGACGGTCTGGATCATCAAAGGTTAAACCACGAACTGCATCGGTTTTACAGCGTTTAATTTTTTTAGTAATGGTATCAGGATCATCTAATAAATTAATCCGACTTAATTCGGAGGGATCGGATTTTGACATTTTGCGAGTCCCATCGGTGAGACTCATCACCCTAGCCCCTTCAGGACGAATTAAGGGATCAGGTAATTTTAATAGGGTTTTTCCTTTCCCGAATAAATGATTAAATCGTACGGCTAAATCCCGGGTTAATTCCAGATGTTGTTTTTGGTCTTCTCCCACGGGAACTTTATCCGCATCATAGAGTAGAATATCTGCCGCCATTAATACGGGATAATCGAGTAATCCCACACTGACATTTTCCCCCTGTTTAATTGCTTTTTCCTTAAACTGAATCATATCTTCTAACCAATTCATCGGGGTAATACAATTCAGTAGCCAGGTGAGTTCAGTATGGGCGGAAATATGGGACTGAACAAAAATTGTAGAATGGTCTAAATCGATGCCACAGGCTAAATAAAGAGCGGCAATAGTGTAGGTATCGGTTGCTAAGGTTGCAGGATTATGGGGGACGGTAATGGCGTGTAAATCGACGACACAGAAGAAGTTATCGTATTGCGCTTGATGGTCTACCCAGTTGCGAATCGCCCCTAGATAGTTGCCTAAATGCAGGTTTCCGGTCGGTTGTACTCCAGATAGAACTCGCTGTTTACCCATAAGATGATATTAACTGAACTTAATACTCTATCTTGGCACGAATGGGATAATATGGTTGAAAAATTGAAGCATCGTGTGTTTCTGCTTTTAGAGACGAAGGAACACCAACACCCGTTAGGTCGATTTTTTAAATATTTTTTAATCTTTTTAATTACTTTAAATACCCTGGTGGTTTGCATTGAATCGATAGATGAAATGTTTAAAATTTATCAAACGATTTTAAACGCATTTAATCAGTTTTCCTTGGGGGTTTTTACCTTGGAATATATATTAAGGGTCTGGTCATGTACGATCCTTAAAAAATATCGTCATCCTGTTTGGGGAAGGCTAAAATATATGTTAACTCCCCTAGCAATTATTGATTTAATTGCTTTTGTACCCTTTTATTTTCCTTTTGATCCCGGCAATTTTCAAGAGATGAAATTCTTGCAATTGACTCGCTTTTTACAAATTTTGAAATTAGGTCGTTATTCCCAGGCAACTCGAATTTTAACTCAAGTGATTGATCTGAGAAGAAAGGAATTAATCTTAACATTAAATGTGGTATTTTTTTTGTTGATATTTTCAGGAAATTTAATTTATTTTGCCGAACATGAAGCACAACCGGATAGATTTCCTCATATTCCGGCGTCCATGTGGTGGGCGGTAATTACCTTAACAACGGTGGGTTATGGAGATGTTTATCCTATTACTCCCCTGGGAAGATTATTAGGGGGTATTTTAGCGTTATTAGGAATTGGACTTATTGCCTTACCTGCGGGGATTATTGCCTCTGGTTTTACGGAAGTGATTGCCCTGAATCAACGGACAAATAAAACCCTTTATCCTAAAATTTGTCCCCATTGTGGTAAAAATATTGATCAACCTCTGGAACATTCTAGGGATCTTGATCATTAATTGATTTTGCGGTTATGATTGAAAAAGTTTAATCTAATTTTGCTAAAATTAAGGAAGATTTAATCATGGGTCTGGAACGAAAACTATTTAGAGGAATGTTTGAACAAACAGAAACGGTCGAATTGAGACAAATATGTTTTACTCCCAGTCGCATTTTTGAACCAGGACATTATATTGCTGGAGAGTTACCTGATATTGCTTTTGATCTGGGTTTAGTGGATAAATTACCCCCAGTTCGTGGCAAAAGTGCCGAAATTAGTCAACCCTATCCTGATGATATTGAACATGATCAATGATGCTTATGCTTGGATTGAAAAAGCACTCCATACCATTCATAAAGCGGACTGGTATCGTTCGGTTCAAACTGTCGAAAGTCAACCGGGATCTACTCTTATTATAGAGGGTAAATCCTTAATTAATTTTGCCAGTAATGATTATTTGGGATTGACTGGAGATCAACGGTTAATTGATGCCGCGATCGCAGCTACCCAACAATTTGGTACGGGGGTGACAGGTTCTCGATTATTAACTGGACATCGCCAACTCCATCGAGATTTGGAATTAGCGATCGCCGCTTTTAAACAAACCGAAGATGCCTTAGTTTTTAGTTCTGGTTATTTAGCTAATATTGGCACAATTGCGGCTTTAGTTGGGCAACGGGATTTGATTTTATCCGATGAATATAACCATTCTAGTCTAAAAAATGGGGCAAAAATGAGTGGGGCAACGGTGTTAGAATATCAACACAATCACCCAGAACATTTGAGAAAACTATTAGAAGAAAATCGTCTTCCCTATCGCAAAGCCTTAATTATTACAGATAGTGTATTTAGCATGGATGGAGATTTATGTCCCCTACCTGATTTACTCGATTTAGGCGAAGAATTTTCCTGTATGGTATTAGTAGATGAAGCCCATGGAACCGGGGTTTTTGGTAAAAATGGAGCCGGATGTGTCGATCATTTTAACTGTACGGGAGAGCCTTTAATTCAGATGGGCACTCTGAGTAAAGCCCTGGGAAGTTTAGGGGGTTATGTCGCAGGATCGGCGGAATTAATTGACTTTTTAAGAAATCGCGCTTCTAGTTGGATTTATACCACCGGATTGAGTCCTGCGGACACCGCCGCCGCCTTAGCCGCGATTCAAATTGTGCAAACCGAACCCCAACGCCGGAAACAATTATGGCAAAATGTAAAAACCGTAGAAACCCTATTTCGAGATCATAAAAAACCATCTAATTTACCAATTTCCCAGACCCTTTCCCCAATTTTTTGTGTTCCGATTAAAGATGCAGCCACGGTATTAACCCTCAGAAATCAACTCAAAGAACAGGGTATTTTTGCCGCGGCTATTCGTCCCCCAACTGTCAATACCAGTCGGATTAGGATTTCCTTAATGGCAACTCACACCCCCATGCAGTTACAAACATTGGTTCAGGTTTTAACCGATATAATTTTTGAAGGAAACACCAAGACACAAAGACATCAAGAGCTATAATTAAGGAGTATTAATTCGTAATTCGTAATTCGTAATTCGTAATTCCCCATTACCCATTACCCATTCGTATCCCTATATTAATGAAATACATTCTTCTATTGACTGGTTTAACTGTTACTTTAATCGCCACCCTATCCTCCTGTGCCAATAGTCCCACGGGGGAAGCGATCGGAAATTCTCTAAAAGCTGATCCTCAATTAGAAACTTCCCCCCCGCCTGAACCGATCATCACACCGACTCAAACCCCTGAACCTGTAATCCCTGCGGTTGAACTTCCGGCTGATTTTCCCTCAGAAATTCTGCCCTATCCTAATGCCACTTTACGAGAGGTTATGCCTTCCACAACGGATAAAACGGCTGTAATTACCCTCTGGGAAACCCCTGATCCGAGTAATGCTGTTCAGAGTTTCTATAAAAAAGAATTAGTGGCAAAAAAATGGGAAATTATAGATAATTTAGATAATGAAAATAGCGATAATCTGAATGCGGAGAAAGATAATTTAAAAGTTACTATTGCTCAACAATCTAATCCTAAAGCAGACGGAAAAACCTATTTTCAAATTCGTTATCAACCCATTCCTGTTACGGCGATCGCTTCTCCCACACCTACACCCACGATCACTCCTAATCCCGAAACATCAGAAAATAATTCTGTTTCTAAAGAGTTAACTTCCTTTGTTTCTGATATCGCAAAATTGGGTATTTTTAAAGCCCCCAATTCCCAAGAAGCCGGAATTTTACCCAACCCGAATGGTACGATTACTCGCAGTCAATATGCCCGTTGGCTAGTTGAAGTGAATAATAAATTATATGCCGAGAACCCAGCCAAACAAATTCGTTTGGCTGCGGGGAATAGTCAACCCATTTTTACAGATGTTCCAAAAACCCATCCGAATTTTGCTGAAATTCAAGGATTAGCAGAAGCTGGTTTAATTTCAAGTCCGTTATCAGGAGATAATACGGTGACAAAATTTCGTCCCGATTCCCCTTTAACTCGGGAGGATTTAATTGCCTGGAAAGTTCCCTTAGATACTCGACATTCCCTACCGAAAGCCAATATTGATGCAGTTAAAGAAAGATGGAGTTTTAAAGATACCTCTAAAATTGATCCGGGAGCTTTACCTGCTATTTTAGAAGACTATAATAATGCGGATAATTCTAATATTCGTCGAGTTTTTGGGTATACCACTTTATTCCAACCTAAAAAACCTGTTACTCGCGCACAAGCCGCCGCTACCCTTTGGTATTTTGGATTTCAAGGAGAAGGAATTTCGGCTAATGAAGTATTAAATAATCCTAATCCCAATCCCAATCCTAATCCAACACCAACACCAACACCAACACCAAATTAAGGGGAGGAAAAGCTGATGATTCAGGAATTAGCAGATTTAAAAGCAAGTCTTTTAGAAGGACGATATCAGGATGCGTTAACCCTCATTGAACAATTGGATGGCATGAGTAGACAGGCTAAAATTGATGCCATTGAATCACAGTTAGTCAGAATGTTGATTCATTTAGTTAAAAATCAATTAGAACAGCGCTTAACAAATTCTTGGGCGGCATCTATTCGCGGAGCTTTAGTAGAAATTAAAAGATTGAATTTGCAAGACAATAGAACATCTACTTATATCAAGCAAAATGAATGGCAATCTTTGATGGAAGATGCTTTAGAATCAGCAATTAGTGATGCTTCTGTAGAGGTTTTCCAGGGAGATTATACCCCCTTCCAATTATCGGAAATGGTCGATAGGGAGGCTGTAATTTTAGTGGGTGATAGTTTAATTGATTTAACCTATCGTTTTTCTAAAAAGGAATTACCAAATATTGTTAATCAAGCATTAATGCAATTACCTGGGGGAATAGCTTGGGGGAAGGGGAATTAGAAAAGATTGCGCTGAAGCGCAACAACGGGGTTTATGATAAGTTTTACTGATGTTTTTTGCAAAAATGTTTTGTTTTTTAAAGGATTGTCAGGAAATCTTGAAATTTTATTGAAAATAACTCTCAAATAGTTGACGGAATCATGGGGGTTCTGGTATAGTTAGGGAAATACCTCTCAAGGGTTTACTGTGTCTAATCTCCAAAACAGAGGCTAAAACCATGATTCCATCGTCAAATATCTTGATTTCCTGACAGAATTAGGGAGAGATGATGCACCAATTTTAGGCTAAAAACCGCAAGCTGAAAATGGGCATCTTGACAAAAAACCCATTTTATGTAGTAGACTCAAAAACGGAGTTTATCCTTCTCTTTCTTCGTGTCTTTGTGGTTTTTTAAAACCCTAATGTCCAAGCAACTTATCGCGTAACTGTTTAATTCGATCTCGCAACTTAGCTGCTTCTTCAAATTCTAACTTTTTAGCTGCCGTCTTCATTTGAGTTTCTAATTGGATAATTAAATCGGGAATACTTTCTAAGGGAAATTCCTCAAAGGTTTCTATCTGTTTCGCAGTAGTTTGAGCATTTAACCGTCGGGACACATCCAAAAATTCCAAAATAGAATTACTATATTTTTTAATAATTTGTTGGGGAATAATTCCATGTTTTTGATTGTATTTCCGTTGAATCTCCCGTCGTCGGTTAGTTTCCTCAATCGCTTTAATCATACTTTGGGTTAAATTATCCCCATATAAAATCGCCTGTCCCCTGATATTGCGCGCCGCCCGTCCGATAGTTTGAATGAGTGAGCGATGCGATCGCAAAAACCCCTCCTTATCCGCATCTAAAATCGCCACTAAAGATACCTGGGGTAAATCCAACCCTTCCCGCAATAAATTCACCCCAATTAACACATCAAACTCCCGATTTTGTAATCCTTGAATAATTTCTATCCGTTGAATTGACTGGATTTCAGAATGCAAATATCTAACATTAACTCCCCTTTCTTGCAAATATTCCGTCAAATCTTCCGCCATCCGTTTAGTTAAGGTCGTAATCAAAACCCGCTCATCCCTAGCAACTCGTTCTTGAATTTCCCCATATAAATCATCCACCTGTCCTGAAGTGGGACGGACAAAAACTTCTGGATCAATTACTCCCGTCGGACGGATAATTTGTTCCACCACTTGACCTTGAGATTGTTCAATTTCCCAATCTCCTGGCGTCGCGGAAACAAAAATACATTGATTCACTGTTTGCCAAAATTCCTCCGATTTCAACGGACGATTATCCGCCGCACTAGGTAAACGAAATCCATGATCAATTAAGACTTTTTTTCTGGCTTGATCGCCATTATACATTCCCCGAATTTGAGGTACACTGACATGGGATTCATCCACAATTAATAACCAATCATTGGGAAAATAATTAATTAAACATTCTGGAGGTTCTCCCGCCTGTCTTCCGGCTAACTGACGGGAATAATTTTCCACCCCATTACAATATCCCACCTCCCGCAACATTTCCAAATCATAACGGGTGCGTTGGGATAACCGTTGTGCTTCTAATAGTTTACCTTGACTTTCGAGGGTACTGACCTGTTGTTTTAATTCCTGTTCTATATCATCACAGGCTATTTCTAAACGATCTTCTGGGGTAACAAAATGTCGGGCGGGATAAATATTTAAACAGTCTAAACTTTGCAAAACTTCCCCCGTAACAGGGTCTGTATAACGAATCGCTTCAATTTCATCCCCAAAAAATTCTACTCTAATTATTCGATCTTCATAGGCGGGGCCAATTTCTAAAACATCACCTTTCACCCGAAACCGTCCCCGGCTTAATTCCACATCATTGCGGGTATATTGTACCGAGACTAATTCGCGTAACAATTCCCGTTGATCAACTTCTTCTCCCACCTGTAAAGAAATAGCAGCTTTTAAATATTCGGCTGGCATTCCTAACCCATAAATACAGCTAATCGAAGCCACCACAATCACATCTCGTCGTTCAAATAAAGAGCGGGTGGCGGAATGGCGGAGCATATCAATTTCATCATTAATTGATGAGGTTTTTTCAATATAAGTATCTGTCACCGGAAGATAGGCTTCCGGTTGATAATAATCGTAATAACTAATAAAATATTCCACCGCATTCTCGGGAAAAAATGACCGAAATTCGTTACATAATTGGGCGGCGAGGGTTTTATTATGGGCTAACACCAGAGTCGGACGTCCGATTTTTTCAATTACCGAGGCGATGGTAAAGGTTTTTCCAGTTCCCGTTGCCCCCAATAGGGTGCTGAAGGGTTGCCCATTTTGAATATTATCGGTAAGTTGGGCGATCGCCTGGGGCTGGTCTCCCAAGGGTTGAAAGGGGGCATGAAGTTTAAAGGGTTTCATTGCCAAACTTGATTAAGGATTCAACTAGGATAACAGCTAAGTGCCAAGAGGGTTGGGAGACCCAACCCCTACCCTGAAATATTACAACCTCGACGCGGATTGTCCATTTTCACACCGCAAATCACGAAAAATCAAGTAATAGGGCGAATAGATGACGGGCGATTGTCAACTGGTGTATGCTAAGTTTTATTAAGTTTTTTGGCTTGCTGAGAGAACATTATGGATTCGCCGATTCTAGTCTCGATTAAACCTTGGCTGAATTTCTTTCATCCGGTGTTGATGTGGATTTTGTTAGGATTATCTGTTTATGCGATGTATTTGGGGGTACAAATTCGTCGTACCCGGGAAGCGGACGGAGACACCAAAAAAGAGTTAATTAAGGGAAAATTCAATATTAAACATCACCAAATCGGTTCAGTTTTGCTGGCTTTGATGGTGTTGGGAAGTATTGGCGGGATGGGTGTCACTTATATTAACAACGGTAAACTGTTTGTTGGCCCCCACTTATTAGCGGGACTGGGAATGACCGGAATGATTGCGATTTCTGCCTCCTTAACTCCCTATATGCAAAAAGGAGTTAATTGGGCTAGATATAGTCATATTACCCTGAATACGATCATCCTGGGACTGTTTGCTTGGCAAGCTGTCACTGGGGTTGAAATCGTCCAACGAATTATTAGCAAAATGTGATCCCGGAGGGAATAGAAAATAGGCTGTTACTCTCAAAAATTGGGTTAAGTCAGATGTGAGAAATTAAGAATTATCCAATTTATTGAGAGTACAGTTTAATTTGACTTCAAGTGGTTTTCAATCTTTTTTACCTTTGTTTTTAGTTTCCAGAAATAAAGATATTGCTCAAGATGTGAGTATCGAGAACAACTATTTCAGACATTCCCAATCCTGTTCATGGATAATAGGGCTAATAATATCTCCTAAAGTTTTGGCTTTACCAGCTATCAAAGCCGAAGGAATCCGACGCTTTGGGGGTATTTTCGTTTCTTCTAAGACGGTCACAATAATACGCGCTGAACTCACTTGAGGTTGTTCTGATAGCCATTTCACCTGACCGTTTTCATAAATTGCTTCATAACTTTTTAACACAATAATCTCCTTTGGCTATATTTTAACACAAACAAGTTAGATAAAGCAACCCTAATTAACGATGCCAAATGGTTTGATTTCCAGGTTGATCAATTAAGGCAATTCCTAACCCTTTTAACTGATCTCGAATGCGATCGCTTTCTGCAAAATTTTTAGCTTTTTTTGCCTCTAAACGTTGCTGCACTAATATTTCAATTTCACTATCACTTAACCCTAACTCCTGACTTTCCTCCGGTTTTGCTTCTAATCCAAAAACCGTGGCTAATTCTATTAAAGTTTTCCAGGTTTTCTGTAAGTGTTCGGTCGAGGTATTAATATCGCCTCCATGAATTAGGATATTGCGATCGCGTCTTAATTCCTTAGCCAACTCAAACAAAATCACCAGCCCTTCCGGGGTATTAAAATCATCATCCATTGCCTCTTTAAACCGACCAATAGCATCAACATCAATTAGGGCTTTTTCATTGGGTTTAAAGCCTAATTCCTCGCCGTATTCGCTACCAAATAATAACCCCTCTTTTAAGGTATTCCATCCATTTTCAGCCGAAGCGATCGCTTCATCGGTAAAATCTAAGGGTTTGCGATAATGGGCTTGTAAAATGAATAAACGAATCACCATCGCATCCAAAGGACTATCCAACAAACCGCGAATTGTGGTAAAATTTCCCAAGGATTTAGACATCTTTTCCCCACTCACCCTAACCATGCCATTGTGCATCCAATAATGGGCTAAAGGTTGATGGGTTGCGGCTTCAGATTGAGCAATTTCATTCTCATGGTGCGGGAAAACCAAATCCCCGCCCCCGCCGTGAATATCAATCGTATTTCCTAATAGCGATCGCACCATCGCTGAACACTCAATATGCCATCCAGGGCGACCTTTTCCCCAAGGTGAATCCCATGCTGGCTCCCCTAGTTTTGCAGCTTTCCAGAGGGCAAAATCCGAGGGATCTTTCTTCTTTATTGTATCAGTGTCGGAGGAGGAAATTCGACCACTCGCACCCGCTTGTAATTGTTCCTGTTGACGGCCGGATAATTTGCCATAATCGGCAAAATCTTTTACACTATAGTAAACATCCCCATCCACGGCATAGGCAATCCCTTGATCTTCTAATTCTTGAATTAATTGAATAATTTGGGGAAGATGTTCCGTCACCCGGGGATAGGCATTTGCATCCCTAATATTCAAGCGCCGGATGTCTTCAAAATAGGCTTGAATATATTTATTAGAAACCACATCCATTGTGGTGCTTTCTAATTTCGCCCGGTTAAGAATCTTATCGTCAATATCGGTAAAATTCTGAATATAATTAACCCTATAGCCACTATATTCTAAATAGCGCCTCACAATATCCCAAGCCAGATAGGATCTCGCATGACCTAAATGGCAATAATCATAAACCGTCACCCCGCAGCAATACATTTTAACCTGTCCTGCTTCTAGGGGTTGAAAATCTTCTTTTTGACGAGTTTGAGTATTATAAATTTTGATAGCCATGTTTTTTATAGGGAACAAGGAATAGGGAATGGGGAATGGGGAATGGGGAATAGAAAGAAGATTGGGTCTACACTTAACTCCTATAAACGTGCCTATATCGGTTAAAAAGTTATTCGTGTATCTCTAATCTCTAAACTGATAACATTCAACAGTCAACAGTCAACAATTAATTTTAACTTCCTGAAAAAAACAACTTCTCGCCCCGGTATGACAAGCGATATCGCCAATTTGTTCTATTTTTAATAATAGAGTATCGGCATCACAATCATAATATAATGATTTAAGTTTTTGAATATGTCCTGATGTGGCTCCCTTGTGCCATAATTCAGAACGAGAACGACTCCAATAGTGAACTTCTTTAGTTTCTAAGGTTTTTTGAATAGATTCTTTATTCATCCAAGCCATCATTAAAACCGTACCATCTTCTGCGTCTTGAGCGATCGCTGGAATTAATCCTTGAGCATTAAATTTTAATGCTTCTATCCACAAATAGTCTTGATTCATAGTCAGTTTATATTTTTAATCCATTAATTCCTTAAACTTCAGCATCAAGGTTAGGGTCACAGTTTTGAGCTTTTTTCTTGAAGGTTTGGAAAATATTATAAAAACCGTTAGCGCGAGAAGGGGTTAAACTCGCTTGTAACCCAGTTTCTTGAATAAAGCTCGGGTCAAGTTGAACAACTTCTGTGGGAGTCATTCCATTCATTCCCATAATCAAAAAAGCCACTAATCCTTTAGTTAATTGAGAATCAGATTCTCCCTGAAACTGAACTTTTCCCTGTTCATCTAAGTTAGCAATCACATAAACCTGTGACACACAACCCGGAACTTTATTATCAGGAATTTTCTGATCTTCTGGAAAGGTAGGAAGTTTTTGGGCAATGGTAATTAACTGTTCATAACGTAATTTATTAGAAGAAGCCCGTTTAAAACGCTGTACAATCCGTTCTAAAGTTGGGGGTAGGGGAGTTGTGGTGGAAGACATAATCCAAAACCATAAAATTTCTACCTCAGTTTAGCAGGTGTTGGCAGGTAGGGAGGCTATTCACACTGTAGAGACGTGCCATGGCACGTCTCTACGACATCTAAAGATGACCTTTATTCACCCATTAAAAGGGGTTTGTAGGGGCGAGGTCTTCTCGCCCACTTTAAAGTCCAGACAACCCAGGCGCCAAGAGGGTTGGAAGACCCAACCCCTACGATAAAATGTTGCAACCTTAATGAGTAGCGCTATATCACCCTTTCAAGCAACGAATGGCTTCTAATAACCCCCGGGCTTTATTCAGGGTTTCCTCATATTCTTTTTCGGGTTGGGAGTCAGCTACCATCCCCGCCCCCGCTTGCACACTAACTCGATGTTCCCCTTGACCCTGGTTTTGAACAATCATCGTGCGGATGGTAATGGCAGTATTGAGTTGTCCTTCAAAATCATAGTAACCATAAACCCCGGAATAGGGGCCGCGACGACACCCTTCTAATTCATGGATAATTTCCATCGCCCGAATTTTCGGCGCGCCGCTCACAGTCCCGGCGGGAAAACAGGCTTTTAAAAGATCCCAAGCGGTTTTATTTTCTGCTAATTCTCCAATCACATTACTCACAATGTGCATCACATGGGAATAGCGTTCAATTACCATTAATTCATCAACTTTAACTGTTCCCATCCGACAAACCCGACCCAAATCATTCCGTCCCAAATCGACTAACATAATGTGTTCCGCGACTTCTTTAGGGTCTTTTAATAAATCTTCCCCTAACGCCTGATCTTCTTGATGGCTTTGACCACGGCGGCGAGTACCCGCAATGGGACGGACGGTGGTGATCAATTTTCCTTCTGGGTTTTTGTCCGCTTTCACCATAACTTCGGGACTAGAACCGATTAATTGCCAGTTTCCAAAGTTAAAATAAGCCATATAAGGAGATGGATTAATTAACCTTAAAGAACGATAAAGGGAAAAGGGATCGCCGGAATATTCAGCCGTTAATCTTTGGGATAAAACCACTTGAAAGATATCCCCGGCTTTAATATATTGTTTGCCTTTTTCTACATTGGTGCAAAATTGCTCCTGGGAAACATTACTAATATAATTTAAAGGCGGTTGTTGATCGGGGGGAGTCCATTCTAAAAGGGTATTTTGGGGGGATAATGGGGATTGTAATTTAGCTACTAATTGTTTGACCCGATCGCTCGCCTGTTGATAGGCCGTTTCTAAATCCGTATTCCGAGTATCGGCATAGGCGATCGCCCAAATTTTCCGTTTAACCTGATCAAAGATTAATAAATTATCAACCTGCATCCATAACCCATCGGGTAAATTATCGGAATTGGGGGAATATACCGGGACGCGGGACTCGATCCACTGAATTAATTCATAACCCCAAAAGCCAAATAATCCCCCAATTCCGGCGGGTAACTGGGGCAATTTTACCGGATGATAGGGTTGTAAACAGTCTTGTAGGGCTTGGAAGGGATCGCCTGTAAATTCTTGAATTGTTCCATCTCGCCATTTTTGTACCGTGTGGTCGCCATGAGCTTCTAAAATCCAAACCGGATCACACCCCAAAAAACTATAACGCCCGATGGTTTCTCCGCCTTCAACCGATTCCAAGAGAAAATTATAGGGTTGATTGGCACAAACCCGATACCAAGCCGAAACCGGAGTATCTAAATCAGCCACCCATTCTTGATAGACCGGAATAAAATTTCCTGTGGAAGCCAGTTGAGTAAATTGGGAGAAATCTGGAAAAATCATAGCGACTAATGGCGAACAATAAAAAATAAAGGATGAAGGCAAGAATAAACTATCCTCCATCCTAATATGTTTAGGGCATTGCCCTGGTTAATTGCACCTGATCGGTCTAAACGTCAGAGGTGCTTTTACCTGTGAATTTGACTTTAACTGGATCAACATTGCTACCAATATTGTGACTAACGGTGTTGACAGCTTCGCGTCCTTCGTTGACTTTTTCAGGGAAAACGCCATCTTTGGGATGCAGGTATTCAGTTTCGCCGTTGGGGAAAACCCGATAGATTTTATAGTTGTCGATTTTGGGTTTGAATTTTGACCGCAGTTGAGCGCCTAAAGCTAGACACTGTTCCTTGCGGGCTAAATACAGCAGGTTTTCCCCTTGGTTCATAATTGCTGCGCCACCTGTGGGCATTTCAAACACCTGTTCTTTGCTGCTAGTCCAGGTGATCGCGTATTTTTCTTCAACCAGGGCTTTTGTTAATAAGCCACCAGTGCTGCCACCAAACTTTGGTGGTGTTCCAGTCAGTGCTTCTGCCATAGGAATATCACTCAAATTATGTTTTTAGGGCATCGTAACACTGATGTTGCCCTTGTCTATAGCAGTCGTAAAGAACCGTTACAGAAATTAGGGGGTAGGGGGAGGTGGGTAGGTTGGGGGAGCTACTCTTAATTTGTCTACCGCTTACCAAAAATCTGGGTTTAAGGCCCCGAGGCGACTTTTGGGATGATAGCTTATCAACTTAATCTGGGTTATTCTAATCTCAAATGCAATATTCAAAAATTCAATGCGTGTTCAATCTTTTCGTCTTTTCAGGGGATTTCAGGTTCCTTCGGTATCAACGGCTATGACCTTTTGTGGATTAGTCATTACAATTTTATTTCTATTAATAGCAGTATTATCACCTTTATTTTTGACTTGGGGATGGATACAAAGTCCGACGGAATTTCTTTCTAACCCCATCCATCAACCGCCATCTTTTCAACATTGGTTGGGAACAAGTCGTTTAGGATATGATGTCTTTTCTCGGACATTATTTGGGACTCAAGTAGCTTGGCAAGTCGTCTTATTGGCAACGCTTTTGAGTGTCGGAATCGGCGTCCCATTGGGAATGGTGAGTGGATATTTAGGGGGGAAAATAGATCGGGTTTTATTATTTTTAATGGATACGATTTATACGTTACCCGGATTATTACTTTCGATTACTTTAGCGTTTGTGGTGGGAAAAGGGGTTTTGAATGCGGCTCTCGCCCTGAGTGTAGCCTATATTCCTCAATATTATCGCGTGGTTCGCAATCATACTACTTCGGTTAAAACGGAATTATTTATTGAAGCCGCCCAAGCTTTAGGGGCAAGTACGTGGAGAATTTTAACCCGTTATTTGTTTTTAAATGTGATCCAAAGTGTTCCGGTATTATTTACATTGAATGCGGCGGATGCCATTTTAACCCTGGGGGGATTAGGATTTTTAGGCTTAGGTTTACCCGATGAAATTCCCGAATGGGGACATGATTTAAGAATTGCCTTAGAAGCATTACCCACCGGAATTTGGTGGACAACTTTATTCCCTGGTTTAGCATTAACCATCATGGTCGTTGGTTTATCTCTCTTAGGAGAAGGATTAAACGATTTTCTCAATCCCCGTTTGCGGAATCAGCGTTAATAGTGGGGAATTGGTAATTACGAATTGGGAACAGAAATAATTAAAAAGTGATGTCTATAAAAAAATAGCTGTCCCAATAATTGGGGACAGCCATTTTCATTAGGTATTTTTACTTTTTTGTATAAAGTTTTTATCCTAAGATTGTTCAAGACAAATTGCATCACGCTTCGACTGTTTCCTCCGAATCTTCTGTATCTAAATTATCGGGATCAACGTAATAACAAACGGTGTCATCAACACAGATCAATGCCCAACCCGATTCATCAATATTTCTTAATTTATAGGCTCCTTGTTTCACAAAAAAGCCTTTGTGGTTACGGGTTTCGGCTTTGACATAAACTTGGCTATCCATAGTGATCCCATCTCCTTATTTATTATCAAAAAGTTTTTTGACTGGCTGATTTTGATTGTTAATGACTGAAGTTTCCAAATAGTATCACTATTTTTTGTCTTTGTTAGTTAACTTATGTAATTTTTTGTTGCGCTTTCTTAATACTTTTTAGGAGTTTATAGATTTTCAGTCATTTTCAGCCGTTTTTAGTGGATTTACAGCAGTTTAAAGAATTAAATTATCCATTCAGTTGTTGTGAACTTTTACCTAATTATGCTCATTAGAGCAGCAAAATTAGGTAAAAGTTCCCTAACTTTCAAATAACCATTGTTTGACTCGGGCTAAGGATTTCCAGTCGGGTTTGCGAGTTAATCCATCTTCAAAATTCTTTGCTAATTCCTGTTGCCAGTCTGTATCCACTAATACTAATTGACTAGCGAGTTCAACGTGGGAACGTACCCCCGTTTTCCCTAATTCCAACATCGCCGTGGCTAAATTCACTCGCGCTTGGGGATCATGGGGATTGAGTTTAACGGCTGATTTTGCCGCGTTATAGGCTAATTTCGGTTTATCTACTAATAGATATAACCAAGCTAAACTTGTCCAAGCATTACTATTTTTTGGGGCGTGATCACAAATATCCTTAAACACTGGAATCAAGGTTTCCGGGTCTTCCCCCGCTTGATACCGTTCAAAACCTTCCTTAAATAATTCTTCTGGAGTCGTCATGAGTTGTTATAGATTTAAAACACGGCAATAGGCTATAGACTGAGCTATTTAGCGCAAAATCTATACCCATGGCAAATTGCCAATCTTCAATTATACAGCAGGGAACACCGGAACAGGCAACACTGGGGGAAAAGATTTTGCTGCCCCGGGTTTGCTGCATCAAACTGCATAAAAAACACCCAAAACCAGATGGCACAAGGTACAAGATTTTAAGGAGGGATTTCCCTATTTCCTTCTAATCCCAGAAACCCGGTTTCTCAAGTCTTAGGTGGCAAAGGACTTACCACAACCGCAGGTTTGAGTGGCTTGGGGATTGGTAAACTGAAACCCGCCACCAATTAGGGCATCCGTATAATCGAGGACTAGGCCGTAAATGTAGAGTAGGCTTTTGCGATCGCAAACGACCTTAAACCCCTCATAATCAAACACGTCATCATCCTCTCGAATGGTACTAGGGTCAGCAAAATCCATTAAATAGGACATTCCAGAACAACCGCCCTGGCGGACTCCGACGCGCAGACACAGATCTTTTCCTTGCTTTTCCCGCAGAAATTGGACTTGTTTGATGGCTGATTCGGTCATCTGAACCCCTTGGGTTGGGGCTTGAGTCGTTTGTGTCATGGGTTGGCTTGACTCCTGTGGTAATGTTTTACACTGATCAAAAAATAATAGCCCTTTGATCAATCTTCTCTATTGTTAATAGTTTATCGCAATTAAACCTGGCTGGGCGACACTCCCAATCGGCTATTTTTTGCCCAACTATTCCGGCTGTTGAGGATATTGTCTAAGCCGCCAACTGAATAATAAGGCTAGAATCACCGAAGGTAAGCAAACGGCGACTAGGGCAATGGTTGAGGATGTGGGAATTGCCAGCAACGGGCCGAGGAACTTAATCAAAACCGATAGTCCCAGGGACAAGAGTAGAACTTTGAGTAGAAATGTAATTTTGTTATCCATAGATGGCATTGTATAAATAGAGAGGGTGCGATCGCAAGCGATTTGTAGGGGCGGGTTCGGCAACAATTTTTGAGGCTCACAGATCACCGTTAAAAACCCGCCCCACCCCAGCATTAATTTCCATTAATCGTGAATTTAGGGATGAGATCAGGGCGGGTTTTGGTAGATTGTTTGTGGGTATTTGAGATGGACTCGAACCCGCTCCTACGAAAGCGCCGTTTCCTTTTCCCAAATTGGGAAGTCAATAAGTTCCCTCGAATTAGAGCTTAAATGATTATTTAATAGTTTACTTGAGAAATACCAATGCAAAATCAAGACCCCGAATTATTAGAAAAAATTCGTCAACAGTTTGACTCAGCACCCTATCCTAGAATTCCCTTAGAAGACAACCCGAAAAATAACTATGAATTGCTATTTATCCATAATTTGGTCACTTCCTATTATTTAAAATATCAGAAGGTTATTAATACAGAAGGCAAAGTAATTTTAGATGCCGGGTGTGGAACTGGATATAAATCCTTAGTGCTAGCCGAAGCTAATCCGGGGGCTAAAATTGTTGGGATTGATATTTCTGAACAATCTGTTGAATTAGCTCATCAACGTTTAAGGTTTTATGGGTTTGAAAATGCTGAATTTCATGTGTTGGCGATAGAAGACTTACCTCAACTCGGTTATCAATTTGATTATATTAATGCGGATGAAGTGCTTTATTTATTGCCTGATATTGTAAGGGCATTAAAGGCAATGAAGTCGGTTTTAAAACCGGTAGGTATGATTAGAACTAATCTCCACAGTTTATACAGACGTTTTAATTTATTGAAAGCCCAGTCCCTTTTTAAACTGATGGGATTAATGGAAGGAACCCCTGGGGAAATGGAAATCACAATAGCCCGGGAAACAATTCAATCTTTAAAAAATCAAGTGTTATTTAAATCACAATCTTGGGAAAAAGGCTTACAAGATAATGATGAATGGGTTTTAATGAATTACTTTTTGCAAGGTGATAAAGGGTTTACAATTCCCCAAGTCTTTGAAATGTTAAAAAGGGCAGAGTTAGAGATGATCAACATGGTCAATTGGCGACAGTGGGAACCCTTAAATTTATTTGAAGATCCAGAAAATTTACCTGCATTTTTAGCCCTTAGTTTGCCTGAATTGTCCATGGAAGATCGCTTACATTTCTATGAATTGTTACATCCAGTTCATCGATTATTGGATTTTTGGTGTGGTCATCCCATAGAGACAACTACTGTGGACATTTCCGACTGGACGCAAACCGACTGGGAAACCGCAACGGTTTATTTACATCCCCAGTTCAAAACCGACCAAGCCAAGCAAGACCTGATTGAATGTATTCGCACGCATCAACCTTATGAAATTAGTCAGTATGTCAAGTTACCAACTCTTGTCCCCTTGCACCTTGAGAGTCGTCGGGCTAGCTGTTTGCTGCCGTTGTGGGAGGGAAAACAATCGATGATGTCTTTAGTGGAGCGATGGAAACAGATCCAACCTGTAGACCCCGTTACCTTAGAATTGATTAGTGATCAGATGGCTTTTGAGCAAGTAAAAGAATTACTCAGTGATCTGGAACCATTTTTGTATATTCTGTTAGAGCGATCGCTTTAAAATTAGTTCAAAAAACAGTTCCTATCTGAACCACCTATAAGGGAAATGAGCAGGTTCTTAGATGTATTCAAGTAAAAAAATCCCTATTTCGACTACTATAATTAACAGAAAAAACTATCATGGAAAATCACGATCCTGAATTATTAAAAAAAATTCGTCAACAGTTTGATTCAGAACCTTATCCGAGAATCCCCTTAGAACAATCACCGAAAACTGATTATGAATTGCTGTTTATTCATAATTTAGTCACGCCTTATTATCTCAAATATAAAACAGTTATTAACACAGAAGGAAAAGTTATTTTAGATGCTGGGTGTGGAACGGGATATAAGTCCTTAGTCTTAGCCGAAGCCAATCCTGGGGCTAAGATTGTTGCCATTGATATTTCTGAACAATCGGTAGAACTGGCTCGTAAACGGTTAGAATATCATGGCTTTGACAATACAGAATTTCATGTATTACCAATAGAAGATTTACCTCAACTCGGTTATCAGTTTGATTACATTAATCATGATGAATCTCTCTATTTATTCCCTGATATTACAGTCCCTCTAAAGGCAATGAAGTCAGTATTGAAGCCAGAGGGAATGATTAGAACAAATCTTCATAGTGCATTTCAGCGAGTTAATTACTTTCGGGCACAATCCCTATTTAGCAGAATTGGATTAATGGATGGAAACCCGACGGAGTTAGAAATTAACTTCATCGGTGAACTAATGAAATCTTTTAAAAATCAAGTTTTATTAAAGTCCCAAACCTATAAACCTGAAAAAATAAATGAAAAAGAATGGGTGTTAATGAACTATTTATTTCAGGGAGACAAAGGTTATACGATTCCTGATTTATTTTCAGCGCTCAGAACGGTTGATTTAGAGTTTATTAGTATGGTTTCTTGGCGACACTGGGAGCCCTTAGATTTATTTGAAGACCCAGAAAATTTACCTGCCTTTCTAGCCCTCAGCTTGCCGGAATTGTCCATCGAAGAACGCTTACATTTCTATGAATTGTTACATCCAATTCATCGGTTATTGGATTTTTGGTGCGGTCATCCTAATGATAATATGTCCGGTGTTCCGGTTTCAGATTGGGAGGATAGGGACTGGCAAACCGCAAGAGTTTATTTGCACCCTCAACTGAGAACTATTCAAGCCCAGGAAGACCTGATTCAATGTATTAATACCCATCAACCTTATGAAATTAGCCAGTATGTCAAGTTGCCCACACTGGTTAACATCCATCTCGAGAGTAGTCGCGCCGCTTGTTTACTGCCGTTGTGGGAGGGTGAACAGTCTGTCATGTCTTTGGTGGAAGGATGGAAACAGATCCAACCTGTAGATTCTGTAACACTTGAATTGATTAGTGATCAGATGGCTTTTGAGCAAGTGAAAGAACTGCTTAGTGATCTGGAACCATTTTTGTATATCCTGTTAGAGCGATCGCTTTAAAATGGATGTAAAAAAATAGTTCCTAGTTGAATTTAATGATAAAATCGATAATGACTTTGTTAGCTTTTAATTAAGAAAAAAACATATTTTTACAGAAAAATATTATGGAAAATCAAAATCCTGAATTATTAAAAAAAATTCGTCAGCAGTTTGATTCAGCGCCTTATCCGAGAATTCCTTTAGATAAATCCCCTAAAAATGAATATGAATTACTGTTTATTCATAATTTAGTCACCCCTTATTATTTGAAATATAAAAAATTAATTAATACAGAAGGTAAACTAATTTTAGATGCTGGGTGTGGAAGCGGATATAAGTCCTTAGTCTTAGCCGAAGCCAATCCTGGGGCTAAAATTGTTGGGATTGATATTTCTGAACAATCGGTAGAACTAGCCCGACAGCGTTTAAAGTTTCATGGGTTTGAAAATGCTGAATTTCATGTATTGTCAATAGAAGACTTACCTCAACTGGGTTATCAGTTTGATTATGTTAATGC
The DNA here is from genome assembly GCF_057220675.1 of Planktothrix sp. PLAVEN19ND. NCBI lineage: Bacteria > Bacillati > Cyanobacteriota > Cyanophyceae > Oscillatoriales > Microcoleaceae > Planktothrix > Planktothrix sp. PLAVEN19ND. Next base: position 5,000,775 of record NZ_CM170132.1, on the reverse strand, counting down.
GGATGAAGTTCTTTATCTGTGCCCGAATTTATTCAATTCGATGCAAGCGATAAAACAGGTTTTAAAACCACAGGGCATTATTAGAGCCAATCTACATAGTTTACATCAAAGAGCAAATTATTTTCGGGCGCAATCGTTATTTAAGATGATGGGAGTGATGGATGAATCTTCTCAAGAACTTCAGGCAGAGGTAGCCAGAGATACTATAAATTCTATCAAAAATGAAGTTTTACTGAAAGCTCAAACTTGGAATACGCCAGGTTATAAAAATGAAGAATGGTTGCTTGCTAATTACTTATTACAAGGGGATAAAGGCTATACAATACCAGAGGTTTTTGCTGTTTTGAAAGCAACTGATTTACAGTTTCTGAGTATGGTGAAATGGCAACAATGGGAACTAATGGATTTATTCAATGAGCCTGGGCACTTACCTGGCTTTCTAGCCTTAAGTTTACCAGAAGCATCGGTGGAGGAGCAGTTGCATTTATTTGAGTTGATTCATCCTGTCCATCGATTATTGGATTTTTGGTGTGGTCATTCTGAGCAGGAGTGTATTGTCCCGGTTGGTGAATGGACTGAAGCCAACTGGCAAACCGCACAAGTTCATTTACATCCCCAACTGAGAACCGATCAAGCTAAAACAGACTTAATTGAATCTATCAAAACCTATAGACCTTATGAAATTAGCCAATATGTGAAGTTACCCACTCCGATACCTATTATTCTTGAGAGTAGTCAGGCAGACTGCTTGCTGCCCTTGTGGAGTGGAGGACAGACGGTACTGTTCCTGGCAGAACGTTGGCAGCAAATCTATTCTGTAGATTCAGTTACCCTAGAACCTATTACTGGCCAGAGGGCATTACAGCAGGTTAAAGAAGTCCTAATCCTTCTGGATGGCTTTCTGTATGTGCTTTTGGAGCGTTCAGGATCAAATTGAAAAAAATTTTTGTTGAGGTGATATGAACTTTCCACCTGGTGGGTAAGTTAGAAATACCAGATAAAAAGTTAAACATCCCCCCAAACGGAGAAAAGACTATGAAGACTGAATTTAAAGCAAAATTCCTGCAATACGTTTCTAATAGAAAAAAAGAAGAAGGTTTCACCTTAATTGAACTGTTAGTTGTTATCATCATTATCGGTATTTTGGCTGCGATCGCCCTGCCTTCCTTCCTCAGCCAAGCTAACAAAGCCAAACAATCCGAAGGGAAACAGTATATTTCTTCCATTAACAAAGGTCAGCAAGCCTACTTTGTCGAAAATAATGGTTTTGGATCTGATGTCACGCAACTGGGAATTGGCCTCAAAACACAAACCTCTAACTATAACTATTCAATTAGTGCTACTACAGCAAGTAACGTCGGTAGTCTTGCCACACCTATTAACAGTTCAGCTTTGAAAGGGTATGCTGGTGGTGTTGGATTAGTGCTGGTTACAGGCAGTGATGCCAAGACAGCCCAGAGTGTACTTTGTGAAACAACTGTCCCAGGAAATCCTGTTGCTACGACCAATGATGGAACTGTTGTAGGTTGTGGAACTGCCATGACTGTCGTAACGAAATAGTAACTGTCAGGTTGAAGGAATTTCCTTGTTAAAAACAATAAGCAGGTGGAGTTGTTATTTCTACCTGCTTTGTTGTATGTATTTTTTATTATCTGATTAAATAGGATGATATGGTTGCTCAAGATTTACTATCTATGACATCGGATTGGCAAGAAAAAGCTGAACAATTGTTATTAAAAAATAATTATACTGAGGCTGAAAAGCTCTATGAACAAGCGATTGAAGTCCAACCGGAAATAAAATCCCACTATTGGCATTTAGGATTGGTATTGCTATTACAGGGGCAAGAAGCAGAGGCACAAACCACTTGGTTATTTGGGATGGCTGATGGGGAGCCAGAACAGATAGAGGAATGGACTCAAGAATTAATTCAAGTCTTGGAAACCGAAGCCGAGCGACGACGGTTAGACTTAGAAGACTATGCTGTAGCTTGGGCAATTCGACAACATATCCGAGAAATTAAGCCGACAGATATTAATAATCTTGTGCATTTAACCGGATTATCAATCTGTTTACGAACCTACACCGGTCGAGAACCCATTGAGTTAGGTTTGCTGGAGTTGCTCAAACAAGAATCCGCAACGGTAGATTCAGAATTATTACTCGAAGTCATTAAAAGTGTTGTAGATAGCGCTCCCTTACTCACTTCATCCCTGAATTTAACAGAAGCTAGTTTAGTTCATATTCAGAACACCGATATCTTTATTAATCAACTGATCATTCCTTTTGTGTATAAAATGGCTCACTCAGCCAAACAACTCAGTACCGCCGCCAAATTTACTGAACTGGGTTTGCGTTTAGCTCCTGAACATCCTGAGTTACTCTGTTTTAGTGCTTCTGTCTATCAAGATAGCAACCGTTTTGACCAGGGAATACAAGCCGCTAAACTCTATTTTTCTATAACTACAAATTTAGCCGCAAAATTTTTTGCCATCCACCTCATTATTCGGGGATTGATGAGTGCTGGGGGCTACTGGAAAGAATTTGCTGAAGCCACTGAACAGCAAAAAGACTTATTAAAAGTGTTACTAGAGGAACAGCCAACAGATTTATCGCAAGTGGAGACAATTAGATTATTTAATACAATGTTTTTTTTCCCCTACTTTGAAGATAATCCTCAAGAAAATACCAGGCTAAGAAGTCAAGTTTCTAACCTGGCTCAATTAAATATAGAAAACTATGCTAAAGAACAAATAGAACGATATCGCAACCGACAAACTACCCGTTTAAACCAGACTTATGTTGAGCGACGCTTAAAAATCGGATATATTTCCCATTGTTTTCGTACCCATTCCGTGGGGTGGCTGGCGCGGTGGCTATTTCAATATCATAACAAAGAGAAGTTTGAAATTTATGGTTATTTTATTTGTTATGATCATTATAATTACAATCAAGTACAAGAGTGGTATGTTAATAATATTGAAAACGTTCGTAAATTAGACTTTAGTGGTCTCGAAGCGGCAGACAAAATTGATGAAGATGAAATTGATATTTTAATTGATCTTGATAGTCTGACTTTGACAACAACTTCTGAGGCTATGGCCGTTAAACCTGCACCGGTGCAGGTAACTTGGTTGGGCTGGGATGCGTCTGAAATTCCCACGATTGATTATTATATTGCTGACCCTTATGTGTTAGCTGAAGATGCTCAAAGTTATTACAGTGAAAAAATTTGGCGTCTCCCTCAAACTTATTTAGCTGTTGATGGCTTTGAAGTCGGTATTCCTAATGTTCGCCGAGATCAGTTGGATATTCCCAGTGATGCTATTATTTATTTTACGGCTCAACGGGGATATAAATATCATCCCCACACCGCCCAATTACAATTAGAAATTCTCAAAGCTGTTCCTAATAGTTATTTTATTATTAAAGGAGTAGCCGATCAAAAATCACTCAAAACTTTTTATGCTGAAATTGCTGACGCTCTGGGGGTAGATTGCGATCGCTTAAAACTACTCCCGTCGTCACCTACAGAAGCCGTCCATCGCGCTAATTTAGCCATTGCTGATGTGGTACTGGATACTTACCCGTATAACGGCGCAACAACGACAATGGAAACTCTATGGATGGGGATTCCGATGGTAACTCTAGTCGGACAACAATTTTCAGCCCGAAATAGTTATACCATGATGATCAATGCGGGAATTACCGAGGGAATTGCTTGGACAGATGAGGAATATGTACAATGGGGGATTAAGTTAGGAACAGATGAAAATTTGCGAAGTCAAATTTCTTGGAAATTGATCAAAAATCGACAAACGGCTCCGTTATGGAATGGGAAACAATTTACCCGGGAAATGGAGACTGCTTACGAACAAATGTGGTTAAATTATATTAATAATAAAACTTAAATTTGTAATTTATGGTTAAAAACTTGATAGCAGGGGCGAGGCGAGCCTCTCCCCTACAAAGGAATTGAGATATTTTTTTAAGACCAATAAATCTGTTAATTTTTTACTTAAACTACTCCAATGAATTTACTAAACAGGAATCAACAAGGGATTAAATATCTGGAAACAGGGGATTATGTTGCCGCTATAAATCATTATGAAGAACTGATTAATACTCAGCCAGAAATCATTTCCTCTTACTGGTATTTGGGTTTATTACTGTTGCTACAAGGACAGGAAGTTGAAGCTCAAACGACTTGGTTAGTAGCAATGGCGGAGGGAGAACCGGAAGAAATTGAACAGTGGACACAGGAATTAATCCAAGTTTTAGAAACGGAAGCCGAACGCCAACAGCTAATATTAGAAGACCAGACAAAAGCCTGGGTAATTCGTCAGCATATTCGGGAAATTGATCCCACATATATTAATAATTTATTGCATTTAGTTCAATTATCTGCTATAGGTCAAACCTATACGGGTGAAGAACTAATTGAATGGGGAATTTTGGATTTACTTAACTCCGATCCTATTCCAACCACAGAAATTAATCCTGAACTTTTACTTCAAGTTTTAGATAAAATTTGCCAGCAAGCACCTGAACATCCTTCATCATACCAATTTGCTGAAACTTGTCTTAATTATATTACCGATATTCAATCTTATCTCAATTTTTTAATTCCATTTATTTATAGATTAGCTTACTCTCGACATCAAACACATCTCTCGATTAAGTTTACAGAGCTAGGGTTAAGATTGCATCCTAAACATCCCGAATTACTTCGATGTATATCTATGTTTTATCAAGATATTCGGGAATATGCCAAAGGAATAGAAGCGGCGGAGTATTGTTACTCGATGGCGGAAGATTTCCCTGATCAAGTTTATGCGAGATTTTTATTACTTCGAGGTTTAATGAGTGCAGGTGGACGGTGGAAACAGGTCTGTGCTGTTATGGAAGACTACCATTCCCTGCTGACTCGGTTAGTAACAGAAAAGCCAACTTTATCTTATGATTTAGCCGTGGGTTGTTTTATCACAACTTTTTTCTTTCCCTATTTTCAAGATAAAATTCAGGAAAATTTATTGATTCGGCGCGAAGTTTCGCAGTTTCTTCAGTCTAATATAGAAAGTCAAATTCCGCAGGTTATAGAACAATGTCGGCAGTGGGAATCTCGGCCCAAAACCTTGATATCTGCTGAAAAACCTCTAAAAATTGGCTATGTTTCTCATTGTTTACGCAACCATTCTGTTGGCTGGTTAACCCGGGGTTTATTTGAACACCATGATCGAGAAAAATTTGTCATTCATACCTATTTATTGGCGGCTTTAGATAAACCGGATGAATTGCAAAGCTGGTATATTAATAAAAGCGATAAAACCCATCAATTAGGGTTAGAAGGAAGGGAAGTCGCCCAAAAAATTTATGAAGATGAGATTGATATTTTAGTGGATCTCGACAGCTTAACGTTAAGCTCTACCTGTGAAACCTTAGCCATTAAACCAGCACCCATCCAAGTGACTTGGTTAGGTTGGGATGGGTCTGAAATTCCATCTGTTGACTATTTTATTGCCGACCCTTATGTGTTACCTGACAATGCTGAAAATTACTACAGTGAAAAGATTTGGCGTTTACCTCAAACCTATATTGCTGTTGATGGTTTTGAAGTAGCTGTTTCTAATATTCGTCGAGATCAGTTAAATATTCCTAATGATGCTATTATTTATTTGACGGCTCAAGGGGGATATAAATATAATCCTGATACGGCTAAATTACAGTTACAAATTTTAAAGGAAGTTCCTAATAGTTATTTCTTGATTAAAGGAAAGGCAGATCAAGAATCTTTGAAAACATTTTATGCTGAAATTGCTGACTCTGTGGGGGTAGATGGCGATCGCTTAAAACTCTTACCCTTATCACCCACAGAAGCTATACATAGAGCTAATTTAGCCATTGCTGATGTGGTAATGGATACCTACCCCTATAATGGGGCGACAACCACTATGGAAACTCTGTGGATGGGGATTCCATTGGTAACCCGAGTGGGGCAACAATTCTCAGCCCGAAATAGTTATACAATGATGGTCAATGCCGGAATTACAGAGGGAATTGCTTGGACAGATGAGGAATATGTGGAATGGGGAATTAAGTTAGGAAAAGATGAGAATTTACGCCAACAAATTGCTTGGAAATTAAGGAAAAATCGACAAACGGCTCCGTTGTGGAATGCGAAAAAATTTACCCGAGAAATGGAAAATGCTTATGAACAAATGTGGTTAAACTATATTGAGAATAAGACTTAAATTTGTAATTTATTTTCATAGCAACCAAGGGAGAAGCACGCCTCCCCCCTACTTAGGTTTTAACCGCATAGTCTTTTTCAGGTATTATTGTTTTCTAAATCATAAACTGGGATGATTTCTGATCCAACAGATGCGATCGCTTCTTGATTTTCATGCTCTAATTTAATTCGACCCTGGAGTTGAGGACATAAAGCAGACCACTGGCTAGAATTTAGCTGATCTATTAAAGCAATTTCTACACCGTCATCAAGCTCTAATTCTTCTTCCATTAACAAATTCATCATCACACTAGACAATGCTAAATTTGCATCTTCATCTGATATGTTTTGATGATCAATGAGTAAGGTGATTTGACTCCGGTTGGGATGAGTTGTTAGCGTTTTAATTATATTCGCTAATTCGGTATAAAGCACTTCTTCTGGTTGGCTCCAATCGGGAAAAACAACTAAATTAATCTCTCTAAGGTTTAAACGCAGAAGTGTGGCATCAATTAAAGCAGAACTAATAATATTAGCCATTTTTGACCAAGAAAACTTCCGTGTTTGTTCCAATCCCTTCGCCATTAAAATGTTACGGTATTTGAGTTTTTGTACCTCGCAAAGTGCATCAGTCATGGCATCAATATCATCATCTTTAATATAAATTGCAGCCTCTCCTGCGACTTCAGGAATCGAAGCATTTGCACAAGTAATAACCGGACAACCACAGGCTAAAGCTTCTGCAATGGGCATTCCAAAGCCTTCATATTTAGAGGGATAAACTAGGGCGGTGGCTCCTGAATAAGCAGATCTGAGTTCTTCATCACTTAGGTACAAAGAATGAACTGTACTACCTGCTGCTAACTCTCGATATTCGTGTCCTAATAAATAACCCGCTCCTGTACAGATCACATCAAATGCTGATTTACTATAAAGTTGAGAAAACCCTTGAAAGAACAAAACAGCATTTTTATAATCACTACCGGCTCCAACTAATAGAAAATAGGGTTTATTAATTCCATATTTAGTTTTAAATTGAATAATTTCTCCTGGGGGTGCAGGATAGAAAGCATTAGAAATTCCGCAGTGAGCAACCGTAATTTTAGAATTGATATTTGGAAACAATTTAACTAGGTCATTTGCTGTACTTTCTGAAATGGAAATATAAGCTGACGCATGGGCAATTCCTAGGTGTTTTTCCCGCCACATTGGTTCATCTAAGTTCGCCCCTAAAATTTCAGGAATCATATCATAGGCTATAAAAACCGATGGTGTTGATAGGGGCGTTGTATAGTAAGTTGAAACAAATAAGTCTGCTGCTTCTTGATCACAAACTTCTTGAAGCATCTGGCGGTCAACTTCTGTTTTAGAATAGTCATAGGCTGGAACGGAAAGATACCTAATTCCCGCTATTTTGGGGGCTGTTTCTGCTCGATCTAAAACAATAATATTTTGACCAAATCCGTTAACTGCCCATTCTAAGAATAACGATTGCCAAACCCTGGCTATTCCGGTTTTAAACATTTGGAAAAAGACCCCATCAACAATAATATTGAGCGGGCTATTTAACCTTGATGTCTCTAAATTGGGAGACAAGGATGATTCTGTATTGATGCTGTTGACTGAATTAGACGGAAAATATTTTTCCAGAATATTGTTAAAGTCTTGGTTAATTAAAGATGATTTTTCTACTTTTTTAAGTTGCTGACGGGATAATTGTTCAAACGGGTTACAAGGTAATTCTTTTTTGGTTAATAAATGTAATGAACTGCCATTAGAGTAAAAGTTTAAATCATATCGCTCTGCTAAAATTCTTAGGGAATGATGGGTATAAATTGAAATATGTTGACCTTCATGTAAAACATAATACCACCAGTCATTCGGTTTGGGATTGCTAACCGGGAGTAGCTCTGTACTAAATAAAATAGTTGAGGATATTTTTAAGAGATTTTCTAACTCAATACTAGGATTAATCAGATGTTCAAAGACTTCAAAAGCCGTTACAATTTCAAAGGCATTATTTTCAGTTGTATCTAAATTAATCTCGAAATTTTGAGCAAACAAATTATTACAAAATTTATCAAACCAATAAAAATCAAAACCATTATCTCTCATTAACCTAACAAATAATCCATATCCGGCTCCATAATCTAAAAATTTGCTCTGATGATCAAAAAAATTAAAAATTAGTTTACTGGCAACATCAGAAAACATTAAGTTTCTGAACACCAACCCAACATCACTGATCGCTATTGCATTAGAATATGCTTCTTCTAACCAGTAGGGTTCTTCAGTTTGAATAAATCTGCAATTTGAACACTGGAAATAACTAACATCATACTTATTAAGAATTTGAGCCGTAGCAAAATAGTTAGACTTAGAATTACAAACTTTACATTTCATAAATAATATCAATAAATTAGTTTGAGATAATGAGAAAACTTTGAGCTTTCTTCGGCTTAATATTACTAAGATTCTACTGAGAGTCAGGAAAAGTTACTCTGCTCCTATGATACCCAATATCATCCCATAAATGATCACTTTTTAAAGTTAATTAAACTCATTCCTCCTAACAATCTTGTACTATATTATATAGGTTCTATTCAACACTCCTAAGTTTGACTATGGATAATCAACGCTTTATTCAAGAACTACCGAATTTGTATGAACAGTGGGGGACTGTCTTTGTCCACGCGCAATTTAAACGGTTTCAGCAAGTGCTTAACCTCGCTTCAGAGCAGTTTCCCCAGAATTTGCTCCCGTTACTCAACTGTGCGGTGGCTAGTCTGGAACCCAATGAAATTTATTGTGAGATTGGAACACAAAAGGGTTTAACCTTGATTGGTGCGCTTTTGAATCAACCAGAAGCTATTGCCTATGCTATTAATGACAGTCCTGATTTTACACCAGATAGTGAAAGTTTGGAACAGCTATTTAAAAATTTACATCAGTTTAACCTGGAGGAACAGGTTTGTTTTTATAACCAAGATGTTGAAGAATTTTTATTAGAACTGCGACAACTAGAAACGGAGATTAAAATAGGGGTTTATGTTGTCCAGAGTGCGACCGATTATCGTTCTACTTTATTAGCTTTATTGTTAGCTAAACCCCTATTATCAGATTCAGCTTTAATCATCGTTGATCATGGAAATATTGGTTTTGTTCAGCAAGCAATCTGGGATTTTTTAGCATCTTATCCACAAGCGGAATTGTTCACAGAATTGTCTATTTTAGTAAATAGTCATCTCCCTGATAGAATTCAAGTTTTAAGTTGGAACCAGAACAGAACATTTAATTATTCAGTGGAAATATTTCAAGCACAACGTCAAGATATTGTCATCAAAAAAATTCTTGAATTAGCAGAACAAAAACCCACAGAGGATCAGTTACAGCAAATTTATCAACAAGGGATAAATGCGCATCAAAACCAACAGTTTAATTTAGCTGAAAAGCAATATAAATTCTTGCTTAGATGGCAAAAAGAAAATACTGAAATTTGGGTTAATTTGGGAATTTTGTATTACCAAAAAGAAATTTATTTTCAATCTATCTTAATATTATCTCATGTTTTAAAACAAAATACAAATAATAATTTAGCGTATTATTATTTAGGAATGAGTTATGAAAAATTGAATCAAATTCCACAAGCGATCGCAGCCTACCAAAAAACAATCGAATTAAAACCCGATCATATTGATGTCTATAATAACTTAGGAAATCTCTTAACGCAACAAGGGCAATTTATAGAAGCGGAAACCGCTTATCGTCAAGGGATTAATATTAACCCGAATCATTTTGGCAGTTATTTAAACTTAGGGAATCTTTTTCTATTGCAAAATCAAATAGAATCAGCCCTAGAAAACTATCAAATTGCTTTACAAATTTTTCCTGATCATCCTGATATTTTACACAATTTAGAACTGGCTAAAGAAAGACAACAAAATCCCGCACCCTACTATAAAAGTTTTGGCGATCGCCTGTATGAATTACGTAATTATCAAGAAGCGATAGCCCAATATCAAAAACTACTCAATTTACAACAGGGAGATGTTAATACTTATGAAAAACTCCATCACTGTTACTGGAATTTGGGAGAACATGATAGTGCAATTAATATTTTAAAAACAGCCCTAGAGCTTTATTCACAATTTGCACCTCTCCACTTTACCCTAATTACAAATCTTCTCTATCAGGGAAGAACAGAGGAAGCCACTACACAAGCGGAAATAGCCTCGGAATGTTTACCTAAAGATTATACTTTTATATTACTAAAAAATTTAATAGTTCCGATGTTTTATCACTCCGTTGAGGAAATTAGTGATTATCAAGAACGGTTTAAAAAAGGATTAAAAACCTTAATTAAAACCACGGATTTTAATAATCCTGAAACCTTAGAACAGGCGTTTTTAGGAATGGGAAGATTTACTAATTTTTACCTAGGTTATCAAGCGAGAAATATTATAGAAGAACAACGGATTTATGGTGATTTCCTCCATCGGATGATGTCAGCAAAATATCCCCAATGGGTGCAACCGTTAACCCTACCAACAGTTGAAGATAAAATCAGGGTAGGATATGTTTCTAATTATTTGCATTGTTATAGTGGGTCACTTTGGTTAACAGGTTGGTTGCGCTATGCTAATCATAATCAGTTTGAAATTTACTCTTATTATACTGGCAATTCTCCCGATCCAGTTACGGAACAGTTTCGACAATATAGTGATCAATTCTATCATATTCCCGACAATTTAGAAGCGGTTGCCCAACAAATTTTTAACGATAAACTGCATATTTTAGTCTACCCAGAAATTGGCATGAACCCCCCAACAATGGAACTAGCCGCCTTGCGTTTAGCGCCTATTCAATGCACCGCTTGGGGTCATCCCGTAACCTCGGGACTACCAACAATTGATTATTTTCTTTCTAGTCAATTAATGGAACCGGAAAAGCCCCAGGAACACTATTCAGAAAGCCTAATTTTATTACCTAATATTGGGGTTGCTTATCCCCAACCGCAAGATATTCCAGCCTTAGTTAAAACCCGCTCAGATTATGATTTACCCGAGGATGCGGTGATTTATTTATGTTGTCAAGCACCGTTTAAATATTTGCCTCAATATGATTATATTTTACCAGAAATTGCAGTAAAAGTTCCTAATGCTAGGTTTTTATTCTTCCGAGGAACCCTATTAAATAATCGGTTAAAACAAGCATTTGCTAATTATGGGTTAAATGATCAAGATTATTGTTTACATCGAAACGTCCCTGAGCGGTTTGATTATTTGATGTTAAATTTGCTTTCTGATGTGTTTTTAGATACCTTTACTTGGTCGGGGGGAAATACGTCTTTAGAAGCGATCGCTTGTAATTTACCCATTGTAACTTGTCCTGGGGAATTCATGCGCGGACATCATGCGGATAGTTTCTTAAAAATGATCAACTTAACAGAAACCATTGCACAAAATGAAGCCGAATATATTAAAATTGCGGTTAAATTAGGATTAGATCCCTTATGGCGAAAAACACTTTCTCAACAAATGAGCGATCGCCATCATCTGATTTTTGATGATCAAGTTTGTGTCGCTGCATTAGAGGAATTTTATCAAACCGTTGTTGGGCTTTAGCCCTCTCCTATTGGGGCACTCATCCCAATAACTTTCATACTTCAAGAAACCCTGTTTCTGCATAACTCCTGATTATTCTAACTGTTCAGCGAGTTGTCTAAGCCAATTGATAAATTCTCTGAGTTCAAAGTTGACTTGATGCCAAACTAAAGGGTAATTTTCAACAAGTTTTTCTAGCCTGTTAGGATCTAATTCAAAACCATACAAATTTCTAACAATATGCCTAAAACCTAGATACTCATTTAACAGAATAACTGTGTCTGGAGTCAAAATCGCTGGCAACCCTTCTCTTTCTATACTCATTCTATTTAAAAGTCTTTTATGCCAATCAAAACTTGAGGGTAAAGAACCATTTAATTCAGAAACAATGAGTTGAAAAATCCGCTCACAACCTGTATAAAAGTTATGTAACTTTAAGGCTAGACTTTCATGAAAAATTGTAGCCCGGTCTGGATCATTTTGAACTTCCTGATAGACTTGAGCGATCGCTAATTCCAACCTTCCTAAACGTTCTAACTCAATTTCAATATCAGTCGCCAGTTCTCTAATTTTACTCGCTGACATTGGCTTCATAAACACATTCTCCTGTGGCTAAAACCCTTTCTCGAAAGTGGGGTTCTAAGTCTTCTAGGGGTTTCAAATCAACCCATCGGGATGTTAAGTTATTAGCGATCGCAACGGCTGTAAAATAATCCCTGGTTGGCACTCCTTCTACCGCTAAATCAATATCAGAATTTTCATTAAATTTTCCTCGAACTAAAGAACCAAACAGAATAATTTTTTTAATAGAAAATTGTTCTATTAATACTTTGACAATCGCTTGAACTTCTGTTCTGGCTTGTTCCGCTCTAATTTGATCTTCTAACTGTTGCTGTTTTTGCTGTTTTAGCCAGTAGTCTAAATATTTCATAACTGGAATTTATTTTTTATTTTTCTGTTTTAATTCAGTTAATGAATTTTGATAATCCTGCCGATCAGGATATAATTTTACTAACTTTTCTAAGGGTTCAACTGCTCCTTGAATATTATTTTGTTGCAACCGAACATTCACTAAACCTTCCAATGCGGTTGGGTTATTTGGTTCCCGTTTTAATACAATTTCATAGCCTTTTTCTTGCTTTTGTAATAAAGCACTTGCAGATTGTTGTTCTGTCGTTTGAGTCGCTTCAGGTTTTTTTTCAAATGCACCTTTGAACACTTTTCCTAATCCAAATATACTCGTACCAAAAAAAGACAGCAGTGATAGGAACATAATCACTTTTTGTACCTGCTTAGAGCGTTCCATTTTACGGATACGCTCGGCTCCATATTGTTTTTCTAATGATTGTTTCTCGGCGGGATTCATTGCTTATACCTTCCTCTTATTTTCGATTATTTGGCTTTAATAGTACCTATTTTTAGAATACCCAATTTGATCTCAAAACTAATCAGAACTAGATTCAGGTAATTCCCCAAACTGTTGACGGTAGCGGCTGAGTAAGGTTTCTAACTCTTGGGAACGCTTTTGAGCTTGTTCAGCTTGGTGTTGGGCTTGTTCAGCTTGAAGTTGGGAGGCTTCAGCTTGGCGTTGAGCTTGTTCAGCTTTTTGTGCGGATAATTCATCGGGTGTGGGCAGAATTTCACCCTCTGGAGTTGCCCATCTTAACCATACGGTTTCAACGGTTTTATAAACTCCTGACCATCGTACTAATGATAAGCCTAATTGTTGACTGAATAATCGATTAAATTGATCGGGAAAAATTGGTTCATAACTGCCATTTTTTAAAGTAAAACCTGCCAATTCATCGGAGTTAAAAGGATCATACCAGAAATATTCGGGAACCCGAACTTGATTTTGATAAATGATTTTTTTGTTAGTTTTATCTTCTTGGGCGGTACTGGGTGATAATAGTTCAATGATCACATCGGGAGCTTTTCCCTCTTCCCAAACGACCCAACTTTTTCGTTCTTTTTTGGGAACTCCTAATACGGCAAAAAAATCGGGGCCTTTGAAGTCTTGGTTCCGCACTTGGGCTAAACTAAAGTAGAGGAACATATTGCCCCCAACATAACCATCTTCTCGCGGTTCTAACCAAGGAATTAACGGATCAATGAGTAAATCCATTTGCATTTTATGGCGTTGGGTTTCCATGGGGACTCCATCGTCATAGGGTAGTTCGTCTTGAGTGGGCGGTAATGTTAACCCATTTAGCAGTGTTTCTGGTGACATTGCCCTCAATTAATCAATAGATTAATGATTTTTAAGATATTATATCACAATAGTTTGTTGTTGCGCTTGGGTGCTTAGGGGAGCTAAAGCTCAACAACTAGCTGAGGTTAGATTGTTTTTGACTTTTAATTAATACATTTGCAAACCAAGGACTAATTAATAATATTAATAACATTCGGGTCATTTGCATTGCTAAAACAATTCCCGCATCTCCTCCGAGTTGAATTACCGTTGCGATCATCGCTGTAATGCCTCCGGGTGTGGAACCTAATATGGCGGTCATGGTATCAACCTGGGTGATTTGATGGAAAATATAACCTGCACCCAAACAAAATAGAATTAATATGATAACTAAAAATAATTCAATTAAAACAGCTTTCCAGAGTCTTTTGGCATTCTGCCAGTCAAACTTTAAACCCACCGAAAATCCCACAAATAATAGCCCAATTGTAAACAGCAAAGGGGGCATTTTAATCGCATAGGGAAATGTCCAAAACACAATTAGACTAACTAGAAACGGCCCAATAAACAAGGCCGAAGGTAAACTAAACATTTCCCCTAAAACGATTCCTAATGCCGCACAAACCCCCATAATTCCTAGGTTGTAAAGCATTGGTAAAGCAGGTGAAGTGTCAAGGGGAATAGAGACCACAGACCCGACAGCCACATCCCCCGCAAACCAAAACCCGACGAGGGCAGGAACAATTAATGCTACTAATAGAATCCGCAGATATTGTAACAGGGCAACGGCGATCGCATCAGCCCCCATTTCCTCACTCATGGCAATTAAACTGTAACTCGCCCCAGGAACACAACTGAGGAACCCGGTCGCCCGGTCAATTCCGCCCCAGCGTCCTAAAAAATAACCATTCAAAATACTCATACCCCCGGTCACCAAAATACAGAGCATCAGGGGGAAGGCGTAAGTCCCCATTAACCCTATAGTACTAAGTGAAAAGCCCGTAGCCGTTGCGATCGCCACAATAGCTTGACCCACAATAAAAAAGATCGGGGGTAGGGGCTGAGGTTTGCCCTGAAACACCGCATAAATAATCCCCGCCACCATTGGGCCAATTAGCCAGGCAACGGGAACGTGCAACCAATTGAACAGATAACCGACGCCCACAGCTAACATAAATAGAGGTAGAAGATGGGCAAGTTGGGGCAAAGTTTGAGATAACTCTTGCCCCAAGTTGGTGAGGGTATTTTTATAGTCTGTATTCATTGAATAGGGGCGATTTTTGATTAAAATTCTATGAAGTTGGAATCGATTTCAGGGTGGTCAACGCTTCCTCAACGTGACGCGAAAAATCTAGCATAGAATCAAACAGATGTCGCACTACGCCGTCCTTATCAATCACATAGGTAACGCGGCCCGGGAGCACCCACATCGTCGCTGGAACACCATAGAGTTGACGCACTTTATTCCCGGTATCGCTCAACAAAATAAACGGCAGATTGTATTTTGTGGCAAACTGTTGATGAGATTGGGCCGAATCCGAACTAATGCCAATCACTTCCGCCCCCGCATCTGTAAAAACTTGATAACTGTCTCTAAAGGCACAGGCTTCGGCGGTACAGCCCAGGGTATCATCCTTGGGATAGAAGTAGAGGACAATAGATTTTTTTCCCCGAAAGTCTTTGATGCTCACTGATTCGCCCGTTTGCGAAGTTAAGGTGAAATCAGGAGCCATATCCCCTATTTTAACAGCCATATTGGTGATAACCCTGTATGATTTGGTTAAATGTTAACGTTTGTATCATAGCGCCAACAATGAGAGATCCAGAGATCCGGCGATTGAAATCGCAGCTACACAACCCAAACCCGCCTGCGCGGGTTGAAGATAAAATCAGAGAACATTATGTTAATCTGTTAATTAGTCCGCGCACCATCCGGACTTCGTTTGTGTAGCCGCGATTTCAATCGCTGGGTGAAAAATTCTGGGTGAAAAATTCATTTGTACTATTTAACCAATTCTCTAAAATAATATTAACTCAACATTACCATTTTTACCATGAAAACATTATTAATTTATCCTCAATTCCCGTCTACATTTTGGTCGTATGAAAAAATCCTAGAATTAGTTGATCGTAAAGTGCTGTTACCGCCCTTGGGATTAATTACTGTGGCGGCAATTTTGCCTCAAACCTGGGAATTCAAACTGGTTGATCGTAATATTACGGCGGTAACTGAAGCGGAATGGGACTGGGCAGAATTAGTCATCCTTTCGGGAATGATTGTCCAAAAATCCGATTTTATCTCCCAAATTCAAGAAGCCAAAAGACGCGGGAAATTAGTCGCCGTGGGTGGCCCCTATCCCACTTCTGTCCCCCATGAAATTGAAGATTCCGGGGCAGATTTTCTGATTTTAGATGAAGGGGAAATTACCCTACCCATGTTTGTAGAAGCCTTGGAAAAAGGTGAAACTTCCGGGGTATTCCGCACGGAAGAAAAACCCAGTGTCACCTCAACTCCTATTCCCCGTTACGATTTATTAGAATTAGATGCCTATGATTCTATGTCGGTACAATTCTCCCGGGGATGTCCGTTTCAATGTGAATTCTGTGACATTATTGTGCTGTATGGTCGCAAACCCCGCACCAAAACTCCAGAACAATTGTTAAAGGAATTAGACTATCTTTATGAATTGGGATGGCGACGATCAATATTCATGGTAGATGATAATTTTATCGGGAATAAACGGAATGTCAAATTACTGTTAAAAGCCCTAAAAGTTTGGCAAGCTGACCATCAATATCCCTTCCGATTTAATACCGAAGCCTCTATTGATTTAGCCGATGATGGTGAATTAATGGACTTGATGGTGGAGTGTTATTTTGATGCGGTATTTTTAGGGATTGAAACCCCTGATACCAGTAGTTTAGAAATGACTAAAAAATATCAAAATAACCGCAGTCCGTTATTAGAAGCCGTTGATAAAATTATCCGCGCTGGCTTACGTCCGATGGCAGGATTTATTCTGGGATTTGATGGGGAAAAACCAGGGGCGGGATCTCGAATTATTGAATTTGTTGAACAATCTGCGATTCCCACGGCTTTATTTAGTATGTTACAAGCCTTACCCAATACGGCTTTATGGCATCGTTTAGAGAAAGAAGGACGGTTAATTAATCCTAAAAAGTTTGATATTAACCAAACTACATTAATTAACTTTGTTCCTACCCGTCCGGTGGAAGAAATTGCTCAAGAATATATTGAAACCTTCTGGCAATTATATGATCCTGAACGCTATTTAGAACGCACCTATCGCTGTTTCCTCAAGTTGGGCGCGCCGAAATGTCATCCCCCGGGTAAATTCCCCAGTTGGATTGATTTAAAAGCCTTAGCAACTGTGATTTGGCGACAGGGAATTAAACGCCAAACTCGCTGGAAATTCTGGGGATATTTGTTTAGTATCATCAAATATAATCCCGCCGTCTGGGATCAATATTTAACCCTCTGCGCCCATAACGAACATTTCTTAGAATACCGCCAAATTGTCAAAACTGAAATTGAACAACAGTTGGCAGAATATCAAGCTCAAAAAGCCCAACTTCCCGCCAAAATTCCCGCATAATTTAATCATCAACCCGTAGGGTGTGGCCATTAATGCCCACGCACTATTGATGTTAACTTAAACCTAAAATCCTGTTTTTATCCTAGACTAGATCCCCCCTAACCCCCCTTAAAAAGGGGGGAATTAGATCCCCCCTAAGCCCATTAAAAAGGGGGGAATTAGATTTCAAAGTCCCCCTTTTTAAGGGGGATTTAGGGGGATCAAATCTCAGCAATAATCAGGGGTTTTCAGTTTAGGTTAACACCAATGCTTACCCATCCCCTGATTATTGATAAATTTATTTTAAAAACCTGACATCATAAATGATATTTATAGAAAAATGATATTTTTTATGATTTCTTAACAATTTATCGAAGGTTTTATTAAATTTTTCTAAATTTGCTAGATATGACACCAAAATTGATCAATTTTATGGTAGGTTGCAACAGCAACTTATCAGGATTAAAACTGATAGTTCAATTCAAGTGCATTCTCAAGAGGTTTAATAATGCCACTGACTAAGAAATGTCTTGCTGAGTTCATGGGAACATTTTGGCTAGTTTTTGGAGGGTGTGGATCTGCTGTTTTTGCCGCTGCATTTCCCGATCCAACTAAAGATCCAACTAATCCCTTTGGGATTGGATTTGCTGGGGTTGCATTAGCTTTTGGTTTAACCGTTTTAACTATGGCCTATGCCATAGGTCATATTTCCGGTTGCCATCTCAATCCGGCGGTTTCCTTTGGATTATGGGCGGGTAAACGCTTCTCTGGAGGCAAAGATTTAGCACTTTATATTGGTTCTCAAGTTGCCGGAGCAATTTTAGCCTCTTTAGTGCTTTATTTAATCGTTAGTGGGAAAACCGGATTTGATCCAGTGGCTTTTAGAAGTGGTTCTAACCCCTTTGCTACCAATGGATATGGAGATCATTCTCCCGGCGGTTACAACTTATTTGCGGCAGTGCTGCATGAATTTGTGTTGACATTTATGTTCTTGATGGTGATTATGGGATCAACCGATAGTCGTGCACCTCAAGGGTTTGCCCCCATTGCCATTGGTTTAGGATTAACCTTAATTCACTTAATCGGCATTCCAGTCACCAATGTATCTGTAAATCCGGCCCGTAGCACAGGCCCGGCATTGTTTATTGGCGGTTGGGCAATTCAGCAATTATGGTTATTCTGGGTCGTTCCGATTTTGGGAGGAATTGCCGCCGCCCTCACCTATAACAATTTATTTGGTGAATCCCCATCTGATCCCAATTCTTAATCAATAAAAGTTTTAAATTCATCCTCGTTTTGTGTTTAATATCTTTCTTTCTAGGTAGGTGGTCAAAAAGCTAATTGTTGCGCCTTAGCGGACTAACGCAGTGCGCTGAAGCGCAACAATAAGTTGAACTTTATATGGGTTTATTTTTGACCACCTACTAACTCCAAACCGAGGGAGAAAATTAATCAAGGATCAATATTCAAGCCTTATTCTTCCTCTCCCGATTCAAAGGGTTGAATTGAAACCACCGGAGCAATAGAAGTTAGTTTTAACTCAGGATGATCGGCTTCCGCTTGACGACAATTCCATTCATTTTTAAACAGCAAAACTGGACGATCCCAACTATCTTTAACCACCGCCGCGTTAAAAATTCGTCCCACTTTATTTAAAACCTCCCAACCTCCAGTTACCCAACGGGCCACAGTATAGGGGAGAGGTTCTAATAGGGTTTCAGCCCCATATTCATTTTGCAATCTAAACTGCACCACCTCAAATTGCAGTTGACCCACCGCCGCTAAAATCGGGTCACGTTTAGATTGATCCACAGAAAACATAATTTGTACCGCCCCTTCCTCTCGTAATTCTAAAACTCCCTTATGGAATTGTTTAAACTTAGAAGGATTGGGATTTTTTAAATAGGCAAATAACTCCGGGGTAAAACAGGGAATCCCTTCATATTCTAATTTTTTGCCCATATAAATGGTATCCCCAATGGCAAAAACCCCCGGATTATTTAATCCAATCACATCCCCAGGATAGGCCGTTTCAATCGATTGTCTTTCCTGGGCAAAGAGTTTTTGCGGACGGGAAAGACGGACAACTTTTCCAGTCCGGGCATGATTCACCGTCATATCTTTTTCAAATTTTCCCGTACAAACGCGCACAAACGCCACCCGATCTCGGTGTTTGGCATCCATATTCGCTTGTAGCTTAAAAACAAAGCCCGTAAACTCTGGATATTCGGGTTCCATATCCCCCAAGGTACTCAGATGGGAACCGGGTTTTAAGGCATAATCTAAGAAGGAATCTAAGAATAATTGCACCCCAAAGTTAGTCATGGCACTGCCAAAGAAAACCGGGGTCATTTTTCCAGCATGAACTAAATCTAAATCAAATTCGGAACCGACGTGTTCTAGGAGTTCTAATTCTTCTTTTAATTGTGCATAAAGATCGGGATCTAAAAATTCCTGAAGGCGGGGATCATCTAAATCAAAAACCGTATCTAACGCTTCTCGACTTCCGTGGGCACTGCGTTCAAATAAATGAATTTTTTGTTTACGACGATCAAATACTCCTTTAAAGCGATCGCCCGTACCAATCGGCCAATTTATGGGATAGGTTTTTAACCCTAATTCTTTTTCTATTTCATCCAGTAATTCTAAGGGTTCTTGACCCGGACGATCCATTTTATTAATAAAAGTAAAAATAGGCAGACCCCGCATTTTGCAGACTTCAAAAAGTTTGCGAGTTTGCGGCTCTAAACCCTTGGCGGCATCTTCTAACATCACCGCATTATCAGCAGCAGCTAAGGTGCGGTAGGTATCTTCACTAAAATCTTGGTGTCCGGG
Organism: Planktothrix sp. PLAVEN19ND; assembly: GCF_057220675.1. Taxonomy (NCBI): domain Bacteria; kingdom Bacillati; phylum Cyanobacteriota; class Cyanophyceae; order Oscillatoriales; family Microcoleaceae; genus Planktothrix; species Planktothrix sp. PLAVEN19ND. Next base: position 4,980,321 of record NZ_CM170132.1, on the reverse strand, counting down.
TGTATCTAGTAGATTAATTTGACAGTTGTTATACTCAAACTGCAAAACCGTTGAGGTAATCGAAATTCCCCGTTGTTGCTCCATTGCCATCCAGTCTGAGGTAGCATGACGTTGGGCCTTCCGTACTTTAACAGCACCAGCTTCGTGAATGGCACCTCCGTAGAGGAGTAATTTTTCGGTCAGGGTGGTTTTTCCAGCATCAGGGTGAGAAATAATCGCAAAGTTGCGACGTCGCTCAACCTCCGTTTGAATTTCCGTTTGAATTTCTGTAGTCATTAAAGCCTAAATCGGGAATTTGTATCACAAGTATAATTATAAAGGTTAAAGGTGATTTTTGCTGCGGGCGATCGCATCACCCTATTACTGTTGGTGCTATTATCAATTGTTAATCCCCTTTTTTTGAACCCAAATTCAAACTTTTATTGTATCTTTAATTTCCAATGATAAATTCTAAATTGTCATGAATTTCACCTGGATGATTTCACAACAACTGGTTGCAATGACCTCCTGGATGCCTCATGGTTCCTGCTACCTTTGGCAATCTCAATTAATGGGGCTACATCTGGTTTCGGATTTATTGACTACGATCGCTTATTTTTCTATTCCCCTTGGCTTACTTTACTTTGCTCGTCGGAGTCAAGATATACCCTTCTCTAATATTTTAATCCTATTTAGTACGTTTATTTTTGCTTGCGGACTCACCCATTTGATGTCAATTATCACCCTTTGGTATCCTTTGTATTGGCTATCCGGTGGATTAAAGGCAATTACTGCAATAGTTTCAATTTTTACCGCCTGTTCCATTATTCCTTTAGTTCCTAAACTGTTACAGTTTAAAAGTCCCAAAGAACTTGAAAAAGTTAATGAGTTATTAAATAAAAATCAACAACATTATCAAAATTTAATGGATGCTTGTCCAGTGGGTTTGTTTGAAACCGATGCAACGGGACAGTGTTTATTTATTAATCAATATGGCTGCAAAATTACGGGAACTCAACCTGCGGATGCGTTGAATAAAAATTGGGTCTATGGAATTTATCAGGAAGATCGCGAAAGGTTAATTCAAGAATGGTTAACTGCGATTGAAAATCAACAACCCTTTTATTCAGAATATCGTTTACAGGCCGCCGATCAAAATGGGTTTTGGGTATTGGGTCAAGCGATTCCGATGAAAGATGAAGTGGGACAGGTGACCGGCTATATTGGCACAATTACAGATATTAATGACCGCAAAATAATAGAGGAAAATTTACAAAAATCTCAACAAATGTTGCAATTAATTATGAATACGATCCCGCAAAGAGTTTTTTGGAAGGATCGAAATTCAGTCTTTCAAGGGTGTAATTTACAATTAGCTTTGGATGTGGGATTAAAGTCTTCTGAAAATATTATTGGTAAGACAGATTACGATTTAAGTTGGACTTTGGATGAAGCTGAATTGTATCGACAAGTTGATCGAGAGGTCATGGAAACGAATACCCCTCGTTATCGGATTATCGAAACTCAATTACAAGCAAATGGAAAACAATGTTGGTTAGAAACTAATAAAATTCCTCTCCATGATCCAGAAGGGAATGTAGTGGGAATATTAGGAACCTATGAAGATATTACAGAGCGAAAATTAGCGGAAGAATTATTAGCAGAATCTGAAATCCGATTTCGACAACTGGCTCAACAGGAAAAACTAATTAATCATTTAGCCAATCAAATTCGCAATTCCTTGGATTTAAAAACAATTTTAGAAACAACAGTGTTGCAGGTTTGGGAGTTAATGAAGGTTGACCGATGCTATTTTTGTTGGTATCGACGGTCAGAAATGAGTTTCAATTCAGATTACCAAAATTTATCTCAATCCCATTCTAATTCAGTCTATTGGGAAATAGTAGCCGAAGCCAAAGATCCGGCAATTCCTGATATTATTGGTCGATATTATTTAGAAGATGTTGGTATTTGGTCGGAGAAGTATTTGGATTTAGAAATGGGACGAATTGATCATATTGATCATGTCCCCGAATCTGAAAGAAAGTCATTTTTGCTCAAGTTTGGCTTGGTATCTGTGCTGTCTCTCCCCATCCAAACTCAAATGGGAGAAATCGGGGTTTTAGTTTGTGGAAATCATCAAGAACCCCGTTGTTGGAGTGATTCTGAAGTAGAATTATTACAGGCTGTCACCGCGCAAGTGGCGATCGCCATTAATCAAGCCCAACTTTATAACCAAACCCGAGAAGCAGCGACTTTAGCTAAGGCTCAAACCCTGGAATTAGAAGCGACTTTAAATAAATTACGACAAACTCAAGCCCATTTAATTCAAACCGAAAAGATGTCTTCTTTAGGTCAGTTAGTGGCGGGAGTCGCCCATGAAATTAATAATCCAATTAATTTTATTTATGGAAATGTTAATTACGCGACCCAATATCTGGAGGATTTATTAAGTTTAGTAGCACTATATCAAGCTCATTATCCTGAACCAATTTCTGATATTAAAGAAGTAATTGAAACCGTAGATTTAGAATTTTTGCAACGAGATTTTCCCAAAATATTAAGTTCAATGAAAGTTGGGGCGAGTCGCATTCAACAAATTGTTTTATCCCTGAGAAATTTTTCTCGTTTGGATGAAGCAGATGTCAAACAAGTTAATTTACATGAGGGCTTAGAAAATACATTATTGATCTTACAAAATCGCTTATCAGAAACTGGAGAAAGACAAAAAATTCAGGTGATCAAAAATTATGGGGAATTGCCCTTAGTGCATTGTTATGCAGGTCAGATTAATCAAGTCTTTATGAATTTACTCACTAATGCTATTGATGCCATTCAGGAGCGAATCGTAGAACAAAATCAACAAATTATTTCTAATCTAAATCCCAATGATGTAGAGTTATATGCCGAAGATGATATCGGTTTTAATTCATTGAATTGTTGGAAACCCACTATTACGATTACTACAGAAGTTATTGAGAATAATCAGGTTTTAATCAGAATTGCTGATAATGGGATGGGAATAACGGAAACCGTTAAAAATAAATTATTTGATCCATTTTTTACCACAAAACCTGTAGGTAAAGGAACTGGTTTAGGATTAGCCATCAGCTATCAAATTGTGGTAGAAAGACATCTAGGTCAGTTAAAATGTTCCTCTCAAGTTAGGGTCGGATCGGAATTTACAATTGAGATTCCCATTCAACAACACAAAAATTTTACTCCTGATCAAAGCTAATTCCTTCATATAAAAGCTCAATCGGACATTCAAATTCTATGCTTTGTAATGCGATCGCATCTCCATTTGTGTATTCATAATAATACCACATTTTTCCTTCTCCCCGATGATAAATCTCAACACTCATCGATTCTGAATCAATTAACACATACTCTTGTAAACTAGGAATCTGGCGATAATATTTGAGTTTTTTTGTGCAATCATAACTAGCGGTACTGGGGGAAAGAACCTCAACAATAACTTTAGGGTTTTGAATAAACTTACGAGATTTTAAATCTTCAGGATCACAAGTTATGACTAAATCTGGATAAAAATAACGACTGTTTTGATTAGCCTGAACTTTCACATCGGAGACATTAACTCGACATCCTCTTTGACGTAAATGGGGTCTGAGTGAGGTATATAAGTTAAGAACAATGTCATTATGAGGAATACTCCCTCCGGTCATTGCCACAATTTCACCATCGACATATTCATGGCGCATTTCCTGTGTGGCTTCCCATTTTAGGTATTCTTCTGATGTCATTTTTGGAGAATCTTGAAAATTAGCAATCATGATTTTTTCCTGTATTAATCTAGGCTATTGAATGGCTATCTACTGACAATATTAACATTAATTAGATAAATTGTCATCTATATTTAGCCATAATATTATACTCAATTTCCTCTTCTTCAGTCCATTGTCTATATTTAAACTGATAATTTATTCCCTTAATTGCCAAGGTTGCTAGATAGTTTTCTGCGGTTTCAATTCTTTGTAACGTCCAATTTTTAGCTAATTCCGAATCCTGGGAAATTTTCAAAATTTTTAGGTGTGAATCCAGAGGAGTTGCAATTTCAATATCCTCTAACCCAACTAAACCTTCTCCCGTGGCTTTTAAATAGGCTTCTTTGCAAGTCCAGAGTTGAAAAAATGCCGAATATTGTTTTTCTGAATTAAGGGAATTCAACCACTGGTATTCAGAGTCACAAAAAAAGCGTTTTGCCAGAGATAGAACTTCAATTTCCCGAATATATTCTATATCTATGCCGATATTTTCTTCAAGGGCGATCGCATACATCGCTTTCCCATAGGCATGAGATAAATTAAACTTTAGGGGTAAGGAAGCTTGATCTAAACTCGGTTTTCCATTAGAACTGTACTTAAAGTAAATCTGTTTTGGAGAAAGGTTTAAATAGCGGCTGAGAATCATTCTTAATGTTCCCCTGGCAATCGTAAATGCCTGTTGATCTCGTTCAAACTTAAACCGTCTCGCTCGTTTTAGCTCATCATCAGCCAGAATACTTTGATAAAATTCAAAGTGTTGAGGCGATCGTGTTAGATTGGTTTGCCAAATATGAACCGTCTGGGAAGATAACTGAAAATCCGATAAAACCATTGTCCTGATTAATCTTATTAATGGAGTCAACAATTTCACTTGTTTTGTCTGATTCTGGTGCGGATCACCCCAAAAATTAACAGATCTGAGACTATCAAGGGTGAACAGATCAGATATTATTAGATAATCAAGGTAGACCGCCCACCCTAACCCGAGATGATCACTATGGAATCCTCAAAAAATCAGCGAAAAAAGCAAGTAAAGCGAGCGCTGGAAAAAACACCCACTCCGAAATATGTCGATCACTATATTACCTTAGCTAACCTCAGCTATTACCTGCAACTCCAGCAGCAGTATTAAAAAAATTCGATATATAGCAGCATTACCCATTATCTATTACCCCTTACCCCCTCGTAATTCATAATTCGTAATTCCCCCTTGCCCATTACCCATTTCTATATGTCATGCTTCAACTACAGACTGATCTTGATCTGCGGTGATATCATACCCAATGGACAGCTAATTAATACTAAATATGGTTAACTTAACACCGAATCCTAGTTATAGCGTTACAATTCGTCTGGAACTGCCTAACCGTGCCGGAATGTTGGCTAGTGTTTTTCAAGCGATCGCCACCGTCGGGGGAAATTTAGGCCAAATTGATTTAATTGAACAAACTCTGCACAAAACCATTCGGGAAATCAGTGTGGACGCCTCTAGTGAGGAACACGCAGAACAAATTGTCCAAGCGGTAAAAGATTTAACTGAGTTAAAAGTATTAGCGGTTTATGACCGAACATTTAATCTCCATCGTGCCGGAAAAATCAGTATTCAAAGTAAAATTCCGCTCAAATCTCAATCGGATTTAGCCATGGCCTATACTCCGGGGGTAGGTCGAATTTGTAAAGCGATCGCAGAAGATCCAGAACAAATTTATCAACTGACCATTAAACAAAATACCGTCGCGATTGTGACTGATGGTAGTGCAGTTTTAGGCTTGGGAAATTTAGGGCCCGGCGCAGCTTTACCCGTGATGGAAGGGAAAGCCATGCTATTTAAAGAATTTGGAGATGTTGATGCCTTTCCGATTTGTTTAGATACCCAAGATACTGACAAAATTATCGAAACGGTTAAATATCTGGCCCCAGTTTTCGGCGGCATAAATTTAGAAGATATCGCCGCTCCTCGCTGTTTTGAAATTGAAGCCAGGCTGCGAGAATCTTTAGATATTCCGATTTTTCATGATGATCAACATGGCACGGCAATTGTTAGTTTAGCCGCGTTAATTAATTCCCTAAAATTAGTCAAAAAATCCCGGGAAGATATCCACCTGGTTTTAAACGGGGCGGGTGCTGCGGGGGTTGCCATGGCCCGTTTATTTAAAAAAGCCGGAGTGCGGAATATTACCCTCTGTGATTCTAAGGGAATTATTAGTCATAATCGCACCGATATTAACGCACAAAAACGGGAATTTGCCGTTAACTTATCGGGAACTTTAGCGGATGCGATGAAGGATGCGGATGTGTTTATGGGAGTTAGTGCCCCTGGGGTGGTAACTCCAGAAATGGTGCGATCTATGGCGAAAAATCCTATTGTTTTTGCGATGGCTAATCCGATTCCTGAAATTCAACCGGAATTAATTCTAAATGATGTCGCAGTCGTAGCAACCGGACGGAGTGATTATCCCAATCAAATTAATAATGTTTTAGCCTTTCCCGGTCTATTTCGAGGGGTGTTAGATTGTGGAGCTAGAAGTTTAACCATTTCCATGTATTTAGAAGCCGCAAATGCGATCGCCTCTTTAGTTTCTCCCACGGATTTAGATCGGGAATATGTTGTGCCTTCGGTATTTGATAAACGGGTTGCGACAGCCGTCGCCAGTGCCGTTACCCATACCGCCCGTCAAGAAGGTTTAGCCCGCAATTAAATAATCGTAGTGAGTCCTGAAGGACTCTCTTAAGGGTGTGAAAGACTCACTACGATTTTTTATATAAAAAATTTGTTTGAGATAAACAACCATGTCTAAAATTCTGGTTATTGAGGATGAAGACTTAATTAGAGATAACATTATCGAATTACTAGAAACAGAAAAATTTGAAGTTTTTAATGCCGGAAATGGCAAAATTGGTTTACAATTGGCAATTCAGCATCAACCAGATTTAATTTTGTGTGATGTGGCGATGCCGGAAATCGACGGTTATGGGGTTCTCGTTGCTTTACAAAAAAATCCGGTCACGGCAACTATTCCCTTCATCTTCTTAACAGCAAACTCCGATGTCGGCGACCTGCGAAAAGGAATGCAGCTTGGGGCTGATGATTATCTAACCAAGCCTTTCACCCCCACAGAATTACTCAAAGCCATTGTGATTCGTTTGAAAAAAAATGCCACTTTAAAAGCTAATTATACTCACCAATTAAAAATAGCTGAATCTAAACTTAATCAATTAATTTATCAAGATAGCCCCACTAACTTACCCAACCGTTTATCCCTGTTGGAATATTTTCAACAAAGGTTGGATGAGTTTTCATTGCTGTCTGTTGCTAATCAAAATTGGCAACAAAATGGGATGATACCGATTATCTATTTAGGGATAGATCGGTTTGGTAGAATTAACGATATTTTAGGTTATGAAGGGGGAGATTCCCTTTTGAAAGCGGTGGCCGAGCGGTTAAGAAAAAGTTTACCTGCTGATAATATTATTATTCATATTGATAGCAATCAATTTGCAATTTTACTCCCACCAATTTTGGAGCAACAACAGATTAAGACCGTAATTGAAAACTTACAACAGCAGATCTCTGATCCCTTTGTGTTAACAAATCGAGAAGTTTTGATCACCGTTAGTGCTGGAGTTTCCCTTTATCCCCAAGATGGTCGGGATATTCAACACCTGCTGCGGGAGGCCAAACAAGCCATGAATCAAGTTAAACAACAAGGAGGAAATCATTATAGTTTTTATATTCCTGCTTCGGAACATCAACTGTCGGAAAGGATTGATTTAGAAGTTGCTTTGCGGTATGCTTTAGAAAGAGAAGAATTGGAACTTTACTATCAACCGCAAGTCAGTTTGAAAACGGGAAATATTATTGGTGCGGAGGCCTTACTTCGCTGGAAACATCCCCAAAAGGGCAGGATTTCCCCAATAAAATTTATTCCTATTGCGGAAGAAACGGGTTTAATTGAATCCATTGGCGAATGGGTTTTATCTCAAGCCTGTCAACATAGTCAAGCCTGGCGATCTCAAGGTTTAGGAAGTTTGCGCGTGGCGGTAAATTTATCGGGGCGGCAATTCCAAACACCTAATTTATGCCAAAAGTTAATGGAGATTTTACTCACTACGGGCTGTGAACCGGATTATTTAGAATTAGAATTAACCGAAAGTTTATTAATTCGAGATGCTGAATTATCCATCCAACAGTTACAGGCTTTAAAAGCCTTGGGAGTAACCATAGCTATTGATGATTTTGGGACGGGATATTCTTCCCTAAGCTATCTGCAAAAATTCCCCTTTGATGTGCTGAAAATAGATCAATCTTTTGTCCGCAATCTCCATACTAATAAAATCAATGCCACCATCACGCAATCTTTAATTTCAATGGCTCATCTGTTAAATTTAAAAGTGATTGCTGAAGGGGTAGAAACTCAAGAAGAATTAAATATCTTGCAGAGCTTTCAATGTGATGAAATTCAGGGGTATCTATTTAGTCGTCCGCTCAATTTAGAGGATTTTCAAACTTTAGTTAAAAGTGGAAGTCAATTAAATATTTCTCAACCTCATCCATCATAATCCTGAATCAAAATTATTGAGGAAATCAAAATGACCAGAATTTTAGTAATTGAAAATGAACAATTAATTCGGGATAGCATTTTAGAACTGTTAGAAATTGAAGAATTTGAAACCCTTTCTGCCGAGAATGGAAAGATCGGTTTACAAGTTGCCCAAAAATTTAATCCTGATTTAATTTTATGTGATGTGGTGATGCCGGAAATGGACGGTCATGGGGTATTAGAGGCCCTGAGAAAAGCACCAGAAACTAAGATAGTTCCGTTTATTTTTCTAACTTCTAAAGCCGATAAATTAGACTTACGAAAGGGCATGGAACTGGGAGCAGATGATTATTTAATTAAACCCTTTACCCCCAAAGAATTACTAAAAGCGATCGCCACTCAACTAGAAAAAAAAGCCTCAGTTCAAAAATTTTCCCAGCAAAAATTAGATGAACTTCGCAACAATATTACCCATTCCTTGCCCCATGAATTAAGAACTCCTTTAAATGGAATTTTGGCATCAACGGAACTTTTACTCGATGAGTTAGATTTTATGGAAACTCATGAGATCCGTGAAATTGTCGAGCAAATTTCCCTATCGGGTAAACGTTTGTATCGGTTGACAATGAATTTTCTGCTCTATGCTGAATTAGAACTAATTGCCACCGATCCCAAAAAGATTGCCAGCTTACGTCAGGATAAAACCCGATCCTCGCAAACAGTAATTACGGAAAAAGTAATGGCTCAAGTTCAAGAGGAAAAACGGGAGGCAGATTTATTTCTCAATCTACAAGATGTGGCGATCGCGATGGCAGAAATGAGAGTAGAAAAACTGGTTGAAGAATTAGTTGATAATGCCATGAAATTTTCCGCCCCCGGACAACCGATTGAAATTAACGGATTTGTTAAAGGTAATCAATTTGTTTTATCAGTTAAAAACTATGGACGAGAGATCACCCCTCAACAAATAGCTCAAATTGGAGCCCATGTTCAGTTTGAACGCAAATTGTATGAACAACAGGGTTCGGGATTAGGATTAGCCATTGTCCAAAAACTGATAGGACTTCATCAAGGTCAACTGATCATAGAAAGTCCCAGCGATCACCAAACTCTTGTAACCGTTTATTTACCTTTGTCTGCTTGACGGTTGACTATGGCTTTTTTTCTTTGAAAAATAACTATAATATCCGGTGATTTATGACAAAAAATAATAAAAAAGCAGAGAGGCAACACCTCCTTGACCAACAGGAACAAATCATTGAACAACGGGTACAACAACGCCTGCGGGAACTCCAACTCCCCCTCGACTCCAGCGCGCAACCAACCATAGAAGCTAAATTAGAACAAGCCCATCAACAGTTAATCTTTCACGTCGAAAATTCTCCTTTAGCTGTGATTGAGTGGGATGAGCAGTTTCGGGTCAAACGGTGGTCGCCCCAAGCCGAAAAAATCTTTGGATGGAAGGCAGAAGAACTTCTGAATCGCCATTGGAATAACTGGGAATTTGTATATCCAGAGGATTTAGAACAGGTAAATGCGATCTCGTCGCGGTTGCTCAATGGTGAGGAAAACCGGAATATCTGTTGCAATCGGAACTACACAAAACAGGGGAATTTAGTATATTGTGAATGGTACAATTCTGCTTTAAAAAATGAAAATGGGCGAGTTATTTCTCTTTTATCTTTAGTGCAGGATGTCACTATTCGTGAAACAGCCCAACAGGAACTCAAGCGTCGCGCCCGACAACAACAGGTGATTGCCGAATTAGGTCAATATGCCCTCTCACAAACCAACTTAGGGCACCTGGCCAAAAAGGTTGTGACCTTGGTGGGAAAAACATTAGGGATCAAATATGTTCAAATTTGGGAATTACTCCCCAACCAAAGCACATTTTTGTTAACGGCGGGATTAGGTTGGCGGCCTGGTTCGGTGGGGCGAGTTACTCTGAGCAATAGCCCCCAGTCCCAACCAGGCTATACATTATTAATGAAACAACCGATTATCACTGAGGATTTGCGGGTTGAAACCCGCTTTAACGGTTCGGCATTTTTTTCCAATCATCATATTGTTAGTGGGGTAACAGTTTTAATTTCTGGAAAAGAAAAGCCCGTTGGGGTGTTAGGAATTCATTCTCAGGAGCAACGAACCTTTAGCGCCGATGAAATTAATTTTTTACAAGCCGTTGCTAATATTATTGCCTCTGGTGTAGAGCGTCAACAAGCCGAAGCGGAGTTAAAAACCCTAAATCAAGATTTAGAAGTTCGAGTGGCTGACCGGACAACAGAACTAATTTTCATGAATGAAAAACTCCAGCGCCAAGTTGTCGAGTTAAAAAAAATAGAGTCTCAATTAGAAAATAAGACTAATCAACAAGCGATTATTGTCAAATTAGGTCAAAAAGCCCTATCAGAAATGAATTTAGTTTCCCTAATTAATGAAGTAGTGATTCAGATTGCTAACAATTTAAACGTTGAGTATTGCAAAGTTTTAGAATATTATTCCGGGGAAAATTTTCTCACCTTAGCAGTTTGGGATGAACCCTTGGAAAATTATATCCTTCTGAGTCACGAGCCCCTAGTTTTACCATCCTTGAACAGAAATCCAGACCCCGACAATCAGGAGGATTTAACATCTAACTTATTTTCTGGTAGCTGCAAATATAGGCAGAATTTACAGCCAACAGAACTTAATTATGGCAAGTTTAATTTTCTCAATCAAGGAATTTGTGTTCCGATTATGGGGCAAAATTATCAGCACTTAGGACAGTTAGACATTTATGGTAAAAAAAATCAACTGTTTAGCGAAGATGATGTAAATTATTTGCAAACTGTGGCGAATATTCTAGCAACGGCAATTGAAAGAAAACAAACGGAAGCGGCTCTACGGTTTAGTGAAGAACGATTTAAAATTACGCTAAAAAATTCGCCTATTGTTGTGTTTAATCAGGATGTAGAGTTACGCTACACTTGGATTTATAATCCGGCGGGAGGATATGAACCAGAAGCAATTATTGGTAAATTTGATTTTGATATTTTTTCTGTGGAAAATGCGATTCAACTCACCCAACTTAAACAACAGGTTTTGAACACAAAAGTTGGTTTGCGAAAAGAGGTGACTACTAATTTGGAGGAAGATTTTCAATGCCATGATTTAACCATTGATCCTTTATTGGATTTAGAAGGAAATATTATCGGAATTACTGGCGCGGCATTAGATATTACGGATCGCAAAAAAGCTGAATTAGAGTTACAAGAAAGTCAACGGTTTATTCAACGAATTACTGATGCTATTCCTAATATTTTATATATTTATGATTTAATTGAAACTCGCAATATTTATGTGAATCAAGAAATTATTAAAATTTTAGGATATACGCCAGAACAAACTTTAGAAAAAGGTTCAAATTTCCTCTCTGAAGTGATTCATCCAGAGGATTATATAAGGTTAGCAAAACATTATCAGAAAATTGCCACCGCCAATGACGATGAAATTTTAGAGTTTGAATACCGCATCAAAGATACTCAGGGAAATTGGCATTGGTTGGTCAGTCGAGATACAATTTTTGCTCGGACTTCCGACGGTAAACCTAAACAAATTCTAGGAACCGCAACGGATATTACAGAACGGAAAAAGGTAGAAGAACAATTGCGGCTGAGTGAACGAGCGATCGCCTATAGTAGTAATGGGATTGTGATTACTGATGCTCGACAACCGGATAATCCCATTGTTTTTGTCAACCCGGCTTTTGAAAAAGTGACTGGATATTCTGCCGCAGAAGCCCTGGGGAAAAATAGCCGTTTTCTTCAAGGTAAGGATCATAATCAGCCCGAGTTACAACAAATTAAAAATTCATTAAAACAGACAAAAAATTGTAATGTCGTATTAAGAAATTACCGAAAAGATGGATCTCTATTTTGGAATGAACTCAATATTTCTCCCATTTATGATCAGGAGGGAAATCTCACCCATTATTTAGGAATCCAGAATGATATTACTGAAAATAAATTAGCCGAGGAACGTTTAGCTCAACAAGTGATTCGAGAACGATTAATTGCCACTATTACCCAACGAATTCGAGAATCTTTAGATCTAAAATCTATTTTATCAACAATGGTGACGGAAGTTAAACAATTTTTGAAAACCGACCGGGTATTAGTTTATCGCATTTACAATGATTACACAGGTTGTGTTATTTCTGAAGCCGTTAGTCCTGAGTGGTGTTCCCTTTCAGAACAAACTTTTTCTGAAGAAATCTTTCCCTCAGAATGTCATAACCATTATATTCAAGGCAAAATTTGCTCGATTGCTAATATTAACAATGGTCATATTTTACCCTGTTTAGTTGAATTTTTAACTCGATTTCAAGTGCAAGCTAAACTAGCGGTTCCTATTGTTGAAAATGGGACGTTATGGGGTTTATTAATTGCCCATCAATGCAGTCAAACTCGACAATGGGAAGAATTGGAAATTTCCCTACTAGAACAAATTACCAGTCAACTCGCCATTGCGATTCAACAATCTGAACTTTATGAACAATTACAAACAGAATTAAAAGAAAGATCTCTCGCTCAACAATCTTTATTAGTCAGTCAAGAACGATTAAAATATTTGCTATTTTCTAGCCCAGGAATTATTTATAGTGCCAAACCAGGAGGAGACTATCAAACCACATTTATTAGTGATAATATCAAGACTCTTTTAGGATATGATGTTTCCGAATTTACTCAACCTGGATTTTGGTTAAGTCATATTCATCCAGAGGATATTGAGAAAATTATAAATCAATTATCTCCGTTATCTCCGTTGTTTGAGCAAGGATATTGTAGTTATGAATATCGTTTTCAACACCGGGATGGTAGCTATCGTTGGATGTATGATCAAGCCAAATTAATCCTCGATGCCCAAGGAAATCCTTTAGAAATAGTTGGATATTGGATTGATATTAGCGATCGCAAAAGAATTGAAGAACAATTATGGGCAACTACATCCCGGTTAAGCACATTGATTGAGAATTTACAATTAGGGGTTTTAGTTAAGGATGAATTTCAGAGAATTGTATTAATTAATCAAGCCTTTTGCGATTTATTTAAGATTAAAGAATCCTCCGATCAACTGATCGGTATAGATGGCAAAACATTTTCCTTTGAATATCAAAATCTCTTTAGCGATCCCACACAATTTATTATTAGAAATAAAGAAGTCATGGGCAGAAAGCGAGTGATCACGAATGAAGAAATCTCTTTAGTTGATGGACGGACTTTTGAACGAGATTATGTTCCGATTATCATTCAAGGAGTCTCTCAAGGTCATTTGTGGATGTATCGAGACATTACTGAACGCAAAAAAGCAGAAGATACCCTGGTGACATCCTTGCGAGAAAAAGAAGTTTTACTCAAAGAAATTCACCACCGGGTCAAAAATAACTTGCTGGTGGTTTCTAATCTTTTAGAATTTCAATCGGATTATATTCAGGAACCCGGATTAATTAAGGTTTTGGACGATAGCCGCAATCGGATCTATTCCATGGCTTTAATTCATGAAAAACTCTATCGTTCAACTAATTTAGAAAAAATTAATTTTGGAGATTATTTAGAAGATTTAATTGATAATTTATTTGAATCTTATAATATCCAAGCTGGTCGAATTGAGTTTGAACTCGATATTGAACCCGTGGGTTTGAATATTGAAACTGCTCAACCCTGCGGTTTAATTGTGAATGAATTAGTATCTAATACCTTAAAACACGCCTTTCCCAATGGTCGCTCAGGCATTGTTTATCTGGGACTACATCAAAACCCCGAAGATAAAATTATTCTAACGGTTCGAGATAATGGCATCGGTTTTCCCGCTGGAGTAGACTTTAGAAATGTTGAATCCTTGGGAATGGAATTAGTTTGCACTCTCACCGAGCAACTTGAAGGAACTATCACCCTCAACCGAGAAAACGGAACCTTATTTACCGTTAGTTTTTCCGAACTTCAATATCGACATCGGTTTTAATCGGAAGCAATTTTCGAGGGCCTGTATAGCTACTCCCCGTCACCCACAGATGATTTGTATACAGCTAAACTGGATCAAATAAAAAAATGTTAATATAGTTAATAGGGAAAGGAGGGAGAACAATGGCAGCCATTAAAATTTTAATTGTCGAAGATGAATTGATCATTGCTAAAGGATTGGCAAGAAAATTAGAAAAACTAGAATATGTGGTGGTGGGGATTGCGTCCTCTAGTGTATCGGCATTACAAAAAGTGACAGAAACCCAACCGGATTTAATTTTAATGGATATTGTAATTAAGGGGGATTTAGATGGAATTGAAACGGCAAAAATTATTCAAGAAAAGTTTAATATTCCGGTGATCTATGTAACAGCTTATGCTGATGATGAAACCTTAGAACGGGCTGAAAAAACGCAATCCTATGGATATATTCTGAAACCGTTTAAAGAGCGAGAAGTTCATGCCGCGATTAAAATTGCCTTAAAAAAGCATCAAGCCTCCTTAGAAATGCAGCAGTCTTTGGAAGAAGCCCAATCGGTTAACGATGATAAATCGCGGTTTTTATCTATTGCTTCCCATGATTTAAAAACCCCATTAACAGCGATTCAAATGTCCGCCGGAATGTTGAAAGATTATAGTGATAAATGGCCAGAAGATAAAAAGCAAAAACATTTAGATAGGATTCAAACCTCGGTGCATAATATGAACAATCTTTTAGAGGATTTGTTAATATTAAGTCAGGCGGAATCAGGGAAACTAATCTTTAATCCTGAGCCCATAGAAATTGTTGAATTTTGTCAAGCCATTATCGAAGAAATTAAACCTATTGCTAATACTACAAATCCTCTGGTATTAATCACTTCTCCAGACGTTATTCGGGGAAATTTAGATAAACATTTACTGCGTCATATTTTATTAAATTTGTTATCTAATGCGATCAAATATTCTCCTGATGGGGGTAAAATTAGCCTGACAATTCACCAAGAGGGTCAATTTGTCCGGTGTGAAGTGGCCGATCAAGGAATTGGTTTACCAAAAGATTATCAAAATAAACTATTTCAACAATTTGAACGCGCTAGTAACGTAGGAAATATTAAAGGGACGGGGTTAGGATTATCAATTGTTAAACAATCTGTTGATTTACATCAAGGTAAAATCACAGTTAAAAGTGAACCAGGAGAGGGAACAATATTTACCGTAATTTTGCCTTTGTAGACCCTAATTTTTTTAACGTAGTGAGTCCTTTAGGACTCTCACAGAGCAAGGGCTCACTACGGTTTTAACGACGGCGTAAAATTTCTAAAAGGGTTTTTAAGGAATGGGGCATCGGGGCGATCGCTTCAATTATTTCTCCTGAAATCGGATGGTTTAAGGTCAGTTTCCAAGCATGAAGCGCCTGTCCGGGTAAATTCACACCAATCGCTTTTCCGCGACTATATTCCGGGTCGCCCACAATCGGATTTCCCATGAAAGCACTATGCACCCGAATTTGATGGGTGCGCCCGGTTTCTAAGGTAAATAACATTAACGTATAGTTCCCAATTCGTTCTTGTATTTGCCAATGGGTAATCGCTTCCCGACCACTATTTTCTATGGGAACAATTGCCATTTTTTTGCGATCAATCGGATGGCGACCAATGGGTTGATTAATGGTTCCTGATTCGGTTTTAGGAACCCCATAAACCACCCCTAAATATTGCCGACGGGCGGTTTTAGATTTAATTTGAGCTTGTAAACTTTGCAGGGCAAAATCCGTTTTAGCCACCACTATTGCCCCGGTGGTATCCTTATCTAAACGATGCACAATTCCGGGTCTTTGTACCCCGCCAATTCCTGATAAGTGATCACAATGGGCTAATAAACGATTAACGAGGGTATCATTCTGATGTCCTGGTGAGGGATGAACGACTAATCCCGCAGGTTTATTCAGAATTAACAGACAATCATCTTCATATAAAATATCCAGGGGAATATCTACTGCTTCTAAGTCTAAAGGTTCCGGGGGTGGGAGAATAATTTCTAAGCGATCGCCACCTTGCACAGATACTTTTTTAGTGGTACAAACCTGTTGATTAATTTTCACCCATCCAGCACCAATTAAAGTTTGAATCCGCGATCGAGATAGATCAGGAATCTGTTGAGATAACCACACATCTAACCGTCGATGCTGTTTATCCTGGGGTAAATTTTCCTTGTCTACGGTTAACTCAATCAGAGCGGAATCATTCATTATTTTGTTCAGGTTGTTGTTCTAGGATAATCCCCAAGGTATCTAAGGTGATTCCCAAGTTTTTTTCTAAATTGGTCAAGGCATTCAGATACTCTATTTTAGCATTTAATTCGTTATTTTTGGCTGCATCTAAGTCAGTTTGAAACCGGACGAGATCTAAAAGTGTCGCCCCCTCTACACCCAACTTAATTTTCTCTACTTGGTTCAACAGTTGCTGTTGAGCTAACTCTTTTGCCCGTTGATATAATTCAACTTGTTTAAGGTTCAATTCAATATCTTGTAAATTTTTAGTCACCTCAGTATTAACGTTTTGGATAGTTTCTTTTAAATCGTTTTCTGCTTTTAAAACGTTAACTCGACTTCGTTGAAAATCACGCTCTATACTGCGATCGCCCAGAGCTTTACTAAAAGTCAATCCGGCACTTAATTCCGTTCTATTATCAATAATATTTGGTGCAGGATCATGTCTAACCACTGTTTCTAAATCAATATTCCAACGGCGGTTATTTTCAGCAACAATCGATAGTGTTTTTGCATTTTCCAAATTCAATTTTGCTTTTAAATAAATGGGTTGATGCTCAAAAATAGACTGTCTAATCCGATCAATATCTAAGGTTGGGGGCTGAATTTCCAAGTTTGCAGATGCCATGATATTAACATCTTCATCAATATCTAATAATTCCAATAAATCCAGTCGTCGTTGCTTTAAATTATTTCGAGAACTTAATAAAGCTATTTCTCGATCAGCAACCTGAGATTCTACCGTAATTAAATCGGCTCTGGGTTTGCGTCCAGCATCAATAAAAACCTGAGTATTTTCGACTTCTTTTTTAGCATTTATTAAAGATTGCAAAGCAATTTTAACTTGTTCTTGAGCTTGTAATACACTACGATAGGATATAATTATTTCGGTGATTTTATTAATCAAAGTAAATTTTAAATCCAGTAAATTAATGGTTTCTGTTATGCGGGCAATTTCAATATCAGCACGGTTAACCCTTTGACCAGCTCCCCTTAATAAAGGTTGTTTAAAAGTTAATTCTAAATTTTGTCTTAAAACATCTCGATCCGAACCTCCTGAACCTTGATAATTTTGTTGTTGTCGCTGTCCAACCCAACCCATATTCAACTCTCCCCCCGTGGGAATTTTAATTACTAATCCTGCTGACAACCTTAAACCATTGCTCATCACGGTTGAATTTCTTTGACTAATATCACTCCAGTTAATTGATAAACTCGGAGTAAAATTCGGATTAAATTTATCCTCAGCCACGATTAAATCCTGACGTTGGACAATGCGTTCTAAATATTGATTTTTAATCGTCCGGTTATTTTCTAAACCCAAAATAATCACATCATTTAAGGTCAATTCAACGCCATCAGTTTCAGTAACAACCGGAACCAGGGGGGAAGGTTGAACCTCTGGAGGTTGTTGAGTTATCCTCTGATATTGGGGACGATTAGCGGTTAAATTTAGAGAGGTCATACTATTTTCTATCATTTCCCTAGGATTTGGTTCCTCTGGCTCAACTTTAAACGAATAATTATCTATATTGAAAGATTCAGGATCAGGAGTTAAATATATATTTTGTTCCAAATTCTTTGATTCAATAACTGAATTATTATTCGGGTTGATATTTTCTAAAATTCCAAAAATATCGTTAGATTTGATAGAAGGTGGAGCCATTAAATTTCCTGTGGTAAAATTAATCGGAGCAGGGGGAGGAACAGGATTAAAATTAGTTGGAGGTTGCACCAAAGGAATTAGAGGAGAGAATAATTCTAACTTTGTAGAGGATGAATTATTAATCGGTTGAGAGGGAAGGGCCATAAAAATTATCCCACCTACACCGGAGATTAAAGTTATAATAATTCCTAAAGGCAAAAAATTGAACGATTCAGATTCAGTTAAATTTTCCGAGTTAACTGCTGACTCAAACTCGAAATTATGCTGTTCTTCCATAACCCTTAATCCCTGATTTTGTGTTCAATTGTTAATTCTTACCTATTCTCCTTTTAAGGCTTTTACGGGGTCAAGTTGACTGGCGCGTAAAGCAGGGAAAAATCCGGCTCCTACCCCGACTAATATAGCTGAACTCAGAGCCAGTATAGCCGTTCTATTTTCAAATTCATAGGGTAACTTAAATTGTTTAGCTACAACAACTGTTGCACCATGAACGGTGACAATAGCAATAGTTCCCCCAACAAAACTTAAAATAGCGGCTTCTAAAATAAATTGCAACAAAATATCTAATTGAGTCGCACCCACCGCCCGTCTTAATCCAATTTCTGGGGTACGTTCTATCACCGAAGCAATAGTAATATTGGCAATACCAACTCCTCCTACAATTAAAGAAATTGCACCTACAACTAATAACGCTTTAGAAACAGAATCTAGGGTTTTTTGCTGTTCTAAAATTCTCCTAACCGTGTTAGCAACATAAAATTTTTCTCCGGTAAACCGTTGTTCTAATATTTTTTTAGATTGTTTACCCATAGGCTCTAAATCTTCAATTTTATAGGGGCGTAACCACAAATTATTGATGTTTTTTACCCCTGTAATTGCACTATAAATTGCCATGGGAAGATAAACTTCACCTTTTGGTTCTTCCTGTTGAGTTTCTTGACTTTCAATAATTCCAATCACAATATAAGGCCTGAAATCAAGATAAACAGTTTTTCCTATTGGCTTGATTTCCTCAAATAGTTTATCCCTTAAAACTTTGTCAATAATAATGACAGGTTGATAGGTTTCAAAATCATTGGTGGTAAAAGAACGTCCAGCAATTAATTTACGTCCTGATGTATTTAAAAAATCGATAGTTGTAGCTCTAACAGAAGGACTAGCGTCTTGATTCTGGAAAACAATCTGCGAGGAATCCATCCAACTCATACCACTAATGGATTTCAACCCTTTTAACTGTTTTTTTAAAGCAGTAAGGTCATCTAAACTCAGTTTGGCGGAAGTTTTTGTGATTGGGTTCCACATTGGAAATATGAGAATTCGCGGAGCATCTCGTTCAGCTAATTGTTGCTCAATCACCGCAGTGCTAATATTTTTAACTTGCAAGGTTGCACTCACCGCAGCTACCCCCATAAATACCCCAATTCCTGATAGAAAAGAACGGACTGGACTCCCTAACAAGGAACTACAACTTAATTTAATTAAACTTAGACCAGAAAGACTCATAATGCGGTGTTTCTAATAGTTTTTTATTCTCCTCTTAACGCTTTTACCGGGTCAAGTTGACTGGCGCGTAAAGCGGGGAAAAATCCGGCTCCTACCCCAACTAATATCGCGGAACTTAGAGCCAGTGCTGCCGTTTTCTGTTCAAATTCATAGGGCAACTTAAATTGTTTAGCCACAACAACTGTCGCGCCATGAACCGTAATAATCGCAATAGTTCCTCCCACAAAACTCAAAATAGCTGCTTCTAAAATAAACTGTAACATAATATCTAATTGGGTCGCACCCACCGCCCGCCTCAGTCCAATTTCTGGGGTACGTTCTATTACCGAGGCGATGGTAATATTAGCAATTCCAACTCCACCCACAATTAAAGAAATTGCACCGACTACTAATAACGCTTTAGAAACAGAATCTAGGGTTTTTTGCCGTTCTAAAATGTCTTCAGCCGTCTTTGAAAAATCAAATTCATAGCCGATAAACCTTTTTTCTAATATTTTTTTAGCCTGTTTACCCATCGGGTCTAAATTTTCAATTTTAGAGGGACGTAAGAGCAAACTATCAATGCTTTTTTGTCCTGTAACTGCACTATAAATAGCCATGGGAAGATAAACAACACCTGTGGGTTCTTGCCCATTCCATAGCGGTTTAGTCACAACAATTCCAACCACAACATAGGGCCTAAAATTAATATAAATAGTTTTTCCTAAAGGATCTATACTTCCAAAGAGTTTATCGGCTAAAAATTGATCAATAATGACTACGGGTTGATAGGTTTCAAAGTCACTGGAATTAAAAGATCTTCCAGCAATTAATTTACGTCCTAATGTGTTTAAAAAATCTATAGTTGTAGCGAAAGAAAAAGGATTAGCTTGCTGATTTTCAAAAGAAACTGATAGGGAACCTATCCAATTATTGGCACTGATAGATTTTAACCCTTTCAACTGTTTTTGCAAAACTGTCAGATCTTCTAAACCGACTTTTGCCTGATCTTTTGTAATCGGGCTCCAGGGTGTATATATTTCGATTTGTGGTGCATCTCGTTCATCTAATTGTTGCTTAATCACCGCCGTGCTAATATTTTTAACCTGCAAGGTTGCACTCACCGCGGCTACCCCCATAAATACCCCGATTCCCGATAGAAAAGAACGAACGGGATTACCTAATAAGGAACTGCAACTTAACCGAATTAAACTTAGAATAGAAAGACCCATGATGTTGTTTATCCAACTGCTAAATCAACGATCTAATAGAGGCGTAAACGCCTCACTACGATTATTACCCATTGATTAATTCATTCAATTTATGATTAACTTCCTGAATATCTTGCCACATTAACCATTTCGGAGATCCGGGTTCCTTAGCAGGATTTCTTAATAAATAAGCGGGGTGAAAAATGGGCATACATAATCGCCCTTCCCACTCCATCCATTGCCCCCTGATTTTAGTGATACCCCGTTTATCTCCTAACAAGGATTTAACCGCCGTTGCTCCAGTTAATAAAATAATTTTAGGATTAACTAAACGAATTTGTTCTAATAAATACGGTTTACAGGCTTCGATTTCTGCTGGGGTTGGGGTGCGATTATTGGGCGGACGACAGCGAATGGCATTAGAAATATAAACCTCTTTTTCTGTACTCAAACCCACGGATTCCAAAATTTTTTCTAATAGTTGTCCCGACCGACCGACAAAGGGCAAACCCTGTTCATCTTCATTTTGCCCGGGTGCTTCTCCAATAATCATAATTGGCGCTTGAATATTGCCTCGACCAATGACCGCATGGGTACGATTTTGTCCTAATTCACATCGATAACAATGATTACAATGGTTAGCAATTTCTTCTAAGGTTTGATAAGTTCCTACAGGAATCGCAATTTTGGCATCAGTCGGAATTAAATCTCGATTCAAATTTGTTGACGGAGCAGCAGGTTCAGTATTTTTAAAATCAAATAAACTCAATTGTTCGTGATCAGACATAATTAAAGGGAGTAGGATTTAGAGTATTGACGATTAACCGATACCCAATTTACAACTATTTTCCATCCCGTGGGAATTTCTCAAGTTGCAACTCTCAACGGCAACAGTCATCATAGAGATGATGCGATGGTCGGGGGCAAGCAGATCATGTTATTCACACCAATATTTAAAGATCGGACTCAAGCGGGTGAGGAACTGGCAAAAGAAATTTTGTTACAGATGAGTTTAGAACATCCGAGTCGGGACATAAGAATTGTTGTCTATGCCTTACCCCGTGGGGGTGTACCCGTGGCTGTGCCTATTGCTCAAGGGTTGCACGCTCCTTTGAGTGTGATTGTGGCCAAAAAAATCACCTTTCCCGATAACCCCGAATTGGCCTTGGGTGCGGTCACCTCCGATGGCCATGTGTTATGGTCGAAACGCAAACCCCTGGATCTGGAGCTTCAACAGAGGATGTTGGAACAGGCTCAGACCAAAGCCCAGCAGGGGTGGGAACGGCTTTCTCCGGCCTGTCCTGAGATTAACCCCCATGGAGCTTTAGCCCTGATTGTCGATGATGGTATTGCCACGGGAATGACCATGGCCGTGGCGGCAAAGGCATTGAAAGCTCATCACCCCCTGGCAATTTGGATTTGTGTTCCCGTGGCGCCACTAGAATTAATTCCCTCTATGCAGCTATGGGGCGATCGCGTTATTGTCTTAGAAACTCCCCATCCTTTTTTTAATGTTAGTCGGTTTTATCAACAATTTGAACAGGTAGAGACAGAAACAGCTTTATCCGATTTACAAAAACAAACCTGGCTCAGATAATTATTAATCATGATCAGACGTTGGAATTTTTGGTGGCAAACTTTAGTGTTATCAACCCAATATAACCCCCCTCAATTTATTGAGTTACTAATGTTAATATTAGGGTTTTTTTTACTCCTGATTTGGATGGGAAATCAACAATGGCCCTATTTGGTGCTGTCCATGAGTTATGTCGCGGGATCATCTACTTCGATTTTAGTGAGGGAAGCGATGATTCCTTCCCCTAGTCTACAACTCCCCCAAAAACTGGCAATATTATTGTTAATTCTGAGCCTTTACACCCTCTTGGATTTAATTGGGTGAATAATTCCCCTAAATTTGATATAAAATTAAACGGTTTCCCATCGGATCATAAGCATAAATTTCTCGACCATGGGCAGCCGTGATGATTTCTCCCGGGGGCGGATATCCCAGATTTTTTAAATGGGCGATCGCTTGTTCTAAATCTAGGACTTCTAAACACAAACTCATCCCAGTTTTACCCGTCGGAGAAAATTCAGAAATATCGGTGGCTTTAGGTTGAAAAATTCCTAATTTCAAACTCGGTAACTGAAATTCTGCATAACGATTAGGAATATAATTTAACGGTTGTATTCCCAACAATTGAGCATAAAACTCAACCAAAATTTCCATTTTTGGATCACCGAGGGTGACAAATACCTGATTACAGTGTAAAACCATAAAGGGAATTAAAATATTTAACCTTAATATTAAACTTAAAATTGAGAGCATAAACTAATGACAAGAATTTTTTTATCCGCAGGTCATGGAGGATTTGAAAATGGTGTAAGAGACCCAGGTACAATTGCCGGGGGGACAACCGAAGCCCAAGAAATGATTCGGATTCGGGATTTAGTCATCGGTGAATTGCGCTCTCGGGGTGTACAAGTGATTGCGGTTCCTGATGATTTGAGTCAAACTCAAACCATTGATTGGATTAATACCCATTCCCGCTCTGGAGATAGGGCTTTAGAATTGCAAATGGGAGGCTCCTCAAACCCCCTAATTCGAGGGGCTACAGCCTTTTATATTGCGGGCAATCAATCTCGAAAACAAGACGCGGAATCCCTATTATTATCCCTGCTTCAACAAGTGCCTCAACTCCCCAACCGAGGGACAAAACCGGACACCGAAACTGGCTTAGGAAGTTTAATTTTTTGCCGTTGGATTGCTATTCCTTCCCTCTATCTGGAATTGGGATTTCTAACCAATCCCACTGATCGGGCTTTGATTCAAACTCGACGTCAAGATATGGCGATTGGCATTGCTAATGGACTGACAGATTGGTTAGGAAATAGTTCAACAAATCCTATTCCAACCGTTCCCCCAGGTACACCAGTTTATGGTTCTATTGGGATTAATATTAATGGTCGTCGCTATGGGGAAAATGGAATTTTAGTCAATGGAAATGCTTATATTCCAATTGATATAGTCGATAAATTTGGATTGAATTTATCACAAATTTCTGCTCGGGTAAGAAGAATTAGATATAATAATATTGTTTATATTCGGGCTGTTGATTTCAAGAGTTTTGGAATTTCTGTGGGCTGGGATAATCCCAATCGAAGTGTGGTTTTTCGTTCTAATATTCGTCCCTATAATAGTCAAATGGATCAGATTATGGGCAATGGTTTAACCACAGAAGTTCAACTAATTATGTTTATCAAAACTCAAGATTATCAGATGCTTAATACCGTGCCTGAAATTGCTAAATTTTATCGAGAAGAAGCGGCTATAGAAGGTGTGAATCATGATATTGCGTTCTCTCAAATGTG
Source organism: Planktothrix sp. PLAVEN19ND (assembly GCF_057220675.1). Taxonomy (NCBI): domain Bacteria; kingdom Bacillati; phylum Cyanobacteriota; class Cyanophyceae; order Oscillatoriales; family Microcoleaceae; genus Planktothrix; species Planktothrix sp. PLAVEN19ND. The sequence goes on along the minus strand of NZ_CM170132.1, from coordinate 4,956,035 downwards.
TTTGGAAACTAACTTTCTACAATTTGGCGGCACTCTCAAACCCGAACAAAATAATTTTGGAGGTTTAGGAAGTTTGGGTGGATCTGCCGAAAGTGCTTCTTTCCAGACAATTCAAATCGGAGTTAGAGCCCATATTCAACATCTAAAAGCTTATGCAAGTTATGAACCTTTAGTCCAAGATATTGTTGATCCTCGCTTTGAATTTGTTACCCGAGGAATTGCTCCTTTTGTTCAGCAATTAAGCGGGAGATGGTCAGATGATTCCACCTACGGCGATCAAATTTTAGCCTTGCTAAGAAGACTGTATGAAATTTAAGGAAATACAAAGACACAAAAAAAGGAGAAGGTTGATTATTTTCCTTTCTCCCCTCAATCTTTAGGCTTCTTTTACAAATCGAATAATTTCTCTAACATGATTAAGGAATTGTCCATCGGTGGTTAATTGAGCGATCGCATTTTTAGCCTCTTTTTCTAAACGCTCATGTTCGGATAAATTAGTGGATTTTAAGGATTCTAAATTCGCCGTTAATCGGGTGAAATCTTGACGAGTTGCTTGCCATCTTTGTTCCTGTTGAGAAGCCCAAGAATCCGCATATTTAAGATTCAATTGGCTTTGTAATTCTTTCAAGGTTAATTCTACAGTTTCAAAGCGATTTCGCAGTTCTACCACGTCCTCGCGGGGATAGGAAATTTGACGGCGAACCATGGATAATCGGATTGATAAATATTGGTAAGCCCGCACCGATGGCCGTAAAATAGTTAATAATAAAGCCGCCCCCGCACCCAAATAACCTACCAGACTAATTCCCGACCAAGCTAACCCATAAAGTCCTAAAGTAGATATTAAGTGTAAACCCAAAGCCACCCCCAGGGAACGTCGGGCTAACTGGGTGACATATTCCACTTGTTTCGGTTCAACGGGAATCCCTTTTTTTTTCGATTCCTCGGCTTCGGCTAAAACTTCTTTAGCTTCAAAATGAATATTCCAAGGAACGGTTACAATTAATAATAACCACCAAAAAATGGCACAGGCAATCACCCAATCTAAAAAGGTTCCCGCCGAAATTTGCAACCATTGTAACACACTAAACAAAATTAACAAAAGGATGGTTAATCCCAAACCAAAAAAACCATAATTAAACTGAACTCTCATGATGATTAATCCTAATTAATGATATGGCAATCCGTATAGGATTTGTGATAAAAACCCGCAGGGTTTGGAAGACCCAACCCTATTTGCGCTTTCTATTTAAAAGTCGGATTTCCCTGTTCTCTTTTAATCCCGATTATGGATAAAAATATTCAGATCGCGATCGCCCCTGTGACACTTCTTAAAGTTTCACACCCTGAAATTAGGATAAAATTAGATTTGAACCCAAATTTTTATGAAATTTATCAATGATTAACCCAACTGGAAAAGTTTATTTAATGGGGGCTGGGCTAGGGGAAATTGCCTATCTTACCCTACAAGCACAACAATTACTTTCCCAAGCAGAAGTCATAATTTATGATGCTTTAGTCGATGATTCTATTTTAACTTTAGTTCCGACAAATTGTTTGAAATTGGAAGTCGGAAAACGAGGTGGGAAACCCAGCACTCTCCAAACTGAAATCAATCAATTATTAGTTCAATATTGTCAATTAGGAAAACAAGTAATTCGTTTAAAAGGAGGTGATCCTTTTATTTTTGGACGAACAACATCGGAAATTCAAGCCTTAATTGAATCGGAATGTAAATTTGAAGTAATCCCCGGACTTTCTTCGGCTTTGGCGGCTCCAACCCTCGCCCATATTCCCCTAACTGACCAGGTAATGAGTCGTTGTTTTGCCGTCCTAACTGCCCATGATTTAGAAGCCTTAGATTGGCAAATTGTTTCTCAGATAGAAACCCTAGTTATTCTAATGGGAGGACGGAATTTAGCTGAAATTGTTCATCAACTCTTACGCCATGAACGACTCCCTCAAACCCCAATTGCTATTATTCAATCCGGCGGTTGTCCACAACAAAAAGTTTGGGTTGGCAGATTAAATGATATTGTAGAAATAACAGCCAATCAATCCCTATCTCCCTGTGTGATTGTGGTGGGTGAAGTCGTCCGTTTACGCGATTTTATCAACCCGGATCAATACCCTTGGCAACGGGAAAAACTGCCTCAAAATTCTATTTTAAATTCGGCTACTATGAACCAACCCCTATTTGGTAAAACTATATTAGTAACTCGTTCCGTCGAACAATCCAGTCTCCAAAGTGACTTATTAAAAGCTCAAGGAGCAATTGTTATTGAAATGCCCGCTTTAGTGATTACCCCTCCGTCGAGTTGGGAGAGTTTAGATCAAGCGATTGAACAATTAGAAAATAGTTTTGATTGGTTAATTTTGACATCTTCTAATGGAGTAGAATACTTTTTTAATCGATTAATTGTCTTGGGGAAAGATACCCGCAGTTTAGGTCAAACTAAAATCGCCGTAGTCGGTAAAAAAACCGCCGCTAGTTTACAAGAACGTTATTTAAAACCTGATTTTATTCCGCCGGATTTTATTGCGGATTCCCTAGTTGAATATTTCCCCGATTCCCTAGAAGGAAAAAGAATTTTATTCCCCCGAGTTGAAACCGGAGGACGGGAAATTTTAGTACAGGAATTAACTGCAAAAGGAGCAATCATCACAGAAGTTGCTGCCTATGAATCCGGTTGTCCTGAGAGGATTTCGCCTGAAGTTTTAGAGGCATTACAAACTCAAAAAATTGATGTGATTACTTTTGCCAGTTCCAAAACCGTTAAGAATTTCTGTCAACTGATTCAAGCCCTACCGGAACAAGCTTTAACCCCGGATTATTTAGATACAATTTGTATTGCTTCGATTGGCCCCCAAACCTCTAAAAGCTGCATGAATCTGTTGGGACGGGTAGACATCGAAGCGCGAGAATATACCCTAGAAGGATTAACTCAAGCAATTATTAATCACTTGTCCCTATTTCAATTAAAATTGACTGATTAGTCGTTAATTCCTGTTGAGTAATTCCACTTTTGAGACAAATTAGGATAAAATAGTTTTCAGAAGTTTGGAGAATGATAGATCTATTAGAGAATAGCTACTGATATGAAATATCTCAATATACAGGAAATTGATCTCTCCCTAAATACGATTGTTGACGAGGTGACGACAAACCAATCTGAAGTTGTATGGTTTACCCATTGTTAGAATTGTCCCCTGTCAAACTACACCGATAACAAAACATTATCCACTTAGGGGAAAACCAATTACTATTGCCAGTGATTTTGATGAACCTATGCCTGAGATCAGTTAGCACAAACTCATTCGGGGGTTGTGATCGAACCTTTATCACCCATAGATGCCATAGCGAGTACACAACTACCAGAGGTTTTTCACAAAGATCCAGCCGATAGAATTTTAGTAGCGATCGCACGACGCTATGAAATTTCCCTTGTCACCTGCGATGCTAAGATTCTTAATTATCCATTTGTCAAAACAATTTGGTAAGTATTTTTTGATTTAGGAATTTTGAGCAAGTGGGTGATTCTCCTTTGAGGTAATCTTTTCCCGACTTGCAAGCTCGTCTAATTGGGATTAACTTAAGATAGAAGTCAAAAAAATGATGAACAAAATCCAGTGAATTTGCGTCTATTGATCAAATTGTCCTCTGATGAATTTTGTCCCAGTTTTTAACGGGTAACGGGTAATGGCAAATCAAGGGAATTTATATCTAGGAGTTAAATTATGGGTTTAGGGTCGTTTTCATCTGATTCCCTTCTTTATCTGCTAACGGGAACAGCAACGGTTGTCACACTGGTTGTCAGTCAGTCTGCAATTGTCCTGGCAAAAACGGCGCAACAGGTGGCAGAAATCGCCGAACCCATTACCGTGCAAATTAACAGTCCGTTAGGGGATGGGTCTGGGGTCATTATTGCTAAAAATAACAGGGTTTATACGGTTTTGACGGTGAATCATGTTGTAGAAGATCCAAATGTTAAATATAGTGTGCGAACCTCCGATGGAAATAGTCATCCGCAGATAAAAATTGTTCGGCTACAAAATGATGATAAAGAACCGGATTTAGCTATTATTCAATTTGAAAGTTCTCAAAACTACCCAATTGCCACATTAGGTAATTCTGAACAGGCGGTTATTGGTGCTCAGATTTATGTTTATGGATATCCGGCAACCGGGGGATTAACTGGAGTGGAAAGGGAACCGGAATTATCCCCGGGATTAGTTACCAGTCGCCCAAAAAATCGTCCAGAAGGCTATAATTTACGCTATCAAGCGGTGACTTGGAGTGGCATGAGTGGGGGGCCGGTTTTCGATTCTGAAGGCCGGGTAGTGGGGTTACATGGCCAGGGGGAATTTGGCTTTGCCCAAACCAGTTCTGGTGATGTAGCTCCGATTAAAACGGGATTCAATGCGGCTATTCCCATTAATTTATTTATCGCAAAACTATTAGAAACAGGCTTAAAATCATCGGATTTAGTCATTGATGAAAAACTACCGGAAGCTAACCCAGTTTCCTTGGATTTTCCCCGAACCTATCAGGCGTTTTATTTTCAAGGTTTAACTTTATTAGATCAAGGTGAAACCTGGGATGCGATTTATGCTTTCAATCATGCGATTGAATTAAATCCTAACACTCCTGAAGCCTATTTTAATCGGGGAATTGCCCGGACTCTTTTAGCCACTAATATTGGTGAACCCACTCGTGGCCTTAATCCAATTGAGGATTATACCGAAGCCATTCGTTTAAATCCTGGTTTTGCGGATGCCTATTATAATCGAGCTTTGGCTTATCTGAAATTGAAGAATAAAATTAACGCGAGATCGGATTTTCAAAAAGCAGCTGAACTTTATGATAAATTAGGTCGAAAAGCTGCCTATCAAGAGGTGTTAGATCGTCTCAAAGAACTTGAATAGGCTACTTTATTTTTGGGGTTCTATATTCAATTTGATCATCTCCATAGGGTATAATAAATTTATAACCCAGAGTAGGAGGAGTTCTCCTTCCCGACCCAGGGTTTTTCTAACTTAAATCCTCTGTTATCTAATATTGGAATAGTTGACGGTGGGATGTTAAATTAATAACTGATTTACTGAGAGAGGAAAAAAACATGGATGCCAATACTATTAGAGAAAGAGTTGCTTTAATTGAAGGTAAACGAGAATCCCTCGTTAAGCTATTGGAAAAACCCAATTTAGGAACTCTTAGAATAGACGTTAATCAAGCCTTAGAAGAAATTGACGAATTAATCGAAGAATTTAAGCGGACTTTTCCGAATTCCGATCATAATTAACGGTCAATTATTTTCTATGGGGAATGGGGAATGGGCAATAGGCAATAAAATACTTTCCTATTGACCATTACCTCGTCCCTATTCACCTTAAATGGGTGTTTTTATCCTAGAGTAAATTCCCCTAAATTTCTCCAAACTTGACCGACCGTTCTTTGTTAAAATCCTGAATATTCATGAGCTTAAATAATACAAAAATAGAAACAACTGTTTCTTCAGAATGGGCCGAACAACTCCATCAATTATCCCTGGAAACCGGACATTCCTTAGAAGAATTAGTTCAAGAAGCCATTGGTCAGTATTTAGATAAAACCCGAGTTTTTTTGAGTAGTCAGTCTGTCGATTTGGAATATTTTAATCTCCAAAAAGAATTATTAGATTTACAGGGAAAAGTTGAATCTTTAAAACCATTATTAAATAAAGTTGCCAAGTTAGAAGCTAAAATAGTCGCTCTGGAAAAAATAGTTATCCCGGAACTTTCGCTTTCCCCTAGTTCTACTTTTTCCCAACTGTTAACCGATGACAATGATCAGGATGAGCCGGATGAAGTTCTGACGGATTTTTTAGTGGATTAGTTAGCCCTAAAGGGCTGACTACAGGTCTAGGGGAGGCATTATTCCTAGTTTTTCTTCTAATAAAATTTTGAGGAGAAATTGGGTAATCAAAACCAAACCTAGTCTGGCTTGAGCTAACTCAGGTTGGCTTTGTTTGACTTCTCCCCAAATTTGACAATAACGATAAAATTGTTGAAAATGTTGGCTAAATTGTTCGGCAATTTTTTGCCAATTTTGAGGACTATCAGAACAGAATAGAAGATCGACCAGATTCACCGATTGGGTCAATAATTGATATTCATAACTTTGGGTAAAGTGTAGTTTTCCTTGGGGATTTAACCAGGGAATCGGCGGAGAATTGGGATTAATTTTCAAGGGTAATGTAGCAATTAAATTAGATGATTCTAGGGTAATTAACTGATCGCGATCGCCTAAACGCAATAAGGAACAACAGCGAGCATGACTATATTGAATCCCAAATAGATCGGGCAGAATTTGCCGCTCCTGAATCGGAGTGGGTGTCCAGGGATGGCGGATCATTTGTTCTAACCAAGCGGCAATTCCGAGATCGGTGAACTCAAACTGCAATAGTCCCGAGGGTAATACCCGAATCGTGACATCCGGTAATTTACCCAAGTTGAGGGTTTGGAACTTCAGACCGATGGACGTGGCCAGATCCAAAGGGGATTGATGCAAACGGGAGGCTAATTTCAGGGCGATCGCCGATCCATAGATTACCCTGGTATTATTTTTAATCCAATTTACGAGAATTTCCTGAGAGTCCGCCGTATCAATTCCTAAAGAATCTAAAGTTCGTCTCAGTTGTACCCTTAACCTACCTGCTAGAGTTAGCATGAGTGATCAAACGACCTTGGCAAGTTGCTCAAATCTGATATTACCAGCACACCCGGTCAAAGCACGATCCCAATTTTTTGAAATTTATTTTTGAAAAGAATTGATTATTGATTCCCAAAGGGATGTGTTTTTTGCTACATTGGTTAAAATATCTTAAACCCGTTTACCTCAAGCATCAAATACACCGTTTACCCCTAGGTGTCTTAACCGCCCTCTCGCCTTTGATTTTGATTGAAAATTTCTAATTACCCGATCTAATGATGCAGTCTTCCCCGATTCCAACCGATTCTAACCGACCGTTTTTAACCTGGCAACGGATTACCGACTGGGCTCAGGAACATTACCGTTGTCGTAGTTTCACTAAAGATGAACGGATTCCAGCCCGTCCTGGGTTACTGTATTTAGTGCAACGAGGGGCTGTCCGGTTAGTGGGTAGCGCTGAACTCCAATATGCCGAGAGCAGACCCAAATCCAGACCGCGTAATCGCAATTTAGACGAAGCCTTTTTGGGTTTTGTGGGGGCGGGTCAGCCCTTTGAATTGATTGCCCAGTCTCCTTTTAGCTTGCAAGCCTATAGTCACGCCGATGATACAACGGTTTTATGGATGTATTGGCATGACTTGGATAACTGGCCCCATTTTCGTCGGGAAGTCCTTGATGCCTTTCGTTACCAGCATCAACGGAAATTACTGTGGTTAAGTACATTGGGTCAACGACGTACCATTGACCGACTTCTGGGATTTTTAACCTTACTGATTGAAGAATACGGCGAGTATTATACCAGTGGTGATGGGGAGGATGGGTTTAAGGGTTATCGTCTCCCTTGGTCATTAACTCACTCTCAAATTGGTAGTGCGATCGGGACTACACGGGTTACGGTAACCCGGCTGATGGGAAAACTCCGTCAACAAAACCTGATTTATACTCAAGATGATAACTTCATTTGTATCCCCGTTGACCCGGAAACCGACAATCAAACCCCAGATTTAACAGCAGAATCAGGCTTTGAGGAAGAATAATAATCAGTCATCAGTCATCAGTTAACAGTTAACAGTTAACAGTTAGCAGTTAGCAGTTAGCAGTTAGTAGTTAGTAGTTAACAGTTAGTAGTTAGTAGTTAACAGTTAGTAGCCCACCACTATTAACGATGAACTTTTTACTAATAACTGATAACTCTCACACTGATAACTGATTACTGTTAACTGATCACTGATAAAACTTGCCGTAATTGTTCCGTTGTCCGGGTTTGATTTTGGGAAATTTCGACCAACTGATTCAATTCAGTTGTGGTTTGTTCTAACTGTTGGCGAACTTGATTCCAGGAGTCTTGAACTGGTTGTAACATTTCCTGATATAAACTAATCCGGCCCCAAAGTTCGGCTACCATCCGTTGCTGTTCGATCCAACTTTGTTCCGCCGCTTCTAACTGTTGGCGGGTTTGTTCGGTGGTGTTGGTGCGACTATTGAGATCGGCTTGCCGTTGTTCAAAGCTCGAACTCAGTTGCTGAATTTCGGTTTCCAAGGTTTGGAGTTGCTGTTTTTGTTCCTGTTGTTGGGTTTCTAAACTGGCAATCACCGATTTAAAATCAACAGCCCCTCCAGGGGTTACGGGGGTTAGACCCTGGCGACGGAGTAAAACCGCTTGATATTGGGTTTTATGTTCCTCCCGTTCTTTGAGGGTACGACGCTGACCCACTAAGGTTTCATTCAGCATTTGATAGGCGTCTTGTTCATCGGCTAATTCCGTTTGTAAATTTTCCCGTTCGGAATCACTAATGGTTTTGAGTTTTTCCTGAATTGCCTGAATATCTTCGAGTTTGTATTTGAGTTCCTCCTCCTGTTCTCCCACCATCCGAAACCAGCGATCCCACTCTTTTTCGAGTTGTTTAACTTCGGTTTCTAATTGTTCCAAGGACATCGCTTCTAAGGCTTGGACATCTACCTTGACACTGACAGCCACCGGATCACTTTCCGATTGACGAGAGGCTAAATCCTGTAACTGTTCTAATAGGGTTTGACGGTTTTGGATCAGGGTTTTTAAGATTTGGGCATAGTCCTGTTTTGTTTGAAGTAACTGTTGCTCACCGACTAACTCCGCCCGGTTTTGGATTAAAGTATCCTGGGCCTGTTGCCATTGCTGCCATTGCTGTTCAATCTCTGTGGTCTTACTGTCTACGGTTTGTTGAAGTTGTTCTGCTTCGGAACGCTGTCCCCGTAACAGTTGGTGATGTTGTTCGAGTTCATTCAGAGCACTGGCTACCTGTTCCCGGGAGCGTTCGAGTTGTGTTTGTAGGGGTGAAATCGAAATGGGGTTAGATAGTTGATTGAGTAAATTTCCCAGGAGTTCTGACTGTTCCGCAGTGAGGGAAGGAGACGACTGCAAGGCGACCTGTTGTTCTTCAAGGTGTTGTCGTTGCTGTTGTAATGCGGCCCTAGTGCTTTCAATATCTTGACGGGCTTGATCAATTTCAGAACGTAGACGGTTACTTTCATCCTTAGAGCGATCGATTTCTTGACGCTGCTGTTCGAGTCGCTCTAATTCTCCCTCCAGTTGTTCCATTTGTTCCCGTCGGGCTTCCATTTCCATTTCCCGACGATTCAATTCTTGACTTTGGTAAGTCAAGGACTCTTTCCACTGTTCGATTTCTTCCTGTTGGGTTTTGAATTTTTCTTGCAACCGAGAAAAATCTTGGAGAATTCCCACCAGTTGGCGCGCAGCTTCTTGAATGCGCTGTACCTGTTTACCCGTATTCAGATCGACTAAAACTAAAGTTCCATCCTTGAAGTTATTCGCATCTTCAGCCAGGACGACCTCATCCCCAGATACGGCACTCCAATTGTTTTCACCTCGCTGACAAGCCAATAGCTTGAGTTCTGTCCTCCCGCCACCCAGACCAAATTTGTTACTCTGCTTTTGTACTTCCGCTAAATAGAGCATCGGCCCTTTATCCTCTTGAGGTGTTCAAGCATGATTTTGATTTACCTGTCTTAATCATAAAACCTTCTGGGAGTAGCAGTTAACAGTTTATGCTTTGCCCTATTCTACAGGCTCAATTCCAGCAGCGCGCAGTTGAGCTTTTAATCTTTCGGCCCGTTGATATTCCTGTTCGGCCCGTTGCCGTTCCTGTTCGGCCCGTTGCCGTTCCTGTTCAACCTTTTCTGCACCCCACCATAGCAAATTCCCCTGTTCATCCCACCAGCGCAACCAATGGCCCTGACGGTTTTCGCGAGTTCCTTGCCAGACTCCCAGAAAAAGCTGCATTTCCGGTATCCAAAACCAGCCCTGCTCATTCACCGATTCCAGTTTATACCTTTGGGTATCACCAAAACCGTACAATTCTAAGCTCCCTGAGTGGGGTTCAAAAATCCCGTAATTCGGGACTTGCAAAATCTGTTCATAGAAAAAGAATTTCCCGGGGGGATAGGTTTCTTTCACGGAATATTCTCCGCCATCGGTATCGGATAAAAACTCTAAGACCAAGGCTGGAATTTCCCCCTGGAGTTGGGGGGTATAACTGCGAACCACCTCCCCTCGACTCACGGAAATCTGGGGAATGTAGGCCCAGTCGGGGGCTTTAACGGCGATTTTGCCATTGATAGTCGCACAAATGCCGTAGTTCGTCGGGGTGAGGGCCGTTTCTGGCAGTTTTCCGGCCAGTTGCAAACTTTCGGTGAGGGCGGCGGCGAGGGCGGGTTGATTGATATTATCCACAGGGTCATTGGGTAGCACAAAATCATCTGGCAACTTTTCCCAAGTAATTGTGTAGGTGGGGGAGGTGGCTAACATGATCATGCGGGTAAGAGGAATTGATTTATAGGATTATATCAATTATTTGCTTAACCTTCAACAGATGCCTCCGTATTGTCTTCAGGAAAAACAACATCTTCGTACAGCAAAGAAATAGGACAATGGAAATTAACGCTGGTGAAGTGAACTTCCAAGTCTGTCTCGTTGGCAATAGTTTCTTCTGGGGAATAAGCAGTGAGTTCCCATTTTTCTTTCTCATTGAGTCGGTAACAATCTACACTCATTGTTTCTGCTTCAATCAGAACATATTCTTTTAAAGTATCAATTCGACGATAATTCCTAAATTTTTTTCCCTGATCGATATGTTCTGTACCTGGTGACAATACTTCTACAATTAGACAAGGATGATAGACAACCTGGCGAGCAGTTTGATCTCGACTATCACAAGTGACCATGACATCAGGATAGTGAAAGGGGCCATTGTCCGAGACTCCCACTTTAGCATCTGCCATAAAGACTTTACATTTTTTCCCCCGTAGGTGATTTTTGAGCGCTGCGGCGAGGTTTAAGGCAATAGAGTTATGGGCAAGAGTTCCCCCGGTCATCGCCAAGACTTGCCCATTAATATATTCATACTTCAGGGGTTGTTGTTCTTCCCATTTCAGGTATTCTTGGGGAGTCATCAATTGGGGCTGGGGATGAGCAATCATCAGCTATTTATCCTTTTAATTTAAAGTTTTATCACTTCTGTTATTAAGTTATAGAAAAGATGCGCAACAACGGCGCAACAACGGTTTTGTTTGGATTAATTTATTATAATTTAGGTGGCATCAGCCACCTTGGGTTTAGATATATTTTTTCAACAATAATTCTAACTGTTGTATGCGTTCTGAAGGAATTTGATTCAAGGGGGTTAAAACCGCATATTTTAAGGCGGAATGGGCTTCGGATTTCGGTAAATGATATTTTAACCGACGCACGGTTTCTTGAATAACTTGTTGAGCATTAACCGCATTTTTGCGGAGGTTTTGAATCACCATTTCAACGGTGACATGATCATGATCAGGATGCCAACAATCATAATCGGTAACTAATGCTAAGGTTGTATAGGCAATTTCCGCTTCCCGGGCTAATTTGGCTTCGGTTAAATTGGTCATCCCAATAATTGTTCCCCCCCAACTGCGATATAAATTAGATTCGGCTTTGGTAGAAAAGGCTGGCCCCTCCATACAGACATAAGTTCCCGATAAATGATAATTAATATCAGGTAAATTTAAACTGGCGATCGCTTCTCCTAATACTTTTGATAATTGGGGACAAAACGGATCACCAAAGGTAATATGAGCTACAGCCCCATTGCCAAAAAAAGTAGAAACCCGTTGATTGGTTCGATCAATAAATTGATCAGGAACCACTAAATCTAAGGGTTTAAATTCTTCTTTTAATGAACCCACCGCCGAAGCGGAAATAATATATTCAACACCCAAACTTTTGAGTGCATAAATATTAGCCCGATAGGGTAATTCTGTCGGTAAAAATCTATGGGTACGTCCATGTCTAGCCAGAAATGCCACGCGCATTCCTTCTAAAGTTCCGACTAAAATAGCATCGGAAGGCTGACCATAGGGAGTATCAATATGGAGTTCCTCTACATCGGTAAATGCCTCCATGTTATACAACCCACTGCCGCCAATAATGCCAATTTTAACCTGAGTCATGCTTTTTTCCTTGATTAAGTTGTACTCAGATATTGTACCGAAAATTGGGCAGAATTGACTCGGGGAAGATATTAATTTTTTTCCGATTGGGATGATTCCCTTGTAAGATGTCCCCTTCTTCGTTAAGCTATTAATCAGTTATCAGTTGTAGGATTACTTCACTCATACAGACGCGCCGTGGCACGTCTCTACACTGATAACTGATATTAGTCATCTCCTTCAACAATAAACATGAATTGGAACTCTATTAAACCCCCAAAATATTGGGAGTATTTGCGAATTAAACGCTTAAAATCCTTCACCCGTTCAGTGACAAGTCAAATTCAGAAAATTAGACTGGGAAAAATTACCAAATTTCAACGTTATTTAGCCTTGAGCATTTGTTGTGTTTTCTTGGGATTAACCTTGGCTCAATTTCCCGTTCTTTCCACTTCCGTTAATATCTCAACAGTCAGACAAGAACCATCGGAAAATTTATTATCCCAGGGAATAATTAATCCGACAAATTCCATTAGTCATCAACGAGAATTTAGGGGAGTTTGGGCAGCAACGGTTGCTAATATTGATTGGCCGTCTAAATCAAATTTATCAGTTGATCAACAAAAATTTGAACTAATTGCTATCCTAAATAGGATGCAAGAATTAAACTTAAATGCCTTAATTCTGCAAGTGCGTCCGAATGGAGATGCCTTGTATAGTTCTAGTATAGAACCTTGGAGTGCGTGGTTAACAGGAACCCAAGGAAAACCCCCCGAACCCTATTATGATCCGCTACAATTTGCCATTGAAGAAGCCCATAAACGCAATATTGAACTCCACGCTTGGTTTAATCCTTATCGGGCAAGATTAAGAGGAAATGCGCCCTTTGCACCGAATCATATGGCATCAAAATTCCCCCAATATGCCTATCAATATGGGGATTTAATGTGGATGGAACCGGGGGCAAAGGAAGTTCAAGATCAAACCTATAATGTGATTATGGATGTGGTACAACGTTATGATGTTGATGGCATTCATTTAGATGATTATTTCTATCCCTATCCTAAAGATGGTATTCCCTTTCCTGATAGTCAAACCTATAATTCCTATCGTGCTGCCGGAGGTAATTTAGGGCTTGCCGATTGGCGACGACAAAATGTTAATCTGATGATTAAACGCATTCATGATGGGATTAAAGCGACCAAACCCTATGTTAAATTTGGGATTAGTCCCTTTGGCATTTATCGCCCTGGTGCTGCCCCGGGAACAGTTGGACTTGATCAATATAATTCTCTCTACGCAGATGTTAAACTATGGGTCGAACAAGGGTGGATGGATTATTTATCACCTCAACTGTATTGGAAAATTGATCCCCCTCAACAAAGTTATCCCGTGTTGTTAAATTGGTGGTTACAAAATAATCCTCAAAGACGTCATATTTATGCCGGAAATGCTCTCTATCGGATTGAAAATGAATGGTCTATTTCTGAAATCCAAAGACAGATCGCAATTTCCCGACAAACAGCCCCCCAATTATCTTTAGGAAATATCTTTTTTAGTATGAAGATATTCCGAGATAATCGTCAGGGGGTGAATGAAATTTTCAAAAGTGCGGTTTATCCTACTCCAGCTTTAGTTCCGATTATGCCTTGGTTGGATAATCAACCCCCGGAACCTCCTAGCGGAATTGAAACTAATTCTGGTATGATTTCTTGGATGCCTGCTAATACTAATGATATCCGTTCTTGGGCAATTTATCAACAATTTTCTACGGGTTGGCAGTTAGTGAAAGTGGTGAATAAAGATACTACTTCTATTCGTGTTAACCCGGGAAACTATGCGATTCGTGCAGTAGATAGAATGGGAAATGAAAGCGTTGAACAGGTTGTTTCTGTGTCTTAAAATTAGATCCCCCCTAACCCCCTTAAAAATGGGGGAACCGATCACCCCTAACCCTCATTAACAAGGGGGTAATAGGGATCAAAGTCCCCCTTTTTAAGGGGGATTTAGGGGGATCGACCAAACGGCTGTAATCATCAGTTTTCGACCTATTTACTATTAATTCGACGCAAGGTTAATACATCGCTGATATTTTTGATTTGGGCACAAGTGCGTTCAAACTGTTCGCGATCGCAAATTTCAATTCCCAACTCAATTAACGCCGGAGCATCGGGAAATGTCTTAACTTGGGCGCTACAAACATTAATATTATTATCTTTCAAACGAGATAAAATATCATTCAAAACCCCCACTCGATCCAAGACTTCAATACAAATATTCACCCCGTATGTTTGAGGACGTCCGCCCTGTTGATAGTTCGGATTCCAACTCAAAGGAACGAATCTTTCTCCCTCCACTGTTAAGGTATTAGAACACCCTTGTTGATGAATGGAAATCCCTTTTGTGCGGGTGACAACCCCAATAATCGGTTCCCCTGGAATCGGATTACAACATCCAGCCATATGATAGAGTAATCCTTCAACTCCCATAATCGGAGAATTACTGGGGGAAGAAGACGGAAGTTGAGAATAGGAAGGTAGGTGAGGAACCTGTAAAGAAGTAGTAGTCAGTTCTTGGGAAACCGTTTGAATTTGACTCTGGGATTTCACCACATCCCGCAGACGATTCACTACTAAATTTAAGGTGATTTCCCCATAACCTAATGCTGCTAATAAATCATCAACATTATGATAGTTACAGCGCTTAGAAACCGAAAGCATGGGTTCAGATTTGAGCAGGGATTCAAAGCCATTTTTCCCCATTTCTTTTTCTAACAATTCCCGTCCTCGGTCAATATTTTCATCCCGGTGCGATCGCTTATACCACTGACGAATCCGGTTTTTAGCCGTATTAGTTTTAACGAAATTCAACCAATCTAAACTGGGGCGAATATTTTTCTGGGTTAATATTTCCACAATATCGCCATTTTTCAGGGGAGTATCTAAGGTAACAATTCGCTCATTGACTTTTGCTCCTTTACAATGATTCCCGACTTCACTATGAATCCGATAGGCAAAATCAACCGGGGTCGCCCCGTGAGTTAAGGCAATTACATCTCCTTCTGGGGTAAAGACATAAACATCGTCAAACTCTAAGTTACTTTTAACGCTTTCTAGGTATTCTGTAGCATCTTTTAAATCACTTTGCCACTCTAATAATTGGCGTAACCAAGTAAACTTATCATCCATGCCAGTGACTTCACCCATATTGGAATTGCCTTTTTCTTTATATTTCCAATGGGCGGCAATCCCATATTCAGCAATATGGTGCATTTCTACGGTGCGAATTTGGATTTCAACGGATCTTCCCGTATTGCCAATTACCCCCGTATGTAAGGACTGATAGCGATTGGGTTTAGGCAATCCGATATAATCTTTAAAACGACCTGGAATCGGGCGAAAAGCATCATGAACAATTGCCAACGTCCGATAACATTCTTCGTTAGTTTCCACAATAACTCGGAGGGCAGCGATATCATAAATTTCATGGAACTGTTTCTGTCTTTGGTTCATTTTTTTATAAATGCCATACAGATGTTTAGGACGTCCACTGACTTCATAACATTTAATTCCCGCTTTCTCTAGTCTTTCTCGTAAAACGTGAGCAAGTTGGGCTAATTTTTCTTCCCGAAATGCTCGGCGATCGAAGACTAATTCCTTAATATCTTTGTAGGCTTCGGGTTCTAAATATTTAAAAGCTAAATCTTCTAATTCCCATTTCAAGCGACCGATCCCTAAACGGTTAGCCAGGGGGGCAAAAATTTCTCGGGTTTCTAAGGCAATGCTGCGCTGTTTATGTTCGGGTAAAAAGTCCAAAGTTCGCATATTATGGAGTCGGTCAGCGAGTTTAACTACAATCACCCGAATATCTTTTGCCATAGCTAAAAACATCCGTCGGAAATTTTCCGCTTGACGTTCTGTGGTATTAGAAAAATTAAATTTGGACAGTTTGGTGACGCCTTCAACTAAATGGCGAACTTCTGCCCCAAAATGCTGTTCTAGTTCTTCTGGGGTGACTTCGGTATCTTCAATAATGTCATGGAGAAAACCGGCTGCCACCATCGCCGAATCCCCCCCTAAATAGCGCAATAAACCCGCTACGGCAATCGGATGATTAATATAGGGTTCTCCCGATTTGCGATACTGTCCTTGGTGCAATTGATAGGCAAATTGAAATGCCCGCACAATTAAATCGCTGTTTGTCGAAACAGATGTATCGGATTTTACTAAATCGCCAGATATCTCCATACATTGATGCAACCAATCGGGGATGCTACAATCATAGGAAAAGTCTTTTTTAGCAAGGGTTTGAATATTCATGATAGTTACACCTAAAGGGTAATAATACTGATAAAATTATCAGATAACTAAAAATTATGTGCTTTTTAATACCCGTACAAGGAACAAAAAGCCCCAAGCAGTGAAAGGCTGAAGTTTCACGGAATTGAATTGCACTTGATAGAAGAATAACACCTCTTAAGGTAAGCTTAATCTACCTCTTAATCCATTTTTACAGCAGAGGCTTAACCGCCAATCTCCCTGAACATCAGGATTTGGTCTATGGGGTAGCGGATCGGATTTAGCCGAAAAGGGGCAAAAACACAGATCACAATACTTATCTATTATTTAAGAATTGTAGACAAGTTTCTTCATAATATGTTGTCAAAATCTGCTTGTAAGGCGATCGCGCAGTTCCAAAATAGCTTAAAACAGCTTGATCTCAAGGTGATTTTAGTTCCAGTTGATCCCATCGGTTTAAAACAAAGTTTTCAGCAGCTAAAAGCCACCTTTGAAACCGAAATTATGGGGATCAGCCAGGGTGATTTTGATCCCGCCGTTGAGTCTCTAATTCAATCCTATTTAACCGAAACCCATAAACAGATGCGACTTTTGGAAATGGATATGAAATTTCTGCAAGCCGCCCGTCAAAGTGCCACCTTTAACAGTCGTCTTATCCCGATTCAAAACCGCCTTAATACTTTATTAAGTTATTCTGAGGATATTTTGAAGTTAGGGAACATCACAGATCTTTAATAGCATGAATACTCAATATCAAAATTTTTTAATTCGAGATTGGCTACCGCAAGATCGTCAGGAAGTGGTGGATTTAATTGCTTCTGTTTTAACCGAATATGGTTTAGGGTCAGAACCCCATGGCGCGGATATAGATGTTTATGAAGTGGAGAAATATTATCAACAGACTGGGGGAGAATTTTGGGTCATAGAACAGGATCAACAATTAATCGGAACGGCGGGATTTTATCCCATTAAACGAGGAAATCGGGCGGCAGAAATTAGAAAAATGTATTTATTACCCCCAGCCCGAGGAAAGGGATTAGGAAAGTTTCTATTATTACAATTAGAACAAACCATTAAACAAAAAGGGTTTAAGGAAATTTGGATTGAAACCGCATCGGTTTTAAAAGAAGCGGTACAACTCTATGAACATTCTGGCTATGAACCGACAACCGGAGTCGAAACCCAACGTTGTGATTTGGTTTATAGAAAGATTGTTAGTTGATAATTCCCATGACCTATTTCCTAGTATTAATAAAAGATGGAGTCCTGAAGGACTCACTACGGGTTAGGATTAAATAGTTGGAAGATTTGCCGACAAAAGAGTTTTAATTTTTCCGCCGATTCGGGTTCAGGTTCAGTTTGACCCACAAAATTCCAATTTTCAATGGTAGAGACTTTCCACTGTTGTCCTTGATGGTCATATCCGGCGGCTTCGACACCAATCACCCGACGGGTTTGATCAATCGGATCATGATAAAACCGAATTTCAATTAAAATGCAGCGACTTTGCAATAACCGACTTCGACCAGGGAAATGGAACCCAATATCAATAGAATCAGGATCAACCAATTCCCGTGTCTCTGGGTCATTTGTCCAGGGTTTAAGATCGACCCGGGCGTCGGGAAATTGAGTTTTAAATAAAGTCACAACCGATGCAATTTTGCTGGCAACCACCACGTTATTCGCCTGTTCAGCAGCATTCACAAACCTATTCTCCTGAAAAACAACCGTCTGAGTACCTTGAATTAACTTAGATTAACTATCTTAACGTCGAATTTAAGCATTTAGACTGATAACAGATAACTGATTTGGGCAATGGAGGAGGAAAAAAGTTCGGTTTGACTATCAGTTTATCGAAAATTTGAGTTTAAAATCCCATAGAATTTGATATAATTAGCGAAATAGATTATTCTAAAAGTCTCTATAAAATTTAATATTAATTTAACTTTTACCATGACGACTTCAGAAATTTGTTCTTCCTTTCCGAATAGGGGATACCAGGTGATCCAGTCCCCAACCTGGGATGCACGATGGCAGATTGATCAATTTTTGGGAGTGATTCATGATCTGATCCTAATCATTGATTGTGAACAGCAACAAATTCATGTTTTACCTACGGAAGCTGCCCCTAATTTATCTTCAGAATTAAATGTATTTAATCTAGTTTTACAGGAGTTACAAAATCCACAGGACTCCTCAGAATTTCTCTCTCTTATTCAACAGGTGATCAAGACTCAAGTAGCCCAAAATATTATTTATAAATGTTATCATTATCAGAATGATTATCAGATTTTAGTTGAGATTTATCCCCTATCAACAACAGAAGTTATCGCTGTAATTAAAGATCTGAGTCAATGTTCAACGGTGCAAGCAGTTCTGCAAAAAGTATCCGACAAAAACTATTCCCCAACCCTGACTCCCACCCCAACTATACAGGTAACTAAAGAATGCTTAAAAAAACAAATTGAAGAACGACAACGGATTGAAACCCAACTTCAAACTCGCAAAGCCGAACTAGAAAAATTAATGGATAATGCGGGGGATTGTATTGTTCGGCTAGATCAAAAATTACGCCATCTTTTTGTTAACCGTCGCACCGCTGTACTGCTTCGAATTCCTCAAGAAAAATTTATTGGAAAAACGAATCGGGAATTAGGAGTTTCTGATCCGGTTGCTCAAGAATGGGAGCAAAATTGTCAACAGGTATTAGATACGGGACAGCCTCAACAATTTGAGTTTGACTTTGAAACCGCCGAAGGACTGCGATCTTTTCAGACTTTAATTGTGCCGGAAATTCAACAGGGGGGACAGGTTAAAACCCTATTAGCAACCACACGAGATATTACCCAACAAAAACGCACTTTTGCGGAAACTCAAAAACAAAATCAATTTTTAAACCTATTAACCGAAGTCACCTCAAAAATCAGGCAATCTTTGGAACTGGATTTAATTTTAAAAACCACCGTTGAGGAGGTACAGAAAGTTTTAAATGTTGATCGAGTGATCATGTTAAAATTAGATTTTCACAGGGGAGGAACTGTAGTTCAAGAAGCGGTTATGCCCCAATGGTCATCCCTATTATCCCAGAGAATTTATACCCCGGAATTAACCCCCTACCTGTGCGATGCTACCGTACCTGATAGGGTGATTAGTTTTAGCGATATAAGTCAAGAAAATTTGGAAAGTTGCTATTTACAATTAATGGAATATTTCCAAGTTAAAGCTAGTTTAATTGTTCCGATTTGGTTAGAAAAAAAAGAAATTGATTCGATTATTACCCCACCAGAAAATCCAGAATTAACCGATCATTTCCCCGACCCCAAACCGAAATTATGGGGATTTTTGATAGCCCATCAATGTGCAGAACCGCGACAATGGAAAACCCTCGAAACTAACTTTTTAAAACAACTGGCTGATCAAGTCGGAATTGCTTTAAAACAGGCTCAGTTAATTGCCGAATTAGAACAGACTCATCAATGCTTATCCTGTCATTTTGATAATTCTCCCTTGGTTGTAATTGAATGGGATCAGCAACTCAAAATTAAACGCTGGTCATCCCAAGCTGAACGGATTTTTGGTTGGACATCGGCGGAAGTTTTGGGTCAGAAATGGTCAACCTTTCAAGAAGTTTTTGCCACCGATATCTTAAAAGTGACTCAAGAAATGATTCAACTGATTGATGGCACTAATAATCACCAAATTATTGAAGCTCAAAATCGCACAAAAGACGGCAGAGTGATTGATTGTGAATGGTATAATTCCGTGGTGCGGGATGAAGATGGGAATTTAGTTTCCCTCCTGTCCTTAGCGCAAAATGTCAGCGATCGCAAACAAGCCGAACAAGAATTAGTCAAAAGTGAAGAACGATTCCGAACCATTTTTGAACAAGCCGCCGTCGGATTTGCCCTGATTGATTTCTCGGGAGAACTCCTGCGAGTCAATCAACGCTATTGTGAGATTACAGGCTATGCCGAAAAAGACTTAATCGGTCAAACTATTCATAATTTTATTCATTATCTCAATTCCGAAGGAATGGAGTGGTTAGAACAAATTCAAGATCAAGATTTACTCGAAACATTTTCCATCGAAAAACAGTATATTCGCCCCAATGGTCAACGTAATTGGGTGCAAATTTTCGTGTCTACCCTAGATCAATTATGGCAAGGAAAAAAATATATTTTATTAGCCTTAGAAGATATTCAAGAACGCAAACAAACCGAAGAAGCCCTGCGAAAAAGTGAAGAACGATGGCAACTGGCTTTACGGGGAAATAACGACGGCATTTGGGATTGGAATATTCAAACGGAGGAGGTATTTTTCTCACCCAGATGGCGGGAAATGTTGGGGTATCAGGAACAGGAAGTCTGTGACCATTTAACCCAATGGAATAAACGAGTCCATCCCGATGATTTACCTTGGGTGATGAAAGCCATTCGAGAACATTTAGATCAAAAAACACCTTTTTATATTACGGAGCATCGAGTTCAATGCAAAGATGGCAGTTATAAATGGATTTTAGATCGAGGTCAAGCCCTATGGGATGATCAGGGAAATTTAGTGCGGATGGTGGGATCTTATACTGATATTAGCGATCGCAAACGCGCCGAAGAAGAATTACACCGGGTTAACCGAGCTTTAAGAACCATTAGCGACTGTAATCAAGCCCTAGTCAGAGCCACCACAGAAACCGAATTACTCCATGATGTTTGTCAGATTTTAATTAATGTTGGGGGCTACCATTTTGCCTGGGTTGGTTATACCCAATATACCTCAGACAAACAAATTATTCCCATTGCTAAAGCCGGATTTGAAGCAGGCTATTTAGATAATGTGACCGTGACTTGGGATGACAGTCAATGGGGTCAAGGGCCTTCGGGAACGGCCGTTAGAACTGGGCAAACCTGTGTTTTTCAAAACTTTGAAGCCAATGTCGATTATGCCCCTTGGAAACAACAAGCTCAAAAACGGGGTTATACCTCCTCCATTGCCCTGCCTTTAATCATGGCGACCGACTCTCACAACCAACATTTACAACCGAAATTGAACGGAGAGATTTCATTGATTCCCTTTGGGGTACTGAATTTATATTCCACTCAAGCCAATGCCTTTGATTCAGCCGAAGTGAAATTACTCAAAGAATTAGTGGATGATATTGTCTATGGAATTATGGCGTTAAAAATTCGAGCGTCCCATGCAGAAACCGAGAAAAAATTCCGCCAACTGGCTGAAAATATTGATGATGTTTTTTGGATTACTAATGCCCTGGGCAATCAATTTATTTATGTGAGTCCCGCCTATGAACAAATTTGGAATCGAAATATTAATGCCCTCTATCAGAATTTCCAGACTTTTATTCATACCATTCATCCCCAGGATCAAAATCGGGTTTTACGCGCCAGGCAAAATCCCGAGGGTCGGGGATTTGATTTGGAATATCGCATCCTGCGTCCCGATGGCTCCTGTCGTTGGATTTGGGATCGGGGATTTCCGATTTTGAATGAAACCGGACAATTAGATCGTCGGGGGGGAATTGCTAAAGATATTACCCATCGCAAACAAACCGAACAATTATTACAACAAAATAATGAAGAATTAGAATTACGAGTCGCTCAACGTACAGCCGAATTAGAAACCGCCAATGAGCGCTTACAATTTGAACTAATGCAGCGACATCGGACTGAGTTTAAATTGCGAAAAAGTGAGGAACAATATCGCACCTTAGTCAAGAATTTTCCCGATGGAGCGGTGTTTTTAGTGGATCTGGATTTGCGTTATACCATTGCCGATGGCATGGGCTTAGTCCTCAAGGGTTTATCTCGAAAAATGTTAGAAGGAAAAACCATTTGGCAAGTCCTACCGACCGCTTTATTAAAGATTGTTGAACCCCTATATCGGTCGGCTTTAGAGGGGGAAATGACGATTTCCGAAGTGGAATATGAGGGACACATTTATTATCATCAAGCCTTACCCGTTCGCAATCAACAGGGAGAAATTTTAGCAGGAATGGTGGTGATGCAAGATATTACTCAACGCAAACAAGCTGAAGCCGAACGAGATAAACTGATTTCGATTATTGAAGCGACTCCCGACTTTATTTCCTCGGCAAAACCCGGGGGAGAAGTGGTTTATTATAACCAGTCGGCTCGGCGAATTTTAGGATTAGATCGAGAGGGAAAAATCAGCGATCAACATATTCCTAAAAACCATCCCCAATGGGCGGTTGAAATTATTGAAAATCAAGGATTTCCTACGGCAATTCGAGAGGGATCTTGGATCGGTGAAACTGCACTAACCAGCTATGATGGGCGGGAAATTCCCCTATCTCAATTGATTATTGCCCATAAAAATCAGGAAGGACAGGTGTATCTTTTCTCCACCATGGCTCGGGATATTACCGAACAAAAACAAAGTCAAGCGAATTTGCTCGAAGCCGAAAGACGGTGGCGGAGTTTATTAGAAAATGTCCGGTTATTAGTGGTCGGATTAGATCGAAATGGGAAAGTTGAATATGTCAATCCCTTTTTATTGGAAGTCATGGGCTATACCCAAACGGAAGTTTTAGGAAAAAATTGGTTATCAGATTTTCAAGAAAATTCGGCTCAAAGGCTGAGTGCCTCAGACTTTGCAGAACTATTAGAATATGATTTTAAACCCTATAGTCAACAGTTGATTGAAACCAAATTGGGAGAGGAAAAAATTATTAGTTGGAATCATACGCTGTTAAAAGATTTACAAGGAAATGCGATCGGGATGATGAGTATTGGAGAGGATATCACCGAAAGATATGCCATTGAACGAATGAAAGATGAATTTATTTCCGTGGTTAGTCATGAATTGAGAACCCCCTTAACTTCCATTCATGGCGGGTTAAATCTGTTATCGACGGGATTAATTGATCCCCAGTCCGAACGGGGAGTCCATGTGATGAAAATTGCCGCCGAAAGTGCCGAACGTTTAGTTAGATTGGTGAATGATATTTTAGAGTTAGAACGCTTAGAATCGGGAAAAATTTGTCTGAATAAACAAGTTGTGAATTCGGCAGATTTACTGTTGCGAGCTACGGAACAAATGCAGGTTATGGCTAGTCGAAGCGGGATTAATTTAGAGATTTTTAGTCAAAGTTTAGAATTTTATGCCGATCCTGATCGGGTGTTACAAGTATTAACTAATTTATTAAGTAACGCGATCAAATTTTCCGAATCAGGGGATAATATTAGGTTAAGTGTCAAGACGGAACCTCCAGAAAATCCTGCGGAAGAACCCAAGATTTTGTTTGAAATTCAAGATCAAGGTCGGGGGATTCCTCCTGATAAAATTGAACGCATTTTTGAGCGTTTTCATCAAGTTGATGCCTCAGACTCTCGCAAAAAAGGCGGAACCGGGTTGGGTTTAGCCATTTGTCGTTCAATTGTCGAACAACATGGTGGGCAGATCTGGGTACGGAGTAAAGTGGATCAGGGCAGTTGTTTTTACTTCACCCTACCGATGGCAATACCAACCGAAGTGGAATCATGACAACAAAACGAATTCTGATTATTGATGATGATGATGGGGTGCGGGAGATTATCCAAATTTGCCTGGAAGTTGCTGGGGGTTGGGAAGTCATCACCGCTTGCTGTGGGAGTGATGGATTGGTTTTAGCCCAGAAAGCCCAACCGGATGCCATTCTCTTGGATGTGATGATGCCCGATATGGATGGGGCCACCACCTTTAAGCATTTACAAGCTAATCCCGAAACCCAGCATATTCCCACAATTTTGTTAACTGCTAAGGCAAAAATGAGTGAAAAACAGCAATTTATTCAGTTGGGAGTAACGGGGGTGATTACTAAACCTTTTGAAGCCATGGATTTAGTGGATCAAATTCGCACTCTGCTGCAATGGACGGATTGAAGCGTAACAAATTATTGCAAAATCAGTATGAGAATTTTTTCCTCACAAAATCTTCACACTTATTGGCTACAGTTCAACTATAGGCAATTGCTTTTTTTAGGTTGAACTGTGTTCCATGTATTTAACCCCTAAAAGTCTAACTTCGGTTGAAAACACCCAGACTTCGATTGATCCCTTTCCCGAATCGTTCAAAAGTAAGTGTCCCATCGTGACGTTTTCGACTGGTTCATCTTTAAATCGGCCTTTTTACAGCCTTAGCCGTTTGGCACAGGAAAATGTGATTAACTCATCGGATCAAGGAAGGGAAAATCAGGGTGAGATAGATCAATCCTATGTGGAATTGGCTATTGATGTTCTTCGCGCTCAAAACCAGGAATATATCCAAGCATTGAAGGATTTTTTAACAGTTTTGCCCAATCCCGGCTGGGTTGAATTGGTTTTAATCAAGGCGATTTATCAACTTGCCGAAATTGATCACGAGGCTGGCCGTTGGGTTTTGCATCATTCTGCCTATTTGATGCCGGAGTTGGACATCAATAATTATGCGGTGCAATGGGTTTGTTTTAAACTCCAATCTCAGGGGTTTATTTTCGATCAGGATTTTTGGTTTGTAGCCCCTTTGCAACTCGGACTCACGAAAAATGCTGAACTGGAATTATGGCAGGATGTTTCCCTGGGCGATCGCTTAATTCTCGAAGAAATCTTTAAGATTCATGACCCCTAAGTCGCATTTTTGATCAGGGTTTAAATCCAGTTCTAACCTTGATTTTTTTGAGTTTGTTTTAATTTTTATTATTTCCCATTTTGGTTTTGAGGAGGTTAATTATGTCTAATGTGATTTGTCCCTGCTGTTCATCTACGCTTCTGCGACATATTCGCCACACAGGAGTTTATTGGTATTGTAGTCGTTGCCATGAAGAAATGCCTGATTTGTCCCTAAGCTCTGCAAAACCAGAGAAACAAAAACAGACCGCTCCATTATCTTCGGTGAAAGAATCCCCAAATTTTAAGTTTAATTACATTCATTGGATCAATCAAAAAAATTTGTTAAAAGTTGCTAATTCAGCCTGATTTATACAATGGTGGATTTGGTAAAACAGTTTTTCCAGTTAATTCGGGTTCTGATATTCAGGACTCTGAACCAAACTCAAGCTGAAATCAAGGTACTTTTGGCTCCCTTGTTTGTAAATCGAGATCTACAGGAAGCTCTGCAACGCTCTTATAAAGAATTATCCGATTTTAAGTTCGCCCTCGATCAATCCTCTATTGTAGCGATTACTGATGCCCAAGGGAAAATTACCTATGTTAACCCCAAGTTATGTGATATTTCTAAATATTCTCGGGAAGAATTAATCGGCCGAGATCATAGAATTGTTAATTCGGGATATCACTCCAAACACTTTTTTACCGTTCTCTGGTCAACGGTTCAGTCTGGCAAAATTTGGCGGGGAGAAGTTCGGAATCAAGCCAAAGATGGCACCTACTATTGGGTTGATACCACCATTGTTCCTTTTTTAGATGAAAAGAATAAACCCTATCAATATATTGTGATTCGTAATGACATTACGGAGCGGAAAAAAGCCGAATTTCAACTGTTATATGATGTTTTTCATGATCGACTAACGGGATTAGCCAATCGTAGCTTTTTGATTAGTGAAATCGATAAATCCATTGAACAGGTGCAAAAATATCATCAGGATTTATTTGCTGTATTATGTTTAGATTTAGATCGGTTTAAAGTAGTAAATGATAGTTTAGGGCGTCATGCAGGAGACCAATTATTAATTGCCTTTGCCCATCTGATTCAATCCTTAGTTTCCCATCCTAATATTGTCGCTCGTTTAGGGGGGGATGAATTTGCAATTTTACTCAAATCCATTGAATCTCCCCTAGAAGCGATTGATCTGGCCAAACAGATTAATCATATCCTATCCAATCCTTTTGAAATTGGCGGACATCAAGTCTTTAAAACCAGTAGTATTGGGATTGTTTTAGGCACAACCCATTATCATCAATCGGAAAATATCCTCAGAGATGCCGATATTGCCATGCACGAAGCCAAGGAAAAAGGCAAGGGATGTTTAGAAATTTTTGACAAAAAAATTCATGATCAAGCCCTAATCAAAATGCAGTTAGAAATTGAACTGCGTCAGGCAATTATTAAACAGGAATTTGCCGTTTTTTACCAGCCAATTGTTAACTTAAAAACCGGAAAAATCAAAGGATTTGAAGCCCTTGTGCGTTGGCTACACCCCCAACAGGGGATGATTTCTCCGGCGGATTTTATCCCCCTAGCCGAAGCCACCGGATTAATTGTTCCCATCGGAAATTGGGTATTAAAACAAGCCTGTCAACAACTGCAAGAATGGCAAACCCTAAAAACCCTGAAAAATTTAGTTCACCCCTTAACTATAAATGTTAACTTTTCAGCCAAACAATTTGATTTATCTAATGTTATTGAAATTGTAGAAAACATTTTAAACACTACCCAGATTTCCCCAGGTGATCTCAAAATTGAGTTAACCGAAAGTATTTTAATTGATAACAGTAAAACCCTAGAGATCATTGCTCAACTCAAATCCTATCATATTGGCTTGAGTATAGATGATTTTGGGACGGGATATTCCTCCCTCAGCTATTTACATCGCTTCCCCTTAGATACCCTGAAAATCGATCAATCTTTTATTAGAAATATGGGACAAAAGGGTCGAGAAACCGAAATTGTTTTAGCAATTATTAGTTTAGCCCATAACTTAGGAATGGATGTGGTTGCCGAAGGAGTTGAAACCCAGGAACAGTTAGATCAACTGCGACAATTTAATTGTGAATATGGACAGGGTTATTTATTCTCTAAACCCCTAAGTGCCGAGGCCACTGAAGCCCTATTACACTCTAATCCCCAATGGTAATCTAATCTTCAACTGATATTTCCCTTGTCCATCGAAAGTTTCATGACAGATCAAGTAAAATTTGTTAAAATTCCCATGTTAATGGAATCAATTCCAAAACACAAAAGTCGATTAAATTTTAATTAGGAGAAAAAATGGCTGATAACAGACTTCGTAACTTTTTAATTGGTGCCGGAATTGCCACTGCGGGTGCTATTGGAACTAAAGTCGCCGTCGATTATTTCAAAAATCGAGGCAAAGAGGAGGTTGTAGATCAAAGCAAAGGAGATGCGATCGCCGCTTCTCCAGAACAAGTTAGTTATGCTGTGGTTCAACCCAGTGAAGTCCAGACCTTTTTAGATAAAAGTTTTGGCGAAGTGGGTCGTTATGTCCCTATCCGAGAACCCAAAGTTTTTGATTATCAAAATCAACAATATATGGTGATTTGGGCTGAAGATAATAAAAACAAGAAAAATCAAATGATGGCCTTCCAATATACGGACACCGGCCGGAAAATGATTGCTAGTGTCGGATATACTTCCGCCAAAACCGATTATAACCTTCCTGGCCTGGGTAGTACACCCTTTGCGGTAGAAGTCAATGGTCAAAAATTAACCTCCGGTCAAGGAGAAACAGGCGGCAGTAACGATGTCGATTTTGTTCTAGCCTAAACCCCCGTAGAGACGTGCCACGGCGCGTCTCTCTTTGCTTTTCCTAATTTGATTTAAAATTAATTGAATGTGTATGGCGCGAGATAAATTCCACTATGCTGTTAGACGAGGATTGGAAAAACAGGATTGGAAAATTACTCATGATCCATTGCGTTTAGAATTTGGAGCAGATGACCGTTTAGAAATTGATCTAGGAGCGCAAGAAATGCTGGGAGCGCAACGGACTGGAGAAAAAATTGCAGTAGAAATCAAAAGCTTTTTGAGTGATTCGGCAATGTTGGATTTTCATTTAGCCTTGGGTCAATTTTTGAATTATCGTTTAGCATTGGAAGAAATTGAACCTGATCGAGTTCTTTATCTGGCAATTCCTTTAACAGCTTATGAATCTTTTTTCTATCGAGATTTGCCCAGGTTAGCAATTCAAAAATATCAAGTCAAACTAATTGTTTATGAACCCCAAGCGGAGGTTATTTTACAATGGATAAATTAGCTCAATATCGCCAAATTATTCAGGAATTATTATTAGAATATGCAGCAGGGAATCCCTTGGGTGGGGAAATTGAATCCCAGACCGTTTTTGATCAGCAAACAGACCGATATTTGTTAGTTGATTTAGGTTGGAAGGGGCAACGGAGAATTTATAGTTGTTTGATTCATTTAGAAATTCGAGGGGAAAAAATCTGGATTCAGCGCAATCAAACTGACTGTTCCTTAACGGATGAATTGTTAGCCAAGGGTGTATTAAAAGAGGATATTGTCTTAGGACTCCAGCCCACTGAGTTACGAAAATATACGGGTTTGGGTGTGATTTAAAGATTTCTGAGAATAGGATAAAATAGCAACCATATTTCCACCCTGCCCAGTACAATGAACGAACAACGCCTACTCGCCTAAGCTGGGTAGCAGCTTACTACCTGACTGGACTCGAACCCGCAGGACATTTTAACCCTTCTCCGGGTACGGGAGTTGGGGACAAAGCCGGGGGTTCGGTGGAAGGTTGATCGGTTTTGCAAATATTAGCGATCGCCATTACACCCCCTGCGGTATGGCTCACCGTCACGACTCCAGCATAACTAGGGAGTCCGTCTTGTTTGGCCGCCGCCGTCATCAACACGGTTTCCGCATATTGACCTTCGGTATTCACGCTGTAGCGATATTCTCCGGTGTCTAAATTCGCATTCAAAGATAACCCTTGAATAGAGTTGGCAAACTGACCATTAGCTTGATAATAAGCCTGTTGTCCGGTGGTCATCGTTTGCATGACAAATTGTGCTTTATCGCTTTCATTCACTTGGGGTAAGGACAAATTCAGGGAACAACTCGTTAACAGGACAGGAGCAACGAGGAGAACTCCCGAAAGCCATTTTCTTAAAGACTTATCCATATTTCCCTTAACCTGTAATCACCGTATATAATGTTTGTTATCTATATCTACAGGGTAAAACTAGAGGATTCCTGAAATTCAACTCGACTTGGAATTGACCTGAATATGCCTCATACAATTGATCCCCATAATTTTATGAATAACATTGTTTTGCTGTTAACTGCAACAATTGATATTAAGGGAATGCCAAAGGCTTATCCTTCTGACCCAGAAACCCGTCAAGAGGATTATTTTCATACCTTGAAATATTATATTAATCATCATCCTAAAATTCAAAAAATTTTATTCGTTGAAAATTCAGGATGGTCTTTAGCAAGAGTCCAAGAGGCAACCTTAGAAAACCCTTATAATAAGGACGTTGAATTTATTTCTATCAATAGTAATACCTTCCCTCGTTCCTATGGCAAAGGATATGGAGAAATTTCTTTAATTGATCAAGGATTTAAACAGTCTGAATTAATTCAAAAAGCTAATTGTGTTGCCAAAATCACCGGACGAATTAAGCTATTAAATTTAACAGAAATTCTTGAAAGTGTATCTGGTTCTTACGACTGTCTATATGATATCAAAGATCAAGGATGGGTCATCAAAAAATATCTATTTCAAGAAACAACAGCCTCTCCTTATGTTGACACTCGATTTTTAGTCTTTAAAAAAGAATTTTATTTAAAATATTTTCAACCTTTACTTTACAATCATCAAGATGGATGTTTTTATATGGAGCGAAAAATTTATCAAGGAATTCAAGCAGCAAAATTAGATCAGAAGTTGATAGAACGTTTCCCAATAGAACCTGAATTTTATGGCATTGCAGGTCATTTTCAGGGAAAAGATTATAATAGTCCCATAGAAAAAGTAAAGTTCAATATTCGGTTTCTGGGTCGTAAAGTTGCTCCTTGGATTCACTTGTAGTAATTTTTACGGATCATAACTTGGGTGAAGTTAGGGTTTATAAACTTCTAAAGTGGTAACTCGGTTGGGAGTTTCTGACACACTCACCCGCATAATTTGGATATGATTATCAATGGGAATTCGAGAAAAATATAAACACATTTCCTCCGTAGTTCCGTGGGGACATAGGGGATGATCATTAACAATTTCGGGTAACTGTTTTGCCCAAACTTGTAATTGGTTTTCCATTTCCACCATGTCTAACCCATACAAATCTTCTGGATTTCTAATGGCTTGCAATTCCAAGCTAATTTCAAAATTGTGAAAATGGCAATCTTGCCAAATCGGCGGATTAAAATGTTGACGGTGTAAAGTGGTTTTAATGGTATAATTAAAGGTTAAGGATTCTCGATAAACTTGTTCATTCACCCCCACAATATTCCGGTAGGGAATCGTTTTTTTTTCTAGCCATTCTTGGGGATAATGGGAACGAAATTCTGGTTTCATAGTTATAATAGGGAATTACGAATTACGAATGGGTAAATAAATAGGATTTTAGACCTGAACAAAATAATTTTAAATTAAGGAACTTGTAACCATTTATGAATTTGCACCGATAACCGATAGTGAGGAAATTTTTTTAATAATTCTAAAACTAAAGGTAAAGTGCGATCGCGTTGGTTCCATTCCGGTTGTAGAAAGACGGGAATTTGACTATTAAGCTCTAAATATTCAGCATAAAACTCTAATTCCGATCCGGTTTCAATCACCACTTTAATCTCGTTTGCTCGTTTCCACATTAACGGAACTACAGGATAATTGGGACTAACATGATGTTTTGGACTTAAAGTGACCCAAACAGAATTAGGAATATCTTGCCAAAAGGAACCCGATGTTTCAACAGCAACGGTTCTCCCCATCGCTTCAATAGTTTGAATTAACCGGGGAAGTTGAGCATATATCAACGGTTCTCCTCCAGATATTACCACCCTTGGCGATCGCAATTCTGCAATTAACGAATCAAAAGATCTAACTTCGCGGGGTAAACTCATTCCCCCATCTCCATAACCCGTATCACACCAAGGACAACGAACCGGACAACCTGCTAACCGAATAAAATCTACGGGAGTTCCGACCCAATATCCTTCTCCTTGAATCGTCGATTGAAAAGTTTCATGAACTGGAATTTCAAGCATCAAAACGTTAACGATTTATCCCCCACTAATTTTAGCTTTATATCCTAATTTTATCAAGGTTTCCATCACTTTCGGACGATGATCCCCTTGAATTTCAATCGTATTTTCTTTAACCGTTCCCCCCGCCCCACACTGGGATTTCAACTGTTTAACTAACAATTCCAAAGTTTCCGGTTTAACTTGAAATCCACTAACTACGGTTACAGTTTTCCCCTTGCGTCCTGAACGAGTTGCTTGGACTTTCAAATTATGTTGATTGGGGGGGATCTCAGGAACAGAAACAGGAGAACGTTCTAAAGCCGATGAATTTGATCCTGTCCCAAACTCAGAATAAACCACACGGTTTCCCCCGGAGTTAACCTGATGCTCAGAATCACGTTTTGATGTAGCCATAAACCGAATCAAGAATTATATTTTAAGGTAAAAAAACCATCTTTACAAAGATCAAAAGCCCCTGATTATAGCACATTTAGAACAGATTTGTATTCTTTGTGTCTTTGTATCTTTGTGTTTAAATTAGGCTAAACAAGCCGCCACCAAAAATAAACTATCCACCAAAATCGTACTTAATACCGCTCCCCCAAAGGCCCACCAATGTTGTTCCTTCGATTGTAACGGAAAAACACCAACTCCAAATAAAAATAGGGCAAATCCGACGGCCCAACTAATTCCCCAGGGGGTAGTAACCATTTGCAGGGCGTTTTGAAAAATGGGTAGGGCTAGGGCGGGTTCAACGTGCATCAGTTGACGCCAACTGGGAATTAATCCGGTGATATAAAAATATCCGTCCGTAACCGCCGTTCCAAATAGGGAACCCAAATAAAACCAGTTTCCGACTTTTCCCCAGCCTCGATATAAACACCATAGGGCAAAGGGGACACCTATAGCTTCTACGGGTAAATGTAATAGGGGTTCCCAGCGTAACCAACCCCAATAGATTGCACCCGTAAACCAACTCCAACTAAATCCTAATAATAAGTCCCCCCAAACCCAAGTGGCGGTTTGTCTGATTAATCTCCAACTGATTCCTAGCCACCCCAAGGTCAGAATTACACTAAATTCTGGCCATTGTCGCACCAGGGGGGC
Organism: Planktothrix sp. PLAVEN19ND; assembly: GCF_057220675.1. Lineage (NCBI taxonomy): Bacteria > Bacillati > Cyanobacteriota > Cyanophyceae > Oscillatoriales > Microcoleaceae > Planktothrix > Planktothrix sp. PLAVEN19ND. Next base: position 4,923,575 of record NZ_CM170132.1, on the reverse strand, counting down.
TTGGAAAAACACAGGGACAGTCACAAGAAACACCGAGGCTAAAAACACTAGCCCAGTCTGGGAGACCCTAACTTTGGCTAGAACTCTCTGAAGCAATCGAGAGGTGGGATGAATCGGTTGAGTGGTAGTCAAAATAGAACCTATTAGTATGTTGAGCAAGATCTTTAAGATTTATTAAGTAGATTATCATAATTTAATATATCTTGACAATTATCCCCCCCTAGGGGATTGTCAAGTTTCATTTTAGCACAATGGGGATCGGGTGTCCGGTGTCAAAAAATGTTACATATTGTTGCATCGGTTCAGAAAAATGCCAGATGAGTTGCCGTAATCCCCTAATCTGTACTATAGCCAAGCCTGTGGCTCTAAAGCTCTGAGCGATCAGGGCAACACTCGACCACAAGATAAAAAATAAAGTTGACCTTCAAAATTAAGGAGATATTTAAGGTGGCGCTTCCTTTATTAAGCTATGGCCCTACCAGCCGCAATGTTCGCGTGGCTGGCTTTGAAGTAGCGGGTGATGAACAACCCAGAGTATTTACGGCTGAAAACCTGCCTTCAGCTTCTGAGTGGGATGACATCATTTGGGCTGCTTATCGCCAGATTTACAGTGAACATCAAATTCTCAAAAGCAGCCGTCAAACTCTCTTAGAGTCTCAGCTGAAGTTTGGTCAAATTAACGTCCGGGATTTTATTCGGGGTTTAGTAATTTCCGATCCTTTCCTGCGTCGCAACTACCAAACCAATAGTAACTACCGTTTCGTCGAGTTGGTTGTCCAGCGCGTCTTGGGACGGGATGTTTACAGTGAGCGTGAGAAGATCGCATGGTCGATTGTGGTTGCTAACAAAGGCCCTAAAGGGTTTATTGATGAGTTACTCGATAGCGATGAATACCTGGATAACTTCGGGTATGACACGGTTCCCTACCAACGTCGTCGGGTACTACTTCAACGTAATCAAGGGGAAGTTCCTTTTAACCTGAAAACCCCTCGTTACAACGAGTACCACCGGAACCAACTGGGCTTCCCTCAACTGGTTTGGCAAAATGCGGTTCGTCGTTTTGTTCCCCAAGAAAAACAACTCAAAGCCGGCGATCCCGCACAGTTCCTGGGTTTAGTTACTCCTAACGTTAGCCCAGTGACTCGCGTTGCTTTAGGTGATATCAATATTGAAACCATGGTTCCCTACCGCAAACCTTAAGGTAAACCGATTTTCAACACAAACATTATTAAAATAGTGTTGAAAATTCATCGGTTCTGGGGGCGGAGAATTTGGATAAAAGGTGATGAGAATATCATCATTTAATATCTGAATCCTTCGCCCCTAATTATTGAGAATATTGATTACACAAACGAACGAATAACCCCGTTTAAATTACTTTTTAAGGGTGTTCCTAATGCTTTAAATTTCCATTGTCCGTTTTCTTGAGAAAGTTCTCCTAATAACATAGAAGTTTGTCCAGAGTAAGCGGGTTCACCGGAAAGACTGTAACGAGCAATTTCTTTACCCTTAGCATCTATGGCTCTAACAAAGGCATTTTTAACCATCTCGAAGTTTTGTTGGCGGTCTTCAGCGTGGTATATATTTACCCCTAAAATAATTTGTTGATAGGTTTGAGGCAGGGTTTTGAAATCAATAATAATTCGTTCATCATCTCCTGCGCCTTCTCCGGTGAGGTTGTCTCCTGAATGAATGACAGTATTATTTTTTGTGGCTAAATGTCCGAAATAAACGACATCTTCTTGCTGATTTCTTAATTTTCCTCGCTCATCTAATAATAGGGCAAATCCATCTAAATCAAAATCGGTAGATCCGCTAAATATTCCGCCAAATAGTCCTTTTTTAGATACATCCCATCCCAAGCCCATGACCATTTTTGATAGGTCATATTCGCTTTTATCGAGAATAACGCTTTGGCCTTTTTTTAAGTTAATCGCCATGGTTAGAATCCTCAAAATAAATTAAACGTATTTATCCACAAAACTTTGTAAACCCGCATTATAACCCTGTCCGACGGCTTGAAATCTCCACTCGCCATTTTTGAGATATAATCTGCCAAATTCCACGGCGGTTTCTCGGGAAAAATCTTCTTCTAAATCATATTTTATGACTTCGGTTTGAGTATCGTCATCATAAATTCTAATATAAGAATTTTTCACCTGACCGAAGTTTTGCCGCCGTTGGTCAGCATCGTGAATAGTAACCACAAAAATTAATTCTTGAAGGTCGGGATTGATTTTTGCTAAATCGACAACGATGGTTTCATCATCCCCGCTTCCTTCTCCGGTGCGACTATCTCCTAAATGTTTAACAGATTGATCAGGAGAGATTAAGTTATTATAAAATACGAAATATTCATCAATGGGGATTTTACCATCTTCTGCTAACATAAACACAGAAGCATCTAAATCAAAGGCTTTTCCGGTATCACTAGCATTGATATCCCATCCTAAACCAATGGAGGCTCGTTTTAACCCTGGAGCTTCTTTCGATAAACTGATCCTTTCGCCTTTTTTGATATTAATTGACATGGTTAATTAATTCCTGCAATTATGAACAAAAAACTAGGTTTTGAGTTTAATCTTTTTAGGTATACTTTTGAACAAAGGCTTCTAAACCTGAATTATAACCTTGTCCAACGGCTTGAAATCTCCATTCACCATCTTTGCGATAGAGGCGACCGATTTCGATGGCGGTTTCCCTGGAAAAATCCTCCTCTAAATCATAGCGAGTGATCTCGATGTCGGTTTCATTGTTATAAATTCTGATATAGGAATTGCGAACTTGTCCAAAATTTTGTCTTCTGTTTTCGGCTTCGTAAACAGTGACAATAAAGACAATTTCTTGAATATTAGGATCAACGGTATTTAACTCAACAAAAACAGTTTCATCATCTCCGCCTCCTTCTCCGGTGCGGTCGTCTCCTAGGGATTCTACAGAACCATCGGGAGATTTTAAGTTATTATAAAATACGAAATATTGTTCGTTAGGAACTTTACCATTACTCCCGATCATGAATACCGATACATCTAAGTCAAAAGCAGCCCCAGTATCAGAAGTGTTAGTATCCCATCCTAATCCCACTCCAGCTTTTTTCAGACCGGGTGCTTCTTTAGATAGGCTAACTCGTTCACCTTTACTTAAATTAATAGTCATGGCGTTAATTAATTTCCCTAAAATTGACTTCTAAATATTCTACAATGATCCAGGTAACTATTCCGCAAAATCAAGATCGCCGATTTTGATGGATTTCACGGATTAAAACAAATCTAATCTGTGAAATCAGCGAAATCAGTGAAAATCAGCGATACGTTTTTGATATTCTTCGGTTTCGGTAACTAAATTCCCGGTACTTTCAACCCGATCTACAAATACAATTCCGTTCAGATGATCAAGTTCATGTTGAAAAATTCGAGCGACAAAATCTGTTAATTGTTGATAGCATAATTCTCCTTCTCGGTTGGTATATTCAATTTCTATGGCTTGATACCGAGGAACTAATCCCCTAATTCCAGGGACACTCAAACAGCCTTCCCAGTCTTTAATTGTTTTGTGAGAATGGTTAATAATTTTAGGGTTAATCATGGCCGTGGGTTCCATCAAAGGTGCGTTAGGATAGCGCAATGTGGGACGGGAAGCAATAATAAATAAGCGATCGCTGATTCCCACTTGAGGCGCGGCAATGCCCACGCCATTCGCTTGAGATGCGGTAATAATTAAATTATCAATTAAGGTTTGAATTCGTTCCTCCCTAATATTATTGACCGGATTAGCATAATGTCGTAAAACTGGATTGCCCAATTCAGAAATCGCTAAAATTTCACTCATAAACCTCTTTCCCTTCAACACTAAACAACTTACTTACCTACTCCCCCTACTCCCCCTACTCCCCCTGCCTTTCCTGCTCCCCCTGCTCCCCCTGCTCCCCCTGCTCCCCCTGCCTCCCCTGCTCCCCCTGCTCCCCCTGCCTCCCCTGCCTCCCCTGCTCCCCTGCCTCCCCTGCCTCCCCTGCTCCCCCTGCTCCCCCTGCTCCCCCTGCCTCCCCTGCCTCCCCTGCTCCCCTGCCTCCCCTGCCTCCCCTGCTCCCCTGCCTCCCCTGCCTCCCCTGCTCCCCCTGCTCCCCCTGCTCCCCCTGCCTCCCCTGCCTCCCCTGCTCCCCTGCCTCCCCTGCCTCCCCTGCTCCCCCTGCTCCCCCTGCTCCCCCTGCCTCCCCTGCCTCCCCTGCTCCCCTGCCTCCCCTGCCTCCCCTGCTCCCCTGCTCCCCCTGCTCCCCCTGCCTCCCCTGCTCCCCCTGCTCCCCCTGCTCCCCCTGCCCTCCGAAATCATCCTGGCATATTACCTGTTTTCACTTCTAATATTAGGGTCTGTCCTTGACGGTTTAACTCTACTTTCATCGGTATTCCGACATTCTTATTTTGAACTAATTCCTGAACCGTATCAGATTTTGTAATAGGTTTTTCATCAATTTTTACAATCACATCTCCTGGTTTTAATCCCGATTTCATCGCCGGGGAACCGGGAAGAACTCTGACAATTAAAACTCCACTATCTTGAGTAATAGTAAACTCTGCATCAGGATTTTCTTTCAATTCTTGCAGTAATTCAGGGCTAAGTGTCACCATTTCAATCCCCAAATAGGCGTGTTCAGCCCGTCCCGTTGTAGCTAATTGTTGGGCAATTTGTTGGGCTTTATTAATTGGAATAGCAAAACCTAAACCTTGAGCACCACTAATAATTGCCGTATTCATTCCGATCACCTCTCCATTGGCATTTAGCAGTGGCCCCCCGGAGTTTCCGGGGTTAATGGCAGCATCGGTTTGAATAAAGCCAATCCGTTTATCAGGAACACCAATATCACTACTCGACCGTCCGGTGGCGCTAATAATTCCCACCGTCACCGAATTATCTAATCCCAGGGGGTTGCCAATGGCGATCGCCCATTCTCCAGGGGATAGGGCCTCAGAATCGCCAATTTTTACGCTGGGCAAATTATCGGCATTAATTTTGATTACAGCCACATCCGTCACCCCATCCGATCCTAATACCTTGCCATCGAATCGACGACCATCTTTTAAAACCACTTGTACCCGATCAGTTCCTTCGACCACATGGGAGTTGGTCATAATCACGCCATCGGCCGAAAGAATAAACCCGGAACCTGTCCCCTGTTCAATCGGGCGATCGGAACGGCGTTTGGGGGGAGTCGCCCCAAAAAATTCCTCGGGAAAGCCATTTCCAAACTGCTCCAGTCCTCGACGGGTGGCTTGACGAGAAGCATTGATCCGAACCACAGCCGGCCCAATTTCGTTAACTGCATCGACAATAAAGTTAGAATCTACGGGCTTTGCAGCCACTTTTTGAGCTAACCAGCTAGTCGGACTGGAGGCAGAATTGGCTTGACTGTTGAAATTAGCGGTAGGAGCGGGGGCAGTTTTGGCAGGGGTTTGAACTATTGAGGGCGTAACAGTTGAAGCGGTGCGGGTGGCTAACCAGCGATCGCCCATCAAAGCTAACCCACCCCCAATTATCAATAGAAACAGGCTCCAGAGAGGGCTTTTACGATTTTCTTTGTCAGATGTAATTTTCATCAGAAAATTTGGTTTGAAACCCCGTCATGCCAGCGAAGTGGAGGACGGCTTTACCTAAATCTAGCTAAAAGCTTTTGGAACTGAGGAACTAATAATATTCAACGAGCCATTGACATCGGCACCGAATCGTTTCTCTGTAGAAGACTGATAAAGTCCCCTACAAATTCGTTCTAGGTTTTTACCAATGATCAAATTGCGAATTTGATGAAACACCAAATAACCCACAATCAATCGACTGGCTTTATGTAGATAATCCTCCACCTGATCGGGCAAGTCTATCACGATGTTCTACAATGATTGGGGTGAAATGAACCGAAATCCTTTCGCTTTCAGTTTGTCTGGCGGGATGAGGTAGTTTTTTTGTTAGACTTCCACCAAAAAAACGCCATGGGGCTTGGTAGCTAACTCCTAATTGTTTGGCAGTATTTGATCATTTTCTGGATACAGTATAGCAGATTTGACTATATTCTCGGTGAAGTTTTATAATACAGGCAGGTTGAACTTCCCTAGAATTGATGACATCAACGGTGACAAATTGCTGTAAATTAATGATATGGAGGATGCAAAACTGATCGTAACCAATACTCAAGACCCCTTAGAAAGTCCTTTGGATCAATTGGATGATGGCGAAGTAGCCAAACCCGATCCAGAGGAGATGTTGCTGTTGTTAACCTCACCTGAACCGCAACAACGCATGATTGCCGCCCGGGCATTTTGTGAAATTAAGGACGGGCGGGCTATTCCTGATTTAATTCGGCTGTTGAAGGATGGTTGCCCTTTGGTGCGGGTGAGTGTGGCCTATGCCTTGGGACGCAATTCTAATTCCCAAGTGGTGGAAGCGTTGATTACACAACTACACCAAGACTGGAATGGTTATGTCCGTAAAGGGGTGGTTTGGGCTTTGGGAACCTGTGGCGATCGCCGAGCTTTAGAACCTTTGTTAGATGCCCTAAAAACCGATATTCCCGCCGTGCGTCTGTGGGCAGCTAGTTCCCTTGGTCAAATGGCGAAAGTGAGTTATGATACAGTGATTCGGGCAATTCCCCCCATGATTGAAGCCCTGCGTCAAGATCCGGTTCCGGCGGTTAGAAGTAACTGTGCTTGGGCATTGGGGCAACTCTGTCGAGAACTACCCTCTAATGTTGTTTATGCCGTGGCTATTGATGCCTTAATTGAAGCCTTGGAAGAAGATGGGGATGTCGGGGTTAAGGATGATGCTAAATCATCATTATTAAGAGTCGGTGATCCGAGGGGATTACAAATTATTGAAGATTTAGAAATGGACGGCCTATTATAGTTTCTATCGTTTCAGAACTTGAGCGATAAGGTTAACCGCAACGCCGTGTTACCTCAGCTTTTGACCTGGGCAAAACCAGGTGGGTACCTCGACCAGACTTAAAGTTTCCGAGTCTAAGCTCGGTTTACTGCCGCCTGCAATTCTCTTAGTTCCCGTATTCTTAAAGCTATAGATCAAAAAAACATATCGGCAAATCACCAACGTCGCAGCACAACCTTGAAAGTATTATAACAGATTTTTCCGGGATAGCAAGGAGATCGGATAATGGGTAATGGGTAATGGCTGTTGTTCATCAACAAATTAAACTAATTCTTTGTCGAGCTTTAGCTCCACCCGTTGTTGCGCTTAAGCGCATCTTCTCCGTTATTGTAGTTTAACAATAGATTGCGCTTAAGCGCAACAACAATATCAAATATGTCTCTTTCCTTAGAACAACAACTCAACTACTGGACTAAATACTTCCATTCCCATCCCAATGATATTCGGGGATATATTCAACGGGGAATGGTTTATTTTAAATTAGGGAAAATTGCTGAATCAATTCAAGATTTTGATCACGCCGAACAACTAGACCCTAGTATTAAACCCTATCTTTGGCAACGGGGATTATCCTATTATTATGCCGAACAATATCAACTCGGTGCAGAACAATTTGAAATTGATTTAACCGTTAATTCCCAAGATGTTGAGGAAACGGTTTGGCGGTATTTATGTATTGCCCAATTTCAAGGAGTAGAAGATGCTAAAAATACCCTACTTCCGGTTAAAAATGATCCGCGTCCAGTTTTGAGAAGTGTTTATGATCTGTTTGCGGGGAATTGTACCCCGGAAGATTTATTAAAAATCGGACAAAAACAAGGAAAACAAGGAAATTTTTATAGTCATCTTTATTTGGGATTATATTATGAAGCCCAACAAAATATAGAACTGGCTAAAACCTATATTAATCAAGCTGCAACTGAATATCAAATTGATGATTATATGTGGAATTTAGCTGTTGTTCATCAAAAAATAAAACTCGGTGTTGAGTTTTAACACCACCCCTTGAAGAAGAATTATTCATAAATAGCTTCCCTGATTAATTATATTTTTGGGGTGGTGATGGTAGATTAAAAGGCTTGAGTTTTTAAGCTAAGGTAAAATCAGACACACCTAATGCTATGGTGGTACCTGAGAGAACCGCGATAATTTCCCCAGTTCCAGTAATTTGTACGGTGCTTCCCCCCGCTTGGGGAACAATAGCTAATTGTGCAAAAGTTAACCCTCCTGATAAAGCCAATTGATCGGAACCTTGAATAAAATCAGTAATAGTATCAGTTCCCAAACCCGGGGCAAGAATAAAGCGATCATTGCCTCCACCTCCGGTAATCGTATCATTATCGCGATCACCGGAAATCATATCATCACCTTCACCACCATTGATTTGATCGGCTTCTCGGCCCGCATAAATAGTATCATTTCCTACGCCCGCATCGAGGATATCACCCCCTTTTCCGCCATAAACCGTATCGTTTCCCTCTCCTGATTGAATACCATTGTTAAAACGGTTGCCTAGAATTTCATCTTGGCCGGCGGTTCCAATTAAGTTTTCAATTTCGGTTGTAAAGGACGTATAGGTTCCAAAGGTATCTGTTTTATAGGTTGTTCCCTCTGGCCCCCCTTGGGACGGTTCTAACTTATAGTCTAATCCCTTGAGAGCGGCTTGGGTGGTAAAAGGTAGCCCAGGAGCTAACCGCAAGGTATAAACTTCATCCGCAGATAAACCCGAAAAATCGACCGTATCAATACCACCACTATCCGAAATCGTGGCAACCTGTTTAAAGTTCGTATCGTTGAAGGTATAAACATCATTGCCACTATTATTATCTTTAGCCCCATACAAAAACTGCAAGGCTAAAATATCGTATGGCATTAACGTTTGAGGTTCCAGTGCTGCTACGTCCCCTGCTGTGGCACTACCCGGATTATAGGACATAATTGTATTTCGAGAATTGTCTTGTTCAAAGGGTAAGAATACTCGTCCTGGTGGGAGTGGAGTCGGATCTTTTTCTCCCGCATTGTAATTACCAGGATGGTCTAAACCCAGCGCATGACCCAGTTCATGAATCAGGGTTGAATATTCAAAGCTGCTCGGGCTATTCCCAAAGTTATATTCTTCTCCTTTTTTCAAAACTACAGACTGATAAGCGTTAGGGTCGGCTAAATCTCCAAGAGCATAAGCACTAGCATCAGGACTATTGGTTAAATCCCCCAACATAATCCGAAGATTACCTTGACCGGATAAATCTTCGACAAAGTTTATGGGTAGAACAGTTCCATAAACGGTCTGTATGATTTGACGAACTTGATTCTTTGTTCCTTCATCAACTTCTTGAATTCCTGTTTCCTCCAGTGCTGTTTCGTAAGCGCTTGCTTCTGCATTGGTCACAAAACTATAGGTTAGGGTTCCCCCTGGGGAAACATTCCATTTTAAAGGTTGTCCTGGATTATTTGGATTACTACCCACAAGGGCATCAATTCTTACATCATTTGTTGGGATCATCATAGGCTTAAAAAATTCTTTTTCTACAAGTAATTTATCAAGAATTAGTCATAAAATATCAATTTTTGTATAAAAATTAACATGATTTTTATTCACTAAAATTTAACATAATTTTAATAGAATATCCGAATTTCTCAACAAAAAATTAAATTTTTTGTTGAGCTTTCGCTCCACCCGTTGTTGCGCTTTAGCGCATCTTCTCCATATTAATTCAACACTATCTATCCTTTAACTTTAATAATAAAAAAGTGCGCTTAAGCGCAACAACGGGGTTATTTGAAACGTTGCAAGGGAACAGCATTTGGGTCAAGAATTTTGGGACTCAGGCTACCAAATTTAATCGCTAAAGACATTTTATCTTTATTTGAGAAAACGTGGGTAACTTCTCCAATTCCAAAGGTACGATGAAAGACCTTATCCCCTACTTTCCAATCCTTAACATCGGATTCTAACTTAACATTTTGTGCGGGTTTTTTCGTCTCTGTGGGGGGTTGTGACTCTTTTTTAGTTGCCTTAGTTTTCGGAGTTTTGGCTTGAGTCGGGGGGGTATACCCATGAATTAATCCTTCGGGTAATTCCTGCAAAAACATCGAGGGGATACAGGATTCTAAAGTCCCCCATAAGCGCCGTTGACAAGCATGGGTTAAAAATAATTGTTCCTGGGCGCGAGTAATTCCCACATAACACAAACGTCGTTCTTCTTCTATCGATAAGGGGTCATTTAAACTGCGATAATTGGGGAATAGTCCCTGTTCTAAACCCACTAAAAATACAATCGGAAATTCTAATCCTTTTGCCGCATGGAGGGTTAATAGGGAAACCGCTTGTTGTCCTTCTTTTAAGTTATCTAAATCGGAAGCTAAGGAGGCAGTGGCTAAAAATCCGCCCAGGGTATTATCCTCATATTCCTCTTGAAATTGGGAGACGGCATTGGTCAATTCTTTAATATTTTCTAAGCGGTTTTCGGCTTCATCTGTCCCTTCATTTTTTAGGTCTTGAATATAACCCGCATCGAGTAAAACACCTTCTAGGATTTGCATAGCAGAATGGTCTTCGATGCGTTCTTGCCAAGTTTTAATCGTTTGGGCAAATTGATTCACGGATTTGGCTGAACGTCCGGCGATAGTATTAACAGAATCTTCATCACTAATTACTTCCCAAAGGGGAATTCCTAACTGTTGAGACGCATTCATTAACCCATCAATGGTGGTTTTACCAATGCCTCGACGGGGAACATTAATAATTCTGAGTAAACTAATACTATCGGCGGGGTTGGCAATCACTCGTAAATAAGATATGGAATCCTTGATTTCTTTGCGGTCATAGAACCTTAATCCCCCCACCACGGTATAGGGAATATTATTCCTTAATAAGACATCTTCTAGGGCGCGGGATTGGGCATTGGTGCGATATAAAATGGCAAAGGCCCCATAATCTAATTCGGGATTTTTTTTACTAATTCCTTGAATTTGTGATAGAATAAAGTTAGCTTCATCTACTTCATCATCTGCCCGATAACAGTAAATCGGCAGCCCTTCTCCTCGGGTGGGACGGAGAATTTTATCAATGCGTTCGGTATTTTGTTGAATTAGATGATTTGCGACTTGTAAAATATTTTCCCGGGAGCGATAATTTTCTTCTAATTTAATCATCGTGCGGGTATCGTCATCGGGTAAGCGATCGCCAAAATCCTGTTGAAATTCTAATAATATTTTATAGTCGGCCATCCGAAACGAATAAATCGATTGATCTACGTCTCCCACGACAAAAATAGAGCGATTTTGCCAATTTTTAATGGTTCTCGGGTTTTCGCCATTGGTGACTAATAACCGAATTAAGTTATATTGGGTGCGGTTCGTATCCTGATATTCGTCTACTAAAATATGACAAAACTTTTGATGCCAATAGGCTAATACTTGCTCATTTTGACTGAGTAAATCAACGGTTATTCTAATTAAATCATCAAAATCTAACGCATTATTTGAAGCTAATTGAGATTGATAGGAACTATAAACTTCCGATACAACTCTACCATAATAATCGGGATTTTCCCTAGCATATTGTTGAGGAGAAAATCCGAGGTTTTTAGCATTGCTAATCGAATATCTAATTTTTTTAGGTTCAAATTTCTTATCGTCTAAATTCATATCTTTGAGAACGATATGCTTAACTAATTTTTGAGCATCATCTTCATCAAAAATCGAGAAATTCTTATCCCACTTTCTGCCACTTTCGTCTTGATACTTATTAATATCATATCTCAAAATTCGAGCGCACAAACTATGGAAGGTTCCCATCCAAAGATGTTTGCTAATACTGCGATAAACCTTGGATTTCAAGCGGGTTTGTTCATCGGCGGCTAAAGCGGATAGGGGTTTTCCAAATTCGAGTTCGGCCTGTTGTTGAGCAAAAATTAACTCCACCCGTTCCTTAATTTCCTTAGCGGCTTTATTAGTAAAAGTCACCGCCAAAATATTCTCAGGATGAACCCGATGGCTGCGAATTAAATTAGCGATGCGATAGGTTAACGCCCGTGTTTTACCCGAACCCGCTCCCGCCACCACCAGCATCGGGCCACAAAAATGTTCCACCGCTTGACGTTGGCAGGTATTGAGATGGCTAAGGAAATCAATGGTTTGAGTCATGGCTACAGAAAACACAGGAATCTAATTAATTCTATCCTATCTATAGCCGGGAATCGGGAATACCAGAACTAGAATTACTTAAGATTTTTGAATTCTGTTATAGGTGTCCTGAACAACATCAAGTAAGGTTAACACTTGTTGCCATCCGGGATCTCCAGTCCCATTATTACTTTGATGTTCTGCGGTTAAACGGTCTTTTAAATGCTTAAATAAATCATTAACCGATAAAACAATTTCCCTAGAAGCATCTTCTTTATCGTCTCCATTATCGCCCGAATCGTCGTCATCATCTTCAGAATCGGCTGAATCTTCGTGAATATCTTGGGCGGTTTCTGCTAAGGTTAACGCCCGTTGAGCAATATTTTCCGGGAGTTTAGGACGTTCTCCTAAAGCAATCCGAGACAATTCTAGCAATAGTTGACGCACCTGTTCAATCCATTGGCTTTTTTCAGATTGCCAACCGGTGTTGGCTGATTTTTGCAGAATATCCTGGGCTTTTTGGGCTAAAGGTAAGGCTTGAGTGGAAACACTATCAGGTAATTTAGGAGTATCTGCCAAAGAAGCGCGGGCGACTTCAATTAAGAAGTCATGAACTTGCTTGACCCACTGAAGATCGGATAATTGTGAACTTACTCTAGGCATATCTTAAACTCTGGTGATTTTTTACCAATAAATGTGGAACATCAATACACAGTCCTCCATTATTCTCCGCAGGTCGCACTTTGTCTAAGCTGGGGGATTTTGGGCAGATCAGTTCAAACAAATGTTTTCAGGGTTAGATTTTTTTCAATCCCTAACATTGATCTAAAACCCAGTTTATCAAAAAACCGGGTTTAAAAGTTTCAGTCCCTCTCTAGGACAGCTATTGATTTACTTCTCTGTGAGATTCCACACCCCTTCCCAGGTTTCATCCGGGGGTTGGGTGGTTTCATACAGAATACAGCGATCAACGTGCAGTTTAGCCGCCTTATTTTTCGGATCGATTTCTAAAACCGTCAGAAATTCCCGTTTGGCAGTCCTCAAAGATTCTTTGGCTTTTGCTGCAAATTTGCGTTTGGCTAAATCCACCATTTTCCTCAGTTTGGGTAGGGGCATTTCTGCGGCTTCGTCTTCTAACATTTTTTGGGTATTGACATCGGTTGTAAACTGTTTGAGTTTAACGATGAGTAATTTTTTAGTTTCCCGAGGAGTAAATCCTTTGACTTTTTCCGGTAAAATAGCTAAGGCTTCCTCCGTAGGCATCTGTTTAAATTCTTCTAGGGCTAACCGCTTGATGATGTTTTCATCTAACATTTCGGTGAGTTTCTCCAGAGAATTTCTTAATAACATTTGTCCTAATAAATCCTTATCATCATAGGAGAGTTTTTTCAGTTGAACTTCGGAGAGTTCTTCGAGTTCTTCTAATAACGGGACTATTTCTTCTGCGGTTAATTTTTCCGTGGCGGGTTTGAGGTAATATTCCCGTCCGAGATGATAGTGGTCGATGATCCCCTGTTGTTTTTCCGAAATCGGTCGGACTAATTTCCCCTCCCGAATACCGACGAGTTCATAAATTCTCACCGGTTGGCTTTTGCCTTTAACGGTGATGAAATCGAGTTCTCGGACAATTACCTTGTCGGCATAATGGATATAGGTATTCTCACTAATCACGATATCCGTGCCATATTGTTTACTGGTTCCTTCTAAACGGGAGGCGAGGTTAACCCCATCTCCAATCGAGGTTAATTCCATCCGTTTACTTGACCCAATATTTCCCGATACCACTTCGTCGGAATGGAGACCCATACCAATACCAATGGGCATTAACCCCTCGGCGACCCGACCTTCATTGTATTCGGCCAAACGGTAGCGCATTTCCACGGCCGCTTGCATGGCCATCCAGGGATGATCCACCAGGGGGGCCGGAGACCCAAACACGGCCATTAACGCATCTCCGATATATTTGTCGAGGGTTCCTTTATAGCCCAATACCGTGTCCACCATCTCCTCAAAATAGGAGTTGAGCATGGTGACCACTTCTTCGGCTTGCAGTTTTTCGGTGAGGGTGGTGTAGCCGCGGATATCACTAAATAAAACCGTCACCTGTTTGCGTTTTCCACCTAACCCGGTATCGCCACTGGCTAATAGTTGTTCGGCGACTTCTGGGGTCATGTAGCGATACATGAGGTTCTTAATTTCTTTCTCCCCACTAATATCTTCCATCACCACTAAAGCCCCACTGACTTTTCCGGGGTTGTTAATATCGGACATGGAATTAATCGATAAATTCACGCTGCGAGAGGATTCATTTGTCCCGGGGAATAGGGTTTGATCGGGGTAATATTGTTGCCGATCTTTGGCATCTTTTGGAGCTAAGGCGGCATCGAACCATTTACTAAAATCTCCGTCTTTGACCTGAATTAAATCTCGAACAGAACGCCCTTTCACCACATCTTCCTCTCGGATTCCTAGGAGTTCCATGGCACAATCATTAGTGGCAATCATGCGACCTTCTTTATCCGTAGAAATCACCCCATTACTGAGCGATCGCAGAATATCTTTTTGCCGTTGTTCCTGTTCTTTGACTTTTTGGAACAATTTGGCATTTTGTAGGGCAACCCCCGCTTGAATATTAAAAGCCTGCATGAATTCTAAATCATTCGTATTAAAGCTGGCTTTCCATTGTTCCGGTGCTTCTGGCCAATTTTCTGGATCATAGGGAGGGTGTTCTCCTTGTTTTTTCTTATTAATTAATTGAGTCACCCCAATCAGTTGATTATCGGCATTATAAACGGGCGTACATAACATACTGCACGTCCGATATTTGGTTTTTTGATCCGTTTGTTTAGAGGTTTCGGAACGAGGATCGTTATACAGATCAAAAGGAATTAATAAGGGTTCGCCACTTTGGGCCACAACTCCCGCAAATCCTGCCTGTCGAGGAATCCGAATTTCTACTAACTTTTCATTAATCGGAATTTTTGTCCAAAGTTCGCCTTTTTCTTCATCTAATAACCAGAGGGTACTGCGATCGGCATTCATTAATTCTTTTGCCTGATCCATAACATTTTTTAGGGTTTCCTCTAAGTCCAAACTACTCTTACTCAGGGCATTAACCGCATTCATTAATGCAGCCGCCGCCCGTTGTCTGACCGTAGCGGCATAAAAGGAACGGGAGGACTCTAAAATTAGACGAATTGAAGGAACAAATTCTTCAAATATCTTTTCATCGTTAGCCGTAAATCCCTCTAAATCTATTTTTTCATCTAAGGGATCTAGGGGGTTAGAATGGAGTTTTAATTTATTCAGTAATTGTACCACCGCTACCAAGCCATCTTCATCATTTAAAAGAGGCATAACGACCATCGTATAAGTCCGATAGCCATTTTTCTGATCCATTTTCTTGGCGGCGGCCGAACGCGGATCGTTATAAAAATCGTAGGGAATATTAACCACCGTTCGAGTCGTCGCCACTTCTCCGGCGATTCCGGCCGTGGAGGGGATTCTCAATTCTAGGGGTTTACCATCCTGTCCACCCGCGACAATTGACCAAAGTTCGTGTTTTTCTTCATCTACTAGCCAGATCGTTGTCCGATCAGCATTCAAAAGTTCCCCTATTTTAATCGTAATCGACCGCAACATCTCATTCAGGATTTCCTCAAACCCCTGGGCATCGAGCAGATTATTCAGCATCGATAGGGTTTGATTCACGGTTTTTAGTTTTTCCTCAACCTCTTTAACCACAATTACGAAATTGTCTTTGGTTAAAGGGGCTAGAAAAGAGGAGAAATTACCTCCACCTCCACCAGTAGGAACTAAACTCCCATTCATCGAACCAGATGATTTTTGCTGTGGGGTCTCACCCCCCACTTGGCTCATATTCTTTCGATTAGCTGTAGACTCCTCAACGGGCGTTACATCAATCACTTGGGATGAAACCACCGTTGATTCTCCTGATATAGAATTGGTCGGGGATGCAGATTTCATAGGGGTTTAAGACATAGATGGGGGTTCAAACCGTCTTTTAGGGAAAAATCAATATTTTTTTAAGTTTTGAACTATCAAAGGAAAATAGCCCATAGATAATTACTGTTTACCAGTTTACGTTGAATATTGACAAGTTGCTAGATTTAATCCCATGGGGCTTAAGCCCGGTTTGTCAAGCCATTATTCCACTTAGTATAGATTCTTGTCTGTGTTTTGTTCTACCAATTTTGAAAAAATAGGGCCACAGGTAATCGGGATCACAGATTTAACAGGATTTCACTCACTCATTTTAATCGCTCAGGACTTAGGCAAGCAAGCTATATATAGTGTACTTGCCTAAGTCCTGTGATAGTATAAAAATTGCCTAAAATCATCCCTTAATATTTGCCGATATGCCTCTAAGTTGGAATGAAATTAAGCAAAGGGCGATCGCATTTTCTAAAGAATGGGAAACCGAAACTTCAGAGAAGTCAGAGTCACAATCATTCTGGAATGATTTTTTTAATGTGTTTGGCATTTCACGGCGGCGGGTGGGAAGTTTTGAGCTACCGATTAAAAAGGCAGATAATAAACAAGGCTTTATCGATCTTTTGTGGAAAGGGATGATTTTGGTGGAGCATAAGTCTAGGGGTAAGGACTTAGATAAGGCTACACAACAGGCAAAAGATTATTTTCCCAATTTAAAAGAACATGAATTACCCAAATATATTTTAGTTTCGGATTTCCAAAAATTCCGGCTTTATGATTTAGATACGAACGAAACTACAGAGTTTGATCTAAAGGATTTTGTTAACCATGTGCATCTATTCGGCTTTATGGCGGGATATGAAAAACGGGTTTATAAGGATGAAGATCCGGTTAATATTGCGGCGGCGGAATTGATGGGAGAACTGCATGATCGCCTCAAAGAAATTGGCTATAGTGGGCATGATTTAGAGGTGTATCTGGTGCGGCTTTTGTTCTGTATGTTTGCCGATGATACGGGGATTTTTAATAAGGGAATTTTTTGGGAATATATCGATTTGCATACCAAGGAAGATGGCAGTGATTTGGCGATGCACATTGCTTCAATTTTCCATATTTTAAATACCCCCAATCAGAAGCGGTTAAAAAATTTAGATGAAAATTTAGCGCAGTTTCCCTATGTGAATGGGAAGTTATTTGAGGAGACTGTACAACCTGCGGCCTTTGATCAGCAGATGCGTGAAATGTTGTTAAAGGCTTGTGCATTTGATTGGGGTAAGATTTCCCCGGCAATTTTTGGGTCAATGTTTCAGGCGGTAATGAATCAGACGGAACGGCGTAATTTAGGAGCGCATTACACATCTGAAAAGAATATTCAAAAGTTGATTAAGCCGCTTTTTTTGGATGATCTTTATATTGAATTTGAGAAGGCTAAGGGTAGTAAGGGCAAACTAGAAGCATTACATAAAAAGATTGCAAATTTACACTTTCTCGATCCTGCCTGTGGTTGTGGTAATTTCTTGATTATTACCTATCGGGAATTGCGAGATTTAGAGATTCTGATTTTGTTGGAATTGAATAAAAGTGGGCAGTTAGTGACGGATATTAGCTCAATTATTCAAGTGGATGTAGATCAGTTTGCGGGGATTGAATATGATGAATTTGCGGTGCGGGTGGCTGAGGTAGCGATGTGGTTAATTGATCATCAGATGAATGTGAAGGTGAGTAATGAGTTTGGGCAGTATTTTGTGCGGTTGCCATTGAAGAAATCCGCGAAGATTGTGCATGGTAATTCGTTGCGGATTGATTGGGAGTCTGTTGTTGCAAAAGAGAAGTTAAATTTTATTTTGGGTAATCCTCCATTTGTCGGTAAAAAAGAGCAAAATAAAGAGCAAAAAGTTGATATGGAAAACGTATTAAAAGGCATTAACGGTGCTGGCTTGTTAGATTATGTAACTGCTTGGTATATCAAAGCAGCCCAATTTATTCAAAACACTAATATTTGTTGTGCTTTTGTAAGTACAAATTCAATTTCTCAGGGAGAACAAGTTGGTACTCTTTGGCAGGAGCTTTATAATCGTTACAAAATTAAAATCAATTTTGCTCATCGTACATTTAGTTGGAGTAATGAGGCTAAAGCTAATGCTGCTGTACATTGTGTGATTATTGGTTTTGGATTGCGGGATATTGAAAATAAAAGAATTTTTGATTATATGGATATTAAAGGTGAGCCATCAGAGAAAAAGGTTAAAAATATAAATCCTTATTTAGTGGAGGGAAATAACAACTTTGTTTTATCAAGAAGTAAGCCTATTTGTACTGTTCCTGAAATCATAAAGGGTAGTGAAACGACTGATGATGGTCATTTCCTTTTAACTGAAGATGAAGTTAACGAACTAAAGCAAAACTTTCCAGAATCTAATAGTTTTATTCGGTTATTTGTTGGTGGCGGAGATATTATTCGTGGAAAAGTTAGATATGCTCTTTGGTTAAAAAATGTTGAGCCTTCTTTAATCAGAAGAATTCCACTGTTAACTCAAAAAATTGAAAACGTCAAAAAATTTAGAGAAAGTAGTCCTAAACTGCGTACAAGGCAATGGGCAAAATTTCCTACACTTTTTTCTGAAGATAGACAACCGACTACTGATTTTTTAGCACTTCCAAAAGTTTCATCTGAAAGGAGATTTTATATTCCATTTGCATATTTAACATCTGACTACTTAATTAACAACACAGTCTCCTACATACCTAATGCAGATAAGTTTTTGTTTGGAATACTTCAAAGTGAAATGCACATGACTTGGGTAAAATATGTATGTGGAAGGACTAAAAGCGATTATCAATATTCAAACAAGATTGTTTACAACAACTATCCATTCCCTGAAAACGTCAGCGACAAACAAAAGCAAAAAGTAGAAACTGCCGCCCAAAAAGTATTAGACACAAGGGCAAAATATCCCGATAGTAGCCTCGCCGATCTTTACGATCCTCTCACCATGCCGCCCGACTTAGTAAAAGCCCATCAAGCCCTAGATAAAGCCGTTGATCTTTGCTATCGTCCCCAACCTTTTGTTAGTGAATTAAATCGCATTGAGTATTTATTTAGCCTCTATGAAGCCTTAAGTGCACCATTACTTAAAGTTGAGAAGAAAAAGCGAGTTAAGAAGAAGGATAGTTAATAAATTAGTTGATGTGGCGATCGCTATTCCTGTGAGTCGTGATTATTAGGCGATCGCTTTTGCTGTATTTAGATGTAAAATTAGATGTACAGATAGTGCGAACCTTATGGCTAACTTGCATCAAGGTATTACCGAGGCGAAATCAGCATTTTTAGGCGATCGTGATGTTTTGGCTGTTGAGGGGGCGATCGCTCTAAAACCCAAACCGAACTCTATGTTAGAATTTTAAATATTTTAGTATCTACACAATATGAAAAGCCAGTTATTAAAATTAGCTTTTGAAATAGAGCTTCAAGACGGAGAAAAATTTACAATACCTAGCTCCATAATAGAAGGAATCGGCAAAGGTAAATGGCTTATTACTATTCAGCCAAAATCAGAAACAGAAACAGGCGATCGCGCCCATGATGCCTTTTTAAAAAGTTATTCGTCAGAAGATGAAGGATTATATGACGACTATTAAGGCAGGAGAAATCTGGGTTGCATCAATTCCTTTTACAAATGGCATATCTTCAAAAAAGAGACCCGTATTAATTCTTTGGCTAGATGAAGCCGATCTTATATTAGCAGCAGTGACATCTGCACAGCCGAGAACACAAACCGATGTTTTACTAAAAGACTGGACAACCAGTGGTTTACGAGTTGCCTCAACTGTGCGTTTATCACGACTTGATTGCTTAGAGAAATCTTTACTAATTACCAAATTAGGGCAGCTATCTCAAGAAGATGCTGATAACTTGCGTGAAGTATGGAACACTCATATCAAACCTCAGTTCTGAAATAATGCGATCGCGGTTTGATTTTTTTGAAGTGGCGATCGCTATTCCTGTGATTTGTGAGTTTTGGGCGATCGCAATTTTAAAATTTAATCAACAAGAAGAAGGCGTTGCCGAAGGCACTGGGAAGCAGACCGCATTATTTCTACGGGAAATTTTTGTAAAATCCTTCTCGACTCTCTATTTTGAGAATTTCGATAACTTCCCTATCCCAAAAAATTCCAATCCGATAGCTGTAGTCAAATTTAATGCGATAATATCCTGAGAAGCCTTTTAGTGCTTCAAGATCGGGAATTTCGGATAGTGATTGAGAAGTTCCAATTGCTTCAATACATTTTCTGACTTTTGCGAGAATTTTTGGGTTGTTAATTCTATCTAAATCTTTTTTGAAGCATTTGGCAATTCGATATTTCATTGAGGCAAACTCTCCAAAAGAGATTGAGACTCTAATTCAGATAAAAATCCTTCTTTTCGAGAATTTTCACAAGCTAAATAAAGGATAAAGTCTTCTAATTCAGAGGAATTATTTTCAAATAAAAGTTGTAGAAAGCCTTGTCGGATTTCTAGTGGTAAGGTTAGAAAGAGGCTATAGAAACCTGTGCTAGTTAGCAAATAATCTGTAATTTCTGTTTGATTCACGGCTGTTTTTTCCTTTTTTACACTATCTCTATAATTTTACCAAATCATCCCCAAGTTTAACACAAAACCCTTTAAAATATCTTCCCCTGAAACCGTAGCAGGAGAATCTAAAATCTCAACCTCTTTTCCGGGTCTATAAATCTCTACTTGACGAGATTTACGATTAATTAATATACCCAAACGCACACCATTATCTATATATTCCTTCATCTTTTCCTGTGTAGTTTTCAAACTATCACTAGGAGAAAGTAACTCAATTACAAAATCAGGACAAATAGGAGGAAACTTTTGTTTTTCTTCATCGGTTAAAGCATCCCATCTTTCTAACTTGATCCAAGAAGCATCAGGAGAGCGATCAGCACCATTAGGCAATTTAAAACAAGTCGAAGAATCAAAAACTATACCCTCCTTATTTTGCTCATTCCAAATCCAAACTTGAGCAGTAATACCCGCATTACGATTTCCTGTTTCTCCTCCCGTTGGTGGCATAATTATTAACTCTCCATTGGCATTTCTTTCAAATCTCAATTCCCGGTTGTTTTGACATAGTTGAAAAAACTGCTCATCAGTCATTTCTATTAATGATTTCAAATTGACAGTTAAAGCATTCATAGTCCTATCCTCATTGAATGTTCGGGGAGAAATTTTAACTATCTCATATCCTATTATATATTATATTCCTGTGAGTCGTGATTATTAGGCGATCGCTTTTGCTGTATTTAGATGTACACTTAGATGTACAGATAGATTCAAAAATAATGCTATCCAATATTCCGATTACAGAAGCAAGAAACGAGTTAACCTCATTACCTGAAAAGCTTGCCCAGCAAGGCGGTACACTGGCAATTACCCGTAGAGGCAAGCCCGTCCTAGCCGTGATGACCTGGGAACATTACGAAGCAATACTCGAAACCATAGAAATACTTGGTGATGCGAACCTTATGGCTAACTTGCATCAAGGTATTACCGAGGCGAAATCAGCAGAAGGAATAGATTGGGAATTAGCTAAACGAGAATTAGACCTGTAATGTATCGCGTCGTTATTCAACCTACGGCTTTCAAACTATTAAAAGAAATTAGCGATCGCCCTAAAAAGCTATTGAGATTAGGGCTGTTAGACGAGTCAGACGAGGATCAAGATGATGATTAAAATTCAGAATTAAAGCATAGAATTTTGGGTATTCAGAAGTGATAGAAAAAGCGATCGCACTCGGCATCCTGTTACATTCCCACACTTTCTAAATAATCTGCAATAACACCCACTGCTTTATTCGTGTTTCCCTGTTGTGAGCCTTCTAGCGTATGACCAATAACAACAGCCGATTTGGATTTTTGTATCGTTATCGCGCCAAAACCTTTCTTTTTTGCGAAGGCTACCTTACCATCCTCTCTCAAGAATTGATATTTCACACCTTCTAACACGATACCATTGGCCTGCGCTGACGAGAAATCACCTGATTTCATCATTTGAGCAATTTTCTGTCCCTCCGCAGGTGTAAGTTGAATACCATATGGATGATTTGGGCTAGTCCATGATGCTCCACCATCTAGAGAAATAATAGCTGCTTTCCCACAGTGAGCTTTCCCTGTGGAATCATTTGATTGTGCACACAAATTGTCAAGATAACTGTCCCAAGACATATAAACACCTCTTTAATTTAATTAGTTTTTAGTTTAGTTTTTAGTTTACCATATACGTTGAAAATACATGGGGGAATTTTCAAAATTCGCACACAGATTTTTACCCTTGTCAGAAACCAACAAGATCATTCTCATACTAGCATACTGTTGGTAATTGGTAGATGAGCCAATTCTGGTGACAGAATTGTTCTGTGCTTCCCAGCCGTTTGAAGCATAAAACGATTCAAGCCGAGGTTCGCAAAAAAGTAACCCAAGATCAACATCGTTGCATAGGATATAATCCGTCGCTACTTTAACGATTTGTTTGCCATATCCTTTGCCCCGAAATCGCGGCAATGTTAATAAATTGGATATCCCACAAACCTTGTACATCTGTTCTAAATACTCTAGATCGACTTGAATAACTTCTGCCCGGCTAATTAGTTCGTCATTTTCCATGATCGAAAAGTGAATTGAAGCCCAACAGCAGACCGCATTCGGTTCAATTTTTACTAGGCGGATTGTTTGTTGACCAATATTTAGTCGAGCATTAGAAACATTTTCTATGAATAATAGTTGGTCCAGATTCGTCATATTCCTGTTTACTAACCCACATTTGTTCAAAAGTAGATGAAGACGCAAAAATTGAGCCACCAAGCCATGTTAAGATTCCACGCTCTGGAACAGCGATAATTTTAATTTTCATGGTGGGCGGAGCTAGGGCAGAAATTTTGTTTTGCATTGTGTTATCGATGCCTGGAACCATGGTACCTTCGCCGGAAAAAATGATATTGGCATACAAATCCTTATGAATATCTACATCACATTTCATTATAGAATTATAAACATCTTCAAAAATACCATTAGATTCTGTATTGCCGTCTGCCCAAACAACAGCAGCATAAGGTAGCGCATGTCCTTCATAGACAGGAACTACATAACTTACGTCGCCTTCGGAATCAAATACTATTCCTGTACTGCGCCCACTGCCACACACAGCCAAAACAGGTCGCATCGCTAAATACATAGCAGGAACATTAAATGTTTCAAATAAAATCTGTGTTAGTTTTTCTCGATTTGTCTTTGGATTCAAAGGCGCTTCCGTTATCAATACGGGATGTTCCTCTGGTGCTACTCTGAGTTCATGATAAAAAGTTTGGTGAAGATTTTTCTCGATGTCATTCCAATTTGTAACCATACCATGTTTCATGGGGGTGTTTGAATATGGACGAACAACAAGCGGACTGCCATCGCCTGCCAAACCAGCTTTAATCATATTCGCCCCTAAGTCAACTACAATTGGCGCATAATCCATATAATCCATATTGTTCTCCTGATTTTTAGTTGTGGTTAACTATCAATTATCTTGTAGGTTACATGATAACCAAGATTCAGCACTTCTCAATATATCTTTTTATTTCTTAACCCACCCAAAGGCATCTTTACGAAAAACCTTCATTTGAGAACTTCATCATAAATGACAAATGGCGTATTTGTTTTGAGTGGACAGAAACAGACGATTCAACCTCGTTCATCTATAAACAATCAGCCGTTAGTTCAAGTTTAGATAGATAATTTTACCAAATCCTCCCCAAATTCAAAACAAAACCCGTTAAAACATCTTCCCCCGAAACCGTAGCAGGAGAATCTAAAACCTCAACCTCTTTTCCTGGTCTATAAATCTCTACTTGACGAGATTTACGATTAATTAATATACCCAAACCCACACCATTATCTATATATTCCCTCATCTTTTCCTGTGTAGTCTTCAAACTATCACTAGGAGAAAGTAACTCAATTACAAAATCAGGACAAATAGGGGGAAACTTTTGTTTTTCCTCATCAGTTAAAGCATTCCATCTTTCTAACTTTATCCAAGAAGCATCAGGAGAGCGATCTGCACCATTAGGCAATTTAAAACAAGTCGAAGAATCAAAAGCGATGCCAGTACCATCAGCATCAGTCCAATTAAATAATTGTTGATTTAGTCTACCGTTACGATTTCCCGTTTCTCCTCCTGTTGGTGGCATAATTATTAACTCTCCATTTGCATTTCTTTCAAATCTCAATTCCCGGTTATTTTGACATAGCTGAAAAAACTGCTCATCAGTCATTTCTATTAATGATTTCAAATTGACAGTTAAAGCATTCATAGTCCTATCCTCATATATTATTAGTTACCAATTAATAGCTCTATTTTGTCATAATTTTGGAGTTTTTGGTGTCAAAAAGATTATGACAGCCGCTACTATAGCAGTCCTAAATAGGTTGTAATATTTTATCGTAGGGGTTTGGTCTCCAAACCCAGACATAAAGAGGGTTTGGAGACCAAACCCCTACAAAACTTTTGCACAAATGATTTAGGATTGCTATATGTTCGCAAATTAATTACTTTTATGGGTTATAGAAAGAGTTTATATCCCCTGCCTCCCTATTTCTTCATCAATGCCGCTTGACTTAAGAGGGACTCAGCAAAGGCGATCGCTTCTTGGGCTGATTCTCCACTGGCCAATTGAGCAAGTTCTTCCCGGCGTTGGGGGGAAGTTAGGGAAGTGACCCGAACAACGGTTCGAGTTTCAGGATCAGTGCCATTGGAGTTGAGATCGGTGTCCGTTTGAATGGTTTCTTTCGTGACGCGAAAATGATGATCTCCCATGGCAGCGACCAAGGGTTGATGGGTGACACAGAGAACTTGATGACGTTGGCTGAGTTGGTGGAGTTTCTGAGCGATCGCTGTGGCCACTCGTCCCGATACCCCGACGTCAATTTCATCAAATACCAGAGTTCCTGACCCGGCAATTTGGGAAAAACAGGCTTTCAAAGCTAATAGAAACCGACTCATTTCTCCCCCGGATGCGATCGCCCCCAAGGGTTGCAGGGGTTCTCCGGGGTTGGGACTAAAGCAAAATTGGATCTGATCCGCCCCCATAGCGGTTGGGGAAATCGGATGAATTTCTGCTTTAAATTTAACATTATTCATTGCTAAAGGTTTGAGTTCTTTTAGCAAATGGGTTTCCAATTGATGGGCGGCTTTTTGGCGCAGGTCAGTTAGATGTTGACAGGTTTCTTTTAGGGCTTGAAGCGCCTGTTGATAGGTCTGTTCTAAAGATTCAATCGATTGATCTTCATCTTCTAATTCTTTTAATTCGTCTTGAATGCGTTGATAATATTCGATCACTTCTTCTAAAGTTTGTCCATATTTGCGACAAATTTGTTTTAAGTCTCGAATGCGATCTTCTACTTCTTCTAACCGTTGGGGATCGGATTCTAATTGTTCACCATAACTGCCAATTTGTCTTCCGGCTTCGGTAATTTGGGCGACTGCCTCACTGACAATTTCTAAAATCGGTTGGAGTTGGGGATCATATTCCACTAAATCACTGAGTTTATTTTCCGCTTGGCTTAATAAATCCGCCGCAGCTAACCCGGTTTCACTTTGATATAGGGCTTGATAAATTTGATAACTTTGTTGTTGAAGTTCTACAATATGATTCAGTCGTTGATGTTCAATTTGTAATTGTTCTAATTCGTCGGCTGTGGTTAAAGTAGCTGCATCTAATTCTCGAATTTGATATGTTAATAAATCTAATCGCTGTAGGCGTTGCTGTTCAAATTGACGGCGTTTTTCTAAGGCCTGACTACAGGTTTGGGCTTGGGTATAGGTCGATGCTACGGCTTTTCTGGCTTTGATTAGGGGTTGACCTCCATAGAGATCTAACCATTCCTGTTGGAGTTCGGGTTGACCGAGTTGTAAGGTTTGTCCTTGGGCGGTAATTTCAATTAAGCGATCGCGAAGTTGTTCGATTAATTTGCGATTGACTAATACCCCATTAACCCGAGAGCGACTGCGAAGTTTATCCCCGGTAATGACCACTTCTCGACTACAAACAATTAGACTTCCATCGACTAAATCAATTTCTTGTTCTGTTAACCAATTAAACCATTTTTTTTCCATCTCAAAGGTTGCTTCTAATAGGGATCGGGTAGCTCCGGTTTCTAATGGAACGACGGTCTACTTTTCCCCCTAAAATCGCATCAACCGCATCTAAAATAATCGATTTTCCGGCTCCGGTTTCTCCGGTAAATACATTTAAACCCGTACCCAAATCTAAATCTAAATGATCAATTAAAGCAAAGTTTTCTATTCTCAGGGAAAGCAACATAATAAACAGTTATCAGTGATCAGTCATCAGTTATCAGTTTTAGGAGCAAGTTCTATATTTATTACCTTAATCTTGAGCAACTTGCCCTTAAAAGTTATTAGTAAATCATTGATCTAGCTTGCCGGAGATAAGGTTAAAATAATCCGAGTTATAATTTGTTGATTTTCTCCTGATTCTATTAGGAATTTTCCTGCCATTTTTTCTAACATTTGTTGACAAATTAAAAGCTGTTGACCTGGGGGAGAAGATAGGGGAGAGGGAGCCAGTAAATCGGGAGAATGACCGATTTTTAACTCAAGAATCAGTTGAGGATTGATTATACCATAATCTGTAATCATCAGTTCTAATTGATGATCATTTAAAGGTTGAGTGATTATCTCAATGATGCCACCCGGTTCCGCCCGGTGACAGGTAGTTAAGAGGATTTCATAAAAAACAAGTTCTAGTTTAATATGATCGCCAATAACATTAAAGTTTTCCTGTTGTTTAACAACTAATTGGATTTGTTTGTTTCTAATAATAGCATTAATTCGTTCTCGCACCCTGCGCAATAAATTCGTAATCGGAATAATATCATTTTGATGATGAAGTCGCCATTGTTCCTGTTTAATTAAGGAACTGGTGGAAGCTAAAGCACTGCCCATTTGACGCAATAATTGTTGATAGCGTAAATGGGAAAGTTGTGTTTTTTGGGGATCGGTTGATTGAAACGGAGATTGATTTAATTCGTTTAATTGTTTCAATCCTCCGCCTACGGTTCGATAGAATTCTTCTAAGCGCCTTTGTTTATACCAATTCAGCCATTGTAATTCTTCATGTTGAGTTTTTAAAACATCTTGAATCCTTAAATACCGACGTGACCAGGAAAATTGGGTGACCAAGGAATTGAGCATCGTTAAAGATAGTCCTGATTCGGTTTGAATTTTTTCGGGATCAGCAATAATTAAAAGACCTGTAGGATTGTGTTCAGAAGCTGTTTTAAGGGTCATAACTAAAATTTTATCGACAGCGCTAGTAAACCATTGTCTAGTGTACGCAGACAACTCATTTACAGGCCAGAAAAACAATTCTTTTGTTAATAAAGCGTGTTGAATTAGAGGATCTTTAGCTATAGAAATTAATCGATCAGAGTTAAGTAATAATTCCGATTGATGAGCAGCATAATTGACTAATTTTGCTCTTTTTTCTCCTTCATTCCATGTTAATAATACAACTAAAGGACTTTTTAAAAATTCCGATATTTTTTCTATAAATTGTTTTTCTAATTGTTGTAATTTATTAGTATTTTTCAAGATTGACCAACAACAATCCAAGGCTTGATTAAATTCTTCCTGAGATTTAATCCGTTGATTTAATTGCCACTGACGTAAACTCACGCTCAATTGTTTACTGACAATTTTAACTAATTCTTGTTCGGCTCGATCCCAAGTTCTAGGAGATTCATGACCAATTAATAATAACTCCTGAGATATTTTTTCCTGTTGATCTTTTTCCGTAGTTAAACAGGAATTAATTGGACAAAGTATTAGCGATTTTACTCCCGCATCCCGAAGTTGATTGCGCCAAGGTTTTAATTTTTCATCTTCATCATAATTTTCAATTAGCAAAAGTTCATTCTCATTTTTTAAAGATTGCCAATCTTGGGAAGTCAGAGAATCTAAGGGCGAAAAAATTGCGTTTCTATTTAAAGGATAATATTGATAAATAATCTCAAATTTTGCCGTTTTAAGATGACGTTTAATTAATAAAAATCGTCCCGTATTTAATCGCTGACACAACAAATTAGCGGTAGTTTTTAAAGAAAGTTGCCAATCTTGATCATCCACAATCGCACGGGTAACTTTAGCCGTCAGGGACTGATCCAGTTCCGCTTGTCGAATTTTAACTTCCATTTCCGCTAAGGGGGCGGTTAAGGAAATTAATTGCCCCACACCTCGCAAAAATTGTTTTTCATTTTCCTGCCAAATCCTGGGATTTTGACCTTCAACCGCAATAAATCCTAACATTTCTTGATTAAAAAGAATCGGAACCGCTAATAGGGAACGGGCGCGAATTTTCTCCATTAATCGTTCCGTTGTATCCGCTCTTAAGGAACTATAAGACTCTCCAATGGACACTAAATGATCGGAAATTAACGCTTGATAAAACTCTCCTAAATCCTGTACTGTTACTCCCGAAGCAGCTTGTTTCATTAAACTGACACTGGGAAGTTTTTGTTGATTACTCGCCCGGCGCCAAAAATAACGCCCTTCTCGATAATACCAATAGACATTAGTGCGGGTGGGTTCAATAAATTCATGGGTGGTTTCCACCGCCACTTCCAAACATCTATCTAAAGTATTTAGGGTTCTAAATTGAGTTAAAAGTTTTAAAAAAGGTTGGTCAGGTCGTTTAGTTTGTTGATACATCCAAGTGGTTTCAATTTGGAATAAAGAAGCCGCTAAGGTTCCTAAAACCATTGAAATTAGTTCTTTTTCCGTCGAACTCGGAGAAATTCCCCACTCCGTTGATCCTAATAAGACGACACCAAAACACCGATCTTTATAGCGCATGGGAAATAAAATTGATCCCTGAATATTGAAGGCTTGGGCAGCTTTTTGCCACTCGCCAGCGCGAGTTTCTGACCGCAGATCGGGGACAACTAAAGGTCGCATTTGAATCACTAACTGTTCGAGTAAATCCCCAGGAGATAAGATAAATCGTTGTTTAATTAACCAATTATCTTCCGTTGGGGTAATTCCCCCTTTGCCAATTAAACGATGATCTAAACGATCATACAAACTAATCCAAATCAAACTATAATTAAACTCGGTTTTCAAATAGTTTAAAATCGTTTCGATTAAAACATCAACATTATCTTCATCTTGTAGGGTCTGGAGAACACGCCCCAAGGTCATGATGGGTTGCTCTAATGCGGTCGATTCCTCAAATTGACCCATAATAAACTCCCAAATCGTATCTTTTAATTAACATTCAAAATTAAAATTTTAATTAAGATTCTAAAGCCGTACACTTTTCTGGTATAGGGTAGGAAAAATACTCTACCCGTTAGTCTGGTTAATGGTTCTATCTTACCCTTAGTATTTCACCCTTTTACTCAAAAATAGACTAAATTAAAAATTTGGGAATCAGGACATGATCAGAGGAGACTATCTTGGATATTTACCGCAGCGCCGTTAAACCCCTTTTATTTTATGGACTCAAGATTGACCCCGAATGGGCGCATCATCGCGCTTTAGAAGTCCTGAGTTGGATTGAGCAAAATCAGTCTCAGTCACCGATGAATTGGCTAGAATCTCAACTTAAGCCCTCATTCTGTTTACAGGATATCCGTTTACAGCAACAATTATGGGGTTTAGATTTTACTAATCCCGTGGGTTTAGCCGCCGGGTTTGATAAGGATGGGGTGGCGGCCGGAATTTGGCAAAGTTTGGGGTTTGGATTTACGGAATTGGGGACTGTAACCCTCTATCCTCAACCCGGAAATCCCCAACCCAGATTATTTAGATTAGTTGAGGATGAAGCCATTTTAAATCGCATGGGATTTAATAATCAAGGGGCGGAAATCTTGGCGCAACGGTTACGGGAAAAACATCAACAAAAATTTATTATTCCGGTCGGAATTAATTTAGGAAAATCTAAAATTACTCCTTTAGAAGCCGCCGCCGAAGATTATTTAGGCAGTTTTAAACTATTAAAAGACTATGGGGATTATTTTGTTATTAATGTTTCTTCTCCTAATACCCCCGGATTGCGATCGCTCCAAGATGCAGAACAATTAAGTAAAATTATAGCGGTTTTAAAAACTGAAAATACGGATAATAAACCGATTTTAATTAAAATTGCACCGGATTTAGAATGGGATGCGATCGCCGATGTGGTAAATTTAGCCCAAACCTATAAATTAGCCGGAATTATTGCTACTAATACCACCATCAAACGGGAAGGATTAAAAACCCAATGGCTACCCCAAACCGGAAGTTATATCACCCAAGAAGCGGGGGGAATTAGTGGTGCGCCTCTCAAAGAAAGGTCAACAGAAGTGATTCGTTGGATTCATCAAAATACCCAAGGACAGTTACCTATTATTGGAGTGGGGGGAATTTTTACCGCCGATGATGCTTGGGAAAAAATCACCGCCGGAGCTTGTTTAATTCAAGTATATACGGGTTGGATTTATGAAGGCCCAGGAATGGTAAAAAGCATATTAGCAGGACTCCTACAGAAATTAGATCAATATGGTTTAAAATCAATTTCTGAGGCCGTTGGTTTCAAACCTTAATTATTAGTTAGAAGTCGACAGAATAAATCTTCGCGGTTTTTGGGAAGGGTGATCAACTATTGCCATCCCTTGCCAAATATCCTTAGTTTTTACCTAAACAGGCGGATATTAATAGCGAGATACATCCTAATATTCCATATTTTAAGTTTCCACTAAAAATTTGTTTTCTTGCTGATTAGGTTTGATCATGGGTGTAGAAATAATTTGTCTACCACTAGCAGCTTGTTTTTTTTCTAAATCTTCAACGATAGCGTGTAAATTATAATCGAAGGATTTAGCGTATTCTTCTCGATATTTATAAATTTCTGCTAAGACTTCATCGTACCACATTGTTACTTAATCTCCCATTAACTCAAAAGGTGTACAAATAGTTGGTAGAGAATATCCTGATTCTCGGCTAATTTGCCCTAATTTTTTCTGAATCTGGGCGTTAGCAATATGCTTACAGTTCCATGTTAACAGATAATCCAAACCATAGACTGTAGCCAGGGCAATATGTAACGCATCATTAGCAGCTTTGGGGGGAAGATTGCTTAGAGTCAGAAATTGTTTGGCTAAGTTTTCTACCGTTAAATTTAATCCGAGTAAGGGAAAATCCCTCAAAATTTCCAGTCGCTTAGTTGCTATTTCAGCATCTCCTTCAGCTACTTCATCTAAAACTACCTGAGAGATGTAAAGTGTAAACTGACTCCGGCGTTTTTCCCACCAATCTATAGTCATTTCTCGATTAGCCATCAGGATCAAGTTATTACTTGATCGGACAGTTAGATAGCCAATTATACTGGTTTCGATATATACAGTTTCAGTCACAAATATATCCAATATTTTATAACATCATTCAATAGCTAGAAAATCATTGGAATTTGTTCTCTATTCTATCATATATTCCTTGAAAATGCAAGACAAATTAAACAAAATTGTATCGGCTTTAATTTTACTAACTAAATACCGTTGTTGTAAAGATTTTAAACCATTAATTAAGTCCATTGAGGACAAGTCTAAATGTTGTCTTAAATCTTCTCTGGAAACAGGTTGATCAAATTTGCTCAATTCTAAAACAATTTTTTGTTCGACGGGTGAAAGTCTATTGAATAATTGGTTAAAGTGCGATCGCATTTCTTTAGTAATTACTAAACTATCCTCAGCTAAAAATTCAGCCACATCACCATCAAAAACATCTTTAATTAAAAGAGCAATATCTTTCAAATACATCGGATTTCCTTGATATTTTTCAATCAATTTTAACCCGCTATCCTGATCTTGTTTTAATCCTATCCCTGACAAAATTTCTCCATCCTCTAAACCGGATAATTTTAAAGATTTAATCGGATATAATTCCTCATCCAAACATTCCATTTCTGCACATTGTTCTTGACTCATTAAAATTAGATGACTTTGATGTTCTGTTTCTGTGATCAGTTTAAAAAAGTTTTGATAATCTTGATAAACACTTTGATATTGTCCAGAAAATTCACCCTGGGTAAAAATATTATGAACGTCATCAAGGATAATCAAACATTTTTTATCCGTGAAAACATCAAATAATTGTTTTAAGTTGTCATCTATAGTTGCTTTGTATTCTTGCTTACAAGCATTCAATAAATCCTTAACAAGCAATTCTAAATCTTTGGGATATTTTAAACTTTTCCAGATAATCACCTCAAATTTATCTAAGTTTAAGTCCACAAATCTTTTAACTAGAGTCGTTTTCCCTATTCCAGATAATCCTAAAACTGAAATCAAACGAATATCATCATCTAAGATCCAACTATAAAGGACTTTAAGTTCAGACTGTCTATTATAAAAATTTATTATTTTGGGAGTTAAGGTTAAATCATAGTAGGGTGATTGAGATTTTATATCAGTTTCTCGATTATTTTGATTGGGGTTATTTAAGGTTTGTGAACTAAAAGTAAAATTATGATTAGTACCAATACAAATATTTTGTGATGATTCAATATAAACTCTTTCCAATGTAGAACGAAAATTAGTTTTTTTAATATCTTCGCCCAATGCTTGAGATAAAAGTTGCCATAATTCAGCCCCTACATCACTAGCATAATTTTTATTAACATGACACTCAT
This sequence comes from Planktothrix sp. PLAVEN19ND, assembly GCF_057220675.1. Lineage (NCBI taxonomy): Bacteria > Bacillati > Cyanobacteriota > Cyanophyceae > Oscillatoriales > Microcoleaceae > Planktothrix > Planktothrix sp. PLAVEN19ND. Next base: position 4,890,830 of record NZ_CM170132.1, on the reverse strand, counting down.
GGGCAATATTATCATAGGTTTGCCTTTGCCAAGTTCCTTCAACTATAGACTTTTGAACATCATCAAGGTGTTTTCCAGTTTGTTCAAAAACAAGGCGATCTACAAATTGTAACACTTCATTTACATCCATAGAATGTATATAGGATAAAGGTTTTGAGCATTATAGCTGATCTTGATCCCAATTTTTCCTAACTTTTCTGTATTTTTGCTCAATATTTTGTCACAAAACTCCCGTGAAAATCTGTTTTTTTAGCAGGATTAATTTTTTAAACAGACTTTAGAATAAAGGTGTCTAAAACTAGAAATAATTGTGGTGTTCCTACTCGTTAGTGGGGGAGAAATCAATGAAGAAAAAAGCCGTTATCCTATTACTCGGTAGTCTTTTAGCCTTAAGTGGGGCTGTTATCAAAGGCAGCCAAAATGCTAATGCTAATCTACCGGAAACCCCTAGCATTAATGCTAATCATACAAGTATTATTCTCAAATCGAATAACCCTAGTATTATAGCACAGTATGGGGATAGTCCCTGGAATCAGAGAATTTCTCCGAAAACTTACACTAATCCTGACACTGGCCAAGACTTATGTTTTTATTATGCGTCATCACGCTGGGCACCATGTCCAGGCCAAGGGGATGTGATTATTAGACCTCAAAATGCCAAATGTCGAGGTGCTTCAACAGTCAATGATGTGATGCTTGGATGTCCAGCATCTAAATGTATTATAGACCAAATCGGCGACAATGCTGAAAGCGCTATGGGCATCGGTTCTGGTGGTACCCCCCCGTGTGATGGTTTACCTTAGTAGCCGCAGAGTGCGTCAAATATTCAAGTTAGAATTTTAATCAATAACTTTTTTATTTGACGCACCCTACGGAGAATTAAGCTGTAATTATCGTAAGTCTAAAAACTCCTCATCTAATAAATTATTATCTTTAAAAATTCTTCATTTTCTATTTCTAAACAAAGTTTACTCTTAATCTCTTTCTTAGTGTCTTTGTGCCTTTGTGTTTCTTTATTTCCTGTTAATTCTTTAGCCTAAAGGCTCAGTTGTTCATCACCACTAATAAACCAGATTAAAATATGAGTATCAAGATTTATCATTAATTTAATCTCCATACTGGGATCAACATCAGATCAAAATGATGATCATAAGTCCAGACAGGAGTATTTAAGCGTTGAGAAATACTAGCTATGACAGCATCAAATAAGGTAATTTTTTGATCCGTATATTGTTTAACTTTCTGCCATGCCAAAGTATAATCTTCTTCTGAAGGATGAATCAACTCAGCCGACTCTTTGATTTCTTCTGAAAATTTAATAGCTCTTTGAATACCTAAACGGTACAAAACCAAAGTATAAGTTTCCAAAACAATAGGATAAGGAATCATCACTTTCAAATTTAATAACTGAATTTGTGATAATTCTTGCCGAGCTTTTAGGTGGTATTGATCACTAGAATCAACTAAAGCATAAAGAGGAGTTGTATCAGCAATAACCGCTTTAATCATGACTCACCTAATAGAGTATTAGCTAATATCTGATCATGATTGATTGCTGTATCAGTATAACCGCTTCCTGGTACAGCAGGAGTAATATTAAATGTCTTTTTAACCTCATTCGTCAAAGCATTAGATGAGTTTAGATCAGAATTGTCAGAAATAGTAATTTCTTGCATTAGTTGTTGTAATAACCATTGTTTATCCTCAAAAGATAATTGGTTAATTTTTTTAGCAAATTCACGAACTTCTAAAGATGGCATAATAACTTACCAAAACTATTAATAAACCTTCTCTATTTTAGCACGATTTAGCCTTTATTTCTGGGCTAGGATGGCTTTTGCTTGTTGCCAGAGGGCGTCTAATTCCTCTAAACTGTATTCTGATAAGGGGCGATCGCAATATTCCTCAACCTTGGATAACCGTTTAATAAAACGATGATTAGTTTCTTGTAAGCCAATATGGGGATCTAAATTATACCAACGGGCTAAATTAATTAAGACAAATAAAATATCCCCTAATTCTGCTTGTTGATGCTCCTTATCAGTGCCTTGAATCGCTTCTTTAAATTCGGCAACTTCTTCCTCAAATTTATCCCAAACCCCCTCAATATTATCCCATTCAAAACCGATAGATGCGGCTTTTTGAGAAATTTTCATCCCGGCAATTAAGGGAGGTAATTGTCGCGCATAACGGCTTAATTTAGAACTAAAAGTTTTAGTTTCGGGTGTTTCTCCTCTTTCATTTGATTTGATTTCTTCCCAATTTTGCCTCACTTCTTCGACACTATTCACTTCCACTTCCCCGAAGACATGGGGATGGCGACGAATTAATTTTTCTGTAATATTATTGGCAATTTCTTCTAAAGAAAATTGATTCGATTCTCCAGCAATTTGGGCTTGTAAAACCACTTGTAAGAGTAAATCCCCTAATTCATCGGCGATCGCCTTTTGATCCCCACTCCGAATTGCATCTACTACCTCATAGGCTTCTTCAATAATATAGGGTACTAAGGTTTCTGGTGTTTGTTCCAAATCCCAAGGACATCCCCCCTCGGGCGATCGCAATTTGGCAACAACATCAATTAAGTTTTGCAGAGCAATTAATGTAGGATTCAGGGTGATCTTTTCGGTGTTACTCATTTCAAATTCTCGAATTTTATGATCAAAAATGGGTTATTTTTTAGGACGACGGGAAGATTTTTTAGCCGTTGTAGGATTAGATTTTTGACGTTTAGGTTTAATTGGGGGAAGCTCCAGTTGGGAAGATGCAGACACTTGACGCTTGGTTTTTTTGGGTTTGGGAGTTTCCGTGATCTCTGTGTGAGTTTTTCCGGTTTTTAGCCATTTTCTAAACTCTTTATATAAAGAGTTAGACCAGTCGCTAAAGGAATGACTCATGGCTCCCATTTCTAATCCTAAATAAATGGCGATACATTCCCTCGGATAATTGGAGAGCGATCGCAAAATAGTCTGAACTATTTCTAAGGGTTCCCTATTTAGTAACTCTAAATATTGTGCCACTATTAACCCTAAAAATCCCAAAATTCCCAGACCGCCGCCTAAATAAAGAATCCTTAACGCCGTCCCAATAAAAGGCCCATGGGATAAAAAGGAGCGATGGCGCAAACTGTTTTGGTAGGGCACCCAAAAACACCGCAACATCCCCCACCGTTGAAACTGTCGGGAGTCGATATCTAAATCGGGGCCAAACATTAAGCCACTAAATAGGAAACTCCCCGTCACCAGAAAGGTCAGATGACTGCTGCGGGTTTGGCTAAAGGTTAAGCCCGCAATAAAGGGTAAGCTCCAAAGGGTGATCTGGTCGTGGGTTTGACCTGATGGCATGGGGTAAAATGATCAATCATGGAAAATAGGGTTGCGATTCTAAAAGTTTATGCTATAATAGCTAGATGTGTTAATCGGGCGGTTAACTCAGCGGTAGAGTGCTTCCCTTACAAGGAAGAGGCCACAAGTTCGAATCTTGTACCGCCCATGATTTTAAATCTTAATAGGGTTCACCAACTCAAATAATAGCGGGGTAATTATGTCCAGATTACGTTATTTTCCCTTATTATTTTTAGGAGTATTAATTGGTTGTCAACAAAATAGCGATCGCACTCCCACAAATTCCTCCATTTCCGTTGCGACCGAAACCCAAAATAATATTATAATAAAACCATTATCCCCCCAACCGATTCGGATTAATTTAGAAGATTTACCGCCACCTTTCCATAGTGAGAGTGCATCGAAACCCCCCCAAGTTATTCCCATTCCTAATCATCCCGTTTTAAATGTTCCCCCGGGATTTAAAGTTAATATCTTTGCCGAAAATTTAGATAATCCTCGGTGGTTAGCGTTAACTCCCGATGGTGATGTATTAGTGACAGAAACCAAACAAAACCGCATTCGGTTATTAAAAGATACCAACCAAGATGGGGTAGCTGATCAAATTAAAACCTTTGCAGATAGCAAAAATGGCTTAAATATTCCTTTTGGAATGGCATTTTCACCTGGTTATTTTTTCTTAGGAAATACAAATGAAGTTAGACGTTATTCCTATAATAATCAACAGCAACTCACGGGAACAGGCGAAAAAATAGCGGAGTTACCTGGAGGTGGATATAACCAACATTGGACACGAAATGTTATCGTTTCTCCTGATAATCAAAAACTCTATGTTTCCATCGGTTCAAAAACAAATGTCAGTGAAGAAAATCCTCCCCGGGCATCGGTTCAAGTCATGAATTTAGACGGGTCTAATCAACAAACCTTTGCTTATGGATTAAGAAATCCTGTGGGGTTAGATTTTCATCCAGAAACCAAAGAACTTTATACAACCGTTAATGAACGGGATGGGTTAGGGGATGATTTAGTTCCCGATTATTTTACCCGTATTCGTCCAGGAGAATTCTATGGCTGGCCCTATAGTTATTTTACACCTAATAATTTAGATCCGCGTCATGTTCAAAATGGTCAAAGTGTCCGCCCGGATTTAGTTGAGAAAACCTTAAAACCCGATGTTTTATTTCAAGCCCATTCGGCGGCTTTAGGATTACAATTTTATGATGGGAATACCTTCCCAAAACCATACAAAAATGGCGGTTTTGTGGCGTTTAGAGGCAGTTGGAATCGCAATTCTGGTACGGGATATAAATTAGTTTTTATTCCTTTTAATCAAGGTCGTCCCCTGGGATATTACGAGGATTTTTTAGCCGGATTTTTAGTCAATCCTGCTATTCCTGAAACTTGGGGTCGTCCGGTGGGTTTGTTAGTATTACCCGATGGCAGTTTAATTTTTACTGAGGAAAGTAATGGTCGGATTTATCGGGTTCAATATTCCCCCTAGGTTGGGTTGAGAATAACTGATTAAGGATTTTTCAGGATTTAAACCATATATAGCAATCCTTGTCGGATTTGTGATAAAAACCTGTAGGGGTTGGGTCTCCCAACCCTCTTTGCGCTAAATTCATGTTCAGGTAAGTTTTACAGAACGGTAATTCCCTAAATGCCCCTTTTGTGGCAATCTATTAATCAATAGGAAAAAAAATTCCGATCGCTATATTGACAAAAATCAATTATTAACTATGCAAACTTTACCTATTCCTACCCAAACCCCTGCTAGTCAAACTTCGGTGGATACGATGATTCACCGCCGTCAAACCCGTCCTGTCCAGGTAGGGACGGTTACCATTGGGGGCGGCCATCCCGTGGTTGTCCAATCAATGATTAATGAGGATACGATGGACATTGAGGGGGCAACGGCGGCGGTGCGTCGTCTGCATGAAATTGGCTGTGAAATTGTGCGGGTGACGGTTCCCAGTGTAGGTCATGCCACCGCCGTGGGGAAAATTAAACAGAAATTAGCCCAAACCTATCAACCTGTGCCCTTGGTGGCGGACGTTCATCATAATGGGATGAAAATTGCCCTGGAAGTGGCAAAATATGTGGATAAGGTGCGAATTAATCCCGGGTTATATGTGTTTGAAAAACCGAAAAGCGATCGCACGGAATACACCCCAACTGAATTTAATGAAATTGGCGATAAAATTAGACAAACCTTAGAACCTTTAGTGGTATCTTTGCGCGATCAAGGTAAGGCAATGCGCATCGGGGTAAATCATGGTTCCTTAGCAGAAAGAATGTTATTTACCTATGGTGATACCCCGGAAGGCATGGTGGAATCGGCGTTAGAATTTATTAAAATTTGTGAATCTTTGGATTTTCAAAATATTGTTATTTCCCTGAAAGCTTCCCGGGTTCCGGTGATGGTGGCGGCTAACCGTTTGATGGTCAAACGGATGGATGAATTAGGCATGGATTATCCCTTACATTTAGGGGTGACAGAAGCCGGAGATGGGGAATATGGCCGAATTAAATCAACGGCCGGAATCGGAACTTTATTAGCAGCAGGAATTGGTGATACGATTCGGGTTTCTTTAACTGAAGCTCCCGAAAAAGAAATCCCGGTTTGTTATAGTATTCTGCAAGCTTTGGGACTGCGGAAAACCATGGTGGAATATGTGGCTTGTCCCTCCTGCGGTCGAACTTTATTTAATTTAGAAGAAGTCTTACATCAAGTTCGTGAAGCCACAAAACATTTAACCGGTTTAGATATTGCGGTGATGGGATGTATTGTGAATGGCCCTGGGGAAATGGCTGACGCTGACTATGGTTATGTTGGTAAACAACCGGGTTTTATTTCCCTATATCGGGGTAGAGAGGAGATTAAAAAAGTTCCTGAAACCCAAGGGGTTGAGGAATTAATTAATTTGATTAAAGCTGATGGTCGTTGGGTTGATCCCTAGATAGGAGTAGGGAGCAGGGGGAGCAGGGGGAGTAGGGGAGGTAGGGGAGGTGGGGGAGTGGGGGGAAAATTGTTTCTGACTGCTTCTGAAAACCTGAAAGCTGAAACCTATGCTACATTGGGCATATTGATATTGAAATTTCTATTTTCTAGTTCAGCAAACCGATGATTATTTCAAGAAGTGGGCTAGTTCTTGGGGCGACGGCAATAATGTTAACGGCTGTAACCGTTGCCGGAGCGGGAATTCATCTTTCTAGTCAGGCATCCCTTCGGGAAAGCCCAAAGGAGTTGATTGATGAAGTTTGGCAGGTGATCCAAAAAAACTATGTGGATGGCACCTTTAATCAAGTGGACTGGGTGGCAACCCGCACGGAGTATTTAAACCGAAACTATACCGACGACGAACAGGCTTATAAAGCCATTCGGGAAATGTTGAAGAAGCTAGATGACCCCTATACTCGCTTCATGAACCCCGAAGAATTCAAAAATATGCAAATTGACACCTCCGGGGAGTTGACGGGGGTAGGGATTCAATTAACCCAGGATGAAAAAACGAAAAAGTTAGTGGTGATTTCACCGATTGAGGATTCCCCCGCCTTTAGTGCTGGGGTTCAATCCCAGGATATTATTACTGAAATTGATGGTCGCAGCACCGAGGGCATGGATATTAATGAAGCGGTGAGTTTAATTCGGGGCCCGGTGGGGACGAAAGTTAATATTAAAATCCTGCGGGGGGATAAACCTTTGGATTTTAAAATTACTCGCGATCGCATTGAAATCCATCCGGTTCGTGCTTCTAAAAATCCCAGTTCTATGGGAGATATTGGTTATATTCGGTTAAATACTTTTAGCGCCAACGCCGCTGAAGAAATGCGAGAAGCAATTAATGATTTAGAAAAACAAAATGTTTCGGGTTATGTCCTAGATTTACGCTCAAATCCTGGGGGTTTACTGTATTCTAGCGTTGAAATTGCGCGGATGTGGTTAAGTAAAGGAGATATTGTTTCTACGGTGGATCGCCAAGGCGAAACCGACCGTCAAAAGGCAAATAATCGAGCTTTAACAACTAAGCCATTAGTGGTTTTAGTAGATGGCGGATCAGCCAGTGCCAGCGAAATTTTATCCGGTGCATTACAGGATAATAAGCGGGCACTTTTAGTCGGAACAAAAACCTTTGGCAAAGGGTTAGTTCAGTCGGTCAGAGGCGTGGGAAAAGGTTCGGGTTTAGCAGTAACTATTGCTAAATATTTTACCCCCAGTGGTCGAGATATTAACCATGAAGGCATTCAACCGGATGTTAAAATTGAACTCACTGAAAAACAACGAGATGAGTTAAGAAAAGATCGGACTAAAGTGGGGACAATTGATGATCCTCAATATGTGAAGGGGTTAGAAATTCTCGGTGGTGAAATTTCTAAAACTAAACAAGGGACTCAAGCCCAATCTAAATAATCAAAAGTTGTTGAGTTTGTTGTTGGGCTTTAGCCCCATCTTTCCGGGCTTTATCCCAACAACAAAGGATTATTTTATAACAGAATCTTGTTCAAATAACCAAACATTATCCTGATGATATTTTAATTGAAAATCAGGGTGATTTTTTAATCGGTTTATTAATCCGGTGACTAATTCGGGAGAACTCGGCCATCCGGGGTGACGTTGGTTTAATAAAATATATTGAAAGGGTTTTAAATCGGTCTGTTCTCGTCCTTGGATAGCTAATTGTAGGATAGGGCGGTGGGTGAGGTGGGGGGCAATTTTATCCGTGGTTAAAACCGGATTTTGGGTTTGAATATAGGTTAGAGCTTCCCGTGTAGCTTGCCAATTATCTAGGGTTTGGAGATATCTGGAGGTAAAATAACCATATTTTGCCAGGGCAAAAAAGCAAATTAAAGACCATAAAATTATCCATTTTTTTTGTTTAATCCATCCTCCCCCCGTTGATAAATTGGCAATAATAGCTAATAAAAGAAAAGGCAAAATCCCTAGGGAATATTGTTGCGTTAAGTTCTTCATTTGGGGATTTTCGGCTAAGAGATTTAAAAATAAAATCGGTGCCGCCCCAATTAAAGGGGTTAAATGTCGCCAAGAAAGTCCCCAAATTAAGGGAATTAAGAGTAAAATCAAATATTCTAAATTAGCCCATGTAAAGATTTTACTCAATACTAATCCAGGTTTTAATAGAATATTTAAGCTGATTTCAAATAGAGAATTTCCCAGGAAACTATAGACTCCAACGGCGATGGGTGGGGCTTGGGAAAAGTGGGGGATAATCCATTCGGTAGAGAGGAAAAACCAGCCAAGTCCTGAAATAATTGCGATCGCAGCACAACGACGTTTTTTCTCAAATAGCCATAACCATATCCCCATTGCTATTAATACTAAAGATAAAACTTCTTTACAGCCTAAAACAATAAAAATTGAGACTATAAATCCTAAAATATTATTATTTCTAGCTGCTAAAATAGCATATAAAATCGCAGGTAAGGCGATTACTTCGGGGTGAAAATCAAATAAATTAACATTAAAAATTAAAGGATATAATAGATAGATAAAGCCTAGGGTTTGAGCTTGGGTTTCTTTTAATCCTGCTTGTAAAGATAGCTGATAGGTGGGTAATGCACCAAGGGAAAGGGAAATCGCTTGAATAGCAAATAACCAATGAATATCGGGGTAAAGTTTATAAAATAGGGCAATAATATACAGAATATAGGCGGCATGATCTCCTAAAATATGTAATCCTCGAAAATAAACAAAGGGTTCTTTTCCTTGACTAATTAAGTAAATTCCATTATCAAAAATCCCTAAATCATAGGCATTAGATTGAAATAAAAAATGACGTAAACTACTACAAGCAAATAAAATCAAACTACTGACAATAACTGCTGTTAATACTGGATTAACTTTAATTTTTTTTTCGGAAAAAAATATCATTTTTTATCTTGTTTATTAAAAATTTTATATTTTCCTCTATTGCCTTTTTTCTATTAACTCACCCAAAGATGTTGGGCAAAGCGAACTGAAAAACTAATTAGTAAGAGGGCAAAAAATCCCAAGGTTAGATAACCCCAACGGCGATGATGGGATAACATCACTCCTAACGCTAAACTAATAGAAATAATACCATAGGTTAAACGACTTAGAGAAATAGTTCCCCCAGAGGCTAATAATAAACCCAAGGCAAAAAAGCCATAATTAACCGCTACTAAACTAAGTTCATGGCGTAAATACCAGAGTAAATAACCTCCGCCTAAAATAATAGCTGTATTCAGGAAAGGATCACCAGCAATTAGCCATAAAATGGTGATTAATAAAAATAAACTATAATCAAATTTCGCCTTTCCTAATTGATGCTGATAACGCCAAATACAATACCCTATTATAGCAATTATGATAACTAAAAGTGGATGCCAAGGGTCAACTATTGTGCCTTGTTTCCAATTTTGAGAACCGATCAAAATTTGCATAATCATTTTTAACCATCCCTGACTATCAAATCCAGTTTGGCGTTGCCATTGGGTATGTTGGACGGTAATAAAAGCAATGGGATTATTAAATTTTATCCCACAATAGAGACTATAAAATAACAACCCACCGCCACTTAATAAACCGGATAAATAGGCAACTTTAGGCCTTCGTTTTTGCCAGGATGTAATTAAAAAAGCCGGAATTAAAGCCAGTCCAGTAATGCGGGTTGCTGTGGCTAAACTTCCCCACAAAATCACTTGAGGATATTTTTTTAAATCAAATGCTCGTAGGGCGGCGGTACTCAGAAATAAAAACAAACCTTCGGTATAAATAACACTACCAAAAATGGATAGAGGACACCAAGCTAAAACAGCCGTTGCCCAGCGAGCAGCTTGAGAATTATTAGTGGTTTCAACCCATTTATAGAGTAAAATTAAAGCTCCAAAAAAAGCAAGATTACTAATTAAAGTTCCTGCCACTTCAAAGGGTAAACCTAAATTCATTAACCCGCGAATTAATAAAGGAAATAGGGGAAAAAACGCCACATTCCCACCGGGTTCAGTCTGATTAATTACTTCATATCCAGAGGTGGCAATACCCTGATATAAGGGACTATCCCAAGCCGAAAATATTTGCCAACCCCAGGCAATTTTTACCGTTTCTATTTCTGAGGAAACTTGATGCAATTGGGCTGTTATAAAAAAAGCCAATAAAATAAGACTGCGACTAAGTACCCCCATTGTGATTGCAAAAATCACGCCTTTGGATTGACAAAATTGGCTAATTTGGATTAAAAAATACTTTAATTTTGCTAGAATTAGAGTTAGACTATTAATTAAATTCATTGGTTAAGTTTTCTGCCCCGGACACGGGGGAATAATTATTGGTTTCAGTTTATAATTAAAGTAATTGTATCAAGAATGAGGCAATTATAAATCGGTTGTAATCATTAAAAGCTATTGTCCCTATTACCCATTACCCATCACGGATTTAAGCAGATTACGCAGATTAACCCTGCCCTCGACTTGATTGGGGGACAGATTAAAATCCGTGAAATCCGTGAAATCATCTTAAATCCGTGATCCAATTCCCTGTTTCCTGTTATGCCAAAATAGGGTAAACTACTGTAGGTTTTTAGGTTTCGATTCTTCCCATGAGCAATTCTGTTTTTTCGCCTTTACAAAATCGGTTACTGACTTGTTTACTTATTTTAGTAGTGGGTTGGTTAAGTTTTCAGTTATTAGGCTATGTTGGAGAATTAATTAGTTTATTAGTTACCTCGGGATTAATTGCCTTTTTACTTAACTATGCAGTGGCAAAATTAGAGCGCTTTATTCCTAGGGGACTGGCGGCGGCTTTAGTCTATTTAGTTGCTATTTTAACCTTTGTAATTATTGGGTTAACCATTGTCCCTCCGGTCTTTAATCAAGGACGACAATTGATCACACGCTTACCCGAATTAATTGAATCAGGACGACAACAGTTAGCTGAATTTCAAGTCTGGAGTGTTGACCGCAATTTACCCTTTGATGTGGGGATTTTACAACAACAACTGTTATCTAAAATTCAGGGAACTATTGAACCTATTTTTACCGGAAGTTTAGGGATAGTTTTAGGAACCTTTAATTGGTTTTTTGACTTAATTTTCATCTTGGTAATTGCCTTTTATATGTTATTAGATGGGGAGCGCTTATGGAAAAATTTAATCACCATTCTGTCCCCACAAATTCGAGAAGTGATCACGATTTCCTTAAAACGAAATTTGAAAAAATTTGTCCTAGGACAAACCTTGCAAGGGATATTTATGGCATCCATTTTAACCGTTGCCTTTTTTGTGCTTAAGGTTCCCTATTTCCTATTATTTGCAGTTGTAATTGGATTACTGGAAATTATTCCCTTTGTGGGGGCAACATTAGGCATTGGAGGTGTCACTGTCATTGTAGCTTTTATTGACTGGTGGATGGCTTTACAGGTGTTAGCAGTTGCCGTAGCAATTCAACAGGTGAAGGATAATATTGTTGCCCCTCGAATTATGGGAGATTTAACCGGATTAAGCCCCGTTGTTATTTTCAGTGCTTTATTATTAGGAGGAAAAATTGGGGGACTATTAGGATTTATTCTGGCAATTCCCATGGCAGGAGTAATTAAAAGTATCGTCGAGGTGGTTTTTGATCCGACTTTACCCCCTCAAACGGGTTCATTTTTTTATAATCCCTTAAACCCACAGGATGAGGTATAACGGGGAATAGGGAATAGGGAATAAGAAACTGGGAAAAATATTTCCAAAAATAGAGATCAATTTTAGTATTCTGAGAGTGAAAAAGCTGAACTATGAAATGGTGGCAACGACTGAAAACGAATCCTTTAGCTCAATTTGGAGCCGGGATTTTATTGTTATTTTATCTGGTGGTAATTGCGGCGAATTTTGTTGCGCCTTATAGCCCCTATGAATCTCAAATCAACGCTTCTTTATTACCCCCAACCCAAATTTATTGGTATGATCAACAGGGGCAATGGATCGGCCCCCATGTTTATCCCACAACTCAGGGCCCAGTTGATATTGAAACCGGAAAACGAGAAATTAATGTTGATCGAAGTCAGCCAAGTCCCGTGCGATTTTTTGTGCCGGGAGAACCCTATAAACTGCTAGGAATCATTCCTTTTGAACGTCATTTATTCGGGACTGTTGGGCCAGGAAAAATTAACTTACTCGGCACAGATGAACAGGCTAGAGATCAGTTTAGCCGCCTGGTTCATGGAGGGCGGGTTAGTCTGAGTATTGGATTAGTAGGAATTATAATTTCTTTCCCACTAGGAATGATTTTTGGGGGAATTTCTGGCTATTTTGGGGGATGGTTAGATAGCTTAATTATGCGAATGGTTGAAGTTTTAATGACAATTCCAGGGTTGTATTTATTGGTGGCATTAGCAGCCGTGTTACCTCCACAAATTAGCAGTACCCAGCGTTTTTTGTTAATTGTAGTGATTATTTCTTTTATTAGTTGGGCAGGTTTAGCGCGGGTGATCCGAGGGCAAGTTTTATCGATTAAGGAACAACAATTTGTGCAAGCATCAAGGGCAATTGGGGCTAGTCCGTTGTATATTATTACCCGTCATGTTCTACCCCAAACGGCTACTTATTTGATTATTTCGGCTACCTTATCGATTCCTAGTTTTATTATTTCAGAATCGGTTTTAAGTTTCATTGGATTAGGGATTCAACCCCCTGATCCCTCCTGGGGAAATTTACTTTCTTCTGCTACCAATGCTTCGATTTTAGTCCTACAACCTTGGTTGATTTGGCCCCCGGCGATTTTGATTGTTTTTACAGTTTTAGCTTTTAATTTATTAGGAGATGGGTTAAGGGATGCCCTTGATCCTCGCAGTATTCAACGATGATATCTTAGGCTAATTCCATGACCACATCAATACTATGTCCCAATACTTCATACACTCTCCGTTGTTTAAATAATTCTAAACAATCGGCATTAATGGTATTTTTAGAGGCTTCTTGTTGTAGAATTTTCAAAGCGGTAACGGTGGGTAATCCGCTTTTATAAGGACGATCGCCAGCCGTTAAAGCATCATAAATATCGGCGATCGTAATAATTTGAGCTTGAATCGGAATATCGGGGGTTGTTAATCCCAGGGGATACCCAGTACCATTTAGTTTTTCATGATGGCGATAGGCAATCATCGGCACATTTTTTAAATCATTTGTCCAAGGAATTTGTTTTAAAAATGCGTAGGTATAACTGACATGGGATTCAATACTTTCTCGTTCTTCTGGGGTTAAAGTCCCTTGATGAACTAGTAGTTGATCGATTTCTTCTGGAGTTAATAAAGGTTTCATTTCTCCATCTAAGTCACGGTAGGTTATTTGTGCGACTTCTTTCAGTTGATTTAAGGGAATTTCCGCTAAGACTTTAGGTTCATTAGCTTCTAATAAAATCGTCCAATATTTGCTTAATTTATTAATAGATTGCGATAATTTTGTATCTGATTCTTGCAGAGATTCACAAAATACACATTCTTCTTCTTGGAGTAGCTTTTGGGCGGAATGCTGCAATAAATGATCATATTTTATCTGAATCGATTCTGCTTCTAAGGTACGTTGAGCTAAGGCAAATCGATTACGGATTACTTCCAATTGGAGAGGATAGAGTTTTTTGGGTTTGGTTAAAATGGCTTCGGGAACCCCCACCTTTCCAAAATCATGTAGTAGGGCTGCATAACGTAATTCTTGTAATTGACGCTCACTAAAGGTGATTTTAGAAAGGGAACCAAAGTTAGCTTGATTGATTTCTTCACTTAAACGCACAGCTAATTCTGCGACTCTTTCTGAGTGACCACAGGTGCAGGGATCTCGGGCTTCAATCACTTCTACCGATGCTTTAACAAATCCCTCAAACAAATTTTCAATACTGTCTTGTAAATGATTTCTTTCAATAGAAATAGCTGCTTGGGAAGCCAACGATCGCAATATTCGCTCCTCCCATTTAGAATAGGATTGTGTAACTTCTACCGCATTTTCTGGCGTAATCTTGACATCATGGTTAACCTTACGATTAATTAATTGTAAGACCCCAATCACTTCCCCTTTGCGGTTTTGCATCGGAACCACTAAAACGGAACGGGTACGATAACTAATATTTTCATCAAAACTCCGATCCAGTTGATAGGGTTCATGTATGGGTAAATCATAAGCATCGGGAATATTTAAGGAAACGGAATTTAAAGCCACATATCCCGCTAAACTCCTAGGGGTTAAGGGAATAGCAAATTCTTTAAAGGATAAGTTAGGTAAAGACGCATTTTGGGCAATTTTAAACAGTAATTTTGAGGTGTTATCACTGTGATCCAGAAGATAGACACTTCCCGCATCACTGGAGGTAATTTCACGACTTTTGGTTAAAATTAAATTGAGCAGGGAGCTTAAATCTTCAGTTCCAGATAAGGCAGTACCAATATCGAGCAGTTTCTCAATGAGTTCCGCTTGTTCATCAAATTCAGGCAAGAACTTGGGGTTATTAAAAATCATCTTTCTTCCACACAGCTAAAGCTGCGAATTCAAATGGGGAATTAGCAAAGGATTATGCCGTATTCTATCATAAAAAAATCAGCAGTATTTTTAGGATTAAACCAGTGCGGAAATTTGTTGCGCTAGGGCAAAATCTTTTTTTGTTAAACCCCCGGCATCATGACTGGTTAAGCTAATTGTCACTTTATTATAGGAAATTTCTAAATCGGGGTGATGTCCAGCCGTTTCAGAAGGTTCAACAAGTTTATTCACAAATTCAATCGCTTGAATAAAATCTTTAAAGGTTTTGACTATTTTTAAATGCTTGCCTTCCACTTTCCACTCGGGAACTTGACTAGAAAGTTCTTGAATTTGGCTAGAATTGAGTAGTGCAACCATGGGATTATTTAGGATAAAAATAAAATAAAAAAATACTATCCGCCCTCACCCAGCCCTGGTTTTAGCCGTTGCCATTCCAGATCGGACGAGAGCGGTAAGCGCGGGTCTCTTGAATCGGAACCTGACTGCCGGAAGATCACTCTAATAAGTCCGGTTATCTAGGTCAACAAGTGTCCTAACAGAACAAAGACTTGGTACTAGAGGACAGCCCCGGCGCACAGCCGGCATTTTCCAATCAAGTGACCCATGGGTTTACTTCCTTCAATCATGGGCATCACCTCCTTGATTCCCTAAACGGTTTAATTCGTTCAGTGTCTACGCTTTTCAAGATAACACAATATTTCAGAATTGCACGCCTCAATGGGTAAAAAAATCAAATACTTTCCTGGGGTAAAATTAAGATTTTGCAATCTATCGGGGAATAGGGAACACGGATTTAAGAGGATTTCACGGATTTCACGGATTTTAATTTATGTTAATCTGCATAATCCTGCTTGGCTAAATTCAAGTTTTCATAACATTCAAAGGGTTGATGAATCCAAGGATTATCCGCTAGATAATCTATATAATAATCCGGTGCGATCGCCGAACAACTTTTGTACCACAAAACGGCGGTTTTCATCTCTTGAATCTGGGGATAACGGAATTTTAACCAACCGATAGACTCTTGTAAACTAACCCCAGAATCAACTAAATCATCCACTAATAAAACCTGACTTCCTAAAGTGTCTGTTGTCATTGTTAGGTGTTCAGCGAGTTTAATTCCTCCTCGAACTTTTCCCCCGGCTCCAGAATAGGATGATGTGGATAAAATTGCCAGGGGTTGATCAAAAATCCGAGATAAAATATCCCCAACTCGTAACCCTCCCCGTGCCAAACAGACAATTTGATTAAATTGCCACTGGGAGTGATAAATTTTTTGGGCTAAGGTTTCAATTTTTTGATGGTATTCTGTCCAAGAAATATACAGATCGCTCATAATAGGTAATATTAAACACGCAAAGGATGTTCTAAATCCTATCAAATTATTAAGACATTTTCGATAAACATCGTTCTAAATAAATTTGAGCTACTTGATCCTGGGGATTGCGATCCAGGCATTCTTGGAATAATTTCGCCGCCTCTGAGTAACGTTCTAAATAATACTGCATTAATCCATACTCAAAGGTGGTCTTAGTAATTAATTTACCCGCTTTAATCCCAGGTAAATCCGCATCAAACACCTCATAGACAGTAACAGCATCGGATTTTCCTTTCACTTTTACCCGATCAATAATTCTAATCGCGTATTGATTGGCGTCTTCTAAAGCCATAAAAGTCCAATGGGTAATTAATAAAGAAACCCCATAATTTTTAGTTAAATTTTCAATCCGAGAAGCCACATTCACCGAATCACTAATCACCGTACTATCCAGACGATTTTTACCCCCCACAATTCCCAACATTAATCCCCCGGTATTAATCCCAATGCCAATTTTAATTGGGGGACGTCCGGGGCGTTGGCGGGTTTCATTATAGTCATTGAGTCGGGTAATCATTTCAACTCCCGCCCGCACAGAATCATCGGCAGAGCCACCAAATAATGCCATAATTTCGTCCCCAATATATTTATCAATAAACCCATAATTATCAACAATTGCCGGCTCCATGCGACTTAAAAAAGCATTAATAAATTTAAAATTATCTTCGGGGGTCATATCTTCAGACAAGCTAGTAAAATCCCGAATATCAGCAAATAAAATCGACATTTCTTTTTGAACCGCCGCCCCCAACTGCACCTCTACAATACTTTCATAGCCTAAAAAAGAAAGAAATTCATGGGGAACAAATCGCGCCGCTGCGTCAGTTAATTCAAATTCAGAATCTAGGGCCTCATCTAAATGAAGATTTAATTCTGAGAGTCTTTGCATAAATTGAATTCGTTCTTCTTCGGCTTGTTTTCGTTCAGTAATATCAACCACAAAACCTTCATAATAGAGTAATTGATTTTGTTCATTAAATACAGCCCGGGCATTTTCTGAAATCCAGATAATACTGCCATCTTTGCGGTAGGCTTTGAACTCAAATCCTGATACCTCTCCCTGCTGATCAATTAATCGTTTAAAATCCTGGCGGCGTTCATAATCAACATAAATTTCTTCTTGAACATTGGTAATCATCGACATTAAATCCCAGGGAGAATCATAACCTAAAATTCTGGCTAGGGCGGGATTTGCACTAATATAACGTCCGGTGGGTGTGGTTTGAAATAAGCCTTCACTGGCATTTTCAAAAATACTGCGATATTTTTCTTCAGCTTGTCTTAAAGCTCGTTCAGTTTGCTGACGTTTGGTAATATCTTGAAAGGCGAGAATTGCATAGGCTAAATCCCCCTGTTCGTCATAGGTTGGTGTCACCCAATTTTCAATCAAAATGGTTTCATCCCCTTGATTGACTTCTAAAATAAAGGTGGTATCTCGTGTAGAGTTAGAGAAATGATAATCGGGAATAGGGGAATAGGATTTAGGGTTCTCTGATCCGTTCAAATAGGCTTGATAAATATTAGATAAGGCATCACAAACCACCCCTGGAATCACTTTAGTTTTGAGCAACTCCTGGGCTTTTTGATTAGTATAATAGGGCTTGCCTGTGGGATCTAAAACAGCAACACCCACGGGAATTCCTTCTAAAAATTGTGTCATCTGTCGCTCATTGTTTCTAACTTGAGAATACAGTTTAGCATTATCAATGGAAATTGCAGCCTGAGAAAATAGGATTTTCAGAACTTCTAATCTTTCTGGGGTAAACACTGCGGTTGTTAAGTTATTTTCAAGATACAGAATTCCAATCAATTTCCCTCTATTTTGAATCGGAGTCATTAAAATAGATTTAGATTGATGTTGTTCTAAATAGGGATCATGACGATATCGCGGTTCTTGACGAGCATCGGCTAAAATCACAAATTCTTGGGTTTGAATTACGGTATTGAGAATTAAAAGCGGTAGGTTTTCACTCTCCTCTATGGGTAGAGATTGTAACAGAGAATTAATTTCAATTGATTCTCCATTTAAAGGATTTAAACGGGCGATCGCTTCAATCACTAAGTTTCCCGATTTAGACAAAACAATACAACATTTTTGTGCTCCGGCATTTTGAATCACAACTTGAATTAATCGTTTCAAAAGCTGCTCTAAATCAATTTCTTGAGATAGGGCTTGAGAGGCTTTTGTCACCGTCGCTAAATCAAGAGCCGCCGAACCTCCATTACTACTTGATATAATTGTTTCTTCGGTATTTGTACTGATTGTAACTCCAGTTTTCGGGACAATAATTTGTTCCAAAATGGCATCTAAAAGTTGAGGATAACGAGATTCTAAATCCTTGACTTTAGCAAAAGCACCCCAATGGGCATAACCATAATAGGCATCAATTAGGTATACCCGAGCAATTTTTTCTTTTCCCCAATCTAAATAAAATTGAGCCGCTAATTCATAACCGAGGGCTTCTTCCTGAATAAATTGATGGGTTTTAGCCCAATCAATCGCTTGTTCAAAGGCTTCCATTACTTTAACATAATTCCTTGAGATCCGGTTATATTCGGCTTCTACTAAATAAAAATAATGGGAAAAATTCACCGGGGTCAAGGTTGAATAGATTTTTAGTTTTTTGAGATTTAAGGAAACTTTCTCTAAAATCTGGGACTGTTGCTCCGCAGAAGATTCAGAATATATGTTCAGATGAATTAAAGATTGATAGCAATAAAAAATCGGCAGGAAAACGAAATAGGTTTGTCTATCTAAATATAATTCTGCCTGTTGACACCACTCCCGCGCCTGTTGAAATTTCCCTAATCTATAGGTCAAAATCATAAAATTTAAAGCCAATTGAAACGGTATTTCCTGGGGAGAATGTCCAATTTCACTCATTTTTTGAATTTGGGTTTCAGCATGAATAGAAAACTTAAGTAGGGTTTGGAGCTCTAATTTCCCATTTAAAATTTGTAACTTTTGATCATACCGGGTCATGACCATAAGTTCTGATGGAGACTTAAAATCTCGAAACTGATTTAATAAATGCTCAATTTCCGACTCTAATTCCGATATATTTTTACCAATAATATTCGCTATTTCAATATAGGATTGAGCCAGACAATACCCCTGTTCAATATTCCCAAGTTCTCGATATTGGAATGGGTAAAGTTCCAGGGGTGATAACAGATTTTTTAAGGGATATTTATAGGGTTTGATCAGGGTATAAACTAAATTCTTGACATTGATTTTTAACTCATAATTTCCTAATTTGGCGGATAATTCTAAAGCCAATTCTCCCATTTGATTTCCCAATTCAATTTCCCCTTGGGTACAAAGCACAAATCCGAAAGCTGCATAGACTAAACTAGATAAAGCGGTATTTCCCCGTTGACAGGATAAATTTACTAATTTGATCACCCATAAGGGAAATTGTTCAGGGAGGGTAAGGTAAGCTGAAGGAAAAGTGGCGGTTAAAATAGTGAATAAACTCGCTAAATTAGGATCGGATAATTCGGGCAAATCCAATAATTCTAAAGGCGATCTTCCCGCTAAATAATTGATAAAATTTTGCTTTAATTCTTGCCAAGATTCTAAACGGGAATCATCTCCCAAACTTACACCCAGTTGTTGACAAACAGCTAAAGCAAGATTCACCGCATTTTGATCTTGATGTTGACTTCTATACCCTTGAATCAATAACTCATAAATTCTCACTTGATCCGATAGGGTTTTAGCCCGTTCTAATACAGTCTTACCCCAGTCATTCAAAGATTCAAAATCTTGACTTAGAGCCGCAACTTCTGCGGCTTCTGTATACAATTCTAAAGTTAATTGATAGTCGGTTTCCCAACTATTGGCGGTCAATAATCCCATACCGATCGCTAAATGTCCAACGGCCGTTGGATAGGCGGTAGTTATCTTTGCTTTGCGTCCTGCTATTAAGTTAAATAAAGCTAACTGATGACGCTCTTTTTGATCTTTAATTAAACCCACCCCTAAATTGAACTGATTAATAATATTGAGTAATTTTTCTGGTAAAAGTTCAGTTAAAATTGTTTCTATGGGTTGATCAAACTGTTTTTGAATTTGATTTAATAATAACTGTCCTATTTTTAAATGAGTGGCTTGTCGTTGAGAACTAGGAATTAAAAGATAGGCAGCTTGTTGAATTCGATCATGAATAAATTTATATTGATCAACTCCCGATTGTAATAGGGGTAAAGTTTCATCGGGATCAAATGCTGAACCCAAACCTACACCCATTTCTAGGGAATAAAAGGGATAAATTTCTTTAACACTAACAATTAATTGCACCTGAGCAGCAACTTCTAAGGCTTGTAAGATTTCTAAATAGGATATTTCTGTCACCGTTGCTAAATCAAAAGCATTAAATTGATGACCCAAACAGGCAGCGAATCTTAAAATTTCCTGGGTTGCTTCTGGTAATTGTTGTAATTTATAAATAATTAAATCTAAAATATTAGGATTGACAAAACGAGTTTTTATTTCTGTTAAATCACATTGCCAACCTCCCAGTAAATCTTGATTACCAAATGAAGATTGAGGGGGATGAAACCAGATTAGTTTTTCTGTATATAAGGACTGGAGAAATTGACGCACAAAAAGAGGATTTCCCTGGGTTTGTTGGCTGACTAATTCCGTTAGAGGTTGAGCGAGTTCTAAGGAACAAACCAAGGTTTCTGCTATCATTTGATTAATCGCAAATTCTTCTAAAGGATTTAAAACAATCTGTTCAATCGGAGTTCCTAAGTTTTCCAAGGTTTGTAAAGTTTCCCTTAAAGGATGGGTTTCTCCAATTTCTTGATCCCGATAGGCTAAAATTAAAACGAGGGATTGGGATGAATTTTCAGGACTCATTAACACCTGAATTAATCTTAAAGATTCTATATCAGCCCATTGTAAATCATCCAAAAAAATAATTAAGGGATGGGGTGGTTGAGCAAAGACTTGGATTAACTTGAGAATTAAATGATTAAACTGATTTTGATCAAGATTTGCTTCTAATTCAGGCGTTAAAACTTGCTGGTTTAATAAAGATTTAAGTTCGGGAATAACATCTACGAGAACCTGGTTTTTTTCTCCTAATGCTTCTATCAGTTTGCTTTTCCAATCCTCAACTTTTGCCAGAGTTTCTGTTAAGATTTGTTGAATTAACTGTTTGATTCCTTGTACCCATCCCCCGAAGGGGGTATTATTTCTAAATTGATCAAATTTACCCGATATAAAATAACCTTGATTTCGGATAATTTTTTGATAAAACTCTTGAACTAAGGAAGATTTTCCAATGCCAGATTGACCCGTAATTAAAATAATTTTGGATTGAATTTCTGGAAAAATTGAACTTAAACGAGCCAGTTCTGGTTGCCGTCCATAAAATTTATCAGGAATAATAAAACGATCATTTAAGTCCATTGTAGCTAGGGGAAATAGGGGAATATCCCCAATGGTTTCCCACTGTTCCAAACAAAATTCTAAATCATTTAACAGTCCTAATGGGGTTTGATAGCGTTCCTCTGGATTTTTAGCCATCAATTTTAAAATAATATTATTTAACATCAAAGGTAAAGAAGGCTTAATTTCAATTAAAGGTAACGGTAAGAGGGCTAAATGGGCATGAATTAACTCTAAAGGTTCAGAAGATTGGAAGGGAAGTTTGCGCGTGAATAATTGATAAAGGGTGACTCCCAAAGAATATAAATCCGTACGATAATCAATGCCTCGATTGGTTCTTCCCGTTTGTTCAGGGGACATATATGCTAAGGTTCCTTCTAACCCTTGAGGATTGAAAGTTTCCTGATTTTGGTGGTCAAGTTGGGTAGAAATACTAAAATCGATCAGTTGAATTTTCAGGGTTTCGGGATGCACTAAAATATTTTGTAGCTTCACATCTTTGTGAATAATTTGATGTCGATATAACTGTTCTAAAATTCGAGTAATTTCAATGGAAATTCTCAATAATTCACCCAAGATTAATTCTCGACTCGCCCAATAATCTGCCAAGGAAATATAACCCTGATCCTCCATAATCAAGGCAAACCCATTGGCATAGGGTTCCAAATCCAGAATTGGAACAATTCCCGCTATATTTAGGTTTTTAGTAATCCGATATTGATTCCTAAATTCGATCAGGGATGCTACGGTTGGGTATTCACTGCGTAATAATTTAATCACCACAGGGCGCTGGTCGGACAAACGAATTCCACGATAAACGAGTGTTCTCGATCCGTTATAAATAGGGTTAAGAATCTGATAGCCAGGTAAAGTAATCATAACGGGATTCTCGCTTATCGAAACCGGAAAGGGGGTGTGGGTTAATTAACAGTTACCAGTTCAATTGTTATCGGTTAGGAAAGGCAAGTTACGAAGTGATTGGGGGTTAACGGCTGATGGTTGACCAAAAACGGACATCCCAAACTCTTTTAATCATAGTTGATCAGCGAGGGTTGTTCAGGGCTTGGCTCAAATATCCGACCATCGGGTAATATTGCCCCATTCAAAATTGCCTCTGTGCAGTTTACCCCAGGTCGAACAGTACCCTGGAGATTAGCATGGGAAAGGTTAGCCTGAGCTAGATTAGCCCCACTTAAATTAGCATCTTTTAAATTAGCACCCATCAGTTGTGCTTGACTGAGATCGGCATCCCTGAGATCTGCTCGCCTCAAATCGCAAAAATTCAATTGGGTTTGTTGTAAATTGGCACTAACTAACTTGACTCGCTGTAAGTTAGCACCGGTCATTTCCGTTTGGCTTAAATTCGCTACTACTAATTTAGCCTGCTTTAAGTTGGCTTGGGTCAGATTGGCATTTTGGAGATTAGCTCCAATTAAATTAGCATAACTTAAATTGACTCCAGTCAAATCCAAACCCGATAGGTTGATGCCTTGAAAATTGCGATCGCCATTTTTATATCTTCGCATCAGTTCCCCCCTCGTGCTAATACTAATATCCCGTTGAGGTGAAAATAACTGGGGAAACGTGAAAGTATTGCCACTTTTGATCACCTGTGAAACTTCTTCATAGAGCGGATAGGAACCTAAACCACTTAATCGTAACCAACCTCGAGAACGAGTCATGGCGACAAATAATTGATTGCGAAAATTGAGATTATTTTCAGCGATCGCAACTTGCTCTAAACCGACAAGATAAACCATATCGGCTTCATTTCCCTTAGCTTGATGAATCCGAGAAATGGTCACCCCGCCCTCACACCAAAATTGATTCCCATGGGTATAACTGGGTTTTAGAATATTACAATCCGAGGTACCCGGGAGAAAAATATCAAGTCCTTGCTGCATTAAAAAGTTAGCAATATAGGTTTGCAGTTGTATTGTTTCCCAACCGATTCCTAAAACAATGATTAAAATTTCTCGACTGGGGCGCAACCCATCAATTTTTAAGTTATAAATTAGGCGATCGCTTAAATCAATTAATTCTGCCGAACGGGAATGATAGGCTTCAAATTCAATCAAAGGTTTTTTCCATAACTGAGCCGTGGGATTCAGGGAATTTTCTTTAGAACGTTTTAAAGTAATCGTTTCTCCGGTTTTAACAGAAGCATTAACAAGAGATTTTTCCTTTGTTTTTGAAGCAGGTGAAATCACTTCATAACCCAGCATTTCCCAGTCTTTCGCCCAAACAGTTCCAGTTAATAATCCTTGGGGACGTAATAATCCCAAACCTAGGCCATGAGCCGCCGTTAAAATTTCCCCTGGAACTCGATAACATCGAGACATAATCTCTGTTTTTTGAATGCCATTGCCATATTCCCCTGTAACTAATTGTCCCAATTCATCCCCAAATAATTCACTCGCCGTGGGAATCTTTAAACTGTTTAAACTTTGGATTTCATCATAGGCCCAAATTAATCGTTTTTGCGGAATTTCAGCACTATGACCCTCGGAAACCGTCACCGGACGTAACGCTTGATAGGCCATCCAATAAAAAGGCTGTTTTCCCTCAAATTTCAGGTCATCCTCCACCATAAAATCCTGACCTTCATCAATTAAAACCGCATCAAAAATAGCTGGAATTGTAGCTGATTTCAATAAATGTAAACAAGCTTCTGCTAAAGATTCATTTGCTTTTAAACGAGTGGTTTGTTGTAAACTTTGGCTCCAAATCCCCGCCGCCTGACAAATAGTGCGATAAAAACCCTGTTGATCCTTAGCACCCCAAGCATGGAGAACTTTTAATTTAGAATTTTCAGGATTATAGCCAATTTGATTACAACTAAATCGCCTTAACCATTGATCCACCTGTTGTAAAATTATCTCATATAAACTGCGACTAAAAAATACTAATGCAATATCCCAGTCTGGGTATTTCAGGTGCATTTGTACCGCTTTTTGACATAATAAAACGGTTTTTCCTGAACCGGCAACTCCGCGAATTCGTTGTGGCCCTGGGGGAATCACCTTAGCAATTTGTTCCTGTTGTAAATCCAATTCAGAAATACGTTGTCTGACCGTCTCTAATACCGCACTGCGGGTTAAAGAGGGTTCTAAATAATCCTTGGGACTCAAAAAAAATCGACGGGTTGGTGTCCTCAACAACGGCGTCCCACTAATCACCGCCTTTAACGCCTGCCATTGTTCCGGGGACAGTTCCCCGCCTTTGGCGACCAACGGTGCTGTTTTGATCCGTGCGATTAAACCCCAGCTTTCCCCAGTTTCCCCCGATTCTGTGATTAAATCTTCTTGAAATAAAATTGGAGGACAACTCGGGAGCAGGTCAAATCCCCGATGCTGCCATTGAGATTCCAGAATCCGAGGTAGGGCGACCAATACACGACCCGCAACGGCTCGACGGAGGATGGATTCTAAATGACAATATTCTAATAAGGCATATAATTGATGCTCAGCCTGTTGATAAGGGTTGGCTTGGGTGGTATAAAATTCTTGTAGTTCCCAGCAATGACCTCTAATCCCAAGAATTTGCTCAATTGTTATTGATTTTACCTCAATAATAATTAATCCCCATTCTGCATCTACGATTAAAATATCAGGTTCCTTACGAAACCGTCCCAGTTTCGAGAAAATCGGATAGCGCCAATAGGCAATACAATCTCGTTGGACAAAGCTTTGACAAATGCTAGTCCAGACCTGATATTCCGCCTGTTCTCCCGCTAAAAATAGAGGTTCAGTGGCAATGAATTTGCGTTCTTGGGATTTGCTATCTCCGATCATTTTTATCAGGTTTCTTGCGGGTACAGGTTAAACTAACAAAACGATTGATTCCCTTAATATCCACCCTAGCCGATCACAAATTTATTGAGTCTTATGGCTCCTTTTTATCGCCTGACCCTATTTCTATTGGTCTATATTGCCTCCTGGGGTGGAACTTCCTGCTTCAGTAGTCGGACTCTGGCTGCGGTTGACAACAAAACCCCAGCCCTGACAAACACAAGTGATCGCTTCACCACTCTACCTTTAGGGGGTTCCGATTTATCCTGGCAACTCGCCCAAACTAACCCCGAAAAACCCCCGACCCCAGACGCCAAAACACCCCCACCTGCCAAACAATCAGGTTTCCGTCTCCCCTCAAAAGCATTAATTCTTGGGGTAGGGGCTTTAATTGTCACGGTCGGGGCTATTTTAATCTTAATTCGGCTGATCAGTCCCTCCGAGCCCGAAGAAGGCAAAGTTATTGATATTCAGGCGCAAACCCTCCCCAAATCTGACCCCAGCCCAGCCCCATCGGTCAAGGAACCTCCCCAAACGGCTCCCACCGTGATCCAACCCTCTTTGTTCTCAGAACAGAATAGTCATCGGGAGGCGGCATTACAAATTGCTAAAACCGATACCCCACCGTCACCACACCCGGCGAGTTCCTCATTAACATCAGACCCTGCCCATGCTCCTAAACTCGATCCCCAGGAACAATGGATTAATGATTTAAAACAGACTAACCCCAATATTAGGAATAATGCTATTTGGGAACTGGCTCAAGCCGGAGATTCTCGGGCCATTCAAGCGTTATTAGAATTATTAATTAATTCTGACTCCAATCAACGCAGTTTAGTTTTAGCCGCTCTTTCAGAAATTGGCACTCGCACCCTAAAACCCCTAAACCGAGCGTTAAGTTTGTCCCTTCAAGATGAAAATGCAGAAGTCAGAAAAAATGCCATTCGAGATTTAACCCGAATTTATGATTTAGCCACCCAAATGAGTCAAATTTTACAACGAGCCATGGATGATCCCGATCCTGAAGTTCAAGAAATGGCAAAATGGGCAACGGAGCGATTAAGCCGCCTTCGTGCCGTTGACCGTCGTGATGAACCTTTAGGGTAATTATGAATTACGAATTACGAAATTCATAATTCCCTGTTGACTATTTTGTTTTAAATAAGAATTCATATTAATTTCAGTTCTTTCATTTGGGATAATAACCAACTGGCCATGGTTGCGCGTCGAGTATCCCGAGGGTTAAATTCTCCGATTTTATAACCCTTAAAACCCAATTCTTCCTTGAGCAATTGTTTATTCTCTGCGGGAATAGAACGAGTTAATTTTACCGTTGCGGGACGACTTTCGATAAAATCAGGAGGTGCGGGATATTCAGTTGTCCAATGGGTATCGGCATTTGTCCCATCCCATTGATCGGTTTCAGGATCATATCGATATCCTAGATAATACCAAACCAATTGATTCACGGTTGCATCATCAATATCTTGATTGATAATTGCCCAAATTGTATCGGTATTCAGGGGGGGAAGTTCCAGGGAATGGGTCATAGTCAAAAATTGAATCTTTCAGCTATTCCCTATTTAATCATAATTTTGCTTTTGAGGCGATCGCATTTCCTCGTTTAACTCAATTTTAACCCACTAAAAATCATCTCTGCTGTTAATTCTAAAATAATATATAGCAATCCTATTTGAGTTGTGTTCAAAATTCCTGATCAAAAGGGAACAGGGAACGCCGGATCTGGGAACAGGGGTAATACTTCTGACTGTTTCATATCAGTATTGAAATGTTACAACCTATTTGGGATTGCTATAATTATATTTGATCAGTCGAAAAACTAGGTTTCAGCAAGCCATCTTGAGAAACCTAGTTTCGGGGAATTATTATGGATTAAAAAACTCACACCGACGTTTTAATAAGCTAAGGTTTCCAAAGTTTCACGCAAGTACAAACTCACTAATTGATCTAAATTAGTGGTGGGTTCAATTAGGTTTAAATCCCGTTCTAATTCCCAGCGTTGAAAACCGGAACTAGATGCGATCGCTACTTTCAAACTTTGCCAGATTTGAGAATCTTCACCCCACTGATTTGAAGCGGAAGCGGCGTTATTCTCAAGGGTTGAATTTGCCATAGTTCTGTACCTCTTTAACAACAGTATCGACTTGATGGATCGAAAAATTCTGTCACCCGTGATACAGATTATCATTTAAACTGAGACAACTCAGTTGGATGAGGAATCAGAATGCACCGAAGACAGGAATTAATGTAACACTACTTAATAATACACAATTTTTGTCGATTTGGGTCAAGAAATGCTGATATTAAAACTATATAGCCGTTTTTGTAGCTATCTTTACAAGGATTAAGCTTAATTTAACCACAAAGACACGAAGACACAAAGAAGTTGTCAACACTAAAATTAATTGCTATAACATTTTTTCTAAAAACTGCTTTGCGCGTTCAGATTCAGGATTTTTAAAAAACTGTTCTGGGGGAGAATCTTCGGCCAGTAAGCCACTATCTAGGAATAAAATCCGGTTAGAAACTTCCCTGGCAAATCCCATTTCATGGGTAACAATTGCCATGGTAATTCCGGTTTTTGCTAAGGATTTCATCACCTCTAAAACTTCTTTAACCATTTCTGGATCAAGGGCGGAGGTGGGTTCATCCATTAATAAAATATCCGGTTCCATGGCCATGGTTCGAGCGATCGCTACCCGTTGTTTTTGGCCTCCTGAAAGTCGGGAAGGATAGACGTCTGCTTTCTCCGCCAAGCCCACTTTTTGTAATAACTCCATTCCCAAATCTTTCGCCGCAGATTCGGAGATTTTCTTAACTTTTATCGGAGCATAAATCACATTTTTTAAGACACTTAAATGGGGAAATAAATTAAAGTTTTGAAAGACCATTCCCACGGACTGGCGAATTTTATAAATTTCGGCTTTCGGATCAGTAATTTCCATGCCATCAATAAAAATACGCCCGGAGGTCGGGGTTTCCAGAAGATTCAGACAGCGTAAAAAGGTGGATTTCCCACAGCCTGAAGGGCCGATAATTGAAACAACCTGCCCTTTTTGAATGTCGGTTGTAATCCCTTTTAATACTTTTAAATCCCCAAAGGATTTATATAAGCGATCCACTATAACCGCCGAATCAACTGTTACTTTTGAGTTTGCGTTCAAGTCCATTTGCCCCCCAAGTTAAGGTAATAATCATGATATAATAAATAATAGCGACAAAAATCAAAGGTTCAAAGTAAATATACTTTTCTGCCCCGACAATTTGCGCCCGACGTAACATATCTTCCACCCCAATAACAGATACTAAGGTTGAATCTTTTAATAGGTTAATACTTTCATTCACTAAAGCAGGAAGAATGTTTCTGAGGGCTTGGGGTAAAATAATATCGACCATCATCAGTTGATATTGAATTCCCAAGGCTTCACAGGCTTCTTTTTGCCCTTTATCCACGGCTTGAATTCCCGCCCGAATGGTTTCGGAAATATAAGCCCCAGAATTTAAAGAAAAGGCTAATATCCCGGCTTGAAAGGCGGTAATATCATATCCGGTGAGTTGGGGAGTGGCAAAATAAATTAAGGTTAATTGTACCAGTAAGGGTGTGCCTCTAAAAATGGATGTATAGGCTTGGGAAAAAATATTTAGGGGTTTAATAGTCGAAATCTTAAATAGGGCGAGAATTGTTCCCCAAATAAACCCAAAGAAAGCCGAAACCAAACTAAATTGTAAGGTAATAAAAATTCCGGCTAAGATATAGGGAATATTGGGCGCAATTTTATTAAAATCAAGTTTTAATCCCTTTCCCTGGGGAACTTCAGCAGTTTCTAAGCTGACTGGACGATCAAACCATTTCTTAGCCAGTTCCTCAATTTTACCACTGGCTTGCATCTGTTGAATCACCTGATTAAAGGGTTCGACTAAGGGTGAGTCTTTGGGAAAGGCGATCGCCGATCCTGCTGCTTCGGTATTGGGAACTTCGTGATATACTAATCCTGGATTCGCTGCAATATAGCCCCTAACAATAGTATTTTCTAAAACCCCCGCATCCAGCCGTTTTGATTTTAACTCCTGAATAATATCACTAGTTTTATTTAAAGGAATAGCCGTTACCCCCGACCAATTTTTAACCGCTTCCTGCTGAATTGAACCCAGTTGTACTCCGACTTTTTTGCCTTTTAATTGTTCGGGATTGGTATAATTTTGGGTATCGAGACTAACAATAGTATTTTTAGCTTCAAAATAGATATCCGAAAAAGCTACATTTTTTTGACGCTCAGGAGTAGGGGTCATTCCTGCCATGACAAAATCCGCCCGTTTAGCGGTTAAAGCCGGAATTAAACCATTAAAATCTATACCATTAATTTTCAGATCGTAGCCTAATTGCTGAGTAATATATTTGGCAATATCTACATCAAAACCCACAATTTTATCGCCACTGGTAGCCGTATCTTTAAATTGATAGGGGGGATAATCTGGGGAAGTTGCCATGATTAGGGTTTTACTTGTCCCCGAGGGTTTTTCCTGGGCAGAAATGGGGGGATGATGGCTAGTGATAATCCCCCAAATTACTAAGGTTGTCAGAAATAAAAATAGTAAATATTTAAAGGGTTTTTTCAAAATCATGTTGGGTTGATGTTTTTGCTCTGGATAGATGCGCTCAAGCGCAACAACAAATTATAAGATCAAACTACAGTGTTCAAAGAAATTCTGTCAAATTTGATAGTTTTCTCTACTTCTGATGCAACCCATAACAAACAAGGGAATACAAATTAAGGTTTAAATGTCAAGTCTAGCCAACCGAGAATTAATATTTTAGTTGACTCGCGCTGCAATCTCGACTTACCATAATCTATTGGAGATCTGAACGAATAAAACGGGAGAAAAAACCTGAATGCAGCATCGAGGTGTAACAGTATGGTTTACGGGTTTGAGTGGTGCGGGAAAAACCACCATTAGCCAAGCGGTTGCTCAAATATTCCAGGAGAAGGGATGTAACCTAGAGATTTTAGATGGGGATATAGTTCGGGAAAATCTCACCAAAGGTTTAGGATTTAGTAAACCGGATCGGGATGAAAATATCCGTCGGATTGGATTTGTTGCCCATCTCCTAACCCGAAATGGCGTAATTGTCCTCGTTTCTGCTATCTCTCCCTATCGAGAAATTCGGGAAGAAGTGCGGGAGAAAATTGGGGATTTTGTGGAAGTGTATGTGAATGCGCCCTTAACGGTTTGTGAAGGTCGAGATGTTAAAGGATTGTATAAACGGGCTAGAGCAGGGGAAATTAAAGGCTTTACAGGTATTGATGATCCCTACGAAGCCCCAACAAATCCAGACGTTGAATGTAATACCGATCACGAAGATTTATCCGAAAGTGTTGCTAAGGTCTTAAAAAAATTAGCGGATTTAGGTTATATCTCAAACGATTAGGAAAGGAGTTGACGATTAACTGTTAGGATCAAAAAAAAATCGATGGGAACCCAGGATTATGAACATCTCTAGGATAGGACAACAGCTTTATCGTCAATCAAGGTTATGGATCACAATAGTTTTGATCGTTGGTGTGACGTTGATGAGTTGTTCAGAATCCGCCCAGTCTGATCAAACCGTTAAAGTTAATCCTCAACTGGAACAGCAAATCCTGCAAGTGATTCGACAGCATCCAGAAGTGATTTTAGAGTCCGTTCAAGCCTATCAACAGCAACAGGACAGCCAACTACAACAGGCGCGACAAACTTTCTTGGATCAAATCAAAACTAATCCGAAAGCGGTGATTGGGACTTCCCCCTTTACGGGTTCAGAGGCTAAAAATATAGTCCTGGTGGAGTTTTCTGATTTTCAGTGTCCCTTCTGCGCCCGCGCCCACGACACTATTGGCCAGTTTATGAAGACTCACCAAGATCAGGTGACTCTGGTTTACAAGCATTTTCCCCTGACTCGCATTCACCCAGAGGCTCTACCCGCGGCCCAAGCCTCCTGGGCAGCCCAACAACAGGGCAAATTCTGGGAATACCAAAACGCTTTATTTACACAGCAGAATCAGTTGGGAGAGGCGTTATATCCGGCGATCGCTAAACAGTTAAATCTGGACGTAGAAAAATTTAATCGCGATCGCCAAAGCCCAGAAGCCAAGGCTGCGATTCAAAAGGATATCCAATTAGGGGAAAGTTTGGGGATTTCGGGAACACCATTTTTTGTGATGAATGGTGAAACCTTCTCCGGTGCGGTGGAACTATCTAAAATCGAAGAAGTTTTAGCCACGGTTAAAGCATCCCAAGGCCAGAAAAAGTAACCCCTAAACCCAGACTGTTCAACCCGAACTATTCAACCAAGCGCGTGAATCAAGAACTTGCACCTTTTGTGAGAAGCCGTGAACCCCTTTCTAGTTTGATTCTGTATCACTTGTTCAAGTGGTCGGTGGTCAGCCCGATGTTACACCTGTACTTTCAAGGTCGGATTTATGGTGCGGATCGGGTTCCCTTGGCGGGGCCATTAGTGATTGTGAGTAACCATGCAAGTGATTTTGATCCTGTCCTACTGGCGAGTTGTATGGGGCGTCCAGTTTCCTATATGGCCAAAGAGGAATTATTTGAAGTACCCATCTTGAAACAGGCGATTTCCCTGTATGGAGCCTATCCGGTCAAACGGGGTTCCCCTGATCGCAGTGCCATCCGGGCGGCGTTACAACAATTAGAAAATGGTTGGGCTACGGGGGTTTTTCTCCAGGGAACTCGCACCCCCGATAGTCGAATTACGGAGCCCAAATTGGGGGCGGCATTAATTGCGGCCAAGGCAAAAGTTCCCTTATTACCCGTGTGTTTATGGGGAACAAATGCCATTGTGAATCGGGGTTCCTATCTGCCTCGATCGGTTCCGGTTACGGTACGAGTTGGTCATTTAATTCCCCCTCCCGATTCTACCGACAGGGATGAATTATTGGAATTAACCCAACGTTGTGCCGATGAAATTAATACTCTGCATGATCTCGGGCGTTAAGTTTTAATCAGTTATGAATTTTACATCTCAATTTTTTATGGAAACTGAATCTTTAAGATCCCAACTCACAGAAAACCTTGATGAAGCGGAATGGGATTGGTTAACGCCCCACCTGGAACGGGAGATTGTAATTATTGTGGAATCCCAATTGGATTTATTAACTGTAGGGGAAGCGATCGCCCAGGATAATGCCCTTTGCGTCCAACATTGGATTAGTGAAGGTTTAATTCATAAACCCTCCCCGGAGCAAATTTCACAATGGAATGATCAGCCTAAAAAACGATTTCAAGCCCTAATTGTGCAACCTTTTGTTTTAATTCAAGAGTTGTAATTTTGGGGTCAGTTGTTGCAAAATAGCCAGACTTTTTAAACCACTTCTCATCAGTTTTAATCCTTGAATTGGATGTTGTAATAACACTTTAATTAAGGGAAATGTTTTTAATGTTCCACTATTATCAATCGCCGGGGTTAAATCGGGTAAGTCTTGAGAGAAATCATCACTTACAACCCTGACCATTGCCGCCTTAATTCCGACTTTTGTTAGGGATTCTAATAGAATTAATCCTTCCATATCCACTACTTCCACGGGATAAAGTTGGCTGAGTTTTTGTTTTTCGGTGGCGGTGGTAATCACTCGGTCAGTGGTTAACCCCCTGACTAAATGGGAGGAAATTAATTTCTGGTGTAGGAATAAAGCTAAGTCATAATCCCAGGGAAATGCAATATCCTTGGGATCTTCACCGGAATCTCTGGACATTAAAGGTAAACAATTTTGATAAATCACAACGTCCCCCACCTTCAGATGGGGAGATAAACTCCCACATAATCCCAGAACTAAAACCTGTAAAGGACGATTTTTAATAGCTTCCGAATTGAGCCATTTTTTTAAATAAACGGTCAAATATTGAGAACCCATCGGAATTGGTAAAATCTGAACATTTGATGATTCTACGAGTTGTAATCCTTTTAAAACTGCTTGATATTCTTGACCTTGAGGAACAAGAATAAAATTAAATGGTTCCATCCCCTACCCCGATCACCGGACTAGCTAGGAACAGAAAACCCTCAGAGCCCAGGGTATTAATTCTGTTAAATCTAGCCAAGAATTAACCTATTATCCTATCATTCCTTTTAGGCTAGGGCTAATTCTTTAATTCTTCTTTCTAAGGATACGGTATAGTTAAGCCTCAAGGATTGGGTTGAACTCAAGTCGGGCATTTCTTGCCAACAGTGGCGACATCTCCAAACCAGATGACCTTTACGAACGTGTTGGAGCATTGGCGATGCACAGCAGGGACAGGTAGGCATATAAGTTGATTAAACCTCGTATGAATTAGCAACTTTCGATGAGCTTCTGGGATAGGGAGCAGACTCTATCGGTAACACTGAGATAATGATTTGAGAATAAAAAACAAATTTGAAGAAGTTTTGAAGATTAAAATAATTCCGAAAACTGTAATAAATCTATACATTAAGAATAGGAAACGGACTTAAGCAGAGTGATCAAAATTGGTGCCAAAAACACAGACTCGGTTTCTGCCTTCTTCTTTAGCTTGGTATAAAGCCGTGTCCGCTGCCCGCACAACCGACTCCCCTGTTAAACCTTGACTGGGGAACATGGAAATGCCTAAAGAGAGGGTAATTTGACCTAAATCTTGATCCCGGTGTTTGGGCTTTAATTGTTGCACTTCAACTCGAATTTGTTCTGCCCTTTCTTTCACAAGTTCCAGAGAAATTTCTGGTAAAATCAGGGTAAATTCTTCACCCCCATAACGACAAGCAATATCTGACCCCCGGACATTTTTTTGTAATATATTTCCCAGTTGTTGCAAGACAATATCTCCGGCATCATGACCAAAGGTATCGTTATACTGTTTAAAATGATCAATATCAATCATAATAATCCCTAAGCTAAACTTTTGACGTTGGGCGCGGTTAATTTCTCGTTCTAGGGATTCTTCTAAATAGCGACGATTATATAACCCGGTCAAACCATCTCGGATACTTTGATATTCTAAGGCTTCTCGTAATTTCAAGTTAGCTAAGGCTAAAGCAATATGTTCCGCCACGGCCGTTGCTAACCGTTGTTGGTCTCCCGAAATTTGTCCCGATTCTTCGGAGGCTAAACACAATAATCCTAGGGCATCTCCTTGGGCAATCATGGGTACACAAAGATGTTCAACCATCACGGGATAAGGACTGGGAGGTTCGGTTTTTGTCGAGGAGTTAAGAGTGATTTTACTAGAACTATTGGAATTTAATTGATATTGACGATAATTTTTTTGATGGATATGTTTACATAATAAATTACTCGTAGAAGCCGGAACAAAATGGGATCTTCCTCGCCGTAATGCCCAACAATCTTGAGGGGAAAAAACCGCCTCACTAATGCCATTTAAATCTCCCCAAATTGCCACCATTTCTACTAGATTTTTAGAATTTCTCGCCACAAATAACCCCCCCGAAATATGGGGGAAGAAGGGTTTAAGTAAATCATTAATTACTTGATAGGCTTCTTCGGTGGAATTACAAGCCTGTAAAAATTCACTCATTTGACCTAATAGCAAGGTTTCACGGTTGCGTTGTTCCAAATCATTTACCCAGCGTGTGAGGTTTTTATTGGCTTGTTGGGCGGCTTCTTCGGTTTGCTTGCGTTCGGTAATATCACGACAAGTGATGGCAATCCCATCGGACAGAGGAACCACTTGCATTTGTACCCATTTCGCTTTAATATTGGGGTGGGAAATTTCTAATTCTTCCTCAAAGCCTTTACGGGTTCTAAAGGCTCGCAAATATCGCTCAAAATAGGTTAAATTTCCCTCTCTGAGAAAAACTTCATTTAGTCCTTTCCCTAACAAATTATCTTTGTTTTGTGAAAGTAGTTCTTCGGCTTTAGAATTCATATCTACCAAAACAAAATTTGTTAATTTTTCCTCGGCATCTCGATAGCTTTGTAATAGAAAAAACGCATCTAAACTACCATCAATAGCCGCTCGAAATCGGGCTTCTGATTCCTGTAGGGCTAGGGTGGTTTTTTGGCGTTCAATGGCTTCTTGTTTGAGGTCATCAATGGCTTTAGCTAATTCATTTGTGCGTTGTTTTACCCGTTGTTCAAGTTCTTCATTGATTTCATGGAGTTGATTTTCTAAAAGTTTACGCTCGGCAATTTCTCGGATTAATTCATCATTGGAAGTTGCCAGTTGCATTGTCCGTTCTTGAACTTTAATTTCCAGGTCTTCTTGGGCTTTTTGAATAGCAATTTCAACCCGTTTGCGATCGCTAATATCTCGCATAAAAACCGTTAAAATTTTTCCGGCTTCTAAGGATAATTGAGAGATAGAAACCTCAGCCGGAAATTCCGTTCCATCTTTACGGCGACCCGTCACTTCCTGATATTCTCCAATGTGTTTAATTAGACAGTGGTCAGGTAATAATTCTGGACTATATTGACAATCGTTGTGAAATAAAAATTCAGAAATTAATAAGTTAAAAGGCTGTTTTAAAATTTCATTTGCCGTATAACCAAATATTTTTTCTGCTCCCTGATTAAATAGAGTAATTTCCTGTTGCTCATTAATCGAAATAATCGCATCCTGAGCCATATCTAAAATCCCAGCCAAGCGTAAACCCGAATCGATAATCGCTTGTTCGGCTTGTTTAGCTTTGGTAATATCTCGATTAATTTTTAGAATGGCAATCGGATCTCCTTGGCTATCTTTCTTGAGTGACCAACTACTATGAATAATAACCGTATTTCCCTCTCGATCAATTTGAATTAATTCCCCTTCCCAGTTCCCTTTTTTTAGCACTTCCTGTTTAATTTTTTCTAAGGATTCAGGAGATTGAATTTTGAGCAATTTAACTAAATTTTTTCCTAAGACTTCTGATTTAGAATAGCCATATAGTTTTTCTGCACCCTGATTCCAATAGTTGATATGATCATTCAAATCAATAGCAATAATGCCATCATTAGCTAAGTCTAAAAGTTGAGCTTGATCCTGTAAAATCTGTTGAGTTCGGGCTTGTTCTGCTAATTCCTGTTTTAACCGACTATTTAAAGATTCTAACTCAGCCGTCCGCTCAGAAACTTTGATTTCTAGTTCTTCATTAATTTTTTTTAAGGATTCCTCTGACCATTTTCGCTCCGTAATATTGGTGAGAATCACCACACAGCCTTTAAAAACACTATGGGGAGTGGACAAAGGACTCGCACTCAATAAAAAGTTGATTTTTTCTCCATCTTTGCGAATAAACAGAACTTCCCGTCCTTTATAGGGATGACCATTAATCACAGATGCAATGGAAAAAATAGAATTAGAACTTTTCTCCTTTTTTCGCAAGGCGGGACTACCATTTTGTGGCGGTAAAAGTTCAAGTTTAATTAGGTCATCGAAATCGGAAAGCAGTAAATTTGCCCCTAAAATTCTCTGAGCTTCCTGACTGGCGCGAATAATTTTTCCCTGATAGTCACAAACAATAATAGACTCGGCTGCTTGTTCTAAGAGTAATCGAGTTAACCGTTCTTGAGCAACAATATCTTCGTCTCGTTTTTGTTCTGATAAATCGGTGATAATTAAACATCCGACCTCCACTCCTTTTTGGTTCAGGATATTAATAGAAAGATAAACCGGAACTTCCGTTCCATCCCGAGCAATTAAGGTTAATTCAGCCTTTCCCGAACCCAAACTTGCCTTCTGACAGAGGGCTTGAAATAAGGTTAAATCCGAGGGAGAAATAAATTCCTTAAAATCCGTCCCAATTAAATTTTTTAATGGGGTTTTAACTAGAGACGCTAATCGTTTATTACAATAGAGCAGTAATGTACTATCGGTGGTAATGGTGGCGGCACCCTCTTTCATTTCTTCCACCAACATTCGATAGGAAGAATCAGCCCCTTGCAGGGTATAAACCTGTTCTCCCTCTAACCCGGCAATTACTAAAGCATCAACTTCCCCATTGCCAATCGCTCGTAGTGTTTCTTTGGCAATTTCTAATTGATAACGAAGATCTTCAACTTCCTGTTCTAAGGGGTCTTCTGAGTGATCTAAGTTAACCATGGTTAACTGTTCGGTTGCAAAATAACATTTTTTCAAAAAGATAAATTCAAAGCCATCAGGATTTTATCAGTTTGAGATAAATCCCCGATAATTCTCTGTAACGGTAAGGGGAGAATCCGAATTAAGGTGGGGACAGCGACGATTTTTTGTCCTTCCGTGAGTTCGGGTTGTTGGTACACGTCAATTACTTCTAAATTGTAATTGCCTTTTAAGTAGGTTTCACAAATGTACTTGATGGTTTTCAACGCTAGAATTGATTTAAGATTGGTTCCAGCGATGTACAGACGGAAACAATAATAACCTTCCTTCGCCGTCGACTGCAAGTCCTCTTTGGGGGCCAGGAAATAAGATTTCATAAAACAACTTCTCCTCTTGTTTTAAATCAGGGATTTTTCCAACCCTCTCCTTTCCACAATTCTAGCCCCACCAGAATTCTTTCGGGATTGGACAAGTCCCCAATAATTTGTTTTAGGGGGCGGGGAATTTTACGAACCAAGGTGGGAAGGGCGAAAATGTGATCTTGCTCGGCGAGTCGGGGGTCATTTAACAAATCAATGACTTCAATCTGATATTGACCCTGAAGATACTGTTCACAAACTTTTTTCAAGTTTATAAATGCTGTGATAGCTTTAGGGGTTTGTCCAGCAACATACAAACGCAATTCCCAAAGTTTAGGTTCACCGGGTTTCAAGTCCTTTTGATTATCCATGGTCGTGGCAACTTTTCTGGGTTCAAGACATTAACTTTAACAAAAAGATAACTTTTGACTAACGGTAGTAAGAGCAAATGGCAGTAGCAGAGGTTTATGTGGATAGGTTACCCCTTTGGTCACTAACTGGTAACCCTTTAAATACAAAAATTTACGAATTTTTAGAGTTAACTTCCCAGGCTTCGGATAGAGGCTGCAAATCGGACGCACACCGGACAATAATTCCCTGGGTTCGAGGGGAAATGGTTTTTTCTTTAGGCAATTTCAGCAGTAATAGATTTTGATCTAATTCTGCCGTTACGGTTTCAGGATGGACACAATGGGGTAGGGGAATCAAACATTGAAATTGTTGGGAGGGATAGGTAAAATCACAGTAGCCTAGCACCTGTACCTGTTCAATTTTTTCCCCAGATAAAAACACGGTTTCTGAGGTCACACGAATTTCCAGATTCTCTGGTTTTAGACTAGGAATGGAGACTTTTAAAACAATATGATTCGAGGTTTCTTGCATTTGCACATCCCGAATCGGTGTGATCCCCTCCTGAGCCACCCATAGGGTTAAGGGGGGATCATTAGAGATGGATTGATCTTTAATAACTTGCATCCGTTGATACAAATTGTTCAGAAATTGCCAAGGGTTCAAATTCTCGAAAATCATAGCTTAATTTTGCTTGAGTTAGCTTAAAAATTGGACATAAAGCCCTGGGTTTATATCTAGTATTCTTATAACCTAGCAAACAAATTTGAAGAATTTTTGAAGTTAGATATAGGTTTCTCAAGATTGGTGGGAATAGGTTAGAGGGAATAGGAAATTACGAATTACGAATTACGAATTACGAATAGGGACTAATGTATTTTTGATCACATCAATTTGCCGTTCCTCTCGAATTCTTTTATAATCTTGGGTTGGGGTTGGGAGTTTGGGGTTTTGAACTGTCCTATCGTTACGTTTCCTCCCCGGTTCTGATTCCACTGTTCTATGAGGTGTTTATGATGTTTTCCCAGTCTTTCGGATACCGAATCGATAACTATTCCCATTTTGAGGTCACAAGCGATAGCCGGATTGAAACCTGGTCTCCGAGTAATATTGTACCGATTGTGATTGAGCAGTCAGGCATGGGGGAACGGGCCTTTGACCTCTACTCTCGTCTGTTAAGAGAACGGATTATTTTCCTGGGAACTCCGATTGATGATGATGTGGCTAATGCCCTGAGTGCCCAACTGTTGTTCCTAGAAGCCGAAGACCCGGAAAAGGATATCCAAATCTACATTAATTCTCCGGGGGGGTCTGTGACCGCAGGCATGGCGATTCTGGACACCATGCAGCAAATTCGCCCGGATGTTGTCACCATCTGTTATGGAATGGCCGCTAGTATGGGGGCTTTTTTATTGGCCGCCGGTACCCCAGGAAAACGGATGTCTTTACCCAGTTCCCGAATTATGATTCACCAACCCCTCGGCGGAGCCCAGGGACAGGCCGTTGATATTGAAATCCAAGCCAAAGAAATCCTCTATCATAAACGGGTACTGAATGAGTTATTGGCGGAACACACTGGTCAACCCATCGAACGAATTGAGGAAGATACCGAACGCGACTTCTATATGTCCGCAGAAGACGCCAAAGAATATGGTCTAATAGATAAGGTGATCGACCGCACCCAAAATCTTCCGATTCCCGGAGAGTCCGTTCCCGTAACTTAAGATGAGGTAAATATGTCCAAGTACGACTCCCATCTGAAATGTTCTTTCTGTGGTAAGTCCCAGGAGCAAGTTCGCAAATTGATTGCAGGCCCAGGTGTCTATATCTGTGATGAATGTGTGGAACTGTGTAATGAAATTTTAGATGAGGAGTTATTCGACAGTAGTTCGGCCACGACTCCCCCCACTTCCCCTCGTCCCCAGCTTCCCCAACCCCCACAACGGCGACAACGGACTGGACGAGTGGGTTTAAATCAAATTCCTAAACCTAGAGAAATTAAATCCTATCTGGACTTGCACGTTATTGGCCAAGATGAGGCGAAAAAGGTACTCTCGGTCGCAGTTTATAACCATTACAAACGGTTAGGGTTTCTCCAAACGAAAACCACAGGACGACCCGCCGAAGATAGTAATGTTGAGTTACAAAAATCTAATATTCTGTTGATTGGCCCGACTGGATGCGGGAAAACCCTCTTGGCGGAAACCTTAGCTAAAATGTTAGAGGTTCCCTTTGCGGTGGCTGATGCCACGACCCTCACGGAAGCCGGTTATGTCGGGGAGGATGTGGAAAATATTCTGCTGCGGTTATTACAGGTTGCGGATTTTGATGTGGAAGAAGCCCAACGGGGCATTGTTTATATTGATGAAATTGATAAAATTGCCCGCAAAAGTGAAAATCCCTCCATTACCCGGGATGTATCGGGGGAAGGGGTACAACAGGCTTTATTAAAAATGTTAGAGGGAACCGTTGCTAATGTCCCACCCCAGGGCGGACGCAAACATCCCTATCAAGATTGTATTCAAATTGATACTAGTAATATTCTGTTTGTCTGTGGGGGGGCCTTTGTGGGCTTAGATAAATTGGTGGAGCAGAGGACGGGCAAAAAGTCCATGGGATTTGTCCAACAGGGAGACAGTCAACCGAAAGATAAACGCACCGTTGATGCCCTCAAACACATGGAACCCGATGATTTGGTCAAATTTGGTCTAATTCCTGAATTGATCGGTCGGATTCCGATGATAGCGGTCTTAGAACCCTTAGATGAAGCGACCTTAGTGGCTATTTTAACGGAACCTCGCAATGCTTTGGTCAAACAATATCAAAAACTATTGCGGATGGATAATGTTCAGTTAGAATTTGATGAAGATGCGATTCAAGCGATCGCTCAAGAAGCCTATCGTCGCAAAACCGGAGCCCGAGCATTACGGGGAATTGTAGAGGAATTAATGTTAGATGTCATGTATGAAATTCCCTCGCGTAAGGATGTCAAACGCTGTCGGGTCACGCGAGAAATGGTAGAAAAACGCTCCACAGCAGAATTACTATTACATCCATCTTCCTTACCCAAACCCGAATCAGCATAATCATTTGTAGGGGCGGGTTCTGTTAGATATTTGGTAATTACTTAAATCTGGGTGAACCCGCCCGTACATTATCGTTAACAAATTTATTATGATATTATGACATTAAATCTATTAAATTCGGTGCATCTAAGATTCAAAGAATCTCAATTCAAACTGAAAAAATTTATCCCTATTTTTGTCGGTTTAATTACCTTATTCAGTATTTTAGGGGTGGGACAATTTCAGGTTTTCGGACAACAACAAAACGATATTACGATTGATTTTGCCGCTCAAAGAACTGGCTTGAGTTCCGTCAGTGGCTTTTTGTATGGGAAAAATGCCACGCAACCTCCCGATACTATGATTAAACCCCTAGAACCTAAACTGTGGCGGACATCCCAACTGGACTTGTATCCGCGAGTGATTGGACTTGGGGCTCAATTTCAACTGATTTTAAGTGATACCTGGGGCTATGGCTCCCCCAGGGGATGGCCCTATGATAACTATGCCAAATGGGAAGAACACGTCCGACAACTTGCCCGACAAAACAAAGATAAAGTTATATTATGGGATATTTGGAACGAACCCGACTTAAAAGATCCCTTTTGGAAAGGCACCCGAGAACAGTTTTTTGAAACCTATAAACGAGCCTATCAAGTATTACGTCAAGAATTAGGCCCAAATGTGATGATTGGTGGCCCGAGTCTTGCCCAATATGATCAAAACTTTTTCACCGCATTTTTAAATTATTCTAAAGCTAATAATTTAGAAGTTAATTTTTTATCTTGGCATGAACTCAATGATCAAGATATTACCTCAATTACGGCTAGGATTAATAATGCCCGTCGGAGTTTCCAACAAAATCCCAACTACCAAAGTTTAAAAATTCAGAAAATTTATGTCAACGAAATTATCGGCCCTACGGCTCAATATCGTCCGGCGGAAAATTTAGGCTTTTTGTATTACACCGAATTAGGACGGCCCGATGGTGCGGTTAGAGCCTGTTGGGATCCAATTAATAAAGGAAGTGGAACTAATAATTGCTTTAATAATAGTTTAGATGGTTTAGTTACCCCCGATCAATCCTTACCCAGAGCCGTCTGGTGGGTTTATAAAGCCTACACAGATGGGTTTAATTCCCGGGTTGCCAGTCAGTCTAGTAACCCTAAAATTGTTGCCTTAGCCAGTCGTGCCAATCGGGAAGGAAAGGCTCAAATTCTATTCGGTTATTTTGAACAAGCCTTTTCTACACCAACGGCGGGAGTTACATTAATTCTGAAAAATTTACCGAATTCCACGGGAAATTCCACCGTCAAAGTCCAAAAGATTCCTGATTCTGGAGAACAAGTGATCAAGGAATTAGCTACAGTCCGACAGGAGAATATTACCGTAAATAATCAACAGTTAGTCCGGTTAACTATTCCTAATATCCAACTGCATGAAGCTTATCTTTTAACTATTGGCTAAGGTTTAGTTAGTAATCTCTAGCTGGAGATTGAACTTTTTTGCCGGAAGTTGGTCAATACCGAAAGAACCTATTACAATCAAAGATAACTGTTTCTGAGGTAAATTTATGCGGCTAACTTACCGGGCTATTGTAGCAATATTTGGACTGTCTATGGCGGCTCTGTTCACGAATTCAACTCCAGTTATGGCGGAATCAATTGCCCAAGCTGCACCGAATCAACCCCAAATGAATGACCGTTCAGATAAAATGTTCAGTTCACTGAATTTAACCCCGGAACAACAACAGAAAATTCAAGGAATTCGCCAGGAATATCAGGGACAAATCCGCCAACAACAACAACAAATGCGTCAACTTCAGCAAGAATTAAATGAGTTAATGGCTAAAAATGCACCGGAAAGCGAACTTCGCCTAAAACATAATCAGTTTATGGCATTAAAACAACAGATGGGAGACATTCAGTTTAATATAATGTTAAAAACCCGAGAAATTTTAACCGCAGAACAACGCACTCAACTGGCTAATTTGATGCAAGAACGCCATCAAAGCCCTCGTCGTGATCGCTAATTTTTTTAGCCTTCCGATAAAATAAAATATACTGATCAAAGCTTAGAGAATGTTTTAGGCAAAATTTTGCAGGAAATTCAATTATTTCTAGGCTTTGAACCTCAGTAATTTTAAAGGTAAACCCTGATTTTAAAATTAAGCAATGCGTGGAGAAGATTTTTTACTCAGTTAGCTGCACTTTTCCACATATTCAGATAACCAATTCACCAAATTCAGTTTATGTAAAACAAGCTGTCGAGCTTCTGCGATCGCCTCTTTAGCTTGATGCCAAGCATCTGGTGTAGCAATAATTTCCTTAATATAAGCAATCCCTTTTTCATCTAAACTGGGTATTCTTAGGAAACTGCCTGGAGGTAAAACTTTATCGGCTGCCGTTCCACCGTAGTAAATGGGAAGACACCAAGCTAATAAAGCATCCCACATTTTTTCGCTTAAATACCAATCATTATCAGCGAAGTTTTCAATTGTTAAATTATAATAATAGGGGGCCATACCATACCATTTATTAGCTAAATAACCGGATGACTTAGACCAATCTGGCATATTACGACCATAGTAATCAATCTCTGACCCACTCGATTGAATTAAACGCAAAAATTCTAATCGTTTGAGATGATTTTCTGAACGAGATACCCCAGATGTAATCCAACTACAAAGTTTGATTTTTTCAGGGGGGGGTAACTCATTAAAATCACGAAATGTATTTAAATGATACCAAATTGCGGGCATATATTCAGAAATCGGAGCCACGTCATCGGCTGCCGAAACATATCCACAATATTCTTGCGCCCATTGATAACAAGTACGATTATAATTATTCAGATACTCTAAGGGAGGTTCACGCCAGATAAAAATGCGACGTTCCTTGGGAACCCCTCTAAATTTTTGCTCTAAATTTTGTTGGTATTCTTCTAATTTTTCAGAGTAGTTAATATTTTTAAATATCAATTTATTATGTTTACGAGGTGGAAGTTGAGCAAAGTTATAGAGAAGGAGAAAGTCAGGATCAGGGTGTTTAGCCATGACTTGAATATTATTCCAAACTCCAAAACTATTAGGGCTTTGATGCCAACTCCAATCGCATTGTTCAACGCCTGGATAGGACGTGATCATCCCAATAATTTTTCGAGCCATCTTTTGATTCTCCAATTTAATTTATAACTTAATAGTTTTTCAGTCTTAGCTTAACGCATTTTTCAATAAATTCCAAATTTTCTAGGATACTCGTTGCTGATTTGTAAGACTCCATAATTAGTTCCTCTTTTTCCTCTGGAGTATCGACCATTTCATCAAGTAATAATCGTAAAAATCCAATCATCGGATTGAGACGAGATCGGACTTCATAGGAACTTTTAATTAAAGCTGCATCGCGACTCACTTCATCGGCAAACTGCAAGGAATAAAGTTTTGCATACTGACCGCCTTTTGCTAATAATTCATTGTGGGTTCCCACTTCTACCACTTGTCCTTGGTCTAATAC
Organism: Planktothrix sp. PLAVEN19ND; assembly: GCF_057220675.1. Lineage (NCBI taxonomy): Bacteria > Bacillati > Cyanobacteriota > Cyanophyceae > Oscillatoriales > Microcoleaceae > Planktothrix > Planktothrix sp. PLAVEN19ND. Next base: position 4,846,095 of record NZ_CM170132.1, on the reverse strand, counting down.
AGCAATTTGATGTGCTTTTTGAATCGTAGAAAGGCGGTGAGCAATGACTAAAGTGGTGCGGTTGTGGCTAAGTTGATCAATAGCCTCTTGAACTAACCGTTCTGATACGGTGTCCAAGGCACTGGTAGCCTCATCTAAAATTAAAATTTCTGGGTTTTGTAATAATGCTCTAGCAATCGAAAGTCGCTGACGCTGACCTCCTGATAATAAAACACCGCGATCACCAATTTGAGTATCAAAGCCTTGAGGTAATGTAATAATAAATTCATAAGCATTAGCACGTTTAGCGGCATTAAAAATTTCTTCATCCGTTGCATTAGGTTTGGCATAAGCGATATTATTTCGAACCGAGGTATTAAATAAAAAGGTGTCTTGACTGACAATTCCCATTGCTCGTCGGAGACTTTTAAAATCAAATTCTCGTAAATCATGATCATCAATTTTAATGGCTCCAGCCACGGGATCAAAAAATCGGGTTAATAAATCAGCTAAGGTTGATTTTCCGGCTCCTGAACCCCCAACCAAGGCTAAAGTCGTTCCACGAGGAAGGTGCAGATCAATATCTTTTAACACTAATTTATCATTACCCGGATAACCAAAAGAAAGATGATCAAAATGAATTTCTTGTTGTAACCCCGGATAAGGGAGGGAACCATTATTCATGAAAGGTTTATTGTCTCGGCGCAAGAATTCCTGGATTATTAGTACCGATGGCATATTTTGAGCTAAATTACTCCGTAAGTTATTTAAGGTAGAAATTAAGGGCAGGGTGCGGAATAATAAAAATAGATATGTTAGCAAAATAGTTGTTAAAGATTGAATTTCTTCAGAGGCTAAAAAGCTTCGACCCAAAACTACTAGCAATAAAATCACTATCATATTAACTACTTCATTGATCGGGGCGATCGCCGATGAATTCATGAGAGATTGAAATTCCGCCTTTTCTCTTTTTTGACTTAATATTTTAAGGCTTTCATATTCTGCTTGTTCATGCCCCATCGCTTTAACCTGGCGCATTCCATTCAAGATTTCCATTAATTGAACAGAATAATTTCTCGAAGATTTTGATAATGCCGAACCATATTTTTTAGATCTACTAATAATGGACTGATTAATTCCAGTCACTACAGCTAAAACTAAAGTTGTTGCTAAAGTCAGTTGCCAAGAAATAGATACTAATAAGGTTAAGAATGTAAAAACCGTGATTCCCGTTGTAAACAGTCCTATATACAAACTAATCGCGCTTGAAGTTCGGCGTGTTTCTTCTCCTAAACGGTTAATTAAATCTCCAACTTTCGTTTTAGAGTAAAAATCTATATCAATGTCTAATAATAACTGAATCCCGGCTTCTCGAATATCACAGGTTAATCTTCGGCTCAAAGATGCTGCAATCAGGGTATTAAGATAGGTGGTAAGATTTTTTAAAACCAGGGTGAAAATAATAGCACCTGTCATTAATCCTAAGCGGTAAGATTCAGGAATATTGCCAAAGGGAGAAAGCAGTTTTTGAATAATTGGAGGTGCGCTTTGGAGTTCAATGGATTGTCCCAATAAATTTAAAATAACGGGTACAATTAAAGTTGTACCCACCCCACTAAAGATCGCGCCGGAAAATCCTAAAACAACGGTCAGAATCATTTTTACAGGATACCGTTTGGCATACTGAAAGAGAAATCGAGTTGCAGACATTTTGGAACTTGTATAGTGAATATCAGAATAATATTGTGAGCCCGATCAGAGGCAATCGCTCAAAGTCCGTTGGTTCACCTTACTGTTTAGGATAACAGTAAAGGCTCCATTACCTCAGTCAGAATCGCTGCCATGGTCTTGACACTATAGTGTTCAATACATCGCTTTCTAGCTTCCTGACCTTTCTGATTAGCCCTTTCTAAATCATCAAATATAACAGGTAAAATTTGGGCAATTTGTTCAGGAGAACCCGGATCGACTAAATAACCCGCTTCACCCAAAATTTCTGGAATATCTCCGACCCGGGTAGATAAAATGGGTTTAGCCATTGCCATACCATCGGTTAGCTTCAAAGGAAATTGAGCTTGGGCTGTCAGTGTATTTCGTTGAGGAACTATCACCACATGAGCCGCCGCCACAATTTCTGGCATGGCTTCGACAGGAGAGCGAGGGAGTTGAATAATCCAGCGACCCCATTTTTGCATCAGTTTTTGGTCATAATCATCATAGGGACTATCTCCCACCAGAACAAGCCGTAAATCAGGGGTATTCAACTGTTCAAGGGCGACGAGTACATCTTCTACACCTTTATGGGGTCGGGGCGCACCAGGAAACATTAAAATCCGATATCCATCTAAGCCATAACGTTCCCGACTAGTTTGCGGATCATATCGTTGAGGGTCAAATAGTTGGGTGTCTTTGCCATTGGGAAGATAAACTCCACCGAATCTTTGTTGCAAAAACTGAGTGTCAACCGTAACAGCATTTGCTCGGGTCACCAAAGGCTCCATCCATTTAAGATACTGGGGGTGATCGGAATATCTTAACTGACCGTTGGGTTTAAATAAATCTCGGTAAAACTGTTTAAGGGAGGGACGATACTGCCACTGGTCACCCCCATGCCAACTGAGTTCCCAGTCATCAATATCCAGGATCACAGGTTTTTGGTGAAAAAACCTTTTCAACAGGGCTATGCCAAAACTGGTAGGTTTGAGTTTAACGGCATAGATAATATCCCCATTAATTTTGTCTAAAAGCTGTTTGACATTGCCAAATAATTGAGGATAAATTCCCCCTGGTACTGACTCAACGTGCAATTTGGGAGGAGGGGCGGGGTAAATTTGATCACCTGGAAATAAAAATCCGAGAATTTCTACATCATAATTTAATGTTTGTAGAGCTTGAGCAATGACATAGGCACGATCAAGACCACCTTTGGATAGGGTTGGCGATAAGATAGAAATTCTTGGCATTTTGGCTTCGAGGTTAAGAGCAATAGTTGACACTTTCAGGTTTAAAGACACTAACATCCCGGTGACACAATTCAATTAATTGAATTGTCGCTGCGACTGCCATATATCATTAAACGATATGCCCACACTCGGGAATAGACTTTACAAAGTTGCTTTCCTGAATGATAGGGGATCAACACTTCGCTGATTCAGAATCTCTTGATACAAACCAGCCATTTCATCGGCAACATTTTGCATGGTTCTCACTGGTAAGATATTCTGATGGAATTGACGAATTAAATCGCGATGAGTCGCTAAATAGGCAATGGCTTCTGTCCAAGCCGAGACTTCCGTGGGTGTAGAGACAAGCCATCCATCAACACCGTGACGAACCAATTCTGCAATGCCTCCCAAATGGGAACCGATAATGGGTGTACCTACCGCATAGGCTTCGAGAACCACCAGTGGGCCTGTTTCTAACCCTTGGGAAGGTACAGCTAGTATATCAAACCCAGCTAAATGTTGAGGAACTTCTTCCCTGGAAAGCTTTTGAGCAACTCGAATTCGAGAATCTTGTTCAGCTATAGCTAAGACTCGTTCCCGATTGTTTTTACCAGCCTCCCCATGCAACATTCCATGAATGGTCAGTTCCACGGGAATATCTGGATCTAAGCGGTGGATGGCTTCTACTAGAATTTGGATACCTTTCGTTTCTTGCCATCGTCCTAAAAATCCAATTTTGAGCGGAGATTGCTGCTGAAATTGTTTTTTTTCTGCACTGGAATAGCTCACACCCTGACGACATAATACTAATTTTTCGGGAGGAACACCATTGAGCAAAAAGGCATCATAAAGCCATTGACAGACGGCCACGATTCTATCTGCTAAATTAGCCATTTCTAGGAGAGACTGCCGATGAATTTTAACGCTCAGAGGAATGGCTATTGTTCTTCCTAATTGTCGGATTCTGACATCGGGGGCAGAAGTGAGTTTGGCGGCAAGGGGCAGACCTATTGAGGCGGGGAGTTGACTGATTCCTTGGATGATGGGAGCGGGGACTCGTTTAGGAACACCATAACAGCGTCCACAACGCACAGGATCAATATAACCATCACAAGGATATTGTTCTTGGTGCATCATGGTTCCTCTGAGACACACTGCTTCTGGCATATGAATGGTGACGATGGTAGGTAGTCCCAATTCACGAGCCAGACGAAGATGATGCAAACCACAGCCATATCGCCAGGAATGTTGATGATAAATATCTACGCTTTGGCTAGATAACCAATCAGCGAACTGAGAAAAACCCAAAGGTGGAAGTTGTTGTTTTTCTTGAGAGAGGTTGGGACAAGGAGCTACGGGATAGCGATAAACATTAACTCCTTTATACTGATAGTTTCTTTCCTGGGTCTGCAAAAGATCGGACACAGCCACCTGAGTTTCAATACCATGGGGTTGTAGCCCTTGAATTAAGCCATCAAGGTAAACTTCAACTCCTCCAGAGGAATCAGGAAAATACCAACTTGTTGTGGAAATTAGTTTCATATTCTATAACTGGTTCATAGCTGCTCAAAACTCTTAATACAATAACGACTCTCTATTTTCGATTTCAGAATTATTTATGACTCAAAAGTTATCAATTTCCAGTTTACCTAAATTTTTATCATTAGAATTTCTCCTCCTGAGTGCAATTTTTCTAGGGATTTTCTTACGAATTCTTAATTTAGGAACCCGTGAATTTTGGTATGACGAGGTATTATCCCTCCTATTATCGACAGGACAAAAAAGTGCCTATGTTACTCCCCAAGATATTCCGGTAGTTTTAGCCCATTATACTCAACTTCTCAATTTGCCCACAGAGTCTCATCCCAGTGATATTCTGAAAACCCTAGTAAGTCTGCTGCGGGGAATTGTTGGGGGAGAACCTCATCCCCCTTTATTTTACCTCAGTCAGCATTTCTGGTTACGATTGTTTGGCAATAGCGAAATGGCGCAACGGAGTCTCAATACTTTACTGAGTCTATTCAGTATTTTTTGTAGCTATGGTTTAGGACGCAGATTATTAGGATATCGAGGCGGTTTATTATTCGCCGCCTTATTAGCAACCAATCCCTTCTTTTTATTTCACTCCTTAAATGTACGAATGTATGCCCCTCTAGTTCTCTGGACAATTTTAAGTGCTTGGGCTTTAATTCAGTTAATCGGTGTTGATAAAATTCAACCTCAAAGCTCTCAAATTGAAATAAAATCTTCTCTAAGTTTTAAACAAAAACTGTTTTGGACAGGAGTATTAATTCTGTCGGTAGCGGCGGGATGTTTAACGTTTTATTTATTTATTTATTGGTTAATTACTTTAGCCGTTTTGGTATTATATTTAGATCGGCGTCACTGGTGGCAACAAGCCTTACGCATCGGAACTGGGGTATTAATTACTGTTCCTTGGGTGTTATGGGGAACTCGTCAACAATTAAAAAATGCTGACTTAGGAAGGTTTAGCACTCCCCCCGGTTTTTTTGCGACAATGCTTCAGCATTTACAAGATTTTGCCTATCTTTTAGGTGTACAATTATTAGTAGGAGATTGGATTACCAGTATTCCAGTTTTTATTGCAGTTCTGGCTGGTATTTTCTGGATTATTGTTTTTATAGTTGGCAGTATTCGGCTTTGGAAATTGGGAGAACATCAACGGTTAGGAGTCGGATTAATTTTAGGAATATTCCCCCTGTTATTGGCTTTAATAGCAGATATTATCGGTAAAAAATTTACCATTGGGTTTGGCTGGGGCAGAAGTTTAATGATTATTCTTCCGGGTTGTCTATTGTTGATTACCCTATTCATTCAACGCCTAACAAAAGGACAATTATATCGTCTAACCGCAACGGGTTTGATTTTCATCTATTTAAGTATTGGTATCGCCGACTATAGTTTAAGAAATCGACAAATGTTTCATCAAATTTCTGATATTATTTCCACTCAACCGACCACTCCCACATTAATTGTCATGAATTCTAAAGCCTGGGGTCATGTCAACCGTTTAGCCTATTATATACCCCCTGAATCTCCTGTATTTTTACTCGCGCAAGAATCAAATAAACTGGCTCCGGCTTTACAAAAATCTTTAACTTCTAAACCTTCAACCTATGGTAGAATTATATTGTTAGAAGCGGCTGAACCTGTTTGGTCTGAACCCACAACAGAAGCAGAACGAGAAACAATTCAAGGGATTTTAAAACCTGAATATCAACTTAAAAAAAATCAGTTGCTGCAAGGGACAATGGATTTAGATCAATTTACTGTTAATGTTTATCAACGGTATTAATTTTGGGGATTAATTATTAATCGTGTAAAATAAGTAAATTAACTTTTGTCAGACATTTTTATGACAACAACTGCTCTCCCAAAACCCTATACTCGCCTGAGTGAATTGTTACCTAGCCTAAAAGCGATCGCAATTCTCTGGATCGTAGTCTATCACATTTGGGCTTATACAAAAGGATATCTAAAATTTTCAGAAATCACGGATATTTTGACTGGAAATGGTGTTAAAGGGTTGGTGGAAGGATTTCTTAATTTATTCTGTTCCATGGGAGAACACGGAGTCCATATTTTCTTAATTGCTAGTGGGTTTGGACTCGCAACATCTTGGTGGAAAAGTTATCAAAAAACACCCGGTAATAATAATATTATAGCATTAATTCCCTTTTGGAAACGGCGATGGCTGGGGTTTTTAATAATATTTTGGGCTTTAGGATTAGCCTGTGATTGGGGATCGGAATCAGGATTAATGGCTTGGAGAATTCCGGCTGATTTATTCCTAGGAATTGGAGAATTTTTTGCCCTATTTCAAATTATCAATTATTTACCTAGTCTGAAACCTTGGTTAAATCCTGTTGGCGACACATCCTATGGTATTTATCTAATTCACATGAACTTAGAAACAGGTTTATGGATCGGAATGGGTTTTATTTCCTTTTATTGGTTGCGTTTATTTGTGGTAGTCGCGATCGCCTGTTTCTTAGGAGGACTATTTGATCTTGCTGGGAATTGGATCATTAAACAGGGGTTAAAAAATAATTCTTTTTCTTCTCCTAAATAACCCCAAAACCAATAATTACTTAACTTCCGTTACTCGCCAACTCAATTTTAAATTTAGCCAGAAATTCCAAAAAGTGACAATAGCGATCGCAATTATTTTTGCTAAATAGGCATTCATTCCAAACACATTAAATAGGAGATTCACCAATAGCACATTTAAAATTAACCCCGATAAACAAATTAAGTTAAACTTCAAAAATCGTTTAAATCGTTTTCCTGTGCCTTTTTGATGGCTAGAAATATCTCCAAATGTCCAAAGATCATTCCAGATAAAATTATTAATAATCGCTACTTCTGCCGAGAATATAGCACTACGGGTTAAAGCCAAACCAACAACGGTATAGAGGAGATAAAACACTCCCATATCCACAAAAACCCCACTAAAACCCACAACTCCAAACCGCAAAAACCGCGTTACCGGCCATCGAGCTAAACGCAATTTAACTAAATGTTGTAAATATTCAATATATTGTTTCCAAGTCACTTTGCTTTCCCCTTCTAAGCGTTCTTGGAATACATAACCCACTTCTCCCACCCAACGAATTTGACCCCGACCTAACACTTCAATTAAAATTTTATAACCAATGGGATCAAGAGTTCTTCCAGCAATTGCTTCCCTTTTAACCATAAAATAGCCACTCATTGGATCAGACACTCTACCAATAACACCGGGTAAAATAATTAATCCTAAAACCTGCGCCCCTCTCGATAAAAAGCGCCGAATCACACTCCAATCACTAACGCCACCGCCCTCAACATGGCGACTGCCAACGGCTAAATCTGCACCCCGTTCTATTTCTCCTAAAAGTTGCAATAAACTCTCTGGAGGATGTTGTAAATCCGCATCAATTACCCCTAAAATTTCCCCTCTCGCCGCTTGCCAACCCCTAATCACCGCCGTTGATAATCCCCGTTCTTCCTGACGTCGCATCACCCGCAATTGGGGAAATTCTGGGATTAACTCCGCCGCGACTTTCCAAGTCAAATCGGGGCTATCGTCATCAACAATAATTAACTCATATTCATTGGGAATTGCTTCCTCTAATAACTGAGTTAATTGTTGGACGATGGGTCTAACATTTTCACTTTCTTTATAAGTGGGAATGATCAAGGATAATCTAACAGCAAACTCGCTAATTTCCGTGGGAATAGTGGCTTGGGTAGGAATCTGTAATATCCCGGTTGGAACCGGAATTAAATGATTGACTTCGGGAAAATTCATATCGGGTTTGACCTCATTATTTTTACTGTTCACATATCATTAAATTTAACACGACCTGTCTGAACATAATCAAAGACTCGATTAATCTGGTTGCGTTCAGATTCGGTAATATCTTTATCAGATAAAATAGCAGACATTAATCTCAAATAATCAGCATGACCTAGTTGACCCGAATTGACAATCCGATCCGTCACTTGACTAATTGAGATTTTAGAGCGAGTGGGAAGTGTCCACAGCATTTTAACCGTAACCTCTCTAATTTAATTATTGACTAATTTTGCGATAAAATTTGCTAAACTAGCGAATTGCACCCACCAAAGTCTCAACTATTATAAACCCTGATCAACTAATCCCAGGAGATTGCTTTTAATGCAAATTCAACTAATTCCAGTCCTCTCTGATAACTATATCTTTTTACTGCATGATCCTGATCGGAAAATTGCCGCCGTTGTTGACCCCGCAGAAGCCTATCCTGTTTTACAACATTTACAGACATTAGATGCCGAATTAGTTGCAATTTTTAACACTCACCATCATAGCGATCATGTTGGGGGAAATACTCAACTGATTAAAGAATATCCCGATCTTACGGTTTATGGAGGTGAGGGCGATCGAGGTAGAATCCCCGGTCAAATGGTATTTTTAAAACCGGGTGATCAAGTTGAATTCGGCGATCAAATCGGGCAGGTTTTATTTGTTCCCGGTCATACAAAAGCCCATATTGCCTATTATTTCCCACCCATAAATCCCGATCAACCCGGGGATTTATTCTGTGGGGATACCCTATTTGCCGGGGGGTGTGGCCGTTTATTTGAAGGGACTCCCCAACAAATGTTGACATCTTTAAATCAATTTCGCAACCTCCCCGAAACTACTCGGGTTTGGTGTGCTCATGAATATACTCTTAATAACTTAAAATTTGCCTTAACGGTTGATGCTGATAATCAAGATTTACAGGATCGTTTTCAAGAAGTTACCGTAGCCCGCAGTCAAAATCAAGCCACAATTCCCTCAAATATTGGCTTAGAAAAACGCACTAATCCTTTTTTGCGTTGGGATATTCCCACTCTGCAAACGGCGACCAATAGCGATGATCCGATCCAAACCTTTGCCCGTTTGCGGGGAATGAAGGATCAATTTTAAGCGTAAATTAAAGTTCCCAATCTTCGATTTGCAAGTTGGGAACTCGGCTAAATTCTGTGGTATTGTGGGTCACTAGAACTAAATTGTTAGCTAAAGCGATCGCTGCAATTTGCAGATCATAGGGGCCAATCGGTGTTCCTAAAGCTGACAATTGGGCGCGAATTTGTCCAGCGATTGCGGCGGATTTTTCACTGAAATGTAAAATAGCAAATTGTTGAAAAAAACGTTTTAATATTGCTAAATTGCTCTCTATTTGGCTACTTCGATATGCACCATAATAAAGTTCAAACTGTACAACAGTACACAAATAAATCTCCCCTGGCTGTTGCAAAGCTAATCGGTGAGTTACGGCTAGATTACTATTATTCAGGAGTTTAATACAAACATTAGTATCGAGTAAGTAACTCAAAACAAATTCTCCCTAATTTCATATTGTCCTTGATTTTCTCGGACTAATGGTTCACCCACCCAGCCACCAATTACCTCCTCAAAAAATCCAGGTTGCCAATTTCCATGTTTCGGGGTTTCACTCTTAGCTTGAAAGATCACAATAGCTTCTAAATCTCTATCTTTAAATTCTGCTGGCATTTGTACCCGTAATATTCCATCCTCACCAATGTGTCCTTTGAACTGAATACTCTGCATTGCAGCCTCCGGGGTGAATCATGACCCAACTTAGTCTGTATTGTACTACGCGATTACGAATACCCTCAATAGGGACAAGTTGATTATGGACTTGCGATCGCACCCTAATCTTGTTAATATAGAGTGTTTGGGTTAAAAAAAATATAGGAACTGATCATGGCGAAGCGTACTCAAGTTGTTCTGACCAAAGATGTGATTAAACTGGGAAAAAATGGGGATCTCGTAGAAGTCGCCCCGGGTTATGCCCGTAACTATTTGCTCCCTCAAAGTATAGCAGTTCGGGCTACCCCCGGCATTCTCAGACAGGTAGAACGACGTCGGGAAGAAGAACGTCAACGGCAACTAGAACTAAAACAACAGGCGGAAGCTCAGAAAAAAGCCCTGGAAGCGGTGGGTGTGTTCAAAATTGCCAAACAAGTTGGGGAAGAAAACGCAATTTTTGGAACCGTTACCGAAAAAGAATTAGCAGAATTGATTCAACAAGCAACGGGTCAAGAAGTTGATCGTCGGGAAATTACTCTCCCTAGTATCAGTAAATTAGGAACCTATAAAGCCAATATTAAGTTACATTCTGACGTGACGGCTGATGTAGAAGTTGAAGTGGTTTCCCTGTAAATTTCATCAATTTCAATGGTGTTTTCCCTAAGCCCGAACTTGAGTTCAGGGCTTATTTTTATTGATTACCAAATTATTTCAATGGTGGTTAATGCCTGAATTTTTGCATCGTGGGTGACTAAGGGAAGATTTAAATATAAAGCAGTAGCAGCGATAATTCTGTCTGGAAATAGATAAAATCTCCTCCATTAACTGCCTGTTCCAATGTAGTTAATGCTATTGGCGACAGTCTTGGCAGATCAAAAATGTACCAAATTAGAGTATGGGTATCTGCTACTACTGAAGGCATCAAACAATCTCCCTGGGAAAATTCCCCCACATTTCTTGTCGGGCTTGGGCTATGTCTTCTTCCGTAATATCTATTTTCAAGTCAGCACACAACCCTTTAACACTTTTTAAGGAGCGTTTTGGCAGATTTTTCTGTTGAAGAAATTCGGCAAAATTTAAAACTTCTTGCTGCTTATCTAGGGGCAGTGTTCGCAACTTATCTAAAACGGCTTGCTCTAAATTCATCGTTTTATTTCCTCCCTAACTATTCTAAAATAGTTTAGACATCTTTACTTAATAAAGCCAACAAATATTATTTAAACAGCATTGTGTAAGATCAATAACTATTCTATAATAAAGTTTAACATAAAATAGTATAATCGGCTTATTAACTAACTCATGCGATGAATGAACCTCAATTTTCCAGTATTAGCGATCGCCTTCCCCCGCAAAATATAGAAGCAGAGGAAGCCATTTTAGGGGGCATTCTCCTTGATCCAGAAGCCATTAGTCGGGTAGCAGAATTATTACAACCAGAATCCTTTGTCCTCAAATCCCATCAAATTATTTATCGGGCAACTTTAACCCTACATTTTCAAGGAAAACCCACGGATTTAATGACTGTGGCTACTTGGTTAGCGGATCAAAATTTACTCGAACAAGTGGGGGGACAATTAAAATTAACTCAACTGGTAGATCGGACTGTTTCGGCGGTTAATATTGATCAATATGGCTTATTAATTTTAGATAAAAAAATCCGTCGCAGCCTGATTACCGGGGGACATAATATTATTGAATTGGCTTATGATACCAGTCAAGATTTAGAAACCGTTCTCGATAAAGCCGAACAACAAGTCTTTAATATTTCCCAAGTTCGACCCCAACAGGATTTAGTATCAATTGGAGAAACTTTAATTGATACCTTCCAAGAAATTGAAGACCGTAATGAAGGAATTGCCCTGCCCGGTATTCCCTGCGGATTTTATGATTTAGATGCGATGACGGGAGGTTTTCAACGGTCGGATTTAATTATTATTGCGGGTCGGCCGTCCATGGGAAAATGTTTAAGTTTTGATAGTAAAATTGTTTTATCGGATGGCAGTATTGTCACGATTGAAGATATTTATAATCGTCAAAAAGCTCAAATTTTAACATTAGGAAATAATTGGAAATTTCAAATTACTGAACCTTCTGACTTTATTGATGATGGAATTAAACCCGTATTTAGAGTAACCACAAAACTAGGGCGTTTTGTAGAATCAACCCTCACCCATCCCTTTTTAACCATTCAAGGATGGCGACCGTTAGCAGAAATTCAACCTGGAGATAAAATTGCTGTCCCTCGTCAATTTAATAGCTTTGGATCTGAAAAATTACCCGAATATCAAGTTAAAATTTTAGGTTATTTACTAGGGGATGGAGGGTTGACCAATAGCAATGCCGTTTTAACGAATAATAATTATAAAATTCAACGGGATTTTATAGAATCTGTGCAAAACTTTACTGGTCTTAAAGTTAGAATTGATAATTATAATGAAACCCGTGCATTATCTTTAAACGCAGTTAAAGACTTAAAATTAGTTACTCATAATAGACAGATTTTTGCTAAAACCCTAAAAGAAATTGCTGAATCTCAAGGAATGTCAAGACTGAAAATTGCTCAAAGTCTAGGGGTTAGTGTATCTTCAGTTGATGCCTGGATTAATGGCAAATCTGTTCCCAAATTAGAATTATTTGAACAGTTATGTCATTTATTAAATATTGATAGGTCTGTTTTAGCTCATGATGGAATAGAAACAATTCAAAAAAATAGTAAAAATTCCTTGGTTATTTGGTTGGAAACAATTGGACTCTGGGGTAAAAATTCTCATCAAAAAACCATTCCTGAAATTATCTTTAAATTAGAGAGATCGCAAATCGCCTTATTTCTAAATCGTCTATTTGCAACGGATGGTTGGGCAACAATATTAGCCAGTGGTCAATGTCAATTGGGTTATGCCAGTGTTAGTGAAGAATTAGCCCGACAAGTTCAACACTTATTATTACGATTTGGTGTTATTGCAACTTTGAAAAAGCGTTCTATTAAATATAAAGAAACCAGACGAACAGCTTGGCAACTGGATATTACTGATGCTTTATCTATTAAAACCTTTATCTCAGAAATTGGAATTTTCAGTAAAGAAGAAACCCTTATAAAAATAGAAAAAGCGTTAATGAATAAACGCTATCAAACCAATCGAGATTTGATTCCCATAGAAATTTGGCAAGAAATCGCCACGGTTAAAGGCGATGAATCTTGGCAAAATTTAGCAAAAAGAGCCGGGATTCCGGGCTATAGTAATATTCATGTTGGTAAACGGCAATTATCACGGGAAAGACTCTGGACTTTAGCCACCGCTTTAGATCATTTACCCTTACAACAGTTAGCAACCAGCGAAATTTATTGGGATGAAATTGTCTCAATTGAATTTATGGGGGAAAAACAGGTTTATGACTTAACTATTCCTGAAACCCATAACTTTGTGGCTAATGATATTTGCGTTCATAATACCAGTTTTGCGGTCGGTTTAGGACATAATATTGCGAAGGGTCAAAAACTCCCCATTGCCGTGTTTAGTTTAGAAATGTCGAAGGGGCAATTAGTCCAAAGACTATTATCTAGTGAAGCAAAAATAGAAAGTAACCGTATTCGTTCCGGTAGAATTAGTCAATCGGAATGGGAACCTCTAACCATGGCAATTAGTTCCTTAGCAGAATTACCTATTTTTATTGATGATACCCCCAATATTACCGTTACAGAAATGCGTTCTAAAGCTCGAAGATTGCAAGCCGAAAATGGGGGGGTATTAGGCTTAATCTTAATCGATTATTTACAATTAATGGAAGGTGCTAGTGATAATCGAGTGCAGGAATTATCGAGAATTACCCGGTCATTAAAAGGATTAGCCAGAGAATTAAGTGTACCTGTAATTGCCCTATCCCAGTTAAGTCGTAGCGTTGAATCTCGAACCAATAAACGGCCGATGTTATCGGATTTAAGAGAATCTGGTTGTTTAACAGGTGATAGCTTAATCACATTAGCAGATACGGGATTACCAGTACCTATTAAAGAATTAATCGGTAAATCTGGTTTTCCAGTTTGGGCATTAAATGAAAAAATAATGAAGCTAGAAATAGCCATTGTGAGTAATGCCTTTTCTACAGGTATAAAACCTGTATTTACCTTAACAACTCGACTAGGAAGAAAAATTAGAGCAACCGCTAATCACAAATTTCTAACAATTCAGGGTTGGAAAAGACTGGATGAGTTAAATGGAGGCTATCCTATTGCCTTACCTGGTTCTACTATAGAAAATAGTGATATTAACTGGGATGAAATAGTTTCAATTATACCTGATGGAGAAGAAGAAGTATTTGATTTAACAGTTCCTGGCTTGCATAATTTTGTAGCAAATAATATTATTGTTCACAATTCAATTGAACAAGATGCGGATTTAGTGATGATGATCTATCGAGATGACTATTATAATCCCGATACCCCAGACCGAGGAATTACCGAAATTATTATGGCTAAACATCGGAACGGCCCCACAGGAACCATTAAACTATTATTTGATCCTCAATTTACTAAATTCAGAAATTTAGCCAATCCTCGTTCGGGCTAAATTAATACACAGAAACCGGGTTTCTTCATATATATAATAACTAGAAACCCGGTTTATTGGAGCTTGTCTATAACTTTTAAGGATGAAATAATCAACCTGCTTTTAACAGTTCCACATCAAAAATTAATGTTGCATTCGGAGGAATTACACCCCCGGCACCGCGAGAACCATACCCTAATTCCGGTGGGATAATTAACTTGCGACGTCCGCCCACTTTCATACTCATAACGCCTTCATCCCAACCTTTAATTACTTGACCCATACCAATATTGAATTGAAAGGGTTGTCCGCGATCGCGAGAACTATCAAATTTTGCCCCATCGGTTAAAGTTCCCGTATAATGAACCGTAACTTTTTGACCCTTGGTAGGAGAGTCACCCTCTCCCACTTTCAAATCCACATACTGTAAACCGGAGTCCGTTGTAATTACTGTTTCTTCTGAATTTGTCATGTTTTGAGCAATAATAGTTTGAGCATTGGTAACAAGATCGGGTGCGAACAAAGGACTACTAGAAGTTGCTACCGTTTGTTGCACTGCAATCGGAGTATTTTGATTAACCGCTTGTGCCTGTTGTATTGATGTTGTAATTTGAGCTACAACTAACACGACCGTACAAACAATAATCACCCCTAAGCTAATTAGAATTTCTCGCAAAATTCATCCTCCTGCATCTAATGATGTACCTTTAGGATTGTTGTTTTAGGGAAAACCCAAGATTCAAGTTTGACATTATTTGGGAACTTTTTAACGCCAAAGACGATTTTCCAAGTCTCTGACCTGACGTTCTAAGCGGTCTAGGCGTCCGCGTAACTCATCCAGTTCTGACTGACGGGGAACCCCCACATCCTGCATTAAATTGCGGAATTGGCGCTGCATCAGGTCTTCTAGGCTAGTTTGATCGAGTTTTAGACCCTGCATCATGTCATCGACAAACTTTTTGGCTTGGTCTGTATTCATCGTCCCGTCTTTGACCCACTGATCGGTGGCTTCCTGCAATTTTTCCGCCACTAGGGAGGTTGTCCCGATCCCAATCATCAACAGTTGTCGGAGTAAATTATTTTGATTATCCATTGTTTCTAACCTGATTAGGCTGCTAAAGTGCAAATATAAAGCTAAGCTTTATGTTTAAACTGACTCACATTTTCTATCTTAACGTCGTGAGAGGACTCCCGCCACAGCGTTAGCTTGGCGGTGAGATGAATCACGACCAAAGAAAACATGAGCGATAGCGAATCCGATTTAATTTTCTGGAGTTGATTGTTGCTCAACATATTTTTTTAACTGTTCAACTGTAATACCACCACAACTAGCAACAAAATAAGAGCCTGTCCAAAAACAAGGTTTATTGTAGAAATACCTTGATGCCAACAAATTTGAGCGTTAAGTGTTATCTTATCAGAAGATGATTAAAATGTAGCAACAATGCTAAACGTTCTCAAGGTAAGATTATATCCAAATAAAGAACAAGAAGTAGCCTTAGCTAAAAACTTTGGCTGCTGTCGTTTTGTTTGGAATTATTACCTTGAGAAGACTAACAATCAGTATCAGGAAACAGGAAAAGGGTTGAATTATTGCGAGATGGCCAAAGATTTAACCCAACTTAAAAAGCTGCCTGATTACTTATTCCTACAAGAAGCTACTGCTGCTACATTACAGCAATCGTTAAAGAATTTAGAATCGGCTTTCAAGAACTTCTTTCAGAAAAGAGCCAAATTTCCTAAATTCAAAAGTAAGCATAAAAAACAATCAATTCGTTACCCAGAAAGTTGTTCAATCAAAGGAAACGGCGTAAAACTTCCCAAGTTAGGGATTATTAAAGCTAGAATCCCAAAAACAATTAGCAGTAAAATAAAATCTGTTACCGTTTCCAAAACAAGTACGGATAAATATTTTGCTGCTATTCTGTTTAAAACCGATGATTTAACCCTTGATAAAAACGGGAAAATCTCAGGGATTGATTTAGGGTTAACGAGTTTAGTAACAGTGTTTGATGGTGAAACTTACAGAAAAGTTGATCCAATTAAACCCACTAGAAAATACGCCAAGCGATTAAAAAGGAGGCAACAATTATTATCTCGAAAGACCAAAGGTTCTAATAACCGTAAAAAGCAAGTTAAAAGGGTTGCTAAGGTTCATGAAAAAATAGCAAATACTAGACAAGACTTTCTCCATAAAATCTCCAGAGAGTTAGTTGACGAGAACCAAGTCATTGTAGTGGAAAACCTTTGTATTAAAGGATTGGCTCGTACCAAATTGGCAAAATCCGTGTTGGATGCTGGATTTGGGATGTTGGTAAATTTCCTGGGCTACAAACTCGAAAGAGAAGGTGGAAAGTTAATTGAAGTTGACAGATTTTTCCCGAGCACAAAACTCTGTAATTGCTGCAAGTTTAAAAACAATTCATTAAATTTGAGTATTCGTGAATGGGTTTGTCCGAATTGCCAAATCTACCACGATAGAGATGAAAATGCAGCAAAAAACATCAGGGAAGAAGGCATGAGAATACTGTCAACAAATACTGTGGGACACACAGGAATCGAAGCTTGTGGAGAGGATGTAAGACTCGTTGGTGCTTGCACTAAAAAGCATTCTTCTGTGAAACAAGAATCCCCCGTCGAGCGCGTGAGCTTGACGGGGGAGTGTCAATTTGTGGTATTTTTCCCCAATTCGCCGATTCGATTTTTCTGGGTTTAAATCTTCAAAATGTCCCATTGTCCCCGTTGTCACCAACTTGTTGATTCTCAGGCGTTAAGTTGTCCCCATTGTCAATATCAGCTTAAAGCCTTTGGACACCCCGGTATTCCCCTCTATCATTCGACGGGGAAGGAATATCTCTGTGAAACCTGTCTCTATCATGAAGATGATACCTGTAACTTTCCCCAACGTCCTTTGGCAAAGGAATGTACCCTTTATCAAAATCGTTCTGAACTGTTAATTTCTGATCCGATTAAATCTCAGCGAAGTATATCTGTTGCGTTCAGAAGTTGGCTTCAACGGAATATTATTTGGGTCGTTGTTTTAGGGTTATTAATTATTAGTTTTATTATAACTCTTTTGTAACCTTTTTTGCATTAATTTAAAAACTCCGTTGTTGGGCTTCAGCCCAAGGATATAGGGACTAGAACATCGAAAAATAGTTGTTTATTGGATAGGCGATCACTTTCGACTTCAAACAGAAAAGGATCGGAGATGATGAGTATCAGATAATGATATAATCAATACTAATAGCCCCGTATCCACTAAAACTTTCTGCTTCATACACCACCAAACCCATTAAAATAATCATGATTTGTACTCAAATCCTTGGGTAAATCTACAACACTTCCAATAACATCCAATTCCATTGCCAAATCATAACAACTTTTTTCAGGGATAAACTTCCGAATGTAACTTTCCACTGCTTCTATAATTAGTTCATGTTCTGATTTATCCTGTAATTCGGCTAAAGTTTTTAGTTGTTCACTTAAAGTTTTACTAACTGGAATTGTAATTGAATTAGTTTGCATTGATTTTAAGCTCCTAATTTTTTATTACTCTAAATTTTTGCTTCTCAAATTCAATCAAAATTGAAGGATGATCAATGAGTCCAAATTCAGTTGAATTTTCATCTTCTAAATGTAAAGCAACAGCCTCTTGTAAATTATAAACCACATCATCTAAGGTTTCTCCCTGTGTGACTACATCAATATCAAGGCATTCAGCAACATAACCCTGTTGTTCGCCTCGATGAATCATCGCTTTGATAGTATTGTTCAATAGCATAATTAATTTTTTGAATTGATTTTAACATTTTAAATCTTTACTAACAATCTATAAACCCTGTAGGGGCGAGGTGCGCCTCGCCCCTACGCTTTTTTTAATATTAGGCAATTTGTACAACTGATTTAGGTTTACTGAATAGGAGATCCGTCTGGAATATTCACCAGAACAGGACAATCAATATTACTCAGACCTTTCAAGTTAAAGTTATATCTCTTGAGAGCATCTGGAGACGTAATATACCTTTTTGTACCCTGATCAAAGAAGTAGATGCGATTATGCAAAGGATGTCCCTGTTGTGTACAAATGACAAGTCTGTTATCATTGTTTATGGGTAGTCCAGGTTCAACAGCATCGGTGTCTAAATAATCTCGATGGTTGGTTACAAACAATCGTGCATATGTAGCTGGATCTGTAATATAACGACGCTGACCTTTGTCAACCCAGAAAATCTTACCACTAACCGGATTTCTAATTAACACACCGTTTAAATCGGGGCGATTGCGTTGGAATGGCTGCTGCGCGTTAACACCTTTGTGAAAAGGGGTTTCACTTGTAGCAAGGAAGAGAACAAACGAGATGCAAACAGATGAAATTAACCTATTCATATTCCCCGGGTAAAATAATGTCTGTTGGCTGTATCAAATCCCTATTATGACTGTTGTTCCTAATAGACAAACGAAAAACCAAGGACTTAGCAACTAATGTAGTATCTTCTCTAGCAAAAGCACTATCAACTTCAAGAAAATTAACTTCCCCAACTCTAACTTTAGTATCTGCTATAAAGACTTTACAATATTTCCTGTGCAGGTAATTTTTGAATGCTGATGTTAGATTAACTGCAATGGATTTATGGGAAAGAGTTCCCGCCGTCACACACCTTAACAACCTTGACGTCCCTCCTTGCGGTAGGCTAGATCCAGTGACTTTATTAGCTTGTATTATCTCCTTAGTATGTCTGTATCTGCCCCGACTCGTACCGTCCGCATTGCATCGCGCAAAAGCCAACTCGCCCTAGTCCAAACCTATTGGGTACAGGAAGAACTTCAGAAACACTTCCCCGACATCACCTTTGAAGTGCAAACCATGTCCACCCAAGGGGATAACATCCTGGATGTCGCCCTGGCTAAAATTGGCGATAAGGGACTATTTACCAAAGAATTAGAAGTAGGAATGCTTGAGCGCAGCAGCGATATTGCAGTGCACTCCCTCAAGGACTTACCGACTCGACTTCCTGAAGGATTAATGTTAGGCTGTGTGAGCGAACGCGAAGATCCCGCCGATGCTTTAGTGGTTCATGAAAACCACAAAGATAAACAACTCGAAACCCTGCCACCGGGTGCTATTATTGGGACTTCTTCCCTGCGACGCCTCGCCCAACTTAGATATCATTATCCCCATTTAGAATTCAAAGATATTCGCGGCAACCTGAATACCCGGCTGCAAAAATTGGATAATGGAGAATATGATGCGATTATTCTGGCCGTTGCTGGGTTAATTCGTTTGGATATGAGCGATCGCATTCATCAAGTCATCAAGAGCGAAATTTCCCTCCACGCCGTCGGACAAGGCGCATTAGGAATAGAATGTCGAGAAGGAGATAGCGATATTCTGGATATTATTAAAGTCCTTGAACACACCCCCACCGCCCAAAGATGCTATGCTGAACGGGCATTTTTACGGGAGTTAGAAGGGGGTTGTCAAGTTCCCATTGGGGTAAATACTGCTATTGAGGGCGACCAACTCACCTTAGTGGGAATGGTGGCAAGTCTTGATGGCAAACGGTTAATTAAAGATACCGTAATTGGAAATACCACCGATGCGGAAGATTTAGGAATTCAACTCGCCCATAAACTCAAAGAACAAGGTGCCCAAGAAATTTTAAACGAAATCTTTGCTGAAATTCAGCGTAGTTAATTATTCTCCTTTTTGGGTGTTAATAGTTCTAAGAGGATTAAGCAGATTAACACAGATGAAAATCTGTGAAATCCGTGAAATCCTCTTAAATCCGTGATCCCATTACCTAACCCTAAATAAAATTATGTCTGAATATCCTGAAGCCTTTAAAACTGCTTTAAAATTCACCTTAAAATGGGAAACTGGTGTCGGCGATACTAGAGATTTAGCAGGTACAGTTAATTATGGGATTTCTCAACCCACCTATGATAGCTATTTACGGGGAAAAAATTTAGCCTCTAAGTCGGTATTACAAATTACCCCAACCGAAGTAGAACAGGTTTATTATGAACAATATTGGAAACCCTGTTTAGCAGATTTCATGGTGTTACCCTTAGCCGTAGCCCATTTTGATACCGCCGTTAATTTTAGTGTCAAAGGCAGTTTAGAATTTCTCCAAGAAGCCATTGGCGGGTTAACAATTGATGGAAATTTTGGGGCTAAATCAAAAATCGCATTAGAAAAAGCCAATAATTTACAAACCGCCCAACGCTATTGTCAAAATCGAATTGACTATCGGTATCAACGGGTAAAAGCTAACCCCAGTCAAGAAGTTTTCTTGGCTGGATGGTTACGACGAGATCAGGATTTATTGCGCTATGTGAATGAATTGGGAGGATTAACAACACCCCAACCAACCGCAAAACCCGTCAGTCAAACGGAAATATTGAGTAAAGTAGAACAGGCTATTCAGTTATTACAAGAAGCTGTGGATTTACTCAAAAAACAATAACTATATATGAACAAACCTTTAAAATTATTATTAGTATCTACTCCCGTTGGGCCCTTGGGTTCTGGGTTGGGAGGAGGTGTAGAATTAACGGTATTGAATATAGCAACTATTTTGCGAAAACGAGGTTATGAAATTACAATTGTTGCACCTGAAACCTCTAAATTAGAATCATTTTCAATAGTAGAAATTTCAGGAGAATTACAAACCTCAGCCCAAACCCAAAGTCGTCAAGATCCGGTAATTTTATCCAATAATTCCGTATTAGCCAATATGTGGAATTATACCATAAAAGTAGCGGATCAGTATGATATAATTATGAATTTTGCTTATGATTGGTTGCCTTTATTTCTGACTCCTTTTTTTCCAGGTAAATTAATCCATTTAATTACTATGGGATCTTTAACCGATATCATGGATAGGGCTGTTCAAGATGTAATCAAACAATCTCCTAATTCTATCGCATTTTATAGCCATAGTCAAGCCGAAACCTTTGGTTTAAAAGCGGGTTATTTTTGTTTAAGTAGTGCTATTGAATTATCTCAATATTGTTTTTGCAGTCAACCCCAAAATCAATTGGCTTGGGTCGGTAGAATTTCCCCAGAAAAAGGTTTAGAAGATGCGATGGCTGCTTCAGTTAAAACCGGAATTCCCTTAATGATTATGGGTAAAATTCAAGACCAGGTTTATTGGGAAACTATTCTGAATAATTATGTCGATGCTCCTATAGAATATTTAGGCTTTTTATCAACAGAAAAACTTCAAGCCAAACTAGGTCAATGTCGGGCGTTAATGATGACCCATCGCTGGATAGAAGCCTTTGGAAATGTTGCAATTGAAGCCTTAGCCTGTGGTGTTCCGGTGATCTCCTATCGTCGAGGCGGGCCAACAGAAATTATTCGAGATGGAATTACAGGTTGGTTAGTAGAACCTGATAATATTAATCAGTTAGTTCATGCTATCAATAATATAGATAAAATTGACCGTTCTGTATGTCGAAAACACGCGGAAACCGAATACTCTTTAGAGAGATTAGGCGATCGCATGGAACAATGGTTATTTCAACTCATCCCGTAGTAAGCCCTTTAGGGCTATCTTATTATTTTATATCAAAAAACAACCAATCATGATCAATTTTCAAGGATTAAAACCCGGAGATAAATTAAGAGTTATTACCCCCAGTGGAGCATTAAGAGAATGGGAAAGGTTCGAGGCAGGGCTGGAAATATGGCGATCGCACGGTTATAATATTCAATTAACATCGGGTTTTGATCAAGTTACAGGTTATTTAGCTGGAACCGATGAAAACCGCCGACAACAGCTAATAGAAGCCTTAAACGACCCCAATTGTCGCGGTATTTTATGCGCTAGGGGCGGGTTTGGGTCAACTCGATTATTAGAAGGTTGGAAATGGGAAAATATCACCCCAATTTCCCCAGATCCTAAATTTTTAATAGGATTTTCTGATATCACCGGACTATTATGGGCGTTTGCCAATCACCCCCAAATTATCGGGATTCATGGCCCCGTTATTACCACCTTAGCCACTGAACCCGACTGGTCAATTCAACGTTTATTTAAAGGAATAGAAACGGGATTTTTTGATACTTTACAAGGAGAAGGTTGGGGAAAAAACAAGGTTTCTGGTCGATTATTTCCCGCGAATTTAACCGTAGCAACCCATTTATTAGGAACAACCTACCAACCGGATTTAACCGATACTATTCTTGCTTTTGAAGATGTGAATGAAGAACCCTATCGTTTGGATCGAATGTTAACCTATTGGCGCATGGTCGGAGGGTTTAAAGGAGTTAAAGGAATTGCCTTGGGACGATTTAGTAATTGTGATGTTAAAGGGAATAATCATAGTTTTACCCTAGAAGAAGTATTGCGCGATCGCTTAGGAGATTTAGGTATTCCCATTGTCTCTAATTTACCTTTTGGTCATCAAGGATCTAATCCTATTTTACCCGTTGGTAGGGTGGTTAATCTGGATGGAGAAAAAGGAACATTGAGTTGGAGTTAGAGCTAAGTCTAATTTAACCACAAAGACACAAAGAAGTTATTGTAAACATTATAAATCCCTGTAGGGGTTGGGTCTTCCAACCCTCTTTGCACCTGGGTTGAAAGACCCAACTCCTACGATAAAATGTTACAAACTCTCCTGATAATTTTTAATAGACTGTGCTAAAATAAAAACGACTTGAATCAAATTTCTGTATTCACTAAAACTCAGTGAAATCAGTGTTTCCCTTCTTTTGGTTGATTAAAGATGAATATTATTGAATTTTTTGAATTAAGTGCTGGAAAATGGTTTTCTCAACGCACTTTACACAATTTAAAATCAGGACAATTACAGGCGGGTAAGTCTAATCTGATCATTGATACTTTACCCCAAACCGATGCTAAAGTTATTCAGCTTTGTCAACAGCATCATATTGACCCAGCCACAATTTCCGGCGGGTTTTGTTCAACCTGGGATGGCACAACAGAAGGGAACTCCAATCAACAAAAAGGCTCGGCTATTTTAATTCCGGTTATTAATCCTGACCATCCCCAAACAGGTCAACTACTCCAAGCCCAAGGCACTAACCCCAATCAATCTCTATCGGGACGCTATAATCTGGGAGAGGATGAAGTGTTAACCGTAATCACAGAAACTCCTAACTTGTATGTAGAAGAACGGTTATGGTATTTAATGCCCAATCTGAGATTAAGAACCAGCATTGTTAAAAATAATATGGGGTTAACTCAGGCTTCTTTTTGTTCAGAAATTCGCATGGGAGTCAAATAATATTAAGGCGAGTTCGTTTAACCTAAAATTCGTAAACTCGCCCCACTCAACAACAAAGGTGTTTACAACTTCTTCGTGTCTTTGTGGTTAAACTAATCTTAACCCCGATCAAGATAACAACACCAACTATTATTTCTAATTCTTCCTAGAAGCTAGAGCAAAACTAACTATTTTCCAAGGAGAGATAAAAGCAGTTGTTTCCTGGGGTTGTTCTAATAGATTGACCGAATAATCTATAGTTAATCCCAGATTATTCTGTAATTCTAACATAGTTGATTCTCCCTCACATTCATAACATCTTAAAATCCAGTGTTGGGAGTTAGTTTCTGACTGTTTAAATGCCATTAAAATTAAATGCTCAGACCCTAACTCTAGGAAACTCTGGCCACCGAATGATTCTAAATTAGTGGTTGAAGGTCGGGGGGGATAGACTTTAACCTGTAAAGGACGATTGAATTCGTAACCTTTTTGGACGGTTTTTGCTTGTTTCCAATCTCCTCCATGGGGATAAATGGTATAACTAAATTGATGCCATCCTAAATCCGCTTCTGGGTCAGGCCAGGTTGAACCTCTTAATAATGTTAATCGCAGTTGATCGGGTTGAGCGTCATAACCATATTTACTATCATTTAATAGGCTAATTCCATAATCCGATGTACTAATATCTGCCCAATGAATTGCCGGAACTTCCCATTTAGCTTTTTCTGGATCGGTTTGGGGGTTAGTAGGTCGTTGAATCACTCCACAGGGTATTTCATAACTGGCAAAATCCGCCGTAATTGTTAGGGGAAAAGCGACCTTAATTAAAGTATGACGTTCTTGCCAATTAACAGTGGTTTCTATTTTTAACAGGGGTGAACCTTGTTCTAAAATATAATCTTGGCAGAATTGTGATTGCTTGAATGTTTTAACAATTCTCAACCGCCATACTATCGGCCCCGATTCTATCCATTCTATTGATTTTAATTGCGGTGAATCTAAGGGATATTGTTGATAATTAGGGTTAATATTCCACCCATCCCAATATTGTCCCGAATCTTCAAATACTTGTAATTGATTTCCCTGTCCAGGTTTGAGGATATTTCGTTGATTAATTAAGTCGAAAACCTGTTCTAAATTTCCGGTTTCCGTATCTACAATTACCCGCAAAATATCATTTTCAAAGCTAATCTTTTGGGGTTCTAACTGATAATATTTGACAATCTCGTTTTTTTCTGCTATACTTTCAGTATAATTGGGAATATGTGTGCCCATATAAGGGTATTTCTGCGAGCTTTCTAGGGTTTCAGCCTGTTTGCGCCCCAACCAATACACCTGATATCCCAGACCCGGAACATTTTTTGCCAGGAATAGCAGTTGCGGGTTTTCCGACCCTGACCCCCGTAGTTGGGCGGTTTGGGGCATTCCCTGGTGATCATAAATTTGCCAAGGGCTATCGGAATTAGGAATAGGCACAGCCACGACTTCTGAGCGCGACCAGTTCAGGGAATTAAAGATAAAAATGGGTTGGGCGTCGAGTTGGGAGGGGAAGTTAACAGGAATAGAAGCAACAAGGGCATCGAAGGACTGGTGGAGAATTTCCTGGGCGGTTTTGATGGCGGTTTCCCAGTCTTGATTTGCCTGTTCGTAGACCGCAGCAATGGCAGATCCGGGCAGGATATCGTGAAATTGGTTTAATAAAATCTGCTTCCAAGCGGTTTCTATTTCCCCTTGGGGATAAATAGAACCGGAGTAAAGGGTGGCGATGGTGGCAAATAGTTCTGCTTCATATAATAAGGTTTCCCCCCGACGATTAAACCGTTTTTGATCGGCGTGGGTCGTATAGCAACCGCGATGGAATTCTAAGTATAATTCATCCTGCCAGATCGGAAGTTTTGATGGCGCATTATTCAGGACTTCTGTTAAATAGTCTTTGACCGTTTGAAACTTAAACTCTGGAAAAATAGCAGCTTGATTCCAGCGTCGAGTTATTTCTAGCATATCACGGGTCGGCCCGCCCCCATGATCACCGACTCCGGGCAACCATAAACTGTGATTTAATCCCGTTTGGGTTTTCCATTCCCGAGCATATTTAAACATCTTCACCGGGTCAACCCGCTCTCCAATTAAAGCGGTCATGAAACTAACAATTTTTGTGCCATCTAACCCTTGCCATTCAAACAACCCGTAGGGAAATTTAGTTGTATCATTCCAGCGCAGTTTTTGGGTAATAAAATAATCAATACCTCCCTGTTGGAATATTTGGGGTAATTGCCAACAGAAACCAAAGGTATCGGGTAGCCAAGCTACGGTGGAAAGTTGACCCATTTTTTCTAAAACATATCGCTGTCCGTATAAGACCTGACGGACGATAGATTCTCCATTAATAATATTCAATTCCGGTTCTACCCAGAGTCCGGCGGCAATTTCCCAGATTCCTTTTGCAATATTATCTTGAATTTGACTAAATAAATCGGGACGATGTTTTTCTATCCATTCATAGAGAATAGGGGAGGAATGACAGAAGATTAATTCAGGAAAGTCTGTTTGTAATTGCAAAACTGACTCAAAGGTTTTCTGCGCGACTATCCAAGTTTCTGTTATCGGCCATAACCAAGCTAAGTCTAAATGGGCGTGACCGAGTAAGGAAATTTTGTAGGAGTCTAATTTAGGAATAACTGATTTTAATATCTGACGAACTTGGATGAGGCTATTTTCAAATTTACTCAGATCTTGGGGGAGGATATAGCCAGAAATGATCTCTAAAATATTTCCGAGGAAAATCAAGTCGGTTTCTAGGTCGGGTTGGTAGTTTTCCTCGGCTAAAAATAGTCCTAAAATTTCCAATTCGTCCGCTAATAAACTCGGGTCAATTCGGGAGGTGTCTGAAACTTCATACCAACAGAAAGAACTAACCAACGCCCCGGCGTCGTGACCCGGACTAATTAAAAATAACTCTATTTCAAATTCATCTCCTGGCTGTACCGCCGAACTTAATAAAATTCTGGTATAACTATCAAACAAATCTCCAGCTTGTACAAATTGATGATTAATATAGATTTGAGCATCCTGAGCCCACCAACTTAAGACTAATCTTAAAGTTAAACCCGTTAACGGATAACCTTGTAAGGGAACTATAATTTTTTGTCTTAATTTCAAAACCTGTTTTCCCGCCGCCCAAGGAATATGTCCTCTGTCATTGATTTCAACTGGGTGCTCAGACTCCCCAGGGTTGATAACTTGCCAATGGGGTTGGATATTAATTTGAGTCAACAGACGTAACCGTTGAGCAACTTCTGAAATCTGTAATTGGAGGGTAGGGGTAGAAAAAGACATTTACTGTTATAGTTGATAGGGGAGAATATCGCTCATACTTAATATAACCATGTCTGTTGCTGACTCCGGGCCATATAAAAGTCGATTCTTTAATTTTATCTCTGAGGCGACGCAGAAATTTACCGACCAGAGCAGTCGCACTTGGCGCTATTTTAAGTTCGCCACTGAGATCGCCCTGCAAACAGCACTATATCCAGTTTATTTTATCCTGCAAACCGTTCGAGTCACTACCCAAAAATTAGGCACGGCGATTAAACAGCATTTACCTCAACTCAATTCTGAGGTCAAGTCCCAACCTCCTAATGTTGATGCTCCTATTATTCATATTCTAAATACCGTTACCACCGAAACCGCATCTCTATTGGAAAATTCGATAGCCTCCCAACCCGCAGCAGGAGAAATTCAAGGCGTAGCTAGTCAAATTGATTCCCAAACCTTAGTCTTAGTTCAAAAAGATAATCAAATTTTAGATAGTCTCACCGTTGAACAACAACATCAGCTTCAACAACGAATTAGTTTAGAAGTCGCAAACTATCACTATTGTTATCGAAATTCATCACAACATCCCAAACCCTTTCAACCCCAGTTACAACCTTTTAGCCATCCTATTCATATTGTATCTCCGATTCGGGGGTTTTGGCAAGTATTATGTTGGGTACAAACCAGTCCCGTCGCCGTTAAAATTAATTGTTTTGGAGAATCTAATTTTGTTGAGTCGGTTTCTTTCCCCCAGCCTTCCCCTACTTTTATTCATACCCTAGATTCGGCGATCGCGCAAGTCGAGGATTATTCGATTATTCCCCTCTCCCAAGCGACCCATAGCTTAGTCAAACAAAGTCAAACCCTAGGAAAAACCGTAATTCAAACTTGGCAATATCCCCATTTATCTGTCAAATCAGCATCTTCCTTAGAACCGGGTTTTGATCAATATTTCTATAAGGTTCAGTCCCTAATTCTGGCAGCAATTGATTATTTTTTCCAAGACCATCAGCATACTATTAATTCTGAGCCTATCTCCGAAGAATATTCCGGGGTAATTTCCGCTTCAAAATCTTCCTCCCCAGAAGACCCCTGGTTAACTATTGATACTCGAACAAATAATATCTTATCCAAACTCAAGAAACCTAAAACCCAGAATAACCCTATCGAAAACCATAGGATTTTTCAGAAAGTTCAATCTTCCTTAAACCCCTTTTCAACACAAACAACCCCCGAAAAGATCGGTTTAATTTCTGAAGTTCCCCAAAATACCTTGACAAAAACGCCCAACCGTGTTAAAAACCCCAAAAAAACCGCGACTGCTCCATCTTCCCCCGACTGGCTAGAAGCCCAGGTGACATCAACCGGATATATTAAACATCCCCTAGAGAAGATTTTAGGATGGTTAGATCAAATTATGGTTAAAGTTGAGGAGGCGATCTCTAAAACTTGGTATTGGTTAACTCATTATGAGTAATGGGGAATGGGGAATGGGGAATGGGGAATGGGGAATGGGGAATGGGGAATGGGGAATGGGGAATGGGGAATGGGGAATAGTAAGAACACTGTACCGTAATTTTTCCAACCGTTCTAGCTAGTCCTAGAACCAAAAAATACTTTATAGGCGCGCACAGACTATCCATTATAATAATAACACAAAATCAATCCCTGTCAAGGGGGTAGAAAAAGAATCCTTAAAGCAAAGGATATTTTGGGATATGATGGTAAAGTTGTGCCTCCGGCATAACAGCTATAAATAAACTCTTGCAGCCTCGGAGAAATTCACAAATGCTGACCCTAAAAATCGTTGTTAATATCGTAGTTCTGTTCTTCTTTAGCTTATTCGTGTTTGGTTTCCTGTCCAATGACCCAGCGCGGAACCCCAAACGCAGAGACTTAGAGTAGAGAAACATGGAAATTGTCCAAACAGAAGTTAGGGCTTGAAAATCAGAACCAGATGCCAACAACCTCTGTGAACAAAATCCCTGATATAATAGAAGATGGGAGTGTCATTAGTAATCATCCCTACAGGCTGATAGCTAATGACATTGTTTTAGCCCGTTCCCTAAAGGGGTTGAGTTTTGGCTATTCTGTGGAATTCCGTTACAGCAAGTATGCCTTACCCGCCACCACCTGAACCACCCCCAATTATTCGTCATCTTCCCCAGCCACAGACCACTGAAACGGGGATAATTGGATTAGAACCAAAAATATCTTCCAGGGCAAAAACCCAAAGCACCATCACCTATCCTTTACCTAAATATCAGATTCAGGCACCCAGTGGCTCCCTATCCGCAGAACTACTGGGATCGACCGTCACCAGAGAAACCGCCCAACCCTTAACCGAGAATCAGTATCGGTTTGATGCCGCCTTTTCCTTTACCAATAGCGATAACTTCTGTCATACACCCTGTAACAGAATAGTTGTCACCCCCCCTAAAACTCCAACCCAAGAATCCACAGTTATTCCAGTTCCCACCCCCGCAGATATTGTCGAAATCACCGCCGATCGGCAAGAATATGATCAACAGCGGCAAATCGTCACCGCCCAAGGGAACGTGATAGTGCGGTTTCGCCAGTCCTTAATTGATGCGGATCAAGCCCAAGTTAACCTGAGTACCCGTCAAGTGGTGGCTCAAGGGAATGTGGCCCTGACCCGAGGAAATCAGGTGATTCGGGGCGATCGCATGGACTATAACTTCGTGCAAAGTACCGGGTCAGTTTACCAAGCCAACGGCGTTGTTTATACCCCCTCCACCGACACCGATTTAACCGTGGTTGATCCCCT
Organism: Planktothrix sp. PLAVEN19ND; assembly: GCF_057220675.1. Lineage (NCBI taxonomy): Bacteria > Bacillati > Cyanobacteriota > Cyanophyceae > Oscillatoriales > Microcoleaceae > Planktothrix > Planktothrix sp. PLAVEN19ND. The sequence goes on along the minus strand of NZ_CM170132.1, from coordinate 4,816,200 downwards.
AAATCCAGGTGTTACCCCCCTACTAAATGCCCCGATCAGCGACCGAATTACCGCCGCCCAACCCCTAGCAAAAGTCAAAGCCGATGGGGGATTAAACGCCGGAGTCTCTGTCGGAGGGGGGGAAACCTTTGGGGTACAAGGCAGTGTAAATCGCCTGAGATTTGCCGCCGAACGAATTGATCTGTTTGGGGATGGGGGATGGGAAGCCCAACAGGTGCGACTTACCAACGATCCCTTTTCCCCCCCGGAACTAGAATTAAGGGCCGATACCGCCCGATTTACTCGAGTTTCACCCCTACGCGATGAACTGATTACCACCAAATCCCGACTGGTGCTAGATCAATCCTTTAACGTCCCTCTCTTTCGAGAACGTACCGTCATTGATCGAAGCCAAAAAGAACCCCTGCCCTTTTCCTTTGGTTATGATCTCAAGGATTTTGGAGGATATTATATTCAGGGAAATCTGCCCTCTGTTCCCCTTGGCCCGTTGACCCTGCAAGTGGCACCTCGATTGTTACTCCAACGGGCTTTTCAAGAGAATGTCACCCCCTTCGATCCTAAAACCTTGGGGTTGGAAGCAAAGATTTCGGGATCAATTACCCCCACTACGGAATTGAGGGGGTTTTTATCCATAAATACCTTGGAAAATTTCCCCGATCTGAATGAAAAAGCCCTCCGAGGTAGTATCCGAGTCCGCCAACAATTGGGGTCTGGGTTTGCACTCAATGGAGAATATAGTTATCGTAACCGTTTGTTTAATGGAACTTTGGGGTATCGTACGGTTTGGAGTAGTTTGGGGGCAGTGCTGACTTCTCCTAAGATTGCTTTAAACGACCAGGGGGCTACCTTTAGCTTTCAAACCTCCTATCAATCGGTAAATGCCGATAGCGATCGCCCGGAATTACTCAAACCGACTCGTGTGAATAATCGAGTCACTTTAGATCGTTATGAGGCGTTAGGAACTTTAATTTATCCAGTTTTATTATGGCGGGGAGAAGGCTTACCAGCAACGGCTACGGAAGGTTTACGGTATACCCCTCGACCCGTGATTCCCTTCGTACAATTAGCATTAATTACCAGAGGAGTCACCACCCAATATAGTCAAGATTATTCCCAATCCTATCTCAGCACTTCGGTAGGGGTGCAGGGACAATTGGGTCATTTTTCTAAAGACTTTTTAGACTATACGGGGTTTAGTCTTTTTTATACCCAAGTGATATTGGATGGACAATCGCCCTTTTTGTTTGATCGTTTAGTCGATCAACGGGTATTAAGTATGGGATTAGTGCAGCAACTTTATGGGGGGTTAAGGGCTGGGATTGAATCGGCGGTTAATTTAGATAATGGTTTATCATTAAACAATGAATTAACCTTAGAATATAGTCGCCGTACCTATGGGGTGATTCTCAGGATTAATCCGGTGCGTCGGATAGGAAGTATCAATCTCAGAATTAGTGATTTTAACTGGATTGGAACTCCAGACCCCTATTTTGGTTCTACTCCTAAAACGGAAAATTAGGGTGTGAAGTTTATATTAACAAAATTCGTTATATCAATTTAAACTTTTTTATCTGCTATAATCATCTGAAAAGTTGCGAAAGTTTTTCTCTAAATCCCTGGAAAGTAAATATTTAAAAAATCTATAGCTGTTAAAATAGGGATATTTTCATAGTTTTCTAAGGTTAATAAATCCCGATCTCCTGTAATAATATAATCTGCTTGAGATGCGATCGCAGTTGCTAAAATAATCCCATCATTCGGATCTCTTAATTCAGGAAAATATCGTTTTGGAATAGAATAAATTTCTACCGAATTTCGGATTCCATCCATTAAATTATGAACTTCAAACCCCCAAGATTGGAGTTTAAGTTTAAATTTCTTTTGACTTAATGTTATTGCTAACTCCGTTAATAATTCTTCAGAAGCGCATACATTAATCTCTCCAATCTCGCCTAATTTCAAAATTTGATCAGGTCTGCCATCCCATAACCAACCGGAGATAAAAATATTGGTATCTAATACAACTTTCATAATTCTGATTTTCCTTCTAAATTCATTTGATGTCTCACTTCTTTGACGATTGCACAAATTTCTTCCATTGTCATTGGATTGGGATCGGGTTCAGATTCGTCTCTACGCCGTCTGAATTCTTCCCAATCAAATCCGGGTTTAACTTTTTTAAAAAGTAAGCCTTCTTCCGTAATTGCTACTTTATATTGATCCCCTGGTGTCAGTTGGGTTTGTAATTCTGCGGGAATGTCTAAGTTGCCTTCGGCGTTCACAGTAACAGTTAGGGTGACAGTTGTTTCCATATTGCTGACTTCCTAATTTTTCTAATTCTATTTTAGCTAATTTTTTACGGGATTAACAGGTATTTTTGGTATTGATTAATTCTTCTGGTGTTGCTAATTATTTCTGACAAAATTTATAGGCAGAATAGGCTAGAGTTACCACCCCCGTAATAATTGCCGATTCATCAATTTCAAACTTAGGATGATGTAAGGGATAATTATGTTTATTTTTGTGTCCGACACCCAACCGAAACATCATTCCGGGTGCATAATCTAAATAGACAGAAAAATCCTCTGCTCCTAAGGAGGGTTCGGGTAAATTTACCACCGCACCAGACCCAAAAGCCTCTCTAACACTTTCTTCGACAATTTGAGTTAACATCGGATCATTCTGCACCGAGGGAACACCCCGACGATAATTTAACTCATAATTTGCCCCATACATTTGGCAGATATTAGCAACAATTTGTTCTATCCAATTGGGTAAAGCTTCGTAGGTTTCAGGATGAAGCGATCGCACCGTTCCTAATAGTTTAACCTGATCCGCAATAATATTAGGAGCCCGTCCACCCATAATTTGACCAATGGATAAAACCACAGGTCTTAAAGGGTTTTGGGTGCGACTAATCGCCTGTTGTAACATGGTAATGACCTGAGCCGCGATCCAAATCGCATCCTTAGCTTCATGGGGTCGCGCCCCGTGACCCGACTCTCCGATAATAGTTAATTCCAAATCATCCGCCGCCGCCGTTAACGCACCCGATCGCAGTCCCACACATCCGGCGGGAATACTAGGGAATACATGAACGCCCAAAATCGCTGCCACGTCCTCCATGACGTTATCATGCACCATCCAGGTTGCCCCTTTAGCAATTTCTTCCGCAGGTTGGAAAAAAAACCTCACTTTCCCAGGAAACTCCTGGCCCAACTGAGATAATACCATCGCTGTGCCTAACCCTAGGGTGGTGTGCAGGTCGTGTCCGCAAGCGTGCATGACCCCCATCTGTCGAGAAGCATACTCTAACCCGGTTAATTCGGTCATCGGCAGGGCATCCATATCGGTGCGAATGGCAAACCAACGGGGGTTGGTGGTATTTCCCTTGAATTCTCCCACGACTCCCGTTGTCCCCACGCCTTCTTGCACCTTAATCCCACAGGAGGACAGCACCCCGGCAACATAGGCGGAGGTTTGATATTCTTGACCACTCAGTTCTGGATGGGCATGAATATGGCGACGAATCTCAATTAAACGAGGTGATAACGTTGTAGCAATATCTTTGATTTTTTCTAGCATAGAGGGCGACTTCTGGGTCATAATCTGATGAAACTATTAATAATTAGATTAAGTTAGATTCTTTATTATAGAGTAAAAAATAGGGAATAGGGAATGGGCAATGGGCAATAGTGAAGATATAGAATCTTGAATAAATGAAGTTCCCATCGGAAATTAGAATGATTATTGATCTTATTAGAAAAATCAATCACCATTGTTTATTGCTGATTTCCTAATTGCCCATTATCTCTTTATCTTTGCCTAGAAAACTAACAATTTGCTAAAATTATTCCTTGACGGGGAGGAAGATAGACCACTAATTCTGTGGTGTGATTTTCTGTTTTCCAACTGAATTTCCCTTCTCCATAAATTAACTGATTAGGACAAGTCTTTAAGTTAGTAACCGTAACATTAATTTCGGCTGATTCTGTTCCCGAATTCACCATCACAATTAATTCCTCATTCTCCAAACATCGAGCAAATCCATAAATCATATCCTCAGCATATAATACCTGATAAGAACCCGTTCTTAAAGCCGGATATTGGTGACGAATAGCAATCAGTTTTTTGTGATAGTCTAAAATATCTTGATGCCAAGAATCTTGCATTGGGAAACTGCGGCGAGAGTCAGGATCAAGGTGTCCTTCTAACCCGACTTCATCCCCGTAATAAATACTGGGCGCACCTGGAAAAGTAAATAACAATAAGGTTGCCAACTCAACACTGGCTTTATCTCCGCCAGCAATAGTAATTAATCGGGCTGTATCATGACTATCGAGTAAATTCAATTGTGTTAGTTGAATTTCCCAAGGATATAACTCTAATAAATCTTGTATTTTTTGCCCATATTCCTTAGCAGATAGAGCCGGATAAGGAAAATAGGAAGGACTTTCGACTAACTCCATTTGAACGCGATCGCCTGCGGTAAAAGCAATGGTCGGAGCCGTAAATAAATAATTCATCACCCCATCAAATTGCGTCCCATCTAACCATTCTCGGGAATCTTCCCACACTTCCCCAACAATATAAGCCTCTGGATTAACAGCCTTAACTCTATCTCGAAATTCCTGCCAAAAACCAGGAGTTTTGACTTCAAAAGGCACATCTAAACGCCAACCATCAATGCCAAAATCAATCCAATATTCAGCAATTTCCATGATATATTCCCTGACTTGAGGGTTGTCATGATTAAATTGAGGTAAAGCCCGATTTCCAATCCAACCGACATAATTAGCAGGTTTACTGCCATCATAAGCAGATAAGGGCCAGCCTTCAATTTTAAACCAATCTAACCAAGGAGAATGGGGGCCATTTTCTAAAATATCATGGAACTGGAAAAAGCCCCGACTGGCATGGTTAAATACCCCATCTAAAACAATTTTAATCTGGCGTTGATGGGCTGCATCTAATAACTCTTGAAAAGCCGTATTTCCCCCGAGTATGGGGTCAATTTGGTAATAATCATGGGTATGGTAACGATGATTAGAAGCCGATTGAAAAATGGGGGTAAAATAAATCGCATTAATTCCTAAATCCTGTAAATAATCTAATTGTTCAATCACGCCCCATAAATTGCCTCCTTTATATCCCTGTAAACTCGGTGGTAAATCCCATGGTTCCCAGCGATCAGATTTTAACAATTTTTTGCGCGGAATGGCGGCTTGAGCAAAGCGATCGGGAAAAATTTGATAAAATACCGAGTGTTTAACCCAATCTGGAGTTTGTATTTGCATAGATAAATTTTAATCACATATAGTTAAGTATAACTGCTAAAATTAAGCAAAATTTTACAAAGTTATTCGATTTAGCTGAACCACAGTGAGCTTAGAAATTAGCTCTTTAATTTTAGGCGATCGCTAACCTCTCCAGCAAGTCAATCACTCTAATCAGATATTAAAGTTTTATTAAGTAGCCATGAATATCTTATTTACCAATGATAAATTAGAAACAACTTATTGGATGTACACCCAGAGGAATGAATGACCCAAATAGTAATGTACCACCCATTGTTTACGCGGAAGCCTCAGTTCATTCACAAGGGGGGGTTTCCCTATTCCGATCTTCAGAACTAATTACCCGCGAGAATATTACTCAATTTTATTCTCATCCTCAACAGGTTAATTTAGCAATTCAACGTCTAAAAGCTGAAGGGTTTGAAGTTTTAGAAACGGGACGAGTCACTCTTAGTATTGCAGGTTCTGCTGATTTGTATGAGCGTGTTTTCAACACGAAAATTATTGCTAAAGAAAAAACGGTTATAAAAGGAGGAGGATTAGAAAGTATCGGCACATTTTTAGATACTCCCGATACTGATATTGTCGGTTTTATTGATCCGTCTTCTAGTCCTTTATCGGATTTAATTGAAGGAATTGCCTTAAGTGAACCTGTTTATTATGCCGATGTTGGCTTACCTTCAGAATCTCCTCCAAATCCTTCCTATTGGCATTTAATTCCCCAGGATATTGCCCAGAAACTGAATGCAGTAACGGCTCATAAACAGGGAATTAAAGGTCAAGACATTAACGTTGTCATGGTAGATTCAGGATGGTATCGTCATCCTTTTTTTGCCCGGAATGGATATCAAGGTAAAGTCATTTTAGGGGCAGGATGTATTAACCCCGAAGTCGATGAAAATGGACATGGCACCGGAGAATCTGCCAATCTATTTTCTGTGGCTCCTGAAATCAATTTTACGATGATAAAATGGAACTTCAAAAATTCAATTGCTGCCTTTAAAAAAGCGGTTTCCTTGCGTCCTGATGTGGTTTCTTGTAGTTGGGGAAGTAGCAAACAATATCTGCCTTTAGCCGCCTATGATATTGCCTTAACTGCTAATATTGCCGATGCAGTTTATCAGGGAATTATTGTTGTTTTTTCCGCTGGAAATGGACATTGGGGATTTCCCTCTCAACACCCGGATGTGATTGCAGCTGGGGGCGTTTATTTGGGTTCTAATGGCAACTTAGAAGCGAGTAATTATGCCATTTTAGCAGCAATATCTATTCGGAGCGAATTGTTCCTGATATTTGTGGGTTAGTGGGAAAAAAACCCAGGGCGGCTTATATTGTCTTACCAGTTCCCCCTGGAAGCACGTTAGATGCCGTTTTTGGTTTACCCGGAGTTAAACATCCTGATGCGGATGAAACGTCCTCAGAAGATGGTTGGGCAGCCTTTAGTGGAACATCCGCCGCCGCACCCCAACTCGCAGGAATATGTGCGTTGATGAAGCAAGTTAACCCGCAATTATCCCCCCAACAAGCCAAAGAAATTCTGCAACAAACTGCCATTGATGTAATTGAAGGAAGTTGCAATTCTGCGACGGGAGGACATTCGGCTAAACCAGGATTTGATTGGGCAACAGGAAGTGGTTTAGTTAATGGGTTTGAGGCGGTAAAAACAGCACAAAAATCAGCAAAAGGAGAAACAAAAAAACAAAATCCAAATTCTCAAGTTCGAGATGCACACCCAGTTTCAAAACATAAAAACATCAAACAAGTGGAGGGATTTATGAATTTTTCTGTTGATATTCAGTCTAACGAACAGCTTGCCCAAAAATTGAATAGATTAGATATTAATTGGCAACTTGATCAAAAACTGCAAGAGCTTCTAAAGGATGCTCGTAAGAATGATCCCGATATCCCCTATCTGGAAATTGATCAAATCAGCTTTACCATACGATCTTCCCAAACTAATGTTGTTGCGGCACTGAAACAAGAAATTGAACCAGTGAAGAATCTTATGGAAAAGGTAAAATCTGGACATACAATGAAAATTCCTTTATCGGCTTTAGTGGCGGCTGAAAGTCTATTAAAGATGGGCAAAGCCGATGATTTTGTAATTGAGTTTCTCACAGAAGCATTGCAAAAAGCCGATAGTCCAATGGCAAAATCCCGTGCAATCAAAGCGTTAGGGGAAATGAGTTCTTGTGGTTGTAGTTCAGAATCTAGTAATCCAAATGAGGATGATCAACAGATGGTTCGTTACAAATGCACAACACAGGATGTACGCAATAAGAAAAAAGTTACTTGCAGTGATAATAGCAACTTAACCTGCACCACAGCAGGTCAGGAAATCCGTTGCTAGTGGTAAGTAGTGTTTAAATTTAGGACTAATGCAAAGACACTAAATTTAGGAAAGTTTCTGCTTGTTTAAAATTATACCTAGGTCTGTTTTGCGAAAGTCCTGAATTGATAAAAACTTAAATCTTTGAGTTTGAGCCTGAACTTGTTCTTTTCTGAAGTTCTAATAAGACAAACTCAGAGGTTTTTACTGCTTTATCATTAGCTAAAAAGCAATCTAGCACCGCTAATAGAAATCCTTGAATCATTTCCGATGTACTTTGTTTTATATCAGCTGTAGCAAAAAATTCATACCATAACTGCTCATTATTACCGCAATATTCTACAACAAACATAGCTGCTAAATACTCAGCCAGAGGATCAAGAGCAAAGCGAATTTCAGTATAACTGGGAGGAACAGTTTGGATAATGCAGAGACGATTTTCTAAATATTTGAGACGCGCCTCTGCATCATCATTTCCTAATGCTTGAATGACAGTATCTTTTAATGCTGTTGTTGGTCGATAGGTCTGTTTGAGACATTCCCAAGCAATCATTTTAAGATCCTGGTGAATCTTCGAGTTTTCTGGGCGATCACCTGAGATATTCCCATTAATTCGATTTAAGTATTCTAAGATTAAATCAGGAATATTTTGAGGAAATTTATCAATATTACCACTCGTTTTGACTGCAATTATCTGTTCAATAAAAAGCTTTGCCAACAGCACAGTAACATCTCTTTTTCCAGCAATCATTAACAATCGATCCCTGACATCAACTAGTTCTTGGTCTTTAAAGATATCTTGTTTTCCCCGTTGAGTAATATAAGATTGTATAAAATATAACAAGCGATCCCTCTCAACTCGCATGGGTTGAAGTACAGTTTTATTCACTCCACCTAATGATTCCTCCATCCGTGAAGTTACAATTAAAGCATTAACCGGAAATCCTGGTAATTCTGGACGAATTTGTTCGCGGGTTGCTGGACTCATTTCTGAGAAATGATCCACAATTACCAGTAAACGTTGTTGAATCAGAAGTTGTTCTAAAAATTCTTCAGAAACAGGTTTCTGAGCATCGACTAAATTTTTTAATAAACCTCGGATAAGCTCAAGAAAAACCTGTTTTCCTTCAGCTACTTTAAAATCAAGTTCCTGTTCAACTAATATCGGCAACATCCGATGTTTACACAACCGTTTTTCAGGAGTATCCGACATCGCCCAGCGTGCAATTTGACAGGCAAGACTTGTTTTACCTGAACCCCCTTCACCCCAAATTAAAAGACATTCTTGTTGTTCACTAAATTTAGCTTGCAATTCCTTCGCTGTCAATTCCGCTATATCAATACCATCTAAAATGACTGGGATGGGAATATAAATACTACGCTCTTTAACCGTTGTTTTTTTGTCAAATTCTTTACGAGCTTTATCCAAATTAGCTTTTACCCATGCGTCTAGTACCCTGGGGTGGTAGCAAGACCGAAATAAAAGCAACCTTAATAAATCTGAAATTTTGAGATTTCCTAGAAAATTCGGTAAGGGAATATCGGTATAGCGTTGTAGAATATCATTACACCTTAACAGCCACAAAGGACGTAACCACAGAGACATTAAAACAAAATATAGCCAAGATGTAGTGATTAATATTGGCACGGATTCTTGGGGTTTACTGACTATCCAATCCAGTATTGTTTGAAATTCTACTGAATCTTGGACATTATTAATGTTATTTATTGCGTAATTTAAAGACTCCTTGACTTGATTGATATGTGCCATTGATTTCTGATTATTACTGCTATCGTTCTTATTAAAATAATCTAAAATATCTTGTAAACCTTCCTTGGAATTTAACCTTTCTTGTGGGTTTAACTTAGATGCTCTCTTAGATAACTCATCTCCGACCCCTATTAAAGATTTAATTACCTCTTGTGTTACTTGTGGATTATTTTTTTCTAATAATTCTTTGAAGATTATAATTGCGGTTTTAACGTCTCGCCCACTACTGGCGAGTGCGTAAGCAGAACCCATTCGCACTTGCCAATCATTACTTTTATCTAATGCTACTGATCTCACATTTTCGATAGCTATAGCTGATTTTGAATTTGACAAATCAACTTTACGAAGTAGAGAAGTGATAGCTAAGTCAGTGGTATAACGAACAGATTCGTCATCATCTTTTAAAGATTCAAATAAGGTTTTAAGTATTTTTTGTATTTTGTCTGGTGGCGCAATTTCCATTAAAACTTCAATAGCATAAACACGAACTGACTGCTTAGGATTACTGACAAATTGATTATCAATAATTAAATCTGTAATATGAGCAGCCTGTTGAGACGAAATTTTAGCAGGTTCTTCAATTTCTGATAAAGCTTGCAGGACAGATGAAATCACTTCAGGATTCTGATTGTTTTCTAATTCTTTAATTAAAATATCAACAACATTAGGAATTGTGCTTAATTGATTAATAGCTTCTGGATACTTCTCTTGATTGTTATAATCCATTAACATCTCAATCGGATCTTTAATTCTCGGATCAACCTCAACAGCATCCTGCTTAACATTCTGTTGCGCCAACCCAGCACTCGACAATAATAGAGGTAAAGAAACCCCGACCACAGCCACTTTAATCGCCTGAGAAACCTTATGCCAATATGGGTGCATCATAAATCCTCTATCCTGAATCAAAATTGATCCTGTTTATTCTCGTATAACCTGAAATTAACAAAACAATCCCCGATAAATCCGGTAAAAAACTATAAAGAATTATCCACTTCTAAACCGCTAGAAAATTTTCAACACTTAAAATTCAATAACCGTTTAACAATTATTTGGCCTTTTCCCTTCCTCTTAACTTAACCCAAACCCAAACTTAATGTCGGTTTTGCCTCTCCCCCCTTGTCAAGAGTACCGTACAGTCGGACACTGGACTTGGGAAGACTATTGGCAGTTGAGAGGTAATTTTTTGTGAAACGAGTTTTAGCAATCATTCTCGGTGGCGGTGCGGGTAGCCGCCTGTATCCTTTAACCAAAATGCGGGCCAAACCTGCGGTGCCCATTGCCGGGAAATATCGGTTAATCGATATCCCCATTAGTAACTGTATTAACTCCGAAATTCTCAAAATCTACGTTTTAACCCAGTTTAACTCAGCATCCTTAAACCGTCATATTGCCCGCGCCTACAACTTCTCTGGTTTTGATGATAGCTTTGCAGAAGTCCTAGCCGCCCAACAGACCACCCAAAACCCGAATTGGTTCCAGGGTACGGCGGATGCGGTGCGTCAGTATTTGTGGCTGCTGAAGGAATGGGACGTTGACCAATTTCTGATTTTATCCGGTGACCATCTCTACCGCATGGACTATCGGGAATTTGTCCAACGTCATTTAGACACCAAGGCGGATATTACCCTTTCCGTATTGCCCATTGACGAAAAACGGGCCTCGGATTTTGGGCTAATGAAACTCGATGACTCTGGACGGGTGATTAGTTTCAGTGAGAAACCCAAGGGAGACGCCCTCCAACAAATGCGGGTGGATACCTCCAGGTTAGGTTTATCTACTGAACAAGCTAAAGAAAATCCTTATATTGCTTCCATGGGGATTTATGTCTTTAACAAAGACACCTTGATTAAGTTATTAGATGAAAATCCCCAGGAAACTGATTTCGGGAAAGAAGTAATTCCCAACGCATCGGGGAATTTAAACGTTCAAGCCTTTTTGTTTAAAGACTATTGGGAAGATATTGGAACCATTGAAGCGTTTTATCATGCCAATTTGGGTTTAACCCAACAACCCCACCCCAACTTTAGCTTCTATGACGAAAAAGCTCCCATTTATAGCCGTTCTCGTCACTTACCCCCCACGAAAATCCTAGATTGCCGGATTACTGAATCCATTATTGCTGAGGGTTGTATCCTGAAAGAATGTCGGATTGACCATTCGGTTTTAGGGTTACGTTCCCGGGTGGAAGCGGGCTGTGTAATTGAAGATACCCTACTGATGGGTTCAGACTTTTATCAACCCTTCTCAGAACGTTCTTCAGGTTTACAAGAAGGTGAAATTCCTCTAGGAATCGGTTCTGATACCGTGATTCGTAAGGCGATTGTTGATAAAAATGCTCGTATTGGTCGCCATGTCAAAATTATCAACAAAGAGGATATCCAAGAAGCGGAACGGGAAGACTTGGGATTTTATATCCGCAGTGGTATTATTGTGATCCTGAAAAATGCGGTCATTACTGACTATACCGTTATTTAATGTTGGTGTGAAAACAAAACCCAATCCATTTATTTAGAGGACTTCCTGCTATCAGGAAGTCTTTTATTGTGTAGCAATGGATTATTTAATCGCCCAAGAGGTGGTTAAACTGCGAATTGAGATGGGAACTATTTCCCATCAAGCTACCTTACCAGAAGTGATTAAGTTATGCCTGGAAAGAAACTGGATATTCTCGGATTTCGGTGCAGGGAGAATCCAAGGATCAAATTGTCGGGATTGTTCATTTGAAACGAGCGTTACAATTTGCCCATGCCCACGGAGAGGAACAGGACAGCATTTCTGTCACAGAAGCCATGATTCCTCCGGTTTATGCCCCTGAAACTAAACGAGTTGGGGATTTACTCAAGGAAATACTGCAACAGCGCTTACACCCGGCAATTGTGGTGGATGAATATGGGGGTAAGGTTGGGTTAGTGACCCTGGAGGATATTTTAGAGGAGTTAGTCTGGGAAATTTACGATGAGAGCGATTTTCCCCGCCGCGCACCCAATCGTTCAACAAGCTCACTACAGGCCGTCCTCGCACCAGTTCCTCCCGTCCAACCCGCACAACGGAAAAAAACCATAAAACCCATAAACTCCCTGAACGCCAGGGTTTTTAGCCCCTTTCACCCTAGGTAAAAAAAATTTTTTGCCAAACCCCTAGACATTTTCTGAGATTGTGCTACTATATAAAATTGTTGAATAAATGGGTCGATGCCCGAGCGGTTAATGGGGGCGGACTGTAAATCCGCTGGCTACGCCTACGCTGGTTCAAATCCAGCTCGGCCCACCTCTAAAACTCAAAAAATTAAAGACTGGAAGCTATCATTTGTTAGTTTTTTGTTCTTGATTTTTTTTGCCCGTGTAGCTCAGTGGTAGAGCACTTCCTTGGTAAGGAAGAGGTCACGAGTTCAATCCTCGTCACGGGCTTTATTTTTTTTGATTATTTTAAACGCCCGAAACTAGGATTTCATCGTGACCTCTTCCTTACCAAGTGAAGATACTTACCACTGAAAAAAACCTAAGTTACTCAAAATTTACTCAACCTACCTTCAAGATAAGAGAAAAATGAGTAATTATCCCTCTATCTACTCATACAGACATTTAATCTAAAACCCTAAATAATTAATTTTTACTTATACCCTTAAAACTTAAAAATCCCATTAACACATAAATTTAAAAGTGTCAAATGGGATAAATAGAAAATTATATATAAGGAATAATCCCTATAAACTATCTCTACAAGGTTACCTCCCCTAACCCGACTATTGATTCTAAGTCGGTTCAGTTACCCGTCAAGGCACACTACGTTGAAGACACCTTGACTGCTACCTGAAACCTCCAATCAATATTTGTCAGGGGTTAGGGGGAGAGGGTATATTCTCCCAATCCTCAGCTAAGTTAAAAATTTTGTCACAGCCATTGGAGAAATTTGTAAATCTTCCCATTGTATGCAGCTTGGGAAGATAACCAGAAAGTTTTAGGATAGGAACGGTAGAAAGTTTTAACCCATGGCTGTGGTGATCGGTGAGTGATGGGAAAAGGGAAGGGGTGAGTGATTGGTGATGGCTCAATTTTTCGATTAAACCTGTAACGACTGATATTAATGACCTTAAAGGAATAGGGCATAGGTGATTATTTTCTATAGCCGCTATCCATTGCGGCTATAAATAGAAATCATCTATCAGACCCCCAAACCTATACCCCTAAGTAGTTTTGGTGAAATTAACTATATTTTCCCCTTATACCCTACTTAGTGTTGACTTTTTAGTGCAAGTTTTAAAACCTATATATAAAGGGTGTTACAGTGATATGCTTTATTCAAGGCGCATAATTAATGTATCGAGTATATTTAATCCTTCAAGACATTGTAGGCTAAATGAATCAGTGTTACACTGTTAGTAGTACCGTAACAGAGGACGCAATCATTATGCCTAACCGTATTCCTAACACCTCTGGACTAGATAAGTCCCCCTGGGTAAATAAACCCATCAAAGTCTACCGACTACCAGAAGCGATCGCACCTAAAGTTTTAGAATATGCCCACAAATTGGACAATGGGAGTTATGACCGTCAAGCTGAATTGGATACCGCCATTGACACCCTAACCCAAGCCCTAACCCTACCTGCTAACACAGGGGGTGCTATCAAAAAGGAAATCAAGGAAGCGTTAGCCAAACTCAATAACCTATAACTTTTTTCATGCGATAAATAAATAAAAGCTGGTAAAGCTGGTAAAGCTGGTAAAAAAATAAATTTAACTAAAATAGCTGTGTAGGCCGTGTAAGAAAGTGGGAAGTATTGATATATAAGGGTTAGAACCCTACACAGCCCCCCTACACAACCCTACACAACCACCCGTACCAGTTTTATCCTAAATAGCTTGTAACCATTACCCCGTAAGCATTACAGCATTTACACAGCCTACACAGTAAAAATAATCAAAAAAAATAACCCCTGATAGTTAGTCAGGGGTTTTAGTGTTTGGGGGTGATGGTGGGTTAGTTATCCTTTTTTGCTGTGATTACATTCTGATTATTTTTTTCTCTAACCGCAGTTTCAAGGATGTAGGTAGCAAGAGACGACAATGATCGCCCCTCTAGTTCCGCCCACTCCTCTAATTTTTTGTATATAGCATCTGCCATATATGCCGTTACCCGCTTTGTCACAACTTTAGTTTGCATAGCTTATCAGTTCCTATTTTGTCATGTATTCGTGTTGTTTACATACTTTAACACAGATAAGGGTTGCGTACAACGTGTATTAGTGTTATATTAACGAAATAACAAAACCCGTTAGTAGTTCCAAGTCGCCAAACTTCCCTACTAACGGGTACTCACCCCTAGCTATTAGGAGCATTTTAATTATGACACTGACAGAACTCAAAGCAAAAGCGACCGCACTGGGATTAACCCCTGATGAAGTACGGCAGTACGGTAGCCTATCCAAAAAGGCAACATGGGAGATTGCGATCGCCGAATTTGAGGAGATGAAGGTAGCGGTAGGCGCTCATTGTGAAGCGATGGGGATAACTCAATGGTCATACCCAGAGGATGAAACAGAGGAAACCGAACCCAGTACCGATATCACTGTAACACCCAATCCCCCTACCTTTGAGGATGTACCCTTTGACAACCCTACCCATACCCTGATTGATGGGGAGTGGGTGCTGGTTTCTGAAATTGTTGATCCGTCCCAACTGCCAACCCTTAAAGAAACCGACCCACGGTTTGAAGCGTGGCAACCTTGGTTGATACCCGGCGCAAACTTTACTACGGGCCGTCAGGTTTACGAAGTCCTGTACTTTGATGTTTGGGGTAACTGTATGGCCAAGGGAATAGATACCCGTTGGCACTCGTTTCGGCTTGAAACCATCATCAACACCGCAACGGATGATTTTGTAAAAAAGTCCCAACCCATCCCCCCGTTAACCCCTGCGGGTGAAGCTAGTCAGTTATCAGATTGTCTTGAATCCCCCACACCCATCCGTGATCAACTGCTCTTAAAGATGATGGACAAAGGGTTATCCCTACCAGATTTAGAACAGCTTCAAAGCGAACCCCTAGACGAAGATACCGCCGTCGTTTTCCTAACTTTATTAGAGGAAGGCGAACGGATGCTATCGGAGGCATTGGCAACATGAAACCCAAGGGAATTATTGATTACTTATTCCCAGGTTTGCTGTACCTGATGTGCTTTCTAGCTGGGTTTTATTTAGCAACCAATGTTCATATCACAATATCACTGTAACACTCATTATGACTTGTTTACGATTGTTTTCTACCAACAACAAAAAAGAGTTTGTAATAGCAACTCGGGACATAAGCGGGTATTTCATTAATCCCGAGTATTACAGGATAACTCTTTATACCCAATCTTCTCCTATAGAGGTTTATAGCTCAGTTATAGAGGACTGGGATAACTGGGATGAATTTGTCGAACAAGTTAAAGAACGGTTCACAGAATCAAACGAATTATTCTAACCCTTTTTATCAAAACAGTTATCAGTGTAACACTCATTCCATAGGAGATTAACTATGCTCGGATTCTTGAGAGGAGATGATTTTAAATCATCAACAATTGCGCCCGTTGACGGTTCCCATAAAGGGATTAGCAAGGATAACGTTTTCAAACGCAGTGCTGATAACGCCATCACCCCTGACAACCCACCGGAAACAATTTTTGATACCTACCGGACAATGCCAGTTTGTGACCGTGTGCGGGAATTTACCCCAGAGGAGGCGGACGGATTAAGCGAGTTAGCACGGGTTAAAAAGCAAAATGCTACTGCTACTAAAAAAGCAGCCGATAAACACGAAGTCATCTTAAAAGCCGAGGCAAAAATCAACCGTCACGGGCAACGGATGATCAGAAACGAAGCTGAATTTGAGGTTAAAACTCAAGGCTACAAGGGAACAACCGCCAAAGCATTACACGGGATGCGTCCCCGTTATGCAGCCATGGGTAAAGGTTTAGAAAAGTCTGAACAATTAGCTGATCAAGCTATTAACAATTTGATGGCTCAATTGTAACTACTCTACTGAGTAGATTTTACAGAGTAAAACTCAAAAACATAAACCCGTCCTTTTGGTTCAGGACGGGTAAGACCCACAGGTCAATTAATGTATCAACAACTAGAGAGATTGTAACATGACAGTAGTACAAATTGAAAGACGCAAAATTGAGTTTTTTGTATCAACAGATATCCCATTGCCTGAATATCGTATCGGTCAACTGGTAGAAGTTTTTTCCTCAGTCAGTTGGGATAACCCTAGCGAAAAGCGTTGGTTCCCAGCGCGGGTAACTGGTATGGAACACAGCCACGGCAAGTGGAGCTATCAAGTTCAATTCCTAAACTGTAGCGGTCAAGGTATTGAATGGGTCAACCCTGAAGATATGTGGCTATTGGAACCCTAGGATGATTCAACTTTATCGCGTTATAGGGTTCTTTCTATTGGTAGCTAGTGGTGCAAGTTTGGTTAGTTTACTAGCATTATTAATCACTCAATTGAGAGAACTCTTTTTTATTATTTCCTTACTGTGTTCTATTGGTTTAGGAATCGCAGGAACAGTTGTCTATTACCGTAAAACCGATGATGATAAAGAATGGGTCTTGGGTTTAGTGTTTATTATCGGTTTGGCTACCGCTTTATTATTGGGGGGTGTCATTCAATGGGTTACTCAGTGATCAATCCGTCTAGTAACGCAGAAGCAATAAAACAGAACTGGAAAACTCACCACTTAATTAACATTTTCCTGCTAACTACTTCACTCCCATTCTGGATTGCTACCCCTTTCTTAACCCGTGACGTAAGCGCTAACAATTGGCATAAGTTTTTTAGATTTACCTCTATAACCTACGCAATTTTAGCGAGTGGCACGTCGCTCTACTTAACAACAAAGTTAGGAGAAATTAAGCCTAAAATTGACGCGATTAAAAAGCGCGAGCAAGCCGAATTTAAACACAGTTTAGCTAGTGATTTATTTCTAGCACAGGGTACGAATACCGCGATCGCACAATATTTACTCACCGACCGGACTACTTCCCTGACTTCCCAAAGCGTAAGTGACTCGGAAGTGACACTAGAAGCCGATACTACCGCTTTTAGCGAGGAAACTTCCGATACTTCCCAAACACCGGAAGTACCTACTTCCGACCTTCCCGTAAGGGGAAGTAAACCGGAAACTGGGTTAAGTGTAGAAGCCGAGGAAATGCTTGAAATGGTAGTTGATGCGCTTGAGGATGGTTACTCAGATACAAAAATAGTAGAGGAGTTAATGGGGTATAAAGGCAGAAACTACAAAAAGGGTAAAAAGGTACTAAGTGAAATAAAACGTTTTTTAGAATTGGAGTGATGGGATAATTAGAGGATGGGTAAAGGTTAAGGTTTACCCATCCTCTAAAAACGCTCTAAAAACGTAACTGTAACACTGTTTATCTTTGCATATACAGCGAAATACCTATCGGAAACCTTTATAGGGTTTCCGCAAAATAGCACAGTATGTTTCAGGTAGTTGCAGAACAGGTAGAATTAGTCGAGCAAAAAGGTACAAGCCTGACACTTTATCTACTTTTTCTCAAGGTGCATACAATGGGAAGATTAAACAAATAGAGTGATAAAATCTACCTTGATATTGCTTCAAAAATTCGCTACTCTAGTAGGTAATTAATTGTCAACAAAAAATAAGGGGTTGTAACACCCCTTACTGTCAACAGAATCTAAATTTTAAAACAATATGAAATCAAATAAAATGACTGTTACCGCTACCGATACACCTAATTATAGTGCAATCCACCAAAAAGCACAACCTTTAGGAAAACTTTACAAAAATACTCGGTTAACCGTTGAGCATTGGGAGTATCTGGTTACAAAGCGGGGTTTGCCGCTTGATTGGGTGATGGATAACTGTGAGTCAATGACTGCAAAGACCGCCACGGAATACCTGGGATATACAGCACCATCTAACGGGGTTATGATTCGCAGCAGTAATGCTCAATGGCAGTTTAGACCGGATATCCCAAAGGTTACGGTTAAAGATGACGGGAAAAAGAAAGTTAGAAAATATTTAACCCCCAGGGAAGATGAAGGGTATGACGCAATGCTCTTAACCCATCCTGATCATTCTGATTACTGGACTAACCT
The DNA here is from genome assembly GCF_057220675.1 of Planktothrix sp. PLAVEN19ND. Taxonomy (NCBI): domain Bacteria; kingdom Bacillati; phylum Cyanobacteriota; class Cyanophyceae; order Oscillatoriales; family Microcoleaceae; genus Planktothrix; species Planktothrix sp. PLAVEN19ND. The sequence continues at coordinate 4,797,679 of NZ_CM170132.1, read as the reverse complement.
TGAGAAGTTAAAGGAACGGGCGTATATCATAGACGGCGTACCCTGTATTGCCATAACAGAGGGTGCATTTAAGGCGATGGTAGTGATGGATAACGGCATCCCCTGTGTGGCTGCGCTAGGGGTTGAAATGGGATTAACTCCCAAGAAAAATGACCCGCAAGGGAAAAGATATTTAGTAAGAGTCCTAGAGAGACTAGCTAAAGCGGGTTTTGGGTTCTTGATGATGTTTGACGGTGATATCGCTACAAATATAGATGTTACGAACGCCCTAAAAAAACTTGGCCATCAACTAGGATTGTTTAACAGTCCTGTTCATGTAGCTAGTTGGACTATGACAAGTGAAAAAGATAAAGGTGTAGATGATTACATCCTTAATAACGGGTTTCCTCAATTCCGTAACGAAGTATTGGCACGGGTTCAACCCTTCACAGAATGGTTAGCTAAGGTTGATCAAGAGTTTAAGGATAGGGGGATTAATGCAGATGATTTACCGACTAATATTCCTGAAATTGAGGCGAAATTTACAAAAGCCAAAATGATTGTCGGGGATAGAATCCGGTTCAACGAATTGACCAAAGAGATTGAATTTGATGGTAAACCCGTAGGATTTGATGAGTTTAAACTAAAGTTAGCTCTTATGTTTAAACTGGATTTAAAGTGTAACAAAGAAGATTTAAAATCTATTGTTATTCAGATTGCAGAAGATAACAGTTACAACCCTATCAAAGAATACTTTAATCAATGCAACGAAAGTCACTCCGACACATCTATTTTAGATGGGATAGCTAAACGATTTTTTGGAACTAATAACCCACTTTATCAAGTATTTGTTAGAAAGTGGTTAATATCCACAGTAGCAAGGGTTATGAATCCTGGGTGTAAGGTGGATACAGCGTTAATCTTGCAGGGGGAACAGGGAACAGGTAAGTCTACATTTTTCCGTGTATTAGCAGGGGATGAATGGTTTTGTGATGATATGGGGAGTGTAAGTGATAAAGACCAAGTTCTCAAAATGCACCAATCTTTGATTACTGAATGGGCGGAGTTAGAGAATATTTTTAGTAAGTCAGATATCAGCAAGGTTAAAGGGTTTTTGTCATCTTCAACAGATAAAATCAGACTCCCTTATGGGGCAAGAACAAAGTCAATGCCTAGAATGGGAACTATTGTAGGGACAACTAACAAATTAGACGTCCTCCGTGACCCCACAGGCGACCGCCGCTTCTGGTTAATACCCGTGGCTAAAAAGATCCCTATTGACCTTTTGAAGCAAGAACGCGACGCGATATGGGGAGCGGCGGTACAAGCCTACAAGAGTGGCGAAACGTGGTATCTGAACAGCGCTGAACAGAAACAATCTACCGCTAACAATGAAGCATTTTCGGCGACTTCCCCCTGGTTAGATGACATTGAGAACTTCCTAGAGGGTAAAGCAACTGTTACCACGGATGAACTATTAAACCTGATGGGAATTAGCAAGGATAATCTGAGTCAGGTTAAGCGCGCCCAAAGCGAGATATCCGATGTCATGACCAAACTAAAATGGGTCAAGACTGAAAACTTAAAGGATGATAACGGCAATCGTAAACGGGGTTACAAGCGTCCTGTAGTAACGGTTCCTGATACAGAGGGAGATACACAATCCCCTTACACAACCCCCCCTAGCTGTGTAGATGACTGTGTAAGCTCAAACCCCGACACAGAGGGAGATACACAGTTTACACGGCCTACACAGCTAAAAACACAAAACTTTGAAAATATAAAATCAGATCCCGTACCGATGCCTAAACCAGAAGGGTTCAAGGTTGGTGACAGGGTGATAGAGGCGTGTCAGAAAACCGTTGACGGGCATAAACTTTATGGAAGCGTTGTTGAAGTAGAGGAGCCACGACGGGACGGTATGGGGGGTATCTATAAGGTCATGTGGGATAACGCCTCAATCCCTGGGTTGATGAACAGCGTCTATGAGCATGATATAAAACCCTATCAAGGCTAGTGTTTGTCTAAGTGGGGTTTTAAGTGTCTACTTTTTACCCTCCTGAACAGATACCCGGTTGCAACTTAATGGAAATCGGTAGTAGGTAATCCAGGGGGGTTTTAAGTGTCTACTTTTTTACGGTTCTGTAAAAATATTTTCTATCTTCCCTTTATACATACCTTGGGAAGATACACGCTCATCACTCCCAATCCCTACCGACACAGCCCCAATAAAAAAGCAACCCTGGTTAGAGGTTGCCTGATAAATATTTAGATTAGTTGGGTTCTAATCGTCTAACTGGTAGATGATTCGCAGAATTGCTTTAACCGATGGATCGTCTAAGTTAAAGCCAGATGATTCTAGTTGAAATCGTGCCGTTTCTAACCCTAGCGGTTGTTTGGTGTAGTTGGTCAACAAATCTACAGTAGTTTGTAAATTTTCACGGCTCTTGTAGGTTGAGTCATTCATTGCCACTGAATGCCCTAAACCTCTAGCTCGTGTTTCTTGCGGTATACCGTACTTTTCCCCTAGTTGGTTTCCTAGGTGTCTGAAAGCGTAGGCTTGAGTGACCGGGCATTTATAGCTTATCAGTTGGTCTCTAATTTGATTGGGAATACGATTGGGCAACGATTCGGGCTTGGTTTTAGGGCTGGGAATGTATACGGGTAACTTGGGTGTCTTTATCCTCAAAAATTCTATTATTCGTTTATCTGTACACAGAGGGGGACAGATACGTCCCCCTGTCTTGATTGTGATTGGGATGTCGTTATTTTCCCCGACGTAGTATTGATTACCTAATACTAAAAGCAATTCATTATTATTGGGGTCATTAATCGCCTTAATGACCACTCTTGAGTTACCTAATCGACTACCTTTATTGCCCCATGCAGCTTTGATATCTTTTTCCGTAGCAGGGTTAAATAAATTTATTGCGCTCATTATCTCTGCGGGTCTTAACCCGTAGATAACACACATCGCTGTTACCCATAACCACCGCTCCCGCGCTTCTTTATCACATTCTCTTTCTAAAGATGGTATCTCATCAATACAATCTTTGTACCATTTTAAAAACTCATCACAGCTTATGGATTGTTTATCTTTAAAAACAGTTTGTTTTGAATTAATTTTATTTAACTGTTCAAGGATAATCTTGCTTGAGCTTACAGGACACAAATTAGCAATTTTTTTTAAAACAGCATAAGCATTTTCATATTGTGCTTTTCCTTGTTCCCAGCTATTAAGTACCGTTTTAATGTCTTCCCATTCTGGGTATTTATCCCAGTTAGGAAATTTATTGAAAACAGTTACATAATAACGTTTATAGCTTTTGATAAAACTAGGGCAATTTCTATCCCGCTTTTCTTGAGTGTTCTTATGTGTACCGTTCCAGTATTCTTGTTCAATTTCCTCAAATATATCTCGGTACGTTTTTAAGTCGTTTATCAGGTTATTTTTGCCCAGTATCTCGACATCGTACCAAGTCCAGAACTCACTAGCTTTACTAAATCGTTTCAATGCCTCGGATACCATCCACGCTTTATTGATAGCTCCAATAACCCCTTCCTTTGAGAAGTTTACACCGCATGACTTGGGATTGCGTTTTCCTGTCCCCGGGTGGACGAACTGAAGCATAAGGTCTTTTTTATCCTGTAGTTTTAGTCGGACGCCTTTAGGACATTCTTTAGACTTCCGTTTGTAAAACTCCAATAGGTCGGGATAACCCTTATATTCTCCTTCTGTGTTCAGGTTCAACGGGTTACTCATTTTTTACTCACTCCTAAAAGTAGATTAGAGTTGAGTAATCTCAAGTAACGATATAATCGGTTTTTCAGCTTATCAACCGAGTTCAATCCTCGTCATGGGCTTAACGTTAACTGCTTAACTATAGAAGTTTTCTCTGCCAATTAGTGCAGAGATGCCCCTAACATCTTAGATATCAATACCTCAAAATTACGCACAGAATTAACCGAGGGCATGATTTCTGGATCAACCATCGGTTCCACCAAAATCGTAAACATTCCCAAACGGTTTCCCGCCAACACATCGGTAAATAAGCGATCGCCCACCATTGCCACCTGTTCTATCGGTAAATTCATGGCTTCCACCGCCCGCTTAAGTTTCCGCCGGGAGGGTTTACCCGCGCCGCTAATATAAGGCAAGTTCAAGGTTTCAGCAATACTACCAATGCGAGTTTGACTAATGTTGTTACTCACCAACCATAGACTCAAATCAGGTTTGAAGGTATCGATCCAACCTTTGAGATCCTCAGAAACCGACTTTTCTGTAATCGGAACTAAGGTTTCATCCACATCCAGTACCATTCCCTGAATCTGATGCCGTTGCAATAACTCCGGTGTCAAGTGCAAAATGCAATCCCCAAGGACTAAATCAGGCTGTAAGAGTTTCCCCCAAGACATAATAACCGTAGAATTTTAGCTCTTTAATTTTAGCGGAAAAGGGAGCAATATAGAGAAACTTTTTCCTGAAATTGTTGGATCACCAAGCAATAGGGGGCAAAGAAATCAGAATACTGCGATCAGAAATTTCCACTTCCGAGCGATTTCTTCCCCACTGTTCCAATCCCACCACAATTGTACTAGAAAGAATTGCATCCTCAGTCAGACGGCGATCAATTTTGCCTTCGGCAATTAACCGTTCAAAAATTGCTTTAAAGGGAATATAAACATCCTGAAATGGTAAATCTTTTAAAGGCAAATTACAATTCGAGGACTGATCAACAGTAAATTTCAAATCCTGGGGTGTCACGTTCCATAATTTGCCATTAACATGAAATTGAGCCAAAGAATATTCGGCTACTTTCGGTTCACGAAATAACTCAGGTAAGGTGGATATTTTGCCTTGATTAATTACATAATCCATTAAATTAACAGATACTCCAAACCCTCGACGGCTTTTTAAACTATAAAAAGTCATATCCGTGTGTACCCTAATTTTCCGGTATAAATCTTGAGTTTTATCTGCAAAACACACCTTAGCCCGCAATTTCAAACGGACACCTTGCACCCAAGCATATAAAGGTGTCATCACTCGATTTCGGTGATCTAACCCGCCATAAGTCCCGGCATAGGTTTTGAGGTTTTCTTGCAGTCCAATATAAAAACTACCATAACCAAAGGGAATTTGGGGCAAGCTGGAACTGTCATTGATCAAATAAGCTGAGGGACTCCCTCCGTTGTTTCTCCAGTAAAAAAAGTAAGGACAGCGACCCTTGACCGGGGGAGTACCGACAGGTTCAGAAGGGTGAGGTTCCATTAAAATTCGATCATTCGGGGCGTTGGGGTTTTCAGCCTCGTTGGGAATACAACTTAATTTTCCCGTTGGCCCCACTTTATCCTTGTAACTAAAGGAGCCATAGGCTAGGGTATAAAACCCAGAACGATTCGGAATTGACCCGTAACATTTTCCCCCAACTCCGTCGGGACAACTCTCGAAGTACACAGGACTACCTGGATAATAGCCAGCCACTCGGCGAATTTTTAGCCCTGCGTCCCAACCCCAAGGGATCAGAGAAGTTGGGGAAGTTGTCCCCTGAGAATCAATCCCCGAATTCCCCGAATAAGGCAACAAAATTGGAGAATTAGGAGCCATTGATGAAGGACTCGATAGTCCGAACAAAATAGCTAAATACACAGCTTTTGTTTTTGCTAAAAAACTGGGTTTTAGACTATAAAAATAATCACTAAAGCGCACGTTCTCTGGTTGTAGATGTAGATATAGGTTCAAAAAGCAATTATTTTCTATTGAGAAGAAAGATTGCGTTCAACTTCCGCAATCGCCGCTTGATGTTCCGCTTCTGTGCGACTAAAAATATGGGTTCCATCGTATCGCGCCATAAAATACAGATAATCGGTTTTTTCCGGGGTTAAAGTAGCTTTTAAACTGGCTAAACCCGGACTAGCGATCGCCGTTGGGGGTAAACCCACATTAATATAGGTATTATAGGGAGAAGGCGTTTCAACTTGTTTAAAGGTTAGGGGTTGTTCAACAGTTTGACGAATCCCCAAAGCATATTCTACTGTTGGATCAGATGCTAGTTGAATTCCTTTTTGTAAACGGTTATGAAATACCCCAGAAATACGATTTCTTTCTTCAGGAACAACCGCTTCTTTTTCCACAATACTCGCTAGGATTACCCATTCATTTAAACTCAAATTATGTTGAGATTGGGCCTGTTGATAAACGGGTAACGCCTGTTCTTTAAACCGATTCAACATCTGACGAATAACCGCCTGGGGCGTAACTTCCGTTGCTTCGAGTTGATAGGTGTCGGGAAATAGAAAGCCTTCTAATAAAGGTAAATTGGGCGGAAGCCAAGGATAATCCTGATGGGGAATTTGACGACTCGCCGCCAGAAATTTCTCCGCCGAAAAAAATCCCTGTTGCTCAAAATATTCGGCCATCTGTTGAATTGACCATCCTTCAGGAATGGTGAAACTTAGAGTCATCACTTCTCCATTCCAGATGGTAGCAGCTACCTGACTCAGTGACTGGGTAGGAGCCAGGGAATAGCTTCCCGCCTTAAAATCCCCTTGAGGATTTTGGAAGATTAACCACCTCGCCCACAGTCTCCAAGCCAAATCAGAACGAATTAATCCCGCCGCCTTCAAATCTTCTCCAATTTGCTGACTGGAAGTTCCCGGTGGAATCAGGATTTTGACGCTGTTCCCTTTGCTACCAGAGGAGTTAACCTGTTCCTGACCCTGGGGAGCGGCGCTGGCCCAACTCCACCAAGCCCAACCCTGCCATCCAAAGAATCCCCAAATAATCGGCAGAATTAGAAGGTAAAAAAATCCCTTAGAAAACCGTTTCATGGTTTGTTTATCTTGAGGTTTTTTCTGCTTTGTGTTTGCAATTCCCAAGCTACTTCCCCCTAATTAAAATTTCAATAAAAACAGAAAACCCGTTCACCTAAATCATCATAAAAGATGTTATCAGAGAAAGGGTATAAATAGACCTAAATCTGTTAATCCAAAGCATCAAAAAGTTGATCTTCAATTAGGGGTAAAAGAGGTTCTAACCTTTTAAATTCTTCAGGGGATAGTTGTTTATATTCTCCTTCTTCATTGGCTTTAGCCAGAATAAAAAATGGATCAGCCGGGGTATAAATACCGTATTCCTGTTCCTCATGGTAGAAACTGGCTAACCAGAGAAGTTCCTCATATTCTTGTTCATCGGGTTCAGCAGAATCCAGATCCAGATTCGAGTCTCCATCCTCGGGAAAATCTGGTAATTCCCCGGCTGCGGTTAGGGTAATTCCCGTTCGCTTTAGATCCAAATTGTGTTCTGCTAAAACCGCTTTAGCCGTTTTAAAAATTCTGTCAATTTCTTCTTCTGATTCCACCGGAACTGCGGATTCATCATCATCCTCATCGTCATTCCAAGTTAGAATTTCGATGGGCGAGTCCACGGGTAGAAGTAACCCATAATCTTGACCTTCTAACTCAATTGAGGATTGTAAGACGCAAACGAGCGATCGCCCCTGTTCGTCCGTCAGGGTCACGGTCACTTGTTCTTCCTCAGAACGTCCATTTTCTTCGGGAAATTTAGATGGGAACATCATTTATATCGTACTATTTTTAACCATATTAAACGTTACTGGTAACAACTTATTCAGGGATAAAATAATCACTACTCCCCATGCTCCCCCTGCTCCCCCTGCTCCCCCTGCTCCCCCTGCTCCCCCTGCCTCCCCTGCCTCCCCTGCTCCCCCTGCCTCCCCTGCCTCCCCTGCTCCCCCTGCTCCCCCTGCTCCCCCTACTCCACTACTCCCCCTGCCTCCTCTGGTCTAACCATTGTTGTAAAATCAAGGCGGCGGCTTTGCGGTCAATCATGCTTTTATTACGAGAGGGAGCAATATTGTCCGCAATCATTAATTGTTCTGCTTGGTAGGAAGTGAGCCGTTCATCCATATATTCCAGGGGTAAATTCAAGGCATGGGCTAACCGTTGAGCATAGTTTTGTGTATATTTAGCCTGAGAGCCCAAAGAACCGTCGAGATGGTAGGGTAAACCTGCCACTAATACCTGTACTTGCCTCTGCTGTACCAGGTCTTGAAATTGAGCAATATCCTGGGCAAAAGAACGTCGCAGAATTGTAGTGAGTCCCGTCGCAATTAAGCCCGTACCATCACAACCGGCGACACCAATCCGTTTACGACCAATATCTAATCCCAAGGCTGAAATAAACAGGGATTTTCCCATAATTACACAGGATCAGACGGTAAATCTAAGGACTTTTGGGTGGAGTTTTTCGGGTCTAATTCCGGTGTTTCAGAGATCCCCTCGACGGTAGATTTTTGTACTGGGGAAGGATGTTTAACCGTTGGCCCCAACCAAGACATCGGAGTGGGTACGGGTTTATGGGCAGGTTGCCAACTTGGTAAGACATCGGATAATTGCAACCCTTCCAGGGAAGATTTAGACTCCCGTAATTTATGCCAAACGGAACGGGACATTAACAAGGTATGTTCCACCCGGGTGGCTCCAATTTTTTCTAAATAGGCTTCTCGTTCGGGTTGATAGTCAGCCGATGCCAATTTTAGGGACTGGGGGCTAAATTCCTGGGCTAAATGGGCCATCTGGGATAGCAATTCGGGGTAAAGCCAGGTATAGGCCGGATGCACGGTTAACTCAGCAACATGGGGTTGACTGCCATCCCGGGATAACTGCACCTGAAAATATCCAATTGCCGCTTTTCGTTGGGGTTCAAACACATAGCCACTGACCTGTTCACTGCGGCTAAACCATTGTTTGATCGCATCCACAAGAGCCTGAATAAAACTGGTTTTAAAATCTAAAATATGACGGTCAAATACTTGTCGCAACAACGGAGGCATGGAAACCGTATCTAGTTGATACAGCAGTTGGGCATCCGCATTACTGACGGGTAAGAGGTTGGGTAAATCCGGTTGAGAATTTGCCAAGGTTTGCAGTAGTTCCGGTTCCACCACCCAATAGGTGATTTGAGCTAAGGGTTGAAACCCATTTTGCCGATAGAGCGCCATCAAACCGCTATCATTAACATTCACTTCTAATAGCCAGGTTCGGGCTTCCCAAAGGGTTTCAAAACAATACCGTAACAGTTGTGAACCGATACTGCTTTGATTATTTAACTGATCTACAAATACTCGATCAATTCGCCAAGTGCTGCGGGTGGTGTTGAAGGGAGAGACCTTAATCATCCCCAAAACTTGACCGAATTGTTCAGCAATATAGGCATTAAATAAATTTTGGCAGGGGTTCGGAAACCAACTTAAAAATTTTAGCAACCCATACCACCGACGCAGGTATTCTAACTCCTGGGCCGACGCCGTGTCATCAGCTTGGTCATATAGCTGTTCAATCGCCTCCAAGTCTCGGTATTGAAACGGGCGAAGATTAAACTGGTTTTGATTTTGGGAAAGAAATAAATTCATTACATAAACCTAGGTAAACCCGCCCCTAATACAGTGATCTGCAATGGGCAGTTAATTCTAAACAGTTAAGATTCAATTAATAATCAGTAGGTTTCAACTGAGACTCTGACACTGATAACTGATTACTGATGACTGATCACTGATAAAGGGCGAATGAGTACCAGTGGGGTTTGCTCATCGGCATTTCCGGCGGGATTACTTCTTAAGGCTTGCTCGATCAAAGCCGGGGAAAGACCGGAGGTTGCTGCTAATATTTTAACGGCTTTTAAATCATTCACGTCTACAATTGCCGCTCCCAATCCCGTTTCTTTTTGTAGGGTGTTGACCACGTTTTGAGGATCATCTGGCCCTAAGACAATAAATTGATCATAGGGGGGTAGGGTTCCGGTCACATCATCAATCAATCGGGCTTGTTCTCCAGCCAATTGATAAAACACCCCTGGTTTCCCGAGCAGTTTGGCGATAGTTCCTACCACGATAGCAAATAATACCCGGGCTGATCCGACCTGATTCACTAAGGTTTGCATCCCGCAGGCCGTGGCTAAACTGGAAGTAGGCATAAAGAAATAACAGACCCGTTGAGCCACCCATCCCGGCTTGATTTGGCTAGGATGATAAAATCGTCCTTGCATTAGGGCGACGGGGGTTTCTCCCAAGGTGACAATATCCCCGGCTTGAGCATGGGGAAGCACATACCTTTTAATCACCTCAACGGGATCATCGATATGGGTTAATAAATGGGTACGAATCGGATAAACTTCGGCAACTCCTTCTACGACTCGTTTATTCGGAGCCAGGGTCGGGTCGGGATATTGGAGAGGGAGGACAAGGTGGCGCACTTTGGGGATGCGTCCTTGGGGCCCGTAGGTCAGATACTTAACTTTCACCCAAGCCGATTGTAAAGCTCTGAGATCAATCCCTTCGATTTCAATTAAAACTTTAATTCGGGTGGTTTTTTGGGCTTTAACAATATACCCAAACCAATAGTTATCTTCCCTAGCACCTGCATCAATATGGGCGGGAATCACTTTAATTGTGTGTTTAATCCCGTCTAAACTCGCTTTAGACAAAAGGGTCAGTTGGGCTCTGACTTCCGGTATCATAATCTCCAGATTTGAGGTCAGGTTCTGGAACTCCAGTTCTCCCCGCAAGACATAATGGCGGTCGTCGGATAAATCCAGATTCCATTCTCCCTGTGTGAGTTCTAGTTTATTCCCCGGACGCAGACGATATTGAATTTCTAGCCCCAATGTTCCTAAACCTAGTAAAACTAATGCGGCTGTTGTTACCAGGCTCAAACCTGCTGCCATTACACCACTTCCCCTTTTAAATGTGCGTAGTTAATGCAAACCGACATCCGATTTGCACTCCCATCCTACCGCAGCCCGTCTGTTCTAAAATTCTTAAGTTAAATTATAAAAACAACCTCTAAGTGTCCCAAAGTATTAATAAGACTTATCCCACCGGGATATGGGGGGGAGAGTACACCTGATCTAGCACAAAAGGGTATATCCTTGTTTAAAGATTTGTAAAATTCACCCAAAACGCTTGACGTATCTTAATACTTTTTCAAGGAGTCCCATGAAGCACAAGTCAATTGCGGAACGATTTTGCCTCACGGCTCACGTTGTGTCAACCCTATTTGGACTGACAGGGTTATTGTTTATTCTCCCGAACCCTGAACTGGTCGCTAATTTACCTCCTATGGGGATGAATATCTTCGTCTGGAGTATGGCGACCGGAGGCGTAGCTTATATTGTTTTTGGGGCAGCGACGCTGGCATTATATGGCTATAGAACTTTAGGGTTAGGAACAACCTTAGCTTTTATGATTCCATCCCTATTGTTATCCTTATCCAGTGAACTTTTAGGAACCAGCACCGGATTTCCCTTTGGTCATTATCAATATTTGAGTGGTTTAGGTTATAAAATCGCCGGACTGGTTCCCTTTACTATTCCATTATCTTGGTTCTATATGGGCTTAACTTGCTATTTGTTAGCCCGGGCGGGTTTAAAATTAAAAATGGGAGACAGTTGGGTACGTCAACTTTCAGTCTTAGCGTTAGGGGCTATATTACTAACCGCTTGGGACTTAGTATTAGACCCCGCCATGAGTCAGGCTACTTTTCCCTTTTGGCAATTTCAAGAAGTTGGTGAATTCTTTGGAATGCCCTACCGAAATTTAGCCGGATGGATGGGAACTGGCTTTATTTTTATGGGCGTTGGGGCGTTTTTATGGCGCAAAACTCCGATTGCTTTGTCTCGCTCCCAATTAACCTTACCTCTGATTGTTTATATCACCAATTTCTTTTTTGGAGCGGCGATTACCGTTGTCGAATTAGATGCTCGTTTCCTGTTTCCCGTGGCTTTAAGTATTCTATTTGGAGTGGTTCCGGCGATCGTTTTCTGGTGGAATGCTAAACCCTCTTTAGATACCATGGAAAGTTTATTATCTAGTGATAATATTACTCCCTCAGCCGTTGAAGTGGTTGCAAAGTAAGCATTAAGATTTAAAGAGGATGGGCTTTGCCCATTCTTTTTTATGGGAAAATATTTAATATCCTCTTAATTATTCTTCTTTGTACCTTTGTGTTTCCTATTCCCTTCTATACTAATTTTAATGTTGAATCCAATTTTATTAACAATTCCTGATTTTTTAGAGAATAATTCCTGGGTTATATTATTTTTTGGGGTTATATTACTCTTGCAAATTCCCGCCGCAATTATTTTATTGTCTCGGTTATTAAAAGGGGCGATGCGGGTTCCGCCTCTGCAACCGCAAAACCCCACCTTAGAACTCTTAGGAACTGTGAGTATTGTGGTTCCTACCTTGAACGAAGCTGCCAGGGTAACGCCCTGTTTAGAAGGGCTAACACGGCAAAGTTATGAAGTACGAGAAATCCTAATTGTTGATAGTCATTCCCAGGATGGAACCCAGGATATTATTGAAAAATTTGCTGAATCTGATCCGAGATTTAGACTGATTTTAGATGATCCCTTACCTCCAGAATGGGTGGGTCGTCCTTGGGCTTTAAATACGGGTTTTTTAAATAGTTCTGAAAAAAGTGAATGGATTTTAGGCATTGATGCGGATACGCTCCCGCAACCGGGTTTAGTGGCGAGTGTGGTGAAAACTGCGATCGCCAATCAATATGATTTATTATCCCTATCCTGTAAATTTATTCTTAAATATCCAGGGGAATTGTGGTTACAACCCGCCCTATTAATGACTTTAGTTTATCGGTTTGGATCACCGGATTTATCGCCCCAAAAACCCGAACGAGTCATGGCAAATGGTCAATGTTTTTTATGTCGGCGTTCGGTATTAGAAAAAGTCGGGGGATATTCGAGTGCTAAAAATTCCTTTTGTGATGATGTAACTTTAGCAAGAAATATCGCTCAACAAGGCTTTAAAGTGGGTTTTTTAGATGGAGCAAATCTGTTAACGGTGAGAATGTATGATGGGTTAAAAGATACTTGGGAAGGTTGGGGGCGATCGCTCGATCTCAAAGATGCTTGTTCTAAAACCCAACTATGGGGAGATTTATTTCTCTTATTAGCAGTTCAGGCTTTACCCTTACCATTATTACTCATTAATCTAGGCTTTTCCTCTAACCTAGCCTTACCCAGTTTTTTGAGTTCAACCCTATTAGGATTAAACGGTTTTTTAGTATTTTTACGGATAATATTAACCGCCGCAATTTCTTTATCCTATGATTTGAGTCAAGCTCAAATGCCTTGGGTATTTTGGTTATCTCCCCTAGCTGATCCGGTCGCCGTATTACGATTATGGATATCAGCAACTCAGACTCAAATTCAATGGCGAGGGAGAACCTATGAAAAGAATTAAAACCTAAAAATTGATGATGAATTTTTGATTATCTGGTTTTTTTTCCAAGTCTAATTTTGTGTTTGCAAATATTTGTTAAGTCTTAGAAAACTGTCCTTAGTATTGCTATAATTGAAACATCCGATTACTACTTGCCAAGAGTGCCGATTACTGAATTTTTGTGTTTCTGTAATGGTGTCAGGAATTGTTTGTTAGTGTAATTAGGGAAATATTCTTATGGAATACCAATTTGATTTTAATATTGAGAAAGGAATAGAATCTGTTCTTTACATATTAGAGCTATTAGAGAATAAGGCTCAACCAACGTTGCATCGTGTTTCTAAAGTTTTATATTTTGCAGATAAGGAACACTTAGAAAGATATGGGAGACTTATTTTTGGCGATAGCTATTACGCCATGAAACATGGCCCCGTACCAAGTCAGATTTATGATTTACTGAAATTAGTGCGTGGAGATTTGTCTCCTAGCTTTCAGCCACCTAGAGAAATATCTGAACAGGTTCTTCATGCTTTCAAGATAGTTGATAAGCATGACATCAAAAAACTAAGAGAGTCTAATACAGATTTTTTGAGTGATTCTGATATTGAATGTTTAGAACATTCAGCAACAAAATATGGAAATTTATCTTTTGCAGAGCTTACGCAGTTAAGTCATGATCGCGCCTGGGAATCTGCGGATGAGAACGATATAATTAATGTGGAAGATATGATCAAAACCTTTGATAATTCCGAAGAACTGCTTGAACATTTGCAAAATCCACACCCATAGTTTAGAACTTTATGCCAGCAAAGTGGGAAATATTTTATGTGAAATCTTGCCGTTATAGTAAGCCACCCAAGGATAAGTTTGTTTTAATCGCATATATTGATCCTTCACCTTATGGATTTATGATTAATTCCAAAATTAATAACTATATTCAGAATAGAGATTATTTGCTATGTTGTGAGGCAGAAATTATTGCGAGCGAGCATAATTTTCTGAAGTATAATTCTTACGTTGATTGTACGGCAGGGTTTACTTTTAATGCTAGTGAGTTGATTAGTTCAAGAGGATTTTTGAGTGATGCTGGACAGGCTAAGGTAATTAACGCCGTGAAGTTATGTCCTGTGTTAGAGAAAATACATAAAAACAGAATTTTAAAATAGGGCGATCGCTAAATATTTAACTTTGGACAAAATTAAAAGCCTATAAAGTTCTCCCCCGTTATGAGGGAGAACTTTACTAAATCAGCACTCGACAATAAACAATCAACGGTCAGCAAACTGCTAGTTAACTCGTTCCAACTGCCAGAGAATTTGATTACCTTCTCGCCGCACTCTGGATACTTCCCAATTGCGCCAGGCCCAGTTATCCCCTCGACTGGTGACAGCACTAGCATTAATATCCATGAGATCAGCCAGTTCAGAACTACTGATTAAGTAGCCCTTGGTAGCAATTTCATCAGCAATATGCAGGGTTTCGATCAAATTGCGAAGTTGGTTCACCCTAACCTCGCGTGGTAGGTTTTCCAGTGAATCGTTAATTAAGTCAGTCATGGCAAGATCTCAGACAGCAAGATTAGAGTCTATCACACAGCCTGTTAAGAAAAGGTTTCGTTCACACCGTTTCCTCAATTAACCCAGAGGGCGGGGTAATTTCAATCCGTTTTTGTTCTAAATCCACAACTGGAACAATCTCTTTAACAAAGGGAATCAAAACCGTAGGTAGGGGTTTAGGTTTACGTTTCTTCTTAGATTTACGATGAATCCCCTCGGGAATCGGTTCAGAAACGAGGGTATCTTGGGTGGGAGTTGGGGAATTTAACTCCACTTCGAGTAAATCATTCCCGGCTGAAATCACATCTATGACTTTTCCAATCACTTGCGCTTTTCTTTGGTCAAAGACTTCCAACCCAATTAAATCTAAAACATAAAATTCGCCTTCCTCTAAATAGGGACGATCTTGGTCGGTAATCAATAATGGACAGCCCTGTAACGCCTCCGCCTGATTTCGATCTTCAATTCCTTCAATTTCAACCACATAAATGCCTTTACTGGGCATTAAATAGCCGCCCAAAAATTCCACGGGTTCAGGTTCAGTTTGTCCGGGATGTAATAACCAGCGCTGACCCGGTTCGATAAATCGTTCAGGAAAATCCGAATTGGGATAAACCCGCACTTCTCCTGTTAACCCGTGAGCCGCAACAATAGTCCCGATCTCGATCCACTCAGACATGATAATATTTCTTAATTCTTGCTGTTCTTCAATAATTTGATCCTGGGGATATCCAATTTGGATTTCCTCAATTCACGCTTAGATGATATGAAAAACAAAAACAAATTTGCGCTCACCTTCGCCTTTTGTCGATTTGGGACAGTGGGGAAGTTCACACCTAAGCTATTTGATCAACGGAGCCAGATTGCTACCGTTACCATTTTACTGTTTTTTACCTGTTTATCCACATATTCCCTGGCTCAAAATTCCCCGTTATCAGAATCTTCTGTCCGGGAACAGGAGATTAAAAATCAAGTAGAAAATCAGGTTGATAATACCTTCCGTCGCTATCTGGCATTATTAAGTTTAATTTTACTATTGTTATTGCTGTTGAATACGATCGCAGCCTGTGGAGTTTGGTTTTTACTGAAAAAATTAGCCCAACAAACGGCATCCGCAGAGCAGGAAATTGAAAGTCTCAAAACCGATACCCTGACGGAGATGGAACGGGTACTTACCGAAGCTAGACAAATTTTATATCAATTGCAAAATAAAAATGATTTAGCCCACGAAACCTTACAAACTCTAACGACTCAAACTGCTTTACCAGTCATTGAAGCGGTTTGGGTGGAACAGGCAGAAAAAAATGAATCCCTTTCAGAGATGGGAGAATTATTACCCGAAACAAATCATCAATCCGCCACACTAGAAACAACATCCCCGGTTAATAATTCTGAGAATATTTTAATCCCGGTTTTCTTACCATCTGCTTCAGAAACTGAAAAAACCGAAGTTGGGGAAAAATCTTCACCAGACACGGGGGCGGAAACTCCAGCTTCAGAAGTTGAACCGGAAGAACAACTTAGACAAGCGATTAGTTTAGCCAAACAGGGAGATAAATTATTTTTAGAAGGGGATTTAGAAGGGGCAGTTCAAAGTTATGATGAGGGTTTAAAATTCAAACCGGATTTAGCAGAAGTTTGGAATAATCGCGGGGTAGCACTAACTCGATTACAACGCTATCATGAGGCAATTGTCTCCTATGAAAGAGCGATTCAATTGCGATATAATTATGCCGATGCTTGGAATAATCGAGGAGTGGCTTTAGGAAAACTGAATCATTATGAAGCTGCGATTTTATCCTACCAACGAGCTATTGATTTAAAGTCTAATTATATGGATGCCTGGAATAATCGGGGCTTTGCTTTAGCGAAACTTCAAAAGTATGATGAGGCGATTTCATCCTATAATCAAGCGGCTAAAATTCGTCCTGATTTTTACCGAATTTGGTATAACAAAGCCCGATGTTATGCGGTTCAAGGGCAAGTGGAATTAGCCCTGGAAAATCTAAAACGGGCTACGCGCTTAAATCCTGAAGCCTGTCAAAAGTTAGTTAAACGGGAAACGGATTTTGACCCGATTCGACAGGACAAAAACTTTAAAAAGTTAAATTTTGACTCCTAATTATTGCAGTTAAATGAATATAATTGAATTGATTTTAGTTGGTTTTTCCGCTTGTTTTAGTATTTTTTATCCAGATTTATTTGATTATAAATCTTATAAATTTCAAGATTTAATCAATTACCCGTATGACAATTCCTTGGCAATATCCGATACCAGTAGCGATGGCGTAGACACCGCCTGGCGGGATCGCATTGTAATTCGAGATTTAGTTCAAACGGAAATTTCCCAGAGTTTCAGGCGGGTTAACCCGTTATTATCAACTTGGGTTTTAGTAGCTGTTTTGATTCCTAGTGCCAGTGTTTTAAGTATTTTAATTTTGTTTTTTAAAATTACCCGAGAGAGCCGGAAATTCTCCCAACATTTAGAGACGGTGAAAGATGATTTTATTCCTGAATTTTATGCCAGAATTGGTGAAGCCCAGGACATTGTTTATGATCTTCAGGATTCTTTTCAAGTCACCGAAGAAGCGATTCAAGGAATACAAGCAAGGCTAGATTCTCTTTCTACTCAAGATGATGATTTAGAAGAATATACGGTAGAAGATGATAAAAAAAGACTCAGAAATCGACGAATGACACCCTCAAAAAATAGGGAACAGGGAATAGGCAATAGGGAATAGGCAATAGGGAATGAGTTTGCACAGATTTAGATTTACTAGAGACGTGCCCGAGCGCAGCGATGCCGTAGGCTATTGGCGCATCTCTACAACTGTAATGCGTAGCTCTATATTGCTTGAACTCTGTTTTAGGGGCAATTCATGAATTACCTGTCTTTGTTTGACTGGGCTAGATACGAGAATCCCACCCCTTTAGCGTAGCGCCGGGGTGGGAGTGTCAACCCTACTTAATCATTAACCTATTCTGAGTTAATTTTGATTAAACAAATACATATTGATTACTGTCTAATGTTGATGAAATATTACCTTGAACAACTGCTAATAACTGTTGTGACCCATTAGCATTCAGTTTGAAAATTGCCACTCCTGGGGGTACATTGGCGGGTAAATTACCAATAGTATATAAATCGGGGGTACCACCTAAAAGTAACTTATCTTCATCTCCATTAAAATCCGTAATCAGGGTATAGCCTAAATTATCATTAGAAATGCCTACCAGGGTATCATTGCCTCGGTCACCTAAGAGCAAATCGTTTCCCGTCCCACCAATTAAACCATCATTACCTTGACCGCCATAAATACTATCATCCCCACCATCGCCAAACAGTGTATCCTGGTCATTATTCCCAAATATCACATCGGATTCTGTCCCCCCATAAACCGTATCAATTCCGATATCACCAAATAGAGTATCAAATCCGCTACTTCCGATCAGTAAATCACTCCCTTGACCAGAAAATAGAATATCATTTCCATTTTGTCCTTCCAGAAAATCATCTCCCAGGAAACCAATAATCGTGTCATTTCCGTCTCGACCGGCAATCACATCACGAAGCGCTGTTCCTTCTAAGATATCATCATTTTTTGTCCCAATCAGGGATGCAGCCGGGGTTAAGGGTGCAATTTGATCTCCATTACGGCGTAAAAAGAAGGAGTCTGCACCTTCACCGCCGATGAGTGTATCCACTTCATCATTAAACACAATGATGGCTGGGGTAGCAGTGTTGGTTTCTCTGGCCACGGGAATAGATACAGGTTGAAAGTTTGACATTGTACTTAAGGGTAAACAACAAGCGAGGGCAAGAACAAAAACAACATTTTACACTCAATTCACTATTTTTTATACCTTACAAACTTCTCTATAAATGGTTGTGTTGTTTTTTCGCTCTACTCCTCTTGCTCATTAGACTCCGACTAGCACAAAGAATCAGGATTGTTTTTGACAATGTTGGGGATAGGTCGTTTAAAGGGGTAACGGCTGATGGTATCGAAGGATTTAATTATGGTATGGTATAGGGTTGAATTAACAGGACTTACGCAAAACAACCATATCTAGCGAACGGCCGTTCGCCCCTACAGATGGTGTATAATTGGGTATTCTGCGTAAGTCCTAATTAAATTTTCCAGGGTTGTTGTTTCAAAAACCCATTCTAATCCTTGAGTGTTGACCCCTTTAATTAAAATAATATCTTGCTGGGAAATTTCAGCTAAGGGAAGTTGATAAGACCAAGACCATTGAGCATCAGAATCATGGGGTTTAACAGAAAATAAGCCATTTTGAACGAATCTGCCATTAATTGAAATGAGAATAGAATCTAATTGACTGCTGGGATTAACTTCTGCTATTGTTCCGGTTAATAAAAGATTTCCCTCTAGGGTTAATTCACACCGTTCTATTTTTCCTTGGGGATGGTGAGTAAATTTTAGGGAAGATAGGGATTTTTGAGGAGTACGAGTGACTAAATATAAATCTTGATAGCCACAAATTCCTTTAGGAATTCGAGAATAAACCGCTTCCCCTTGACTAATTGTTTTTAAACTCTGCGCCACGAAATTTTCACCAACATAACTAGTGCCATATTCATTCATATCTAAACTTCTACTTTCACTATTGGGAATAAATAAAATATCTGAGGAGGAAATAGCTAAATGGCTGGGTAATAAGTCCCGGTCATGAACACTAAACATCAATATTCCTTGAGGAGATAATAAAGAATAGAGTTTTTGTAACCAAGTTAAAAAGGTAGCTTCAGGAAGATGACTAAAAAACGAACAGGCTAAAATGCCATCAAAGGATTGTTGGAGTGGATAGTCCTGGGGATAGGTGGTAGAAACAATTCCCTGCACCCCGAATTGTTCGATTTGAAACTGCACCGCCTGGGCATAAATATCAGAAATCCAAAGGTTTTGGGGCGGGATTTCCTGAACTAAAAACCGGGTAAAACGACCATAACCACTGGCAAAATCCAGGAACGAAGAAATCCGATCTAATTGTCCAAACTGCCACTTTAAAACCTGTCTAACACTATCTAAAATCCGACGCCCATTAAAATAATAACGAATACAAGCGCGATCGGGTGTACCGTGATTCGCTAAGGCAAATAAATACATTTCATCCTGATCACAAATAGTCGAATTAAAGGTATCGGGAAATAAGGTTTGATCTTGAATAAACTGTTTCAGAGCTAAGGATTGAGGGGCTAAATTAACAAACTGCATTGATTGTTTTAAAAAATATAAGTTTTCCGATCCAGTTCATCTTACAGAAGACTGGGAATCGAAACAATCTGATCCCCTTGTGAAAAATTCCCCCCTTTGGCGGTAAAATGGTAAAGCAATAGTGATCACAACTTCATCCAAAGCTATGCGAGTTTATGTACTACTGTTCAACGCTGGAACAGAAAATGAAGGAATTCATACGATTCAGATGGGCGATCGCAATAAAGTGTTAATATTTGAAGACGAGGATGATGCCATTCGCTTTGGCGTGCTTCTGGAAGCTCAGGATTTCCCAACGGCTACGGTTGAGGCTATTGACGAGGAAGAAATCAAGGAATTTTGCATTTCGGTTGACTATGACTGGGAACGGGTTGGGTCTGGAGAGTTAGCCATTCCTCCCGAAAATAACGTTGATCAAACGGATTGGCAAGTCGAGGAAGACCAACCCCCAGAGAAAGAGCCGGATTTTGTCTCACCGGAACTAGACGATATTCGCAAACGGCTAGAAGGGTTATTATAGGTGGGTTTAAAGAGTACAGATTGTAGGTCAAGATCAATATGGAACAGTGGGAATCCCGGGGACATTTATTAACGGAACAAATCAACGTCAGCAGTCAGAACTTAGATCAACTGACCTCTTTGGAATTAGTGGATTTGTTCAACAGGGAAGATGTCCAAACCTTGTTGGCGATCGCCCGTTCCCGTGAATCCTTGGCCGAAGCCATTGACCTAGCCACGGCCGCACTGCGTCAGGGGGGGCGTCTATTTTACGTTGGAGCGGGAACCAGTGGCCGTTTAGGGGTTCTGGATGCGGCTGAATGTCCCCCCACCTTCTGTACCCCTCCAGAACTAGTTCAGGGCATTATTGCCGGGGGAGCCGGGGCTTTGGTTCGCAGTTCGGAAGATTTGGAAGATCGGGCCGAAGATGGAGCCGGGGCGATCGCTCTGCGTCAAATTACTTATTTAGATGTGGTGGTGGGAATTACGGCCGGAGGGACAACTCCTTTTGTCCAGGGGGCGTTACAAGCGGCTCGTCAACGGGGGGCAAAAACCGTATTTATTGCTTGTGTTCCGGTGGAGCAGGTGGAATTTGAGGCGGATGTGGATATTCGTCTATTAGTCGGGCCAGAAATCTTAGCGGGTTCAACCCGATTAAAAGCCGGAACTGTGACCAAAATGGCGTTAAATATTCTCTCAACTAGCGTTATGGTTAAGTTGGGGAAAGTTTATGGGAATCGCATGATTGATGTGGCGGTGACCAATAAAAAATTACACGATCGCTCCTTAAGAATATTAATGGATTTGACGGAAATTGATCGAGAAGCAGCTGAAATTTTATTAGAAAAAAGTGGGAAATCCGTCAAGTTAGCTCTATTGATGCAGTGGACAGGATTAGATGCTGTATCCGGTCAAGATTTATTAAATCAGCATCAAGGACAATTAAGACAGGCGGTATTGAGTCGGAATTTGCCATTAAGATGAGATGGGTTTCTCCTACCTCAAAACAGTAGTAAAGATGTCCAGATTGATTTTTCCATGTTTTATGAGCATCCTCTTAAAACTGATTCAAGTTAAGGGTCACTTTAACCATGAATGATCAAGAGTTAAAAGAACAAATTAAAACCCTGATTCATGCGAATACAAATAATTTATTGGCATTAGCTAAACTTGTTGGTATTGATGCAAAACATGATTTAATTGGAATTAATTTACAGGGTATTGATTTAACCAAGGCTGATTTAAGAGAAGTTAACTTCAGTCAAGCTAACCTCAGCCATGTTAACCTGACAGAAGCTAATTTAAGTCAAGCTAATTTAAGTCAAGCCAATTTAAGCGGCGTTAACTTGATGGGGGCAAACCTCAAGAATGCTGATTTAACGGGAGCCAACCTGAGTAATTCCAACTTAATTGGTGCCGATTTAACCGCAGCTAATCTGAGAGAAGCTGACTTAACCGAAGCTTACCTGAGTCAAACCAATTTAAGTGGAGCTAACTTGAGTAAAGCCTATCTCAGTGGGGTCTATTTAGGGAATACAAATCTGGCGGAAGCCAACCTGAATCAAGTCTATTTGAGCAAAGCCAATTTACAAGGGGTTGACTTGAGTGGAATTAACTTGAGTCAAGCTTATCTGATGGGAGCAAATCTGAGTCAGGCTAATTTAAGTCATGCGAACTTGAGTGAAGCCAACTTAAGTCAAGTGAATCTGGCTCAAACCAATTTGACCGAAACTAACTTAAATCAAGCTAATTTGATAGGAGCAAATTTAAGTCGAGCTAACCTCACCAACACCGAACTAATTGGAAGTAATTTAAGTCGAGCCAATTTAACAAAAGCTAACCTATTTCAAGCTAATTTGAGTCTAGCTAATTTGAGTTTCGCTGATTTAAGTTGGGCAAATTTAAGTTTGACTAAAATTAGAGAAATTACTGTTAAAAAAGCTCATTTTAGATATAATTTAGGTATTTCCCAACAAACCAAAGATGAACTAATGAGTCGGGGTGCAATATTTGATGATAATTTAGGCAATGGCTTGGGTATTTTGATCTCTGATTAATTTTATAGAAAAGTTTCATGACAACTTTTTACACGAGAAAAGAATAAGTGCATCTGCCAAACTAACCAAGACCCCACTCGCCAAGCTCCCATGGAAAGTTTTTCTGTTGACGCTTGGGCAGATAATTCAAAATTCGGGTCATAGTGTAACCATTGGGCAGGTAAGTGCCCCATGGGGGTCATCGGGGACAATTTAAAGGTTAGTGCTTCGTAGTCTAACCACTTGCCCTCTTTTCGCCACCCCAGGCGCTCGCCGAGTCTCTTTTCCGTTTCATAATCAACTTGACCCCCCATTTCACTCCAAATTGTTTGCTGAATACTAAAGCCAAAATAACCATAACTATATTGTTCCCAAAGTTGATCAATTGTCTGGAGATCTTGACCAGAAAAGTTATCAATATCTTCCTTATAAACCTCATTCCAATACTTCTTACCCATGACTTTTAGCATTAATTGAGTGGTTTCAAGATCAGCTTCTTTCCAACTATGCTGGGCAAGGAGATCCCGCAATTGGGTATAATCAATATTTCGATCACTGCGAAATTCTTGGGTTAACAGAATAGGACGATTACTTAGTCCCATTGATCTTGTTTTTTCAAAAGTAGATAGGGGGACGGTAGGAACAAACGTTACTTCTGTAATGCCTAGAACTTTTCTTTGATCAGTGAGTTGGTTGGAGATATAGTTAGA
Source organism: Planktothrix sp. PLAVEN19ND (assembly GCF_057220675.1). Taxonomy (NCBI): domain Bacteria; kingdom Bacillati; phylum Cyanobacteriota; class Cyanophyceae; order Oscillatoriales; family Microcoleaceae; genus Planktothrix; species Planktothrix sp. PLAVEN19ND. The sequence continues at coordinate 4,774,401 of NZ_CM170132.1, read as the reverse complement.
GATTAAATCAATACCTTGGTCTAAAAATATACCATTTTCACCGCCATCAAAATTATGAATTTGCCAATCTAATAATTGAGATTGAATAAAAGCATCTTTTAATCGAGCTTTTTTCTCATAACTGGTTACCATAAAATCAAGAAAAGTTTCAGAAATCACCCCATCATCTTCCAGATTTACTAAATTGGCATCATATTTCAAAATATTATCCCCTAGATTTTTAATATCTCCGACCGTGGCATAAAAATATTCATCTACCTTGACAATTTCATCAATTAAAGATTGAAAAGGGCTGAAATAATCTTGTAAAGAGCTATCAAAATTAATAGCATTATGGGCAATTTTTGCTATTTTTTGACGAACTTTATAGGCTTTGCTTTGATATTCATAAATCTCTTGATGGACTTCTAAATCTTTAACTATTTGCTGAACAATTTCTTTCTGATTTTTGGTGTCTTCTGCAAGTTTTTGAATCCCTTCACTAATCAATCTTATTTTTTCTAACATCAAAAAATAAGCATTACTTAACAATAAAACTGCTTTAAAATTTTCTTGTTTCTCCCACTTTAGTTCCTCCAGTATTTTCGGATTTTCAGTGTTTTTCAACTCTAATTTTCTTCTTTCATTTTCCAAAGTTTTTATTTCTAAATATTTTTGTTTGAATAACTTTTTTAAGTCATCAGCCAGGGTTACCAAAAATCCATAATAACTATCCCTATAATTTTCTAATAAATTAATAATATGACTATAATCCTTAATAAATAATTGAATTTCATCAAAAATTTCTCCCTGGCTAATTTCTTCTTTTCGCTTAATGATTCCTCCCAACTGATAACGGTATCGAACACCCTCTTTAATTAATTTCTGATGTTCTCTAATTTTTTTCTGAACTGCTTTTACACCGTTATTTTTCAGGACGGGTAATCGATAGGTTCGTTCATAAATTAAAATGGTTTCGTAAGTAATCAGTTGTCTTTGCTGTTTGGATTGCATATTGTGAAAATCAGTTGAGGCCATTGAAATTGATCTAAGATCGAATCACTTGGTTATTTGACTCTATAGATGATTTAACCCAAAAAACGACTTAAATCAAATTCGCCTTCGGTTTGGGATGGGCGATCATGTTCTGCCATTAATATTAACAATAATCGATCCGAATAATCAACCGTTCCGCGACATTCTTCTCGTAATATCTCTAAGCCACCATTGGCATATTCTTCAAAAATCAATGCCCTTTCTTCTTCTGCTTCTAGTTCAAACGGAGATAAAAGTTTAGTATTTTGGGTTTCTGAAATTGCTACTAATTTGATAACTGCATCATACCCCCGAGAAATAAAAACCTCCAGGGAAATTGGCCCGGGATCTCGCTTAGAAAGTCCATCAACGGTCATCCGTTTTTGCCGTCGTTTTCCTAATAAGGCAGCAAAGGCAATCACGTCGGCGTAGGTTTGAAACGGCCCGGTTTTGCCTTCTATTTCTGTGAGCGATCGCACTAATTCCGCCTTATCTTTAGCAATTTTAATTCGACTAACAGCCATAATTAATCAGTATAAAAACTAAGTGGATTCAGTCCAAAGTAATTTGATTTTATGTTCAAATCCGCCTTTTTCTGCCCGTTTATGATCCCGTTCTAATAAAATTCGTTCATCTTCAATGCCGTAGGTTTCCATTAATGCCGCTATCACTTCCAATAAATCCGCTAATTCCTGGACTAATTCCCCAGGTGAGGCTTGAGCCGCTTCCTGGGCTTCTTCGATGAGTTTATCCCGTAAGGCTTGACGATATTCGGTTTCTGATAACGTTGTAATATTATACTGAAATCCTGATTTTTGAATCAGTTCTGGGATGCGATCGCGGACTAATTTGTTATATTCTTGATGCAAGGTATAATTCTCCTATAAAATAATTGCACCTAATTTTTATTTTGTGCTATTTTTTATAGTTTAACAAGAGTTGCAAGCTAAGTAAACAATGAGCAAATCTTTATATCAATATTTATCCCCGATTCTTTATAGCATGGCGGTGATTTTGTTGGGATGTCTGTTTAACCCCGATCCCACCCTCGCCTTAACGGCCCCAAAAGTTGATTCTGTTTATGAATACCGTACCCTCCACAGTCCCGACGGGATTGGGAAATTTTATCTGGGCAGAGAAATTGCTCAGGTGATGGGCCATCAGGGAGCCGGATGGTTAGAACGTCCGAGTCGAGAAACCTCCGAACAACCGGAACAAGCGATCGCCGCCTTAAATTTAAAACCCAGCGATATTGTCGCCGATATTGGGGCGGGAACCGGATATTTTAGCTTTAGAATTAGCCCCTTTGTTCCCCAGGGAAAAGTCTTAGCTGTGGATGTACAACCGGAAATGTTGGAACTGATGAATTTTGTGAAAACCCAGGAAAATATTCAAAATGTTGAACCCATTTTAGGGACTGAAGATCACCCGAATTTACCCGAATCTACCGTGGATTTAGCCCTAATGGTTGACGCTTATCATGAATTTCAATATCCCCAAGAAATGATGCAAGGAATTGTCAAAGCCTTAAAATCCGGGGGACGGGTGGTATTATTAGAATATCGTCAGGAAAATCCTTTGATTTTTATTAAAGGACTCCATAAAATGTCAGAAAAACAGGTAAAAAAAGAAATGGCAGCCGTGGGTTTAAACTGGAAAGAAACCCAAGATTTTTTGCCCCAACAACATTTTTTAGTCTTTGAAAAACCCTGACTATTAACCAGCTTTAGAGAAAAATTCCTGCCGAAAGGGAACTTAATAATGGTAGGATAGCTGTATCAGTGCGTTTTTACGACTATGTTAAATTAAGAATTGATATCAATATGACTGTTAGAGTTCGTCTTGCTCCAAGTCCCACCGGAAATTTACATATAGGAACTGCTAGAACTGCCGTTTTTAACTGGTTATTTGCCCGCAACCAAGGAGGTACTTTTGTCCTGCGGGTTGAAGATACCGACTTAGAACGCTCTCGCCCTGAATATACGGAAAACATTCTCACCGGGTTGACTTGGTTAGGCCTAACCTGGGATGAAGGGCCATTCTATCAATCCGAGCGGTTAGAATTATATCGCCAAGCTATCCAAACCCTGCTGGAGAAGGGTTTAGTCTATCGTTGCTATTGCACCCCAGAGGAACTAGACGCCATGCGAGAAGGGCAGAAGGCTAGAAATGAAGCCCCTCGCTATGATAACCGCCATCGCCATCTGACGCCCGAACAGCAAGCCGCCTTTGAAGCCGAGGGTCGTCAGGCGGTGATTCGTTTCAAAATAGACGATGATCGAGAAATTAGCTGGAATGATTTAGTCCGGGGAAAAGTCACTTGGAAGGGCAGTGATTTGGGCGGTGATATGGTAATTGCGCGGGCTTCTGGTAGCGGCGAAATTGGGCAACCTCTGTATAATTTTGTGGTGGTTGTTGATGATATTGATATGAATATTACCCAGGTAATTCGAGGGGAAGATCATATTTCTAATACGCCGAAACAAATTCTGTTATATGAAGCTTTAAATGCCAATATTCCTGAATTTGGTCATACCCCTTTAATTCTGAATGCGGAGGGTCGCAAATTATCCAAACGGGATGGTGTGACCTCGATTTCTGATTTTAGAACTATGGGATATACGCCAGAAGCTCTTGCTAATTATATGACCCTATTGGGTTGGACTCCTCCCGATGCTACGGAAGAATTATTTACCTTGGAAACCGCAGCCAAACACTTTAGTTTTGAGCGAGTTAATAAAGCCGGGGCAAAATTTGACTGGGATAAATTAAATTGGATTAATAGCCAATATCTTCATAAAATGCCGATCCCAGAATTAACTCAGTTATTGATTCCCTATTGGCAAGAAGCGGGTTATCAATTTGACTCTAATACCGATCAATCTTGGTTAGAACAGCTTACGGCTTTAATTGGCCCTAGTTTAACCACTCTGAAAGATGCGGTGGAAATGAGTCGATTATTTTTCACTGGAAGGGTTGAATTAGACGAGGAAGCAACGACTCAATTGCAACAGGAAAGTGCGATCGCCATTGTGCAGGCAATTCAGGATAAAATAACCCAACAACGAGATCAACCCTTAACATCTGATGCTGCTAAAGCAATAATTAATAGTGCGATGAAGGAAACAAACGTCAAAAAAGGGTTAGTAATGCGATCGCTTAGAGCAGCTTTGATGGGAACCATGCACGGCCCAGATTTAATTGAATCTTGGGTATTGTTCCATCAAAAAGGGATTGATTTAATTCGTTTTCAAACTGTTTTACCGGGTTAATATTTAACGAGGCAGATATTATGGCAAATTCTCCCAGATCTCGCAAATCATCCGATGCAAAAGGCAATTCTTCCCAATCTAAAAAATCTAAGCCTATAGTTGATCCAATTTCCGCCCCAGCATCTGAGGAAGAAACGGGAGTTGATGTCTCCTTATCCCCATCTTCAGAACCTCCGATCACGGTGGAAGAACCTGTAGCTGAAGAACCAATAATTGAGGAACCTCCTGTGGTTGCAGAAGAACCCGTAGCTGAGGAAACTCCGATCACGGTGGAAGAACCTGTAGGGGAGGAGCCACCCGTCGAGGAACCTCCTGTGGTTGTGGAAGAACCTGTAGCGGAGGAAACTCCTATTGCAGAAGCACCTGCACCCGCACCCGTAGCTGAGGAAACTCCTCTGACCCTGGAAGAACCCGCGCCGGAACCAATTGTGGAACAAACTATAGCAGAGGAACCTCCTGTTGTAGAGGAAGAACCCACACCGGAGCCCTTGGTTGAGGATCAGCCGAAATGGGTGAATACTTCAGCAACGGAAATTTTATTCAATGCTGAACCGATCAGTGCCAGTAAAGTTGAAGTGGTGATTGATTCTCCCACGACATTCTCCTATGATTCTGTTAACCAATCTGTACAACCCATGAAAGAAGAAATTCTCGCATTTTTATCTGAACTCCCGGAAAATTTAGGCAGTTTCTTTAAAGATTACAAACGTCCCTTAACGACGGTAGGTTTAATCGTTGCCTTCTTAATTACCTTCAAGATTTTAGTGGGATTAGTAGAAATTATTAATGAAATTCCTCTAATTAAACCCACCTTTGAAACCGTTGGTTTAGGATACTCAGCTTGGTTTATTTATCGTTATCTCCTCAAAGCAGATAACCGCAAAGAACTCAGTGCCGATTTTAATACCCTGAAAGAAGAAATCCTGGGTAAAAAATCATAAATAAAATAGTTCTAACAATGACTAATGCCACTCTCAAAAACTTAGCATTGGGCGTTGTGATGGTGACGGTTGGGTTATTACTGCCTCGTGCAGTGGAAGCTCAACCGTTTAACGGCACATCCACCCCCATGTTTGAAAATATCACCCTCAGTCCTCAATTCAGCCCCAACCCCCTGCTGATTCGGGGATTAAGTGGAGGGCCAACTTTGGCGAAGGATATCGCCGGACGCCAAGAAACCCAAACTGGAACTTGTCAGGGTTATGTGGATCAACAACCGGATCATACGGTAATTTTAACCAGTTTTTTTGATTATTTAAAACTGCAAGTCCAAAGTAGCGAAGATACGGTTTTAGTGATTCGAGGGCCAGGGGGAAGTTGGTGTAGTGATGATGCTAAAGACATTAATCCTAGTATTGAGGGTCAATGGTTATCGGGAAAATATGAAATTTGGGTAGGGTCTTATAAACCCAATGCTTATCACCCCTATGTGATTTCAATTACGGATAAACAACAATGATTAGTGGCGATGATCTTGTTCTCGAACCCAAGTTCTAAACCCCTTTAATGTGGCAGTTTCTCCATCTCTTAAACTTTGGCGAATATATTGGGGAATAATTTCTAAAGGGAGCCAGGGAAAATGTAAACTTTGAGTTGATTTTTGATAGGACTGAGTGATTTTATCTAAAACAAAAACCTCTAATTTCTGACCATTATAACGCCATAGTTCAGGAATTTCAAAGGACGCATAAATCGCTTGTTTATCTAAAGAACTGCTAGTTATATCAATTTCCAATACTAAATCAGGAGGTGGGTCTGATGCCAAATCAATATTCTGTTTATGTCTAACTAAGGGTTCATTATTCAAATAATAACAAGAATCCGGTTCTGCACCTTTTAATAATTCTTCTCGTTTTAAGGTTAAAGATCCCATTTTTTTTAGGTTTAGGTTTAATTCATCTGCGATAGCTCTCACTAAATCATCAATAAACCGATTGTTATTCTCGTGTTCTCCCAATGGAGTCATAATTTCTAATACTCCTTGATCATAATATAAACGAGCAGCACGATTATCCCCTAAATCGTCCAATAAATTAATAAATGTTTGCCAACTGACTTGATTTAAAACCGTGCGCTGTTCAGGTATGGTTAAAGTCGCTGTGGTCATAGTGGGTTTCCCTCCATTAATTTAGTATAACCAAACATTTCAGATCATGATATGTCATAATCAAGGCTGACCTATCTTGATTGTTATTCTCCCAATTATCAATGGTTGCACTTCCCCTGGAACTTACAACAACGGTTTTAGAATTACAAAGACAGTTATTAGCGGTTATTAACCATGCTACAGAAACTAGTTTTGTAATCATGGAAACTTATTCTGAAACCGAAACCACGATCATCACCTTAGAAGATCTGGATAATATTCGGCAAAGGGCAAATACTTACTATTCTCGATTTTATACTCTTATGGCTAGAATGGCTGAATCACAGCGGATTTCTCATTCTACTATGCTGGAGCCACTGACTCGTTCTATTGAGGACGCAATAGTCACAATAGCCAGAGCACAAGCTACAATTGGAGAAGCAAAAAGTAACTTTAATTTGCCATGACCCAAGAACATCAACCCGATTTACAAAAAGTGCAACAAACATCTGTCAAAATTCAGGAAGTTTGCCAACGAGCAGATGCAGGAATTTCTATTTTAGATGATTTGATTTCTCAATTGGAGAGTCAAATCAATACTTCTCCTCTGTATCGTTATCGTTCAAAAAAAAGCTAATAATTTTTTCAATATTTAGCTATAACTATTGCAAAAAATTATCAAATATAATTTGATTTTCCCTACCTTCTCTCGGTTAAAGAAAGAAGAATAGGGAATTGAGTTAAATTAAGCTGTTAACTGTTTTAAGGCATTTTCAACCGCTTGTAACGCCTGATTAACTTCTTCCTCCGTCACAATTAAAGGCGGTACAAAACGTAACACTTTCGGGCCAGCTGGAACTAACAATAACCCGGCTTCCATTGCCACTTTCACCACCTGGGGGGAGGTTAATTCCACATCCTCTTTTAATTCTAAACCATTAATTAAACCCCAGCCTCGGACTTCGGCAATTAAATCAGGATATTTTTGGGCAATTTCTGTTAGTTTGTTACGAAGTTGTTCTCCCCGTTTTATAACATTTTCCAGAATATTTTCTCGTTCTAAGGTTTGACAAACCGCCAACGCCACCGCACAAACAAAAGGATTTCCGCCAAAGGTAGACGCATGACTTCCGGGTTCAAAAACATCACAGAATGCTTTACACATCATCGCCCCGATGGGAATACCACCGCCCAAACCCTTCGCTGAGGTAAAAATATCCGGCTCAATTCCTAAATTTTCATAACCCCATAATTTACCACTGCGACCCACGCCAACCTGAACTTCATCTAAGATTAAAAGAATGCCTTTTTCATCGCAAATTTGCCGAACTCGTTGGAAATATTGAATATCCCCAGGACGGACACCTCCTTCTCCTTGCAGGGCTTCTAACATAATCGCAGCTACCCGTCGCCCGTCTTGATCAACATCAGCAATTGTTGATTCTAAAGCCTGAATATCATTATAAGGAACATACACAAAACCTGGCACTAACGGACTAAAACCTTTTTGATATTTGGGTTGTCCCGTAGCCGTAATTGTGGCTAAAGTTCGACCATGAAAACTGGCGTGGGCGGTGATAATAACCGGGTCTTCAATATTTAATTTGTCGTGGGCATATTTCCGAGCTAATTTAATCGCTCCTTCGTTAGCTTCTGCTCCAGAATTACAGAAAAATGCCTTATCTGCACAGGAATGATCGGTTAACCATTTGGCTAATTCTCCTTGCACGGGAACATAATATAAATTAGAAACATGGTGCAGAGTTTTAATTTGTTGGGTGACCGCTTCAATTAATACCGGATGGGCGTGTCCTAGGGTACAAGTAGCAATTCCGGCGACAAAATCTAAGTATTCTTTGCCATTAGTATCCCAAACGCGACACCCTTCTCCGCGCTCTAAGGCAATGGGAAAACGGGCGTAGGTATTCATGACATGGGAATTAAAGTCATCAATACTAAAATCGTGGGTAACAGGCTCTTTTTTGACTAAGGTTTCTGGACTCATAAATTACTCCTAAATTCGGTTTGTGTTTGATTTCTAATTTTAGGGTAAAATCTTCGTTTCCGGGGTTTGTTTTGTTACCAAATCCCTATAATTTATATTCTAAAGGTTGACAAAATTGATCAATTCCCGATTTCACCGCATAAATTACAACCGGGGTAATTAATAGGGCTGGACATTGATTTTCCGCAATTAGAGATTCTACCATGGCTGTAATATTGCCTTGAATTAATTCTTCCCGCAGGTCTTTATTACACAAACTCACTCGATATCGTTTGGCTAAACCATCTAACCAATTTTCAGAAGTATCGGGTGACTGACCCACATAAATTGCCATTTCAATGGCCGCATCTTCGAGATCTCCTTCACAATTTTCAATTCTATCTAAGGCTTCTAAAGCAACGGAATATTCAGCCAGTTGGGAGCGAAATTGAGCGATTTCTTGAGAGGTGAGAATAATCATAAATAATCCGTTATACTTCAGTGAATTAACTCGTATTGGAAAATTATATCAGGATCAAACCAAGCGGTTAAAGCGGTAGCTAAAGCATCCGCAGCATCATCAGGTTTAGGAATTTCTGTTAAATTCAATTCCCGGGCGACCGCTGCTTGAACTTGATATTTGTCCGCATTACCGTGTCCTGTCAACGCCTTTTTAACTTGACCCGGAGTAAACTCAATTAACGGAATTTGGTGTTGAGCTAAAACCAATAATAACACTCCTTTGGCTTGAGCAACGGCAATGGTATTTGCCATACGATAAAAAAAGAGTTTTTCCACAATAGCCAAATCAGGTTTTATATGAGTTAATAACTGGTTTAAATCCTCATAAATAATACATAAACGCTTGCCTAATTCGGTTTTGGCTGGGGTTTTAATTACTCCAAAATCAATCATAGAAACGGATTTTTGTTCCTGAGTTTTGTCATCAATTTCACACTCTATTGCCCCAAATCCTAATATTGCTAAACCCGGATCAAAACCTAAAATTATTTTTTTCATCTGAAAAATGCTATAAGTGGCTCCCGGTTTGATCCCCCCTAACCCGCCTTAAAAATGGCAACCGGAGTTATAAAATCCCTGGTTTTTTCTAGTTGGGAAATTTCCGATCAAAGTCCCCCTTAAAAAGGGGGATTTAGGGGGATCTGATTTCGGCTGCAATCAGGGATTTTCCACTTCAATTAACGCTACACGACCTCACCTGTAACTAGGCATCAGGTAAACCAAAAACTTGACGGAAAACCTTTTGAACTTTGAAACCCGAATCAATGGTTTCTAGGGGATCTTTGCGCAGACGGTGACGCAAACATAAGGTAATCACCCGTTGAATATCATCGACGGTGACTTCTGTGCGTCCTTCAAAAGCGGCTAGGGCTTTAGCCGCCCGGTTACTGACAATATCTCCCCGTAAACCATCCACATCTAATTCTGAACAAATCTGGGAAATTTTTACCCGTAAATCATGATCAATTTGGACAGAGGGGAGGAGAGTTTGAGCTTCTACCAGTTTATTTTGTAATTGGTTTTGGTCATTAATATGGGTTTCTAAAAATGTTTGAGGATTTTGATCAAAAGAGGTTCTTTCTTCAACAATTTTAACTCGTAAATTCGGCTCTTTTACGGTTCTAATTTCGGCGTGCATTCCAAACCGATCTAATAATTGTGGGCGTAACTCGCCTTCTTCGGGGTTTCCCGAACCGACTAACACAAACCGGGCGGGGTGACGGATGGAAATGCCCTCCCGTTCTACGGTGTTCCAACCACTGGCCGCCGAGTCTAACAAGACGTCAACTAAGTGATCATCGAGGAGGTTGACTTCATCCACATACAAAATCCCCCGATTAGCTTTGGCTAGAAGTCCAGGTTCAAAGGCTTTCACCCCTTCAGATAGGGCTTTTTCAATGTCAATTGTGCCACAAACTCGGTCTTCCGTGGCCCCCAAAGGCAAATCTACCATCGGGACTTTTTTCCGAGATACGGGAATATCCTGATGCTGGCTCAGACGCTCGCGGACGTTATCACTCATCAATTCCGCATCGGTGGGATGGCTATTGAAGGGGTCATCGGCGATCACTTCAATTTCGGGTAGCAGGTCAGCTAGGGCGCGGATGGTGGTGGATTTTCCTGTCCCGCGATCGCCCATAATCATCACACCACCGATTTTAGGATCGATAGTATTTAAAATTAAAGCCAGTTTCATTTCTTCCTGGCCGACAATTGCGGTGAAGGGAAAAACAGGACGACGAGACAGGTTGACCGTTGTTTGTGTATCTTTTGGCGTGACGACAGTTGAACTCACAGTTTACTCTCAATTTCCAATATTAACGTAATTTATTTTTACATATTCAGTTAAAAAATGCTGAAACATTTTGAGCTAAAAGATTTTTGTACTTCCTCCGCATCCGGAATCACAACCAAACCATAGAAGAAAGGAAGTTAGATAGGTGGTATTGAGGCGGGGTATCAATTATGCAACTAAATCCGGTCAATGGTTTTGGGATGACAGCACCGACAACAGCAGAGGTCTCTCCTGAAGGTTTACGCTCCCTGGTGCGTCAAATTGAGGCGGAATTATATTGTAGTGAAGTCTATAATATTGCTCTCAAAAGTTTACAAAAAATGTTAGGACAGGCGGCTAGTAAAGCTGAAATTGTGATTAAAGCTGTGGGACGAGAAGCCATTCAATTGTCTTTAAAGCAAATAGCCAGACAAGAAACAGCGATTATTTCTACCCTGTCTTCTGCTGCTAATCATTCTATTTCCGTAACTGCTATTCCCTCGAATGATTCAGATAGTTCTACTCCTACAGAAATTCAAACGGTTGTTGTTTCTCCCCTGGGGTTAGTTGCGGGATATCAAGCACCGGATTTAACGGTAGAATCTCCAGAAAAAACTCCGGGTGTTTCTGAATCAGATAATATTCCTAAAACTAAAACTAAAAATAAACCTCAGAATCAAGCAGAAATTAACCATCAAATTCAGGAAAAACAAAAGATCTATTTACAAGAAATTGGGATAGAACTGCGTAATGCTCGAGAATCCTATAGTCTTACATTACAGCAAATGCACTATTTTACTTTAGTTCCTCTCCATCATTTAGAGGCTTTAGAACAGGGAAAACTTGAGGCTTTACCCGAAGATATTTATATTCGCGGGTTTATTTATCGGGTGGCGAATGCCTTGGGATTAGAAGGAGGAAAAATGGCATCATCTTTTCCTTGTTTGGAATTTAATCAACCCGTAGGAAAGTCTAATTCTAAGGTTGATGTGGATTCAGAATTTTACCTCAATTCAGCCCATTTATATTTAGGTTATGCGGCTATTTTAGCAAGTTCTATGGGAGGAGTTGCCTGGTTATCTCAACAAAGTGTTCCTGATGTGACTCTCCCTCCCGATATTCAGAATTTATTAGAACAACAAGTTCCTCAATCTCGCCATCAAGAACCAACAAATCCTATACCCGGGAGACAATCACAAACCCATGATATTCAGATTAGCTCGGATTTTTCTCCGCCAGAAATGATGGAGGTTGCAACTTCTTAAACCTACTTAATTATATCCTATATTTTCTTAAAAATCAAGGATAAATTATTAGCGGGCATGGGGATAACTTCTACTAATTGCAAATTTTCTAATGTTGCAATTTCGCTCACCGCCTCCAAATCCCTGACTCCCCATTCTGGATTAGATAACCGCAAAGAAGTATCAAACTCTTGATTACTGGGTGCGGTATGTTTGCCATTTTGTTTATAGGGGCCGTATAAATATAAAATTCCTCCTGGGGGTAAAATTCGATTTGCACCTGCCATTAATTTGAGGCAAGCTGACCAGGGGGAAATATGAATCATATTAATATTAACAATGGCAGTAATCGGAAATTCCTGTAAGCAAAAGGGAAATTTTAAATCGGGATTTTCGACTAACCAAATAGATTTTTGTACATCTAATTCTAAAGGAGGAAATAAATTATCTGAAGGAAAATAGGTTTCCCAAGCTAAAATACTCGCTTGCAAAATCGGATTAACTTCCGATGGCAACCATTTTCTCGGCTTCAATTCAGGTGCAAAAAATACCGCGTGTTGTCCCGTACCACTGGCAATTTCTAACACCGTCCCATTCACCGGAAGTACCCGTTTTAAGACCTCTAAAATGGGTTGTTGATTTCGTTCTGTCGCCGGGGCATATTGTCGAGCATCGTGGGAAATATTCATTTTATTCATGGGTAATGGGTAATGGGTAATGGGTAATAAACTGATAACTGATGACTGATTTTACCATTGAGGATTAGATTCAACAAAAGCTGTTACAATATCTGGAGGAACAGGTTTAAGAAAGAAATAACCTTGGGCATATCCACATCCTAAAGACCGTAATTGTGCCAATTGATAAGCGGTTTCTACCCCTTCTGCAATCACCTCTTTATTTAAGGCATGAGCTAACCGAATAATCGTGCGGACAATGACTAAATTTTCTCCTGCTTCATCTGCTTCTATTTTCCCCACAAAAGACCGATCAATTTTAAGTGTATCAATGGGAAATCGAGGTAAATAACTTAAAGAAGAAAACCCCGTCCCAAAATCATCAATACTTAATTTTAACCCTAGGGATTTTAATTGTTTTAATAAATTAATAGTTGCCTCCAAATCATCCATAATCACACTTTCTGTAATTTCCAATCTCAACCCATTGGGGTTAATTTCTGAAGTTTGAATAATCTCTTGAATTTGTTCGATTAAATCAATTTGAAAAAACTGTCTGGCAGATAAGTTAACTCCTAAAATTAATTCGGGTTGCCAATGAAATTGTTGTTGCCAAATTTTTAATTGATTACAGGCTTCTTGAATTGCCCATTTCCCCATGGGGACAATCAATCCCGTCTCTTTTGCCGTAGCCATAAATCGTTCTGGGGTAACTAATCCTTCCCCGGGATGTTGCCAACGAATTAAAGCCTCAAACCCAGAAATTTGACCGGATTTCAATTCAATCACTGGTTGATAATATAACACAAATTCTTGACGTTCTAGGGCTAATCTCAAAGAGGTTTCTAATTCTAATTGCTCAATGCCATTAACGTGCATGGTCTGTTCAAAAACCTGGATCATTCCCTTTCCTAAACTTCGGGCGCGATACATGGCAGTATGGGCATTTCTTAATAAATAATCTGCCTTTCCTTCGGCGGTTTCACTAAAAGCAATTCCCATACTTAAAGTCATAAAAATATTATGATTATTCAAGTTAAAAGGAGAAAGGAGAGTATTTTGAATGCGATTGGCGACAAAAATAGCATTTTCAGGGGACTTTAAATGTTCAATTAAAATCGCAAATTCATCTCCACCCAGCCTAGCAATAATATCTTTATTTCTCAAACAATGCTTGATTCTTTGGACAATCTCAATTAATAATTGATTTCCCGCTTCATATCCTAAACTATCATTAATTCTTTTAAATCGATCAATATTTAAAAACAGAACTGCACATTGAGATTGCTCATTCTTTGTATTTACAATTGACCATCCCACCCGATCTAAAAATAAAATACGGTTAGGTAATCCGGTCAGGGCATCATGCAAAGAATTATGAATTTGTTTATAAGCAATTACCCCTATTCCTGACAAAAATAAGGAGAAGATAGGAGCAATAACAGGAACCCAAATATTTAATAAAAATACTCCATAGCTCGTTCCCAATAAACTCACAATTCCGATTATTAAAGCTACTCCCTGATTCAGAGGATGGGAAATTTGCCACATTAATATCCCTCCAACTATTGCCCAAATTCCTATCCACAATAGTTCTAAAGATTGGGGCATAAACCTAAATAAATCTGAAGGATATAAAATTTGGGATAATAGATTGGGAGATTGATAACTTAGGGTAGAATTAATAATCTGGCTCACCATTTGAGCATGAATCAGTACCCCAGGCATTTTAAAATCATCCCCGGCCTTCATACTATAGGGGGTTAAAAAAACATCGGGAATACTCGGGGCGGTTGTCCCAATTAAGACAATTTTATTTTTAATCCAATTGGGATTAACTTGATTTGATAAAACCTCTCCGATACTGACAATTCTAGCAATTTCTGGAGTCCGATAATTGAGCAGAATTTGGTATCCTCGGTCATCGATATTAGCATAGCCTCCATCTCCCGATTTTAAAGGGAAAAATATGCTATTTTTAAGTTCCATGTATTGGGGATATCGGCTATTATTCTTAGGTTCAATTCCCTGGGCTTTTAAGTAAGTTAATGCTAGTTGTAAAGAAAAAGCAAAAACCGTTTGATTATCCTGGCCACTGGCAAATAATAACTGGCGACGCACCACCCCATCCGGGTCTAATACTAAATCATTAAATCCAATTTGCTCTGGAGAAATTCCCGGGGGCGGTGACACACTGGGATTTTTAGAATTGCCGATTTTAGTAATTACAATGACATTATCTGCTTTTAACTGCTGTAATAATTGGGTACCCCCCGGTTCTCGGGGTAAATCTCGGTATAAATCTAAGCCAATTACCCGGGGTTGATGTTGTTGAAGTTGAGAAAAAACCTGTGCCAAAATTTTATCCGTCAACGGCCATTGTTTTTGAGATTGGATATCATCTTCAGTAATAGCAACAATTAATAAGTGAGGGTCAGGTTCAGGCATAGACCGCAAACAGACCAACGCATCAAACATTCTTAATTCTAAAGGTTCTAACCAGCCTAATTTTTGACATCCGACCACAAGCACCGTAACGATTAAACTGGTCGATAAAGCCGGGGATAACCGGACTAAGGAGGGTAAAACTTCCCCTTCATCTCCGGGCATCGGTAAGGATAACCAAGTTTTGAGAAAACGCAACTTTCGAGAAAACATGAATTTAAGGTAAAATACAAATACCGAAAGGATTTTAATTAAATACTCCTTCTAGGTATAATTTACGCGAAATCTTTTCTGTGACTGGAAATTTTGACCGAGATATATTGAATTTATTATGACTAATTCCCTTCCTATTCCTGTAATTGTTAATGGCGCTGGCGGAAAAATGGGCCGCGAAGTGATTAAAGCGGTCGCCGCCTCTCCCGATATGACCTTGTTAGGGGCGATTGATCATAACCCGGCTTATCAAGAACAAGATGCGGGAACTTTAGTCGGAATTGAACCCTTGGAAGTTCCGATTACTAATGACCGAGAAGGAATGTTAGCCATGGCAGCCCAGGAAAAACAGCCCGGGGTGATGGTAGATTTTACCCATCCTGATTCAGTGTACGACAATATTCGGGCGGCGATCGCCTATGGGGTGCGTCCAGTTGTGGGAACTACGGGGTTAAGTCCGGCCCAAATTCAAGACTTAGCGGAATTTGCGGATAAAGCCAGTATGGGGTGTTTGCTGATCCCTAATTTTTCCATTGGCATGGTGTTATTACAACAAGCAGCAATTGCCGCTTCTCGCTATTTTGATCATGTGGAAATTATCGAATTACATCATAATCAAAAAGCCGATGCTCCCAGTGGTACAGCCATTCAAACGGCGCAATTATTAGCAGAATTAGGGAAAACCTATAATTCTCCTCTGGTCACGGAAACCGAAAAAATAACCGGAGCCAGGGGCGCCGAAGCCGGAGAGGGAATTAGAATTCATAGTATCCGTTTACCCGGATTAATTGCCCATCAAGAGGTGATTTTTGGGGCAGCGGGTCAAGTTTATACCTTGCGTCATGATACTAGCGATCGCTCCTGTTATATGCCCGGAGTTCTACTGGCGATTCGCAAAGTCTTAGCCTTGAAAACCTTGGTTTATGGATTGGAAAAAATTTTATAGTAGGGAACAGGGGAGGCAGGGGAGGCAGGGGAGGCAGGGGAGGCAGGGGAGGCAGGGGGAGCAGGGGAGGCAGGGGAGGCAGGGGAGGCAGAGGGAGCAGGGGGAGCAGGGGGAGTAAACTATTACCTATTACCCATTACCTATTCCTTTTTCTCTTTTCCCTTAAATTAAGGATTAGAACACTTAAACTTCCCTTGTCTCGATTAATAACTGATGACTGATAACTGATAACTGGTAACTGAAAAATGCTTGTTCCCATAACTCGTCAAACTTTTGAAGAATTAATTCCATCTGTAGCTACAGGTGAACAATATAAGTATTGTTGGGGAAAACCCAGAGATTTTTTAAAACGTCTATTGGTTTCTGCGGTTTGTTTAGCGGTTTGGATTTTTCTGGAATATACCGTAGAAGGAGATACCCTGAGAATCCTAATATTAATCGCCGGGATTAGCTCCTCTTTATATTGGTTATGGATGCCCGTTTGGGAAGCTAGTTGGCGGAATATTAAATATCGAAAATATCCCTATGCAGGATTTTTACAGGGAAAAATTCTTGATTCTTATATTAGTGAAGCAGTCACAGAACAACAGGAATCTGTGAATAAGCGCGGAGAACTAATTATTATTGAAAACTTGGAAAGAAGAATTAACGTAGAAATCGGAGATGCTACCGGGTTTAGTACCTTAATTCAAGCCCCCCTAAATCGCAATCATAAACGCTTACGTCGAGGTCAAGTTGCCCAGATGATTGTGATGTCTTATTTAGATGATTTAAGCGAAATTAATGAAGTTTCCGATGTCTATATTCCCAGTCAAAATCTCTGGATTAGTGACTATCCCTACGTCCGTCGAGATATTTTTAGAGAAATTAGTCATCGCTTCCAGTCCCGTCGTCCCAAAAAAGCACCCCCCTCTCCCCAGACTTCTGCTATTGAACGTTATCAACCCGCAAACGGTTATGATCAGGTTTATGATGATGATCAACCCTAACCTCAAAATCCCCCAAAATAGATTAACTAATCTAATACCTACAACCGAATAATTTTAAATTTTAAAATTATCCCCATTTCACAATTCTTAATAAAAGCCCAATTATTGAGAATAACTTCTATTAAGCCCACCACTTGACAATACTTTCAGCGAATGTTAGAGTTTTAGTAAATAGACTAAGATTGCCTGTCTTATAACCATACCCCAAATCAGAAGCCACAAAGCCTATAAAAACTCTAAAAATCAACCAAAACCCCAAAAACCACCCCTAAAAAAACCCATAATTAACTTTTTAAATTCCACCCTTTCCGAACACCCCTTGACAAAAAGACGAAAATATGATAGTGGCTAACTAATAACTTAGTATTTTCAGCCCCTTTGTGTCTTTGTGGTTAAATTAATTAATTAATTCCCATTCCCTTCTCGACCATAGGCTTGCCAAGCCAGATCAACCAAAGCATCCACCAAAGCCACGGCTACCACCGCACTACCCTTGCGTCCATCAATCCGAATATGGGGAACCATCGAATCATTCAAACGAGACTTAGCCACATCAGCCCCAACAAAACCCGAAGGGGTGGCAATCACCAAAGCCGGCTTAATTTCCTCCGCCTCAATTAAATCGACTATCCCAGAAAGGGCTGTTTGTTCCTGACCAATCACAAAAATCGCCTCGGGATAGCGCCGGGCCAACGTCTCAATTCCCCAAGCCGAGCGAGTTTTTTCCCGTTGCGGTCGAGTTACCGCCTCCATGGAACAATAAACCGGATTCGCAAAAGTCGAAAGAATGCGAGGAGTAATCCCGACTTGTACCATGGGGACATCCACCACAATCGTTGTCCGGGCAGCTAAGGCCGCCGCCCCACCTTGTAAAGCTTGGTCAGAAAACCGCACTAAACTTTTATACTCAAAATCCGCCGTCGCATAGACCACCCGGCGCACAATTTCATATTCGGCTGGCGAAAAGACATGATCGCCAATTTCATCGTCAATAATTCCTAAACTCTGGGCATCCGTAATATGCCATTCCATTGTGACTCGCCGATTATTACTGAAGTTCTGGGGCTAAATAAAGTTTACTTAGGGGAACCAGATTACAACTCACCCAGTGTATCAGGTTGTTGTCGATTTGACGAGAAATCAGGGTTCGGAATGCGGAGGATAAATTATTTTCCCCTGCTTCCCCTGCTTCCCCTGCTTCCCCTGCTCCCCCTGCTCCCCTGCTTCCTCAACCTTCCTGGGAGAAGGACTGATTTAATATCGGAGTCAGATAGGCTACTAAGAAACCAATTAAAAACCCTGAAATATTGCGGACAAGGGGAAGCCATTCTTGGGTACGGGAGATCACAGGGCCAATTCCGAAGGCAATAAATAAAATTCCCCATAGCGGCGAGAAAATTAACGCCCACTGCCAGGAAATCAATTGTCCCGACTTGCGGGGAATACTTGCCACACCACAAATAACCCCACCGATAGCAGAAGTAATGAGGGTTAAAATCCATTGTTCTGGAGGAAGTCCCGGAACTACCCGACAACCGCCTTGGATTAAACAACTTTGAATGGTATCAATCGATTGAATAATTGATTGGTCTTCGCCATTTTCTCTCACAAAATATTGATTTCCGAAGCGAGTTTGTAACTCCACCCAGAATGTCCGAGATAGGAAGGGGTAAATCTGACGACCGACGCTAAAGTTTAGGATATTGCCCCCCCGCTCATCAGCTACGACTAAAACGCTTTTATCATCCAGTCCCCAATACTCCTTAACAGCGCGACCGGGGGTTTGGTCAAATTGAGTTAATACCCGAACTTTCCAACCCGTTTGGGTTTCAAAATCTTCGATATCCTTGGCTAATAGATTTTCCTGAATATCGGTGAAAATTCCCGCCAGGTCAATAACGGGGGTTTGAATTTGAGGAAGTAATTCAGGATTATTAAACGCATGAGCAACCGGGGTAATTGCCCAGGTGGAGAGGGTAATAGCTAATATAGCAATAGAGAGGAGCAATCTATTTAGCCAATTCTGTTGCATGGGAGATCCTATAAATGTTTATAAGGGTGAGCAATATTGGTTTTTTGTTAACCGAGAGATCATCAGACTCTCATTTTCTTTACAATTTTTAACTTTATCATAAAGTTACCACGCAGCGAGCAGATACGGGCCAGAGGCGGAGGCAAAATTTCACCCGTCGCTGGCCTAATTATTTTTCGCCAAGAAAGAAACCGGGTTTCTGACCCAATTATTAAAATAAAACCCGTAGGGGCGGGTTCGACAAAGTTTTTCAAATCCGAAAAATAATCTTGATAAACCCGCCCTACCCCACCAAAATTTAACGTTAATAAAACCGGGTTGATATTGATTCCCATTGTCGGGTTGGGCGGGTTTATTTGGGTTAATTATTGTTAACAAAAATCCCGTCTAACCCGCCCCTACATTCACTAAAACCCGCTTAATGAGTCAAAAAAGGATTTAAAATTTGTTCAGCTGTTAATTTTAATTCGGGAAAACTTAGAGAATTTATAATATCTTTTTCTCTAAATTCTACCCCTTCATACAAACCCGAAACTAAGGTTAAAATTGATATTTTTAATGCTTGTGGGTCAATAATCCAATATTCATAAATCCCTAACGCAGCATATTCTGAACGTTTATAACGATAGTCATCATCGGGGTTATTCGGACTGACTATTTCAACAGCTAATAAAGGCGAATCTTCTAATATGGCTGAAGATAATGTGCTGAGAAATTGACGCTGAGTTTCCGTCATCACTAATACATCAGGAATGCGAGATTTTCTGATTCCTGTTCTGACTCCCACAGTTCCAGGTCGCACCACCCAATCTAGTTGTAATCGTTGAATTTCTGCTTTTAAGATATCATAGATCAAACATAAAATTTCAGCGTGTAAACCACTAGCAGGTGGCATAGGAATTAATTCTCCGTTGAAAAGTTCATATTTGAGATCGGTATCATCTTTATAATTGAGATAGTCTTCAAAGCTATAGGTTTTAGTAACGGTTTGCACCATCATCAGTTCTTAGCCTCTAATTTAGTCCCTCATTTATTCTAGCAAAATTTTTATAACTTGTTCTAATATATTAAACTTCGACATATTCTGATATCGCTACGGGTTGAGGAAAATTATTAAAATAAAACCCGTAGGGGCGGGTTCGACAAAATCTTTCAAATCCGAAAAATAATCTTGATAAACCCGCCCGACCTCACCAAAATTTAACGTTAATAAAACGGGGTTTATATTGATTCCTATTATGGGGTTGGGCGGGTTTATTTGGGTTAATTATTATTAACAAAAATCCCGGCGAACCCGCCCCTACATTCCCTAAACCCGTAGGGGCGGGTTCGACAAAGTTTTTCAAATCCGAAAAATAATCTTGATAAACCCGCCCGACCTCACCAAAATTTAACGTTAATAAAACCGGGTTGATATTGATTCCTATTATTGGGTTGGGCGGGTTTATTTAGGTTAATTATTATTAACAAAAATTCCGGCGAACCCGCCCCTACATTCCCTAAAACCCGTAGGGGCGGGTTCAACAAAATTTTTCAAATCTGACAAATAATCTTGATAAACCCGCCCCAACCCACCAAAATTTAACGTTAATAAAACCGGGTTGATATTGATTTCTATTATTGGGTTGGGCGGGTTTATTTGGGTTAATTATTATTAACAAAAATCCCGGCGAACCCGCCCCTACATTCAATCAATGTCATCAATCTTTACGAATATCTGTAAGCCTTATATGTTACATTCATCAAGTCTCGACGCGAGAGAAGAAACAAACAAAGCCACCTCACCAAAGCCGCCCGTTCCAGGCCCACCATTTAGCTGACTTTAATTCTGTATTGGGTTGGGGTGTTGGTTTAACTGTTAATTGTAATGCTTCTAATACTTCTTGAGCGGTTTGAAAATAAGTCTCGACGCGAGAGAAGAGACCAACCCCACCCACCCCATAACGACCCCACCCGACCCCCAAACGGCCTGATAGAAAGGGGAGGTAGCCTACTGGTGCTGTCTGATTGAATTTTAGATCTTCGTAATATAACCAGCTACCTCCTACACGCCAACCCACCTGATCACCAAACGCTTCCCAGACTTTATCCTCATAACTCCGGGTTCCACCCAGACTTTGATAGATGCGCTTCTGTACCGAAAATCCGAAGCGTCCATTGCTATATTTTACCCAAAGTTGGTCAATGGTGCGTAAATCCTCACAGGAAAAATTATCAATATCTTCAACCCTTAACCATCCTTCCTTTGTTCTTCCGGCGACTTCTAACATTTTATTGGCCGTTTCTTCATCAGCTTCTTTCCATTTTCTCGCTTTCAAAAATTGTTCTAATTGACGATAATTAACGCCTTTAGCTGACTTTAATTTTATATTGGGTTGGGGTGTTGGTTGTGGTGTTGGTTTGACTGTTGGTGGCGGTGTAAATTGTGGTGTTGGTGGTGATATCTGTTTTTGGGTTAATTGTAATGCTTCTAATACTTCTTGAGCCGTTTGAAAACGGTTTTTTGTTCCCTGTTGTAAGAGTTTATCTAAGACTTGACCCAAAGTATTATTGACTTTAACTGTTAAATAATCTCGCCAAACCCAATCACATTCACCACTATCAAATAAATTAAACGGTTCAACATTAGTTAATAAATAAATACAAGTCACCCCTAAACTATATAAATCACTAGCAAAAGTCGCTTTTCCCATTAATTGTTCGGGTGCAGTATATTCGGCTGTACCAATAACTGTTCCTGTCCTCGCCAACGCCGTGTGGGTGGCTGCTTTAGCTGCTCCAAAATCAACTAAAAATAATTTATTATCGCTTTTTCTTCTAATAATATTTTCCGGTTTAATATCTCGATGAATTACCTGTTTTTGATGAATAAACGCTAAAACAGGCAATAAATCTCCTAAAAGATTAATAATTTTAGTTTCTGAAAATGCCCCAGTTTGAGCTAATTCTTGTAATAAATTTTGTCCTTCAATATATTCTTGAACTAGATATTGACGGTTATCTTGGATTAAATAGGCGAATAATTCAGGAATTTGTTGATGTTTGCCTAAATGTTCTAATTGTATCGCTTCCTGTTTAAAAAGTTCTCCCGCTTTTTCTTGAGTATTCGTACCTTGATCTTTCGGTAAAAATTGTTTAATTACACAATAGGGTTGAGAAGGTTTCTGCTCATCAACCGCTAGAAACGTCCGACCAAAACCTCCTTGTCCTAATATTTCTAACGCCCGATATCGATCTGTTAACAGTAATTTAGAACCACACTTTTGACAAAAGGCTGTTTTAGAGTTAATTTGTGAACAACCGGGGTTAAGGCATTTACTCATGTTTAAGCCTATGGATAGATGACAATGCTGATTTAATTATAGCCGTAAGTGGTTCTGCTTGTATCAAGAAATCCCACTAAACTAGGTTTCTGTAATAACTTCTTTTACTAATGGCTAATCACTTTTTTCTATCCCCTATTCCCTATTTTCTTTTTCCTCCTGTTCCCTTTTCCCTATTCCCTGCTATTGAGATTAACAATTGGTTTCACAAGCCCCAATACTCACCCAACTACTTGAACCATCTTTCCCATGTTCTTTTTTCCAAATCGGTGCTGTATGCTTTAAGGTATCAATCGCATATTGACAGGCTTCAAAGGCTTCTCGACGGTGAGGACAACCCACTGCAATTAAAACACTAATTTCACCAATTCTTAACCGTCCAATACGATGATGAATCACCACACGGGTCACATCTGACCAGGAAGTGCGAATATCTGTGGCAATTTTTTCAAATACCCTTATCGCCATTGGTTGATAGGCTTGATATTCTAAAGATTCCACGGGTTGACCATTGGTTTGATTTCTCACCATTCCACTCATAACCACAATAGCGCCATTTCTTTGATCATCGGCTAAAGTATAAATTTCCTCTAATAAAAGAGGCGCAATTGTAATTAAAAAACTATCCTGAAACTGAGGTTTATTTTCCGTTAATTTCGGTTCCAAACTATTAGAAATAATCACAACCTTAAACTCCTAAATTAACCAATTAACCTGTACGGGCGGGTTTATTGAGATCTTTGTTAATCACCTAAATCTCGATGAACCCGCCCCTACGAACTTTCCGTTGTCACTAATCCTAGATTAATTATGGATTTAAGGTTGACTGCTATCGGTCGGTTGAGATGGTTCAACCGGTTTTTGATCGGCGAGTTTTAATAGTTCAGGAACTGTGACAAAAGTATAACCCTGCTCTTTGAGTTTTTTGATTACAATGGGTAATGCTTTTACCGTTTCCGAACGATTTCCTCCCCCATCGTGCATTAAAATAATGCCACCGGATTTAGCCTGTTTTAAAACATTATCAATAATTTTGTCCGATGAAGATTTCCAGTCCTGAGAATCCACTGACCACATGATATTCACATGATTCTGCTTCAACGCATAGTCAACTAACCCATTATCCAAAACTCCCCCGGGGGGTCGAAATAAGGGACTTTCAACCCCAGTTACTTCTTCAATTAATTTATTGTTGCTTTCAATTTCCTCCGTGGCTCCGGCTGCACTATATTTTTGGTAGCGATGACTCCAGGAATGGTTGGCAATAACATGACCTTCGTTAACCACTTCCTTGCCAATATCCTTCTGATTTTTTAGAGCATAACCCACCCAAAAGAAAGTAGCTTTAATATTATTATCTTTGAGAATATCTAAAACTTGTCGGGTACTCTTGGGCCAGGGGCCATCATCAAAGGTAAAGGCAATTACTTTTTGTTCCCCAGAAAGACTCACTTGTTTAACGGTTTTCCCTTGAAACTGTTCAGGAATGGTATAGTTAAAGCGTTGAGTTTCTAGTTGTGCTAAGGTCTTTTCCAGGCTCTCCACACCTTGGGAGATCGCCTCTTTCGGATTTAAGTCCGACCTGGATATCTCGGGAGCAGTTGTCTGCACCGAAGCAGTATCTTGAGCTTTTTCAGATCCTTGAGAAATCCTCCTTTGGGGTGGTGAAGAAACCGCAGCAATACCCTGTTTACTGGCGCGTTCAACACGCAGATTAAATGGTAATATCACACCCATCACAAAACTTGTAGTCGCCGCTACAAGAGCAAAGAGGGCGATTTTTTGTTGTCGCAGGATAGGACTATACTGAGC
This sequence comes from Planktothrix sp. PLAVEN19ND, assembly GCF_057220675.1. Taxonomy (NCBI): domain Bacteria; kingdom Bacillati; phylum Cyanobacteriota; class Cyanophyceae; order Oscillatoriales; family Microcoleaceae; genus Planktothrix; species Planktothrix sp. PLAVEN19ND. Next base: position 4,750,068 of record NZ_CM170132.1, on the reverse strand, counting down.
CACGAGATTACTCCTTCACACCGAAATGAATTGTAGAATTGAGATCGATTAAGCTGCACCTAAAAATATCCACCGATCTAACCTGAAGATCAGCATTATAGACGCATAGTTTCAATAAAAAGTCAAGAAAAAGACTACAAATGTAACCTAACTAATTTTCAGAGGTTTCAAGATAAAACCCTTAAAATCTTAGTATATAAAGCTATCAACAGGAATATATTTTTTCTTATGACTAATTTATATTTGATTCGTCATGGCATTGCAGCAGAACGGGGAACCTATGAAAATGATGATCAACGTCCTTTGACCCAAGAAGGCGATCGCAAAACCCGCCAAGTGGCAACTCGCTTGAAACAACTCAACTTACAATTTGATCAAATTCTCACCAGTCCCCTAATTCGCGCCCGTCAAACCGCAGACATCCTCAAAGCCGTAGGATTATCCCCTAACCTAGAGGAATTTGCCCCCTTAGCTCCCGATGGCAAGATTGAGGATTGGATCTCTTGGTACAAAACTTGGCAGTTAACGGGGGGTAAAAGTTTAGCCTTAGTGGGACATCAACCCGATTTAGGATATTGGGCGGAATTATTGATCTGGGGACAGCCTAAAGCATCCCTGATGGTCAAAAAAGCCGGAATTATGGGAATTACCCTGCCCGCCACCCACCCGATGGGGAATAGTCAACTGTTCTGGCTGACTCCCCCCAAATTTTTGTTAAATTGAAGCGCCGAGGGTATTGCATGAGTGTCAGAAAGAGATAACAAAATCCTGTCAAAACGAAAACACTATCAATTGCTCTGGTAATGTAGCTTGATAAATATCCACACACATACACAAACTTCTATGACTACCGTTAGTGAATTCAAACCCGGTCTTGAGGGGGTTCCGGTCACCTTATCCAGTATTAGCTACGTTGATGGACAAAAAGGCATATTAGAGTACCGAGGAATTGGTATTGAACAACTGGCGAACCAGAGTACCTTTCTGGAAACTTCCTATTTACTGATCTGGGGAAAACTCCCCACCAAAGATGAATTAGTCGAATTTGAACATGAAATTCGCTATCATCGACGGATTAAATATCGAATTCGGGACATGATGAAATGTTTCCCCGAAACCGGACATCCCATGGACGCCTTACAAACTTCGGCGGCGGCTTTAGGACTATTCTATTCTCGTCGGGCTTTGGATAATCCCGAATATATTCGAGAAGCCGTTGTTCGGTTAATCGCTAAAATTCCGACAATGGTTGCAGCCTTCCAATTGATGCGAAAGGGTAACGATCCCGTACAACCCCGGGATGATTTGGATTATTCCGCCAACTTTCTCTATATGTTAAATGAGCGCGAACCCGATCCGATCGCGGCACGGGTCTTTGATATTTGTCTCACCCTGCATGCGGAACATACTATTAACGCTTCCACATTCTCAGCCATGGTGACGGCCTCCACCCTCACCGATCCCTATGCGGTGGTGGCTTCTGCTGTAGGAACCTTAGCCGGGCCATTGCACGGAGGAGCGAATGAAGAAGTTTTGACCATGTTAGAAGAAATTGGGTCGGTGGAAAATGTTGGCCCCTATGTGGATCATCTGATTGCTACAAAATCAAAAATCATGGGATTTGGACATCGGGTTTATAAAGTTAAAGATCCCCGGGCTACCATTTTGCAAGAATTGGGAGAGCAACTATTTGAGAAATTTGGTCATGATGAATATTATGAAATTGCTTTGGAATTAGAACGGGTAGTTGCTGATCGTTTAGGGCAAAAAGGCATTTATCCTAACGTTGATTTCTATTCCGGTCTGGTTTACCGCAAATTAAACATTCCCTCCGATCTATTTACCCCGATTTTTGCGATCGCCAGGGTTTCGGGTTGGTTAGCCCACTGGAAAGAACAACTCACCAAAAACCGGATCTTCCGTCCGACTCAAATTTATACCGGTTCCCATAATGAAACCTATATTCCCATTCATGAACGCAACTGCGCCATTAACCTAGAAGGAGAAACCCTGTAAAGCATTTTTACAGCCGCATTCCAGGTGAATTTTCACACTATGACCCTAAAGTTTTGAGAGCAGTCAAACGCTATACTGGTTTACGGCAAAAAATTAGTGATCAGTTCTACACTGATGACTGATGACTGATTACTGATTACTGATTCCATGAACCCAGGAATTGACTTACAAGCAAGTTTTGTAGAAGGCCTCACAGGTCTGGGCCTACCCTTAGAGATTGCCAAATTGTTTTGGCTGCCTCTGCCCATGGGATTAATGATTGTGTCTGCCACCGTTGGTGTTTTAGGAACGGTATGGCTAGAACGGAAAATTTCCGCCGCCGCCCAGCAGCGTATTGGCCCCGAATATATGGGCCCAATGGGAATCTTAGCCCCTTTAGCCGATGGTTTGAAATTACTGTTCAAAGAAGATACGATTCCCTTTAATGCAGACCCCTGGTTATTTACCTTGGGGCCTGTTATTGTGTCCATTCCCGTGTTTTTGTCCTATTTAATTGTCCCCTTTGGACAAAACATGGTGATTACGGATCTCAGTACCGCCATTTTTCTCTGGATTGCCCTTTCAAGTATTCAACCGATTGGGTTGTTAATGTCCGGTTATGCCTCCAATAATAAATATTCTTTATTGGGAGGGTTACGAGCCGTCGCCCAATCGATTAGCTATGAAATTCCCCTAGCCTTAGCAGTTCTAGCCGTGGTGATGATTTCCAATAGTATGAGTACCTTGGATATCGTGAATCAGCAGTCTGGCTATGGCATTCTGGGGTGGAATATCTGGCGTCAACCCGTAGGCTTCCTAATCTTCTGGATTGCGGCCCTAGCCGAGTGTGAGCGCTTGCCCTTTGACTTACCCGAGGCCGAGGAAGAACTGGTGGCTGGTTATCAGACCGAATATTCGGGGATGAAGTTTGCTCTGTATTATTTAGCATCCTATGTCAACTTGGTACTGTCGGCTTTGATTGTGGCAGTCTTATATTTGGGGGGTTGGGATTTCCCGATTCCGGTAGATGTAGTTGTCCGAGTCTTGGGATTGAGTGAAACCACACCCTGGTTACAGGTGATTTTGGCGATGTTAGGTATCACCATGACGGTTCTCAAAGCCTATCTGTTGGTCTTTACGGCGGTTCTACTACGGTGGACATTACCTCGGGTACGGATTGACCAATTGTTAAATCTAGGCTGGAAATTCCTATTACCCATTGGCTTGGTCAATTTACTATTAACGGCGGCACTCAAGCTGGCTTTTCCCGTTGCTTTTGGCGGATAAGGTGGGTAGCAGTTATCAGTGATCAGTTATCAGTTATCAGTTATTCAGTGTAAGATTTTAATTTGAAAGCTACTGATTACCAACTGAGTCTGAAATGCTGATTACAGATGACTTAAAACTGATTTTTTTCTTTACTGATAACTAATTAATGTTTACTGATAGCTGTTGGAGGGAGACATCATGCTCAAGTTTCTGAACCAAGTTACCGATTACGCGAAGGAAACCTTTCAATCTGCAAAATATATCGGCCAGGGGCTTGGGGTTACCTTTGACCATATGCGTCGTCGCCCCATTACGGTTCAGTACCCTTACGAAAAATTGATTCCTTCTGAACGGTTTCGGGGGCGGATTCATTTTGAATTTGATAAATGTATCTCCTGCGAGGTTTGTGTTCGTGTCTGTCCGATCAATTTGCCCGTTGTCGATTGGAACTATAATAAGGAAACCAAGAAAAAGCAGCTTAAACACTACAGTATTGATTTTGGGGTCTGTATTTTCTGTGGAAACTGTGTGGAATACTGCCCTACCAATTGCCTCTCGATGACGGAGGAATATGAACTAGCGGCCTATGACCGTCATGAGTTGAATTATGACAACGTGGCCCTCGGACGTTTGCCCTATAAGGTGACGAATGATCCCATGGTCACACCGTTGAGGGAGTTCGCTTACCTGCCAGCCGGGGAAATTGACCCCCATGATTTACCGGAAACGGCGGTTCGACCCGGGTTACGCCCAGAATCGATTATTGAACAAAAGTCAAAAGGCAATCAGGAGTAACGCTAGCGTTTCAGGTGCAAGCCACGCATCCAACCACTGATAACTGATGACTGATGACTGATAACTGATTAAACTGATTACTGATAAGGATGAAATTGTGAATTTAGCGGAAGGGGTTCAAATTGTTGCCTTTGGCTTATTAGCTGTGATCATGATTGGGACAGCTTTAGGTGTGGTGCTGCTCAAGAATATTGTCTATTCTGCGTTTTTACTCGGGGGTACATTTATTAGTATTGCTGGATTATATATTCTGCTCAATGCTGATTTTGTAGCCGCCGCCCAGGTTTTAATTTATGTGGGTTCGGTGAATGTTCTAATCCTATTTGGGATTATGTTAGTTAACAAGAGAGAAACCTTTAAAGAACTTCCTGGAAACTGGCTGCGAAAGGGGGCAACCGCCATTGTCTGTGGGGGATTATTTGCCCTCCTAGGAACCATGGTCTTATCGACTTCTTGGTTAATTACTCCGATTGTTGAACCCGTGGGCGGTTCGGTGACCTTAATTGGACAGCACTTTTTTAGTGATTTCCTGTTACCGTTTGAGTTAGCCTCGGTATTTTTATTAATGGCGATGGTGGGGGCAATTATTCTTGCCCGTCGGGATTATATTTCTGATCTTTTACCCACCCAAAAAAGTGAGCCTCCGGTTTTAACGCTACAGGAACGTCCCCGGGAGTTGATTTCAGTGGCAAGTGATCGCCCTCAAAAGGGGGAGTAGGGGAGCAGGGGGAGGCAGGGGAGGCAGGGGAGGCAGGGGGAGCAGGGGAGGCAGGGGGAGCAGGGGGAGCAGGGGAGGCAGGGGGAGCAGGGGGAGGTAAACTCTTTCTATTCCCTATTCCCCATTCCCTATTCCCCATTCCCTATTCCCTATTCCCTATTCCCTATTCCCTATTCCCTATTCCCTATTCCCTATTCCCTATTCCCTATTCCCTATTCCCTATTCCCTATTCCCTATTCCCCATTCCCTATTCCCCATTCCCTACTTTTGAATTAAAATAAAATCGGAGAAAAATAGAGAGTTATGCAATTACAACTGGAGTATTTTTTATTAATAGCAGCGGCTCTTTTCTGCATTGGTATCTATGGGTTAATTACCAGCCGTAATGCTGTTAGGGTTTTGATGTCGATTGAATTATTATTGAATGCCGTCAACTTGAACCTCATGGCATTTTCTAACTTTTCGGATTCGGCTAATATTAGGGGTCAAGTCTTCACTGTTTTTGTGATTACCGTAGCTGCGGCGGAAGCGGCTGTAGGTTTAGCAATTGTTCTGGCTATTTATCGCAACCGAGATACTATAGATATGGAAGAATTTAATTTGTTGAAATGGTAGACCCGCTCAGGATTTAAGGATGAACAGAATCCTTGTATTAATCCTTAAATCCTAGGGTTTAACCACCATTACCGCATAATTTTCTAAATTTAGCAGTTCCTGCAAAATAGCTTGCAATTCTAAGGGTTCAAAGGATTTAATTTGAGTCGGATAGGTTACCGATATCTGAGGTTCTGCTACTGTAAAATAGTATCCATATAGTCCCGCTAATTGTCCGGGGGTCTCCGTTGAAAAGGAATAGTCATTACAGAGAAACCTTTGACTTCTCCTAAGTTCTGATTCTGAAATCGGCTCGTTCATTAACTGATTAATTTCTTCACAGATCAAATCTTCTACTTTCTCTAAATTTTTAGGTTCTAATAAAGCACTAATTGTAAACAAACTAGACTCTTGTTGTAAGGAAAAGTCGCTACAAATATCATGGACAAGTTGCAGTTTTTCCCGCAGTTTTTGGACTAATCGAGAGGTTCTTCCCGAAGCAATCACCGAGGAGAGTAAATCGAGTCCATAGGCCTGTCTTAATTGCTCTACCCCTGGCCCCGTCCAAGCCAAGGTTAAACGGGCTTCTTCAACATAAGGTAAACGCAGTTCCCGACGATGAATTCCCCGAATTCGGGGCTGCACCACTTCATAAAGATGGGTGTAAGTGGTTGGGGGTAAAAAATTCCCAAAAGCCTGATTTACCAAATCTAGGGCTTGTTGTTCTGCCACATCCCCAATCATCACCACAGCCATATTGTCCGGTTGGTAGCGACATTGATGGAACCGTCGCATTTCATGGGGTGCTCGCTCCATTAATTTGGCTTCTGTTCCCAAAACAGAACGACCGTAGGGATGACGTTCATATACCGTTTCCATTAAAACCTGGAAACTCAGCCAATCGGGATCATCAGTCGCCTGACGAATTTCTTCCAAAACCACATCCCGTTCTCGATTAAATTCACCATCGGGAATCGTGGCATGGAGCAGCAACTCCCCCAGGGCGTTTAAGGTTTCCTCTAAATACTGAACGGCGGTTGTAATATAAAAATGGGCATAATCATGGCTGGTTGCAGCATTGGCGACACCCCCGCAACTTTCAATCACTTGATCGAACATCCCCGGCCCAATCCAATCTGTGCCTTTAAAAATCATGTGTTCCAAAAAATGTGCCATCCCCGACCACATATCCGGTTCGTAAATGGCACCCGCCCTAACCCAAACATCCACAACCACAACCGGGGTGGCGGTCATCTGCTGATGAATCACCGTTAAACCATTGTTTAACTTAAAAGTGCGGGCGGGAAAGGTTGAAGTTGTCAAAACTTGAGACAAATTATTAGGTGTTAAACTCCACTTAATGTAGCCTACTTCAAATTAATCAGCAGTAGTAGAGAAAATCTGAGTACCTGGATACAAAATTGCTAGAGTTCTTTTTTCCAGGGAATTTGCCTTGCCAAAAAATATCACCCTAGAGAAGAAGCTAATTCTAAAGATTAGTGCTCCCCTAGGATGAAAATTAATTAAACAGATCGATGTATTAATCAATCAATCAATCACTAAATTTAAACGACTGGGAATCCAGTGTTAGGAAGGAAAGGGTTTTGGGCAACGACTTGGACTCCAGGAACAGGAATCAAAGTTTTTTCGTTAATAGCGGGCTTAGGTTGAACACCAGAGACGCCGATAGCCAGTTGGGCAGCTTGACCCGAGCCTAAGATGACATTAGGAATTGCCGTTGTCGGGAACTTCCCGCTACTGGTTGTCCGTACAATATAGTCGCCCGGGGTGGTCAGGTTAAAGAAGCCAAAGGAACCCGACGCATCGGTAACAGAAGCCGGCTCAACCAAAGAAGTATCATTATCTCGTTTGCCGTTGTTGTTGAAGTCAAGATAGACTTGGACTCCGGCTTGGTTGGGTTCACCCGGTTGCAGAATCCCATCTGAGTTTAAATCATTGAAAACAAATCCTGTAATGCTATCACGCAGCACCGCCGTAGGTGTCTGAGCAAAAGTATACAGGAAGTTGGCTTGAGCCGAACCACCTGGAATCACAGGAGCATCAATGGTGGCTCCGGGTGTTGGTGATGTTCTAACGTAGGCGGTGGTTGGGGGAACTGAAGTCACCGGGAAAGTCTTGGCGACAGACAGAGGATCAACTAAAAGCTGGTAGGCGAGATAGGGGTTTTGAGCCAAGGTGGCATTAGATTCCTGACCAACGTTGGTATTTAAGCCTTTGATAATATAGGCCCCATCAGCAGCACTGACCGTAGACTTTTCGCCCAAGTCAAAGACGTTATTTCCGTTAGAGTCGAGAAAGACAGTAATGCCGTTAATTCCGGGTTCGTTGGCTTCTGGGACGCCATTACCATTTCGGTCATTAATGACTTTACCGTAAACACTATTGGGAACCACAAGTCCCAGATCCACTTTGTTGGTGGTTGAGCCAGCAAAGACATCAACAACTAATGGAGTATTGGTTGTTTGTACATCACCCAGAATAGAGATTGCTCCGTCTACCTTATCAGCAGGTTGAGCAATTCTTAACAGGTAGGAGCCAGCAGGTAAAGCATTAAAGTTATAGAACCCAGCTTCATTGCTGAGGGTTCTGGGTTCGTTAGCATTCAGGAAACCATCGTTATTGAGGTCAATGTAGACGGGAACCCTTGGTAACGTGGCATCCACTAAGGGATCGTATACCTGAGTCTGAGAGGAAAACCCATTGGGATTGACAACAAGGTTACCATTAACGTCGTAGACGTTAGTGTTGTTATAGGTAACAAGATTGCCTTTATCGTCATAGGCGTAGTTGTAGAGACCCTGTAGATTGTTATCTACAAAAACAGCCCCACTAATGTTGCCGGTCAAAGACGGAACTACCACAGGAGCAACGGCTCCAGTATTGGCAATGTTAACTGTAGTTGCATCAGCCGCTCCAGTCAGAGTAACTGGGGTTGCAAGCGTTGTCCGTGTGAAACCTGGAGGAACAATTTGTCCCACCAGAAAATTTCCTGCCGCTAGGTTAGGAAACGAATAAAAACCATTAATGTCAGTGACACGAACCTGTTCTAAGGCTTCCGGCGAACCATTGCCATTGGTATCTAAAAAGACAGTGACATTGGGCAGTGCCACGTCCCCGGCATCAAAGATGCCGTTGCGATTAATATCATTAAATGTTGTACCGTTGAGTGTACTCACGATTTGACTCCTCCACCAGAGTGAATTGCGAAACGCATCGAAAACCTTGACTGATTCCGTTTGACTTAGGGTAGAACTCCTCGCTTAACCTTCAACTACAACCCTTAATCGGAATCACCAGGGTGTATCCAGTCCGAGCAAGATATGAATTCTACATTATCGTAGGCAACTATATCAGACTTCCTAGAGATCTGGCAATTTGGATCGCCAGATTGATTTACAGGTTGCCCTTAATAGGCATCTTGCAACTCATGGAAATCAGGAGAGATATAATCTTTTCTTAAAGGCCAACCGATCCAATCTTCAGGCATTAAAATCCGTTTCAGATTAGGATGACCTTCGTAGACGATACCATACATATCGTAGGATTCTCGCTCCTGAAAATCGGCTGCTTTCCATATCCAGTAGACTGAAGGGACTTTGGGGTCATCCCGTGGGACGAAGACTTTGACGCAGATTTCCTGCGCTTGTTCCACGTCATCATCAATTTTAACTAAATGATAGACACTAACTAGGGCATCCCCGGGGCCAGCGTCATAGGCACATTGACAACGTAAGCAGTTAAATCCGTAAGCATACAGGGCAGTGGCAAGGGGAATCAAGTAGTCTCGATCAACTTTAATAATTTCTACCCCCATGGCATTAGGGCCAAGGGATTCATGCTCAAAGCCATTTTCTGTCAACCACTGGGAGACTTTTCCCGCTTCAACCAGGGGAGCTTCGGTGTTATCCACGTTTTTCCTCCCGGGCTGGTTCAGCAACTAAGGCAGGGGGAATTGCCCCACCCATCGCTTCGGTTAACTGTTTGGGCGGAACCTGACGGGATTGTGTCACCAAATATTGACCGGTTAAAATCGGTTCCACTGGTTTGAGATTGTGGGGGCGGGTGTAATAGCGATGGGTTTGTTGGAGATTGGCCCGCTCCTGGAGGGCATCATTGGCCACTTTCTTCCGTAGTTTGATCACCGCATCAATAATTGCTTCAGGACGGGGGGGACACCCGGGAATATAAACATCCACGGGAATTAATTTATCCACGCCTCGCACCGCCGAGGGGGAGTCCATACTAAACATCCCCCCGGTGACGGTACAAGCTCCCATGGCAATCACATACTTAGGTTCGGGCATTTGCTCATACAAACGCACCAAAATCGGGGCGTATTTCATGGTGATGGTGCCGGCGGTAATCAGTAAATCCGCCTGTCGAGGGCTAGACCGGGGAACCAGACCAAAACGGTCAAAGTCAAACCGAGAACCAATTAAACCCGCAAATTCGATAAAACAACAGGCTGTCCCGTACAACAGCGGCCATAGGCTAGAGAGCTTTGCCCAGTTGTAAAGATCATCTACCGTGGTCAGGATCAAGTTTTCCGAGAGTTCCTGAGTCACTTGGGGTCGCTCAACCGGATTAATAATTTTTTCCATGTCGGATGAAACGCTTTGAGTCATGGTTGTATCACTGTCTATGACCATTCCAATGCACCTTTACGCCAGGCGTAAACCAGTGCAATGACAAGAATTGAAATAAAAATTAAGGCTTCAATAAAAGCCAAGAGTCCCAAATTATGGAAGACAACGGCCCATGGGTAGAGAAACACGGTTTCAACGTCGAAAATGACAAACACCAAGGCGAACATATAGTATCGGATGTTGAATTGAATCCATGCCCCTCCAATGGGTTCGTTTCCTGATTCATAGGTGGTGTGACGGACACCCCGACGACTTTTTGGCCCTAAGATCTTGGAGGCTGTCAAAGCCAGGATGGGAACTAGGCTGCTGATGATTAGGAAGCCTAAAAAGTATTCGTAGCCACTGAGAACAAACACAATAAATTACTGACCGTTCTAGGTTTGTAACTGATTTTTTACATTTTACCCTACTACGGATTTTAGTCTGATTTTAAAACCCGACTGAGTTATTCAATCTCAATCGGGTTTTAGTTGGTTTATTGTTTAAATCGTTTCAGTAGCTCGCTGTAGAGCATATTCACAACTTTACTCATTATCTTGGCTTGGATATGCTTACCTCTGAGGGTAGGCTTTCCTTGACCATCAACTTGAGATTTTAGATCATCGCGATAAGCAATTAAGCGTTGATTGATTTCATTCTCGGGGAGATTACCTTTAGAGCTTTCAATCCTGGTTAGAACGTGAAGGTAGAGCGATTGACGGCAGATTGCTGAACCTCCAGCTTTCTCAATCCAACCATCCCCCGAACTTTCCATAATTGTTCCTTGGCCCAAACGCATTTTAAAAGCGTCACGGCTCCGGTTCTTCTTAGTTACCTTGACATCACCAGGCTTAAACTCAACCTCAATAGTTCCCTTGTTATAGGACTTGTCTACCCTTTTAACCTCCCGATGTTCCCTGTCTATCCATTCCTTACCGTCTGGCAATAGAAATGATTCAAAGGGATAGCACCGGGTTAATAGGCGAGTACCAATCCTTAACCCAAACCCGAACAGATCAAACACTTCCATGTAAGGCAGGAATTCTTCCCGCCGGAGTAGTTCTATCACTTTGGACTCAATTCGGTTTTCTTCCAGGCATAACTCGGTTAACCATCGGGCGTGACATTTAGTAATCGGATCAATTTCCAGGTCGTAATCGTGAACGATGGAATTGGCGTATTTTTTCCGAATCAGGGTTAAGCCGCTTTTGCTCGAATGTTCTGGCATATCCCCCAAGAATCCCCAAATTGCCGGGACGTATTTACCGATCCTTGCTTTGGAGAATGCCGCCTCTGGGAATTCGTGGGTTAAACGTTGACGGGCATAGTTAATGATGGGACTCTGAACCCGTGCGAGATGTTCTAATTGTTGAACTAACTCTCGCAGTTCCATCACTGGCTCTGGCTGGCTTAATAAAAAATACCGTTCGTTTAAAGTTCCATCACTTTGTAAGTGTTCGGGGTCAAACGGGTAAGCCGCCATTGCCAGAGCGTCAACCGCATCATTCTTACCGTGACCGGGTAAATTTTTCCCTTCACGATAGCGTTTTAACTCCATGTGACCAACCCACTTAACAGTAACTCCCTCAGTCTTTAAAATCTGATAAAAGATGCGACTATAATGGACTCCTGTGGGTTCTAATACTGCTAAATTGGGTTTATGTTCCTTGATAAATTCCACAAAATCCCAAAGTGATTTTTGCCGATCGCCCTTTGGATTTGAATAGAATCGCGGGTAAAATTCCGCCGCGTTTTTAGCAGACTTGCGCCAATAGTTTCCCAGTCCGCCTGCTGGATAATTTTCTAAGACATGACAACAAACGTTGTCCTTTGAAACGTCCAGGCCCAAAACTTTGTATTCCATTTTCGAGGTTCTTGTATAGGTGGTTTTCGCTGTTTAAATCCCTTCTTGAATTGCCGCACAAATCACCCTAACAACCCCGGAGGGTCGCGCTTTACCGCTAAACGGCGAAAGGGCGGATCATAGGTAGCGATCGCATAAAATGTAGAACGCCCAGAGAGCGCAATTTGACATCAACGACCACTAACCTACTTATGATCCGACGGAAAGAGAGCGACCCTTTCCGCGACATTCTCCCGATGTTCTGGGAGAATGTTTCGGCTAGGGGGTCAGCCTAGCTACTCATCAGGCGGAGAAATTAAACGTAGTAAAAATCGATTTCTGTGGGTTTACTGCCGTCATCCATCGGGTTAGGTGGGAAGAAATGATCATCTAGTTCTGTTAACAGGCGGGTTAGGGTGTCGTTGTCCCAGCAACGTCCTTCTAGGTGTCGTTCTCTTCCCGAACTTAGGTACAGATGGATTACATCTATTTCGTCATCCGCCGTGCTAATTTCGTAAGAAATTACCTCCTCCAAATTGATTACTAATTGGGTTGTATATTTGTGATTGTCTGTTAATGCTACGATTTTGATTCGTGATGCTTTCATGATTCTGTTTCCTCATCTAAGTAATCTAAAACGCTGTGTTCAACTTCCCAATCAACTAAGTAAACAATGCAATCAAATCGATTTTCCCCTTCTGGCAAGTCGCAGTCACAGCCACAACAATAAGTTGCATCAGTAAGATTGTCTGACTCGCATTCTGGGCATTCAATCACTCTTATTAGTCGCATAATTTAACCCTCATAAAATTGGGTAAAATTCCCTAAATTTACGCACATCATTTAACCCTCCGAATACTGTTGAACTGGACTTGTTTCCAAATCTCTAAAGCCTCTGTAATTTGTTCGGGAGACATAGAAAAAACCTCCTCCATAACTTTTGAATAATCACAAACCTCACGGGTTGTTAAATCCCATTGAAAATTAACTTGAGCTTGCGCTGAAGAAGAAACTACGATAACCTTAGTGGACATGATGATTAACTCCAATGTGTATAAGATTGGGGAGAGGAAGGTTGCCCCCTTCCTCTATTTTTTTTGTCGGTATTACCCAACCGACGGGGCGATATCCTCAACAACTTGAGTAATCTTTAGTCTGGGATACCACTTGAATAACAATTCAGAACATTTATCCGCAACGATAGGATGGGAGAACGGCCCCGCTTTAATCGTTAATCCGTCTGGGAATATCCCAATCACTAGATATTTGCGTTTGAGCATGATTTTAATTCCTGATAAAAGGACTAAATCTTGGCGATTATTCTTCCTCACGGGAGGGAGGCTTTAAAGGCATTAATCCACCAAATGATCGGTAGGATTTAATGGAATCACTCAACCCTTCACAGGCTGTAATTACATCCTTGGGGTCTTCGTCATCTAACAGGAAACAGACTTCAACGCGGGTTTCCTCACTCTCGTCTTTATTGATCTTGGTTCGATAACCAATTTTTTCAATTAACACTTAACCTCCTTGGTTTAACGATAGACTCTGTAATTGAAATTTATTGACATCAAGTTAGAATTTGAACTTTTTCGCAAAAACGCGATTAGTTACTATTTTCTGTCGGAGTGAGTGGCTATTACCAGTAAGCAGAATAACTGGCCCTTTGTTCTTCTTACCTCGTTTATTCCGTCGATTAGCTATTTGATATCTATTGGGTTTTTTTGACATGAAAACTGACCATCTCCTTTGCTGTGTTTAATAGTTTCTGCTTGATGACATCCGGCATCTTTTGGATTTCACTAACCCCGCAGTCAATCGCGTTATAGGTGAATTTTTGAAAATCTTCGTCATCATCAAACATTCCGAGAAGCTGTGAGGTAGAAATCAACGCACCCATTAGGGCGAGGATTGTTCCCTCGTTTGCAGAAAATATGATCGTGGTTTCTTCTCCTAGTGTTGGGTTTTCTTGGTTTGAATCTTCAGTAATCGTGCTTAAAGGTTCTCCACAATCTGAATAAAAAGGGATTTGAGCCTGTTGATAAGGATCTAGGAATATCAAATCTACTTTTAAACGTTTGCGCTCGATTACCGATGCAATTTTTTCAATCTTTAGGGCTTCTTGAATCAGAGCGATTCCTTCAGGGTCTTCACAATTAAGCTTTAAATTAGAATCGGATTTAGCTTGATTTACTGCTGATTCAATGTCAAAGATTAATTGTCGAAAATCTATGGGCATAAGCAAGTTTTCCAATTCGTGAACATCTACAGCCGCCCCGTTTTGGAGCGTCTTTATCAGCATTAGAAGATTGACTCACATAGAAGCTAGTGAGCAATATAAACATGATTGAAATTTTTATAAATCTGCTAGAATTGTTTTGAAGAAACCACTTGACTTTGCATCAAGAATCTTTTCTCTATCACTTCAGTAGAAAGGGTTCTTTTTTTTTGCCTAAAAGTCCTTGAGGGGGCGCTTTGTCGCTTTTGACCTTTCGGGCGCTCGCTGCACTGTGAAAGGGGCCGCCTACCAGTTCCTCGGATTTAGGGAAGGGGGGAGAATGCTACAAAACCCCCCAAGCGGTAGATTCTTCGTTTTTTATGGAAATCTTGGCTTGTTCAAAAAGTTCTAACTAATCCATAGGCACTAATTCCCCTGTGTAAATTTACGGTTGGTTCGTGGTAGACAATCAACTCATGGCTTGTAAATCTTGAAGGACTCGCATATCCGATTGATCGCCAAGCCTTTGTTGTATCTACCTTCTTGCACTATAGTGCATGACTATTATATTTGTCAAGCATTATTGTGCAAGCACTATTGTGCTATTATGACAGTAAATCAAAACTCTGACTCATTTCCTACCTTGAAGAAACTAAGGGAAGCCTCTGGATTAACACAGCCTGAGTTAAGTCGCCGAATGTCTGTAGGAATTCGGATAATTAGCGACTGGGAATCAGGCGCAAAAATCCCACGATTTGATAACGCAATTGCACTAGCTAAGGAATTGGGGGTTTCCCTAGAAGATTTAGCGAGGGCGATGAACTTGGGCGGTGTTGACAGCCCGCCTAGTAAACGATGATCACCCTCGTCTGAGTTGCCTTTCTTTAATTGAAGATAGCGCGAGTCTACCACTGCCTTACAGGTAGTGGTTTTTGATTTTTCTGATGACACTTATATAAATAGATAGGAACCCGAAGTGATGGAACTTGAAGTCAAAACCCAAATTACCGATCATTCATCCGAACGGATCGAGTCCGAAGTGATGGAACATTCCGATCACCCAGACGATGACCTGACCGCAATATTGAAAGCTAAGGACGAGCAAATTAAGCGGCTGCAACTGGGCAACCTGTGTTTTATGAACCGAGGTAAACGTTTAGAGGCAAGAATTGAGGACTTGAAAACCGGGTTGATAGAAGTTAGAGATCGTTTAAGCGCAATCAACCAAGTGTTGACCGTCATCCCGTCAGCCGCCCTGTCAGACTCAGAACTAAAGGGGGTGTTATGGGTGATTCGGTGCCTGACGGACGAAGGTGAAAGCAACATTGAGCATGGTTTGGCTATGTCCTTTTCCCCTGACTTATATGACGAACCCGATTCAGATGAGGATTAACGGCCATGGTTCAGCAACTTAACCTACTCCCCTCAGAGGAACCGTTACCATTATTCGGAAATTCCAACCCCCAGGAATTAGCGGCGCTGGCATTGGAACAAATTCGGAATCAACCCGGAATTACTACCGAAGATTTAGCGACCCGATTGGGAGTTAGTTACCAAGATATGCGGTTCGCCATTGTCCGATTTTTGAAACGCACCGGCGCGGCTGTTGATCAAGGTTGGGCTGTTCCCGCCGCTCTGCCATCACCCGGCATCGATGCTGATATTTTCATTCGTCCCGTGACGAATGAAAATATCAAGTCTAATTCGTCACGGGACGAATTAAACATTAAATGGAAATCCCCTAGAGGGACGGCTAAAACTGATTCAAAATACCCTTGGCTTTACGATGGCGATCGCCACTTAATTTATATCGGTGGTGGTAGTCAATCAAACCCGATTGCTAAGTCTCGCGTTGAACAAGTGGAGCATTGGATTAGTTGCGGGCTCGCAACTGGAGAAATTATTCGGCGGGTTGAGGAAATGAAGCGGGGCCTCTAATCCCGATGAGAAATTCCGAAGTGCTGGAACTTTTTTAAATTTTGCCCCCTGCTGAAATTTACGGCGGGGGGTAAGTTTTTATTAGACTGGAGGAAACTCGGTGGACTCAATCAACTGAAGTAGCCTATCAGCATCGGCTATCGCTTGTTTAGTAATTTGCTTGATATCGTTTGCCCTACGGTTTTTCATCCCTATACCAAATTCATACGAGTAGCGACCTAGGCGCGCGGAATAACCATGATATAGGATTTTAACCGTTCCACCCTTGTACTTAAATTTTTTAACTATTGTCTTTACCATAAATCCTAGAGAGCGATCGCTTGTTCGTCGCGCAAGGGACACCCTCTAGGATTTAACTTTCTCATTCAACCAGAGGGAGTAACCGACCGATGCTATGCCGTTACTTTGTTTATTGTATCCCAAGCGTTGATAAGCTACAATAGAAGCAGAAAATATTAATAATTGCTGGGTTGATGGTGTCAACATAAAACCGCCCAAACCCGCCCAGTTGCTCTTTTATCTAAAACAGCAACCCCAGATATAGACCCCATACCCCCCATATAGTAAGGATTTTGGGTACTATTGGCGGTGTCGGGTATGTGCCGGAGTTGCTAAAATAGTAGAAAATGACCAA
This sequence comes from Planktothrix sp. PLAVEN19ND, assembly GCF_057220675.1. Classification (NCBI taxonomy): domain Bacteria; kingdom Bacillati; phylum Cyanobacteriota; class Cyanophyceae; order Oscillatoriales; family Microcoleaceae; genus Planktothrix; species Planktothrix sp. PLAVEN19ND. The sequence goes on along the minus strand of NZ_CM170132.1, from coordinate 4,733,418 downwards.
AAACAGCAACTAAATTGATGCCCAAAAGAAACCGGATCGGACAAGCTGCAACCCTTACCCTTTTAGAGATAGAAAGAATCTACCAGGCGTTTGAATCAAAAAGAGATAAAATCATCTGGGCTATACTCTGTGGAACGGGGGAACGAATATCAGCAACTCTCTCGCTAAATGTTGCGGATATTTACAGAGTGCCGTCTAAGTCCAAAACCTGGGATGAAATTACTTTCCCCTCCTCAATCCGTAAGAAACGCCCCGACGGTACAAGCGAAACCCGGCAAGTTCCCATCAGTCGCAAACTCAAATCTGAATTAGAGAATTTTACCCCCCCAAGCCACGGATTGTTATTTCCGTCACCCGATAACCCATTGGTTCCCATCAGCCGCCAGAATTACGATAAGAACTTTCGGCAGGCCTTAAAAAAATCGGGTTTATCTCGATTAGGCGCGACGTTGCATTCTCCCAGGCGCACCCTTGCCACAAGATTATTTGAGGAAGGAACCCCCATCAACATCATCCAAAAGATTACAGGACACCGTTCTATCGCAGTGTTACAGCGATATATTGACGTGAGTGACGCGCAGGTTAAGAGCGCGATGGATATGCTGTGAGTTTTGAGAGTTGCGATCAGTTAGTCTATTCTCATAGCTACAACCGAGCTTAAAGAGTTGGGGCTAAAAAAAACAAATAATGGAACCCCAATAGTAGAGGCTTCTATTGTTGGGGAAGGGAGAAAGACGGGAAAGTCTATAATAACAGGATTGTTATTAGAGTCAAAACTCAATAAATTATCTAATTTAAAAATGTCTAAAGTCTTTTTAAAAAAGTTAAAAACAATTTTAAAAACATAAGAAGAATTTATTGTTATTGTATTGGTAGGGGCTAGTTGAATCGCGGAAGGAGTGGGAAACAAATATTCTCGAATTATCGCAATAACGTTTGAATAAGCCTCAAATCCAACAATCATTTTATTAGTATTTTCGTTGGTTCTTCCAACCCCTATTCTTGCCCTATGGGGATATGCGCCCGAGATGATTGTTGTATCGTAAGTTACTATAAAGGAAATAATGGTAGAATCCAATGGAAAAATATAATTATTAAATTGAATGTAATTAGTAGTGTTATTGGAAGCCCCTGTATTCCCAATAATTAATCCTTTCTCACCGCTTAGTAAATAACCGCTATTTGCAAATGTTTTGGTCGTCAAACCTTGGTTTATGTGGCTAAGAACCAAGCCGAAAATATTACTATCGGTGTTTCTAAAATCTAACCATCCGTTGGTCAGATTTAGCCCGTTTCTAGCGAGTAGTAAAGGTGTATAGCTAGAGCTCCAGTTGTTGCTGGATAAACTACCATTTTTTAATTCTATAGGCGACGATCCGGTAAAACTAGCTAAAATATCAAATTCGATTTTCTCAGGATTTCTTCTAATATTCGATATTTCACCAATGCTACAGATAATGTTTGTATCGGGGGTGAAGTTAAAACCTTTAATAATTATAGGGGAAATTTCCCCTATAATAGCCACCCCCTCCACGCTTTCGATGTAGGGGATTTCGCTATTATTGAGTAATGGAGAAGTAATCGAAAATGGCATAAAATTAACAGTATTGTTATTGATTTTTCTGTTTTTATTGTATAATATAATTAATGAAATTCGCAAAAAAGGAAACAACAAATTATGCAAATTACATCTGGGTTGTATCCAGATTTTTCAACTCTTGTCACCCTGGAATCTTTGACCCTAAAACTGGCTAGAACTATTTTATCAGTTCAAAAAAACCCCCTCTATAATTCCGGTGTGCAGGATATCATCTCAATCACGGGGGACGAGGAAGCCGAATATTTGACCGTCACCTGTGAAAATTGGGAGGCGAGTCTACTAGATGGGCAATTGACAATCAAAAATTATTTTCCTACCCATCCTTTCGTCGCTGGCACGGGGGATTACCCATTCAACCGAGAGCATCTATGTGATGCGTTGTTCCATTGTGTCGCCTATCAACAATTGCAGGAATTAAACCTACAAAAGAACCCCGGAGACGGGAATCAATATATTAGTTTTAGTGCGTCTCATGCGGATGCAAAAGGTAGGAGTTTGAATTTTGATGTTTCGTTCTCTCTGAATAATCTGCCAACAATGTTAGTAGATATTGTAGACGGTTTGACAATTAAAGCTAGACCCTATCTACAGGATTAAGGGAGTTGAAATAAATGCCAATTAATTCCCCGAAAAAAGATGATTATTCCGATTTGTTAACCGCTATTTCTCAGTTAACCTTAACTGGGGGCGGTGGTAATGGATTCAAATATGCTAAAGCTATAGAATTTAATCTACCCGCCAACGAAGAATCTATAATTTTAGGCAGTGATTCCGACGTTTTACGAGAAGTCTATCTAATCAACAACTCCGATACAAATGTACAGCTATTTTGGGATGACGGAATCACTGTAACAGCGATTCTTGAAGGGCTGAAACCAAATGGCGGTATATTTCAAGATTGGAGCGATGGAGGATTAGAATTAAGAGCAAAGTCTGGTAATCCTGCTAATTTAAAATTATTAGTTAGGAGTACGAAGCCAATTGATTATCAAGTAGGAATTGAGGTTGAGGAAATGACACCTGTTAAAGTTATTCTGTACGCACCAACGACACGCGATTATTTAGGGAATGATGTAGACCCCGGAAACTTTGGGGCAAATTTGTCTAAATTATTTGGATCTAATAATTATATTGACGGACATAAATTATTTGCTGTAGCCGATTCCACACCAGGGAAAGAGTTAAATTTTACAATTCAAACTGATTTAGAATTTCCTATTGTTTTTCAGTGGATTGATCCCTTTGAAATAGCTTTACAAGGATTTAAAATTGCTGCTGACATATTAAATCCCGAAATAGAAGATTTGCCCTCTGATTTCGCTGGTAGAATTACAAGTCAAGGTTCTTGGATGAATCAAACAGATAGCTTGTCTATTCCCATTAAAATAAAGCCTGATCGTTGTCATTATGTGGGGCGTTTTATGGCTATTTCTGGAATAACGGGAATGTTAGACACCTGTGTGATCACTGATTACACTCCTAATCCAGTAAACGCATTTGACGGCGGCACGGTAACAATAGGAGGGTTTTAGATGGAGATTGTCTCCCAAACCTTTAAGGGGATTATCCCCCCAGTGCGAATAGACCATATTAACGGAGATGGGCGAATTGTTCCCATAATTGATTGGGCTGCAATTTCGGAAAAGCACACCCCTGAGAATGCGGTTAACGTGCAATATGAAATGACCTTGGAATATTTAACTATAAACCATTATTTGCCTACTTTATTGAAAATTCCTAGTTCGTCATACCCTGAATATCGCGCCGCCGATAAAGAATTACAAAGAGCATTAAAAACCGTTGAATTTAAGCGTAATTTTTCCCCTGACAAAAATTACGCGGTTCAATTTCTTCTTTGGAATTGGTATTTGGATAATTGGAGACCAGTCCATTTTGATAGAGACGTTTTACAAAATGCGGGGATGGAGGGCCGAATTAATTTAATTAAGCCCTATTTGGTAACGGTGGGGGATACGATTTTTGGAGATAATCTTCACAAATTGGGACTCTCAATAGCCCCTCGATATTTAGAGGAGGGGGATTATTTAGAAATTAGTGGCGGATATTCGGGATCAATTTCTTATCTCTATAGAGAACCTGAAATTGTTTTATCTGAAGGACAGAGGGGAGTTGAGGATATTTCGACAACATCAATCCGACTACTAGGAGCAAATTCTAAGCGGGCTGTATTATGGGTTTGTAATGAAGGTTTGCAACGGGTCTACTGGCAATTTACGAACCCTTATTACACTGAATTAGAACCAGGAATCTCCCCTTATTTAGATCCAGGGCAAAGTTTGACTTTTGAACATGGAACTTTGATCTCTAATGGAGGAGACAATCATAAATTCCTTGGAAAATTTGCTAATTCAATTTGCAAGTTGCCTTTATTGATTGTTTGTCAGTCAGGAACAAGTAAAGTTGTTTATCAGGAATTAAATTTTGATGTTAATTAAATTTTTCTTATGCCAAGTCGAACAGAAACTAGAATTGAATCCGATGGAAATGATGGAATTAATATTGGGGTTGATGTCGGAAGTTTTAGTGCTAGTATTAGTACCGGGGGAATTCTTTCTTTGGGAATTGGAATTGCCGAAGTTAATCTAAATCTAAAAAATCTAAACGAATCAGAAATCAATTATGCTTTTGGGCTTTACTCAATAGAAGGAGAGCAGCAAGGCTGTACCGTTATATTGAGATATTACATTGCTGGTCAACTGGCACAGACCGAAACCCGAACAATCCCAGAGTGCGAACCCGAACCCGAACCCGAACCCGAACCCGAACCCGAACCCGAACCCGAACCTGACCCACCTGACCCCCGCACTCCCAAACATCTATTGTATGAAAATGTGGAATGTATTTTTTATATCTTTCACTTCTTAGCTGGAGAGAGTATAGATACGGTATCAGCAGGTTCCTCTTTGTATTTTTTGTTAGAAGAAAAATTTGAATATATAGATTTTGAATTTTGGGGGGGGAACTCTGAGGGGAAATATTATGGAGCAAAAGCGCGCTACTGGGGGTTTCAATATGTTTATCCTGTTGTTCTATCTTCGGATGCAAACATCTCGGCAGTTATAGAAAATGGGTATACTACCTGGGATAAAAAATATAAAAGCTCGGGGAAAATGTTTCCGGCTTTAGGTGTAAAAATGTTTTTGGATTCAGAGGTCAATATATGGGGGATTAATTATCCCACTGGTTCTCGGAGTATCGGTATTTTTGGTCTGGGATTTGAGATCGATCAAATCTTGCAAAGATTCCAAAATAGTTCAGTCGCTTGGCGATCAGGTAGTTTGACCTATCTGTATCAAAGAACTGATGATGGTGCTTTGATTCCTTATACATCTTTTTATAAAAATACAAAAGAAAGGATACAATATAAAGCTGTATTTTCTGAACCCAAAAAATCAAAACCCCCATGGTTGAATCAGCCGCCGCCTTATAAGGAGACTCCTAAAATGGATGATAATTGTTGTGAGAAAATTGACGAAATCTACGAAGTTTTAGGAATTGCAGAAATGCAGAACCAAGGATTTATTATTCCTAATCGTTGTATTGCCCCAAATGCCAAAGGAAACACTAAATTAGAAAATTATCTCCAGATATTAGAATGGCAAATTAGACAAGCAGATCATATGGGAATACATCCCTTTGTGGCTACGATTAAAGATGCTAATGAAGCCATAGCGGGTGATCAATCTCTAAGTATTCAGTTTCCAAATGCCACGGCGGCGGTTAAATATATTGCTGAAACAGTAATGGAGGGTAAAGGCGACGCAGCGACGCGATTATCATTATTGGTGCGATTATCTTACGCAACCGCACAAATAACAACTATTTTGGTGCAGGCTAGTCGGGGAATTAAAGCACTATCTTCCTATTTTGGAATGCCTGTTGTTGAACGAATCGAATCCGTTAAAATTCCATTTGATATTCTGTTGGGAATTAGACCCGAAGGGGATAAGGGATTCGGAAAACAAACTACTAAATCAGGGGAACAAATTAAAGCCGAACTGTTGAAAAAAATAGACCAAAATTCAGAAGATGCAACTGAAGATATGTTACCGGATTTTATGAAAGTAGCAGAATTAGAGGTCAAGACTCAAGACTTTAGACCTTCTACTGAGTTTGATTTCTGGGCATTCTTAAAACGAGTTATGCGGGTTGATTAAATTTTAGGAAAGTTTAATTATGGCAAAACCAAGATCGGGAGCTTCTGGAAAGAAACCCCCTAACCACGACCCAAGGAAAGATCCAAAAGATCCAAAAGATCAGAAGAAAGCGATTCATACTCACCTCGTGAATGAGATGATCAGTTTAGCTAAATCCATGCAAATGGAGGAGGAGTTGAGTATGAAACCGATTAACAGATTGTTGGGAGTTGGGGGGACTGACTTGGATGGATTTATCGGACAACTTACGACCGGATATAAAGACATTGATCCGGGTAATCCCCTAGCCAAAAAATTGAAAGAGGAGAAGGAGAATATTCCATTTCTCAAGAAAGTAAGCAAAGAGGAACCGTGGGAAGATGACTCAGCAAGCGCCGGGTCACAAAATCCTCCCGCCGTCGCCAAATCAACAGGAAAGGGGGGTAAGAAATAATGGAAATTTTAGCCGGGACTCTTAGCAGTTCTGTGATAACTCGCGGGGAAAAAACCGACCTGAGTTTTTTCGACAAATTAAAATCGGAAGTTTCCCGATGGTTCAATACGGGGAAAGCTTCGGGAAAATCTATCAAACAAGCCACTAAGGAATCTTGGGGGGATAAGATTGGCAAGGCCTACGGAAAACTAAAAACCGGGCTTAAATCAATATTAGGAAAAGCGATTAAAGGGAAAATCCCATTGAGCGAGGAACTGTATGGGGTTCTCAAGTTTGGGGATGACAATTTAGCCGCTATTCAATCGGCGGGGGCGGGGGCGGCGGCGGTGACGGCAGCCGTCGGGTTAAATGCGACGACCGGGGTAACTGTCCCCGAGATGGTTGAAGGGCTTTTGAACTTTGGCGAGGTGGCCTACGAATTTAATTGGAATACCTCAGACAAGGAAATTTGGAATCAGATCAAGGGGTTGATTGATTCCCTCTATGGTCAGGCGGGGGAGTTTATTGGGGGAAACGTGGCACGCCTTCTCGTCGGGGGGGTGAGTACGCCGCCAAAGATATCAATTAACCTTAGAGCGTTAACTTTAAGTTGGTTAATCCTACAGGAGGAGGAGGGTAATGCCATGCTGCAAAGTGTCTCGACTTTTGCATGGCAAGGGATTTATGTGGCAAGGGAAATTTTGTTTAAATTTGCATTTTTAAAGGGGAGAGAAGCTATTAAAAAATTATATGAAGGCAATAAAACTATGTTCAAAGAACTATACCCAGATTTAGCTAAAATTATTCCTAATTGGGGGAAGGAGGGAAGTGATGAATGGTCGATTTCTGGGTGGGTTGAAAAGAAAGTTGAGAGTTTAAATGACAAGAGGATTCAGGATTTTGTTCAGGGAGCAATGAGTGGATTTTGGAACGAATTTAGAAACAGCGTGGAACTGAGGTTTGATAGATGAGCAAGCAAGGCGACTATGAGGAAAAGGCGTTTGAGGCTTTGCAGCGACTCCGAAAAGTGACCAAGATGGGGGCGGCTAAGAAGGAGTGGAACTTAAACGAGCACCCTAATATTGATGTTTATGACTACTCACCCAACCTCAAATTAGACGGGGATAATAGATATAAAATAGCGGGGAGAGAATGGGCAATTATTCTCCAGACTTCCCTACTTCAAGCCATACATGATATCTTAGGAAATCGTCTCGGATATACGATTGATTTTGAGGATTGGTTTAAAGATTTTGAATATGAATTTTATAAAGCATTACCCCCGGGTAAGCAGCCCCCAGAAAGCAAGTTAAAACCTTGGGGTAAAGACGTTAAAAATAGACCTAAAAAATTAAATCTATTAGACAAGAAAAAAGCGGCAGAGAAGGGATATCAAATTATTAGATTCTGGCCTGACAGGGAGGCGGAAGATACCTCTATTCTGTTAGCGGGAACTTATACCGAATTACGCCAGGAAATGGTAAAAATTATGCGCCCGTCCGGGGGTGGTGGTGGTCAGGGTTCTCTAATGAGGGGTGGGGCAACCTTTAGACGTAAAGGACAGCCGCAGGTAATCCTCTGGTTTATAGAGGATCAAGAGGATGTAGAGGAAGGATACGATCCGGTTTGGGGACGGATCAGTTTTAGATTAATGGATTGCAGCGATGGGGTGAACGGAGATCAGCCCCCTATTACTAAGGCCGACGTTGAGCGGTTAGCGGCCCAGATTCACACTTTATTCTGTGGCACAACCCGAACTCTTTGGAGGAAAGGAAAAGAAATGTATGTTTATGCGGACTATAAGAAGGGTTACGATTTCCGGGTGCTGTGTCGAAATATCTCAGATGGGAAGGAAATAGTCCAGAAAGTCCTGCAAATTCAGAATCATGCCTTTGAAGCCAAGCGAGGTAAACAAAGCATCCCCGACGACCCTATGGCCGCTTATCCCACGGTTCCAGAGACCTTTACCTTGTTTGGCGAACAGCGCAAACAAGACCGATTGCGCCCAATTGCCGATGTTAAATTTTCCTATGCCCAATTACTGCTAGGGTCGATTAACATTCCTGTCATCTTGGTCAGTCCCGAGGGTGAAATTCTGCCAAATGGGGTAAATGCAACCGCAAATACTTAAAGTATTTACCGGGGAGTATTTCGCTAATGCGCGTTGTATATGCTGAAAAAGACAAGGTAAATCCGATAAAAGCCCTAATAGTGGCAACAGGAGAGCGATGGGAAAATTTAGCGATATTCGCCGCGCAGAACAATTAGTCAAGGACAAGGAAGCCTACGACGCATGGCAGGGAAAATCAACCGCCGAGAAACAAGCCGCCTTTAAGGCCACTCAGGGACTAACTAAGAACCTTAAAACAGCCTTAAAACAAGAAGATGGCTACATCCAGCCGTTCGGGATTGGTTTAGCTAAAAAGGTTTTTTTAATTGTTGACTTGCCGGTCTCTGGGACGGCTGAATCAGGGAAGACCGAAAGTGAGTCAAGTCTGATCACCTCCTTTAGAGCATTAGTCGGAACTCGGGCAACAAAAGATAAACCGAGTGGGGCGGGGAATTACTTGGTTGAAAGTCGGGGGATTAAAGGATTTGTCCCAGCAAGGGCAATCATTACCCGAAAAGGGAGTAAGGTAGATGGCGTTGTATCCCGGTTCACAAACCGAGGATACAGCTACACCGCTAAAAATTCGGTCTCTTGTCCGTTTGGAGCGATTACAGACGAGGAGGGGTTTGAGTTGGCCGCCAATGGAATTAAAAGTGGCACGCTTCCGGCTGATACGAGCTTACGGTTTACCCCGCAAAAAGGGATTTTGATTACAGTTACAGCCGCTTAATTAATATGAGTGAATCCCTGATCTATATTCCGGGTTCAAGCCTAACGGTAGAAGACTTGATGCTGTTAGGGGTTGATAATTCTACTCCCGACGAAGATGTCAAGGCAATTATGCAACTCAACGAGGTAACGTGCCGTTGGTTTTGGGGGGAAGTCCCAACGGGTGATTACCTAGACTTGGTACAAGAAACCTTGGTTGATGGTAGCGCTCAACACCTTGACCGATTAGATCAAGTGTTACGGAAACTCCCAGGGAGTTAGTTAAAATGCCCCAATTCTCGAACGAGGAACACTGGGAGTTAATCGCGGACGAAACCCGATCCGTTACCGGAACTCCGGCTAGGGATAATGCGATCGCTCCCATCCTATTCCCGGTTCCCTATCTCTCCCCCTACTTCAAAGCGTTTATCTCAACCCTCAATAACAACCGCCCCTGGTATTACGGCGGGCGGTTTGTTCTCTATATTGGAGGAATTGAAAGCCCCGTTCCGGTTTATGCAACCAGTCGGAAAATGTTACTCAACGATTGGAAATTATTAGAGTTCCCACACATAGAGGCCGCATCACAAGGAAGTCAGTTTTATTTTCAATATGAAGCCCCGTGGTGGTTTCCAAATGTGTCTCTGGAAATGTATCAATACATTGAGTCACCGATTATCAATCCATTAGCCGCCTTTCAATCTTCTGGAGTCAATAATTAATTAAATATTGAAATAGAGTTAACTTCTGGGTTTGACGTGAAACCCTTTAAAAACAAATGAGCCGACTTTCTGAGTCAAATGTTAATCTATTATTGGTTATTGTTACCTTACAATCAGCGATTGGCTTTGTTATCGTTGTTTTTGTGGTTTTAAAGTTAGGAGAAGTTTTAAGTCGCCTCAAAAAACTAACCAAAGATATTGACGAGGTGTGGAAAAGGCACAGATTTTTCAAAGGAATGATCCAAGGTTTACACAATCGATTGATTGTTAAGATTGAAAGAAAATTCAAGGAGCTTGATGTACATACGGATTTTAGTTCGGAAATGTACAACGGGGATGATCAAGATTAACTGGGTTTTGGTAAAACTTTCGATTATTTACATTGAGATCAAAATTAATGGGAGTTGGGGCGAGGGGAAAGGGGCGGGGGATAGAAAAGAATCCAATTGAGAGCGGTTGAATTAGTTAAACACCAAAAACCCCCGAGTAATCATGAATCTGATTTTCGGGGGTTTCGGGTGTGGTATCTAAACTTAATCTCATTGTACTACATCGGTGATGGCGATCGCCTTCTCAGAGAAGCTGTCAGGCTTGGGGTGTGGAATTTACCGAAACACCCTATCTGTCTAGCTTTTGGTTTTCAAGATCGTTTGACAAAAACATAATACAAACGTAATCATGAGGGTGGTGATCGCTCTTTGAAAGTTGCGATCGCCACCTAATACCCAAAAATCCAACATTCAATAGCCAACGGCCAATGACCACCACCGGAAAATCAAAAAACTTTATCGTTGTGGGGATTTGACATACTCCCACCCTTAATCTTCGATCTGATGGGGGATTCTTAAATTTAAACTTCGACGGGGCTTCCCAACTCAGAAAGTTTCCGTGATTTGCTCAAATTTTGTAATATTATTTAATAGTTATTTTAATAATCCCAAACTCATCCTTGTTGAAGTTATGAGTGATCCAGCCACTGAAGTTACAGTCCTTGATCGTCATGAGTGTAGGGCTTGTGGCTATGTCTATGAGCCGAATAAAGGGAGTTCTAAGGTTCCTGTGGGAACAGCCTTTACCGATCTACCCAAAAAATGGCGTTGTCCGGTTTGTGGTGCTCCCTCCAGCCAGTTTATCAATATTGGTTCTCAGGAAAACCCCTCGGGGTTTGAGGAAAATCAAGGCTTTGGTTTAGGGGTCAATACCTTGACTGCCGAACATAAGAATCTCCTGATTTTTGGGGCCTTAGCCCTAGGATTTTTGTTTTTTATGAGTTTGTATGGCTTAAGTTGAGGGAGTTTAAATTTCTTTGAATCTGATGCACATTGTTAAATTTTTGCAAAAAATCGTTATAGTATTGACAGTTTCTCTCATCTGTGTTAGCTGTCGCTACTTGCCCCAACTCAGTTACAACCCCTGGGAAGTGGTTTCCACGGGAACCCAGTCCAATTTGGCCGATATTGCCTTTACCGGAACTAATCCCCAACGGGGTTGGGTTGTGGGGAGTGAGGCTACGCTACTGGAAACAACTGATGGCGGTGACCATTGGGAGGTGAAACAACTGGATTTAGGGGAAGAAAAAGTTCGCTTTAACTCCATTAGCTTTAATGGGGCTGAAGGGTGGATTGTGGGACTTCCCTCGATTCTGCTACACACGACTAATGAGGGTCAAACTTGGGATCGGATTCTTCTGAATGCCAAGTTGCCCGGTGCCCCCTATAGTATTGTGGCTCTGAGTCCTAATCGCGCTGAGATGACCACGGATTTGGGGGCAATTTACCAAACTGAAGATGGCGGGAAAACCTGGACAGCCCTGGTTGAAGATGCTGTGGGTTTTGTCAGAAATTTATCTCGCTCTGAGGAGGGTCGCTATATCAGCGTTTCGGCGAAGGGCAACTTTTACTCGACTTGGGAACCCGGATCTCAAGCCTGGGAACCCCATAATCGCTTTAGTTCTAAGCGATTAGAGAAAATTGGCTTTGGTCAGGACGGCCGACTCTGGATGATTGCTCGTGGGGGTGAATTACGATTTACTGACCCGGAGAATCCCCAGGAGTGGGGTGAACCCATTAACCCTGAATATTCAACCAGTTGGGGATTTTTGGATTTAGCCTATCGCACCCCAGAGGAAATTTGGGTCAGTGGTGGGAGTGGAAATCTCCTCTGTAGTTTGGATGGGGGTAAAACCTGGCAAAAGGATGGGTCAGTGGAAAACGTCCCGTCTAACCTGTACAAAATCAAGTTTTTTAGCACGGAACAGGGTTATGTCCTGGGTCAACGGGGAGCCTTACTCCGTTATCAGGGTTCTACCCCACAAACGGCTTAAACCGATTCGCAGGAAATCTATGGGGTAGGCTTGTTCCACATTCCCTGCTCCCGTATCATTAGAGTTGAGTATTTAACTATTCCTTGAGGAGATTTAACGATGTCAGGTACAACTGGAGAGCGTCCTTTTGGGGATATTATTACCAGTATCCGGTATTGGGTAATTCACAGTATTACTATTCCGGCTTTATTTATTGCTGGTTGGCTGTTTATCAGCACGGGTCTGGCTTACGATACCTTTGGAACTCCCCGCCCCGATGAGTATTTTACTCAACAACGGCAGGAAATTCCGATTGTAAGCGATCGCTTTAGTAGCAAATCACAAATTGGCGACTTTACTAGTAAATAGTTGACATAGGAGTTTAATAAGATGGCAACTGGTAGCAGTTCCAATGAACCGATAACTTATCCGATTTTTAGTGTTCGTTGGTTAGCAATTCATACTTTGGCGGTACCTACGGTTTTTTTCTTAGGTGCGATCGCGGCTATGCAATTTATTCAACGATAGGAGACTAACTATGGATCGCAGTAATAATCCTAATCGCCAACCTGTGGAGTTGAACAGAACTTCACTCTATTTAGGTTTGCTGTTGGTTTTTGTTGTGGGTATTTTGTTCTCCAGTTATTTCTTTAACTAACTGGATTTTTTCTCGATTTAACGATTTTGGATTCACTTCGTGACGCTTCGCGAACGTTGATTGAAGAAACATATTTTTTCTAAAATATTTATCCTAAATCTCATATCCAAAATCTAAAATCCCTTGTCAATTAAACTTTGAATTAACGAGGTAATAACTGTGTCGCAATCAGGTAGACTTCCTTTGTGGTTAGTCGCCACTGTTGCCGGAACTGGCGTTTTAGTGGTGGTTGGTTTGTTTTTCTATGGTTCCTATGTGGGCATAGGTTCCTCCTTCTAATCAGTTAACAGTTATCAGTTAACAGTTAACAGTTAACAGTTATAACTGTTAACTGTTAACAGTCTAATTAAGTAGGTGGGCGAGAATATCCCACCATCCCAGTGTGGCTGAAAGGTATTTACAGCAAGGGTTTTCCCTATCTAAATAGTTAGGTTTAATTACGCCTACCTACTTAGTATCAGTGTAAGAGTTGATATTTCTGATAACTGGTAACTAATGACTGTTAACCAATAACTATTAACCGATTAACTGATAACTGATAACTCTTAAACTGATGACTGATGACTAATAACTGATGACTGATTCTGTCTTTGATGCTGAACGTTTACTTTTTACTCCGACTCCCTCTAATTTAGATGCCATTCCAGTTATTTTTGCCTTTCCCAATGAATATACAGTAGGGATTACCAGTTTAGGATATCAACTGGTTTGGGCAACTTTAGCTGCGCGTTCCGATGTGGAAGTGAGTCGTCTATTTACAAATCTACATGAACCCTTACCCCAAAATCCTGAATTGGTAGGTTTTTCCTTTTCTTGGGAACTCGATTATGTCAATATTTTTGAGCGTTTAGAATTTTTAGATATTCCTTTACGTTCAGTTAAAAGAACCGAAAAACACCCCTTAATTTTTGGCGGGGGCCCGGTATTAACTGCTAATCCAGAACCATTTGCCGATTTTTTTGATATTATTTTACTTGGGGATGGGGAAAATTTATTGGGAGATTTTATCGACGCTTATCTACAGGTTCGTCATGAATCTCGCCTGACCCAATTACGACATTTAGCACAGGTTCCAGGCATTTATATTCCCAGTTTATATCAAGTATCTTATCACAGTTTAGAAGGCGAAATTGAAGATATTAAACCCCTAGATGCTAGTATTCCTTCCCAAGTCCAAAAACAAACCTATCGAGGCAATATTCTATCAGCTTCAACCGTCGTAACAGAAAAAGCCGCTTGGGAAAATATTTATATGGTAGAAGTGGTTCGCAGTTGTCCTGAAATGTGCCGTTTTTGTTTAGCCAGTTATTTGACTTTACCCTTTAGAACTGCTAGTTTAGAAGCATCATTAATTCCCGCAATTGAAAAGGGACTGCAAGTAACAAGGCGCTTAGGTTTATTAGGAGCATCGGTAACACAACATCCCGAATTTGATCAATTATTAGACTATTTAACCCAACCGAAATATGATGATGTGCGGTTAAGTATTGCTTCAGTTAGAACTAATACCGTGACTGAAAAACTAGCAAAAACCTTAGCAAAAAGAGAGACTCGCACCTTGACAATTGCCGTAGAAAGTGGTAGCGATCGCCTGCGAAAAATTATTAATAAAAAATTAGAAAACCAGGAAATTCTGCAAGCCATTATTAACGCTAAAAATGGCGGTTTACAGGGCATGAAAATCTATGGGATGGTGGGGATTCCAGGGGAAGAATTAGAGGATGTAGAAGCCACCGTAGACCTAATGAAAGCCTTAAAAAAAGCGGCTCCAGGTTTTAGATTAACCTTGGGTTGTAGTACCTTTGTGCCCAAATCCCATACTCCCTTTCAATGGTTTGGAGTGAATCCCGATGCGGAAAAACGCCTAAAATTATTAGAAAAACAGTTAAAATCCCATGGGATAGATTTTAGACCCGAAAGTTATAAATGGTCAGTGATTCAAGCTCTACTTTCGAGGGGCGATCGCCGTCTTTCCCATCTGTTAGAATTAGTTAGAAACTATGGAGAATCTTTAGGAAGTTATCGGCGAGCCTTCAAAGAATTACGGGGAAAACTACCTACTATGGAATATTATGTTAACCAAAATTGGGATTTAGATCAAGTATTACCTTGGGAACATCTGCAAGGCCCCTTACCCGTCGCCACCCTAAAAAAACACTTAGCCGACTCCCTGTAGGGTTATTCAGCAAACCTATCTATTTCTTAGTGACAATAGTGCTTTTGTGGTTTCTTCTTCACTTAAAAAGTTAACCAACGGAATAATTGATTAACGGATAATTGGTAATCTTTTAATATATCTAAAACGGGTAAAATTTGCTCTCCTTCCAATACTTCCGGTTGTTGTTTGGGTTTAAATACTAATACTAATCTTTCTTGAGGATCAATTAACCAACCTAATTGTGTTTGATGTTTTGAACAGAATAAAATATTATTAATTACGCGGGTTGTATTTTGATCTGGGGATAAGATTTCAATTGTCCAATCTGGGGCAATATTAACATCATTAGCGATTTCCCCTTGTTCATCTAGGGGGATATTCTGCCATTCTAATACAACAATATCAGGAACAAGAGAACGCCCGCCAAAACTACAGCGTAACTCAGGGAAAGCACAGGCTAAATGTTTAGTTTCAGCGACTTTGCTAATAGAATCAATGAGACATTTTTGAATGCGACTATGTTTTCCTTTTGGCATCGGTTTTTGATAAACAACTCCGTTAATATATTCTTGGGCGGGTTTGGTTTCCGGTTGGGTTAAAAATTCCTCTAGGGAGAGAGATTGAATTTGGGGTTTATCTTCAATTTGAATCATAATTTCATTATTGAATTTAGTTATTTATAGTAAGGGTAAATTAATTATACAAAAAAATGAACAAGATGCCAATGAGGAATATAGATACCAGCGATCTTGTCTATTGATTTAAAACTTCCGATTTACCGATTATTTTTTTTATAAACCGGATAATTTCCCGTAAATCAATATAAATAAAATATAAATGGGAAGGTTTAAGTAGGTAGGGGGGAAAATCCAAAAGTATGTAATGAAAATTTTATTGATCTTTACATCCTTTTGTTTCTTCCTACCTACCTACTGATGGGTAATTAGCCGCCAGCCATGTTATTCATTTTGTCAAAGGCTGTGGCAAGAGTATTAACATCAGATGCACCATTAAGCAGCCCGCTACCAATAGTGAAAACATCTTTAACCGCATTGATCACTTCTAAAGGACGGATAATTCCATCTCCCGCTCCAGTTATAACGCCGTTCGCATTTAAGAAACCTACATCTACTTTGGTGCTAAGAAATGTTACAACTTCTGGTAATAATAGACTTGGATCAATGATGTAGTTAATATCAGAGCCTTTGACATTGTTATTTAACTCATCACTTTTAGCATTCAATAAAGCTGCCGTAGCTGAACGACCCAGAGCACTAATGTTTCCATAGGTTTTGACTGCACCAGAGCCCGTACTGCCTTTTAGGTCTTCTGCACTTAAAGCTCCTAAGAGACTGTCATTAAACCACTGAACATCACCATAGGTGAATTTATCACCGGTTTGATCTGCACCCAGGAAAGTCTTGCTAAAGCTGTCACTGCGAGTGTAAGGCCCAGGCCAATATTGAAAATGCTGTTCTTGTTTCCAGAAACCAGGGGTTTTACCTAAACCTTTTTCACTAGAGTAGCCACTAGGGTCTTTAGCGTCTACAGTTTTTCCGTTGTAGTCACCTGTGACTGTACCCAGATTACTGTAGTTACCAGGAAGAGCAGTTCCTGTTGCTGTATAAACCCATGTTTCATTGGTATCTAATTGTTGATTACCATTAGCATCACTACCACTAATTAAATTGCCGATTGTACCTTGTTTGTCATCTGTTAATGATACGTTAGATAATGCAACGTTACCAGGATTAGTGACTGTGTAAGTCCAGGTTACAGCACTACCAAGAAGAACATTTTGCAGATTGTCACCTGTTTGCATTCCAGTAGCAGTATTAGCAGTGGTGACTTTATCAATCTTAATTAGAGGATTAGCTCCAAAGTAGTTACTAGGGTCTTTAGCGTCTACAGTTTTTCCGTTGTAGTCACCTGTGACTGTACCCAGATTACTGTAGTTACCAGGAAGAGCAGTTCCTGTTGCTGTATAAACCCATGTTTCACCGGGATCTAATAGTTGATTACCATTATCACCATCAGTTAAATTAGTGATTGTACCTTGTTTGTCATCTGTTAATAATACGTTAGACAATGCAACGTTACCAGGATTAGTAACTGTGTAAGTCCAGGTTACATCACTACCTGCTAACACTTGTAAATTATCAACTCCATTGGTGACTTTATCAATCTTAATTAGAGGATTAGCTCCAAAGTAGTTACTAGGGTCTTGAGCGGTTACAGGTGTTCCATTATAGTTACCTGTGGCTGTACCAGTATTTTTGTAATCGCCAACACCAGCAATTCCTGCTTTTGTATAAATCCATGTTTCATCGGTATCTAATTGTTGATTACTATTAGCATCACCAGTAAATTCGCTGATTGTACCTTCCGGGTGATCCGTTAATGATACGTTAGATAATGGAACGTTACCAGGATTAGTGACTGTGTAAGTCCAGGTTACAGGACTACCTGCTAATACTTGTAAATTATCAACTCCATTGGTGACTTTATCAATCTTAATTAGAGGATTAGCTCCAAAGTAGTTACTAGGGTCTTGAGCGGTTACAGGTGTTCCATTATAGTTACCTGTGGCTGTACCAGTATTTTTGTAATCGCCAACACCAGCAATTCCTGCTTTTGTATAAATCCATGTTTCATCGGTATCTAATTGTTGATTACTATTAGCATCACCAGTAAATTCGCTGATTGTACCTTCCGGGTGATCCGTTAATGATACGTTAGATAATGGAACGTTACCAGGATTAGTGACTGTGTAAGTCCAGGTTACAGGACTACCTGCTAATACTTGTAAATTATCAACTCCATTGGTGACTTTATCAATCTTAATTAGAGGATTAGCTCCAAAGTAGTTACTAGGGTCTTGAGCGGTTACAGGTGTTCCATTATAGTTACCTGTGGCTGTACCAGTATTTTTGTAATCGCCAACACCAGCAATTCCTGCTTTTGTATAAATCCATGTTTCATCGGTATCTAATTGTTGATTACTATTAGCATCACCAGTAAATTCGCTGATTGTACCTTCCGGGTCATCCGTTAATGATACGTTAGATAATGGAACGTTACCAGGATTAGTAACTGTGTAAGTCCAGGTTACAGGACTACCTGCTAATACTTGTAAATTATCAACTCCATTGGTGACTTTATTAATCTCAATCTTAGGCTTTGCATCAGATATTTCACCAATAACCCCGCCCATTTTTGCACTTCCAGCACCACCATTAGTTGACTGAAGACGAATATACCAGTCTGTATTCTCGATCAGTGACTTTCCTATAGACGTACCTGGTTTCGTGAGGATAAAACTTGCACTCTGAACAATGCCTTCTCCAGAACCTCCATCACTGAATTGAATTCCCACATCAAATTTGCCATCAGCTGGAACATCAACAGGAAAGCCAGGAATTGCATTTTGTCCATTAGACGGAACACCATTAGTAGTAATAAAACTAATCGGAGTAAAAGTACTCAAAGTACCGTTTTCAGTAAAACGTTGAATTTGGTTGATCAGCAAATTACTGACAGCATCATTATTAATGTCGAAGGCAATGCCAATCATATCTTCAGTACCAGAGTTATCAGCAGACTCCAATTCTAAAGTAACTTTAATGTCGTTGTAAGTGTCACCAGTAAAGTCCTGATCATATTCAAAAGTAGCGTTGATTCGTTCCTGAGTACCATTACCAAGTGATTTACCGAAAGTTGTGTTGTAGGTTAAAGTCATGTTCTTATCCTCCAGTTATTTTATTATTTATCGCTTCCGTATTTTTACGGAACCCTTTGATCATTAAGATTACGAAGCAACTGTGTAAACTTTGTGTAAATACGGAGTTTTAACCATAATTTAATAATTTTTTTATAATTTACTGGAAGAAAAATCAGATTTTGTGGGTTATAAGCGTGCAGATGTATAAGAAAGCACAGGAATTTCGCAATCAAGTTAATATATCGGATTAAGTACAGATATTGCTTTAGAATTGGGTACATAAGTATTACAAAATGAAGGAATGGGAATCTGATCCTAAAAAGTTTTTAGGCAGACCCAAACCTCCCAATTTTTATCAAAATTTTTTTTTAATTTATTTTTTTCGAGGATAAGAATATGTTATTCCCTGGTCAAATCTGCGTAGATACGGATTCATGTAGAGTCACCTATCAGGATGAAACTGTTGACTTATACCCCAAACAATACCAATTATTATTATTGTTTTTAAAACATCCCAACTATATCTTAAGCTATGATTTCATAATCAATCGGCTTTGGGATATGGATCATATTCCCACCTATAGTAGTATAAGAAACCCATATCAAAAGTATCAGGAAAGCATTTAAAAAAGTCAAATATTCTGAAGAAATCATAGAAAATGTTTATGGGATGGGCTATAGATTAAATCCGGTTATTAACAATAAAATTCGAGAACATAATTCCTCCTTACCTTCGGTTTCTAGCTTCCAAAATCTTCTAAGTGTTAAAGGAATAGAGTATTTAGTGATCGATGATCAATTTATCATTCAATATCTATCACCTAATTTGATTTATTATTGCGATTATCCTCAACATCTCCAAGCGGGAGTTTATGCCGGAAATCCCTTTCCAGAATTAATAGGTCTGAAAGAAGTCTTTAATAAAATTAGAAAAAAAGAGGATCAAACCTTTACAATCAAGGGAATTGCCAGGGCTTGTTGTCCTAAAAGACCCGAATATATTAACTTATATGTCATCGCCGATGAAGCTCAATATATAGGGAATTCAGGAAAACAACTGGTCTTGGTATTCTTTGAAGATGCCTCCGAACAGATGATTTATAGCAATTGCCTGGGTCGTTAGGAATTACCATGAATAACCATCCCATTAGGATTTAAACCCAATCAACTTATAACTAAGGTCTTAAAAAATTCAACAATTCCCGATTCACGGTTTGGGGAACTTCCTGTTGCATCCAATGACCACAATCGGGAATTAATTGTAGTTTAAACGGGGCAGCAATTAATCTATCTAAACCCTCAGTTAGATGATAACTTAAAAATGAGTCTTCCTTTCCCCATAATACCAAAGTGGGGGATAAAACTTTTGCCGGGGTTTTTGTCAAATTTAACAACCAAGTAGGCGGCCAAAATAAATGACGATAATAACTCATCGCCGCTTTTAATACCCCTGGTTTTTCTAAAGCTGCTTCATAAATTTGAGTTTCTTCGGCACTAAAAGCACCCTTACGAATAGCGTGTTCTCGCAACGCATTAGTGACAAATTCTTTTAAATTTTGTTGGATTAACCATTCGGGAATCCCCGGAACTTGAAAGGCAAAAACAAACCAACTGCGACGAATTTGATCTAAATTACTAACTAATTCTTGAACAAAGCGAGAGGGGGGAGGAGCGTTTAGAATCGCCAAACGATTGAGAGATTCGGGAAACTTCTGGGCAAAATGCCAGGCAATTAATCCCCCCCAATCATGCCCAACAATATGAGCTTTAACATAGCCTAATCGTTGAATCAAGCCTTGAATATCAGCTACTAGGGTGTCTAAATCATAACCACTATCCGGCTTATCAGAATCATTATAGCCCCGTAAATCAGGCACAACGACTTTAAAATGACGAGCCAGAGCCGGAATTTGATAGCGCCAGGCGTACCAAAATTCAGGAAATCCATGCAGAAGTATGACGAGTTCACCCTCACCTTGGGTAACCGTGTGTAAACGAATGTTATTCGTTTCCACAAACAGATGTTGCCAATCAGATTCTAATGTCACCATAAACTCCAATATAATGCTCACAAGCGCTTAGGCTAACGTCTTAGAGAATTTCCTCAACGGATTGGAGCAATGTTAAACAGTTGCTCGGTGATTTCAGATTACCACCGACAGGGGTTAACTCCATCAACTTCATTAGGTCTGTAGAGAGGCAATTCCGCATCTTCTACACACGCTGGGCAAGTTTGGGACTCATAAGATGGGGAGAAGGTGTTCCTCTGTAAATTACCAAATTAGCCAACTCCTGCAATTGTTGAATGGCTTCGGCACCCTCTAATTTCATGAGTTCCCGGTCATCACGCATTTCCGTCCAGGTAATTCCATAGTCTGATACCAGGAAACGAATCAAATGACTTTCGCCCAAACTGACCATGAATGAGGCACTATTCATCTGACCGCCACAGGTATAGCAAGAGGCAAGATACCCCTGTCTTTCTAGCACCGTAGCTAGAGCTTGGAGGTTCATCACCAAGTCCTGAACGAATTTGCGGTGTTGTTCTGCAATTCTGAGAAACATAATTCTCCTCCTATCACCACACCTAGGATTATTTACAAAATGTAACATAATCTTAAAGTTATGGTGCTGAAATATTAATCTTAGTCTGATCAGCCTAAATTGAAAAGATCACCCCCCCAGTGCCAGAATATAGACTGTTTTGCAGATTAACCAAAACCCTCCGTTGAGAAGGTATCTAGGAAAACAATAACCTTAAATTTTTCTAACTTTACTGTTTCAACTAGGCTAATATCCTGACACAACAAGGATTAGCAGGAAAATCGGGTCTAAACTGATAAAAAGATCTAATATTTGTGATAAGTTTAAACCCCCACTAATCGGATCTTTGATCTGCCCTCCTGGGAAATCTATTTCCAGGTACAGAAACTTTGCCTCAACCTCAATCAATTTGCCACCAACCAAATCCCGGGCCGATAAATCGAATCGTAACCCAAACAACAACCAGTAAACCAATCCCAAACCAACTGGCTTTACTCGTAATTTCTATGAATTGTTGACTTTGGTTTTTAGTAACGGGAAACCAAGGGGCAATTTTTTCCTCTTGGCCATAACGTTCTCCCATGGAATCTTTTCGGCGTTTTGCTTCACCCATATTTGTATATAAAAGTTAACAGTAGGACTCATTTACTCAACTTCATTTTATTTGATCTGTTGGCGAGTTGACGATTATTCCTTGATCGATCACAAATGGTAATAGTCGCTGCCAATTCAAAGTAACAGTTTCAGAGGCTGGATCAAATTTCCACCGCAAAAGCTGACTGGCGGATTCACCCATGAGGGAAAATAGACCCAGGGCTTGCCTCGGGGCAATAGTGGCTAAGGCGATCGCCTCCCCCAGATCACAACAATTCCACTTCACCAAATTTTCTACTCCCACCAATAAAGGTAAGGTGGTTCCAGATAACGTGCCATCGGCTAAACGGGCGGTACCTTCTTTCACTTCAATTTGTCGCTCATCCCAAGGATAAACCCCATCCGGTAGTCCCAAGGGGGCTAAGGCATCACTCACCAAAAACAGGGGAATTAAACCCTTGGCTTCGGTGGGTTGGTTAATTCCCGAAATCCGTAACAGCAAATTAACCATTAGGGGGGAAACGTGCTGTCCATCGGCAATAAAGCCCGATTGAACCTTTTTGTTAACTAAAGCCGTCCCTAATAAACCCGGTTCTCGATGGTGTAGGCTCGGCATGGCATTAAAGGCATGGGTTACCATCGTTGCCCCGAGGGTAAAAGCGCGTTCTGCCTGCTCTGCTGTAGCTTGGGAGTGGCCCAAACTGACAATTATCCCTAAATCTCTCAAATAGGGAATCACCTTGTCTGTGGGGTCTAATTCGGGGGCTAGGGTAATGATTTTTACGACGTTTGCATAGTCCCCTAGAACCCGTTGCACCTGATCTAAGGTCAGGGGTAATAAATGCTCTTGAGGATGGGCACCCCGTTTACTGGGATTGAGAAATGGCCCTTCGAGATGCACCCCTAGAATTTTGGCGCTGGGGTGATCGGAGGGAACCGCTTGGATAAATTCCGCTATTGTGGCGAGCGATCGCTGAATTTTATCTATTGAAGTAGTGACAATAGTGGGCATAAACCCATCAATGCCCTGTGCCCATAAATACTGGCAAATTTCGGTCAACTTAGAAAAATATTGCGGTTCTAAATCGGGAAAAGCTAATCCTAATGCCCCATTAATTTGTAAATCTATTCCTCCCAAAGATAGCCAATCTCCTTGCAAATCTAGTTGTTGAATTGCTGCGGTTGATGTGGGTTGAGATGAACCTGCCATCGCTTCAACGCCAGAGATTTTACCCTGACTAATTAAAACTCGTTGCAAATTTTGTGTTCCAGGGAGACGGACATTGATAATATCGAAGTTAACGGCGTCTGGCTGTGGTGTTGTGATCATGAGGAATGGTTGGCTTTGAACTCTACATTATTATCGACTAACTCTACTCCTGTGGTTGGGATTATCATGGGAAGTGATTCAGATTTACCCACAATGGCGGCGGCGATCGCCGTTTGTGAGGAATTTAATATTCCCCATGAGGTTGCCATTGTTTCCGCCCACCGTACCCCAGAAAGGATGTTTGAATATGCTAAAACCGCCCATTTGCGAGGATTAAAAGTGATTATTGCCGGAGCCGGAGGAGCCGCCCATTTGCCCGGGATGGTGGCATCTTTAACCCCTCTGCCTGTAATTGGGGTTCCGGTAACAACTCGCACCTTACAAGGAGTTGATTCTCTATATTCGATTGTACAAATGCCCGGGGGAATTCCGGTGGCAACGGTGGCAATTGGTAATGCTAAAAATGCGGGTTTATTAGCGGTACAAATCTTAGCCAGTCATGATCCTGAACTATTACAAAAAGTTCAAGACTATCGGGAAAATCTCAAACAATCTGTTCTGGAAAAACAACAGCGTTTGGATCAAGTCGGGTATGGTGAATATTAGGTGAAAAGCTGGAGATCTGCGAGCAGTCATTGAGAACTATAGTGCTATCAATATTCCCTATTCCCCATTCCCTATTGCCTATTCCCTATTGCCTATTCCCCATTCCCCATTCCCTATTGCCCATTCCCCATTCCCTATTGCCCATTCCCCATTCCCTATTGCCCATTCCCCATTCCCTATTGCCCATTCCCCATTCCCTATTGCCCATTCCCTATTGCCTATTCCCCAGCGCTATAACAAAAAAAAATAGGATAAAAAAATTATGACAACCCCTTGGCAGTTTGGCAGTAATCACCCCGATAATGGCACCCATCTGGATATCATTCGTCAGTGGTGGGCATCTTTACAAGGTCAGGAAATTCACTGGCAACAACGTTTACTTCCTCCCGATGGAGATTATTTAGGCGGTTTAGATTGGCAAGCCCAACGTTTCGATGAAACCTTTACGATAAAAAACCCAGAAATTCGCGGAATTACACTCTATTATTTTAAACCAGAACTACCCCAAGAACTAAGTATTACTCCCCATAAATTAGAACTAGATTCTCAACAACAACGACTGTATATTTTCCCCCAATCTCAACAGCAAGTGGTGATTCGAGTCGAAGGCTATAAACCTCCTTATCAAATCATAGAATTAACCGATCCCGATTTGGCTGTTGGTAAAGATGGGATAATTTTATTCCGGGATCATCAACAGTTAACCGATGTTAAAATTAAACTGAGTTCTGATCGGCTAAAGTTATTAAAATCCAAACTGAATTCTATCGAATAATCAGTCTTTAAGAGATTCAACTTGCCGATCAGTTTCTTGACATCCCTGAGACGGATGCACTACCATATCCTCAATTACCGAAAAGCGAGGGTCAAGCTCCCGGATTTAGGCGTGGGGAGTATGTCAAAGACCAATCCCATAAATACTGACAATTTAGGACGTTTCTGATGTCAAAAACCTACAGTACAGAGGAACTGATCCAAATTTTAAATCAGGAGCGCCAAGCCTGCCTGAAAGGGGAGCGTTTGAATTTAAGGGCAACTCCTGCGGTTGGTAATCCAGTGGTTGATTGCTTTTTAAAACCCGAGGGAATTCAAAAGTTTACAGCCTATCAAAATTTTAAGGCAACGATTCATCAATACCAACAAGAACATCAAGTTTCCGGGATTGTTTGGCGGGAAATTGTTGTTAAGGGAAAAACCCTACGGTTTCCGTTTGTCAATGAACAATTAATTGCCTTACCCTATGATTTAGAACAGTTAAAAGCAGAAAAAACTAAACTATTAGAATTTTGGGATGATGTAACCGCCGGGATGGATTTATATTTAAGTTTAAATAGTGGTAAGGATTATCGTAAAATTTGCGTAGAAGAAGTAGATGCTATTGTCCAACGTACGGAATGGACTTGCATTTGGAAGTGGGAGAAATCGAGTTTTTTAGAAATGTTATTACAATTAGGTTGGGGACAGCCCTCAGAAGCGGGTGATCGAAGGGGATGGCCCCAGTCAGGAAGCGAAAATATTCATGCGGTTAAGCCTGGTCAGCATCCGATTTGTTAAATCCAGCGGTTAAGAAGGCATTTTAAATAACTTACCATTTTCGTGATTGAGTTCATTTTGCAAAATCTTTTCATAAATTTCGGGTAAGGAATTCGTGACCAGATTATCTTCAATTCCATAGCCTAAACTTGTCCAGGTTCCTGATAATAACTCTAACACCTGATCTACTTTTCCTTCGCGTAATAATTGAGAAATATTAACCCCCCAAAATTTGTCATCTAATAACCAACGATAAACCACCGTATCTTGATATTCCGGTTCAAAACTATAGGGAAGCCAAAACCAAAATTGAGCGGGTTTTGGATGATAGTGTTCGGCTTTTTCATCCCAGGTGGTTTTTAACATTTGATAGCGGCCGGCGGCGGTGCTACATTTGCCTTGATTTGGGCCCGTAACAATCTTCATACACAGGTCAGGATGGCTGTGTAAATTAGAGACATATTTTCCCCCGTATAAAACATGATAGGGGTCAGAATAACTGGACTCACTGGCGGAAATGGTGCGCATCAAAGCCCGAATATAGGGATCTCCTCCCCGCATCACTAACGGTGGCCATTGTTCTTCTACCTGTTGATCAATTAACGGTTCAAAGTCAGATTTTCCCTGGCAACTTCTGACCCCAATAAAGGTTAACGTCAACAGCAATAATCCACTCCAGAATAGCCGTTTTCGGCGATTAAGGTTCTGTCTTTTTCTTTGATAATGTTCCATCAATGACTTACACTGGCAAATAGTTGTTCTAAGGGCTGTTGTTGAGCCTCTGGGTTAGCTACAATTTCAATAATTTTATTCCGCGAATCTTCAACAAATAGGGCTTCTACACAAACTTGAGCCACTTTTGTTCGGGGAATACTGCCTTCAAATAGGGTATCGGCTGACTGCATGACTAAATTATCATTATTATCCTCATTTTTTAACCCACCCGGACGAACAATGGTATAATTCAATCCACTATTTTGAAGATATTCTTCCGCCTGTTTTTTCCACAAAAGAATCAGCCAAAATAAATTTAACGGGTGAAAAAATTGTGAAACACACAGGGAAGTCACTAAAACAAAATGTTCAATTCCCTGGGATTTTGCCCCGTCCACTAAATTTTTTGTTCCTTGATAATCCACTAGATAGGGCCCAGTAAAATCAAAACTGGGTTTGGCTCCAGTGGCACATAAAACAACTGTACAATCCCGGAGTGCTAAAGCTAGACTATCGGTATTTAAAACATCTCCGACCACCAGTTCCACCTCGGTCGGTAAAATTTGTTGAGCGGTTTCTGGATTCCGAACCAAGGCTTTAACCGGGATTCCCCGCTTCACTAATTCGGCAACAATTCGCCGTCCTGTTTCTCCTGTTGCCCCTGCGACAAATGCTTTCATAGTCTTAAAAGTTTTTCAGTAGATGTTAAGTTTTGCCAGCAATATCAAAAGTTCCATATATTGATTGTAGCGGTTCACGACAAGACAGGGCATTCTGGAAATAGAAAGCAAAGCAACCCTCACAGGAGAACTTATCATGCAACAGGACGAATCTGTTGAACTTCAACCATTAAGAGGGTCATCTGAGTCTGTTGATGATTCTGTTACTCTCCCAAACCCCGAAGAACAAAGCAACCCAGAGGCAGAAACTCAGGAGTTAATCTGGTTTCACAGCACTTTTGAAGACTGTATGGAAATGTTCGCCGATATGGATACGGTGGCGGAATATTTAGGTCAACATAGCGGGTGGTTTTGTCGGTGTGCATTACCGATGAAAACCGAACCCCTGGGAAATAATGCCTATGATTTATTAATTGGACGGTTTGGAGCCTTGGGTTATCGGGTGGAAGCGCGGATTGGGTTGGAATTGGTTCCACCGGATGCCGAGGGGATTTATCGGATTCGGACAGTTCCCATCCCTAATTATACGGCTCCCGGTTATGAGGTGGATTTTCAATCAACGATGAAGTTAGTAGAATTAGCCACGGCGGACTTTTGTACTGAACGGGGGATTAAATTAACGGAATGTCCGACTCAAATCACCGGGGCGCAATGGTGCTTAAATTTGGCCGTCGGGGTACAAATTCCCCAGTTTATTCGGGCTAAGTCGGAAGGGTTAATTCAAAAAACCGGGGACGCGCTGCTCAAAAATATTGTTAAACAAGTTTCTCGACGTCTGAGTGCAAAAACTCAACAGGATTTTCATAGCAGTTTGGGGATTCCTTTTCCAAAACATCGCTGTTAAGGCGGGCTGTTACGAATTTAAACTTTATTACCCTAGCGAGCACTGGACGTTTACTTGCCGTCTAATATAAGCGCACGCGACTATATAAAGCACCCCAACCCAGTCGGAGTATATTGACGTTTTTATATGTAAAGCATTCTAAGTATTGTTTTCTGTCAATGCTTGTCATCGGCTGTTTTTTCTTGACTTAAACAATCAATTTGTTGTTTAAATCTCAATTTTTGGCCAAAAATGGCGATTTTGATAATATTTGATTATATTTTAAATAAATATATTTAGAATAAACGATGAATGATAAGCAAAGCCTGATCACTCCCATTAAAAAAAAAATCATATTTAGCACTAAAAGGTAGTGACAATCTATAGATATGATGCTACTTTAGTATTTATAGACGGCTATGGCACGACTTAATTAACAATCAAGTCCCAACCTAAGTCACCCTGACCCTAGGGTAGTGTTTTATCTAGTGACTACCTCTAAGGAAAAGCTAGATCCCTTTAATGCAACAATGTACTACTACAAAATTCATTTTGTAAGTAGCAACCTATTTTTTCAACAGACAGGTTGTTAGGAGGTTTAATGTCTGAATTTTCAACAGGTTATTCTCGCAGAAAGTTTTTAATTACCGCCGGAGTTTCGGCGGCTAGTACCATCTTTTTAAAAGGATGTTTAGGCAACCCACCTGAACCTACAGCTAATACGGGAAATTCACCAGCGACAACAAACGTTCCGACGGCTAATATTAGTCCAGAACAAGCCCCAGAAGTGACAGCAATTAAACTGGGTTTTATTCCGATTGTGGAAGCTGCACCATTAATTATTGCCAAAGAAAAAGGCTTTTTTGCTAAGTATGGAATGAGCGATGTTGAAGTATCCAAACAGGCAAACTGGGCCTCAGCACGGGATAACGTCACCATTGGGTCAAGTGGGGGTGGAATTGATGGTGGACAGTGGCAAATGCCCATGCCCCATTTAATTACAGAAGGCATTATTACCGGGGGCAAAAAAGTTCCTATGTATGTCTTAGCCCAGTTAGTAACTAATGGCAATGGAGTCGCTATTTCTAATACCCATTTAGGCAAAGGAATAGGCTTAGATATTAAAGGTGCTGCCGAATATATTCGCAGTCTTCCAACTACCACTGGGCGCAAATTTAAAGCAGCTTATACCTTCCCTAATGCTAACCAAGATTTTTGGATTCGTTATTGGTTAGCTGCGGGTGGAATAAACCCAGATGTTGATATTGATTTGATAGCAGTTCCTCCGGCAGAAACGGTGCAAGGAATGCGAAATGGAACCATGGATGCCTTTAGTACAGGCGACCCTTGGCCCTATCGAATTGTTAGTGATAACATCGGTTTTATGTCCTGTTTAACCACTGAAGTTTGGCCGTTTCATCCTGAAGAATATTTAGCGATTCGTGCCGACTGGGTTGATAAACATCCCAAGGCAACAAAAGCCCTATTAAAAGGGATAATGGAAGCCCAACAATGGTGTGATAAACCGGAAAACAGAGCGGAATTAGTCACGATAGTTTCTGGACGGAATTATTTTAATGTTCCTGAAGCAGTTCTGACTCCTCCCTTCCAAGGAAACTATCAAATGGGAGATGGAAAACCGCCGATTCAAGACTTTAATAAAGGGCCGTTATATTGGAAAGATCCAATTGGGAATGTTTCCTATCCCTATAAAAGTCATGATTTATGGTTTTTAACTGAAAGTATCCGTTGGGGTTTCCACCAGGGTCAAATTAAAGATATTGCCCAAGCAAAAGCCATTGTCGATAAAGTAAACCGGGAGGATATTTGGCGAGAAGCAGCTAAAGAAGCTGGGTTTACTGCTGATATTCCCGCTTCAACATCAAGAGGTGTGGAAAAGTTCTTTGATGGGATTACTTTTGATCCGGCAAATCCAGAAGCCTATCTTCAAAGTTTAACAATCAAAAAAGTCTAGTGATGAGTTCATAATTAAGAATTAACCTATAGTAATCATAGATAATTCTTAATTGTGAAAAAGTGAATCTTCCCCATTCTCATTATAGACTCAGAAAAAAATAAAGGCTCATCTTCCCATTTGATTTACTAATAACTAATCAAGGAGTTTAAAAAATGACAAGTACCGCTAAAAGAAGAAGCAACGGAAATAGCTTTGTTGACAACTTGGGTGAATATTGGAAAAAGAACTCACAAAATATTATTCTTCCCTTCATGGGAACTTTGGGTTTTTTAGTAGTTTGGCAACTTTTATCCTTATCGGGAATTACCCGTTTACCAGGGCCGTTAAGTGTGATTACCAATGAACAAACCCGAATTTTATTAATGTATCCTTTTTATGATCGGGGAGGATTAGATAAAGGCTTATTCTGGCAAACTTTAGCCAGTTTAGGACGGGTGGCTCAAGGCTATTCAATTGCTGCAATTGTTGGCATTGGCGTTGGTATTTTAGTGGGAACAAATCCGATTTTAGATAAAGCATTAGATCCCCTATTTCAGTTTTTAAGAATGGTGGCTCCTTTAGCCTGGGTTCCCATTGCCTTAGTTGCCTTTCAACAAAACCAACCCGCCGCGATTTTCGTGATTTTTATTACCTCCGTTTGGCCGATTTTAATTAATACCAAAGAAGGTGTTAAACAGATTCCCGATGATTATAATAACGTTGCCAAAGTCTTGCAATTATCTCGCAAAGAATATTACTTAAATATTCTATTCCCTTCCGCCTTACCTTACATTTTCACCGGATTAAGAATTGCCGTAGGTTTAGCTTGGTTAGCGATTATTGCCGCCGAAATCGTGATGTCTGGGATTGTGGGAATTGGTTTCTTTATCTGGGATGCTTACCAACAAAACTATATCAGTGACATTCTTTTAGCCGTGGTTTATATCGGTGCCGTGGGTTTAATTTTAGACCGAGGTATTGGCTATGTTCAACAACTAATTGTGCCTGGGGAAAGAAAGTAATAACGGAATTGATAGGATTTACAGGATTAACCGGATAGACGAGACAGTTAATCCTTAATTCCCAACAGTCAAAAGTTACAGTGTGAGCGTCCTCGCTTGCTGAGGGTAAAAATAAACCATTAATCAGGAGTTAATATCATGGAAAAACCCTTAATTGAAGTGGAACAAATTGATAAAGTCTTTAACTTAACCGGGGGAGGTCAATATGTTGCCCTCAAAGGCATTGACTTACAAATTAAAAAAGGTGAATTTGTTACCTTAATTGGACACTCTGGCTGCGGAAAATCAACCTTATTAAACATGGTGGCGGGGTTAGATTTACCCTCAGAAGGAATTGTCACCATTGAAGGTCAAAAAATTACCAAACCAGGGCCAGATCGCATGGTAGTATTTCAAAACTATTCTTTATTACCCTGGCGAACTGTCCGAGAAAATATTGCTTTAGCAGTAGATTCCGTGATGAAAGGATTACCCTTAGCGGAACGGACAACTATCATTGAAAGCCATATTGATATGGTAGGATTACGCCCCGCCACAGACAAATATCCTGCCCAATTATCAGGGGGAATGAAACAACGGGTGGCGATTGCCCGTGCCCTAGCATTACGACCAAAATTATTATTATTAGATGAACCCTTTGGGGCTTTAGATGCCTTAACCCGGGGCAATCTTCAAGAACAATTAATGAAGATTTGCCAAGACAATGAAATTAGTGCCTTAATGGTGACTCACGATGTCGATGAAGCCGTGTTACTTTCGGATCGAATTGTGATGTTAACCAACGGCCCCGAATCAAAAATCGGACAGATTTTAGATGTAGATATTCCCCGCCCCCGCCAACGGATGCAAGTGGTAGAACATCCCAGTTATTACCGCTTGCGGAGTGAAATGATTTATTTCCTCAATCAACAAAAACTCATCAAAAAAATGCGGGCGAAAAAGAATAAAGTTGTTGCCCGTCATGGCCTAGAAAAAATTAATTTAGAACTCGGTTTTGTTCCCCTGACCGCCTGCGCCCCCCTCGCCGTGGCGAAGGAATTGGGATTTTTTGAAAAACACGGCCTCGATGAAATCAATCTCGTCCGAGAAACCAGTTGGCGCGGCATTAGTGATGGCATCGCTGGAGGCTATTTAGACGCGGCCCAGATGCCCTCGGGGATGCCTCTGTGGATGACCTTGGGAGGGGATGACACCCAACCCATAACGGTGATTACAGCCCTGACTATGACTCGCAACGGTAACGCCATTACCCTTGCCCGTCGCTTTTATGACCAAGGGATTTACACCCTGGCTGACTTTAAACAGATGTTGTTAAAATCCCCGGGACAACAACATCGCATGGGGGTGGTGCATCCAAGTTCCATGCACAACCTGTTACTGCGCTATTGGTTAGCCTCCGGGGGTATTGACCCAGACCATGATGTGGAACTGTTGACCATTCCTCCAGCCCAAATGGTGGTGGACTTACAAGGTGGTACTATTGATGGGTTCTGTGTGGGGGAACCTTGGAACCTGCGGGCGATGATGGAGGACGTCGGGTTTACCGTGGCGACGGACTTGGAAATTTGGCCGGGACATCCGGGGAAAGTTTTGGGAGTGCGCGAAGACTGGGCGCAGGCCTATCCCAATACCCATATTGCCTTAGTTAAGGCGTTGTTAGAGGCTTCCGCCTATTGTGCTAACCCGGAAAATTCCGATGAAATTCGGCAACTGTTGGCCCAACGTCACTATCTGGGAACCCGCCCCGAATATATTCAATTAGTCGATCCCAATGATGCAGCGTGCAACTTGGATCAACCCATGGGTCAATATGCCCATCATCAATTTTTTGGCGATGGAGTAAACCGTCCCAGTCGCACCGAACAGCTTTGGCACATGGTTCAAATGGCCCGTTGGGGACATACGCCTTTCCCCCGCAACTGGGTGGAAATTTTAGAACGGTTATGTTCGGTGGGTGCTTTTAGTACGGCAGCCCGGGAATTAGGACTTTCTGAAATTAGTTATAGTCGGGGCGCAATTCAATTATTTGATGGTACAAAATTTGATACCGAAGA
Organism: Planktothrix sp. PLAVEN19ND; assembly: GCF_057220675.1. NCBI lineage: Bacteria > Bacillati > Cyanobacteriota > Cyanophyceae > Oscillatoriales > Microcoleaceae > Planktothrix > Planktothrix sp. PLAVEN19ND. The sequence goes on along the minus strand of NZ_CM170132.1, from coordinate 4,701,052 downwards.
TCCCATTGGTTATCTGAATAGTTTGAAGATTAAACGGGATTTTACCGTAACAGAAATTGTATTAGATTCTCCCCGGATTAAAGTGGCTTAATTCAACAAAATTAGAGACGCGCTCCCGGCACGTCTCTACAAATCTAATTTAAAATTCAGGAAATATCAACCATGACTACTACTAAAATTTCTGCCTCTACCTTTGGGAAAAAATTTACTAAAAAATCCACCGATAAAACTGAACCTTATTTAGTATTTGATCAGGTTTCTAAGGTTTATCCCACTGCTAAAGAGCCCTACACGGTTTTAAAAGATGTTAACCTCACGATTAATGAAGGTGAGTTTATTTGCGTCATCGGACATTCCGGTTGTGGAAAATCGACTTTATTAAATATGGTGTCTGGGTTTAATATTCCTTCCGATGGTCAGGTGACATTGCGTTCAAAACCGATTTTGAAACCTGGCCCCGACCGGATGGTGGTCTTTCAAAACTATGCGTTATTGCCTTGGCGCACGGTGTTTGAAAATGTCTATTTAGCGGTTAATGCGGTTCATCCCAATAAGTCAAAGGCTGAAAAAAATGCTATTGTTCGAGACCATTTAGCCATGGTGGGATTATCAGAAGCCGCTGAGAAAAAACCTCCTCAAATTTCGGGAGGGATGAAACAACGGGCGGCGATCGCCCGGGCTTTAGCTATTCGTCCAGAAGTGTTAATTTTAGATGAACCTTTTGGAGCTTTGGATGCAATTACAAAGGAAGAATTGCAGGAAGAATTGTTAAAAATTTGGAATGATCATCGCTGTACAGTATTAATGATTACCCATGATATTGATGAAGCATTATTCCTGGCAGATCGCTTAGTGATGATGACTAATGGCCCCTCGGCAACCATTGGAGAAATCCTAGAAATTCCCTTTGAACGTCCCCGCGATCGCACTCAAATTATGGAAGATCCCGAATATTATAACCTGAGAAATTATGCCCTTGATTTCCTCTATCGTCGTTTTGCCCATGATGACGAATAAATAAATAATTGTTAACAGTTGACTACAACCCAAAACCCCGGTTTCTTCCAAAAACTGGGGTTTCAGTCTCCGTATCGTCTTATATACAAAAGCAATTCTAATAGGACTTACTACTTTTGTAGTAAGTCCTTCCGGGCTTAATCAGAGTCCTAAAGGACTCACTACGATTTTAGAATCAATTAATCATTGAAATGCTTAATAATTGCATCGGCAAATTCTGAACATTTCAAGGGTGTAACAGGGGGTTCCATCAACCGAGCTAAATCATAGGTGACTTCTTGATTAGCGATCGCTCCACTTAACCCTTTTTTAATCAAATCAGCGGCTTCTTGCCAACCCATATATTCTAACATCATCACCCCCGATAAAATCAGAGACCCCGGGTTAACTCGATCCAGTCCGGCGTGTTTGGGTGCAGTCCCATGGGTGGCTTCAAAAATCGCACAGTCATCCCCAATATTTGCCCCTGGGCCCATGCCTAAACCTCCGACCATCGCAGCGGCCGCATCGGATAAATAATCCCCATTTAAATTCATGGTAGCCAGGATAGAATACTCATCAGGACGGGTTTGAATCTGTTGGAAAATACTATCGGCAATCCGGTCATTGACCATAATTTTTTCTTTCCATTTCCCATTGCCATGGGTTTCCCCAATAGCCTTGAGAACATCTTCCACTTCCTGACAAATTTCGGCTTTTTTCTCAGGCGTTAGGGAGTCGTAACCTGGGTCAATCATTCGGGCATTATCTTCAATAGAAAGATCGGGATTTGTTTCCTGATTCCCCAAAATCCAAGATTCCCGTTCAGTCACACATTCGTTGCGAAATTCCGTGGTTGCCAGTTCGTAACCCCAATCCCGAAAGGCTCCCTCGGTATATTTCATAATATTACCTTTATGCACTAACGTCACCATTTGTTTGTTTTTAGGTAGACGCAACGCTTGAAAAATAGCTCGACGAACTAACCGTTGAGATCCGGTTTTACTAATGGGTTTAATTCCAATGCCAGAATCAAGGCGAATTTGTTTTTTCCCATGTTCAGGAGTCGCCGGAATTAACTCCGTATTCAGAAAATTAATTAATTTTTCGGCAATTTCCGTTCCCTGCCGCCATTCAATTCCTAAGTAAATATCTTCGGTATTTTCCCGATAGATAATCACATCTAATTTTTCCGGGGTTTTGTGGGGGGAAGGAGTTCCAGTATAATATTTACAGGGACGCACACAGGCATACAGATCATGAATTTGTCGTAATGCCACATTCAAAGACCGAATCCCGCCTCCGATGGGAGTGGTTAATGGCCCTTTAATGGCAATCCCATATTCCCTGATGGCGGTGGTAGTATCTTCGGGTAAATATTGATAAGTGCCGTAGAGTTCGCAGGCTTCATCGCCAGCGTAGACTTTGAACCAACTAATTTTACGTTGATCTCCGTAGGAGGCTGCAATAGCCGCGTCTAAAACTTTCTCCGTGGCGGGCCAGAGGTCAATTCCTGTCCCATCTCCCCGGATAAACGGAATAATCGGATTATTCGGGACAATGGGTTCGCCATTTTTGAAGGTAACTTTTTCGCCTGTGGTCGGTGGAGTGATTTTGTCGTACATATTCCTAAGAGGTGGAAAATAATTTTCCCTATTTTGTCATGATTGTTTACACCGATCCCCATTATTCACTGAAAAATTTTAGTTTTTCTGTTAGAATTGGCACAAGTATGTTGTTTTTTTACGGTTTATATCAAGGAATTATGACATTTTTAGCTAAGGATAGAATTTTGATGCAAAAGCTGCACCTTGGCATCATTTCTTAAACAATTGAAAGAAAAATACAAGAATATTTTAAAAAAAGTTAATATTCAAAAATTCAAACCTGTGTATGATGATTAGTAGCGAAAGCTAATGGAAATTGATTAACTTTCGACCCAACCTGGATTAGAGACCGACAAAGGGTTAAACTAGAGATTAAATATCAAACTCGTTGTTTCTTTTCTGAATATTTATATTCCAGTTATCTGTCATGCTGGGTTGCCAGGGTTAGACTGGCAATCCCAACCCGGACATCAAACGAATCAGTTGGAGAAAAGTGACCTCCTTCAAACTGAGTTTGTCACTTCAATAGGTTATTAATTTTTTACCCTTTTTAATTAATCCTAATTTCAGAAAACTTCAGATTTAATATTTATTGACTGGAGATTGCAACTATGGAAACCACTAGATCCATTAATCAAAACCCCTATCAAGATGTGTTTTCTCCCACATTAATTAATAGTCGATTGGCAGATCAGCAAGGGGATTTTCCCACAAATTATACCCCCAAAAAACAGACAGAACAACCCCTTTTATTAGAATTATCCGATTATGGGTTAGGAGAATTAGGACTGAGAAATCTGGGTCATGTTTATCGGAATTTAGCCATTCCCATTTTAGTAGAACATTCGATTGCTCGCATCGAAGGGATTTTGAGTGCTAACGGGGCGCTGTGTGTGAAAACCGGAAAATATACCGGACGTTCACCCCACGATAAATATATGGTGGATGAAGCCGAAAGTCGGGATGAAATTCACTGGAGCAAAACCAATGTTCCCATCCCAGAATTTAATTTTGATCGGCTGTATCGTCGAGTGCGGTCTTATGTTCAGGGACGGGATTTATATATTTTTGATGGCTATGTGGGTGCTGATCCTCAATATCAATATGGGGTGCGAGTGATTACCGAAAGAGCGTCCCAAAGTTTATTTGCACAACAACTGTTTATTCGCCCCACTCCTGAACAACTTCAAACCCACCACGCCGATTTTACCGTGATTGCGGTTCCCGGGTTACACGCCGATCCCGAAGATGATGGGATTAATAGTGAGGCTTTTATTGTTCTGAATTTATCAAAAAAAATGGTAATTATTGGGGGGTCTAAATATGCTGGAGAAATCAAAAAATCCGTATTTTCCCTGATGAATTACTTCATGACCAAAGCCGATGTGCTACCCATGCACTGTGCCGCCAATATGGATGCAGATGGAAACACCGCCCTCTTTTTTGGTCTCTCAGGAACTGGAAAAACCACCCTCTCGGCTGACCCCCAACGCTATTTAATTGGGGACGATGAACATGGCTGGTCAGATCATGGGGTATTTAACTTTGAGGGCGGCTGTTACGCCAAAACGATTAAACTGCGTCGGGAACAGGAACCCCAAATCTGGGATGCGATTCGGTTTGGGGCGTTGATGGAAAATGTGGTGTTAGATCATGACACCCGTGTTCCTGATTTTGATGATAGTAGCTTGACGGAAAATACCCGGGTTGCCTATCCCATCGAATATATCCCGAATGCGGTGATTCCGGGCGTCGGTCGCCATCCTAAAACCATTATTTTCCTGACCGCAGATGCCTTTGGTGTGTTACCTCCGATCGCCAAACTGACTTCATTACAGGCGATGTATCATTTTATGTCCGGTTATACCAGTAAGGTCGCCGGAACCGAACGGGGGATTAAAGACCCAGAAGCCACCTTTTCCGCCGGGTTTGGTAAATGTTTCCTGCCCCTGGCTGCGTCAGTGTATGCCAAATTATTGGGGAAACGTTTGGAAGAACACCCAGAAACGAAGGTCTATTTGGTAAATACCGGGTGGTCGGGGGGGCCCTATGGCGTGGGTGAACGAGTGGCCATTGCCCATACTCGCGCCATGGTATCGGCGGCGGTGAATGGAGATTTAGAGCAGGTGAAATTTAATCCCCATCCGATTTTTAAAGTCTTAATACCCGAAACTATTCCCGGGGTTCCCGATGAAATTTTAGATCCGGTGAAAACCTGGAAAGATCCCCAAGAGTATGAAAAACAAGCGAAACAATTAGCCCAGTTATTTGTGGAAAACTTCCAGAAATTTGAGGGAGTTCCTGAAAGTGTTCTGGAGGCTCAACCCCATATCAATTAAGTTCACCCGTAGTGAGGGCTGAAGCCCTCAATTCTATTAATCCCTTTGCTGTTGGAGCGGAGGGTTTTTAGATTTTTAAAAAGTTACAAATTTTGTGTTTTTCCGGTTTAATCTTATTTAGGTTCGGTTTGATCATAAAATGTAACTATTTAATCCATGAACCAGCTAATCAAACAACAAGCAATTCCGGGAATTATTGGGGGGTTAGGGCCCTTAGCTCATATTGAATTAGAGCGTCAATTAATTGCTTTAAATCAAGCGCGAGGAGCCTGTTGTGATCAGGAGCATCCCGTTTGGTTTTTAATTAATGCTACGGATATTCCCAATCGGACGAAAAGTATTATTGGAGAGGCGGAAAGTTGCACCCCCTGGTTAGTTAAATATGGCAAAATTTTACAAACCGCCGGGGCTAATTTTTTAGTGATTCCTTGTAATACCTCCCATGCTTTTTATGATCAAGTTCAGCCTCAATTAAATATTCCTTGGATTCATTGGATGAACTCTACAAGCCTATTCATTCAAACCCATTATCCTCAATATCAAAATATTGGGGTTTTAGCAACAACAGGAACACTCAAAACCCAACTTTATCACCACAGTTTAACCGCATTGGGACTAAATTCGATTCAACCTCCCTTAAATTCTGAAGTCCAAAACCAGATTATGAATGCCATTTATCATCCGATTTGGGGAATTAAAGCCACAGGAATTCAAGTTTCTACCCAGGCTTTAGAAATCTTAGTTACTGCGACTAATTGGTTAGCAGATCAAGGAGCAGAATTAGTGATTGCTGGATGCACAGAACTTTCTGTAGGTTTTGATTATTTAACAGATCTGCCTTTAATTTGGGTTGATCCGATGAAAATTATGGCAGAAATTACTTTAGATTTAGCTTGGGGATATGGTGCAACTTAGACCATTTCTCCTTGATCTATTACTGGATATTCAACTAAAACTCTAGGATCAGCAATAACCGCAGTTGATGCGATCGCCGTATGAACAATACACAATGTTCGGAAAGGGTCAATAATCGGGTCAATGGCAATTAACAGGACTAACACCGCTTCTAAGGGTAATCCCAAGGGTTTTAGGACTAAATCTAATAGAGTTAGGGTTAAAACCCCCGTTGTCCCTGACGTTGCCATGCCCGCAAAAATGGAGGCAATAATAATAATTAAAAAACTAGATAAATTTAAGGATGTATTATATAACTGGGCAATAAAAACCGAAGATATCGCAAAATAAGTAACCGAACCAAATCGACAAATCGTAATCGCTAAGGGAGTGACTAAATCAACCGTTTGCAAATTAAATTTTAAGATTTCAGTTAAGGAGGAAATAGAGGAGGGTAAACAGGAAAAACTACTTCGGGTTGCTAGGGCTAATATGGTGGGTTCTTTTAAAGCTATACAGACATTTTTGAAGGAAGTCTTAGCTTGTTTAGAAACCACTAAGGTACTGAGACAATAGATTAAGGCATAGGCAAGAATCACCACTCCTACAAAATCACCCATAGCCAGAACAATTCCAAACCCAGTTTTAGCAATTTGGCTGGCTAATAGACAGAATAAGCCAAAAGGTAAGAGCAGAATCAGCCAATCAATTAATTGTTTTGAACTTTTATAAATAGTATCAAGCAGCAAAAACAAGCTGGAAGATGATGATTCTTTTACCGACCCTAAAGCGATGCCAAAAATAATTGAAAAAAACAAAATTTTTAAAGTATTACCCTCGCTCAAAGCTGAAAAAATATTGTCAGGAATCAAGTTGAATAAAAAAGAGATTAACATAGAAGTTTCTTCTGGTTTAGGGGTATCACTGCTAAGAGAGACTTCTAAATCTAGTTCTGATGAATTAACAATTACCCCTAAAGCCGTTAAAGTTGATTCATCTAAATTTCCCCCTGGATTAGTAACGACAGCTAGGGTCATACCGATGACGCTACAGGCTAATAGTCCAACAGAAAAAACCAACAGAATGCGTTTGATATATTTCTCAGTGTCTTGACTACTAATTAACCGCCCAACACTCATGGTTGTCGCCGAGAATAATATCGGTAAAACACACATTTTTAATAAGGCTAAATACAAATTGCCAAAGGGCGTTAAAAATGCCGATATTTCTTTTTGGAATATGCCAAAATATAGCCCTAATATAATTCCTGGAACAATCGCCAAGGGATGACGCAATATTTTGAATAATTGATCAAAATTGAAATATTTTTTAAGCATTTTCAGGATGATATTTATTGTTGTTTAGGTTGTCCGGGTTTTCCAAATATATCGGAATATTCTTGAATCAGACTATCAACGGTATAGTTGATTTTGTTCAAGTCTAGGTAGAGATTAACAAATTGTAAAAGATGCCCACTTGACCAAGGAAGGGCAATTGCAATCGGATCGTAACTATCTGAGAGGGCAACCGTTTTAAAATTTAATGCTATATTAGGTTGATTCAGAAGAATTTTTTTCACTTCTAACTCATCCCGATAGGCTGCTAAAACATCACCGTTGATTGCGGCTTCAATTACATCCTCCCAAGTCGTAAATTCAACAATTTGAGCTTGGGGAAATTTCTCTTTGGTAAATCCCACATAGGATGATCCTTTAATCACCCCAATTTTTCCTTCAAAATTCTTTAAAAAATCAACCGTATCTTTCCCTTTTGACGCTTTTGCTAATTGTAAACGATTGATTAATAGACCATGCCTTAAGGTTAAATAAGGACGGGAAAAAGAGACCATTTTGGCTCTGGTCAAGGTCTGACTTAGTTTGGAAATTCCTAAATCGGCTTTTCGAGAATCAACAATATCCACGACATCATTAAAGGTTTTAGCCGTGCGATCAATTTTGAGAGAAACACCTAAAGCCGTAGCTAAATCTTGCGCTATTTTAATATCTGATCCGGTTAAATCACCCTGTTTATTTTTGACAAAAAATGGAAGAATATCAATTCCTATAATCGCAACAATTAGCTGATTTCGATCTACAATGGTTTGCAGATCGGGGGACAAACCAACAGAGGAAGTGGTTAACCCGATATTAGAGGTTAGTTCAGCCCTCATGCTATCATTGGGTTGGAGGTATTGCCAAGTTTGAGAATCAACTGTTCCCGTTGCCTCTAAGCCCATACTGACTTGAAAATTATAAACAGCCTCTTGTGTCCCTTCTCCATAAACTCCATCTAATGCACCTGGGTAATATCCTCGTTTTTTTAATTGAGTTTGTAAGTCAATGACTTGATTTCCCTGGCTATTAAGAGTGAGTAATGGTTGATCTGGATTAGATTGAACACTGACAGATATTGCCTGGGTTTCGGCAGTTTTTCCTATTGTTTCCTTAGGTAAAATATTGCTGGTTGAAATTGCAGAATCTCCCGTTGTCACCAAGACAGCTACAATGGCTGCTATACAACAAATAATCCCGATCAATTTTAGGAATGTCTGTTTCCGACTGGGGGGAATTGACATATTATTTTCCAAACTCCAAATCCTATTATACTCTGGTTGTGCTATTCTTCTAAAAATTCATAACTTTATCAGGAAAATTTCACATCTTTATGTGGGAATTGGGCATGAGTTATGACACTTTGCGGAATATTATCCAAAAATTCAGATATAATATATGTCAGTCGATTTTGCTAAAATGGAATTAGGAAGTTAACTTGATCTAATCCAGTATTAATCGGTCAAAATCATTTCAGGGTAATAGACTAATGAATTAGCTACTCTATTTTATAGAGTCCTATCAACTAAAGCATCTACTTTTACACTTTCCCACTGGAACACCACTGCTTGATAAATTACCGGATTTTAGTCATAAAAACAAAAAATATTGATTTAATTTACTGAATTTTATCATCAGATAACCATGAAAAAAATCACAAAACAACAAAAAACAAAAACCAGTATAAGTTTAAAAACAATGTTAACTGGTTTTATTGTTTTAACCATCAGCTTTACAACGGCAATTGTTTATTTACCTTGGTTTTTTACCTCTAAAAAAAATATTGCTAAAATTGTTACTCAAATCAACGAAGAAATTGCTCTATCAACCTCAAAAGAATTTATTGATTTATTCCAGAATGTTTACTATGCCCAGGATTTTATTAGAAGTGCCATTAATCGGGATTTAGTAGATATTAATAATCCCGAAGAACGCGATCGCTTTCTTTTAAGTATTCTGCAATCTAATCCCAGCTTTTCCTTTGTGCAATTTGCCTATCCGAATGGGGATTATGTCGGTGCTCAACGGGTAACAACAGCTTTTGAAAAACAAAATACGTTTAAACTGCATTTTCGTCAATGGGATGAAGAAAGAAAATTAGCGATTAAAACAACGGATAACTATGAATTAGTAGGCCAAAAACTACAATTAATTAAAACCACCCAAATTGAAGAACCGAATTGGTATACCCCGGGTCGTCCTTGGTATCGAGATGCACTGAAAACTCCTGGTCAAGCTGCTTGGACAGTCTATGTTTATCGCTCTACCAATACCCCTGGAATTGACTCTAATATCGCGCTTTATAAAGAACAAACAAATAACATCTACTGGCAGGTCGAAAACCCACCTGCACTCTTAGGCGTGATTGGTGTGGGGTTTGAATTCAAACAGATTTCCCGGCGTTTACAAGAACAACAAAAAGGGCGATCGCATATTGAGGTTTTTGTGATTAATTCTCAAGGAGAAATGATTGCTTCTACCGATCCCAATGAACATTCTCCAATTCAAATTAAAGGCCAAGATCAACCTCAGCTTCAACTCTTAAAATATTCTAAAAATCCCTATTTTCAGCTGGCTGTAAAAACACTAGAAGAACAAGCAGTAGATCTAAAACTGGTTAATATTCCTCAACAATGGATATCTAAAAATCCCCAGAATGGCAAATATTATTATGTCTCTCTGACTCCTGCTGTCACTCCAATGAATCAATTAGATTGGTTCATCGGAACAGTAATTCCCGAAGATCAATACATGGGAAAAATCAAAAAAAATAATCAAATTTTATTGGGGTTTGTGACAATATTAATTTTAGGAACAACGGGTTTAGTAATCACCGTTAGTGATCAATTATTGGTCAAACCGATTAATCAGATTAAAGAAGTGACTCATCGCGTTGAAAATGGAGATTTAGAAGTCAAAAAACTAGAAATTGAAACCTGTCAGGAGTTAAGCATTTTAACCAATTCGATTAATAATATGATTGTGGGACTTCGAGAAAGACAGCGAGAACGGGATATTTTCGGCCGTGTGGTTTCCCCGGAAGTCCGAGAAAAATTATTACAAGGTCAATTAAAATTAGGAGGGGAACTCTGTTGGGTCTCAGTTTTATTTACCGATATTCGCAATTTTTCTACCCTATCAGAACAGATGCAACCCCAAGAAGTGGTGGCATTTTTAAATGAATATCTAACCGAAATGACCGATGCAATTCGTCCTTGGGGGGGATATGTCAATAACTTTATTGGGGATGCAATTGTGGTAATTTTCGGAGCTCCTTTATCCCCAGCAGAAACAGAATGGCGTTCAGTGGCAGCCGCATTAACCATGCGTGAACGTTTAGAAGAACTAAATCAACGGCGAATTCAACGGGGTGAAGTTACTATTCAAGCGGGAATTGGTATTAGTAGTGGAGAAGTTGTGGCGGGACAAATTGGTTCCTTAGAACGGTTATTATATACGGTGATTGGGGATGCAGTAAATGTGGCGGCGCGTTTGGAAACCTTAACTAAAGAATATCCTGAATATACCATTTTAATTAATGAATCAACGGCCACCGCCATTGCCGAACATCATCATATTGTTCTCAAAAGTTTAGGTGAAATTAAAGTTAAAGGTCGCCAAAAGTCCGTAGAAGTTTATGCGGTTTTAGATTGGAAAAAAGAAGAAATTCTGGTTGTGACCTAGATTTAAATTAGGAAGGCAAAGGTGACATATAACATCGCTACGAATAGTTGCACAGCCATGACTGGAATTCCATAACGAAGAAAGGTTTTAAAGGAAATTGTTCGTCCATGTAGTTCAGAAATTCCGGCGGCGACAATATTAGAAGAAGCTCCCACTAATGTGCCATTTCCGCCCAAGGTTGCCCCAAACATCATCGCATAAAATAGCGGTAATACTTCCGGGGGAAACTGTCCGTTAAAAGCCGGGTCAAGCACTTCTGTACCGACAAATCCCACATTAACTAAATATTGTTTTAATAGAGGAACCATCGCCACCACTAAGGGAATATTAGGCACAACACTAGAAATAATCCCTACTGTTAATAGTAGCAAAATTGAACCGAGAGCAATATTTTTTCCTAAAATTACTGCTAGAAATCCTGATAAACCATTAATCACTCCGGTTTTTTCTAATCCCCCAATTAAAACAAAAATCGACATAAAGAAAATTAAGGTACTCCAGTCTACATCTCGTAAAATATTATTAACGGTATCGATCTTACTATGATGGGCTAACATCAAAGCTAAAGCTGCCCCTAATAAGGCCACCGCCGCCGGAGAAATCGGAACAGGTAAGGTTTCTCCAATTACAAAAAAGGTTAAAACAAAGGCTATAATTAAACCCCCCATTGCTAAAATGCGGGGATGATTAATTTTGGGACTGGGTAAATCTTCTAAATGTTCAAATTTTGCATTCCAGGTTTTGCGGAATAAAATGGGTAATAAAATCACTACACTAACTACGGCTAATACTCCTCCAATACTTAATCGTTGTAAGTAATCAAAAAAGCTAATATTAATCGCATCTCCGACAATAAATGTGGCAGGATCTCCAACTAAGGTTAATAATCCAGAACTATTAGCAATGAATACCATTAAAATTAATAAGGGGACAAAATCAATTCCTAAATCCTGAGCAATGGGAGGAATTAAAGGCGCTAACAACATCACTGTTGTAGCGTTGGGTAACATCGCACAAATGGGAGTCGTTAAGGCGACTATTCCCAACAATAATCGTTTCCCTTCTCCCTTAGCCATCAAAATCATTTTGACGGCTAAATAATCAAAAATTTTAGTAGGTTCAAAGCAACGGACTAAAACCATTACCCCAAAAAATAACCCTAAAGTTGCATAACTTTGACTGATATAATTAACAGCCTCCGTCAAGGTCATGACATGGAAAAAAATCAGAATCAGAGCACCTAAAAATGCGGCGATGGTCAGGTGTAGCCACTCTCCTATAATTAGGATAATTACCCCAATGAAGGTAATTCCAGCAATGAAAGAATCCAGGGTTTCTATTGATAACATAGGTTTAGGAATAGAGGATAGAATTTAAGCATCAATGAACTTTTTTAAAAGTATTAGATCTTTTTCCAAAGCCAAAATCAGCTTTAGTAATTTAATGAGCTTGTTTTTCCGATTTAGATACCGGGTTTAATTTTGCGGTAAAATTGATCGGATTGGATAAGGTTTTATCCTGTATTTGACCTTTAAATAGTTTGTTTTTAAATTCTCCTGTAAGTGTTAATGGATTAGAAGTTTGGGACAGATCAGATGAACAGAACAATAACGGATTTGAAATTCCCGATAATATCATTTTTGGCTCCTTAAATTTGCCACTTAACGCGATTTTATTCAGATTATCTGGGGATTTTTCTAATACTAAATTGGCAAAAATATAAATACCTGACTGTTCAATTTTCAAGGTTAAATCTTTGTTTTTTAAACAGTTGGGAGGGGTATCAAACTCTATAGAATAATCACCCCCAATACTGACAGGTGCTTTTAATTGGGTTTCTCCATAGGTTGTGACTCCTTTAAAAAGGATCAGAACTGAGGCGATTGTAGCCGCATAAAAGACGAAGGATATCCAGTTAAAATTATGGCGCATAGTTCAATAATAATTGTTAGGTGTTAATCGATTGCTGTAATAATGATTCGAGGTGGGAGGTAACTTGAGAATAACTCCGAGTAATCAGTAAAGATGAATGACAATCTTGAGCCAGTTGATCGGTATACCGTCCCAAAGTTTGCCTTTCAATTCCCCAGGTGCGGCTGGTACCTACAATGGTTAAATCTACGGTTTTTGAAGTTTCAATTACCGCTTGAATGGGATCAGTTTCTGGCAGTCGAATCATTTCTAAACGGGATTGAATCTGGGTGGGCAATATATCAATCATATTCCGTAATTCATAGCTTAATTCTTTCTCTGGTTCGTTAGATGTCACTAAAATTTTTAACTGACAATTGGGGTCATTGAACATCATTCTTAAGGCTAAAGTCAACCCTAAATCATCGTGAATATTAGAAGCATAAGCCACTAATAAGGACTGAATTTGTTGCTGTTCTTTATTGACAAATACGGCAACATCGGTGGGAGAAGTATTCAAAATTTTGCCAACTCTCCCACCTAAACGATTGTCACTGAAGGCGGGACGATGCCAACCTACTAATATTAAATTAGCTTGATCAACTTGTGCAATTTCTATCGTTTTTTTAGCAACATCCTGGGCAATGCGGATAATTGGATAAACTCCTTGTCTGAGTTCAGGAGGTTCTAAACTTTGAATTAATTCTTCTAAACGTTGTCGTTGTTTCTCAATTAAGCGGTTTGCTTCATCGGGCGTACTTTGAAATAAATAATCTTCCTCTAGTTCGATTAAACTTAAAGGATGAACAACAGCAGGAGGTTTTCCGGCGATCGCTAAAGCTAATTGTACTAATCCTCTTTGAGTATTGGGATTTGCAACAGGAACTAAAACTCGATAAGCAGGAGTCAGAGGTTCAGGACTTATTGTTCGGGTTTCCGGTTCAATAATATCAAGTTTAATTAACTCTTTGGGATAGGTCATTTCTAATAATGGCGAAGTCATAAAGGTTGTGACTAATGCCATAATGACTAATAGGGTAAAAAGTAACGGTGAAATTACCCCAAAACTTAAGCCAATATTTAAAACAATTAGTTCAGTTAATCCCCTAGTATTCATTAACCAACCTAACGCCGAGGCTTCCCGTTTTTCAATTCCACTAACCCTGGCGGCGACATAGGTTCCGACATATTTTCCAATAATTGCCACCCCAACGACTAACGCACATAATAACCACAATTCAGGACGATTTAGCAAGCCAATTTCCGTGCGTAATCCACTATAAGCAAAGAAAATTGGTAGTAAAAAAATTAAGACAAAATCCTCTGTTTTTTCAGCTATTTCTCGGACTAAACCTGGATCTTTGGGCATCACAGCCCCGAGTAAAAAGGCTCCAAAAATTAAGTGAATTCCGATCAATTCAGTAATTAATGCAGAAGCCACCACTCCCATATAAATCCAAGCTAAAACCCATTGGGTGAGTCGTCCTGTGCGTTGATAATGGACAGAGAGTTTTCGCAAAAGCCACCGCCCTGCGGTTGCCATTAAAATAATATAAAGAATCGATGCAATAATCGTGGGAAATGCCCCCGATATACTGTTAGTTCTGGTGACCGCGATTGCTAAGGCTAATAAACACCAGGCGGTGACATCATCAACGGCGGCACAAGTTAAAGCTAAGGTTCCTAAACGAGTTCCTTGTAAATTATTTTCTGTGATAATTCGCGCTAAAACGGGAAAAGCCGTAATCGATAAAGCCGAACCTAAAAATAAGGCAAACGCAGTGAAGGAAACGCCATTATTAGAAACAATTGGATACAGAATTAATGCGGTCGAAATCCCCAATGCAAAGGGAACTACAATACTAACGTGAGAAATTAAAACTGCCTTTTCTAGTTGCCCACTCAAATATTTCGGGTTCAGTTCCAACCCAATTAAAAACATGAAGAAAATTAGTCCAATTTGAGATAAAACATTCAAGTAGGATAGAGTTTCGGCAGGGAATAAAGCGGTCATCACATTAGGAGCAATTAACCCTAATAATGATGGCCCCAACATAATTCCGGCAATAATTTCTCCAATGACTAAGGGTTGTTTAATTTGACGACAGAATAATCCCATTAATCGGGATAATCCAATCACGATCAAAACTTGCAGGAGAACTAAAATCGCAGGGTGCATAGTCAGCCTCAAATGGAATACGAAAGTTAAAGGGAGATTAATGTTTGTTAATCCCCGCACTCATTGAATTTTAGGACAGGTTATCTATATCTGTGATTACCCAAAATTAGCAAACAACAAAACCTAGCCATTTCCATGACCCTCACACATCTTTGCAAGTGGGTTTGATTCTCGTATTCAACCCTCACGGATTGAATATTAATAACACAGTCTGATATACTTAGAATTCCGGTGAGGGCAATGATCAAAACTTTGCCGATCAACAGTCTTCTCTCACAGCCGACGGGGTTAGCTGACGGGCTAGGACTGAGAGATGTCCTTCTCGACAATCGTAAACAATCGAAGATAAGCCCCTAAATATGGTTCCCCCGCTCTTAACTCATTAAAAAAGAGTGGATTAGGCTGACTGACTCTACTTAATAGGTTAACCTAGCATATTAATTGAATTTTGTCTATCTATAGCAATCCGTGTAGGGGTTGTAACATTTTATAGTAGGGGTTTGGTCTCCAAACCCTCTTTGCGCCTGGGTTTGGTCTCCAAACCCCTACAGGTTTTTATCACAAATCATTTAAGATTGCTATATAGCAATCAAAAGCGCCCTGAACTTCGATTCAAGGCGCGTAAAGTTTCGATTAATTCGTTGAAATTAAGATAAAATTCGTTCAACGGTAGCGCGATAGGAATTGCTATCTAACCCATCGCCGGAGTTAACCATACTGGGATCAAGAAGTCGTTGCATGGCGGAAATGCGATCGCCCGTGGCTGGGTGAGTGCTGATAATGGTTGGCGGAGACCCACTTTTTAACAGTTTAGCCATAAAATCTACAGCACCCCGCGGCGCATAACCCGCACGAATTAAAGTTGCTAAACCCAGGCGATCGGCTTCATATTCAGCTTCACGGCTTTTAGGGCGGTTTAAGGCTAATTCCACCCCAATTTGAACTAATTTATTCTGATCCGCACCAACGGCCGTAGCCACCCCCGCCGCCACCGCCGCTTGACGCATTTGTTTAATCGCATGACGTCCAGCAATATGTCCGATTTCATGGGCTATCACACTCGCTAATTCCGCTTCATTATCCGCCGCCGCAATTAAGCCCGTATTAACATAAACAAACCCGCCCATAGTGGCAAAAGCATTGACATTCCGATCATCAATCACTTGAAACGTGTAGGGAATATTCGGGCGCTCGCTGGCTTGGGCTAGACGTTGACCAATTTGATTAATATAGTTTTGAGCCTCTTGATTACGAAATAATTTAACTTGTTTAGAGAGTAATTCTTGATTAATTTGTTCCCCGATCGCAATTTCCTGACGGGCCGATAAATTCGATAACTGGATAACTTGAATTCCTCTAAAGATTAATTCGGGTAAAGGAATTGCCAAAGTTGTGACCGTTGAACTCAATACAATACCCAGGGTAAGAGTTATTGAAATCACCGGATACAACCAACGACGGCGCAAAGATCGGGCAATTGTCAAGCGGTTTAACATAATGAGTGCAGGTGAGAATTTACAGGTTAAAGGTATAAAACAAAAGTGGGGGTGTATTTAAGTCTATAGACGCAGATTTAAGAAACCGGGTTTCTAATCCTTATCTCTGAGTCTCCATCAAGTTCTGTTGAGAAACCCGGTTTCTGAGCTAAACTGACCAAGTGGCTAAATAAGCATCATTTCCTCCTAATGGATTAGGATTAATCGCGTTAGTTGTTGTCGCAACAGAGGGTTGGGTTACTGTCCCCAAAATCACCGCTTGACCCTTTGCCACCGCAAAACCATTCACACTTCCTTTCGCCCCATCAGCGTCACCGGTTTGAGTTAAAGGAGTCCAGAATTTTCTGATAGTATAATCAGCCGATAATCCTAATACTGCCATTTCTCCCAAGGTATAAGCTCCAACGGGTTGATTATTAATGGTTTTAGCCGGACGATTTTGCAATTGAAATGCCGAAGATCCTCCTATATATACATTACCAAATTCGTCAGCCGTGATGGAATTGGGGGTAAAACTATTCGCCCCGGTACTAGTCCGGGTAACAATAAATTGACCCCGATCAACAATTCCATTATTCGGATTAATTTTGGCATGAAAAGTGAAAGTTCCCGCCCCAGCACCGGAGAAATTATTAAAGGAATCAACATCAACTTTTGAGGCTAAATTTTGCGTAATGGTTTGACCATCCCGTTGAAAAACATTATTGCCACCATCGGTTCTTCCTAAGAAATACAGTCCCCCATCTTTACCCATTGTAATTCGTTCTCCTCTTGTATCTGCTCCTAAATTTTGTCCGGTGACTTCCGTTGCACTAAAATCCCAGGTTTTCCATAACAAATTTAAGGAAGAATCAAACCCGCGTAAGAACGGCGTTTGTAAAGTGCTGGTAACTTGATTATACCCGGTAACAAAGACTTGTTTAGTGGTAGGATCAATCGTAATATCCGCCGGATTAACATTCGTTCCAGTTAAGGTTGTGCTAGTTAATTGAGTTCCCGCTGCATTCCATAAAGTAATCGTATCTGTACTATTATTTAAAGTGGCAACTGTACCATCCGACGCGATCGCAACTCGATTAAAAGTTCCCAGTTGTGACCATAAAACCGTATTAGCTGTAGGGTCATAAACCTTAATTCCAAAATCCCCAACAGCGACAATTTCTCCACTATCTCGATCCACATCTAAATCATTCACAACACCGCCTAATGGTGTATTAGATAAAGGTGCTGTATTGCCATTTTGTAACCTTTGAATTTCTCCCACACCGTTGAAATTACCCGCAATAATAATATTATTATTAACTGGGGAAATTTCAACCGATGTACCACTATCATTTCCAGTTGTTCCTAAATAGGTTGCACTATTTAACGGGAGATTTTCACTCGGATCATTATCAACAATTTGTAAAATTGCAGTATTTTGAGTTCCGATGGTCGCGCTTCCTTCGGTAATAGCTAAGGTCAAATTAATGCTTTCCGTCGGTTCAAATACCGTATCCTCAATGATGGGAATTGTAATAGTTTTAGAGGTAATATCTCCATCCGCAAATGTTACCGTTAGGGGCGTATTAGTATAATCTGAAATTGCCGTTGCAGTTCCATCCGTTGGGGTGATTTGTGCCGTCACTAAACCACTACTTCCTCCCGTTCTATTGATCGTAATAGTGTTAACAGGTATGCCATTTTCATTAACACTAAAATTAGCAGAACTAAACCCTAAAACACTAAGAGGTACTGGTGTTGGTGTCGGTACTGGTGTTGGTATTGGAGTTGGTATTGGAGTCGGTACTGGTGTTGGTATTGGAGTCGGTAATGGAGTCGGTACTGGAGTTGGTATTGGAGTTGGTATTGGAGTCGGTACTGGTGTTGGATCGGGTGTTGGTAATGGTGTCGGTACTGGTGTTGGTGCTGGAGTTGGTATTGGAGTCGGATCGGGTGTTGGTGCTGGAGTTGGTATTGGAGTCGGATCGGGTGTTGGTGCTGGAGTTGTTACTGGAGTCGGATCGGGTGTTGATACTGGAGTTGGTATTGGTGTGGGCGCTAATGTTGGTGAAGGTGTGGGCTCTAATGTCGGTACGGGAGTTGGTTCTGGGATAGGATCAGAACCTTTAAAAATAAAATTATCAGAATTGAGACTATTGTTATTTACGTTTTTGAGAATTGCTAAATATTCATTAGAACTTTTATCTTGAATAATCGTATCATTAGCATATTCCCCAGTTCCTTGAGTAATCTTTAACGCAGTGAATGTCAGATCTCCTAATAATCCAATAGCATCTTGATTTAGAGTAAAATCTGTGATAATATCAGCGTCAGTAATCGCAAATCCTCCCATAGTTTTGCCAATATAAAAGAGATCATTTCCCTCTCCACCCGTGATCATATCAGCACCTAAATCTCCATAGAGAATATCATCTCCAAAATCCCCGAATAATTGATCATCTCCTTCTCCTCCGGCGACTAAATCATCCTCTTTTCCCCCATAAATAATATCGTTATTCTGGTTTCCAAATAATGTATCTGCACCGCGATCGCCCACAATAAAATCACTTCCCACATCACCAAAAATCAGATCATTATCTTGACCTCCAGCTAAAGTATCGTCATCTTGACCGCCATAAATACTATCATTTCCTAGATTACCAAAAATATAATCAGCTTGTTCATTTCCTCCTAAAATATCATTACCTTCTAAACCATAAATCGTATCATTTCCCTCCAAAGCAAAAGCATTATCATCAAATGTCGTACCAATAATTAAATCAGAATTATTAGTTGGAATAAAATTAGTTTCAGTTGTCGTAATAGCTGTAAAACTTCTTCCCACGGGAAGATTACCACCCAAACTAAACGATAATATTTGAGGATCAGGAATAATCTGGGTCGGACTGAAAAACAAATTTCCAGAATCAAAAGTGTCAAAACTCATAATCTAATTTTCCTCGCAAAGACTCGCAATAGCTATACTATTTTTCTGGATATTTTCAATTAATCAGGAAAATATTTAATTTAATCTGATCAACAATTTAGTAGATGTAAAAGCTGTTTAAACCCTGACTCTGAAGGTAATACACTAAATAATGAAGACGATTTATTGAGGCAAAAAGTTTCTCAAATTTAGCTTTTTTTTACCCAAATTGTTGATTTATAAAAGTAATTTAATATACATTAATTTTAAAAATCACCGTATTTTTAAGGATACTCAGTTATTCATTACATCCTGTAGTCATTAAAAATACTGAGTAAATTAATAACTTTTATTGAAATTATTCTAGCTTTGATCAGTAGATCGACTTAGACCCATAGAATTTGATAGAATTGACCCATAATCGGTTAAAATAGTATCTCAGTGAAAACCAGTCGTCGAAAAATGATTAAACCTGATAGCACTCAACCCGGTTTAGGACAGCAAAGTTGGCAAAGTCAGTTAGATCGGTTTGTGAAAGATAACCGTCAGGAATTAGCCGCCTTAACTTGGGGTTTACACCTACAATGGGGAGAAGAACCCAATACCCTCGGAATTGATCTCAAACCCACCCCGCACTTTGTCGCTTGTCCGAAATCAACCATTGAACAACTGAATCAAAATGTTGAAAATCGGTTAAAAGAAATTGTCGGAATTGTAGACGGGTATCAACCGGAAAAAGAAGTATTAATCATTGGAATTGGTTTTGATCATGTCAGATTAATTTATTTTGAATCTAATCCTACTCCTCCAGACTGTTTTCAACAAGTGGGAAAAGATGTGGATACTTTATTAACACAGTTAGAAGATTCCATGAATCAAATCATAAATCTTTCCAATCTGTAGGGGCGGGTTCTGAAACAATATTTAATAATAATAAAAAATCTGAATAAACCCGCCCAAACCAAACCAAAAATCGAATTAATTATTGA
Source organism: Planktothrix sp. PLAVEN19ND (assembly GCF_057220675.1). Lineage (NCBI taxonomy): Bacteria > Bacillati > Cyanobacteriota > Cyanophyceae > Oscillatoriales > Microcoleaceae > Planktothrix > Planktothrix sp. PLAVEN19ND. The sequence continues at coordinate 4,680,718 of NZ_CM170132.1, read as the reverse complement.
TTTATGAATATAAAAAAAGGGCGGGTTGATTTAATTCTTTTGTTGGTATTCAATATTATTGTAGAACCCGCCCCTACATATAAAAACAGGGTTTCTAGTTATTGATAATTCAAAATAAGATATTGTTGAATAATAGGAGAAACCTTAAAATATGTTTGCTGTTGCTGTTCTTCGGTTTCTATTAAACAACGCCGTTCTAAAGATTGAATCGCTTTAAATACATCCGTTGCAGGTAATTTAGATATTTCTATTAATTCTGCAATTCCTAGGGGTTGCTTTTCTTGACTCAGAGTAGCAATCACCGTTTTTTCAAGATTTGATAACCGTTCCCAATGCTGTTTTAAAATTTCGGTCAGTTCCTCCCCTAAGTATAGATTATCATATTTGAGAAATTCTGCAACCCTTCCCCTAAAAATATCTTGAATCATGTTTGCTACGATTTTTAACCATAAGGGATTTCCTTGATAAGTATTAATTAATAGATACCATTGCTCCTCATCTTTTAATCGTTTTTCGTGTAAAATTTCCGTTGCTGCTGAACCCAAACCCGATAACTTTAAACAGCGAATGGGTGCATTATCATCGGTTAAAGTAACAATATCTTGGGGAAGTTCCCAACTATTGAGAATTAAACAACTTTGATGGGAGGTTTCAGCGATTAATTTAAACAACAGGCTATAATTTTTAAAGTCAGGATGATATTGTCCGGCTAGGGTTCCTTGATTGAGTAAGGTTTGCACATCATCCAGAATAATCAGACAGCGTTTTGTTCTCAGATGTTCGATTAATAAAGATAATTGTTCTTCTAAACTAACAGGTAATTCTGTTAAGGATTGATTAGATAAAAATAATAATAAATTTTTGAGGGTAATCTCTAAACTGGGGGAAGTATAAAAACTTCGCCAGATAATTGCTTCAAATTCCGGTTGTAAAGTTTGAATTAAATAACGAGTTAGGGTAGTTTTACCAATACCACTTAATCCAATAATAGAAACGAGGCGACAATTTTCTTGAATTATCCAATTTTGTAGGGTTTTTAATTGGTGAGTGCGATCGCATATTTTCTTAATATCGGGTGCTGTTCCTAAGTCAATTTGTTGTTGTTTTGGGGGAGAAGGTGATCGCTCTTTGGGTATGATTGATGATGGGTTATTACTGCATATATGAACGTTACTAATATTAAAAGAATCATTTTTGCAATTCAAAAAATAAGCTGATTGTGAGCGTTCTAAACTCGATCTAATATTCGATTTCCTAATATTTTCACCTAAAATCCCTGAAAACATTTTCCATAATTCTGAGGCTAAATTTCTCACATAAGCCTCGGTACGATAACATTCTTCTGCGATTTCAGAATATTTTTGGCCATCCCATACACCGCGCAAGACCGCTTTTTGCAGATCATCCAGATGTTTTTCTGTCTCCGAAAAAACCACACTGTCTGCTAACTTTAAGAATTCTTCTATATCCATAACTCCACAAAATATCAGTATTTTCACTAGGATATCAGACTTTTTGTGATTTAACATGACATTTTTCAAAATATTATGACAATTTATGACGAAAACAATTTTAATTATCTGCTTAAAAGTGATGTTTTATTACTTTACAAAAACAGGTTTTTCATCCATACTATTTTTTAAATCAGTTACTTGAGTCAGTTAATTATATTTATCAAAATTATCTCACTTTTACCTAACCTAAATTCAGGGAAGATATATGTCTAATCCACTTTCGCCAGATCCTAGTCAGAATTTGCTCCCATCTGCCAGTTTTTCTGCTTTGAATTGGAACCCTAGTCAGGAACCTAATCCAGTAGTTGTTCTACAATCTGACTTATTAATCGGTCATATTAATCAAAGCCAAAATATTCCAGCAGTCACGCCAAACCCCTCTGATAGTTTATTGCTGGCTCCAATTGAAGGATCAATTGCAACTATTGACCCGAATATAACGTTACCGAATGACAATTCTTTCGATGGGTTGACGGGTGAAGCAATGGATATTGTCAAGGAACAATTAACCCAGTTTGCAAAGGTTCCTAATTTTGTCGAAAAGATGAATTTAGCCTTTGGAGAAAGTTGGGATACTCAAGCTGCAAATGTTCTAACCCAAGATTGGTTAAACGGTGATTTTAGTTTAATTCCGCCAGTTAAATTTGTCTCGTCTGCCGAAATTGGTGGGGCGAATGGGGCTTTTGCAGGGGCGACAGATACGATTTATTTATCGAGAGAATTATTGGCTGGGAATAGCGCAAATCCGGCGGCGGTGGCCGATGTGTTGTTGGAAGAAATCGGGCATTCTATTGATGCGCGGTTGAATATTACGGATGCACCCGGAGATGAGGGGGCGATTTTTGGGGCGGTTGTGCAGGATAAGGTATTGAGTGAGGGTGAGCTTCAGGGATTGCAGAGTGAGGATGATACTGCAAAGATTAACTTGTTGGGAAGTGACATTTCTATTGAGATGTCACAAATTCCAATGGCAAGTTTAAATGGCAGACTCTATCAATCTCATCGGGGTAATGACAATAATATTTACACCCGTTCTTCCACCGATGGTATCAACTGGACGAATTGGAATAATAACGGCGGAGGCTATACACTAAACGCCCCAAGTTTAGCTGCTTTTAATGGCCGGTTGTATCAATCTCACCGAGGTTCTGACAATAATATTTACACCCGTTCTTCCACTGATGGAGTTAATTGGTCAGCTTGGGCTCAGTCAGGAGGAACAACGCAAAGCGCACCTACTCTGGCTGCTGTAAATGGCAAGCTTTATCAATCTCACCGAGGTTATGACAATAACATTTACACCCGTTCTTCCACTGATGGAGTTAATTGGTCAGGTTGGGCGCAGGCTGGGGCTGGGGTAGGTACATCAACAGCACCAGCATTAGCAGGTTATAATGGCCGACTTTATCAAACTCACCGAGGTTTTGATGCCAATAAAATGTACACTCGTTCTTCGACAGATGGAATGAATTGGACAGGTTGGGCTGAGTCAGGAGGAGGATCGACACCAAGTTATCCAACAATGGCAGAATTTAATGGCAGACTTTACCAAACTCATCGTGGCTATGATAGCAATTTAATCTATACTCGGTCTTCTACAGATGGAGTGAATTGGTCAGGTTGGACATCAATTAACAGAAGTACACCAACGGCTCCATCAATGACAGCTTTTAATGGCAAGCTTTATCTGACTCACCAAGGTTTAGATGATAAAATCTACATGAGTTCTTCCACCGATGGAATTAACTGGGGTTCGTGGATTGAACGGGGAGGAGCAACACCAACTGATTCTGATAATTCTCCCATTTCACCGCCAACACCAGACCGGCTCAATCAGCTAGGGAGTAAATCATCGCTCACTATTGATGAAATTCGAGAATACAGACAGCTTGTCACTCAAAAACCCGAATCTGAGCGTCCTGGTTTCTATCGTACTTTGCAATACAAAGTTCCTTATTTCAACCAACGTGATAATGCTTCTACCGAAGGTGGTCAAAGAATTGGTGATGTAATGTGCAACGTCACTAGCCTCGCAAGCTGCTTAACGGCTCTTGGTGTAAAAAATCCAAATTCAAGTAAGCAATTTGAAGATGTGCTAGAAGATAGATTACGAGCCAATCCATCGAGATATCCTAGCTCTCAAGGTACCAATGCCCGCTACTGGTGGGATAATCTTTCTAAACTTGCACAAGATCTTGGCGTTACTTCCTCTGGAACGCAATATATGCCAGGGTTTTCGTCAACTAATACTACTTTTTTCCAAAATTTTGTAAGGGATAACTGGGAATCGGGACTCAAGCAAGGCAAGGCAATAATGGCTGGTGTTTACACTACTAACCCCGGACATATTGTCAAAGTTATTGATATCGATTGGAATCGTGGTGGAATTGTTGTGGACGATCCTTACGGACAAGCACAAAATAGCAGTCTCAACGATTACAAGCGATTTAATTACACGGGAACTCAAAATACGACAAGTCGTGGATCTGTGAATACTCAACAGGGTCAAAATGAAAATGGAATTGGAAACGATAACTTCTGGTCTTGGTCATATTGTGCAGAAATTTTTGGTGACACTTGGTATTTGAAACTAGGTTAGACCATATGCTAGTGGTATCGCTCCTTTTTATTAGGAGTGATGAGTTTTTATTTAGACAATGCGATCGCTCTTTTTTTTCTAAAGTGCGATCAGTTTTTATTTAGAAGATGCGATCGCTCTTTTTTTCTGAAAGTGCGATCTCCCCCAAAATAGATTATAATTGAATAGCCTAACTCACTCGACAGATTAAATAACATAATCAATTGAGGTAATTTTAAATGAAATTAACAGCAACAGAGCAAGGATTATTAATACCTAAAGAAATGTTAGGAAAAGACCAAGAGTTTGAAATCATTCAAGAACAGGAAAAAATTATTATTACGGGTATCAAAAAAGAATCTTCTATTTGGGATTTAGGTTCAAACCCTGTGGAATGTGATGTAAAAGATGGCGCAGTTAACCATGATCATTATCTGTATATTCCATGAAAAATATCTATTTTTTAGATACCAGCTATATTTTAGCTCTGGAAATAAGAAATGAAGACGCTCATGAAAAAGTATTACAAAATTGGGCAGCTTTAGCAAGCTCCAAACCTTTTTTAGTAACCACAACTTATGTTTTTGATGAAGTTGTCACTTTTTTTAATAGTCGCAACTTTCATTATAAGGCAGTTGAAGTCGGTAATCGTCTCTTGGAAAGTCCTGATATAGAGTTGATAGAGATTGATCGGACTTTGTTTAATCAGGGATGGCAATATTTTCAAAAGCATAAAGACAAATCTTATTCCCTCACTGATTGTTTATCATTTATCGTTATGGAAGAACGAGAGATTGTTACAGCTTTAACCTTAGATCATCATTTCATTCAAGCTGGATTTCAAATTTTACCATCATAACCTAACTGCAAATAACTTTTTATTTTTATCCCATAAAAGTTAGATGATAGTTCATGTATGATGGTTTCTGAGATGGTTATTTTGTTTCGGTGACTTTTTGTCACTTGATTTCCTACTGCCTACTATTTTAATTTGAAATGTGCTGGTATCGCTCCTTTTTTATTAGGGGCGATCAGTTTTTATTTAGAAGATGCGATCGCTCTTTTGATTTTTGATCGGGCGATCATTTTCAGAACATCAAAAATATTTTGCTATAATCAATTTAACTTTGATAAAACGACGAAATATTAATATGAACATCACTTTTAAACAAAATTTGATTAATACATTTGATAATTTAACTTCAGAAGAACGAGATCAACTGATTGAGTTTCTGCAAAAACGCCGGTCGGAGTTGCAAGAACAAGAAATATTAAAATCTGTCAAGCTGACACGAGAAGCCAAGAAAAATGGCACAGCTTTTTGTGGCACTGCGGAAGAAGCAATTGCAAATCTTTTGGCAGACTAATTTATGAAAATAGTCTATGAAAATAGTCTATGAAAATAGTTTTAAAAGGTCATTTAAAAGATTAGTAAAGTCGCTGTTGCTTGTAGTTATAATCTTCATCGTAGTCAATAGTACCAAACAATTCCAATATTTTTAGTTGTTTACGACGTTGAATATACTCGCGTAAAGCCGCTTCGATTAATGTAGTAGGTGTTGGATGGTTACTCAAATCAAGAGCTTCTTGAAGAAGAGTTTTGTCAATTTCGAGCGTAGTTACCATGTATTTTTCTCCTGCAAGTAGGGTATGACGCAATTGCTACCAGACAATACTGTAATTCTAGTGTAGCACTGAAACTCCTTTAAGGGGCGATCGCGCCTCTCCCATCCCAAATCTCACGCGATCGCTCTTTATTTAGAAGATGCGATCGCTCTTAATTTTCCGAAAGTGCGATCGCCTCATATCAAGCTTTTACCCGTTACAAACTCATAGTAAAAAGAATACGCTCATAAAAAATTATTAAAAAATTGGGCAGCTTTAGCAATCTCCAAACCTTGTTTCTATTCTATTGTTTAGTATAAGATTGTTCTATTTTTTCCCTATTTTAAATATTAATATAAATTTTAAAACTTTGCTTGATTTTATACAAATACAGCCAAGAAGTGCTGAAGCACAACAACGGTTGTTATTTCAGTGAAACCCTTTAATCATAAACTATTGCGTACAGAAACATAAATTAAGGTACAATCATAGAATATTTATCAATTGTATATCAATAAAACCAATGAATGACTTAGATCCCACAGTAGAAGAACTCAACAACTTGCTAGAACATCATCATCATCCTGAACATTCTAGCCATCCCCATATTCATAGTGAAGAATCTTTGAGAAAGATAGTCAATCGTCTATCACGACTAGAAGGACATATTCGAGGCGTTAAAACCATGGTACAGGAAAATCGCCCTTGTCCCGATGTCTTAATCCAAATTGCCGCGATTCGAGGAGCTTTAGATCGGGTAGCACGAATTATTTTAGATGAACATTTGAGTGAATGTGTTGCAAGGGCGGCAAAAGAAGGGAATATTGATGTTGAAATTGAAGCCTTAAAAACAGCATTAGATCGGTTTTTACCCTAAAAATCAGTCATCATTTAATAGTTTATTACCCATTACCCTAAGTTTAATTATGAAAAATAAGATTATTTTTGGTTTGATTTGGCTTGGATTTATTCTGTATGCGTTTATATTTGCACCAACCGATCAGCCGGAAACCTTGGATTTAATCAAAAATCTCTCAACGGGGAACTGGACAGGAATTAATCCTTTGATTATTGCCCTATTTAATATTATGGGAATTTGGCCGTTAATTTATAGCTGTGTTCTATTTATTGATGGACATGGGCAAAAAATTCCAGCTTGGTTGTTTGCAACTTTATCCTTTGGGGTAGGTGCTTTTGCAATTTTACCTTACCTAGCTTTGCGCCAACCCAACCCTCAATTCTCAGGAAAAAAATCATGGTTTATAAAAATATTAGATTCTCGAATTACAGGACTATTATTAACAATAGGAACAATTATACTGGTTATTTATGGTTTAACCCAAGGCAATTGGGAAGATTTTATTCAACAGTGGCAAACTAGCCGTTTTATTCATGTTATGAGTCTTGACTTTTTATTGTTAAGTCTTCTGTTTCCGGTTTTATTAACAGATGATCGAGCTAGACGAGAAATGAAAAATTCTGTAATATTGGAGTCGATCAGTTTAATTCCTTTATTTGGGGCACTATTTTATTTAACTACGAGAGTGCCTTTGACTGCTCAAACTGAGTGATAAGAATTATTTTGTCGATCTTAAAATTCTTACAACATCATCTATAATACACTTCCAATATTCTCAATTGAGTTTATTCTCCGTTTCCCGTTTTCGACAAAACCATGAACAAGCGTCTAGCATCTTGGCATTCCTATTTTCCTCTCATCCTAACTAGCTTTCTAATGACTGCTTGTGGAGATGAACCCCAGGCTGCGGCCCCTCCACCCGTCGTGGTGAATTTGGCAACCGTAGGTATGAGTAATGTTAGAGATACCAGCGAATTTAATGCTAGGGTCGAAGGGATTCAAAATGCGGTGATTCAACCTCGTGTGAATGGATGGGTGAAACAGGTTTTTGTCCGTTTGGGCGATCGCATTTCTCAAAATACCCCCTTAATTGAAATTGACGGACGCCAACAACAGGCGAATTATGAAGGTCAATTAGCCAGCGTTGAGTCCAGAATGGCACAACTCAATAGTGCTAGGGCAAATCTGGATGCCCAACGATCGGAATTGCAGCGAATCCAGGCCCAACTGACCTATCAGTCCCAAGAAGCGGATTTACAAGATGCTCAACAAAGTCTAGCCGCCGAAAAAAATGAAAAACAGCGATTAGAGTACGAATTAGAATACACCTCCGTTGCTGATGAGCTAAAAACCGCCCAAGAGAATGTGCAGGTAGGGCTTAAAGAACGGGAGCGCCGACGGGCAATTATGGACGAAAGAAAAAAAGCCTATGATCGCTATCAGCAACTGTACGAACAAGGGGTCGTTTCCTCAGAAATCTACGATCAAAAATTAAGAGACTATCAAGCATCTCAAGCGGATTTTGCCGCTCAAGAACGGGAGATTATGTCCCTCCAGGCGAAAGTCAGAACCGCCCAACAAAACCTAGAACGTCAAATTTCCACCTTAAATACCCAAATCAAGACGCAACAAAGACGGGTGGATGCTTCTCAAGCCAAAGTTGAAAGTGCCTCGCAGAATTATAGTCGTGAGGTCTCCACCCTCAAGGCTCAAATCGCCAGTCAAGAAAAGGTGATTGTGGCTCAAGAAGCCGAGGTACAAAGACTCCAGCGCGATATTGACCAAGCCCGGTCAACGGCAACGGCTGGACAAATCCAATTGGGATATTATCAAATCAATGCCCCGATTGATGGAATAGTCGGGGAGGTACTGGTCAAAGTTGGGGATTTTGTCGATAGTCAAACTACAATTACCACCATTCGACAAAATGACTTATTAGAAGTTAAAATCAATATTCCCATTGAACGCCTCTCTCAAGTTAGAGCCGGAACTTTAGTCGAGCTTAGATCTCAAGAAACCGGAGCATTAATCGGAACTTCCCAGGTGTCCTATATTGCCCCCAGTGCGGGGACAGGAACCCAAACCATTTTAGTCAAAGCCCTTTACAATAACCGGGATAATAAATTACGCACCGATCAAATTCTCCGAGCTAAGGTAATCTGGGAACAACAATCGGGAATTACAATTCCAGTCACCTCTATTAGTCGGATTGGGGATCAAAGTTTTGTATTTGTTGCCCAAGAACAAACCAAGGAGGGGAACACTCGATTAATTGCCAAACAAAGACCCGTACAGTTAGGTAGTATTCAAGGTCAGAGCTTTGAAGTTCGCTCGGGTTTGAAAGCTGGAGAAAAAGTGGTTATAGATGGCGTGGTCAAGTTACGAGATGGCACACCCATTACGGATAAAAAACAGCAACCCACGACCGATGCCCCCTCACCGGTCAAACAATAAATGAAAAAACACGGATTCCCTGAACTTCGTTAATTGCCGACCCCCCACTAACTGCCAACCCCTGAGAAGATTGCCATGCTTCTATTTGTTCAAACCTTTATCAAACGACCTGTCCTAACGACAGTCTGTAGTATCCTAATTATTTTGGTGGGTGCTATCTCCATTCCCCTGCTGCCGATTACTCAACTTCCTAACCTCGCGAATACCCAAATCAGTGTTGTCGGCGCGAATATTGGGGCGGATGCGGAAACGACTGAAACCACCGTGACCACCATCATCGAGCGGGAAATTAACGGGGTGGAGGGGATGAAATATATGTCCTCTAGTACGGGAAATAACGGTATCAGTAATATTTCGGTGTTTTTTCCCAACGATGCGGATCGGAATATTGCTCAGGTGAACGTCCAAAACCGAGTGGCCCAAGCCGAATCTAATTTACCCGATGTTGTGAAGCAAACCGGACTCTCGGTTCAAGCCTCATCGCCCAATATTCTCCTCGTGATCGGGTTTTATTCCGCCAAAGATGAAACGGGAAAACCCCTCTACGATCCCACTTTTATTAGTAACTATATTGATCTATTTATTGTTGACCAAATTAGCCGAATTCCTGGGGTGGGTCAGGTTACTATCTTTGGAGAACGGAAATATGCCATGCGACTCTGGCTTGATCCGGCTCGAATGGCCGCCAGGGGATTAACGGCTCAGGATGTGGTCGGGGCTTTACGCGAACAAAATGTCCAAGTCGGGGCGGGAAAAATTGGTCAACAACCCACTCCCCCCGATCAACTATTTGAAATTCCCCTACAGGCCACAAGTCGGCTGCGGGGGGCTGAAGAATTTGAACAACTGGTACTGAAAACCAATAGTGATGGTAGTTTAATTACCATTCGGGATGTAGGAAAGGCGGAGTTAGGGGCGGAAAGCTACGATCTGGCAGCCACCTTTAACGGGGAACCCGCCGCGGGTTTAGGTATTTATCAATTACCTGGAAGTAACGCCTTAGAAACATCGGATCAAATCAAAGCCACGATTGCGGATATGGCCAAAAGTTTCCCGCCGGGACTCGAAAACCGGATTGCTTATGATACGACTTTATTTATTAAAGTGTCCCTTGAGGAAGTGGTGATCAGTTTACTGATGGCCGTTGGCTTAGTGGTGTTGGTGATTTTTATCTTTTTACAGGACTGGCGGGCTACCTTAATCCCCTCCATTGCCATTCCCGTAGCCCTAATCGGGGCGATGGCTGGGTTAAAGGTCTTTGGTTTTGAACTCAATACCTTAACCCTATTTGCTTGTACCTTGGCAACGGGGTTAGTGGTGGACGATGCGATCGTAATTGTAGAAGCCGTCTCGATCAAAATTGAACAGGGGATGAAAGCCCGTCAAGCTGCTTTAGATGCCATGCAGGAACTCACCGGGGCGACCATTGCCACTTCGGTGGTGTTGATGGCCGTATTTATTCCCGTGTCCTTTTTCCCGGGAACCACCGGGGCGATTTATCGGCAATTCGCCATGACGATTATTTTTGCCCTGGTGTTTTCCACTTTTAACGCCCTTTCCTTTTCCCCCAGTATGGCTGGGTTATTACTCCGCCCCAAAGAGGAAAGCCACGGGCCTTTAGGATGGTTTTTTGACCGATTTAATCAAGGTTTTGGTTGGGTACAGGAAGGATACCGTAAATTCATTACCTTTTTAACCCGGATTAATGCCTTAGTTATGGGTGTGTTTGTGGCGGGGTTAGTGGCAACGGTGTTCATGTATCAACTGGTTCCTTCGGGATTTGTTCCCGAAGAAGATCAGGGCTATCTGCTGATTCTATTTCGGACTCCCGATGGGGTGTCCCTCAACTATACTGCTAAAGCCTCGCAGCAAATTGTGGATCGAGTTTTAGCCATTCCTGAAATTGAAAGTGCCTTTGTGGTGCCGGGATTTGGTTTTGAGGGACAAAACCCCAGTCAAGGGATCGCCTTTGTGTTACTCAAACACTGGGAAGAACGCCAGAACCCGGAACAGTCGGTTTATGGGATCTTAAGAAAATTAAATGCGTCTTTACAATCGATTCCTGAAGTTCAAGCCTTCGCGGTGAATGCCCCCCCGGTACAGGGTTTGAGTACCACCGGAGGCTTTGAATTTCAACTCTTAGATACTACGGGGACTTTACCAATTCAATCCTTAGTGGAAAATGGTAATCGTTTAATCGCCGCAGCTAATGCCAATCCGACTTTCGCCGGGGTATTTAGTCAGTTTTCAGCCAGTAAAGCTCAGAAGCGAGTGGAGGTTCTGCGCGATCGCGCTAAAGCCCTGAATGTCAATATTAATGATATCTTTGGCACACTACAAACCTATTTAGGGTCATCCTATGTGAATGATTTTGTCCTGGGTCAGCGTCAATATCGGGTTTATGCCCAGGCTGCCCCAGAATTTCGCGCTAGACCCGAAGATATTTCTCAATTGTATGTGCGTTCCCAAGACGGCGAGATGATTGCCCTGAGTAATTTGGTGAAACTGACTGATTTTGTCGGGCCAGAAACTATTAACCATTTTAATATCTTCCGTTCCATGCTAATTCAAGGCAACCCCGCCCCCGGTTCTAGTACGGGCCAAGCGATCGCCGCGATGGAAAAATTAGCCTCTGAGGTCTTAGACCCCGGTTTTGATTATTCCTGGCAGGGAAGTGCCCTAGAGGAAAAATCCTCCGGGGGTTCGGCAGTTCTAATTTTCGGATTAGCTTTTATTATGGTGTTTCTGGTGCTGTCGGCCCAGTATGAAAGTTATATCGATCCGACGATTATTATGTTGTCCGTGCCTCTGGCGGTCTTGGGGGCGATGGCCGCGGTTTGGTTCCGGTCAAATATCCTGATGCAAGGGACGGTCTGGCCGGTGATCACCAATGATGTCTATGTGCAGGTGGCCTTGGTGATGTTGATTGGTTTGGCCTCTAAAAACTCGATTTTGATTGTGGAGTTTGCTAACCAACTGCGGGACAAGGGGTTAAATATTACCCAAGCGGCAATTCAAGCGGCGGAACAACGGTTCCGACCGATTCAAATGACGGCGATTTCTAGTTTAATCGGATTTTGGCCGTTGGTTGTTGCTTCTGGTGCGGGTTCTAGTAGTCGTTGGTCATTGGGAACGGCAATTTTTGGGGGTTTGTTAGCAGGAACCGTGTTAAGTTTGTTAATTACACCCAACCTATACATTACGATTAAAACCCTGGAATCTCGTTTTCTGAAAGGGGAAAAATCTGATAAGTCTAATAACAATAAATCGGATAAAAATAACCCCCCCTCTCCACCGGAAAATCCCCATGCTCCGGGTAAAACTTCTGAGACTTTGCCCCCCTCGGGTAATGGTTCTATCCAACCGGATACCAGTGTCAGTAAACCCTAAATTGTTATAGATTAATCAGGTAGGACTTACGCATGGGGCCCGAGAAACCGGGTTTTTTAGAAAATATGTGAGTCACAACGAAGTATTTTCGGAAAAAAACCCGGTTTCTTTGGTTGGGTGCGTAAGTCCTGTCAGGGAAAATGTCAAACAATGGGCTATCTAGGTCATAGTTGCAGTCGAGTTCTGATAGACTCAAGTTAACCCGGTTAGGAGGACTAGCATCCACCATGGCTAAAGACATTTTCCATCAACAGGTTAGAAATGCTTTAATCAAAGATGGATGGAATATTACTCATGATCCTTTAACAATTCGCATTAGCGAATCCATAAAATTACAAATTGATTTGGCGGCAGAAAGTGCGATCGGTGCAGAAAAAGATTCCGAAAAAATTGCCGTAGAAATTAAAAGCTTTATTGGAGACTCTGATATTAGCTCTTTTCATACTGCCTTGGGACAATATCTTAACTATTGTCAAGCCATGGAAGAAAAAGAACCAGAGCGGATTGTTTATTTAGCAATTCCTTCTGAAACTTATAAGGATTTTTTTCAGCTTTCTTTCATCCAACGTGCTTTGAGACGTTACCAAGTCAAGCTAATGATTTATAATCCTAAATTAGAGGAGATTAAGCAATGGATAAAGTAGAAGGTTATCGACAATTGATTAAACAAATTTTGACCGAACACGCCCAGACCGCAACAACTGAGGATACGGTGAAGGCAGCGTTAATCTTTGATAGTGAACATGACCATTATCAACTCGCTTATGTGGGTTGGCAAGGAGATAAGCGGGTATTTGGCCCAGTGCTGCACTTTGATATTCAAGAGGGCAAAATTTGGATTCAGTATAATGGAACGGAAGACTCTGTTGCCCAGAGATTAGTGGAGATGGGCGTACCCACTTCAGATATTATTCTGGGTTTTCATTCCCCTTTCAAACGCCAATTTACGGGTTATGCAATGGGCTAGTTAAGTTGAATAAACCATGAAAAACTGGGCTTAAGTTAACAAGTATTATGATGGCTATGGTTAGTCGTAAACTTTCAATCAAATCCTCTATAAAATATGTCAAACGCATCGCAACAACCCAAACAGTCTAAACCTCAATCTCAACCGTTGAGTTTAGATGCTTTATCAGAACGAGTTGAACGCTTAGAACAGAAGTTAGATAAAGCGTTATTATTATTAACGGATATATACCGATACCAAAAATTACGGGATTTTTTAGAAGCTGAAAATTGGAAGGGTGCGGATGAGGAAACCACAAGAATTATGTTAGAAATCATGGGGAAAACCAGTCTGGAAAATATTATTCCTGATGAAGTGATGAATTTTCCCTGTAGTGCATTAAGCCTACTGGATCAACTGTGGATGAGTTACAGTAAAGATCGTTTTGGCTTTAGTGTTCAACAACAAATTTATACCAGTTTGGGGGGAACCGATGATATTTCTGACATTGATATGAAAGTTTTACAGGCCATGGAAGCTCAATTTGGATGGAGTGTCAATAATAAATTATTAGATTATGACGATCTTGATTTTAGTTCAGAAGCTCCTGTGGGGTGTCATCCGTCCGGGTGGTGGCGATCGCCCTACGGAGCCAAAATGGAAGTCTATTTTATTGCCCGTTTGATTCGTTGCGGTGTTGATTGATCTGGAGCATTTATGAATCTTAATGGATTTAATCATTGGTTGAATCAAAGACAAATTCAACTCTTAGAATCCGCTTATCAAAGTGCCCAAGAAATTCAAGCCCTCGAAGATCAATATTTTCAGGGAAACCCAATTGGGTATGGTCTTGAATCTAAAAAAACCGTGGTTGATTATGTTAAAAGTTTACGCGATCGCCACCTCTTAACGATTCGTTTTAATTTGAGTCAATTCAAGTTGAATAGTTTTTTGTGGAATTATCAATCCTTATCCCAGGAAGAAACTTTTCAATCCGTTGGTATTCCCGAAACTGAAATTATCGAAAAGCTGGATTTTATTGATGGGGTGATCAAAAAATATCGGGACGACTCGGAGGATGCCTTAATTAATGGTTTAGCCAATACCTCGACACCGATGGGGTTAACACCGGAAGAATTAAAAACAGAAAACAATGAATCTGCGATCGCCCGTACCCTAGATACTCCAATTATATCGGCGACCTCTATTATTACACCTCAACCCCAAAATAATTGGTTTAGTTGGGGATGGTTTGGGGGAAATAAAGTTAAACCAGACTATGAGCAACAGGTAGTTCAAGAATTAAGAATTAGACGCATCCAAGATAAAATGGCTAGGCGTTGGATCTTGATTTTATTCTTGATTCCCGTGTTGGTTCAAATCGCTGTAAAAAATATAGTTTTTAACCCTTTAATGGGAAATTATAGTGACAAATATCCGACTAAAATTGAACTCAGTTCTGCGATTCAGGAGGAATTTTTACAGGAGTATTCTTTTTTCAAAGAAGGTTTAGAAATCAAACGGTTATTAGCAAGAAAACCGATGCTTTCTGAGGAAGAAAAAGAAGAAAAATTATCAGAAAAAGCCACTGAAATTTGGCGACAGTCTCGCAATCGTGCCTTGAATGGATTCAAGAATATTTTATCCGATGGTGTAGCTTTACTTACCTTTGGGGGATTAGTTTATTTTAATCGAAATAAAATCACGGTATTAAGAGGTTTTTCTAATCGAACTTTCTTAAATTTGAGCGATCCTTTAAAAGTATTTTTATTTATTTTAATTACGGATATGTTTGTGGGCTTTCACTCCGCCGAAGGATGGGAAGTTTTATTAGAAGGTGCGATCGCTCATTTTGGACTTCCAGAAAGTAGGGTAGCAATTAATGGTTTTATTGCAACGGTTTCCCGTGATTATTGATTCCTGTATCAAATTCTGGATTTTTAGCTATCTCACCCGTTATTCTCCGGCTGCTTCTGCTATTTACGAGCGCATGAATACCTAATCTATATAGAATTTGTAGCCTGCTGATTAATAGCTACCATAAAAACTTATATTTTAAGTATATCAGTTGAATATATCAGTGTTTCATATTGATGGAAAAACCACGCATTTATAAAGGATTAAGCCTCTAAAACTCTACAAATTGTATCAACTTTTTTAAACTTTTGTGAACAAGGTTAAAAATATTGTTCAAAAACAGAAAAATAGAGCTACTTTTAGAATATAGGGCTATGATTGCAACAAATTATATTTAGGATTATCAAAGGAAGATAGTTATGAATATGCGACTGGTAATTTTTTCTGGAATGGTGATGATGATCGTCGGTACAATTGCCGGACTGGGGGCTTCTAAATATAGCGAGAAACACTATCAATGCTGTAATATTGGCACTTCCTTGGACTTAGGCTACAGTCAGTCGCGCGACCCCCGGACTTATGCCCTAGCAGGGGCAGCCATGGGTTTTGTTTTTGGTTCTACCCTAGAGTTAGTCAGACAATCTGCTCCGCAAGAAGCGGAAAAGTAGTCTCCGTTTTAATCTCTGTTGATATCTTCATAGATGTGGCGACTGCTATATCTAATCAAGCAGAGTAAAAGGTTGTTTCTATCGGTTTATCAAAAGAGCCAATTATGGTAATAATATTATTAGCATCCTCATTGTTAAAAACTCCATCTAATCCTCCGGTGTGAATATCAGTAAAAGGGGATTCATACAAAAGAGAGGGATTCATAACCCCATTTTGGGTTAACCAGTTAATAATTTGTTCAATAAAACGAATTTGATTAGCATTGAGGTTATTATTTTCCAAATATTTACTAAAGGCTTGTTTAGCGGTATTTCTGTCTAAACCAACCAATTTCAAAATAAAACTTTTCAGGTTAACATTTTTACTATAGACTAACTCGAATTTATCCCTAGATTCGATCGCATTTGAGGTAAATAACATCTTTTCTAATTCCTGTAAATCAGTGTCGGTTAGGGGTAAATTTCTCTTTAACTTGGCGATCGCAATATGATCTTGATGGGCTAAAATATAGCTTTCTACTTTTTTTCGGTATTGATAGGGGCTGAAACCTGTTTGACGGTTAGGGACTTCTAAGATTTCTAAATCCCCTAATTCATCCTTAAAATCAGTATAGATAATGATTTCATCCCGTTGATCAATCAATACCATTAAATCCCGCAGATTTAGCCTGATTTCTTCTACTAAATAAACCGTCACATCTTGCCACCATCTTTCTGCCTGTACTTGTTCAATTAAATTCAATTTATCCTTAACAATAGGGATGGTTTTTTTAGTTTCTAAACGGGTTAATAAATCCCTGACTTGATCCCGTAACCTTTCAAAATTTTGGCTATTTTTCAGGATGGCTAACTGGATTTTTAGACACAGCAGATCAAAGTTTTTAATCCGAGGATTTTCTACGGGTAAAGTATTAGGTAGGGGGATCAGAGTATTCACAATCACTTGCCGATCTTCTGGGTTTAAATTCTGCCATTTTTCCCGTTGACGAAAAGTTAAAACGGTTTCTAAGTGACGACGCACTAGAAAATTATTTTCTTCCATATTGGCAACGTGCTGATGTAATTCATCTAGGATTTTTTCCTTGAGATTATCGGTTTTAACTACAGTATAGGCAGCTTGAGACTCTTTAACTCGATTTTGAGGGTTACTCCCAAGGGTTGTAGTTTCTGCGGTATTTAAACATTCCCATAAGTCTAATTTTGCCTTTAAGAGTCGAGTTTGCAGTGATTCAGTCGGGGATTGTTCTTTTTCAGTTATTTCTTGATTAAAATAAGCAAAGTTATCGCATAAGTCAAATATCAAAAATTCCGTTTTATCCTTACCAAATCCAAATAAATTAGGGCATAAACGAGTGCCTCTGCCGATCATTTGATTGAATTTGACCTCGGAGTAAACGGGTTTAAAAAACATTAAATTCACGACTTCTGGCACATCTACCCCCGTGTCTAACATATCTACAGAAATGGCTATCATGGGCTCTTTTTCCGCGTCTGAGAAGTCATCGAGTAGACTTTGGGCATAATTGTCATAGCTGTCTATAATCCGGGCAAATTTGCCTTTAAATTGGGGATAGTTATAGTTAAATCTTTCCTCGATAAATTGGGCGTGTTGATGATTTCGGGCGAAAATAATAGTTTTGCCGAGGCGATCGCCCTGATGGATTTTTAAACCCCAATCCATCAGAATTTCTAAGGCTTTATCCACCGTATCAATATTAAATAACCAATTATTGAGGGCGGCGACGTTAATTTCCTTGGGGATTTCTCCTGTTTCTTCGTTATAGAATTTTTCCTCATATTCTAATTTTTCTTCTGGGGTCAGATCAACATATTTCACCCCACTCCGCAAAAATTTAAACGGGACATTGATACCCGTCGGAGGCACTAAATAACCATCGGCGATCGCATCTTGTAATTCATAAGCAAAGGTAGGATTACCAGCTTCTAATTCAAAAATGCGGTAGGTATCTCGGTTAATTTCGTTTCTGGGAGTGGCGGTTAAACCGATTAACAAAGCATCGAAATAGGTAAATAGGGCTTGATATTTTTGGTAAATACTGCGATGGGCTTCATCGATAATAATTAAGTCGAAATAACCCACTCCAAACAGGCGATTAATTTCATCTCTTTTTTGATCCCCCCTAGCCCTGCTTACTAAGGGGGGAATGTCGTTGTCGTTGTTGATGCGATTCATCATAGTGGGATAGGTGGAGAGGACGATATCTGCACCACTTACGTCTTTTTCTTGGGTTAGGTCTATGGCCGTGGCGTGGGGTAAGTGTTTCTGGATGGCTCTTTTGGCTTGGGTGATTAAAGAGGTACGGTCAGCTAAAAATAAGACTCTTTTAATCCAATTAGCTCTAGTTAATATATCAACTAGGGCGATCGCTGTTCTGGTTTTCCCTGTGCCTGTTGCCATGACTAGCAAGGCTTTCCGTGCTTTTTTCTCAAAGGTTTCGGTAACTCGTTTCAGGGCTTCGAGTTGGTAGCTTCTCCCGGCTATTTCTTGATTAGGTAAAACGATCTCAAAGGGTTTTCGGTGACTGCGGCGATAAATTATCCTTTGTAATTCGTCTTTTTTTAAGAAGCCTTCCACCAAGCGCGGGGGATAGTTGCCATCATCCCAGAGATAGGTTTGATAGCCGTTACTGTAAAAAATAATCGGGCGCTGGTTAAATTGTTTTTCTAAACAGTTAGCATAAAGTTGGGCCTGTCGTTTACCTAGATTTGCGTCTTTTTGGGTACGTTTCGCTTCAATAACAGCCAGGGGTAAGCCGTTATCATCCCATAAAACATAATCAATGTAACCTTTACCTGTGGGGTTAACGGCTTCGGGCATTCCGGTGATTTCATACTCGGTAAAATGGGGTTGAGTTAAATCCCAGCCCATTTCTTTAAGTAATACATCAATTAAGTATTTACGGGTATCAATTTCGTTATAGTCATGATGATCTTTAAGGTTACTATTTGCCTGTTTGAGTTGACTAATTTCTACTTTAATTTGGTTATATTCTGCTTCTGTTTGTTTCTGTGTTTTTTGGGCAATTCTTACTATTTCTTGAGCTTGGGATAATTCTTGCTCTAGTTTTTGCAGTTGGGCAAGGGTTTTTTGATCCCCCCTAACCCCCCTTAATAAGGGGGGAATGAATTTGAGTTGAGGGAGGTTTTTACCGTTGGGGGAGTAGTAGCGACAAAGCCAATAGAGAAAATGGAATAATTCTTGAGTAATATAATCTGCGTCTTTTTCACTAATTTTTTCGTGACTGTGGGCGGCATTATTGCCCATTTTGTGGATGATACGAACTTTGGGGAAAAGGTGAGGAGGTAGGTTATCTTTAAATGTTTGTTCGTGGATTAATGCCCCTAGGTTATTATCGTAGGGTAGTTTTAAATAGGGGTCATGATCATAGAGCCAGATAACGGCTTGCTCAAGGGTATAACGGGCATAGAAGCAACAGGCGCGGCTATCGGTGAGGGCGAGGGTTTCGACCCGGGTGGCATTTTCGTAAATTTGGGGAAAGTGGGGTTTTAAAAAGTCAAAGTTGGATGACATGGCGATGTTTCTGGTTTAGGTGATAGATAAAAATTCATCGGGTTGAAGAATCTTAATTTCTCGGAAAGGGTTTAGTATTAATAAGTCTTTGTCACCAGTGATGATATATTGAGCTTTACCGCTTACTGCTAATTCTAAATACTTATTATCTTTCGGATCTCGACAATCTGTAATGAGTTCAGTTATTTCGATAACGGGTGTTAGAGTTTGATATAAGTCTCTTAAAAACATCTGACGATCTTTTAAGTCAACATAACGATTGAATTTTGGTCTAGCTGTTACTATCTCTAACTCCTCCCATATTTCAGGAGAAATTAGTATGTCTCCAACATCTTGAGCTTTTTGTAACGCTAGTTGGGGCTTAGTTTGAGGAAACAATAATGCACTTATGATTACATTGACATCTATAACTATTCTAATGTTATTCATCCTCGCTTAATATTTCCTCTAATATTTCAGGGGTTAAACCTCTGGCTTGAGCTTTTTTGCCAATCTCTGTCATGGTATTTCTTAACTGCTGAATCGCTTTTCTTTGGTTAGCAATGGGTTGTAAAAAGAATGCTATTCTATTGGTTAGTTGCTCTTTTTCTTCTTCATTAGCCTGATTGTAGGCTTGGGCTACATCAGAATTTACTTTGATAGTTATTTCCGTTACTGTATCCATAGATTTTTTTCTTAGGGTTGGTATATCCATTTTATATCAATATTATTGATTTTGGCTTAATATCTCCTTTAATATTTCAGGAGTTAAACCATTGGCTTGAGCTTCTTCACTAGCTTGATCCATTAATTTACTTAGGTTATCACTAGCTTTAGCTTTTCTCTTGATTTTTTCTATCTCTAAATTAGTCATATTCTCCGATATTTTAATGATGATATTTTTCATGTCTTTAAAAGTTAATAGTAGTTTTGTCTAAGTTATTAGAAGCGTTAGTTATTCCACTGTTAACAGGATTTTTCCCTAAACCAAAAATCGGATCTTCATCGGACATATACTCCTCAAATTCTGGTAAAGGTTGATCAAAATCGGGACTCATTTTAATTAAGCCTTTAGCACTACCACGATTACGGCGTTTGGGTTGATTAATTTTTGTTAATTGATAAAGGGGTTGATTATTTTGGGTAATGATTACACTATTATTTTCTAAGGTTAATGTTTCCAAAATTGCTGGATTTTCTTGGATTTGTTTAAGTTCAATTTGCATCATGTTAAAGTTAAAAATAAACAACTAGATTGAGATTAGCATAATTATAACAGATTTAAACAGAATTTGTTTGGGTTTTATTCATCTATAATTCACCTTTGAATGCTTTTTGCAATAAGGAGTTAAATAAGTTTTCTGATTCTGTCAAATACTGGTTAAAATTCTTTTGTATTTGAGTTATCTTATTACACTTATCTGAAAAATCTTTTTGTATGTTTATCGGTGGACAAGGAAATCTAAAACTTAATAAAGTAGGTCTATTTATTTTAGGGATATTTGTTCTTGTTGAATGTTTTTCTGCATAATCTAAAAAGAATTTTGATCTTAGTAAATAAATGAGAAAATCATTTTTAATTTTTGTTTTTATAACTCTTAACGGATAAATGTCGGCACTACATACACCTGAAAAATCGGGAATAACAACTTGATTGAGATATGGTCGAATTTTTGAATATAAAACATCTCCAGACTGAAATAAATATTTTCCACTTTTTAACTTCAACTCTCTAGGAGTTTTTATATTTTGGATGTTATTAGTATTGGACTGCAAATTTTCTCCGCCAATATGAGGCATATCAATAAAAGGTTCAACTTTTGGATCAACTTGACCTGAAATGATAGAAATAACATTATTTAATTCTTCAACCTCCCAACCTTTAGGATTAGTAACAGGATCGCCGAACATATCGAGAAAGATGGATTTTTGCAGTTGTTCAGTAAGAGCGATCGCTTCTTTCCTTTTCCTGATGATTTCGTCTGCTTTATCCAATATATCCGCTATTCTACGTTGAGATGCGATCGGGGGTAAGGGGATTGTATAATCTAAAAAACTTTGCATCCTAATATAATTAGTTGCTGAACCGAATTGCTTCGATAAATTAAATTTTTTCCAATAAGCAGATAGATGATGAAATAAATATCTTGAATTACATTTAATGTTATTTAAAACATAAGTTCTTTGATATGCTTCAAATTTACCAACATGATAAAAAACCATTCCAACATTAGCCCCATTACCCGGTAGAATTATTGACTCCCCATCAAATGAATATGTTGGACTCAAAATAGGTTTATCAGCACAAGTAAAAAAAGGATATTCTCCCCCTTTGTCTCCATAATTAGCATCTTTTTTACCTGTTTGAATAGTACATATTTCATTAAGAGAAACATAATTTATTTTAGATTCCATCCTGACATCTCCTTTAAAAAAATAATGATATTAAGAAGTAAAAACAATTAGATAATTATTCTGTAGCAAAGGATAACGAAGCTAAAATATCATCTAATTCCAAATCCTCATAATCTATTAAAATTTCCTCTGTAGTCATTCCCGAACTGAGTAACTCTAAAATAAATTCCACAGGATACCTTAAACCTCGAATACAAGGCTTACCATGACAGATATTAGGATCTATAGTAATACGTTTTATTAATAAATCCTTCATAATTTAATCTCCTTTAATTAAGTTAAGAGCAGAAGTATCAACAAAAACCTGTTTCATTTACTCAACTTCCCTTTTAGGAGTGCCATGAATATAGTGATCATGTTGATAAGCAAGATCCTGAATACCTGTACTGACTTTACATCTTTCCAATAAATCACCTAACTCATCATCGTGATTGTTTTGTCTCTGACTACGACTTTTTAACAACTCATAAAATTTCTGTAATTCCTGAGTTGATAAATGATCCAATTCCGCATTAATTAACTGCTTAATATTCATAAAAAAATTGATTACCCCTGCAATTGAATCAAACTATAGCGATCTTAACATATTATCTAAAATTTACGCCTTTTCTAACGGGGATAGGGAGGATCTAATTCCTGTAACTGATTAAGGATGTCTTGAATTTGCTGATGTAACAGAGGAATCTGATTAATAACCACCTCCCACACTAAATTATAATCAACGCCAAAATAATCATGAATTAACTTGTCTCTCATCCCCGCCATTTGCTTCCAAGAAATTTGAGAATATTGTTGTCTAAAATCATCAGGTAACTTTTTCGTCGCCTCGCCAATAATCTCCAGACTACGCACGAGTGCCCTTGTTAAAATGGGGTTGTCCAAGAAAACTTCTTTCTCCAAACCCTCAGATACTTCGAGGATAAAAGAAGTTTCTAGGAGAATATGACCTAAATAATCATCAGGAGAATGAAACATATTCCACCTCCGCTAAAATCTTATACCCAAAGATAGGACTCAAAGACTCAGGAGTTAAGACATCTACCTTACGCCCAAATAAATCATCAAAGAAAAAGCATAAATCCATAAAATTCATAAAAGTTTTCAACTCCGGCTTAAACTCCACCAACAAATCAATATCGCTGTTTTCTGTAGCTTCCCCACGCCGAAACGAACCAAACAACCCACATCGCTTTACCCCATAACCTTCTATGGTTTTTTGATGCTTCCGTAATTGCTCAAAAATATCCTCTTTACTGTTTACTACTACAACTTCCATAATATTCCAACCTATAGAATTACAAATTTTTGAATATTTGACTAATGCTTGATAACCTTTATTTTTAAATTCAGTTAATTTACCTATCAAGTTTAGCCATTGGCAAATCTTTCTAAACTTGTGCTAAATTCCTCACTTCCCACCATTGAAGATTGAGTTAGGGCAGTTTGTGCTTGTTGCCCCCAATGTAAATCTTCCAATTCTTCCAGTTTATCAATTAGTTTTTGATAAGACTCTGCGGAAAGAATGACATAGCTGGGACGTTTTTGCTCGGTGATTAACACAGGCTCAACTTTTGCTTGATCAAAGACTTCACCATGTTGATTTCTGGTTTGCGTCAGGGTATAGCTTTTCATGCTCTCAAAAGATTGACTATTTTAGACATTATAGCAAAAATGGACAAATAAATAAACTTTCAATAATGTCACTATCATTTGAAGGAATAGTTTTTCCTTGCTGTTGATAAGCTAAAATCATTTCATTTAAAGCATCTTCAAGCATTAAACGACACTCTGTAACCGTTTTTCCCTCCGTAACCACTTCTTGCCATTCCATAATTTGCCCCATATATCCCGATGGGATTTTTGTATATTTAGCAGTGTATTTATATCTCATGGTATTGTTCATTAATTGTTGATTAACATTTTACAGTATTTATATAGCAACTCTAAATAGATTGTACAAAATGAATCACGGTGATTATTAATCCCAAAAAATATCTATATTCCCCTGTAGGGGCGAGGCGCGCCTCGCCCCTACGATGAATTGGATGCCAAACTATTTATACAATTGATTTAGACTTGCTATACTATACCTAACATTTCCTCTAACACCTCCAAATCCGCCATAATCTCCCCTTCAATTAACTTTAACTTACCTAAAATCACTGCCGGAGACTCATAACTAACTTCCCCATATTTCACCTCCTTATAACGATTGATTGATAAATCATAACCATTTTTAACTATTTCCTCCTTCGCCACAAAAAAAGCCTTACTGGTGCGGTTAATATCTTTGTTTAAATTGCGATCGCGCCACTTAGCAATAATATCAGGAATATCATTTTCTTCCACAGGTTGACGCTTATCATCCAACGATAAACCATCCGCACCCATATCATAAAACCAAACCCCATCCGTACCCCCTACCCCCGTTTTCGTAAACATCAGCACCGCCGTAGAAACCCCCGCATAGGGCTTAAAAACCCCCGAAGGCATGGAAATAACCCCATCTAACTTATGGTTTTCTACCAGGGTTTGACGCAGGGTTTTATGGGCATTAGACGAACCAAATAACACCCCATCCGGCACAATTACCGCCCCTCTCCCGCCTTTTTTTAATAACCGCAAAAATAACGCCCCAAATAATAACTCGGTTTTTTTGGTATTAATAATTTTGGTTAAATCCTTAGCAATAGTATTCGCTTCTAACGATCCCTTAAAAGGCGGATTCGCTAAGATTAAAGTAAAAGCTTCCGATACTTCTGAATGCTCCTGCGCTAAGGAATCCCTCGCCTCAATTTTCGGGTCTTCGATGCCATGTAACATCATATTCATACTGCCAATTCGCAACATGGTAGCATCAAAGTCAAAACCGTGAAACATCTCCTGATTAAAGTGCTTACGATTGACAGGATTACTCAAAATAGAATTACCCTCACTATCTTTTTGCTGACGCAAATATTCCGCCACCGCCACCAAAAAGCCCCCAGTCCCACAAGCGGGATCACAGATTACCTCATGGGGAGAGGGATTCATTAATTCGACGATCATTTTAATAATATGGCGAGGGGTGCGAAACTGTCCATTTGTTCCGGCGGTGGTGAGTTTTGATAACATATATTCATAAAGATCTCCCTGTAAATCTATATAGGTTTTATCTTGAGATTGACCAGCTTGTTGATTGAGTAATTCAAAGATTTGGTCAATTTGTTCTACTACATTTGCTAATAGAGCCGGGTTAGCAATTAAAAATACAGCATCCTTCATGTGTTGGGCATAAGTCCCTCCTTCCTTACCGATAGTTTTGATTAAGGGAAATGCAGAATCCCTGACCGTAACTAACATATCAATAGGGTTTTGATTTTTAAATTCAGACCAGCGACAATGATTATTTTCTGGGGTAAAGGTCGGATTTTCTAATGTCCCCCCTAAGCGTTTGTTCTTCTTCTCTTGGGCTAATTGTAAGTCATCTAAGCGTTTAATAAACAGTAAATAGGATATTTGTTCAATCACCGACAGGGGGTTACTAATGCCGTTATTCCAAAAGGTTGTCCACAATTTATCAACTTTGGATTTTAATTCGCCTATTATCATCGCTTGAGATACCTTTATTGCTGCTTATCCTTCTTATTATCAATGATTACCAGATCATTTTAGGATTTATGCAAAAGTTTCGTAGGGGTTTGGTTTCCAAACCCTCTTTGCGCCTGGGTTGGGAGGGACGCTACCCCTACGATAAAATATTACAACCTCCGTCTCGAAGGCGCGGATTGCTATATTTTAACTCTTTTGTCCGGGAGATAATTAATTTAAGGTTTTGACGGTTAAAACTTGCGGCGGTGTAGCATCGGGAGGATAACGAAAATCAACTCTCACAAACCGCGAGGATTTGGGGTTTAATTTGAGTTTAATTAAAGGATCAACAATTTGCCCTCGACGATGCCATAAATGCAGATATTTGATCACCGTTTTTCCTTGTTCATCTTCATATCTTAACCGAACCGTGCCCCGAAAAAACGGAAGATTCAAAGGAGGTTGTTGAAAAATTAATCCATTTTTAGATAAGGTTTCTTCTTTAAAAGGCGTTTCTAAAGTTACTGTTACCGTTTGGGTTTCATCCGTTATATTTAATAGCGGTAAATGTAAATCATAATGTACCCCATAATTGCCATGGGATTCATAAGCAGTATCTGGATAACGAACAATTAACGGCGCGGCTTGAACTTGTTTTGTGCCTAATGTTCCCGCCCGGACGGTGCTAATGGGAAAAGAAATTCCCTTTCCCCTATCAGGAATAGTCAGAAAATCTTTGCCCTCATCCACTAAATCTGCTGACCATTCTGCCCCTTTTTGAATACCTGCAACCCGACTATAAATTAACTGACCTCCCGTTTGCTCTGGAGAAGTAGGAATTTTATCCCTGGGTTGTGCTAAACTGCCATTGTCAAGTAACTGTTGCCATTCTTCTAAAGTTGGCGCACGCTCCTTGCCATCGGGCTGCATTTTCGCATATTGAGCTAAACTCGCCATATAAATTGAAGCCGGGGCAGAATCATCGCTTTGACCCCGAACTTTCAGGCGCATAAAAGTAGAACGCCCATTTACCGGACGTTCTAAACCCTTGACTGGGATTGGCAAATTCATTAACATTTGAGTTTCCCCTGGGCCAATTTCCAAGGTTTCAGGAAATTCAGCCTGGCGCTTTCCCCTTAACACATCATCAACAGCCCGAATTCCTGGCCCAGAATAAATCTCACCCTTAGCATTATCACTCATGGCAGGTTGTTCTTTAAAAGGAGCATCTGGCTCCAATAAATAACTTGCTGCCTGCAATACTTCAACGGTCACAGGTTCATTATCGGGATTATGAACCATCAACCCCAAATATAAGGTTTTTAAATCAGGGGGAGTGTGGGTAAAATGATGATCAAAGACCTCAAATTCTCCCGTTAAACGATATTCTAAATGAGCTTCAGGATCACCCCGCCATCCCCCCGGAAAAGTTGAGAGTAGAATTCCTTCCTGTTTCACCCATTCTGGACTATTGCTATTAAACATTAACACCTCATCCAGTTTCCCAGGTAAGGGGCGAACTTCGTTCTGAGCAATAATTTCCTGGGGGGGCAAGGCATTGGCAAAGGGCAACCGCGGCAAAAGGGTAGGAAACCGTTCAACAATGACCGTTTGCCGAAAAAAAATTCCTCCGACCGCTCCCCCCAAGCCAGACAAACTAACAATTAAAATAGAAGTGATCCGATGTAAGGTTTGATCTTTCATTTATTCTGAAAGGTTGGTCTAATTTTTTTACCGTGAGTATTATGACTTTTTTTCCTCAGTATTCCACAGGCGACGAAATTCGGCAAAAGTTTCTCAACTTCTATGCCGAAAAAGGGCATAAAATTCTGCCCAGTGCTTCCCTAGTTCCCGAAGACCCGACGGTGTTGTTAACCATTGCCGGGATGCTACCCTTCAAACCGATATTTCTGGGACAGCGACAACCGGAATTTCCCCGCGCCACCACCTCCCAAAAATGTATCCGTACTAATGATATTGAAAATGTGGGCAGAACCGCCAGACATCACACCTTTTTTGAGATGTTGGGCAATTTTAGCTTTGGGGATTATTTTAAACAGCAAGCGATCGCTTGGGGATGGGAAATTTCCACAAAGGTCTTTGAGTTACCGCCAGACCGTTTAGTGGTCAGTGTGTTCGAGGAAGATGACGAAGCCTTTGCCATCTGGCGGGATGAAATTGGGGTGTCTCCCCAACGCATTAAACGCATGGGAGAAGCGGATAACTTCTGGAAATCTGGCCCCACTGGCCCCTGTGGCCCCTGTTCAGAAATTTATTATGATTTTCACCCCGAACGTGGCGAGGAGAATATTGATTTAGAAGATGATACTCGGTTTATTGAGTTTTATAACTTAGTATTTATGCAATACAACCGAGATAATGATGGTATTTTAACCCCTTTACAGAATAAAAATATTGATACGGGCATGGGGTTAGAAAGAATGGCGCAAATTTTACAGCAAGTTCCTAATAATTATGAAACCGATCTAATTTTTCCGATTATTAAAACGGCGGCGGAAATTGCCCAGATAGACTATCACAAGTCTGACGAAAAAACCAAGGTTTCCCTCAAAGTAATTGGGGATCATATTCGGGCGGTTGTGCATTTAATTGCTGATGGAGTTACGGCGTCTAATATTGGCAGGGGTTATATTGTCCGGCGCTTAATTCGGCGGGTAGTTCGTCATGGTCGGTTAATTGGAATTAATCAGGAATTTACCACCCAAGTCGCTGAAACAGCGATGCAATTATCGGAAGCTATTTATCCGAATGTGCGTCAACGGGAAAGTGCAATTAAAGGGGAATTACAGCGAGAAGAAACTCGGTTCTTGGAAACTTTGGAACGGGGTGAAAAACTGTTAGCTGAAGTTATGGAAAAAGCTCAGGGTGAAATTTCCGGTCAAGATGCCTTTGTTTTATACGACACCTACGGTTTCCCCCTAGAATTAACCCAAGAAATTGCCGAAGAAAATGGGTTAACTGTTAATATTGCCGGGTTTGAAACGGCCATGGAAGAACAGCGTCGCCGTTCTCAAGATGCCCATGAAACTATTGATTTAACTGTTCAAGGCAGTTTAGATCAACTCGCAGAACATATTCACCCCACGGAATTTTTAGGCTATACTTTGTTAACATCTGATGCCAAAGTGGAAGCGGTTTTAGTGAATGGAAAACCTGTAGAAACAGCAGAAGCGGGAACAGAAATTCAAATAATTTTGAATAAAACTCCCTTCTATGCTGAGTCGGGGGGACAAATTGGCGATCGCGGTTATTTGAGTTATGGTGATACGGTAATTCGGATCGAAGATGTGCAAAAAGAATCTAATATTTTCATCCATTTCGGACGCATTGAACGGGGAATAGTCACCCCAGGAATGACCTTAACCGCCCAAATTGATCGCGCCTGTCGTCGTCGTTCCCAAGCTAACCATACGGCAACCCATTTGTTACAATCGGCGTTAAAATCAATAGTAGATCCCTCCATTTCTCAAGCGGGTTCTTTAGTGGATTTTGAGCGTTTACGGTTCGATTTTCATTCTCCCCGGGGGTTAACTGCTGAAGAATTGCAACAAATTGAAGATCAAGTTAATAGTTGGATCACCGAAGCACATCCGGCGGTTATTGCAGAAATGGCGATCGAAGCCGCTAAAGCTAAAGGTGCTATTGCGATGTTTGGAGAGAAATATTCTGATATTGTGCGGGTGGTCGATTATTCGGGAGTTTCGATGGAATTATGCGGGGGAACTCATGTTAGTAATACCGCCGAAATTGGTCTATTTAAGATTATTTCGGAAACGGGTATTGCATCGGGAATTCGACGCATTGAAGCGGTGGCAGGACAGGCGGTTTTAGAGTATTTGAAAGTACGGGATACGGTGGTTAAGGAGTTAGGCGATCGCTTTAAAGCTAAACCGGAAGAAATTCCCGAACGAATTACTAATTTACAACAGGAGTTAAAAGCCACTCAGAAACAATTAGAAGCCGTTAAAGCGGAATTAGCGATCGCCAAATCCGAACAATTATTAACCACGGCTGAAACCATTGGTGAGTTTAAATTAATTGTAGCAGAACTTCATGATGCGGATGCAGAATCATTAAAAACTGCCGCAGAAAGGCTACAACAAAAGTTAGGAGAAAGTGCTGTTGTATTGGGTTCAGCTACAACCGATGGTAAGGTGAATTTTGTTGCTGCGTTCAGTAAAGCGATTAATAATAAAGGCTTACAAGCGGGTAAATTTATCGGCGGTATTGCTAAAATTTGTGGCGGTGGCGGTGGCGGACGTCCGAATTTAGCCCAAGCTGGCGGTCGGGATGCAACGCAATTAAAAGCAGCGTTGGAGAGTGCAAAAATGCAGTTAATTGATGGGTTGAAATAAGTTAACTTATACCCCTCCCTGTTTAGGAGAGGGGCTTTTGATATTCTCAGATTTAGAAAGGAGAGCAACTATGGCCTCAACTGTAAAAGTTTATTTTGATAAAAAAGGCGATTTTTTAGAAGTTTTATTTTCCGATAAACCGGGTTATATGCGAGAAACCGATAATGATGCGATTATGGAACGAGTGGATGAAGCCGGAAATTTATTAGGGTTTTCTGTATTAGCTGTGAGTCAGTTATCAACAGATCAACCATTAGTAGCTCAATTAGTGGCGGGTGCTAAAATTTAAGTTTTTAGGTAAATGTTGTTAACAAAACCTAACAATGAAAAAAAATTAATAGTGTTTAATCAGCCAAGAACATATTATAATAGATGAATTAACTTTGAAGGATTTATTCTCATGGAACGAGATAAACGACTAATTCTATCGGCACTGAGTCATGGCGCCATCTTCTTTAGTGCTACTTTAGTCGCCATTGGGATTCCCATTGCTATTTTATTTCTAGTTAAAGATTCCGTTGTCAAAGCCAATGCGAGAGAATCCTTAAACTTTCATATTAATTTATATGTTTATGCGTTTATATTTGGAATGCTCACCTTTTTATTAATTGGGTTTCCTTTATTAGTGATTTTGGGAGTTTTCAGTTTAGTCATGCCGATTTTGGCGATTATTTCTGTTGTTTCTAATCCTGATCAACCCTATTCCTATCCTTTCATTTTTAGAATTGTTCAAGAATAAGGGAACAGGGAATTGGGAATTACGAATTGGAGGAGTACAAGTCTAGGTTTCAGAATCAATAGGAGTCCTAACTTCCTTGGTGACTGCTATATCATTAAGTTCACCTTTGATTTCTTGTTCATAATTCTGAACACTGGGGGGGAGAGAAGTCAAATCTTGAATATTTTTTGACATTGCTTGACAAATTGCATCCAGTTGTAAATCGTTTTCGTCGTAACCGAAAGGATTTTCAATCTGGCGGGCAATTTCCTCAATTCCCAATAGAGTAAACGTCATAATTGCTACGATTAACCCGGTAAATAATCCTAAATTATTGACAATTTTTAACGGTAAAATCAAACAATAAATTAATAAAATTTGTTGTAGATGAATTTGATAAGCTAAAGGCAGAGGAGTTTTAGCAATTCGTTCACAACCTCCTAAAACATCTACCATGGTATCTAAGAGTTTATATAAAGCTGTTAATTGGTAGATATGGAGGTGATGATGTTTATTTTTATCCTGTAAATAATCTCCAATCCAAAAGGCAATTTCCAGGGGAGGATGATTCATTGTTTGCAGTTTTGTATACTGTTCTGAAGATGTTAAAGCCTCAATTTCTTGATTGACTTTTTCTCCCCTTAAATGAAGTTTAGTTGCTACGGCAAAAGCAACTAATAGTTTTAATGTGGCGATTTTATTATTGGTATCATTAACCTCTTTTTCGGGAACCATTAACCAGATTTGACGAGAAAAATTTCTCACGGTATTAACTAAAGTTCCCCAGAGTTTTCGACCTTCCCAAAATCGATCATAGGCTGTATTTGTTCTAAAAACTAATAATAAACCTAGAACTAAATCAGGAAAAATAAAATAACTAAATACTTCGGTAGGTAAGGGTAGATTCTGATGATCTAATAGAGAAATAATAATGCCCAATGTTGTACATAGGATCACACGGGGCATGATTGCTGGAATTACGGAACTTTGAATGCGGAGTGTTAACTGAAACCAGTTTTTTTCGAGCTTAGACATATAAGTTTTTGAACGTTTATCCTCCTAAAAATTCCTACTAACAGACTATCCCGCCGACGATCGCAGTTCAATAATCTTATTCCCCTCGACGGGAGGGGTAGGAGGGTTTAATTTTTGATTTAGTTCTCGAATGCGTCGAGACAATAAACGAATAATATTAATCGCAATGCCGGGGGTTTCATCAATGGCATCATAGAGTTGCATTTGGGTTAAGATCAAACATTCGCAGGTTTCTAGGGTGCTGACGGTGGCGGAGCGAGGTTCGGCATCAAAGAGAGACATTTCACCGAAACAAGTCCCCTTGCCTAATTCGGCTAAATTGCGATCGCCAATATGAACCCGCACCCGTCCAGAAACCACAATATAAAGTGCCCGTCCCTCCTGACCTTCAGTAAAAATACTATGTTCATTGGGAAAGGATAATTCATCCATAACCGATGCTAGGCGGACTAAAAAATCGTCTCGCAATTCTTTAAAAATCGGGACACCCCTGACAAATAAAAGGCGTTCAACGCTGGTTAACATAGGTTTACTAAAAAAATTTAAAATTTAGATCCGGTAGGGGTGGGGAGACCCCCATTTGTGTCAACTTCAGCCGAAAATCCCTGATTACCTCCAAGATTAGATCCCCCTAAATCCCCCTTAGCAAGGGGGACTTTGAATCGGGTTCCCCCCTTCCCAAGGGGGGTTAGGGGGGATCTAGGACTTCAGAAAAGAAAAGTCAAGGGACTTGCAGTTTTACAGCCTACTTTTAGTCTGAAGTTAACATTGATAGCTCTCCCCACCCAAGTCAAATAGCCAAGAGCTTATTTAACTCCAAGCTGAAGCATTAACTCCTCAACTTGGTTTGCGACTAAACGATCGGGATCATTTTGTAGCATTGGTAATAATTCTATCAAAGCCCGTTGAGAGGCAATCTTTAGATATGCTAAGACTGCTTCTCGAACAAACCCGGTGGGATGACGTAAGCACATCAGGGCTTGTTCAGCCGTTAAACTCCATCGGGAGCTTTTGGCGACATGGAAACAACAGGCCAAGGCCCAGTCCGAGAGGAAATGGCGTAACTCTAATAAACGGCGTAGGCGATCGCTCGGTTTCAGGGGTTGATAGCTAACTAAATCAGATAAATTTTGCAATTTCTCCAATTTGGAGTGCTGATCGAGAATGCTAATTAATGCCCGTTTATGGGCAATATCAACAATATTATCAATAATTTCCAACCCCCGTGCCACATTAGAAGAAGAATTTGACTGAATATTAAAGGATGCTGCTTGAATCGAGTCATGGGGATATAAAAACTTCATTAATAAAAAGCAGCGATCCACCGCATCAATTTCTAGTCCTTCCAGGGCGCGTTTTAATAACTGTTGGGGAGCATGAATATCATGCACAACCGGATCGAAGGGATCAAAGGTGTCTGAATCTTCATCATCTGAGTCCGACAGGATAGGGGTTTCCAGGGACAAATCCAGCAAAGCCGCATAAATTTGACCGATGAACATTAATTCCTGCTCAATTAAAATTTCTACCCCGGTGCGTCCGACCCGATCTAAGACTCCTTCAATTCCCGCATCTTGAGGAATTTTAAGTAAAATTCTCAGGATATTGCGCCGGGTGGTTCCCCAGGAAATCATCAATTCACTAATTAGGGTATCGAGGGCTTCGGCTGTCCCGATTTCACCGAGGGCTGTCCAAGCCTGTAACCGCACCAAATCCGGTTTGTAGATATCACTGGCTTGCTGGATTAATAAAGGAATCGCCTCATTTCCTAACCTCACTAAAGCCTGCAAAGCTGTATCTCTTGTGGAACGATAGCAGAGAGCTTTCATTAAAGAGGGATAGTATTCTTCCAAATGGGTAGAGGCGATCACATCTAATAATGCACAACGCACGCGCAAAGATTCATCCTGTAATAAATCGTTAAGATAGAGCCGCAGTCCCTGTAAATAATCGGCTTCTCCCAGGGCGCGGACTCCCATCACCCGTTCCCGTTCTTGGCCGTTGGTAATCATCCGTCGGATGGTATTAGTGGCGGCGGCTTTTTGTTCGCGATCGCCTCGACGCAAAATCAAGGCCCCAGCCGTTCCCCGCACCACCGGATCAACCTGGGGTTGGAGATAGGGGCGCAACTGTTCAATATCGGGACTGGTTTCGGTCAACCACAGGTATCGCAAAGCCAGGGCCAGAACCTCCGGGGCTAAAGTCCCCTGGGTAAAAGCTCGGATTTCCTCCAAATAAGCCGGATTGGGGTGATTGAGCATAATTTCCAAGCTCTGACGCTGTAACCCAGGGGAAAGACTACCCAGGAGGGGAACCAGGGTTTCACCGACGTTTTTCGCATCCAGTTGACTCAGGAGTTCAATACAAGAGCGTTTATCCGCTTCTTCTCCGGGTTTTTTCAGGGTTTCCACCACATTCCGCTTGAGTTGGGGCATATCAATATCCGAGACACTCAGCCGTCCCCGTTCGGCGCTCCGCACCAATAAACTGACATATTGGGCACGAATTAACCAAACCACCAATAGCCAAACCGCAGCCATGAGGATGATCAGACCAACGAACATTAAGCCCTGTTCACTTTGTAACTGGGTTTCGGTGGATTCAGGAAAAATCAACCTGGACACCCAGAGGGTAATTAAAATCAGCACCCCCGTTACCCCCGTGGACATCGGTTCAAAGATGCCATTGACCATCGATTGAATATCGCTGCGAACGTGATCCGGCAACGGTTGGAACAGTACGGCTCCGGTGGTTTCAATTAAGGTGTAGTGGAATAATTCATCCAGGAATCGGAGGATCACAAATCCTATAAAAACAGAAAATATTCCCGTAATTCCCCCAATTAAGGAAATAGTACCTAAAATAATCACCCCAACGGGTAAAACAATGGCGGTGACAAAGACCCCCGTGCGTTCAACTAATCGGCTAGACCCAAACCACTGAGTTAGAACTTGAGCCACACTCAAAATCCCTTCAAAGATTCCCAGGAAGCTAACAATCCCACTGGCTCCGGCTGTATCGCTTTGAAATTCTAATTGACTAAAAAATTGGAAATCTACTAATACATATAGGGCTTCTGCTAGAACAAAAAATGAGACTAAGGGAATTACATAACCCAAAACTGGGCCCTTGAGATTGCGGGTACTAAATTCTTGTTCCTCATCGTCAGGTGTCCATCGGGTGGAGTCGGGGAAAGATTGACCGTAGCGTTGGGATAGATAAAATAAAATTACGGCGGCTAGGAGTACCATCACCCCAGAAACCAAAGTGACGTTATTGAGTCCCACCACTCTTAATAGCAGGGGGAGGGAAAACCCACTAATCACCCCAGCGACCAGAAATCCACTACTAATAATTGGATAGGTGCGTTTAATTTCTCGAATATTAAACAGTTGGTTAGCGGTGATCGCATTATTTAAGTCGTTGAGAACATA
This sequence comes from Planktothrix sp. PLAVEN19ND, assembly GCF_057220675.1. Lineage (NCBI taxonomy): Bacteria > Bacillati > Cyanobacteriota > Cyanophyceae > Oscillatoriales > Microcoleaceae > Planktothrix > Planktothrix sp. PLAVEN19ND. Next base: position 4,645,767 of record NZ_CM170132.1, on the reverse strand, counting down.
AGAGGCTTCCACCCATAACCACATGAGAAATAGGGTAATAAATTGAAGACTTAACCCTAATATTTTAATCTCGGATAATCCCAGTCCCCAACGAAATAAAAATAGGGGTATTGCCATCATCACAAAGATAATCACAATCGCCCGACGGAGGGGAAAAACCTTTTGCAGCGACGAATAAACAAAGCCCAAACCTGAACCCATCCCGGCACTGGCGATATAGATCCAGGGTAATTTATCAGCCCCGTATTCATCGAGGAACAGACCCACGGTACTGAGTTCTAACCAAATCAACCCTACGGACGCTAAGGTGTAGACCAAAAACATCAGTAGGGTTCTTTCTACTTCCTCCTGACGGAGATTCAGCCCCCGCAGCACCCCCTGTCCCAGCATAGCGGAACCACTGACTGGTTTTTCCATGCGATGCCCAAACCCCTTTTTGTGATGTTCAAAGTCTCTCAATAAAGTTTAACTGATTTATAGCCCCTCTTGGGTTGGAGTTGAGGGTTGGTGGTTTCCGCTCTACAAATATTAATGTTTCTCCCTGATAAACTCTCCTACCTTAGAGGTAGACTAGAAGTGATGGAAAGCAACAAAGATAACTCACTGCCCAGGCTGTGGAAGTGTTCCCGAGTTTCGATGAAACCTTAGTTTTCTACGTTTGAGTCCAGTTTTTATGAACGCAGATACCTTTAATACTCATTCTGTTACCTGTCCAATTTGCCATCATACTAGCATTTTGCCCTCAATTGGAATGTTAGGTGGACTCTTTACTTGCCCTCACTGCCATACCCATTTTGTCATGAGTCACAGTGGTCATTATGTGCGAGATCCCTTTTGTCTCCAGCAGTGTGCCGTTGCCCAAATGCTCCGACGCCAAAGTCGTCCCTTTGCCCGTATTCGACGAGATCTGAGTCTAACCAAAGGATTACCGCTTTTAGCCGTTATTAGTAGTCTTTTATTCCTCGGACTTGCTGTTACTATTGGTGATAAATTAAACTTAAATCGTCAAAATATTGATCCTCAAGTCGAGTTTTTACCAGATTCTTATTATTCTGATCCTCATCAATAATTCATTTAAGGAGATGGGTAATTACGAATTACGAATGGGTAATGGGGAACAGTAGTTTATTTTTCGATTAATAAATTAACAGTTAACGATTAACTCTTACACTGATGACTGTTAACTGATGACTGTTAACTGCTAACTGATAACTGTTAACTGATGACTGTTAACTGATTAAAAGCTAATCGTTAAATAACCGTTTTGAAACTTTGCTCCAGTTACAGGTTTTCCGGTCAAGGCTGGGGGAAGAAAGATGTTCCGCCGTTGATCTCCGGCTTCTATCGTGACTTCTGGGCCGTATTGGGTTAGCTTGACTTGTTTTTTATCAAAACTGGGCAGAAACAGGCTGACCTTGCGTTGTGCCACGTCAATGCTGATTGGTTTTGGAGCTAACCCAGCCTGGGTAAAATCAGGCAAAGACTCGATCAGAGATTGCCAGCTTTGACCCGAACGTGGGGGAATGACACTGACTTTTAACGGATCAAACGCTTCGGTAATCGCCTCTGTCAGCGACGTTTGGTTTAACAACACCCCACCCACGGTTAGTCCCACCTGTTGGGCACTTCCCCATAAATATCTGGCTGTGGTGATCGCCACTTCATCCTGGGTACTAACTAAATAAGCCGCCACTCGTCGGGGATCGGATACCGCCGTTTTCCCCTGATCCAAGATATTATTCATGTCTTGAGTCGGTTGGGCAAAAGTATCTCCAGAAATATCAATATTCAGAATACTACTAGCAATTGGTTGTGCAAAAGGAGAAAGGGTTTTTCCTAAATCCGACTCCATAAATACATTCCGAAAACGGCGCAGATACCAGCTTAAAATCTCTGGCATTCCTAACATTCTCAGGGTATCTTGACTGGCTAACCCATCATAAACAATTACATCATATTCGCCACTGGCATCATATTGGCGAATAGCGTTGAGGGCTAAGGCACTATCCATTCCGGGTAAAACCCCCAATTCCTGACCATAAACATTCCTAAAAAATGGGGTACGAACATATTGGGTTTCCAGCTTTTTCACTTCCTCCCAACTGCGTTCGAGTAAAACTGCACTTTTCAATTGCACGGCTTTCAAATCGGTGGTAATTTCCGTTGGATCACACCCCACTTCCGTTTCTAGCAGGATATTCCAGGCGGGACTACCATCTTGTCCAACCAATAATACCCGCTTCTGGCTGGCTGCCAATTGTTGAGCGGCTGCGATCGCCAGTGTTGTCCGACCCGTACCCCCCTTACCCAAAAATGTTAATGTTAAGGCCATTTATGATTTTCCTAATCTCGTTCATGGAAACTTGATCCTACAATAAATCAATTAGAATGGGTATATTGTAATCGGGTATATTTTAAACTCATCAAGGAGCTAATTTGATGAATTCTGAATTGTCACTCAAACTCAACCAACTTTATGAACAAGATTTCCATTTATGGGTAGAGCAAACAATTCAATTGCTAGAAAATAAACATTTTGAAGAATTAGATTGTCAAAATTTAATTGAAGAATTAGACAGTATGGGAAAAAATGATAAAAATGCCTTAAAAAGTAATCTGAGGATTTTATTAATGCACTTACTGAAATATAGATTTCAGCCAGAAAAACGTTCTAATAGTTGGCAATATACAATCATTGAGCATCGTCAAAGGATTGAAGATGCACTCGAAAACAGTCCCAGTCTCAAGCCATTTTTAGAAAATATTTTTATACAATGTTATCAAGGTGCTAAAAAATTAGCAGCCGCAGAAACAGGTTTACCCCGTTCTTCTTTTCCTGAAAATTGTCCATTTTCTATTGAAGAAACACTAAACATTGATTATTTACCCGATTCCGATAATAGTCATATAGCAGGGAATGACATTTCGACAATTTCCAAAAATCAAGAGGATGATCCACAATAGCCTCAAGCCAAACTTGCAGATCATCCTCTTAATATTTCTCGCCCCCCACCATAGGGGAATATTAACGAGAAACTTCTAGTTCATCTTCAAAGAACCAAGTTGCTGCTTTATTATCGAGTTGGACAATAAAACCGACTCCACTTCCATCCACCATTTTGAAGCCTTTGACGGTTCCAAAAGGATTTTGCTTGAGTTGAGCGATAATATCGGCAGGGACTCGCTCTATAACTCGACGAATCTTGACTCTTTGACCAATTTCGATTGCCACGTCCGGTGTTCTCCTTGGGGTATTAACCAATTCACAATTTAGTTTAATATGTCCTTGCCCCAGATTCTACTGTTCCACAAAACTTAGATGGCTTCACCTTATGGGGGGAACTCAGGGGGAGAAACTTCATCTTTAAGTCCAGACAAGTTAATGTGGATCTCCGGGGCGACTCTTTCAGGGTTAGCACTGGATCTCTTTTCTTGGGATAGACCCGCTAAAGACCAGGTTAAACTTAAAACTGCTAATTTGGCGATCGCATCTAATTGTTTTTCTTGAGAGCCCGGTAGGGAGTATCCTGTGGGATGATAGTTATCGTTATTCATAAAATTATATTTTTTAGAACCTATTACAAGTATTCACGATCCAGCTTCAGATTTCCGCAATATCTATCAAGATTATTTGTGATCATTATTACCAATTCCTGTGATGAATCTCACCTTCTATTCTGTATTGAGATTAGTCCCAAAAACTAAATCCATGACGGAAACCACATTCGCAGTTGCCATTGTGCAGGGGACAAAGGCAGTCCTAAATATAACGGCATCCAATACAAAAAACCGAATAAAACCAGGAATAGGATCAGACCTCCTAGCCACCGAAATTGTTGATTAGAACTATATAACCATCGTTCTAACCACCAAGCTAACGCCATACAACTAAACACAAATCCGGTCATGTAGTGATAAATAAATAAACAGCGAGTGACTCTCACCCAGGGTAATAAATTTGCCAACCAATTCAAAATTAAAAATAGGGTTAACCACAGTTCAGGTGTCGGCGGAAAATCTAGGGATAATCTAGGTTTTAAATCGGAAAACCTCACAGATAAAGCTATCCATACTCGTTGAATTAACATCCCACATAATAATAGACTAGCTAGGGTAGATAACCACCATAAAAAGGGATTTCCCATCGCATAAACTGAATAAATAATGGGAAGTTGGTCGGGATGATTTAAGGGTAAAGTCGGATCAAGGGGAGTTGTTGCATCAACTTTCTTATAAAAATAGGCAATGGGTCGTAACATCAGAATCCAACTGTACCATTTAGAACAGTAGGGATGAACTTTTGTCCCATCTCCTAAGTTATGATGATAAGCCCAAATTTTGGCTTGCAGACCCCAAAAGGGCGGATCTGGATTTTGTTGTAAATGGGGAAGCCAACCGATCCAATAAACCAGAATCGGAATGATAATTAAGGTGACTAGAATGATAATTGGGGTGAGTTTATTTAGGTTTTGCAAGGGAGATTTAAAAGATGTTTCTGGGATTAATTGTTGTGAATTTTTGGTAAAAAATTGAATCAATCCTGAGACTATTAATATTAAATAAATTCCCAATAAAAATCCCAATCCATTCCATTTAGTTAGGGCTGCTGATCCTAATCCGATTCCTGCTAAACCCATCCAAAACCAACGTTTAATCCCTTGTTGATGTAAAGCCTTTAAAAAAAAGAGTTGTCCTAATAATCCAAAAAATACAATATAAATATTACTCAGAGCATAGCGAGATTCTACGATAAATAATCCATCTGTTGCCATTAAAAAAGTAGCAATTAAAGTATAGCTGCGACGTTGGGTAAGTTGATAGGCGATCGCACCAACTATTAAAGGAATAAACGATCCAAATAAAGCATTAAACCATCGATAACTCCAAGTAGATAGGGTCGAACCCGTTAAATTATTAATGGTTTCTTGTCCAAAGGGTAGTTTAGATCCGAGCCAAATTCCCATGGCAATTAAATATTGACTCAGGGGAGGATGGGAATTAAAAAACGGAGTTTGAGTTAAATAATTATTGGCAAATTTAGCATAATAAACTTCATCAAAAACCAAACTATTAAATTGCTCTAAACCCCAAAATCTTAAAAGAATAGATCCAATAAATATTGAGATCATCCCCAAAGTAAAACCAGAGAATTTGAGTTTAAATTTATATTTTTTATCAGTCATTATTTTTGGCTTTATTTCCTATAGTAGAGACGTTGCATGCAACGTCTCTACTGATTACCGATTTCTAACTCCTTGCAAATCGGAATCTCAATAATGAATTCCGATCCTTTTCCTAACTGAGAATGACACAATAATCGCCCTTTGTGGGTATCTTCAATAATCTTTCGACTAATGGATAGTCCCAGTCCCGTGCCTTTTCCCACGGGTTTAGTAGTAAATAAATAATCAAAGGCACATTTTTTAGTATCTTCAGACATCCCCGTCCCATTATCCCTAACTGAAACAGCAACAGCACGACTATTAGAAACAAGATAAGTTGAAATTATAATTTGATTAGGATGTTGTAATAACTCTTGATAGGATTTAGTCGCACTGGATTCATTTAAAGCATCAATAGCATTATTAATTAAATTCATAAAGACTTGATTCAGTTGCCCCGGATAGCAGTCAACCAAAGGCATTTGACCATACTTTTTAATCACCTTAATATCGGGACGGTGATCGGTTGCTTGTAATAAATGTTTCAGGATTAATAGGGTACTTTCTAAACCTTCATGAATATTAAAAGGGACTTGAGCCTTAATATCACTCCTGGAAAAAGTTCGTAAACTGGTACTAATATTAGAAATCCGATCCGTCCCTAATTTCATAGAAGAAATCAATTTAGGTAAATCTTCAATTAAATAGTCTAAATCAATAGATTCAGCATGGGCAAGAATAGAATGATCGACATTAGGATAATAACTTTGATACAGTTTTAAATGCTGAATTAAATCCTTAATATAAATATTGGCATGATTCAAATTACCCGCAATAAAGTTAATTGGATTATTGATTTCATGGGCAACTCCGGCAATTAAATGTCCTAAAGTTGACATTTTTTCGCTTTGTACTAATTGCATTTGAGACTGTTTTAAATCTTCTAATACTTGAGACAACTCAGCCGTTCGTTCTAAAACTCGTTGTTCTAATTCTTGATTTTTTTCTAATAATTGTTGTGTTAAAGAGCTAATTTTTAAATGAATTTTAATTCGAGCAATCACTTCTTCGGCTTTAAACGGTTTAGTAATATAATCTACAGCCCCAATCGATAATCCCCTAACCTTCTCTAAATCATTCGCCACTGCGGTCATAAAAATGATCGGAATATCATAGGTTGAAGCATGACTTTTGAGGTGTTTACAGGTTTCAAACCCATCGGTTTCGGGCATTACCACATCTAATAAAATCAAATCAGGCTGTTCAGTTTCCGCAACTTTAATGGCTTGATTGCTATGGTTTGCAATCAAAATTCTCCAGCCACAATTCTCAATGAAACCTGATAATAAATTAAGGTTTGTTGGGCTATCATCGACAATTAGTATGGTGGTTTCCTTAAATGAGTTGGAGTTCATATTGAATGGGATTATGATTTATGGATCAATCGAAATTGTTCCAGCAAAAAGCAAATTACTATCTCAACTCAACGTAATGATAAATGTTCATAACCATTGATCAACGGATTTATTTTGAATGCTTCCCAAAAGGAAACAAAAGACACAATACCCCTAACCTGTTGAGTATCTAAACTTATACGGAACTATTTAGATTATATTTTACGGTGATTGATCACGATTTGACAATGACACCCATCACCACTAATGGCGGACTTAACAAAAAACACCCCATTATGGGGTGTAAAAAAGGGGGCTATTCTCACTTGAAATTAATCTGAACTTATCGTAACTTCAGAATTTGAGCCGTTAGATCCAGACTTTCCTCATAGAGAACATCCCGTCCCCAACGCTGTAACTGTTGCGCCATCAGGGATTCTGCTTTTTGATCCGTGGCGGCGATCACTTGTTCAGTCCGACAAGATTGGGCACTTCCTCCGGCTTCCATTCGCATACACCCGGTGGTTTCCGAACATAAAATCGTGCAGCAGTTGGCGCTAGGATTACTAGAAGTTAACCGTAACCCCACTAAATCCCCGGGAATTTCACCATAATCCGCCGTGGGAATTGCCGCAAGTTCCGCCATAATTTTTTTATCATTCGGCCCAATAAACTCAAGATGTTTTAAATCATAATCCCCACCTTGAGCCACAAAAGAAACAGGTTTCCATTCCAAACGACTCGCAAACCACCCCAAGAACATTAAGGCTTGAGCCGCATTGCCTTTTTCATAGTCAATGGTGATATTATCAATTTCGACTAAGGAAGCTCTGCGTTCTGGGGGGTCAAAGGCAGAGGCAGTTAATTCTTGCCAAGGGGAAAGTCGATGCCAATTTAAGTCAGCAATATAGGTTTCCTGTTCAATCAAATCGTTCATTTTTAACAATTCCGATTCTGGATCACTAAAATAGGAGGAATCCACAATCACACAATTACAACAACCCGCTAATTGTTTAAACAATTCCTGCTCTGGGTTAGGTGTGGCTTTCCACCAAACAAACTTAGGTAGATCGGGAATCATCAGGGATGAAACCACATTTCCCACCCGTTCTAGGGCTGCTTTTGTGCCTCTGAGAGTAATATATTCACAACAGACTAAGCCTTCTTCACTTTTTTTCTGAATCGGGCAGTAGGCGGAAACCTGGGCCGTTACTCCGGTATCCTCTCCCAAAATTGGACACAAAGTAATAATCCGACAGGGATTTTGGGCGGCAATGGTTTCACTAATGCTAAATCCCCGGCCATCCAAATTCGGAATAATTTGATCTGCGGGGGGAAGTTTAGCAAATTCTTGGCGTAATTTTACCAAGGTATCGGGGTCAACTCGCCCGGTAATAGGTAAACCATAAATTCTCTGAGCTTCTTTAATCGCATCCCGGGTTGATGTTCCATGAATTCCATCAATAGTACTGAGATAAAACCCTAAAGCTCCTAACAATTGTTGAAATTCTTCGGGTTCATAAACCACCATACTAAAGGTAGCCGCCCGGGTGGCAATGGCGGTAGTTTTCCCATTGCCAATATTCTGACTCAGCCAAATACTACTTAACTCAGCTTCAATTTGACTGAGGGAAATATCCTTGGGTTTTTGCAGGGCAACAAGTGGTGTAGTCATAATCAGTTATCAGTTATCAGTTATCAGTTATCAGTTATCAGTGGGGAGTTATCAGTGGGGATTTATCAGTCATCAGTTATCAGTGCAGAGTAAACAGTGGGAAGAAGGTTTAGGCTGTAAGGCTGTAGGCTGTAGGCTGCGGAGTATAAGGATTTTCCTGCCCCCCCTGCCTCCCCTGCCTCCCCTGCTCCCCCTGCTTCCCCTGCTTCCCCTGCTTCCCCTGCTTCCCCTGCTCCCCCTGCCTCCCCTGCTCCCCTACAATCGTCTCCAACGACGCCCATCTCGGTTGAGCAGAATTTCCGATTCCACTGGCCCCCAAGTTCCGGCTTCATAGAGTGGGATAGACTCGGCTGGGGCTGGGGCATCCCAAACTTCTAAAACCGGGGTGAGAGCTTGCCAAGAGGCTTCGACTTCATCCCCTCGGGTAAATAGGGTTTGATCGCCTAACATACAGTCAATCAATAAACGGGCGTAGGCATCTGTATTGGGTTTACCAAAAGCCGTATCATAACGAAAATCCATATCAACGGAACGAGTCCGCAGAGAATTTCCCGGGGTTTTCACCTCAAAGCGCATGGAAATTCCCTCATTCGGTTGAATTCTCAAGACCAAAACGTTCGGGTTAGCCTGTTTTGCCGCCGACTGGAACATTAAAAAGGGTACTTCTTTAAATTGAATGGCAATTTCTGTCACCTTTTTCGGCATTCGTTTTCCAGTTCGCAGATAGAAGGGAACACCTTTCCAGCGCCAGTTATCAATATAAAATTTTAACGCGGCATAGGTTGGGGTGATGGACTCGGGGGCGGCTCCATCTTCTGAACGATACCCCGGCACCTGTTGGCCATTCATCCAACCGGGGGTATATTGTCCCCGTACCGCAGAATATTCTAAAAAATTAGTATCCGCTAGGTGGGTTGCTTGTACCACTTTGACTTTTTCGTTCCGAATACTATCGGCGTCCAGGGAGTTGGGGGGTTCCATTGCCGTTAGGGAAAATAACTGCATCAGATGGTTTTGCACCATATCCCGCAGCGCCCCGGAGGTTTCATAATAACCCGCCCGTCCTTCTAAACCGACGGTTTCCGCCACGGTAATTTGGACATGATCAACAAATTGACGGTTCCACAGCGGCTCAAAAATGGCATTGCCAAACCGAAACACCATCAGGTTTTGGACGGTTTCTTTCCCCAAATAATGGTCAATCCGATAGACCTGTTCTTCGGAACAAACTTGACGCACCACCCGGTTAAGAACCTGGGCCGAACCTAAATCTCGACCAAAGGGTTTTTCTATGACTAAACGCTGTTTTTTCGGGTCGGGGAGCATTCCCGCCCCACCTAATTGTTGAATGGCTTCGGCAAAAAAACGTGGGGCTACGGATAAATAAAAGACTCGGTTTCCCCTGGTGCGGCGCAGTTCATCGAGTTCCTCTAAAAAGGCTTTGAGTTTTTGGTAACTTTCGGGTTCATCCATGTTGCCCGAACAATAAAAAATCCCCCGGGCGAAGTCGTCCCAAAGGGCTTGGGAAGATAACCCTCCGCCAAATTCTTCGACTCCTTCCCGCAGGTGTTCGCGGAAAAATTCGTGGCTCCACTCCCGACGAGCAACCCCGACAATGGTTATTTCTGGTGGGAGTTTGCGCTCTAATTTCATCTGATAGAGGGCTGGGACTAATTTCCGTTGGGTTAAGTCTCCCGATGCACCAAAAATTACTAAAATCTGGGGTTCGGGAATTCGATCTTGTTGCAGTCCCACCCGCAAGGGATTTTCAATCAGTGTTACCATGTCTGTTCCTTTTGCGACAGCGAGATTATCTTTCTGGTGGACTCTGGGATTAAGGTAGCACGTTTACCCTGTCAGAGTCGGCCAGAGACCTTTCCCGATTATAGAATTGAGTTAATTTCTAATTTTTACCGTTGATCGTCCCTGATCCGGCAAAATTTTTGTTTAATTTAAGATTAGCTGCCGATTGTTGGTTTTTAGATATTAATTTGTCGGTAATTTTAACCTATTCCCGATGCTGATAGTTTATTTAAAAATTCTTGAATATTAACCAAAATATCTTCGGAAAAAGATTGAGGATAAACGAAACGATGTAGATGGTAACCCGGGAAGGTTTCCCCAATATAATAATAGTAATCTAATGGGACTAAATTACTAATCCACCAATAGCAATGATAGACATAATTTGGGGAAAATAGCTCGATTACTTTGGTATTGGGTTGACAAAATACAAGATTGGTTAACCCACTCCCGTGGGGTGCAATAATTATTTCAGCCTGGGAAAATAAAGCTGCTTGTTCAATCACAGACATCGATTCTAATTCAATAGAGTGAAATCCCAGGGGTTGTAAAACCGTCAATAATTCATTCTCATTTAAAATTCGACGGCTTTTTGCTGCTTTTCTGGTAATATAAATTCGTTTAATATTAGGGGAATTTGCAATAGCATCGGGATGCAAAAAATGTTGCTTTAAAAAATCACAAGTCCATTGGGGCATCCAAGCGGCACAACCGGGGAAAGAAGGCACAATTAAATCTTGGGCTTGGAGGTGATGGAATTCATTAATATTAATTTGTTTATTTTGGGGAATTTGTAATTTCTCTAAAGTCTCCTGTTGAAAAGGCAAACGATTATCGACAATAAAATAGTCAATCTCATGCCAATTAATACTGCTTTTTCTCAATAACTCAATTCGAGGTAAAACATCTAACATCCAGTGAAAATAAACGGAATTTGAAAGTCCGGCTAAAATAGCAACAGTCCCGTTGATCAAATGAATTGGCGGTAATTTATTCAGGGATAAAATAGAATGCTGACTCGGATTTTTGTCAGGATGACCCGGACTTAATAAAGGAAACTCTGGGGAAAGATCCCCTAAAAAATGTTGTTCCCGGGTTAAAATAGCCGATTGAGTTTGATCGGAACTTAACCAAAATCGCCCTTGAGGAATTTTAACTACAAAAGCAGCAGGAAGTTCTATCTGTTGACCAAATCTAAAACTAAAATGGAGAGAATCATCCCCGGATTTTGGGGGTTTTAGGTTAACAATAGTTTTGGGATAAATTTGTTGATAATTGTGTTGAATTTCCGTGTGGGATTTTAGCCAATCTTCCGTTGATTGATCAAATTGAATTGGAGGATTAATTGGTTTAATTTCCGAGAGATCAACAGAAGCCTTTAATTTCCCTGATTCTGATAAATTGTTTAATAAACTATCAATCCAACTAGCAACGGAAGATTCATAAATCATGGCTTTTTTGAAATAAAATAAGCCGGATTCAATCTGGTTATTATAAATCAATAAAAATCCTAAATATCCTGAATATAAAGCCGATTCAGAATCCCGTTTTAAACATTGTTTTAAACTATTAATAGCTTCATTAATTTCTCCAGTATGAAATAAAGCCTGACCTAAACCATAATAAGCCTCAACTAGATTATAATTAAAATCAATAACCGTTTTAAAATTGGCGATCGCCTGTTGATAACAGTTTAATTTTAGCCGACATTTTCCCAATGCTAAATGATAAAGAGCTTGTTTTTCTTCCAAGGAAATAATATCATCTATTACAGACAAAGAACCCGATAAATTAGCTCCTAAATAACACTGAATGGCTTCAAAATAATCCTGTTTATAATTATAAAATATATCTCCAAAGTTTAAATAAATTTGAAAATTATTAGAGGCGATATCCTGGGCTTTTTGAAGTATAATCAAGGCTGAATCTGGATCAAAACTAGATAACATTTTGCTCAAGCCAAGATATAACTCTATTGGGGGTGTTGAGGGAAATAATAATAAGTCTAAAAAATTAATTGCTAAGGAATTTATATTCCGATTTGACAGGGTTTTATTTCCCGTTAAAGCCTGATAAAATTGAGGCTGTTTCTGGATTCCTTGTTGGAGAGAATTAATGCCTTTCTCCAATAAACCCCCAATTATTAAACTAATCCCCAAATCACTATAAGCGGGTGCATAATCCGGTTGAAGTTGAATCGCATTTTCAAAGGCATGAATCGCAGATTTCCATTGTTTAATTTGAGTTAAACATAGTCCTAATTGGTAATAAATTAAATAGTTTGGGGAATGTTGAATTACTACTTGATAACATTGAATTGCCGCTTCAAATTGTTCTAATTTTTGAAAGATAGTGCCTTGATTGAGATACATTTGGATAGAATTGGGTTGTAACTCAATCCCTGTTTGCCAAATCCTAATAGCTGCTTCCAAATCCCCTTGAAGTGCCATCGTATGACCTAGATTGTCATAAACCTCAATATCAGTTTCACACCAGTCTAAAATTGCTTCATAAATCCGTTGGGCAAATTCAAAAGAGTGACAGGATAAATAGTCTCTTGCTTTACCTTTTAAAAAATTAACTAATTCAGTAATTTCAGTTGTGGCTGAATTAGATTCAGCCAAGGCAGAAAACCATATTGTTTGCGCCTGTAATACATCTCCCTGTAATAACCAAGATAATCCCAAATACCAATAGTTAGCAACAATATCAGGGGACTCTAAAATACACTGTTCATAAACTGATATGGCTTTTAAAAACTGTTTTTGACCCAAATAATTATCTCCTAAACTTTGGAGTTCAGGAATAGATATAGGCTGATTTGAGTTTATATTTTCTGACACTGGATTACCTTATTAATTCAATATAAAGTTAATTAGATTGCACCTGTGATTCCAATATTTTTTGCATCCGATTCTGAGTTTGTTCTAAATGGGCTAAGGTGTAAGCATTCATTTTATTCCTACTCCGTTTTAAGGTCGTTTCTAACTGATTATTTAGCTGTTTAAGCTGATACCAAGCTACGGTTTCCGCATCTTCAGGAATTGAGATTTTTCGCAATACCATCTTACTTAAAATCTCTAAATGTTGCCGTTGTAAAGAACGCCGAATACTAGAAATCTCAATTTCTCCATTATTAGCTAAAATTTCTGTCCAGATTCCATTCTGAATAGTTTCAAATAATTCCGGTATGGTTAAAGCATTATTCGCCGTTGTTTTTAATTCTAAATCTCGTAACCGAAATAACCTTATCGGATGAAATAACTCTTGTAAAACATAACGATGAAGCAGACTAATTAAGCTAGTAACGGGATAATCTAACGGACTATTTTGATCGGGATTTGCCCAATCTGACCAACGAGACGGAGCTAATTTGTTTAATAAATCAGGAGAAAAATTAAAGGCTTTATCGTTAAAAATATAGGTTTCCAATAGTTTTAAAGCATTTCTTTGTTTTTCAATCGAAATCGGTTCCAAGGGTAAACGACTATTTACATTTCCGGTGCCTGTGCGAGTAAAAGATTGTCCGCCAATGTAAAGGTTTAAACGATTGGCTTGCATAAAATAATAGTTAAAAATTGTATTGAACATTTTCCTGATTTTATCATAACTTTCTCCCCGACTTGGGGTATATTTTTCTAAGCGTTTCCACATCTCAATTGCATTGTCAAATTGCCATTGGGAATACTGCAACATATTATTACTTAAATCCTCCTGATTAATTGCTGGGTCAAGAAAAGATCCCAAATCCTCATCCGTTGCATAGGCTAATTCTGGTTGAATAGATCGTTTTGCAATCTCTTGTAACCTTTGCCATTCTCCCTGTGGAGTTGTACTCACAATGGGTTGATAACCATATTCAATTGCCCACTGATCATAGGGCCCAACTCGGGTAGAAAAATAATCTCCTTGGGTTATTCCTGGGGGGGCTAAATTAACTGGAACATAATCCATCACTGAACTCACTAATCCTTTTTCTTGGGTAATTTCAGTATTATTTAATTCCTCTGGAGATAGCAGGGTACTGCCTTGAAAATTATGTCTTAATCCCAGAGTATGTCCGACTTCATGGGCAATTAAAAAACGTAAATATTGCTTGATATAGAGTTCCATTTTCGGGCTATTGGGCATCACATTTCCCAAAAGAGATAAAGCTGTGGCTCCTACGTTAAATTGTTGCTTTGAACCTCGATAAAAGCACGACTCATGGTTAAAATTATCTCGAGATTTTTGGTTTTTTTGAGATTCAGATTGATTGGCAATAGAATAGGCAGATAATCCCCTTGGACAAGGTTGATTTTCTGGCTTTAATCGTGAATTTAGCAAATTATTTTCCTCCCCCATCGTTGATAAATTTTCTCCTAAAAATACATCTATTTCATCCGAAAAATTCCGTATAGCATTACTTTCTATAATAATATCTGCATCTAAAATTTCCCCTGTTAGGGGGTTAGTATGGGAGGGGCCATAACCACTAAACTCAGCATCAAAGGAAGTAGACCAACGAATGGTATTATAACGAACATCTGCGGGGTTCCAAGGGGCATTATCGGGCATTTGTTCGACTTGGATCGCATTAATAAATCCGGCTTGTTCAAAGGCTTTATTCCAAAATAAAATTCCCTCTCGAATTGTCTCCCGATATTCTAAAGGGACGGTATTTTCAATCCAAAATGTAATCGGTTTAACCGGGGGAGAAAAATCAGCATTGGGATCTTGTTTTTCTAAATTCCAGCGATTAATATAACGAACGGCTGTCGATCTTTCATTCCGCTTTGATAGATCTTTATAGGTGGTTGTAAAATACCCAACTCGTTCATCTGCTAACCGAGGACGATAATTATTATGGTAGGGAACTGCTAATAAACTATAACGAACTTTTAAATTGAAGGTGCGGTTATCGGGCAAAGAAGGAATATATTGTCCATCTGCATATTGGGTAAGAGAAAATCCAAATAGGGATTCAATTTCAACATTTTCTGGAAAGGTTTGAATTTCCGAAATATAGGATTTACTCGGATCGATCGCATAGTTAGTTTTTAAAAACTCTGAGAATTGGATCATCAACCCCGGTAAATCACTTTCACCATTGAATAAATCACCAATTTCAATTAATATATTTTTGTTTTCAGGATGAATACTTAAAATAGGTAAAGTTTTTAAAACAGATTCACTAAAGGAACGATTAATAGAATCAATTTGAGGATCATTTTCCTCGGTACGAAAATTAATATTAGGAACAACAAATTGAATGTTATTCTGTAAATGACGGAATTGAAATAGAATATCTCTGAGATGATATCCACTGAAAATTCCGGCTTCTCCGATACCGGATTCTAAGGTCGTAAAACACAAAAAATCTTGATTTAATTGTTCAGGTGTTAATTCTAAATAAACCTTTCCTGATTCTTTATTTTGATAAATTGTGAATAAACCTTCTAATTTTTGACTGCCTTTAATTAGCTCCTCAAAAGATTGTTGGGTAACTTCTTGAGCTACTAAATTTTCTCTAAATTCAGAGATGGAAACCCCTTGAGCATCAACTTGAGATAATCTTAAAATTACTATTAAAAATGATATCAACCCCAACAAAAAAAGACGTTTAATTTTATTAAATTTAGTCATGATTTGTCATCTTATTAATAGGGATAGCTGCCATCTTTTAAAAGTTATATAGCAATCCGTGTAGGATTTGTGATAAAAACTCGTAGGGGTTGGGTCTCCCAACCCTCTTTGCGCTTGGGTTGGGAGACCCAACCCCTACGATAAAATTTAGGATTGCTATAGCAAGTCTAAATCAGTTGTACAAATAGCTGGAAATCCAAATAATCGTAGGGGCGAGGCGCCCCGTCCCCCTACACAACGAATTTGTGTCCATTTTTTAGGGTTAATAATTTTGATCATTATTTTGTACAATTCATTTAGACTTGCTATAGCCAAAAACAACGCGATAATTCTCAAACATGAAACATCCCTAGAAACCAGACTATTAAACTTAACCGTCCTGATTAATTTGAGCAATTAATTCCTCTAAAATGTGCGGAGCCTGATCATTATCAATTTGGCAAGTTCCAGCGTTTTCATGACCCCCACCCCCATACTTTAACATCAACTCTCCAATATTAGTTTTAGAGGTTTTTTGAAAAATAGATTTCCCCACAGCAAATACCGTATTTTGTTGTTTAACTCCCCATAAAATATGAATAGAAATATTACATTCCGGGAACAAAGCGTAAATCATAAACCGATTTCCCGCATAAATAATGTCTTCAGGGCGTAAATCCAAAATTACTAAGTTTTGATGCACTTGGGAACAGCGTTTCAGTTGTTCTTTAAAATTTTCTTCATGTTCAAAATAAATTTCTACTCGCTCTTTAACATCAGGAAGTTGTAAAATATCAGTAATTGGATGGTTTTTACAATAGTCAATTAACTCCATCATTAGTTGATAATTAGAAATCCGAAAATCTCGAAATCTTCCTAATCCAGTTCGAGCATCCATTATAAAGTTTAATAAAACCCAGCCTTCAGGGTTTAAAACTTCTTCCCGATTAAATTGGGCGGAGTCTGCCTTATCCACTGCCTGCATCATTTCCTCAGAAATATTAGGAAATTTAGCCTTTCCTCCATAGTAATTATATAAAACCCTAGCCGCCGAAGCCGCCTTGGGATCAATAATATAATTTTGATGAATAGAAGGATTTCTAAGGGTTTCACTAAAATGATGATCGAAGGCAAGATAAACCCCTTCAACATAGGGTAAATTAGTGGTGATATCCTGATTCGTAATTTCTATTTTGCCATCCTGCATATCTTTAGGATGAACAAATTTAATTTCGTCAATCATCTCTAAATCTTTTAAAAGCACCGCACAGACTAAACCATCAAAATCGCTACGGGTCACTAATCTATATTTTTGAGTCATTGTTTTTCCCTCGGGATTAAATATCCTAATTATAGTGCTTAATTTTAGAGCTAAATAAGGTCAGTTTTCACTCTTAGTCTAAAGTTTTTACCGTTAATACTTGGGGCGGGGTCGCATCGGGGGGATAAATCAACTCCACTCCCACCGCACGAGATCCCCCCGCAGGTAAATTTAAGCTGACTAACCCTTCCCCCCGTTGTCCCTGGCGTTGGACTAGGTGAAAATAACGCTGTTGGTTTTGTCCAAAATCATCAACATAATTCAGTCGCACCGTCCCGCGAAAAAATATTTGTCCCTGGGGAGGTTCAATAAAGGTTAACCGATGAGATGCCACATTTTGTTTAAACGGAGTTTGAATTGATAAACTCACGGTTTGGGATTGTTGGGTAGAATTATATAAGGGTAAAGTGAGACTATAACGCACCCCGTAATTACCATTAGCGCGCAGGGCTGTATCATGATAACGAGCTAATAAGGGTGCGCTTTGAACCTGCTGGGTTCCTAAAGTTGCTGTTGATATCGTACTTAAAGGATAGGAAAAAGCCGACCCCCGATCGGGAATGGTTAAATAATTCATCCCCGGACGGTCTACCACTGTCCCCGTCCATTGGGAACCTACAGATACCCCCGCCACACGACCATAAACCTTTTCTCCTGTGTAGACATTATCTCCCGAGGTTGGGATCACATCTCTGGGTTCAGCCAGTTTTCCCATATTTAAAAAATTCTGCCATGGGGCTAAAGCTGGAATTTGTGGGGGAAAAAACCCAGATAGAGACAACCGTGGGATATTGGGAATCATCGGAGAATTCATTGGGGAGTTAAATCGCACTAAATTCGCTAGGTATACAGGGCCATTACTTTGTAATCGTAGTAAGGTGGAACGGGCACTGGCCGTTGGGATGGGTAAATTAAACAACATCTGGGTTTGTTGGGGCGGAATTATGATTTGTTCGGGAAAGCTGCGTTGATGTCTTCCCCGCAAAATATCCCCCGCCATCCGTGACCCTGGCCCCGAAAATACCCGACCCTGGGGGTCTTCTACAAGAGACGGTAGTTCTATAAAGGGCGCGTCTGGTGAGGTCACATAACTAATTCCTTGCAGAATATTTAGGGTTACGGGTTGAGAACTGGGATTATAAACCAATACGCCCTGATATAAGGTTTGTTGTTTATTAATCGGCCGAGCAATATGATGGGAAAAAAATTCAAACTTTCCGCTAATCGGTACATTTAGGTGAGCGTTTGGAAATTTTTTAGCGGTTTGGGGAAAGGTAGATAATAAAATTCCTTCCCCTTGCACTACTTCAGGACTATTACTATTAAATACTGGAATTTCATTCAATTGTCCTGGTAAAACCCGAATTTCCTGCGCTTGGGTAATATATCGTTTTCCAGGGTTTGGGGGGGGAATGGTAATAACTTCCGCTAAAACCAATATGGGAATAAATGGAAACATAGATAATGATTTAATCTGGTGAAATTTAAAGTTTGGCTCTAGTTTTAAGATGGCTTTTTAGAGAATATTTGTCAACCCACCCCTTAATTAGCCTTTTAGCCCTAAAAGGCATAAATTACTAACGGCTATAAGTGTACAATAAAAGTTAAGGCTGGGCTAAAATCGTTTTGATATAAATAGATAGCAGCAGCTAGGCGTATATCCTGAACAAAATCATCAAGGGGAAGACGGCGGGCTAAAAAGACTTTTTCAGGTAACTCTAGTGTTAATGTAGTCATGATTTTTGGGAAGGTTGACGTTTTTTAGATGATCATAGCAATTCCAACTAGAACCAGGAAACGATAGAATACTACTACTAACGGAGAACAGAGATCGGTTCCTAGATTTGTGAGTAACCAGCTAGTAATATATAAACAATAGATAAAATAGTTATAAGCTAAATATGTTAACTCAATACATTCAGGCTGCGATGAAGCAAGCTCGGTATGAAATTTTTCCTGATGACGGGACTTTTTATGGAGAGATTTCTACCTGTGAAGGAGTCTATGCAAATGCTGAAACCCTGGAAGCGTGCCGAGAAGAATTGCAAGAGGTATTAGAAGATTGGATTTTACTGAGTCTTACCCTGAATCTTCCTTTACCCGTCGTTGATAATATCGACTTGACAATTACTAGAGAAGTTGCCTGATGCCTCCTTTAAAACCCATTAAACTTCGAGACTTAATTTATTACCTGAAACAACTGGGATTTGATGGCCCCCATTCGGGAAAAAAGCATCAGTTTATGTTGAAAGAAAACCTTCGTGTTACTATTCCTAATCCCCATAAAGGTGATATCAGTACAAACTAAACTTTTTAGCTAAAATTTTGCGACAGGCTAAAGTTGATATTAGTGATTGGGAAAATCTCTAAAGTTGAGTTTTTATAGAATACAATTTCAACTCTTACCTAAAATTTATTTATAATAATAACGATCGCTTCTTTTATATCAATAAAGGCGATCGCTCTAGGATTAGTATTTTAAGGTAGAATCTTTAATACATCCAAGCTGCCCTGAAGCAAGCTAAGTATGAAATTTGAGTGGAATCCAGATAAAGCAGCACGAAACTTAGAGAAACATGGTGTTTCCTTTCAGGAAGCTGTTACTGTATTTAATGATCCCCTTTCTGTAACTTTTCCTGATCCTAACCATTCCATCGGAGAAAGCCGCTATATTATTATAGGTATATCTAGGTTTGGGCAACTTTTAATTGTTGCACACACTGATCGATTAGAAAGGGTACGAATCATCAGCACCCGAAAAGCACTCGCGACAGGAGCAGAGGTTTTATGAACAAGGATAAACAGAACGAAATGGAAGATGAATTGCTGTCTGAGTATGATTTTCAGCAATTGGAAGGAGGTGTTAAAGGTAAGTATGTTGAGCGGTATCGTGCGGGGACAAACTTAGTGCTTTTAGACCCCGATATTGCCCAAGCTTTTCCCAGTGATCAAGCTGTTAATGAGGCATTAAGAATGTTAATTGAAATTGCACAGTGCCAGCAATCAAACACCAAAATTACGCGAACAGAATAACAATTATTTATAATAATAGCGATCGCTTCTTTTATATCAATAAAAGCGATCGCTCTAGGATTAGTATTTCAAGGTAGAATCTTGAAACGAGCGACAAGGGAATTTATACTAGGGATTGCCTTTGGTTTTGAGGTGCCACCGCAC
Source organism: Planktothrix sp. PLAVEN19ND (assembly GCF_057220675.1). Classification (NCBI taxonomy): domain Bacteria; kingdom Bacillati; phylum Cyanobacteriota; class Cyanophyceae; order Oscillatoriales; family Microcoleaceae; genus Planktothrix; species Planktothrix sp. PLAVEN19ND. Next base: position 4,625,631 of record NZ_CM170132.1, on the reverse strand, counting down.
CGCGTAATAATCCTTCGGTACTAATATCTTCATCTATTTCTTCCCAATGAATCCCATAACCCCCGCCACAAATTTCCCATTTTTGTAATTGTTCGGGATTAGCTTTTAATAGTCGAGGAAACCAAGCTAAGGGAGTGGTGAGAGTGCGTCCATCCATTAATTCCACACTAAAAGCATCTTCATGGATGAGAACATTTTTCACACGAATATCAGTTTGAATTGCCAAAGTATTCATACCATGCCTCTAAAAATTTTTGTTGATTGACTTCCACAAGGGATTGTATTTTTCTTAACTCTTTAGCATTAAATCCTATATTTTTAGCTAAAGATACGGTCGATAACCAGAATTTAGCTGAGAGATTATCTCTATCAATGTGAATATGGGGAGGTTCGTTGGGTTCATGGCTGTAAAAATAAAAGCGATAGCTTTCAAATCTTAAAACTGTTGGCATTTTTTATAGATATTTTTACCCTAATATATTTAATCATATTGATTTGATTTTGTCAATTTCAGTTTAAAAAACAGACATTAGTGATCATATATTCTCAAGCATGAGCCTGGGAATGAGGAAATTCTTAACCCGTCATAATAATTTAGAGCGATCGCTTCTTTTCTATCAATAAATGCGATCGCAGTATAATTATTATTTCAAGGTTCTACCTTGAAACGAGAAAATCCTTACTCATCAGATTTAGATAGCCATGCCCCTATGAGGGTTCCTACTATTCCACCACCTACAAAACATAATGTTACTGGAGCACCTACTATTCCGCCTCCAATAACCGCAATTCCCACACCTGCTGCTGCTGATTGAAGAACTGCTGAAACAAACTTTTCCCTAATAATTTCTTTTTGCTTATTATTGAAATGAGTTCGCCCTGTGATGCTAGAGGTTAACATAGAAAGAAAACAAATAAGCCTATTCAGATCTAGTCGATCTACTACTACTGTAAAAAATTCTCCAAGCCATTCCTTTCCATCAGGTGTTGTTCTACTTTTATTGTCTATTGGAACTGCGGGAATTTGATTTGCTACTTCTGTATTCTGTATGCAATCTGCTATTGCTTTTCGGATAATTTGTGTTCTTGTCTCCAATTTTTCTGAATATTGTGATTTGTTAACATTATTGGAAAAAGTAAAAACAATAACAGCTTTTTCCCAAACCCTTACACCCAATGCTTCTGAAATAATCTTTATTGTTCGTGTATCGTTATCTGTGAGCCTGGTTTCATCAAGTCTATTCACATACAGCATCGAATCAGGATTTTTGACTCTTGAACCGATCATTTGTATGTATTTTTCATCATTTCCACTACCATCGCAAAGACCAGGAGTATCAAAGATCGTACATTTAACATTATTTATAACAAAATCTAACTCAGTCACCTCTGTTGTTGCTGGTTCATCGTCATCTACGATACATTTATCTTCACCTATTAATGAATTTACTGTGCTAGACTTGCCCCAACCCGCACGACCCACTACAAAAAATACCAACCGTTGTCCACTAATTTCTTGCACCTTTCTTGTAAGTGCTTCAATAAAGCTTGTTGTAGCTAATTCATCACTCATAAATCCTTCTTTAAATTATTGAAAAAATTAAGTGCTTTCCTACCTAATTTTATTTGGTAATGTGTTCGTTATGACAACTAAAAATAGTACATTCAGCACCCAATTTTTCCAGCCATCCCGAACTAATTTAGTAGGATTCAGTACAATTAAGTTGACAAAGTAGGGTTCGGTAGGATAGATTACAAACAATATCTATCTATGTCTACTTATGAAGAATGTTGAGGATGTGTTAGAGTGGGCGGATCACCTGATTTTTGATCAAACCGGAGAAAATCTCACACCGATACAGGAAGCAATATTAACAGGTGTTTGGGACAGAAAAAAATATCCTCAAATTGCTAAAGATTATAATTGTAGTGAGTCTCACATTAAAAAAGAAGCAGCTAAGTTATGGGAAAAGCTGGGTGAAGAATTAGGACAAGACCTGAAGAAGTTTAATTTTCGTTATAAACTAGAGAAAAAACATAAGGTTTCTGAGGTTTCCCAGTCTGGTAATTGTGTATTCCAAGAAATTGATATTAATATTTATGGTCAATTTATACAAAATATTAAAAATGAAAAACCGCGATCGCAATCTCCCCCAGAAACATCCCAAACTCAAAATCAATCAACAATTATCAATATAATAGAAGCGCCAGAATTAAAAACCTTTTACGATCGCACCTCAGAATTAACTACCCTCAAACAATGGATATTAGAAGACCATACTCGCTTAATTACTATTTATGGATTAAGTGGAATAGGAAAAAGTGCGATCGCCCTTAAACTCATCGAAGACATTAATACCCAATTCGATTATATTATCTGGAAAAGTCTTAATAATATTCCTACCCTTTCAACGCTACAAAACGAACTCAAACAATTCTTTTCTCAGTCTCAACAAACCCCCTTATCTACAGTTATCGAATATTTTCGTAACTCTCGCTGTTTAGTAATTATTGATGATCTACAGGATATTTTTAAACCTGGTGAATTAGCAGGTCAATATTTACCTGAATATGAAGATTATAGTCAATTTTTCAAACAAATTGCCACATCTCCCCATCAAAGCTGTTTAATTCTCCTGAGTTGGATAAAACCTATAGAAATCGCCAATTTACAAACAGAAAATAGATCCACACAAACCTTAAATCTCAAAGGTTTAGGAGAAGAAGCAACCGAAATACTTAGAGAAAAAGGATTAATTGATCAGGAAAATTGGTTAGAATTAATTACAATCTATCAAGGTCATCCCAGATGGTTAAAGATTATCACTTCAACAATTATTGAACTCTTTAATGGTAGCGTTTCCCTATTTTTAGCCGAGCAAAATGATATCTACTTAGGAGATTTAGAACCTAATTTAGAATCTCACTTAGAGCGTTTATCAGAATCAGAGAAAACGACAATTCATTGGTTAGCCACTCAAGATCAACCTGTGAATATTTCTCAAAAACCTGCTAATATTGAATTATCAAAACCTCAATTCTGGCAAGCGATACAATCCTTAATTCGACATAATTTAATTGAAAAAGTCGAAGCAGAAGGGCGATCGCTCTTTCGATTAAATCCAATTTTCCAATGCTATATTAAACAGAAGTTAAGTTAAAGGGAACAGGGAACAATAAGTAGTGAAAGGGTTTCAGAATTTAAAAGTGTCAAACACGGTAATGCGTAGCGCTATACTATAACTTTCTAATTTTAATATAATATTTATAAAAAATAATTACGAGGAATAAAAAATGCGATCGCCCTTACCCCTATTTACCGTTGAAGACTATCTAAACGCCGAAGCTAACAGTCAAACTCGCCATGAATATGTCGGCGGTTATGTCTTTGCCATGGCAGGTGCGAGTGAGGAACATAATATTATTGCGGGAAATATTTTTGCTTTATTGCGTCCCCATCTGCGGGGAAGTTCTTGTCGGGTGTTTGTGTCGGATATGAAAGTTAAGGTTCAAGACGATATTTTTTATTATCCTGACTTACTGGTAACTTGTAACCCCCAAGATAATCATAGATATTTCAAAACCCAACCCAATTTAATTATTGAAGTTCTCTCAGAAAGCACAGAAACCACCGATAGACGCGAAAAATTAATCAACTATCAAACCTTAGAAAGTTTAAAAGAATATGTTCTAATTTCTCAAGACCAAATCAAAGTCGAAGTTTATCGTCAAGATGCTCAAGGAAATTGGACTGTCCAAATCCTAGGACAACAAGATAATTTAATCCTAGAATCTGTTGGGTTAACATTAACAATGGCGCAAGTTTATGAAGATGTATTTAAGGTTAGTCAGTAATTAATATGAAATCTAATTATAAACGAACCACGATGATCCCCCCTAGCCCCCCTTAAAAAGGGGGGAATCTGTAGCCAGCATTTACGGATTTTATATGAATACTCCACATAACAATTTAATCATAAATATTAAACACCAAAAAACGCCCCCCTTGCGGAGAGCGTCTTTTGGAATATTGAGGTTAAAAATTAACCATTAATTTGAGGAGCAACCAAAGCCACAGGAGCCGATTCACCAGAAGCTAAGTCTAAGGGGAAGTTGTGAGCGTTGCGCTCGTGCATCACTTCCATACCCAGGTTAGCGCGGTTTAACACATCCGCCCAGGTGTTGATCACGCGACCGGTAGAGTCGATGATTGACTGGTTGAAGTTGAAACCGTTCAGGTTGAAGGCCATGGTGGATACACCTAAAGCGGTGAACCAAATCCCGATCACGGGCCATGCACCTAATAAGAAGTGTAAGCTACGGCTGTTGTTAAAGCTGGCATATTGGAAGATTAAACGACCAAAGTAACCGTGGGCTGCAACGATGTTGTAGGTTTCTTCTTCTTGACCGAATTTGTAACCGTAGTTTTGGGACTCGACTTCGGTGGTTTCACGCACCAAAGAGGAGGTAACTAAGGAACCGTGCATGGCGGAGAATAAGCTACCACCAAACACCCCAGCAACGCCTAACATATGGAAGGGGTGCATCAGGATGTTGTGTTCGGCTTGGAACACTAACATGAAGTTGAAGGTTCCAGAAATTCCTAAAGGCATACCATCAGAGAATGAACCTTGACCGATCGGGTAGATCAGGAACACGGCGGCTGCTGCTGCCACGGGGGCAGAGTAGGCGACGCAGATCCAAGGACGCATACCTAAACGGTAGGATAATTCCCATTCCCGACCCATGTAGCACAGGATACCAATGAAGAAGTGGAAAATCACTAATTGGTAAGGGCCACCGTTGTACAGCCACTCATCTAAGCTGGCTGCTTCCCAAATCGGGTAGAAGTGTAAACCGATGGCGTTCGAGGAAGGAACAACCGCACCAGAGATGATGTTGTTTCCGTATAACAGTGAACCAGCTACGGGTTCACGGATGCCATCGATGTCCACTGGGGGGGCTGCGACAAAGGCGATGATGTAGCAGATGGTGGCGGTTAACAGGGTGGGGATCATCAGAACACCGAACCAGCCCACATAAATGCGGTTGTTGGTGGATGTCACCCAGTTACAGAACCGTTCCCAGATAGAGGCGCTTTCGCGCTGCTGAATCGTGGTTGTCATGTTGGTTATGATTGCTATGTATTTGTCGAGGTACGTTTGGTATCTATGTCTATTACATTAACGGCTTTGTTACGGTTTGTAAAGTATTTTGACATCAGAGTTTTGGATAAAAGTCATAAGTTTTATTAATGCTATTGCTCTATTGCTTCGGCTGTAGGGGGTTTGACCCAAAATTCACAAAAAATGCCCTCGCTTTCGGAGAGCATTCTTGTTCATTTTTTATTGATCATGCGGACAAAAGGACTTGAACCTTCACATCTTTACGATACTAGAACCTAAATCTAGCGCGTCTACCAATTCCGCCATGTCCGCGTTTATTTTTCAATATTATATCCTAGCACAGATCCGCAGAATTTAACATTAATAATTTGATTTGACCTGATCGGCCACTGCTTCAATGGCTTGCAGAAGTTGGGTATTATTCCAACCTAGGGCCAAATAAGCCGCGATCGCAGCCCCTCCAGCCCCTACTCCTTCCTTCACATAACCCTGTTCATAGGCCCGCAGTTGCGGATAAACCGACGCAGAAAAATTCAGTTGCGTGGCTAATAGGGGGACATTTCCCACCATTTCCGCTAATCCCACCGTATCCCCCGTGGTATCTTCAGCGACCCAACGGGTTGTTCCCACCACCACCCGATCAGCACCCCAAGGAATAGGATATTGAGTGGCGATCGCCTCTACCAAACCATAAACCGCTAACATCTGAGTTCCACCCGCCAACAGTACCCCTATGGTACGACTGGCCGCCAAAGTCATCCCCGCCACCACAATTTGCATCGGATCACCCACCGCAGCCACCAACTCGAACGGATCAATCCCGATCCCCGATAACGGCCAAAACCCGGCTTGTTGTAATCCTTCGGTGGCGATCGCTAATTTCTGGCCATGATTACAACGGGGATGACTACTATTCACCTTATCCATGGCAGAAATTCCTAGCCCCAGCAACACAGCTAAAGCCGTAGTCGTTCCGCCCACCACACATTCCGATAAAATCAGATAACTATTTGGGGCATCCTGCGCCATCCGTTCACCCCAGATTAACCCCTGCTCAAACAGATGCTTGACAGTTTCTAAGGTCATGGCGGAACCCGATGTTATACATCCGGCGGCTACCCCCCCCAAATCAATTGTAGGAATCGCAGGAGCAACAGATAATCCCGCATTAAACAGATACAAAGGACATTTTAAGGATGCCACCACAGCCCGGGAAATTAACACCGGAGAAGCCCCCGCATCTAAGGGCGGTAAGGGATACTGGGGATGGGGTTGGGGGCCATTATAGAGAAATTCAGCATCCGCAACGGCTGTATATTGTCGAGAGTCGGTGGTAGCTCCGGCGGCGGAAATCCCTGGAATTAAAGCCGTTGCGGTAAATCCCAACACACAAGCAAACACGGGTTGAGTCCCTTGATAGCGGTGTAACCATCGATCACCTTGCGTAAACTGGGTATAAACCTTAACAGTCATTTAAACGTCGTAATCTAATAAAATTTGTACCCATTTGGGAGGGCGAGGAATGGGACTATTGAGACGATCTAATAATAATAACGAGACTAGATGAACCACAAATAAATAGACAATACTATTAATTAAAATCATCAGAACAGCCAGCACCTGAACCAACATTAGACTGGGTTGAGCTAAAATCCCCAACTTAATAAAAATCCAGTCCGCCACCGCAGTAATTTGGATCGTAGCGTAGGCCCACAAATTCCGTCCCAGTAGAATTGAAAGTAACCAATATTTAAAGAAAAAACCAATAGCAACAATCAAAGAACCCGTCCCAATGGACATCCACCAAGGAGATTTGCGTTTCCACATTCCCCCCAAAACCACCCCTAACCAACCATAAGGAATTAAAAACACAATACTGCGAGTTGGCCCCATTAATACCGATAATAATAAAAATGAAGCCACGGCCCCCATAACCGCAGCCCGTTTTCCCCATCGTAAATATAATAAAGCCATCGGCAAAGCGAAAAACAGTCGCAGCACTGGCCCCATGGGAAAATAATAATTAACAAACCAAATCAAACTGGCGGCACTGGCCAGAAAGGCCGTTTCTACTAAAATCAGGGAGTTTCGATGGGAAGCAGATAGTTTAGCCAGATGATCCGAAGGTTCAGAGCCGGGGATATCTGCATCAACCGATACCCATTCCTGAGTTTCAGATTCACGGGGGTTAACAGAGGAACTTAATGGAGAAGGATCACTCATTTAATAGGGAATGGGCAATGGGCAATGGGCAATAGTACCATTCAGACTAATATCCGTTCTAGGGCATGAACATAAGGATCACTCATTTAATAGGGAATGGGCAATGGGCAATGGGCAATAGTACCATTCAGACTAATATCCGTTCTAGGGCATGAACATAAGGATCACTCATTTAATAGGGAATGGGCAATGGGCAATGGGCAATAGTACCATTCAGACTAATATCCGTTCTAGGGCATGAACATAAGGATCACTCATTTAATAGGGAATGGGCAATGGGCAATGGGCAATAGTACCATTCAGACTAATATCCGTTCTAGGGCATGAACATAAGGATCACTCATTTAATAGGGAATGGGCAATGGGCAATGGGCAATAGTACCATTCAGACTAATATCCGTTCTAGGGCATGAACATAAGGATCACTCATTTAATAGGGAATGGGCAATGGGCAATGGGCAATAGTACCATTCAGACTAATATCCGTTCTAGGGCATGGACATCGGGAATACTCAAAATATCCCGTTCCCGATGAATTAATCCTTTTTTCTCTAACTTACTGAGCACCCGAGTTACGGTTTCCCTGGCTAGACCACTCAAACCACTTAACTCCCGATGGGGAAGATTCGGAATTTGTGTTCCTCCTTGATCTGAAGTTGTACCTTGGCCTTCCGCCAGAAATAGGAGAATATCAGCCACCCGGGAGGTACTATCAGATTCGCGCAATCTCAGACGTCGATTCACCTGGCGTAAACGCCGGCCCATCAATTGAGCCAGTCGCATTCCCGCCTTGGGTTCGGTGGTAATCAACTCCACAAAATCCTGAGCGGGCATATTCCCAATTAAGGTCGGTGCTAATGTAATAACATCGGTGGAGCGGGGGACTTCATCAAGTGCTGCCATTTCTCCAAATAGTTCACCCTTACCCAAAATATTCAGCGTTACTTCTTTCCCATCCAAATTATAGGTACGAATTTTGACCCAACCGTCCAGAATAAAATAAACGGAGCTTCCCCAGTCATTTTCTAATAAAATCACTTGGTTAGCTGGATGGTTTCGACCCACAATATGAGAGGTTGCTTTATCCGCCGCATCCGGTGGCAAGCCTTGAAAGAAAGGCGTTGAGCAGATCATCTTGTGAATATCAGAGTGATTGTCACGGGAGAAATACCGATCTTCCATGAGGCTGTGATAAAATTATAAATTCGTATTGAGCAGTAGCTAATCAAGAGATTGGATTTTCAGTCAATTGCACCGAAAGCAGAATTGGCATTCTTTATTGGTCAATTACCCTAAAATTTCCCGATCATTGTTAACTCAGATTCTGCCTGGTGTCAATTACAACACCGAATCAAAAATTACTAGGCAATTTTATATTTTAGAGCTATCAGGACATAAAAAAGTTAAACTGGTTTAGTTTTTAACCGTATTGCCTCCGGTGGGTGATTAGCCAATAAATCCCAAATCTCAAGTTAGCTGCTTGAGTGCTTCGTGCCAAGCCTAACATATTATGTAGATCACAACTGCTTTAATCAAGGGAATCCTTGAGATTAAGCAATTATGGAGTCCCATTAACAGAAAGATTATTGAGGGGGTTCAGCCTTGAATGTTCAGAAAGGTCAGATTCAAGCACTCATCACCGAAATTGACGAGGTTCTTAGTCAGCCCAGCTTACGTTTGCCTTGGGTCGTTTTTGGCGAAACTGTCACACGCTCCCGTCAAGTCCTAGAGCGTGTCCGCAGGTATTTGGTCTTTCTTCAGGAACAGGTGGACGAGGAGGCTCTCGGTGTTACCCTGGAGAATCATCAACCCTCTATATCCCACGGAACGCGAGAACCTCTGTGGCAGGCAATCCGACGGGAAATGATTTATTTGCGGACTAATTTGACTCAACCCCTTCAGGATGAGATTGATCGTTTGCGTACCGAACAACGTAATTTAATCCAGGAAATTCAACAATTAGAAGCCCGCAAAGCCCAGGCCATCGGACAAGTCCCGCCTCAACCCTATCAACAACAACTCAGTCGTGAATTTCTGCAAGAGTTCATGACTCGATTACAGGACAGTCTGATTCATAATGTGACTGAAACCCTGAACCATATTGAAACCCGATTTTTAGATTCGGTGTTATTAACTGAATCTAACTCACTCCCGGCCCTGGTTTCTGAAGCCGTGGACAGACCCCAAACTGCTCTCGACCGTCTGACTCCAGCCCAACGCCTGGAACAGATGCGACAGTTACAAGCGCAATCTGATCATTTATTGATGACTCTCGATTCCAGTCTAAGTGTGATTTTTGAAGCCTTGCAACGAAACCTACAAACCTATTCTGATTCCCTTTCCCAAAGCCTAGAAAGGATGCACAGTTTGGGGAAACAGGGGGAGGTCATGTTTACCACCTTAGTCAACCAATTAGCCCAACAGGTAGGTCAAGAAACGTCTTCCTATTTACAATCTTCACTACAATTAACTGAATCGGAAACCCCCTCCAACACTGGTAATTTACCTTCTCCTCCGTCCGTGGTTTCTCTACCCCAGAATTTCTCCTCCGCTTTTGAGGGACTCTTTCCCTATGCGGGGGCAGAAGTTCCTAGACAATCGACTCCCACTGTTACTTCTGATCATGATATTGATGAAGATGACGAAGAACAGCTAAAAATCACCGATGAAGATGAATTCGAGGTGGCGTTTGAGACCATCGAGGGATTATCTACTCCCCCTATCGAGGATGGGTTAGATAAAACACCAGAAAGGTCTCTTTCTCTGGATTGGGATGAGTCGATGGTAGAACAGTCTCTCCCCGATGCCGATTCAGAATTAGAAAGTTTGTTTGATCTGGCGCCGGAGGCAGAATCCCCAGTTGTGACTGTGACGCCTCAAACACAAAATAATGATTTATTTGAGGATGATTTTGATGTCATTCAGGTACTGGATGAGGATGATGTTTCTGAGGACATAGAAACCCTATTGCTCGACGAGGAAACCGATGTTGCAAGTTCTTCAGGGGTCGAGAATGAATCAGAAATCCATTTAGACATCGAAGATTTATTTGGGGATGGGTCAACACCGAAAATCACAGCCAGAGAATCGGAAAATATTCACACCGAATCCCTGGAGGCAACGGCTGATTTCTTGAGCTTAAATAATTTGGATATATTCAGTCAACCGGAGCAAAATTTTCCGATAGAATCTGATTTCTCCTTAACCGCAGATGCCATCGATCCTATATCCTTAGAGTCTGAGAACTTATTTACACCAAGAGTTGAGTTAGTGTCTCCTCTGACTGATGAAATCACGGATTCCTCTTTCACTTCTGCACCGAATCCCTTCGAGGAAACCCTGGCAGATTTAAGTGATGTTTTTGAAGAACTCACCTTTGAGGAGGTTTCCCCCCCGAATTCCGGTGTAGTCTCGGCTAGAACCCAGCAAGAACTTACGGGAATAGTCAGTCCTATGGCATCCCCTCCTGGTCAGATTGACAGCCAAACATTTAGTTTAGAAAAGGATGCTTATATTCAAGCTTCCCCGGATGAAAATTTACTGCCCCTAGATTTGGAGGAGGATAGCGAACAAGTCGATTCCCGTTTATTAATTGATCGCAATACTTTAGAACATTTAGAGGCAGATCTATTTAATTTAGAACAACCTGAAGCCAGTCCAGTTTCTAAACCAACTCGCGTAAAATCAGCCTATTCTCAACCTGAAGTTACTCCTCAAAAATTATCAGCAAAAACGACATTAAAAGTATCTCAGGCTGAGGAACTAATTACTTTTGAAGATTTATTTAGAGATATTGGGATGGAACCTAGTTCGGCTCAATCAGTTCCCTCTATTTCCGTTGAATCCCTAAATAAACCAGCAGCAGAAAAGCAAAATGTTGCATCAAATCAAGGATTATCAGATTTAACTTTAGATGATATTTTCAACAGTTTGAACCTGGCAGATGAAAAAAACTTAAATTTGGACATCGAACAAGAGGAGGATTCCCTCAGTCTTGAAGCCTTGAGTCAGGAGTTTTTTAAAAACTGATGACTAATAACTGATGACTGATAACTGATGACTGATAACTGATTATGAAATGGTATTTAGGAGTTGACTTAGGAACAACGGGAATATCCGCCGCTTTGTTACAGAGCGAAACCCAAAAAGTTTATCCGATTTATTGGCAAGCGGAACAGACAGAACTCTCTGGAATCGAGGATCTTCCCTTTACCTTTCGGCTAGCGGCGTCAATTTACTATTTAGATCCCCAGGAAGAAACCACTCAAGGCCTGATACAACGGTTTAAATCCTTATTAAACCTGGGAATTCCCTATCATTCAGTTAATTCTCCCGAGTTAACGGGGCTTCCCATGATTCAGTGGTCAGAACAACAGTCCCTCCCCTTGGGGGGGTTTCGAGAAGCGTGGACAGCGTTATTATCTACGTTGCATCCCCATCGAGTGTTGTCCGGTCGCAGAATTTCCCCATTAAAGCAGCCCAACCGGGAAATTTCCCCCATCATGGCTTTACCTAATTTTTATACTGTGGGTGCAGTGGGACTCGATACGGTCGAATTTCAGCAGGCGTTAAATTGTTTAGACGGGGTGGTTTTAGGCTGTTCCACGGCCTCGACAGAAGCCTATCGTTTCAATCTGAGGGAAGCCGTATTAGCAGCAGGAATCATCAAACGTCCTGAACAAATTTTTATTATTGAGGATGCGATCGCCACTTTACTCTATCAATTCTATCTCCATCCCCCCGATCCCAATGGCACAATTTTAATTATTAATATCGGCGCTACAACCACGGAAATAGCCGTAGTCCAACTTCCCCAGGATTTAACTGAATTTGTGGCTTCCCAAGTGGTTTGTCATCATTTGGCCTATGCTGGAGATGCCTTAAATCAGGATATCATTACTCAACTTTTGATTCAGCCAGAGGGTTCACCCTTCCCCACATTTAATAATATTCCAAATGTGGAATTTCCTGAACCTGGACATCCTGATTTAGCCAAACGTTATCGTTTACAACAAATTTTACAGAGTGATTCTACAGGATTAAAATTATTAGAAATTGCAGAAACTTTAAAATTTGAACTGCAACAAAGCGATCGCTATACCCTAACATTAAATAATTATTCTTGGGAAGTTTCCCAACGAGATTTAGAACAAAAGATTTTTATTCCCTTTATCCAACAGTTAAATCGAGAACTCAACCATCTTTTCAGTCATAATGGAATTTCTCCGATTAGAATTACTCAGGCCATTTGTACGGGAGGAAATGGAACTTGGCCGACCTTTAGCCGTTGGCTACGCCAAAAATTACCCAATGCGTTAATTACCCAAGATAGTCCTCACGATCAATATAATAGTGATAATAATTATTCCCATTGTAGTCGCTTGGCTTGGGGTTTAGCTGTATTACCCCTTTATTTTCAAGTCTTGGATATGTCTCGACATCAATACAGTGATTATTTTCTTTTAGCGGAACTACTGCGAGTTTTTAAAGAACAACCTTTATCTTTATCAGAGGTTTATCAACTCTTAGAAAATCGTGGGGTGAATACCCGTTCTGTTTCAGATCGAATTCTGGCTATTCTCAATGGAAAATTACCCTCGGGTTTCATTCCTTCACCTACTGATGCGATTTGGTTAACGGTAGAATCTCAAAATCATCCTGATTATCAAGGGTTACTTGAAGGATCATTATTCTATCAAGATGTGGATAATAATTATTTTATCAGTTTAGACCGCGCCGACCTGACCCGAAAATATTTAGCACAATTAAGTCTAAATTCCCTACAAAATTGGGAAGAACCCTTAATCAGTTATCAGTCATCAGTTAGCAGTTATCAGTTTAAGAGGGGAATTAGAGTTCAAAGTCCCCCTTATTAAGGGGGATTTGGGGGGATCTAATAAGATAATATAATAACCGAAAACTGATTACTAATTTATGAATTTACCGAATTGGATTACTATTTCTCGTTTGTTCGGAATCCCATTTATACTCTATTATTTACATGATCCAACTATTACTAATCGTTGGATTTGTTTAGGAATTTTTTTAATTGTAGCCAGTACCGATTGGTTAGATGGATATTTAGCGAGAAAACTAAATCAAGTTACAGATTTAGGAAAATTTCTCGATCCTTTAGTCGATAAATTATTAGTTTTCGCGCCCTTACTCGCCTTAATTGAGTTAAAAACTATTCCAGCTTGGGGAGTATTTTTAATCTTAGCCCGGGAACTAACTATTGCCGGATGGAGAGTCAATCAAACTCAAATTTCTGGAGCAAATATTTGGGGTAAACTCAAAACAGTCAGTCAAATTTTAGCGATCGCATTTCTAATAGCACCCTTACCCTTATCTTGGCAAACACCCAATTTAATTCTATTCTGGATAACCGTAGGATTAACCCTAATTTCAGGTTTAATTTATCTAATTCCCCAACCTTCCTTAGAATCAAGTGTTAAGAACATCAAAACTTAAAACAACCACAATCTCAATCTTCCCCATCACCTATCACGGATTTCAGAGGATTACGCAGATTAACCCTGCCCTCGACTTGATTGGGGGACAGATTAAAATCCGTGAAATCCGTGAAATCCTCTTAAATCAGTGATCCCTATTCCCCAATAAATAAGGGGTGACAAAAGCCACCCCATATCAAACTATAAATTAGTAATCAGGATCTTAGTAGTCGAAATCGCCACCCATACCAGCGCCAGCACCAGCAGGAGCGCCGTCTTTAGGTTCAGGTTTGTCAGCAACAATACACTCAGTTGTTAACACCATTCCAGCAATAGAAGCGGCGTTTTGCAGAGCAGAGCGGGTCACTTTGGCCGGGTCAACAATCCCCGCTTCAAACATATCCACAAATTCGTTAGAAGCCGCGTTGTAACCAACGTTGAAGTCTTTTTCTTTGACTCGTTCGGCGACCACAGCACCGTTAACGCCAGCGTTTTCCGCAATGCGTTTCAGGGGCGCAGCCAAGGCCCGGGACACAATTAAGGCTCCGGTTAAGGCTTCGTGGGTTAGGTTAGCATTAGCCCATTCTTCCAGTTGAGGAGCTAAGTGGGCTAAGGTTGTGCCACCACCCGGAACGATCCCTTCTTCAACGGCCGCTTTCGTGGCGTTGATGGCATCTTCCAGACGCAGCTTGCGATCTTTCATTTCGGTTTCGGTAGCTGCACCCACTTTGATCACAGCCACGCCACCAGCTAATTTAGCCAAGCGCTCTTGGAGTTTTTCTTTGTCGTAGGAAGACTCGGTTTCTTCCATTTGACGGCGAATTTGCTCACAACGGTTTTTAACAGCAACTTCATTACCTTCGGCAACGATGGTGGTGTTATCTTTGGTCAAGGTGATCCGACGGGCTTTACCCAGCATATCCAGCTTGGCGTTTTCCAGTTTCAGACCCGCATCTTCGGTGATTAGTTGACCACCTGTTAAGACGGCGATATCTTCCAACATGGCTTTCCGGCGATCGCCAAACCCAGGCGCTTTAACGGCAGCCACATTCAGCACACCGCGCAGACGGTTAACCACCAGGGTTGCTAAGGCTTCTTTTTCGATATCTTCAGCGATAATCACCAAAGGACGGCCAGAACGGGCAACTTGCTCGAGAACAGGCACTAAGTCTTGAACTAAGGTGATTTTTTTATCGGTAATTAACAGATAGGGTTCTTCGAGAACCGCTTCCATCCGTTCGGTATCGGTGGCGAAGTAGGGGGAGATATAGCCTTTGTCAAAGCGCATCCCTTCAGTGATTTCTAATTCGGTGGTCATGGATTTTCCTTCTTCCAAGGAAATCACGCCTTCTTTACCGACTTTATCCATGGCCGAAGCAATCATTTTACCGACTTCTTCGTCGTTTCCGGCAGAAATTGAACCGACTTGAGCGATCGCTTTGGAATCTTCCACTTGGCGAGCGTGTTCGGCGATTCTTTCGACTAAAAAGGTCGTGGCTTTATCAATACCGCGTTTGAGTTCAATGGGGTTAGCTCCGGCCGCCACGTTCCGCAGACCTTCTTTAACCATGGCGTGGGCTAGAACCGTTGCAGTGGTGGTTCCGTCGCCAGCGGCATCGTTGGTTTTGGAAGCGGCTTGACGAATCAAGGCAACTCCAGTATTCTCGATGTTATCTTCTAGTTCAATTTCTTTAGCAATAGTGACGCCATCATTCACAATTTGGGGCGCACCAAATTTTTTTTCTAATACGACGTTACGACCTTTGGGGCCAAGAGTAACGGCAACGGCTTCTGCCAGGATATCCATACCACGCTCTAGGGCGCGACGAGCATTTTCGTTGTAAATAATACGTTTAGCCATGTTTTGTCTTCAGGTTTTAGGTTGATAATTAGAAATGAATTTCACCAAGGAGTGGGTTTTAACCTTGTAGATCGGATGACAAATTTGTGGTGTACGATCTAGGGTTGAAAACACCGATTAGTTGACGATCGCTAAGATGTCTTTTTCGGCCAACAGAACAAATTCTTCGGTACCGAGTTTGATGTCAGTGCCCGCGTATTTGGAGTAGAGAACTTTGTCACCGACGCTGACTTCTAATTCCGAGCGGGAACCATCGTCGTTACGTTTGCCAGGGCCAACGGCGATCACTTCGCCGACCTGGGGTTTTTCTTTGGCGGTATCGGGTAGTAAAATTCCACCGGATGTTTTTTCTTCAGATGCACTAACTTTAACGAAAACGCGCTCACCAAGGGGTTTAACGGTTGATACGCTTAGAGATACAGCAGCCATTTATTAGCCTCCACTTTATATAAATATTCGGTGATCAGAGCTTGATCATTTCCTTTGAGGAATTCAAATTAGCACTCTCGATCCCTGAGTGCTAATTTACCGAAAAAAGCCTCCCCATTGCAACAGTCTAAGTTGTACGGGTTCCCGAACAAGGGAGCGGGGGAGGCAGGGGGAGCAGGGGAGGCAGGGGGAGCAGGGGAGGCAGGGGAGGCGGGGGAGGCAGGGGAGGCAGGGGAGGCAGGGGGAGCAGGGGAGGCAGGGGAGGCAGGGGGAGCAGGGGGAGCAGGGGAGGCAGGGGGAGCAGGGGAGGCAGGGGAGGCAGGGGGAGCAGGGGGAGCAGGGGAGGCAGGGGAGGCAGGGGGGTAGGGAGTAAGTAGTGGGTTCTCAGTCGCTGGTAATCAACAATCTACAATCAACAACTGTTAGGATGGATTTTTAGGGTTTTTTTGATCAAACTGCGTAATTCTATGTCATCTTCGTTGGAATCTGTGAGTATTACTGCCCCTGAGTCTGATTTAATCAAGGTCGATCTAGCTAAGAAGGTGCAGACCTTGGGATTAGATAAAATTGAGCGTCATATTTTTATTTGTGCGGATCAGACCAAGCCCCTCTGTTGCTCCAAAGAGCAAAGTTTAGAGGCGTGGGACTATTTAAAAAAACGATTAACTGAGTTAAAACTGGATCAAGTGACCGAGGGTAAACCCAGTTGCACCTTTAGAACCAAAACAAATTGTCTGCGTGTTTGTACTCATGGCCCTATTTTAGTCGTTTATCCCGATGGGGTTTGGTATCATTCCGCAACACCGGAGGTAATTGAACGGATTCTTCAAGAACATATTTTAGGTTCTCAAGTAGTCCAAGAGTATGTGTTTTTAACCCATCCTCTAGCCCATGACTTTTCCTAATCCCCATTTGGGTAAGGGATTAGAAAACCGATCTGTTAAAACTTTAAATGTTTTTTTCGTCAGTATTTTTAACTTAAGCAGGTTGTATTTCAGGTATAATCGATCTTGGATAAATTGTTGAGTAATCTATTATACTTGCGAATATATCTATATTTGGGTGATATCTCTTGATCGGAAATAAACCTCTAAACAGATATCACCAAACCAGATATCAAAAATCGACCTTAATGTTGTTGTCGGATTCGACCTTGGAACAGGTTTTAAATGAAGGATAGGAACGGAGATCAAAAACGACTCATGCTTGTGGATGATGACCCTAACCTGATTTTATTGGTCAGGGACTATTTGGAGTTTAGGGGATATGATGTGGTCACGGCAGAAAACGGTGTGATTGCACTGGAGATTCTCGAAGATGAACTTCCTGATCTAATGATCTGCGATATTATGATGCCAGAAATGGATGGTTATAGTCTGGTGAAAAAAATTCGAGAAGACCCCCGCACTGGATGGATTCCTGTTCTGTTTTTATCGGCTAAAGGTCAAAGTCAGGATAAGGTTAAAGGCTTAAATACCGGAGCAGATGTCTACATTGTCAAACCCTTTGAACCGGAAGAATTAGTGGCTCAAGTGGAGTCCTCCCTGCGCCAAGCCGCTCGTTTAACCAGCAGCCCAAGTTCTAATCTGGATAATAGTGGCCCTAAACTGCGAGTGCGTCGAAATGTACAACTCACCCCGACGGAATTAAGGGTTGTTCGCTTAGTCACTCAAGGTTTAGCTAACCGTGATATTGCTCGGATTATGAAAGTCAGTCAGCGCACAATTGAAAGCCATGTCAGTAATATGTTGGGAAAAACAGGTCTTCATAATCGGACAGAACTAGCCCGATGGGCGCTAGAAAGCAAAAAATTCTAGCTGAGTCGGTCATCAGCCCCAGGTCTGTGGTTTGGGAAAATGTCGGATGAGTGGCTCCATCAGGGATTTGGACTTTTATTGTTTTCCATAGCTTTTCCCAGAACTCCTAAGAGTATTGTAAATTTTCGTTAAACATATAATTAAAGATAATCATATATGATATTTTATAAACATAAAATTATATGAATAACCAAGATATATTAGTGTTGACTGCCAAATTAATGCAGTAGGATCAAATTATATCTTTACATCTATCGAATAAAATATTTATGGCAAGACAACAGCCTTTGTTGAGGCATATACTTTATTTGATTATGGATGTTAAGATAGAATATTTAGATTAAATTCATTTCTACAAATATTAGGTCTTAATTTTCTATGCCTAACGTAAAAAACCGTCTTTCTATTTTTGTGGACGGTAACAATATGTTCTATGCTCAACAAAAAAATGGTTGGTTTTTTGATCCCCGTAGGGTTTTGACCTATTTCAAAACAGAACAAGTGGATATCACCCTGGTCAATGCCTTTTGGTATACAGGACTCAAAGACCCCCAAGATCAAAGAGGATTCCGAGATGCTCTGATTAGTCTAGGTTATACAGTTCGCACTAAAATTCTCAAAGAATACTACGATGATAGTTCCGGTCGGTATTCCCAAAAAGCTAATTTAGATATTGAAATTGTTGTAGATATGTTTAATACGGTAGAACAATATGATCGGGTGGTTCTATTTAGTGGAGATGGGGACTTTGAACGAGCGATTGAACTGTTACGATCTAAAAATACTCATATTACCGTTGTTTCTACAGAAGGAATGATCGCCAGAGAACTGCGTAATGCCACCGATCGCTATATCGATCTTAACGATATTCGAGAACAGATTGAAAAAACGGACTATTAATCAGTTATCAGTGTAGAGACGTGCCATGGCGCGTCTGTACCAGTGTAGAGATAGTACCAGCAGCAGGCCTGTACGAGTAATCTTACAAGGAGATTTTCTTTTATGAAATTTCAACCTAACCCCGACCGAATTATTATTTTTGATACGACTTTGCGCGATGGCGAACAGTGTCCGGGGGCTACCCTGAATGTGGATGAAAAGTTGGTGATTGCTCGACAATTGGCCCGTTTAGGGGTGGATGTGATCGAGGCGGGATTTGCGATCGCTAGTCATGGGGATTTTGATGCAGTTTCTCGAATTGCCGAAGCAGTAGGCACAGAAGATGGCCCGGTTATTTGTAGTTTAGCCCGATCGGTGAAAGGGGATATTGAGGCGGCGGCGAAGGCGGTTTCTCCGGCTTTCCATCGTCGAATTCATACCTTTATTGCCACCAGCGATATCCATTTGCAATATAAATTGAAAAAAACCCGCTCTGAGGTCTTGGATATTACCTCGGAAATGGTCGCCTATGCCAAATCCTTTGTGGATGATATTGAGTTTTCCCCCGAAGATGCGGGACGGTCTGACCCGGAATTTTTGTATCAAGTTTTGGAGCGGGCGATCGCAGCCGGAGCCACCACGGTTAATATCCCAGATACCGTCGGTTATACCACCCCGGCGGAATTTGGGGCGATCATTAAGGGGATTAAAGAAAATGTCCCCAATATCGACCAAGCGATTATTTCCGTCCATGGTCATAATGATTTAGGTTTGGCCGTGGCTAACTTCTTAGAAGCGGTGAAAAATGGGGCGCGGCAGTTGGAATGTACAATTAATGGCATCGGAGAACGGGCCGGAAATGCTGCCTTAGAAGAACTGGTAATGGCCTTGCACGTCCGTCGGCAGTATTTTAATCCTTTTTTGGGTCGAGATCCAGAATCAGAAGCCTCCTTGACCAATATTGACACCCGCCAAATTTATAAAACCTCTCGCTTGGTGTCTAACTTAACCGGGATGTTAGTCCAACCGAATAAGGCCATTGTCGGGGCGAATGCCTTTGCCCATGAGTCGGGAATTCATCAAGATGGGATATTAAAACATAAGCGCACCTATGAAATCATGGATGCTCAATCGATTGGGTTGAATGATAACCTGATTGTTTTGGGCAAACATTCCGGCCGCCATGCGTTTCAATCTCGGATGCGGGAGTTGGGATTTGAGTTGACCGACCCGGAGGTGAATAAGGCGTTTATCCGGTTTAAGGAATTGGCGGATAAGAAAAAAGAAATCACCGATTGGGATTTGGAAGCCATTGTTAAGGATGAAATTCAGCAAACCCCGGAATTATTCCATTTGGAATTTGTCCAGGTATCCTGTGGCAATCAAGCCCGTCCCACGGCCACGGTTACAGTCCGTACCCCCGATGGTCAGGAATTAACCGATGCAGCGATTGGGACTGGCCCGGTGGATGCGGTCTATCAGGCGATTAACCGAGTCACCAATGTACCAAATGAGTTAATTGAGTTTTCTGTGCAGTCGGTGACGGCGGGAATTGATGCGATCGGAGAAGTAACGATTCGGTTACGTTATCAAGACCGGGTGTTTTCTGGTCATGCGGCTAATACCGATATTATTGTAGCCTCGGCTCAGGCCTATTTGAATGCCCTGAATCGTTTGTCTGTTTTCATACAGACCCAGAGTGTGCCCCAGTCTCAAGAAGTTGTCCAAAGTTCGGTAAGTTAATTAGAAGGAAGTTGGCGGTGTATATTCACCCGTCAACTTTCAACCTATAATCCTAAATTTCATGAATCCAGAACCTTCGGAACAAGAGAAAAAAATCAAACAGGAAATGTTGTTGCAATATGAAGCAGCAACGATGAAAACCAAAAAAATCTTTATTGTGGTGATGGCAATTTTGGCTTTATTTTTGGCTGGGTTAGGATTATTAACCTTTAAAAAAGCTAAAACGATCAATACCCCGGTGGAGAGAATACAAAATTAATGGTTAGGTCTGCTGGTTATACAGGGAAGTTCTGAGATTACCCTGGGGTTTGCTTATGACTCTGATTAAAAATTTAAACCAATGGGAAATTAGTTAATGTTAAACTGGGGGGTAGAGTAAATAATAGGTAAATCATAAAAAGCCGTCCTCAAACAGCCTGTCTTGAGCTTGTCGAAAGGATTGTCGAAGGGACGGAGCTTTATACCGAATTTTTTGGTAAGGACGAATCATGTTACCCCAACCGATATCTGACGATCGTGCGCTAAGTCAGTCTTTGCATCAGGCGTTAATTAAACGTTTTCATGATGCTCTCCCTCCCTTAAACCAGTCCCAACTTTCTGAATGTAGCTTTGGTTTTGCTCCTAGTCCCACCGGAGTCAAAACCTTTTTTATTGTTACCCCTTCCCTATTTGTAGCGGAAACATTACTGGTGGATCTTGATCAAATTGTTGAACAAGTCCAAACCTTAATGATTGGAGTTGGACAGGTGGCTGTGTGTATTCAACCTCAAAACAATCCCGTGGAAACTCCGTCCTCCTCGTTAGTTTGTCACCCGTCCGCAACTTTTCATCCCGAATATATGATGTGTAAAGTCTTTCCCGTCAACAGTGCCATTCCCAGTTTAGAAGATTAATTGGTTTTTGAGTTATTGCTGTTACCATGAGATTCGATCACTTCCCGAACTCTATAGATCGGTCGATCTTGGGATTCGTGATAGGTTCGCATTGAGAGTTCCGCCAACAGACCAAAGCAAAAAAGTTGAATTCCGGTTAGGGTCATGAGCACCGCTAGGGTAAGTAAGGGACGAGCGGCAATCTCTTGGCCCAAGACCAGGCGAATAAAACTCAAATAAGCACCCACAACAATTCCAATCGCAAAAGCTAATATTCCTAACAGACCAAAAACGTGCATGGGTCGAGTTAGGAATTTTTTGATAAAAGAAATGGTTAACAGATCCATCACGACTCGGAAGGTACGATCTAAACCATACTTACTCTGACCAAAACGACGAGCATGGTGGTTAACAGGAATTTCAGTAATTTTTGCCCCTTCAATAAATGCTAAAGCGGGTAAAAATCGGTGTAATTCTCCATAGAGGTTCATATCGGCGATTAACTCAGTCCGGTAGGCTTTGAGAGAACAGCCATAGTCATGTAACTGCACCCCGGTCATTTTGCTAATCAGCCAGTTCGCAATTCGGGAAGGAAGTAAACGGCTCAGTTTGGCATCTTGTCGATTTTTCCGCCAACCACTGACGACATCATACCCTTTACCCAATTCCCTTAGCAGGAGAGCAATATCCTGGGGATCGTTTTGTAAATCGCCATCCAGGGTAATAATCACCTGACCCTGGGAATACTTAAACCCCGCCGCCATGGCTGCGGTCTGACCATAATTGCGCCGGAGAACAATGGCTTTGAGATGAGGATTAATGGCGGCTTGCTGTTTCAGGAGTTCTGTTGACCCATCGCTTGACCCATCATCGACACAGATCAATTCATAAGTTAAACCCAGATAGGCCATATTTGTATCAATCGCTTCGATCAATCGCGGTAAACTTTCTACTTCATTGTAAATAGGTACAACAATTGAAACAGCTAAGGTGTGGGAATCAAAAATCAAATCTCCATATTGAGGTTCTGGAGTTTTTAAAATTGGCGGTTGTGAAATATCCATTTCCATCTGTTTAACTCGAATGATCAAATATCCGTCCAGACTACTTACACAGCTTTAGACTGTTTTATTGTAGGGGTTTGAAGACAAAATTCCTACGGTTTTTTTCGCAGAAGATTTAGCATTGCTATATACTGGTGGTATTTTCACGGAAACGGGTAGGTTACGGTTTTTCACAAATCCTAAATTTTCAATGCCACAATTGACTACTTCCCAGATTCAATTAGACAATCGTCAAAAATTGCTGCTTCAAGTCCAAAATGAAGTGAGACAGTATCGCTTACAATCGTTACATCGAGCGGTATTAACTTATTTAGCTCAAGAAACGCCACCCTTAAAAATGCGACGAACCTGGGATGTGGAGTTAAAAGTGAGTCATCATCCGAGTGTTCGTTTAACGAATGATACGGGAATTATTCAGGTTTTTGATCGTTTAAATGGCAGATTATTAATTTTAGGCGCGACCGGTTCGGGAAAAACCACAACCTTGATCGGATTAACTAAAGTATTAGTTAGTCGCGCTCAAAATGATGTTGAAGAACCTATGCCGGTTTTACTGGATTTATCAACTTGGAAGAATCCCGATCAATTGATTATAGATTGGATTGTAGAACAACTGCATATTAAGTATGGAATTTCTATTGCTGTGGGTCAAAATTGGATACAACAGCTGCAAATTTTACCTTTAATAGATGGATTAGATCAAGTTTCTTTCAATAAACAAGTTCAATATATTCAACAAATTAATCAACTGTTGAATGGGGATGTTTCTCCTTTACATTTGGTGATCTGTGCTAATGTTATAAGTTATCAAAAACTTTCAGAACGCTTGGATTTGAATGGGGCTATTTTCTTACGTCCCTTAACAATTCCCCAAATTCAAGATTATCTAATTAATTCTCGTAGTCGAGAACTTTGGCATAATATTGAAACTGATAAACCCTTATTAAATTTAGCAAAAACACCGTTATATTTAACGATGATGACTTTAGCTTATGAAGAAATTTTGATCATGTCTTGGAAACATCTTAATTCCTTTGAGGAACAACGGGATTATTTATTTAATGCCTATATTCGTCGTCAACTAAATCAGGATATTCATAAATCGCAATATCTCCCGGGAAAAGCTCCTAAATCCGAAAGTTTTAGACGATGGTTAGGATGGTTAGCAACTCGACTAACAACCGATGAAGTCACAGAATTTTCAGTTAAAAAAATACCGATTCATTGGTTAGATGAGAATGAACAAAAACCACGTTATAAATTGACATTAAAGTTGATTTTAGGTTTAATTTGGGTCATCGTGATCGGGATTATGATCACCGGAATTATTAGTAAAATAAATTTGCTATTAATTATTGGGATAGGGTTGGGATTGTTATGGGCAATTGGATTAGAAAAATCGAGTTTAAAGCAAAAAATAGAACAGTTTGTAATCCGATGGATTCTTTGGAAAGATGGCAATATTCCCTGGAATTATCAACGGTTTTTGAATGATGCTACGGATAAATTATTATTACAGAAAACAGGCGATCGTTATCGTTTTATTAATCGTTTATTGCAAGATCATTTTTCTCATAAAATCTAAACCGGAAACCAATCAATATCTAGTAATTGCTCAAGGATATAAGGACATTCTGGGGGAAAGTTGACGGAATTTTGAGTTTTAATCTTGACAAATCCTAACGCATCCTGATAGATAGAATCCAATTCCAATTCTAAATAATTACGGAGATTTGTGGTAATTTTTCGTCTCAACTGAACTCTAAAGGTATACATTTCTTCTTTCTGGTGAACAGCATTATATTCAGCTTCACTTGTCCAATATTGCAGTAACAATAAATGACGGATAATCTGTTCTAAAAGACTCGCTACCGCGTTTTTCTTTTCTCTCCCCAAATCCTCTAATTCCTCAATTAAGTTTTCTACATCTAGCTGTTCAAATTGGTGATTTTTAATTAATTTAACAGTTTCTTCTAACCATTCAGCATCATCTAATTCATAGAGAGATTTTAAATCTATCATCATCAATGACTCACCTCCTCATTGATTAATCTTCAGTGGTTTTGCGTTTTCCCCCGGGAGTCATTCCCCGACGTCCGGGATCGGTTTGAGACCGCTTAATAAACTGGCGTAAATGTTGAATCGCCACATGATCTGGTAATAAATCTAACTGTTCTAACCCTTGGGTAAAAGAATATTCAGAACGATATAGTAAGCGAAAGGCTTTCTTTAATAAAGAAAAATCCTCGGAACTAAATCCGGCTCGTTTTAACCCGACTAAATTCAGCGATCGCACCCGAGAAGGATTCCCCTCAACTAACACAAACGGAGGCACATCTCGATCAATTCGGGTCATTCCGCCAATCATAGCCAATTGCCCAATATGCACAAATTGATGCACCCCTAAAACCCCACTCAATCGAGCTTTTGATTCAATATAAACATGACCTGCTAAGGCGACGGAATTGGCGATTACCACCTGATCTTCAATCACACAATTATGGGCAACATGAACATAGGCCATCAATAGATTTTGATTCCCAATAATCGTCGCGTCCCCGGCATTTGTAGCGCGATTAATCGTGACATATTCCCGAATCAGATTATCATTGCCAATTTTAACTAAACTCAAAGAACCATCATATTTGAGATCTTGAGGTTCGGAACCAATCACCGCCCCGGGAAAAATTTGATTGCGATCGCCAATTTCCGTGCGGCCATGAATCACCACATGGGAATCAATTACCGTATCCGCACCGACCTTAACATATTCCCCAATCACAGCATAAGCGCCAACTTGAACCGTCGGATGGAGTTCTGCACCAGGATGAATCACAGCAGTGGGGTGAATTAAGGTCGTCATAGAAATTAAAATGGGTTAAAACCTAATAAGGTATAAGAATTCAGTCCACAAGGGAGAACATTAGTTCTCCTTCACAGGCCAGTTTACCATCGACTTCGGCGCGAGCTTGCATTTTACCAAAACGGCGTTGTTTCACGACTAATAATTCCGTAGTCATGATCAATTGATCCCCTGGAACTACGGGACGACGAAATCGGACTTTATCAATTCCCGCAAATAAAAACAAGCTTCCTTTCAAATCAGGAAGTTGAGTTAAAACCACTCCACCCACTTGGGCCATGGCTTCCACAATCAAAACTCCGGGCATAATGGGACGCCCCGGGAAGTGACCTTGAAAATGGGGTTCATTGATGGTGACATTTTTTAAGCCCACGGCCTTTTTCCCCGGGATATATTCAATAATTCGATCCACCAAGGCAAAGGGATAGCGATGGGGTAATAAATTTTGAATCTCCTCAATCATCAATACTGTTTCAGGATTCAACACGGGGGCGTCGTCCATATCCGATGAATTTAAGTTAGCGTTAGTGGTAGACATCATCAACCGTCGTAATAGGGGTTAGGGCGTGATCAGTAAGAGGGGAGGGAAGCCCGGTCGGGCTTACTACTTTGATATTTCCTGAACCAGTTGAACATGGAGATGGTGTCCGGCTTTGTATGCTAAGTAATGAGCTTGGGGCAGAAAACCCAATAAACTCAAATCCCCTACTAAGTCTAAAATTTTATGACGCACGGGTTCATTTGCATATCTCAAAGGTGGATTTAACCATCCTGATTTTCCGCAGACAATCGCATTATCCAGACTACCTCCTTTAATCAGTCCCGCTTGGCGTAACTGTTCTACCTGTTCTTCTAGGGTGAAAGTCCGAGCCGGAGCAATTTCCCGCGCAAAGATTTCAGGATTAGCCGTGTAACTATACCATTGATTGCCAATCGCTGGAACCGAAAAATCAATCCCATAGGTAAATCGGGTTTCGGATGCGGGAAAAGCGGCGACAAACCCATCCCCCTGTTGGACGGATAGGGGTTGGGTAATTTGAAAATGAGGGACATCCTGGGGAGGACTATCGAGAGGTTGACGTCCAACGGTGGCGATCGCCTCTACCCAATTTTGAGCCGAACCATCTAATAGGGGAACTTCCGGGCCATCAATTTCTATCCGGGCGTGATCAATTCCCATTCCGGTTAGGGCTGCTAACAAATGTTCAACGGTTCTAACTGTTGCGATTGAATTGCCTAATTCTGTGGATAAAGTTGTGGATAATACTGATTCTAATATAGCAGGAATTTTAGGAGTTTCTGGTAAATCAACCCGCACAAAATAGCGTCCTTCCCCCATATTTGCAGGTAAAACCCTAACAGTTGTGTTCACACCCGTATGTAATCCCACACCGGAACAACTAAACCCAGCTTTTAAGGTATATTCGCTCTTGATGCTCAATGTTTAATTCTCCTCTATTTTCAGGGTTTGTGTGTTTAAGTATTGCATATTTTTTTATTTTGTGATACCATGAAAAATCTGGTGATTATTGTCAAAATTTATGAATCAACCCTTATTGCATTTTTTGGCAACCAAAAACTACAAAAATTTATGTTCTGAGCAACCATTTTATCTGAGTAATCTGAATATATTTATCGGGTCAAATGGTTCGGGAAAAAGTAATTTTATTAGTTGTCTTAAATTCTTAAAAAATTGCTTAATTAATATTCCCGAAGAAAATCGAGGAGTGAGTGGTTTTGAAGATGCCATTTCCAAAATTGGTGGCACTAGAATTTTAGATAGTAGTGTGAGTAGTCCAGCAAAAGTTAATCTTTATTATTGTTTTTCCCAAATTTCCCAGACGAATAATCCTGAAAGAGACAGTGTAGTTTTTGACTTACAACTCTATACTGATAGGGGAGAAACTAGGGCGACAGTTTCAGAAGAATATTTATATGGGGGGGAAGATTTACATGATCCAGCCGACTCCGATCCTTTTTATTATTATAAATTACATAATAGAGGATTAGGTAAAGGAGTTGTATCTGTTTACGATCAACCCGGTCAATACTACCCAACTCATTTTGAAAGTTTAGACAATATTCCTACAAATTCTTTGGGCCTATCATCAATTACTAAAATTTTAGAAAATAGTCAATATCCTCCTGAAAATACACCGATTTATAGAATCAGGAGAGAATTAATTGACTTGGTTTCAAAGTGGCATTTTTATAATGCTAATAACATGGATTTAAACCAAATTAGAACCGCCGAGCCAAAGCTAGGACAAAGTGATATTTACTTATCTCAATCAGGCGATAACTTAGCTTTAGTTTTGGATAACTTATATAATCAAAATATTGATTTTGAGGAAAGTCTTAATTTAGCAATGAAATCCATTCTACCCAAAACTCGTCGAATTAGACCAATCCGTTCTGGTCGTTTATCTTTAACTGTAGAATGGCATTTTAAAGACACGAATGAACCCTTTTATCTCAATGAAATGTCCGATGGTACAGTGAGGATGTTGTGTTGGGCAACAATATTACATTCTCCAGTCCTACCTTCTTTGTTAGTAATTGATGAACCAGAATTAGGATTGCACGTTGCCTGGATGCCAATTTTAGCTGAGTGGATTAAACAAGCGGCTCAAAAAACTCAGGTGATTATTACGACCCATAGTCCTGATCTTTTGGATCATTTTACCGATTGTTTAGAGAATGTTTCTTATTTTGATTCCACTGATCAAACCCATTTTTCAATTAAATCCATTTCTAGGGAAATGTTAGAGCCAAAATTAACAGAAGGGTGGGAATTAGGTGATTTATATCGTGTTGGCGATCCGAGTCTGGGAGGTTGGCCGTGGTAGTATGGGTTTTTGCTGGAGGGGGTGAATCTGAAGTCGGATTGAGGAAAAAGGACGGAGCAGGAGAGGGAAAAACAGGAGGGTTAATCAATTTTTTAACAAACACTTTTCCGGGGTGCACATTTAAAAGAAAAACGCCATTTCGTCGAAAATCTGGCCCTAGACCTAATAAGTCCATGAGTTATGGAAGAACAGGTAAGAGTTTAATTGAGCAAATTCAAGAGGAATTACCAATTGCTTTAAAAGAAAAAAGAAATCAATGTGACCTGATTTTTGTTTTTGATGATTTAGATTGTCGTAATCCAGAAACACAAAGAAAAAAAATATCAGACTCTTTATCAAAAATACCAAATTGTGATGGGATTCCAATATTGATAGGGTTTGCCGCGCCTGAACTCGAAGCGTGGATTATTGCAGATTGGGATAATTCAATCGCTAAACATCCTGATTTTAGAGGAAGACAGCAACGGATGCGTTGGTGGTTAAGTACGCAAGCAAATATTTCTTTTGATAATCCAGAATCATTTAGTGAGTACGACTCTCAAAGAGATTGCTGTCAAGATAAACTATCAGAAGCACTAATCCAATCAAGTATTCAAGATGAAACTGATCGGCACAAACCCCGTTTTTCTAAAGGATATTATACCCCTATTCTTTTATTAGAAATTGATCCGAATAAAGTTAAAAAAAAATGCCCCTTATTCCGTCAAATGTATAATGACCTCCAAACTTTTTGTTGTTCTTTGAAGTCTTCAACCTAATACATGGTTTTTTATAAATTTCTGCCTTGGGGGGATCAAAACTGAGTATAATCAAGGAATTGATTTTATAAAAACTTTGATTTATGCAAAAAAAATCATCTCCACTGTTATCTAATATGGAAAAAAATCAAGACTACAATATCAGGTTTGATCAAATTTTAAATCAAGCCTTAGAAATAGTGAAGTCTAGTATTAATCAACCAGAAATTCCCTATGAGCAAAGGCTAAATGCCGCATTAAAAGTATTAGAAATAGGCAGATTATCACAACAGAAAGATTTTAATTCAAATTTATCCGATCTTCTCCCATCTTGCGATAATTCATCCCATAGTACCGAAGCAGAAGCAATTATTATAAATCCTGATTATGTACAAATTGATAATTTTTTTTCAGAGGAAGATTATCAAAAACTTTTAAACCTGACGCTCGCTAATCAAACTCATTTCTTTTCCTCAGAAGTGATTAATCAGGAATCAGAATATCGTCAATCCTATATTTTACTTCCTGAACACTTTGCAGAATTTCATGAATTAATTACCCATAAAATTCTTACCGCCAGACCGCAGGTGATGGAACAATTAAAAATACAAATGTTTTTAGTGGCGCATTTAGAAATCCAAATTACGGCTCACTTACATGGAGGATATTATAAAATTCATCAAGATGTAGATGGGGGAAAAGCAGCTAATCGTAAATTAACCTATGTGTACTATTTTCATCAAGAACCTCAAGGTTTTTATGGTGGAGATTTGAGGTTATATCAAACTAAAATTACCGGGGAATCAGCCATAATTCAAGAAAAATTTACTCAGATTCAACCTCGAAATAATAGTATTATATTTTTTGATAGTCGCTGTAAACATGAAGTTTTACCCGTGTATTGTCCCTCTGAAAAGTTTGCTGATGGTCGATTTACTCTCAATGGTTGGATTCATGGTTAATTAAGATTTTTGGATCATATTTTCCAGGACATTAAAAATCAAATCGAACCTAAAATGATCCACCCAATATTTTAATTCTTCCGATAACTCCTGTTTTTCTGGTGGAATTTTCTCAATTAAACCAAAAATCAAAGGTTCGTCTAAGGAGGAAATAGCTTGATATAATTGTTCTATCCATTCTAAGGACATTCCCGAAAAGCTTTCCACCGTTAGGTTAAAAGTTTTTAGGTTTGTTTGAGTATCTACATAAATTTCCTGATCAAAATTAGGGTTTATGGTTTCTACTTCGGTTTTTGTAAAAGATAAAATGTTATTAATTAATTTCAATAAATCTTCTCCACTATTATTAATACTTTTAATATTTTCTCGATCCTTAGGAGATAGGGTCTGAGAACTATTCATGATTTGGGTAAAACCTAAAATTATATTCAAGGGCGTTCGCAGTTCATGACTCATATTCGCAAGAAAAATACCCTTAGCACGGTTGGCGACTTCGGCTTTATCTTTGGCTTCTGCGAGTTCGGTGGTGCGTTGTTTAACCTGGGTTTCTAGGGTATGATTATAGTCTGCTAAAGTTTGTTCGGTTTGTTTGCGCTGACTAATATCTTGAAAGGCTGCGATCGCATAAATAATTTCACCTTGATGATTATAAATCGGAGTAGCCCAAATTTCAAGCAGAATAATTTTTTCTGGCTGATAAATTTGCAAATCATCTAAATAAATGGTTTCTCCAGCTAAGGCTCTAATAATCGGTAACTCCTCTGTAGGATAAAATTGATTTGTCCCCTGTTTATAAATTCTGTAAGTTCGACTTAAATCTTCTTTTTCTGCATTTAAAATAGCTTTTATTTGCAAAATTTCCAGACATTTTCGGTTCATATAATAAATTTTTCCCGTGGGTTCATGTACGGTAATCCCAATGGGAACAGCATCTAAAAATTGGTTCAAACGATGTTCATTTTCTTGCAGAATCGAAAAAGATTCTTTTAACTTATTTGCCATAAAATTAAAAGATGTTTCTAATTCTCCCAGTTCATCATAACGGTTAACTTCCGTTGTCTGATTCCATTCTCCTCGAGCAATATTTTTAGAGGCTTGATTGAGTTTTAGAATGGGTTTGATCACCCATCGAGCCGTCAATAAACTCATCAATAAAGCGACAAAAAATGCACACAAACCCAGTAAAAAAGTGGTTTGATTATTGGCTTTAATTTGTCCTAAAAAATCATTTTCTGGAACAACAATAACAATCAGCCATTCCAACCCCTTAGAATCCCGAAAAGGAACCAAACTTAAAAAATAGTTTTCTTGTTGGATTTTTAACTTAATTTTGGGGTTTTTAGGAAGTGATTTTAATTGAGAAAATTGCCTGTTTAAATACTGGGCTGTTGCCCGGGTGATAGGATTTTTACTTTCGGTGGCTAGAAATAATTTTTTTTCACCCTTAACCGAGCGAAAGGGAATTTCTCCCGTGGAAGTGGCTAACAATTTACCGGTTTTTTCAATAATAAAAGTTTGTCCTGATTTGCCAATTTTTAAGGTACTTAAAAAGTGACCAATCTGATCGAGGCGTAAAGTAGAGAGCAACACCCCGACCACCTGTTTGTTAGGATTATAAATAGGTTCTAAGGCACTAATTAATAAGGTCGGTTCCAACAAAGAAACAAATACATCACTCCAAGATGATTTTCCTGCTCGGACTGCTTTTTGATAACTGGGATGTTGACGCAGATCATAATTTTTGATAATCAACTTTCCCGTGGTACGATCGCCCTTTTCATTCACATTGAAACTATAAAAGTTCATCCCCACATCATCCCCCACCAGGTTAATATGAAGACTTCCACCTAATAATTTCTCTCCGCTTCGTTGTTTGTTTTTATCGGTTGTGATGGCAATATAAGCCATGTCGGGGTGGATTTGAATTTGTCGCCACAAATATTTTTCCCAGGGATATAAATTTTGTAAATTCAATAAATTGAGTTCAATTTGGATTAAGTTAACTTGATTAATTTGATGAGGAGTTTGTAAATAGAGTTGTAAATTTTTTTTAACGCGATCGCCGACTTCATCCATTAATTGGGTGCCTAAATCTTCAACTGTTTTCTGTCCAGATTGATAGGACAAATATCCCACTAATCCCACAATACCAGAAATTTGCAAGACAAAGGGAATTATAAAAATAATCCTTAAAGGGAGTTTAGCTAATATTTTATTTAAGAGGTAATCCTTCATCTCTTTTCCCTTGTTACTGTGGCTTTTTCCCCAGAATTAATCCCAAATTCCTACCGAAAACACACCCCCTCTATACTACTACTAGGTTAGAGGGGGAAAATGTAACTATTGATGGGCAACTTAAAAGCGAACAGGCTGCGTCCTGAGCATTAGTCAAACACCGAACACCGCAGGGATAATCCCCATCATTAAAGTTAATCAATGATTAGGTGTCATACAACCGAGCTTCTGCCGCATCGGGATTTTCTTCACAGTATAAATCAAAGGCAGTTTTCTCTAAACGTTCGGCTTTTTGGTGAGATGCTTCGGCTTCTAATTCCTCTACAATATCCCAAGCCGCGGCGCATTCTTTTGAGGTTGCTCCTTTTTCTGCACAAATCGCCCGGGCTTCATCAATTGACTCTTGAATCCGTTCTTCTAATAAAATACCTTTAGGATTTTCTACAAAGTCTCCCTTAGCCAGAATATCAGTTACAGAAACAATTCCCAGGAGCTCATCCTGAATTACAGGAGCGCGACGAATTCCGGTTTGAGCAAAGAGCCGCGCTACATATTCCACACCCAGGTCAGGATTCACAGAAATACAAGGTTTAGTCATAATTTCATAAACCCGGATTTTTTTAGGATCTTTCCCGTAGGCAGTGACTTTGTAAACAATATCGGTTTCAGTGACAATCCCATAGGCATCCTGTGGATGACGCCGTTCAACAATCAAGGCGCGTAAACACAGATCATTCATTTGTTCAACGGCATCGGCAACGGTGGCGGAACCCTTGATGGTGACCACCTCGGCGGTCATAATATCTCTAGCTTTAAGCATCATAGTGGCTAATTCACAAAAAACTCTATACTTATATTTTGCCTTGAATTGGCAATAAAAAAAAGGGTTGTTTTATTTACTATAAAATGTTAAAATTTGGCGATTCAAGACCTTTAAAAACTAGGATTTAAGAGGATGCAGAACCTCTGACTGGAAATAGCCATCTTAACCTGGATTAACTGTCCCATCCGAAAGGGTAGCCCCGGTTAAATTAACATTTGTCAAATCAACTCCTTCTAAGTTAGCACCGCGTAAACTGGCTCCATAGAGATTGGCACCTGCTAAATTAGCTCCAGATAAATCCGCTTTCCAGAGATAGGCATTTCGCAGGTTAGCACCGCGCAAATCGGCTTTTTTCAAGATAGCTAAATTCAAATTCGTTTCCATTAGCGCCGCATGGGTTAGAATAGCCCCGGATAAATCCGCCCGGATTAACATTGCATTAGTCAAATTACTACTGATTAGATTAGCTTCAACTAAATTCGCATCTTGTAATTTAGCCCGACTTAAATCCGCTTGTTTTAACTGAGTCTGGCTCAAATTAGCGGCAGTTAAATCACAATCTTGTAGATTAGTTCGGGTCATTAATGCTTGGGTAAAATTGACTCCACTTAAATCCAATCCCTGAAGATTTAGTTCTAATAAATGGGAATAACTCAGATTAATTCCGGTCATTTGGGTGTCTTTAAAAATTGCCCCTGTGAGTCTCGCGCGAGTCAAATTTGCCCAGTTTAAATTAGCTTGACTTAAATTAGCCCCGCGTAAATTTACACCCACCAAATTTGCCCCACATAAATTCACCCCGGATAAATTAGCCGCTCGCAAGTTAACCCCGCGTAAAATCGCACCACTGAGTTTAACGCCACTCATCTCAGACTTGACTAAAAACGCTCCTTCCAAGTTGGCTTTGGTCAAATCAGCATTTTTTAATTGTCCTCGACCCAACTTGACAAAACTTAAATTACTCCCGTACAAAAAGGCATTGGTCAAGTTAACTTCATGGAGTATAGCTCTTGTTAAATCTGCCCTGGCTAAAGATGCTCCAGTTAAATTAGCCCCAACCAAATTGACTTGACATAGATGGGCACCAATCAAGTTAACATGGTTAAAATCTCGTTCTCCAGCTAAATAACGACGCAACAGTTCTTGAGAATCAATAGTCGATTGTATTGGCACAGAACCTATCCATTATTTATTCGGTAAAATTGCTCCCCGGGTATCCGCATCTCTCAAATTCGCTTGGTCTAATTTAGTATCAATCATAATAGCTTCAATCAGATTGACACTACTTAAATTCGACCAGGATAATTTGGTGCGGTAAAGTCTAGCTCGGCTCATATTAGCCCCGCGTAAAGTTGTCCAAGTTACATTCGCCCCCCGCAGGTTGGCTTCACTCAGGTTAGCTTCACTTAAATCAGCCCCAATCATGGTGACTCGGGTTAAATCGGCTTCATGGAAATTAGCCCCAATCATCATTCCTCCACTCAGAGTCGCATTCGTTAAGTTTGCTCCTTCTAAGATGCTTTCTCGCAGAATCACGTTGGTTAGGTTGGCGCTTTCTAAAATCGCTCCAGTGAGATTAGCTTTCATCAAATTAGTTCGGACTAAGGTAGCATGGGTTAAATTCGCCCCCGCAAAATTCGCCCCCGCAAAATTCGATTCCGTCAGGTTAGCTTCGGTGAGATTAGCTTGAGTGAAGCTAACATTTTTAGAAGAAGACCCGCGCAAACTCGAACCGCATAAGTTGGTTCGGTTGAACTTGGTATCGCCTAAATAGCTCCCAATTAAGTTAACATCGCTTAAATCCGCATCGGTGAAGTCAACACCCGTAAACTTGGTTTCTCGAAAATTTGCCCCGACTAAGTTGGCTCCCACGAAGGAGGTATTTTCCAAGTTAGCTCGGGCTATTGTGGCTTCCCGGAGGTCAACACCCCTTAAATCTGCTCCTACGAGGCTAACGGCTCGAAACAGGCGCTCTCCTTCTGCATAGCGTTTTAATAATTCATCAACCTCCATATCATTAGCCTCACGAATAGTCCCAGTATTAATTTAGAATGACACAGCCGCATAATACTCCCTCCATCATCCCAGATTACTTAGGTTTTGGGGAGTCAGTCTGGAATCTCAATCTCTAGGAAATAGCCATCACAGGCCATAATACCCTAATTGTTCATTGCTAAATTCAGTAAAAACTAAATCTTCAGGACGATCAATATCTAATAATACAGGTAATTTACCGACGGATAAATTCAAGGTTTCACAAATCTTGAGGGTCGTCTCACAAACCGTTGCTGTTCCCCAAGCAATATCTTTAAATAATTCAGGAATATAACGTTTTAAACCAATTAAATAATATCCCCCATCCTTGGCTGGGCCGATCACAATATCATGATCTTGCAATAGTTTAAATCCCTCAGATAAAATATCAACAGTTAGTTCTGGGCAATCGGTTCCAATCATGAGAATCTGGTTTTTTTTCTCATAAAATGCCATTTGAAAGGCTTTTCCCATCCGATTTCCCAAATCCCCAAAACTTTGAGCATCATAAATTAAATCTGCTCCTAACCAATTTTGCATCACATCTAAATTGCCTCCAGTAAATCTAACTTCAATAGACAGAGACTCTATTTTTTGTAATTGTCGGGCTGTATTTAAGGTTTTTTCCGTCATTTGACGATGCAAATTTGCGGCTCCAATTTCTCCCACAACCGGAATTAACCTAGTTTTTGTTTTTCCGGGTTCGGGGTAGCGGGTGAAAATAATTAAATGTTTATTCATGAGTTATTGATCCGTTTAATATTCAGCAAGGAGATTTTTGATCTAGGTTTTATATAGCAATCATAAGTGATTCGTGAAAAAAAATGTAGGAGTTCACTCTCTAAACTAGACCTCGAATCGGGTTTAGAGAACGAACTCCTACCATAGAATATTACAATTTTGACAAAAATTGTGATTTTTCTGACTCCTTCCTATCCCTTGGGAACATTAATATTTTGACTCATTTCTAACATTCGTTGAATCGGACGTAAAGCGGCAATTCGGATTTCTTCAGAAAGGGTAATTTCGGGAGAACAATTTTTCATCGCTAAATATAGTTTTTCTAAGGTATTTAACCTCATATGCGGGCATTCATTACAGGCACAACTACTGAGGGGTGGGGCAGGAATAAAGGATTTTCCCTGGGTTTCCTTCTCCATTTGATGAATAATTCCGGGCTCGGTTGCCACAATAAAACTTAACTTAGGACTGTTTTTGACATAGTTTAATAATGCCGTGGTGGAACCAATATAATCCGCCTGATCTAAAATCGGAAGTTCGCATTCAGGATGGGCAATAATTTCCGCTTGGGGATGTTCAATTTTTAGCTGCACTAACTTCTTCTGGGAGAAGTTTTCATGCACCATACAAGCCCCCTCCCATAATACCATTTCCCGTCCCGTTTCTGCCATCACATATCGGCCTAAATTGCGATCGGGCGCAAAAATAATCGGCTGATTTTCAGGAATTTGCCGGACAAGCTCCACCGCATTAGAACTGGTGCAAATAATATCACTCATCGCCTTAATTTCGGCGGTACAATTAATATAAGACACCACAATATGATCGGGATATTTGGCTTTAAATTGAGCAAAAGCATCGGCCGGACAACTTTCAGCCAAAGAACACCCCGCATCCAAGTCCGGTAATAATACCAACTTATCAGGATTCAAAATTTTGGCCGTTTCCGCCATAAAGTGAACCCCAGCAAAAACAATCACATCGGCATCGGTCTGAGCCGCTTGTCGCGCTAGTCCCAGGGAATCTCCAATATAATCAGCAATATCTTGAATATCAGGATCTTGATAGTAATGCGCCAAAATCACCGCATTTAATTTTTGCTTAAGCTCTTGAATGGCGGCAAACAAATCCTCGGGTAAATCGGCAACAGTGGAACGGTTTGTCGCGGGAAGGGTGGATGTAAACATAGAACCTTATCGGAACTCTCAATATTGTTCAGGGTAGTTTAATTATAGTTGGATTCACCAAAAATGGGGATTCACCGTTGCCCCAAAATTGCTTATTCTAGGTTAGGAAGCTTTGAAACTATCATCCTTGTGAATATCAAACCCCTAAAAATTGCCGTTGTTGGAGACGTTCATGATCAATGGGAACAGGCCGACACCCTAGCATTGAAGTCTTTAGCGGTTGATTTAGTTCTATTTGTGGGGGATTTTGGCAATGAGGCGGTGGATGTGGTCAAAACCATCGCCGCCGTGGATACCCCCAAAGCCGTCGCTTTTGGCAACCATGACGCTTGGTACACCGCCACCGACTGGGGACGCCAAAAATGCCCCTATAATCGGACAATAGAAGATCGTGTCCAAGAACAACTGGATCTGATTGGGGAGGATCATGTAGGCTACGGAAAACGGGACTTTCCCGATTTGCAATTAACCGTGGTCGGAGGCCGTCCCTTCAGTTGGGGGGGCCCAGAATGGAAATATCACGATTTCTACACGGAGCGATTTGGTGTAGATGGTTTTGCAGCATCCGCCCAACGCATGATTCAGGCGGTGGAAACGGCGACCTATGATCGGATTCTGTTTTTAAGTCACAACGGCCCCACAGGGTTAGGAGAGGCAGCAGAGGCTCCCTGCGGGAAGGATTGGAACCCCATCGGGGGAGATTATGGTGATCCCGATTTGGCCGAAGCGATCACCCACGCTCGCACCCGGGGTAAAACCATTCCCTTAGTCGCTTTTGGTCATATGCACCATCACCTTCGCCATACGAAAACCCGTCAGCGTCAACGGTTAGTAACCAGTCCAGAAGGGACGGTCTATCTGAATGCCGCCTGTGTGAGTCGGATTAGAAAAACCCCCCAAGGGAAGCAACGGAATTTTTCGCTGGTCAGTTTAGACCAAAATCAAGTATCGGAAGTGTCGTTAGTTTGGGTAGGTGAGGACTTCCAGGTCGTTGAAACAGAATTATTGTCTCAGCGCTTGGCACAATCATCATTTATGTTATAATTGTTTGGCTGAACAATGAGCAATTGGAGAGGTGGCAGAGTGGTCGAATGCGCCTGACTTGAAATCAGGTGAACCGAAAGGTTCCGGGGGTTCGAATCCCCCCCTCTCCGTTCTGAAGAAGATAGCAACCGTAACTATAGCAGCAAAGCCATATCAGGGGTTTCGGTCATTTCTGCTATAGATGTACCCCGATAATTTTCCTTCAACTTAGATTGGGGGAATTTTTTTTTGAGAATATCCTGATCAGAAACAATCGCCCAGGAATAAGTAAGAGTAGATGCACCCTGATGGTTTCCTTCAACTTCGGTTGGGGGAATTTTTTTTTGAGAATATCCCGATCAGAAACAATCCTAACAGAATAAACAAAAATAGATGCACCCTGATGGTTTCCTTCAACTTCGGTTGGGGGAATTTTTTTTGAGAATATCCCGATCAGAAACAATCCTAACAGAATAAACAAAAATAGATGCACCCTGATGGTTTCCTTCAACTTCGGTTGGGGGAATTTTTTTTGAGAATATCCCGATCAGAAACAATCCTAACAGAATAAACAAAAATAGATGCACCCTGATGGTTTCCTTCAACTTCGGTTGGGGGAATTTTTTTTTGAGAATATCCCGATCAGAAACAATCCTAACAGAATAAACAAAAATAGATGCACCCTGATGGTTTCCTTCAACTTAGGTTGGGGGAATTTTTTTTTGAGAATATCCCAACCAGAATTAGGCGTTAAAATTTAATGATGTTCAAAAATACCATTAAATTGTAATAAATCCAAAGTCACAAGCACAGGTAAACAGGAAAAACATTGTTGTGCGAGTTCTAAACGGTCTTCTCGCTCCAACATGGAAACCAGCTTTTTCTGTACATTTAATAAATAGCGAACATCATTGGCGGCATAATTTAATTGATTTTCCGATAAGTTAATTGCATTTCCCCAGTCGGAACTTTGGGAGGTTTTATCGAGTTCGACGTTTTCTAATTCCTGGACTAACTCTTTGAGTCCGTGTTTTCCCGTGTAAGTTCTAACCAATTTACTCGCAATTTTAGTACAGAAAATCGGATTAACTTCAATCTCTAAATGATAACGAATTGTAGCAATATCAAATCGAGCAAAATGGAATACCTTCAGAATATTAGGAGCTTCAAAGAGTTTTTTTAAATTAGGGGCTTCTTTTTGACCTTTAGCAATTCTAATCGCACTCACTTGACCTTTAGGGTCACAAATTTGAATTAAGCAAAGGCGATCACGCCAAGGTAATAAACCCATTGTCTCCGTATCTACCGCTAAAGCATCTGCGGTCAGATATTCGGATAATAACGCTTCCGAAATATCCCCATCACAAACTTGAAAATTAGACATATTATTTAAAAATAATTTTAATTGATTTTATCGTAGTTTGGCAAATATAGCAATGAGCGGGTTAAGGTTTTAAACCTATTTGTGTCTTCGTGTCTTTGTGGTTAAATTAGACTTAACCCTTCTCAGAATAATAGCAAGAACTCCTATTGACCCTATTTTTTTCTCACGAAAATTTGAGTAAAATAATACTCTCCCTTCGCATTTTTAACAATACCTACTCCCGTTAAATCATAATTTCCCACCATATTTCGTTGATGACCCGGACTTTCTATCCACCCTTTAACAGCTTCTTTTCCTGGGTCAACATAACCAGAATTAAAAGCCACATTCTCCGCAATTTCTCGCCAAGGAACAAACTGACTAATTTTTTGAAACCGAGCTTCTGCACCCCCATGACCAAAAGCTACTTTCCCATTAGCCATTGCATAGCTATGAATTCGAGACTGTTCACTAATATTAGGGTCAAGTTTTAACAGGGGTAAATTCTTAGATTTGCGATATTCATTGACTTGCTGATAAACCGATAACTCTAATTTTTCAAGATTAGAAGGAGTTGAAGCTAAAATGGGTTTTACCTCCGGTAAGGATGGAGAAATTAAGTTAGTTTTCGATAAAAATGTACACCCTCCCAATAATAAGACTATTCCCATTACAGGTAACTTAAACATTGTTCGCTTTTTTAATATGGTTGACAAGGTATCGTTGCGATGGGGAAAAACAGGTTTTTGGGAGATGGCGATCGCTTTTTCTGCTTGATGCACAAAACATACCATTTGTCAAGATACCTTTCTAGGGCTTCCAGTTTTTTGCCTAAAATTCGTGCAAGATAGGCTGGCAATTGGGGCAAAAAAACCGGATATTTCACGAAATAATCAGGGTTTTAGACGCTATTTTTGCTCTTAAACACAACAACCCCTTGGCAGGTATATTTTATAGTGTACCAGAACCCCGATGATTTCGTCAACTATTTGAGAGTAATTTTCAATAAAATGTCATGACTCCTTGACAATCTTTTAAAAAATAAAATTATACCCCTAGATAAATTAGAAAAACTAATATTGATTGGGCGATCAAAGATATTAACCCTAGGGGTAGGTGACATATTACCACCCACCCAAAAAATGTTAAGCGGTGAATAATTTACTTCAGCTAACTATTAGAATGATTCAGGAATTTTTGTACCGTTTGTACATCCTTATCCCCCCGTCCTGAACAATTTAAAATAATCCGAGGACTGCCTTCTAATTGCGGACAAAGGGTTTCTAAATAGGCGATCGCATGGGCGGTTTCCAAGGCGGGAATAATCCCTTCTAAACGGGATAACCGTTGAAACGCATCCAAAGCTTGCTGGTCGGTCACACTGTAATATTCCGCCCGACCCAAATCTTTTAAATAACTATGTTCTGGCCCCACCCCGGGATAATCTAACCCGGCACTAATCGAATGGGCCTCCATGATTTGGCCATCATCATCCTGTAATAGATAACTCATCGCTCCGTGTAACACTCCCACCCGGCCATGGGTGAGGGTAGCGGCGTGTTTTCCCGTTTCCACCCCTGACCCGGCAGCTTCGACCCCGATCAGACGCACAGAGGTTTCATGGACAAACTCATTAAACAGCCCCATGGCGTTAGAACCACCTCCAACACAGGCTAACAAAATATCGGGTAAACCCCCCCATTTCTCCCAACATTGGGCGCGGGTTTCTACCCCAATCACATTATGGAAATCCCGAACAATCATGGGGTAGGGGTGTGGCCCGGCAACGGAGCCCAGAATATAATGGGTGGTTTCAACGTTAGTTACCCAGTCGCGGATGGCTTCAGAAGTGGCATCTTTTAAGGTTCCGGTACCCGCTTCCACCGGGCGCACTTCCGCCCCTAATAGCCGCATTCTAAACACATTCAGGGCTTGACGCTCCATGTCGTGAATGCCCATATAAATCACGCAGTCTAGGCCATAGCGGGCGCAAACCGTCGCCGTGGCTACCCCATGTTGACCCGCCCCGGTTTCCGCAATAATGCGCTGTTTGCCCATTTTTTTGGCTAATAGGGCTTGGGCGAGGGCGTTATTAATTTTATGGGCTCCGGTGTGGTTGAGGTCTTCCCGTTTCAGATAAATTTGTGGGCCGCTGCCGTCGGGTCTAGCATAATATTGGGTCAGGCGTTCGGCGAAATATAGGGGGCTAGGTCTTCCCACATAGTCTTTCAGCAGACTTTGTAGTTCGGCTTGGAATTCGGGATCTTGACGATAATGGTTATAGGCTGTTTCCAGTTCAGCTAAGGCAGGCATTAGGGTTTCTGGGACATATTTGCCTCCAAATTGTCCGAAGCGTCCGAGCAGGTCTGGGCGTTGTGTGGCGGGGCGTTGGGGATTGGGAGGTAAGGGAGTGGTAGTCACGGCGAGTGGGAAATAATGAATACTGAACAATCTTTTAATTATAGAAGATATCTCAGAGATTGAAAATTCAGTGGCTTTAGACCACCAGATGAAAAGCAATTCAGGGGGTTTTAACCCCTGTCAATATTTTCTATAAATTCATGTTAACATTTTAGAAGGTCGAAAACAGAGGAAATCCGATAAATATCAGAGGCAAGATGAGGTTTAACAAATTATGAATAAATTACAAGAAATTACGATTAAAGTACCAGAAGAAATTGCTCAAGCCTATCGGGAAGCAAGTGACATAGAAAAGCAACAAATTGAATTAAAATTTTCCACATTAATGAAACTAAAAATCAACTCCATTCAAACAGAAAAAGTTGATACCCTAGGGCAATTAATGGATGATATTAGTAGAAAAGCCATAGCTAGAGGTTTAACTCCTGAAATATTAGAGGAGATTTTAAATCAATTGAAGAATGCCGAGATCCCAAAGATAATAAATATTTAGAATTGGCTGTTAGTGGTAACGCTGATTATATAATTACAGGAGATAAGGATTTGTTGGTATTAAATCCTTTTCGAGCAATTAGTATTATTACAGTTGACCAGTTTTTATTATTGATTTAATACAGATTTGATTATAAAATTAACAAAATAAATTAGCTATTCCCTATTACTTCCCCTAGCAACGGTTGAATTAACTCCATAATTCGGTCAGAATTAAAGTTATTGATGTAATCAGTTAGTGCCTTAGACAAACCTACTTTAGATTCGGGAATTTGTAAGATTAATTCGTTCATTACTTCAGTATCGAGATAGTAAGCAGCTTGATACATTTGTTCTAACCACTGAGGAGACATCATAGATATATCTTCTACAGAAAGCGTTTCAACCAATTGTTTTTTGGGGGCTTGTTCTTCGACTTCGTAAATATATTGCACTCCTAAATATTTAGCGAGTTTGTCAAAAATTTCTCTCTGCTGAAATGGCTTGCTGATAAAATCGTTACAGCCAGTCAGAATAACTTTCTCTCGATCTTCTTCAAAAACACTAGCAGTTAAAGCAATAATAACAGTTTCTTGGCTCTTAGGGTTTTCTCTAATGCGTTTTGTAGCAGTATATCCATCTATGATCGGCATTCGCAGATCCATAAAAATCAAGTGTGGCAACCAATTTTCCCACAGCGAAAGTGCCTCCAAGCCCTGGGTTGCTTCCCTCACCTGAAAACCAACTGAGGTCAGGATATCGACTAACAAGTGACGATTTTCTTCTAAATCTTCGACGACAAGAATGCGGTAAGTTGGTTGTCCGGGAGCTAAACTAATTACTCTTTGATCAATAATTGATTCTGAGGGTAAGGACTTGGCTTGAGGTAACTGTACACCA
Source organism: Planktothrix sp. PLAVEN19ND (assembly GCF_057220675.1). Lineage (NCBI taxonomy): Bacteria > Bacillati > Cyanobacteriota > Cyanophyceae > Oscillatoriales > Microcoleaceae > Planktothrix > Planktothrix sp. PLAVEN19ND. The sequence continues at coordinate 4,582,556 of NZ_CM170132.1, read as the reverse complement.
ATCTCAAAGGAAAAAGTGCTCCCTCGATTCAAAGTGCTTTTAACCCGAATTTGACCGCCCATAAGTTGGATTAGTTTTTGACTAATGGCTAAACCCAGACCCGTACCTTGACTCAAATTATTTCCGGCTTCGGCTTGTACAAAAACCTGAAATAAACTCTCAATTTCTGTGGGCGCAATTCCCACCCCCGTATCCTCAATGGCAAAGCTTATACGACAGAAGTTTGTTTCTTTTTGTCCTACTCTTACCCGCAGGGTGATACTTCCTTGCTTAGTAAACTTAATCGCATTACCGAGGAGATTGACTAAGACTTGATAGAGTTTTTTCTCATCGGTATGCACAAATTTAGGAAGATCGGGATCTCGCTCAACAATTAGCTGTAATTCTTTAGATTGAACTTTAACTTGAAACAGATCTTGAATGGAAGTTAGTAAATTTGTTAAGTCAAAGTCAGAAAGATTGAGGGTCATCCGTCCGCTTTCAATTTTGGATAAATCTAAAATATCATTAATCAAATCCAACAAATGTTTACCACTCCGATTAACAATTTGTAAGCGTTCTTGGACGGAAGGAGGCAAAGCGCTTTCATAGCTCATTAATTGCGTGAATCCTAAAATTGAGTTGAGGGGGGTGCGGAGTTCATGACTCATATTGGCAAGAAAGATACTCTTAGCTTGGTTAGCCGCTTCTGCTGCTTCTTTTGCCTGCTGAAGTTCTAATTCAAATTGTTTGCGATCGCTAATATCAATTAAATATCCCAAAATTTCCACAGGTCTACCTACCTGATCTCGAATGAGTTTGACTTGTTCGAGTACCCAACGATAATTCCCATCTGCGTGCAGAAGACGGAATTCTTGAAAATGAAAACCATCGTCGAATAGATTTGCCAGTCCATTAAACACTTGATCTGCGTCATCTGGATGTAGATGATTCATCCAAAATTCAGAATCTTCTAAAAACGCTTTGGGTTCGTAGCCCAATAAATCCTTGATATTTTCGCTAACAAATGTTGCACCATAGTCACCATCGGGTCTACTGCTAAAAATCACAACGGGGCTGTAGTTGAGCAGAAAGTTAAGGCGATTAGTGGTGGCTTGCAGGGCTTGTTCCGCCAGTCTTAGCTCTGTGATATTCTGCTGAACAGCAACATATACAGTCCCATATTCAGGATGCTCAAACCTAGAGGTGTGAACTCGGCACCAAAAGAGTGTGCCATCTTTTTTCCGATTGTAGACCTCATATTTGGCTTCCCCGTCCCGTTCAAGTTGGGTGGCGATATCTTCAACGGTGGCATCGGGCGTCACCCGGGTATCGACATAATTAATCACACCCACGGGTTGACCGACAAGTTCGCCTTCTGCATAGCCAAACATCGCATCAAACTTGGGATTAGTGTAGACAATTATCAAATCTGGGACTTTAACTAAACAGACTCCCCCCGCCATATTATTCATAATAATGCTTTGCAGTTCTAGGGTCTTTTGAGCTTCTTTTCTGGCCGTGATATCTTGGATTTGAGCAATAATGTGCAGTGGATTTCCCTGCTGATCTTGGACGACCGATCCATTCAGCAGAATCCAAACAATATGTCCTTGCTTATGGATATAACGTTTTTCTCGTTGGTAAGTTGACAGGGTTCCTGCTAATAGCTGATGTCTATTGTTCAGATCTACTTCCAAGTCTTCAGGATAGGTAATATCTTCAAATGTTAGTGTTAGCAATTCCTCTGGAGAGTAGCCAACAATTTGACACAAAGCAGGATTGACTTTCAGCCAATGCCCATCCATCGAAAGAATTCCCATCCCAATTGAGGCATCTTGAAACGCATGGCGAAACTGTTCTTCACTATTGCGTAAAGCCGTCTCAATCTGTTTGCGATCGCTAATATCCCGCAAAATAACCGTAAATAATGTTTCGTCTCCGATTTCTAACCGAGAAATTGAGGCTTCAGCCAAAAACTGCGTCCCATTTCGACGACGACCCCAAATTTCACCTCGTTCTCCCATTCTTCTGGCTTTTCCCGAAGACTGGGCAAATTTTTGGATATGCTGATGATGGGCATTTCTAAACTGTTCTGGGAGTAATAAACTCAAAGGTTGCCCCAAAACCTCCTCTAGTTTGTAACCAAAAATCTTTTCCGCCCCTTGATTAAACAGGGTAATATGTTGAGTGCTATCCACTGAAATAATCGCATCATTGGCAATTTCTAAAATTCCGGCAAAACGAGCCTGGGATTTTTCTAAAGATTCTGTGCGTTCGGTTACAAGACTTTCTAAGGTTTGGTTAATTTTTTTGAGTTGTACCTCGGCTTGTTGGCGTTGGTGATCAATTTGGTTCAAAAATCGAGCCGTGACCCAGAGCAGAATTGAGAAGGTCAAAACTAGAATGATTGACCGTAAACTATAGCCAAATTCGGCGTTATACCAGCCTAATTTTTGTCCTTGAAATGTTAACAAGTTTAGGGATATGGGAAAAACAATTGCCCAAGGGAGTAACAGTCGAAGTATGACACCACCCACTAGGGGACTGGTTAAGACCTGCATGAATCCCTCCTGCGGTCGGAGCCACAAAATTCCGATATGGAGAAGGAAAAAGGCTAGGATTGAGTTGATTGCTTGACCCGTGCTTAGGAGGAAAAATCGTTCAAGAACATCGACATGGAATAGGTGTCCTAATAACGCTAACAGAGAAATTAAAGCCGCAACACTACTACAAATCTGAGCCAACCCAATATTCCAGGGACGGTTTCGCCCGAGTAGGAATAGGGCTACTCCCATCAGGACAAAATTGAACGCCGTATTGATTCTCATGCGTCCTGAATCATGGGTTTCTGAGGATACAATATATCCATGATTTGTCTTCAAATCCGAACCGAATAAATATCCGCTCAGGGTTAGTAAACCGATGAAAATGATCGCTCCGGCTAAACCTTGAGAGATTCGATAATATAGTTGGGTGGGTCGTGGGCGCGACAACAATATTAAAGATACTCCAGCAGACAGAAAGCACAGTGCTGTGTTTACTTTCATGGTTGAGGTCATCGAGGGAAAACCACTTTTGAGCAGGGATAGGTTAAATTGCCAACCTAGGAGTACAATTACAGAGATGGAAATAACCAGTAGCCCGGCGATTTGGGAAGTCCGATTTTTCATAACCGATTTACTTGATATTTAGGAAATTCCAACTATCTGAAATCCCCAGAAAATAAAATATGAGTATCTAATAAAAACCCATTAATATTTTTTCCCTATTCAGTAAAATATTGCTATATTATACTTAAATTTTATCAAATTAAAGATATAGCATGATAAGCGATCCAATTATCAGTCATCAAGGGGATATTTTAATCGTTGACGATTTACCCGATAACCTCCGTTTGCTCAGGGATACCTTGAGTGAAGAAGGCTATAAGGTTCGCAGTGCCACGACGGGGGCCATGGCACTCAGAGCCGCCCAATCTCCATCGACGGAATTAATCTTACTTGATATTAAATTACCCGATATCGATGGCTATGAAGTGTGCAGACAATTAAAATCCGATGAGCGCACCGCAAATATTCCCGTGATTTTTTTAAGTGCACTGAATGAAACATTAAATAAAGTTCAAGGACTGGCGGCGGGCGGGGTAGATTATATTTCTAAGCCGTTTCAAGTCGAAGAAGTATTAGCCCGGGTCGAAACTCACCTCACTATCCAACGACTCCAAAAAAGACTGCAAGAACAGAATTTGCGCCTGCTCAAAGAGATAGAAGAACATCAACGCCTCAAAGATATCCTCTTTGCTGAAAAAGAATTAGCTCAGGTGACCTTACAATCTATTGGTGATGGGGTGATTACCACTGATGCCCAAGGGAATATTAGATATATTAATTCAGTTGCTGAAAAACTCACGGGCTGGAAAGCAGAGCAGGCCCAAGGACTTTCTTTGTCTGAGGTTTTGGTAATTATTAATGAAGTTACCCGAAAACCCGCAGATAATCCGGTCAGCCAAGCACTGTTAGAAGGGAAAATAGTAGGTTCAGCTAATAACCATACAATTCTGATTGCCCGGGATGGGACGGAGTATGCGATTGAGGACTCAGCAGCCCCAATTCGCGATCGTCAAGGTGAAGTTATCGGCGCAGTCATTGTCTTTCATGATATGACCCAATGGCGTCATCTCACCCGTCAACTCTCCTGGGAAGCCAGTCATGATGCCCTGACAGGGTTAATTAACCGTCGAGGATTTGAGCAGTACCTCATAGATGCGATCGCTTCTACTAAAAATAGCAATCAGCAGCACGTTCTCTGTTATTTAGATTTAGATCAGTTTAAAGTTGTTAACGATACCGTCGGTCATATTGCTGGGGATGAGTTACTGCGTCAAATTACGGAACTTTTACAACAGGGGGTTCGCGCTAATGATATATTGGCTCGCCTGGGGGGTGATGAATTTGGTCTTTTGCTCAATCAATGTCCCCTCGCTCAAGCTTTTGATATTGCAGAAAAGCTCAAAGACCTAGTGCGTCAGTTTCGGTTTATGTGGAGTGGCAAAACTTTTATCCTCGGGGTCAGTATTGGAGTGGTTGCCATTGACCAAACTAGCCGAGATTTGATGGAGGTTTTAGGAGCAGCTGATGCGGCTTGTTATGCGGCTAAAGCGAACGGGCGCAACTGTGTTCATATTTACCGTCAAGATGATCGCGAACTCATTAAACAGCGGGGGGAGAGACAGTTAATTGCCAAAATCAGTCGAGCCCTGGAAACCAATCGTTTTTGTCTCTACTATCAAAAGATTATCTCTATTACTTCTAAACCTTTAGTAGAGCATTATGAGATTTTGGTCAGAATGTTAGGTGATAATGACGAATTAGTCTCGCCTAATGAGTTTATTCCCGCCGCCGAACGTTATGGCTTGATCACCGAGATCGATTGCTGGGTAATTGAAACTTTTTTCTCGAATTATCAAAATTTATCTAGGCAAGAAATTCTGACTAAAGGCTTATATACGATTAATCTTTCTGGTGCTAGTATTTGTAATCATCAGTTTATGAGGTTTTTAATCGAACAATTTCCTCGCTTCCAAATTCCCCCACAGACCATTTGTTTTGAAATTACTGAAACCGAAGCGATCGCTAACTTTGACCAAGCCCGATATTTTATAGGCGCGCTCAAAGAGATTGGCTGTAGTTTTGCTTTAGATGATTTTGGCAGTGGGTTAAGCTCCTTTGCTTATTTGATGAATTTACCCGTTGATTATCTAAAAATAGATGGTATTTTTGTCAAGAATATTAATCATAATTTGATTTCTCAAGCGATCGTGGAAAGTTTTAATCATATTGCCCATGCCATGAATTTGGAAACGGTGGCTGAGTTTGTCGAGGACGAAATGATCTTAGAAAAATTGCGGGAGATAGGAGTTGATTATGCTCAGGGTTACGGAATTTCCCACCCCGTCCCAATTAACTTTAATTAATAAAATTTGGGATATAAACTAATGCTCAAACCTCAAATTCCTCACCAATGGAGAGTTCGCTATCGCCTGATTTTATCGGCTTTATTCTCTTTAATATCATCATTTTTTCTGCCATCTTGGTTTAGTTTATCCACTCGGATTCTCTCGGTATGGAATACGGGAATGCTCTGTTTTTTAATCTCAACTTGGCTATTAATGGTGCAAGCAATCCCCAAAACAATGCGCCGCAATGCTCAAAGTCAGGATGAAGGAAGATTAGTAATTTTGAGCTTAATTACGGCTGCTGCCTGTGCTAGTATATTAGCAATTACTTTTATATTAAAAGAAACAAAAGATCAGAATATTCATATAATTATTCCCCATATAATTTTGGCAGTGATCACAATTATTGGGTCATGGTTGCTAGTTCATACAATTTTTGCGATTCACTATGCCCATGAATATTATCAAGACCATAAAACTCTCAGTAATTCTCCAGCAGGAGGACTGGATTTTCCCGAAGATATAGAGCCAGACTACTGGGATTTTTTATATTTTTCTTTTGTAATTGGCATGACCAGTCAAGTTTCAGATGTACAAATTACCTCGCGATCATTAAGGCGTTTATCGCTATTTCATAGCATTCTTTCTTTTTTCTTTAATACCGTAATTGTGGCGATGAGTATTAATATTATTGCAGGTTTAATTTAATAGAAATCTATAGAAAATAAATGCGATCGCCTCTTGTTTAAAAAAGCGATCGCACCTTTAACCTTTAAAAAATTTCCTCAAAAAATAGTTTCATCGCTTCAAAAGAACGACGATCAGAATCGGGATTATAGGCGATTCCTTTAGAGGGATCATCCCCCGATTTCGGATTGGTAAAACTATGAACTGTTCTACCATAATTCACCATTTGCCAATCGACATTTCCCTCTCGCAATTCCTTCTCAAATGCCTGAATATCCTCTTGGGAAACTAACGGATCATCCGCCCCATGTAAGACCAAAACTTTGCTTTTAATTCGTTTCCCATCCTGGGGATTAGGACTATCTAAACCGCCATGAAAACTCACCACCCCATCCACATCTGCACCACTTCTTGCCAATTCTAACACTGTTGTTCCTCCGAAACAATAGCCAATCGCAGCCAACTTTTCAGGATCAGTTTGAGGTTGTTTACGAAGTTCTGCTAAAGCAGCATTTACCCTTTCCCTTAATAACGCCCGGTTATTGCGGTAAAGGGTCGCTTGGGTTTTAGCTTCCTCTGCGGTTTGGGGTCGAATTCCTTTGCCATAAATATCCGCAGCAAAGGCAACATAACCCATACTAGCAAGTTGTTCCGTGCGTTTTTTTGCATAGTCATCTAACCCCTTCCATTCATGCACAACCAACACCCCTGGACGTTTGCCTGTTTTTGAAGAATCATAGGCTAAATATCCTTCTAAAACCGCATCTCCTTGGCGATATTCGATGACTTGAGTTTTCAGAGTATTAGAAGTTTGGGCAGAGGTTAGCATTGTCCAAACGGGAGCGATCAAAATCGCAATCACCAACAGAATGAATACAGAATATTTTTTGAGAATGTTCATCAGCATCGGAGATATACTATTAACTCAATTTTGCTATTATAGCAACTATAGCGAGTTGCATAAATTACCCAAAATCACAAAAATTGTAGGGGCGGGGTCTTCCCGCCCTAACATCTCAAATCACAAAAATGGTAGGGGTGGGGTCTTCCTTATTCTATTATCTTTCGTTCTGCTAATCTTAATTTAGCTGAACGAGAACGGTGATTATTATTTAGTTCATCGGGTTGGGGTTGAATCGGTTTTTTAGTTAATACCTGTAAAATAGGAGACTCTTTTAACCGATGTTTAACGATTCTATCTTCTAAACTATGAAAACTAATCACCCCAATTCTACCTCCAGGTTTTAACCAATATTGCGCTTGATCTATAAATTTTTCTAAACGAGTTAACTCTTGATTCACCGCAATTCTTAATGCTTGAAAGACACGGGTAGCCGGATGAATTCGTCCATGACGATAACTCGCTGGAACACAACCGCCGATCGCATAGGCTAAATCCGTTGTGGTTTGAAACGGCCGTTTTTCTACAATTCCTTTGGCAATGCGTCTGGATAATCTTTCTTCCCCATACTGATAAAAAATATTCGCTAATTGCTTCTCATCCCAATGGTTAATAATCTCCGCCGCCGTCAAAGATTGTTGTTGATTCATTCGCATATCTAAAGGGGCGGTATGGCGAAAACTAAACCCTCTTTCTGGCTGATCAAACTGATAGGAACTTACCCCTAAATCCGCTATAATTCCATCAAATTGTTTAGATTTAGGCTGATATTCAGCAAAGTTTCCTTGCCAAAACTGCACTCTTTCCAATAGAGAAAGATCTGCTTGTTCAAATTTAACCCTAGCAGCAGCGATCGCGTCTTTATCTTGATCAATTGCTGTTAACTGGATATTCTCCCCGGCTTGCAATAATAACAAACTATGTCCACCACCGCCAACGGTTGCATCGAGATATTCCCCCCCCGCACGAATTTCTAACCCTGCAATTAATTCCCGACTCAATACGGGAATATGGACAAAGGAGGTTTGAGTATTTTCTTCCACTACTTTGATTTCAGACAATGTAATTATTCCTATAATTAATGATATTAGCTTAAACAATAAGTATAAGTCATCTTCTTGACTTCTAGTTTAGCATTATATGTCTTTTTGAACTTGAGCTTAAACTTTTGAATTTCAGGTGTTGTTAGAGGGCACCGAGTTGATATAATAATACAAACCTTTTCTTGTTTAGCTGGATGATCAGAAAGCTCTTGAATGGTTGCTTCGAGTTGTTTAATGGCGTGCAAAATTTCAGACCCTTTAAGCTCAATATAGATTTCTATAATTTTTTTGATATCCTGTTGATCAGGAATAACCAAATAATCACAACGCTTACCTTCTTTAATTGCACATCCATCAACCTGAACTACACAAACTTTAAATTGATTCGGATTTTCAATAATAATTTGACTCTGATTTTCTTTACGAGTTATTCGTTTATTAGACGAAATAGTTTCGCACTCTGGAAAACGCTTTTTCATATCGCACTTAAATCAGGTCAAGAAGTTGATCAAATTCCATAGCCAATTCTTCAGAAACAGAGTCAATAATATTGGTATCAATTAATCCCGTTTCGTCAGAGATAATGGATTTACAGAAACCATCCATTAAAGAATAAACTGCTACATCTTTTGTTAATAAAGTTTTATAGCGAGGAAGAATTTTTTCGAGTTTTTCGATCACTTGATCATTAGCATCCTGATAAATTAAACCCGCTTGTAGTAAATTGTTAGTGGCGGTTAAAATATAGGGGCTATGGGTGGTAATAAAAAATTGAAGACTATCAGGGTTAGTATTAAAAACAGTAGCTATTAATTCAACAATATGTTTTTGAGCAGTTGGAAAAACATGGGCTTCTGGTTCTTCAATATATATGGTTTGACCTCCAAAAATAGGTTGTATAAATGGCATGATAGATTGTATAAATGGCATGGTAGATAATATAATTACTAATGGGAGTGTTTCTTGCTGACCAGATGAACAATTAGAAATATTAATTTTCCTACCATCTAAAGTTTTTAAAAAATCTTCCTCATTTTCAATAATATATTTAGCACATAAAATTTTTTCTACTAAGGGTTTTATTTCCATATCAATAAATTTTTGACGTTCATCTTCAAACTCGTTAATTTGCATAGTGTTTTTCATTAATTCATATAATCTTCCAAAGCTTATGATAAATGGATCTAAAGATTTCTGATTTGATAATATAGAAAAAATATTTTTTCCTATATAAGCAAAAAATGAACGACCCGCCGGAATAAAATATTGGAAAAAAGTAGAGTTTTTACCAAGATTTTTTTCAAAAATATCCATCAAATTTGAGCGATTTTCAACAACGTCTAAAGGATTAAGATGTAAAATCACCGTTTTTTTATTTTGTCTTTGACGATCAATTTTTCGCAACTTAGACAAAGCAGAGTTATAGAAATCAGAATAATCAAGTAAAAGCGATGATTTATTATGATTTCGATAGATTTGAACAAAATAGCCATTAATTTCATATCTTAAGTTGAATTCATGATCTCCCCAGAATTTGGGAGGAAAAAACTCTTTAAACTTGTTAGAATAAGAAGATTCTAATTGACGCTTAGTTTTTTTTTCTTCAACAGCTTTAATTAGCGCGAAGATAAACTCTTTAAAATAAAATAATAATTTTGCACAGACACTCTTACCACTGGCTTGAGGGCCAATCATAATATTGATCTTCTTAACCTCTATTTCTAAGTGTTCAATTCCTGCAAAGTTATCTATAATTAATTTCTCAACCATTGTGCGTCCTTATTCTGATTAATAACTTCAACAATTTTAACGGGTGGTGTGTTCATAGACTATTTTCAATAGATATAAATTAATAAAATTGCGATCGCAAACCTCTCAAACTAAGAAACCCGGTTTCTGGGAAAGTACAGACCCCTAGCAGGGACAAAAGGCTTTTGAGTATTTTTTGCTAAGACTTCGATCTCAGACTATCCAAGTATTCCTATAATATTAAGCAATTGAAACAAAAATCCCAAGAAAGCCATAAATCCGCGTTAGGGAACACCGAGAAAAGTATGAGTAGAATTGAAACCCGCACAGAACCCATGGTCTTGAACATGGGGCCACACCATCCCTCCATGCACGGGGTCTTACGGTTAATTGTCACCCTGGATGGGGAAGACGTGGTGGACTGTGAACCCGTGATTGGGTATCTGCATCGCGGCATGGAAAAAATCGCCGAAAGTCGCAGCGTTGTCATGTACGTTCCCTACGTTAGCCGTTGGGACTACGCCGCCGGAATGTTCAACGAAGCGGTAACGGTAAATGGCCCGGAACGATTGGCCGGAGTCACCGTCCCCAAACGGGCGCAATATATTCGGGTGATTATGCTCGAACTCAACCGCATCGCCAATCACCTCCTATGGCTTGGCCCATTCCTGGCCGACGTCGGCGCCCAAACTCCGTTTTTCTACATTTTCCGAGAACGGGAACTGATTTATGATCTCTGGGAAGCGGCCACCGGATACCGGATGGTGAATAATAACTATTTCCGCATTGGGGGAGTCGCCGCCGATTTACCCTATGGTTGGGTGCAGAAATGTCGAGATTTTTGCGATTATTTCGGGCCAAAAATTGACGAGTATGAACGCTTAATTACCAATAACCCGATTTTCCGACGTCGGATTGAGGGGTTAGGGACTATTACCCGGGAACAGGCAATTAACTGGGGATTATCCGGCCCGATGTTGCGCGCCTCGGGGGTGAAGTGGGATTTACGCAAAGTTGACCACTATGAATGTTATGACGAGTTAGACTGGGATGTGCAGTGGGAAACCGCCGGAGACTGTTTAGCCCGTTATTTTGTGCGGATTCGGGAAATGCGAGAATCCCTTAAAATCCTGTATCAAGCCCTCGATGCTCTGCCGGGTGGCCCCTACGAAAATTTAGAAGCCCAACGGATGATGGGCGGGCCGAAATCCGAATGGAATGGTTTTGATTATCAATTTATTGGCAAGAAAATCGCCCCGAGCTTCAAAATTCCCAAAGGGGAACATTATGTCCGAATTGAAAGCGGGAAGGGAGAACTCGGTATTTATATTATTGGGGATGATAATGTCTTTCCCTGGCGGTTCAAAATTCGGGCGGCGGATTTCTGCAATTTACCCATTCTCTCGGAATTAGTTCGAGGGGAAAAAATCGCTGACCTCGTGGCAATTCTCGGGAGTATCGATATTATTATGGGTTCGGTTGACCGTTAGGGATAATTTTTCAACCTCGGGTCAAAAAGAGCTAAAGAAAAAGCGATCAACGAATGATTTTATCATCCGGCGATCGCTAATTTTTTAGGAAAAAATCTAATGTTAATCAATCCAATAGAGAAGGAAAATAGCTTTAGAGATTTTCACTTCCCGAACCACTGCTAGAGCCCGAATAGACAATCCCGCGTTCCATATCTAAGGTCAGAATCACCCCATCTCGAATCAAGCGAGTGGCATTCTTCACCCCAACAATCACAGGCACCCCCAAACGTAAAGCAATCACCGCCGCGTGACTGGTCAAACTATCAACTTCCGTGACCACACCCCCCGCCTTCCGCATCACATCGACAAAATCGGCACTGGTTTGAACCGTGACCAAAATTTCCCCGGCATTAAAATCAGCTAACTCTCCAGCACTGCGGGCCACCCGTGCTCGTCCGGTCACACAGCCTTGACCCACGGCCGTTCCCTTACCCAAAGCCGCCGTCACCACTTCCACCTTAATCAAATCCGTAGATCCGGCCACCCCTTGTAAAGTTCCCGCCGTGGTCACAACCAAATCCCCATCGGCCAGCAGATTTTTTTCCCTCGCCACATTCACCGCGGCTTGAAAGGTTTGGTCAGCCGAAGGTAAATCTAAAACCAATAAAGGCTTCACCCCCCAAACTAAACTTAACTGTCGCGCCACCTCAACGTGGGGAGTAATCGCTAAAATCGGGGTTTGGGGTCGGAACTTGGACACATTCCGAGCCGTAGACCCAGTTTTAGTTAAAGTCATAATCGCGGCTGCATTCAACTGATGGGAAATTTGTGCTACCGCCTGACTAATAGCATTGGGAATCGAACGTCCGGTATCTTCTACCTTAGAAATATTGCGGGTCACACCCTCCTGTTCAATCCGCACCGCAATCCGGGCCATGGTCGCCACCGCTTCCACCGGATAGTTACCCACGGCGGTTTCATTGGAAAGCATCACCGCATCGGTACCATCTAAAATCGCATTAGCTACGTCGGAAATTTCCGCCCGGGTGGGTCGGGGATTATTCACCATGCTATCTAGCATCTGAGTCGCAGTAATCACCGGAATTCCCATCCGGTTGGCGGTGATAATTAACCGTTTTTGTAAAATTGGCACATCTTCGGCAGGGAGTTCCACCCCTAAATCACCTCGGGCCACCATCACCCCATTACACAACGCCAAAATTTCTTCCATTTGTTCAATGGCTTCATGTTTTTCAATTTTGGCAATCACGGGAACATCCTTACCCGCACTCGCAATTAATTCTTTAATTTCTAAAACATCCTGGGGATTTCTCACGAAACTTAAAGCTACCCAGTCCACCCCTTGATCTAAACCAAACATTAAATCCCGGCGGTCTTTTTCCGTCATGGCTTTAATGGACAGATAAACCCCAGGAAAATTCACCCCTTTACTGTTAGAAAGAGTCCCGCCCACAACCACACGACAACATAAGCGTCCTTTGGCCTGTTCGACTTTCTCCACGACCATTTCCACCTTGCCATCATCGAGGAGAATCACCGCCCCATCAGGGACTTCATCGGCTAAGGGTTTGTAGGTGACAGAGGAAATTTCTTGAGTTCCCACCACATCTTCGCTGGTGAGAATAAACTGATCATCCCGGTTCAGGACAATCGAACCCGTCTCAAATTTCCCTAATCTGATTTTTGGGCCTTGGAGATCTTGTAAAATCCCCACAGGTTGATTCAGTTCAAAGGCGGTTTGTCGAATCATCCGAATACTGCGTTGATGATCCTCATGGGTATTATGGGAAAAATTCAAGCGCAGAGTCGTTGCACCCGCTAAAATCAATGCGCGGAGAACTTCAGGCTTCTGGGTAGCAGGGCCGATTGTAGCGACTATTTTGGTTCGATGCAGTAGATTTTGCGGTTGCATGACTCAATTAAAGATCTAGGGAATTGTCTGTAGAGACGAGCCATGGCGCGTCTCTCTACAGATCATAAACAGAATTTAACCACGTCAGGGACACATCAGGATCAGGAATTACGAATTACGAATTACTAATGGGGAATGGGTAATGGGTAATAGGTAATAGAAAGAGTTTACTCCCCCTGCTCCCCCTACTTCCCCTGCTCCCCCTGCTCCCCCTGCTTCCCCTGCTTCCCCTGCTCCCCCTGCTTCCCCTGCTCCCCCTGCTCCCCCTACTTCCCCTGCTCCCCCTGCTCCCCCTGCTTCCCCTGCTTCCCCTGCTCCCCCTGCTTCCCCTGCTCCCCCTGCTCCCCCTGCTTCCCCTGCTCCCCCTGCTCCCCCTGCTTCCCCTGCTTCCCCTGCTCCCCCTGCTTCCCCTGCTCCCCCTGCTCCCCCTGCTTCCCCTACTCCCCCTGCCTGCTCCCCCTGCTCCCCCTGCTCCCCCTGCTCCCTGTTCCCTATTGAGGAAAATAACGGGGGTTTAAGCGTGCTCCGGTGCCGCCATCGGTGGGGTCGAGGAATTGACGGAGGGGAATACCAGTAGAACGGGTTCTCGGACGTCCTAAAGCCCCTCGAATGATGTCCCCGGTACTTTTTTCATCTATCAGGGTTAGAACACCTTGGGTGCTTTGGCCACTGTCGGCAATTACGAGGTTTTGGAAAATGCGATCGCGGACTAATAAAGGATCTTCCCCAGGGGGTACGGTTAAGACAATCCGACATTGGGGAACATCTTCGGTGGTGGCGCAGAGGGTATTGTAACCGTTCTCCATCGCTGTACTGATTTCTGCTAATCCATCGGGACGATAGGATTCTAAACGGCGACTAATCTCTCCACAACGGCGTTCCGGTGTCCATCCGCCCCCCATATTACTAGGAACTGCCCAAGCATAGCCTTGATTGGGTTGGCTGACGGGATAATACATCACCGTATATTGACCGCCAATCACCTCACATCGAAACCGAGCAATTGCTGTGTCCCCGGTTTCCACTTCCACTTGAGGATTTAGGGGGCCTTGATCGGTGGGTTGGGGGGCTGGGGATTGGGTGGGATTAGTGGCCGGAGTCGGAAAGGTTTGGGGGGGTTGGGTTGTGTTGCGGGGGAGTTGCAGCAGGTCGGTCAGACTGGGTAAAGATGGCCACCGAGGTTGAGCGTTGGCCCCGGTGGCGGAACCCAGGATTGATAGGGTCATGGATAAACTAAACAGTCCGACTAAGGATGTACGCGACAGTGAGCTAGACATAAATATTTTCTCCTAGGGGTAAAATCGTGGTATTTTAGGCAATTACGTTCGGGTTTAGTGATTTTATAAATCTTTACACTTTGTTACTTTTCTCATAAAATACTCAGGTGTGAAACTTCAAGGAGTGCAAACTGTAATGTCGGAGGCAAGTAAGCCACTGACAGTCCCCAAGGAATACCTCACCGCAGAGGGTGGTTTTAACACCACGCTACTGATGTTTTTCGGTGCGGTAGTAATGGTGATCTGTTCCACATTGGGATACTGGCTTTGGGGTTGGCCGGATTGGTGTTGTTTTTTGATTAATGTTTTGGCGCTGCACCTTTCGGGGACAGTGATCCATGACGCATCCCATAATTCTGCCCACAAAAACCGCATTCTGAATTCGGTATTAGGACACGGTAGTGCTTTGATGTTAGGGTTCGCTTTTCCCGTATTTACGCGGGTGCATATCCAACATCATTGCCATGTTAATGATCCAGACAATGATCCGGATCATTTTGTTTCCACAGGTGGCCCCTTGTGGTTGATTGCGGCACGTTTTTTCTACCATGAAGTGTTTTTTTTCAAGCGCCGACTTTGGAAAAAATATGAGCTTTTGGAATGGTTTTTGAGTCGCTTATTTGTAGTGACTATTGTTGCGATCTCTATTCATTATGAATTCCTCGGCTATATTCTGAATTTCTGGTTTTGTCCGGCTTTGGTTGTGGGCATAGCTTTGGGTTTATTCTTTGATTATTTACCCCATCGTCCGTTTCAAGAACGGGGTCGCTGGAAAAATGCTAGGGTGTATCCGGGTTCGGTTTTAAATCTGTTAATTTTGGGGCAAAATTACCATCTGATTCATCATTTATGGCCATCTATTCCTTGGTATTATTACAAGCCAACCTATGAATTTATGAAGCCTCTGTTAGATGAAAAAGGTTCTCCCCAAACCTTGGGAATATTAGAAGGAAAGAAAGACTTTTGGGGTTTCCTCTATGATGTCTTTTTGGGAATTCGTTTTCATCACAAATCCTCCCATGAGAATTAACAATTTATCCCTTCAATTTCCAGGGTTAATGATTGAGAATTAAGAATCATAGCTTAATTGCGATTCTTAATTCTCAATTTATTTTTATAGATAATAATATTAGGGAAAAAAACAATGAAATCCGAAGAAAAACAAGTAACTCAAAAGCCCCAACCTGCAATCCCTAAAAAAAGTATTTGGGATCAAATCCGAGAGAATATTGTAATTTTAGCGATCGCCCTGGGATTATCATTATTAATTAGAACTTTTGTTGCTGAACCTCGATTTATTCCCTCAGATTCCATGTTCCCGACTTTAGAAATAAACGATCGCTTAGTCATAGAAAAGGTATCCTATTATTTAGATTCTCCCCAATTTGGCGATATTATTGTTTTTGCTCCTCCTCCCCAATTACAAGAGATTGGCTATGCGGCAGATCAAGCCTTTATTAAGCGAATTATTGGTCAGCCAGGTCAAACCATTGAAGTTAAAAATGGTCGGGTTTATATTGACAATCAGCCCCAATTTGAGCGTTATATTGCTGAGGAACCTCATTATCAATTACCCCCAGTAAAAGTTCCTGAGAATTCCTATTTTGTTATGGGAGATAATCGCAATGATAGTAATGATTCCCATGTTTGGGGTTTTCTTCCCAAGGAAAATATTATTGGTCGCGCCGTATTTCGTTTTTGGCCGATTGAACGATTTGGCCGCGTTTAGGATGAGCTTCCCTCGACAGATTCTTCTTTTTACTATTACTATCTTTTTGCCCTTACTATAGTGATAAAAGAGGGATTATCTGTTTTCCGCTCGTTTTTGGCGCGATCACAACTTCTCAAAAACCGGATTTCTCAAATAAACCTGGTTTCTAGTTTAAAGTGTCTTTTAACGTTCAGGAAATAGCTTACATTCCCTGAATGTAGGTTGATTAACTTCCCCTAAACGGGAGTTTAAAAATCGATCCATCCAATTCTCAAAATAGATCCGATTAGCTTGTTTTTGTTCAGGATCATTAGTATTAATAGAATGGGGGGCTAATCCCACAATTGCCGCCGTGGTGACACAGAACATTGACTTTTGAAAACTCTGACAAATTTGCACCCGTAAATCATCTTCTCCGCGACAACTATTTTGATAGATATTATGTAAATAATCAGGAAGAAAATGACGCATATCCTGCATTAATTGAGTTGGGGGAATACCCGACCCACCAATCGGTAAAGGATCGGCGTATAATGCACCATAGGCAAAGTCTTTTTGCTCTGTGGGAATTTGATGGGCTTGAGCATTATAAGAAACCGTTCCAGGAAAAGGAGTTCCCCTAAAGAACACAGCTTCAACATAGGGAACTGCGGTATCCATTAAAAAAGTTAATCCGGCAGATTTTGGCAGGATATCATAAACTTGATTATTGATTTTGACGCTATAAGTAATGGGTTTATTAGCAGCTTCTACTAGGGCTAATAAAATATGATTGACTACTTCAGGAATAGATTTAATTTCTCCTTGATCATAACGGTCAGAAAGGGAAATAAACATATCACTCATCACCCGCCAAAATTGACCTAATCCACTATAATAAGCCAGTTGTCGGATTTGTTCGGGTAGAAATTCCGGGAAAAAACGATGGAGAGTTTGAATCATCAAATTTCCCTTAGTTTTAGCTTGAATCGCAGTTTCTGCTAACTTGAGAAATTCAGAAGAATCTAAATATTCATCTAATTTGCCTCCCCCATGCCAAAACATGGTTTTCATACAATATTCGGCATATTCAAAATTAATCCGATCATGCCACAAATATTGAAATAATTTTTTGATATTGACTTCTCCATTAAAATACTTGAAAAAGGGGAATAATTCTAAAAACTGTTCATCTGCAATATAAATTAAATTATTAGAATAGGCATCCAGAACAACACCATAACTTTTCAAGATGCCCACAACTTCCACCAAATTTTCGGGATAATTCGGCAACAGAGCTTCACCGGACTCCAGGCGATGAATATATTCAGATAAAGGATGTTTAGACATGGGGGTAAAATCCGTAAGTTTCATTTTGTTTAAAGGTTTAATTAAAATTTATCTTTGGAAAAGTGATAAAGTGGGTTTGATTTTCTGCTCAATTATTTAAACCCACTCTATCAAAAAATTAAACTTTTTCTGCGAGATGGTGAGCAAATAAGGGTTGAGTATGGGCTAAAGCCGTTGTAGAAGCATCACTTAATCTCACCAGTAAGTTAGGCTGAATTCCTAAAATCACAATAATTAAGGCTAAAATTATTGCCGGAATCCGATCGCTCCATTGTACAGAAGGCAAATTCACCACATATTCCGAAAGGCGACCAAAGAAAGCTTTATTAATCATAATCAGGAAATAAACCGAAGTTAATCCGGTTCCAATCATGCACAATAAAGTTTGTACGGGGAAGACTTCCATACTGCCCCGAAAGATGATAAATTCTGCCACAAATCCCACTAAACCAGGTATACCCGCACTCGCCATTACCGCCATAATCATAATAGTTCCAATTAGGGGTAAACCGCGTTCTGGGTTAAGTAACCCTTGAATAATATCTAAATCTCGACTCCCCGCTTTTCGGTATACAACGCCAACGGTTAAAAACATTAATCCCGAGATTAAACCATGACTCACCATTTGCATCACAGCCCCTAATAAACTGGTGGAGTTAGCAGCAGCAAAGGCTAATAAAATATAGCCCATGTGAGCAATAGAACTATAGGCGACCATTTTCTTCATATCTTTCTGAGAAATGGCACAAAAAGCTCCATATAAAACACTAACTACCGCCCAACTGGCCACCCAGGGAGCAATTACTGACCAAGCATCAGGAAATAGGCCGACTCCAAACCGTAATAACCCATAGGTTCCTAACTTTAATAATACCCCAGCCAACAGCACAGAAACGGGAGTTGAGGCTTCAACGTGGGCATCCGGTAGCCAGGTATGGAAGGGAAACAGGGGAATTTTAATTCCAAATCCAATTAACAGACCGCCTAATAAAATTAATTGGGTGTTTAGGGGTAAAGATGAGACTCCTAACGCCGTAGCACTAATAGTATCTAAATCAAAATCTAGGGTATGGGTCAGCCAAACAATGCCTAAAAAAGAAGCTAAAATGAGAAATCCCGAAACGGCTGTATACAGGAGAAATTTAGTGGCTGCATAGCCTTTGCGTTTACCTCCCCAAATCGCAATTAACAGATATAAAGGGATGAGTTCAACTTCATAAAATAGCAGAAACAATAATAAATTTTGGGATAAAAATGTTCCTGAAATTCCTGCCGAAATCAATAATATTGAGGCGTAATAGAGTTGATGACGACTGATAAATAAATCCGTAATAGCGATCGCAATGGTAATTAATAACCCATTTAAAATCACTAAAGGTAAGGATAAACCATCAACCCCTAAAGTATAATTTAACCCCAAGGGTTTAATCCAAGGAATAAATTCTTTAAATTGTAAGGAAGGATTCCCTGGATCAAATAATCCTGCTAAAACCAATGACCATAAAAATAATCCAACCGTGATGACCAAGGACAATTGACGAGCCGTTTTACCCGATAAATTCGGCCAAAAGGCAATAATAGCCGCACCAAATAAAGGAAGCCAAATTAATACACTAAGCATAAAGCAGTCATGAGTAATCAGTAATCAGTAATCAGTAATCAGTTATCAGTAATTACTGATAACTCCGATAATCCGTGTCATCCTTCAATCCGTCTAAATCCGTGATTAAAATTGCCACAACATTAATCCCACCAGCACCCCCACCCCCAAAGCAATCGTCAGGAGATAAAATTGGGACTGTCCAGAAATACTGTATTTTAAGCCTTCTCCACTAAATAAAGTGGCTAAACCAAAAACATTAACAATGCCATCGATAATATAGCGATCAATCCAAGCACTAAAAGCAGAAATTCGATTCACAAACAAAACCACCGTTAGATCGTAAATTCGATCAATATAAAAATCGTAAGCGAATAAATCTTGCAATCCTTTCCAGGGTAATTTGTAAGGCTTAGAACCCATTCCAAATAAATAAATCCCGCCTCCAATTGCCACTCCAACTAAACCCGAAATCACCAGTAAAGGCACCGTAGCTTGACGCAAAATCTCAGCCAACCCAGTAGCGGGAACTTCCACCAAAGGCGCAGTCCAACTGAGCAATAATTGCCATTGTTGTAACATTATTGGCACTAATAAAGTCAAAATAATCATGGCAACCATCGGTAAAGCCATCGGCCATGGAACTTCTGGTGCTCGCCGGGTTTTTTGTTGGGGTTTTCCAGCAAAAACCAATCCGAAAACCCGGGTTAAACTTAAAGCCGTTAAACAATTAACCAGCAGCAAGACCAAAATTAACCACAGAGGAATTGTCCAAAATCCATCGACCCAACGGCGCATCGTCCAAAAGGTTCCCAAGGGCATTAACGCCACTAAACCCCCTGCACCCACAATAAAAGCGATGGTTGTGGCGGGCATTTTTGACCATAACCCCCCCATCTCGGTTAAATCTTGAGTATTGGTGGTTAGAATTACCGAACCCGCACTCATGAAAATTAAGGCTTTGGCGATCGCATGGGTGAACAGCAATAGTAGGGCAATATCAACATGACTTTCTCCTACCGCAATAAACACCAACCCTAAATAGGCACTGGTGGAATGGGATAAAGCCCGTTTGAGATCAATTTGAGCAATAGAAACCAGAGAAGCACCAATGGCGGTAATTGTCCCTAAAACCACTAAGGTTGTGGAAGCAATCGGGGATAGGGCCAAAACCGGTTGCAGTTTAATTAAGACATAGGCTCCACTGGCCACCACCACCGAATTTCGCAGAATCGAGGCTGGGTTAGGGCCTTCCATCGCCTCATCTAACCAGAGATTTAAGGGAAATTGAGCACATTTTCCAATCGGGCCAGCAATTAGGGCCAAACCCAGTAAGGTCGCCTGGAGGGGCATTAAGGTGGCGGTTTCTGCCCATCCTTCCAAATCGGAAAAGCTCAAACTTCCGGCCAGGGTGGAGAGATACACCACCCCCATCAACAACAAGACATCTCCGACCCGTTTGGTTAAAAACGCATCCCGAGCCGCCGTCACTACCAGGGGTTGGGCATACCAGAAGCCCACCAGCAGATAGGTAGAGAGGGTTAATAATTCTAGGAGAATATAACTCAATAATAGGGAATCACTTAGAGCCAACCCACTGATGGCGGCTTCAAAGAATCCCATCAGGCCAAAAAACCGAGCCAGAGCCCAGTCCTTTTCCATGTATCCCAGGGCGTAGCATTGAGCTACTAAACTCAAGGCCGTAATCAGTTCCATTGACCCCAAACTCACAGGGGAGATTTCCAGGGCAAAGGATAGGTCTAAATTGTTGGTGTGTACCCAATGGAAAAGGATTTGCTGAATGGGTTCATCCCAGGTAGTGCGGAAAATCACCGAACCATGGACAAGGGCTAAAACCGTCATTAACAAATTAAAGTAGGCGGCGGGTCTGGGCCCGGTGCGTCGCACCAATCCCATTGACCAAGGCAAGGTCAAGATTGCCCCAATTAAGCCATAAAAAGGTATCCACCAACTGGTGTGGAGGAGAAAATCTGTCATTTAACTTAAAATTAGAAAATTCTTAGGAATTCTCAGCTTACTATACCAAGATTTTGGATTCATAGGTCTTTGGGTTGACTTGTAGCCGGAATTGGCGGGCTATTATACTAGCTTGTAGAGCTATAAGGGTAAAAAATCTTTTAATTAGAGCTATGGTTTTATTGGCACGGCTATAATTCTTAAAAACTTAACAAAACTTAATCAAAATTCATTATCAACAAAAATAATATTAAAAATGAGAAAATATAATCCAGATTAATATTGTCAAGAGTGTCACCCTTCTCCTATTCTTAGAGAGGGAGGTTCGTTACTATTTCTGTAAATTGAAATTGTAGGTAATCTGCTGATCTCGGTTTCCATCCTCAAGGGTCGGAAAGTAAGCAATAGGAAAATATAACTATTGCCAAATCTAGGGATCAATAAGCCCTAAAATTAGACTTAAAGGGGAACTGCAACATCTGAGTGTAGCCCGAAATCCGACGGTTAAATCTGTTGGAAAGTCGCTTATTGCTTAAAAATACAGTGTAGTTTGTTTTGTTCACCAATTAGGAGTTAAACCATGTCAATTGCTGTGGGAATGATTGAAACTTTAGGCTTTCCTGCTGTTGTAGAAGCAGCAGACGCCATGGTAAAGGCCGCCCGGGTTACCTTGGTGGGATATGAGAAAATTGGCAGTGGCCGAGTCACCGTGATTGTGCGTGGGGATGTCTCCGAAGTGCAAGCCTCCGTAGCAGCCGGAGTCGAATCCATCAAACGAGTGAATGGCGGTCAGGTGACTTCCACCCACATTATTGCTCGTCCCCATGAGAACCTAGAATATGTTCTGCCGATTCGCTATACCGATGCAGTCGAGCAGTTCCGTTCTTACTAGGGACTCAAAAAATCCAACGTTGAATTGACTCGCGTAGAAGTTCTAAAAAGTAATTTCACAACCCCAGGTCAATTTCAATTGAAATCAGAATTATCCCCATTTTATGGAGAAATTCTGTATTATTTCCTAACTGTTTTGATTGATTTTAGGAGTCAAATTTAATGGCGATTGCAGTTGGCATGATCGAGACCTTAGGCTTTCCTGCCGTTGTGGAAGCGGCGGACTCAATGGTAAAAGCCGCCCGTGTCACCTTAGTGGGTTACGAAAAAATTGGCAGCGCCCGGGTCACCGTGATTGTGCGCGGGGATGTCTCCGAAGTGCAAGCATCCGTATCCGCCGGGGTAGAATCGATTAAACGAGTTAAGGGTGGAGAAGTGTTATCCACTCATATTATCGCTCGTCCCCACGAAAACTTAGAATATGTTTTACCCATCCGCTATACCGAAGCAGTGGAACAATTCCGCGAAAGCCTCAGTGGGATTCGTCCTTTAAACCGTCCCTAATGTCCAGAGGATTTTAAAAATCGGTAAATTGACCCTAAATCCTGTGATGAATCGCTCCAAATTCCCATTTATTCTTCCTCAGACTCATTATGCAAATTGCCAAAGTGATTGGCACGGTTGTGGGCAATCAGAAAGAACCTAGTTTAAGGGGTTCCAAGTTTCTACTTTTACGATTTGTTGATGAACATGGAGAGGATCTCTCCAACGAGTATGAGGTGGCGATTGATGTGGTGGGAGCCGGAATCGGTGAATGGGTACTCGTGAGTCGAGGCAGTGCGGCTCGCCATGTTGAAGGGAGTGAAAAACGACCCAGTGATGCGGCGGTTGTTGCAATCATCGACACCATTAATGTGGAAAATCGAACGATTTACAGCAAAAAAGATCATTATTAACAGGAAAAAAGTGGGAGTTATTGAGAAGCGAAAGACTTTAAATTTTTAAGAGGGAAAAAGTTAGGAAAGGTGTTATTTATAGGATAAATCAAATTTTGAAAAAAAGTTGAAATTCCGCACCCGAAATTAAAAACTTCAGAACTTCTTAATGTTTAACGGGATCAACTTCTTAATCATCCCTTTTGCTCCAGTGCAATAACGAACAACTGAAAACAAACAACAAACAACTATTCGGTTAGGAGAAATTAAAATATGGCAGTTCGTGGCCTAGCGGCTCCTCCAACCCCTTGGTCGAAGAACTTGGCAGAGCCGAAAATCGACCCAACGGCTTATGTACATTCTTTTTCTAATATTATTGGTGACGTTCGGATTGGTGCTCATGTATTAGTCGCCCCGGGTACTTCTATTCGAGCCGATGAAGGAGCACCCTTTGCCATCGGGGAAAATAGTAATATCCAAGACGGTGTGGTGATTCACGGCTTAGAAGAAGGTCGCGTTAAAGGGGATGATGGTCAATCCTACTCCGTATGGGTAGGTAAGAATTCCTCCATTACCCACATGGCCTTAATTCATGGCCCAGCCTATGTGGGAGATAATTGTTTTATCGGATTCCGTTCTACGGTATTCAATTCCAGAGTCGGAAATGGTTGCATTGTGATGATGCACGTTTTAATCGAAGACGTGGAAATTCCCCCGGGAAAATATGTTCCCTCCGGTTCAATTATCACTAACCAACAACAAGCAGATCGCTTACCTAACGTCACGGATGCCGATCTAAGCTTTGCTACCCACGTCATCGGGGTCAACCAATCCCTAAAAGCGGGTTATCAGTGTTCTGAAAACTCCTCTTGTATTAACCCGATTCGGAATGAATCGGGGGGAGTCGGGAATGGTAGTGGTCGCGATCGCTCCTATGCCTATACCGGAAGTTCCAATTTAGCGGCTGAAATCGTACAGCAAATCGGGGATCTGTTAGCCAAGGGTTACAAAATTGGCACCGAACACGCCGATACCCGTCGCTTCCGCACCGGATCTTGGCGTAGTGGTGCTCCGATCAATGCTAGAACCACAGGGGAAGTCGTTGCAGCCTTAGAAGCTTGCCTCAGAGATCATGGCGGAGAATATGTCCGTCTGTTGGGCATTGATGCTAAAGCCAAACGTCGTGTCTTAGAAGAAATTATTCAACGTCCTGACGGCGGCGTAGCACCCAAATCCAGTAATGGAAAAGGCAGTGCTTCCGTGGCGGCTCCTGGAGGTTCGGCCAGTGTTGCCAGTTCCAGTCTCGGGGGACAAATTGGCGATCTGTTAGCCAAAGGCTACAAAATTGGGACGGAATATGCAGATACCCGTCGCTTCCGTACCGGATCTTGGCGCAGTGGCCCTAGTCTCTCGGGATCAGGAGTAGCAGACATTCTTTCTAAATTAGATGCGATCGCCAGTGAGCATCAGGGGGAATATGTGCGTTTAATTGGAATTGATCCCAAAAACAAACGCCGTGTCCTAGAAGAAATTATTCAGCGCCCCGACGGCAGCGTGGCTGCAAAATCTGGCAGTGCTCAAGTCAGCGTCTCTAGCTCGGCTCCTGGGGGCTCGGCCAGTGTTGCCAGTTCCAGTCTCGGGGGACAAATTGGCGATCTGTTAGCCAAAGGCTACAAAATTGGGACGGAATATGCAGATACCCGTCGCTTCCGTACCGGATCTTGGCGCAGTGGCCCCAGTCTCTCCGGCTCAGGAGTAGCAGACATTCTTTCTAAATTAGATGCGATCGCCAGTGAGCATCAGGGGGAATATGTGCGTTTAATTGGAATTGATCCCAAAAACAAACGCCGTGTCCTGGAAGAAATTATTCAGCGTCCCGATGGCAAAGTAGCGCCAACGGCTTCGGCTCCGGCTTCCACCAGTAGTCCTAGTACAGCAACCGTCAGCAGTGGCAAACTAGATAATAGCGTTGCGGATCACGTTCGCGGTCTGTTAGCCAAAGGCTACAAAGTTGGCACAGAACACGCGGATGCTCGTCGCTTCCGTACCGGATCTTGGAACAGTTGTGCTCCGATTCAATCTAACAATATCTCCGAGGTGATGGCAGCTTTAGACGGTTGCTTGAACGAACATCGTGGGGAATATGTCCGATTAATCGGGATTGACTCCAAAGCCAAGCGTCGGGTACTGGAGGAAATTATCCAACGTCCCTAACATCAAGTTTCCTGTTGCAACGCTAGAGGTTCGAGTAAAGTTCACTAACCCCGCCCTAAAAGTGCGGGGATTGCTTAAACCAATTTAGGCAACGCAAGAAGTGAATAGCTGATTGAGACTCAATTGGGTACAGACTTCCGAATACTTCTCTAGTTCGGACAAAATCTAAACCTGATTGGTTCAGGTGTTGGGTAAAGCCAAGACATCTTAATTGAGTTGAGCAAAGAGACTAAAACAAGAAATTGGGTTATACCAAAATGCGAATCCCAGTAATTGATCAAAACAACAAGCCGTTGATGCCAACCACACCAGCAAGAGCGAGGAAGTGGATTGAGTCGGGAAAAGCAGTTAAGCACTGGTCAGATGGTGGGCAATTTTATGTTCAACTAACAGTTGAGCCCAGTGGGTACACAACCCAAAATATTGTGATTGGGATTGATCCTGGCAAGAAATTCTCTGGGATTGGTGTTCAGTCAGCTAAATTTACACTTTATACGGCTCATCTAATTTTACCTTTTCAGACAGTCCGTGAACGCATGGATGTAAGACGATTAATGCGCCGAAGTCGTAGAGGAAGAAGAATCAACCGCAATGTTGAGTTCTCAAAACGCAACCATCGCCAAAAACGCTTTAATAATCGTCGCCAAGGTAAACTTGCTCCCTCAATTCGCGCTAATCGCCAATTAGAATTGAGAATAGTTTCCGAATTATGCAAAATTTACCCAGTTGCAGAAATTAGATCCGAGTATATCAAAGCCGATGTTGACTTAACCAGTGGACGTAAACAAGCGAAATCTGGTAAAGGTTTTTCACCTGTTATGGTTGGACAAAAATGGATGTTAAGCCAACTAGAAAAGTTAGCACCTGTAGTTAAGATTGAAGGTTATCAAACCGCATCAACTCGTAAATACTTAGGGCTAACCAAGAACAAAACAGACAAATCTAAGGCTAAGTTCAACACTCATGCAGTTGATGGTGTAGCGATTGCAGCGACAGCTTTTGTTGAGTATCGCCCATATCATACAGCCAAAACTGATGGTGCTAATTGGTTTGGTGATGTTGTGATTACCACTACCCAATTCCGAGTGATTCGCCGACCGCCTTTTTCTCGTCGTCAACTTCACTTAATGCTCCCGGCAAAAGGCGGAGTGCGTCGTAAGTATGGAGGTTCTACAACTCGTCATGGATTTCGCAAGGGGGACTTAGTGAAATGTCCCAAGGGTGTTGGTTATGTGTCAGGAGACACCGAAAGACAAGTATCTGTCAGCGATGCTAATTGGAAACGGTTAGGGCAGATTGCTTCTAGTAAAGTACAGTTAATTCGCCGTTCCAACGGGTTGATTGTTACTTAGAAGATTGTGTAAAGCCGTCCTTCACTTCGCTAAAGGACGGGGTTTCAAACCCAGTTTTTCGATGAAAATATCGCCACCGCAACTCCTAAACCTAGATGTTTATGTGAGTGGCGATGTCACAATTGATCCCGGGGCTACCCTAGCACCCGGGGTGATCCTACAAGCGGCAGCCGATGGTCAGCTTCGGATCGCTGCGGGAGTTTGTATCGGGCGGGGGGTGATTATTCAGGTTTACCAAGGTATCCTAGAGATAGAGACAGGTGTGGTCTTGGGTTCGGGGGTGTTGATTCTAGGGGCAGGAACCCTGGGGGAAAACGCCTGTATTGGTTCAGAAACAACGATCTTGCAGAGTTCTATTGCACCTCAACAAGTTGTTGCCGCGAGATCTCTAATTGGGGATCACTCTCGTGTATTAGAACCCCAACAGGTATCTCCGCCACCGGAATTGACTCCAGAACCCGCGATCATGTCTCCCTGGTTTGAGGAGCCTGCTCCAGTTTTAGACTGGGTATCCCCTACCTCTGAACCAGAGATTACCCCGGTATTGGAGGAAATCCCGGCTCAACCGTCCGATATTCCGCCCACTCCGGCTGAACCGGAAACGGTTGTCCCCTCTAACCCAGAAAAATCGGAGGAAACGGCTCTGGTTCCCCAGTCTCCAGTATCCTCGGAACTGTCATCTGGGCCCCTTCCTCCGGTAATCTATGGAAAAGAACATCTGAGTCAGTTATTAGATACCTTGCTTCCCCATCGCAAAGCCTTCAATAATTCCCATCTATCGGAATAATTAAAAATGGACGCAAACAGACGGAATTCCGGCCATTCTGAACGGTCAAACCAGACCGATTTTAGAGATATGGCTTTGGGTTT
Source organism: Planktothrix sp. PLAVEN19ND (assembly GCF_057220675.1). Classification (NCBI taxonomy): domain Bacteria; kingdom Bacillati; phylum Cyanobacteriota; class Cyanophyceae; order Oscillatoriales; family Microcoleaceae; genus Planktothrix; species Planktothrix sp. PLAVEN19ND. The sequence continues at coordinate 4,555,238 of NZ_CM170132.1, read as the reverse complement.
AGTTTCCACCCAGAGCTTCCCGGCGATTGTGGGAACGGCGGATATGATGTTGAAGTCCGCCGGGGTTCATTTAGTGGGCTATGAAAAAATTGGGGGGGGACACTGCACGGCAATTGTGCGGGGAAAAATTTCTGAGGTGCGTTTGGCTGTGGAAACAGGGGAGCAAACGGCTAAACAGTTTGGTCAATTTATTTCTAGCTTAGTAATTCCTCGACCCTTTCCAAATTTAGAACTGGTGCTTCCGATTAGTTCGCGGTTATCCAATCTAACCAATGGGGCGGGTCATCGTTTAAGTAATCAGGCGGTGGGGTTACTTGAAACTAGGGGATTTCCGGCGATGGTGGGAGCGGCGGATGCCATGTTGAAGGCGGCGGATGTGAGCCTGATGTCTTATGAACGGATTGGGGCGGGGTTGTGTACGGTGATTATTCGGGGCCCTGTGTCCGATGTGGCGATGGCGATAGAGGCGGGAATGTTTGAAGCCGAACGGATTGGGGAGTTAAACGCTGTAATGGTCATTCCTCGACCTTTGGAAGATTTGGATCAAACCTTACCTTTAGCCAGTTGTTGGTTAGAACAGCGTCAACCTTTGAGGGTGCCAATTAGTGTCAAGGAACAGGAGAAGGAACTGGTGGAAATCCCCGATTTACAAAAGTTACCGAATTCTATCCAAGAAGAATATTTATAAAATTTAGAGGTTTTAAATACAATAGTTAGAAGCAGTGTGCACTTGTGCGCGTCCTTGCTCGCTAATTTTTAAGGGTGGGTTGGCAATAATAAAGTCATCTTAATTAATATCATACTCAAGTTTGACTATGAAAATTGCGATCGCTCAACTTAACCCCACCGTTGGAGACTTAACGGGAAACGCCCAACGGATATTAGAAGCAGCAGAAAAAGCCTTGGCCGCCGGATGTGATTTGTTATTAACAACAGAATTATCCTTAACAGGATATCCTCCCAGAGATTTATTAATTCGTCCCAGTTTTATTCAAGCAGCAACGGAAAAGTTAGAGCAATTAGCAAGAGATTTACCGCCAGGAATTGCGGTATTAGTAGGAACAGTTGAACCCAATTTAGACTATCAAAAAAATGGGGGAAACCCGATTTATAACAGTGCAGCCTTATTAGAACAGGGTGAAATTAAACAATATTTTCAAAAGCGATTATTACCGACCTATGATGTTTTTGATGAAGATCGATATTTTGAACCGGGGTTAGAAAGTGATTTTTTTATTTTAGAAAATTCTGGAGAAAGGATTAAAATTGGGGTAACAATTTGTGAGGATTTATGGAATGATGAATCATTTTGGGGTAAGCGTAATTATGCTTGTAATCCTTTAGCAGAATTAGCTGAAAAAAATATCAATTTAGGGGTTAATTTATCAGCTTCTCCCTATCAAGTGGGGAAACAGAAGTTCAGACAATCTTTAATTAGTCATAGTGCAAAACGGTATAATATTCCCATTTTGTATGCGAATCAAGTGGGGGGAAATGATGATTTAATTTTTGATGGCTGTAGTTTTGCATTTAATAAAAATGGTGATAAAATATTAAGTTTAAAACCTTTTGATACGGATTTTGAAATTATAGAATTTGACCCAAATACACAAGATTTAATTGCTGTTTCTGACCAAAACCAGCAAATAAACTTAATTGAAAGTCAGGATCAAGAAATTTGGTTAGCGTTGGTTTTAGGCGTAAAAGATTATGTGCATAAGTGTGGATTTTCTCAAGTTATTTTAGGTTTAAGTGGCGGAATAGATTCGGCTTTAGTCGCTGCGATCGCAACGGAAGCATTAGGCAAAGAAAAGGTTTTAGGGGTGTTAATGCCCTCTCCATATAGTTCCGATCATTCGATTCAAGATGCCTTAGAATTAGCCAATAATTTAGGAATACAAACCCAAACTTTACCCATTGGGGATTTAATGAAAACCTTTGATCAAACCCTAGATCCGATCTTTGCAGGAACCTCCTTTGGGTTAGCAGAAGAAAACCTGCAATCTCGCATCCGAGGCACACTATTAATGGCGGTTTCTAATAAATTCGGACATTTGCTATTAACTACAGGAAATAAATCAGAAATGGCGGTAGGATATTGTACCTTATATGGGGATATGAATGGGGGATTAGCGGTAATTGCCGATGTGCCTAAAACCAGGGTTTATTCCTTGTGTTCTTGGTTTAATCAATATCATGGCAAAGAAATCATTCCTGATCATATATTAACAAAGCCACCCAGTGCAGAACTCAAACCCGGACAAGTCGATCAAGATTCTTTACCCCCTTATGGAATTTTAGATGATATTTTATATCGTTTAATTGAAAAACATCAATCCTTAGCTGAAATTGTGGAAGCAGGACATCAAGAATTGGTGGTTCAGAAAGTGATTAAATTAGTAATGATTGCGGAATTTAAACGCCGTCAAGCCGCCCCGGGATTAAAAATTAGCGATCGCGCTTTTGGAACTGGATGGAGAATGCCCATTGCCAAAGGGATTTATTGGTAATCCCTCTTTATTTAACTGGCTTTTGGTTGGGATAAATTTAGGGGAGCAGAGGGTTGAATTGGTGGGACTTGAAAGATGTCTCTTAATGCTTCTTCTAAGGTTGGTCGCATCACAACTCGGTTTTCACTAGCAACAATTACTCTAACTAAGGTCGGTAAACTATTTTCCTCTGCCTCTAAATATAAAGGTTCAACATAAAGTAGGGATTGTTCAATGGGAATTACTAATAAATTGCCTTGAATTACCCGGGAACCTTGACGACTCCAGAGGGAAATCTGCTCAGAAATTTCGGGTTCTTGGTTAATTAAAGCTTCTACCTGTTCCGGCCCAAAAATCAGGCGTTGTTTGGGGAAACGATATAATAGTAAACTGCCATAATGTTCGAGATCAGAGCGAGCCGCTAACCAGGCGACTAAGTTATTCCGACTAGCAGGAGTAAAGGGCAGCAGCAGCATAAATTCCTCGGTTTTTTCCGTCGGTAATCGCATGATTAAATAATAGGGTTCCATGGGTTGTTGTTTACTCGCATAAATTTCTACTGGAACCCGCCAGAGGTCTTCCCGATTATAAAAAACAATCGGATCACTCATGTGATAAGTGAGTAAATGTTGAGATTGAACACTAAATAAATCAAGGGGATAGCGAATATGTTGACGCAGGGTAATAGGCATTTCTTCAATAGAATTAAACAAATCAGGAAAAACCTGTTTTAGTGTGGATATGATGGGATCTTTATCTTCCTCTAATGAATAGAACTTCACCTTACCGTTATAAGCATCAACAATTACTTTAACCGAATTTCTAATATAGTTAAATCCCGCCCCTTCGGGATCGGAATAGGGGTACATATTACTGGTGGTATAAGCATCAATCATCCAATATAAATAATTATGATCTACGGATGGGAAATTAGAGTCAGCAACCACAAGATAGGGGTTACTATCATAATGGAGAAAAGGAGCGATCGCCTTTACCCTTTCTAAGATATTACGCCGAAATAATAACTTAGTTTCGGGGGTGAAGTTATCGGTAAATAGCATTTGCCAATTTTTTAAATAATAGGCAAATAAAAACCGTTTCCATCCCGTTCCAATCACAATTCCACCCTCACCATCATAGATATTATAAACATTCTCATTGCCCAAGGGAAAATCCAGTTCTTTGACCTGAGTAGAAGTCATAATTTGCGTATTAGTCAATAAACCGTAATAAAGTCGAGGTTTACCAATCGGAATAATATTTTTAATTCGAGGAGAAACTTCTAAGGTTGTATCGGGATCTAATTGGGGATCAGCACCAATATTTTTAACAAAAAATTCAGGGAGACCGCCCTCAGCCACCCGATTGACTGGAGAAAGGGTAAAACCATAACCATGAGTATAAACCAAATGCTCATTAACCCAAGTCTTGGCTTTTTCCGGCACTAATTCATAATTTAATTCCCGAGGGGCGATCAGTACCTGTTGTTTTTGTAAACCCGTATTAAACTTTCCTAAAAATTTATCGGGTAAAATGGAATATCGATCATAATCAGCATCGGAAAATTCATAATAAAGACGAATTTGTTGTAATTGACGATTTGTTTGTAATAACGGTCGTTTATCCCAAAGACGAATATTATCGATGGTTAAATTATTATTTTGAATATCGGTATAACTTAATTTAGCATTTGGATCAAAAGTTTCAACATTGATTTTATCTAAATTAAAGCCTTGGCGAGTATACTTAATACTGTGTTTAATATAAGGTAATTCTCGCTCTAATTCGTTGGGTTGAACAATAAACTGTTGAACCAAATTGGGAATAATACTTACCACTAGAAGACTCAGCCCTAAATACCAAGTAAATATTACTCTAAGGGAATAGCTATCTGCGAATAATTTATCTCGGCGTGAATTTCGGTTTTTAATTAGAGATAGTACCCCTATTTTTCTTAAAAAAATATCAATATATGGTCTGACTTTTTTGACCGAAAAAAGAGATTGCCAGATTAGAAAAACAGAAAGAAATAGAGCAATTATAGATAACAATAAATAACCAGGTTTTAATACATTGATATCGGTAAAATCTGCCCCAAATACAACCCCCTGGGTGGAGTATAAAAGTTCATAACGAGCTAACCAATACCGCATCGCACAACTAAACATTAAAAGCCCCGCCAGTCCGTGCAGGTGACGTTGCTGGGGTTGGGAAAAACTTGGGAATCGTCCTTGACTGAGACTATTTCCAGATAGTAAATATATTAAACTACAAGTAATAAAACTAACTGAAAACAATCCAATTACCCAAAATTCTAACAGGTGGGCAATGGGAAGACTAAAAATATAAAAGCTAATATCTCGATTTAATAAGGGTTCGACTTGGTTAAAAGAAGTAGGATGAAAATATTGCAAGAAATTTGCCCAATGACTTGATAATAATAAGCTAAATCCAAAACCAAAGATTAAAGCAATAAAACTAAAAACAATTAAAGAATTCCAGAGAATAGAAATTACTAAAATTACTAAAACAGGTATTTTCCAACTGTAGTCTTTAAAATTTTTAATCCATTGCTCAAAAATTTGAGGTTCAAACTGAGCCGGAAGTTTAGAAAATAGAGGTTGACTCGAATCCCAATGCCAATAACTAATAAAAATCTGGCTATAATGAATAATAATCAAACCCAGCAACAGGGAGAAACCCATCACCAGCATTAGAAGCGAAGGTAATCCCAAGGAAAATCGAGGTAAATTCTGATGAGATAAATCAAAAAGATGATCGGGAGGTTTATTTTGTAAATCTTGAGACAAATATCGATAGCGTCGAGCTATCACTAAATTCCCCATTAACCAAGCCACAGTTATTAATAAACCCAGTAGAGCCAACCCAACTTCTATCAGTAATCGTCCTTGAAAAACCGACAAATAATTAACTTCTTCAAACCAAATAAACTCTCCCCAGAACTTAGCGGTGAGATCCAGAATAAATCCTAAACTCAATCCCACTAAGATCACTTTAAAAAACAAATTTTTTCTCGGCATGAGATTCAATTAATCAATGAGAAAGCCTCGGGTTTTATTGTAACTGATCAAACCTAAATTCTGAATTTAAACAAACCCCGGGATAGAATATTAAAACTCTCACTACGGATTTGCTATACACCTGCCAACTCAGAACGGTCTACAATCAAAAGCGTATTGAGTGGAGTTGATTACCAAAAATGGATATTAAATTAATCCTGACCGTATTAACGGTGTTCTTTACCCTGGGCTGTCTGTTCTTCGGAACCAAAAACGGCTTCTATAATAGCGACGATTACCATGGTAACGGTTCCGCTCATTAATTAGAGAGGCGGGGGAGCGGGGGAGGCAGGGGAGGCAGGGGAGGCAGGGGGAGCAGGGGAGGCAGGGGAGGCAGGGGGAGCAGGGGGAGCAGGGGGAGCAGGGGGAGCAGGGGAGGCAGGGGGAGCAGGGGGAGCAGGGGAGGCAGGGGGAGCAGGGGGAGCAGGGGAGGCAGGGGAGGCAGGGGAGGCAGGGGAGGCAGGGGAGGCAGGGGGAGCAGGGGAGGCAGGGGAGGCAGGGGAGGCAGGGGGAGCAGGGGAGGTAAACTCTTTCTATTCCCCATTCCCCATTCCCCATTCCCCATTCCCCATTCCCCATTTCCCATTCCCCATTCCCCATTCGTAATTACTTCTTGGACTAGCTTTCTGGACACTTTGTATGGCACACTGATTGATTAAGATCAAGATCTGGGAGTAATAATCCTCTGGCCGGGATATCTGATAACACTGTTGACTTTAGGGTTGAGGTCTTCTTGGCTCTTTGTGTCAGGTGGTGAACTTGAAATCATGGTGTGTGTAGTGAACGAGGACGAAAAAATTGCTGCGGTCAATCAAGGGTTTTGTCAGAACTTCGGGGCGTGGGAGTCAATGGTCGCTTGTCAATAGCCGATTATCCCTCAAACTGAATCTGCTAAGTACATTAGTCCGAAGGGACTTAGAGGCACGATACAAAGGTTCGATTCTTGGCAACCTCTGGCCTCTGTTGAATCAGCTGTCCCAACTGCTGATTTATACCTATGTTTTTTCCATTGTTCTCAAGGTCAAACTCAATCTTGAGGGGTTTCCCGATAACGAATTAGCCTTTGGCCTGTGGCTATTTGCGGGTTTAATTCCTTGGTTTGCCTTCACAAATGGATTAATTCAAGCCGCCAGTTCCGTCGTTGGACAGCCGAATTTAGTCAAAAAGGTGGTTTTTCCCCTGGGATTATTGCCCCTGGTACCGATTTTTTCCGCCTTTATTGAAAGCTCCTTTGGCTTAGTAGCCTTAATTGGCTTAACCGCCTTGTCTTCTCAAATCCTCCACCCCACCCTTTGGTTACTGCCGTTAGTTTGGATACCCCAAGTTTTATTAACCGCCGGGTTAGGCTACTTAACAGCTGGATTAACCGTATTTCTACGCGATATTCCCCAGAGTTTAGGCGTAATTTTAAACCTTTGGTTTTATGTGACACCAATTTTATATCCCGTTGCCAAAGTTCCCGAATCCTGGCAATTTTGGATTGTTTGGTGCAATCCCATTACCGGACTTTCAGAAAGCTATCGAGATTTAGTTTTAGTCGGGGAAATGAGACATTGGGGAGAATTAGCCATATCCTCAATTATTGCCCTGGTTATATTTTATGGGGGCCTATGGGTTTATAGACGGTTGCGTCCAGCCTTTGCTGACGTTTTGTAGCGGTGACAGTTCCTCACACAACTCACACACAAACTGATCACTGATAAACCGGGAAATCAACATCGAATGACCGAAATTGCTATATCCGTTAATCACGTCTCTAAATGCTTCAAACGTTATCGCCATCCGGTGGATCGATTGAAGGAGGTTTTTGTGCCTGGAAAAAGTCTGGCGCATAATTTTTGGGCATTGCAAGATATAAATTTAGAAGTTTGGAAAGGCCAAACCCTGGGGGTTGTCGGTCGCAATGGTTCGGGAAAAAGTACCCTATTACAAATAATTGTGGGAACTTTAACCCCAACTCAAGGAGACGTGGAAGTTAATGGTCGAGTTTCCGCCCTATTAGAACTCGGGAGTGGGTTTAATCCTGAATTTACCGGGCGACAAAATGTATTTTTTAATGGTCAATTATTGGGATTAAAAACCCATGAAATTGAAGCCAAATTTGATAGTATTGCTGCTTTTGCTGATATTGGAGATTTTATTGATCAACCCGTCAAAACCTATTCCAGCGGGATGTATGTCCGTTTAGGATTTGCGGTAGCTACCAGTGTTGATCCTGATATTTTAATTGTTGATGAAGCCTTATCCGTTGGAGATGAAGCCTTTCAACGCAAATGTTTTAGTCGAATTCATGAAATCAAAGATCGGGGTGGCACCATTTTATTTGTCTCCCATTCAGCCCCTTCAATTATTCAACTCTGTGACTCGGCTGTATTAATGGATCGGGGAGAATTATTACTCGAACATACTCCTAAAATGATCATTTCTAAATATCAAAAAATGATCTATGCCGATGCGGATCAAATGATCATGATCCGAGATGAAATTCAACATTTAACCCGTAAATCCTCCCAACCTTTAGAGGAAGTTGAAGAAGATGCCCAAAAAAATCAGTCCCATCCTAAAAACCCAGCCTCTCCCTCCGTCCTACCTTCTTGGAATACAAAAAATGGACATTACAAAGATTATTTTGATCCTAAATTAGTTCCTGATCATCCGATTAAATATCCCTCCAGGGGGGCGGAAATTTTAGAACCCCATATTATTACCCTAGGGGGTGAAACCGTAAATCATTTAGTCGCTCGAAATAGTTATATTTACACCTATTCCGTGAAATTTGATAAACTCGCCTCCCATGTTCGCTTTGGAATGTTAATTAAAACCGTAAGTGGATTTGAATTAGCGGGAGCCTCCTTTTTAGCCACATCTCAATCTATTAAACAGATTGAACCCGGAACGACCATTGCCATCAAATTTAAGTTTGAATGTCAACTATCACCAGATGTGTATTTCCTGAATGCGGGGGTTTCTGGTATTGTAGAGGGTGAATTTACTTATTTAGATCGCTGTATTGATGTTGGGATGTTCCGAGTTCAACCCTATGAAGATTCCTGTAGCACTGGGGTAGTGGACTTGTTGATTGAACCCAGTTTAAAAATCAAGTCCGGTTTAGTCAAGACAGCATCGGAACTAGGTCTTTAAATATTGTTGTTGATTGTGATTAAAACGCTGAAATAGAACCCCAAGAACATGATGGATACAACTAACACCCCTTCTCCCATTATTATCATTGCCGGAATGCACCGCTCAGGAACCTCTTTAACCGCTTCCCTGCTACAAAATCTAGGGGTTAATATTGGTAAACAGTTAGTTGGTGCCGACTATGGCAATATTAAAGGTCATTTTGAAAATGTTGATTTTGTAGACTTTCACAAATCTATTTTTAAAAGCAATAATATTGATGAACTGGGGTGTGTATTCTCAGGGGAAATCTCCCTCACAGAACAAGAGATAGAAACCGCTAAAAAACTGATTGAAATTAATCAAGATTCGTCTTCAGCTTGGGGATGGAAAGATCCTAGAACTACTTTATTTTTGGACTTTTGGCATCAATTATTACCCCAAGCTAAATTTATTTTTGTCTATCGTTCTCCTTGGGAAGTCATCGACTCTTTGTATCGTCGGGCGACGGATGCTACCTTACTAGACCATCCCGAAATTGCCATCCAAATGTGGAGCAATTATAATCGCAAAGTTTTAGACTTTTATCATCAACATCCCGATAATTGTTTGTTAGCAAATGTTTATACTATTGGCAATCAACCATCTGATTTTATTGAAGAAATTAATCATAAATTTAATCTTAATTTACAGGGTGAATTTTCCGATAAATTCGAGCCGTCTCTATTAGTAAATCGGATTTTAGCTACTCCAAAACCCCTGTTTATTAAAGCCTATTTCCCTGAAGCCATTGAACTCTATCAAACTTTAGAAGCCACTGCTTACCCCTTAAATAGCAATTTAACGGCATCGGAATTAGAGAGTTTAAATCAGCCTTTATCCGCCGATTGGGTTTTTGAAGATTGGGCAAAACTCAGAAAATTAGAAAAAAATCAGTCTGTTCTCGCAAAAGATTTAGATATTTTACTCAAAGATCGAGATATTTTACAAACGGATATTCAAGAATGGCAAGAACGCTTTCAAGATGCTGTTGAACGTTTAATTAAAACTGAAAATCTCCTGGGTGAAACTCAGTTAAAACTCAACGGTGTAGAAATTAAAGCAGGGGAAGCCATTACAAAGTTAATCTCTACCGAAGAAGAACTCGGCAAAACTCAAGGAGAATTAGAAGGGTTTAAAACCCAATTTGAACAAGCAGTAAATAAACTCGTTGCCACAGAAATAGAATTAGGTCAAACCCAGGGTAAATATCAAGATATTCATGAAAAGTATATCCCCTTATATGCTAAATATCAAGAAATATTAGCTCGATGTCTGGAATCGGAAACCGCCCTAGAAAAAACGGAATTTAAACTACAAGTTACCAGTATTCAATATCAAGATGGACTGGCTAAACTCCTAACCTTAGAAGACGAATTAGGTCGCACCCAACTTAAATTATTCGGGGCAGAATCTCAATTTGAACAAGCCTTAAATAAAATATTCAGTTTAGAAGATGAACTGGGTAAAGCCCAGGGAGAAATTATCGCCATGAAGTCCTCCAAATTTTGGAAACTGCGAGGAAAATGGCTCGGGGCTAAACGACGGTTAAAACAATTCCGTCGTCGATTTATTTACTCACTAGATTTTCCTCTCAATTGGGAATTAATAGGGTTTACCGAGAAATTTTTGAATATTTCCGGTTGGTGTTTTCATACGGGAAATCAAGAACTAAAAGCAGTAAGAGCCAGAATAGGAACGGATATTTTCACCGGAGAATATGGCATTGAACGTCAAGATGTGGCGGAGATTCATGCGACCTATTCCCAAGCAAAATCATCAGGATTTTATCTGCAAATTCGTGTTCCCCAAGGCAATTCTTTAGTAGAATTAGAAGCCCAAGATAGTAACGGAAAATGGACGGTATTCGCCCGTTATCCCTTAACAGTTTCTAGTTTGAGAGCGTCCTTTGATGTGCCGTCACAGTGGGAACAAAGACAGGGACAAATTCTATTTGCCGGTTGGTGTTGCCATCCAACTCAGCGAATTACACAGTTAAAATTAATCTACGGTAATCAATGGGTGATTTGTGCCTATGGGTTACGTCGTGTGGATGTGGGACAGGTTTTTCCTAAGTGGATAGGCAGCGCCGAAAGTGGATTTGAAGCCTTAATTGATTTACCCCCGGGAACTTGGGAAATTCGATTAGAAGCCCATTTAGAAAATGGGGAAATTCTGATTTATAACTGTCCTCAAACGCTCCAAATTTCTCGCTACGGACTATTAGAAAAAAGTACCGCCAAAGTCAAACAAGTTTCTCGTTATACCGCAGCCATTCAAAAACGAATAGCAGAACGAAAACAACGTTTAGGGCGTCTTTTACCGATGCCTTGGGAAATTCCCGCAATTCTGCGGCAAATGAGCCTAATGTATCGGCAAACAACCGTTCCTCAAGGAGATTTTTTACCCCCCCAAGGCTTTGAATTACTGCAACCCATTGAACCCTATCAAGCCTGGTTAGCCGCCAATCAATGGACAGAACGCAGTTTAGAATCTTTAAAAACTCGGTTAACAGTTTATTCGCCAGAAATCCTGCCTAAAATTTCCGTGGTTATGCCCGTGTATAACCCCCCGATTGAATTTTTAGAAAAAGCGATTCAAAGTGTTGTTAATCAGGTTTATACCAATTGGGAACTCTGTATTGCGGATGATTGTAGTACCGATACCCAAGTCGTAGAATTATTAACTGAATATTCAGCAAAAGATTCTCGAATTAAAGTGCTTTTCCGTACCGAAAATGGCAATATTAGTGCGGCGACCAATAGTGCAGCGAGTCAAGCCACCGGGGAATTTATTGCCTTTTTAGATAACGACGACGAATTAACCCCCGATGCTTTAGGGGAAATGGCATTATATCTAATCCAACATCCCGAAACTGATTTTCTCTATTCCGACGATGACAAAATTGACCCAGAAGGCAAACGATTTGCCCCCCAATTTAAGCCCGATTGGTCGCCCCAACTGTTACTTTCCTATATGTATATGGGGCATTTATTAGTGGTTAGACGAGGAATTTTTGAGGAATTAGGCGGATTTAGAATTGGATTTGAAGGGTCACAGGATTATGATTTTGCCCTACGAGCAACGGAAATTTCCCGCCAGATTGGTCATCTTCCTTTAGTCCTCTACCATTGGCGCACCGCCCCCGGCTCAACGGCCGTTTCTGGAGCGGCAAAACCCGCGAGTTTTGATGCTGGAAAACACGCCATTCAAGATGCCTTAACCCGTCTTCAAAGTTCAGGAAAAGTTTATCAACCGAATTGGGCCAGTGAACTAAATCTAGGAATTTTTTATCATCAATTCCCCGACCAGGGGCCGTCGGTAACAATTCTTATTCCGACTAAAAATCAACTGAAATTACTCCAGGCCTGTGTCGAATCAATTCAGAAAACAACCTATCAAAATTATCAGGTTGTAATTATTGATAATGAAAGCGATGACCCCAAAACCCTAGAGTATTTAAAGAAAGTTGGCGACACGGAAAAAGTATCGGTTTTAAAAATAGCCAATCAAGGAAAATTCAACTTTGCTGCGATTAATAATCGGGCGGTGGAACAGGTGAATACGGATTATGTATTATTCCTGAATAATGACACAGAAGTGATTAATTCCCATTGGTTAACTCAGATGATGGGTTATGCTCGCATCCGAGGCGTCGGGGCTGTGGGGGCGCGGTTAATTTATCCCGATGACCGGATTCAACACGCTGGAATACTGCATGGACTTCACCATGGTTTAGCGGGTCATGCCTTTAAGTTAACCCATCGTCAAGATTTCGGTTATTTAGCCTATTCTAAAGTCGTAAGAAATTATTCGGCGGTGACGGCGGCTTGTTTATTAACACCTCGCCAATTGTTTTTAGATTTAGGAGGATTTAATTCAGTTGATTTTGCCGTTGCTTACAATGATGTGGATTATGGTTATCGATTATTTGAACAAGGTTATCAATCGGTTTATTGCCCAGAAGCAGAATTAATTCACCGAGAAGGAACCAGCCGGGGTTATAAAGATGACCCGAAAGAAGTGGCAAAATTCCGTCGCCAATATGCCCATAAAATTGATCCCTTTTATAACCCCCATTTATCCTTAGATAATGAATGGTTTCAAATTCAACCTCGACGCTATAAACTAAAATCAACGGTTAATTTTGCCCCTATTCCTAAAGTTTTAATGTGCAGTAATGCCTTAGAATATACGGGCGCGCCGTTACATCAATTTGAAATTGCTGTTAAGTTAGCCGCAGAAGGAAAACTAGAGCCGACGATTTTCTGTGTTGATGATGGGCCGTTACGCTATGCCTATGAACAGCAGGGAATTAGAGTTATTGTTCGGGAACATCCCCTGGCTAATGTTTATCAACGGGAAGCCTATAATACTGCCCTTGAAAGTTTAGCCAATGAACTCAAAATAGAACAATTTGATCTGGTTTATGCTAATACTTTAGAAACCTTTTTCATGGTCGATTGTGCAGAGAAAAAATTAATTCCTTCTGTGTGGAATGTCCATGAAAGTCAGGCTTGGCAAACCTATTTTAATGGACTGGGTTCAGAAATTGCAGCCCGCGCCTTAGAATGTTTTCAATTTCCCTACCGAGTGATTTTTGTTGCCGATGCAACCCGCAATCTTTATCACTCTTTAAATAGTCATCATAACTTTACGGTGATTCATAATGGCTTAGATATTCAACGGTTACTGAAAACATCTGAACAGCTAACTCGAACTGAAGCCAGAACCGCGTTATCAATAGCAGAAGATGAAATCGTTATTTTGTTACTGGGAACGGTTTGTGAACGAAAAGGACAGAAGGATCTACTCGAAGCGTTGCCCCTATTATCAAAGGAGTATCATAACAAAATTCGTTGTTTTATTGTTGGCGATCGCCCTAGTATTTATAGCACCGAATTAGCTCAATTAAAAGCCCAACTTCCTGATACTTTAAAACAGCGATTAACCCTAGTTCCAGAAACCCCAGAAACCGCCCAATATTTCCTCGCTGCGGATATTTTCGTCTGTACTTCTCGGATTGAAAGTTATCCCAGAGTAATTATGGAAGCCATGGGATATAACCTACCAATTATTACGACTCCCGTATTTGGAATTCCTGAACAGGTGCGTCCTGAAATTAATGGTTTATTTTACACACCCCATCAACCGGAAGAATTAGCAAAATGTCTAACAACATTGATAGAAAACCCGGATTTAAGACAGGAATTTGCACAAAATTCCCAGTATGTTTTGGAGTCTCTCAATACCTTTGAAGAAATGACTCAAAGTTATTTAGAAATCTTCCAAGAAGCCTATTTTATTAATCCCTATCCCGCCTCTAATAACCTCTCTACTCCTCCATCTGTTGAATCCTTAGAGATGCAGATAAACCCCCCTTCTCCGGTCACAATTCCCGCCGTCGAAGTCAATCATCCTGAGCCAGAAATTGCCGAACCTCAAGCCAAGAATTATTGGGAAACTAACCCTACTGCCGCCGCCAGTCAATGGGTTTCTAATCCAATTATTGCGGATACTATCCATCAACGAATGTCTGGAGGTCAAACTAAAAAATATTGGTTACGGTGGTTAATTCAAGATTATTTTGCAGGTCAAAAGTTTAATCACCTGATTTCCTTGGGATGTGGGATTGGTAATCATGAAATTTTGATGGCAGAATTGGGATTTGCTCAACATATTGATGCCTTTGATTTTTCGGAATCCTCCTTAGAAATTGCGCGAAAAGATGCGGAAAAAGCTGGAGTTAAGGTTAATTTTTATCAGGAAGATTTTAATACCTTTAACCTAAATCCAGAGGTTAAATATGATGTGGCATTTTGTTCAGGTTCTCTGCATCATGTGAGGGAACTAGAACGATTTTTAGAAATGGTTCATAAGGCGTTACATCCCCAGGGCTATTTTATTATTAATGAATATGTTGGGGCTAATTATTGCATTTACAATAAACGCCAGGTGGAACTGATTAATCGTCTGTACCAATGTTTCCATAAATTAATTCGTTCTGGAATTATGGAAAACAAATTTATTAACCCCAGCATCCATCAAGTTTTTGCCACTGACCCTTCAGAAGCGGTTCGTTCTCAACTGATTTTACCCTTTATTGAGTATTATTTTGATATCGAAATTTTTCATCCGTTTGGGGGCGCAATTCTTCATCCTCTGTATCCTTTGTTAGATCATAATCAGTTTTTACCTGGTGATCCTAAAGGAGAAACCTTAATTAAACTTTTGTTGGAATTTGAACAAATATTAATGGAAATTCCCGGAGGGTTAGAATCGGATTTCTGTTTGTGTGTATTGCGTCCCAAACGCTTTTGAATCAGTGATCATTTGTAGGGGCGGGTTCATCAAGATTTAGGTCATTAACAAACATCTAAAAGAACCCGCCCTTACCAGTCACCAGTTATTACCAATTACCCATTACCAATTACCCATTACCCATTCCCTGTTCCCTACTATACTTTTCTGATAATAGTGATCAGTTCATTGCCATTATCAAAAATCTTTTCTAAAATCAAAGGGAACCCGAGTTGGTGTTTTAAGGTCAGGAGAAAATCCACAAAATCCGCAGTTGTCCAGACGTGGAAATGGATACTAAAATCCCGTCTCATCAATTCTTTAACCATCCATTGTGCTTTGGTTTCATCCGTTTCTTTTTCTACTAATTCAATCCATTCTTCATAATGATTTTGCCGAGACCATTCCGGGCCTTGTTGATAATCTTTTAATAAATGTTCAATAGAAGTGACCGGGCGATCGCAATCAAAACAGGTTCGTTTTTCAGGAACCGCTAAATACAAAATCCCGTCTTTTCTAATCACCCGTAATAAATTTTCAATCGTTAGGATCGGGTTTTGGCAATGTTCAATAAAATGATTTGCAATCAAAAAATCCTGGGTTTCATCCTCAACTGTTTCTAAGAGTTCACCATTATCGATAATATCGACAGGAACTAAATTAACATCTGCTAACTCGGGATAATGTTTTCTTAAATCAGGAACACTCATACGATCCACATATTTAACTTGAGCGGATGTAGGAACTTCCAAAGGATGATTTAATGCCCCGACTTCAATGCCATTTCCCTGTAAATATCGGTTGGCAAAAAAACGGCGAAACGTATAAATTGGAGAAAGTGTTTCAGCATCAGCCGTGAGTGTCATAATCTAATGTCCTCAGCAGTTCATTCTTAATTTACATTCAATTTTCAGTCAATTTATAACCGAAACAGTTAACCCTTTAGAGTATAATCCTAAATTGAGTTGAAAATTTATCCAATTGTGTTCAGTTTCTACCTGCGGATTGATCTTAATTTGCGCAGGAGGAAAATTGAACTGATAGGAGAGCGTAACTGTTGATGATTCAACTTTCAATCTGGAGGCATATCACCGTTGATTCAACAAGCAAGGATAATCGATTCAAAACCGATCACCGCGCCCCAGTTTATTATTCTTGGGGTACAAAAGGGGGGAACTAATTCCCTCTATCAGTATCTATGTCAACACCCTCAAATTGTAGCCGCAACCCAAAAGGAAATTCATTTTTTTACGCTAAATTATCAGCAGGGTTTAGAGTGGTATAAATCCCAATTTTCAACCGAAGCTGATGGAAAGCACTTAATTACAGGGGAAGGTTCTCCCTATTATTTTTTTCATCCCTTAGTGCCCCAACGACTTTATGAATCTTTTCCTGAAACTCGGTTCATTGTATTATTGAGAAATCCGGTAGATCGGGCGATTTCCCATTATTATTGGGAGGTGAAACTCGGGTATGAATCCCTATCTTTGAAAGATGCGATCGCCCAAGAAACTCAACGGCTGCAAGGAGAAGCTGAAAAAATGGGTTCAGATCCGACTTATTTTAGTTTTAACCATCAACATTATTCTTACCTTTCCAGGGGAATCTATATTGATCAACTGCAAAGATGGATGAAGTTCTTCCCTCGGGAACAATTCTTGATTCTCAAGAGTGAAGATTTATATGTAGATTCTAAAACCATAGTCAATCAAGTTTTTGATTTTTTAGGAGTACCGAATTATCAATTATCGAGTTATGATAAATACAATGTTAATAGTTATCCCAATATTGACCCAATTATTCGTCAGCAGTTACAAGATTATTTTCAGCCTTTTAATCAAAAATTAACGCAATTTTTAGGTCAAGATTGGAGTTGGGGAATTCCTGAAATTTCCTCTAAATCAACGCCTGAATTATCAGAAATATCTGAAAATACCCGTTCTCAATCCATCTCAAACTCAGTTAAAATCATGAAAAAAGTTGACTATGAATCCGCCTGGGATGACTATGCTAAAAATTGGCAAAGTGTAAGCTCTGAAGAAGTTTATAGAGGAGATGAATGGATTGGATTTGCCGCGGGTGCGGCGACTTCCTTAGCCGAATATGAAGCCTTAATTGAGAACCAATTTATTGCCCCTTATATTCAGAAGCACCATCAGGTTTTAGAAATTGGTGTAGGGGGAGGAAAAACGGCAGCTTTGTTACTGAAATATTGCGATCGCCTAGTCTGTGCCGATATTTCCAATGAACTCCTGAATGCAACTCACAAACGTTTGGGAGATGAACGGGTGAGATATGTTAAATTAGACGGTTTAACTTTAGATGGAATTGCGCCCCAATCCCTAGATGTTTGTTTTTGTTATGACACCATGGTACATATTGAACCCTGGGATATCTTTAACTATTTAACCCGAATTCCGGCTTTATTAAAAGGCGATCGCCTCTGTATTTTTCACCATACCAATCTATTAAGTGAATTGGGCTGGCAAAAATTCGTACAGGATTGGGATAAAAACCTATTAGGAAACCGACATGGAACCGCTTTTTCCTTAATGACCGATACCATTATGGAGAAATTTTTAACCCATCTTAACTATAAAATTATCCGAAAAGATAGTGAGTCTGTACCCAGAGACTGCGTTTGGATTTGTCAAGCACCCGAAGTGATCAGTTATCAGTGATCAGTTACCAGTTATCAGTTTAAGAGTTATCAATTACGAGTTATCAGTTTAAGAGGTAATATTCCCTGTTCCCCGTTCCCTGTTCCCTGTTCCCCGTTCCCTGTTCCCTATGAAAGCATTATTTTTACATCCCAACTTTCCCGCCCAATATCGCCATATTATTACAACATTAGGTGCAGATCCCAATAATCAAATTGTATTTGGGACAAAAAACGAACGTCCCGAGTGGAGCATTCCCGGGGTAGAAAAAGCCGTATTTAATCCCAGTCGAGAAACGAGTGCAGACACCCATCAATATGTCCGGGTTTTAGAAAGTGCCGTATTACAGGGACAGGCTGTATTTAGAATGGCTGAACAACTCAAAGCCAAAGGATTTGTCCCCGATGTAATTTGTGGCCATTCCGGTTGGGGGCCGACTTTATTTGTCAAAGAAGCCTTTCCGAATACCCCATTATTATGTTATTTCGAGTGGTTCTATCATGCAGAAGGTTCCGATGCTGACTTCGATCCGGCTGACCCCCTGAGCATTGATGATAAAGCCCGAATTCGGGTGAAAAACACCCCAATTTTAATTGATTTATATTCCTGTGATTGGGGACTTTCACCCACCCATTGGCAACAATCCCAATTTCCCCCGGAACTGCGAGAAAAAATTTCTGTGCTTCATGATGGAGTGGATACCAGTTATTTTAAACCGAATCCCGGGGCTAAATTAGTTTTACCCAACTTGGATTTATCCGGTGTAGAGGAACTGGTAACCTATGTGGGGCGAGGAATGGAACCCTATCGGGGCTTTCCTGAATTCATCGAAGCCGTGGCTTATATTCAAGAACGTAGACCCAAATGCCATGTTGTAGTTGTGGGATCGGAACGAGTTTGTTATGGTAAACCTTTACCCAACGGCATGAGCTATAAGGACTATATGCTCAAGAAAGTCCCCTTGGATCTTTCACGGATTCATTTCGTTGGGCCCCTAGCCTACGGCCAATATCTGCAAGTGATTCAGGCTTCAGATGTTCATATTTATTTAACCCGGCCTTTTGTTCTATCCTGGTCAATGATTGAATCCATGTCAACCGGTTGTTTAGTTCTGGGTTCAGATACTGCTCCCGTGCGGGAAGTGATTCAAGATGGAGTAAACGGTTTGCTGGTAGACTTTTTCTCTCCCAAACAGATTGCAGATCGGGTCGATGAAGTCTTAGATCATCCTGATCGGATGGCTCAATTACGAGTTAAAGCGCGTGAAACAGCCTTAGAACGTTATGATCTGAGCAAACTCCTCTCGAAACATCTACAACTGATTACCCAAGTTGCCAACCGTTCCCTCCCCGCCACCGTTGGCCGGGTTGAGTCGGGAATGGTTTTGCGATAGGGCGGGAACTTGCTCGAAGTTCCGTTCGTCTACAGAAGGGATCTTTTGATTAGAAGATAATGAATGGTTAATGAGGAACATTGTTGTCTATAAACCCGTCTGACGGAGGTAAGCAAGTCAAAATAAACTGCCTTTTATGAGTTAAGAGTGATGGCTTCAATACCAATTGAAGATGAAAATTTTCAATACATAATTGATAATAAAATCCGGCCATCGAAACCACCATATCTATCAACTAGACAAGAATGATCACAAAGGACTAGACTTGCTGGAGATAAACAGGTTAAACTACTGCCGAACAAGTTATGGTGTTTTAAGCAGTGTCTGTCATCCCAACAGAGCTAATGACATTATTGCAGAGGAGTGAAATCAAATGGTAACAGCTTTAGGCGCAGGGCCACAATTTTACGATCAGGATGTGGGCTTCGCCCCCAGACCCGATACCATTCTGGGTGAAGGAGGAAATGACACAATCCTTTCTTCTACCCTCGGTGGAAGCCAGGTAGACGGTGGTGCGGATAATGATATCCTGACATCCAGAGGCCCTGGCGACACAGTTTTTGGTAATACGGGCAATGACTCTATCCGGTCTCAACAGCTTCGTACCCTTCTGCTCGGTGGTACAGGCCGGGATACCCTGTCGGCAGATTTAACCGCCAGCCTGTATGGGGGGGTAGACCGCGATTTTCTCATAGGTCAGGCTGCTAGTAACTACCTGTTTGGCAATAAAGATGAAGATACCCTGCTAGGCGGTATTCAAGGTGGAGATTTCCTCTATGGCGGTGGAGGGGATGACCAACTGGGGTTTGTAGGCACCAACGGTCAAAGTAACCTCACAGGGGTTGCGGTGAGTGGGGCTATCGGTGGCTTGAACCAAGGAAACAACTATGTCTCTGGAGATAAGGGCAGAGATAGTATTGTTGGGATTAACACTGGAGATACCCTCCTCGGTGGTGACGATAACGACTCCATCATTGGTGTAGGTAGTCTGAACTTCCTTCATGGTGACAGTGGCAATGACAGCCTAAGAATCCAAAACCCCGTCGCCCCCCAACAATTCTCAACCAATCTGGCGGTTGTTGGTGTGAGCCAAACCACCCTACTGGGTGGGGCCGGTGATGATTCTCTCTACGGCGGTGTAGGTCGCTTTGGAGCGGGCCAGAACTACTTTGCGGGTGGAGAGGGTAACGATACAATCCGAGGCTTTGCCCTTCAAGACGTCCTGTATGGTGGTGACGGCAATGACTTGATCGTCACAACCAATCCTAATGTTCTGACCATTCAGGGTGGCACCAGTCAACCAGGCTTTGCCGGTGAAAGTACCCTGTACGGTGGTGGTGGCAATGATACCCTACTAGCAGGTTTCAGCACCGATTTCCTCTATGGTGATGCCGGGAATGACAGCCTCAGTGGAAAATTCTCCATCTTAGAGGGTGGGGATGGAAATGATACCCTCTATGGGGGAAATTGGACATTAGATATCCCAGGAGCCACTAAAGTTCCGACTGTTACCTTATCTGGTGGTGCCGATAACGACTATCTCTACGGTGCCTTAGGGTCTGTGGCTAATCTTTATAATGGTGGTCTTGGTGATGACACCATTGTCTTTACCACAACTAACGATAGCCTCCTGGGTGAAAGTTCCCCAGAGGGTAATGACAAAATTTCCTTCGTGAGTGGTTTAGCCGATGGAGCTACCGGACTCAGTTTTGTCTTGTTTGATACCCTCGGCAACAACACCATTTCCGGTAGTAATGGCAATGACAGCATCGTTACGGGTAGTGGGGCTGACTTCCTGCAAGGGGGCAGCGTTGCCGCCGCTGCGACATTCGATGTTGGCTTCGGAGATGACACCCTGATCGCAGGTGGTGGGAATGACTACCTGTTTGGCGGTTCAGACAGTGATGTCCTGTTCGGCGAAGCGGGTAATGATACCCTGCAAGGTGGTACTGAACGGGATACATTAGTCGGCGGTGAAGGTTCTGATGTCTTCCTGTATCAGTTTAAATCAGATCTTAACGGTGCTAATGCCAGTACAGCCGACATTATTACTGACTTTAAGTCTGGTGAAGATAAACTATTCTTCTCTCGTGGGCCTGGAGGCTTTGCCTTTGACTTGCGTCCAGGTGTCCCGACCACTGAAATTTCCTTCGAGCAATTTATTGTTCTCGATAAGAACAGTTACAATGGCGGTGGTGCAAATACTCAAGCCCCAACCAATGTTGGCCCTGTATTAGTGTACGAGAAAGCCAGTGGAGTCTTATGGTATGACTCCGATGGTGGTGGAGTTAACCCAGCCGATATCGTTGCTAACATGGCACAACCGAACAATACAATTCCGACCCTAACCCGAACTGATATTGTGATCGTTCTCTAGGTTAGGTTGATACAAGTAGAGACGTTGCATGCAACGTCTCTACTTTCGGGATTTCAATAGGTTCAAATATAACAAAAAGACCGGGAAATAATTTCTCGGTCTTTTTTTCTATAGCACCACGCATTACAGTTAGAACACTTTTATTTCAAATCATGAAACTCATTACCTATCACCCATTACCCATTACCCATTCCCTGTTTCCTGTTCCCTCCCATACTTAACTTGTCGGCCAATCAAATTAATAAAACCCGAACCAAAATGCTGAATTTCTAAGAAATTAGCATGGGAAGCCGTCGGCTTATAAACTTTAAATGTTTTCATAATTCCTAGGGTTGCGGCACTTTCTAATGGCCCGATAAAACCACAATCTCGATCTAAAAAATAAGGTTGCTTTGCCCAATATTCCATCTGTTCAGCATTCAAAAAGAAACAACCGGAATGGGGATTTAAAGGGCGTTTAAATGAAACCGCCTGTTCCATCACTTTCCCAATAAATTGGGGCTGATCTTGAATATTTTGAAAATTAGCCGTGATATGGGGTAAAAGATCTCCATCAATATAGGCTTTAATGGCTTTGCTATGGGGAGAAACTTCGTAACGGTTGGGCTGTAACAGACAGCTATTTCCAGCGTGACGATTAAACCAATTTAACTTTGTAAATAACCAAGGATCACGCAAAATCAAATCATCTTCCAAATAACAATAATAATCATATTGACCCAAATATTCTCGCAAAACTTGATGACATTGAAATCCCAATAACATTGGTTCTACCTGGGTAGAATAATGTTTACAAAACCATGAAGGTAAGGGAATTTGTGCCAGCAAATGATAGTCTTGAGTAGTACAAATCACAATGTCAACTTGATAATTTTGTTCCTGATTCACAGGAATTGTCTGACATTGAGCAATATCAATCATGCACTGGGATTGACTATAAAGTTCCCGCAAAGCAGTTAAAGCAAATACTAACCCAGTAATTCGAGGGCGTGGATCTTTACTTAAAGATGCGTGTTTCCCATCTCCATCCGAGTTAAAAAAGTGAGGAATTGTAAATAAAATCCGCATAATTTATAACTAAACCTTTTAACATTAATTATCCAATATTCTGTAGCGCAAATTAGAAGAACTTCAACGAAGCCCAAATCTAATCCGTGCAATCCGCGTAATCCTTTGAATCCGTGATCATAATTCGGGAACTCGTTGACGCAATTCTTGATTTAAACTTGGTAAATTATCTCGCATTTTTAAATACCATTCTCGTCGCTGTTGATAATGTTGGCAGAGTAAACGATTACTTTTTACCCAAAGATAGGCATTATTAGCGATTTTTTGCCGAAGTACGGTATTAATAATTAATTCATTCAAATACATTTCAAACTGTTGAATATTGCGATAAATTAAACCCGTTTCTTCATGAATTACCGATTGTTCATAGACCGTTGGACTCGCTAAAACCGCCACCCCATGACCCGCACATTCCAAAAACTTTAAATCCGATTTCATCAAATTAACAGGTGTGGGGGTTAACGGTAACAAACCAATATCACAGGTTTGCAGAATCTGATGATATCTATCATAACTGCAAAAGGGTTCAAATTCTTTATCAGATATTGCCAAATGATCAAAAAAACGTCGATCATGAATGACCTTAACCTTAACTAAAGTTTGATGACGAATTAAAACCCGGTTTAAGGTTTCCATAATCGGTTGCCAATCCTGTTCCCGATTTAATGCTCCAAAAAATAAAGTAACTTTTGGATGGGAATAAATTCGAGGGGGAGGTAAAATCAATAAATGATTTTTAAAGATAGCAACGTGAGGATTAAATTGTTGTAAAAATTCCTTTAAAGGGTCTGTTGAAGTCTGTACACCATGACAGCCACGATAGCTCAAATAACGATTGTCTGCATACTCCTGCCTGCGTAACGGATTATCGTCAATTTCAGCAATAATTAGGTAATCTTGTTTTAGCAAATTTCTTAATATTTCTAAGTGATGATCATAGGATAAAATTGTCCGTTGCCAAATAAAAACCTTTTCTTCTTCGGGTAAAAAGGAACAGTTAGGAATAGATTTAGAGGCTGAAATAGTGCGCGTTCCCGGTATGGTCGCACTCAATTGATCGGGTTCCAATACCCGCAGGCGATCGCATCCTGTAGGAGCCATAATTGCAGTTTGAATCAATAAACGACGGGGAGGTTGTAACGATTTAATTGCACGAACAATATAAAATTCGGCGGCGGTTTGAGTAGCAAAACGATTGGGATCTAAACCCAAAGTATTCCTCAGAGGTTCTACTAATTGCAGAAAATTTTGAAACTGATCATCTTTTTTTCCTCGGGTTTGAATTTCATAAATATATAATCCCGCTTCCCAGAATAGTTTTTGAATTCTTTCTAAAGTAAATCCTTGATAATCAGTATTTTCTTCACCCTCATTTTCTGATTTTCCTTGCAATAAATTAATAATATTTTGCCAATACTGAGGATTAGGAATATAAGCTAAAACCTGACCTTGAGCTTTTAACCATCGGGTGTGATATTGTAAAACCTTGAGCGGATTTCTGATTTGAGGTAAAATCCTGTCATAAATTAAACAATCTACGGTTTGTTCTTCTAATTCTAATGGGATTGTTTCTAATTGATCAATTGAACTCAGAGTAATCCTATCTAAACCTTGAGTTATTTCTGAACTTAATTCAGAATCAATTAAAATTCCCCCATAAAAACTTTGAGGATTAATTCGTTTATAATGATAAGCTGTACTGCCGTTTCGACAACCCACGTCTATTAGGACTTGAGCATTAGGGGGTAAAAAATTCAATAACTCTGAGGGTTCGCGATTCAAATAATGATCACTGACCTGATCTATAGTATCTCTATTCATAACTTTTAGTAAAACTAGAGCTATTTTATAAATAACAGGTTTTAGGTCACACTGGCAAGTTAATTTTAGAATTAAAAATTTTTTATCAAATCTTTACCCTAAATTTTATGGCTAGAGTTAGCGTTATTATTCCAACCTATAACCAAGATTCCTACATTTCTGAAGCAATTGATAGTGTTTTAAACCAAACCTACCAAGATTTTGAAATTGTGATCACTAATGATGGTTCTACGGATAAAACCTTGCAAATTATTCAAGAAAAACAAGATCCTCGAATTCGCTATTTTTCTTTCGATCAGAATCAAGGAGTGAGTATAGCAGCCAATCATTGTATTCATCAGGCGACGGGAGAACTCATTGCTATTTTAGATTCTGACAATATTTTTTTACCGAATAAACTTGAGAAACAAGTTAATTTTTTGGATGAAAACCCTAAATTTGATGCGGTTTTTACCCATGCTATTATTATTGATAAAAATGGTAATCATCACCAGGGTAAAGAATCGTCTTTTCAACAGTTATTTGCTCAAGAAAACAAAAATCGTTTTCAATGGTTAAATTCTTTTTTTTACTCTGATAATTCTTTATGTAATACCAGTGTTTTGATTAAGAAAAAATGCTATAATCAAGTAGGTTTATATGATCCACGATTACGTCAAATTCATGATTTAGATTTTTGGATACGTTTATGTCTGAAATCAGAAATTCATATTTTACCGGAACCTTTAGTTTTATTTCGATTTCATGATCGCAATATTAGTGGGGTAACGGCGGAAAATATAATTCGACATACTTGGGAAATTCCTCAAGTGCTTGAGCATTATTTCTGTCCAGAGGTTAGCCAAAATTTTCATACTATTTTTCCTCAACAGCAACTTATTCAAACTCCTATTACCCTTGATGATCTACAATTTTTAATCGCAAAACAGTCTTTAAATATTCATCGTCCTAGTCATCAATATTTTGGGATTTATACTTTATATCGGTTAATGAATAATCCTGAATCGGCTGCATATATTGAAAAAAAATATTCCTTTAAATATACGGATCTGATTCATCTGACTGGAAATTATGATATTTTCCAAATGATTAGTAATCGGAAATTGAAGCAAGATCTTGATCAAACAAAAAAATACCTAGAAGCATTACAACCAAAATTAGATCTATCTATTGAAACTGCATCTCAACCGCTAGTAAGTATATTAATTCCGACTTATAACGGGGAACAATTCTTATCAAAAGCGATTCAAAGTGCTTTAGATCAAACCTATTCTAACCTAGAAATTATTATTTCTGATGATGGGTCAACGGATAGGACTGTAAAAATTGCTGAATCTTTTAAAAATAATTGTTCTACTCCCTATCGGATTATAACTCATTCTAATTATGGATTGGTCAAAAATCTTAATTTTTCTATTCAGCAAGCCCAAGGAAAATACATAAAATTTATTTTTCAGGATGATTGGTTAGAACCTAATTGTATTGAATATATGGTTAATTTAGCAGAACAAGATCCAGAAATAGGGTTGGTTTTCTCGCCCCGTCAAGTGTTAATTGACCCTGATTCTCAATCTGATTTAGCGTGTCAATCTGCTTATAATGGGGCGATTAACTTACATCAAAAATGGTCTGATTTAAAACCCATACAATCAGGTGAAGATCTTTTGTCTGATCCCAACTGTTTAATCGGAGGATTAAATAAAATTGGAGAACCAACAACAGTATTAATTTCTAAAGGAGTTTTTGAAGAATTAGGAGAATTTGATGCTACACTTCAGCAACTTTTGGATGTTGATATGTGGTTTAGAATTATGGGTCGTTATAAAATTGCTTTTGTGAATCAAACTTTATCTTCTCTCCTGATTCATAAAAAACAACAGACTCAAGTGAATATTGTTCAAAAGGAAAATTATAAAGATTATGAAAGACTTTATTTAAAGCTATTGCAGGATTCTTGCTATAGTTTTTTGAATCTATCTTTTAAACAGATGGTTTTACAAAAAACCTTGTTTAATTCGCAATTTTACCTCAAGTTAATCACTAATTTACTGAATCAATTCCAAGAAAACCCTACGGAGAGAGTCATAGAGTGTCTGCAATTAGTTCGTCAAACCCTAGTTAAATATTGGTTAACTTTAACTCCTGGGGATTTAGAAACTAGATATTCTAGCGAAATTCGTCCAATTTATCAGCATTTATTGAATAGTAATATTATTGACCAAGAAGTGAGTGAGATTGAACAATCATGGATTGAATCCATGAGAAAAAAACTTTTCCAAGGTTTGTCTTCCTGTGATTTAATTCCTGGCTTGATGGGATTTATGTTGTATGAAAGAGCTTATAATTTTGATTCTATATATGAAAATGCAATTATTCCTCAATATTTTTTCCCTGAATTTATCAGTTGGCTGTTTGCTCCAATTCAAACTTTTAGGTCTCCAGAAGACCGATTAAAATATATTAATTTTCAGGAAAATTTATTGGCTTATATTATTCATAACTTAAATACGGATTCATCTTTTTGTGATTTGTGGATCTATGTCGCCCAGTGTTATCTTAAATATTCTCAGTGGGATTTTGAAGATTTCGCCGAAATTAATCTCCAGAGGATTTATGATTACAGAAAAAAAATGATTAATTTTTTAGCATTGAACTCAAAGGATAATTGTCTGAACCGATAGCCAGTCTGAATCAACCATAACAATACCAGGGCTTTGCAGCCGAACACTGGAACTTGAAACCATTGATCCGCGTCAGTTCAACCAAAAGCTATTTTTTTCACCAGTTTCCCGAAAGTTGAGGTAATTTAAAGATCAACAATTTCAGGTAAGGGGTAGACGGTCTGCTATTATTTGGACAAGTTGATTGATAGAGTAGTCCGTTGAGGACTACCAAGGGTAAATTTGAAAGGGGTAGTGAAAGTCGGTTGGAGAGTTCAATGACAGGATTGTTCAAAGTCGGAGATACCATTATTACAGCAGAGGATTTGCCATCGCTGCTCAAGCGTTATCAGTTAATGCCATTATTCTTGCGAGAAGTGATTTTGGATCAAGAGATCGCTAAGATCACTTGTACAGAAGCAGAACAGGCGGCGGCCATCGAACGATTTGAAAGTCAACACCAACTTACTTCCCCGGAAGCAAAAGCAGCTTGGTTAGCAGCCTATGATATGACCCCAGAACAACTTGTGGAAATGGCAGAACGCCCGGTAAAAGTTGAAAAATTTAAACAAGAGATGTGGAGTGGTCGAGTCGAGAATTATTTTCTGACTCGCAAAGGTGGTTTAGATCAAGTTGTATATTCTTTAATTCGGACAAAAAATCCTGGCTTGGCTCAAGAACTCTATTTCAGAATTGCGGAGGGGGAAAATTCCTTTGCTGAGGTGGCCCGGGATCATTCCGAAGGGCCAGAATCTCGATCTGGGGGTGTTTTAGGGCCAGTTCCGGTATCCCAACCCCACCCGGCAATTAGTAAACTGTTATCGGTGAGTCAACCCGGTCAACTGTGGGCACCGCGCCCCTTGGCGGAATGGTTCGTGATTATTCGGCTGGAAAAATTCCTTCCCGCCCAGTTAGACGAATCCATGCGTCGCCGTATGATCGAAGAAATGTTTGAAAATTGGCTACGAGAGCAAATGGCTCAAGTCGGCTCCCTACAACCTGTTCGCACTTCAGTGTCTTCTGCGTCATGACAACATCCGCCGTTTCTCAATCCCAAATTCAGACCTTCCTGGCTGAAACGACTCCCTTTGATCGACTCTCGGAGAAGGCACTTCAGAACCTGTTGCCCAAATGCCAACTCCTGGGCTATCGTACCGGACAACCGATCTTTGAGCGGGATAAATTGCCAACTCAAATCACTGTAATTTATCAAGGACAGGCTCGATTGCTGGGTTTTGATCCCAGGGCGCAACGCCATGTGAGTTTGGGCTTGCTCGGAGCCAGGGAAATTGTCGGTTGGGGGGGGTTAATTCGAGGAGTTCCTTGTGAAACCGCGATCGCTTCAACCGACACAATTTGTATTACCTTGTCGGCTGCGGATTTTCTGCAATGGGTGGTAAAAGAACCGACTTTTGGAGAAGCCTTCCGGGATCAAGCCGGGTTGAGCGAAGTTTTTGACCTGTTAAGCCAACATCTACAGGCCCAGGCCGTTCCGGTTAACAATATTAAAAATTTAGCAGTTGATCTGGGGCAGGATGCCGTTGTGCTGAACTTGGCGGCGGGTAGCCGGAAAACCAAGGAATTGACTGGCCTACTTGATCCCCAACGAATTTGGCTAGTCAGTAGTGGGACTTTGGGTGGTTTTGCCCCAGGTAGCCGGGTTTTATTAGAAGAAAGTAATCCATCCTATAAGCTCGAAGGGCCCCAGGGGGTTCGGTTAGTGGGGTTGCGAGAACCGGTTTATGAAGTCGAAACCTCAGTAGAAACCTCCGATGGAGAGGTGAGTGTTCAAGACTCCAATAATGGCAACGGTAATCGCACCATCGATCTATCGGCGGTGACTTCGGCTCCTGAAGTCCCCCCCACTCCAGAAACCAATGTCCCGAAATCGGCTCTGAAGTTTCCTGTGGTCAGGGGCAGAGGCAAAATTGACGCGCCCCTAGCCTGCTTCAATATGATTGCGAAGTTCTTCGGCATTAGCTTTAAGAAAGATATTGTCCGTCGGGTTTTAGATAATCAGTTAGCAACGGTCGGTAATATTAGTTTGCAGGCTTGCGGGGCCGTGACCCAAATGCTGGGAATTAATGCTCAGTTAGTCCAGGTGCCATCCAAAGCCATTGGTCGCCTCAAAGCCCCGGCCATGGTGGTCTGGAAAGATAGCTTTGCCATTCTCTATAGCATTACCGAACGGGAAATCATCCTAGCATCCCCGGAAAAGGGTTTAGCCCGGATGCGTCCAGGGCAGTTTGCGGAAATTTGGGGGGAGGAAGGACAGGTACTGCTGTTACAAGCGCCCCGAGTTGACCAAAAAGA
This sequence comes from Planktothrix sp. PLAVEN19ND, assembly GCF_057220675.1. Taxonomy (NCBI): domain Bacteria; kingdom Bacillati; phylum Cyanobacteriota; class Cyanophyceae; order Oscillatoriales; family Microcoleaceae; genus Planktothrix; species Planktothrix sp. PLAVEN19ND. The sequence goes on along the minus strand of NZ_CM170132.1, from coordinate 4,525,918 downwards.
ACAATTTAGTTTCTGGTGGTTTCTCCCGGCCTTGATGGAGCATCGAGCAACATTTGTTGAGGTGTTGCTGTCTTCGTTTTTCATCCAAGTGTTCGGTTTGGTCAACCCCTTGGTCAGTATGGTGATCATCGATGCGGTGATCGGACAACAGAACCTAGACGCCCTGAATATCCTGGGGATTCTGCTGTTGGGGTTTGCGCTGTTTGAAGGGTTATTGACGGCATTACGAACCTATCTGTTTGTGGATAGCTCCAACCGAGTTGATATCAAACTGACGGCGGAAATTATCGACCATATGTTGCGGCTGCCCTTGGGCTACTTTGATAGTCGCCAGGTCGGGGACTTGATGAGCCGTTTTAACGAGTTGGGAAATATCCGTAACTTCCTAACGGGGACGGCCTTAACAGTGGTTTTGGATGCGGTGTTCTCGGTGGTCTACATCGCTGTGATGTTCGCCTTGAGTCCAACTCTGACTCTGGTGGCTTTAGCTCCTCTACCCCTATTTGCTGGAATTATCTTCATCTTCTCCCCGATTATTATGCGGTTAATCCGCAAACGGGCGGGTTTAGCCGGAACCTCCATGGCCTATATTGTGGAAGTTATCAGTGGAATTCAAACTATTAAATCCCAAACCATTGAATTAACAGCCCGTTGGCGGTGGCAAGGAATGTATGCCCGTTTCATGAGTGCGAGTTTACAAACCACTCTCACCCAAACGGCCGCGGGAACGATGAGTGACTTCCTGAATAAAATTGGGGGGATTGCCCTGTTATGGGTGGGAGCCTATCTGGTGATTGAACAGAAGTTGACCATCGGGGGACTAATTGCTTTTCGGATTATCTCGGGAAACGTCACCGGCTCGTTATTACGCTTTATTAGTGTTTATCAACAGATCCAAGAGGTATCGATTTCGGTGGAACGGTTGCGGGATATTATCGATACCCTTCCTGAAGCCGATGAAGCCGATCGCAATAATATTCCATTACCTGAAATTGAAGGGTCAGTTACCTTTGAGGAGGTGTCTTTCCGATTTAATCCCACCGGGCCACTGCAACTGGCTAATATAAATTTAGATTTCCCCTCTGGGTCATTCGTGGCGATTGTGGGCTTAAGTGGATCGGGTAAAAGTACCCTGATGAAGTTATTACAGCGTCTATATGCTCCCCTATCGGGACGAATTTTAATTGACGGCTACGATATTAATAAAGTCGAACTCTATTCTGTCCGCCGTCAATTGGGGGTGGTGTTGCAAGATACCCTCCTATTTAACGGAACGGTTCAGGATAATATCGGTTTGAGTAACCCCGAAGCCAGTAGCGACGAAATTATTCGGGCGGCTAAAATTGCTGCGGCCCATGATTTTATTATGGGCCTTCCCAATGGTTATAATACCCAGGTCGGAGAAAGGGGATCGGCTTTATCGGGGGGACAACGACAACGGGTGGCCATTGCCCGCACAGTATTACAAAATCCTAAACTGTTAATTTTGGATGAAGCCACCAGTGCCCTAGACTATCAATCGGAACGGGCTGTAATCAATCACTTAATGGACGTCTTTCACGATCGCACGGTGTTTTTTATTACTCACCGTTTGAGTGCCGTCAAAAACGCGGATGTAATTATTATGATGGATCAAGGGTCTGTGGTTGAGCAGGGAAATCATGATGAGTTAGTTGCCCTGAAAGGACGCTATTACTGCCTGTATCAACAACAGGAAGCCCCCTAATACAGTCATCAGTTACCAGTTATCAGTTATCAGTTTAAGAGTTATCAGTTTAAGAGTTAGGAAGCAGTTACAATTGCTCTCAATTAGTAAAAATCTTGATTTTATTTCTTTCACTGATAACTGATTACTTTTTACTGACCACTGTTTAGAGTTAATTTCTGATTACTAATAACTCTAAACAGGTTCTTTCCTTCACTGATAACTGATTACTGATAACTGATTACTGATTTTGTTGTTTACTAATTACTATTTATGAAATCTGTATCCCTTGTTGATCAACCGGTTATTCTTGAGAAACCCGCGATGTGGTCTCATCTTTTTCTCTGGATGATCATGTTAATTACCACTTCAGGTGTGGTTTGGGCTTATTTTTCTCAGATTGAACAAACGGTTCCCGCCGTAGGTGAACTCGAATATAAAGAAGGTGCTAGGGAAATACAAGCCCCAACCACCGGAGCCGTAGTGAGATTGCACGTTGAAAATGGAGATCGGGTTCAGAAAAACCAACCGCTTTTAACCTTTAGTCCGACAAACCCCAGTGCGGATATTAAATCTTTAGCTAAATTGCAAGGGACTCTTAATCAAGAAAACGAATTCTATAAGAATATTATTCAGGGAAATGGTCGAGGAACTTTACCCCCTGAATGGGAAACCATGGTTAAAGATCGAGATACCCGAATCCAAGAAAATCAAGTTTTGAATTCTTTGATTAATGAACTTTATAATAATCAAGGTCGAACAGTTAATTATAGTTCCGCTCAGGGGGGTTTAGTGACTAATTACCGAGCGGAATATCAATCCCGGGTGTCTGCGGTGGAAGGACGAATTATTGAATTTAACAAACAACTTGAACAGACAGAAAATTTGATTCGAGCAACGAGAGAACAGGTTCAATACGCAACCAATCAAATTCGCTATTCCGAAGAACAATTAAATTCAGCCCGGGATCAACTTAATAAGTCTCAAGAGGGTTTAGATCTAAACCAATCTATTTTGGGTCAAATTGCGCCTTTAGTGGATGAAGGAGCCATGTCTGACCTCAATAAAAAACGTCAGGAACAGGAGGTTTTGAAAAGTCAAAATGAATTTTTACGACAACAGGATCAAATCACCACCCGTCAAAGTGAAATTAATGCGCGTAAAGGTGATGTGGAAAAACAACAAGCTGAAATTAAACGATTAGAAGATGAAAAACAAAAAGTTCTAGCCTCTATTGAACGAACTCAACAAGAATTACAAAATACGAAAGATGCTTGGGCAAAAGACCTGTATCTTCGCATTGAGGAAAACAAAAAACAGATTGCTAGTATTGACTCTCAACTGAGTCGATATAAACTGGAAAACGAAAAACGATTAGGCGATGTTAATGCTCAACTGGAAAAGGTTGAAGAACAGCGTGATACTCAAGTTTTACGTTCACCGGTGGCGGGAGTAATTTATGATTTAAAACCCTCAACCAAACAGAATTCTGAAGTCGATATGACCAAGGATGACATTTGCAATTATGTGAATCAGCAAGTGTTAAAATCAGGTGATCCAAAAATGAAGCGTTGTAATGAGGCTTATTATGAAGCCCAACAAACGGAAAAATTGATGCAAATTTTAGCCGATGATAAGGGACTTGGGGGGACAATTTTTATTAAAAATACGGATTTGGCTTTAGTTTTAAATGCCTTACGGGTCAAACGTAAATTCTTACAGCCCTATGATGGAAAAACCGTGGCTGGAGAAGTGATTGAATGTAAAGCAGAAAAAGATTGTATTTGTCCAGATTCTCCAGAAGCTCGATCAGAAATTGGGATTACTGATGCAGATTGTATTCCCGTGGAAGTTACCATTGATGCTTTTCCCAATGATCAGTTTGGGATGGTTTCTGGACAGTTAAAATGGTTGAGTCAAGACGCGATTAAACCTGACCCAGAAAAAGGCCGTCAGTATTTTTCGTTTAAAGGAAAAGTGAAATTGGATAAACAAAGCTTTGTCTTAGATGAGGATAAGAATATTAAGATTGGTTTGCAGTCGGGGATGTCCGTAAATACTAAGATTAATGTCGGTAAACGCTCGGTGTTAGACATCTTCTTAAACCGCTTTACTGGTCGGATCAACAGTATTACAAACTTGAAGTAATTTTAATCAGTGTAGAGACGCGCCATGGCGCGTCTCTACTAGTTATCAGTAAGAGTTAAGAATTGATAGTTAATGGCTCAAAAATCTTCCTCTTTTGTCGCTTTTCCTGCTGTTATTTTATGGCTAATGTATTTAATCCCGATCTTGGGGGTAACGGGATTTATTATTTGTTTTGGGGTGAATGTTCCTTTTTATGATCAGTGGGTTGTACCTGCTTTATTTGAAAAAACAGCCACGGGAATATTACAATTTCAAGACTTATTTGAACTCCATAATAATCATCGTATTCTATTTCCTCGCTTAATTTTTATTGGTTTAGGATTTATTTCAAGTTGGAATATTAAATTAGAGCTTTTTTTGAGTTTAGGATTGGCAATACTAACCTTTATATTGTTGTATAAAATTTCTGTTAGTAGTTCAAAAAATCAAAACTATTTCTTTCATTTTAACAATTTATTAACAGCTTTAATATTTTTCTCTTTAGCTCAATCGGAAAACTGGCTTTGGGGATTTCAAATTGCTTTATTTTTAATCAATTTTTGCATAATTTTAAGTTGTTTTATTTTAAATAATAATAAAATTCAGCCTAAAACAAAGCTATTACTGGCTGCGATTCCCTGTTTAATTGCTACTTTTTCATCAGCCCAGGGTTTAATGAGTTGGTTGGCTTTAATACCTGGGGTTATAGTGATTTCAGCATCAGGTCATCAAAGAAAAAAATACCTAATTTTTTGGATAACTTTATTTGCAATTTCCAGTTTGATTTACTCCATCGGATACACTCAAGAACCCAAAACGATCAATCTTTCTCTCCTAGAAAAGTTATTGGCTCTGATTCAATTCTTTTTTAATGTGATTGCTGCACCCCTAACAAATTCTCAAAATTTCAGTATGTGGATTGGAATAATTATCATCTTAAATTTTATTGTTTTAGGAAGTTACTGTTTAATTAATCTAAAAAATAAAAAATATTTAATAAAATTATGCTCTCCTTGGTTTTCGATTGGAATATTTTCTATCCTATGCTCAATTTTAATAACATTAGGTCGTTATAATTATGGAGCAAACTATGCAATTTATACTTCTCGATATACCACCCATTCTTTACTATTAATTATTGCTGTTATTCAACTTTGGTTTATAATTATTTCAGAGGATAATTTTTTCAAGCGAAATTATTACCCGAAACTCATTTATAGTTTTGTTGGGGGAATTTTAGTTTGTTTAATTGGGGTAAAATCAGAAATGGCGATCGCTCAAGCTCAAACGGATGTCATTAATAAACAACGGGGAGAAACCTGCTTAGAACTCATTAACTATTTAGAAGACTCAAAATTCTTTAAAACCCATCCTGAACGCTGCTTATTAAGATTAAGTAAAACCACTTGGTGGATTCAAGATGGAGTGAAACAACTCCAGAGCGTTAACCTTAGAAATTGGGCAAATCATATCACATTTAAAACAGAATCAGAACAACTTTATGGTTATATTGATTTTCCATTATCCAGTGATCAACCTTTAAAACTCAAGCCCCAAGATTCCGTCACCTTCAAAGGATGGGCTATTTTTCCTCAGCAACAAAATCAACCCCAACTCGTCTTTTTCTCCAGGGGAAACCAACGCTCTTTTTTTGCCCAAGCTAATATTGGTTTGAATAGTCCCGATATTGCTCAAGTCTTGGATTCTACCCTCTATAATTATGCGCGATGGGAAGTTACAATTCCTACTGTACAATTGCATAATGGTTTGGGAAACACAACGGTTAAAGCTTGGGTCTATAATCCTAACGGGAATGAATTTATCCCGTTGAAGGGAGAAGTTAAGATAATTTTTGAGAAAGACTAACCCTTTCTCGATTGACCCTTAATTTAGTTTTCATCCAGAAGCAACAATTTGGTACAATGTTTAGTCGCTGACACCGTTTAACCTAAATATGAATATTATTCCAACTTCCATTCCCGATGTTTTCATCATTGAACCCAAGGTTTTTGGGGATGAGCGAGGCTTTTTCTTTGAGAGCTTTAACCAGAAAATATTTACTGAAAAAACGGGAATTACCTTAGAGTTTGTACAAGATAATCATTCCCGTTCTGTGAAAGGAGTTTTGCGTGGTTTACATTATCAAATGCAACATACCCAGGGTAAATTGTTGCGGGTTATTGCAGGAGAAATTTTTGATGTGGCGGTGGATATGCGAAAAAGTTCTCCGCATTTTGGAGAGTGGGTCGGTTGCATTCTCAGTGCAGAAAATAAGCGACAATTTTGGATTCCCCCGGGATTTGCCCATGGCTTTGTCGTGATTTCAGATATTGCTGAAGTGTTATATAAAACCACCGATTATTATGCCCCGGAATATGAGCGTTCTTTGCTCTGGAATGATCCCGATTTAGGAATTGATTGGCCATTAGAAGGGATTACACCGATTTTGTCAGCCAAAGATCAAGCAGGTCAACCTTTAAAAACGGCGGAATTTTTCTCATGAAACCCATTTTACTGATCGGAAAAGATGGTCAACTCGGTCAAGAATTGCAACCTTTCCTTGCTTCTAGGGGTTCATTAGTCAGTGTCGGACGAGATACCTTAGATTTATCCCAAACCCAAGAAATTGAACGGCTCATTCAGGAAATTCAGCCAGAATGGGTGATTAATGCCGCTGCTTATACCGCAGTAGATAAGGCGGAAAGTGAACCGGAATTAGCCCTAAAAATTAATGGCATTGCACCTGGGATTTTAGCCAAAAGCTGTCAGCAATTAGACGCAACATTGATTCATATTTCTACGGATTATGTCTTTGATGGAACCCAAAGCCATCCTTATCTTGAAACCGATCTGACTCACCCTTTAGGTGTTTATGGAGAATCAAAATTAGCCGGAGAAATGGCAATTCAAGCAACCCAAGCTAAATTTGCAATTCTCCGAACCGCTTGGGTTTATGGTGTAGGTGGAACCGGAAATTTTGTTAAAACCATGTTACGGTTGGGCAAGGAGCGGGAAGAAATTCGGGTGGTGAGTGATCAAGTGGGAAGTCCGACTTGGACGGGAGACTTAGCCCAATCTATTGTGCAATTAATGCCCCTTTTGAATGATCAAACCTACGGAATTTATCACTGTACAAATAGTGGTGTGACCAGTTGGTATGATTTTGCGATCGCCATTTTTGAAGAAGCAAAACTCTTAGGTTTTCCCCTAAAAATTGAGCGCGTTATTCCTATTACCACCGCCGAATATCCAACGCCAGCAAATCGTCCCGCCTATTCAGTTTTAAGTGGGAAAAAATTAGCAAATATTCTGGGAAATCATACCCCTCAATGGCGGCAAGGACTGCGAAAAATGTTACAGGAATTAAAACCGTAGAGACGTGCCACGGCGCGTCTCTCTTGCCTATCAACTATTAACCCTTAACTATTAATTATGAAAGCATTGATTCTTTCCGGTGGAAAAGGAACAAGGTTACGCCCTTTGACCTATACGGGTGCAAAACAACTCGTTCCCGTCGCCAATAAACCGATTTTATGGTATGGAATTGAAGGAATTGTGGCGGCTGGAATTACAGAAATTGGGATTATTATTAGTCCAGAAACTGGAGAAGAAGTTAAAAGTTTAACGGGGAATGGCGATCGCTTTGGTGCAAAAATCACCTATATTTTACAAGAACAACCCGCCGGACTTGCCCATGCGGTGAAAGTGGCTCAACCCTTTTTAGGCGACTCTCCTTTTATTATGTATTTGGGCGATAACTTAATTGAAAGTCAACTGAGTCAATTTTCTGAACGATTTAAACAGCAACAATTAGATGCGTTGATTTTACTCAGAACAGTGAGTAATCCCAGTGCTTTTGGGGTAGCCGTTGTTGATGATCAAGGACGAGTTTTAAAGTTAATTGAAAAGCCCAAAGTTCCCCCCTCAAATTTGGCTTTAGTGGGGGTTTATTTCTTTGATAAAACCATTCATGAGGCGATCGCTAAAATCCAACCTTCCGCTAGGGGAGAACTAGAAATTACCGATGCTATTCAACAACTGATTGATGATCATAAAAGTGTTGAGGCTTGTACCTTAGAAGGGTGGTGGTTAGATACAGGAAAAAAAGATGATTTACTCAGTGCCAATCAAATTATTTTAGATTCTTGTATGACCTATAATGTTGAAGGAGAAGTAGACGAAAATAGCCAAATTTTAGGACGGGTTAAAATTGGTAAAGGCACAAAATTAGTGAACTGTAGTGTGCGCGGGCCAGTGATTATTGGGGAAAATTGCCATTTAGAAAATTGTTTTGTTGGCCCCTATAGTAGTATTGACAATAAAGTCACTTTAATTGATGCAGAAATCGAGCATAGTGTACTCTTGAGTGAAGCCAAAATTATTGGAATTAATCAACGTATTGTGGATACGGTTATTGGTCGTCGAGCCAGTTTAAGTACCGCTCCTCAACGACCTAAAGCCCTACGGTTTATGATTGGAGATGATAGTCAAATTGAATTAGCGTGATTTACTGGATAACGGTTAATTATTACTCCACCGAATTGATTCAAAGGTTAATCGATTCCATTGTAGAGACGTGCCACGGCGCGTCTCCACAGGGGATAAATTATCAAATAATTATCATTAATAATTCTCCCGATGATCTCTCTATTCATCGGTTAAAATCTCCGTCTATTTCAGTATTTGACGCACCCGAAAATATTGGATTTGGTCGAGCTTGTAATATAGGCTTAACTTGGGTTTATCAACAAGATTCTCAAGCTATTGTGTGGTTAATTAATCCTGATGCTTATTTATCTGAAAATTACCTATCTCCAGCAATTAATTTCTTTAAATCTTACCCAGAATTATCTATTTTAGGAACAGTTATTTATAATAATAAAGGAGAATTAGAGTTTACAGAAGGGCAATTTCACCGAAAAACAGGGATAATTAGGATCGGTAATCAATTATCAGAAATCTTGCAAAATCAACCTTATCAGTTAACAGAATGGGTATCGGGATGCAGTCTATTAATTAATTTGAAAAAATTTAGAGAATGTCCTCAATTTGATCCAAACTATTTTCTCTATTATGAAGATTTTGATTTCTGTTTAAGATATCTAAATCAAGGATATCAAATTGGGATTACTTCACAAATGCAAGTATTTCATGAAACTTCATCCATTACCCAGAGAAACCCTAACCTTAAACTTCAATACAGTATTTACAGTTACCTCCTCAGTCTTCATAAACATACCTCTAAAGCTGTTTCGCTCTACTGGTTATTTAGAATTAGTTTTATCGGTTTAATTACAATCTTAATTACTCCTCAAAAATCTTGGTATAAACTCAAAGGAGTTGTAAACTTTATTGTTAAAATATATCAGAAATAAGCTATTATAGATTTAGTAATATTTTCAATTATAGATTTTTTATGAGTAAATCACTCTTGATTAATTTATCCTTTTTAATTCCTAAACCTACGGGAATATCTATTTATGCCAGTCATATTTTACCCGCTTTAAAACCTTTGGAACCCACCTTATTAACTGCTAAAAAAAACCTCGATTATTCCTGTTATTCTGTTCCTAATAATATGACCCCCGACCAAGGAACAAAGGGACATATTAGGCGGTTGCTTTGGACACAATTTAAACTCCCTAAAATTTATCAGGAATTAAAGGGAAATTTGATATTTTCTCCCCTTCCAGAAGCTCCTTTATATTCAGGATGTCGGTCGATTGTCATGGCCCATGATTTAATTCCGTTACGGTTTCCGAGGCGAGGTTCTCGGTTAACTGCTTATTTTAAATATTATATTCCCCTAGTATTATCCCAAGCTGAACATATTGTCTGTAATTCTATCTCAACGGCGCAAGATTTAGTTCAATTTTTTAACATTCCAGAACATAAAATCACACCCATTCCCCTCGCCTACAACCCGCAGAGATTTCAATTTTTAGATTTGCCAACTCGCAATTATTTCCTATATATTGGTCGTCATGATGCGTATAAAAATCTATCTCGATTAATTAGGGCTTTTTCTAACTTTAAAAATTTATCCGAATACGAATTATGGTTCGCCGGCCCAACGGATGAAACCTATACCCCTGAACTTAAAAGGCAAGTTCAAGAGTTAGAATTAACTCAACAAATCAAGTTTTTAAATTATGTTCCGACCGATGAATTAACTACAATAATTAATCGAGCCATTGCTGTCGTTTTTCCCAGTCTTTGGGAGGGGTTTGGTTTCCCTGTTTTAGAAGCGATGGCTTGCGGAACTCCTGTAATTACCTCTAACCTATCTTCCTTACCTGAAGTGGGGGGAAAGGCGGCATTATATGTTAATCCTTATCAAGTAGAAGAAATTACAGAAGCCATGGAAACTCTAGCTAATAGTGCGGAAATGCGATCGCATTTAAGAGAATTAGGATTAGCACAAGTTCAACAATTTAGTTGGGAAAAAACCGGACAAGAAACAGCAAAAATCATCCAAAATCATCTATAAATTATCCCGTTGTTGCGCTTCAGCGCATCTTATTTTGCAAGCTCCGCCTGCTCTTAACCGGAGGCAGAACCTAGAATCTTGATGAATAATAAGCGGTTAATGAAAAGGTTATAAACCACTGGGGATTAAGCCCTGAAGGGCTTACTACGTTCCCAGGTACAACCAGAGAAAAAGATTATAAACTGTTGCTAGAAACAGGAATAGTAGGAATACCAGGAATACCAGGAATACCAGGGATATCAGGAATTACATTTGTAGTTGTTCCCCCAAAACTAGCTGTCGTCAAATTACTAACAGAAATATTATTAATTTGGGCTAATTGTTCTCCTGTACTTTTAACGGTAACTAGGGTATTTCCTGACAAGGGTTGCAACAGAATATCATTAAATGTTACACCATCAGGCAGTTTAATAATATCAATGTTATTTTCAAAATCAGTAATTACATCTAAACCTCCACCTGTAACTAAAACAAAGGTATCTTTTCCCGTTCCTCCCGTCAATGTATCATTATCTTTGTCTCCTGAAAGAATATCATCCCCGGCATCTCCAAACAATTGATCACTATTTTTACCGCCATATAAACTATCGTTACCGTCTCCTCCTCTAACAATATCTTGATCTAAATCTCCGGCTAAGAAATCATTCCCACTTTCTCCATCGAGAATATCATCTTGTTTTCCGCCTCTAAGGGTATCAATTCCTCCATTTCCAATTAAGGAATCTAAACCCGTATTTCCATTAATAAATTCACTATTTTCTGAACCGATAACGGTATCATTACCATCCAGGGCTAATAAACCACCAGGGTAATTACTAAGTTGTCCAGAAGATAAAATAATTGATTCTGCGGTATTATCTCCAACTAAGAAGGATATACCGTTTTGAGTGCTAGGTTGTAGTGCCATTTTTAGTCCTTTTTTTTGATTAATTTCAGCGTATTTTAACCACTAATTACACCAATTGCTTGCGGAATAATTCTTGGTTGCCATAGGACGCCAGCGTTTTTAGGGTGGGAAAATGAAAATTTAGTATCACTGGACGTGACCAATGGGTCATCCTTAGCTATCATTTGTGTAGATCCACTACCATCAAGCTGCATTACAGCATTAGCTCCAAAATCTGTTAGTATTTTAGCTGCGCCGTTTGGAGTATTCTCTTTAGAAGTTAAAATCAAAACTGTTTCATTAATTTTATCAGAGTTATTATCTTTAACAGCCACATAAGTTCTACCCACATTCTCATCTACTTGATCTCCAGTTTTTTCTGGCAGACCAACTATAACCTGTGAAGCAGATGAATTTTTGACATCATCAATCTTATCATCAAAATTATTAATTGATGCCTCATTATTCCATATTTCAAGTTTCAGTTTTGTTCCCTTATTATTATTTGTAAATCCATCGTATGTTTCGTTATCTGCTTTGAGGGGATAAGACAAAGTAGTGAAGACACTGAGCAATAATGAATCAAAGAATGCACCATTAGATACGGAAAAAGCATTTGGGTCAACCTTTAATTTATTCCAGAAATCATTAATATTTTCCTTTTTGAATTTAGGGCCTGATCCACCATAGACACCGTTGCTTTTATTATTATCCTTTTCACCAGTTAGCAACTTTATAGAAGCACCTTGACTTAAATCTACGACTTGCACATAGTCATTCTTGTTAGAACTTTCGTATAGATTAACACCCGTAGCACTTTTTATAGAAGTAAATCCATTTGGTATAGAAGTAATTCCATTTGCGACAGAATCTTTCTCCCAAGAAATATCAACACTAGCATTACCTGTTATATCATAAGACCAAAAATTAACTCGATAAGTACCAGTTTGATCAGGGGTAAAGTTATACTCTTTGGCTTGCGGGTTATTATCGTCATACTTTTGCCATGCGTATTTGTTTTGTGCTGTGTCATAAGGTGTAATAAAACCTTTTATTGTCACCTTTTGATCTTTAGGTTGAGCGGTTACGATAATTCCGTCATCTGCATTAACTGTAAATTTATAAGTCTTTCCAGCTTCAAAATCAGCGTATGCAGCACCCTGCACAGCAAAATAGTCTGAGTTATTACTATTGGAAATGTTACTCGCGTTAAAAGGAGATCCAAGACCCCAATTAATATAAATACCGTCCTTACCATCGGGTCGATTCCCCTTTTGGATCGTGTTACCATTTGGTTGATACCAAAAATCAGATTCCTTTTTCCTCCAGTCATCATAACGCCAAACGTTCCAGTCGGATTGCAGATTCATTTCAATAACAACATTTTCTCCATCCAGTATCACAACAGCCGCATCATCATCACTCTTTAACGTTTGAATTTGTTCAGGACTTAATCCTTTACCTTGAACAATATTGCCAAAAATTTCGCCTTCATCCCCAAGAGAATCGCTAGAATTAAGTCGAGGATCAAGAGAATGTCCAATTTCTTCCAAGACTACGCTAACAGCCTGATTAACGTTGCTACCCGTCAAAATGTCTTCAGCCAGGTAAATTTGATTTGTGGCATCGGCAAACGCGCCAGAAGCCCCTTTAATATCGGCTGAAGTGACAATTTTAATTGGTGCAAGGGTGCTAAAATTTCCTGTAAGCCATTCTGTGGCTAAGGTTTGTGCCTTTTGAATATCCCAAGTCTCGCCAAAAGGTAGCTTCAGTTGCTCAACGAAAGTGGGATCACTAGCAAATAGTTGCAGTTGCTGATAAACTTTGGGCATCACCTGTTCTGCTAGGAAAGTGTTAGTCTCCGCTAAAGAGGTGATAGCGTTGGCTGATTGAGGGCTAGGATTAACTTCAAACATAGTAGATTCTCTGGTTAAGTAAAAACTAATTAAACTTTCAGTCTTGAAATGTTCTATTTATGCTATTGATGGCTAGTGGCGACTTTTGCGCCAAACCTCAGTATGGGTTACAAAAGTTTACGTTCTGATTGGATCAACTCATATTTTTTCAGGCTAAAAACTGCCTATTCATAGGGAATTGGCTTTTGTTTTTAGGGTTTTCTCGAAAATCAATGTTTTAGCGGGTTAGTTTTAGAATATACCAGCCTAAACTATTACACAACTAACAAAAGCTAGTATTTTACGCTATGCTTACGTTAGTCAAATTACCTAGAACTACTATGAATACTAAAGATGAGATGTTTACTGAGGCTAGTAACATTTGGGATTTACAAAAACTGTATCAAGACCTAGAAGCGGTAAAACGGCTATTGTCCCCTCGTTCTCGACAGGGGTTAACTGAAACGGAAAAGCTTTATCTGAGGGGACTATTGTGTGGTTATAGTCCGGCGGAAATTGCCAAAAAACTATTTCAAAGTCCTAAAAGTGTGGAGGTTTACCTCTGTAAAACGTTATATCCTTATTTAAAAAATCTTTTAGATGTTCCCTCAGAAGTGGGAAACTGGCGTAATATTTGCAATTGGTTAAACGATGCAGGTTATAAAAATTTGTCTTCTGGAGAAAATTTATTCAATAATTCATTACCTCAAGAAGCTCTAATTAAGATAATAGGTATTAATTTACATAAAGAAAATACTATTTCAATTGATATTAACCTTCAACTCCATTTCCCATCAGCTTTAAACCGTGAAGAATCTAAAAATAATATTGATGAATAATAAGCGGTTAATGAGGAGGTAATATGAAATCCTTAAATATCGGCTACAATTATTGGGTGCGATCGCCAATTAATTCTGAAGAAATTTAACCAATTCTTCCAGTTTTGACCAAGCCGCACCACTTTGTAAAATCTCTTGAACTAAACGAATTCCTTGCTCATGGTCGGCCATCGGTACAACACCCGCAACTTGTAAGGCTAAAGACCCATTCAGGGCTACCACATCTTTTTGCGCCTGTGTGCCTTTTCCCTGTAATAAATTTCTCAGAATCTCCGAATTTTCCTGCACCTCTCCTCCTTTGAGAGCCGTTAGGGGGGCGGGAGTTAATCCCAAATTCTGGGGGTTGAGGGTGGCTGATTTAACCTCTCCTTGGGATAAAATTGCTAAGTCGGTGATATCCCCTAATCCAGCTTCGTCCAATCGTTCCCGTCCATGTAAAACGATCGCAACTTCTGTCCCGAGTTGGTTTAAGGCTTGGGCAATGATGGGCAGCATTTTAGGATCAAAAACCCCAATGATTTGTCCGGTGGGATATAGGGGATTAACCAGGGGCCCTAATAAATTAAATACGGTTCGGACTTTCAGAGTTTGACGTAGGGGGGCCACGGTTTTGAGGGCGGGATGCCAACCCGGGGCGAATAAAAAGGTGATTCCGACAGTTGATAACGCCTGTTTCACTTTTTCGGTCGGTGCTTTCAGGTTCACGCCCAAGGCTTCTAATACATCCGCAGAGCCAACTTTACTCGATGCGGAACGGTTTCCATGTTTCGCTACCTGAACCCCCGCCGCCGCAGCTACAAAGGCAACGGTGGTGGAAATATTGAAGGTGGAAGCTCCATCGCCTCCGGTGCCGCAGGTATCAATCACACGGTAGTTAGAAATGATGCCGGAATTGTTTTTTGTGGGGGTATCCGAGGAACCAAAGGACTGCAAAACCGAGGCCATTCCGGTTAATTCTGTGGCGGAGACGCCTTTGGCTTGTATCGCCGCCAAAATCGCCCCGGAAAGAACGGGGGGAACTGTTTCTAGGAGCCATCCCTGCATTAATTGTGAGGCTTGGGTTAGGTCAAGGGATTGGCCGTCTAACAGTTGTTGTAATAATTGCGGCCAAAGATTGGGATTAGTTTGGGATGGATCAGGATTTGTCATGAAAAGTGGAGTTTACATTAACCACTGTTCAGTTTACCGTATTGTGGGAATTGTTGACATCCACCCCGCCGTAAAACGGGCGGGGATTCCATCTATTTAAGTAGGTCAAATATTGACAACTGCTTAAATGCTGGAAGGGTTGACGCTTCGCCGAGATGTGCTTTCTTTGCAGAAAGTCTGACCTTCTCTCCACGTCCGTTTAGAGTCTCCGAAAGCCCTCCGGCGACTAAAATATTAATTGCGGCATTCACATCTCTATCGTGAAAAGTACCACAATTTAAACAAATCCACTCTCTAACATTTAGCTCTTTTTTGCCACCTTTAAAACCACAGCAAGAGCAAGTTTGAGAAGTTGGAGTCCATCTATCAATAATCCGAAAATCACGCCCGTACATGACTGATTTAGCTTCTAACATAGTTCTGAAATACTGCCAACCTAAGTCACTAATAGCACGGGCTAGTTTGCGATTTTTCATCATTCCTGATACATTCAAATCTTCTAAGACTATTGTTTGATTTTCACGAATAATCTTAATTGATAACTTATGTAAAAAATCATTTCGGGTATCAGAAATCTTGGCGTGAAGTTTAGCTAGTTTTTTTCTAGTAACTTCCCTTCTTTTGCTGCCATTCTGTTTCCTTGACAAATTTTGCTGTAATTTCCTTAAACGCTTTAATTGTTTTTTTAAAGGTTTGGAGGATTTAATTTTTTCACCGTTACTTAATGTAGCAAAATCGGTTATACCTAAATCAATTCCAACACTTTGTTCATTTTTAGGTAATTGTTGAGGATTAAACTCAACTACAAAACTAACAAAGTATCGATTAGCACTATCTTTAATCAAGGTAGCACTAGAAGGAACTGCGGGTAATTCTCGACTCCAAATTACTCTAATATCACCTATTTTAGCTAGGTGAATGTAATCTGAATTAGGATAGAGTTTAAACCCGTTATCCATAAATCTAGCTGATTGCTTGGATTTACGTTTCTTGAATTTAGGAGGTTTAACTTTCTTGCCTTTTCTTTGCCCTTTACAGGATTTGAAAAAGTTTGAATAAGCCTGCTCTAAATCTCTCAAAGACTGCTGCAAGGGAACCGAGGAAACTTCTGTTAACCATTGCTTTTCCTCGGTTTTCTTGAGTTCTGTAAGTCTCTTAGAAAGTTCATTACTGGAAGGTTTTTTATTACCAGCACGATGTTGTTCTTGACAGTAAGCTAAGGCATCGTTAAAAACCACACGACAACAACCAAACAATTGGGACATTAGCCTCTTTTGTTGGTCAGTTGGGTAGATTCTATACCGATACCTTAACTTCATTCTTTGCGCTTAAAATCTTCTTCTTCAGTATACACTACAATTGAATAAAAAGCCTAAGTGGAACTTAGGGATTTTAAACCCATTTTTCTGATAATAAGAGGGAACACGGATTAGGCAGATTACACAGATGGCGCGGATTAGGTTGTTTGCTATGGTGACAAATATTAAAATCCGTGAAATCAGCGTAATCCATCTAATCCGCGTTTAAGGTTCAACGATTACGAGGGTTCCGATTTTTACCCTCTGAAATAGAGCCAAAACATCTTGATTAAACATCCGAATACAACCGTGGGACGCGGCTTGTCCAACGGTTTCAGTATTAGGAGTTCCATGGAAGCCAATATAGTTTTTTCCATCTGTCCAAAACCCAATCCAACGCTCTCCTAAAGGATTATCTGGCCCTGGAGGAATAATTTCTCCGGTAAAGGGATGTTCCCAAGTGGGCTGGGAAATCATTTCAATCACTTGATATTCACCGACAGGAGTTTCCCAACCTTCTCGACCAACGGCGATGGGATAGCTGGTTTGGAGTTGTTGATTTTGATAGAGATAAACGCGACGTTGATTTAATTTAATCACCACTCTCAAATTATTTTCAATGGAGTCATTAAGTTGATTATTGGGTTGGGGGAATAAATTAGAAGTCGCAAATTTGGGAGTATTAGGGGTTAATAATTTGATCGGGGATGGAGCCAGGGGAATGGGGTTTTGGGGCTGAACAGATAGGGCCGGGGTCTGTTTTGTCACTCCCCCGACCAGTACAGTTGTCCCGAAAATAACTGCTGTCAAATGTTTTAGAAAACTTTTTCCTCTAACCATGTCACTGTTATTGTTTCTTTTGACGGGTTGATTCACTATTATTGTTTCCCATGTTTTTCTCGTCTTCCTCCCCAAAGTCTAATATTTATAGAATTTTGGGGATTTTGAGAATTGTGGTTTAAGATAATGGGAAAATCGGCTTATTTGTCACATCATCTTACAACTATGTCTAAAAATCAAACCCTTGGCTCCCTTAGCATAGTGGGTGTCATTAGTGCCGGGTTACGCATTTATCGAGATCATTTTAAATCCTATTTTAATATTGCCCTGCAAGCCTATTGCTGGTCAATTGTTCCCATTTATGGCTGGGCTAAATGTTTAGCCCTTTCTGCACTAATTAGCCGTTTAGCCTATTATGAAACCTTAGAACAACCCGAAGTAATTTCAGAAGCTCGTTCCCGCGTCGAGCCAAGAATGTGGAGTTTTCTAGGACAAGGACTTCTGGTCGCCTTAATTTTAATGGGTGGAATTTTGGGATTAGTTTTAGTCTGGGTAATTTCCTTTGGTCTCGTGTTGGCTATTTCAGGAGAAGATAACGCGATTATATACTTAATAGGTTTTGCGTTTTTTATTGCTATTGTATTTGCGTATATTGGGCTGGTTTCTCGACTTTTTATTGCGTCTTTACCCCTAGCCGTTGAAGATAATATGACCGCAACAGCAGCAATTATTCTTAGTTGGAACTTAACCAAAGGATCGGTATTTCGGATTCAAGGTATTCTGTTTCTGGGATTTTTGATTATCCTTCCTTTTTCGATTTTACTTCTATTTATTGTGGTCTTTTTGCAATTGTATTTAGCATTTATAGTTAGCACGGATTCCTCCACTTATCATCTGGTTGTAAATTTATTTTCCGTAGCGATCAATATTATTATCGGGGCCTTATTTCTTCCTTTTTGGCAATCAATTGCTGGGGTTATTTATTATGATCTTAAAGTCAGACAGGAAGGAATCAGCTTGAAAACCAACCCGATGGATAGCATTCCCTATTATGAGTACGAGGATGACCTGTAGGACTTCCAGTTGCGATCGCTAATCTCCGCCTCCGTGATTTGGGCAATTTCCACTTGCATTTTATAGATGATTTCCGCAAAAACTGTTAAACTAAACTTATATCGATAACCGTTACTAATACCCTTGTCTTCATTCCTCAACGGTTGCAGATATGGAATTGCCGTCGGGGTGCCTTTTTGATATGCAGCTAATTCATACTGAACTTAGCTCTAAACCCAAGAATATTGGACTAAGACACTAAATTAAATTATAAAAAATGTTAGCTAAATCTGAAGCAACTGGGACAGTTCCACTGGAAGCGCAGCAAATTTTTGCCTTAATTGACAGTATTTTACCGCTAGAAGTTTGCTTGCATTACCAAATTTTACCTTTATGTCTCAAAGAGAATCATTTATATTTAGGTGTTGTTGATTCAGAAGATCAATCAGCCTTAGAATATGTGCAGAAGATCGTATCCTACATGAATTGCTCCATCATAAGTCAGGTGATTTCTTCGGAGGAGCAACGTTCTATTTTATCAGCCTATCTCTATCATACCCAACAGGTTAAAGCTGATGAATCTTTGAAAATAGATATTGAAACAATCACCCAATTGTCTGAACAGAAAAACTCATCACAAACTCCTGTTTCCAGTTCTGATGTTTCGACTTCTGTTCCCTCTCCAAAAGTTGTGGAAATAGAGCCAGTTATTTCTTTAGCACCAGTCAATTCAAATTTATCAACTTCAAAAATCGAAAATTTTTTACCTGAATCTATACAACCAACATCCCCAAGTTCTTCGGAAGCACTATCGGTTTTAGAGGTAAAGACGACTTATTTAGAAAGTCCGGTAGAAGTTTTATCAATGTTATCTCCCCATGAATTATTACAAGAACTTTTAGGACGAGTTTTAATGGGGGGTATTGGACGGCTTTATTTTGAACGTCAAGAGGCTAATTTAGGTCGAATTTTGTGGAGTCAGGATGGCGTTTTACAATCCGTTGTTACCGGGTTAGATGATCAGCAATTTAAGGGGGTTATTAATGAATTGAAACTGTTAGTAGAACTACCATTAATTCCCGTAGATAAACCGCGACAAGTTGAAAGGGAATGGCTTTATCAAAATACTCATCTTTTAATGCGTTTAAGAGTTAATCCAGCACCCTTGGGAGAAGAAGCTAACCTACAGGTTTTACGCGGGGCTGCTTTAAAGTTTTATCAAAAACAACAGTTATCTAAGTTAAGTTTAGAT
Organism: Planktothrix sp. PLAVEN19ND; assembly: GCF_057220675.1. Classification (NCBI taxonomy): domain Bacteria; kingdom Bacillati; phylum Cyanobacteriota; class Cyanophyceae; order Oscillatoriales; family Microcoleaceae; genus Planktothrix; species Planktothrix sp. PLAVEN19ND. Next base: position 4,506,444 of record NZ_CM170132.1, on the reverse strand, counting down.
GCTCTAAGACTGACGCAGCAACTTCAAAATAAACTCAGTGAACTGAACAATCGTCTAGCAATAACGCCACTATCTTCTGAGAATTTGTTATTACTGAATCAACTATTAAAAACTATGGTTCAAGAATCTGATGCTTTAATTGAAAAAAGTCAGGAACAGGGAATAGGGAATAGGGAATAGGGAATAGGGAATAGGGAATATTGTGACTATTATTGCCACAATACTCCTTTTTGGGTAAAATTATTTAAAAATCAAACCCAGTAAACCTTTCGTGTAGATATAACTAAAACCAACTTGAATCCCAAAATCCGTTTCTTCTCGAATATATCCGACACTGGCACGTCCAGTAATTAAAAAACTATAGGAAACGGGAATATCAATTCCCACGGTCGCTGAAGGGCCGAAACTAAGGTCACTATTAAATAAATCTTTGTAGATAATTCCGGCTCCTACAAAGGGTGAAAAACGCACAGCATTTGTTTCACTTCTGATCGGAAAATCAGCCGTTAAATGAACTAGACTCGCACTATCACTGCCAATCAAAATTCCACTGGAATGTAAGGAAAGATTTTCAGAAAACCCGGTTTTTGAGAGGCTCATTAAACCCCCTCCTCCTAAACCTGATCCATCTCCGGTAATCCCAATATTACCTCCAATTCCAATATAATTATAGTTATTACTTAAACGACGACCATTAGCATCGGCGGCTTTACGCGGATCTTCGGGTTTTTCTTCTGAGTTTTGTTGTTGAGCAACAGGTAAAGATTGATCTGGATTTTGAGCAATATTCCACTCCACTCGATCCATCCAACTATTACTTAAATCGGCTGCTTTGGTTGAAGAAAAATTATTTTTAACTTCCGATAAAGTCTGGGGTTGCTGTTGAATACTTTCGATTGAGGGATGAAGTTCTGAAGGTTGAATAGATACCTGCTCTGGGTCAAAATCCGATGTTTTTAAGGTGGTTTGAGCAGCTATTTCTAGGGAAGGATTAAGCTCTGAAGTTTGAGCAAAAACCTGCTCTGGGTTAAAATCCGGTGTTTCTGAGAAGGTTTGAGAGGCAATTTCTACTGAAGATGCAACAACCTTTTCTAAGGAGGATTCCGAGGAAAGTTCTTGAGCTAGAAGTTCACCCCCATTCAGGGTTAATGCGATCGCAGTCCCTAAAAAAACAGTTTTGTACAGATCAGACATTTGCCAGTTCACTCCTCAAGAAATAATTTTTGCCGAGATTTTAACACAATCATAATGGATAGATGCCAAAAACAAAGGCGTTTGTAGCAAACGCCTTGATCAAGTTTCAAATTTTTGAGACTAATTTAACCGACGACGGCCAGTTCTTTCGGCCAACGACCCACGGCTTTACCGATGACAGACAGTTCCTGCATTAAGCGGTCAAACCGTTCTGGAGTCAGGGATTGGGGGCCATCGGAGAGGGCCTTAGCCGGGTTGGGGTGGACTTCAATCATCAGGGAATCTGTCCCAGCGGCAATCGCAGCCATGGCCATGGAGGGAACATATTCCGCCACACCGACACCGTGACTGGGATCGATCATAATCGGCAGGTGGGTGAGCGATCGCAATACAGGTAAAACGGATAAATCCAAGGTATTACGGGCATACTGACGATCAAAGGTGCGAATTCCCCGTTCACACAAAATCACGTTGGGGTTACCACCCGCTAGGATATATTCCGCCGCCATTAACCATTCTTCGATGGTGGCAGCCATGCCCCGTTTGAGTAATACGGGTTTATTTTGCGCTCCCACTTTTTTCAATAGGGAAAAGTTCTGCATATTGCGAGCGCCAATTTGAATAATATCGGCGACTTCCCCTAATTTGTCCAGGTCTTCGGCATCCATTAACTCGGTAATAATCCCCAGTCCCGTTGCATCCCGGGCCGCTGCTAATAGCCCCAAGGCACTTTCCCCATGTCCTTGAAAGGCGTAGGGAGATGTCCGAGGTTTGAAGGCTCCACCCCGCAGGAATTGAGCCCCGGCGGCTTTGACTCGTTTTGCCGTTTCGACAATCATCTCCTCGTTTTCCACCGAGCAAGGCCCAGCCACAACGACTAGGGGATGATGTTCGCTAAAGGTAACATTTCCGGCGGGAGTGGGGACAGTGACTTCACTGGCTTCTCCATGACGGTAGGCGCGACTTACCCGTTTATAGGGTTTTTCCACCCGCATGACGTCCTCAATAAAGGGACTCATTTCCCGCAGTTGTAAAGGGTCGAGATCGGCAGTTTCACCGACTAACCCCATCACAACCTTGTGTTTACCGACAATTTTCTCCGGTGATAAACCCCAACTGGTTTTGAGATCTTCACTTAAACGTTCAATTTCGGCTTCTGGTGTGCCGACTTTCATTACTATAATCATTTATCCTGTTTTGATCGATCGATCAAATTTAAAAAGCTGAAATTGTCTAAGAAAATACAGCCCGAGTTAAAGCTAATTTAGCGTATAACAATTCAGTTTTGGACACAAACTTTTGAATTCTTAATTTTTCTGTTTTTTTTGCTGTGCAGCTTTCCATCCGTCCTGCATTCGCCCTAAATTTAGTTTGAATTCCTGCCAACCCAAAATACTACCGGAGGCTTCCTCATCCCAGGATGCGGATAGCACCCCATAGCTTAACCCCAGGACACTTAACCCAAAACATCCCATACTCAAAATTACCACAGCCGTATTCGGAAGGACGAGTAAATCTTGGGTAATGATGAAGTAACTGCCGATGAAGCTTGCCAAACCCAGGAGCAAAGGAATTCCAGCTAAAACCACCATCCGAGAGAGCATCCGTTGACTAACTTTCTCAGGAATTGCTGTTTCTTCCCGGGTATAGGTGCGTTGAGTCTCCTTATGGCTTTTGGGTTGAGGCTTAGGAGACTCAGGAGTCGCCCTAACTTTCTGATTGGGTTTTGTCGGTTTCGGGTCTGAAATCGCCTTTGCTGGGGGATTAGAAGTCGCTTTATCGGTTTTTTTGCGATTCTTCTTAGGTTCAAAGGCGGGCCGTGCGGTCGGACGTTCAGAGGACATAGGTTCAGAGAATGGGTCTGGAAATGCAGGAGGAAAGCTTGACGTCGGGAATCAAGACCAAGGTTTTCAGAACATTTCTGAAAAATCCTAGCCCCGAATTCCTAAACGAGCGATTAACGCTTGGTAGCGGGCTTTATCTTGCCGTTGCAAAAAGCTTAATAGGCGTTTGCGACGACTAATAATTTGTAAAAGTCCACGGCGAGAAGCGTGATCTTTTTTATTGATTTTTAAGTGTTCGCTGAGTTTGCTAATCCGTTCCGTCAGCATAGCCACTTGCACCTCGCAGGAACCGGTATCGGTTTCATGGGTTTGGTGCTCGGACATGATTTCTTGTTTACGCTGCTGTGTGAGAGCCATAGTTGTTGAATCTCAGAGATGATCCGTAAATTTCCACAATCACTTAGGATACCACACTTTTGTTTTGATTGTTGATTGTTGGCTGTTCGCTTATCATTAATAAATCTAGCTCAGGGGTGAGAACGTGGGAATTCTCGATTTAGTTAGTCAACGCAATCTACGTCTGTTAACAACCTTTGGGGCGATTGTGGTTGGGGGTGTTGCTTGTCCCCTGATTCCGGCTTTACAAGGAATTGGCCTACTGCAATGCGTTAGTGCCATTGGTACAGGACTTGCTGGGAATATATTCGCAGGTGATCTTGGGGCTATTGTCAACAGTCTGGGACAAGAAGATATTCTCTCTAACAACGACCTCACCAAAGCCGTCGGATTAGCCGTTGGGTTATTATTAAAGTCCATCGCCACCTCAGAACCATATCGCAGTTTCCAGAAACCTTTAAAAAAATTAGCCACATCCACGCCGAAAAAGTGGCTCAAATTAACCGAGGTTTTAATCCACTGTCTGCAACAACAACGGTTTTTACTGGTCTTAGATAATCTGGAATCGGTGCTTCAGGATGAAGGTTATCAGAAATGGCGAATAACGCCGTAGGAGTAACTTACCACCGATTACACCACTTTTTAACCGCAGCTCCTTGGTCAGCAATGAAGTCGATGGGCTAACAAACCTTTAAACACATTTGCTGATGCCCTTGAAGCCTTTCGCACAGCTATTTCCTTTCGATTTGTGGAGTGGCTACAGGATAATAGGGATGTATTTGCAGCCTACAAAGCAAGTTTAGGCTTGATTTGGGCTTGATTTTTGTTTAAGTCCCACTAGTCCCAACCCTATATTTCGGTTAACATCAACCCCAAAATTCAATCTATATTATGAAACAAGAACTTATTCAAGAACTCGAAACTACACCCGACTTTGTAATTGAGGAAGTTTATCACTTCTTGATTTTCCTGAAAACCAGAGTCAAAACCAGAAACACAACGGATTTAACCCAAGCCAAACTTAATAATTCTATCCTAAATATGGTCGATGAAATTATATCAGAAGTTCCTCCCGAAGAATGGGAAAAACTTCCTAAAGATTTTGCCGAAAATATTGATTATTATTTGTAGGGCGCGCCCAAAGGTGAAGAATGAAAACGGTTTTTGCAGATAATGGCTTTAGCCTACTGTTGGGTGCTGGGGTGCATTGGGTAAGCGGTTGATGGGAAGTTTGACAAATTTTCGGCTACTAGCCATTTGTTTATTTCGCAAATCATCAAATATAGCCTTGAGGTCATAGTTAAATGATTTTGCGTACTCCTCTCTATAATTATGGATTTCTTCTAAAATTGGATCTTTATACATTGTTATTCTCCCAGAGGATCAAGGTTAAGAAATTCGTAAGGGGTACAGATAAATGGTAGGGTATATCCTAGATTACGGCTAATTTCAGATAACTTTCTTTGGATCTGAGAATTTGCCATGTGCTTGCAGTTCCATGTTAACAGATAATTCAACCCGTAAACCGTAGCTAGAGCAATATGCAGAGCATCATTAGAGGCTTTTTCGGGTAGATTACTCTGCTGTAGAAATTCCTGTGCGAGATCTGTGGCTTCTTCTGTAAACTCCAGAAATATCAAAGATTGTAGTAGGGTTAAGCGTTGAGTCGCGATGATTGAGTCTCCTCTTTGGGCTTCATCTTCAACCAGTTCGGAAGTATAAAGTACCAGTGAGTTACAATACTCGTCCCACCAGTCTTGAGTAATTTTCATATTTGCTGCCACAATTAAATTATCTGTGGGGCGAGCCGTCAGGTAGCCAATAATACTGGTCTCAATGTAAACAGTTTGAATCATTCTCAAAGATTGTGGATAATTAAGTTCATCATGCCATACAAAAGAGATGTGTCAACCGTCACAACGATCAAAACACCTAAGATAATAAACCTAGAAAGGAAAATAAAATGAACTCACCGTTATCCTAAAGACATTGATATCTGGAGTAAATATTATGAACACCAAACTGGTTGAATCTTTGATTACAATTATTGAGTCACTTTCTAAGGAAGAACGGACTCTCCTTGAACAAAAATTATTTCTTGATCTCTCTTACCCTTCCCCAGAAGAAATCGCCCATTTAGCCGAGTCAGAAGGGACATTTAACTTTCTTAATAATGAACCCGGTCTATATACCTTAGAAGATGGAGAGGAAATCAAATGGTAGTAAAAAAAGGAGATATTGTTATAAGGTGGCGTGGTGAGCAATCCTCGTCCGTTTACGGCGGGGTGGATGTCAAAATTGATTACAGACTTATTTCTTTGTGTCATGAGTGTCTTCGTGGTAACAATAATCCCAACCACAAAGACACGAAAACACAAAGATTTTCAAGTTCCTTGACTTAACCAAGCGATCGCACTTCTAATCCATTCATCGGAATTAGTTTGCTTTGCTAGACTAGAATCTTGACTAATAACTTGTAAAGCTTGCATCACTTCTGCTCCAGTGTAACCCAGGGCGAGTAAGGTCATTTCCACTTCTTCTTGAATTTTTGGGGTAATATTAGAGGGAGTAGATGAAAGCATTCCAGCTTGTTGTCGCCATTCCGATAGTTTAGTTTTGAGTTCTAGGGCGATACGTTCTGCGGTTTTACTTCCGACGCCTGGAGTTTTGGATAAAACGCGGGTATTACCGCCTACAATTGCTTGAATTAAATCTTGAAGTCCGAGGGTATCTAAAAGGGCGATCGCTAATTGAGTTCCGATTCCACTAACGCTAATTAATTGGCGAAACAAATCCCGTTCAGCCATATTAGAAAAGCCATATAAAACTATTTGATCTTCTCGGACTTGTAAATGGGTGAAAATTTGCATCGACTCCCCAAATGCAGGTAATTCCGCTCTCATTCGAGGTAAAATTTGCACTTCATACCCGATATTATTAACATCGAGTAATAGGGTGATTCGATTTCCTGTTCCTTTTTGAAGATCAGCAACATTCCCCTTGAGATAACCCATCATATAGAAAATTAAAATAGTTCAAAGTGTTATAATTATTGTACCATTATTTTCATTAATTATCAGGGTATTAAGATCATGGGTAAACAATCTAAACTTAAACACAAACGCCAAGATTTAAAAAATCATCCTCCTGAAATATTACCTGAAAAAAATAATCAAGATCCTACTCATTTTGTAGAGACAATGGAAAAACAAGGTTATCACTTGAAAACCACAAATTCTTGTCCAGATATTCCAAAATCAGAGGACGGAAAACCCAAAATTTGATAATTTGTTTATTATTCGTTGTTGCGCTTGGGCACTCTTTCCATGGACTAAAGCCCAACAACAGATTTTCCTGCTAACCATCCTGTTGTCCAAGCACTCTGAAAATTAAATCCTCCGGTAACTCCATCAATATCTAAGATTTCTCCGGCTAAATATAACCCGGGACAACAGCGACTTTCCATGGTTTTAAAATCAACTTCCTTTAAATTTATTCCACCACAGGTAACAAATTCTTCCTTAAAAATACCCTTGCCATTAATATTATAACTTCCTTGGGTTAATTCTTGAATTAGTTGATTTAAAGATTTATTAGAAATTTCTGACCAGCGTTTTTCCTCATCAATTCCAACATAATCAACCAATTGTTTCCACAGACGACGAGGTAAATCTACCGGACAATTTGCTGATATTAAACGATTAGGAAATTGTGATTTTAGGTCTAATAATTTTTCCTTTAACTGTTCTGGATGTTCCTGGGGAAGCCAATTAATTTGTAGAGGGGATTTATAATTACAATCATATAAAACCCTCGCCCCCCAAGCGGATAATTTTAAAATTGCTGGCCCACTTAATCCCCAATGGGTAATTAATAATGGCCCGGTTTGTTCTAATTTAGCTTGAGGGAGTTTAACCCGCGCCGAACTAACAGAAACTCCCGCTAAATCTTGCAGTCGTTTATCCTTAAGATTAAAGGTAAATAAAGAGGGAACTGGTGGAATAATTGTATGTCCTAAAGCCTGAGCAAACTTATAACCAGAGGGGTTACTTCCGGTCGCCAGTAAAATGCGATCGCCTTCTAAAATTTCTCCCGATTTCAGTTGAATTTTAAAAGGATAGGGGCTATAATTATTATAGGAAATAGAAGCCACAGGAGCTTGCGTTTTAATCCTGACTCCCGCCTGTTCTGCTACTCTAATTAAACAGTTAACTATAGTAGCAGAATCGTCCGTTGTGGGGAACATTCGCCCATCGGTTTCTGTTTTTAATTTCACCCCATGACTAGCAAACCATTCAACGGTATTTTTAGCTTGAAATCGACTAAAAGCACCGCGCAAAGCTTTGCTTCCCCTGGGGTAATTCTGCACAAATTGAGTCGGTTCAAAACAAGCATGGGTGACATTACACCGTCCCCCGCCGGAAATCCTTACTTTAGCCAGGGTTTGTTGTCCGGCTTCAAGCAAAATTACTTGAGTCTGGGCGTGGTGATTTGCACAAGTAATCGCTCCAAAAAAACCTGCTGCTCCACCCCCAATTACAATCACTTTTAAAGGCTGTATACTAGACAAATTAACCCTCTATTCTTCTAATTCAAAATCTTTTTTTTCCGCGCTACAAAGTGGACAAATCCAGTCTTCTGGGATATCTTCAAAAGCTGTGCCCTCGTCAATACCGCCATCGGTATCACCGTATTCGGGATCGTAGGTATAGCCACAGGTTTTACAAACATACTTTTTCATGTCAGATTTGCCAATTAATTACCGATCAATATGGTACATTTTTTTTAACCCAATACCAACTTATTTATACAAAGATTTGTGAACTTAAACCTCTATGAATAACCCTTTCAATTTTAAACTACAATTTGCCTCATTTTTCCCCTATTTGTATCCACTTTTAAGCCAAAAATTTCCCCTATGTCTATGGAAAGGGGATTCATCTCAACCGGAAATTTGTTTAACCTTCGATGATGGGCCGCACCCCCAATATACTTTAGAATTATTAAAGGTTTTAGAACGGTTTCAAATTACAGCTAGTTTTTTTTGGTTAGGACAAGAGGTAGAAAAATATCCTGAAATTTCCCAAGCTGTATATCAACAAGGTCATTGGATAGGGCTACATGGTTATAAACACGATACTTTCCCATTGTTAACAGAAACAGAATTAAAACAAAGCTTAGAAAGAACTAAAACAGCTATTTTTAATGCTTGCGGTTTGGAACCCGAATTAATCCCAGATGTTCGTCCCCCTAACGGTGTATTTTTACCACGAACTTTAGATTTATTAACAACTTGGGGATATCGTCCAGTAATGTGGAGTGTTGTCCCCGAAGATTGGGTACATCCTGGGGTTGAAGTTGTTAGTAATAGGGTGATCAAACAAACTCGAAATGGGTCAATTATTGTCCTCCATGATGGATATAATGGGGGAAAAGATGTGGCAAAAACGGCTGAAGAAATTATTCCTAAATTATTAGAAGGGGGCTATCAATTTGTAACGATTTCTAAATTTTGGCAGTCAGCAAAACCGATGCTATAATTAGCAATGTTAGTATTTTAATTTTAGTTTACCCAATGACATCATGGTGCTAAAACCAGAAACCGATTATACCACAGGTTTACTTCGCTTAGTCGGAGACAATACCCCTGAAGACATAAGATTTTTCCCTGGAGAATTGGGTGTATTTAAGTTAGGTGTTTTTTTATTAGGAGGAGATGATACGGTTCGAGGTTCATCGGATTCCGAACTAATCTATGGTAATTCAGATAACGATCAATTATTTGGAGAAGGGGGAAATGATACTCTATTTGGAGGGGTTGGAGACGATCAAATTTTGGGAAATCAAGGCAATGATCTGTTATTTGGAGAAGCAGGAAATGATCGGTTTGTGGGATTTGTAGATCCTGATAATTCGACCCAATTATCGGGAGTTGAAGGGGATGATACCATTTATTCTGGGTCAGGAAATGATCAAGTTAGAGAGGATTTAGGTAAGGATTTTATATTCGGAGGTCAGGGGAATGATGAACTCAGATCAGGAGTAGATAATGATTGGGTTGAAGGCAATGATGGAGATGATTTTATCGGTGCAGAAGATGGAGATGATACGGTTTTTGGAGGGAATGGAAATGATCAGGTTCGAGGAGACGGAGGGAATGATTTAGTAACAGGAAATGCTGGAAATGATCAGGTATCGGGAGGGATGGGAAATGATACCTTAGTTGGGGGTCAAGGCAATGATCAAATCATTGGAGATGACGGAGATGATTGGCTTTCTGGGGACGCAGGAAGTGATACGTTAATCGGTGGAGAAGGTAAAGATATTTTTGTTTTAGATAGTAATAATTTAAGTAATAATCTGGAATTATCGGATGTTATTTTAGACTTTAAGCCAGAGGAAGATATTATTCTTTTAACTGGAGATTTGGGTTTTGAAAACCTCATTATTAAATCCGATACAAGAACCGAAAATAGTACAATTTTAGAATCTAAATCGGGAGAAATTGTAGCTGTTTTACAAGGAATTAAACCAGATAAAATTAATCGTTCTAACTTTATTATTCCTGGGTCTGTAGCTTTTAGTTCCGATCAATTTGCTGTCAATGAAAATGGGACTGTAATTAATCCGATTACCGTTGTTAGAAACAGTGGAAATGATGGAGAAGTCAGCGTTACGGTAGTTCCAATTCCTACTCCCTTAACGCCAACGGGAAATCAAGTCGATACTACACCAATTATTGTTAATTTTGCCAATGGAGATACTACCCCTAAAATCATTAAAATTCCCATTGTTAATAATAATGTTCCCAATTATTCATCTAACTTACTTTTAACCTTAGAAAACCCCACTAATTTTGCCCAAATCGGCACACCTAATCAAGCTATTTTAGACATTGTAGATGATGAAATTCCACCTTCAGCATTAGGAACATTAGTTAATCCTATTCCAGAAGAAAATGCTCAATTTGGTTCCAAGTTATCTCGGTTAGGAAATAATTTCTTAGCAGTAACCGCCCCCGGTCAAACTAATAATCAAGGAATCGCCTATTTATTTAATCTCACAACTCAACAACCAACATTAACTTTTCGTAACCCTTCTCCAGCTGCGGGTGCTTCAAAATTTGGTCAATCTGTAGCTACAACTTTAGGAGATAATATTATTATTGGCGCATCTCAAGATAGTAGTTTAGCCCCCAATTCTGGAGCGGTTTATGGGTTTAGTACCGCCACGGGAGCGCCCTATTTAGCTATCAATGATCCGACCCCAAATGTATTTAATTTATTTGGCTATTCCGTGGCTACTTTGGGCAATAATGTTATTGTCGGTGCACCTAGTGATTCCACCTTAGCACCCGCCGGAGGAATCGCCTATTTATTTGATGGAAACACGGGTCAACTATTGCAAACATTTTTGAATCCTAACCCTCAAATTAATGATTTTTTTGGTGCGTCCGTGGCGGCGGTTGGCGGAGATAGAGTATTAATTGGTGCGCCCGCCAGTTTAACCCCAACCGTGGGAAAACAACCCGGTGAAGCTTATATTTTTGATAGTGTCACCGGACAGCTTTTGCAAACCTTTAAAAATCCCAATCCCGGGTTAGATAATTTTGGTTATTCCGTCGCCTGGACGGGTGTTGGTCGAGATATTTTAATCGGTGCGCCAGGAGACGACCAGGGGGGAACAGATGCGGGAATCGCCTTTTTATTCGATGGGATTACCGGAGCAGTTTTACAACGTTATAATGCTCCTAAAGTGGAGGAATTTAATCAATTTGGTCAAGCCTTAGCCATGATGGGAAATGAGGTTTTGATTGGTTCTCCGGGCTATGGATTAGGAAATTTAGGAGGAACATTTCGCTATGAATTAAGAACCGGAAATTTAGTTAAAACTTATTTAAGTCCGGTTACGAATAATTCCGATACCGACTTAAATTTTGGAACATCCGTTGCTAGTGTTAGTAATCTCGTCTTGGTGGGTGTTCCTGATTTGGATACCACCTTACCAGGTGTGGGTGCTGTTGTTCAATTTGTTTAAATAAGGAGTAATATGAAATCTAAAATTTTATCCTATTTTCAGTCTGGAAAATTAATGGCTTTTTTCCTTATGAAATGGAGGTCTAATTTATCCCAGATTAAGTTATTTTTTATCGTCGCTTTAGGAATAATTATTACTCAGAAATCCCTACCATTGATTAATCCCGTTTTCGCCGAAGATTCTCGAAATTTTTCAGATATTAAAGGTCATTGGGCGCAAAATTGTATTGAGAATTTAGCCCAAAAAAATATTGTAAAAGGCTATTATGAAGATGATACTTTTCGCCCCGATAGTCCCGTTAATCGGGCTGAATTTGCAGCTATTATTAGTCAAGCATTTCCTAAAATTCCTCGAAGTGAAAAAGCGATTGATTTTGTCGATGTCCCAACGGATTTTTGGGCCTACAATGCCATTCAAGAGGCGAATCAAAAAGGGTTTATGTCAGGATATTTAGGAAGTGTTTTTAATCCTTTATTAAATATCCCTAGAGTCCAGGCGTTAGTGGCGGTAGTTAATGGTTTGGATTATAAATCTAACCAAGTTTCCAATCAACAATTAACCAAAATCTTTGATGATGCTTCTGATATTCCTGAATATGCAAAAAAAGCGATCGCAACAGCAACAGAAAATTGGTTAGTAGTTAATTATCCGAATGTGCGGCGATTAAATCCTAATAAACCCGCAACCCGGGCGGAAGTTGCTACCTTAATTTGTCAAGCGATTTCCGAAGATAAAAAACAGGCTTTAGTTCCGACTGAATATATTGCCAGAGTCTCAATTTCTGATGCTCCAGCAGTCAGTTCCGAGTCTAAATCTTCCCCGAGAACCCCGCCAGTTAAAATGCAGCCTCAAGGGACACCGCCAATAGAATCAAAACCTGAATCCTATCCAGAAACAAAGGATTTAAAGGTACAAAAAACAGTTACTTTAGGAGAGATTAAAGCTGAATTATTAGCAGATTCTAATAGTACAATTCAACTCATCCAAATTAAAATTACCCGCAAAGGGGATTTGATTTCAGAAGATGTTATTTCCATGGCAAATTTATCTAGTCCTGGAGTAAAAACCGTTAAAAATGCCAGGGTGATTGATTTTAAAATCCTAGATTTAGATAATGATAAAGAACCCGAAATTTTAGTAGATTTATTAGTTGATGAGGATAACAATTTCAAGAGTTACTATTCCGTGATTTATCGGTATAGTCCGATTAAACGGGAATATCGAGATTTACAACAAAAATGGGGTTTAATTTCCTATCAACTGAAAACAGACAACCAAGAAACCCCAATTTTGATTCATTATGACCAACGATTTAGTAAACAATTTCAAGTCTATACCACGGAACAATTACCTTTACAAATTTTTAAATATCAGTTTGGGGAATTGCAAGATGTGACTCGACAATATTCTGAATTGCTTGCGGAACATAACTCGGTTTTGTTACAAGAAATCACTAAACGTAATCGCCTGAAACAAGATTTAAAAGGAGCTTTAGCCACTTATTTAGCCCAACAGTATTTACTCGGTCAAGCAGATGCAGGATGGAAAACTGTTAAAGAAGTTTATCAAAACCCCGATAGAAACCAATTTTTTACTCAACTTCGCCAATGGTTAAAACAGACAGGATACATGGAATAAAACTTCATAAATACATTGACTCAAATATTCTATAATAGGAAAAATGCAATGAATTTAGGATCGGCAATGACTGTACAGTATATCCTCAGTGATTATCTTGAGCAGGCAATGGCTGAAGCAATTTATGACAAACTGGAAGACCAGACTTTTGTGGGAAAAATCCCAATTTGTCAAGGAGTTATTGCTTTTGGTTCAACCTTAAAACAATGTGAACAAGAATTGTGTTCAACTTTAGAAGATTGGATTTTATTGGGGATCAAATTGGGGCATCCATTACCCATTTCTCATTCTATTTCATGATAAATCAATCCTTGTCTTCAACCATTTTTAAACTATGATTAACGCCAAACTAAAACCAGACTGGGCAGGAGAGGATTTTCTGTCTCAAATTGTTAATATTTTAATCCAAACGAAACCGCTTTATAGTTTAATGAAACTTCAAGCGAGAAAAGTTTTAATTAAAACTGCTGAAAAAAATGGAGTTCCATGGCGAAAAACTTGTCAAGAATTAGACGCATCGGGAGCCAAAGAACTGTTAAAAACCGTCACTAATCCTAATATTAAATACCCCGATTATTATCAGGTTCCCTTTCATGCCTATGACCAGGGAAATCTCTGTTGGTTAGCTGCTTTTGAAGCCGAACCCGCAACAAAAGCCATGGGTTTACGAGTCTGGCCAAAAGAACAAATTACTTGGGAAACCGCAGAACATCGCTTGCGTTCTAGTTTCCATGAAATTTTAGGACAATATTGTCCTGAACGGGTGGAAAACGTGTTAGATATTGGTTGTTCTGTCGGGATGTCTACCCTACCATTACACCGCTATTTAGTACAGAAATATGGTAATAATATTAGAACAGTCGGGTTAGATTTATCGCCCTATATGTTAGCGGTGGCAAAAGTTCGAGATACCCAGGGAGAAATAGCCGAATGGAGACAGGAACTGGCTGAAAATACCAGTTTTCCCGATAACAGTTTTGATGTTGTTACCTTGCAATTTCTATTACATGAACTCCCGAACAAACCCAGTCGAGAAATCTTTCAGGAAGCTCTCCGAATTTTACGTCCAGGCGGCTGTTTAGCCATTGTGGATAATAACCCCAAATCAGAAGTAATTCAGAACTTACCTCCAGCGTTATTTATTCTGATGAAAAGTACCGAACCTTGGAGTGATGAATATTATACTTTTGATGTGGAAGAAACCTTAAAAGAGGTGGGGTTTGATTATAAAATCACCCTTCCCAGTGACCCTCGCCATCGGACAATTATTGCTCTCAAACCCTAACCCGTTGTTGTGCTTCAGCACCATCTTAGTCATAAAATAATGGTAGATGGTGCGATCGCGTTGATGGCCGCACCCTACTAATTTATGCTTTAAGTCTGTTTGCATAATCTTTACTCTAACTCGTTCTTTCCCATTTTAAATATAGGCGGGGCGGGTTTATGAATATTCGGGGTTGAAATCAAAGATTTTGGCGAACCCGCCCCTACAACAGTTTATTTTTATAATTGTTTCAACAATAATTTTAACCCTTGTACCTACATCCAGGTTTAAGATAAAGTCTTCATCTGTCAATGGTGGAAAGTCAAAATGGACGAGCCGCCTAGTGTTAAAGATGATCTTGAGCAACTATCAACGGTCAACGGCTAACCCATGATATCATTGTGCAAAACTTGAAATGGCTATGAATCCTTCTATTGTGATGTTTTCTGGATTAAAAAAAGCACTTCTGACCCACCTCCCACGACACCACCGTTGGTTATCCGTAGTGGCGACGGTAAGTTTGTTTCCGTTGTTTGTTTCCGTTGCTCCGGCCGAGGCGTTTCCTTCCTTTGTCTTAATACGGCGACAGGACTATAGAAACTGCACCCAACAGTTAGTCGCCGCCGGGCTATCGGTGGAGTTGGCAACACAAGGCTGTGGAATGGCATCTCGGCCTAGGAATATGGGATATTGTGTCACCCAAATGCAAAGAAATGTGGCAGCCCTGCCCGTAGAACAAATCCTATCTGGTTGTCTACAGGTACGCCGTCCCGATGAATTAGCAAATTGTGTGGTTAATATTAACAGAAATACCAGTGCATCTGATCCGTTAAATGTTCTGGATAGTTGTCGTCGGAGTGTATTACCGGAAACGTTTGCTAATTGTGTTGTTGGGATGAACCAAGCTAGTACAAATTTAGGAGTTGATCAACTATTAAAAACCTGTTTAACTCCTCCTGAAAATGTTATGAAATTAGAGCAGGAAAAATCGATTGATTTGAAACTGAATACACCCAATCAGTAATTAAAGACCCAGTAGAGACGATCCACGGCGCGTATCTACTGGATAGAATATTTAGAACAGGATCACATCATCAGGATTTAGGGTTGTTAGGCCCGTAACTCCTTCTAACTTAGCCAAAATTCGAGAGTCGTTTCCTGTTAAATTATTGCCATTCCCGTCATAAATTAAGTAGGTATCCTTACCACTATCAAAGGCAAATAGACCTGGGTTATTTCCCAATAGAACATTCGTTGAAAGATTGGTTTGTACCGTCAGCAGAATGTTAGCAGTACCCGCAATTAAACTGGTGGATAAACCAATTTGATCGCCCCCAACCTGACCTAAACTCTCAAAATTGTTAATGGAATCATAGAAACCACTACCAATTTGAAGATTAATTCCCGTTCCCACCGCATTAAATCCGACACCGCCCCCATCCAGGGAGTCCGTATAAATAAACAGGTCTTTTTCCCCAGCACTCCCAATCAAACTATCCCGTCCTAAACCGCCCTGAAGTGTATTAATTCCAATTCCACCCTGTAACAGATCGTTTCCACTTCCTCCCGATAAACTATCATTCCCCGCATCCCCTCGCAGGGTATCATTCCCATCCAAACCACTGAGGGTATCATTGCCCCCTAGACCATTGAGGTTATCGCTAAAACTACCTCCGGTGAATGAGTTGGGGTTATCATCAGAAACAGGTAAGAGGTCAATCGTAATACTCGCCGCGGCCGTTCCCCCTTGACCATCACTAATAATGTAGTTGAAACTATCTAGCCCGGTCGTGGTTCCCAAACGGGTGTACTGAACTAAGGAACCTGATCGAGTGATCAACCCCTGGGCGTTAGCCGCATTATCCACCGAGGTCAAGGTCAGAACCCCTCCATCCGGGTCACTATCATTATCTAGGGGAGAAATAGCGAATTGGATGCCATTGTTAGCAAAAATTGGGCCATCATTAACGGCGATCGGAGGCTGATTCAGAGCAATCACCTTAATGGTACTAGCCGCGGTATTACTATTGTTAGTTCCATCATTGACCTTAACCTCTACGTTGCGGGTGGCGGTATTAGGAGGATTGGCCGTATTATTATAAATAATTTGTCCAATCGCCGTTTTATAAGCACTAATCGCAGCATCCCCTGTTAGGCTTAAAACTCCAGTGGTGCTGTTATAACTGCTGGCTGTAATCCCCGCAGGTAACACACCATTAACCGATAAACTTTCTGCACTGCTATTGAGTGGGTTGGTTAAAGTGAGGGTAGCTGACTGGGCGGTGGTATTGTCAGGATCGGTAATTAAAATATTAGCAGCATTGGCGATCGCCACCGCCGGTTTTCCTTGCTCAAAGGTTACTTGAGTATTATTTCCCGTTTGGCTACCATCTAAGTCTAGGGTTGGGGGTTGATTGGGATTAACTGTAACACTCACCGTCGCGCTACTGGTTCCTCCATTACCATCACTAATGGTATACAGGAAACTAGCTGGCCCGGTATGGTTAGGGGCGGGGGTAAATAGAACATTACTATTATTTAAAGTCACCGTACCATTAGCAGGATTGCTAACTTGAGTAATAGTCAAAGGATCATTATCAGGATCGATATCATTGACTAATAGGGTTGAGGATGCGATCGTCAATAGTACATTTTGCGTTCCTACAACGCTATCATTTACCGCATTCGGGGGACGATTTGCCCGATGAACATTCACATTCACCGTCGCGCTACTGGTTCCTCCATTACCATCACTAATGGTATACAGGAAACTAGCTGGCCCGGTATGGTTAGGGGCGGGGGTAAATAGAACATTACTATTATTTAAAGTCACCGTACCATTGGTGGGATTGCTAACTTGAGTAATAGTTAAAGGATCATTATCAGGATCGGTATCATTGACTAATAGGGTTGAGGATGCGATCGTCAATAGTTGATTTTGCGTCCCTACAACGCTATCGCTTACCGCATTCGGGGGAAGATTTGGTCGATTAATCGTAATCGTACTGGAGGCTTGTTGCGAGCTACCACTGCCCGTATTTCCCTGATCCGTTGTTACCACTTGCAGGGTTGCTGAGGTGGTAAAGGGTGCGGGTGGGCTAAAGGTTAAACCATCCAGGGCTGTATTAATATTATCAATTCGACCAACTAAGGTAATATTTGTGGTTCCATCTCCAGAAATTGTTACATTATTCGGTGTTGTACCTAAAGTTAGGGTTCCGGTACTAGCGGTTAAAGTTACTTGAATGGGATTAACGCCAGCATCAGGATCACTAATAGAAATTTGATTCCCAGTCCCCTGACTAAATACAATGGGTTCGTTGCCGTTGGCAGCTTGCGACCCTGGAACCGTATTCACAGGAGGATCGTTAACCGCATCCACTGTAATCGTGCTAGTCGGAATATTACTATTATCTTGGCGATCGGTAACAACTACATTAATCACCCGATTTTGAGTGTTGGGATTTTGGGAACTATTGCTATAAACTACTTGAGAAAGTGCGGTTTCATAACTCGCAATTGGGGCAGTTCCTGTTAGCAAAATAATTCCGGTTGTCGGATCATAGGCTCTAGCCGTAATCCCACTGGGTAAAGTTCCTAGGACAGATAACCCTTCAATTTCACCATCGGGAATATTGGTTAAGGTAATTGTGGCAGAGGTCAGTTCCGTATCATCGGCATCAATAATACTGACACTTCCAGTAATCGCAACGGGGGTTGTTCCTTCAACAAAAACCGTACTGTAATTATTCCCGGGTTGGGAACGGCTGAGATCCAAAACAGGAGGCTCATTAACCGATACCACATTAACCGTAACCGTTGCCGTTCCTGTTGCTCCATTATCATCTCGAATTTGATATTTAAAACTATCAAAACCGGAAAAGTTTTTATCAGGAATATAAGTAATTGATCTCACATCTCGATTTAAGCTGGCTTTTCCATTGGCAGGTTCTGTAATTCCGGTGATGGTGAGCAGCCCAACTCCCGTATCATTAGCAGTGATAGTACTATCGGGAATCTGCAACAGATTATTCTGTAAACCCGATAACGTATCATTCTCCATCGCTAAAATTGCTGGAGTCGGCGGTTCCACTGGGGGACGTGTGGGTTGAGAGGGAGTTGGAGGTGGTGGTGTAGTTGGTGAGGTTGTTGGTGGGGTTGTTGGTGGTGTAGTTGGTGGTGTAGTTGGTGAGGTTGTTGGTGTGGGAGTTGGTGAGGTTGTTGGTGTGGGAGTTGGTGAGGTTGTTGGTGTGGGAGTTGGTGAGGTTGTTGGTGTGGGAGTTGGTGAGGTTGTTGGTGTGGGAGTTGGTGGGGTTGTTGGTGTGGGAGTTGGTGGGGTTGTTGGTGTGGGAGTTGGTGGGGTTGTTGGTGTGGGAGTTGGTGGGGTTGTTGGTGTGGGAGTTGGTGTGGGGGGAAGGGGAGCAGTAGGGTCAAGAATAAAGCTAGATTCAGTTAAGACACTGGCATTAACCCCCTGTAACACCGCCAAAAATTCACCCGTAGTCTTATCTCTGATAATGGTATTACTGGCATTAGAGGCTTGACCTTGGGAAATTTCCAGATCTTGAAAAGTAAGTCCTCCAGATAGCCCAATCTTATCGTTAGTTGTAAAATCCGTAACAATATCGGCTAAATCAACACTGGTGCCGCCCGTGGTTCCGGTAATGAAGCTACCCCCATTAGGTGCTTGAGTCACCACATAACCAAGAACAAAAATATCATCTCCCGCACCCCCTGTGAGGGTATCTACTCCGGCTTCCCCAGCTAATAAATCATTCCCAGCATCACCGGAAAGAAGATCCCGACCTTTACCGCCATTGAGAATATCTTCCCCGGCCCCTCCATATAAATTATCGGCTCCATTATCTCCATTGAGAACATCATCCCCCCCATTGCCAAACAGTTGATCGTCATCATCCCCGCCAGAAAGGGTATCATTTCCCAGATCTCCGTAGAGGATATCAACCCCTTGACCGCCCACCAAACTATCATCATCTCCGCCGCCAAAAAGTTGATCATTTCCAGCCCCTCCATTCAGAAAGTCCTGACCGGAATTACCATATAAAATATCGTCTCCATCTCCCCCAGAGACCGTATCGTTCCCGGCATCACCCGATACCGTATCATTGCCCTTATCTCCAGAGAGGAGGTCATCTTCTCCCCCGCCTCGAATACTATCGTTGCCTTGGCCACCATACAGACTATCAGCCCCGACTCCACCATTCAACGTATCATTATCTCTATCCCCAAAAGCCAGATCATTCCCGGCATCTCCGAAGATCAGATCATCGCCTTGCCCTCCTCGCAGACAATCATCCTCTGACCCTCCAATAATGGCATCATTGCCTTCATTCCCATTAATTTGATCATTTCCCGCATCTCCTTGGAGGAGGTCATTCCCTGCTAATCCAAAGATACTGTCATTCCCTTCTAATCCAGAAATCGTGTCATTTTGACTACTACCAATAATGGTGTCATCTCCTTTTGTCCCTGTCCCTGCACCTTGAATCTGAATCGGTCGGGGTTCAGGGTTGGGAGTCGCTGTAGGGCTAGGGGTAGCCGTAGGACTGGGGGTAGCTGTGGGACTGGGAGTAGCTGTGGGACTAGGGGTAGCTGTGGGACTGGGAGTAGCTGTGGGGCTAGGTGTAGCTGTGGGACTAGGAGTAGCTGTGGGTGCCGGGGTTTCCGGGCTAAATCCAGCGGGAGTAAAAATCAAACTTCCGGCGGCCCCAGTTTGAACGGTTCCTGTTGTTTGACCATTCAGGGTTTGAAATTGACCTGTTTCTGTTTCCGCAACATAAATCGGTCGATTCGTTTCAATAGATATTGCTTCTATAACAGGTGTATCGGGTACAAATACGACCCCTCCTGTCGCCCCAGGTAAAGTAGTTCCGATGCCATTAGACAGGGGAACAAAAGACTGAACGTCAGCCGGAAAAGTTTCAAATCTTCCTTGAATTCCTGATGCAAAAATTAATACTGAATTTCCCGTATTGTACAGGCTATTACCAGGAGAAATTCTTAAGGATAAATTGGCAGGAATCGTATTGATAATAGAACTTGTCATAATCAGAATCCTTTCAAGGAATAGGGATATTAATGTTAAACTTGTAGTAAGCCCTTTAAGGCTATCTTCAGACAGCCCTAAAGGTCTTACTACAAACTGCCTAGATAATCACAAAATCACTAGGCCCAATTAAGGTACTAATATTATTGGTTTGTGGATCAATAGAGGGTAGAATCCCTAAATCAAAAGCAGGTAAACTATCATCACTTAAATTCGGATCATAGCCCACAACATAAGCACCCGGAAAAGCTCCATAAGACAAGTTATTTCGATAAACAAAGAAAGCGGCAGTGTCACTTGATCCATTTTGATTTTTCAAGGCGGCATTCACCGCTTGAACATTATCAAAGGTATCTTGGAAAATGATCACCTGTTTATTACTAATATTATCTCCCTCCGAACCCAGGTTAGAAACAATAATGCCCTGTAGGGGAACCACTGTTCCTTCTGCGGTGGTGAAACCAGGGAAACCTAAAGAACTAAACAGGAATCGATCATCTCCATTCACATTAAATTCGGTGATCACATCCACACCTTCGGTGGGGGCTAAATAATAGTAAGAATTATTCCCCACATTTCCAATTAAACTATCCGCCCCGCCGCCCCCGGCTAAGGTATCATCATCTTCACCGCCAAAGAGGGTATCATTGCCCTCATCGCCAAAGACTAAATCATTGCCAATTCCTCCAAACACCGTATCTAAACCATCTCCAGCAAAAATACTATCGTCCCCAAGATCAGCCACAATGGAGTCATTTCCAGCACCCCCAAAGACGGAATCATCTCCAGTCCCTGCTAAAATCGTATCGGCTCCGTCGCCAGCATTGACAAGATCGTCCCCATCACCGCCGATAATGGAATCATTCCCTGTTCCACCAAATACGGTGTCATTACTTTCTCCTGCATCGATGGCATCGTTACCTGGGCCACCCAGAACCAAGTCTCGACCGACTCCGGCAAAAATTAGGTCATCTCCATCTTCTCCATAGAGGGAATCATCTCCGGCATTCCCGGTCAAAGAATCATTGCCACTTCCCCCTAACAGGGTATCGTTCCCAATGCCACTAATCAGGATGTCATCATTATTACCACCGGAGAGTAAATTACTATCATCTCCGGCAACTAAGGTATCATTTCCATCTTCTCCTAACAGGGTATTGCGACCTGCACCGCCATCGAGAGAATCATTCCCCTGACCGCCAAACAGAGAATCATTTCCGACTTGACCCAGGAGCGTATCATTTCCTTCTTCTCCTTGAAGAACATCATTTCCCTCTCCCCCTTCAAGGGAATCATTTCCCGTTCCCCCTTCGATAATATCTCGGTTGCCCGCACCAACGAGGGTATCATCCCCGGCAAATCCCCTGATATTTTCACTCAAACCACTACCAATAATGAGATCATTTCCATCCGTACCCGTGATGATGTCATCTACAATGGTGATACTAAAAGAACTTTGGGCTGTCGTCCCAATATTATCAGTTAGAAGAAACAAAAATTGGTCTCCTCCCGATGTATTCCGGGCATTAAACTGAATCGAACCCGTATCAATATTTTGTTGAGTAAAGCTACCTCCGGTATTAATTCGTTGAGGTGTAGATCCGACAATTTGTAAGTTCCCTAAGTTGGGTTCTTGGGTGACGCGGTAAAAGATTTGATTGGGGGGATTATCAGGGTCTACCGCAAACAAATTGGCGGCGGTAATATTTTTCTGATCATTTTGTAAAACAATAATTCCATTATTGACTAATAATGTTGGGGGAATATTAACAGTGATGATCACTTGGGCCGTGGACGTTAAGCCATAACTGTTTTGAATGGTATAGGAAAAGGTTGATGGCCCTGTAAAGCCAGGGTTAGGTATAAAAGTAATATTTCCCCCAACCGTAATTGATGCACTACCATTGGCGATTGTTCCCACACTCACTAAGCTGAGTTGACTACCCTGGGGATCGGTATCATTTGTGAGCACGTTAAATGTCACCGAACCATCGGGAGGCCGTTTTACGCTGTCATTTTGCGCGATGGGTGGCTGTAAAGGGGGAGTTGTGGGTGTTGGTGGGGTGGTTGGTGTTGGAGTTGTAGGTGTTGGAGTTGTAGGTGTCGGCGGGGTGGTTGGTGTTGGAGTTGTAGGTGTTGGTGGAGTTGTAGGTGTTGGTGGAGTTGTGGGTGTTGGTGTGGTTGGTGTTGGAGTTGTAGGTGTTGGTGGAGTTGTGGGTGTTGGTGTGGTTGGTGTTGGGGTGGGAATCGGAATAATAGTACCGGAAATTGGAGTAAAACTATCTGCGGTGATGGTGTTACTATCCACACCAATTAGAACTGCAATATAATCCCCGGCACTGCCGTTTCTAATAATAGTATTGCCTGCGTTTTCACTACTTTGGCTAATAAATAAATCACTAAATTGTAAACCTCCAGCTAAACCAATGCGATCGCCGGGTTCAAAATCATTAACAATTTGAGCATCTCCTAAATTTGCACCGCCACTTTCGCTAGTCATCACAAAGGTATCATTTCCTGAGCCTCCGGTCAGGGTATCGACACCTAGACCCCCAAACAGGAAGTCATCCCCGGTTTCCCCTGAAAGTTGGTCGTCTCCTTCCCCCCCAAATACTACATCGTTACCAATACCGCCAAAAATGGTATCGTTTCCTTGGTTTCCATAGAGGTTATCGGCGCCATCATTGCCAAAAATCAGGTCTTCCTCTCCGCCACCATAGATGGTATCATTGCCCCCATCGCCCCAAAGGACGTCACTGCCTTTATCGCCAAAAACAAGATCATTGCCTTCCGCGCCTCGAACACTATCTGCTCCTTGGCCTCCATAAAGGCTATCATTGCCTAAACCGCCAATAACGGTATCATTGCCCAGTTGTCCAAATCCGGTATCGTCTCCAGCACTAGCGTCAAGGAAGTCATTATCCTTACCGCCATTGAGTTCATCCTTCCCTTCACCTCCGGTGAGGGTATCATTGCCTTCATTTCCGTAGAGGGTATCATTATCTTCATCCCCTCGCAGTTCGTCATTTCCGGCTAAACCAAAGATGGTATCGTTTCCGGCTAAACCATTAATCACATCATTGCCAGAGGAACCTGTAATATAGTCGCTAGTTTCTGTTCCTTTACCAATACCCTCAATAATAATCGGTTGATTGCCCGCCAACACTTGAATAAAAACTTGAGCCGGGGCAGTTCCATTTGTGACAGTATAACTAAAACTATCTGTACCAAAGAATTTGGGGTCAGGAGTGTAGGTAAAAATTCCTGCCCCGTTAAAGACTAGGGTTCCGTTTGCTGTTGAGCTAAACTGATTGACGGTGATACTGGTTCCACTTCCACCCTGAACTGTATCGTTTTCCAAAACATTAAAAAATGTCGCCTGTCCTAACTTCGTCTGAAAAAAATCATTATTGGCAACTGGGGCTGGACTTGTCCCGCCATTACTATTAGAAGGGGTGGGGGTGGGAGGAGTGGTTGGGGCTGTGGTCGGGGTGGGAGGAGTGGTTGGGGCTGTGGTCGGGGTAGGAGGAGTGGTTGGGGCTGTGGTCGGGGTGGGTGCTGGGGCATTTTGAGGCACAAAAATGACTGCTCCGTTAGCACCAGGAAGGGTTTCCCCCACTAGCCCACTGAAACTTTGAAATACACCCGGAAGTTCCGTCGGAAATATTAATATAACTTCCTCGGTATTAATGACTCTAGCCCTAACGGTATTAATTACTGCACTTGTCATTTTTTAGTATCCTCATGAATGAACCCACTCGATCAAGTCTACCTCTAACACCCCGACCCAGGATTAATTTATATTATTCCCAGAATAGCTGATGATAGTAACATCAATTCCCGGAAACTTATCGAATTAATTTCTTGATTTTGAAAACAACATAAATAATCTCATTTTTTATATTATAATTAAGGTTGAATTTACCTTTTCTGGTTGCTGTTTTGAAAGACAATTATCTGAAAGTTTGGTTAAAACTATTCCCTATATTATCCGGGTTGGAAGATAGCCCTGAAGGGCTTACTACATGAACTAGAGGTAAAAGGGGGCCAAATTGTTCTTGACCATTGACCGCCAAATCACTGTGACAGAGAATCAAGCGATCGCTAACCCGACTTAACAAATCTACAATAATACGGTGCAATCGTTGTAGATCAGCCGACCTTGTATTTTCTTCTGTCCCCGGATACTCCGGTTGCTCCTTGAGAAACAGAGGTGCTCCCCAGAGGGTACTTGCTCCTCCACTCAACCACAAGGGAGATCCCACATCCAGCCAAAAGTGCCAAGGATGGGAAGCTCGACTGGCTCGATATTGAAAAATTGTCCCCAAGGTCACCGCCGGAGGTTTAATCCCCAAACTGGATACCGGATAGGGGTTAGCAGAAATCACTCCCTGTTGTAATAACTGAATAAACTGGCCCACTTGTTCGCAGATGCTCCCATCGGTTTTCGCCTGTAAACGATGCTGCACCTCCCAATAGTGGATCGCCGTTTCCATCAACTCCCGTAGTGCAGACAGTTGGTCGTTTCTCAGGGTGTACCAGGTAGCAGTGCGACTCGTCCCACCGCCCATGAAAAATTGCTGAATTCCTCGATCTAACAACACTACTGGACTCGTTAATAACTTTTGTTGATAGTCTTCCCGTTGCACTTCCAGCCAGTGCAAAATCTGATTATAGGCGACCGTCGCCTGATACCCCAACCGATCCCAACGGGGAAAAGCATTCACGGTCAGTAACCGAGGATTCTCCAAGTCAGGTACAAAACAATGATCAGCTAATAACCCAGCGCGTACGGGGTCGATGGAGAAGCCGGGGGGAGGGGGGGTAGGGGAGGCAGGGGGGGCAGGGGAGGCAGGGGGAGCAGGGGGGGCGGGGGAGGCAGGGGAGGCAGGGGGAGCAGGGGGGGCGGGGGAGGCAGGGGAGGCAGGGGGAGCAGGGGAGGTAGGGGTGTAACGACTTAGTGTTACGAGCATTTCGGCGATCGCATCTCGATGCACTAAACGACCATTGCCGGGATAGACCAGTGCCATTAGAGTTAATAATCCTCTAACTAGGGCAGAACTGATTAGGGGACGTTGTTCTTGCATCGACTCAACGGCTATCCCTGCATGGTTGAGAATTTCTCTGAGGGTATAACGGGCGATCGCATCTAAACCAGGGCCAATCAGGGCAATTTCATCGGGCCGTACCTGACCAGTTTTAACCCCGGCGATAATCTGTTCGGCGGTTTGTCGGAGTAAATCAGCCCGTGATACCGTTTGAATCGATTGAATCTGAGGAGAAAACAAGAGGGAGTCGGGAAACGCAATGGCATTCTCCAGTACCAACTCTAAAATCGGTTGGGCTAGATGTTTCCCTAAACCCTTGGGTTGGTCTAAGGTTTCGGTACGACATCGCTTTTGCAAATCTGATAGGGCTATAGGGTCAGCCCCTAGCCCCAAACGTACAGCCCCATTTGGATTGTAGGTAAATGCAGCCATTTTTCCCTGCTCCAGAAAGAATTCAAACAAGTGACGGGCTAGGACAGGATATTCGTCCACGTCGTCCGCTAAAACTACCGGATATCGACGCAGTAGGTGTTTTTGATAGGTGGGATGATGCAGGAGATGTTGACCATAGAGATCGGCAATAATCCCATAGGTGAGTAACCCCCGGTCTAAGCACCAGTCCCGCCATTGTTGCAGCCATTCTCCGATCTGGTTATAGGGGGTTTCGATGTCGCCCGTGGGGAGAAATCCCTGTTCTAAAATCTGGGGAATAGCCTCTATTGAGTTAACACTTAGGGCTGCTAGTTGCAGAATATCCAGAATTTGGCGCACCATGCGGTTAAGGCTAATCCCTGGACGTCTGAGGGTACTGATTGACCGATCACGACTCCAAAGCTGGAGGGCAAGTTCCTGTTCGGTTTCGGGGCGTAAGCGCAGGGGAAATTGGGCTTTTAACCCCAACTTTTCGACTAACAGGGGCCAAAACAGAATTACTTCGTCTTGAAAAAACCCCAATGGGGTTGTGGAATAAAAGGCATATTGTCCCTGGGGGATAGTGGTTAAACGGTTAACCAGGGCAATGCGGTTATCACCATTGGCGGCAAAAATTAAGGTTGTGGTGCCGACAGACTCAGGGTTTAACTTGGTTTGGCGTTTTTGGCGTTGAGGTTGTGGGGGGTGGGGAAGGGTTCCCAGTAGGGGTGTCCACTCACAAAATAATTCGATCAGGCGAGTGGTTTTGCCACTTTGGGAACTTCCGGTAATCCACAGAGCAGGAGACAGCACAGCAATCGGTCTAAAATTTGTTAAGATACCCCGTACATTGTAGCGATGTTCTACCAGAACATCTTTTAATTAACATTCATTCCACTGATTCTTGAGGGGTCTAAACCATGGCCGCTGCTGATTCTAATTTATTTCAACAATTCTTTGGTAATGCGAATCAATGGTTTCGTACTACACCGGAACGGGCTTTAGATCAAGCATATGATGCTGCTTTAAAGATTCGTTCTCTTGAGAATGAGCATTTCCAAGGTGAAAAAATATCCCTAGAATTCCATCCTGAATATAGCGATCGCACTATTTTATATTTTAATTCTGAACTAAAAAAATATCTCAAAATTATTCAGACTCGCTTAATGGTATTTAATGCCAGCCGTTCGGTTTTCGGATGGTCGGAACAAATCAATCCCTCATCGGGTATTAACCTGGAGTTAGACCAAAAATTTACCTCGAATGGATCTTCACCTCACCGGAAAATAGTTGAGACTATTTGTGAAAAACTCGATTATATTGATGCGGTAGTTACTCGTTATCAATCCGCAGAATCCTCGGATTTTTCTGTAGATTCAACCCCAATTCCTACCGAAAAATCTCTATCACTAACCCCTACAGGAAACCTCCAAAATTCAACTCCAAATTATAGCTCTGAAAACAAGAATTTTTTGAATATTAACCGGAATTCTAGTTCCAGAAAAACGATAAAACCGGGTTTGAGAAACAAAAATCCAACTCGGGTTTTACCCCGTTCTTTATTGAGAACATTAGGTCGAATTAAACAGGAACTCAGACCCGGCTCGGAGTCAGAAATCATTGCAAGTTATAAGCAAACTCAAGCTAAAACCCTAATTTCTATCCGATTTATTCTGTTGTTGATTTTGATTCCTTTACTGACTCAACAACTGGCTAAAAATTTCTTGGTTGGGCCGATTATCGATGGGATATTTACAAATAAAGAACAAACAACTATTTTTATTAATGTTGATATGGAGGAAGAAGCTTTTATCGAATTAAAACATTATGAAGAACGCTTAAAATTTAAAGCATTAATTGGTCAAGCTCCTTCCCTAACATCGGAAGAATTAGATAAAAAGTTAAAGGAAAAAGCCCAAGAAATAGCCGAACAATATAAAGGGGATAGTGGTGGTGCGATCAAGAATGTTTTTGCAGATATTATCTCAGTTTTTATGTTTGCTTTTATTTTGGTTTCCAACCGCAGTGAGGTAGAGACTCTCAAATCATTTATGGGGGATTTAATTTATGGGTTGAGTGATAGTGCGAAAGCTTTTATTATTATTTTATCTACGGATATGTTCGTCGGGTTTCACTCGCCCCACGGTTGGGAGGTGGTTTTAGAAAGTACCGCCCGACATTTTGGACTTCCTGAAAATCGAGACTTCAATTTTTTGTTTATTGCTACTTTTCCAGTCATCTTAGATGCGGTGTTTAAATATTGGATTTTCCGTTATCTCAACCGCAGTTCTCCTTCTGCTGTTTCTACTTATAAAACGATGAATGAATAAAAGGTCTGTAGGGGCGGGTTAAAATTAATCTTTGATACCCATAAACAATTTACCTAAACCCGCCCCGATCTATTTTAATATTAATGGTGTGGTTGGGCGGGTTGATCAAGGTGATCTGTTGGGATCGGAAATTTTTACAGAGCCCGCCCTAATTCTATCCCCAAATCCCTAATTAATTGAATATTAATCGTGGGGTTGGGCGGGTTGATCAAGGTGATCTGTGGGAATCAGAAATTTTTACAGAACCCGCCCTAATTCTATCCCCAAATCCCTAATTAATTGAATATTAATCGTGGGGTTGGGCGGGTTGATCAGGATGTTCTGTGGGGATCGGAAATTTTTACAGAACCCGCCCTAATTCTATTCCCAAATCCCTAATTAATTGAATATTAATGGTGGGGTTGGGCGGGTTGATCAAGGTGATCTGTGGGAATCAGAAATTTTTACAGAACCCGCCCCTACAATTGGGATGATAAATTTATCGGTAATGTACTGTTATCATTTAATTTAATATTGAATTTTTGAGAAATTGGAAATTTTTGTGACGGGTGCATTTCGTCCTTTTGCCAATTATAGGGATTGTTCAGAATATATTCCTGAATTTTTGTTAATGTTGTTTCGTTCCGAATAATATGTTCATAATATCCCCTTTGCCATATAGATATTCCTGAAAGCGATCGCAATTGATTAATTCTCCGGGCTGAAAATGTTTTCAACCCTCTGATAATTTCAGACAAATTATGGCTATAATCCGTTAATATAATAATACCATGAATATGATTTGGCATAATTACAAAACTATCTAATTGAATGCTAGGATAAATTTTGGTCAGATTAAACCAATTGAAATCAACAACTTCACCATAACGGCTTAAAATAACAGTTTGCTCTTGAATATCCCCTAACAAACATTCCCGTTTATCAATACAAAGCGTTATAAAATAAGCCCCGGGTTGACTATAATCATATCCCTGTAGACGAATAGAACGGCGATGATGAATATCCCGATTGTATTTCATAATTTTATAAAATTAATACAATATTTCTATTCTATCTAAAGTTAACTTGTAGGGGCGGGTTCAAGTTAATCTTTGATACCTATAAATAATTTACCTAAACCCGCCCCGATCTATCCCAAAATCCCCGATTAATCGAATATTAATGGTGGGTTGGACGGGTTGATCAGGATGTTCTGTGGGGATCAGAAATTTTTACAGAACCCGCCCCTACAATTGGGGTAATTGGGATGATAAATTCATCTAATTGAATATTAATGGTGGGGTTGGGCGGGTTGATCAGGATGTTCTGTGGGAATCAGAAATTTTTACAGAACCCGCCCCTACAATTTAATGTTGTACCCCCTAGGGATGAATTTTTAATAGTTATTTATGAGGATCAGAAATTGGGTTGGCTGGGTTTTCTTGGGGTAATAATGCTTTTAAGACTTTGACTTCCTCCTGCAATAATTTCACCTGTTCTAATAATTGTTGATTACTCTCGGTTAAAACTTTGGTTTGACTACTTAAATAGGGATCACTTTCCCACCAATTAATCCCGATTTCTCTTGCTTTATCGACGGAAGCAATTAACAAACGAATTCTAATATTCAGGAGTTCGGTGGAACCCACGGAAACGGAAATATCCCCAGCGATGACAATTCCTTTATCTAAGACCCGTTCTAAAATATCGGCTAAACTCGATCCTTGAGTCGATGTGGGAACACCGCGTTGTATATTTGAGGGACGTTGCTGTGAGTTCATGGTTGAATTAATTCTCCTTGTTTCTGCACCGCAAAGAAACGATTATCCTGCTGTTTCAAATGACCTTGTTTTAATAAAGATCGCAATACATTAGTCGTTTGAACTCGATTTAATCCTAACGCTACTTCAATTTCTGAAACCCTAGCACTGGTGGTTTTCTGTAAATATTGATAAACTTGTTCCTCAATCTCTACGGAGTTATTTTCAGTTAATTGGGTTTCTGAAGATGGCAAAAAACTGTTAGTTGATAGATCACCATCGGTTAATACGGTTTTGATCACTTTTTCTAGTTTATTCTGACCTTCTGTTGTAGATAGGGCGGTACGGGATAATAAGATATCGGCACAAACTTCGATAAAGTCTTGATTATTTTCCTCAATAGAAATATCATGTTCATGACATATTTTAGCAATAATTAATCCCGGTCTTAATCCCGAGGCTTTGTCAATATGGGGTCGGGCAGCTTTACCATTTTGAACGGGTTTAATTTCTTTTTTTTGGGTGGTTATTTCTAAATAGATTTTGACTATTTTAATAATTCTTTGGGCATCTTCGGGGGAAATGCCAATTTTTTGAATTAAAATTTCCTGCTGGGTTGCGTCGTCAGGTTCGGGCATATCAATCGTAATTAACCGATCTAATAACGCATCTTGAGTTCCATAAACCCCACAATATTCTTCGGGGTTGGAGGTGAAAATTGCTCTAAAATGGGGATTGACTCGAATATATTCCGAGCGGCTATTATTCGGGGGCAGCACTAATAATTTTTCTTCTAAAGCAGACAGTAAAACGTTATTGACTTCGGGACGGGAACGGTTAAACTCATCATAAACCAGGGTAAAGCCTTCTTTACAAGCCAAGGTTAGACGAGAATCAATCCAATTTTGTCGTAATTCATCTTCTAATTTAACAACACTATGAATAAAATTATCAACAACTTTCTTGCGAGTATAGCCCAGTTGGTTGCCAATTAAATCGGAGGATTTGAGTTCATCATCCCCAAAAATTAAGACGATCGGACGGTTTAATAAATCGGCTAAGTGCATCGCCAGGGTGGTTTTTCCGGTTCCGGCGGGCCCCCTTAAGTGCAGAGAAAATCCACTCTGAAGATACCTCAAGGCTCTAATGGTAAGTTGTTCAATGGCTGGCGTATTAACAAAGCCTTTAGGACGAGCTTGAAGCACGGTAGTCATATTTTTAATGGCGTTATTCAGCTAAAATACTGCCGAGTTAGGGATGGGCGGCAGGTTTAATTTAATGTTATCGCAGGGAACCGAGACTGGGGGAGAAACCCTCAACCCTAGGATTTTTTGGCGGGAATATAAACGCGATCGCGTTGAGTAATCTGTCCCCGTTGTAATAATACCCGAATTGCATCCACGGTCTGTACCCGATTAATACCCAGAGCTTGCTCAATTTCGGCTAACCGAGCACCGTTTTGATGGGTTTGGATATACTGATAAACCCGTTGATCCGGGGTGGCAGGTTGGGGCACAGAGGGGGTAACGGTGGGTTGGGGTTTAATAGAATGGGGAATGGCTTGGGGTTTGGGAGCAGTTTTGGGCTTTAAGGGAGGTTTAGAAGAAAGGGGTGTTTTATGATAAGTAATAGTTTTTTTAGGATCAATAGACCGTGGCGGAGTGACGGCTTCTCGTGGTTGTCGATGGGAACTTCCCCAAACGGTCTGTTGGAGTTTCCGGTGATGGTCTTGCAGTTCGGCGCGAAATACACCTAAATCTTCAAATAACTTCTGAACAGCGTTTTTTCTTTCCGTCCGACTCTGTTGGAGTTGTTGTTGCAATTGTGCGGCCATTTGTTGGTGCAGAATATCTAACTCTCCTAAATAGTCTTCGACTTCCCGAAAGAGGGTTTGGCGAAAAATAGCTAAGTTCTCAAGTAAGGGTTCCCGGACTTCTAGGCGCTGTTGCTGATAATCGGCTAACAGATCTGCCACCCGATATTCCAGGTCTTCCCGAAATTCAGATAACTGTTGATGCAGTTGGGTTGCGACCTGTGAGCGTTCTTCGGTGGTTTGCTGCAAAAACTCACCGACTTCTTGGGATAACTGCCCGATAAAGTCTTCCAGTTGTTGTCGCTGTTGCTGGGCAACCAACAGACGTTCGGTGCTGATGTTGGTTAATAATTCTTGGGTTTGTTGCTGTAAACCCGTGACAAACTCCTGTCGAGATTCTTGATCGTCTAAAGCTTGATTTTGGCGCTCTTGTTGCCAAAGGGATAGGGTGGTTTGAACGTGCTGTTGACGTTCTTGAACCCTCTGTTGGCGTCCGAGGCGCTCCCGTTGCCACTGATCTTTTAAAGCCATAATTTTTTGAAACCCTCGTGTCGGTGGGTTGTGTATTGTTGTGCATTGGGTATGGGCTTTTAATTCCGTTGATTATACTTACACCCTGACCATCAATCGGTAAAAGATTACACTGGGCAGCAATGACTTTCGTGAGTCATTGTGCTTTTTTTTTGCTCCATACCCGTTGCCTATTCCGTCAATCTTAGACCGAAGGGACAGCCGCCTGTGCGGTTAAACCAACGGCTTCCGCGTATTTGAGATAGGTTTCAACAGAAGCGATCACGATTCTCGCTTCTATGGATAAAAGTTCGATCCCAACCAGGGAAACCCGTACCCAAGCGTCAATCACAATGCCCTTATCTAAGATCCGATCAATTACTTCAGCCAGACTGGAGGATGAGTTCACTTTTTCAACGGCCATGAGTCTATTACTCCTTTTTGGTGGAAAGAACTGGGTATATGCTGATACAGTCCTTTAGGCTAATCATACCCCGAAAGTTGCTAATTTTGATTTTTGTTTGTTACTTATTTTTACAATTTCTGAAGCTCGATTTATCCCCGGGAATGAATTTGTGCAATAATTAATTCCGATTTCAAGAATTGTTGCACAAAAAACAAAAAAAGGTTACAATCTAATCCGCCGTTTCAGTTATCAGTTAAGAATCAAGAATAGAGAGTAGAGATTTATATTTTATCTTTACTAATAACTGATAACTGATAACTGTTTACTGATAACTGATCACTGATTATGCCCAAATCACCGGATTAAATGATGCCCCGGATATTAGTCATAGATGATGACCCCGCAATCTCGGAATTGGTAGCCATTAACTTAGAAATGGCTGGTTATGAAGTGAGCCAAGCAGAAGATGGGATTAAAGGACAAGCCCTGGCGATGCAATTGTTGCCAGATTTAATTATTTTAGATTTGATGTTGCCGAAGGTGGACGGGTTCACCATTTGCCAACGTTTACGCCGGGATGAACGCACGGCAGATATTCCCGTGTTGATGTTAACTGCATTGGGACAAACCCAAAACAAAGTTGAAGGGTTTAATTCGGGGGCTGATGATTATTTAACTAAACCTTTTGAATTAGAAGAAATGCTGGCCAGGGTTAGGGCTCTGTTGCGAAGAACCGATCGCATTCCCCAGGCGGCTAAACATAGCGAAATTCTCAGTTATGGGGCTTTAACCCTAGTCCCTGAAAGGTTTGAGGCGATTTGGTTTGAGACCACGGTTAAGTTAACCCATTTGGAATTTGAACTTTTACATTGCTTGCTGCAACGTCATGGTCAAACCGTCGCGCCCAGTGAGATTTTAAAAGAGGTTTGGGGCTATGACCCCAATGATGATATCGAGACGATCCGAGTTCATATTCGCCATTTACGCACGAAGATGGAACCCGATCCCCGTCATCCTCGATATATTAAAACCGTCTACGGTGCGGGATATTGTCTGGAACTTCCCACGGGTAAGGGGAAACCCGATGATCTCGCTATCCCTACAGAGTCTTCGATAGACGGCAATGGAGCCAAGGGTAAGAAGAAATAGGGGGCAGGGGAGGCAGGGGAGGCAGGGGAGGCAGGGGAGGCAGGGGGAGCAGGGGGAGCAGGGGGAGCAGGGGGAGCAGGGGGAGCAGGGGGAGCAGGGGGAGCAGGGGGAGCAGGGGGAGAAATCATTAACTTGGGTTTTTTGTCCTCGGTTTTTTGTCCCCTGTCTTCTGTCTCCTGTCCCCATCCAAAGTTAGTCGCCTGTAACTTGTTCTTTGTAGGATTTGAATTCTTGAACCAATTCTTGACGGGTTGAGGCTTTGAGCAGGTAACGATAGACAAACCAGGCGGTATACCCCATGCCAATTAACTCAAAGGTTGGAGCCAAAAGGGGAACATCATTCAGGGCATCGATCACCGCAAATAAAACCTTCAGAGTCACAAGAGCAGATAAAATCAGAACGATGGTAATAATCGGTTTTTGGTAGGAGCCAAAAAAACTGGAGATATAACCCGGAAGTTCGGATAAGACTACTACAACTTTTTCTTTAATTTCATCAAACTGGGCATTGGTTGAAGGGGAGGTAATAGCACCACCTGTGTCTACAGTGACGTCTATTTTGGCTCCGCTAGGGGTGGATGTGTCCGTGATCTTCGTGGGTTCTTGCATTTTTCGTCTCCTTGTTTAAAAAAAATATGCAGTACCAATCGATTTTAACTGAAATGGAGGGGATGTAAGTCCTAAATATGGGTGTAAGTCTATGCTTAGGCCATCCTTGGCAAAATCACCAAGTCCATACTTTACCTTCCGATCGGTGTGGGTGAGAATTAAACGATTTGACAGACCTAGACTGTTTCAAAACGCTTAATCATCTAACGGTAAACTACACTGTTCTAAGATGAATAGATCTTGCAACAATTCTTTAGTGGGTTATCGACTTACCCCTAAACGGAAAAAATCGGGTAGGTGAACCTATACAGAAGAAATTTTATATAAATCTTAATCATTACTTTTGGGGGAAGATGATAATTGTAACTCGTTATTCTAAAAAGCATAAACT
Organism: Planktothrix sp. PLAVEN19ND; assembly: GCF_057220675.1. Classification (NCBI taxonomy): domain Bacteria; kingdom Bacillati; phylum Cyanobacteriota; class Cyanophyceae; order Oscillatoriales; family Microcoleaceae; genus Planktothrix; species Planktothrix sp. PLAVEN19ND. The sequence continues at coordinate 4,471,658 of NZ_CM170132.1, read as the reverse complement.
ATTGCCATAATAAGTAAAGTGTTTTTTAGTTAAAAGACAAAATATGAGAGATCTCGATTTACCAAAAGCTATTGAACTTCTCAACACGATCATGGAATTCGAGTTAGCCGGAGTGGTGCGTTATACCCATTATTCTCTGATGGTAACTGGGCCAAATCGTTTACCCATTGTACAGTTTTTCAAGGCTCAGGCCACAGAATCTTTGCTTCATGCTCAACAAGCTGGAGAAATTCTCACGGGTTTAGAAGGACATCCTAGTCAGAAAATTGCCCCAATTGAGGAAAGTTATCAGCATTCGGTCAGGGATCTTTTGCAGGAAAGTTTGGCACATGAGCGCAAAGCTTTAGAATTGTATAAGGATTTGCTAGAAGTTGTTGAAAATGCGAGTATTTATTTGGAAGAATATGCTCGTACTATGATTGGTCAGGAGGAATTACATAATATTGAGATCAAGAAAATGTTACGAGATTTTAGTTGATCTTAGATAATCTTTAGGCTGGTTGATTCCAGCCTATCCAGCCACTTATTTAACTGGTTTCAAACAATTATTATGAGTATAACCCAAGCATTACCTACATTTTTTATTACTTTAAGAGAAGGTTTTGAAGCTGCTTTAGTAGTAGGCATTGTCATGGCTTGTTTAAAAAAAGCCGAACAAAGTTATCTCAATTCCTGGGTGTTTTCTGGAGTAGGAGTAGGAATTATTGCCAGTGCATTTTTCGGCATATTATTTGGATGGCTAATTCAAGGAATTGCTACTTCTGAACATCCCTACGCCCCAGTTTTTGGGGAATTTTTAGAGGCGGGAATTGGGTTATTTGCGATCGCTATGTTAAGTTGGATGTTAATTTGGATGACCCAACAAGCTAAATCCTTAAAATCGGAAGTAGAAGGGGCGGTTAAAGCAGCTATTGAGAAAAATAAAACCGCAGCAGGATGGGCAATTTTTGGGTTGATTTTTATTGCAGTTTTACGCGAAGGTCTGGAAACCGTTGTTTTTATATTAGCTACTTTTGAACAGGGAATTATGCCTGCTATTGGGGCAGTTTTGGGCTTATTTGTAGCTGCGGGTTTGGGAATATTACTATTTAAGTGGGGGGTAAAAATTAATATTCGTTTGTTTTTTCAAATCATGGGAATTTTTCTGTTATTAATTGTAGCGGGATTAGTAATTTCAGTTCTCAAACATTTAGATGCGGGAGTAGGAATATTAGCCCAAATTAATCCTGAATATGCGGGATTATGTTTAACTCAACCTGGGTCTTGTTTATTGGGGGATTTGGTCTTAAATGCCCAGGGATTTTTACCCGACAAGCAATTTCCCGGGATTGTTTTAAAAGCTTTATTTGGCTATCGAGATCAATTGTATTTTGTACAAATTGTAAGTTATTTTCTGTTTTTAATAACAGTGGGAGGGTTTTATTTAAAAGAAATCAAGGGGAAAGCGATCGCACCCCCAAAAATAGAAAAAACAGTTTCTTAATGTGATTTGAAATTAAGCGATCGCAAATCCAGTTAAAGGTCGAACTTGAGGCGATTTAAACCCTAAAACAATCCGTTCTTTAGCAATTCCCGCCTCTAGTAAATCATTCGCAACGCCATCTTCGGTGCCATCTCGATGAATCCAAATTTTACCTTCAATAATTTCCAGATGAATAATACATCCATGCACCTGTTTAATACCTTCCCATCCCAAAATCATGAGTAAATACCGATCATGGTGATGATCAAACACAACATGGCGCTCAATTTCTCCATAAGCATAAGAAATAGCCGCATAATCACTAATGACTTTTTCAATAATTTCTCGATCTTGTTTTAAGGTATCCATTGTACGATCGCCTCTGAAACTGGGTTAAAAACAAGTAAACGAATCCGGTTATTATTTAATAATAACTGACCTAGAGGTTCTTCAAATAGTCCCTGAGCAACTTCTTCAGCAACAGCTAAATAAAGCAGTCGTTTCGGTTCAACTTGCAATAAAACATCATTATAAACAATATATTGACCAACTGCTCGTTCTAAATCGGTCATTTCTGAGTTTCCAGTAAAGCTTTTTACCTCTACTGCAATTTTACGTTCTGTTTTTTCAGCCGCCAGAAGCTGTTTTGCACCGAGATCAACATACATATCTTTCTTCCCCCATTTTAAACTCAGTGGATCATGGGTAATTACCCAGTCATCTTTGATTAGGGCATTTTTAACCGTATTGTGATAGATATCTCTGGCTGGCATTGTGATCGTTTTTTTGGAACTCAAGGGTAAACTAATCATAGTCCTCAATTGATGCACAAAGAGTAATTTATGCTAAAGTTTGTGATTGCAGCTTTAGTGGCTTTAGAAATCGTTTTGCTGAGTTACTGGGTGATTCCCCCCGCTAATGCCACATCCCCCAATTCAGAAGTGTATATTTGGGATTATGCTTCAGTTGGGAATAGTCAAATGGTCTGTAAAAAGGTCGTTTTTCATGTCGAAAATCGTCCTTTACCTCCCGGTGTTGAAGTTCAACCTGCAAGAATTGATTCTAGGATTGTTAATGATGTTGATTGTAGTCATTTAACAAAACCTATTTTAAAATAAAATAGTACAGGAAAGGAAGTTGAAACCATCCTCAAATTAGGAAAATTCAATTTTCTTTCTTTTTTTGTTAAATAATGTCTGTTGCACCCATGAATGCTGAATTTGCTAGATGGCTAACGAATCCTGTTCCATAGGACTGGACAAGGTATCGTAACCAATGGGAATATACACACGCAATAAACGCTTTAATTAAAATCATTGAATTAAGTTTGATATTGGTTTCTGTGCTGGTTGAAACCCCTAGAAATAGAGTCGTTCATTCTAATCCAAAATAAAGCAATTATCACAATAACATAGTAAGGAATATGACACCGCCATATTCCCTACAAATTGATCTTAACTAACTCTGAAATTACGCATCATTTAACGCTGCAATTCCGGGTAATACTTTCCCTTCTAACAGTTCTAAACTAGCGCCGCCACCAGTGGAAATATGGCTCATTTGTTCGCCTAAATGCAACTGTTCAACAGCCGCAACGGAATCACCACCACCGATAATGGTAATCGTGCCTGTTTTGGTTAAATCTGCTAAAGTTAAAGCGATCGCTTTTGTCCCAGCGGCAAATTTCTCAAACTCAAAAACCCCCATGGGGCCGTTCCAAATCACGGTTTTGCAATCGCCTAACGCTTCTTGGAAGACTTTAATTGAATCGGGGCCAATATCTAATCCCATCCAACCATCGGGAATATCATTAATGCTAACGGTTTTTGCTTCCGCATCAGGAGCAAATTTATCAGCAACAATCACATCGGTAGGTAATAAAAATGCCACACCTTTTTCTTTGGCTTTGGCTTCCAATGCCCGGGCTAAATCCAGTTTATCTTCTTCCACCAAAGATTTACCCACATTCAAACCGCGAGCTTTATAGAAAGTGAAAATCATCCCACCGCCCAACAGCAATTTATCGCATTTATCTAAAAGAGCTTCAATTACACCAATTTTAGAAGACACTTTAGAACCACCAACAATAGCCGCTAAAGGCCGTTTAGGTTCTTCAATAGCGCCTTGTAAAAACTTGAGTTCTTTTTCAATTAAATAACCCGCCACAGAAGGCAAATAATGAGTTACTCCTTCAGTAGAAGCATGGGCACGGTGGGCGGTTCCAAAGGCATCATTAACGTATAAATCGGCAACAGAAGCTAATTTTTTCGCAAATTCAGGATCATTATCTTCTTCTTCGGCATAGAAACGGACGTTTTCTAATAATGCCACATCGCCATTTTGCAGTTCGGCAACTCCTTGGATGACTTCATCGCCAATACAATCGTCAAATTTCTTAACGGGTTTACCTAACAATTCCGATAACCGGGCAGCCACAGGGGTTAAACGCATGGACTCGTTAACTTGACCTTGGGGACGACCAAAGTGGCTAGTTAAAATCACTTTAGCGCCTTTGGAGGTTAAATCTTGGATTGTCGGCAGAGCCGCACGAATCCGTGTATCATCGGTAATTGAACCGTTATCTAGGGGAACATTAAAATCAACGCGGACTAATACCCGTTTCCCAGATAAATCTGATGCTGATAAATCTGCTACAGTTTTTTTTGACACAGGATAATCCTCCTAGGATGTTTTGTTGTCTAAATCAGATTAAATTTAGGGGGCATGGTTTAGGTTTGGGACGGTTTAATGCTGTCTATCAACCCAATCCGGTCTACCACCTAATCGTTCACAGTAAACATTCTACCGAAGTCCGCGTCTCGGAGATGCGCGATTATGTTTAAAACCATTTTATTTGCTGTTGACCAAAGCCGTGAAGCCCACGAAGCGGCGGTAATTGTGACCAACCTGGTCAAAACCTTTGGGTCTAGTCTCCATGTTTTGGCGGTTGTGGAGCCCAATGCCGAGGTGACCGAACCTCATCCTCATCCTGAACAAATGACGTCCCCGGAAGCGGTGGCGGACTTGCTGAAACAGGCTCAAACCCTGTTTTCTCAGGAGGGTATTGAGGCTCAAATCCTGGAAAAAGAGGGAAAACCCGCTTTTACGATTTGTGACGTTGCCGATGAAATTAATGCGGATTTAATTGTCATGGGTAGTCGAGGCATTGGTCTTACTGAAGATGGTGCCGCCGATAGTGTTACCAACCGTGTGATTAATTTGTCTCCCTGTCCTGTCCTGATTGTTCCTTAAGGAAGGGTGTTGATGGTTGATTGTTAAGCCACGCCCAGGGTTATTGATAAATCCTGAAATCCTTCCCCCCTGCCTCCCCTGCTCCCCCTTCCCCCCCTGCCTCCCCTGCCTCCCCTTCCCCCCCTGCTCCCCCTGCTCCCCCTGCCTCCCCTGCCTCCCCTGCTCCCCCTGTTCCTACTCCCCCTGCTCCCTAACCTATGTCTATCCAATGGTATCCCGGTCATATTGCTAAAGCGGAACGCACCCTTCAGGAGCAACTGAAACGGGTGGATGTGATTTTGGAAGTGCGAGATGCTCGTATTCCTCTGACGACCCATCATCCCAATGTTCCGCAGTGGGTGGGAAGTAAAACGAAAGTCTTGGTGATTAACCGTATGGATATGATTCCCTCTCGTATTCAAAAACAGTGGGAGGAGTGGTTTGAGGAACAGGGGGAAACGGCTTATTTTACGAATTCTAGGTTGGGAAATGGGGTGGATGCGGTGGCGAAAGCTGCCCAAGCTGCCGGGTTACAAATCAATGAAAAACGGGCTGTGAGGGGGATGTTGCCCCGTCCTGTGCGGGCGGCGGTGATTGGTTTTCCGAATGTGGGAAAATCGGCGTTAATTAATCGGTTATTGAATCGACGAATTGTGGATAGTGCTAGACGGGCGGGGGTGACTCGTCATTTGAAATGGGTGAGAATTTCTGAGACTCTGGAATTATTAGATGCTCCTGGGGTAATTCCGACCAAAATCAGAAAAGAGGAAGATGCCTTAAAGTTGGCAATTTGTGAAGATATTGGGGAAGCGTCCTATGAAAATCTACAAGTTGCAACGGTATTAATCGAGTTGTTACAGGATTTGAATTTACAACATTTGCTAGTTTCCCGGTATCAATTAGAGTTTACGGCTCTGAGTGGGGATATCTATTTACAGGAATTGGCAGACTATAGAAACAAAGGGGATATCGAACGCACTGCCCGTCAAATGTTAAATGATTTTCGTAAGGGTTTGTTGGGAAATATTGCCTTAGAATTACCGCCTAATGTTTAGTTTTCAGTCAATTTAAAGTATGAGTTGATAGCCATGACATTCTCTCTGTTTCAAATGATCCAAAAGTTATTATAATGTCAGTTCATGAACGCTTCCCTAATGTCGTCTAATTCCATTTCTGGTCAAGTTTTGATTCAGGTTCCTTCCCAAACACAAACCTCTCAAGTTCCTCCCCCAAATCTAACTCTGATTGATCAAAAAGGGCAAGATTTAGTGGAAATTGGAGCCGTTTTATTGGCAATTAGTTTAATTTTAGTGATCAGATTATTGAGTAAAAAAGTAGAATACGCCCTGATTTTTGCAGCAATTGTAACGGCTATTTTAGTTCCTCTTTTATGGTTTTTATAATATCAAAAATCAACAGTTAACGGTTAAAACTTGACCGTTAACTGGGGTAATTCAGAGTTAATTCTTAACGATTAAAAGGCTGTCCAACCGCCATCGGTTGCCACGACACTCCCGGTGATATGAGCAGCTTCTTCTGAGGCATAATAGAGAATAGAAGCAGCTTGTTCTTCGGCGGTTGCATTGCGTTTCAACATACTTTGAGTTTTTGAACCTGGTAATACCATTGAACCCGAATCTGGTGTGCCATCACCCGATGCAGCTTGAGCTTTTAGAACAATTTGCATGGCTTCTTCTACCATCGGTGTATCGGTTCCTGATGGACAAATTGCATTACAACGGATACCATATTTAGCATAGTCTAGGGCAATTTGACGGCTAATCCCACTGACACCATGTTTAGAAGCGACATAGGGAGGATTACCTGGTAAACCTGTTAATCCAGCAATAGAACTCACATTCACAATTGCACCGCCAAGTCCCTGCTGAATCATGACTTTTAACTGTTCCCGACAACACAAGAAAACGGAGGTTAAATTATTAGCAATTACCCAATTCCAAGTTTCATCGGATGTTAAATGTACCGGACTGGGATTACCAATAATTCCAGCATTATTAATGCCAATATGCAGTTCTCCAAAGGTTTGAATTGTGGTTTCTACGACCTGCAATACTTGTTCAGGAATAGAAACATCGGCATGAACAAAAACCGCTTTTCCACCTTCAGCAATAATCTGATTTGTTGTTTCTTCTCCTAAATCTTTGAGGCGGTCAGCAATGACGACATTGGCACCTTCCCTTGTAGCTCTGATTGCTGTGGCTTTACCAATTCCCCTGGCACCTCCGGTAACAATTATTGTTTGGTTAGTAAAGCGATTAGGAATATAATAATTGGGGTCTAATTTGGGCGTGTATTGAAAATTTTCGTTGGACATAGATGCTTTTCCTGGGTGCTAAATTAATGACAAAATTATCGAGACATGATGATTAACAGCAAAAGGATAATCACTACTCTCTAGCCAATACCAATCCACAGTCAACCTAAATTATAGTGACAAATTCCGGTAAAAGTTTGACCACTATGCCGAATTTGAACGACACTGTAGTTACCAAGCAGGGTAAAACTAATCGGACTTCCGGCTTGAGATTTTCCGCTAAAAGTATCGTTGCCTTGATAGCTTGTGGAGGCTAAAGCGGCTGGCTCCATTTCTCCATTGATGAATTCATTGATGGTGACAGAAACGGATTGCTTTTTCTCTATGGTGTTGTCATCAATGACAGAGGTTTGACATCCGCCCCGCCGTAAACGGACGGGGATTCCTCACCACGCCACCTTTTTAGGATGGTCGCTGAACGGGGATAATTAAAATTTAACCACAAATCAACCCGATTACATTTGATTTTTAGGCTGGAAATTATCAAATGCAGTCGGGTTTTATCTTGACAATTGATTAAAGTATATAGATATTGAAAATCCATAGACTTTAATCAATTGTTATCCCAGGTAAAATTTATATACAAATCGTTACACAGTTGAGTACAATACAATTATTCACGGATAAGTATTTGTTCTTACTGTCATGATGGCGGATCAATTTCCCTGGCTGACCACGATAGTCCTGCTCCCACTCGTTGCTTCGGTGCTAATTCCTGTACTGCCGGATAAAGACGGCAAACAGTTGCGCTGGTATGCCCTGGGTGTAGGCATCGCCGACTTATTATTAATGTGCTATGTCTTCTTGAAGTACTACGATGCGAGCAGTGCAAATTTCCAACTCGTGGAAAAGTTTCCCTGGGCGCCTCAATTGGGTTTGAACTGGGCCGTTTCTGTAGACGGGATTTCCCTTCCCCTGGTACTTCTGGCCGGACTGGTTACAACCCTGTCTATTTTTGCAGCTTGGCAGGTAGACCAAAAACCTCGTCTGTTCTACTTCCTGATGTTGGTGCTGTATTCGGCCCAAATCGGGGTGTTTGTGGCTCAAGACTTACTGCTGTTATTTATTGTCTGGGAACTGGAATTAATTCCGGTGTACCTATTAATTTCCATCTGGGGCGGGCCAAAACGCCGCTACGCCGCGACTAAATTTTTATTATATACGGCCGCAGCCTCTTTATTTATCCTGGTGGCTGCCTTAGCAATGGCCTTCTATGGCGGTGGCCCCTTAACGTTCGATATGGTGGAACTGGGTCTGAAGGATTATCCTCTCACCCTAGAATTATTGATGTATGCCGGGTTATTAATCGCCTTTGGCTTGAAACTGGCGGTTTTCCCCCTGCACACTTGGCTCCCAGACGCTCATGGTGAAGCCTCGGCTCCGGTTTCGATGATTTTGGCTGGGGTGCTGTTAAAGATGGGGGGATACGGTCTGATTCGGGTGAATATGGGGATGCTACCCGATGCCCATATCTACTTTGCCCCGATTCTGGCAATTTTAGGGGTGGTTAATATTGTGTATGGCGGATTAAATTCCTTTGGCCAATCGAATATGAAACGCCGCCTCGCCTATTCCTCTGTGTCTCACATGGGATTTGTGTTGCTGGGAATTGCCTCCTTTACCGATATTGGGGTGAGTGGAGCATTATTACAAATGATCTCTCACGGTCTAATTTCGGCGGTGCTGTTCTTCCTGGCGGGTGTTACCTATGACCGCACCCATACTCTGGCTTTGGATGAAATGGGTTATATCGGTAAGGTGATGCCCAGGGTGTTCACTCTGTTTACCGCCGGGGCTATGGCATCCATGGCCTTACCTGGGATGAGTGGCTTTGCTAGTGAGGTGTTAATCTTTATTGGGATTAGCACCAGCGATATTTATAGCACGACTTTCCGAGTGGTTCTGGTGGCCTTGGCGGGTGTGGGATTAGTTCTGACCCCGATTTATTTACTGTCAATGCTGCGTCAGTTATTCTATGCAACGGGTGAAGCGCCTGCTTGTATGTTGGGTGATGCGGTTGCAAAAAATCCTGGTGACCTAGAGGCATTTTGTTTTGGAACCAGTTGTGTACTCCCCTCGGAATCGACTTTTAGTGATGCTCGACCCCGGGAGGTGTTCATTGCAGCGAGTTTCCTGGTACTGATTGTGGGAATTGGGTTATATCCTAAACTGGTAACTAAGGTTTATGATGCCACCACCGTTGCCCTCAATAGTCAGATGCGGGATTCTTATGCTCAGGTGGCTAAAGCTAATCCTGATTTGTATGCAAAGGGGTTTATGGCTCCTAGGATTGCTAAACCGGAGGTGGCTTCGGTTTCGGGAATGTTGAAATAACAGTAATTTCAATTTAGTTAAAATAGCGATCGCTTTTATTGAAAAGGGCGATCGCTTGTTTTATAGTAAGGGTTGGGCAGAATTTAACTCCAAAGACAGAAAGAAGTTGTCAAGGGTAAACTGCCGATTGCTATAGACCGTTTCAATATTTGATTTAGGGAGTAGGAAAATCAATTGCGTTACCGTTTTTTGCAGTTAATTATCTTAGTATTAATATTTTTGACCAGTTGTAGTCCCAAGGATACGGACAAAATATCTGAGCCTCAACCACAATCCATTCAAGGGCAGATTTTAGTCTGGCATTCCTTTGAGGACAAAATCAAGGAAATGATGCAAGAGTCCTTGAAGGACTATATGCAAATATATCCTAATGTTAGGATTGTGAGTGAATATATTCCCAGTGATCAATTAGATCAGCAATTCCGCAAACAAGTTAAGAGAGGTTTGGGGCCTGATTTTCTATTTACCGCTTCTGGGGTGATTCCGAGTTTAGTTCAGGATAATTTGATTCCGGTGATTCAAGACTTTGACTTTTCGGGTTATCTTCCTGCGGCGATTAGTCATGTTCGCTATCAAGGAAAAATGTATGGTATACCCACCTCGGTGATGACTCAAACTCTTTGCTATAACAAGAAGAAAGTGAAGTTACCGCCTAAAACTTTAACGGAACTCTTGCAACAAGCCAAGACGGGTTACTCGGTGGGGATATGGTCTAATTTTGTAGGCACTTTTTGGGGAGTGCAAGTTTTTGGGGGGAAATCTTTTGATGTCCAAGGTAATTTTGTTTTTGATCAAAAAAGTTGGGGAAAATGGATGGAGTGGCTAAAAATTGCCCAAAACGAACCAAATATGGTTTTTAGTGATGGTATTGAAGGTTTAGAACAGGGATTTATTAATAACCGATTAGCCTATGTTTTTTGTGATTCTTCCCAGTTTCCAAAATATAGCCAAGCGTTAGGAAAAGATAATTTGGGTGTTGCTTTATTACCCGGGGAAGGGAACAACCCCGCCGGGCCTTTTATCTATTCCCGTGTGATTTTGTTTAATCGAATATCGAGTCCTCAGCAACAGCAGTTAGCTCTAAAATTGGCTGAGTTTTTTACAAATCCAGAACAAACTCGTAAGCGGTTAAGTCTCCTAGAAGGCTCTTTTATGCCGGCTGATAACAATGTTAATGTTAATAGTCGTTTGTTTCCCCGAGAAGCAATATTAGTCCAGCAATCTAAAACCGCAATCGCGATTCCTTTAGACCAAGTTGAATCAGCGCGGGTTTGGGCGAAGACGGGCAATAGTTTATATCCTCAAGTATTAGCGGGAAGTATCACTCCTGAAGATGCTGCTGCTCAGATTACTGAAACTGTTAATCAGAAATCAAGTCAACCTTAAAAAAATATTATATGTCTAATCAACCTAATTTAACATTTATTGTTGATCAAATTACTAAACTCTTAATTTTTTTGAATCGCTCTCCGGTACAAATTCAATTAGGGGTGATTTTGATCTCGATTTTAGTCGGTCATAGCCTATCCTATTGGGTCGGTAAAAAAATTAAAGAGAATTTCCCACAACTAGCAGTTAATCTAGTCCAAGAAACAACTTTAGCTCCTTATTGGTGTGGATTAGTCTTAATTCCTGATTTAGTGGGTCGGGGATTTAGCTTAATTGTCTTAAATTTATTTCAAAATTTATTCATTTATCAAGGATGGATTGCCGGAATTATAACAATCGCAATTAATATTTTATGGGTTTATCTATTTTATCGAATTTTTATCGTTAGTTTATGTCTATTTATTCCGATTAATCGGGTTAAAGAGTGCGATTTCTATTTTTTCAGACCGATATTTGTTTTATATATTTTGAGAGAAATTTTAAATTTATTTGTAGATTTTGAGAAACTTCTGCAAGTGGTGGTGATTAATTTATTTGGCAGTTCGGTCACCGTAGCAGCAGTTTTAATTAGTACCGTGGGGTTATATTTATGGATTGTTGCCGTCAATATTTTACAATATATCCTCTGGCAGACTACTATTAATAGCACGAAACTGGATTCGGGTAGTGCTCAAGCCTCTTTGATTTTAATTCGTTATTTTTTAATTACTCTAGGAATCGTGATTGTTATTGGATATCTAGGATTTAATTCTACAACATTTGCGGCAATTACGGGGGGTTTATCCGTTGGAATTGGGTTTGGGTTAAAGGAAGTATTTAGTAATTTTATTAGTGGGATATTTTTGTTATTTGAAGGCTCTTTAAGACCGGGAGATATTATTGAAATTGGGGGAGAATCGAGTGAAGTTAAAAAAATTAGTATCCGAGCGACAACGGTACAAGTGATGAGGGATAATTCCGAAAAAATTATTCCGAATCAAATCTTTTTTACCCAGGAACTTAAAACGATGACGGGGAGCGATCGCCGGGTGCGAAAGTCTTTGATTGTGGGAGTGAGTTATGATTGTAATCCCGAAACCGTGATTGAGATTTTATTAGAAATTATCTATAAACATCCTGAAACTTTAAATGATCCTGCTCCTTTGGTTAATTTTATTGATTTTGCAGAATCCAGTTTGGATTTTGAGATCACAGTCTGGTTAGAAACTCCCATCGGAGGGAAACGAATTATGAGCGAAATTGCTTGTGAGATTTGGAAAGTTTTTGCAGAGAATAATATTGAAATTCCCTATCCTCAACGAGATTTACATATTCGCAGTGATATTAGAAAATAAGTTGATTGAAAAAATGGGTTTATTTAGGGCTAAAATACAATAATTCAGATTAGGAAGCCGCCATTAATATGACCAGTTCTAAACGTCTCATTGTAGGTATTAGTGGGGCGAGTGGTATTATCTATGCGGTGCGTCTGTTGGAACTCCTGCGGGAAACTGATGTAGAAACCCACCTGGTTGTTTCTCGGGCGGGAGAAATCACTAGAGCGCATGAGTTGGATATAGATAGTAAACAACTCCACAACTTAGCTGATGTGAGCTATGCTATCGGTGATGTGGGGGCGGCGATATCTAGTGGTTCGTTTCGGACAATGGGGATGGTGATTCTGCCCTGTTCGATGAAAACCTTGGCTGAGGTGGCTACGGGAGTGACGAGTAACCTGCTCACCCGGGCGGCGGATGTGGTACTCAAAGAGCGCCGTCGGTTGGTGTTGATGGTGCGGGAAACCCCTCTCCATGCTATCCATCTTAAAAATATGTTAACGGTGACTGAATGCGGGGGAATTATTATGCCTCCGGTTCCGGCATTTTATACTATGCCAGAATCGATTGATGAAATGGTTACAAATACGGTTTGTCGGGTGCTTGACCTCTTTGATATTGATGGGGGTCGGATGAAACGCTGGGAGGGAATCAGTAATCAGTAATCAGTTATCAGTTTAAGAGTTATCAGTCGTAGGGGCGGGTTCATCAAAATTTATGTCATTTACAAATATCTAAAAGAACCCGCCCGTACCAGTGTAAGAGTTAATTGATTATCTATTACCCACTTAACAACCATAATTTTTGATCTTCAATGTCAATTTCTTTGCCTAAATTTCAGTTGATTTGGATTAGAATGGTTCGGAAAAGTCAGCGTCCGATTCCGATCCGAACGGTTTTGATTATACCTTTTTTACTGCAAATTTTTGGGGCAGTTGGGATTGTGGGGTGGCTGTCTTTTCAGGCAGGGCAGAAGGCGGTTAATGAGGTAGTGGGTCAATTGCAAAATGAAATTAGTGCGAGGGTTGAACAGAATTTAGAAGCCTATTTAGCTATTCCAGAAAAGATTAATCAAACGAACTTAAATTTACTTCAGTCGAGAATTTTAACCTTTCAAAACTTAACCCAGTGGGAACAATATCTCTGGCGACAGGTACAAATTTATCCTGATATTAACTTTATTAAAATTACTAATGCTGCTGGACAAGAACGCACGGGGGAACAGTTGGGGGATGGGTCTTTAAGAATTAATGTAGTTGATACTTTTACTAATTCTGATTTTTATTCCTATAAAACTGATTATAAAGGAGATCGCACCGAAGTTGCAACCATTGTTAAAGATTTTGATACAAGGAAAGGGGTGTGGTATAAAGACGCAGTAAAAGCGGGAGATGCGACTTGGAGTTCGGTATATCTATCCTTATTAGAACCGACTTTATTAATGAGTGCCTTACTTCCGGTTTATAATCCTCAAACCCAAGAAGTTCAAGGGGTTTTGAATACCGCATTACGGTTAGATGGAATTGGAAATTTTTTAAATCGATTAAAGGTGGGAAAATCAGGACAAACCTTTTTAATCGATAGCGATGGCACGTTATTAGCCACTTCAACTTTAGAAAAACCCTTTTTAGTTGTTAATAATGATAGACAGTTATTTGCGGCGCTAAAAAGCCAAAATCCCTTAACTCAAGCGACCGCCAACTATTTAAATCAAACCCATTCTAATCTCAGGGAAATTAAACAAGGGAAAGAACTAGAGTTTATTTGGAATAATAGTCGTTATTTTGTCAAGGTGTTACCCTTTCAGAAGGGAAAAACCGTTAATTGGTTAATTCTTGTGGTGGTTCCTGAAGCGGATTTTATGGAACAAATTAATGCTAATACTCGCACCACTATTGCTTTGTGTAGTTTGGCATTATTGGGAGCTACATTAATCGGATTATTCACAACACAATGGATTGTAAAACCGATTTTACAGTTAAATATTGCCGCCAAAAAAATTGCTCAAGGGGACTGGGAACAAAAAGTAAACCTGAAACGGGATGATGAATTAGGTCAGTTAGCTAAATCTTTTAATAGCATGGCTAAACAGTTAAAAGAATCCTTTACTATTTTAGAAGCTAAAAATGAAGAACTGCAACATTTAGACCAATTAAAAGATGAATTTCTAGCCAATACATCCCATGAATTAAGAACTCCTTTAAATGGAATTATTGGGATTGCTGAATCTTTAATTGATGGTGCAACGGGAGATTTATCCCCTCAAACTAATAGTAATTTAGCGATGATTGCCGCTAGTGGTCGCCGTTTATCAAGTTTAGTCGGTGATATTTTGGATTTCTCTAAACTGCGCCACCAAAATATAGAACTGGAACTGCGACCCCTTGATATTCGGGCGATTGCGGATGCGGTTTCTATTTTGAGCCAACATCTAATTACTCAGAAAAATTTACATATTATTAATCGGATTCCTGTTGATTTTCCCCTAGCGGAAGCAGACGAAAATCGGTTACAACAAATTCTCTATAATTTAATTGGAAATGCGATCAAATTTACCCCGGAAGGAATCGTAGAAATTTCAGCCATCATTTTACCTAAAGGCAATAAGTCTCAAATTGCAATTACAATTTCTGATACGGGAATTGGGATTCCTACTAATAAATTAGACCGAATTTTTGAATCCTTTGAACAGGGAGAAGGGTCAACTGCTAGGGAATATGGTGGTACCGGATTAGGATTAACTATTACCAAACAATTGATTGAATTACATAGGGGTGAAATTACCGTTGAATCGGAGGTGGGTATCGGTTCTCGATTTACGTTTACCCTACCCATTGCTGAAAATGCAGTTAAAACACCAACGGAAAAACGAGTTAAAAATCCGCTGCAACCTCAAGAAATTAATACCTTATTATCGATTAATTCTAGTTTTGTTCAACCCCAAATTAACCCTTCTTCAGAAGTTATTAAGATTCTAATTGTTGATGATGAAGCAGTTAATCGGCAAGTTTTATTTAATAATCTTTCCCTGCATCAATATGCTGTTTTTCAAGCCAGTAATGGCGAAGAAACCTTAGAATTAATTGCCAAAGGACTCAGACCTGATGTGATATTATTGGATGTAATGATGCCTAAAATGACTGGATATGAAGTTACTCAAAAACTTAGAGAACAGTTTAATCAAACGGAATTACCGATTATTTTATTAACGGCTAAAACTCAAGTTCAAGATATTGTAACGGGGTTAAATATGGGTGCGAATGATTATATGATGAAACCCTTTGCTAAGGATGAACTTTTAGCCAGAATTAAAACCCATGTTAATATTAGTCGCCTACAAACGGAAAATTTACGGTTAGCAACGGAATTAGAAGTTACTCGTCGCTTACAACAAATGATTTTACCCAAACCAGAGGAATTGGCGGCGATTTCTGGGTTAGAAATTGTGGGATTTATGGAACCTGCGGAGGAAGTTGGGGGCGATTATTATGATGTTTTAGAAACCGATGGTGTGGTGACTTTTGGAATTGGAGATGTTACCGGACATGGGTTAGAAAGTGGGATTTTAATGTTAATGGCTCAAATGGGAATTCGTACCCTGACGGAAATTAGAGAAACTAACCCTATCCAATTTTTGACGATTCTTAACAACACTCTTTATAAAAATGTTGCACGGATGAATGTGGATAGAAATTTAACTTTAGCTATTTTAAATTATTATCAAGGTTTATTAACAGTTAGTGGACAACATGAAGAAATTTTGATTGTTCGTTCTGATGGTAAGATTGAACGGATTGATACCATGGATTTAGGGATTCCGATTGCTTTAGATGAAAATATTACGGAGTTTATTAATTCCATAACTGTTGAGTTAAAAACTGGGGATGGTGTGGTTTTATATACTGATGGAATTACAGAAACCTTTAATCTTAATAAACAACAATATGGACTGGATAGACTCTGTGATGTTATTTCTCAAAATTGGCAACACCCAATAGAAGAAATTAAACAAACTGTGATTAATGATATTGTAACATTCCGAGGAGAAGAAAAACAGTTTGATGATATTACCTTATTAATTTTGAAGCAAAAAGCATAAATTCACCGTTGCATCGTTGTTGCGCTTCAGCGCTCCATAAAAGTGTCCTTATCCCAACAACAAATTTTTGTATTGATGACCCCCTAATGATTATCTTTCAACTTGATTGTTAATTAACCGTTGAACACTGGCGATAGTCGGGTTAAATTCATATCCTTTTTTTTGGGGATTTTCTAAATAAGATTGTTGTTCTTCTTCTATCATTAAAATATCCTGTTTTACCAACCCATCCAATAGGTTTTGGGCGGAACCAAAACATAAATCTTTGACAAACTTTCTGAACTTGACGGGCAATTTATGGAGTCGCCAAAAGGCATTTAACGAGGTAAAATGAATTAAATAAGCTCGGGTTTCTGTTAAACTTATTGGACAAAATAAACAATATATTTTAAAATATTCTCCCAGGATAGAAACCCAATGGGGATAAATATAACTCACCGTTAAAGGTTCGGGATGAAGTTTTCTTAAACCCGGAAAAAATAGCTGAGAAATTGACCAAATTTTATCAATTTTATAATAACTCTGAGCTTGATAATAAGCATCAACTCGGTTTGGAGTTTCTTCTATTTTTTCTAACTGAGCATCTGTCCAAGCTTGTAAATCTTGATGTAAATGTCCATGGTACATATCCATTAAATTCTCAATTAAAAAGGAAAAATGACCTTGATAATGAATGGTTGAAACCGTAGCAATATAATTCAAGTGTTCCCATTCTGGAATTGCTAAGGGTTGAATTAAATTAGGATTATCCCCAAGAAATAACCAAATAAAACCCTCTAATTCTTTAACAGAATATTCTTTAATTTTACAATTTTTAGGTAATTTTTGCTTATCCTCTAAATAGGGAACTAGGACACATTCTCCTTGATGATTAAATTGCCAACCATGATAAGCACATTCTATATAATCCGAGATAATTTTACCATGACTCAGTTTAACTTGTCGATGGGGACAGCGATTTTCTAAGGCTTGAATTTTGCCTAAACTATCCCGAAATAAAACAATATTTTGATGCCATAATTTTACTTCTACGGGTTGAGTTTTGACTTCATGACTCGCCGCTACAACATACCAGTGATTCGGGTTGATTCCTGACTGTCGAATATCGTTAGTTGTATGGGATAATTTTTCTGAATTCATATTAACCTGGGTGATTTTAATAGAAGATTTATATTAACCTGGCGATTGAAATCGCAGCTATACAAACAAATTACGCCTACATAGAAAATTTATATTAACCTGGCGATTGAAATCGCAGCTATACAAACAAATTCCGCCTGCGCGGAATTAAAGTGAAATCAATTTTATATCTTTAAAAATCCTTCTGGATTTACAGAAAAAAGTGATCGTTTTTGCAACCCTTCCTGATATAAAATCTCATTTGCTGCTAATAATCCACTACTAACAGCCCTTTCCATTAAACCACAGGGAAAGGGCATTTTTACCCAATCTCCGGCAAACATTAAATTAGTAACCCCGGAATTCGTAGCCGGACGATTTGCATAACTTCCGGGGGGATATCCGGCAAAATTTTTCTGATTGACTAATTCCCGATGTAATAGGGTAGCTGATTTTAATTCGGGGACAATTTCATAAAGTTCCTGTTCAAAAGTTTTTAACAAGGTTTCTTGAGTGGGAAACTGAGCTTCTTTATAACAATAAGCATGAAGTTCTACCACAGTCCCCCCAGTTTCTTCATACCATTGAATATATTCTTCTTGAATTCGATGATAAAGGGTGATACTATCGGTTAAATCATAACCCGATAGGGAGGTAAAATGGCTATGTTCCCAGGGAAAATCTCGGTCAAACCAAAACCGACAAACGGCAAAAGGGTCAGCGACTTTTAATTGTTCAATTTGTTGTTGTACCTGTTGATTAATTTCCCCTGTCATCAACGTAAATAATCGTTGTGTACCCGGAATATCTGTCGCTAATATATAATAGTCTGCCTGAATATTCTGGGTTGGGTTTGTATGAGAATTAACACTCAATAACTGAACTTGATTATCCTGTCTGTCCCTAACTTTGTAGGGTGTTAAATCCCGTTGTGCTGGGCCAGAAATCACTTTGCCATTTTGATCAAAAATAGCTCCGTGACAAGGACAATGAAAATATCCATCTTCTGCCATTTGTACCGTACAACCTTGATGGGTACATTGTAAAGAAATAGCTTGATTATTCTGACTAGATACCGCATAAACATCATCTCCATCCCCAAAGTATTCTAAATGTTTGTTTTGGGGTAAAGATGGGGTAATTGATGATAGAATTGAATTGGATTGCACCCAAAATGGAACCGAATTAATCTGATTACCTTGAAAATAACTGATAGAATCAATTTTTCCTTGATTCCAGTTAATATTACTTACGGTAATATCGGTTAAAACTTCTCCGCCTTTTTCTTGAATTGCTTTAACTAAAGGTTGGACTAAACTGCTTCCCATATCTTGACAAGTCCCATTAAAAGCTAACCCTTCAGGATTACCAAAAAAATAGAAATGGAAAAACTGCATAAGTTCCCCCACACTCAATTTATCCGGTGCATTTAAACTGGATTTAGCAAAGGGAAGAAAGTATAAATCATATAAACCTTGGGGGAAATCTTGACTCACCCAGTCAGTCACGGAAATATCATCTAAGCGTTGATAACTATTAGGAATTTTAAACCCCCCAATTTCTCTAAATACTTTCCAATGATTGAGATGGGTCAGATTAATTCCCCAGTTTAAACGATTAGCAGAAGAAAATCCTAAATCAACCACATTCCAAGGAAAAGCAGAATGACTGGGACGGAATACTTCCGGTTGATATTGGTTATTTTTAAAGACGACTGCATAGGATTCTAAGGATTTAAAATTATCTTCAATTTGGATTTCCTGAACTAAGGATTTTAAGTTATAATATTGAGGAAAGAACCCATGAAACCCATGTTCCATTTTAAAGGTTTTATCCCCTATTTTAATATCCCAACTGGCAATTTTACCGCCTAACTGGGGAGATTTTTCTAATAAAGTTACTTTAAATCCCCGTTGACTTAATTCATAGGCACAGGCTAATCCAGCTAGTCCTGCACCGACAATGACAACGTGCTTAGGTTGGGTTAAAAATTGAGGTAAATTAATTATATTGGGCTGGAAAATAGTGGGTTCGGGTTTATGAAATCGAGAATATCCTAAGACTCCACCAACCGCACTAATACCGAATAATTTTAGAATAAAACGACGAGAAACATTAGAATTTTCAGAAGGATTAAATAGTTCAGTCATGGATAAAATAAACTTAAAATTTTAAAGCCAGATTATTTTATAATCTAGCGAGGGATGACGCTCACCATACAATGATTATATCAATTTTGTAGATATTGGTAAATTAATTGTTATTAACATAAACATGATGTTGTATGTTGTTGGGCTTTAGCCCTCAAGATTGCGCTTCAGCGCAACAACGGGATTTTTTTATTTGTTGATAAAAATATAAAATTTTATGCTATAATTAGAAACAGATAATTTTTTAGAACACTACAAATGGCAATAGAAATCGAGCGAAAATTTTTAGTTACAGGAGATGAATGGCGATCGCTCGCGGTCGGAGAAACCTATCGTCAAGGCTATATTGCTAATATCAATGGTCGCACGGTGCGGGTGCGGGTCGTAGGAAGTCAAGGATATTTAACCATTAAAGGCTTAACAACCGGAAGCAGTCGGGCCGAATTTGAGTATAAAATCCCCGTTGAAGATGCTCAAGAATTATTAGAAACCTTATGCGATCGCCCTTTAATTGAAAAAACCAGATATAAAATTAATATCGGGAATTTAATTTGGGAAATTGACGAATTTGGGGGAGAAAATCAAGGATTAATCCTAGCAGAAGTCGAACTCGAAACAGAAGATCAAAATATTAATATTCCCGACTGGATCGGAGAAGAAGTCACCTCCGATCCCCGATATTATAATGTTAATTTAGTTAAAAATCCTTTCCAAACTCAATAATTAATTGAATGTTAACCAAAACTTATCGAGCAACTATATCCTCTTGGGGTGGGGCAGGTTTATTAAAGTTATTGGTAATTAACAAAATCGGTCGGCGAACCTGCCCCTACAAGCTTGTAGGGGCGGGTTAAAGTTAACCTTTGATAATTACAAATAATCTCCCTAAACCCGCCCCGAACTGACAAATAATCCCCCCAAAAAAAGGAGGGATTTCTAATTACAAATTAAGGCAAATCCGTCTGTCCCATCAAATACAAATCACATTCCCGGGCAGCGCCGCGACCCTCATTAAACGCCCAAACCACAAGGCTTTGACCCCGACGACAATCCCCCGCCGCAAATACCCCAGGAATACTGGTAGCATACTTGCCATGTTCAGCCTTAACATTACTGCGGGCATCCCGTTCTAAACCCAAACTGTCTAATAACGGTTGTTCTGGCCCCAGAAATCCCATCGCCAGTAACACTAATTGGGTGGGAGTCACCTTTTCCGTGCCGGGAATATGCTTAGGAATAAATTGCCCCTGCTCATTTTTCGCCCATTCCACCTCGACGGTATGAATCGCCTTAACATGGCCATTTTCATCCCCTTCAAACTTAGTTGCAGTGGTTAGATAAACCCGGGGATCGGAGCCAAATTTCGCCGCCGCTTCCTCCTGGCCATAATCCATTTTATAAACCTTCGGCCACTCCGGCCAAGGATTATTAGCAGCCCGTTCTGTGGGCGGTTGGGGCAAAATCTCCAACTGCACCACCGTATTGCAACCGTGACGAATAGAGGTTCCTACACAGTCCGTCCCCGTATCTCCCCCGCCAATAATCACCACATCTTTCCCCTGGGCCGAGATAAAATCACTGCCGGGTTGCTTATTTAAAACCGCTTGGGTATTAGCGGTGAGGAACTCCATGGCAAAATGAATCCCCTTAAGGTCGCGCCCTTCAATGGGTAGATCCCGGGGTTTAGTAGCTCCCGTACATAAAAGTACCGAATCAAACTCTTTTAACAGATTTTCGGCGGGAAAGTCCTTACCGACTTCGGTATTGCAAATAAACTTCACGCCCTCGTCTTCCAAAACCTTCAGACGCCGCAAAACCACCTGTTCCTTATCCAGCTTCATGTTCGGGATACCGTACATCAACAGGCCCCCCGGACGATCAGCCCGTTCAAAGACCGTAACCCAATGACCCGCTTTATTCAGTTGGGCCGCCGCCGATAAGCCCGCCGGGCCAGAACCAATCACCGCGACTTTCTTTCCAGTGCGTTTAGCCGGGGGTTCCGGGGTGATCCAGCCTTCCTCCCAACCCTTATCAATAATCGAACATTCAATATTTTTAATCGTCACCGGAGGGTTATGAATGCCCAAAACGCAGGAACCCTCACAGGGCGCGGGGCAAACCCGACCCGTAAATTCGGGGAAATTATTGGTTTTGTGCAGACGGTCTAGGGCCTCTTTCCACAGTCCCCGATAGATTAAATCATTCCATTCGGGGATCAGGTTATTGATGGGACAACCACTGGCCATGCCACTAATAATCGTTCCCGTATGGCAAAAGGGCGTGCCGCAGTCCATACACCGGGCGGCTTGGGTGCGTAGTTTGTCATCTTCCATGGGCAGATGAAACTCATCCCAGTTATGAACCCGGTCAAGGGGGGCGAGTTCAGACGGTAACTCCCGCAGATATTCTAAGAAGCCGGTCGGTTTTCCCATAGTTGTTTCCGTTAAACTTTTGAGTATTGGTGGTTAGTCATCTTAATCGATATTCACGGTCAAGATTGTTCAATATATTAATATAGCTGTTGCTGAACAACTCAGATTCCTAGTTTTCCCCATTAGCTGAGTGTTTGGTTCGTCAACCGTCAACAATTGATGACAATAGTTTTTAGAGTTTAATTCCCCTGGCTGCAATTTACCCGATTTAATTGTAGAGTATTTTTAAGGTTAATTGCCATATTTTTCAATATTTATTAACAATATATAATCTTTTTTATTCTAATAGCCAACCGAATAACTCGCCAACTGTTAGTTTAAGATCCGTGGCAAATGGGGGTACAGATATTAGTGATTCGGGTTGTTCAAAAACTTCTGTTTGTTGTTGAGCGTGATAAACAAAGATAGATTGTTCTTCAGGATCAATTAACCAAGCCATTTGAGTTTGATGATTCAGACAATAGAGAATTTTTTTAATCACTTTTGTTAGACTTTGATCGGGGGATAAAATTTCAATCATCCAGTCCGGCGCGTTTAAAAAAATATTGGCAATTGCACCATTATCATCCCGAGGAATTCTATCCCAAGTAAAAACAGAAACATCAGGAACAATAGAACGTTCTTCAAAAGTACACCGGAGTTCGGGAAATGCCCTGGCAATTTTGGCAGGTTTTAAAATAGCGTTAATGGCGGTAACAAGTTCACCTTGAATTGTACTATGTTTTCCTTGGGGCATGGGTTTTTGGATAATTTGACCTTCAATATATTCGCTGGCGGGTTTGGTTTCGGGTTGTTTCAGAAACTCTGCTACAGTGATAATTTTAGATGGGGTTTGTACCATTGAGGTTGCCTCCTAAAGTATTTTTATTTTAGCCTATTTATTTCGGAATCATATTAACCAAATCAATTTTGATATTATAACTTATCTTGTGATTTTTCCTGTTGATCAAACCAATCTAAAATCCGATTCCAAGCCCACCATCGGTCAGGATCATCAAACTGATTCTGGCAAATCTTACTACTAATATAACCGACATGACCCCCATAATTTGTTGATACTAAATCAATAGCCGGATTCTGATGACTAGCTGCTTTTAAATCGGGAATAATAGTTGGATCAAATAGAGGATCATCCTCAGCATATAAAATTAACGTAGGTTTCCTAAGTTTAGGAATTAACTGTAACCCACTACTGGCTTCATAATAGGCTTCCACACTCTTAAATCCTAAGCGTCCAATCACTAATTCATGATCAAATCCCCAAATTGAATTTGCCCGTTTAATTGCCTCGGGATCAATATCATTGGGATGGTGCTGATAAAGATTTCTGGCTAATTTTTTCAGTTCTTTGGTAATCGCTTTTTCTAAATATTTTCCCCAGGAATGTTGGACTAAATAAGATAAGGAACGAATAGAATCTAAACTGGGACAAATCACGGCACCTCCAGCAATATCGGAATCTTGTAGGTCTAAATCTGCTCCCCATTGGTTGACGGTTTGAGCCGTTTTAATCCCCCATAAGGCTAATTGTCCCCCTAAAGAATAACCCGTAAACCAAAAAGGAGCCGGACAACCCATTAATTTAGATTGAGCCGCAATTCTGACAAAATCTTCCCCTTCATATAAACCATCGGAGGTTAAAGTCGGAGATAATTCTGCGGTTTTTCCATGGGCTCTCCAATCAAATAAAACAACAGCGTAACCCGCAGCAAAGACTTTTCTTCCCCAAAGTCTTAAAAACCATTGATTGTCTAAAGTTCCAGTAATTCCATAGGTAGAAATAATTGTTCCTCTGGGGTTTTCAGGAATTGCCACCATCCCATAAATTGGAACGCCTACGGCTCCTAAAAAAACCATTTCTTGATAGGGAGGTTCTGGTAAGTCAATACTTTTTTCCCAATTACGACTGGCTCTTAATGCTGCATAAATAGTCATTAAAAAACCATTTTTTAGAGTAAAAGGGGGATGGTAAATCGGCTGAATCATGTTGAAGTGTAATAATAATTTGATCTAAGTGGATTACACAATTTTTATGACTATTTGCGAACTTTATGAATTGCTTCTTGAATATTTGCTTGAGTTAAAGAACCAACAATTGTTAAACTGAAAGGAGAGGTTTCAAGTCTCTGGATATAACCAGCATTTAAATAGGGCAAATATTCAGTTTGACCTCGAATATAACTATTAAAAAATACTAAACTGATTGCTTTTAAAAATGGAAAGGCTAATTCGGGATTTGGGCCAATAATTTCAGCCGGGACAGGAATAACCGATTCCCCAGATTCTAAGAAGGAAAAATGGGTTCCTTTCTCTAATAACATTAAGTATTTGTTAGGGCTAGTCAACCAAGAAAAGGGATAAATTTGTTCACTAACGGCGGGGGCTACATAATCATCACTTCCTCCAATCATTAACACGGGGATTTTAATTTGACTCATGCCTTCTTGTCCAAATACCACACTGGTAATCGGATTCACCGCAATCACCGCTTTAACCCGTTTATCTTGAAGATTATAACCCTTATTGGCAATAGAAGTGGCTTGACATTGCAGTAAAATCGAGATATTTAGAGTAAGTTGCTGGTCTGCAACCTTGGCACACTCTTGATTAATTCTGTTGGTATTAAAGGTCGCTCCCCCTACAGCTAAAGCTGTATAACCACCATAGGATTGACCGATAACCCCCACATTATCTAAGAGTAAAGGGCTAGGAAATGCGGATTTTTTGGCTTTTTCTTCTAATAGATTAAGTACAGCAGTAATATCCGAAGGACGATCAATAAATGCTTCTGCACCAGGAGGTTGAGTGTTTCCTTGTAAGAAATTAGCTAACCCATTGGCACTGGTTTCTAAATGTTCGGGAACTGCAACAAAATACCCATGGGAGGCTAAATGTTCCGCTAAATATTTGAAGGTTGTTCGGTCGGAACCTAAACCATGAGAAATTACAATAACGGGGGCTGGGGTGGAAATTTGGGGGATATAAATATCAACGGGAGAAGGCTGATTTCGTCGAGGATTTTGAAAAGTCAAGGATTCTTTTTTCCATTCAGTTGTACCCGGATTTCTCAAATTAATTGGCCGATTTTGCAGGGCTGGATTATTGATTTCAGCTTTAGCTTGTTGCCTAATCCAATTGATGATCGATTGATCTTCATAAATAATTTGAGATAAATCTTGAATCACTTGGAGAGCAAAATTCAGGTCAATTTCTATCCTGTTACCCGGAAAATTTTCTAAAATCCCGAGTAAAGTTAAACCCCCAGGAAGTTTAGAGGCTTGATTAATAGCTGTTTTTAAAGCATTTAAACCATTTTCCCCATTATCGGTTTGAATGAAATTACCAAAGCGAGTTAGAATCACAGTCCCTGTAGGGGTATCATTAAATTGTTGAATACTCCAAGGACTGGCGGTCATGGGAGTGACTAAAAGTTGACGCAGTTTTTCTACATCTTCAGGGCTAAGAATTTTTTCAGGAATTGATAGAACTGGCGAGATTTCTCCCCCTTGAGCAAATGTGGCTAAGTCTTCAATGGGAATTAAGACCGTACCAATATTATACCGAACTGCAATTTGTTCGGCGGCCATTGTCGAGGAGGTTGTGGCCATTAAACCCGATATAATTCCTAAGCCAATTTTAATCAGTTGAGTTGAGAGAGACCGAATTCTTTTATTGTTTTTGTTGGGTTGATAGTCCTGGGAATTTTTAATAGGTTTTAACATAAAATTAAAAGGGAATTATATGACTTTTTTATGCTAACACTGAAGGTCGAATAATGTCAACATTTTTGA
Organism: Planktothrix sp. PLAVEN19ND; assembly: GCF_057220675.1. Classification (NCBI taxonomy): domain Bacteria; kingdom Bacillati; phylum Cyanobacteriota; class Cyanophyceae; order Oscillatoriales; family Microcoleaceae; genus Planktothrix; species Planktothrix sp. PLAVEN19ND. The sequence continues at coordinate 4,446,000 of NZ_CM170132.1, read as the reverse complement.
GATTTAATTTATTGATTTGAACCGGAAGTTATCCCCTTAATTGCGTTAGTTAATTGATTGGGAGTTAGGGATTGAATTAAACTCAAAGGATAAGCCTGATCGCTAATGGTTTGAATATAAGCTGCATTCAGATAGGGTTTGTATTGAGAATTTTGAGTTAAATAGGTATTGAAGAATGCCGTACTTAAGGCTTTAATATAGTCTCGACTAATTTCAGAGGTGGGAGGGACAAATGCAGGGAGTTTCGAGAGTTCAGAGGTATTTTCTGAAGTAATATCGTAAAAATGAGTCGCATGATTTTGCATCATTAAATATTTATCGGAGGTGGTTAGCCAAGTAAAAGATTGCAGCTGTTCTGATAATGCAGGAGCAAGAAAATCTATACTACTTGCGGTGATAAAAATGGGAATTTTGATTTTACTTATACCCGATTGTCCTAAAATAATACTATTCACTGGATTTAATACAAAAATAGCTTTAACTCTTGGATCTTTGAGTTGATAGTTATTATCAGGAAGTTCTAAAGCTCGACACTGAAGAAAAACCGAAGGATTTAGGGGAATATCGGATTGTTGACATTGAGTTTTAAGTTGGGTAAAATCAAGGGTAGCTCCGGCTAAAACCAAAGCCGTATATCCCCCTAAAGAATGACCAATTACACCGACATTTTTTAAATCTAATTGATTATTAAAATCGCTGGTATTGAGTTTTTCCAGGTGATTAAGTAAGGCGGTTATATCTCGGGGTCGATCAATAAATTGTTCGGGTTCAAATAGGTCTTTTACTTCCCCTTTAAGTAAGGATTGAAATTGTTGATAATCACTACCTGGATGTTCGGGAACCGCCACAGCAAAACCATAGGAATTGAGATGTCTAGCTAAACTTTCAAAGCGAGAACGATCAGAAGCTAACCCATGGGAAATAACAATCACAGGATGGATTTGATCTGAAGAATTTGAAGTATCGGGTAAATAAATATCAACCTCGAAGTTCCGATTATTTTCGGAATTATTGACCGTTATGGTTTTTTTAATACTCTTGAAGTTTCCGGGTTTTCGTAAATCTGGTTTTTGACTAAAATCAGTAAATTCAGCTTTTTTAGCTTCGATATTTGATAAAATTTCTAAGGATTTTGTAACGGTCTGAGTTTGCTGAACTAAAGTAAAAATTCGGGTTAAAATTTCTAATGTTTGTTCAATATCTAAATGAATTTCTGGACTAGGAAACCGACGCATAACATCTATAATAGTGAAACCATTGGGTATATTAGCAACCTCAATTAAGCTAGTCTGAATTGCTTCTACTCCATTATCCCCCGATTGGGTTTGAATGATATTTCCCAGATAGCTTAAAAAGGCTAAAATCAGGGGGGAATTAAAAAAAGGTTGAATAGAAATATATTGATTGGTATAACGAATTTTCAATAGTCGGATTAGGGTTTGTTTTTGTTCAGGACTTAATAGTTGTAAATAGGTAGACAAAGATTCTTTAGGATTAATTGTGCCTTTTTGGGCATAATTTTCTAAGGAATCAATGGAGATAGAAATGCTGGTTTTTCCCAACGGGATAATAATTGAATCTGCGGCAATTACCGGGAAAGTTGTCAATAATACAGAGGCTATTGTTAAGGTAAAAGATGAAAACCAGCGCATAGTTTTTTCCTGTTTTATTATGAAATAATATAACTCTATGTTAAGTCTATTCTAAAATTATTCAACCTTTTCAGAGATTAAGAATTGATTAAGTCGAATTCATTGATAGGGTTTAGGGTGAGTGAGTAAAACTTTGATTTCCTCCAACAAAGAATCTACGGATAAATTAAAAGGTAAGACTTTCAGGGGAAAACTAGAAGCAAAGCGTTGTAAATAAATAGCCATTTTTTTCCAAATATGCTCCTCTAATTCAACGGTAGGATAGGGTTGATTTTTTTGTTTTTTGTTGATAGTCTTATTCAAGATATTAATATCTGATTGTGCTAGAATAATTATGGGAATTTTAGATTCTATTTTTTCCAAAGTTGACAGGGCTTCAATGATATTGGTAAAAGATTTACCTCGAAAACAAATTAATATTAAATCCAAACTTTTACACTGAATTTTCCGAATGATTTCCTCCCAACTTTTCCCCATAATTCCTTGAAATCCAGCAATTTCAATATATTGAACCAGGGCTTGATCAATCTTATAATTAGTATTATCAATTCTATCAAGACAGTCTGGATCAAGGTTAGGATTTTCCTCAAAATTACGGTTGTCAGACCTTGATATTAATTCAGGGTTAAACTCTGGGTTTATATTAGGGTCTTGAGAATCTAATAAATGGCTGGATTGTTCTTCAGGTAAAACAGAAGAATCGACCACTAAAATACTAGGTTTCCAACTTAAACGAGTCGCAATTTGGACGACTTCTAATAAAGCTGAACTCATGGATAAAGGAAAACTTTGATTTTTGAGTTGGTCTTCTGGAGAATTGGCTAAACAAGGAAAAATTGATAATTTTTCAATTTGATTAGCAACCTGAGTGGTCAGGGGGTCTAGGGTAACAATGGGCAAACGGGCTAAACTTTCTTGTTGACTAATTTCCTTTAACAAATAGGATGGATTTTTTATCGAACTATCTCGTTCTAAAACCATGACATTAGGATGCCAGATTCGAGCCATCATGGCGGCTTGATTAATGTCATCTACTTCTAAAATTCGGCAATGGGAAAACCGAGATAAAAATAAGGCTGAATGATAAATAGAGTTTTTACTTTCCAAGGGTTCTATTGACCTTGAAATTTGAGGATTTATCGATAAACTTAACCAAAGAATAATCAACTGTTGTGGAACAGAAAATGAAACTTTTGGTAGCAATTCTTTCAGCAATTTTTCTAACTCTAACCCTTGAACTGGCAAGCGGAGGAATCCATCACAATGATTCATGGTTGCCCGTTGTTTATCTCCTAACGTAGCGGTAACAATCACGGGAATTTGATGGGTTTTTAGATCGGTTTTAAGCAGGGTTAAAACATCCCAACCGGACAATAAAGGAATTAAAGGATTCAGTAAAATCACCCTAGGTTGTAAACAACGAGCTTTTTCAACCGCTTCTGTTCCTGAACGGGCTACCACGACTCGATACCCTAAATCAGCGAGTTGTTCGCTCAGGTTTTGAATAAATTGGGGAACGGTTTCTACAATTAATACTAACCGCGATTTTTCTGAGGAAACTACAGGAGCAAAAGTCGAAGATTGAGAGTCTTGACTACCTAGTTTATGTCTTAATTCCCAATTGCAACGGGGGGGATTAGGTGGTAATAACAGCGTAAATTTACTACCTTGATGGGGTTTAGAAATAAAGCTGATATCTCCCCCATGTAGTCGAGCCAAACGTTGTGTTAATACTAACCCCAGTCCCGTTCCTTCAAATTCACGGGTCAAGGGACTTTCTAACTGTTGGAATTTTTGAAAAATTAGATGTTGTTTATCATCAGGAATTCCAATGCCTCGATCCCAAATCGTAAAAGCTACCCAATTTTCCCAACGACTCACTTGTAGACCAAAATCACTGCCATCGGGAGCAAATTTTAGGGCATTACACAACAAATTGACTAACATTTGTCGTAATCGGAGTTCGTCCGCCACAAAGGTTTCTAAACCGGATTCAATTTCTAAGTGAAATCGGCGTTTAACTTGGGCTAGAATTTCTGCTTGCAGTTTAATATCCGATTTATCCTGGCTTTGGTAGTGTTGAATAGCTAAATCAAAGGCAGCTTGACAAACGGTATGAATATGTAAAGGTTCTGGGACTAACTCTAATTGTCCGGTTTCTATGCGGGTTAAATCCAGAATATCATTCACCACTAACATCAGGTGACGACCACTTTTATGAATTAGTTGGGCATAACGGGTTTGTCTTTCGTTAAGTTCCCCCAAGACTTGATCTTTTAATAAACTCGATAGACCTAAAATTGCCGTTAAGGGAGTTTTTAGTTCATGACTAATACAAGCCATAAATTCATCTTTGATGCGATTCAGTTGAATTAAATCAGTATTTTTGGCGGTGAGTTCCTGGGCAACTCGATGCTGTTCTGTAATATCTTGGGCTAACACTAACCACAGGTCATGAGTCTCCTGTTCTAAACATAACACCATTTCCGATTCCGGGTTCAACCGTTGACGGGTAAATTGCCATACCCGCTCCTGATTTTGAGCAACGGGACAAATGCAAATATAAGTATCGGGTTTACTCCCAAGTTGACACCATTTGGGCATTTCTAAGGAGGCTGAATTTGAGGCTAAAGGTTCAGCAACATGGGTTAAGGGGTTAGATAAAAACCCCAAGTTTCCTGCGGTTTCTAAAGGGGAATTCAGTCCGTTTTCCTGCTCAGAAAATATTTCAGAGGTTTCAGTCCAACGGGTTACTGCTTCTGCGACTTCCTGTACGACTTCTGCTCCTCGCCCAATTAGCGATCGCCAGGCTAAATTTTGACTGATGATCGTGCCATCATTCTGTTGAATCATTAAGGGGATAGGTAGCTCATTTAAAAACTCAACTAAATGATGAGGGAAGGCAGAATTGCTTAGGGATAAAGGACTTAATCCGAGTGGGGTTTCTGTTTTCCAGTCGAAAGTTGGGGGCGGCGACGCTTTCGGTGACTCAACGGGGGGGAATGGTTGGGAATGCCTGGCTAAATGGTCTAATACCTGTAAACTATCAATTAATCCGATAAATTCCCCCGTCTGATTCACTAAAGCTAAGGATATACTTTGAGTCTGAGCCTGATCCTCCAAAGTCTGGGAACTTTGATATTGTAAATAGAGCCAGAACTCTTGTAGGTTTAAATGGGATGGAATGCCGATCACCGGCTCAATGATGGCTTGAAAAATTTCTTCGAGGGACGGTTGAGTCTGAGTCGGTGGGGAAACGGGAATCTGATTCAGCAGATAGGGAAGGAAACGACGCAACGAAATCATTCCTAGGGGCTGATATTGGGAGTTGACAATCACGACCTTTTCACAGTTACCCTGGGAAAAAATAAATCCCAAGGTTTCTAGGGAAGCGTCATGTTGACAAACAGGAACGACCTGAAGGAAGGTTAGGAGGTTAGTTTGGGGAGACATAAGACTTAAATCCTCCAGATGAGATCATCAACTGATGAGTTAACGATCATGATCCGATAGAACTCTATATAGTATTTCTATTGTCATAGCAAAGGGTTGACTTTTCTGTGAACTTAACGATTTCATAAACAATCTTAAGGGAATTGAAAGTTTTCCGAGGTTTTTTGGGGTAATTTTCCTAAAATATTGATCCCCAACGGTTTAACGATATTATTTTATTCGTTCACTGCCACAACAGTCTGGATATTTGCTCTGAGGAGACGAAAATCTTCTTTCTATTTGATGCACCGATTACTGAGAATTATAATAAACATATTGATACAAGGAATTAGCTTATTGTCATCTGCTTTAAGTTATAGTTTCAGTTTATTGACATTTGATCTGGTATTAATGGATTTGATATGGCGTTTTGGCGTACCTATTATCATTTAGTGTGGGCAACAGAAAATCGACAACCTTTGATAACGGCTGATCGAGAATCAGAGCTTTATGGTTACATTATCGGTAAAGCGGATTATTTGGGGTGTATTATTCATGCAATTGGGGGTGTGGAGGATCACATTCATCTTGTGGTTTCTATCCCTCCAAAATTATCGGTTTCTGAATTTGTCAAAAATATTAAAGGGAGTAGTGCTTATCATTTGAATCATACCCCTTCAGCTTCAAATGTAGGGTTTAGTTGGCAACATGGATATGGGGTTTTGACGTTAGGGGGTAAACAATTAGAAGATGCTAAAGCCTATGTGAATAATCAAAAAGAACATCATTCTTATGGGACTACAATTTTGGGTTTAGAAACCCGATTATCGAGATAAGGATTAGATAGTTTTTGCTGTAGGGGTGGATTCACTCAGATTTTGATGATAGAGCCGTGAAATAAATTTCCGGCTCAGAGCTTAAACCCGTTAAAACGGGTTATTTTTTGAATTTTTAACTATCTTTAGATAGTTTTAGCTTTTAGCCCGAAATTTATTTCCGGGCATCAAAGGTTATAGGAAATACCCACTTTTTCGCTATTCTTAACTAAATTGAGGTTGATTTTTTTTTATTCAAATCAACCTCAATTATTCTTAAGTTGCTGCGGGTAACTTGTCTTTTAAAGCAATTGCTTGATTAACTATTTCTTGAACTTTATTTACTTCGGCAGTTAATTGAGCAAAATAGCTATTAACCTCATCAATTAACTCTTGATAAGTCTCGGCAGAAAGGGGATCTTTACCACTTAGTTTAACGTCATAATACTGACACGCTGCATATCCAACCCCTAAAAATAGGGTAGCATTAATTATTGGATTAATTGCCCAACTTGCAATCGGAGTATGTTTAAGTAAAAATCCTAAACCCATTTTGGGTAAATTATCAACTGTCAAAGTTAAACATAAAATTGCCACAATCTCCTGTGTTGATTCCGGGGATTTAATATCTTGCTCATAAGCACCAGCAATTTCATAAACCATTTGAATTAATAAGGGTGTCGTTACACTTAGATCTACCAAAAAAGTAGCTCCTGGAATTGCACCAACCATACCGGTAATCAAAGAATACAAGAGTTTTTCATTGATGACATTTTGAGCAATTTGGTTGCTCGAAAAATTCGGATAATTTTTCTTGATTTTACTGACAATAGTGAGTGCTTTTTCCCCTAGATCCAAAATCAGAATACACTCTAAAATTCTTTCTTTCCAAGATTCATTCCAATAGTTAAGGATTTTTTGCAGTAATTGTTTAACAAATTGTTCTGATGTTTGAGTAATCCCATTAAGAATATTAGTAATTTGTTGAGTTGTATTTTCAACCGATTGACTAGATACTTTCAAGCTCTCTTCTACGGTTTTTTGGGCTTGTTCTAGTGAATAATATGTCAATTTTATATCTTCATTGGCTTTATTTTGAATCGTTTTTACAAGATTTGTCACAAACTGTCCTAGCAGACTAATATCTGCTACTGCTGATGAAGTAACACTTGTTGTTTTTGTCAGAGAAACTGGTTCATTCGTAAAATCTAATAACGCAGTCACTGGAATCCATTGACCTTGACCGATACTGTCAACTTGAAAACAAACCGTTTTTCGTCCATCTCCATAGGTACAAATTGCCAAAACCTTACCCGTTTTCTCCTCATGATTTAGAGAACAAGTAGTCATCTTAAAAATAGCTGAATTGTCTGAAGACATCATTTAATCCTCTTAAAATTATTTGGGTATGGGAAAATTTCCCCAACCTCTGAGGGTTGGGTTGTGCTTGGATCAAAAAACTTGTAGGTAGCGGTATAAAAATTTATTTTACTACAGACTCAGAAAAATAGAATCGCTTTTTTCCAACCCATTAAGAAGAAATCAATGTGATTCATCAGTCAATGTCAGGTTTTCCTCACATTTAATCGAAGGGTTTGTCCACATTCGGGTGATATAATTAAAAGTCGGCTTTTTATAGAACTAACTCCCCCTTCTCAACCTGAGAAGTGGGATTTTGTAGTGACTCAAATCTTCTATCGGTAGAAAACCGTAGTGTCTACCCTATTGTACCTAAAATGACAGAATCAATTCGCTTTCTGATGTGTTCTCCAGACCACTATGATGTGGACTATGTAATCAATCCTTGGATGGAGGGAAACATCCACAAATCCTCCTTTGACAAGGCTAGAGAACAATGGCAAAGTTTGTACCATCTGATCAAAGAACACGCCATTGTTGACTTAGTAACCCCCGCCAAAGGCTGGCCGGATATGGTTTTTACCGCCAACGCCGGATTAGTTCTCGATAAAACCGTGGTTCTTAGTCGTTTTTATCATAAGGAACGTCAAGGGGAAGAACCCTATTTCAAAACCTGGTTTGAAAGTCAAGGATTTACCGTCCACGAACTCCCGAAAGACCTCCCCTTTGAAGGTGCTGGAGACGCATTATTTGACAGGGAAGGGCGCTATTTATGGGCAGGATATGGGTTTCGGTCTGAACTCGACTCCCACCCCCTAATTGCTGAATGGCTGGATATTGAAGTCCTATCCCTGCGATTAATGGATGAACGGTTTTATCATTTGGATACCTGTTTTTGTCCCTTAAAAGGCGGGTATTTAATGTATTATCCTCCCGCTTTTGATTCCTATTCAAATCGCTTAATTGAACTACGAATTCCCCCTGAAAAACGGATTATTGTAGAAGAACCCGATGCCATCAACTTTGCTTGTAACACCGTCAATATCAATCAGAGGGTGATTATGAACAAAGTTAGCGAAAACCTCAAAGCCAGACTCGAAGAAGCAGGTTTTACTGTCCTAGAAACTCCCTTAACTGAGTTTTTGAAAGCAGGTGGAGCTGCTAAATGTTTAACCCTGCGGGTGACTGAACCTGTGATTGTGGATCGTCATGCTGTGGTTAAAGTCGAAAGCCACACCGTCCTGATGGAAGGACATCTATTAGACGCCGGGTTAATTAACCGCGCCCTAGATTTAGTCGTCGAAGGCGGGGGGAGTTTCAAAGTCCTTAACTTTAATTTAGGGGAACAACGCCAAAGCACCTCGAAAGCCGAGATTAAAATTTCCGCCCCCTCCCATGAGGTGATGGAAGAAATTATTAGCCAATTAATTGATATTGGTGTGGTGTCCTTAGAAGAAGATCAACGAGACGCCCGCTTACAACCTGTAGAACAAGATGGCGTTAGTCCTGATAATTTCTACGTCTCCACCATTTATCCCACGGAAGTCAGGATGAATGGAGAATGGATCACCGTTCAAAATCAACGCATGGACGGCGCGATCGCGATTTCCCAAACCCCCAACGGTATAGTGGCCCAATGTAAGATTCTGCGGGATTTAAAGGTCGGAGAACGGGTGGTTGTGGATGTGGTTGGTCTTCGCACTATCCGCAAAACCGAATCCAGGGAAGCTCGGAATGCACCCCAGGAATTCAGCTTTATGTCATCTGGAGTCTCCAGTGAACGTCGGGTTGAGTTGATTGTAGAACAAGTCGCCTGGGAATTGCGCCAAATTCGCGATCGCGGCGGTAAAGTCGTGGTCACAGCCGGCCCAGTGGTGATCCATACCGGAGGGGCGCAGCATTTATCCCATCTGATCCGTGAAGGCTATGTCCAGGCGTTATTAGGAGGAAATGCGATCGCCGTTCACGACATGGAACAATCAATCATGGGAACCTCCCTGGGTGTGGATATGAAACAAGGAATCGCTGTTAAAGGAGGACATCGACATCATTTAAACGTAATTAATACCGTTCGTCGTTATGGGAGTATTGCCGCCGCCGTTGAACATGGCTTGGTTAAAAGTGGGGTAATGTATGAATGTGTGAAAAATAACATTCCCTTCTCCCTAGCGGGTTCGATTCGAGATGATGGCCCCCTGCCGGATACCCAAATGGACTTAATTAAAGCCCAAGAACATTATGCCGAACTCTTGCAGGGCGCGGATATGATTCTGATGCTGTCCTCGATGCTGCATTCGATTGGAGTGGGGAATATGACCCCTTCGGGAGTTAAAATGGTCTGTGTGGATATTAACCCGGCCGTTGTGACCAAACTCAGCGATCGCGGTTCCGTGGAGTCCATTGGCGTTGTCACCGACGTGGGACTATTCCTAAGTTTATTAGTCAATCAATTGGACAAATTAACCAGTCGTTACGGGGTCGTACAAGTCAGTTAATTTCATTTTTAAATAAGAAAAGATCACATTCAAAACCGATGAACGTGATCTTTTCCAGATCAAACTTTAAGCCCGTGACATCAATGTTTTCACCGCCCAGGAGCCGTTCATTTGCTTGATTCCCGTAGAGAATATCATTATTTTCCTTTGTTCTAAGTCATTATGGTAAAATGCCACTATGTTTGTAATTTAGATATCACAAAACCTAACTTTCAATGACTTCACTACAAGAGCCCGCCAAACATCTCAAAGCTAAAGGTATGAAACCAGGGAGTCGTCGCCCGGCGAAAGAACTCTGTAGCGAGTGCGGTCTGTGCGACACCTATTATATTCATTATGTTAAAGAAGCCTGTGCGTTTCTCAATCAACAAATCGCCGAATTAGAAACAGAAGCCCACGGACGTCGCCGCAATTTAGAAAACTGGGATGATGTCTATTTTGGGGTGCATCAAGATATGATGCAGGCTCGAAAAAAAGAACCTATTGAGGGTGCCCAATGGACGGGAATTGTGAGTACCATTGCCATTGAAATGCTCAACCGTGGGTTAGTGGAAGGTGTGGTTTGTGTTCAGAATAGCAAAGAAGACCGTTTTCAACCTCAACCCATTATTGCAAGAACCCCAGAGGAAATTTTAGCTGCAAAAGTTAATAAACCCACCCTATCCCCAAATTTATCGGTATTAGAACAAATCGAACAGTCGAAAATGAAGCGGCTGTTAGTGATTGGGGTAGGTTGTCAAATCCAAGCATTAAGGGCAGTTGAGAAAGAACTGGGATTAGAAAAACTCTATGTTTTGGGAACTCCCTGTGTGGATAATGTTACCCGGGCAGGGTTAAAAAAATTCCTAGAAACCACCAGCAAATCCCCTGATACTGTGGTTTATTATGAATTTATGCAGGATTTTCGAGTTCACTTTAAACATGAGGATGGCTCCACTGAAACCGTGCCATTTTTTGGGTTAAATACTAAGGAATTAAAGGATATTTTTGCCCCATCTTGTTTGAGTTGTTTTGATTATGTTAACTCTTTGGCGGATTTAGTGGTGGGCTATATGGGGGCAACTTTTGGCTGGCAATGGATTGTCGTTAGAAATCAAACCGGACAGGAAATGTTAGACTTAGTGGGAGATTTAATTGATACTAAACCTGTCATCGCCCAAGGAAATCGGAAACCCGCCGTACAGCAAAGTATTCCCGCCTACGATAAAGCCGTTACCTTACCAATGTGGGCAGCAAAATTAATGGGTGTGGTGATTGATAAAATCGGCCCCCGGGGGTTGGAATATGCGCGATTTTCCATAGATTCTCACTTTACTCGGAATTATTTGTATGTTAAACGGAATCATCCTGAGAAGTTAGACGCTCATGTTCCTGATTTTGCCAAGCAAATCGTCGAACAATATAATCTTCCTAATTCTTAAGGGAATGGGGAATGGGGAATGGGGAATGGGGAATGGGGAATGGGGAATGGGGAATGGGGAATAGGGAATGGGGAATAGGGAATAGGGAATCAAAAACCCCGCGTTGGTTACTGAGTGCTAATGCGGGGCATAATAGATTAGTATTGAGTTGGTTGTGGATTTTTGCACCCTTAGAACTAAACAGGGTGTTTTGGGATTTATCCAGCATTTTTGACCAATTTAGCACCGATAACGGGGACTGATAAAATCAGTAACACTAACCAATGTGCTAAAGCTAAACTGACCAACAAACTGATAGCAGCAACTCCCCTAGCCATGACTCGAACGATTTCTTCGTTGGTACTCAGACTGAACAAGACTGCAAAAACGGAAATTGCGAAAGAAAATAAAGAAGGTACTAACATCACAACAAACCCTTAATTTCAGGTGAAACTGTGTTGTGCGTTCCTTCGGGAAAATTCCCTACTTCCGTCTTCCCCAAACGCCAGAACGCATCCCTCTTGATTGAGCATTTGGGGGAGATGAACGTTTAATATTGAATTTTGTTATCAAGATTATAACATACTTAAGAAAAAAGTATATAGTCTTCCCTTAACCGTAATTTTATCTTCTAAGAGCCAAAAGAGACGCGCCGTGGCACGTCTCTACATTTTTAGGGATTAAGAAAAAGTTAACGTTTGACTAACTTCTTGCTGACTTTGCGTAGACGAATAGACTGGGGAGTCACTTCCACCAATTCATCATGGCCAATATACTCTAAAGCCCGTTCCAAACTCATCTCCACAGGCGCTTGTAACTGCACCAGTTCATCCCCGGTGGCAGCCCGATGGTTGGTCAACTGTTTGGTTTTACAGACATTCAGTTCTAAATCTTGGGGACGGTTGTTTTCCCCCACAATCATGCCTCTGTACACCTTAGTCCCAGGCGTAATAAAAAACACCCCTCGGTCTTCGGCGTTTTTCATCGCATAGAAGGTACTCACCCCTTCCTCAAAGGAAATTAACACCCCATTCCGACGGGCTTCAATATCTCCAGATAGGGCGCGATATTCCAGGAAACTATGGTTCATAATCCCTTCCCCGCGAGTCATCCGCATGAATTCCCCTCGGAACCCAATTAAACCCCGGGCAGGCACCACAAAATCTAACTGAGTCCGGCCATTACCACCAACCAACATATCCTGCATTTCCGCCCGCCGTTGGCCCAAGCGCTCAATACAGCTACCCACGCCATCTTCAGGCACATCTAAGACTAGATATTCAAAGGGTTCATAGGGTTGGCTATTGACTTCGCGGTAAATCACCTGGGGTTGGGATACCTGGAATTCGTACCCTTCCCGACGCATATTTTCAATTAAAATCCCCAGGTGCAGTTCCCCCCGTCCCGATACCAAGAACTTATCAGGGGAGTCGGTTTCTTCCACCCGCAGGGCGACGTTGGTTTCCAATTCTCGCATTAGGCGGTCGCGCACTTGTCGCGAAGTCACCAACTTGCCTTCCTGTCCAGCAAAGGGCGAGTCATTCACCGAGAAGGTCATTTGTAAGGTCGGTTCATCGACTTTAATTAACGGTAAGGCCTGGGGGTCATTGGGACAGGTAATCGTTTCCCCAATATTGGCATCACTAAACCCGGCCACGGCGACAATATTTCCCGCCGATGCTTCTTGTAGTTCAATGCGTTTTAAGCCCTCAAATCCCATTAATTTAGAGATTTTGCTTTTAACAATACTGCCATCTTCCTTAATTAAGGAGGCGAGTTGTCCCGCTTTAATCACGCCATTATGAATTTTTCCAATCACAATGCGCCCGACATATTCAGAATAATCCAGGGTTGTCACCTGCATTTGCAAGGATTTTTCCGGGTTTCCCACTGGGGGCGGAACATATTCGAGGATATACTCAAACATGGGCTGCATATCCGAGCTTTCATCCTCTAGGGTGCGTTTGGCAAAGCCTCCTAAACCGGATGCAAACAAATAGGGGAATTCACATTGGTCATCATCGGCGCCGAGTTCTAAGAATAAATCTAAGACTTTATCAACGGCCGTGTGTGGTTCCGCCCGATGACGGTCAATTTTATTAATCACCACAATCGGGCGCAGTCCTTTTTCCAGGGCTTTTTTCAGCACGAAACGGGTTTGAGGCATGGGCCCTTCGTTGGCATCGACGATTAAAATACAACCGTCCACCATCCCTAAAACCCGTTCCACTTCGCCCCCAAAGTCGGCGTGACCTGGGGTATCGATAATATTAATAACGGTCTCTTTATAGCGAACTGCGGTATTTTTAGATAGAATTGTGATCCCACGTTCCCGTTCAATATCATTAGAGTCCATGACGCAATCTGGAACTTCTTCCCCTTCACGGAAAATGCCAGATTGTCTGAGAAGTGCGTCCACAAGGGTCGTTTTGCCGTGATCGACGTGGGCAATAATTGCTACGTTGCGAATGGGGAGAGACATAAGTTAGGTCTAAGTAAGCTGAATTTTTGGAAAATTGTCAATATTGTTCCAATCTATTAATAATTGTAACGCATCTGCGATCGCATGGGTAGTATTTCTGAGCCAAAAGCCACAAAATTTAGCCCGAACTCCATAGGTGGGGAACTCAACATTAGAAGTTACCTCAGAAAGATTAACGATCTTATTAACGGTAAAAGTATTAAGTTTTCGGGGATTATTCTTGATTTAGATATAATAGTTGTAAGTAAAGTTTTTATCTATTTTATTGATAAAATATCAGTAACAACCATGAATCAACGTCAACCTTTAATGAATTTTAGCCTATTTTTAATCGGTTTATTTTTGATAGTAAGCTGTCAAGTATTGCAGCCCGAGTTAAAAACCCTAAGCCCCGTTTCTACTGTCCGGTTAGGGTTTAATAATTGGCCGGGATGTGCCGTTTGGCAAATTGCTGCCGAGCAAGGAATTTTTGAGAAAAATAATCTGGATGTTGATTTACAATTTTCTGATTATACAACGGGATTCACTAACTTTTCCTCGAGTCAATTAGATGCAAATTGCCATACTTTATATGATACAATTTATTTAATGGGGACAGATTCACAAGTTGATCAAGTGATTGTAGCCCTGACAGATTGGTCTACGGGGGGCGACCAAATTATTGCTGCACCAGGAATTAATAATATTCGGGATTTAAAAGGCAAAAAAATTGCTCTTGAATCAAAATCTGTCGGCAATTTTATGCTGCTGATAGCCCTAGAAAAATATGGCTTAAAGCCCTCAGATATTCAAGCACTTAATCATGATTTAATTACTAATGCTGCCCTTTTTGTTGAAGGAGAAGTAGATGCTGTTATCACCTATATTCCTTTTTCTAAGGAAGCTATGAATCTTCCTGGCAGTCAAATTATCTTAAGCTCCAAAGATTTCCCAGGAGTTATTTCTGATCATTTGGTTGTGAATCGTAGATTTATGGAAACCCATCCTCAAGTCGTACAATCTCTAGTTAATAGTTGGTTTGATACCGTTGAATTTATGCAGAAAAATCCAGACCTATCTCGTCAAATTATTGCTTATACTTCTGGGTTAACAATTCAAGACTTAAAAAAATATGAATCCCAAATTTCCATCAAAGGATTATCGGAAAATTTAACCGCTTTTGAAAGGGCAGAAACCTTGACATCCTTACCCTATGCGGCGGAACAAATTTATCAGTTTTTGCAAAAGAATAAATGGATTAACAAATCCGTCAATATAGAACAAATTTTAGATCCTAGTTTTGTTATTAACCATAGCAAAAATTAGCATAATTCAAAGAAAAACAAAAATTAATCATGAAAAAAATAATTGATTTTTTCAAGCAAGGTGAATTACAATTAAAAATGATTAATGCCTTTATTCTCATGGGATTAATTACATTTATTGTAGCTTTCCTAGGATGGCAAAGCACATTAAATTTAAGCACTGAACTCAATGAAATTAGCGTAGTCAGATTACCCTCAATTTTCAGTTTAGAAAAGATTGATCAGGGATTGAGAAATATTGATTCTAAACAATCCTGTCTTTTAAATAATTGTATAGCGGGTGAAAAGAGAGACATTACCCTTGCCCAAATCCAAGAAAATTTTGATTTAATCAGAAGCGGTTTTTCCGAGTATGAAATATTACCTCGGACGGAGAAAGAAGATCAACTATGGAAGCAATTTAAGTTAAGATGGCAACAATGGGAAAAACAGCATAAAAATTTTATGAATCTTTATGATGAATTTCAAGCAGTGGGCATTGTATACCCCTATAAAACCCAAATTAAATTATGGAAAACAGGTCAACAAAATTCCCCAGAAATGCAAATAGCCCGCCAAGCATCTCTACTTTTAGCAAAATTAAATATTCAAGATAGCTCGATTAATCAACCTATTTTATACGCCATATCTCAAAGTTTAGCAAAAGTGATTCAAGAGAATCAAAATATAGCAAAATTAGCCAAAAATCAAGCCGATATAACTATTGAAAAAAGCCAGAATTTTAGCGTTTTAGCCATGATATTTGGGCCTGTAATAGCCATATCTTTAGGTATTATTTTAAGTATAGCGATCGCCCGCCCCATTAGTCAAAGTCTCAAAGGATTAGTTAATACCGTTGTCAATTCTTCCTCCGAAATTGCCGCTACCGTTGAACAACAAGAAAAAATTATCGCCTTACAAGCATCATCGGTGAATCAAACTACAACTACAATGGACGAATTAGGGCGAACTTCTCGTCAAGCCACCCAACAAGCTGAAACCGCAGCCCAAATTACTAAACAAGTCTTAATTTTATCCCAGGACGGGGCAAACGCCGTTTCTAAAACCATGTCAGGGATGGTGACTTTAGACAAAAAAGTAGGTGAAATTGCGCGTCAAATTACCACCCTAAATGAACAAGCCCAACAAATTAATAGTATTAGTAACTTAGTCAGTGATATTGCCAATCAAACGAATATGTTAGCTCTGAATGCCTCCATTGAAGCTGTTAGAGCCGGAGAGCATGGTTTGGGATTTAATGTAATTGCTTTAGAAATCCGTAAGTTAGCCGATGAAACCCATAAATCTGCTCAAGAAATTAATCAATTAATTGCTAAAATTGAACAAGGGGTTCAAGGTACGGTTGTTGCGGCGGTCGATGGCAAACATACCGTGGAAAATAACTTAAAAATCGCCGAAGACACCACGGCAATTTTCAGCAAAGTTACCGCAGCAATTGATCAAGTTTCCATAAGTTCTCAACAGATTTATTTCACTTCAAAACAGCAAGTTCTCGCCATTGAAGAAGTCATCACAGCCATGAATTCTATTAATAATGGCGCTCAAGAAACAGTTATGGGAATTAGCCAAACCAAATTAGAAACCCAACAGTTAAAGAATGCGGCCTATAATCTAAAACTATTAGGGGTAGGTTAATGCCGGATTTCTGGATTCAATTAGGGCTTAGGAACATCATAATAGGCAGGAATCCCTTGAACTTGTAACTCATCCCGTAGGCGTTTAGCTCCGGCGGCATCGGTTAGGGCACCCAGTTGAATTTTTTTACCCGTTTTGAACTCCGCAATATAGGCATCGGGAACCACTTCTTTCGCCTGTTCAAAGGAGCGTTCGCCACTATAATCCAGCACAACATAATAATATCCGTCCCCGGATTTTATCGGTTCAGTTGGTCTAGCTGGACTCTGTGCGGTCACGATTTTAGGAACCGCACCGCCCCCGGGTTGAACCGTTGAGGTATTGGTTCCCGGTTTCGACACTGGAGCAACAGGAGTTAAAGGTTTTTTGGGTAATAATTCCTGGGTCAGATTATTCAAACCCGGATCATTCGGGGATGTTAGGTTGTTTGAGGGTGCAGGTAAGGTTGTGGCTGGACTCGGGGGTAAGGTCGCCGGGACAGAAGGAAGGGAAACCGGATTCTGATTCGGATTAATATGGCTCAAGGTATCCAAATCCAAGTTAACAAATTCCTTGGCCGCTAAATTGGGCGAGAGGGAATCCGTCGGAGGCAGGGATGTTTCTGTTGTGGCTAGGGTTGGAGGATTAGCCGGAGCCGGGTTAGCCGTTGGGGTGGGAAAAAACCGATCCAAACCCAAGCTAGTACGACCGGAGGGAGACGAGATCACATAGCTTAAAGCCGTACAGGATAACAAGAACAGAAACATTGAAGCAATGCCCAGGGGTGTTAAGAGACTAGCCATCAAACTCCGGTTTTCCTGGGGGTTAGGGCGCCGTTCTTCTATACTTTTGATCAGGGCTTCCGTCGATTCTAAATATCCATCCGATGAAGTTGCAGTTGGGGCGGGTGACTTCAAGCTAAAACTAACCGCAGGTTCAGCCCCATTAGTTTGAGGAGGGGTGGTCGATGAAGGTTGAGACGCAATAGCCAAAGGTGCCGATTTTGCAGGAACCACGGTTTCCCAACCCGACGGTCGAGTTTGGGGTTCAAACAGTTTTCCCTCCGATGCTGCGGTGTCATTCATTGCCACGGCTACGGCATCGGTCGCTTGTTCAAACTGCGAGTTGCTTTGTCCGTTGGGGTCGGGTGTAGTTTGTTTTGTGCGTCGTCGATGACGCCGATAACGGGTTAATTCTGATTCGAGTTGCACATCCAAATAACCTAAAACCGCTTTGAGTTGGGGTTTTAATTCTGGCTGTGAGGGTTGAGGGGACTTGATCTCAGATGCTTGACTCATGGTTAAACTCCTAAGCACTGGTTATTAATTTTAAAAATAGGGACTTTCGAGTTTAAATCTTCAATATTAAATGTCAGTTTATCTATATTTTGATTCATTTTACTGATTTGGTTAACAATGCAATCCCTCCATCATATTTTAGGTCGCCTTCAATCTCAGATTCTTACCCCAGAACAGCAACAATTTCAAGATCTCTGTCAATGTTGGTCTGAAATTGTGGGAACTTTAGCCAGTCGTCATACTCGTCCAGTCACTTGGCACCGAGGGGTGTTGAATGTTGCCACCTCTAGTGCCACTTGGTCTCAGGATTTAACCTTCAGACGGTTGCAAATTATCCATAAATTGCATCAAAAACTTTTATTTCCAGTTCAGGATATCAAATTTTCTCCGGCGGGATGGCACTATCAACTCCCTGGTGATCAATCGGTTTCCCGGCCTTCTCAGAAAGATGAGTTTTCTCAAATGTGGCAGGAACATCCCAGTCGGGTTGAGATTTTGATTCCAAAAGCAGTGGGCGAGGTGACCGGGCGTTCCTCCCTGACCCCATTAACGGCCTTTGAAGGTTGGGCTAATCGTCTAAAAGAGCGATCGCAATCTTTTCCCCTATGTCCCCAATGTCACTGTCCAACTCCCCCAGGGGAATTATCTCGTTGGTCAGTTTGTGGCTTTTGTTCAATGCAAACAGGAGAATGAAGCCCCCGTAAAGACGCGCTACAGCACGTCTTTACAACAGAATTAATTCCCTAAACAAATCCCCATACTTTGGGCGGTTTCTACTAAGATATCATCGGCATTAACAGCCCGATATTGAGCGATCGCATCCAAAATTGGAATACTCGACACATTCCGGTCGCGCCAAACGACAACCCGATCATAATTCTCCTCAACAATCAGATCCACCGCCGCCACTCCAAAAGCGGAAGCAATAATTCGATCGATGGGTGAAGGAGTTCCCCCCCGTTGAATATGACCGAGAACCGTAACCCGAGTTTCTGCCCCACTGCGATCGCAAATTTCATCGGCTAGATATTGTCCAATGCCACCCAAACGGGCCTGTCCCATGCGATTAATCATGGTTACAGGTTCTCCCGTTTCTGTTTTAACCGCCTCTGCCACCACGACTAAACAATAGTTTTTCCCTTGTTTTTGTCGTTCTGCAATATGCTGACAAATGCTATCCAAACTATAAGGAAGTTCAGGAATTAAAATAATATCCGCACCGCCCGCAATTCCCGCATGGAGAGCAATATGTCCCGCATCTCGCCCCATCACCTCTAAAATCATCACGCGGCTGTGACTAGCGGCGGTAAAGTGCAGTCGATCTAGGGCTTCCGTGGCAATATCAACGGCGGTACTAAACCCAATAGATAAATCCGTGCTACCCACATCATTATCAATGGTTTTAGGAATGCCAATCAAATTAATATTTCCCTGTTGGGCAATGCGTCGCAAAATGGCTAAACTGCCATCTCCCCCAATTCCAATTAAGGCATTTAATCCCAAGAGATGATAACCTTCAATAATCTCCTCAGAGCGATCGAGCAAACTGCCATCCGGCATCGGAAAGGCAAAGGGATCACCCTTATTGGTGGTTCCCAAAATTGTCCCTCCGGCGGTGAGAATATTATCGACTTTATCAATAGTCAGAGGAACACTGTTGACGGGACGACACATTAATCCTTGGGTGGCTTCTCGAATGCCGAAGACCTCCCACCCCAGGATTCCTGCCGCCCGATAAACCACAGCCCGAATTGCTGCGTTTAAACCTGCACAGTCTCCCCCACTGGTTAAAATACCAATGCGTTTGTGTTCTACCATATTTGGCGAATTCTGGATTTACAGATGCAAATTTAGATTACATCTGATTGGCAAATGATGGGTAAATCTTTGCTCATCTTTAATATTTTAATCAGGAATCAACAGGCATAATACCCTGATCAATCTGCGCAAATCATGGCTTCAACCGGAATCTGGATATCGGTAAAGGCCAGGGGTGTAACTTCACCTTCGGTTAAGGTGATTTTGGAGCCATATTCCCCATCCCGGGGATCACGATAAATAATTAGTTCCCGGCGCTGTAGGTTAACTAACCAATATTCGGAGATTCCTGCTTCAGCGTAGATCCGATATTTAACAGTTGAGTCTTTTTCTAGGCTGGAGTTGGAGTATTCGATCACCCAGAAAATATTCTCAGGATAGGGATGATGACTGAGATATTCCCGCCCCAAACGTTCCACAATAGCGATATCGGGTTCGGGTTCGGAGTCATTAGCAAGGGTAATGGGTTTAGCGGGACGAACTAGGGCGCGATTTCCCAGTAAACGGCTAAGATAATCTCCTGCTTCGGTGCTGAAATAGGCGTGGGGTTCTCCTTCTGGGGACATTTGAACAATTTCTCCCTGTAGTAGTTC
The DNA here is from genome assembly GCF_057220675.1 of Planktothrix sp. PLAVEN19ND. Classification (NCBI taxonomy): domain Bacteria; kingdom Bacillati; phylum Cyanobacteriota; class Cyanophyceae; order Oscillatoriales; family Microcoleaceae; genus Planktothrix; species Planktothrix sp. PLAVEN19ND. The sequence continues at coordinate 4,425,738 of NZ_CM170132.1, read as the reverse complement.
AACGGGGCGCTCATCGAGTAGACCCATTTCGACGATGCGGTGATAGTCGTCTAGTTTCCATTTTGCGATTGATAGTGTCATCTTGATTAACCATTAGGAGTGGGTATTTTTAAGATAGCGGATTTAAGTTCCCTATTATACTATCTCTTTTATCAATTTCATAAATTCGCTCCTTCCTTGATTATCTGATATTTTTCTAATTCTATAAAGTTTTTGTCCTGCTAAACCAAAAATCTTGTCTTTATAATTGTCCCTTTTTTGTTGTTCAAATGAATCATGATAAGAGCTATCTAACTCGAAGAATTTAGTCGGTTTATAGTTATTATGCTGATCGAATACTACACAATCAATAATTCCTCTAAAGAAAAAACTTCTCTCCTCTTGAGATAAACCGTTCTTAATTTTTTCAAAGTCAATAACGCAACTTAGTGCAACGTTCGGATAAACAACGAACATCTGAAATACCTCTCTAACCCCCATAAAAAACTCAATCTCTTGATTTGACTTGAAAAGACTTATCGTGAAGTTAACACTGGCTATATCTCCATTATGTGTAACCCTGATTTGGTTGCTTTGGGAATGCTCTAAAACTTTTGGCAACGACTCTTGATGAAGGTTTATAATCTCAGCACACATCTCATATTTAGGGCAAAGTTTAGCATATTCATATGCTTTTTTCCTAAATCCTTGTTTGCTGTATATTTTCACTAATTCAACAACAATTCTGCAAGATCTATCCTCAGATAATTTATAAATTCTACCTTTGTCAAGTAAAAGAATATTTTCTAAAACGGATTGAATATTATCGTTTTCAATACCTTTGTCTAACTCCTCAAAAAATTCATCTTCAAATGTCTTGACTGCTCTCATTACTAATTCATCTGAGGATGCAGCTTTAGAATACTGATAAACAAGTTCTAGCAATTCAGACCATTGCTTGTGAAACGTTAGTTTATAAATACGCTCGTAGTCAATATTGGTCACTATGTATTTTTTCCTAATATTAAAAACAGACAAAATTATTCATCCTCGTCCAAAAGGGGTGTATCCAGATCGAGATCAACATCAGAAACTAAGGACTGAACACGACTGACTAAATCAGAGCTAAGTGCTTTAATATGTTGAGGATTATTCTGGATATCCTGTGCTATAAAATTGAGAAATTGCCCTAGTATCGGATCATTTTCTGTCGGGTCAGCACGAGAAATAATGACTTGACCGTCAGACCCGATGGTGTAGCGGATTTTATCGCGCTTATTCAAACCAAGAGCTTTGCGAACAGGATCAGGAATTGTAGTCTGATAACGATCAGTTAGAGTTGATTCCGAGCATGGAGCCAATTTTGCAGCCATAGCGACTTCTAAACCTATTGGTTAAACTCTATTTTCAAGGTAATGCAATTGCATTGTGTTGTCAAGGGTGACATAATTGACTTGAAAACCAAACTAAATCTTGATAACTAATTAAAGTGCGATCGCTAATATTGCTCATTCCATATACGATTCCGATTTGATAAATGCGATACAAATTCTTCGGTAAAGTTTGAATTAAGTCGGGTTTATAAATATAAATTAAATGACTATATTGCAATTAATTCGGGCTTAATTTGGCTAACAGCACCCGCTCAAAATAATCAGAATAACGATGCAATTATTGGCATTGTTAGAACAACATTTACATTTTGATCGGTGATCCTCCCAAAAATGGTAATATCAGCAATTAGCTTGTTCAATAGACACCGATGGATATAGCAGAGTTAGCAGCCCCCTTAGAAACCTTTGGACGGCAAAGACAATTTCAGCAGATCACTCAAGCCTTAGCCCGTGATCGAGATTTGTTAATTGCCGGAGTACCGGGCAGTGGCCGACGAACCCTGGTCAGAAGGGCAGCGACGGAAGTCGGGGCAAAAATTATCGAAGTGGACTGTATTCGGGCAACCGATGGCCAACGCTTGACTCAACTGTTATGTGAGGGGATTTCTCAGGCAATAAAAAGTCCTATCGCTATTGAGTGTTTGCAAGAATGGATAAGTAAAGAAGCTACTGAATTTTTTGCCTGTCAAGGAAATATGGCAAAAAGTTTGCGGCTAATTGCGAAACCGGAAGAAGTTTGGCAAGCCTATCAATTATTAATTCATTTTCCACAATATTTAACGGAATTTGTAGGGCGACAAGTGGTGTTAATTTTGCAAGGTTTTCCCCATATTAGATCTTGGGATCGACAGGGAAATTGGGAAAAATTATTGCGCCAAGAAATTCAACAGCAAAATTCTGTGAGTTATGTTTTAATAACAACTTTAGCGGAAACTAGCAATCAAGAGGAGTTTCATAAAAATTTAGATATTGTGCAGTTAACGCCCCTATCTAATGATGTGGTTGCAGCTTGGGCGCATGGGGTTTTACATCGAGAAAATTTAACTTTTGATCCGCGATCACAAGCATTACAATACTTTTTAGAAGCGGTGCAAGGACATATTGGAGATGCTTCGGCTTTAGTGCGTCGCTTGTGTAAAGTTAAAACCACAAATGGTTTAATTGCAGATCAGGAAATCGAGGAAACCTTACAGGAATTATTAGCCGATTTTTCAACGGTATTCGAGTCATTGTTAGTATTACTTCCGGCTTCTCAAGCTCAATTATTAGAGTCTTTAGCCCTAGATCCCACGGATAAACCCCAAAGTCGGGAATATATTACTAAACATCATTTATCCAGAGGAGGAAGTCTACAAGGAGCGATCACGGGTTTGCAACATAAAGGCTTAATTTATGGTTCAGAATTAGGCTATAAATTAGCTTTACCGTTATTTGGTTTATGGATCAAACAACGGTTAAGTTAAATTAAAATTAAGGATCAAACTTAATGTATGGTAATTTTTTCATGAAAAAAACAGGTTTATTTTTATTGTTGTTTTTATTAACAGGTTGTGAAATTCTATCGGAACATTGGCGACAACTTTCAAAAACCATGAATATTGTTAGCTCCAGTTCATCTAATAAAATTGAACAATGTGGGGAACAACCTTCAGGAAATATTGCTTCATCTAATATTAAATTAATCAATTTAACCGCTATTAATACCAAGGAATCTGGCCAAATTCGCCAAGGAAGTTATTTAGCTTATCAATTTCCTGCTAAAGCTGGTCAACAGTTAAATTATCGCACAGAAGATAATTTATGTATTTGGGTTTATGCACCGGATAGACAACTGATTAAAACCAAAGATTTATCCCAAACGGGTCAATATACAATCGTTTTAACAGCTTTAAAAGGAGCTACAACTTTTGATCTAAAAATGAGTTTAGGGTCTCATGGTGCGACAGTAAAACAACCCTTACAACCCCTACCTCCTTTTGCTAATTCTCCTACTCCTACCCCAACTCCTACCCCAACTCCTTCTATTTCTCCTCAAGCAAATAACGCCACCGAAAGAGTTAAATTTGACCCTGGAGCGACGGGAACAACGGTTACAGGTATGGTTAAACCCGCAGAAAAACGACAATATAAATTAGAATGTGCCGCCGGACAAAAGATGTCGGTTGATGTAACCGAAGGAACGGTAGATATTAATATTTTAGATCCGAATGGTAAGAATATTGGTACTATTAAAAATAGCAAAAATTGGCAAGGAGAATTGCCCATTGATGGAGATTATACCATCGAAGTTTCTGGCTCAAAAGCAGCTAATTTTAAACTTAATGTTGATGTGCCTGCATTGTAACTCTATTCCTGGGATTATGATGTTGCAATGTGATATTATAGAAGTATAAAAAATTTTGTTGTATGAGTTGATATGACTGTACAATCGGTTTCTCGTTATGTGAGTCGTAACCCTGAAATTCTTCAAGGTGAACCTATCATTTTAGGAACTCGAACTTCAGTCCGAGCTATTGTTGGGTTATGGCGTTTAGGAATATCTCCTGAAGAAATCCCGATACATTTACCCCATCTAACATTAGCACAGGTTTTTGATGCCTTGAGTTTTTATTTAGATAATCAAGAGGAAATTAATCATTATATTGAACAAAATCGCATTCCTGAAGAATTAGTTCATCCTGCTGTTAAAGCGGCTATGAAAAAAACATGAAATTATTTGCAACACTATATACAGATGAAGATGTTTCTGTTCTAGTTGCAACTTTACTCCGCAGTAGAGGTTTTAATGTGACAACATCACTAGAACAAGGAATGTTAGGAAAATCCGATCAAGATCAGTTAATTTATACAGCAAAATCTGATCGATGTTTACTGACTCATAACCGAGTTGATTTTGAACAGTTGCATTTAGAATATATGGCTAAAAAACGGAACCATTCAGGAATTATTATTGTCCCTCAAAAAAGTCCTCATGAAATCGCTCAACGGGTTTCTATTTTATTAGATACTCTAACGGCTGATGAAATTTTTAATCAACTTTTGTATGTGTAAATTGACTTTAATATTCCATTGTTCAAACAAAATATTATAATTAATTCTATTATCTTGTTGAGTAGAGAAATGAAAAACTTTATTGACTTATTCTCCGGCGCCGGGGGAATGTCTTGTGGATTAGAAATGGCAGGAATGAATTGTTTATTGGGAATAGATTTTGATAAATCTTCCTTAGAAACCTTTCAAGCTAATCATCCCCATTCCCAGACGATTTTAGGAGATTTGCGGGAAATTAAAACCGAATCAATTCAAGATATTATTGGAAATCAAACCGTAGATTTAATTTGCGGTGGCCCTCCTTGTCAGGGATTTTCAACCATTGGTACAAACGATAAAAAAGATCACCGAAATTTTCTATTTTTTGAATTTTTGCGAATGGTAGAAACCTTTAAACCTAACTTTATTATTCTGGAAAATGTTACCGGGTTATTAGCAAAAAAGAATGAAAGTACATTGACATTAATTATTAATAGTTTTACCCAATTGGGTTATACTGTCGATGTGAAGGTATTATCCGCCCATCATTATGGTGTTCCCCAAGCCAGACGACGAACTATTTTATTAGGAAATCGTTTCGGAGTTAGTAACATTTATCCAGAAAAACGATTTAAAGACTCTGAAAAAGATCCTGATCTTTTACCCTTACCTCGCACGGTAGAATGGGCATTTAATACTTTATTAGAGTTTGCAGGTCAAAGTTTTAACCATGATTTGAAAACAGCCCAAATCAAAAATGAATTAGAAAGAAAAAGAATTCATTATATCCCTGAAGGGAAAGGAATTCGTTATGAACGAGATCAGTTAGCCTATCTCCCGCCTTCCTTGTGGTATGATATAAATTGGAAAACAATTCGAGAAGAACGATTTCGAGAAACCCAATTAAAGCGTTTAGATCGGTATTACCATTCCGGTACAATTAATACAAATAAAACCACCTATTATCATCCTACAGAAGATCGTTATTTGACTCCCCGAGAAGCCGCCGCTATCCAATCTTTTCCACCTGATTATATTTTTTATGGAACATCCTCTCAACAATGGCGACAAATTGGTAATGCAGTCCCGCCGTTATTAGCTGCATCGGTAGGAGAGGCTATTTTAAAGTTAGACCAACTCAAAGATAACCTAGAAAAAACCTATTCTATCCCAGATTTTCAAGCAGTGCGTTCCCAGGCATTTAATTATCGGTTTAAGGAAAAAATAACTGGACAACAGCACTAAATCCCGGTAATAAAGGTGATGTGATTTCATCTGTTTCTAATAAGGTTGAAACCTTAACTAATTGTGCTTTTTCTCTGCGATAAATTTCAACTTGTTTGGTAGAATAATTAACAACCCAATATTCCTGAACTCCCGTAATAGAATAGAGTTTTAATTTAGCTTGTTTATCTCGACGCTCGTTTTGTTTTCCGGGGGATAAAACCTCAATCACTAATTCCGGTGCTCCGGTTAAATGTCCCGCTTCATCTTCAATTTGTTCGAGTCTTTCATGAGTCACCCAAACCACATCAGGAATAACACTATCAATATCAGAAAAGATTAAACCCGGAGCAAAAATTGTGACGCCTAAATTATTCGACTCTGACCAAATATCAAGTAATGCACAAATCTTAACACAAGCCTGTTGATGGCGACGATGGGGAGAGCGAGTCATAAAGAGTTCTCCATTGAGGATTTCATGGCGTATCCATTCATTTTCTGGTAGTCCCTCGACGTCTTCAATTGTCCAGATTACTTGTTCTAGGGTTTGATTCATCATGACCCCCGTTTTGGGTTTAATCCTTTTAATTATAGCAAAAAATCGGATATTTTCAATACATCATAAATTCAGGACTTCCTAAAATTAATGCTCCTCTTAAATTCGGGGTAGCTTTGTCTAAAACGGAGCGAGTTTGAGGGGAGAAATTATTTTCTAATGTGGAGGCTAAAAAATTAGCATCAATGGGTTTTCCATCGTCAAGTAATCCATTGGATAAGGGAACAGATAAACTACTGCGTCTTACCATGGCGTCGGGATTTAACCAAGCGGATTGAATATTTTTATACCCATCGGGAGACGGACAACCATAGAGGGGCATTCCTAATTGATTTAGGATACCATCTAGGGGTTCAAAATTGGTAACTGTACCGATAATTCTCATCACTGAAACCAGATATCGATAGGGGGTTTTAAATTTAGTTTGATAAATATTGGTTTGCCAAAATTCGTTACTTGCAAAGAGGGTTTGGAGAACCATTGCAATATTTCCATCGCTATCTAAGAAGGTTTTAGCTAGTTTTTTAACCAGGGGATCGGGAGGAGTATCACTAACAAAATTTTGAGCTAATTGATAACTAATATGTTGGGCTGTAGAAGGATGTTTTGCTAGAATATTAAGAGCTTCTTCGCCTTCATTCATTCCACTACCTTTAATCGAATATCCTAAAAACACTTTATCGCTAAAATCATGGCGGGTTTCGTCAAAATAAAATCCCGATTTAGTTGAGGTTTGGGCAATAGGTTGAAATAGTCCCCATCCGGTTAAAATTTTGGCTAATTCAATAATATCTTTTTGGCTATAACCGCCATTAACTCCTAATGTATGTAACTCTAATAATTCCCGGGCATAATTTTCATTTAACCCTTTAAATGCGCCCTTTGCCCCCGAACTTCCCGGGGCAGTATTTTGCCAATTATCTAAATAGACTAACATAGCCGGATGTTTGGCAGTTGCTCCTAATAATTGTCTAAAGTTTCCTAAAGCATGGGGTCGAATGGCGTGTTGTTCATAGGAACTAAAAAACTGTCGAGTTAAATCACTTTTTGTCGCAAATACATTAAAATGGTTATACCAAAAATCCACCATTACTTCTTCTAATTGACGAGGACTAGCAAAAGCCCTTAATAAACGTCCTCGTTTGGCTTGCTGCATGATTTTTTGATTAAAACTTTGCTTAATTTTAATCATGGATTTGCTATCTAAACCGAGGGTTTTAGCTTGTTCTAGGGTTTGTTTTTCCGCTAGAATAACTTCACCGGGTTGCCAAACTAATGTATTTAAAGGATTGAGTCTTTCCTTTAAATCGGCGGGATAGGGAATTGTTTGTGGTTGCAGTTGGGTCTTAATATAAGTATCAATTCCCATCTGTTGTACCTGTTGAATTTGTCCAGGAGTAACACCAAAACTTAAACGATTAATTAGATGAAAAATTTTAGGTTCAATCATAAATCAGTTATCAAGTATCCGCATTATCATTTGTAGGGGCGGGTTCATTGAGATGCGCAGTAATTAACAAAGATCTAAAAGAACCCGCCCGTACCAGTTATCAGTGTAAGAGTTAATACTTGATTTATCACCTATTACCCATTGCCTATTCCCCATTCCCCATTCCCTTCAATTACAAACTCTAACAATTGCCCCTGAGAACTGCCAAATTTTAACTGCATTCCTGATATTAACGGAATTTCTTGATGGTGTATGCGTTGCCATTCTTGAGTATGAAAAATTAAGGTTCCATAGCGAGAAAAATCCCTTAAAAAATAATTCGGTTGGGTTTTTCCATCGGAACTATGACGACAAAAAATTTCTGCGTGTTTAGAAGAAACCCACTGTTCCGCAACAATTACATCATTCCCTTCTCCACGACCTACCCGCATTAATCCGGTATCAATGGGCCAAACCTGGGCTGGGGTATTAGTCCCGGGGTTATAGAGTCGTAACCAGGCCCGGGGAACATCCCCAAACCCTGTTACCGAACTCATTGGCATTTCTGTCTTAATCTGTTCTAAAGGCTGGACTAACACCCCGTCAAATTCCGGGTGCATATACAAGATGGGTAACGTCCAAGCGGGTTGATTAAACTTATAAAGGGCTAACAAATGCTGACGGGCCATGGCCACGGCCTGATCTACGGGGAGACGTTCCCCTAAAGCTCTAGCAAAGGCTTGAATAAAGCTTAACGCCTCGGCGTCGGTAATCGAGTCCCGCATTCCCAACACCGCCGGAACCCCGTGATGGATTAATACTTTAGCTAAACTACTACTAGGAATGGCTTGAAATAGTGAATTAGAGGGGGTTGACACGGTTTCAACGGCCGGGTGAGCACTCCAACAGGCGTTAAACACCGCTAGGATAATCCCACATCGGACTAACACCTGGGCCAGTTCTGTCCCATTAATAGTAGTATCGGGACGCAGAAATAATAACCCACCATCGGGGGCTGGCATTCCATGTCCTGCATAAAATAAGACGTTATAGCGGTCGGTTTCTAATTCTGCAATCAGTTGTTCAACGGTCGGTTCCAGAAGGGTTTTAACGCCGCAGGAAACCTCACTATCGACTCGATTTCCCAGGGTATCCATGCCGCATTGTTCAAAGGCTTTACCGATGGCGATCGCTTCTTTTTCTAAAGCCAATTTCGATAATTCGGAATTAGGAGACACCCCAGGGGTTTGACCTTCCCCCAACACCAATAAAATATTCAACCCTGGAGCCGCCAAACGCTGGGGGAGGGGGTTGACATCAAAGGTCGTGCGACTAAACCACAGATGTTGACTCAGGGAAATCGCCGGTTGACCGCCTTGGGGTTGCATCGTTTCCCAGGGAATGGGGATTAAATCCGGGTCTCGGAGGTCTAAGCGAATCCGTAGGGGTTGATCCTGGCCAATAGCAATCCCTTGACTGCGGTGTAAACTAGCTTGAATTGATCCTTGAAATAACCATTGCCAGAGATTGATCCCAAATTGCTGCATTAAACGGGTGGTATAACTAAGTTGTTGCCCCGAATTGGCAGCAGCAGTTAAGGACAAATTGGCAGGAGGAGAACACAAACCATTGGGAATACTATGGGGGGAAAATAGTTCTAACCACGCTTGCCAAGTTTGGGAAAGGGGTTCGGGCCAGCTACTATCATGGTGAACATATCCATTCCAATCGGGAGACTGTACCACCCAAGTTGCAAAATGATGGGCAACGGAGGTATTCATCCGAGCGATCGCAATACTTAAGCAAGGGGTTTCTGAGGGGGACATTCAACTGAACACACAGTTTTATTGGGATTTTCTGCTAGTTTATCGCGTTTTTAGCACTGGTGATCGGTTATTTATCCCAATTAACGATAATCTAGGTTAAACATTATGTTAAAGGCAAAATTTCTGTGCAGGGGGACGGCGCGCCTTGCCCCTAGGATGAATTAGATTGGGTGATTCCCAAACCGATAGAGTTCATTCTTTCTGTTCCGATGTTCTTTATTCCACAACAGAATTATTCAACCCGAAAAGGAGTTAGACCGTTGAATACAGCAATTGATAATCGAGAAAACTTGCAAGGAGTGAAAGGCGTGCATCTTGATATTTTATCTGGTCAAAGCTACCCCTTGGGAGCCACGGTTTATGCCAATGGGGTGAATTTTTGTATTTTTTCTAAAAATTGTACGGCTATAGAATTACTTTTATTTGATACCGCCGACGCCCACGAACCCACCCAGGTAATTCCCTTTGATCCTAAACATAATAAAACCTTTTATTATTGGCATATTTTTGTTCCAGGAATTCAAACCGGACAAATTTATGGATATCGCGTTGATGGTTTATATGAACCGGAATTAGGGTATCGTTTTGACCCTCAGAAAGTATTATTAGATCCCTATGCAAAAGCTATTGTTAATACGGAAAATTATAGTCGGGCTGCCGCTTCTGTTCCGGGGGATAATTGCGCTCAAGCCTTAAAAGGAGTGGTGGTTGATAAGCGAGGTTATGACTGGGAAGGAGATAAACCTTTAGAATTACCCTACGCCCAAACGATTATTTATGAACTGCACGTCGGGGGTTTTACGCGCAATCCTAACTCGGGAGTTGCCCCGGAAAAACGGGGAACCTACGCGGGATTAATTGAGAAAATTCCCTATTTAAAAGATTTAGGAATTACCGCCGTGGAATTACTCCCGATTCATCAATTTGATGAACAGGATGCAGTTCCTCCTCGGAGTAATTATTGGGGATATAGTACCATTTCCTTTTTTGCTCCCCATCGAGAATATAGTTCTAATCGAGATGCTATCGGCCCGATCAATGAATTTCGAGATATGGTCAAGGCTTTTCATAAAGCTGGAATTGAAGTGATTTTAGATGTGGTTTATAACCATACTGCCGAAGGAAATGAAGAAGGCCCGACCTTATCCTTTCGCGGATTAGATAACAGTATGTATTATATTTTAGAGAAAGATAATCCGGCTGATTATAGTAATTATAGTGGCTGCGGAAATACTATTAAAGCTAATCATGAAATTTCAGGACAGTTAATTATTGATAGTCTGAGATATTGGGTTTCAGAAATGCACGTCGATGGATTTCGCTTTGATTTGGCTTCGATTTTATCCCGGGATAAAGAAGGAAATCCGATTGAAGATGCCCCGATTTTATGGATTATTAAATCCGACCCCGTATTAGCCGGAGCAAAATTAATTGTTGAAGCTTGGGATGCAGGGGGATTATATCAAGTAGGTTCTTTAGCAGGGGATCGTTTTGCCGAATGGAACGGACAATTTAGGGATGATGTCCGTCGTTTTGTCAAGGGAGATGAAGGACAAGTTGAAAAGTTAGCCTATCGAATTATGGGGAGTCCTGACATTTATCCCCATCCCGATCGAGAAGTGCATTGTAGTATTAATTTTGTTACCTGTCATGATGGTTTTACTCTGCATGATTTAGTTTGTTATAATGAAAAACAGAACGATGCTAATGGAGAGGAAAACCGAGACGGTTCTGAATATAATTTTAGTTGGAATTGTGGCATTGAAGGGCCGACGGATGACCTGTATATTCAAGCTTTACGCCTGCAACAAATTAAAAATCTGTGGGTAATTTTATTACTGTCTCAAGGGACTCCGATGATGTTAATGGGGGATGAGGTTTGTCGGACACAATTTGGAAATAATAACGCTTACTGTCAGGATAATCCGTTAGGGTGGTTTGACTGGAGTGATGTGGGGAAAAATCCTGATGTCTTGCGGTTTGTTAAAAGTTTAATCCGCTTTAAAAAGGAACTCCATCTCTTTCAGTTAGATGATATTTTGGAAATGAATATAGAGAGTAATTCTCCCTATGTGATTTGGCATGGAGTGAAGACAGGAAAACCTGATTTATATGACAGTTCTCGCACCATTGCTTTTAGTTTATATCATCCCCAAAAAGGCGAACATCTCCATATTATGTTAAATTCCTATTGGGAACCCTTAAACTTTCAATTACCTCCCCTTTCTAAAGGAGAACGTTGGCATCGTTTGGTAGATACGGCTTTAGCGGTTCCTAATGATATTAGTCGCTTGAGTGCTGCCCGACCAATTATGGGAAAATATTATCATCTCAGCCCCCGTTCTGCTGTTGTTTTAATTGCTATGGCAGGGAACAGGCAACAAGTCTAAGAAAAAAAGTTGATCCTCTGGGTCTGAGCAATTAGGATTGCTATAGCAGTTTAACTAAATGGGTTAATTCAGGCAAAATTAATTTTTCCATTGCCAACTTTACTGCATTAGAAGATCCAGGAACCGAAAAGATTAATTTCCTTTGATAAACTCCAGCTACAGCCCTGGAAGCGATCGCTCTTGACCCTATTTCATGATAACTCAAAGCTCTAAAAATTTCTCCAAATCCAGGTAAAGTTTTTTCTAATAATTGTTCCAGAGCATCATAGGTAGTATCTCGGGGTGAAATTCCGGTTCCTCCACTAAAAATACAAGCATTCAGTTCAGGAATTTGACAGAGTTTTTTCAATAGTTTTATAATGTCTTTCGGTTCATCTTTAATAATTTGATAATCGAGAATTGGATGCCCAGTATTCTGTAGAAATTGCTGAATTAGTTGACCACTTTTATCGGTTTCTGGCGTGCGAGTATCACTCACCGTAATCACAGCACAATTAACCAAAAATTCCGAAGTATCAGGATGGGGAACTGGTAAAGTCATAAGGAATTACGAATTACGAATTACGAATTACGAATTACGAATGGGTAATAGAATGGGGAATTTATTTAATAAATTAACTATTAAACTGATGACTGGTACGGGCGGGTTCTTTTAAATGTTTGTTAATCACCTAAATCTCGATGAACCCGCCCCTACAAATGATGACTGAATTAGGATTTACTAAATTCTAATCCATTAGCTTTTGCATAACGTTCCATAAACAACATGAAACGATCCCATTCTTCGGGAGATTTCATTAAATGAATCGCCTCGATTTCCGTAGGTCTTCCATTAACAAACTTAGCGTTAACATCACGGGTGACGATTTCCCCATCATCATCAATCATATACATTCCTGTAATTTCTTGGGTGGAATCATCCGCTAAGGCTTTAGGATTGAGAAAATAAAATTTTGCTGTACCTTGACTCCCATCCCGTGAACGAGTCAGACGAACATCAGGAATTACATCTTCATCAATACCTATTGAAAATTGAATTTTAGCTACCATATTATCTTGTTAATCCTTTCTTGTTTAAGAGTTAACATCTGATTGTCTCATAATCTGGCAATGAAGTACAGCATCAATAGATTATCTCCCAAAATAGACAATAGCACGAGATAATCCCGAACTTTGCAGATAAGTTTCCCATTGTTGGGCTAACTGTTGATTGGCAAAAGGCCCAACAGCAACAAAGGGATTAGTAGCCGCCTGCTGCATCTGAATACTTTGGGAAGGAACACCCAAAGCTGCTACATTTTCAGCCACAGAAACCAGTTGATTTCTTTGACTAGGAATTAAGATAAAATAGCTATCAGTATTTCCTAATCCTAAACCAGAACCAGGGAAGGCTGGCAGGATATTCGGGGGGATATTGGGAATAGTAGCTAAAAACGCTTGTAATTGTGCGGTACTGTTAATAACGGTCGAAGAAATCCCCCCTAATGCTAACTTTTGTCGGAGTTGGTCAGCATTAGACTGATTCACAAAACTGCCCGCTTGAATAATCAATTGTCCTTGATAGGTGGATGTTCGAGCATTGGGAGAAATTTGGCGGACTGCACTTAAAGAATTCGAGGTCGGACTCACATAAACTTGATATAATCCCAAGTCAGTTGTGATCGGAATTTGACCCGATGGAATCGAAGTTCTGATCACTTTAATATCCGTTTGGTCGGGAGGAATAACCATCGGATTAACTCGAATTGGATTGTTAAAATCTTCTCCAGATTTCAAGTTAATAATTTCTCCTTGAACCCCCTGGCTTTTTAAGTCTGCAATTAATTTTTGAGCCTCACTTTGATTAAAATAAATTCCCAGATCAATAATGCTACGATTATTATATCGTTGGATCATGGCTCCGGGCTGAACTTGCTGCACGACTTCTAACAGTAAAGGACTCTCGCCATTGACATAAACTCCATAGCGTTCTTGGGCAAAAACAGGGGAAACCATTACCCCATATCCCCCCAATAGCACGAGGCTAGAAAATAGGGGTATTTTCCAAATAAATTTTGTAAGCCAATTGGTTTTTTTCTGTATTACAATAGAACAGACTGACATTTTAGCGTCCTCCCGTTTGGAGTGGGTTCGGTTGATATTGGCAGGTAAGCCAGTTAAGAGTAATCAAAATTGGCAGATCAGTCAAGATTAAAGTTAGGTTAGTTAATCAAAATTAGCAAGTTATTCTGATGTGATCATGAGCAAAGTTGTTGTAGGTCTTTCTGGTGGAGTCGATAGTTCCACAGCCGCCGCCTTGCTACACCATCAGGGATATGAGGTGGTGGGGTTGACCCTTTGGTTAATGAAGGGAAAAGGACAATGCTGTTCAGAAGGAATGGTGGATGCGGCCTACATTTGTGAACAATTAGGAATTCCTCATCATATTGTGGATAGTCGAGAGTTATTTCAAACCTATATTGTAGACTATCTCGTTGATGGTTATAGTGCCGGAATTACTCCGTTACCCTGTTCTCAATGTAATCGGGCGGTGAAATTTGGCCCGATGTTAGATTATGCCCGAGAACAGTTAGGAATTGATCGAATTGCCACGGGTCATTATGCTAGAATTGATTATGATGAAAAGGGCGATCGCTATCAATTAAAACGAGCCGTAGACCTGAATAAAGATCAGTCTTATTTTTTATATGACTTAACCCAAGATTTACTCGCCGGAACTCTATTTCCCTTGGGAGAAGTGTTAAAAACCGAAACTCGCCAAATGGCTAATCAATATGAGTTAAAAACCGCCGACAAACCCGAAAGTCAAGATTTATGTTTAGTGGAAGCCAATGGTTCCATGCAGGCTTTTTTAGATAAATATATTACGGGTAAAAAAGGCGATATTATAGACACAAAAGGTCGGGTTTTAGGACAACATGAGGGCATCCATCATTATACCATTGGACAACGAAAAGGTCTAGGAATTTCGGCCCCCAATCCCCTATATGTTGTCGGAATTGATGCGGGTAGAAATCAAGTGATTGTTGGGGATAGAGAAAGCGCGGTACAAACAGAATGTACAATTAAAAGAGTGAATTGGGTGTCTATTTCCCCACCAAATACCCCCATTCGTACCCAGGTACAAATTCGCTATCGGTCTCAACCCCAACCTGTCACCGTAATTCCGATTAATCCCCCAGAAGGAGCCGAAATTGATCCCAAAATTGGTTCCTGCGTTAAACTTATTTTTGATGAACCTATCTTTGGAATTACTCCCGGTCAAGCAGCAGTTTGGTATGACGGAGATTTAGTCTTAGGAGGGGGAATTATTGATATTCAAA
Source organism: Planktothrix sp. PLAVEN19ND (assembly GCF_057220675.1). Classification (NCBI taxonomy): domain Bacteria; kingdom Bacillati; phylum Cyanobacteriota; class Cyanophyceae; order Oscillatoriales; family Microcoleaceae; genus Planktothrix; species Planktothrix sp. PLAVEN19ND. The sequence continues at coordinate 4,410,587 of NZ_CM170132.1, read as the reverse complement.
TACCCATAAACAGGGAATAGGGAATAGGCAATGGGCAATAGGAATAAATAGGGATCACCCATTACCCGTTACCCATTACCCATTACCCATTACCCATTACCCATTACCCATTACTCATACCGATCTAAATCCCCCAAACTTAAAGAAAAATAGAGGAACTGTGACCCAAACTTTAACCCCGTCTAATACAATTCGTAATGTTCATCGCACAGTTCAGGATAACGGGATTGTGTTGCTAGTAACAGAAAATCCCGCCGCTGATATTATTGCAACTCGTCTATTTCTCCGAACAGGAAGTCGCTGGGAACCTCAAGAAAAAGCCGGACTTTCCCATCTGGTAGCCACGGTATTAACCAAAGGAACAGACCAGCTTTCCTCCATGGAAATTGCCGAACAAGTCGAATCAGTCGGGGCCAAATTAAGCGCAGACACGTCAACGGATTATTTTTTACTAAGTCTAAAAACTGTTGCTTCCGATTTTGAAGATATTTTAAGTTTAACTGGTGAATTATTACGTTCCCCCTCCTTTCCCGAAGAAGAAATCGAACTAGAACGTCGCATCACCATTCAAGGAATTCGGTCACAACGGGAACAACCCTTTTCCGTCGCCTTTGAACAACTGCGACAACAGATGTATCAACATCACCCCTACGCCCTTTCCACCCTAGGAACCGAAGCCAGCGTTTCCCAACTCAGCCGCGCTGACCTGCAAGAATTCCATCAAACCTATTTCCGTCCCGATAATTTAATTATCTCCATCGCCGGACGCATTACCCCAGAGGCGGCAACTGAACAAATTCAACGGGTATTTGGCGACTGGAGGGCCCCTGAAACCCCCTTACCGACATTATCCCTACCCATCCTAACCTCAATACCCCAAAACGCCATTACCCCCCAGGAAACGCAACAATCGGTTGTGATGTTGGGCTATTTAACCAGTTGTGTCAACCATGAGGACTATTCGGCGTTAAAAGTATTAAATACCTATCTGGGAAATGGCTTATCTAGTCGATTATTTGTAGAATTGCGGGAAAAACGGGGTTTAGCCTACGATGTATCGGCTTTTTTCCCCACCCGTCTCGACCAGTCTCAATTTGTTGTCTATATGGGCACGGCGCCGGAAAATACCGAAATTGCCATTGATGGGTTACGCACCGAAGTGGAACGCCTGGTCAATATTCCCCTAACGGCGGATGAGTTACAAGTAGCTAAAAATAAACTTTTAGGTCAATATGCTCTGGGGAAACAAACCAACTCCCAACTGGCGCAAATCTATGGCTGGTATGAATGTTTAGGGTTAGGAATTGAATTTGATACGGAATTTCAGAATAACATTGCGGCGGTGACTTCTGCTGATACCCTGCGGGTTGCTAACCACTATTTTATTGAACCCTATCTTTCCGTTGTTGGCCCGGAAGCCTTTGTGAGTTCCTTTTCTGTTTCCCAGTCCTAGAGGTTTTCTGAACATCGGGGGGGAATATAGCAATCTGTGCCGGGGTTGTAATATTTTATTGTAGGGGTTTGGTCTCCAAACCCAGGCGCAAAGAGGGTTTGGAGACCAAACCCCTACAGGTTTTTATCACAAATCATTTTCCGGTGTTCCCTAGTGCCATAATGTCTATATTAACTATATCCTCCGAACAGATTCAACTGATTTGTACCCACGCCGAACAAACCTACCCCCAGGAATGTTGTGGGTTATTAATGGGTGAAATTAACGAAAATAATCATAAAATTACAGTAGAGATTATTCCAACCGAAAACGCTTGGAATTCTGAAACTGCTAAAACCTTTGAGGAAGTAGAAACCACCGATATACCCGTTACCTCTGAACGTCGGTTTACGATTTCTCCTCAACAAATGATTCAAGCTCAAAAACAAGGTCGCGATCGCAATTTAATCATAATAGGTATTTATCATTCCCATCCCGATCATCCCGCTATTCCCTCCGAATTTGATCGAGTTTGTGCTTGGTCAGACTATTCTTATATTATTATTTCTGTAGAAAAAGGAAAAACCACCGACCTACAAAATTGGAGTTTAGATCAGAATCATCAATTTCAAGCTGAACCTTTAATCAGAGATTAGCCAATCTTCCCGATCATCAGCTACAATATATAATTTTGATGACCCAAACCCCTAACTGGGACGGTTATATTTTTTGTCAAAATTGCTATGCTAAATCCGAATCTGGATGAAATCCAGTTAACGAAAGACGACTACGAACGGTACTCCCGCCACTTGATTTTACCAGAAGTCGGTCTGGAAGGTCAGAAACGCTTAAAAGCGGCGAGTGTGCTTTGCATTGGAACCGGGGGACTAGGTTCGCCCTTACTGCTCTATTTGGCGGCGGCGGGCATTGGACGCATCGGAATTGTTGATTTTGATGTGGTGGATACCTCCAACCTGCAACGCCAAATTATTCACGGGACAGCTTGGGTGGGGAAACCCAAAATTGAGTCGGCGAAAAACCGGATTTTGGAAATTAACCCCGCTTGTCAAGTTGACCTCTACAATACCCGCATCAGTTCAGAAAATGCCCTCGACCTGCTGCGACCCTATGATGTGATTGTAGATGGAACTGACAATTTCCCGACCCGATATTTGGTGAATGACGCCTGTGTGTTGCTGAACAAACCCAACGTCTATGGGTCAATTTTCCGGTTTGAAGGTCAAGCAACGGTCTTTAACTACCAAGATGGGCCTAACTATCGGGATTTATACCCCGAACCCCCACCTCCAGGAATGGTGCCCTCCTGTGCAGAAGGCGGGGTTTTAGGCATTTTACCTGGAATGATTGGCGTGATTCAAGCCACAGAAACCGTTAAAATCATTCTGGGTCAAGGACGAACTTTAAGCGGACGTTTGTTATTATATAACGCTTTAGAAATGACGTTCCGGGAGTTAAAATTACGTCCTAATCCTGTTCGTCCGGTAATTGAAAAATTAATTGATTATGAACAGTTCTGCGGAATTCCGCAAGCACAAGAACAGGAGGCAAAACAGAAAATGGATATTCCTGAAATGACGGTTCAGGAACTGGAAAAATTACTCGGTAGTGGGGCGAAGGATTTTGTATTAATTGATGTGCGTAATCCCCATGAGTATGAAATTGCTAAAATTCCAGGTTCGGTGTTAATTCCTTTACCCGATATTGAGCAGGGAAAAGGCATTGAACAAGTTAAAGAATTGTTAAATGGTCATCGTTTAATTGCCCATTGTAAATCGGGAATGCGTTCAGGAAAAGCATTAGGGATTCTCAAAGAAGCTGGGATTTCAGGAATTAACCTTAAAGGTGGAATTCTGGCTTGGAGTCGAGAAATTGATGCTTCAGTTCCCGAATATTAGATTGCATTGATTTGTGATCAAAACCTGTAGGGGTTGGGTCTCCCAACCCTCTTTGCTTAAACACCAGATATTAAAGTTAGTAATTCTGCTTCTGATAATAGGGTAATTCCTAAATCTTGGGCTTTTTTAAGTTTAGATCCTGCTTCTTCTCCTACTACTACATAATCGGTTTTTTTACTAACTGAATCCGTGACTTTTCCTCTGGCATTTTGAATTAATTTTTTAGCATCTTCCCTTTTTAAAGTTGGTAATGTTCCTGTAATTACAAAAGTTTTACCTGCCAAGGTTTGAGGTTCATTACTTTGATTATAGTCTATTTTTTCTGAATTTGCAAGCTCTAATCCTGCGGTTTTTAATCGTTCTATTAATAGTTGATTAGCAGGAAGATTAAACCATTCATAGACAGAATAGGCAATTTCTGGCCCGATACCATAAACTCCTTCAATATCGGCGGCGGATGCTTGGGTTAATTGTTCAATATTCCTGAATTTTTGGGTAATTAATTCGGCATTCACACTGCCAACATGACGAATTCCTAACCCATATAAGACCCGTGCCCAGGGTTGGTTTTTAGAAGTCGCGATCGCTTGAATAATTTTAGTCGCCGACTTTTCCCCCATCCGGTCTAAAGTCATTAATTGCTCAAGGGTTAAATCATATAAATCTGCTACGGAATTAACTAATTTTTTATTAACAAACTGTTGAACTAATTTGTCCCCAATGCCATTAATATCTAAGGCATCTCTGGAACACCAATGAATCAAAGATCCTTGTAAAATTGCCGGACAAGAATCATTAATACATCTGGTTACCGCCTCTCCCAATGACTGTACAACCGCCTGACCGCATTCCGGGCAATGGGTTGGCATTTCAAACTTTTTAGCGTCCTGGGGGCGCAATTCTAATAATACTTTAACGACTTCGGGAATAATTTCCCCGGCTTTGCGGACAATTACAGTATCACCGATATGTAGATCCAACTCAGCTAGGCGATCGCGGTTATGTAGTGTTGCTCTTTGAACCGTTGTACCTGCCAGTAAAATTGGGTTAAGTTCCGCAACAGGGGTTAAAGCTCCAGTTCTTCCCACTTGTACAGTAACAGATTTAATTTGAGTGGGCATTTCTTCCGCCGGATATTTATAAGCGATCGCCCATCGCGGAAATTTCTGGGTAAATCCTAATTTTTCCTGTAGAGATAAAGGATTAATTTTAATTACCACTCCATCGGTCATATAGGGTAAGTTTTGCCGTTTTTGATCCCAATATTCACAATATTGAATCACTTCATCTAAATTAGAACAAAGTTGACGGTTGGGATTAACTTTAAACCCCATTTTTTGCAATAATTCTAAATTATCCCATTGGGTTTGAGTAGAAACTATTTCTAAATTATTCCGTTCTGGAATATGTAAGGTATAGGCAAAAAAATCCAGTTTCCGTTGGGCGACAATTTTAGAGTCTAATTGTCTTAAAGTTCCAGCAGCAGCATTTCTGGGATTAGCAAATAATGATCCCCTTTCTTTTTGTCTTTCTTGATTAATAATTTCAAATACTTTTAAGGATAAAAATGCTTCTCCTCGGACTTCAACTAAATCAGGTGGATTTTCTAATTCTAATTTTAAGGGAATTGAACGAATTGTTTTCACATTTTGAGTAATTTCTTCCCCGGTTATCCCATCTCCTCGCGTTGCACCTCTAACTAATATTCCGTTTTCATAAGTTAATGCTAAAGCCGATCCATCTATTTTTAATTCACAAACATAAGTCGGAAATTCTGATGTATTTATAGCTATTTTTAGACCTCGATCTTGCCAAGTTTTTAACTCATTAAAATTAAAAGCATTATCTAAACTATATAGAGGAATATTATGTTTAACAGATTGAAATTGAGTAGCGGGGGTTTCTCCGACTCTTTGAGTCAGACTATCAAAAGTAATAAGTTGTGGATATTGTTGCTCTAAATCTTGCAGTTCTCGATATAATTGATCATAAACTGAATCCGGTATTGTGGGTGAATCTAAGACATAATATTCATAACTGGCTTTCCGTAATAACCGTTTTAATTCTTCAATTCGGTGCTGAATTTCTGGGGTAATTTCTATCATTGTTAATACCTCAAAACTGTTAACATAAAATAGATTAAAAGGAAGATCAATAAATTAACCTCCCTTTCTCAATTAGGAATTACCTTTTTTCCGATCAATTTTGAGTTTCTATAAATTTAAACCCGTTAATTCAAAGGATTTTTGATCATTTAAATCGCTACCTTTATTCTGATCATTTTTGTTCCCACCATTGACTTCAGCCGGAAATTGATTAATTCCTTGTAAAATTCGAGATTCATTTTCCACTTGAAATACATTGGCGTAAAGGTTAGCAACAATCTGTTTTCCTTCTTGGGTTAATTCCAAATATTTCAGTGCCGCCGGAATATAAGGAAACACTCCATTCCAGTAAAATTTAGCATAATTTCGCCGTAAATCCCCGGGAGTTTTATAACCTAAAACTTTGTTAGTTCCCACTTCTTCAAACTCATAAAATAGGGAACTAATCTTTTTCAAATACCGGGGATCACTGAGTTGACCAATCAAATCAGCAGCCCGGGCTAGTCCCGAATAATTATGTCGATCTTGATGGGTTTCATCAGCAGGAACAGGAAAACGAGTCAACTCAATATTCCGTTTAATTTGTTCAGCATCAATTAAATTATGCCCTCCAAATCGTTCATCAATTACTAACTTTCCCCGATCAACATGATAAGGAGTTAAACTAGCCGATGTAGCACCCACCGAAATTGGCACAATCCCATCCCCAATTCCCGTCGCAAATAAACCCACAGATTCTTGATCTTGCCGACAAACACCCTTCACATAGCCAATATCATGACACAGTAAAGAAATGATAAAATGTAACCAGTCTTCGGTCGTAACTCCACCTTCCCGAATATGTTTTCCGCGTAAAATTTCCTGTCCCACTAACGTCACTAACATGGTATGCTCAACGTTGTGGTAAAGAGCGTCACAATTGGCAATATTTTCCAGTGCCATTGTTCCGGCCCAGGCAATAATTTCAGGGTAGTTGGGTTTAAACCCGCCGTAAGTCCGACGATATCCAGCTTGTAATTGCTGAACAAAGACATCAATTAGAATCGCTGTGGCATTAATCATAACTTATTAGTTAAATAAAGTGCTACAGACCAGATAATTAGCTATCTAGTCATGGGTTTCAAGGCTTAAACTAATTATATTCGATTAATCCTTTGTCCCTGTATAGGCAAAATTTCAGATCAACCTAGTTTTGAACCTATTATGACATCTGCATTTGATCCGAATTTAGTTTTTTTGTTATACGACAACACCTTACCTGGGGACACCTTGACCAATGGTAACACAACGGTTCCCGGAGGTGATAGTACCGTTTCTGGCAGTACGGGGGGAAACAGCAGCTTGAGTGGAAACCAGATTCCCCAAATCACTGATACCTTGGGTGCTAGTCTGACGGGAACTGCGGCTGCGGATATTATGCGAGGAAATATCGGCCGCGACAGTTTGTATGGCGGCGGAGGTGGAGACACAATTTTTGGTGATGACGGCGAAGATTTAATCGATGGGGAAGCTGGAAATGATTATATTAATGGGAATCAAGGTCGGGATTCTATTCTCGGTAGTGATGGGGATGATACCCTGTTTGGAGGGAGAGGAGCAGATACTTTAGAAGGTGGCAATGGCAAAGATTTACTATCGGGAAATAACGATAATGATCTGTTGACCGGAGGGGATGATAATAATAATACCCTGTATGGTGGAGCCGGAGATGATTGTCTGGTTGGAGGAAATAAAGATGATTTTTTATCCGGCGATCGCGGTCAAGATATTTTAGTCGGGGGTGACGGAAAAGATACTTTCTTTATTTCGGTTAATTCTGGCAGTGGAAATCCGGCTTTAGCTGATATTATTTTAGACTATAATCAAAATGATGATGTCATTTTACTACCCAACGATTTGACCTTTAGTAAATTAAAATTTGAAACAGACAGCTTGAATGGAGTTAACGGTTTATTAATTCGGACAGATGATCGAGATAACCCTACTTACCTAGCGTTTATTCCTGGTTTTACAGGCAATTTAACATCGGGAAATTTTAAATCTCTACCGCAATAAATCCCAGGATAAAACCACCTTTTAGGACAGGAAATTTAATAACAATGTACGGGTTTCTCAACCTTAATAAATCTGCCGGATTCACCTCCCATGACTGTGTGGCGCGAGTGCGTCGAATCTTAAAATTAAAACGGGTCGGACACGCGGGAACCCTCGATCCCGCAGCTACAGGAGTATTACCAATAGCCCTGGGAAAAGCCACTCGTTTATTACAATTTCTCCCCTCTAATAAGGCCTATCACGCTAAAATTAAATTCGGTGTCACAACAACCACCGATGACTTAGAAGGAGAAACCTTAACCGTTCAATCTGTACCCGATTTACAACTTGAACAAATTCAAGCAATTCTCCCTCAATTTATTGGTAAAATTGAACAGATTCCCCCTATTTACAGTGCAATTCAGGTTCAAGGAAAACGCCTATATGATTTAGCTAGAAAAGGAGAAATTATTGAAGTTCCCAGTCGAACAGTAGAAGTTTTTGATCTGAAAATTCTTAACTGGTATCCGGGAGAATTTCCCGAATTAGAAATTGCGATCGCCTGTGGTTCAGGAACCTATATTCGCTCCATCGCTCGGGATTTAGGAGCTATACTTAATACCGGAGCCACCTTAGCTAATTTAATTAGAACCCAAAGCAGTGGTTTTGATTTAGAAAATAGTCTAACCTTGGAAACCTTAGAAACTCAGGTTCAGGAGCAAACTTTTTCTCCCCTATCCCCCACAATTGCCTTAAATCATTTAACAACAATTATCCTCAGTTCTGAATCAACAAAACGTTGGTTTCAAGGACAATCTATTGTTATGGATAATTATATAATAGAAGACCATCCCGTAAGTGTCTATGATCAAAATAACCAACTCTTAGGAATAGGAAAATTAATCGAAACTTCTGATCAAATTCTCCTGGCTCCTCAAGTTGTTCTCACTGAAAACTAACCATTTTTTTAATATGATTAAAACCCTATTTATTACCCTAATTAGAGGCTACAAACTTTTAATTTCTCCCCTATTTCCCCCCGCTTGTCGCTTCCACCCCACCTGTTCCCAATATGCCATTGAAGCCATAGAAACCTTTGGAGTTATTCCAGGAAGTTGGTTAGCTCTCAAGCGAATTTTACGCTGTCATCCCTACCATCCAGGGGGGTATGATCCCATTCCTCCTAAACCCGAAGATTAGATTAGGCCGTTAAATAAATAAAAAAAGGGTAGTTGTCTACCCCTAATTCTGAATTACTACAAGTCAAGACTTAGAATAGTTCAAAGTCACTGGCTTTCAGAGCAGGATTATTGACAAATGTAGCTACTTCTTGTGCAACACCACCAGTGACGAAGTATAACTTTCCGGTGTTGGTGTCATACTGCAGTTTAGTTGCACTGCCAGGATTAGCAGGATTGAAGCCAGGAAGGGTGTCGAATTCAGTGGCTTCTACAGTGACACCCAGGGCAGAGAACACACTAGAAGATAAGGCAATCTTGTCTGATCCCGATACGAAATCAACCACTACGTCAGCATTAGCACTGCCAACTTGAGTAAAGGCGAAGGTATCACTTCCGGCATTACCAGATAGGTTGTCATTGCCTTTGTCTCCAGTAATGAAGTCATTACCGTCTCCACCAGCAATTACATCATTTCCTTGACCACCATAGATGGTATCGTTTCCGGCACCACCATAGAGGCTGTCATTACCCTCTTCACCCCAGATGATATCATTGCCTTCACCACCATCAATTAGGTCATTGCCTTCACCACCACCAAGGATATCATTGCCAGCACCACCGGAAATCGTATCGCTTCCTAGGTCACCAAAGACGGTATCATCTCCATCACCACCATAGATCAGGTCATTGCCAGCACCTCCAGCAATGAAGTCTTTGCCTCCTAGACCATAGATGGTGTCATTTCCTGGGTTCCCGTAAAGTTCATCGGTATCGGTGTTGCTACCATAGATTAGGTCATCGCCATCGAAACCATAAATAACAACAGGAGCTGCGGCTCCAGCCGATAGAGTATCGCTAAGGCCAGCACCTTGAATTAACTTGGTGTCAGCCGTACCTGAAATGCTATTAGCCTTACCTGGTACACCATTTTGGGCAACTCCGCCCCCTGCTAGTGTTACTGATGTTACGCCGCTGGATGTTACTACTTCAGACATTTAAGTGCTCCTCACTTGAGTTAAATAATGTTAGCGTTTTGATTTTTTGGGGATTCTACAATAGGAACTTAGTTACTGGTAGCTTTAGAATTAAACTTCAAATTACCAGAGATTCCAGTCGTTCAATGAACACCACGCTCAGTTTATCCTAAAGAGAACAAACAATCCAGTGCATTTTAACAGAAAAAGGGACGATGTTGGAAATTGAACAAAGTCCATCTCTTGTAGGTGCAAACAATGGTTTGACACCACCGACTAGAACCCATTGGAGTGAAGCCAAGCACCCGTCAGTAATGAGTAAAAAAATATCGTATCAGCTTAACAGAAGTGTCAAGAAAATAGCAAGAGATTGAAAAATTTCTATTTTGGCGTTAAATGCACACAACCGGAATATGCCCTGATCTCACATCCGTTCTTGGGTTCGGCTAAACTACCTATCGCTTGATGTGAAATGATTGACCGCCCGACGGTAGCAAAGGAGTCGTGGATACAAGGGTTTTTTGACACCCCTGTTTAGAACTGTCTTCCTGGCACCGACCTAGAACCGGACGTAAGAACAATCTGGCTTCTCTGACTCACCTGGCGATTGAGAAGTTCCCAACAGAATCACCATTTTATTTAGGAAAACCGAATTGATTGATCTGAATCGGCTAAAATGCTTGAAGTTAAACGAATCCCAGCGATATCTATGTCACATCAACAGGAGCCGATGCAACGATTAATTTTACTCTACCAAGGGAATCGACACCCCAGCCCCCAGGGGTTAAGAGGATGGGCAACGATCATTTTAGGATTAGGGCTGATATCAGGAATGGGAAGTCCTGTTTTGGCTCATATCCCAGGGACTAGGCCCAATCCCCCATTAATGTCCCAAAATTTGGCTCAAAATTCAATTATTTATATCGATCCCAATACTGGACGTGATAGCGAAACTTCTACGGGAAGTCAAACTGGCCCCTATCGTTCGATTACCTATGCGCTGCAAAGGGTTCAATCAGGTACAGTGATTCAACTTAACCCAGGTACCTACAGTCAGGAAACCGGAGAAGTGTTTCCGATATCCCTGAAAGATGGGGTGACATTGCAAGGAGATGAAGCCACCAATGGACAAAATACGGTGATTATGGGTGGAGGAAATTTCGTTAGCCCTACTTTTGCACGACAAAATGCTACAATTAAAACCCAAGGAAATAGTCAAATTATCGGGGTCACAGTTACTAATCCCAATACTAGAGGAACGGGTTTATGGATAGAATCTTCTAGTCCTGTAGTCAGTGGCTGTACGTTTATTGAGAGTAAGCGGGATGGGATTTTTATTACTTCTGAAAGTAATCCTAAAATCCAGAGTAATATATTCACTCAAAATGCTGGAAATGGGATTTCAATTGCCCGTTCAGGAGCGGGAGAAATTCGGAATAATGTTTTTCAAAATACCGGATTTGGGATTTCAATTAATGATGATGCTTCTCCTACTATTATCGAAAATAAAATTATCGAAAATCGAGATGGAATTGTGATTTCTCACCAGGCTAAACCTATTTTACGAAATAATTTAATTGAAAATAATGAACGAGATGGAGTGGTTGCGATCTCTCAAGCTCAACCAGATTTAGGCACAACCGCCAGTCCTGGTCAAAATATTATTCGGACTAATGGTCGCTATGATGTCTATAATGCCACCCGCGGTTATACTATCACCGTGATTGGAAATGAAATCGATCAAACCCGGGTCTCCGGTGCAGTAGAGTTCTGAAAACAAAAAGCCAGCTTCCAACTGAGGGAAGCTGACCTTCATATTTTTATATGTAGATTTGTTATGTTTAGGGTCTTTATAAAAGCTGACCCCATTTGAGCGATTAAATCGGATTTATGCTTAAGGTCTGATAAAAGCTGACCTCAATTGATTAACTATATATAATCATGCCAGGGATCAAGGCAAAACCTTGATTTCTTAATATTTTTTTTATTTTCTTTTGTTTGCGTCTTGTGTCGGTAGATTGAGAAATATGTAGTTGTGTTACTTTGGGCCTGATGGACGGCGACTGGCCTTTTGTTCCCAACGAAATAAGCCCACCATCAGGGCTACCACTCCCACCTGTAGGGCCAGGTTTGGTAAGGCCGAGGCAACATTCCGTCCGGCTAACAGTTGGGCGAAAAACACCACCGCACCAATAACACCCGAGGCTCCAAAACCAATATAAATAAATTGTCGTAAACCCCGATAAGGAGCCACGGCTTCCGCCTTCAAACGGGCATATTGTTCAGGACTCAGTTGGGAGTTTTGTTGAGAAGGATTTGATTTAGGAGTTGTCATATCAGTTGTCAGTTTATTACCCATTACCTATTTTTATCTATCTTAATATTAACAAAATTGTCTGAAATAACCCGATTATAACACCTAAAATTCCCCCTAAATTAACAATCGCCTGTAATTCACTTTTGACGATACCATTAATAGCAGCTTCCATATTTTCAGGAGAAGTTTCCTTGACTCGATTAATAATCACCTGATCGATGTTCAAAATCGGAATAACTTGAGCCATAATTTTTTCTATATCTCGTTCTAAATACCGTTCTAAAATTAAAGCTAATTCCTGACTGACTAATTCTAAAGATGTATTCATCACGGGAGAACTTTGTAGCCGTTTTAAAATCCAATTTGAAACATTATCCCAATCGATCGATTGACTTAACTCTTGAATCACATCAATACCTTGTTCTTGAATATAGGTTCTCACGGCATCTCCCATAGTTTTTCTTAACTGTTTGACGGTGGAAACAGGTAAATTTTGTAACGATATATTTTGTAACCACTCTTGTAGTCTTCCTCGTAATCCTAACGATTTAATTAATTCGGTTAATCGTCGATTAGTTTCCTCCTTTTCATCTAAACAAAAAGTTCTTAAACGAGTTAAACTATTTCTTAATCCCAATAAATTTGCTACCACCCAATAGGTGCCAGTGCTTTGTTCACGGAATCCTTCATCAATAATTGAAATATTTTTATCCGTGAGGAAATCAATTAAAGCCTGTCGCAATATTTCTGGAGTTAATACCACCTCTAAAAGCCATTTAGATAACTGTTGTGATTGTTGATCATTTAATTGAAATTCTAATAAAACTTGGTCAAAAATTTGATTAATTTGAGGAGCTAAAAAGTCATCTTTTCTGGCTAAAACCCTTAAAATTCTAGGTAAAGACTCTCCAATAAAATCGCGTAAAATTCCCGCTAAAATTTTAGCGGTTTTGGGTTCTGTATCCGCTTTAATTTGATCTAAAGCCAGTCTCAGAAACCAACTAATAGCGGCTTGCATCCGTTCAGTTTCGAGCAAACGACGCGCTAATTTTTGCAATTCTTCGGGAGTCAATAAAGACCCCATAATGGTATCAGAAATTCGTTTAGCTAAACGCTCTTGATTTCTAGGGATCAAACCGGGTGTAAACGGAACCCTTCGGCCATAAATCTGTATAGATCGATAGGGACGAAATAACATTTTAATGGCTAAATCATTGGTAAAATAGCCAATAATTCCACCCACTATTGGAGGCGTAATTAAAACCCACTGTTCAGAAAAATTGACCATTCTTATCGTAGCAGCCCACTAGGAAACCATTTGGCGCATTATTGCCTATTGCAGTGTTCCCTTTAGTTATTACTAATACCCCCATCATACCGCTTGCAATTGGGTAATGTGTTGCGGTTGAAAAGCCTGCTTGCTGTGCTAACCGAACTTGTTCTGTGCCGATCGGAAATTGATCTAAACTGGGGTTAATATAAGCATATTCTTCTCGAAGCCCGAATTGTTCAGCCGTCCGAACCACAAACTGCTGTAAATACCAATGTTGAAAAGTACGCAAGAGGGAACCCGCAGGGCGGTGAAAATCCAAAATCGCAGCTTTTGCCCCGGGTTTGAGTACCCGATGGAGTTCTTGAAGACTGCGGGGAATATCTACAACATTCCTTAAACCGTACCCCATGGTGGCACAGTCAAAGGTGTTGTCTGGAAACGGCAATCCCAATACATCCGCTTCTATCCAGGAAATCCCAGCTGTTGGAATGGTAAAAGGTCGGGGTCGATGCTGGGCAATTTCCAATTGACAACTGGAAAAATCGATCCCAAACACCTGTCCCGGCTCTCCCACCTGTTGTGCTAATAACAGCGCTAAATCTCCACTTCCACAACATAAATCCAAAGCGGTGTCTCCGGGTTTAGCCCCACTCCAGCCCACGGCCATTTTTTTCCAGATCCGATGTTGGCCTAAACTTAACCAATCATTTAACTGATCATAGACCGGGGCGATGCGATTAAAAATCTCTTGAATCGGGTTATTTTCCTGAACCATTCCTCTAGTTACCTGTTACCTGATGCCACAATTGGCCATTGTCTGTTCCCTGCTTCAAATTGAGTTTAGAGATTAATGTCCTAGGCTAATTAAAGCCAAAGCGATTTGTTGAGCCACTAAATGAACCGTTATCAAATCATCAGGACTCATCTGACAAGGCTGTTTCCATTGTACTGATAATAGACCGATTAGTTGTTCCCGATAGGTAATGGGAATATTGATATGGGCTTGAATTCCCGAACTTTGATAGTGAGCCAGAGTAGCTAAGGCGGGATCGATTGTAATATTAATCGATGCTTGTACCGTTCCGGTGGTTATGGTTTCCTGAACTAAAGGATCAATCTCTAACCAGTTTTCCACAACACCCGTGGAACTATAATGACCTTCTGTAGAAGTTAAGCGATTGTCTTTAATTTGTTGCAAAATACAAACATCGGCTCGGAACTGGGATGCGACGGCTGTACATAAGGTAGTGAATAAACTTTCTAAGGTCGTCGCCACTTGGGCAGCTGCCATAATCGTTGCTAACAGTTGGGTTTGAGCCTGAGCACGATTGAGTTCGGCGGTGCGTTGGTTCAGCAATTCATAGGTTTGGGCTGCTCTTTCTACAACGGCTTTGAGTTCATTGGGATCCCAGGGCTTGGTAATATATTTGTAGACCTGTCCCGAATTGATGGCATCCACCAAGTCCTCAATATCTGTAAATCCGGTCAAAATAATTCGCACGGTATTGGGGAACTCCGGTACAGTTTTGCTAAGAAACTCCGTACCTTTCATTTCTGGCATTCGCTGGTCGGAGATAATCACCGCCACTTCGCCTTCGGCCGCCAAAATTTCTAAAGCCTGACCCCCGCTTTCCGCCTTAAATACATTAAAGTTACGTCGAAATGTACGATAGAGCAGATCTAAATTATCCGGCTCATCGTCAACAACCAACATCTTAGGCTTTTTGGGTCTCTGATGGTTCATGAGTTGGCGCTTAACACTTTCTAGTTGGGGAATTTCAACTTCCATCTATACCGATACTTTTTGAAGAACGTTTAATAAATGTCAGACACAAAGCCCCATTACTTTAGGGGCAACGGTGCTACCTGCCTATTTTTCAAGTGTGTTCGGGTGCAGACCGATAAATTTGCCCCCTTTTCTAAGTGGGATATCAGGTTGGTTAATCCATTTTTTGTAAGAGCGAGGCACGCCTCGCCCCCACAGAGTTTATAGCAGGGGAAGACATTCTGGTTATAAAGAACCGAACCACACTAACCCGCCACTGATTAACAGTACGATGATTAAAGCAATCTCCAAAAATTGATTGTCCTGGCTCTTGACTCCATCCAAGTTATTTATAACCGGCGGAACCGAGGACTTGGGAATAGACCGAACGGTCGCAGGCGAATTGTTTTGAGATCGGGAATCTCCTTGGACATCCAGATGATCCAAATCAGGAATTTTTACAAATCCCTCTGGATCAATATAGAGTTTAGGAGCTTCTAGGACTTCGAGTAAACGACGAGCCTGTTGACGAGTGCCAGTATTCGGATGACGAGTCAACTGTTTGCATAGAGCAATCGCATCTTGCCTAAGACCCGAGGCTTCCAAGGCGGTGACTAACCACATTTGGATCTCTCCACCCAGACGGGAATTGGGTTCCACAGCCCGACTAGCCTGTTCTAAATATTGAACTGACTCTCGATAACGCCCCCGTTCAAAGGCAAACTGACCCGCTTGATATGCAATTTTAACCTGGTCTAAGGGTTCTTGAGCCACGGTTTTCCTTACTTAAAACTCATCATAGGTATTCCGAGGTGCGCCCTCATCCGAATCGCGCTTAGAACCCAATAAATCCAACTCATCAACCCGAATGACGGGTTTTGATCGTTGAGTTCCGGTATTACGATCTTGCCAATACTCAAACTTTAACACCCCTTTAATCCCAATTAAACTACCCTTACGGACATAGTTCGCTGCAACTTCTGCTGTTTTTCCCCAAATTTCCAAGTTAAACCAATCGGGCTGATCCGTTTTTCTCGTCCGACGGTTAACCGCCAAAGTTAAATTACAGACAACACTACCGGACTATTACAGTCGATAGAAACGTCACCGTTTCCACCTCTGGTTCAGAACCGTGCGTGAAAGTTTCCCCTCACACGGCTCCTCAATGACTTGGCTAGTTACAGTACCTATTTATGTGTTCAATGTCGCAACAGTTTTGATTTTACTTTTTTGGTGTTTCTCCAGAATAGACTTGTTATCCTGGGTACAGAATATCCAGCCTAATCCTCTGTTGACCCCCCAGTATTTCGAGACGACTTCGGTGTTATTTTGTCCGCGCCCCCTTCTGCTTTTTGCCCATCCTAATAATTTATGAAAGATGATGCTATCTATTTTATTGAAAGTTTCCTTGCTTGTTACCGTTGAGTAATATGCTGCCCATTCCCTGATTAGAGGATTGAGTGCGTTAATTACTTGTTCTTGGCTTGAAGTATGGTTCCTTTCCAATAAGTCATCAATCTTCCGTAGATGTTTTTGAATAGCTTCTTTACTGGGTTTTATGAGCGTTTTATATCCCCTTTTTCCTTCAGTCTCACCAACTGACCCACTTTGTTTATCACTACATGGGTATTGTCGGATATTAAAACCGAGGAAATCAAATCCCGTATTTCCTTCATGTGATTTGAAGGTGTGAGTAATTCGGGTTTTACTGGCGGTTATTCCCATTTCAGACAACCATTCTTCTATAACTGTTTTGGCTTCTAAAATTACTTCCAAGTCTTCATCCATGATCACAAAATCGTTAGCGTACCTGACAAAACTGATTGCTCGTTTTTGACTGGTTTTTCCGATTCTTCTGGAGAATTTGTTAGTAAGAATTTCTTCTAGGCCATGTAGGGCAATATTGGCTAATAATGGCGATATTACCCGATCTTGGGGAGTTCCTTCTTCCGTCGGAAATAGGTTATTACCGTCCATTACTCCAGATTTTAACCAGGCTTTCACCTGTCTTCTGAAGGTTGAGGAGGTTTGTAATTTCTCCAACAGTTTTGAATGGTTGATTGGGTCTGAACACTTTTCAATATCAGCATCTAGCACATACTTGGGTTTTTGTGCGATGTCATTGAAAATTGTCGCTATAGCGTCGCGTGCCGACCAACGGGGTCTGAATCCATAAGAGTTTGGCTCAAATTTTGCTTCCCACTCTGGTTCTAGTGCCAGTTTCATTAGGGCTTGTTTTGCTCTTTCTTTCATCGTAGGTATGCCCAGAGGTCTTTTTTCCTCTTTGCCCGGTTTTGGTATCCTTACCCGGTTTTTGGGTTGGGATGCGTCATTAAATCGCAACTCCTGGGCTAATTTTGTTTTCTGGTAATTACGAAGACGTTTTACCCCGTCTGCCCCAGATTTATTGTTACCCTGATTATCTTGAGTTACTTTTCTGACAGCCAAAATTTTGCCATACCACGAATGGGTCAACAGCCTTTGTAACCTATGGACTGCTTTGACATCACCACGTTCAGAGGCTTGATAGATTCTCTTTTGGAGCTTGAAAACGGATCTCTTGGCTTTTGCCCAGTTTATCGTTTCCCATTCATACATCGGTTGATTAACCGTGTCCATGACTTTTGTACCCTGACTTGATTGTCTATCTCCAAATCATTGTGATTCCGTCAGCATATCCTTTAGCTTTCCTAAAGGCGTTAGCTTCTGAATCAATCTCCCTTCTCGGTATCATGCGGCTGACTACCTGCTCAACCTTCGACCTTCGGTGAGAGATTACCGAGAAGTTATCTCGTTCCTAATTCCTGCTTTGCGATGAGGTTAGAGTCCTGCTATCCATCGGGTTTCTGTGGGGATGCCTCTGGGTCAAATTTCGAGTTGCCCAGCCCAAATCCCTTGCCTTTTGGCCCAGCCGATAACCTATGTAGGCTGTTATCAATAACGGTGGTTCAGTCACAGGTTCAGTTCCCTTACTCATGCTCATCTGGGCTAGAAGGGATTCCCTAATAGGTTTAGAGTTACCTCCGTTATGCCCCGCTTCACCAGTTTGGTAGTCATCCTCCCCAGTGGGGGCATTGCTTCGTCTTGCATCTAAACGGTGGGAATTGAATTGGTGAAGATTTTGTTAAGATTTGGATTGTACTTAACATTTCTTCAATATCTCACCCACTCAGGAATTAAGTTGTCAAGGTTCTGTAGTTACCTACGTTTCCTTGCAAGCGTCACACCATCAGGGTTTGATGGCTTTCCCACTTAACGAGTCGCACCGAAATATTTGACTTCTGGGTCGCCACCAGCGCGACCAACCAATGAAACAATATTTAGGCTCATAAGACAATGATCATGGAATAGTGGAAACTGAAGGTCTTCAGACCTTGGATGAAACCCAGGAATTAATGGAAGTAAATTCCTAGTATCTTTAAATTAATAACACAGTTGCCTACACCCAAGCACCGAATATTACTGAAGCTTTTTGGGTAGGGAGACCCCGCCCCTACAGGGATTTTATTTTTATGAGCCTCTATTTTTGTTGCTTTCGTGTCTGGAGTGCTATTATTATCACAGGTTTTCAAATTTTCAACCTAGATCTGGGTTCTCGATCAATGTGAGTTATTGCCTTAATCCTAAGTGTCCAAATCCAACTGATCCGGCAAACGAGAATCGGCGCACTTGCTGTCAATGTGGCTCAGAACTTTTGCTGGAAGGACGGTATCGTGTGATCAAACAACTGGGAGGAGGAGGTTTTGGCAAAACATTTGAAATTGATGATCAAGGCAAATGTAAGGTTGTAAAAGTTTTATTAAAAAACCATCCTAAAGCTGTCGCTTTGTTCAAACAAGAAGCGAAAGTTTTGAGTCAGCTTAATCATCCAGGAATTCCTAAAGTTGATCCCGATGGCTATTTTACCTATCTTCCCAAAGGGAGTGACGAAGCCCTTCACTGTTTAGTGATGGAGAAAATTGAAGGGCTAAATTTACAGGACTGGATGAAGGAACGAAAAAAAGAACCCATCAGTCAAGAACACGCTTTGGAATGGTTAAGACAACTAACTGAGATCCTGGAGCAAGTTCATAATTTGCAATACTTCCATCGGGATATTAAGCCTCAGAATATTATGCGGAAACCCAATGGACAATTAGTATTGATTGATTTTGGAACCGCCAGGGAAGTTTCGGGAACCTATATCGCTAAGGTAGAACAGGGGCAAAATGTAACTGGGATTGTTTCCCCTGGATATACACCCCCAGAACAAACGAATGGGAAAGCTGTTCCTCAATCCGATTTTTTTGCCCTGGGACGAACTTTTATTTATTTATTAACGGGAAAACCTCCCACTGCTTATCCAGAAAATCCTCGAACTGGAAAGTTATTATGGCGAAAGGGCGCGCCCAATCTTTCTGATCAATTTGCGGGAACTATTGATTTTTTGATGGCTCCTTTTCCGGGTAATCGCCCTCAGACTCCACAAGCAATCTTGAAATGTTTAGAAGATATTAGACCTCTAGGTGAGGAAAAAGAAGTTCCCCCGTCTTCCCCCACGGGCAAAAAGCAAGTCGAGCAAAACTGGAATAGTTGGTTTAATTTTTCTATTCCTAGACTGACATTTCCTAAAATTCAGCTTAAATATTTCTGGGTTTTGGGAACATCCTTAATGGTATTAACCGGAATTTATACACAGGTTGATGGTTATATCCGTTATGGATTTATTCCGGCTAATCCAATTTTAATTTTGAAAGGGTTGCCAGGCAGTATTTTTTTAGAGAGCTACGAACGAGCCGTTGGTGAAATTTATGCTATTGTCATTAGCCCCGATAATAAAACCCTGGCTGTGGGGAGTTTTGGGGCAATTAAAATTTGGGATTTAACAACAGATGTCAAACCACGAACAATTCCAGCCCATTCCAGTTGGGTCAAAGCCTTGGCTATTAGTCCCGACGGTAAAATTATAGCCAGTGGTAGTAATGATAAAACGATTCGTCTGTGGGGTTTGAAGAATGGAAATAGAATCCGAACGATTGAAGGACATACTGAAGGTGTAAATATAGTTATTTTTAGTCCTGACGGTCAGACCTTAGCTAGTGGCAGTGACGATAAAACGATTCTCCTTTCGCCTTTAAACACAGGATCTCGACAATTCAAATTTGCGGGTCATGAAGGCGCAATTCAGGCCCTGGCATTTAGTCCCGATGGTCAAACCCTAGCCAGTGGAGGTTCAGACCAAACAATTCGGTTATGGAATTTGGAAACAGGAACTCGCAAGCGGAGTATCTCAGGTCATGAAGGTACTGTTAATGCCCTGGTTTATCATCCAGACGGTAAAACCCTAATCAGCGCTGGTGATGATGGCACTATTCGGCTATGGAAACCAGATACGGGGGAACAAAAACAGGTCTGGAGAGCTAATAATAATCCTGTGAAGTCATTGGCGATCACCAAGGATGGTAAAACTTTGGTTAGTGGAGGTGATAGTGTGATTATTTGGGATCTAAAAACGGGCAAAAAACTGGCAACCCTATGGGGTCATGACAAGCCAATTAATGCTTTAGCAGTCAGTTCAAATGGCGAAGTTGTTGTTAGTGGCAGTGAAGATAAAACTATTAAAATTTGGCGCATGCCTCAGTCAGTTATTAGTAAAAAGTAACCCGCGTAAGAGTTTATATGATTATTAACCAATATATGCAATAAAAAAAATAGAGAGAAAACCAGAGTTTCTCCCTATTTTTGGTTGATGAATCGATTAAGTTATAACCTTTTAGAAACGGAATTGAGTCCGCAAAGTTCCGACCACGATTGTATTGTTGTTGCTATTGTGATCGGGGTTGGTTACGACATAAAAACCAGGAGTAATGGCGATGTAGTCGTTGATGGGATAGCGGTAGAAACCTTCAATGTGAATGGAGGTATCTTTATCTTCCAAAGCACTGATATCATGGCTGGTTACTTGAGGAGGCATACCGACAATTAAGCCACCTAAGCCACCTTCTTTCAGGATATCAGGGAATGCCAAAGAAACGGCCCAGTTAATAATGGTCGCACTGTCATTACCACCATTCTTTTGGTTAGCCCAGGTGGAACCAAACCAGCCACCCAACTCAAAGTTTTTGGAAATCCGCCAGTTGCCTTGTAACCCTACGTTTTCGCTGGTTGTAGCATTCTCACCAAAAGGTTTATTGGCAATCCAACTTCCTGTGCCTCCAGAGACAAACACACTACCATTGGTGAAGTAGCGGTGGTTATACTCTAAACCGATACCAATATTAGGATTGGGTTTAAACACCAATTGCAGACCTGTGGTATAGCCACCATTGAAGACACCATTTCCTTGGCTGGCAAACTCGGCTCGATCCGTGAGGTAGCCTAAATTGACTTTAAACTGATCACTGAAGGCATATTTCAGACCAACCCCAGTTCCATCTGGGCCACGGAAGGTTGTCGGGTTATACCGACCAAAGCGGGAAAGCGCCCCATCCCCAGAACCACCAAAAGGTGTTATGGAGTCATAGATATCATCACCGTTAAGACCCTTAGCTCCAATAAAGACATTGCCTTTACCATTACTGATAGGGTAGCGGTAGTACAATTCATCCAATACGACACCATTGTCGACACCATCGATGGCGGTACGACTCATCAAGGTATTGGTGATGTTGAAAGCAGACAGGTTAGGAATAGATTGAGCCTGTAAACGAGTTCTCAACAAATCCTGACCCGTGAAGCTGGTATCAAAGTTTAAACGAGCGCGGTAGCCAAAATAGGCTTCCGTTGGATCACTATCCTGGTGAGCGAACTGACCCACTACGTTATAAGTAGCCCGATCTCCGGCGGCGTCTCCACCCCAGAAGATGACTTCTCCACGCAGTTTAGTAGTGGTAGAGAATTGATTAGCTTCTAATTCGGCGGTTCTAGCTTCTAAGGCATAAACACGACCGCGCAGAGTGGCTAATTCCGCCGCAAATTCTTCTTGTAACCGTTGCAGAACGGCTAAATCTTCCCGGGTGACTAAATTGGCTACAGACGCCGCAATTAGTTCGTTAACCCGTTCTAAACAGGCATTTAAACCCGCCGCAAACTCAAAACGAGTCATGGCCCGGTTGCCTTTGAAGGTTCCATCGGGATAACCCGCGATACAACCATAGCGTTCAACCAAGGATTGCAAAGCCTGGAATGCCCAGTCTGTGGGTTGAACGTCCGATAATTGAGAAACTGAAGTGACTTGCTCTAGGGCATCGGCAGCTTCAGAATATTCGTTAATTTTTTCTAAGCCTGAGACGCTGGTTTCGCTCGGCTCGGTCGATGACATCTGAGCCACTTGGAACTCAGAAGCTTGAGCAGTTTGTAGTGGGGCCGAAGCCTCTGAAGTTGAGCTGTTTAACTGTTGAGCCGTGGCAACAGTCTGCGGTTTGTTTTCGTTTGTAGCCTCACCATTGACTAAATTGGTGGCTTCAACCGGAACATCAGGGGTCAAAGACAGGGCGAGTTGCTCTGTCTTTGACTCGGAATTGGCTTGATCTTGCAACTGAGTATCATGTCCAGAGGTCGAAACTGCACGGGCAGCTTCGACGGTGACGGTTGCCATATCTGTAGCATTTGCCAATTTCTCCGATGGAGCCTCAGTTGCTAAGGCTGCATTAGTTAAGAGAATAGCCGCTCCCAGAATGCCTGGACTATGCTTTAGAGTGTTCAATAAAACTTTGTTCATCATCTCAATTCTCACACCGACACTTAAAATACCACAAAGCAAGGGAGTCCCCAGCTCGACTGAACCAATAGTATCATATCTTAACTAGAGTTTTTCCAGAGTCAAGTGGGGGAACAAAAGTTAAGACTGGTTTTTTACCGGATTCAATCGGTATAACCCAGACTTAGAGAGGGTTTGGCTTTTCCAAAATAGGTTGATAATTTATCCGTCGAATTGCGACTAATGAGGGTTTAGGGGGATCGTTGGGTTGCTTACCGGGCCAGTTTGAACCCAAAGGAACTTGACGAGTTTGGATAAATTCTTCCCTTTGGGTGGTTTGTACAGCAAAGGAGAAACCAAAGGGAATTATTGCCATACAGACCCAATAAATCTGTGCCATCTAAGGGTTGTTGGTTGTCGCTTAGACGGCCTGGGGCAACGGGCTGATGCTGTTGGCTGGTGGCAATATCCGAACCATCCATAAATTCCCGAGCGCATCAAGGGCTAAATTATCGGGGTTGGAAAATCCTAAACCCCCTTGGGTGACTTCTCCTCCGGTGGCGACCATTTCCCATCGAAAGGTCATCAATCGAACAAAAACCGGGAAAGCTAATCAAAATAAATAAATTTCCCTCCTATAAAAAGGTCAAACTATTTCGGGTTACTGTTTCTGCCAACAGAACGGAATATGTAGCCACAAATGCTTTAAATCAGTCTTCAATAGATGAAGTCATCTTTCACTTGATTACTTCTTTGATATACACTGAAAATTAGAATAAAAAGCCGTCGCTCAACGACGGGGTTTTAAACCCATTTTTCTGATAAAGGATTTGATTGTAAAGTGGAGCGGTAAACAGATGATCAGACTTGGGAAATTCATGGTTTTAATAGTGGCTACAGTGCTATTGGCTTTTCCTGTTCCCTCCTGGGCGACAAACAATCCAGCCCATCTGTTTTTTAGTCATAGTTTGCTACAGGGACGAGATTTTTCTAATCAGTCTTTACCTGCGGCTGAATTCGCTAATTCCAATATGGAGTTAGCTAAATTTGATCATTCAGATTTAGAAGGTGCTATTTTTAGTAAAGGGCTTCTAACGAAAGCCAGCTTAAAACAAGCAAATTTAACTTATGCAATGTTAGATCAAGCTGATTTTACCGAAGCTGATTTAAGTGATGCGGTATTAGTTGAAGCATTATTTTTAGGATCAACCTTTCGTCATACAAAAATTACGGGCGCTGATTTTAGCGATGCCATACTAGATCGAGAACAAATTCGACAATTGTGTGAAGTTGCCAGTGGGGTAAACTCAACTACTGGGGTAGCAACTCGTTCCTCTTTGGGATGTCGATAAACCTGATAAAACTCAGGGAAATAATCCTATTGTGATTAAGAATTTTTGGGTTATTTCCCCTAATTTCAAACTCAATATAAACTCACTGTATTTTGATATAATCAATAATAATTTCTCCTGTTAAAGAAATTTTACTCAACTCAAAATTACAGTTTAACTAAACTAATTTAGTCGCTTTAATCATGTGATAGGCAATTAATAATTGGGTTAAAGCTAGGGGATAACTTTGTATGATTTCTCCGGTTGTACCCGCTAAAATTCCCAAATTTTGATTACCTCCAGAACTACAGAAATTTTTCAAACTTGGTAATTCATTACAAAGCATCATTTCTAATGCGTTGACTTGTTCTAGGGTGGCGTGACTATCAATTTCTAGGACATCTACTGGTTTACCCATATCTCGATCTAATCCCAGACGCACAGTTTCAATATGATGACCACTTTGTTGATCTAAAATTTCACTAAAATCTGGATGGGGAATGGTCGGACGCAAAACTAAACGCACGTTCAAATTAATTCCATTTTCATCACCATCTGGATGATAAAAGGTAACAACTACATCGGCTGATTTTCGTTGAGGACGAATAAATGCTTCTGAGTCAGGTTTCTCTTTGTTTTAAGGCAAGAATTACATCTTCTTCGCTGTAACCCCGTTTCATTGTATCTCGTTTAATTTTCCATTGAGATCGTAGGGATTCAGGAGGAGCTAAATAGACTTTAACATCATAATTATCCCGAATTCCACGGGTAGAATAACCCAGTAAACCTTCCACGATTACAAACCGATTGGGTTTAATATATTCAGGAGGTTCAAAAGTTCCATGATGATGATTATAAATCGGTTTTAGAATCGGTTGTCCTGTTCTTAATAAAGTTAGATGTTGCTGCATAATATCCAGATAGTTACAATCTGGATTTAAAGCCGTGATATCCATTTCGGCACGTTGTTTACGATCATAACGATGATAGTCGTCAGTACAAATTACCGTTACATTTTCTTCACCCAAGACTTGAGCAATTCCTCGTGTCAAGGTTGTTTTTCCGGCGGCACTGTCTCCAACAATACCTAAAATAATCGGGCGATGTGTCATCTCAAACCTCATGCAAAAATTGACGGCAGAAACTCGACTCAAAGTTTTAAACTACTTCCCAAAAAATGGGAATTAATATAAATTAGACTCATACTAACATGATAGATGCGACTTGATAAAATCGGGTGTCTTGATTTCTCTATATTTTCTCAGGGGATATTTCTGGTGATGAGCCTAGGTCAACGGTCAGTGAAGATCGCAAAGAAGCATTAAAAGTTGACCCATATCCAACCTGACTTTTCAGTAATTTTAAATCCCCTCCCATCATTTTGCAAAAATGACGACTAATGGCTAAACCTAATCCCGTCCCTCCGTATCTGCGGGCTGTTGAATTATCCGCTTGAATAAAAGCCTCAAAAACATATTTTTGTTGCTCTTCAGGAATCCCAATCCCCGTATCTTGAATACAAAAATTAATCTGATAATGTTGTAAAGAATTAGAAGTTAAATCTCCGGGATTTAAATAATCTAAAGGGGGATCAATTACTTCACGGGTTATAGTTAATGTAATTTGACCTTGCTGTGTAAATTTTGCCGCATTGCTAAGTAAATTAAATAAAACTTGCCTCACCTTTGTTGAGTCAGAATAAATAAGATTTAAACCAGGATCGTAATTGAGAATTAAAACATTATCATTCTGATTAACTAAGGGTTTAACCGTAGAAACAACACTTTCAATTAAATCTTTTAGATCAAAAGTTTCTAAATACAATTCCATGCGTCCGGCTTCAATTTTTGATAAATCCAAAATATCATTAATTAAAGACAGTAAATGTTTCCCTGCTGTATTGATCATTTCTAAATCCGTGACGAATTCATCCTGACCTAAATCTTTTGCGTCTTCAGCCAGCATTTCACTATAGCCTAAAATAGCGTTTAAAGGTGTTCTTAACTCATGACTCATATTAGCTAAGAATTGGCTTTTTGCCAGGTTAGCAGATTCGGCTGAATTCTTTGATTGTTCTAACTGCTGAGTGCGTTGGTCAACTTGTTCAATTAAGTAGTTAACTGAGTTAGCTAAGGAATAGATTTCATGAATATTAGTCTGGGAAGAAACTCGAAGATTATAGTTAGACTCCTGGGCAACTTGTTCCGCTACTTGCTGTGTCAAACTTAAAGGCTGAGTAATTGAATGGGTGGTTTTTATAGCTGTGAGTACAGAAATCAAAACTGATAAAAATGCACTAATTACAATAATTAAATTTTGTAAATTTCGAGCATTTTTCATCGAAATTTCACTCATTTTTTCCTGTTTTTGAGCTTCTTTTAACCAATCTTTTAGCTGATTATTTAGCTTTTCCAAAGTTTGAATAGATTGCTGATTAGATAATAATTTTAATGATTCATAAACTCCTTGATTTTTTGAATTTTCCGATAAATTAGGTGAAATTTGTTTTAAGGTATTAACGGTTTTAACATAAGTTTTTAAACTATCTTTATAGGTTATGAAAAATGATTTTACAACCGTTGGTTTCGCCACTAACCAGCTGGGATTTTGATCGATAAAATCTTCAATTTGAACCACAAGCTGTTCAATTTCAGTTAAGTTATGGCGGATATTTTTTTGCTCCTGATTCCAAATTTTAGCCTGATCTGCAGAAGATATTAAGTGATAACTTTGCAATTGTATATTGAGAACTGCTGTATTAAAGTGATTGAAAAGTTGTGCTTGTCGGTGAGCATCAGATAATTGGTAGTAGGCTTGTTTTTGGTAAATATCCGCTAGTAGTAATCCCGTAATTGAACCGATAAAACCAATAGCAATGGCTAAAAAATAGCCATACCCAATTTTTTGATAAATAAACCAACGATACCCCGAATGCTTATTCCATCGAAAGGGATTATGTTGTCTGATATAATCCTTGAAAGAATTGGCTACAAAGATTTTAGTATCTTGGTTCGTTGCGTTAGATTTTAAGTCTTCAGATGGCATCAGCCTATACTCCCATTCCCTCCCATGTTACGTTTGACTAAAGAACATTTTCTTGGTTCATCTTGTTAAACCTTAACCCTTAGATTTTCAAGTCATATAACCTTATCTGGGTTTGACAGAACCCATTTTGAGTTTAGGGTTTGACCCCCTAACTACAATTGTGACATGGGTTTGTTATTGTTACTACTGTTCTCAGTCATTAAATATAGCAACCGTCAAGGTAGTTAGGACAATTTAGAAGCTGTCATCCAGCCAGAAAGCAGCGAATCCATATCCTAAGTGTGATGGCGACTGCTTTAATTCAATAAAAATGTGAAAAACCCTCCAGATTTTACTGAAGGGTGATAAGACAGCAATATTAAATACTTTAGTGGGTTTAAAAATCAGTAGCGGTTTTCCCGAACCCGACGGGGGCAATTTTTTTGGCAAACCGACCCCTGGCTGTCACCATCATTAACCTCAGCCACAAAAAATGGTAACTACTATCCAAGGGCAGCAACAGGTTGCAGTAAGGCTGCTTTGAGTAATTCCGCCTTATCGGTTTTCTCCCAGGGTAAATCTAAGTCTATCCGACCTAAATGACCATAAGCAGCCAAATCTTGAAAGAAACGACCCTTCCGCAGACCAGGTAATTTTTGTAAATTAAACTCTTGAATCATTCCCGCCGGACGAAGTTCAAAGTTGGCTTGTACAGCTTCAAGCAATTTGTTTTCATCCACCTTAGAAGTTCCAAAGGTTTCAATCAAAATGCTCACCGGTCGAGCCACCCCAATTGCATAGCTCAACTGAACTTCACACTTATCAGCTAACCCCGCAGCCACAATATTTTTCGCCACATAACGGCAAGCATAAGCCGCGCTGCGGTCTACTTTCGTGGGATCTTTACCTGAAAACGCGCCACCACCATGACGGGAATAGCCACCATAGGTATCGACAATAATTTTGCGACCCGTTAACCCAGAGTCCCCTTGAGGGCCACCAATTACAAATTTACCCGTTGGGTTCACCAAAAAGCGAGTTTGGTCATCGGGTTTGACGGCAATATCCTCAAATACAGGTTGAACAACAGCAGACCAGAGATCGGCTTTGATTTTTTCTTGTACTGCCGCTGCATCGGTAATATCCCCAATCGTCTCGGTATGTTGAGTCGAGACTAGAATAGTATCAATTCCCACGGGACGATCATCTTCATAGATCACGGTCACTTGGGTTTTACCATCAGGACGTAAATAGGGAAGTGTCCCGTTTTTCCGTACCGCTGCCAATTGCCGAGCAATCCGATGGGCTAAACTGATCGGCATGGGCATCAGTTCTGGGGTTTCATTGCAGGCAAAACCGAACATAATCCCCTGATCCCCGGCACCAATCGCATCAAGTTCTTGGTCGCTTAACAGTTCTCTGGCTTCGTGGGCTTGGTTTACCCCCTGGGCAATATCGGGAGACTGTTTATCTAGGGCAATTAGAACGGAGCAGCTACTCGCAGAAAAGCCGTTATCTGCATCAACATAACCAATTTCCGCAATTTTTTTCCGAGCTAAATCAATATAGTTAATTTGCGCGTTGGTGGTAATTTCACCGGTGATCAACACTAAGCCCGTATTGACAACCACTTCTGCGGCCACACGGCTTTTAGGATCGACCGTTAATAAGGCATCTAAAATCGTATCGGAAATTTGATCGCAGATTTTATCGGGATGGCCTTCAGTAACGGATTCAGACGTAAACAGGTAACGGCGAGACAATAATCATTCCTCCTTATCTTCGAGTGAGATTGATTCAGTAGAACCGGATTGAAATTACACTACTACAGGATCATCTCTTAATTCTCATCAAATCCGCAATTTCACTTTCACCGATCAGACGGATTATATTATAGAAAGTTGCGACGATCAGCAAGTATACAGGGGTTATTCCCAATTTACCGAAAATTATGGGTTTAAAGCCCCGCCCTTTAGCCGAGCGGAGGGCAGCTTTGGTAGCCAGATTGTCAATGTTAAAACTCAAATTGTTTTAAGAATCCCCGCCGCGATATTTGCTCTTGTGTATCAAATACGGGAAATCGCGGCTATCTTAGTTAGCTTATTTGTGTTGAGTCCATCTAGTTCATTAAGATGTAGCCAACCCTCTTTAACCAAACTGGCAAAAATAAAAATTAGTCCTGAATATTCATAATCATATTTGCCATCTATATTGTGTCTTCTAGCACTTAAAAAGTCGTGCAAACGCCAGATATCATCAATTTCTACAATCGCACTTGATTGTTGACGAACTTCGTCTATCAAAGCCTTTATTTCTCGTTTATAAGCCGTATCAAAGGCGGCTTTAGCTACTTCTTTTTCTGCCTCAGACCATTCAATCTCATTTACTTGCATCATTACTAAAGTTAAAAGGTTTATTAATCAGAACTTACACAGCCACAATTAGGCTTATGTTTGTTAAATCGCACCAACAGGGAAAATAAAAACTATTTATTATCTTCCACTTTAAACCACAAGTTAAAATATACTATTTATTAAAAAATAGACTCTAAAAAAACCACACAATTAGGGTTCTGTCTGGGTGGCAACGGGTTTAAACCCGTTGCTATATTAAATCAGATTCGTTTATTAATTAACGAACTAAATTTAACAACTCTTTAGGTGATGCTAACAAGTCAATTGCCACAAAGAAAATTTTATTTTCAGGACTTAGCAAAAATCTCCAAGCCATATTCATGCCCACACCAGCACCAAACCAAGGAGTTTGCACTTTACCAGTTACTTTGATTTGGGTATAACCACCATCTGCGGGTTCTGTTACGCCTCGCTCTGGAATCAACTTGAGATTCTGACACTCTTCTCGGAAAAATCGAAGAACAGCATCTTTCCCCACAATTGGTTTCTGAAAAGGAGGTTGAAGCGCGCCATCGGGGGTGAATAACTCAATCAGCACCTCAAAGTCATTGGCGTTCATGTTATTCATGTAGTTGAGAACCGTGGGATTATCAACGCCTTCGATAGTAACTTGAGTCCGTTGTGCCATATCTTTAGGAACAACCACAGGTTCAGAAACTCTCTGAAAACTATCAGACTTACTTGTATCAAATCCCATGTCAACAACGCAATTGCGTAAAACAGTGATTTGTTGACCTGATTCTAGTGCTTGAATTGCTTGCAGTACAGAAGCTGCATTAGCTGATAGCTTATATCCTGATGGAATTGGAGCGACAATTCCTTGAGCCATCCATTCCCCAAGCTGATACCAAAAACCTAGCTTAATGTTGGCAGTCCAACTACCGTAAGCCCGTGAAATTGGTGTATCGGTTCGGTTTGCCAAATCACACATGACCTGTGTTTGTTCTTGGAAAGACATTTGCCGAATTTGATTCATCGTTATTTCAGCAAACTGCATATTAGCCGCGCCTAAAGCAGCAACGGTAATTGTTTTACCCATTTCCAGGTAAGCAAACCAGATTAATGCCAGTTGATCTTCAGCATTAAGTTGATTGAAGCGGGCGATGGTAGCGGGTACTACGTCAGCAGTTAAAGTATTTGGAAAAATCCCACGGGCTGAATCGACTGTAAATGACATAAAGTAAATTCCAGACTAAAATTTGGACAAAAACCAATTCTGAGTTTCAAAACAGGGGATGAACTTTAACAGAACATGATCTTAAAATTGCTCATGTTTTGACTATAGCACACAAATCTTAAAGAAAGTACAAAAATCTTTACATAAATTTTCAGACAACATTACGATCTTTGCGAAAAGTAGTCGCAAAATTAGGGTTAGATCCTAGTCGAGTGGGTAGAGGCGTTTTGATATCGCCGTTAAAAGTCCAATTGTTTTAAGAATCCCCGAATACTCCTGGGAATGTCAAGCTCTTAATTTTCAATTGATCCCAATCGGAGATCACCACCGTCGCCCGATTTAGGTGTTTAGGGTTGGATTGGTTCCAAAAAACCCCGACACAACCCGCAGCCCCAGCCCCGAGCGCCATATCAATATCTCCTTGAGCATCCCCGACCATTAAAGTATGGGCGGGATCAACCCCAAGGGCTTGACAAGCATTCAGGAATAAAATCGGATCGGGTTTTGTCGGGCCGCCATCTACCCCCTGATGAAATTTAATATAGGGTTCTAGCTGATGGTGGGTGACAAATTTTTGGACTTCAGCCGTTGGAGCCGCCGACACAATGCCTAGCTTTAACCCTGCATCGGATAGGGATTTGAGGGTTTCTAAACCCCCGACAAATAAGGTCGAAGGGGGGCTAGATTTCAAATATTGATCCGCATCGGCAAAAGCACGATGGGCAATATTGACCGACTCTAACCATCCTCGTCCAGTTTCCGCAATATAGGCCGCCGCCGCAATTTCATTTTCCCGTCGGCTACCCACGGCCATTAATCCTGTAGGGTCAAGGGTATCTCCTTGAACACCAAACGCCATTAATAAAGGTTCTCCGACGCCTGGAATTTGAGCATCAATTAAACGTGATCGCTTTTGAGCTAAATTTCTTAAGAAATCCGCAGAATCCTCTAAGGTTCCATCCTTATCGAAAATAACTGCTTCAATATTCTTAAAGGTAATATTCTGAACTTCTAGGGTGACCAAACTCAAAAACTCCTGATTCAATTTTTATAGCAAGAGGCAATAGGGAATGGGCAATGGGCAATAGGTAAATACTTACTATAAGTAGCTTTTAGCTTTCAAGAATGTCCTAATAGATGTGGCAACTGCTATAATAGGATTTCTAATTTGTTTATGATAAAAAAAAAGAGGGATAATCCCCCTTTTTGTCTTGATGGGTTGAAACCTATACCCCGTCAGCCACAGGTTCAACATCTTCTTCAATCGCAGAAGGAATATCTTCTTCAATCGCAGAAGGAATATCTTCCTCAATCGCAGAAGGAATATCAGCTTCATCGAGTTCCGTTGAAACTTCTTCCGTCGTGGCTCCCTGGCCCGCCGCCAAAAGTTTTTCCCGGAATTTGGCTGCCATTTCCTCGGCTTTCTCATAAACAAGCTGAGGGTTTTTAACCATAGCTCCTGGTTCGGGTTCCAGTTGTTTTGTCGAAAGGGAAATCCGACCTCGATCTGCATCTAGGTCAATAATCATGACTTTGACTTCATCGTTGACATTGAAAACACTATGGGGTGTGTCAATGTGATCGTGAGAAATCTCTGAGATGTGGAGCAGACCACTCACGCCACCAATATCAATAAACGCCCCGTAAGGTTTAATTCCTCTAACGGTTCCTGTTACCACTTCACCCACTTCTAAGCGGTTCATCTTCCGCTCAACTAAAGCCCGACGATGGCTTAAGACAAGACGATTGCGATCCTCATCAACCTCTAGGAATTTTAAGGGTAATTCTTCAGCAACGAGTTCTTCTTTAGGTTTGCGCGTACTAATATGGGAGCCTGGAATAAAGCCCCGCAATCCTTCAATGCGAACTAAAGCGCCGCCTCGGTTTGTGGCAAAGACTTGAGAACGGACGGTAGCATCTTCGGCTTGCAGTTGGCGAACACGCTCCCAAGCCCGCATATACTCAATGCGACGAATGGAAAGAGTTAATTGCCCATCTTCGTTTTCATCGGTGAGGATGAAAAACTCACGGGTCTCATTAGACTGTAATACTTCATCAGGACTTTCCACCCGATTAATTGACATTTCTTGTAGTGGAATGTATGCTGCGGTCTTAGCGCCAATGTCAATCAGAGCGCCCCTTGGCTCCAGACTAAAAACTGTCCCCGCCACTACGTCACCGGGACTAAAGTGATAGTCGTATTTATCGAGTAAGGCGGCAAAATCTTCGTGGGTGAAGCCCACATCTTTTGGTTTTGTTTTCTGATTGATCATGCGAGTTTTATCCTAAAGTTGCTCCTATTAAATGGTTGTTTTGCAGTAAGCGCTCTTGTTTTTGATCATGACCGATAGGGTCAATATTTCGCTTTTTCGATCAAAACTACTGCTGACTCGACATCGTTAGTACCACTGAATACCTGTCCAAGACAGAAAAAACGAGCATTACCACGTCCAGTCAATTTTACACTCCCACTCTTACATCGCGATTGACGCAAAAGGAGAGTCTTGTTTCAAAGGGTCTGTCTAGTCTTAGATCATCTCTGCCCTAAAAACCGCATCCAGATTCTTTTACACAAGCATTTGTCTAAAGCCCACTGACTGTCCGACAGCAGACCCAAAAACCTTAACTATACTCCGACTTCTCGTTTATCAATTGTGTCGCCCCTGTGATCAGGTATTTATATTTCGGCTGGACATTTTTTGAATACCGAGAATCGCTAATCTTGCCGATCTTGGCACAGTTTGGTAGATTAGCTTTCCTATCCTATCATTTTTTTTCGATTTTGGATCATTTTTTAGGTCGCAACGCACCTGCCGTTAAGTCGATCAACTGCAACGGGAGTCAGGAAAGCTCCGACCGAAACAAAATTAGTGCTGATCTCTAGGTCATTAACTGGATATCAGACGAATGCCGATACTTCTTCGTTAACTTTTGTTTTTTTGTTTTGATATGTAGGCAATATATATAATACCGTCCCTGAGTTATAGCATAAACTAGAGACTGTTAGCAAACTAACGACAGGTGATTGATCTTAATGTTGAGATCCGAGTAGGGATGCAGAACACAGAGAAGCGGAGGCATCCATTGATGAATTCTCACAGGCACAGACAGAATCTTCTTCTGCAACGAGTTCTAACTCTTGAGCATGATCATTACCCGTTTCAAAGTGATTCAAAGCTTCTGCAAAGTCTCGAATCCCTTGAAATTGTCGATAAACCGAAGCAAATCGGACATAAGCCACTTCACTCAAGGATTTAAGTCGGTGCAAAACCAATTCTCCAATTTCCTGGGTGGGAATTTCTCGTTGGGAACGTTGTTGCAGTTCCGCTTCAATTTCATCAATAATTGATTCTAAATCCGTAGCAGAAAGTCCTGTTTTTTCACAAGCTCGAACCATTCCTCGCAATAACTTGGAACGGTCAAAGGACTCCCGTTTTCCATCCCGCTTCATCACCGTAATCGGAACAAATTCAATCCGTTCATAGGTGGTGAAGCGATGCTGACACTGAAGACATTCTCGCCGTCGCCGAATGCTTTTACCCGATTCAGCAGCACGGGACTCAAGAACTCGACTATTCGTATATTGGCAAACTGGACACTGCATAATTAACGTCCTTTGAGCGGTTGTTTCACTGAACAGTTGTTTTCCGATCAGCGATTACAAAGCACAGCCTTTAACTCTTTAACATTCCAATACCGAGTTATGGGTACTCAGGGTTTTTATTTAAACTGATGAACACCCGAATCCCTGGGAAAAATTTAGGGGTATCTGGTTTCCCCCTGTGTAAAAAGCATTAAACCAACCTTAAACCCCATAACTCAGTATTGGAGTGGACGAAGATGCTCTAATTTAGTTATTTACCAATCCGAGGCGGTTCCCGGAAGGCAATTGCAAAAAAGAGAACTCCCAAAGCCAATGTCAAAACTAAGATGTAAGCAACACTTTCCATGTCAATTTTCCCTAAACCTATTGTTTTATAACAGTCTACCATTGAGAGAGTGAACTACCCACTGGATTTAAACCCACATTACCAGTTTTAGAACTTAGAAAAAAATGATCAACTTCGATCAATCAATTCCACATAAAGAAAGAGTTGGAAACTTCATGAATTAAAGTTCCAACTCTGTTGAAAATTAGGGTTTACAAAAATACCCCACAAGCTCGAACTAGAAATATCCTAGACGGTCTTTTTAACACGAGTGGTTTTGTCACCCACTTTCTGGAATAGACCCCACTCCACTTGTTCTTCGAGATCGGCTTCTACCCCAGCAAACACATCCCGGAAGATCGTCCGAGAACCGTGCCAAATATGACCAAAGAAGAACAATAATGCAAAGCAAGCGTGAGCGTAGGTGAACCAGCCCCGGGTACTCGTCCGAAACACACCGTCCGATCCCAAGGTTTCCCGATCAAACTCGAAGGGTTCCCCTTGTTGGGCTAAACGAGCGTATTTCTTGACGGTAGGCGAATCCTTAAAGGTTTTGCCATCTAAGTCGCCACCATAGAAACTAACCGTTACCCCAGCTTGTTCAAAGCTGTAGCGAGATTCAGCCCGACGGAAGGGAATATCAGCCCGAATCACACCGTCTTTATCCGTGAGAACCACGGGGAAGGTTTCAAAGAAGTTAGGAAGACGACGAACGGATAATTCCCGTCCTTCAGAATCTTTGAATACGGGATGACCCAACCAAGCTTTCGCAATACCATCGCCGTTATTCATCGGGCCGACCCGGAATAAACCGCCTTTAGCGGGGCTATTGCCCACATAGTCATAGAAGGCAAGTTTTTCAGGAATTTTTTCCCAAGCTTGAGCGTAGCTATCCCCACGGGCAACACTAGACTGTACCCGGCGTTGAATTTCCTGTTGGAAATAACCACTATCCCATTGATATCGGGTAGGGCCAAACAGTTCAATGGGGGTAGCAGCAGAACCGTACCACATGGTTCCCGCCACGACAAAAGCCGAGAAGAACACGGCGGCAATACTACTGGATAAGACGGTTTCAATGTTCCCCATCCGCAGGGCTTTGTATAACCTTTGGGGCGGACGAACAGACAGATGGAACAGACCCGCAATAATCCCCACAACTCCAGCTGCAATATGGTGAGCCACAATTCCCCCCGCATTGAACGGGTTAAATCCTTCTGGCCCCCAAGCGGGTGCAACGGGTTGAATACTGCCTGTAATGCCGTAGGGATCGGATACCCACATTCCCGGGCCAAATAAACCCGTTAAGTGGAATGCTCCGAAACCAAAGCAAAGCAGACCAGATAAAAACAGGTGAATCCCAAACATTTTGGGCAAATCCAAAGCGGGTTCGCCTGTTCGGGGGTCGGTAAACAGTTCCAAATCCCAAAAGACCCAATGCCACACGGCAGCGAGGAACAGTAAACCAGACAGAATGATATGAGTAGCTGCTACTCCTTCAAAAGACCAAATCCCCGGGTTAGTTACTGCTTCTCCGGTGAGGCTCCAGCCTCCCCAAGATTGAGTGACTCCTAAGCGGGCCATGAAGGGCATGACGAACATCCCTTGACGCCACATCGGGTTGAGGACGGGATCAGAAGGATCATAAATTGCGAGTTCATAAAGGGCCATAGATCCAGCCCAACCTGCCACCAAAGCGGTGTGCATCAGGTGTACAGAAATCAACCGTCCCGGATCATTGAGAACGACTGTGTGTACACGATACCAGGGTAGTCCCATTGACTACGCTCCTTCTAGTTGATAATGGTTACTTTTTTTGACAATCCCCGCTCTAAAGAGACGAGGATTCTTAATTGAGCGACTGACCTTTAAGCACTATGTCCTTGTGGCAGTTCTTAAACCTCCTAACCGTACTACTGTACTAATTACAAAGTCTAAGTCACAGCTACCCCAGAGGGTCTATCTCTACTCATCTTACTACGATACAAGCCTAGAGTTCGGGCCTGTGTCGCCCTACTAAATTAATTGAACCAAATTATTTATTTTCTGGTATAGAGAATTAAGTTGATTCTCTAGTTGTTTTAAGAGTTTTTGCTCCTCTTTGTCCAGTGCTTTTTGACATTTTCATGTCTAAAGGGACTGAGATTTTCAAGAGAGCAGTAATTTTGACATCCTCACCGTCCTAAAAGTGCGGCGATTCCTAAACCTCACGATTTAGGTTTCTGCTTCTTTGCAACTGCCTCCACCCTCAAAAAGTCTTGGTCTTACGTTCGCTCCACAGACTATCCCCGCAAGTCCTGCGGTTCTTAGTGACCATCTATATTCTAATATGAAAGATGTCCAGGAAGTTAGGGGTTTTAGACCCAATTTTTCGATAATATCACGAACGCTGACTACAATTAATCCCACACGGACTATAGACTATAGGCTTTGGTTGGTTTGACATTCAGTTGTAGCACTGGCTAAACGTTCTAGGACTTGTTCCGCCGTAATTAAGCGGGTGAGAACCACTTGACCAATGGTGTTGGAGGAGTCGGTAATTGTGGCGATGTCTGGCCTAACTTCTAACATCAAGACAGAATCTTCCACCCGATACAGCCACATCTTTTCTTGTTGATTCTGATCCCAAAGACACAGATCCATTCTTTGAATTTCTGGTGGACGGCGACGCAGAGCTTGATCCCACAGACCCCCTACTCCCCAGACTCGTCCAATTGTCCATCCATCGGTTAAAAAAAAGTATTTCACAGACTTCCTTAAACGAACTGACTTTGGTTCCGATTTTTTAGAATACCGCGAAAAGATATATCGTTCTCAATTCAGGGGTAAAATTTTCCTAGGTCAAGATCTTAGATCGGTAGATGCCGAATCAATCAAACAGTTTTTCTGTTTTGACGTTTTTAGTTTGAGGCTGATATTTTTTCTACTAAATTGACAGCTTCAAAT
This sequence comes from Planktothrix sp. PLAVEN19ND, assembly GCF_057220675.1. NCBI lineage: Bacteria > Bacillati > Cyanobacteriota > Cyanophyceae > Oscillatoriales > Microcoleaceae > Planktothrix > Planktothrix sp. PLAVEN19ND. Next base: position 4,373,091 of record NZ_CM170132.1, on the reverse strand, counting down.
ATCTCTGTAAGAATTTAATTAACTATTTACCTATTTTAATCATGAAAAATTCCTATTATTTAGTTCGGTTATACCAATTGTCGGGTTCTGCAACTATGATGTCCTATTTTTTGAAGTTTGTTAATCATCAAGTTCCAAATCAAAGTTTATCTCGGTTAATCTTCCTGGTTTCGATTTTATTATCAACCACAGGATTAATATTAATTGATAGTATAGGAGCTTTATCTCAAGAACATCCGGGTTGTTTTCTAAAAACAAAAGCTGGACAGGTTATATCTTTAAATGAAGTTTGTGTTTTTCCGCAAATCGATCCAAAAACTGCGGTCTCTCCCCTGTCAACACCGGGGGTTCATCAGGCCAAAATTATTAGAAGACAAGGTGGAATTCCTGTCATACAAGTAATTTTTAATGATCAAATTCCTTTTGAAATGTTGGTAGATACTGGAGCAAGTGGCACGGTTATTACTTCTGCGATGGCGGAACTCCTAGGGGTGATTCCCATCGGGCGAGGTAAAGCGGATACACCTAGTCAAAAGGGAGTTGAATTTGAAATAGGTTCAATTCAGACTCTTAATGTTGCTGGAGCTATCAAAAATAATCTGACCGTTGCGATCGCTCCAGCTTTGGATGTGGGTTTACTGGGTCAAAATTTCTTGAGTGGATATGATGTGACTATTAAGGAAGACGTTGTTGAATTTCGATCCAGAACTTAATCTATTAGTCATCAGTTATTAGTCATTAATTAATAGTCATTAATTAATAGTTGTCAGTGGCAGAAATAGCCGTCAACTTCTAAACAGTTAACTGATGACTGTTAACTGTTTGCTAATTATTCAGGAAATCTAAATAGGTTTTACTTAATTCCTTGACAGCTAATTCATAAAATTGTTGACCATGTTCCGGGGTAGCTAAGGCGGGGTTAGATCCCATCCGACCATCGGGATAGTGTTGGCGAAAATCCTCTGAGCCATAGATAGGATATCCAGAAGCCACTTCTGGTGTCAGGAAACCCTGTTTAATCGAATCAGGATAAACATATTGTGTCAGAGCTACTTCGCTGGGCGTGGCGTGGGAACCTTCTTGATCGCCATAGAGTTCTTTTGCTAATTTATAAACTGAGCCACACATAAACCAATTGCCGATTTGACATTTGACTTGATGGGCTTTGGGTATATTAATATCAGCTAAATTGCTATAGGTTTCAGAAAAAGCTGCTTTCAGGGTAGCAATATTTCCCCCATGTCCGTTAATAAAAAAGTAGTGAGTGAACCCAACTTTAGCTAAACTTGTGATATAATCATTGATTACCTGAATTAAAGTTGTCGGTCGCAGACTGATAGTACCTGGAAAAGCCGTGTGGTGTAATGCCATGCCAACATTGATAGTCGGGCTAACTAAGGCATTGGTTGCTTCTCCTACTCCCTTGGCGATTGCTTCGGCGCAAATCGCATCAGTGCCGATCAATCCGGTTGGCCCATGTTGTTCTGTGGAACCAATAGGAATGATAATACCGCCGGAGTGGGTTAGGTAAACTTCTACTTCTTGCCAGGTACTCAGATGTAGTAACATTATGTTAAGTTAAGTTAAACAACTTTAAAATTTCAGATTTGCTCTTATTGTATCTGAGTCGTCTGTTCACCAAATAAAAACAAAAGTTAAACCGATTATATAAATTGACCCCTTGGTAACCCAAAAGACGACCCGTTCAAAATTTTGATTTGATTAGAATAATTTAACCATAAGATTACCCTGGCTTTACCTTGTGTTAACCTTCTCCTAATACTATGAAGCTGTCGACCATATTCAGATTTCCAACAACCAGGCAAATTGAGCGTGAACAATGCTTAAAAACCTAGAACCGAGGCTAAATCAGGATGAGTCTAGCGACCCCCCAACAAAATCGGGGGTTGGATTTCCCTTCGCAGTCCGATATCGGTCGTCTCTATGTGAAGGGATTCGTAACGGAGAACATAATTACGTTGGATGGTTGACACTGGACTAACTCCTCAGAATGTCGAGTTGCTCGTGGCGACAATAGCCAGTTTCAACAACTTATACTCATCCAACCCACAAAAAATTTTTTATGTTTTCTCCTGAATTAAGCAAGAGTCCTTACCGTTCTGATGTAAGACAAAATGGCCATATCTTACTTTTGGAAAACGAACAGCCTTGGCGAGAAATGCTTTCCCTAGCTCTGGAAGAACAGGGTTATCGGGTTACGGTGACATCTGATGGGCGGGATGCCCTCCCCTCAATCCAAAACCATAATTATCCCGTCGGTGATTTTCCATTTAACCTTTTAATTATGGACTCGATCAACGGTTTAGATCTGTGTCGTATGTTACGACATCAGGGAAATTCCGTAGCCATTTTAATTATTGGGTTGCGGGAGAGCGCGAATAATTCGGCTTTTTATTTAGAAGCAGGAGCCGACGACTATTTAACTAAACCCTTTGGAATGCGGGAGTTTATGGCGCGTTGTCGGGCTTTAATGCGACGAAGACGCTATTGTCAACTGCCAGAGCCAGTCATGCTGCAATATAAAGAAGTAATTTTGTATCAAGAAGAATGTCGGGTTCTGGTTCGTGGTCAAGAGGTGAAACTATCTCCTAAACAGTTTCGTTTACTAGAGTTATTTCTGAGTTATCCGCGGCGAGTTTGGTCACGGGAACAATTATTAGACATAATTTGGGGACAAGATTTCATCGGGGATAGCAAAACTGTTGATGTTCATATTCGCTGGTTACGCGAAAACCTAGAATTAGATCCTAGCAAACCCGAATATGTGATTACTGTTCGGGGGTTTGGCTATCGATTTGGATAAAGTTGGATGAATTTTTAGACCGTTTAATTTTCCTGATCAATATATTTTGAATATATCCCCTAACCCTCTATACTCTGAGTATAGAGGGAATGTTTTTTGATGTTAAATATATACTCTTTAAACAAAGGCAAAAATCGCTATAGGGTTTAAAAGCAGGGGTATTGATCAAAATTAAATAGCCCTAATCTCAATACCTCAGTCAAGAGCTTAAATATCCATCTTTAAAGCTCAAATTTATTGAGATTTAAACTCATGAATTGAGACTAATTTAATCCGGGTGTCTGACGATTCTCTGGGCTAAATCGCCGAAAATCGCCAGATTTTCTATGCGCTATATATAGCGTAATTGCGTAATTCCTGATAATCATGTAAAATTAATTATCGATACGGGTGTTGTTTTAGAATAACAAGTTTCTAAAAACAACCTAGACCTTAATTCTCATTTTTAGGAAAAATCTATGCTCAATTTTTTTATTACTTGGGTAATCTCGGCAATTTCACTCGGAATAACAGCCTATATTGTTCCTGGTTTTAACATTAGCAGTTGGCAAGCTGCCGCCGTTGCCGTGGTTGTGATGGCTTTAGTAAATGCCATTATTAAACCCATTATTACCATTTTTACTCTGCCTTTAACGATTCTAACTTTAGGTTTGTTTTTATTAGTTGTCAATGCCATTTCTATTTCCTTAGTGGCTTATTTTACTCCCGGATTTTCAATTTCTAGCTTCTGGGCAGCATTATTTGGTTCAATTGTGCTTTCTTTGGTTTCCAGTTTCTTTAATCAAATTTTAGCTCAATCTAACGATTTATTAGATTAAGCTAGATATAACACTTTTGTAGTTTGTTTTTTGTCGCTATCCACCCCGCGCCCCTATCAGGCAGGATGTCGTACTTCCCACTGCGATTGAGTTAAATCGGGAAAAAACCTGTCCTGACCCAGTTTTAACAGATCATATTACTTTAAGGGCGAACGATGGGACTCGAACCCACGAGTGGAGGAACCACAATCCTCTGCCTTAACCACTTGGCTACGCTCGCCGTACAATTTTTAAATTTAGCACAGGATCAGAAAAATGGCTAGGGGGTTGAGCAAAAAAAATAAAATTTGCTGATCCTAAGCTGACCAAGAGCCACCTCAAGAGGCTTCCTGATCAGAAAAAACCCCCAATAAAGCATACCGAGCGATCACCAAGCAAGTTCTGGCTTGTTCAATCTCGGATAACTCAGACCAACTCGCTCCTTCCAGGATAGTCGAATTCGATCCTGCTCCATCCGGTTCTGCTCCTCGCATCGCATAAGCAAAAGGACGGGCTAAAACCTGCAAATCATCTTCTGGCCATTCGGGTAATAGTTCCTGAACACACTCAACTAATTGATCAGCTAGGGACAAACTTTGGGAAGAAACCTGTTCAGTCATACGGGTGACCACTTGTACCAAACGATTTAACAACTCATCAGGTATTTTTTCTGCAAAGCGTTTTAATAAAGATGTTTGTAAATGGGTCGCTGACCACAATTGATTAATTTGGCTCATTAACCGTTGAGATCTTTGCGCCAGTTCCGCTTCAGTAAACACCGCCACAATAGAATTCCCCGCCTCCTGCTCTACAAAATAGGCTTCAGCCTCTATTGTATAAGGATTCCAGGGATATAGTAGATCATGGGGAAATAGATCATTGAGTAAATCCCATTCCGCTTGAATTTCTGGATTGTTAGCATCGTTAATCATAACCGTGGCCTTGATTGATCAAAATATCCGTTAGTTTAGCCTCAATTTTGCCCCGGAGAAATAGAGCATCATCTGCTAAACCTATATATAAGTCCAACACCGATCACCTATTCATCGAAGCCTTTGTCTCAAACGGCTTCTCCCTCAGCAATCAACGCAAAATTGATATCTGCTTCCCCCAGCTACAGTAACACCTATAAAAATTCCGTAAGCCACCAAAAACCCGTAAAAAACCCAATTAGGGATTTATCTTTGACTAATCTCCAGGGAAAAGAGGCTCAAACGCCTAAATAGCAAGGGTATGCAAAGTCGAAAAAAAAATTCCCAAAAAGGGTTGACATCTTGAGAAAAGACTGATAGATTTATAAAAGTGTCGAAAAACAAAGACACACCGAACCTGGACAACTAAAGAGTTTGAAAGCCAAGTTAAAACATTCTTAATCTCGTTATTAAAGAATTGATTCTTAATCAGGGAGTTTAACACAAACTTTCTGAAAAAGCAAAAAATTCTAAAACTTTGAGAAACAAGTTTTAGAGCCAAAACAACAGATTCTTCAAAATGGAGAGTTTGATCCTGGCTCAGGATGAACGCTGGCGGTCTGCTTAACACATGCAAGTCGAACGGAATCCTTCGGGATTTAGTGGCGGACGGGTGAGTAACACGTAAGAACCTGCCTCTAGGACGGGGACAACAGTTGGAAACGACTGCTAAACCCGGATGAGCCGAAAGGTAAAAGATTTATCGCCTAGAGAGGGGCTTGCGTCTGATTAGCTAGTTGGTAAGGTAAAGGCTTACCAAGGCGACGATCAGTAGCTGGTCTGAGAGGATGATCAGCCACACTGGGACTGAGACACGGCCCAGACTCCTACGGGAGGCAGCAGTGGGGAATTTTCCGCAATGGGCGAAAGCCTGACGGAGCAAGACCGCGTGGGGGAGGAAGGTTCTTGGATTGTCAACCCCTTTTCTCAGGGAAGAACACAATGACGGTACCTGAGGAAAAAGCATCGGCTAACTCCGTGCCAGCAGCCGCGGTAATACGGGGGATGCAAGCGTTATCCGGAATGATTGGGCGTAAAGAGTCCGTAGGTAGTCAATCAAGTCTGCTGTTAAAGAGCGAGGCTTAACTTCGTAAAGGCAGTGGAAACTGTAAGACTAGAGTGTAGTAGGGGCAGAGGGAATTCCTGGTGTAGCGGTGAAATGCGTAGAGATCAGGAAGAACACCGGTGGCGAAGGCGCTCTGCTGGGCTATAACTGACACTGAGGGACGAAAGCTAGGGGAGCGAATGGGATTAGATACCCCAGTAGTCCTAGCGGTAAACGATGGAAACTAGGTGTGGCCTGTATCGACCCGGGCCGTGCCGAAGCTAACGCGTTAAGTTTCCCGCCTGGGGAGTACGCACGCAAGTGTGAAACTCAAAGGAATTGACGGGGGCCCGCACAAGCGGTGGAGTATGTGGTTTAATTCGATGCAACGCGAAGAACCTTACCAGGACTTGACATCTCTGGAATCCTGCTGAAAGGTGGGAGTGCCGAAAGGAACCAGAAGACAGGTGCTGCATGGCTGTCGTCAGCTCGTGTCGTGAGATGTTGGGTTAAGTCCCGCAACGAGCGCAACCCTCGTCGTTAGTTGCCATCATTAAGTTGGGAACTCTAGCGAGACTGCCGGTGACAAACCGGAGGAAGGTGAGGATGACGTCAAGTCAGCATGGCCCTTACGTCCTGGGCGACACACGTACTACAATGCGAGGGACAGAGAGCAGCCAACCCGCGAGGGAGAGCGAACCTCTTAAACCCTGGCACAGTTCAGATTGCAGGCTGCAACTCGCCTGCATGAAGGAGGAATCGCTAGTAATCGCAGGTCAGCATACTGCGGTGAATCCGTTCCCGGGCCTTGTACACACCGCCCGTCACACCATGGAAGTGAGCCACGCCCGAAGTCATTACTCTAACCCGTAAGGGGGGAGGGTGCCGAAGGCGGGGTTGATGACTGGGGTGAAGTCGTAACAAGGTAGCCGTACCGGAAGGTGTGGCTGGATCACCTCCTTTTAGGGAGACCTACTTTTGAGTTGAGTGTTGAATCCAACAAATATAGCACCCTCAAAAGTCATCCCAAGGTCGTTACGAGAAGAATGAAAAACAAACAGACGCTTTCAAACTCCGAAGTCCGGTTCCAAACCTAGGACAATTCAGCACCTAGCTTCTCTGAAAAGAAGCCAGAATGCTGGACTACCAAGTCCAGACAGAACCTTGAAAATTGCAGAGAAACAAAAACTGGCAGTAGTTCGTAGTTAGAACTTCCAGCCGAGGGAAAGGAAACTAACCCCAGGTTGAGAGAACTAATCACAAAAGAACAGAAAATCTCTGAAAAAGAGAAAGTGGTCAAGATAGAAAGGGCTGACGGTGGAAACCTTGGCACACAGAGGCGAAGAAGGACGTGGCGACCGACGATAAACTCCGGGGAGCTGGAAGCGAGCAATGAGCCGGAGGTGTCCGAATGGGGCAACCCAAAAACAGCCCACCGAATCAAATAAGTGGGTATGAGCGAACCGGGCGAACTGAAACATCTTAGTAGCCCGAGGAAAAGAAAGCAAAAGCGATTTCCCGAGTAGTGGTGAGCGAAAGGGAAACAGCCTAAACCAACAGGTTTACCTGTTGGGGTAGTGGGACAGCGACACTGGACTTAGAGAGTTAGACAAAGCAGATGAAACCTGCACCAGAGAGGGTGAAAGTCCCGTAGTCGAAAACTCAAAGAGCCTAGCTGAATCCCGAGTAGCACGGAGCCCGTGAAAGTCCGTGTGAATCCGCCTCGACCACGAGGTAAGGCTAAATACTCCTGTGTGACCGATAGAGAAACAGTACCGTGAGGGAAAGGTGAAAAGAACCCCGGAAGGGGAGTGAAATAGAACCTGAAACCGTCAGCTTACAAGCAGTGGGAGTCCGATTTAACGGATGACCGCGTGCCTGTTGAAGCATGAGCCGGCGAGTTAAAGGCAATGGCAGGTTAAGACAGAAAATGTCGCAGCCCAAGCGAAAGCGAGTCTGAAGAGGGCGAAGAAGTCATTGTTTTTAGACCCGAACCCGGGTGATCTAACCATGTCCAGGATGAAGCTTGGGTAAAACCAATTGAAGGTCCGAACCGACCGATGTTGAAAAATCGGCGGATGAGGTGTGGTTAGGGGTGAAATGCCAATCGAACCCGGAGCTAGCTGGTTCTCCCCGAAATGTGTTGAGGCACAGCGGTTGTGGAAAAATCTGGGGGGTAAAGCACTGTTTCGGTGCGGGCTGCGAGAGCGGTACCAAATCGAGACAAACTCTGAATACCCAGAGGAAGAACAACCAGTCAGACGGTGGGGGATAAGCTCCATCGTCAAGAGGGAAACAGCCCAGACCACCAGCTAAGGTCCCCAAATCACCACTAAGTGAGAAAGGAGGTGGGAATGCTTAGACAACCAGGAGGTTTGCCTAGAAGCAGCCAACCTTAAAAGAGTGCGTAATAGCTCACTGGTCAAGCGTTGCCGCGCCGAAAATGAACGGGGCTAAGTGGTGTACCGAAGCTGTGGAATATGATTTATTGTATTGGTAGGGGAGCGTTCTGGCGTAGGGAGAAGCACTAGCGGAAGCAGGTGTGGACGAACCAGAAGTGAGAATGTCGGCTTGAGTAGCGAAAATGTAGGTGAGAATCCTACACCCCGAAACCCTAAGGGTTCCTCCGCACGGCTCGTCCGCGGAGGGTGAGTCAGGGCCTAAGGCGAGGCTGAAGAGCGTAGTCGATGGACAACGGGCGAAGAATCCCGTACCGGTGGTAAATTGGTCAGGGGAACGGAGAAGGTGTGTGCTAGCCGGAAGATGGTTACCGGTGCAACCGTACGAGGTGATGAGGTCTGGAGAAAACAGACTGAGCTAAGGCGGGAGTCCGACCCTTTACGAAGGGGAAGTAGAGAGCATCAAGCTTCCAAGAAAAGCCCTAAAACCGTTAATTTACCAACGCCTGTACCCGAAACCGACACAGGTAGGGAGGTTGAGAAAACTCAGGGGCGCGAGATAACTCTCTCTAAGGAACTCGGCAAAATGGCTCCGTAACTTCGGGAGAAGGAGTGCTTACGCAAGTAAGCCGCAGTGAAGAGGCCCAGGCGACTGTTTACCAAAAACACAGGTCTCCGCCAACTCGTAAGAGGAAGTATGGGGGCTGACGCCTGCCCAGTGCCGGAAGGTTAAGGAAGTCGGTCAGGCGCAAGCTAAAGCTGATGACTGAAGCCCCGGTGAACGGCGGCCGTAACTATAACGGTCCTAAGGTAGCGAAATTCCTTGTCGGGTAAGTTCCGACCCGCACGAAAGGCGTAACGATCTGGGCACTGTCTCGGAGAGAGACTCGGCGAAATAGAATTGTCTGTGAAGATACGGACTACCTGCACCTGGACAGAAAGACCCTATGAAGCTTTACTGTATCCTGGAATTGGGTTCGGGCTTTGCTTGCGCAGAATAGGTGGGAGGCGTGGAAGTCATCCTTGTGGGGATGATGGAGCCATCGGTGAGATACCACTCTAGTAGAGCTAGAATTCTAACTCTGACCCGTGAATCCGGGTCGAAGACAGTTTCAGGGGGGCAGTTTGACTGGGGCGGTCGCCTCCTAAAAGGTAACGGAGGCGCGCAAAGGTTCCCTCAGAATGGTTGGAAATCATTCGCAGAGTGTAAAGGCAGAAGGGAGCTTGACTGTGAGACCTACAAGTCGAACAGGGTGGAAACACGGCCTTAGTGATCCGACGGTACTGTGTGGAAAGGCCGTCGCTCAACGGATAAAAGTTACTCTAGGGATAACAGGCTGATCTCCCCCAAGAGTTCACATCGACGGGGAGGTTTGGCACCTCGATGTCGGCTCATCGCAACCTGGGGCGGAAGTACGTCCCAAGGGTTGGGCTGTTCGCCCATTAAAGCGGTACGTGAGCTGGGTTCAGAACGTCGTGAGACAGTTCGGTCCATATCCGGTGCAGGCGTAAGAGCATTGAGAGGAGCCTTCCCTAGTACGAGAGGACCGGGAAGGACGCACCGCTGGTGTACCTGTTATCGTGCCAACGGTAAACGCAGGGTAGCTATGTGCGGAGTGGATAACCGCTGAAAGCATCTAAGTGGGAAGCCCACCTCAAGATGATTGCTCTCACCACTTTTTGTGGGTAAGGTCACGGGCAGAACACCCGTTGATAGGTGTTAGGTCGAAGTCCAGTGATGGATGTAGCCAAGACACACTAACAGACCGAGGGCTTGACCTCATTATTTACACTACTCCAGTTTCTCTGCAATCTTCAGTGTTTCTGATTTAATATTAAAAGTAAAAGGGCAGTTTATTTATTTAAAAGCTGCTCTTTTTTGGTATTTAGATTAATAATAAATAAGCTGATGTGTTTTTCGGAAGTATCAAGTCTCAAAAACACCCTCTATAACCCCTGTGACAAATGATCAAAAACCTCTTAGCAGATGAGCCACTAAGGGAAAATTAAGTTAATACTACTATATTACCTTTGCATTTTAATTTTTAATCTTGCCATCTTCTAAAGTCAAAATACTATCAGCTACATCCATAATTCGGGGATCATGAGTCACCATTAATACCGTAGTATTTTCTTGTTTTGCTAAGGTTTTTAACAGATCAATAACAGCCCGACCACTGGTAGAATCTAAGGCGGCTGTGGGTTCATCAGCCATAATTAATGGTGGCTCCCCAGCTAAGGCGCGCGCTACTGCTACCCGTTGTTTTTGACCCCCGGATAAATCCTGGGGTAATAAATTTATTTTATCCTGTAAACCAACTTGTTCTAAACGGGTTTTTGCTTCTTCTCTCGCATTTCTTCCCCTAATTCCTTTAAGATGAAGGGCTAATTCCACGTTTTCCAAAGCGGTTAAAGCGGGGAATAAATTAAATCCTTGAAAAATAAACCCAATATTATGTAAACGAAATTCTGCCAACTGAGTCCGAGACAATTTGGTAATTTCTTCGCCCAATAAAAAGACTTGTCCCGCCGTCGGGGTTAAAAGTCCGGCGATAATTGACAGTAATGTGGTTTTACCCGATCCACTTGGCCCCATCAACAGTTGAATATCACCCTGTTCGACTTCTAAATTAATATTTTGCAGGACTTGAACCCTTTGTCGTCCAGATTGATAAGCCATTTCCACACTACAAGTTTGAATTCCAATCGGCTTAACTTTGGCATTGGCTGAATAATATTCAGTCTGATTGGGGAGTATAGTAGATTTTGCCTCGTTAACTTTAGTGGGTATCATCGTTCCAAATTAATTATGATGTGGGCTGATAACGGGAATTGACAGATCTAATGGATTAAATTACAAGGGCTTATTATCAGTTTACTGAAGAAATCAGGGATTGTCCGAGAAGGAATGGGGAACATGAACTATCCTGTACAGTTTAGTATTACCATTCTAAACTCAAACGTTCTCAATTGCTTGTGATCTGACTCAACGGAGAAACAAAAGCTCAACCCTATCACGCTTTGAACACAATCGCCGGGTCAACTTTGGTGACTTTCTGAATAGCAAAAAACGCCGACCCGGTACACATCACCACCGTTAACCCAAATACCCCCAAAGCCGATAGAGGAGTAATTAAAATCAAGATTCCCTGGGTCGCACCTGCCCAGTACGCAACACCAAAACACAGAGCCATACCTGGGATATAACCTAAAACCGCCATCCAGAGAGCCTGTTCTAAAATAATTCCATAAATCACCCAGTCGGACGCTCCCATTGCCTTCAGAGTCCCAAATTCTTTTAAGTGGTCACTGACGGAGGAATAAAGAATTTGTCCGACTACCACCATTCCCACTAACACTCCGACCGCCGCCCCCAAACTGAGAACAAATCCAACTCCTGTGCGTTTTTGCCAAAAGGTTCGCATGATTATCGACATTTCTTCCCGGGTCAAAACTTGCACATCATTAGGTAAAGTTTCTTGGAGTTTTTGCTTGAGTTGGGCTAAGTCTTGATCGGGTTTAGCTTTAATTAAAACATAGGTAATGGGATCAGCTAGATTTAATTGTCTTGGGGGCGGAGAATTCAGGGGTTTTTGATTAGAGGATTGATCTTCATAACTTTGAGTACATTGTAGATCATCATTTTGAAGTTGACAAAGGGTTTGAGTTTTTACGGGGCTATTCACATAAGCATTAGCATTTTTTAAAGAAGTAAAGATAAAACTATTACTGACAATTGATTGGGTTCCCTGGGTAATTCCTCCTAATTTGGCTTCTAATCCTCCGAGTTTAGCAATATCACCAATATTTTTAATTTTCAGAGCATTTAATTTGCTCTCATCGACCATAATTGTATAGGGATTTTTTAAAGCATTAGCATCTCCTTGAATAATATTCCAAGGGGAAAATAATTCTCCATTGGGGTCGGAACCTACCACGGTAACGGCATGAATTTTATTCTCTAGGGGATCACGCCAACGGGCATTTCTAAAAATAAAGGCTTCTGCTCGTTCAACGCCATTAACAGCCTGAGCTTGGGTCATCCGTTCCAAAGAAATTGGCATGGTTAACTCTAAGTGAATCATGTCCTTAGAAGCGATCCAAAAATCTGCTTTCGAGTGATCAATTAGGATGGAAGAAGAACGAATAAACCCGGTTAAAATCCCATTTTGAATTGTCACTAAACTAACAGCAAACATAATCCCAGCTTGAGCGACCAAAAAACGGGGAATGTCTTCAAATAGGTTTTTTCGAGCAAGGGAAGCCATAGGTTAGAGGGCAGGGACAGGGCTATTATATAAGGATAACAGTCGTTACCTGTAACCCTGCCCTCCTTCCCTCCCTTGATCCCCTTGCTGTTTGAGTCTCCGTAATGCTATAACACCCAAGAACCCTCTTGTGTCCCCCTGGCGTTGAATGGGTTTAGAATCTTAGTCTGCTTCAAGCTGTTTGAGTTAATTGTGATGAGCGAAAACCAACAAGAACAAAGTCAAAGCCAATCTTCTAACAAGACTGCTTCAGGGAGTTCACCCCAAATTCCCATTCGTTCCCTGGTGAGAAAAAGTCGTGCCCAATGGCTCAAAGAACTTTGCACGAGTTTGGAAACTGGTAATACCCAACCCGCAACGGTCGATGAAACTCCCAGTTCCCCTGAATTAACCGAAACAGCCAACCAGATTGTTCTTTATCAGCCGTCTCAAGGGTCATCTTCTCCTCAACCCGAAAAACGCCAACGCTTTGTTCTACCCAAAACCATTCCAGTTAATCTAGTTCCCCTGGTCTTAGCCCTGTTGATTTTAGTTCCGGGGGGAATTGGGGTTTTAGCGATGAGTCTGTTGTTCCGTTTGCCCGCTTTACCCAATTGTCCCAAAATTTTCTGGCCCATAGCCTCGGCTTCCCTGCGGTTATATTGTGCAGAATCCGCCGCCAATAAACAAACCGTTCAAGACCTATTAGTTGCCATTGATTTAGTGGATAGTCTATCAAAAGATCATCCCCTACGTCCTGAAATTAATCGCCAAATTGAAAAATGGTCAATGGATATTTTGAATTTGGCAGAGGAGATGTTTCAAGCTGGACAACTTTCAGAAGCCATTGCCGCCGCCGAAAAAACCCCCGAACATACCCCAGCGGCCGCCCAAGTTTCCAAACGCATTGACCAATGGCGTTCTATTTGGGATGAAGCGGAACAAACCTATCAAAAATCCGAGGAATTAATGCGCCAAGAAAAGTTAAATTTGGCGTTTAAAGAAGCAACATTATTATTGAATTTAGGAAATAATTATTGGGCAACCACTAAATATCAAGCACTAACAGATTTGATTGCTATTACCCGTGAAGATAGCCAAAAATTAGCCAAAGCTAGAAGTTTGATTGCCCAAAGCAGTTTAGAGAAATGGATAGAGGCAGCCGGGTTAATTGAAAAACTTTCTCCTGAGAGTTATTTAAAAGATGCTGGACAAAAAGAAATTACCACTATAGGTAATAAAATCATGACTTTAGCCGAAGAAACCCTAAAAAATGGCAATTGGCAAGAAGCGATTAATATTGCGAATAAAATTCCAGGTAGTGCCAATTTACAAGAAAATGTTAAGGATTTTACGGTCTTAGCAAAAGCCAATGTTCCGGCTTTATTAGATACGGTTGTGGGCTTGAGAAATGCGATCGCCCAAGCTCAAAAAATCGGTCAAGATCGGCCCCTGTATCAAAAAGCCCAATCCTATATCCGCAATTGGCAAGAATCAATCGCTGATGTTGCTACCCTAGAACGGGCGCGACAATTAGCTCAACCTGGGGGCGTGAGTGACCTGCGGGCGGCTATTGCCCAAGTCCAAACCATCCCCGCCTCGAACCCGAGGGGCACCGAAGCCAAAACCGAAATGGTCAGTTGGACAAGGCGGATAGAAGAAATTGAAGATAGACCCCTGTTAGAGACGGCGGAACAATTGGCCAGTTTTGGTGATACCGATTCCCTGAAACAAGCGATCGCCCAGGCCAAAAAAATTGGTCGTGGACGAACATTATATGAAAATGCTCAAAATCAGATTGCTCAATGGACGGATCGCAGTCAACGACTACAATATCAACCCATCTTAGATCGGGCGGAACAGTTAGCATCCGAAGGTAGTTATGCCGAGGCGATCGCCCAGGCCCAACAAATTAGTTCGGGTGTAGTCTTATACAACACAGCCAAAACCAAAATTAGCCAATGGAATAGTCAACTCCGGGATGCCGAAAATCTCCGCAATTCAGAAGTTCTGGCTTCCCCTGGCACACCTGACTCCTACGCTGCGGCGATCAAAATGGCGAATCAAGTCTCCAATTCCAGTAAATTAAGAGGTCGGGTTGAGCAACTAATTGATCAATGGGGTCAAAATCTATTGCAACTGGGTTTAGATCAATCTACCTATGATGTTCCCGGTGCCATTGGCATCTTAAAGAAAATTCCCCCTCAAAGCACCGCCTATTCCCAAGCTCAGACCCAAATCCAAGATTGGCAACAATGGTTAAATCCTCCCGCACCGCCACCGGAATATCAACCCCCCGTGGACACCTACGAACCTCCGGTAGAACGGGCACAGCCCCCCGTTGAACCCGATCAACCTTCCCCCGCGCCGACCCCCACCCCAGAGGCAGCAGAGCAACCTCCGATTGAGTTAAATAAACCCCTCACCACTCCATCAACGGGCATATAAATCAGTTATCAGTCATCAGTTATCAATCATCAGTTTATTACCCATTCGTAATTCGTAATTCGTAATTCGTAATTAACCATTACCTATTCCTGTATTGTTAACATTTGCAAGTTATATAAACTCGCATATAACCCATTTTGTGCCAGGAGTTCGTCGTGACTTCCCGACTCAACCAATTGCCCTCGTTTTAATACTAAAATCCGATCCACATTTCTAATCGTTGAAAGACGGTGAGCAATAATAATAGCGGTACGTTCTTTTAACAGACGTTCTAAGGCTTCTTGAATTAAAACTTCCGTTCCCACATCTAAATTAGCCGTTGCTTCATCTAAAACTAAAATTTGAGGATTCCGAATTGCTGCTCTGGCAAAGGCTAACAGTTGTTTTTGACCACTGGATAAATTCGTTCCCCGTTCTCGAAGTTCGGTATTATATCCTTGGGGTAACTGTTCAATAAAACGATTTATATTGGTTTTTTCCGCAGCCTGTTTAATTTCTGCCAAACTATAGGATTCTCCTAGGGTAATATTACTTTTAACATCTCCAGCAAATAAAAAACCATCCTGTAAAATCACCCCAATATGACGTCTAAGTTCGGTTTGACGTAACTCTCGAATATCAATGCCATCGACTAAAATTCGTCCTTGAGTGGGTTCATATAATCGACACAAGAGTCGAATAATCGTACTTTTTCCGGCGCCCGTTGGCCCGACTAAGGCGACTTTTTCCCCAGGACGAATGGTTAAATCGAGGTTTTTGATCACATAGTCATCTTCTTTATAGGCAAACCAAACATTTTCAAACCGAATTTCTCCCATTTGCACCCAATTTTGATCATCAGAATCTAGGGTAGAAAGATGGGCAGTAACTTGATCAAGATCCTGAATTTCTATCGGTTCATTCAAAATATTATTAATCCGTTCAATGGCGGTTAATCCTGATTGAATGGCGGTGAATTTTTCGGCAAATTGTCGTAGGGGATCAAACAATCGTTGGGCATATAAAATGAAAGCTGATAACGTCCCAAAACTCAATTCATTTTCCACAACTTGTCGGCCGCCAAACCACAAAACAACGCCAATGGCAATTAAGGCAATCCATTCTAAGGTTGCGGATACCGCCGAATCATAAAAAATAGTTTGATCAACGGCTTTAATATATCGAAGATTAGTAGCTCGAAATAATTCAGAATTAAATCTTTCTCGACGGAATAATTGTACAACCCCAATTCCCACCATATTTTCTTGAAATTGGGAATTAAGATTAGAAAGTTCGTCTCTTGATTTATAGTTAGCCTTCCGGTATTGTTGTTGAAAATAAACAATTATAGCCGTTACCGGAACCATCATTAAAACCAAAATTAAGGCTAATTTCCATTGCATCATAAACATCAAAATGGCAATGACTAAAATGGAAAATAAATCATTAACAATCCCAATTGCACCCGTAGAAAATACATCACCCAAGGCATCAACATCACTAGTTAAACGGGTAATTAATCGTCCCACTGGAGTGCGGTCAAAAAATCTCACCGCTAAAGAAGTGACATGATCAAATAAATCATTCCGAATATCCGTCGTAATTTGTTGACCTATTTTTTGCACCCAATATCCTTGAATTGATTGTAATAAAAATCGAGCTAAAATAGTAATTAGAAGGATAATAGCCAAAACATTCAATCCATCCGATAGAGACATTTCTCTGAGTAAGGGATGGGTTGTCGGTTCCTGACGGATGAGAGAAATCGCTTGTCCAATTAAAATGGGTTGAACGGCACCGGAAACCGAGAGGGGAATTAATAAAATCAAGCACAAAATTAATAACCGTCGATTCCGTTTTGCATACTCAGCAATTCGCACAAGTAAGCGCCAATCTGTTTCACGGGAGTTCTGTTCTTGAGGGGTATTGTTAGGAGAAATTAGGGTAGTCATTCCAACTTAAAATTTAAGTGATTTTCACTTCACAAAAGTCTAACACGCCTGATGGTCAGATCCCACCTTGGGGCATCACACCCTCGGTGCAAAATCCGTATCCAGGACATCCAACTCCAAATAACTCCTATAGCTCTACACAGCAAAGTTAAGACACTTCTAAATCCAGCAAACTCATTCCCTATTATCGTTCGACAAGGCTCTCCTGAGCGAAGTCGAAGCCTGTCATGAGCTTGTCGAATGGGGCTCACGACGCGGCCTGTTATACCCCAAAGCCTCAAATTTAGGGAAAAAATGTTTTTTAAACCATTTCAATCCGTGTAAATACGCAAATTGTGATGATTTAGGTCACTTTTTAACGATGCAGATCACATATTCTGGCATAAAATCTCACATAATTGTCGTTTTTATATCACATCAATTCAAGAATTAACGATATATCTTAATGGATATAACGTTCTTTATCTTTTTTAAAGAAACCTATCCAGTTGGGATCGCAGATAATGAATAGCTAAAGGATTTATAGTCTATTAGGAACTATAAATAGAATTTGAGGATAGAGTAGAAACCATGAAAACAATTCTAATTATTGAAGATGATGTTTTATTGCGTAGGAGTTTACTAAAAATTCTCCATGCTGAAGGATTTGAACTTCTCGAAGCCGATAATGGACAAATCGGGATCGAACTGATCCAAAACCAACAACCCGATTTAGTTTTATGTGATTTAATTATGCCGAATTTAGATGGGTATGGAGTCCTAGAACAGTTAAGAAGTAACCCCGATACCCTGTCGATTCCTTTTATTTGTTTAACCGCCCAACATGAACGCAGTAATTTACGCCGGGTGATGGAACTGGGTGCGGATGACTATTTAACTAAACCCTATAGTAAATCTGAACTCTTAGCCGCCATTCAAGCTCAATTTAACAAACAAGAACAAATTCAGAATCCCACCTCAATTTCCGAGTCTGAAACCTTGATTCAATTAGTTGGAAATTTTAATGATGAATCTCATATCAACTTATCAGCACAATTGAATTTGCAGAGTAAATTCAAACAAATTATTAGAGACATTATCTCACCGGATCAGTCGGTTCCAGTATTTATTTTAAGTTTAGATCGCTTAGAACGATTTCAAGATTATTTAGGTACAAATTATGGGGATATTTTAGTCCAGGCGGTGATTAATCGGATTCATGATGAAATACAAAGGGCTGGATTTGTAGTTAAATTAAAAAGTGAAAAAATTGCCTTGGTTTTACCGCCGATTTCCGATGAAAATGAAATCGAAGAAATTGCGATCAAACTTTTAAATTGTTTATCTAAACCAATTAAAATTTCAGACTATAGATTATTATTAGGGTGCTGTTTAGGGGTTTCCTTATATCCCCAACATGATAATGATTTTGATAATCTCCTGATTAAAGCTAATATTGCTTTGCGTCAGGCTCAACAACAGGGAACCCATTCTTATTTTTTATATACTAATGAAATTTGGACAAAAATTCAAGATCGGTTTCACTTAGAAATTGATCTACATCATGCCTTAGAGAAAGAAGAATTTACGATCCATTATCAACCCCAACTTGACTTAAAAACCGGAAAAATTACCGGAGCAGAAGCTCTATTTCGGTGGCGACATCCCCAACGAGGATTAGTTCCTCCGATTGAATGTTTAAGTATTGCGGAAGAAAATGATTTAATTGTAGAAATTGATGAATGGATGATTCGTCAAGTCTGTCAACAGTTAAAACAATGGCAAAATCAGGGATTTCAAATCTCCGTTGCGGTGAATGTTTCGGGAGTAAAATTTCATCAACGGAACTTAGGACGCTATGTGATGCAAGTGCTCAAGCAAACTAATTTAGATCCAAGTTGTTTAGAATTAGAACTAACAGAAAGTGTTTTAGTTAAAAATCCAGAACGTTCCGTTTCGATTCTCAATGAACTCAAAAATTTAGGTATCGGATTGTCCTTAGATGATTTTGGGACGGGTTATTCCTCCTTAAGCTACTTGCAAAAATTCCCCTTTGATACCTTAAAATTAGATCGCTGTTTTGTTCAAGACGTTAACCATCATATTAAAAATGCAGCCATTGTTAAAGCCACCATTGTCATGGCCCATAGTTTAGAGATGAGAGTCATTGCAGAAGGAGTAGAAACCAAAGCCGAACAAGAATTTTTGCGAGATTATGGCTGTGATTGTCTACAAGGATATTGGTTTAGTCGTCCCGTAGAAGCCCAGGTTTTTGAGCAAATGCTGAGGGCAAACGCCCAAGAAACAACGACTAAACCCCTATCAACTTTGGAGCATTAAATCCCCCAAAATTACGCTTTAACAGTTAGTTGTGCTTGGATTTGAGTAATTAAATCTTTCAGTCCGCCCGTATTCAAACGATAACTTAAGGGATGGGCAATTAAGTAGGCTGTACTTTCAAATAACACCTCAATTTCCGTTAATCCATTTTGCTGTAATGTTGCACCCGTAGAAACTAAATCTACAATCGCTTCAGACATTCCCGTAATAGGCCCCAATTCAACGGAGCCATATAATGGTATAATTTCCACTGGTAAATCCAAACTCTCAAAATACTCACTGGCACAGTGGACAAATTTAGAAGCGACCCGACTATGGGGCGGTAACTCTACCGGAATTTGATAGGGACTCGATTGTTTAACCGCAACCGACATCCGGCATTTGCCAAACTTGAGATCAACTAGTGAAGCGACTTGAGGCTTTTTCTCCCGCAGGACATCATAACCGACAATGCCTAACTGGGCTTGACCATATTCCACATAAACCGGGACATCCTGCGCCCGCACTAATAACGCCTTGGCTGTTTGAGTGGGATCATGAATTTGCAGTTGTCGATTGCCGGGATCTAAAAAAGCACTAAAATCAAGTCCAACGGCTTGCAGAAGTCGAATAGTTTCTATCAATAAAGCGCCTTTAGGCAGTGCTACGGTGATCATAGGAATGAGAAATGATAGGATTTAGGATTGATCAGTGCAGTTCGCCGAAAATTCGGTATCTGTTGAAACGGCAATAATTACCCTAACTTTTATTTACCAGATTATGGGACAGTTAACTCTGGTGATTGGCAACAAAAATTATTCTTCTTGGTCATTGCGTCCTTGGTTTCTTCTGAAGCAAGCCGGAATTAATTTTTCTGAAATTTTGATTGATTTAGGTAATCCCAACACCTACAAACAAATCCGGCGCTATTCTCCATCGGGAAAAGTTCCGGTATTATTAGACGGAGATTTAACGGTTTGGGAATCCCTAGCCATTTGTGAATATATTGCTGAAAATTTTATTCCTGATTTATGGCCGCAAAACTTAGAAGCCCGGACTTATGCGCGCTGTATCAGTTATGAAATGCACGCTGGATTTATCAATTTAAGGCAACAAATGCCGATGAATTGTCGGACTCGTTACCCCAGAGAAGGCATGAAACCGGACGTACAAACCGATATTGATCGGATTACGGCAATTTGGCGCGAATGTCGGGAACAATACGGCGCTCACGGTGAATTTTTATTCGGAAATTTTACCATTGCAGATGCGATGTTTGCCCCGGTTATTTCTCGATTTATTACCTATGATGTCAAGTTAGGAGAAATTGAACAGGCTTATGTCGAAAAAATTTGGTCACTTCCAGCCATGCAGGAATGGATTGATGCGGCTTATTTAGAACCAGAAATGATGCACTTTTGAATGGTTTTTATGATCACTTGTAGGGGCGGGTTTTGTAAAAATTTATGTTTCCCAAAAATAACTGTTCAAAACCCGCCCAACCCCTGCTTAATATTCAGTTGATTATAAATTATGTTGAGGGGCGGGTTTAGGTAGGTTATTTGTGGATATTATAGATTTATTTGAACCCGCCCCTACAGACCCTAATTTTGGGAAAATTATTGTTAATTATATTAACTTTATCCTGAGATAATATTACTAAATTATGCGAATTTTATTGGTTGATGATGAAATCGAATTAACAGAACCTTTAAGCCGGGTATTAACCCGTGAAGGTTATACAGTTGATATTGCAACGGATGGCTGTTTTGGCTGTGATTTAGCCCGTCAAAATCATTATGATTTATTAATTTTGGATTGGATGTTACCGCAAAAATCCGGCTTAGAAATTTGTCAGGAATTGCGATCGCATTCAGATCAAACACCGATTCTATTTTTAACCGCAAAAGACACCCTAGATGATCGAGTTCAAGGATTAGATGCCGGGGCAGATGACTATTTAATGAAACCCTTTGAATTACGCGAATTATTAGCTAGGGTTCGTGCCTTATTACGTCGTTATCAAGTTATAGAATCCCCCGTTAATTCTAACCGTTTGCAAGTATTAGACTTAGAATTAGACCTCGATAATCAACTCGCCTATCGAGGTGGACGTATGATTGATTTATCAGAAAAAGAAAGCCAACTTTTAGCTTATTTGATGCGCTTTCCAGGACAATTATTAACCCATGATCAAATTCATCAACATCTCTGGGGAGCGGGTGAACAACCGAGCAGCAATGTATTAGCAGCACAAATTCGCCTGTTAAGAAGAAAAATCGAAACTACCGGGGAAATCCCCCTAATTCACACGGTTTATGGGAAAGGATATCGTTTGGGAGAATAGTTAAAATTAAAGGTTAAATTTCCCCAAATAGTGCTAATTTTTCAATGGTTCGCATAATCCAAGTTCTACCATTAATTGTTCATAATAAATATTATTAATGATGTGATCTAACTCAATTAAAATTATACGAGCTAGTAGGATAGATCAATAAATTATTGTTTTTTGTAAGGAACAATTACAGTATCTAGCATTGGAAAATGTTTTTGATTCAAAGTTACTAAGTGAGCTTGTTTAACTTCAGCAGTAGCAGCAATTAACGCATCAGCCAGTCCTACACCATGACTTTTTCCATAATCTCGGCGATATAATCCTCCTTTAATAGCAATTTCTTCATTAATAGGTACAATTTTAAAGGCAAGAAAAAAGGTATCTAACACCTCTCTTTCTTTCCCTTCCCGAACGCCTGAATAAAGTTCAGCAATAGTAATACTTGAAATTAAAATAGATTCTTCTATTAAATTTTCTAAGTAAGTAACAGCTTGCGATCACCCTCGTAAAAAGTCGATTAAAACATCAGTATCAATTAATAAAATCTTAGGCATATTGACCAATAAAAATTGTTAAAATCTCTGCCATTCCTGACGTAAATGTTGTAAATCAGGGATATCTATATCTTCTCGATCTGCCCATACTCCTTTAGCTTGTTGTATTAATAAATATCGGTTTTGCCGTTGATAGTCTTTAATTAATTGTTCAACTGCTTCGCTAATTAATTGACTTTGAGTTTTTCCCGTTTCTCGTGAAATTTCAGCCAGAGCATTTTGCAGGGGTTCATCTAAACTAATTTTAGTTTCAGGCATAGATTTTAGAAATTGTAAATGGTATTTTAATTATAGATTAACTTTAGGGATAAGAAATTGTACTAGCCAGATAATTTACACTCCTCAAAATCTGACTTAATGCTTCTTCCCCTGGTATCGGTTGCACTACACCAGTCCGAATTTCATCTCGACGCTGTTTTGCTTCTGTTATCCATAGTGTTTGTATAGTTTCATCAACATCAAACTCCAAACTTTCGACTAATTTCTCGACGAGAAGCACTCTCGATGCACTGGGTAAAGATAATGCTTCTGTAATTAATTCCTCAACGGTTCGCATAATCCAAGTTCTGCCATTAACTGTTCATGAGAAATATTATTATGGCGTTCATCATGACGCTTTTTAGTTGTACTAATAGGAATATCGGCTAACGTTAAGAGAGGTAAAGTTAACGCCTCTTGAAAAGCTTCAATATCCCTAGCTAACGTTTCTAAAGATTGACCGATGGGTTCTACTGCATTTTGTGTACAACTGATAATTGTTCCATCTTCGGCATAGAAGACTTCACGAATGATATAGTCACCATTAGGTTCTTGAAAAACACGATAATTCCAGTTCATCATTCTATATATATCCTCCTGTTGACCTGAAAAGAAAAGTTTAGTCTTGGGTTGTATTTTTTTCAACCCAAGTTACTAACTTAAAAATTCTTTGATTGAGGGAGACAAGATAGTAGTTTCTTACGGTATGCCAACACAGTGTAAACAGTGTGGCAATGTTGTTTATTCAAACGAGGTAAGAATTTACGAATTAATTGAGTTTCTAATCCGGGTAAACTACAGTATTCAGCTTCAAAATAAACTATCCTCCAGTTGTAATTTATAAGATGATGATTTTGCCATCGCTGCCTCAAATTTTTGGTTTTACCAATATACAAAACTTCGCCTAATTCGTTGACAACAAAGTAAATTCCTGAAGTTCGAGGTAAAAAATGCCGATCCTTTATTGATACTTGTGGCAAATTTGTAATTTCCATAATTTACTTCTTCTTTTTGTTTTTATTATTATTGTTAGCTGATAAAGCCTTTTTAGCATCAAGTACCCGATGAACATCTTGTCTAGTTATACGGTCTCCTAGTTTAGGTTCTTCCGGTTCAATCATTAAGGCATCAGCAGCAGAAGCAATTGCTTCAATAGGATTCATACCTTTACGCCGTATGTACTTTGCAGCTAAATCCTCTATCTGGGTAATTCGCTGTAGTTGATTAACATGAACATGATCTTTAGGTGTTTTGTAATCTGCTATATCTAGGTGTTTATTGATTTCTTTTTTATATTTACCAAATAAAAATTGATAAATTTTACCAAGAGCAGAAGCATATATTCCCCTAGCTCCACCTCTTATAGAGTATTCTTTAGTATACTCTTGAATTGAACTTTGATTATTTTCAATCCATTCTCCAATTGCTGCCCTTAAATCTATATTGAGCATAATTGACGCATTACGATACTCAAACTTTTGGATGTATTCATCTTCATCTCTTACTACTCCAAAAGCGTGATCTGCTCTACGTTCTAATGTCTCCTGCATCGCAGCCGCCATCAAACTAATTGCAGGTCGGCGCTCTCCTACAAGGACGGCATACATTATAACCGCCATAAAGTCTTCAGTTGAAATCAAATAGCTCTCAATAAAGCCTTGTTCTTGTTGAGATTCATAGTCTCCTTTAAAACCATAGCCTTTCAACCTATGTAAAGCATTACCTTTTGCTCGCAGGGTTTCGCTTAACCATCCTTCATTGAATCCAACTGCTTTACTAGCTTGTCTCATTGACCATCGATATTCACCATTAGGCATCATGGAGATTGGCATAGGAATTCCGCCAATGGTTATCATCTTGTTCTTCCCGTATGAAACTTCTGGCTCTTCAGCGAATTTTTTGAGTTGCGTCATAGGTGCTTCCTTATTTGATAAATTGCTATGGGGTTAACCCTATGGCAATGATAAGCCATTTTTGCCATAGGGTCAACCCCATGAGGTTTTTTCTTTGTTTACTAGATGCAACTATGTATCTAGTAAATTCTGTACCTCAACCTAAGCTAAAAAGCATTACCTTTTGCTCACAGGGTTTCGCTTAACCATCCTTCATTCCTCCATTGAATCCAAGTGCTTTACTAACTTGTCTCATTGACCATCGATATTCACCATTAGGCATCATGTAAACTGTCATAGGAATTCCGCCAATGGTTATCGTCTTGTTTTTCCCGTATGAACCTTCTGGCTCTTCACCGAATTTCTTGGGTTGCGTCATAGGTGCTTCCTTATTTGATAAATTGCTATGGGGTTGACCCTATGGCAATGATAAGTCATTTTTGCCATAGGGTCAACCCCATGAGGTTGTTTCTGGTTTTACTAGATGCAACAAGGTGGGCAATGCCCACCCAACAATTTAAACCTTAAACTTCTCGGTAATTCGACGCATAGCTTCTTCTACATTTTCCCGACTATTGAAAGCAGAAATACGGAAATAACCCTCCCCCGCCGCACCGAAACCAGAACCCGGAGTTCCCACAACATTACAGGTTTGTAACAGCTTATCGAAGAAATCCCAACTCGATAAACCTTGAGGTGTTTTCACCCAAACATAGGGGGCATTTTCTCCCCCATAAACACTTAATCCCGCCGCCGTTAATTGCTCCCGAATAATTTGGGCATTTTCCATATAAAATTGAATTAACGCCTTAACTTGAGCTTTTCCTGCGTCTGAATAAACCGCCTCCGCCGCCCGTTGAATAATATAGGAAACACCGTTAAATTTAGTCGCTTGACGACGATTCCATAACTTCCATAATTCCACATCGGAACCATCTTTAGCTTTAGCGGTTAAGGTTTTTGGAACTACCGTAAACGCACAACGAGTTCCCGTAAATCCGGCGGTTTTGGAGAAAGAACGAAACTCAATCGCACAGTCTTTTGCCCCAGGAATTTCATAGATAGAACGGGGTAAATTCGGGTCAGAAATAAACGCTTCATAAGCCGCATCATATAATATAATAGAACCGTTAGCTTTAGCGTATTCGACCCAGGCGGTTAAGTGTTCTTTAGTTGCCGTTGCCCCCGTGGGATTATTAGGAAAACACAGATAAATTAAATCCACTTTTTGGGTCGGAATAGCAGCAGTAAAATTATTTTCCGCCGTAATTGGAATATAAACTAAACCCCCATATTCTCCATTTTCATTAGCATCTCCCGTGTGTCCTGCCATCACATTTGTATCGACATAAACGGGATAAACCGGGTCAGTGACGGCGATAATATTATCATCTCCAAAAATATCTAAAATATTTCCGGTATCGCATTTTGAACCGTCGGAAATGAAGATTTCATCGGCGGAAATATCGCAACCTCTAGCTTGGAAATCGTGGGCGGCAATTTTTTCGCGTAACCAACCATAACCCTGTTCCGGGCCGTAACCTTTGAAGGTGTCACGGTTGCCCATGTCTTCGACGGCCTGAAGCATGGCTTGACGGCAGGCTGCGGGTAAGGGTTCGGTGACGTCCCCAATGCCTAAACGGATGATTTTGGCGTCGGGGTTGGCTTCTGCAAAAGCATTCACCCGGCGGGCAATTTCGGGAAATAGATATCCGGCTTTGAGTTTGAGGTAGTTATTGTTCAGGGTTGCCATAGTTGATTACCAATGCAAAATTTAGGGTGTAATTTCAGTGTTCAAAAGTAACTGAACCTTCTATCATACAAGGGTTTGGGATCGCTTTTTCAAACTTTTGTCCACAGGGCAAGACCACCGCCTCGACCCCTAGCGGCAATTAGATTGGGAGTAATCACAAAAAAGGCAAAAAAGGCTTGATTCTTAATAGAATCTTGATAAAATTTTTCAGAATTGCTGGCGGTTCCGGGCATTTTACCGTCATAAAGATTTAAGCCGAAAAGTTTGGAGGTAACATAGGTAAAATCGAAGGCGAGAATATTCTTTTTATCTAAAAACTTTGCGGGGCCAGTGAGGGTTAAATTAAACTGATTTAATTTGACACAATTTTGAATCATTCCTGCGTCTATTTCTGGGGGTGTTTCTATTCTTAATAATGGATGGGGATATCGAGAATAGATAATTTGTAAATTCAAAAAACTAGGAATATAAAGTCCGCCGCCTTTAACAAATCCGGCTTGTTTACGGATTTTCTGGGTTCCACTCACCCAACAGAGTCGCCAGTTTCCAATCAAGGATTCAAAGCTATGTTTTTCTTTAGTTTTTTTGGCTTGATTTTCACATCGAATTAAGGTTTCAGCGACAATAGAAGAATTGGGCTTTTCTCCATTCCCTGTTAATACAAATTGAGCGACTTTTTCTAACAGCAGAAGATCATTTTCCATAGGATTTTAGGGTTGTTGATGATTGGCTGTGGGTGCGTGCAAAGAATGCTTACATACCCTAGAATTTTTCCCCCTCTCCTTCCGTAATATGGGGCGCATTTCGAGAGATTAACCAAGTAATAAAACCCCCGGCGATCGCTAATCCTGCTAAACTCAAAAACACATTAGATAACCCAATTAAGGTTTCCGCAAATCCCGCTAAAGCTAAGGGTAAACTCAAGGCAATATTAATCGCATTATTCTGAAGACCAAAGACTTTTCCTCGCATTGCTTCCGGGGTTTCCGCTTGAATTGTGGTTTGCATGGGAATTGCTACAATTGCCCCAAAAATTCCTAAGCCGAAAATTAAGATTAAAGTCGGCCACAATCTTTCATTAAATAGGGATAATCCCCCCAATGATCCGGCGACTCCAAAAGAACCCATTAACGCCAATTGAAAATGGGTAAATCGATGCCCCAGATGCCCCAGAAGCGTTGCTCCAAGACCCATTCCCGCCCCTCCAGCAGCTAATAGAAAGCCAAACTGGGAGGAACTAATCTCGGGAATAATTTCCGCCAAACGCACGGCTAAAACCGCTAGGGCGGCAAAAATTGAAAACAGAATAATTAATTGGAGTAAAGCATTTCTAATCAAAGTATGATTACTTAGATAGCGAATCCCATCGCGTAAATCTTCTAAAATATGGGGTTGTTCATGGTCAGAATTATTATTTTTTTCTTGGGTGTTTAAAAGCATTAGAATCAACCCGGCAATTACATATTCTCCCCCAACAATTAATTCTTTTCCGATGGATTGTAAACCGATTTGATTAGCAATTAAATCCGCCAGAGCTAATAGGGGTTCTCCCACCGCAAACCCTACAATCACCGAAGCCATCATGGTTGTAGTATACAGAGAATTCGCGGATAATAAATGACGTTTTTCCACGACTAAAGGAATAGCTGATTGTTCCGCTGGGGCAAAGAATTGAGTCAGGGTAGAGACTAAAAAAGTAGTGATTAATAAAATATAAAATCCCACGGGTAATTGGCCGAAATATTGATCTTGAAATAGCCATAAAATGAGGGGTAAAGCCATAACTAAACCCCCGCGTAATAGATTCGTAATCACTAAAACCGCTTTTTTTGACCATCGATCAACAAATACTCCCGCACCCGCTCCAAACAAAATTGCAGGAATAGTAAACGCCATCATAATGGCTGATACCCAACCGCTAATGGTTTGATCAGCCTGTTGAAATCGAGTCGAAATAATGGCAATCATTAATACTAAATAAACTTTATCCGCCAGTTGAGAAAACAATTGTCCACTCCAAAGGGCGAGGAAATTTTTGTTTCTCAGGACGGGTAAAAATCCCCTTTCTTCTTCCCCTGGGGGTTCGGGCACAGGGCTATTGTGATCGTAATTATTTTTTCCATTGTCCAATTCTGCGGAACTAGACGGGGTAATTTCTATCAAGGAGTCAGTCTCCCAATCTTTCATAATGGCCAAGGGTGGATGGAATTTAAAGTTTTTTTCTAAATCTGGCGATCGCATCTTATAATTTTAAATTGGTATTCTAAGAGCAGTCAGGCTTGAGCGAAAATTGACACTCTCTCCCTAACATTTTAATGATTAATTGGATCGGTGGCATGACTAATATTAAAACGGGGGATCAATAATAAATTGGTGGGTAAAGGTATCAATCAGCGACGCGGAACGGATACAACACCCTAAATGATATTCTGTATATTGCCGTAATGTCCGTTCTACGGTCATCCAGTCCCAAGCCAGAATCAGTTCAGATCGGGATGACACCTCTGGGTCAAGGAGTTCAGGTTGGGCTAAGTGTTGCAGAATTGCTAACTGTCCGGCGGTCAGTTTTGTATTGATTTTCAGTTGAGGTTGAGGCACACTCTCTATGGTGTAAAGGTTGCCAGACTCCTTAAGTATAGGGGTTTTTGAGGCAACGGTAATCGGTTTTTTCTGTTTTAGAGCGGATGGAGTCCACTCCGATAAATTAATAATTCCCCCGGTCTCAATACTAAACCCAACCCGCCAATGTTCATCGGTAAAATTAGGCTGAAGTCGTCGTTGAGTTAAACAACATAATTGGACTTGAGGTGCGGTTCCCGCTAGGGCGAGAAGATGGAAAATTCCTTGGGTTAAACAGGCAATAATTTGAGTAGAATTAGCAACTAAATGGGAATTAGAAAGAGTTTGTAAACGGTTTAAATGTTCATTCAGGAGGATAAATAAATCCTCTTGCTGATGGTCGCCGAGGGCTTGACTGAGGACTAATTCTGCTAAATATTGACTAGCGGCTAATTTACCTAAATTTTTACTTAAACCTCCATAGGTGGTGACGGTTTCGGCTTGGGTTATTTTATCAAGCGATCGCCCTTTAGCAATTAATAATTGATTGACAACAAATAATTCACTCCGTCCTCCTAGGGAAGATTTTGCTTTTCTAGCTCCGGGGGCAATGGCTTTAATTAAGCCAAATTCCCGGGTTAAAATGGTTAAAAGTCGATCGGATTCTCCAAAGGGTTGGGCTTTTAAATTAATCCCCGTAGCACTATAGGTTTTACTCATTGAATCTTGTCTATTAACTCTCTTTTTTAGTTTCTGTTTTCAAAATATCAACGGCGCGAGAAGTGCCTAAACGAGTGGCTCCTGCTACAATTAAATCAACCGCTTGTTGGTAGGTACTAATGCCACCGGAGGCTTTAATTCCGATGCGTCCTTTGGTCACGGATTTAATCAATTCAATATCGGCAACGGTCGCCCCCCCATACCATCCCGTACTGGTTTTAATATAGGCAATTCCCGTATCCATTAACACCTCAACGGCTAAACATTTTTCCTCATCTGTCAGTACACTGGTTTCAATAATTGCCTTAACCGTTTGTCCAGTTTCTTCACAAATTTCGGCAATTTCTCGATACAATTCCTCGGTTTTTCCAGTTTTCAACCAACTTAAATTAATTACCACATCTAACTCCGTCGCGCCATTTTCAACCGCTTCCTGGGCTTCATAGAGTTTAACCTTAGAAGTTGTCGCTCCGGTGGGAAATCCGATCACAGTACAGACCTGGGGTGATTTTCCTTGCAGAAATTCTTTCACGAATTTAACATAACTGGGAAACACACAAACACTGGCAAATTTATATCTTTCTGCTTCATAACAATACTGTTGAATTTGTTCTGGTGTTGCCGTTTGATTCAGTAAGGTATGGTCAATATAGGGAGTAATATCTAATCCTTTAGGATTAATAGATTTAGCCATAGAATTTATAGTAATTCAGTGAGAGATTAATTCTATTATAGAGCAATTTTGGCTCGTTTATCTGTGCTCAAATTATTCCCATACTTTATATTGTTCCAAGTCATTTTTTAAAATATCTTTACTCAAAACTAACTGGTAATGTTTTTCTCTAACAATCCTAACTTGATCATTTTCTAGGGTTAATTCAAACATAGCAATAACATTATCTGGCATAAATTGAGTAGATACAGGACGACAAATCAAATCAGGAAATTTAGTGATACAACAGCTTATATCCTGTTTTGTTTGAACAACACCAAGTTGATCAGATCCTCCCTTAGCTTGAACTGGAATGACATACTGTGCGCCGTTTTGATTGACTCCTACATAAATTTCATCTATTTCAATTTGTCCAATATTAGGCACTGTAGTTCTTAGATGATTTTGTAAAGAATACGTTGTAATTCCTAGAAAGATATCTATTAATCGATTATAGCGTACCTTTGCTAGTAATGCTTGTTCATCACTTAAAGCGTACTGACTGATGATTTCAGGTGTCGAGTCAGGAATTTTTATACAAATTAGATTGGGGTTAGGAGTAATTCGATTAATTGGACTTAGTTTAAATCTATAAACCGCTTGTCCTGCCAACTCAATAACCCATTCTAAACCATCGGGTGCAGTATCAGATATTAACGTTGGAAACTTTCGCCTAAAACGATAAGAATATAAAACATCACCTAAATTTTTAGGAGATGGAATATTGAGACTTTGAGCTACTTCGGTAAATTCAGAACGACTGAATTCAAAATTAGTTATACCTGCTTGATAATGCTGTCTAAATATTTCAGCAATAATTGCATCATATCTTCCTGATTTTTTGCCTTTATCTGCCATAAATTATTCACCCTTATTTCCTCTTTTTCTAGGCTCAATTACATGGGGATCAACATTATAGAGTTTTGCAGCTTGGGACATATTCAAATATAATAACGCATCATCACCTAATTTTTTCTTTTCCGTTGGTTGACTGGGAATTATCCCCAAAAGTTTGATAATTTCCCCCGCCACTGCTTTAGCTAATAAGGGCGGAACAGAATTTCCTACCTGTCGAAAACCGTGCCATTTTGTCCCTTGAAATCTAAACCAGTCGGGATAGGAATGTAAGCGGGCGGCTTCTCTAACCGTAATACAACGGGGGGTATAGGGATGAATTGGACGGGGGGAAGTAAAGGCGCCTCGGTTGCTAGGTGTTCCGGCTCTTAAAGTGTTACATAAACCTTGGGGATGGAGTTTATGAAATCGACTAATTTTTTCCGTTTTTCCCCATTCCGTGGCTTCAAATCGTGCCGTAGAGGTGGAAGAATGGCGCGATCGCAAACTACAGGTTAACAGATTTTGATCAAAAATTCTCGGATAGGAAAAATCATCCTTAACTGGGAATAATCCTCGCAATAGTTGAGCATAAAAACTTGATTTTTGATATTCAGCTAGGGTATAATCTCTTAGGAATAATTCAGAATATTGTTCAATAGTGGGTAAATCTCCAATGGCATCCCAAACCGTCGGACAGGGAGATAAGTTATTCAATTTATTATCAATTTTAGGATTAACTTTTGGCGGTTTTGTGATGGGTTGAGGATAACCAGGTAAGGGTAAATCTTGGCGAGATCCTAAAATAAATAAACGCGATCGATCTTGAGGTACACCATAATAGGAAGCATTTAAGACTTGATAGTTTTCTATGACTTGATAACCCTGACTTTGCAGCTTATCAATAATCTCAGTAATAAATTGTCGATGTTTTCCCACCGTTAAACCGGGAACATTTTCCAAAACAAAATATTTCGGTTGTAATTCATCAACTAACCGAATAAAATGAAACATTAAACTATTTCTCGGATCATCAAAAGCCCGTTTTCCAATTAATGAAAAACCCTGACAAGGTGGCCCCCCAAACACCACATCAATCTCCCGATCTCCAATCTCAGAATTCTGTCTAATTTCTAATCCCGTGAGGGTTTCAATACCTTGACAAAACACCTGCCAAAAAGGAAAATTATATTCATGGGTTGCACAATGAATCGGGTCAATTTCCACAGCAGCTAAAACATCAAATCCCGCCTGTTCAAAACCCAGGGTCATGCCTCCCGCACCCGCAAACAAATCTACAGCAATCGGTCGTTTTTGAGTCTTCACAGTTAATTATTTTTACTGAAAAATGTTAAATTAGAGTCTAAGTTGTTGTGATCACGGACTAGGATATACTAACATACAGGCGACCAAGTTTTGATCACCCGCCCAGTAATTTCTTGCCCCAACCAGGGAGTATTAATAGAGCGAGATTTTAGGGTATTTGCATTAACAACCCAAGAATTTTTAGGATCAAATAATATCATTTCTGCGGGTCGATCCGGTTGAATAGAATAGGGAGTTTGTTGTAAACAAATAGCCGGGTTACTACTTAAAAATCTCCATAAATCTAAGGCTGACCATCGCCCCGACTCAACAAAGGTTTCCCATAATAGGGGTAATGCTAATTCTAACCCAATCACACCCGGGGGCGCGTCAGCAAAAGCAACGGTTTTTTCTTCATAACAATAGGGGGTATGATCAATGGCGATCGCATCAATAATTCCCGTTTCCAGTCCTTGAATTAAAGCCTGTTGATCCGATGGATTTCCCAAGGGAGGATCAACTCTTAAATTAGGGTTATAGGGGAGAGGAATATAAGTAAGAATTGTTGGGTCGTCATCTTCTAAGGGTCGATTCCAAATCCGATTAATAGATGCGGTATTTAATAATAAGTGTATCCAACTTATACTGGCGGTAATCGGTAAATTACGGGCCTTAGCTTGGGCAATTAATTCTACACTTCGCGCCGTAGAAACCCGCATAATATGAACCGGAGTTGCCGTTACTTCTACTAATTCTAATATCGCGGCTAAGGCTGCGGTTT
This sequence comes from Planktothrix sp. PLAVEN19ND, assembly GCF_057220675.1. Classification (NCBI taxonomy): domain Bacteria; kingdom Bacillati; phylum Cyanobacteriota; class Cyanophyceae; order Oscillatoriales; family Microcoleaceae; genus Planktothrix; species Planktothrix sp. PLAVEN19ND. The sequence continues at coordinate 4,340,428 of NZ_CM170132.1, read as the reverse complement.
CCGCAAATTGGGGGATTCCGGGCAAACCACATAAGATGGAATCATGCCCCTCTCGCATGACTCCATTAACGGCTAATTGGCTATTAAACGGATATAAGGCTAAGGGTTTATTTAAAGGTTTTAAATATTCTAATATTCTTCTTAATAAGGCTAAATTTTCCAGAGGTTTACCCTCAGTAAAACCCACAATATCCGCATCTGCTAATTCACTCAATTCCGTCATTTGTTGACCTGCAACATCTTGGGTTAATGCACCCCAAAGATATAATTTTGGACGCTGAAACTCATAATTGAGAATAGCAATTTTTTCCGATCGTTGTTGTAATAATGTCACCGTTGCTGGGTTATCAATGGCTGGAATAGTATTCGGTAAAACTGCTAACCGAGTAAATCCGCCAGCAGCAGCAGCATTCAATAAAGAATTTAAGTTTTCCCTTTCTTCAAATCCCGGCTCCCCACTCTGACTATATAAATCAACTAATCCCGGCCCTAAAATCAAGCCTTCCCTATTAATAATTAGGGTATTTTCTGGATAATCATTAATTTCAGATTCAATGGTTTTAATATAACCATCAATCACCAAAATATCAGCAATTTGATCTCGTTTAGAAACCGGATCAATTACACGAACTTGCTTTAAAAGTTGACAATTCATATTCCAGTATCAGGTGTTGGTTTTAGGGTGCAGTAGAGACGTGCCACGCATTAGTGTCAACTTCAGGCTAAAAGTAGGCGATCAAACCAGAATTTCCTTGATCTGATCCCAAGTCAATGATCCCCCCTAACCCCCCTTAACAAGGGGGGAACAGGAGATCCAAGTCCCCCTTTTTAAGGGGGATTTAGGGGGATCTAAATCTCGGCTATAATCAAGAGTTTTTAGCTAAAATTCCACCGTCAACTATAACGCTCCAGCCGCCGTTTTATCGAGAATACTACCCGATAAATGACTGGTAATATTATCCGCTTGTAACACAGGTAAACCCTCAATTCCTTGGGGATAATCAATCACCGTCACCGCACCATTGCCCTGTTTAAAGTTCCAAAAATGATCGGGAGGCAGATTAAATAATTGACATAAGAGTGCCTTATTAATCGCATCATGGGCAACCACTAATATTGTGACATTTTGGTGATTATAGGTTTCAACAATTTGCTTCCAGGCGATTAAAGAACGTTGCCAAACCTGTTGTAAATTTTCGCCTTCAGGCATTTGAACCGTTTGGGGTGCTGTCTTCCATTCCCCTAATAATCCGGGGTAAGATTGTTCGATTTCCGCTTCAAATTTACCTTCCCATAAACCATGACTAATTTCACAAAATTCCGGTTCTAATTGTAACTCTATCCCCGGATGATTTTGTAATATAATTTCTGCGGTTTCCTTGGGACGAGCCATGGGACTTGTTACCGCAAAATCAATTTTAATTTCTTTGAGAAATTCCGCCGCTTTCCGAGCTTGTTCTCGACCATTATCATTCAACGGCACATCAATTTGTCCCTGGAATTGACCCATGCGGTTCCATTCCGTTTCCCCATGTCTAACTAATAATAACCGTGGCCCTTGATGACCCGGACGTACAGAAGGGACTTTATGACCAACATGAGTTGTTAAGTTCATTGACTCCAACTGGACATCCGCAGGTTTTGGCAATTCTCCGGGGATAATATTAGTAAAATTCAAAATACTAATCCCACAGTTAGACTGTTGTACGCTTTGATAAAATTGCGGTTGAATTCCTAAAGCCGTCGCAATTAAACTTCGATTAATTCCATTATGAGCCACTAATAAAACCGTTTGATTTTGATGACGGGCTAAGATTTCCCGCCAAAATTGTTTCGCCTGTTCAAATAATGCTAAGACCGGAAAATATTGTTTTTCTCCTTCCGGTGTGGGAATCTGCATTGAGAACTCATGGGGCGAGTCGTGCCACCTCTGATACTCTTGGGGAAACTGTTCCATCACCGCTTGACGTTCCATCCCCGCCCACAGGGGGAGATCAATTTCCATTAACAGGTCGCTAGGTTGAACCTTTGGGGGGTCAGACAGGTGGGTGATGATGATTTGGGCCGTTTGTTTCGCCCGTTGCAAAGGACTGCAATAGAGAGCATCAAACCTTAAACCATTCAAGGCGTCACCGACTTTCTGGGCGGCCACAGAACCTTTCTCTGTCAAAACAGAGGCATCCAAGCGACCTTGAATTCGACTTTGGGCATTATAGGTACTTTGACCATGACGGACAAGAATTACACGGGTCGTCATTGTTAAATTGAGGAGTGGGAATTTTGGACTCTGGACTGAACCGAATTTAAGCCAGATGTCATTGTACCTTGTTTGGAACAGTATCAGTTAGAATGTTGGGTTTCACCGCTCAAACTCGGCAATATTTTATTCTTACGTTTTGAAATCATGACACCCAAACGCTGGATTTTAGCAATTTTAACCTTATTAGCCATTAGCTTTTTGGGTTTATCGTTACTCAATAGTTGGACTCAACCCCAAATTCAAAGCCGTTTAGAATTGTATCAAACCAATTTACTGCTTCATGCTTCCCAATGGCAAGGGAAAGGGACAGAAGCCGGTAATTTAATCACATTACGCGATAATTTAATTGGTAAAACTCCGGTACAGGAAGCCCTAAAACAATATCAACAGGTAGAAGAATCTGTTACCAAAAATTTAACTAAATTCCAAGAAAATCAGGAACAAATAACAGCTAGTTCTTTACAGGAATTAGAACAACTGAATCGAGATTTAAAACTGAGAATCGGGATTTTAAAAACACAAATTGGATCTGCTGATCAAGCTATAGAAACTTGGAAAAGTTTAGTTGAATCAGAACCAGAAAGTCCGGTTAAAACCGCAAAAACAGCACAGGTGTTAATCGGATTATGGCAAACTCCCGCCCGATTATTGCCCGATGCTGAACCCATTGTCCAAAACTATTTAGAGGGTTGGTTTCGTTATCAATCTTTAGTTAAACTCTATACTTTACAACAGCGTCCAGAAGCCTTGGTGACCCTGGAAACGCAACAACAGCAACGCTCGGAACAAGCGATTTTTAAGTTAATGGTTGTCAGTGCTATTCCGGGGCTAGGATTAGTCATGGGATTATTATTAGCCATTGTTTTAGGCATTCAATTAATTTTTAAAGGCAAGGATTCTGTTTTAGCAACCAATATGGATGTAGCCTGGTTAATTCCTTGGAATGGGGAAATTATTTTACAGGTTTTTGTAGTGGGTTTTTCCCTATTAGGGCAATTCTTTATTCCCCTAACTTTAAGGGCTGTTTTTCAAGGATTAAATCTTCAGCCCAGTAGTTTTGATGTTAGGACTCAGGCGGTTTATATTTTAATCACCTATTTATTATTAATGCTGGGAGGCTTTTCGGTTTTGTATTTTTCGATTAAGCCCTATTTTCCCTTACCCGAAGGTTGGTTTACTTTCAAACTCAAAGATAATTGGTTTGTTTGGGGTTTGGGTGGATATTTAGTTGCTTTACCGTTAGTGATTTTAGTGTCTTTAATTAATCAGAAATTTTGGGACGGACAAGGAGGCAGTAATCCTTTATTACCCATTGCTTTAGAAAGTCAAGATAGTGTAGCTTTAGGGATATTTTTTATCACCGCATCCATCGCGGCGCCGATCTTTGAAGAAATGATGTTTCGAGGATTTTTATTACCGTCTTTAACCCGTTATCTTCCCCTGGGAAGTGCGATTCTTTTAAGTGGATTTCTCTTTGCCGTGGCGCATTTTAATGTGTCGGAAATTTTGCCATTAATGACGTTAGGAATTGTTCTAGGGTTTGTGTATACGCGATCGCGCAATTTATTAGCACCAATGTTCATGCACGGATTATGGAATAGTGGCACTTTATTGAGTTTATATGTTTTGGGCAGTGGTGGAAGTTAGAGGGATTAATCGGACAAGAAATTGATACTCTCAGGTCTGAAGCACACCCCCGTGAAAACCTTCCATGAAAGAGGGGAGAGGAACACCCTAGTTTCCACACTCCCATCCCTCTCCTCTGAACAACTAAGGGGAATCAGCTATAGTTTATCTAAACTTTCTACAACAACACGACGAAAGATTTCCGTGACTTCTGCCGCCATTCTGGCATCTAACTCCAATGCTTGTTGAGTAAAATCCTCCTTATTATTAATAGGAATTACACCCCTTAAAGTAAGTGCTAAGGTTCGGAATTCCGAGGGTTTTTGATTAGCATTGGGTAAGGGGTCAATAAATTGTACAAACGCCACATAGCAGAGTTCTACCGTTTGCCGAACTGTACTATCTCCATAACCCATTTTAGAAAGAATAACTGGAGACGTAATCAACTGTTCAATTCCCAAAGTTTTTAACGCGACATCCACATAACGAGCAGGGTCTTGACCCAGGGCTTTAACCAAACAATTGAAGTTTCTTTCTGGAAGGTTAGGAAGTTGAGATTGGGCGGGTAAATAATTATGCCATCCAATTAAAGAAATGAGACGAGTTAAATCATAAGCCGAAACAAAATTATCTCCTTTGGTAGTATCTAAAACCGCTTTTAAAATAGTAGTTTTAGTATCAGGATCAACAATTTCAGGATTTAAAAATACTGGATTTTCTCCATAATCACCTTGAAAATTTGAAGTTGAATTTCCCGTGATTTTTTGCAGCCATTTCTCTAAATTAGAGCGGGTTTCAAATCTTTTAAATAGAGCAGCTAAAGCGTTAGAACTAGCAACTTTGTGTTTATAATTAACTATATCTTCAATCGCAGTTTTTAGGCAAAAGTTTGCAGTCCGGTTATCGGAATTTTGTAATTTTAAATTGTTGACATCATATTTAGGAAATTTTTGATCAATTTGAATTAAGGTATTCAGCACCGGAATAATTTTAGTGGTACTCCAAAATTGTGTGGTTTTTAGGGGATTTCTTCCCAGCCAAATCGTGTGAAGTTCTCCCGCTTCAAATTTCCCCAAACTAACACAGGCTTCTTCTATTTGAGGATGGAGAAAAGCCAAACTTTCTTGATCAATATAAGGAATTTTTCCCAGGGCAGGATAGGGACTATATTGTAAAGGTTTACGGTTTAAATATTGGGAATAATTTTGAATATGATTTTGATAGGGAGACTTCTCCAATCCTTGATCTAAAAAAGCAAATTTATCTAAATTCGCCCCAATTTCATACTCAATTTTTTGGAAATTATCAAATACTTGTTCCCTGTTTTTAGCCTGTTCTAAACTATCGCTATTCATTGAGGATATTTCCTAAGTTAAATGATCAAACTGATAACGGGTAAGGGCGGGTTCATCGAGATGCACGGTATAACAAAGATTTAAAAGTAAGGGCGGGTTCATCGAGATACACGGTATAACAAAGATTTAAAAGAACCCGCCCCTACAACTGATTGCTATTTACAACAAATACAACAAAATGAACAGAATAATCCAAACCACATCAACAAAGTGCCAATATAATTCGGCAGCTTCGGGGCCAAAATGGGATTCTTTGCTGTAATGGTCAGCCTTGCGCCCACGCCAGAGAACCGCTAAAATTAATACGACTCCAAAGGTAACGTGTAACCCGTGAAACCCGGTTAAAACATAGAAGCAACTGGCGTATAAATTGCTGGTTAATCCAAACCCTAACTGACTATATTCATAGGCTTGACCGGCCAAAAAGGTTAACCCCATAATGACCGTGGCAATAAACCAATTTCGCAACCCCGCAGGGTCATTTTTCTTAATAGCAATTGCCCCCTGGTTCATGACAAAACTACTAGAAATCAGAACCACCGTGTTAATGGCCGGAAGTAGTAATTCCCGTTCTGTTCCTTCGGGCGGCCAAACCGGGGACATAGCCCGATAAATTAAATAGGCAGAGAATAAACCCAAAAAGATCATACTCTCGGCCACCAGAAAAACCACCACCCCCAACATTCGCAAATCGGGATGTTCTGCGTGTTCATGGGTTGAGGCAGTGGCCTCTTGTGCATATCCCACAACGGTTTGAGAGTCGTTAATGGCTGAACCTTGCATGAATTAACTCAGTGAAGTTTACAGAGAAATAATTAGGAATTACGAATTAATTTGTAATTCACAATTCCTAATTCATGGGAGAGGTTAACCCCAACCCTAACTGTGATTATCGATATCCTTTTCCCCTTCTAACACCGTAGTTGCACCGGAGTCTGTAAATAAAGTGGAAGATTTCGCTTGAGATAGGGGAACTCCAACTTCTTTGGGACGATCTCCAGTCATTTGTTTTAACCGTTGACGAATCGCCAAGGTTTTGCGACTACCGTAGTCATAGGGCCCAGTTTTGAGCACGGGGGTGACTAGGAAATTTTCAATCGGAGGGGGAGAAGACGTCATCCATTCTAGGGTTAGGGCTTCCCAGGGATTATCGGGGGCTTTGGGCCCTTTGAACCAACTCCAAGCCGCATTAATCAGGAAGGGGAAGGTAGAAACGGCCAGGATATAACTACCCAGGGTACAGACCTGATTCAGCGTGGTGAATTGGGGGTCATACATGGCCACCCGGCGGGGCATTCCCTGTAACCCTAAAGCGTGCATGGGCATAAAGGTTAAGTTCGTCCCCACAAAGGTGAGAACAAAGTGAACGATTCCCCAGGGTTCATTCATCATCCGTCCCGTCATTTTCGGGAACCAATGATAAATGGCTGCAAACACCCCAAACACCGCCCCACCAAACAGAACATAGTGGAAGTGCGCCACGACAAAATAGGTATCGTGAACGTGAATATCAAAGGGAACCGACGCCACCATAATTCCGGTGACACCGCCCATGACAAAGGTAGCCAGAAACCCCATGGCAAAGAGCATGGCGCTATTCAGGCGCAGTTTTCCGCCCCAAATCGTGGCTAACCAGCCAAAGACCTTAATACCCGTGGGTACGGCAATGATCATCGTGGTGATCATAAAGAACATCCGTAACCAACCTGGGGTTCCACTGGTGAACATATGGTGCGCCCAGACAATTAGGCCTAAAAAACTAATGGCTAAACTGGAATAGGCGATCGCTTGATAACCAAAAATCGGTTTACGGGCATGAACCGGCAGCACATCGGAAATTACCCCAAAAAAGGGCAAGACCATGATGTACACCGCTGGATGGGAATAAAACCAGAATAAGTGCTGATAAACCACCGGATCACCGCCCCCGGTGGGGTTAAAGAAACTGGTTCCGGCAATTAAATCAAAGGAGAGGAGAATTAAAGCTGCGGCTAAAACCGGAGTCGATAACAGCACCAAAGCGGACGTAGCGATCATGGCCCAACAAAACAGGGGCATATCGTTTAATCCCATGGTGGGAATCCGCATTTTAAAAATGGTGACGGAGAAATTTAACGCCCCCAAAATCGAAGAAGTTCCCAACAATAAAACACTGAGAATCCAAACTTCCTCTCCCACCTGGCCCGATAATAGACTTAACGGTGGGTAAGACGTCCAACCCGCTTGGGGGGCTTCCACCAAGAAACTGGCTAACAGTAAAATTCCCCCCGGAGGAATTAACCAAAAACCCACGGTATTCAAACGGGGAAAGGCCATATCCTTGGCCCCCACCATTAAGGGAATCAAATAGTTAGCCAATCCGCCACCTGCCGGAACAATCCACAGGAAGATCATCACCGTGCCATGAACCGTAAATAGGCTGTTGTAGACTTCCGGGGTGACAAAATCGGGATCGGGGGTAGCCAGTTCCGTCCGAACGGCCGTAGCCAAGGCGCCACCGACTAAATAAAAGAAAAATGCCGTAACGAGATATTGAATCCCGATGACTTTGTGATCCGTACTAAAACCAAAAAAATCTTGCCAACGCCGTTCCTCCTCATGATGAGGTTGGGGAACATGGGTTGGGAGATCAAGTTGTGCTTGTGCCATAGGTTTCTGAGGGAATAGGGAATAGGGAGCAGGGGGGCAGGGGAGGCAGGGGAGGCAGGGGAGGCAGGGGGGGCAGGGGAGGCAGGGGAGGCAGGGGAGCAGGGGGAGCAGGGGAGGCAGAATTAGTTTCTGGCTGCTGACTCCTACTCCTGATTGCTGTACTGCTTAATTGCACTTTGCTCTGCTGTCTCAAGAGTGATGATCAATTTGGGTAATCACATCAGAATTGATCCCCATTTCGTTGGCATACGGGGCTAAGAATTCGCCCTCGCTAAGTTCTGTGGGATTAATAGCGATGGCTTTTTGCAGGTCAGGCTTACTCGCCACCAGATTTTCTGCCACCCAGGCTTGATAATCCTCCGGGGTATCGACAATCATTTGCGATCGCATCGCCCCATGATAACTACCACACAATTCGGCGCAGACAATCGGATAGGTTCCCAGTTTGTTGGGGGTAAACCGGAGTTCTGTGATCCGACCGGGGATGGTATCTTGCTTTAACCGCAATTGGGGAATCCAGAAGGCATGGATCACATCTTGGGCGCTCATATTTAACTGCACTTCTTGACCCACGGGGACATGAAGTTCCCCGGCGTTAATCCCTGTTTCTTTGTAATTAAAAATCCAGGCAAACTGTAATCCGGTAACATCCACATTCACGGCCGCGGCTTTCCCTTCTTGGCTGGGAGAGGCCCCAATTCCCAAGGCAATTTGGGTGAGTTCTGGGGGGTTTTGACCGTCGATTAGGGGGGCTGCGATCGCCGATCCCTTCATGTTGCCGTGGGCGTGCATGGAATGTTGACCCGAGGCCATCGGATCAAGTCCCCCCATATTGTTATAGATTTCAAAACTATAAATACCAATTCCCAACACGATCACCGCCGGAATTGCTGTCCAGACGATTTCTAGGGGAATATTCCCGTGAATCGGAGCCGCGTCGGTGTTGTCATCGGGGCGACGACGAAACTTAATCGCCGCGACCACCAGCACTCCTTCTACCAGCAGCACTAGGCCGAAGCTAATGGTCATCATGATATCAAATAGACCATCGACTTCCGCCGCCTGTTCGGTGGCAGCCACAGGTAATAAATTGTGGTTTTGACCATACCAGAGAGATACGAGAGTAATCCCGATCCCCACCAGTAGGGTCAAAATTGAACTCGGAATTTTCACGTTGATTCCTCCTTATTGACCATCCCCAACACCGATATCGGATGGGAAGATACTGCTATATACATACAGGTAATTTTAATGGCTGGTTGAGAAACCTGAACATTAGGGTTGATTGTCGATCGAAAGTCCCGCCTCTACGGTAAAACAGATCACAAAACTCACAGAATGAGATTGAGTAATATTCATAGATTTTCTTTAGAATTGGGCTGTCGGATCAACGGTCAACCCCTAACAAACCGCCCCAAATCGGAAAACTGATCTTAAGTCTGTTCATCTGCATACCACATTTTCGACTGAGATAGGTAGAATTAACCATCATGTTTCAATTAGCATTAGTCAAGTTAAATCGCTAGAACCCATGACCCATACTGTCCTTCATGATGCCAGTTTATCAACCCCCCAGACCCAACAGAACGGCTCTAAGGCCCAGGATCGAATCCGCCGTCTGGTCTGGAAACTGAGTATTGCTACCTTACTCTTGATGGCCGTTGGCAGTGCAACCCGAGTGATGAATGCTGGATTAGCCTGTCCTGACTGGCCCTTGTGTTACGGGAAGTTAGTGCCCACCGCCCAAATGAATCTACAAGTCTTTTTAGAATGGTTTCACCGTTTGGATGCGGCCGTAATTGGACTGGGTGCGATCGCTCTGGTGGGATTATCCTGGTGGGATCGACAGCACTTACCTAAATGGTTACCTTGGGCTGCCCTATTTGCCCTGGCTTTAATTCTGTTTCAAGGGGTTTTAGGAGGGCTGACGGTGACCCAACTCCTGCGGTTTGATATTGTGACCGCCCATCTAGGAACCGCTTTACTATTTTTCTCCACTCTGCTGATTATCGGTTGTTTGCTCCTGCCCTATCAAGGCACCCGAACCGTGGGAAAGCTACCCTGGATCAGTCTTACCGCAGCAATTTTAGTCTATTTACAAAGTATTTTAGGAGCCTTAGTGGGTTCTCAATGGGCTTTACATCAATGTTTGGGAACCTCCCAACTCTGTACGGTGATGAATAGTCATATTTTCGGAGTGGTTCCCCCCACCCTGGCCACCCTAACCCTGATTGTCGGGGTTTGGCGAACTTCTGCCTTACATCCTAAACTGAGAACTTTGGGAAATATCGCCGGAATTTGTTTAGTGGCTCAAATTGTTTTGGGGGTCGCTACCTATAAAATGCGGTTACAGGTGGAACCCCTGACTGTTGCTCATCAAGCGATGGGTGCTACACTTCTGGGAACTTTAGTTTGTTTTAGTATTCTCGCCCTCCGGGATCGTCAGTTATCAGTGTAGAGACGTACCATGGTACGTCTCTACTCTATCCATGGTACGTCTCTACCCTCCACGAGTCATCAGTTTTTAGTTTTTAGTGAACAATTTAGGTCATAATTCATGCAAGAAGTGATTCAAACCCAGGTCTCCCGACACCACGAGAATATTTTGCAAGTGCTTCAAAGTTATTATCAACTGACCAAGCCTAGAATTATTCTGTTGTTATTAATTACTACCTCCGCCGGAATGTGGTTAGCTTCAAAAGGAGAAGTTGATCCCCTATTGTTATTAGTAACATTAACCGGGGGGGCTTTAGCGTCGGGTTCTGCCAATACAATTAACTGTTTGTATGACCGAGATATTGATTACATTATGGAACGGACTCGTTGGCGGCCGATTCCTTCGGGTCGAGTTAAACCCCTTGATGCCCTAATTTTTGCGATCGCTCTGGCTATTACTTCTTTTACCTTGCTGACGGTTTTTGCTAACTTATTAACGGCCTGTCTCGCCCTATCAGGAATTGTTTTTTATGTCCTGATCTATACCCATTGGTTAAAACGTCATAGTGTTCAAAATATCGTGATTGGGGGCGCCGCTGGAGCGATTCCTCCTTTAGTCGGATGGGCGGCTGTCACCGGGGATTTAAGTTGGGCAGCGTGGCTATTATTTGCAATCATTTTCCTCTGGACACCGCCTCATTTTTGGGCTTTAGCCATGATGATCCGAGATGAATATCAGGAAGTTGGGGTTTCCGATGTTACCTGTAATTGAAGGGGATGAAGTTACAGCCAAACAAATTTGGATTTATAGCTTAATTATGGTTCCCTCAACCCTATTGTTAGTTTATCCTTTGCATACCAGTGGTTTTGTTTATGCCGCGATCGCTTTAATCTTAGGGGGGATTTTCCTACAGAAAGCTTGGCAATTATTACAATCTCCCTCAGAAAGAGATGTAGCGCGATCGCTGTTTAAATATTCCATTTTTTATTTAATGCTATTGTGTTTGGCAATGGTTGTAGATAGTTTACCGGTTACGAATGACATGGTGATGGCATTGAGTGAATCTTTGCCCCTGGGATTGCTATAAACCCTACATTTGTAGGGTGGGTAAGATCAGAAAGATAACTATAGCCATCCTAAATATAGCCAGTCTAATGATTTAGGCTGGCTATATAGCAGTTGCCACATCTATTAGGACATTCTTGAAAGCTAAAAGCTACTTATAGTAAGTATTTACCTATTGCCCATTGCCCATTCCCTATTGCCTCTTGCTATATCAGTATTTTTGTTTAAGTCCCACTATGCGATCGCATCGGTTAATCTTAAGTATAGTTGTGCATATTAATTACTCGCTTGGGGTTTGAATTTATGAACTATTGGGTTTTGTATTGGATTGTGATTGCTTGTATGATGGTCGGGATTATTGGAATTGTTGTTCCTTTATTACCTGGAACCAGTTTAATTTTAGGAGCTATTTTAGTTTGGGGAATTGCCACAAAATTCACGGGAATTGTAGCACCGATGATTGTGGTAATTTCGATTTTAATTGTGAGTATGGTGATTGTCTATTTAGCGACAATTTTGGGATTACAACAGTTTGGGGCGAGTAAATGGGCGCAGTTTGGTGCAATTATTGGATTGGTTGTGGGATTATTTGGACTTTTACCCGCTTTACCCTTTGGAGGGCCGTTATTAGGGGTTTTAATTGGGCCGATTTTGGGGGCTTTTATTGGAGAATTTTTCTATCAACGGGAGGTTAAATTAACGGAACGAATTAAGCCTGCTTTTAAGGCTAGTATTGGTGTTTTTATCGGTTCAATTTTAGGTAATGTGATCGAATTGGTATTAGGAATTGTTGCGGTTATTATTTTTATTATTAAGACTTGGCCGTTGGTTTCCACATTGCAGCCTTAAAGAATGGGGAATGGGGAATGGACTGATAACTGATAACTGATAACTGATAACTGATTAGGGATTGACTTTGAGTGTGGCTTGAATTTCAAGTAATTCATGGGATAAAATTAAGTTTTGAATTTTGATATCAGAACCCAAATCAATGATATAATTATCTAGGTGTAGTTCGGTATTAATGTCATAAATTTGGACTTGGGGCTGAACCAACATCAGTTCACGGAAATTAGCAATTTCTAATCCGGTTTTTAATTGAAAAGATAATAGTTCGCCTGAGTCAAAAAGCAGTTGGGAGTTTAAAATTAGATGATCGGTTTCTAGGGTGATTTGGGGGTCTTGAATCCGTTGAACCGATTGCACCCAAGAATCATTTTCCGACCGTCGGGGATTATAGAAAGACTGGGATGGGGGTTGGGTAAGAGCGATCAACAGGGACAAAACAAACTCGTTTAATGCCTGGACTAACATCGGAGCCTGTAAAGATTGATTTAGATCCGATTGATTCAAGTGTAGATTTCCTGTCACAAAAAAAGCGTCTAACAGGTGCAAAGGTTGACCTTTTAAAATTTGACCCAGATTAAACCGAATATTTGACCCTTGTAATTGGACTTGAGTCAGATGTAAACCCTGATAGATGGCATTCTCCGCTGCGACAGACACCCCTGGAATATCCCCGGAGAGTAAAGCACGATTACTTCCTTCGATATTGAGGTGCAGGTGATCAATTTTGTCAACTTGCGATCGCAACCAAAGCCCAACTGCCGTTGATAATAGACTTCCAATTAAGGGTTTACCCCCGGTCTGAATAAATGCCATAGCCACTCCAGAATCACTTCCACATTATTTCACACCGAACTCAGATTGATAGTAGGATTAATTGCGGATTGTTGTAATATTTGTACATAGTCTCCCGACTTATGACAAAACCCAACCGTGGTTTTAACCCATCCACCCGTAGTCAACGACAGTCACCGATCAGCATGGACGAAAGGCTACAAAAAATTATGGCTCAATGGGGCATTGCCTCCCGGCGTCGCGCTGAAGAAATGATTCAAGCGGGACGGGTACGGGTGAATGGCAATTTAGCCCAGTTGGGACAAAAAGCCGATCCGAATTGCGATCAAATTGAGGTTGATGGGAAGCCAATTAAACCTTCCTACCGACCTGCGCCAGTCTACTTATTACTCAATAAACCGATAGGAGTTGTATCGACTTGTTTAGACCCCAACGGACGACCTGTCGTTTTGGATCTACTTCCGCGCCAAATGCGTGTGGGTCAAGGGATTCATCCGGTGGGACGATTGGATGTGGATTCTACAGGGGCATTATTACTTACCAACGATGGAGAATTAACCTTTCGTTTAACTCATCCTCGTCATTTCATTCCTAAAACTTATCAAGTCTGGGTTGCTGGAAATCCATCGGATTCAATATTACAGGCTTGGCGTCAGGGTGTCCTATTAGCAGGGAGAAAAACACTACCTGCTCAAGTTCGGTGTATCCAACAAAATCCAGATCACCAGACCTTGTTAGAAGTGATTTTATATGAGGGGAGAAATCGGCAAATTCGCCGAGTTGCCGAACAGTTGGGTTATCCAGTGATTAAATTACACCGAACTGCCATTGGCTCAATTCAACTCCAACCTCCTGGACAGTCCCTATTGCTAGAAGGTGAGTATCGTTCTCTGAGTGCCTGGGAAATTGAGTTTTTACGAAATCCCATTTCATCCCCATTGGTTAGTGTGCCCGTTCACCCTGTAGATATCAAGGAGTAAATGATTATGAAAACTGATTTATTTGTCTTACCGTTTAAAATGGCTAAAAATCCTAGCCCAACCCTTAATTCTTATGATGCTGAACTGATTCAGCGATTAGTAGAAATTGGAGAACAACTCAGGGAAACTCGTCTGGGTCATTCCCTCTCTTTGGATATGGTAGCGGCTTACACTCGAATCCGTTCCCATTTATTACAATCTTTGGAAGAAGCTAGGACAGAACAACTACCAGAACCCGTTTATACCCAAGGGTTAATCCGTACCTATGCCGATGCTTTGGGTTTAAATGGAGTAGAACTAGCTAACTTTTTCCTCCCCGAACCTCAACAAGTGGGGATGAAATCAAAACTTAATTTGTTGACCCTTCCCCAATTAAGACCTACCCATCTTTACTTAACTTATATTCTATTAATTATTTGTGCGATTAATGGGGTTTCTTATCTGAATAAAACAGCTAATTTTGCGGGTGTATCGGGTGAACCCATTGCCACACCCAACCCACCAGAAACTAATCCCCAACTCCGTCAGGCCGTCGTTCCACCGAAAACTCAACCCCCGAGTCAATTAGTTTCTGCTACTCCAGCGACGACTCCAAAAGCAACAACAACCCAGGTCACAACAACGGAAAAAGTGCCAGAAACCAAGCCCCCTAACCAGTCAACAACGAATAAAGCTGTAGAGGTAGGCATTGTGGTTAAAGATACCTCCTGGGTTTTGATTGAGGTCGATGGGAAAACGGAATTTGAAGGGACGTTACAAGGAGGAACAGAACGTCGATGGAAAGCGAAAGATAATGTAGTTGTCGTCGCGGGAAATGCTGGAGGGGTTCTAGTAACTGTTAATAACGGAGAGGCCAAACGTCTTGGTGAACCCGGTCGGGTGGAAGAAGTAGTCTTCAAAGCCGAAGATTTATCTAAACTATAGCAATCCTTGTAGGATTTGTGATCTAAACCTGTGGGGGTTTGGTCTCCAAACCCAGGCGCAAAGAGGGTTTGGAGACCAAACCCCTACGAATAAACTTGCTTCTTTCACTGATAACTGATAACTGATTTAACGGCCGTAGGTTTCAGTCAGGAATTTGAGGCGTTCTCCGATTTCTTCGGTTAATACTCCTGGTTGAAAACGCCAAGCCCAGTTTCCCTCGGCTTCCCCGGGCATATTCATTTTAGCTTCACTCCCTAAACCCAAAATATCCTGGAGGGGGAAAATCGCTTGATTCGCCACACAGGACATCGCTAACCGAATTAAATCCCAATGAATTCCATAACCGGAGGTACAGCCTAAATAACGGGTGACTCGGGCTTGTTCTTGTAAGCTCCGACGGTTAAACCAACCCACCGTTGTATCGTTATCATGGGTTCCGGTATAAACTACCCAATTAGCTGAACCGTAATTATAGGGTAAATAGGGATTGCCTGAACCGGAATCAAAGGCAAAATGTAGGATTTTCATGCCGGGTAAACCATATTTATCCCGCAATTCTTCCACTTCTGGGGTGATAATTCCCAAATCTTCGGCGATAATCGGTAATTCGCCTAATTTCTCATTTAATAAGCTAAAAAAGGCATTTCCCGGTGCGTCTACCCATTGACCATTCATAGCTGTTGTTTCCCCTTGAGGAACAGCCCAAAAGGATTCTAAACCGCGAAAATGATCAATTCTAACTAAATCTAAATAGCTTAATAAAGATTCAATTCGTTGTAGCCACCAATAGAATCCGTCCTGTTGTAAACGTTCCCAATTATAAACTGGATTTCCCCACAATTGACCTGTTTGGCTAAAATAATCCGGTGGAACTCCAGCCATTAATGCTGCTTCTCCGGTTTCTTCATCTAAACAAAAGATTTCAGGATGTGACCAGACATCGGCACTATCATGGGCAACGTAAATTGCTAAATCTCCAAAAATTTGGATGCCTTGTTCATTGGCATACTGTTTGAGTTTTGACCATTGTTTGAAAAATTGAAATTGGAGGAATTTATGATAATAAATGGGTTTAGCTAACTTTTCTCCCCATTTATGTAAATATTCCTGTTTTCGCAGGGCAATTCCTGCTTCCCATTGATTCCAACTTTCTCCATTAAATGCCTCTTTCAGTGACATGAAAATGGCGTAATCATCTAACCAATAGTTACTGCGAGAACAAAATTGATTAAATTCTTCTTCCTGTTCCTTTGTGGCATTGGCTTTAAAGGTAACACAAGCTTGATGAAACAGTTTTTCTTTAAAGGCTTTAACCGCGTCAAAATTAACAATATGTTTGGGGAAATCCGGCGGATTTGCTAAGTCTTCATCGGTTAATAATTCATCCTCTTTTAAGAGTTCTAAACTAATTAATAAGGGATTTCCCGCAAAAGCAGAATAGGATAAATAAGGAGAATTACCAAATCCAGTCGGGCCAAGGGGTAAGACTTGCCAAAGTTTTTGGGCACTTTGTTTTAAAAAGTTAACGAATTGATAGGCGACCGGGCCAATATCTCCAACGCCAAAGGGACTTGGTAAGGATGTGGGATGTAGTAGGATACCGCTAGAACGGGGAAATGACATAGGGATTAACGATAAGGGTTATACAAATTTGCCAGGGATCAAGTCAAGTTGCCATTGAATATTAAATCAATGTTTAAGATCCATCTTCTGATCTTACAATAACCGTATTCAAAGCCCACGTCTTTTAAGCGTGGGATGTAGAATACCCGCCTTTAGGCGGAGTGAAGGTTAATGAGAGTCATGACTAAGATAACTCGGACTATCAAATTAAAATTCGTGGATCTCAACCGTTGTAAAGCTCAAATGTTTGAGCAAATGACGGTAGAAAACACACGGATTGCTAATAAGTTGTTGTCATTGCCAATCAAAGAACGGCGTAAAATGACAACAGCTAAAATCATGTCCGAGTTAAAATCTGCCCTGGTTAACCAAGTAATCCGACATACCACATCCCCTACGGGTCGTAAAACTAAACAATATAAAGTTCTTCCGGTAGAAGTTAACAACCAAAACTGGAAGTTAACCCAGAAAGGAAATACTTATTCAATTAGCTTCCCCACTCTCAAGGGTGAAAAAAGAATCCCCATTGAAGTTGCATCCGCTCACTGGCAAACCATTTTAGATGGATTATTAGAGGAAACAATTCAAGGAGGATCTTTTAAGTTAATTAAACATAGAAATAAGTGGTATGTCTATCTGTCAATCACTGAGGATGTTCCAGAAGTTAAGACAGAGAAAAGATTGGGATGTGACCGAGGGCAAAATAACTTAGCGGTAGTTGCACCTAAACAGGGTTTTGGCAAGTTCTTTAAAGGTCACAGTGTCAAGCATCGGAGACGTTATTTTCAACAAAGAAGACAACAACTTCAAGAAGCTAAAAAGTTTCGAGCTTTAAAGAAATGGAACAAAAAAGAGCGACGATGGATGGATGCAATTAACCATACTATTAGTCGCCGAATTGTTCGTTTTGCTGAATTTCATAACGCTGATGTTGTGATTGAGGATTTGGAAGGTTGTCGTAAAACCATGAAGCAGAGCAAAAAATCTCGTTCTGATTCTGGTCAATCTCGACATAATTGGTCTTATTATTCTTTGGAGCAAAAACTTAATTATAAGTTAGCTCTGAAAGGATTGAAATTAATTAAAAGACCTGCACCATACACATCTAAATCTTGTTCAACCTGTGGTGTTATTGGTAAAAGAAATCGACACGATTTTAATTGCCCTAATGGTCACTACCATAATTCTGATTTGAATGCAGCACGAAATCTATCTCAATGGGATAGTTTTTCATGTGATTTAAACCTACAGAGAGATGCTTCTGTAATGGATTCATCCGGTTTAAATTATGGGGTGTTTGGCACACCCCTGAACTCGGTGAATACAGTCAAACAAGAGTACATTCAACTGTCTCTATTTGACTGGGCTAGATGCGAGAATCCCACCCCTTAGCGTAGCGTAGGGGTGGGAGTGTCAAGACTAAGGGGAATATCCGGTTGGATAAATTTTGTCAAGTAGGACTTACGCAGAAACCGGGTTTCTGAAAGAGAAATCTCGATTTCATCAGCAAAATTAGGGCCAGAAACCCGGTTTCTTTGGTCTTGTGCGTAAGTCCTGTCAAGGAAAGGATGGATTTGTGCTGGTTTTAGCCAACTCTAGGGATAAAGGATTTAAGGATTGAATTTTTAAAAGATTTTTATGAAAATTTTATGGGCTAAATAAAAATGAATTGATTATGAAAATATTGTGATTCATTTATGAATAAAATCAGAATTTTAAATCTATAAAAATACTTAAATATTCAGGGATTTTCTGATAAACTAATTAGAATGAAAGCCCAATCTTGCGCTTTCATCTATTCTATTTCTTGATATTAAAATTATGCTCACTGCTTTTACGGCTGCACTCTTACTGATTACTATTTCTGAACTTGGGGATAAAACATTTTTTATTGCGGTTATTTTATCATTAAAAAATGATAGGAAATTGGTTTTTATCGGGGTAGTAGCTGCATTGGCAACAATGACAGTTCTTTCGGTTTGTGTGGGGCGGATATTTGCTTTCTTACCTCAGATTTATATTCATTATGCCGAGATTATTTTGTTCGCCTTATTTGGGTTTAAGTTATTATATGATGCCAGTAAAATGCCGAAAGGTGCGGGGATTAGTGATGAACAAGAAGAAGCCTTAGAAGTAGTAGAAAAAGCCGAAAATCAGTTTCCGAAACGAAAAAGTAAATGGGGGGTTTTATTAGAAGCTTTTGTGTTAACTTTTGTGGCAGAATGGGGCGATCGCACTCAAATTGCGACGATTGCATTAGCTACATTTTATAACCCTGTAGGGGTGATTATGGGGGGAATTGTTGGACATACAATTTGTGCGGCTATTGCGGTATTAGGAGGGAAATTAATTGAGGGAAAAATTTCAGAACGGACTATTACAGCTATTGGAGGTTTTCTATTCCTTATTTTCAGTGCGGTGGCATTATTTGAAGGGGTGAGAATTACTGCCACTTGATATTAAGTGTAGTGCGTTGGTGTAGCCTGTAGTTAGCCAGCGAGGACGCTGGCACTACAGATGATCTGATAGACATGAGTTCTGATCATCATTTTATCCATTAAAATTAGATAAATTAACGGTTAATCATCAAAGCCTTTATTAACTCTAGTTTTTTCATTAACCCGTCCTGATCCATCCAACCCACATAGCCCCCGAATTGAAGTTCATCATCACTATCTAATACATAAACATGATGCACGTTAATAGCATTAACAAATAAATAAATTTTCCCACTTTTATCAGGAAATTTCAAATAAAGATCTCCCTTTGAAATATTATAGTTATGATAATTGCGTTGAATTCCCATCACTTGAGGTATAGGGGTCATCCCCTTAACTTGAGATAAATGGTAAATTACGGTTTTTAATAAATTGGGAAAAATCGCTTTTTGTTGATTTAAAATATTATTAGTAATTAATCGAGCAGTTTCACGACAATTCCAATAACTACTATGGGCATCACTAGAACCTAAAACCATTGCTAAGTCAGTTTGACCTAAACTTCTAGCTGTTTTTTCAGCCAAGTTAACATCCTCTAATAAATACTCATCTGTAAATTTCAGACAACTATTTTCAGCCAGATGTAAACTCGCTTTTAAAGGATAAGCAATTAAGTCCGAAGCATGAATTAAATTGAGCCATCTTAAAGGCTGTTCAGAAGAATAGGAATGAGCAAATTGATGGACTTTTTCGGGACGCACATCTAACATCATGTTAATCAATAAAATGGGCGAACCCATGAGCGTGATACTCTTCAAATTAACCTGATGTTTAAGTTTCACATCTGTCTGATTTTGTAATTCTCGAATCATAGCTCGAATAGATAAAGCGGGATCTTTCGCTGAAAATCGATCTGAAAATAAAATATCCCATAGAATCACAGTTCCTAACGAATGGGCAACAATATGAATTTCAGAATCATTGGGGTTTTCCTTAATAAAATTATAGAGTTGTTGAGCGATTGTTTTGCGAATTTCTCGACCCTTATCAGGATTCATATAGGTAAAGAAATCCCCCAGAAATTGAGAAAAAAAGCCTTCTCTAAAGGTTCGATATCGAAAAATATCTTCACTAGCAATTTTAGGATATTTCTTTTTAACGGCTGCTAAATCTTCATCAATACCATTCCATATTTTCCCTATATCTGTTAAGGCAGAACCCCAAAAACTAGCATAAAAATGAGGATTCTTTTCTTCCCGGTGACTAAATTCTGTTTTGATAAGTTGTTGTAAATTTGATGAGTAGCAAGCATCCCTTGTGGCGACACCATGAATAAAAAATACAAGCATAATCGAGAATAGGTAAAGTGTTTTGGGGTTGAGTTAGTATTTAATTATAATATAGCAATTATAAATGATTAAACCAATTTTGATCAATTTCAACCACTTCAATCATTTTTGTTTCGACTCCTAAATTCAAATCTTTGAGAATTTGACAAAGTTGTTCCCCATCAATTAAATCCAATACGGGCGCGCCGTCACGGGTTGCTTCTTGTTTGGCTGAACTGGTAAAAGTTCCTGTGGTTAGAAATAAACCTTTATCGCTTCTTCCTACCATAGCACCTCGAAAATCTCGAATTTCAGAAGGGCCAACGGAACCCGTATAACGTTTACATTGAAAGAATACTTGAAAACTCAAAAGGGCAATTTTTAAGACTCCAATTCCATCAATTCCTCCATCTCCTTTTCTTCCGGTTACTTCAACTTTAATAAAGCCCGATTCTCTTAAAATTCGTTGACATAAGCGTTCAAAAATATCGGGAGGAATTTGTTGTAAAATTTTTAATAGTTTTTCTGTCCAAATATCCGAGTCAATAGGAATTTGATCGTTAATTTTTATAAACTCATGCTCTGACGTATTATTCGTAAAATCAATATTAGAGGGAGTAATTTTTATTTCTTGATCATTTTTATTTCCTGAAATTAATTGAGATTTCTGTTGTGTTGATTTCTGAACAACTTTATTAATTTCTGTAATATCAATTGCTTCGAGGTTACGTCCTTTTTCGGTTAAAGACCAGACCCCTCGACGTACATTTTCTAATGCGCCATAAATTCTTAAGTTAGTTCTAGCCCAAGCTAAACGATAAGCAATTTCTGTATTCGGCCCTTGTTTATGTAGTATATTTTGTTGAACATCTGAAAAATTCCCAAGTTCGCAGACTTTATCATAAATTTCCTGAACAGTTCCAGAACCACCTAAAGTTTTTAGAGCTTTTATGAGTGGTTCTATCAAATCATTAGGGGTTGGAATAATAGGAGATTGATTCATTGTTTGATAAGTTGCGATCGCATCAAATTACTATGTTACACTATAAGTCACAGACATCTATCCTAAAACCGAGGTAAAACGTTAAACAGTAAAAACGATCTACAACTTTACAATAAAAATATGCACATCAAGGAAATTCAGATTAAAAATTTTAAATCTTTTCAAGATACCAAAATTCAATTGAATTCTGATATCAATATTTTTACTGGTAAAAATAATTCCGGTAAAACAACCATTCTGGAAGTCGTTTCTCTGTGGCATGAATGCTTTAATAAATTGATTCGTCAGGCAGGAAGAAAAACTAAAAACTATAGAAAAGGCGATTACATCTTGGGGAATACTCAGGAAAAATATTTTCCTTTTGAAGAAATTCATAGTGTCTGTAATCCGAATTTTGAAGATATTTTTAATCAATGTGACAAAAATAAAAAAATAGAAATTGATGCAGAATTAGAACATGAAAATGAACAGATAAAAATAGGATTTAGAATTAGTTCATCTGGATTAAATTATGTGATTGAACTGATGGATTTTACGACTTATGACTTTGAAAAATTTAATAGATTCTTTAGAAATTTTCCTTTCCCCATCGGATTATATTATGCTTCTCCTGTGTTAGCTATTCGCCAACGCGAGAATTTTGCAACTAATCCTCAAATTCGGGAAGCGATTCAAATGAGAGAGTCGGCAACGGTACTGCGTAATCGTTTATATTCTTTATATAAGCAGCAACAAGATTTATCATTATATAATAATTTTATTTCTGATTTGTCTTATATTTTGTTTAATAATCAAGAACAAATCGAGTTTTTTACTTCCAGCGATATTCAGAAAGATACTAGGGTAATTATCAATTACAAACTCAATAGTAGAGATACTGAAAAAGATATTGCTTTATTGGGAAGTGGTACATTACAGATAATAGAAATTTTGTTAAATTTATATTATTATGAACAGAGAACTGATATGAATCTAGTTTTGCTTGATGAACCGGATAGTCATATTCACAGGGATATTCAACAGCGTTTACTAGAAATACTGACGAGGTTTTCTAACCAAAATCAATTATTAATCACGACCCATAATGAAACCATCATTCGGCATTCATCCCTACATCATTTATTTCATTTAGATCAAAATAGTGCTGAAAATTATTATAAACCCCTGGGTCATACTGAAATCCAGAGGTTGGGCGAGCGTTTTAAGGGTATTTATCCGATTCCGATAAATCCTATCCTCAGTTCTTTAGGAAGTCCTAATGGTTTAGACTTTATTAATGCCATTGAAGCTGATCACTTAATTTTTGTGGAGGGTGAAGATGATGCTAGGGCAATTGATTTGCTTTTGCAAAAAAGTGTATCTCCTAGAAATACGAAAAAATATGTTTTTTTGGTATTAAATGGAATTAACAATATTTTTAAAGAAATACTACACTATAAAACGGTTTTTTCTGCTATTAAAAATACTAGAACTCTCTGGGAAAAATCTGTTTTAATTATAGATAGGGATTTTTTGATAGATGAAGATCGTGTAAAACTTGCTCAAAAAATGGAAGAAAAACTAAGTTTAAAAACCTATATTCCACAAGCTTATACGTTTGAAGCGATTTTGCTGACGGATTTAGATTTACTCAGTCGTTTATTAGTAAAATGGGTTAAAAATAGGTATTCCCAGGATATTGATCAAGAAGAACTGTTGGGCTCTTTGAATACTGCATATCAGAATATAAGACAGAATTTAGTAGAAAAATATTTGAATGATAACTGTCTTAAAGAAACAACGTACAGATATATAGCGATCCAAGAAAGTCTATATACAATATTCAAATATAAATTTATTAATAAAACTGATGTTGATCTCACTATTTCATGTAAGAATCATATCAATAATACTCTGGAAAGTGGAGCGTTTTTTAAACTCACTAGAAAAGAAGATGTTAAACAGATATTAGATGAATCTTTACAAGCGTATCATATTTCATTTAATATAGAAAGGGATTTTCTGGATTTACTTAAAGCTGTAGATAGATCAGTATGGTTTGATGAGTGGGACTTTTTAAGACAACTTTGAAATGTCAACCGTTGGAGGATATTAAAGACAGTCTTAGTCTTGCAAAGCTAAAACTATCTGTGATTTAATAACAAATTAATCACGAAGATACAAAAGGTTTTATTGTAAAATTTTTACACTTGAATATCTAGTCCCCTGTTCATCAAAGGAGACTAGATATGTTGCATTTTTTGAATGATTTGGAATTACATTGCCCGGAAAAAAACTAGCCTTTACTCATAGGCATCCATGGGCAAACACGAACAGACAAAATTGCGATCGCCAAAAGCATTATCAATTCGTCCCACAGACGGCCAGAATTTATGTTCTTTTGTCCAGGGGGCGGGATAGGCCGCTTGTTCCCGTGAATAGGGATGATTCCATTCACCACACAGTAATGAAATTGCCGTATGGGGCGCGTTTTTCAACATATTATTAGTGGCATCCATCGCCCCCGATTCTATCTGGGAAATCTCCTGATAAATGGCAATCATCGCATCACAAAACCGATCTAATTCCGGTTTAGATTCGCTTTCCGTCGGTTCGACCATCATGGTTCCCGCTACGGGCCAGGATACCGTCGGGGCATGGAATCCATAGTCCATTAATCGTTTGGCAATATCATCAACTTCAATACCCGCCGATTTCTTCACACCCCGCAAATCTAAAATACATTCATGGGCAACAAATCCCTGATTTCCCTTGTACAAAATCGGGTAATAGTTATTTAAACGATGGGCAATATAATTCGCATTTAAAATTGCCAGTTTGGTCGCTTCTGTTAGTCCCTTTGGCCCCATCATGGCAATATACATCCAAGAAATCACCAAGATACTCGCACTCCCCCAAGGAGCGGCGGAAACGGCCCCGGTTTGACTTCCGGGGATGTCTACGACCCCATGACCGGGGAGAAAAGGAACCAAATGGGTGGCGACCCCAATCGGCCCCATCCCCGGCCCACCGCCCCCGTGGGGAATACAGAAGGTTTTATGTAGGTTGAGGTGGCAGACATCGGCCCCAAAATCCCCGGGGCGACATAACCCGACCTGGGCGTTCATATTTGCCCCATCCATATAAACCTGTCCACCATTGCGGTGAATGATATTACAAATATCTTCAATTCCGGTTTCAAATACACCGTGAGTTGAAGGATAGGTAATCATTAAAGCGGCTAAATTTTCTTGATGTTTTTCGGCTTTGGCTTGCAAGTCATTAATATTAATATTACCTTGATCATCACAGGCAACAGGAACCACCTTAAAGCCACACATCACGGCACTAGCAGGGTTTGTTCCGTGGGCAGATTCGGGAATTAGACAGATATTTCGATGAATTTCTCCTCGACTTTCATGGTAGTGGCGAATAACTAATAATCCGGCATATTCTCCCTGGGAACCTGCATTGGGTTGTAACGAAATTCCGGCAAATCCTGTTATTTCTGCTAACCAGTTTTCTAATTGTTCAAACAGAATTTGATAGCCTTGGGTTTGGTCTTTTGGGGCAAAAGGATGGAGTTTTCCAAATTCTGGCCAAGTCACCGGAATCATTTCCGCAGTAGCGTTAAGTTTCATGGTACAGGAGCCCAAAGGAATCATGGATGTATTTAAGGACAAATCCTTAGTTTCCAAACGATGAATATAGCGCAGAAGTTCGGTTTCTGAATGGTAACTGTTGAAAACCGGATGGGTTAAATAGGCAGATTTTCGGGTAAATGCAGTTAGGTTTTCCGATGTATTTAAAACATCTTCAACCGTAAAAGTTAATTCAGATTCAGCAAAGATTTCCCACAAATCAATTAAATCTTTAGGGGTTGTAGTTTCATCTAAACTAATACCAACGGTTTGATCATCAATGACTCGGAGATTAATCTTTTTAGCTTGGGATGCTGACAGAATTTCCGTTAAGGATTTTTTCCCTAATTTGACTTTAATGGTATCAAAAAAGGGTTCTGTTCCTATTACATACCCTAACCGTTTTAACCCTTCTGCTAAGGTCAAGGTTAACTGATGAATAGTTTGGGCGATTTGTTGTAGTCCAGACGGCCCATGATACACCGCATATAAACTCGCAATGACCGCTAATAAGACCTGGGCGGTACAAATATTACTGGTAGCTTTATCCCGGCGAATATGTTGCTCCCGGGTTTGTAATGCTAACCGCAAGGCGGGGTTTCCTTGGGCATCTTTAGACACACCAACCATCCTACCCGGAACGTTGCGTTTATAGGCTTCTTTGGTGGCAAAATAGGCTGCATGGGGGCCTCCATAACCCAGGGGAACCCCCAGCCGTTGGGTACTTCCAACCGCAATATCTGCTCCTAATTCCCCAGGAGGTGTTAATAGGGTTAAACTTAAAATATCTGCCGCCACGGTAACTAAAGCCTGATGTTTTTGGGCTGTTTCGATAAAGTTTCGATAGTCATAAATTGTCCCATCCGTTGCCGGATATTGCAACAAACAACCAAAAATAGGAGTATTGAAATCAAAGGTATGATGATCTCCAATAATAATCTCAATGCCCAGGGGAATTGCTCGGGTTTTCACCACATCAATGGTTTGGGGGTGACAATCTTGGGAGACAAAAAAGCCCGTAGCTTTGGTTTTAGAAACGGCATAACTCAGACTCATGGCTTCGGCGGCGGCAGTGGCTTCATCCAATAGGGAAGCGTTAGCTATTTCTAATCCGGTTAAGTCAATAATTAGGGTTTGAAAGTTTAATAAAGCTTCTAAGCGACCTTGGGCAATTTCAGCCTGATAGGGGGTATAAGCGGTATACCAACCGGGATTTTCCAGGATATTTCTTTGAATCACTGCGGGTGTGATACAATCGGAGTATCCCATGCCTATAAAAGAACGATAGACTTGGTTTTGAGATGCGATCGCTTTTAATTGATTTAAAGCCGCATATTCACTTAAGGCTTCTGGTAATTTTAGGCTATGATTGAGGCGAATACTAGCAGGAACGGTTTGCTCAATTAAGGTTTCTAAACTCGAAACCCCCAACAATTCTAACATTTGTTGAATCTCAACGGGATTGGGGCCTAGATGCCGTTGGGCAAACCCCTGGGACTGCGGGGGGTTTCCGTTACCCTTGGGGGCGGAAGATAGTATGGTTTCCATCTGGGTGTTCGTTGAGGAAGTAATCTCTAACATGAAGCTCCGATTGATTCAACTATTGACTTTGATTAAAATTAGTCTAGCAAAGTCTGAAGACAAGAGATAGGAATAGTTGATCAATTCAAGGATTTGTTAACAATAACCTGCTTATTTTTATAGATTTAAGCTAAAATTATAGAGTGAGTCTAAATTAGTCTACTCCTATTCCGATATCTTTCAGATCTATTTCTGGTTCTGAAAGTGATCGGAAGGTTCTCCAGGGAAGAAGCTAGTGTCTAAAACTTTGTCTAGGGTATAGGGACATTCTGTGGGAAAATCTTGATCATTCAGGGAGGTTTCGCGTACAGCTAAGTCAATGCCACTTTGATAACCTTTGTGTAATGCTTCAGGAAGATAGGGTTTTAAACTGGGATTTTCTGTTAATAAATAACCAATCTCTCGGCGTTGTTCGCGCAGGGTCACAAACCAACTTTTAGAGCGTTTATTCGGTTGAAACTGCCACTTGAGTAAATGACCGAGTAAAATTCCTAAACGGTTTTTTAACTCTTGGCGTTGTTGTTTTCCCAAAGATTGAATCTCCTCAGCCAAATTAATCATATCAAGGTGATCTAATGCGCCTTCCCGCAGTAGTTTAGCTTGTTGCTGTGTCCATCCATAAAAGTCTTGTTCATAAAGAGAGGAGCTTTTTTGAAAGGATGCGCTCTGTTTTATATCCATAATATTAATTCAGAGGATAGAAGGAATTATATTGTTTTTTAAAATAGGTGTCAAATTGGGCGATCACAACTTCAATAAAAAAGCGAACACATCTTTTTTCACTTCTAGGTTTTACCAGGGAACAAAAAGTACGAGGAGAAAATATAAATTCTCTGCTATAATCAGTAAATAATAGAGTTCGACTAGATGGCTATGTCTTCCATAGAAATTACACAGGCAATTTCCCAAATTTCCGAATTATTTGATTTAGCTTTAAATGGAGAAGAAATTATTATTACAGAAAATAAAAAACCTTTGTTAAAATTGGTTTTATTTCAGCAAAAACAATCTCAACGTCCTGCTTTATTTGGAACAGATAAAGGAATTATTTCTATTACTGATGATTTTGATGATCCTTTAGAAGAATTTCAAGATTAGAAATGCAAGTTTTATTAGATACCCATGCACTAATTTGGTTTTTCTCAGGGAATGAAAAACTCAATGGGAGGGCGCGAAATTTAATTGAAGATATAAACAACATCAAATATATTAGTGTGGCAAGTGTTTGGGAGATGGCAATTAAGCAAAGTCAAGGAAAACTAGCTTTATCGGTATCATTAGAGGACTATATAGCAGAAAAACTCCAGCTAGAAGATTTTAATTTACTAGAAATTAAACTGAGTCATTTAAACTTGGTTTGTCAATTACCTTTTTATCATAAAGATCCCTTTGATCGATTATTAATTGCACAAAGTATTGTTGAAAATATTTCTATTATTAGTCAAGATTCTATATTTAATTTATACCCAATTCACAGATTAGAGTAGGCATTTGTGCATAGCGATCACTTTTCTATAAATTAAATTAAAAAAGAGCGATCGCCCTTTTTCAACGATTAATAGAAGAAAGGCGATCGCAATTTTTAATTCAATAATTGTACGGAGTTACTCTCTCAAATCTAAACTCGGAAAATTGTGAGTTTGTAGGGGCGAGTTTTCCTGTTTCCTCATTTCTGAATAATTAATTGATAGGCTTGATACAGAATTTTGACGGGTTGAGAGATGGTTTTAAGAAATTGATCAATTCCTTTACCCGTATCTTCTTCAGGGTGTTCAGGATCTCGATATTCATAATCATCAAAAATCATAATTCCTCCCGGTTTAAGTAAATTCCAAGAAAGCAAAGCATCCTGTAAGACCACCGAGGCTAAATGACAGCCATCAATATAAACAAAATTGTAGGTATTAGGAGTTAGAGTTGCTAAGATTTCTTGGGAATATCCTTCTAATTTGGCAACTTTTTTAGCCACTCCGGTTTTAGTGATATTTAGATCAAATTCCGGTTTAAAACTTAAATCGATACAGGTTATTTTTGCCGTAGCATGGGTTAAAATATGATCAAGTAACCAACAAGCTGACATCCCTTGAAAACTACCGATTTCTAAGCCTTGAATTTCAGGACAGTCAGCAAAAGCAGATAGGGCTTTTTCCCAGTTGGGAATATTAACGCTAAACCAATCTTTGGTAAAACGATAATCTTTCTCCAGACTAGAATTCCATCCCCTTAAATGATGGGATTTTTGATGGGCTTGGATGGCGGTTTCTAATTCCCCGATTTCCGATAAAAAGTTACCTAAATGGGTATGAGCATGGGGTAAATTAGGACTTAATAGTAGGGCTTTTTGAGAAGCTGCGATCGCTTCTTCCCATTGTTTTTGATAACTATAAGCTCGACTTAAAGATAAGTAGATAAACGGATTTTTATATTCTAATTTTAACGCATCTTGATAACAAGCGATCGCCTCATCCCATTGTTGTAATTTAAGCTTAATTTCCGCAATTTGAAAACGGGGTAAATAGGCTGTGGGATTTAATTCTATGGCTCGCTGGTAACAATGAATTGCATTTTCCCATTTGTTTAATTGTTTATTCGCATTCCCTAAACCCAGATAGGAAGCAAACATTTGATTATTCCTCTCCACAGCTTGACTATAAAATTGAATAGCCTTATCCCACTGTTGGAGTTGCATATAAACCTCTCCTAAATTATGATAGGGTTCATACCCATTTGGGTTAGATTGAATGGCATTTTGATAACAAAAAATTGCTGGATTGATTTCCCGTTTTTGAAACATTCGATTTCCCAGGTTTAAATAGTCAGTAAATGTCCCTAAACTTGGTTCTAAATGCAAGGCTTTATACCAGAGTTCCTCCCCTTCATACTGTTGATCAATTCCCATCAAAACCTTGGCTAAATTTAGATAAACTACCGCCAGATTAGGATTACATTCTATCGCTTTTCGATAATTAAAAATTGCCGTTTCCCAGTCTTGTTTTTGACTATAAATATCTCCTAAATTTCCATAAACTTCTGCATAGTTTGGCTGTAGTTTCAGGGCTTTCCGATACCAAAATTCCGCCTGTTCAAAATCCTCTTGCACTTGCCAAATCACCCCTAACATTTTAGAAATGGGTGCATAGTCTGGATCTAAATTAAGAGCCGCCAAACAAACAGAAAGTGCTTGATCAACCTGTTGATGTGCTAAATAATAATTAGCCTGTTGATATAAATATTTAACAAAAGTCTTGGGATTTAAAGATGAGTCCATTGGGTCAGTTTGAGTCAAGGGTTGAGGGTTTGGGTTGAAGGTTAAGGGTTAACCATCAACCTAAACTACTATCTACTTTCTAATCAACCTAAACGGTGATTACTTTCCATTTGAACGGTGCTTTCTTCAGGGGAAGGAGAGGTTAATAAAGGACTGTTTTTCGGTTTTAATACCGCTTGAATAGTTCTTAAAAAACGATTGGGTTTAGGTACTTGACCATTTAATAATTGACGTTCTTTGACTTTTTTCGCCAGATGACGCATTACGGATAAGTCTAATTCGTCAATGAAGTGATCTGCAATCTTTTCCCCCATGAATTCTATGGCTTCAGAATACTGTTCCATTAAGGATTCTACGGCCTGCGAAGCGTCGGTTATGATCTGATCAGAAACGGGATTTTGATCAATAATAGGTGGCTGAACTTCTACCGTAGCTTGGACTCGATTGAGACGATGATTTAAGAAATTTTGATACTCGTCAATGGTCATTCCCAAATTATAAATATGATGATGAACATGATCAATTAAATTGACTTCTGCAGGAGCAAATAGATCATCCTGTTGACAAATTCCATGCAAACTTGCCCAAGTTTTTAGGGTATTCGCATCATGGAGTTGATAGCGGTCTAAAAGTTGAGTAGTTGTCATATTTGTTTCGGGAGTTGGTTTAAAATCACTCATGGATTAATCCTCATTTACAGCTATATCTGACAGTTTGTTTAACACTTTTGATTGCAGTTAATATGGTATACTAAATTAATACTAATTCAAGGCAATAGGCAATGGGCAATAGGCAATAGTAATTTATTTTTCAATGTTTATAACAAAAGCAATAATCCTTTTATGATAACAGCAAAATGCTATCTGAAGAAAAATACCCAATCAGCTTGAATTAGTCAAGGCTTAAGGACTCCGACTAAAGAAACCGGGTTTTTTACCGAATCTGCGGGTATCGAATGAAGTATAGCGCCACAACAGACTCCACTAAACCAAAGTCAATGCTATTAGCCGTGATCGCAGTATTCACATCCCGCCCTGAGTCAAAGTAGTGGCTCTCCCTAAGTCCTGCTGCTCCAACTTCAGTTCCCACAAATTGCGATCGCCTAAAGCCTGACATTCTTTGGAATCTATGAGACGGTCTACATAGTAAAATAATCCTACCAACTTACCGTACTATATACGGCATCCCTGTACTCTCAGTTATGACGGGTACAGAAAGGCTGTATATATAGTTTAATTACAATTAGATAGAGATCAAGTCATTAAAAGTCAAATATTTCCACCCTTATTTTTGTTTAAGTCCCACTATGCCAATCTACGATTATTTCTGTCCCAGCAACAACCAAACAGTAGAAGTGATGCACTCCTTGACCCAAGAGATCACTACCTGGGGTGAAGTTTGTCAGTTAGCCAACTGTGACCTGGGAGATACTCCTAAAGATGCTCAAGTTCGTCGGTTGCTGAGTGCGCCGATGCTATCTATTCCTACTTCTAATGCTGATTACAAAAACGCCGGATTTACGAAGTTAGTCAAACGAGATCAGGGAGTTTATGAAAATGTCACGGCTTCGGATTAACTGAACTAGATTGATGTTTACCTTTTTCCTTTTCTGTATCATCCATGAATCCCTTTAACTTCTTGTAAAAATCAGGATGTTTTAGGGATAATTTATCGGTTTGATTCGGTTCTAATTCATTGTTTTCAGATAGTTTAAGGTTTTGCTCTGTTATTGATGTATCTTTATTTTGACTCCCTAGTAATAAATTTGGGGGAAAACGATGACAAATTAAACGTTCAAATTCTGGAGTAAAATGATAAATTTTTTGTCCTCGTCTTTGCCAATAAACTAAGATATGTTCCACAGAAATAGCTTTATAGCGTCCCTGATATAAAGATTCTAAAATAGCGGGTAAAAACCAATCTGGATCATATTTTTTTTGCCACCGATCAATAATTTGTTCCGGGGTCTGGTCTGCTAATTCAAAGCCATAATATTTGAGTAAATCAGCAGGTTTGACCGAGCTAGAAAGGCTCCAAGGATCTTCTATCGGCATTATGACCTGAGATTTACGCGGTTCTTCATCCCTAAAGGGAAAGTCTACAGCAAACAGAAAAATCACCTCCTTGGTATCAATATTGTAGCAGGCAATCTTGCTATCTTGCTATAGGGAGGAAAAGGAATTCACCGCAAGCGGTTTACTGCATCAAAATTATTCTACTCAGTTTTCCATTCTGTTTCTGGAATATCAGCATTGATCATAATATTGCGTAAGGTACCGAGAGGTAAATTCCGCCCCTTATGATAGGGTACAATTGTTTGGAGTTGGCGATCTAAATTGCGCCATTTGCGATGACTACCTTTCTGTGAAACTAACTCAAAACCATAATTTTTTAAGATATTTTCAACTTCATCTGCATTCATTCTGCGGATACGAGTCATGTCACAGAAACCTCTCGCATGAGAGATCCTGCTGTTAATGTAATCGTATCAGGTTCGAGATAAAGTGCGATCGCTTCTCGAATATTTTCTAAAGCTTCTGCTTCCGTTTCACCTGCGGAAACACAACCGGGTAACTCTGGACACCAAACAGCCCAATCTCCGGTTTCAGGGTCAGGTTCTAAAATAACACGCCATTTCATAAGGTTTTTTCCTGGTGATATTTAACCATCAAAAATGTTGAGTTAGAGGGAATTGTTTAACTCATTAGTTATTATAGATCGGATTTTGAATTAAATCAGTTTTATTGAATCGGCCATTCAGGAATAATTTGATCAATCTCTTTCATAATAGTTAAAGTTGCTGTTAACGCGATCACAATTTTTTGATAATGCAAAACATCATCAAAGGATAAACTACGATTAGCTTTTTTACGATCTTTTAACCATTTATCTAACACTTGATACCCGCCGATTTTGAATTGCCAAATTTCCGGCGGTATTCCTTCAAAATAACGGGTTTTATTAATATAAACTCGTTGCTGTTGCGGTTTATAGGTTACTTCTGTAACGCTATTATCTCCTTCACCTTGATATTTGGTAATTAAACGATTAAGTTGTTGAGATTCCATTAAGTGTAATTTAACTAATTCTTCGCCTTTTTGGGCTAAATTTTTAAATAATTGCTCATTGCTAGTTAGGGGTAAGCGAGGAAAATCTATTTTTAAATATTCTGCATATCGTTGACGATAGGTGGGACTATGGAAAATGGCATAAGCATAATAAAATATCTGTTCCGGGGTGGGAATATATCCTAATTTTGCTTTAATTTCACTCAGGAAGTTAGGAGAAAAGTTAGAATTACGTTCTGTAAATAAGTTGTATTGATTTTTTTCGATATCGGGGTAAATGTAGAGAGGAAAAATATTAACACCGCCACGTCTAAAGATGTTTGTATCTACAGAGGTTTTGGAAACTGTAACTAAACTCCATTTTGGATCATCTACTGCTTGTCCTTGACGACCTATAGCTATAGCTAAATTTTGATGATTTATATTAATTAGATGTCGCATTACTTCATTTCTAGGTCTTTCTGATATATTTTGATGATGATAATAATTTCTCCAATCAAAAGGGCGATAAAGACAATGGGTAAAATATTTTTCCCATTCACAATTATTTGCCAATAAATATCTACTTTCTTTTATTTTCCATTCATTGGTATCATTGATATTATATTTTTGAGCAATAACATCATCGGTAATATTTAAGTTTATAAAATCTTCTATCCGTTTTTGAAGTACATCAGCATCAAAATCTAAAGCAAAGTGATCTCGATGGGTCTTAATACCACTTGAATTAACAGGCATTATATCAGTAATTTTCCAGCCTTGGTTATATTCTAATAATAAATCCTTATTTTGAGGGATAAAAAGATAAAAAGGTGAAGTAGGAAAAATTTCTTTCCACTCAATTGTAGTAAAATCATTTTCGTTAAGATAACGATATTTATCTTCCCGTGAACCCCAGATATCAACATGATAATATTTAGTCATTAGATAACCTCAATTTAAACGTAAGCGATTTTGTATTTCTGAAGGAGCAGCAACTTCAAAAAACAATTCTAAAGCTTCAATCAAATTATTTCTTGCATCTTCAATAGAATCACCTTGACTAGCAATATCTAGTTCTGGGCATAAAGCAACATAACCATCACCTTCACGCTCAATGATAGCTGTAAATTTTGGGGCTCGGATCATCTTGTTTTCTCCTGGGCATATTTAATCATAAAACAAACTGCAACACCCTGCTGAATATCAAATACATTTTTATCGGGTAAACCATTGGGAGTCACTTCTTTTTTATTACTATTACCATGTAAATCTATTATATAGATTTCATCAAAGGTTTTCTCTAAACTTTGTCTCATCCCTCGAAAAGTAGGATTATCCAGATAACCATGATTGGTAATAAATGCTAAAATTCCCGAACCTGTACGGTCAATTCGCCATTGTCCAAACCGAATAAACTTAACATAATCATCTTGTAAGTATTTCGGGTTACGTTCTCCCAATGGTACACCATCTACATAATAATAGTCTTTAATTAATCCTGATATCCATTCACTGTTATTGGCGGAATGCCCAGAATAAGGGGGATTACCTATTACTATCATAACCGGAAAATCTCGCTTAATTGCTGCGGCTTCATTGGCTTCTTGGGCAACATATTGACCAAATAATATATCGGATTTTTTTAACGCTTCATCTAAGGTATTAGTTAAATAAATTCCTAACCGTTGTTTATCTTTAAATTGATAACCATAATTTTGCAATTGTAATCCTAATTTTAAGTGGGCGATCGCATAGGGAGCCATTAACAATTCAAATCCATATAAACGATTAAATAAATGATCCTTAACATAATCATTCCAACTACTTCCTAACCCCATTTCCTCTAAATTTTGGTAAATTTGATTCACCACAGTATAGAGAAATGTTCCGGTTCCCGTTGCCGGATCAAGAATTTGTACCCTCGGCTGCTGGGTGGTTTTATCTTTACTATAATCTGCCAAACCTAACGCTAAATTAAACCGATTTTTCAGAATTAAATCCACTGAACGCACGATAAAAGATACCACAGGTTCCGGTGTATAATAAACTCCTCGACTTTTCCGCAATCCGGCATCATAGGCGGCGAGAAAGGTTTCATAAAAATGCACAACCGGGTCTTCCTGTCGGGTGTTTTTCCCGAAATCTTCTAAAATATTCGTCATATTAACTTGAGCTAAAAGCTGAACTAAATCATCAACAGCCCAATTAATTTGAGAAAGGGCATCGGTATCAACAACCGTATTAAATAACCGCTTTAAAAACGGGTTGGTATCGGGAATATATAACCCGGCTGTGCGCCGTTCAAACGCATAATTTTGAGGGTTTTGAGCATGACTAACTCTAGCTGTAAATAAACCATAGGCGACAGTTTGAGCATACATATCCGCAAAAGTAGATTGTTCTAAATTCGGTAATAAAACCTCTTGAAATCCCTTTTGGAGTTGATGGAGTTGTCCGGTTTCTGTTTCTAATTTTAAGGCTTCTATAACTGCATAACGAATGGCTTTTGTCAATCGTGCCATCTGTTTTGCTAAGTCTTCAGGGTTATTAATCATTTCACCCTGATAGCTCAGAAATCCTTGAATTAATTGATTTGTTTGTTCAGATTCAATTAATTGAATCTGATGATTAACCTGTTCTCCTAAAACTGTTTTTAAGCGCAGTTTCCCGTTAATATACCAACGAAATTCTAAATAATTGGTTAAAATTAAATTAGCCCCAATATGGGATTCTCGATAACGTTCTAACTGTTCTGTTTTTTCGACGATTGATAAATCTATTCCTAAATCTTTGGCTTCTACATATCCAATTAATAACTCTCTTTTTCTAACCGTAAAATCAGGTATTCCAGCTTTATTTCCTTTTTCTTCAATACTGGCTTCAATTTGTTCTGAAGGATGATCTAATAAGGTTTTTAAAGTAGGATAGTGGGTGCGTTCACTTCCTCGTTGTAAATTTTTGTGAAGCGATCGCAAATAAGTTTCAAAATTCATGCCGATCATTTCCAAATTCATCCTAGTTTTTATATGTTCTCATAAAATTTCCATTCTTTCGATAAAATGATCTATAATAGAAAGAAGAACTAATTAGCATCGGGTTGGGAAGAAACTATCGCAATTATTGGTTTAACTATTGAGGTGGAAAGTCATTGTATTTGGCAAGGGAATGGCCAAAAGCTGTAAAATTACAAAATTGTAATCCAAACAGCATTATTCTTGTAATTTTCATAACCGTTAATATTACACAAGGTAAGTTGTTAGTTAGAGCTAACCCAAAATTTCAAAGTAGCAATCCCTGGATTTGGGGGTGTTGTTCAAGTGGTTCAAATAAAAAAAGTAACTAGCAACTTAACTCAAAAACTTAATTAAGGGAGATTTTACTATGGCTATCGACACAGAATCAACACTTCTCAAAAATCCCCAAAATTCGCCGATTCAGGGAAATGTTCCCAATAATCAAGGGAATAACAAACCAGCTAATAATCCGCCATTACCTCCGAATCAGGGAACTAACGAACAACCTAATAATCCACTATTGCCTCCAAATCAGGAAACTAACGAACAAACTAATAATCTGCCATTGCCTCCCAATCAAGGGAATAACAAACCAGCTAATAATCCCCTATTGCCTCCGAATCAGGAAACTAACGAACAACCTAATAATCCGCCATTGCCTCCAAATCAGGAAACTAACGAACAAACTAATAATCTGCCATTGCCTCCCAATCAAGGGAATAACGGACAAACTAATAATCCGCTATTGCCTCCCAATCAAGGGAATAACGGACAAACTAATAATCCGCTATTGCCTCCCAATCAAGATGATATTTTGACGGGAACTACCGGAAATGATTATTTAACAGGTTATCGAGGAAATGATGTCCTTGTGGGAAATTCTGGGGACGATATCCTGTTAGGAGGACGAGGACTTGATTCCTTAGATGGTGGCGACGGTAATGATTTATTAGATGGGGGTGGTGGGAAAGATATTCTCACTGGTGGCGCTGGCGTTGACACCTTTGTATTGACAGGTAAATTTAGCTATCCTAACGCTGATTTTGCAGATGTTATTATGGATTTTCAGCCAGGAACTGATCGTATTTTGCTCAAAGGTATTGAGAATATTTCTAATGTAAATATTGTTCAAGGTACTGGTGTTTATGCTAATGATACTATCGTCAATATTGGGGATACGGGAAAAGTTTTAGCTATCTTTAAAGGAGCGGTATCTACAAGCATTAATCTTTCCGATTTTACTCTGGGTTAACTATTTTTATCTCCCGATGTTCAGACCTCTTGCAACACTAACTAAAACCTGCATTATTCCGTTTATTCTAATGATGGTTTGAATAACTTTTGCAAGAGGTCTAATATGCAATTCGTAAATGTTGGCTACATATTCCCGATTAAAAAGGGGATCTAGGGGGTCATCTAATATTTAAAATATTCATGTTATGCTAATTTTTGAATTGCCCATTTTGCCCTAGCTCTAACTGCTAGAACTTCATCAATATTTTCTAATTGTTGTAACTGTTCTTGAATTTTATTAAACCATTCTGGTTGCGTTTTCTGAATAGCTATTGCTAAACCCTCTAACCCAAAAATACCCGCATATCTAACAATCCATTCGGGATCTTCTACGGTTTTTTGTAATATTTTTAAAGTTTCAAATTGAGCATCAGCAAGTTGTTCAGAAGGTAATTTATCCCAGCGAATAGTCCCTAATCCTCTGGTGGCAGCCCGACGAACACTCAAAGCAAAATCACTTCCGGCGGATTCTAATAAAACCTCTAAACCACGAGGATCACCAATCCCTGATAAGGCACGAACAGCCCAAGCCCTTGCCCCATAATTGTAACCATCTAATTGTTCTAATAAAGGGATAACCGCAGGTTCACCCAACTGAGTTAATCCATCCACCGCAGCCACCGCAGCCCCAGGATTATTATAGCCTAAAACCGTAATTAATGTCGGAATTGCTTCCACAGAATTAGCCTGAGCCAAAGCAGAAACAGCATCTAATAAAGCAGTAGCAGAATCGGCTTTTTCCACATCTTGAATTAATGTTTGTACAGTCATATTTTTACTATTAGCTAATATTTTTTATAACAAAGAATCCATTAATTCCATGACTTCAATTGCTGATTCAGACAAAATTAAATCATAAGTATCGCTTAATTGATGTTCTAAAACTCCTTTTAAGGCTATTAATTTTAAACTATTTTCTGCTAAGGTTTGGGCGATCGCTTTTGCCCCGGGTAAATATCCAATTGCCCCTAAGTCCATTAAAGCGGTGCGACGTAAGGTTAAATCCTTCCCTTTTAAAGCCTCTATTAACTGTTCTCCATAGCCCCGTTCTCCGGTTAATTGATACATTGCCCTCAATGCCGCATACTTAACTTTAGGAACAAAATGCTCTACAAAGGGTTGAACAAACGGAATTGCAACGGTGGCTTTTAAACTGCCTAATGCTTCTAAAATAGCATCATAGGGTTGAACTAAATAGGGTTTTCCCTGCACAAATTGAGCGACTTCTAATCCCCCGGCTAATAATTTTATTAAAGCCGGAATACAACGCTCATCCCCTAATTGTTCTAAGGATTGTGCTGCGGCTTCTCGCACATAAACATCAGCACAGTCTAAACATTCAATTAATGCCGAAACTGCTCGCCTATCTCCTAGTTTTCCTAAAGCTCTAGCCGCATTTCTGCGTAGGGGATAACCGCCTTCTTCGGTGCGATCGGATTCATCCTTTAAAGCTAAAATCAAGGCATCTACCGCCGCAGGTTCATTAACTCGAAAACGTCCTAACCACCAAGCCGCATAATAGCGACGTCCGAGTTCTTCATGGCAAAGATTGGCGATCGCCTGTTCAATGGTTAAAGATTCTTCCTCTTGAGTGGTATTGTTTTCTGTTGATTCAGAACCAAAATCTGGCATTATGTCAAAGTCTATTATTGTCAACCTTATTGATCATAGCAGTTAGCAATCAATCCGAGAATAAAAAAAGCCAAGTATTTTAGATATAAAATACTTGGCTACAAATCTTCATGTTTGAATTAAATACAGGTTTGTCGTATCGTTAAATTCTGTTTTGAATTTCGATAAACCTAATTATTCTTCTGCATCAGAAGTTAAAGGTTGAATGCTGACAATTTTCGCGCCCAGCCGCGTTAAACGCTGCATTTCTAGGTTCATGCGGTTGTAAGGAACAATAATGAATTGGCTGGCGCTAGAACGAATAGAATAGTCGGTTTTGTCGGTTTCATCTGATTGACGTAAACCCACAACTTCATAACGAAAAAAGCGACTTCCCGATGGAGACGCGGAGGATTGTCCTACTGCAACTTGACCTAACATTATTTTGAATTAATTTAATAAAGTTGTACAAAAACAATAAACAGGGATTGCTGATCAGCGCCCCCTGTTTAAAAAAACGTCCTAAACAGGCGTAATACTGGCGACTTTACCACCTTGGCGTTGAATTTCCTGAAGTAGAGGAGATAAGCGTTCGTAAGGAACAATAAAGGACTTGCTGCTGCGACGCACTTTAGGATATCGACGCTGATTAATTCCAGCCACTTCAACCCGATAGCTACGATCAGATTGTCCTAACACTCCACCTGTGCTGAATCCCGTAGTGGGAACCACACCTTGACCGGAGGAACGATAAGACCAACCTCCACTACCACCCGAGGGGCCAACAATTGGAGAAGTGCTGTTTTCACCCAGTTCTTTAGCCAAGCGAGAGCTATTACCCTCTATTTGAGAGCGATCGCTATTGGCGTAACCGCGATATAACCGGAAAATCCGAGTAAAGCCAACGGTTCTTTGTCCCCGTTCAACTTCAAAAGCGCGATAGTAGGGAACCACATTTTCCCCAAAGTTTTCCAGGTATTCGACTGAATCAATATAGGAATCAATATCAGCGTCATAGCCTTGGTTTTGGTATAAATCCAAGTGGAAAATCACTTCGGATTCATCATAGGGAGCACGACCCAGTAAATGTTTGTGATTGAGTTCAATCACACGGGTTTGGAAATTCGGGTAGAAAAACTTGGTTTTGTACAGTTCTGATTTAGCAACGGAACGGACAAACTCCCGCACGCTGATGCTACCATCGGTCAACAGAGATTCAGCACTTTTCAGGCGCTCAGAACTCATTAAATAATCGTTACCCAGCAGTTGGCGATAAACGGCACGAATTACCCGTTGAGCATCGTCCCGAGTCCAATCTGGTCGCAGTTCAACACGAGGCGTTTCTTGGAACGCAGTAGTTCCTAGCCTAGATGCTGCTGTTGTAATGGCCACCTAAAATCCTCCTCTTACATTTAAGAACATGACCGAGAATCAAGTTGCGATTGTAGCGTGCATTGATTCGCTATTAAAGGTTTGTTAGTCAGAGGAATCAAGTCTAGGGGTCTCGGGTTAAGAATCCGCCCAAACTCCAACTCCTCTGACACAAACTGGCATTAAGGTTAAAATTAATGAGATTATGCCAAAGTAATTCTCATTACCCGCCCCCCGGCGCGATGAATTCGCTGCAACTGAGTAGACAGTTGGTCATAGGGTACGGTATATTCAGTTTGGGTACGGCGCACTTGAGGCAGAGACTGTGTTGCTTTTTGCATCACGCTCAGGCGGTAGAGTTGTCCACGACTCCCGCCCGTCGTACCTGCTAGACTTTGACTATTCTCCGAGGTTTGAATCGGAGAAGACAAGTTTCGGCCCAATTCCCAAGTTAAGCGACTTTGCTTTTGGTTTTGAGCGCGATCGCTGCTGGCATACCCACGATAGAGGGTAAACAAGCGGTTGAAACCCACGGTTTTCTGTCCATCCTGGGTAGAAAAGCCCCGATAATACGGAACAATATTTTCCCCAAAATTATCCAGATATTCTTGGGAGTCTAGGTAAGAGTTGATTTCTGCTTCATAGCCCTGACGATTATAGAGATCGACATGAAACGCAATCTCCGACTCATCGTAAGGGGCGCGACCGAGCAGATGTTTGTAATTTAACTCAATAAACCGAGTTTGAGAATTAGAGTAAAAAAACTTAGTCCGGTAAACCTCGGATAAAGCAATAGCTCTGACAAAATCCCGAACGGTAATTTGTCCTTGGCGCAGTAAAGATTCCGCGCTAGTGAGCCGTTCCCGCGACATCAGGTGTTCGTTGCCCATCACCTGACGATATGCTGCCACAATCACGGTTTGCACGTCTGCTTCCGTGTAGTTGGGCCGTAGTTCTACGGGTTTTGTTTCTTCAAAGGCCCGGATACCAAGTCGGCTACCTTCAAGCAAGCCAACCATATCCTTATGCTCCGTAAGAGATTTTCAAAACAGACAAAAAAGAAAAACTTTGTTAATTTCAGACACCGACGGTAATAACTAAAGATGCCCCTAAGCGTTAAACAACCGTTAACCCAGTTGCTAACAGCTATTTACCGCTTAGGAGCATCAAGCGCGCTAAGTCTAGCTCAGAGCGTTGATAGCATAGTCGATGTAGGAGTTGGCTTCAACACCTGCGTCGCCAGTCAGACCATGGTTAGCTTTGATATATTTCAGAGCTTCCACATACCAGCTAGGAGACAGTTCAAAAGTCCGGTTGATTTCATCAACACCAGCAATCAGGTACTCATCCAAAGGCCCTGTACCACCAGCAATTAAACAGTAGGTGACTTGACGGAGGTAGTAACCGATGTCACGAGCGCATTTGGCTTTACCACGCTCGGTAGAAGCGTAGTTAGGCCCTTGCAATGAGGTGGTGTAGGGAAATTTGTTATACACTGCTTGGGCAGCACCGCTGATCAGGCTGTCAGATTTGGCGGTCAGAGCTTTGGCAGCTTCTAAACCAGCTTTGGCTTGACGGAAACGTCCGAAAGCGATTTGCAGTTCAGTGCTGCTCAGGAAACGGCCTTGAGAATCGGCGGTTGTTACTGCTTCAGTCAGGGGGGTTTTCATTCTTGAGTTATCTCCCTATGGGTTTACAAAGTTGAGGTACAGATTGAAGCCTTTTAATTCGGACTTCTATGGAGTTATGAAAATCTAATTTCTGAAAAATTAGGCGACAGCAGCGGCGGCGCGGTCGAAGTAGCTGGCGATTTCAGAAGCCAGGGCACTACAATCTCCAGGAGTAACTCCTGCGGGATCTTTCACGATAGCCAAAGCTGCATCTTTCATTTTGCCAACGCCAACGGCAACGGAAGCACCGGGAACGCCCAAGGCTAAGTAGGTTTCACGCAGACCGTTCAAGCAACGATCATCAAGAACGCTAGCATCTCCAGCAAAAATTGCGTAGGTGACATAACGTAAAATAATTTCCATGTCGCGTAAGCAAGCAGCCATACGACGGTTGGTGTAAGCATTACCACCAGGAGCAATCAACTGGGATTGCTCATCAAACAAAGCACGAGCAGCATTGGTAACAATGGCGGAAGCGTTACCTGTGATCCGGTTAACGGCATCTAAACGCTTGTTGCTTTCGGCAACCATTTGGCTCAGAGCATCGATTTGGCCGGTGCTTAACATTTCGCCGCGGGTATCAGCTTGAGAAACCACCTTGGTAAAGGCATCAAACATGGATTAATCTCCTACTTGACTTGCTTAACTTTGTTTTTGCTTTAGAGTGAAATGATGGGTCTCCCCGATCCTGACTCCTGAGAGTCTCTCTTGTTTGGCTACCGTTACCCTTTTGGGAATAACCTTAGCCTGACTTAGAGGAACCTTAGAAATTCTACATCATTGTATGAAAGGACATTAAACTTTTTTAATCAAATGTTAATCAATTTTCGGCAGACTAACATTTGGCTGTTGTCTTCGCCCTTCAGATATTAGTTATACAACGCTATCGCAATTTGTTGCGTTAAAATTTGTTAAGAACTGTATCTTTCATTAAGATTGCCATCAGAACTCCTTGATTTTATTTAAGTAAAAATACTCATTTTTATGAAAATATTCACCTTACTAGAACCTGGAATCACTGAATACAATAGCCTTTAGGAGATCATAGTCTAGGCTGGTGATGGATTTTGCTTAACCGTAACAGTTCTAATTTTCCCAGAATAGAAATAAGTATTTTTACTTAAATAACTAATGATTTTGAATACTTGAATTCTGAGTCACAGACCACTGAATATTTTGGAGATTTTGACAACCCTGCGTAGTATTTCTTTACAGTTCATAATCCAGTTAAATGTTGAGGTAATCAAGACTTAAGATGGCTTGATCTCCACCTTTGACTTGTGATCGAATACTGAGCGTGGTTGAACCATCCCCCTATCCTTGCTTGATCCAGGCTAAACTGTTAATATTGTTGATTCTTGAGACAACTATGTCGTGTGAGTCTCCCCACTCACATTATCCGTCCTAAATTCGTCCCAATGGTTCATATCAAGCGCGTCGAACTCACTAACTTTAAATCCTTTGGTGGTACAACAGCCGTGCCATTACTACCCGGGTTTACGGTCGTTTCTGGGCCGAATGGTTCCGGCAAATCTAATATTCTCGATGCGTTATTATTTGCCCTGGGGTTATCGTCCTCCAAGGGAATGCGGGCGGAACGTTTACCCGATCTGGTTAATAACGCCCAAAGCCGGAAGGGAACGGTTGAAACCCTCGTTACCGTTACCTTTGACCTCTCCGACTACGACGGTGAACCCTTGGGGAGTGATAGCAAAGAAATTGATAATAGTTTATCCCCAGAAACTGAAACTGAAACCTCTGAGACGCGCCATGGCACGTCTCTACCGGGGGATGACCTATCGATCCCAAATTATGAACCCCCATCAGAATGGACGGTTGCCCGAAAACTGCGGGTAACGAAACAGGGAACCTATACCTCGACTTATTATATTAATGGGGAAGCCTGTACCCAAACCGAACTCCACGAACAGTTAAACAAACTGCGAATTTATCCCGAAGGCTATAACGTGGTTTTACAGGGGGATGTTACGGGTATTATTACGATGAAACCCCGGGAACGTCGAGAAATTATTGATGAGTTGGCGGGGGTAGCTTCCTTTGACCGGAAAATTACCTTAGCCAAGGAAAAATTAGATGCGGTGAAGGATCGAGAAGAACGGAGCCGGATCGTAGAACAAGAATTAATAGCCCAACGCGATCGCTTAGACAAAGATCGGGCAAAGGCGGAAAAATATCAACAACTGCGAGAAGAATTTCAACAAAAAAGCCAGTGGGAAACGGTTCTCAATTATCAGACCCTCCAACAACAACAGGGACGACTGCGGGAACAAATAGAAGCTGATGATCGCACCTTAACGGATCTCAACGAACAGCGTCAACACCAAGATCAGCAAATTCAAACCACATCTGTTCAACTAGAAAAACTCAACGCCCTAGTTAAAGCTATGGGTGAAGAAGAACTAATTGCCCTCCAGTCTAGTTTGGCCACCCAAGAAGCACAACAGAGTCAACTGCAAACCCGGTCTGCGGAACTGGAAACCGCCATCCAACAGACGATCACCCAAATTCATCAAACCGAACAGGAACTGCGCCAACATTATCAAGCCCTCGATGGTCTAGCCATTGAAAAGGATCAGGAAACCCTG
The DNA here is from genome assembly GCF_057220675.1 of Planktothrix sp. PLAVEN19ND. Lineage (NCBI taxonomy): Bacteria > Bacillati > Cyanobacteriota > Cyanophyceae > Oscillatoriales > Microcoleaceae > Planktothrix > Planktothrix sp. PLAVEN19ND. The sequence goes on along the minus strand of NZ_CM170132.1, from coordinate 4,296,015 downwards.
AATTTGGGTCAAAGGCAACGGGAACGGGATAGTCTACAAACAACGGTAGAACGAGGTCGCGAAGCCACCTCAGAAGTCGCACAACAGGCGGAAAGCTGGATGGTGCAACAGACAGAACTACATCGCCAAATTGAAACGCTCCAGAAAACCCTTGACCCCCATCGGACTGAACAAGCGCGACTGCGGGAGCGAGTTGAACAACTGCAACGCCAACTTTCAGAACAGCAACAGTCTGTTACCACCTTAGCTCAGGAGTTATCGCAAAAAACGATAGAGTTGCAAACCGCCACAAATCAACGGGATGGGACGGCTCAACGGGTAGCGACCCTGACCCAACAGGTAACGGAAGTGGAAACGGAGTTACAGGTGCAGCAGGAAACCCAAACCCGTCTATTACAGGAACAACGGGAACGTCAGCGCAAACTGGATAAGTCCGAAGCGCAACATCAGGCGCAGCAAGAAGCAACGGGCAGTTATGCCACTAAAATCATCTCTCAGTCGGGAATTTCGGGCATTTGTGGGTTGGTTTGTCAGTTGGGACAGGTGGAACCCCAATATCAGTTAGCCCTGGAAACTTCCGCCGGGGCGAGGTTGGGTAATATTGTGGTGGAAGATGATAGTGTGGCGGCGGCGGCAATTGAATTTTTGAAGCGTCAACAAGCGGGACGGGCGACATTTTTACCCTTAAATAAAATTAAGGGAAATCGTTCTAATTTGCCTAATTTAGCCACGATGAGAAATGTGTCGGGGTTAATTGATTTAGCGGTGAATTTAATTGAATATGAACCCCGTTATCAAGATATTTTTGCCTATGTTTTTGGCAATACTTTAGTATTTAATAATCTCTCTAATGCTCGAAAAGTATTAGGACAATATCGGATAGTGACCTTAGAAGGCGAATTATTAGAAACCACCGGAGCCATGACCGGGGGAAGTGTAGCTTCTCGGTCTAGCTTACATTTTGGTACGGATCAAGGGTCAGCCGAAGCCCGAAATATTGCGGCATTAAAGGAAAGATTAGAAGAAATTGAACGAATTTTAGAACGCTGTAACCGGAGTATTATAGAAGCGAGTCAAACGGTGAAAGAGCGAGCGTTAGAACTGAATGAAGCTCGACAAACGTTGCGAGATCATCAACAACAAGTTTCCCTATTAGAGTCAGAAATTAGAACCTTAAATAATCAACAAGAACAACTGCGATCGCAATTAGAAAAAAATACCCAAGAATTCAATACCGCCCAAATTCGCTTAAAGAATTTAGAGGCAGAAATTCCCAATTTAGAAACAAAATTACAACAGGATCGGGAACTCCTAGCCCAACTTGAAGACACCCATAGCCATAGTGAATGGCAACAACTCCAAGGGGTATTAAGAACCCAAGAAACCGAGCTACAACAAAAAGAGAATGCCCTGAGAACCGTGCAACAACGGTTAACGGAAATTGAAAATCAACAAACCCGTTTACAAGAAAAAAATCAAGCCGGAAATCAGAAATTAGAAGCCACTCGTCAGGAACAAAAGTTTTTAACCCAAAAGTTAGAAACTGTCAAGAATCAGTTAGCAGAAATTCACACAACCATTCAACAAATTCGGGGGAATATATCCAAAGTAGAAGCCAAATTGGGAGAAGAAAAAAGACAACGGGATCAGGTAGAAACTAATTTAGGAGAATTGCGTTTAGCTAAACAACAATTAGACTGGCAAATTGAAAAATTACAAGAAACTCAAGCTGGAAGACGAGAACAATTAACGATTAAATTAGAACAAATTGCCGCAATTAAAATTGAACTCCCCGAACCCTTACCCAATATACCGAATAACTTAGATTTAGCGGCTTTGCAACGGGATTTGCGATCGCTGCAAAAACGCATGGAAGCCTTAGAACCCGTAAATATGTTAGCCCTAGAAGAATTTGAACGCACCCAAACCCGCTTAGAAGAATTAACCCAAAAACTGACAACCTTAGAAGGAGAACGAACCGAATTATTACTGCGAATTGAGAACTTTACTACCCTCCGTCGTCGAGCCTTTCAAGAAGCCTTTGATGCCGTGAATGAAAACTTTCAAACCATTTTTGCTCAACTTTCCGAAGGCGATGGTTACTTAGAAATAGATAACCCAGAAGATCCTTTTACCAGTGGTTTAAACTTAATTGCCCATCCCAAAGGTAAACCCGTCCAACGATTAACTTCCATGTCCGGGGGTGAAAAATCCCTAACCGCTTTAAGCTTTATTTTCGCCCTACAAAAATATCGTCCCTCACCCTTCTATGCCTTCGATGAAGTCGATATGTTTTTAGATGGTTCTAACGTGGAAAGATTGGCTAGAATGATTAAAAGTCAAACCGAACAAGCTCAATTTCTTGTTGTTAGTTTGCGTCGTCCGATGATGGAAGCCTCCCAACGCACCATCGGCGTCACCCAAGCTAGAGGCGCTTACACCCAAGTCCTCGGAATTAAACTCTAAAAACCGCTATAAATTTTATTGAATACCCCCTTGACATCCTTCTGTCTTTCTTAGTGCCTTAGTGTCTTTGTGTTTCCTTAAAAACCTGATAACACTAAAAACCGCAATTTTCTTGCTCAGTGATTTTTTTAGATGAAAGTTGACATTTTGAGGTAAAATGTCACCATGCTACTAGGATTCAAGACAGAATTGTTAGCATTTTGTATCGGTTATGTTTAAGCAAGCCAGCACAATTCAAGAGAATGGAACCCTGGTTGTTCCTGCCATTAGTCACTATGTTTGTCGAACATTAGTGAACGTTCAATATCCTGACTGGATTAATCCCCGTTATCGCCATATTCCTTGGCAACAATCTGAACATCAATCCTCACTGATTCGTCAACTGAATCAGGGATTAGGTCAAGCTCGAAATCGAGAGGAACTATTAACAAAACTTAAAGCCTATTTAAGCCGATTGTTTAGTATTGAATTTCTACATTCTCCTGAATATAAAGTCTTAATTGCTAAACTCGAACAACTGACAGACCCCAATGTGGCTGCCCTATTTGCTCATTATCCTTTAGTTGATCATTCTTCTTCTCAATTATTAAATGGTAGAAATCCCAGGGAAAGCGGAATTAGTATTTTATTATTAGATGTTGAAAATCTGACTTTAGATATAGAAACGGAAAAATTTTTAGAGACTATTTGCTTATATCCCATGCAAATTAAAGTTGCCTTTGCTAACTGGCGGAGTATGGGAAAAAAAGATTTAGAATATCATCAAAGAAGTTATCAACTCATTCATGTTCCCCCGGGAAAAGATAGTGCGGATTTAAAAATGTCAACGGTGGGGTCATCTATTTTTGTACATTATCCCACGGCAAAAGAGGTTCTAGTTTGTTCTTCTGACCGCGGCTTAACCCATTTGTGTAATGCCCTACAAACCCATGGATTAACTGTTTATCAAGTCACTAAAAATAAAACTAATCTTACAGTGCTGAATACCCGCACCAGTCAAGTGAATACCTATTCTTTGAAAACCGCTCCTCAAATTCCTACTTTAGATCAATTTATTCTACAATTACAGGAGATTATCAAACTAGAACAAAAACACTCTCACTGTCAATGGATTAAACTGAATCGAGTTGATATTGTATATAAAGATGCCTACGATTTAACCATTAGTCAAGTGGTAGCTGCCCATTTTTCGGATTATCAAGCCCGAGATATATTTGTTAAAAATCCCCATATTTTTGTAGTCCATAAATCTTCAGAAAAATCTCCTAGCTATGTGACTCTATTTGAGATTCAATCTTCTGTAACCGAACCTGTTGCGTTATTAAATACGGAGTTATCTCAAAAAATTCTGATTGAATCTTTGGAAGATTTAGAAACCGCTTTAATTAAAATTATCCAAGAACTTACTTTAAATTCATCAGAAGATAATGTTTCATTGTCTATTTTAGGAACCCAATTTCATCAAAAGTATGGGATTTCTATTACTAAAATTATCAAAAAATTAAGATTGGGAGGCAATTTTCAAAAGCTATTAAATTTAAGCACCGCCTTTAATTTAGAAAAAACTGATAAAGATTGGAGAGTTAAGTTAAATTCTCCGTAGAGACGTGCCATGGCGCGTCTGTATCATGGCGCGTCTGTGCCATGGCGTGTATGTGTCATAGCGTGTATGTGTCATGGCGCGTCTGTGCCAGAACTCCAACTGCGGTAAATTGTTACAAAGGCCTAACCCAGAAAGAGAGACGCGCCGTGGCTCGTCTCTACGGGGGGAACGATAATTTGTTATACTAATAAAGATGATTGTTAAGAAATATAAAGGAAAATGAACAATAAAGTCGCTATCATTGTGGGCGCCACAGGAGGAATTGGATCAGCCGTCGCCAGAAAATTGGCCCAAATGGGAACAAAACTGGTCTTAGTCGCGAGGAATAGCAGTCAATTGGAAGCTTTAGCAACGGAGTTAGACCCAACGGAATTGTTAATTGTCCCAACGGATATTACTGACCCCCAACAGGTCGAGGGTTTAATGCAAAAAACCGTCGATTATTTCGGTCAAATTGATATTTTAGTCAATGCGGCGGGGGCGGGAATTTTAAAACAATGGAATAAAATTGAACCGACTGATTTAGATGCCATGTTAGATCTAAATTTAAAAGGATCAGCCTATACCTGTCAGGCTGCTGCTAATATTATGAAGCAACAAAAATCAGGACATATCTGTAATGTTGTGGGAATTTTAGGAAAACATTCTATGGCAATGTCTAGCGCCTATTGTGCCTCTAAATTTGGTTTAGTAGGTTTTAGTAAATGTTTTGCCGATGAAGTCAGACGCTATGGAATTAAAGTTACCCTATTTTATTTTGGCGGTGTCGATACCTCTTTTTGGGATAATGTGAGCTTAAAAGTTGATCGCTCAAAAATGTTGAGTGCAGAAACTGCTGCTAATTCTATTATGTTTGCCTTAGCAGCCGAACCCCAAGCGGTTCCCATGGAAATTAATATTCAACCGGAAAGCCATTTATTTTTCTAAATTTATATTATATGATTGCTTATTGAACGGAGAATTATGGAGTTTGATCATATCCATTTCTATGTTCAAGATGCCAAACGAACACGGAACTGGTTTATAAACAATTTAGGATTTCAAGGCATTAAGAGTCGGAACTTTGGTCATACCCAAACAGAAATTGTGTGCCAAGGTTCAGTTTATTTCCTCCTATCTTCACCTCTAACGGTTGAGAGTCCTGTTACTAAATTTTTGCGATTTCATCCGTCGGGAGTTGCAGACATCGCCTTTCAAGTTCAAGATTTAGAATTAAGACTTGAACAGCTTGTTAAACAAGGAGTTCAGATAATTTATCCCTTAAAATATCAGGAATATTCGGGGGGAAAATTAAAATGGTTAACCCTAGAAGGATGGCAGGGTTTACGTCATACTTTAGTTGAACAAATAGGAACAATACCCGGCAAAGCTATTCCTGGTTTTTTCGATATTATTCCTATGTCTACCCCCGAGATACTTACTATTGATCATGTTGTTTTAAATGTAGAATCTGGAGACTTAAAAACAGCAATTTCTTGGTATCAAGATTATTTAGGATTTCAGCCTAAACAAAGTTTTGATATTCAAACGGAACGTTCAGGACTCCAAAGTCAAGTCCTGGTTCATGCTCAAGGTCAAGTTCAGTTTCCCATTAACGAACCCGTATCCAGCAATTCTCAAATTCAAGAATTTTTAGACATTAATCGAGGTTCGGGGATTCAACATATTGCCCTGAGAACCTTAGATTTAGTACAACAAGTCAAGAATTTAAAACAAAAAGGATTATCTTTTTTAACGGTTCCTGATGAATATTATCTGCAATCCAAAAACCGTTGGGAAAATCAAAACCCATCGGTGAATTGGGAAGAATTAAAAGTCAACCAAATCTTAGCAGATTGGGAAGCATTAAACCCGGAAGCAATGCTATTACAAATTTTTAGCCAACCTATTTTTGAAAAACCGACATTTTTCTTGGAATTTATTGAACGAAAGTTTTTTACAATTAAAGGTGAATTTAGACAGGCTCAAGGGTTTGGAGAAGGTAATTTTAGAGCCTTATTTGAAGCCATAGAGCGGGAACAAATTAAACGCACCAATCAAAATTATTCCTGATTTTAGAATTAATTCGGATTACCCATAAATTTCCCTGAACATAAAATATGGACTAGGAATTCAGATGTTATCTTTTTTTAAAGAAACTTAAGAATAATTTAAGATATCAAAACCTTGATTCCCTATGTTAGAAAGAAAAAGAGTAAAATATGGGTAGTAAAGGCGGAAAATCTCGTCCCAAAATCTACAGGTAGCGCACTGATCAGCCTACTCTATCCCGAATCAATTTAAAATTTTGGAGAATTCTTATGACAACTGTAGGTAATTTAATTAATGTTGCTGCGGGTGAAATTGGATATACCGAATATCCCCCGGGTAGTAATGGTAATAAGTACGGTGAATGGTACGGCATGAATTACGTTCCTTGGTGTGCAATTTTTATCTCCTATTGTTTTGATAAAATTAGTTTACCCCTGCCCATTAGAAGTTCCAAGGGGTTCGCCTACTGTCCCGATGGGGTGTCCTGGTTTAGACAACGGGGTCAATGGTTTCAAGAGCCGAAAGCAGGGGATGTGGTCTTTTTCTGTTGGCGGGGGGATGGAATTGCCGATCATGTTGGGATCGTAGAATCGGTTAAATCCGATGGCAGTATTATCAGTATTGAGGGAAATACGGGAGTGGGTAATGATGCTAATGGGGGCGAAGTTATGCGCCGAAACCGAACTCGGGGGATCATTTTAGGCTTCGGACGTCCCCCCTATACTAATTCCGTCCCGACTCAAGTTCAAGCCTCCCGTCCCGCCACCCCAGCCCCCACCCCACCCCACCGTGAAGTGGTTAAAGTTCCACCGAATTACCACAAAAATTTAGTTGATCAATTAATTGGGAAAAAAAATAAGTCCTGATTTTATAGCAGGGAACACACCAATAGGGTGAAGTATTTTCCTCCTATTACCCATTACCCATTACCCATTACCCATTACCTGTTCCCTGTTACCTGTTCCCTATTCCATCACACTTTCTGGAGAGATAAACATGGCATCTCCAAAGGAATAAAACCGATATTGTTGTCCGAACTCGTTAGGAGGTTGTTCTAAGATCTGTTGATACAAATTGAGTAAACGTTTCCGTCCAATAAGTGCCGAAACCAACATTAATAAACTGGATTTAGGTAAGTGAAAATTAGTAATTAATCCATCAATAATCCGCCATTGATACCCAGGATAAATAAAAATATCAGTCTTCCCACAATAGCCTGTAACCCTTGATTCTTGGGAGGTTTCTGTGGCGATCGCAGCCCCTTCTAATGCCCGTGCAGAAGTTGTTCCAACGGCAATCACTCTGCCCCCAGATGCTTTGGTTTTTTCGATTTTTCTAAAGGTTTCCGCCGGGACTTCAATCCATTCTCCGTGCATTTGATGGTCAATAATATGATCGGCTTCAACAGGTCGAAAAGTTCCAACTCCAACGTGCAAAGTTAAAAAAGCTTGATCAATTCCCTTTAATTGTAAACGCTGAAATAATTCTTCCGTGAAATGTAACCCCGCAGTCGGTGCAGCGACAGCCCCGGAACGTTCTGCATAAATCGTTTGATATTGTTCCGGTAAAGCTTCGGTTTCCGTCACATAGGGAGGAAACGGAATATTGCCAAAGGCTTCTAAAAACGGAATTAGGGACTTCCCTGGTGGAATTTCAAATTTTAATAACCTTCCCCCAGTTTCTTCATCGGTTTCCAATACCGTCGCCCGCAATACTTCACAATTCCAATTATTTTTTGAGGTAGGATTCAGTTCAAACTCAATTACAGAACCCAGTTTAAATTTTTTACCCGGTTTGACTAAAGCCAACCAGCAATGATGCTGTTTTTCTTCTAGTAGTAATACTTCCACCGCCGCCCCACTACTTTTGTGTCCATACAGACGGGCCGGAAGTACACGGGTATTATTAAGTACCAGTAAATCCCCGGGTCTGAGAAATTCGGGTAAATCCTTAAATAGACAATGAAGATGGGAGTCTGGAGAATCTACAACGAGCAAACGAGAGTGATCCCTTGGTACAACTGGATTTTGAGCAATCCGTTCTTCTGGCAGTTCATAGTTATAGCTTTCTAACTGATAATCTAACTGATCCATTTTTTCTAATTATCCTTTACCCAATTTTTTTTTATACATTATCTCATGGGAGAGCAACTCAATATTTGCAGATCCCTGTGGTGATCTTGATTAGTTATACCCTGATCTCAAGTAACTTTTGGGTAGAATCCCCCATGGAAAATCGGGTGCTTTTCCCCTATCTTATTATCCCTAATCTTGTCAATATAATAGGTATAGGGTTATGTTACCTACAGATCTGGCGTTCATAAGAGTCTGATCATTTTTGGCTCCGTTTCAACTTCAGACCTGAATCAACGGTTACAGGACAAGCAAAAATACCGCTCCTATTGCTTTTTGTTGCAGAGTTCCAGACTGGAGTTGAGCAACAAACAAAGCGGAACAGTCATGCAGGAGATCACCGATGGAATACCTCTACTACCTTGCTAATACCAGTCTTACCCTGAGAGTCATAGACTTTTTATGCTCGAATCATTCTTTCCCTGTTCAGTTTATTACGGTGATTCACCAAATTAATGGCTGGATTGTTAAAGTCAAAATGTGTCAATATCTCACCCCCCAGGAACACGGAGACTTCAGAGCTTTTATGCAGGAATTGGGTGTTCCCTATGAACCCGATATGCGGATTTTAATGGCCCTTTGGGGTTTGGAAACGGGACAATCTCCCCTGAGTGTCATGCGTCGTTACCAAGTCGCGGTTGTTTCCCATGGAATTCCTAACCGCGAAGATGTTGAGTCCTTCCGAACTCAATTTGTTAGGGGTTTAGGGTACTGTCCCGAAGCCTTAGCTTAATTTCCTCGATTATTCGCTAAATGCTGATTCAATATAGTCTTGTAGAATCAGTTGGTAGCCGTTTATCAATACAGACTGACCGATATTTATACGCGGGAAAAAGCTGGAAACTTCCTCTGAGATGGATGTTTGAGTTGGGTAGCGAACACAACTGACCAAAGCCACATCAAACCGACAGGCGTATTCCAGGAATTGGGGGCGATCGCTTAAAAATAATTCAGCCGATTGAATAATTTTGGCTTGCTTCTTTAGAGTAATGGCTAAAAGTCCCCCCTGATCCCAATTCCGTTGACTACGAGTTTTCACTTCAATAAAACTTAAAGTTAAAATTCCCGCTTCTCCCGTTTCAACGGCAATTAAATCAATTTCTCCATATCGACAATACCATTGATGATGCAAAATCTGCCAGCCTTGTGTTTCTAACCAATGGCCAACCAGTTTTTCCCCTAAAGAACCAATTACTCTTGATTTAGACATCGGATCTAGGATTAAAAATACAAGAATTTGTAAGTACGAATTTTATCGAAAATTTGGGATTAAAACCCCGTCCTTTAGCGATAGCGTCGGATGGCTTTATATTAACTTTTATTGAAGTTACAAATCAACCTAACTTTTTGTGAAAAATCCAGCTAGGATAGAGAAATAACATTGGCACTCCCGTCGAATGCTTAATCTGACTTACAACTACAAGTTAAAACCAACTAAAGAACAAATAGAAATAATTGAGCATAATTTGGATGTTTGTAAATCCGTTTGGAATTATGCTCTGTATGAAAGAAAGCTTTGGTACAATTCTCGTAGTTGTAAGGTAAATATGTGTTCACTCAATAGTGAATACATAGTAGAACCTTTTGAATACCCGTCATATCATAATCAATCTGCTAAGTTAACTTTAGCTAAGAAAAATAATGCTTTTCTCAAATCTGGTAATGCTCAGGCAATGCAGCAAACCTTGAGAAAATTAGATCGGGCATTTAATGATATGAAAAGTAAGAATATGGGATTTCCTAGATATAAAAAGAAGATAAAATCTTTTAATCTACCCTGTTCTGCACAGACGGAAAAACTATCATTTCAGATTGGCTCATCAACTTTGTAGAGATGTGGGAATGATCTTTGTAGAAGATATCAATTTCACGTCATGTAGTCAAGGTTTATTTGGTCAGCAATCTTTAGATATGGGATTAGGACAATTTTTCACAATCCTAGAATATGTTAGCAGCCAAACTGACACTTATTTCTGCAAAGTAGATAAAAATTACACCTCACAGATTTGTCCTAATTGTGGGACAAACACAGGCAAAAAAGAGTTGAGTGAAAGAGTCCATCATTGTCATGAATGTGGATTTGAAATTGATAGAGATATTGCTGCTTCTATGGTGATTCGAGATAGAGGTTTAAATATTGTGGCGGCTGGTACATCCGTGACTTAAATTGCTTTTGGAGGCGATCTGACGGGGGATACATCCTAGTTAAGAGCCTGTGAAAAAAGAATCCATTCGGCTTTAGCCAGTGGAGGTTCAAGAAAAGCGGACTTTGTTAAATGCCGATTTTTCTGGCCAAGTCCTAACCGACTCAGAATTTGGCTTTGCCAATTTACGCGGAAGCAACTTTAGCCATACGGATTTGCGGGGGGTTAGTTTATTTGGGGCGAAACTCCAAGATGTCAACCTCGAAAGACCCGCGATACCCTTGATTGTGATTAAGCTAAGCTGAAATACTCAATTTCAACAATCAATATTCACAGGTGGGGGCAAATATAACCTGTGAATATTTTTGTATCTTAGTCATTTGACTATAATTAGCAATATTTTTAGACTCTTGAGAAAAGAATCTTAATCACTTAAATCATTTATTCCCTAACTCAGATTCAGCTTAACCCAGATATTTAAGCCCGTAAGCCCTTCAAAATCGGGTAAATTCTCCTCAAATTGATTGACGGTAAAAAAGCGACCATATTACCACAAGTGTTCTTAAAAAACAATTATTGAGAATTTATAGCATTAACTGTATACTGTCTTCTTGATAAACTATTGCATTAAAGCCCGATGAACAAAATCACTAGACGTGGGTTTCTCACCCTGGGAACAGCCTTAGCTGTAGTTGCTGCGGGTGGACTTAGCCCGATGGAGCCATCGCAAGCTAACCCCCAAGTTCTGAATGTCTACTCCGCCCGCCATTACGATACTGATAATCAGATCTATGAAAGTTTCACCCAAAAAACTGGGATTAAGGTTAATCTGGTGGAAGGAAAAGCCGAGGAAATGGTAGAACGGATTAAGAGCGAAGGGGCCAATAGTCCGGCGGATATTCTGATTACCGTCGATGCGGGAAATCTTTGGAGAGCGCAACAACAGGGAATTTTTCAACCGATTTCTTCCGCTACTTTAAATCAAGTAATTCCAGCGAATTTAAGGGAACCGAATGGTAATTGGTTTGGGTTTTCTAAACGGGCGAGGGTGATTGTTTATAATAAATCTAAGGTGAATCCGGCTCAACTTTCTACCTATGAAGATTTAGCCAATCCTAAATGGAAAGGAAAAATAGTAGCTCGTTCTTCTAATAATATCTATAATCAATCCTTAGTGGCTTCGATGATTGGAGAAAGTGGAACGGCTCCTACGGAAACTTGGGTGAAAGGATTTGTGGCTAATTTTGCTAGACCCCCGGAGGGAAATGATGTTTCTCAAATTAAAGCTGTGGCGGCGGGTGTGGGATATTTAACCCTAGCTAATACTTATTATTTAGGGCGTTTAGTCGCCTCTCCCAAACCCGAAGATAAAGCGATCGCCAGTAAGGTGGGTTTATTTTTCCCCAACCAAAGGGCCCAGGGAACTCACACTAATATTAGCGGGGCTGGGGTAATTAAAAATGCCCCCAATAAGGCGGGAGCAATTAAATTTTTAGAGCATTTAGCGAGTCCTGAAGCTCAAAAGATTTTTGCTCAAAGTGCTTTTGAATATCCTGTAGTTGCGGGTGTTCCCGTATCTCCTGTACTTTCGAGTTTTGGCACATTTAAAAGTAATCCGATCAATGTTGCAGCCTACGGAAAATTCAATTCCCAGGCGATTCAAATTATGGATCGCGCAGGTTGGAAATAAACTTTGATACGTTGTTGCGCTTTAGCGCTCTTTCTAGGGGCTAAAGCAACAACAACTATTTTATCTGTTTTGCATTTCAATCCCTAAAAGGGATTATTGGTTATTGCAACTAGACTTTATGGGGCTTCTCAAGCGGGGATTGCAGGTTTCAATCCCTGAAAGGGATTATTGGTTATTGCAACACAACGGGCGCAAATGTCGAAAGATTCCAATACATATAGTTTCAATCCCTGAAAGGGATTATTGGTTATTGCAACCGCATTTTATTAAAAAAAACATTTATTTGATTTGAGAAGTTTCAATCCCTGAAAGGGATTATTGGTTATTGCAACATCTGATTAAACATCTGCTAGAAAACTCTGAGCTTGTTGCGTTTCAATCCCTGAAAGGGATTATTGGTTATTGCAACTACACCACACAGAACCCCGCGCCAAATGTTATAGGTTTCAATCCCTGAAAGGGATTATTGGTTATTGCAACTGCTTATCCGTCAGCATTTGAACTCCTTAATAAATTGGTTTCAATCCCTGAAAGGGATTATTGGTTATTGCAACAACTGGTTGAACTGCCCGAAGAACTGCCCGAAGGTTTCAATCCCTGAAAGGGATTATTGGTTATTGCAACGCGAAATTCAGATAATACCAGTCCTGCTACCATTTGTTTCAATCCCTGAAAGGGATTATTGGTTATTGCAACTAAGATTAGATTAGGATTGATCGTATTTGTAATTCGTTTCAATCCCTGAAAGGGATTATTGGTTATTGCAACGTGGGAGCGATTGGTCAATACCTATCAAACTATTTGTTTCAATCCCTGAAAGGGATTATTGGTTATTGCAACCTAAAGCGTTGTGTTCTCCCTTACCTTGTTCTGGTGTTTCAATCCCTGAAAGGGATTATTGGTTATTGCAACCACGAGGCTTTAGTTCAAACCAACCCGATTAATGGGTTTCAATCCCTGAAAGGGATTATTGGTTATTGCAACTCGACAATCCCAGACACTTTATCTAAATCAGTAAGCTGGTTTCAATCCCTGAAAGGGATTATTGGTTATTGCAACTACTTAGCTGACCGATGCGACGGAGCCAGGGAACATGTTTCAATCCCTGAAAGGGATTATTGGTTATTGCAACAGCAAGCAGCAAGGATGCTATGAAGGTTTAATGTTCTGTTTCAATCCCTGAAAGGGATTATTGGTTATTGCAACCTCGAATCTAGGATTCAAAAGCTAACGGACTTTATTGTTTCAATCCCTGAAAGGGATTATTGGTTATTGCAACGTGAGTTAAATCATGGATGATAAACAGATTGCTAGTTTCAATCCCTGAAAGGGATTATTGGTTATTGCAACGGGGAGACGGTGACAACTTGATTGGGGGATGCCTCGTTTCAATCCCTGAAAGGGATTATTGGTTATTGCAACAATCGGTTTTGTGATTGCTGCTTTTGTTGAAGCAAGTTTCAATCCCTGAAAGGGATTATTGGTTATTGCAACCCGATAATATCCTTCGTTTTTAAATACATAAGTCAGTTTCAATCCCTGAAAGGGATTATTGGTTATTGCAACAGTAAAAGATTTTGTCGAAAAGGCCAGTGGATAAGTTTCAATCCCTGAAAGGGATTATTGGTTATTGCAACGCGATGCCTGATGACTTGAAAGAAGCAGTTATCGTTTCAATCCCTGAAAGGGATTATTGGTTATTGCAACGTTGATATAATCCTTTAGATTGCCTCCTAAGAAGGTTTCAATCCCTGAAAGGGATTATTGGTTATTGCAACAATTACATTCGCATTATAGTGATAGCTTACAGTCTGTTTCAATCCCTGAAAGGGATTATTGGTTATTGCAACCTGGGTTGCCTCGGTGGAGTTGCGGGGTTGGTATTGGGGGTTTCAATCCCTGAAAGGGATTATTGGTTATTGCAACGGCGCGCCGATTTGATATTGCAATCTCGCTTTTTTGTTTCAATCCCTGAAAGGGATTATTGGTTATTGCAACTTCACAAATTCACATCAGGCGAGTGTAGTGACGGTGGGTTTCAATCCCTGAAAGGGATTATTGGTTATTGCAACGAGTGACGGGAGTTTCGGTCACGGGAGCTATAATTGGTTTCAATCCCTGAAAGGGATTATTGGTTATTGCAACGATAATTTAGTTTTAATCGAAATCAGCTAAGGGGGTTTCAATCCCTGAAAGGGATTATTGGTTATTGCAACCTCGGGATGCTGACGGGGTGTTACAAGAAGTTGGGTTTCAATCCCTGAAAGGGATTATTGGTTATTGCAACGAAAAACCTCCCATTGCTCACCATTGTCTTCAACAAGTTTCAATCCCTGAAAGGGATTATTGGTTATTGCAACTAACTTCCTTGGGGCAAAACCAGACAAATAGAAAGTTTCAATCCCTGAAAGGGATTATTGGTTATTGCAACCAGGGTCGCCGCCGTCAAATCGGGCGTAAAAATGAAAGTTTCAATCCCTGAAAGGGATTATTGGTTATTGCAACCAGAAAGAGTTTAAACAGCAACGACTTTATGATTTAGTTTCAATCCCTGAAAGGGATTATTGGTTATTGCAACTCAAGTTCTCAGGAGTAGTAGGCAGAAAGTCTATGTTTCAATCCCTGAAAGGGATTATTGGTTATTGCAACTTTAATTAAGCGGTATCATGAGGATACATTACTTGTTTCAATCCCTGAAAGGGATTATTGGTTATTGCAACGGCAGGTTTTTGTCTGATGGTGTCACGCCATTGTTTCAATCCCTGAAAGGGATTATTGGTTATTGCAACGGGGGGGGCGCTTTCCCCCCATCTGGTGGGGTTGATGACTTGTTTCAATCCCTGAAAGGGATTATTGGTTATTGCAACAAACCTTTACCCTTTGCTTGTTATGCCAGATTCTGTTTCAATCCCTGAAAGGGATTATTGGTTATTGCAACCTATCAAATCGTAGGAATTGCTAATCAATTCAAAGTTTCAATCCCTGAAAGGGATTATTGGTTATTGCAACACCCCGTGAGGATAGGACTAAGGATAGGCGGTAGTTTTAGCGTTTCAATCCCTGAAAGGGATTATTGGTTATTGCAACAAAAGAGTAGAAATTATTGGTTTGGCTATTCAGTAGGTTTCAATCCCTGAAAGGGATTATTGGTTATTGCAACAAATATTATAAAACTACATCAAAACTACAATATAAGTTTCAATCCCTGAAAGGGATTATTGGTTATTGCAACAATAATCAAGTTGAGTTAAAACAAAAAATATGGCGTTTCAATCCCTGAAAGGGATTATTGGTTATTGCAACGGAAATCTTGGGGGTTAGCTGCGGTTAAGTTAGCCGTTTCAATCCCTGAAAGGGATTATTGGTTATTGCAACGTTGACGTTCTTTAAGAGTGCCACCATTAATTGAGTGTTTCAATCCCTGAAAGGGATTATTGGTTATTGCAACCACCGTTTGTTAAAACATTACACCAACTCGGAAATGTTTCAATCCCTGAAAGGGATTATTGGTTATTGCAACCGCAGGCTTCTGAAACCCTTGATATATTTAGTTTTCGAGGTACGATTCCGACAACCTGATCGTAAAGTACCATTTCAGCCATCGACTTGTCAACACGCAAAAATAAAAAAACGCCAAAACCCCATTCCCGTAAGGTATTCAAGAATCGCGCCAACCTCCTTGAAGCCTTGAGACACCTCAAACCCATAATAGATAAACCTTTCAGACCCAAAAATCCCCCTCCAATTTTGAACAGCTATAGGTTAGCGCAAACCATATCCTAGAAACGGCTATTCAACCTGATAACCCAAATCCGCCAACTGACTGCGGGACTGACGCCATTTCGGTTGCACCTTCACAAACAACTCCAAATAGACCTTACCATCAATCAACTTTTGAATCTGTTGCCGCGCATCACTGCCAATGGTTTTCAACATACTGCCCTGATGGCCAATTAAAATTCCCTTTTGGGAAGGACGCTCAACATGAATAGTAGATAAAATCCGAGTAATTTTCGGGTCTTCCTCCACCCGGTCAACGGAAATCGCTACGGAATGGGGTACCTCCTCCCGGGTGTGGAGTAAAATCTGCTCTCGAATTAGTTCCCCGATAATGAAGCGTTCGGGTTGATCGGTAACTAAATCTGGGGGATAATAATAGGGGCCAGGATCTAAACGATCTATTAATAATTGTTGCAAATCATTGACACCCTCCCCCGTTAATGCTGAAAACTTGACCACGGGCCATTCATGGGGTTGGGCCAGTTGACCATAACTCCGGTCAATAATCACCGTATCCTCCGGTTGTTGATCCAGTTTGTTCATCCCCAGAATCACCGGAATTTTGACTTGTTCGAGTAACTCAATAATATAGCGATCGCCGCCTCCAGCCTCCACAGACCCATCGACCACCAACAACAGAACATCAACGGACGAAATCGCCGACTTGGCATTTTGTACCAAAACCTTACCCAGTTGATGATGGGGTTTATGAATTCCGGGGGTATCCACAAAAATAATTTGAGCCTCATCCGTCGTCAGAATCCCCCGCAGACGGTTGCGCGTCGTTTGAGCCACGGGGGAAGTAATGGCGATTTTCTGACCCACCATCTGATTCATCAAAGTCGATTTCCCCACATTCGGGCGACCAATAATTCCGACAAACCCCGACTTATATCCCTCTGGCGGTAAGGGAATTGTTACACCTTCAGACCCATCCATTCAATTTCTGTTCCAGTTGTGATAGTCCCTTGCTATTCTAACCTAAGCCCCTTTCCCTTGATATACCGACTAAAATTTGATAGAGTTGCCAAGTAGCTCTATCCAAATCTAAGATAGAAACCTACTCGAACTCAAGGCGATCGCAGAAACCCTTTCTGAATCTGGGTTAAGATAGGTTATAGTTCTGTACAGTGCCATGGGAGTAGTGTTGATCAAACCAGAATCAACTTTACGTCCAGAGTCCGTTAATTTTTACGTTGGTGAGATTGAGGAGATGAAAACGATGAATTCAAAACTGGTTGGTGGCCTATGCGCCCTAATCGCAGCAGCTTTACAGTTACCTGCTGTCGCTCAAAATCCTATTGGGACACCTGTAGTGCCCTCTGACTTTGACTATAAATATCAACCCAAAGATCCCGATCTGGGACGGGTTGACCCCCCCATTTACCACGCCTTACCCGACCTGGGTTACCCGGATAGAACCCTACCTGCGGCCTTCAAGTTTCCGATTATCTATGAATTAGGGGCTGATAGCAGCATCACCAGTGATGCGGTAATTACCGATACGGTGTTTATCCCTAACTTACCTCCAATCCCCAATGGTATTACCTTAGACGATGTTCCCCGGATTCGGGCTGAATACACTCGCAAAGTGGAAGAATGGGGCGAACTGGTTCAAGGGTGTCTGGCTTTAAGTCCTTTAATCATCAAAAGTGATACAGGCAACCCTATTTTAATCCAACAGCAAAGCGCTGGAACAGTTGTTCTGAATGCTAACAATATTTCCGTTTGCCCCAAATAAGTTGATTTAATCTTCTTAATTTTCACCTTCTTTGTTCATGGCAAAGGAGGTGATTTTATTTTAGAAGAAATGGCACAATAATATTAGGGCAAGAGGCTATAGCAGTCACGATGGTCAAGTCTTTTCCCCCTATTGCCTATTGCCTGTTCCCTGTTCCCTTCTATAAAACCATGAAAGAACTCGAAGAAGTTGCAGAAGCACTAGACCGTCAGGACTACCGCCAAGCCGCCAAACTTCTCAAACAACTGCAAAAACAAGAACCCCAGAATTTTTGGGTACAGTTGTATGCTGGGCGTTGGTATGAAGGGACTGATAAATTAGAAACCGCCGAAAAGGTTTATCGCAAATTACTTAAAGATGCGACAAACCCTAAAATTGTCTCTCAGGCGCGTCAGGGGTTACAAAGAATTGAAGATATTGAACAAAATCGACGTCAAGACGCAATTATTCAAGCTAAAGCTGACCCGAAAAATCAAGAATTAGGGATTTTAATTTTAGAACCTTTAGCCCCAGAAAAAAAACAAATCGCCGCCCAAACCCTAGCCCGAATGTTGAAAACCGATCCCTATACCGCCCGAATGCAGCTACAAAGTCGGGGTTGGCGTCTGTATAAAACTGGGGAAATGGGAGAATTAAAGGTTTATGGTCAGGAAATGTTAGAAGCCGGAATTCCGGTATTTTGGGTGGCTTTAGCGGAAATTCAAAAACTTCAGGTTTTTCGGATACAATCAATTCAAAGTTTATCCCCTCAACCGACTATTATTTGTCAAAATGAACAGGATCAATTAGGGTCTATGACTTTTAATTGGCAGGAAGTTACCCAACGGGTAGAAGGATTATTACCTATGTTTGTAGAGTCCTTAGATTATGATCCCCGTCGTCCTAAATCCGAACGATTTCGCCATAAAGAAACCACCCAAGATTACGCTCAAATCTATGATTTACACTTGCCTAAACGGGGTTGTATTCTCAGACTTTGTGACCAAAATTATGATTTTAAACAAGGAGTTGATTTTAGTCAATTTTCCCCGGAAACCGTGCCCGCTTCCCAAAATACTAATAGAATTCATTGGAATTTGTTAAAAGAACAGTTAAATTTATTGTTAACTCATGCTCAACTCTGGTCTGAGTTTACACCCTTTGCTGAAACCACATTAGATTATACTCAATTTCTCGGTCGGATTAAACCCCATATTGATTTATCTCGAAAATCCGAAAGTGTTTGGGATAATGCTTTTCATTTATATAGTGGTT
The DNA here is from genome assembly GCF_057220675.1 of Planktothrix sp. PLAVEN19ND. Taxonomy (NCBI): domain Bacteria; kingdom Bacillati; phylum Cyanobacteriota; class Cyanophyceae; order Oscillatoriales; family Microcoleaceae; genus Planktothrix; species Planktothrix sp. PLAVEN19ND. The sequence continues at coordinate 4,277,174 of NZ_CM170132.1, read as the reverse complement.
TGGTATTTTTGAAATTGTAGGGAACAGGGAATAGGGAATAATTCACGTTTAGGGTATTAGATAATCCCTCTAATTTGAGCTAGAATTGAGCTTATTTTTAATATTTCTTCTTTAGCTTATGCAAAATAACACCTTTAGCCTAACAATTAATAGTCAAAAAGTCGATATTCAAGACCTTTCCCCCACCCTCACCCTATTAGACTATTTGCGCAGTAGTGGACGGGTAGGAACAAAGGAAGGTTGCGGGGATGGAGACTGTGGTGCTTGTACCGTTGCGGTTATTGGTCAGGGGGCGGACGGACAACCCCAATATCTAGCAATAAATAGTTGTTTAATTCCCCTAGCAACGATGGCGGGGCGGGAAATAATTACCGTTGAAGGTGTTGGGAAAGACGGTCTCCATCCGGTACAGGAAGCGATGGTTAGTTTGGGGGGTTCCCAATGCGGCTATTGTACCCCGGGCTTTATTATGAGTTTATTTGCTGCGTATTATAAAGGTCAGGTTGATTATCAATCTTTAGAGGGGAATTTATGTCGATGTACGGGATATTTGCCGATTATGAAAGCCGCAGAAGCCGTTAATAATTCCCATCCTGTCGATCAGTTTAGTCAACGTTTACAAGAAATTGATTCACAACTTAATTCTATCAAATATATTACTTCTTGTCAACAGTTTTTCCGCCCCATTCGACTCTCAGAAGTTTTCAATCTTTTACAAGAATATCCCCAAGCTCAATTAATTGCAGGAGGAACAGATTTAGGCTTAGAAATCAGTCATCATCGCCAAGAATTTCCCACTCTAATTTCTTTAGAATCCGTTGCAGAACTCCAACAAATTCACTACCATTTAGATACCGTAGAAATTGGTGCGGCTATTCCTTTGAGTTATATTCAAGAACAATTAAGGGGAATATTTCCGAGTTTAGATGAAATGTTAACCTGGTTTGCGGGTAAACAAATTCGTAACCGTGCTACCATTGGAGGCAATATTGCTACAGCGTCTCCCATTGGAGATTTAGCCCCGGTTTTACTCTCTTTAGATGCTCAAATTCGGTTAGAAAGTTTAACCGGAGAACGAATTATTGCTATTGCTGATTTTTTTAAGGGTTATCGTCAAACTCAATTACAATCCCAAGAAGTAATTGTTTCCATTATTATGCCTAAAACTATTACTAAAAATGCTATTAGGCGTTTTAGTCAATCCTATAAAGTGGGAAAACGGGGAACCGATGATATTAGTATTGTTTCCGCAGCCTTTACCATTGATTTGGATACAAATAATACAATTATTTATGCTAGACTAGCCTATGGTGGAGTCGCAGCAATTCCGCTCAGAGCGATTGAGACTGAAGAAATGTTAATCGGAAAACCCTGGAATTTGGCAACTATTCAACAAGCTAAAATGAGGTTAAAAAATGTTTTTAATCCCTTGACGGATTTACGAGGAAGTGCTAGTTATCGAAAACGATTAGTTGCTAATTTGTTTGAAAAGTTTTTCCTAGAGTTTTCTCCTTTGTAAAACGTTGTTGGGCTTTAGCCCTTATTGGGAGCGCTGAAGCGCAACAACAAATATAGTAGCTTTGTAAAGATTGCGCTGAAGCGCAACAACGCGCAACAACGCGCAACAACGAATTTAAGGATAAAAATATGGAAGAAAATAATAAATCTAAACCTCATGAAAGTGCTGTCGGTCATGTTACGGGGAAAGCGATTTATACCGACGACCAAAGATTACCTAACGGAATGTTATATTTATGGCCCGTATTATCTCCTTATGCTAAAGCAAAAATATTAAAAATTGATCCTTCAAATTTAGATAATATTCCAGGGTTTGTGACTATTCTAACCGCCAATGATATCAAAGGTTATAATAACACGGGAACCATTAAACACGATGAAGTCCTATTACCTGCGGATGAAATTAATTATTGGGGTCAACCTGTAGTGTGGGTGGTTGCAGAAACAGAAATTTTAGCCCAAAAAGCAGCCGAAACTATAAAAATTGACTATGAAGTATTAACCCCAATTTTAACAATTAAAGACGCAATACAAAATAATAGTGTTCACGCCGATAAAAATATTATGCGTCGGGGAAATATTGCTAATGCTTTACAAGAATCCGAATTTATTTTAACCGGAGAGATTGAAATTTCAGGTCAAGATCACTTTTATTTAGAAACTCAAGTCAGTTGGGTTATTCCCAATATGGAAGACCATTATCAAGTTTATTCCTCTACTCAACATCCGAGTGAAACTCAAGCAATTATTTCAGAGGTTTTAGACATTCCTAGAAATCAAATTGTAGTCACTTGTTTACGCATGGGAGGCGGGTTTGGAGGCAAAGAAACCCAAGCTAATCCTACCGCAGCGATCGCCGCTTTAGCCGCTCAAAAAACCGGACGTCCGGCGCGAGTTCGACTCAAACGAGATCAAGATATGATCACTACTGGAAAACGCCATGCTTTTTTAGGTCAATATCAAGTAGGATTTAACTCAAAAGGTCAACTTTTAGCCCTAGATATTGATTTATATTCCGATGGCGGTTGGAGTGCGGATTTATCCTTCCCTATTTTACAACGGGCGATGTTTCATCTGGATAATTGTTATTATATTCCTAACTTAGAAATTCGAGGTCAAGTCCTGAAAACTAATAAGGTTTCTAATACGGCTTTTAGGGGATTTGGTGGGCCGCAGGGTATGGTAATTATTGAGGAAATCATCGATAGAATTGCGCGTAAATTGGGATTACCTCCTGAAGTAGTCAGAGAACGTAATTTTTATCATGGTGAAGCAGAAACCAATACAACCCATTATGGTCAAGAAATTTTTGATAATCGCATTTTAAGGGTTTGGGAGGAAGTGAAATTAAACTCTAATTTTGCGCGGCGGAAAATAGAAATAGCACAATTTAATCAAAATAATAATTATCAAAAACGCGGGTTAGCCATTACTCCGGTTAAATTTGGAATTTCTTTTACCAAAACCGAATATAATCAAGCAGGAGCTTTAATTTTAATTTACCTAGATGGGAGTATTCAACTCAATCATGGGGGGACGGAAATGGGTCAGGGTTTACAAACGAAAATGTTACAGGTTGCTTCCCAAGCATTAGGGGTGAATATTGAACGATTTAGAATTATGCCCACGAGTACCGATAAAGTACCTAATACCTCGGCTACAGCCGCTTCTAGTAGTTCGGACTTAAATGGTCAAGCGATAAAAAATGCCTGTGAAATCCTTAAAAGACGACTGGCAAAAGTTGCTGCCAAGTTGTTAAATATGGATGAACCTCAAGAGTTAGTTTTTGAGAAAGATTGGATTTATTGTCAAAGTTATCCCAGTCAAAGAATAGCTTTTAATGAAGTGGTTAAACAAGCCTATAATCAACGAGTCAGTTTATCTACAACGGGCTATTATCGCACCCCTAATATTTACTATGATCCCAAAACAGGTCAGGGTAGACCCTTCTATTATTATGCCTATGGTGCTGCTGTCAGTGAAGTAGAAATCGATGGATTTACGGGAACTTTTAAACTACGCCAAGTGGATATTGTTCATGATGTGGGAGAATCCTTAAATCCTTTAATTGATATCGGACAAATAGAAGGAGGTTTTGTCCAGGGAATGGGATGGTTAACGATGGAGGAATTGGTTTGGGATGACTCGGGAAGATTAAAAACATTTGCTCCAAGCACCTATAAAATTCCGACCATTAAAGAAGTTCCTAAAAATTTCAAGGTTGACTTATTAAAACGAGCGACTCAGGATGGGGTGATTTATGGGAGTAAAGCGGTGGGAGAACCTCCTTTTATGTTAGCAATTTCGGTTAGAAAAGCGATTAAAGAAGCTATTGCAGCCTTTGGTCAAAGGGATTCGGTTTTTTTAGCTTCTCCTGCTACCCCAGAAGCTATTTTAAATGCCATTGAACAGGTACAATTTACCTAAAAATAATCCTTTATTGAATCTGTGATTAATCTTAGTTATTAATTCAGTTTTCTATTGATTACTTGCCCTTCTTGTGTTATAATGATTCAATTCTATCAACAACTGATTCAAGTTTTAAATCAAGGGGATGTGGTGGTGGCAACCGTCACCCGGGTTAAGGGTTCAGTCCCGCGAGAAATGGGGGCAAAAATGCTCATTTGTGCCGATGGTCGAACCTTTGAGACGATTGGAGGGGGTGCGGGAGAATTTAAAGTTATTCATCAAGCTGGGGAAGTTTTAAAAACCGGAAACAAGCAATTAGTTGAAATTGATTTATCCGGTGCACCTGAGCGGGAAACCCAGGGGGTTTGTGGGGGGTTAATGCAGGTGTTATTAGAAAGATGGTCAGGGAAAAAAGCGATCGCATTAACGGAAAAAATTTTACAGAATTTAGAAAGAGGTGAATCCGCAATTCTTGTGACTTATTTTGATAAAACTTTTCCCTATTTACTGCCAGAAAATAACCCAATTTTAATTTCTGATCAAACCTTTATAGAAACCCTAAAACCACCTCCAACTTTATTAATTATAGGCGCGGGTCATGTCGGAGAAAAGTTATCTCAAATAGCTGATTTTATTGGCTTTAAAATTATAATCCAAGACTCTCGGACTGAGTTAACCCATCCAGAAAGATTTCCTCCCCGGGTTCAAATTTTTAATCAAAGTGTTAGCAATGTTTTGGAACAACTCACATCCCATGATCATCTCTATATTGCCTTGGTAAGCCGAGGATATATTTATGATATTGAAGCCTTAAAGGTGATTTTAAATTGGGATTTATCCTATCAATATATTGGAATGATAGGGAGTCAAAAACGGATTAACTGGGTTTACCAAGATTTACAAGAATCTGGAATTTCTCCCCACCAACTCGAAAAAATTCATGCTCCCATCGGATTAGAAATTGGAGCATTAACTCCTGAAGAAATTGCCATTAGTATTGGTGCAGAATTAATTCGAGTTTATCGAGAAAAACAGAAACCTTAAGTTTGAGGCGGTTTCAGCTAAAGCCTTGAATTCAGATCGGCTTTACATTGATTCAAAATCCGAGTATCATTTTCACTAGGATTAGGAAGACGATGAAATCCTTCTAAAACCAGATTATTTTCGCTAACTTGACCTCCGGTTGTCGCTACAACAGCAGTATTATTCAAACCAATTTGATAGGAATGGGTCTCTTGAGTATAACTGTCAATAATATTTAAACTCAGATGATTTCCTTGAGGAACTCCAGTAAAACAGTCAAAGGACGAACGTGGCATATAAAACGCCCCGGTTACTTGACCTTGCTTGACTTCAAACACCATATAAGATTGTCCAATTTGTTCCGGTTGGGGAGATTCACCATAGAGATAAACCCCATCTCCAAAAAAATGACCTTGGACAGCGGCGGTTTCTGAGCCCGGATTGTGGGGATTTTGTGAAAGTAAAACGGTGTTCGCCGAGGCAATTCCCCCAAAACCCGCGATTACCGTTAAGGCTAAAGTATTAACCAGGGGGGAAAGTCGGGTCAATACCCGGCAAAACCTACTCCCAAATGAAACATAACTGAGCAGTTGATCAAGCATTTTTTGAATCTCCTGCGAAAAGGCATTGATAACCGAATCTCTAGCTACAGCATCAATTCAGTTGATTTCGGTAAAACTTACTGCTAATTGCAACATACAATACTATTTTGAAATTCTTTTGAAGTGAACATTCCCTTTTCGATTGACCTAGATCGCTAATTCACCGAAACTAGATTAAAGCGTTTCAATAGTACGCCCACCAGAGGTATGATGACGTTACGGAGCAACTAAGGGAACGCAAAATTAAAATGCGAATTCTATTTGTCGCCGCAGAAGCGGCACCTTTAGCAAAAGTAGGTGGGATGGGAGATGTGGTCGGTGCCTTGCCGCAGGTATTGCGGGCAATGGGACACGATGTTCGCATCTTTATGCCCTATTATGGCTTTCTCGCCGATAAGATCAAAGTCCCAAAAGACCCGATCTGGTGGGGAAATGCCATGTATCAGCGTTTTGCTGTCTTTGAAACGGTATTTCCCAAAACGGATGTGCCATTATATTTATTTGGGCATCCCTCTTTTATGCCTCGTCGTGTTTATTACGGAGAGGATGAGGAGTGGCGGTTCACTTTATTTTCTAGTGGCGCGGCGGAATTTGCCTGGAATTATTGGAAACCCCATATCATTCATTGCCATGACTGGCATACTGGAATGATCCCCGTCTGGATGCAAGAAACACCAGATATTGCCACAATCTTCACTATTCATAATTTAGCATATCAAGGGCCTTGGCGTTGGTATTTGGAACGAATTACTTGGTGTCCTTGGTATATGCAGGGTCACAATACCATGGCGGCGGCGGTACAAGCGGCGGATCGCGTCACAACGGTTTCACCCACTTATGCTGAACAAATTCAAACCGCAGCTTATGGGGAAAATTTAGAAGGGTTACTTTCCTTTGTCAGTGGTAAAATGACGGGAATTTTAAATGGAATTGATACGAATTCCTATAACCCAGCGACTGACCCTTATATTCCCGAACGGTTTACGGCGGATACTTTGGAAAATCGCCGCGCCAATAAAGTTGCCATTCAAGAAGAAGTGGGATTAGAAGTTAATTCTAATACTTTTTTAATGGGGATGGTCACTCGATTGGTGGAACAGAAAGGGATTGATCTGGTAATTCAAATTATGGATCAATTCCTATCCTATAGCGATTGTCAATTGATTGTTTTGGGAACGGGCGATCGCTATTATGAAACCCAATTATGGCACATGGCCTCCCGTTATCCGGGTCGGATGACGACGCAATTATTGTTTAATGATGCCCTATCAAGGCGGATTTATGCGGGTTGTGATGCCTTTATTATGCCGAGTCGGTTTGAACCCTGTGGCATTAGTCAGATGTTGGCGATGCGTTATGGTTGTATTCCGATTGTTCGACGGACGGGCGGTTTAGTCGATACGGTATCCTATAATGATCCGATTAATTATCAGGGCACGGGATACTGTTTCGATCGCTATGAACCCTTAGATTTTTATACCTCAATGGTTCGGGCTTCTGAAGCGTTCCGGTTTAAAGATCAATGGCGAGAACTCCAACGTCGGGCGATGAGTCAAAACTTTAGTTGGGAAAATTCCGCTAGAGAGTATATCCAACTCTACAACAATGTGATGGATAGTTATGGCGGTGTTTCTAATGAACCCGCACCCCCACCCGCACCTCCCCAACCCCCCCAACCTCCCCAACCCTCTGCTGGTGCGGTGGTTTAAGGGTTGATGTCTACTAGAATTAAGGTTCAAAGTTCAAAGTTTAAAACGGTTTAAATTTTGAATTTTGAACTTTATAAGTTATTAATTTAGGCAAATAAATCTAAAGGAAAATGTCCGTATACGCCATTAATTCCATTTTCTTCGGTGGATTGAAAGGAAATTAGTACCCCGCGATATTTTTCTAAATAGGGACTAATATAGAAAGTTTGACTGCGACCATTAAATTTTAAATAGACAGATTCCGAGACAGGTTCTAAGGCATGATCTTCCAGATTAATTGAATATTCAAAGGCTTTTAAATAATCTTTTAATGCGGTTAAAGCCTGAGCCATGGAATCAGCACAAATGCCAATCATTTGATATTCTGATTCACTGTTAAGTAATAATAATGCGGCTTGAATTTTCACCTTTTCTGGATCAGAAATAGGGGAAATTTCATCTGTACAAAGAAAGCCCTTTAAAATGGCTTGAGCTTCTGGAATAGTTAATGGGGATATCATAATTAATTAGGCTTTGAAGTTAGGGTTAGAAATCAGAGAACACCCAAGGCGCGGCACTGGACTAGGCGGTGGCGTGGGCGAGTTCTTGCCACCGTTGATGCCAAAGTTCCATGGCGGTTTCCCCTTGGGGCAGGTCAGCAAATTCTTGACTTTGTTGTTTAAGTTCGGGGGCCAGGCGTTCTAAGGCATCAAAGCTATTGCAGTAACGCAAAACGGTTTTCCAGCCGTCGTGCCACTGTTGACCTGCTTGTTGACGTTCCCGCAGGGGTCTGAGACGTTCTTCTTCTTGGGCTTGACGTTGGGCTTCGAGTTTGAATTGTTGGGATTTTTGCGCCCAGGCGGAACGCCATGCTTCTAGGACGGAGGAGTCATACTGAGTTGGGTATTGCTTCACTTCTAAACTGAGCATTTCCCCCAGTTGATCTAAGTAGGGGCGATCGCTACAATTTTTAATCGCGTCTAACCCCGTTTCTTTCCAGAGGGGCAGGCGACGATAGCTGACAAAAATGGCTTTTTTCTGTTCAATTTTTACCCAAATTTGGTGTTGCCAGAATTCTAGGCGCTCAATGTTTCGAGGTGCGATACTCAGTAAGGTAGCAACTTCCAACCAAACACGGGCTAGGGGCCATTGACTCGGAACAATTACTCCAGCCTGAATTAAATTATGAGACATGGGCAAACACCTAGATTCTGCACGATGATTTTCCCTGACACTAGATATAGCGTCTTGATTGGGAATTATCAATAATTATACTCTATATTTGGAATTTAGTCTAGGTCTTGAGGAAGAAAAATTGCAGACCATGGCTAGACGGGGCCAAGATTGTAGCGACAAATACAGCAAGTTGGGTTGAAGCGTTTTTGAGTATAGACTTTAATAGAATAGCAGAAGTTAACACCATTGGCAAAGGCCCAAATTTTGGACGTCAGTGATTAGGGATTGTATCCAAAAGTATGAAAATTAATAAAATTCATCATATCGCCATTATTTGTTCTAATTATCAAAAATCTAAGGATTTTTATGTGAATCTTTTAGGGTTTGAAATTATTCAAGAAACCTTTAGAAAAGAACGAAATTCTTATAAATTAGATCTGCGAGTCGGAACCCAGGATCAGATTGAGTTATTTTCCTTTCTTGATCCTCCCCAACGGCCGAATCAACCGGAATCTTGTGGTTTAAGACATTTAGCATTTGAAGTGGATGATATCGATCAAAGCGTTAGGGATTTATTGGGAAAGGGGATTGAAGTAGAACCAATTCGTTTAGATGAAATTACAGGAAAACGATATACTTTTTTTCAAGACCCGGATCATTTGCCCTTGGAAATTTATCAAAAATAGGGAACACCGGAACAGGCAATAGGCAATAGGGAACATGGACTAATACCCAAATCTATCGGGTACATTCTTGCTGTTGTTCCCTACCCTAATTAATAATCCCGAACCACCGAAGCACTGCCATAGGCTTTTTGCCAGAGGTGATAGAGTAAAGATTCCGTGCGATCGCCTAAAACAGTCAGAAAAATTCCAGTTTCACCCTCTGGATCAACTGTGATCCAAGTTCCGGTTAAACTAACTTCTAAGGTTTCTGTATCCGCCAAACATAACGCGATCGCTTCTGACTGCTGTTGACGGACTGCCGCCTCCAACATCGAGAGGGCGGGTAAACCCACGGGTAAAAGAAATGAGGCTGAACTAGGCTGCACGACCATGGTTTGGCCGATTCGCATTGCCAACTTCACCCGCAGCGCCACCAGTTGCTCGGGAGATTGACTCAGGCGATCAAGATGAAAGGTTGTTTCGGTATAAGTTAACTTCAGCATGGATTAATCGATCCCTTTTCGCAAAAAGCAAGGGTTTATCAGGGGTTGAGGGTTAATTGTTAACGGTTAACACGAGAATTGGATCTGTCCGTTGGGCTGGTCATGGCTTGACTCCATTTACACTAATTAATACAAACACAAACACAAACACAAACACAAACCCCCGCCTCTTGTTCTGATGAGGAAGCGGGGGTTCAACCGAGTTGGGTTGAAGTTTGGGTACGGGTACAATTCATCTAAATTTGTACCTCCCGCTTCGTGAGTCGAATAAAAATGTTGAAATACTCAGAGGGTTAGGGTGAGCAGATATCGGGGTGGGGTCGGCTTTGAGTGGATCTCCATCACCCCCCCACGACTGGCCCCCATCGAGAGAAGTTCCGGTTTCATGAGGGCGGATGACTCCACTATAGGAGCCAGAACCCTTGAAACGATTGGAATTTTGCCAGAGTGGGGATAGGTTGATCACCAGAAAGCTAAACCTTAATTTAGATAGTTTTAATCTCACGTTATTTATACTACACTAATATTACACAAACGTCTAGTTTTTCAAGGAGAAAAAATTATGTATACCCTTCCTCGAACCTCAACAACCGATATGGAAGTCACCAGCATTCGCCTAGAACGGGATCTCAAAGAGAGATTAAAAGGACTAGCCAAGAACAAAGGCTATCAAGCATTGATTCGAGATATCCTTTGGAATTATGTCCAGCAAAAATCGGGAGATTATCGACCCTCCCTGACCAGAGAAGATATCCGCGCCCACATTTCCGCCATTGCCGAACAAGAGGAACGCTGCGTTTTAACAGGCAATATTATCCGACCCAAAGAAGCAATGTTTCTGGGACTAACGTTTCAAGGCGATATGGTTCCCCTGAGTGTGGAGAGTGTAGAAGGCCAGTAATCACCGAATCAGAGGTAAAGATTGCCTAGTCCCCCTAAATCAAAGAGGGGGATTTAGGGGTTTTTGGGTTAACTTGATCCCCCTATCTACCTCCTATATAGCAAGAGGCAATAGGGAATAGGCAATCTCGCTATAGGTAAATACTTACTGTGAGCAGCTTTTAGCTTTCAAGAATGTCCTAATAGATGTGGCGACTGCTATACCTCTATTCCTTTAGAATACTTTTTTTTCACAACTGGATTTGAGTAGATTATTCTGGAAAAGTCACCCTAAAAAGGCGAGACTTTAAATATAGATTTTGGGTAAAAACTTTATGTCAGATCATCAGGGTAATATTTTAATTGTTGATGACACCCCCGATAACTTAAGGCTGTTATCCAAAACTTTAAGTGAACAGGGGTATGAGGTTCAATGTGCTATTAATGGAAAATTAGCATTAATGGCTGTGCAGCATCAGCCACCGGATTTAATTTTATTAGATATTAAAATGCCGGAAATGAACGGGTATGAAGTATGTGAATGCTTAAAAATGCAGGAGGAAACGGCTGCCATCCCGGTAATTTTTTTAAGTGCTTTAGATGATGTTTTCGATAAAGTTAAAGCCTTTACTGTTGGGGGTGTGGATTATATTACTAAACCCTTTCAGATAGAAGAAGTTTTTGCTCGAATTGAAAATCAACTCATCATTCGCCGTTTACAAAGACAATTACAAGATAAAAATTTAAAACTAGAACAATTAAATCAAGAGTTACAGCGTTCCAATCAAGAGTTAGAGGAATTTGCCTATGTCGTTTCCCATGATTTACAGCAGCCGCTACAAACAATTACTGGATTTGCAGAACTGTTATTAGCCCTAAAATCCGAAATCAATTTAGAGGAGGAAGCAGAGGAATATGTTAGCCCAATTTTAGAAGAAGGGATTCGGATGCAAGAACTGATCCAAAACTTACTCGAATACAGTCGAGTGGGAACCAAAAAACGTAACTTTGAACCGACAGACTGTCAGGAAATTTTGAGAAAATCCTTAGGTCATTTGCATAGTGCTATTGAAGAAAGTCGTGCTATCATTGCTTCTGAAACTCTACCGACTCTCAAGGGAGATCGGATTCAACTCGGACAGTTATTTCAGAATTTAATTGGGAATGGGATTAAATATCAACGGCCTAATATTCAGCCTAAAATCGTAATTTCTGTTCAAGAAAAACCTGAAGAATGGTTATTTAGGGTTGAAGATAATGGCATAGGCATCAAACCCGAAAACTTTGATCGGATTTTTCAAGTCTTTCAGCGTCTTCACACCCATCAAGATTATCCAGGTAGTGGGGTAGGATTAGCCATTTGTAAAAAAATAGTTGAACGTCATCAAGGGAAAATTTGGTTAGAATCAGAATGGGGAACTGGAACCACATTCTATTTTACATTACCAAAATTAGATCAAGGTAATTATGAAAAACTCTAAAGGGTCAGAAACACCAGGATTAAAACAGCAACTCGAAGCAGAAATTAAAGCGCGTCAGCAACTGGAAATAGCACTCCAAGAAAGCCAGTCCCATTGGCGAGACCTATTCCATTTATCTCCGATTGGTATGGTGGAAATTTCCTTAGAGGGGCGTTTTTTGGAGGTGAATTGTTCCTTTTGCGAGTTTGTTGGTTACTCTAAAGCTGAATTGATGGAGTTTAAATTTAATCAGGTTACCCATCCTGATGATCAAAAAATTAGTTTGGAATCGTTTAATCAGTTAATTACTCAAAAAATATCACAATTTCAACTCGAAAAACGTTATCAACATAAACAAGGACATTGGGTTTATGCGATTGTCAATGGTTATTTGCGTTTAGATGCCCAGGGAAAACCTTATTCTGTGATGAGTCAAATTCAGAATATTACCCAACGTAAATTAGCCGAAGAAGATATTAAAGAACGGGAAGAATATTTACGTTTAATTATAAATAATATTCCCCAGCAAGTGTTTTGGAAAGACACCAATTTAGTCTTTAGAGGGTGTAATACAAATTGGGCAGAAGCCGCTCAGTTAGAAAGTCCAGAATATGTGATGGGAAAAACCGATCATGATTTATTTTCTGATCCTAAAATTGGAGACTTTTTTCGCGCCCAAGATCGGCGAGTAATGGCATCTAAACAAGCGGAAATGCACTTAATTGCCCCCAAACAAAAACTTTCTGCTGATGGCCGACAATTATGGTTAGATATTAGTCGGATTCCTATGCAGGATTCTGATGGAAATGTGATTGGAATTTTGGGAGTAATTGAAGATATTACGGAACGAAAAGAAATTAATGAAAAGTTGAGATTAACGCAATTTTCTATTGAAAAATCAAGGGATTATTTCTTATTTACAGATAGTAAGGCTCGTTTTTTTGATGTCAATGAAGCTGCTTGTAATGCTTTGGGATATTCCAGAGAAGAATTATTGAAAATGCGGGTTAAAGATATTGATGCTCAAGCCCTGGAGGATGCCTGGTCGATTTCTTGGGAGGAGTTAAAACAACAGGGTTCTTTTACCTTTGAATCTGTTCATTTAACCAAAACAGGTCAAGAAATTAGTGTGGAAATTACTTTGAGTTATTTAGAATATAATAATAAAGAATACGGTTGTGCAATTGTTCGGGATATTTGCGATCGCAAACAAGCTGAAATTGCCTTACAACAAGCTAAAGAAGCGGCGGAAACCGCAAATCGTGCCAAAAGTGAATTTCTCGCCCGCATGAGTCATGAATTGCGAACTCCGATGAATGCTATTTTAGGATTTACCCAACTAATAGAACGAGATTTAAAGCGAAATCCTAGGGTATTGTTAGCAGAACATCAAGAACATTTAGATATTATTGGTCGCAGTGGGGAACATCTGTTGAATTTAATTAATGATGTTTTAGAGATGTCTAAAATTGAAGCGGGACAAATTGTATTAAATCCCACTAAGTTTGATTTACCACGTCTCCTCGATTCGATTAAAGATATGTTAGCATTTAAAGCTAAATCTAAGGGTTTAGAGTTTAATATTATTTCTGATTTGGGTCTGGCTGAATATATTGAAACTGATGAAAGTAAATTACGACAGGTATTAATTAATTTATTAGGAAATTCGATTAAATTTACCGAAAAAGGCTTTATTACTTTAAAAGTTAAACCCTTAAATAATAAGATATCCCCAAATCAAATTTTAATTGGCTTTGAAATTGAAGATACTGGATCGGGAATTTCAGCAGAAGAATTAAAGTTACTATTCCAACCATTTATCCAAACTGAAACAGGCAGAAAATCTCAACAAGGAACTGGATTAGGTTTATCTATTAGTCAACAGTTTGTCCAATTAATGGGGGGAGAAATAACCGTTAATAGTGAAGTGGGAAAAGGCACAATATTTCAATTTTATATTCAAGCTAGTTTAGCTATTTTTTCCGATATTTGTTCTCAAGAATTTACCAGACGAGTCATCGGTTTAGCTTCTAACCAACCTAGCTATCGGATTTTAGTAGTTGATGATAATTGGACAAATAGACAGTTAGTTATTAAGGTTTTAAAACCCTTGGGATTTCAATTAAAAGAAGCAGAAAATGGTCAAGAAGCCATTACAATTTGGGAAAATTGGCAACCAGATTTAATTTTTATGGATATGCGAATGCCGATTATGAATGGCTATGAAGCGACCCAAAGGATTAAACAGCATTTACAAGCAGGTCAATCTACAGTAATTATTGCCTTAAGTGCTAGTGCTTTGCAACAGGATCAATTAGTATTTTTATCGGCGGGCTGTGATGATTTTATTCCCAAACCTTTCCGAGTTGATTGGTTATTTGAAAAAATCTCTCAATATTTAGGAGTTAGTTTTATTTATGAAGAAAATTTAGAGGATTTAGAAACCTCCCCTTTAGAATTAAATCATCTGGCAGAATTAACTCCAGAAGTGTTAGAATTATTGGCAAAACCGATTGTTCAAGAGTTATATCAAGCTGGACTAAAACTTAATTCTCGGTTAGTGGCTGAAGCGATTAAAAAGATTCCACCTTCTCAGGAGTCGATTGGTAAATTGTTAACTCAATTAGCCGATGATTTTCGGTATGATGTGATTATTGATTTAACCAAAGCGATCGCTATTTTGGAAAATTAATAGGTTATCATACTAGATATAGCAAGTCTAAATCCGTTGTACAAATAGCTAGAAATCCAAATAATCGTAGGGGCGAGGCGCGCCTCGCCCCTACACTAATCTTGGGGTTGTTTCTACTAAATGACATTCTTCAAGATAAAGTCTTGTCGCTTCTTTGAGATTAGCGATCGCTTCTTCTATGGTTGTGCCTTGGTCAACTGTTCCTACTTCTGGACACTCGGCTATGTACATATCATCTTCTCTATAAATTATGGCAGTTAAACTTTTAGTTTTCATCAATATTTTTAGGAAATGATTTTTATGTATTTAGCATATCTGATAATATCTAGTTTAGCAAATCGCTCTATCAACTGGGTTTTTCAATTAAAAAGTGCGATCGCTTTTGCTATCATTCGGGTTGACAAAAGCGACCTGTAACTCGTTCATATTCATCTTCTAGTAACCACATTTGGCTTTCTTCATAAGTCTCGCTGGTAAAAATAGTTTTATAGTTTTGTGCAGGATTTTGAATCGAAAATTTACCAGATTGTTCTTTAATTAACATCAAAATATAAGGGGGAGAAAGCCAAGGATCAACCCATATTTCCGCAAACTCCCATTCTAGTTCTGCGGTTTGGCTAAGTAGGATTGTTGGATTTTTAGAGTTTTGTTGTGCGTGGTTTGGTGCGAGGGATGACATGATATTTACCTGTGGTCTTTTTGATTTTTATTTCGCCATAATGCAATCGCAGTTCTAAAAAATCAAAGACCAATACTTGATAATTGATCTCAGTTATGCTATAATAATTCTAAGATGTTGATATTAATAAAGATAAAACAATTATTATTTTTATCTGACAATAATACTGCTAATCAAGGATTTGTTGAATGAATAATTAGAACTTGCTTTGTATATTTTTTCAACCTGGGAGGATTTATGATAATCGATCAAATCATGCAAGAACTCCAAGATATCCCGGAAGATAAACTAGCAGAAATTTATAACATGATTCAGGATTTTCGTTTAGGGTTAAATCCTGAAAACTCCCAACCTCGTATCCCTGGACTCCTCACCGGAAAACTGGGGGACGCATTCTTTGAACCCCTACCCGAAGATGAACTCCAGCAATGGGAATAAGCTACCTCCTTGACACTCATATTCTCCTCTGGTGGCTTTTTAATGACCTCAAACTTAACAAAGAATGCCGAGATATCATTGGCCATCCGAACCATAACATTTTAGTTAGCAGTGTTTCCGCTTGGGAAATTGCTACCAAATACCGTATTGGGAAACTGCCTGAAGCTAAATTTCTGGTTGAGCATTATCAGGACATATTACACCAAGCCAAGTTCAACGAGCTTACCATCACGATCGCTCATGGTCTGAGAGCCGGAAACTTGCCTATTTTACACCGAGATCCGTTTGACCGGATGCTGATGGCTCAAGCTGAACTAGAAAAACTGCCTATTATCACTTACGATCAGGCTTTTCAGACGGGGTTAATTGAGGTAATTCCCTCTCCCAATTAAAAACTATGAGGGAAACCGAAGGAATTGGGTATTTTCGTTTTGATTTTTATTTCGCCATAATGGAGAGGAATTTTAGTTCCATCTAATTTTTTTTAGGATATACCCAATTTGTTCTGCAAAAAATAATCCCTTGTACAAATAGCTGTAAATCCAAATAATCGTAGGGGCGAGGCGCGCCTCGCCCCTACACAATTATTAAAGGAGATTCTTCAAGATAAAGTCTTGTAGCTTCTTTGAGATTAGCGATCGCTTCTTCTATGGTCGCGCCTTGGTCAACTGTTCCTACTTCTGGACACTCGGCTATGTACTTATTATCTTCTCTGTAAATTATGGCAGTTAAACTTTTAGTTTTCATCAATATTTTTAGGAAATGATGTTATGTATTTAGCATATCTGATAGTATCTAGTTTAGCAAATCGCTCTATCAATATCTTTGATCGCATTTCTGGGAAATAAAAGAGCGATCGCAGTTTTGGAAAACTAGCACCGACTATCAACTGGTTTCTCAATTAATTTCTTGTAATTCCTTGATTTCTCATCCACGTCGCTAAACGTTCTAGTTGCCGTCTAACAAATCTCTTAATTCCTGGTTTTTGGTTGATATATTCAGCAACACTAGGACTTAATTGATAGTACATTTCAACCAATTTATTTCCTATCCAATTAGTTAACAATTTTTTATCTCTAAAAGCACGAAATGTATCTAAGTCAGGGTGTATTGGAGTCGAATAAGCTGCCGTTGCAATGAAGCAACCTGATGATGATTTTTTCTCTAAAACTAGAGGAAACTTAGGCTTTCCATTTTCAAACTCATAACCACTTATGAATCCTAATGTGTCTCTAATATCTTGCAAAATAGGATCTTCTTCTTCTTTATAAGAAATCTTTTGAATTTCATCTAAAGAATATTGATTACCCTCTGCCTGGTTTGAATAGATTATCCAATCAACACCCATTGGATCAGCCATATTGCGCTTTTGCTTGAGTATATCATTATATTGTTTTATTTCATCTACTGTAAAAATTTCTTCATATTCAGCCAATTTCTCTTCTATTTTCTTGAGTTGTAAAGCAAGATAGATTCTTGTCTTCTTATTTTGAGCAACATCCATTATGAATTTTAGAGTCGAATACAACTCGAAAAGTCTTGCTACATGGAATTCCTTTAAATTACGAGGAGATGACCAAAAGTTGTATAGATCACGAATAGCCTGCAAGGCATCAACATATTCTTGTTCACATTTATCGTGTTCTTCTTGATCAAAATAGTATGATCCTCTATCCATCGATTTTTTTAATGCTGCTATAGCTTCGTCATAACTGTTATAAGACTTGTATGGCATAATGACTCCTTTTTTTGCATTGATGTGTTGATTTTATCAAAAATTTTTGTAGAATTGCTACTCAAACTCGTTGCTCACCAATTTCGTGATTCTTGTCAAGATTGCAGAGCTACTTTCTTTATCCAATCTGCTTTTTAACTATCCTTTTTGTCTCTCCAAAGGAATGAAAAAAATAAGGTGACTAATTGAGCAATAGTTCACCGTAGATAAATGCTTCTGGGTTTAATTGTGCGAGTTATTGATTTTTCATTTCTTATTTCTTTGGCCCTTTAGTTACGGCATAATAGTCTCCTTTTTTTAAGGCTTCCTCCTTAGTTCTTGCTTTACCAGCGTATTCACTAGCGACGTAAACATCGCCAGTTTTATCATCCCAAAAACAGTAATATTCAGAACCAGTTGCCGTTTTAACTGTTCCGATTTTTTGTTGTGCCATGTTTATTAATCACCTCAATCGTATTAAGTTTTTATTGTTAGTTATTATCTGACTTTAATTTCTATATTGCAACCCCGAAAAAAGGGGATTTAGGGGGATATTTATTAATGGTCAAAACCTAAAAAAAACTAGAAAATGTGGGATTTTGTGTTTAAAAAGGGGAAAATGTGGGATAATGTGAGGTACGATTAGCCAGAACTACAACCCAATTGAACAGCTATGGAGATTCAAGAAGCCTTGAAGTGGACGGATGACCTAATTTTTGCCAAGACAGGAAAGCATCTGGACTCACTGCAACGGGCTATTTTGGAGGGTACATGGGAATTTCGAGGATACAAGGATATCGCTGATAACTATCACTGTAGTCCTGATCATGTTAGGAAAATGGCATCAGAATTATGGGAACTTCTCTCTGATCTCTTTGGAGAAGATGTAAAAAAAAAGAATGTTCGGTCTCTTGTGGAAAATAGAGTATTTTCTTATTTTAATAATGGGGTGCAAATTGGTAATAACATAAATGTCTGTAGCGATTTATATAATAATCCCAAAACCACAAAAGAACGATCACACTCTTCTAACAAAGAATCTCAACCCCGCCACGACCTCAGCGAAGCCCCAGAATACGATAATTTCCTCTACAACCGCACCGACGAACTCACTACCCTTAAACAATGGATACTCACAGAAAATAGCCGTATTGTTACTATAACCGGATTATCAGGTATGGGTAAAACAACCCTCGCGAGACAACTGGTAGAACAAATCAGAGATAACTTTGATTGCATCCTGTGGCGAACTCATCGCAAATTTCCTACCCTCAACGCCCTCAAAGCCAACCTGATCGAGTTTTTCTCCCCAACTCACAAGAGCGAAAATCCATCAATTATCAACTATTTACAGTCCCGCCATTCCATCCTAGATGATTTGCGATCGCACCGTTGCTTAATTATCCTCGACGACTTCCAAGACACCTTAACCCCCCGTCAATTCGTCGGAAATTATCTCCCCGGATATGAAAACTATGGTAAACTCATAACCGAAATTGGCCGATCTGCCCATAATAGCTGTCTGCTCCTGCTCAGTTGGGAACAACCCATTGAAATCGCCAACCTAGAAACCGAAAACCGCTATTGTAAAACCCTACAACTCCGAGGTTTAGGCGAATCAGCTACCCAACTCCTAGGGGATAGAAAACTCAAAGATCAACACAAATGGCCCGAACTGATTCAACTTTATAGTGGCAACCCCCTCTGGTTAAATATTATTGCTTCTACGATAAAAGATTTATTTAATGACAGTGTTGAGCAATTTTTATCCTATAAAAGTATATTTTTAGGAGACTTAGAACCTCTAATTAAACAACATTATCAACGGTTATCCGAATCTGAACAACTTCTGATGTTGTGGTTAGCAAACCAAGATAAAACGGTAGATATTTTGAGTAAACCGACAGAACTTTCATCTGATAACGATTTTTTCAGAGCTATACAATCTTTGAAAAAACGGGGTTTAATTCAACAAGCGAGGAATAATAAAGAATCTTACTTGAGTCTTCAACCTGTGATTAAAGAATATATGAAAAGTCAATCTTAGTGAGTGTTAAAGCACAACAAAAACGGTGGCTATATATTGAATTGCCAAACTAAGATTTGATTATCTTTTCCACAACAAATAAACCGTTGATTATCGGGACTAAAAATGATAGGAGGATACCCTTCTAAACGACTTGATAAAATTCCTAAATGCTGCGGTTGACTAATATCCCAAAGATAAATTGTTCCATCACCACTACTACTAGCTAACCATTTACCATCGGGACTCACCGCAACAGATGAAACCAAATCTGAGTGTTCGGTGAGGGTTTTAATTAATTCTCCGGTGTTTAAATTCCATAATTTGACGGTATGATCGGCACTTCCACTAACTAATAAAGGTTGAGTCGGACTAACAACAATTGAACAAACTTGATCTAAATGTCCGGTTAGGGTTTGTAGACTTTTTAAGTGACTCAATTGCCAAATTTTAATCGTACTATCTCTACTTGCACTGACAAATAAACTATGATTATGACAACTATTGGTTGGTACAGATAAGCATTGATTGTGAACCGAATTATCAATAAATTGCACCGATAAAACAGCGTCTAAATGTTCAGAGTAACGATAGAGTAATTCGCCATTTCTTTGATTCCAAAGTTTAATACTATGGTCTTCGCTACCACTAGCAATAATACAACCATCGGGACTATAAGCAACACTATAAACAGCACCACAACGATGACTGTAGGGGGAACCGGAATGGCTAAAAAATCGGTCGGCGATCGCTCTTTTATCCAAATTCCAAGCAATTAAAGTTCTGTCTAAACTCCCACTAACTAATTTACGACCGTTGGGACTAATTGCAACGGAAGTAATGGCGGCTTCGTGACCAATTAATCGATGCAATAATTGTCCGGTTTTTAAATTCCATATTATTAAGGTTTTGTCCTGACTTCCACTAACTAAAATATATCCATTAGGGCTAATTGCTAAGGCTTTAACGGTGTCTTTATGACCGGATAGAGTGTTAATATATTCTGGGAAAATATCAGGTAATTGGGATTTTGATTGAGTTTGAGAGATGAATTTTGACTGTAATAAGGGCAGATTTAGAGTGGCGATTAAACTAGAATTTTGTTCTAACAATAAAGAATTATGGGATAATAAGGGTATGGGATCAGCCTTAAAAAACAGATGATTTTGAGAAAATAAATTAGAAGTAACCGCTTGTAACTCAGTGGCTATAATAATGTTTAAAGGTGACGGTGGCGGGATAGGAATATTAACCGCAGGTGGAATTACGGGTTTTGCTGCTAAATCCCGCAAAACTTCTTCAACGGTTTGATAACGTTCTCTAACTAAATCCTTGAGTAATTTATCTAATATTCTAGTTAATTTTTTACTGAGGGTTTTATTAATATTTTTTAGGTGCGATCGCCAAATCAATTCACCTGTAAATGGATCAAATAATTGATTAGGGGGAATTTGAGTGAGTAAATGAATACAAGTCATTCCTAAACTATATAAATCACTGGCGGGATAGGCTTTTCCTCCTCTTATTTGTTCTAAAGGTGCATAACCAATGGTTCCAGCTAAGGTTCCTGTTTGGGCTTGAACTAAATTGAGGCTGTGTTTGGCAATGCCAAAGTCTACTAAAACCAATTTTTTATCGGTTTTTCTTCTAATAATATTATCTGGTTTTATATCTCGATGAATGATATGATGTTGATGAATAAATTGTAAAATCAGTAAAATATCTTCTAAAAGTTTAATGATTTTATTTTCACTAAAAGCCCCGGTTTCATTTAATTCTTGAAGTAAATTTTCTCCGGGAACCCATTCTTCAATTAAATAGAGGTGTTGTTCTTGTTCAAAATAGGCATATAAGCAGGGAATTTGAGAATGAGTGCCTAATTCTTGCAGACGTAATGCTTCTTGATTAAAGTGTTCAATTGCTTGTTTAACTAAAGAAATTTTATGAGATTGGGCAGAGAATTGTTTAATAATACAGGGGGTATTTAACCTATCTAAATCAACAGCTAAAAATGTGCGACTCATGCCGCCGCCTCCGATTTCCTCTACAGGACGATAACGCTCTTTTAAGAGTAAAGTTGTGCCACAGGTTTGACAAACCGTTATCCTCGATGGGTTTTGAGGATTCCGACAATAAGGATTTAAACAATAACTCATCGGATTTGGTATAGATACCGATAGTTTTAGGGTATTACATTAGAATAACTTAACAAATTAAAATCAATCCCAATCTTAATAATAATTTAGTTTTTGGGTTAAGCAAGCTAATGTAAATCCGCCTCCCAAATCCCAATATAAATTCGATCATATTGATCTCGTTGAATAATTCCTTTGAGTGAATCAACAGCAAAAGAATAATCTTTAGATTGACGGTTATAAACGCTTTTCAAACCTAATTCCAAGGTAGAATTTAAGCGACAACCGGACATACTATTGAGAGTAATTAAAATAGTTTTTAAATCAACTTCTTGAGAAAAAGCTGCTTCTGTTTGTCGCAATTTACGCGATTTTTTGTCAAACAAAAAACCCAGACTAACACGGTTAGGAATTAAATGATAAAAAACAGCTTGGGTATTCGGCCAATACCCAGTTTCTATTTTTGCGGGAGTCCCAAACATCTGAAAGATTTGATTTTGATCAATACCCGGTCTAAACCCAGGAATTCCGTAGCCAGAAGGAAGTTCACTGCATTGGTCAAGGTCTATGTTCGGAGGTTGTATAGGAGTAATTTTAGGGATAGAAAAATCGGGAATAATCGTAGCTACAATCTGTTGATTTTCTTGCGAAGCAAAACCGACTGTGGATGGATGAAAACTTTCTGGAGTGAAAACAATAGGTAATAAACCTATTAAAAACAATTTAAGAATAATAGTTGACCTCCGGCTAGATAATTTTTTAATTTAAAACACTGATTTGATTGGAGTCAGTAATAATAATTTTATCAATTTTATTAGATTCTTGTTCTGGAATAACTCCTCTAATTACAATAGTTTTATTTTGTAAATTTAACCCACTTCCTGCATTGGGAATCTGATTCAAAATTTTAGGATTCAGAAAAACATAATAAATCTTTTGATCTTTGGTTTGTAAGGTTAATCGAGTCATTTGATTTTCTACTCTGGTTAAACCATTAACAATTCCTCTAATCTGATTAGATTTTGTTGTCAAAGACTCTGAAATAGTAGAAGTTGCTGGAGAACAAAAAAAGTTAACCGGATTTTGAGTAAAATCCGCACATTTTAATACTTCTTCTGCTCTCTGACTAATTTGGATAAAGTAGGAAAAATCCGGTTCTTCATCAACACCATAATTCGCTTTTTTTTTGATATTTGTAGGAGCATTAACTAACGCTTGGGTAATAGCTTTTTGGTCATTATTTGACAAATTAGGAGAAAGATATACCCCTGACCCTGGAATATTTCTACTAATCTGAATTACCCTAAAATTAGGATCATTTTTAACCGCTTCATAGGATGCCGCACCGACATCCGCTTTCCCGGTTTTAACTAATTCTTGAATCACTTCCCCCCTATGTCCCATGGTTACCCGTAGAGATTTACCAAATAAATCATAACTAGGCATATAAAAACTAGAAGCAGAGTTAAAATCTCCCAAAGCAATAACGGTGGTATTTTGAAAATCAGAAATAGACTGAATTGGACTATTTTTTTCAACAAATAATGCCGATTGATAATAGGGTGAAGACTGGGGAAACATTCGCGCTACCCAGACATATCCATTATCTTTAGCAGCCACAGAAATCATCGGGGAAAGGGTAAAAGCAATATCCCATTTTTGAGTGGCAAGTTTGTTTTTTACCTCTTGATAAGATTCCCTGAGTTTACTATCAATATTAATAGTAATTTGATCACCAAACTGTTGTTTTAAATATTCAACTAATGGGGTATAATCATCTGATTTTCCTAAAATTCCAATGGTTAGAGAATTTGTCTCTAAACGGTTTATTGGTTTTTTAGCTTCCGAAATAACCCCTGGAATTAAACCAGTTTTGGGATTGACAAAAAGATAAACCATAATGCCAAATAAAGATAAACTCAAGATGGCACTTATGGTTAAAATAAAAGCCTGGTTAGTTTTAGGAGAACTCATTTTTTTATTCTTGCGAGGATTGTTTTTCAATTACCGCTTGGCGAAATCCTAAAACCAGTAAAATATTAGCTAAGGTTAAAAAGACTTCCGCCCCGCCATGCAACCAATCAATATTAGCTAAAGATTCCCCATAGGCAACTTTAGCGTAAATTCCCGCCGGAATTGTTACCGCTACAAATACTAATGTTCCATAGAATCCAATTAAAGCTAAACGGGGCATTTGTCCAGAACGGGTTAAAAACCACAAAAACCCTAAATAGGGAAATAGAGAAATCGCAAATAAAGTATCTTTTGAAAACATTGTTTTTTAAAAGTTAGAGGGAATCAAATGTTGTGTAGAATCAAGCTAAATACCTTAATTTTTAACGGAATTTGCATTCCGCCAAATCCACCAAGCCGCCAGACAAAGGGTCGTATTTCCTACCACAGTCATCGCTGCTTGTAAGGTAACTAACCATTCTAAGGAGGCAGGATTATCAAAATAATGCCAGGTACAGGCACACATGGCGCTGACCAAAGATGGTAACATAGCGAAGGAAAGACCCCACCAAGCTCGATTTTGAGTCACTTCTCCATAAATCCAGATGAACCAAATCGCAACAATCCACTCAATCACACTTGAAATATGAATTACCCAGGTCGGAATCGATAAAGCGTGCATAATTTAACAATCGATAACAGAAAGTTCATTAATATTTTGGTCTGATATTTATGTTAATTTAATTAGCGTACAATCTAATATTAATATTGGTAACTGGAGAAACGGGAGGCCATGCAACGGGTAATTTGTAGTGGATATTATGGAAAGGGGAATGGGGGGGATGAGGCTTTGTTAGCGTCGCTATTACAAATGCTACCGCCTACGGTTGAACCAATTATCTTGTCGGGAAACCCTAGCCAAACCCAAAACCATTATCAGGTGGAAGCCTGCGACCGCATGAATGGGATGGAAGTTCTCAACGCCCTGCGCCGCGCCGATGCTTTGATTTGGGGTGGGGGTAGCCTAATCCAAGATGTGACCAGTGCCATCAGTCCTTTTTATTATGGTGGATTGATGGGATTAGCGCAACGGATGGGACTCACAACTATTGCCTGGGCGCAAGGTATTGGCCCCTTGAACCGTTCTGTTTCTCGATGGCTGGCAAAAAAAACCTTTTCCGGCTGTAGTGCTGTGAGCGTGCGGGACGTGGGTTCTGCGAGGTTATTATCCAACTGGAATATTCCCTTTTCTCTGGCTCCTGATCCGGTTTGGGCCTTGGAATCTCGACCCGTAGCCGGGTTGTGGAATTTACCCGCCCCCCGAGTCGCCCTAACTTTGCGACCTCACGCCCAATTGACCCCCCAACGGTTATCATTAATTGCCAGAGCCTTAGTCTCGTTTCAAAAAGCCACCCAAACCTTTATTTTATTAATTCCGTTTCAACCCATTCAGGATTTAGCGATCGCCGAAACTTTACATCAAGCCCTACCCGAAAATAGTCAAGTCCTGCTCTTAGAAGATCCGCGACAATTAAAAGGAGTCTTTCGAGGGGTAGAATTTTTGATTGGAATGCGATTTCATAGTTTAATTATGGCAGCAACAGAACAATGTCGCTGTTTTGCCTTGAGTTATGATCCTAAAGTTAGCCGTTTAATGGAAGAATTAGAATTACCCGGATGGGAAATTGATCAACTCCCAGAAGATCCTAACTTAATCAGTAAAATCTGGATTGATTGTTATGCGAATAATCAACCCTTTTCCCAGGGAAAAATCGAGTTTTTTGTAGATCGGGCAAAAGTTCATAAAGAACTACTCTACTCCCAATTTCACTAAATCCTATTGTTCAATTTACAGTAATTATTTATGCCCCGCGTCCGAGTTCGTCAACACGTTAATCCCCTAAGTCAAAAATATAAATACCCGGTGATTCCGCCTGACTGGTCAAGGATTTATGCTAATCCTAACCAACCCATTCATTTAGATATTGGCTGCGCTAGAGGTCAATTTTTATGGGAATTTGCCCAATTAGAACCACAATGGAATTATTTGGGATTAGAAATTCGAGAATCCTTAGTTGAGGAAGCTAATATGATCCGAGATCAACTGGGATTAACGAATTTACATTATTTATTTTGTAATGCTAATACTTCAATTCAACCAATTTTAGCATCCCTACCTCCAGGAGTTTTAAAACGAGTCAGTATTCAATTTCCCGACCCTTGGTTTAAAAAACGTCATCAAAAACGCCGAGTTGTTCAACCAGAATTAGTGAATAATTTAGCTAATTATTTAGCAGCAGGAACAGAGGTTTTTGTCCAATCTGATATACAAGATGTGGCCGTGGAAATGTGCGATCGCTTTTCGGAACATCCCGCTTTTCATCGTACCCAAAACGACTGGTTAACGGAAAATCCCCTTCCCCTGGCCACGGAAAGAGAACAATCAACCATAGACAGAAATGAACCCGTTTATCGGGCTTTATTTATAGCGGGGAACAGGGAACAGGGAACGGGGAACAGGGGGGAAAGGACTTGTTTGCTGGATTAGTCCTTGTTGTAACTGTGCTTGCCCGACTGCTCTATCAAAACCTCTGATTAAAACAACAGAGGAGAAACATTCAGACTTGTAATTTTTGCCTGAATACTTCTCCTCCAATTCTCGATTTTAGACCCTAAATTTCGAGCAATTTTAGGGGGGAAATCGAGATTTAAAATTTACAAAAAACAGAAAAAAGAAAATTGCCTTTAAATTTTGAAAAATTTTTATTTGAAAACAATTAAGCGCCAATCGCTTCTTCCACACCGGGTAAACGTTGGGCCGAATAACCCACACCGCGCACCGTTAAAATATATTCAGGATTGCGTTGATCTTCTTCAATTTTTGCTCGTAACCGCGCAACATGAACATCCACAACCCGCATATCCGCAATCCGTCGAGGCGTATAACCCCATAATTCCTTGAGAATTTCTGAACGAGAAACTGCACTTCCAGAACGTTTAACTAATAACTCCAAAAGATTGAATTCAATATAGGTTAAGGGAACCACTTTATCACCCTTATAAACCCGTCGTTTAACCGTATCAATCCGCACCGCTTCGAGTTGAATCACCTCTGGACTCAGATTAGGGGATGAAGTTGTATCTTTAAACCGTCTTAAAATCGCATGAATTCGAGCTTCTAATTCTTTAGGAGAAAACGGTTTAGTTAAATAATCATCTGCACCCAATTCTAAACCCGTAATTCGATCCGCCACGTCCCCTAATGCGGTTAACATAATAATAGGAATATCGGATTTTGTGCGAAGTTCTTGGCAGACCCCATAACCATTTAATTTTGGCATCATCACATCCAAAACTAAAAGATCAGGACTTTCTTTTTCAAACATTTCCAGCGCTTCTAAACCATCGGCAGCAACAACCACATTGTAGCCCACCATCGAAAGACGAGTTTTTAAGATCCGCCGAATCGCAGACTCATCATCGGCAACTAGAATTTTTTCGCCGTTGCGTTTTTCATCAAATTGTGCTTGTAAACTCATATCTGGTTTTATAATGGATGGATCGGCTTTTAATTGAGCAAAGCTAAAGCAAATCATATCAATGCTGGCAGGGTCTCAGGACTGCTTCAACCGACAAATTCCGATCCCTGCACAGCGACATGATGGGACAAAAATTCACTTGTTTTTGGGGTGGGTGATTCAGTCTGATTGCTAAGATTGCTGTGTATTATGATAACATACGTTTCCAATTTGTTATCAAACTTAACAAATTCCGATTTTACGGTAATATTCAGTTACGGGGGTTAATATTTTAAAACAAAACATGAATAGTGTTATTATACCTAATTAGTAACAACAATAAACGTAAAACCAATGTTAGAAAATCATGAAGGTCAACGGGTTCCCCAGATAACATTTAGAACTCGTAAAAATAATGAATGGGTTTATGTAACAACTGATGAGTTGTTTTCACAGAAAACCGTGGTTGTCTTTGAGTTACCAGGTGCATTTACCCCCACCTGTTCGAGTAGTCACGTTCCGGGTTATAACGATTTAGCACCCGTATTTAAGGAAAATGGAGTTGATGATATTATTTGTATTTCTGTGAATGATGCTTTTGTGATGAATGAATGGGCAAAAGATCAAGAGGCAGATAATCTTACCTTAATTCCCGATGGGAATGGAGAGTTTACAGAAAAGATGGGAATGTTAGTCGATAAAACCGATTTAGGGTTCGGGAAACGTTCTTGGCGTTATTCTATGTTAGTCAAAGATGGGGTCATCGAAAAAATGTTTATTGAACCAGAAGTCGCTGGCGACCCCTTTGAAGTTTCTGATGCAGAAACTATGCTCAAATATATTAACCCGAATGCGGTCAAACCCCCTTTAGTTTCGCTGTTTACAAAAGTAGGTTGTCCCTACTGTGCCCGTGCTAAATCCCTATTAAAAGAGCGAGGAATTGCTTTTGAAGAAATTGTTTTAGGGAAAGAAGTTACAACAAAAACCTTACAAGCGGTCACCGGAGGAACTACAGTTCCTCAAGTTTTTATTAATGGAAAATTAATTGGTGGTTCTGAAGATTTAGCTAAACATTTCGGAGTTTAACCCCTGGTTTTTAATAACCCATGGAATTAACCCCCACTCACCGGAGGAATTAAAACAACTTCATCTTGATCCTGGATTTCAGTATCAGGATCAACGAATTCTAGGTTAATTCCAAATTGGGTTACAGTGCGCCATGGTTCTAGTTCTGGGTGGTCTTGAATTAACCGATCTAAAATCGCAGAAACCGGAGTTTTTGGCGGAAAATTTAATACTAATTCTGAAACTTTATAGGCTTCCTGAAACGCTGCAAATAGTTTCACCGTCACTGTAATTGACATATTAAAAATGATTCCCAAAATTGAATATTAAATAAAAAATCCTACCCCGCATCATCACAGGATAGGAAGAAATATCGCCTATAAGTTATGTTTAACTTTTACTTAAAAAGCGTTGAACTTGTCCGATAACGACAGCACCAATATTATAGAAAACCCAACCCAACGCCGCAATTAGGGGTAATAGAACAATCAGAATGCGAAAATCGAAATCCATAGAGTCTGCTCCTAAAATTTTTTAAACATCTCTCATCTTTTTGTTTTGATCCCAACCTTAGGTGGTAATCAAGAGAGGACTGAGGCTGTTTTGCCAGTTCTGTTAACCCCATTTTATCAGATTACGAGGATCAGGAGAATGAGAACCCGATCCCAGAATATAAAGTTTTGTTACAATCCTTGAGTTAAAATACTTAGAACCAGAACCACTGACTATTCAAAAAAAAAGCAAATCTTAAATTTTGGCAGCTATTCGCATTTATTCGGCACAATTAAAACTAGGGAAATTTCCGAGTTTTTAGCGTCACTGAAACCAGAATTGCGAGTCGGACAAGACTTGCTATTATAGCGATCAATGGATTTTTCAATTTTCACTCATCCTAGGGATTTTGAGTTATGATTCAGGTTAACTATTCTCTGTCCCATTCATTAATTGCAACTAATACGGCAACCTCCGTTGATTTAATTCTGAACTTCAACGGAGAAAAAACTGAAAATCCTGGCCCTCGACGGCCATTAAATTTAAGTTTAGTTATTGATCGCTCCGGTTCCATGGCGGGCCAACCTCTGCGATGTGCGATTAAGGCGGCTCAAAAATTAGTAGAATCTTTGACGGCTCAGGATATTATTTCTATTGTTATTTATGATGATCAAGCTGATGTAATTTTAGCTCCCCAACGGGTTACAAATCAAGCAGATATTTGTTCAAAATTGAATCGAATTCAAGCCGGAGGTTGTACGAATTTAAGTGCGGGTTGGTTATTAGGCTGTGAGCAAGTTAAATCCCATCTGAATACAGAATATTTAAACCGGGTTTTATTATTAACAGATGGACAAGCTAATCTCGGAATTACCGATCCTCAAATTCTAACTAAAACGGCTCAAAAACAAGCAGAACAGGGGATTATTACCACAACATTAGGGTTTGGAACCTATTTTAATGAAGATTTATTAATTGCTATGGCTGATGCGTCCGGCGGGCGGTTTTATTTTATTCAATCCCCAGATGACGCGACGGATGTATTTCGGATTGAATTAGAAAGTTTAACCTCCGTAGTAGCACAAAATTTAACGGTAAAATTACAGCCGGAAGGGTCAATTGAACTTCGAGAAATATTAAATAATTATCGGACTAATTCTATTGATAATGGTTTAGAAGTTTTTGTCGGAGATGTTTATGCAGTGGAAGCCAAACAGTTAGCACTGCAACTGATCATTCCACCTCAAAATATATTGGGTCAACTTCCCATACTCCACCTCAATTATAAATATCAAACTATTGTCAACGACAGTATCGAGCAAATTTTAGGAGAATTAAAGGTTACAATTAATATTGGTTCAGAAACAGAAGCGCAACAAATTCAGCCTAATCAATCGGTTTTTGCACAAACTAGTAAATTGCGCATGGCTCAGGTTAAGGAAAAAGCCATTGACCTTGCAGATCAAGGGCAGTATAAACAAGCATCGGAAATCCTACGATCAGCGATTCAAGATATCCAGCAAAAATTATTAGATGAAATCTTTGAAATTGCCGAAGAAATTGAACAATTAGAATATTATGCCCAACGGATTGAAAGCAAAAATTTTGATTCCGTCAGCCGGAAGGAAATGCGAGATCAATCCTATCAAACTCGCACCCGTAACCGAGAAGACTTGAATCTCAGAGGAATTAACGCCGGAGATATCAACAGTTTAGAGGCGGTTTCTGCCTTTGAGCAAGGGGTATTAGTAGAATGTATTCGAGAGGGGGGAAAATTGCGAGTTCGGGTTATTTCTGAAGGATATAATCCCGAATTAAATGTGCAGTTTCCTCGCCATATTCGGGAAGCGGGAATGGCTTATATTGTCGAAGAAATTAAACTATCCGCAAATGGGGATTTTTACAGGGCTTCAGGCACAATTAAACGGTTAGTCAAACCCGGAGAAGAACGCCAAGCGGGAACCCCAAATGCCCAAAAATCCACGAACTTACAGGCAATTAAAGCACCCAAATCCTTTGCCGACCTAGAAACAACTGATACCGTGGGAAATGGGGTGATTATTCAATGTGTTAAAGAAGGGAGTAAACTCCGGGCGCGAGTGGTTTCTGATGGTTATAATCCTAACTATAATATTCGGTTTCCCCGGGATATTCGGGCTGAAGGGGTGCTCTATGTGGTGGATGAAGTCAGGGAGTCTTCCGACGGCAAATCCTACGCCGCCTATGGCAAAATTCGGCGTCTGATTCAATAGCATTAGCTGTTGACCATCAATATATAGATAATATTAATACTCCAGTGAGTGGATATTGTTATAATGGCCCAAGCTCTAATCTGTTAAGCCGCCTCGCAGGAATTAGGGTAGAATGGGGATTTCCAACAGATCAGCATAATCTGGTTAAATCAGATTCAGTCTGATAGAATCTGAAAAATTCAGGAACCACAGACAACCTCACAACAATCAAGTGAGTGAATAATATTCGGCGGATAACTTGTCCGTGGGAGCCTGTGGACTGGATTGTGCCAACACTTCCACCCGTGAAGTCGGAACAAAACCAACATCAAAAAAATCCCAGATTTTAATTGATGGTTGTAGGTTTGGTGAAAGTGCTTGCTAGAATATCAAAATTAGACCCGTGTGAGGAGCAAATAGAGTGTCGAAAATACTACTGAAAGCATGGCTGCTCAGTCCTGCCGTCTTAGGAGCTAGTTTATTAGCCCCGATGACAGCATTCGCAGAGTTACCCGTGACTGAGGCCGGGCCCACTGCAATTGCAGCGGCAACCGAAGCATCTGCCCCGGCAGAAACCCCTTTGGAACCCATCCAAACTGAGTTAAAAATTAGTGAGCAAGTCTCCGTAAGTCCTTTGGACACCTTGACCCTCACCCTACCGCAACAGTTAGCTCAGGTTCCCGTGAATCCCCATGCTGGAGTTGGGCCGAGTAGAGGCATCGAAACTCCCGCTAACAGCGAGATTCCCCTAGCGGATATCGACGCAGCACCTCAAAGCGATGCGGCCAATAACGCCGAGGTGATGCAACAACTTAATGAATATGGTCGTGAAGGTCGGGGCAACAAGCGTCAAGCTCAAGTTACCTCCGTCTCCCAACTGTCCGACGTTCAACCGACGGACTGGGCGTTCCAAGCTCTACAATCCTTAGTAGAACGCTATGGGTGTATTGCGGGATATCCCGATGGAACTTTCAAAGGGAATCGTGCTTTAACCCGTTTTGAATTCGCTGCTGGGGTGAACGCCTGTTTAGAGCGGATTAATGAACTGATTGATGCCTCAACTAAAGATTTAGTCACCCGTGAGGATTTGGCGAAACTGCAACGCCTCATGGAAGAATTTGCCGCCGAATTATCCAGTCTGCGCGGACGAGTGGCGGTATTAGAAGCCCGCGCCGGAGAACTCGAAGCCAATCAATTCTCCACCACTACTAAACTGCGGGGAGAAGTGGTGTTCTGGCCAGGAGATGCCTTTGGAGATCGGGCAACTAATAACGTAGTTGGTCAGTTTGCTGATAAGAGCGATGACCCCGCCGAAGCCTATTTTGGCTACCGCGCTCGTTTAAACTTTGATACCAGTTTCACGGGTAAAGATTTACTCAGAACTCGTTTACAAGCCCAATCCATACCGGATTTGAGTGATTTTGATGTCACCAACACCTTGATGTCTCGGACGGGTATTGATGGTCGGAATGGCAACGTGGTTCTGGATAACCTCACCTACCGTTTCCCCTTCTCTGAAGGCAAAGGTTTAGTCTGGGTCGGTGCAAAAGGGTTAGCCTTGGATGATGTTCAAGATGTTCTGACTCCCTTTGGTGATGATGCCAGTGGTGCAATTTCCCGCTTTGGGCGGTTCAACCCGACGACATTCCAAGGCCCTGCTGGTACGGGGTTAGGTGTGGAATATGCCTTTAGTCACGCCTTCAAAGCTAACCTAGGTTATATGGCCGATGATGGTTTTGCTTCTCAAGCCAGCCAGGGTCGAGGTCTGTTCAATGGTACCTATGGTGCTATGGCCCAATTAGTCTTTGCACCAACTGACAACCTGGTTTTTGCCTTAGATTATAACCACCGTTACTTCAGTAACGATAACGTCTACGTTTCCGGTGGTACGGGGAGTTGGGGTGCTAATAGACCTTTCGGTAATAACGCCACAACTACAGATAACCTGGGCGTACAAATGAACTGGAGAGTCGCCAGCCATTTCTCCATCGGGGGTTGGTTTGGGAGTACCTGGGCTGACCAGAAGAATGGTGGTAACGGTAGTGCCACCATTATTAACTGGGCTGCGGTGTTAGGATTCCCCGATATCCTCCGCGAAGGAGATACCGGAGGTTTAATTGTGGGGATGCCTCCGAAAGTTGTCAGTCATGATATTAGCAGCTTAGAAGACAGAGACACCTCTATTCATATTGAAGGCTTCTATCGCTTCCCCCTCAGCGAGTACATCGCTGTGACACCGGGTTTCTACGTTGTCACCAATCCTGATCACAATAGCAACAACAACACGATTGTTGTGGGAACACTGCGGACAACTTTCCGCTTCTAATTCCCTTTTAATATTTCTTGAATAACCCAGTTTCTTTAAGAAGCTGGGTTTTTTATGGCTTCAAGATTGGGGTTTTGATCCGGTGTTCCGAACGTTAATTAATTTGTTGAGAAGATCAAACCAAAAGGAAGAACCCATGGAAATTGCGATCGCAGTTAATCCCCATCCTCCGATCACTTTAAATAGTTGAATAACAATATTTTCCCTTGAATTAAACTGTTGATTTAAGTTAGATTGAGTCCATCCTAGAGGTAAAGAAGAAAAGTCGAATAAATAAGAATAGAGAAAATTTTCGGTTAAATCTTGACAATCTTTTGTAGAGTTAACCTCTGAGTTTAAACAGTTATTCAAGGGAGAATTAGGATTATTAGTTAAGACAATATTAATGCTTTGACTGAGATTTTCTTGTAAAACAGGTTCTTGAAAAAGGCGATTAGTAATATTTAATGTATCTGCATTTAATCCAATGGCTACTACGAATCCAATGGTAAGTGTAATCAGTTTGACCTGCCGTTTATAGACTCCCGATGCCCGGGTCATAGACTGTTCAAACCAATCGCTGATCGCCGTTTCTAAGGATTCAAAATTGGCAGTATCTCCGGCTTTGTTTTTAGTTTTTATGGCTAAAATTTTGAACAGTTTAATCTGATCTGGGTCGAAAAACTGTTTGATCTCCTCTGAGTTAATCGCTAGAATAAAATCATCAATGGTTAAACTATTGATTTCGGGTTGAACTCCAGACTTTTCTATAATTACACTAATTAATGCTAAAGCAAAGGTTGAATTAGGAATATAAGATGGCCCAACAGAATTTTTATTGACTCGTTGTTTATAATCTTTCCAAGATTTAATTAAAGGGTATTGGTACAAAAGTTTCGCAGCTGAATTTCCTAAAATAAATTGAATAGAACGATATAAATTTTTAGCTCTCCAATCAAAGATAGAACTGGCTAAAAATTCTTGTATTTCTGATATTAATAAGCTCAGAAGTAAATAAATAAAAAATAGACCGATGGCGACATTCAGGGTTGAGGGAATATTCATATTTGGTTAAAAGTTGGGAGAAATAAGGGAAAGAAAGCCCTGAAGGGCTTACTACAATTTTGGGATTATTGTATGATATCAATTAAAATTAACATGGTTTTAAGGATTTTGAATTATGCTTCAATCTAAAAAATTACCTCGTTTAGCGATAACATTAGGCGATCCGTCAGGGATAGGGCCAGAAGTAATATTAAAAGCTTTAGCTGATCCGATGTTACATCAAAAGTCTGATTTAACTATAGTGGGAAGCGATCGCATTTTACAAGAAACCTATCAGCAATTACAAAATCAGGGATTTCAGGCAGCAAAACCTCATCAGTTACGGGTGATTCATTTAGATCCCGATCCAAGTTTACCCCCATTAGAAATCGGGATCGGAAATCGAACCAGTGGGGCGGTCAGTTTTCAATATTTAGATACAGCTATTACCCGAACTTTACAAGGAGAATTTGATGGGATAATCACCGGGCCAATTGCTAAAAATCTCTGGAATTTAGCAGGTCATAATTATCCCGGACAAACGGAATTTTTAGCAGAAAAAGCCCAGGTTAAAAGGTTTGGAATGCTATTTGTTGCCCGCTCTCCCTATACAGGCTGGACATTAAGAACCTTATTAGCTACAACCCATATTCCCCTATCGCAAATTTCCCACACCTTAACCACGGAATTAATGAGCTTAAAATTAGAGTTATTGGTCGATTGTTTACGCCATGAATTCGGACTGGAAAATCCCAGAATTGCCGTAGCCGGATTAAATCCCCATAGTGGGGAAAATGGAAACTTAGGAACAGAAGAAAAAGACTGGTTAATTCCCTGGTTAAATCAACAACGCGATCGCTATCCCTATATCCAATTAGACGGCCCCATTCCCCCTGATACAATGTGGGTTAAGCCCGGTCAAGCCTGGTTTAATTTAGGGAAAAATGCCCATGATGCGTACATCGCCTTGTATCATGATCAAGGGTTAATTCCAGTTAAATTAATGGCATTTGATCGGGCCGTTAATACTACAATTGGTTTACCCTTTATTAGAACTTCTCCCGATCATGGCACAGCCTTTGATATTGCGGGTAAAGGAATAGCCGATGGGTCGAGTATGAAAGCAGCTATTGATTTAGGCATAGAATTAGTCAATAATCGTATTAACCCTTAATTCCGATGGCAACCTCAACTTCTAAACCGTCTATTCTCTGGTTTCAGTTAATCGGATTATCCTTAGTTCAAGGCGCAATTAGCCTAACTTGGTTACTCTATCGATTATATGTACCCCAACTCTTAGCCGCTTTTGGATTTCCCGGGTTATTCCCAACTATTTTAGTAATTGAAAATGCGTTAGGGGTAATTATTGAACCGATAGCGGGGAATTTCTCTGACCGTCAAAGACAATGGCTGGGAACCCGATTTCCCTTAATTAGTTTAGGAGTAATTTTAGCTTCAGGTTTATTTATCGCCATTCCCGCCTTTTATATTTTTGGTCAATCTCTTAATTCCTTACATTGGATATTCCCAATTCTATTAATTTTATGGGCTGTTGCCATGGCAATTTTTAGAAGTCCAGTTACGGCTTTATTAGGTCAATATGCAACAGAAACAAAACTCCCCCAAGCCATGAGTTTTTTGATTTTTATGGGGGGTATTATCGGGGCAATTCGTCCTATTTCTAGTAAGTTTATTCTGAGTTTAGGATCGGGAGTTACCTTTACTATTGGGTCTTTAGTATTATTGGGTTCCGTGGGAGTTTTAAGATATTTTAATCCTGATTTAAGCGTTATTCCTCAGTCAGAAGAACCGACTCAAAAATTATATTTCAGAAACTTGGTTTTTATTGCGCTATTAGGGTTATTTGCAGCCTGGGGAACTCGATTAATTTTAGGAGAAGTTTTTCCGCAAGTGATAAAAAATTTAGGAGGGAATGTCAACTGGATCATGTTTAGTGGATTTATTCTCTTGGCATTTGCTTCTATTCCTGCGGGATTATTTGCTGTGAAAATTAGCAATCATAAGGCAACGTTAATTGGATTAATAACAACAGCTGCTTTATTATTATTCTCGTCCTTTATTACCAATAAACTCCTAGTTATCATCGTTAGTTTATTACTGATTGCCAGCTATAGTTTAATTGCTAATGGGATTATTCCGATTGCTTTTTCTCTGGTTCCATCCCATAAAGGCGGTTTAGGAATAGGAGTATATTTTGGGGCGTTTTCTTTGGCAATGAGCGGATATGATTTTATGGTAAAATATCTGGGAACTGTGAATCTAATGATCAGTTATCGCCTAGGAATGATAGCATTTTTAATCATAACTTTTTTGGTATTATTTTTGCCTCAATTAACAATTCCCAAAATAACTAAATAAAGATGATTTAGGACTTAGACATTTTCTCGCCCCTCAAAGGGCTGAAACCCCTACCACAAGTGGATGATATCCATTCAAGTTGAAATAATTTTCCTGTATAAGTTTGAAGCTATTGTTAACGCAATTTTTGTTTGAGTTCTGCTAAGGGCGTGATCGACTGTAATAGTAAGTTCGTTGAACTTGGCTTGCTGTAATATATATAGATATAGCAAGAGGCAAGAGGGATTTTTAAGGGAAAGTCTGAATATCAGGGGCATGGATAAATTAAAATATCGTAACAAGAAATAACTTAGAATTATTCTATCATCTATTAAGAGGGAAAAATGTGTGAAGTGAAACAAAACAAAACAATGATTTTTAATAATGACTTTGTTCAGATTAACCCAGAATCGATTCATACCCAGGGTAGAATTCAACCTCATGGTTTGTTGTTGACCTTAGAAGAAGCCGACCTGAAGATTTTACAGGTTAGCCAAAATGCCATGAAACTCTATGGTATTTCCACTACTGCTTTGATCAATCGACCCTTAAGCGATTTTTTAGACAAACAGCAACTTTTCCAAATTCAAGAATGTTTAATTAGTAATAACTTTAATTATTATAATCCAATTCGGCTTATTTTTCATATTAAGAATAAAAAAATTATTTGTGATGGTATTTTACACCGACACCAGGGCATCGTCATCTTAGAACTGGAGCCAACTCAAGATCAAAATGTAACCTTTATCAATTTTTATCATTTAGTCAGAGGCTCAGTTTGTAAAATTCAAAGTGCTACTAACTTTAAGGATTTAACTCAATTTCTAGCCGAGGAAATCCGAAAAATCAGTGGATTTGACCGAGTAATGATCTATCAATTTGATCACGACAATCATGGAGTTGTGATTGCCGAGGATAAACGCCAGGATTTAGAAAGTTTTTTAGGACTACACTACCCCAGTCTGGATATTCCCGAAGCCTCCAGGGAAATCTATCGGCAAAATTGGTTGCGATTATTAGTAGATATTGCTCATCAACCCGTTGATATTGTTCCTTCCCTTCATCCAGTCACGCAAAAGCCCCTAGATTTAAGTTTTTCCGTTCTCCGTGCGGTTTCTCCCTGCCATTTACAATACCTCAAAAATATGGGAGTTCAAGCCACTCTCTGTGTTTCTTTGATTAAAAGAGAAAACCTTTGGGGTTTAATTGCGTGTCACCATTATTCTTCTCGTTATCTATCCTATACCATTCGTAAAGCCTGCGAATTTTTAGGACAGGTTATGGCGGTAGAATTACCCTATAGAGAAATTAGTGAAGATTATGAATATTACCGTGAAATTCTTAAATTAGTTCGGAAAAATTTACTCAACGCGCCCGCTTTAGAAGCCTCTTTTATTCAAACTTTAGCTCAAGACCAAACGAATTTACTCAATCTTGTCAAAGCTCAAGGGGCGGTTATCCGATTTGGAGAAGATTTAATTTTAGTGGGTCAAACCCCGCCTTTAACCAAAGTTAAAAAACTGATGGCATGGTTATCTCAATATTGCCATCAAGAGATATTTTATACCGATTGTTTACCTAAACTTTATCCTGAAGCTGAATCTTATCATGATCTAATTAGTGGAATTATGGCTATTTCCTTGTCTCCTAATCAAAGCGAATATCATTTAATTTGGTTTAGACCGGAAGTGATTCAAACAGTTGATTGGGCAGGAAATCCCCAGAATTCCACAGAAATCGAAACACCAGGAGAAATTAAATTAACCCCGCGGCGATCTTTTGAACTTTGGAAAGAAACCGTTAAATTAAAATCCCTGCCTTGGAAACCCGTTGAAATTGAAACCGCCCAAGAATTAAGAAATTCTTTAATGTTAGCCGCCTTACAATCAAGTGAACATCAGTTAAGACAAAGCCGAGAACTTGCCCAAGTGACCTTACAATCGATTGGCGATGCGGTAATTACCACTAACAGTCGTGGGGAAATTGAATCCCTTAATCCTGTTGCCGAAGAATTAACGGGTTGGTCATTAATTGAGGCCAAAGGTTTACCCTTAAATGATGTCTTCAAAATTCTTGATAGCCAAACTCATAATTTTAGTGCCAGTCCTGTGCAAAAAGTTTTAGAAGAAGGGTGTATTTTTGATTTTTCCGATAATGTTATTTTAAAAGCAAAAGATGGAAAAGAACGATCCATTGATAATTCTGCCGCCCCGATTAGAAGTCGAGAGGGTGAAATTATTGGTGCGGTTTTAGTATTTAGAGATGTCACCCAAGAAAGAGAATTAAC
Organism: Planktothrix sp. PLAVEN19ND; assembly: GCF_057220675.1. Lineage (NCBI taxonomy): Bacteria > Bacillati > Cyanobacteriota > Cyanophyceae > Oscillatoriales > Microcoleaceae > Planktothrix > Planktothrix sp. PLAVEN19ND. The sequence goes on along the minus strand of NZ_CM170132.1, from coordinate 4,238,314 downwards.
AAGGCGATTATCCTGGCAAGCCTGCCATGACGCGTTAACGGGATTAATTAATCGCAGTGAATTTGAAAAGCGGGTGACACAAACCTTACAAATGCTGTCCAAATCCTCGAATCATCATGCTATTGGTTATTTGGATTTAGATCAATTCAAAATTATTAATGATACCTGTGGACATTTAGCCGGGGATGAATTATTACGACAATTGAGTTTTTTATTACAAAGTCAAGTTACAGAAAGAGACACCCTAGCCCGTTTAGGGGGAGACGAATTTGGCTTATTATTAAATAACTATTCTTTAGACGAAGCCTATCAGAAAGCTGTCCATTTGTGTGATATAGTCAAAGATTTTCGCTTTACCTGGGAAGAAAAAGTTTTTTCCATTGGAGTTAGTATTGGATTAGTCGAAATTAATAATCAAACCTGCGATTTAGCCACAATTTTAAGTGCTGCGGATGCGGCTTGTTATGCGGCTAAAAATCAAGGTCGTAATCGGGTTCACTTGTATCAAGCTGATGACCAGGATTTGATTCAACAACGTCGAGAAATTCGCTGGGCGGCTCAAATTCCCCAAGCTTTAGAAGAAGACCGTTTTTGTTTATATTATCAACCAATTGTTGAGACTAATCCCACCTCAAAATCCCCTAAACATGGGGAAATTTTACTACGGTTAAGAGATACATCGGGTCAATTAGTGCCACCCATGGCATTTATTCCCGCCGCCGAACGATATGATTTAATGAAAAGTATTGACCGTTGGGTGATTCGTACGGTTTTTAGCCATTTAGAAAAACATTATCAGAGTTTAAATTTAACCCCAAATTCCTCGAAAAGTCAAGATTTTTATGCGATTAACCTATCCGGTGCCAGTCTGAATGATAATCAATTTATTAAGTTTCTTTATCAACAGTTTGAACTGTATAAAATTCCTCCCCAAATTATTTGTTTTGAAATTACAGAAACCCTAGCGATCGCCAACCTAAAAAAAGCTGTGCACCTAATTCAATCCTTTAAGGAGTTAGGTTGTTCCTTTGCTCTCGATGATTTTGGCAGTGGAATGTCTTCTTTTTCCTATTTAAAAACCCTTCCGATTGATTACTTAAAAATTGATGGGGGTTTTGTTAAAGAAATTCTAACTGACCCGGTTGCCCGGGAAATTGTTGAATCGATTCATCGGATTGGTCACGTTATGCAAATTAAAACCATTGCCGAATTTGTTGAAAATGATGCTATTTTTACAGAAATTAAAAATATTGGGATTGATTATGTTCAAGGCTATGGTATTGGTAAACCCCAGCCTTTTATTTTGCCAATGATTAAAAATTCTGGACAGATCAGCCAGAATCGAGATTAAAAATTGTTGGGTATTGAAACAATATGCCCATAGAAAGCGAGGATCTCAAAGTCGATAATTTAGATTAAGAGTAATGATAGAATCATCTTTAATTTGATAAATGAGTCGATGTTCTTGATCGATTCTTCGTGACCAAAGTCCCGACATATTAAATTTAAGCGCTTCGGGTTTACCGATTCCAGAAAAAGGCGATCGCTGAATATCTTTGATTAACTCATTAATCCGTTTTAAGATTTTTTGATCAGTTTTTTGCCAATAGAGATAATCTTGCCAAGCATCTTCTAAAAATAGAATATTCATCCACTTTACACTTTACTCAACTTCTATTAAGTCATGCTTTTGATAGTTTTCTTGTTTCAACTCTTGTAATGCTTTGGCAAGACGTTCAGCATTTTTAGGACTTTGGAGTAAATACAACGTTTCTTCTATGGCGTTATAGTCCTCCAGGGAAATAATTACCACCGCAGGTTCTGACTCCCGAGTAATTATAATCGGTGCATGATCATCACAAACTTGGTTCATGACTGCGGTAAAGTTTTTCTGAACTTCGGTATCGGTGATTGCATCCATAGCCCTAATTATTGTCATGAATTAGATAGAATAATTACATCATAAAACCAGAATTAAGGATTTAGACAAATGACACAGACTTCAATCACAAATTTACTCTCCTTGAAATCCTCGTCATCTGTATAAATCCTTGATGTGATTCTACGCCATTACCATTCCCCCGTCTACATTAAATACTTGACCCGTAATATAAGCTGCTGCGGGGTCTGCGGCTAAAAACCGAATCATTCCCGCCACTTCTTCCGGTTGACCGTAACGACCTAAAGGAATAAATTTGAGAATTTCTTCCGTATTTTTTAACTCTTTGGTCATATCCGTCGCAATAAATCCTGGCGCCACCGCATTCACCGTTATCCCCCGACTTGCTAATTCCTTTGCCACCGTTTTTGTAAATCCAATCACCCCCGCTTTTGCCGCACTATAATTAGCTTGACCAGGGTTGCCCATTTGTCCAGCAACCGAGGTAATATTAATAATTCGCCCTGACTTTTGTTTGAGCATAATTTTACTGGCCAGACGAGTACAAAGAAACACCCCCGTTAAGTTCAAATCAATCACCGCTTGCCAGTCTTCCGGCTTCATTCTTATTAGTAAAGTATCGCGGGTAATCCCGGCATTATTCACTAAAATATCAATTTTGCTCCAGATTTCTGTAACTTTGTTAAATAAGGTATCGACTTGATCGGCTTTCGATACATCGGCCTGGAGTGCGATCGCCTCACCGCCCGCCTGGGTAATTTCCGCCACGACTGCATCCGCCGCCGTTGAAGAACTGGCATAATTAACCACCACCTTTGCGCCTTCGGCAGCTAAGGCTAAGGCCGCAGCGCGACCAATACCCCGCGACCCACCTGTAATAATTGCTACTTGTCCGTTTAAGTGTTGTAAATTTTCAGGTAAACGTTCCATTTTGTGATTTCTCCAACTGTTATTCTCAAAAATAATCATCTCAGATTTGAGCAAATTCAGAGAAACCGAGTGGCTAAAGAATCGTTATAATTAAAATGCAAAACTTGAATCGGATCAACTATGGCCGTTAAACAAACCTTTAATAACTTTCAAGAACTGCTAACCCATTCTGAAGTTCCGGTGTTAGTAGATTTTTATGCAACTTGGTGTGGCCCTTGCCAAATGATGACCCCGATTTTGGAAGAAGTTAATCAAGAAATGAATCAACAAATCCAAATTGTTAAAATTGATAGTGATAAATACCCGGAACTGGCATCTCAATATAATATTATGGCTTTACCGACATTAATCTTATTTAAAAAGGGTCAACCCGTTGGGCGTCATGAAGGAGTGCTGCGATCGCCGGAACTGGTTAAATGGGTGTATGGTTTACTCTAATTTGATTAACCACAAAGACACAAAGTCTTTCTTAATGTCTCCGTGTCTTTGTGTTTCTAAAGCGATGGGGGATGGGAAGATAGAATTATCGGGTATTGAAATAGTCCTATCCCCGGCTAATTAATCAATCTGAATTGATTGGGGGCCACCAGAATTTCCATTATTATTGTTAGAGCCCGAGGAACTCGATACCGTGGTTCCACCTTCTTTCTCCAGCCAAGTTTTAATGGGATCGTCATTCAGGTTTAATTTTAATAAACCTGAGACAAAGCCACCCAAAAAGGCAATGGGTTCACGGGTTAATTCTTGTAAAATAGGTTTGATCTCATCCATAACGAATAAAGGTTCTCCTTAACTGGGCGATCGCAATAAATCCTCCTGAATTTTAGCGCGTTTAAAAGAATTTAGCCGTTTAATAATTATTGGAACCTTCCGAATATCCACCATCCGAGGAATATCCACCATCCGAGGAATATCCACCATCCGAGGAATATCCATCGCCATTACTGTAGGAATTGCTATAGGAGTTATTATTTTCCGAATAGCCACCATCAGAATATTCAGAATTGCTGGCGTAACTGCCATCAGCCCTAGCAGCTTGGGCGGGATCACCGGGATCACCATCTTCAATAGCTACTTTTGACCCGGTTTCAATACTATTGGGTTGATGGGCTTTAGCTTTAATACTGCCTTTACGTCCTTCTAATTCAGGCAGTTTCGGGAACTTCTCAACCGGCATTCCCTCGACCACTTGTCGCATAAATTCCCCCCAACTATAGGCCGCACTACTACTAGCGCCCCAGGTCGGATCATTATTGTCATTTCCTAACCAAATTCCGGTTACAGCTTGGGGAATATAACCAATAAACCATAAATCCCTGGCTTCTTCAGAGGTTCCGGTTTTACCCGCCACCTGTCGATCCGATAAAGCCGCTGGGCCTCCGGTTCCCGCATTCACAACTCCTTCTAACATCCAAGTAGTGATGGCGGCGCTATTTTTATCTAACACTTGTTTGGGTTTAAATTTAGCTTGATAAATAATATTTCCCTGTTTATCTAAAACACGACGAATGCCATGGGCTGGAATATAATTACCTTCATCGGCTAGGGTTCCGTAAGCATTAGTTAACTCCAACAAATTAACTTCATAGGCTCCTAAAGCCATAGCATAGGTCGGCTTTAAGGGTGATTTAATTCCCATATCTTTCGCCAGTTTCATTGCCGGTTCAAACCCAACATCTACTAATACTTTAACCGCAATTACATTCACAGAACGGCTTAAAGCATCGGACATCGACATCCATCCAGAATGCTTATTCCCATAATTTCGAGGACGGTAGCCATCTACTTTATAGGGTTCATCTAAATAGCTATCATAGGGGGAGAAACCCGCCCCAATTGCCGTCGCATAAACTAATCCTTTAAAGGTTGATCCGGGTTGTCTTTGAGCTTGGGTAACGCGATTAAATTCACTATCTTTATATTGATATCCTCCCACCATGGCTTTAACTTCTCCGGTTTTTGCTTCTATAGAAACTAAAGCCGCTTGACCAAAATTTGAACCCGCACCATCAATTTCCACCGCATCTTTCACGGTTTTTTCAGCAGCTTCTTGCCATTTCACATCTAAACTGGTTTCAACTGTTAACCCACCAGCTTCCATGGCTTCTTTAGAAACATATTGGGGGAGTTCTTTTAAGACATAACTAGAAAAATAAGGAGCTTTAACTAATAACCGTTTAGGTTGACTGGGTTTGAGGGTCAGGGGTTCTTCTATTGCGGCTTGGGCCTCGGCTGCGGTAATGACTCCCGCCGTCTGCATTCTTTGGAGAACAATATTGCGCCTTTTTTTAGCCGCTTCTGGATTTTCCAAAGGAGAATATTGACTCGGTGCCGGGGGTAAACCCGCTAACATTGCCATTTCCGACAAAGTTAATTCATTTACGGACTTACTAAAATAAACATGGGCCGCATCCGCGACCCCGTAAGCACCCGAACCCAAATATACTAAATTCAAATAGCGTTCTAGGATATCATCTTTACTAATTTGGTCTTCTATTTTCCAAGATACCATTGCCTCTTTGAGTTTCCGAATCAGACTATGTTCTTGATTCAAATAAACAATCCGAGCTAACTGTTGGGTAATGGTACTTCCCCCTTCCACCACTCCCCCGGCTAATATATTAGAGCCAACGGCGCGGACAATGCCTTGATAGTCCACCCCATCATGGTCATAGAAACGAATATCTTCAGTGGAAATGAACGCTTGCGCCAGTTTTTCGGGAATTTGTTTGAGGCGGAGTTTTTCCCTGGTTGCTGGCCCTGTTTGCATTAAAATATCACCGTTATTGGCCTTAATCGTAATCGTGCCATCGCGACTAAAGGAGGCTATCCCACTCACCGAGACCGGGGGTAGACTCTGATCAATCTGATACCATTGCCAAGCCCCATAACCCAAGGCCCCACCGCCCACACTGATCACCCCAACTCCAATCCACACCCTCGGACGACGATACCAGGGTTTCCCTTGAGGGTCTTTAGAGGTGAAACCTTGACGCAGTTTGGCCCATTGGGAATTGAGCCGATTCAGAGCGTGACGATACCAAGTCCCATCTTGGGGGTTCGACCCAGAAGCAGTTTCCGCAGAAACCTGATCGGGATCTACTTCCGTCGCCATCACGGGCGATGTCAAAAGGGGCTGAGTTGAAACCGCACTAGAAGTATTTTCCTGGTAGGTTTCTGACTCTAACGAGTCCGTTTTGGGTCTGGATGGTAATTGAGATTCTTCCATTGGTTCGGACAAATGGTTAGTTTAATTGAATATTCGACAGTATATTCTAGGATAGCCCAGGCAAAAGCCGACTTTCTTCAATAGTTAGCTGTCGAATCGGTGACCTCGCCAAAAATCGAGGTTTTTTCCCTGATCCCCGGCTTTACACCAGGGTAGGGATCAGGCCGTTTGATCGGAAATTAACCTACAATCGCCGCATGACCTATAGCTAAACCCACAACTAGCATTCCTAAAACTAGAAACGGTTGGGCGCTTGCTTGATATTTAACATCATTTTCTACAGGATTGCGTAGAAAATACATATCTTGGAAAGTAATTTGAGGAATAATCATCAGTAAAAGCACCGTAGCATATAGATTTTGCTTGATACTAACTAAATAAACCGCCATCCCGGCTTGGAAAATATCAATCATTAAAACACAAATCCACGCCGCCGTCGTGATCCCAAACATCACTGGCAGGGATTGTAACCCCAATTGGCGATCGCCTTCCACACTTTTAAAGTCATTAACAATGGCAATTCCTAACCCCGCTAAACTATAAAATAGGGTTAACACCATCAGGGTTGGGGTGAGTTCTCCAAATAACGCATGACCCGCCCACCAAGGTAAAGCAATATAACTCGCTCCAAGTGCATAATTCCCTAACCAGCCATTTTGTTTGAGTTTCAGGGGGGGTGCAGAATAAATATAGGAGACAAATGCCCCACCGATACATAAAACCGTAATTATGGGAAATTCATGGCCCGCCCAAGTATCTAATAGGTAGGAAATCCCTATTCCTAAACCCAATAAGAGGAAAATTTGGGTAACGACTTGGGGAATGGAAATCACCCCGGAAGGAATGGGACGATAGGGCTCATTAATGGCGTCAAGTTCGCGATCGTAAAAATCATTCATGGTCTGGGTGTACCCGGTCATTAATGGCCCAGACATTAACATACAGGTCGCCACCTTTAACACATCTTCCACTGACCAACTAAAATGTCCCGATGAAGCCGCGCCACAGACCACCCCCCAAATTAAGGGTATCCAGGTGATCGGTTTCATTAATTGCAGGCGAATTTTCCAGATAGAGGTTTCCCCCGACGACGCCCCTTTCATCCCTAACAGTTGTCGGGTTTTGGCGCCGCGATCTGAATTGGCTTCTTTGGTTAATTCTTCTGAGGGTTGAGACGATGGAGTATCCGACATGATCCTTTATACGTTTGTGTGTTGAGTATCTGCAATATAGAAATTAACATTAACATGGAGTTGGCTGTTAACTGTCTTAAAAAGGGAATAGGAAATGTAGGGGCGGGTTCTACAAGGGTTAATAATTCCAACCAATAATCTTTCTAAACCCGCCCCTTTTGTTACATTTAAAAAATCTAACTTAATATTAGAAACCTATAGCAAGCCAAGAGGGTTGGAAGACCCAACCCCTACGTTTTTAATGATGAAGGTTTCTTAGTTATTAATATCCAGTCGGGAGTTTGATCAATTTTTTTAACGTTGTTTAACTCTAATTTTTTCAGGGTATTTTCTTTCAATAATAAATAGGGTTGATCTAGGGTTTCCCATTTATCTTTCAGGGTCGCATCATCAACAGCATGAATATGGCGATCGCTATAAAAATTCAACGACGGCCGCCCAGACCGATGACCCATATAAATTTCTTTTCCTGGGGGTGTTCCCTCCCGTACAATTGTCGCCACGGGTTTAACGGCAAAATCTTCATTTAACTCCCAAACCCAATAATTAGAAGTAAAAAATAACAATAAAGATACATAGGTTCCCCAAAATAGAACTAGCAAAAATTGTCGATCTTTTTGGCTAATTAAAACCGCTACAAAAGACATTGTTAACATCAACGCTCCGAAGGTGAATTGTAAATCCCGTTGAGGAATAAAATTAGGAATAACCCAAGAAAGCATCCCGCCAAAATAACAATATCCCAGGGCTGAAATAATGGCTAATAGAATAAACAGGGGTAAGAGTTGATCCGGCGTAGGTTTAACAAAATGTTCATACTTGCCTCGCCCCACTTTTCCCAATTTCCATAACCCAATATCCCGATCGCCTTCCTTCCAAACCTCCGCCAAATATCGCCCCACCGCCAACGCCAATACCGGATAAATCGGTAAAACATACCAGGGTAATTTAGTCGTCATCAAGGAAATTGCAGCAAAATAAATCCCAGACCAAACTATAATTAATTTAGCCCAACTTAAATTCCGATTTTGCCAAGCTAATCTTAATCCCTGGGGCAAAAATAATAGCCAGGGCCAGCCATATTTCAAAAGTTCTAATACATAATACCAAATCGGCCCGGAATGGTTCTCAACCGGTTGCCAAACTCGTTGTAAAGATTGATCGACTAAATTTCCCTGAATAAATCCCTGTCCATAATAAATCCATTGCGCCCCATACCAAACACCTACAGGTACTAAACCCAACCCTAAACCCAACCATAGATAGGGACTAGTTAATAACCGGGGCGTATCCCATAAGAGGAAGAAAAACGCGATCGCCCCTAATAATAATCCTAAGAAAATCCCCTTAGTTAAACATAATAATCCAAAGGCAATTCCCGACCCTAAAGCAAATCTTAAATCCCGTCGAGAGCGCAATACACACCAAACTAAAACTAACCATAAAAATATCACTGTGCCATCTAACATTGCTAACCGCCCTTGACGGATAACAGGCATTAAGGTTAGATAAACTAAAGCTGAAAATAAAGCCGAGGTACGATGGCGAAATAACTCTAAACCAATCCCATATAAAATAGGCACAGAAATCGCCGTTAATAAGGCAGAAGGAAGCCGCGCCATCCATTCATTTACCCCCCCCATTTGATAGGCAAAAGCCATTAACCAATGCACTAAAGGAGGCTTATTCAAATAGGGAATTCCATGCAAAGTTGGATGCAGCCAAGTTTGTTGTCCCCTGCCCATTTCCCGCGCCACTTGAGCCACTAAGCCCTCATCCCAATCTCGCAGGGGGACTCCTCCTAAATGCAGTCCATAGAGGGTCAGCGCCGCCACTAATAAACCTAAAACCCATAATAAATCCACCCAACGATCAACGGGTCGCATTTGGCGCAAAGGACTATCCCCAGTAAAAATTTGACGTGACATAGTTTCGATGTTAACTGTTGACTGTTCCCCAATTCCCGCTAAAATTAAAAGTGTACCTTTTCGTGTTGAAAGACGGTAAGTGATCGCAATGGATGTTTTAGAAATTAAACGGGAAATCGAACTGTTATCTGAGCACCTGGGTAAAACCCAGGACTATCTTTGACCTGCCTGCACTTCAAGCTAAAATTCAAGATTTAGAGCAAGTTTGTGCCCAGCCCGACTTTTGGGATGAACAAAAAACCGCACAACAAACCCTTCAACAGTTGAATGATCTTAAATCAATTGTGCAGCAGCAGGAACACTGGCGACAAGCTATTGAAGATACCAAAGCTATCTTAGAACTTTTGGAGTTAGAAACCGATGACTCCCTGTTAGAAGAAGCCACCACCACGGTTTCCCGACTTAATCGAGAATTTGATCAATGGGAATTGCAGCAACTGCTCTCGGGGATTTACGATCAACATGGTGCTATTTTAACCATTAATGCCGGAGCCGGGGGCACCGATGCCCAAGACTGGGCGGAAATGCTCCTGCGGATGTATACTCGCTGGGGGGAAGCTCAAGGATATAAAGTCCATTTAACCGAAATTTCTGAAGGGGATGAAGCCGGAATTAAATCGGTTTCTTTGGAAATTGACGGCCGTTATGCCTACGGGTATTTAAAAGGAGAAAAAGGCACGCACCGTTTAGTTAGAATTTCACCGTTTAATGCCAACGATAAGCGACAAACCAGTTTTGCTGGGGTGGAAATTATGCCAATTTTGGATAATTCTATTGAGTTGGATATTCCTGATAAAGACCTAGAAATTACCACCACTCGGTCTGGGGGAAAAGGCGGACAAAATGTTAACAAAGTGGAAACCGCCGTGCGAATTGTTCATCTACCCACGGGAATTGCTGTGCGTTGTACCCAAGAACGATCTCAGTTACAAAATAAAGAAAAAGCCCTAGCGTTGTTGAAGGCAAAATTATTAATTATTGCTCAAGAACAACGGGCAAAAGCGGTGGCAGAAATTCGCGGGGATTTAGTCGAAGCGGCTTGGGGAAATCAAATTAGAAACTATGTCTTTCATCCCTATCAAATGGTGAAGGATTTACGCACTAATGAAGAAACCACGGCAATTCAGGATGTGATGGATGGCAAACTGGATGCTTTTATTCAATCCTATTTACGTCAGGAACATCAAATCCTAGAACCCCAAACCGCCTAAATTTTAAACCCGTAGGGGCGGGGTTTTCCCGCCCACCCCAATTAATATGACAACATTAAACAACTGTTACGCCCTGATTATTGGAATTGCTAATTATCAAAAAATCAAACCTTTACCATCAACGGTTTTAAATGATTCTAAGGATATTTATAGTTTACTCACCGAACCTTCATTCTGTGGTTATTTAATTGAAAATGTAGAATTATTATTAGATGAAAAAGCCACAAAATCAGCGTTAACTCAAGCATTAACGGATTTATCTACTAAAACCAACGCCGATTCAACGGTATTAATTTACTTCTCAGGACATGGCGGTAGAATTGAATTCGGGCCGACGGCGGGAGAATATTTATTACCCGTTGATACGGTTTATACCTCCGGTGCATCCTTAGCAGAAACCGCTATTTCAGGAATTCAATTCACAGAGGCATTAAGAGCTATTCCAGCCCGAAAATTAGTGGTAATTTTTGATTGTTGTCACTCCGGGGGAATTGGTCAACCCAAAGATCCAACCATCCCGGAAATCAAAGGGGGATTACCGGATAATTATTATGATCAATTAGTTCAAGGAAAAGGTCGGGTAATCTTTGCTTCCTCCCGTGATACGGAACAATCCTATGTGACTACTGGTTCAACTAATAGCGTTTTTACTAAACATTTAATCGCCGGATTAAAAGGCGGAATTACTAGCAATGACGGATTAATTAGAATATTCGATATTTTTGAGTATTTACAACCGAAAGTTACCGGCGACCAACCCAACCAACACCCAATTTTTAAATCTGATATTGAGGAAAATTTTCCCCTCACCCTATATTTAGGCGGACAAAAAGGAGTGAGTCCGGTTTCTCCTTCTGTACAGGAAGAATTTCGCTATGATGTTTATATTAGTTATGTGGATGAAGAACCAGATTCGACCTGGGTTTGGGATGTTTTAGTGCCGAAATTAGAAGCGGAAAACTTAAAAGTTGCAGTTTCAGGAGATGTGGATTTATTAGGGGTCGCACGGGTAATTAATATAGAACGGGGTGTTAAGTTTTCTAAACGAACCCTTGTCATTTTATCGAATTTATACTTAGATAATAGTATGGCAGAATTTGAGAATGTTTTAGTTCAAAACTTGGGAATTAGAGAATGGAAAGCTCGTTTGGTTTGTGTACGAAAAGAGGACGTTGATCCGTCTAAACTTCCCGAACGCCTACAATTAGAAAAACCTCGGAAGCTGGACGATTCTCGACGCGGTGAACGGGATTTTAAACATTTAATTGACGAGTTAAAAAAACCGCTTCCGGGTCACACTGCATCGGGACTTTACGAATAATTGAAATAAATCAATAATTCTGTTATATTGTTGTTATAGAGTTGTGATTAGTCGATCCTAACCCCCAGGGTGAGTTAATAATTTGGGGGTTAAGGATTAGGAAGGTTAACACAGAACCGTCTGCGTCAACTTAATTCTAAAAGCCTTGAAATAAATTTCAGGCTTAAAACTAAAACCCGTTAAAACGGGTTAATGAAGACCGGTGTTTAGTTATCTTTAGATAGCTTTAGCTTTAAGCCCGAACTTTAGTTCCGGGCTAACGTGGGTTAAGTTGACACTAATGAATACATAACCCCCTCCTACAGAACGAGAATATCAGGGAAAGCGATCGCAAAATCATACGGAAAGTTCCTCTAATCATCAGGTAATAGAAAGCAGGTGAATCGATAGTATTAAAGACCCGCTTCACCCACGAAAAACCAGAGGTGTTGCTATGTCCAAAAAATATTCTGTATTTGTCTCCTACGCCGATGAGGATGACGCCTGGGTGGAAGGTTATTTATTAAATGCTTTAGAAGAAGCGGGGTTAACCTGTCATTCCGAGGCGATGTTTCGGTTAGGTGTTCCTCGACTCATTGAATTTGAAAGTGCGGTTAAAAATAGTGAACGAACCTTATTAGTGATTTCCCCCGCCTATTTAGCCGATAATTTTGTAGAATTTGCTAATTTACTGTTCCAATCCTACGGACTTGATACTAATTTATGGCCAGTTGTTGGGATTATTTTGCATCCTGTTCAAGAGTTACCCATGCGTTTAAAAATGTTAGAGTGTTTGGATGCAACGGATGGGAAAAAACAACAGAAAGCTATTCAACGAATTTGTGAAAATTTCCAAAAATCAGTTCCTACTTTAGTCGAAATTCCAGATTGTCCCTATCCGGGGATGGTTGCCTTTAAACAAGAAGATAGCGATCGCTTTTTTGGGCGACAACGAGAAGTTAATGATTTAATTCAACACCTAAGATTATATCCCTTTTTAGCCGTAATAGGAGCATCGGGAAGCGGTAAATCTTCCTTAGTATTTGCTGGGTTAATTCCCCAACTGCAAAAAACTAATTTATTAGGAAAAGAAAAATGGCAAATCTATTCCATGCGTCCGGGTACAACACCCATAACCACATTAACCGCAACATTAGGTTGTGATCCAAATTCAGTTGAAGCTATTACAACAAAATTCCATCCTTCCCAAAAATTCCTATTAGTTATTGATCAATTTGAAGAAGTTTTTACCCTATCTCCTCAAGAAGTAATTCCCTTTCAAGAAATCCTATTAAATCTTTATAAAAAGCCTAATTTTTATGTTGTTTTAACTGTTAGAGCAGATTTTTATCCTCAATTGATGGAATCTCCTAATATCTGGCGAGAAATTAAAGCCCATCGCTATGAAGTCTTACCCTTAGATCAAACGGGATTACAAGAAGCCATTCTTAAACCTGCGGAACAGGCGAATGTTTTTATAGAATCGGCATTATTAGAACGATTAATTACTACTGCTGCAAAAGAACCCGGAGTTTTACCTTTATTACAAGAAACCTTAGTCTTATTATGGGAAAAAATAGAACGGCGATATTTACCATTAAGAGCCTATGAAGCGTTGGTATTATCCTATCATAATAATAAATTAATCGGTATTCAGGTGGCGATCGCGCAACGGGCAGATGCTGCGATCGCTTATTTAAGCGATGAACAACAAATCATCGCCCGTCGCATATTTTTACGGTTAATTCAGTTTGGAGAAGGGCGAGCAGATACCCGGCGACAAGAATCTATAGAAGCCTTAAAAGCCAGGGGAGATAACGATCAAATCTTTGAAGAAACCTTACGGGAATTAGCCAATCGTCGGTTATTAACTTTAAGTGGAAAGGAGGATAAAACCCGAAAAGTTGATATTGCCCATGAAATTTTAATTAGCAGTTGGCCCCAGTTACAAGATTGGATTATTCAACGTCGAGAAGCCGAACAAACCCGCCGCCGACTGATAGCAAAAGTGGAAGAATGGGCGAGGTTAGGGAAGGATAAAGGGGGATTATTAGATGAATTTGAACTGATTGAAGCCCAACGTTGGTTAGAGAGTTCGGATGCAGCAGAATTAGGGAGTGATGATCAATTAGTAGCGTTAGTGGAATTAAGTAGAACTCATATAGAATCTGAACAAAGACGAGAAATAGAAGCTCAAAAACGGGAATTAGAGTTAATTCGAGAACGGTTAGAACAGGAAAAAATTGCCAATGAGAATAAACACCAAGCCTTAAAAGCTGCGAAATCCAAAAATAGAATTTTAGCGATTTCTTTAGTATTTCTAACTGGGTTAAGTGCATTTGCGGTTAATCGCATGATTGATTCTCGGATTCAAACCATTAATGCCTTAAGTAACTCAGCAAAAAGTTTATTCTCATCTGATCAACAGCTAGAAGGAATGATAGAAGCGATCAAAGCCGGAAACATGGTTAAAAAGTCGCTTTTTGTTCCCATTGGAACAAGGATTCGTGCAGCAACCGCTTTACAAGAGATTGTGGCTAATATTCAGGAAGAAAACCGTTTAACAGGTCATACAGGATCAGTTTATAGTTTAGGAATAAGTCCTGATGAGAAGATTATTGCTTCTGCAAGTCAGGATAATACAATTATTCTTTGGAATCGCCAAGGAGAAAAGTTAAGATCTTTATTAGGACATAGTGACCCAGTATCCAGTGTTCGTTTTAGTCCGAATGGTCAAACAATTGCATCTGCAAGTATGGATAAAACAGTCATAGTGTGGGGCTTACAGGGGAAAAAATTGAAAACTTTTCAATTTGATGATGGAGTCTGTAGTGTTGCCTTTAGCCCAAATGGAGAAAAACTAGCTGCTAGCAGTAAAGATGGAACAATTAAAATTTGGACAACTCAGCAATGGCAAGAACAAAAACCTTATAAATTTCTTCCTGTAAAGGACTGTAGATTTGTCATCGATTTTAATCCCGATGGTCAAGTATTAGCCCTAGCTGGCCAAAATAATAATGTACAGCTTTTAAATTTGAATGATGGCAGAATCCAAAACTTTTTAGGGCATAGTGATGCAGTCTATAACGTTGTGTTCAGTCCAGATGGTCAAATGTTAGCATCCGCAAGTTTAGATCGTACAATTAAGCTATGGAAAAAGGATGGTACTCTTATACAGACATTAAGTGGTCATACAGGAGGAGTACCAGGAATTAGTTTTAGTCCTGACAGTAAATTTTTAGTCTCTGGTAGCGACGATAATACCATTAAGCGATGGAAAATAGATGGTACTCTGATACAAACTTTGCAAGGACATAGTGGTGGAGTTACAGCAGTAAATTTTATTAATAATGGCAAAAAATTAGTCTCAAGCAGCTTAGATGGTACAATTATATTTTGGGATTTAGAGAGAAAGAATTTTAACCAAATAGGAAGCCATGATACTTGGATTAATCAAGTTGGTTTTAGTCCAGATGGTCAAATGATTGCTTCCGCTAGTGATGATAAATTCATTAAATTGTGGAGATTAGATGGAACATTAATTAAAGCAATTCCAGGGCATAAAGATAAAGTTACAAGGGTGGAATTTAGCCCTGATGGTAAAAAGATTGTTTCTGCTAGTCGAGATAAAACGATTAAAATTTGGGATATCAAGGGAAATCTAATTCATACTATAACAGGCGAAAGTGGGGATTTTCAAGATTTGAGTTTAAGCTTAGACGGTACAAAAATTGCTGCTCCTAGTGGATATAAAATTATTAAAATTTGGAGTTTAGAGAACTACCAATTATTACAAAACATTCCAGCAGATATTTCTTCAATTTGGGATGTGCAGTTTAGTTCTGATAGCAAAATGATTGCTTCTGGTGGTAAGAGTCGGGAAGTGAAGCTTTGGGCTTTGGATGGGAAATTAATCAACACTTTTCCTGGTCATAAGGATAGTATATTTGAAGTTAACGTTAGTAATTTAGATCAAATGATAGTATCAGCGAGTCGTGATAGTACCGTTAATCTTTGGAATCTTAATGGAAACAAGGTTAAAACCCTGACTGAACATCATGGCAAAGTCAGAGCCGTTAGTTTTAGTCCTAATTACAAAATGATAGCTTCTGCTGGTGAAGATGGAACTATAAAAATTTGGACAAAAGACGGAGAACTTATTGATACGTTAGAGGGAAGATCTGCTATATTAGATATTAGCTTTAGTCCTGATGGTAATAAGATAGTTGCTGCTCACCAAAAAAATCTTAGTCTATGGAATCTAAATTTGGATGAGCTTTTACCTCAAAGTTGTCACTGGTTAAAATTTTATTTGGAAAATAATTCTTCTGATCAGGAACGCCAACTTTGTCCTATTTAGCTATAAAATAATTTCAGGAATAGGATGAAAATTTTAAAATATTAATAGGAGAATATTATGTCAAGTTTCATTAAAATTGAAAAATTAAACTGTGTTCGATTAAACAATAGAAATGAATATGAATGTCAATTAGAAATATTGATAGATAGAAGTATAAAAAAATATTTACAAATGATGTTGAGTGCGGGACAATCATGGAGATCAAATGATCAATATTATCAATTTGAAAACCAAATTGAAGTTAGGATATTAGACAAAAGTGACCAGGAGAATGAATATTTTTCAGGTTTAGTAAATCTTAAACTCAATCCAGTTCATCAAAACCTAAAAGCATTTATTGATAATGAAACAGGTTACTATATTTTAGAATATAGAATTGAGTTAGAAAAACCACCAGAACTTTTACTACCTCCAAAAGTTTCAAATGGAAGACATAATTTTTCAAATGGAAGACATAATTTTCCTGATAGTATTAGGACTCCAGTACCGGAACCTGAATAATTAATGTCACTTCAACCCCGGTAAATTCCAACTTTGAACAACTTTTGTAATCGCATCCCGGGTGGCTTCCGCACCGAAACCCCAGGCCATTAATGCAAAATAATCCTTCCAGGGATTGGCTCCAAAGGTGGGATTATCAATGTATAATTGACTGAATCCGGCTCCGGCTAAAAAGATAACCGCGATCGCATAACTGGTTCCCGTAAATAACTTTAATCGGACTCCGGCTTTGGTTATTTCCGGTGTTGAATTAGTGGAATGGGTGGGAGGCGGAGAGCTAATTCCTCCCATTCCCAATGGATTCTTAGAAATACCAGATCGGGGCGAAGATTGATCATCTAATTGCTCGACTTGCTCCTTTAAATCATTTAATTCTGCTGTTAAACCCTTAAATTGTGTAAAATTAGCCGGAGGTTCAGATCCTATTTTTTCCTCTAATTTTTGAAATTGAGACAGAACAGAATTTTGTTTTTCTAAAGGAATTTTGGCAATTAAAGCCTTTAAATCTTGCTTTTGAGTCTCCAAAATCAACTGATTCATCTGTTGATAAATTTTCTCTAACTGTTCTCGAAATTGTTCGGGAGTTTCCAGTTCTGGCGCATTGTTAATCGTGGCTTCTAAGTTTCTTAATATGGCTTTTATTTCTAAATCATTAGGATTTTTCTCCTCTAACTGGTGTTTGAGTTCTTGAGCGTAATTAAATTGTTGTAACCAATCCGCTCGTCCTTTTATCCAGCGTTTCCAAATGGTTTCTGCTTGTTCTAAAAGGGCGATCGCTTGTTCCCATTTTTCCGTTTGCAACTCCATTTTAACTTCGATCAAACACGCCTCAATATATTGTTTAAATGATGTAATTTTTCCAAATTCTATATCCTCCTGCATCTGAGTTTGTAGTTGTCCTATGCGCACTAAAATTTCATCCCGGGGTCGTCCTTGGGCGCGATATACTGAGACGATAATTCCTAATCCTGTTCCTAAAAATAATACTAATATAGGAAGTAACCAAAAATCTTTAATTTGTAAAGTAATAGGAAGGGTTAATTCTCCTCCGGTATAGGTTAAACGTAAATTGCCGAGATATTCCCCACTACTGGGAGCTTGACTTAAATTAAATTCAAGCGGAACTATAATTTGATTTGATCTAATGGTTTGCCAATTTGACTTATTTGAAATAATACCCGATGCCGGAAATATGGTGACTCCATCCCGACGAGTCAAGTCTAAAGCTAAAACCCGTAAATCCTGAATTGGACTATTTGTTTGGACAAAAATTTGACGGGGGGGCTGTTTTTCTATACGGTTTCCCGCCAGGGTAATTTGAGAGGGTTGAATTGTGGTTTCAACTTGGGCATTTGCCACCAGGGGAGATAGGAAACAAAGAACAGGTAAAAGGATTCCGGCTAAATATTTTTGCATAGGATTGTGTTAAGTTTTAGATTGAGTTCGATGTAAGAGTAATCCTTCATATCCTAATCGGAAATCTTCAGGAATAATGGAAATTTCTTTGGGATTAGTTAACCCTTGGCGACGATAGCGACGAATAGCTTCTAAGGCAGCTTGATTACTTAATAAGGCTAAATCTGCCCCATTCCAACCTTCTGTTTTTGTCGCCCAATCGGTTAAATTAATATCAACTAATGGACGGTTTTTATTATGAACTTGCAAGATCGCTAAACGACTATTAATATCGGGTAAATCGACTTTTAATTGTAAGTCTAATCTTCCGGCTCTTAATAGGGCGGGATCGATGGCTTCGGGGCGATTTGTAGCCCCAATTAATAAGACTTCGGAGGTATTTTGTAGACCGTCTAATTCGGTTAATAATTGTCCCACCACGCGATCGCTGACCCCAGAATCTCCCAGATAAGCCCCCCGAATTGGAGCTAAACTATCAATTTCATCGATAAAAATAACACAGGGCGAGGCTTGTCTGGCTTTAGCAAATAACTCCCGCACGGCGGCTTCGGCGGCACCGACCCAACGGGTTAATAATTCCGGCCCCTTCACTGCAATAAAATTAGCCCGAGATTGGGAGGCGATCGCTTTTGCTAATAAAGTTTTACCCGTCCCCGGTGGCCCCCAAAGTAAAATTCCCCGGGGGGCTTTGGCTCCGGTTTGTTGATACAATTCCGGGTAAAGTAACTGACCTTCCACAGAATCCTGTAAGGTTTGTTTAATGCTTTCTAAACCGCCAATTTGTTCCCATGAAATATTGGGGGTTTCCACTTCCACCGATCGCAAAACTGAAGGCTTAATTTCCGTTAAAGCGGTGATAAAATCCTGTTGATTAATATAGAGTTGATCGGGAATGGGTGCTTCTAAAGCGGGAACCTGACGCCGTAAAGCCGTATAGGCGGCGGCTTGACAAGTGGCTTTTAAATCAGCCCCGACAAATCCCACGGACAAATCCGCAATTTCTGCTAAATTAACGGATTGTAAGGGCATCGATTGTGTTAGAATAGTCAGGATTTCTAACCGTCCATTTCTATCAGGAACTCGAAAGCGAATTTCTTGATCAAATCTCCCCGGACGTCGCAGGGCTGGATCAATCGCATCGGGGCGATTTGTTGAGGCTAAAACAATCACGCCTGGGGTTTTGGCAAAACCATCCATTAATCCTAATAATTGAGCCACTAACCGTTTTTCCACTTCTCCTTCGACTTGGGAACGATGGGGGGCTAAACTATCAATTTCATCAATAAAAATAATACAAGGGGCTGATTTCGCGGCTTTCTCAAAAATTTGTCTTAGTTTGGCCTCGGCTTCCCCATAATATTTGCCCATGACTTCCGGCCCAACAATGGCAATATAACTGACGCCCAACTCCTCGGCAAAAGCCCTGGCGGTTAAGGTTTTGCCCGTTCCTGGGGGCCCGACAAATAACACCCCACGAGGAGGTTCTAGGCCTAATTTTGCTAACAATTCAGGACGTTTTAAAGGGAGTTCTACTAATTCTCGTAATTGTTGGATCACATCTCCTAACCCTCCCACTTCTGAAATATTGCAGGGGGAATGGGAATTTGGAGGGGAAAAATTAGGGTTTTCCGATGGAGTTTGGGCCGAGGGGGGAGTAATAATCACAGAACGGAATTCGGTATTATTTCTGGGTATATTCCCCGTCCTGGGAATACTGGTGCGAGTACCAATTTGTACGTCGGTTTTAATTTCGCCACTTTTTATTTTTTCGTCTAAAGTTTTTGCCAGTTCCAATAATTGATCAAACCCATCAAATAAATTAGTCATTTTAAAACCTGATTAAAAAATAGGCTTGCGGGCGGATTTATTTAAGTTAATTATAACTGAAAAATATAATTAAAACCGCCCATAAAACCGTTAATTATTTTAACTTGAGATCCGATCTAAAGCCCGTCTTCCTCCCCAACGTTCTACAATTTTGTCGTCATAATCATCGGCAATTTCTAACACGGCATTCACGGAGGCTTCTAATTCTAATTTATCGCAGGTGGAGCCAACAATGGTATGCTCAAAAATAATATCTCCCTGTTCATCAATTCCAAAAGCTCCAAATCTCATAATATGATTTTCTCGGAGGAGAAAATGTAATAAATCGGGAGAAAGTTCGACATCTGTGACCACATAAGACCGCGCATTAATGATGGCGTCATCTTTTTCCCAAGGAAACACAAACACCTCAACTAAAGCTGAACCCATGACCATTGCCAGTCCGGGGACATCTTCTCTAGCACAAGGAAATTTGCCATATAACTCTCGCATCCAGGTGGCAACTTTGTTATAACAGGCTTCTTGTATTGCACTTTGAAATTGCATTTTTAGCGTTCTCCCTGAGCTTTTTCCTAAGTTTTAACATCTTTGGGGTCACTAGCAGGGAGGTTTGTATTATTTCTCAACAAGCTGATTGAAGATTAGATCAAATTGGTTCAGTAATCTGTAGAAGCGGGTTATCCTAGATTCTGGAAATATAGGCCGAGTTGATCGGTTACACTAAGATATAGTCAATCCTAAGTCGAGTTTGATTGGAGGAAAAACAATGGATGAAATTGCGATCGCTAATTTAATTGCTCAAGTGGTTACCGCCCTGGGTTCATTGGGCTTTTTCTTTGTCACGTTTCAAGCCTTGAAACAATTAGAAAAATAGAAAAACAGGCGCGCTTAGGCGCGTCTCAAGTCACCAAACAGGGCCAATCATTTAAGGCGAAAGAAAAACCACCCCAAATTCTTTTTTCCTTAATCATTCAAGACCAAGCTCTTGCTTTTTAAGCAGACTGAAATTGAAATCCATTTTCATCTGCATAACGATTCAAAAACCGCATAACTCTTTCAAATACGTCTTCAGAGTAAACCTCAAAGTAACATTCAACTTTAGAAAGATCTTCATTTTCTGCATAGAAGAACTTAACACCAGTGGGGGTAACTTTGATTTGTCCCTCCTCATCGCGTAACCATAAATTCGTGATTTGTTTCCGATAGGCTCTTAATCTTTCTATCGCTTGAAGACGCTCAAATAGCAAGACCACAATTTTTGTTTCGGAGTCTTTGGTTTTCCGTAGACTAATCCCACTAATTTCTTCGTCTAATCCATCGATAAACTGTACAGAGGTTGTCATAATTTTTTCCTCTGGGGACTTTGCTCCATTTTATCCTATTTTTGAGAAAAACTCAATTTTTTTAGGCTTCAGGTGATATTTAATCCTTGAATCGCTGCATCCACTTGTTTAAATAGTTCCCCAGGAGTTGAAGAATTGTATAAAATTATATCCGCCCGTTTACATTTTTCTTCTAAAGACATTTGGCTATTGATTTTAGCTTCCGCTTCTTCCGTGGTTAAATTTCGACCCGAATCAATTTTTTCTCGTTCTATCAACCTCACATACTGCTGTTGCTCAGAACAATAAACAACCCAAATCTCCGTCACTAAATCCGTCATTTCCGATTCAAAGAGTAACGGAATCACTAAAACCCCGTCAGCGTAGGGGTTACCATCGAGAGTCTGGATTTTTCGAGCTTCTAATTGTTGAATATTGTGAACAAAACAATCCCGTACAAAGGGGTGAATCTGTTGCTCTAGCCAGGTTCGCTCCGATGAGTTCGAGAAAATCAAACTCCCTAATTTCTGCCGATTTAAGTTACCATCATAAAGTAGAATCTCCCTCCCATAGCGGTTAACAATTTGTTTGAGAACGGATGAACCGGGTTTCACCGCCTCTCGCGCATATAAATCCGCATCCCAAATGGGAAGTTGGTAGGTCGTGGCGAGATAATTGGAGACGGTGGTTTTTCCGGTTCCTATCCCCCCTGTAAGACCAATTAAACGCATAATTCTGTTTTAAAATCTAAAATACTATTCATCATAGTAATAGAAATAGTTAATCTGGGTGGCTTCTGTCGAAAATAAATAGTAGATTCCCTTTCGATAATTGTTTATTCAAGGCATAAACCCTTATGCAGCCTGGACGTTTTGTTAAGTTAGTTTTCCTCTCCCTGCCTTTAACTGGATTTTGGACGGTGGGGATGAGTGGGTTCTCGGATTTTTTGAGTTATACTTTTAAACTTAATCTTCCCATAAACCGAGTTTTTGCCCAATCCATTGTTCCTGAACCTAATAGTACCAATACCCTGACCAATTCCTTTAATAATCGTGTGGATATTACGGGCGGTCAACGGTCAGGAGATGGAAGAAATTTATTTCATAGTTTTACTCAATTTAATGTTCCACCGGGTCAGATTGCCAATTTTGTTTCTAATAATTCAATTCAAAATATTTTGAGTCGTGTGGTGGGCGGACAACCTTCCTTAATTGAAGGATTAATTCAAGTCACTGGAGGCAATTCTAACCTATTTATTTTAAATCCCTCTGGAATTATTTTTGGGCCGGGAGCGCGTTTAGATGTTCCAGGTTCGTTTACCGCGACAACGGCTACAGGAATAGGATTTAATTCCGGTTTATTTAATAGCTTAGATTCCAATGATTATAACAGCCTTTCAGGAGAACCAAATAGCTTTCTTTTCTCCACATCTAACCCGGGCAATATTGTTAATTCTGGAGAACTTACGGTTTCTCAGGGACAAACCTTAAGCTTAGTTGGGGGAAACGTTATTAATACCGGAACATTGAATGCACCCGCCGGACAAATTACCATTGCAGCTATTGAGGGAAATAACTTAGTTAGAATTAGTCAAACTGGATATTTACTCAACTTAGAAATTGAAACAACTACACCCAATTATGGGAATGATAAATCCGTAATTAATCCCCTAGATTTACCTAAATTATTGACAGGAAATCCAGAGGATAATCAAGCCTCAAATATTAATATTTTACCTAATGGAACAGTAGAATTAACCGCTTCTAATCCACAATTTTCCCCTCAGGGCGGGGGTGCTTTAATTTCTGGTTTTTTGAATACAAGAAACACCAGTTTTAACCCATCTTCATCAAATTTTCCTCAAGTTAATATTATTGGCAATGATATTCATTTATTTAATGGGAAAATTGATGCTTCTGGTGCCAATGGAGGAGGAGTCGTCCGCATTGGAAGTAATTATCAAGAAAATGGTCTTTTTCCCACTGCTTCGCGGACATTAATTAATGATCAATCTACGATTATAGCCGATGCCTTAACCGATGGAAATGGCGGAAAAATAATTATTGGAGCCAACGATTCAACTCAATTTTTTGGGAATATTAGTTCTCAAGGATTTTCTGATTCTAACGCAACTCAAAGATCAGGAGGATTCGCCACTATTTTTAGTCAAAATAATCTGAATATAGCTGGAAATATTAACCTAAAAACAACTAATTCAACTCCTGGAAATTTAACAATTAATGCACCGGAAATTAATATCGGCAATCAAGACAAAACCCAAGAAAATATTACCCTATCCCAGCAAACTTTAGAAAATTTTGCCCCCACAGCAAATGTGGTGATAGAAGCTAAAAATAGTATTAATATTGCTGATTTAACTGACAATGAATTGAACTTTCCAGCTACCAGAGGAACATTAACTTTTACCGCCGATGCCGATAAATCTGGTAGCGGTGGGTTGACAATGAATTCGGGGGATACCATCCGTACTTCCGGGGCTGCAATTGTAATTAATGGGGTAAATTTACTCACAGGAAACATTATTACCCAAGGGGGAAATTTAGACCTAACTGCCAGCAGTAATGGGGGAATTATAACTGAAAACCTATCGACTTCTGCAAGTACCCAAGGCGGGAATATAACCCTTAAAAGTGATGGAGATATTATTACTGATACCCTCTCCACCCGTGCGATAGGAAATGGCACTGGAGGCAATATCAATCTTAACGCATCAAACCGCATTCAAACTAACAGTATTAATACCTCCGGTAGTGCTAAAGCTGGAGATATTAACCTCACCAGTTCACAAGGAGATATTATTTTAGAGGGAAATTCTTATAGTATTGATGCAACTTCTAGTGAAGGTTCGGGAGGGAATATTTTAGTGAATACTCCTCGAACTTTAACAACGAATTTAATAGATACTAGAGGCAAAGAAACCGGAGGAAATATTATTCTGAATGCTGAGTTAGAAGTTGCAGCTAAAGGACTACGAACCGGAACATTTAATCGTTTAGAATCTACCACGGGAAATATTAGAATTACCAGTGATGAAATTAATTTCACCGGGGGTGAAAACTCAATTCAAGGTCAGGGTCAAATTGTCTTACAACCAGCAACAGCGGCTCAAGATATTGAAATCGCAGGTCAAGACAATAACTCAGAACTCACATTAAATTTGAACTCTCGTGATTTAAACAGTTTAGAAAATGGATTTCAAGAAATTATTATCAAGGGAAATCAAGGAAACGGAACTATTTTTATCGCGGGAAATATTACATTCAAAGATCCTGTTATCATCCAATCTCCTCAAGGTATGATTGCCAGTGGAACACCGTTTCGAGAACAATTTTATACCGTTACTGGTTTAGATAATGCCAGCTTAAAACTATCGGCATTAGAAAATATTACCCTGGGAAACCTACTCACAAATGGTGGTAATCTTGCGATTACTAGTGAATCTGGAACTATTTCTACCCAACAGTTATCAACGGGAAATTCTGGCTCTGCTACGATTCATTTAACCGGAACAGACGTGAATTTATTAGGAGGAATAAATTCTGTTTCAGGTTCAGGAGTTCTAATTTTACAACCCAGTCTTAATACCCAAGCTATGACTTTAGGGGAAACAGAAAATGCCTCTAGTTTTGACATAAGTAGTCGGGATTTACAAGCCTTAACGAATGGATTTAGTCAAATTATAATTGGTCGTAGAGATAGTACGAATACCCTAACTTTAGGCGGAGATTTTACCATTTATGATCCGATTAATCTGCAAGCACAATCGATTATTGGAACAGGTCGGATTATGGGAGTTGATAATGGATCGGTCGCCTTAAGCGCCGAATCAAATATTTTAATTGGGGATATTAGTACCCAAGGGGGAAGCATTCAACTCACCAGTTCTCAAGGAGAAATTCGGACGGGAACATTACAATTATTATCAGAAAATCAAAGAAATGGAAGTATTAATATATCAGCATTAGGTCAGATTGAAACGGGGGAAATTCGTGTTATTGCCCAGGATAATAGTAATAAAAATAGCAATATTTTATTGAACAGTCAAGATATTAATTTAATCAGTCGTAATGGTGGGATTAGAGTCAATGGTCAGATTTTTAATTCATCCTTAGTGGGCGACTCCATAGCTATTGAATTATTAGCTAATAGAAACATTACCACCGGAGATATTAAAGCCTATCGAGGAATTAATCTGAATAGCATCACGGGAACAATACAGTCAGGAAACTTAAATTCAGCCGGAAGTAGCAGCGGAGGGGATATTGTTGTCATTGCAGGCGATCAAATTAATACTGGAAGAATTAATGCAAGTTCTTCTGAAGGAAAAAGTGGCAATATTTCCTTAAATGCTTCCCAAGATATTGATGTAGTTTCCCTACGGGGGGAAGGAGGAACTCAAGGAGGTGATATTGGAATTTCAACCCATGGGTTATTTAGAGCAACCGGAATTTTTAATAGTCGTAATCAAATCAACGCCAGTATTTCAAGCGTAGGGGAAGAAAAAGGAGGAGTAATTGTGATTCAACAAGGAGGCGACCATTGTAGCACGGCTGAATGTGGTAATATTCCTTTTACCGTGGGAAATCCCCTTTTAAATGGGACGGCTGGAGCGATTACCGACGGTAATTTAGTCAGTATTTTACCTCAAACTAATTCCCCCTCAAATTCCAATCATTCAACAGGAGAAACCCAGGCTGTTGTTAATCAAATTAATTCCGAATTACAAGGGACGAATCAAGAAACCAAAACCTCACCCATCCCCACTAAAACCGATAATAAAACCCCCGTTTTAACCACAACATCAGATGCTGTGTTAGAGGACACCTCGGATATCTCATCTAATCCCCAGGAACCTGTAGAAACCTTAGAAGCCCCGATTATTCCCTTAAATACTCCCACCATTCCCACGGATCAAATTGCTTCCGGTTCCGTGATTTCCTCTTTGGCTCAAATTGATACGTTTCGCGGAATTGAATTTTCCAACTATTTAGGTTCAGACTCAAAGAATACACCTCTTACGGATCAAAGTATTCGTAAAACATTAAATGAAATTTATAAATTAACCGGATATAAAACCGCCATTGTTTATGTATCCAGTCAATCGAATCAATTAGAATTAAGGTTGATTTTACCTGGAGGACAACCGATATTTAAAAGTATTCCAGTTCCGCGAGAAATGGTATTAAAAACTGCGAGAACTTTTTCCAATCAAATTCGTTCTCCCGAAAATTTAGAGGATACTCGCTATAAAGAAAATGGCAAACAATTATATGAATGGTTAATTGCACCTCTGGAAAGCCAATTAGAAGCAGAAGGAATTAATACCCTAGTGTTTTCAATGGATACGGGATTAAGAACCCTACCCTTAGCCGCCTTATATGATGGGAAACAATTTCTTTTAGAACGCTATAGTTTGGGACTAATTCCCAGTTTAAGTTTAACAGATACTCGCTATGTTAATATTAAAAACTCTAAAATATTAGCGATGGGAGCCTCTACTTTCCCCAATTCTAATCAACTGCCTCTGCCCGCAGTTCCGATGGAACTAGACTTAATTATTAATCATAACACTTGGCAGGGAAAATCATTTTTAAATGAGAATTTTACCGTTGATAATCTTACATCCCAACGCAGTAAACATCAATTTTCAATTGTGCATTTAGCCACCCATGGAGAATTTCAAACCGCCGGGTCTGACCAATCTTATATTCAATTTTGGGATCAAAAATTACGGTTAAATCAACTGAGAAACCTCAAGTTAAATCAACCTCCTGTAGAATTATTAGTTTTGAGTGCTTGTACAACGGCCGTAGGGGATGAAAAAGCGGAATTAGGGTTTGCCGGGTTAGCGGTTCAAGCAGGAGTTAAATCGGCTTTAGCGAGTTTATGGTATGTGAGTGATGCGGGAACTTTGGGGTTAATGAATACCTTTTATCAAGCCCTATCAACCAGTCCGATTAAAGCAGAAGCCCTACGACAAGCTCAACTGGCAATGTTACGAGGAAAAGTTCGTTTAGAACAGGGTTATTTAATCAATGAAACTGGAATAAACACCACCAAAATTTCCCTACCTCCAGAAATTGCTGCCCGGGGAAATGTTAATTTATCCCATCCTTTTTATTGGGCGGGTTTTACTTTAATTGGGAGTCCTTGGTAACAGTATAAATAGCAAGAGTCAACGGTATTGATCAAGATACAGCGTATTGCAGACAAGCTTTAATATTCTCTGCTTGTAAATGAGGAGTGAAAAACTATGACGGCCTTAGCTCAAGAGATTCTTAATACTTTTGATAGGTTGGCTGATGCAGAGCAACTTGAGATTGGGCTAGAAATCTTGAGGCGGCTTGTCCATTTTGACTTTCCACCATTGACAGATGAAGACTTTATCTTAAATGCTGAAGAATTATTCTTAGCATTAGATCAACAAGAAATTGATTATGAATAGTCCTGATCGTGGCGAAGTCTGGCTTGTCGATCTGGGCTATGTGGCAAAAGTTAGACCATGCTTAGTGGTTAGTATCCGGGCTCTCAACCAGGATCGAGCGTTAGCGACTCTAATACCTCATACTACAAGCCCAAGAGGTTCACGCTTTGAGGTAGATGTCAAATCTCAAAGAAATGGACATTGCTATCTCTGAGGGAGCCAATGATTGGACTTGATACCAATATCCTTTTTTCTGCGTGGGTTTGTGCATCCTAACCGAGACTTGATGAAGAAACCCGGTTTCGGCATCGGGTTGTTGTGTTACCCGAAACCGGCGATATGCCTCCCTAAAAAATGCTATTATGGGATTAATCTAAATCATTAAAAAACTGGTTTGAGAACATTTTAATTATTATGATTCAAGAAATTAATGCCATATTTGATGGTAAATCCCTGCAACTGGAATCTCCCTTAAATCTGGATATAGGTACAAGGGTGAGAATTATTGTTGAAACTATATTACCCGAAGAACAACGCCCAAAAACATTTCTTGAAACCGCTCAATCTTTACAGCTACAAGGTAATCCAGATTGGTCTCTTGAAAATTGAATGGTCAAATTAGGATAAATTAAAATGGCAATCAACACCTCTTTAGAAGAACGAATAGCAGCAGTAGAAGCAGCAATTACGGAATTGCAGAAACAAGTGGCAAATCCTCAACCGACAAATTGGCTACAACAAATTACAGGGTCTTTCAAAGATGAACCAGCCTTTGAGGAGGTGCTGGTATTAGGACGAGCAATTCGTCAAGGAGATGAGTCTGTAATGGAATCGGAAGACGAGCTATGAAATATTTATTAGATACAGACCATCTGAGCATTCTTCAACGTCAAACTGGGAAGGATTATAGCAACCTTTCAACACGCATGGCTCAATACTCACTATCAGATTTTGCGGTGTCAATTGTCACCTTTCACGAACAAATGCTTGGCTGTCACGCTTATATTAATCGCGATCGCAGCCTAAATGACATAGTGAAAGGATATGAGATGATGGCGCGACTGGTTAGTGATTTTAAAGTATTGCCCCTCATCTCATTCGATGCGGGTGCAGCCACAACATTTGAGCAATTAAAGTCACAACGGCTCCAACTGGCAAAGATGGATACAAGAATCGCGGCAATTGCACTGTCGCGTCAATTGATTCTGTTAACCCGCAATCATCGAGATTTTGGGAAAGTGGCCGGGTTAGTAATTGAAGATTGGACAATTTAATTATTATGATTCAAGAAATTAATCCCATAATTGATCAATATTGATATGGGGAAACTGTGTTTTGTTTCCTCTATAAAAATAAAGTCTTGTAGGGGCGGGTTCGCCAAAATCTTTGATTTCAACCCCGAATATTCATAAACCCGCCCCGCCTATATTTAAAGTGGGAAAGAGCGAGTTGGAGTAAAGATTATGCAATTTGTCTTTTGCATCAATAACACAGATTATTCAGCTTCCTTAGAAATTCGCAAAATTTATCAAGCCAGAAACCGGGTTTGGTGCGCTGGTTTCTGCATCCTAACCGAGACTTGCTCAAGAAACCCGGTTTCTTTAGAAGCGCGAGACAAGCGATGCAATATTGATTGGATACATAGTATAATAAAAGATTGGTGCAAAAAATTTTATGCGGAGAAAAAGTTAGATGGCTCGATATAGAGGCCCCCGTCTGAGAATCGTTCGTCGTTTGGGCGATTTACCTGGATTAACTCGGAAATCCCCCAGAAAGGCCTATCCCCCTGGACAACACGGCCAAGCCCGTCGTAAACGTTCAGAATACGCAGTCCGGTTAGAAGAGAAACAAAAACTGCGTTATAACTACGGCGTTTCCGAGCGTCAGTTATTGCGTTATGTCCGTAAAGCTCGTCGCGCCGCCGGTTCCACCGGACAAGTCTTGCTGCAAACCTTGGAAATGCGTTTGGATAATACCATTTTCCGTTTAGGAATGGCCCCCACAATTCCAGCGGCTCGTCAGTTAGTCAGCCATGGTCACGTTACGGTGAATGGTCATCGCGTTAATATTCCTAGCTATCAGTGCAGACCAGGTGAAGTAATTGGGATCAGAAATACGGAAAAATCCCGTGAATTAGTGAAAGCCAATTTACAATATCCCGGTTTAGCCAACGTTCCTAGCCATCTGGAGTTAGATAAAGCACAACTGACTGCAAAGGTAAATAGCGTCATTGAACGGGAATGGGTGGCTTTACAAATTAATGAACTGTTAGTCGTTGAATTTTATTCACGTCAAGCCTAATAGTTCCTCACCGTTCTATTTTATGTGGGGCGTTATCGACTAAAAATAACGTACCCCACCTACTTATTATTAAACCCTAAATCAAAAATCAATCAGGCTGCTATCCGCCAATTTGGGACATGGTGCGGGCATAATTTCCCGTTGTACCAGAGTCCCGTTGTTTAAAATTAATATCGGGTTTAATTCCTAATAGGTTACTCACCTTTTCTCTTAACTCCTCAAACGTCGCACCTTGACGCAGGGGAGTTTTTAAGTCGATTTGTCCGGTTTCATTTAATAAACAGGGTCGTAACCAACCATCGGCGGAGAATCTCATGCGGTTACAGCGATCGCAAAAACATTCAGACATCTGACTAATAAATCCTAATGTTCCTTTGGCTCCCGGTATTTGAAATACATCCGCAGGGCCGTTTCCCTTCACCTGTGAGGCTTCTAAACCCCATTTTTCTCGAATTTGTTGGCGTAATTGTTCTGAGGAAATCCAACCGCGATCGGCAAATAAATCGTTATTTCCAATCGGCATAAATTCAATAAATCTAACGTGCCATTGTCGTTCTATGGTTAATTTTGCTAAGTCTAATACTTCATGATCATTCACCCCAGGAATGACTACCACGTTTAATTTTAGGGGATTAAAACCGACTTGATAAGCAGCTTGTATTCCCCGCCAAACCTGTTGCCATCGGCTACGTCCTCGGTTGCCGATAATTTGATCAAAAATATCAGCATCAAGGGAATCTAAACTAATATTAATTCGTCGCAGTCCAGCATTATATAAATCCTCTGCCATTTCTGCCAATAAAAAGCCGTTGGTGGTCATCGCCACATCTTTTGTTTCAGGAAAAGCGTTAATTTGTTTAACTAATTCTACCACCCCAGGACGTAATAAAGGTTCACCTCCGGTTAAGCGAAATTGAGTAAATCCAACGGGGATAAATACCTCTCGCAACAGGGTTAACAGTTCATCCAGAGTTAACAAATTCTGTTGTAGAATATAATCCATTTCTGTGCCTTCGGGCATACAATATTGACACCGGAAGTTACAACGGTCAATCAAACTAATGCGGAGATAATCAACAGGGTTCATGGATTTTTAGGAGAATGACAGAATTTTGTTCCTTCTGTATTATGACGAATTTTTCTGTGTATTTTATCGTAGGGGTTGGGTCTTCCAACCCTCTTTATATTTTATCGTAGGGGTTGGGTCTTCCAACCCTCTTTGTATTTTATCGTAGGGGTTGGGTCTTCCAACCCTCTAAAACTATCCACAAGAATGCGCTTAAGCGCAACAACGGGGGTTAGGGGAGAATTTCTAAATTGAAACCTTTTCCAATTTGAGTTAATTGGTTGTTTTTAGCGTCATAAGTCCAGACTTTCATCTGATTATTTCCTGGGGGTAAAATTGCCGTGGGAACACGAATCATCCAGCCGGATTTTTCTAATTTAGGATTAGATAAAACTTGAACTACATCGGGTCTTGGAATATTAACTTGACCAACAGCAATTAATTGATGGTTTTCCCCTAAACTTAGATAAACTGCATCCGCAGGTTTTGATTGTTTAGGAATAATTGACCAACCACCAATTGATAAATTATCACTTTGATGAATAGGTTGGGTAGGAAAGGATTCTATATTACCATTTAAAGATTGAGTTTGAGTTAATTTTAATGGTTGATTACTACGTTTCCAAAACCAATGGGATTGCACTGTTTTATAGGGTCTATAGGTGGTTAAAACGTTCTGATAAATTAAAGAAGCGGATTCGGATTTTAACACCTCATCCCAAGGATTTTGATACCAGATTTCATTAGTTAATAAGAGGATATTGGGTTTAGTTTCATTAAGTTCTTGAATCACTTCCTGTTGAGCAACGGTAGGTTTAGCATAGAGAACATAACCATATTTAGAACAGGATGGTTTATTAAATAAATAATACCATAATCCCTCGGAAGTTAAGGTGAAAAAGCAAGATTGTTTTTCAATTTCGGGTTTGAGGGTATTCCATGCTTCTAAATAATCGGGTTTTAAAAGTTTAGAGTCGGAAATTGATAAAGATTCAGGGAGTTGCGCCAGTTTTTGGATACCTTTAAAAACATTAAAACTGGGTTCTGTTAAAATAATCACAATTAAGATAAGAACTGTTAAACTCCGTTGAATAGGAGTTAAATTAAATTGGGATAATTGCGGTTCTAGTTTATTTTTATATCCCAGATAAATTAGGTAAAATCCCAAAAATACTGTAATTAATGCGCCCTGATAGGAGTGTCCTAAATCGCTTCTATCAAGGGTAATTCTCATATAAATTGATGCAGAAGTTAGTAATAAAATAATCAGATAATTTTTTTGGATAAAGGGAGGTAGTTTTAAGCCATAATTTTTAAAGTCTAAAATCAGGTAAACTAAAACCGCACTTTGAACAAACATGGATAACCAAAAGGTTTGGGAAGTCCAGGTTAATTCTAGGGGAGGAAGGGGAATAAAGGAAATATAGCGTCCATATTTCCCCCAATATAATACTTGAGAGATAATGGCATTAATTTGATCAAAACCCAGGAATATTAGAATAAAAATAGAAGTAACAATAATCCCAATCAATGATCCTTTTAACCATAGAATAGATGTTTTTTTATTGACCAATAATGATAGAATAGAAGCACAAAGATAAACGGCGATAAAATAAATCGCTCGGTCATAAATATAGAAAAAACTACTGGGAATTGAAGCTCCAATTAACACCGATAGCCATTTTGCTTGATTGGGTTGAGTTTCAGCTATTCTAAAAAATCGTAAGGTTAAAGCTAATTGAATGATAAAACTGGTTCCCCGGCGGCCATCAAATTTATAGAAAATTCCATCGAAAACACAAAAAAGAATACAGGATATTAACCATATTTTTAATCTATTTTTATTGATTTTTGATAGATTAATTAATTCCCAAATTATCCAAAAATAGCCTAAACAGGTAATCACATTTTCTAGGTTTACGAATAACCGAGTTAAAGCAATACCATTATTTTGGGTGGCGAGATTTTTGGCTAACCAACTAGGAAGCACATCAACGCCATATCCATGAATTAAAACCGTATTGATAAAGGGTTGTTTGAGTTGTAGAAAGTTGGGTAAAAAGCCTAAAAATTCTCCTTCATGGAAAGAATCAATTAAGGTAGAATTAATTCTAAATTGGTTAAAGGGAGTATTAATTAACCAAGTTAGTAGTAGAATAGAACCAATTCCTATCCATGTATAACGGTGGTTAATAACCCTTAAAATTATTTCCAGGGGTTTTTGATTCAGATTTAAAACCAGAGTGGCAATTAATGGGGGAGTTAGGAGTAAAATGATATATTTGAGATAGTCTGTATAGGGACTAATATTCTCAATACTGGCTAAAGAAATGACCCCTGTTAGATTTTCTCCAAAGGGAATTTTAATCGAATTAACGAAGGGAACTAGAATTAACCAAGTGGCTAAAGTAATCGTAAAAATAGCGATTAAATTCACTTTAGCTTGTTGTTTTTGTTCAGACATTTTTAAGAAGGGAACAGGTAATAAAAGTTGAATATTTTATCGTAGGGGTTGGGTCTCCCAACCCAGGCGCAAAGAGGGTTGGGAGACCCAACCCCTACAGGTTTTTATCACAAATCCTACACGGATTGCTATAGTTAAGATTGCAGTTCAGAAACTTGATTATTCGATTGATTTGAGGATGAGAAAGAATATAACTTATGTCCGGTAAAACTAATCATAGCGACACAAGCCGCACTCGCTAAACGCGATATAGTTGGATGCCATCCCAATTCATTAATTAACAGTTGTAATAACCCTAAATTAGCCAATAAACTGTTTAAAGCAACCGTCGCAAACACGCCATATTGAACAAACCAGTTTTTCCAATAAATCCCAAATACAAACCGACGACTTAGCCAAAAATTGGTACTTAATCCGATAAAATAACTAATTCCCAATGCAAAAACATACCATAATCCTGAGTGAATGAGAATAGAAAAAATGAGAACATCAACAATAGTAGCCGCACCCCCAGTGAATAAATAGCCCCCAAATTCTCGTAAAGTTTTTAAAGTTTGGCGACGACGGGATAGACGAGTATTGGTAGCGGCGGTTGTGGCGGCTTCTGCACTAGCTTCTTCCACATATTCGCTATCACTATTAACATTCCAGAGGTTATGTTTACCCGGAGTTAAAACGTTCTCCGCCGCAAAAATTCCCATTAATAAACTATGGTCTTGATTATTATACTTAAATGCCCCATAGCGTCCGACTAATTGCAAGTTTTGGAAGGTTTGTAAGTAGCTTTGAATTTCCGATAAAGCCGCTTGATAATTTCCCGCATAGATAGGATAAGTCCGAGGTAAACGAACAATAAATCCATCGGAAACCGCTTGATTTTTTAATAACCCAATTTGGCGTAAGTCTTTTTCAGCTAATATTCTCAATTCATCTTCTGGACATTGCCATAAATCATCGCCAAAATTGCACCAATATTCACAACAGAGGGGAGTTTGTTCGGTATTGGCTAACATTTCCGGCGACCAGTTGGCGAAATTTGTTACCCTTCCCACTTGCACTCGGGGGTCATTAATATATAACCAATTATCGGGGAAAAGATTACCACCTTCTACGATTAAATAGACTAAAATTGTATTTCTAAATTTTAGAGATTTGGCAGCATCAATAATTGTTTCTGGAGGAGAAGATTGCAATTGTTGGACAAAATGGGTTAAAGGAATAGAGGAAATAACACCCCCACAAACTACGGTATTTTCCGTTTTAGTGATACGATTTCTCAGGGTAATATGGCTGACTTGAGAATTATGATGATGAACTTGAATAACTTCTGTATTTAATAAAATTGGTTGCTGATGCTGTTGTAAATAGTCGGCAATTTTCTCATAGAGTTGACCCGAACCCAAACGGGGAAATTGAAACTGGTCAATCAGATTTTTAACTTTGCCATCATTGCCTAAAAGGGCATTTTTAATCGCTTTTGATAAGGATAACCCCTTAATGCGTTGGGCGGCCCAGTCTGGACTAATTTCTGTACAGGGAATACCCCATAATTTTTCGGTATAACCTTCAAAAAATATCTCTGATAGTCGTTTGCCAAATTTATTTTCTACCCATTCGGCAAAATTATTAGCTTCGGGTTTAGGAAATAACCGGACGGCTAAATAAGATAGGACAATTCTTAAACTTTCAACTAACCCTAACGCCGATAAAACTTGTTTAGCTTTTAAGGGATAACTAAAATATTTTCCCCCATAATAAATTCGAGTTAGACGATTAACTGTAACTTGTTCATCGCCTAAAACTTCATCCCAAAGTTGCAAAACCGGAGCAATTTTTGTATAAAATCGATGGGGGCCATAATCTAAGATAAAGCCTTGATATTCTATACTTTTGGCTAGTCCTCCCACCTGACTATCTCGTTCAACCACCACCACGGACTGACCTTGCTTGGTTAAAGTATAGGCCGCCGCCAAACCAGCCGGGCCAGCACCTAAAATATAAATGGGTTCCATCACACCTAAATATTATCGTTTGATAAATTGTCTCTATAATACAAGATTAATTCGATAGTTTAACAAACTTACCCGATGAATACAATAATAAATCCTGAAAACGGCTAGGATTGTTGAGGGTCAGGGTGTAGCTTTGGGGTTGTACATCACCGACTTGATAGTCTTTAGTGACTAATGTATTTTTGGGTGTGGGAAAAAATAGGGTTTGGGGATTGGATAATTGAAATTGAAATTGATTGGGTTTTAGGGTATTAACTATAATTTCGTCGCTGGGTTCTCGGAGGGTATTCATCATCACTAATAAAATTTTATTTGTATAAAATCTCACAGTTTCAAAGGGTTTATCCGTGGATTTCTGTTCAAATTGAACATTAAAACGATTATCAATATCAAAAAGATACAGTCCTTGAATTAATCCGGTTCTGTATAGATAAGCTCCTCTAAAATTATCGGGAACAGTGGTAATAATCGGGGATTCTATGGGCATTTTTTGTATACTAGATAACAGACTTTCAGAAAGTTCCCCTGCGAATTTCCAGTTTTGGTTTGCGGTATTGAGAGATAATCCTAAACTGACTAATAAAATAGAGGATAGAATTAAACAGAGTTTAAAATTACTAACTAAAATAATAAAAATTAAGGCAATATAAATAGAAGTAAAACTAGACGCCCAATATAAATAACGTTCTCCTTGACTATCAAAAGGAGAAACAGAAACATTAATCGCGGGTAAAACACAAATCCAAAATCCTACAATAATTAAAAGTAAGGTTTGAGGAATATTAGACTGGAATTGATGGCGATAATAACTCACAATTACGGCAAATATAGAGATTAAAACTAAACCTATAAAAGCTAAAATCCAGAAGGTTAAACTAGAGTTAAATTGAGCCGACAAGAAACTACGCAATGGATAAATAATTATGTTATATAAAATTTGTATGGGATTAAATTTCAGATGAATGCCTTCTCCATAGCCTCCAACTAAGGTTCCTAATTTGAGATATCGCCAAATAAAATAAAATCCTAAAACTGCCATGTACCATAGAACATTAATCAAAGGTTTTTTGATAGTTCTGGACTTTTTTTGCGAATATTGATAGAATTCATAGGCGATAATTAACCCGGGAAAACTAACAATGGATTCCTTGCATAATAAGGCGGCTAAAAAGGCAATTAAGGAAATCCATAATTTTATGGGTTTACCAAAGTGTCTAAAGTTTAAATAAGTGCAAAAAGAAAGTAAGGCGAAAAAGGTAGCAATAACATCGGTGCGGGCGGAAATCCAAGAAACGGCTTCGGAATGGGAAGGTAATAATAGAAAAATAAATCCAGAAAAATAGGGAATAAACCGTTTTAGTTTTAAATCTATTCCTAAATTTAAACTCAATAAAAATGCTATACTTCCCACCAATAAAGAATTAGCTAAATGAAAGCCAAAATTTGTCAAGTGATAACCCAAAGGGTTCAAACCCCAGATTTTATAGTCTAAAAAACTAATCACTCCCAAGAGAGGACGAAAAAATAACGATTTACCATGCTGTTGATTGAACCATAACCCAAATGGCCCTAATTTAGACAATAATGCAATTAAAACAAAATCATCCGAGAGAAAAAAACTATTCAGGATACTAGAATAAGCAAGGAATCCAGTTAGGGCAATAATTCCGATTAAAAGAATTGAATAAAAAGACGATTTTGGCAAAATTTTTGTGACCATTAGGGTATTCAAAATAAATTCAGATTTTGATCCTTAAATCTTGTAGAATGACAATAGATCAGGAACAGATCAGATAAAATTAGTAAATTTCAACCCTCGTAATATATATCACATCGGTCAAAATCGTTGACCTTCGTTCCCGACGTGCTATGCTCCACATTGAGTGTGTGAATATATATTAAGAGGAGTGAATTTTATGGTCGCAACACCCGCTCGGACTCAGAACTTTAGTTCCCCGCAAAAAGAAGCCCATACCGCCCAATCTCGAACCATATCCCATTTCGGCTTTATCGATCAAGTTGGGGAACTCCCCACCACCCCATTATTTGGAACCGATGGTATCCGGGGACGGGTAGGCGGACTGCTAAACGCGCCTCTGGCTTTACAAGTGGGTTTCTGGGCGGGCCAAGTTCTCCGACATCAAGCCCACCATCCCGGCCCAGTCATATTAGGCCAAGATACCCGCACCTCCGGCAATATGTTAGCCATGGCCCTCTCCGCCGGACTAATTGCTGCGGGGTTGGAAGTTTGGCATATTGGGGTCTGTCCCACCCCTGGGGTTTCCTATTTAACCCTGACCTCCGAGGCTATTGGGGGAGTGATGATTTCCGCCAGCCACAACCCCCCAGAAGACAACGGAATTAAGTTTTTTGGAAAAGATGGTACAAAATTATCTACCGCCTTACAACAGCAAATAGAGGCGGGAATTAGAGGAAATGCGGATTTTCCGATTGTTTATAGCGACTGTGGCCAACACTATTATCGGCCAGAATTGATTAGAAATTATGCCCAATCTCTACATAGGCCATTACTCCCAGCCACGAATTTACAGGGAATGCGGGTGGTTTTAGATTTAGCCTGGGGGGCGGCAGTTCCCTTAGCAACCCAAGTCTTTACAGAAATGGGGGCGGAGGTGATTTGTCTCCACGATCAACCCAATGGCCATCAAATTAATGTTAATTGCGGTTCTACCCATTTACAAGCCCTACAACAGACGGTTTTAGAACACAATGCCGATCTCGGATTTGCCTTTGATGGGGATGCGGATCGGGTTTTAGCCGTCGATAGTCAAGGCCGAACGGTAGACGGGGATTATATTCTGTATTTTTGGGGCCAAACCCTCAGTAAAGCGGGACAACTCCCCGACAATTTAATTATTTCGACGGTGATGGCCAATTTAGGTTTTGAACGGGCTTGGCAACAATTCGGGGGCCAAATGATTCGGACTTCCGTCGGCGACCAGCACGTTCATGCCGAAATGAAACGGACAGGGGCGATGTTAGGGGGCGAACAGTCGGGACATATTCTCTGTCACCATTATGGAATTAGTGGCGATGGGTTAATGACAGCTTTGCATTTAGCCACATTAGTTAAACGTTCCGGTCAGTCTTTAGCAGAATTAGTTAATAATAGTTTCCAAACCTATCCCCAACTATTAAAAAATATCCGGGTTGAGGACGTTCATCAACGGCGCAATTGGAAACACTGTGAACCAGTGATTAAAGCTATTGAAACCGCAGAACAAGCCATGGGAGATCAAGGTCGAATTTTAGTTAGGGCCTCGGGAACAGAACCTTTAATTAGGGTAATGGTAGAAGCCAAAAGTGCCGATTTAGCCGACTATTGGGCTGAACAGTTAGTATTAGTGGTTCAGCAACATTTAGCCATTTAACAGTTGATATTATTTTAAATAAATGATTTATCGCTGGTGGGAAAGGGTTCGATTGAATTCCTATCCCCCTATGATTTGTTTGGCTTTTTTTAACAGTCCCTTGAAACTTGATCTATAATAGGGCTAAATTCACGCCCTATTCCCATGGTTATCAAAGCCAAAAAAAAGCGAAAAACCACTAAAAAAAAATCCCAATCCAAGAAACCAACATTAAGTAAAACAGAGATTAAACTTCGGCAGAAGCAAAGGTCAAAAGCGATTAAGAAAGTTATATCTTCATCGTCAGGAATTATTACTGCTGCTGCTGTTGTGGGAGTGATTTTATTTATTGTTGCTGGCCCGAAATTAGCGATCGCCGGGGGAGGAGGAATTTTAATTGTAGCCCTATCATATCTTTACCCGGATATGGCATTCTGGGGTTTTTTAATTTATTTACCATTTAGTGGCACAGTCACCTACTGGATTGGTGGAGGCAGCCCCATATTTCAACTGGCTAAAGATGGCTTTTATTTTCCCGCCTTATTTGCCAAATATAAGGAATGGAAAAGCAAGCGAATGCCGATGATTGTTCCCAAAGGATTAAAGCAACCTTTGATGGTACTTCTCGCCATTTGTGGTTTAACTTTATTGTTAGTCAATGGATTACAACAACTCAAACCTGAAGGCGGCGACAAACCGATTTTACTCGGACTAATGGGGTTAAAATCCTTTATTGGATACCTACCCTTAATTACCTGTGCCTACTATCAAATTAAAGGCAAAAAAGAACTATTATTTTTAACTCGTTTAACCCTGATTTTAGCCATAATTTGTTGTGTTTTAGGAGTCATACAATATCAATTTCTAGTAAGTGGTCGTTGTAAAGGAACCGATCACCTTACCGGGGATGATTTATTCAAAGCCACTCTGGATGCTAAATGTTTTGTCGGCGGGTCTTTAGTATTTAGTCCCTCTCAAAACATGATTCGTTTACCCGGAACCTTTGTGGCTCCTTGGCAATGGGCCTGGTTTTTAATTGCTAATGCCTTTTTTACCTTTGCTAGTGCCTTTAGCGATCCTTCTCCCCTTTGGCGAATGACTGGTTTAATCGGAATGGTAATGGTATTTATAAATGCCGTAATTTCCGGTCAACGAATTGCCTTAGCATTAGTTCCCGTTGTGACTATTATTCTATTAGTTTTAACCGGACAAGTTGCCAACTTAAAACGATTTCTCCCCATCCTAGCCGGACTAGGTTTAATCTTAGGAATTGCAGCCGCAGCCAGCCCAGCATTTTTACAAGAACGAGTCGATAGTTTTGTCAGTCGTTGGAATGCTTCCCCCCCCACGGATTTCATTTCCGAACAGTTTGGACAAAGTAGTGGCGGGCAAAAAGGGATTTTAGGAAAAGGACTAGGACGAGCTACCAATGCCGCTCGGATCTTTGGGAAAACCGCCTTAATTGAAACCTACTATCCCAAAATGATTTTTGAAATTGGGCCAATTGGAGTCGCAGGTTTTCTCTATTTAGTGACTACCATGGTCGTGATTGGGTTTAAATCCTATCGTTCCGTTAAAGATAAAAATTTACGCAGTTTTGGGGCTTGTTTTTGGGTTTTTGTGTTAATTATTAGCTACAATACTTACTATTACCCCCTAGATGTTGATCCCGTCACGGTTTATTATTGGTATTTTGCCGGGGTACTGTTTAAACTACCCGAAATTGATCGGGAAGAACGAAAAAAACTCATAGAAGCAGGTGAACTAGATCCAGATATCTAAATGATCCTGTTAATAATTAGGTGGGTGCATTTAGAGCAATTTTTTAGATAAACTATCAGATCTATCCTTGAAACCTGATATCAGGAGAAAAATTAATGAATTTACCTTTAATTTCTGTGATTATTCCTACCTATAACCGTGAACAAGTATTGCGTGAAACCTTAGCAGAAGTATTACAACAAACCTATCCTAATTTTGAAGTTTTAGTCGTCGATCAAACCCTAACCCATGAACCCGAAACCCAAACCTATTTAGAACAGTTAACTCAAGCCGAAAAAATTAAATGGTATCGTTTAGATTGGGCGAGTTTACCAGGTGCGAGGAATTACGCCGTCCGACGTTCTCAAGGAGATATTCTATTATTTATTGATGACGATGTGCAACTTCCCGAAGGATTTTTAATGGCTCATGCCCGTAATTATATCCCAGGAGAAACCGCCGCCCCCGAGAAAATTGGCGCCGTTGCGGGACGAGTTTTTGATCGGATGAAATTAAGCGATTCTGGGGGAGAATTAACCATTGAAAACTTACCTGCTGAAGCTCAAGATCCTGGTATTGCTTGGTATCATCTTGATTTAGTTCATACGATTAAACCCCAACAAGTGATTTCTGCCAGAGGATGTAATATGTCCTTCCGGCGAGAAATTTTTGAGCAATTTGGTTTAACCTTTGATGAACGATTTAAAGGTAGTGCGGTGCGAGAAGAATCGGATTTTTGTTTAAGAATAAGACAAACAGGTTATGTTATTTGGTATGATCCAGAAGCCCATTTAATTCATTTAGGAGAAGAAGCCGGAGGCTGTCATGATATGAGTACCCGTTCCGTACAATATCAGATCACATTTTATCATAATCACTTTTTTATGGGGTTAAAAAACCTAACTCCTGGTCAATGTTTCCGCTTTTTTGCTAAACTATTTGATTGTCATGTTTTAGGACATCCCCCCTGTAATAAAAGTGGTTCTCCTCTAAAAATTATTAGTCGTTTCTTCTTCTATAAATTAGGCTTAATTAAAGCCCTAGGAACCTGGATTACCTCCCTTTGGGATCAAGGACAAATCTACACCCAACAAGACCCTTAACCCGTTGTTGCGCCGTTGTTGCGCCGTTGTTGCGCTTCAGCGCAAATCTTCTAAGAGGGGCTAAAGCCCAACAACAGTAACAGGATAAAAACATTAAAAATAGAAAAAACCTATGAAAATTTTAGTAGCCAGCCATACCTATATTGTTGACTTAAACCGAGAAAAATTCAGAGCCTTAGCCCGTTTACAACCCAATATAGAAGTAACAATTGTTGTTCCTAAACGTTGGCGACCTGGAGGAGTTCAGAATAAAATTATTGAATCTGAATATTTAGATGAAGGTAACTTTAAAGTTGTTCCTATTTCTAATTTTAGTCAAAATAATCAAGGCTTACTCACCTTTGGTTTAGATTTAGTCTCTCTTTTGAAAACTTTTAGACCGGATATTATTCAAGTTGAACAGGGTTCTAAAGCCCTAACCTATAGTCAATTTATTACTTTAAATAATCTTTTGGGTTTAAAAGCAAAAAATATCTTTTTTACTTGGTGGAATTTACCTTATGATTTAAAATTTCCCGTTGCTCTCCTAGAAGGATATAACCTTAAATATACCGATGGAATTGTTGTTGGAAATCAAGATGGCAAAGATATTTTACGAGAAAAAGGATATAATAAACCCATTGAAGTTATGCCCCAATTAGGCATTGATGAACATTTATTTAAACCCGAACCTCAACCGGAATTAAGAGCCGAATTAGGGATTAAACCTGATGAATTTGTA
Organism: Planktothrix sp. PLAVEN19ND; assembly: GCF_057220675.1. Classification (NCBI taxonomy): domain Bacteria; kingdom Bacillati; phylum Cyanobacteriota; class Cyanophyceae; order Oscillatoriales; family Microcoleaceae; genus Planktothrix; species Planktothrix sp. PLAVEN19ND. The sequence continues at coordinate 4,195,953 of NZ_CM170132.1, read as the reverse complement.
GTCGGATTTGTGGGGCGTTTTGTTGAAGAAAAAGGATTGATCACCTTAGCCAAAGCTTTATCTGGATTAAAAGAATATCCTTGGAAATGGGTATTATTAGGTCGGGGAGAATTGCGATCGCAACTCCTAGAAATAGCTGAAAAATTGGGATTTCAAGATCGATTAATATTAATAGAAAGTGTTCCCCATGATCAGGTACAACGCTATATTAACCTGATGAATACCCTGGTTTTACCCTCAGAAACCACCTACAAATTTAAAACCCTAACCGCCGCCGGGTGGAAAGAACAATTTGGTCATGTTTTAATCGAAGCTATGGCTTGTCAAGTTCCCGTTATTGGCTCCGACTCCGGTGAAATTCCCCACGTTATTGCTGATACGGGATTAATATTTCCCGAAGGAAATGATCAAGCCTTGCAAAACAGCCTAAAACAGTTAATCACAAATCCAGAATTAGCCAAACAGTTAGGAGAAAAAGGGTATCAACGAGCCATGACCCACTACACAAATAAAGCGCTCGCTCAAGAATTGCTAATCTTTTATCAACAATTACTTACTGATTAACTATACAATCTTACTATAGCAATCCCTGTAGGGGTTTGGTCTCCAAACCCTCTTTGCGCCTGGGTTTGGAAACCAAACCCCTACGATAAAATATTACTCCCCATTTTTTTGATTTTTTTCTACAATAGTAGTGATCTAATAGAATCAACCCCTATGTATTTTACCTGGCTTGATAGTAATTCTTGGTTACTGGAAATAGGCGGAAAACAAATTTTGATTGACCCTTGGTTAGTGGGTGCATTAACCTTTGGGAATCAAACTTGGTTATTTAAGGGGGAAAGACGAAATCCCCGACCCATTCCCCAAAAGATTGACTTAATTTTATTATCTCAGGGTTTGGAAGATCATGCCCATCCTGAAACCTTAAAACAACTGAATAAAAATATCCCAGTTGTGGGTTCTCCGGGAGCCGCAAAACTTGTCCAAGAGTTAGGATATACTCAAGTTCACGCTTTGGAACATGGAGCCACCTATTGTTTAGAAAATCAGGTAGAAATTAAATCCCTTCCGGGTTCTCCTATTGGCCCAACAACCATTGAAAATGCCTATCTTTTGAAGGATTTAATAACAGAAAATACTGTATATTATGAACCCCATGGATATCATGATGCTCAGTTAAAAGAACTGGCTCCGATTGATGTTGTGATTACGCCATTAATTGATATTAGTTTACCTTTAATTGGGCCGATTATTCGGGGACAAAAAACAGCATTGGAGTTGGCTAAATTAGTCAGTCCCCAGGTGATGTTACCCACCGCAGCCGCCGGGGATGTGGTCTATGAAGGGTTGTTAGTTTCGTTATTAAAGGTAAGTGGTAATTTAGAGGATTTTCGGTCTATGTTAGCGAAGGAAAATCTATCGACTCGGGTACTCAACCCCCAGCCGGGAGAAGGTTTTGAAGTGGTATTAGAGCGGCGTCGGGTGGGTGTTTAATTCACAACCCATAGCAGGGGCGTATTCATGCGTCCTCGCTTCCTAACTGCTTTGCCTTATTCCCAAAAATCTAGGTTAAGAAGGTCATCTAAGGAGCGGGTAAATTGCCAAGTATCAGGAAATTTTGTATTTTTATATTCGGGTTGGAGTTTTTTTAGGCACTGCTGATAAACTGCATCCAGGACTTGGGGATAGTCATTCTGTAAGCTAGGAGAAATTTCAATCAAGTCTTCAATTTCGGGGCGAATGTTGCGAATTCTCCTTTCCCAGCCATGATATTCTAGGGGCATATCAACATAGTAGCGTTTCATGATATGTTCTACTAATGCCCGCATTTGTCCTTTAAAGGCATTTTTCTGGGCTTTCCCTAAAGAATCTATCTCCTCAATTAAGTTGGCAATATCTAATTGTTTAAAGTCTCGATTCTGTAAATGGGTGCTCGTTTCTTCTGTCCATTTTAAAAAGTCGCGATCATACAATAATTTTAGGGGAATTAGGGATTGGGTCATGGGTTGATTAATCCTAATTTATAGGGATTATAGGTTATTGCAACGTGGTGAGGAAGCGATCGCACTTAGTTGATCTCAACTCTATACATATACTCAAATTCTGAGGGGGATGCCATCTCAAGAATGTAGTTTCCTGTTTTAGAGGCAGAATAATTGAATGAAGTTGTCCCCAGATAGCCAAAAATGTTTTTTACTACCCTACTTTGATCATCTCGCAATGTGAAATAAACAATAGGATCATCCACGCTTCGGAATGGAACTTGAACTAAAACAGGAGTGAGGAAAACAGTATCCCCTTCATTTAAGTGAATAAAGATGGGTTGAATCGATCTACTGTTTTGATCACCCGACAATTCCTGAGTCTGTCCTTTTTTGATAGTTACCCTTTGCAAATTTAGTGTAATAAAGCCATCGTTGCTAGTCGGTATACCATCTCGTATTCGGCTATTTTGAGCTAAACAAAGGGAACCCCCGATGACAGAGGAAACTAGATAACTTGATAGAAGTAATGAAAAGAGTTTTTTCATACATTTAGAAAAACAATTACAAATTTTACTCTGTTACTTAGAAACTACTAACTTAACATTAGAATTTATAGTTTCAATCCCTGAAAGGGATTATAGGTGATTTCAACAAAATCTCTCGCGATTCTTTAGGGATTTAAGGGGATGGGGTTTCAATCCCTGAAAGGGATTATAGGTGATTTCAACCAGTTTCTCCCGTTGGTTCGACTGCTGCCATAGCCAAGTTTCAATCCCTGAAAGGGATTATAGGTGATTTCAACCTTCTGATTTAAGTAATTGCGTTGTCCCTAGCGTCCCATTGTTTCAATCCCTGAAAGGGATTATAGGTGATTTCAACACTTATGAAACCCTCAAGAATTGCCGTTGTTTCCCTTCTGTTTCAATCCCTGAAAGGGATTATAGGTGATTTCAACTTAACAGGAATAGCAAAGAAACCAATTATAACTTTAAGTTTCAATCCCTGAAAGGGATTATAGGTGATTTCAACTGGCTACAACAAAATTGGATTTGATGATCTTTCCGATGAAGTTTCAATCCCTGAAAGGGATTATAGGTGATTTCAACCAACGTTCCTGACGAAACCTTAGTAGCCTTGCCTTCGTGTTTCAATCCCTGAAAGGGATTATAGGTGATTTCAACGTAGGAGAGGATGATGACCAAAATCTTGTTCCAACAGTTTCAATCCCTGAAAGGGATTATAGGTGATTTCAACACTTTTTGAGTTTAGCAATGCTAGCAAGCTAATCCTGTTTCAATCCCTGAAAGGGATTATAGGTGATTTCAACTACTGGTTTCGGTCTGAAGTCGTTGTTCCTCTGCCAACACGTTTCAATCCCTGAAAGGGATTATAGGTGATTTCAACCGATTACTATTATCCTAATCGGGGATTTGCCTCGGGTTTCAATCCCTGAAAGGGATTATAGGTGATTTCAACTCGACAGGCAACAATAACCGTGAGCTTATCACCTCGTTTCAATCCCTGAAAGGGATTATAGGTGATTTCAACCGGAAATTTACATAAACCGCCATGTGATTCTAGCTGTTTCAATCCCTGAAAGGGATTATAGGTGATTTCAACAACCCTAATAACAGTTGTAGTTGTAATTTTGTCGTTGTTTCAATCCCTGAAAGGGATTATAGGTGATTTCAACCTCAAAGCAACTGGGTGACTGTCCCTACTAATTATGTTTCAATCCCTGAAAGGGATTATAGGTGATTTCAACATTTCTAATCCGTTTTCTTTAAAGTTATCGCCACCTGTTTCAATCCCTGAAAGGGATTATAGGTGATTTCAACACCCATTAACTTGTTCACCTTGTGTCACATAGCCAATATGTTTCAATCCCTGAAAGGGATTATAGGTGATTTCAACAATAAATCATTAGTAGACAATTTAGGAATTATTTGGTTTCAATCCCTGAAAGGGATTATAGGTGATTTCAACAAGGATGAGGGGAGCATTTTTTTTTACAAATTTATGTTTGTGTTTCAATCCCTGAAAGGGATTATAGGTGATTTCAACTTTTGATTCTCTCACTTTAGTCTGTACGGTTATGTTTCAATCCCTGAAAGGGATTATAGGTGATTTCAACTGGAAATGGTGTGGCAATCTTCCTAAAGGGATTGCTGGTTTCAATCCCTGAAAGGGATTATAGGTGATTTCAACAGAAGCGTTAAAAGATGTACAAACCTATATTAAAGTTTCAATCCCTGAAAGGGATTATAGGTGATTTCAACTAGCATTGACTGTGTTTTTCGGCGTTAAGGATTTGTTTCAATCCCTGAAAGGGATTATAGGTGATTTCAACTTGAAGCCATCGCCGTCTTGCCAGCCCAAGGGCCGTTTCAATCCCTGAAAGGGATTATAGGTGATTTCAACTCGACGAGATGGTCGATCATTTTGAAAGTGTAGGGAAATTAGGTTTCAATCCCTGAAAGGGATTATAGGTGATTTCAACTTATGACGATAAATGCCCTCACCTAATCCCATCTTTAATAGGTTTCAATCCCTGAAAGGGATTATAGGTGATTTCAACCGCAGGCTTCTGAAACCCTTGATATATTTAGTTTTCGAGGTACGATTCTGACAACCTGGATTGAATGTATCATTTCAGCCATCGACTTGTCAACAGGCAAAAACAAAAAAAAGCTGAAACCCTATCTCCATAAAGCATTCAGGAATTCTGACAACCTCCCCAGATAGTCGAGAGGGTTCAAACCCAGAACAGATAGAAGTTTCAGCCATTAATTTAGCCACCCTTTCCCAAACAGCTATAGGTTGTCGCCACTAAGCAAAAAAAATCGTACTATCGCGTAGCTGTTCACCGCCGATACGTTCCACCTTACCCTGACAACAAGCACAGAGGAAATAAAAGCGAATACTATCCGTTTCAGGGTTAATAATTTTGTTAAGACGCGATCGCAATTTCGCATATTCCGTGTTCGTCAACTCGCATTCAAACACACTGTACTGCATCCATTGACCATAGGATTTTAAGATCGAATGAATTTTAGTGCGACGTTTATCCTCGGAAATATCGTAAGACACCACCATATACATAACTATCCTAACACCAAAGGCGGATATTTTTCAATGTCACCCATCAAATATTTGGCCAACAAACGGACTTGAAGTTCAAACGCCTCTTGATAAGTACATTGTTTCCCTAAAACTGGATGTTTGAACTTAGATTGTTTTTTCTGTTCATATAATTTCAGAAAAGTTCGCCGTCCTTCATCACTTAAAAACACCGCATTGCTAATCGCTTCCGTTGTAAAATCATCAGGAGTCAACTGTCTTAAATTAATCGCACTCAACACCATTGAATCCACCACCAAAGGTCGAAACTCCTCCATTAAATCCAACGCCAAACTCGGACGACCATAATGTTGAACATGGAGATAACCCAAATAAGGATCAAACCCAACTAAATTAACCGCACTTTGCACATCATGGCACAATAAAGAATAACCAAAACTCAGTAAAGCATTCACTGGATCGGTCGGTGGGCGACGGTTGCGAGTTTGAAAACTAAAACCATCTCCCCGAATTAATTGATCAAAAGCTCCAAAATAAGCCGCACTTCCCGCTCCTTCTAAACCGCGTAAAGAGTTAATATTATTAGTAGAAGAAATAGGAGCGATCGCATTATCCAAACGAGTCACACTATCATCTAATTGCAAATCAGAATATTTTCGCCCTTGTCGCAATAACAGCGTCCGATAATTCTTCAACTTTCCGCGCACAAATCCCCGCACCAAATGTAACGCTTGTTCCGATTCTCCCGCCGCTTGCCATTGAGCTTTTCTAACAAAAATATTCTTAGTCATTTCTGGCTCCAATCGTCCTAAATAACGCCCTGTTCCCGTTAAAAAGGTTAACGGAATATGCCGTTCTAAAAGTTCCTGAACCACCGCCGGAGACACCGTAGCCCGTCCTAAAATCACGATTCCTTCAACTTTAATTAACGGCACATCCAGAATATTCTTTTTATCCGCTTTTACCATTAATCTTTCATCGGTTTTACCAATAAAAGCATCATCAACCGTAACATAAACCGTCCCCATTCTATTAACCTCCAAAAAATGATGTGGGTTTTATAAAGTTATTACTGATTTATAAAAATCAGCGAGCGAGGACGCTCGCACTACCATAATTTATTCATACAATCACCTCCTGATATCGACTTACCTTTTCGGCAATTTTCGGCAAACAAGATTCATACAAACTGCAACCCAGACAACGTTTTTGATAAGTTGCTAAAGGTTGATTACCTGTTTGTAAAAGATCGAAAACTCGATCAATAATATTAATCGCCTGTTGTCGTAATATTGGAGAAATTTCCACAGGTTGACGTTGATGAGATTGGGCATAATAAATATAGCCCTTGGTTACTATTTTTCCGGTCATTTCTTCCAAACATAACGCTTGAGCAACCACCTGCATTTCATCATTATCCCATTCCCCCTTCCGTCCCCGTTTATATTCTACGGGGTAAAATTCTCCCGATTCCGATTCAATTAAATCCGATTTTCCGATTAATTTATAACGTTCCGATTTCAACCAAATCGCCCGAACTTGCCAAATTTCCTCACGATTTTGTTCTCCAAAACTATGAACGCGATCGTGCAAACTTGTGCCTTCTATGGTATACTGATTATCAACAAATTCCCCAGCACAAAACATTCGCCAACAGCGATGGGGACAATAGGCATATTGATTCAAAGACGAAATCGGAATATAATCAATCTTTTCCATAATTCACCTAACCTTAATTCGGGGTAAAAAATCAACAAAAGTTCTTGATTGAGTCAGCGAGTGAGGACACTCGCACTGCTTTTTTTGAATCAACGTTTAAAAATTCTCCTGACCATCCCCATACCCATCGGTGTTTTGCGTCCCACCCCGCTATAAAGAGCAAAATCCGCCAAAGTATTAATCTGTTTAATTAGCACCGGGTCTACATCTCCCATAATTCTAAAATTCATCATTCCCACACAGCCAATAAACTTACTCCGAGAATCCGCTAAAATCTCCGTTCTAATATTAAAAAAACTGGGAAAAATAGGTTCTAATAGAGTCTCCTCAAACGGAATAGAACTATATTGATTCCACCGTTTTAATAACGACTTAAACACGCTATCTCGCGTGGGTAAAGCTGAATCAAAACTACTTTGCCGAAAAGCTGTTGGAGTACAAAAAATTAAATCCATTTGACGATCTTCCTCCGATGCTTGTGCATATAATTGAGCATAAGATGAAAAATTTGCCCAAGGTTGAGTTGATTGAGAAGTTCCTAAAATACTGGTAATTTGTAAGTTTCCAGGGCCTAAATGCCAAGGTGTTTTAGGATTGAGATTCAACCACAAAGAACTAAGATTTGCAAATAAAGAATCATCCAATAAAGAAACTCGCCACCAACAGGAAGTTCCTTGCGAAATCGGTTGTTTATGTTGCCAAATTAGGGTTGATTCTCGATGAGAATAATTCGGAATTTGTAGAGGACTCAAAGTAAAAGCTTTATCCGCTTTTTGTTCATGTAAATGATTCCCTAAATCGTGGTCAACGGAACTCACCAAGGTTAAAAATAACGCATGAAGATGACGTCCGGTTAAATAGTTTAAAGGAATAGTTGAAAGTGGCAAAAGATTGAGAACAAGACTATGGGGCATAATTTCACCTTGATAATCGGTAGGGGCGGGGTCTTCCCGCCCAAATTCGGGGCATAATTTCATCCGTAGGGGCGGGGTCTTCCCGCCCAAATTCGGGGCATAATTTCATCCGTAGGGGCGGGGTCTTCCCGCCCAAATTCGGGGCATAATTTCATCCGTAGGGGCGGGGTCTTCCCGCCCAAAGGGGTCTTCCCACCCAAATTCGGGGCTGGGCGAGGAGACCTCGCCCCTACGGTTATAGGGTCAATACAAATTAGTTAAAACGGTATTGCATTTGGGCTGGAATTTGCAATTTTAGACATTCAACGGTGTAATATTCCCCTCGCATTCTGATATTACGAATTAAACTAACCGGAGGCATATTAATCGTGTCATAACTCAAAACTTGATGGGTAAACATCACATCCAGAGGATTCAAAGGATAGGGAAAAATAAATTCATTCTCTTGATATCGTTTGAGTTTTGGCAGTTCTTCAACCGTTAATTCTGCCTTACTTGCCCATTTTCCTAATCGAATCCATTTTGGCAGTTTTAAGGAGTTTTCAGTAATGATAAAAAACTCAAACTTGCTTTCGGGAGCAATTTCTTTTGTTCTGCCAAAACTGGGAATATTTTTTTGGGTTTTCTCCATCTCAACATGATAGTTATTATTGGCATATTTCCAAGTATTGAGAACCGCAGTATAGTTAACTGTTCTGGCGGGAGTTATATAAATTCCCTGTTGATTTAAAGGGGTTAAATGTTGCTCATATTTGGGAATTTGTTCAGGACAGAAATAACGATAAGAATCTTCCTCAGAAACCGTTGTTTGATAGAATGGGTTATCAACTAAACCCAAAGCATAACAAAGGGCATAATTATGTACAATGGGTTCGGTTTCATAGAGTCGCCCAATTTCACGAGTGGCAAAATAAAGGCTATCATGCAGTTCTATGGTGCAACGATAGATAATCGTCATGATTTATCCCCTGTTTTTGCTGCTGCTTTTTTCTTGCTGCTAATATGTTCTTTTGCATAGGCTTTTGCTTCCCCATCTGCTTGTTGCAAAAGTTGTTTGATGCCTTCCTCGTTTCCGGTGAGGGATTTGACTTCATTTAATAAGGATTGAAAGCGATCGCCAATCAAATCAGTATGGACAATAAACTCTTGAGACATTAAACCTTCAATTGCTGTTTTTGCAGATAAAATGACCTCATCTTCGTCTAAAGGATCAGGAGAGTTTAACGTATTATTAGCTTTCATGACATCATAAATCGCCTGTGTCCACCGTAAATTACTGGTAATTTCTCCATCAGCAAATATCACCCCGATTAATTCATTTCTAACTCGACCTGTGCGGGTGGTTTGTGCGCCATAATGACGGGTGCGTAAAATGTTATTAAATACATACAAAAATCCGGCTTCTGTTGGATCTTTCAGGGTGACAATACTGGGAAAAAACACTTGCGGACGAATATGATCTTGTTGATTAATTCGACTGGTAATTTCTCCGGGTTTTGAACCTCCTTCTCCTTTCGATGCCATTGTGCCATTTTCATAGGGTGCATTCAGTGTAAAAGTCTCATGAGATTCATCAAATGCAGTAATTGAAAATGCGGTATCAACGACAACTTTTGACTTTTCTGAACCGGAATCTCCAATGGCAAATCCATAAATAATACAGTCGGGATTATTCATGGCAAATTCAACATTATATTCACATTCTTCAGCCGTCATTAATCCATAATTTCGTAATAGTTCTCGACCGACTAAACGTTCTGGTGTGGACTGTTTCCGTTTGAACATTGACAGGCGACTGATGGTATTTTTATTCTCAATTCCTGCCCGAACTCGTGCTTTATTCAATTCTCCATCAGTTTGAAATAAAGGATAGGATTCTGTAATCCGAATAGTGAGAAAATGAACATATTTTCCCATCGGTTTGTAAGGAATTTCTTTATGAAAGAATTTAGACTCAACAGTTTTTAGAAATGTCATGATCGTTCTCCTTAAATACAGGTAAGGTTTTGTAAAAAATTCCCATCCACCGTAGGGGCGGGGTCTCCCCGCCCAAATTAAATCGCGGGCAAGGAAATATTTTTTGATGTTTCTATTTCATCCCCATACAAAATCAAATCGTAGTCAAGGAAATATTTTTATTGATTCCTATTTCCTGGTTATGGGAAGGAAATGTGATGTGATTTTTGGGTGGGGGTTGGGCGGGAAGACCCCGCCCCTACGGGATATTGCTCTGATTTTGGGTGGGGGTTGGGCGGGAAGACCCCGCCCCTACGGGATGTTTTAAGGGTTAGAAAACAAGTTTTAGGAAATGGTGTTTTCCTGTGCAATTAATTCCGGTTTATTTTGATTATCTTTGTCATCCTCTAAACGATACAAAAACTCACAGGTATCTCGTAATAAATTGAGTTGACGACCTGCAAGACGAGCGCGATCGCTGGCGAAGGATTTTTCAAACACATCAACGACAAAATATTGAGCAAAATTTAAAACCGCTTGTCGTTCTTCTTCACGGTTACTAAATACCCAACGTCCCTCAGCCGTAGACGCATGAACTCGATCCATTAATTTAAACACTTCCGCCGCTACTGCCATGACTAAAGTTTCTCCTTGAAACACCGTTGAATCAGCTTTTAAAATTGTTTCTGCTGCAATATCAATGGGTTTCAAAACAGCGTTACTTTTAGGACTATATCGCTTATTTGCTCGATAAAATTTGCGATAGAGTTCCGTTAGATTTTTGGGATGATTTAAGGGTGATTTTTCACTCACAATTAATGTCTCCTTTTCAAAATTAAAGGTTGTATAAGGGTCAAAACACGGATAAAAATGATAGGTGTAGAGTTTGATTTTTTCTACTCTTGCGGTTTCAGCCCCTTGATGTCTCACCCAACGATTTAAGTAGTTGAAAACATAGAGAGGACTGGTTTCAAAATCCTTTGCCAGTTCGCTTAATTTTCCCCAGTTAGCATCATAACCTCCTTTACCTTGTTTGGCATTAACATCAAGATGAATAGCATAGGCAACGGTGAGACTATTTAAGGGAGAAGGATGTTTAATTCCATTAGCATCATCCCAACCTTCGAGAATATAATCTAACCGAAAGCGATCGCGTCCAACTAATACTCGAAATGCTTGGGGTGCACTATCTAAGAAAACGCTTTCTTCAAATTCTGAGCCATCTTTAAAGGGGGGAATGGGAGACTCCGAAACTACCGTTTTCACATCTAAAATGATGGGAAAAGCGAAACTTAACCAAGTGGGCATTACCCAAGATTCTGTATCCGTGGGATCTTTTCCTGGGGGTAATGCCATGAAATAAAAGGTCAAGGGTTGATCTTCTGGATAGGAAAGTTTAAAGGTGCGATCGCGTTTATAATTGGGGTCTGTTTCCGGTAAAGTTTTCTTGTGGTCTAACTGTTCATCCATTAAGAAAGTATCAACGGTTTGATAGTGTTCTTTGTCTAAGTTCGCCACCCAATCTTTACTAATAAAATGATTGCGGAGACTCGTATCAAAGCGAGTTTGAGCAATTCCATTATAAGCTTTTTGCAAAAACTTATTGGTTTCTGGGGTAAAGTAATAAGTGGGATAAAAGTAAAGATAGCGATATTTTCCATCTTCAAATCGTTTCCCGACAGCTTGGGTTTGATTCATTAAAATTTGTCGCAGCATTAATTCTAAACCTGCAATACTAGAAATATTGCGTTTAGCATTAGAACCCCCTAACATTTGTTTATTGGTATAAACCTGCGGCGTGAATAAAACCTCTGACTCCATTTGTTCTTTGACCGTGTAAGGAGAGTGAGAAATAGAGCAGATGAGTTGTCGCCCTCGACCAGATTTTTTAGCCGCGTTGTAGTTGGTTAATTCCCGTAAAAATACCGTTGCTTGTTCGGAAAGATTAAGTTGATTTTGCGTTGGTAATATTATAACTTGTTGTACCCAATTTCGCAAGTCATCCCAACCATCAGGAAGTTGATATTGCTCAATAATCGGTTCAATCAAATCAGCAATATGATCAATAATATTATTGCAGATTTCTCGAACATTTTCAACTCCTGGATTGCGTTCTAAATATTTAGCTGCCAAAAAATACCATTCATAAGGAACACCCCCGGTATTGCCTTTTAATCCCTTATCTTTGAGACTTTCATTAATGGATTGAATGTCTCGAATTGCAGGTAAATATTCAGTCAACTGCCAAAATTCAGCGACTTGGTAAGTAATATCTAAATCGGTAATTTCAGGCAATTTTTTATTCTGTTTTCGAGCTTGATTAATTTTATCAACGCGATCGCCCCAAATCTTACGACTGACCACATCCCCAAATTCAGCGATTTGATCAACGCGAATATCATCATCAAACTGGAAGTTATAATTGGATGATAATACCCCTTTTTTCTGAAAATCAATTAAATTATCGCTACGACTTTTAGCGACAGATTTTTTATTTCCTGATAAAATTCTTAGAGTTGCATCTAACGCAATGTGCATCAAATCTCGATCTGTACAGAATAAATTATAATATTCTGCATATTTCATCCCCTTTCCATCTCGACCAAACCCCGTTTGTCGTAACCGAAGTTGACCTCCACAAAGTTGTTTGATTTTAGTAACAACTCGATTTGGTAAATCCAAAATATTGATTTCAGGAGCATTTTTTAGAGCTAAATAAATTACCCCAGTTGGCAAATATAAAAGCGGTTGATAGTAAATACAATCCTCAGTATTAAGACTGGTATACGCCTCCATTACCGCATTATTAACAACATTGGTTAAAACCCCTCGATTTTCAGTAATACTATGATAGGTAAATCGTAATTGACCATCACTTAAAACATAAATTAATTCTTGCAAACGAGTATTATCAGCATCTTGAGGATGTTTAACAATGGATGCTAAAGAATCCGCTAAACAAGTTAGATCAGAAAGATTTCTCAAAACCCGATCTTTAAGTAAAGGATTTAAACCAAATTCTGAAAAATTCCAGTTTGTATCATAGCGACGTTGAGCATTATACGCCATACATAATAAATCATCGATATACTCTCGATAATCTTCTGAATTGTTAGGATTAATAAAATAGTTTATTCCTAACTGTTGAACTTTCTGATCAATCATTAAACGATGTTGATCTAAAGACAATTGACGACAATTTTTTGGTGCATCGGGGAACTTTTCAAAGTCATGGAGAATAAAAGCTGCGATCGCTAATCTACGTTCTTTTTCCCCAACAATTCGCTGAATAGTTGTATTTAACTGTTGTAATCTTTTCTCAATTAAATTAGCCGGAAACAATCCATTTAAAAGATGAGTATTTAACGATTGATCCGCCGCATTATCCCGTCTAACTTTCTCTTTGCCTTCCGCTTCTCGTTTTTGATCAATTTCATCAAAAAACTTACCGCCTTTTGCTGTTACTCCAATGGCAATTTTTAGCAAGTTCGGTAATACATATTCTGCAAAATCTCTCATGACCACATCATCAGGATTTTCTGCTTGAATCGCTTCTCGAAGTAATTTTAGGGTTAAGAGTTCTCGTTGACTAGGCTCAATTGTCCGATCAGAATCTCCTTCAAACCCAAAATCATCATTAAACAAATTATCGTCATTCTCGGAATTATTCATCATTAGTATCTCCCAATATTCTTGTAGGGGCGGGGTCTTCCCGCCCAATACCCAAAATCAAAGCAGGATCAAATCGATTCAGTTTTTACCATTTAGAAGGATTATTAGGGTGTAATTGGTCAATATCCCAACGGAGAGGATTGTGTAAAATATATTCCCGCAGATTTTCCAAAGATTCTTCTGTGCGAATAATATGATCATAATAATTACGTTGCCAAATTTTTACACCCATCTGATTCCGAATCTTATTAATAGATTTAGTGGTTTGATATTTGAAATAACCCACTATTTGCCCCAAAATTGGTTTCCGTAGGGGCGGGGTCTTCCCGCCCTCCCTAGAATCATCGTTATCAAAATAGCGATCGCCAATCACAAGAATTCCATGAAAATGATTGGGCATAACAATCGCTAAATCAATTTCAATATTTGGGAAATGTTCAGGAATTTTCTGCCAATATTCATACACAATATCACCAAATTCATTAGCAATCATTACCCCATTTTCTATTGTTCCAAATACACATTTTCGATCTTGGGCGCAAGTCGTTAAAAAATAAGCCCCTGCTTGGCTGTAATCATATCCGCGTAAACGAATCGATTGGCGATTATGAATTCGAGGATCAAATTTCATGGCGGAATTGTTAATGTTTTTGGATAATATTGTGTACCAATTGTTATTGATTTTTGTAGGGGCGAGGTTGTCTCGCCCTCTTAAATTGGGTTGGGTATACCGGGATTGGGTTGGGCGGGGAGACCCCGCCCCTACGGAATGGGGAAATCAACATCATGATTATCTGTACGAATTGTTAGGGATTTTTGTAGGGGCGAGGTTGTCTCGCCCTCTTAAATTGGTTTGGGTATACGAGGGTTGAGGTTGGGCGGGAAGACCCCGCCCCTACGAGGAATAAAATTAGGCAGCCATTTGGGGAAAGTCCAATGGAATTGGATATGATGATCAACATGGCTGTAAAATATCTTAAAGTCTTGAGCCAAAAACACAGAATCCCATTCAGGGATTGAAACTAAGCAATCCATACTTCTCCTCCTTGACTTTTGAATCGATAGGCGAGGGTGTCCAACAACAAGGCACTTTGACCGAAGGCGATGGAATAGGGAGCAGTGACATCATGAAAACTGTATTGATCACTGATAGGATAAATTTGAAAGTGCATAGGTAATTTTAGCCGCATCCGAACTTCCGTCACTGGACGACGCAGAATATAGGACACTAACCCTTCCTTTCTCAGTCGTTTATTAATTTCAACAGCCCAACGGTTATCGGGTTGCCAAATTTCAATTCCGGTTAACACCTGTACTTTCCAAGCATCTGCAAAAGGTTGTAAATTCCCTGGATAAGTAAATTTCCAATTCGATCTTTCCTCTCGATACCGATGTAATTTCATAAAGGCAAGGCAGTGATTAAAACGACCTTTAGGAATCGGTTGTCCTGTTTTTTCGGCTGTTTCTTTAAGTGATCGCATAAACCCTGCTTCTGTCCAAATTTCTATCTCTAAATTGCTTAAAATTCCGGGCAGATCATAGGTTTTAAAGCGGTCGCTTTCTTGAGTTTCGGTGAAATCATATAACCCACATTGTAACGGACTAGAACCCCGAAAACTACAAGCATCGTCAGCAATTGGATTTCCTTTTTTCCCTGAAAGGCGATACCATTCTTCTCCCCATCCTTTAATTTTTCCAGCAACTCTTTTTAAAGAAGTCTCGAATACTTTTTCGCATCCTTCCCAAAATTTTTCTCGACTTTCGGCATATTGTTGTTTAATTTTAGGATTGTTTAAATCATAAGCTAATCGAAAAGATTGCACTGCACCCCATCGGGAATAGTATTTGTCAAAGTCGTTGATTTGGCGGTATTTTTCCTTAATTATATTTTGCAGAAAAATTCGGTCATAAGTTCCTTCTGGTTGCAAAGGAGGGGAATTTACATCAAATAAGCGTTCAACTAAAAACTTGGGAACTAGAGCATAAGCAGTGAATTGATTAAATTGAATCTCTTGTCCGTTTTTTTCATATTTTGAATGTCGCCCTAAGCGTCCTAACCGTTGAATAAAGTTACCCGCATCTGAGGATTCAAAAATTAGGAAGTTAATTTTAAAATCTACCCCAATATCAATGGTACTGGTTCCCAAAACCAAGTCAGCAGAAAGCGATTGCTCTTTTTCTGCTTTGGCTGAAAGTCCGGTATTTTCCCCAACGGTTAAACCATAAGATTGCAATAAGTTTTGAAAGAAAGGAACTAACCGTTTCACCGCAGCAATAGAATTCAGAATAATCGCTCCTTTGCTACCGGAATGCTGTTGAAAGTATTGTAAAATTAAAAGGCTATTTTCTTGTAACCAAGATTCAGAGGCTTTTGAGGCAGATTCTAAAGGAATAAAATTTAACTGAATTTCCCCTGAAACCTTTCGCCAATGATCGGCTTCAAGTTGTTGCTGTGAGGTAATATCCTCTGGAAATTGATACTTATTTTGTTGAACTGGATCAATCAGATGACAAGAAAAGCCAGCTTCTTGTAAACGGTTAAGTAACTGAGGATTAGGGGTAGCTGATAGAAATAAGAATTTTTTATGATTACCACTACGTCGTTTTAATCCACTGGTATAACGAATCAATAACAGCGTATTGAGAACACTGGCAATTTGCGGCTCTCGGAAAACATGAAATTCATCGAAGATCAATAAATCAAAATTTCGATCAATCCGATTCCATAATTGATCAGGGTTATCATTCTGAAAAACATAAGCACCCCGATAAATATAATGAAAAATATCAGGATTGGTAACTAGAATTTCTGATTGTCCTGTGCGATTTGCGATCGCTGCTGATTTCTTTAAGCCTTCGGTTTCTGCATAAATTTCTAACTCTAAACCGCTTAACCGATTAACACGGGGTTGGTGTTTAGGTTGAAATTGTTCGAGATAATGATTAATTTGTAATTCTTGATCACGGCCGAGTTCATTAGTGGGATAAAGACCAATAGCACAATAATATTCGGGGAAGGTTTTCAAATAGGCCGCTAAACTTTTGCCATCCCCCGTCATCGCCGTATTAAAAACAATATCAATATTCGGATCACTCAACGCTTTGAAGGTTTCCGCCTGATGCCAAGCTAATGTCCAACCAGGGGGTAACGTCACCCCTGGCAACTGTTCTGAGGCTGGGCAAGAATAAACAGGCTTGAGTGTGATAGAGTAGGTATTCACAATTAAACTTTCCTGTTTTACGACAAAATATACTGACATTTACTAATATTGCACACCCATTCATAAAATACAAGTACATTTTGTGATTATTTTTGAAAATGGCTAGAAAAAAAGAAACCCTAACCCTATCTGTCCCCCCTAACTAAAGAAAAGCTCGAAGACAGCGCTCGATGCCTAAATATCAAATGAGGCGATAATCCTAGTGTATCAGGGTTAGTAGGTGCGATCGCCCTTTCCTAACTCGAAGCAGAACAGCAAATAAAGGGAAGTGATGCCACCCTCAGAATTCAACAAAAGTGTAATTGCACTTTGCGATGACCCAGCTTTAGCAGCCGTATCAAAATCAGTTTCAGTTCCACAGCTAGTATTGGCTATGGAACTGAAACTGTGAATGGCTGTCCCCAAAAACAGAAAGTGCAGATAAAGTTGGAGAAAATCTCTCCACACTTTTTCTACACTTTGGCGGGTTCTAAAAGCCTGGAAATTTAACGGGTGTGGAGGGATTCGAACCCCCGACAGACGACTTAGAAGGTCGCTACTCTATCCACCTGAGTTACACACCCAACCTAAAAGTATTTTACCTTATTCCTTCTCAATTTTTAACATAATCTCAAAAGACTTTTTCTCAAATCCCAAAAGAAAGCCAAAGGGAAAAATTCTTGATGAAGACCGCCCCTAGTCAGGCCAAGTACAGGATTATTAATCCCAAGGCCCTTTTATTTCCGTCTTGTTGGTGCCTATGTTATGATCAGTGGTGTTTTAAACAGAACTGCAACCCAGATTAATAGTAATGCAGACTGTAATGGTGCAACCAGTGTTATTCATGATCGTACCGATAAATAACATTGGGATTGGATCAGGGTGAAATTGCCAGGGGTGCCTTGACTACGCCTTTAAGAATCCGGGTTTGGAGTCTTAAAAATCTCAGTGAATCAGCACACAGCGAATTTACCGAGAGTGTCAAAGCCGGGTGCCATGACAGGAGTAGGTGCAGAAGTGTCATGTTTATATTAAAACGAGCGGATGTTGAAATAACCATGGTTCAACACCCTAACCGAGAGCAGCAGATTCCTGTTTTGAATTATCAGGGACAGACATTTCGCCTGATGAAAATGTTTGAAGCCAAACAAGCAGATGATGCCAGGGCTTTATGGCGAGATCTCACTGATAATAAAGGAAAAGCTTGCGTTTTATTAGAAGAACCAGACCGATATAGTGTCTGGGGGAAAGTCCGTTTAGACCAGCTTTTGAAGGAAGGTCACGGCCCAACGGACAGCAAATTGTCGATTCTGACTCAAGCCTGCTTGCTGCTATTGCAAGCGGTTTACTTTGATATTGAAGACTTGCTAGGCTCTAAACAAGCGGTTTCCTTTCAAAAAGATTTGACCAAAATTTTTCAAAAGTTCAAATTTCCCCAAACCGATGATTCCAAGGCTATAGAAATGCTACTGACTGTCAATCCTCTGGAGAGCCTCAAAATTCCCTCTTGGCAAGAAAATCACCTCAGCACCTTGCTGCAAGAACTCTATGAACTGGGAAAAAACTATTTTGGCAATACCAGTTTTGCGGAGGGAATAGAAGAAGTGCTAGAGGATATGGCTGATGATGATCGCGAGCAGTTTGTCAGTTGGTTGCATCAGTCATCTTTGAGCAAGCAATGGGTCATGAATTAACCCAAATATAGACTAGCTGTTCTGACCTAAATATGGGACGCTAGACTAAAGACAATTGTTTAAATGCTGAAGTTAACAACGATCAGCCTCTAAACTTGGTCTTGATTCTTTAAATTGCTAGGTATTTTAATCCTATGGGTAGCACTTCACAAGAAAAGTCCTCTTTATCTGCCACCTTGTTTTCATCACAAGGTATGGTGATTGCCGGGATTGTGTGGGCTGTTCTTGCCTTGTTATTTTTCCTGCTGTTTAGTGTAACGGTACAAGGAGAGGAGTTACCGTTATGGTACTCCATCGGAACCTATTTTTTTGAATTGGGGGCATTTCTAGCCGCCTCCCTTGTCTGTTATAGAAACTGGCAAAGTCCCCAAATGGTAAGCGGTCGCAATGTTTGGCTCTGTATTGGGTTGGGGGTATTTTTCTACTTTGTCGGGGGTGTCCTGTTTGGGGTGTGGGAACTAGCCTGGAATTTAGATCCGGCGGTTTCCATTGCCGATGGTTTTTACGTTCTCAGCTATCTTTTTCTGGCCACGGGAATGATTCTGGCCGTCGTCTCTAAACGATTGGATTTAGATATTAGTCAGTGGTTAATATTATTCGGGGTAGCCCTGGTGGGAACCACATTTGGAATGTGGGTTGCCAGCCCTAACTTATTTGGATTACTCGGTGCTCCCGAACCTGTGGCTATTGAACAATCGGTTCCTACGACTGCTGCGACCGCCCCGGGGGTTTCCGCGCCTAAAGTTGAGAAATCTTCAGCCCAAACTTCCCCCGAAACCGACTCAGAGAAGGAGACTTCTTCTGCCCCCCTCTGGGTAGAGGCAATTGATAGCAAACTTGAACCCCTGGCTTTTGGGTTCAATTTGTTCTACATCATCGGGGATGTTTTCCTGTTGATTTTAGCAACGGCTTTGATTTTAGCCTTTTGGGGAGGACGGTTTTCCCAGTCCTGGCGGATGATTGCCTTTGCCATTTTCTCCCTGTACATTGCCGATATGTATTTTAAATGGGCTGACTCCCGAGGGTCAGGAAACTATGAAAGTGGCGGTTTGCTAGAAGTGTTCTTTGTATTTACGGGGGTTTTATTTGCCGTTGGAGCGATTTTGGAGTATGACATCTCAACCCGTTCCCGTCAAAGCCGACGGAGCCGACGCACCGCTAAAGGTTAATTGATGGAATGGTTGAGGTTCCGATCTTAACCCATGGATTCATGGAACTCTCGTTCAATCCTTCTCCCCTATCAATCACTGAAGCCAGGCAGGAAATCCCTTGGTTTTGTGTGAACCTTAATCCTTCGATATCAAGTGACCCCCAACTCAATGACATCCACGAAACTTTCTGAATCGGAAAAACGGGAAATTATTAGGCTCTATCAAGACGTGCCGGAGGAAACCACTATTACCCTAGCAGAACGCTATGGAGTCAGTAGCTCAACGGTGAGACGAGTCCTGCAAAGTGCTGTTCCTAAAGATGTCTATGATCTTCTGACGACCCAGAAACAGCGTCTTCATCGTCTGGGGAAACGTTCCTTGGAAGATGTTGTGGATGGGGATGAATCTCAAGGGGAAGTTCACCAGGAAACACCCGAACCTGTAAACCGGGAATCTGCGCTAATTTTGCCTCGAAAGCGTAAGCGCTCATCTACTTTTGATGGGGAGGTTTTGAATTCTACTGCTTCTGATTCCCTAGAGCCAGATTCTCTACAAATTTCTCTCTCTAATTATCAGTTGTCAATTCCTGGCTTGGAGGGGCTGTTCTCCCCAAATCGGCTGGAAGTCAAGGGTCATGCTTTTGGGGACTATGACGCCGATGAAGATAATGATGAGGATGGAGAAGACTCTAATTCAGATCGGAGGGATGGGGAAGATGAGGAAGACGAGGAGGACTATGGAGACGAGTTTACCGATGATCAGGATGATGACGATACAGAGCCTCGGGGTCTATTTTCCCATGCTCTGGCCAGCAGAGGTTCTGTATTAGTCAAAATTCTGCCCTTAACGGAAACTGTGCTCCCGAGAACTTGTTATTTAGTGATTGACCGATTCTCGGAATTGATTGCTAAACCCCTGAAAACCTTTAGCGAGTTGGGAACGATTCCAGAGGAAGAAATCCTAGAACAAACCCTTCCTGTTTTTGATAATCACCGGATCGCTAGTCGTTTTTCTGGACGCAATCAACGGGTATTTAAAGTTCCCGATGGCCGACTCCTGAGAAAAGCGGCTCCCTATTTACAAGCTAAAGGAATTACCCGGCTCTTAATTGATGGCCAGGTTTATCGGTTTTAATCGGGGTTGATTCACACCGCCCTATTTATTTTCTGGCTGTTAATAAACCAAAACGAATCAGTCCCGTGTCATAGCCTCGACTCATCAGGGGTAAGGCTAGGGCGGCTTGAATGGTTGTGGGGCCACTCAAGAGCAAACCCAGGATGGCATTGGGGTTAAAAGCGGAATCGATCACCGTATTCCAAAAGGGGGCCACGGCCTTTGACCAGTCGGCCGTTTGAATAGGGTTAAACCCTTGATCCGTGGCGATCGCTTCATATTCGGGCAAAGCAATCACATAGGGTAAAGCATAAACCCGATAAATTTCTGCTAAGTGTCGCCGTTCCTCCTCGGTGAGTTGTCCGGCTTTTCCCCCCAAGGGACGATGACACCAAGTAGCCATTAATAAGGTGCCGCCGGGTTTCAAGACTCGATAGGCTTCGGTGCAAAACTGAATTTTATTGGGGAAGTGTTCAGCACTTTCTAAAGACCAGACCAAATCAAAGCTATTGCTCTCGAACGGCATTTCTAAGGCATCGGCAACCAAAAACCGCGTTTTTTGCTGTAAATGAGCTTCTAGGGCGCGTTCTGTGGCTCTTTTAGCTTGGACGGAACTCAGGGTAATTCCGGTGACATCCGCTTGAAATTTGTCGGCTAAATATAACGAACTTCCGCCAATTCCACAGCCGACATCAAGCATTCGAGACCCTTGTAACTCCTCTTGGTTTGTTGGAGTTAGTCCCCAATTTAGGAATTCTTCAATTAAGTCAATTTGAGCTTGACGGCGTTCTTTTTTCAGGGTTCCATCCCAGCCATAATATCCATGATGCAAATGTTCTCCCCAAATCTCCTCCCACAAACCGGAGGAAGAATCATAGAAGTGCTGAATTTGTTGATAGAGTGTTGAGTTCATCTGAATCAAAAGAAGAATTTTTGAGTCATGCCATTAGGCAAGCCTCTCTACAGTATGATTCTATTTATTCCGAATTGTCTTGTCACTTAACTTAAAGACTAACCCTAATCTCCCATGACCGTATCTCGAACAATTGGTTTAGGTTTCCTGGCGGTAATTGCCGTTGGGACAATATTGCTGATGCTGCCCTTCTCCTTGAGTGACGGAACTTGGGGTAATCCTCTAACCGCTTTATTTACCGCCACTTCTGCGGTTTGTGTGACCGGGTTATCCGTGGTGGATGTGGGCAAATTTTACTCGTTTTGGGGTCAGTTTATTTTAATGGTGCTGGTTCAGGTGGGAGGGTTAGGATATATGACTGTCACCACTTTTTTATTATTGGTATTAGGTCGAAAGTTTCGGCTCAAGGATAAATTAGCTTTACAACAATCCTTAGATGCTTCGGGAATCGCCGGGGCTATTCCTTTATTAAAATCTATTGTGGCAACCACCGCTATCTTTGAATTAACCGGGTTTTTTCTATTATTATTCGTATTTGTTCCTGATTTGGGATGGAATCAGGGATTATGGTTTGCCCTATTTCATAGTTTCAATGCCTTTAATAATGCGGGTTTTGGTCTGTTGTCTGATAATTTTATGAGCTATGTTCATTCTCCTTTATTAAACTTTGTAATTACGTTTCTGATTATTTGGGGAGGGATGGGCTATCAAGTTATTCAAGAACTTTATTTATGGATTCGGAATCGTTTTTCTCGATATCCCCTGCGTCGAGACTTTTCCATTCACTTCCGAGTTGTGACTTCTACAACAATCTTTCTATTAGTCTTAGGAACGGTTTTATTATTCTTCACTGAACATCGAAATCCAGGAACCTTAGAACCCCTTAATTTTCCTGATCAAGTGATGGCGGCTTGGTTTCAATCGGTCACAACTCGAACCGCCGGATTTAATACGATTAATAATGGAGCATTAACCGTTGGCGGGTTATTTGTATCGATCATTTTGATGTTTCTGGGTGCGAGTCCAGGGGGAACTGGAGGCGGGATTAAAACCACAACGATTCGGATTTTATTTAATGCTGCCCGGTCGGCTTTACAAGGACGAGAAGAAGTGATTTGTTATAAACGCCAAATTCCACTGCCTTTAATTTTAAAAGCCATTGGAGTTTTATTGGGTTCATTTATATTCATTTGTCTTTCGACAATTCTGATCTCTTTAAGTCAACCAGAAATTGATTTTGATCCCATTTTGTTTGAAGTTGTTTCTGCCTTTGCTACGGTGGGGTTATCAACGGGAATTACAGCTAGTTTAACCCCCTTGAGTAAACTAATTATTATTAGTACAATGTATGTGGGACGGGTTGGGGTACTGTTGTTAATGTCGGCTATTTTAGGTGATCCTAAACCCACGTCGATTGACTATCCTGAAGAAAACCTTTTAGTAGGATAAACCACTCAAATTTTACTCTGCTTGCAACAACCATAGATAATATGAACTTCTCATCTTGGAATTTTTTACGCAATCTCAGAACTGAAAAAAGACAATTTGCTGTGATTGGATTAGGTCGGTTTGGAAGTGCTGTTTGTTCAACCCTTCATGCTAGTGGTTATGAAGTTCTAGCCGTTGATAAAGAAGAAAAACGCATTACTTCCGCATTAGGTGAGCAAATTGCTTCCCATGCGTTGCTGTTAGATTCAACGGAAACCTCTGCACTTCGAGAAGCCGGAATTTTAGAATTTGATACGGTAATTGTGGCTGTGGGTAGTTTTCTCGCAGAAAGTATTACCACCACTTTAAACTTGAAAGAAGGGGGTGTTCCCAGTGTCATTGCTAAGGCATCTTCGGCAACCCATGCTAAATTATTAAATAAAGTTGGGGCAGATCTAGTAGTATTTCCAGAACAAGAAATGGGACAACAATTAGCCCGACAATTGACTCGCCCGCGTTTACTGGATCAGTTTGAACTGGATGCGGAACATAGTATTGTAGAAATGATTGTTCCTGATGAATTTGATAGTAAAACCATTGCTGAATTAGAACTCCGTCGTCGCTATGGATTAAATCTTTTAGCGATTAAAAATGAAGGGGATAAAATGGAAATTAATCCCCTTTCTAATCGAAAACTCTACAAAGGAACTATGATTGTTGTTGTCGGTTCTAATCAGGATATTAACCGTTTAGCGGGTTAGAATTGATCCTCGATTAATTGTCCGGTGGATTCTGTTGAGGGATGATTTTGCCTAAACTTAAATCGTCTAAATCTATCCCTCTTAAACCTTTTTGTTCTAGTTGGTTAAATAATCGAGTTAATTGATACCAAACTAATCCGGCCATTAACACCGTTAAGGGAATAGAAAACCCATAGGCGAATGTTTCTGAAAAGGCAAAAACTTCTAAACAGGAAGCCAGAAAAATACAAATTCCTAACCCAACTCCCAGAAAGGGAAACAGAATAGGAAAGCCCCGCAGGTTAGCAAGATTACGACTCGAACGATTTTTTGACCATTCTTTTAACAGTTGTTTAAGATTCACAACAAAAGCCGTACAACAGGTTATTCCAATGAATAAACCCCCAAGGAGCAAAACTAAAGGCGGATTAGCAGAATTAAACATAAATCAGTCATCAGTTAACAGTCATCAGTTATCAGTGTAAGAGTCATCGGTAATCAGTTATAGCAGTCGCCACATCTATTAGGACATTCTTAAAAGCTAAAAGCTGCTCACAGTAAGTATTTACCTATTGCCCATTGCCTATTCCCTATTGCCTCTTGCTATATCAGTGATCAGTCATCAGTTAACAGTTAATATTTGTGGGCTAAAAACAGTTAACTGGTACGGGCGGGTTCATCGAGATGCGCGGTGATTAACAAATATCTAAAAGAACCCGCCCCTACAACTAATAACTGTTAACTAATAACTGATTACTGATAACTGATCACTGATAACTGACTAATCGCTCCCCAAGCTGCATCAAATAAACGACTGGGTTTTAAATCCGGTTGAATTAAAGTCCATAACCGTTGAACTTCTGTGGTATGCAGACGATCATCTTCGGTTAAAGCCGAAATAATTTGACGGCGGAGGAAATCTCCTTCATCAGACATTAAATATTTTAATCCTAATTGAGCCGTAGGTAACAGATCAAAATTCCGATCTGATCGGGCGATCGCAATCATATTTTCTAATCTTTGCCATTGTAATTTCCCATCTTTAAATAGGACTTCAATTAAACGACGTCGCAGGGCTGGGGTTTCACCATTTAATAATCGACGGGCGACGTAGGGATAGGCCACATCCACAATTTTGAAATCGGGATTCAAACTCAAAGCAATGCCTTCTTGAGTCACCAAAGAACGAATAATTAAGGCAAATTGGGCGGGAACTCGGAAAGGATATTCATACATTAATTCCGAAAAACTATCGGTAATGGTTTTAAAATTAAAGTCCTTAACGCTCGTACCTATAACATCCCCCAATACCATTTCCAAGGCGGGAATAATCGGTTGAATATTGGTTTCAGGAGACAAAAACCCTAATTTAACGAAATCAAGTGCCAGTTGATCATAGTCCTTATTAATCAAATGCACCACGGAATCCACCAAGGTTTCCTTGGTATTTTGTTGTAACTGATCCATCATCCCAAAATCAATAAATGCCATGCGACCATCGGGCAGGACAAATAAATTTCCCGGGTGCGGATCGGCATGAAAAAAACCAAATTCTAATAATTGTTTTAAACCACTGGTCACGCCAATTTCAATCAAGGTATCCCGATCTAATCCCGCCGCTTTAATCCGTTCGGTATCGGTTAACTTAAACCCATTAATCCACTCTAAAGTTAAAACACAAGTGGTGGTGTAACGCCAATAAATTGAGGGAACTTTTACCCAAGGATCATCGGCAAAATAGGTGGCAAAGCGTTCCGCATTCCGACCTTCATTAATATAGTCAATTTCCTCGAATAACTTAATCCCAAATTCATCCACAATCAGGGTTAAATCATGTCCTAAATTCAAGGGTAGCCAAGGAGAAAGCCATCCCGCCGCCCAACGCATTAAATATAAATCTAAGGTTAAAACCGGTAATAAATTCGGCCGTTGTACCTTGACCGCGACTTCTTCCCCAGTTCTGAGTCGGGCATGATAAACTTGACCCAAACTAGCAGCGGCTATCGGTTCTGGAGAAATTTCCCTATAAATACTGTCTAAATCCTGATCTAATTCCGCTTGAATAATTGCCATCGCCTGATCATGATTAAAGGGTGGCAATTGATCCTGAAGTTTGGTTAATTCCTCTAAGAAATCTTTTCTAATTAAATCGGGACGGGTAGAAAGGGCTTGGCCTACTTTAATATAGGTCGGGCCTAAATCCGTAAGAACGTGGCGCAGGTGGGCGGCCCGTTGGGGGGTATGTTCCACGTCCCCATGTTGCCATTTATCCCACAATAACCCCAAAATAAACCCGGTGAAATACCAAATCACCATAATTGTCCGTCCGATGGCTAACCAGGGGCGACGACGATGGTAGCGGGCAATTTCCTCTGGGTCATAGCGTCGTCTGGATTTGACTTGCTGTGGGTTCACGTTTGTTGTATTCCTCCTAGTGGTCAGATTTTTAGAATTGGGATCGAAAACAGGAATTGTGAATTTTTTTATCGTTTTGTTACTCAATAGTATACAAACAATCGCACCACAAAGACGCGACCACCGCAGGTTTCTACAATTGCGGGATTTGAGTCAATCCTTCTTTGATGGCGGTAATCACCTGATCTTGCTGTTCTGGGGACAGTTCGGGAAATAGGGGCAAAGATAAGACCTCCTGACAAACCCTTTCCACAATGGGGAGTTGATGGGCTTGATAGCCTAAATTTTGATAAACCGGTTGCTGATGGAGGGGAATGGGATAATAAATCATAGAACCAATTCCCTGTTCTTGGAGGTAGTTTCGCAGGTAATCCCGTCGTTTGAGGGAGGGTAATGGGTAATATTCTCCTGCTCCCCCTGCTCCCCCTGCTCCCCCTGCTCCCCCTGCTCCCCCTGCTCCTCTTGCTCCCCCTGCTCCTCTTGCCTCCCGGTGCTCTGTTTGTACCCGGATAGTGTATTGATTCCACACACTCTCGCCAAAGGTAATGTCTTGGGGTGTAATAATTTCAGATAGGGGATAGAGTAACTGGTGATACCGTTTGGCGAGGGTGTGCCGTTGTTGATTCCAGGTATCGAGATAACGCAGTTTGATCCGTAAAATCGCCGCTTGTAGGGCATCTAAACGACTATTAATCCCAATGGTATCCGAACGATAGCGGGTGGATTGACCATGTTCTTTGATGATTCTCATGGCTTTGGCCAGGGCTGGATCTTGGGTGGTTACGGCTCCTCCATCGCCACAGGCGCCTAAGTTTTTCGTAGGGAAGAAACTAAAACAGCCGATATCCCCAATACTGCCGACTTTTTGCCCCTGGCAAGTGGCCCCGGTGGCTTGGGCGCAGTCTTCGATCACCGCTAAATTATAGGATTTTGCCACGGCCATTAATCGGGTCATGTCCATCGGTTGACCGAATAAATGGACGGGGATAATAGCTTTGGTTTTTTCGGTAACAGCGTTGGGGATTTGTTCAATATCGAGATTAAAGGTTGTAGCATCAATATCGACAAATACAGGTGTGGCTCCCACCGCACTGATCATTTCTGCCGTGGCAATAAAGGTAAAAGGGGTGGTAATCACTTCATCCCCTGGCCCAATATTCAGGGCGCGCAGGGCCAAAAATAGGGCATCGGTTCCCGAGTTGCAAGCAATGGTTTCCCGAACCCCAATATATTCTCCAAAGTCTTGTTCAAAGGCTTCGACCGTTGAACCTCCAATATAACGACCGGAAGCTAAGACCGCTTGCACACAAGCGCTGACTTCATCCTGAATGGTTTTGTACTGTAGGCTAAGATCGAGCGGGGGGACTGTATTCACGTTTGACACCACCAAGTAAAATTGAAATTGGGTTCGCTACTAGAGGAACGTTTTTTTGATTTTCTTAGATTTTACAGACTAGGGTACTTTTCTTTGGACAAATTGCGATCGCAATTGCTGTTATTTTTGCAAAGGGTCAAAGGGTCACGGTTATTCCCTATGGTTTTTGGCGATTAAACTGGTAGAATTATTTAGAGTTGAGTCTTAACTCTGTTGCAAAAACTTGCAGTTTATTACATTTATTAACTTATGTCTGAATTTCAGGATTTTTTAAGACGAAAAGTTGCCTACGTTGCCATCGGCGAATTCAAACCGGGTAAATTTAAAGAAGCTCAAACATTATTTGAACAAGCGGTAGCTACCTATAAAGAAGGTTTTCAAGGAGCTTATTTACTTCAAGAACCGGGAACCGATAAGGGAATTGCTCTAATTTTCTGGGAGGATATTGGTGATATGGATACTTCCAATAACCACACCGAAGCCTATGAAGCTATTATGAATGAAATGTCATCCCTATTTGTCAAAGCCCCGACCACATCTTTTTATGAAGTCAATAGTGCCATTCATTTAGAACAATTGGCTGAATCATTGTTGAAATAAAACCCTAATCAGTTTCGACAAATTAAAATTTCTACACCCGCACCAACCCGCTCAGGCGGGTTTTGTAGGTTAAATATTACCACCCCATGGTTCCCTGTTCTCCCTTAAATGGGCCCACAATATTTTGAGTAATCCAACCGCCATAAAAATCCCCTGTTTGGGCTTGAACTAATTCTTCTCCCACATAGCAAGCGTCCATGAAACTAGCATAAAAACTATAATAATTTTGAATATCAATAAATTCAGGAACTGGACTTAAATAACTCCAAGCCGCATTAACAGCTTGTTTGTCACCAACCGTAATATTATAATAACTACAAGCTCCTTTCCATTCACACCAACTTCTGCGAGAAGTTTGTTGTAAATATTCTAATTGAATATCTTCGGGCGGAATATAATATACGGGAGGATGGCTGGTTTCTAAGACTCGTTTTGCTCGTTGGGTTTCTGCTAGAATAATCCCATTAAATATTACTTTAATCGGTTGGTTGACATCTTCCAAACGAGGGGGACGGGGATAATCCCAAACGGATTCTTGACCGGGTTCGGGGGGAATGGGGATAGGTCGCATTCTGATAATGTTTTATGGGTTTTACTGAGTTGTATTTTTACATATTTTAGTGAAAATTTCAAACTGGTTTTTATAGAATACCTAGATTAAAGAGCGATCGCCCATTCTTGACACAATTCAACCCACTTGCTATAATTACTCAAGGAAGTATTGAGGTTAAAGTCAACAATGATTGCTAATCCTAAACCTTTAATCAATCTGGTTAATAAAGTTAAATATGAAGTGGGTATAAAAAAACTGCCAAAGGGTAATTATCATGCCTTTGTTTTAGACTATCCGAGTGTACGAGTAATTGCGAATAGTCAAGATGAAGCGATTAAAGAATTATCTCAGCGGCTCCAAAATTTTTTAAAGTATACGGAAATTATTAATTTAGAAATTGAACTTCCTAAACGTGAAGATCCTTGGATGAAATTTGCAGGAATGTTTAAAGATGATCCTCTGTTTGATCAAGTTTTAGAAGCTATTCAAGATTATCGCAATGAAATTGATGCAGAGGAGGAGGAATAACGATGAATTTATGGGTATTAGATACAGATCACATCTCTTTGTTCCAGAGAGGGAATTCCCAAGTGATAGAGAGACTTAGTAACATTAACTCTGAGCATCGTGCGGTTACTATTATTACCGTAGAAGAATCACTGAGAGGATGGTTAAAAACAATTAAGGATGCCAAAACAGTTGATAAGTTAGTAAAAGCCTATGCAGACTTGAAAGAAACAAGAGAGTTTTTCAACACTATTTATGTCCTTGATTTTGATCAAGACGCTGGCAATTATTATACAGAATTAAAACGTCAAAAAATTAGGATAGGAACACAAGATTTAAAAATTGCTTCTATTGTCCTATCTCAACAAGCAATTTTAGTCACTCGTAACCGCCAACATTTTGAAAAAATACCCAATTTATTGATACAAGATTGGACGATTTAATCATTAACTTTCTGCAATTCGATCTAAGCGTTCTCGAATAGCCAAATTAAAGAGCGATCGCACCGACATCCATAAGC
Source organism: Planktothrix sp. PLAVEN19ND (assembly GCF_057220675.1). Classification (NCBI taxonomy): domain Bacteria; kingdom Bacillati; phylum Cyanobacteriota; class Cyanophyceae; order Oscillatoriales; family Microcoleaceae; genus Planktothrix; species Planktothrix sp. PLAVEN19ND. Next base: position 4,166,414 of record NZ_CM170132.1, on the reverse strand, counting down.
CAAATAGGGATAAAACCAAGACAAAAACCGCCCATCCTTGATAATTTCCAATTAATAAAATCGCTCCAGCAACTAAAGTAAATCCTGTCCAACAGATATAAATTAAAGTTTTAATCGCTAAATTAATTCGTCTTAAAGCGCGATCGCTTTCCACAGACCTGACCCGAATTTGTAACTCTCCTTCCTCCAAACGTTCTTCTAAACGACGAATTAACACCTCTGATTTGCTCGGTTGTTGTAATCTAAACTTAATAAAATCTCGCGCCTGTTTTGCTAATTCTCCGACTAAATTACCCCGTCCTTGAGAAATAGTTAAACTCTTAACAAAAGGTTCGGCGCAAGCAACTAAACTATATTTAGGATCTAAATTTCTCGCCAAACCATCCAAAGTGGTTAAAGACTTTAAAATAAACATCATTTGAGCGGGTAACCGGAAAGGTTGTTGCTCAAACATGATATAAATTTCTTCTTTAATTTGATTGAACATCTGAAAATCAACAGGTTTTTCCGTAAATTCTTCCAATAAAAACTTAACCATTTTTCTAACAGGTTTCATATCAGATACAGGCTCAATTAATCCAATATCAACTAAAGTCGTTAACACCACATCGGTATCTTTTTTTAACACGGCAAAAAAGGCTTTAATCATCTGATCCTTGGCTAAGGCTTTTACTTCTGCCATCATGCCAAAATCATAAAAAATCAAATTTCCATCAACACTAACGGCAATATTTCCCGGGTGAGGGTCAGCTTGGAAAAAACCATCCTGAAGAATTTGTTTTAAATAACAACAAATCCCTAACTGATTGATTCGTTTAACATCAATTCCATAGGCAATTAATTGCTCTCGATTATCAGCTTTAATTCCTGGTAAATATTGCATTGTTAAGATTTTATGGGTAGTATACTTCCAATAAACTTTAGGAACCAAAATACCCGGATAATTTTTAAAATTTTCTCTAAATCTTTCGGCATTTTTACCTTCTTTTATATAATCAATTTCTTGATATAAAATCATAAAAAACTCATTATATAGCTCATCTAAGTTATAAAGTTTTGACCAGCTAAAATGCCGCTGACAAAACTGAATGATTCGCCGTACCGCTTGTACATCTAAATCAAATAGTTCTTTTAAACCCGGGCGCTGAACTTTAACAATGACATCCTCGCCCGTGTGCAGTCTGGCTTTATGAACTTGTCCTAAACTAGCGGCAGCTAGGGGTTGTTCATCAAAATCTCGATATAATGTAAATAAAGAATGACCTAATTCCGCCTCAATAATAGCGACGGCTTCATCGGTACTAAAAGCAGGAACTTGATCCTGTAGTTTTTCCAATTCTTCAACATATTCCAGGGGTAAAATATCGGCTCTTGTTGATAGAGCTTGTCCTATTTTAATAAAAGTTGGCCCTAGCTCTAAGAGGGTTTTAACTAACCAAATGGCTCGTTTTTGTTTCTGTTGATTGGTCTGATTTGCTAAGGTTTTATCCCACCACAAAAAGAACATAAACGACCCGCAGGCAGTAAATACATCTAATTGTCTCGTCAATGGAGAATATCGAGTTTTTTGCCAACGCAGGGGTTTAGAATCAATGGGTGTAAGCATGGGAAATCTGAGATAAGAATAAATAGAATTTTAATGGTTAGAAATAGGCTTGTATGATCCTAATTTCAAGTTTTAATGGAGAACTTTCGAGCTAAGGCACTGCGAGGTAAAACACGCTGAACTTCTTCAACGGTGGTGGCTCCAGTTGTTACTTTTTCAATAGCGGCAATTCGGAAGGATAAAAAGCCTGTTTCATGTAAATAACGATGTAATTCTGTCAGAGTTCCTTCATAGATAATTTCACGAATTCGATCATCAACAGCCAATAATTCTACAATTGCTTCTCGCCCCGAATAGCCAGAATAAAAACAGTTAGAACAGCCTCGACCTTTGCGCCAACCGTCAGTTTTTACTTCTTTTAATTCTAACCCTAACAGGTCTAAATCCGTCGCCGTTGGGCTATAGGATTCCGCGCAGTGGGGGCAAACACGACGGGTTAAACGTTGTCCCACAATTCCTAATAAGGCATCACTAATTAACCCCGGATCGGGGCCAATATCTTTTAAGCGGGGAATCGCACCAATGGCATCATTTGTATGCAAGGTTGTTAATACTAAATGACCAGTTAATGCAGCACGAATAGCGGTATCTGCCGTATCTTGATCTCGAATTTCTCCCACCATAATAATATCAGGATCTTGTCGTAAAATAGCGCGTAATCCGGCAGCAAAAGTCATCCCGGCTCGTTCATGAACTTGGGTTTGAGTAATACCTGATAAGATATATTCAACCGGATCTTCAACGGTGACAACATTAACATTTTCGGTGGCAACGGCTAATAAACTATTATAAAGGGTACTGGTTTTTCCTGACCCGGTGGGCCCGGTAAAAATAATCATTCCCTGGGGTTGACAGAGCCAACTTTTATAAATATTTAATGTGGTTTCCGAGAAGCCTAAATCCTGTAATCCAGAGAACGGATTTTCTTGCGGTAACAATCGAATTACAGCCTTTTCACCGCCGACACAGGGCAGGGTACTAACCCGCATATCAAGGGCAACTTCTAAGTCTTGTCCTGATACATAATTCTCCCCAATTCTGCCATCTTGGGGGCGACGACTTTCGGCAATATCCATATTTGACATAACTTTAATTGCCACAATAACTTTACGTCCAATATCCGAAGGTAAGAGGGTAATATTGCGAAGTAAACCATCAATTCGATAACGAACTCTTAAACCCTCCTGGGAAGGTTCTAAATGAATATCACTGGCACGATTTCTTAAAGCTCCTGAAATTAAAGTTTTAATTCGAGTCAGTTGATCTGCGGCTTTTGATAAATATAATTCGGTGGTTTCACTAACGTTTTCCGATTCTAATTCTCCCGTTAATGGGTTAATTAAGGGGCTGGAAGTAATTCGATGGGGATCGAGATGTTGGGCATGATACCAAGCCCGATAACTCTTATCATCAATGGGGATAATTTTAATATCAGAAAAAGTGCGATCGCCCATTAGGGTGAGTGCGTCCATGGAGACTTCTACCGGACATCCCAAATAATAGCAATTTTGCCATAATAATAAGGGAATGACCGGGGGCAAAATATTTTTATCTGGAAATTCGCGAAAAAATCTAAAACTAACATCCCGATCCAATAATTTTAGATTCAAAATTTTTTGATCATCGACTAAATTTTTTAATGCTTGTTCACAGGTAATACTCTGATTTCTCAGTTGTTGCCAAGCGGATAAAACAGGTGTTCTTGCAGTCATAATAGGTTAACAATAGGATCAATATAATCCGATAGAAAATCGAGTCAATAAATACATCAGTTATCTAGTATAATTATACAGGTAAAGTATAGATTTTGAACTTAACTCTCCTTCAATCTGTCTTCTTTGTATCGTAAGTACACAATTGACACATAATAGAGAAGGAACTCCCATCTGACAATGTTATTCGCTCAACGGTTAAGCTTATGAAAAGACGCTCATTTCCTAAGATTTTGGTGATTGGTCTGGTCGTTTTGGGACTCCTGGGAATTGGGGGGGTTTATAAATTATCGGGTCAAAACCCGGCTGCTTTAATCACAGGTAGCACAAAAACAGCACCAGAGGCGGCAATGTTTGTTCCTCGGACGGCTCCAGCGATGGTTTCATTATTAGTAAATCCCGATCGGTTAGAATCAGTGGGAAAGATTTTAACCTTTTCTCAAAAAAGTAATAATAATCGGATTCAACTGAACTCTATTAAAGAAAGTCTTTTAGCAAATACGGGGTTAAATTATGGGCGGGATATTCAACCATGGTTAGGGAATGAAATAACTTGGGCATTAATTACCCCCGATCTAGATCGGTTAGCTAATAATGGTCAACAACCTGGATATTTTGTCGCTTTATCAACCCAAAACTCAAAAAAAAGTCAAGAGATTTTAGATGAATTTTGGCAAAAACAAGTGGGTGCTGGTTTAGATATTATTCAAGATCAATATCGAGGGGTTAAACTCATTTATCGTCGTCCCTTTCAAGGAACAATTGATGATGCACCGACTTTAGTTATGGCTACAATTAATGATCGCTTTGTGTTATTTGCCAACTATCCTAAAGTGATGAAAGAAGCCTTAAATACGATACAAGCAAATCTCAATTTAAGTCAATCTGAATCCTATCAAAAAGCCTTACAAGAATTAAAACCTGGGGGAGTGGGATTTGGATTTTTTAATTTAGGAGATTGGCAATTAGTAACTGACCAAACAGACGAATTTGTCGGTCAAAAACCTACTTTAGCCATATCTTTAGGAATTAATTCTCAAGGATTATTAGCGGAAACGGCGTTAATTGCTACCGTAGAGGAAGATACAACCCAACCATCTCCAGCTTTTTCTCAACCCGTAGAAGCATTAAACTATATTAGTTCTAATAGTCCGTTATTAATTGCCGGAAAAGACTTAAATCAACTCTGGACAGATTTCTCTGCTATTGTTGCAGCCAATAAACCTTTAGAACAATTTATTACCCAACCCATAGCCGGAATTAAAGCTCTATGGGGTTTAGATTTACCTCAAGATATTTTTAGTTGGGTGACAGGAGAATATGCCTTAGCGGTAGTTCCCCATAGTAAGGAAAAATGGGATTGGGTGTTTGTAGCAGAACGTCCAGAAAATGCTAATCTAGCCATTGAAAATTTAGATAAAATAGCGACAGAACAAGGCTATAGTTTGGGATCATTTAATCTTAATAATAATACCCTTTCAGCCTGGACAAAGTTAACCCCTATGGTTTTGGAGAAAAAAGATAAGGCCAAAACCCAAACTAGATTAATTGAAGCCACTGCAAAAGGAGTACATTCAACCATAGGGAAATATGAAATTTTTACAACTTCTGTAGAAGCAATGGATGAGGTTTTAGGCTTGTCAACAACGGAAAATCTGATTACTCAAGATCCCGATTTCAAGGCTAGTATTGAAGTTTTACCCCAAATTAATGATGGTTATTTCTATCTCAATTGGCTAACCAGTCGCAATTTCCTGAATCAACAATTCCCCTTGTTTAAGTTAGTAGAACTTTCAGCTAAACCGTTTTTTGATAATTTGCGATCGTTTACCATTAGTAGTAGTGATCGCGTGGGGAATGTTCAACACGCAACGGTATTTTTAAGACTGCGTTAGTTGCTCCCAGAAACCCGGTTTCTAAGAAACCGGGTTTCTGTCTAAACTGTAAATTTAAAATCAGAGGTTAAACGATGAACTTACTAAATCTTTCTCTCCCTGAGTCAATTCAAACTTTTGTTGAACAACAAGTTGCTAAAGGAGGTTATGGTAATGCTAACGAGTATATCCTAGATTTACTGCGTCAAGAACAAGTAAAAATAGAACGAGTTGAATCTTTATTATTAGAAGGGTTAGAAAGTGGTGAACCGATAGAGTTAACAGATGAATGGTGGGATCAAAAACGTTCTCAATTAATACAACATTTTCAACCAGAGTAATGTTCGTTTAGAGGAGTTAAGGAGATGGTCAGTTAAAGGATTTGAAAAGTATTTAATCTTTTATTTATCCTTTGAAGATCGGATTTTAATTGTTCGCATTCTTCACTCGACTAGAGATATTGAAAGAATTTTAAAAGAAGAATAACGGTTGACTATTCTTGATCAAAACAAGCGAGCGAGGACGCTCGCACTACTACAATTTAACGATTTAAAACCCGTTTTAACGCGGATAATAATAACAGAACATTTTCAGGACGGCTATTATATCCCATCAGTCCCACTCGCCAAACTTGACCCGCTAATTCTCCTAAACCATTGCCAATTTCAATATTATATTCCGTTAAAAGTTGACGAGAAATAGCTTTTCCATCCACTCCTTCAGGAATACGAACAGTTGTTAATGTGGGTAAACGATAATCTTCATGAACATGACAAACTAATCCCAAATCATGTAACCCCTCCCATAATAATTTAGCATTAGTTAGATGACGATTCCAACTCGCTTCTAATCCTTCTTGTGCTAAAATTCTGAGGGCTTCTCGCAAGGCATAATTCATATTAACCGGGGCGGTATGATGATAAACTCGATCCTGACCCCAATATTGAGAAAGCAGAGAAACATCTAAATACCAATTCGCCACTTTTGTTGGACGTTTTTTTAAGATTTCAACAGCCCGAGGACTCATGGTAAACGGCCCCAAACCGGGGGGACAACCTAAGCCTTTCTGACTACAACTATAGGATAAATCCACACCCCAAGTATCCAAAAATAGTGGCACACCCCCTAAACTGGTGACGGTATCTACTAATAGCAAACAATCAAATTCTCGACACAATTCTCCCAACCCTTCCAACGGTTGACAGGCGCCTGTCGAGGTTTCTGCATGAACTAGGGCCAACACCTTGGGACGATGGGTTTCTAACCCTTGCCGCAGTTCTTCTAAACTAAAAACTCGCCCCCAAGGTTTAACTAATTTTCGCACATCAGCCCCATAACGGCCCGCCATATCCACCAAACGATGGCCAAAATACCCCATCACCGCCACTAAAACCACATCCCCAGGTTCAACAATATTCGCCAAAGTTGCTTCCATAGCAGCACTTCCGGTGCCACTCATGGGGATAGTCATGGGGTTATCCGTTTGCCAAGCGTAGCGCAGCAGGGTTTGTACCTCGTCCATCAGTTGCAGAAAATAGGGGTCAAGGTGTCCGACGGGGGACATGGCCAGTGCCTGCAATACCCGGGGGTTGGCATTGGATGGCCCCGGCCCTAACAATAGACGGGGCGGGAGATTCAATTCCGGGGGAATAATGCGGTTTTTATTATTAACGGAGGCAGAAACTGTATTCATAAAATTATTTTTGACTCAATACTATTATTATGCTGTAGGATGACCTTAATTGATGTTAAGAAGATTGACACTTTTCAGTTCAACTTAGAAAAAATCTGGCTTGTTTTGAACATTTTTGATTAATTGAAGGGGAGGCGATCGCTAATTTCAAGAAACTTTTAACCCCAGAATAAATAGAATTAATCTGGAAAACAGCACCTCCTAGAATCCCTTTTGATTCAAGTTCATAAAAATTGATTGATCGTAAAGTCATAGGAAAGCGGGCTAGGGGAATTTTTAAGAGAAAGTCTGAATCCGATCCGGTTTGGTGGTATGATGACGTCCTAAGTACCTTGAACACTGCCCTATCAGAAATTTGCCTTCGAGCGATGTTAAATCAACAACAGCTAACCATCGACGGCTCCAACTTAACAAAACTTATTCTTTTTTCTCAGATAACTTCGCTCAAGTCTATACAATATATTGTCGGTACGATTTTTTATAAATGTCTGGTTAATTAGCCAAAATCATTTTAATCTGAAAGATTAAATTGGCAACAACTCAAGCGAGGATAGGGTTGGAAGCGCTCCCGGCTAAGGGCGAGGCTGACTCATCCGTTGAATGTTTGAGAACAGTACCATATTCCAGGTTCCATACTGTCAAGATTCAGATAGGGAGCGACAAAGATCGAATGAGTGTAAAAGCAAGTGGTGGAAGCTCAGTTGCGCGTCCGCAACTCTATCAGACCGTACCCGTTGCAACCATTTCCCAAGCGGAGCAACAGGATCGCTTTTTGGGCAAAAGCGAACTCAGTGAACTGGCAACCTATTTCAGTTCTGGGGCGAAACGTTTAGAAATTGCTCAAATTCTGACACAAAATGCGGAATTGATCGTTTCCCGTGCTGCCAACCGGATTTTCACAGGGGGCTCCCCTCTGGCGTTTTTAGAAAAACCGAGTGAAGATCCAACACCCGAAATGGTGGCGGTTGGTGGCGGTAGCAGTAATGTCACCGAAGGCATGAAACTGGGAACGGTTTCCTATGCGGAGAGCCGCAGTAACAGCCTGTTGGATGGTTTAAAATCCATTTTTGCAGATACAGGATCGGGGCCAGCCGTATTTTTACCCCCGGGTTTTGGGCCGATTAACGTTTCTCGTTATGGCCCGGGGAATATGACTAAATCCCTGCGGGATTTAAGCTGGTTCTTACGTTACACGACCTACGCCATTGTCGCAGGTGACCCAAATCTAATCGCCGTTAACGTGCGGGGATTGCGGGAAATCATTGAAAATGCTTGTTCTAGCTCGGCGACTTTGGTGGCCCTGCAAGAAATGCGTCGGGCTGCTTTGGGCTATTTAAAAGCAGACAAAGAAGCTCAAGAAATTGCCCTGCAATACTTTGGTGTGTTAATCACCGAATTTGAAGCCGCCACTCCTGGGACAAAGGTTCGCCAACGTCCTAACAGTAGTGACCAACAAGGGTTAGCACTGCCTCAAATTTACTTCAACGCCGCCGAACGTCGTCAGAAGTTCGTAATGAAACCCGGATTGTCTTCCACGGAAAAAGAAGACGTGGTGAAAGCGGCCTATCGCCAAGTGTTTGAACGGGATATTACCCGCGCCTATAGCTTGAGCGTTTCCGACTTAGAATCCAAGGTGAAAAACGGCGAAATCTCTACCAAAGAGTTTATCCGCCGCTTAGGAAAATCTCCGTTGTATCGGAAAAATTTCTATGAACCCTATGTCAATAGTCGGGTGGTGGAACTGGCAACCCGTCACTTCTTGGGTCGGGGTTTAAGTTCTCCTGAAGAATTCACCAAATATTTCTCGGTTGTGTCCAAAGGCGGCTTATCTGCCCTAGTGGATGCGCTGGTGGATTCTCAAGAATATTCCGATTATTTCGGGGAGGAAACCGTTCCCTATTTGCGCGGTTTGGGTCAAGAAGCCCAAGAATGCCGCAACTGGGGGCCACAAATTGACCTGTTTAACTACAGTGCTCCTTTCCGTAAAGTTCCCCAGTTTGTGACTTTGTTCGCAGACTATAAACAACCCCTGCGGGATCAGCACGTTTACGGAACCGGAAATGATCCCCTGGAAATTCAGTTCGGGGCCATTTTCCCGAAAGAAACTCGCAATCCCAGTAACCGTCCGGCTCCCTTTGGTAAAGATACCAGAAGGATTCTAATTCGCAATGGGGCTGGAATTGATAACCAGTTAAGCAACCCGGCGGCCAGAGGGAACAATCCGGGGTCTTTGGGGCCGAAGGTGTTCAAACTGGATCAACTGCCCGGGGGCTATATTAGCAGTCGGTTCAAGCGCAGTGGAAGTAGCAAAGGAACCAGTGTTAATTACTCGGAAACCTCTACCCAAGCAGTGATTACTGCGGCCTATCGGCAGGTGTTTGGCCGGGAACTGTATGAAGGTCAACGCCAAACCGTGGCGGAAATTAAGCTGGAAAACGGCGATATTACCGTGCGGGAGTTTATTCGCGCTCTGGCGAAGTCCGATGTTTTCCGTAAGATGTATTGGACATCGCTGTATGTGTGTAAAGCGATCGAATATATCCATCGCCGTCTGTTAGGTCGTCCGACCTACGGCCGTCAGGAAATGAATGCCTACTTCGATCTGAGTTCCAAGAAGGGCTTCTATGCTTTGGTAGATGCCATTCTCGATAGCCAGGAATATAACGAAGCCTTTGGGGAAGATACGGTTCCTTATGAACGGTATTTGACTCCGGGGGGTGTGTTCCTGCGCACGGGTCGGGTCGGTGCTTTTGCGGAGAAAAACCCGGTGGGAACCGCAGAAGTTACGCCTCGGTTTATCGAACTGGGTACTCCTGACCAAAGTAAGGGTGAGATTGAGTTAGATAACCGTATTGCTCAAGGTGTCAGCAAACGACGTCAACAAAGCAAGGTGTTCAAACTGACGACGACTAGCGATAAAGTGGCGCTGAAAACTCTGATTCAAGCGGCTTATCGTCAAATCTTTGAGCGCAATATTGATCCCTATGTGAATAGAAATGAGTTTACGGCTCTCGAAAGTAAACTGGGGAACAATGAAATTAACCTGAAAGAGTTTATTGAGGCGTTGGGAAGCACTTCTCTGTATATCAAGGAGTTCTATACCCCCTATCCCAATACTAAGGTGATTGAGTTGGGAACCAAGCATTTCTTGGGTCGCGCACCTCGTAACCAGGCGGAAATTCGGGAGTATAACCAAATCCTGGCGACCGATGGGTTGAAAGGATTTATTAACGCGATGGTGAACAGTGTGGAATACGCTCAACTGTTCGGGGAAGATACGGTTCCCTATCGTCGTTATCCGACTTTACCTGCGGCTAATTTCCCGAATACGGAACGGTTGTATAACCAGTTAACTAAGCAAAACGATGAGTTAGTGGTTCCCAGTTTTGAACCTGCGACTGCGACTGACCGCAGCTAAAATCAGTGATCAGTGATCAGTAAACAGTTATCAGTGCAAGAGTTAATAGTCAAGAGTTAGTTAACTGATAACTAATAACTGGTAGGGGCGGGTTCTTTTAGAGCTTTGTTGATCACCGCGCATCTCGATGAACCCGCCCCTACAACCGATCACTGATTATATCCCTCTGTGTTGCTATGGAGGGATTTTTGTTGCCAAATTATATAGCAATCCTATTTGAGTTGTATTCAAAATTCCTGTTCAACTATGATTAATGGCAAACAAGATTCAGTAGAAAATTCAACCTGGTTAGGGGATTCTAACAACACAAATTCACAATTAAATTATCAAACAATAGCAGCTTTATTGTTATCAAATCCATTAGTAGAAGATTGCTATTTACTAGCGCGTGAGGGCGAATTAATCGCTTATATCGTTTATTCACAGAATCGGTACCCAGAGCAGTTATCCTCTTTTGTACAGTCAAAATTATCAGACAATTTACTGCCAAGTATTTATATTGGCATTTCCTGTCTGCCCTTGACAGCCACAGGTCATGTAGATGAAATAGCCCTAAAAAATATAGAGATTGCCGATTCAGGTTTAGCACAATATACCGAAAATAAACTAAAATCTTTGCCAGAAATTGAGCAAGTTGCTGTGGTAGTCACATCCAAAACCGAAAAAAGTTCCCCGCTACATTTATCGGAACTGCTACCATTAAAAGAAAGGGAAACAGTTACAGAAAAAAATCAACAATTTAAAGAAAAGATCCATCAACCAAGTCAATCTTCTAGTTCCCAACTTGCTATCAGTCATGGAAAAGCTTTGATAGAGTCTGAATTACAAGCAAAAACCTTGGCAGAAGCACTTTTAAAATCGGCTCAACATCATCAAAATCAGGGGATTATTTATATTAAAAATAACGATTCTCGGGCTTTTCAAACCTACCCCCAATTATGGAATGAAGCCCAAAGAATCAACAATGGGTTAAAAAAACTTGGTTTGCAGGTTCAAGATAAAGTTATTTTTCAGCTATCAGAAAATTCTGATATTATTCCCGCTTTCTGGGGATGTATTTTAGGGGGATTTATTCCTGTTATTATCTCAGTCCCACCAACCTACAAAGACTTTAATAATGAAATCAATAAAATTTGTCAGGTATGGGAGCTATTAGACCAACCTCTAATTATTACCAATGAAGCCAGACAACAGGAAGTAAAAACTTTAGAAAAATGGCTGTCTAATCAAACCTTAAAAATCAGTTGTATTGAGCAATTAAAAACCCACGCTCCCGCCCAAACTTATCATATAAATCAACCCGATGATCTAGCTTTCTTTAACCTGACATCAGGTAGCACGGGAATCTCTAAATGTGTCGCATTAACCCATAAAAACCTTCTCTCTCGTGCTAGGGGGACTAACCTACTTTGTGAATATAATAACGAAGATATTATCCTCAATTGGTTACCCTTTGACCATATTGGTAGTATTTCTGATTGGCATATTCGCTGTGTTGATTTAGGTTGCCAAATGATATATGTACAAACTGAATATATCTTGGGTCGTCCTCTCAATTGGTTAGATTTAATTAATCAATATCGTATCACCCATAGTTGGGCTCCTAATTTTGCCTATAATCTTATTAATGAAGCCCTGATAAAAGAGACATCCCAAGTTTGGAATTTAGACTCTATTAAATTCTTTTTAGCCGCTGGAGAGTCGGTTTCTAATCAAGCGGTAGGAGAATTTATTGAGAAACTTCATCGGCACTATAATTTGAAAAAAACTGCCGTCCGTCCGGCTTTTGGTATGGCAGAAATGGGGTCAGGAATTACTTATTATCAACCAACAGATGAACAACCTTTATTATTTCATACCATTGATAAATCTTCTTTAAATCAATCCTTAAAACGAGTCCATTCTGAACATCCCAATGCCACAACTTTTACTGATTTAGGATTTCCAATTTCCGGTATTTCTATTAGAATTGTCAATCAAGAAAATGAACTACTTCCAGAGGAAACGATTGGTCATTTACAGGTAAAAGGAGACTCGGTTTCACCAGGTTATTATAAAAACCCTAAAGCCAATCAAGAAGCCTTTTTAGAAGATGGCTGGTTTAAGACAGGAGATTTAGGATTTATTAGTCATGGGCATCTGGTAATTACCGGAAGAAGCAAAGAAACTATTATTATTAACGGGGTTAATTATTACAGTCACGAAATTGAAACAGTTGTTGAAACAATAGAAGGAGTAGAAGCTTCTTATACCGCGGCTTGTGCTGTTAAAGCATCGGGAAATAATTCGGATCAATTAGCCATATTTTTTAGTGCGGAAACCTTTGATAAAAATGATTTAGCTGCTCTGCTTAAAAAGATTAGACAAAAAGTAATTAACAGTTTTGGAGTTAATCCAGAATATTTAATCCCCTTAAATAAAAGTGAAATTCCTAAAACTTCTATTGGTAAAATTCAGCGATCGCAGTTAATTAAACGGTTTGAAACAGGTGAATTTAAGCCAATTATTAAAGAAGTAGATATTGTCTTAGAAAATGCTAATACAATTCCAGACTGGTTTTATCGAAAAGTTTGGAAAGCCAAATATCCGGTTAATCTTAAGTTAGCTTTCGGTGAAAATTACACCGTAATTTTTCTTGATCAGTTAGGTTTAGGACAATTCTTAACTGAGCAACTCACGGCAAAAAACTTACCCTATATAGCGGTTTTATCGGCAGATAATTTTTCTCAATTAAGCAGCGATCGCTATACAATAAAACCTGGAGAAACAGAACACTATAGACTATTAATGGAGTCTTTAGCACATCAGAACATCACTATTAGCAATGTTATACACCTGTTGGACTATCAGGAATATCAAGGAGAAATTGCTAGTATAGAACAGCTAGAAAAGGCACAAGAGCAAGGAATTTATAGCTTACTATTTCTGGTTCAAGCCCTGGCTAAAATTCAGGATACGGAAAAAACAGTTGAATTACTTTTTGTTTCAAGTTATAGTCAATTAGTTGATCCTAAAGATGATATTGCATATCAAAAATCTCCCGTTTTAGGAATTATCAAAAGCCTAGCCCAAGAAAACCCTTGGTTAAATAGTCGTCATCTTGATTTACCTGTCAATAACCCTGAAGTAAATGGGGCTTATATTCTGCAAGAATTGTCGGTTTTGTCAAGGGAAAGAGAAATTGCCTATCGCCGGGGAATCCGTTTTATCACGGGCTTAGAAAAAGTCAATTTATCCCAACAAACAAAACAAGAATTACCGTTTAAATCAGGAGGAATATATTTAATTACCGGGGGACTGGGAGGAATTGGGATAGAAATTGCCCAATATTTACTCAAAAATTATCAAGCTCGTTTACTATTGATAGGAAAAACCTCCTTACCCGAGAAAAGCAGATGGAATGAGCATCTCAAAAAAGAAGATAAGTATGCCTTAAAAATTAAAAATCTACAAGCATTAGAACAACTTGGGGGAGAAGTTATTTATAAAGTGGTAGATGTGGCTAATTTAACTCAGTTGCAGCAAGCGGTAAAACAGGTTAAAGTACAATGGCAAGGGGAACTAGATGGGGTGATTCATCTAGCAGGAATTTATCAAGAAAATTTACTTCTAAACGAAACGAAACAAAGTTTAGCAGAAACCCTTCGTCCCAAAGTATTAGGAACTTGGATATTGCATCAACTACTCAAAGAAACCCAGGGAATTTTTATTAGTTTTTCCTCTTTAGCTAGTTTTTTTGGTGGTGCAACTATTGGAGGATATGCTGCTGCTAATAGTTTTTTAGAACATCTAAACGACTATCAAAAATCTCAGAATTTATCCCCAAGTTATTGTTATAGTTGGACAACTTGGCAAGAAACAGGTATAAGTAAAGGCTACCAGATGAAATATTTGACCCAAGCTCAAGGTTATTACGATATGACTGTGCAGCAAGGATTAAATTCATTTTTAGCCGGATTATATCATAACCAAGAACAGTTAATCATTGGTTTAGAAGGCAGTAATCCTAAAATTAGGCGTTTTACATCCCAGTCTGAAGGATTACAAAAATTAACCGCTTATTACACCTTCAAACATTCTGCTAAATCTATTAATTTAGCGGCTAATTTGCTCCTAAAAGATCGCTTTGGAACTCCCTATAACTGTGAATTGCGTCCGCGACAATCCCTACCCCTAAATGACAAAGGTGAAATAGATAGGGAACAATTACTTAATGAACTTCAGCGTCAACAGAATAGGGAATGGATAGTGCCAAGAAATGAGGCGGAAAGTAAAATGGCTCAAATTTGGCAAAACGTGCTAAATTTATCCAAAATAAGTATTAACGACAATTTTTTTGAACTAGGAGGACATTCTCTACTTGCTAGTCAAGTAATATCTCGTTTACGCGATATTTTTTCGGTTGAATTGTCATTGCAAAGTTTATTAGAATACCCAACAATTGCTAGTTTGACTCAAACCATTGAGGTGCTTAATGTAGTACGAAATAATCAAATCTCGATTACAGAAACACAAGCAGATTACGAACAGGGAGAATTATAAAAACTGCTCTAATTAAACAGAATAAACATATTCGGTGTGATTTGTCAATCTTTGATGATAGGTGATAACTTTAGCTGTGTTAAAAGTTGGTGGAATTTGTGTTCTTTTAGACCCAAACTATCCCCAGAAAAGACTCAATTATATTCTAGTTTTTTGTAATTGATAATCTTCTACCGTCATCAGTTGCCAATCTGAATCCTGAGAAAGTTCTAGTACCCATTGATGATATTGGAATAAACTTTCTCGATGCCCAACGCTAATAAAGGTTGTTTTGCTGTTTTCTAGCTGTTGATATAAATTATCTTCATTGTTGATGTCGAGCGCACTGGTCGCCTCATCCAAAATAATAAAATGGGGATGACTGACTAATATTCGTGCAAACGCTAAACGCTGTTGTTCACCGATGGATAAAATATTTTCCCAATTAACTTCCTCATCAAAGCCACTAACCTTGGTTAATACATCTCCCAGATTAACTTTTTTTAAGACTTTTTCCAGTTCTTCCGTACTAACTTCACGATTAAGATTCGGGTAAACTAATTGCTCTCGCAAAGTGCCTAGAATAATATAGGGACGTTGAGGCAGAAAGATAATATCGTCGGGTTGGGGTCGGATCACCGTTCCTGTTCCTGCACTCCATAAACCGGCGATCGCCCGTAATAAAGAACTTTTACCGCGACCACTGGGGCCAATAATTAAAAGTCCTTTTTCGGGTTCTACTTCTAGGTTTAAATCTTTAACAATCACTTTTTCGTAATTGGGCGTTTCCAGGGTGACATCTTCAAAAGCAATACGGTTTTTTTCTATAGTTTTAATTATGCTTTGATCTTCAGGTTGTTGACTGACTTTTTCCAATTCTTCTGTCAGGATAACTAAACGCTCAATATAATTAGAAACTTTTCCTGACTCGCTGAATTCCTTAATTAAAGTAGCCAAAGCATCAGCAAAGTAAATTGAAAGAAAACTCGCTTGACTAACCTTCCCAAAATCAATTTCACCTTGAATATATAAAGGTGCAACAATTAAATAGGGAAAAATTTGAATCATGGCTTCATAGGCTCGCTCAAAAAATTCCTTATTTCTTTCCCAATTAATTTTTTGTAAGGTATTTTTAAGGATTAAGCGAAACTTATTCTTAATCCTGTTTAATTCTTCTTTTTCACCTCTAAAAAAAGCAATAGATTCGGCATGATTACGAATATGGGTAACAGCATAACTATAATTGGCTTCTAATTCCAGTTCTTCTTCGGTGATTTTATTTAATTCTTTACTTAAATAAAGTGCGATCAGATTACCAATAATTGTATAAATAATTAAAATGATACCTACGGATATAGAAATCTGCCAGAGAATCACTAAAAAGGCTATTATCTCTAATATTCTTTGGAAGGAAGTTGCAAAAAAACTTAGGGTTGTTCTGGCGATTGGTTCGATTTCTTGGCTAAGACGTTGATCAGGATTGTCAACTATTGGATTAAAATTAATTTTATAATATGCGCGATTGCTAAAATATTTTTGAAAACTATAATCATTCAGCCATTCATACCAATTTAAGGCAATTTTCTTTCTGACAAATTTGGATAATCCTGTTAAGAGGGTAATCGTTAACAGTGAACCCCCATAGATGGAGAGACTCATTCTAAAATCAGCCATATTTTTAGCTTGAATGGCATCAAGTAACTCCCTAAGTACAAAACTATTAAATGATGTAAATCCTACCAAACCGATGATTAGCAAGAGTAAAAGAAATAACATTCCCCAACTCTTAATTACTTCAGAAAAAACTCTACCATCGCTTTCTATCGGATACCAATAGGGTTGAAGGATCGCTTTGAGGGAGTCGAGAAATTGACGAGTATTTTCCTCAGAAGGGTTGACTGAGTTTTGAGAAATAGAGGGAGATTGCATAGAAATAGGTTGTTGATTGATTAGGTTTTTTTGTAAGGGTGTTAGCGAAGTCCGCATAGCATTTCGGCAAATAAGTTATCAGTTAGAGGTCAAGATTTACTACAGAAATGCTTCACTCCCGAGGTAAACTTTTAAGGGGTTGTTGGGGATTATCCACAATATTTTGGAGCAACGTCTCAAAATGTGTTACCATTCGTCGAATTGTTTTTGGTTCAAATAAATCTGTAGCATAGACCCAGCCACACTGTAATTGCTCATTTTTTTCAGACATATCCAGAATCAAATCAAATTTGGCAAAACAATAATTATACTCTAAGGATTTAACCTGAACCCCCGATAAACAAACTCCCTTTTCTACTGCTTTAATATTTTGCAAAACCAACATTATTTGGAAAAGCGGATTATAACTGGTGACTCTGTCCCTTTGCAACAGTTCAACAAGATATTCAAAGGGGATATCTTGTTGAGCATAAGCATTTAAACAAGTTTGTCGTGTCCGTTGAAGTAATTGCTCAAAATTTTCCTCTGGGTTAATTTGGCTTCGCAGAACTAAAGTGTTAATAAAAAAGCCCATTAAACCCTCAATTTGACTATGGTTACGATTAGCAATGGGAGAACCGATACAAAAGTCATTTTGCCCACCATAACGAGAAAGCAAAAAGCTAAAAGCGGCTAATAAAACCATAAACAAACTAGCCCCTTGTTCTTGACTCAGGGTGTTTAATTTTTTCGTTAATTCAATGCTTAAGCTATGATCATAATAATCTCCCTGGTAACTTTGTCTAACAGGTCTGGGATAATCCGTTGGTAAAGTTGATAGGAGTGGGGCATTTTTTAGCTGGTTTTTCCAATAATTGATCTGAGGTTGTAGCGTTTCTCCTTTGAGGCGATTTCGTTGCCAAGCAGCAAAATCACTATATTGAATAGATAAGGGTGAAAAAATAGGTTTTTCTCCCAGGGAAAAGGCACAATAAGCCTCCCGTAATTCCCTCATAAATATCCCCATTGACCAGCCATCACTGCAAATGTGGTGCATATTAATGAGCAAGACAAATTTGTTGGCTTGTAATTGCAGCAACTTAGCTTTAAATAGGGGGCCAGTTTCTAAGTTAAATGGTTCTTGACCGTGGGCATCAATTAATTGCTGGGCTGTTATGGACTGAATTTTTGGTTCTAAATGTCGTAAGTCCTCTTGGCTTAAAATAGTAAAATCTTCTATTGTGTGAATGCGAATTTGAGGTTGACTTTCAATCCTCGGAAAATACATTCGTAAACTACTATGACGCTCCACAATAGCAGTTAAACTTTGAGCCAGAGCTTCAATATCTAAATCCCCCTCTATTTGCAAAGGTAGTGGCATATTATAGGTGGGTAAATCGCCTTTCAATTGGGCTAATGTCCACAGTTGTTGTTGAGCAAACGAAAGGGGTTTTGGTCTATCCTCTGGCAAAGTGGGAATTGTTTCTAAGATGATGGTCTCTGAGGCTTTAGCTGCGTTTAAAAAGCTGATTATTTCTGTTTTATGCGCTTTAATAGTTGCGGTTAATTCCGTCGGTAATGTGTTTTTTGTTGTGCGTAGGCGAAGTTTTTCCCCATCAACCGAAATTCGACAACCGAGTTCTCGCAATTGACTGATTAAATCTATAATTTGTGAAGAATTTTTCATAGTTCAATTTCCTCCTCATCGGAATTTAACGGTTGAGAATCGGCGGAAATATTGTACCATAAATAGGTATCTAAATAATTAGCTAAATCTTTGAGAATGTGATATTCAAAGATTTTAGTGAGAGATAAATCTACCTGAAATTGATCACGAATGCGGGTCACTAATTGGGTGGCTAAGAGCGAATGCCCCCCGATCTTAAAGAAATTATCATTAACCCCAATGCGTTCAACACCCAAAACCTCACTCCAGATAGTAGCCAGTTGAGCCTCAATGGGAGTACGAGGTGCTAAAAAGCCCGTTGCCAGATGGCGCGTCGCCTGATTAGGAGTGGGTAAAGCTTGCTGATCCACTTTACCATTGGGAGTTAATGGTAGGGCATTGAGCAACACAAACCCCTGGGGAACCATATAACTCGGTAACTTTTGTTGAATAAACTCTCGTACCTGGGGAACTAACTTCTGAACTAACTTTCCGGATAACGGATTATTGGTATAGCTTGTCCAGGGCTTAATCGTCACTGTTTCATCCGCCCAAAAATGAGCCAGGAACGGATGGGCAAATTTATTGAAATCATATTTTGGAGCTAAATCATGGCGACAGAAAATGATATCAAAAGATCCATCTTGACTGCCTTCCCACCAACTAAGATAAGCCGTATAACCCACTTTTTCTGCCAATTGCCAAACATCTTCAGGATTGACTCCCCCAGGAGGTTGTTGGTTTAAGACCTGTCGTAGTTCCCCTACCGTTGCAACAGGGGGCGGGTTTTCCAACCACTCTAAAACTTGTAAGGCTGGTTGTAGTCGTTGATTGGGAACATCTCGGATTCCTAAGTACCCGGTTGTCCGGTGTTCTAGCTTCTCTTGCAGTTGAACTAAGGAAAGGGTGTCCCGTTGCCAATTTAACCAGGGTACTGAGGTTTTAGGGTTAACAGTTAATGATTGCTCCTGGTTTTGAGTCAAATAAAGAGTGACATCATAGCGGAATTGCGTTAGTTCATTCCCCCCCTGACCCCGTTTCGGCTCGATCACCACCTCCGTAATTTGGGGAAAGCGTTGTTTAAGAGCAATAAAGAATTGAGGATCAATTAACAATTCCTCCTCGGATGCTACACTTTGATTCACCTGACGTTGCCATTGCTCAATAGTTTTATCTGCGTCCGCCCGGGTCAACTGTACTGCCGCATGGTAGGGTTCTAATAACGGTAAGCTACGGACATCACCCACAAAAATCACACCTGTACGACCTAGAGCCTGCACCGCTCCTTCGAGCATTTGTAACAGATACTCCACACTCGGAAAATATTGAACAACTGAGTTGATCACCACCGTATCAAAGACTCCCTGGGGAATCCCCTCAAAATTATCAGCAGTGCGGTAGAGTAACTTAATCGTTCCTAAGCCCTCAACCTTGTCACAGATCCTTTCCAAATTACGAATCGTGGCTAAAGAATAATCCGTTCCCCAATACTCCTGGCAATATTTAGCCACTCGAAATAACAGTAAACCACTCCCGCAACCGATTTCTAAAACCCGTTGGGGTTGTCCCACTAAAATCCGTTCTACCGTATTATCTACCCATTCACCCATGATCGGGGCGGGTATCGCTTGCCCCGTATAACTACTATTCCAACCCCTGATATTAAAAGTGGGATCAGCATCGGCAGCTAGGGGCTGACTATAGGAATCTTCGTAGAGCTTTTGCCAATCACTAACGTACTCACTTTGCCATTGAGCAAGCTGTTCAGGTAAGACCTGACCTTGAAGCTTAGGAACTAGGTAGGCTACCAGATTGGTGTTAAGTTTATGGTTATCGTGGGTGGCCACCTGATCCGCACGGGCAATAACTACCGCATCTTGAACCAAAGGATGTTCTGATAGGGCGGCTTCAATTTCCCCTAATTCCATGCGGAAACCGCGAACTTTTACCTGATGGTCAATGCGTCCTAAATATTCAATATTGCTGTCGGCTAAGTAACGAGCTAGGTCTCCTGTTTTATAAAGTTTCGCCGTGGGGTCATTACTGAAAGGATTGGGGATAAACTTTTCTTGGGTTAATTCAGGACGGTTCAGATAACCCCTGGCAATCCCGACACCACCAATATGAATTTCACCTGTCACCCCAATCGGTACGGGCTGGAGATGGGAGTCTAAAATGTAAACCTGAACGTTAGCTATCGGATGACCAATGGTAACTTTAGTGTCAAAAGGGGTACATTTGGCTACGGTGGCACAGACACTTCCCTCCGTTGGCCCGTAGGCGTTAAAGAAGTTTCGCCCTGTTGACCATTGTTTCACCAGTTCCGGCGAGGAGGCTTCACCTCCGACAATAATGGTTTGTAAAGCTGGAAGGTTTTCACAGGGAAGCACCGCTAGGACTGATGGAGGTAAGCTAATATGGGTAATATGGTAATTCCGTAATTGTTCAGCTAAAGGGATACCGGGCATCAAAGCATTTTTGTTCGCTAAGTAGAGAGTCGCTCCTGAGCCTAAAGCCATCAAAATTTCCGAGATACAGACATCAAAGCTGAAGGAAGCAAACTGGAGAACGCGACTGTTAGTTCCGACTGCAAAGCTTAGGATTTGGGCTTGGGTGAGGTTAGATAGCCCCCGATGTTCGACCATCACACCTTTAGGTTTGCCTGTGGAACCCGATGTGTAAATGACATTGGCCAGATTAGCGGCGGTTACAACCCCTATGAGATTCTCCTGACAATGGGGGGTAATTTTCTGCCAAAGTTCATCTAATAGGAGTGTTTGAGTTTGAGTTTGAGGTAATTTCTCTAACAATGGGGCTTGAGTCAGCAGTAAGGGAATCTGACTGTCCTCAATCATCAAACGGAGACGGTCTGGGGGATATTCTGGGTCAAGGGGAAGATAGGCGGCTCCGGCTTTGAGAATCCCTAAGAAGGCAACGATCATATCTAGGGAGCGTTCTACGGATAAACCGATCAGGGTTTCAGTTTCAACGCCTAGTCCACGCAGATAATGGGCTAATTGGTTGGCTTTTTGGTTTAATTGAGCGTAGGTGAGGGATTGATTTTCAAAGACGACGGCCACCGCATCGGGAGTACGCTCTGCTTGTTCTTCTACCAATTGATGAATACATTTGTCATGGTTGTAATCAATCAGGGTATCATTCCAGGTCTGGAGTAATTGCTGTTGCTCCTGGTCTGTTAGGAAGGGGATGAGAGAGACAGATTGTTGGGGATTATCGACGATTGCCCTTAACAGAATCCGAAAATGGGTCATCAAGCGAGCGATAGTTTCCCCGTCAAAAAGGTCGCAGTTATAGGAACAAAGACCTGCAAGACCGTCGGGGCCATCGGAGAGATAAATTTCCAGGTCAGCGCGTACTGAATCTAGTTCTGAAGTGATTTCTTCCACCGTTACCCCTGGTAGATCCCAGGGAGAACTGAAAGCGTTGTGGAGGGCAAAAACAATCTGTACTAAAGGATTGCGGTCTAGGTGCCGCTCGGGTTGCAATTCTTCGACCAACACCTCAAAGGGTAAATCCTGATGGTCATAGGCATCTTGGGTGGTTGTTCGTACCTGAGCCAGAAATTCTGCAAAACTGGGGTTCTCGGATAGATCAAACCGCAGGGCCAAGGTATTCACAAACAGGCCAATTAACCCCTCGATTTCAGTACGGTTACGGTTGGCAATTGGGGAGCCAATTACTAAATCAGTTTGGCCACTATAACGAGACAACAACACCGCAAACCCCGCTAAAAGGGTCATAAAGAGGGTACAACCCTGGCGCTGACTAAGTTGTTTGAGTTGTTCGAGCAGATCACGGTCTAAGTGAAATAGTTCGGTTCCCCCACGAAAACTTTGGATCGGGGGACGAGGACGATCACTCGGTAATTGATGGAGTAGGGGGACACCTGCTAATTTCTGTTTCCAGTAGTTGAGTTGACGCTCCAACACTTCACTGGTGAGCCATTGACGTTGCCAGATGGCAAAATCAGCGTACTGAATCGGTAAGGGGGGGTTAGGGGGGATCGTCCCTGTGCAGAAACTGTGATAGTAGGTGGATAGTTCACGGATGAAAACCTCTAAAGACCAACCATCGGCGGCGATGTGGTGAATCGCAATTAATAAGATGTATTCATCTTTTTTTACTTGCCAGAGTTTAACTCGTAGGACAGAAACCATTCACGATATCAAAAGGTTCGGAGACGGCTTCTGCTAACAAATGTTGGATTTGCTGTTGAGGGTTACTCAGGTTTTGCAGATTAACGACAGGTAATTGAAAGGTGACATTAGGAGTGATCACCTGAATCGGTTGGTTATTCTTAACTTTAAACTGAGTCCGTAGGGGTTCATGGCGTTGTACAAGCGTCTGAAAAGCCTGTTCTAAAGCCTTTACATTAAGATTCCCTTGCAAACGGAGAGTGCGGTCTATGGTGTAGGCTGCGCTTTCTCCTTCTAATTTATTAACAAACCAAAGGCGAGTTTGGGCAAAGGAAAGGGGAATATCTTGCTCTCTTGAGATAGGGATAAGAGACGGCTTTTGTGATGTCTGATCATTGGATTTTTGGGATTGCTGCTGTTTAAGTTTTTGCAGCACTAATTCGCGTTTTTCAGGAGACAGTTTTTCTAAACGTTTGAGAAGATCGCTCATGGGATTAATTAAAAATCAATAGTTTTCTTTTTAATCGACAAGATTTGATGTAAGTAGGTGAGAATAAATAACGTCAACAAACCAAAAGCTAAAAACCTTATCCTAAAAGACTTACAGCATTTAGTATTTTAACTTTAATTATGACCAATTACTTAGTAGCGGTTCCAATATCTCCCACTTTCAGTCCTTTAGATTGCTAGAGTATGGCATGACGGCTTCAAGGTGTTTTTCTGATCACTTTACCTCAAAAACTGACGGTGGACAAGCAACTTGAAAACTTTTCCAGGCTGGGGTTTAAACTCAACTACCTCAAAAAAGAGCTTTTGGGGGTGATCGGAGGCGATCACGCTTACTACTGCTAGACGTGATCGCCCTGAAGATGTCAAATGGGTTCTATATTAAGGTTAAGATTTTCAGCGTGATCGATTGTGTATAATTTTGTCTGACTACTTATGGTAAACTTGACGGTCGGACGATTAAAGACAAAATCTCATAGCGGATAAACTTTGGTTTAACTTTTCCAACAAGTTCTTATATATGGAATTAAAATTTGAAAAAGATTATCGAAATCAAAAGTATCTCGATATAAAAGTATCTGAGTTAGATCCATTAGGTGCTGATAATTTATTTGTTGAGTTGCCAAATATTAATAAATTTAAAGATTCATCATTACTATTCAGCCGGACAAGCTATTTCGCTGAAAAGGTTCTTCTTATTGATGATTTATCTCAAGAAATAGCTTTGGCTATTTTAAGAGATTTAGGGATGTTAGGGTCTGCTTTAACTAAGCAAGAAATCATAGTAGCTAGTGTACCTTTTTTAGAAGAAGCCTTAACTTATGTTGGAAAATATGCTGGAGAAGTTCCTCGAGATACTTTCTTTTCTTATACGTCAAGGAATCCACAAAAAGACGGAAGACTTCGCAAGTATACAGCCTTATCTGAAGAAATTTTATTTATTGATAGCTTAAAAAAAACAAACTACCTTTTATACGACTGTATATATGCTTTACAATTAGCATCTCAACTATCTATTTTTGACCCAAACTTTGGTTATTTTGTGAATCAAGCAACCAAAAATCTTCAGACTATGGTGGAAACGATGATAGTTGTCAAGAAAAATATAGCCCCAGAAGTATTTACTCTCCAAATAAGACCTTTTTTTGAACCTTATAAAGTTTATGACGTAGAATACCATGCTCCTGGGGCAAGCTCTATGCCCGTTAATTTAATTGACAAATTGCTTTGGTCTGACAAAAACGACGATTCAGCTTATCAAGAATATTATCAAAATAGTGTATCTTATATGCCATTTTCTTACAGATACTTGGCAAATCAACTAAAAAAACAATCCAGTTTGCTCACTAAAATATTTCAAGAGTTAGACAAAAAAGCCTTAGATGAAATTTCCTATCACTCTATTCAAGCTGTACTAGATTGTGTTAACACTATTTTAAAATTTCGCGGTCCTCACAAGAAAGTTGTCGATGATAATTTCAAATTAAGAAACGCCAATGCTAGAGGTAGCGGTGGCTTACAGAAAGGATTCTTGGACTACTTAATACAAGAAACTTTCCATGCAGTTAAGCGTCTCAAATTGGTTCTTTCTCAAAATACCAACGATTTTCGGTAGTGTATCTTATATAATGCCAAATAAAATTTGATAACCAGGACGTTCGTAGATAATATTTTTATCAAAGTAGTTTACTAATAATGAATAATTAGAGGAGTCAATTGCATTAAACAGAGCGAGAATTAATTCCTTATTAGTGAGCGTTGATGACGCAACAGGTTGATACATATTGAATACCTAAGTGTTAAAAGAACTTTTCAATAGTTTGATGAAGAATTAGAGTAATTGTTGAGCTACCTCCTCGTCAGATAATTGATCAATTTCCCCTAAAATTTGAGCGAGAGCATCACTTTCTGACTGTTCAAGTTGCTGAATAATAACTCTTTCAGCCAGTTGATTAATAGTGGGATTATCAAAAAAATAACGGAAAGAAAACTCAATTCCAAAAGTCTCTTTAAGCCGCGAAATCACCTGAGTAGCGAGCAAGGAATGACCACCTAATGCAAAAAAGTTGTCATAGATTCCTACTTGATTTAAGCGCAGAACTTCTGACCAAATGGTGGCGATTTCCCGCTCTGTATCTGTGCGAGGTTCGACAAATGCAACGCCTGATTGTTGTTGATTATGATCGGGAGTCGGTAAACCCCATCGATTAATTTTACCATTAGGTGTGAGAGGAAAAGCTTCTAAAAAGACAAAAGCATTAGGAATCATATAATAGGGGAGTTTTTCGCCAAGAAAATCCCGCAATACTTTTGGTTTTAATTGATCATTATGGGGAATGATATAGGCTACCAAGGATTTATCCCCAGGAGAATCTTCTCGCACTATGACAATGGCTCCTTTAACCTGAGAATGTTGGCTTAAAAGTATCTCTATTTCACCTAATTCAATGCGAAATCCTCGGACTTTTACTTGATGATCTATCCGTCCTAAAAACTCCAGATTACCGTCAGTTAGACGACGGGCTAAATCACCTGTTTTATAAAGAGTATCTCCGAGAATGAAAGGATTAGGAATAAACTTTTCACGGGTTAAAATTGGCTGATGTAAATAATCTCTGGCTACACTTGCACCACCAATATAAATTTCCCCTGGAATACCGATAGGAACTCGTTGTAAATTGTGATCTAATAAATAAACTATTCTGTCGCCAATGGGTTTACCGATAGGAATAGAATTGATCTTTTCATCAAGTTGTTTGGGCATGGGATAACAACAAGTAAAAACTGTACATTCTGAAGGGCCATAACCATTAATAAGTTGGGTTTCAGGTAATATATTTAGGGCTCGATGAATATGATCAATAGAAAGGGTTTCACCACCAACTAAAAGCTGTTTAATTCCTAATAATGATTCGGGTTGGGTGTCTATCATTAAATTAAATAAAGCGGAAGTTAACCAAAGAATATTAATCTTTTCGGTCTGAATAATTTGACTTAATTCTTCAGGGGTGGGAATATTACCGGGATAAAGGACACAACGACCTCCACAAAGCAAGGCTGGCCATAATTCAAGGGTTAAAGCATCCCAAGAAATTGAGGAATGTTGTAGCCAAATTATGTTAGCATCCAGGTGAATATAATCTATCCCAAACATAAAACCTATAAAGCTACGATGGGGGACTTCCGTACCTTTTGGTGTTCCTGTAGAACCGGATGTATAGATAATATAAGCTAAGTTATCTATCCCTACTTCATTTAATAGATTCTCGGTAGAATATTGAGCAATATTTTTCCATTCAGACTCGATATTAATGATTTTCTGATGGTCATTTTTGGGCAATTGAGCTAATAAATGATTTTGCGTGAGAATCAGAGGAGATTGCACATCTTCAATCATGAAAATTAATCTTTCTGACGGATAACTGGGATCTAAAGGGACATAAGCTCCACCTGCTTTAAGAATGGCTAAAATGGCGATGACCATTAAGGGTGATCGCTCAATACAAACGCCGATTTTATCTTCTAATTTAATTCCTAAAGATTGCAAATAATGGGCGAGTTGATTAGCCCGGTTATTTAATTCTTGATAGGTAAGTTTTTCCTTTTGATAAGTCAGGGCAATCACGTCGGGGGTTTGATTAACTTGTTGTTCAAACAGGTGATGAACACATTGATAATTAATGGTTTTAATCTGCTCCTGATTTTGTTTTTCTTCGGCTATTAATTGTTGTTCTTCTGTTTCAGTGAGTAAGGAAAATTGCGAGAGAGACTGTCCTGGTTGGGTAGCAATATGGGTTAATAAATTTTGCCAATGACCAATCATGCGCTCAATGGCTTTGGGGTCAAAACGACTGGTATTGTAGATAATTCTTCCTGATAATTCTGAGTTAGGAATTACAACTAAGGTGAGGGGATAATTGGTGCGTTCAAAACAACGCAGATCAGTTATTTCTAAGGTTTTTTTTGCCTCCGTTTCCGAAGAATCTACGGGATAGTTTTCAAAAACTAAAATACTTTCAAATAAGGGCATTCCTGGCAGAATATCGCCACTTTTTTGAATTTCTGCTAGGGAATAATAAGCATATTGTTCCTGTTCAAATTGTTGTAATTGTAAATCTTTCAGCCAGGGAATTAATTCCTGCTGATCAGAAATAGTTAAGCGGATCGGTAAGGTATTAATAAATAAACCTACCATTTTATCTACATCGGGCAGACTATTGGGACGACCTGATACCGTCGCGCCGAAAATAATATCAGTTTCTCCACTGTAGCGAGAAAGCAATAATCCCCAGGCTCCCTGTACTAAATTATTCAGGGTTAAACGGTGTTTTTGGACTAAGGATTGGAGTTTTTTAGTAACTTCTAAAGATAATTTAAAAGGAACTTCTTGATAGGCAACTTCAGGGGTTTTATTGCCTGGCAATTTATCAATTACTAAAGGAGTTGCAGCTTCAAATGCTTGTAATTGATTTCGCCAAAACTTGCCTGCTTGATCCTGATCCTGTTGCTGTAACCAATTAATATAATCTCGATAGGGATAACAGGATTTTAAGGTTAAAGATTTGCCTTGTTGATAGGCTTCGTAGAGATCAAAAACTTCTTGGAGAATAATTTGCATTGACCAACCATCAAACAAAATATGATGATGACTCCAAATAAATTCGTGACTGTCGCTGGCTAATTTAATAATCGTAAAGCGCATCACAGGGGCTTGATCTAAGGCCATTCCCGTAACCCGATCGCTTTTTAAAAAAGCTTCTAATTGGCTTTGTTGTTGGTCATGATCCCAATGTTGCCAGTCGTGAATTGTCCAGGCTAAATCTACCTTACGATTCACCATTTGCAAGGGTTTTTCAATTTCTTCCCAATAGAAAGAACTGCGTAAAATGGGGTGACGAGTAACTACTTTTTGCCAAGCCTGTTGAAAATTGGGCAGATTGAATTTCCCTTGTAATGCGCAAACTAGCTGTTCAAAATAAACCTCGGATTCGGGCGCGTAAAGGCTATGAAAGAGCATCCCCTGTTGCATGGGAGAAAGTTCATAGAGGTCTTCAATATTGTTCATTTAACTATCTTTTTTTAGATTGCTTTTGATTGATTTTGTTCAGGAATTTGTCAAGCTGTTTTTGATTAATTTTAGCAGCGGCAAAGTCCGAAGGCGTATAAAATGAAGTTTCGGTGGACTGACAGTGAATAATCAAATTTCTCAAAACCTCCATAAATTCATTGGCGAGTTTTTCAATAGTTTCCTGACGATGAACGTTTTCACTATAAACAAATTGAATATCCAGTTTTTGATCACGAACTAGACCACTTACTTCTAATAAATGACTGCGATCGCCTGAAGAACTGTGATCGGATTTCCATTCTTTGACCCTTCCTAAAACCTCTGATGCCGATAGTACCTGATCAAATTGACCTAAGTAATTAAAACTAACCTGGGCCTTGATCAAGTCCTTAAATTGGCGTTTAATTTCCGCATCGCTCGACAGATATTTCAGTACACCATAACCAATACCACGATATGGCAGACGACGCAATTGTTCTTTAACAGATTTTAATGTTTCTTGTGGTTTCCCCGTTTGACTTTGTTCTAATACCATAGGAAATAAAGTCGTAAACCAACCGACGGTACGAGATAAATCTACTTGTTCAAATAAATCTTCCCGTCCATGACCTTCTAAGTCAACTAATAGGCTATTTCCCCCCGTCCATTGACTAAAACTTGACCCTAATGCTGTTAATAAAACATCATTAATTTGAGTATTATAAGCACTGGGGACATCTTGTAATAATCCTCGCGTTTCTTCTTCAGTTAAAAACAGGTTAATAGCCTTAGCTGAATTTAGCTGATTACTCTCTTTTTCTAGGGAATAATCTACGGGTAAAGGCAGAATTTTTGCCTGTAATTGAGGTAGCCAATAATCCATTTCTTGCTTTAATTGTTCAGATTGGCCGTAGCTAACTAGCTGTTTTGACCAATCTTGAAATGAGGTAGTTTTGGGCGGTAATTTAATGGCTTGACCTTGGCTAATTTGTTCATAAGCGGTGGTCAAATCCTCAAGTATAATTCGCCAGGAAATACCATCTACCGCTAAATGATGAATTACTATTAGTAATTGACTCGGTTGTTGATTGCCTAACTTAAATAAGGCAAATTTGACAATTTCTCCCGATGACAAATTTAGACTATTTTGCAATTCTGTATCTTTGGTTGTAATTGCCTTTTTTTGTCCGTCTGGAGAGAGTTCGGATAAATCAATAACAGTTAAAGATACCGCTTCTTTAATCCCATCATTAATCTGTTCTAAATTTTCATTTTCCCGACTATAACGCAACCTCAAAGCATCATGATGATTCAATAATGTTAACAAAACTTGCTTTAATAATTCTGGCTCCAGGGTGGCAGGAACTTCTATTAAAGCCGATTGATTAAAGAAGTGAGCATCGGCTAAATTTTGCTCAAAAAACCAATGCTGAATCGGTGTTAAAGGTACAATTCCTGTGACGATATCTTGATTGGCTTGGATTTGTTGACTGGTTCCGACAACGGTAGCTAATTCGGCGATTGTTTGATATTGAAACAGTTGTTTGGGAATTAACTGTAGCCCCATCTGATTAGCTTTAGAAATCATCTGGATACTAATAATAGAATCGCCCCCCAGTTCAAAAAAGTTGTCGTGGATACTAACTTTTTCGAGTCTTAAAACTTCAGCCCAAATGGTGGCTAAATGTTTTTCTGTCTCGGTGGTTGGATTCGTAAAATTAGTGCTACTATCTGACAGTGTTTTCTCTGGAATTGGTAAGGCTCGATAATCTACTTTTCCGCTAGGTGTAATGGGAATTGCTTCTAGGAAAATGAATATCGAGGGAACCATATAGGCAGGTAATTTCTGTTTTAAGTAATGACGAATTTCTTCAACTGTTACTTGACTTTGATTGGCAAGTAAATAGGCTGTTAATCGCTTATTCCCTGGAGTATCTTCCCTGGCAATTACAACGGCCTGTTTAATTAAGGGATATTGATTTAAAGTTGCTTCAATTTCCGTTAGTTCAATCCTGAAACCTCGAATCTTAACTTGAGAATCAACCCGTCCCAAAAATTCTAAGTTACCATCAATTTGATAGCGAACTAAATCCCCTGTTTTGTAGAGTTTTTCTCCTGGTTTAAAGGGGTGATTAATAAATTTCTCGGCGGTTAATTCTGGTCGATTTAAGTAACCCCTGGCTATACCTAAGCCACCAATATGAAGTTCACCCGGCACGCCAACGGGCATCGGTTCTAGGTATTGATCTAATATATAAATTTGCACATTATTGATAGGTTTCCCGATGGGAATTTCAGGTTGATTAATGGGGCGATCAGGTAGATAATAAAGGGTAGAAACAACCGTAGCCTCCGTCGGGCCGTAACTATTGACCAATTTGGGGTAATAACCGACATATTCCTGCCACATTTTTACCCGTTCGGGTAAGACTCGTTCACCCCCTAAAATAACCAATCGCAATGATGGAGGTAAGACTAATTTTTCCTGCACTATTTCACTTACCAATAAATGCCAGTAAGCGGTAGGTAAATCCCAAATAGTGATGGCTTGCTCTTGGGATTCTTGAATAAAAGTATTGATGGATTTCATCATTATTTCTGTTTTCAAAACCAGAGCGCCACCACAACTTAAACCGGGATAAATTTCTTCCGCCGCCGCATCAAAATTAATAGAAGCAAATTGTAGAACCTTGTCTTGGGCTGTTATTTGATATTGTTCGATCGCACTTTGGGTAAAGTTAATCAGGGATTTATGTTCAATTAATACCCCTTTTGGTTTTCCTGTGGAACCTGATGTATAAATAACGTAGGCAAGATTTTTTGGGGTTATAACTGCGTCAAGATTATTAGTATTTTCTTGGGCAATAATTGTTTTTTGACTATCTAAACACACCGCTTTAATAGCTTGCTTTGGCGTTAAATTAGTCCACTTTTCTAAGGTGACAACAAGGTTGATGCTGGCATCTTCAATCATATAGGCTAATCGGTCTTCAGGATAGGCGGGATCGAGAGATAAATATGCTCCCCCTGCTTTGAGAATGCCCAAAATTCCGATAATCATTTCTAAGGAACGTTCTAAACAAATTCCGACTAAATCATCAGGTTTAACTCCTAAACTTTGCAAATAATAGGCTAGTTGGTTCGCCTGTTCATTTAATTGTTGATAGCTGAGTTTCTCCTTGCCAAAAACAAGGGCGGTCGCCTCTGGGGTTTTCTTAACTTGTGCTTCAAAAAGTTGATGAATGCCGTTAAATTTATGATAATTAGTATCAGTATGGTTCCAGGCAACTAATAATTGATGCTTTTGATTTTCTGTTAGCAAAGAATACTGGGAAAGATGTTTATGGGGATTAACTAAAATTCCTGCTAATAGGGTTTGATAATCCGTCACCATTCGCTCAATAGTAGCGTGATCAAACAAGTCACTATTGTATTCCCAAACCATCGTAATGCCTGCGGTTTCAACGTCTTGAATATCAGCACTGCAATGACGACCAACTCGTTGTTCGGAGCGAGGAATTACCACAACATCCAGGTCAAATTTAGCCGAATAATTGCTAACTGCTTCATTTTGTTTAATGGTCAAACCAGGCAAACTGAGGTCAGGTAATTGAGCATCATGGAAACTAAACATGACCTGAAATAAAGGGTTATAACTTAAGTGACGAACAGGTTTTAAAACTTCAACAACTTTATCAAAAGGTACATCTTCATGGGCATAACCTTCTAAAGTAACTTGACGAACTTGCTTTAATAATTCTCGAAAAGTTGGATTACCAGCAAGATTACTACGAAGGACAATATTATTAACAATCATGCCAATTAATTCCTCGGTCTCGCGTAAACGTCGGTTAGCTACCCCCGACCCCACACAAATATCTTCTTGCCCTGTATAACGATAAATTTGGGTTAAAAAGACCGCAAACATACTCATAAACAGCGTTACCCCTTCTTGCCGACCAAGGTTTCTCAAGGGTTGGCAAATCTCTAAGGGGAGATCAACTCGCACCATGCCCCCGTTATAGGTTTGCTCCGTTGGTCGGGGGCGATCGTAGGGCAATTCTAAGAGGGGAGGCATCCCAGCTAATTTTTGATGCCAGTAGTCTATTTGGGCTTTTGCTGACTCGCTTTGGGCCCATTCTCGCTGCCAATGGGCAAAATCGGCAAATTGCAAGATTGGCTCACTTAGAGGAGAAGGCTGATCCTGGCTAAAGGCTTTGTAGAGAGCGATTAATTCTTTTAAAAATAAGTTAAATGACCAACCATCATGTACCAAATGATGTTCTACATGAATTAACCGCCAGTCTTGTTCACTTAATTTTAATAATGTCCAATGAATTAACGGTAATTGACTAATATTAAAAGGTTTATGGACTGATTTATTCTTCAAATTTTCAACTTCTTTCTCCTGTTGATCTTTAGGAATTGTTTGGAGGTCAATAATAGGTAATTTAACGGCTGCTGGAGGATGAATGACTTGTGCCAGTTTTCCTGCTACTGCGGGAAAAGTTGTGCGAAAGATTTCATGGCGACGGATAATTTCACTGAGACTTTTTTCTAAGATAGGAATATCTAAATTACCCTGAATTAGTAAAATTTCTTGAAATTGATAGGCGGTCACCGAGGGGGCTAACTGTTCGATAAAATAAACCCTTTCCTGAGCAAAGGAAACGGGTAAATAACCCTGCCGTGAAATCGGTTTGATTTGAGTAAAAGATGACGGCTTTTCTACTTTTTGTTGCTGAGTAATTACTTCACTTAAACTATTAATAGTAGGATGTTCAAATAGTTTTTCAAAAGAAATTTCTACTTGTAAAATATCTCGTATTCGAGACAAGATTTGTGTGGCAATTAGGGAATGACCTCCTAACTGGAAGAAATTATCATCAACCCCAATTTTTTCCAGTCCAAATACTTTTGTCCAAATCTCAGCTAGAATCGCTTCTTGTTCATTACGCGGGGCAGTAAAGGCGGTTTCTAAATTAGGTAGGGGTAAGGCGTGGCGATCAACTTTCCCATTTGGACTTAGAGGTAGCTTTTCTAAGATTACAAATGCCCCAGGAATCATATAGCCAGGAAGCTGATTTCTTAAAAATTGTTGTAGGTTTGCAGTTAGTTTTTCCTCCGTTGAATGGGGAACAATATAAGCAACTAAACTTTTATTACCTAGGGTATCTTCCCGATCAATAACAATGGTTTGAGAGACTTGATAGTGTTGTAATATAACTGTTTCAATTTCTCCTAATTCAATTCTAAAACCATTAATTTTGACCTGATGATCAATGCGTCCTAGATATTCTAAATTGCCATCGGTTAAATATTGACCTAAATCCCCAGTTTTATATAATCTTTCTGACGGGTTAAAGGGTGATTGAATAAACTTTTCGACGGTTAATTCAGGGCGGTTTAAATATCCCCTGGCAACACCTAAGCCACCAATGTAAATTTCTCCTGGGGTTTCAGTAGGGATAAGGTTTAAACTTTCATCTAACACATAAACTTGAATATTCGCCCCTAATGCTTTGCCGATGGGAAGTTCGGGATGGTTGAGTTGACTTTCTGTGAGGTGGGATAGGTAACAACTTGTTGCCGCAATAGTCGCTTCAGTTGGCCCATAAACATTAATTAATTCAGGAAAAGTTCCCACTGTTTTTAACCACTGTTTCACCCATTCCGGTTGGACTTTTTCACTACCAATAATAACTAATCGTAAGCCCTTATCTAAGGTGATCTTGCTATCAATTAATTCGCTAACTAATAAATGCCAGTAAGCGGTCGGTAAATTCCAAATAGTAATTCCTAATTCCCTCGATTTTTGGATAAATAAGGGAATAGAACTTACCATTTCTGGTGTTCTTAAAACCAAAGTTGCACCGCTACAAAGACTGGAATAAATTTCTTCTGCCGCTACATCAAAACTAATAGAAGCAAATTGAAGGATGCGATCGCTACTAGATAACCGATATTGATCAATAATTAATTGGGTAAAGTTTACCAAAGACCGATGTTCAATCATCACTCCCTTGGGTTTTCCCGTTGAACCTGATGTATAGATAACGTAGGCTAAATTACTATTTTCTACCGTATGAACTAAATTATTAACATCACATTTGGCAATTTCTGACCATTGACTATCTAAATCAACAACTAAACCTTTATAGTTGGCAATTAAACTAGACCCTTGACTGTGAGTAACTAACACGGAAATTTGAGCATCTTCTACCATATAGCTCAATCTTTCCTGGGGATAGTTAGAATCAAGGGGAACGTAGGCTCCTCCGGCTTTGAGAATACCCAGCAAACCAATAATCATATTCAGGGATCGATCAATACAAAGTCCCACTAAAATCTCCGATTTTACCCCTAAATTTTGCAAATAATGAGCTAGTTGATTAGATGCGGTATTTAATTCTTGATAGGTTAATTGTCCCTGTTCAGAAACAACTGCGATCGCGTTCGGTGTTTGTTTGACTTGGGATTCAAATAATTGATGAATACATTGGTTAATCATAGGAGGAAGATAGGCTTTAGAAACCTTTATTGGATTTAGACCTGAGAGAAAAAAATAAATAGAAGTCGAAAAAAAGTCAATGATAGGATCGGAGCAAATCCCCGGCATTCATTAAAACATATTTTTGATTCTGAAGCAACCCCAACCTATCCCAGCCAGTATAGACTGACAGAGGTATTATTATAAAAGCATTTGGAACTGCTTTTAGCAATTGAATAGAGGGTGTTATAGTTCACCTAGTCCGGTTCACCCAGTGCAAAGTGATCAAAACCTGTGGGGGTGGCGTCCCTCCCAACCCCTACGATAAAATGTTACAACCTATTTGGGATTACTATACAAACAACTCGACATTCTGAAGATCAACCAGTTATACCCAATTAAACAACTGTTTTAGGAGACAACAAATATGAAAATAGTAGAATTTTTATCCTACTTAAATAATTTAGAAATCAAACTTTGGCTAGAAGCAGAAAAGTTAAAATATCAAGCTCCTCCGGGAGTGATGACCGCCGAAATTAAGCAAGAAATTGGAAACAGAAAGACAGAAATTATTGCTTTTTTAAAAATAGCAAAAATATCTGCTCATGCCAGTGAATTGGCTATTACTCCTGTTGGCAGGGATGGAGATTTACCCCTCTCTTTTGCTCAACAAAGAATGTGGTTTCTCCATCAGATGGATAGTCAAAATCCTTCTTACAATGAAAGTCCAACTATCCGTCTAACGGGTAATCTTAATATTGAAGTTTTAGAACAAAGTCTTAACGCCATTATTGAACGCCACGAAATTCTGCGGACAACTTTTCCGATGATTGACGGTAAACCCATCCAGAAAATTTTACCTTCCCTTCAGATTAACTTACTTGTTGTTGATTTACAAGATTTACCCAGCAATCAAATAGAAGAAATTATTACTCAAGAACTGCAAAAACCCTTTGACTTAACCCAAGCTCCCTTAGTGCGATTTACCCTCTTAGATTTAAGTCAAGAATCTTATATTTTAGTGCCAGTTATTCATCATATTATTATTGATGGTTGGTCAAAAGGAATATTCTTTAAAGAATTATCTTATTTTTATCAATCTTTCCTGTCAAAAACCCCTGTAAATTTACCTCAACTACCTATTCAATATGCGGATTTTGCTGTCTGGCAACGACAATGGTTACAAGGAGAAATCCTAGAAAATCAACTTAATTATTGGCAAAAACAATTAGCCGATGCTCCGCCTTTATTAGAACTTCCCACCGATCAACCCCGACCTTCTATTCCGACCTTTCAAGGCCATACCCTGAGCTTTCAAATTGACCCCGATCTCACCGATAAACTTAAAACCCTTAGTCAAAGATCGGGTGTGACTCTGTTTATGACTTTGCTGGCTGCTTTCACGACCTTACTATTTCGTTATAGTCATCAAGAAGATATTCTGATTGGCACACCTGTTGCTAACCGTAATCGCCAAGAAATTGAACCTCTAATGGGCTTTTTTGTCAATACTTTAGTGATGCGAAATTCCCTGCAAAGCAATCCTACCTTTTGGGAATTATTACAACAGGTTCGCCAGAGTGTTTTAGGAGCCTACGCCAACCAGGATGTTCCCTTTGAACAGGTTGTAGATGTTTTACAAATAGAGCGGAGTTTAAGTTATAATCCTCTATTTCAGGTAATGTTTGCCTTACAAAATGCCCCTTTAGGAGACTTAAACTTACCTGGTCTCAAGGCGACATCCCTAGCCGTAGAAAACGTCAGGGTAAAATTTGATCTCAGTCTCGTTTTAGAAGAAACCGAAACCGAAACAGGAAATTATTTAGAGGGTTTTTGGGAATATAGTAGTGATCTTTTTACCCCCGAAAGAATAACTCGTCTGGTGGGTCATTTTCAAACATTATTAAAGGGTATTGTCACCAATCCTCAGCAACGAGTCGGGGAATTACTGCTATTGACAGAAGCAGAAAAACAGCAACTGTTAATAGACTGGAATCAAACCGAAAGCCCCTATCCCCGTGATCAGTGTATTCACCAATTATTTGAAGAACAAGTTGCCAAAAATCCCGATGCGATCGCCATTATTTATGAACAGGAATCTCTTACCTATCAACAGTTAAATCAAAAAGCTAATCAATTAGCCCATTACCTGAAATCTTTAGGAGTAGAAACTGACAGCTTAGTCGGTATTTGTGTAGAACGTTCTTTAGAAATGATTGTGGGATTATTGGGCATTCTCAAAGCAGGTGGAGCCTATGTACCTCTCGATCCAGATTATCCCCAAGAACGCCTAAGCTTTATGCTTACCGATACTCAAGTTAAAGTCCTGTTAACTAAGGAGTCTTTCATCGCCTCTTTTCCAACCCATCAAGCCCGTATCGTCTGTTTAGATAAAGATTGGGAGACTATTAACCAAGAAAGTCAAGATAATCTTAATGGTGCGGTTTCTGCGGAGAATCTAGCCTACATAATTTATACCTCGGGTTCTACGGGAATTCCCAAAGGAGTTGTCGTCAATCATCAAGCAGTGAATCGACTGGTCTTAAATACCAATTATATCCAGTTGACCTCGGATGACCGGATTGTTCAAGCATCCAATATCGCTTTTGATGCAGCCACCTTTGAAATTTGGGGAGCCTTGCTGAATGGAGCTAAGATAGTAATTTTAACCAAATCCCTATTACTTTCGCCCCAAGAATTCGCCCTCAGTCTCAAGGAAAACCAGATCAGTGTCTTATTTTTAACTACAGCCTTATTCAATCAGTTAGCCAGTTTAGTCCCCCAGGCTTTTAGTGAGTTGCGATACCTACTTTTTGGCGGAGAAGCAGTTGATCCGAAATGGGTACAAGAGGTACTAGATAAAGGTGCGCCGGAAAAATTGCTTCATGTTTATGGGCCAACGGAAAATACCACATTTTCGTCTTGGTATTTAGTGGAAGACTTACCCGCTAAGGCGATCACCATTCCGATTGGTCAACCCATTTCTAATACACAAATCTATTTGCTAGACAAAAACCTGCAACCTGTGCCGATTGGTGTGCCGGGAGAGTTATACCTGGGAGGGGCGGGGTTAGCGCGAGGCTATCTGAATCGTTTGGAGTTAACTCAAGAAAGATTTATTCCTCATCCCTTTGAGAATCAAAATTCTAAATTATATAAAACTGGGGATTTAGTTCGTTACCAAAACCAGGGACAAATTGAATTTATCGGTCGGATTGATGATCAAGTAAAAATTAGGGGTTTTAGAATTGAGTTAGGAGAAATAGAAGCGGTTATTACTGACCATCCTCAAGTGCGAAAAGGAATTGTGATGGTCAGGGAAGATGAAGGAGGAACCAAGCGTTTATCTGCCTATATTATTCCTGAAACCTCAGAATTAACCTCCGGCGAATTGCGTCTATTTTTGCAAGACAAGTTGCCCCATTATATGGTTCCAGCGTTCTTAATTTTTTTAGAGGCATTTCCCCTCACGACTAATGGCAAAATTGATCGTCGCGCCCTCCCAAAACCAGAAATTCTGTTAGATAATACCCCTAACCTGGTTATGCCCAGCACAGAGATTGAAAAAACCTTAGCTGATATTTGGCAAACGGTTTTAGGGCTTAAACAAGTTAGCATTAATGACAATTTTTTTGAATTGGGTGGGGATTCAATTTTGGCAATTCAAATTATTGCTAAAGCCAATCAAGCGGGGTTAAAAATGACTCCAACTCAGTTATTTAGTCATCAAACGATTAGTCAATTAGCCACCGTAACCGAAAGGGCTCCCCTGACTGAAACTATCCAGGGTTTAGTTATAGGTAATGTTCCCCTAACTCCCATTCAACAGTGGTTTTTTGAGCAAAATTTACCCGAACCCCATCACTTTAATCAAGCGATGTTGTTGGAGGTTGGCACTAATCTAAAACCTGATTTATTAAAAACGGCTATTGCACAGTTACTTTATCACCATGACGCCCTACGTTTACGTTTTATAAAACAAGACGGCAAATGGCAACAATATAATAGTGATGATTGGCATTCTTTTACCTTTGAAGTTATAGATTTATCTTGTTTATCTGACCAGGAACAACTCACAACTTTAACCACAATAATAGACAAGCAACAAAGATCATTTAATTTAGAAAAAGGCCCCTTAGTTGCCGTTGTTTATTGCCAATTAGCTAACTCTCTAAAATTATCAATCGTTATCCATCATTTAGCCGTAGATGGTGTTTCTTGGCGGATTCTTCTCGAAGATTTAGCCACCGTCTATCAACAGTTAGAAAAAGGTCAAACTCCCCAATTTCCCCCTAAAACTAGCTCTTTTAAAGATTGGGCTCAAGAACTCCAAATCTATGCTCAAAGCCCCGAACTTAAGACATTCTTAGACTATTGGTTAACCCAGGATTTTTCTGCTCTGTCCTCCCTTCCCTGCGATTATCAAGCGGACGTCACCGCGAATACCGTGGCCAGTGCTAAAACTCTTTCTTTTTGCTTAACAGAAAATCAAACTCGGGCGCTATTACAGGATGTTCCCCAAGCCTATAACACCCAAATAAATGATGTATTACTAACTGCTTTAATACAAGCCTTTGCCAAGTGGACAAATTTTCCGGCTCTTTTGCTTGACATAGAAGGTCATGGCAGGGAAAATTTAATCAACTCTTTAAATCTGTCGCGGACGGTAGGCTGGTTCACCAGTATTTTTCCCGTTT
Organism: Planktothrix sp. PLAVEN19ND; assembly: GCF_057220675.1. Lineage (NCBI taxonomy): Bacteria > Bacillati > Cyanobacteriota > Cyanophyceae > Oscillatoriales > Microcoleaceae > Planktothrix > Planktothrix sp. PLAVEN19ND. The sequence goes on along the minus strand of NZ_CM170132.1, from coordinate 4,127,118 downwards.
ATCTGACCCTAGAAACGATTAACCATCCAGGTGAATCTCTCAAGTCAGTTAAAGAGCAATTGCGACAAATTCCCCGTCGAGGAGTTGATTATGGGATTGGCTATTATCTCAACTCAGATTTAACCATTCAATCCCATTTACGCAACGCTCCGAAACCCGAAGTTAGCTTTAATTATTTAGGGCAATTTACGGGGGATCAAATAGCTGAGGTGGGCTGGCAATTTTCTAAAGAGTCGAGCCGTTCTATTAATAGTCCTTTGGGCCGACGTTCCCATTTAATTGAGATTAATAGCCTTATTGTCTCAGGTAAGCTAGAAATAGAATGGCAATATAGTAAAAATTTTCATCAAAAAACAACGATAGAAAATTTAGCTCATACTTATCAAAAATCTTTAGAAGCCCTGATTAATCATTGTCTATCGGCAGAAGGAGGTTATACTCCCTCGGATTTTCCCGATGCCGATCTTAATCAAACAGAACTAGACGAATTGCTGTTAGAATTAGAGTAATTACAGCAGATTTTGTTTTGATCACAGATGGAAATTTATTAAGTTCTTGCTTAATAATTAATCATTGGTTTAAGCACACAGTAATGTTAACTTATCCGCTCTTAAAACCTCTGGAGGGTTAAAAGTATGCTAGAGTTCTCAATGGAATTTTATTGTTCTGCAACTCATAACACAACGTTAAGGGTTGGCACTTTAGGGCCAAAAGACACTAGCAGTGAACAAACTTTACATTATCTTGTCACCCAATGGCGAGCCGAAAAAATTTCTGTCATCATCCATTTATTTGATACTTTTACAGAACTAAAGCAATCCCTACTTGACGAAGAAATAGACTTAGCATTAGTTCCCCATGCCTATGAAAAAATTAATGATTTTTATATGGAACCAAGTTTTCAATTAGGTTTCATTTTTATTTATCCTACCCCGGTTTATGGGTTAGCCAAACGCAAAAATGTAGAATTAGTTTCTGATGATTGTACTCTAGTCACCCATCCTGCTCCCTTGCCTTTACTACCCTATTTATTGCCAGATTATTTAGACCAAAATAACATTAAAGTCGAGTTAGTTAATTCCACCAGCGCGGCAGCAATTCAAGTAAAGCAAGGATTGGCTGATTTGGCTATTACGAATGAAAATGCCCTGCGAGATAATGATTTAGAATTTATTTCTCAATACGGGGAAATAGAAATGAGTTGGTCTTTATTTCATAAGAAAAAAAATAGTATTTCTCAAGAGAAATCTTTGTTATAGGATGGAAAACCTATTGATATTTTTGCTCTATTTTTGATTGATTAAAAAGAATTAAATTTTTCCATTTTCAACCTAAGCAACTCTTTAAATTATATTACAAAAATCATGTCTCAATTTTTCCCTAATTATGAATTAGTTCAACTGGGTTCAGGCATAGAATTAAAAGTTTTTAACTGTCAGGATACTATTTTTCAATTTGCATCAGTTGAACCTAACGCCCAATTAGAATCTCATCAACATAGAGAAAGCCAGTTAGGAATGATTTTAAATGGTAGTTTAGTCATGGATCTCAATGGCAATAAAACCTTGATGCAACCGTTGTCTCATGTCTATGTTGCTGAGTCTAACCTTCTGCATGGAGCGTCTAATCCTTTCCCTCAAATGACTACAGTCTTTGACATAAAACGAATCACTGATGATTCAGAAACATCAATCTTAAAACTTCTCCCCGACGAAGATACCATCACCAATTTGCCCTGTCAGTCAGTTACGGGGACTTGGTTTAAAATTTCTATGATTAAAATTCCTGCGGGTTGTCCTATTCCTTCCCATCAATCAGAGCAAGGAGAAATAGGTTTTATTCTGAATGGGGAACTACAAATAACCATAGAAAATGAAGAACAATACTTAAATCAGGGTCAAATTTATTATGCTCCATCACAAGTTTTACACCAAGGCAATAATTTATCGAATCAGGAAATTTATTTGATCAAGATTTTGATTTAATAAACCTCTTGTAAATTCAAGTAACAAGGGTCATAACCTAATGTTCCCTGTTCCCTGTTCCCTGTTCCCTAGTGTTAAAAATAAGGATAAATTTTATGGATTTGGGATTAAAAAACAAAGTTGCTTTGGTAACGGGTAGTAGTGCGGGTATTGGTTTTACTATTGCTGAAAAATTGGCGAAAGAAGGGTGTAATCTAATTATTTGTGGTCGCAATTCCCAACAACTTCAAGTAGCTTATCAGTCCCTGATTCAAGCCTATCCCTTACAGCAAGTTCTCAGTTTATCCGCCGACGTTCATCAAGCCGAGGATTCAGAGCAACTTGTTCAAGAATCCTTGAAAAAATATGGTAAAATCGACATTTTAGTGAATAATTCTGAAGGGGCAAATTTTACAGAAAATTTAATTGAAAACCTTTCTGATGAAGACTGGTTAACGGTTTTTCAAGGTAAATTAATGGGTTATATTCGCTTAACTAATTTAGTATTGCCGACCATGAAACAGCAACAATGGGGACGAATTATCAATATTATTGGGACTTCAGGGAAAGAACCTTCACCTCGTTTAGTCAAGTCTGGGGTAGTCAATGCCGCATTAATGAATTTTACGAAATCCGTTGCTAGACAATCAGCCACCTCTTGTGTTTTAATTAATAGTATTAATCCCGGAATTATTGATACGCCAAGACATCGAGAATATCTCCAGGTTTATGCTGAAAAAGAAGGTACTACCCCCGACATAATCAGGCAGGAAATAATTAAAAGTATTCCGATGAATCGCATTGGTCGCAGTGAAGAATTAGCTAATTTGGCGGTTTTTTTAGCCTCAGAATGCGCTAGTTACATGACGGGTATAACGATTCCTGTGGACGGGGGAATATCTGCTTCAGCTTTTTAGTAATTAATTTAATTTATTTTTATAAGGAAAAAAATTGTGGCTTCTGAAAAATCCAGTTTTAATAAAAAAGATATTGAGTCTATCTATCCCCTTTCTCCGATGCAGTTGGGGATGCTTTTTCATACCTTATATAATTCCGAATCTAAGGTTTATTTATCGCAAATTTTAATCACCTTATCCGGCAATCTTGATCCTAAAGCTTTTGAATTAGCTTGGCAGCAAGTTGTTGACCGTCATGGCATTTTTCGCACTTGCTTTGCCTGGAAAAAATCCAAACAACCTCTGCAAATTGTGAGAAAAAAAGTTACCATACCCTGGGTTAATTATGATTGGCGATCGCTCTCTCCCATCGAACAGAAAAAACAACTTCATGATTTTTTAAAAGCAGATCAGGATAAATATTTTGAACTGGATAAAGTTCCCTTAATCCGATTTGCATTAATTCGCTTAGAAGATCAAAAATACGAATTTATAAATACAGGTCATCATATTTTATCCGATGGTTGGGGAATCGCGATCGCCTTAAAAGAAGCCTTAGAGTTTTATACTGGAATCATTCAAAATCAGCCCGTAATTCTGCCCGCACCTCGTCCCTATCAAGATTATATTAATTGGATACAACGGCAAGATCAAACCCAAGCAGAAAACTTTTGGCGACAAAATCTTCAAGGATTTACTTCACCCACTCCCTTAACCGTAGATAAACCCGTTAATAATCTAGTTTCTCAGGGTAAAACCTATACCAATCAAGAATTTCAACTATCTAGGGAAATCACGATCACCCTTAAACAACTAGCTAAAGAAAATCATCTGACCCTTTCCATCTTTATTCAAGCTGCTTGGGCCTTACTATTACACCATTATAGTAGCGAGTTAGATGTGGTTTTTGGCGCGACTGTTTCCGGTCGTCCCCCCAGTTTTAAAGGCATTGATTTAATGGTAGGAATATTTATAAATACCTTACCAGTGCGAGTTAAAATTGATCCTAAAATCAGGTTAATTCCCTGGTTACAACAGTTACAAAAAGAACATTTAGAACGGGATAACTATGCCTACAGTCCCCTAGTAGATATTCAAAAATGGAGCGAAATTCCCGCGCCTAAATCGGTGTTTGAAAGTTTTGTAGTTTTTGAAAACTTACCCTTTAGTGATGTCCAGCAACAGTCTATTCATGGATTGCAATTAGGTGAAATGCGAGATAATGGCCATGCTGATTATCCTTTAACCTTAATTGTTACCCCAGGTGAGACATTAACGGGCAAAATTATCTATCCTCAAGAACGTTTTGAAGATCAGGTGATTGAGCGGATGATCGGTCATTTTCAAACCCTATTACAAGGAATGGCTAATCATCCCCAGGCGATGATTCAGGAATTACCCATTTTAACGCCAACAGAACGTCAATTATTGTTAGTTGACTGGAATCAAACAACTCCTGAAAATCCTCTACAAGCCTGTGTTCAGCAATTATTTGAACAACAAGTTATCAAAACTCCTGATACTTTAGCCGCAGTTTTTCAGAACCAAAAATTAACCTATGAAGAATTAAATCAACAGGCTAATCAACTCGCGAATTACTTACAAAAAAAAGGGATAGCCCCCCAAAGTTTAGTCGGTATTAGTTTAGAACGTTCTATTGAGGTAGCGATCGCCATTTTAGCTGTGTTGAAAGTTGGCGGAGTTTGTGTACCCTTAGACCCCAGCTATCCCCCGGAGAGACTCAATTATATTCTACAAGATACCCAACTGAACTTCTTATTAACTCAAAAAGATTGTCAATCTTTATTAACCCCCCAAAATATTAAACAAGTTATTTTACTCGATCAAGAATGGCCAGAAATTAGCTTGGAATCCCAGACCAATCTTGATATTCATAAGGAGTTAACCGATTTAGCCTATATCATTTATAGTTCTGGATCTACAGGGGTTCCCAAAGGAATTATGATCCCCCATCAATCCCTCACTAATCTGATTGAACATCATCGGGCTAAAATGTCACCAGCGAGGAACTTCTTGCAATTTGCTCCTTTTAATTTTGATGTGAGTTACCATGAAATGTTTGCAGCTTGGTGTTTAGGGGGAACCCTATTTATTACTCCTAATGAGTCCCGACTCGATCTGGTAAAACTCACTGATTTACTCGCTAATAACCCTATCCACAAAGCAATTTTACCCGTTACTTTATTACAACAACTCATCGAAACCTATAGCGAACAACCCCAGGTATTTGCTAACTTCTGTGAAATTATTTCCGCCGGAGAACAACTACAAATTACCCCATCCATGATAGCTTTATTTAAGCAACTTAAAAAGTGTACCCTGTATAATTTTTATGGCCCCACAGAAGCGGATTTAGTCACCAGTTATCCGTTTGATCAACAACCGGATTATTGGCCTCAATATGTACCGATTGGGAAGCCCGCTATCAACGTTAAAGTTTATCTTTTAAACTCCTATCTGCAACCCGTTCCCATTGGCATTATCGGTGAATTATATGTCGCTGGCGGTGGGTTAGCTCGGGGTTATTTTAATAATCCTGAATTAACCCAGGAAAAATTTATTCCTAACCCTTTTCAGGAAAATTCTTTTCTGTATAAAACTGGCGATTTAGCCCGTTATTTACCCAATGGTGATCTGGAATATTTAGGTAGAATAGATGATGTGGTCAAAGTTAGAGGTTATCGAATTGAATTAGGAGAAGTGGAGGCTATCTTAAATCAATATCCCCAAATTGTTCAGGGAGTGGCGACAGTTCAAGGTGAAACGGCTCGGGAAAAATATCTAGTTGCTTATTTTATTCACCGCCCAGGAATAACTATTAATATTGCCGAATTACGTCGGTTTTTAGGGCAATGGCTACCCGAATATATGATTCCGTCTGCTTTCGTGCCGATGGCATCTTTTCAGCTAAGTCCTAATGGCAAAGTAGATCGTCAAGCCTTACCCATAGTTGATCAAAATCAAGTTTTATTAACACAAACTTACACCGCACCTCGGAGTCCCATTGAAGAAGTCATGACGGAAATTTGGGCTGAAATTTTAGGGGTAGAAAAAGTCGGGATTGAGGATGATTTCTTCATTTTAGGGGGACATTCTTTAAAAGCAATTCAACTGATTAGTAAAATTCGGCAAACCTTAGAATTAGAAGTTTCTGTGCGTCAACTCTTTAATCATCCAACAATCGCCCAATTAGTAAAAGAAATGAGTCAATCGGTGGGAGACGAAAATTTGCTGAACGAAATTGCCATTACAGTTCAAGAAATTGCTAAAATGTCTCCTGAAGAAGTCAAAACCTTATTATCCCAGGATTAAGCAATACCCTTGTGATTAAGGTTTTAAAAAAAGTATCCCCCAATCTCATTAAAAACAATGAACAATCATCTTTTCGATTTAACAGCTAAAGTTGCCATCATTACCGGAGCCGCTAGAGGTATTGGTAAAGTTATCGCCCAGGGTTTAGCTCAAGCCGGGGCTAAGGTTGTGATTGCCGATATAAATCAAACAGAGGCTGAACAAACCGCTAAACTGATTCAACAAGCAGGGGGGGAAGCGGTGGCAATTTACACCGATGTTTGTAATCGTCAAGATTGTCTGAATTTAATTGAACAGGCGATCGCCCATTATGGTCAACTCGATATTATGGTCTGTAATGCCGGGATTGAAATTCTCAAAACCACCGATGAATTAGATGAATCAGAATGGGATTCTGTGATTAATGTTGACTTAAAAGGCTATTTTAATTGCGCTCAATTGGCAGCAAAACAAATGGTTAAACAGGGTAAAAAAGGCTCAATTATTATGAATTCTTCTATTGCTAGTATCGTCGCTGTTCCCAAATCATCCGGGGCCTATACCGCCGCTAAAGGGGGCGTTAATCAACTTGCAAGAACGATGGCTGTAGAATTAGGAAAGCAAGACATTCGCGTTAATGTTTTTGCCCCTGGTTATATGAATAATATGATGGCAGGAACAGAAGGTTTGCGTTCAACGCCCGATGAAATGAATGAACTTTATACCAGAATTCCCATGAAACGCACCGGTGAATTATCAGAATTAATTGGCCCTGTCATATTTTTAGCTTCCGACGCATCTTCCTATGTGACAGGAGCAATTTTAATGGTAGACGGAGGCTATACAGCCATTTAGCATCTGCTTAACATTAGAAAACGAATGGTTTAAGAAGTATTACCCCTGTAGCCTGTTCCCCTTTCCTTGCTCAAGAATTTTGAACACAACTCAAATAGGATTGCTATAGCTATTGATTATGACTAATAACTTTCAAGATAAACAAAAACTACTGAGACTTTTACTGCAAAAAAAAGGGATTGGATTAAAAGCCCACACTATCCCCCTAAGAGATATTTCTCAGCCACTCCCCCTCTCATTTTCCCAGGAAAGATTGTGGTTTCTTTATCAATTAGAAAATCAAGGCTATACCTATAATATGCCTTTTCGTCTTCAAATAAAAGGCAATTTAGAAGTTGAAATATTAAGAAAATCCCTAGAAAGTATTGTCCAACGCCATGATGTCTTGCGTACCAGTTTTCAAGAAGTAGATGAAATTCCCCAACAAATTATTAGTCCAAAAATTTCATTAAATTTACCCTTAATTCATTTAGAATCTTTATCTTTAAGCCAACAAACCGAAGAAGTCAATCGATTAACCCAGCAAGAAATTTATACGCCATTTGACCTAACTCAAGCTCCCTTAATGCGAACCTTAGTAGTCAAATTGAGCGAAGAATCTCATATTTTATTTCTCAGTTTACATCATTCTGTTTTTGATGGTTGGTCAATGAAAGTTTTATTACAAGAACTTTCTAGTTTATATCAAGCCTTGCTGAAACAAGAAGCTAATCCTTTACCCGATTTACCGATCCAATATGGGGATTTTACTGTATGGCAAAGGCAGCAACTACAAGGAGATAAATTAATCCAGCAAACCACTTATTGGCAACAACAATTGGCGGGTATTCCTCCCCTATTAGAACTCCCTTGGGATTCTCCTCGTCCTCCCTTAAAAAGTTTTAAGGGTGATAGTTGTAAATTTAAACTCAATGCCGAATTAAGTCAACAACTTAAAACATTAAGTCAAAACTCGGCTACTACTCTCAATATGACTTTATTAGCGGCCTTTAGTGTTTTGCTATATCGCTATAGTCGTCAAGAAGATATTGTGATTGGTATTCCTTCGGGTAACAGGCAATTTCCTGAAATTGAACCGTTAATTGGCTGTTTTATTAATACTTTAGTGATTCGGAGTCATTTCACTGAAAATCTTTCTTTTCAAGCCCTGCTTGCCCAAGTTAAACAAGTGGTTTTAGAGGCCTATGAGCATCAAGATTTGCCCCTAGAGAAAGTGGTAGAAATCGTTAATCCTGAGCGAAATATTAGCTATAGTCCGCTATTTCAAGTCATGTTTTCCTGGGAAGATAAACTACATATAGATAATTTTGCGATCGCCGATTTACAATTAACACCTGTTCCCCTCAATGCCCTAATTGCTCAATTTGATTTAACCCTAGCCATGCAGGAAACTACCGAAGGTTTAGTGGGTTCCTTTGATTATAATTGTGCTTTATTCAATCAAGATACCATTGAGCGTTTAATTAATCACTTTCAAACTTTATTAGCAGGTATCGTTATTAATCCAAAGCAACAGATTGAATTATTACCCCTGGTTAGCGATGCAGAATCTCAATTATTTAACCAATGGAACAATACTAATACACCGGAAAAACCCAACATTTGTATTCAGGAATTATGGGAAAATCAGGTTTTTAAAACCCCCCTGGCAATCGCCCTAGAAAGTGACACAGAAAAAATAACCTATCAAACCTTAAATGAACGCGCCAATCAACTCGCTAATTATCTACAATCCCAAGGATTTAAACCAGGTTCTTTAGTGGGTATTTATTTAGAGCGATCGCCCTCTATCATCATCGCCCTATTAGCCATTTTGAAAGCGGGTGGAGCCTATCTTATTTTAGGAGAAGATTATCCCCAAGAGCGGTTAGAATTTATTTTAAATGATGCCCAGGTAGGGGTATTAATCACTCAAAATAGCCTCAAGAATTTAGTCAGTAACCATCAAGCTAAAGTTGTTTGTCTCGACACAGAAGCCCAGGCAATTGCCACCTACAACCCAGAAAATTTAGCCAACTCCATCACCCCCAAGGATTTAGCTTATCTGATTTATACATCAGGTTCGACAGGAAATCCCAAAGGAGTAATGATTGAACATCAAAGTTTAGTCAATCACAATTTAGCAATAATTAAAGCCTACAATTTAACCGAACAGGATCGGGTTTTACAATTCGCTACTTTTACCTTTGATGTTGCCGCCGAAGAAATTTTTCCCACACTTTTAAGCGGTGCAACATTAATCCTGCGACCTCAAATATTCTTTCCAACTTTTAGGGATTTTACCCAATTTATTCAGCAAAAACAATTAACAATTATTAATCTTCCCGCGACCTATTGGCACGAATGGGTTTTAGATTTGTTCCACAGTAACATACCCCTAGCAAAATCCTTACGTTTAGTGATTACTGGAAGTGAAGAAGTGTTATCAGAACGATTAACCCTTTGGCAAAAAATAGTCGCTAATCATCAACGAGATGACCTAATTTGGCTGAATGCTTACGGCCCGACAGAAGCAACAATTACTACTACTTTATTTAACCCTAACTTGAAGAATCAAAAGACTCAAATTCATTCTGTTTCCATTGGTAAACCCATCAATAATACCCAAGTTTATATCTGCGATCGCCATCTGCAACAACTTCCTATTGGAATTCCAGGAGAATTATTAATTGGGGGGTTAGGATTAGCCCAAGGCTATCTCAATCGAGAGGATTTAACGACTGAAAAATTTATTACCCATGCCTTTAATGGGTCTCAAACCCTGCGTTTATATAAAACAGGAGATTTAGCCCGTTATCAGCCCGATGGCAATATTGAATTTTTAGGAAGAATTGATCATCAAGTCAAAATTCGCGGTTTTCGCATTGAAATCGGGGAAATTGAAGCCGTCTTAGCAGAATACCCTGGCATACAAGCCAACGCCGTTATTGTCAGAGAAGATGAACCTAATCAAAAACAATTAGTTGCTTATATTGTACCGGAATTGCCATCTATAGAAATTCCAAAATTGCGAGGTTTTTTGAAAGAAAAGTTACCGAATTATATGATTCCTTCCTTTTTTGTAGAGCTTAAAGAATTGCCCCTAATGAGTAGTGGGAAAATTGATCGTCATGCTTTACCAATACCGATAAAAAATGATCAAAATCAAACCTTAATTATGCCCCGCACCCCTACGGAAAAAATCGTCACTGATATTTGGCAAGAGGTTTTAGGCTTAACGACAATTAGTATTTCTGAGAACTTTTTTGACCTAGGAGGACATTCCTTAAAAGCAGTTCAGGTTATCTCTCGATTGCGGGAAAAATTATCAATTAATATCCCCTTAAATTATCTTTTTGCTGAACCAACGATCGCCGGATTAGCCACCAATTTAGATAATCACCTAGCTCAAACTTTACCCGATGATTTTGACACCGCTCAAACTCCCAATTGGCAAACAGAAATTATTTTAGATGATGCCATTCAACCGCCGAACCAGGATCATCAATTTACTGCCCATCCTGTTAATATTTTGCTAACGGGAGTGACTGGTTTTCTCGGTATTCATTTACTAGCAAAACTATTAGAAAAAACTGAAGCAAATATTTATTGTCTAATTCGTAGTCATCATTTAGAGGCAGCCCAAGCTAAAATCAACGATAAATTGAAAACCTTTCAATTGGGCAATGAAAATCAAAGTCAGCGCATTATTCCTGTCATCGGTGACTTATCCCAAAAATATTTAGGATTGTGTGAGCCGGATTTTTTAGAACTAGCAGAAAAAATTGATATTATTTATCATAATGGGGCTTGGGTCAATGCTTTATATCCCTATTCTATTCTCAAACCTGCCAACGTTTTCGGCACAGAAGAAATCCTCAGACTCGCCTGTTTAAATAAAACTAAACCCGTCCATTTTATCTCGACTATTTCTGTTTTTTCCTCGACCTATGCTCAAGGTCATGTCATCCAAGAATCCGATCCCCTGGGTATCAATCATGGACTCAATGCCGGCTATACCCAAAGTAAATGGGTAGCAGAAAAATTAATTTTAGCAGCACGTCAACGGGGTTTACCCATTACAATTTTTAGAGCTTCTCGTATTATTGGTGATAGTAAAACGGGGATTTGTAACACTCAAGATTTATTTTGTCGTATGATTAAAGGCTGTATTCAATTAGGAATGGTTCCCGATTTTGGGGATAGTAGTGAAGACCTAACTCCGGTGGATTATGTTAGTGCGGCGATTGTGCATTTAGCCCATCAAGAAACCTCTTTAGGGAAAGCATTTCATCTGCTAAATTCCCATCCCACCCCCAATAATAATTTATTTAATTCCATTCGGGAAATGGGTTATCCTTTAGAGTCAGTATCTTTTGAAAAATGGCGATCGCATTTAGCAGAACACTGTAAAATAAATCAAGATAATGTCTTAGCACCAGTCCTTAGTAACTTCTCTGATGATCATGTAGAACGAGGGAATCCGCCCCAATTTGACTGTCAAAATACCCTAATGGGATTGAAAGAAACTGACTTTAATTTTCCGCCCATAGACAACTCCTTATTAAAAACTTACTTTGATTATTTTGTTCAAAGTGGTTACTTAATACCACCAAAGTCTTTATGAGAACGATTAATCAAACATCTTTAAGCAAACATTTTGTAAATAGGGGAGCTTTTGAACCGCAGGAAATAAACAGTCCACACCAGAAAAAATAGTTAGTATCATGGCCGATGCTTATCAACTATTGAATATGATATGATTAATCAATCTCTAATTCTGGAGATAAGTATTAAAACCTTTAATATCCCCGCACATTACAGCAGGAAAAATGATGAACGTTTCGGTAAAAAGCGCGACAAATATTAATCCCAAAGATGATAGCCAGAATTTTAATCAGTTTCTTCAAAAGATTTTAGCTTTTATCCAAGTTTATTGGTATCCCATAGAATCGCAAAACCGAGCTTTTTCAGAAGTTATTCGCTCTTGGGGAATGCTGTTTTTATTACTATTGTTATTAGTTGGTCTTGTTGGTTTTAATGCTTTTAATAGTTTTGTTTTTCGAGACTTAATTGACTTTACGGAAGCAAGGAATTTACCGAAACTAACTCATTCGTTAATTATTTATAGCATGACTCTGATAGGCATGGTTGTCGTATCAGGATTTTCCAAATTTATCAAAAAAAGAATCGCACTGGACTGGTATCAATGGATTAACCAGAAAATATTACAGCAATATTTTAAGAACCGTGCCTATTATCAAATTAACTTTCAAGAGAAAATTCCCAATCCCGATCAACGATTAGCCCAGGAAATTGAACCGATCGCCCGAATGACCCTGGACTTTTTGACAACCTGTTTTGAAAAATTAATAGAGATGTTGGTTTTTATCACGATTCTCTGGTCAATTTCTAGTACCATTGCTATTGTCCTTTTTATCTATACAGTGATTGGTAATATTCTTGCCACTTATATCGTTCAACAAATTAATAAAATTAATAAACAGCAATTAGAAGTGGAAGCCAGCTATAATTATTCCCTAACTCATATTCGAAATCATGCCGAATCTATTGCTTTTTTCCGAGGCGAAGAAAAAGAACTCAATATTATTCAACGTAGATTTAATCAAGTCATTGACGTAACTATTGGTAAAATTGGTTGGGAGAGAACCCAGGAATTTTTCAATAAAGGTTATGAAGCTTTTATTCAAATATTTCCCTTCCTAATTGTTTCTCCTTTATACGTTATTGGAAGTATCGAACTAGGAGAAGTTAATCAAGCCAGCTATGCCTGTTATTTCTTTTCCACTGCCCTGGCGGTATTAGTAGATGAATTTGGTAAATCGGGTGAATTTATCAATTATATTGAGCGTTTAGACGATTTTTCCCAAGCCTTAGCCAGCGTCAGTCAAACCTCTAATCAAGTTAACACGATTCAAGTTATAGAAAATGATCATCTGGCTTTTGAAGATGTCACCCTACAAACCCCCGATGCCGCCAAAGTCATTGTTGAACATTTATCTCTAGCGATCGAACCAGGCAAAGGTTTATTAATCGTTGGCCCCAGTGGTCGGGGAAAAAGCTCCTTATTACGCGCCATTTCCGGCTTGTGGAATGTCGGTACAGGGGATTTAATTCGGCCGCCCTTAGATGATATTTTATTTTTACCACAGCGTCCCTATATTATCTTAGGAACCTTGCGTGAACAGCTAATCTACCCTCAAACAAATAATCCGATTAGTGAATTAGAATTAAAAGAAGTTTTACAACAGGTTAACCTAGGAAATGTCATTGATCGGATTAAAAATTTTGATGAAGAAATGCCCTGGGAAAGTATTTTATCTTTGGGAGAACAGCAACGTTTAGCCTTTGCACGCTTATTAATTAATCGTCCTGATTTTGTTATATTAGATGAAGCCACCAGTGCCCTAGATTTAAAAAATGAAGATCAACTATACAAACAGTTACAGGAAACAGGTAAAACATTTATTAGTGTCGGACATCGAGAAAGTCTATTTAACTATCATCAAAAAGTGTTAGAACTTGCTGAAGATTCTAGTTGGCGTTTAGTAGATATTGCAGATTATCACTCAACGGCAATAACAGTCAGCAAATCTCCGCAAACTCAAGCAACTTCTGAACCGATTGAAATTTTAGTAGAAATCGAAGGGAAAGCTCAATTTTCCCATCAACAGATGCAGGGATTAACCGCTTACAGCCTCAGCACGATCAGAAATAAAGCCAGTCGAGGACAAACAATTACGGCTAATGATGGTCTTAGCTATCGTTACGATAAATCTCCTGATATATTAAAATGGGTAAGGGTTTAGTAGCTTACCTTCATTGATAGCTAAAAAATCTACTTTTCTGCTTTTAAAAACTTTAATTCTATCTCAGTGATGATCACTAATATTGTGAATCTCCCTTTAAACCACCCCAAATTCCCAGAATTCGCTAAATTATAAGGAGGTAGTGTTGATTATGGAAGGACAATATGACCAGTACCAGTAATTTCCGTCAAGCTGTACGAGAGGCTAGAAATGAGGCTATTGTTGGCCCAAATGTGATTGCTAACGCCTTACCCTATGTGGGCGGCGGGTTAATCCTTACGGCTCTTGGAACTTTTGGGGGTCTGAACGTTTTAGCTACAAACCCCGGATTGTTTATGACAACCATCTGGGTTGCCTTCATTGCCCAAATCGCTTTGTTTTTTGTGGCTTCGGGTATCGCCAGCAAGGGTAACAATCAAGCGGCTTTACCCCTATTAGCAACCTATAGCCTACTGACAGGCTACACCCTCACAGGTCTGGTTGCCCTGGCTTTGGGCACAAGTGGTGTTGGGATGGCTGGAATTGGGGTGGCAGCTTTAGGATGCGGAGTCACCTTTATCGGGGCACGTTCGATTGGGTCTAACCTCTCCGAGTCCGATGGGATGGCTTTGAGCAAAACCATTAGTTTAGGAATTATTTCCCTATTCGTGGTGATTTTAGCTCAATTTGTCCTCGGTTTCTTTGGAATTATTGCCCCTTCCTGGTTAGAAATTGGGATTTCTGGCTTGGGAGTGCTCCTATTTGTGGGGGCGGCGGTGGTTGACTTCTATTTGCTTCCCCGCGCTTACACCGACAAACAGTATTTATCCGCCGCATTATCGATGTATTTGACCTACATCAACCTGTTTATCTTTATTCTGCGCCTACTGATTGCCTTTAATCGGGATTAATCTTTGCCAGAATAGATTTCTAGGCCTATTAAGCGGGTGAGTTGTGCCTCACCCCTTTTTATTGGCGTTTTTCTCCATGATTTCTCGGAGATACGATGTTCTTTTTTGCTGACAAAGTTCCGTATAATTTCTGATGCAAAAACCCAGGAATTAGGCTATTAATAGATTAGAGCTTAAATCAAGGTAGTTTGGGCTTTAGTAATATGCTTTTGTGACTTCCTGGCAGTATGTCACATTTGGGTTGGTGCTTTCCCGTGGTGGCTGGGTGAAGGTGCCAATCTATTTATTTTAGCAGGGTGAATCTGAGTTAATTGTTAATCTTGAAAATAGGGAAACTTTAATTCAGGGGTTTTCGTCAAATATACAGTGTAGCCTGACTTAATCATGATAGGGATGTATCTACTAATATACACCCTTTGAGAGTCTAAAAAATGTTCACTGTTTCAACCTTGTGCTTTTCTGGAAATTTTAATTTAACCCTCGTTTGGCTGAACTTGTGCTTAGGAAATACTTCTAGGATAGTTTTTGCGTTTAAAAATAAGGTTAAATTCCTTTCTCTTGATCCACACCAGAATGGGATTTTTTCAAACATTAAAATTTTCGCTCAATTTCATACTCTGAGTTTAGTCTTAGATCAATTAATTAGACTATTATTTTATACTCAACTGCTAGACCGGAATAATCAACGGTTTAAAATCTGTTGTCTAATTTTACTGGAATTTGTGATCGCTAATTCTACTGAATTTAGCCCTCGGTAAAAATGGTTAGAAGACCGAAAAAAAATATCTCAGATCACCGGATATTCAGTAACTGTTCTTGAATAGATAATTGTCTAAAAATCATACCTAAAATTAGGATTACTCGTAATGGCTGCCGTAATTGTTACCAACTTAAATGATAATGGAGCGGGTTCTCTAAGAAACGCGATCGCCCTAGCTCAACCTGGAGATATTATCCAATTTGATTCGAGTTTAGCAAGTCTAACCAATCCTACCATTAAACTGACCAGTGGTCAACTTAATGTCAATAAAAGTCTTACCATTGATGGACTAATTCCGGGTACAGTTCCAACTTCGATTACCATTAGTGGTGAAAATCAATTTCGCGTCTTAGAACTTCAAGCTAATGCTCAAGCTCAACCTACGAATACAACTCTTAAAAACCTAATTATTGTCAATGGTAATGCCCAAGGAGTTGAGCAAGAGGGTGCAGGGGGAGGGGTTAGAGTTAAAACATTAAACACTTTAACCTTAGAAAATAGTCAGGTTAATAATAATATAGCTCAGTATGGAGGGGCTCTTTTTAGTGGGTATAAAACCCAGACAACAATTATTAATAGTAAATTTGATAATAATGATGGTACTCAGGGAAAAAGTCACCGGGGAGGAGGTGCGATTTCTACAGATAGTTTAACCGATGTTACGATAATTGATAGTGAATTTACTAATAATAAAGGAATTAATGGCGGAGCTATTTACAGTGTTATTTGCGACTTAAATGTTCAGAATACTAAGTTTATTAATAATACTTCTGTCGCTGGAGGTACTGTATCTCTGGGTGCAGGTGTTTCTGCTGGTTATGGAGGGGCAATTTTTTCCGATGGAGCCAAGTCGGAAGGAACATTAAGAACAATTCAGATTAATAATTGTTTAATTGATGGTAACACATCAGCCGGACAAGCGGGAGGGTTATATTTATATCTTTATTCTCCCGATCAAGCTATTATTGAAAATAGCACAATTATTAATAATTCTGTTGTTTTTGATAATAGGGGTGATGCTTATGGAGGGGGAATTAGACCGGGAAACAATGGAAATTTTACCCTTAAAAATACAACCGTTGCGAATAATAATGCTTTGAGTCAAGGCGGTGGTTTGTGGGTTGGAGAACAGGTACCGATGACGATTATTAATAGTACCATTTCAGGAAATAGAGCAGAATCTCAAGATGGAAAAAAAGGGATAGGCGGAGGAATTGCTCTGGCGAATGGAACAACTCCCACCAGTATTATTAATACAACAATTGCTAATAATTATGCAGGGTTTTTAGGTGGAGGAATATCATCGGGGGGAACAAATGTTACGTTAACTAATACACTTTTATCTAAAAATAAAGCATTTAATGGCGGAAATACTTGGAATACAAACCATCATGTTACTGCTCAACTTAACAATGGCGGAGGAAATATTCAAACGACGGAACTAAACCCGAATGATATTAAAGCAACTGCTAATATTCAGTTGGTTGCTGATGCTTTATTAGGAGGTTTACAAACTATTAATGGGGTATTAATTCATCCGTTATTAACAGGAAGTCCCGCTATTGATACCGGAAGTAGTAATAATTCACCCACAACGGATCAACTCGGTCAACCTCGCCCTATTGATGGCGATCAAAATGGTACAGCAATTATTGATAGTGGTGCTTATGAGTTTTCAGTTGTAACTCCAAGTCCAACTCCAAGTCCAACTCCAAGTCCAACTCCAAGTCCAACTCCAAGTCCAACTCCAAGTCCCAGTCCAAGTCCAACTCCAACTCCAAGTCCAACTCCAAGTCCCAGTCCAAGTCCAAGTCCAACTCCAAGTCCAACTCCAAGTCCCAGTCCAAGTCCCAGTCCAACTCCCGCACCAAGTCCAAGTCCCACACCACAACCTATTCCAACACCCAGTCCAACACCCAGTCCAAGTCCAAGTCCAACTCCCGCACCAAGTCCAAGTCCCACACCACAACCTATTCCAACACCCACACCAACTCCCACACCAGGGGGAAGGAGCGGACTTGAACTACAAGATAAATGTATCGATATTCCTAATATCATACCTGCTAAAAACACTGTTGTTAATACTATTTTTGACCCCGAACAAACGAATGGGTTAGGGACACCTGAAGCAGATGGGATTTTAGGTCGAGATACTGACGATATTCTCTATGGTTTAGAAGGAAATGACAATTTAGATGGTGCGTTTGGAAATGATATTTTATTTGGAAATCAAGGAGATGATCATATAACCGGAGATTTGGGAGACGACAGTATTTATGGAGGACAGGAGAATGACTTTGTTTTAGGCGAAGATGGTGAAGATATTATTTGGGGAAATTTAGGAGATGATAACCTTCAAGGAGGAAATGGAAATGATATTATTTATGGGGGTCAAGGAAATGATTTAGTTTGGGGAAATCAAGGTAACGATACTCTTTTTGGAGATTTAGGAAATGATACTTTAGTTGGGAATGAAGACAACGATATTTTATTTGGAAATCAAGGAGATGATTTATTACAAGGAGGATCTGGAAACGATATTATATATGGCGGACAGGATAATGATACTATTTGTGGGGGAGAAGATAATGATCTAATTTTTGGTAATTTAGGGAATGATTTCTTAAAGGGAAGAACGGGTAATGATACCCTCTATGGTGGTCAAGGAAATGACACCCTTTTAGGGGGAGATGGAGATGATTTTATTAGTGGAGATTTGGGAGATGATTTATTATGGGGAGGGAAAGGACAAGATACTTTTGTTTTAGGAGAAAATCAGGGTAATAATTGGATTGATGACTTTACTGATGGGGAAGACTTGATCGGGTTGACGGGAGGATTAACTTTTGAAAAATTAGAATTTACCCAGGTCGAAAACAACACTTTAATTCAAGTTTCAAGTACAGGGGAAGTTTTGGCAACTCTAAAAGGATTTAATTCTAATTTGCTGACTTCTCAAGATTTTATGGGATTGGCTTTTAATCCAAACTAAGGTTTAATTTATCCTTCAAGATAGACTAATTTTTTAACTATATTGAAGGATAAAATATTGTAAAAATCTTTTTAATTTAGGATAAAATAAAATGGCTTTAATTGTTACCAACTTAAATGATAATGGGATTGGTTCTTTAAGAGAAGCGATCGCTCAAGCTCAACCTGGGGATATTATCCAATTTGATTCGAGTTTAGCAAATCAACCTAACCCGACTATTCTACTAACCAGTGGTCAATTAAATATTAATCAAAGTATTACCATTGATGGACTCATTTCGGGCGCGACTCCTAATAAAATTACTATTAGCGGAGACAATCAATTTCGCGTCTTTGAACTCCAAGTTAGTCCCCAATTTCAACCCACCAATACAACCCTAAAAAACCTGATTATTGCCAATGGTAAAGCCCAAGGAATTGACGAAGCGGGTGCCGGGGGTGGAATTCGGATGCAAGGTTCAACCAACCTGACATTAGAAGATAGTGAACTGAATAATAATATCGCTCAATTTGGAGGCGGAATATATACGGGTTTTAAGAGTAATACAGTTGTTATTAATAGCAAATTTAATAATAATGACGGCACATTAGGTGGGAGTGAAAGGGGAGGAGGTGCGATCGCAACAAAAAGCGCAGGTTCTCTCACAGTTACTAATAGTCAATTCACCAATAATAAGGGAATAAATGGCGGTGCAATCAATCATTTATTGGGTAACTTAACTGTTGATAATTCTAAATTTATTAACAATACTTCTGTTCCAGGGGGTACAGTTCCTAATGGTTCAAGTAATTATCACGGTGCAGGCGGAGCCATTTATACCGATGGTGCAAACGCCTCTGGAGCCAATGCTACCCCAGGTTTAACAGGTGGAATTATTCGGATTAATAACTCCGTATTTGATGGAAATACGGGGGCTGGACAGGGGGGAGGATTATTTCTATTTGCCTATCCCCCCGATAAAATTATTGTGGAAAATAGTACAATTATTAATAATACAATTCAAACCAATAATAAAGGAGATTCTTTAGGGGGAGGATTGCGTTCTGGAAATGCTGAATTAACTATAAATAATACAACAATTGCTAATAACCTAGCCTATAGTCAAGGGGGTGGTTTATGGGTGGGTGAAACCTCTCCTACTACCATTACAAATAGCACTTTTTCAGGAAATAGGGCTGAATCTATCGACGGAAATAGTGGTTTAGGGGGTGCAATTACCCTCGTTAATGGTACTAATTTGACTAATATTATTAATACAACAATTGCCAATAATTATGCCGGATTTCAAGGAGGTGGATTTTGGGGAGGCGGTACAAATGTTACCTTAACTAATACAATTTTATCTAAAAATATTGCTAATAATGGGGGAAATACTTGGAACGTCAAACACCATACCGGAACTGAATATAATGATGGTGGTGGTAATATTCAAACCAATGAATTAAACCCCAACGATACTAAAGCAACTCCTAATATTCAATTAGTTGCTGATGCTTTATTAGGAGATTTGCAAACAGTTAATGGGATGTTAATTCATCCGTTATTAACAGGAAGTCCCGCTATTGATACGGGAAGTAGTAATAATTCACCCAAAACGGATCAACTCGGTCAGCCTCGTCCGACTGATGGTGATCAAAATGGTACAGCAATTATTGATAGTGGTGCTTATGAGTTTTCAGTTGTAACTCCCGCACCAACCCCAAGTCCAACTCCAAGTCCAACCCCAACACCAACACCAACACCAACACCAACCCCAAGTCCAACTCCCAGTCCAACTCCCAGTCCAACCCCAAGTCCAACCCCAAGTCCGACCCCAACACCAACCCCAAGTCCAACTCCCAGTCCAACTCCCAGTCCAACCCCAAGTCCAACCCCAACACCAACCCCAAGTCCAACTCCCAGTCCAACTCCCAGTCCAACCCCAAGTCCAACCCCAAGTCCAACCCCAGCACTAACTCCAAGTCCAACTCCAGCAACAACTCCAAGTCCAACCCCAATACCAACACCAATACCAACACCGAGTCCCATTGGTGAAGATAAATGTCTGTGTGATCAATTTCCTACGCCCAATATAGACCCATTAAAAACACAAAATCCTGTCGAACAAACCTTTGATGGTCAAGCAGGAAATGATAACTTAATTGGAAGTGATTTTAATGATAAAATTACAGGGTTTGAAGGTGATGATACTTTAATGGGTAAGGCGGGAGCAGATAACTTAAATGGCGAAAATGGCAATGATTTATTATTTGGAAATCAGGGAGCAGATATTCTGATAGGAGGGTTAGGAAACGATACCCAATATGGTGGAGAAGACGATGATATTTTAGAGGGGAATGAAGATAATGATTTGCTATTTGGCGATCGCAATAATGATTTTATCCAGGGTAACTTAGGTAATGATACCATTTATGGTGGCAAAGAGAATGATACCTTACAAGGGGATGAAGGAGATGATTTACTATTTGGAAACTTAGGAAATGATATCTTAATGGGTGGTGAAGGTAACGATATTTTATTCGGAAATTCAGAAGATGATTTTCTCGATGGTGGGTCGGGAGATGATAGTTTATTTGGAGGTCAAGGTCAGGATATTCTCAAAGGTGAACAGGGTGCAGATATTCTATTTGGAGATATGGGAGATGACAGTATTTGTGGAGGAGATGATCAAGATTTGCTATTCGGGAATGAGGGGACAGATATTTTAGATGGATGTGCTGGAAATGATACCCTTTATGGCGGAAGTGGGAATGATTCTTTAATCGGAGGAATTGGGAATGATCTGTTATTTGGAGATACCGGAAATGATACCTTAATCGGAGGAGCAGGTCAAGATATATTTGTACTATCAATTAATAGCGGAAGCGACTTAATTCTTGACTTTAATCCAGAGTTAGATTCCCTAGGACTCAGTAAAGGATTAACCTTTGATCAACTGACCTTAAATCAACAGGGAAATACCGCTATTATTAGTTTAACCAATACCGGAGAAGAACTCGCGCGATTAAATGGGATTGATATCAATTTAATTTCGTCTAATCAGTTTCAAGTTATTTCTATATAAATCGTATTGTCCTCGCCTTTCATCCCCCCCAAGTTCGAGATCATACTAGATATGCGTTGGCGTAGCCTCTCCTCTGGAGAATCGGATGGCGTCTGGAAAGCTAACACTTTGTAATGGCGATCGCACCTAATTTCTAAGCCTGCGATCGCCACCTGTGTAAACATCGCTCAACATTAAGTGTTCTTGGAAACTGAGTTTGAGCCTATTTTCAAGCTAATTTTTGTTTAAGTCCTACTAGACATTGACAAAATAGTTAGCGCTGAGATTGAGGTTGGTAGAACCTTGAACAATTGCAATCAGTTCAGGACGGCTTTCCTTGAGAAAGATGGCTGTACCCGTAGGCAGACCCGCGGGTGCTGCTCCCAGACTATATTTAGACTTGGAACTCGACAATTGGATCGTGTCCTCTAAGGCATTAAAGTCGGTAATCAAGGCGTAATCGCTGATACCGGAGGTACTGGTATTACCATCGCTGTAGAAGGCTCCCTGAGTAGCACCTAGCACAAAGCGATCGCCTCCAGCGCCACCAGTCAAGGTGTCAATTTCGCCAAAACCTTTTCCTGCTGTCGCATCTCCTCCGGTCAGCACGTCATTACCTTCATCTCCAAAAACACGATCACCACCAGTGCCGCCGAAGACAGAATCATTCCCGCGTCCACCATTCAGGAGATCCTTGCCGCCATCCCCAAAGAGGGAATCATTGGCATCGCCACCAGTAATTTTGTCATTTCCTACACCGCCACGAATGGTGTCATTCGCTCCACCACCAGCCAGATTATCATTGTTGGTAGTACCCGATAGGTTAAGGGCAACAACACCTTTATTATTTTTGGTGTTGGCATCATTTTCTCCCGTGAATCCGGCGTTGACTACTGTGTTCAGGTTGAGAAGAGTGCCATTAGACTGAGTGAAACTGTTGCCTTGGAGTAGTTCTGTGAAGAGAGTAGTACCATAGGTATGGTCGCCACCTAAAAAGTTTTTAGGAATGATGGAGTTTCCAGGTTGAAACCAGTCTTTCTTATTCGCGTAAATATCCAGAGTACCCAGCCGATCATTGTAACCCAAAACTATACTGGTATGAATTGCCACAACCCGATTCGCGTCAGTTGGATCGAGGCGATCGCTTGCACCTTTACCTTCAAAGCTCGGGCCAGCAGGGTCTAATCCCACAATTTGGTTAATCGCTTTTCCAGTAGATTGACGATAGGCAGAGCCAGCAAATCCAGAAATCTGCGCCCCCAGGCTGTGTCCGATTAAGGTGGTCTGGTTAGGATCTACACCGCTATTTCTCAAGTAGGTAGCTAGCTGATTGCCAACATCCCCCGTTTTGGAGGCAGAAGGGAAATACAAGAGATTACCAGCGTCTTTTTCCCAGTCCACCAGGATGATATTTGCGTTAGACTCGCGCTGGCGAATGGCTTGAGCTTCGTTAGCCATCCAGTCGGCAGGCTTGTAGCCGTTGCCTGCGTTGCCCCCTGTATTTCGCCAGCCATGGGTGATGACGTAGGTTGGGGCATCAGTATTAATGCGCTTTGAAGAGTTGATCGAACCATCACCCCAAATATTAAAATTGACTCCAGAAGTACCATTAGAACTATTCATAGATCCAGCGGCATTCAAAATCATATTCATATCCATGCTTCCCATCCCCATATTGGAAGACATATCAACGGATAAATTACCACTCATGCCTGGCAGACTCGAAAACATATTGAGTGAGAGATTGCTATTCATATTCAAGCCTCCAAAACTAGAAGAAGTATTCGAGGAACTAATGCTAGATCCACCAATATAAATCGCCATAACTTTCTCCTTTTATTTATGTAAAAATCGGGGTTGAAGTAAGCTAATAGGAAGCTCGAAAAATTTAGAGATAAGGCGGGCAGGATGCCCTGCCTATCTAATGATTATTGGAAATATCTAACTAACTTTGCTTACTTTTGCGACATCAGACTTTTTCCCATTTTTGGGGTTATCTATTGTCTTCCAATAGTCATCCTTGAAATCGATTAGGACTTCTTGGCCTATATCTACCCCAAGACTATCGGGATACCAGATAACGTAACGATTACCGCTTTTGGCTTGAACAAGCATTTTGTAATTAGGATACTCAAGCCCAAAAGTTTGTAAAACTTTAAACGATTCAGTTTTCATTGAATTCTTACCTTGTCAACTATTAAGCAGCAGAAGCCAGTTCGCTATCACGCAAGACAACATATTCGTGTGAGTAATACTCTTCAGCCGCGTCTAAAAGCCCACTCACTAACCACCAATTAACTCCTCCAGAAACAAGACCCCCGACTAAAGGAATCCAACCTGTACCAGTCTTTGCCATAAGTTTTGTAGCTAACTTGGCAGCAGCTTTAGATGCAGCTTTAGATGCTAACTTTGTACCTAGTTTAGAGCCACCTTTTAAAGCGACTTTGGAAACAAGAACTCCAGCTACCTTAGCAGCTATCTTGGGTGTTGCTTTGGTACAAACCTTAATTCCAATTTTGCCTGCGGGAACGATATTTTTTGCTTCTGCAAGGTCTGTCCAAATAGACATGATTAAATTCATATCTACGTCGTAGTCCACATCAATACCTTTGATATGACCGATACCAAAGCAGCCTAACGCACTAACCCGACCACACCAAGCAAGATCGGCTGGTATTGCCGCTAGCCCCCAAGGCCCCCCTAAAGCACCTGATATTCCCCCAGATGCTACAACCATTGCGATGCGTTCCTCTTTCCAAACATTGATGCTGTAACCTTTTACCTGTTTTTTCAATTGTTCTCGTTCCATACTGTTACCAAGGTTTGCCAAATCCTTGAACATCTGGGCAATGTTATCATTGAGGCTCATATTAGTTACTTCTGTTGATATATTAATGCGAGAGTAAAAACTGTTGAGTTTTGGTAAAACGGGGTATTAAGGTATATAACTGCTGAAGTTGTAAAGTAGTTTCACAATCTCCAGCAGCGAAGGCTTACGCTGACATGGCATTCTCGACTTTGTTTAAGCCTTCCAATCGTTGTGGTTATTCAAACCATTGGGATGGTGATGGACGTATGTGTCCACTCCATTCACCGCAGCTACAATTGCAGCAAGACCACCAGCAAGCGATGCTGCTATTTCCAAACGTTGCTGCCATTTGGGCTTATTGGAGTTGTTTTTGTCTGATTCAGCCATTCTGTCCTCCTTTAATCTTGCAATCCTTGGCTATGACTCAAATCTCTCATCCGTCGCCAAAATACTCAAGTACAAAAACAGATCAGTTTGAGTCAGTGTATAATGATCTAAATTTGTGCTTGACAACCAGGGAGCAAAGTGTTATATGGAGATCCTCAAAGCCTCGTCGGAGGGATTTGACAAAATTAAGGAAGCTATAAAACAAATCCAAAAGGAAAAGGGATGGGCGTTACATTACGAAGATTGGCTTGATGAAGCTAGTAAGTTTCTACCGATGATTAAATACCGTAAAAAGGAAAGTCCAGAGAGTGTCTCAATTGCAACTTGGCAAAGATTCCGAAGCAATAAAGGTGTAAAACCCAAGTATTTCCAAGCTTTCTGCCAAGTTTTGGGGCTGAATTGGGAAGAAGTGGTCGATAATAGTCAATCTGAATCAACCAATCTGGCTGTATCTTTTGGCGAAGATTGGGGAAATGCCCCTATTGTCTCCGATTGCTACGGACGCACTCATCAACTAAATACACTAAAACAATGGATTTTGCAAGACAAATCTCACTTAATTCTGCTGCTAGGTCAGGGTGGAATAGGAAAAACAACTTTATCAATTAAATTAGCCAAAGAAATTCAGAATAATTTTGACTATATAATCTGGCGAAGTCTTGAAGCATCTCCATCAGTAGAAAAAATCCTAACTGATGCAATCCAATTATTTTCTAATCAACAAGACACTACACTACCAGAGACGTTAGAGGATAAAATAACCAGACTGATTCATTATTTAGACTATTCACGCTGTTTGATTGTACTGGATAATGCAGAGTCAATTCTTCAAAGTGGTAGTCATATCGGTCAATATCGGGAAGGCTATCAAGGGTATGGTGATTTGCTAAAACGAATAGCTCAATCATCTCATCAAAGCTGTTTGCTAATCACCAGTCGAGAGAAACCAGAAGCAATTGACTTGATAGCCAGAAAAACTAAAACTATACAATCATTAGAGTTAGATGGTTTAAATGTAGAAGATGGTCGAAAAATATTTACGAAAAATAGACCATTTTCAGGCTCAGAAAATGAATGGGAATTGGTAATTAAAAATTATGCAGGGAATCCTTTTGCTTTAGAAGTTGCAGCAGAAGCTATCCAAGATTTATTAGGAGGTAATTTATCTCGATTTGTGGAAGAATATTTGAATTTAGGTCTAGCAAGATTTATTGAAATCAACAATTTATTAGAGCGTCAGTTTAACCCTCTATCTCCCTCAGAACAACAAATTATGTACTGGCTGGCTATTAATTATGAGCCAGTTTTAGATAAAGAACTACAAGAGGATATTTTTTCAAGGGAATTTAAAGGAAAAATACTTCAATCTCTAGCATCTTTGAAACGGCGATCTCTCATCAAAAATACCCCATTGGGATATACACAGCTACCCGTATTGAGGGAATACATTATCAATCGACTAATCGATGAACTTTGCCAAGAAATTAAGACTGAGCAAATAGAACGTTTGAACAGCTACTCTCTCTGCAAAGCAACATCCAAAGACTATATTAGAGAAACTCAAGTTCGCCAAATTATCACACCAATGCTGTCAAGATTGCTTCAGGAACTTGGCGGGAAAAGAAATGTCGAAAATAAACTTAAACAAATTATCTCAAATTTCCAACAACAATCGCCTCAATCACCCGGGTATTTAGGAGGCAATATTCTCAACCTATTGTGCCAGCTAAACACCGATTTAAGAAACTATGATTTGTCACGTTTAACTATTTGCCAAGCATATCTTGATGGAGTTCAATTACATCAGGTTAATTTAGCCTATTCTGATTTATCTAAATCAGTTTTTTCTGAAACTTTGGGCAGCATTCTTTCGGTAGCCTTTAGTCCTGATGGTAAATTATGGGCGACAGGTGATGGTGATAAAAATCTTTATATTTGGCGAGTTGCGGATGGTCAACTAATAACATCTTGTGTCGGTCATACTAATTGGGTAAGGTCACTTGCTTTTCATCCCCAAAAACTGATTTTAGCGAGTGGGAGTAACGATCACACTATTCGATTATGGAATATTAATACGGGTGAATGTATTACCACATTAGAGGGACATACCGATCACATTTGGTCAGTTGCTTTCAGTTCTGATGGTAATGTTTTAGCAAGTGCTAGTTCTGATAAGACAATAAGATTGTGGGATGTGAATGATGTTGATGCACCTCAATGCAGTCACGTTTTAAACGAGCATGGTTATTGGGTAGTTGCAGTTGCTTTCGATGCTCAAGGAACAACTCTAGCCAGTGCTAGTGCCGATCAAACTGTGAAATTATGGGATGTTCAAACAGGTAAATGTAACCAATCTTGGCGACAAGGCAATCATCCTGTTCGCTCAATAGCCTTTAGTCCTGATGGTAAAACTCTAGCAACCGGTGGCGATGATAAACTTGTGAGATTGTTGGATATTCATAATGGTGAATGTCTCAAAACTTTTCAGGGACATGAGGGACGAGTTTGGTCAGTTGTTTTTAGTCCTGATGGTCAAACTCTGGCTAGTGGGAGTGTCGATCAAACTGTGAAGTTATGGAATATTGAAACCGGTGAATTATTCACTTTACCAGAACGTGATCGTCGAGTGCGAGTTATAGCCTTTAGTCCTGATAGTGAAACTCTAATTAGTGGTAGTGACGATCAGAGTGTCAGATTGTGGGATGTCCACAAAGGTGAATCTTTGAAAACTCTCTATGGCTATACTCAACGAGTGTGGTCAGTTGCTTTTTCTCCTGATGGGAAAACTTTGGTTAGTGGGAGCGATGATCGCACAATTAAGTTGTGGAATGTCGAGACAGGTAACTACACAATTTTGGGCAAACATACAAAGCGGGTACAGTCAGTTGCATTCAATCCTCAAGGAACAAAAATTGCTAGCGGTGGTAATGATGGTAGGGTAAAATTATGGGATATTGGTACTGGTGAAGGTTTAATTTTACCAAGTAAACATAAAGATTGGATTTGGTTAGTTTCTTTCTACAATGAAGGAACAAAACTGATTACTACTGGGGACGATCACTGTAAAATATGGGATGTAAGAGAAGGTCAATGTTTGCAAACTATTTTAGAGGATTATCCATATTGGATTTGGTCAGTAGCTCTAAGTCCTGATGGTAAGAATTTGGTTATTGGCAGTGATGCTCAAACCTTACAGTTACGGAATATTGAAACAGGACAGCTAACAAATTTAGGAGAACATAACAACCGGGTGCGTTCAGTTGCTTGGAGTCCTAATGGTAAAATTATAGCTAGTGGAAGTGATGATCTGACAGTCAAAATATGGGATGTTGGTACAGGTAAATGCCTGCATAGTTTAGCAGAACATACGAATCAAATTAGATCGGTTGCTTTTAGTCCTAATAGCAAAGTTGTCGCGAGTGGCAGTGATGATTGTATGATTAAACTATGGGATGTGGAAATTGGTGCTTGCATCCAAACTTTTACAGGACATATAAATACAGTTCGATCAGTTGTTTTTAGTCCTGACGAATTAACGCTTGCTAGTGGCAGTGAAGATGAGACAATTAAACTGTGGAATATTCAAACAGGTGTCTGCATGAAAACGCTTAAAGCAGAACGCCTTTATGAAGGCATGAATATTACAGGAGTGACGGGTATTAGTGATGCTCAGAAAGCTACGCTGAAGACTTTAGGCGCTGTGGAAAATTAGGAATAAGTTTAGGTTAATAGGCAAACCAATCTAATCCTCGTCCGGTTGTTTCATATCAGTATTAAAATGTTACAATTTATTTAGGATTGCTATATATTCCATACACACCTCTGTTAACTTTTATTTCTTTGGGTTCGAGTCTTTTTTCTCTGTCTTAATTTGATTCAATTTTTAGATTCAATCATCACTCCCCCTCTCTCCTGTTGAGGCGCGATGCTTTCCCCAGGCGTGGCTATGCGATCGCTTTGCTATGAGGTGCAATACCTACGGGCGGCGACACTGCCATCACACTCCGTCGAACTGACGTTAAAAAGCATAATTGGAATAAGGGGGCTTTGAACTCAATCTTTTGGTAAGATTAGCTGTGATCCACGCTCGCTTATCAACAATTGCAATGGCACCAACCCTACTTTTTAACGCCCTGAAACAAGCAACCGATGAAGAAATGGCTCGTGACCCCAGAGTGTTCGTGTTGGGGGAAGATGTGGGTCAATATGGCGGTTCCTACAAGGTTACTAAGGATCTTTATGAAAAATATGGGGATTTGCGGGTTTTAGATACTCCGATTGCCGAAAATAGTTTTACAGGAATGGCCGTTGGTGCTGCCATGACAGGGTTGCGGCCGATTATTGAAGGCATGAATATGGGATTTTTGTTACTTGCCTTCAACCAAATTGCTAACAACGGCGGAATGCTGCGCTATACCTCCGGGGGAAATTTTAAAATGCCTCTGGTAATTCGTGGCCCTGGGGGTGTGGGCCGTCAATTGGGGGCGGAACACTCCCAACGCTTAGAATCCTATTTCCAGTCGGTTCCGGGCTTGAAAATGGTCGCCTGTTCCACACCCTATAATGCTAAGGGATTAATGAAAGCCGCGATTAGAGATGATAACCCGGTGCTATTTTTTGAGCACGTTCTGTTATACAACCTCAAAGAAGAAATCCCCGACGAAGAATATATTGTCCCCATCGATAAGGCGGAAATAGTAAGACGGGGGAAAGATGTAACCATTCTGACCTATTCTCGGATGCGCCATCACGTCATGCAAGCGGTTCCTGCTTTGGTCAAACAGGGTTATGATCCAGAAGTGATTGATTTAATTTCCCTCAAACCTCTCGATTTTGACACCATTGGGGAATCGATTCGCAAAACCCATCGGGTAGTTATCGTAGAAGAATGTATGAAAACCGGGGGACTGGGGGCAGAAATTACGGCTTCAATTAATGATCGTCTTTTTGATGAACTGGATGCACCTGTATTAAGACTGGCATCCCAAGATATTCCTACACCCTATAACGGTGCTTTAGAACGACTGACTATTGTTCAACCCGAACAAATTATTGAGGGAGTTAAATCAATTATCAGTTATCGGTAATGAGTAGAGACGTGCCATGGCGCGTCTTTACCGATGACTGATGACTGATGACTGATGACTGATTACTGATGACTGATTACTGATTAAAATGCGAAAACAACGTTCTGCTTTAATTCTGATTTTGGTGATGGTGATCGCCTCTATTATTGTGTTAACTAATATTCCTTTTCGGTTGGGTTTAGATTTACGCGGAGGTTCCCAACTCACGGTTCAATTAAAACCTTCGGAAGCAGTTCCTGTTATTGATGAGCGGGTTCTGACCGCGGTTCAAAGTGTAATTGAAAACCGGGTGAATGAACTGGGGGTATCGGAAGCGTTAGTGCAAACCGTAGGACAAAATCAGATTGTTGTGCAGTTACCTGGGGTGAATGACCCCCAAGAAGCAGAAAGGGTTTTAGGAGGAACGGCGCAGTTAGATTTCCGTGAACAAAAATCGGGAACTGAACAACAGTTAGCGGTGGAATTTCAAGTCCAACAGGGAATTAAACAACAAATTGAGGAGGCTAAAAAAAAGGGAGATTCTCCAGCTTTAGCAGCCGCCCTCGAATCCTTGAATAAGAGTAATGATGCGATTTCTCAACTTTATAATAACCCGGTACTTAGAGGTCAAGATTTAAAAGACGCCTATCCTGAACCCGTACAAGGAGGGGGAAACTGGAATATTGGTTTAGTCTTTAGTTCTGAAGGGGGAGAAAGGTTCGCTGAACTGACTAAAAATTTAGCGGGAACGGGTCGAACTATTGGGATTTTTCTGGATAATAGTTTATTAAGTTCTCCGTCAGTTCCGGTGGATTTTGCGGATACGGGAATTGTTGGGGGTCGGGCGGTGATTACGGGCAGATTTAGTGCCGAAGAAGCTCATTCTTTGGCTGTGCAATTGCGCGGGGGAGCTTTACCAGTTCCGGTGGAAATTGTCGAAAATCGCACGGTGGGGGCTACCCTGGGACGGGATAGTATTCAACGTAGTATTTACGCCGGGGCGACGGGTTTAATTTTAGTCCTGATTTTCATGATTGTTTATTATAGATTACCGGGATTAATCGCTGATTTTTCTTTAATTATTTACGCCTTATTAAGTTTAGCCCTGTTTAATTTATTGGGTGTAACTTTGACTTTACCAGGAATTGCCGGATTTATTCTGAGTATTGGGATGGCGGTGGATGCTAATGTTTTAATCTTTGAACGAACCCGTGAGGAATTGAGGGCAGGAAAAACTTTGTATCGTTCTGTAGAATCGGGTTTTTATCGGGCGTTTAGTAGTATTTTGGATGGTAACGTCACAACGGTGATTGCTTGTGTCGCCCTATTTTGGTTTGGAACAGGATTAGTTAAAGGTTTTGCTCTCACCTTGGGATTAGGGGTGGTGGTGAGTATGTTTACTGCTATTACTTGTAGTCGCAGTTTCCTATTCATAGCTCTTGATTTCCCTGAGTTAAGAAAACCGGAATTGTTCTGTCCCAATTTGAAAAAAAATCTCTCGGTAGTCAGTAGTCAGTAATCTGATTACTGATTACTCTTACACTGATAACTGATTACTGATTACTGATTTATGGCTTTTAGTGTTATTAAACAACGCAACTTATGGTGGGCGATTTCCGGTGCGATTATTCTGGCGGGAATTATCGCTATGGGGATTTCTTGGAGTCGGCCAGATATTGGCGCTCCGTTACGTCCAGCCTTGGATTTTGTGGGAGGAACTCGCCTACAATTAGAATTGGATTGTTCGGTTCCGAATAATTGTGATGGCCCGATTGAGATTACTCAAGTTCGGGAAGTTTTAGCAAGTCAGGGTTTAGCCAATAGTTCGATTCAACTGTTAGATAAAGATTCGGGTAAAAAAGATAAACAAATTGTTTCTATTCGCACGAGAACTTTAAACGTTGAAGAAAGAAGTAATTTACAATCAGCCCTAACTCAAAAAATTGGAGCATTTGACCCGAAAGGAATTCAAATTGATACCGTTGGCCCTACTACTGGGCGTCAAATTTTTATATCAGGACTAATTGCTTTATTACTATCTTTTGCCGGAATTACGGTTTATTTAACCTTTCGGTTTAAATTTGACTATGCCTTTTTTGCCTTTGTTGCTTTATTCCATGATGTTCTCATTACCGTGGGAATTTTTTCAATTTTAGGCCTAGTTTTAGGGGTAGAAGTTGATAGTTTATTTCTGGTTTCTCTCTTGACAATTGTGGGATTTTCGGTTAATGATACGGTGGTAATTTATGACCGGGTTCGGGAAGTAATTGCCCGAAATCCTGATCTGCATATTAATCAAGTGGTGGATGATGCCGTAGACCAAACTTTAACCCGGTCTATTAATACCACTTTAACCACTCTATTCCCCTTAACTTGTATTTTCCTGTTTGGTGGTGACACCCTGAAATACTTTGCTTTAGCTTTATTAATCGGATTTATTGCTGGAGCTTATTCTAGTATTTTTATTGCCAGTACACTGTTAGCCTGGTGGCGCGATCGCAAATCCAATTCGGTCACTTTGGCAACGGAAAAAGAGTAAGCCTGTTATTGTTTGTCAGGTGTAACCGTTGGGTTATTAACATGGGTTTCAAGAAGGGATAGGGAATAGAAAATAAGAGATAAAACATTGCCCATTGCCTATTCCCCATTCCCCTTTTATTAAGAATGAACTGGGTTTAAATTCCAGTCGGGACGGAGATTTTCTGCTGCTCTTAAATAGGGGTGATAAACTTGAGTTTTATCGCTGGGTAAGTTAACATGAACTAAGAAGCGAATACATTTTTCTAAACTGCCTGCGACGTACATTTGTTGAACATCTAATAATGGAACATTCTGCCAAAGGGGACGTTCACGGGCGATCGCGGCGGGAAAAATAGCATCTAAATCTTTGGTAACAGAAAAGGTCATACTAATAATTTCATTCGGATCAAGTTGATTACGGGTTTCTAATTCGTCTAGTAATTCTATGACCGCTTCTCGAATGGCTGCAACCGAATTTTCTGAAACCGTCGTTGCGCCACGAATGGCTCGAACTCGCCAGTCCACAAATAGAATCCTCCGCGATTAAAATATTGATTGTTCTCAGTTTAGCAATACCGGGAGACAAGAATAAAATTTCAACCCAATTCTTCTTTCTTCCCATTGCCCATTGCCCATTGCTAAGTGCCTGATCTGCACAGTTAACTTAACTTTTGACCAACTATTTATCCGGCGTAACAAGTATTTCTTCCTAGGGCTTTGGCTTGGTATAGACATTGATCAGCCCGATCAAAAATATCCTCAATTCGAGTATCCTGTGATCTAAAAACCGCGACCCCAATACTGACTGTGATGTGTAAATTCCCTTTTTCCGTGGGAATGGAAAGGTGAGCAATTAAATCACAAATTTCCTGGGCAATTTTCAGGGCATCTGCTTGATCGGTTTCCGGGAGTAAAATCACGAATTCTTCTCCGCCATAGCGCCCAAAATAATCACTGGCTCGGAGATAATTCTGAATGGCTAAAGTGAAATTGATTAAAATTTGATCGCCTGTTAAATGACCATAATTATCATTAATTTGTTTAAAATGATCTAAATCTAAGATCAGTAAAGAAAATAAACTTTTATTCTGAATTGCGAGATTGAATTGGTTTTCAATATATTCAAAAAAGCTACGACGGTTTAAAATTTGGGTCAGGGGATCGAGTTGAGATAATTGTTGAAGTTTTAACAAAGCTATTTTGAGATTATCTGTTGTTTGTTTCAGGGTTAAATGGGTTTTAACTCTTGCTAAGAGTTCATTTTTAATAAAAGGTTTAGTAATATAATCTACAGCCCCTAATTCAAACGCCCGAATCAATTTTTCTTCTTCATAACTAGCCGTGAGAAAAATAATTGGAATTTCTTGTAATTTCGGATCATTTTTAATAAATTGACAAACCTCTAAGCCATCCATTTCCGGCATCATTAAATCCAACAAAATTAAATCTATTTTATTATCTTTTAATCGATTTAATGCTTGAAAACCACTGGTGGCAAAGGTGGTGTTATAGCCCACATCATCAAGAATTTTTCCAACTAATTTTAGATTATTCGTAATATCATCAACAATCAAAATACAAAAATCTTCTGGGATAAATGAGTCCATTTTTATTGATTTAACCCCCTAATTAATATGATTTTTAAGATTTTCTCTAATTCGAGGAAAAGCATTTACGGTTTCAGGAATATTATTCCAATCAAATGCGTCTAACTGCATTTCCAGGACTTCGGCATATTCAATTAAAGGCTGATATTGATATTGTTTCCCCCAGGTTTGTAAGCGTTGAACAAATTGCCGTAAATCTCGAGTTTTTAAGGTTTTTCTTAATGTATTCCAAACCTGTTCCTCCTCCTGTTTAAGTTTTAAAAGGAATTCTTTTGCTGCGGCTGATCCGATGACCCAAGACAGATCAACTAATATATCATCCGTCTTTTGATCATTTGCCATAACCATACCAGTTTCAGAGTTTAGGGGTAAATATTTATTTATTTCCCTGACTAATTGTTTTAAACTCACGGGTTTTAGGAGACATCCTTGAGAAAAATCTTGAAGTTCTTTCAATTCTTCAGTTTGACAGGAAGCGGTAATAATAATAATGGGAATGTGTTGGGTTTTTTCTTCCTGTTTGAGATATTGAGCTACAACTTTTCCATCCATTTCCGGCATTCGTAAATCCAATAAAATTAAATCAGGTTGATGAAGTTTTGCTTGATAAATCGCTTGTTTTCCATTCTCCGCAAACCATAATTGATGGTGACTTTCAGCAAAATATCCCTCAATCAATTTTCGGTTCGATTCTATGTCATCCACCACTAAAATTTTACTGGGTTTAAACTGATTCAGATTGGGATCTTCACTCCAATTAGATTGGGTAATCAGAGGATTTTGAGCCGGGGATACTTCGGGAAATACAAAAGTAAAAATACTCCCCTTCCCAAGCTGACTTTGGAGCAATACGGTTCCCCCCATCATCTGAGTTAAGCGCTGAGTAATTGCTAATCCTAAACCCGTGCCTCCATACTTACGATTACTTTGTCCTGAACTTTGAATAAAGGCTTCAAAAATCCGACTTTGTTGATCCTCTGCAATGCCAATTCCTGTATCCTCAATACTCAGTTCTAACCAAAATTTTTCACCGTTGAAGGTCAAGTAAGATTGAGTTCGGGCAGAAATTGTAACTGCTCCGGTATTGGTAAATTTAAGGGAATTACCAATGACATTAAACAGGATTTGACGTAATCGAGTTTCATCAAGATAGAGGGTTTGGGGAAGTTGGGAATCAATCTGAGTTTGCAAAATCAACCTTTTTTCTGAAGCTTTCGCGTGAAAAATCTGTTGAATTTCTTGAATCATAACTCGCAGGTTAACGGGAGTATAATTTAATTCAAGTTTGCCCGCTTCAATTTTAGATAAATCCAGAATATCATTAATTAAAGCCAGTAGGGTACGACCGCCCGTAATAATCGCGTCTAAATAGGGCCGAGCTTTAGGATCAGTGACAACTGATTGTAATAAATCCGTAAACCCTAAAATCGCATTCATCGGTGTTCTAATTTCATGGCTCATATTCGCTAGAAATTCACTTTTGGCTTGGTTAGCAATTTCTGCTTCCCTTTTAGCTTGTTCTAGTGCTATATTTCTCTCGGTGAGTTCTTGGCTGCGACGGGTTTCTTGTTCGAGTAATCTGGCTAATTCCTGTTCTAAGGTTTTGCGATCGCTAATATCAATTAAATACCCTAACATTTCGGTCACATTTCCGGCTGCATCTCTGACTTTTCTTAAATGGGTGAGAAACCAGCCATAGTGACCATCGGCTTTCAACCAGCGATATTCATGAATATAAGAATCTTCCGTAAATTGAGTGACTAAGTTGGTTAAAACCTGTTCCCGATCATCGGGGTGAATGTGTTGAATCCAAAAGCTAGAATCTTCTAAAAATATTTCAGGTTCATAGCCGACAATATCCTGAACATTTTTACTAATAAAATTGATCGGATAATTGCCTTCGGCTTGACAACTTAAAATAACAACGGGAGAATAATTAAGTAGGAAATTCAGGCGATCGCTAGTTTCTCTTAATTCTAATTCGGTTCTTTTGCGATCGCTCACATCTAACATAATCCCTTGCCAAGCGATATCTCCGTTGTCTCGACGTTCGGGGCGAGAAGCTTCTGCAAGCCATTTTAATTCCCCATTTGGCATTTGATAGCGCAGTTCACAAAATATAGAAGTTAATGTCTCTGCATTCCTGATTTTTTGTTCTCGTTCTTGTTTAATATCTTCCGGGTAAAACCCCGGTTCTACAATTTTATGATTCTTGATAATTTGCTCGGCATTCCAGCCAAATACCTCTAAGCAACCATCACTCATATATTCTATATAACTGGAACCATCGGGACATTTAATATGGGTATAAATTGTTCCAGGAATATTATCAGCTAGGGCTTTTAATTGGGCTTCCCGTTGACGTAGGGTTTCTTCGATCTGTTTGCGATCGCTAATGTCAAAAGTCATCCCTAAAATTTGTTTAATCTCTCCCTGATCATCTAAAACGGGTACATATTTAACAACAATCATATAGGGTTCTAGCCCAGGAAGTTGCAAGGTAAATTCCCCAATCTGCAAGGTTTTTGTAGTTATCGTTTGAGTTAATAAAGGCAGGTATTGAGAATAAACTTCTGGGGGATAAACGTCTTCATCTCGATAACCAATAAATTTTTCTTTAGGGAATCTTGTTCGTTCTACAGTGCGTGAATTGACATATTCAAATCGCCGTTCTGCATCATAAATCACAAAGACATCGGGGGCGTGCTGTACGGTTAAAGCAAACAATTCTTCATTGTTTTTCAGGGCGTTTTCAGTTTCTTTCAAAGAGGTTAAATCTTGGATACTTGCCACAATGCCACAGATGATATTCTGTTCATCTAAATAGGGGGTATAAATCCGCCTCAAATATCGTTTTCCTTTGGGGAGATCGACCCAAGACTCCTGTATAACGACTTCTCCAGTCAAACATTGATCTAAATAGGGTTTGCTTTTTTTATTAAACCCTTCAATCCCTAAAAGATCAGAAACAGGATGATTAATTATCTCCTCTAAGGATCGATTCGCCAAGTACAAGTAAGCGGGATTTACCAGTTGATGAATATAGTTACTATCCAATAAACAAAGGGCATCTCCACTGTTGGCAACAACCCGTTCATATCGTCGTAGGGATTCTTCATAACGTTTGCGATCGCTAATATCCTCAACAATATAAGAAAACCGAGGACGATTATATTCGGATAAACCAATATAGGAGACTGTGGCAAATAACCATTGCTGGGTCTGATCATCCCGAGTATATTCATACTCAAACTGGATGGGTTTTCCTAACCGTTGACTTTCTCGATAATAGTTAATCCAAACTTGGACATCTTGAAAATTTATTCCCAATTCGCTGGCTAATTTATATTGAATATCTTCTATATTTTTGCCGATAAATTTAGCTGTTGCTGCATTATCAGATATGTGTAAAATATCCGTTTCTAAAAGTTCAACTACTCCCATCATCATCAGGGAAGAATTATAAAAACTTCTGAGAATTGCTTCCTGTTGTTTTAACGAGGCTTTGGCTTGTTTAATTCGATCTAATTCCTGTCTTAATTGTTGATTGGTTTGTTCTAAATCAGCCGTTCTTTCCTGAACTTGAGCTTCGAGTTCTCGATTGGCTTTTTGAACTTGATCCAGGAGAGTCGCTTGTTGAATTCCCAAGGCAACATGAACGGATAAGGTGTCTAAAAATTCTCGTTCTTCCGGTTGCCATTGTCGAATTTTATCCCCATTCTGAGCAATTAAACATCCCCAGAATTGATTTTCTACCGTAATCGGAATCACCAAATCAGAGGACATAGGATCACAGGACTCAAAAAAAGTGATTCCCAGGGGATTTGAGGTTAATAATTCAGGGGGTGCAAGGGATTCGACAATAATTTTTCCAGGATTCTGTGAACTCTCAATCATCACCCGATCGCAGTCTAACAATTGACGAACTTCGGTGACGGTGGCCTTCAAAATCTCATCTAAACTTAATGAGGAACGAATTCTTAACACCGTATCTGCTAAGAGTTGATATCTTTGATTTTGTTCTTTGAGTTTATTAATATTGGTATTAACTTTTTGTTTTAAATCAGAATTTAAAGTTGTTAATAGGTTATTTTTTTCGCTTTGAAGTTTTTCTATTTGTTGCTTTAAAATATAAATAACTCCCTGAATTTCATTCAAGTCAATGGCTTGTAAAATCGTGGTTTGAGTGACTAAACCCGCTAAATATCCCCGTTCATTAACAATCACTAACCGCCGAATTTTTCTTTGTTTCATAGCTTGATGTGCTTCCCAAAGCGAAGCATTAGCATCAATCAAACATAAGGGATGACTCATCACCTGTTCGGCCTGTAACTGGTTCAAATCCTGTTGTGAAGATTGCAGTTTCAGGATATCCCGTTCCGTCACAATTCCCAAGGGTCGAATTTTTTGATCGGTTATTTTTTTACCAATCACCACACAACTGACTCGATGTTTAGTCATCAGTTTGGCTAACTGTAATACACTAGTTTTTAAGGAGCTACTAATTACGGTTTTAACCATCACTTCTCGAATGGTTCGACACTTGAGAATGTCTGCGGGTTCCAAAATTTCCCGAATACTTTCTGGGGTAACAATTCCCACGGGTTGTCCTTGTTCATCCAGAATCGGTAAATGTCGAATTCGATGTTGACGCAGAATTGAAATCATCTCCAGGGGTTCTTTGATGTCCTGTTCCCGAACCGTAATCACCCCCCGTGTCATCACCTCCCCCACCATCGTCCCCTGCAAATTTCGCCCTTGGGTCGCCAATTTGACAAAATCCCGTTCGGTTAATAACCCCACTAATTGCTGATGCTCCAAAACCAACACACAGCTTGGATCGGGTTGGTGCTGAGTATCCCTGGAGTCTTGAGTCATTTGTTCAATTACATCCAGGACAGGAGTATCGGGAGATACCCTCAAAAAATGACGATCAATGCAGTCGGTGGGAGAAGAAAGTGCAACCGCTTGGGAAAATACCATTGTCTTTGGGGAAAAATGTACGGGATATTGATTTTTCTCTATTATAAACCTGGAAAATAAATCAAACCTTTCACTTTTCTTGATATAGCAGTCGCCACATCTATTAGGACATTCTTGAAAGCTAAAAGCTGCTCACAGTAAGTATTTACCTATAGCGAGATTGCCTATTCCCTATTGCCTCTTGCTATAACTATTAATCCCCCAGGGCGATTGAGAGCAATTCCTGAACATTACTGACGGGAAAAATCGGAATTTGCAGTTGTTCAGCGAGTTCTGCCACGGTCATATCATCGAGAAAGATTGCTTCTCCCTGTTTAAGCATGACTGAGGGTAATAAAATGCCATTTCCTAATATTTTTCCGGTTAATTTTTGTCGCAAATCCTGTCCGGTTAATAGACCGGTTACGGTAATTTCTTGACCCCAATATTGACTAGCTAAGGCAACTAGATTGACGGTTAGTCCTGAAATTTCATTTAAGGAGTTTACCAGAGGTTGAAAGGCTTTTTCCACCGCATTTCCCACCACCCAAGTGAACTGACGGGGGGTAGAACAAGATTGCATCGGATAGTCTTTTACCGCTTGTTCAAATTCTTTGATAAATTTGCGAATGGAACCCACGCCATTACCAATTTGAGGATAGTCTTGATAGTGGGATTCGGGGGGTAATTCGGCCCCGGCAATTAAAAAGAGTTCATCGGCAATCCACACACAGGTTGACCCTAATTCCTGTTGAAATTTTTGTTGTAAAGTTTGAACTTGGGTAATAATTTCTTGGGCTTTTTCGGGGGTAACAGGAATTAATTCATCTTGATTGGGACGAAAGCGAGTTAACCCCACTGGAACAACGGCAATGGAGGCAACAGTCGGGATTCTGCCGCGATGAAATTGGGCTAAATCTAAAATGGTTTGTTCTAGGTGTTTTCCATCATTAATTCCGGGGCAAACAACGACTTGAGCATGAATTTGTAAGCGATTTTTTTTGAACCATTTGAGTTGATCTAAAATTTGTCCAGCTCTGGGATTTTTTAATAACTGAATCCTGATTTCTGGTTCGGTGGCGTGAACGGAAACATACAGGGGAGAAAGGCGCATTTGAGAAATTCTATCCCATTCTTTTGGCGATAAATTGGTTAAGGTTAAATAGGAACCATAGAGAAAACTTAGGCGATAATCGTCATCTTTCAGATAGAGAGTTTCCCGTTTTCCGGGGGGTTGTTGATCAATAAAACAAAAGGGGCAGCGATTATTACATTGAATTAATCCATCAAATAAAGCGGATTGAAATTCTAATCCTAAATTCTGATCATAGTCTTTTTCGATTTCAATTTTATGGGTTTTTCCTTGGGTATCTAATACTTCTAATTCTAAAAATTCATCGGCACACAAAAATTGATAATCAATTAAATCACGGGGTTGTTGTCCATTAATAGAAATAATGGCATCTCCGGGTTCAAAGCCAATTTCTGCGCCGATGGAATCGGGTAATACGGTGGTAATTTTAGCGGGATTAATCATAGGGAATTACGAATTACGAATACGGAGACGCGCCGTGGCACGTCTCTACGGGATTATAATTTTAAACTAAATATTTTTTAATGCACCTCCTAATACCGCCGTTAGAATAGCAACTCCAAAGGCGAGACGATACCAAACAAAAATCCAGGTACTTTTTCTTTGTAAATACTGAATTAACCAAGCAATGGATAAATAGGAAAAAATCGTGGCAGAAATTAAACCCACCAACAGAGGAAATATTTGTATATTCCCAATTCCATCAACGAACACCGCTTTTAATTCTACAATTCCGGCTAAGGTAATAGCTGGAATTCCTAATAAAAACGAAAATCGAGCGGCGGTAGCTCGTTCTAAACCCAAGAATAATCCGGCGGTAATGGTAGAACCTGAACGAGATACTCCTGGAATTAAGGCTAAGGTT
This sequence comes from Planktothrix sp. PLAVEN19ND, assembly GCF_057220675.1. Lineage (NCBI taxonomy): Bacteria > Bacillati > Cyanobacteriota > Cyanophyceae > Oscillatoriales > Microcoleaceae > Planktothrix > Planktothrix sp. PLAVEN19ND. The sequence continues at coordinate 4,086,288 of NZ_CM170132.1, read as the reverse complement.
TGTGCCAATCCCATTAATATTCCATCTCGCGGTATTAGGTGTTCAAAATCACGTTTTCTGCTGCCTATTTTTTCTGCTAATCCTAATAAAAATGCCATCACAATAGAAGCGGTACCAATTACTCCCATACTCCGTAAGGGAGAGTTATCATAATCGGGAATTAGGACTTTAACTAGAAACCCAAAAAATACAATTGGAATTGTCCCTAAAATCACTCCTAATGCCAAACGGAAGTCTAAGGAATCATAATCTTTTTTTTGAATTGCTTGCCAGAAACCCGTGACCACTTGAGTTAAATCCCGCCAAAAAAACCAAACCACCGCCGCAATACTTCCTAACTGAATAATGGCGGTAAAAGCACTGCCTGGATCTCCCCATCCTAACAGGACTGGAATGACTTTTAAATGGGCGGTACTACTAATGGGTAAAAATTCCGTTATTCCTTGAATTAATCCCAAAAAAAATGCCTGTAAGATATTTATTTGGGTTGCCACTTCTGGAGCGGGCGGAGCTTGAATTAGGAGGTTATTGATTGCTAAGTTACGGAATAAATCTGTCCAATACTCAGGAGCATAAATCGTGCTAAACATTACATTTTTCCTGAAAATTTTATTAGAGTTTTACGGGATGTTGTCCATAATAGGGTATAGCTTCTGACCAGTGGGATTGTTTTCCTGATTTCCCATATAAATACCCTAGTTCTAGTAATTGGATGGCGGTTTCTCCTAACCCTGATTCTATCTGCACCCGATGATAGGGATTGTCCCAAGAGGCTAAAGTTTGTTCCCACTGTTGAGGGGACATGACCCTATCGGTTAATAGGGGAACTACACCTAAATTGGCTTCTCTATTTTTACCATAAATTGCTACAAAAAGTTGACCTCTTTGCGCTCGCATTTCTAAGGCAATAACTGAATTTTTATCTGGGTTTTGTATCAAGTAAAATTGTTCTTTTTCGGCGATCGCAGCTAAACTAGAAATTGCAAAAACAGGGATCTTCAACTGTTGGGCTAGGGTACGGGCAGTAACTACCCCAATCCGAGTTCCGGTAAAACTTCCTGGCCCTTTAGCCACCGCAATCCAGGCTAAATCCGACCAAGTTTGAGGCTGAATAAAGTCTGATAAATACTGGTGTAAGTGGGTGGATAAATCCCGTCCTAACGCCCAGGATTGACAGCGTTTAACATCCTGAAAATTACTGATTGCTAATCCCAAATCTGGACTACTGGTATGGATAGCCAAACCGTAACTGGGTTGAAAGGGAATTGATGGCACGTTGTTTAAGGGTAGGTTAAGAGGAATGACGAGAAAAGAAAATAGGCATGGACATAAATAAACCTGCTAATATTATACCAAAAGATCCCTGCACCCAAATTCTTAAGTCTAACCAGCCGAACACCAAAAACAAAGTAGTGATTGTGATAAATAGTTGATTGACATTCAAGGGATAGGCACGATTGACCAGATATTTAACCCCCCAAAATCCCCCCGCAATTAATAACGATATTATCGGTTTTAAGATAATAATTTTATCAGCAAAAATAAAGACAATCATCGCCATCATTAACCCATCTATCCAAAACTCTCGCCTTTGGATTTGGTCAATCCAGAATGCGGGAGTTTTGATTTTGGATAATTGGGATGAAACGTTATTATTTTGAAATCTAATAATTGTATTCTTCCACTGGGTTTTTCGGTCTACTTTTAACGAAGATTGCCATTCAGGAACCTCGCTATTATTTACCCGTCCCAAAATTTTAACTTTATCAATCGTATTTAGTTGAAAATTAGTTAATTCATAACCAATTATAGGCACTAAATGTTTATATTTAATCTCTCTCTTCTCATCTCGATTTAAAACAATTGTCAACTGATTTATCTGAGTTTTATTCACCTGTACCTGAACAATTCCATGGGGTTCTAAACGCTTTTGAATTGCCTCTTGAATTTGAGTGATTTTATTAATAGGTTTTCCCGTGGGAATTTTATCAACAGAAATAGCTGGGGAAGGACTAATTAATTTAGGCTGTTTTGATAACGGTTTAAACCCAATTTCCGAATTAATTATTAATCCCGGCATAGGGGTAACATAATCCGGTTTAGGATTAATCTGTTGTAATATTGCCGCCGCCGAATGGTAGCGGTAACGGGTTGCCCCCTGCAACATTTTATCTAAAATAGAACCTAATTGATAACTAACAGGGGTTTTCAAATAATCTCGCCAAACCCAATTTCCTTCCGTGCTATCAAACAAATCAAAGGGCGGAACATTAGTCATTAAATGAATACAAGTCACCCCTAAACTATATAAATCACTGGCAAAAACCGCTTTTCCCATTAATTGTTCCGGGGCGGTATAGGCCGCACTGCCAATTACAGTTCCAGTTTTGGGAAGCATTCCCCCGGTGACTAATTTAGCGGCTCCAAAATCCACTAAAACCAAATTTCCGGTAGTTTTTGGGTCATCAAATCGACGAATAATATTTTCAGGTTTAATATCTCTATGAATAACTTTATGCTCGTGAATAAACTGTAAAACTGGCAATAAATCCTTTAAAATAACCATAATTTTTTCTTGATCAAAAGCTCCCTTTTCTTGCAACTCCTGAGCTAAATTTTTACCTTCTATAAACTCTTGAACTAAATATTGATAGCCCTCTTGTTGAAAATAACCTAAACCCTTGGGAATTTGGGGATGCTGTCCCAAGGTTTGTAATCGTTCGGCTTCTTGTTGAAAGAATTCCGTGGCTTTTTCTATATTTCTACTTTGAGGAAAAAATTGTTTAATCACACAATCGGAGGTTACGGTTTGACTCTCCTCAACCGCTAAAAATGTGCGCCCAAATCCCCCCTGTCCAATTAACTGTATCCCTCGATAAATGACAGATTCACCCTGATCAGAAACAGAATTCAGTAATAATTTAGAACCACACTGTTGACAAAACTTGCCATCATCAGAATTCTGTGGATTAGAACAATTCGGATTAAAACAATAACTCATTTACTTTACATGAAAGTTTGACCTGATTTTAAAACCCCTGTTTTTTCCCGAGGTTAGATCCCCCTAAATCCCCCTTAATAAGGGGGACTTTGATCTCTAATTTACCCTTATTAAAGGGGAACTTTGATCTCTAATTTACCCTGATTAAAGGGGAACTTTGATCTCTAATTCCCCCTTTCTCAAGGGGGGCTAGGGGGGATCAACTCAGACTGATTAAGTCGGAATTAATTCCCCGGGTCGTAATTTTGCCCATTTACCGTTTTCTGCTTTAAAACTTAGACATCCGACTACATCCCATTCTATTTCAATATCTTGGTTATTCGGGGTACGAATATTGACATTAATGGTGGGTTCGGTCGGTTCAAAGCTGGGATTTTCAGTCAAATGACGTTCTTGATGCTGAGTTTCTACGGCGTGGTAGGTGGTACAGTCATCCACATAATAACAATTCACACAAATACACATAATTTTCTCCTCTGTATTTGCCCAGGACGGAAACAATTGCCCATCCCTTTGATGTTAATTTAACTTAGGTAGCTCTAAACGGGCACAAACTCTCTCGCTGATTTTTATTGCCATGTCTGACGCTTTACCCGATGTATTCTCTCCCGCCCGTTGGCCGTTTGAACTGAGTCAGTTACCGCAACCCGCCTATTTAGTCGGGGGTGCTGTGCGAGATGGGTTAGTGGGTCGCACCGTAACGGATTTGGATTTGGATTTTGTCCTGTTACAAGATGCGGTGAAAACAGCACGCACCCTAGCTCAATATTATGGCGCTGGTTTTGTGTTATTGGATGCGGAACGGCAAATTGCTCGGGTTGTATTTAAAAACATAACAGTTGACTTTGCTCAAGCGGAAGGTAATAGTTTAGAACAGGATTTGCGTCGCCGGGATTTTACGGTGAATGCGATCGCTTTTGATCCATTTACGCAAACTTTTATTGATCCTAACAAGGGTCAAGAAGATTTACAACGGCGTTTAATTAAAATGATTTCCCCTGAAAATTTACAGGATGATCCTTTAAGATTATTAAGGGGATACCGTCAAGCGGCGCAATTAGGATTTGAAATTGAGGCGGAAACAAAGGCTACTATTCAAGCATTAGCTCCCTTATTAAGTCGGGTTGCAGTTGAGCGAATTCGCACGGAATTAGTTTATTTATTCAATACTCCTAACGCGACAGACTGGATACAAAAAGCCTGGGATGTTGGCTTAATTTCTCCTTGGTTTAAGAGTGGAAATCAACAGTTTCAGCACCTATCCCAAATGGATTTAGCTGCTACACAGTTAGGAAAAATTAACCCCCAATTTTCCCAGGAATTATCCCAAGGATTACGGGAAAGTTTAAAAATATCGATTTTGGGAATAGCAAAATTAAGCTGTTTATGTAATCATAATCTGGCTCTAGCTGAAGCAGAATTACTAGAGTTAAAGTTTAGTAAAATAGAGTTAAAAAGTATTTTAGCAATTCTCAAGGGTCTATCACAACTTTATCCCTTGAAAACCAGAGCTTTATCTTTAAGAGAGCAATATTTTTTATTCCAAGGGTTAGGAATTTTATTTCCGGCCGTAATTGTGAGAGCGATGGCGGCTGGGTTTTCCTTAGACCATCTTTCCCCTTTAATTAATCGTTATCTCAACCCCCATGATCCCATCGCCTATCCTCAATTATTGTTAACGGGGAATGAATTAATGGAGGCGTTAAAATTACGTCCAAGTCCTAAAATTGGAGAACTTTTATTGGAAATTCAGTTAGGACAAATTGAAGGGAAAATCACGACAATTGAAGAAGCGATCGCATTTGCTCAACAATTATTATAATCAAGTTCGGTTCCTTGCTGGATCATATTAACCCGGACTATAAATTTTCATAAAATTCATAAATTCTTGAATCACTTCTAATTGTACTTGATTTAAAATATTAAACTTGGGACGATAATACTCATCTTCAGTCTTAAAAATACGCTCCAGAACATAAAGAGTAGAGTCAAAAGATGCAGAGGTTGTATGTTCATAATTTTTCAGACACCAAATCATATAAGCTGGAATATAATGTCTGAATCCCTTGGCATCTAAAAAGGAAAAAGCCTCATAAAATTTTTCAATCCAGCTATCAGGAATATCTAACCAATGGATATGACAATCAATAATTCTAGCCTTTTCCGTATCTCTATAATCATCAAGGGCGCGAGCTTCATGGAGTGTAATTCCATCTTCTAGCTGTACCTCTAAAAATGCGGTTCTAATTTTTTCAATTAATAATAAAGCCTCTCTTTCTGCCCTAACCTCTATCGGTTCCCAATTCGGGTTTCTAGCCTCATCAACCGTAGGCGATCGCACATCCTTTAACCATTCTAATTCACACGCTCCAAACTCTAAAAAATTCTTTTGAGCTTGACGTAAACTCACTTGATTAGAACCCGTCCAAACACTCCAATTATCGATATCTTCATTATCCTCCCAAAAACAAATCGGACAGATCAGATAAGTCCCGGGAGGTTCTTCTATTAAGGTTAAATAGCCACAACAGCGACAAGGATAACTGTTTTGAGATTCCATATTAATATTGAATGAATCTAGGCAAAAATAATCATAAAATTAAACCCGCCCGAGCGGGTTATTTGGGAACTGTAATCGGGTCAAATTCTCAACAATGGGTTAACTAATTTCGTCCGCATCCACCCATTCATTATAGGAGTCATCATAATCAATATAATTAACATAATATTGATTTCCTTCGGTTTTTTCAATAATGGCAGAATACCATTCTTCCTGCTCCTCATCCCACACCTTTACCTTTTGACCAATAGCATATCCATTATTATCGGTTGTGCTATGATCTCGAACCCGAACATCACCCGCATTCACCCATTCATCCTCCGATGAACCATAACCCATATAATGAACAAAATACTCCGTTTCTTTCACTTTCTGAATCATTGCTTCATACCAATCTTCTTCCTCACCATCCCAAACTTCCACGGTTTGACCAACAGTATATTGAGTAGAACTAGAAGCAACCGAACCCGATGAAGGATTAGAATTAACCGATGGAATTGTAGTAGATAATTCCGATTTTATAGAGTCTTGAGCTTGTAAAATTACTTTCCGTGCAACGGTTTGAATCCCCGTATGTTGATAATAATTCGTGCTTTGATCAATAAATGCCGCGACAAAATCTAAATTATCATCCGCTATTTGAATAGAATTTCCCAAAGCGTTGAAAATGGATTCAGGTGTAATTCCGGTTTTAGTCACTAGATTATTAATCCAATCTTGAACCGCATTAAACCCTTGGTTAATAAAACCCAATTTATCCGAGGGCGTACCCCCAGGAATAAAATTACTCAGGGATGCAAATACCGGATTTTGTGTTAAAATAGTGGTATCTGCTTGGGCAATAGTTTGATGAATTTTACTCAAGAAATTGGGGCCTAAAGGTAACAAACCATCTAAACAAACTAAAGCCCCCATCCGCATTAAAGCTGCATCTTGATAGTTATTATTCAGGGCTTTAACAAATTCTTGGGGGTTGGGTTGGGGAATGCCATTTAACTTACAAAAAGCAATAATTTCCGCCGCAATTTTCAAGGCTAAATCAAAGCTTTGAAGCACTTCAGGTTTAGGCGTAATATTGCTTAAAATAGACAGAAAGCTGATTTTTTCTCCTATTTTATTAGCTAAGGCTGCCGTTCCGATGGCCACATCAGCCGTATCAATGGTTTGGTAAATTTGAACCGCCGATTGATACCCGTATTTAGGATCATGATATAAGACCACAGCCCGATCTCGAATTCTTTGGATCACCTGAGCATCCGTTTCTCCAGTAATTGTTCGGATACTATTGTCAAATCCGACTAAATTTGTCCACTGTCCCGGCATTAAATAATCAATGGCATTCAACACTTTCACCGTAATATTATCGGTGGGAAGTTCATCAACCAACTGCACAATGGATTTATCCATAAATCAGCGTTTCAACCTTCTATTTGATACCTATAATGTTACTCCAGGTCGATAAAAAATCAGGAATTCTTTATCAAAATTTAAAATTAAGCGATCGCCCATTTTTATTAAAATAAAAAATAGGGTTCCAGATCCTGTACAATTATTATGTCTCACTTCTTGCTTCGGTTTCAACCCCATGCTTTGCGATTACCTAGTACAAATTCTCACCGCCCGTGTTTATGATGTTGCCCAAGAAACACCCCTAGAATCCGCTCCCAACCTATCAGCCCGGCTGAATAATAAACTACTCTTGAAACGAGAAGATATGCAGTCTGTCTTTTCCTTCAAATTGCGGGGAGCTTATAACAAAATGGCTTATCTTCCCCCCGATTTATTAAAGAAAGGAGTTATCGCTGCATCGGCGGGAAATCATGCCCAAGGTGTGGCTTTAGGTGCATCTAAATTAGGCACAAAAGCGATTATTGTCATGCCTGTAACCACCCCTCAAGTTAAAATAAATGCTGTCAAAGCTAGAGGGGGTGAAGTCGTATTATATGGGGATACTTTTGATGAAGCTTGTGCCTATGCTCGTCAACTCGAAACCGAAAAAGGATTAACTTTTATTCACCCTTTTGATGACCCCTATGTGATTGCTGGACAAGGTACAATTGGGATGGAAATTTTACGCCAATATCAACAACCGATTCATGCAATTTTTGTGGCTATTGGTGGGGGGGGATTAATCTCTGGAATTGCCGCTTATATTAAAAGATTACGTCCTGAAATTAAAATTATTGGTGTTGAACCCGTTGATGCGGATGCCATGTCACAATCTTTAAAAGCCGGACATCGAGTTAAATTATCACAGGTGGGATTATTTGCCGATGGGGTCGCGGTGCGAGAAGTGGGGGAAGAAACCTTCCGTTTATGTCAAGAATATGTGGATGAAATTATATTAGTTGATACGGATGATACCTGTGCAGCAATTAAAGATGTTTTTGAGGATACCCGTTCAATTTTAGAGCCGGCGGGTGCCTTAGCCATAGCGGGAGCTAAAGCCTATGTAGAAAGAGAAAAAATTCAAGGAGAAACCTTAATTGCTATTGCTTGCGGGGCTAATATGAATTTTGACCGCCTGCGATTTGTAGCAGAAAGGGCTGAATTTGGAGAACGCCGAGAGGCAATTTTTGCTGTAACTATTCCCGAAGAACCGGGTAGTTTGCGGAAGTTTTGTGAATGTATTGGGAAACGCAATTTAACCGAATTTAACTATCGTATTGCCGATGAAAAAGAAGCCCATATTTTTGTCGGAATGCAGATTAAAAATCGGGAAGATGCGGCACAAATCATCGAATATTTTGAGGAAAATGGATTTAAAACCATTGATTTAACCGATGATGAACTGACTAAATTACACCTGCGACACATGGTCGGGGGACGGTCGGCTTTAGCCCATCATGAATTACTCTATCGCTTTGAATTTCCCGAACGTCCGGGGGCGTTAATGAAGTTTGTTTGTTCGATGAGTCCTAACTGGAATATTAGTTTATTTCACTATCGGAATAATGGGTCAGATTATGGCAGAATTGTGGTAGGAATGCAAGTTCCTCCCGAAGAAATGGGAGAATGGCAAGCCTTTTTAGAAACCTTGGGTTATCGGTATTGGGATGAGAATAAAAACCCAGCCTATAAACTGTTTTTATCCTAAAAATCAGCACCGTAGGGGCAGGTTCGGAATTAATCTTTGATACCCGCAAAAAATTCCCTAAACCTGCCCTCTTTCTTAATTAAAGTTCAATTAGAGGTAGGGGCAGGTTCGGAATTAATCTTTGATACCCGCAAAAAATTCCCTAAACCTGCCCTCTTTCTTAATTAAAGTTCAATTAGAGGTAGGGGCAGGTTCGGAATTAATCTTTGATACCCGCAAAAAAATGCTATAAACCTGCCCTCTTTCTTAATCGAATTTCAATTTGAAGATTTATATTGAATTTTTAGGGTGGGGTTGGGCGGGTTTATTAAGGTTGGGCGGGTTTATTAAGGTTATTTGTGGATATCAAAGATTAATATATAACCCGCCCCTACAGTTCATTAAGGTACAATAAAATGTGCCCAAACCGAACCATCTGGCCCGGCAACTTGATCCATATAACCCGAGGAATAAATAATCCGCCGACCCTCGGTATTAGAATAACCGGTATAGGCATCTCCCCAAGGATCATTAACAATATATCCCTGACTATTATAGCCAATAACTGTTATAATATGACCCGATGGAGTCGTATCTACACCAATTACAACCGGACGACGATTAATTAATTCATTTTTCAAATCTGACCAATATCGAGTCGTGCTAAAACTAGTTTTAAATCCATAGGCCCGAATTAAAGCAGATAATACATTATGATCGGTTTGTGACCCACTTCCGGCATAATTAAAACACCATTGTAATAATTCATCTTCTAATTGTCCGCCCCATTTCGGCCGCACGCCATGATAATACATCACCATGGCAATAGACGTAACATTACAAGTAGACCAATAAAAACGGGGATTATCTCGTTGAGAAAAGTAGGGTACATTTAATTCAACTTGAGGCGGTAGGGGGTTAAAAACTCGTCCTCCCCGCTTGAATTTGACATACTGAGGAAAGATATAACCCGTATTCCCAAAATTAGGCAATTCTTCCAAAAGAGAAACCTTAATATGGTTATTTTCTAGGCTATAACTTTTTACGCCATAAACCCGTCCCAGGGGTAAACTTGTGCGGTCGATTTCTTTGAGTTGACTAGAATCAATTGGCTGTTTTTTCAAGACGGTTTTTTCCAAAACAGTTAAAGTAATCGCATCAGGATCATAAGTAATTTGTTGACCCTCTCGAATCAATTTAACGTGCTGCCAATAGACATAACCTACTGTGCCAAAATTAGGAATAGATTGGGCTAAAGTGACTCGAAAATGCCCCTTAATTGAAGCGTAACCCTTAATGGCAAAGGTTTGTCCTAATAATAATTGTTCAAATTGTCGAGGTTCTAAATTAGAAGAATCGACAGGTTGAGCTTTGATTTTTGTGGTTTCTACAACCAACATTTGGGCATTAACATCGGTATCGGGAACTTCCTCAACATCAAAGCGAAATACTTCCGATCCTTTCTTCAATCTCAAATTATTTGTATAAATATAACCAAAATTTCCCACCGGAGGAATCGCATTTTCTAAGACAATTTTTAGATGACCGTCCACCAAACCGTATTTTAAAACTTTGAAGGTTTGACCAGCTTTAATTGCCACTTTTTGCTGTTGATTTAAGGAAGATGAATCAAAGGGAACAATTTTAAATAAGGTATCCTCAAGGATTTCTAAAGTTAAGGATTCTCCAACGGTCATAGGATTTTCACTAACCGTAATATTAATCACTCGACTGGCGGTAACATTCCCTTGGGAGTCAATGGCTTTTAATCGTAACCAACGATATCCCGCATCGCTAAATCCTTGATTTACTTGAGTTTCCCAGGTGCTTTTTTCCCAGTCTAAATTAATATTAAAAGCATAGCGATCTTCTGCAAATAAAGTAATTTCTGCAGTGGTATTAGGATCAAATGTGCCTTTTAATACCACGGGTGTATTGACTAAAACTTCTGTTGCTCCTTGATAGGTTAAGGTTTTATTTACTATTAAGGGAAGATTCCCCCGACTCAAGGTAATAAAATCGGGATACAAATATCCAGTATTTCCAAAATCGGGAAAATTTTCGGTTAAAGTCACTTTAATATGACCGGATTCTGAGGTATAACTTTGGATGCCATAAATCATTCCAGCCGGAAGGGTAATTTTTTCGGAGGATTCCAGATAAGCCGAATCAATTGGACGTTTTTTTAAGGGTGTAGTATTAATAATCATGCAGGTAATTGCGTTATTATCAAAGGCAATTTCTTGAGTATTTTCTAGGATTTTAACGTGGTGGCGATAGAGATATCCAGATTGACCAAAACTGGGGAATTGTTGATTGAGAGTGACGCGAAAATGATCGGCAACACAGGCGTATCCAATAATAGGATAAGCACTGCCTTGAGGTATTTTAATAAATTGATCCGATGCTAACTGAGATAAATCATCGGGTTTCATTTTTAAAGGAGTGGTTTGTGTCACCCAGAGGAGTTGATTCCCAGGACTATGCTCCGGGAGTTGATTTTGATTAAACCAGAGGAGTTTTGAGCCTTTTGTGACTACAATATGGGGTTGATAAACATAAACAAATTTACCTAAATTTGGTAAGGGGTTATGCAGTTCTAACTTGAGATGATCATTAACTAATTCTATGGTATCTACAACCAAACTTTCCCCGAGTTTAAAGGATTGTTTTTGTTGATCATTTAATTGAGAAGAATCAATGGGCTGAATTTTTAATAACGTGTCTTGTTGGGGAATAAGCGTATAGGCAGATTGGGTATTTATCCCTTCTTGATTGACAATTAAATCAATCACAGAATCAGCTATTATATTATTTTGATTATCTTTTCCCTGAAGTCTTAACCATCGTTTTCCAGCCGTATTAAATCCATTTTCCAAGCTCACAGACCAAATTCCGGCTTTCGCATTAAAATCAACGGTCAAAACATATTTATCTTCTGCAATAACCGCCACAGTTTGATATTTTTGGGGATCATAAGTTCCGACTAAAACAACGGGTTGATCAATCAGAATATCTTTTGGGCCGAGATAAGTTACCATGTTTACAACTCCATGATCTAATTGAATAAAGGGTTTAAAATTAGTAAGATAGCCGCCCCAGAAAATTCTATGGGCGGCTATCTTAGAAACACGGATAATTTTGACTACAATTAACCACCTACAAACGCTAAAATATCTTGGGCGTGGGTTTCGGTTTTAACGGCTGCATCAACGTGAATAATTTTACCTTCGCCATTAATAACGTAAGTAACCCGTTTAGCATAGCCACCGCCATCCACATCATAAGCTATTGTAATCGCTTTGTCAGTATCGGCTAATAAAGGGAAGGGTAAACTATATTTTTTCGTGAATTGTTGGTGGGAAGATTCATCATCTGTGCTCACCCCCAAAACCACAATATCTTTGCCTTCATATTCCGTATAGTTATCGCGGAAACTACAGGCTTGTTTGGTGCAACCGGGGGTATCATCTTTAGGATAGAAATACAGGACAACGGTTTTACCTGGGAAGTCAGATAGAGAAACGGTATTCCCATTCGTATCTTTGACGGTAAAGGCAGGGGCATCTGTCCCAACAGATAAAGGCATTGTTATTTTGTCCTTCTCAATTAGACTAAAATTGACTATTTTTCAGTATAAAGCAGAACTTCAAGGGATTTATGTCAGGGAACAGGAAGATTCCTACACTAGTAAAGCCCGTTTTTTAGATTTAGACTGAGATATTTGTCTATGGTTTTTTGAACTATCCTTAAATTAGTATATATATCAACTTTGTTTTGGAGACTGGCAATGCGTCAATTTTGGTTTCTATTCTCCATCGGTATTTTTGCAGTTGGGTTAGGGGGATGCGGTTCTAAACCTGAAGAAACTGCCACCACTCCGAGTCCAACGAGTTCTCCTGCAACTTCTCCAGCGGCCGTAGCTTCGCCGACTCCCAATAAGACCCCGACCCCAGGACAAATACCTCCCTTTCAAAATCCTGTGGTCAAAGAACAGTCAAACGTGGCTGCGGGTGCGGGTTTGATTCAATCGACCAATCCAGAGGAACGGTTACGTCTCCTGGGTAAACCTTCGACGGCAATTCCTACTGCACCCTTAACAACAACGGCTCCTTCTGCGGTGGGTATCGATCCGTTTGCGGTTTTGCCTCCATCTATTTTCCAGCCTGCTCCTGAAGTGGGAGAAGCACCACCCGTACCGAAACAGGCTACTCGGGCTGTACCAGACCTGCCTAAATTAACGGTAAGTGAAGCTCCCATTCGCTGGGTCTCTGCGAGTGCCACTCCCGTACCTAATAATCGGGTGGCTACTCCTGGAAGACCCGCAACTACTGGGGGTACTGGGATAGCTACTCCTGGAAGACCCGCAACTGCGGGGGGAGGCAGAGCGACAACATCCAAACCTCAATTGGTTGGGCCTGGGAGAAGCGTACCCACTCTGCCCGGTTTACCGATCGCCCAAGTCCCTGATTTACCTGCCATTCCCAATACACCTACACCCCCATCCTGGCGTGATCCTAATCCACCCCCTCCCCCCGTCCAACCTTTTGTTCCCCCACCCCCATCTACAGACTTAGCTCGGGGGATGGAAGTGACCGGGGTATTGCAGGTGGGAAATCAAACTAAAATTATTCTCAGGGCTCCTGCCGAACCTACCAGTCGTTATGTGAATGTGGGACAGCGTGTGTCTAATGGCCAAGTTCTGGTTAAACGAGTCAAGTTTGATACTGGTGGTGAACCTGTTGTTATTTTTGAACAAAATGGCATTGAGATTGCTAAATCTGTAGGTGCTATTCCACCTGCTGATCCCAAGATTAATAATATTAGTCTGCGATCTTCGGCAGTTCACTCTGGTTGAGTAGGATGGATCTAATCTGGAGAAATTTGTATGTTTTTTTCATAAGAAAAGGTTGGGAGTAACCATGGTTTATTCAATCCGAAAGTGGAGTTTTTTGGCGCTAACTCTATCGAGTTTAGCGGTGGTTATTAGTATTAATCATCCTCTACCTTCTCTTGCAGAACAAAAAGCTGAAGGAAAACGCCCTCCGGTTTGTGAAGGACAGTTACCGACGGGAATGGTCAAATGTAACTATGAGGGAGGAGATAACTATAAGGGAAGTTTTGTTAATGGTAAACCGGACGGTCAAGGGATTATGGTTTATGCCAACCGCGATCGCTATGAAGGACAATTTCGCAATGGTTTACCGAATGGACAAGGGGTATTCATTTTTGCTAATGATGACCGGATTGTTGGGGTATTCAAGGATGGCAATATTACCCAGGGGACGGTAATTTTTGCTAATGGCGATCGCTATATTGGCACGTTTAAACTGGTGCGGGAAGTAGGGGGCGGAACGGTCAGCAGTCAACCCAGTGGTCGCGGACAGTTTATCTATGTCAATGGCGATCGCTATGAGGGAGAATTCTTTGCCGGATCTCCCTTTGGTCAAGGAGTATTCACCCGCACCAATGGCACTCGCTGTCAGGGACAGTTTTTTAATCAACAACTCGATGGCAAGGGAACCTGTACTTTTGCCAACGGAACTCGCTTTGAAGGTGAATTTCGCGGCGGGGTTCCCCATGGCCAAGGAACGATTATTGATGCCAAAGGCAAACGCTTTCCAGGTAGTTTCCGTGATGGCCAAAAAGTATAGTGGGGAATGGAGAATGGGGAATAGAAAGAATGCACCCCATATGTGCCTTTCCAGGGGACAATAACTAGGTTAGCAATAAAACTTAAAGACTTAAATCAACCTAGACAGCCAATCCAGTAGTACCCTGGGTTTATTAAACGTCTTTATCCGTTTTTTGATTGAAAAGGGGAAGAAAAACCAATGGTTCAACGTGGTTCTAAAGTTCGTGTCCTACGCAAAGAGTCCTACTGGTATCAAGAAGTAGGTACAGTTGCTTCTGTAGACGCCAGTGGCATCAAATATGCTGCGATTGTTCGCTTTGATAAAGTGAACTACTCCGGTATCAATACCAACAACTTTGCCGTGAGCGAACTGTTGGAAGTGGAAGCTCCCAAAGCTGCCGCTAAAAAATCCGCACCCGCCGCTAAAAAATAGCCTGTGCCGGAATTACCGGAAGTTGAAACCGTTAGGCAAGGTCTAAATCAAGTGACCTTGAACCAAACAATTGTGGGGGGTGAAGTGTTGCTTCAGCGCACTCTCGCCTACCCCTTTTCCATTGATGAATTTTTGCAGGGTTTAACTGGAGTGGCGATCGCGGCTTGGCATCGTCGAGGCAAATATTTACTAGCCGAATTGGTTCAATTAGATGCCCAGAGAACCTCTGGAGGCTGGTTAGGGGTTCATTTACGCATGACGGGTCAACTATTATGGGTTCACCCCCAAGACCCCCTACAAAAGCACACCAGGATTCGTTTATTTTTTGCGGAAAATCGAGAATTGAGATTTGTTGATCAACGCACCTTTGGGAAAGTTTGGTGGGTGCCGCCCGGTCAAGAAGTTTCTAGTATTATTACGGGGTTAAACAATTTAGGCCCAGAGCCTTTCGCTTCAGAATTCTCCGTTGAATATTTACAGGAACAATTTAAAAAACGTCAACGCCTAATTAAATCGGCTCTTTTGGATCAAAGTTTGGTGGCTGGAGTCGGGAATATCTACGCGGATGAGTCTCTATTTTTAAGTGGAATTTCTCCTACCACCCCCTGTAGTGCCTTGACTCGTCCCCAACTCGAACGGCTACATCACCATATTATTCAGGTATTGAAAACCAGTATTGAGGTGGGTGGCACAACTATTCGTAACTTCCTGAATGTTCAAGGGGTGAATGGCAACTATGGGGGGACAGCTTGGGTTTATAACCGTACGGGAGAACCTTGTCGGGTCTGTGAAACCCCCATTGAACGTTTGAAACTTGCCGGGCGGTCGGCTCATTTTTGCCCAAAATGTCAGCATTAGGAGCAAGATTTTGGTGGGATGTAGGGAATCATAAAGGCACAAAGACACGAAGGAAGGAGTTGCTCGGATACCCCGATCAACCCTTAAAATTGGGAGAAGATTTGATCAACACTGGAAGTTAACGAGTTATGGCCATTAAAAAAGGTGATTTTGTTCACGCGGTTCGGGAAAAGTTAGAAAACAGCTTAGAAGCAAAAGCGAGTGATCCTCGATTTTCTGCTTATATTTTTGAGACAAAAGGGGAGATTATGGAATTACGGGGGGACTACGCTTTGGTGAAATTTGGACAGGTTCCTACCCCTAATATTTGGTTAAGATTGGATCAATTAGAATCAGCTTAATCAGTCATCAGTTGTAGGGGCGGGTTCATCGAGATTTAGGGTAACTAACGAAGATCTAAAAGAACCCGCCCGTACCAGTTATCAGTTAAAGAAATACTATAGTAATCCTACAGAAATTGTAATTATTTAAAGTGTCTCTTAAAAATCTATAAGTATTACTCATTCCCGATCACGGATTTAACAGGATGACGCAGACAGGACTTACGCAAATTTGGGGATGTAACCCTAGATGTAGGGGTAATTCATGAATTACCCCTACTATTGATAGCGATGATGCGTAAGTCCTGGCAGATTAACACAGATTAAAATCCGTGAAATCCGTGAAATCCTCTTAAATCCGTGATCCCCATTACCCATCACCTATTATGTTAACGACTCCATTCTTTCCTCCATCTTGTCATTCTACTAAGGTTTCTATTATTGGTGCGGGGAAAGTGGGAAGTACCCTCGCCCAGCGTATTATTGAACAAAATATTGCTAATGTTGTTTTATTAGATGTTTTAGAAGGAGTACCCCAAGGAATTGCTTTAGATTTAATGCAGGCGGGTTCGGTGGAAGGTCATGATCGACAAATAACTGGTACAAATGATTATGCCGATACTGCTAATTCAGATATTATTGTCATAACTGCTGGAAAGCCTCGAATTCCGGGGATGAAGCGGGATGATTTAATTAGTATTAATGCCAAAATTGTTGTTGATGCGGCTCAAAAATCGATTCAATATTCCCCCGATGCCGTATTTATTATTGTGACAAATCCCTTAGATATTATGACCTATATTGCTTGGCAAGCAACCCAAATTGAACCCCATCGGGTGATGGGGATGGCGGGGGTTTTAGATTCATCGAGATTTCAAGCTTTTATCGGCATGGAATTAGGGATGTCCATGGCGAATATTCATGCTACCGTATTAGGAAGTCATGGGGATTTAATGGTTCCTTTACCCCGTTATACAACGGTTAATGGGATTCCGATTACAGAATTAATTGATCAAAAAACGATTGATAAAATTGTCGAACGTACCCGTCAAGGTGGAGGGGAAATTGTACAGTTATTAAAGACAGGAGGAGCTTATTTTGCCCCCGCATCTTCGATTAGAATTATGGTGGAATCTATTTTACGTCAACAATCGAGATTATTACCCACCTGTTCTTATTTACAGGGGGAATATGGCTTAAAAGATATTTTTCTGGGGGTTCCCGCCTGGTTAGGTTGTCGGGGAGTAGAACGGATTTTAGAACTCGATTTAACAGAATTTGAACATCAGGCTTTGATGGAATGCAGCCTATCAGTTAGAGCCGGAATTAATCAAGCCCTAGAACTGTTAAAATAAACCCGAAAGACTGATAAAGAACTTGTTAAAATCCTCCTGCTAACGGTTCGTATAGGTTTCCATGGGTTCCTTGATCCAACGAATATAAAAGTGTCGAAAACTAGACTTTAAAACCCGAGGTAAACCAAAATCAATGGGAACTAAAGCGGCAGGTAATTTCCAGTCGGAAACTTGTAATTCTTTAGGGGTTAATAAAGGATAATTAATCTCCGTTAATTCGGGACATAATCCTAAGCGTTGAGCCGCCATAATAGTCGGAACCCAAGTCGGATCAACCTGAAGTAGATCAACAATAGTTCTATCTAAAGCAAATACATGATCCGCCGCGGCTAAAATCCCTAATTCCTTGGGTTCTCCATTACTCGGGCCATTACCTTCATGACCGATAATGGCATCTAAAATCGTTAAATTGGGATCAATTGTTCGAGCAGTTTCTACTAACATTTCCCCAAACCGATCCACATCTTTTCCGGCTTCTAAATGCCACCAGGCTTTCATTTTTCCGGGGACACAACCAAAAAGATTTTTAACTCCCATGGTTAGGGTTAATTGAACATGGGATTTTAATTTAGGTAAATTAATCACCACGTCAGCTTCCATGGCTTCCTTACTTAACCGTAAATGATCGAACCCTTCCCCAACGGTTTCATAGCGTTTTCCCTTAAATTCAACTATCGGTAAATTCAAGGATTCAATTAAGGGTAAATAACCATTTTTGCGGGCAACACCCAGGGCACTCCCAAAGGCGGGACTATCTCCTAAAAAGGGTTTTCCTCCCGCCTGAATCACCAGTTTAGCCACGGCTGCGACCAATTCCGGGCGAGTCACACATTCTTTGGTTGGACGACTTCCCGTTAATAAATTGGGTTTGAGTAAAACGCGATCGCCGGGTTTCACAAAAGCGGTCATTCCTCCCATGGGTTCGAGTAAAGTTTCCAGGGATTTTTCTAATACTTGAGGGTTATAAGAATCAGTCCGAATTAAAGACACAGTTGACATAAATCACCGAATTTTAGGGATTATTTAATAACTTTATTCAGTCATTTTTAAACGACCGACCGCACCCCGATGGAGAGCAGTTACCCGTTGAGAATTGAAGAAAGTTCCCTGTCCTTGTAACTCGGGTACTGGCGGCTTTAACTCCAATTTTTCCACCTTAGCCATATTAACCATCACGGTTTGATCAACTAGGTGAAAGGTTAACCAAGCTTGATGTAAAAGTTCGGGGAGTTGCTGGACTAATTCCCCCGGGGGAATTGGAACGTTAAAAGCCTCCTCATGACCATCATCATAATAGAAAGTGATTTGCGTTGTCGTTGTGCTGTTGAATTCTGCAAAAGACCCTTTGGGCATAAGTCAACTTCTCCTAAAATGGGACAATTTAGCAAAATAATTAAACGTTGATTATCCCATTTTAGATCATTTTGGTCTATATTGATGTACCAAGATCAGATACAATCACATAAATTATTCTATAGTTTTCCTGTTGCTCCAATGTCTAAATCTTCCCATCCTGGTAATATCCTCCTAAGAAATATCCCTTGGCAGGACTTAGAAACAATTCTGTTTAAACGGCAAAAAAATGGAGAGACGCTCCTCGCTTATGATCAGGGAACTTTAGAATTGATTACTCCTTCACCTGAACATCAGGAGTATCGTGAAATTTTAGAAGAATTTATTATTGCTTTATTAGATTTACAAAATATTAATTATCGTTGTTTGGGTTCAGTTTTATGGCAACGAATGGATTTACAAATTAGTTTAGAAGTGGATAGTTGTTTTTATATTCAAAACCTATCTGCGATTGAAAAAAAATCAACCATTAGTTTACCTGAAAATCCTCCCCCGGATTTGGTTTTAGAAATTGATTTAACCCAAAAATCTCTCCCCAGACGTTCAATTTATGCTCGTTTAGGTATTCCTGAAGTTTGGCGTTGTGATCAAAACAAACTGAAAATTTATCAGCTACAAGGTGGAGATTATCAACAAACACCTAGAAGTTTAGTTTTTCCTGAAATAGCATTAGAAAATCTACCACAACTGATTAAAAACAATATTAAATCGGGTAGAATTTCTGTTCGGCGTGAGTTTCAAAAATGGTTAATCACTATTTAGAGGATGAAAAAATGACTCTCTTATTATTAGGGGAATTTGAAGATACTCAATCTTGGATTTCGGCAATTCAAACCTATCAACCCGATCTAAAAATTGAAGTTTACCCCGAGGTTAAAAATCCAGCAAAAATTGACGCGGTTTTAGTCTGGATGCACCCCTTGGGAGTTATTGAACAATTCCCTAATTTAAGGGTAATTATCTCAACGGGTGCGGGTGTGGATCATATTTTACGAGATCCAAATTTACCCACTGATATTCCCATTGTCCGGTTAATAGATGAATCTTTAACCTCCCAAATGTCGGAATATATTCTATCAGCCATTTTACAGTTTCATCGTCAATTTACGGAGTATAAAATCCAACAAAATCAACAGTTATGGCGGGGGTTATCCCCTAGAAATACGGCTAATTGTACCGTCGGAATTTTGGGGTTAGGGGTTTTGGGTTCAGATATTGCTCAAAAATTAAATTTATTGGGGTTTTCGGTGCGCGGTTGGAGTCGGACACCTAAAGTTTTAGATCATATTAATTGTTTTTTCGGAGAAGCGCAATTTCAGCTATTTTTAAGGGGATGTGAGGTTTTAGTTTGTTTATTACCTTTAACACCGGAAACCGCAGGAATTTTAAATCAAAACACCTTTGCTGCTTTATCCCAAGGCGCTTATTTAATTAATGTGGCGAGGGGGAAACATTTAGTTGAGGAAGACCTATTAACGGCGTTAACCTCCGGTCAACTATCCGGTGCTTGTTTAGATGTATTTAAAATCGAACCTTTACCCGAAAATCATCCTTTTTGGACACATCCCCAAATTATTATAACTCCTCATATTGCGGCGAAAACAATTCCCACTTGTGTCGTGCCTCAGATTATTACAGCTATTCAAAATAGTCAGGAGGGATTAATATTAAATAATACTATTGATCTATCCAAAGGATATTAACTTTTTGGGATGTTTTTTCATCAGTTTGTTCTAAATCATTTTCAGTATAAGGTAAATAAGCTTTTTCTTGCTTAAGAAATTCGTAGGTTTCCCAACGAGAAGAAAATTTGAGTATTCGTCTTACTTCAGAAGCACCAATTTGACCCTGACGGTAATAATCGGCGGTGATTAGTTCCAAAATACGCCGAGAAATATTAACAGACTGTAATTTTTCTGCTATTTCATCAGGGAGTTCAAGGGTGATTTGCATGGTGATTTTTGGGTTATAGTTTTGTAATCTACTCTATTGATTAACTAATTCTCAAAAAATTGTTTCGGTTTCTGCTGATGTTAAAGTTACAGCCCGCAGTTCTTCTTTAAAAATCCGGCGTAGTGTATCTTCATCTAAGGGAAGTTTGGCTTGATCAAGATATTGTCGTAACGCTTGATTGATCATTGTTTGATAACCTTTCCCTTCAGCGTCTCCTGTTTGTCTAAACGCTTCTAAGATATCATTATCAATATAGATAGTAATGCGAGTTTTACCTTCTTGTGGGACGATTGCACCCCGTTTAGCCTGATCAAAATCATATTCCGGTTTCATATTCACGTCTCTCCTTAGGAGTAGCAGGACGGGCAGAAATTAAGCGAATGTTATCACCTCGATAGGTATAGACTACTACTAGCAACCGCCAAAGGTGATCCATCCCCATAACAATAAATCGCTGTTCACCTTGTGCTGATTGATCTTCAAAAGAAAGTGCATAAGGATCGAACAACACAGCCTCAGCATCAGAAAAACTGATCCCGTGTTTTTGTAAATTGCTTTTAGCTTTTTCAGGATTCCATTCAACTTGCATACATATATTATATGTATTCGTGAGAATTTTGTGAAGTTTTCATAAAGTTTTCTAAGTAGGTAGGTTGAATACGGTGTTAATGTTTATTTTACGCAAAGCCAGGTTATTGAATGATTTGTAAAGATCTGGGTAAAATAAAACATCGTTCTAGGTTGTGATTTTTAAGCATTCCTTAATCACAATATTTGCTAATTTTTGGGCTGCTCCGGGGTTTCCTCTAACTTGTTGTAAACGCTGACGCATGGCTTCCAATTGTTCGGGATGGTCTAAATAATTTAAGACTAAATTTCCGATATCTTCCGGTTGAAGTTCTCCCACTAATTCGGGAACAATTTCCTGTTTCGCCCAAATATTTGGCCAGGCAAAAAGTTTACCCTGTTTTAAGACTAATCTATTAATAAGTTTAGCAAAAAGAGTACCCAAGCCCGGTAAATTGGCTAACATTCCCGGTATACCATCCCAAGACCGCATGGCATCTAATTGTTGAGTTGGTAATAACACAATCATCGGTATAGCTAACGCCCCTAATTGAGCGGTATTTGCTCCGACTGTCGTTAAACAAATCTGACATTTTGAGAGTAAATCATAAGCAGGGAATTGGGTATAAAGTTCGATTTTAACCCCATTTTGAGTTTCTAAATAAGCCGGATTTCCTAAGTGTAGTTTTCCTGAAATGCCTCCAAATTGTGCTATGATAGGATTAGATTTCGGATCGGCAAATTTGGCTAAGGTTTGTAAATCTAAGGTAGGAGCAACGGGAATAACGAATCTAAGTTGAAGACGTTTTTGATGTAAATATTCAGATATTGCTAAGGTTAATGCCATTCCTTGGGCTAATTTCATAGCTTTGGAACCGGGTAATAATCCAATCATAATATCATCGGAAACCATAGCAGAGGAACTCGATACCGTTACATCCGCCATTAAATCTCCGATCACTTCTAACTTAGCTTGATAGGGTTGGGGAATATTATCTAAAATATTCGGTTTCATCACCCCAAACCGATCAATATAACGCCACCAGCGCGCCTCCCATTCCGCATAAATAACGCTGCGATATCCCAATCTTTTACTAATTATTAAAGTAAAAAATTGATCTCCTCCTAAAAATAAAACCACACCTTGTTTGTACCATTCCCACTGTTCGGCGGTTTTTCCAAATAACAAAAATTGCCAAAAATATTCTGCTCCTTGAACTCGATCAATTTCCGGGTAAGCACGAGCAATATTAACTTCGTTTCCGGTAGCATTGGGACAAGGAGATAATATTAGGGAAATTCTTACCTGAAACGGTTGATTTTGTAGCTGTTGGCGTAATGCTTTAACAACGGGAAGCACCCAAGTTGTGATTTCACCGGGGCCATTAGAAAGGATGAGAATATCAATGGCGTTTTCCATATTAAATAATTAAATAAGATTGCGCTTAAGCGCAACAACGGGATTATTTATAAGGTATTAATTCCTTAATTCTTGTTGGAGTTAGGGCTTCTAAATCACTTAATACGATCGTTGCTCCGGCGGTTTCTAGGTTATTTTGATAGGCTTGACGACGTTCTGGAGCAGCCTGTTGAATATGGGGCGGAAGCACTCCCACACCGATCCAAAGGCGATCGGGTTGGAGTTGTTTGGCTTTTGTTATTGTGTGTAAATCGGCTACCGTATCCCCAACATAAAATACTGGAGTTTGTCGATTTTCTGCGGTTTCCAATTCGGCGATCGCTTCAAAAAGTCCCGTCGGGTCAGGTTTTCCAGGGACATCTTCCATCGCCCTTAATACGGGAACACCTAAATTGAGTTTACCCTGCAAAACATAGAGGGCTTCATCCCGCATTGCTCCGCTAAAAAACCCCCAGGAAATATTATTTTCCGTCAAGTCTTGAAAGTATTTAGGGGTGCACAGTAGGGGCTCAGAGGTAATATAACCTGTCCATTCATCGGGATTTGGGCCACGATAGCGGGACTGGAAAAAATCAATCAACTGTTGATAGGGGAGGGAAATCTGGGATCGGGTTTGTCCCTGGGCTTCCCAGTAACGATAGACTAACTCTTGGGAGGCTTCCCAATCATTATTCCAAATGCCTTCGGATTTGAGATCATCAATATCGGTGAGACTGGGACGGTAGGAACCGGTAAACTGTTCTACGGTATCTGCGATCGCCCGTCGATAGGAACCCCCGACATCCCGAATGACGCCATCAATATCAAAAACAACAATAGCCGTTTTCATCCTGTTGACCTGGAACTTATGCCATGCTCCAGGCTACACCCCAAAGCTACACCGACGCAAATCTTGATAAAAAGTCATTCCGTTAACAGGTTATGGAAGATTCGGGGAAAGATCTGATACCATAGAGGATTGTAATATTTTTTTTGAGCCTGGGATAGACAGCGGAGGTGTAATTGTCAAGGTTTGTATTAAAAGTTCTGTGGCTAGATGAGAATGTAGCCCTGGCGGTGGATCAAGTGGTGGGTAAGGGGACAAGTCCTTTAACCTCCTACTTTTTCTGGCCCCGCAACGATGCTTGGGAACAACTGAAAACGGAAATGGAGTCCAAACATTGGATTTCTGAACCGGATCAAGTTGAATTGCTGAATAAAGCAACCGAAGTGATCAATTATTGGCAAGAAGAAGGCAGAAATCGCCCCATAAGCGAAGCTCAATCCAAATTTCCTGAAGTTATCTTCACAGGTAGTAGCTGATCCCTTCACCTTGAGAAATTGTTTGATTGTGTGAAATTTCCAACGCCGTTGCATTCGCTATGGCGTTGGTTTTGCTTGGGGGGAGTTGTTAAATAACTTCCGGTTGAGGTTAGGATAAGAGTAAGCAGAAAAGCTTAGTCTTTTTGTTTGGCCGACAGCCCCAATACAAAACAAAATAGCTGAGTATGTTAAGAATGAATGTATCAGGTCGGACAGGTTTTCGACCAATCTACATTCAAGTGGAGATTTTGCCAAAAGGAAAATTATGACTACCACATCCCGAATTCCATACACTACAGAACAAAGTCTGGCGTGGATGCGTGGACTTTTAACCCTGGCTTGGGCGGATGGCAATTTTGATGAGGAAGAACATCAGTTAATTGATGCGTTAACCCATGATGAATTAGTTGCTGTGACTGATGTTGATAGTTTAGAGCCCATTTCACCCGAGGAGTTGGGGGCTGTTTTAGGAACTAATCCTAAACTGGCAGAAAACTTCCTAAGAACGGCTGTAATGGTGGCCTTAGCCGATGGAATTTACTCCATTTGTGAGGATGATTTATTACATCAATTTTGTCAAGCATTAAACCTCAAAATTGAGGCCTTAGATACATTGCGAAAAACCTTACAAGATTTGTCTCAAATTCAATCGGGGGAGTCACCCCAGGTCTGTATTGATCGCAACTCCCATGACGATCATTCTCTCGATGTTCTCTCCCCGGTTAAACATTGGTTAGATGAGTTGGAAATTCATGATTCTAAAGTTGCTCATGCTGTCTGTAAATTGATTCCCCCTCAGTGCCCTTTTGAACGAGATTTGATCATATTTGGACGCAAAATTGTTCATATTCCCCCGATGTGTAAACTGAATCCTTTATACGAACAATTTACCGGATTACGTTTCCGTGCACTGTGTTATTTGGCTGATGAATGTCACGAAGATATATCTAAATATTGTTAGGAAACGGGATCACGGATTTAAAAGGATGACGCAGATTAACACAGATGAAAATCCGTGAAATCCGTGAAATCCTCTTAAATCCGTGATCCTATTTATTGAAAACCCGATAAAACCAATTTCTAACATTCCCAAACCAGAGTTTAGGATGATCCTGGGGTTGATAATGGGTATTAAACATAGAAATAATTAGGGGCACACCTCCGACTTTAATTGCCATTAAAATATGAATCATAATTGAAAATAAAATCATCACCCAAGCTATCAAATGCACAAAATACCATAGGTGATTAAATTCTCCATTCGGAAGCCAATCTTCTTGTTGAAACTTTCCTGAAATCACTGATAATGCTACCGCAATTAAAGCTAAAGTATTACTGATTCTAAGTAGGGTATACCACCAAGCAGGTTTATTGATTTTAGTTAATGTTTGCAGAGTATTTCCTTGAATTAACTTTTTTCTTTGGGCTATTAAACTATAAACTACAAAAACAAAATAAACAAACAACAAGAAAAATCCAAAGGTTCCATGAATATCAATTAACCTGCGCTTTTCTTCGGTTAATCCTAAGCCACCAAAACGCCGATCGTAACTATCATAAACCAAAAATCCAGTCAAGAAAGCACCCAGAACCAAAAAAGCATTTAAAGCATGGGAAACTCTCAGAAATAAAGGTTGATAGGGTTGTGTTTTAGACATTGTAAAACTCTTATTTAGGTTTATTGTTAAGAAATTATGAATCAATTATGAATCATAACTCTTACCATTTGAGTGTTAAAACTGATTTTATTATAAACAGTTTTACTTTAAAATTTCAAATATAAAATAATTAATCTGATTCAACCCTATAGGAATTTTAAATAAATTGTATAGAATCAGCATTGATTGTATACTAGATTGGGAGTCTACTAAAAATTTTACAGCTATCAAGAAAATTCCATGAACACTTATGATTGGATTGTAGTTGGGGCTGGAATTACAGGTTCTGCACTCAGTTATGAATTAGCTAAAAAAGGATTTAAGGTACTTTTATTAGATCCAAATCCTATGTTAAACAATGCAACTCGCTATAGCTACGGCGGTTTAGCCTATTGGTCAGGAACAACGGAACTCACCCGAACCTTATGCGAGGAAGGCAAAAAATATCACCAAACTTTATCCCAAGAATTAGGGGTAAATACGGAGTTAAGAGAATTAGACTTAATCTTACCCTATAATCGCGCTATTGATCCAGCAATTCTGGCTCAAAACTATCGCAATTTTGCCACACCCCCTGAGTTAATCACCATTCAAGAAGCCTGTGAATTAGAACCCCTATTAAATCCTAATGGTATCGGTGGTGCCTTTACCGTTCGTCATGGTCAAATTTCCCCAGAACATCTGAATACTGGATATCTTCAAACCTTTAAAAAGTTAGGGGGAACCCAAATTATCGATCAAGTTTTAAAGATTAATCCCCTTAAAAATCAAGCCGTTAATATCATCACAAGTTTAGGAAAATATCAAGCTGAAAATGTGGCAATTTGTGCGGGGGGATTCACCCGTCAGCTATTCAAAAATGTCGGGATTTCTGTTCCGATTTATTTCACCCATACCGAAATTTTAGAAACCCCACCCGTGGATTTAAAATTACAAACCATTGTCATGTCTGCGACCATGGAACGTTTCCAACTCGAAGCCAAAGCCACCCAACCCGAATTAGAACCTTTATGGGAACAACCCGGTCATGAATTAACCCCATTTATGGTCGATAAAAGTGCCGCCGGGTTACTCGATGGTCGGATCAGAATCGGTCAACCTTCTCGGGCTTTAAGCGATGTTAATGCGACGGTAAACCTCGCTGAAAGTGAAGCCTTAATTCGTCAGGAAATCGCTACAATTTTACCCGCCTTAGCTAATTTACCCGCAATTTGCTATCATTGTTTAGTAGCCTTTAGTTCCGATAGTCTACCCTTAATTGGTACGGTGGCAAATTTTGATCGAATCTTTATGTTTTCAGGGTTTAGTAATCCATTGGTGTTTATTCCCCCGTTAGCTAAACGATTCGCAAACTTGATCACAGGACAACCCGATTCCATCATCACACAATTGTCCCCCGGGCGTTTGATCTCAAACACCCGCTAACGGCTAAAAGTGTGATTCTATGGTGGAGAATTTTTGACAATTCTTGCTTTTATTCTTAGGGTGTGTTAACTAATTAATTAAGATCTGTAAACATGAGTCAACTATCGGATCATTAAAAAACTCGTAATTGCCTTTGATATTGATCCTGTGCATCTATCTGACGGTTTTCTATAGCTACCCCCCCCCTTAAGTCTCACAAGTGACATCGCAACAAAAAGCTTAGAAATCCTTGAGGATCGAAAATTTCATCCTCCACTTTTCATATCAGTGCTGAATTAAAACCTCGTTGAAACTTATATCTTTTTCCAGCAAAATTCCGGCTGAGTTGAAGCATATCCCATAGGAGTATAGTTGTTATGAATACCTCTGTAAAACCCAGGAACAGAATTTTAATTATTGATGATAATTCAATCAATCTTGATTTATTGTCTGAGCTTCTTGATTATGCCGGTTTTGAAGTTTGGACAGCTTTAAATGGACAAACCGGGCTGGAAATAATCAGTCAAAAAATCCCAGATTTGATCCTATTAGATATTATGATCTCGGATTGGGATGGATTTGAGATTTGCGCTTATTTGAAGGCTGATCCAACCTACGCAGAAATCCCGATTATTTTTATCACCGCCTTAAGTGAATCCAAAGAGAAAGTCAAAGGATTAAAATTAGGAGCCGTGGATTATATTACCAAACCCTTTGCTCAAAGTGAAATTATAGCCCGAATTAATCTGCACTTAAAACTTCATACTTTAAATACCCAATTAAAGCATGAAATTCATCAAAAAAAGCAAGTAGAACAAGCGTTATGTCAACTAAATCTGGAACTAGAACAACGTGTAGAAGAACGTACCACTCAACTGCAAAAAACCTTACAGGAATTACAACAAGCCCAGAAAAAACTATTAGATAGAGAACAACAATTACACTACAAAGCCTATCATGATCTCCTTACAGGACTCCCGAATCGGGCTTGGTGTCTTAATCAGCTTCAAACCTTAATTGAACAAACTAAAACTGACTCAAGTTATCGCTATGGGGTCTTATTTTTAGACTTAGATCGCTTCAATGTTGTTAATGATAGTTTGGGTCACTTATTAGGGGATAAACTGTTACAACAGGTAGCTCAAAGGTTAGAATCCCGCTTAACCCCCAACCTGAAAGTTGCCCGTTTAGGTGGCGATGAATTTGTAATTATTGTGGAAAATTTTACCGATAATCAAGAAGTAATAACCATTGCTCAAAATATTTTAGAGGTGTTGAATCCTGTTTTTAAATTGAATCAATACGAAGTCTATATCGGGGGAAGTATCGGAATTACATTTAGCCATTTTGGATATGATTACCCCGAAGATATTTTGCGAGATGCAGATTTAGCGATGTATTCCGCCAAAGCTAATGGCAAAGGCCGTTATCAACTATTAACCAGTGAACTGCAACAAAAAGCCATCTATTGTTTACAGTTAGAAAATGACCTCAGACGGGCGATTCAAAATCAAGAATTTTCTCTCTACTATCAACCGATTCTTTCCCTTCCCACCTCGGGAAAATTAGGGTTTGAAGCCCTAATTCGTTGGCATCATCCCCAAAAAGGAATGATTCCCCCAGATCAATTTATTCCTGTTGCCGAAGAAACGGGATTAATTATTGAGTTAGGATTATGGGTGATCAAAACAGCCTTAAATCAAATTAAAATTTGGCAAGAACAATTCCCTGGTTTTTCAGAAATTGCAATTAATGTTAATGTTTCACCTCAACAATTGATGATCCCTTGTTTCTCTGAACAAGTCCAAAAACTATTATTAGACTTTAAGATTAAAAGTGATCAAATCAAATTTGAGATTACAGAAAGCTCATTGCTGAAAACAGGATCTCATTATATAGAAGTCCTGAGACAGTTAAAAAAATTGGGGATTCAATTTTGTATTGATGATTTTGGCATGGGATATTCTTCTCTAAATCGTCTCCATGAGTTTCCGATTGATACCTTAAAAATTGATCGCTCTTTTATCAATCGTATTGGTTCAAATCAAAAAGAAATTGAGTTAATTAGAACAATTATTACCTTAGCTCATGGATTGGGAATGGATGTGGTAGCTGAAGGGATTGAAACCAAATCTCAACTGAATCAACTCTCCCTATTAGGCTGTGAATGGGGGCAAGGATTTCTATTCTCAAAACCTTTAAATACCATCGATGCCACTCAATATATTGCAGAGTTTTTCCCGTTTCAATGGCAACAAGAACGGGTTAAAGCCTGGCCAGTCTAAACCCGTTCTGTAGAAATATTTCAACCCTAAATTTTAAGCAAAAGTCGAGTTACCGAAATCTGGGGGAACATCTTGCCATCGTCCTTGACCGACGGCTTGAATTGCCTCCTTTAAATTAATATCTCCGGTATAGATCGCCCGTCCGACAATTACGTCCGTGACCCCTAACGGTTCCAGGGATAATAAACTTAATAAATCCGTAATCGAACTGACTCCCCCAGAAGCAATCACGGGAATTGCAACAATATTGGCAATTTCTCGTAACGCCTCCAGATTCGGCCCCGTTAGGGTTCCGTCCCGGTGAATATCCGTATAAATAATAGCAGCCACCCCTAATTGTGCCATTTGTTCGGCTAAATCCGTCGCTAAAACTTCCGAGGTTTCTAGCCATCCCTTCGTGGCAACTTTGCCATTTCTCGCATCAATTCCCACCGCAATATGACCCGGAAATTCTGCACATAATTCCGCGATTAATTTTGGATTTTCAACGGCAACAGTTCCTAAAATTGCCCGTTCCACGCCTAAATTTAAGAGGGTAGCGACGTTATCTCGATTGCGTAATCCTCCCCCGACTTGCACCGGAATTTTAATGGTATTAGCGATCGCTTCAATCACATGATAATTGGTGGGTTGTCCGGTTTTTGCCCCATCTAAATCCACTAAATGTAGACGGGTTGCTCCTTGTTCTACCCAGTCTTGAGCAACCGCAATCGGATCTTCATTAAAAGTTTGAGCTTGGTTATAATCTCCTTGATATAACCGTACACAGCGTCCGTCTAATAAATCAATGGCTGGAATAATATTCATCGGATAGCTTTATGATTGACAGTATCCAGTTTCCCACAGGTTAAAACATAAGGCTACACCAACAAAAGCCATTTGAAGTAGAATAATGAGTTAATTGAAGCGATCGCCAATTGAAGATAACTACTCACCTGCAAGGAAAACTATGATTCAAACAACCATTAAAAATCAACTAACTTTTGAAGAATATCTAATCTATGACGACGACACAGATAACTGCTATGAATTGGAAGATGGAGAATTAATTCTGATGAACCCACCCACATTTCGTCATGCGTTTATCGTTAGCTTTTTAACCGATGTGTTGACCACACAAATTAAACAGCTTAGTTTACCTTGGAAAACATTATCAGGGATTGGAGTTAGAACTTCTGTTAATCGTTCCAGAATTCCTGATCTTTGTGTGATTAACCGAGAGAAAATCTCCAATTTTGATCAATCTGCGGTGATCGAATCCGCTATCATAGCCGTAGAAATTGTAAGTCCTGAATCTCGAACCCGAGATTATCGGTTTAAGCGTTCGGAGTATGGTGTGGTCGGTATTTCTGAATATTGGATTGTTGATCCCACCGAGCAAAAAATAACTATTTTAACCTTAGTGGAGGGATTCTATGAACAGATAGAATTTAGAGGAAATGAAAGAATTGTCTCTCAGATATTCCCAGAATTAGTGTTAACGGTGGAACAAGTATTGGAAGCTTGATCTTCATTGTCTTGCCCAATTTCTGATCGCCCGCCGTACTGCCAGCTTCCCATCAAGACGATATTGCTCAATTATAGTTGGAATTTCTTGCACCCGCAGTATCGGAAATACCGAACTTGTTTCTACTTCTCTATAGGTTTCCTGTTGGAGTTGGTAAATTTTTAATTCGCCGGAATCATAACACCAAATTTCCGGTATTCCCAAGCGAGCATAAATCGGAAATCGATTTAAAGATTTATGGGTCATATCAATTTCTAAGGCTAAGTCTGGAGGGGGATCTTGATTCAAATTAAGCTCTAATCTGCCCCGAATTTTAGCTTCATTCTGAAAATAAAAGCAGTTGTCAGGTTCTATTCCGGCTAACCGTGCTTCCCGTTTCCAAGTTGTTGAACCATAACTTTCATAATTGATGTTTAGTTCTTCGGCAATATCTTGAATAGAAATTCCGATTGCTTCTTTATAATATTCGTGTTCGGGTAAGGGGGTCATAATTTCAAAAGTTCCGTTATCATAGGCAATTCTAGTGGCGCGAGTTTGTCCTAAATCAATCAGGAGATTTTCAAATTGCTGCCAACTAATATTGTATAAAACAACGCGATCTGCATGATGTTCAGTGAGTTGCATAGGTTTTTTTAAGCAAGTTATGAAAACTATAATTGTAGTATAACCCCGTAGTAAGCCCTTCAGGGCTTTCTTCCATTCCCAAAATTATTGTTAACACTAGAATATCCCTATTTCCGAACAAAAAAAATCCGAAAAATTCTGGCACTGGGATATTCTTCTATCCCCGTATCAGTGGAAGACCCCATTTCCACACCGGAACTAATATAAAAGTACGACGGGTGAAAGGAATCTCGCTTCTACCCGTCTGATTGCTAATCGTATTGTTGACAGATGGCCTGCGCTTCTTGCTTGAGGCGATCGCGCACACTTTCGGGGGCAACAATTTCACACAGGGAGCGATAGGCCAAAATCTCGCGGATCAGCCAAAAGGTGTTCGACACCTGACGCACCACAATCAGGATATCACCCTCTCGTTTTTTGCTGAGGTCGTCCCGTTTGGATTCGTAGCTATTCGCCAGTTCCCCCTTGAAGTGCAAGTACACTTCGATAAAATCTAAATCGTCTCGCCATGTCCCCTCCCCGGGGAGGATATTCAGATCCGTAATCCGATCCAGACGCAAAGAACGGTTATGAGCTAATTCGGGTAAATCCCGGTTGCCCTCGGTTTCCTCGCTCCAAATCTCCAAATAGAGGCGTTTTTCCCTGGGCCAAATTTTGGCATAACGGACGGTATACATCCAATCTCGCTGTTGGGCATCTCGGTAGAGGAGGCGAAAGGGTTGGCGACGGGCAATTTGCTGATCGAGTAACACCCGCCAAGCCGGGAGGGAGTGACTGATCTGTTGGACAAAGGACTGACGCAGGGGGGAAGCCAGATTTCCCCGTTCCAGGAGCAGGGCCATTAATGCTTGGGCTTCGCTAATGTAACCGGAATCAATTAGAGCTTTCGTCCCTTGCTCCAAAGATTGTACTTGCACTGAACTGAGGGTAAAGCGATCGCCGACTTCCAATTCTGAACGGGCGATCGCCACTAACAAGCCCGATATACTAGGGCGATCGCCCCATAGAATCTGAAATTTAGCTGCGATCGCCTCTAATTGCTCCTTCGTTCCTGGGGGAATAGACAGTGTAATGGTTTCTTTTTTCCGAGCCATTTTAATTTTTGTACTTGCACATTGAATAAGCCTGTGCCATAATCGGTCTATTAACAACTATAAACGACCCGTCACCATTCTAGGGGGAATCGTGAAAATTACCCTACTTCCTTTATATTCTCAGCAAAACACCGATGCCCAGGGCTGTCCCTTGGGATGCCGGGGTGAATGCAAAGTCGAACAGCAGGCCCCGAACTTTGGTAAAAATCCAGAGGTTCCCTGTCCTTTGTCCGTACACCAGGTGAAAACCTGCGCCCAAGTGCTTGATGGCCCCGCAGAGATTATTTTTAACACCTCAGCCACCGGAGATGGCAAGTCCCTGGCGGCTTACTTAGCAGGGCGTTTTCATTTTCCAAAATGCGATCGCTATCTTCAAAAAAAATCATCAAGTGAAGGGTTTATTTATGTGTTAGGAAACTTGTTAAGAACGCGGCGTTATGGCGCACAGGAATCGCGCACAGGAACCATGACTAATCATCTAGTGGGACTGGTGTTTTGTGATGGGGAAATTTTCAGCAATCTGCATTTTACCCAGGCAATTTATGATCAGTTAAAGCCAGATATTAATGCTCCGATTAGTGATATTTTGACCAAGGCGACGCAAGTGGCTGATACCTTACTTCAGGGGGAACCTGTGCGAAAAAGTCAAGTAATTTTGCGTCCTCCATTGGATGAGTTATTAACAGAAGTCAGTGCAATTTATCAGGATGAAACGCGCTTGCGGGAAACTTTGACGACTCTCTATCAACAGACGAAAAGTTATGCCGAAACCTATGGTGCTTTTAGGTTGTAAACTATTAATACGTTTCAATTAAAATAATCCCGCTTGCGGGACTGAAATTCTTAAACTAAGGCGGTTGTCAAAGATGAACTATCAACCGCCAACCCACAACAGCCAAACGCCCAAACCCCTTTTACAGCAACCCAATGAAATGTAAGGGGCCTTGTCCGGTAATAATTTCTAATAATATGCCGATCATTCCTAACATAGCTAACCGACCATTCCAAACTTCGGCGGTGGTGGTGAGTCCCCATTCCCAACGTTCTTGAGGATACATCTTGGTTTTTTTGCCCGGATGTGCCACATCGGAGAACTTAATATTAGGAGCATCTAAGGCTTCTATTACCATTTCTGCTAAATCATTAATAAATATGGGATGGGTATTTAATGCCGGAACTCGATGGAATTTTTCAATCCCAGCTTCTTCAGCCAGTTCTCGATATTCCATATCAATTTCTTCTAAAGTTTCGATATGTTCCGATACAAAACTAATGGGAACTACGACTAATTCCTTAACCCCTTCTTTGGCAAGTTCCAGAATAGCTTCCTCGGTATAAGGCTGTAACCATTCCACCGGGCCAACTCGACTTTGATAGGCGAGAACATGGGGGTTAGGACGGTTTAAAGTCTGCATAATGGCCGCCGTGCAGCCTTCTATTTCATCCCGATAAGGATCTCCAGCTTCCTCGACATAACTCACCGGAACACCATGGGCGCTAAAGAAAATGGGTACCTGTTCGGGTTGTTCACAATGTGCAATTTCCTGCCCAATTAATTCAGTCATGGCTTGTAAATAACCCGGACGACTATACCAAGAGGGAATCACTGTATAATCAATTTTTTGTAAACTGGGATCTTGTTGCCAAAGTTTTTCTAAAACTCGAAAACTAGAACCACTGGTACTAATTGAAAATTGTGGATATAAAGGTAAAATAACTAACTGTTCGATTTGATCCCGTTTGATTTTGGTGACCGCTTCTTCGGTAAAGGGGTTCCAATAGCGCATCCCCACATACACCCGGATATCGTGACCTTTTTCCTGTAAAGACCCTTGTAAGGCAATGGCTTGTTCTTCTGTAATTCGCCGCAGGGGAGAACCGCCCCCGATCGCCTTATAATTTTCTTGGGACTTCTGATAGCGCAGAGTCGAAATTATCCAAGCCAGAGGTTTTTGCATCCAAGCAAAGGGCAAACGGATAATTTCTGGGTCTGAAAATAGATTGTACAAAAAGGGGCGAACATCTTGCAGTTGCTCTGGCCCGCCCAGATTTAGCAGTAAGACTCCGACTCGTCCCATAGCGGATACTTCCTATCCTAAGATTTGTTAACTCTCTTAATAATATAGTGTCCTTGTGGGTTAGTCGATCTTTTCATTATCGAAAATTTTGGGTTTAAAACCCCGTCGTTCAACGACGGCTTTTTACTCGGTTTTGTGCTAGAGTAGTGTTGGTCTTAAAAAACCCGCCCAACTTTGCAGTCGATATACCATCTACAGAGATGTGAAACCGAGCCTGAAGGAGACTGGGGAAGCGGATGTAAGGCAATGGTAAGCCCAACCTTGAACGCATTAATCAACAAATTCAACAAAAAGTTTAACTTAGTGAACGAGGTTAAACTTAAGTCGCGGGAGGGCATTCCGAGACTTAAAACGGACGTGGAGACAGTGTAAGACTGCTTTTAAAGTAGCAACAGTCTGCGAAGCGTCAACCCCATTCAGCGACCATCCTAAAAAGGTGGCGTGGTGAGGAGTCCCCGTCCGTTTACGGCGGGGAGGATGTCAAAAAAATTGTTCTCAATATGGCAACTATCCTCAGAAGTCTAAGTTACCGCTATCAATGGCTCTATGATACCATTTCCCGACTGGCGGCATTGAGTGTGGGCGGTGAACGTCGGTTTCGGGAGTTAGCTTTAACGGGGTTGACCCTGACACCGGAAACCCAAATTCTGGACTTGTGCTGTGGAAGTGGGCAAGCAACGGGGGTGTTAGTTGAGTATTCCCGAGATGTCACTGGCTTAGATGCCTCTCCGTTGTCCCTCAAACGCGCCCGAAATAATGTTCCTCAAGCCCAATATGTTGAAGGGTTTGCGGAAAATATGCCCTTTACAGATCACAGCTTTGATCTCGTTCATACCAGCGCTGCGTTACATGAAATGAACCCGGAACAGTTGCAACAAATTCTCAATGAGGTTTACCGGGTACTTAAACCGGGGGGAATTTTTACCCTGGTTGATTTCCATTCCCCCACTAATCCAATATTTTGGCCGGGGGTAGCCATGTTTCTTTGGTTATTTGAAACCGAAACAGCTTGGCAATTGTTAAAAACAGATATGGTTCAATTACTATCACAAATTGGCTTTAATGTCAATTCTCCAAAACTTTATGCGGGGGGAAGTTTACAAGTTATTCATGGGGTTAAACCCTAATAGAAACCTGGTTTGTTGAACATAGATTTTATCTTGTTAGGAAAGATAAACCTTCATCTTTTTTTGAGAATATCATGCTTTGAGAATATCATGCTTTGAGAATATCATGCTTTGAGAATATCATGCTTTGAGAATATCATGCTTTGAGAATATCATGCTTTGAGAATATCATGCTTTGAGAATGTCATTCCCGCGAAGGCGGGAATCCAAAACAGGATCATAATTTTTCATACAGATCCTCCCAAGTTGGATTCATATTTTCAATCAGGGTAATTTTCCACTCTCTACGCCATTTCTTAAGTTGTTTTTCTCTAGCAATAGCAGTTTCTATACTTTCAGTTTGTTCATAATAAACTAGTCTATGGACTTTGTATTTCTTGGTAAAGCCTTCAATGAAGTCATTCTTATGTTCATAAATTCGCCGGATTAAATCGTTGGTTACACCTATATAAAGTGTACCGTTTCTTTTACTGGCAAGTATATAAATAAAGTAGTTTTTCATGGGTGTTTGTGGATTCCCGCCTTCGCGGGAATGACAGGATATTGGATAGTTGGGAATTGCAGGAGATTGGATAGTTGGGAATGACAGGAGATTGGATAATTGGGAATGATAGGAGATTGGATAGTTGGGAATTACAGGAGCTTGTTATCAAATATTATGTGATTTATTATGTCATTCCCGCGTAGGCGGGAATCCATCTGCATTTTGAGCGATCACGATAATTGGATTAGATTATCTCCTTATTTAATCAGCAATAAAAAATAGCAATTTTCAGGGAATTTAGGACATAAACCGATGCTCAAACCCATCGGTTAAAATCTTTTATTCCCTGTGGATTGTAGCCTACTATAAATTAAAAATATGCCAACATTCAGTAGCGATCGCCCAATCTTCTTCTGTATGAACTACTAATACTTTCACTTGTGAATCAGGGGTTGAAATCTCTTGATCTACCGGGTGAGAGGCATTTTTTTCTAAGTCTAATTTTAAGCCTAAAAACTCCCATCCTTGACAAACAACTTCTCGAACTTTTTCGGCGTGTTCTCCGACTCCGGCGGTAAAAACTAACGCATCTAAACCGCCTAAACTGGCTAACATTTGCCCAATTCCCATTTTTAAGTGATGAATATACATCTCAAAAGCAAGTTTTGCTTGAGCATTTCCTGCGTTGATTTCGGTTAAAATATATCTCAGATCTCCCGACTTCCCAATAATACCTTTTAACCCCGATTCTTTGTTTAAAATTTGATTAATTTGATCAATATCATATTGATATTTTCCCTGTAAATATAATACAATAGATGGATCAATTGAACCGCTTCGGGTTCCCATCATTAATCCTTCTAGGGGGGTAAATCCCATGGTGGTATTAATACTAATCCCATCTTGAATCGCGGCTAAGGAACATCCATTACCTAAATGACAGGTAATTAATTTTAAGAATTCTAAGGGTTTTCCCAGGATTTTTGCCGTTTGTTTAGCGCAATATTTATGGCTAGTTCCATGAAATCCATAACGTTTGATTCCCTCTTGAAAATATTGATAAGGAATGGGGTAAATCGTAGCATAATCGGGCATTTTTCGATGAAATGCCGTATCAAAAACCGCTACTTGGGGAACATTTCCTAATAGGGTTTCTACGACTTCAATTCCTTCTAAATGGGCGGGGTTATGACTGGGGGCGAGGGGAATTAAGGCTCGAATTGTTGACTTTACTTTTTGATCAATAAATGTTGCTTCTGAATACTCTGAACCTCCATGCACAACTCGATGACCAACTATTGTAATTTCGGAAAGATTATTTAAAACTTTTGTTTCTCCAGTAATTAGGGTATTAAACATTTGGGTGATCGCCTCTGGTTTAGATTTTAAATCTAAGGAATATTCTTGTTTCCCCCCTAGAGTTTTGACCGTCATTAAACCCAATTCTGTGGAAGCTGTCCAATCAATATTTGCTTCCCAAATCGGGTGTAACGGATAGTCGGGTAATGCTGATTCTTTAATTTCATACAGACAACTTTTTTGAGAACTTGAACCCGCATTTAATACTAAGATTTTCATAGGATAAGTTAAGTAAAATTTTGATTGTAATTTAACCTTTTTTGTCATTAGATTAATCCTTTAAATCCCTATTTTAAGTCCCAACAGAAGACCGTAAAGTTTTATCTAAATGACAACGATCCGCTAAAGTATGTAATAACGGCCCGCGATCAGATAATTCTACTACACTAACGGCTCCTGTCGGCATAGCAAGGCGATCGCGGAATCTGCCAATATCAATTCCCAATAATTCACATAACATAATTCTAATCGTGGCTTTATGAGATACAACTAGAATATTACCCGATGGATAACGTTCTTCAATTTCTTGAATGACCTGGGAAGAACGGCGAGCAATATCAATTCCTTTTTCTCCTCCCGTCGGTGCATTCCAACCCGGATCAGTTAACCAGCGAACATAATCATCATGGTAATTTTCATTAACGGTTTGGGGAAGTTTTCCTTCCCATTCTCCATAGGCAATTTCTTTTAAACCCTCTCGAAATTGCATTTCTAAACCCACCGCATCAGCTAAGGGCTTTGCTGTAGTAATCGTTCGTTTCATTGGACTGACAAAGGCTGCCGTCCAAGATAAATTATGATAAGATTGGGCAAATTGCTCCGCCATTTTTAAGCCATTTTCGGTTAATTCGGGATCTAAATTTCCACAATAACCGCCTTGTTGACTATAGGTGGTTTCTCCGTGTCGTAAAAAATACAATGTAATAGTCATAATTTTGATATGATTACTGGCTTAATATATCAGATGATCAAAGAATCCTTAACCTTTCCAGCTTAAATGTTAATCTTTTGTTAACATTTAAGCTGCGATCAAATCTTAAAAAAATAGTAAGAATAAAAATAGGCTCTCTCTAAACTCAAAAACCCGTGCTATCATTTAAAGCAATTTTGACCTAATGGTATCAATCAAACCGCAAATCGCCGTTTAACAATATCTTATGGTCTCAATTTTTAAACAACGAAAACCCTTTATAACAGTCAGGACTTATGGTATCTGCACCAGATAGACCCATTGAGACGAGTAACTCCTTGAGTGAGGACGAACTGCGTAAGATTGATGCCTACTGGCGAGCTTGTAATTACCTAGCCGTGGGCATGATTTATCTACGGGAAAATCCCTTGTTACAAGAACCGCTAAAACCCTCAGATGTCAAACATCGGTTATTAGGACATTGGGGTTCGAGTCCCGGGTTGAGCTTTATCTACATTCACCTCAACCGACTGATTAAAAAGTATGACCTGGATGTGATTTATCTAGCTGGCCCGGGTCATGGTGCGCCCGGAGTCCTGGCTCCAGTTTACCTAGAAGGAACCTACTCAGAAATTTACCCCAATATCAGCGAAGATGCCGAGGGGCTGCAAAAATTCTTTAAACAGTTTTCGTTTCCCGGCGGTATTGGCAGCCACTGTACCCCGGAAACCCCCGGTTCCATCCATGAAGGGGGCGAGTTAGGCTATAGTTTATCCCACGCCTACGGTTCTGTGTTCGATAACCCCGATTTAATCTCCGTTTGCGTGGTGGGAGACGGAGAAGCGGAAACCGGAGCCTTAGCCACCGCTTGGCATTCTAACAAATTTCTCAACCCGATTCGGGATGGGGCGGTGTTACCCGTTCTGCATTTGAATGGCTACAAAATCGCCAACCCCACGATTTTATCGCGGATTAGCCATGAAGAATTAGAAGCCCTGTTTAAAGGCTATGGCTATAAACCCTATTTTGTCGAAGGGTCAGACCCCGCCTTGATGCACCAAAAAATGGCCGATATCCTGGAAACAGCCATTGCTGAAATTAAAGCCATTCAAGCCGAAGCTCGGTCAACGGGAGTGGCTAAACGTCCCCTGTGGCCGATGATTGTCTTCCGCAGTCCCAAGGGCTGGACAGGCCCGGCATCGGTTGATGGTCATAAAGTAGAAGGGTTCTGGCGGGCGCACCAAGTCCCGATGGCCGATGTTACCACCAACCCGCCCCATCTCCAGGTGTTGGAAGATTGGATGCGGAGTTATAAACCCGAAGAACTGTTTGATGAAAATGGCCGTTTAATTCCTGAACTAAAAGCCTTGGCCCCCCAGGGTACAAAGCGAATGAGTGCCAGTCTCCATGCTAACGGGGGTGTGCTGCGCAAAGACCTGCGGTTGCCTGATTTTCGGAACTATGGTGTGCCTGTGGAATATCCGGGTAAGTCCGGGGTGGAAAATACCAAACCCCTAGGACAATTCCTGCGGGATGTGATGGGGAATAATTTACAAAATTTCCGGGTATTTGGCCCGGACGAAACGGCCTCTAATCGTTTAAATGCGATATATGAGGTTAGCAAAAAAACCTGGTTAGGAGACTTTTTACCAGAGGATTTAGATGGCGGTGAACTGGCAACCGATGGCCGGGTAATGGAAATTCTGAGTGAGCATACCTTAGAAGGCTGGTTAGAAGGGTATTTACTCACCGGACGCCATGGATTTTTCCATACCTATGAAGCCTTTGCCCACGTCATTGATTCCATGTTCAATCAACACGCGAAATGGTTGGATATTTGTAAAAATGAAGTGTCTTGGCGAGCGCCAATTTCTTCTTTGAATCTACTGTTATCTTCAACGGTTTGGCGTCAAGATCATAACGGGTTTAGT
Source organism: Planktothrix sp. PLAVEN19ND (assembly GCF_057220675.1). Lineage (NCBI taxonomy): Bacteria > Bacillati > Cyanobacteriota > Cyanophyceae > Oscillatoriales > Microcoleaceae > Planktothrix > Planktothrix sp. PLAVEN19ND. The sequence continues at coordinate 4,045,994 of NZ_CM170132.1, read as the reverse complement.
CATCAAGACCCGGGATTTTTAGATGTGGTAACAAATAAAAGTGCCAGTGTCACCCGGATTTATTTACCCCCCGATGCTAACTGTTTATTATCCGTTGCCGATCATTGTTTAAAGAGTACCAATTATATCAATGTGATTGTGGCGGATAAACAGAAACATCTACAATTTTTAACCATGGATGAAGCCATTAAACATTGTACCAAAGGGATTGGAATTTGGGAATGGGCCAGCAGTGATGACTGTGGAAAAGATCCTGATATTCCTGATGTAATTATGGCCGGTTGCGGGGATGTGGCAACGATGGAATCTCTCGCAGCTACGGCAATTTTACGCGAAGAAATTCCAGATCTAAAAGTTCGGTTTGTCAACGTTGTCGATTTATTTAAGTTACAACCGGATACGGAACATCCCCACGGTTTATCCGACCGAGATTTTGATAGTTTGTTTACCACAGATAAACCGATTATCTTTAATTTCCATGGCTATCCTTGGTTAATTCATAAGTTAGCCTATCGTCGGAAAAATCACGCGAATATGCACGTTAGAGGGTACAAAGAGAAGGGGAATATTAATACTCCCTTGGAGTTGGCAATTAATAACCAAGTTGACCGTTTTAATTTGGTTATAGACGTAATTGACCGAGTTCCTAAATTGGGTTCGGCGGCGGCTTATGTCCGGGAACGGATGAAAAATGCGATCATCGAAAATGTCAATTATGCCCATGAACATGGCATTGACAAAGATGAAATTGTTAACTGGAAATGGCCGTTTTAAGTTTCTGAGGGTGAATTTAACCCTAGAAATCCTGATTACATCCTAGATTAGATCCCCCTAAATCCCCTTTTTTAAGCGCGGGTTAGGGGGATTGAATATTAAGTGCTAAAAGCTAGATTGTCCGTTCGCTTGACTTTGTATGGTAATCTGCTGTAATGTATCGTTTAACATACGGAATATGAGGATGTTGTATACAATCTAAGTTGTGATAATAATTTTTTAGCCAAATTTTAAATACTTTCATAAACACAAAAAGACTATGTATATACGAAAAATTGAAATTAAAAATTTGTGGGGAAAAGATTTTTCATGGATACTTAATAAAGACGTAAATGTTTTGATTGGCAAAAATGGTTCAGGGAAATCAACAATACTAAAAATGCTTAACGAAGCCGTATTGCCAATTGAAGACAGTAAATTGAATTTTAGGTTATTTGATCCTATAGATGAGATGATCATTGAGTTAGAAAATGATGTTGTCATCAAAATTGATAGTGAAAATAGAAGTATAACAGGGCTGAAGGAAGGTAGTGATTACACATTGAATACAACATGGGTTAGCACTTTTGATGTAATTGAAAAAAGTTTAAATCCAAATATTACATTACTTGATTACCAAATTGATAAGTTAAAACAAGAATTTGTTACTTACCAAAGAGATTTATCAAATCAAGTTGAAGAAGCATTTAAAGAAAATGACGATGAAACAAGACGAAATAAATTAGATAGAATCAAAGATATTTATGAGCCAAAGAAAATATTTATTGATATCCTAACTAAACTATTCAGCGATACCGAAAAAATTTTTGATGAGAAGGAATTTCACTTTCTAAAACCAGGTATGCAGACACCAATTTCACCAGTAAATCTGTCATCTGGCGAGAAACAAATATTGATTATCTTATTAAAGATTTTACTGCAAGACAGAAAAGAATATGTATTATTAATGGATGAACCTGAAATCTCATTGCATATTGATTGGCAAAGGCTTTTGATTGAACATATAAGACAAATAAATCCTAATTGTCAAATTATTACAACAACCCATTCACCAACTATTTATTATCAAGGATGGATTGAAAAAATAACAAGGATTGAAGAAATTCGATCCCCTTTGGGAGCAGCAATAGAAAGTCCTAGGATTACAGAAAAAACTACACAATCAGAAGGGTGTGTAGAAAATATAAAAAATGATTTTAAATGTTTTTCAGGAAGTGGATTAGCTAAGCTTTATCAATTTAATCGCAAAATCAATACATATACTTCTTTTACAAAAGATGAATGTATTGAACTGTTAGGTTTTTTGAGAGACAATCAGATTTATCCTGATGTAATAACATTTACTACTCTGATCTCAAAAGTTAATAGTTATTCAGATGCAAAAGATATTTTCGACTTAATGGAACAACAAATTTACAGTCTATTATCTCATGTAAAGCCTAATGATATAACTCTTAACACTTTAATGAAAAAAGTTAGTACAGTTGAAGAAGGTATTAAGCTTATTCAAAATGTAAGTAACAACGAAACACTGCAATTATATCCTGATATTATAACTTTCAGCACCTTGCTTGGGAAAGCCAAAAATAAGGATGAAATTACATTACTTGAAGAAACCCGAAACTATTATGGAATAAAAACTAATGATATATACTTAAATAAATTAAATTTTAAGAGGTAAGATGATAAGAGATCAAGATTATCAAGAACTTGCTGAAAGAATGAAAGCAGATGCTTTTCATAAAGGATGTGATCTTTCTATATTGGTTGAAGATATTTATGATGAAAGATTTTGGGAGTGTATTATTGAAAATGTCAAACCGAATTTAAAAGATAAAATTGATTTCCCGAATCCCACGCCAAAAGGGACACGAGGAAAAGATATTTTGAAAAAGTTTAAAAATTTTGTTGATAAAAAATTTATTATTTGTATTGATAGTGATTGTGAATATTTGTACGAAAATAATGCTTGGTATATTGCTGACTATATTTACCATACTTTTGTTCATAGCAAAGAAAATTTCCAGTGTAATCATATATCATTAAATGAAATATGCAAAGATTTAAGAATAAAAAGCTATGATTTTAAGAGTTTATTTGAAAATATTTCTCTAAACATTTCTCTTATATTTTACTTTTGGTTATACTTCAAAGAAATTAAATGCAATAAATTTGATCATCTGATAAATAATACAGAATTTGAAAAAATCTTGAGTTTTGAAGGTACTCAATTTGATCATATTGGAGATGAAAGTATTTTATATCAAAGTATTGCAGATAGAGTGGATAGTAAATTACAAACTATTAAAAGTCAAATGGGTGAAATTTGGTATAACTCAACCGTTGAGAATGATATTCCTGAAATAAAAAAACGATTAACCGAACAATATTTGATAGATGAAAAAGAAATTTTAGAATTTTGCTATGGACATGGTGTATTAGAAAAATTTGTTGAACCCTTTATGGTCAAACTGATTGAAATATTAAAAGATTTAAAAATAGATGAGGTAAAACAGACTCTAAGCCACGCATCAAAAGAGGTTATTGAAGACACAATCAAACGAATTGAAAATAATTATGCAAAACAAAATATTCCAACCAAATTGAATGACAGTTTTAAGTGTCTGGTTGTTGATAGTAATTTTGACAATAAACAGATGCAAAAAATTAAGGAAAAATTAGCTAATGAACTGAATTAGTTGGTTCTCGTTTCATGAGAGTTATTTAGATATTTGTTCCCGATTATAGTAAGAATATTGACCGATTACAAACTATCATAATCCGATGGGAATGAAGTAAAAAGTTGGGAAGGATACACTAGATTTATTTAATCAGGGTAAAACCCGTATAATTAGTCAGTTTTTACTGCCAAAAAGCCTATTTAGCAAGGCTTTGCATTCCTCGATACAATCGTAATTTTTTTTAATATTATATTTCAAATAAAAGCTATGAATGGTTTGATTTTTATTAATAGATAATTATGATGATTAATTTAGATTATTTGCTATAAGCTGTTAGTTGTCAGAAAAAACAATAAAGAGTTTCCGAACAAAAACACACCTGTAAACATCAAGTTTTAGGCAGATTTTTGGAAACTTTTGTTACTCAAAAAACAGTCACTTATTATGGTAACAATCAAAACGAACGAAACCCGTCAGGGGCGAAGCATCGATACAAAAGCCGCCCGCAATCTAGCAATTACCACCAATACCGTGCCTCAAATGGCCGGAATTACTCCTCGGTGGCTATTACATTTTCTGCCTTGGGTGCAAGTGCAATCGGGAACCTACCGGGTGAATCGCACCAAAGTTGTGCTTAAACCCACCCCCAAAGTTCGCGTCATTAATAATAACGGACATTCGAGTATTTCCCCTGAAGAATTGCGAACCATTCCAATGTTATCCGTCCTCGATCCTTCAGACGCAGCGACGATCGCTAACCGTTTTCAAAGCGAAGCCTTTGATATCGATCAAACCATTATCCAACAGGGTCAACCTGGGGAAAAATTCTATATCGTTGTTCAGGGGAAATTAGAAGTTTCCACCTCCGGTGATGAAGGTGAAAACCTGCGAATTGCGGTTCTGAGTGCCGGAGACTACTTTGGAGCAGTGGGTTTAGCCCCGGAAGTGATCAGTAATTCCACGATCCGCACGATCACTCCTTGCCGTTTACTGGCCCTTTCCAAACCCGCCCTAGACGAAATTCTCAGTCAGTCCCCAGAAATTCGGCCAACGCTGCAAAAAGCCCTAGAAGAACAAACTCGGTTAAAATCCGTGGTTAATCTCTATGGCGAAGAAAAAATTCCGGTAGCCTCCGATTATCAAGGAGAAATCGAATTACCCGCTTCCTATATTGACTATGAAATCGAGCCGCGAGAATACGATCTGAGCCTTCTCCAGAATATCCTGCGGGTTCATACCCATGTCACCGACATTTATAATGAACCCATCGACCAACTGCGGGAACAAATTCGCCTCACTGTCGAGAATTTAAAAGAGCGTCAAGAATGGGAAATCATCAATAACCCCAACTTTGGCCTACTCAACTCCATTTCCCCCCTAATGCGGATTCAACCTCGCTATGATGTTCCGACTCCCGATGACCTGGATGAATTGTTAGCACGGGTTTGGAAAAAACCCTCCTTCTTCCTGGCCCATCCCCGGGCGATCGCAGCCTTTGGGCGGGAATGCACTCGTCGGGGTGTACCACCGGTGAGTATTAATTTATTCGGATCGCCCTTCCTGACCTGGCGAGGTGTGCCCTTAGTTCCCTGCGACAAATTAGAAGTTAAAAGCTATAACGGCAACCAACAAGGCCCCGGGAAAACCAGTATTCTGTTAGTACGAGTCGGTGAAAAAGAACAAGGCGTAGTCGGTTTGCATAAAATCGGCATTCCGGGTGAACAACTCCCTAGCCTGTCCGTGCGGTTTATGGGGATTGACTCCCAATCCTTAGCCTCTTACCTCCTGACCTTATATTTCTCCTGCGCGGTCTTAACCGACGATGCGGTGGCCGTTCTGGAAAACGTCGAAGTGGGATACTATCATGAGTACGAATATGCCAGGGTCTAAGGGCGAAAACCTCGATTATTTGCCCGAACCCACCGAGGGGAATCCGCCGTTTGACCTCCTCAGTGTGGCGACGTTGGCAAATCAGTTTTATACCGCCCTACCCATTGAAAACAGTATTGCCCCTGTAACTCCGTCTCAGTCGGCAATTCTCACCCATCCCCCTTTGCCACAACCGGAAAGCCGGGGGGCGGATGCCAGTGGTGTGCTGTTCCTGGGAAGTGCTGCTCCGAGCCAAGTTGTGAGTGAAGAAGCCTTAACCCAGATAGCAAAACAGTTTGCAGCGGCTCTATTGCCTACGGAACTCGCAGCCAGTCTCAAACAAGCCTTTGCCCCACCGGAATCCGTCGGAACTGAGATTCCATCCTTGTCGGCGATCGCACAACCCGATCCTAGTATTCCTACTCCTCCCAAGCCACAAGCCCTCGCACCGTTCAGCGATTTGGATTTAAAACAGGTATTTACGGAGATTAAATCTCGGAATAGTCTGCCTCCTGCCCAGGAACCATCTCAGCCATCCTTCTACTTTCTATCGACTCCAACGGTAGATAACCTAGGCTTAGAATCAGGGGAAATCTTTGACGTGCAGGCAATTCGCCAAGACTTTCCCATCTTGCACCAGAACGTCAACGGTAAACCCCTGATCTGGATGGACAACGCGGCTACCACTCAAAAGCCCCAAAGCGTTATTGATAGTTTATCGCGGTTCTATCAGCGAGACAACTCCAATATTCACCGCGCCGCCCATACCCTAGCAGCCCGGGCAACGGATGCCTATGAAGCCGCCCGAGAGAAGGTACAACGGTTTTTAGGAGCGAGTTCTGCCTCGGAGATTATCTTTGCTAGAGGAACAACCGAAGCGATCAATTTAGTAGCTCAAACCTATGGTCGCAAATACATTGGCAAAGGAGATGAAATTCTGCTTTCCACCCTAGAACATCACGCTAATATTGTCCCCTGGCAGATGTTAGCCCAGGAAACCGGAGCCGTGATCAAAGTAATTCCGGTCAGTGATAGTGGTGAAATTCTGTTAGAAGAATACGCTCAACTTCTCACTCCTCGGACTCGCTTAGTGGGAATTACCCAGGTATCTAACGCCTTGGGAACCATTCTACCCGTGCGGGAAATGACGGAAGTGGCTCACCGCCATGGGGTTCGGGTGTTGGTAGATGGCGCTCAGGCCGTGTCCCATACCCCGGTGAACGTTCAAGACTTGAATTGTGACTTTTATACCCTTTCCGGTCATAAACTGTTTGCACCGACGGGTATTGGGGCGATCTATATCAAACGGGAAATCCTCGAAGATCTTCCTCCTTGGCAGGGCGGTGGCAGTATGATTCGCAGTGTCAGCTTTGAGAAAACGGTCTACAGCGACCCTCCGGCTAAATTTGAAGCGGGAACTCCCAATATTGCGGATGCGGTGGGACTCGGGGCGGCAATTGATTATATTAGCCGTCTGGGAATGCACAATATCGAACGGTATGAACACCAACTCACCTGTTATGCCACAAAACGCCTAGGGGAAATTCCGGGTTTGCGTCAAATCGGTACGGCCCCCCATAAAGTCAGTGTACTATCGTTTATCCTCGATGATATTCCCGTGGAACAGGTGGGGCAACGCCTCGCCCAAGAAGGAATTGCGGTGCGGGCAGGTCACCATTGCGCCCAACCCACCATGCAACGCTATGGTTTAACGGGTACAGTTCGACCGTCCCTCGCCTTCTATAACACTTTTGCAGAAATTGACACTCTGATAGATGTCTTACGCACCATCCGTTTTCGTTGACATTAATTAATATAGAGACGTGCCAACAGCAAGTGATCGGCATCGCTGCGCCCTTGACACGTCTAACCACTGATAACTGATTACTGGTACGGGCGGGTTCTTTTAGATATGAGTTAATCATCTAAATCTCGATGAACCCGCCCCTACAAATGTTACGGGCGGGTTCTTTTAGATATGAGTTAATCATCTAAATCTTGATGAACCCGCCCCTACAACTGATTACTGATTAAACGCCATGTCTAACCGTAGTTTGTCGAACCATCATCAGGCCCCGGCTGAAGTTGCTCAAAGCAATCAGAATAGCCCAAATTTTGATAATTCCTCTTTACCGGAAAACCGTTTTCACCCCGAAAGCACTAATTTTTTCCGAGTATTAATGACGGATTTACAAACAATTTACCAACGAGATCCCGCCGCTCGCAATTGGCTAGAGGTACTGTTTTGTTATCCTGGATTACAAGCGATTTGGTGGCATCGAATTGCTCACCGATTACATCGCTGGGGAGTTCCATTTTTGCCCCGTTTTCTGTCTCAACTTAGCCGTTGGTTTACGGGTATTGAAATTCATCCCGGGGCTAAGATGGGAAAAGGAGTTTTTATTGATCACGGTATGGGAGTTGTGATCGGCGAAACCGCTATTGTCGGAGATTATGCCCTGATTTATCAGGGGGTAACTTTGGGTGGCACGGGGAAGGAAAAAGGCAAACGACATCCGACTTTAGGTGATCATGTCATGGTGGGGGCAGGTGCTAAATTATTAGGCAATCTCTATATCGGTGATCATGTTCGCATTGGTGCGGGCTCGGTGGTGTTGCGGGATGTTCCCAGTCATTGTACCGTTGTAGGTATTCCCGGGCGGATTACCCGCAATGCTAAGGAAACTGAGGATTTACAATTATCCGACCGTTTACCCGATCCTGAAGCTATGGTGATTCGGAATTTGTTTGAACGAATTAAAATCTTAGAACAGGAATTGTCAAGTTTAAAGGCTTTAAGCCCGATTGCTGAAATTGATAATAGTCAAGAAGAAGATGAAGCGATCGCTAGTTTTGATATTAACGAAGTCATTGAGGAATTTCTGAATGGGGCGGGGATTTAGTTAATAATTTTGTGGTAGGATTCTAAGGACAAATTTTATGATTGATCTACCATGAGTGATTTAATTGCGATCGCCTACGACGACGAATACAAAGCCGAAGAAGTCCGTATGACTTTGATTAAATTACAAAAAGAACATTTAATCGAATTAGAAGACGCGGCGGTGATCGTCAAAAATGCTGAAGGAAAAATTAAACTCAACCAAGCCATTGATTTAACCACTGCGGGTGCAGTCAGTGGCGGGTTTTGGGGTTTATTAATTGGAACCTTATTCCTTAGCCCCTTGTTAGGTGCCGCCGTGGGAGCCGCTGCTGGAGCCGCCAGTGGCGCCTTAAGTGATATTGGGGTCGATGATAAATTCATGAAATCCCTTGGGGAAACCTTACAACCGAGAACCTCTGCCCTCTTTGTATTAGTGCGGAAAGTCACCCCCGATAAAGTCTTAGAAGAAATTGCCCCCTATGGTGGAACGGTGTTAAGAACTTCTTTAACTAAAGATGAAGAAGCTCAATTACAAGAAGTTCTGAGTACCCGAGGAGTAACGGTTTAACTGAAGATGGGGAATTACGAATTACGAATTACGAATTACGAATTACGAATAGGTAATGGGTAATGGGTAATGGGTAATTACGAATGGGTTTTGGGTGATATTCAGCGAGCGAGGACGCTCGCACTGCTTGGTGCTCCCCCTACCCCCCCTACCTCCCCTGCCCCCCCTGCTCCCCCTGCTCCCCCTACTCCCCCTGCTCCCCCTGCTCCCCCTACTCCCCCTGCTCCCCCTGCTCCCCCTACCTCCCCTGCTCCCCCTGCTCCCCCTACCTCCCCTGCTCCCCCTGCCCCCCTACCTCCCCTGCTCCCCCTGCGTTTCCTCATGTCCGTTTCTTCCTGTCCCAACCCCAAATTCACAGAACTGCTTAATCGCCTCACGGAAATTAACGATATTAAATCGGCAATTTCCCTATTGCATTGGGATCAAGCCACCTATATGCCACCTGGTGGTGCTCAGGCCAGGGGGCGACAAATGGCGACCTTACGCCGCCTCGCCCATGAAAAATTCATTGATCCCGTTTTGGGAGAACTTTTAGAGGATTTACGGACTGAGGAGGCTAACCGTCCCTATTCCTCCCTCGAAGCCAGTTTAATCCGGGTCACCCGTCGAGATTATCGGCGGGCGGTGCAGGTTCCTTCAAAACTGATGGCACAGATATCCCAGCATCAATCCGCCTGCTATGATGCCTGGGCTAAAGCAAGGGAAGCCCAAAGTTTTGCTATTGTTCAGCCTTATTTAAAAACCACTTTAGAATTGAGTCAGGAATATGCCAGGTGTTTCCCCTGGTATGAACACATTGCCGATCCTTTAATTGATCAACAGGATCAGGGGATGACGGTGGCGAAGGTGCGATCGCTATTTGAACCTCTGCGTGAGCAATTAGTGATGATCGTGGAAACTCTCGGCAATTGTGTTCCGTTAAATAACTCTTGTTTACATCAAGATTTCTCTCCTAAAGAACAAATCAAGTTTAGTCTTGGGGTAATTCAGGCTTTGGGTTATGACTTAAATCGAGGACGCCAAGACAAAACCCTGCATCCGTTTATGACGAAATTCTCAATTAATGACGTGAGGATTACCACCCGTGTTTATGAACACCATCTGGGACAGGCCCTATTTAGTACCATTCATGAAGCGGGTCATGCCCTCTATGAACAAGGAATTGCACCGGAGTTAGAAGGAACTCCTTTAGCGGGGGGGGCTTCCTCGGGTTTGCATGAAAGTCAAGCTCGTTTATGGGAAAATGTCATCGGTCGCAGTCGAGGGTTTTGGGAATGGTGTTATCCTCGATTACAGGGGGTGTTTATGCGGCAGTTAGGACAGGTAACAACAAATCAATTTTATCAAGCCATTAATCAGGTAACTCCCTCTTTAATTCGTACCGATGCAGATGAAGTTACTTACAATTTACATATTATGATTCGCTTTGATTTAGAGTTAGCGATGTTGGAGGGAAAATTAGCCATTTCCGATTTACCAGAAGCTTGGAATGAACGGTATAGAAATGATTTAGGTGTTATTCCGAAAACAGATTTGGAAGGGGTTTTACAGGATGTGCACTGGTATATTGGATTAATTGGTGGAATGTTCCAGAGTTATACGTTAGGGAATTTAATGGCGGCTCAAATTTATAATACTGCTATACATCTCGATCCTGAAATTCCCTTTGAAATTGAACGGGGCAGTGTGAAGCGGCTGTTAGAATGGTTGCAACAAAATATTCATCAACATGGCCGAAAATTCACAACCCAGGAATTAATTGAACAGGTCACGGGTTCCCCTTTGAAAATCGATCCGTTTCTTCATTATCTACATAATAAATATGAATATCTCTACAATTGTAAATTCTAATATGAAATCCTTAAATTAGTGCTAGAGATGGCAAGGGAACAGGGAACAGGGAACAGAAATAATACTTCTAGCTCTTTCATATCAGTATTAAAATGTTACAACCTATTTAGGATTGCTATATTATTTAAGACTTAAAAAGGTGGCTTACGCCACCCGAAAGCTTAAACCAAGGTTAAATCAGGATAATAAGCCAACATATCGTCGGTGCTGAGGGTATCCCCACTAGCTTGAGGTGTCCAGAGAATTTCTACAGCCAATAATTGTTCACTACCAACGGAACCTAAACGACTTAATGCTTGACGTAATGTTTCAGGACTATTTACTTTAGGAAGTTGAATTTTTCCCAAAGTTCCTACCACCAATGTCACCACAATATATTCGTTGTCCGTGGTGGTTAAATCTCCCGTTTGACTGACTAAGGTTCCCTGATTTCCCGGCAAAGAAGGGGCTACCCCACCAATTAACTGATTATTAACATTAGACAGGGTTTCTTCAGCAAATTTACTCCGTTCGGCTAAAGCCCATTGATTGAATTTAGCTTCAGCCGAATTCATGCCCGTTTGTTCCGACTCCGCAGACCCATAGGCCCAATATTCAGGATGGCGTAACAGGGCTAAGGTGGCTTCCTGCAAAACTTGGGCGCGACCGGCGGCGGAACCCGTATCGGCGGTTTGGGCCATGCGGTCTAAATCCCCTTGTAAATTTCGAGCTTGGGCCAGTAACCCCACTTGCAAACGGGCCACAGAAACCGTCGGGTTACTGCCATATCCCGGTTCATCCTGTCCTTGTCCGATGGCCGACCGGATACTATTGAAGATGAACCCGGCGAGCGCCATAAAAATTAGGAGGGAAAATAACCCACCCCCACCAAAGCCAAAGAAGGGGATGAGGAAAGGAAATCCAAAACCGCCTCCGCCGTAGTAACCCCCTCCAGAACGGCCAGGACTGGGATTATAACTGCGACTGGGAGAGGATCTAAAGGAGCCTCCCCCGATGCGTCCCCCGCTTCTAGCGGCTAATACACCATCGACTTGACTAAAAAATAAAACAGCAACTAAGCTAAAGATAGCTAAGGGTTTTAAAAGTTTTTTGAACATAAATCACATCTCATTTTTTTAGGACATCGAAACTGGAAAATTCTCTTGAGGAAGACAACAGAGGCTCTGTACTTCCTTGATTGTGGGAGTTTTTCTGCAACTTTACCTATACTGTAACGTTTTTTTAATTTTGCTTCAGCCAGATTCGGGTTCGGGATTTACCCTCAAGGGTAGGGAATTTTCTCCTGGTCTTTCTTGCCAGTTTCCATTACCTTTTGCCGTCCTTGAGGTTATCGAGTCCGACGCCCGCCAGAATATTTATCCCAGGGGGTAGAAAAATTTTGCGATCGCTGTTATAATCAAAAATAACTGATAACTGATAACTGATCTAGCCACAGCCACTATTCTTTAGTGACTGTGGCTTTCTTTTTTGGTTGGGATCAACCTTCAAACTCATTGGCAGTCGGGGAATGGGGAATGGGGAATTACGAATTACGAATGGGTAATGGGTAATACTTCGACTTCGCTCAGTAACAGGGTAATGGGTAATGGGGATGCCCAGTGTTCCCAATTATGATCACAAAATATTAAGTCATCCAAACCCCCAAACCCTGGAGATGGCCGAAGTTCTTGGGGTTTTTCTCCTTAAACTTTAGGTTTAGAGGGTGGTGTAATCTTAAATTTATTTAAAAGATGATTAATTTCTAACAGTAACTCAAACTCTGATTCGGGCAATAAATCATAATGACTATTTTTTTCTAAAAAACTAAATGCCTGGCGAAATTGCTCCGGTGTTGCCATAATCGGGGAATCAAAATGACAAGGAATAATCCGGTTAAACTCCCATTTAGAAACTTGATTTGCCCAATTTAAGGTTTCTTCTGGGGCGCGATTTAAAATTAAAGTTTGTAAAATGGGAGCCACAAATAACTGCCCATTTCTGCTTAATGCTTCAAAGGTTTCTTGCCAATTGGGTTTCCATTTAAACGGATAAATTCCAAAATAGGCTTTTTTAGAACGGTCGGGTGCTTGCCACGATTCCCGCACCGCATCCCCCAACTCTATCGTATCTAAAACACTCGGACGAAAATAAAAGGAAAATAACGAGATTCTCTGCCATCCTCGGCGACGGGTAATTTCTGTATCTTCTACTTTATGAAAAGTATCATCTTTGGCGTGGAATAGTAGGGGATAGGGATCGAGTTGTACAATGGCCGGAGGGGTGTTAGGAATGGAAACAATGGTATCGGTTACTAATAGGGTATGCGATCGCTTATGTAAAAAAACTACCTCGGCAAACCGTCCAATTCCTAACGCTAAGGGCCCTAAAATTTTATAGTCAAATTCATCGGCAAAGGGTGTATTGCGACTATCCTGGGGCAGAATATGGGTGCGTTTTGCAGGTAAACCTAACCAACTTAGGGGTAAATTAATCGGAAAACTCCACTGTCCGGGGGCAACAAAAACTTGGGCGTTGGGAAATTTTCGGGCAAAGGGGCCAACAAATACCTTATGTTCAACTCCTGAAATCGTAGGTAGAATAATATATTTTACATCGCCATATTCTACGATTAATTCTCTGATTAAATTCAGACATTCGGAGGTGGGAGCCACGGGAGCATAAACCAACAAACCCCCCTGTTCTAGTCTTACCACGGTCATCCGAATGGGCACCACCACATACAGAATCCCCTGCACCTGCTCAAATGTCCAAAGGGTATGGGGAATGACTTCCCGGCGGAGGGTGCGTCGCTGACCGTAGGGATAAATGGGGACAACGGGCCACAGGGGCCATGAACAGTCCGGCAATGAACGGGGTTCTTCTGGGGGTTTCCGAAGGTGCTCCACTGTTTTTGTAACTCCTGTGTCCTGTAGACAGACGCGCCGTGGCTCGTCTCTACTTTAGAATATCGGAATTTGTTCTAAACTTTCAAATTCATCTAAAATCCCTTTTGGGGATTCGTCTCGATGGACTAAAATGCCTCGTATTCCTAGGGCTTTTGCACCTTGATAATCGGCTTTAAAACTATCACCAATATGCCAAGTCTCTTGGGGTAAACATTGATGTTTGGTTAAGGCAATTTGGAAGATTTCCGAACTGGGTTTGGCGGCTCCTACTTCTGTGGAAATGGTCACGGTTTGAAAAAATTCAGCTAAATTTAAAGCATCTAAAACTGGATATAATCGGGAATCAAAATTAGATAATACTCCTAATTCTATCCCTTGCTCTTGCCAATCTTTTAATTTAGGGAGAACATCGGGATAAACAAACCAAGGTTTTTCGGTTTCAAAATAATGATATAGAGCTTGAAAGAAGGCAGAAAAATCTGTAAAGTTATTATAGAGTCCAACGGTTTTAAAGGTTTGTTCAGCGATCGCTTTCCACCATTCAAATTCTAAGGGGGGAATTTCACTGGGATCAACCCCCGGAAATGCCATACTCGGAGCCGCTAAAAAACAGTTAAAAAACACTTTATCCAAAATTTCAGCTTCAGCATTGACCCCAAATTGTTTTGCTATGATACGGTAGGCTTCCCCCACACTCTGACGCACACCAAATAACGTCCCAACGGCATCTAAAAAAATGACACGGGGTTTTTCAATTGTAGAATTTTGCGGGTTAGTCATAATTAGTGAGTCAAAAGTCAGGTTAACAGTGGAGACTTGATACTTATTCTCTATCTTCCATTTTTTGATCAATTGAAATTAATAAATCCTGCAAGGGTCGGGTTATCCAATTAAACGCCACCCGAATTTGATGGTCAAAGGTGGGGAAGCGATATAAATAGATTAAACGACGGGTTAAATGGGCAAATTGACCGTCTAATTTGATCCCTAAACCTGTTAAGGTGGCGTTATCAGTTCCTAATGTCATTATTTCCCCTAAATTAATATATCGGAAGGGTAATAAGGGTCTTCCTGTTAATAACGCCCAAAGATTCCATCCGGTATAATCGGCTTGTTGAAAAGCGGCTTGGGCTGTGGTCGGAACTTTTTGACCATCAGCGTCTTGAGATTCTGCTAAATCTCCTAATGCAAAAATTTCAGGATGATCAATTACTTGTAAGGTTGATGTGGTGACAATTTGACCCCGTTGATTGTGTTTTAAAGGCAGTGATCGCACCACCGGAGACACCTGGGTTCCCACCGTCCATAATACTAAATCCACTGGAATTTCATCAATTTCACCTCGATATTCTAGGGAAATTTTATTTCCTGCAACCGTCGCCACAGTGGTTTCTAAATCGATCCAAACCTGGCGATTTAATAAGGCATTTCTAGCCGATTCTTGATTAAATTCAGGAGAGGTTTTTAAGATTTCTTCCGCTTGTTCAATAATTCTAATCCGTCCTTTTGTTCCCAGGCGATCAGCTAATTTACAGGCGAGTTCCACCCCACTATAACCGCCACCTACAATGGCTATTCTAATTTTATCTTGATCTAAGGTTTCTAATCGTCGCAACTGTTCTTCTAAACGATAAGCATCGGCAATAGTTCGGAAGGGAATGGCATATTCTTTCGCCCCAGGAACTAAATCTAAAGGTGTTTCTCCTCCCATTGCCAAAACCAAATAATCATAGGAAATAACGGTATTATCTTCTAGTTTAACCTGTTTACTATCGATCTCAATTTCACTAACCACTCCTTGACAAAATTGCACCTTAGTATCTTTTAATAGGTCTTCAAATGCGGGAGCAATTTCCCAGGTTTGCAGTTCATTGGTCAGCAATTCATACAGCAGAGGTAAAAACAAAAAATGGTCATTTTGATCCACCAGAACAATTTCCGGTTGTTCCGATTTTTGCCAAGGAAGTTGACTCAAACGTAAGGCGGTGTACAGTCCACCAAAGCCTCCACCAAGGATACAGATGCGGGTTTGCGGTTCAGTCATATTAAAATTGGGGGTTTGGTGAGTTGGGCTGTTTCTTTCAACTAGGATAGCAATTTTAGTCGAAAAATGTTAAGTATTGCTACAAGGGCGAAAATCAATTGCCTTTGTTTGGTACAACATCTTAGCTATAACGATTAATTTTCCTTGAGTACAGTTTAAAAAATTTTAGGAGATCATTCCATGATGTTGTTAGCCGCCACCGTCGCTACCCCCGTTACTCACGCCTGGAGTCCTACCATCGCTATTGTGATGATTGTGTGTAATATTGTGGCGATCGCCATTGGTAAATTCTCCATCCAACAGCCTAATGCTGGCCCTCAATTACCCTCACCCAATCTGTTTGGTGGTTTTGGCTTACCTGCGGTTTTAGCAACCACAAGTTTTGGTCATGTTTTAGGGGCGGGTGTGATTTTAGGATTATCCAGTTTAGGAGTTATTTAACTCATTTTAGATGTAGGGGTAATTCCTGAATCATTGGTGTTAACTTAAATAATTAATGCCCTGAACTCAAGTTCGGGCTAAAAGCGATCGGCATCTAAAGATGACTCAACACTGGTCTTTATTAACCCGTTTTAACGGGTTTGGGCTTTTAGCCTGAAATTTATTTCAAGGCTTTTGGCGTTAAGTTGACACTGATATTCATGAATTACTCCTACTCATAATCCTGTCCCGAACCATATTTCCAAGCCTCTAACCAACGATAATAATAGTATTGAGAAGAAAGGGGTAATTTCTTAAACATCGGTTCTAGGGTTTTTCCTAAAGGATATAAACCCGTATAAAGCCCCAAATTCCAGTAGTGAATTGTCCAATCTATTAAACTCATTAACCCCACCTGGGGAATAATTTTAAAAATTAAATCAGGATGAGTCATTGCTGTTTTTGATAGGGTTTTAGTTAAAGCAGAAAACTGTACCACATCTTGTAAAAATGGCTTTAAAATTGGTTCTCCCAATTGTTCCATTCCTTGAAATACGGTAGTTAATAATTGATTAATTTGTTCGGGGTTAATTGTTTGTTGAATTCCCACACTCATCGACCTTTGAAATAACCAAGTTACGGACAAACTGGGCTGATAGGGTTGCAATAAAGATAAGGCATTTTGACTTAATTGATCGGTGGTTAAGGCGTGATCAATTCCATCCGTTAACCGTTGTAAGTGACGTACCATCGCCCCAAATCCCCCAAAACTTAAAGGAGATTGATTTCCGCTACTATCCCCCACCGCCAAAACACGATTCCAGGGCATTTTTAACGGACTATCTTTATAACAGGGAAAGAAACCAAATAACGCCCGTTTAAAGGTTAATTGATTTAACTCAATCTGTTGATATTCGGGTAAAAGTTTAAAATAGTCTTCAAACAAAGATTCTAAACTAAACCGTTGGGGGTTAGCATCTAAATAAGTAAATAAATAAGTTGTTCTTCCATCCCTGGCTGGAAACGCTTCCCAAAAATATTGACATTGATTTTTTAAAGGAGTAAATGAGGCAAAAATATCCCCCGTTTGATTATTAGGATATCCCGTCGCACAGGTTCCCACCACTAAACAAACCGCATCGGGTTTTTTTCCTTGTCTAGCTTGTCGAACTAGGGGGGAAAAATGACCCATTGCATCTATTAATAAACGGGTTTTGATCGTTTCTGACCCCTCTGCTACAAGGTGAGAGGAGTTAACGATTTCTACCCCATTAGGATGAATAATAGATCCTTGATAAGCCGTATTTTCTAATAATATTCCTCCGGCTTCTAAAAATTTAGTTTTGAGTGTTTCTAATAAATAAACTGGGTCAACTCCAATATTAAGAACATTTTTAACCCAAATATCATCACTATTAGGAAAACTTAAACGAGCGGGGTTATATTCCGTAGAGATCGCTGTTTTTAATTCTACTTCTGATAATAAATTTAATTCGATAAAAACCTCTAATTCCTTCCTGGAAATATTCCATTCCTGTTCCCGTCCTTGGAGTTTTCCCCGTTCAATTAATGCCACTCGCCACCCTTTCATCACTAAGGTAGCACCGATTAAAATTCCCAGAGTTCCCCCACAAATAACTACATCATAATCCAGACTTTCCAAGGATTGATCATCCTGTTTAATGGTATGAGGAAGGGGGAGAGTATTGTTTTTTAACTCCGTCCAAAGTTCATCTACTTTTTGTAGACTCTTGAAAGGATTTCCATGAATTTGAGATAAAATTTCTTCCGTGAGAGACATATAGAGTAATCCTATTAAACTTGTGTTAAAAATTTTCTTATAAAAGGCAAGAGGCAATAGACTTTTAGGTATTTTATCAATATGATCCTGTTCTATAACATCTAATTTTTGATGCCCTAATGTAATCAAGACGACATTAACTGGACTTGCCTTTCCAATACCATGGACTTTTTGCTCAAGATAGCATAAATTGATATTAACCTATAGCACTACGCACTCTTAGAACACCGGAACACCAGAATACCGGAACAGTAAGCATTAAAAGGGTTTCAGGACTTAAAAGTGTCCTAACTGTAATGCGCAGCACTATGGTACCAGGGAAAATTCTCAACAAGTCTCAATTGATCATTTGATCATTATCCCATCCCATTAGATCATGAATAAACCCTTCTATCAACGCCTAGCAGAGACTATCAATTTAAGTACATTGCTTTTAATTTTTATTTTCCCCTTTGCTTTGGTCGTTTATCAATTAATTGCGGAAATTGATAATAAAATTGAATTTGCCCAAAAAGAAAAACAAGGTTTGGCTTATAATTATCCCTTAAAAAATTTGCTAGTCAGTATGATTAATCACCGCACCCAAGTTGAGCGGTATTTTAATGGGAATAAATCTTTAGCTCCAGAAATCATCACCCAAGGAGAAAAGATTGAAACCGCAATCCAAAACCTTAATACAGTCGAACGGCAGTTAGCACCCCAACTAAAAGTTAGCCCCCAATGGATAGAAATTAAAACTTCTATCAAGGACAACTGGAAAAATTTACAAGCAGAAAAATTTAATTTATCTCCAGCTAAAAGCTGGGAAATTCATACAACAATTATCAATGATATTTTAGCTTTAATTGATCATATCGGAGATATTTCTAATCTAATTCTTGATCCCTCTTTAGATAGTTACTATTTAATGGATGCCGTTATTAATCAACTGCCCTTAGCCCTGGAAAATACGGCTCAAGCTAAAGATTTAGGGATCAAGATCACCACTAAACAAAAGATGACAGAAAGTGAACAAGCCAGACTGTTGATTATTCAGAGTTTAATTGCACCGCCTTTACAACAAGTTAACAGAGGTTTGCAAGTTTCAGCCAATACTAATCCTCTAATTAAACCGCAGCTATCGGCAAATATTGACCCAAACTTCAAGAATATTCAAAATTTTATTAACTTACTCAACCAAGAAATTATTAATTCTCAGATTATCAACTTGTCTCCCAAAAAATATCAACAAATAGCGGAAAATGCCCTAGAATCACAACTAAAAATTTATGATACAGCCTTTCCTATATTAGATAATTTATTAGAACAACGGATTAACCAGTTATTGAATAGAAAATATCAAATTATTGGGTTTGGATTGTTAGTATTAGGGGTTGTGCTTTGTATTTTCATCGCCTTTGTCATTAACCGCCAACAACGTCAAGCATTTGAAAAAGAATTGCAAGTGGCTGAAAAAAAATATCGTAGTATTTTTGAAAATGCGATTAATGGGATTTTCCAAATTACCCCAACGGGTCAATATCTGAATGCTAATCCGGCCCTTGCTCAAATTTACGGTTACAACTCTGTAGCCGAATTGATTACTGACCTAAACCATATTAAAAAGCAACCCTATGTTAACCCCAATCGCTGGAATGAATTAATTCAAATAATTAGCGATCACCGCAGTATTACCGACTTTGAATCTCAAGTTTATCGCCGCGATGGGAGTATAGTTTGGATTTCAGAAAATGCGGGTGCAATTTATGATACAAATGGTAATATTATCTACTATGAAGGCACAGTAGAAGATATTACTGAATATAAACGCGCCGAACAAGAAATTTATGCCGCCAAAGAAGCCGCCGAAAATGCCAACAAAGCCAAAAGCGAATTTCTAGCTAATATGAGTCACGAATTACGAACCCCTCTGAATGGAATTTTAGGCTACGCCCAAATCCTCAAACGTTCCCCGAAATTAGAAGAACGGGAACAAAATAGTGTCGATATTATTTACCAGTGCGGTTCCCACCTTCTAACTTTAATTAATGATATTCTTGATCTCTCAAAAATAGAAGCTCAAAAAATGGAGCTTTACCCCACGGATTTTCACCTTCCGGCTTTTCTGCAAGCTGTTGCTGAAATTTGTCGGATTCGCGCCGCCCAAAAAAGTCTCCAATTTTCCTATCAACCCGATCCTGATTTGCCAATTGCCATTCATACGGATGAAAAACGCTTGCGACAAGTATTAATTAATTTGATTGGCAATGCGATTAAATTTACGAAAACTGGAGAAGTTAGTTTCAGCGTTATTTTAATTGAAAAAACGGTTAATATTGTTAATAAAGTGAGTTACAAAATTCGCTTTACGGTTAAAGATACAGGGGTGGGGATTAACCCCGAAGAAATTGAAAGAATATTTCTACCCTTTGAACAGGTGGGATCTCGCCAGATTCGATCTGAAGGTACGGGCTTAGGACTAGCTATTAGTCAGAAAATTATTCAACTGATGGGTAGCAATCTTCAAGTCACCAGTCAATTGCAAATGGGCAGTATTTTTGGATTTGATTTAGAGGTATCAGAAGCTAATGACTGGGTAAATACGGTTTCCAAAAATGATCAAGGTAAAATTATTGGGTTTCAAGGAAATACCCAAAAAATTCTCGTGATTGATGATCGTTGGGAAAATCGCTCGGTTATTGCTAATTTATTGACGCCCCTTGGATTTGAAGTGATTGAAGCAGTCAATGGTCAAGAAGGATTAAAAATAGCAATTCAGCATCAACCCAACTTAGTAATCACCGATTTAGTTATGCCGGAAATGGATGGATTTCAACTCATGAAAACTTGGAAAAATATTCCAGAAGTCAAAGATATCAAAATTATTGTTTCTTCCGCAAGTGTGTTTGAAGAACATCAAAATCAAAGCCTAGAAGCGGGGGCTATTGATTTTTTGCCCAAACCAGTTCAAGCCGAAGAACTGTTAGATAAGTTATCGTTGCACCTGCAAATTCAATGGATTTATCAAGCTGAATCCTTGACAGTTGCCGGGATTACGCCCACTTCGGATAAATTGATTCTTCCCCCATCCGAAGTCTTAGATAAACTGTTTAATTTGGCGTTGCGAGGAAATTTGAAAGAGATCATTAAACAGACAGAAATCCTCGAAGCAACCGCTCCCCAATATTCACAATTTGCGTTAAAATTGCGAAAATTAGCACGGGAGTTTAAAGAGAAAAAAATATTAGAAATGCTCAATCAATATAAAGAGGTCAACTCATGAAAGATTTAATTCCTGAATCGGGTACAATTCTGGTGGTGGATGATATCCCGGCTAATTTAGGCGTGTTAACGGATGTTCTCAGCGAGGCGAATTTCACAGTCTTGGTGGCTGAAGATGGAGAAAGTGCGCTGCAAAAACTTGAATATGTGACTCCCGACTTAATTTTATTAGATGTGATGATGCCGGGCATTGATGGATTTGAAACCTATAAACGCCTAAGAGAAAATCCCTTAAATTCTAAAATTCCTGTCATTTTTATCACCGCTCTTTCCCAACCGAGTTATGTGATCAAAGGTTTGTCTTTAGGCGCCGTTGATTATATTACCAAACCATTTCAAAAGGAAGAAGTTTTAGCCAGAATCAAGACCCATTTAGAACTGCGACGTTTAACTAAAATGCTCGAGCAAAAAAACCAGCATTTATCCGAGGAAATCTATGAACACGCCAAAGCCCGTGCAGACGTACAACGGCTCAATCAAAAATTAGAAATCCGAGTGAAAGAACGAACGATTGAACTGTCTAAAACCCTAGAAAACCTGTATAAAAGTCAAGATTTATTAGAATATAATGCTTTGCATGATTCCTTAACGGGCTTGCCCAATCGGGATTGGTTGATGCAGCGATTAAAATATTTAATTGCTACGGATTCAAGCTATTCGGTTTTGTTTTTGGACTTAGATCGCTTTAAAATTATTAATGATAGTTTGGGGCATTTAGTCGGAGATGAACTGTTAAAATGTGTTGCCCATCGCATACAAGAGTGTTTAACGCCACCTCAAACGGCAACCCGCATGGGGGGAGATGAATTTGTCGTTTTAGCTGATACAGAAACACCAATTTCCCTGACCGAAAAACTCCTGGAACAGTTTAAGTTTCCCTTTAGTTTTAATGGCTATGAAATGATTATAGAAATTAGTATCGGTATAACTTCGAGTGCCATGGGTTATCAGGAACCGATGGATATTCTTAGAGATGTAGATATTGCCATGTATCGAGCCAAAAAGTTTGGTAGTGGTAGTTATCAGATTTTCAATCCCCAGATGCAAGCGGAGGTCACTGCACGGCTGCAATTAGAACAAGACTTAAGAAAAGCCATCCCGCAACAGGAATTTTGCTTATATTATCAGCCAATTGTTTCCCTGGTAACCGGAAAAATTAAAGCGGTTGAAGCCTTAGTTCGTTGGAAACATCCTCAAGGTATGATTGCCCCGGATCAATTTATTTCTGTGACTGAAGAAACCGGATTAATTAATCCTTTGGGCTGGTGGATTTTACGCGAAGCCTGTAGTCAGTTAAAAGCTTGGCAAGAGCAATTTCCTGACCTTCTTTTGAAAATGAACGTGAATTTTTCCTCCGTCCAATTCCAGCAAATTAATTTATTGGAACAGGTGGCAAAAATTTTAAAAGAAACGGGTATTTCTAAAAATACTTTAAGTATAGAAATTACTGAATTTTGTTTATTCCAAACGCCAAATTCCAACTTTCAATTATTAGAAGAAATTGGTGTTGGTTTATGTCTTGATGATTTTTGTACAGGCTATTCTTCTCTCAGGTTACTGAGGGATTTACCGATTAATACCTTAAAGATTGATCGTTCTTTTGTGCAGGATTTAATCAATTATCCCAATGATACAACCTTAATTGAAACTATTATATTGTTAGGAAAAAGTTTGAATTTGGAAGTAATTGCAGAAGGTGTGGAAACTCAAGAACAAGCAAAAATTCTTCGAGAATTAGGCTGTATTTGGGCGCAAGGGTACTTATTCTCTTACCCATTAGACTATCAAGGTGCAACTCAATTTATAACTGAAAACCAGGAAAAAAATTATGACCAATAATTTATCTTTTTCAGGAAATACCATCCTAATTGTAGATGATAACCCCACCAATTTAGGGGTAATCTTCAATGTCTTAGATGAAGCCGGGCTGGAAGTTTTGGTCGCGCAAGATGGAGAAAGTGCGCTGCAAAAAACAGAATACGTCATTCCCGATTTAATTTTACTGGATATTATGATGCCCGGAATTGACGGCTTTGAAACCTGTTCTCGACTCAAAACTAACCCTTCAACCTCTGATATTCCGATCATTTTTATGACGGCTCTAGGGAATACCGAGCAGAAAGTTAAAGGCTTAAGTTTAGGTGCTGTTGATTATATCACAAAACCCTTTAAAAAAGAAGAAGTATTAGCGCGAATGAAAGTTCATTTAGAATTGCGAAACTTGACTAAAGCATTAGCTAGTAAAAATCAATTACTCGAAGAAAAAATTCAAGAAAAAACCCGTTTAGAAGAAACTTTACAACGATTGAATCAAGAATTAGAAACCCGGGTTGAAGCCAGAACTACCGAACTCAAACAAGCATTACAAAACCTCCAACAAACTCAACTCCAATTAATTCAAAGCGAAAAAATGTCTACCCTGGGTCAATTAGTAGCCGGAGTCGCCCATGAAATTAACAATCCCGTGGCTTTTATCCATGGAAATCTCAATCATACTGAAAGGTATATTCAAGATTTGTTGACAATATTTCAACTTTATCAACAGCAAACTCCCTCCCCAGATCCGGCGATTACAACTCTAGCGGAGGAGGTGGATTTAGAGTATTTAATCCAGGACTTACCCCAGGTGATTTCATCCATGAAAGTTGGGGTAGAAAGGATTCGTCAAATTAGTGTCTCTTTAAGAACTTTTTCCCGTACTGATAATACATCAAAACAAGAAACTAATCTGCATGAAGGGATTGATAGTGCTTTATTAATTTTAAAATATCGGTTAAAAGCAAATGAAAAAATTTTGCCCATAGAAGTGATTAAAAACTATGGAGACTTACCTTTAGTACCCTGTTACCCCGGACAACTAAATCAGGTATTTATTAATATTATTGCTAATGCTATTGATGCCTTAGAAGAAGCAGGATTTAAGCGGAATTCGGAAGCAATTAAAGCCAATCCCAGTCAAATTATAATTCAAACAGAAGTTGACCCTAGTCAAAATAATGTTAGTATTCGGATTAAAGATAATGGTTTGGGAATGTCGGAGGAAATACGCAGCAAAATCTTTGATTATTTGTTTACCACTAAGCCCCCAGAAAAGGGTACGGGATTAGGTTTATCCATTAGCTATCAGATTGTTGTAGAAAAACATTGTGGCCAGTTAAATTGCTATTCACAACCGGGAGTTGGGACGGAGTTTATAATTAAAATTCCTTTAAGTTAAAGGGAGAGTATAGCAATTTAAACATTTTCCAATTCAGTCAGATGGGCGGTATCTCCGTTGAGTTCTAGTATCCATTCATCTCCATTTTGAACAATTTTTACTAAACAACAAAGAGAGGCTTTAATATCCATTTCTTCTAAGGTCGGAATTAGTCCCATGGCTGTTCCCAATACCGAAGCACCATGTCCAACCAATAATAAATTATCCTCGGGAAACGTGTTAACCAAACGTTGGGAAGTCTCAGCAGTTCGTTGTAAACAATCTTTCCAAGTTTCAGGATAATTAGGAACTCCCAGAGGATGAGATAAATCAATTTTAGGGAATTTTTGAGCTAAAAATTCTGGGGATAATGTTTCAGGATAACTCATCCATTCAGGGTTTAACCATTCTCCTAAACCCCAATCTAATTTGAGCGGTAAATCTAATTTTTTAGCCACAGCATGGGCGGTTTGTACGGTTCTTAAAAAGGGAGAAGCAATAATTTGGGTAATTCCTTCCCCCACTAAACGATTTGCTAATTGTTGGGCTTGAATTTGACCATCTTTGGATAAATGGGGGTCATAAGGTCGTTCTGCGGTATCAAACCAAGCGGGATTGACAAAATCAATCCGATTTCCATGGCGGGCTATCCATACAGTTTTAGACATAGGTTCGGTTTAGATTTTTCACCTAACTTACCTTACCTTAATTCCGGCACAATTAGGATTTTTTATTCTACCAAGGACTACCAATTAATGTAAACGCCGCCCAATAATAGGGATGGGAAAGATTGTCATTTCCCTCCGAGGCAATTTCAGGCGGTAAGGTCACTTCACCCCGGGATGATAATAATTCTCCCTTTTGCAAACGAACATTCCCTTTTAACATCTGAATTTGAGTTTTTTGCAAGGCTTGGGCTTTAGTAGAAGCGGTTTTTAACTGTTGATAAAACTCGCTCATTAAGGCTAAAGTTCCCGTGTCACTCACATACCATAAACTCGCTAAAGCTGTTTTTACCCCCGACTGAAAAGCTAATCCCGCAAATCCTAATTCCGCCTCCTCATCTCCAACGGCGGTTTTACAAGCACTTAAAACTAATAATTCAATTTGAGGATTTTTCCAATTAAACTGACCCATTTGATCTAATTTTAGCTGCTCATCCCAAAATTGAATATAGGAATTTCCAGGTTTTCCAGGTTTAAATTCTGCATGGGTCGCCAGATGAACAATTCTATAGGGACTGAAGGATAATAGCTGTCTTAAATTATCTACAGTAAACTTTTGATTCAGAAAAAAATTCCCTGGCCACTGTCCTGGATTTTCCTGATTTCCCATCGGAAATATTACCCCATTCATCCCATCGGAGTTGACAATTGTAGATAACTCAAAAGGAACCGCAGGTAAGGGATTTTGATTTTTAAATTCCGAGGCTCCCATAGCTAAAACTAGAGCATCTTTTACACTTTCATAATTGAGATTCATCAAATTAAAAGCTGGAATTCTAGTTAGGGCATATTTTTCAATTAAAAAACGTTCTCCATCATGTAAAACCGCTAGGGGGAGCGTTCTTAACCCATCACCCAAACAGAACAAGATTGTATCGATATTTTCTGCTTTTAATTGGGCTTCAACGGGCTTAATAATCACACTATAAAGTCGTTGAGCCGATTCCAGATAGGACTGATTTTGTAAATTTCGAGGATTAGTTATTTCTTGAAATAAATTAATCGCTTCAGCTTTTAAGGTTGCGGTTTGCACATTGGGTTGAATTAAACCTAAAGGTTCTTTTCCCGGGGTAATTAAGGCTAAAACTAATCCTTGGGGTTCAGGAACAACCCAGAGAACCGCGTGTTTGGTTTGGGTTTTTTGGCTAATTTCTGTTAAGATTTTAGCAATATCAGGAGGCTGTAGGTTGCTATCGGTTAGATTTCTCCCAAAATAGGTTTCATAGTCTAATTCCCATGTTTTTTCCATCTTGGTAATCGGATTATTTCCGTTAATACTGCGAATGATTTGTTGTTGGGAAGTGGGTGCAGGTTCGGTGAGCACCGGACGACCAAAAGATAATTTCTCCCCAGGGACTAGACTCCACCCCCAGAGTCCAATCACCACCAGACTGAATAGAAATATCGGAAGGGTTCGGCGCATCAGTTGATTAACCCTGGGATTTGTGAAACCAGAACTCAGATATTTTGAAATATCTAAAAATAGCAGACAATAACGTTGTATTATTTTCATAGATTCAAGATAAAAAAATAATTGGAGGAAATTAACATCAATCTTTGTTTATCTCGGTTTCCGCCTGGTGGTTGTCTAATCTAACGTTTAAATCCTAAAGTAGAATAGACGTTGGCTAAAAATTTATGATGAGTTTTCAAAAATCCCGTCCCTTGAGACTGGGTAGTTTCTAACCCTAGTTTAACGCTTACTGACAATTATGACGCCTCCCTCAAATTCGGAGACACCGGAATCTAACTCCAACTTAAACCCCGTTTTACCGGAAAATCCCGAACAAAATTATCCTAACTCTCCTTCTCCTCTCTCTAATCTTGATGCTATTTCTCAAGATATTAACTCATCGGTGATGGATGGGGTTGAGTCGGTTTCTGAATCTTTACAGTCAGATATTGAAGGTGAGGAAATTGGAAATTCCGCCGAATCTATCGCAGTAGATCCTATTAATTTGATATCTTCGGACTCGATCACTGAATTGGAAGAAGAAACGGAAAATCAGTTATCCTCTGAACCCCAAATCTCCCCACCTCAATTGTATCTTCCTGTCAGTAAAACGATAACCGATGAAGGAAATGAAATTCCCGATGAAGTTGAAATGGGTTTTTTCGACCATTTAGAGGAATTAAGACAACGGATTTTTTATTCTCTAATTGCGGTATTTATTGCGATTATTGGCTGCTTTGCTTTTGTTAATCCGATTGTACAATTATTACAACGTCCTGCATCGGGGATTAAATTTGTTCAACTCGCCCCTGGAGAATATTTCTTTGTTTCCTTAAAAGTAGCGGGTTATAGTGGGTTGGTCGTCGCAACTCCGTTTCTTTTATATCAAATTACGATGTTTGTTTTACCCGGATTAACTCGCAAAGAACGCCGTTTATTAGTCCCCACCTTATTAGGTTCGAGTGTTTTATTTTTATTCGGTTTAGGCTTTGCCTATATTGCTTTAATTCCAGCGGCATTGAACTTTTTTGTGAGTTATGGGGCGGATGTGGTTGAACAATTCTTTTCCATTGAAAAATACTTTGAATTTGTTTTAGTCCTATTATTCTGTACTGGAATAGCCTTTCAAATTCCCGTCATTCAAGCCATATTAGGCGGGTTAAAAATTGTATCTTCCCAGACAATGTTATCCGGTTGGCGATATGTTATTTTAGGAGGAGCCGTATTAGGGGCTGTGTTAACCCCATCCACTGACCCCCTCACCCAAAGTTTATTAGCTGGGGCTATATTAGGGCTTTATTTTGGCGGAATTGGCATTGTCAAAATGATTGAAAATACCTCAGAACATTCTCAAGATCAATAAAAAATAAAGCCCTATTACCTAAGTAGGTAGGCGGGATCAAACTTTTCCATGTAACAATATGTAAAAAATCCTTAGATCAGCCATGATAGAGCGTTAGAACGATTTACAATCGTTTACATAGGGAGGTTTTATACAGCCTACCTACTTATTCCCTGTTCCCTGTTCCCTGTTCCCTCTTATAAAGATTGACAAAGAGCAGCTTTCCGAGAGTCAAATAACTGAACAATTCCATCAGTAACAGCTTTTTTGACATCCGTATCAAAACCTGCCAAAAATTCTTCATGACCAATTTTATCTTGGAAAAATTCCTGGGCGCGGTTGCGTTGATGGATAATTTCATCAAACCCTAAACATTTGACCATATAAGTTGTTAATGGAGAATTTTTAATATCATAGGATGAACTTTGGGTGCGTCCTTCATCTAATAACGTTAAAACCAGTTTTTCTAAGTCCGTTGTCGGTTGGTGGGGGTGGGGAATGGGGGGCAGAAAATCCACTAAAGAAACCGCAGAAAATCCTTCTGAGGGCATTTCACCCATTAAAGTTGAAACCGGAATTACCCGGCCAAATCGTAAAGATAACGCCTCTAAAAAAGCAATCGTAAATAACTTACTGACCAAATAAAGTCGCCCTACCTCAATATTTTTTCTCGCCATCGCGACTAGATTGTTATAGGTGGCATCATCAGGATAGCCTTTAAACTGATGAAAAATAATTTCGGGTTTAATAAAATTCATAAACCCTTCCATTTTTTGCAAAGCTGTCCGATACTGATTAATGGTATAGGAACTGGAATTTTTGAGATAATGATTCGTTTCCGGTAATAAATTCCAGGTATTGTCTAAAAATTTTGCCGCACTCTCATGGGCAAAACTTCCCACATCCCGATTAGAAAGTCTCACAGAACGTTTAATAGTTTCAATTAACTGATCATCGGTTAATTTTAAATTAAACCGTTCACAAACATCCTGTAACCGTCCATATAAAATATCACTATTACTTCCCAATTCTGTTTTTGTTCTAAAGGGAATAGTCGCTTCAATACAAGCTACTACTTGTACTAATAATTCTAAAGATAACAAATCTTCTAATACTTTACTAGCAACTAATGCACTTAAAAACTCATTCTGTCCCGTCATGGGGGATAGAGTTTGACCTGGAGCAAAATCAAAGATTTGTCTGACCATTTCAAAGATCTGATCCTGGGGTAATTCCTCAGCATCACGGATGACTAAATGTACCCCCACTTGTCGCACAAAAGGAGCAATATAATAGGTCAAATTAAAATTAACACTCTGATCCACCTGCACATAGACAACATCATGAAACAAGGCGGCTAAAACTTCAATCGGGTCATCTTCCCCCCCCACCTCAAAAATATGATTCGGGGTGTGAAAATAGCGCCAAGGCCCGGTCATTGTTTGTACAATCAGTTCTGCTATTTTAGGCAGTTCTGTATAATCCATCTCAATTTTGAGCTTCTGCATCGCCCAAATTAGCTTTTCTAAGCACTGTTTGTTGTAATCGGTGTTCATACCCATTTTTACCAATAAACCTTATATACTGAACTTAAATTATTGATATCTTATTATGGCTTTAGTTTTATGGGGAGTAGTTGGTTAACCCCCTATATTCGGATTTCAAATCAGTTTAATGTGAATCAACCCCAAATTTTACATCCTCTATTCCAGAATAGCAAACCATCGGAGTTTGAGACCGACACGTTTACCCCATTACCTCCCAAACCGAATCACCAGGTGAGGGCTATATTGCCCGATATTTAGGGGATGGGATCTTAATCTATTTTGGTTATCCCATCGCCCATGAAGATGATGCTCAACGGGTTCTGATGGTCGCATTAGTGATTATTGCAGCGATGGCAGCCCTCAAAACCTACAATATGTAGAAGCCACGATCGCGATTTCCCAAGAACAAAACTTTGAATTTTGGCTGGTTCATGGTAGAATGTGGAGAGGTTGGGTATTAGTTGAACGCAAAACTCTATCGTTTATGCGGAAAACTGAATCTGAAAGTCACTCAAAGTTTAGAAGCAGCAAAACTTGATTTTCAAAAAGCGATTATTATTGCCCAAAAACAACAGGATAAAGTGTTATAATTGGGAGAAAAAAAGAATCACAAATTATGCTAATAAAATAGGGAAATGAAAACAGCATTTTTAGGTTTAGGAGTGATGGGTGGTTTCATGGGCGCCAACCTCGCAGCATCAGGATATTCGGTTAAGGCTTGGAATCGAACGAGCGATCGCCATGGTGTTAAAATAGCATCCGAAGCGGGTGCTAATATTGTTTTTTCTATTCAAGAAGCCGTTACGGATGTTGATATTATTTTTACCTGTGTTGGCGATATTCCTGACGTTGAAGCAGTGATATTAGGCGAAAAAGGTGTGATTCATTTTGCCAAATCCGGGGCAATTGTGATTGATTTTAGTACCATTGGTTCAGAAGCCGCCCGCCGCATTTCTCAACAGCTTGAATCCCATCAAATTAAATTCTTAGATGCTCCGGTTTCTGGGGGTGATATTGGAGCGAAAAACGGCACATTAACCATTATGGTCGGAGGGGATAAAAATACCTTTGAAACGGTAAAACCCCTGTTAGAAACCATGGGAAAAACAATTCGTTATTGTGGCAAAGTGGGGAGTGGTCAAGCCGTCAAATTATGTAATCAAGTTTTAGCTTCTTTAAATATGGTGGGTATTTGTGAAGCCCTATTATTAGCCGAAAAACAAGGAATTGATCCAAATTTAGTGGTTGAAATTTGTAGTACCGGAGCCGCCGGGTCTTGGGCTTTATCAAATTTAGGATCAAAAGTCGCTAATAGTGATTTTGCACCGGGTTTTATGATTAAACATATCCTCAAAGACCTCAGAATTGTTCAAGAAACTCTCAATTCCGATCCCACTTTACCTGGTACTGAATTAGCAGATCATCTATTTAAAATTGTCCAAAAATTAGACCAAGGATTGGGGGAAAATCAAGGGACACAGGCGATGATTCGAGCCTATAAAGAAGCCGATAGTTAAAGGTGATTTAATTGACAAAACTGAATCTTCTATTGACTCCCTAATTCTCGGGCATAATTAACTGTAAGGGGTAAATTTCTACCTGGGTTAATACTTCAGAAATAACTGAATTCTCAAAATCCCTTCCACCGATGATAGGAATTCCCGCTTCTTCTAGGGTTTCCCGTTGGGCCGCCGCCGCCGTAAAGGTTTCATCCGGTTCCACTCGTCCCCCTGGAAAATACCAGGGACTGTTTCTCGTGACCTCCTGAATCAATAAAAAGCGGTTGTCAGAACGCACAACAACCACAACAAACAACTCTGTTGAGATAGGATCACGAAGCATAAGCAATAAAGGCTTAAAATCAATTCTCTTTATTCTGACTCACATTGAGAATCAATACCAAGAGCAGAATGACTGAAAGGCTTATATATTAATGGTTTTAGAGAATTTTTCAAGAATGCTGAAAAATTTTTGGTAAAAACCCTTGACAAATACCAGGTAGGTGATGCTAATATTAATAACTGTGAAGCAATGGGGCGTCGCCAAGTGGTAAGGCATCGGGTTTTGGTCCCGACATCCAGAGGTTCGAATCCTTTCGCCCCAGTTATAAATATTATATCTGCAAAAAAGCCCTAGAAAGATGTTGTCTAAGGTTTTTTGTATCAGTTTATGAATTTCAGAGGATGACACAGATTAAAATCAGTGAAATCCGCGTAATCCTCTTAAATCCGCGATCCCTATTCCCCATTCCCTTGATTTTTCAACAGATTTTGAGTCATGGTGGCTAACTTTTCCAAACTTTCTTCTAATTCCGTGGCTCGTTTTTTGGAATTTAGTTTTCGTTTTAGGGCTGCTCGGGCTAAATCTTCTCGATTTCGTTTTAAGGCTTCCATCGCCACTTGATGCCAAGAATTCATTTCATCCAGGGCTTGTTTATACTGAGGATGAACGTCATCCCAAGCCACCCGAATTTCCCCTAAAGCTCGATTTAAAAGTTGGTTAGCATCCTGGGGTTGACCGCCCATAATAGCTTGTTTTAGAGGCTCAGATAAGGTATCAATATTAATATCACGAAGCAGGGGAATAAAATTCTCAATCTGTTGACTTTTACTCTCCCCAGTTACACACCAGGTGGCAAAATGTTCACAATTATTAAACAATAGATTATATTGATTTTCTCCTAAACGACTTTCGGCCCGGTTAATCACAGTCTCTGCAATATAACGAATGGGATACTGTCGGATATGAATTTTTTGACCTTTGGAAAAAACTTCTATGGAAGTTCGTTCGATAATTTCACTGGGTTTGCGATAATGAATTGCGGTACCATCACCACAATCAATACCATGGTGTTCATATAAACCCTCTAGGTTCCAAAATTCCCGAAAAATATAGATTTGGTCGCCTCTTGCCATAAAATGTTTAATGATTACTCCGCTTCCTCTTTTATCTTAACGGTTTTGATGGGAACATCTAGGGCGGTGATTTCAACGATTTTGGTTGAGAAAATTCATCACCTCTGTGGGGTTTAGGGGAGGCGAGAATAAATAGCCCTGTCCAAAGTCACAGCCCAGTTGCTCAAAAATTTCAACTTGTTGGGAGGTTTCAATTCCCTCGGCTACAACTTTTAAGCCCAAACTATGAGCCAAATTAATAATAGTTTTAGCAATCTCAAAATCCTTATTTTCAACTTCGATATTTTGAACAAAAGAACGATCTATTTTTAAGGTGTCTACGGGCAACTTTTGTAAATAGCTTAGAGAAGAATATCCCGTGCCAAAATCATCAATTAATAATCTAATTTTCAAAGATTTTAACTTTTCTAATAATCCGGTTGCATGGTTTATGTTCTCCATCAAACTACTCTCTGTAATTTCTAATTTTAGACTAAAAGGAGGAAGTTCTAAAGAATCTAAAACCCGTTTAACTTCCTGAATTAAACTCGGATGTCTTAACTGAATTTCCGAAAGATTAACACTCACATATAAATCAGGAAACTGGGTTTGCCATTCTAATAAATGTTGACAGGCTTGGGATAAAACCCATTGTCCCATCGAAACAATTAATCCCGCTTTTTCGGCTAAATTAATTAACTGAACTGGAGATACAAACCCACGGTCGGGATGATACCAACGCACTAAGGCTTCAAAACCCACCACTTTTTGAGTTTCTAGGGAGACAATGGGTTGATAATTTAAACTCAGTTGTTGACGTTCAATTGCCCGTTGTAAATCCGCTTCTAATTGCAGATGTTCAGCCATAACTGTTGCCATATTTGGTTCATAAAATACCGTTGCTCCTCGTCCTTTTTGTTTAGCATAATACATGGCAGTGTCGGCAGCTTGAAGATAATCTTCTGGACGTTGACTCTGGAAATCATCTAAAACAACACCAATACTGGTAGCTGATGAAATCGTCACCGTATCCAACCGAAAGGGAAAATCTAAAGCAGCATGAATGCGTTCAATTTTTTCGGTTAAAATATTACAATTGCTAATATCAGTAAATAAAATTGCAAATTCATCGGTTCCGACTCGGGCAACGATATCGCGGTGACTAACAAAGGTTTTCAGACGCTCGGCAACGGCAATTAGGAGTTGTTCTGCCAAGGCATGACCAAAGGCATATTTTAGAGGCTTAAATCGATCAATATCTAAGGATAAAACTGCAAAATTATTAGATTTTTTAAATGGGTGATTAATCGCAACTTGTAGGCGATCTAATAATAAACTACGATTGGCTAATCCGGTGATTAAATCACTAAAAGCATAGTGTTCTAATTCGGCTTTAGTTTGTAGCCGTTCTGTAACATCTTGAGCGAGAATGACTTCAGCAAATTGCCCTTTCCATTCTAAAGTATGACCTGTTACTTCTACGCTGATTAATGTGCCATCTTTTTTGTGATGTCGCCAAAGTCCCACTCGATTCAATCCTATCTGAATTTTAGATAGACTTTCTAAGAGTCGGGGAATTTCTTCAGGAGGTCGAATTTCTGTAATTTTCATCGAGAGAAATTCGGCCTCTGAATAGCCATAATTTTGAATTGCAGCTTCATTAACCGCTAGAAAGTTAAGGGTTTTGAGATCATAAACCCACATCGGTTGAGGATGGGCACAAAACAAACTTCGATATCTCTGTTCGGACTTTTCTAAATGATGAGTTCCTAACCGGATGAGAAAGTAGAGTAGGGTGCTTGTGATTGCAATAAAAAGTCCTCCTTTTATGCTATGAATCAGATTTAAAAATTGGGAATTAGGCACGAGGAAATACAGGAGTTGATCGGATGAAAACACCCAAATACTACTGATAAAGGCGTAAACACTAGCCAATTTCAGGGCTAGATTTTTGGATAAAATGCGATCGCGTGTCACTTTAAAAATACAGTCTGACGACTGTTATGGACTAAGATTTGCATGAATTAAAGTCTAAACTAAAGTGCTACCTATTGGCAGAAAGCCACTAAACGCGCTAAAGTCTTAAGGGTTAGTCTCGGCTTGCATCTTCAAAAAACTATGAGCGTTCCCTCCAGTGCGTCCTCTGCCCCTTCAGTTCCCGAAAAGTCACTTCCGCCCAATGCAGACTATCGCCAGCTTGATCGGGAAAAGTTATCGGAAATGATGCACCGTTATATTGAAGTCAAAGAACAATATCCCCATGCCTTACTATTATTTCGGGTGGGGGATTTCTTTGAGTGTTTTTTCCAGGATGCTATTACAATAGCGCAAGAATTGGAATTAGTGCAAACGGCAAAACACGGAGGGAAAGAAATCGGGCGAGTTCCAATGACGGGTGTTCCCCATCATGCAGTAGAACGCTATGCTACCATGCTATTAGAAAAAGGCTATGCGGTGGCGATTTGTGATCAAGTTGAAGATGCGGAAATTGCGGCTAGAGAAAAACGCCAAGTGCGTCGAGAAATTACCCGAATTTTAACCCCGGGAACTCTGACGGATGACGGAATGCTTAAAGGGCGTAAAAATAATTATTTAGCCGCAGTTGTGATTGCTGGAGATCATTGGGGTTTAGCTTATTCTGATATTTCTACGGGGGAATTTTTAACCACCCAAGCGCAAAATTTAGAACAACTGACCCAAGAGTTAATGCGTCTACAACCGTCGGAAGTGTTGTTTCCGATTAATGCCCCAGATTTAGGAAAAATGTTGCGTCCTGGGGAAAAATCTAGTCAGTTACCCGATTGTTTACCCAATTGTTTTTGTTATTCCTTGCGATCGCAATTTCCCTTTAGTTTAAATGAAGCTAGAAATAAAATTTTAGAACAATTTCAACTGCGTTCTTTAGAAGGTTTGGGCTGTGATCATTTACCCCTCGGAGTGCGTGCCGCCGGAGGATTATTAGATTATTTAGAAGATACTCAACGGCAAAATCAAGTTCCCCTGCAACGACTTCGTACCTATACCATTACCGATTATTTAATCCTAGATTATCAAAGTCGTCGCAATTTAGAAATTACCCAAACCGTTCGGGATGGAACTTTACATGGTTCTTTATTGTGGGCTTTAGATAAAACTAGCACCGCCATGGGGGGTCGGGCGTTGCGTCGTTGGTTATTACAACCTTTATTAGATCTGCGAGGAATTCGGGCGCGCCATGACACGATTCAAGAGTTAGTAGAAAATCATGAATTAAGGTTTCAATTGCAACAATTACTCCGACAAATTTATGATTTAGAACGGTTAACTGGACGGGCAGGAAATGGCACGGCAAATGCTAGGGATTTAGTGGCTTTGGCCGATTCCTTAGCCAAGTTACCGGAATTATCGGTTTTAGTTAGTCAAGGTCATTCTCCTTATTTAAAATCCCTACAAACCGTTCCCCCTATTTTAGAAGAATTAGCCCATAAAATTCAATCCTATTTAGTAGATTCTCCGCCCCAACATTTGAAAGAAGGGGGAATTATTCGGTCGGGAATGGATGAACAATTAGACGCGCTGCGGGTATTAGCAGAAGCTGATCAACAATGGTTAGCAAATTTAGAAGTTCAAGAACGGGAACGCACCGGAATTTCGACTTTAAAAGTAGGTTTTAATAAGGCTTTCGGCTATTATATTAGTATAACACGATCTAAATTAGATCAAGCTCCTAATGATTATATTCGGAAACAAACCTTAACCAATGAAGAACGATTTATTACCCCGGAATTAAAGGAACGAGAAGCCAGAATTTTAACGGCAAAAGACGATTTAAACCAATTGGAATATGAGATTTTTCTGCGATTAAGATTAGAAGTCGGAGAACACTCAGAATTAATTAGAGATGTGTCGCGGGCGGTGGCTGCAATTGATGTTTTATCGGGGTTAGCCGATATAGCAGTCTATCAAGGTTATTGTCGTCCTGAAATGGTGAATAGTCGAGAAGTTAAAATTATTGAAGGTCGCCATCCTGTGGTGGAAAAATCCTTACCGCCGGGGTTTTTTGTTCCGAATACGGCTCAGTTGGGAAGTCAAGAAGAAGGGTCAGAAACTCCAGGAGTTAAACCCTATGCTCACCCTGATTTAATTATTTTAACCGGGCCAAATGCCAGTGGGAAAAGTTGTTATTTACGGCAAGTCGGCTTAATTCAATTATTAGCTCAAGTGGGTAGTTTTGTTCCGGCTAAATCGGCTAAATTAGGAATTTGCGATCGCATTTTTACCCGAGTTGGGGCAGTGGATGATTTAGCCACAGGTCAATCTACGTTTATGGTAGAAATGAATGAAACCGCTAATATTTTAAATCATGCGACCCCTAAATCCTTAGTCTTACTCGATGAAATTGGTCGCGGGACGGCTACCTTTGACGGGTTATCGATTGCTTGGTCAGTGGCGGAATATTTAGCCACAGAAATTCGGTCTCGGACAATTTTTGCTACCCATTACCATGAATTAAATGAACTGGCTTCAATTATTCCCAATGTAGCAAACTATCAAGTTACGGTGAAAGAATTACCCGATAAAATTATATTTTTGCATCAAGTTCAACCCGGAGGAGCCGATAAATCCTATGGAATTGAAGCGGGACGGTTAGCGGGTTTACCGGATGTGGTAATTCAACGGGCTAAACAAGTGATGCGTCAAATTGAAAAGCATAGTAAAATTGCCATGGGATTGAGAAAAGGAATTAAGAAACAGGATAAAAAAGATGATTCTGTAGAACAGTTAGATATTTTTGAGGATTAATTTCAAAAATAGCTTATAATAGGGTTAGGCTGTTAGGTGTTTGCATCTTATTACCCTAATGTTCTCAAGGATTATAAGATAAAAAACCGCAAAGCAACAGCCTAGGGGTGCAACTTTAAATCAATGAATTAAATTGAGGCATAGAAACCCCATGAATACAATATCTGGAAATAGAATTTGTAAATTAGCTATTCTAGGATTAGTTCCCATTACCCTAAGTTTTACGACCCCTGCAAATACGGCAGTTCAATCTTATCCCACTCTTTCTCAAACTAATAATCAAGTCCAATTAGCACAGAATATTATCGGTTATTGTATCGTGGCTGACCCCACGGGAACCCCCCTAAATGTTCGACAAAAACCCAATGGAAAAGTGGTTGGAACTCTTAAAAATGGAACCATTGTCGCATTAGGAGAAACCGATGGCAGTGAGGGAGAGAAATGGACAAAAATCATCAAACCCTTACAAGGTTATGTTTGGTCAGATTACTTAAAAGATTGTAAATAGATGAGGAAAATCTGACCGGATTTCAACTGGGCGATGGGACGATCTTTGATTCCTGATTCTAACATTACCTATTAATCCCTAGGGATTCACCGAGAATGGCAGAATTGAAAGGGTTTGGCTTTTTGTTCGCCAAATGACCTGTACATCTAATACAGTTGTAGGGGTGAAGTTTTTAGGAGGTTGCGCGAGTTCGATGAATATTCAAGAGATTTTTGCCAAGGGTGGGCCAGTAATGTGGCCGCTGCTGATCTTGTCCATTTTGTCGGTGAGTGTGGTCATAGAAAGGATTTGGTTTTGGAGTACGACCCTGACCAAAGAAAAACAAATCGTGAACCGAGTCATTGACTCAGCCCGACGGGGACAATGGGGGAAAGCCCATCAAATTGCTAAACAATCTAGCAATCAACCAATGGGACGGTTTCTCTATGCACCCCTACGGTTGCAGTCTCCAGACCCCGAACTGTTTCGTTTGGCCCTAGAAGCGGCGGCGGATGAAGAATTAGCCTTGATGCGTCGGGGAGATAAAATTCTCGAGGCGGTGATTGCCATGGCCCCTCTATTGGGACTATTGGGAACGGTGTTAGGGTTAATTAACTCCTTGGGTTCTATTCGTTTGGGTGATATTGGAACTTCATCGTCTGCGGATGTGACCTTGGGGATTGCAGAAGCCTTAATTACAACCGCAACGGGAATGATTGTAGCGATCATTAGTTTAGCATTTTATCGATTGTTTCAGGGGTTAATGTTTGGTCAAACCAAAATATTTCGGAAAGCGGGAAACGAATTAGAATTGATGTATCGTCAGAATTGGCCCCATGCAAAATCTCAGTTACAAATTCCTGAAACCGATGAAGAAGAAGCCGAAGAACCAGAAGAAATCGACGAACCGCTTTTAAAATTTCCCCTAGTTGATGAAGACAATAATAACTCTATTCCTGAACCGGAAAAAAAAGCTAAACCCGTAAAAAAATCTGAGTCTTTAGATGAGGAGAAATAAATTTTTTCAACAGATAGGGTTACTATTTTCTCCTAGAAAACTCTAAAACATTAATCACAAAATTTTTATGAAAATTAGAACAGATTCGACCGCCGATGAAGCCAGAATAGAGTTAATTCCCTTAATTGACGTGGTGTTTTGTATTCTCACGTTCTTTATTTTGGCGTCTCTACAATTAACTCGTCAACAGGCGATTAATGTGGATTTACCCAAGGCGAGTACGGGGGAAACCCAAATGCAAAAAATGTTAATTGTGGGAATTGACACCGCCGGACAAACCTATATTGAACAACAACCTGTTAATCAAGATCAATTAGACCGATCATTATTACGATTTCGACGTTGGAATCCTAGTGGATTAATCGTACTCTATGCTCCGAAAGAAGCCCGTTATAATGATGTGGTTCAGGTTTTAGACCGTTTGCGGGCTATTGGTGGAGAACGGGTCGCTCTGGCTACATTACCCAGTTCTCAGGAAATCAAACTGCCAACAAATCCTTTAAATCCCACGGTAACGCCCCCGGGTAATCTCACCCCTCCTTTTGCCCCTACAGCACCAAATTCAGGGGATATGCTGCCTCCGATTTCTCCCCTACCCCCAACTTTACCTAACCTTCCCAACAATTCTCCGGTTCAGGATAGTCCGGTATCAACTCCTTCAATTCCCCAGGCGGACAATGCTAATCCCTTTGCCCCTCAAATTCCTCCTTCTGGCAATAATATTCCCTCCGATGGGCAGGGACAGAGAAGCTTTTAATGGAGGAACGGAGTTTGTTTAAATCCTCCTGAGCAAACTAAATTGAGAATTAATTTTTATAGCAATGAGCAGGTTAGTGTTGACAACTTCTTTGTGTTTTTGTGGTTAAATTAGACTTTACCGTTGTCAACATACCAGAGCTAACTGCTATAATTTTAAATTCTCAATAATTTGCTCTCTAATTTCTGAATTTAGACGCCTGATTAAGTTGAGCTAAAGCCTGATTTAACTGTTGGGAAATAGCCTCTTGGTTAGGGTTTAATTCCAGGGCTTGACGATAATAATTCACCGCATCTTCGAGATCGGTACGAGCATCTTTTTCTAGGGGTTGAACATGGGAACGCTGTTCCAGAGCATCCCCTAGATGTCCATATACCACATCAGATAAGCTCACCTCTAAAGCCCGACGATAGGCCAAAATTGCATCATCCCAGCGTTGGAGTTGAGCCAGGGCAAACCCTAGGTGATCTTGACCTTCTAGGGAATGGGGTTCTAAATCTACGGATTTCCGGTAAGCGGTGGCCGCCTGTTCCCAACGCCCGAGGGTGGAGAGAGCATCCCCTAAGTGTTGATAAATAATCGCTGAAGTTGGTGCAAGATCTAAGGCTTTCTTGTAAGCGGCGATCGCATTTTCCCAGTCATGAACCAGGGATAGGGTATGTCCCAAGAAATGATAATAAATGGCGGATTTTGGGTCATGTTCGGTGGCTTTGCGGTAGTAGGCGATCGCTTCTTTATATTGACCTTGATCTCGGAAAATCATCCCTAATTGATAATAACTCCAAGCGGATTTAGGGTTAATCTGAATCACATTTTGGTAAGAGGCGATCGCTTCCTTAATTTGATTATTTGCCTTT
Source organism: Planktothrix sp. PLAVEN19ND (assembly GCF_057220675.1). NCBI lineage: Bacteria > Bacillati > Cyanobacteriota > Cyanophyceae > Oscillatoriales > Microcoleaceae > Planktothrix > Planktothrix sp. PLAVEN19ND. The sequence continues at coordinate 4,005,898 of NZ_CM170132.1, read as the reverse complement.
AACGCTTCGGCTAACTGTTGATGGAGTTCTCCATTATGGGGAGTTGCCGTCACCGCTTTGTGTAAATAGGCTATGCCCTCGCGTCCCTGTCCCTGTTGAGCAAAGGCATCCCACAGATATTGATAACAGGCAGTGGCCTCAGGTTCGAGTTCAATGGCTTTTTCCAGGGAACTAATGGCTTGGGCAAACTGTCCCTGTTGGCAGAGTAGTTTCCCCAGACTCTGCTGAAACTCATAAAAATCAGGATTGAGTTCCACCGCCCGACGATAGGCCTCCGTTGCTTCGGGGAGTCTACCCTGTTGCTCTAGGAGCTCCCCCAGGTTATAGTAAGACCAAGCGGAATTGGGGTTGAGTTCGCAGGCTTTTTGGTAGCTGGCGATCGCTTCCTCCACCTGACCCAGTTGAGTTAGGGTGTCCCCCAAGTTGTGGTGATACAAGGAGAAGTTAGGCTTTTCGGTGATAGCTTGGCGGTATGCAGCTATGGATTCCTGAAGCTGGCCTGATTGCTTCTGTTTATTGGCTTGGTCAAAATGACTCATAGATACTTGCAAAGTAACTTTTAATAAGGTATTCATCTTAGTGTAATAGATAATCTTTAGTAAGTTTTTCAGCAAAATTAGAAAAGGGATAAAAAAATGGGATTAGGAAATTGCCAAAATCTGATGAGTCTCCTCCAAAAGGAATATAACATTGAAACCTTTATTGAAACCGGAACCTTTCAAGGTGGTACAGCAGTTTGGGCATCTAATCTGTTTAAAAATGTATTCACTATTGAATTATGCCAACAGTTCTATGAAAGCACATCAAAAAATTATGAACATATTCAAAACATCCAATTTCTCTACGGTCACACCACAGAACATTTAAAAGCTATTGTTCCTCAATTGCAAGGATCAGCTTTGTTTTGGTTGGATGCCCATTGGTCAGGGGGAATTACAGCAGGACAAGAAGAAGAATGTCCTATACTTGAAGAATTGCAAATCATCAAAGCCTCAGAATGGGAACACTTCATATTAATTGATGATGCACGGATGTTTTTATCACCTCCTCATGCTCCCCATCAATTAGACCAATGGCCAGCTATTCATGAAGTCATCGAAGAACTACTTACGTTTAAACGTCAATACGTTATCGTTATCGAAGATGCGATTATTTCAGTTCCAGAAAGGGCAAAATCGGTATTAGGCAGCTATTGTCAAAACGGAATTACAAAAGTTTGGGAAGAATATGCTCGTTCTTTTCATACGTTGGGTTATCCTATCTCTTTTGAAAACCCCCAACCCACCCCAGTAGTTCAGACAGCAATAGCACCGAAAGCTGAACCCGATAACCCTCAATTTGAGGGAAGTGGAGAAGCTCAAGTGATCAGAAGATTTGTTACCCCAGGTTCAGTTGTTCTTGATGTGGGGGCTAATTTAGGGGATTGGACAAAAGCAGTTTTAAGCATTTGCCCCGATGCAGAAATTCATTTATTTGAACCGATTCCAGTCGTTTACAAAGACTTAATTAAAAACTTAGGGGAAAAATTCTCAACAGCCCAAATCATCCCTAATAGTTTTGCCATTGGGAATCAAGCAGGAGCACAAACATTTTATCACTATCGAACCCAATCTGTATTGAGTACATTTCATCGACGCTTAGAAGTTGAAAAAACTGGAACTCTACAACAGCCCCAGGAAATTCAAGTGCTGAAAAATACTGTAGATAACTACTGTATTCAACAAAATTTAGAGAGAATTAATTTCCTAAAAATTGAGGTAGAAGGCGGAGAATTAGATGTTTTAAAAGGGGCAGAAACCTACTTAAAGAAGGGGAAAATAGACTATATTCAGTTTGAATATGGAGGCACTTATTTAGATGCTAAAATAACTTTAAAAGAGACATTTGAATATTTGCATAAATTTCGGTATGCGCTGTTTAAAATTCAGGCAAACAGCTTGGAATATAAGCCAGTCTTTGAACCCTCGGATGAAAACTATGAGTATAGTAATTATTTGGCAGTAAATGAGCGCTTTCGCGCGAATGTATTAGGTGAACCCCTAGGGCTATTAGATGTTCCTGAACTGTGTCGCCAACATTCCATTACACCCAGAGGTATTATTCACGTTGGAGCGCATGAAGGCTCAGAAGTCGAATACTATTTAGCGATGGGAGCGCAAAGGGTACTATTTATTGAAGCTAACCCCACTGTATTTGAACGTTTACAAACCAATATTGCTCAATATCCAAATGTGCAGGCGGTTAACTATGCGATTAGTCATGAAAATGGGACTGTTACCTTGCGAGTGACTTCTTTTGATCAAAGTAGTTCAATTCTCCCTTTAAAGCACCATTTAGATATTTATCCGACCATTCAAGAAACAGAACAAGTAATTGTTCCGTCCCGAACCTTGGATACCCTATTACAAGAATTAGGACTGAATCCTGCTGATTTTAATATTCTCAATATTGATATTCAAGGAGCAGAACTTTTAGCGTTACAAGGTGCAACCAACTGGCTGCAATATGTGGAGGCGATTAATACAGAAGTTAACTATAAAGAATTATATGAAGGCTGTGCATTGATTGATGATTTAGATGAATTTTTAGATCAGTATGGCTTGCAACGGGTGGCAACTACAACACCCCATCCATTCTGGGGGGATGCTTTTTATGTGAAGAAGCCACTCGTTACGATGTCAATTTTGAGTCGCGCTCGCTTTGGAAATCAAATATTTCTCTATGCAGCGTTGAAAATTCATCAAAAAGAACATGATATTCATGTCGAAACAACACCTTGGCTGGGTCAATATTTATTGGGTCATCATGATCCTCTCATTTCCAAAGATTTACCTATAGAATTAGACTCAGGACTTTCAATTCTTAATACTAAAGAACCCTTTAAAAATGTAGAATTTGGCGGGCCAACTTATCAAGTACATACCCAATATTATGCCCCCTATAAAGACTTTTTCCGTTCTTTATTTAAACCAATCCCTACAATTGAAGCAAAACTGAAAGAAGCACTCCAACGTTTGCAGGAACGTGGGAAAACGATTGTTGGCTTACATTTGCGACGAGGAGATTATAGAGAACCTTATGCAGATTTTATGTTTTATGCGCCCAATTCTTGCTATAGAAATTGGTTAAGAGGGTTGTGGGAAACTTTAGAATCTCCTGTATTATTTATTGCTAGTGATGATTTGGAATCCATACTGGAAGATTTTGCAGATTATCATCCGGTTACCACAAAAGATTTAGGGATTGAACTACCAGAGGCTAGTTTTTATCCTGACTTTTATCTATTAAGTCACTGTGATGTATTAGCAACCTCCAATAGTACGTTCTCTTTCACCGCAGCAATGCTAAATGAACGGTGTAAATTTTTCTTCCGTCCTCATTTATCCAGTCAAAAACTAATTCCTTTTGATCCTTGGGATAGTGAACCTTTATTGTGGCAGGGAAGAGGGACTTGGGTTGAGAGTGAAGAATTAGACAACAAGACAGGTCAAAACCCAGTTGGAATGGTTAACATTTCTGCCGTGGAATCCTTTCTTCCCGATGCAAATCTCCTTTGGGGATCTCATGTTGATTTACCGACTATTGGGATTCAAGACAACAATGATGAAATTTTCTTGAAGGGTTGGGTGATAGGCAAAGAATCTTCTGCTGTAGCCATAGAACTGATTTTTCAAGGAGAAGTGGTTCATCGGACTGCTGTTAATCGAGAGCGGATGGATGTTACTCATGCTTTCTCTACTTTTCCTTCAGCAGAAACAGCAGGTTATTCAACAGCAGTTAAATTAAAAAAATTTCCTATAGGTTTTACGGAAGTTACTATTCAGGCAGTATTTTCTAATAACAACAGATTGCCAATTGGAGTAATTAAATTAGAAAGAATTTCTGAAGTTGCTCAAACTTCGGAGCCGCAAAACTTGTATCAGCCAGAACCTAATTTAACACAAGTTCATCAACTTAAAAGTCAGTTAGAAATATCTTCAAAAAACCTGTCTCAATTATATAAAGAACGATGGAAACTTAAACGGCTTTTGGGATTCAATCAAAAGTCTGCTGTTAGCCGAAAAACTACATCTAAACTGAAATGGTTTTTTGCTATTAATGCTGAAAGTCCAGGCTTTAATAGCTACAGTCAAATGCTCAAGGTGGCTGTGCAAACTGCTCAAAGGAACACCAGTTTGGAACCTTTTTGTATTTATGATGGCTCCGAAAACGATGTAACAAAATGGCTCAAACAGAATGGAGTGACTGTCATTCATCACAGAAGCCCTCATTATGAACAATTCAAACGAGAGTTTCCGGGTTGTTACACCGTAGCGGCGGGAGCATTTTTAAGGGTGGAAATTCCCAAAATCGTAGAAATGTATGGAATGTCGGATGAGTATGTTTTATACACCGACTGCGATGTGATCTTTCAAAATGATTTTGTGGACACATTAAAGGGATTAACTTGCAAATATATTGCCGCTGCACCAGAACACGAACCTGATAACTGGAGTTACTTCAATAGTGGGGTACTCTACATGAATATTAAAAATCTGCTCAATATTCATGAAGAATTTAATGATTTCATCAAGAATAATTTAGATGAAATTATGAAGTATGCTTATGACCAAGGAGCCTACAACTTTTTCTTTAAAGAGCGATGGGAAAAACTGGATATTGGTTTGAACTGGAAGTCCTATTGGCCTTTGAATTCTAATGCGTCTATTATTCATTTTCATGGCCCTAAACCTAATCAAACTCATGAAATTATTAATGGGACTGCACCAGCAGGAGTAATGTTATTTGTCAATGATTCATATTGGCAAAATACTGAAGTCTGGCAAGACCACTATGAAGAACTTAAACATCAAGAATTTGTAGGTTTTATGGGTTCCTTTTTGAAGGAGGGGGACTTAGTATTTGATGTGGGTGCTAATCTTGGACAAACAACGGATCTATATTTAGCTTGTGGTGCAAATGTTGTGTGTTTTGATCCCCAACCTTATTGCGTTGAAAATTTGCAGCAGAAATACAAAGAGAATCCCCATGTGATGATTCACAATCAAGGTTTAGCAGACCATTTTGGTGAAATGCCACTCTCAATATGCAGTCAAACCCACGTACTATCAACATTTTCTGACAAATGGAAAACAGGCCGATTTTCAGGATTTAGTTGGGATCAAAGCATTCCCGTTGAAGTCACTACATTAGATGCAATGATTGAGCAATGGGGATGCCCTAAATTTTGCCAAATCGATGTAGAAGGATTTGAATATCAAGTCTTAAAAGGGTTATCCCGTCCCATACCTTATCTATCATTTGAGTTTACACAAGAATTTTTAGATGAGGCTAAGAAGTGTATTAAGTATCTCGAATTGTTAGGATACCAACAGTTTAATTGGACTCAAGGATCCGTTCAAAAGCTGGTTTTTTCTGAGTGGCATAGTGCAGATTCAATTTTAAAAGTAATTGAATCTAATACAGAAGAATCTTTATGGGGATTTATCTATGCGCGATGTGAAATATCTTCTGAGGTTGAACTGGAAGACACTCAAGTTTCTAGTCCTGTTAACTCAGCAGACTTCGCCCAACTCAAGAATCAACTAGAATACCAACAAAAAGAATTACAACAACTCCAACAGGAATTAGCAACGGCTAAATCTGAATTGCATACAACAAAAGAAGAATTCGAGCGATCGCAATCTCAATTCGATGAAGTTCTAGCAGAATTAGAAGAAGCTCACTGGCAACTTCATCAACGCCAATTATCTCAAACCGATACATCTGTTTCAGTTCAATAGCTCAGAATAAAGCCCAAAACCGTCTTCGCTATAAATTAAGCTCGGACGGTTTTTTATTTTTATGATCCAAATTTGCTAAGGTTGTGGTTTGGGATAATGACTAGAAGGATCTAAAATATCATCTAATGTAATATCCCATCTAAATTTATCATAATTCACTTCTCTAACTTTCTTAGCTAAAATAGCAACCCCTCCAAAACCTGGCTGGGTTGCCAGTAATTCTTGGGGTGAATTAACCTGATCTAAATGAAGGCGTAAAGGCGCAAAAAGACCGGATTTGATAATTTCAAATCCTAAAGCTGGAGAAAATAGTACCCTTAAACCTTCATCGGAAAAACGCCAAAAGTCCCAAGGTTTTTCATGGATAGGCCAAGCAAAATGACTACTATGATAAGTAATACTACCAACTTCAAGGAGTTTACTAATTTCTCTAGCAACGATCCAAGGCATGGCTAAATGTTCAAAGACAGAGATAGAAAAAATTGCATCAAACTTTTGATTTCCGAAGTATTGAGAAAGTTTATGAGCATCTCCAACAACATCCGTATTAGAGTCTGGATAATAGTCAAACCCAGTATAAGATTTAGAACCCGGAAATAAAGGTCGCTTGCTGGCACTCCCAGGAGAAACAATGCGTGAACCAATTTCTAAAGCATTAAGATGATTTTGGTTAACTAAATTAATAAAATCATTAAATAAACTACTGGCATCAATATAGTCTATGGGAGGCTGGGGCAACGATCCATCAAAAACCAGTGTTTTTTGATAAGTTTCACCTTGACTGTGAGTATTAAACGTGACTTGATGTTGGCTTAAACGTGGGAGATGAACTACAAAACCACAATTCTGAGTTTGATACTGGGGATAAATAGCAGTTACATCAGGACGAGGATACCATGCAGTAATCGGGACACTATTACCCCCGACAAAAATTTCTACTTTGTCTAATCTCCCTTTTTTAGAAATCAGCCAGCCTCTAATTGTAATAGAGTAGTCATTTGACCAAGATTCATCCACTGCCAAGATTATTTTTTCATCTTCTAAAATCATCAACTTTTTCCTTTATATTTTTAATTAAGGTTGGGGATAATGGCTATTCTGATCTAAGAGATCTTCTATTGTGACATTCCACTTGAAATTATCGTAATTTACGGGTTTAACTTTTCTAGCTAAAATTGAAACATGAGTAAAAACAGGAAAACTTGGTAAACGTTCAAGATTAGCACTTAACTGATCACTATACAAACGGACGGGTTCATGAAAAGCAGATTGAATGACTTCAAATCCCAAAGCAGGTGAAAACAAAATCTTCAGACCCGCATCACAATACCGCCAAAAATCCCAAGGAAGCTCGTGACTGGGAAAAGCAAAATGGGTTTGATGAAATGTTATACCCCCTACTTTAAGTAGTTTACTAATCTCTAATGCTACAACCCAAGGCATGGCTAAGTGTTCAAATACAGCCAGGGAAAATATAGCCCCAAATTGTTTATTTTCAAAGTATTTAGATAACTGGTGTGCATCCCCTACCACATCTGTATTACTATCTGGATAATAATCAAATCCTGTATAGGAAGATGCTCCTGGGAAAAAAATTCTTTGGCTATTAGTTCCAGAAACCACCATGCGCGATCCAATTTCTAAAACTTTTAAGTGATTTTTATTAACACGTTCAATAAACTCATTGTAAAGACCAGAGCCATCGGGGAAAATGGTAGGATCGGGTGGTTGAGGTAATGACCCATCAAAGAAAACAGTTTTATTAAAAGTTTTACCTTGACCTTCAGCATTAAATGTAACCTGATGTTTTGCAATCCGAGGAAAATGAACAACAAAACCACAATTTTTTGTGTAATATAGGGGATATACTGCTTCGACATCTGGACGAGGATGCCAGGAGGTTATGAGAACACTATTACCCCCGACAGAAATTTCTACTTTGTCTAAAGCACCTTTTTTTGAAGTAATCCACCCTCTTAAACCAATTGCATGATCATCCGACCAAGATTCATCTACTGATAAAATTAAGTTTTCGTCTTCTACCAACATATCCCCATTCCTTGTATTTAAGTTTCACGAATCTACGAGATCAGAATTAATTAAAGGATTTATATATCTGTATTTAATCCTGCACTTTAATACTAAAGTTTTGACAAACTCTTGTCAAGTGAGGACTATAACAAGGATCATTATCAATATACTTTTGCCAACGTCCTTCAATAATTTTTGATTCTCGGTTTAGACGTTCTTTCTTTTCCGGTGTATCTTCATAACCTCGACTTTTAGATTCATGATGATAAAGGATAACATGAGGTAAGTACAAATTACGATAACCTTTATCTAGCATCTTTAAACACAAATCCACATCATTATAAGCCACCGTCAACTGTTCATCAAAACCCCCTATTTGTTCAAATACTTCTCGCCGACACATCAAACAAGCTCCTGTAACCGCAGAGACATTATTAAACCCCACAACATTACCAAAATATCCAGGGATATTAGAAGACATCCCATAATATCCATGACCAGCAACGCCCCCTAATCCCATGACAACGCCAGCGTGTTGAATCGTATTATCTGTGAATAATAATAACGCTCCTACCGCACCAATTTGAGGACGTTGAACTTGTTCTACCATCGCATTCATCCAGTCAGGATTGAGCACTTCGGTATCATTATTTAAGAATAGCAGATAATCTCCCGTTGCTTGACTGACTCCGTAATTATTAATGGTGGAGAAGTTGAAGGGAATATCTAAACGATAACATTTAAACCGTGAGGGTTCTTGATCACTCCACTTAGAAAATACTTTAAATGTATAGTCTTGAACACTGCCATTGTCAATGACAATTACTTCATAGTTAGGGTAGGTTGTTTGAGTAAAAATAGACTCTAAACATCGGTCTAATACTTCCCCTAAATCTCTTGTTGGAATAATGATGCTAACTTTTTTATAATGAGTGATTTCATACCGGACTAAATGATGTCCTAAAAACCCTGGAACTCCTGTTACTATTCCTGTTTCTCCTCGTCTATCTATAGCATCCTGAATCGCTTTTTCTGACGCTTCATAAGCATAGGGTTTAGCTTCGCTTCCCCCTGCGGTGGAACCAGAGTGCATTCGCCAGTGATATAAAATTTTGGGAATATGGGCAATTTTTTGAGTTTTTTCGGTAAATCTCAAGACTAAATCATAATCTTGAGCACCTTCATAACCGATTCTGAAACCTCCAATTTCTTCTATAATAGAACGTCGGTAAGTTCCTAAATGGCAGGTATACATCCGAGATAAAAATGATTCAGGACACCATTCGGGTTTGAAGTAAGGATTAATTAAGTTGCCATTGGGACTGATTTTATCTTCGTCGGAATAAATCATATCTAAATCGGGATTCCGATTCAATAATAAAGCCACCTCATACAACCCATCGGGAGTTATCAAATCATCATGATCCAATAAGGTAATAAATTCCCCTGTTGCTAATTCTAATGCTGAATTAGAGGATGCAGAAATATGACCATTTTCTGTTCGATAAATGACTTTAATTCGGGAATCTTTGGCTTGATATTCTTCTAAAACTTTCTTAACATGGGGAGAGGGAGAAGCATCATCAGCAATACAAAATTCCCAGTGGGGATAAATTTGATTAATCACAGATTCTATGGCTTCTCGGAGAAATTCTTCTGGGGTATTATAAACAGGCATAATCACGCTGAATACGGGTTTATACCTGAATAATTCCATCGTTTCTGCCATTTTTCTTAAATCTGCTGCTCTGGGAAAGTTCTTTTCTCGCCAGAGTTTGTACATATAATCTTCAACTAAAATATGCTCTAAAAGTGCTGTTTTTAAGCCGTTGAAATCAATTCCTAATGCGGGATCAAGTTCGGATGCTCGTCGATAATGATGTAGAGAATCTTCTATTTTACCTTGTTTAGCAAGTGCTGTTGCTAAGTTACAATGTGACCAACCAAAATGGGGGTTAATTTCTAAGCATTTGCGGTAAGTTGCGATCGCTTCTTCTGCATTACCTTGTTTTTCTAAAGTATCACCTAAATTATGATAAGACCAGTAAAAACCAGGATTGAATTCAATCGCTTTTTTATAAGATAAAACCGCTTGTTCAAATTTCTTTTGGCGTTGTCGAATATCCCCTAAATTGTGATAGGAACCAAAAAAATCAGGGTTTAACTCAATCGCTTTTTGATAGGTTTTTGCTGCTTCTTCTAACTTACCAATTTTTTCTAAAGGTTCTCCTAGACGATGATAAATATCCGATGAATTTGGGTTAATTTCTAAGGCTTTCTGGTAAATCGCGATCGCATCTTCAAACTCACTCATCCTGACAAATGCTTCTCCCAACTTTAGTAATAGTTCAAAGTCTCGGGGGTCAGCATCTTTAACTTTTTTATAATAAATCAGAGCTTGTTCACGCTGATTTTTATTCCATAATAAATTAGCGTATTTCCAACATAAATCTAGGTTATCTGGCTGGGATTTTAATAACGTTTGATAAGCTTCAATATCATCACCATTAAGTTCTATCGTTTTTTGATAATATTGATTTGCTTTTTGTAAATCGCCTGGGGTTCCTCGGTGTTTTAAAGCATCGGCTAACCGAGGATAAATATTGGTTAAATTAGGGTTCAATTCTAATACTTTGGAATAGGAAGCGATCGCAGCGTCCCATCGTTCTAATTTAGCTAAAACCTCCGCAAAACTCTGATGACATTCGGCTGAATCAGGATTTAATACAATTGCTTGGGAATAAGCAGAAACTGCATTTTCCCATTGATTGAGTTGAGCAAAAACATTACCTAAACCGTGATGAAATATCGCTGCATTAGGTTTAATTTGAATAGCTTGGGAATAGGCATCAATGGCTTGATTTAACTGTTGACAATGACAATAAACATCTCCCAGTGCATGATAGATTTCTGGTGATTTAGGATTAAATTCTACAGCTTCTAACAATATCTTTAAGGCATCTTCAAACAAACCTTTTTGAACTAATATTTTACCTAATATTCCATAAGCATCTCCTAAATTGGGATTGAGATCAATCGCTTTTCGACAAGAATCTATGGCCTCATCCAGTTGACCCCTTTGGGCTAAGGCTTCTCCTAAATATTGATAAGCGATCGCATCTTCTGAATTAAGTTCCAGAGCTTTCTGATAGCAACTAATTGCTTGTTCTAATTCACCTTGTTTAAATAGGGCTTTCCCTAAACTATTATAAAATTCAGTTACATTAGGATTAATAGCGATCGCACATTTTAACGCCTTAATTGTATCTGGTAAATTTCCCAATTTTAATAAAACTTCTGCTAATTGATAATGTGACCAAGCTGAATCATTATTTAATTCAATAGCACGCTGAAAAGCTTGCATTGCCTCTGATAGTTGATTATTTTCTGCTAACACTTCCCCTAAATTATGGTAAACCCAATGAAAATCAGGGCTTAATTGTGCGACTCTACGATAAGCAATAATAGCAGCTTGCAATTGACCCGATTGTTTCAGTTGATTGGCTTCTTCAAGTAAATTCGTAGCTGTTTTGAAGTTGTTGGATTTAGATAGCATTTTTGATTTTTCCTGAATTTAACTGAGTCATGATGTTGTTGCGCTTTAGCGCTCTGGGTAGGGGCGATTACTCCTTTGTGTATGCGAGGTCATTATCAACACCTACTTATCTGTAAAAAAATGACGGCGTATATAGTTGATTAACTGTTAACTTTCAACTCTTACACTAATTACTGATTGGTGCGTGCGAAAAGCTCTTACGCACCCTAAATTTAAGGGTTAATCTTTAGTTTTACTTTTGCAAATTTAGCATAAGTTCCCTCTTTTAGAACAGCTTGGAATAACAATTCTGTTTGTTCAGACAAATTTCTGAGTTCAATTGTTTCGCAAAATCCACAAAACTCTGAATTTAGGTTTTCAGGATGTAGTAAACCAACATCAGGACGGGGAAAGTTAGCTGGAATTTCCTTTATTAACTGGCCATGATTCCCAATAATTTGAACTGCGGTTATTTTCTCCTGCTGTCCGAGTACCCAACCTTTAAAATTAATTTCGCTAATTCCCCAATAAGTTTTAATTTCAGGTTTATCTATCGCACAATCCTGTAACACTATATCATCAAATTCTATAAAATTACCAAAAATTTCTACTTCAGCAAATTGCCTTAAACTATAATCAGATGCGGATAACGTTAAATTATGATTATAGCAAGGATCGTGATCAACATAGCGTTGCCATCTTTGCCGAGTAATTGTCACTTCCTGCATAAATCGTTCTAGCTTATCTGGTGTTGTATCATAACCCCGACTCTTGGATTCATCATGATATAAAACAACGTGGGGTAAATAAATATTCCGATAGCCCTGTTCAACTATTTTTAAGCAGAAATCAACATCATTATAAGCCACGGCTAACTGTTCATCAAACCCTCCCACCTGTGTAAATATTTCTCGCCGACACATCAAACAAGCTGCCGTCACCGCCGAATAATTACTAATAGAAATAATTTGACCATAATATCCGGGGTCTGTTTCCGATGCCATCCGGTGACTATGGGCGGCAAAATGACCAATTCCCACCACAACACCAGCGTGTTGAACGATTTTATCAGGATAACGCAATAACGCACCCACCGCACCAATAGAAGGCCGTTGTGCCTGTTCTACCATGGCATTAATCCAATCAGGATAAATCACTTCGGTATCATTATTTAAGAATAGCAAATAATCCCCGGTGGCTTTACTAACGGCGTAGTTATTAATCTGAGAAAAATTGAAAGGAATATCTAAAGAACAATATCTAAACCGATTCGGTTCTTTTTCTTGCCATTTTTCTAAAATTTCCTGGGTTTGGACTTCCGTACTTCCGTTATCAATGACAATCACTTCATAATCAGGATAGATACTTAGGGTAAAGATAGATTCCAAACAGCGATTTAAGATTTTTCCTAAGTCTTTAGTCGGAATAATAATACTAACCCGTTTGTAATCTAAAATTTTATAGCGAACTTGATAATGTCCTAAATACAGCGGCACATCTTTAACAATTCCGGGTTCTCCCCTGCGGTTAATTGCATCTTGTAACGCCCGTTTAGCGGCTTCATAAGCATAGGGTTTCGCCTCAGTACCTCCGGCGGCAGAACTATTATGAATCCGCCAATGATAGAGGATTTTAGGAATATGAAAAATCTTATCGGTTTTTTCGGTAAATCTCAAGACTAAATCATAATCTTGACTGCCTTCATATCCAGTTCTAAATCCTCCAATTTGATTAATAATTTCCCGGCGATAAACTCCAAAATGACAGGTATACATCCGAGACAAAAAGGAATCAGGACACCAATCAGGTTTAAAGAAATGACCCGTTAATTCTCCCTTTTCATTCAGTTTATCCTCATCGGAATAAATCATATCCGCGACGGGATTTTGATTCAATAAACTCACGACTTCATATAAAGCATCGGGAGTTAAGACATCATCATGATCTAATAAACCGATAAATTCTCCCGTTGCTAACTCTAAAGCAGAATTAGAAGTGACGGAAATATGACCATTTTGGGTTCTAAAAACCACTTTAATCCGGCTATCTTTCTGTTGATATGCTTCTAATATGGGTTTGATATGGGAAGCAGTTGAAGCATCATCCGCAATACACAATTCCCAATTAGAATAAACCTGATCTAACACCGATTGAATCGCTTCATGTAGAAACGTTTCAGGGGTGTTATAAACAGGCATGATAATACTAATCAGGGGTTGATAGCTAAAATCCGTCGTAGTAAGCCCTTCAGGGCTATAAGGCGTGAACGCCTCACTACGGGTTGTGTTGTATTTTAGCCATGCCTGATAGAGTTGATCATACTCGGATTGAGATTGGGAGACGGAAAAGTAGGGGGTTAACCTAGCTTTTTTTTTTCGACAATTCCCTCTAATTTTTCAATTACTTCAGGATGATCGGGTTCTAACTGCAATGCCATTTGATAGAATACGATCGCCCCATCCAAATGATTATGATTAACTAAAGTATTCGCTAACTGAATATACAATTGGGGATCATCGGGTTTAATCTCAATAGCTTTATGATAAGCCGCCACATGATCGGGGTTTTCTTGAATTACTTGATAATAATAATCCAAGGATTCCTGTAAATCTAATTTAGCTCGATTTCTCAACGCATCGGCGAGTTTTTCTTGAATATTCGGTAAATCGGACTGAACTTTAATTGCACCGCGATAGGCGACAACCGCTTCTTCCCAATTCTCTAATTCCGTTAAAACTTTCCCTAAATTATAATGAGACCAAGGGAATTCAGGATTAAGTTTAATGGCATTTTGATAAGCAGGAATTGCTTCTTCCAACCGTTCCAAACTCACTAAAGCATCAGCCAAACTGTTGTATGACCAAGAGTAGCTAGAATCTAAAGCGATCGCATTTTGATAAGCAGAAATCGCGGCTTCCCACCGTTCTTGTTTAAAGAAAATATCCGCTAAATTGTTCTGTGTCCAGAACACACTTGGATTCAGTTCAATGGAACGTTGATAAGCAGCAATAGCAGATTCAAACTGTTCTTGATCTCGGAGTAAATCCCCTAATTTTTGATAAACTTCTGCTTGACTATTATCAATTTCGGTTGATTTTTGATAGGCTTTAATTGCTGCTTCTGCTTCCCCAACTTTCGCCAGGGCATCCCCGAGCCCTTTATAGGCTTCTGCATCTCCACTGGGGTTCATTTGCACCGCCTGACGGAAGACTTGCACCGCTTCTTGCCAATTTTCCTGTTTAACTAAAACTTTTCCTAGCCCATAATAGGAAGAAACCAATTTAGGATTCAAGGAAATGGATTTTTTGTAAATGTTAACCGCTTCTTCTAACCGCCACTGACGGTTGAAAATCTCTCCGATTTTATAATAAGCAACGGCTTGATTCGGGTCTAATTCCAAGATTTTGTTATAAACTCGGATTGCATCATCCCAACGTTCTTGACGGCTGAATAAATCGGCAAACCCATAATAAAATTCTAACTTAGAGGGTTCTAATTCTAAGGATTTTTGATAGGAAAAAATTGCAGATTCAGTTTCCCCTTTTGCTTGATACAATTGCCCTAATTGATAATAGATTCCTGCCCACTGAGGATTGAGTTGTAACGCCTTTTGATAGGCTGTGAGTGCCTCATCAAATTTACCTTGTTTAAAGCGAGTATTACCTAAATTAAAATGTTCCTCCGGTGTGGCTTTTTCCGGTTCCAAACTATAGGCTTTTTCTAAACATTGGGATGCCTGTTCTAACTGCCCCATTTGGGTGAGAATCTTAGCATAATTACGATAAACTCCGGCAAAATCTGGTTTTAAACTAACAGCTTGTTGATAATAGGAGGCAGCTTTTTCTAACCGTTCTTCCTGAGCATATACACTGCCCAAATTCGCATAAACTTCTGCATATTGGGGTTGAATTTCTAAGGCTTTTGAATAACACCGAATTGCCGCCGACATTTCCCCTAAAATTTGTAACGCATTCCCTTGAATTTTATAGGCTTCTGCTAAATCGGGCTGTAATTTTAAGGCTTTTTGACAGGTCGCGATCGCTTGATCCCATTCCTTCAATGCACAATAGGCTTGAGCTTGTTTCAAATAGGTTTGGGGATTATTGGGATGATTCATCGGGGGTTTCGTATTATAACTCACCGTTTGCTGACGAGTTGCCCCGGCTAAAGTTTCTTGGGGTAATAATTCCCTGGCTGTGGCGGCGGCTAAGGTATCCGAGGGGGCTGACCCGATGGTCGGAGGAGTATTCAATGCGATCGCTTGACGGTAGACCTGGGTTGCTTCCTGGGCTTTTCCTTGGTCTTTGAGCAGAGTAGCCAAAGCTTGATGGGCCGTCGTCAAATTGGGATCAAGTTTAATTGCATTCCGATAGCAGATCTGCGCTTCCTTGACCTGTCCCTGTTGTGCTAACTGCTGGCCAAGGTTAAAATGTTCTTCTGCGGTGGCTTGATTCGGTTCTAATGTCAAGGCTTGATAGAAGGCCTGTGCCGATTTTTGGGGGTCGCCCAGTTGTGTCCAAACTTTGGCTAAATTCCGATACGCCCCGGCGAAATCCGGTTTCAGGGTGACAGCTTTTTGATAACAAGCGATCGCCTGTTGCCATTGTTGTGATTTGGCATACAGACTTCCCAAGTTAGCATGAACTTCTGGCCAATTAGGTTGAAGTTGCAATGTTCGGCTATACCAGTCTTGCGCGTCCTGTAATTTCCCCTGTCTTTGGAATATATCCGCCATCAGTTTATAACCGGGGGCATAATCAGACTGAATTTGCAATAACTGGTTACAAGCCTTAATTGCATCCTCAAATTGCCCTTGATTAATATAGATTTCTGTTTGTTGATGGAGAAACTGTACACTGCGGGCGCGAATTTCGTTAGGTGACATAGTTAGTTTCAGTTCAGACAATTGAAATTTTATCACTAAGTGAACCACGAAGGCACAAAGGCACGAAGATTTACACCCAGTCTGTCCACATCCTCACTTCTTAGCGTCTCCGTGTCTTTGTGTTTATAATCTTCTATCTAACTTAATATTAATAGTCATTTCAACATTTTTAATAGCCGTTTCAAAGAAACAAGATTCACCCAAATATCTTCTGTCAAGGAATTTTGATACATTAACCCCCGTAGGGGATAGCAAGAAAATCCTTCCCCCGTCAGGCAATAATGTTCCAATTCCAGATACTGACTAATCACCCAATAATAATGACGATTATAGTGGGCAGACATCCACTCAATTACTTGGGTTCCGGGTTGACAAAACAGAATATTGGTTAAACCGCTACCATGGGCTCCCATAATTACCTTAGCTTGAGCAAACAAAGCCACCTGTTCCGTAAAGGATAGGGTTTCGAGTTGCACGGTCACAAAACCCCAAGGACGAAGGGTTTCAATCACCTCTTTCTCATTTAAAACCCGACGATATCTGGCATTTCCCCGACTAATATAAATCCGTTCGGGATAATTCCTCCCCGGAGTTTGACCATCAGGAAGAAACCAACGGCGTAAAGTATCAATCGCCCAGGGTTGTAACCATCCCATATATCCCGCCCAGGAGGGAACAATTAATTGCTGTGCCTGAATATGGGGAAACTGATCACTTTCGAGGATTTTAAACTCTGGAATTCCTAAGCGAGTTAGGGTTTCCCGTTGAAAGGGCGCTTGGTAACTATTCACCAAAAACCAATCGATTTGATTGAACTTAATCCCACTTTGGCGCAAGAGTTCCAGTCGCGGTAAAATATCCACCATCCAATGAAAATAGACATTCCCCGATAACCCCGACAATACCGCGACCCGACCTTCAATCTGTTGCAGGGGGGGTAATTGTGACTGTTGAAACACTTGATGCTGTTGGGGGTCATAACTGGGACAACAGGGAAGGGGAGCGGGATATTCCCGGGAGACATCGGCTAATAGTTGATTATCGGGTGTAATAATGGCGATCGCTTTGCAAACCAGCCAATAATTCTGTTGGGGAACAATCCAGGCTCGTCCATTGGGAATGACCGCCACAAATAAGGGCGTTGAGGCCGTATTGTTTTTGGACGCCAAACCTTTTTCAATCCCATGTCCCAAATTCTGCCACTGAAACGATTTGAACACACCTTTAAGACAGGGTTCACAATCCAACCCCCCGCATTGATTGGGTTTAGAGGGTGTCTGTTTCCAGTTATCCAAGTTTTGGGAACCCAATAATTCTGATAGATCACAATAATGACTATCGCGTAAATTATTATTTGTCAGCCATGTTAGGGTTGAATCACAAACTCCTTGGGGAATATTTGTCCGTTGAATATAGGGCGCATTAGCCCATTCTTGCAGTAGGTTTAAGGTGGAAGGAGAGTTACTAACCCAGGACTGAAACCGACTATCTTGCTGTATCTGCAAAACCTGACTATAGTAATCGGTCGCAGATTCCCAATTGCCTTGTTTTTCCGTAATTATCCCCAATTGTAAATTCACTTCAAGGAACTGACTAGGGGAAAAAACAGACGACCGTTTGAGTAAAATTCGAGCCGTTTGATAAACTGTTAATGCGGCATTTAGTTGTTGGTTTTTCAATAAACAATTGCCCAATTTTAGATAAACTTCTACGGATTGAGGTTGAATTTGTGCTGCTTTTTGGTAGTAGCTCACTGCTTGATCAAACTTTCCGTAAATAGCTAAAGTATTTCCCAGGTGAAGATAGGTTTTATAGAGATGTTTATAGACCGTTTTACCCCCCCTAGCTCCCTCCTGGTCTGGGATAGGGACAGACACTTTCCCCTCCTGTTCATCAGAGTTATCAGTATCTGCCCCCCATTGGTAAGGGGGGAATAGGGGGGTATCATCCTGTTGTAATGCCGTGAGAAAATCAGCACAGGACTTTCGGGCTAAAGATAATTCATCTGATCCCGAAAGCTGCTGCATTCCCTGACAATAACCCTCTACAAATTTAGGTTCAAGGGAGATGACTTTTTTAAAACAACTCAACGCAGCATCCAGTTTTCCTAAATTGAGTAAAGAAGCTCCACAGTCAATATAGGCAAATAGATTATCGGGTTCTAAATCAATAACTTTTTTAAAGTAATAAACAGCATTCTTATGTTGATTTTGTTGCTGGAGAATCTTCCCTAAATTATTATAAACCAGAGGAAAATCTTCTTTGGTTTCTAGGGCCTGACGATAGGATTGAATGGCTTCTTTTATTTTACCTTGGGCTACAAATACTTGACCAATATTATTATAGGTTAAAGAATTTTCACTTTCAGTTTCATTATAAGTTAGACACCTATTCCATGCTGCTAAAGCCCCGTCATAATCATTTGTTGCAAACAATAAACACCCTAAATTATTATAGGCATTTGCTAAATCGGGCTGAAGCTGAATCACTCGTTGATAGAGGGCGATCGCTCGTTTTGTATCTCCCAATTGTCCATAGGCCATGGCTAAGGCAAAATAGGAATGAACATGATTAGGATTTTGTTCTAAGGTTTTTTGATAGCATCGAATTGCTCTGGGAATATCCCCACTCCAGAAATATGCCTGACCCCATTGAAAATATAATTCTGTCCAACTAGGACGAAAATTTAGGGCTTTTTTATAACAGAAAAATGCTGGCTCAAACTCTCCTGTATTCCGTAAAACCTGAGCTAAATAGGCATAGGCTTCTACAAAATCCGGTTGTAATTTAATTGCCTTTTTATAGGCAGAAATTGCTTCTGGAAATAGTCCTTGCACTTCATACCAATCCCCTAAAATTTTATAAGTTTGAGCCTGATCGGGATCTAGTGCTAAAATTTGCGAGATTGTCTGATGAGCTTCTCGCAGATTTCCCACATCTAAGTCAGCGATCGCCGATTGGATTAAGTCTTCAAGGCTTGGATTCACAGTGTTTTGGGCTGCTTGATTGACAAATAGGAGGGGTAGAAAGTTTCAACAACAGTTAGGATTTCATTCTAACATAGAGACTACCATATTCGTTCAACTAGCTTGAGCATCTAAAAGCTCAGTTTATTGGCTATTTTTTATAATTACACTTTTTTGAATGATTATTATTAAGTCATTTTATTTCATTCCCAATCTTCAAGTTGTAAATTTTTAATTCTTTGGAACTCTTTAGTATTATGAGTGACTAAAATAAAATTGTTGGCTAATGCAATAGCAGCAATATTGAACCAATAATCCCCCGAATTGTATTCGGGGGAATGTCAGTGTTACTTAGACTCGTTAATGGCTAAGGGTCGATTGCCACCCACCCCCGCCAAAATAGAAACGGCCTTGGCGTAAAAAGGGTCTTGGGCTGTCCCGATTAACTTCGGATCGGTAGCCAATTGTTTTTTCTGATCATCGGAGATATCGACCTTAACATCGGGAGTGACCCCTTTATGGCTAATATCAATACCATTGGGCGTGTAATAATGGGCGATCGTCACCGCCAGCCCGGAACCATCGGAGAGGGAAAACACCGATTGGACTAAAGCCTTGCCAAAGGTTTGAGTTCCCATCACCACACCGCGTTGATTATCCTTCAATGCTCCGGCTAAAATTTCACTCGCACTGGCGGAATTACCATCAACTAACACGACAACAGGTAATTTTGTGATCGAGGTGCGGTTATTGCGAATTTCCTGGGTTTTGCCATTGCGATCAACGGTACTCACAATTGCCCCCGTATCCATCCACATCCGAGCAATATCAATACTGGTACGCAATAATCCCCCGGGATTTCCCCGTAAATCCAGAACAAAAGCCTGAACATTTTCTTTGGTTAAGGCTTGAATTGCGGCTTGCATTTGTTCGGCTGCATGGGAATTAAATTCCCGCAGTTGAATATAACCAATTTTGCGATTTCCTTCGTTATTGACCCGATAGGTGACGGTTTCTAATTCAATTCGGGCGCGAGTCAGAGTCAAATCAAATTCTTTTTGTCCTTCCCGTCCAATGCGCAAATTGACATTGGTGCCAATCGCCCCCCGAATCTTATTGGCCGCTTGTTCAACGGTCATGCCCGTGGTGGAGACTCCATCAATAGAAAGCACCCGATCCCCTGAAAGAATTCCAGCTTTGATAGCAGGAGAATTTTTAATCGGTTCGACAACGGTAATGGCTTTGGTTTTTTCATCCAGGGTCAACTGCATTCCTACCCCGGAAAGTTCCCCCGCCGTTTGATTGGTTAATGCTTCATACTGTTTGGGATCCATGAAGCGAGTATAGGGATCTTGGAGTTTTTCTAGGGCTTTTCGCAGGGCTGTATAGGCTTCTTCCCTGGAAGTATAGTTCTTGCTCAGGAGTTCTTCCCTTTGGGCTTGCCAGTTGACTTGGTTAAACTTGCCATCAACAAATTCCCGAAAAACAATCTGCCAAGCCTCATCCAATACGGCTTTGGGACTATCTTTGAGGGGGGTACTGACGCTACTACTCCAAGCGGGCATGACGAAAGCGGTAACGGCTGCGATCGCCCCTGTAAATAAAGCCTGACGGAGCACAGAAAAGCTTTTAACGTTTTGATTCATTGAGTCTCCCTATATCGCTTGATATCCTTAACTCCTCTTTAGAGTTGGGATGGAAAGCCTAGATTTAATTTTAAAGTGATCTGATTCTGAAATTTGATGGGCAAAAGGAAAAAACGGCTTAAGATTAGCGATCTTTACCATTTTCCCGTGCAATTTTTCCTGATTTGAGGGGGATGGACAAAAACAAGTTATGCCCCACCTCAACTTGACTCGATTGCCAAATATAGAGGGTGCAGAACCGTTGCCAAAAAAAAGCCTCTAGTGATCCTTCATGATAGCGCGGGGATTTTCCTGACTTAATTGTTTTTCTGCTCCGATTATAGCTTGAGGTATAATTAGATGGGTGGGTTTGCCGTTAATGATAGATAAAATCATCACTCCCGACCGATTACACCCCCAATAAAAGTTTAACTTGAGTTTTTCAAATCTGGTTAAAAAATTCGTGATATCATTGCCAGGGCGCAAGGAGTTTTAGCAAAAATTGTGGTTCATCTTTTAGTTAAGTCTGCTTTGCCGAAAGGATTGTCTTTCCTAATGCCGATGGCGATCGCTGGAATCGCCTTAGTCAGTATTATTAGCATACAACTTCATGCTCCGGGTGGGTTAGAGGTTTCTCGGGTGCAAACACCACGACTGGATAAGGAAGCTAGGATCGCAGCCCAACAAGAAAAAGAACGGGAGGCGGCACGGTTAAGATTACTCCAAAAATTACCCACATTGGGTTATGGGAATTTACTGGCGAGTTGGACATTTTTAAACTTTCTGCAATATTTTGGGGATGATTTGGCGCGTGAGCAAACAGATTATGAACTGTTAGATGATTATTTCGAGGTCATAGTTACTCACGATCCCCTTTGGGTAGAAATGTACAATTTTTTATCGACATCGGTTTCTTTTTACCAAGCCCGACCTGATTTAACTATTAAACTGATAGATAGGGGGTTGAAATCTCTTTCTCCAGAAAAGAATCCTCAATCTTGGTTAGTTTGGAGAGTTAAAGGCGTTGATGAATTATTATTAATTGGAGATACTCAGGCTTCAATTAAATCTCATGAAATGGCAGCAAAATGGGCAGAAGGAACACCGGATCAAAAAATTTCCCCCCGTTTACGAGAATTTGCTGAAGCTTTAAGAAAAAATCCCGATAATAAATTAATCCGCATTCAATCTTGGTTGATGGTTTATAGTGCTACACAAGATAAGCTAGTCAGAAAAAGAGCGATTCAAGAATTAATTAAATTAGGAGTTAAAGTGGAAGTTCAAAAAGATGGGGAATTAAAGTATACCATTCCTCCTGAATCTCCCAAAAATAAAACTAAAAAGAAATAAAATAGTTTTGTAGTTAAACTATATAGTCTAGCTATATATAATCTAGTGAGGAATATTTGATTTCAAAACCCGCGTCGGCGGGTTTCGTCTGTGTAGCGACAGATTTCAATCTGTCGGAATCTGAAAACTATAACTAATTTCTAAACCATCGAAATAGGGGAAGAATGAAATAGTGAGTTATTCCTAAACAGAAAGCTGTTGTGCCACTGAGTAACGCCATAAATCCTAAATTATGCCAAAATTGGGATAGATTAGGGTGTTGAATTTTAGTAGGAAACTGTAACAGTTCTTGAGGCAAAATATGAAATTGATTAAAACCTAAAAATAGAGTAGTAACGGTTAATAAAACAAATATCCCCTGAAATATTTGATCATTGCGTAACCCTAAACCTAAAGTTACTAACCCGGCGGCTATTCCTAAAGGGAGTTGATTAAACAATTCTAATTCCCATCCCTGAAGACCTATATTTCCGAATTGATTGATCAGTTGTCCACTAGCTCCCCCCACAATATAGCCTAACATTCCCATAATCCCAGCTAACCAATAACGGCGACGTTGACCGAAACCTCCCGCATCGGTTAATCCAATTCCAGCGCCTAATCCGGCTAATCCCCAAACTAACACTTCCGCACCTAAAGTTAGGGGAACATTCGGTAAAATCTGGGGTAATTCTTGGGCTAAAACCACAGTAATTTTTTCTCCTAATCCCGAAAAATAAATTAATATTGATCCAATTACTGTTCCGACAATTGATCCAGTTCCAGCTAAGGCAATTTCCCAACTGGTTTCGACTAAACCCCGCACAGAATGTATGGTTAATTTTCCTAGTCCAAATACCAGTTGAATTAATTTTTTATCCCATTGAATTAAAGTCGTTGTCACGGTATCAAAAAACCGTTGATGGGAAGACATCATCCGTCGAGGATGTTTTTTCTGTCGAATAATTCTAAAAATATCTGTTTGAATTTCTTTGGCGGTTTGGGGACGTTGACGGGGATCGAGTTGCACCATTCGCTCTAATAAATTAGCAAATCCGGCACTAACCAGGGCTTTTTCTCGCCAACGCAATTCCCCTGTGTAGGCATCATCTAAGTCCCCGGGAAATTGACCCGTTAATAAATGAATACAGGTGCGCCCCAAGGCATAAAAATCCGTTGCTGGCCCGACCATCGCCCCCATCACCTGTTCCGGGGGACTATATCCGGCGGAAATTAGGCGGGTACTACTGCGGGGGCTACTTTCGCGATCGCCATGGGGGACAGAGCCAATTTGTTTAGCCCCTCCAAAGTCAATCATCACCAGTTGGGTGTCCGAAACCTGACCCCCCTTGCCGCCGGATGTCATCCGTAACATCACGTTTGAGGGTTTGATGTCTCGATGAATGATTTGATGGCCATGCAATTCCCTTAATATATCTAAGGCTTGGGATAGCCAACTGATCACCCAGTCTTCGGGACAGCCTTGGGGATATTGCTCTAAAATTTCCTGTAGGGTGGGGCCATTAATTTTTTCCATCACCAAACAGGGGAGATGGCCTTCGGAGCCGTTGCGTTTTTTTAAATAAAAATAGCCATCTGCCTCGACCCTAGGAACTCCTGGATGGCGTAATTGGGCTAAAACCGCCGCTTCGTGTTCAAAGAGTTCTAAGGCTTTCGGGGAGGGTTCCACCAGGACTTTTAAGACTTTTTCGGTTTGGGCTTTGAGATCCCAGACGGTATAAAGGCGGGAAAATCCCCCGGTTCCTAAATTGTGTAAAGGAATATAGCGTTGGTTCAGTTGTAGGGGGGCGCCACAACTCTGACAAAATTTATTCCCCCAAGGTTGATTTGAGGGATGGGAGCATTGGGGATTAATACAATGGATAGTGGGTGAAGTCACAATGGGCGGTGAACAGTCGCGGTATTGGGTTAATAACCATCTTAACGAACAGTTCCACCCATAGCCCAGTTTTATTATGATTGACTTAAATCAATTGCTAATAAATTTACTATAGACTATATACTATCTATAGACCTTGAAACTTAAAATTAGGGATGAAACTGTATACCCATCGAAAGTGGACAAGACCCAATTTCCCTAGCCTAACTTTAAATTTGAAATCCGAAATTACCGATGATGTTCTGCTTGACAATGGACTATGATTATGCAGTCTAAATTTCAGAAAATAGTTAAGTAAAACCACTTATTCTGTTAACCAGAATTTATTTCATAAGACTTAATATAAAAAAGATCGTTTTAGTGATATACACGCGAAAAAACACAGGGGATCTGAGGGAAATATTCCAAAATAAGAAGAAATATAAACAAATGTTATAAAAATATTAAAAAGATTCAACGTTGCAATGACTCGTTTCTTGATACTATTTTAATCAATTGCCAATCCGTGCATAAAATAATCGATTCCTAAACAAAGGGAGCTTTAAGGGAGATATGTCTTACTCTCAAACACAAACCAAGTCCAAATCTGGCTACAAAGCCGGTGTACAGGACTATAAACTGACCTATTACACGCCTGACTATACACCAAAAGATACAGACGTTCTGGCTGCTTTTCGGATGAGTCCTCAACCTGGAGTTCCTCCCGAAGAAGCTGGCGCGGCTGTTGCTGCTGAATCCTCCACTGGAACTTGGACAACGGTGTGGACGGACTTACTGACTGACCTCGACCGCTATAAAGGTCGTTGCTATGAAGTCGAACCCGTTCCTGGTGAAGATAACCAATATATTTGCTACGTCGCCTATCCTCTGGATCTGTTTGAAGAAGGTTCCGTCACCAACCTACTGACCTCTTTAGTCGGTAACGTGTTTGGTTTTAAAGCCCTGCGGTCATTGCGTTTAGAAGATTTACGCATCCCCATCGCTTACCTGAAAACCTTCCAAGGCCCTCCCCACGGGATTACCGTTGAGCGGGATAAATTAAACAAATACGGTCGTCCTCTCCTCGGCTGTACGATTAAGCCTAAACTCGGTCTGTCTGCCAAAAACTATGGCCGCGCCGTCTATGAGTGCTTACGCGGTGGCTTAGACTTCACCAAAGACGACGAAAACATCAACTCCCAGCCCTTTATGCGCTGGCGCGATCGCTTCCTGTTCGTTCAAGAAGCCATCGAAAAAGCTCAAGCAGAAACCGGGGAAATTAAAGGTCACTACTTAAACGTGACCGCCCCCACCTGCGAAGAAATGATGGAACGGGCTGAATTCGCTAAAGAAATCAAAACCCCGATCATCATGCACGACTACCTTACGGGTGGTTTCACTGCTAATACCACCTTGGCCAAATGGTGTCGTCGTAATGGCATTCTGCTCCACATTCACCGTGCTATGCACGCTGTGATTGACCGTCAGAAAAATCACGGGATTCACTTCCGCGTGTTAGCCAAATGCTTACGGATGTCTGGTGGTGACCACCTGCACTCCGGTACCGTTGTGGGTAAACTGGAAGGGGAAAAAGGCATCACCATGGGCTTTGTTGACCTGATGCGTGAAGATCACGTTGAGGTTGATCGCTCTCGTGGGATTTACTTTACCCAAGATTGGGCTTCTATGCCTGGTGTAATGCCCGTGGCTTCCGGTGGGATTCACGTTTGGCATATGCCCGCCCTGGTGGAAATCTTCGGCGATGACTCTTGCTTACAGTTCGGTGGTGGAACCCTCGGACACCCCTGGGGTAATGCTCCTGGTGCTACCGCTAACCGTGTGGCCCTCGAAGCTTGTGTTCAAGCGCGTAACGAAGGTCGCAACCTCATGCGTGAAGGCGGCGACGTTATCCGTGAAGCTTGCAAATGGTCTCCTGAACTGGCCGTTGCTTGCGAACTCTGGAAAGAAATCAAGTTTGAGTTCGAGTCGATGGATACCGTCTAATTGATTTGAGATTCAGGATTTTGGATTTTGGGTCAGACTTGACAAGTCAGGTCGGTTGTAGTTACAACTCAATCCAAAATCTAAAATCTCAATCCATCATCAAGAGGGTTAGGGTCAGCCTATGGATATCAAACAAGTTGCGAAAGAAACATCGAAGGTGCTGGCAAGTTACCTGACCTATCAGGCTGTAAGAATTATCACGAATCAACTCCGGGAAACGAACCCTGGACAAGCGATCTGGCTGAGTGAGTTTTCCTCAACAGGGAAAATTCAGGACGGGGAGGCCTATCTACAGGAAATGCTCCAAGAAAGTCATGAGATGGCGTTTCGGATTATGACGGTACGGGAACATCTGGTACAGGAAGTTTCTGATTATTTACCGGAAATGGTTCGTGAAAATATTCAAAAAGCTAATATAGATTATCGCCGTCAGTATTTAGAACGAATTACGCAACTGAGTAGTGTTGAATCTAACCCAGAAATCGAATTACAAACGGACTCAGAACCGAACCCCGACTTGCGGTGAGTTTAAGCATGATGACCACTGCGATCGCCTATTAACCTTTAGTGGATTTAACTTTAGAAACAACAATGCGGACATTACCAAAAGAACGTCGTTTTGAAACGTTATCCTATCTCCCCCCCTTGACTGATGCTCAAATCGTCAAGCAAGTCCAATATATTCTGGATCAAGGATATATCCCCGGTGTGGAATTTAGTGAATCTTCCGAACCCACCCAACATTATTGGACGCTGTGGAAACTGCCTTTGTTCAATGCTACTACTTCTCAAGAAGTGTTGAATGAAGTTCAAGCTTGCCGCCAAGAAAATTCTAAATCCTATATCCGTGTGATGGGTTTTGATAACGTGAAGCAGTGCCAAGTGTTAAGCTTCATCGTCCACAAACCCAGTAGCTCTTTATACTAAGTAGGGTTTGAGATTGAATGAGTTAGGGCGACATGAATCATCCCCTAACTCGCTAATTTCTTAAAACTATTTTAGAACTTGAGCCAAATTTGAGCAGGGAATCTCCCTGCTTTTTTTAGTCATAAGCTTTAAGATTAAATTTTATACTTAACTTAAACGGATGTTATGCCCCGTCTCTGGAACTTTTTCAAAGGAATTCGCCCTCAAATTCTGAGGTTATTTTTAATTGTTGTTATTGTTATTGGTATTGCCTTTCGGTTTGTAGCTTTAGATGGAAAAATCTATTGGCATGATGAGGTTTATACTACCTTGCGAGCTGCTGGATATACGGGTCAAGAATTTACTCAGGAATTCTATCAGAATCGCATTGTTTCCCCCGTTGACCTCCTCAAATATCAACAACTGAAACCTAATAGTACCCCCCTAGATACCCTCAATTCTCTAGCCACAGAAGATCCTCAACATTCTCCGTTTTATTTTTTATTAGCACGGGTCTGGATGTTTTTGTTTGGGGGTTCTATTTTTGCTTCTCGGTTTTTACCTGCTTTAATTAGTTTAATTTCCCTGCCATTTATGTATTTATTGGCTTGGGAATTATTTCAATCTTCCCAAACCGCTTTACTGGCTACAGCTTTTTTAGCCCTATCTCCCTTTGATATTTTATTTGCTCAAACTGCCCGACAATATAGTTTACTTACCTTAATGGTAATTGCTGCTGGTTATGCCTTACTAAAAGCGATTCGTTGGCGTCATCCTTTATTTTGGGCAGGTTATAGTTTAGCCTGTATTTTTGGACTCTATACCCATATTTTATTCGGGTTAACAATGATGGGGCATGGGGCTTATATTCTGTTATTGAGTATGGAGTCTTCACAATCTTTTAGAAAACGAAAACGCTTTACTTTTTCTCCGTTATTATTGGAATTTTTAGGGGCTGTTGCGATCACAATTTTAGCTTTTAGTCCTTGGCTAATTATTTTAATCAATAATTTACAACGGGCGATGGATGTTACCAATTGGTCAAGCAATTCCATCAGTTTACTAAATTTAAGCAAGTTTTGGATTTTGAGTTTTACTTCTGTATTTGTTGATATAAATTTCGATTTTAATAGTATTCAGATGTATTTACTCAGACTTCCTTTTGTGATATTAATTCTGGCGGCATTATTTCAAATTAGTCAACAAACGAATCGACAAACTCGCCTATTTATTTGGACATCTATTTTAGTTCCCTTTTTAATATTAGCCCTACCCGATGTGCTTTTAGGGGGAGGACGTTCAGGGGTAACACGCTTTTTAATTCCCTGTTTTCCCGCGATTCAATTAGCTGTTGCCTATTTATTTTCTACCCATATTAAAAGTAATAAAAATTCCTTAATTGATGGAGAAATAGTTTGGCGATCGCTCCTAGCTATCGTTTTTACATTTAGCCTAATTTCTATTAGTATGAGTGCCAATGCTCAAAGCTGGTGGCATCAAATTCCCAGTTTTGAAAATCCTCAAATTGCCCAAGAATTAAATAAAAATAAATCCGCCACTGTCATCGTCGATCACGGTAGTTATTATACAAATTTAGGGAATATTATTTCTCTGAGTTATGAATTAAACCCTGATATTAAACTACTGATGGTTAATTCAAAACCCAATCTATTATTACTCCCCATAGGGCCAAAGGTTTTTGTTCTTAACCCCTCTGAGGAATTACGCCAAACCATTAAAAATGAAAACTATCAATTAGAAAAAGTAGAAAAAGTTGATCAAAAATCACGACTCTGGGAACTCAAGTAACAAAATCTTGCAATTCTTCTCGAAACTGCTATCCGGTTAATCACCTGAACTAACATAGAGATATCGGGTTCAATAGGTTAGAGTTATGGTTGTAGTGCATCATTCCCAGGAAAACACAATTCAACGGTTTCGAGAACTGCAAACTCAACTTCGGCAACGCTTTCAAAGTTTAAGCGATCAGGAATTAGAGGATCAAGATGTCGTTGTGATTCCGTCATTGAGTTTAGATAGCCACCAATTAGAAAAAATTCCAGGTTCCCATCAGTATGAAGAACGATTACTCTTTTCTTTAATTCGATTACGCAATCCTAGAATGCGGTTAATTTATGTGTCTTCCCAACCCATTCACCCCACCGTAATTGATTATTATTTACACCTAATGCCCGGAATTCCTATTAGTCATATTCGGGATCGTTTATTGTTATTTTCAACCTATGATACTTCCCCTAAACCCTTAACCCAAAAAATTTTAGAACGTCCCCGTTTAATTTCTCGAATTCATCAAGTTTTAAGACCCAATCAATCCTATATGATTTGTTTTAATTCCACCCCCCTAGAACGGGAATTATCTGTACAATTAGATATTCCGTTATTTGGGGTTGATCCTGACTTAAATTATTGGGGAACTAAAAGTGGCAGTCGGCAAATCTTTACCGAAGCAGGTATTCCCCATCCCGACGGTAGTGGTTTAGTTTTTAATACGGAAGATTTAACTAAAGTAACCTTAGAGTTATGGAGTCGTCAACCGAACTTAAACCGAATTGTGGTTAAACTAAATCAGGGATTTTCTGGAGAAGGAAATGCCCTATTAGATTTAAGACCTCTGCAAGATTTAAACCTTGATGAAAGAGAGAAAATTCTCAAAAATTACTGGAATAAATTAAGTTTTCAAGCCCCGAATGAAACCTGGGAAACTTTTCGCGATCGCATTTCTGAATTAGGGGCAATTGTAGAGGTTTTTATTGAAGGAGAGATCAAAGAATCTCCTAGTGTTCAGTGTGAAATTACTCCCAATGGCAAGACTCAAATTATCTCCACCCATGATCAAATTTTAGGCGGCCCCGATGGTCAAATTTTCCAAGGTTGTCGATTTCCAGCCCAAGCCGCCTATCGATTAAAATTGCAAGAAATGGGAGAAAAAATTGGTCAAAATTTAGCGAATAAAGGGGCTTTAGAACGGTTTGGTGTAGATTTTATTGCGGTCTATCAACCGGAGAGTTTAGATTGGGATTTACAGGCGATAGAAATTAACCTGCGTCGAGGGGGCACCACCCATCCATTTATGACTTTAAAGTTATTAACTAATGGGTATTATGATTTACAAACCGGGTTATTTTATAGTCGAAAATCTCAACCTAAATTTTATATTGCTTCGGATAATTTGCAACATAACAAGTATCAGGGTTTATTACCTAATGATTTAATGGATATTATTGTTAATCATCAATTGCATTTTGATAGTAGTACGGAAACAGGAACGGTTTTTCACTTAATGGGGTGTTTATCTCGTTATGGAAAGTTAGGATTAACTTGTATTGGTGATTCTCCTGAACAGGCGCAAGACATTTATGATCGTGTCGTGGATGTTCTCAATGAAGAAACGGAAATTCAACCCTTTAAAAGTTGGGAAAACTATTGTTTATCCACCGCTATTCCTCTGGTTTTTTGACATTATTAAGTTACGATCTAAAACGGTAACATCCTGACCCAAAGAATGCAATCTCAACGCTAATTTCTGAGCTAAAAGCCCAGTTTCTCCCGTGAATCATACCTTTTTCATAACTTAAAATAGTGTATAATAAAACTGAATTAGATTATAAAAGGATAGTTCTATGACTGCCAACTTAATTCAATCGTCATCTCCATCTATTGCCAAATTGACTTATCCTGTGTTAATTCAACAACAAAATCAGGAATATATAGTAACAGTATTAGGTTTAGATTGTAAAGCTAAAGGTGCAAGTCGAGAAGCAGCACTAGAACAATTATTAGAACAAGTTAATGCTATTCTGAAACAAGGTGAAATTGTGCAACTGGAAATTCCTCTACCCAAACCCGAACATCCTTGGATGAAGTTTGCAGGAATGTTTAAAGATGATCCGTATTTTGACGAGATGCTCAAAGATATTGAAGATTATCGTCGTGAAAGAGATGCTGAAACGGAAGAATATTATCGTCAACTTGATGGAGAGGAGTAGAAAAAGTGAGTTTTTGGATATTAGATACTGATCATATTTCCTTATTTCAACGACAACATCCTGTTGTAACACAACGAGTGATGACAATTAACCCTGAAGAAGTTGCAGTTACTATTGTTACGGTAGAAGAACAGTTTTATGGGCGTTTAAACCAAATTAAAAAAGCAAAATCTGCTGATGAGCTTCTATTTGCTTACGCAAGATTAGAAGAAACTTTAAAGTATTATCAAACTATTAATGTGATAAATTTTGATCAAGAATCTTATCATTGTTATTTTGAGTTATTGCGTCAAAAAATTCGGATTGGTACGCAAGATTTACGCATCGCGGCTCTTGTCATGGCAAATAATGGAATTTTAGTAACACGAAATCGACAGGATTTTGAACGAGTTCCTGGGTTGAGGTTTGAAGATTGGAGTATTGAAAATAGGAGTGTTTAAATTGTGCGATCGCATTTTTAAAACAATAATTTTTAGTTAAATTATTCACCTAAATTCCATAGCGTTATACCAGGAGCTACTCCAACAGATTTCATCATCACTTTTTTCTCACCTATTTCATTACAAGGCATTTGATTAGCATTGATAAAATCAAATCCTTTTAAGCTATTAACACAAAAAGATAAATCAGGCAAATTTGAATTCCAAAATATAGTTCCGCTTTGTCCGTACACATAAACATTACCTGTATAGCTTCTTTCTAAATCAACCTCTTCACAGCCACTAGGATAAATAATCAACCATCCTTTTGTTCGCAGTTCGGTTCCCTTATTTCCATCCCAGTAACCCAGTGCAAGATTAATTGTTTTGTCACGAGTTTGATTACAAAAACGAACAATTGTTGTTTGACCTGATTGGTTAAGTTGTGCTTGTAACTCATCTTTTTCTCGCTGAATATTTTGAATCTTAAGGTTAAGTGTATTATTATCTAAACCCCGCGTAAAACTAACGAAGAAGATCCATAAGAAGACCCAAATACAAACTATTCCTAAAACCATTCCTAAAAAAATAGCTGTAATAAAACTCAACTTACTTTGCTTCTTTTTGGCATCAGAGATTATTGGTTTTTTTACAGGTTTTGAAATTGGTTCTAAAGCAACTAAATTTTTACCTCCACAAATATCACATTCTAAAGGTAATACATCTACTCTAAACTCATGAGTGCAAGTCTTACATTTATAAAGAGGCATAACAATTTTTAAATTAATCTTTTCTTAAATTTGTTTTAACTCGAGTTTCACCCGTTTTTCTTTCTGCACTAGATGAAGTTGTATCTATAGTTTCTTTTGGTAAGGTATCATGATGATAAAGATGTTTTAAAATCCTATGAACTTCTACAATAGACGGGCGATTTTCTGGCTTTAAAACCAACATTTTTTCAATTAATAGTTTGAGTTTATTATGGGTGGGATTAGAATAGCTTTTACTGCGTGTCAAACCCTTGCCAATAGTGAGGCGACTTGGGCTTGGTGGAGGAATTTCACCGCTTAAACACTCAGGAAGTGTTAATATTGGATCGGTAGAAACTGTTTGATAAGCGTATTGATAACGGTTGGGATAGTTTGGGAGTGAACCTGTCCAGTATTGACAAAAGATTAAACCTAGTGAAAAAATATCAGATTTTTGATTGGGTGCTGGAGTTTTACCTTCTGTATTAATATATTCAGCAAACTCTGGTGAATAGTAGACTTGATCTCCTACTAAAAATTCGGGTGTTGTGGGTTCTCCTTCTAATATACTATTGTCAAAATCAATAATCTTAGCGATTAAACGATTTTCCCATTCTTGAATCAGAATATTATCAGGTTTTAGATCAAGGTGAATAATTCTACTTCCATGAAGAATCTTTAAAGCTCCTGCTGCTGTTAACATGACAAACAGCCGTTTTTTCATTTCCAAGTCATGGACTAGATTAGATAAGGTGCTAGTATCAACTTTTTGAGAAACTTTAAAGTAATGACTTCCATGATCATCACCATGTTTAAAGAAGTCTATTGTCCTGACGACTAACCCGCCATCACCACAAGCGGAAAGAGCTTTCATAATAGCTAACTGTTTTTTTTCAAAAACTTCACATTGATCTCGTCTTTTTTGTTTCCCTTTTTCACTTCCTGGTGCAGAGTTACCTGGATAAACAGGACTTAAGAATTTTTTAATAAAAACCTCCTCTGCTCCCGCTTTTGCTTTTGCAAATCCCCATTGACACTGACCGCCATTAGTGCTGTCAAAATCACGACTGACGGTATATTTACCAATAACATCGCCTGTTTTGTAAGACATAATTTAGTTTTCTCCTTCTGAGATTTGTGTTAAATTGTCAATTTTTGTCAATTTTACGGATTAATTCTTGCATTTTCCTCTTTTTTTCATTGTCGTTTGCTGTAGGACTCACTCGAAGTTTATAATATTGACTCGCTTTATTGCAATAATCCATGGCTTTCTCTAGGTTATTAGATAGGTAGTTAATCCATCCTATAAAATAGTGGAAATTTGCTCTAAAATCAGGATCACTTATATTCTGTAAACATTCTTCTAGTAGTTGTTCTAAATCTTGAATCAACCGAGAATCTTCTTTAACCAGAGAATCAATATTTTCATCTGCAAACGCTGTTTCTAAATCCTGAATAGCATCTTTAATATGATTGTTTTCTAAGTTTACTTTAGCTAATTCTAAGTTATTGGGGATTTTGTTTTCTTCATCACTATGTGGGATTATTTCTACTACAGGATCTACGGTAGGTTCATTATTTTCAGAAGGTTCATAAATTATTTCTGGACTTGGAACAGAATCTGTATTTATTTCTACAATAGTTTGAACAATTTGCTGTTTTTCTTCCTGTTCTAAATAGAATTCATAATTTTCTCTATATTCCTGCCATAACGTTTGTAATTCCCCCAAATTTTTGTTTTTGAAATCAAATTTTTCTGTTAAATAATCAAATCTTTCTTGATAGGATTGTTTTAAATCATCAAAACCATTATATCCCATTGAGCAAAGAATAAGAGATACATCATCTTGCTTAATATCTTGATACCGTTGAAACAATGAATCTTCCCATTGTTTCATATCCTCAGATTGACTCAATGTATTTAACAATAACTTTTCAAATTCCCAAGGCGTAGGTAAATATTGAAAGCATCCGTCAGTACAAGCAAGAATACATCCAGGTTGATCCAATTCTTGTAATTTAAAATGAATCTGCCAATTTTTCTTCATGTCTGCACTTAAATATTGGGACATAGGTGGATCTTCTCGAATCATTTCAAACGCATCTTTTTTTACTTCTAAATCATCTTGAGTAAGTTGCTGTAAGCCTTTTTCTGGGCTGAGGAAATATAATCGTGAATCTCCAATCCAAGCCAAACTAACTTCATATTTTGTTGGCAATTCACCTAACTTTGGAATGCTGGCTAGTGCCATTGTTGTACACAAACGCTGACCCGCTAAAGAACCTCCCAGACGCGATGGCTTAATATTTTTATCGGCTGCTTCTTTTAAAGTTTTATAAACTTCATCTTGGATTTTAATAACGATTTGAGGATCGAGTTTTCCCGACCATTGAAGCAAAAAATTTCCTACCTTTTCTGAAGCTTTTTGTGAAGCAATTTTTCCACCTGTCTGTTCATCATAACCGGCTGAACGTCCTCCTAAACCATCAAAAACTCCGATGACTATAACATCAAAATAATCATCAGCACAAAATAGATGAGCATCCTCACCTTTGTCAAGAACAATTTCTATATTGACAGTTATCGACAAGGATTTCATAGCTTACAAATAGAGGTTGATCATCCTAGATTTTGAAAAATTAGAAACTAAATTAACTCAAGAAAATCTTAAGTATTTTCATCTTGAAGATTTTCTTGATTTTTATAAACAGCGTGAAGAAGTTCAGTTTTTAAGAAATTTACACACTATTAGCAATGACATCTAAAATTTCATCCATTTCAAATTCTTCTAATCCTTGACCTGCTTTAGAGGCAAAATGTATTGTATTATCCCAACTACTGGCAATCATTGTCCAAGGAGAAGCATCAGGAGTAAACAATAGTAATCGTTTAGCAGGGCTTGACATTTCTGACCAATAATCAGTGAGATCATCTAAAGTTGAAGAAATTTCTTTAGGATAATGGGCAGGCTTAGAACTTTTTTCTAAACTATGGGCACTGGCATCCGTATAAACAATAATGACATACCGTTGTTTAGCAAAATCTTGTGCTTTTTCCCATTTTGATTTTAAGGCTAAATCCAAACCTTCTAAGCCATTTTCTGGCTCGTCGCCTCCTCCCTGCGCTTGAATTTTAGAAACAAAATCAGCAAATTTAGTGTTTTCTGTCCGAAGATTAAAGAACTCAGACTGTACCATTGCTTTATCAGGTGCATCAGCCCAGTAATCCCGAAATACGATCACTTTAGCCCTAAGTTGATCAATTTTTTTCTGTTTAGTCTCCATCTTCGCTTCTAGTTTGGGATAGAAGTTGAGGGCTGTAGACTTGACTGCATCAATTAAGTGGCCCATTGAACCTGTGCCATCAATGCACATGACTAAATCAACGGCATACTTGACATATTTGTCCTCTGGTTCGTTTGCCATACTGAGTTTTAACCTCCAGACGATGATGGATAATCAAATTTGACCTAAATATCTATAGGCTAGACTTGCGAACTTTACGCAAATTTCTCAAAAAATTTTTTAACCTGGATTTTGTGAGCATTGGGGGATGATGGGACAACGGAAATCCAAATCAAGATTATTTCCTAAGTAGTAGCGAGTTAGAGATCAAGTAAGCTAGCTCATTGCTAAGTATAAATTGATTAATCCTATTTGTTCCCTGCATTTAAACAGGATTTATGTTAGGATAAAAACAGGATATTGAGGACGCGACATCATGACTTCCCTTGATCAACAGTTCAACCAGGCTGCACTCCATTGGGACTTAGAAACCCTTTATACTGACCTCGCCTCTGCTAAGGGAAGACGCCTGACGCCGATGGAAAAGCTGCATTTGCGGGGGTTGTTGTGTGGGTTTAGTCCGGCGGAAATTGCCGAACAACTGGGAAAAAACGTTAAAGGAGTGAAAACTGACCTCTGTGTGACGTTATATCGATATGTGAAAAGTTTGGTAGATAAATTAGATGCTCGGATTGAAAGTTGGCGAGAAGTTACAGAATGGTTAGAAGAAGCCGGATATAAACGACAGACACCCCCAGAGATTCCCGTTGATAGTTTGCTTACTGAAAAAAGTGTTGTTAATGTTAATAATATTCATATTGAAAATCATCAGTTAGTTGTTGTTTTTAGTTTAAAAATCCCTACAACATCCGCCACTTCAGAATCAAAGAAATATTCAGAGATTACAGAAAATTCAATAATTGCCGAGAATTTAGTTAATTAACAGTTGAATATCAATCCTTGAAGGTTTGCTACACATTCCCCCTGTAGAGACGTTGCATGCAACGTCTCTACAGAAGGATCATTCAGGATATTTTATGGCAAAATAAAGACTGATCATTCTAGTTTAATCCCCAATGCTGACTCCCCGAATTCATCCAGAAACCATAGAAGAAGTCAAAGAAAGGGCGGATATTTATGATATCGTGTCCGAGAAAGTTTCATTGAAACGACGGGGGAAAGATTTTGTGGGGTTATGTCCTTTTCATGATGAAAAAACCCCTAGTTTTACCGTTAGTCCCACGAAACAAATGTTTTATTGTTTTGGATGTGGGGCGGCAGGAAATGCGATTAAATTTATTATGGATTTGGATAAAAGTTCTTTTAGTGAGGTGGTTTTAGAGTTAGCTAAACGGTATCAAGTTCCAGTGAAGACTTTGGAACCGGAAAAACGTCAGGAATTACAAAGACAGATTTCTTTACGAGAACAATTATATGAGATTTTGGCGATCGCTACGGGTTTTTATCAATATACTTTAAGACAACCGGAAGGAATTCAAGCCTTAGATTATTTAAAATTAAAACGAAATCTCAAAGAAAATACTATTCAATATTTTCAGTTAGGATATGCCCCCCAAGGATGGGAAACACTCTATGATTATTTGGTAGAACAAAAACATTTTCCGGCGGAATTAGTTGAACAAGCAGGGCTAATTGTACCTCGAAAAACTGGCAATGGATATTATGATCGATTTAGAGATCGATTAATGATTCCCATCCATGATAGTCAGGGAAAAATTATTGGATTTGGGGGCAGAAGTTTAGGGGATGAACTGCCCAAATATCTCAATTCTCCCGAAACCGAATTATTTGATAAAGGCAAGACTTTATTTGCCTTAGATAAAGCCAAAAATGCCATCGGCAAACAAGATCAAGCGATTGTTGTCGAAGGCTATTTTGATGTAATTGCGTTACATACCGCCGGAATAAAAAATGTTGTAGCTTCTTTAGGCACTGCGTTAAGTTTAAATCAAGTTCGGCAGTTAGTTCGTTACACAGAATCTAAACAAATTATTCTCAATTTTGATGCAGATGTTGCGGGGAATAAAGCAGCAGAACGGGCGATTGGAGAAATTGAAGATCTGGCTTATCAAGGTTATATTAATTTACGGATTTTAAATATTCCTTCTGGTAAAGATCCCGATGAGTTTTTAATTCATAATTCTGCTGAAGATTATCAAAAATTATTGGTTAATGCTCCATTTTGGATTGATTGGCAAATTCAACGTTTATTAATTGGAAAAAACCTAGAAACCGTTTCCCAGTCGCAGCAAGTCTCAAAACAAATGGTAGAATTATTAAAAAAAATTGAAAATGGAATGCAACGCACCCATTATATTCAATACTGTGCTGAACTTCTGAGTCAAGGACAAAATCGGTTAGTTTCTCTCTTAGCTAAAAATTTACAAACTCAAGTAAATCAGCATCATTTAGAAATAGGAAAAAATAAACCATCTTCTGATAATTTACTGAGTATTAACTCCGAGCGCAGTTTATTAGAAGAAGCAGAAGTTAAACTCCTCAGAATATACCTCCATTGTCCCGAATATCGCCTAACCATTGTTGATGGGTTAGAAGCGAGAGATTTACAGTTTAGTTTAGCTCATCATCGGTTTTTATGGCGAGAAATTGCCCAAATTGAGGAAAGATCTGAAAAGAGTTTAGATACGGTGGATTTAATTCTGGAATTGCAACAAGTTTGTTTGGAAAAAAATCAACAAACCAAACAATTTTATCATCTATTTTATTTGGACGAACATACGGAAATTGATATTTGTCGCCCCCAGTTAGTTATTCGCAGTTCTATTGCGTCCATTGAAACCGTTATTTGTCAAAAAAGACGAGATATGGCATTAAAATTATGGGGGGAAACCGATATTGCTCAACAGCAGAATTTAGCTCAAAAATATTATCAACAAATTGACGCAGAAACCAAATGGATGTGGGAATTAAAACGCATTAGAGATACTCAATTTCATGATTTAATTTCTGTTCCCTTGGGGGGAATGAATATGAATTAAGGGTAATTACGAATTACGAATGGGTAATAAACTGATAAATAATAACTAATGACTAATGACTAATATCCTCACCTCTTTTATTAATCATCATTAGCAAATATTTAAGTATTTCATAAAAAAAATCATACATAAATAAAAAGTATTCCTGATTCACAAATTTGAACTAGAAAAGTAGAGTGTTAAGACTGGAAAACTAAATTATTCATGAATTGGGTAGTTTAGGTTGAAGTCAATAACACCCCAGCTTATTTTAGAGGAATTAAATCCGTTTATTAACCCCCTCTTAATTAAAATTTTAAGCCCGTTAAAACCCTTATTTGTGTGCATTAATTCATGGGTTTAATAAGCGGATTTATTCTGTTATTGTACCAACAGGAGTCTAATTATGTTACGCCAAAGTCTGATCTCTTTAACCCTAATCGGGTTATCGGTGATTACAACAACTCAAGCAAAAGCTTCAGAGTTGACTGTTTCCAATTCTATTGTTAAATTTCCCTGTAGCATTCACAATAGTATTAGCCTTTGTCCTCAAGCTAGGGAGGAAGGTCAAGAAATAATCAAAGATACGGGTAGACCGCCACGAGATTAATATAAATCCATAATTAGGTGCAAATCCACCTTTTAGTAGAGATGTTGCATAAAACGTCTCTACTTAATGTTTTAGCGAGAGGGATTAAACTCATCACAAATTTTTTGATTGATACTGTTAACATTAGGGCTAGTTTCTAAATAATCATGAAGTTGAACACAAGCCTTTTTTAACAAATTATTAGTATTTTCATTAACTTGATTCGTGTCAATTGACCAGACACCAATTCGACTGGGTTGCGTTTTTTGAATCCCAATCAAAGTTTTGCCATCGGGACTAAAATTAACTGATAAAATAGGTTCTAAACTTGGCTTTAAAGTTGTAATTAAACTTCCATTAATATCCCAAAGTTTAATAGTACCATCTACACTTGCAGAAGCTAATATTTTACTATTGGGGCTAAAATTGACCTCATAAATTGGTTTCCAATGTTTGCCTAAAATAACAGAAGTTTGTAAAAGTTCCCAGTTTAAATTTTTATTTTTCCAAATCGCGATTGATTCCCCATCTTTAGTCGCTGCAATCAATTGTCCATCGGGACTGAAACTGACAGAAACTAAACCGAATTTTAGCTGCAATTAAGGAAGTGATAAAACGCCCTTTACTGACATCCCATAGGTTAACAGTTTTATCATTACTCGCAGAAGCTAAAATTTTACTATCGGGACTAAAACTTAAATCATTGATTTGTTTTTTATGACCCTCCAAAGTCTGTTTTAAAGTGCCATCAATTGCCCAAATCCGAATTTTATTGTCATTACTGGCGGTGGCAATCAACTGATTATTAGGGCTAAAAATCACACTCCAAACAGCCGATGGATGGACAATAGTATTAATTTCCTTACCTTCTAAATCCCAAATTTTTACTGTTTTATCATCGCTGGCTGATGCAATCATTTTTTGGTCAGGACTAAAACTGACATTATTAACCGTATTACTATGACCTCTAAACGTCCGTTTTACTTCTCCATTTAAAGTCCATAATACAACAACATGATCATTGGTTTTTAAATCTCGGCCAGGAGAAGCAACTAAATCACTATTTTTACCCAAAAAATTACTACTATAAATTTTATAATCTTTCAGTTGAATCATTCGAGGTAGGGCTTGTAAATTCCAAACTCTAACGATGCCGTCTTGACTGGCAGAAACCAACATCTCTTTTTGCTTAGAAAAACTGACTTGATTAATCCCACCCCTATGTCCTTGCAGAGTCGAAATCAACAAACCTTCCTTTGTCCAAATTTTAATCATTTCATCCGTACTTCCCGTGGCAATTAAATTACCATCTCGACTAAAATCAACACTATTAACTGCCTGTTGATATCCTGCTAAACTTCTAATTAATTGACCATCTCGACCCCATAATTTCACGGTTTTATCATCACTCGCCGAGGCAATTATTTGACTATCGGGACTAAAAACAATACTCCAAATCGGCTTAGCATGGGCGGGAATTGTTTTAATCAGTTCCCCCTGGCGAGTCCAAATATTAATTAAGCCATCTTCACTCGATGAAGCAATAAGTTGACCATCAGGACTAAAAACAACGCTGAGAACGGGTGTTTTATGTCCGTTTAAAGTTTTAATTAAGTTACCGTTTAAACTCCAAATTTTAACCGTTTTATCTCGACTCGCGGAAGCAATTTGTTGACCATCGGGACTAAAACTAACCCATTTGACTTCATCGGTATGTCCCTTTAATGTTCTGATGAATTTTCCATCTTTTTTCCAAAGTTTTATGGTTTTATCCCGACTCGCAGAAGCCATGATTTGACTATTAGGACTAAAGGTAACAAACCAAACGGAATCTTTATGTCCTTGTAAAGTATTAATTAGTTTTCCCTCACGAGTCCATAATTTAATAGTTTTATCAATACTCGCAGAAGCAATTAGTTGGTCATCGGGACTAATACTCACACTTAAAACATTATTTTTGTCATGTCCATCTAAAATATTTTTTTCTTGAATCACTTGAACTGCAATACTTAATTTACTCTGAGTTTCTTGTTCAATAGCAGATTTAGCCATTTGATTGGATAGAAATTTTCCGGCGGTAACTAAGGTTAATAAGGCTTCAAGCTGATTATTTTCTGTGGTTAAAGCTGTGTATTTCGTATTTTCTAAAGCTAAG
This sequence comes from Planktothrix sp. PLAVEN19ND, assembly GCF_057220675.1. Taxonomy (NCBI): domain Bacteria; kingdom Bacillati; phylum Cyanobacteriota; class Cyanophyceae; order Oscillatoriales; family Microcoleaceae; genus Planktothrix; species Planktothrix sp. PLAVEN19ND. The sequence goes on along the minus strand of NZ_CM170132.1, from coordinate 3,964,752 downwards.
TTAACTTGTTTATTTTTAACTTCTGAAATCCTTAAAAATCCTAATGCTAAGGTTAATAAAAGTGCCATACCACCACCAATAATAGTGGAACGGGTAAAAAGTTGCCAAAGTTCTTTATTTTTTGCTTCTGCTTGTTGGCGTTTTTTTGTTTCTATTTCTAACTGTTCTAAAATCACAGAACTGCGATTTTGACGAATTAAACTGACTAAATAATCATGTACCAGTTGATACCGTTCGGCGGGAATTTCGGGTAAAAGAAATACTAAACCTGAGAGGACAAAAATCTTCAGAACCGTATCTAAATTTTGATTAATATTGTCAAAATGATTCGCTATTTCTTTAATTCCTCGGACTAAATCAGCGCGGGTTTTTAAAGGACGAGTATTATTTTCATCCGTCAGCAGATAAAGCACCAACTCAGCCAAACTTTTATTACTTAAACCACAATCTTGAATCACTTCATCTAAATAATCTTCGACTAATTTTTTCTTTTGTCCCGCTTGTTGATATTGTTGTAATGTGTTAATATTTTGAGCCTGTAACTGAGAACCTACAACTTGTAATTCTATCGGTCGAATTTCTCCTAAATCTTCAGCTAAATCTTCAACTAATTGTTCAATCAGAGCAGGTTCAAGAAAAAATTGTGTTCTTTCTGTTAAACTTTTAATCACGGATTTAGCTTCTTCTCGCGTAAAGTTTCCAATATAAGATAGGATATTACGGTCTAAAATATTATTCCCAATACTTTCTAAATAGCCCTGACGAGTACATTCTAATAAATAGTGTAAGTAATCTTCTCGTAAGGATAAAACAATTTTGACATAGGGAATATCTAAGCAATCTTTGATAAATTTATAACAGGTTTGTCGCTGTTGATTATCTTTACAAGCAAAGAAAAATTCTTCAAATTGGTCAAAGATAATAATAACCCAAAAATTTTGCTTGACCAAAGCTCTAATTTGCTCTAAAATTATCTCTTGATCATTTAAAATAGAAGAATCTAATTCAATATTTTTAAACTCCCTAATTCCCTTAGCTAAAGCCCGAGAAAATTCTCGACTAAAATTCGTATAAACCTGAATTAATACTGGGATACAATAACGTGTCTCAATCGAGGTTTTTTGTAACTCTGGAATAAAACCAGCTTGCAAAATTGAACTTTTACCCACTCCAGATTGTCCATAAATCACTGTTAATCGACAATCATTTCTTCTAATACGTTCATACAGCCAATGTACCACGGATAAACGACCGGAGGCACTAATTTCTGGATTAATAATTTTGGGGTAGTTAACTGGTGGTAAACTGGGATTAGTAATACTTTGAATATGTCCGAGTCTTCCGGCTCCGATAAACGCTCTTAATCTAAATTGTTGTTCAATTTCCCGACGTTTTTGTTTGATTTCATAAGCCATTAAATATTCGCTTTTTTGGAAATATAAATCCTGTAAAAGTTGTAAAATTTTAATATAGAGGTCTGGGTCATAGTGAGGTTTAGTTCTGGCTTTGGCTTTTTCCAGAATATTAATCGCTTCTTGCTGTTGATTCAGTTGTTGATGGGCGTGAGCTAGGGTAAATAAATACCATCCTTGATGATAGGAGGTTTCCCAGTCTAAAATCGACTGTTGCTCCGGTGTTTGAGCTTGATAAGTGGAGCAGGTTTTAGTTAACAAATTCTGAGCTTTTTCTGCTAAAGTTTTAGCTTCCAAGGGAGAACTTTTAGTTAAAGCAACCTCTGCCAAAAAATGATATCCCCGAGCTTCTCTAAAAGGATAGGCGTAAATTCGATTATAATGAATCGATTCTTGAGCAACTTCTTCTAATTCTTGCCATTGTTTTAATCCAAACAAGATATCGGCTAAAGCATTAATAAATTTAGCCACTAAATCCCCACGGTCGGCTTGTTTAAACTTCTGGATGGATTCGGTATAATAAGTTTTAGCCTGATGATAAGCCGATTCTTTTTGAAATCGATGTAAAATTCCGTGGCTGTGCCACCAAAATCCTACATAAAATAATAATTGACTGTGACGAATTAAATTATTAGTTTGTTTCCAAAGCTGCAAACTTCGTTCATAATGTTGTAAAGAAACTTGATTATAATGGTCAGAAATTCGACCCAATATAAACTCCAAACCAGCCTCTAGTTCGATATCTAAAGGTTCTCCCCGTTTCTGTAACTCTTGGCGAGCCGATTCTAATTCTAATCTTAACGGCGAACCTAACTCTAAATCAAAACAAGAATTTTCTAAAAAAATACCAGCACCACTATCTAATACTTTGACAGAAACTTGCTCTGTCATTTGTTTGATAAACTGTAATAAATCCTCCGTACTAATTTCAAAAGAAACTGAGGTTGACCAACTATGGAAATCAGGAGCCAAGCGAATTAAAGATTGTAAGAGAGAATCCGTCACCCACAATAGCAAAGGAAAGTGAAATTTTCGACGAAATTCCTCCCGCATTTGATTCATAATTTTAATCAAAATTTCCAGTTGTTCGTTTGACTCTAAACCGGATATGATTAAAGCTATCGGGGTATTTTCTTCTGTTTCAATGGCTGTAACTAAGGCATTATAAAGATTAGTAACATTGGCATCTATGACAATATTTTTAATTAAGTTAGGATGTTGTTCTTGTAATTGTGTAATAAATTTTTCTCTAACCATTCTATAATTACAGTGAGCCAAAATCAGAGAAAAATCGTGATTAAATCTGGTGAAAATTCGATTTAAAGTTTTTAAAGAATTTTGGTTAATTGCTTGTATTGCTTTCATAAAATTTGGCTGGCTTCCTTTCCCACAAGGTAAAAACTGTACTCAAATTTTTATAGCAGTCGCGATTACGCTTAGGACAATGACAAGCGTATATTTTGTGCTAGTAGCTATGTCCGCTGCTATAAATAGATGGATAAAATTAATCTGTAAACCTTCACTATGTAACGTTTACATACTCCACAAGGATGACTCTTGTAGGTTGATTAATCCCTATCTATTGAGTACAGCAATTAATAATTCAATTCAGGAATTCGGAATGCACCCAAAACTTTAGACTTTCTATATTACCTATTCACCGGGTTTAATATAAGTTGACACACAACTATTGATGGCATTTTGAATGGCTGAATCTTGCTTAATTTGTTCTTCGCTCAATTGTCCTAAAGACTGCAATTTTTCATCAGGAAGTTGTAGCAAATTATTCAGGGTACAACGACAATACTGTTCCCCTTTTTCGGGATCAAGACCGAATTGACTCACCCCTTGTAAACAGCCTTTCATATATTCGGCACTAAAGGCTTGCGCTTGTTCATTCGTTAAGGATAACGCCTGATCAGCCGGAATGAAAAAACCAGCACCTAGCAATAATAAAATTAGAGGCTGGAAACGACGAAAAGCAAAATAACTAAACATTCAGATCAACAATTGTAGAGGTGGATTCAGCAATTACTTTCAATTCTAGCTTAAGTCGGAAAATGAAGAATTAACAAACAGGTTTGTCGATACGGAAAAATCAGAGGACGCAAACCCCTGAATTTATCATGGGGTATAGACGGCTAGGGACATCCCTTCGCGCTTGGTATCCTAACTCTTACGCAGAAACCCGGTTTCTTTGGTCTTGTGCGATAGATGACTTTTTAGGGCTTGACATCTTAAATGAATTGCAATACAATTACAATTCAAGTAGGTTCAAACTCAGCCTATCAACTGCTTTCGGTGCCCAAAAGAGGGCAGTTGATTTTTATAAGCATCTAAGAATTAATCATCAGAATTAACTCCTATTTATGACTCAAAAGATTGCAATTATTGGGGGCGGTTTTAGTGGGGTTATGGTGGCAATTAATCTCCTGCAAAAAGCTAACCGTCCTTTAGAGATTCATTTAATAGAACGCAGAAATAAATTGGGGGAAGGGATTGCCTATAGCACTCCTTCAGACCATCATTTACTCAATGTTCCTGCGGGGAAAATGAGTGCTTTTGGGGATCAGCATGATAATTTTTTACAATGGCTGAATATTAATTATCCCGATCAGTTAATTACGGCGGATACCTTTGTTCCCAGAAAATTTTATAGTGAATATCTGCGCTCAATTTTGCAAGATGCTGAACAAAAAGCCCAGGCTGGAGTTCTTTTGTATCGGGTTTTAGATGAGGCGATCGCTATTGATCAAACACTCAATAATCTAATTATAACCTTAAAAAGTGGAGAACAACTATTCGTTGATCAATCTGTTTTAGCCCTGGGTAATTTTCCTCCTCAAAATCCGGCTATTTCTAACCCTTCATTTTATCAAAGTTCCCGTTATGTTCCTTGGGCTTGGTCTGAACCCCAATTACCCTTAAAATCAATCCATGAACCCCTATTATTAATCGGATCGGGATTAACTGCTATCGATATTATTGCCACCCTAAAAGCACAAAACCATCAAGGTAAAATTTATGTTGTCTCTCGACGCGGTTTATTCCCCCAACCCCACGCCAAAGTCGAACCATTCCCCCCATTTTTAACCCTAGAATCTGCCCCAAAAACCATACGGGAATTAGTGCATCGAATTCGGGAAGAAATTGACAAGGCTGATCAAAAAGGGTATAATTGGAGGGCAGTAATTGATTCTTTGCGAGTTGAAACTCAATCAATTTGGAATCATCTTTCACCCCCAGAACAGGCTCGATTTTTGCGCCATGTTCAACCCTATTGGGACGTTGTGCGCCATCGAATTGCACCTGATGTTCACCAACAAATCCAAGAGTTATTCAATCATCAGCAGTTAATTTTATATGCAGGTCGAATTTTAGAATATTCTGAAAACCCCGATCATGTAGAGGTGATGATTCGTCAAAAACACAATCAAGAATTATTAAATTTACGAGTGAGTTTAGTCATTAATTGTACTAATTCCGTCGGTGATTATCAGAAACTTTCCTCTCCTCTACTGAGTAACTTATTCAAAAGCGGTTTAATTCGTTCCGACTCATTAAATTTAGGTTTAGATGTCACAAAAACCGGGGCATTAATTGATCAAAAAGGTGAAATTTCTCAACAACTATATACTTTAGGTACAGCCTGTAAAGGACATCGCTGGGAAACCACCGCAGTCCGAGAAATTCGAGAGCAATCTGAAAACTTAGCAACAGGATTGTTAAACTGAATCTAACAATTTTATAGCAATCCTATTTGAGTTGTATCCAAGATTTCGGCTTAAAAGTAAACACCGGCTGTTTCATATATCAATCCGCGTCAAGATTGTAATATTTTAATACTGATATGAAACAGCCAGAAGTATTATCCGGTGTTCCCTGTTCCCCGTTCCCCGTTCCCTTAAATACTATCTGAAAAAGAGACAAATTGAAGTTGTGCGGGTGAAACTCCTTTGACTAAACCTAAAACATTCCCGGTTTTGGCTTCTGTAATTACTGTCACCGATGCAGATTCAATTTGAAAATCCAAAGTTCTAATCTGACCGAGGGGGAAAGGGCCACTACTATCATAATCTCGGCGATCGCCATAGGTAATGGTTTTTTCGGTTAACACAATATCATTAGCCGTTAACCCCCCCGTCAAGCCAATTTTATCCCCTTGGGCGCTATTGTAATCGAGGATAAAATCCGAGGTAATCTCATCAAGACCATCAACATTACCACAACCACAGTCCGGCGTTGCAGGAGTCGCCGTATCGGTACGCAGAACAAAGACATCCGCCCCCTCACCGCCCCAAAGACGATCCACACCCAAATCACCGATCAAGGTATCATTTCCCGCCCCACCCACTAAGGCATCATCCCCTCGACCCCCTCGGAGTAAATCATTATCTGCATCTCCAAACAGATAATCATTGCCCAAATTGCCACTGAGCAGATCATCCCCCGTACCTCCGTAAAGCACATCAGGGTCTTGACCCCCCCACAGGTTATCATTTCCCCCTTGACCCTCGAGGGTGTCATTTCCCCGATTTCCCCTCATTGCTTCCGGGTCTGTGGAGCCGCGAACATAATCATCTCCCCCCAAGGCGGCTAACCCGTTAGGATATCCAGAAAGAAGCACTCCGGGGGCAATTTCAACGGTATCGGCATTTTCTGTTAATAGGAATAACCCTGATAGCAGGTCACTAGGTGTTAAGGGTTCAGAGATCACGGAAATATTCAAATGATCTTCCCCGACTTGTCTGGGCTCTCGGATGCTAAGGGGTTGTATTTCTGATTGCATATTGTTTGACCTGAGAATATCAACTCTATTATAGGATTACCCAATTTATAAGTGATTTTGTCCCTTGTTCACAAAAGATTTTATACCTTCCCCATTCTCTATTTCCTATCCCTGGTGAAAAGCCCCTATAATTTGATGTGTATTGAACAGATGAATATTAAAGGGTCATAAAAAAGATGAGTTATGATTATGATTTGTTTGTGATTGGTGCAGGTTCTGGTGGATTAGCTTCTTCAAAACGGGCGGCATCCTATGGGGCAAAAGTGGCGATCGCCGAACATGATTTAGTGGGGGGAACCTGTGTAATTCGGGGTTGTGTTCCTAAAAAATTAATGGTTTATGCTTCCCAATTTTCCTATATGTACCAATATGCTCAGGGTTACGGATGGGGAGAAGTTGCACCTACATTTGATTGGAATAAGTTAATTACGGCCGTTGATACGGAAGTCAAACGGTTAAGTCAATTGCATATTAGTTTTTTACAAAAAGCCGGAGTTGAACTCATTTCTGGTTATGCTAAATTTATTGACCCCCATACGGTAGAAGTGGGCGATAAAAAAATAACCGCCGATAAAATTTTAATTGCGGTTGGTGGAGAAGCGGTTAAACCCGATATTCCCGGTATTGAACATAGTATTACCTCCCGAGAAATGTTTTTACTCCCAGAACAACCTCAAAAATTTGCTGTTTGGGGTGGGGGTTATATTGGGGTAGAATTTGCCAGTATTCTCAAAGGATTAGGCAGTGAAGTTACCCAAATTATTCGCCGAGATTTGATTTTACATGGGTTTGATGAGGATATTAGAAATAATATTCAATCGGGGATGGCGAGTCATGGGATTGAGTTTTTAACCGAAAAAGTAATTAAAAAAATTGAAAAGACCGAAGCCGGATTAAAGTTATTTTTTAAGGGGAAAAACTCAAAATCTATAACCGTAGATGCCCTACTTTGTGCCACCGGACGTAAACCCAATTTAGCCGGATTAAGGTTAGAAAATGCCGGGATAGAAGTTAACGAAAAAGGAGCAATTGTAGTCACGGCGGATAGTTGTACAAATCAACCTAATATTTTTGCCGTGGGAGATTGTACCGATCGGATGAATTTAACCCCCGTGGCGATCGCCGAAGGACGGGCTTTTGCGGATACGGAATTTGGTCATCAACCCCGATTTATTACCCATGAAAATATTGCTACAGCAGTTTTTTCCTATCCCGAAGCTGCCACAGTTGGTTTAACAGAAACCCAAGCGCGGGAAAAATTTGGGGATAATATTAAATGTTACACGGCCCGTTTTCGTCCCATGTTCCATAGTTTTACCGGATCGGAAGATAAGGTATTCATGAAATTAATTGTAGAAACAAATACCGATCGGGTTTTAGGTGCTCACATGGTGGGAAAAGATGCGGCGGAATTAATTCAAGGAGTAGCGATCGCAGTTAATATGGGAGCGACCAAAAAAGACTTTGATAACACCATGGGAATTCACCCGAGTAGTGGAGAAGAATTTGTTACCCTGCGTTGATATAGGGAATAGGGAATAGGGAATAGGGAATGGGGAATAGGGAATAGTAAGCATTCAATGAGTTTGCAGAGATTTAGTAGAGACGTGCCATGGCGCGTCTCTACTGTAATGGGTAGTGCTATAGATGCCTCTAGGTTCTTCCCATTCCGCCATTTCCTGCTAATATGGCTAAATCAGTTTCTCACCGTTGGGGAAGTTGCCCGTGCGTATTCCACTCGATTATTACCGAATATTAGGCTTACCGATTCAAGCAACTCCAGAACAACTGAAGCAAGCGCACCGCGATCGCACTTTGCAACTTCCGAGACGGGAGTATTCTGATGTAGCGATCGCTGCGCGCAAACAGTTGATTGATGAAGCCTATGCTATTTTATCGGATGCCGATCAGCGAAATGCTTATGATATGGGGTTTCTAGCCAAAACCTACGAACCCGAATCAGAAGTCAAAACTCCGGCTTTTGGGAAACGGGCCAGCCCCGAATCCACCGCCCTCGAACCCGTGATCGATGCTCATACCCCCAGTATTGAGATTGAAGATCAACAATTTGTGGGAGCTTTATTACTCCTCCATGAACTGGGGGAATATGAATTGGTGGTGAAACTCTGTCACCCCTATTTGAATACGGGCAGTATTGGCCTCAAAGATGGCCGTTTTGGGGAAGCGTCCCTAATTGTTCCCGATATTGTTTTAACCGTCACCAGTGCCTATTTAGAACTGGGTCGAGAACAATGGCAACAAGGACAATATGAAAATGCCGCTTCTTCCTTAGAAGCTGGACAGAATCTATTATTAAGGGAAAGCTTATTTGCCAGTTTAAGAGGTGAAATGCAAACGGATCTCTACAAACTCCGTCCCTATCGGATTTTAGAATTACTCCAACTCCCCCTAGAAAAAGCCGCAGAACGTCGAAAAGGGTTGCAACTCCTTCGAGAAATGCTCCACGAACGCGGCGGAATTGATGGTCAAGGGGATGACGGGTCGGGTTTAGGTGTGGAGGACTTTCTGCGGTTTGTGCAGCAACTCCGTCGCTACATGACCACCACCGAACAACAGGGGTTATTTGAAACCGAAGCCCGTCGCCCTTCGGCCGTGGCTACCTATTTAGCGGTTTATGCCTTAATTGCCCAGGGATTTGCTGAAGCCCAACCCGCCCTAATTCGCAAGGCTAAATTGATGCTGATGCAGTTGGGCCGACGGCAAGATGTACATTTAGAAAAGGCTGTTTGTGCCTTACTATTAGGGCAAACCGAAGAAGCCAGTCGTTCCCTAGAATTAAGTCAGGAACGGGAAACCCATTGCTTTTATCCGAGAAAATTCCCAGAATTCCCCCGACCTGTTACCCGGGTTATGTCTCTACGCCGAAAGTTGGTTACAGGATGAGGTATTTCCCCATTTTCGGGATTTGCTGGATAAGTCGGTGTCCTTGAAGGATTATTTTGCCGATCCCCATGTCCAGGCCTATCTGGAAGCCCTACCCAATGAAACGGGCAGTCCTTCTAATGAGTGGGTGGTCGTGCAACCGAGACGTCCGACGACGGCCGCGGGTTCTGCCTCAAAGTCCACCACCCCAACTACAACGGAAACTTCCCAACTCACCCAGGCTTCTTTAGACGCTTTAACGGCGACTTTAGCTGCTAGGGGGGTATCAAGTGCCAGTCTCCAAGAACCCTTAGCCCCCTCCCAACCCCCCCCAGCCAGTGTGCGGACTGCGGTAGAACCGGGTTCTACCGCAACCTCCTTACAGGGAAGTCGCAAAATTCCTGAATCTTCCCGTCGCGGTTCGTCCGAAACGGCCCCCCAACCGCTTCCAGACCCGACCGCGTCAGCCCATGTCCCGCCAACTCCTTCCCCAAAAACCGCTTCTGGCTCTGCCAATAGCAGCAGTAGTCTGCGTCGGATTCAACGGAAAAATGATTCTAGTCAATGGCGTCGGTTATTAATTCTGGGTCTGGGAGGGTTATTCGGACTGTGGTTGCTGTGGTTCTTACTCTCCCGGGTTTTGGGAGCCTTTGCCGATGTTTTAGGCTGGTCTGGGCCAACTTTGAAAGGGGAACAGGCGATGGTGCAGTTGAGCCAGCCTCCCTTACCCATTCCTGAACCAACACCCGTCACCGCCGAACCGGAAAAAATCACTCCAGAAGTGGCGGAAGCCAAACTGAATCAATGGTTATCGGCAAAATCCGCCGCCCTAGGGCCAGAGTATCGAGTTGAGGGTCTGCGGGAAATATTAGTTGATCCGGCCTTGGCCCGTTGGGTGGCTATGTCACAAAACATGAAACAAGAGGGTTCCTATCGCACTTACAAACACAACGTGAAAGTCAGTGAAGTCCAGATTGATCAGGCTAATCCTAACCAAGCTCTCGCAATCGCCAATGTTCAGGAACAAACCCAGTTTTTTAGTCGCGGTCAGGCCCAAAACACGGAGGATGCCTCTTTACAGATTCAGTATCGCTTGATTCGTAAGGATGGAGCTTGGCGGATTGAAGATTGGCAAGTGATTCGCTGATGGAAATATCCCTCTTTGATCCCCAAAGAGGTTTTTTTTACCTCCAAATGTCAGGGATTCATGACATAATGATCCCCATAATCCCGAAAACTGTGTATATTTACTCATCAATATTGATTTACCCCTTGACCAAACTTAATATTTTCTGCAATATGGTGAGTAATCAAGCGATCCCCATGATCCCGAAGAATTTCCACAGAGTTATCAATCTGCTGTTTAAGCCAATGGAGATCACTCTTTTATGTCAAAGGAACGCCCACCTTTAGAAACTATGACACTGCGGCAACTTCGCAAGGTAGCAAGTGAATATGGCATTTCTCGCTATAGTCGAATGCGTAAATCTCAGCTTTTAGAAGCTATCGAGGAAATCGAAAGTCAGAAGTTTGGAACCCCTAATCCATCTCGCGCATTGGAGGCACAAGAACAAGTGGAAGTTGCAAAGTTTTCTCTAGTCGGTCAGAACTATCAGATAGCTGATTCCCTATCCTCCGTGGATGAGGGTTTAGCTGACTTACCCGGTGGGTATGGTGAAAGCCAGATTGTGATGATGCCCCGAGATCCTGAATCTGCCTATACTTACTGGGACGTTTCTAACGAACAGAAGGAAATGTTTCGACGCCAAGGGGGACAACAGTTAGCCCTGCGGATTTATGATGTTACTGATATTGATTTGGACTCTCAAAGTCCCCATAGTATTCAAGAATATCCCTGTGATGAGTTGGCGCGGGAATGGTATTTACCGATTCCGGTCAGCGATCGCGACTATGTTGTTGAAATTGGTTATCGCTGTGTTGACGGTCGGTGGTTAGAATTAGCTCGTTCTGCGGCGACTCGGATTCCTCCGGTTTATCCCGCAGAATGGATTGACGATCAGTTTATTACCGTTTCTTGGGAAGAAGAATTACAGGGGAAAACCTTCTATGAGTTCCCTGTCCCCAAAAAATCCTATGTCCTTGCCGGGGTTCATAGCGATCTATTTGGGTTATCCAAGGAAACAGAAGCTAAACGGATTGCGGGTTCCCTCTTTGGTTCGATGCACCAAGTTGTTAAACCCGAAAAGGCTGTGAGTTCTTTTATTTTCCCCTCCGGCGTGGGAATTTGGGCTTCTGGAGTTGGTGAAGTTCAGTCTGGTGTCGGTTTGGGTTACACCACTTCCGGTGTTGGACAAACCCAGTCGGGTATTGGTATTGGTTACACTCAATCGGGTGTAGGTTACACCACTTCCGGTGTTGGACAAACCCAGTCGGGTATTGGTATTGGTTATACCCAGTCGGGTGTAGGTTATACGGAGTCTGGTGCTGGATTAGGTTATACCCAATCGGGTATTGGCCTGTCTGGTGTGGGTCTAGGTATTGGTTACACTCAATCCGGTATTGGTTACACTCAATCGGGTGTGGGTTATACGGAGTCAGGGGCGGGATTAGGTTATACCCAATCTGGTATTGGCCTGTCTGGTGTGGGTCTAGGTATTGGTTATACCCAATCTGGTATTGGTTATACTCAATCGGGTGTGGGTTATACAGAGTCAGGGGCTGGATTAGGTTATACCCAATCGGGTATTGGTCTGTCTGGTGTGGGTCTGGGTATTGGTTATACCCAATCTGGTATTGGTTATACTCAATCGGGTGTGGGTTATACGGAGTCAGGGGCTGGATTAGGTTATACCCAGTCGGGTATGGGCCTGTCTGGTGTGGGTCTAGGTATTGGTTATACTCAATCCGGTATTGGTTACACTCAATCGGGTGTAGGTTATACGGAGTCAGGGGCGGGATTAGGTTATACCCAATCCGGTATTGGTTACACTCAATCGGGTGTAGGTTATACGGAGTCAGGGGCGGGATTGGCCTATACCCAGTCGGGTGTTGGCTATACTCAGTCGGGTGTTGGCTATACTCAATCGGGTGTTGGCTATACTCAATCGGGTGTTGGCTATACTCAATCGGGTGTTGGCTACACTCAATCGGGTGTAGGTTATACGGAGTCAGGGGCGGGATTGGGCTATACCCAGTCGGGTATTGGCTATACTCAATCGGGTGTGGGCTATACCCAATCCGGTATTGGTTACACTCAATCGGGTGTGGGTTATACGGAGTCAGGGGCGGGATTGGGCTATACCCAGTCGGGTGTTGGCTATACTCAATCGGGTGTGGGTTATACTCAATCGGGTGTAGGTTATACGGAGTCAGGGGCGGGATTGGGCTATACCCAGTCGGGTGTTGGCTATACTCAATCGGGTGTGGGCTACACTCAATCGGGTGTAGGTTATACGGAGTCAGGGGCGGGATTGGGCTATACCCAGTCGGGTGTTGGCTATACTCAATCGGGTGTGGGCTATACCCAATCCGGTATTGGCTACACTCAATCGGGTGTAGGTTATACGGAGTCAGGGGCGGGATTGGGCTATACCCAGTCGGGTGTTGGCTATACTCAATCCGGTGTGGGCTATACCCAATCCGGTATTGGCTACACTCAATCGGGTGTGGGTTATACGGAGTCAGGGGCGGGATTGGGCTATACCCAGTCGGGTGTTGGCTATACTCAATCCGGTGTGGGTTATACCCAATCCGGTATTGGCTACACTCAATCGGGTGTGGGTTATACGGAGTCAGGGGCGGGATTGGGCTATACCCAGTCGGGTGTTGGCTATACTCAATCGGGTGTGGGTTATACCCAATCCGGTATTGGCTACACTCAATCGGGTGTGGGTTATACGGAGTCAGGGGCGGGATTGGGCTATACTCAATCCGGTGTGGGTTATACTCAATCCGGTGTGGGTTATACAGAGTCCGGTGCCGGATTCGGCTATACAATGTCCGGGATGGGAATGTCTGGTATCGGGATGGGTGCTTCCATGCCTCCCATTCGCCCTCGGGAATTCTGGTTAGTAGCGGATGCTGAACTAATTGTCTATGGCGCGACCGAACCTAGTGCTAACTTAACCATTGGCGGACGTCCGATTAAACTGAACTCCGATGGTACATTCCGTTTACAGATGTCTTTCCAAGATGGTTTACTCGACTTCCCGATTTTCGCCGTAGCCGCCGATGGAGAACAAACCCGTTCTGTCCATCTGAAGTTTGTGCGTGAAACCCCGGAACGTCGGACTAATACGAAAGAAGAAGCGATACCCGAATGGATTCATTAATTTGAAATCAAACTGTTAACAATATAGTTTTCAGAAATTATGCCCCCTCGATCTGATGTGAGGGGTTTTTTATTGGTTTAAACGCACAACGGTAGAATCAATAGAGTTGAGGGAATTAAGCATTTGATTGAGTTCGATGCCTAAAATGGTATAATCTTTTAAAATTTGACGGGTAGGGGTATAGTCTTGATCGGTAGCAAATTCTTGCAGGCGAGTTACTTGTAAGGTTTGTAGGTGGGTTTGTATGGCTTGAATTGAAGGTTCAAAAGTAGGTAAGGCAGGCGGTAAAGTTCCGGTTAAAATAGAGCTAATTAGAGGGAGAAAAAATTGATTGACTTGTTCAACAAAATTCGCTAGTTCAGGATGGGGTTCAGTGCCGCTAAAATGCTCAAGTTGTGCGAATAAAACACTTACAGAACGACTAAATCGGTGTAAATAAATTAATAGTGCCATTTTCGGTTCAATATCCGTAGCCGAGGTATTCGGATCACTACTTAACTGTTGTAAGGCTGCTTGAGCATTAAAATAAGCTAAACGGGTTTTTTGTCGTTGTTTAATAATTAGGTTTAAATCATAGGGGACGGTTCCTAAATAAACCGATAAAACCGCATTAAAGTAATCTAAAGAGGCGGAAATTGCTTTCACTAATTTAACCGATAACTGTTCTTTTTCATTGGGTCTAAATAACAAAAATGCCCCCACAAAAGCTAAGGCTGCCCCCACACAAGTCCAGAGAAAACGAATCATTGCAACTTGCCAATCTCCCCCCTGTCTACTCATTTCTGTTCCAATGGCAAATATAGAGATGAAAAACACAGATAAACCATAATGAAAAGGAATTAAAGAAAATCCAATCACAATTGAACTTAAACTAATGGTTTGTAAAATTAATTGACTGGGAATCAGTAACCAAAAAATAGGGGTAATTATTGCGCCTAAAATTGTTCCTAACATCCGATGAAAAAATCGTTGAAAGGTATTGCCAAAACTAGGTTGTAAAACCACTAAAATAGTCATTGTTAACCAATTTCCTTGGGGAAGTTCTGCTATACTATAAATAGCTACCCCAATCGTGATCATGATACTTAACCGGAGTCCGTGACGAAAAAAGCTGGAGTCAAAGGTAAAATTATCTCGTAAAGGATCAAACCAAGATGGGGTTTTACTTCCTGATAATAATTCTGATTCTGCGGATAAAATTTTGTCTTTTGGGATACGATTAATCGATTGATTATTTTTGATTTGAATGACAGTAGATGCGGTAGAATCTAATTGAATAATAATGGTTTCTAAGGTAGAAATAATGCGTTCTATGACAACCAAAGCCGGATAATCTTCAGCATGATCGGCTATGGTTTTTTGTTGGAGTTGTTTTTGTTGGGCGATCGCTGTTACAATAGATTGTAAGTAATCTGTATTAACATTAATCGATTTATTCCACAAAAGTTTGACTAAGTTTAGACAAAATAAAGCAATTTTTTCTAAGGCATCATTGACTAAAATACGGACGGTGACAAATTGAGGATCATGTTGATGAAGCTGGACTAATTCTATTACCGTAACAATGGATGTGATTAAATTATCCGCATCCTGAATTAAAATAATAGCTGATTCCCCTAACCTCGTATTTCCTAATCTTAATTTTCGGTCTAATGTCCAGGCTTGGCGGGCATTTTGTAGGGTTTCTCGTACTTGAATAACTTGTTTTAATTCTTGAGATTCAGATATATTCTTAGCTTGATTAATATATTTTGCAATAGCTTGATAACACTGACTAATTGATTTTTTTAAGGGAAGATAGGGATTTAATGGCCAAATACCCAAACACAATACCATTGTCCAAGTTCCAGCTATTAGACAAATAATCACTCTTTCACTGACAATTTCCCAACCTCCAGAGGGTAGATTTAGGGTAAATAAAGTAAACAAACCAATTACTATTCCCGACAAAACTCCTGGATGTCCATATAAACTGATATAGCCCACTAAAAATAAACTACAAAATGAAAATATGAGTTTGAGGAATAGAATATGTGAAACTAAGGTCGCCAAAGCAACAAATAAAGTGGAAACCAAAACTGTAAATAATAGAGAAATAGCCCGAGTCCAATAAAAGCCCCCAGTATCACTCAACAGAAAAAATAAGCTATCCAGACCCACATAAAAACCAATATCAGAATGACCAGTTAATTTTCCAACGGCTAACGCAACAGATAGGGCAATAGTTAATCTCAAAGCCCTTGCTGATTTTAGATTTCCACTAGGTTTCAATAGAAAACTAAATTGTGGATTTAAAAATGTTTTAGTCATAAGGAATTATATAGCAAGAGGGAATAGGGAATGGGCAATAGGTAAATACTTACTGTGAGCAGCTTTTAGCTTTCAAGAATGTCCTAATAGATGTGGCGACTGCTATATTGCCTATTTCTTATATTTTCAAAATCGACTCATTAATGTGCATTCCCAAACCAATCGAGGTTGAACATAACTTAATAAATATTGTCGAGTTTTTTCTAACTGTTTTAAGAAGGTTTGATCAATAATTCCGGTTTTTTGTTGATCTTGCCAATCACAATGTTGTAAATAATCAACTAACCAGAGTTGCGCTTCACTGTCCAAAGTTTGGCTAATTTCCTTTGCTAACTCTAAAGCCGATCTTAAATTAGAGGCAGGCTTTTTGACTTTATTTAAAAATTCTACAGGAATGGTTTGTAGTTGTTGCCAATGGGAAATTGCTTGTCCTGGGCTTCCTTGTGCCATGGCTAAAATTTCCGCATGGGATAGAATATCCTCAAAATTATGGCGTTTTAGGACTTGAATCATCCCTGTATCGGTTAACCGATAAAAGGGGATTTTAGCACAGCGAGAAACCAATGTTGGTAATAAAGAATCAATGCCGGGTGCTATTAAAATAATTGTAGCTTTTCCAGGTTCTTCTAAGGTTTTCAAAAGTCCATTGGCGGCGGATTCCGGCATGGATTCCGCGTGTTCAACTACTACCATTAACCGGGAGGCTTCTAAGGGAGGACGACTCAAAAATTGACTAATTTCTCGAATTTGTTCAATCCGAATTTGAGGGGGGGCTTTCCGTTTGACTCCAGCTTCTGTGGCTTCCTTGGCAGAAAGTCGTTTTCCTTGATGTAAATAGGTGGGTTCTACCCATAAAATATCGGGGTGATTTTTCTGTTGAATTCGAGAGTGAATCTGTTTTTGATTGACAGGTTTATCGGAATTTTGGCAAAATAGAAATTCAATAAAACAGTTAGCAGTTAATGTCCGACCAATGCCATCAACCCCGGCAAATAAATAGGCTGGAGCGATTCTATTTTGGGCTACAGCTTGGGTTAATAACTCTATGGCGGCTTGTTGTTCGATTAATTGGTCAAAAAAGGTATTCATTTTATTTTGATCACCTTAAATTGCGAATCCCCAGGCTGTTAATTTTTGAGTTAAAATTAATTGAATTGTTTCTGTGACTTGATCAAGATTTAACATCCCATTAATTGGTATAATTCGGTCTGGGTGATATTCAGCTAATTGTTGAAACCCCTGTTGTACACGCCGATGAAATTCCAAATTAGCTTGTTCCATCCGATCCATTTTACCTCGATTTCGAGTTCTGGCGAGTCCGATTTCCACATCAATCTCTAACCATAGGGTTAAATCACTTTCTAACCCCTGAGTGGCAATTTGATTTAACTGATGAATTAAATTGAGATCTAAACCTCGACCATAGCCTTGATAGGCGATCGTTGAATCGGTGTAGCGATCGCACAAAATAATATTTCCCTGATCCAATAAAGGCTTGATAAATCCCTCAACGTGTTGGGCGCGGTCGGCAGCATACATTAATAATTCCGCCCGATTCTGGATGGGTTCCTCCCCCTGATATTCTAATAATAACCGTCTTAACTCCTGGCCTAATAGGGTGCCTCCGGGCTCCCTCGTGATGATCACAGGGGTATCTATCAGACCTTGTAACCACCCTTGGATACGTTGCATTTGAGTGGTTTTCCCCCCTCCTTCAACTCCTTCAAAAACAATTAATTTTCCCTGCATCTGTTAATTATCTGTTGGTCTTCAAAAGGTTATGCAAATATGATAAGGTCTGGAATGGATTATTCCCTTTGAAGTTCTAATTAATTTATTGCACATCTGGAGTTCCCTATGGCCCGCTACACTGGTTTTTTTGTTGTTAATGTTGGTCTCGAAGATCTCGTACCGATGATGATTGATATTTTAGAATCCTGTAACCTAGAAATCACCTATCAAACACCAAGTTTCTATTATTGCCAGGGAAAATATTGGTCAAGTGAGCGTGAATCAATTAGTGATTGCTGAAATCGTTTTTGACACAGCCACTGCGATGATAGACGAAACTAAAATGACGGTTTTTATTAAAAATGAATCCCTACCCTTACAAAGCCATAATCACTGTCGAGAAATCTTTGAACAAATCAGCCAATTAATTATTGATAATCGCCATTGGGTACTATTAGAAAGTATTGCCTTGTAGTAGAGACGCACCCAGGGCACGTCTCCCTGATTTACTTGATTTTGAGTAAATATTTTCCTCTACCTTTACTATCATAAGCATTAACAATCACTCGATAGGTTCCGGTTTTGGGTAAAGTGATCGTAATTTCAGCATTGGAATTGGTTTGACTGATATCATCATGTTCTTGCAGTAATTCATTATCTGAATTAAACAGGGCAAGATAGGCGTCAAACTCAGAACTTTCTAATAAAATGGTGATTTGCTGACCTTCTTTTCCTTCAAAAGTGTATTCATCATACAAACTCTTATCAGATGCTAAAACTTGATCTCCTTCTTTGAGTTCACCTTGCTTTTCTAATAATAGAGGAGCAGATGCCGGAGGGGTAGGTTTTGGAGCGGGTTCAGGACTGGGTGGAGTTGTCGGTGAGGGTGTCGGGGGTTCAGGACTGGGGGTTGTGGTGGGGGCGGGGGTTTCCTGTGGTTCAGGACTAGCTGAGGGTTGAGGATTAGGGGTTTCTTGGGCGACAACTTTTTCAAGGACTAAACCCCTCAAGGGATAGGAATTAGAAACCTTTAGAACATCGAATAATGGGGTCTGAAGCACCGCCAATACACCCATTGTTGTTGTCCAGATTAACATTGATTGCATAAAAACCTCAGTATAGTTGGGAATAGGGAATAGGGGGAAACTTCGGGGTAAGTGGAATTATGGGGTCGCTAACGGACAGTTAATAAATACTGACCTCGACCTGTTTTATCATAAGCATTGACCACCACTCTATACCGACCTGTGGCGGGTAAAGTCACCCGAATTTCTGCGTTTTTATCAGACTGACTGGCATCATCATTTTCAGCTATTAATTTTCCCTTGGGATCAAATAATGCCAAATAGGAATCAAAATCCTGACTTTCTGAGCGAATTAAAATAGACTGTCCCTGTTTTCCTTCAAAAGTATATTCATCATACAAACTGCCATCGGATGATAAAACAGAATCCTGATTTTCTAAGACTCCTGTTTCATTTAAAATAAGTTGACCGGTTCCCGAACTGGAGGAGGATTCTGTTGCTTTCAAGCGTAAACGATAGACTCCTGCCTCTCCTGCTTCATAGGAATTGACTAATAAAAGATAAGTTCCATCCGTTGGTAAAGTGGTAACAATTTTGGCGTTTTTCTCTCCTCCCCCATCATCATCTTGAGCTAACTCCTCTCCATCTTCTGTTAACAAAATTAAATAGGAATCCACCTCGTTACTACTCATTTCAATTGTTACCTGTTGACCCGCTTTTCCCTCAAAGGCATAAACATGATAAAAACTATTATCAACGGGTAAAACTTCATCCCCCTGTTTCAAAGTATCCGTAACTTCCGGGCCATTTAATTGAATCTGTTTGGCATTTTCCTTTTCAAACGCCGGGGTTTCCGCCGTCGGGGTGCGAGATGCCCGTCCCTCTTTCACCTCTTGCAAAAATGGCGGAACCCGGTCAACGGAAATGGCAAAACCAATACCAATATTGCCTCCGCCCTGACCCCGGGTAAAAATCGCCGTATTCACCCCAATTAATTCCCCAGCACTGTTGAGCAGGGGGCCACCGGAGTTTCCAGGATTAATTGCCGCATCGGTTTGAATTAAATTACGGTTTTGGTCTAAACGACTAACAATTCCTACGGTTAAGGTGTTTTGGAATTGGCCAAAGGGGTTACCAATGGCAAAAGCCCGTTGACCCACTTTCACCGAATTGGGACGGGCAATGGGAATGGTGGGTAAGTTTTGAATATTGTGAATTTTCAGCACGGCTAAATCAAGTCCGGGTTCTCCAAAGGCGATGACCTCCGCTTCTAACTTGCGGCCATCGGCCAGGGTGACGGTGACGGTACCTCCGCCGGATACCACATGGGCGTTGGTTAACACGAAACCATCGGAACTAATAATGGTTCCACTGCCATTGGTTTTTTTGGTATCAATGGAAACCACGGCGGGACTTGCCTTTTCATAGACTTTAATATTGGTTTCTTCTTCTGTTTTATCGGCTGCCAAAATTAGGGGAGAATCAAAGCCGTAATTAGAGATTAAATCCTTAGAAGGAAGGGAGGATGGGGGGACAGGAGAAATTGTTTTTGAGAGGTTGGCATTGGCAACCGGAACATGAATTAAGGCTCCAATGGTCAACAGTCCAAATGTTGTTAATCGCAAAGATAAAAAATTCATTAATTCAGTTCTACTAGATATCCCACCTAAAGTTTAATCAATTGAGAGGCTCTGGTGGCATCTCCCAGGGGAAGCGGGGCAGGTCTACCGCTTCAGTTGTAGATTTAATCAACAGTTTACCCAAAGGACACAAGAATTAATCCCTGGCTTTCCTCGCACCTCAACTTCTGATTTTAACGGTTGTTGGGGGAGAATGGGTAATCACCCCAGAATTCATTCGTTCATCAATTCACTCTCACACTACTAACTAATAACCAATAACTACTAACTAATAATTGCTAACTGCTAACTGTTAACTGATTTCGGGTACGGGCGGGTTCTTTTAGATCTTTGTTAATCACTTAAATCTCGATGAACCCGCCCCTACAAATAATTACTAACTAAACTAAATAACCCAATTTATTCAACAATTCATCGGGTTTAATGGGTTTGACTAAACAATCATAATTTTCTAAATTTTTATAAAGTTTAGATTCGGGACAGGAACTTTCATGGGTTAATGCTAGAATTTTAATCTTTTGGGTCTCGGGTTTATCCTGAAGTTGATTCAGAATTTCATAGCTGATTTGTCCGGCTAAATGGAGGTTAATAATCACAGCATCCGGTTGTAACAATTTAATTTGCTGCCCGGCGGTAAATCCTTCAATTAACCAAACCACTTGATATCCGGCTGCGGTTAATAAATCACAAATTAAAGTCGCTGTTTCTTCATCATTTTCAATTAAAACACACTTGCGATGGGGAAAATTAAGATAAACCGAAGGGAGGGAAGTTTTTAAGGGTGATGGGGCAATTTCATCCTGGGAGAGTTTAGAATTTAGGGGTAAAGATGGTAAATAGACGGTAAAGATAGAACCTACTCCCACCTGGGATTGAAATTGAATCACTCCTCCATGTAATTCTACTAATTGTTTAGTTAAAGCCAAACCTAAACCCGCGCCTCCATACTGACGGTCATAGCTCGAATTTAACTGTTGAAATTTCTCAAATAGCAGGGATTTTTGATCATCAGGAATACCGATTCCGGTATCTTTAACTTGCAAAATCACTGTATTCTGATCAACTCTGATTTTTAGGGTGACTTTCCCTCCATTTGGTGTAAACTTTATAGCATTTTCTAATAAACTAAATAAAATTTGTAGAATCCGGTTATAGTCTCCAGTAAACAAGTTGTGATTGGATTTAATTTGCGGCTCATTAATGAGTTCAATTTGACGGTTTTTAGCTTTTTCTTGGAAAGTTTTGATCACTTGATTAGCTAATTTTGATAAAGAAAATTCACTAATTTGGAGAACTGTTTTTCCAGCTTCTACTTGAGATAAATCCAAAATATCATTAATCAGTTCTAGTAATTTTTCTCCACTATCATGAATTGTTTTTAAATACCCCCGTTGCTTATCAGGGGACAGTTGCTTCTCGACTTGTTTTTCCCCCGAATAGCGTAATAAAGTGGCTGAAATTCCAATCACACAGGTTAAGGGCGTTCGCAATTCATGACTCATAGTCGCTAAAAATTGGTTTTTAGCTACGTTTGCAGATTGCGCCCCTAATAAGGCATCATGGAGGGCTTCGGTTCGTTCTAGGACTCGTTGTTCTAGGGTTTGTTTTTGTTGTTGAACTTGGGCATAAAGTTCGGCTTGATGAATTGCAATGGATAAATGTTGGGTAATTTGATTTAAAAACCTTTTTTCTATGGTTTTCCACTGACGTTGTTCTAAACATTGGTGAGCAATTAATAACCCCCATAGTTCCTGTTGAACCACAATCGGAAGCACTAATATTGATTGGACTTGAAATTGTTTTAAAAATTCAATAAAACAGGGGGAATTATTATAATTATCCTCAATATCAGAAACGGACTGAATAAAACCGTGATAATATTTATCCTGAAGATTACAGCCATACTTTAAACAATCTTGCTCCTCAGATGTATTTAAAACAGAAATAATTTGATCAGAAGAACGAGCTTCGTAAGTTACTTTTCCAGGGAAGCAGTCTAAATTTAATTTTTGAATAAAATCGGGCTGCTTTTCCTGGTCAAAATCACTTGTATAATCCTCTAATTCTAATGGCTGTTGGATATTGAATTGATAAATTATCAATCTATCTACTAATAAAAATTGACGCAACTGTTCAACCGCCGTTGATAAAATTACCGATAAATCTAAACTCTGACGAATCTGAGTCGTAACTTGATTTAAGAGTCGCTCTTGTTGCAGTTGCTGATATAAAACATCGTCCACAGGCTTATAGAACCGTTACTCTAAAGAATAGGGGAGGAGGAAAAAAGCCGTAGCTATTAACGAGTTTGTGGCTGCTGAACTTGACAAAATAATCCAATGTGATCAATATGATCTTAGAATCACCCTTGTTTGCGCCAAACCGCTAAAGTGAATGAGCAGCCCATCTTCCATAACTTTTGATTCTACCTTAGCTTCTGTCCTTTCTCATGATTTTCGAGTCAGTTCTACTACTTTAGGAAAAGTTGTTGCTCAGAACTTCGCACAAAACCCTAATTTACCCGGAGTAATCGTCATGGATGAAACTCGTTTCTTAGGAATGATTTCACGAGCAAAGTTTCGAGAACAAATGAACACCCCACAGCGGGAAAATCTTTATTTTAACAGTCCTATTCGAGTGCTTCTTGACTATCTCAGAACTCCCCCTTTATTATTAGATCAGAATTCTAAAATAGCAGATGCTGTTAATAGTGCATTAAATCGATCTAAAGAATTAATTTATGAGCCGATTGTGATTGTTTCTGGACATACAATTTTTCGGATTATTGATGTGCAAGTGCTGTTATTAGCTCAAAATCAACTGTTAAATCATGCTCAGAATATTATTCGACAACAACAATCTCAAATTCGACAATCTTTTGATATTATCAAAAACGAAAAAAACAAAGTTAAAAAATGCAGTAAATATTATCAAAATAAACAAGAAATCATCAAGAAAAATTATGAGGATTTTTTAAAAGTCAAACAACAGGAAATTTTTGAAACCGCCAAAAAAATTACTGAGATTAATGAAGATTTTTTGCAAATTAGTCAGCTAGTTATTAAGGAAACAAACAAATCTTTTAATGAAATTGTTGTCAATACTAATTCCATTAATTCTAATACCGATTACATCCAAGAGATCAGCACGTCTATTGCTCATGATTTAGACTCGATGCACTCCGCTTGTAATTTAAGTAGTAAAATTCTCCAACAAATTCGTCATTTGGCTGTCAAAGGATCGATTGTCGCTTATCAATCCCAATCTACACCCCAAGGATTTAATCAAATTAATACAGAAATCAATCAAATGCTGAATCAAATTTTAAATATTAATCAGCAAATGAATAAGATGGCTAATCATTTTAAATTTCATGTTCATAAACTCCAAGATATTGCTCAAAATCAGTCTGGTATTTCTCGCTCGGTTTCCTTGCAGTTAGAACGAGTGGAAATGGTGATGAAGGAATTAAAACACCTCATTGGTAATTATAATCCTAATTTGATTGTTTTAATTGTAGAACAAGCTAAAAATATTAGTCCTGAGTTGACTCAATTCTTTGATTATACTCCTGGGAAAGAAATAAATTCAGACTCCAATAGTCAAAGTTTAATTAAGTTAATTGAACAAACTTTAAAACACCGGAATGATTCTCCCCCGCCTGAATCTTAATGCTATTATTCTCCCGCTAATAGCAGTTGAGCCGCTTCGATCATTTCGGTTTGAAGTCCTAGTAAATCTTCCCGACTGGTTAAATAGGTTTTCAGTGCGTCCAGGGGATCAATACTACTTCCAGAATCCAATTCAGGCAAACGGGGTCGTGCTAATTGGCTAACTAATTCGGGTTTAATAGTGTAGCTATGGGCGGCACTCAAAAGCTGGTGTAATTCTGTATTATTAACGGAATCTAATTGGTCGGAACGCAGTTGATAAATTAACCTAACAACTGCGTCTTGGATGTGATTTTTTTCAATCACTTTAATTAAGGTTTGGAGAGGATCATCAGATTTAGAAAGATCTACTTTAATCGTACAAAAAGATCGCACAGGTAAGGTACAGAATTGCCATTTAACTTGACCTTTTTCGACTTCAATTAAAACAAATCCTTTGTCTTCTTTTTCTTCACTAAAATCCACTCGCTCAATACTTCCGGGATAAATAACAGGGGGATCATTAGTCCGATTCAGATTTTGATGTTTATGGACATGACCTAGGGCAACATAATCAAAACAAGAGCGGGTTAACAAGGACAGGGGAATATTAAATCCTTTACCAACAGCCAAAAACCGTTCCGCTCCTAAATTGGCTTTATCTGCCATCAAATGCCCTAATAAAATAGTGGGTGATTCGGGGTCTAACTGCCGAATTTCTCCCTCTAAAACGACGGTTAAACGGTCAATTAAGAGTTGATTTACTGCTTCTAAAGAGAGTCCTTCGGTTTCAGGACGAGTTAATAAAGTTGACCGAGTTAACCAAGGTAAAGTAATAACTTGAATTGTGCCATTGCGGGTTTGAATGGTATGGGTTGCTAAACTATCCCCAACTACAAAACCGGGAACTCCTAAAGTGCGATAAATCCCTAAACTGGCTCCTCCTTGTCCCTGGGAATGTTGATCGTGATTTCCTACTAATAAAACCGTGGGAATTTCTGCATCGACTAACCGTCGAAATTGGGCAGCAAAGGCTTGTTTAACATAGGGGGCGGGAGTCGCGTCAGGAAAGGCATCTCCGCCAAATAAGACTAAATCCACGGGTTCTGCGATCGCTCGATCAATACAACGCCCCAAGGTGGCGGTAAAGTCCTCTAAGCGAGTATTTAAGCCAGTTTCAGGATTGATTTGTCCATGGGAAAAACCACTTCCCAAATGAATATCCGAAAGATGCAATATTTTAATCATTACTGAGTTTACTAAAGTTGATCAATTATAGTATAATTATTGCTTTCCTAGTCTCAACTCCTCTAGCCCCTAGCCCTTTGAATTTAATAATTAATACAAATAATATGTTTAATAAAAAGCAATGGCCGGAACTCGTCGAATTAATTTTTATTATTGCAGCAATTATCGGTTCCTTTGGTCTGCTCACCGGACAATCAATCACCTATGCAGCAATTCCGGGTGCCTTTGCTCTGGGATTAAATTGGCTTAATCGTCAATTATTAGCCCAACAAATTCGGAAAAATAGTGCGACAAATAAAAGTTTAACTCAGCAACATCAAGCTGATTTAGATCAACTCATGGATCAGTTACAGAGAACGATCTCCACTTTAAATATATCTTCGGGACTTGCTTTAAATCCCAATCCTCAATTGGCTCAGGAATTGCAATCTTTAATGGCAGTGATTCAAAATTTATTAGAACGTCAAAATCTATTAGAAAAAACATTAAGCATGATGCAATCGGAGTTAGAAATTGTTGTGCAAGCGTTCCAAAAACGGCCGGAGTTAGACCAGATTAATAGTTTAACCCATGTGATTGTGGATCTGCAACAATTTATTAATCAATTACCCCAATGGGGAAATTTACAACAACATCAAATGAACGAACTACATCAAAAGGTGGAAAAATCTTTGGAAAAACTATCGACAGAAATAGACAATATTCCTAACCAGATTGAACAGGAAGTTAAACGACAAGGAAAGTAGTTGGGTTGTTGGTTATTTAAAATTAAACAAAAATCAGGAGTTCAGTTGTCTAAATCCTGTATATAATTAATGGAATGATTTCATTAATTAGTAAAAGGATCAACTATATTTAAACTTGAAATTCCTTGAAAATCATCTATATTTCGAGTAACCAAAACTGCCCTTTCTACTAAAGCCGTGCCAGCAATAATAGCATCGGGCAGTTTAATTTTATGTTGTTTTCTGATTTGAATAGTTATTTCCTCAATTTTAGGATTAATAAAAATATTGTCAAACTGCTCTAAACATTCTCTAATAGCTTTATCTTCTTTAACAGATAATCCTAAATAAGATAATAATTCCATTTTGATAATGGTTGAAATTATAACTTGATTATTAGTTAAAAAATCTTCAGTAAACCATTCAATAATTGCTCCCTCATCAGCAAAATAGTCAATAAAAATGTTGGTATCATAAAGATATTTCATTCCCACTCCTGACGTAGTTTTTGAGTATGGGCAATTAAATCCTTTTTCTTAGCTTTCAAAATTCCTCTAACTTGAGCAATTTTATCATAATTTATAGTCTGATCAGTTTTTAAACAATCATCAGGCAAATTTAAAGTAATTGAATCTTGATCTTCACTAATCAAACAATCTTTAGAAATTTTGATAATAGCCATCTATTGATGCTCCTATTTGTTAGGGTAATAATTTAATTATAATCCAACTAGGTGCTACTATTTATTTTGTTGTCATGGTATATACTCCATCCCATTCTTCAGGAACAGCAGTCTGTAAATATTGTTGCGATCGCACTAAATGAATTTGTACCGCCCGATCATCAGGGCGCATTTTTTTCGCTTCTTCAAAAATCCGAATTGCTTGTTTAAAATCTTTCGCTAAATAAGCGATTCTCCCTTGATTAAAACAATCTAAAAACTCTTGTACCTGGTCATCTAAAGCAATTGAACGATTGCCAATTAACTCATAAATACTCACCGCCTGATTCTTGCCTTTCACCCGCACTCGATCCAATTCCCGCACCCAAATTTTATCTTGACATAAATGATAAGTCATCTCACTAATAATAATATCACAACCATATTGTTTAGTAATTTGTTCTAAGCGAGAACTTAAATTTACCCCATCCCCAATAACGGTATAATCCATGCGTTTTTGTGAACCAATATTTCCCGATACCACTTCCCCCGAACTCATGCCAATACCGATTCTAATTTGCGGTTCATCGGGTCGCATTTGATTAAATTCCTTCAGGCGGCGACGCATATCTAAAGCCGATTTTACCGCCATCCAAGCATGATTATCCCGCAGAGGAAGGGGAGCCCCAAATACCGCCATTAAGGCATCCCCAATGAATTTATCTAAAGTACCTTCATGGGAAAAAACCGCTTCTACCATAGTTTCAAAATATTGGTTTAATAATGCCACCACATCGGAGGCTTCTAAATTTTCTGTTAATGTTGTATAACCCCGAATATCGGAAAATAAAATTGTCACTTCCTTGCGTTCTCCCACCATTAAAACATCTTCTCCCAAAGCCATAACCTGTTCGGCAACCCCCGGAGTCATATAGCGATACATGGTGGTTTTCATCCGTTTTTCCCGACTAATATCTTCTAAAACCACTAACCCCCCCCTAACTCCACCTTCGGGGTTAGTCAGGGGATTAACGGTTAAATTAATACTGCGCTCGATTGGTCGAACTTGCTGTTTAGGATAGGTTATAGTGTTGGGTTGTGGGTCTGTGGGTTCTCCCCAGGGATGATAAATTTCCGAATTGGAGTGATCGGGAATGCCTAAAATATAGGTAGTTTGGATGACATCTCCTTGAGTTTCTTCCTGTTTAATTAAACCGACGGTTAAACTTTGTTCAGGAACATAGTGACGGGCGGCATGGCGGAGACTATCTTCCAAACGGAATCTTAAATTGTCAATTGGTAGGACTTCCCAAACATAACGTCCGGCTAATTTTTCTTCCCAATATTGACGAATGGAGCGATCGCCAACTTGTGGTTTCGGACAGCCCAATAATTCCAAAGCCGCATCATTAATCGTCACAATTTTTCCTTGTAAATCCGTAGAAATTACCACATCAGAAAGACTTTGTAAAATATCTTTCTGATATTGCTTTTCCACCATGACATTTTCAAATAACTGGGCATTTTGTAAGGCAATTCCCGCCTGAGCATTAAACGCCCTTAAAAATTCTTCATCGGAATTAGTAAAACTCCCTTTATTCTTATTAATTAACTGAGTTACCCCAATTAATTCCCCCGCCGCATTAAACACTGGCATACATAAAATATTTCGGGTTTGATAACCAGTTCTGCGGTCAGTGTTGGGGTCAAATCGAGGATCACAATAGGCATCGGGAATATTCAAAACTTGACCCGTTGAAGCCACATATCCGGCAATCCCACGATTAGCAGGAATCCGAATTTCTATCATTTTTGAACCATCGGCATTTGCTACTTTTGTCCATAATTCTTGAGTTTCTTTTTGTAATAAAAATAAGGTGCTGCGATCGGCCTGCATTAAATCCCGCGCCTGTTCCATCACCGCTTGTAAGGTGGTTTCTAAATCCAAACTTTGCCCTAAAGTGGTTGTGGCTTTTAATAAGGCGGCAACTCCCCGTTGATTTCGGGCAGCAACAAAAAACGATTGACAACTTTCTAAAATAATCCCAATCGAATCAGCAAAAGCTCTAAATTGTTGTTCATCTTCTTCGGTGAATTCTGCATCTTCAGCTTTATTTAATAACCGTACCACCGCCACGGATTCTTCTGGATTTTGGCTACTAAAAATTGGCATACACAGAATGGTGCGGGCATAATATCCTGGGGGTTCATCCACATCCACATCAAATAATTCACAGTTATGAGCATCGGTGACATTCATGCCTTTACCCGTGCGGGCAACATAACCTAAAATTCCCGAATTCATTGGTAAACGGATTTCTTTTGCTAGTCCAGTTTCTTCCTGAATTTTCGTATACCAGAGTTGATTTTTTTCACGATTTACTAAAAAAATTGTCGTGCGATCAGCTTGCAGAATTTGCCCAATTTTGAGGGTAAAGGCATCGAGCAATTGTTCTAATAGAGTTTCGATTCCTTCATTATTAATCAGATCAATTGCCCGGAGAAATTGCTGAAATTCTGCGGTAATAAAATCTAAAATGCAAATAAACTCCCCAATTGGCAGATGTTTAACACGCGCCGCCAATAGGCCCATACGATCCACTTGTGTCAGCGTAGCTAAGATGCTACCAGCATTAGAAAAAGTCATGGGAAGGGGATAGTTTGGGTGAGGGATTTGAAATGAAAAACTTTGATTAGAGAACGTTAAGTAGCTTGAATAGAATAAAACCTTCCCAACTAGGACATATTAATATATTGACTAGATAATAACAGACAACGGATGGTCATGGCTTCCATCCCTGTCTTGAATCAAAAATTTCTGGTGGATACTAGGCAACGGAGGGAAACGAGTAACGGTAGAGAATCTCCTGATAGTGGTGTTGTAGCTGTTGGGTGGCCGCGGCCCATCCCCAACGTTCGGCTTCTAAACGGGCATTTTGGCGCAGAGTTTCCCCTTCCTGGGGATTGAAAAATAACCGTTGAGTCGCGGTAATTGCTCCATCTTCCTGAAGCGGATCGAACAAGTAGCCATTCACACCATCGGTAACAATATCGGGAATCCCCCCTGACCGGGCTGCGACCACGGGAGTTCCGGCGGCCATAGCTTCTAATAGCACCAATCCCAGGGTTTCAGTACGGGAGGGGAAAATAAAAGCATCGGCGGAGGCGTAGGCTGTGGCTAGGTCTTTTCCTCGCAGATAACCGACGAAATGGGTGGGAGTTCCCTGAAAATGGGCTTCTAGGGCTTGACGATGGGGGCCATCGCCTACTAGGGCTAAACGGGTATTGGGAATTTTCTCTAAAATGGGTTTAATTCGTTCAATTTCTTTTTCCACCCCCAAACGACCGACATAGAGTAATAGATGACAGTCCGGGTGTCCCAGGCTGAGGCGATCGCGCATTTCCACAGTAGCTAAAGAAGGTTGAAACATCTCCGTATCCACTCCCCTCTGCCACAAATCCAGTCTTTCTATCCCATGATCATGTAGTTCTCGTACCATCGCCGTTGAGGTACAAAGATTTAATTGGGCTTGGTTATGGGCTGCTCTTAACATACTCCAGAGTACCTCCTCTAAAAGTCCTAAGCCATAATGGTGCAAATATTGGGGAAGATGGGTATGGTAGGATGCCACTAAAGGAATATTTAATTTTTTGGCATAATATAAACCCCCTAACCCTAAAATCGCTGGATTCGCCACATGAATCAGATCGGGCTGGAATTTTTCTAATTGCACACCAATACCCGGATGGGGAATACCTAATTTTAACTCCGGGTACAGGGGTAGGGGAAACCCTTCCACTCCATAGATTCTAGCCCCTTTATAGTCCGTGAGTCCCCCAGCCGGAGAAATCACCAAAACCTGATCTCCCAACCGTTGTAACTGTTCCACCGTATGACACAGCCGCGTCACGATCCCATCTATTTTGGGCAAAAAAGTCTCAGTGAAAAGAGCGATTCGCATACAAGCTATACACTGATGTCAATAGTCCGAGCTTTCCCATCATCTCATTATTCGTGATCACGGATTTAAGAGGATTGCACGGATTTCACGGATTTTAATCTGCGTAATCCTCTTAAATCCGTGATGGGGAATGGGTTATGGTTAATAAACGGATGACTGATGACTTATGATAAAAAATAGTGATTTTTGACTAATTTGGGGTTAAATTTTAACAATGATAGTCTCGGAAACCCGTTCTATTCCTTTAGTTGAACTTGCTGTAAGAACTCGTTTAGCAGCACAGAAATTAGGGATATTATCAACAGCAGAAAAAAATCAAGCTATTGAAGCCGTTGCTCAGGCTTTAGAAGCGGCTGCATCGGAAATTATTGCGGCCAATGAAGCCGATTGTCGTGCCGCTGAGGCTGAAGGAATTGCTAAACCTTTATATAATCGTCTCAAATTTGATCTGACTAAATTAAATAGTACCATTACCGGATTAAGAGATGTTGCTAAATTGCCCGATCCGGTGGGAGTGGTGCAAATTCATCGAGAATTAGATCAGGGGTTAATTTTAAAAAGAATTACCTGTCCGTTAGGAGTTTTAGGGGTAATTTTTGAAGCTCGCCCGGAAGCGGTGATTCAAATTTCTGCCTTGGCAATAAAATCGGGAAATGGAGTTATTTTAAAAGGCGGAAAAGAGGCGATTAATTCTTGTCAAGTTTTGGTTAAAGCCATTCGTCAAGGATTATCACAAACGGCGATTAATCCCGATGCAGTTCAACTTTTAACCACCAGAGAGGAAATTTTAGAATTATTACGGTTAGATGATTATGTGGATTTAATTATCCCTCGGGGTTCTAATGCTTTTGTAAAGTTTGTTCAGGATAATACTCGCATTCCTGTTTTGGGTCACGCCGAAGGAATTTGTCATATTTATATTGATAAATTGGCGGATATTAAAAAAGCGATCGCCATTACAATTGATGCGAAAACTCAATATCCTGCTGCTTGTAATGCGGTCGAAACCCTATTAGTTCATCGAGATATTGCCTCGGAGTTTTTATTAGAAGTGGTAACGGCTTTACAGGCGAAAAATGTTGAATTACGGGGGGATGAGAAAACCTTAAAAATCGTTAATATTAAACCCGCAACGGCGGAAGATTGGTCAACGGAATATAGTGATTTAATCTTATCGATTAAAATTGTTGAGAGTTTAGAAGAAGCGATCGCCCATATTAATACCTATGGTTCCGGTCATACCGATGCCATTATAACAGAAGATCAAACCACCGCCAAGACCTTTTTAAATCAAGTCGATGCTGCGGGTGTTTTCCATAATTGTTCGACTCGATTTGCGGATGGATTTCGCTATGGTTTTGGTGCAGAAGTAGGAATTAGTACCCAACAAATGCCCCCCCGCGGCCCCGTTGGTTTAGAAGGATTAGTCACTTATAAATATCAAGTGATTGGGGACGGGCATATTGTAGAAACCTATTCTGGAAGTAACGCTAAACCGTTTACCCATCGAGATTTATAATATCGTAATCGGTAATAGGTTATACTGTTAGCCAGGGGTTTTTATCCTTGGCTAATGTTTAGAAATCACTTGTTATGAGTTCAAACAATCAAGACATTCTTGTTCGGTTCTATTTGGGTTTATCTCCTGATGCTCAAGGACGGAAAATAGAAGATATTTGGCAGTGGAAACATGATCGTTTAGAATATACCCATGATTATATTCAATGGTTATTTCCTATGGTAGAAAAAAGCAATTTTAATCGCAATGCACCCACCTTAAATCCCTCTGTTATTGAAACTTTTAGAAAGACTCCAGAATTAAAACAAAGGTTATACCAATCTCTATTATTAATGTTAGATTTTTATGGATTAAAATTAGAATCCCAGCCCTCTCAAGAGATAAAAATTATCAAAAGTGAAAACTATCAACAAAGAAAAAAAAATTGGATTGATTGGCGAGATCATAACTATTTACGCTTGACTCGAATTTTAACCAGTTTAAGGCTATTAGGACTAGAAAATGAAGCCAAAGCATTATTTCAGTGTTTAGATGAAATTTATCAAGAAGAAAAGGATAAAATTGGGTCAGAAACCTATAGTTATTGGAAAAATGCTTAGGGACTTGAGAACTTGAAAGGAGAAATAATATCAGTGGGAGTATATTTTATGGGTAAAATGATGATAAATTCTGTACCCTTATTTTCCGAAGAATGTACTTGAATTTCAGCTTGATGTTTTTGGATAATTTGATAGGCGATCGCTAAACTTAAACCCGTCCCTTTTCCAATGGGTTTGGTCGTAAAAAAAGGATCAAAAATTCGCTCCTGAATATGAGCAGGAATTCCATGCCCATTATCTCTAATTCTGATTCTAATATGATCACTGTCATTCATTTCCGTATTAATAATAATCGTGGGATTCCTACTATTCTCAATATCGGCTTCTTCAATTGCATCAATCCCATTCGTCAAAATTGCCATAAACACTTGATTTAAAGAGGCAACATAACATTCAATCTTAGGTAAATTACTATAATTTTTGATCACTTCAATTTTAGAATTTAAGCGATGATTTAAGAGAATCAAACTATTTTCAATACCCTCATGAATATCAACTGTTTTAATTTCTGATTCATCTAAACGTGAGAAATTTCTTAATGATAAAACAATTTTATGAATTCGATCAGCACCGCTTTGAATTGAGTTGACTAAATTAGGTAAATCTTTAATAATAAAATCCAAATCAATATCTTCAAGAACTGTAATAATTTCATCGGGATTATCAGGATAAAATTCTTGATAAATTCTGATTAATTTTAGTAAATCTGTGGTATACTGTTTGACATATTCAATATTTCCATAAATAAAACTCACAGGATTATTAATCTCATGGGCAACTCCCGCCACTAACTGACCCAAACTTGACATTTTTTCCGATTGAATTAATTGGGATTGGGTGCGCTTCAATTCGGAAAGTGCTTGGGAAAGTTGGTCTAATTGGTTTTGGAGTAAGTATTCACGTTCGGCTAACTGTTCCGCCATTTTATTAAAGGCTATACCCACCTTCCCTAGCTCATCAGAACTATTGATTGTAACTCTTACCGTTAAATCCTGAGCCGCTAATTTTTGAGTAACATGGATAAAATTTTTCAAGGAATAGGTAATTGCACGAGCAATTAAAAATCCTGTAATCGTAACCACTAATACACCAGCCAATAATAATTGTACTAATTCTATCCAAAGCAATTTCTTTCCTTCTTCAAGCCTTGTTGTAGAATATAATATTGTAATGAGTAAGGCATTTTGATTTTTTCCGCCTAAACCAATAGTTTCAGCTAAATAACTCTGATTTTTAATCGTAATATTTTTAGGGGATTGATTAATTTTGGGAGGATTCCAATTCATCTGGGTAACTTCGGGTAAAGTAGAGGCAATAATTTTAAATTCGGGATTCCAAGCTACCAGATCAATATTCATTCCTTTCTTGAATTCCTCCAGCAATTTCGGTGTCACTAACCGACCAAAAACAATAGCTCCTAGTACATTATTTTCGGATTTAATTAGAGAGGTTGTGATGATTAACCCTAGGGACAGATCCTTGATATTTACCAAATCAGAAACAGGCAATCCATTAATACCATTATTAATGTCTATTTTGTGATTAATTTTTGAAACTTTTATGGGTTGAGATCTCAAATCAACGACAATTTTATTTTGAGCATCAACAATCTTTAACCAATCTAGTTCTAATTCTTCTTGTAAGGGTGTAACCTGTTCAAAAATCGAGTTATAATTGCCTGTCTCTAAAGCCGTTTTTAAGGTTTCCAAATTGGAGAGCTTGCGATTTTCTATCATTAATAACTCAATTTGTTCTCCAAACTCTCGGCTAACCCAAGGATTCGCCATTTTCATATCCTCTTGAATATTGGTTTCTAAACTCTGCGTAAACCAGGAACCAATAATCATCACTCCAACAATTAATACGACCAAAAATACAATCAAAAATGGCAGAATAATTTTTTGGCTTAAGGGAAGTCGAGCATAGATTTTCATAATTGTTGGGAGTTGGAGCCAATGGGATAGGGAAGAATATTAAATTAAATAGTTTTATGATTATTATAAGCTATCGTTATTCTCAAAATTCAACTCAACAAAAAACCCCCCGGGGGTCACCGGAGGGGTTAGGAGTTAATCTTTCAGATTAGGCTAAACCATTGTTAGTGGTGGTTGGGTTCAACAAACCTACACTGGCTTCATAGGAGAAGACATTCAAATAGTTCACCTGTTCAATTGCAAGACCTGTATATTGAACTAAGGCTTGAGCATTAGCTTGTTTGAAGGCTGCCAAATCTAGTCCAGGATTTTTCGTTAAGAATTCATCGCTGAAAGGTTCGTGACCATCTAATAAACCTTTACCCACCATATAGGTGACAATTTGAGGATTTGTCAGTGCATCAGCCGACCCAACATTGTAGTAGGTTAAGACATCTTCTTGCACTTGAGGATCAGCAACGTATGCGTCGAAATCCTTCAACAATTCAGAAGGTTTGTTTCCTTTAATTAAACCTTCCCCGGTTGCATAAACATACAACTCATCGTTAGAAAGTTGGGAATCTCCATTGGTATCAATTTTAGGTTTATTGGTCGCAAGATCATCGGCATATTGTTCTTGATACCAAACTAAATCAACCGTTGGAGCCGTGCTAGAAATGTCTTTTTGATTTTCAGAAACGTAGTCAAAGACTTTCTTGGGATCAATATTGTAGACCTTTTCCTCACGGTAATTTTCTAACAAATCTTCCCCGCCTTGATTCACATAGTAGTCAAGATTGGTGTATTTTTTCCCATCTAAATCGTAGGAAGAAGCTTGTTCTAGGATAAAGTCTTTGAGGAAAGCTTTATCAAGTTTTTTGAGTTCCTTGGGTTCGATACCAAAAATCTCGGACAGTTCTTTTTTGTGTTCCTTAACAAATCCATCCACATCCACAGGTGCGATCGCTTTTCCTTGCGGAATTGTCACGTCTAAAGCGTGTTGCAGGATCTCCGTATCTGTGACTTGTTCAATGGGTTTGTTGAGGGTGGTTTCTAACTCGGTTTTGTAGGTTTGACTATAGAATTTATAGTCAATTTCTGCCCCCAGAATCCCACCGTAAACATAATCCGCGACCAAGGAATCATCGAGTTGAGCAACTGCCGATATATCAACGTTGTAATGGGTTGCTAGTTCACCTTTGAAAGCCGTTTTTAGGTATTCTTTATCAACGAATTCCAGAGGATTAATTCCTTGTTTAATTCCGTCGCTAAAGGCAAACTTAATAACATCTTTGTCGCTGATTTTATCAATTAGGTTGCCATTTTCGCTATGAACATCTTCGGGGTTATCGAGAGGAGGAGCAACTTCGCCATCGGGAGGAGGAGCAACTTCGCCATCGGGAGGAGGAGTAACGCCATCGTTGCTTGGGAAATAGTAATCAACAAGCTGTTGGGTGTAACCTTGCCGATAAGCGTCAACATTGATAGCGGTTAGTTGGATACTGTCATCCGGTGACACTTGTTTATAAGCATCGCTCAAAGTGATAGAAATGATGTCTTTGTCCGTCAGAGAATTAACATCTTTCTGGATTTTCAGATCAGTTAATAACTGCGTTTGTTGTTCAACACTTAACTGGTCAAATTGATAACGCAGATAGTTGACATCCAATTGATTGTAGTCATCTTTCAACCAATTTAACGCCACCTGATCATCAACTGCAACGCTATTAATCGCGCTTGTATAGGTGTCTCCGAGATAATCAAGAGCAAGATATTTATCAAGCTGAATACCCTGTTTAACTCCTTCACCATAAATGAATTGCTTGACCTGTTGCAGAGTGATATTTTTGATATCGGTCACATCTGGATAGGCTGCTTTCAAAGCATCGGTATTGTCCTTAATGTACTGTTCATAATCAACAGGGGAAAGTTTCAGCGTTTGATTCTCTGTTTTTAACAAATCCTTGAAGTCAGGACTATAGACTAACTGAATGATTTGGGCATTTGTCAAGTCTTCAACGGTGGTGAACGTTGCGTCTCCACTTCCTAAGAATTGTTTGACTTGATCTAAACTTACTTTTTGGTCAGTAATTAATTTTTCCAGTTGATCACTGACATATCCCACATCAATTGTTGACAGTTTTTGTGTAAAGGCTGCAAGGATTTGTTCGTTGGTTAGGGTAACAACATCTCCCGCTAAAACATCATTAACTGAAACACTATAAGCACCCGCTAATTCTTGAGCGTAAAGGTGACGCACATAGTTATAGTCAGGTGTCTCCGTTTGTGTTAGTTTCAGAGCTTTATCTGCACCCAGTTTAGTGTTAAAGGCTTCGTTAACCACTAATTCTTGAACTTGTTCATTGGTTAACCCATCTAACGCTTGAACATCGGTAGTCAAAACACCATTAACATCTTCCAGGGTGATCACATTGTTATCCAACAAATCTTTCAGTTGGAATTTCACATATTGTGGATCAAAGTCTGCCACTGGGCTAGTTGGTGGCACTGGCGCTGGAACTTCCGTCACCGTAAGCTGTTGAATATATTGTTCAACCGTTACACCTGCGGCTGCAATTTTTTCAGCATCTGCGGTAGTGAAATAATCCTTAATTTGTTGTTCGGTAAATTGAGTATCCGCAGGTAAACCGTATTTTGCTGACAGTTCAGTCTGATATTTAGAAATCAAGAAACCTAAATCTAAAGTATCAGGTTGAACTAACTCAATACTGTCTTCACCTAATGCGGTTTGCAAGTCTTTATTGAGTAATAATTCCGTCAGATTTGCGTCGGTAATTGCTGCTAAAGACTCAATCGGTGTAGTTAAGAATTGATTAACCGTATCGAGGGTAATTTTTCCGTCCGTAACCAACTGTTCTAGCTGATAACGACCGTAAACTAAATCGATTTTAATGGGAGTACCGCCATCGGTTGTACCACCATTATCCAGGGTAATCAGATTGGCTTTAGTTAACCATTGTTGTGCTAATTCCGGTGTAACTTCAGCTTCAGTAACTTTGGCAAATGCCGCGATTTCTGCTGCTTTATTTTCAACCAGGTAGGTTAGGACTTTATCGTTAGAAACAACCTTGGTTGTATCACCCGTAAGGGAGGCAACATTTACCCCTAAAACTTCTGCTAAAGCGGGAGCAAAGGTGGCTTTGATATAATCCAAATTCGGGGGATCTTGAGACAGTTTAATTTCAACACCCGCGCCTAAAGCGGTCTTGAATTCACTGTTATTAATAAGGTCAATCAGTTGTTTCTTACTCAACAAATCAACGCTGGTAACGGTTGTTCCTAGAACTTGATTGACTTGATCTAAGGTAACAGTTCCCGCTTCAATCAAACCACTGAGTTGAAACTCAACATATCCAGCATCAACGCTAATATATTGACTAATCCATTTTTCAGTAACTTGATCCCCACTCACAATTGCAGCACCAAAAGTGTCGGTAACGTACCCTAAATCAATCAATCCTTCTACGCTAAACGCTTTAGCTTCAGGACTAAAAGCAAACTTGATAATTTGCTGACTAGACAGTTCACTAATGTCTTTAACGTGGTAGGAATCTTTCAGCGCGGCTTCAAGTTCTTTACCGTATTTTTTGACATATCCATCGGTATCAAACCAATTGATTGTCTTAACATCAACGGTTTCCTGATCATGCAGATATTGGAGAATTTGTAAATCCGTGACTTTAGCGATCGCATCTACACCAAATGTCGCTTGAACATCTCCTGCAAATTTCACCCGGAAGTAGTCAGAATCAAGGTCATCAGACCAGCCACCAAAGACAATATCGAGTAGAACATTGGGATTTAATTCCTGAACAACGCTGACCTCAACACCATATTGAGACGCGATTTTTTCCGCGTATTCTTTCTGGTAAAATGCCAATCCATCTGCTGAGATAAATTCAGAAAGATTGAGATTCAATTTTGAGGCTTCTTGGGTGATAAACTGATAAATTTGCGCTGGGGTAATTTCCGTAACCGCAGTTACACCATAAAACGCAATTAACTGTGATGAATATTGGGTACTGAACGCTGTTAAATCGAAAGTGACTAGGCTCTTTGCCGCATCAAACTTTTCATTGCTGAAAAAGTATTTTTTCAGATCGTCTAGGGTTAATTTTTTGGAATTTTTCCCTAAACTATCGGCATATTGTGTGAGTTCGTCTGCATATTTATCTAAGCAGAATTTCACATCAATAACTGGAGATTTATCACCAAATAGAAAATCAATGATGTTTTCCGCTTTGATATCTGCTCCAAATTCAGCCGTTAAGACTTTACCATAAATTTCTTTATAGTATTCGACATCAACGACTTCACTAATTTGCTTCAGCAGTCCGAGTTTTTTACCTTCACCCGATAGGAAACCTTTGATTTGTCCATCGGTTAAGTCTTTAACATCTTTGACTTTAAAGAAGTCTTTGAGTTCTTTTTCCAGCAGTTTTTCGACTTTCTTAAAGTCAATGGGATTTCCAGTTAATCCCAATTCTTTGCCAATTCCCAGGATATAAACCTTGATTTTTTCATCCGTTAGGTTGGCAACTTCTTCCTCGGAAATTTTGAAATAAGCGGCTAACTGAGTAGCGTATTTAACGCGAGAGTATTCAACGTCAATGAGGTAATCTACATTGATACTTTCGAGAATATTTTCACTTCCAATTTCATTGGTTTGTGTGATGTCATATTTCTCGACAATTTTATCGAGATTCAACTGTTTCACATAATCCAGACCCAGGAAGGGAGAAACGGTATGTCCGTTTTTAATTCCTTGTTCTTCAATGAAATTAAGAATTTGTTCAACGGACGGATTTTTTCCTAACCCAGCGACTAATTCTTTCCCATAAACAGCTTCTAAGTAATTTAAAGAAACTGTCCAAGAGGTATCGACGTTTTGTTCTGGTGGAACATTATTAATGAACAGCAAAATCTGAAGATTGGGCAGAGCCAGGACTTGTTCAACGGAAATATTGAAGTAGGCTGCAATCTCTTTCGCGTAAACAACTTTGACGAAGTTAATATCAACGGTAGGTGAAGGATGGGTAATTACTTCAGATCCTTCTTTACTGTTGATAAATGCAAAGATTTGCTGATTACTAATGAGTTCTAAGCTCACCCCAAATTTAGCAACCAGTTCCACATTATACGTTGACCGAATGTAATTAAAGTCGATGGAACCTGAGAGTTGATCTCCACTTCCAATTCCTTCTTGGTCAAGATATTTTAAAATATCTTTGTTGGTGATTTTGTCAAGGGTTTTCTCAAGGAATTTCTCTAATTTTTTAGCATGATTTTTCTTGACAAAATCAAAATCAATGAAGACAGAGGGACTGTTTCCTGCTTCTAAACCTACTCCACTAATATAGTTGAGAATTTGTACAAAAGTGAGATTGGAAACAGAGGCAACTTGATAGAAACTTAGTAGTTGTTGGCTATAAGCTTCTAGGTAACTCTTAATATCTACATAGGCTGAGGTATTAATCCCCAGCTTTAATCCATTTTCTTTGATGAAATTGAGAATTTCACTATCTGTAATTTTGCTGAGATCCTCAACTTTTAAACCCGCTTTCAGTTCAACCCCATAGGTGATTTTAATATAGTCAAGATTGAACAATTCTGAGGGAAGTTCCGCAGTTGGTTCTAGTGTGGGAACGGGTGTTGGTTCAACCGTTGGTACGGGTGTTGGTGTTGCGGTTGGTGCGGGTGTCGGTTCAACCGTTGGTACGGGTGTTGGTGTTGCGGTTGGTGCGGGTGTCGGTTCAACCGTTGGTACGGGTGTTGATGTTGCGGTTGGTGCTGCAGGTGTTGTGGTTGGTGCGGGTGTCGGTTCAACCGTTGGTATCGGTGCGGGTGTTGCGGTTGGTGCGAGTGTGGGTGTGGGCGTGGGTGCGGGTGTGGGTGTGGGTGCGGGTGCTGATAGCGATGCCTCAATAAATTGCTTGATTTGCTCAATACTAATTACTGAGAGGTTACTAACCTTAAATTGTTGCAGAATCTTAGTAACAGAAACGTTAGGATTGAACGGACGATTTTCCCCCAGACCAAATTCGAGAAAATGAGCGATCGCACTAATTTGACCTGACTTAACAGCCAACTTAATATCTGGGTTTGCTTCTAAATAATACTTGACATTCAAGAAGGACTTATTGCATTCTCGACCTTCAAATTGACCCACATTAAAAAAGTGGAGAATCGGATTGATTAGACCCTCTTGAGCTTGGACTGCAACATCAGGATTAAGTGCTAAATAATCTTTGAGTTTGAAGACAAAACTAAACTTTCGTGTTTCATCTATTCCCTGCTCCAAGAAGTGTTCACTAGCATTGGTCAAACCATCTTGAACAGCTTGCTTAACATCAGGATTAAGATTGAGATAGTCCTGAATATTAAATAGAGGATTCCAGGGACGGTTTTCACTCTGTCCAAAATCAACAAAATGTTCAGCAACACTTAAACCCTGTTGTTCAGCTACAAATTTGAAATCTACATTCAGCTTTAAGTATTCACGAACACTAAATAGATTACTAAATTCCCGATTTTCATAAATTCCATAGAGTAGAAAGTGTTCTTCTGGTGTTATTAAGTTGGCTTCAACGGCTAGTTTAACATCGGGATTGAATTTCAAATAAGCATCTTTATCAAACAGCTTATCTAGTTTCTTGAAGAATTTATCGGGTTTGTTGGCTAATTTGCCCAGTTTGTCACCCAATTTGTCTAATTCTTTTGAAAATTTGTTCAGGTCATTCATGGTTTTTTCAACCTTGTAATCTATACGACACAATAACGGTATTCTTGCAGATCCATTCTGAAACTATCGAACCGAATATCAATCAAGGATTGAATATTATTCGATTCTGATTGTTTTTTCTGCCCATATTCACTCTAAAACATTGATTTAAGATGGTTATGAATCCTTTATGAGAAAAATCTTAATTTTAGAGTTTTATCAGCTTATTTTTTTAATTTAAACGACAAAAACTTGCCCTATTTTTGTTTTTTAGGTGGACTTTTTGAAATTTAAACCACAAACTTTTTCTTTAACCCTTTTCAAAAATTAGGTTAAAGAAAGACAGTGATTAATTTTAATTCAAATCTCCATTGACTTTGTTATTCCTCACCCACTTAATTTTAGTATTCCCTTAGTTGAGGCAAGAGATAACAGTTTTTAAAATATTGTTAATAGCCTGAGCCATAGACACAACATAGCCTGGCTATTTGTAAGCAATAGATAGCTAATTTTCGCGCTTTTTCAAAAAAAATCCCCACCGGACTTTGCTTGTATCCCAAAGTCACAATATTTGATCGTTAAATGTCCCTGATGAACCAACCGCAGATCGGATAAAACCAATAAAACCTATCCTGATCACTAAATCTGTCCCAATCGCTGGTTACGACCGGGTTACCGCCGTGGACGTTCTGTTGAGTTCAAAAGTTCCCAGAAGTTTCAAGACACCAGACGATAACCCATCCCCCGTACCGTTTCAATCCGTTGACCCCCTAACTTTTTACGCAGATAACCCACATAAACATCAACAATATTCGAGCCTGGATCATAGTCATATCCCCAAACCTGATCCAATAGTTGTTCCCGACTCAACACTTGACCCGGATGGCGCAAAAACGTTTCTAACAGTTGAAATTCCTTAGCCGATAGAGTAATCGGTGTTTCCCCCAAACAGGCTTGACGGGTATATAAATCCAGTGTAATCTGGCCAACAGTTAAAGCCTTATCTTCGTTACTCATCAATGGGGGATGATGTCGCAAACGAACACGAATCCGAGCTAAAAGTTCTGCAAATCGGAAGGGTTTAGTCACATAATCATCTGCACCCCCCTCTAATCCTGCTACCTTATCCGTAATATCATCCCGGGCGGTCAAAATAATAATCGGAATTTGTTCTCCCTGACCCCGTAATTGTTCTAAAACTTGAAACCCATCTTGATCAGGAAGTCCCAAGTCGAGAATCAATAAGTCAAACTCATGGGCGAGGGCTTTTTCTATAGCTTCCTGTCCATTGCGGGCCAAAGTTGTGATAAATCCATTCGCTCGCAGTCCCTTTTCCAGAAAGGAGGCAATTCGGGGTTCATCTTCAGCAATGAGAATTCGACTCATGCGGTCATACCTAGGATGCTTTAAAACGTAGATGCGGATTCCTAACTCACAATCGAATTTTAACATAGACAGGACTTACGCAGCTACACTATATTTAGAGTAGCCAGGGTTAAGAATAGCATTTTCTAGTGGGACTTAGATATTTTCTCGTCGCCAAAGGGCTAAAACCCTTAAATTAATAAATACTCTTGGTTATCGGAAATTTTGGGTTTAAAACCCCTAAGTTCCACTTAGGCTTTTTATTCTATTTTAGTGTACACTAAAGAAGAAGGTTTTAAACCAAGGCAATGAAGCTAAGATATCGATACAGAATCTACCCAACAGACCAACAAAAGAGGCTGATGTCTCAATTGTTTGGTTGTTGTCGTGTAGTTTTTAACGATGCCTTGGCTTACTGTCAAGACCAATACCGTGCGGGTAACAAAAAACCTTCTAGTAGTGAACTATCTAAAAGACTTACAGAACTAAAAAAAACCGAAGAAAAAGAATGGTTAACAGAAGTTTCCTCTGTTCCCTTGCAACAATCTTTGAGAGATTTAGAACAGGCTTATTCTAACTTTTTTAAATCCTGTAAAGTCCAAAGAAAAGGCAAAAAAGTTAAACCACCCAGATTCAAGAAACGTAAATCCAAGCAATCAGCTAGATTTACCGATAATGGGTTCAAACTTTATCCTGACTCTAATTACATTCACCTGGCTAAAATAGGTGATATCAAAGTAATCTGGAGTAGATTATTACCCGCAGTTCCTTCTAGTGTCACCCTAATCAAAGATAGTGCTGATAGATATTTTGTTAGCTTTGTGGTTGAGTTTAACCCCAAACAATTACCCAAGAATGGACAAAGTGTTGGAATTGACTTGGGAATCACTGATTTTGCTACATTAAGTAACGGTGAAAAAATTAAATCACCTAAACCTTTAAAGAAACAATTAAAGCGTTTAAGGAAATTACAACGTAATTTGTCAAGGAAACAAAAGGGTAGTAAAAGAAGGGAGATTGCTAGAAAGAAATTAGCTCAACTTCACGCTAAAATTTCTGATACCAGAAATGATTTTTTACATAAACTGTCAACTAAGATTATTCGTGAAAATCAAACAATAGTCTTGGAAGATTTGAATGTGTCAGGGATGATTAAGAACCGAAAATTAGCCCGTGCCATTAGCGATTTAGGTTGGCGTAGTTTTAGAACCATGTTAGAAGCTAAATCAGTCATGTACGGGCGGGATTTTCGAGTAATTGATAGATGGATTCCCACTTCTCAAATTTGCTCTTGTTGCGGTTTTCACAGTGGCAAAAAAGAGCTAAATATTAGAGAGTGGATTTGCCTCAATTGTGGAACTTCTCATGACAGAGATGTTAATGCCGCAGTAAATATTTTAGCCTGCACTGAGCCCCATTCGACTCCGCTTATGACAGGCTTCGACTGCGCTCAGGACAACCTAGGTCGAAGTGTCGCCGGAGGGCATTCGGAGACTTTAAACGGACGTGGAGGCAGACATAAGACTACCGCCAAGATAGCAGTAGCCCTTGAAGCGTCAACCCATCCAGCATTTGAGCAGCTATCAATTTTTGATCTGCTATGCGTCTAATTATTCCTAGCTTTCAAAAACTTGCCCTGCGTGCTATTCTCGTGTTTTCTTTTGTCATACAAATTTAGGATTAACGGGGTGGTTGTCTTTACGAAATGGACACAGAGCGATTAATAAAGTAGCAAGCCAATTACAAAACGAGATTAGCGATCGCATTGAGCAAGAACTATAATTCTATCAGAATCATCAAAACCTTAATAGTATTTTAAAGTTCTTGCTGATCAAAAATAACCATCAATAATTAATATAAGTAA
This sequence comes from Planktothrix sp. PLAVEN19ND, assembly GCF_057220675.1. NCBI lineage: Bacteria > Bacillati > Cyanobacteriota > Cyanophyceae > Oscillatoriales > Microcoleaceae > Planktothrix > Planktothrix sp. PLAVEN19ND. The sequence continues at coordinate 3,920,422 of NZ_CM170132.1, read as the reverse complement.
ATTTATGACAGATATGACCTATTACCCAAGTACGATTTTAGTAGTAGATGATATCCCTGCTAATTTAGGAATCTTAGCGAATTTCCTCAATGAAGCGAATTTTGAAGTTTTGGTGGCGGAAGATGCAGAAAGTGCCATGCAAAAACTAGAATATGTGATTCCTGACTTAATTTTATTAGACGTAATGATGCCAAAAATGGATGGATTTGAGATGTATGAACGATTGAAAGAAAATCCTTTATATAGTCAAATCCCAGTAATTTTTATTACGGCTCTTTCCGAAACAGACAATATTGTCAAAGGTCTTTCTTTAGGAGCAGTAGATTATATTACCAAACCTTTTCGTAAAGAAGAAGTTTTAGCTAGGATTAAAACTCATTTAGAATTGCAAATTTTAACTGCAATTCTTGAACAAAAAAATCACTGTTTATTACAAGAAATTGCCGAACACAACCAAGTTCGTACAGACTTGAATCAGTTAAATCAAGAATTAGAAATTCGAGTAAAAAAACGCACCTCTGAACTTTCTCAAACCTTGGAAGACTTACGCAGAAGTAAAGCTCAATTAGAATATAATGTCTTCCATGACTCCTTAACGGGTTTGCCAAATCGTGACTGGTTGATGAAGCGATTGCAGGAGTTAATTGCAGCTAAGGCTAGTTATTCTGTTTTATTTATTGACTTAGATCGCTTTAAAATTATTAATGATAGCCTGGGACATTTAGCCGGAGATGAGCTATTAAACTGTGTGGCAAATCGGATGCAAGGATGTTTAAAACCTTCCCAAACAGCAACGAGGATGGGTGGGGATGAATTTGTAATTTTAGTAGAAACGGAAACAGGGATTTCCGTCGCTCAACAACTATTAGAACAGTTTAAGTTACCCTTTAATTTTAATGGGGGCTACGAAGCAATTATAGAAGCGAGTATTGGCATAACTTCTAGTGTCATGGGTTATCAACAACCGATGGATATTCTTAGAGATGTAGATATTGCCATGTATCAAGCTAAAAAGCGGGGGAGTGGTAATTATCAGGTTTTTGATCCGCAAATGCAGGCCGATGTAATTACACGCTTACAATTAGAACAAGATCTGCGAAAAGCAATCTCCCAACAAGAATTTTGTTTGTACTATCAACCTATTGTTTCCCTGATCACTCAAGAAATTAAAGGTTTTGAAGCTTTAATTCGCTGGAATCATCCCGAAAAAGGCATGATTCCACCGGATGAATTTATTCCTATGGCTGAAGAAATAGGATTAATTAACCCTTTAGGTTGGTGGATTTTACGCGAAGCTTGCAATCAGTTAAGACATTGGCAAGATCAATTACCTGACGTATCTTTGACAATGAATGTTAACTTTTCTCCGCTGCAATTCCAGCAAATTAATTTATTTGAAAAGATTGCAGAAATTGTACAACAAACTGGTATAACTAAAAATACTTTAAATATAGAAATTACTGAAAGTTGTTTATTTAAAGAAGCAAATTTAAACTTTAAATTTTTAAAAAATCTTGGTGTTGGTATATGTATTGATGATTTTTGTACAGGCTACTCCTCATTAAATTTACTCAAGGATTTGCCCATTGATATTTTAAAAATTGATCGTTCCTTTTTGGAAAATCTGAATCGAAATCCCAATGATACAATTCTCATGCAAACAATTATATTATTAGGTGAAAATTTAAAAATGGAAGTTGTTGCCGAAGGAGTTGAGACTCAAGAACAAATAGAAATTCTTAGAGAACTAGGATGTATTTTCGGACAAGGTTACTTTTTTTCCCGCCCCTTAGATAGTGAGAATGCCACGCGGTTCATCGGCTTATAATTAAAAAAAATATTAGGGGATTCTCAAGTATCAATTTGATTTCTATTAAGTACCTAAACAAAATTAATTACAAGTCCTTTACCCTATTCCCCGTTCCCTGTTCCCTCTCTCAACTAGGTAATTTATTTTGTGCAACTACTTATTGGGTTTATAATCATTGATAAATAATCGTAATTGTTTTTCTTGAAAACTTCCAGCTAATTCCCCTAATCGTTCGGCAAAGGGGATATATTTTGCATCTAATTTTTTTAATTGTTCCAGTTGTTTAGTAACGGCTTTTAAATTACCTCTCATTACCAAATCGTACAAAATTACAAGTTCTTCATCCGGTGGTGGTACTAAAAAAGAAACTGAATCTGATTCTACAGATTGATTGACATTTTTATCAAGTTCAACTGACTCTTGATATGTCCAAGATATCCCTAAATGCTTTTGTAATAATGCAAATAACTCGGCAGCTTGTATGGGTTTGGGTAAAAAGGCATTTGCTCCCACATCTAAACTCTTATGCTGATCAGCTTCAAATACGCTGGCGGAAGAAATGATAATCACTAAATCTTGCAATTCAGGTTGAGAGCGAAGACGACTTACTAACTCGAAACCATCCATTTCTGGCATGACTAAATCAGTAATAACGGCATTAAATTGGACAGAATTAACTTGTTCTAAAGCCTCTTGAGCATTAGCAGCTTCTAAGACTTCAAAACCCAAGGGTGCTAATAAATTAACTAGCACAGATCGGTTTTCCCACCGATCATCAACTGCGAGAATTTTCAGTTTAGTTCCCCCATAACCCGCGATCACAGTTTTTGGCTCAATGTTGCATGATTCCCATTGACTAGCAGAAGGGATGTCTAAATCAAACCAAAACTGACTACCAGTATTTAACTGACTGTTAACTTGAATACTGCTACCCATCATTTCAACAATTTTTAAGCTAATTGCCAATCCCAAACCAGTTCCTTCTGACCTCTTATCAGTATTACCCACCTGTTCAAAAGGTTGAAAAATTTTCTGCATTTGCTCTTTACCGATACCAACTCCAGTATCTTCAATTTGAAAGCGGATAGTGTTGATAGCCTGTAATTCCTGGGTATTAGGTTCTAAGGGTACTAATTTTATCAGTTGAACTTTGAAAGTAACGCCTCCACAATCAGTAAATTTAACCGCATTACCCAAGAGATTAATTAAAACCTGCCTTAAGCGTTTTTCGTCCCCGTGCAAGTTGTCGGGTAAAGAAAAGTCAAATTCACAAGTAAAACTGATAGATTTTTGTTCTGCTCTGAGACGAAAGATTTGGCTAACATCCTCTAAAAATGCCCCAAAATTAAATGGCGTTGGGTAAAATTCTATTTTTCCAGCCTCGATTTTAGAAAAGTCGAGAATGTCATTAATTAAAGTAAGTAAATGAGAACCACATTGATAAATAATTTTTACGCTGAGCACATTTTGAGAGTCTAAATTTTTTGCACCCATGAGGATTTGAGCATAGCCTAAAATCCCATTCAGGGGAGTGCGTAATTCGTGGCTCATGTTTGCCAAAAATTCACTTTTGGCTTTATTCGCAGCGTCAGCAGTTTCCTTGGCTATTTGCAATTCTATTTCTGTTTGTTTGCGATCTGTAAGATCGGTATGAGAACCAAGTAAACGCATGGGTTTGCCTTCTGCATTTCGCTCGACAATCCGACCTCGTGATAGTATCCATCTGTAGCTACCATTTTTGTGCCACATCCGAAATTCGCAACTATAAGGTTCATTACAGTCACTTTTTAAATGCTCTCCTAAAAAGTCTAATACCTGGTGCAAATCATCGGAGTGAACCAGTGTTTCCCAAGAACTAAATAGGTTAGGAATTTCCTTGTCTTCATAGCCTAGCATGGCTTTCCATTGGGGTGAAAAATAGATCGTATCGGTTGTGATTTGCCAGTCCCAGATGCCTTCATTCACACTTTCTAAAGTTAGTTGATATCTTTGTTCACTTTTCTTGAGTATCTCTTGTATTTCTTGGCGATCGCGTATTTCTTGCTCTAATTCTTGGGTTCTTTCGGCAACTTTTTGTTCTAAGGAGTGCGAATAATCTTCTAATTGCTCGTAAAACTGCTTGAGTTTCTGACTCATAAGATTAAAAGCATTAGCTAAAGCATTGACTTCTTCAATGGCGGAAGTATTTATTGTTTGATCGAAATTACTATCAGCTATTTCCCTTGCTGCTATACCCAAATTTTGAATGGGTTTAGTAATCCAGGTAGAAGTGACAATTCCCGAAATAATTGCCAAAAATAACGCTAAAAAACATAGTAAAATTGTTGTCTGTTTGCTGGCATTAATTTCTCCCATAAAATCGTTTTCTGGAATGGCAATTACAATTAACCAATCAATACCTTTACCGTCTCGAAAAGGAACAACTTGTACAAATTGTTTTTGTCCATTGATAAAAAAAATCAACTTTTGAGAACTTTGAATAGAATTGAGATTTTTAAATTTTGTTACTAAATAGTTGGCGGTAGCTTGGGTTAAAATATTTTTGCTATCGGTGGCTAAAAATCTTTGTTTATTGCGGTATGGCTTTTCTGACGTAGAAGTAGCCACTAGCATTCCGCTTCTTTCCATAATAAAAGTTTGTCCCGTTTTTCCTACTTTTAAATCTTGCAAAAAATTCCCAATCAAGGATAAACGTAGAACTGCAAATAAGGCTCCAGTAATTTTTCCATTTCGATCAAAAAGAGGCTGATTAGCTGTAATTATTGGAGTGTTAACAATATCACCAAAATCAATTTTACTCCAAGTATTTTTTCCAGATTTTGTGGCTTGTTTGTAGATTTTAATATTTCGCGGATCGAAATTTTTAAATACTTTAATTAATTTGGTTCTTTCACCCTTAGTCCCAGCCAAATAAATATATAGCTGATTCGGCTTTGTTGTACTTGTTGCTTGAATTAATACTTGTCCTTCTTCGTTACTATTAATAGCTATACCCTGACCTTTTTCAGTAATCATTACCATGCCATTGACGTTATGAAAAGTATTTTTTTGTTTCCAAAAATGACGCTCCCATGCTGTCAGGTCTTCTGTGTTTAATTGACCTAGACTAATAGCATCAGCATTAATTTGATTAACTAAACGAGGTGTGGCTAAATAGCTATGTAAATTTTGTTCAATTCTCGTGGCAATTTCACCGCGCAACTGTTCCGCCAGATCATTAACAGCTTTCTCTCCATTTTTTAGCGAAAAATACCCCGTTAACCCCACAAAGGCAAAGATTTGTAAAATAAAAGGAACAATTAAGACACCGCGTAACGGAATTTTCCGAGAATTATCAATATTTTGATCCATAATGCAAAAAATGTGTTGATCCACACTCTACATATCACAGGACTTAGGCAATTACACCATATATAGCGCGCAAAAACCGAGTCTACATAATATATAGCAATTACACAATGACCCCAAAATCTATAATTTGGGTTGCCCCCCATAAAATTAGAACCAAATTTGACTACAATTGGAGTCGAGTCTTGCTAATCGTGGGCAGGAAACTTGCGAATTAAAGGTGTGAGTGATTGGATATGGTAACGGTTTGGATTGGGAATTTGGCTTGGGGAGTGGGTTCTATCGTCGGAGCAGAAATGGTAAGGGATCTTTATCATGTCGCGGCTCATGTTTTCCCGCCCTTAATTCGTTTACACAATTGGCATCATCGGGTATTCCGCCCAGATTTAACTCCCGTGAGTCAGGAAATTTATCGCCAAGCCCATTGGTATAATGATGTCCCCGAAGCCGGGGTGATGTTCAGTTTCAGTTTGATATTTCTGGCGATCGCCCATATTTACACCCCCGAACACCAGGGATTTGCCCTTCTCGGTTGTCTTTATACCCTCAGTTTCCTATTCTCCGCCATTGCCCGAGGTTTGGGAATTCCCAATGCGGATCAATTGACGGATTTGACCCATACTCCCGGGGAATTTGACCGTCCTCCCGCTCCTTGGATGGTGAATCGAACTTACCATTGGCGGCATCATTTTGATAATCAAAATGCCTATTTTTGTGGAACTTTGACTTTATTAGATAAAATCATGGGAACGGCACTTTCACTCAAGGGGAAAACCGTTGCTGTGACTGGAGCATCGGGAACTCTCGGACAAGCTCTTTTATTTCATCTCCATGCTCAAGGGGCAAAAGTTCTGGCTTTGACCTCCGGTGACCAACCCTTGAGTTTAACGGTTGAGGGGGAAACAATCCCGATCAAAACCGTAACTTGGCAAGTCGGACAGGAACAACAATTAGGGGAGTTATTGCAAAAAGTAGATATTTTAATTATTAATCATGGAATTAATGTTCACGGTCAAAGGACTCAAGATGCGATCAGTCAATCCTATGAGGTGAATACGTTTTCCGGTTGGCGTCTATTAGAATTGTTCCTGAGTACCGTTAAAACTAACGCTGATATTGCTAAAAAGGAAGTTTGGGTGAATACATCGGAAGCAGAGGTTGGGCCAGCGTTAAGCCCCCTCTACGAACTGAGTAAACGGACTTTAGGAGATTTAATTACTCTGCGTCGTTTGGATGCACCCTGCGTGATTCGTAAATTAATTTTAGGGCCATTCAAAAGTAACTTAAACCCGATTGGGGTGATGTCTCCTAACTGGGTTGCTAAACAAGTGATTAAACAGGCTCAAGCAGATGTTCGTAATATCATTGTTACGATTAATCCTTTAACTTTTATTGCTTTCCCGATTAAACAATTCTGGGTTTCTACTTATTTTAAATTGTTTAGTCGCCAGCCTAATTAGGGAATTACTAATTACGAATTACGAATTACGAATGGGTTATGAGTTATGGGTAATAGAAAGAGTTTACCTCCCCTGCTCCCCCTACTCCCCCTGCCTCCCCTACTCCCCTACTCCCCCTGCCTCCCCTGCTCCCCTACTTCCCCTGCTCCCCCTGCTCCCCCTGCCTCCCCTGCTCCCCCTGCCTCCCCTGCTCCCCTACTCCCCTACTCCCCTACTCCCCCTGCCTCCCCTGCCTCCCCTGCCTCCCCTGCTCCCCTACTCCCCTACTCCCCTGCTCCCTGTTCCCTGTTCCCTAAGCAAATAAACTATGGTGAGTAATCGTTAAAAGGGTGACGGGGTTGCAGGAAGAAAAACGGGTGAAATGATTAATGGGAACCCCCTGAGATAACTGGACATTGAGAATTCGATGACTCCAACTCCCCTCAATACGTTGTCGTTGTTCTAACCAATTTAAAGCCGCGTTTAAATGTTCAATGGTTTCTAAGGCTAAAACAATTACACCACCAGGACTTAAACGAATACTACAAATCCCTAATATTTCGCCTAAATTTTTTTCACATCCCCCCATAAAAATTCGATTAGGAGAACGTAAATGATGTAAAATATCTGGGGCTTCTCCATGAATTGAAATCATATTATTCACTTGAAACCGTTGGCGATTTTGTTCAATTAAGCTGGTTCCGACCGCTGTTTTTTCAATTGCATAAATGGTAGAATCAGGAAAAATACGAGCAATTTCTATAGAAACTGAACCCATTCCGGCGCCAATATCCCAGATTGTTTGTTTGGGTTGTAATCCTAATTCTCCCAAGATTAAACTCCTCACTTCCCTTTTTGTCATTAGTTCGGGGCGATCGCTATAACTTAAAAATAGTTGATCCCGAATGCCAAAAGTCGGAAGTTTAGATACATCTAAGGGTTCTAGGGATGATCGAGATTGACGTAGTAAGATAACAATATTTAAGGGTGAAAAAACTTGATTTTTTAGTATTTCTATATCCCATTGTTGCACCTTTTCATCCCTTCCCCCTAAATTTTCACAAACCCAAAATTGATAACAATTAGGTAAATCTAAACTTCTGATTAATTGGGCGATCGCGAAGGGATTATAAATAGTATCCGTTAAAATTGCTATTTTTTCTATCCCCTGTTGTAAGGCTTGGATTAAGGTTTCCATCGCCGGACTCTGGGCTCGGAGAATTTGAGCATCTTGCCAAGGGGTTTTAATCCGATTAAAGGCTAACTGAATCGAACTAACATGGGGATGAAAGGTTAATTGTTCGGGGGAAAATTCGGCTATCAATAAATGACCTAATCCAAAAAATAACGGATCACCTGCTACCAAAATTACAATATAATTATTACTAGATTGTTTATTTTCGACTTCCCATCTAATCAGTTGTTGACGAATGGCGACAATGGTTTCTGTTAAATCTCCCAAGGTTAACTGGGTGGCTAAATGTTCAGGAAAATAACTTAAATGGCGATCGCGTCCGACTAATACCGTCGCTCCCATAATTAAATTAAGCACAGACTCACTCAGTCCTGATGCCCCTTCTAACCCAATTCCAATAACATGAATCATCAATCAGGATTTCCTATTGCCCGTTGCCCTTTCCCCGTCCCTTCTTCAACAGGTGTTGATCGTTAGAGATTAACCATCAACACCCGAACAACCAATCACTAACCCCTAGGATTTAAACTCTAAAACAGGCCAGTTTGGTTCTCGATAATAGCGATTCATGTCGTCAAATTTGCGGAGTTCGGCTCGGTTAACCCAGATTTCTTGAGTTGAATCCAACCATTGTTGATTAAAAGAAGATAGAATATTACAAAAATTTGCCCGATCTAAATCTTCAGGAATACTTCCGAAATAACCCAAGGTAATGTGCGCCGTTAGATAATATTGTTGATCGACACCTAACGGAATTAAACCCGGATTTTGATAGATAGATCGGCGAAATTCAAGAGTTTTTTGATAGGACTCTTGATCTCGGGGAACCAAGCAAACGGCAATCGCCCTTGGTAATAACATAAAACCAAAAATTTGCCAACGGATACCCGGAGAAATCGGGGTTGATTTAAACGTCTCAAAAGATTGAGCGATCGCTTCATGCAAATTCGGCTCAAAATTAGGATCTTGACTAGCATCTCGATAGGCACTGTCCCAGACCAAATCAGCCAAGGTAAAATGTAAACTATCCGGGGGGATAGTAATTAAAAAATCAGGATCAAACTTTTCACCCAGTTGCTGTTGACAAGCTTGGAGATTTTGATAGAACTCTTGATTATCCAAGTCTTCCGCCGCCGGAGGCGTAATCACGGTATAACCAGGGAAAGGCACAGCTTGGCGTCTACCCTGGGAGTCGGGTTTAAACTTAGGGGACTCCTGGATATACTCCAACTGAGAGTGATAGGATTCTGGCAGCGTTAACCGCGCCACCCGATTCACATAAACTTGATAAGTATCGTCCAATTTTAATCGCCTCTTTTGAAAAAATTAAGTTATTATGCCAATCTACCTATACTGGGGAGACGATGACTTTTCCTTATTGCAAGCGGTGGAACGATTGCGATCGGCCGTCGTTGATCCCAGTTGGGATAGTTTCAATTCTGACAGAATTGTGTCCGATCAAGCAAATTCTATCGCAATGGGACTCAATCAAGCCATGACTCCCCCGTTTGGGTTGGGTGGACGCTTTGTTTGGTTGGCCGATACCCCCCTGATGCAGCAATGCCCGACGGAGGTTTATCAGGAATTAGAACGAACCCTGCCCGCAATCCCCGATACCACCACCTTACTATTAACCAGTGCCCACAAACCCGATAAACGGCTAAAATCCACTAAACTCTTAGAAGAACAGATTAGTAAATCCAAAGGAGAATTACGGGAATTTTCGCGGATCAAACCTTGGGAAACCGATAAGTTAGAACAGCAAGTTAGAACCCTGGCCACCGAACGCGGGGTAAAACTGACCCCCAATGGTATCGCTCTCCTGGCGGAGTTAGTCGGAAATGATATCCGACAACTGTATAACGAATTGGAAAAACTCCAACTCTTTAGTGGAAAGACTCATCAACCCTTGAGTGTGGAGGACATTTCCCGATTAGTTCAGTCCAATACTCAAAACAGCCTAAAACTTGCCACTTGTATTAAAGCCGGACAAACTAGCGAAGCCCTAGAGTTAATTGCCGATCTACTTTTACATAATGAACCCGCCCTGAAAATTGTGGCAACTTTAGTTAGTCAGTTTCGGACTTGGTTATGGATTAAATTAATGATGGAAACCGGAGTTCGGGATAAAGTCGAAATTGCTAAAACCGCCGAAATTGGCAACCCTAACCGGGTATTTTTCCTGCAAAAAGAAGTCCAAACTCCCACACTCAAGCAATTTCAACAGAGTTTACCCCTATTGCTGCAACTAGAAGCCCATCTCAAACGCGGTGGAGAGGAACTTTCGACCCTACAAACCCAGATTATTGAATTGTGTCGTCTATTTCAACGGGGATAAAAGTTCTAATTTTCAGAAAATAGTTGCACAGCGATTAATGAGTGATACTATCATTGTCATGGACAGGTGAAATCATTTTAGCTATGTCATCACAAGATCAAAGCCCACGGGAACTGGCTAAACAGGGCGATCCCAAGGTGATCGCAGACGCGATTAACCGTTCCCTAAAATCTAAAGGAATTAACGCAGATGTCATGCGGGATAACGGCTGTCTCCATGTCATGATGGAGGGGGATCAGGTTCCTCACTATCAAAAAGATTTGGTTAAATTAGTCCGAAATGGTATGGATCGCCTCGGTGTTGAAACGATTTACACCGTTCGGGTTTATGGGCGTCAGTTCGGAGATGATTTACCCGTTTGGGAAGAAGAAATTGTTCTGAGAACTCCACCGGAACCCGTGATCAGGCCAGTTGCTGATGTCTTTTTGGATGAATCTTCCGTGCCTTTGGTGGATGATGAAGATGAAGACTACAATATTGACGACGAAATTATCGATGATGACGAAATTATCGATGATGATGAATATTTGCCCGACCATAATAATAATGTAGCAGCCGCCTACAATCCCGAGGAGGATGATGATCCCGATGAGGAAATTGAGGAAACTACTCGACAGGTTGAACCCAAAAAGCCCAAAAGCAAGGTTTTACCGTTGATGATCTTGTTCGGGGTCTTAGCGGTTTTGGCCATCTTGGGGGGATTGCATTTTGCCGGAATCTTCCGCTTACCCTTCCTCCCCACAGGTTCCTCCTCCTCTCCAGAGTCCTCCGATACTTCATCTACTCCTTCGACTGCCACCTCTCCTAAACCGCCTGCTTCTCCAGCCACACCAGTTGATCCATTTTCTGAAGCAGTTAAAACCGCAACCACTACCGCAAATTTAGCTCAAAAAGCCCAAACCCGCGCAGAATGGACAAAAGTGGCAACGGAATGGAAACGGGCTAGTGAGTTGATGAAAAAGGTTCCTAACTCCCATCCTAAGTTTACGGTGGCTGAAGATAGGGCCGTTCAATATGCTAATAATCAGAAGATAGCGGAACAAAAAGCTGCTGCTACTCCCAATTAAAATATAGTTGATGGTTTCTATTTTAACTGTATTTCAATTCGGAGATGTGATCAGAATTTTTTTCTGGTAAGGTTATTTATCTGGGTATAAAAAACAATAGTAATACTAAAAAAGCAGGGAAAACTGATACCTACCCGCCTTTTTTTTAGGCAATCTTGCTATGGGCAATAGGTAGTATAGCAAGAGGCAATAGGGAATAGGCAATCTCGCTATAGGTAAATACTTACTGTGAGCAGCTTTTAGCTTTCAAGAATGTCCTAATAGATGTGGCGACTGTTATACCTAATTAAAGATTGAGCCAGTGTATTATTTGGCCCGGGAGCAATTGTAAATTTTTAATAAAGTGCAGACCCCTTTTCATTAAGTTTTCATCAAATTTTGATGAAGTTTTAAACCGAATCGATGCAGGGAAAGGGGCAGTGGTTAATAATAAAGATATAAGTCTTCTACTACTATCATGGTCTTTGGTGATCTTCTATTGGTATCCCAACTTACTTCAGAGCAAACCCTGAATCAAATCATGACACTTACGCAGAAAATTCACCAACAGCTTGAATTAGGTGAAGTTTTAGACGTAACGGTCAAAGGAATTAGGGCAATCTTGGGTTGCGATCGGGCTGTGGTCTATCGTTTCTTACCTGATGGCGATGGGGTCGTAGCAGAAGAATCCGTCAGTCCTGAAGGGATACCAATTTTAGGACAACTAATCTATGATCCCTGCTTTCAAGCCAAGTGGGTAGACCTCTATCGTCGAGGACAGATTAGCTCAATTGAAGATGTAGAGACTAAGCCGCTTCAAGCTTGTTACAAAGAGCTTTTACAACGATTACAAATCCGCGCCAATCTGGTTGTCCCGATTTTACTCCTGAGATCTCCATCGCCTCAAACTTCTCCAACCTTACCCGAGCTTTGGGGTTTATTGATTGTTCATCAATGTCAAAGTTCCCGTCAGTGGACAACCCTAGACATTAAATTTATGCAACACATGGCGATGCAATTAGGAATTGCTATTCAATATAGAGAAGCTGATCACCATCTCCGGCAATTATATCAACAAAAATCGCAAAGAATATCACTACCTATCCAAGAAATAAACGCCAGACCCGATTGCCAATGTTCTCATCTTGATGACGAATATTTAACTGAAAAATCTAATAATGCTATATCAATTCTGGAATTAAATGGGCTAGATCGACTCCAAACCCCAGTCTGGATTTTTGATATTGAGAATTTACAAATGTGGTGGGCTAACCCTGCCGCACTTCATATCTGGAATGCTACTGATCGAGAAGAATTAATTCAACGTAATTTTCAGGATATTTCAGAAGCTACTCGCATTCGTTTAAACGCTTATTTACAACAATTTAAATACAAAAAAAATATCACCGAAACCTGGACATTTTACCCCCAAGGTAAACCGATATCAGTTCGTTGTACTTGTTCTGGAATTCAGATTGAAACGGGTCGGATAGCAATGTTAGTGGAAGGGATTACAGAAGTTGCTAATCAAAGCTCTCCTGAAACCCTGCGGGCGATTGAAGTCCTGAATCATACCACCGTGATGATTTCCCTATATACCCTGGAGGGTGTCCCCTTAATGCAAAATCCCTCCGCTCTTGAGTGTTATGGCGATACCCTCTATCCCAATCTCAATCATGATAATGCCTTTGCCCGCCATTTTGTCGATCCTAAGATTGGAGAAACCGCGATCGTAACCGCCCAATCCGGGGCAATTTTTAGTATTGAGACTCAGGTTTATACTTTAAATGGTATTCGTTGGCATGGTTTAGATGTGCGTTTTACCCGTGATCCAGTAACAGGAAATGCCATGCTTCTTGTGAATGAAAAAGATATTACAGAACAGCAAACTGCTTTGATTGAACATCTGCATACTGAACAAGAATTGCGCTGGAAAGAAGCCTTATTACGTTCGATGACGGATACGTCTAACTTGGCATTTTTTGTTGTTGATAATCGGACGGATAATATTCTCTATTTTAATCATCTTTTTTGTAAAATTTGGAGAATTGAACACTTAGAAATTCAGATGTTAGCAGGAGTTTTAAAAAACAAGGATATTATTCCCGATTGTATTCCTTTAATTGCTGATGTTCCTGCCTTTACCGAGTCCTGTAAACCCTTGCAATCACAAGACAATCGGGCGGTAATTGAGGATACAATTGCTTTTTCTGATGGGCGTACTATTCGCCGTTTTTCTAGTCAAATTCGAGATCAAGACGATCACTATTTTGGACGGTTATATATTTTTGAGGATATTAGCGATCGCCAACAGGTAGAAACCAATCTGAAGGAAAGTGAAGAACGTTATCGCTCTGTGATTGCAGCCATGGCTGAAGGAATTGTCCTCCAGCAAGCCGATGGTCAGATCACCGCCTGTAATCAAAGTGCGGAAGATATTTTAGGGTTAACGACCGACCAGATGATGGGCTTAACTTCCATTGACCCCCGGTGGCGAGCCATTCAAGAGGATGGTTCAAATTTTCCTGGAGAAAACCATCCAGCGATGGTCACTTTACAAACAGGAAAGCCTCAATTTAATGTGATAATGGGAGTATATAAACCCGATAAAAATTTAACCTGGATTTCGATTAATTCCCAACCCTTATTTCCTCCCGACTCACCCCAACCCTATGCAGTGGTGGCTTCTTTTACCAATATTACGGCGCGTAAACAAGTGGAAGAAACCTTAAAACAACAGGCTGAAGGGGAACGGATGATTTATACCATTACCCAACGAATTCGTCAGTCTTTGGATTTAGATGAAATTCTGCAAACCACTACCGCCGAGGTGCGTCAGTTCCTACAGACAGATCGGGTGATCATTTACCGTTTCAATTCCGACTGGGGTGGTATGGTGGTTAAAGAATCTGTAAGTCCTGGGACAAAAGCTATTCTGAAAATGGAAATTACCGATAGCTATTTTGTGGAAAATCAGGGACAATACTATTGGAAAAACACGATTAAAGCGACTCCTGATATTTATACCGCCGGGCTTACTCCCTGTCATTTGGAATTATTAGAACTTTTACAAGTACGAGCAAAATTAGTGGTTCCGATTATCTTACAAACCCAGGGTTTATGGGGGCTATTAGTCGTCCATGATTGTACTCAGCCGCGGGAATGGCAAACCCTAGAAATTGAACTGACGCAGCAATTAGCAATTCAGTTAGCGATCGCCATTCACCAATCAGAACTTCATCAACAATTACAACTGGCTAATCAACAATTACAAAATTTAGCCATGGTTGATCAACTGACCCAAATTGCTAATCGTCGCTGTTTTGATGATATCTTAAATCAAGAATGGCATCATTTAATCCGAGAGCAACGCCCGCTTTCCTTATTGCTTTGTGATATTGATTATTTCAAGCAATATAATGATACCTACGGACATTCTCAAGGAGATACCTGTTTACAACGGGTTGCTCAGGCTTTGCAACAGGGTGTTCAGCGTTCCATTGATTTAGTTGCCCGTTATGGGGGGGAAGAATTTGTGGTAATTTTACCTCACACTGATCGGGAAGGGGCGTTGCAAGTGGCTCAGAAAATTCAAGATGTCCTTGAACAATTTAATCTACCCCATCGTAGTTCTAACGTTGCTGACCGGGTAACCATGAGTATTGGGATTTGTACTTTAATTCCTACGGTCGAGCGGTTTCCTTTGGATTTAATTAATGCTGCGGATCATGCTCTATATCAGGCGAAAACCCAGGGACGAAATCGGGCCGTTGTCAGTATATTATAGATTGAGATGATTTTTTGTATTTTTTAATTAATTCTATGGAATGGACAGCAGAAGCCGAAACTCGTTTGAAAGAAATTCCCTTTTTTGTCCGTCCAGCGGCTCGGAAAAAGATTGAAAAGTTTGCTCAGGAATTAGGCGTTACTCAAATTACCGTTGAGGTTTATGAGCAGGCTAAACAAAAATTTAATTAATAGGGAATAGGGAATAGGAAAAATATTGAATTTAAGATTATGGGAAAACTCAAAGCGGTGATTTTTGATGTGGATGGTACTTTAGCGGATACAGAACGGGATGGCCATAGAATTGCGTTTAATCAAGCCTTTTCTCAGGTGGGTTTGTCTTGGAATTGGTCTGTAGATTTGTATGGTAAATTATTAGCAATTGGTGGGGGAAAAGAGCGAATTCGTTATTATATTGAACACTATGAACCAGACTTTTTATTAACAGACAACTTAAATGATTTAATTAGGGATCTACATCAGTTAAAAAATGAATATTATCGAAAATTATTAGATCAGGGTTCAATTCCTTTGCGTCCTGGGGTACAACGGTTGATTCAAGAAGCCCAGGAAGGAGGAATGAGGTTAGCGATCGCTACAACCAGTGCTTTACCGAATGTTTTAGCCTTATTAGAAAATACAGCCATTCATCCCAATTGGTTTGAAATTATTGCCGCCGGGGATATTGTTCCTGCAAAAAAACCTGCCCCGGATATTTATTTTTATGTCTTGGAAAAATTAGGATTAAATGCAGCAGATTGTTTAGTATTTGAAGACTCCTATCATGGATTTTCAGCTTCTAAACAAGCGGGATTAAAAACAATTATTACCGTCAATGATTATACCAAAAATCAAGATTTTACCGATGCTCTCTTAGTAGTAAATCATCTGGGTGAACCGAATCAACCGTTTACAGTATTAGCTGGGAATATTCCCGAAAAATGCTATTTAGATTTAGCCTTAATATCCTCTTACTTCTCTTGAAAAATTGAACTAACAGGACTAATAACTGATAACTCTTAAACTGATAACTCCTAAACTGATAACTCTTAAACTGATGACTCTTAAACTGATGACTCTTAAACTGATGACTGATGACTGATTCCTACAGTGGTAAAGCTAAAGGTTTAAACCCATGTTTGACTGAAACCTCACCAATTTTTTCCATTTTCTCAACAGTAATTTGATTGCGACCCCAGGAAAAATTAGTATAAATTTTCTCAAATTCCAGTAACATTGATTCTGCAAAACAGGCAAAGAGTTGACGTCCGGGTAACTTCATATTGACAATTTTCATAATTTTCCAGTCAATATCAAGGGCGTGTTCCACAATTCCGCCGTCTAAGACGTAAATTTCAGGATGTTGAATTTTTGTGGCTAAATTCTTGGGATAACCTCCATCAATGAGCAAACAGGGTTTTTTCAGGGTATCGGGATTGATTTCTACCCCCCGGGGCATACTCGCCACCCAAACAATAATATCCGCTTGGGGTAAGGCTTCTTCTAATCCCATAATTTTTCCCCGTCCTAACTCCTCCTGTAAAGCATTAAGACGTTCCTTATCCCGGGCAATTAATAACAATTCTCCGGCCTCTGTGTGGCTATTGAGCCAACGACAAACCGCACTGCCAATATCCCCTGTGGCTCCACAAACGGCAACGGTAGCCTTAGTTAAATCAATCCCTAACCGAGCCGCTGCATTTTCTACCTGACGACAGATAATATAGGCGGTGTGAGTATTTCCGGTGGTAAACCGCTCAAACTCTAACTTAATATTCCGAACCTGTTGAATTTGTTCTAAGTTAAAATTTTCAAAAATAATTGAGGAAAATCCCCCTAAAGCTGTGATATTAATTCCATTTTTTTGAGCATGAGCCATCGCATTAATAATTTTGCGAGTAGCGGCTTTGATGCGACGACTGGCTAACATTTCGGGCAAAAAACAAGACTCTACATATTTGCCTTCGATGATTTGACCTGTAATACTCGTGACTTTGATATCATCAACGATTTGAGGCGGAGCGCTGCACCAAAAATCTAACCCTTGGTCAGCATATTCAGGATATCCTAAATCTCTGGCAACGGCTTGGGCGTGTTCTAAACTGGTAAGATGACCGATTAAACCAAACATGATTCAACTATAGATTTTAATATGGATTTTAGAGTGTGAACTACCCACACTGACTTGGAGTACCAAGTACAGTGTCGGCTTCTGTACTCACAGGCGAATGCCTCAAGACGGACTTGCGTCCCCCTTTTGGTCTTACCTCCCCTCCTACAGCAGAAACGGCTGAACCATCCGTCTTTAGCATTCTGATACCTTCTGCTCTAATATTCATAGCTGCGTTTCCATCTCGGTCATGATCACTACCACAATTAGGACAAGTCCATTCACGAACATCTAATGGCATCTGACTGACTTGATAGAAACAATTAGAACAGAGTTTGGAACTAGGAAACCATCTATCAATCTCAACTAACTTACCGCCTTTTCGTTCTATTTTGTAAGCTAGAAAATTAGTGAATGTTCCCCATCCACAATCAGATATTGCCTTTGCTAAATTGTGATTACGAACCATGCCTTTGACATGAAGATTCTCTACTATGACAGCTTGGCTATCGCTGACCAACTTATGACTAAGTTTATGTAAAAAATTTTGCCGGGAATTACTCACTCGTTCGTACATTTTTGCCACAATTTTTCTATACTTTTGTCTTGACTTACTTCCTTTGTGTTTACGCGCTAATTTTTTCTGCTTACGTTTAAGGTTTTTCTCATGTTTAGCAAGATGTTTAGGATGATCGTATTTAGAAACCTTTTCACCATCAGTGACAACAGCAAAGTGTTTTAACCCTAAATCAATACCGTAAATCTTACCTTCTGAAATAGTAGGGTTTTCCCCTTCAATTTCTGTCAGGATAGATGCCAAATATTTGCCTGATGGTGTTTTACTAATAGTTACCGTCTTGATTTTCCCCTCAATTGGTCTATGTATTTTGGCTTTGACTATTCCCATATTGCCAGGAAGTTTGACATTACCATCAACAATTTTGACATTTTGAGGGTATTGAATTGACTGTTTACCATGTTTAGACTTAAACTTGGGGAAACCTGCGCGTTGCTCAAAAAAGTTTTTATATGCTGTGGTTAAATTAAGTGTTGTAGCTTGTAAAACCTGACTATAACAATTAGCTAACCACAGGGTATCTTCGGCTTTTTTGAGCTTAGGCAGTAGGGCGTTGAGTGCTACCTGTCCTAGCCATGACCCAGTATCTTGATAAACCTGAACGGATTTATTTAAGGCATAATTCCACCACCAGCGCGAACATCCAAATGTTTGGGCTAGATGTGCTTCTTGCAATGCAGTTGGATACAGACGGACTTGTACAGCTTGATGTGGCACTCGATTTGCACCTCCTGGTCTGAATATATTACTACATAATACTGCAAAAAGATTTGGTCAACTCCGTACCTACGTTGACCCACCTCTGTTTCCACCGCTCACCTGGCTACAGGTAGAGCGGGGGACTTCCCGGCGGTGTAAGTTAACGTCTAAAGTAGAAACGTTCCATGGAACGTCTCTACTCGATGTGTTCCAAAATCCCAAGGGTATTTTAGGCGGCGGTGAGACCGTAGGCGGACATTCGCATAATATCGCGGGTCGAAAACCCGATATTGCTTAGAGCTTCCCCGTAAGCAATCATAAAATCCTCGACTAATGCTTCCTTTTCCATTCCCAGAACATGAGCATCATCAGCTACCTGGTTAAGCATTCTCCAAATAATCGGCAGGTTTTGGCGGTTGGCGTCTTCGAGTTCCGCTTTGGAGGCTTCCAAGTTGGCTTTGAGCCATTCTTCCCCAAAATTGAGGTGCAGATATTCGTCCTTGACCACCCCTTCGGTAATTTTGCGGGCAAAATCATCGGCTACGGGAATGTAAATGTTGTAAGCGGCGATCGCAAAACATTCGATAATTAAAGATTGAATCAGCAAGCAGGTGACCACTTTACCTTCGGCGGCGGCATCCTTAAAATTTTGGTGTAAGGAAGCAAAGAACTCCTGGGCAAATTCCATATCCGGTGTGACGGCTAAATTCCGCCCACAGGACTGAAACCCCTTCTTATGGCGCATTTCCATTTTGGCTAAACCCGCCAAATTCTCCTGCTGCTCAGGTAACATTGCACCCAGCTTGATGTAATTGTCGTAGGCTTCCTGTTCTCCTTCAATTACAATGGCGTTAATTCGGCTGTAGGCATCTTTATAGGTTTCAGATTGGAAGTCAATCGCAATGGCTTCAAGCTGTGGCATAGGTTTACAATCTCCTCATCACAAATAAGTTATTATTGCTGGCTTGCCCTCCCCTTCCCCCTTTTGAGGTATCCTTAAAGATCGGGTCGGAGAGTTGATTTTTTCACCAAACTACTTAACTAATTAAGCTTATAGCGATTCTCGCACAAAACCCACGTCTTTTCCGCGTTGGATGCACTTGGACATTGAATTGAATCCAGCTTGAGGGAAGACCAGATTCAATATCATAACTTTTTATTAACCAAAACAAGATAGCAACCATTTGTTACTTATGGCAAAAGCAATTCCAGGGGGAAAAATATTAGTCGGATGCAGCTGGGGTCTATTGATGGTGGGGGCTGGGATTGTATTATTGCCGTTATTGGTGGTTTTGGTGACCTCCTTTTCCACCCCCAACAATGTCACCGAAACTCAGTTTACCCTGGCTAATTATCAAGAAGCTTGGCATCGAGGTCGGTTTCTCCTGGCTTTTGCTAACTCAACCTTAGTGGCTTTAGGAGTAACCGCATTTCAAGTGATTACCTCAGCTTTAGCTGGATATGCGTTAGCCCGCTTAAAGTTTCGGGGACGACAAACCCTATTATTAATTGTTTTAGCCACTCTGGTGATTCCGTTTCAGTTATTAGTAATTCCGATATTTTTGGTTTTGAAATGGGGACACTTACTTAATACCTATTGGGCTTTAATTTTACCCACGGCTGCCAATGGTTTTGGGATATTTCTCCTGCGTCAATATTTCCTGACAATTCCGGTAGAACTCGAAGAATCCGCCGCCTTGGATGGAGCGAACCGATGGCAGATTTTATGGGAAATTATGTTACCTTTGGCTCAACCCGCCCTGGTAACGTTATTCTTATTTACCTTTATTGGGGAATGGAATGATTTATTTAAACCCCTGATTTTTACCACTAAACCTCAATTAAAAACTGTACAATTAGTTCTAGCTGAATTTCAAGAACAATATACCAATAGTTGGCAATTATTAATGGCGGCGGTGGTTATTTCTTCAATTCCAGTGATTGTATTATTTTTGATCGGACAAAAACAATTTATTCGGGGAATTGCCACCACCGGAATTAAGAATTAAAAGGATATAATTAACGAACCATCACCACATCAGACACCCTATTATTGACAAAAATCACATCAATAACTCCATTGGGGTTATTGCGGTTCCAGCGCTCAATGATACGGCGATTAGTATGTTCTACCGTTTGAGTAAAGAAAAAATTGTTTCTTTGGAGCCAACGTCTAGCTTGATTTTCATTAGAACCAATTAAATTTTTCCTGGTATTAGTAAACCAGTCAGAGGAGTTTCCCGTCGAGTTACCCGAGGAGAGACTACAGGTTCCGGTGCTGGTTCCCCATTCTTCCGCCGTAACTGATATTTGTGAACCCGGTCGCACATTACCCCGGGATAAATCAACTAAAGTGACCATGGTGGCTGCCATGATTGACCCTGTATAAACTGGTTGTCTGGCGTTATTGGTGGATTGAAAACTCAGGTTAGAGACGATGGGGGGCTGTCCTGAACGTTCCCAACGGATTTCTGTGAAACGACCATTGAGAAACTGGGCTGAATAAGTCCAACCATTATTCATCCGTCCATTACAAAATAACTGTTGAGCAGCGCTGGCGGAGGAAAATACCGCTTCTCCTAAAACTAAACCCACCGTTGCTAATCCCGTTAGGAAAAGCGTTGCACCCTTCTGAATATTCTTGTTTCTGTTCATGTTTAATTTGATTTTTTTTTCTAATAATATTAATAAAACAGCCCAGGGCTGGACTGTTTTATCGGTGTTTTCCAATTATTTCGAGAAACGAGGGCCTAGACCAACGGCTCCAGCATAAACGGCTTGGGCGCCGAGTTCGTCTTCAATCCGTAATAAACGGTTATATTTGGCGACCCGTTCACTCCGACACAGGGAACCCGTTTTAATTTGTCCGGCTCGGGTGGCAACGGCCAGGTCTGCAATTGTGGTATCTTCAGTTTCCCCGGAACGGTGACTAATTATGGAAGTATAACCATTGCGGGTGGCTAGGTCAACGGTTTCTAAGGTTTCCGACAGAGAACCAATTTGGTTGAGTTTCACCAAAATAGAATTCGCTATTTTCTCCTCAAGACCTCTTTTCAGACGAGTTGGGTTAGTCACAAATAGGTCATCCCCCACCAGTTGAACCTTACTACCGAGTTTTTCCGTTAGGGATTTCCAGTGAGCCCAGTCATCCTCGTGCAGACCGTCTTCGATGGAAATAATCGGGTACTGACCGGTTAATTTACTCAGATATTCAATCAGTTGCTCCCCACTATTGGGTTGACCGTCGTAGGTGTAGACGCCATCTTGATAGAATTCACTCGCAGCCACATCCAGAGCCAGAGCGACCTGTTCACCTGGTTTATAACCCGCGATTTCAATGGCTTGGATGAGAATATCCAGAGCTTCTTGGTTAGAACCCAAATTAGGAGCAAAACCGCCTTCATCCCCGACGCCACCGAGGAGTCCTTTGCCTTTCAAGACATCACTCAGGGATGCAAACACCTCCGCCCCCCAACGCAGGGCTTCTTTGAAGGTGGGAGCCCCAATGGGAACGATCATAAATTCCTGAATATCAACGTTATTGGCGGCGTGGGAACCTCCGTTAATCACGTTCATCAGGGGGACGGGGAGGACGTTGGCAATGGGGCCGCCTAAGTAACGGTACAGGGGTAAACCCAGGGTTTCGGCGGCGGCTTTAGCGACGGCGAGGGAGACGCCTAGGATAGCATTAGCTCCGAGGTTGCTTTTATTGGGGGTACCATCGAGGTCGAGCATGATTTGGTCGATGACGGTTTGTTCCAGGGCACTAACTCCGTTCAGGGCTGGGGCGATGACCTCGTTGACGTTTTTAACGGCCGTTAGAACTCCTTTGCCCCCATAACGGCTTTTATCTCCATCTCGGAGTTCATGGGCTTCAAAGCTTCCGGTGGAGGCTCCACTGGGAACTTGAGCGTGTCCATAGGCTCCGTTATCGAGGTAGACTTCGGCTTCAAGGGTGGGGCGTCCGCGAGAGTCCAGGATTTCACGGGCAATAATAGTAAGAATTCCGGTATCTGACATATCTATATCTATCCTTTATTAGTCCGTTCAGAGGTGTCCGTTGGCTTCAAAGAGTCGAGACAAGAGACAGGTTAACAGGTTATGGGTTGATCTAGTCGCAGTCCTTGGAACATTTTAAGGTTTTGTTTGGGTTAGATTGATAGACATAACCGGGTTTTAAGGCTCCGTTCCCCCTTAGGTCTATAATTTGGCAATAATATTCATCTTGTCATGACGAGTGATTGCCCTTTATCCTGGTAGCTTTGATCCGGTTACGTTAGGACATTTAGATGTTATCGAACGAGGTTGTAAACTATTTGAACAGGTGATTGTGGCGGTCTTGGGAAATCCGAATAAAAAGCCTTTATTTAGCGTAGAGGAACGGATAGAACAAATTCGCTGCGGAACCCAACATCTGAACAATTTAGAAGTAGCCAGTTTTGATGGTCTAACGGTAGACTATGCAAAACTGCGGAATGCTCAAGTTTTACTCCGAGGGCTGCGAGTTCTTTCTGATTTTGAGTTAGAACTGCAAATGGCTCATATCAATAAAACCCTGTCAACAGAAATTGAGACCGTGTTTTTGGCAACCTCAAAGGAATATAGTTTCCTCTCTAGTAGTGTTGTCAAAGAAATCGCCCGATTTGGAGGTTCTGTTGATCATCTTGTTCCTAATCACGTTGCTAAAGAGCTATATAAATGTTACGCCAGGAATCAACCCCAAGACTAGAACCTGAACAAAATGGACTCCGTGTAGAACCAGAAACCTCTGTTAGTAATTCCCCTGGAATTGATATCCAACGGGAACTTAACCGACTGGAGGAGATGATTCTCGATAGTCCTAGAATTCCATTAACTCGACGAACTTTAGTCGATGAAGAACAATTATTGGATCAATTAGATTTGATTCGATTGAATTTACCCAGTGCTTTTCAAGAGTCAGATATTATTGTTCGCCATAAGGATGAAATTCTACAAGAGGCGGAAGAATATGCCCAGGAAATTATCGATGTGGCTGAACAAAGGGCGGCTCGAATATTGAATGAAATGGGTTTGATTCAACAAGCAAAATCTGAGGCGGATCAATTGCGTCAACAGGTTCAACATGAATGTGAGACGCTTCAGCAACAAACCTTGTCTGAAATTGAACAAATTCGTTATCGTCTTCAACAGGAATTAGAAGAAATGCGATCGCGGACTATGGCAGAATGTGAAGAAATTCAAAACGGTGCCGATGATTATGCCGATCACGTCCTAGGAAGCATCGAACAACAGTTAAATGAAATGATGCGAGTGATTCGTAATGGTCGCCAACAAGTACAGGGAAATAATCCAACGCGGTAACTCTACTGATAATGGAATTAGGAGATAGCCTAGGCGTTATTTATAGCATCTTTTCAGTTGTCTCCTATTTCCGTTTACAGATTTTCCCCCATAACCCATTACCCATTGCTTATTCCCTACTATTTTTATGTTAAATAATATTAGGCTATTACTCCTGGCTTGCCAGAATCTCAATATTGATTATGAAATTCTTCATTCTGATCAAAATTTAGTCAAAGTTAAGCTGGGAAAAAATTATTACTTCTGTAATTATAGCACGCCTTTAGTGGATCAATCGACTTTTAAAATTCTTAAAGATAAAGACTATACCTACTCAATTTTACACCAAAAAATTAGAACTCCAAAAACCCTAGGTTTTCTTTCCCCATATTGTGATCAAAACTATCAACGTTACTTAAAATTTAGAACAATTACCGATATTTCAAAGGAAATTGAGAGGGTATTTCAATTTCCCGTAATTGTTAAACGCAATGCTGGTTCCAGTGGACACCATGTTTTTTTATGTGATCATCTTGAGGATATTCAAACGGCTTTAACTAAGATTTTTAATATTGATCATAAGGATTATGACTATGTAGCGATCGCTCAACAATATATTTCAATTCAACGGGAATATCGAGCCGTTTTTTTAAATCAAGAATTAATACTACTATATGAAAAAGATATTAGTCAGGCAATATTTACCGGAAATTTAAGCCCTTTACATTGGGAAGGAGCGCAAGCTAAACATATTAATAATTCTCAAATTCTATCAGAAATAGAAACATTTTGTCAACCCATTTTCCAAGAATTAAATTTAAACTATACCGGGTTAGATATTGCGATAGACAAAGATGATCAATATTGGTTTATTGAGGCTAATTCCCATCCCAATTATGACATCTTTACTAGAGATAACGATCCAAAATTGGCAGTCCAAGTATTTGAAAAAATGCTGACTTTTTTAGCCTCTGAATCTAGGAAAAATCTGTTCTAGGATTTTAGGTATTTTTTCCTGTGCAAGTTAATAATCTGTCACAGGTCTTAATGATTCAACCTAATTTTCAATTAAAACCAGAATTGTACTTTCCGAATATTTAGGTTAGAACTAAAATACTATTCTATCCCTGGGATAAACAGCCCCAAGATTTTCCTAACGTTATTTCCTATTACTACAAATGATCAACGAAAAATTCCGTCGCCAACTTCGTCACGAAGCCCAACTCTGGCAGGAAGAACAAATTATCGATAATTCTGTCTATCAACAGTTAGCAACCCGCTATCAATTTAATCATCTTGAAACCGCCGCTAGTAGTCGGTTTGTCATGATTTTAATGGGGTTGGGAGCCATTCTATTAGGTTTAGGTGTAATTACCTTTGTGGCAGCTAATTGGCAAGACTGGTCAAAAGAATTAAAAGTTATCCTGCTTCTGAGTTTATTTATAGGAGTCAATGCCGCCGGCTTTTATTTATGGCAACAACCATCAGATACCTTGGAAGTGGGAAGAAAACAACGCTTAGGTCAAGGATTATTGATTTTTGGAGCATTAATTTTAGGGGCAAATATTGCCTTGATGGGACAAATTTTTCATCAAAGTGGTTCCGCTCATGAACTATTTTTAGTATGGGGAATTGGAGTATTAGTAATGTCCTATAGTTTGCAACTGACCTCTTTAGGATTTTTAGGACTACTATTGTATGGAATTGGCTATTGGATAGGAGCATCTAATTTATTCTCCTTGCAACCTTTTTCTATCCTAAATTTAGTCCTAGAACATACCCCTTTAATAGCAGGATTTCTATTCATTCCCCTTGCCTATCGCTGTCAGTCTCGGGTCTTGTTTATTATGACCTTACTGATTCTGATTCCCGCTTTACAAATCAGTATCTTTCCCCTGTTTAATTCTAGTTTGCCTGAAGGATTAATCTTCGCTATTCTATTTGTTTTTACCCCAGCTTTATTATGGAGTTATGATGATACCTCATGGCCGATGATTGATAGTAGACTATTTCAACGTTCAGCTAAAACCCTATCCATTATTCTGTTAGCCATTTTATTTTTTAGTTTATCCTTTAACGGATTTTGGAATGATCTTATTGTAGACAATTCAGACAATTCAATGTTCATTAGTCAATTTATTTTGATTGACTTTTATGTGTTTTTGGGAATTATGTTTTTACAATGGTTTCAATTAATTAAACCCAGTGCTATTCATCCGAATAGATGGGGATTTGATTCGGTTAACAGCGTCATTGCTGGATTTTTAGGGTTAACTGGATTTATCTGTTTTTGGCATTTACAAATCCATGCAATTCCTGAAATAGCCACCTTTTTATTCAATGTGCAGATGTTTATATTAGCAACGGGATTAATTAGAATTGGACTCGCCCAAACTCAACGATTTGCCTTTTGGGGAGGAATGATTTTATTAGTCTCCCAAATTATGAGTCGCACCTTTGAATATAACACGGAACTGATTCTAAAAGCCTTTGTATTTACCTTATGTGGTGTGGGAGTAATTCTGGCTGGGCTATGGTTTGAACGCCATTTATTAGCTGCTGCTAGAACCCAAAATCGTTAATTTATCTAATTTTCAGGAGTAAAAACCATGAATTATTCTAACTCGAATGATACCCAATCTTCCGTGATTTTAACTCCGTCTCCTGTCATTAAAAAACAGATCCCAGCTTGGAAATTTTGGACACCGTTATTATTTCAATTAATCCTAATTTTAGCAGTTCCTTCCCAAGCGTTTTATACCCAAGTCACCGGAAAAACCGTAGTATTACAAACCGCCCCCGTTGACCCCTATGACTTTTTTAGAGGATATTATCAAACCCTGAGTTATAATATTTCCAGTGCTGATACACTCAAAGCACTTCCTGGTTGGCAAGAAGTTGCTAAAGGGGCAGAATATTTACCCCAGGGAACTGTAATTTATGTCACCTTAGAACAACCGAAAGATTCAGCAAAATCTCAACATCCTTCAGCTTGGAAACCTGTAAAAGTCAGTGCTGAATATCCTGATAATTTATCTAAAAATCAAATAGCTTTACAGGGAAAATCAACGGGATGGAATATTGAATACGGTTTGGAACGGTATTATATGCCAGAAAACCAACGGGATCAAATTAATAGTACAATTACAGAAGCTCAAAGGAATAATCAACAATCCTTTGTGGTGGAAGTGAAAGTTAATTCTCAAGGAAAAGCAATTCCAGTTAGTTTGTGGGTGCGCGATCGCAATTACAAATTTTAATTGACCAAAACCCAGTTTCTAGTTGTGATACAATTTTCCAAAATATGCTACAATTAAGAAACTGGGTTTTAATATTAATTTAAAATAAATCTCATTTATTCTTTACGATCAATAGATAAAAGGATGAAAAAACTTAATCTTACTAATCTAGGACAAATTAAAACAGCAGACGTAGAATTTGGAGATTTAACTCTATTCATTGGCTCTCAAGCTACTGGGAAAAGTATTTTATTGCAATTAATAAAACTCTTACTTGATAGTGGAGATATTGTGCATACGATCAAAAAAAATGGCTATGACTGGGAAGGAGATATCAATAATTTAATCGAGTTGTATTTCGGAGAGGGAATGCGGAATATCTGGAGTAAAAACACAGAAATATATAGCAATGACAAAAGTATAGATTTAGACCAATTATTAAACGAAAATAGTCGCAAAAAAGAGCAGCTTTTCTTTATGCCAGCCCAGCGTGTTCTAACTCTTGAAAATGGATGGCCTCGATTGTTTCGGAGCTTTAATGGAGCTCCCTATGTCGTTCGCAATTTTAGCGAGAATTTATTGCTACTAATGCAACAAGGTTTGGGTACTAAAGGTAGCCCAATCTTTCCCCAGAAAGGTCGCCTTAAACAAGAACTTCGTGATGCACTAGATGATAGTATTTTTCACGGTGCTCAGGTAGAACTTAACACCACTGGAATGAGTAAAAGCATCCAAATCAATATGAATGGTAATCGCTTATCCTTCATGTCTTGGTCTGCTGGACAACGAGAATTTATGCCTTTACTTCTAGGTCTTTATTGGTTACTGCCGAGATCAAAAGCATCTAAAAAGTCTGATATAGATTGGGTCGTAATTGAAGAACCAGAAATGGGATTGCATCCTCAAGCAATTTTATCAGTAATTTTGATGTGCTTGGAACTTTTGGATCGAGGATATCGCTTACTCATTTCAACTCATTCTCCTGTGCTTTTAGAAGCGGTTTGGGCTATTCGTTTCTTACGAGAACAGAATTCTGATATCAAATATCTTTATCAACTTTTTGCTCTGAAGCCGTCTGCCCCAACTACAAAATTATTTGAGAATATTCTCAATCATAAGACTTTTTTGACCTACTATTTTGACCAAAAAGAAGACGGTGTTTATGTGCGTGATATTTCATCTTTAGATCCATTTGATCCTGACCCGGCGATCTCCAACTGGGGGGGATTAACTAGCTTTAGTAGTCAGGCATCAGATGTTGTTTCCCAAGCGATTCAGGAGCAGGAATGAGTTTTAAGAAAGCGATCGAGAATACGCCTTTATTAAAGAATGCTTTTGAAAAGGGATTAAAAGCTCTAGGTTCAAATAGTAGCAAAGTAAAACCTCCTGATACCAGTAAATGTGAAGGGAGTATTGATATCGATACAACAGTTAAATCCATATATCCCAATGATTCACGTTGGGACTATGTAGTTGGATATGATGGTAAAACTTATTTTATCGAAGTACATACTGCTAAAACAGATGAAGTAAAGTCTGTTCTGAATAAGCTTCAGTGGTTAAAAGATTTTCTCATCAAGGATGCTCCTGAATTGAATCAAGAACCAAAGTCTTTCCATTGGATTGCTTCTAATGGAAATCACATATTATCGGGTAGTTCTCAAGCACGCCAGTTAGCTCAAAAAGGAATCACGGTACATAGAGAACTAAGGTTGTAATTTACAACTGATTTATAATCACAATTACAAAATTTATCGACCTAAACAATAGGGGGGGTGAAGACAAGCCTCACCCCGGGGTGTCGGATTTTAGGTGTTCAGTAATTATAGATCAAGGTTATTGAAATAGTAAAGACAGATATATTGGGAGCAGGGAGATCCCAGGAAGTAAGCTGGTGTTCCCAATCGCTTATCGTCAATACCATCAACCTTTAACACCCTACTGCCTATTGCCCATTTCCTTATATAAGAATTTCAAATCTAAAATTGGTCAATCTTAACCCTATCTTGTAGCAACTGCCCAATAAATTCGATACAGTAGATTATAGTAACAGTTTATTAAGATAAAGACGGTATGAGTGTTAATCTAACCTCAGATTCTGAATCGTTATCAAGGTGGTTTCACATCCAGACAGGATTTGTAAAATCACCCTTATTGATACCACCTGCCCAAGATCGGTCTTCACTGCAACAGGTCTTTCAAACCTTGAATGCCAGAAGCTGCCCCAAGTCCTATAACTTTCACCTCCATACCCGACGTTCAGATGGGCAGTTGGAACCCTATGAAGTCATGGAACAGGCGATTGAAATTGGTTTAAAAGGACTGACAATTACCGATCACCATAGTACCCAAGGGTACAAAGAAGCCCAGAACTGGTTAGATCACTGGAAAAATAAGTATCCTAAACGGGCGAATCAAGCACCTCGGTTATGGACGGGAGTAGAAATTAATGCCCGGTTATTGGCTGTGGATGTTCATATTCTTGGTTATGCTTTCGATCCCGACTCTACTGGTCTGCAACCCTATTTGCAAGGTTGTACCACCTTGGGAACCGATGCCTATGCTGCTGAAAATGTGATTAATGCGATTCAACAGGCGGGAGGATTGGCGGTTTTAGCCCATCCAGCCCGTTATCGTTCTCCGGTGCCAGAATTAATTACAGAAGCGGCTCATTTAGGGATTGATGGTATTGAAGTCTATTATGCCTATCGTCATACTAACCCATGGTTGCCCACCGCTAAAATTACCAGCCAAGTTAAACAATTAGCAGATGGCTATGGTTTACTTAATACCTGCGGTACGGATACCCATGGTCGTGATTTGCTACTGCGACTTTGAAGTCTAGGAGTTAAGCAAAACCGTGATTATACCAGTTCCCCTAAGATTAAAACACGCAAGGATTTCTCCTTGCCATCTTCAATATTCTTTATTGAGTTAAACCATGTTCTAGGGCATAACGGACTAATTCTGTCCGACTATTGGTTCCGGTTTTTGTAAATAGACGACTAACATATTTTTCCACATTCCGAACACTGGTTTCTAAATCCCGGGCTATTTCTTTATTCATTAATCCTTTAGCGACTAAATCTAAAACACTTTGTTCTCGGGGGGTTAAATCAATTTTAATCGGGGGTGGGGTTTGATGAATTCCACTTTTGCCTTTTAACATATTTTCAATCCGGGCAATTTGACCCGCTAAGGTGGCGATATCGGGGTTTCCCTCGCTACTGCTATTGCGCAGGGCTGCTTGTCTGGCTAATAAATTTTTAACAATTACTACCAATTCTTCGGGATCAAACGGTTTAGATAAATAGGCATCACATCCGGCTTGATACCCTTGGATGCGATCGCTTTTCATGCCTTTTGCGGTGAGAAAAACAACGGGTAAGGCTTTAAAACGGGGGTCTTCCCGCATTTGTTGTAAAAATTGATAGCCGTCAACTTCCGGCATCATTACATCAGTAATTACTAAATCGGGTAAACTTTGCTGTAGGGTTTCCCACCCTTGTTTGGCATTACTGGCGGTATCAACACTAAAATTACTATCTTCTAAATAGGCTTGTACAGCTTCTCGTAATCCTGGTTCATCATCTACTAATAACAATCTAGCAGGAACTTGAGGAACTGCCACTTCGGATTCAGGGGGATTAATCGGATTAGACATTATATTGACCTAAATTTAATCTTTTTTCTCACTTTAGCGAAATTTTAAATTGAATTATATCGCTCAAAAGGACGGTTTTTATTCCCTTAACCCAACTTGACAAAATTATAGTTTTATGTATTCTAAGAAGCACTCGCTCCTTGGGGGGTCTGAGCCACCAATAGCGCAATCTGGGACGGATTTAAGAGGATGACGCAGATTAAAATCCGTGAAATCCGTGAAATCCTCTTAAATCCGTGATCCCTATTACCCATTATTCAACCGTTGACGGGCATTTTGTAATGCTTGTTTGACCTGATCAAATCCGGTTCCCCCATAACTATTTCGAGCCGAAACCACTTGACGGGGAGTGATTGCTTCGTATATATCGGCTTCAAATTCAGGATGTAATTGTTTCCATTCTTCCAGGGTTAAATCTTTAAGTAATTTCCCCGCTTCTAAACAAGTTCTGACCACTTTTCCCACTAAACCATAAGCTTCACGAAAAGGAATTCCTCGCGTCGCCAAATAATCAGCTACATCCGTCGCATTCGAGAAATCTTCCGCCACCGCTTCTGCTAAACGACTAGAGCGAAATTCTATGCCTTCTGCGATTAAAATTGTCATACATTCTAAACTACCTTTAACGGTTTTCACCGCATCAAATAACGCTTCTTTATCCTCTTGTAAGTCTTTATTATAGGCTAAAGGTAATCCCTTCATCACCACTAATAATCCTTGTAAATGACCAAAGACCCGCCCGGTTTTTCCCCGCACCAATTCAGGAATATCGGGGTTTTTCTTTTGAGGCATAATACTAGAACCCGTTGAACAGCTATCGGTCAACTTCACAAAACTAAATTCCTGAGATGCCCAGAGGGTAATTTCTTCAGCCAGGCGACTCAAATGTACCATAATTAAACTCGCCGCGCTCAAAAATTCAATCGCCCAATCCCGATCACTGACTCCATCTAAACTATTAGCATAAACTCGACTAAACCCTAATAATTCTGCGCTATAATGGCGATCAATGGGAAAAGTTGTTCCGGCTAAGGCTCCACTACCTAACGGACAAATATCAACCCGTTTATAGACATCTCCTAACCGTTCCCAATCTCGGTTTAACATTTCCGTATAGGCTAATAAATGATGGGCTAAACTAATCGGTTGCGCCCGTTGTAGATGGGTATAACCTGGAATTAAAGTTTCCACATTAGTTTCTGCTAAATCTAATAATACCGTTTGAAAATCAACTAATTGTTGTCGAATTTGTTGAATTTGATCTCGTAAATATAAACGGGTATCGGTTCCGACTTGATCATTGCGAGATCTAGCGGTATGGAGTTTTTTACCCACATCTCCCACTAATTCAGTTAAGCGACGTTCAACGGCAAAATGAATATCCTCAGCATCCACACCGGGATTAAAATTTCCCTCTCGATATTCTTGACGAATTTGTTCTAAACCGGAAACCAGTTTTTCGGCTTCTTCGTGACTAATAATTCCGGTTTTTGCTAACATTTTAGCATGGGCAACTGATCCGGTCAAATCATATTCAATCAGTTGGATATCAAAACCAATACTGGCGTTAAACTCTGCAATAGCAGGATGCAGAGATTTCTCAAACCGTTGGCTCCAAGTTTTAGAGTTCGTTGTTGTCATAATTTGGCTTTTTTTTGATTCTGGTGTCCACACTACACAGTCAAGCGTCTTATGGGAACCCCAAAAAGTTCATGGTGGACACAAAAGACAGTCGGGAGAGTCGCTAGGGTGGATTAATCTGGGGAAACAATCCTGATCAAGTTGAATATTCCACTTAAAGTTAGTTCAGTCATAATCTGCCCACTGCATCAACATTACCTGGGACAATATAATATTAATAGAAATATTAATTATTGGTTAATAACAATACATTGCCAATTAAAATAATCCTGGCAACTTGACTTAATTCTCAATTTCCCTTAGTATCAGTAACAATACATTTCACCATGTATAAAGAATTGAAATAACAAACCCAATAAATAAAGCCATGTCTGAAGCCGATCTCCCCACTCCTGAATCGTTTGATCAGCCTCCCGAAGCACCTTTATGCCCACCCTTTCCCCCGTCGGAGGAGTCCGTTAGTCCGGTTGTGACTCCAGATCAGGAGTGGGAGACGGTGAACTTTCCCAATGCTATACCCTTGGAGGAATTATTGACCCAGTTCGTTGCCGAGTTAGAACAGGCAGAAACGAAGTCTAATAGTGGAGATTTGGTAATTCCAGAGGAAATATTTGTTGAGAGTTCTCAGGGGAATGAAATGGCGAGTGCTTCGCTGATGTCAGTGGCGGGAGAAACCGAAGAAAATCCGGTAAAAGTGGTTCAAATTCTCCATGAATGTAACCGAGATTTAATTAATCGGGTGACTGAATTAGAGGCAGAATTAGATGAAGGTCGGCAAAATCGACAGGATCAAGAAACACAATTATTGCAACGTACCCAGGAATTAGGGGCGACACAGGATCAAGTTAAACGACTATTTAAAAAGTTAGAAATTGCCAATCAAGTGATTCGACAGCAACAGGTTTTAGTTGAAACGTTAACCCAACAATGGGAAGTGACCCAAACTCGACTCGCCCAAATGGAAAGGGATACCGCCCTAACCCAACAACGCTATAATGAACAATTTCATGAGTTAGTTCAATCTCAAAATAGTAACCGAGAATTGCGATCGCGCCTCCATCGTCAACAGCGCCAAACCCTGCAATTTAAAGTCGCTTTAGAACGGTGTTTGGAAAATCAAATCCAGTTTGAAACCGGAAAACAAACCCTAGAAACCCTATCGATAATTACGGAGGAACAGTCCCTATCTTCATCTGCCACTTTATTAGTCCCAAAAGCACCCCCTGTTCAACCTTGGTCAGAGGCTTTAAAACCGAATCATAACCTGATGAATTTGATTGAGGATGCGGTTAATTCATCCAAGGATTTATCTCCAATATCTTCAGAATTAGAAAAGGAGATTCCTCTTGATCACGGGTTAGAATCCTTGACATCGGAACTGAATTCTGAACCGGGTTTTAAACCTCCCGTAGAGTTGACAGCTTCAATCAATAATATTCCTGTGACAGAATTACCTCAACCTCGATTTTTAGAAGGAGAATTAGAGCGAATTCGCCTAGAATATGCTTCTTTCATTTCAGAAGATGCTGATCTATTTTCATTAAAAGCAACCTCAGAAGATACAGCTATTCAATCAAAATCAACAAAATCCATGGGGGGCCAATCCTTTAATTTAGGAGGAACAAAATCTCACACTGCGATTGCCGTAGCCGTTCGAGAACCGGATCAGAAGGAAAACATTCCTAATTGGCCAGCCCCGTTAATTTATCCTCAAAAACGTAAAAAACTAGAGTCTTTAGCATCAATTGATTTACCTACTTTTCCTAAAGAAAATCCCTTTTTAACAGAGGAGTTTTAGGTTTATCAATACCCTTTTTAGGGGGAGTTAAATGAAACTGAAAATCTTTAATCCTAAAAACCTGGTTTATTTAAGAAACCAGGTTTTTAATCCTTTTAACGGCGCGATCGCAAAATTCTATACTACCATCTTTAGCGATTTGATAAGCATAGCAAGATTTAGAGAATTATTTAGAAATTCTACCGACCGCTCAGGATGCTGCTATAATTCGGCAGATACTGGATCAGATGAGCCAGAATATCTAACAGTTTGAGAAGTCTCTATCTCAAGGAACCTAAATAGAGGTAAAACAGACTTATGGTATGGGACAACAACAGAACTGTACTACTCAATTTAACTTGTGAGGAAGGAACAAATGAACTTAAATTCAGGGCGTTGGTTGCGGGGCGTTCGTAACCCCTATCAATTTTTTGCTCAGGGTCTATCTAAATATATATCCCTGGGGTTAGCGATAGTATTGGGATTAACAATTAGTTTGGGAATATTTGCTCAACCGTCCCCAGCTATTGATGAATTAAGATTAATCTATGGCCCAGCAAATATATCCTTAGCCACTGCTGATTTACAAACCTTTGCTCAAACGGGAGAACAGTCTAATCAACTTCGCTCTTTAATTACTTTAGCGAAACTAACTCCCGATCAGGTTCAACAATTTCAGAAAGCACTGAATTTCTCCGTCAAAATTCCTAATAATGTTGTTAATGATCTGCTAGATTCTACCTATGGCAGATTAGTGGTAGGAGCTTTTAATCAATTTGTTTCTGCGGGAAGCACCGCTAATATCGCAGTTGATAAGGTGATTACCGCTTTACGCGAATCTTCCCGGGATGGTCAACTTTCCATATTGGAATTGCTTTTAAGCTACCGGGGAATTACTGCAATTACGGTTAATGTGCAAGATGTGATCAATCTCTACAATGATGTTTATGCTTTAGGAGAGCAGGGGATCGCTTTCCTAAAAGCTCAACCTCTTGTTCAAGAGCGGCTTTGCAAATAATTGAATCGTTAATTTTTTGAATAATAAAAAGGGGTTTTGACTATGAAGTTAAAAACCCCTTTTTATTTTAAGGGAACAGGGATCGCGGATTTAAGAGGATTTCACGGATTTCACGGATTTTAATCTGTCCCCCAATCAAGTCGAGGGCAGGGTTAATCTGCGTAATACTCTGAAATCCGTGATCGGTAATGGGTTATAAACTGATAATTAATAACTAATAACTGATGACTGATTAAATATTTTCTGCTACTTGTTTTAAACGTTTTAATTGAGATTCCATGTCTGCTTTGGTTAGGGTTGCTGCAAAGAGATTAAAACCGAATTTAATTAGAGGATTAGGGATTGCAAATTCAAATCGATTTAAAAGTTTAGTCCCTGGGATTTCCGGTATACATTCCCAGCGATCGCATCCTTTAAAATAGCCTTCAAATCCCCAAACAATTAACCCCGGCTCCCGTTCCAAAACCACCGTTTTTAAAGCGGGTTGAAATAGGGGAAGTTGAATCAAAAATCGGCATTTCCCCCCCACATTTGTATCCCACACATCAATCGGTTCACAGCGTAACATCGGATTCAACCATTGGTGCATCAGTTCCAAATCCGTAAAACATCGTTCTACCACCCTAGAATTGGCCGAAATTAAAATAGATTGTTCAAAAACTTGACGATATGGCATCATAACCTTCAAGCTATAGGCAGATTAATTTCATGGAAAACATGAAAGAGTCTTAGTATAAACGAGGGGCGCATCAGAAAACAAAAAAAACCTTAAATTTTAGCGGTTTTTTCTGCCATTTTAACCAGACTTAAGATGCACTCTCGTTCAAACCACAGCGCACGAGTATCAAAACATCGAATAAGTTACTGGAACGATTATGAATGGAATCGATCAATTAATACCCTTTTGGGGAAAGGACTTATCCTCCCTATCCCCCCTTTATTTTGCCCAGGATAACCCCTTAGCCTTCCCCACCAATATCAATGACCTAAAGCTGGGTCAAGCCTCCGTGGTGGATATTGCCTTGGCTTGTGCCATTCTACTGGTTGGTTATCTGATTGCCTTATTTGCTCAATCTTTAGTTAAAAGTTTGTTTAAAAAAACAGGCTTAGACAACCAAATTGCCAGTTGGGTTTCAGGTTCAACAAGACCAGAAGACAAACTTCCGGTAGAATCTTGGGCGGGAACTGTTGCCTTCTGGATTATTTTTATTTTTGCGGTTGTTGCGTTTCTGGATAAGCTTCAGCTTACCGCAGCATCGACACCCCTAACCAATTTACTCAACCAAGTCACCAGTTATTTACCCCGAATTTTTGGGGCGACGATTTTAATTGCGGCGGCTTGGATTTTAGCTACCATTGCCCGAACTTTATTAATTCGATTGTTCCGAACACTTCGTCTGGATGAACGCTTAAATCAACAAGTTAATGATCATGAGGTTGTCTCTCCCGACCAATTTTCCCTGAGTGAAACCCTAGGGAATGCCCTGTATTGGTTTGTGGTGCTGTTATTTTTACCAGCAATTCTGAGTACCCTTCAGCTACAAGGATTATTAGAGCCTGTTCAAAATATGCTCTATCAAATCCTGGCAGTTCTGCCGAATATTGTGGCGGCATTAGTAATTGCGGGTGCAGGTTGGCTGGTAGCTCAAGTGGTGAGTCGAATTGTTACTAACCTTTTAGCGGCTGTAGGGATTGATCAATTCGGAACTCGTTTCGGCTTAAATCAGGTCGCAGGGAATCAAAAAGCATCTTCCATTCTTGGATTGATTGTTTACGTTTTAATTTTGATCCCTACGGCGATTTCTGCCTTAGAAGCCCTGCAAGTTAAGGCAATTTCCGAGCCAGCAATTTTAATGCTGACGGAGATTTTTAACGCCTTACCCCAAGTCTTTTTAGCAGTTTTAGTTTTAATTGCTGCCTATTTTATTGGCCGTTTTATCGCCAATTTGGTCGCGAATATTCTGACCAGTGTGGGGTTTGATAATGTGTTTCGCTGGTTGGGGATTCATGCTCCCGAATCTCCGATTGTTAACGAAAATACTCCCACCGAAACCCCTGATACTAACGAGTATACAGCCCCTCCCGTTTCTAGCCCATTAACCCAACGGACTCCTTCTGAGTTAATCGGAATTGTGGTGTTGGTTGGTATTATGTTGTTTGCGGCGGTTACGGCGACGGATATTTTGGGGTTAGCTGCCTTAACTTTAATTATCAATCAAATCATTGTGATCGCGGGTCAAGTTTTGATTGGCGTGATTGTGTTTGGAATTGGGTTATATTTTGCCAATTTAGCCCATGATTTAATTGTAAGTTCTGGCACCCGTCAATCGAATCTTTTAGCCCAGGCGGCTCGCATTGCCATTATTATCTTTGTCGGTGCTATGGCCCTCCAACAAATGGGCATTGCCAGTGATATTGTCAATTTAGCCTTTGGTTTGTTATTAGGAGCCGTGGCGGTGGCGATCGCCATTGCCTTTGGTTTAGGTGGACGAGATGTGGCGGGGGAACAACTTCGCAATTTTCTCTCTAAATTCCGTAATGATTAATTAGGGTTAAATAGGAGTGCAAGTGTCCTCCCTTACTTCTATTTAGCTTAATTTTCTCAAACAATTTGTAATCTTTGACTGTAGGGCTTTGGTTTCCAAATCTCTACAGATTTTTTTTGGCTAGGATTTGATCCAGAATCGTCATCAACCCAGTTGTATAGCAAGAGGCAATAGGGAATGGGCAATGGGCAATAGGTAAATACTTACTATAAGTAGCTTTTAGCTTTCAAGAATGTCCTAATAGATGTGGCAACTGCTATAGTTAATTAGCGAATCGGTACAAGACTTACACTTGGGGGAGCATCATGTCGGATAAAGATAATATCTCAGATCAAATTGTCTGTAAAAGTATTAAACTAGCTGGCCCAATCCAGGGTAAAAAAATCCAAATCCAAGTGGATGTTAAACCTGTTCAAGAGGTGAATAAACCAAAATCTAATAAAAATTCCGATTGGCAAATACTAGGATTTTTATTTCTGATTCTGTTTTTTTTGGTTGTAATTGTGGGAAGTTCTGGCGAAGTAGATTCATTTTCAAATCCCTGCTTACCAGATACTTCTGATCCCCATTCTCAAAATCCTAGATGTTAAATACTTGGTGCTAACCAACCTCGGATAAAATAATAGAAGGTTAAAAAATATTCATCTAAAACTCTAGTAGTTAGTAATAACGCCTCTGCACTAGGCGCGAAATCAGCCCCGGTGATGTGACGAAGATATTTTGTCTGATGAACAAATGTATAAAAATTTGTTGGCGCCGGAATTACTTTAAAGCCAACCCTAGCAAAAGTTAGACTAGCTCGACGCATTTCCAATGCCGAAGTCACCAGAATAATGGTTCGACCTAAACGGTGGTTTTGCATAATCCGATAAACTTCAACGGCATTATTATAGGTGGTTCCGCCGTGAGTTTCTAAGATAATTCTATCAGGAGGAATCCCCATATAAGTTAAAAGTTGTTTAACATCATTGGCTTCAATTAAGGGATTAACTAATTCATGACGGGGGCCAGCACTAACAATAATAAACGGCCCACGATCCTGTCTAAATAGTTGTGCCGAGTAGGGAATGCGATCGCCCGTATCCGTTAATTGAATTTGTTTGCGATAGGGTAATTTGGGTTCGGTGGTTCCCCGTCCTAATAATACAATGGCTCCCGCCCGTTCTCCACAACATAAATCCGTTTGTACGGTTTTTAAAGCCACTTTTTCTACCTGTTGGGCTAACCAATTAGCAAATACAGGGGTACTAGCTACAATTAAAATTAATAATGCTATTAAAATCAAACCCGGCCCTGGTTGATCAATTTTACCGTTTTTAATAAAAATAGAAGCAATTAATAATAGAAAAATTGAAAACCCAAGGGGTCGGAAAAGAATTGATAAAATTCCCAATACTACTAACCCAACTTGGCTATCTGGGAAAAATAAAGCGACAAGAATTAAAACTAAAACCAGGATAAATAATAACCGATTAATTAAGCTATTATCCTTCCCGCCCAAAATTTCCCAGATTTTAAAGGCAATGGCACCGACTAGCAACAGAAATAAAATTCGAGTTAGGATAACAAACATGGTATTGCAGGAATTTTTCTGATAATACGGCTAAAATTGCATCAACAATGAGGAGAAACAGAGTGGAGAAGACTTTAGAGGGTATTCCAAAGGCGTTAATCAGAGTTCCAGAAATTACAATTTATTTCTGGATCATTAAGGTTCTGGCCACCACCGTAGGTGAAACCGCCGCAGACTTTCTTTCAGGAACCCTGAACCTGGGTTTAACCGTTGCATCCTTGATTATGGGTGTCTTTTTGATTATTGCGCTTTTCGTCCAGTTTTGGCTGAAACGGTATGTCCCCGCAAGTTACTGGCTTGTAGTTGTTTTAATTAGTATTGTTGGCACGCTGATTACAGATAAATTGGTAGATGATTTTGGAGTTAGCGTATTAACCAGCACTATCGTTTTTACTATTGCTATGGTGGCAGTTTTTATCGCTTGGTACTTGAGCGAAAAAACATTGACAATGCACTCTATTGTAACAACCAAAAGGGAGTTATTTTATTGGGCGGCTATTTTGTTTACCTTTGCCTTGGGGACGGCAGCAGGAGACCTTCTGGCAGAGGCTTCAGGGTTGGGATATACAGCATCAGGCTTAGTATTTGCGGCTTTAATTGGGGCAGTTGCTATCGGGTATTACCAGTTCCAAATGGATGAAACCTTGGCATTTTGGCTTGCCTATATTTTGACTCGACCCTTGGGCGCGTCTGCGGGTGATTTACTCTCACAACCGGTGATAAGAGGTGGTCTTGATTTAGGTACAAAGGAAACAACTATACTTTTCCTTTGTATCATCATCAGCCTAGTGATTTACTTAACCTTGAGCAAAAAAGACCAACCTAAAATCAATCGGATTTGATCAATCTGGTCGGGAATTAGTGATGTTTCAAATGATGGCGAATCGCATCAACAACGGTTTCAACCACTTTAACCCGAGCATAATATTTATCATTAGCTTCTACTAATGTCCAAGGAGCGCAGGGGGTGTGAGTCCGTTGAACCATTTGATTGGCGGCAACTTCATATAAAGGCCATTTCTCGCGGTTGCGCCAATCTTCTTCCGTGAGTTTATGCAGTTTATAGGGATTTTCTCGTCGTTCTTCAAACCGTTTTAACTGTTCTTCTTGGTCAATATCTAACCAAAATTTGACCAATACATAGCCCGCACTGGTTAACTGTTCTTCAAATTCATTAATTTCTTGATAGGCCCGTCGCCATTCTAATTCCGTAGCAAAACCTTCGACTCGTTCGACTAAAACCCGACCATACCAACTGCGGTCAAATATCCCCAGTTTACCCGCCGGAGGCAACCGTCGCCAAAACCGCCATAAATAATGACGGGCTTTTTCCTCGTCTGTGGGGGCGGCAAAGGTGTTCACTTCATAACTCCGGGGATCTAAAATATCCGTTAATCGTTTAATTGCTCCGCCCTTACCCGCCGCATCCCAACCTTCAAACAGAGCTAAAACCGGAATCTGTTTTTGATAGAGAATTTGTTGGAGTTGACCTAAATTAGCCTGTTGATGACGCAGTTGGGTTTTGTAGTCTTCCGAGGATAAAGCGGCTTTCAGATTAACTGCCGCTAGGGGGTGGGGTTCCGTGGGTTCTAAATGGGTCTGGGACGGTGTAAATACGGGGGGTAACTGAATATTTAAACGGTCTAAGGCTTCTTTTATAGATGCCACCACCGTTGATAATACCTTCACCCTAGCCCAGCGTTTACAGTCTCCCTCTACTAATGTCCAGGGGGCGGAACCCGTCCCGGTATGAATCACCATTTCTTCGGCTAGACTTCTGTAGGTATCATAATTTTTAGCCTGTTGCCAATCTTCAGGACGCACCCGCCAGGCTTCCAACTCGTCTTCTGAGGCTTTTTTCAGGCGTTGTTTAATTTCTTTTTTGCTCAAATGAATCCAAAATTTCACCATTACCGCCCCATCGTCCACCAGTTGGCGTTCAAAGGCGTTAATTTGTCGCATCGCCATCGGGACTTCCTGTTCTTCCAGTCGCCCAAATAAGCGATCCTCTAAAACGTAGGTATACCAACTGTGGTAAAAAATGCCAATACTGCCTTGGGGGGGTAATTTCTGCCAAAACCGCCAGAGAAACGGATAGCGGGATTCTTCATTGGTTGATGGCCAAATGGGATGGACGGCAAATCCCCTAGGATCCATATATCCGACCATTTTCTTCACCAGTCCCCCTTTTCCGGCGGCGGCCCAGCCTTCCAAGACAATAATAATCGGTAATTTTTTTTCCCGACAGGTATGCTGAAGCGATCGCAACTCCTTCATTAAGGTGTCTATTTGGCTTTTGTAGCTTTCTTTATCCAGCGATAAGGTTAGATCCAGGGTATCTAGCATCGATTCTCCCATCCTCATGAAGTCCTGACTAGATATTCTAGTTCTTTTTCTCCAATACCTCGAAAACCTCAACAACTTTTTTAACTTCTGTTTTTTCAGCATTAACCCCGCATCTCAACCTATTGTATAATCAAAACTTCCTTAACTGCTGATCTGTAAACGTAAAAAATAATGCGTTTCACCTTAACTCATCAATTCATTTCGTTTAAAAAAGCAATTCCTAAATGGCAATTTTGGACTTGTTTGGCTATTTTATGCTCATTTATTTTACTTTCGATTCGAGTCTCGGTCAACGAGAATTTAGTTTTAGATCAAATTTTAATTCAAGTTCCTCATCAAATCTTTCCTGATAGTTGGGATGATTTTTTTAGATTTCTCTATCTATTAACTGGGGTCAAAGGGACGGCGATTATTGTTGCTTTAACCTTGGTTTTTTTGGCTTGGAAACGGTACTGGATTGAAGCTAAAGTTTTAGCTTTTTCTACCTTGGGAATTTTAATTTTAGTCGATAGAATTCTCAAGCCAATGATTGAGCGCAGTCGCCCTTTAGATCGTCTCGTAAAATCCGTCGGGAGAAGTTTTCCCAGTGGTCATGCGACGGGGAATATTTTGTTTTATTTTTTTATCGCTTATCTTCTGGCAGAAAGGTATCCTAAAGCCACTCCCTATATTTATGGATTCGCGACCATCTGGTTATTGATTATTGGGTTTAGTAGTGTTTATTTAAGATGTCATTGGCCGAGTGATATCCTCGCAGGTTATGGTTTAGGTTATATCTGTTTAACGATTAGTTTGGCTTGGTTAAAAGTTTCCCGTGAGAATCAAAAAGTGAGAGAATAATGAATAGTCAAAAATCGGAATTTAACTCATTCTTTAAAACAATTTGGGAATCCTGGGAGAACTACCCTAAGCTAACTTGGGGCATTTCTATTGTAGGATTATTTTTATTGAGTGCGATCGCCTTTTTAAGTCATTTAGGTGATATTGGTTTAATTGATAAAACCGAACCTATGTTTGTTGAAGCTGCCCGACAAATGCACCTAACAGGAGATTGGATTACCCCCTATTGGAATGGCGAAACTCGCTTTGATAAACCCCCCTTAATTTACTGGTTAATAGTCATAGCGTTTCAAACCGTTGGGGTAAATGAATGGGGGGCGCGATTCCCTTCAGCCATAGCCGCGATCTTATCTACCTTTTTAGTATTTTATACCCTGCGTTATTTCAGTGGGTTTATATCTTTAGAAACAGAATCTGCTCGCACCCGTCAGCGTTGGATAGGAGCTTGGTGGGGAATGGCAATGATGGCTTTAAATCCGGCTTGGGTTGCTTGGGGACGGACGGGGGTTTCTGATATGCTTCTAGCCTCCTGTATGACTATTTCATTATTAGCATTTTTCTTGGGTTATGCTCAACCTAAAACCCGTCAAAAAAAAGGCTGGTATTTTATATTTTATAGTTTTTCAGCCTTAGCTGTTTTAGCCAAAGGGCCGATTGGAATTGTCTTACCAGTTTTGATTATCGCAGGATTTCTAAGTTATACCCAACAATGGCAAAAAGTTCTCTGGGAAATGCAATTGCTCAAGGGAAGTTTGGTATTTTTAATCATTGCCGTCCCCTGGTTTATTTTAGTGACTATGGCTAATGGTCAAGCCTATTTAGAGACATTTTTTGGACATCATAATTTTGCCCGCTTTACTAGTGTTGTCAGTAATCATCCTGGCCCTTGGTTTTATTATTTTCCCGTGATTTTAGTGGCTTTATTACCGTGGTCAGTGTATTTACCTGTAGCTATTTATCAGGTTAAATTTTGGAAAATCCAAGATTGGCGATCGCAGGATCGGTCTCAACATTTGGGTTTATTTGCTCTCTTTTGGTTGGTGATTATTTTTGTGTTTTTCAGTCTTTCGGCGACGAAATTACCCAGTTATATCTTACCTTCTATTCCGGCGGGAGTGATTTTAATTAGTTTATGGGGAAATCAACAAAATAATATTGAGTCTGAACATCCTAAAATTTCTATCCCCTTTTTGATCACAGGTTTTGCGAATATTCTGGTGTTATTGATATTAGCGATCGCCAGTTTTCTTAGTCCTCAATTAGTCGGGGATGATACCCCCAATTTTTCTCAATTATTAGAAAGCAGTCATTTAACAACGGTATCAGGAATCATCTGGTTGATTGCTAGTGGAATTACTCTCTATTGCTTGATGAAAACTCAATGGCGACGGGCAGTTTGGGCGGGAAATGCCCTAGGATTCTTTGCGTTTATGGGTTTAGCAGCTTTACCTGTGGGTCAATTATTAGACACTCAACGACACTTACCCCTCAGACAATTATCAACTACAGTACGCCAAATTCATCAACCCAATGAGCCTCTATTAGTAATTGGGGTCTTTAGACCTAGTTTGGTCTATTATACCCAACAAAATATAGAGTTTATGACCTATGATATTCAGCAAAGATTATTAAAATTATTTCCTTTAGATACTCCCGTTGATACGGTTTTAATTATCACCAGACCAAAAGATATAGCCAAATTAGGATTACAATACTCTGATTATCAATTATTGCAGGATCAGGGGGATTATCAATTAATTAGAATTAAAGTAAAGGTATTATTAAAACGGTAAGATTTCTGAAAAAATCTTACTGGTCAAAGGCAAAAGGCTATCTTGCTATGGGGAATAGACTTTCGCTACCAGTACCAACCCCAAATTTGCCGGATCTGAAAAAAATTGTGGAAAAGGGGTGACAGGTTGAGGAAGCTGTGCTATATTAGTAAATTGACTGCAAGATTAAACGCAGTGTTCATAA
Source organism: Planktothrix sp. PLAVEN19ND (assembly GCF_057220675.1). NCBI lineage: Bacteria > Bacillati > Cyanobacteriota > Cyanophyceae > Oscillatoriales > Microcoleaceae > Planktothrix > Planktothrix sp. PLAVEN19ND. The sequence continues at coordinate 3,876,131 of NZ_CM170132.1, read as the reverse complement.
GCGGATGTGGCGGAATTGGTATACGCGCACGTTTGAGGGGCGTGTGGCTTTGTCCTTGCGAGTTCGAGTCTCGCCATCCGCATTAGTTTTAAACCTGATCAGTACCTTGCTGTATATATTTCAAAAGAGTAGAGGCGACAAAAAAAGCCAAATTAACAGGAACAGAGTTTCCAATCATTTGTTCTAAATTGGTTTTTGTTCCTATAAATTTAAAAGAATCGGGGAAGGTTTGAATATAACTCCGTTCAATTGTTGATAAAGGTCTGATTGTGGTTAGATCAATATCTTGCGGATCGCCCCTATGGAGTTTATAGTTGGGTGGGATCGGACGATTAACCCCTCTGATGGTGGGACTGGGTTCATCAATAGAAAATATCCCTCGTCGCGCGTAGCTTCTGGGATGTCTATAATAATATTGGAGATTCAATCTATCCCCAAGATAATCTCTAACTGTCATTGGTTTTTTTGATAAACCCAACTTCAATAAATCTACCAAAGCATTATATTTCCCCCCCAGTTCACCAATCAGAAAAAAGCGAGATCTCGATTGGGGTGTATGACAAAAAGACGCATTTAAAACAATTGCAGATAAACCATAACCATTGCTCAAAAACTGCTCAGATATTTGCTTCAAAATAGGACTTTTAGTTATTCTTGGTACATTTTCCATAACAAACCATTGAGGCTGAATAGCACAAACAATATTAGCAAAGTTATAAGTTAAATTAGCGCGATCGCCGTTTAAATCTCGCTTTCCCGCACTAGAAAAATCTTGACAGGGCGGGCCACCAATAATCATTTCAGGATCAAGTTTTTGAATAATTTTGATAGCTGCAACTTCATCCGTGAGATCTTGTAAAATTGCCAAATGATCAAAATTAGCTTGATAGACCTCTAGGGATGGATTCCAGTTGTCAATAGCTGCCAATATCTCAATTCCCGCTTGCTTAAACCCAAGGGATAAACCACCACAACCACAAAATAAATCAACCGCAGTAATCATGAAAACAATGTGATTAATGATTCGAGACTGTTAAAATCGTTCTCCCATTAACCGTTGTCGCATACCCTCGGCAATTTTTTGGCCAAGATATTCAGGAATCAAACTTTCATTCGGCCCCAATAAATATAAAATTAATCGGGTGCGTCCTCGCCAGACTAACAAATTAGCATTGACCACCAATAAATCCTCCTGCCAGATAGCATACATAACCTTATAAAACAATCCGGGCTGGTTATCCGCCTCAATTAATAACGCCGGGAGATGAAATACCGGGTCAACATAAAATTCCGTGGCCACATCCTCTAACCCGGCATCCAGGTTAAATTCCACCGCCAACATTTCTTCCACCTCAAAATGTCCGGCCAAGGCTTCCCGCACCGCCCGACAAACATTTTCTGAGGTTTTATCCGTGAGGGCTTTTCCCCCGCGAGAAACCACTAACTTAATAAACACCAACATCGGCGGATAAATTTGGCCATACAAACTCAGACTATGAATCGTCAGGCCATAGGCCGCCAAAACCCCAAAAATATCGCTGAGTAAAAATGATTGATTTCGATAGGCAAAATGGAGAGCACTTTTGTTCCCATCCGGCTCAATTTCAATAACAGCCTGCTTAGTTTGGTAAACTTGATAGGCCAGTTTAAGATTTTGCAGTTGAATTTCACTACTGACAAATTGCTCATAAAACTGTGGAAACGCCCGATTGAAGCGTTTTAGGAGTTCTAAAGTTGAGGATTTTAAGCCCGGAGCCATAATTGAGGTGAAGGTACGGGAGATATACTATCTAATAAGGTCATTGAAAATCTATTACCTTAACTACGCCTGCATGGGTTTTTGGAAAAACTTGTTTAGCAGTTCAGATTCCTCCGCCTCGTCCTCCTGCCAAGTGGAGTATGAGGGGTATGAGGGAGGAAGCGAGGAGTCAGTATCCCTAAACTCTCGCCCGTCATCGAGCAATAATGGTCGCATTTTTTTTAGTACGGATCGGGACATTGATTTATATGAATTGGAAGAACTTTGCAATGCAGTGGGCTGGTCTCGGCGACCCCTGCGTAAAGTAAAAAAAGCCATTCAGTATAGTTTCCTTGTAGTTTCTATGTGGCAAATTCGAGGGAATCAGCGACGGCTGATTGGTTTTGCTAGGGCCACATCCGATCATGCTTTTAATGCTACGCTCTGGGATGTGGTTGTTCACCCAGATTTCCAGAATAAGGGTATGGGTAAAGCCTTGATGAAATTTATCATCAAAAAACTCCGTAGCGATGATATCAGCAACATTACTCTATTTGCCGACCCTCATGTTGTAGATTTTTACCGAAATTTGGGTTTTATGTCCGATCCAGAGGGGATCAAAGGAATGTTCTGGTATCCAGATTAGGCTTGGGTTGGCGGTTGAGGTGTTGAGGTATGGAGGTGTGAACAAATAACCGATAACCGACAACAGACAACCGACTCCTAGCTTCTTATGAATCAATTTTGCAATTTTTAATCAGATTTGTGTAAACTTAGGGTATACTCAGAAAAGATTAAACGGGATGTAGCGCAGCTTGGTAGCGCGCCTGCTTTGGGAGCAGGATGCCGCAGGTTCGAATCCTGTCATCCCGATTCTGGATTTTAACTTGATTAGTGCCGATTCTTTTTGTCCATCCTCTGATCGGTGTGTTACGATGGGTCATGTTTTAAATTGAGTATAACTACACAACTTTAAAACTTAACGGGACAGGCTGACTTGGGTTAAAACTTTCTCCTGGTGACAATTTCCTCAGATTTTGGGGAGAAAAACAACTCCCTGATCGTCAGTGCAATCTATCAGTGGTCAACACGACCCGGGTTCTCTGTTTAGCGTTACTCCTACTGTATCCCCCTGGGTTCAGTGGTACACACTGCATCTGCAATCTAAAAAATATTTAATTCAAAATTTGGAAACATGATCAGATCAATTGTTCGTTTGGGCGCGGTATTGGGAGTTGTGGGCGGTACGTTTTTACTAAGTCCTGATTCGGGATTGCGTGTATTCAACTTTATTCCGGTGGGAACTGAGCCAGCCTATGCCATTCCAGAAAGCCAAATTCTGGAAAAACTCCGTTCAATTCCGGTGTTCACGATTACCGATACCCAGGGCGCGCCTTTAGTTGCGACTGTACCCCAGGGAGATAAAAAAGCGGCGGTGGCGGGTGTGTTTATCAGTCGCACCGATGCTGTGGCTTTTGTCGATCGCTTAAAAAGTCGTGACCCAAAATTGGCTTCGACCATTCAAGTGACCACGGTTTCTCTGGGTGAAGTATACCGCATGAGCCAGCAAGGTCAGGGTTCGGCGGAGGAAGTGCAGTTTGCCTATGTCCCGGTGCAAAAACAGGTGGATTTGGCAAAAACGGTTCTCAAGGAAAATGGGCAAACTGTCAGCGATTTTAACGGTGTTCCGCTATTTATTGCTAAGGGTGGGCCGGATAATGGCTATCTGACGATTCAAAATGGCAATGAACAGGTGATCCCGATGTTCTTCTACAAAGAGGATCTGCAAAGTATGTTGACTCAATTTAAAAGTCAACAGCCTGATTTAATCTCTAACGTTAAGATTGATGTGGTTAACCTGGAAGGGTTGTTGGATGCTTTGAAAAAGGATAATGATCAATTCTTAAATCGGGTTGTGTTGATTCCGCCCCGTGAAACTTTGGAGTATTTACAAAAAAATCAACCCGCCCCCGCCCCCGCCCCCCGTTAATTGAATCAATCCTAGGAAACTATCATGGGGGAAATGATATCGGGTTGGCAACTGGAACAGTGGATGGAACAGGCTAATGCTGAATGTACCGCCCTGGGGATTTCCCCGAGTGAAATCCACTGGTTTCTCCAGGAGTTGGGAGGTTTAGACCGATTAACGCTACGTTTACAAACCTTCAAACAACAACCTGCAATTCCCCTGGGAGTTCCTTGGTCGGAATTGACCCAACTTTGGCAACGACGCCTAACGGAGCGTATCCCTTTGCAATACCTGTTGGGGAGAACTTACTGGCGCGATTTTGCCTTAAAGGTGTCTTCTGGGGTGCTGATTCCCCGTCCTGAAACGGAATTAATCATTGATTTAGCCGTATCTGCTATTGAGGATATTAATAATAATGGGGTTTGGGTGGATTTGGGCACTGGAAGCGGGGCGATCGCCCTGGGTTTAGCCGATAGTTTTCCAATGGCCGAAATTCATGGGGTAGATACCAGTTTAGAAGCCTTGGCGATCGCTGAATATAACGCTCAAACCACAGGTTTAGCTGATCGCATCCAATTCCATCACGGGTCTTGGTGGGAACCCCTAGAATTCCTACAAGGAAAACTAACCGGAATGGTCTCTAACCCTCCCTATATTCCTTCTGATATTATTCCAACTCTGCAACCAGAAGTAGCCCAACATGAACCCCTGTTAGCTTTAGATGGCGGTGATGATGGTTTGGATTCTATTCGCTATTTGGTTGAAACAGCCCCCCGTTATTTGCGCCCTGGAGGGGTTTGGATTGTGGAAATGATGGCCGGACAAGGAGAAAGGGTTGCCGGGTTGTTAGAGGCTCAAGGAAGTTACTCTGGGATTAAAATTATCCCTGACTTAGCGGGATTTGATCGTTTTGTTATAGCTTATTTGAATTGACTAAAGATCCAGCGGTTGAAACCGTGGCTACACAAACAAAAACCGCCTGCGCGGGTTTTAAACCTGCTTTTTGAGTTAACGCTATGGTTCAAATCCAGCGGTTGAAACCGTGGCTACACAAACAAAAACCGCCTGCGCGGGTTTTAAACCTGCTTTTTGAGTTAACGCTATGGTTCAAGTCTCTATTGATACTCTAATTGATATGGCAATTTCGGGTGAGGCGGTGGTGAGTTTCCCGACGGATACTGTCCCCGCTTTAGCTACCCGTCCTGATCGGGCGGAATTGATTTTTCAGACCAAACAACGTAGTTTAGATAAACCCTTAATCTTAATGGCCGCCACACCGGAAGCGTTATGGCCCTATGTGCAGGGGACGGTGGAAGAATTATCCGTTTGGCAAAAGACTGCTGACGAATATTGGCCCGGGGGCTTAACTTTGGTATTACCCGCTTCTGAGCAAGTGCCTCCGGCCATGAATCCGGCTGATCCGTCTACGATTGGGGTAAGGGTTCCCGATTGTGCGATCGCTCAATCTATTTTAGCCCGCACTGGCCCGATGGCAACCACGAGCGCCAATTTATCAGGACAACCGCCCCTGTTAACCATGGCTGAAATTAATCATCAATTTCCCAAGGTTTTGACGTTATTTTCGTCAGACTTTGATCCAATTATCCCTCAATCTACCTTACCTTCAACGGTGGCAAAATGGGAAAGCAATGGTCAATGGACAATCTTACGACATGGTAATTTATTAATCAGTTAACAGTTATCAGTTAACAGTTATCCGTAAATAAATAATACCAATCTGTTGATAAACTTCGAGCTTACAAACCGTTATTCAACTCTTGCACTAATAACTAATAAATGTTAACTAATAACTGATTCGGTGTTGACCAATAACTGATCAACTCTTACACTGATAACTGATCACTGATTACTGATAACTGAAATGGGTTGGAGCGAATTTTTATATTTCGGTTTTGGGTTAGGGTTAGGGGTTAGCCTAAATCAGCTATGGCGGGGAAAAGGAACAAAATCGCCCGACCCGGTTGGGACAGAAGACCGCTCCAAAGAGGTTGATTATCAACAGCAGGTGCAAACCCTCTCTTATCAATTGAAACAAACTCAACTTGCCTATCATTCGGCGGCGGAATTGAGTTTATTTAAAGCGGGGTTTTTGGCGCGGACGTCCCATGAGTTGCGATCGCCTTTGAGTAGCATGATTGGTACGTTACAACTAATTATCTCCGATCTGTGCGAAAACCCAGAGGAGGAGCGAGAATTTATCAATCTCGCCCACACATCGGCGTTAAAAATGGTGGGATTATTAGATCAAGTGATTTTTGTATCTAAAACCGAATATGGCACAGACACAATGGATATTCATGCCATTGAGTTAGCAAAAGTGATGGATGAGGTAGAAGATTTAACTTGTATGCAGGCGGCAAATCGTAGTATTAGATTAAACATTGATCCTCCTGATCAAGATATTTATGTGATGGCAGATTTACCCCGACTGCGACAAGTTTTAGTCAGTTTAGTTGATACTGCGATCGCTCAAATGAAAGAGGGAAGTGTGAATGTTTCTGCCCATCCTTCTCCCGAAACAGGATTTGTGCATATTTGGGTTGATGATCAACGTCCTATTAGTGCTTGGAGTGAGTCTTGGGATTTATTAAAATCTACATTAGATATTGATCAACCTCCATTTGAGCAAGGGACTTTATCCCCAGGAATGCGGCTGTTGATGAATCAAACTTTATTGAGTTTAATGAAGGGTCGTTTAGAAATTTTAGCGATTCCTTCTGAGGGAGAAGATTCTAATTTTAATCGGACTCAATGTTCGATTCCCTTAGCAAAACCCTAACGCAGTATTTTAGACAGTTTAAGCTCTAATTAAGTTATAATATTGGCAAACTCTAATCGTAACCTAATATGACTAAAACTCTTGATGTTACTGGCTTAACTTCTGAACAAATCGAGCAGATTTCTGGAATGATAGACACATTCAGAGCTATTAATAAACAGCAAAACCCATTGACAGAAGATCAACTATCAGAATTTGATCTAACTCCGTTGTTTTTTGAAAGTGAAATCCTTCAGCCATTTAATCGAAGTCTGCTTTATGGCAACAGCATCTAAACGAATTTATCTTGATACCAACATTCTCGCTTATGTTGCTAATACCAAAGCACCTCAACACAAGACTGCATTAGAAATATTTCGACCCTGTGAAACAGAAATTATCTGCGTTTCATCACAAGTTTTAGCAGAATTTTATTCCTATATTACAAATCCTGCTATCTTAGCAAAACCCTTAGAAACCAACAGAAGCTATTAAGCGCATTCAACGAATTTGTCAAATGCCTCATGTCCGCTTGCTCTCAACTCCTTTCGATCTTTTTGAAGGTTGGATGAGGTTATTGGAAGAACAACCTGTGACCAATGGAGGGATTTTTGACTTACTTCATATTGCCATTATGTTATCTCATCAAGTCACCAGTATTTACACTTTTAATGTCAAGGATTTTTCTTGGTGTTCCCAAATTAAAGTTATTGATCCTAGTCATCTTTAAAAAGTCCAAATAAATACTGGAATACTTAACCGAAAATACCTTTAAAAATTCAGTAGAGACGCTGCATTCAACGCCTCTACAAACAACAAATTAAAATCCCATGACTGTTGCAACAGCTTCCATTTCTGGTGCAATTCCGGCTTTGAATTTATTGTTGCTGTGAGTAATAGCCGTATCGGGATCTTTTAACCCATTTCCAGTTAACACACAAACAATTTTAATCCCCTCTGGAACCTGATCTTTCACTTTCAATAATCCGGCAACGGAGGCGGCACTAGCAGGCTCACAGAAAATTCCCTCCCCAGAAGCTAACAACCGATAGGCGTCGAGAATTTCGGCATCGGTGACAGCGTTAAAACTACCTTGACTGGCATCTTTAGCCGCCACCGCAAAGTCCCAACTCGCCGGATTTCCAATGCGGATAGCTGTTGCTAAGGTTTCGGGGTTTTCCACCGGATGGCCTAATACTAACGGTGCGGCTCCGGCGGCTTGAAATCCCATCATTTGGGGTAAACGAGAACATTTCCCAACAGAATGATATTGACAAAATCCCATCCAATAGGCACTAATATTCCCGGCATTGCCCACCGGAATACATAACCAGTCGGGGGCATCTCCCAGGGCATCTACCACCTCAAAGGCGGCGGTTTTTTGGCCTTCTAAACGATAGGGATTAACAGAATTAACTAACGTAATCGGGTAATGTTCGGCCATCTCCCGCACAATATTTAGTGCCTGATCAAAATTACCCTTAATCGCTAAGACTTCTGCCCCATATAATAACGCTTGGGCCAGTTTCCCTAACGCCACATAACCATCGGGAATTAAGACAAAGGCTTTCATCCCGGCTCGACGGGCATAGGCGGCGGCTGCTGCTGAAGTATTTCCGGTACTGGCACAGATGACGGCTTTGCTGCCTTCCTCTTTGGCTTTGGAAATCGCCATGGTCATGCCTCGGTCTTTGAAACTACCTGTGGGGTTGAGTCCGTCATATTTCACATAGACTTGCACCTGTTTGCCAATGATTTCGGCAATGGTTGGGGCCGGAATCAGGGGCGTGTTGCCTTCTTGTAGGGTGATAACGGGTGTCGATTCAGAAACAGGTAAATAGTTGCGGTAGGCTTCAATCAGACCAGGCCAGCACTTCAATGAGGACTGGGTTGTAGGCAAAGTCAACGTCATCTCGGTAGTAGTTAATAAACGAAAAATAATCCGGTTAAGGATTGACAAATAGACGGATTTATGATACTCAGGAATGCTCTTGACGGTTGGAATCTATAAACTTTATCAGTTGACAGGATCAGCCGTTGGGTGTATTCCTTAATTTAGTTTACCTTCTCGTTTACATTCCGTGAAAAAACTAATCAATTTTGATGTTTTTTTCTATGGGAGTAAACGTTCAGGGTAAAATATAGTTAAGATTTGTTGAGCTAACATTTTTAGATGTCAAATCAACTGCTGATGCCCACTCGTTCATCCACCGTATCTGGGACTCAAACCTTAGATGCCCCTTCAAGCCGGACTTCCGGTTCTGTTATGTCTAAGCCACTGACGATTGATACGATGAAAAATCTGTACAACGCCGATCAGCAAGTGAAGTTTCTGCATTTGCACGCTGAAGTTGAAACCTTGCTCCTAGAATTGCAAACTGTCAAGCAACAGCGCCAAGAAACAACCTCACCCGCAAAGACTTGTTGAGTTGTCCTCTAAGTTCCACTCCCCCGATCATCACTAGCTGGGTTTAGCAAAAACCGCTAAACACCCTAGCTTTTGATGGACTCCGTTTAGAGGCGGTTACCATCGGAGTCGGAGTTACATGGATAGATGGAAAGTGCCTGTTTGTCCCATGCAGGTCGGATTTTTCGTGTCAAATTAAGTAATTGATCAGACTACCCAAAAATTGGGAAGATAAAACCACACAACCTTAGTATTACCCTAGCCCCCAGTGCTGAGGGATTTGAAAGTTTAAAAAATTCTATGACATTATCCTCTGTTCAACCTCAAACCCTAGCATCTTCTGCTAGTTTTCCCTCGGATTTACGTTTAAAAGACATTATCAAAAGTCTCCCTCGGGAAGTTTTTCTTAAAGATCAGAAAAAAGCTTGGCTGACGGTTTTTATTAATGTTCTTCTGGTGGTTGCGGGTTATTTTGCGATCGCTTACTCTCCCTGGTTTCTTTTACCCTTGGCTTGGGTTTTTACCGGGACAGCTTTAACGGGTTTTTTCGTCATTGGTCATGACTGTGGACATCGTTCTTTTTCTGACCGTCGTTGGGTAAATGATTTAGTCGGTCATTTGACATTTCTTCCTTTAATTTATCCCTTTCATGGTTGGCGTTTAGGACATAATCACCATCATAAACATACTAATAAACTGACTGAAGATAATGCTTGGGAACCCTGGAAAATCGAAAATTATGAAGCATCCCCTAAAATTGTACAAATTGCTTATAAATTAACCCGAGCTAGACTTTGGTGGTTGGGTTCAATTTTGCATTGGGCAATTGTTAACTTTGATTGGCGCAAGTTTGAAGGGAAAGGAGAAGAACAGGTTAAATTTTCTGCTTTATTTGTGATTGGATGTGCGGCGATCGCATTTCCTACAATGATTTTTACTCTCGGAATTTGGGGCTTTGTTAAATTCTGGTTAATGCCTTGGTTAGTGTACCATTTTTGGATGAGTACCTTTACTATTGTTCACCATACTGCCCCCGATATTAAGTTTCAAGAACCCGAGGATTGGAATGAAGCCCTAGCCCAATTATCGGGAACAGTTTCACTGCAATTATCCGGCTTGGGTTGAGTTTTTCTGTCACGATATTAATGTTCACATTCCTCACCATATTTCTACGGCTATTCCTTCCTACAATTTACGGAAAGCCTATAAAATTATTCAAGACAATTGGGGTGAATATCTCTATCCTGAATGTGATTTTTCCTGGTCTTTAATGACTCATATCGTAGATCAGTGTCATTTATATGATACTGAAAATGCTTATGTTTCCTTTAAGGAATACAAGCAGTAATTAGATTTAGTAGTGAGTCCTAAAAAACTCAAATATAGAGAGTCCTGAAGGACTCACTACGGGTTATTCGGGTTGATTTGGGGTGAATATCATTACCCCAGATCCTTGATTTGTTTTATAGTTAATTTGTAGTTTACCTTCGGAATTAATCTGAAAAGTTTTAGTTTTTTCTAAAGCTGAGAGAAATTGATCTTCTTGCTTCATAATTTCTTCAGGACAGGCCATTTGAGTTCTCCCGGCTACACCAAATTTTAATTGCTCATCCTTGAGGGTGTAGGAGGCAAAATAACGGTTACAACTTGATGAACCACTAATTTGATTATTTTCAAATTGTAGGGTGATTTCCGTTTCATCTAGGGGCGTTTTGGTGGATTTTTCATTCCCCCAGGATACTAATTTCCAAGAGGTTCCACTGAGAGCATCAGAAGCTATAGAGGGGTTAATCATAGACAAAATGGATAGACTAGCAACGGATAGGGATAGGAGTAGTTTTTTCATAGGGGTCGGTTTATTTTTTAATTGTCCACAAGGGTAATTGTTGAGTTAATTGTAAACGAATATTGTCAATCCCGTTTTGAGCAAAAACATAGGTTTTATCTTGCCAAAGGGGAATATAAGGCACATCTTCGGCGAGCAGTTCTTGAATTTCCTGAAAGATTAATTTGCGAGTTTCTGGATTTTGTTCCTGCCGCTGTTGAGCAATTAATTGATTCATGCGATCGCTATAATAAAAAGAACCCTGATATTGACTAGAACCCTTGACACATCCAGTTTCAACGGAACCTTGACTACATTCTAAAAAGGGTTGAATATAGTTATCCGCATCAAGAAAATCCGCATACCAATCTAAGACAAAAGTGGGATAAATCCCCTCCTCTAAATATTTAAAGGCTGTAGTCGATTCTACACTATTAAGTTGTAATTTTAGTAACCCGCCTAAATCCCTATCTGCTAAGGCTTTTAAGGTTAATCCTAAAAACCCTTTATTAGATGAATTAGACGCATACCAAAGCTCAACGATGGCTGGATTTTCTGGCGTATATCCAGCTTGGGTTAAAAGTTGTTTGGCTTTTTCAATATTACCATCCCCGTACTTTAAATAAAAGGTGGGTTGATAATCGCTAAAGGTGGTAGGAATTAAACTAAACAGTTCTTCTCCTTGATTTTGTAATACCCGTTCATTAATAATAGAACGATTGATTAAAGCGGCTAGGGCTTGTCTAACTTCTATCCGATTTAATGGTTCTGATTTAACATTAATCAGGAGATAATTAATCGTATTTCCATTAGCAGAAATCACTTGCCAATTTCCCGCTTCTGCTCCTTTTTGTAAACTCGAAATTTGATCGGGATTTAAGGATAAATAGGCAATATCAACTGCACTACTTCTAAAAGCATTAAATAAATTAGAGGAACTGGAAAAACGTTGAATATCAACTCCGGCATTGGCGGGTTTTTCTCCCCAATATTGGTCAAAAGCATCGAGGCGAATGACATCAATTCCTAAAGACTTTAATTGATAAGGCCCGGTTCCGACAAATTCATTGGGTTTAAATTTACCTTCTCCAATTTCATAAAATTCGGGAGAAACTGCCGTAATTCCTGAAAATGCTAGGAGGGAAGGAAAGGCGGCAAAGGGTTTTTTAAGTTTAATCGTTAATTCATATTCTCCTATTGCTTGAACTGTATCTATTGTATCTGCTAATAAGGAGGAGGGAGACCCGGCATTTTGAATAAATCTTTTAATAGAAAACTCCATCGCGGCGGCGTTAAAAGGGGTTTGATCATGAAACAAAACGCCCTTTCTGATCGGAATAGTATAGGTTAATCCATCGGCACTCAGGGTGGGTAAAGCGGTGGCTAGTTTGGGTACAAGTTGATTGGTTCCTAGTTTATAATCATAGAGGCGATCGCCTAAATTATACAGGATATTTCCTGACATAACTTCATAGGCATCAGCCGGATCTAAGGTGCGGAGTTTTAAGGTTGTTCCAATAGTAATTCGTCCATTACCCGATGAGGATGAAGAGGAAGAATTAATCGTTTGATGAGAAGTACAACTAACAAGAATTAGACAAAATAAGCAAAATAAACTAATCCATTGGGTGAAAAATTTTCGGGAAAATAGATGCGGATTTTGTAATTGATTCCACAGGTTTACCATCGGTTAAAAATATTAAGGATAAATCTAATCTTTGATCATAGCATTTTGCAACCCCATAAGCGAGATGCAGTGCGAGCGTCCTCGCTCGCTAAGTTTTAGAATACTGCTAAGTACCTAAACAAAATTAATTACAAATCCTCTGACCTGTTCCCTGTTCCCAGATCCGGTGTTCCCTCTCCCAACTAGGTAATTTATTTTGCACAAGCACTTATATTTTATTGAATTACCCGTCAAGTTTCCGAATCCGAATTTTTATCTTTTTCTTCCTCAATAATCACCATTCCAGGTTGTAGGGGGATATCGGTTGGAGGAATTACTAAGGTATCACCCACTTTCAAACCGGATTTAACTTCAACTTTAGTTAAATCTTTTAGTCCCAGGGTTACGGGTTGTTTTTGAACTTGATTATTTGCGTCTAATTTCCAGACAAAAGACGATTTTCCTTGGGATTGAATTAATTCTGTATTGACCGCAATCACATCTTTTTGTTGTTCTAAAATGATCTCAACACTCACCTGACCCCCTGGAATTAATGCCTGGGTTGGTTGATCCAATCTTACCGTAGCAGGAACGGTGACTTGACCGGATGAACTGCTAGATTGGCTGCTATTCGTATTTTCAGAGACCGCTTGTCGATTGACCCGTTCGACCCGCCCGGAAAATGGTTTTGAATCAGGGCCAATAATTGTAATTCGAGCGACTTGATTCGGTTTAACTTGAGCCGCATTCAGGGTCGATAACCGAAGTAGAACCAGTTCTTGATTTGGATCTCCAATTGTAATTAAATCACTTCCTCGAATAATTCCATCCCCTGGTTTAATATTAATATTTAGTACGACTCCATCCAAGGGAGAAATGACAAGATTATTCTGTAAATTTGATTCTTGTTCTTTATATTCTACTTTGAGTCGCTGAAGTTCACTTAAACTTTTTTGAAATTCAGATTGAACTTGTTGGAGTTCGATTTTAGCAGTTAAGATATCATTGGTGGGATCTGTGATTGGTTCAAATTTATTTTTACTGGTTTCCAGGTCAAGAATCGCATTTTTCAAGGCTAATTGTTCATTTTTTAAACTTGCTTCTTTTGACCGAATATCTGCTTTCTTTCCATCTAATTCTGTTTCTGGAATAAACCCTTTTTCCAAGAGATTATTTGATTTATTTAACTCCGCTTCTGCGACGGTTAAATCTTCTTTTGCTTCAATAACTTTCTGTTGTTGACGTTCCAATTGCGCTTGGTTCTTTTGAATTTCAATCCTTTGAGTGATTTGTTGAGATTTAACTTGCTTTCGATACTTCTCTAACTCATCTTTATAATTAATTTCGGAGTTTTTTAATTTGATTTTTGCTTCTTCTACTTTTTGGCGATTTCGTTCTATTTCAAGTTCTTGTTGCTGAATCCCTAATTGCTTTTGCAGTAAGGAATTTTCCCCGGCGGTAGATCTCAAAAGAATTAAATTTTGCCCCCGAATAATCGGATCGCCTACCTTAACAAAAATCTGCTCCACCGCACTATCAGCAGGGGATTTAATTGTTCGTTGCCCACCTAATTCAACGGTTCCCCCTTCACTAATTTTGTTTTCAACCGTTCCCAATTCCACTTTTTGTAACTCAGCAGGAACCCCTTCTGCATCCTTTTTTTGTAGTTTATAATACAAAGCAATACCCGCTAAACTGACTCCAGTTAATAGAGTCATCACCACTAACCATTTAACTCCCCGTTGATAGGCTCTTTTTGCTTGGTAATCTAGGGTTGACACAGATTTCTAACATCCTCCTTATAAGTTGAAACAGGGGACACCATCATTATATCCTAAAAGGATGAATAGGTTTGTTTTAGACGGACAATTAATCGTTAATTTTTATTGTGTATCGTGAAGATTTATATAATTTAATCAAGTGATTATAAAACAAGAAAAAACTTAGTTTTAGGTGGGATATAATCAATCAATACGATAGGTCAATGCCACCAAAACAGTTTATTCTAAAATCTGCCTAATGTTCATAACTTAGAGAATAAAATGGAGAAGTCAAGATGTATACATATGTAAAATCTCAGAGTACAGTTCTCGCTGTTGATGATAGCATTCCTGTGCAAAAACTGGTTAAACGGATTTTGGAAAAACACTATCAGCTAGTTTTTGCAAACAATACCACTGAGGCTTTAGCGGTACTCCATCAGCAGTCCATTGACTTAATGCTTTTAGATATCTCTATGCCCGGAATGGATGGTTTAGAACTGTGTCGAGTTTTGCGAGGATTACCCAATTTTAATCATCTCCCGATTGTGATGCTCACCTCCCGGAATGGGGCTCAGGATCGGGTGGAGGGTCGGTTATCCGGGGCAACGGAATATTTGACTAAACCTTTCTCTGAAGAAGAACTGCTGCATACGATTGAAAAAATTTTGAATCAGACAGTCAGTCTAATGTCTGAATTCTAATGGATTTTGGGAATATTTAGATTAGTTACTATAACACTCGAGAATCGGAAAACCCAAAGAAACGATATAATTTCTTTAGGTTTTCCGATGCGCCTTTAACGATGACAAGCATAATTCCACAGGGTGAGCAGAATCAAGTAGATCTGCATCAGATCGCCGATAATTTGCCGGGAGTGATTTATCAATCGTTGCTACACCCTGATGGTGCTCAAGAGTATTTATATATTAGTCCTAGTTGCCGAAGAATTTACGAGCGAGAACCCGATGAAATTCAGCATCATGCCGCTTTAATGTGGGGATGGATGAATGATCGGGATCAATGGGTTTTTACTCAATCCCTTGTAACCTGTGCTCAAAAATTAATTCCCTGGCAACGACAATGGCAATATCAAACTCCATCGGGACAGATCAAATATTTATCTGCGATCGCCCAACCTTGTCCTCAACCCAATGGCGATCTAATTTTTGATGGATTAATTTTAGAAATTCCACCCCCAACCCTTGATAATTGTTGTCCCTGTTATCCTAAAACCTGCGAGATTGAACCTATTACAACCCATGAAATTGAACAGGTTTTAACTTGGTTTGACCCCTCAGATCATTTAATAGAACCGGAAAAAACTGAAGCAGTTGTAGAAGAACAAGAGGAATTTTTAAGAAATATTTATAACGGCGTAGAACAGGTTATTTTTGTTGTTGCAGTTTTTCATGAAAAGAACTTTCGATGTTTAGGTTGGAATCCCAAAACCGAACAAATAACGGGACGGAAATCTGCTGAGGTTTATGGAAAAACCTTTACAGAAATTTTCGGTTTGGTGGAAGGGGAAAAAGTTCTACAACATTATCGAGATTGTGTTCAGGCTAAAACCTCAATTCAATATGAAGAAGAAATTTGGTTTGAAGAAAAACAAACCTTTTCTTTAACCACCCTCAATCCCATTTTAGATCCCAGAGGAAAAATCTATCGAATTATCGGGACTTCTTTGGATATCACCGCCAGAAAAAACGCAGAAATAGCATTACAAAAGTCACAAATCCGCTTCCAACAATTAGCAGAAAATGTCCCCGGTGTTACCTATCAATATCATCAATATAATCATCAAGGACAGGGCTGTTTTACCTATTTAAGCCCGAAATGTTTAGAATTAACTGAAATTAGACCCGAAGTTATTTTAAAAAATGCTGATTTCTTGTGGAAACTGATTCATCCTGATGATCTAAATAGCTTTGTAGATTCCATGGCCCAAGCTGTAGATACGGGAAAACCTTGGCAACATCAATACCGTTTAATTACTCCTTCGGGTAAGATTAAGTGGATTCAAGCCGGAGGCAGTTTAGGGAAACAACCGGATGGATCAATTGTTTGGGATGGTTTGCTTTTAGATATTAGCGATCGCAAACAAACTGAAGCAGCTTGGCAAAATTCAGAACAACAATTGCGGGAATTAGCCGAACGAGAAAAGATGCAAAATTGCATCGGTAATTTGATTAGAAATTCCCTAGATTGGAATACAATTTTAGAAACAACAGTACAAGAAATTCGTCAATTATTAGGAATTGATCGCTGTTATTTTGTTGGATATCACTCCGAATTAGATCCTCCAGAATGGGAAATCCTCAAGGAATCCAAAGCCTCGAATTTAGTCAGTATTTCTGAAATGTATCCCGGGGATGCCCTACACCCGATTAGTGAGATGGTTTTACAGGGAAAAATGATCCAAATTGATCAAGTAATTACCTGTGAGATTTCATCTATTAGGAATTTTTTAATGGTTTTAGAATTGGAATCGGTTTTAATTTTCCCGTTAAAAATTCAATCTGGTGATATTGGAGCTTTAGTATTAGCCCATTCTCAGGAGCCTCGACCTTGGAAACCTCAAGAAGTCGAACTTTTGCGCTCTGTTATCAATCAATTAGAAATCGCAATTAATCAAGCAAAACTCTATACAAAATCCCAAGAATCTGCTATAATTGCAACAGCAAAAACCCAAGAATTAGAACAAACAGTTTCTAAATTGCAACAAGCTCAAATGCAATTAGTTCATTCAGAAAAAATGTCAAGTTTAGGACAAATGGTTGCCGGAATTGCCCACGAAATTAATAACCCTGTGAGCTTTATTTTTGGGAATCTCACCTATGCTAAAGAATATCTGGATGATTTATTTTCCGTGATTAAACTATATCAAAAACACTATCCCCATCCTGACTTAGAAATAGAAGAAAAATTAGAAGCAGTCGAGCTAGATTTTATTGCAGAAGATCTCCCCCAATTATTAAATTCAATGAAAACTGGGGCGGAGCGAATTAGAGATATTGTTAAATCCTTGAGAATTTTTTCTCGTTTAGATGAATCAGAACTAAAAAATATTGATTTACATGAAAACTTAGACAGTACCTTAATGTTGTTAGAAAGTCGTCTCAAAGAACAACCCCATCATCCGGCAATTCAAGTGATTAAACAATATGGAAACTTACCTTTTGTTGAATGCTATGCCGGGGAACTAAATCAAGTTTTTATGAATTTATTGGCTAATGCCATTGACGCTGTAGAACAACGCAATAAACAGCGATCATTAAAGGAAATTATTGCTGATCCGGGTGTAATTTGGATTACGACCTCATTAACAGATTCCCAGCGCGTACAAATTAGAATTGCTGATAATGGAATTGGAATGTCCGCCGAGGTTTTAGCGAAAATTTTTGATCCATTTTTCACCACTAAAGATGTGGGTTTAGGAACGGGTTTAGGACTATCTACCAGTTATAAAATTATTGTTGAAAAACATAGAGGTCAATTATCCTGTATTTCAGAAGTGGGGTTAGGGACAGAATTTGTCATCGAGATCCCTACAGCACAATCTATGACTGACTAACGGGCTGAGAATTTTGTGTTAATGGGACGCTTTAAAACAGGGAGAATTTTGTTATGTTCTTAACTGTCGGCAAATGGGAAAATCCTCCTTACGGGTTCAAACGTCTCACCTTTGCCCTTTTAGGGGTAACAACTCCTTTCAAATAATTCCTCTTATCTCAATAAATCCTCAATTAAAGTTACTAAATTATCATCGATTTCTAAAGGTGAAATTAACTCAAATTCAACGGTGGGGAATTCTTGAGAAAATTTTTGCAGGGATTGGGCGATCGCATCTTTTATTCCACCAGAAAACATAAAATAAGGGATAATTCCAATTCGGTGAACTCCCGATGCAGTTAATGCTTGAATTTGAGTTTCTAAATTCAAAGAAACTGACCAATAGGCAGGAATTGCCCCGATTTGAGTTGCTAACTGTTCAATGGGTTGATTCCCCCCAGGATGGCGACTTCCATGGGCTATTAAAATCCAATTTTCGATCTCAACCCTTGCCATTTTTGTTGCGATCCAATCGGCTAAAAGGTTGATTTGAGAACCGAAATAAGGTAATAAATTCAGTTGAATTTCTGCTCCGAGTTGTTCCTGAGCAATCGCAACTTCTTCGGGTAAATCGGTGTTAACATGAACGCCTGACGAGAGAAATAACGGTAAAATTTGAACTTGAGAATATCCCCAAGATTGACTTAACTTGGCAAAGTTTTGAATCTGTTGATGCAGAGGAAGGGGAGCTAATTCCAAAGTTGCAGTTCCAACGGAAGAACAACCTGAACGTTCCCCTAAGCGTTTAGCCAATTGATTTAAGGCTTCTTGGGGACGAGGATCACGGCTACCGTGAGCAACGAGCAAAGATGTGGATAGCAAGGGTTAGGGTTAATCCTGAATGTGCAGTTAACGATTGATATTGTATCGAAAATTGATCAACTTCAGGAGTTTGGGAATAGAAAACACAAACCAAAATAAATTTTTTTTAAAAAAGTTGCTGATAATTTTGTGATTCCAAAACAATCAACTACATATCAACTAATTTCACCCAACCGCGGCGGACATTGTAAAGTAGTCGATTAATAATTGCTTGTTCGTCTTCAGTTAAACTATCCCCTAAAATGGCGGATCTTAGATGTTGGCGATCGCTACGGGTCACCACACTAGAAAACATAATTTGACCAAAAAGCTCCTCAAGGGGTACGGGACAGTATGCCATCATGGATCACCTCTACTTAGAATGGCTTGCTCAAAGATGAAAGTTCGTGAGCTTGTATAGATTAATTATGAACTTTTTGTACAGAATATTAAGTGATTCAAAGCTATGTAAATTTGTGATTAATCTGGATAACTGTTGTGATTTGAGTCAATGTGCATCCAAACCCAGCCATAAAGAGGGTTTGGAGACCAAACCCCTACGATAAAATACTACAACCTACAAACATTTTTCTAAGGTAGCCACCACCGATTGGGATAAACTCGGCAAATCATAGCCCCCCTCAAGTCCAAAGACAATTTTAGAAGTAAGTTGTAGACAATATTCGGTAAATATTCCATAGTCTTCAGGTTGTAGAGAAATACTAGCTAAGGGATCATCTCGGTTAGCATCGTACCCCGCACTCACGATCAGCAAATCCGGCTCAAACTGCCGTAAAAAGGGCATAATATAACCTTCAAAAGCAGGTTTATATAACCCCATTGTGCTGCCCGGAGACATGGGAATATTCAGAACATTGTTGTGAGAGCCACGTTCATCAGCATATCCCGTCCCCGGATAACAGGGAGATTGATGTAAAGAACAGTAAGCAATCCGAGGATTATCTTCCACTAACTCTTGAGTTCCATTGCCGTGATGGACGTCCCAATCTAAAATTGCCACTTTCTCAATTCCTGGCTTTTTGAGCGCGTAATAAGCCGCGATCGCCGCATTCGACAATAAACAAAATCCCATACCCCGATCCGATTCAGCATGATGTCCGGGGGGACGAGCTAAAACAAAAACCGGACGTCCCCTATCCAAAACCCGATCCACCCCATCCAACCAAGCACTCACCGCCAAAAGTGCCACATCATAACTTTCCGCCGACATGGGGGTGTCCCCATCTAAATATCCCCCTCCCTGATCTGAGATCGCTTTCACCTGCTGAATATGGGCAGGAGTATGTACTGTTTCCAAAAGCTTGATTAAAGATTCCAGGCGATCGGCTACCGGAGTCGGCTGTTCCCACCGTAACTGTTCTGTCCAAGGTACGGATTTGAGGGCGTTTACAATTGCCGTTAAACGTTCTGGCCGTTCGGGATGGAACAATCCCGTCTTATGGTTGAGGAATTCGTCAGAATAAATAACTGTTAGCATTTGTCAAGAGTTTTTTCAATTTTAAATCCCAGATTTTACCCCCAATCAGAAGGCAAATTATGGTAGAATTTTAGGCATTAGTCACTGATTTTAGAACCCCCACCGAAAGGGATTTTTTTTCTATTAATATTTTCGGTTAAATGTGACTAATTTTAAATTGTAATGGAGTTTTTGAAGGTATGAGTACCTCTGAGTCGAGAATTGTCCCGACGGATCTGAGAAATGAAATGCAGCAGTCCTACCTGGAATACGCCATGAGCGTGATTGTAGGGCGAGCGCTGCCAGATGCACGGGATGGTTTGAAACCCGTTCACCGTCGGATCTTATACGCGATGAACGAACTGGGCTTAACCCCCGATCGGCCCTTCCGTAAATGCGCCCGTGTGGTGGGGGAGGTACTCGGTAAATATCACCCCCATGGGGATGTGGCCGTTTATGACGCCTTGGTGCGGATGGCACAGGACTTTTCCATGCGATCGCCCTTAATCAACGGCCATGGTAACTTTGGCTCGGTTGATAACGATCCCCCAGCGGCTATGCGGTATACCGAATGCCGTCTACAGGCCCTCACCAGTGATTCCCTCCTGCGAGATATCGATTCAGAAACCGTTGCTTTTGGCGATAACTTTGATGGATCTCAACAGGAACCCTTAGTTTTACCCGCACGAATTCCCCAATTACTATTAAATGGATCTTCGGGAATTGCTGTGGGAATGGCGACCAATATTCCCCCCCACAATTTAGGAGAATTAATCGATGGTTTAGTGGCATTAATTCATAATCCCGAGATTACCATAGCCGAATTAATGCGCCATATTCCCGGCCCAGATTTTCCCACCGGAGCACAAATTTTAGGGACATCTGGCATTAAAGAAGCCTATAACGATGGTCGGGGTTCGATTACCATGCGCGGCATTGCTACCATTGAAACCATCGAACATAAAGGTAGACCCGATCGAGAAGCAATTATTGTCACCCAACTGCCTTATCAAACCAATAAAGCGGCGATGATTGAACGCATTGCCGAAATGGTGAATGATAAGAAATTAGAGGGAATTTCCGATATTCGGGATGAAAGCGATCGGGATGGAATGCGGATCGTGATTGAACTGAAACGGGATGCTTACCCCAGAGTTATCCTCAATAACCTCTACAAACAAACGCCCCTACAAACCAATTTTGGGGCGAATATGTTAGCCCTAGTTAATGGTCGTCCCGAAATTCTCACCCTGAAACGCTTCTTAGAAGTATTCCTGCATTTCCGAGAACAAACTATCCGCAAACGCACGGAATATGAACTGAGAAAAGCCCAAGAACGGGATCATCTTTTACTGGGTTTATTAATTGCCTTAGACAATTTAGACGCAATTATTGCCTTGATTCGTCATGCGGCGGATATTCCCATCGCCAAACAAGAATTAATGACCAACTATGGCTTATCTGAACAACAAGCCGATGCAATTTTACAAATGCAATTGCGACGGTTGACCGCTTTAGAATCCCAAAAAATTGACCAAGAACACCAAGAATTACAAATCAAAATTACTGATTTAGAGGATATTTTAGCCCGACGAGAAAGAATTTTAGTAATCGTTGAAGATGAAGCCCTAGAAATTAAACAAAAGTTCAATACCCCCCGCCGTACTATTATTGAACATACCGAGGGAGAGTTAGAAGATACGGATTTAATCGCCAATGAAAAAGCCTTGATTCTATTAACAGAACAGGGCTATATGAAGCGAATGCCTGTTAATACCTTTGCCGCCCAAAGTCGAGCCACAAAAGGCAAACAAGGCACAAAAATGAAAGAGGATGATGGGGTTGAACACTTTATCACCTGTTGCGACCATGACACGGTTTTATTCTTTAGTAATCGTGGGGTAGTTTACAGTATTAGAGCCTATCAAATCCCGGCTTCATCCCGCACGGCGCGAGGAGTTCCCATTATTCAAATGTTACCCATTCCCAAGGAAGAACGGATCACATCTATTGTTCACGTTAGCGAATTTAGCGATGATGAATACTTAGTGATGTTAACTAAAGGCGGATTTATTAAGAAAACTCAACTCTCCGCCTTTAGTAATATTAGAACTAATGGTTTAATCGCCATTTCCTTAGAGGAAGGAGACGAATTACGCTGGGTCAGACGGGCAAAAGTTGACGATGGTATTATCATTGGTTCCCGTCACGGCATGGCGATTCATTTTAAAGCTAATAATAAACAATTGCGACCCTTGGGACGGGCAACCAGGGGGGTTAAATCCATGAAATTGAAAGGGGATGATACCTTAATCAGTATGGATATTTTGCCTAGTGCAATTATTTCTAATTTTGTTGAAGCGGAGGGAGAAGAAATTGAAACCGATGACGAGTTAGTGCTCACAACGGTAGAAACGACCGAGGAAGAAAACGAACTCACACCCGCAGAAACCACCGAAGAAAATGAAACAGAAACTGAAGTTGTAGCGGAGGTCAATTCTCTGGGACTATCGGTTTTAGTCATAACTGCTAGTGGTTATGGAAAACGGGTTCCGGTGTCCCAATTCCGCCTCCAAAATCGCGCAGGAAAGGGGATTATTGCCACCAAGTTTAAACCCCATGCTAAAAAGGATGAAGTTGTGGCTTTAAAAGTCGTGGATGAAACCCACGAATTAATGTTAATTAGCAGTCGAGGGATTATTATTCGTCAAGTCGTGAATGCCATTCCCCTGCAATCTCGAAGTGCTACCGGGGTTCGGGTTCAACGATTATACGAGGAAGATTCCATTGCTGCGGTGGCCATTGTTCCCGCTTCTGGGGAAGAAGACGTGGAAAGTCTATCCAATGCTGAAGAATCTGGAGAATCTGGGGAGTCTGGAGAAGAAGAATAAAAAATAACCCCCTTTCCCTCCGAAACCTCCCGTCTAGGGGGGCAGGGGAGGCAGGGGGAGCAGGGGGAGCAGGGGGAGCAGAGCCCTGCTAATATAAATGTTTTCCAGGTAAGTTAACTAAAAAAGTTCACCTTACCTGAAAAACCAGATATTAAGTAATCTAACGGGCTAGGAGGGATTCGAACCCCCGACACCGTGGTCCGTAGCCACGTGCTCTAGTCCACTGAGCTACAAGCCCCCGTCAGTTCAGCACAACAATCTCAAAAATTAGCTTTTTTTGACTGCTTTATTAGCATAACACATTTTTTCCAAATGGCAAACATTTTTTTTTCAGAATCCGCCGATCGCCTTTCCCACCTGGATGAAACCGGAGAAGCAAGGATGGTGGATGTGTCCGAGAAGGAGGTTACTCGTCGTCAGGCGATCGCCGGGGGACAAGTCAGGATGTTAAGCACCACCTTTGACGCCATTGAAGCCGGAAACGCACCCAAAGGGGATGTTTTAAGCACAGCAAAACTGGCGGGAATCATGGCGGCCAAACAAACGGCCCAATTAATCCCCCTGTGTCATCCCTTACCCCTGGGCAAAATTGATGTCCAAATTATTCCCGATCCCGAATTACCCGGGTATCAAATTCGAGCCCAAGTGATTACCAAAGCAGAAACCGGGGTAGAAATGGAAGCCTTAACCGCCGTTTCCGTGGCGGCTTTGACCCTCTATGACATGGCCAAAGCCTTGGAAAAATCCATTGTGATTGAGTCAATTCGCCTGTTGAGTAAAACCGGAGGAAAATCCGGGGACTACCAACAACAGATAGAAGTCAATCCCAGTTAAGCCTAAAATGGAATAGAAATGCTTGGGAATTAATTGTCTATGCCTCCTCGTTGGCCCCGTCAACCTGACCGGAAAGATCCAGACTATCGTCGTTTGGATGATCGGGTGAATTTTGCCACCCATGTTGCTATTTTTGCCACGATTAATTCGGGTTTATGGTTTTTCCATAATCTGCAATCCACGGACTGGTCTTGGTTAACTGGATTTACTCTAATTTGGTTATCTGCGATCGCCCTTCATGGTATTTATATTTTTGCGATCGCCGACTATTCTCCCGTCACCCCCGATCAATAACATTTGAGTTAACCATTAATCGTTAACCCTTAACTATTTAGGAGTTTAATCATGTCTGTTTTAGATACCAAAACCCTGGAAAAATTAGCCGCTGAAATTGGAGAAAATATCTATATTGATATTGCTAAATGGCATCTGTATTTATCGGATGCCCATTTGCATACACAATTAGCCGAACAACTTTATCCCCTCTTGGAGCAGGGAGACTTTACCGAAAGTGAAGTTCAACAGGTCTTGCAAAAAGTTTATGTCAATTTAGGGGGAGGAAAACAGACGACCTCCTTAGTGAATTTAATTCCCAATGCAGGAATTCAAGACCTGGTAAGAATTTTAAAAGACTTCCAAGAAGACCTGTAAACTTTGTTGTGAGGCGTTCACGCCTCCCTCAAATTCCCATGATCTACACTTAGACATCCTCACCGCCGTAAAACGGACGGTGATTCCTAAAAGGACGGGGTTTCAAACCCAATTTTCTGATGATTGAACTTTACTACTGGTGTTCCCTTTGAACAACAACAGCAAAATTTAGAAGATTTTCCCCACTTAAAAGCTTGGTTTAATCGAATTCAGTCCCGTCCAGCAGTGATCCGGGCTTATGAAAAAGGAAAAGCCTATGCTTCCGGTAAAAAAATGACCGATGAAGCTAAAAAAATCCTGTTGGGTCAAAGTGCAAAAACCCTGGAAAATTAGGATTCAAAAAATTAGAAAAACCGGGTTTTGAAAGTTAATAAACCCGGCTTTTAAACGAGTAAAAAACACCGCTATCAACTAACGCAATAGGGTTTTAAAGAGTTTAATGCCATCGGTATTTCCTAACATGGGATCGGAGGCTCTTTCGGGATGGGGCATCATACCTAAAACGTTACCTTGACGGTTACAGATTCCCGCAATATTATTTAAAGATCCATTAGGATTTTCTTCGGGTTTGGGAGTTTTATCAGTTCCATAACGGAATAAAACCTGGTGATTTGCTTCTAATTCTTCTAGGGTTTTTTCATCGGCATAATAACAGCCTTCCCCGTGGGCAATGGGTAAATTAATCACTTCTCCCACTTCATATTCAGAAGTCCAGGGAATATTCTGATTAATTACTGTTAAAGGGGCAGACTCACAAATAAAGTGTAAATCCCGATTTCTGACTAATGCTCCGGGTAATAATCCCGCTTCAGTTAATACCTGAAATCCATTACAAATTCCCAGAACAAATTTCCCTTGGTTGGCGTGTTCAATTGTTGAACGCATGATCGGAGAAAAACGCGCGATCGCCCCACAGCGCAAGTAATCCCCGTAACTAAATCCCCCCGGAATTACTACCACATCAATATCCGATAAATCCGTATCTTCATGCCAAATCATCCGGGTTGGTTGTCCTAATAATCCTTGAGTGACCCAAGCCACATCTCGATCGCAATTAGAACCCGGAAAAACAATAACCCCAAATTTCATAGTGTATTTATGTAGTAAATTAGTGATAGAAAGAAGTTGATCAAAAAATGTTTTTAGTTAATTTTTGATCAACCCAAATGTTCATCAACTTAACGAGTAACAGCCACAACTTCCGTCAGATCAAATCGATAAATTTCAATCACGGGATTAGCTAACAACTGATCACAAATCTGGTCAAGTTGACTTTTTGCTTCGGTTTCATCCGTTGCTGAAAGGGTCATTTCAATATATTTACCAATCCGCACCTGTTCAACATTGTCATATCCCAGATGTTGAATACCAGATTTCACCGCCACGCCTTGAGGATCAAGAACAGAAGGACGGAGGGTAATATAAATTCTAGCTTGGTAGTGATGGGTCACAACAATCCCTACTTTAATGGCACAGTATTAATTATCCCTCAAAGATTGAAAAAAAGAACCTGTAAGTCTAATTTTCCGTCAGTATGGTTTGAATGGAGTGCATTAATTGTAGGAGAAACTTAAAATGAAATTACGCCATGTAACATTGATGGGATGGGTTTTCAGCCTGGTTTTAGCCCTTGCGCCCAGTGCTGGAGCGAATCTACAGCAAATCAGCCCCGGAGCTCCTGTCTCCCTCTCAGGAACCTCTGGGGGGCCTGTAAATAGTCAGGACTGTGGGTTTATTGCCCAAACTCCGAATCACGTTATTCAGGTTACTGATGATTTACCCTATTGGCGAATTATGGTGACTACATCGGGCTCACCGACCCTATTAATTGATGGCCCCACCGGACGTTATTGTATGTTACCCGAAGGTTCTGCCAATAGCGGTGTTTTACAGTATTCGGGTTATGGAGTTAAGGGAAATTATAACATTTATATTGGCGATCGTCAACAGGGTCAAAACCCTTATCGACTATCAATTTCTGATCAAAAATAATAGTTGAGATTGGGATAAATTAATCGAATTTTGATTAATTTATCGGAATTTGTACTTCACTATATTTGAGGTTCTCAGGTGTCATGGGAGAATTATAAAACAACCGTCGGGGAGAACCCACAATTTCGTATTCAGGATGTTGTTTTAACCAATTTTTTAACCGTTGTAAATTAACTTGATAACTCTCCCAACTATAAGCTCCTTGAATTCCAATACTCAGGACTTTCATGGTAGGAGTATCCGTTATATTGACATCGGATTGTATTTGTTGAGGGGTAATTTCAGGATGGGAATAGAGAAAAGAAACCTCGGCTTGATTCTGACAATCAGATTCCTGTAAATACCGAGCTTCCACCGGAGTTGTCATCGCAATATTATTACTGCTAATATGTTGAAATAGGGGATTAAATGCCTGGCGAGTGGCTTGAGTTAAATCCCCTTGATGGACATAGGTTACCCCTCGATAGGCGGGATATTGTTTAACTTCAATTACCCCAATGGGAGTCGGTGGTGGAAATCCTTCTGGAAAAGTAGCCATAGATTAGGGAAGGGGTAGTGGGTAATAGGTAAGGGGTAAGGGGTAAGGGGTAATAGGTAATATTTAAGAGGAAAGTTTGATCAATAAACTGGCAACTTTTGCTCCTAAACTTTCTACATCCTGCTGTTGTTTGGGATCTTTCAAACTGCCATCGGGATTAAACACTTCAAAGGCTTGGGAAATAGACTTTTGTTGAGGAATAACTAACACCCCAATACTTTCTAAAATAGCCCGAACATGAACTAACCCGCGCATTCCTCCAAACCCTCCAGGGGAGGTGCTCATAATTGCTGCAATTTTATTATTAAAACAGGCTAATCCGGGTAAATTAGGTTCGGGACGGGATGCCCAATCAATGGCATTTTTTAATAACGGTGTAATCGAACTATTATACTCAGGACAGGCAATTAATAATCCTTGATGGGCTAACATTAAATCTTTAAATTCACGAACAGCCGCCGGAATTCCCTGTTGAGCTTCTAAATCTTCATCAAATAAGGGCATCGGGAAATCCCGTAAATCAATATAGGTGACTTCCGCCCCGGCTGTTTTGGCCCCGGCGGCGGCGATTTGGACTAACTTTTTATTAAAGGATGCTTCCTTTGCGCTTCCAGCAAAGGCGAGAATTTTGGGGGAATTTGCCATAATGGTATCGGTGATTATTTTTGAGTATTATTATAAGTTAAAGCCAGGGAATTTGTCGAACTTGCTCCTGGAAAAACCGGGCAAAAATCCGATAATTGTTGCAGATGAGTTAGGGTAATTTCGGGTTTATCTCGGTACATGGTCACCTGTCCACTAATATAAACATAGCCCCGTCCTAACCCCGTATATCGTTTATTAATTAAATGAACGATAGGAGCATATTTATTATCACTAGCTTCAGGAATCCATAATTTCAAACTCCGGTCTTTTGTTCCCGTATGAATAATCCCACTATTCCCAATCCATTTAGTAATTCCCTCCTGTAAATCACAAAAAATAGTAATGGATTGTTGCTTCATCGCGGCTAATAATATTTTAGGATAATCTAAACGTACGGATAACACGCCATTCGGTTGTCCATAGCGACGAAAATCATCCACAATCGAAGCTCGTAACGACCACCAAGGCATTAGAATTGTATAGTTTCTAAACGCACTACTTTCGTTAGTTTGGCGATTCCAAATCATGCGATTATGGGCTTGAGCTTCCGCTTCAGCCAGCATCATTTCTTGATGATATAATCGAGATGATCCATATTTAATAAAATAAGGACTCCAACCTTCCTTAATTAATTTTAAATTATAATTTTCTCCTTGTTTATGAACACAACAAATTAATCGTCCGTGATGATCTCGATATTTTTCTAAGCATACTTCTACAGGTTCATTGCTATCAAATTCAATATCGACTTTTGTTAAAAAACCATGTTCATTCATAAAATATTGCCGCGCCATTTCTGATGCCGCAATTCCCGCATTGGTTCGAGGTTTAGAATCATGGTTAAGTATTTCTTCGGTGTCCACACAATCGAGTCTTAAAAATTCTCGCTTATCATTGAGTAACACCTTGATTGTGTCCCCATCCACAACTCTTGTGACTTGTAAGTTCTTAATCCGAGTTCCCACAATATTTGATTGTCCTTTTCGTGATAAATGATACCGTTTATTTTGATACTGGCATTAATCGTCGTCGCCATAATACCATAGTGGGTTAAAATTGCATCCTAAACATTGATTAAGATGGAACTTATTAGGTATAATTATTAAAGATGAATAATCCTAACCTGATTTTACAGGTTGTTTTTTACAAATCTGAAGAAGAAGGAATATTATCATAATTAGGTAAAAAATTCAACTTTTAATTTTTTTTAGAATCCCATAAATAATAGTGATAGCCAATTAATTAAAGCGACTATTTTTGTTTTAAAACCACTAATGTGATATCATCAAATACCTTCTGATTGCCAATAAATTGTCGAAGATCATCAATCACAGACTGACGAATATCTGGGGCAGAAAGATGTCGATTTTTGACCACAATTTGACAGATTTTTTCTAACCCATATAGCTCTTGATTAATATTTTCGGCTTCCGTAATTCCATCGGTATATAAAATGATAATATCTTGGCTATTTAATTGGACTGTTGTTTGAGCAATAAAATCAGCGATTTCTGCATCTAAACCAATGGGAAATCCTAAATCAATCGTATCAAATTTTTCCACAACACCATCGGCTCGCACGACAATCATTTCCTCATGTTGTCCGCTTAATTTCACCACACCATCAGCATAATCTATAATGGCTAAGGTCATATTTTTATCGGAGTTCATCCGTTCAATATTACCATAAAGGGTGCGGTTGAGGATATCTAAAAAGCGCACTGGATCGGTTTCGTTACTTTCTTTTAGAGCGCGTACTGCGGTTTGTGCCATTAGCATTAATACACCACTTTCTAAACCGTGTCCTGTGACATCACCGATCGCGATCTTCACCCCATGCTCACTCAATAAAACATCATAATAATCGCCCCCTACTTCATCGGCTGGTTCCATATATCCAGCAATATCTAAACCCTCGATCGCGTCTAATTCTGCGGGTTTGGGTAACACCATTTCTTGTAATTTTTTCGCCACATCTAACTCCGCACTCAGGCGCAAATTTTCCTCTTGCAATTTTTCGTTAAGGGCACTAATTTCTTGATTAGCTTCGGCTAATTGGGCGGTGCGTTCGACCACTTTATTTTCTAAGGTTTGGTAGAGACGGGCATTTTCTAGCGCGATCGCGGCTTGTCCTGATAATAATTTAATCACTTCTAATCGGTCGGGTGTAAAAGCTCCAGTCGTGAGGTTATTTTCCAGATAAACAATGCCAATTAATTGACCTTGATTGAGCAAAGGGGTACATAAAATTGATTGAGGTTGATGGGTGATAATATAAGGATCATTAACAAAATTACCCTCTTTGGTGGCATCTTTTAAAACCACATCTTCCTTCAGTCTGGCTACATAATTGACGAGGGTAACAGGTAAGTGATTTTCCAGGGGAATTGATTGTAATGCTGTGATGTTATCATCATTGACAACTCCCGAGGCTTCAATCAGTAATTGTCCCTGAGTTTCTAAGACTAAATAACCTGATTGAGCTCCGGCATTTTGGATGATAATTTTCATCAAAGATACCAGTAATTGATCTAAGACAATTTCCCCAGAAATGGCTTGAGATGCTTTCATCACTGTCGCTAAATCTAAAGTATCGCCGGAGTCAACCCCACTTGATTTGCGGGTAGTTCTTGTTCCTTTAATCAGGGGAGTAGTTGACGTTAAAGTTAATAATTGCGGGTATTTTTTCTCTAAGTCTTTAACTTTAGCCGTAGCACCCCAGAGAGTATACGCGTAGTGGGCTGACTGCATATAATCTTTGGCAATTTTTTCTTTGCCCCAATTTAGGTAAAATTTAGCCGCGAGTTCATTAGCCAGTGCTTCTTCTTGGATAAATTGATTTTCTTTAGCTCCTGAGATAGCGCGATCGTAAAGATCCATTGCTTCTAATTTTTGTCTAAAAACCCGACATTTTTCTGCTTCCACTAAATCAAATTTATGCTGAAAATTCATCGGAGCATGATTCGCCCATTTTTGCATTTTTTCCTGATTAGCTTGCACTTTATTCAACAGACAATCTTGTTCTGCATTCGGAACAAATGGATATATGATTAACCGCACCAAAGAATCATAGAAATGGAACACGGATTCCACTAAAAATGCTGTCACTCCATCTAAATAGTTGGCCGCGTCCATCGTATGTTCTAAAGCTTGCTGATCATCTCCAAACAAATAACAGAGGATGAGTTTATTGACATAAAAATAGTGCAATCCCGTTCGATCATTCGCTTGCTTAAGCATTGGTAAAGATGTCTGCTCATTATATGCTGCACCCAGTAAATAACAAGGATTGTTAGAAGTTTCCAACAAATTAAGAACTGTCTGCTGAAATATTTGATTCCAAATTAAAGCATTATTTTGCTTAAGTTGGGCCAGGGAATGACTTGTGATTGCCATTTCCCTCGCAAGTTCTGTCAGTTCCTGACCGATAAAATATGAATATTGGCCTTTTTGCATGGCAGCATAGCCACCATATTCCAAGTGTCCATTTTCCAGTCCGCTTTGATATCCTTCTGATAAAAGAGATAGGGTTTCTTTTGCATGAACTTTGCCATGAACTGTACAAGAACCAGCTATAAAATTAATTTCAGTTTTAAATTCTAAAGCATTTAATTTATTTACCAAAATTAAAGCTAAATTTCCAAAATTATAACCCGAATCAATCTCTAACAATACTCCCTTTAGGATGACTCCATAAGAGGCATAACCATAAGGAGAAAACAAAGAATTACCATGTTTAACAGATAGAGTAACCAGTGATAATACAATCAAAGGAAACAGTGTAGGAGCTGCTTGATAGGTAGAAGAACCCATACTTGATAAGATACGCATAATTGCTAAGTGATCGGGATCTGTTGCTAAAGGAAGATTGAGTAAATCATCTATAGTTTTCCCATTTAAACAAGTATTTGTTTCTAAAAGTGCTTGCTGAATATCCAACGGTGTCGGAGATTTAGGCAAACTAATTCCCATTAAATTTAGCACTTCTAGCCCAACTTTTACGGCTTCTAATTGTTGGGATTTAGCCATACTAGTTTGAATTTTTACCTCATAAATTTTTACTTTTTCAAGCATAGTTTTTGCCTGTTTAAGCACAACTTCTGCCCATTTTTCCATCTCCTCATAATTGCCGTTAAGGTATGCTGCTTCTACCGCTTCTGAGTACAAGGATAGAGTGAGGTGATACTGACTCTGCCAACTATCTGCACTTAGGAGTTTTATCCCCAAATTTAAGTATTCAACTGCGGCATTATAAGCTGTAGCAATCTTAGCTTTTTTACCTGCTAATAGATTCAATTTAGCTAGGGCATCTCTCTCGGATTTTGTGGTAATTAGCTCCTTCCCTAAATTCAGATTATTGACAATCTCAAATATTTTTTCTTCTCTCTGTTGTTCAGACAATTTTTCTAATAGTTGTTTACCAATTTTTAAATGTGTTTCCGGTTTTTCTAATTCAGGAATCAAGGTATATGCCGCTTGTTGGACGCGATCGTGAATAAATTTATAGTTCGGTAATTCATAATTAGGAGTTTTTAATAAAGCTAATTCGATATTTTCTCTCGTATCTAATGGCATGACCAAATTCTCTGAGACAGCCCTATCAAGACTATCAATAATATTTCTTAACCCGGTTGACTCAACTGCGCTCACCAGAGGTAAATCGAATTGATTACCGATCGCGGCTCCTATTTTTAAAATATCTTGAGTTTCTGGGGGCAATCTTTTGATTTTACCTGTCATTAATTCTACGACATTATCGGTAAAATCTCGCTTTTCAATATCATCTAAATCCCAATCCCAACTCAAAGATATGCGATTGAATTTCAACAATTCTTCTGTATAAAGTGATCGCAAAAACTCATTAATAAAAAACGGATTACCCCCCGTTTTTAACAAGACTAATTGCGCTAAAGATTTAACCTTTTCTGGAGTAGTTTTTAGCGCATCCCTGATCAATTCTGAAATGGTCACTAAATCTAAAGGTGAGAGGAAAACCCGCTCAATAATCGCCCCATTTTTGGCAATTTCATCTAGGGTTAATATTAAGGGATGGGCGGGAGAAACCTCATTATCTCGATAGGCTCCCATTAAAAATAATCCCTGTACATCACCACTCATTAATAATTGTATTAATTTTAATGATGCACCATCAGCCCATTGTAAATCATCTAAAAATAAGGCTAAAGGATGTTCGGGTTGAGTAAAAACTTTAATAAAGTTCTGAAAGACAAAATTAAAACGGTTTTGGGATTCATTCGCCCCTAATTCGGGTACCGCAGGCTGTTTACCAATGATTAATTCTAGTTCGGGAATGACATCAATAATAACTTTACCATTTACTCCTAAACTAGCTAGTATTTTTGCTTGCCATTTATTCAGTTCTACTTCTGTTTCAGTTAACAAGTTTCTGATTAATTCTCCTAATGCTTTAACTACCGCACTATAGGGAATATTTCGCTGAAATTGGTCAAATTTTCCGGCAATAAAATAACCTCTTTTTTCTGTAATCGGTTTATAAATTTCTTTCACTAAAGCTGTTTTTCCGATGCCAGAATATCCAGCAATTAATATTAATTCAGAACCCCTAAAGTCTTTATTAGCAAGGAGTGAAGATGGACTACTAACTCGCTCAAAAGCTGTTAATAAAGTTGTGATCTCGAATTCTCTCCCATATAATTTTTGAGGGATTTGAAATTTATCGGAAATATCTTGAGTCGCTAAAGTAAAATTATCTATATTTCCCGTGGATTGTAATTTTTGTAAACAATTTTCTAAATCTGCTTTTAATCCCCAAGCACTTTGATAGCGATCTTCGGCATTTTTCGCCATTAATTTCATCACAATATTGGCTAGTACCGGAGGAATTAATGGGTTAATTTCTGAGGGTAATATAGGTTGTTTCGCAATATGACAATGGACTAATTCTAAATCATCCTCTGTTTCAAAAGGCAGTTTTCCAGTTAACATTTCATAAAACGTGACTCCCAAGGAATAAAAATCAGTACGATAGTCTAAACTTCGGTTCATCCGCCCGGTTTGTTCAGGGGAAATATAGGGTAACGTTCCCTCTAATACGTTGGGATTTCTTAAGGTGGGATTTTCTCTAGTTAAGCGCGTAGAAATCCCTAAATCAATAATTTTTAATTGTTGGGTTTGGGGGTTAAGTACGATATTGGCAGGGTTAATATCTTTATGGATAATATTGGCAAAGTGAATTTGTCCTAAACTTGTAGAAATTTTAATCGCAATTGACAGAAATTCTCCTAAACTAAACTGATGATGTTGTCTCAATATTTTCAAAGATTCGCCCCCGAAATCTTCGACAAACATGACAAAAGCATTCTGATATTTTTCTAAACCGTAGGCTTTAACGACACCTTCCTGGTTCAGAGTGCGAGTCAGTTCATATTCTTGTTTATAGCGAGTCAGTTCCGCAGGGGTAGGATAATCTTGTTTGAGGACTTTGAGGATCACTCTTTGGTTATCAGTCTCGCGAATAGCGCGATAGACTGCTGAATTAGCACTTTCATAGATTGCAGTGAAAGTCTGGTAGCCATCAATTTTTAGCATTTTTGGTTTTTCCCCTTAACGGATAACTAATAACGATCTAATTAATTATAATCCCTAACCAGAGGTTCTATTAAATCAATAATTTGCTCAAATTGAAATTGACGCACCATTTTAGTTAAGATTTTAGCGAAAGAAGTTTCTGTTTCGGGAATTTCTGGGATTAATCTCATAATTTGCTGATCATCTGCTTCCAGAACGGCTTGATATAATTTGAGTAGCCATTCTTGGGGCATGATTTGGAATTGTTCTGTAGTTAGTTGGGATAATTCATTTATTTCTTCTCCTGTTTGGCTATTTCCATCTGTCATATCTTCATAAATATATTTAACTCCTAAATGCTTTCTTAATATTTCAAAAATTGTATATTCTTTAAAGGGTTTTCTCATAAAATCATCACATCCTGCTGATAAAGTGATCGCTTTTTCTTCTTCTAAGACACTGGCAGTTAAAGCAATAATCGCGGTAGTATTACCTTGAGTCGTTGACTTAATATATTTAGTGGCTTCATAACCATCCATAACAGGCATTCTCATATCCATAAAAATTAAGTGAGGTTGCCATTGCTCCCAAATAGTAATAGCTTCTTGTCCATTACTTGCTTCTTTCACATCAAATCCTAAAGGTAAAAGTAACTTTATTAATAATTGGCAATTAATCGCTTTATCATCTACCGTCAAGATTTTGTAAGTCGGTTGTTCGGGTGCTAGTTTTAATACTTTTTGCTGTGAAATATTCTGATTATTAATAGTTTCTTGACCTAATTTTACGTTAATCAAAAATTGAAAAGTTGTGCCT
The DNA here is from genome assembly GCF_057220675.1 of Planktothrix sp. PLAVEN19ND. Taxonomy (NCBI): domain Bacteria; kingdom Bacillati; phylum Cyanobacteriota; class Cyanophyceae; order Oscillatoriales; family Microcoleaceae; genus Planktothrix; species Planktothrix sp. PLAVEN19ND. The sequence goes on along the minus strand of NZ_CM170132.1, from coordinate 3,841,178 downwards.
TTTCCTAATTCACTTTCTACCGTAATATCTCCCCCCATTAACTGCACAAATTGACGACTAATTACTAATCCTAATCCTGTTCCTTCTTGGGCTTCTCGTCCCGATTCTGTTTGCGAAAATGCCTCGAATAAGTTAGTTAATTCTGCTTCAGAAATTCCTGTTCCTGTGTCGCTAATTGTAAAATTTAAAATATAATTTTGATTGTCTTGATTTTCCTGTCTATTAACCATTAAAATTACTTCACCTTTCTGAGTAAATTTAATGGCATTCCCTAATAAATTTAATAAAACTTGACGTAATTTTACCCCATCAGCATAAAGATAACGAGGTAGCTTTTCTCCCCGCACAAAAATTAATTCTAAACCCGCATTAAACGCCCTTAAATGTAACATATCTTCCAAATCATCTAATAATTGATAGAGGTCAAAATCCTTTTGATTCAGAGTCGTTTTTTGAGCTTCAATTTTAGAAAAATCCAACACATTATTAATTAATGTTAATAAATATTCTCCACTACGATGAATAATACCAGCATTTTCATAGTGTTCAGAGGGTATGTTTTTTGTGCGTAAAATTAATTGGGAAAAACCAAGAATTGCGTTTAATGGACTCCGCAATTCATGGCTCATATTGGCAATAAATGTACTTTTTGCTTGATTGGCTATTTCCGCCTTTTCCTTAGCAATAACTAACTCTGCTGTGCGTTCTTCTACTCGATTTTCTAAAGTTTCAAAAGATGTTTGTAACTGAATTGCCATACTATTAAATGAATTGGCAAGAGTTGATATTTCTGTAATACTTTTAGTTTCTATTAGATCATTTTTTTGATCAGAATTTTTCCATTCTCCTAATGCTAAAGTCTTACTTGCTTGACTTAATTGTAAAATTGGTTTAGTAATCCATCGAGCCGTGAGGATACCAATTATTGTAGCAACAACAAGAGTTAGACCACAAAATACAATTGTCAAATAGGCATTTTCCTGAATATGTTCTATAAAGTCAGATTCAGGAACAACAATAACTGTGAGCCAGTTTAAATTTTGTTTGTTCACTGGAAGAACCTGCACAAAATATTTCTGACCCTCCACTAATAAATTAAATTTTTGATTTTTTTGAATGTCTTGTAGTTTAAAGTGATCTGTTAAATATTGGGAGGTTAATCGAATGAGTTTATTTTTACTAGCTGTTGCTTTTAAGCGGCGGGAACTAACATTAAGATTTTGAGATAACTCACTTTTAGCAGTAGTTATAAATGGTACTTCATTAATGGAATTGGCAATCATTTGTCCTTGTTTATCTATTAAAAATGCTTGTCCTGTGTTCCCAATTTTTAGATGTTGGAGAAAATCCCCAAACTGAATCAGATATAGAATTGAAGCAAGTATCCCTTGAAATTCTCCCTCGTTATTATAAAATGGGAGATGATAGCCAATACCCAAAATTGGGTGGTCTTTTCCCCGTGATAAACTGACAAAAATTTGCCAATTTCCAGTTTTAGCCTTCTTTGCTTCACCATACCAAGGCTTACCTTTAGGGGGGTCATTATGAGGATTATAGTCAGTTCTAATCTGTAGTAACTGATGAGTTTTACCTGTAAGATCTGCTCGGTAACGATAGAAGTTTTTGCTTTTTGAACCATTCAAAATTCTCACGGTAAGTTCAGTAGATGTATGTCGTGAAACTTCTAAAAAGTCTTTCTGTTCGTTAGCAATCATCAGACCCCTGACTCTCGGAAAAATTTGTAATTGCTGGGCAAAATGTGTTTGTACTCTTGGTAAATTTTGGTAATCTAAAATTCCTTGACGGATGAGAGAAGCATTAGTTTGAACAACTTGTTCGGGTGCATCGAGATAGCTGTTTAAGTTTTGTTCAATGCGATCGCCGATTTCTGACATCAAAGATGTTGCCATATCTTCCACCGCTTTTTGTCCACTGCGATAGGAGAGAAAACCGACTAATCCTACTGCGCCCACAATTTGCAAAACAAAAGGGACAATTAGTAATAATCTCAGGGGAATTTGTCGAGATTTTGGGGTTTTATGGGCGCGATCGCTATTAATCATTCAGTAATCAGGAATATTATTTATAAAAATTATCAATTATCACTTGTCCATTGTCAATTGTCCACTGTTATGTTAAAGGTTCTATTAAATCAATAATTTGCTCAAATTGAAATTGACGCACCATTTTAGTCAAGCTTTTAGCAAAAGAAGCTTCTGTTTCGGGAATTTCTGAGATTAATCTCCTGATTTGCTGATCATCTGCTTCGAGAACTGCTTGATATAATCTGAGCACCCATTCTTGGGGCATTACTTGTAATTGTTCTGTAGTTAGTCGGGGTAATTCATTAATTTCTCCTCCTATTTGACTATTCCTATCTGTCATATTTTCATAAATATATTTGACTCCTAAATGCTTTGTTAATCTTTCAAAAATTGTAGATTCTTTAAAGGGTTTACGCATAAAATCATCACATCCAGCCGACAAAATAATCGCTTTTTCTTCTTCTAAAACACTGGCAGTTAAAGCAATAATCGCGGTCGCATTACCTTGAGTAGTTGACTTAATATATTTAGTGGTTTCATAACCATCCATGACAGGCATTCTCATATCCATGAATATTAAGTGAGGTTGCCATTCTTGCCAAATCGCTATAGCTTCAATTCCATTACTCGCTTGTTTCACTTCAAATCCTAAAGGTGAAAGTAATTTTATTAATAATTGGCAATTAATCGCTTTATCATCTACCGTCAAGATTTTATAAGTCGGTTGTTCGGGTGCTAGTGCTAATACCCGTCGGGGATTAATTTGTTCAATTTGAGTTGATTCTTGACCTAATTGTACCGGAATTGAAAATTGAAAATTTGTGCCTTTTCCTAATTCACTCTCTACCGTAATATCTCCCCCCATTAACTGCACAAATTGACGACTAATTACTAATCCTAATCCTGTTCCTTCTTGGGTTTCTCGTCCTGATTCGGTTTGGGAAAATGCCTGGAATAAGTTAGTTAATTCTGCTGATGAAATGCCCTTTCCTGTATCTTTGACAGTAAATTTTAAAGAGTGATTCCCCTTAATCTCCTCTTGCTCCCCCTTTACTAAGGGGGGTTGGGGGGGATCGTATCCAACACTTAAAATAACTTCACCTTTTGATGTAAATTTAATCGCATTCCCTAATAAATTTAATAAAACTTGACGTAATTTTACGCCATCAGCATAAATATAACGCGGTAGATTTTCTCCACGCACAAAAATCAATTCTAATCCCGCATTAACTGCCCTTAAATGTAACATATCTTCCAAATCATCTAACAATTGATAAAGGTCAAAATCCTTGTGATTCAGAGTAGTTTTTTGAGCTTCAATTTTTGCAAAATCTAGGACATTATTAATTAAAGTTAATAAATATTCTCCACTTCTTTGAATAATTCCCGCATTTTCGTATTGTTCAGAAGGTAGATTTTTTGCGCGTAACATTAATTGAGAAAAACCAAGAATTGCATTTAAAGGCGATCGCAATTCATGGCTCATATTCGCAATAAAGGTACTTTTGGCTTGATTCGCCACTTCTGATTTTTCCTTAGCAATTACTAATTCTGCTGTTCTTTCTTGTACTCGATTTTCTAAGGTTTCAAAAGCATTTTGCAACTGATGAGCCATACTCTTAAAAGATTTAGCTAGAGTTGATATTTCTGTAATACTTTTAGTTTCTATTAGATCATTTTTTTGATCGAAATTTTGCCATTCTTCTAATGCTAAAGCCTCACTTGCTTGACTTAATCGTAAAATCGGTTTAGTAATCCATCGAGCCGTGAGGATACCAATTATTGTGGCAACAACAAGAGTTAGACCACACAAGACAATTGTTAAATGGGCATTTTCCTGAATATGTTCCATGAAGTCAGATTCAGCAATAACAATAACGGTTAGCAAGTTTAAATTTTGTTTGTTTACAGGTAAAACTTGCACAAAATATTTCTGACCACTTACTGACAAATTAAGTTTTTGAATTGTTTGAATATCTTGTAGTTGAAAATGATCTGTTAAATATTGAGAGGTTAAGCGAATCAGTTGATTTTTACTAGCTGTGGCTTTTAATCGGCGGGAACTCGCATTAACATTTTGAGATAATTCACTTTTAGGAGTCGTTATAAATGGTACTTCATTAATGGAATTAGCAATCATTTGTCCTTGTTGATCGATCAAAAATACTTGTCCTGTATTCCCAATTTTTAAATGTTGAAGAAAGTCTCCAAACTTTGTTAGATATAGACTAGAACCAAGTACCCCTTGAAATTGTCCCTGTGCATCTTCAAATGGCAAATTATAAGTTGCAGCCAGAAGCGGGTGATTTTTTCCCTGTGATAAATTGACAAAAATGCCCCAAGTTCCTATCTTGGCTTCCTTTGCCGCACCATACCAAGGCTTCCCTCCGGGGGGGTCATTATGGGGATTATAGTCAGTTCTAATCTGTAGTAATTGATGAATTTTACCTGTGAGATCTGCTCGGTAACGATAGAAGTTTTTGCTTTTTGAAGTATCTAAGATTCTTACATTAAGTTGATCAGATCTGTATCGTGAAACTTCTATATAGTCTTTTGTTTCATTAGCAATTTTCACCGTACTCACACTAGAAAAAATTTGCAATTGCTGGGCAAAGTGTATTTGTAGTCTTGGTAAATTTTGGTAATCTAAAATTCTTTGCCGGATGAGAGAAGCATTAGTTTGAACAACTTGTTCGGGTGCTTTGAGATAGCTATTTAAGTTTTGTTCAATGCGATCGCCGATTTCTGCCATTAAAGATGTTGCTATATCTTCTACGGCTTCTTGTCCACTACGATAGGAAAGATAACCGACTAATCCTACTGCGCCCACAATTTGCAAAACAAAAGGGACAATTAGTAATAATCTTAGGGGAATTTGTTGAGATTTTTGGGATTTTGAGGTGCGATCGCTACTCATCATTTTGATAAATTTTAAATATAATAAAAAATCCCTGGTTTACCAGGGAAGATCACAAAATTAACACTGATCACTGGTACGGGCGGGTTCTTTTATATCTGTTGTTAATCACCTAAATCTCGATGAACCCGCCCCTACAAATGATTACGCCCCACCGCGCAATTTTTCTAATACACTCCGATCCTGTAACGTAGAGGTATCTCCGGTAATTTCCTGACCCGACGCCAGCGATCGCAATAACCGCCGCATAATCTTCCCAGACCGGGTTTTGGGTAAATCATCCGTAAACCGAATTTCCCCGGGACGGGCTAAGGCCCCAATTTCACCGACAACGTGCTTTTTCAATTCCTTGGCCAACTCCTCCGAGGCTTCCTTGCCTTCCTCCAAAGTAACAAAAGCCACAATCTCCTCACCCTTAATCTCATCAGGTTTTCCAACCACCGCCGCCTCAGCCACCGCCGGATGGGACACCAAAGCTGACTCAATTTCCATCGTCCCTAAACGGTGTCCTGACACATTGATCACGTCATCCACCCGACCCATGACCCAGAAATATCCATCCCGGTCTTGATGGGCTCCATCCCCGGCAAAATAGAGGGGTATACCGTCTTTGGGTTTCAAATATTCCCAATAGGTGCGCCGGAAGCGGTCGGGATCACCATATATCGTCCGCATCATTCCTGGCCAGGGATAGCGCACCACCAAATACCCGCCACTGTCATCGGTCACGGGTTGACCTTCGGTGTCCACCACATCCGCTAAAATCCCAGGGAAGGGTAAGGTGGCCGAACCAGGTTTGGTGGGGGTCGCCCCGGGTAAGGGGGTAATCATAAATCCGCCCGTTTCTGTTTGCCACCAAGTATCGACAATCGGGCATTGACCGTTCCCAATCACCCGTTGATACCACATCCAAGCTTCCGGGTTAATGGGTTCTCCCACGGTTCCTAAGAGCCGTAGAGACGATAAATTGCGGGACTTGGGATGATGTTCTCCCATTTTCATAAATGACCGAATGGCGGTGGGGGCGGTATAGAAAATCGTTACCCCGTATTTTTCCACCACATCCCAGAAACAACCTGGGTTAGAGGCCCTCGGAGCCCCCTCATACATGAGGGTTGTCGCCCCATTGGATAACGGCCCATAGACAATATAACTGTGTCCGGTGATCCAACCGACATCGGCCGTACACCAATAGACATCGGTATCCTGTAAGTCAAAGGCCCATTTATTGGTAATGTGGGTGTAGAGGTTATACCCGCCCGTGGTGTGGACAACGCCCTTGGGTTTGCCCGTTGTCCCACTGGTATACAGGATGAACAGCATATCCTCACTATCCATCGGCTCGGCGGGACAGTCGGCGGAAACCCCCTGTCTGAGATCATGCCACCAATGATCCCGTCCCGGTTCCATATTAATTTTTTGGTTAGTTCTCTGTACCACTAAAACGTTATCAACGCAGGTCGCCCCCGCTTCAATGGCCTTATCCACCTGTTCTTTTAAGGGGACAATGGCATCTTTGCGCCATCCCCCATCGGCGGTAATTACTAATTTAGCTTCCGCATCCACTAACCGATCTTTTAAGGCTTCTCCACTAAACCCGCCAAAGACAACGGTATGGGGCGCGCCAATGCGGGCACAGGCTAACATGGCAATGGCGGCTTCGGGTATCATGGGCATATAGATGCCAATGCGATCGCCTTTTTGCACTCCTAACTGTTTGAGAACGTTTGCCATTTGACAGACTTCTCGATGCAGTTGCAAATAGGTTAAAGTTCGGGTATCGCCAGGTTCTCCTTCCCAAATTAAGGCGGCTTTATTTTTCCGCCAAGTGGTTAAATGCCGATCTAAACAATTATAGGAAATATTAATTTTGCCATTCACAAACCATTTGGCAAAAGGGGGTTGCCAGTCTAAAACCTGATCCCATTTTTGAAACCAATGGAGTTCTGTTTCCGCTAGTTCTGCCCAAAATGCTTCGGGGTTAGCTTTGGCTTTTTCATAGAGTTGTTTGTACTCCTCTAAACTTTTAATATGAGCATTCTGGGAAAACTCTGGTGTGGGTTGAAACAACCGATTTTCTTGCAGAATCGATTCTATCGTAGGTTGTGACATAATCAGTAATCAGTCATCAGGGATCAGTTATCAGTGTAAGAGTTAAGAGTTAAGGGTTAAGAATAGGCTTGATAATTCTTAACTTTATTGATTACTGATTAGGCTGCATAGGCATTTATAGCTTATAATTTAGCGAACGAGGACGCTGGCACTGCTTATATATAAAGATTTTTCAATCATAAACTTAGACGCTTAACCGCTTACTGATTACTGTTTACTGATTACTAATTATGGAAATGATTGGTCAACTCTTAGATCGAAGATACCGAATTGTTCAAGTCCTTAGTTCAGGAGCTTTTGGACAAACCTATCTGGCTGCGGATACCCGACGTCCGGGTCATCCCCAATGTGTGGTGAAACAATTGCGACCGCCTAATAATAATTCTAATACTTTAAAGACGGCATTGCGATTATTTCGCCAAGAAGCAGAAATTTTAGAACGGTTAGGAAAACATGATCAAATTCCGCAGTTGTTGGCTTATTTTGAGGATCATGATCAATTTTATTTAATTGAAGAATTTGTGAGTGGACAGCCTTTAATGAAAGAGTTAGTCCCTGGGGTTCCTTGGTCAGAAGAACAGGTGATTTTATTAATCGAAGATATTTTAGAAATTTTAGTATTTGTGCATGAGAATCAAGTTATTCATCGGGATGTCAACCCCTCTAATTTAATCCGTCGTAAATCCGATCAAAAATTAGTATTAATTGATTTTGGTTCTGTCAAAGAAGTCAGTAGCAGACTAGCTGATGGTAATGGTCAAGGATTACGAACCATTGCCACGGGAACCCCTTTTTATATGCCGATTGAACAGTTCCAAGGTCATCCCCAATATAATAGTGATATTTATGCGGTGGGGATGATTGCGATTCAAGCGATTACCGGGTTAGAAGCCTCGGATTTACCGAAATTACAAGACCCGAGTTTATCGAGTACCGGGGAACCGAGTTGGCGCAATTATAGCAAAGCTAGTCCAGGGTTAGCCCAGGTTATTGATCAGATGGTACATCCTTATTATAGCAAACGCTATCTGACTGTAATTGATGTCTTAGATGATTTAAGAAAGGCAACTGGACGTTCAGGATTTAATATTAATAAGTTAAAAAATTTTCCTATTTATCAAGAAGAAAAAACTCCGATTTCCTGGCCTAAAATAGTAGCAATTACCACAACTGGATTAGTCGGTTTAATCGTGATTTTTGGATTGCTGCAAGTTTTAAATCGTCCCGATCCCATCAAAGCCGAAAATTCTTTAAAAAGAGGTGTAGAAAAAGTCAATCAAGGTGATCCAAAAGGTGCAATTCGAGCCTTTAATCAATCCATTAAATTTAATCCAAATAATCCCGAGGCCTATCATAAACGCGCCAATGCTCACTATGATTTGAAGGAATATAAAGAAGCCTTGGCCGATTATACCAAAGCCATCGAACTCAATCCTAACTATGTTAATGCTTATTTTAACCGGGGTTTAACCCGTTATGATACCTCGGATTTATCGGGGGCTTTAGCTGATTTTAACCAAGTCTTAAAACAAGAACCACAGGACGGAGAGGCTTTCTATAAACGCGGTTTAATCCATTATGACCTAGAAGATTATACCGCCGCTATTGGAGATTATAATACGGTTTTACGACTACAACCCAAACAAGCCAAAGTCTATCGCGCTAGAGGGACTGCATTGGTGAAATCAGGAGATTTACAATCAGGAATGGCCGATTATACCGAAGCGATTCACCTAGAACCTAAGAACCCGATCGGATATTATGATCGAGGTCGGGCTAGATTTCATTTAGGGGATTATCAAGGGGCTTTAGCGGATTATAATACCGTCTTGCAACTTGATCCGAATAATTCGGAAGCCTATGCTAATCGTTGTAGCGTTTATATTAATTTATGGGACTATAATCAAGCGATTAAAGATTGCACGGAAGCGATTAATAGAACTCCCAATGAAGTCGCCTATAATAATCGTTGTATTGCTAATTTGAATTTAAAAGATTATCCCAAAGCGATTGCAGATTGCTCAAAAGCTATTGAAATTAAAGGAGATGATTATAAAGCTTATGGTAATCGAGGATTAGCCCGTTCATCCGCCCAGGATTATCAAGGGGCAATTGCCGACTATACCCAAGGAATTAATATTAATCCCAATGATGCTGAAGCCTACGGAAATCGCGCCCAAGTCCATGTTACCATGAAGAATTATGATAAAGCGATCGCCGATTATGCCCAAGCAATTCGTCTGAAACCAAACTATGCGGCGGCCTATTATGGACGGGGATTAATTAGAATTGAAATCGGCGATAAAAGCGGTGCAATTAGTGATTTTGAACAGGCGGGAAAACTCTATTTGGAACAAGGCTTAACCGGGGGTTATAAAGATGCCCAGTTCCAAATTAAACGCCTACAATCCGGGGGGTAATTGAGTTTATCTGCCAATTCTATTTTTAAAACCAGAGGCTTTAAATTGTTTGAGTTGCAGGGGAGGTTCCAGATTAGAAGGAATCGAAATTCTAAATTCAAAATCACTAATTCCAGGAGGAACTGTATCAATATTGCCTAACCTTCCTCGATTTTGCATCACGGGGTTGTTAGTCGCATCATAAATCCGACCAAAAATATCCGCATCCACAACAACTTTTCCCGATGTATTATTCGCTTTTCCGGTAATAATAAAACAGTTGGCATCTTGACTAGAACCACTCGATACCGCCCCTTCAGATAATTCAGGAGGACAGTCTTTGTAACTTAAATCTTGCAGTTGAATCGGAATTAATGCCCAAGCTGGGGGAGTCCAAAAACTTGTAATTAAAACCCAGAAACAAGCGCAAACAATAACGGGTAAAATTCTAAATTTCATGGAAATTTTGAGTTATTTTATATGTAGATATTGTTGGAGAGACTGACCCATGATCTCAATCGGAGCAGGTTGCTTTAACCACAATTCTAAGGCGGCGGCTCCCTGCTGCACTAACATGGGCAGTCCATTTAAAATCATCGCACCTCTGGCAGCCGCTAAAGTCAAAAATTGGGTGGTTTCAGGAACATAAATTAAATCATAGGCGATCGCACCTAGTTTAATTTTGTCCATCACCGACACCTCCACGGGAGACTCTCCAACATTCGGGTACATTCCCACAGGGGTTGTATTCACCAGGAGGTCAGCTTGGGGAAGGAGACTCGATAATTGCTCCCAGGTACAGGTTTTGACCGCTACCGAGAGGGGGGACTTGATCCAACTCTGTTGAAACGTTGCTAATCTCTGGGGGTCACGACCGACCACATAAATTTCCCCGATCCCTAACTGGGCACATCCAGCCACCACCGCCCGCGCCGCCCCGCCATATCCCAGGATTACGGCTACTTGATCATGCCAATGTTGATGATACACCTCTAGGGGAGTCAGAAAACCCACAACATCGGTATTTGTGCCACTCCAACCCTTTTGAGTCCGCCAGACAGTATTCACCGCCCCGACGGACTGAGCCAAGGTGGTCACCTCCGATAAAAAGGGTAAAATTGCTTGTTTGTGGGGAATAGTAATATTAAATCCCTGAATTCCAATGGCAGCAAATCCCTCCATAGCGACCTTTAAATCTTGGGGAGAAATGGCAAAGGGGAGGTAAACATAATCTACTCCCAAATGGGCGATCGCGGCATTGTGCATCACTGGTGAAAGGGAATGTTCAATCGGATCACCGATTACTCCTAATAGTTTGGTTGTTCCTTTAATCATCTTTTCTCCTGTTTAATCAATTCTTGCCATTCTAAAATGATAGGAGAAGGAAGAATTAGAGTGTGTTTTTTACCCTCTAATGGTAAATGTAGCTTCACCTGTTCTGTTGAGGAGAGTTGAGGCAAAACTTCCTTGAGGTTATATTCACCAACATTAGGGGCAGGTGCGTTTTTAGCTAATTGATCCTCAGCTTGAAATAGTCTTCCTTGACGAGTCATAATTTCTAACCCTTGAGGATGAAGAAATGCAGCCTGATTCGGAAATCCCACTAAACGTAAATTAATGGTGTCAATCTGATCATTCTTGACTCGTTTAAACAGAACAACTTGCCAAGCACTCCCTGTTTCATCTCGTAAGCTATGACGGGATTGATACAACATTTGTCCGGGGGCTTCTTGTTGTTGCCCGATAGTCGCGTTGGCTGGTTCTAGGATGAAAAATTGGCTTCCTAAGATTAAGAACAACAAAGTCATCGGGATGACTACGATTTTGGTTAATAATCTCAACATCATTCCTCTCCTTGCAAATCATTAAAAATCAAAAATAGCTAGACAAAGCCCAGCTAAAATTCGTACAATCGGTTTAATCCATCTAAATCCGCGATCAAAATTCCTGAGCCTCTGCCAAAATCGGGTTAATATCATACCAAAAATGTTGGGCTTGGTGATATTCAAACACCCATAAACTTCTTAATAGGGTTTGATATTCCATTTGACCACTTAATTTTTTAGTCAGTGCTACTTGACGTAACATTTCTCTTTCATCGGCTTCAATAGCTAAGGTTAATTGATGGCGACGTTGTAAAATCACTTCCTCTAAGGATTGTCTAGTTAATGGAGGATCTTCTCTTTGTAAACAGCTATATAACAAAATTAGTAAACTCCGAACATGACCGCCACTAATTGTACAAAGTCGATCTAAAGTGTCAGGAGTGTCAAAAATACTTGTTACTAAGTCTGGATATTCTTTCGGATCAATACCCGGAAAAGCTCGAGCCATTACCATTTGGCGTAATAGTTCAATTCCTGGTTCACAGGGTGTACCGTCTTCAAATTTTACCGTAACCATGGGTAAGGTTTTCGGATCGCTCCCAAAGCGATTCATTAGTTGTCCTAAATTATTAGAAAAAATTAAACCGAGGGGAATAGTATAAACAACATGACAATTTAGTTTATTTAGTTGTTCACCCCGATCAATAAATAAATATTCCGGTTGCGGGCGTCCGGTACTATTTTGGGTATCAAGAATCCGGTCTAAATTATCAACAATGACGACTAATCCCTTTTTTCCCATTTGTTTCAATTGTTGGATTGATGGTTCCAATAATTCTTTATTTATCGCCTCTAAAATATTATTAGTTCGAGGTTCTAAATATTGACGCAATAAAGACCTTAAATCTCGACTATCTTTGGTTTTAGCCGTAATATTTCCAATTCCCATTGACAGGGAAAACTCCCCTTCCGTACTGGCAGCTAACGTCCCAATTCCGGGGACATTAATATCTCCTTTTAAATCAATTTCTGTATTTAAAACTCCGATCACTCCACTGAGTAAACTTTTAAAGCCTTTAGGTTGTAATTTAATTTTCAGTAGTTCAATACTTTCACTAACTTGACGGGCGATCGCTAATAAAATATCGGTAATATCCACATCCGCCATATCTAAATCCTTACTCGACTCAAAATAAACGACATGGAATCCTTCTTGTTTGAGTTGAGCTTGAAGTCGGAGTAATTCCGTTGACTTTCCCGATCCAACATGACCTGTAAACAGTTGACAAGTGGGGCGATCGGGTGATAAACGAGTAATCGTTCGAGCAATTTGCTCAATCAGTTTCCCACCGCGTGCAGGAGAAAAATCGATATAATATTGTTTATCTTCTGGGTTTTCTACATTTAGCGTTAAAACCGGATTAGAAGCGTTAAAAAAACGAGATAAATCAAGTTCCATTGTTGTTAAATGAGTTTGAATTTTGACAGGATCTCTATTACCTTAAGACTTGACATCGATGTTTCGATGTTCCCTATTTTCTGCGATTCAATATAAATCTTTAGTTTGCCAGGATTAGTAGGCTAACCACAACCCAAAACTAAAACCGAGACCGGAAGCAATCCCCAAAATCAAAAAGGTATAAAACCCATTGTACGACGCAAGTAATTTTTCTCCTGCTACCATTTGCGCCACGACCCCAGCAACCAAGGCGATCGCACCCCAAGCAGCAATAATAACCTCTGGCTGTATTTGTTCAATCACCCGCATCATAGCTTTTTGACCCGCCCCAATCCCAGCCCCAATCCATCCTCCTAATAGTAATCCAAATAGGCTCCCCGTTCCCAGTTTGGCTCTTGATTGAAATATTGCATCTAAAATAATCCCTAACATCAATCCCATAATTACCCCAAAACCCCCACCGAAAACCGAACCTAACCAGTTTCCTCTGCGAGTTCCAGCAATTAGCCCGGCAATAGCAGCAATGCCCATCACCGTCAACAGTCCAATTATCGATTTAGAGGCCGTTTCTGAGCCAGCGATCGCCCCTAATCCGATGCCGACCATCCCCCATACCGTTGCTGTAATTACCCCCCCAGCTTCGTTTCCTAGCACCCAACCAGCCATCGCTCCAGCAAACATCAACGAGATTAACCAAGGTTGAGACGAATCCGAATCTTCACTGGCGACTAAGGTAATAGTAAACCAAGCAATTAGGCCAAATATCCAAACCCAGAAGGGAATCTTCAAAGTTATTAAAATCCAAGCTATCAGCGTATAACAAACAAACACCCCTGTTAGCCAGCCTAGGGGGATAGTAGGGGGGGTTGGGGGAGCAGGGGGGGCAGGGGGGGCAGGGGAGGCAGGGGAGGCAGGGGGGGTTGGGGGAGCAGGAGAGGCAGGGGAGGCAGGGGAGGCAGGGGGAGCAAGGGGAGTTGGGGAGGGAGGGTGACTTAAATGGGTTTTTAGGGTTTCGTAGGCGTGGCTAATTTCTTTGAATTTTGCCTCGGCTTGGATTTGTAGGAGAGAATTTTGGGGATAACGATCAGGATGCCATATCAATGCTAGATGTCGATAGGCTTGTCTAACTTCCTCTAAGCTTACCCCTGGTTTTAAGTCTAAGATTTTATAATATTTTTCAATCTCCACGTTTAAAATTTGTTGACCTGCTCTTATTTTTTAGCCCTCAGAATTATTGTAATCAAGAATAAACCCCTTACGGATTAAATTATCTAGGACAGATTTCTCCCCATTCTAAATTATTGACATAACATTCTTTCATTCCTTGTTCAACTTCCACTAATTTAATATCACTCAACCTTAATTCTGAATTTTCATAGCAAATGATCTGTGTAGGATATTTTGATGAATTTCCAGAGGGGGAAACGGTCGAATTTTCAATGGTTTTTAATGCCGGAATTAGTCCCGACATAACCACCAATGCTAAAGCCCAAGGTAAATCAATTGCCATGATCAAATCTCCCAAATAATAATGATATCAATAATTTCTTAAAGTTGTTTCTATTCCCTACCATTACTATAGTAGGCAACAAGCAACAGAATACCCCCTAATCCATTCCTTCGTGTCCTTGTGGTAACATCTACAGTAATAGGATTTCGGTGAATCGGTTTCTGGCTTTATGTTCTAGCCAAATTTGACCCTGAAAAAAAAATCTTTTGCCAAAGGGGTTGACATTCCTAGAGAAATAGAGTAGATTAGTAAATCGTGAGGGAAAAACAAGCGAACCACAGGAACGCAAAGCCCTCAAGAACAGGAAAAGTTTTATCGAGCTTTCCTGGTGTCTATGGCTCAGTGGAACCACTCCGATCCATCTCGAACTCGGAAGTGAAACGCTGACACGGCGAAGATACTTGGCGGGTAGCCGCCTGGGAAAATAGCTCGGTGCCAGGTTAATATCAAACTAAAGCCTTCTTCCAGTGATAAATCGGGAGAAGGCTTTAGTATTTTAACCTCAGAAACCCGGTTTCTTTGACCCGCTTGATCCCCCAAACCCCATCAAAAAGCCAGATCGGATGATCAAAAAAAATCTTTTGCAAAAGGGGTTGACATTCCTAGAGAAATAAAGTAGATTAGTAAATTGTGAGGGAGAAACGAGCGAACCACAAGAACGCAAAGCCCTCAAAAACAGGAAAAGTTTATAGAGCTTTCCTGGTGTCTATGGCTCAGTGGAACCACTCCGATCCATCTCGAACTCGGAAGTGAAACGCTGACACGGCGAAGATACTTGGCGGGTAGCCGCCTGGGAAAATAGCTCGGTGCCAGGTTAATATCAAACTAAAGCCTTCTTCCAGTGATAAATAGGAAGAAGGCTTTAGTATTATAGAATATTTGGAAATCCTTAATGTATGATGAATGCGATATTACCTCCTAGGGTTATTTTAGATCCCCTATTACAACAATGGTTATTAGAAGATATTGGACGAGGCGATCGCACGACCGCAGGATTATTAATCGGAAATCAGGTCAAATCTGCCGATTGGATTGTTAAAGAAAAGGGTGTAATTGCTGGATTATCGATTGCGGAAAGAGTGTTTCAACTGTTGGATCATGAAATAGAATTTACTCCTTTAGTTAAAGAGGGAGAATGGTGTGAAAAAGGGACAAAAATTGCATTTTTACAGGGGAGTTTAGAAGCATTATTAACCGGGGAAAGAGTCGCGTTAAATTTAGCCATGCGACTGAGTGGAATTGCTACAGAGACGCGGAAATATGTAGAAGCGATCGCTGATTTACCCTGTCAATTAGTGGATACCCGTAAAACCACACCCGGATTAAGATTATTAGAAAAATATGCGGTGCAAGTCGGTGGGGCAAAAAATCATCGGATGGGATTAGATGATGCGATTATGATTAAAGATAATCATATTGCGGCGGCAGGGGGAATTGCAGAGGCGATCGCAAAAATTCGAGAAACCATGCCCTATCCTTTAACCATTGAAGTCGAAGCAGAAACCTTAGAACAGGTTAAAATAGCGTTAGAACATCAAGCGGATATTATTATGTTAGATAATATGTCCTTAGAGTTAATGGGAGAAGCTGTTAATATAATTCGTGAATATAACTCCCGAATTAAAATAGAAGCATCGGGAAATATTACCTTAGAAACTATTCGTTTTGTTGCAGAAACCGGGGTTGATTATATTTCAACCAGTGCCCCGATTACCCGTTCAAATTGGTTGGATTTAAGCATGAGAATCTAAACCAAAATTTAGGGGCGAGGTTGCCTCGCCCTAATATTTCACTTAGAAATAAAATGCACCCAAAAAGTACCATCAGGGATGCAAACCCGGCGGATCAATAGATAGGAATAATTCAAATAAGACCCACTCAAATCCGTGCGATAACCCGAGGAAAACCATTCTCCATAGGGGTCATGAACAATAAACCCATATTCGTCATAACCCACCACGGGCATAATATGACCAAAGGAGGTAAAATATCCATGAATAACGGCGGGATTTCCAGCCGCAACCCAATCTTTGATATCATCAATGGTGGCATTTTCAGTAAAATAGTCCTGACAACCATAATCTCGGACAATTCGAGCTAAATCGTTAGGGTTATGGCGACTGTAGCCCTTATTGATAGCATATTCATAGAGTTCATCTTCAAACTGGCCGGAACTGGTTTTGCGACGAGCTTTAAAGTATTCCAAACACATGGCGATGGAAGTCACATTGCATGATCCCGTCGGATTAAACCAATTATCCAATTGAGATTTATAGGGAACATTGAGACGGAAACTCGGAGGAAGTGGTTTAGGATAAACCCGATTTCCATTTTCATAAATTTCAGCGTGTTCTCCCCAAATATATAAAACCGAATATCCCCCGTAGGATTCGGTGCGTAAAGCGACTCGTAAATGCCCCCGGATGGGATCGTAGGCTAAAACACTAAATTCTTTATCGGCGGGAATTGTAAATTTCTCCGAGTCATTGAGTTGAGAAGAAGCAATGGGTTTAACTTTAAAAACTGTACTTTTAACGGTTTTCAGAATTGGGGTGGCTACGGGAATCTGTTCCCGTTTTGCTTCTATTAGCTTTTTCGCCGTCACTGCACCCAGATAACCCGCTTCACCACACTCCATCAACTTCTGAAATTGGTGTAATGCAGCTGTTGATTTGGGGCCAAAAATCCCGTCCACAGGCGGATCAAGCAGTCCTAAATCAATTAGTCGAGTCTGAATTTGACGGGAAAGTTCGTCGTCTTCAGAAATGCCTTTAGTATCATATCGAGTATTTTTACCGAGAAAATCTTGTAGTTTCATAGAGGCTAATTCTCACCAATGACTCAAAAAACATGGAGATCAAAGTTGTCAGGACAATTTTACCATTATTAGTCCCTGTGAAACTTCCCAACTCTGGGTTTTCTTTAATTCAAGGAACATAATTTTACCGATAACTCTTTAGCTGATAACTCTTTAACTGATAATTCTTTAACAGTTAACTCTTTAACTGTTAACTGTTAACTGATGACTGATGACTGATGACTGTTGGAGGAGGGTTTTAAAATTACAATTCCATAGGCGTTAGGAGACAAATACCGTTGTGCCGCCTGTTGAATGGTTTCTGAGCTCAAACCTTGAATGTGATCGGGGTAATGGAGACCCGCAGTTAAATCTCCCACCAAAGATTGATAGTATCCATACAACCCGGCGCGATCGCTAGGAGTTTCATTTCCAAAGATAAACCGATTTGCCACCTGCATTCTAACTTTGGCAATTTCATCTTCGGTAATTAATTCGCTTTGGATTTGACGAATATGATCGGTGACAATTCCTTCAACCAGAGCCAAATTCTCTACGGGTAAACGGGCTGAAATATAAAATACCCCCTGCCAACGCTGGGTCATATTACTCGCAGAAATCGACGAAACTAACCCCCGATTTTCCCGTAGGTCTTGGAATAGTCGTGCGGTTCTTCCTTGACCCAAAATATAGGCTAAAACATCTAAAGGATAGGTTTGAGACAGTTCTGCTAAACCGGGTACGCGCCACAACATCAGTAATCGGGCTTGTTCCAAGGTATCATCGACGATTTCTTGACGGACAATTTCCTGAAAACTCGCTTCAGGAGTCCAGGGTTGCAGTTCAGGGAGGGCAGAAGCCATCGAGGATGCCGGATAAACGGAGCTAACGGCATTTTCCACCGTTTGGATCAAATTTTCCACGGGTAAATTTCCCACCACTGCAACGGTCATGGAGCGCGGCTGATACCAGGTGCGATGGAAGTCCCGCATTTGTTGGGATTGTAACTGCTCAATGACTGATGCTGGCCCTAAAACTGGACGACGGTAGGGGAGTCGCTCAAAGGCGATTTCCATGGACTGACGGAAGGAACGCCGACCCGGGTTATCTTCAGCCCGACGAATTTCTTCTAAGACCACAAATCGTTCCCGTTCAAAGGCTTCATCCGCGACGCTGGCATTGAGTACCACATCAAACTGTAGGGGAGCTAAATCCGCAAAGTCTTGGGGAGCGGTGGTGATGTAATAATGGGTATAGTCCTGACTGGTTGCTGCATTGGTGACCGCACCGCGCTGTTCGATTTTTTGCTCAAATTCGCCGATTTGCAGATGGGGTGTGCCTTTAAAAACAATATGTTCTAAAAAGTGGGCCATACCGTTGATATCATCGGATTCAATGGCTGAACCAATATTAATCCAAACGTTGAGATTTACCGCATCAACGGCTAACTTTTCTGCCACAATGGTCAGGCCATTGGAGAGTTGATGAACAGTGGGATTGATCGGTCGAGGCAAAGATGGTTTAACGAGGATAGAAGTCATTGAGTTCAGTTATCAGTAAACAGTTATCAGTTATCAGTGGTTAGACGCACCTTAGCAAAGCGCAATCTCGTTAGGCTATCGGCGCATCCGTACCAGTTATTAGTTATTCGTTGATAGTTGATAGTTTTTACTGTATTGTAAGTTATTAGCTAAAAACTGACAACTCCTACACTGATAACTGTTTACTGATAACTGATTATGGCATTCTTTCGTCAATATATGGCCCCGTTGATTGTGGTCATCATGTTTTTATTCGCTCTGTTCGTTGTCAGTGCGCGAATTTTTCTCCCTGGAGATATGAGCGCCCCAGCACCCATTGGCACGGTTTTTGCTCCGACTAAATCGGCGACCTATTTCCTTAATCATATCCGTGTCTGAAGTTTTTATCCCCGGTTATCATTTGCGCCAGGGGTCACGTTTAGATCGGGCTTTATTACTCAAGTTTGCATATAGAACCTATAAGGAACAATTCCCCGATCAAGATTTAAGCCATCTCGCCCTAACTATTGAGCAGTATTTTTCGCCTCAAACTCCTTTGTGGTGGGTGGATAAATTTAACCCAGACCCTCGCCCACCCGAACCGATAGCTTGTTTATGGTTAGGTAGTGCGATTGATTTAGCCGACGGAGAACGCACCGCCCATGTTTTTTTATTGTATGTGGCACCAGAACACCGAAAACGGGGTATTGGTTCAGCTTTAATGGCTCATGCCCAACGGTGGGCCATAGGACGGGGCGATCGCAAAATTAGTCTACAAGTTTTCACGAATAACCAACCCGCTCTCAATCTCTATCAGAAATTGGGTTATCAACCTCAATCTTTGTTGATGCAGAAGATTCTATAGTTAAGGATATCGAGGGATTTCTAGGTTATAATTAGGGGTTCGTTTCTCTCGTGAATGTTAGAAATTGTTGGCATTATGATTATGCTAACACATACCAATGGAGGTTAACTATGAAATTTATTGTTGAACAGGACAAATTAAGTTCTAATTTATCTTGGGTATCTAGGGCGATTCCATCCCGTCCGAATCATCCAATTTTATCTAATATTTTAATTGATGCTGACGAAGAAAATCAACGGTTAAATTTAACTGCATTTGATTTAAGTTTGGGGATTCGGGCGAGTATGCAGGCGACGGTCACCGAGGGAGGAACCTTAACTGTCCCGGCTAAATTATTTAATGATATTGTCTCCCGTTTACCCGGGGGAGAAATTACCATTGATGATCAAGTTGGGGAAGCCATTGTTAATTTAACTTCGAGTTCAGGAGAGTATCAAATTCGAGGGATGGCGGCGGAAGAATATCCCGAATTACCTGCTATTGAAACGGGCGATTCTATTCATTTGGCGGCGGAATCTTTGATTTCGGGATTGAAGGGGACGTTATTTGCTACGAGTTCCGATGAAACTAAACAGGTTTTAACTGGAGTTCATTTAAAAGTTCAAAATAATACGATCGAATTTGCTTCAACAGACGGTCATAGATTAGCAGTTGTGCAAACGGAAAATTTAAGCGAAACCGATCCCGATGAGGAATTAGAGGAATTTGAGGTAACAGTTCCAGCCCGGGCTTTAAGGGAAGTTGAACGCATGGTGGCGATGCGAACTGTTGATACTCACGGCGGGTCTAAAGATGATTCTCCCGTGGTGATTACCTTGCGATTTGATGAGAGTCAAGTAATTTTTGAACTGGGGGAACAACGATTAAATACTCGTAAATTAGAAGGGGCTTATCCGGCTTATCAACAGTTGATTCCCCATCAATTTGTCAACCAAATTAATTTAGATCGGCGGGGATTTATCGGTGCGTTAGAACGGATTGCGGTTTTAGCTTCTCAGAAGAATGATATTGTTAAATGTAGCATTGATCATGTTAATCAACAAATTGCTTTATCCGTAGAAGCTGCCGATGTTGGTAATGCTTTGGAATCTCTCCCCGCTCAAATTTCTGGGGATGAACCCAAGGAATTGGCGTTTAATGTTAAATACTTATTAGAGGGTTTAAAAGTATTTAATACCTCGGAAGTTTCCCTGCAATTGAATGCTGCCACGACTCCAGTTATTGTTAATCCGTTAGGGGGGATTAAAATGACTTATTTAGTCATGCCTGTACAATTAAGGAATTAATTCCTAAAAACCGGGTTTCTTGGACAAACCCGGTTTCTGTATACTGATATAAAACAGATTTAAACTCGCTATAGAGAGTAAAAAAAAACAAATTTTCAGATTAAATATAAAACTTTAATTCCATCATTCTCCTCTAAAATACTCCTGAAAATATTGACGATATAACTCACAACTGGGAATAACTGAATTTCCATCAATATGAACCAGTCCCATACTTTTTAATTTAAACGCTTTCACCTGTTCAATTTTAATAGGTTGATTTGTACTAATGACTTGTTGATAAGCTGTGACTAAATCTGGGTCTTGCTCCAGTAACCATAACTGTTCGTGGAGATGATCGGCATAAATTCCCGTATCACTGGTGGCTTTTTCTAGTAACTCTTGTAGGGAAAAATTATGGCGAACACTATGATCAAGTGCCACCCTTACTAAATAAGGAAATCCCCCCACAAATTCGGTGAATTGTTTTAACTCTTGAGCCGTTAATTGTAATCCATATCGTTGCGCTAAAGTTTCAACTTGATTGATATTAAAATGCAGTAAATCAACTCCCAAACCTACATTAAAGGGAGATTTATTGGTGTCTAAAGGAATGTAAATATCCGTTGAATAGACAATTACAAACCTTAATTTTTTCCAATTGCTAATATCTCGGGTTTCTTCATGCCAAGATCGTAATAGGGCTAGGACATCCCGGGCTAAGGAAGGATATTCAAATAACTGATTCACTTCATCAAGGGCTAAAATAATGGGTTCTTGAATTGATTCTAATAAATATCCCTGAAAATATAGGGAACTGCTGACTAATGTTCCTACATCTTCATCCCAAAAATCATCAATTTTGGATTCTAATTCTAACTGTTGAGTTACATTGGCACACAACCAACGGAGGAACTTGTCTGTAGACGAAAAAATCAAGCTACTGGCTAAATGGAGACTCAAGCGCACGGGATGATACCCTTGTTGTTGAGCATAATCTAAAATTCGAGCCATTAAGGAGGTTTTTCCCATCTTGCGAGGGGCTTTAATTCTCAGCAATGTGCCTTGATTTTGAATTTCTTGATAACAGATTGATTCGATCGGCGATCGCTCAATATAAAATATAGAATCAAGGGGAACTTGGCCATCGGGGGATTCTAAACTCTGATGTTCAGGAAAAATAATCTTGGGAATAATTTCAGGGATATTTTTATCGTCTAATTCTTTATCCAATAAACAGCGACAATTTGTTTTAGTGACCTTTTCACCTAGTATATCGGATAAAAGTTGCCACAGATGCGGGGCGACTCCATTTTTTAAATAACTGGGAGAATAACCATTTTCTTCGGCAATTTGATCATAGGTTTTTTTTGTTTCTAATAGGGCTTCTGTTAAAATCACTTTCTGAATATAACTCAGAGATTTTTTACCTTTAGCAGTAATTAGCATTTCAGTTAATCCCAAAATTTCTTCAACACTTTTGACCATTTTAACCCCAATATTTTTTATGTTAATAAATTATATAACTGAATCTGAGTATTTTATTTAATAAATTTAAAATACAGAGTTACTTTAATTAATATAGCAGTCGCCACATCTATTAGGACATTCTTGAAAGATAAAAGCTGCTCACAGTAAGTATTTACCTATAGCGAGATTGCCTATTCCCTATTGCTATATATAGCAATCCGCTGTGATCTTAATTTTGTCCTGATTCCCAATTCACTCACCGGAAACGACTAAAACCCTAGACAGTTTTTCCCAACACGAACAAGATGGCTGTGCCATTCTCTAATCTGTCTAATGCACCCTGGAACTTTAGGTTAGTCTTTGGAGTCGGGTTGTGTCAATAAGATAACTCGGAACTGGTCTAGTTGAAATAGTGTCACACTCTCCCATATTTGCCGGAGTAAATATCGGTAAAGTAAAAACATCGAGTTAAATTTTTAGCCATGAAATCCCATCTGACTTTAACAACTTTTGAATCTACTGCCAGTTTCGCTAACTCTTGTGATAGTTCTTTGAGTATTTCAGATTTACAAAAAATCATTAATAAGATTGAAACTTTCACTGGGGATGAATGGCTTTCTTTGTGTCCTGATATCGATCAAGGAGAATTCTATCGGGAATGGTTTATCTGCTATGATCCTGAAGTCACTCAAACTTGGGAAGCCTACGATTATTTAACCGATGATTGGTTTGAATCCCATGATTTATCCCAAGTTAAAGCAATTATTGATCGGATTGAAAATGCTAGAATCTATATCCCTATTGCCGCTTAATTTTTGCTGTTTCTTAACTGTAAAATTCTATGATAATTCCCCAGGGGCTAATTAGCCCCTATATTTTTGAGAACTAATTTCTATAGCAGGGAACAGGGGGGAAGAACTTCTCCATCAGGTTTTCTGGATCAGTATGAGTCATAACCGCGATGCCCGCGACTGCCATATTATGAATTAACGGCAACGGATTGCAATTTTTCTAAAGTAGGATAATCGGTATACCCTTTTTCTGTTCCTCCATAAAATGAAGATCGATCATAAGGATTTAATGGAGCATTTATCTCAAAACGTTTGGGTAAATCGGGATTAGAAATAAATAACCGCCCATAGGCAATTAAATCGGCATTTCCAGAAGCGATCGCTTGATTTCCGCTCTCTCGATTATGGGCTCCGGCGGAGATAATTGCCCCCTTAAAATAGTTACGGAAAAATCCAGCGTTTAATTCGGCTAAAGGAATTTCTGTTTGCTCCATTTGAGCCCAATTATTCAGGGCATCGGCATTTGATCGCGGTTCAACAATATGTAAATAAGCTAGATTAAATTGATTTAAAGCATTAGCTACATAACTAAAGGTTGCTACGGGATTAGAGTCGGATATACTATTAAATGAACCCGCCGGAGAGAGTCGCACCCCGACGCGATCGCTTCCCCAAATACTCACCACTGCTCTCGTCACTTCTAATAAAAATCGGCTTCTATTTTCCAGTGTGCCACCATACTGATCGGTGCGTTTGTTGGTACCATCTTGGAGAAACTGATCCAATAAATAGCCATTAGCACTATGAATTTCCACCCCATCAAATCCCGCCGCTAAAGCATTTTCTGCCGCTTGGCG
Source organism: Planktothrix sp. PLAVEN19ND (assembly GCF_057220675.1). Lineage (NCBI taxonomy): Bacteria > Bacillati > Cyanobacteriota > Cyanophyceae > Oscillatoriales > Microcoleaceae > Planktothrix > Planktothrix sp. PLAVEN19ND. The sequence continues at coordinate 3,817,345 of NZ_CM170132.1, read as the reverse complement.
ATAGTCCTCTACAATTCCAGGAATTTCCTCGGTTTCTAAAGCTCGGGGGGTGACGAAGGGTTTTTCCCCTTCCAGGGTACTGGCTGTGCCTTCGGGGGCGATGGCTGAAGGGGCTACGGGTAAGGCTCCATCGGGTTGCAGTAAGGGATGGGAAATTCGGCCAACGTGCCACAGTTGCAGGAAAATCCGGCCTCCCTGTTGGTGAACGGCTTGGGTGACGAGTTTCCAGCCTTGGGTCTGTTCCGCCGAATGAATTCCTGGTGTGCCTGGGTAGCCTACTCCTTGAGGGGAAATTTGGGTGGCTTCGGAAATAATTAATCCCGCCGAGGCCCGTTGTCCATAATATTCAGCGTTGAGGGGGACGGGGACATTTCCGACTCCGGCGCGGTTGCGGGTTAGTGGGGCCATGACTAAGCGGTTGGGTAAGGTATAGCGACCCAATTGGAAGGTAGAAAATAGGTTAAATTGACTGTTCATTATGTTTTTTTGCCCCAGACTTGGTTTAGTAGTTAAACAACTGTTTAATTATCAAGATAAAACATTCCTGGAAAAAAGTCAAGCGGTTGTTTAACTATTTAAGTTTGGGCTCACAGGAGTTAGAATGGGGATAATACAGCATCCGTGTCAAGTGGTTGATACGGATGGAAATATGGCCCTACTTTAAACCCATGATGTCCGACTCCTGCGAAAATCTCGATACCTATTCACCTTTAACCGTAACCATCAGTGATACGGAAAAACGAGCTAAAATCTTTGCCGCTTTGGGTGATCCAACAAGATTGCGAATGATTCAGATGTTAGCACAACAAAAGGAAATGAGTGGATCTGAGGTGGCATCCCAGGCAGGAATTAGTTTAGCTTTGTTTTGTCACCATTCTAAAATTTTAGCAGAAGCGGGATTAATTCATATTAGAAAAGACGGACAAACCAAGTATAATTCGATTAATTGGAATGTCTTAGAGGAGTGTTTTCAAGGGTTAATGCAGTCGGATCAAAAAAGGAGTAATGCTGATCCCTATTCCCTGTTATGATTTACTTCCTGGTAAAACGGTAAAGTCATTGTAAAATCGCTTCCCTCTCCCACCTCAGAACTACAGGTTAGGGTTCCCCTGTGTTTATCAACAATGATAGCATAGGTAATTGCTAATCCTAAACCCGTGCCTTGTCCCACAGGTTTTGTGGTAAAAAATTGGTCAAAACTACGACGGATTACTTCCCGTGACATCCCAATTCCATTGTCACCAATATTAATCGTTAATTGAGATTTATCGGTGTTAGGTTCAATTTTAATAGTGATTTTGGGGACAAATTTATCCTCTGTGATGGGCTGATTTTTTAACATTGCGACTTTACTCTCAATGGCATCAATAGCATTATTCAATAAGTGAATAAAAACCTGATTAATTTCACCAGCATAGCATTCAATAGTCGATAATTTATCGTAGTCTCGAATCACTTGAATTTCAGGACGATGAGAAGTAGGTTTGAAACGATGACTTAATAGCATTAATGTACTTTCAATTCCTTCTTTGAGGTCTACGGTTTTTAATTGTGCTTCATCCAGTCGAGAAAAAACCCGTAGAGATCGGACTAAATCTCGAATTCGATTTGCTCCTACTTCCATTGAGGATAAAAGGTGGGGAAGGTCATTTTTCAAAAATGCCAAATCAATTTCTTCAGACCATTGTTCAAGTTCAGGAATATTAGGGGGAAGATACTGTTCATAAAGTTTAATAGTTTTGAGTAAATCTCCCACATATTGTTGAGCATAAAAGATATTTCCGTAAATAAAATTAATCGGATTATTAATTTCATGGGCTACTCCCCCGACTAGTTGACCCAAAGAAGACATTTTTTCCGTTTGAATTAACTGAAGCTGCATTTTTCTTAATTGTAAATGCACATTAATTCGGGCTAATACTTCTTCCGGTTCGATGGGTTTAGTAATATAATCTACTCCTCCCACTTGTAACCCTTTTACTTTATTCACCAAGTCACTTAAAGCCGTCATAAAAATTACGGGAATATCCTTCGTTTTAGGATTATCCTTTAACTGACGACAGGTTTCAAACCCATCAATTCCCGGCATCATCACATCTAATAAAATTAAATCCGGTAAAGTTTCTTGCAGTTTTAGTAAAGCATTTTCCCCACTTTTGGCAATAGAAACTCTAAAGCCAGATTGATTCAAAATATCTAATAACAGCTTAACATTCGTCAAATTATCATCAACAATTAAAATAGAATGGGAATAGGAATTTTTCATAGATTATTGATTATTAATATAAGGTTGAATAAATTGGATAATTTGTTCATCGTCAAAGGCTTCAGCCAATTGAATCATATAATCAGCAAAAGCAGTATATTGAGTATCTAACTGTTTAATCCGATTTGCTTCATTTTGAATATCTAAAATGTAACCTCCTTTGGCAAAATCATACAAGCTGATCAATTCTTGAGAAGGAGGAATCATTAAGGAATTAACGGATACAGGTATTTTTGATTGGTCTATTATTGGTTCTGAATTTTCATAAATCCAAGTTAATTTTAACCCTTCTTGCAATTGACGGAATAAAATTTCCTCTTGTATGGGTTTGGCCAAAAAACCATTGCAACCTGCCTTTAAACATTCTTCTTGATCCGCACTAAATACGGAAGCAGAAGAAGCAATAATTACCAGATCGGAAAATTCGGGATCATTTCTTAATTGTCGAGTCATCTCTAACCCTCCCAAAATGGGCATATTTAAATCCGTGATAATTATATCAGGATACCATTCACGCACTTTTTCTAACCCTTCTTGTCCTTGAGTTGCTTCAATGACTCCAAAACCAAGGGGTTCTAACAAATTAACCAGAACAGATCTATTTTCCCAGCGATCATCTACAATCAAAATGGTCTGTTTTTCTCCTTCATAACCGATCATTTTTTGTGAAGTTTTAGTTTTATGAAGCGGTTGATCTTTGGCTGCGGGTAAATTGATATCAAACCAGAATTTGCTCCCAACTCCTGGAATACTTTCAACGTTAATCTTGCCTGCCATCATTTCTACAATTTGATGACTAATAGCTAATCCTAATCCCGTACCTTCAGCTTTACGGGCGTGTTCTCCCACCTGTTCAAAGGGTAAAAATATTTTTTTAATTTGTTCTGTATTCATCCCCACTCCGGTATCCTCAACTTGAAATCTTATTGTATATATTTTGATAGAATCAGATTCGATTAATTCCGATAAAACCTGCACTTGAAAACAAACTGACCCGGTATCAGTAAATTTAATGGCATTACCTAATAGATTTAATAAAACTTGACGTAACCGTTTCTCATCGGCATGAATAACTTTAGGTAAAGGAGTTAGAACTTGATAATTAAATTCTAATTCTTTTTGTTCAGCTTTTAGACGACAAACTTCACTAATTCCCCATAAACAATGTTCTAAATTAAAATCTACGGGATAGAGTTCTAGTTTCCTGGCTTCGATTTTAGAAAAATCCAAAATATCATTAATTAGAGTCAATAAATGAGAACCACACTCATAAATAATATGCAGTCCTTGCAGATGTTTGGGAGTTAGATTCGGTTGTCGTTGTAGAATTTGAGCATAGCCTAAAATCCCATTTAAGGGAGTGCGAAGTTCATGACTCATATTAGCCAAAAATTCACTTTTAGATTGGTTAGCAGATTCGGCATCTTCTTTCGCGGTTTGGAGTTGTGCTGTACGTTCTTCTACCCGTTGTTCTAAAGTTTCATTGGAAGTGGCTAAAATCGTAAAGGATTGTTGTAATTGTTGAGCCATTTGGTTAAAAGAATCTCCCAGAAGCATAATTTCTTTAATGCCCTTAATCCGAATTTTTTGTCTGAGATTTCCACTGGCAATTTCCCGAGAAGCAATACTCAAACGCATAATTTTTTGCGTAATCCAATGGGAGGTTAATAGTCCAAATACTATGGCAACTCCTACAGCAATTAAACAAAGAATAATGGTTTTTTGAGTATTCGCATTAATTTGACCCATGAAATCAGATTCAGGAATCACCACCACAATTAACCAATCTAAACCCCATGGATCTTTCCAAGGACTAATTTTAACAAATTGATCTTGATGATTAATTGAAATTTGTAAAGAATGCTGCTCCATGATGGAGCTAACCTGACCCAATTTTTGAGTTAAAGCATTAAAAGTTTCTCGAATAATGATATCTTGACTTTCCGCAGCCCTGAGTCGTTTTGCCACACCTTCTACCATTTTATAAGGTGGTTTTGAGGATGAACTTGCCACCACCAGTCCGTTTCGTTCTAAAATAAAAATTTGCCCAGATTCACCTACTTTTAAATTTTTTAAAAACTCACTAATTTGTGATAAACGTAAATTAGAAACCAGAACTGCGATTAAATTATTTTGATCATTATAGAGGGGATAACTCGCAGAAATAGAAATAATATCAGGAAAATTATCCCAGTGATAAATTTGACTCCAAATCGGTTTTTTTGCCTGAACTGCATCGGTATAGGCAGCTTCACCTCGAGGATTATAATTATCATAGGATGCCATCAATTTAGTTCGATTGCCCTGGGCATCTGTGGCGTAAGTATTGGCTCGACCTTGGGTTTGAGGAGAAAGTTCATCAATAGTAGCTTTATTCAAATCTAAAAAATATCCGGCTCCGGCATATTCTCCCGAGGGTAATACATAATAAATATAACCTACATCAAAGGCTTGAAGTTGTCTCCAAAAATACTGACTAACCTCTGGAAACTTTTGCAGATCCAAGAATCCCAATTTCACCGCATCCGAATTAATTTGATTAATTTGATGAGGTGTAGAAAGATAATTATTTAAATGTTGTTCTACCCGAGAACTGACTTCATTTTCGATTTCTTGGGCTAGTTCCCTAATGGCTTTTTCTCCATGACGAAAGGCTAACCAACCTGTCAAACCGACAGCAATAAAAATTTCTAATAAAAAAGGAATAACCAATACCCAACTTAGGGGTATTCCTTGGGATTTATGAGATCGACGAAACAGGGGAAACAATGATAATATCATATTCAATTGGGGTGATAATTTGAGGATGAAACTGGAGTCATAAAAACCGTTAGCTTAAGGGGAATTTTGCCACTCTGGTGTTAAGCTGCGAAAGTCAAATTGCGATGCACCTGGATGACAACTCACACAACTATTCACCGTCAGAGGTTGGGAAAGATCAACCCGGGGATGGAGGGCCTTAAAATAACGGGAACGATTAAAACGATAGGGGATGGTCTCATCCTTGAGGGCAATGGGACGGGAATAGGTTTGGAGATATTTCCACATTAACAATAATGATGGCCCTTCCAAGGGTTGCAGCATCGCACCATAATGTTGGGGATCTTGAATCACTTGCTGCCAAGTTTGGGTGGGAAAGACTTGGGGAGGAATCGGAATATGACAGCTTGAACAGGTGTTGAGATAAATTTCATATCCCAGTTTATATGCGGGTTGAATACCGTCCACACTCCCGATCTGATTGGGGCTGGGGGCGTTTTCAGCCAGGACTATTGGGGAGACTAGGGGGGGTGTTTGTGTTATTCCCAAGGCAATACCGATACTCCAGATACCGACTATTAGAATTAATACCCAGGAAGGAGAGCGTCCCTTTTGCTTTTGAATTCTGTTTTGACTTAAAAAACCCATAACCAAGACAAATGATCTGGCAACATCACTGAAATCCTAGCTCAGATTAGCACTGTCTTTGGAGAATGTCAGTTAATCTAGGTTGAGGATCATCCCTTCGCGGGCAACAATCCCATTGGGAAAAACAGCCTGAACTTGGGCTTCAATTTGATTCAAAATTTCGTCGGTATGGGACGGATCATGTTGATACATAACCACCTGCTTGACTCCGGCTTTTTTGGCGACTTCTACGCCCATTTCCCAGGTGGAATGTCCCCAACCAATTCTAGGCAATTGGTGATTGTGATATTCTTCGTTGGTATAGGTGGCATCATAAATAAAAACATCCGCTTCCCTGGCTAGACGCAAAACATTGGCATCGAAGCGATCGGGAAAATGTTCGGTATCGGTACAATAAACCGCCGTTTTTCCTTGCCAAGTAACTCGATATCCCACCGCCCCATTGGGATGATTCAGAGGGGCCGTTTCAATTTTGATATCATCTAAAGTTAATGTATCCCCCGGAAATAGGTCATAGAACCTCATGTCCGACTGCATGACATGGATGGGGACGGGAAAATTGGGGTGAACCATCTGATCACAGAGACGATCTTTGATGGTACTGCCATCCGGTGCGATCGCCCCATAAATATGAAAACGATTAATCGGAATAAAAGCGGGAACGAAAAAGGGAAATCCCTGGATATGATCCCAATGGGTATGGGAAAAAAACAGATAGGCTTCCACGGGCATTTGTTTGAGCAAATCCATTCCCAAGACTCTCAAGCCGGTACCTGCATCGAAAATCAGGCGTTTTCCACCCAAGCGCATTTCCACACAGGAGGTATTCCCCCCGTATTCAACCGTTTGCGATCCAGGCGTGGGTATACTGCCCCGCACCCCCCAGAATCTTACGGAAAAATCAGTTGCAGAGTTCTTGTCCATGGGGGTTGCTCGATCAGAAGAATGTGGGTTCTGGGCTGGAGGATCAGAAACTGGCATCGTTTGTTTTAGCCTTGGACGTAGAACGTTGACAGAACCGACACCGACATCAAGTAAAGTGTCAGCTTGGGCTTTGAATGGCCCTGTGTTCTTTTGGGGACTCCCCTGCGCCCCAAAGAGCATATTCAATTTTTTTGTTTCTATCTGCCCTAGAAGTCAAAGGGTTTCAAGATTCCCTGATTTTTTCAGCAAGTTAAGGGGAGTGCCATGCTGCCGGTGCGGGTATATTCAGCCGTACAGATGGGTCAACAACCTGTTGCATTTTATCACAGGGCTAAACTCATTTTAGCCTCGAATTTCCACAATGCAATTATTCTCATTCACGAAAACCACTCTAGGTTCATGATTAGTAGCTTCTTCGGGCTGGAATTGTGCATAAGACATCACAATTAAGCGATCGCCCACAACGCCTAAACGAGCAGCGGCACCATTTAATTCGATCGCCCCGGAGTTAGCCGCACCTGGAATGACATAGGTGACAAACCTTTCCCCATTAGCAACATTCACGACGTGTACCTGTTCATGAACCAAGATTCCAGCCGCATCGAGTAGGGATTGATCAATGGTGATACTGCCCACATAGTTAACATTGGCTGCGGTCAGGGTACAGTTATGAATCTTCGCGTAGAGTAGTGTTCGGTGCATTTGCTGTAATCAGTAATCAGTAATCAGTAATCAGTGTAGAAACTTCACAACCACACTTGGTATACCAGTAATCACTTCAGAAGAAAGTTTACAGTTACTGTTAATCAATAAAATCCCGATTTTATGTCTCCCACTGATAACTGATAACCGATAACTGATTACTGATTACTGGCTGCTTTAATCCCTTTTTCTAACAGGGGCGCAACCTGATCCACATCCTGCCAACCCAGGATTTCAGTAACTTTCCGTTCTAGGTTTTTGTAGGTTCGGAAAAATTCAGCAATTTCTTCTAGGCGATGATGGGGAATATCTTTCAGAGATTTTACATCGGCGTAGCGGGGGTCGGCTGCGGGAACACAAAGAATCTTTTCATCTCGATCGCCACCATCGATCATTTCTAACATTCCCACGGGTCGGGCTGCGATCACACATCCGGGAAAGGTGGGTTGATCCATAATCACCAAACCATCTAGGGGATCTCCGTCATCTCCTAGGGTATTGGGAATGAAGCCATAATCAAAGGGATATTGGACGGAGGCAAACAATACACGATCAAGGGCAAAGGCTTGTAACTCTTTATCGTATTCGTATTTGTTTTTGCTTCCGGCGGGAATCTCAATCAAAACGTTAATTAAACCCGGTTTGGGTTGGGGCACAATCTTCGATAAATCCACGAATCGTTCTCCAAGCTTGGACAATCATCAACATCGGGGAAAGCTCCCCTCTAACATTCTAAAGGGGATGGGGATTTCCTCCAAGGGGGGTTGGGCTGTTTGCCACCGAAATCAATTCAGTATCCCCATTTAACCGACGCCGATTCCCCGACCATTTTGATTAAACTCTATAACGGTTTGTTCTGATAATTCATGGGTTGTCATTGCCCTTAAGATTTCTAAGGGCAAGGTTAAATGATAAGCTCCTGCTTGTAGGGTGGCAGCGGCTTCCTGGGGGGATTTAATGCTCGCGGCTAATATTTTAGTCGGACTTCCTGTTAATATATCGTTCATCTGTTTTACTAATCCAATACCATCTCCTAATAATCGAGTTGCCCGGTTCACATAGGCGATCGCATATTTTGCTCCCGCCTCCATCGCTACAGCAGCTTGGGCGGCACTATAAATCGCCGTGACAGAACAGGGAATTTCGGGAGATAAATACGCGACGGTTTGAAATCCTACGGAGGTCGCTGGAATTTTTAAAACTGTTTGTTCTCCTAGCAATTCAAAGGCTTTTTTTCCTTCTCTTACCATTCCCTGAAAATCCGATGCCATTAATTGATAATAGATTTCCCCCGAAATTAATTGTTTTAACTGTTTTAAGGTTTCTTCCGGCGATAATTCACTTTTGGCTAATAAAGTAGGATTAGTTGTAATTCCCTTCACCCATCCCCAATCTTTAACTATTTGTGCTTCCGAAATAATTGCCGAATCCAAATATAAAGCCATAGATTTAATTCTTTTTAGGTGTTGGCTAACTCTTAACTGTCAACTCTTAACTGATTCATGACATTCCTTCAAATGGCCCTAAAAAGGTGGGTTTAGGGCGAATAATGTGCAGTTCTAGGATCGCTTTCATCACCGCTAAAATTTCTCTTTGGGTATAGAATCTCATGGAGTCATTTCTGAATTTTCCCCAGTCCGGCGTGCCTAAACCCACCGAGTCTATGCCCAATTTATTACAGGTATAAACCGCCCGAGGAAGATGATATTTTTGAGTAATTAAAACCGCCTTTTCTACGCCAAAGATTGCTTTAGCCCGATAACAACTTTCATAGGTACTAAATCCAGCATAATCTAATTTAATATCTTTATTCGGAACTCCTAAACGTTCTGCATATTGCTGCATTGCCACCACTTCATTATATTCGGGAGTCCCATTATCCCCCGTCATTAAGATTTTATGAACTCGCCCCAAACGATATAATTCTACTGCCCCTTCCACTCGATCTGCTAACATTGGTGTCGGGGTTCCATCCGCCCAAACTCCTGCCCCAAACACAATCGCCACGGGTTCATTCGGGACGGTTTCCGGTTGCGTAAATCGACGATTATTCGTGACGGTTTTAATATAAATCGTTAACAAAAAAGGGACTAATATTGTTCCCAAAACCATTAATAAACCCAGAAAACGCCAGTGCAAGATAAACCATTTAGGCATAAGATTGAAGTTAACCGTGGTAGAGACAAAGTTTAGCTTAGGAATAGGGTATCAGCAAAACGGTTATTTTGACTCCAAGGGTGAACCCAGTTGGGTCAAATTCAAAACATAACCGCCTGTCACCAGATAAACGGAGTTCGCTATTGCCCCTAAATGACGCACTAACGCCCCTAAACGATCGCGGAAGGTTCTACCCATGACATAGGCGGGAACCACTCCCCATCCAGTTTCTTCGGCTACTAAGATGATAGTTCCTGGAAGTTTATCTAATATTTTTAATAATTGATCCTGCGTATTTTCCCAGTTAACTTCATCTTGCTCTAACAAATTAGCTAACCAAGTTCCCAGGGAATCGACTAAAATACAAGTATTTTGACTCGATATTTTTTCTAAGGTTGCGGTTAGGTCTATCGGAACTTCTAAAATTTCCCAGGACATCGGGCGACGTTCTTGATGTTTTTGAATCCTGATTTGCCATTCTTGATCCGAGGGATCTCGTTGAGAAGTTGCAATATAAATCACTTGTTTTTCAGACTGTATGGCTAAGGTTTCCGCCCATTCACTTTTCCCTGAGCGGGCTGGGCCAGTTACTACTATTAATTCAGAAGGGATAATCAAAGAACTCATATTAAGTTTTCCAAAATAATTTTAATCTTGTACATAAACTCACAAATAGTGCTATAATTATAGTATAAAATAATCCTCGCAAAAAGCCCAGAGTGGGAGTATTAGTTAGGGCTTCAATTTTAGCTGTCCAACCGTTTAGCTCTAAAATTGGCCATAATAAATTAGCAAAAGCAATATAACCAATCATCGGATTTTTACCCGTATCAATGAATAACTGAAACCAGGGTTTTTGCTGGAAACCATCAATCAAAATTGTTAAGATCATCAACAGAAAAATAGCGATCGCCGTGGTAATAAAAAAATAACTCATGGTGGCCGGATCTTTTTTTATCCCTCCTTGATAGGGTTCAAAAGCTAATCCTAAAATTAACCCATACATTCCCCATTGATACATTTGATATAATAAAAGTTCCAGGGGATGATGGGGTTCCCTAAGTAAACGATAACCGAAAATCAATAAAATTAAACTAATTCCTGTGGTTTGGGGGAGTAAGCGAGACTGTAAACCAATGAGTAAATTTAAAATAATCAGTCCCATGACAATCACAATTCCAATTAAGCGAAATGGGTTCCAATTTTTCGGGATATCTTGATCATCAACCTGTTGATAATTAATGATTTCTTCCCCCACAAAAGTTCCTGGGATCGCAATAAACAAATATTTTAAATACTCAAATTTATATAACCAAGAAATCGGGGATATTGATAGAATATCTGTTATCCATCCCCCGGCGGATTTAGATAGAATCAAACCTAATAAAACTCCTAGTAACCCGATCCTAAATTGGGGATAATTTCGAGTGAATAACCAAATAAAAGAAGTAAAAACAATAATATTAGTTAAGACCAATAAAATAATATCACTCCGATAGAGAGAAAATTCAGGAAATTTAGGATCATGGGGATATTGAATTTGAGTTAAAATTGCGATCGCCGCCCCCCAACCGACTAAATTTAAACCCAAATTCAACCATTTAGGAATAAACTTAGGTAATTGTACAAACATTAAAAATAATACTCCAAATCCGATTAAGGCGAGTTGCCATTTTTCGGAATTAGGTTCAGGACTAATAACTGTTGGTCTAAAATGTTGTAAAATAATCGCAAAAGTAGCTAATAAAAATCCCCGTTTTAAAATTCCTATAATAATATCAACGGTTTTCCATCCTTGAGATAACCGTCGAGATAAGGCTAAAGGAATCGCTATTCCTAAAGAAAATAGAAAGATAGGAAAGACTAAATCTACCCAAGTTAGTCCAGATACTTTAGGATTAAATTGATGGTTAGGAGGTGGAAATTGGGCGTGATACATCCAAGCGGGTAAAGTTCCATCAAAAGGAATTACACCGGATAAAACCATTGCTAAAACCGCCATCCCTCGCAGGGTATCTAACGCATCTATTCGTTTAATATTTGATCGATATTGATAGGCTAATTTCATTGGAGTCAACCTTATATATAGCAAGTCTAAATCAGTTGTACAAATAGCTAATCCAAATAATCTTAGGGGGACGGCGCGCCCATTGGTGTCAACTTCAGCCGAAAACCCCCGATTATAGCCGAGATTAGATCCCCCTAAATCCCCCTTAAAAAGGGGGACTTGGATCTCCTGTTCCCCCGATTGTTAAGGGGGGTTAGGGGGGATCATTGACTTGGGATCAGATAAGCGTGAATTCTGGTTTGATCGCCTACTTTTAGCGTTAAGTTGACACAGATGGACGCGCCGTCCCCCTACAGGACGAATGTAGGTATTTTTTAATAACCCCGATCATTATGAGTGTACAATTCATTTAGGATTGCTATAGATTAACTTCCAACTGCTGCAATACCAAATATCAGAGTCAGAATTAAAGCAATTGCCATAAAAATTATAGCAATCAAAAATAGCCAATATTGCAGAGTATAAAGTTTCCGCAATTGTCCCAAAGCACCCATCAAATTTTCGATATCATTTCCCTGAGTATCTACAATTAATTTAAACGCTTTTGCCGCATTAATTGTCCAAATTCCAGTAATTAACAGAATCACTCCCTGTACCAGTTCACCGAATCCTCCTTTCAGAAGCACAATAACTCCACCAATAGCTCCTAATATTCCACCAGCAATTAGAAAGTAACTCACAAATAACATTTTTTTAGACAAATCCAAAATCAGTTGATTCTGAGATTCATTAAACTCATAAGTTCCATTGTCCATAATTTCCCCTGAAAAAAAGTTAAGTTAACTACAACTTAATTTTACTCCTATTTTCTAAAATGGCAATCATTCAGTTAAAAAAATCTTGTCACTTCTGCTGTTTGTGATAGAATTTGGGCAAATGCTCAACCCATTGATAACCCCAGGGTTAGAAACGATTGAGCAGAAATACTAAAGAAACGGAGTGAGGATAATGAATTTTAAAACCTTGGCATTGTCTGTTATTCTATCTACATTGGGATTGGCGACCGTCGCTCAAGCGGAAAATGAATCGGATTTGCAACAATTAAGAACCACAAATCGCTGTCCCGAATGTGATTTAAGAGGGGCAAATCTGCAACAGTTTGATTTACGGGGGGCTAATTTATTTAAAGCTCAACTGCAAGGAGCCGATTTAAGAGGGGTTGATCTTCGCAGTGCTAATCTGAATCAAGCCAATTTATATCATGCCGATTTAACTCAAGCTAATTTAGCATCGGCTAACCTATTTGATGCTAATTTAAGGAATACTATATTAGAACGGGCAGATTTAAGAGAAGCGGATCTTTCCCAAGCCGATTTAGCTCAGGCAAATTTAATCAAGGCGAATTTAAAAGATGCGAGTTTAGTCGGTACAAACTTTAGCCAATCCTATCTCAATCAAGCCAATTTAGAAAATGCTGATTTGCGTCAGGCATTTTTATTTCAGACGGATTTAGAAGCAGCAAATCTCACCAGGGCTAATTTATTGGGTGCAGATTTACGCAAATCTAATCTGGATCGTACAGTTTTAGAAAATGCCAATTTAACCGCTACGATTTTGGCTGATACTAACATTGATCGGGCTAAATTATCTCAAACAACCCTCCGAGGAAGCCTGCTACAAGGCACGGATTTATCCCCCCTTGTTTGTGTAATTACAAATGTTGTTAATTGTGTGGTTGCACCGACTTCAGAACAGGTTGAAAGTCCAGAATTACCCTTCAATTAATATTGTCCAGGTGAAGTCCCCTTCTTCAGCCCCTCGGTCAGACGTGGGGACTTCCTACAGATGATGCTGAAAACATAAAAAGTTTTGTATCTTATTTATATAGCAACGGACATGGCGATTAGGACAAAATATAGGTCATGTCCCTTGCGAAAGCAAAGAATCCATGTCCTAAGCCTGATGGCGACTGCCATAACACTAACTTTATTATAAATATATATTAAAAAATACATTAACATTACTCTAATAAGCTTATTCTTAAAAGGGATAGTTTATTTTTAAAGGAAGGTTAATGTGGCCAGACTAATAGATGACACTAATCAGGATTTTTTGGTTGGAACCAGTGATAACGATGAAATCATCGGGCTAGAAGGCAATGATAACCTCTTTGGCCTGCAAGGAGACGATCTCTTGTTCGGCAATACAGAGGATGATGTTCTGTCTGGTGGACGAGGAAATGACGTTTTATTTGGTGGTCAGGGCGATGATAGTTTGTTTGGAGGTAAAGGCAATGATACCTTGTATGCCGATGCAGGTTCAGATACCCTAACGGGTGGACTAGGTACAGACGTATTTGTTTTTACACGAAAGTCGGGTTCACTAGCCCTGGTGAGCGCTGATGTGATCACTGATTTCACAGTCGGCCAAGATCTGATTCAACTTCGGGGGATTTCGGTTCAAAGTATTGAGTTTAAAGATAATGGTTCAGGAGGTACAATTGTCCGCCATAAAGACACCCTGGAAATTATTACAATTCTTCAGGGGGTTAACAGCAGTAGTGTTGACACAAGTATTTTAGTGTCGGATGTTCCAGAACCGGAAGTTACCCCAGAACCCGCTCCCGAACCCACCCCGGCACCAACTCCGGCACCAACTCCGGCACCAACATCCGCACCAACTCCGGCACTAACTCCGGCACCAACATCCGCACCCACTCCAGAAACAACCCCAGAACCAACATCCGCACCCACTTCAGAAACAACCCCAGAACCAACATCCGCACCCACTTCAGAAACAACCCCAGAACCAACATCCGCACCAACACCAGCACCGACTCCCGAACCAACATCCGCACCAACCCCAGCACCCACTCCAGAACCAGGTGTCTCTAATTCACCAATAGTAGAGGCGAACAAAGGGTTACAGGTAGCGGAGGGCGAAACCAAAACCATCAGCCAAACGGAACTCAAGTTTACTGATGACAAAGAAACTGATCCAAGTAAGATTGTTTACACTCTGACTAATGCACCCCAATTAGGGGAACTCAAGTTAGATCTAACTGTATTAGGGAGTAATGCAACCTTTACTCAAGCCGATATTGATCAAGGCAAACTTACCTATAGCCAAACTCAGCCCGTATCTACTACTAAAGCTGAACCTGTTTTGATTAGTGGCGATGCTGCCCATCCCTATCATAGTTCTTTTAGTTTTGTCGGTTCTAAGGTTTTCTGGCTAGAAGGGCCTACCTTAGATGAACAAGCAATCTTTGGCTATGATGGCAGTCAAACCACTCGCTTCACGGACTTCCTCTATACCATTGCCTATCCTCTTGGTGACACAAGTAATCCCAATTCCTCCAACCCTGTGTTGTTTCATGCCTTTAATTTTGGTGTTGGTGAGAATAAGGATATTGTGAAGATTGAGGAATCAACAGCAACTTCTATCAGTCCGAATACCACTAAGAATCAGCCCATCGGGTTTCAGTACAGTCAAGACGGTAAGGTAACCTATCGGTTCACAGGTGAAGATAGTAATGGTTATCAACAACTATGGACTTATGATGGTCAGACCGTAACTCAATACACGAATGAGGATTTTACTCGCATCGGCTATACTTCTAAGTTTGGAGCCACTCCTGTCAACGGTAAAGATGTCTTGTTATTTGATGCTAAGAAAGGAGAGAGTTCCGCAGTTTATAAATCTGATGGAACAACAACCACAAAGTTAACTCCCGATTTTAACTTTGAATTTCTCAACGTTAATGCGGTTCCAAATGACCAGTTTTTCATTGCAGCTTCAAATCCATCTACAAGTCCTGAAAATCCTACGGTTTTTGAAGGAGATATTTTCTTCTACGACGGCACAAACACAACTAAACTCAGTAACGAGAGTACCAAGAATCGACAACTGTTAACGACTAATAGTTCTAATACTCCTACTTTCTTCTGGACAGGTGACGATGGGAGTGGGTTTGAACTATTCCGCTCCGATGGAACAACCACAACTAAAATTACTAACAACAACTATACTGACATCTTTCAATTTCAAAAAATTGGAGATGATCAATCAAATCTCTATGCTTGGAAAGTGTCAGATGGAACAACAGACCAGATTTTGAGTTACAACATCGAGACGAACGAGATTAAAACACTTTCGTCCGAAAGTACCCAGAATTCCTTCATCTATACTAATAGTTCATACAACTCACAAAAGTCAAATGATGTTTACTGGAAAGGTGATGATGGTTCAGGTGTGGAACTCTACCGTTTTAATGGCACAACCACAGAAAAATTAACAAATCAGAACTTTGCTGCAATTGAGCGAGTGCAAAAACTTGATGATCAGAAGTTTATTATTAGTACCTATAACCGAGCAAATCAAACGGAAACAGGTAAAATCTTTTTGACTGATGGAAACACAGTCACAGAAATCAGCAACCCCGATGTTCAAAACAATCAACTTCCACTAGGAGATTTTAATCCGTCATTAGGTGTGATCTGGACAGGGGAAACAACTGGTGATGGTGATTACTTCACCACAGACAATTTATTCCGCTATGATCCTGTTACGGGTGAAACAACTCAGTTGACGACCCTGGGTAAATTGCAAGGCGTTTTATCCGCTTCTGATCCAGAATTAGGTCTATTGTGGTCAGCTAAAGATGGCGAAGCAGATGGTAATGTCGATGATATAGAAATCTTCCGTTATGATCTGTTAACTAAGACAACAACCCAGTTAACAGAACAGAACTTTAATATTTCGACCCGCATAGAATTCGACCCGGAAACAAAAATCGCTATCACTTCCCTTCAAGGAGGTTTTGATGTTCCATCTGGTTCTATGGGTGGCTCGCCAATTTTCCGTTATGATCTTGCCGCCGTTACTGGTGCATCTTCAGATAGTTTCCAGTTTACTGTTTCTAATTCATCCTCCGATACCAGTTCACAGGTATTTCCGTTGACGGTTGTATAAGTGAATTATTCACAGAAAATTGAGTGATTAATCACCAGGAATTAGTAACTTTAATCGTTATCCCTCTGTTAAATCGGGGGGATTTTTTTTGGTAGTAGTTGTGGTTTTCTCCTAAGCTGTTGTGCACCTATAATTGTGATTAGGAAATTGCCCCATCCCTGTAGTGGGAGCGTCCTCGCTCCCTAGAATATACAGTTTAAATGCACAACAGCTTAATATAGCAAGTCTAAATCAATTGTATAAATAGTTTGACATCCAATTCATCGTAGGGGCGAGGCGCGCCTCGCCCCTACAGGGGAATATAAATATTTTTTGCGATTAACAATTACCGTGAGTCATTTTGTACAATCCATTTAGACTTGCTATATAATAGGAAATAAGTAGTAATCGGGCGGGTTTATAAAGGTGATCTGTAGGAATTATAAATTGTGACGGAACCCGCCCCTACAATTAATATTATTGTGCGGTTTTATTTAACATTTCTTGAAGTTGTAGGACGGCTTTATTATTCCCCTGTTGTGTATATAATTCCAGGGCTTTTTTCCAAGCATTCGTCGCTTCGGCGGTATTGCCTTTTTTCCAGAAGGAGTCCCCTAAATTTTTTAAGGCTTCCGCATAGTCAGGATTAATTTCTAAGGCTTTTTGATATTGGGCGATCGCTTCATCCCATTGTCCTTGACTAGCGTGTAAAAATCCCAAACCATTATAAGCTAGGGCATATTGAGGATTCAAACTAATAGCTTCTTGATAGGCTTGAGTGGCTTCTTCAGTTTTTCGTTGATAAAATAAAGAGTTTCCTAAATAAAAATGATATTTAGCTTCTTTGGGTTGATTTTCTACCAATTTACGAAAAATTGTTTCAGAAGCGGCATAATTTCTAGCTTGATAGAGTTGAATTCCTTGACGAACTATTGCTTGTCGAGATTCTTTCTTATCTAACTTTTGCTGTTCCGCTTCACTGGGTTTACCCCGCAACTCGCTGGGAGTGGGTAAATCATTTTGAGCTTGTACTTTCGACGATAATACAATAATTATTCCTAAAATTATTGTTGTTACCTGGGTGAAATTTAACTGTTTAGTTTTCATCTTTGTAATTGTAATCTGATCTTAAAATTTTTCCTCACAATATTCCGACAGGTTGTTATCTATCGGAATATTGATCATATTTTAATTAATGCAGAAAATGACGAATACCCGTGAATACCATGACTAATCCTAACTCATTGGCTGCGTTAATTGAATCTTGATCTCGCATACTCCCTCCCGGTTGCACAATAGCAGAAATGCCCGCCGCCGCCGCCGTGCGAACTGAATCATCAAAGGGGAAAAAGGCATCACTCCCTAAAACACCGCCTTGAGCGTTGTCTCCGGCTTGTTTCAGGGCAATTTCTACTGACCCCACCCGATTCATTTGTCCGGCCCCCACCCCTAATGTTGTCTGATTTTTAGTCACAACAATGGCATTAGATTTAACGTGCTTAACCACTTTCCACGCAAACATTAATTCCTCTAATTCTTCTGGCGTGGGTTGCTTTTCTGTGACTACTTTCCAGTCCGTAGATTGTTCAACTAAATCATCGGCGGTTTGAACTAAAAACCCCCCTGCAATTAGTTTAATTGTTTCCTTTGAACCTTGAGTTAAATCGGGTAAGATTAACACCCGTAGGTTAGATTTTTTCTTGAGAATTTGAGCAGCTTCTGGATCACAATCAGGGGCAACAATACACTCTAAAAAGGTTTTACTTAAAGCCGTTGCCGTCTCTTGATCAATAGTTCGATTTAATGCTACAATTCCCCCAAAAGCCGAGGTTGAATCCGCATCAAAGGCTTTTTTATAGGCAGCAGATAGGCTATTAGCAACGGCTACACCGCAGGGATTCGTATGTTTTAAAATGGCTGCTGCGGGTTGCTCGGGAAACTCACAAATAATCCGTCTAGCGGCTTCTAAATCCACTAAATTATTATAACTTAAGGGTTTGCCTTGTAAAATCTGACCCGACGCCCACCCGGTGGGCTGGGTTCCGGTTTGATACCAAGCCGCCGGTTGATGGGGATTTTCGCCATATCTTAAGGATTGAATTTGAGTTCCTGCTAAGACAAAACTTTGGGGTAAGGGAGATTCAGAATTGAGTTCTTGTTGTTCTAAATAGGCTGCGATCGCCCGATCATAAGCTCCCGTATGTTGAAAGGCTTTTAAGGCAGAATGTTGCCGAAATTCTAAAGAAATTTCCCCATTTTTTTGCTTAAATTCTTCTAAATAAGATCCATATTGTTCGGGATTACATAATACAGTTAAATGAGCATAATTTTTAGCCGATGCCCGTAATAAAGTAGGGCCACCAATATCAATATTTTCAATCGCGTCTGCTAAAGAAACATCCGGTTTAGCAATAGTTTGTTCAAAGGGATAAAGATTAACCACGACTAAATCAATCGGGCGAATATTATGGGTTTCTAACTCGCTTAAATCTTGAGGAACATCTCGACGGGCTAAAATTCCCCCATGAATGCGAGGATGGAGGGTTTTAACTCGTCCGCCTAAAATCTCAGGAAATCCCGTATAATCAGAGACTTTGGTAACAGTAAGTCCAGCTGCTTTTAAAGCTGTTGCTGTCCCTCCACTACTAATTAAATCGAAACCTAATTCTTCAACTAGGCTTTTAGCAAACTCAATCAGTCCTCGTTTATCAGATACACTCAATAAAGCTAAACGCGCCATGGGGCAAAACTCCGAATTCAAAAACAACAGTCTACCATTGTTGCACCTACTGGCTCAATTTCTGTTCCTACCCATTACCACCGATGACAAAACCGACCTCAAGAACTCAATTTGTAGATTGTAGATATTTTGGTCAGTGAAATCCGCTAGAATATGATCAACAAACGTAAAAACAAGCCCAAAAATCCATATATTCTAGCTTTTAATAGGCAAAATTAAAAATGACTACAGTCATGATTGTCGATGATAGCAACGCTCTCCGAGAGATAATTGCTAAGATGTTGCGAGACAGTGGGATCGAGGTGATCTCAGCCGAAGATGGAGTTCAAGCCTTAGAAAAAATTGAACAGGTTACACAACTGGATTTAGTCGTATTAGATATTGTCATGCCCAATATGAATGGCTATGATCTGTGTCGCCATATTAGAAAAAATCCCAAAACCCAGAATCTTCCTGTAGTTATGTGTTCTAGTAAAAGTGAGGAATTTGATCGCTACTGGGGAATGAAACAGGGGGCGGATGCCTATATTTCCAAACCCTTCCGTCCTGAAGAACTGTTGAGTACCATCAAACAACTGCTACGGAGGTAAGGATCAGTCATCAGTTATCAGTCATCAGTTTTAGGGGCGGGTTCATCCAGATTGAGGTGATTAACTCCTATCTAAAATAACCCGCCCGTACCCGTTAAACAGTTATCAGTTGAGGAGTTAATAAATTAACTGTAAACTTCTTAACTGATAACTGTTAACTGTTAACTGATGACTGAATAGTCGTCCCGCAGATTATTCTTCTTCGGTACTATCAATTTCATCATCCTCATCTTCTTCATCTTCTTCAGGGGTTAAAGTCCCTTCGGGAACTAACTCAATAGTTGAGTTTTCTTCCAACCAGGTGAAGGTTTTTTGTTGAACTAAATCTTCCGTCACAAAAGCCCGCAACCGTTGAGGATCAACATCTTGACCCTTAAGTTCTGAAAGAACTTTGATTTCTTCGGCTTTAATTTCTTCATCGGTGACGGTCAAAGATTCTAGTTTGGCGACTTCCTTCAAAGCTAAAGACCGCTTCAAAGCGTCAATTGCCTCTGGACGGGCTTGTTCTCGCAGACGAGGCACCATTTCCCCCGTGAATAACCGTTTAACATCTAACCCCATCTTGCTCAACTGCATCACCTGTTCAGTAATCAGTCGGTCAACTTCCTGACGAATTAAAGTTTCAGGTAAATCGACTTCAATGGTTTCTGCTAAAGCATCCACTAAGGCTTTGCGTTGATTGGCTTTGGTTTGGTCGTCCTTTTCCCCTTGAAACCGCTTTTCCAAAGATTCCCGCAGTTCCGCTAAAGTAGAAAACTCGCTTACTTCTTCGGCAAACTCATCATCTAACTCTGGGAGTTCTTTTTCCTTAATCTCATTCAGAGTAATAGTAAAGGTGGCATCCTTCCCAGCAACATCTTTATCCCCATATTCATCGGGAAACTTCAGATTTAAGGTTTTGGTTTCTCCAGAATTCATGCCCACAATGCCATCAACAAAACCAGGGATAAACCGACCTTCCTCCAAATCCACCTGGAAATTATCACCCTTAGCACCCGGAATTTCTTCCGGTTCGCCCGTTTCCGACTCTTGGGTAAAATACCCTTTAAAATCAACAAACGCCACATCCCCTAATTGGGCGGGTCTAGCTTCAACCGGAATTAAGGTAGCTCTTTTTTCCTGTTCCTGTTTTAATACCTGTTCTACCTGTTCGGGGTCAAACTTAACTTCTTCGGCTTGGACAGTCAAGCCCTTGTATTGACCGAGTGTCACCTCGGGTTCCACATCTACAACCACTTTAATCGTCAGGGTTTGTCCGGGTTCAAATTGCTGAATCAGTTGATCAATATCGCCTTGAGGCTCAAAGTTGCCAATCGCCGGAATATTCTCCTGTTCGACAGCTTTGGGTAAATACTGGTTCATCAAATCATCCAACGCAGCCGCCTTAATTCGTTCCTGACCCAAGCGCTGAACCAAAATGTGGCGAGGCACTTTGCCTTTGCGGAACCCAGGAATATTCACCGAACGGCTCATCTTCCGAACAACTTGCTCATAAGCATTTTTAGACATCTCAGGGGTAATCTCAATGTCCAATCCAATTTGACTTGCGGGAAGTTTTTCCTGGGTTACTTTCATAAAAAATCGTGATATTCTGAATTCAACACCCCCAACATATTTAACTCGCGGGGGAACCATAATCACCGGATTAGCAAGGTAAGATTGCTAATGTCGGGTTGTGTACTCAAATAGTGATCGTAACTGATTATGCGCCCTTGTGTGACCGTTTATTAGATTCCGTTCTATTTTGGTCAAAATCGGAACGGCTAAACTATAATAGATGGGGGAGATTAAGCCTCCACCCGACAATTAATAATAATTAACCCAAAGGTTTTACGGACTATAAAAATTTAGATTTATTAAAATTGCTGTTTTTTGATTACGGAGGTTACAATTTTGTCAAATTCTTATCGAGTTGCCATTCTGGGGGCGACGGGAGCGGTCGGGGCGGAGTTAATCGAACTCCTGGAAAGTCGCAATTTTCCAGTGGGGGAATTAAAGTTATTGGCTTCTCCCCGTTCGGCAGGAACCTCCTTAACCTTTAGGGGGGAAAGCTTACCCGTTGAAGCTGTGTCGGAAACCAGCTTCGATCAGGTTGATATTGTGTTGGCATCGGCCGGAGGATCAACCTCTAAGGTCTGGGCTTCAAAGATCGTGGAAGCCGGGGCTGTGGTGGTCGATAACTCCAGCGCCTTCCGTATGAACCCCGATGTGCCGTTAGTCGTCCCGGAAGTTAACCCGCAGGCTCTTAACAACCATAAAGGGATTATTGCTAACCCCAACTGCACCACGATTTTAATGGCGGTGGCGGTTTGGCCGTTATATCAGGTACAACCGATCCGGCGAATTGTGGTTGCGACTTATCAATCAGCCAGTGGGGCTGGGGCCAGGGCAATGGAAGAAGTCAAGCAACAGACCTTAGCCATTTTGCAAGGAGAAACACCTAAAACAGAAATTTTCCCCTATCCCCTGGCTTTTAATCTTTTCCCGCACAACACACCGATTAATGAATTGGGTTATTGTGAAGAAGAAATGAAAATGATTAATGAAACCCGCAAAATTTTTGGGGTCAATGATCTGATGATGACCGCATCTTGTGTCAGGGTTCCCGTGTTGCGCGCCCATTCAGAAGCGATTAACCTAGAATTCGAGCAACCTTTCCCTGTGGAAAAAGCACGGCATATCCTCAGCACCGCCCCGGGAGTGGAACTGGTGGATGATCCCAAAGCTAACTATTTCCCGATGCCAATTGATGCCAGTGGACGTGATCCGGTGTTAGTGGGTCGAATTCGTCAGGATTTATCCCATCCCTGCGGATTAGAATTATGGCTCTGTGGAGATCAAATTCGCAAGGGTGCCGCCTTAAACGCGGTGCAAATTGCTGAATTGTTAGTGGAAAAACAACTTTTAGGTTTACGGCGTTGAGGTTTTAACCATGACAAACGCAGGAAACACCGATAATTGATATTAAAGACAAATGGTAAGTTTTGGACGAGTTATAACAGCCATGGTAACGCCGTTTTACGAAGACGGTAGTGTGAATTATGCAGAGGCGGAAAAGTTAGCGGCTCATTTGGCGAGTGCCGGAAGTGATGCCCTGGTGGTGTGCGGAACGACGGGGGAATCTCCGACCTTGACTTGGGATGAGGAATACGAGTTATTTCAAGTCGTGCAGAAAGCGGTATCAGGAACAGCTAAGGTAATCGCCGGAACGGGATCGAATTGCACCCAAGAGGCGATCGATGCCACCCAGAAAGCAGCTAAACTGGGATTAGATGGCACATTACAGGTTGTCCCGTATTATAATAAACCGCCCCAGGAGGGTTTATATCGGCATTTCCAAGCCATCGCCCAGGCCTGTCCCGATTTGCCAATTATGCTTTACAATATCCCTGGACGCACAGGACAAAATCTCCTCCCAGAAACGGTAGCGCGTTTGGCGGAGATTGGGAATATTGTGGCGATTAAGGAAGCCAGTGGCAATTTAGATCAAGTCAGCCAAGTTCGACGGTTGACACCCTCCGAATTTTCGATCTACTCTGGGGATGATTCTCTGACCTTACCCATGTTAGCCGTTGGTAGTTACGGGGTGGTCAGCGTCGCCAGTCATCTGGTGGGAACGCAACTCCAACAGATGATTCAAGCCTTTGCAGCGGGTCAAATACAAGTAGCAACCGACATCCATATCCGATTATTGGAGTTGTTTAAAGTCTTGTTTGTGACCACAAACCCAATTCCGGTGAAAGCAGCATTGAACTTGCAAGGCTGGAATGTGGGATCAACTCGTTTGCCGTTGTGTGACCCAACGGTTGAAGTGACAAACGCATTGAAGAACGTGCTGAGTCAATTAAATCTAGTTAAGTAGGATTTCGGCACACTTTTCTAGGCTTTGTGAAAACTAAATATCCACTCCTGATTGACAGAATTTTCAAAATGATTAGGATGATTCTGGAAATTCTGTCAACTCTTAAGTTTTGCCTTGATTATTTCAATTGTCAACCCCTAACAAAAAAGGATCAGCATGATTAAAAACAGCAACACTCCCGTGATTAGAAAAAGAAGCTCGACTATGGCTTCCCCCACTTCGACTCCGGTATTTAGTTCCGGTTCCCTGAAAATTATTCCTTTAGGGGGATTACATGAAATTGGAAAAAATACTTGCATCTTTGAATATGAAGATGAAATTGTGATTTTAGATGCGGGTTTAGCATTTCCCACCGATGGAATGCACGGTGTTAATATTGTTTTACCCGACGTCACCTATCTGCGGGAAAACCGAGAAAAAATCAAGGGAATGATTGTTACCCATGGTCATGAAGATCATATTGGGGGCATTGCTTTTCACCTGAAACAATTTGATATTCCGGTAATTTATGGCCCTCGGTTAGCAATGGCATTATTACAAGGAAAATTAGAAGAAGCTGCCGTTGCTGATCGTACTGAATTACGCTCAGTTCGTCCCCGGGAAATGGTCAGAATTGGGAAATATTTCCTAGTAGAATATATTCGCAATACCCACTCCATTGCTGATAGTTTTACCGTCGCCATTACAACTCCGGTGGGTGTGGTGATTCATACGGGAGATTTTAAAATTGATCATACTCCGGTGGACGGAGAATTTTTTGATTTCCAACGGTTAGCCGAATACGGAGAAAAAGGGGTTCACTGTTTATTAAGTGACTCTACAAACGCTGAAATTCCAGGATTTACCCCGTCTGAAAGTTCCGTTTATCCCAACTTAGAGCGGGTTTTTGCCCAAGCTCAGGGTCGGATTTTAGTCACAACTTTTGCTTCCTCTGTTCACCGTCTGAATATTATTTTAGATATTGCTCAAAAACAGGGACGGTTAGTATCGGTGGTGGGTCGCTCCATGTTAAATGTGATTGCCCACGCTCGGACATTAGGATATATCAAATGTGAAGATCGGTTATTTGTGCCCCTGAATGCAATTAGTGGTATTCCTAATGATAAATTACTGATTTTAACCACCGGATCTCAAGGGGAACCGTTATCGGCATTAACCCGAATTGCTGAGGGAGCCCATCGTCAAATTAATATTAAGCAAGGGGATACCGTTGTCTTTTCAGCTAACCCGATCCCTGGGAATACAATTGCAGTGGTGAACACCATTGATAAATTGATGATGCAGGGAGCAAATGTGATTTATGGACGGGAAAAAGGGATTCACGTTTCCGGTCACGGATGTCAAGAAGATCAGAAATTAATGTTGGCTTTAACCCGCCCGAAATTCTTTGTTCCTGTGCATGGAGAACACCGGATGTTAGTTCAACACCAAAAAACGGCCCAAAGTATGGGGATTCCTGCCGAAAATATGGTGTTAATTGATAATGGTTTTGTGGTGGAATTAACCAAAGAATCTATCCGAATTGCGGGTAAAGTTCAAGCCGGAATTGAACCTGTGGATGCCTCTCGCTCTGGGGTGGTTAAAGATGAAACCATGAAGGAACGCCGTCAGTTAGCCGAAGAAGGGATAGTTACAATGGCGGTAGCTGTGGGAACCGATGGTAAGTTATTGGCACGGCCTGAAATTCATTTAAAAGGTGTGGTAAATAGCGTTAATCAGGCTGCTTTACAAGAACAATTAACCCAAACTATCGAAACAGTTTTAAGTGAACGTTGGACAGAATTTGCCCGCACTTTTGACTCAGAAACTAAGGAAGTGGACTGGGAGGGGTTAAAAGTTCAAGTCGAACGCTCGATTCAGCGCGTCCTGCGCCGCGAAATTGCTAGTAATCCTTTGTTGGTTTTATTAGTTCAAATTCCCGACGAAGAACCTGCTACAAAACTCACGGGTCGCCGTCGTCCTCGCAGCACGGCAAGAGTTGCTTCTTAGGTTTTAAAAAAAACAAAATTCCCCAGAAACCGGGTCGAAAGAAACTCGGTTTCTTTTTTTTGGAAATTTAGGAATTCAGGAAGTTAAAGAGATGAAATCGGGAGTTATCCTACGACAGAGATAAAATTAATAAAAGGTTTAAATAAATTAGTGTACAAATATGAATTTGATAAAATTATTGATCTAATTGAACATTTGATCAACCATGAAGAAACAACTATCGCGTAAAACTCGCCAAATTCCCCTCAGACTAATATTAATTGTCCCCTTTGTCCTGCAAATTGTGGGAGCAGTAGGATTAGTAGGTTTTCTCTCCTATCGCAGTGGACAAGAAGCCATAGAAGGCCTGGTCATATCTTTGATGACAGAAATAGGCGATCGCATTGAACAAAACTTAAACAGCTATCTCAATGAACCCGAACAATTTACTCATATTAATGCTTCCCTCATCCGTCAAAGAATTTTAGATTACCAAAATTTAGCAACCTTACAAACATACTTTGCCCAGCAATTGCAAATTTTTCCTAAAGTCAGTGATATGTTACTTGCTAACGAACGTAAAGACTATGTAGAGGTTTCACGACATAAATCAGATCAACTGACTATTAGAATTTTGAATGCTACCAAAAGCAAAAACTTCTATCGTTACCGAGCAGATAAGACAGGTAAAATTAATCAATTACTACAAATTAGAACTGACTTTGATCCACATAATAACCCGCCTGACGGTGTTCATTGGTATGTGGAGGCACGGGAAGCCAAGCGTGGGAATTGGGTTGTTTTTGTTAGTTTATCACAGGGATCAAATCAGCCGATGCTGGCCGTTGGCTATGATCTACCATTTTATGATAGTAGGGGCAAATTTCAAGGCGTAATTAGTTCAAGTCTTTATCTGATAGAATTTGGAGAATTTATACAAGGTCTCAAAATTGGTAAAACAGGGCAAGCATTTTTGATCGATCAAGAAGGTCAAATGATTGCCAACTCTGTGAATGAAGTACCATTTATTACTACTGTTAAAAGTGAATTATCTCAGAATGTTAATCCTATTTCCCGCCGTTTAAAAGCCACAGCTAGTCAAAATCAACTGATTCGCTTAACCTCTCAATATTTAACAGATCACTTTCAACTAAAAGATATTCAAACAATTCAAAAACTTAATTTGTCAATTGATGGTCAGAAATATTTTGTGCAGGTTCTTCCCGTGAACAGACAAAATTTAAACTGGCTAACGGTGATTGTCATTCCTGAGAATGACTTCATAGAACATATTCGGAAAAATGCCTATTTGACAGTTGCATTGTGTGTTCTAACTCTTGTTGTAGCGACAATAATTGGTATTCTCACTGCTCAATGGATTACTAAACCAATTTTACAATTAAGTCAAGCGAGTCAGGCTTTAGTATTAGGAGAATGGCAAAATTCCGATCAAGAAAATGATCTAATAGAAACTAAAAGTATTACAGAAATATCTATTCTAGCCAAATCTTTTAATAGTATGGCTGATCAGTTACAAACATCTTTTGAAACCTTAGAAAATCGGGTAGAAGAACGCACAGCCGAGTTAGTTATTGCCAAGGAAAAAGCCGAAGTTGCTAATCAAGCCAAAAGTACCTTTATTGCCAATATGAGTCACGAATTGCGATCGCCTTTGAATGCTATTTTAGGCTTTTCTCAATTGATGGTAAGAAACTCTAATCTTTCCTCTGATCAATATGAAAATGCCGGAATTATCTATCGCAGTGGTGATTATCTATTAACCCTAATTAATAATATTCTGGATTTATCTAAAATAGAAGCAGGAAAAACCAGCCTAAATCTGACTAATTTTGACCTGTATCAGTTGTTAGATGATTTAGAAGATATGCTCAATTTACAAGCTAGTAATGCTGGATTAAAATTAATCTTTCAACGGAGTGAAACTGTCCCTCGCTATATCTGCACCGATGAAGTTAAACTACGTCAAGTGTTAATTAATTTACTCAGTAATGCGATTAAATTTACTAAAGAAGGTGGCATTAGTTTAACGGTGGATAAACAGGAAGACGACTTAACAGATATTGTCATTCTAAATTTTAAAATCCACGATACGGGAGTGGGAATTTCTCAAGCTGAATTACCCAAACTTTTTGAAGCCTTCACCCAAACCCAAGCCGGAAAAGAAGCCCAAGAAGGCACGGGTTTAGGATTAGCCATTAGTCAGAAATTTGTGCAGTTGATGGGGGGAGATATAACCGTAGAAAGTCAACTGGGTCAGGGCACAACCTTTTCATTTCAAATTCAAGCCAAACCGGGTCAAAATATCAACGATGAACCGACTAAAACCCGACAAAAAGTATTAGGATTAGCTCCCGATCAACCGACTTATAAAATTCTAACCGTTGATGATAAAGAAATTAATTGTCTATTATTAATTAAACTTTTAGAACCCTTGGGATTTCAGTTAAAAACAGCTAGTAATGGAAAAGAAGCGATCGCAATATGGGAGGAATGGGAACCCCATTTAATCTTTATGGATATGCGAATGCCGGTGATGGATGGATATGCAGCGACTAAATATATTAAATCAACCACAAAAGGCAATGCCACGGCTATAATTGCCTTAACAGCGAGTGTTTTAGAAGAAGAAAAAGCCGTTGTATTATCAGCCGGATGTGATGATTTTATGAGAAAACCTTTTACAGAAGATCTGATTTTTGAGGTTATAACTAAACATTTAGGGGTAAAATATATCTTGTACCAAACACAGCCTATTTTGACCCCTTCCCCAGATCACGAAATAACTTTAGATGCTTTAAAAGTCATGTCTAAGGACTGGATTGATCAACTTTATAAAGCGGCGCTTGAAGCTGATATTCAAGTTGTGATGGGATTAATTACAGAAATTCCAGACACAGAGATGAATCTAATACAATTTCTCACAAAAGCAGTGCGGAAATTTCAATTTGAACAGATCATTGATTTAGCCAATCCTTTAATAAAACATGATTAACCAGCATCCCAGTACACCAAAAAAAAATAGACAGATTCCCCTGAAATTAGTGTTAATTATCCCCTTTGTGTTGCAAATTGTGGGGGCGGTGGGATTGGTGGGTTATTTTTCCTATCGCAGTGGACAAAAAGCGGTAGAAAATATGGCGGATCAGTTAATGAATCAGGCAACCAATCGAGTACAGGATCATCTGAACATATCCCTGGAAACTTCACAGCAAACTATAGCGGTTAATTATCGTGCCACTCAAGGGGGTCGCCTGAATATCAAGGACTTTGAGTTAATCCGTCAGCACTTATGGGAACAGATTAATTTAGCTCCAAGATTGGCGATCACTTCGTATATTAATGAGCAAGGAAAACAAATCGGTTATGGACGGATCATCAACCAAGAATTTGTTGAATTAGCCCAAAAACTAACGGCGGAAAAAGATATCCAGATTGGCACACTTTTCTTATATGAAGTGAGTTCTACACAGAAAAAAATACAGAATCAATATTTAGTAGATCAAGACGGTAAGCCTGGCAAACATACTTATTCAGTGCCTGTTGATCATACGGTAGCACCCTGGTATCTACAGGCCAAAGTCGTTAAAAAACAAACTTGGTCAAAAATTAATGTTTCCAAAATTGCCCCATCATTGACTATCAATGCCGTATTTCCTATTTTCGATGGGGGTGGAAAATTTCAAGGTGTTTTTAACTCTAGTTTAATGTTGTCGGATATTAGCACTTTTTTAAATCAATTACGATTCTCACCATTGGGGCAAAGCTTTATCATAGAGCGTTCTGGTGATCTCGTCGCCACATCTACATTGGAGCGTCCTTTTGTAAATCTGAGCAATAAACCGCTTGCTCGTTTACCTGCGACTGAAAGTCAGAATGGATGGACAAAGGCGATCGCGATTCACCTGAAACAGCAATACCAAGATTTAAGCCAAATTCAAAAGAATTCACACTTTCAAGTCCCTGTTAAAGGAAACACACTCTTTACCCAAGTTGTACCTTATCAAGATAAATATGGTTTAGATTGGCTGCTGGTGACGGCGATCCCCCAGTCTGACTTTATGGGAAAAATTAATGCTAACACCAAAATCACAATTTTACTTTGTTTATTGACTTTAGGAATTGCTACAGGATTAGGAATTATTGCCTCAAATTTAATTACTACACCGATTCAAAAATTAAGTCAAGCGAGTTGGGCGATCGCTGAGGGTGAACTAAGTCAAGTTATAGAAATTCACGGGGTTTCTGAATTAGAAACTTTGGCTGATTCTTTTAATCAGATGGCGAGTCAATTACAAACCTCTTTTGAAACCTTAGAACATCGGGTCAAAGAACGCACAGCAGAATTAGCAATTGCCAAGG
This sequence comes from Planktothrix sp. PLAVEN19ND, assembly GCF_057220675.1. NCBI lineage: Bacteria > Bacillati > Cyanobacteriota > Cyanophyceae > Oscillatoriales > Microcoleaceae > Planktothrix > Planktothrix sp. PLAVEN19ND. The sequence continues at coordinate 3,787,387 of NZ_CM170132.1, read as the reverse complement.
AAAAAGCGGAGGTAGCGAATCAAGCCAAAAGTACCTTTATTGCTAATATGAGTCATGAGTTGCGATCTCCTTTGAATGCGGTTATCGGTTTTTCTCAATTAATGTTACGTTCTAATAATCTCCCATCAGAACAATATGAAAATATAGGTATTATTTATCGCAGTGGAGAATACTTACTAACATTAATTAATAATATTTTGGATTTATCCAAAATCGAAGCTGGGAAAGAAACACTTAATCCCAAAGATTTTGACCTGTATAGATTGCTAAATGATTTAGAAGATATGCTGCATCTGCGGGCTACAAATGCCGGATTAAACTTGCTTTTTCAGCGCCATAAAAATGTCCCTTGCTATATCTGCACCGATGAAGTTAAACTCCGTCAGGTGATCATCAATTTACTTAGTAATGCCATCAAATTTACCTCGGAAGGTCAAATTATTCTCTCAATTTTTCGAGGCGATCAAGAAACAATAGATATTTTTAATCTCCATTTTCGGATTCAGGATACTGGAGTAGGAATTGCCACCGCAGAATTACCCCAACTCTTTGATGCTTTTACCCAAGCTCAAGCCGGAAAAGAGATACAGGAAGGAACGGGTTTAGGATTAGCAATTAGTCGGAAATTTATTCAACTGATGGGTGGGGATATTTCGGTTGAAAGCGAATTAGGAAAAGGTACAACTTTCCAATTTTATATTCAGGTAAAAATGAGTCAAGAAACAGTCAACAAGAGTACAGAAAATCCTCACCAAGTTCTGGCTTTAGCTCCGGGTCAACCCACCTATAAAATTCTCACCGTCGATGATAAACCGATTAATCGTCAATTACTAATTAAATTACTCAGTCCGTTAGGATTTGAGGTAAAAGAAGCTAGTAATGGACGAGAAGCGATCGCCATTTGGGAGGAATGGGAACCCCATTTAATTTGGATGGATATGCGAATGCCTGTGATGGATGGTTATGAAGCCACAAAATATATTAAATCGACTACAAAAGGCAATGCTACGGCGGTAATTGCCTTAACAGCTAGTGTATTAGAAGAAGAAAAAGCCATTATCTTATCAGCCGGATGTGATGATTTTCTCCGTAAACCATTTGTAGAACACACTATTTTTGAGGCTCTAGCTAAACATTTGGGAGTGGATTATATTTATGCAGAAACACAACCAGTTTTGCATATTATTCCCAAACATAAGTTAATTTCAGAGAATTTAAAAATCATGTCCTCTGAATGGATTGTTCAACTCTACAAAGCAGCATTAGAGGCAAACCCTACTCGAGTTTTGGAATTAATTGAAGAAATTCCATCCGCCGAGATTGATCTCATACAATTTCTAACAAAGGTCGTGCGTAAATTTCAATTTGAGCAGATAATTGAATTAACCGAGTCTTTAATAAACCATGATTAACCCTAGTCCCAAGACCGTCAAAAAAAACAGACAAATTCCCCTGAGATTCGTGTTAATTGTTCCCTTTGTGTTGCAAATTGTGGGAGCCGTAGGATTAGTCGGTTATTTATCATATCGTAGTGGACAGGTGGCTGTTGAGAAACTGGCTGATAAATTGATGACACAGACCAGTAAGCGTATTGAACAACATCTTAATAGTTATTTAGGTAAAGCTCGAGAAATCAATCGTACCAATGTTGATGCTTTCGAGTCAGGAATATTGAATTTGAATGATTTTAATGCTATTGGAAAATACTTTTACCACCAGGTAAAAACCTTCAATTTTACGACAGTTGGTTTTAGTAAGGATAACGGAGCTTATATCGGTGTGAGTCGTCGTCAGATGAAGAATAAAAATGAGTTTGGACTTGATGAACGGTTATCTAATAACAGTGTACATCGTGTCTATTCAGTTGATAGCCAAGGTAATCGTCTTAAGGTTATAAAGTTAATTCCTCACAGTCCAACATCGATACCTCCGAAAAAATTTGCTTGGTATGTAGATGCCGTTAAAGCTGGTAAACCCATCTGGAGTTCTATTTATGGCTGGAATACTGGACATGACATTATCGCAATTGCAACCAGTACCCCCATCTATAACCCACAAAAAAAGCTGCTCGGTGTGTTTGGTATTAATTTAGATCTATTGCTGATTAGTGACTTTCTAAAAACCTTAAGTAACAAACAATTAGAACATATCTTCATTGTAGAACCGTCAGGATTAATGGTTGCTAGTTCCGACAATGAATCCCCTATTAATGAATCTCCGAGTTCTAAACCTGTTTATCGGGTCAAGGGTAACGTCACCATCACTCGACTGAATGCAGTTGATAGTCGTAACCCAATTATCCGTGAGGTAACACAGTATTTAATCCGAGAATTTGGCAGTTTACAGGCGATTAGTAAGCCCCAATTACTCCGTCCTAAGATCGATCAAAATCCATTTGTGAGAGTGATTCCTTACCGGGATTCCTTGGGTTTAGATTGGCGTGTGGTCATTGTTGTTCCTGAATCGGAATTTCTAGCAGAAATTCAGGCGAATACCCAGATAACAATTTTCCTTTGTTTATTCACTTTAATCCTAGCGACTGGCTTAGGAATTATCACCTCAAATTTAATTGCTAAACCGATTCATGACTTAATTAAAGCTAGTCGTGCCATCACTAGTGGTGAACTCAATCAGGTTGTAGAAATCAAAGGTGTTTCTGAATTAAAGACTTTGGCAGATTCATTTAATCAGATGGCGATTCAGCTACAAACCGCATTTGAAACCTTAGAACATCGGGTACAGGAACGTACAGCCGAGTTAGTCATTGCCAAGGAAAAAGCCGAAGTTGCTAATCAAGCCAAAAGTACCTTTATTGCCAATATGAGTCATGAATTGCGATCGCCGCTGAATGCTATTTTAGGCTTTTCTCAATTGATGGTAAGAAACTCTAATCTTTCCTCTGATCAATATGAAAATGCCGGAATTATCTATCGCAGTGGTGATTATCTATTAACCCTAATTAATAATATTCTGGATTTATCTAAAATAGAAGCGGGAAAAACTAGCCTAAATCCGAGTGATTTTGACCTGTATCAGTTGTTAGATGATTTAGAAGATATGCTCAATTTACGAACTAGTAATGCTGGATTACAATTGATCTTTCAACGAAGTGAAAATGTTTCTCGCTATATCTGCACCGATGAAGTTAAATTGCGTCAAGTCTTAATTAATTTACTCAGTAACGCCATTAAATTTACCCGAGAAGGGGGGATTACTTTAACAATTAATCAACAGGAAGAAGACTTAACAGATATTATCATACTTAACTTTACAGTCCGGGATACTGGAGTGGGAATTGCCGAAGCTGAATTACCCAAACTTTTTGAAGCCTTCACCCAAACCCAAGCCGGAAAAGAAGCCCAAGAAGGCACGGGTTTAGGATTAGCCATTAGTCAGAAATTTGTGCAGTTGATGGGGGGAGATATAACCGTAGAAAGTCAACTGGGTCAGGGCACAACCTTTTCATTTCAAATTCAAGCCAAACCGGGTCAAAATATCAACGATGAACCGACTAAAACCCGACAAAAAGTATTAGGATTAGCTCCCAATCAACCGACTTATAAAATTCTAACCGTTGATGATAAAGAAATTAATTGTCAGTTATTAATTAAACTGTTAGAACCCTTGGGATTTGAGATCAAAATAGCCCGAAATGGAAAAGAAGCGATCGCAATATGGGAGGAATGGGAACCCCATTTAATCTTTATGGATATGCGAATGCCAGTGATGGATGGATATGCAGCGACTAAATATATTAAATCAACCACAAAAGGCAATGCCACGGCTATAATTGCCTTAACAGCTAGTGTTTTAGAAGAAGAAAAAGCCGTTGTATTATCAGCCGGATGTGATGATTTTATTAGAAAACCTTTTACAGAAAATAATATTTTTGATACCCTGGCTAAACATTTGGGTGTAAAATATATTTTAGTGGCAACGAGTTTACCTCCATTAGATAATTCAGCAGAAAGCAACTTGAGATCGCAACACCTCGTATTTATGCCTAGAGAATGGATTATTCAATTACACAAAGCTGCTCTTGAGGCTAATACCAACCTCGTTTGGCAACTAGTAGGAGAAATTCCAAAAACAGAAACTTGTTTGATACAATCCCTCACAAAAATTGTGCGTAAATTCCAATTTGAACAAATTATTGAATTAACGGAACCTTTAATCAGCCATGATTAGCGAATATTCAAAATCTCCACAAATTCCCTTGAGATTAGTGTTAATTGTCCCCTTTGTGTTGCAAATTGTCGGCGCAGTGGGATTAGTTGGTTATTTGTCCTATCACAGTGGACAACAGGCTGTAGAAAACTTAGCCAATCAGGTGATGGATCAAGCAGGAAATCGGATTAACGATCACCTCGATCATACCTTAGAAATTCAAAGGCAAACCGTAGCAGTTAATTATCAAGCTTTCCAACAGGGTGTGATTAACCTGAATGACTTTGAATCCCTGCGGAAGTATTTTTGGCAACAGATCAATTTATCTCCCTCTCTCACATTAAATATGTTTGCCAATACCCAAGGAGAAATGATTTCCTATCAACGCATTCTCAGTCCAGAATTTTTAGCTGTAACCCGTCAGTTAAGCGGGGAAAATCTGCAAAAAGGGACAGTATTTTTTCAAGAAAATCGGCTACCAGACATTAAAAACCGTAAATACTATCTATTGGATTCTCAAGGTAAAAGTAAAAAATTAGTCAAGTTTCAGGCATTAGTAGATACACGAGAAACGGCTTGGTATAGGGATGGCAAAGTAGCGATTGGACAAACTTGGTCGCAGATTTATGCTTATAAAGTACCCCTTCTCTTGGGAATAAGTGCTATCGTTCCAGTTTATGATGCTCAGGGAAAATTTCAAGGTGTTTTTAATAGTGGCATAACTTTAGATGGAATTAGTACATTTCTAAATAATCTAAAATTTTCGCCTTTAGGACAAACATTTATCCTTGATCATGGAGGTGATTTAGTTGCAACTTCAACCCTAGAAACTCCCTGTCTTAAGGATAATCAAGGAAACCCAATTCGCTTACCTGCGATTCAAAGTCAAGATGCTTGGACAAGGGCGATCACTACTTACCTCAAGCAACAATATGGGAATTTTAATCAGATTCCCAAAAACCTACAATTCAGAGTGGCAGTTAAGGGAAATACCCTATTTGCTAAAGTTTTATCTTATCAAGATCAATATGGACTGGATTGGTTACTGGTGACAGTAATTCCCGAATCTGATTTTATGGAAACCATTAATGTCAATACCAAAATCACGCTTTTTCTTTGTATATTAACTTTAATGATTGCCACAGTTTTAGGAATCATTACCTCCAATTTAATTGCTGCACCAATTCAGCGATTGAGTCAAGCAAGTCGGGCGATCGCTGATGGTGAACTGAGTCAAGTTGTAGAAATCAAAGGTGTTTCTGAACTAGAAACCTTAGCAGATTCTTTTAATGAAATGGCGAGTCAGTTACAAACCTCTTTTGAAACCTTAGAAAATCGGGTACAGGAACGTACGGCAGAATTAGAAATTGCCAAAGAAAAATCTGAAGTTGCGAATCAAGCCAAAAGTTCATTTATTGCTAATATGAGTCATGAATTGCGATCGCCCCTGAATGCTGTTTTAGGGTTTTCCCAATTAATGCTACGCGCTACCAACTTACCCCAGGAACATCACGAAAATGCAGGCATTATTTATCGCAGTGGTGATTATCTATTAACGCTGATTAATAATATTCTGGATTTATCCAAAATCGAAGCCGGAAAAACCACCTTTAATCCTCGATATTTTGATCTGTATTATCTACTGGATGATTTAGAAAATATGCTACATCTACGAGCAACATCTGCGGGATTGACACTGATTTTTCAGCGTCATGAAAATGTTCCTCATTATATCTATACCGATGAAGTTAAACTGCGTCAGGTAATCATTAATTTACTCAGTAATGCCATTAAATTTACCTTAGATGGTCAAATTATTCTCCATGTTTTTCGGGGAGATCAAGAAACAATCGATATTTTTAATCTGCATTTTTGTATTCGTGATACTGGAGTAGGAATAGCCCCGGAAGAATTACCCAAGCTGTATGATGCTTTTTCTCAAGCTAAAGCTGGGAAAGAATCGCAAGAAGGAACGGGTTTAGGATTAGCAATTAGTCGGAAATTTATCCAATTAATGGGGGGAGATATTTCTGTTGAAAGTGAATTAGGAAAAGGCACAACCTTTCAATTCTATATTCAGACGAAATTGGGTCAAGAAATCGTTAGCAAGAGTACAGAAGACCATCCCCAAGTTCTGGCTTTAGCTCCGGGTCAACCCACCTATAAAATTCTCACTGTTGATGATAAAGAAATTAATCGTAAATTATTAATTAAGCTGTTAGAACCGTTAGGATTTGAGGTAAAAGAAGCAGGTAATGGACAAGAAGCGATCGCCATTTGGGAGGAATGGGAACCCCATTTAATTTGGATGGATATGCGAATGCCTGTGATGGATGGTTATGAAGCCACCAAATATATTAAATCTACAACTAAAGGCAATGCTACGGCGGTAATTGCCTTAACAGCTAGTGTTTTAGAAGAAGAAAAAGCCATTATCTTATCAGCCGGATGTGATGATTTTCTCCGTAAACCGTTTACAGAACACACTATTTTTGAGGCTCTATCTAAACATTTGGGAGTGGAGTATATTTATGCAGAAATACAACCAATTTTGAATAGTAGTCCCAAACAGAAGTTAATTTCAGAGAATTTGAAAATTATGTCCTCTGCATGGATTACTCAACTCTATGAAGCAGCATTAGAGGCAAACTCTACCCAAGTTTTAAAATTAATTGAAGAAATTCCATCCGCCGAGATTGATCTCATACAATTTCTAACTAAGGCAGTGCGGAAATTCCAATTTGAACAGATAATTGATTTAGCCGAATCTTTGATCGGCAATGATTAAAAAATATCGCTTATACTATGCTTAAACTCCTTAGATACATTAGTGTTTTTCTGATTACCGTCTGTTTGCTATTTGCTTGTAATACTTCAGCACCGACCCAATTAAAACGCCCTCCTTTGAAAGTACAATTTACATCTTTTGTTGGGGAGCATTCAGGCATCATTGCTCAAGAAAAAGGATTCTTCAAAGCCCTGGGGGTAGATGTGGAATTAATTTATAAACGATACATCCAATTAGAAATAGCAAATTTCAGTGCGGGTAAGTATGATGGCATGGTAGTGACCTTGGGAAGTTTTATCAACTTGAGTACCACAAATCCAGATATACAAGCTGTGGTGGTTATAGATGAATCAACAGGCGCAGATGTAGTAGTCGCCCAATCGCAAATTAAAACCGTCGCTAACTTGAAAGGGAAAAAGTTGGGTGCAAATCTAGGCGGTTTTAGCGAAATTTTCGTGACTGAAATGTTGAAAACTGCCAAGTTAACCAGCGATGATGTGAACTTAGTTAAAGTAGAGGCTTCAGACATTCCTCAACGCCTAAAAGATAATGCTATTCAAGCCGGACACACCTGGGAACCCCATCTTTCTGAAGCCATTAAATCAGGGGGGAATATTTTATTTACCAGCAAACAAACCCCTGGCTTGATTTTAGATCTGATTGTCTTTCGTGATGAGATAATCCGCGATCGCCCCGAAGACGTTCGGGCATTTGTACAAGGATGGCTACAAGCCTCTGCCTACTGGAAAGCAAATGTTCAGGAAGGAAATGCTATCATCAGTAACGCGTTAAAAATTCCTCGCAATACAATCTCTCTGGAGGGAGTAAACCTAACTAATTTAGGTGAAAATCAAAAATTATTTCAATCTAGCAACCCTAACTCCATTTACAAAACTGCCAAGATATATGCAGACTTTTTTATTCGCTCTGGAAACGTGACGCGCATTCCTGAGCTAAAGGGTTTGTTCAATTCTTCTTTCTTAAACCCTCCCTCGTAGTTTAAAGCCATGCAGCACCCCCTTTTGGGCGGTATCCGTACAAAGTTGATCGCTTCCTTTCTGATTGTTGCTTTGAGTCCGTTGCTGTTATTGGCATTTCTCAACAAACAGACAACTGAAAAAGCCCTTACTGACAACGCCAAACAAGCCCTATCTGGAGCGGCTAACGAAACCGCTAACAGAATAGATGCCTTTATTGATGGAAATCTCAATGCCGTGCGCGTAGAGGCGCTTTTACCAGGTTTGGCACGCTACCTCAGCCTAACTCCAAAGCAGCGAAATGACAGCCCCGAAATGCAATTGGCAGCAGAAACATTAATCCGTCTCAGTCGCAAAGATATGGTCAATATTCTCTCATACTCTTTGCTTGATTTAACCGGGAAAAATGTATTAGATACACATACATCAAACATTGGCAAAGATGAATCGGGTCAAGATTACTTTGAAAAACCATTGAAAACAGGATTATCCTTGGTTTCTAGCATGAAGCGATCGCCGACAATTCCTGACCTTGTAACGCTCTTTTTTAGCAGTCCAGTTCGCAATGCTAAGGGAGATATATTGGGTGTCTTGCGTGTTTCATATAATGCTACTGTTGTTCAACAGTTAGTAACTCGACAAACTGAACGGGCTGGGGCAAAATCCTTTGCTATTCTGTTAGATGAAGATGATATTTATTTGGCACATAGCACTGCACCAGAACTGCTTTTTAAATCAATTGTGCCTTTGCCTACCGATATTGTAACTCAACTGCAACGGGAAGGGCGTTTGTCTAATTCCCCTGTCAAGGAATTGGCAACTAATGAGCCAAAAATTAAGCAAGCATTGGATCATAAACAGTCCTATTTAATTGCATCTTTGGCAGCAACAGATAATCAGGTTAATCTGATTGCGATCGCTCGTTTGCAATATAAACCTTGGTCTGTGTTGTTCGCCCGGCCCCTTGCTGTTGCCCTAGCACCCGTAGAAAAGCAAATTCGTGATGCAATATTTCTATTTGTATTGATCGCGGGAGTAGTGACAATCATCGCTTTTGCCACTGGGCAACTGCTAACAAAGCCAATAATTTACCTTACCAATATAGTTTTTCAGTTTACCGAAGGTAACTTAAATATCCGCGCCGAAATTAATTCAAAAGACGAAATAGGTCAACTGGCAAAATCGTTTAACAACATGGCACTTAAGTTACAAACATCTTTTGAAACCTTAGAAAATCGTGTAGAAGAACGCACAGCCGAGTTAGTCATTGCTAAGGAAAAAGCCGAAGTTGCTAATCAAGCCAAAAGTACCTTTATTGCCAATATGAGCCATGAATTGCGATCGCCTTTGAATGCAATTTTAGGCTTTTCTCAAGTCATATTAAGAAGCTCCGATCTCCCCCTAAAACAATTAGAAAATGTCGGCATTATCTATCGGAGTGGTGACTATCTATTAACCCTAATTAATAATATTCTGGATTTATCTAAAATTGAAGCGGGAAAAACCACATTAAATCCGAGTGATTTTGACCTGTATCGGTTATTAGATGATTTAGAAGATATGCTCAATTTACAAGCTAGTAATGCCGGATTAAAATTAATCTTTCAACGGAGTAAAACCGTCCCTCGCTATATCTGCACCGATGAAGTTAAATTACGTCAGGTGTTAATTAATTTACTCAGTAATGCGATTAAATTTACTAAAAAAGGTGGTATTAGTTTAACGGTGGATAAACAGGAAGACGAATCAACGGATATTATCATTCTTAACTTGAAAATCCGCGATACGGGAGTGGGAATTTCTGAGGCAGAATTACCCAAACTATTTGAAGCCTTCACCCAAACCCAAGCCGGAAAAGAAGCCCAAGAAGGCACGGGTTTAGGATTAGCTATTAGTCGGAGATTTGTGCAGTTGATGGGGGGAGATATTACCGTAGAAAGTCAACTGGGTCAGGGTACAACCTTTTCATTTCAAATTCAAGTCAAACCGGGTCAAAATATTCAGGATACACCGACTAAAACCCGAAAAAAAGTATTGGGTTTGGCTCCGGGTCAAGTGACTTATAAAGTCCTGACTGTTGATGATAAAGAAATTAATTGTCAATTATTAGTTAAACTTTTAGAACCCTTGGGATTTGAGATCAAAATAGCACAGAATGGAAAAGAAGCGATCGCAATATGGGAGGAATGGGAACCCCATTTAATCTTTATGGATATGCGAATGCCGGTGGTGGATGGATATGCAGCGACTAAATATATTAAATCAACCACAAAAGGCAATGCCACGGCTATAATTGCCATAACAGCCAGTGTATCAGAAGAAGAAAAAGCCATTGTATTATCGACGGGATGTGATGATTTTATTAGAAAACCCTTTACAGAAGATCTGATTTTTGGGGTTCTAGCTAAACATTTAGGGGTAAAATATATCTTGCACCAAACACAGCCTATTTCGACTCCTTCCCCAGATCAAGGAATAACTTCAGATGCTTTAAAAATAATGTCTAAGGACTGGATTGAGCAACTTTATAAAGCGGCACTAGAAGCTGATGTCCAAGTTGTAATAGAATTAATTACAGAAATTCCAGACACAGAGATGAATCTAATACAATTTCTAACTAAGGCAGTGCGGAAATTTCAATTTGAGCAGATAATTGATTTAGCCGAGCCTTTAATCATCAATGATTAGCAATCACACTTAAATTATATTCCTGATCTTCCAAAGAGAGCCGCTGAAATGCTCGGGTGATAGGGATTAAAATTTTGATGAATTCACCCCATCACCCCCTCCGTATTAACCGCCAATCATCGTTGGTTGGGGTTCAAACACGGGGAAAATGCGATCGCCCTTGTAATCATCAGAAACCAAAGGATGACCATAATAGGCATCAATTAACAGTTGTTTCAAGTCCTTAATCAAAGGATAGCGGGGATTAGCTCCCGTACATTGATCATCAAAAGCTTGGTCAGCAACTTCATCTAATTTAGCCAGAAATTCCGCTTCGCTAGTATCTTTTAAAACCTCTTTAATAGAAGCCGGAATTCCCACTTGACGCTTTAATTCTTCAATGGCTAAAATCAAATAATCGATTTTTTGATCTTCAGTTTCTCCCCCTAAGCGCAGATAATCTGCAATCCGAGAATAGCGCCATTTTGCATTCGGATATTTATACTGGGAGAAAGTGGCTTGTTTGAACGGAACATCGGTGGCATTATAACGAATCACATAACTAATCATTAAGGCATTTGCTAACCCGTGGGGAATGTGAAATGTGCCGCCTAATTGATGGGCTAAGGAGTGACAAATTCCTAGAAATCCATTCGCAAATGCCATCCCCGCCATGGTAGAAGCATAGTGCATTTTTTCCCGGGCTTTGGGATCATTGGCTCCATTTTCATAGGAACTCGGCAGGTATTTAAAGATTAACCGAATTGCCTCTAAGGATAACCCATTGGTATATTCCGAAGCTAACACCGAAACATAGGATTCTAGGGCATGGGTTAGGGCATCAACCCCTCCAAAAGAGGTTAAACTTTTGGGCATATTTAACACCAATTCCGGGTCAACAATTGCCATATTTGGGGTTAAGGCATAGTCAGCCAGAGGATATTTAATATTAGTACGGCGGTCAGTTACCACGGCAAAAGGTGTCACTTCTGACCCAGTTCCCGAGGTGGTCGGAATGGCAACTAACATGGCTTTTTTGCCCAAAGGAGGCAATTCATAAACCCGTTTACGGATATCCATAAACCGCATGGCTAACCCTTCAAATTCAATATCCGGGTGTTCATACATCAGCCACATAATTTTAGCTGCATCCATGGGAGAACCGCCCCCAATGGCAATAATTACATCGGGTTTAAACGTATTCATTAAGGTTAATCCCCGTTGTACCGTATCTAACGAAGGGTCGGGTTCAACATCGTAGAACACATCATATTTAATCCCAATTTCCTCTAAAACTCCTTCGAGGGAACGGGTAATTCCTAAATCAAATAGGGGTTTATCGGTAACAATAAAAGCCCGTTCTTTTCCGGCCAATTCTCGAATGGCAACGGGTAAAGATCCATATTTGAAATAGATCTTCGGAGGAATCCGAAACCAGAGCATATTTTCCCGACGTTCGGCGACGGTTTTAATATTTAATAAATGCCGAGGTTCGACGTTTTCACTAATTGAATTTCCTCCCCAACTACCACATCCCAAGGTTAAAGAAGGGTCAAGACGGAAGTTATAAATATCACCAATTGCTCCTTGAGAAGACGGCGTATTAATTAAAACCCGGGCAGTTTGGACGGTATCCTCAAACTTTTTAATATGGTTGATATTGTTGGGAGAAGTGTATAAAGAAGCCGTATGTCCCCGTCCCCCTAACTGTACTAAAGTATCGGCTTTTACCACCGCATCCTCGAAATCCTTAGCCCGATACATGGCTAAAATGGGGGAAAGTTTTTCATGGGAAAAGGGATCATTTTCGTCAACGTCTACCCCTTCTCCAATAATTACCCGGGTTTCTTCGGAAAGGCTAATTCCAGCTAATTCGGCTAATTTTTGTACGGGTTGACCGACAATTTCTCCATTCAAATGTCCGTTAACAAAAATAACCTTGGCCATGCGTTCCCGTTCTTCGGGATTGAGGAAATAGGCACCCCGGAGAATAAATTCCTGCTTGACTTCTTCGTAAACAGAATCGACCACAATTACCGATTGTTCACTGGCACAAATCATGCCATTATCGAAGGTTTTACTAATAATAATTGAGGAAACGGCCATTTTAATATGGGCGGTATCGTCAATTAAGGCTGGGGTATTGCCCGCCCCGACTCCCAGGGACGGATTACCGGAGGAATAGGCGGCCCGTACCATTCCTGGCCCTCCGGTGGCTAAAATTAGCTTAATGTCCGGGTGCTGCATCAGGGCTTGGGACAGGGGGACAGTAGGTTGGTCAATCCAGCCAATAATATCTTCTGGGGCTCCGGCGGCGACGGCAGCATCTAGGACGATTTTAGCGGCGGCGGTGGTACAATTTTTAGCACGGGGATGGGGGGAGAAAATAATCCCGTTGCGGGTTTTTAAGGCAATTAATGCTTTAAAAATAGCCGTGGATGTGGGGTTTGTGGTGGGAACAATTCCGGCTAAAATTCCCACGGGTTCGGCGATTTTTTGAAACCCAAAGGATTTGTCTTCTTCGATCACCCCACAGGTTTTTTCATGTTTATATTTGTTGTAAATAATTTCTGAAGCAAAGTGGTTTTTAATCACTTTATCCTCTACAACCCCCATGCCGGTTTCTTCTACGGCCATTTTTGCTAAAGGAATCCGGGCTGCATTTGCCGCGAGTGCCGCTTTTTTAAAAATGTAGTCTACCTGTTCCTGGGTATAGGTTGCATACTTTTGTTCGGCGACTTTCACCCGTTGGATTAGGGCTTCAAGTTGATCAATGTTTGTGACTTTATCCATGATGATATATCCCCCTGTTTCGGTTTAGATTCAGGTTGTTGTATTGTTCGTTCATATCATAATAGTTTTTATCGATTTTGGAATCGGGCAGGGACAAAATTACTCAGTTTTAATATAAACTTAATATAAATTTAAGATTAAAACCCTATTTTGAGCTTCAGAAACCTTTTATCATGGATTCATAATCGATCAACTCTTACACTGATAACTGATAACTGATAACTGATTTCTATGGTAGCCACAACAACTCGAATTTCTGACCCCGCCCATGATGTCTTACGCTACGAACATCAGTCTCTGAATGCGATTTTTAACCCTAAAACCGTGGCGGTGATTGGGGCGACGGAAAAGCCCAATAGTGTGGGTAGAAACTCTACTATGGAATTTAATTAGTAGTCCTTTTGGCGGGATGGTTTTTCCCGTGAATCCCCATCGCAATAGTATTTTAGGAATTAAGGCCTATCCTAGTATTAAGGATACTCCAGAACCCGTCGATTTAGCCATCATTGCTACCCCGGCTCCTAGTGTTCCCGGGGTGATGGAGGAGTGCGCCGCCGTCGGGGTGAAAGGGGTAATTATTCTATCGGCTGGATTTAAAGAAATCGGCCCTAAAGGCATAGAATTAGAACAGAAAGTTTTACAAATTGCGCGAGCCAATAAAATTAGAATTATCGGCCCCAACTGTTTAGGATTAATGAATCCCTTAACCGGACTTAATGCCACCTTTGCGAATGCCATGGCAAAACCGGGAAGTGTGGGTTTTATTAGTCAAAGTGGGGCTTTATGTACTTCGATTTTAGACTGGAGTTTCCGAGAAAATGTCGGGTTTAGTGCCTTCGTTTCCATCGGTTCGATGTTAGATATTGGTTGGGGAGATTTAATCTATTATTTAGGCAATGATCCCCAGACTGAAAGTATAGTTATCTATATGGAATCCATCGGGGATGCCCGATCTTTTTTATCCGCAGCCAGGGAAGTCGCCCTAACTAAACCAATTATTGTGATTAAGGCTGGACGCACCGAAGCCGCCGCCAAAGCCGCCGCCTCCCACACCGGAGCCATGGCCGGAAGTGATGATGTTTTAGATGCGGCTTTTAGACGTTGTGGCATCCTGCGGGTGTATCATATCGCCCATTTGTTCTCCATTGCCGAACTTCTGAGTAAACAACCCCGACCCAAGGGGCCACGACTCACGATTTTAACCAATGCTGGAGGGCCAGGGGTATTAACCACCGATACCCTAATTGGAGAGGGAGGCACCCTCGCCCAACTCTCGGGCGAAACCCTGGAGGCTCTAAATCAAGTCCTACCGCCCCAATGGAGCCATGATAACCCCATTGATATTTTAGGGGATGCTGACCCCGAACGCTATGCCAAAGCCTTTGATATCGTTGTAGAAGATCCGAATAGTGATGGTATTTTAGTAATTTTAACTCCTCAAGCCATGACCGATCCGGGTAAAACGGCGGCACAGTTGAAAGATCGTTGTCTGACCATGCCCCATAAACCGATTTTAGCCAGTTGGATGGGGGGCGCGGATGTGGAATCGGGGATTAAAATTCTCAATCAGGCCAATATCGCCACCTTTGCCTATCCCGACTCGGCAGTACGGATGTTTAACTATATGTGGCGCTACACCTACAATTTAAGAGGGTTGTATGAAACTCCGAGTTTACCAAAGGCTAGTGAGGATGATAGTCTCGTTTGTGATTGTGTACAACATCTGATTGACTCGGTTTTAGCCGAAGGACGCACCCTGTTAACGGAGTTTGAATCCAAACGTCTACTTTCAGCCTATGGCATACCCACCGTACAAACCTATATCGCCTCAACTCCCGATGCTGCGGTGAACTCAGCCGAACAGTTAGGCTATCCAGTGGTATTGAAACTCCTGTCAAAAACCATTACCCATAAAACCGATGTGGGCGGGGTGAAACTCAACCTCGATACCCCCGAAGCTGTCCGTCAAGCCTATACCGATATTGAAAACGCTGTGACCCAACAGGTAGGGGCCGAACACTTCCAAGGAGTGACGGTACAAAAGATGGTCAAATTAGAAGGCTATGAATTGATTATTGGTAGTAGCCTTGATCCTCAATTTGGCCCGGTGTTGTTGTTTGGCATGGGTGGGCAATTAGTCGAAGTCTTCAAAGATCGCTCCTTGGCGTTACCTCCTTTAAATACGACCCTTGCCCGGCGGATGATGGAACAAACCAAAATTTATAAAGCCCTGTTAGGGGTGCGGGGTCGGCATTCAGTCGATATGGAAGCCTTAAAAGAGTTATTAGTCCGGTTCTCGAATTTGGTAGTCGAACAGCCTTGGATTAAAGAGATTGACATTAACCCATTATTGGCTTCGGAAAATGAGTTAATCGCCTTAGATGCCCGAGTGGTCTTACATTCCCCCGACACCAAACCCGAAGATTTACCAAAACCGGCCATTCGCCCCTATCCTCGGCAATATATTACCCATTGGACATCCCAAAAAGGCATGGCGATTACCATTCGGCCCATCCGCCCTGAAGATGAACCCTTGATGGTCAAGTTCGATGAAAGTTTGTCGGAGGAAAGTGTTTATTTACGCTATGCTCATCTGGTGAAACTCAGTTCCCGTGTTACCCATGAACGCTTATCGCGGTTGTGTTTTATTGATTATGACCGGGAAATGGCTTTGGTCGCCGAATATCAACACCCCGAAACTGGGGAAAATAAAATTATTGGGGTGGGACGACTGAGTAAAGGTTATGGTAACGATGAGGTGGAATTTTCCTTACTGGTGAGTGATACTTACCAACGTCAGGGAATTGGTACGGAGTTATTGCGCCAATTACTGAATATTGCCCGTCAAGAGAAAATGCCTCTGATTTTTGCCGAAATTCTCAGCGATAATCGGATTATGCAGAATATTTGTCAACAATTAGGGTTTACCTTAAATCGGGTTATTGGTGAACCGATGGTGAGGGCGGAAATTCAATTGTAAGGGTTAATAGAAACTGTTTTTTTTCATCAAGAATATTGTTAGCGATCGCTGCTTTCAATTTAACTCAAATTCAACCAACTAAAAACCATCTCTGTTGTTAACTCTAACTCAATTCCTGCTAAAATAGGTAATTTTGCTAGACCTTGATATAATTCAACTCTTTGACCTGGAAATACTGCTAAAATACTTTCGGCTTCTGGGTCAATTAACCATCCCAACTCAGTCCCATGGCTTAAACAATGCAATAATTTACCTAAAGTTTTAGTTTGGCTTTGTTCAGGAGAAAGTATTTCAATTGACCAGTCAGGATTAATTTCAAATCTATTAACAATTCGTCCCGATGGTAATAAAGGAATTCTTTCCCATCGAAATACCGTAACATCTGGAACAATAGATACTCCTCCAAAAGTACAACGTAATTCTGGAAAAGCATAAGCTATTTTCTGACTTTTAGCAATTTGATTAATAGATTTGCAGAGTTCACCTTGAAGTACACTATGTTCGCCTTGAGGCATCGGTTTTTGAATAATTTTTCCTTGAATAAATTCTGAAGCAGGTTTAGTTTTTGGAAGTTTAAGGAACTCCTCTAAAGTCAGTTGAGCTTGAATAGCTGTAGTCATCGTATTTGTAATATAATTAGAGAATTAAATATTTCTATTATAGGCGATCGCTTTAAAAATATGAAAATTACTATTTTCTACCCGTAGAGGCAGGTTCTCCCAGATATTTGATATTCACAAACCCTCTCACAAAACCCGCCCCACCCCATCTGCAAATTAACAGTTAAGATAGGGCGGGTTGATCAAAATTATCTGTAAGTATCATAAATTATTCCAGAACCCGCCCCTACAATTACAAACCGAAAGATTGGAAAAAACCCCGGTTTCTGGACATTAAACCTGTCCCACGGCTTCAATTGCGGCTTCTAATGCCAAGGAAATATGTGTCCAATGGGTTCCCCCTTGACAGAAGACAATATAAGGTTCTCTTAACGGCCCATCGGCGGAAAATTCCGAGGTACTGCCATCAATAAAAGTCCCCCCCGCCATGACTAAATGACTTTCATATCCGTGCATTTCTGCGGGTACGGGTTCCAGATAGGAACCAATAGGAGAATATTGTTGAATAGCTCGACAAAAAGCAATTAATTTCTCGGGAGAACCTAACTCAATAGCTTGAATAACATCCCTTCTTTTTTCAAACGGTAAAGGATTAACCGGGTATCCTAATTGATTAAAAACATAAGACGTTAAATGGCTTCCTTTAATTGCTTCTCCCACCATTTGAGGTGCTAAAAATAACCCTTGAAACAGAATCCGATTTTGATCAAAAGTTGCCCCCCCACTGCTCCCAATACCTGGCGCAGTTAATCGACAAGTGGCCGCTTCCACCAAATCTTCCCGCCCAGCTACATAACCCCCCGCTTGTACAATAGTTCCCCCGGGATTTTTAATCAAAGAACCCGCCATTAAATCCACACCCACGGCAGTTGGTTCCCGGGTTTCAATAAATTCGCCATAACAATTATCGACAAAACAAATAGTATGGGGATTCTGTTTTTTCACAATATTAACAATGTTCTCAATCTCATCAATCGATAAACTCAAACGCCAGGAATAGCCACAGGAACGCTGAATTAAAACCATCCGGGTTTTAGCCGTTATTGCCGACTGTAGACCCTGCCAATCAATTTTTCCTGGGGCAGTGAGATCCAATTGGCGGTAAGATATGCCAAACTCTAATAATGAACCTTGACCTTGACCGCGCACACCGATCACCTCCTCCAAGGTATCGTAGGGAGCGCCAGCTACCGCCAGCAGTTCGTCCCCAGGACGCAAACAGCCAAATAAGGCACAGGTAATGGCGTGGGTTCCAGAAACAAACTGCACTCGTACCGCAGCAGATTCGGCTCCCATAATCTCAGCAAAGACTTGATCTAAGGTTTGACGTCCCAAATCATCGTGGCCATAACCTGTAACGCCTGCAAAGTGGTGAGTTCCAACTCGGTAGTGACGGAAGGAATCTAAAACTCGTTTAAGATTATGCTTGACCTGCGTGTCAATACCAGAAAAAATCGGAAATAGTTCCTGTTCTGCTTCTTTTAGCTGTTCGATGCTAGATATCATCACTGAACTCAATCAATTTGTGGGCGGTGCATAATTATGACGCAAATAGGACTCTTTCGTTAAAAAAAAAGCTCGAATTTTCGTTTCTTCATGACGATCGCAACTTCACCTCAATATAAGCCCGACTGGATCACCATTGCTTTTATGGTGTCGCTCCATGCTGCCGCGCTGTTGGTATTTTTGCCCAGTAACTTTAGCTGGGCCGCCGTGGGTCTAGCTCTATTTTTGCATTGGGTGACTGGAGGCTTAGGAATTACCCTAGGATTCCACCGCCTGGTTAGCCATCGCAGTTTTGAGGCTCCCAAATGGTTAGAATATTTTTTAATCTTTTGTGGAACCTTGGCCTGTCAGGGGGGGCCAATTGATTGGATCGGGTTACACCGTCTCCATCATCAATATTCTGATCAAGATCAAGATCCCCATGATTCCACAAAAGGCTTTTGGTGGAGTCATATGGGCTGGATGTTGTTCCACACTCCGGCGGATGAGCAAATTCCCCGTTTCACAAAAGACATTTCCGATGACCCAGTATATCAGTTCTTCCAAACCTACTTCTTGGTGATTCAAGTGGTATTTGGATTCTTGCTGTATCTAATGGGGGGTTGGCCTTTTGTGGTTTGGGGTATTTTCTTTCGGGTGGTGGTGATGTTCCACTGCACCTGGTTTGTCAATAGTGCCACGCACAAATTTGGGTATCAAACCTATGAGTCGGGAGATTCCTCGCGTAACTGTTGGTGGGTCGCCGTTGTCACCTATGGTGAGGGTTGGCATAATAATCACCATGCTTTTCAATATTCCGCCCGTCACGGTCTGCAATGGTGGGAAATTGACTTAACCTGGATGACCATTTCGCTGTTACAAGCGTTAGGGCTCGCCCAAAAAGTAAAATTACCCCCCGCCAATGCTGAAGCTCAACGGATCTAAAATTGCCGATTACCCTGAACAACGTGCTTCAGGGTCATTAAGGCTTCTAAACCAATTAATCCCCGACGATACCCTTTCTGGTTAGAAATTCCCAGAAAGATTGCGTCTCCTCGGTTCAAGTGACGGGAAAATCGGGGAGACGCATTAATAAAAGTCAAAGCACTATTAACATCCTGGGCAAATTTTCGACTCTCGGAATAGGATTCGGTGGCTAAACAGTTCGCGTGACCGCTACTATGGGTATTCATCCAAATAATCGCTTGTTCTAAATGATCTACCCTTTTAAAAGCAACGGTGCGAGTTAAATAGGGTCTTGACCATTCCGTTGTTTCCGCTAAGATCAATTCCGAAAATTCTTGAGCGAACCCTTCATCTCCTCGCAGTTCAAAGCCAGCTTCTCTTAAGTTATTCCATAATCGCACTAGGGATGAGCTTTTTTGATTGGGATCAATCAGAACTTTTTCAATGGCATTCACAGCATCCGGTTTACCATCATGACTATCTAAGATCATCCATCGGGCTGTATCCACACTTGCCGTAGATGACCAATATAAATAACAATTTCCTATGGCGGAGCGCAACACCGGAACTGTGGATTGATTCACCACTTGTTGCACAAAATGGGGGCGTCCGTAGGGAATGACTAAATTGATATATTTGTCTTGAGTGATTAACTGTTGAATCGGGGTATGGGGTTCTGACGGTAAGATTTCTAAACAGCCTGGGGGGAGTCCCGATTCCTCTAAGGCGATTTGCAAGGTTTGAATAATCATCTGATTAGAATGGGTGGCTTCTGTTCCACCTAGTAGCACTAAACTATTGGCGGTTTTTAAACAGAGTCCCGTGGCAATAGCCGCCAATTCGGGAAAGGCTTCATAAATTAACGCCACTACCCCCAGGGGAATTGGTTGAAAATAGGTTTGTCCCTGTTCGAGTTGATAGGAAGCACTCATCACCCGACCAATGGGATCGGGCAGTTGTCCCAGACGCTCTAAAATTTGAACGGTGGTTTCTAAGCGTTCTGGAGTGAGTTTCAGCCAGTCGGTGATTAATTCCGATAGTCCTAGGTTGCGACTGGCTTCTAGGTCAAGAGTATTGGCTTCTAGGATGTCATTCTGTCGCGATCGCAAGGCCTTCGCCATCAGTTGCAAGGCGAGACTTCGATCTGCTCCTTTGGTTTTGGCTAATTCAAAACTAGCAAGGTAAGCACGACGCAAAGGATTGTCGGTCGGAAGGAGAGAGAAATCATCAATTATCATGCCGCTAACGCCCGTAAGCGAGCCAAACCATCAGTGCGGGTAACATCGCTAACACGATAGCAACCATTGCCCATAACACAAGATTTGGCTCAGGTAAATACAAAGCTAATGGTAACCAGATCACTAACGGAATTAAGAGCATCCCCAAAGTCATCAAATCTTCATGTCTTTGACACATGGGTGTCATAAAAACCCGTGATACTGTCAGGCAAAGGTAAACCAATACCACATTACCCCAATCCCTATAGGACTTACTGATTATGGTATTTCAATTTGGTAAGACTGTTTTGGCTACCACCCTTGGTATTACAGCCTTAATTTCTGGTATTGCTTACGCTTCGGGAACTTCTCCGGCGTTGGCAGAGACTTCCGCGCCTACCAAAAAGCCTACGGTCACACATTCTGCACCTGCAACCACAAAGCCTGCGGCCACACATCCTGCACCTGCACCTAAAAAGCCTGCGGCCACACATCCTGCACCTGCACCTAAAAAGCCTGCGGCCACACATCCTACGCCTACAACCACAAAGCCTAAATAAAAATCATCAACTAAAACCCCCACTCCTCCAGGCGCGCTCACAATGCCTTCACCATCAGGCGAGACTTCGATCTGCTCCTTTGGTTTTGGCTAATTCAAAACTAGCAGGGTAAGCACGACGCCAAGGATTGTCGGTCGGAGGGAGAGAGAAATCATCAATTATCCACGCCACTAACGCCTGTAAGCGAGCCAAACCATCAGTGCGGGTAACATTGCTAACACGATAGCAACCATTGCCCATAACACAAGGTTTGGCCCAGGTGAATACAGGGCTAATGGTAACCAGATCACTAATGGAACTAGGAGCATCCCCAAAGCCATGGGTAAATAGTGGGCTTTTAACCCTGGACTGGCTCTGTTCCATTGATGACCTGTCCAACGCCAAGCCTGTTTATAAGGATAATGGGTGGCGAGTTGTTCCAAGCAATAACCACTCTCATCAACAACGAAAATTTGCTGACAGCGATCGCAGCCAAAGGCTTCCGTCAGCGCAATGGGAACTAGCCGCCCCTTTCGCCGACAGGGGCAAGGATAATCCCCATTCAAATCAATCTTTTGAGCTTTTTGGGATGGCACAAGTGATTAATTAACTTAATGTTTTTGTAATAATTGAGAAGAAAAAAGTAAATTAAATCAATTATAGTCAAGTTGAACTTTGAATTTAAAGGGTTAGCTTTTTTTAATTCCTATTCTTCAGGGATTATATCACGGCAATTTTGATTTGCATCCTCAAAAGTCTAAATCCTCAGCTTTTGTGAATCTTCTAAAACTAGAGCGATAAACCTTCTGTTAAAAGGGTTTGACCTAAGATTTATTCAGGAAAGCTCGGATCAGAGCAGCCATTTCAAAGGCTTGATCTCGGGTGAAACTATAATTTTCAGAAACCTTGATTGTTTCGGCTTTTATCAGAAAAATGGGTTTTAAACCCCTAAGTTCCACTTAGGCTTTGTGTTAGGATATTAGTGGTCTAAACAACCCGCCCAACTTTGCAGTCGATGGAGAAAAAAACTCCGAGTACACCAAAGACCAAACAAAAAAATGACAAAAAATTATCGGGAGAACTAATTCTCCCGATAAAATGCTACCATATATTCTTTCCAAGCGGGTGACGCGATTCGAACGCGCGACATTCACCTTGGCAAGGTGACGCTCTACCACTGAGCTACACCCGCAACTCGTTCACCTTTTCTATGATTCCAAAAATCTTGAAATTTGTCAACCCCTTTCCCAAAATTTTTTATAGCCTGAGAGTTTAACGGTTTTCTGACTGCTGTTTCAGGGTTTCCCCTGACAAAGCCGGACTAGCACTAGCAGATAAAACCGCCGTAGAATCCACAGTTGTTGCTGCACTTTGCTTAATTTGACGCATTAAATTTGCCATTTCAATCGCATCCATCGCATAGTTCCAACCGTGATTGGCTTTAATTCCGGCTCGTTCTAGGGCTTGCTGCATGGTGTCGGTGGTCAGAACCCCAAAAATCACGGGAACACCCGTTTGAAACGCCGCAGCTGCGATCCCTTTGGAAACTTCCGATGAGACATAATCAAAATGGGGAGTTTGTCCCTTAATTACGGCCCCCAAACAAATAATCGCATCATAGCGACGGGTTAAAGCCAACTGATGAGCTACTAAGGGAATCTCAAAACTCCCCGGAACCCAAACATAATCAACTTGTGTTCCCTGGGGATCGGGATCAATCCCATGTCGTTTTAAACAATCTTGACATCCTTCTAACAGTTTGGTTGTGATCAAGTCATTAAACCGACCAATCACTATGGCAAACCTTAAGGAGTTTGTCTGGGTAAAATTTCCCTCAAAAACCGCCATTTTTGTTATCCGATCCTTTTTTGTTAACAAAAGTTAACAAATATATAATTTAAGACATAAATCGATAGGGAATCTTAGGTTGAACCGCTCAGGGCAACTGTCCCAAACCTTCCCACCCTCAATTCCCCAGGTGTATTAAACCACTAGGTAGTTTAATACACCAACTAAAATCACTAACACGAACCAAAGACCGGAACCCACATAAAGCAAAGGCTTAGATTGGCTCCAGTATTGGGGGGAGGCATAGGCAAAGGGAACGCCTACCACCAGGAGAAAAGATAAAATCACCAGTGCCGCAAGGACAACTTGAAACAGAATTGTTAACATTGTTTTTTCCCAACTTGACTTGGCAGTAAGTAAAAATACTGCTGACAGGCTCACCGAATCCTGTTTAGCGGTTTAATTATTAAAACTACCAGAAATTGCCACCGGTGAGAAGAAGTTAAGCTGGTGGTTTCTAGGGGAGTAGGGGAGTAGGGGAGTAGGGGAGTAGGGGAGTAGGGGAGTAGGGGAGTAGGGGAGGCAGGGGGAGCAGGGGGAGCAGGGGGAGCAGGGGGAGCAGGGGAGGCAGGGGGAGCAGGGGAGGTAGGGAGGTAGGGGAGCAGGGGGAGCAGGGGAGGCAGGGGGAGGCAGGGGGAGGCAGGGGGAGCAGGGGGAGCAGGGGGAGCAGGGGGAGCAGGGGGAGCAGGGGGAGCAGGGGGAGCAGGGAGGTAGGGAGGTAGGGGAAGGGAATTTGTATTGTGTGTGGGGGCTGAGATTTGCTGAGTTTATTGATTTTTCGTTACAAAAATCTAAAATTTACCTGTGGTGATCTCAGACGCCTATGGGAAGTGATGAAAATTAATTAAGGGTTTGATAAGAATCACTGTGAAATTTCGGAGTTATTCTTATACTAACTAAGAGGTTAATAAAAAACAAATATTCCCAACCTGATCTTACTCCCTCTGTTTTTAAATGGCCATCATTAAATCATTTTCCAGGCTTTGCCTGAAATCATGGATGGTAGGGCAGTATAAGTAATATCACCGGAACGGAAAAGCTCAATCCTACGTCACCCCTGATCAGGGGTATCCCGTTGCAAGAGCTAACCCCCGTAAGTGCAGCCTCTGATTACTGGAGCAACTGAGATATAAACTATGCCAGCCACTAAAATCGATGCCGACAACTTAAACCCCTCTTTTCAGGACTATTCTGAGCCTGATGAGCTAATGAGTCAGGATCTTGAGCCTGATTTGGATGATTTAATTGATTTGGAGATAGGCGATGCCAGCGATGTCAAACTCCAGAAACCCAGCAATAATCGTCGTACTACAGATTTAGTTCGATTGTATCTCCAAGAAATTGGTCGGGTGCGTCTGTTGGGGCGGGATGAAGAAGTATCAGAAGCCCAAAAGGTGCAGCGTTATCTGAGGTTAGTTGACTTACGGGACAATGCTGCCGAGCAGGATGAGGGACTGATCAATACTTATGTGCGACTGATCAAAACTCGGGATCAATTATCGGCTCAGTTGGGTCATCGTCCGTCTTTAGAGCGGTGGGCAACCACGGCTGGAATTGATGTAACGGAACTCAAGCCGATTTTAGCTTCAGGCAAAAGGTGTTGGGCAGAAATCGCAAATTTGACGGTTGAGGAGTTGGATCGGATTCAAACCGAAGGGATACAGTCCAAAGACCGGATGATTAAAGCGAATCTGCGTTTAGTGGTATCGGTGGCGAAGAAATATCAGAACCGAGGTTTGGAACTGCTAGATTTAATTCAAGAAGGAACTTTAGGACTGGAGCGGGCGGTGGAGAAGTTTGACCCGACCCGGGGATATCGGTTTAGTACCTATTCTTATTGGTGGATTCGTCAAGGGATTACCCGAGCGATCGCCACCCAAAGTCGCACGATTCGTCTTCCGGTTCATATTACCGAAAAACTGAATAAAATTAAAAAAGCACAACGGAAAATTTCTCAGGAAAAAGGTCGTACCGCCACCATTGAAGATATTGCCCATGAGTTAGAAATGACTCCGGTACAAGTCCGAGAAGTGTTGCTGCGGGTTCCCCGTTCTGTGTCTTTAGAAACGAAGGTAGGAACGGATAAGGATACGGAATTAGGGGATTTACTCGAAACCGAGGAGGTCACACCGGAAGAAATGCTCATGCGTGAATCTTTACATCGGGATTTACAGAATCTTTTAGCAGATTTGAGCAGTCGGGAACGGGATGTGATTTTGATGCGCTATGGTTTGGGGGATGGACACCCCTATTCCCTGGCGGAAATTGGTCGGGCGTTGGAATTATCCCGGGAGCGAGTCCGTCAAATTGAAGCTAAAGCCCTACAAAAACTGCGTCAACCTAAACGTCGCAATCGGGTGCGGGACTATTTGGAGTCTTTGAGTTAATCCCTAATCGTTTATAGATTGAGTTTTTATACCCCCCGCTAACCGTAGTTATCGGGGGGTTTTAGTTGCAATAACTGTTTTTTTTGATAATCAGGAAATTTTTTGTGTATGATTGTCAGTATGCAAGCTTTATTGAAAACAATTGAGCGTATGGGTTTATATACGACAGTCTCTTTTAAATCTGAACTTAATGATAAGGGTTGGCGGTTAACCCCCCAACGGGAAACGATTTTACAGGTCTTTCAGAATTTACCGAAAGGAAATCATCTGAGTGCGGAGGATTTGTATACTTTACTCAAAAGCCGAGGGGAAGCAATTAGTTTATCGACGATTTATCGCACGTTAAAGTTAATGGCGCGGATGGGAATTTTGCGGGAATTGGAATTGGCTGAAGGTCATAAACACTATGAAATTAATCAACCCTATCCCCATCACCATCATCATTTAGTTTGTGTTCAGTGCAATAAAACCCTTGAGTTTAAAAATGATTCTATTTCTAAAACCAGCATGAAGCAGGCGGAGAAATCGGGGTTTCATTTATTGGATTGTCAATTAACTATTCATACGATTTGTCATGAGGCTTTACGCATGGGTTGGCCGTCTTTGATTTCTACAAATTGGTCGTGTTCAAAGGCGATCGCTGATGGGTCTTCTGAAATGGATGAAATTGATTACTAATTACTGATAACTGATAACTGAATTAAAGGCTACCAAATAAAACGGTATCCGCATTAGGGCCATAGAATGCTCTGGCCTGTGCAACCGCTTGTTGGGTTAAACCATCGTAAACTCCATTAATCGGGCCGTTATACAGTCCTTGGATTCTTAATCGCTGCTGCAACTGTTGGACATTAGTTGTCCCATAAACAGGAGGAGTTGTGGCGACAACTGCGGTAATCCGGGTTGAGGGTCGCGCCAACGATTGTAGATTAAATAAGGAGTTTTGAGTGGTGGGGCCGGCTATCCCAGTCACCGTAACTCCCCTAGATTCTTGAAACCGAATTAAGGCATCTTGAGTGGCGGTATCAAAAAAACCATTGATCGGGCCATTATAATAGTTTAATTCCCGCAAACGCCGTTGAATTTTTCTAACTTCTGGGCCTGTATCTCCTAAAGAAATTGTGGATAGGGAATTAGTGATGGGAATAGTCTGATTTTGGACAATGGGGATGGGTCTGGGTTGCAGGCTCCGTGTGGTTGTGGTGGCATTAACAAGATAAAAAGCCGTGGTTGGCCCGACTTCTCCTGTGTCTGTAATTCCATTAGCCCGTTGGAAGTTAATCACAGCCCTTTGAGTAGACTGACCAAACACCCCATCTACAATTCCGGTATAATATCCCAAGGTTCGGAGTTGTGCTTGCAATAGCTTCACCGCAGAACCTCGACACCCTATTGTCAGAATCCTATCAAATTGAGGGGTAGAAGTAACTCCAGGAATATAAGCCCCACTTAAAGTTCCTAAAGTTGTAGATGTGGCGACTCCAGTGGCTGGAATGCCCTGGGATTGTTGGAATTGTTGAACGGCAATGGCTGTGGCGGTATCAAAATAGCCCGTAACCACACCATCATAAAAGCCCAAGGCTTGTAGTTTTTCTTGTAATACGATCACCTCTGGCCCGCGATTGCCTTCTCGTAAAGTTGTACCTGTGAAAACAACATCCCGACCGGAATTAAGGCCGTTATTAAGTACGGCGAGGGTAGCTTCGGTGACTAAACCCGTTGCCGGAATATTATAGTCCTGTTGGAGTCGAATCACCGCATTTTCTGTGACGCTCCCAAAGTTGCCTGTGGGTGTTTGGTTGAAATAACCCAAGGTTTGTAAGCGCCTCTGTAAATCCGAAACCCCAGGGCCACTATCTCCTCGTCCCAAGCCAATTAAATTTCGATTATAGCCAGTATTGCCAGTATTGCCAGTATCAAGGGGGGGGCTGATAATGACTCCTAAGCCCAAAGCAGCCAGGGTTTTAGGGCCAACAATCCCATCGGCGGATAAACCCGCATCTCGTTGAAACCGAATCACCGCATCTTTGGTCAGACCCCCAAAATTCCCTGTAGCATTGGCATTAAAATAGCCCAATTCTTGTAAGCGTTGTTGAATTTGCCGGACTTGGGTTCCAGAATCTCCAGACATGACCAAAGCTTGGGCGGTTTGGGCGACCGCTAACACCGAAAAGGCCACAGCTAAAGCGAGAAAGTAGCGGTAGGTTTGACTCGAAAGTTTTTCCCAGTTAACCTCATTTAATCCTGAGAATTGATCAGAAGCCTGATCTTCATGAGTTAGAGCTAAGGCTAAAAACGCATAGGACTCAATCATTGTTTTTGGGGGAAATATTATCTATTAACTCAGACCTTTCCAGAAATTGGGTCTTGAAAGGTTGGTTTCCCCTATTGTAGATCAGCTTTAAAAGTGAGACTTAAATCCAACCTGCGCGATCGCAAATTAAGGCCACAATCACCGCAAAGGCCGTAATTCCTAAAGCCACCCAAGGACTTTGACCTTGACTGACAGCAAAAGAAGTCGCTACACCCGCGCCTAATGCTGCGGTTACGGCGGACTCAAGGGGATCGCGTTGTGAGTGTTTGGGGTTCATAAGCTAGGGGAAGTTGGATTAACGCCATAGTTTTGAATGGGTTTAACCTATCACCTGGAGCCATAAAGTCTGTGGGTTTGAGTCGCAATTGCAATTAAGCTTTAGGTTTAGATACGTTTCTTAATCAATCTGAAGAATTCTTACCCGCAAAGCTTGTATTTTTGTGAAGATATGTTACTATGCCTAGAATTACATCAGCAATTTGTGTACCCGTTTACAAACAAAATCGCCTGACTATGAACCATACAGCCCAAATGACCAAAAAATTCCTGATTCTTTTAGCAACCGTTAGCAGTGTAGCCGCCCTCGGTGCTTGTGGTCAACCCAGCGCCAATAATACCGCTCCTGGACAACCCGCCACTGAACAGGCCGCTACAACACCCCCTGAAACCACAGCCAGCACTGCTTCTCCCTCTCCCGCCACAGGTACAACCGCCAGCACTGCTACCACGACTCCAGCCGTTGCTTCGGAAAAGACTGATACCACGGCTAATTTAGTTTCCAACGAGTCGGAAAGTATTGTTCAAATTGCTGCGGCTAACCCCTCTTTCAGTACCTTTACTAAAGCAGTTGAAGCTGCTGGTTTGACTGAAACCCTCTCTGCTCCAGGTGCTTACACCGTTTTTGCCCCAACCGATGAAGCATTTGCCGCTTTACCTGCGGGAACTTTAGAAGAATTAATGAAGCCTGAAAATAAAGAAAAATTGGCTAAAATTCTCCAATATCATGTTTTACCCAATAAAATCGCCTCGGCTGAAATTAAGCCCGGTGAAACTGCTACGGTTGAAGGAGACCCTGTAGATTTAGAAGTAGCTGAAGGCAAAGTTAAAGTTAATGGAGCCGAAGTAATTCAACCTGATATTAATGCCAACAACGGCGTTATTCACGTTATTAAGGTCGTCATTCTTCCTCCTAATGTCGCATCTCCTACGACCACATCTCCTGAAGCGACATCTCCTACGACCACATCTCCTGAAGCGACATCTCCTACGACCACATCTCCTGAAGCAACATCTCCTACTACTTCCCCTCAATAGGATTTCAGGATTTATATAATTCAAGATTAATCTATTTTCAGATTATCTGAAAGCCCGGTTTCGCAGAAGTTACCGGGTTTTTTAGTAATTAAAATCAATATCTAATTTTAACTGAGTTGCTTTGACTTCTTTTTGTTTTTCGGCGGATTTTAAGACTTCATATCCTAACGGAATTGATAACCTTTTTTGATCTTCAATTATTTCTTGAATCGTCACAATAGAGATAATATCAGAGCTTTGACTCATATATTTATTTTGATAAATTCCGGCGGATTTGGCGGTTTTAATCATCTCTTTTGTGGGTTCTTTTAAAGTAATAAAAATTCCCATTGCTGCTTTTTCTAGGGTTAATGTTCCTTGTAAATCCCGAATATCTCCCGATTTAATATTACCGGATTTTACTTGTAGGATAATTTTTTCCGGTTCATCCTGTTCACTTCTAAAATAGGCAATACCATCAATTCCTTTATCCGCGCCTTTTTTGGGATTAATAATAGCCCGATTATTACTATAAGTTAAAACCGCCCATTTTTCAAATTCTTTGCGGGTGCGATCATCTTTTTTATTGGCTAGGGCGATCGCAGATTTCATGTCTTTCGGAATACCATTGAGTTGAATTTGTTCTAATACTCCTTTGCCAAAAGCATCTTCTAACCGTTTTAAAATTAAACTAATACTTTGATAGGTAATATCAATTCCTATCCATTGACGCTCTAATTTTTGGGAAACTGCAACGGTTGTCCCACATCCACAATAAGCATCTAAAACAACATCACCTTGATTACTACTAGCTTGAATAATTCTTTCTAATAATGCTTCAGGTTTTTGAGTGGGATAGCCTAAACGTTCTCTATCCTGAGAAGAAATCGGTGCAATATCGTCCCATAAACTTTGAATGGGTTTACCTTTTAATTCATCTAAAAAACGTTATAGATTTCTACAATTCTCAAAGTTATACTAACTAAATAAGCCAAAAGGCTACCCTTTCCTAGAACTTTTGTTAATCCGGCAATTAAATCAATACTTTGTTGGGTAAAATGACCTTGATAATTGCTAAAAATATCCTCTAAACCTTGATTAGCCTGATCATCCCAAGTCCAAGTATCAATAAAAGCTTGAGCTTGGGCTTGATCTTCTTTGCCTAAATTATTATAAATTTGATTATAGTTACGTTTAGAATTAAACGGCGGATCGATATAACATAAATCTACAGATTCATCCTTAATATATTTCCGCAGAACTTCTAAATTATCACCATAGAATAATTGATTAACCATGTTTTTTGATCCATTGATTTTTAATTATTTTTTGCGATAAACTTTCTATTGATGCTCAATTGAAACCATCCAAACCAAGAATATCATATTTTATCTGAGTGTTTAAAACTTCTTTGTGTCTTGGTGTCTTTTTGGTTAAATCAGGCTTTAACATTATAAACATAGCCACAAGAATAAAATAAGCTAGAATATGAGAGGCAATCCAATCCAAAAACAATAGAAAAGCCATGAGTGCTTCAACAAATCAACCTCCCCGACTCATTCCACTCCTAGAAAATGGAGATCTGCTTTCTCGCGCGGAATTTGAGCGGCGTTATCAATCAATGCCTTATATTAAAAAAGCTGAACTGATCGAAGGAATTGTTTATATGGCATCACCCCTACGCTTTCAACCCCACGCCGAACCCCATGCTAATTTAATTGGCTGGCTTTGGAATTATAAAATAGCGACACCAGGGGTACGTTTAGGGGATAACCCGACAGTAAGACTCGATCTCGATAACGAACCTCAACCCGATGCAGTATTATTAATTGATCCAAATGGTGGAGGTCAAAGTCGCCTTAGCGATGACGGTTATATTGAAGGTGCACCTGAACTTGTGGCGGAAATTGCGGCTAGTAGCGCGTCAATTGATTTACGAGACAAAAAGCGAGTTTATCGTCGGAATGGGGTAAAAGAATATCTCGTTTGGCAAGTGATGGAAGGACGTTTTGATTGGTTTTTCTTGCAGGATGGGGAATATATTTCTCTAACTCCTGATGCAAAAGAAATTATTCATAGTCGAGTTTTTCCGGGGTTATGGTTGTCAGTTTCAGCCCTTTTAAATGGGAATATGTTAGAAGTTATTGCTACATTACAAACTGGGTTAGCAACTCACGAAAATCAACAATTTTTGTAATAGTTTTGTTTGTTTTTAAGCTGATTCATCCAGGCTTCATTTCCATAAATTCCGATCAATAAAGCCGGAATACTTAAATCTGCATCAAGTTTTTCCCAATGCAATCCTGCACCGGAGGGAGTAACTTCAACTTCTGCTAAATCTTCAGGAGAAGCATCTGCTAACCCCTGAGCAATTTCTGGGGGAAAACTAAAAGAAACACCATATTTTAAATCAATAGTAATTTTTCCGATTTGCCAATCATAATAAGCAGATTCTGCCCTCGGTTCAAAGGTATTAGCAATCAACGCTGCTTGTCGTGCATTCTTAATTTCTTCCTCTAAAGTTTGCTGATCAAAAATTAGATTATCCATGAATTGTTCTCCAAGCCGTAATTAATTTTAACTGATGAGTTGCAACAATTTTTAAGGCTTTTACAACCTCTTTATTACTAATATCACCATAAACTTGAGATAAAGAAGGAGGTTCTGTTTCACTGCCTAGTTTAATAATCACTTGCCCTCCTCCCTTAATAACATGAACGTGGGAAGGCAAATGATCATTAGGATAAATAATAACATTAAAACCATCTTCTCGGTGAACCGTTGGCATGGGCAATACAACTAAAATTTGCTAGGATTAGAAGACTGATATTTTAAATCTTCCCAGGAAACTCCTTGGTTTTGTTGATATTCTAATTTTGCTTCTTGAAAGGCTTCTAAATCTGATCTGATTTTATCATAAAACTTGAAAACCTGGTTTCTTCTTAAATATATCAAGGTCAAACTTCTACTTTTTACTAGAAACCCAGTTTCTGCACACAACTCCTGCTGATGTGAAAATTTCGTGTAAAATTGTAAAATAACCCTTGCTCCCTATAATTAACATCCTATGAAAAGCGCATTTTTAGACCGCCTCCACAGTCCTGAACGTCCCGTTATCGTGTTTGATGGGGGAATGGGAACCAACCTACAAACCCAAAATCTGACGGCGGATGATTTTGGCGGAAAAGATTATGAGGGGTGTAATGAATATTTAGTTTATACAAAACCTGAAGCCGTTGCTAACGTTCATCGCGGCTTTTTAGAAGCGGGTGCAGATGTTATTGAAACCGATACCTTTGGCGCTACTTCTATTGTTTTAGCTGAATATGATTTGGCTGATAAAGCTTATGATTTAAACAAAACCGCCGCCGAATTAGCAAAACGTTTAACTGCCCAATATTCTACACCCGAAAAACCTCGATTTGTTGCCGGGTCAATTGGGCCGGGAACTAAACTTCCTACCCTCGGACATATTGATTTTGATACCTTACATCATGCTTTTGCAGAACAAGCGGAAGGATTATTTGATGGGGGGGTAGATTTATTTATCGTTGAAACTTGCCAAGATGTGCTGCAAATTAAAGCTGCATTAAACGGCATTGAAGACGTTTTTACTAAAAAAGGTGAACGTCGCCCGATTATGGTTTCCGTGACGATGGAAGCCTTTGGAACTATGTTAGTTGGGTCAGAAATGAGCGCGGCATTAACCATTTTAGAACCCTATAAAATTGATATTTTAGGTTTAAATTGTGCCACTGGCCCCGATTTAATGAAGGAACATATTCGTTATCTATCGGAACATTCCCCCTTTATTGTTTCCTGTATTCCTAATGCGGGTTTACCGGAAAATGTGGGGGGAAAAGCCCATTATAAACTCACGCCACTGGAACTCAAAATGGCGTTAATGCACTTCGTTGAAGATTTAGGCGTTCAGGTGATTGGCGGCTGTTGTGGAACCCGTTATGAGCATATTCAAGCCCTAGCTGAAATTTCTCAAACCCTGAAACCAAGGCAACGGGAACCCCAATTTATTCCCTCGGCGGCTTCAATTTATAGTCCCCAAAGTTATGAACAGGAAAACTCCTTTTTAATTATTGGAGAACGTCTGAACGCCAGTGGGTCTAAAAAATGCCGGGATTTACTCAATGCCGAGGACTGGGATGGGTTAGTTTCCTTAGCAAAATCCCAGATCAAAGAAGGGGCGCAAATTTTAGATGTTAACGTCGATTATGTCGGGCGAGATGGCGTGCGAGACATGAAAGAATTAGTCTCTCGTGTTGTTACTAATGTTAATTTACCCTTGATGTTAGACTCGACGGAATGGCAAAAAATGGAAGCGGGGTTAAAGGTTTCCGGGGGGAAATGTTTACTCAATTCTACTAACTACGAAGACGGGGAAGAACGCTTTTATAAAGTCTTAGAAATTGCTAAAAAATATGGTGCTGCTATTGTGGTAGGAACCATCGATGAGGAGGGAATGGCCAGAACCGCCGAAAAGAAATTTGAAATTGCGAAACGGGCTTATAATGCGGCTATTAATTATGGTATTCCTGCTTATGAAATCTTTTTTGACCCCTTGGCATTACCGATTTCTACAGGTATTGAAGAAGACCGAAATAATGGCAAAGCCACGATAGATTCTATTCGTCAAATTCGTCAAGAATTGCCCGGATGTCATATTGTTTTAGGGGTTTCTAATATTTCTTTCGGTTTAAATCCCGTGGCGCGACAAGTGTTAAATTCGGTGTTCCTGCATGAAGCCATGCAAGTGGGGTTAGATGCGGCTATTGTCAGTGCGAATAAGATTTTACCCCTAGCAAAAATTGACCCCGAACATCAAGAGGTTTGTCGAAAATTAATTTATGATCAACGGGGATTTGATGGGGATGTTTGTACCTATGACCCCCTGGGAGAACTGACTAATTTATTTCAGGGTAAAACTACAAAACGAGATCGGTCTGGAGATATTAACCTCCCTGTAGAAGAACGTTTAAAACGTCATATTATTGACGGAGAACGGATTGGATTAGATGATGCTTTAGCCGTAGGTTTAAAACAATATCCACCCCTAGAAATTATTAATAATATTCTCTTGGATGGGATGAAAGTGGTGGGAGAATTGTTTGGGTCTGGGCAAATGCAGCTACCTTTTGTGTTGCAATCTGCCCAAACCATGAAAGCCGCCGTTGCCTATTTAGAACCCTATATGGAGAAGTCAGAAACGGGGAATAATGGCAAAGGAACCTTTATCATTGCCACGGTTAAAGGGGATGTGCATGATATTGGTAAAAACTTAGTTGATATTATTTTATCCAATAATGGCTATCGGGTGATTAATTTAGGGATTAAACAACCCGTAGAAAATATCATCAATGCTTACAAAGAACATGGCGCGGACTGTATTGCCATGAGTGGATTATTAGTTAAATCTACCGCGTTTATGAAAGAAAATTTGGAGGTATTCAACCAAGAGGGAATTAAAGTTCCGGTGATTTTAGGTGGGGCGGCTTTAACCCCAAAATTTGTCTATGAAGATTGTCAAAATACCTATCAAGGTCAAGTTATTTATGGGAAAGATGCCTTTTCTGACTTGAATTTTATGGATAAGTTAATGCCTGCAAAAACAGCAGGAAAATGGGATGATTCCCAAGGATTTTTAGGGGAATATGCGGAAGCCAAGAAAATTAAAGTCAAGTCAGAAACGGTTAAAAATGATTTAGAAAATCCCGAAGAAATAGTTATTGATACCCGACGTTCTGAAGCCGTTGATGTTAATATTGAGCGTCCCACACCTCCCTTTTGGGGAACGAAAATTTTACAACCGCAAGATATTCCTATAGAGGATATTTGGTGGTATTTAGACGTACAAGCATTAGTTGTAGGTCAATGGCAATTCCGCAAACCCAGAGAACAATCAAAGGAAGAATATAGTCAATTCTTAGCTGAAAAGGTTTATCCGGTTTTAGACGAATGGAAAACCAAAATTTTGGCAGAAAATTTATTACATCCTACGGTGATTTATGGATATTTCCCCTGTCAATCGGAGGGCAATTCCCTCTTAATTTTTGATCCTGAAAATCATCAAAAACAGTTAGCCCGATTTGACTTTCCTCGACAAAAATCACGAAAACGTTTGTGTATTGCGGACTTTTTTGCCCCTAAAGAAAGTGGCAAAATTGATGTTTTCCCGATGCAGGCGGTAACTGTTGGAGAAATTGCTACGGAATACGCTCAAAAATTGTTTGCTGATAATGACTATAAGAATTATTTGTATTTCCATGGAATGGCGGTGCAAACGGCCGAAGCGTTAGCCGAATGGACTCATGCAAAAATTCGTCGGGAGTTAGGATTTGGAAATGAAGAACCGGATAATGTCCGTGATGTTTTAGCCCAGCGTCATCGGGGTTCTCGTTATAGTTTTGGATATCCGGCTTGTCCGAATATTCAAGACCAATATAAGCAGGTGGAACTGTTACAAACTGACCGAATTAATATGTATATGGATGAAAGTGAACAAATTTATCCAGAACAGTCTACAACGGCGTTTATTACCTATCATCCTGTTTCTAAATACTTCAATCTTTAACGTTTTTTATCCTCCTTGACTTTGATTTAGGGGGGAAATAGTTCCTGTTTCACAGCCCTTAATTCCTTCTGGATAAGGGCTAATTTTGATCATAGGTTGACAGAACCTAACGGTTAGGTTATACTGGTGATAACAACCAAAAATCAGATTGTCCAGTTTTTCGGCTGAAGTTGTTTTTGGGCAAAAAATTCATTTTAATTGTTTAATATTGATTATTTTATTTAATGTATAACTCGTAATTCGGATTTTATGCCCAAAATTTTCTCTGACCAGAATAGTAATTTATATTTCTATATCTATACTAACGATCATCAACCTGCTCACGTTCATGTATATAAGGGAAAAAAGAATGAGGCTAATATTATGAAAGCTAAAATCAATATAGGAACATCAGAAAAACGACCTCATTTAGTACAAGGCAATACTAATATGACAAATAAAGATATAATTGCTGCTTTAAAAATAGTGGCTAAAAATCAGGAAATATTTTTAGAGAAATGGCAAGAAATTCATGGGAGATAAAACATGAGAAAACCAAATTAAATGGTTAAATCCGATTCAAGGTTTGTGATTCATGAACCTTGAATCCAAAAAATAAAGATAGATTGTCCGCTAATTTAGAAGTAAAATTTAATTGTAAGCAAGGTTAAAAATATGAGCAATAAAAATTGGGAAAAAGAATTAACAGAAGAAAACCTCTTAGAAGAAATTGCTAAAGCTAAACAAGCTTGGCAAGAAGCAGAAGCAACCGAACCTAGAGCCATTTCTGTAAAATATAATCAAGATCAAGATTTAATTGTAATTCACTTAAAAAATGGTAGTATTTTTAGTTTTCCGCCTCGACTCGCGCAAGGTTTAGCGGATGCAACACCCGAACAATTAGCCGATGTTTGGATGCCAGCATCGGGTGAAAGTATTCATTGGGATAGTTTAGATGTAGATTTTGGAATTCCTGAATTAGTTATGGGAATTTTTGGCACAAAATCTTGGATGGCTGAACTTGGAAGAAAAGGAGGTCAAGCTACCTCAAAAGCTAAATCTGAAGCCGCTCGAAAAAATGGCAAAAAAGGAGGTAGACCTAAGAAAGTTACCGTTTAATTTTATGGAACAGTTAGTATGAAAACTAAAAGCATAAGCTCTGAGTTCAGCCTTGGTCATTTTTTCAAAATCTGATATCATAAAAACTCCCAAATTCCAGTGCTTAAAACAATAATTTCTAAAGATTAAGCCCTGAAGGGCTTACTACGGGTTTAGTTTTTTAGGCGTTTTCCTTCTCCTTGAATGCGTAAATATTCGCCAAATAAGGCAAGGAATCCAGAGGCTAAAATTAGGATGACGCTCAAAGCATTAATATCGGGTTTGACGCCAGTTCTAATTCGACTAAAGATTTCCATGGGTAAGGTATTTGCCCCACTTCCGGCGGTGAAACTGGCGATTAAAAAATCATCCATACTTAATACAAAAGCTAGTAAACAACCGGATATAATACCGGGCATTAATTGGGGTAATAAGACTTGAATAAAAGCCTCTATGGGAGTTGCTCCTAAATCTAAGGCGGCTTCTTCTAAATGGGGGTCTAAATCGGCTAAACGGGTAGAAACCACTAAAGCAACGTAGGCTAAACAAAAGACAACATGGGCGGATACAATTGTCCATAAACTGAGGGGAATGGCAACGGCGGCTAAAAATACTAGGGTTGCCACCGCCATGGCGATATCAGGAATAATTAAGGGTAAATAGGACGCTCCTTGATATAATCCTTTTCCGGGGAAGTGATAACGGGCTAATCCTACAGCCATTAATGTGCCAATAATCGCGGCAATTCCTACGGCAAAAAATCCTACGGTTAAACTATTTTTTAAAGCGGTTAAAATTCTGGCATCTTGGAATAATTTAACATACCATTGTAAGGTAAATCCTTCCCATCCCGCACTATACCGAGATTTGTTAAAACTAAAAAATGTTAAGACAAAAATTGGCAAGTACATATAGAAAAACATCAAACCGACAAAAACTACCTGCCAAGAAATTCTAAACTTTGGTTTAGTAGCCATATCAAGGATCTCCTCGGGTTGTTGTTGGATTTCTTGCATAAATTTTTCCTAATTTATTTTAATTAACGAGACGGTTTAGCATCTCCATATTTAATTAAAAGTGCGATCGCAATACTCACCCCCAAAATTAATACCATACTCAAGGCTGAACCAAAGCCCCAATTTTGAGTTGAGCCTAAAAATTGGTTATAAATTAATCGAGAAACCGTCATACTGGAGGCTCCTCCTAATAGTTCTGGATCGACAAAATCCCCCATTGAACTAATAAAAACCAGCAGAGATCCAGCGGCAATTCCGGGTAAGGTTTGGGGGACGGTGACTTTCCAAAATGTTTCTACAGGTCGCGCCCCTAGGTCGGCGGAGGCTTCTAATAATCGCCGATCTAATTTTTCTAAAGAGGCGTATAAAACCGTGACCATATAGGGTAAATAACTATAGGCCATACCAATTAAAACCGCCGGAGTTCGATTTAATAGTTCTAAGGCGGGTAATCCAATTAATCCTAAGACAGAATTTAATACTCCGGTTGGTCTTAATATGGTAATCCAAGCGTAGGTTCTTAATAAAGAAGATGTCCACAGGGGCAGAACAAAGGCTAATAATATGATGTTTCTCCACTGTTTTGGGGCTAATTGAGCAATCCAATAGGCGACGGGAAATCCTAAGAGTAAACAAATTGTGGTCGTGCCAAAAGCATAAAAGAGCGATCGCCAAATCACCAATAAATTAATCGGTTCAAATACCCTTAAATAATTATCAATGCCATTGGGAATTACCAAATCTCCAGGACGAATATCCTTAACTAAACTTAGTTGAAAAATCAATAAAGTTGGCAGGATTAATAATAGTAATAACCATAGACCCGACGGCCCCAAGAGTGCTAAGGGGCCAAGGAGTTGAGAACCGAGTTGTCGCCAGCCTTTTTTGATTGCAGGTGGAGAAGAAGTCGTTGGAGTTTTTGGTGAAATAGTCATAGATCAGGGAATTACGAATTACGAATGGGGAAAAAATCATTTTTTTCTGAGAGTTTGACCCGGGTTGAATATTCTAATTACCTTAACAATTGCTATAGATTGGTTAAGGGTTAGCAGTTAACAATTAACTGGTTAACTGTGTCCAATACCGTTCATAAATTTCATTGGCTTTACCTAAATCATGAATCATTTCACTGCGAGCCAGGATTGATTCTGGAGGAAATAAAGTCGGATCATTTCTCAAAACATCCGGCAGTTTCTCATAGGCTAATCTCGAAGGAGTGGCAAATTTCAATCGTTTCACTAAGGTTGCGGCTACATCAGGTCGCAACATAAAATCAATCCATTTATAGGCACCTTCGGGGTTGGGAGCACTTTTAGGAATGACCATTGTATCAATCCATAAAGATGATCCACTATAGGGAGTAATATATCTTAAATCTTCATTTTCTTCCCTAATTTCTGCCGCATCGGAGGAATAACACATCGCCATTGACAAGTCCCCTACAATCATTTGAGGTCGCCAAGAATCTGTGGTAAAAGAAGCGATCGTTGGCCGTAATTCTACTAATTTTTCATAGGCTTGTCGAATTTGATTGGGGTCAGTAGAATTATAGGAATAGCCTAACATTCTTAATGAGGCTCCCATGACTTCCCGCACATCATTGAGTAACGTGATTCGCTTTGACAATTTATCTTTATATTCCCAGAGATAACTCCAATCTTTCGGAGGAGTTTCTAATTTATTGGGATTAAAAATTAACCCGGTTGTTCCCCAACTAATTGGAACACTATGAAGACCACCGGGATCATAAATCGGGTTTTGAAATTGCGGAAATAAATCCTCTAATCCCACTAATAAAGAGTGATCGAGTTCAGCCAACAGACCTATTTCGATCATTTTTTCTACCATATATCCCGAAGGATAGATGACACTATAGGCACTTGCTCCTCCGGCTTGGAGTCGGGCTAACATGGCTTCATTAGAATCGAAGACATCGGCCACAACTTTTAACCCCGTTTCCTCTCGAAAATGATCTAACAAATCCTGATCCGTGTAGCCAGACCAAGTGTAAATGTACAGGGTATCGGAGGAAATCTGAGTGTTTGGGGTGGTTTTGACCTCAGCTAATGTCCAACCACAGCTTGACAGGGATGATGCTACCATCGCAGTAACGGAAGTTTGCAAAAACTGACGTCGTGTTTGAGCCACCCTAAAATTCCGATGTTTTTGTGGATAAGTCGGAGACACTGTTTTTTCTCAGTGGAAGTTTAACAAATCAAACCATGGATTTAATTTTCCCACAGGATAGGAAAAAAATTCACAAAAATTACAGATTAGATTTTATCTTAGATCATCTAAAAACTGAGTTTCTGAATTTCAGCTAAGAAATAAAACCTAGACTTGAGCTTCAGAAACCCGTTTTCTCGATATAAAAATTGAGTTTCTCAGCTATGGCGTTACACTCGATAGCTGACGTTGGCTTTCTACTTGTTGCTCTTTCAGTTGCTGCTGAATTTGATCCTTAACAATTTGGCGATATTCATAGAAATGTTCTACCTGTCCACAAACCACTAAATAATGATCTAAAACCCGAGGTTTATGTCGTAAAATATTCCATAAATATCGCCAAAACGTCGAACGAGTTTCCCGCACAATCCCTTGATACCAACATAAAATTAATAGCGCCCGCATTGTTTTCATATCCACTAATTTCCGTCCAATGGAATTAGTTTTCGGCTCCCCGATCATCATAAAATGACGATAAGTGCGATCTAAATATCGTTGAGGATCATATAATTCATAAAATCCATTCACATATTCTAGGGCGATTTCTTCAAGCGGTCGAGTCGGTCGAAAATTCATTAAGGTAGTTTGATTGGCATTCCCAGTTTCCTCAATTAATCGCCCTTCTTTTTTCAAACGATGCCAAAGAGCAGTATTAGGTAAAACCTGCAACATACTAAACATAGCAATGGGAATTGTGGTTTTTTCCACAAACCGCACAATCCGATCGCCCGCCCCGGTTTCTTCCCCATCAAAACCAATAATAAATCCCGCCATCACCCGTAATCCAGAGCGGATAATTTTTTCCACGGAATCACTCAAAGAGCCACGAGTATTTTGGAATTTTTTAGTTAAATTTAGACTATCTTCATCGGGAGTTTCAATCCCTAAAAATACAGCCCTAAAATTACACTCAACCATCAAATCCATTAATTCTTGATCCTGAGCTAAATCAATAGAAGCCTCCGTGGTTAAACGGAAAGGATAATTATTATCCTTCATCCAGACTTTTAATTCATTCAGCAATAACTTAACATTGCGTTTATTGCCGATAAAATTATCATCTACCAAGAAAACACCCTGACTAAAATTTAACTCTTTTAACCTATCTAATTCTGCTAAAAGTTGAGCCGGAGTTTTGGTTCGGGATTTACGTCCATATAACACAATAATATCGCAAAACTCACACTGAAACGGACAGCCCCGGGAGTATTGCAAAGAAATCATATCATAGGCTTCTTTCTCCAATAAATCAAAGCGGGGGATAGGAGATGTCGTAACATCGGGTTTGTCTCCTTCTATGCGAAAAACCCCTTTTTCATCTCCCCTTTCAATCGCTTCTACTAATAACGGTAAAGTAATTTCACCTTCATCTAAAACTAAATAATCCGCCCCAGCAATTTCTGCTGCTTGAGGTGTGGAGGTGGGATAGGGGCCCCCTACAGCGACTTTTTTACCCCGTCGTTTCGCCTCGCGAATTTGCTCCAAAAAATCTTCCTTTTGGACAATCATTGCCGAAACCATCACCAATTCAGCCCAATTCCATTCTGCTTCGGTGATCTCTCGAACATTACGGTCTACTAATTTAAACTCCCAATCTTGAGGTAGAATTGCCGCTACCGTAATTAAACCTAAGGGTGGCAGTAAAGCTTTCCGGTTGACTAAGGCAAGGGCTTTTTCAAATGACCAGAAACTTTGGGGGAAAATGGGATAAATTAAAAGAACACGCATTATAATTAACCCTGTAAAAGATCAGACTCCGAAGTTTAAAAGCTCCAGGAAAATCAATGATTTTCCTATAGTTTTGCCACTTCTTCAGCAAGAGTGTCTACAGTATAACGAATTTGTTCTTCCTTGTGGTTACAAGTAATAAAAAATCGTAACCGTGCGCCATTTTTAGGGACGGAGGGATAAAACATAAACGGTACATTAATCCCCCGCTTGAACAAATTTTGAGACAGTTGTACCGATTTCCAAGAATCTCCAACAATAATCGGAATCACGGGAGAATCTTGACTTAACCCGGTATTTAAGCCTTGCTCCTTCGCTAAAGTTAAAAATAATTTAGCCCTTTGATGTAACTTTTCTACCCGTTGAGGTTCATTTTTCAACACCTGAATCGCTGCGATCACAGAAGCCGCATTGGGTGGAGAAATTCCCACACTAAAAACAAACCCTGGGGCGGTATATTTCAGATATTCAATTAATGATTTAGATCCGGCAATATATCCTCCACAACTAGCAAAGGATTTGCTTAAAGTTCCCATCCATAAATCTACATCATGGGGATTAATTCCAAAATGTTCTCCAATGCCTCGACCCTGTTCTCCTAATACGCCAATAGAGTGAGCTTCATCCACCATTAAAAAGGCTTTATGATGTTTTTTAACCTGAATAAATTCGGGTAAATTGGGAATATCTCCGTCGGTGCTGTAGACGCCTTCGACAATAATTAAAACCCGTTGATAACGAGGGCGCCTTTCTCGCAATATTTGATCTAAAGCTTGCCAATCATTATGGGGAAAAGCGATCGCCGTCGCCCCAGATAATAAAGCTCCTTGTAATAAACTATTATGACTCAGGGCATCATGTAAAATCAGATCATGTTGTCCGAATAAATGCCCCACCGTGGTCACATTAGTCGCATGACCCCCCACAAAAACAATACTATCTTCCACCCCAACAAAATCAGCGATCGCCCGTTCTAATTCTTGGTGAATGACCTTTTCACCGGATAATAACCGACTAGCACAAGCGGAAGTTCCATAACGATCAATTGCCTCTTTTGCATATTGGGAAACCACGGAATCGCCACACATTCCTAAATAATTATAAGTGGCATAATTAATATAGTCCTGACCTCGAATCCTAGCCCGATCATTGGCAATTCCCTCCTGGGGAGTAAAAAAGGGATTTCCTAATCCTAAATCTGCCAATTCTTGCTGTTGTTGTTTCAGATGTAGATATTCGGGAAAGTATTCAATTTGATAATATTCAGGAGGG
Source organism: Planktothrix sp. PLAVEN19ND (assembly GCF_057220675.1). NCBI lineage: Bacteria > Bacillati > Cyanobacteriota > Cyanophyceae > Oscillatoriales > Microcoleaceae > Planktothrix > Planktothrix sp. PLAVEN19ND. Next base: position 3,744,441 of record NZ_CM170132.1, on the reverse strand, counting down.
ATTTCAGGAAATGAAGCTGATTCTGCTTTTTTTTGAAGTAGTTCTGCTAAAAGTGAGCGTTTTTCTTGACAAGATAAATGACTAACAGATGGTAATAAATTAATCATTGATTTTTTCCTGTTCTGATAATAAAATATTTAATAATGTATCGACATCCGCATCCGATAATTGATCTAGATGATGTAAAAGATGTTCCGCATCTTCGGGGGAAATCCCTTTTTGATATTGGGTCATATCCAAGGTGTTGTTGTGATCGGCTAAATATTTAGCCAAAGTACAAATATTGGGATAATCCCATAACAGGGTGGGGGGAAGTCGGCGTCCCAAAATCGTTTCCAAGTCTCCAGAGAGGTTAATCGCTTCGATGGAATTTAGGCCATAATTGGCAAAATCCTCCTCCACATCAATCTCCAACGCTTCTAAACCCAACCGTTCCGCGAGTTGACTGACTAACCACCCCTCAATTGTGGCGACAGACTCGAAAGACTCAATGCCATTCACCGATGATTCTGGATGATGCACCGTTACCGATGGTTGTTGGGGTTTTGTCCCATTCATAGACGCATTTAACACTTGCATGAATCACTCCTCCATCACCCTAAAACTTTAGCATCCCAAGTTAACAGAATCCTGTTTTAAGTTGCCCGTTGCCTGTTGCCCGTTGCCGTTCGACCGTTCGACTGGCTCACGGCTCACGACGTGGCCTGTTGCCTGTTAGCGAGCGAGGGTACTCCCCCTGCCTCCCCTGCCCCCCCTGCCTCCCCTGCCTCCCCTGCCCCCCTACTCCCCCGACCTCCCCTGCTCCCCCTACTCCCCTAATTTGCCCGCTATAAAACTAGCACGACAGGCATGGCGTTGAATTTTACCACTGGAGGTTTTAGGCAAAGTTCCGGGTTTTAGCAACACCGCTTTATAAACCTGTAAATCATGGGTTTGAGACACGGCGCGACGGATGGACTGAAGAACCATCTGTTGAGGGGAGGTTTTGGCAGAACCGTTATTATTATCCCAGATGCGGATTTGTTGCCAATATTGACGTTCTACTTCTGCTGCTATCACTAACCGTTCTTCTCCCGACCTATCAATCGAAAATCCGGCGACGCTACTGGGTCTAATTAGGGGGTGACTTTGTTCAACTGTCCATTCAATATCTTGGGGATAGTGGTTACGACCATTAATAATAATAATATCTTTAATTCTTCCGGTAATAAATATTTCCTGATGGTCTAAAAATCCCAAATCTCCAGTCCTTAAAAACGGCCCTTCCCCCGTTTTTAAATAGGCATTAAACAGCATTTCAGTTTCCTGGGGTTTATTCCAATATCCCTGTCCTATACTCGGCCCTGAAACCCAAATTTCTCCGACTTTTCCTGGTTCACAAATATTCCAGGTTTTAGGATTAACAATTAATATTTTTTGATCCGATAAACATTGACCACAACCGACTAATGTTTTTGTATTGGCTGTTAAATTAGTAGCCACTTCATCAATTACTACAATCCGATGATTCTCTAAAGCAATAGCATCAACGGTTTTAAAAATTGGCGGTGCTGTTTTTAAGCCTCCAGTAATAATTAAAGTCGCTTCCGCCATACCATAACAGGGATAAAAAGCCTCTTGCCTAAACCCATATTGAGCAAAGGTTTGAGTAAATCGTTCTAAGACTTTATGATAAATCGGTTCGGCTCCATTAAAAGCCACTTCCCAGCTACTTAAATCTAAATTTTCTAATTTTGGGGGTAAACTTAGCCCGGCTTTTCCTAATACTTTTTTCACACATAAATCATAGGCAAAATTTGGCCCGCCACTGGTAGTTGCCCCATACCTAGAAATAGTTTGTAACCAGCGTAACGGATTTTGCACAAACATCAAAGGAGACATTAAAATCACTGGAAATCCCCCAAATAAAGGTTCTAAAACTCCACCAATTAATCCCATATCGTGATAGGGAGGTAACCAAATTACCCCCGTACTTTCAGAAGAATGACCAAAATAATTATAAATTGCGGTTAAATTATGTAATAAATTCTGATGGGAAATCATCACCCCTTTGGGGGTTGACGTAGAACCGGAAGTATATTGTAAAAAGGCAAGAGTTTGACTATCAATAGAGTGAGGTTGCCAATTTTTTTCGATTTCATAATCTATGGTATCTGTTGCTAACCAGTTTAACGGCGCAATATCAGACATTTGTGGAAAAAATCGTTGTAAACTTGATAATGTAGATTCAGTAGTTAACGCAACAGTCGCATTTGTATCAGCAATAATAGCCTGTAAACGGGGAAGTGATCGATCTGGTTTAGGAGGATAGGCGGGAACTGCAATTACTCCGGCATACAAACAACCAAAAAACGCGCTAATATAGTCTAATCCTGGTTGATACAATAATAAAACTGGATTTTGAGGTTGACAAATGGATTGTAATTTAGAGGCAATTGTTCTGGCTTTTTGGTTTAACTGTTGATAGGTTAAAGTAACAGTTTCGGTTTCCCCATCAACTAAAAAAGTATAGGCTATTTTATCTGGTTGATAAGTTGCCCGATATTGTAATAGTTCAGTTAACGTTGTCCATTGCCAGGAATTTAATTGCTCAGTCATGTAAAAAATTGAGTAAGGTTTTGTTATCTATATTTAACCACAAAGACACAAAGAAGTTGTAAACACACAGGGAGTGTTCATTACTCTAGTTAATTTTATTTAAAGGGTTTCAGCTTTTTATTGTGTTCATTTCCACAGAGTCACTATTTTTAAATTCAGTAAATATCTAACTTTTACTGATAATTTTTCTAGTTGTTTTATGATCAATTTAAGTGGGAATGGTGCGGGTGCTGATCGCTTACAACCCCTACGATGGTTAACTTTTAAGAACGATTTGCCAATTCTGACAATTGACTGGTTTCTGTGTCTAATTTCCATTGTCCAACAATATCTAAACTCCCTTCTAAAAATTTAGTCCGACAGGTACGACGTTGAATTTTACCACTGGTGGTTTTAGGAATAGTTGCTGTTTTCAATAATACTATCCCAAACACATCAACGGTATTCTGTTCGGCGACAGCTTTACGAATAGCATTAACCACTTCTTCAACGTTCAAATTGCGCAAATAACGTCGTTCGATTTCTGATACAATAATTAACTGTTCTCCGAGTTCCGTCTCAATAGAAAACGCCGCATTATGTCCATTACGAATAGCCGGGTGACAGGTATCTAATGTGGCTTCAATTTCCTGGGGATAACGATTTCTTCCCCAAAGAATCATCATGTCTTTGATCCTTCCAGTAATATACAATTCCCCATCACATAAAAATCCTAAATCTCCCGTGCGTAAATAGGGCCCCCGTCCTTCTACATAAACCTTAAAGGTTGTTTCCGTGTCTTCGGTTTTATCCCAATATCCCAAACCTACACCTTTCCCCCATACTAATATTTCACCAACTTGATCCGCGTCTCGTCGCGTTAATTTTTCAGGATCGACAATTATTACCTCATCCCCTAACCAGGGAAACCCACAACTGACGAAAGAGCGAGCAGGGGGGGCAGGGGAGGCAGGGGGGGCAGGGGGGGCAGGGGAGGCAGGGGAGGCAGGGGAGGCAGGGGGAGTAGGGGGAGTAGGGGAGGTGGGGGAGGTGAGGGAATGCTGATCGGTTGGTTGTTTGGGGATAACTTGATTTTGTTCTAGGGCGACGGGATCGACCCAGATCACTTTGGGGGTTAAGTGTTTGTGTCCACCGGAAATAAACAGGGTGGTTTCAGCCATTCCGTAGCAGGGATAAAACGCCTCCAGTTTGAACCCACAGGGGCCAAAAATTTCTGTGAACCGTTTTAAAGTGTCCCAACGCACAGGTTCGGCACCGGAAAAGGCCACATCCCAGGAACTTAAATCTAACTTTTCTAGCTTTTCAGGCGTCGCTGTCCGACAAACCAAATCATAGGCAAAATTTGGCCCGCCGCTGGTGGTGGCTTGATATTCAGAAACTGCTTCTAACCAACGAAAGGGTTTTTGTACTAAAGAAACAGGTGACATTAATGTTACGGGAAATTGTCCATATAAGGGTTGAATTACCCCTCCAATTAATCCCATATCGTGAAATAGGGGTAGCCAAATTAACCCTTGACTATTGTTATGATGTCCAAAAGCGTTATAAATAATTGCCGAATTATGTAGAACATTTTGATGGGTAACAATTACACCTTTTGGGGTTCCCGTTGAACCAGAGGTATATTGTAAAAAAGCAATTGTATCCCCATTAATTTGCGGTTCTTGCCAGTTTGTAGCGAGGTTTTGAGTCAAAAGGTCATCGGTCGCCACCCAAGGTAGAGACGTTCCATGGAACGTCTCTACTTTGGTTTTGGGAAAGTTGGCGAGTTGGGTTTGTAGGTGTTCAATTAACGCTTTTGTACTTAAAATTGCCCGACATTGAGACGATTCTAAACGGGTTTGTAACTTAACAATTGCTTGGGTAGATACCGGAGGATTATCGGTAACGGCGATCGCACCCGCATATAAACAGCCAAAAAACGCCGCAATAAATTCTAATCCCGCACTATAGGGATAAATGACTAAAACCCGATCGCCTGGGGATAAAAATGATTGTAAATAAGATGCAATTTGGACGGCTTGTTGATATAACTGTTGATAGGTCAAAGTTCCCGACTCGGTTTCTCCATCGGCTAAAAACCGATAAGCGAGTTGATCCGGTTGAGATTCGGCGCGATCGCGCAATAAATCGACTAAATTAGAAAAATTGCTCATACCTAAGATAGAGTCCTAAAGGACTCACTACGATAGAAGTACAGTTTAAATGAAAATTGCCATTATTTCCTCTGGTTTTTTCCCCGTTATTGATGGTGTTACTGTTAGCGCCATGATGCGACTACAAAGGTTAAGTCAGTGGGGACATGAGGTTTTATTTTTTTGTCCCGACTATAGCACCATTGAAACTGTTTATCCCAATTGGCGAGAATATAGCGGAAACATTTTACCAGGTGTGCGAGTTTTAAATTTACCTAGTACGCCATTTTTAGGATTAGATTTTGAACGTAACCCCTCTATTACATCCTATTCTATTTTATTAAAAGAATTAGAAAAATTTCAGCCAGATTTAGTTCATGTCGATGAACCAGAAAGGCTGTTTTTTGGATTTTTTAGACGGGCTGGAATAGACTATGCTAAAAAAGCCAATATTCCCTGTATTGCGTTTTTTAGAACTTGGTTTTTATCCTACGCTGAAGATTATATTCCCTTGCCAAAATTTGCCGTTGAAATTATTAGAGAAATATTTAGAAGAATTTTTGCTTGGATTTATAACGGTTATGATGTCACCTTATTTACCAGCAAAATCACCTATCAACTCGCCCCCCAGATGGGAATTACCAATGCAATTTACGAGAATTTAGCCGGATTTGATGCCCAACGCTTTGATCCCAATTTAAAGGAAGAACACTTTTTTAAAACCTATTATAATTTACCCGAATTAGATGGGTTAACTAAATTAATCTTTGTGGGTCGTTTAACTCCCGATAAGGGCTGGAATTTCACCTTAAAAACCATCGCAAAAATTGCAGAAAAAATTGATTTAGAAAAAGTGGGTTTTATTATTATTGGGGATGGACAAATGCAGGACGAAATCATCGCAGGTTTAACAAAATTTACCCGTCATGTCTATTTCCTGGGTCGGGTGGCTTATGACCAGGTTCCGGCGGTTTATGCTAATAGCGATATTCATATTACCACCTCAGAACGGGAATCGAGAGGATTAACCGTATTAGAAGCTTTTGCCTCGGGAATTCCAGTATTAGTTCCCCGGGCGGGAGGACTAGTAGAAAATGTTCAAGATGGGGAAAATGGATTTTTATATACCCCTCAAGATTCCGAGGATTTTACTCACAAATTAAAACAATTAATCGATGATCCTCTATTAAGAAAAACCCTAGGAAATCGAGGAATAGAATCCGTCGGAAATTACAGTTGGGATGTAGTTATTAAAAATTTAGTTAATATTTGGGAACAAAAACTTCAGGAAGCCAATCAAAAATTCTCCAATTAACCTAATTTTAAATCTCTTTGTGTCTTTGTACCTTGGTGTTTCCTTCAAATCAGTTGCTTAATATTGAAACAGATTGACAAATGCTCTTTACAATACTTAATATAAGCAAGCTATAACTGATGAAACCGTGGGACAAAGAACGTATGCCGACTTTTTTGCTGGTTTGGTTGGGACAAATTGTTTCTATGTTTGGTTCCAGCTTAACCGAATTTGCCTTGGGGGTTTGGGTGTATCAAACCACAGGTTCCATTACCCAGTTTGCCCTGATTTCTGTTTGTATTCATCTGCCAAATCTATTGATTTCCCCCCTGGCAGGTGCTATTGTAGACCGTTCCAGTCGTCGCGGCGCGATGATTATTAATGATATTATTGCGGCGGTCGGAACCTTAATATTAATGGTATTGGTGTTTTCTAACCGTTTAGAAGTTTGGCATATTTACGTCGCTGTATCCATTAGTTCCATTTCCGGTGCCTTCCAATGGCCCGCTTATATGGCCTCCATTCCCCAACTGGTTCCCCGCAATGATTTGAGTCGCGCTAATGGCATGGTGCAAGTTTCTAGGGCGATCGCTAAAATTTCTGGCCCAACGGTTGCGGGAATTTTAGTCGGGAGTATTGGCATTGGTTCAATTTTAATTATTGATTCTGGAACCTTTGTTTTAGGGTTAATTACTTTATTAATTGTACGTTTTCCCAAAGTAGAACCTTCAAAATCCCAACAAAAACCCTTAAGTTTTAACCGACTTTGGAAAGAAACTCTTTCCGCTTGGGATTATATTCTCATGCGTCCCGGTTTAAAAAAATTATTAGGCTTTTTTGCTATCACCTACTTTACCGAAGGAATGCTTGCTATTTTATTCTGGCCTGTGGTTTTAACCTTTGCCAGTAGTCAACAATTAGGCTTAATTCTTTCTATTAGTGGTTGTGGAATGCTTCTCGGAAGCGTGGCGGTCAGTATTTGGGGCGGCCCTAAAAACCGGATGAAAGCAATTTTATGGTTAGTGGGTTTACAGGGTTTATGTCTGTGTTTGAGCGGGTTTAGACCTTCGATTTTCCTAGCTGGAATTGGGGGATTTGGTTATTTATTTGCCCGGCCTTTTATTGTTAGTAGTAATCACACCATCTGGCAATCTAAAATACCCTTTGAATTACAAGGACGGATCTTTTCTTTACAAAGTGTGGTCGAGCGATCGCTTTTAATTCTATCCCATTTAACCGTTGGGCCCTTAGCTGATCGGGTTTTAGAACCCATGATGAAACCCGGTGGACTCTTAGCTGATAGTATCGGTCAAATTATTGGAGTCGGCGCGGGACGAGGAAGTGGGTTATTATTTATGTTAATTGGTATCCTCAATATTGTAGCCGCTTTAATTGCCTATCGAATGCCTCGTTTACGACGAGTTGAAAAAGAAATTCCTGATGCCATTCCCGTCATCAGTTAACAATGTAGAGACGTGCCAGGACGCGTCTCTCTTTCAAATCTTGTAAATCTTTTAACAGGTTACTAAATACTATTAACTCTTAACTTATTATGAAAATTCTACAAATTATTCCTTCAATTTCTTTAGTATATGGTGGCCCGAGTCAAATGATCCGGGGTCTATCTTCAGCGTTAGGAAAACTGGGGGTTGAGGTCACAGTTTTAACCACAAATTCTAATGGCGATCGCGGACAACCGCCCTTAGATGTTCCTTTGGATATTCCCGTACAGGAAAAGGGTTATCAAATTCGCTATTTTCCCTGTTCTCCCTTTCGTCGTTATAAATTTTCTTTAGATTTATTAAACTGGCTAAAAAACCACGCCTCTGAATATGATTTAGCCCATATTCATGCCTTATTTTCTCCCGTAACTTCGGTGGCTGCAACCGTCGCCCGTTATCAAAAATTACCCTATATTTTACGCCCATTAGGAACCCTTGATCCAGCCGATTTAAACAAGAAAAAACAGTTAAAAAAACTCTATGCAGCCTTATTAGAACGTCCCAATATTGCCGGGGCGGCGGCGATTCATTTTACCAGTCAGGAAGAAGCCCGAATATCGGAACGATTTGGAGTCAAAACGAATGATTTAGTGATTCCTTTAGGCGTAACTTTACCTGAATTAACCGAAATTCCCCAAGTAATTTTATCCCATTTAGAAATAAAGCCGAATATTCCGATTATTTTATTCTTATCTCGAATTGAACCCAAAAAAGGACTGGATATTTTGATTCCGGCTTTAGAAAAAGTCTTAAAAACCGGATTAGAGTTTCAATTTATTTTAGCAGGTTCTAATCCTCAAGATCCCGAATATGAGGCCAAAATCAAACAACAAATTCAACAATCTCCTTTAGGCGAAAAAACAATAATTCCCGGGTTTGTCACCGGAGAAATCAAAACCGCTTTATTAACAATAGCGGATTTATTTGTTTTACCTTCCTATTATGAAAATTTTGGAATTGCCGTCGCAGAGGCGATGGCGGTTGGTACTCCGGTGGTGATTTCCAAGGGAATTTATATTTGGGAAGATGTGGAAAAAGCCCAAGGAGGTTGGGTCGGAAATGGCAATATTGATGAAATTGCAAGTTTAATAGAAACCGCATTAACTAACCCACAGGAACGTCAACAGCGAGGATTAAATGCTCAAAATTATGCCTTAAATTATTATAGTTGGGATGCGATCGCTCAACAAATGATTCAAGCCTATCAAGGATTAATTTCAACTTCAAGATCATTATAAAGTTAGATATAAGCTCTATCTTTCTATTTGTGGGAGCTACAAGGATCAAAAAGCGATCGCTTTACAAAATCGGCGATCGCACGAGGGGAATTATCTTAAGAAAGACCGTGAGCAAGTCTTATAAAAGAGTCACATTCACTGCGGAGGGGCCTTTTGGCCCCGGTTCGGTCTCGAACTCCACAACCTGGCCTTCCTCCAGGGTTTTAAAGCTGTTGCTTTGAATAGCCGAGAAGTGCACAAAAACATCTTTAGAGCCATCCGCGGGGGCAATGAAACCAAAGCCTTTTTCTGCGTTGAACCATTTGACCTGACCTTTCATTCTAGCCATGTTTTGACCTCTAGGGAATTATGATCACCACGAACCTGTGATCGCCGACTTTGTAGAGCGATCACACGAGGGAGTTATCTAAAGAAAGACCGTGAGCAAGTCTTATAAAAGAATCACATTCACTGCGGAGGGGCCTTTTTGACCCTGTTCGATCTCGAATTCCACAACCTGGCCTTCAGCTAGGCTTTTAAAGCCACCGCTTTGAATAGCCGAGTGGTGGACAAAAATATCTTTAGAGCCATCCTCGGGGGTAATGAAACCAAAGCCTTTGGAGTCGTTGAACCATTTGACCCGACCTTTCGTTTTAGCCATGTTTTAACCTCTAGGGAAATAAAATTAACCTCAAACCACTATTCTATAAGAGTTTGATTGAAATTTTTGGATATGTCTATTATAGTTTAGCTTACTCAAGGATCAAATTTCGACAAATAAAAAAGGTCTGACTGATAAAATCATCCGATCCAATTCAGATCGATTGTGTTCAAGAAGATCATGCCCCCACAATTTATTTTTCTTATCGGCGCAATCTTCTTAATGCTCATACTTCGATATCCCCAGAAATTAAAGTATTAATTAAGTCCCCTGTAAAAGTTATATCACTGAGCAATCTAATTAAAGTTGGCTCTAAATGGCTTTTGCGATCTAGTAGAAAGGTATTTTCATCTGATCGGAACATCAGATCTGCACCAACGTAATCGCCCTTTCTCCACCAATCCTACATCAATTCACGGGTTGCGCCCAGATGTAGTTACAATAGGGGCAGTATATGAATGACTATTTTTACCCCTTATTGATCCCCCCAACGATGCAACCGACCGATCCGACAAAATTTACAGATAAAGCCTGGGAAGCCGTGGTTAAATCCCAAGATGTGGCGCGTCGTTTTCAAAATCAGAATTTAGAAGTCGAACATCTGCTGATCGCCCTGCTCGAACAAAATGGACTCGCCACTACCCTCCTGAGTCGGGCGGGAGTCGATACGGATATTTTTAGCCAACAATTGGAAGCCTTTACCAAACGCCAGCCCAAGGTCGGACGCATCGACCATTTATATTTAGGACAGAGCTTAGATTTATTATTGGATCAAGCCGAAGCAGACCGTCAAGCCCTACAGGATGGTTTTATCTCCATTGAACATTTAATCCTGGCTTTCTCGGAAGATGACCGCATTGGTCGGAAACTACTGGCCGGAGAAACCCCCACCAGTCAACGGCCCGGACGTCCGGGTTATGATCGTCCGGGCCGTTCTCCTTCGATTCGTCCGAAATTAGAGGAGGCGATTAAAGCGATTCGGGGGAGTTCAAAGGTCGAAACCCAAAGCCCAGAAACCAGTTATGAAGCCTTAAAAAAATATGGTAAAGACTTAACAGAATTGGCGAAAGCCGGAAAACTTGATCCGGTGATTGGTCGGGATGAGGAAGTGCGGCGGGTGGTCAGTTGTTTATCTCGCAGAACTAAAAATAATCCGGTGTTAATTGGAGAACCGGGAGTCGGAAAAACAGCGATCGCCGAAGGTTTAGCCCAACGAATTGTGAACGGAGATGTGCCAGAATCCTTAAAAAATCGCCAGTTAATTTCCTTAGATATGGGAAGTTTAATTGCTGGAGCCAAATATCGGGGAGAATTTGAAGAAAGACTGCGATCGGTATTAAGAGAAGTCACCCATTCGGAAGGACAAGTTGTGTTATTTATTGATGAATTGCATACCGTGGTTGGGGCGGGTTCCGGGGGTGCTTCATCGGGAATGGATGCCAGTAATTTACTCAAACCCATGTTAGCCAGGGGGGAATTGCGGTGTATTGGTGCTTCAACTGTTGACGAATATCGCAAACATATTGAAAAAGATCCGGCTTTAGAAAGACGGTTTCAACAAGTTTATGTCGATCAACCTTCTCCTGAAGATACGATCTCAATTTTAAGAGGATTAAAAGACCGTTACGAGCGCCATCATGGGGTAAAAATTACGGATAGTGCATTAGTGGCGGCGGCGATGTTATCAAGTCGTTATATTAGCGATCGCTTTCTACCCGATAAAGCCATTGACGTGGTCGATGAAGCCGCCGCCCAATTAAAAATGGAAATTACCTCCAAACCCGTGGAATTAGAACAAATTGATCGGCGGGTCATGCAGTTAGAAATGGAAAAATTATCCATAGAAGGAGAAAGTTTAGGAACGGGGGAAAATAACCGTCGAAATGATGGGGGGGTGGCAATTCGTTTAGGCAGAATTAAGGAAGAAATCGAGAGTTTAAAAACTAAACAGGAAAAGCTAGCCTCCCAATGGCAAGGGGAAAAACAACTCCTAGATAGTATTAATAAACTCAAGGAAGATGAAGAAGAATTACGAGTCCAAATTGAACAGGCAGAACGGGCCTATGATTTAAACAAAGCCGCCCAATTAAAGTATGGTCAATTGGAAGTTTTACATCAGGAACGGGAAGGCAAAGAAGCGGAATTAGTTAAGTTACAATCCGAGGGTTCTTCGATGTTGCGTGAGGAGGTCACGGAAGCCGATATCGCGGGGATTATTGCTAAATGGACGGGGATACCTGTTAACCGTTTATTAGAGTCAGAACGGCAGAAATTACTGCGCTTAGAGAGTCATTTACATCAACGGGTGATCGGACAACAGGAGGCGGTGGCGGCGGTTTCGGCTGCGATTAGAAGGGCGCGGGCGGGGATGAAAGATCCCGGGCGTCCCATTGGATCTTTCCTATTTATGGGGCCGACGGGGGTGGGGAAAACCGAGTTAGCGAAGGCCTTAGCGGAGTTTTTATTTGATAGCGAGGAGTCGATTATTCGGATTGATATGTCCGAATATATGGAAAAACACGCGGTTTCTCGGTTGGTGGGCGCGCCTCCGGGCTATGTGGGGTATGACGAAGGCGGTCAACTATCGGAAGCGGTGCGACGCCATCCCTACTCGGTGATTTTATTTGATGAGGTGGAAAAAGCCCATCCCGATGTGTTTAATATCCTATTACAAGTATTAGATGATGGCCGGATTACCGACTCCCAAGGAAGGACGGTGGATTTTAGAAATACTGTTATTGTGATGACCAGTAATATTGGGGGGGAACATATTTTAGATGTGGCGGGGGATGAGTCCCGTTATGGGGAAATGGAGAAGCGAGTGATGACGGCTTTGCGATCGCATTTTCGCCCAGAATTTTTAAATCGGGTGGATGATACTATTCTATTCCATCCGTTAAGTAAAGGGGAATTACGGTATATTGTGGCGATTCAAGTTAAACGGATTCAAAGGTTATTATCAGATCAAAAAATATCCATTGAATTATCACCTGCAACCTTAGATTATTTAGCGGATATTGGTTATGATCCAGTCTATGGGGCTAGACCGTTAAAACGTGCGATTCAACGGGAATTGGAAAACCATATTGCAAATTTATTGTTAGAACAGAAGTTCGTCACGGAAGATACAATTTATGTGGATTATGAAGATGAAAAATTAGTCTTTAATCATCAACCTTTGATTCCTAAAGCTAAAGAAGAACCGTTAATTATGAATGTTCAACCGATGAGAAAGACAATATCTGATCCGTTGGAAATGGATGTTCAGCCCGTGATATTAACCACATCTAAAACAGCAGAGGGGGATGATATTATTACGGTTGAAACCGTGAAGGATGAATAGATTTTGATTTAACTTGAGGGACGTTCGATCCAACGTCTCCTAAAATTTGACTCAGCTATAATAAAAGCAAGAAATTTTAATCCTTGTAACTCCTATGGTTGATATTACTATTGCGATTCCTACCTATAATGGGGCGACCCGTTTGCCTGCGGTTTTGGAGAAATTGCGATCGCAAACCGGAACAGAACAAATTCAATGGGAAATTATAATTGTTGATAATAATAGTACGGATAGTACCGCAGAATTAGTTAAAACCTATCAAGATAATTGGTCAGATATTGTTCCTTTAAAATTTGTTTTAGAAACAGAACAAGGGGCAGCCTTCGCTCGAAAACGAGCCATTAAAGAGTCGGAATCGTTATTGATTGGCTTCTTAGATGATGATACATTACCCGCCTTAGATTGGGTGGAAAAAGCCTATGAATTTGCTCAAAACCATCCTAAAGCTGGGGCATTTGGGAGTCAAATTCATGGAGTTTATGAAGTAGAAACCCCTCCTAATTTTAGTCGTATTTCCAGTTTTTTTGCCATTACGGAACGGGGAGATAGTCCCCATTTATATGAACCTCAAATGAAGATGTTACCGCCTTCTGCGGGGTTGGTAGTGCGTCGTCAAGTTTGGTTAGAAACTGTACCAGAAGACACCTTTTTAAGTGGACGTTCCAGTCAATCTATTTTGAATAGTGAAGACTTAGAAGCGATTATGTATATTCAAAATGCCGGGTGGGAAATTTGGTATAATTCGGAAATGCACCTCTATCATCAAATTCCCCAAAAACGGTTAGAACGGGATTATTTATTATTTTTGATGCGCAGTACAGGGTTAGCACGGCATCATATTCGGATGTTACGGTTAAAACCTTGGCAACGGCCGTTATTATTTCCTCTGGGGTTAGGAAATGATATGAGAAAGGCGATCGCTTACTATCTTAAACATCGAAAAGAATTAAAAACCGATGTGGTGGCAGCTTGTGAAATGGAATTTTTAAAAAGTAGTGTGATTAGTCCCTTTTATTTGTGGAAAACATCTTATCTCAAAAAATTATGACCGATTTTACTGTTGTGATTCCCACCTATAATGGAGCCAGTCGGGTTCCTGATGTGTTAGAGAAATTGCGATCGCAAACTGGAACAGAAAATATCACTTGGGAAATTATTGTTGTTGATAATAATAGTAATGATCAAACGGCCAATATAGTTCAGAATACCATTGCATCTTGGCAAGAAGTTTTCCCGCTCAAGTATGTATTTGAAGCCAAACAGGGTGCCGCTTTTGCCAGACAACGGGGACTAGAGGAAGCCCAAGGGGAGTTAATTGGGTTTCTGGATGATGATAACTGGCCGGATGAAAATTGGGTAGCCCAAGCCCATAATTTTGCACAGCTTTATCCCCAAGCGGGCGCTTATGGCGGACAAATTCATGGAGTTTATGAAGTGCCACCCCCAGAAAATTTTAAGGCCATTGAGGGATTTTTAGCCATTCGAGAACGGGGGCCAGAACCCAACCGTTATCAACCCCAGGTGTTAAGCTTACCCCCAGGAGCAGCAATGGTGGTTAGAAAGCAGGTGTGGAGTCAAGTTGTACCCAAGCAACCTCAAATGAGTGGGAAGTTACCCGGGGGAAAAATGGTGCAAGGGGATGATTGGGAACCCTTGATGTATTTACATAAAGCAGGCTGGGAAATTTGGTATAATCCCTCTATGCACACCTATCATCAGATTCCGGCTTGGCGACTCAAACGGGATTACTTATTATCTTTGATTCAGGGGTCGTGTTTATCTTTTTGTTCCTTACGAATGATTGGTGCTAACTTCTATGAAAAGCCGATAATTTTAGCGCGAACTGTAGTAGGAAATAGTTACAATGCTATGCGGCATTATTTTAAATATCAGGGTCAGCTTAAAACTGATTTAATTGCTGAGTGTCAAATGCAGATTTATTTAAGCCGGGTTAGGAGTTTTTTTTATTTTTTGAATAGACAGTTTAAAAAATAAAATCAAAATCAATTAAAATCAATCAATCTTAATTAAATATATGAAAAAAATGCTTGATAATTTAGATCGAAAATAGGCAATTAATTTTGTTTAGCTACTTATAAATAATCGAGATAAATTGGTGTTTTCTATTGTTCCAGAATATGATATTTAATTCATTAATACATTAAATTATGTCATTAGTTTCTGTTGTTATTCCCGTTTACAATGCTAATCAAACAATTCAAGATACAATCAATTCAGTTTTGAATCAAACATTTCAAAATTTTGAGATTATTATAATTAATGATGGTTCTCAAGATTCTACACTAGATATTATTTCTAAGATTGCTTCTCAACTTCAAGAACCTAAAATTCAGATCTTTTCTTATCCTAATACGGGGGTATCAGAAAGCCGAAATCGAGGATTGGCTAAAGCTTCAGGTGAATTTATTGCTTTTTTAGATCATGATGATCTTTGGACTCCTGATAAACTTGAATCTCAACTCAATGCACTTAAAAATCATCCCGAAGCAGTCCTGGCTTATAGTTGGACAGATCATTGTGATGAATTTGGACAAGTGACGGTTTTAGGAAGACATATTACAAAGCAAGGATATATTTATGAGAATTTATTAGTCGATAATTTTTTAGATACGGCTTCTAACCCTTTAATTAGAAAATCAGCTTTGGATAAGGTGGGAGGATTTGATAGTACAATTAATTCTTCAGGCGAATGGGACTTATGGTTAAGATTAGCGGCTAAATATCCTTTTGTCGGTATTCCTAAAACTCAAGTATTGCACCGATTATCAAAAGGCGCAATGTCGGCTAACATTGTTTCTCATAAGCAAGAATGTTTAGAAGTGATTGAACGAGCATTTAATCAAGTACCGCCTTCACTTCAACCTCTAAAGTCTTTAAGTTTAGCAAATATTCATAAATATTTACTCTGTAAATCCTTAGAGGGGGAACCCAGTAGAGAAAAAGGCCGTATAGCATTAGGATTACTGAAGGATTATATCCGTTATCAACCTGAATTGCGATCGCAACTCAAATTTGCTTTAGTGATGTTTATTAAAAGTTTACTCATGATAATTTTTTCTCTGTAGAATCTCAATTTTTATTACATTAAAATGCTTATGAAATGTCAAGATTAATATATCCCAATAATGTGCTAGTATTCGCCAATTTAGACGTTTTCTTCAGTATAATTTCAGCTAATTGGGGAGGACATAAACTTAAAATAGCAATTTTATATAAAATCTTTGCAGTGATTCCTTTTTGGAGCAAGGTGGAATCATATTCAATCGTCTTTCTAAATAGTTGAAATGCTTCCATCCCCTGATTCCAAGTTGGAAGAGCTTCTAATACTTTAACCGTTAAGTATTTATAAAGATTGCCTAAACTCTGCTTTTTTAAATGTTGTAAAGATGGCGGTGCTTGAGCAAAATTTTTTTCAATTACTGCAATAGCAGCAACTTCTTTCATAACAACATTCATAGACATTGAAGAAATAGATTGTCGATATAAAATCTGTGGTTTGGGCACGGCTACAAATGGATATTTTGCTGCTAATCTTAAATACATTTCCCAATCTTGTGCAGATCTTAAAGATTCATCAAAAAGACCAACTTCATAAAAAGCTTGTTTACGAATTAATGGATTAGAACCATTAGAGAGAAAATAAGCCAATAATAAATGTGGGTAAACATCACCTGTAAATGTTGCTCGACTATCGGGACGTAAAAAATTACCCGCTTCATCAACAGCATCCGTCCAGCTATAGGAAACAGCAGCTTCAGGATGGTCTTGTAAGGCTTTTAATTGTGCTTCTAATTTATCAACAGTCCAAAGATCGTCAGCATCAATGAAAGAAATATAATCACCTGAAGATAGAGTAATACCTCGATTGCGACTTGTATTCGCTCCCTCATTATTATAGGAAAATACGGCTAATCTAGGATCGCAAAAATGCCTAATTATTTCTAAAGTTTGATCCGTTGAACCATCATTAATAATAATTAGTTCAAAATCAGTAAAAGTTTGATTTAATACTGATTCAATGGTATAATAAATTGTCTCTTCTCCGTTAAATACTGGAATAACAACTGAAATTAGAGGCATATTTTTAATCAGGAGTAGTTTCAATCAATGATGTTATCGCACCAATATTTTTAATAATACCATATTTATTTAGAACATTTTTAGCTTGCTGTTTCGGTAAAAAAATAATTGTTGCAATTTTTATTAAAGTTCTAACGGTCACTCGTTGACGCAGCATTTTTGGGTCATAAATCACAACATGATATAAAAAATTTAATGCCGCAATCGCTTTATCTCGATCAGGTTCGCCTTCTAGGGCTTTAAAAGTTAAGTATTTGTAAATATTAGCTAAACTTCGGTTTTTTAAATATTGCATTGAAGCAGGAGCTTGACTAAATTCCCGTTTAATAATACCGGTTGAAGCCTTTTGTAAACGCCATACATTCGTACTCATAGAGTTACCACTTTGGCGATATAAAATTTGAGCCTTTGGAACAGCAACATATTGATAACGCTTGGCTAATCTAATCCACATATCCTTATCTTGAGATGCTTCTAATGACTCATCAAATGTTCCTACTGTTGCAAAAGCATCCCGATGAATTAAAGGATTTGAACCATTTTCTAAAAAATTTGCTAACAAAAGATGACGATAAGCATTGCCATTAACGGTGACATGACCGCCAGGGCGTAAAAATTTACCCGATTCGTCAATACAATTTGTCCAACTATAGGCAACTTTAGCTTCCGGGTTTTCTTGCAACGCTTTAAGTTGTAATTCCAATTTATCGGGAGTCCAAAGATCATCAGCATCAATGAAAGAAATATACTCTCCAGATGCTTTTTCTAATCCTCGATTTCGGGCATAGTTTGCTCCTGAGTTATCATAGGAGAATACTTTCAAATGAGGTTCTGTAAACTTTGAAATTATTTTTAAAGTTGAATCCGTAGACCCATCATTAATAATAATTAACTCCAGATCAAGAAAAGTTTGATTCAAAACAGAATAAATTGTTTCTTGAATAGTTTTTTCAGCATTATAGGCTGGAATAATTACAGAGATTAAGGGCATTTACAATCTCACTCCTGATTATTAATTTCACTTTTAGGTAAAAAAGCTAACATAATTTAGACCACCGTAGGGAAAACCGAATTAAACCTGTAGGGGGATTACGTTTATCGGGGTTAGGCGATCGCACACAATCATAACATCACCATTCTATAGATACCTTAACCTGAAATCACTATGACCGTACTCGAACAGGGAACCATTACCATCCATACTGAGAATATCTTCCCGATTATCAAAAAATCCCTCTACACCGACCACGAAGTCTTCCTGCGGGAACTCGTTTCCAACGCCGTTGACGCCATCGCTAAACTGAATATGGTGTCTCGGTCTGGGGAATACTCCGGGGATGCGGGAGAACCCGAAATCACCATCACCCTCGATAAAGAGAACAAAACCCTTGCCATTACCGATAATGGTATCGGTATGACCGCCGAGGAAGTCAAAAAATATATTAACCAAGTCGCCTTTTCCAGCGCCGAAGAATTTATCGAAAAATATCAGGCCAACTCTGACCAATCCATCATTGGCCATTTTGGTTTAGGGTTTTACTCCTCCTTCATGGTCGCCCGTCAAGTCGAAATCGATACCCTCTCCTATCAAGAGGACTCCCAAGCGGTTCACTGGACGTGCGATGGTTCTCCGGTCTTTAAACTGGAAGACTCTGGCCGCATCCAACGGGGAACTACCATCACCCTGACTTTGATGGATGAGGAAATCGAATATACCGAACCCTCCCGCATCCGTCAACTAATTAAAACCTATTGTGATTTTATGCCCGTCCCGATTAAATTGGACGGCGAAATCATTAACCGCCAAAAAGCACCCTGGCGGGAATCTCCTAATAACTTAACCGACGAAGATTATTTAGAACTCTATCGCTATCTCTATCCCTTCCAAGAAGAACCCCTGCTTTGGGTACATCTAAATACTGACTATCCTTTTATTGTGAATGGGATTCTTTATTTCCCCAAACTCAAGCCCGATGTGGATGTCACCCAGGGCAATATTAAACTATTCTGTAATCAAGTTTTTGTCAGTGACCACTGCGAAGATATTATCCCTAAATTCCTGATGCCTTTGCGGGGGGTGATTGATAGTACGGATATTCCGTTAAATATTTCCCGCAGTGCTCTACAAAGTAATCGCACCGTCCGTAAAATTGCCGATTATGTGGCGAAAAAAGTCGCCGACCGTCTGAAAGAATTATATCGGGATAACCGCAAAGAATATATCCGTTGTTGGCAAGATATTGGTACTTTTGTTAAGTTTGGTTCCCTCAACGATGATAAGTTTAAAAAACAAGTTGAGGATATTCTGATTTGTCGTACCACCTATACCCCAGAATCTGTTAATAACGAGGAAAAAGCCGTTGATGTCCAGGTACAAACCGAAGCCGGAGATGTGTGGCAAGATGTCGCCGCCCAAACTCCTGAAAATACCGACGAAAAAGGTCGTTACTATACTACCTTAAGCGAATATCTCGAACGCAATAAAGAGCGCAATGAAAATCGGGTATTTTATTGTACCGATGAAAGTAGCCAAGCCACTTATATTCAGTTACATACCAGTCAAGGATTAGAAGTTTTATTCTTCGATTCCTTTATTGATAGTCATTTTATTAGTTTCCTAGAACGGGAACACACGGATGTTAAGTTTTCCCGGGTGGATGCGGAACTAGATGACAATTTAATTGCTAAGGATAATAGCCCTGAAATTGTTGATCCGAAAACCAATAAAACCCGCAGTGAAATCATTAAAGACCTGTTTACCGCAGCCTTGAACAAGCCTAAATTAACAATTCGGACTGAATCATTAAAATCCGAAAATACCCCGCCTGCGATGGTTTTATTACCGGAATTTATGCGACGGTTGCAGGATATGACCGCTCTGATGCAGCAACAAAAAGTTGAATTTCCTGAAGAACATATTCTGTTAATTAATACTGCCCATCCGTTGATTCAGAATTTAGTTAATTTGAGTCAAGGGGCAATTATTCAAGAGGGTGGCGAGTCTCCTTCGACGGAGTTAGCAAATATGATTTGTCATCATGTCTATGATTTAGCCTTAATTGCTCAAAAAGGCTTTGATGCGGAGGGAATGAAGGACTTTGTAGAACGTTCTAATCAGGTGTTAACGCGGTTAACAACTAATTAAGATGACGGTAAAAAAAAACCTGATTACATCTTAAGATATATCCCCCTAAATCCCCCTTGAAAAAGGGGACTTTGAGATGACAGATCCCCCTAAATCCCCCTTGAAAAAGGGGACTTTGAAACGATAGATCCCCCTTGTAGGGACTTTGAAATCCAGTTCGTTTCTCAAGGGGGGTTAGGGGAGATCTAAAACTCAAGTTAAAATCAAAGGACTTTCAAAGCGATGGGATTGTTAGAACCAAAATTCTGTATAATGGAGGTTTGGGTGCGAGACGTTCCTGCCAAAGTCTAGGAATAAAACCCGAAAACGTAAGCAGGGAGATAGGTTCAGACAATTGGTCAATGGAGTTAAAATCCACCAATAAATCCAATCAAAACCTGTCTTAACTTTAAATATGTGACCTTAAAGGAAGGTCAATCTTGGAATCAATGGTACGGATATCCGAAATTAAAAAAAATACGGTAGCCAAACCAAAAAGATTCGGCAATTCCCACAACGCCAGACTGATTATCAAAACGTTGAAGCTGGGAATAACGGGAAATCGGGTGTAAGTCAAATGCCTAGGTAGTTCTCTAGCCAATTGCCCAAGTTTAACGCGAGTAAACATCCGTCTGAACTGTCGTAAACATTATGTAGTGAAATTGACTTGATACACTGCGTTCAAAAGAACAAGGGGAAAAGATAGAGGTCTCCAAACACCTTTATAAAAGGTAAGGTTTTTTATACAACACTTACTGAGATTCCCAAAAGTACCCCGGCAGATAGGATGAAACTAAAGGCAATAATCCCATATTTAAGGAACGTGTGCGATTCGTTTAACCTAAAATAAGCTGAAAGGCTTATGGGACGGTTAGCCTAACTGCTTAAACAGTTAGTGACAACTGATTACATTTATGGGTGAACTGCCGTGCAGTAAGTCCCATCCCTCAAGTGCTGACTAGATTCGAGGGTGAAAGCTACGGGTTCAGACCTGGACGTTCAGCCCACGACGCAATGTCAAGAATCTTCCAAAGCATCAATCAAGGTGAATACTACATCCTAGATGCTGATATCTCAAAGTGCTTTGACCAGATTAACCATAAACACCTACTGTCCAAAATTGATTGTCCATCAACAATAAAAGCCCAAATCAGACAATGGTTAAAAGCTGGAGTTATGGACAACGGCATATTTAACGCAACAGAGGCAGGCACTCCGCAAGGAGGTGTCATTAGTCCTTTACTTGCAAACATCGCACTAGATGGAATGATTAATTTAGTTAAAAATTTCTTTCCAAAGAAACCAAATAGCAAAAATTACGCTACCACCATCAGATATGCCGATGATTTCGTGGTAATCAGTCCACAATTAAAAATCATTCAACAGTGCCAAGCCTCCATCGAAAAATGGTTAAAACCTATAGGGTTAGAACTGAAACCAGCCAAAACCCGTATATGCCACACACTGAGAGAAATCGAAGTAAACGGCAAAAAGGTAGCACCAGGATTCGACTTTCTAGGTTGGAACTTTCGCCAATATCCAGTTGGTAAACATCATGCCAGTAAAACTGGTGGTAAAAATCCTAAATTATTAGGACTCAAAACCCTAATTAAACCTAGTAATAAGGCAATCAACGCTCACGCGAATAAGGTAAAGGAAGTGATAAAAAACCACAAATCCTCACCCCAACACGCATTAATCAAAAACCTAAATCCGGTCATAAGAGGATGGTGCAATTATCATTCCAAAGTCGTTTCTAAAGAAACGTTCTCCTCCTTAGACCACATGACATGGCAAAGATTAAGAGCATGGACAGTCAGAAGATGCGGTAAAGCAAGTTATGGAAAACTGAAAAATTATTTCAGGAAAAACGGGAATAGTTCGTGGAACTTTGAAACCAAAGAGGGTTATAAACTATTAGCCCATCAAGATACATCTATCACCCGTCATGTAACTATAAGACCTGAAGCATCACCCTATGACGGAAACTGGACATATTGGAGTACAAGAAAAGGTACATCCTTCGATGTACCCAACAAAGTAGCGTTTCTGCTTAAAAAACAGAAAGGCAAGTGTACCTTCTGTGGGCAATACTTTACCCCAGAAGACATTGCAGAAATCGACCATATCATTCCTACGTCTTTAGGCGGAAAAAATGACTATAAGAACCTGCAATTACTACACCGCCATTGTCACGATACTAAAACGGCAACTGATGGGTCTTACAACTCAAAAGAAACCGGATGTTCTGATGATAACAGTCAACTAGACTAGGAGCCGTGTGCGATGAAAGTCGCAAGCACGGTTTTGAATGGGAGTCGGGGGTTGCAAAGCCCCCCTCGACCCCTAATACTTTTAAAACAAGAGTAAGCTGGAGTTAACCATGTCTCGGATTTGTCAGTTAACGGGAAAGAGAGCCAATAACGGTATGGCTGTGTCCCACTCCCACCGTCGCACCCACAAATTGCAGGAAGCGAATTTACAGTGGAAACGGATTTGGTGGCCCCAAGGCAATCGTTTTGTCAGATTGAAACTTTCTACAAAAGCCATTAAAACCATTGAACTCAAAGGGTTACAAGCCATGGCAAAAAAAGCCGGGCTTGATTTGAACAAATTTTAAATGTGGCCGAACAACAGCCAAGATTTCCCCAGCCCCCCTAGACAACAGGGGGGCTATTTTTTGGGGTCTATCTGAATTTTAGTTTTCGCGATCGCTTTTCAAAAAAAACTGGGCATTCTAATAGAGTAGAGGAGAATCCCTAAATTGTATCCCTGACAGTCGAAAGTGTGATAGCAAGCACAACAAATCAAGAATTATTGACTGTTTTGATTTGGGCTAGAGGTTTTATTTTATCATAGGGTTAGCATCTAAGAAGTCTGCAATCCCATGGAGTTGAAGCGCGACTGAACACGGAAAGATCCGTATTTTTACTGGAGCTATTCTGGGGGAAGAAATGCTAAAACTAAGGGTAGGGAGTTTTCCCCATATTAATACAATTTAATCCGTTCACGGTTTTACTTGATTTTGGCTTCAGGCATTATTCCCCAATACTTCCTAGTAAACGTGAAATTTTAAACTGATTAGCCATCACAACCATTCCAATAAAAGGTTAGGTAGGCATCTATGTCACAACATCACAAAAACAAGTTCTCTAACCCCATTCTGTCTTTGTTCCGTTCGATTCGGATTGCTGTTCAACGGATGACACGGCAGACACTGCGATCACTGCTTAGAGTTTGGGTCAAAATAAACCGTCAGGGTCGTTATAGTCGGGCGGGTTTTGTGTTGCCTACTGTGACCATGGTGCTATTAGTGGTGGTGCTATTGACCATAACGATTATGTTGCGATCAATGGATCGGGCAAAAATGGCTCAATATCGGCGGGTGGATGAACAGGTTCTACAAGCAGCAACCCCGGCATTAGATCGGGCTAGTGCAAAAATAGAGTATTTACTGAATCAGGATAAAAGTCTCCCTTTAGCTACACCATCGGATGATGAATTGTACCGCGCTCTTAATAGTAAGGACTATCAGTTTCAAGGTGAAGACGTTTTAAGTATTCAGATTCCTCCTCCACCAAACTCCACTGAACAGGAAAACTACTTGAATAATAACGCTTGGAGGTTTCCCGTTGATACTAACAATGATGGGAAGGACGATAGCTATGTCTTGTATGGGATTTACTTCCGTTTGCCTAAAACTGCTAGAGCTAGAATTGCAACGGAAGCTCGGACTCCTCCGATGAAAAGTATACAATCGGAGGCAAAAAAATGTGTATCTGCGGGAAGCAGTGCGGATTTAATTGATGGCTCTGGGTGGAGTAAGCAAGATGGAAAATTGAAAAAAAGTTTCTTTGTTTACACGACTACTGTACCGATGCCCGATGCTAACGGAGAAGTTAAAGGAACAGCAGGCTTTACAGCTTTAGAATATCAACAAGACCGAACTCGAATTCCTTTTAGTAATAATGCCGTCGTTTATGAAGACGACTTAGAAGTTGCTCCAGGGCCAGCATTTAAGTTAAATGGCCGAATGTTTACAAATAGTAACTTGATTACGACTCCAGGTAGTACAAACACAATCCGTTATTACATGGTCAGTTCTCCAGCTTCCTGTTTTTATGAAATAGAAAATAGTAAAATTGTTGTCGGGGGAAATGTAGTCAATGGAACTGCTAATGATTCAAGTAAAAAGGGTTCATCAACTGTAGATTTATTTAAAGCTGCTACATCTTTTACGGAAACGAATCAGACAATTTCTACCACTGATCGATCTACAACGCAGGAAGCAGCAGATGTGCTTTACAATAATAATGCTTATGAAAATCGCATTAGTTTGCTAGTAAAATCTCAACTCACAAGTGCTAACACAACCGATCCAGACACTGTAAAAAATGCAATTTTAAATCGAATTAAAGAAGATTCAACTCTTGATTCAACTAAAGTTCGTGAGGAAGAATTAGAAACATATTTCCGAGAACGGACGCGAAGGGTTCCCTATAAAGAGGCACCTGCTGGTGATTTAGGGGTTGGAAGTTACAGTATAAGTACAAAACCCCTTGCTGGTTCAGGTAATAACTTGCGACCTGTTGATTTATGGGCTAAGCCATTTGATCCGGCTAATCCTGCAACTTCGTATACAGGGATTACCTTAAAAGCCGATCAGTTAAAAGCTCCAGAACCTCCCAAGAATCCACAAAATGAAGTTGAACTCGGAGATCGGGTTTTGGTGGGCAATAATCAACCTAAACTGTCTTACACCGGAAATACCACAGCCCCCTTCTTTGAGGCGGCTAAAGCGACCTTGGGGAAATGGACAGGGACTCAAAAGGATCGAGAACGTCCGACTCAAATTCAAACTTTACCGAATGTTGGCGCAATAGATCGGCATGGATTTTGGGAGAAAGCAGCGGGTCAGAAACCCGATCCGATTATTTCCGGCTATGGAGGGTTACGAGTCGTCACCGGAGCAGGCATTTATGAACGTTCTAGCTCCTTCCTACCTCCTCCAGCTTGGGATGATCCGGCGACTGCAAGTGTTGATGAAAGCAAATATGGGGATAAGGGTTATCCGATTGTTTGGCCCGATACCATGCCCATGTCTCCGACAAAATTGTCAAAGGTTTATGATAACGTAACTCCAAAATGGATCGATATCCCAGGATGGCCCTTAACTATAGCAAATTCCGCCGCACCTACGGGTAGTCTTGATCCTAATACCCCTAAATATGCTAAGGGCGATCTGAAAATGCGGGCAACAGCCGTTTATCACTATGCCCAAGATATCTTCAATCCTAAAGAAAACGATACAACCCAAAAACCCATTGCTTGTATCAGCAGTTACTATGACCCCTCAAATCGCCTGACCAGTCTGAATACAGGGGGTTTCCCCAATTCCAATAATGGTAAGGTTTATGGGCCACCAACAACAGCTAGACCAGGGCAATCTACTATAACCGCAGGTTTGTTAGGAGGTACCAGTCCCACTGTTTTGGAAAACCAAGCCAATTTAGTTTTCCCCGATGGTCGGTTTGTGAACGAGCGTCTGCGTATCGCCCTAACCAAAGAGGAAGTCAAACGGGATTTAGGCGATCAGTCGGCCATTGATTCGGCTCTCTGTGCCTTGGGAATTTTAGGCACAACGGGCTATAATCTTGGCTCCGTCCCTTCCGCTACTACTTTTCCCGAAGGGGCAATTAAGGAAACTGCTTTCTTGAATGCCCGGGAAGTCAAAGCCGTAGAAACGGATAATACCGCTACAACCATTGATGAAACCTTTACTGTCCGTGATCCTGTTGACCCCACTAAGATTGCTGGTGAATTAACCACCAGTTATGCAATGCCCCTAGAAAATCGGTTCCCCCAAGAAATTCGGGCAACGGTTATCGACTTAGGAATGCTGCGAAATCAACCTATTACCTTTGGAAGTGGAATAACTGGCCCTTTACCGGAATATCTCTTGCCTAATAGTGGGATTATCTATGCAACACGGGACGATGCTCTGCCCGATCTCAGTGACACCGATCCTAATACAAGGGTAAGGGGAAGTGGTTCAGACTTTAAACTTGATCCAAGTCGTCGTCCTAATGGGATTGTTTTGGTCAATGGTAAATATCTGGCCAGAAATGATAAGGACAATAATGGCCAGAATGACGATGCCTTACCTGCTGATGCCAAACAAGCAACTGAAAAAATCCTACAGGAGAAAGGACTGATTCTGGTTTCCGATGTCCCTGTCTATATTAAGGGTGAATTTAACCCGCATAATGCTAAAGACGGTTCAGCAATACAGGAGTTTAAAGAGTCATTAGATGATACCTGGAGTAACTTCTACACTCGAAAAACCCTGAATACAGACTTTGCCTGTCGCCCTGGTGATCCCAGACTCAAACCCAATTGCACCTCCGCCACCGGCGGAGATACATGGCGACCTGCAACGGTATTAGCCGATGCCGTTACCCTGCTTTCTGATAACTTCCGCTTTGGTTTCCGCAATGAAGGAGACTTCGATCTCAGAAATAATGCGGGTAATGCCAAAATTGGCTATGACTTGAATGGCAATGGCGAGATTAAAGCCAGCGACCCTACCACGAATGAGCTTATTTTCGCTGATACGGATAATGATGGAACCATTAATAAGAACGAGTTTTGGATTGATCTCAATGGTAATGGGATAAATGATGGCTCATCATTAAATATTCGAGAAATTGACATTACTGCTAATGCTGCCCGGATCATTAACGGTTTTAATCAGTCCAACAACTTTGTGACCAATGGTTTAAGTAGTGGTGCATTTTCTAGGACTTTAGATGCGAATCAAAATCCGCAGTTGATTGGATCTGCAACGCTCGATGCGAGCGAAAAAAATACCGGAGCAACCAAAAAAGCCTCGGATTTAAGACTCTCGGATTCCCACTATCTGACCACCAACACAACCGCAGTTGATTCCTCCTATTTTAATAACTTTGTGACTCCGATTCAACGGCGAGTGCAGTTCTCAGAATATGTGATGGAAGTCTGCCGTAAAGTCCCTATTTCTGCTTGTGGGCCTAATGATTGGGTGGTTGGGTACGACGTTAATAATGATGATGATTTTAACGATAATGCTGAACTCAGTGCAACCAAACAAGTTAAAGACGCGGCGGGTAATGTTAAGAAAGAGTCTGATTTGACATTGTATGATCTACTCGTCAATGTTCCTAAAGAGTTAGGAATTTACAATTTAGACAATCTGAAGAACAAGTTTAATCCTCCTGCCATGTTTTCAGGAACAACGGGCTACTGGAGAATTACAGAAGAATCTCAACGGCTGCCTCGACGAGTGGGTTTCCTTCGATCTCAAGGCGGGATGATTCGCCTAGATCAAATGAATCGCCCAATTATTGTTGGTATTGCCGACCCAGGTAATGGAGCAGGTGCAGACGTTAAAAATGGATGGCTGCAATGTTATGTGAGCGCAGATGTGACAACGCCTGACTATCAAGCGGGTGGTGAATATCGCCATCGTGCTAATCCAGATGAGCCAGATCTGAACAAGAACTATCTGTGCCCAAAACTAGGTGACAAGGTGGGGGGTCAAGTCCAAGAACCTCGAACATTGAATCCCAATAACAACGGGGGCACAGCCTCACTCTGGTTTGTGACGAATAACGGCGGGGTCAGAAATTACGGTTATCAGTATCCCCTCTGGTTTTATAACCCCAGAACTCCTGGCACTCCTGTTACCTTGACCCATGGCAAACCTCAACAACCGTTGTTGATTCCGGTTTTGCAACTTCACGCGACTGACAATGCGTCAACAACAGCAACAGAAGTCAATTTCCCTGTTGGTGCCAGGCTGCTTGGTGTAGTTGGTCAGCCACAAAGTCGATGGTCGATTCCGGCTAAAGCTGGTACAACCATATACAATTTGGTTTTAGGTTCCGGGGATGGGCCAAGTCGTCCCAATGAGTCCAATGGCGGTTTAGAAAACTTCCCTCGCCTGATCGAAAATTGGGTCTCAGGAACGGCAGGAACACGGGGTACAGTTCAAATTCTAGGTTCCTTTATTCAAATCCGCCGTAGTCGCTATGCTACTGCTCCGGCAATTCCACTTCAACTCAAAACAGGTAGTACAGATAAGGATCTTGTTACAGCACAGGGAATGTTTGGTGTAGTGGATCAGAATTTCAGCGATGTCTATAACTTCAATAACGTTAATAGACGGGTGAGTTACTATACTCCCTCTAATCGGAATTGGGGATTTGATGTGGGTATTTTGTCTCAACCCCCTGACTTATTTGCTCAGAAATTCACCGCTCCTTCTACCGAAGCACCCGATAACTATTTCCGAGAAGTCAGTCGCGATGATGACTGGGTTAAAGCTTTGTTGTGTTCCAAAGTATTCCCTTCTAACTCCACTACTATATCTGATCCAACTAAAGCAACCACCAACGCTGTTCCTAATAGCATTCGTAATAAGCTTGTTTGCAATCCTTGATTTCCCTATAAGTAGGTAGGCGTAATTAAACCTAACTATGTAGATAGGGTAAACCCTTGCTGTAAATAGCTTTCAGCCACACTGGGACGGTGGGATATTCTCGCCCACCTACTTAAGTGTCTTTTCCACGTTCTTAATTTCGCAGGTGAATAATATGATTCCCAATAAAGATAAAACGGGTTTTACCCCCTCATCAGAATCGGGCTATACAATCCTAGAAGGACTAATGGCGGTTGTCGTTGTATCGGTCATGTTGTTAGCAATTGGCCCTGTTATTGCCTTCTCTGTGGGGACTCGCGTGCAAGCCAAACGAGTTGAACTAGCAACTCAAGCGGGAAAAAGTTATATTGACAAGGTGAAAGGTGGCCAAATCGAAATCTATCATATCGATCATCCGGATCGGACTCTGCCTTTTAAGACAGACGAACAATCCTGGCTTACTACTAGCCCTCCAGCTAACGCAAGTTTAAGCTGCGCTCCAGACACTCCAACAGCTACCGACCCAAATCCTGACAAAATCATGATCCCCTGCACAACTCCATCTGGGTTATATTGCATGGATTTTGATGGGGGAGGTTGTCAAAGTAACACTCCTAGTGTGACAGATATGGTAGTTCAAGGAATCGTCTATGACAATACCCCTAATTCCACTATTGCAACAACTAAGAGCTATCAATTAGCAGTTCGAGTTTATCGGGCTAACTCTTTTGGTGCGGGTATTACTCTTAAAACACCAACTGATAGTGATCGTCTAAAATCAAATAGCTTGGTCACAAATGCCGTTGGCGATCGCACACAACCCTTAGTTATTATGACCGCAGAAGTTTTACCGTCAGGTGCAACCTTTGAAAATCTTCAACAACGACTAAATCTTACACCTACACCGTAATGTTTTAAGTCCAACTTAATTCACCTACTTTTCTTAAGTTAATGGAGCAATAAAAATGAGTATCTTTCTAAAATTATTACTTAAACATCAAGTTAGGTCAAGTCCGGCAAAATTTGATCAAAACTATCAAGTCAAAGGCATGACAATGATAGAACTATTAGTGGGTACGATTATTGCTTTTATTGTGATCACTCCATTAATGGGAATGGTAATTGGTCTATTAAATGATGATCAACGAGAAAGTGCCAGAGCAAACACCGAAGAAGAAATCCAATCTGCATTCGATTATATTGCAGAAGATGTTAGTCAAGCTCTCTATATTTATGTTCCCAAAAAACAAGAATTAGACTCATCAACAACTCCGCCAACTACTAAGGAAACTAAGGAAATTGATCAACTAAAAGCTGCTGGTTTTTTACCGAATACTGGAACTCCTAAGAATGAAAAACCTGTTCTTGTTTTTTGGAAACGAAAAATAGTAGAAGATGCTGTTCCCGTAGGTTCTGCTTTACTACCTAAAGATTGTAACCCCAAACCTTACCCACCAGATCAACCAGATAAACAAAGGAACTGTAATGATACCTACGTTTTATCATTAGTCAGTTATCACTTACTAGAAAAAGATACAAACCCAATTTGGTGTCAACCTTCAGGAGGCAATTGTCCTAGTCGAATAGTTAGGTATGAAATTTCTGATGGGTTAGCAAAATCTGATGGAACCTACTATACAAAAGCAGAACTTGGGACAAACCTTGAGAGCTATTGGAAGGATAGTAAGGATAATTTACCCTATAATTCCAATTTTAGTTTATCTAAACCCTTAGAAAATGTTACTGACATAACAAAAATAGCCGGTGTCACACCAAATGTTTTAGTTAACTACATTGAAAAATTTGAACTAGATCCTAGCTCAACAAATAACTTAGCTAAATTAACAATTCAGGCAAATGCCCTAAGACGTAATGACGCTAATGCAGTAGTTTGTCCGACTGATGCTAAGATTGATGCTAATAGTAAGTCACCCTATTGTCCAAAATCATCAGTTCAATTGCGAGGCTTAAGTGGTCTGGGTGAAAATTAGAATTAACTCAAAAATTATTAAATAATCAAAAAGGATTAATTATGAAAACTCAACAAATATTAAATAGGCTGTTAATAAATCGGTTAAAAAAAAATCCCGTTCAATCTGATCAGGGGTTTACCTTGATTGAATTGTTAGTTGTAGTTTCAATGATTGGTATTCTGAGTGCGATCGCCGCTCCGGGTTGGCAAGCATTTACAACCGGACAACGGCTTAAAACCGTCAATAATCAGGTGTTTCAAGCGATTAAATCAGCCCAAGCAGAAGCAAAACTCAAAAAAACAGATGTTACTGTAACATTTAATACTGCGGTTGATCCACCTACTGTTAATTATGATGGTAATCCCCAGAAGCTAAATGTTTCTGGTGAAATTAAACCAGGAACAATCAAACTGGTTACAGGTGCAGGAGATACAACAGTAACCGCCGATTCAGATATTGTTTTTAATTATCAAGGAAGTATCAAAAAAATGACTCCTGAGCAAAAATTGCCCTTCACAGTAACAGTCTCCCTTCCTGATGGCAAAGGTAAACGCTGTACCATTGTTCAAACTCTGTTAGGAGGAATGAGAACCGCAGAGAACACTAATTGTCCCATCCCTCCTTAAATAGTTGAAAGAATGCGATCGCGTAGCCTCCACCCTGCAACATTGCAATTATAGCAATGGGCAAAAACTTCTTGTGTCTTTGTGGTTAAATTAGACCTAATCTCTCTCAGGATAACGGTGTCTGCTATAACTCCGTAATATCCACAGATTGATTAATCTTTCAACGTTCAAAATAGTTTTAAAAAATCCGTAATTCTCCCGTGGTCAGAGCCTCTGATTTTTCGCAGACTGGTAGTTAGGTTCGTTTAAAAAACATAACTATTCTAGTTGAAACCAGGTGTGCTTTTATGATCAACTCTAAAAAGACCTGCGATCGCTCCTTAACCTCCTCTGATAGCGGATTTACCCTAATTGAACAACTAATTATTATCCTCATCATTGGTGTTCTGGGCGCCATTGCTGCCCCCAGTTGGTTAGGCTTCATTAATAATCAGCGCCTCAATACATCCATAGACCGAATTTACTGGGCAATGCAAACCACCCGTGCAGAAGCCAAACTCAATAAGGAGACCCGGCAAATCAGCTTTCGAGATCAAAATAATACCGTGCAATGGGCAATTCATCGTCCAGATGAAACCCCCACAGAAAATCAATGGACGATCCTAGATCAAGGCGTTCAAATTGACGAGGCAGAAACAACCCTATATCAAAACAAAACCACCAAAATCTGGAGGATGCAGTTTGACCATAAAGGTCGTGCTAATGGTCAGTTAGGACGGGTGACCGTATCCCTTCGCAATGGTAGCCCCGCCAAACGCTGCACATTCGTGTCCACCCTATTAGGAACATTAAGAATAGCCCAAAATAACCCAAAACCCAAAGATGGGAAATATTGTTATTAAAAAAGTTGACAATAGAATTTCCTTTTCCCTTTCTTTGTGTCTTTGTGCCTTAGTGGTTATTGGTGTCAACTTAAGTAATAATTTCATTGTTTTTATCCTAGACCAGATCCCCCTAAATCCCCATTAAAAAGGGGGACTTATGAAGTACAGTTTCCCCATTTTTAAGGACTTATGAATCCAGTTCACCTATTAAAAAGGGGGACTTATGAAGTACAGTTTCCCCATTTTTAAGGACTTATGAATCCAGTTCACCCATTAAAAAGGGCGACTTATGAAGTACAGTTTCCCCATTTTTAAGGACTTATGAATCCAGTTCACCCATTAAAAAGGGCGACTTATGAATCCAGTTCCCCCCTTTTTAAGGGGGGCTAGGGGGGATCTACACGCCCAGAGAAAATCAGTTGAATATTTTTTTTTCCCTATTTTTTTGTGTCTTTGTGGTTCGTCAAATTGACCAATAACCCAACTATTCACCACCAGACATCATTTTCTGTAAAGAACTCAACCCTTTTTTCACCCGACGAGAAACCGTCACCGAACTAATACCCAAACGTTCCGCCGTTTCCTTCTGGGTTAAATCATACAGAAACACAAACTCCAAAACCTTACGGGTTCCGTCCTCTAATTTAGCTAAAGCCTGCTGGACACGAATTTGATCCTCTTGCGCCAACTGAAAACTCCGATAACGACCGTCAGGAACCATTTCCCCCAAACAGGTCGCCCCATCTTCCCCATCTTGAATCGGAGCATCCAAACTCAGCACAGAACGGTTGTAGTTAGCCAGCTTCACCTCATTCCACTCATTCACAGAAATTCCTAACACCTCCGCCACTTCTCCATCCGTGGGCGGGCGCTTGAGTTCTAACTGAAGTTGTTGAATCACCTTCACCGATTGCCGTTGTAGGGTCAACCATTGACGAGGTACCCGCACTGACGGGCTTTTATCTCTTAAATAGTGCTGAATCTCTCCCCGAATATAGGGAATCGCAAAGGAACTAAAGGCATGACCTTTGGACAGGTCAAATCGCTCGATTGCACGAATCAAGCCAATACAGCCGACTTGAAGTAAATCTTCATAACTTTCCGTACACTGGTTCACCCAATGGTGTACCTCCTTACGCACCAATCCAATATTTAACTGAACAATCCGGTTGCGGATATCCTTAGAAGCAGACTGTTGATATTGGTGCAACAGTTCTAAACTTTCTCCTCTAGGGTAATTGACAACTTGAGTAGGCATGACAAGATCCTGCGTTGGTAGGGCTGGCTAATTAGTTCCGTATTAATCTTGACCACACTCGGCTTTAATGGGATGGGAGGTTAGAGGGCTTGCCCCAACACAGGGGGGACTCTGAACCTATATTCAATAGTCAATGTGAGGCCGCGCTGAAGCACTAAACGAGGACTTTTAAGCCATCGGCTAGAAGCCTAGCTTTAGTAAATTTATATACACCATTAGGGCTAATAACATACTATTGTAGCCCAACTTGCGGGGTTAACGCAAGATATTTATAGAAGTTTGATTAATATTTTTTGAAATTGGGAATTATATATGTTCACTTAGTAAAAATACCCTCTGTTAATTCAGGAAGGCTGAGGGTTGAACCCTTACCCATCATCAGTCAGTGATTAAGTCCACAAACCGGAGACAGGTAACTGTTGATCCCCCATTCTTCCTGGATCAAATCATGGGTTAATCTATCGATAGGTGAGCTTAGGAAGCGGCTTCAATCCGACCATAGAAGACACCCCGAACCTTCACGTCCAAGGATTCCTTCGCACCCAAATCATCATCAGAAGGCTGTTCACTTTCAAAAATTCCAGCCACTTCTCCGGTTTCGCCGTCGATTTTAGAAACCTGTAAAGAAATCCGACCCGCTTTGACTTTGGTATCGGCTAACTTAACATTAGCATTACTTAAATCGACTCCATCGGCGGTTGCCGGTAAAGCAACGGCGTTGTCATAGCCAGCATTCACCCCACGGGCTTTAGGATCTAAGAAGTTGGCGCCTCGATAGGAAGGAACGTTAAAATCTCCCCGTAAATCGGTAGAAGTGTTAATACTGGATAATCCGGGCTGGGAACTGGCCACTAACCCTTTAACCGTGAATAAGAAAGGAACTTCTTCGCCACCTGGTAATAAAACCGTAATCGCTTGGAAATCAATTCCATCTTTTTCTTCAAAGGTGAGCTTACCATCGGAACCGACCAACAGGTTGCCGGTAATTTGATCTAAGCTATAGGTGAATCGGGTTAATAGGCGGCCCGGAACAAATTCGGCTTCTTTGCGTTTGTTGGTGGGTTCTTCTTTAACAAAATAGCTGGTGGGTTGCAGACACAAACCACTGATACTGTAGGACTTTCCACTATCAATTGGAATAGAACCCCGGGCAGTTTCAGGCAAAGTTGGACAGTTTACAGCTAATCCTGTATTTCTAATGTCATCATAGGTCAGTAGCTTCGGATCTTTAGCCTCTGGGCCATCAGAACAAGCTGTAAGTACAGTTAAACAGATTGCTAATAGTGCAGCAACCAAAGCGCGATATCTCATTGTCAACCTCAAAATATGCAAAATTGATATTTGACACTCTGCCCTGTAAAGAGAGGCAGATTCTTTAAGACTTGCTTAAAAGGGATAGTCAAATATCCCCCTAGACACTCAAAACAACTATCAAAAAGACGCTGTAATTGCGCTTACTTATACCATTTTTTGGCTTTCCGAGTCCATCACCATGCCAATTCGGTACGCTCCGCGTTTTTCCGTTGCTTGCTTGCCCTCCGGCTACAACTTTGTAGGGGCGAGGCAAGTCAGGGGTTACTCCTTAAAAAACACTTCTTCGCGTAGATGGTTATTCCTACTTGCTGCCGATATTTTATCATTTCTCATGGCAGTTAAAACTGCGGTGAGTCGTTTTTCCTCCCCGAAGCTCAATCCTCCGTGCTTCCCAACTCCGGGTTGATTCCTCGTGACTGTTTTTGTGACGAAGTACAAATTTTTCAAGGATCAGTTAAACTACTTAAGTTAATGTTACCGATCGCTCTCTCTCAGACGGTTGTCGGCAATGATAGATTTCAATTATGGACAATCCCACGGAATTTGATTCACAAGCTCGGTCAAATCAGCTTGAATTTTTAGCAGAAAAGGTTTTAACCTTAGCCAAAACCGCCGAAGGAAACCCTCTGGAAATTTTAGCGGTATTGAGAATTTTAGAACAGTTACACCAAGACATCCGAGAAAGTTTCTTTCAGCAATCTTTACCCGATAATCGTCAAAAACTCTATCATTTATTACGAGAGATTGAATCTAAAGGAGGTTGGCCCTATATTCCTCGGAGTTCTCTCAACTCTGTAATGGAAAATTTACAAAAGGAGTTTCCAGAATTGATGCAGGAGTAGGGATACCGATGGTGCGGGAGAGAAAAATCAAGATAGATTAATGGGTTTTTAATTCTGAGAAAAAAGCCGAAAGTGTTTGAAATAATTGACTCACTTTTACCAAATCTTTATCGCCAGCAGAACGTTCAACGCCACTAGAAAGATCAATGCCATCGGGTTTTAACTGTTGCAATGCGTCCCCAATATTATCGGGGGTTAGTCCTCCGGCTAAAAACCAGGAACAGGGGGGGTAAAATTGTTTCAAAATTTGCCAGTCAAAACTTTGACCCGTCCCTCCCAACTGTTGTGGATGATAAGCATCTAATAATAGGGCATCAATATGATTGAAATAGTCTTGAGTTTGGATTAAGGTGGCTGGGGATTTAATCCGTAGGGCTTTAATCAGTTCTGTATCAGGAAGAATCTGACGCAGGCGATCGCAAAAATCGGGAGATTCATCCCCATGCAGTTGTACACCAGTTAATCCCGTTTCCCTGACCGTTTGATAAATTTCTTCCACACTCACATTAGCAAATACACCAATGGTTTGAATCGAGTTCGGTAAATTCTCTAAAATCCGGCAAATTTGCTGCGACGTGACATAACGAGGGGAGTACCGAACACAAATAAATCCTAACATTGTCGCCCCCAGTTGGGCGATCGCACGCCCTTGATCCGGTCGAGTAATTCCACAAATTTTAATTCGCATTGATGGTCTTGAAGTTAAGTTTAAGGTCTGATTCACAGCAGACAATTCAGATCAAAATTTTACAAGAATTATATCAATCGGGTGCATTCTGTCTATTCCCTGTTCCCTGTTCCCTATTCCCTATTCCCTGCTATATTAACTTTTTCAACAAATTAGGAGTTTTTGGCATCAGATTTTTATAATCAATTGTTGAAATTAAGAAAATCGTAAAATTACTCAGGAGAATAGAAACTTGATTTACACTTCATTACTGATGTCGATACAAAGCAACGTTCCCATCACCGTGAGTTGGTCTCCGAGTGTAGCCATTGTTATGATTATCTCTAACCTAGTGGCTATTTTCATCGGTTTCTATGCCATTTCTAAAGAAAATCGTGGCAAAGGGCCTAGTTTACCCGGTTTACCCCGGATGTTTACGGGATTTGGAATTCCCGAATTATTGGCTACCGCCAGCTTTGGACATATTTTAGGGGCTGGGGTGATTTTAGCTTTAGGCAACGCAGGAGTTCTTTAACCCACCCCTCGTAGAGACGCGCCATGGCACGTCTCTACACTGGCTCCATGGCGCGATTAATGAATGGGTAAAGAAGGCCCTGGAGGTGAATTAACGGAACCTGCAATCGTGATTTTGTTACTTTCTCGTTGGGTTTGCATTTCCACCGCGATCGCTTCAAATAAAACTTCCAAACTACTGTAGGGAATCTCTAAATCAACCGTGGTTTCAATTTGATCAAACCCATTAGGAGAAAATTCCGTTAACCAACGGGGGCCATCAACAACGGTGCGGGTTTGACGGTCAAATAGCCAAACTTTGATATAAATTCGCGGTAAACCATCGGGAAGTCTTACCCTCAGTTTAACTAACCTTCCGGCAATAATTTCCGTTGATAAAACCTCAACTTGAGGGTCTGGAACGGGTTGATCTTCTGGCAAAACATAGGAAATCGGTTGATTGACCGCCGGGGTTTCTGGTTTAACTCCTTTGATATTTTTACGGCGGGGAAAAAATGCCCCAGGGGATTCTAAAGGTTCATCATCAACTACAATTTCTTCTAATTCCTCCTGAGCATTGATTGATTCTGGGTATGGCAAAGGTGCTGTGTCCGATGCAGTTGGATCAGAACGTTTAACAATATTAGTCGCAGCATTAAACGGAATCTCCGGTAAGGGATTAATATTAGCCCGTTTCACCCATTGTGACCATTCTTGATCACCCGCCAAAGCATTCAACCGCGACCAAAACCGATTATTTAAGTCTAAGGCTTGAAAAGCTTCTTGAACTTCTGGATCAGATTTCGGTTTAGCTATCGGGTCAATTTTTTCAATCCCATCTGTCGCCGGGATTAATTCCGATGATTCCCCTGCTAATAGGGGTGAAATTGCAGTTGATATATCTGTATAATTCGATTCCCAAGAGGGAAGAACCGTCGATGAATCCCGATCCTCAGACGATACAACACTTTGATCCGGTTTTGGTGCAGGTTCAACTTCCCCAGTTGTGGAACTAGGGCTGAATATTGGCAAATCTAGGGATGTAGCAGAGCGAGATTCCCAGCTAGAATTATTTAGTTTGGGAGGAAGCACTGTGGTCGTTTCGGGGGTTAGGACTTCAGCCCGATTAGTGGTATCGGTCAGGTCGGGTAATTCCAGAACTCCCATATCTAAATTAGAAAGGTCGGGGAAGTCGTCTTGATCCAATTCTGGACTAAAACCCTGATCTATAGCTTCTAAAAGATGTTCAACCTGGGTAACAATATTAAAGGATTGAGTCGTTACCGCCACCCCATCATGGGAAAAAATCACTTCCCCTAAAATTAAACGGGTTTTACATTCAAAGGGAATATAAACTACACCGGAAAAAGCCAGAGGGAAGTCAGAGGAAGGAAGGGTTTGGTTAACCTCAAATAACGGTTCTGAGCTTTGGGGGTCGCGTAGGCGAAATTGCAATTGTCCGTCAGTCAGAATTGGGTAAGTAGAAGATGGGGTAGGCGTTGGCAATTCTACCCGTCCCGACACGATTAAGGCTTCTCCTAAGCGGCCAACAAAGGAATCTTGCTCTAGGAAGATGTGCAGAGCATTTAGTAACTTGTCTACAGTATCAAGAGGTTGGGGGGATGGTTGGGGAGTATCAGGAACAGCAGGCGTTAGCTGGGTTGGTTCAGGAACAATATGGAGGCCAGAGGTAGGGAATTGTACAACGTTAGAATACTGTTCTGTAGGCGAATCAACAGCCTGGGGTGCTGCGGAGTTAATATTAGCCGTCGGGGGTTCCGTATCCCCAAAAAATTGCTCAAATTCTTCTGCTTCCGAGGGGAGAACCCGCAATTGTATGGTTTTTTTACCAACGGTTGCTAATAACCCGGACGTTAGTTGAGGCGCACAAGAAAACTGCCAATTCCCAGGTTTAAGGGAAGTATAAGGCATGACCACCATTAAACCTTCGGCATTGGTGGTTAGTGTTCGGGTTTGAACCTGTTGGACAGGTGGAACCGCATCAAAATCTTGATAAATAATCCGAACATCAATTGAGGTGTTTGTATATCCAGACCGGGCTACCATCCGGTAGCGTCCTTCTAAAATTTCAACATCCGGGGATTCCAAGGTTAACCAACTATTGTCCCCTTCTTTTTGCAGTAGAAACTCCCAACTTGCCATTTCCCGCCTCTATATTAGGTGGTTTTTCGTCTCTCTAATATAATAGCGGAATTGAATTGCACCGAAACAATAGGAGGCAGGAGGCAGGAGGCAGGAAGAATTAAGAATCAAGAATCAAGAATTAAGAATTAATCTTTTTTCTTTTTTTCCAGTTCCTTCTACCTTCTGTCCCCAGCCTCCTGTCTTCTACAGCAATCCGGCGTTAGTTCCGGGCTTGCCCGTTGCCAGTTCCACTTTGACAATTTTACCGCCCATTTTCATGATCCGTTGTTGTTCTTTAAACCAACTGTCATAGGGAACTAACTTAGTAAAGTAGGTATTTTGTAATTCCCGTTGGGTACGAATCCGGCTTTGGCTTGGAACACAAGCCGTTACTTTAAACATCCGCATGAGGTTCGTCTCTCCTAGGCAAATTTAACAAGTTTTACATCAATTTTAAAATGCTCAAAGGCCGGGAGTCGGGAGTCAATCCTAGCTCGCTAAAACTTATCAGGAAAAACAGACAAGCCTTTGGCGGTCTAGCATTCACTCCAGACTTCCCTGGCCTTGAAGGTCGTTTAGATTTGGGACGGGGAATCAAACTGAGTGATCACCCTCAAAAACCTAACCTCGGTTTTAGCTTAAGCCAGAGGAGATATAGTCCAAGTAAATACCCATTTCTTTGCCAGCATCAGCACCCACTAAACTAGCGGTCACTTCTTTGATGGCTTGGATGGCTTGCACGGTAGAACCGATGGGTACACCCAGGGAGTTATAGGTTTCTTTCAAACCGTTGAGAACGCGCTCATCGAGAATGGAAGGATCGCCAGCTAACATTGCATAGGTAGCATAACGCAGGTAGTAGTCTAAGTCGCGGATGCAAGCAGCATAGCGACGGGTGGTGTACATATTTCCACCAGGACGAGTCACGTCAGAATACAGCAGAGA
This sequence comes from Planktothrix sp. PLAVEN19ND, assembly GCF_057220675.1. Classification (NCBI taxonomy): domain Bacteria; kingdom Bacillati; phylum Cyanobacteriota; class Cyanophyceae; order Oscillatoriales; family Microcoleaceae; genus Planktothrix; species Planktothrix sp. PLAVEN19ND. The sequence goes on along the minus strand of NZ_CM170132.1, from coordinate 3,704,901 downwards.
TTTGGCTACTGCTTCTTTGACGATGCTGGCTGCGTTAGCACTAATGGTGGAAGCAGCACGAACCCGCAGTTCGCCAGTGGCGAAGTAAGCTTTTAACTTTTGCAGGGAGTTGGCATCCAGGTACTTACCCTGAACGTCAGCAGAATTAATTACGGAAGTAATGGCGTCTTGCATGATTGTTCTATTTCCTTGTAGTCGCTGAATCTAGGAATCGTTTAAAAAATGTGATAAAGCGATCGGACTTATGAGAGCGCACCGATCACATAGTCGAAGTAAGCTGCGGCTTCGGCTGCATCTTCACCAGATAACAGACCTGTAGCAACACTCTTCAGCGCACGAATTCCTTCGGCAACGGCTTCAACGGGAGTACCCAAAGATTTGTACATTTCCCGAGCGCCAACAATCCCAATTTCTTCGATGGGGGTAATATCACCCGCAACGACTCCATAGGTAACCAGACGCAGGTAGTAGTCAAGGTCGCGTAAGCAAGTAGCGGTCATTTCCGGGCCATAGGCGTTACCAGCAGGGGAGACCACATCAGGGCGTTTCTGGAACAGTTGGTTTCCAGCTTCTTTGATGATCCGTTCACGGGCACCGCTCACAGTTTCGGCGATGCGCAAACGACGCTCACCAGAGGTAACAAAGGCTTTGATCCGGTCTAACTCACCAGGGCTGAGGTAACGCGCTTCGGCGTCGGCATTAACAATGGATTTTGTGACGATACTCATTTTCTACAAAAGCGTTTAGCTAACGTTTTCCTGATTGACGCTCTCCCGAAACCCATTAACTGAGTTGGAGAGCCTCATCGTTACCGATGAGCGTTCGGTGCTGGTTTAGATACAGTCTGGGTCAGGTTATGACATAGAGTGCATCTGCTTTTTGATCCGCAATCAAATCTATCGGTTTGAGATTTCTACTGCTTCACTTCCTGCTGGTTTGTACCCTCAAAAATTTTTGAGATTTTCAGGGGACAATTCACAAGTTTGATATCTTCCACTGGCTTTTGGGCAATGGATTCCCAAACTGCTCCCCTTGGGGCTACAGTCGATGGGGTAACTGGCTTTGGACATTAATCCGCCCAACACCGTCACTACCTATCGCTTGTATTTTCAGGCATGGAGTACACATTCTGAGCCAGATTGTAATAGTTTTTAACATTACCAACGAAATCGCGGGTTGACGGTTGAGGTGTTGACAGTTGTGATATTAGGATTTTAGAGCCGATGTCGGGTTCGTTTTCCCTTTCCTTCACTGGGCTGAAACAGACCCAAAAATGTAACAATAGATTCTGTTTAGAATCTCAATGGCTTTCGACCTAGTATGCGTTTAACTCGATGGAATTCTCCCCAGTTCAATGTCCCGCCACAGTGCTTTCAGGGTTTTAGGGGTTTCAAAATCCTGCTGACTACCTTGGTGATTATTTGTGTATTATTTTTGACCATCACTCCTTCCGCACTAGCGGGTCTGGATGATGACCATTTTGATGGTAATATTTTTGCGCTGTATGCTGGGAATGGTTCCTTGGTTCCCCCGAGAGTTACCTTAACAGAATCCATGAACCAGGGTAGACCCTCATTATTAGTATTCTTTTTAGATGATAGTAAAGATTGTAAAAAATTTGTCACTACGGTATCTGAACTTCAGCGTTTTTACGGACGAGAGGCGGACTTTATTCCGGTGAATGTGGATACCCTCTTACCCGATGCCCAAAATTCCCGCCAGGAACCGGGCTATTATTACAAAGGCTATGTTCCCCAAACCGTATTAATTAACCAATCGGGGAAAGTCGTTTTAGATAAAAAGGGACAGGTCGCCTTTGAAACCGTTGATGATGCGTTTCGCCAAGTCTTTGATTTATTGCCTCGGAATGAATCCGTAGAATTACGACGTCGTTCTTTCAACGAATTTAACACCGAGTTAGTCCCATCCCAGAAGTAAATCTCTGCGGAATATAGATTCGACGGCGCGATCACTTCATAAAATGTAACATTTTTGTTATGATCAAGTCAGTCGGTCTACTTTCCCTAGCAAAATCCCCCCATGAATACCCCATCAACTCCAGACCTAGAACCCCAGGACAAACCCAAGGAACCCCAACCCAGCTATGTTAAATTAGCGATGCGGAATATGGTTCGTAAAGGCGGAAAATCCCTATTTCACTTCACTTTAACCACTATGGGTCTAGTCGGATTTCTAGTAGGAATGGCTTATCTAACTCGCTAAATTCTTTAAATTCTTATTAGATTGTTTATTAATGACTGTACAGGTTGAAGTTAGTATACAGGACTATTATTGGGAACAGTTAGAAAACTTAAAAAATAACACAATTCCTAATAATTCAATAGAGTCTTCTCCTCGGCAAATCGAATGTCCCTTGACGCTCGAAGAATGGGAAAATTGGTTCCAAAGTTGGTTAAATTATTTAGAGTCCTATCTTCCATTGGCATCCAGTTACGAGTTAAGCTTACGTCTTACGGATAATACGGAGATAGAAATGTTAAATACTCAGTATCGTTCCCAAAATCAACCAACGGATGTGTTAGCCTTTGCTACATTAGAAGTCAATTGTCCCCAACCTCCAGAAGAATTTTCTTCTGAATCTCTGTATCTTGGTGATATTGTAATTTCGGTGGAAACTGCTTACCATCAAGCCCAACAACAAGGACATTCCCTAAAAATTGAGCTAGGATGGTTAGCGACTCACGGTTTACTACATCTCTTAGGTTGGGATCATCCCGATGATCAAAGTTTAACCGAAATGTTAGACCAACAACGGGTGCTCTTAAAAACAGTTGAGTTAGGGGTTTAACAGGTAGCCTGGGTTTGGGTTAATCGAAAACGGCAATCAGACATCATAAATTCCAGAAATCATAGAAAATATAAGACAAAATAAAATCTATAATTCCTGAATTTATTGATAATTAAGGCTGTAAATTCTAGTAACTCAATCAACAAATCATCAAGAAAACTGTGATAAATTTCTCCCTATAGCAGACCTAAAATTGCTGGTCGTGATCACGTATTCAGCGAAGGATTTAGAAATGAATGTAGAAAAGCCCTCCCTTTCAACATTTCCTACACCGTCAATTCCCCTTCCTCAAACAACAACCTTATCTAAGTCTAATCTTTCCGAGACTATGGGGAACAAATATGACCGAGAACTATCATGGAAAATCGCTTCTAATTTATTAGTTAGCTTTAAATATGCTTGGACAGGAATTAGTTATGCCTTTAGAACCCAAAGAAACTTTCGGATTCATACTATCATTGGAACCCTCGCAATTTGCCTGGGTCTTTTTTTGCAGTTAACCCGGGTGGAAATTGCCATTATTGGTCTGACCATTGGTGCGGTGATGACTATGGAATTATTGAACACCGCCATAGAATCAGTAGTTGACTTAACCGTCGGTCAGTCCTACCATGATTTAGCCCGAATTGCGAAAGATTGTGCGGCGGCGGCGGTTTTAATCTCCGCTTTAGTGGCATTATTGGTAGCTGGAATCTTACTTTTACCGCCTCTGTTCACCTGGATTCAAATTATAGTTTCAGGAGTTTAACCCTTGATTATTGTTATTGATAATTACGATAGTTTTACATACAATATTGTTCAGTATTTAGGCGAACTAGGGCAGGAATTACCGATTGCTGCTGAGGTTCAGGTATTTAGAAATGATCGGATTTCCCTAGAAGAAATTCGTCAAATGAAACCCGATGCAGTGGTGATTTCTCCAGGGCCAGGTCGTCCCGAAGATGCTGGAATTTCCCTCGAATTAATTCGGGAATTAGGGCCAACTTTGCCTATTTTGGGCGTATGTTTAGGTCATCAAAGTATTGGTCAAGTGTTTGGGGGGAATATTATTTCTGCACCGGAACTAATGCACGGAAAAACATCCCCCATCCATCATACGGGCGTTGGTGTGTTTAAAAATTTAGAGAATCCCTTAACCGCAACTCGCTATCATAGCTTAGTCATTGAACGAGAAACTTGTCCCGATAGTTTGGAAATTACCGCCTGGGTGGAAGATGGGACAATTATGGGGGTTCGTCATCGGGACTATCCCCACATCCAGGGGGTACAATTTCACCCGGAAAGCGTTTTGACCCAGAATGGAAAACAACTTCTAAGAAACTTCCTAGAACGGATATAATTGTTGCTTAATCCGTTGCCACGTCAACCTAAATACTTATGAAACGGCGAAAATTAATTCAATTAACAACTACAACACTATTGACCACCTTAGCAACTGGGTTAACGTCTCAATGGCAAAATTCTTCCGCACAATCTACTTCTGAAAATACCTTAACTGTCCAATGGTTAGGACATACTTCCTTTTTATTTACCGGGGGAGGATTAAGAATTTTAGTTAATCCCTTTCGCCAAATTGGTTGTACCGCAGGTTATCGGAGTCCCCAACAATTTTCAGCCGATTTAATCTTAATTAGTAGCCGTCTTTTAGATGAGGGTGTGACCGAAGGATTTACGGGAAATCCGGCTTTATTATATGAACCTGGGGTTTATCAATTTAATGGTAATCAAATTCAAGGAATTCGCACCCTTAAAGATAGATTTAATGGCCGACAATTTGGGGTAAATGTAGCTTGGTTGTGGAAACAAGCGGGAATTAAAATTTTACATTTAGGTGGATTGGCTGGGCCATTAGGAATGGAAGAACGCATTTTAATCGGTCGTCCTGATTTAATGTTGATTCCGGTGGGAGGCGGGGCGAAATCCTATACTCCAGAAGAAGCCAAAAAAACCATTGAATTTCTCAATCCTAAAATTGTCATCCCCACCCATTATCGCACCTTGGCGGCGGATGTAGCGGCCTGTGATATCGAACCCGTTGATAATTTTTTGTCTGTGATGGCGGGAACATCAATACAAATTAAACAAACCGATACGCTGACATTAACCGCAGATAATTTACCGAAACAAGGGCCGATAATTAACGTCTTAAATTATAACTTTGATGTTACCCCTAAAAGTTAACTAAAAGTCTCCATCTCTATTTGTGTTTGATAACCATGATCACCATTCAAAATTACTCGAAAAAATTCATAGCTAGGTTTGTAGGTGTTGTTGGGTTGACGCTATTCGGGATTTTACCCGTTCAAGCTCAACTTTATAATTATACCTTAACAAACTCAACCCAAATTACTCAAGTTCCGGCTACAATTTCCCTCGATATTATTGATACAATAGTGAGCGCGGGTGAATTTACCATTCTAACCCAAGCGTTACAAGCGGCGGACTTAGTAGATACCATTAAAGGTGAGGGGCCATTTACCCTATTTGCACCCACGGATAAAGCCTTTTCTGCACTGCCCCCGGGAGTTTTATCGGACTTACTGAAACCGGAAAATAAAGCCCAATTGGTCAAAATTCTTACCTCTCATGTTGTGGCGGGAAAGGTGTTATCCACTGACCTAAAATCTGGAGAAGTCCAAACCCTAGAAGGGAATAAGATTAAGATTGAGTTAGGGACATCCGTAAAAGTTAATAACGCCACGGTAATTAAAGCTGATGTTTTTGCTAGAAATGGTGTAATTCATGTGATTGATGCGGTGATTTTACCTGAATAATTTTAATAATTTGGAGAGGATAAAACCATGAAAACTTTAATAGAAAATCAAACCCAAGGCAAAAGTTTAGGAATGGTCAGTCTTTTAGGTTTATTAACATTAGGAACTATTTCCCAGGGAGTCGCAGCAGAAGTTCAAATGTCTGCTAATTCCGAACTAATTTGTCGTCAACCTAACCAAGATTTAGCTCAAATTCCTATTTCCCCAAAAGTAATTCAAGGTGTAGTCGGAGATTTAGCTACGGTTATTTTATCCGATGAACGCTTTAAAATCCTAGGGATGATTTTACAATCGATTGGATTATTAGATGCTTTAAAAAAAGGAGATTTTACCATTTTTGCTCCCACAGATGAAGCTTTAGCCAAGTTACCCCAACAAATTTTAGATGCGATTCTAAAATCGCAAAACCTCAACCGATTTACCGAACTATTAGAATATCATGTCATCCCAGGTAAAGTCACAACAACGGAGTTGAAATCAGGTAAAATTAAAACTTTAGAGGGAGGTTCTGTTACGATTAAGACCAAGAAAAATCAAATTAAAGTCGGAAATGCCACGATAATTGATTCTGATATTCCGGCGAGTAATGGAGTCATTCATGTTATTGATCAAATCTTAATTTTACCGAAATAAGCTAAAATAGTGATCAGTCGTAGGGGCGGGTTCGCCTTAACCTTAGATATGTACAATAAATCTACCTAAACCCGCCCCGACTTAACTTAACCTTAGATATGTACAATAAATCTACCTAAACCCGCCCCGACTTAACTTAACCTTAGATATGTACAATAAATCTACCTAAACCCGCCCCGACTTAACTTAACCTTAGATATGTACAATAAATCGACCTAAACCCGCCCCGACTTAACCTTAGATATGTACAATAAATCGACCTAAACCCTCCCCTATTACATATCCTCAAAATTAATGATCAATTGAATTAGGACTTACACAACATACAGTAGGGGCGGGTTTAGAAAGAATATCTGTGAGTATCAGAAATTTGCACGGAACCCGCCCCTACAACTGATAAACTGATGACAGATTGAGGCGAAGTGGGGCGGGTTTTTCAAGATTATCTGTGAGAAACAGAAATCAATACAGAAACCCGCCCCTACAAATCCTTCTATCTACTAAATAACCAAATTTATATTTATGAAATTAAGCCTTTGCATGATTGTTAAGAATGAACAAGAAACTTTAGCAAAATGTTTAAACAGTGTTAAAGGAATTGTTGATGAAATTATTATTGTTGATACCGGGTCAACGGATAAAACCCCAAAAATTGCCCAACAATTTGGAGCAAAAGTTCATTCCTTTAATTGGTGTGATGACTTTGCTAAAGCCAGAAATGCTGCGCTTAGTTATGCCACCGGACAGTGGATCTTAGTATTAGACGCAGATGAAGTTTTAGCCCCTGGAATTGGGGCGCAACTCCATCAAATTATGGAAAATCGTAATTTAATTGTGGTGAACTTAATTAGACAGGAAATCGGCGCCAGTCAGTCTCCTTATTCCTTAGTTTCTCGACTGTTTAGAAATCATTCCCAAATCTGTTTTTCCCGTCCCTATCATGCCATGGTAGATGATAGTGTTACTGAATTAATCCGCCAAAAACCACAATGGCAAATCGGAACATTACCCCAAGTTGCTATTTTACATGAGGGATACCAAGCCGAAGCGATCGCCAAACGGAATAAATGGCAACTGGCAAAAACATCCATGGAGCGTTACTTAGCAGAACATCCAACGGATGCCTATGCTGCGAGTAAATTGGGAGCTTTATATGTTGAAATAGGAGACTTAGAGCGGGGCATAGAACTATTAAAATTAGGATTATCTCAAGAGAGTAATGGAGAAGATGGGGTTTTATATGAACTCCATTATCATTTGGGCATAGCCTATAGCAAACAAGGACAATTTACCCTAGCCAAACAGCATTATCAAACCGCCGTTGATATTAACATCTTACCACAATTAAAGCTGGGAGCCTATAATAATTTAGGCAATATTTTCAAACAAGAAGGAGAACTAGAATCGGCAAAAATAGCCTATCAAACCGCTATAGAAATTGATCCTGGTCTAGCGATCGCCTATTATAATTTAGGCATGACCTTGAGGGCAATGGGAGCCTATCGAGAAGCGATCGCCGCCTATCAAAAAGCATTAGAATTCAATCCCAACTCAGCCGAAACCTTCCAAAATTTAGGAGTCCTCCTACTACAAATTGGGCAACTCAGCGATAGTTCGACAATGTTTAAAGCCGCCATAGAATTACACGAGCAAAATAACTCCCCAGAAGCCCAACGTTTGCGTCAGGAACTTGGGGAAATGGGTTTTCGAGTTTGAGAGATCCTAGAGAAATTCCAAAACATTTTTCCAAATTTTTCCAGAATCCGCTATCATGCAGCAAAAGTTAGGTCATTTTTCTAGGAGTTCAGTAATATGGGTAATGCAGAACGGATTCCCGTCGGTATTGTGGGAGCCTCGGGCTATGGGGGCGTGCAGTTGGTACGTTTGTTACAGGATCATCCCCTGGTCAGAATTGCCTATTTAGGCGGGGATAGTAGCGCCGGAAAACCCTTTTGTAGTCTCTATCCCCATTTGAATGAATGTGTGGATTTAGTGATCGAACCTATTGATATTGATAAAATAGCCTCTAAATGTCAAATTGTTTTTCTATCCTTACCTAATAATTTAGCCTATACCATGGCGCCCCAATTAATAGAAAAAGGATGTAAAGTATTAGATTTATCGGCGGATTATCGATTTTCTAATTTAGACATTTATAAAAAATGGTATGGGGGAGAACGCACGGATCAAGCAATTGCCGCCACGGCCGTTTATGGTTTACCAGAATTGTATCGCGATCGCCTAGCTACGGCTCAATTAGTTGGTTGTGCGGGGTGTTATGTAACAGCAAGTTTATTAGCGATTTCTCCTCTATTAAAACAGGGATTAGTTGATCCCCATACCACAATTATTGATGCGAAATCAGGCACTTCTGGCGGGGGAAGACAGGCTAAAGTTAATATGTTATTAGCCGAAGCGGATAGTTCAATTGGGGCCTATAGTGTGGGGGGTCATCATCGCCATACCCCAGAAATTGAACAGGTTTGTAGTGACTTAGCCGGACATGATATTCTAGTCCAATTTACCCCCCATTTAATGCCTATGGTCAGGGGAATTTTAGCGACGGTTTATGCAACTTTACGAGATCCGGGGTTAGTAAGAGAAGATTTAATTACCATTTATAAAGCGTTTTATCGCAATTCTCCTTTGGTTAAAATCTTACCTGGTGGTACCTATCCCCAAACAAAATGGGCCTGTGGAACTAACCTTTGTTATTTAGGAATTGAAGTGGATCAACGCACCGGACGGGTGATCGTGATGTCTGCTATTGATAACTTAATTAAAGGTCAGGCCGGACAAGGGGTGCAGTGTATGAATATTATGATGGGTTGGGAAGAAACCTTGGGTTTACCCCAATTGTGTTTCTATCCTTAAGTCATACGTTGTTGGGCTTTAGCCCTATAATCTTTGTGCTAAAGCCCAACAACAATTTATTTCTTAGGTTTAAACTGTTTTTCCACTAAACTAACAATCGTATCTCTGGGGAAAAATCGAGGTAAATTCACAATAAATTGATTAGTGAATCCTCCAGTTACTAAGGTTGAAAAGTCTTTTTCTAAAGCGTTCAATGTATCCTTAACAACTTCTTCCGCCGTCGTATAATTCTGTCCGCCACCGGAAAAAGTTTGAGGAAATTCTGCCGCGACAAAAAAGTTAGATTCGGTAGGGCCAGGACAGACCACTAAAAGTCTCACCCCGGAGTCTTTATTTTCTGCCCATAAAGCCTCAGTAAAATTCAAAACAAAAGCTTTTGTTCCCGCATAAACAGAACAATAGGGTAAGGGTTGATAACCCGCAATTGAAGCGATATTAACTATTGCACCCGCACCCCGTTTTTTCATATCAGTTAAGAATAAATGAGTCAGTTCAACTAATGCCGTAATATTTAACTGAATCATTTGCACCTGTTTAGTTAAGGGGCGATCGGCAAAGGCTCCATAATCTCCAAATCCGGCATTATTAATTAATAAATCAATGGTTAATCCTTGTTGAGAAACTGCATCAAAAACCAATTGTGTTGCCTCTGGTTGTGTCAAATCTTGAGGAATGACATGGGCTTTAATATTATATTGCGATCGCAATTTTTCTGCCAGTTGTTCTAATTTATCCTGAGAACGGGCCACTAAAACCACATCTATTTTCCGAGATGCCAATTCCTTGGCAAACGCCGCCCCAATACCAACAGAAGCTCCTGTAATTAACGCAGTTTTCATTGATTTTCCATCCTAGAATAACTTTCTAGTTAATAATTGTATTTGGTTTCAAGGCTGGTTGACACCCACTAAAAATGATTTATCTGACTTGGGAGCAGGTTGGGCGGTGGCAAACTATTGACATTGCAGATAAAATCGATGACTATGTTCTTCAGTTAGGTAGAAGGGTAAATATCGAAGTTTATGGCTTTGAACCAAATTATGTTCATCAATTCCCCCATTTGAGTATTCCTGATTTAGCAAAATAAGGTTGATTTTCCGATGGGGAAACAGTATTCATAGCGGGAATTTTGGATTCATCGGGGGGAGGAAGGGGTGCTGTTAAAGGTTGGGTAATATCACGTCCAACTAATCGTTTTGATAAACGAGAAATCCGAGGATTTTGTCGCATCTGAGTTTCATTCATACCATAAATGTGCAGATCAACATATTCTTGACTAACCGGATTATATAAATGTTCTTTCATAATTCCTTCTAATTGAAATCCTGCGGTAATTAAAGCTGCATGGACAGGATGGTTATAACCATAACAATAGGCATAATAGCGATGTAAATGATAGGCATTAAAAATTAAGTCTGTCATTAATAAACCCGCTTCAATCCCATAGGAAATAGAACGATATTTTTCCTCAAAAATCCCAATTAACAGTTCAGCCCTTTGATGGAGAGCACTATAGTCGGCGGCGGCAATAATTCCAATTATGCCATGATGTTTATGAATCATTAAGCATTCTAAATAACCACTTTCGGCAGGTGTTAAATAGGATCTGCTGATTAATTTTTCTCTAACTTGTTCTACGGTTTCTGCTGTATCATTTAGACGAAATAAACGCATAAACTCATAACAGGAATACATTTTTTCAAACAGAAAAGCAGCATCATCGGGAGTTGTACGTTTGAGGGTTAGAGAGCGTCCTTGATGAAGAATGAGAGGATTAAAAGTCATAGAGTTATAGCAGGAAACAGGGAATAGTGATACAGAAAATTACAATAAACCAGGGTAAAAAGTTTGATAAAACCAAGTAAAATTCTGTTTAATTGTGGTTTCAAAACGCTTTGGAATAGGATAATTAACTAATGGTTGATGGGGATTGTAGGGTTCTTCGACATATTTACCAAAAGACTGGGAATAATTAGATAATTCAAAATTAATTAGGGTTAAATTCGGTGTAATGGGTTGGAGGTTTAACCAGTTGAATAATTCTGTTAAGACTTCTTGAGGATTGGTCATTAAATGCTCGTAAACCACATAAAATAATCGTTCTTGTAAACTAATTTCTAAGTCTTGGATTTGTTCTAAAGCCTTGATACCTGAACCTACAATCCCTGGAGGAATGAATAATTTTTGAGCGCGTTCTGCTCTGGAAAGAGAGGCTAATTTTTCAGGAAAATCTAACAGTAATGTTTTTTGATGTTGGGTTTCTATCGCTCCATAGATTTGACCTAATTCTCTCACAAAAACTACCATTTTAAAATCAGGATCAATTAAATGAACTAACTCTAAATGCTCCAACCATTGGGGATGAAAATTAGCAATCCAAGGTTGAGAAATCGGTTTATCCCAACCGTTAATAAACCCTCTCATTCCTAAGAGAGATCGCTCCATTGTCCCCTGAAAGTCTTGATTTAGTCCGTTAATTAATTCGGGGTTAGTGGTCAAAAAGTTGCGAAAGTTCAGCAGTAAGTCACAAATCGGCGATCGCAAATAATTACTCTCAATTTCAGGATGTTGGGCTAACAGTTGACTGAAAAAAAACATCCCAGAGCAAGGGAGTCCGGTTAAATAAAGGTAACGATGATGGAGCATAAAAATTGTTGAAGTTCTCAGGAATCTTTGAAGAAACCCGATTTCTTCAAGAAACCGGATTTCGGGATTTATGCGTTAATTAAGGGTAAAAGAATTAGCGGTAATTGAGTTAGCAGGAACACCAATTAAAGTGGCTAAAAGTTCATTGTTAGCTGCTACTTGAATCAAGGTATTTCCCGCCTGAGTCCCACTGCCTTGCAGGATGGTAAGCTGATTAAAACTATAATTTTGGGTCAATTTTAACAGATCCTCACCTCCGACAAAATCTAGGATAAAATCAGCATTTTCACCCGGATTTAACATAAAGATATCTGCTCCTTGACCCCCGATCAGCGAATCACTTCCGACTCCACCATTCAGGGTATCATTACCTACATCTCCTGTGATGAAATCATCCCCATTAGCTCCATCTACAAGATCGTCGCCTTGACCGCCATGAATCAGATCCTTACCGTCGCCACCATAAAGGTTATCGTTTCCTGAACCACCCGACAAGAGATCATCTCCGACATTACCAACTAACAGGTCGTTTCCAGTTTCTCCTAATACCGTATCATTGCCTAAATCACCACTGAGGGTATCGTTTCCTAAACCTCCGAAAATCAAGTCATTGTCCTTACCGCCTCGCACCCAGTCTTCATCGGCTCCACCATAAATCAGGTCGTTTCCGAGGAAACCATAAATCACATCTTGACCTGGGTTTCCTGAGAGGAAATCATTGTCGCCATAACCAAGTAAGGTATCCTGACCAACACCGCCGCTGAGGGAGTTGGGACGCTCATCTCCTAAGAGCAGGTCATCGGGGGGATTACTCACAGGAACAGAGGTCAGATTTTTCTGAGCGATGAACTGTTCAATGGGGGCGCTCAGGGATGAGGGATTAGCCGTCGTTGGGTTAGGAGTAGCGGTGTTATTGGTTGTGGGATGCAGTTGATTGGTTGAGCTAACTCCGGTACTATTAATCACCTGCTGATTTGGGTCAATGTTACCGTTATCAATGACGATTCCTCCAGGGTTATCTGTTGAGGGTTGGTCAATCACAGAAGTATCAATGGTGGCGGTAGCAATTTGAGCGGTTAAGGCTTCTCCGGTATTATTGGCTACCACTTCGCTGAAGGATTTTGTGCCACTGAAGGCGGCGATTAAATCCTGGGTGACGCTGGTTTGGGCGACTTTTTGGGCTTGGAAAATGCCATCCGTGGTGGTGGCGGTGAGAATTTGCTGGTTGCTGGCGGCAATCACTTCTGACAGTTGGCTGATATTGTTGGTAATTGCCTCTAGGTTAATAGTATTGTCTGGGTTTACCTCTGCTGAAATATTGGTTATATTACTAACGGTGTTACTAATCAAAGTTTGAATTATCGTACTATCACTGAGATTAACACTGCCACTTTGCTGGAGTTGGGCTAGGTTATCTGTCACCAGAGCATCTAAGCCATTGTTGCTAATGCTGATAACCGTTTGCAGGGAGTTACTAATTTGGCTAATCAGGTTTTGCACTGCCACCTGTGCCGCTAACACCGCTAAACCTTCACTCGAACCCGCTTGGGCTGCCGCGATCGCGTCAAAGGTGGCTAAGTTAATACTGCTGGGAAGTCCCAAAGCGGTTTTGACCTGGGTTTCGGATTCTTCTGGAAGCGCCCCGGTATCGACGATGGCAGAAATTAGGGTAGTCAGAGGGGTAACTACCGTAGAACCGGGAACTGCCCGCAGTCTGCCAGTAAAGGCTTGTCCGGTAATGGCATCTGTACCGCCAATGGCGACATACTCTCCTTCACCCGCATCAATAAACCCGTCACTATTGAGGTCGAAACTATCGGGAATGTCGAGGGTAAAGTTGCCAGCACTGTCGGTGGTGGTACTGGGTTCATTGCTATCTTGGGTGCGGTTGAGGTTGCCATCAAAGAACAGGGTCGCTCCGGCAATGGGGCCATCTTGAACTTTGATATTGCCATCTTTTATATCCACTTTAACTTTAACTCCAGAGGCAGCTTGAATTTTGGTCTGTGGAACCTCTAGGTTATTTTCAAAGGTGGTATCACTGCTCGTGGTGACGGTTGGGGGTGAGGTGGGTAAACCTTGGTCATTATTCTTCCCATCCCAGCACCGCCACCGGAGTTATAGCCATCGCCTCCCTTAGCAACTGCATTTTTGAGGGTAAGGTTCTTAAAACTCACATTCCCTGATTTGACAAAGAAGATCGGACGGTCATTTGTAATTTTATTAGCTGTCAGGCTGTCGATAATGCCGTCATTAACGGTAAACCCGAAGTTGGCATAACTGCTACCGTTGGCATTGGCAACTGGGGTGAAGACTAGCTCGGAGATATCAGTAGCAGTGATCACCTGGTTAGCTTTGACAGCATTGCCATTGAGTTGTAATGTCCCCACTGTAGGCAGTTGGGTGATTTTTATTGATTTTAGCGTGTCTGTAGTGTCGATATCACTAAAACCGAAGTCCGCCGTCGTAAAGGTGTAGCTGTTGTCTTCCTTGACGCTTAGGGTTTTGTCGGCGGCAGTGGGAGCATTGTTAATGGTAGTGACGGTGATGGAGGCGGTGGCGGTGTTGGTGCTAAAGGCTGTGGTACCACCGTTAATACTGGTGTCGGCTGTACTTCCGGCTGTACCTGTGGACTGATCCCAGGCGCGGAAGGTAAAGGTGTTGGTAGTAGTGCCGTTGTAGTTGGCGTTGGGTTGGAGGCGGACTTTGTTACCTGCATCTAATAATAGGGCGTTACTGTTGCTGACGGCTGGGAAGTTTGTCCAGGTTGTGCCGTTGTCGGTGGAATATTGCCAGGTGCCGTTATTGTTGGCGGCAGTGATAGCGATGGCTACGGTGATGGTAGTGGTGTCTACATCGGATATCCTCGGCAAAAGATAGGTATAGATTTTGCTGATGTAGTTCCATAAACTATCCTCGCCCGTGAGCAGGATATCGGTGTTGCCATCTTTGTTAAAGTCGGCGGTGGTGACGGAACCATTGTCAACACCGGGGAGGGAGAACTTGGTGTTTTCGCTAAAACCGCCACTGCCGTTGTTGCTATAGATTTTGCTGATGCCTGAGCCCGTGAGCAGGATGTCGATGTTGCCATCTTTGTCGAAGTCGGCGGTGGTGACGGAACCAAAGGAAACACCAGGGAGGGAGACGCTGGTATTTTCGCTAAAACCGCCACTGCCGTTGTTGCTATAGATTTTGCTGATGGAACTATTAGAACTATCCAGGCCCGTGAGCAGGATGTCGGTGTCCCCATCTTTGTCAAAGTCCGCCGTGGTAACGGAACTAGCTTTAACACCAGTGAGGGAGACGTTGGTGTTTTCGCTAAAACCGCCACTGCCGTTGTTAATATAGATTTTGCTGATGGGGCTACCCGAACTATCCTCGCCCGTGAGCAGGATATCGGTGTTGCCATCTTTGTCGAAGTCGGCGGTGGTGACAGAACTATAGGAAACACCGGGGAGGGAGACCTTGGTATTTTCGCTAAAACCGCCACTGCCGTTGTTGCTATAGATTTTGCTGATGCCTGAGCCCGTGAGCAGGATGTCGATGTTGCCATCTTTGTCGAAGTCGGCGGTGGTGACAGAACTATAGGAAACACTGGGGAGGGAGACCTTGGTGTTTTCTTTAATACCCGAAGTTGGAATAATATTCCCGACAGCATCCCCACTGGAGTTGCTGTCATTCTTATTAATAGGGGTGAGGCTATAGGTGAAGTTGGTATTATCTAATACGGGAGCATGGTTATTGGCAGTGACATTAGTAACGGTAGCTGTGGGTGTACTATTAACAGTTTCTACTGTCCCTAGTCCATCAGTATAACTAACTTTTGCCTGTACCTTTTTCCCAACTTGTGTCTGAGATAAGGTCAAATTATTATTAGTCGCTCCACTAATATTAGTCCAGGTGACTCCATTATCGGCTGATTCTTGCCATTGATAATTAAAAGTACCTAAACCATCAACATCCGCTAAGGTATTCGTGGCGGTTAAAATTTGGTTTTGTGTCGCTGTCCCCGTAATACTAACATTCCCTGTAGGAACATTATTTAAAAGTGCAGCTACCGCAGAAGTCGGACTACTATTAACCGTTTCTACTGTCCCTAATCCATCAGTATAACTAACTTTTGCCTGTACCTTTTTCCCAACTTGTGTCTGAGATAAGGTCAAATTATTATTAGTCGCTCCACTAATATTAGTCCAGGTGACTCCATTATCGGCTGATTCTTGCCATTGATAATTAAAAGTACCTAAACCATCAACATCCGCTAAGGTATTCGTGGCGGTTAAAATTTGGTTTTGTGTCGCTGTCCCCGTAATACTAACATTCCCTGTAGGAACATTATTCAAAAGTGCAGCCACCGCAGAAGTCGGACTACTATTAATAGTTTCTACTGTCCCTAGTAAATCAGTATAACTAACTTTTGCCTGTACCTTTTTCCCAACTTGTGTCTGAGATAAGGTAAAAGTATTATTAGTCGCTCCACTAATATTAGTCCAGGTGACTCCATTATCTGCTGACTCTTGCCATTGATAATTAAAAGTACCTAAACCATCAACATCCGCTAAGGTATTCGTGGCGGTTAAAATTTGGTTTTGTGTCGCTGTACCCGTAACACTAACATTTCCTGTAGGTAAGTCATTAACGTTAGTAATACTTAAATTAGAGGTGGCTGTGGCGGTACTAAAAGCAGTAATTCCTCCATTGGTGCTGACATTCACACCCGTTTGTCCATTGCTGCTACTGGTGCTATCCCACCCCCGATAAGTGAGGCTGACATTGCCGTTAAAGTTAGCATTGGGAACAAATCGGATTAAATTTGTGTTATTTAAAAGAGTTGCCGAACTATCTGTTACTGCCCCGAAAGTTGTCCAATTGCTACCGTTATCGCTAGAAAACTGCCAAGTTCCATTACTGGTATTGCTGAAACTGGTGACTGCTATGCCACTGGGATTATTATCGGCATCGGTAAAACCACTGCTTAAGAAGGTGGAAACTAATGTCCCTGAATTGGTTGTGGGGTCTTCGCTAATGGCTGCTAAACTAGAGACGTTAGCCCCATTCAGGACGGGGGCGTTGTTGTACTCTCCCGTAGCCCCAAAAAAGCTTACCCAGTTGTTAACCGTGGAACCACTGGTTTTTGTGAAGGTAATACTACTGAGAGTTTTGTCTTGGTTGGGAGCGAACTTCAGCCCGTACAGGGCGACCGTGTTAGCATCATGATAGCTGCTCCCTGTTAAATCAAAGCTCCGATCTGTCCCATCAATCAGATAGTATGTGTTAGCGGATTCGGTAATAGTGTCAAACCAGTCAGGCACATTGGCTGTGCTGGTTTGATTAGTGCCATCGCTATAGTTAAACTTTACCTCTATCCCTGCTGTACCATCTGCACTGGTGGCGAACAGGTGGGTTGAAGGTAAAGCTGGTATTGTTGGCACTGAGAACTTTGGCGTTGTTGCCGTTACTGGTGTTACTGTAGCCGAGTTGAATTGCGGGATGGTAGGTGCTGGCGGCGAAAGAGCCGTTGTCGGGTAAACCATTACCATTAGCACCTACTTTAAAGGTGGCAAAGGACTGAGTGATTAGGGTTTCACTCGATGTGCTCATGCCGTTTTGGGTGGTGTCTGTAACTCCACCAGTGTAGTTAACAATGACATCCTCGGTGAAGATTGAGCTCACATCGAAGTTGGCGGTTGCTAACACTCCGGCATAGTTTTCTATTGTGACTGCTGAAAAAGCTAGGGGGGTTTCAATTGACCCGATGGTTTTGTCTAATTTCCAGTTTCCTCCTAGGGCGACGTTGCCGGTTTTGTTGCTGGATGCTCCTATGTTGGCTCCAATAATTTTATTCAGGCACCTGATAAATTTTTCTCCTGTTTCTCCTGCTGCTACTTCACACCCATAAAGCAAAATATCTGCGGTTTTTGTTAGGGCTTTTCCCCACTGCTGGAGTAGACTATTAAAACTGTCTAAATTTTCCCTATTTAAAATGTCTGAACCGAGTTGTAAACTGCCCGGGCTACCGTGAGAAACTATGTGCAAGGCTTTTATATTTGACCAGCTTCTGAGTGCCTGTGTGATCTGTTCTACGCCACTACGGTCTTTTTCTAAAATGACTATTTCTGTGTTCTTGTTTGCTCCTGTGATCAAGCTTGGGTAGTTTTCTACAGAGGAGTCAATGAAAATAATTTGCTTATTTGAAGATTGAAAAGCTAGGTTAGTCTGGTTTAGTGTTTGCATTAGGATAACCCAATCTGGTTTCTTGAGTCTATCAATTTTCAATTAAACTATTAAAAATCAGAACAAATATTAATTAATTTTGTGAATTTATGTGTACTTTTATGTATTAATGTAAATTCGATGGGATGGGATGTGATGGCGTAGCCACAACGATCATGGCGTCACGCTTAAAATAGAAAACATAAGGGCAATCAGCAAGGTGTGGATGTTCGCCTCAGTAAACTATTAATTAATTTTTTAGATTATAAAATATAAATATAGCAGTTTTCAATCATGGTAGCTCCCACAAATAGAAAGCAAGATCAGTTCCAAGCCTATTACACGAATTGTCATCATATTACCTCCTATATGGTGGGACTTCTCGAATGTAATTCTCATCTGTCTGTGCTTGAACCTTGTGCGGGTGAGGGTGTGTTTATTGACGAGTTATTAAAACAAGGATTAACTCCAGAAATTACCGCCTATGAGTTGAATATTGATGCTGTAAATCAGTTAAATATCAAATATAATTACTTAAAAAATATTGAGATTATACATCAAGATTTTATCCTGGCAAACACTAACAAAAAATTTGATAGAGTGATTGCTAATCCACCCTATGGAGCCTATCAATCACCGGAAAAGAGAAAACAATTAAAAAAAGCATATCCTCATATATACGCCAAGGAAACCTACGGTTTATTTTTAATTCAAACGCTGGAATTATTAAAACAGGACGGACGCCTAGTTTTTATTATTCCCGATACCTATTTATCACTCCATCAGCATCAAGGTTTGCGAAAAGAAATTATTAGTAATTATAAAATAGAATCAATCACGCTTTTTCCTTCGGATTTTTTCCCGGGTGTCAACTTTGGCTATGCGGGATTGAGTATAATATCTATTGTTAAGGAAAAACCTAATATTGATTACAATTTTCCTGTATATAATGGTCTGCATTCACCGTCAGAGTTAACGAAATTATTAACTAATGCCAAGAAAAATTATGAACTTTGTAGACTTTCCTACCGTCAACTTATTAACAATCCATCCCAGGCTTTTTTTCTGTTTTCAAAAGACTGGATTTCTCAAGTTATGAGTTCTGATAATATGACAATAGGTGATATTTGTTTTGTGGTCACGGGTTTTTATTCGGGGAATGATGGCAAGTATTTAAGGCGATCGCCATCTGTTACTAGGGGGACTAAAAAATATGCTATTGTAGAGGATCATAGGATCTGTAAAGATGATCTTTCTATTAATCCACCTCTGAATGGAATTAAAAATAATTGTTATTGGGTTCCGATTGTCAAGGGTGGTAATCAAAGATTCTACAAACAATCAGAATGGTTTATGGACTGGGGGGAAGAAGCAGTTTATGATTATACAGTTACTAATAAGCAAAAAGCCAGATTTCAGAATTCGCAATTTTATTTCCGTCAGGGAATTGCTGTACCGATGATATCATCTTCTTCAATTACGGGATCATTACTTGATGGGAGATTATTTGATCAGTCTATTGTGGGAATATTTCCCCGCCAAGATTATCAAGATTTAATGTACTATTTACTTGGTTTTTTTAATAGCAAAATTTGTAATAATCTGATTAGAACTATTAACATAAGCACTAATAATTCCGCAAATTATATTAAGAAAATACCTTTGATTATACCAGGAAACTCGTTATTAGAAAAAATATCAAAAGAAGTAAAAAAGCTGGTAATATTATCTAAATCTAATGTTGTTAACGAGGAAAATTTACAAGAATTGAATCAATACTTTTATGAGGTATATGGTGCTAAAATATCTGAATAAAAGCGATGTATATAGAAATTATTAATGGTATTATTATAAAAATAAAATTCAATTTAAACACAAAGATACAAAGAAGTTGTAAACACTAACCTAACTAAAACTGGTCTTATCTATAGAAAAAATATGGCTAACCGATCGCACAGAAATACACGACTTATGGGAATGAATGCCCTAAGAAAACGTAAGGGGGTTCACACTTCTGAACTAGAAATTGAAGTTAAAGAATATCAAGAAACCGTTCATTCAGTAATGAATCTCGATTGTCTTGAACTGCTTAAAAAGATTCCCTCAAACTCGGTTCAACTGATTGTTTGTGATCCTCCTTATAATATAAATCTCGCGGAATGGGATAACTTTGATAATTATATTAAGTGGGCATCTAATTGGTTGATAGAGAGCGAGAGAGTTCTATCTGAGACGGGAAATATTGTTATATTTGGTGGATTTCAATATCAAAGTGAAGCCGGAAGTGGTGACTTACTAGAAATTATGATGTATATGCGTCATCATAGTAAGATGCGATTAGTGAATATGATTATTTGGTATTATAAAAATGGTATGAGTGCCCATCGATTCTTTGCTAATCGTCATGAGGAAATAGCCTGGTTTGCGAAAACAAAAAAATATGTTTTCGACCTAGATGCAGTTCGTATACCTTTTGATCAAGAAACTAAAGCACTTTACTTAAAAGATAAAAGACTAAATCCTGAGAATGTTGAGAAAGGAAAAAATCCGACTAATGTTTGGGAGATTGGAAGATTGAATGGTAATTCCCTGCAAAGGGTAGGACATCCCACCCAAAAACCAACGGAAGTAATTAGAAGAATTGTCCGGGCGATGTCTTACCCTGGTTCTGTTGTGCTTGATTTTTTCGCAGGTTCAGGAGTAACAACAAGAGTGTGTATAGAAGAAGGAAGACATAGTATAGCAAATGATCTTTCTACTGATTTGAATAGCTATTTAGATCAGCATATTGCCAAAATCAAACCCGATATTTTTTCTGATTTTGTCTCCTTTAAGTTATTAAACGAAACTGAATTTGAGTCCCATCCAGTGTTTAGCAAATATAACGGGAAATAGGGAGCTTTATGGAAAGTCATTTTTCAGGAGCGAATTTAAAGATCTTATTGATGTCCTAATTTCTTTGCACACTGCGATAGATATTGCTGTAATGATGTATGATGGGGTTTTAAGTTAAGTGTTGTAAAACTAGAAATTTATGGGGCATAAGCGATGAAACGCTATATTTGTATTGCCATTGGCATTAATCAATATCAATATCTGCAACCCTTGAATTATGCCCAAAAGGATGCAGAGGCTATTTATGAATATTTGGTTGATGTTGCCGGATTTCCTCGTGATCAGAGTTTATTGCTCTGCGATCACTCGCCTCCAGTGTCGAAGATGTCTACCTATCCCAATCGGGAAAATGTTTTAGATTGGGTAGAGTCTTTCTGTAAAGAGCAACTTGGCCCGGAGGATGTCCTTTGGTTTTTCTTTAGTGGTCATGGGTTCGCCAAGGGGGGACAGGATTATCTATTACCAATTGACGGTAACCCGACTCAGTTAGAAACAACGGGAATTCCCATTCCAAAGTTATTTGACTATTTTAAAGCCGCAGCAACCGATAAAATTTTGGTGTTGCTGGATATTAACCGCGCTCAGGGGGCGCACGCGGGGGAAAGTGTCGGAATTCAAACGGCTGAAATCGCCCGAAAATTAAAAATTCCGACGATTTTATCTTGTCAGCCCGAACAGTTGTCCAGGGAAACTTCGGCTTTGCGCCAAGGATTCTTTACTTCCGTATTATTGGAAGGGTTAAAAGCCGGACAATTTTCAACTTCAGATTCATTAATTCATGGACTGGAGAAACGTTTACCTGAAGTGACGGAACAACATTTAAGACCCCGACAAAACCCCGTATTTGCAGTTTATCCAGCCTCTAAACTCCAGCAGGTACTTTTACCTGAAAGTCGTCAGGTGGCTATTAATCTTTCCAATGGTATTAGAGAAATAAATATGGCAACTGTAGAATCTCACCAAAATGGGACTGCGACCGTATCGGAAGATCCACTGAAATTATCCCTATCCTCTGATCAAGGAAATGGAGATCGGGGTTCTGCGACAGGTGAACCCGTCGAACCCGGAAATTTACCCCCCAATCCTCCAAATTCTGTAGTTCAGATGAACTCCCAACCGCCTGCAAGTTCAACAGAGGACACTATGACAGAAAGTTCATTTTTACAACGGTTAATTCTTTGGAGTGGCGCAACGGCGCTGGTACTGTTGCTGGGTGTGTTTCTAACCAATAAACCGATATTTTTAGGTCAAAAAACCGCTAAGTCTTCTGTTGAGACTTCAACGGTGGTTAAAACTCCCAAACCACTGCCCGCGACCACAAAACCGGAAAGCACACCCCCGACTCCAACTCCTGCAAGTCCGGCTCAATTGTTGGATGAATCGAAACTCCTGTTAAAAGATGCTTCCGCTTCTGATTTTAGTAAGGCGATCGCCATCGTTCAACAAATTCCGGCGAGTGATCCGCAGTACAAGGAAGCCCAAGGGGATATTGAACAGTGGAGTAAAACGATCCTGGTGATTGCCCAAGGGCGCGCCCTGAGTCAAAATTGGCAAGGAGCGGTGGAGGCGATCAAGTTGCTGCCTGACGCTGATCCTGAGATTTATCAACAGGGACAAAAACAACTTCAGGAGTGGGAAGCTCAGTTAAAAATCCTGAACAATAATCAAGGAATTATGAGCCAGGCTAAGGCTTTAATTAAGCCCGGTCAAGCCTCATCCTATAGTGATGCCATCGGTCTTGTCCAAAAAATTCCGGCGGATCAGCCTGGATATTTGGAGGCTGAGAAGTTAATCAATCAATGGGCAGATCAAATCTGGGAAATTGCTCAATCCCGGGCTAAGAAAAAACAATATGCTAATGCTATTGAAGCAGCTAAGTTAGTTCCCGAAAATACATCAGCCTATGATGCGGCTCAGAAAGCGATCGCTGATTGGAAAAAGAATCAGTAATTAGTAATCAGTAATTAGCAATCAGTAATTAGCAATCAGTCATCAGTTATCAGTCAATAGTTAGTATTTTAATAGTTTTAGATTGTTAAGTAAAAACTAAAAAAACAAAAACTAAAGACTAACAAAATGATTAACTGTTAAACTGACAACTCTTAAACTGATAACTGATAACTGATTACTGATAACTGATTTTGGTTCCTCCTAAACCGCAGTAGCCATTGGGGTTTTTAGCTAAATATTGTTGATGATAACTTTCTGCATAATAAAATTCCGGTGCTGGTAGAATTTCAGTGGTTATTGTTTCATAACCCCCTTGCTTCAGAGCAATTTGATAGGTGTCACGGGAGGCTTCAGCTAATTCCCCTTGTTGCTGGGAATAAACATAAATTCCTGAACGGTATTGTGTCCCAGCATCGTTACCCTGACGCATTCCCTGAGTCGGATTATGGCTTTCCCAAAAGACTTTCAGCAATTGTTCATAACTAATCACTTTAGGATCATAAACCACTAACACGACTTCATTATGTCCCGTTAAGCCGCTACAAACTTCTTCATAGGTGGGGTTAGGAGTAAATCCGGCACTATACCCCACAGAGGTGCTAAACACCCCTTCCTGCTGCCAAAACCGACGTTCTGCTCCCCAAAAACAGCCCATCCCAAACATCGCCATTTCCAATCCTGGGGGAAAGGGAGGTTTGAGGGGATTACCATTGACATAGTGTTTGTCGGGTACGGACATGACTTGCTTGCGTCCGGGTAAGGCGTCGGAAGCCGAAGGCATTTTCAGTTTTTTACCAAGTCCAAAGATGTGCATAATTGAGTGGATTTGTGAAATATAGCTTTACATTCCTTAATGTTAGCGTTTTTATCGTGGTTTTTGCCCAACTAGAAACTCAGTTTTTAAGGATTGATAATTTATTCTTGGATGAATCCCGTTAATGATTTTAATATTCTGATTATTTTAATTTGATACAATAAAACCAGAAAAATCACTAAAGTTCAAAAAACTTTCAGATATGATGTGGGATCAAATTGCTGAACAAATTAGTCAAGCTACGGGAGAACCATTTCAAATTTGCGATCGCCATGCCGTCGGTGGAGGGTGCATCAATCAAGGATATCAAATTAGTCAAGGTTCCCGCCACTATTTTATTAAACTGAATCAAATAAGTCAAGTGGGAATGTTTGAGGCCGAGGCTTTAGGAGTTCAACAAATTTGGAACACCCATACTATTCGAGTTCCTAAAGTCATTTGTTGGGGAGGGTTAGGAAATTCCGCTTATTTAGTCTTAGAATGGCTGAATTTAGCCGGAAAAAATGACCCTTCAGCCTGGGAAGAAATGGGAAAAAACTTAGGGTTACTACATCGCTGGACACCGGAACAGGATTATCCTGGGTGTGTAAATTTTGGCTGGGAAATTAATAATACAATTGGTTCCACACCTCAAATTAATACCTGGACAAATAATTGGATTGAATTTTGGCAAGAACATAGAATTGGCTATCAATTGAAACTAGCTAAACGGCGAGGAGGATATTTTGATCAGGAAGAAAAATTACTCAAAAAAATTCCAGATTTATTAGCTGATTATACTCCTCAACCTTCCTTAGTTCATGGGGATTTATGGGGAGGAAATGCGGCAATTTCTTCAGCAGGAGAACCGGTAATTTTTGATCCAGCTAGTTATTTTGGAGATCGAGAAGTTGATTTAGCCATGACTGAATTATTTGGCGGGTTTCCTCCTCATTTTTATCAAGGTTACCAGACGATTTTTCCGATAAATTCTGGTTATGCGCGTCGTAAAATGATTTATAATCTTTACCATATCCTAAATCATTTTAACTTATTTGGGGGGAGCTATGGTAGACAAGCTAATCAGATGATTGAAGAAATTTTGCGCTAAACCTTAACTCAACCAGCACTGACCACTTATTTTCTCTTGTATTTATAGTCTTTTCTGATGAATGACGCTCAACCCGATCACCCACCCACCAGTATTTTGATTGTTGATGATACACCCGATAATTTATATCTGTTGTCAGCAATGTTGACAGAACAGGGGTATGATGTTCGCTGTGTTATTAATGGTTCGGCTGCGATTATGGGGGCGATTGCTGACCCACCGGATCTAATTTTATTAGATATTCGGATGCCTCAAATGAGTGGTTATGAAGTTTGTAAACAGTTAAAATCTTCCGAACGCACCCGGGATATTCCTGTGATTTTTTTAAGCGCATTAAATGAGGTTTTTGATAAAATTCAAGCTTTTGAAGTAGGCGGTTTGGACTATATTACTAAACCTTTTGAAATTCGAGAAGTTTTAGCTAGAATCAAAAATCAACTCAATTTACAAGAGGCAAAATTACAAATTCAAAAATTAAATACAGAACTAGAACAACGGGTCAGAGAACGAACGAAGGAACTAGAACTAGCCAATTTACGATTGTTACACATGGCATCCCATGACGCACTTACGGGTTTACCGAATCGAGTGTTTTTTATGGAACGATTGATGGCAGTTTTGGCTTATACCCGCACCTATTCTAGCTCTCAATTTGCGGTATTATTTCTCGATTGTGATGATTTTAAAGTGGTGAATGATTCCTTGGGACATTTAGCTGGAGACCAACTTTTAAAGGCGGTGGCGAGAAGATTAAGCAATTGTATTAATCATAATTATACCTTGGCTCGATTTGAAGGGGATGAATTCACTGTCCTTTTAGAAAAGATTGAATCCGTTGATGAAGCCACCCAATTAGCGGAAACAATTCAACAGGCTTTAAGCAAATCTTTTTCACTCCATGAACATGAAGTTTTTATTAATACCAGTATTGGGATTGTTTTAGGAAATTCTGAGTACGAACAGCCGGAACATTTGCTCAGGGATGCAGATACGGCGATGTATCAAGCTAAAACCTTAGGAAAAGCCCGTTATCAGGTGTTCAATCGAGAGATGCACACCCGCGCCTTAACTCGTTTACAGTTAGAAAATGACCTTCGCCGTGCCATTGAACGTCAAGAATTTATTGTTTATTATCAACCGATTATTTGTTTATTAACGGGAAAAATTAGTAGTTTTGAAGCCTTAGTTCGCTGGAAACATCCTCAAGGGGGCTTAGTTTCGCCGGATCATTTTATTCCCGTTGCTGAAGCCACTGGTTTAATTGTTCCCCTAGGATTTTGGGTATTAGAACACTCCTGTCGTCAACTCAAATTATGGCAAGAACAATCTGCTAAACGAGGGGAAGTTTTTGACATCACCATGAGTGTAAATTTATCGGTTAAACAGTTTTCTCAAGGTAATTTAATTGAAGAAATTGATCAAGTTCTTGAGAGTTTGAAATTAGATAGTAAAAACTTAAAATTAGAAATTACAGAAAGTGCCATTATGGATAATCCCGAATTAGCATCAGAGCTATTTGAACAACTCAAAGAGCGTAAAATTCAGTTAAGTTTAGATGACTTTGGGACGGGATATTCTTCCTTGAGTTATTTACACCGATTTCCTTTAGATATCATTAAAATTGATCGCTCTTTTATTAGTAACTTAGATTCGATGGGAAAAAATTTAGAGGTGGTTCAAGCCATTCTCAATCTCGCCCATCATTTAGGAATGAGTGTGGTAGCTGAGGGCATTGAGACGCCAGAACAATTATCCCTTCTTAGGCTTTTAGGTTGCGAATTAGCTCAGGGTTATCTATTCGCCCAACCTTTGGATGCAGAAGCCACAGAAACTCTGCTTTTCTCCGATCCTCAGTGGTAATGATGATTCCCTATCCTCTATTTTTCTAAAAACCCTAAATTTTTTCCTAGGGTAAAGATTGCCAAGCATGGCTGACTAATTCACTTAACCACACTCGCTGTTCTCGATTCAGTAGACTATCATCGGCTAAAACCTCAGCCTTCAGATCTTCTAATGATTGTTGACGGGAACGCGCAATTTTTACGACTCCTGCCAACGCCGTTACAACTAACTCGTCAGTAACAGGTTGTTGTCGCAGAGCCATCATTTCTTGGGGGTTTGTGGGAATTGGATGATTCATATATCAGTAATCAGTTATCGGTGTAAGAGTTATCAGTTATGGGTAAACAATGAACAGTATAGAATATCGGATAAAATCAGAGTATGCTTAAAAATATAATCTGGTTTGCAGCCCTATTGCTTCTTGCCTACTTTCCCTACTATATATGCCAGTCAGAACTATATTAAGAGTTATTTTATTAAGAATTATTCGGCTTTTAATCTCTATTACTGTTGAAGCCTGGATTTTCCAAAAAAGTTTCAATATCTCCCCGAAATTGAGTGTACAATATACAATGGCTCTCAATTTGTTGGCAAGTGCCTGTGAATGGATTATTGTTTTAAATGCAGAAGCAGTATTACCATTGGAAGCTCGAAAACAATTAATTGATTATTTGTTGGTAGAACAGCTTGATACAACCTCCTTCGTTATCTTTTTATTAACGGTTTTTAATTTTACTTTCTTACTATTAATTAAATGGATAGGCTTTGAAACCCTCCGGTTTTTATTAAGCACGGACTTTACTAAAATCAGTAAAGTATTTTCAGGAAATTCAGAAGAACGGATTAAAATGTCCGAACAATACAAAGATTTTAGAATAATATTACTAGCACATATTTTAAGTTATTTTATGTTCTTAGGATTGGTATTTACATTATTGATTTTAAAATAAAATGAAAAAACTAATTAATATTTTAAATATTATTAAACCCTCCCATCCCTTAGAATGGAGAACGTTTATATTGATCAGTATTGCCATTTGGACGGCATCTGTTTTCGTAATTAATAATGAAGATACCAGGAATAGTTTGGCACTTCTGAGTTTATTAATGCTAACGGTTGCTATTAGTATCCGAACTAATGAACCTCCATTTATAATTGGGAGAATTTCCTTAAGTCCTTGGATTACTTCATTCTTACTATGTCTAATTATATATCAAAAGACAGAAATAACTAAACCTAATTTCGCCTTGAAATCTTGGCCACTCATCGCAGCCTGTCTAATCTTTATTCTGGAATTTATTCAAGATAAATTTAAAATCCAGTCTCCCCCGCCGTTGGTTCGTATGGGGTTTATTATTATTTTCCTAATCCACATTAATATTTACTGTTGGATAGAATTTTCTTTGCGCGTGGAAAATTGGTTACCAAGGGTTCCGAATATTCTTCCTACACCGGAGACTTTACAGCCGGATTCTGCTAAAATCAACCCAGAGTTTCAATCCTATTTCTTTCTGGGAATGAAACAGGAATAAGGATATTGCTTATTTTTGGTCAAACCTTATTACAATAATAATCTGGAAATCAAGATGAATTTCAACCGAATTTTTACCATTGCCAGTAACGTTTTTTTAGAAGTTGTTCGTGACCGTATTCTTTATATTATTGGTCTTTTTGCCTTATTTTTGATGGGTTCCATTCGTTTACTTCCTGAAGTTTCCGCCGGGTTAGAAAACAAAATAACCCTGGATTTTGGCATCGCCATGATTAATTTATTAGGCTTACTGATTACAGTTTTTGTGAGTGCTAATTTGATTAACAAAGAAATTGACAAGAAAACGGTTTATCTCCTGGTTTCTAAACCCGTCAGTCCGGCGGAATTAATTATCGGAAAACATTTTGGGATCTCGGCTTTTATTGCAGTTTTAATCTTGGTGATGACCCTGCTATTTTTGGGAATTCTCAGTTTCAATAAAATTTCCTACCCCTTCGTCTCTCTAAGTATTGCTTTTATATTTATGTGGCTACAACTCTCTTTAGTGGCGGCGGTCGGCATTTTATTAGGAGTATTTACCAGTTCACTGCTCGCAAGTTTATTAACCCTGGGTGTTTATGCAATGGGAAGTCTCAGTCGTGACTTACTCGCCTTGGGAAAAATTAGCGAAAACCCAACCTTAGAACAAATGATGAAAGCCACCTACATGATCTTACCTGATTTAGCAAGATTGGATTTGAAAAATGAAGCCATTTATGGTTACTTACCCCCATCTTCAGTGCTAATAACTAATGGGATTTATGCTATCCTTTATATGGTTCTTCTATTATCCCTGTCCATTGCAATTTTTTGGCAGAGAGAATTTTAGTTAAATTAGAGAATTAGGTTTAATCTTCACCATGATAGCCCTAGAAAAATTACAACAACTTCAAGCCCTATTTCAAGAAATGGAACGGGCATTAATCGCTTATTCTGGAGGAATAGATAGTACCCTAGTCGCTAAAATTGCCTATGATGTATTAGGAGATCAATCTTTAGCCGTAACCGCCGTTTCTCCCTCCCTATTACCAGAAGACTTAGAAGATGCTCGAATTCAAGCGGCCGAAATTGGGATTCAACACCAAGAAATTCAGACCCAAGAAATGGCTAATTCTAATTATACATCAAACCCAGTTAATCGTTGCTATTTTTGCAAAAGTGAACTCCATGATACTCTAAAACCCTTAGCTCAAAGCTGGGGTTATCCCTATATTGTTGATGGAGTGAATAGCGATGATTTACGCGACTATCGCCCAGGAATTAAAGCAGCAAAAGAAAGAGGAGTTCGTTCACCTTTAGCGGAATTAGGGATTAGCAAAACTGAAGTCCGAGAAATTTCTAAATACCTCGGTTTAAAAGCTTGGGATAAACCCGCTCAACCCTGTTTAAGTTCCAGGTTTCCCTATGGAGAAGAAATTACAATTTCTAAATTACAACGGGTGGGTAGAGCAGAAGTGTATTTAAGAAAATTAGGCTGGAAAAATCTGCGAGTTCGTTCAGAGGGAGATACCGCTCGCATCGAATTATCCCCAGAAGAAATTAAAGACTTTGTATTAATTATTGAACTGCCTAAATTAGTGCAAACTTTCCAAGAATTTGGGTTTATTTATGTTACTTTAGATTTAGAGGGATATCGAAGCGGAAAACTCAATCAAGTCTTACCTTCAGAAGTAATTAGCACCTAAATACCCTCTATTTTAGTGAACCCTAAACCCCAATTATGAACCCCATAAAAGAGGTAAAATGATACAGCATTGTATGATTCCGATTATCAAATCTCCTAAAGACTATCCAACTTATCGGATTAGTCCTCAAGACACTAAAATTGATGGGTTTCCGATTGAATCTTTGCAAAATGGGATATTTTTCAAGATCCATAAAATTTAGGTTGCTAATGATAAAAATATAGTAATCTATACTCAATCAAATTATTCTAAAAATCATCAGAGATTAGGAGTTAAGAAAATGACTAATAGTTTTGACAAAAACCTCGGAGATAAAAAGCATTTATTGAGTCAATTTAAACTCAGAACTCAGATGCTTTTTGGTTATGCAATTCCCGTTTTTATGTTTGCGGGTTCTACCTATATTGTTTATGCCAATGCCAGTAAGGTATTTGAGGCATTTAACCAGGTAGAAAATGTCCAAAAAAGTATTATTTACACGGATCAAATGGCGTTATCTGGGAGTAATATGGTCGCCAATAGTCGAGGTTATATTATTACTGAAGAACCACAATATTTAGACTTATATCAACAAAGTTGGCAGGGTTTCCAGGAAGCCAGTAATAGTGTGGATAATATAATTACTGTTCTCGAACAAAGACAACGATTTGAACAAATGAAAGAAATCGCAAAAAACTATAATCAACATCAAAATAAGTTAGCTAGTTTGTTGGAACAGGGAAAGAAAAAAGAAGCTTTGGAGATTTTTAAAACTGGTATAGGTAGTAAACTTCTTTTAGATTTTTTAACCCTTAATTCTGACTTTAATAAGACAGAAATCACAAGACTGAATGCAGAAAATCTTCAAGCTAGAAACACGCTACAAAATGCAATCAACTTATTGGTTTTGGGTTCCATTATTTCAGCGTTAACCGCTTTTATTATTGCTTGGTTAATTTCTTCCTTAGTGAGTCGTAAAATTACTCAAGCCATTGATGCCATTGATCATTCTTCCTTAGAAATTAATATTGCTGTTGACCAACAGGAACAAATCACCAGTAGTCAAGCGAGTTCGGTAAATGAAACGACTCGCACGATGGATGAATTAGAATTTTCGGCAAAACAAGCCAGTGAACAGGCGGAAACTTCAACATCAGGAGCCAGACAGGTTTTAAACTTAGCAGAAAGTGGCAATGAATTAGTGAAGCAAACTTTGGTAGAAATGAACCAAATGAAAGAAAAAGTTGAAGCCATCGCAGAACAAATTTCACGCCTGAGTGAACAAACCAATCAAATTGGGAATATCTCTCAATTGGTGGGTGATTTAGCCAATCAGACTAATATGTTAGCGCTCAATGCCGCCGTAGAAGCTGTTCGAGCCGGAGAATATGGAAAAGGGTTTTCGGTCGTGGCTTCAGAAATCAGAAAATTAGCCGATGAAAGTCAAAAATCTGCCCATCAAATTAATAACTTAGTGATGGGAATTAAACAATCTAATAATTCAACCGGAGCGGTCACCGAAGCTGGAATTAAAAGTGTGGTAAATACCTTGGATTTAGCCCAAAAAACCGCTTCTGCTTTTAATAAAATGTCCATAGAACTGAGTAATATTGTTCAGAGTTCTCAGCAAATTTCATTAAATTCTAAACAACAGGCTGTAGCCATTCAACAAGTTGTTGTGGCGATGAATAATCTCAATAAAAATGCTCAGGATAGTAGTCTGGGTATGGGTCAAATTAAGCTCGGAATTCAAAAACTCAGTGATGCTGCTTTTGATTTGAAAGATATTGTCCAAGAAACATCACAATAATCAGTCATCAGTTATCAGTCTAAGAGTTAATAGTTGATTGATAACTATAACCCATTACTCATTACCTGACTTATTTACTAATAACTGAAAAAGATGATTATTAAAGAAACAACCTCCCTCATTACTCGGGATGGAATTCGACTAGATGCGGACATTTATCGACCCGATACGCAGGAAAAATTACCCGTTTTATTAATGCGACAACCCTATGGGAGAGCGATCGCCTCTACCGTTGTTTATGCCCATCCAAAATGGTATGCTCAACGGGGTTATATTGTAGTTATTCAAGATGTGAGAGGACGGGGAACCTCGGAAGGCGAATTTAAACTTTTTACCCATGAAATAGAGGACGGGTTAGATACTATTAATTGGGTTGCTAATTTTCCCAATAGTAACGGTCAGGTGGGAATGTATGGATTTTCCTATCAAGGATTAACTCAAATTTATGCCGCTTCTGGTCGCCCGAAAGCATTAAAAACCATTTGTCCGGCGATGATGAGTCATGATTTATATAGGGATTGGGCCTATGAAGGGGGGGCTTTTTGTTTATATGCCAACTTAGGATGGGCGGTTCAAATTTCTGCCGAAACAGCCCGATTAAAAAGGGATGAAATAGCCTATAATTCTCTGTATCAAGCCTCTCGAAATTTACCTTTTTTTGATCCCATTCCTGCTAGTCCAGATGTGTTAAAAATCTACGATCCAGATTCATTTTATCATGAATGGTTAGCCCATGATCAACCCGATGAATATTGGCAAAATTTATCTCCCAAATTAGATAATTTAGACTTACCAATGCTGCATATTGGAGGATGGTTTGATACCTATTTAAGAGGAACAATTAATTTTTATCAAGAAATGGTCAAGCGTAGTCCCTCCTCCCAATATTTAATTGTTGGCCCTTGGGCGCATCTTCCCTGGGGGAGAAAGGTCGGGTCTGTGAATTATGGGTTAACCGCATCAACCTTTATTGATAGCCTCCAAATTCAATGGTTTGATACTTTTTTAAAAGGCAAAGAAAACCCAATTTTTAATCAAAATCAGGTTTGTTTATTTGAGATGGGAAGTCAAGAATGGCGACAATTTCAACAATGGCCGTCATCGCCCTCCCAGATTTATTATTTATCAACCAATGGACTAGCAAATTTACGAGAAGATGGGGGAATTTTAACGCAAAATTGTCCTAATAATTCTCAAGAAGATGTCTTTGTTCATGACCCTTGGCGTCCAGTTCCCGCCCTCGGAGGTCATGCCATGTATCCCACGGGTTCCTTTGACCGTTCTAGCTTAGATTGTCGCAGTGATATTGTTACTTATACCTCGGAACCCTTGAGCCAAGATTTACATTTAGCCGGGGATTTAGCGGTAGAAATTTATTGTACAGCAGACAAACCGACGTTTGATTTATGTGCGGTTTTATCAGAAGTTAAACCAGATGGAACTGTCTATAATTTTAGTCAAGGATATCAACGAATTACTCCCATTAAATCTAACACAAATAATGATTTTAGTCAAGATAAAAATACAAATTATTATCAAATTAAATTGCAGCCTACTTGTATTAAAATTCTTCAAAACCATTGTTTACGTTTAAGTGTCAGTGGGGCTTGTTTTCCAGCTTATCCCGTTAACTCGGGAACTGAAAAACCTCTCAATCAAACCCATTTAATGGAGCATGAAATTATCACGTTAACGATTCATTCTGGGGGTAATTTCCCCTCAAAAATTATATTATCAAATCTTTCACCCCCCTAGCCCCCCCTTGGTAATCTAGGGGTAACCGGATTATCAAATCTCCCATTAAAAAGGTTCATTTTAAAGTTCCATTTCCCTCGCTTAACAAGGGGGGCTAGGGGGGTCAACTTTCAACACATTAATATTTTGATAAAGTTGATTCAGATATTTTTCCACCTCTGGAGGTTTAGCCGTAAACCCCACATAAAAAGCTCCCGGTTCCGCCGATTTTTCTAGGACTTTTGCATAAATATCATCACTCCATTGTTCTGATTCTAATTTAATATTAAGTTTTAAATTAGCCAATGCCCCAGGAATAATATCATTATTTGCCTCTGTAATAATTAAACCTCCTTTTTCCGATAATTCCACTAAACTTGCCATTAAAATACTGTCGCTGATATGTTTTCCTTCTAAAATAAAATATTGTAATAAAATAGGAGTCGGAATCGGATAAAAATGCTGTTCTTGTTGAGAAATAAATAGATTATAGTTCCCTAAAATTCCTCCCACTTCATAAATAGTAATCGGCTTTTTGACTCCCTTGGGTTGAACTAATTTTTGATTTTCAATCTTAATTAAATCCCGACCCGCTTGATTTAATGTCATTTCAGAGATTAAAATTTGTCCTCCGGTTGTATAGGATTCAATCCTATAGGTTAAATTAACTTGACTTCCTACAACCCCATATTTTGTGCGTTTTTCTGAACCAATATTTCCCACCACAACTTCCCCCGTATTAATCCCAATTCCCATGTCTAAAGGAGATAAATTCCACTTTTGTAATTGTTCATTCACCCTTTCCATGGCTAATTGCATCGCTACCGCACAAGCAATCGCCCTTTGAGCGTCATCTTCCCGTAAAGTAGGAGCACCAAATAAAACTAAAATTCCATCCCCCATAAACTCATCAATGGTTCCTTGATAGGTGGTAATCACATCAGCCATGGAGGATAAATAAAAGTTTAAAATTTTAACCACTTCTTCAGGCTGTAAACGTTCAGAAAGAGCCGTAAATCCGCGTAAATCCGAGGTTAAAATGGTGATTTTTCGGCGCTCTCCCCCCAGTTTTAAACCTTCGGGTCTTTCTAATAAATTAGAAACAATTTCAGCGCTCAAATAACGGCCAAAAATATTCCTAATATCCGAAGCAGAACGGGCAATATAAGCGGTAATGGCGATGGCTGAACCCGTTAAAGCTAAAAAGGGAGGAACCACCGGAATCCACCATCCTTGGATAAAGAAAAGATAGGTACTTCCTAGTAAAATTCCCGTGGCTAAAATTAAAATTGAAACTTGTCGAATAATTAATAATTGTACTTTAGCCGTTGCCCGAAATTTCCAGGTTAAAATTGCTCCGGTTCCCGACCAAATAAATATCCAAATCCATTCTAAAGCATCGGGTAACGTCTTAATTAACGGACGACTATCTAAGGCTGCACTAATAATTTGACTGGCAATATGAGCATGAACTTCCACCCCGGCCATGCGTTGGTTCGCAGATAATGTATAGGGAGTAGACATTAAATCTTTGAAACTTTCCCCGACGGAACCGATTAAAATAATTCGATTTTCTCCCCAATCTTTAGGCAGTTTATCGGTTAAAATATCCTGAAAAGAAACGATCTCAAAACTACGATTATATCCCCGATAATTTAAAAATATTTGATATCCTCCAGCATCAGCCCGCACATAGCCCCCATCATTTTTAGTCAGGGGTCTAAAAATAGTATCTTTAAATTTCCACCAATTATTAGTTCCCGGGACGATTTCCGGTGCAATCCCTTGAGCGTCTAAATAAAACATCGCTAAAAACAACCCCAAACTATATACTGGTTGTTTTTGATCATTTTTAACTACTAATAATGCCCGTCGAATAATATTATCTTCATCTAAAATTAAATCATTGGCTGCTACTCGATTTTTTTCTTTTAAAATTGGAGGTGCCGCGACGGATTCTAAGGATTTATCCCCTACAACTTTTTCAATTCCTAGTAAATTAGGAGTTTCTGCTAAGATTTTAATTAACTGTTTATGACCGGGTTCAAAAGGTAAATCTCGATAAATATCTAAGCCAATAACCGTGGGTTTCATGGCGACCAATTTCTTGATTAATTGAGCATAAATCTGGTCAGGGACATAACCTTGGCCAATATATTTCATATCGGCTTCATCTAACCCTACAATCGCAATCCTTTCATCCCTGGGTTCCGGGGGACGTAGACGCATATATTGGTCATAAACAGCCCATTCCCAGGACTGTAAAATCCCGGAAAAACGCAGTAGAATTACCAAACCTGCCATAACTGGGGTTGTAATCCAAACACCACGCCACTCCCACACTAATTGTCTGATTTTTGCCCTCATTAAGCTTATTTTAGAATATATGCTTTACCTTTCTAGGGTTTAGATTGATGATCGGAATTACTTACCGTTGTTTCTGGTGCAAAGGGAGCTTCTGCAATCTGTTGATTAATTTTAATAGAAGTGAGAAACTCTTTCCATAATTCCGGTTCAGCGTTTCGTAACTGAGCCATGATCATTAAGGTATCTTGCCAGAGGTTTTCCCGAGCATAAAGTTCAGCTTTTTTTAAGGGGCTTTGAGCTTTTTCTATTTCATTTTTGAATGTAGGATTGAGTTCATTTCGCTGAATAGAAACCTTCAATGTATCAATAAATTCTTGTTCTTCTGTTCTACAGGTAATCGAAAACATCCATTGATATTGACTTCCAGTTTCTAAACTTACAGTTTCAGGGAGTTGAATCTGTAAAATACTCGGTTTTAAAGGGAGTTGCACGACCGTCGTGTAAACATCTTTGCCCTGTTGATTAATCAGAACAAATTCACCGGTTTTTACCTTAGATTCGGGAACATAGACAAAAAATGTGGGATGAGCAGAAACCGTTAAAGTCTTCTGACTGGGGACTAAGGCGGTCATTTTTGTATTTCCTATGCCACACTCACTGGCAGAAAGGGTTTCGCCCCCTCGGGTTCCTCCCCCAGCCGTACTCACTGGCCCATCTCCATCGGGTGGGGGCGGAAATTTCAAACTGATTTGCATGGGGGTATTGACGGGATTGCTCACCGGTGGAGCCATAGTCGCTAGACTCGCGGTGGTCGGTAACAGAATGCCTAAAATCAGACTCAAAAAACCAACAGACTTGATAACCATGAGATTATGCCTCTTTAAATATCTATTGTAATGATCCCTAAGATGCAATATCTGGATCAAAAAATCTATGCCCTCTTTTTTGGTGAGTTTCCACACCAAATCAGTAGATGACGGGGACTTACTCCTCCGAGACTGTTGAATCACTTCAGAAGTTGCCAAAAGGCTATAAATATTGCTGTTTTCACGCAGACCTGCGAAATCTGGGATTGAGGTCAATCCACGATCAATCAAAGATATGATAAGCTATTCTAAGCAGTATTATTTTAAAAAAGACACCTAAAAGATTACCGAGGAGGTTGTATAAAGATTAGATTCCTGAACTCAAATAAATAGAAAATAATTCTGACTAATCTTGTCCCGATCTAATTTCTGTTGGCTATTCCATAATAATGATCATATCATAGATAGATTTAATCTTGAATTCCTCGCCATTCTCCTTGTAAAGTAAACCCTGACCAATAGTAGGGAGGTACCCATTCCGAATCGTTTTGCATCTGAATTTGAGCTTGTCGTAAAGCCGCCCCAGGAGCTAACCCCTTCTCTAATATTCCTTGATAAAATTTAACCATTAATTCGGCTGTTGATTGATCATCAACTTTCCATAAACTCACCACCACTCGACTTGCTCCCGCATACATAAATCCTCTGGTTAAACTGACTAACCCTTCCCCTCTGATCTCCTGACCTAATCCCGTTTCACAAGCACTTAATACCACTAATTCTACAGGTAAACTCAGGTTAAAAATGTCATACAGTCGTAAAAATCCATTCTGAGATTCTCCATTTTGATTAACTAGAGAAAAAACCAAACCCGATAATTGAGGATTTTCACTATTGAGTAAACCATGGGTAGCAAAATGCACAAAACGGTATTGACTTAATTGGGGATTTATTGCGGTTTCTCGACTAGCATTAAAACCCACTTCTTGTAAACGATATTCTTCGGGAACTAAGGCTAAAATTTGGGTAGCTTCCTCTTGAGTAAAGGGTAAACGATCAAATAAAATTCCCGATTCTCTGGCGGAACTTTCTAAATCTGGGGGAAGCACTTTCAGTGCTTGAACAACAACGGATTTTAAGCGCTCATCTGTGGGAGCAAATACGGGATCAGCTAATACAGCTAAGAGTTTTTCTGCGGGTTTCCGATTTTGATTTTCTCCCCGCATAATTCCCAAAACTGAAGCCGAGGGTAGGGTTAATAATTCATGATTTATAATTAAAGGAATAACCTCGCTCTCCCTGGAAGTTTCGGGTTCGGGAAGGGCAGCAAAAGGAACATATTGTAACGCACCATCGGCAACAATTAATAATCGTTTATTTTTTAAGGATGGAATTAAGGGAAAAGCAATTTGAGTCAGGGCTTTTCCCGTTTCTTCGTAGAGCGATCGCCGCACTCTTTTACTGGGTGAAATTAGATTATCTCTAAAGGTTTTAACGGCGGCTTTAATAGTTTCTTCTGGGGGTAATTCATAACTTTGGATAGAGTTAAGAGTCACCGCCCATAAATAACTGCGTTCTTTCCCAAGAGAATATTCTAATAAAACCGTCTGGTCATCTAATAACTTTTGAATCCCAGTTAGAGTTAAGGGTTGAGGTTGAGTTAAGGCGGCATAATGGGGATTATTTACCCGAATGGTATCTAAGACTTGACTATACTCTTGGAGTAAGGTTTCAATTTCTTGGTTAAGTTCCTGTTTCTGTTCATTGGTATGGGACTGACTTAAAAGTTTAACTCTTTGTTCTTCTAAAGTCGATAATTTTTGTTTTAAGGTTTGTTTTTGAGTTAACAGTTTTGGGTCAACTCCAGAGGTCACTTCTCCTTGAGCTTGAGCTAAAATATCTAATAGGGATCGAGCCTTTGCCCGTTCACTAATTTGTAAGGCTTTTCCATCCCATCCCTGATTGGGTTGTTGTTGATTTAGTTGCATTAACAAATCAATATAGAATTGGTAATAATCCTGTTTAGATGCCAAAAAAGAGGCTCTTAAATCTTGATTATTAATCTTGGTTCGTAAATCTTCAATCAGGGTTAAAACCGTTTCCATTTGAGCGATCGCCTCTGGAAAATTACCCTGTTTTCGTTCAACTGTTGCCACTCGATACCGAGATAAAGCTTCTTTTGGGCGATCGCCAATTTCCTGACGAATTTTTAAAGATTGATGATATAATTCTAAAGATTTCTCTAACTTGTTTTGTTGAAAATAAATAAACCCGATATTATTTAAGGTACTGGCTTCTCCGGTGCGATCGCCAATTTTTTGCCATAAATTTAAGGCTTGATTATAGATTTCTAAAGCTGAATCTAATCGATTTAAATTTGCATAAACAAAACCAATATTATTCAAGGTTGCGCCCTTGCCTCGCTGCACGTTAACCGCCGCACTATCCCCAAATTTATTAATGACTTCTTCCCATAAACCCAAGGCTTGTTGATTATGCTTCAGGGCTGCTTCAAACCGATTTAACTCAGATTCCACCTGGGCAATATTATTTAAAACTGCCGCTACATTTGTAGGGTTTCCTAAAGGCTTAACCTCAAGCAATGCTTGATTATAATAATTTAGAGCTTGTTGAAATTCCCCTAAATTAAAATAAATCAAAGCCATCTCATTTAAAGTGGCGATCTCTCCGGTTTTAAAATTAGTTTTTTGCCATAAAGGAAAGGTTTGATTTAGAGTATCTAAAGCTTTTTGATACTCCCCTAATTGACTATAAATCTTAGCAATAGAAATTAAGGTTGTGGCTTGGGTTTGCAGGTCTTCCAGGGTTTGAGTTAAAACCAGCAATTGATTATAACAATTAATCGCCTGGGGATATTCTCCTAAATTACTATAAACAGAACATAAAAAATTTCGAGTAATCGATTCTTGCTGGGGGTTATTCGCTTCTCGCCACAGACGTAACCCTTCTTCCCACTGTTGAATCGCCCCCCGAAACCCCGCCACTGTCCCTTCTCGATAGCGTTTCATCCCTTGATTAAAAATATCTTCCGCCTTAGAATTAGGATGAATCATTTCTGCGGATTGTCCTTCACCTGCAATCGCCGGGACAATAATTCCTGAAACCCCAAAAGACCCTAGAATTAGGAGACAAAACCAAATCCCAAAAAATTGATTTTTGCGTATATTAATGTGTATCATGAGTCAATTCCTAGTTAAAATAAAATCTTGAGAATGAGGTCATTAAAGGTTTACGATTAATTATACGGATTATTTTAACCTGATCCGTAATCAAGAGTTTCTGATCGTTGAAAGTTTCTCATTTTCTACTTAACTTATGTTCACTATTCCTATTTTTTCTACATCAATTGTTGGGTTTCCAACCTCCTCGTAATCGGAAACGAAATCTAACAGGTTTCATCGCCGGATTTTTTCTGGTTTTGAGTCTGGGACTCTTTCAACTACCAACTGTTGCCCAAATTGATCTGGCCATCATTCAAGAAATTATTGATGGAGATCAAGTTTTTATTCAAGACAATCTAGCTAAAGTAGAAGACAAAGCAGAATTTGGACAAGTTGTGGTGACAAAAGACTCTCGCGCTGGAGTTCTGTTTAATAATGGGGCGTCGGGACGAATGGATACAAATTCCAAGATTACCGTAGGTCAATGTGTCGAAATTCAACAGGGAAAAATCTTAGTTAGTGGCCCGGTTAATGGATGTGTTGCTGGATTTACTGTTGGTGTTCAAGGAACAATTTATATCCTAGAAACCACCGATGGAAAAACCGGTAATATTAAAGTTTTAGAAGGGACTGTAGAAGTAACTTCTGCCGATAAAACTGGAGAAATTATCAAAGTAACTGAAGGACAAAAACTACCAATTTTAAAAGGAATTTTAAGTCAAGTTATTTCCATGACATCGGAAGAAATCGCCTCCATTTTATTAGGTGAATTATTCACGGGTTTTAATATTCCCGTCACTCCAGAAGGGGCATTATCTTCTGTATGTTCCCGTCTTTTACCCGGGTTTACCTGTTCTCAAAATGGGATTCCAACCCCGGCAATTCCCACTCCCCCAATTCCTACTCCTCCAATTCCACGTTTACCTTTCTAAATCTCTATTTAATGATTCATGAAAATGACTCATGGTTGCGTTCCTGTGCGGGTGCAAAAAGTTGATATTGGAGGCATATCATCATCAGCCAAAAAGCAAAATTAATATTTTACTGGTGACGAGTTTCTGATTCAATGATAGAATCTATAACTATAAACAATTGTACTGAAAAATATGACCTCATCTCATCCAGAAGATAGTCTAATTATGACTGAATCGACTCATCCTTACGCTGCCCTGATAACTGAACTATATCAACAGGCGATTAAATTTCAGGAAAGTGAGAATTTTAGCGAAGCGATAACTTGTTACCAAAAACTAATTAATATTGAACCTAAATTACTCTTAGGATATCAAAGGATTGGCAGTCTTTCCCTAAAAACCCAAGAATTTGAACAAGCAATTACAGCCTATCAAAAATTGATTGAATTGAGTCCGAATGAATTTTGGGCTTATAATAATTTAGGAGAAGCATTGCTGAACTTACAGCGATGGGAAGAAGCTATTCCTATTTATGAAAAAGCGATTCAAATAGACCCGAATTGCTTTTGGGGTTATAATAGTTTGGGGGAATGTTTAATTCAAACTGGACAACTAGAAAAAGCTATTCCTATTTATCAAAAAGCGATTGAATTAGACCCGAATTTTTGGGGAGTTTATCAAAAATTAGCAGAAGCATTAACCACTTTAGAAAAATGGGAAGAATCCATACCCATCTACCGCCAGGCTATTGAATTAAAACCCGACTTTTTTTGGTCGTATGTAAGTTTAGGAAAAGCCTTAATTCAGTTAGAAAGATGGCAAGAAGCGATTCCCATTTGTCAACAAGCAATTTCTATTGATCCTAATTTCTTTTGGTCTTATATTAATTTAGCCGATTCCCTATTTAATTTAGAAAGATGGCAAGAAGCTATTGAAGTTTATACCACAGCCAATCAAATTAAATCGGACTTCTTTTGGTCTTATAAAAATTTAGGAGATGCCTTGATTCAGTTGCAGCACTGGCAAGACGCTATTCCGGTTTATCAACAAGCCTTAGAACTCAATTCCACTGAACCCTCCTGCTATTATAACCTAGGTTTAGCCTATCTAAATTTACAACAAAAACCCGATGCTATTTCTTGTTTTAAAACCGCTTTAAAACTGAATCCAGATTATAGTTTAGCTCAAAAAAAATTAGATGAAATTATTGAGATTGATCCTACCCCATCCCCCCATCAACTCGAACCTATTGACTGGTTAA
Organism: Planktothrix sp. PLAVEN19ND; assembly: GCF_057220675.1. Taxonomy (NCBI): domain Bacteria; kingdom Bacillati; phylum Cyanobacteriota; class Cyanophyceae; order Oscillatoriales; family Microcoleaceae; genus Planktothrix; species Planktothrix sp. PLAVEN19ND. The sequence goes on along the minus strand of NZ_CM170132.1, from coordinate 3,663,151 downwards.
AATATTATCCTAAATCGGGACAATCTCCCTCCTATTGTTTACCTAAACCAACGACTTTAGGCAAAAATCCCCAAACCGGAAAATGGCAATTTCCCGTTCCTCCTGAACACTTAAGGTTAGTTTTTGTAGAGAATGAAGAATATTATCTCAACTCAGGAAAAACGCAAGTTCAAGTCATGTTAAGTGTATTGCGAGAGTGTGGATATTTCCTCAAAACCGGAAGCCGAATTTTAGATTTTGGTTGTGCCTCGGGACGCATTCTTAGGGAGTTAGCAGATTTATCAGATATTTGTGAAATTTGGGGAACGGATATTAGTGCCGATTGTATTGCTTGGTGTCAACAAAATATGAGTCCCCCCTTTCATTTTTTTGTCGGCACAACCCTACCCCATTTACCCTTTGAAGACCGCTATTTTGATTTAATTTATGCGGGTTCAGTCTTCACCCATATTGACGATTTAGCCGATGCTTGGTTGTTAGAACTCCGTCGGATTTTAAAACCCGGAGGACTAGCTTTTATTACAATTCAAGAACGTTATATTTTTGATAAAATCAAAGAATCTCCTGAAGTCTGGCTTTCTAATAATAATGTCTGGCCTCCAGAACAAAAGCCAGACTGTATTCAGAACTATTTTGAATATATCAATCAAGATTTTGCCATGTTTACCCTAGGACGGGATACGCGATCTTTGGTTTTCTATGATGTGAATTGTTTTCGCGAAAAATGGCAACCCTTTTTCCAAGTTTTAGCGGTTAAACAAGAAGCCTATTATTGGCAAACAGGAATTTTATTAAAGCGCCTGTAATTTATAGTAGGGGTAATTCATGAATTACCTATTACCCCTTACCCATTCGTAATTCGTAATTCATAATTCATGAATTACCCAACGCTGTCCCAAATACCTGTGTCCAATAGTGGTTCCAATTTTCCAACCCCGTATCATTTTCTAAATAGAAATAGCCAATGCCAATTTCAGCGTAATTAGGGTTAAGCAAGTTCTCCCGGTGTCCTGGACTATCAATCCATCCCTGAACCACTTCCTCGGGGGTTTGATACCCTGCACCAATATTTTCACCGATAAAGGAAAAAGTGTATCCCTGGTCTTGGGCGCGGGTTGCGGGGGTGGAACCATCTAAACCAATGTGGTTAAAAAAGTCTTGCTGCGCCATATCTTGACTTTGTTCCTGGGCGGCTGCATTTAACTGAGTGTTCAGAGTTAGGGGGGGTAAACCATTTTGACTGCGGAAATCATTAGTTAAGTCTAAGACCTGTTGAACAAAGTCAGAGGCAGGAGGAGAGATATTCTCTTTTTTCAAAGTAAATCCCTGACCGATGAAATCACTGTCCCGTAAGTCCGATGGCACAATCCCATCCAGAAGGGCCAGTTCTTCGTTGGTGGCACTCACCACCAGGCGAGTTTGATTACTTCCTACCGCTTGGACTTGCACCTCACCTACGTTATTGGGCAGTTGAATCAAATCGATATTCGGTTCAAAATCCGTAATCCAGTCTCGCCCTTGACCCTGTTGTTGTAGCAAAAACACATCCTGACCACTTCCTCCGGTGAGGGTATCAGCCCCTAAATCTCCTGATAGGGTATCATTTCCCCCTTCTCCGTTCAAGACATCATCGGCTTTCCCCCCAAATAAACTATCAAACCCCTCACCCCCAAAAAGGGTATCGGCGTCAAGGTTGCCAAACAGGACATCATTCCCTGCTTCTCCTTCAAGGATATCCCCATCCTTACCCCCAAATAGGGTATCGGAACTCTCCCCACCCCATAACTGATCAAAACCTGTGTTCCCTAAAATTAACTCATTATCACCCGAACCGAATACAGTATCGTTGCCATCGAGTCCTAACACCCCGGCGGGATAGTTGGATAACTGCCCTGGGAACAGGGAAATCAATTCAGAGGAGTTATTCCCGACTAAAGCGCCAATAGAAGAATCTGGAATTAAAGTCATGGTTGTACTCTTTATAAAACTTTATACAACAGTAAAATTATTAGCTTTTATTATATCAAATTATTTTTTATAGAGAGTTAATTTTTGTATTGTTTTTATCTATAATTTTTTGTATTGTAGAGGTTTAGAGAGTAAACCCCTACAGTTTCTTTACAATGCTCAATCTTCAGATGTAACTCCTAATGCTCGTAATTGCGCGGCTAAACGTTCCGCCCGTTGAGCTTCCATTTCTGCCCGTTGATATTCAATTTCCGCCCGTTCATTTCCTGTTAATAATAAATTCCCTTGACTATCCCACCAACGCAACCAAGGCAATTCTACATTTTGATATTCACCTTGCCAAATTCCTAATTCAACGCCTAGACAACCAATAGGATAGTGTCCTCGTTCATTTTGGGGCAAAGGTTGAAAGCGATTTTCAACCAAATGATACACTTCAATACTGGATTTTTGCACTTCATAAATCCCATAAAACGCTGGATGAATCACTTGCTCATAAACCCAAAATTTACCTGGTTTTTTACCTTCTGATTCCGCCGTCCATAAAGAGGTTTTATCCCGTTCTTCTGAACCATCTCCAGAGACAAATTCTAAAACAATTAAAGGGGCAACATATTCCTGCCAAAGCACATAGGAACGTCGCATTTGACCGTTTAAACTAGGGGGAACATTGGCAACATAAAACCAATCTGGTGCTTCCGCTCCCCGTTGAGGTGGGTCAGTCATGCGCCAATAAATCCCACTATCTTGTCCAATACAATAGTATCCATCGGGATGAATTTTTTGCAGAATTGGGTTAATAGAGTCGGTCAGTAAAATACTTTGAGGATGTTCTTGAAAATTTTTCACAAATGTACCGTCTGAGTCGGGGAGTTCTGTATGGTCAGGTAGGTGAGTTGTGGGTTGTTCGGAGGGAAAGGTTGTTGTCATAGCAGCATTTAAAATTGGGTTAATTTAGCATAACAAAATTATTAGATAAGCTGTAATACCCAACTCCCATTAAAGTTAAGAAGAACGGCGTTTATCTGGAATTGGTAAGCCATATAGGAATAAATGTAAAATCTCTAAAGGTGTCATAGGAGGACTATGAATCATAAAATCATCACTACTAGGATGGACATGAAAGCGCATTCCTCGTTCTTCATTATTATGATTGGGTAAATTGAGATCAAATCTCAAAAATTTTGCAGGACAATTTTCGGGAAACCTAATCTCAAAATTAAACCCAATAACTTCTGCTGGTTTAGGGTTTTCATCAATAAAAATAGCAAAATCAAACCAGCATTCATCACATCGCTCAAAATGGGGGACTTCTCTAAGACATCCAAAATTCCGCTTTCCTCCTGTAATCTCCCAAATTTTTTTCTTTCCAGTTTGTTGAGGATTAACTAACTTTAAAAGGTTATGAATTTCAGGGATCTTAGTTAGTAAAATTCCTTCATTATGGGCTTGAGTTAAACAGTTTAAAATTTCTCCCTTTAAATATTTAGCACTATTTACCTCGTGGGGTGTAGCTTCCCAAATTCGCTGCTGAACTTGTTTACAATTCTTTTCCCAGTTGTTGTTATTGTCCAATTAAATCCTCCCTATTTAAAAGAAGAAGCCATTCACCATATTCAGGATCAGAAGGTAACTGATTTTTTTCGGCTTTTGTAATAATTTCAATATCGGATAATCCTGACCATTCTCGCAGTGATTCTAATCTTTTTTCTCGTTCCTCATCTGTTAAAAATTCTACTCCGGCTTGAAAACTATAGATCCTAGAACCCAGCCAACTAACAAAATTAGGCGCATAGGTTAACATCATTTTAGCTGAATCAGGAGAAACAATCACAACTCCTCCGTGTTTTTCTTGATTTAATCGACTTCTAAAATAATCGAAATTATACCATTCCTCCTGATCCCAATATTCTAATCCAAAAATGATTATAAATTCTTCTGAAACATTTTGAATTTGATGATTGAGTTGCTTAATTCCCTCCTGACCAGAAATCGCTACAACGTTGTAGCCTGTAAAAATACTAAGGGTTTCTTCTAAATCTTCAATCAGTTCTTGATGCTCAGAATTATTTGCTACAATCGCTAACCAAATATTACTCTGGGGATAAGTGGAAATTCGCTGTAAAATTTCATCAAGGGATATGAATGTAATCATTTAAAATATCCTAAACTAAGGATGGATGCAAAAGCGGTAAAATTGTCGGATGCACAGCATAGCGTTTTTCAGGGTACTGATATTCTAAAATACGCTGAGTTACTAATAGTTTAATTTGTTCATCTGTTGTGGGAATAAAATTTTCAGATTGTGAGGCTATCATTAAATATTTAAGATCATCTTTGGAAATTCTATATAATTTTTGTTTTCCCATTGAACGAACAGCATTTCTAACATCATCTACTTCTAATTTCATACTATTTGATGCTAAATAAGCTTCTTCAATCGAGGCTTGTGTTAAGTTGATTAAATCGCGCAAAACACCCCCCGAATATTGAATTAATTCCTTTAAAGCTACTTCTTCTATAAATTCTTCAGAAGAACGACTATAAAGAATATTTTTAAAGAATTCGTAAGTTTCAGGATCATTTTTGACATCAAAGCAGGGTTGATGGTAAAAATAGTTAATGGATTCTAGGATATTAGGTTGATAAGAGCTATAAGTTGCTAAAAGAGGCTCAACGAGAACAACTCCTATCCCCATATCAGAAATAACTTGAACATCTGTTGTCACAATTTGGGAAAATGTTTGAGTATCATTTAATCTATCTAAACCATCAAATAATAAAACTAGATTTCCATAGATAGATTTTGCTTCTTCACTGAGTTGATTAACCGCCTCTATAAACAGCTTTATATCAGATAATTCTTGAGATTTAACGGGAATAATGCCTTGACGTTCTACTACTATCTCATCTTCATCATTTTCATGATAATAATCATAAGGATCAACAGTTTCTTGATAACCAAATGCTTTTTTAATAATAAAATTTCTATTACCTTGTGTTTTGATATTTTCGCTATCTTTTGTTAATTCAGCAAAAACTAATCCTGCGATCGCAATTAATACTTTAGATGAAATGACTGTTAAATCCGTATATAAACTCACATCAATATAGTGAGCATAGGTATCTCCTATTTCGTTGATTTTATCTTTTGCAACTAACAATTGAGTCGTTTTTCCTGAACCAATTCCTCCCGCTAAAAGATGGGTAGAAGCCGGACGTAGAGCAATTCGATTAGCGAGAGTATTCGCTAATGAATTTTGAGGTTGATTGACGTAATAACCTCTAGCAATGGCTTTCTGAGGATCAGCATTAGCCTCAAAAGCAGCCATTTTTTCCCTAAATAACTGAAGTCTGTTAGACATAATTTATTCGTCTCAAGGATAGGGATTGCCATTGGCATCAGGGTTGCATTCTTAAATTATATATCATATCTCCTCAATTAATGATCAGGTAGAGACGTTAAATTTAACGTCTCTACCTGGGTTTACTAATGAATTAACTCAATAGCTCGTTTCGTCAACGCCTCAGAAGTAATGCCATTAAATGCCATTAACTCCCCTGCACTAGCGGTGGTTTCGCCCCGTTTCCAAGCGAAAGTATCCCGCTTAGAATTGCTGCGTAACATAATCGGTTCTAACATCAAACTAGAACCGCCTGTTACTCCAATTAACGCATCTCCAGCAAACAGTTGATTAAAGGTTTCATCACTGGCAAAATCGTTATCCGGTTCGGAACAAGTCTCAGATAAAACATCGTGAGAACGATATAAACGCCGGGGGTTAATAATAGAAACAATTCGCACCCCAATTCCTTCCGTTTCCAAAAATGCCGCCGCTTCAAACACCGGAATTAAGGTCATATCCCCAATTACCGCAAACACAACGGTTTTATCCCCCGCAACTTCCTGTAAGACCACAGCCCCATCTTTTAACCCTTGACGAGTTTGCTCAAACGTCGTGCGGATGGGTAAGGGGGACTTACTGGCGGTGATAATAATGCTCTTATTTTTGGTGGTTAAAGCCCAGTCATAGCACACTTGAATGCTATTGGCATCGGGGGGAAACACAGGGAAAACATTACCACTCCGCATCATGGCGGCGAAATAAGCCTCGATTTCAGGCCGTTGGTGTGTCCAACCATTCCGACCCTGTTCCAACGCTCCGGCGGTGAATAAACACACCGTTGAGGGGGTAGCCCGCCGCAACTCAGCCATAGCTTGGGCGACGGTTTGTAAAACTGGCACACCGTTAATCGCAAAAGACTCATAGGAACACCATAAAGTTCTGGCTCCTAATAAGGACAATCCCACCGCTAACCCGGCACAAGCATCTTCACTTAAAGGTTCATAAACTTGCCCCTGGGGTTGTTGGAAATAAATATTATCCGTTGTCGGATGAATAATCTTTAATCCCTGGTTAATATTGTTAATTCCAGAGGCTGCATTGCCATCAGCATTGGTAACAATAAAATGGGGATCTTTTTGCCCCACATGAACAACTAATGCCCCCATTGCGGTTGTGGAAACCTTGGGATCACCGCCAACCGGATATTCTTCTAAGGGTAATTCACCCAAATCTGGTAAGTGGTAATCAAACTCCGTGACAACGGTTTTAGCAGCCGGGCCACCACTGGAACGTTCTAAATTTGTCCGCACCAATTCCCAAGCCGTCACAGGTAACGCCCGTTGTTTTAAAGCGTTAATAATATGGGGACTATCTAGGGTATCTCCCGGATAAAGATTATGGGATTTTGCACCCAGGGCGTGAACTCCGGCGCCTTTCAATTGTTTAATAATAAACACGGTTAATTGACCACCCAAAGCTAATTTTGCCGCTTTATCCATGGCGACTAAAATAGCTTGGGTAAATTCAATCCGTTTATTAATAGAAAAAGCCGTACTATCAACATAATTACCCGGTTGATTTTGGTCATCAAAATCCTTGGCATCGACTAAAATCACTTCTGAAAATCCATTCCCTTTCCAATAGGCAATCATTTCTGCATTGGTTTTCGTCGAAACCATGCTATGATGCTCCTGACTGTAACCATTCCATACCAACACAGGCAAGAAATTAGTCACTTCAGGATAGGCAGTGTGGAAGTGCATCATGCTACTCATGGGGTAGGGTTCCCCCATGCCCCCATCGCCAAGAGTGAAGGGAAATAGCACATTTCGGTGCAACAGGGCGGCGGCCATAGCAAAATGTTGTCCCTGTCCCAAGGGCCCGGCGGGGTTGAGCAGGCCGGGAATAAAGCCGGAAAGGTGGCCCAGGAGTCCGTGTTTTTCACGGAAGCGATCGCGCAATTGTTGGACAGTGACAATTCCCATCTCCTCCAGGGAGCGATCCAAGAAGACCGCACTGTAAAACCCTGGCGCATGGTGTCCCACTTCCGTCATAATATTTTTATGACCCAGCATCACCAAGGCAGCGTAGGCTTCGACACTGGAGGCAAATCCCCCCGGGTGTCCCGAGGCTTTACTGGCGGTGATTTGTAAGGTTAAATACCGCAGGGCATCGGCATACAGTAGGGTTTGATAGGCCGCTTTAGGATCATGGGCATCGGCAATTGATACAGTATTTTCAGCAATAATTGGGCTATTCCCATAGCGGTCAAATTCAGGGAAACTGTCTTTAAAATACTGAATTCCTTGACAAAATTCTGGTATTGTTGTTGTCATGTTTAATCCCTTCTCGGTAATTCTGATTTTTTGAGTTAATATTTATTTTACAATTACTTGTCCCGAAAAATGATAGTATTTTTGAACTCGGGAAAAAAGCTCTAATCATTGATTAAAATAAATAGATATAAAACCAATCTATGGTTCGGGATCTGGGGAATATTGAAACCCTATTGTAAATTTTTTCTATATCGTTACCATAGAATAAAGTCTAACCTGATTTGATCATTCTAAAACTTTGATGATGAATACACAACTGCCTCCCGCATCTTCCAGTCCAGATTTCTTAGAAAAAGTCTATTGGATTGCTGATCCCCTAGATTATATGGATACCCATGCCCAAAAATATGGGGATATCTTTACTAATTATATTTTGGGGAAAAACACCCCGTGGGTTTTTGTAAGTCATCCCCAAGCTATTCAGAAAATTTTAACTGATGATGTTTTTGAAGCTCCAGGTTATTTTAACAGAATTTTAGAGCCTTTAACCGGAGATAACTCTATGTTTCTGTTAGAAGGCGATCGCCACAAACGAGAACGAAAATTATTAATGCCCTCTTTTCATGGGGAAAGAATGCGAGATTATGGGGAATTAATTACGAATATTACCCATAAAGTCATCGGTCAATTCTCGGAAGGACAGGCTTTTATTGCCAGAGAAACCCTGCAAGAAATTTCCTTAGATGTGATTCTAAAAGTGGTTTTTGGGGTCTATGCGGGAGAGCGATATAGTCAGTTAAAATGTTTGTTATCGGGAATATTAGACGTTTTTAAATCTCCTTTTAGTTCTAGTTTTTTATTCTTTCCTATTTTACAACAGAATTTAGGCCATTGGAGTCCTTGGGGATATTTCTTAAAACAACGCCAACAAATTGACGAGTTATTATATACAGAAATTCGAGAACGTCGTGAAAACCCCGATGAATCTCGCAAGGATATTCTGAGTTTAATGATGACAGCTAGGGACGAAGAAGGCAACCCGATGACAGATCAGGAATTACGAGACGAATTATTAACGTTATTATTTGCCGGACATGAAACCACCGCTACGGCGATGTCCTGGGCATTATATTGGATTCATAATCAGCCAGAAGTCTATGAAAAATTAATCCAAGAGCTAAAAAGTTTACCCCAAAATGCTGAGGGAATGGATATTTTTCGCTTGCCCTATTTAACAGCAGTTTGTCAAGAAACATTGCGAATTTATCCCGTTGCAATGCTAACTTTTGCCAGAGAAAATCAAGAATCAGTGGATTTAATGGGTTATCAACTACCACCAAAAACCCCAGTAGTTGGCTGTATTTATTTAACCCATCGACGGGAAAATTTATATCCGCAAGCGGATCAATTTAAACCCGAACGCTTTTTAGAACGTAAGTTTTCTCCCTATGAATTTCTTCCCTTTGGTGGAGGTAGCCGTTTATGTATAGGAATGGCTTTAGCTCAATATGAAATGAAGTTAGTTTTAGCCACAATTTTGTTGAATTATGAATTAAATTTGTTGGAAAAACAACCTGTAAAAGCGGTGCGTCGAGGAGTAACTTTAGCCCCAAAAGGTGGGATTAAAATGGAACTCTTAAAAAAGTGTCCACAACTGCAAAAACCATAGCATATCAGGGGGTTACACTAGGTAATGATTGACTGGCATCCCAACAGACCCCAAAAAACCAGACAAATTCCCCTGAGATTACTATTGATTGTCCCCTTTGTCTTGCAAATCGTGGGAGCAGTAGGACTGGTGGGTTATTTGTCTTATCGCAGTGGACAAAAAGCTGTAGAAAATATAGCACAGCAATTAATGTCAGAAATCGGCGATCGCATCGATCAAAATTTGACCAATTATCTTTATAAACCTACACAAGTTATTAGAAATAATGCCACTGCCATTCAACTCGGGCTTCTCCCTTGGCAAAATTTAAAGATGATGGAGCGATATTTTTGGAAACAACGAGCCATTTTTAATGAGTTGGGTTTCTTTAGCTATTGCTAATGAGAAAAAAGAAATTTTAATTGTTCAAATAGATGATGATGGTTCTCCGGCTGTTCGTATCCGTGATCGATCAACAAATTATAAATTTAATACTTATCAGCTTAATGATCAAGGGAAAATAGTCAAATTAATTAGAAGTAGCTTGTATGATCCCCATAATGATCCCCCTAATAACCCTTGGTATAAAAGCACAAAAAAAGCCAACCGTTTAATTTGGAGACTCAATGTTTCACGAGTTAGACTTAATCACTCTAGTCTAATTGCTGTTACTTTTATACCTTTTTATGATCAGAATAATACCTTTCAAGGAGTTTTAGGTGCTTCTGTTTCTCTTACTCAACTGGGAACTTTTTTAAAAAGTCTCAAAATTGGTAAAATGGGTCAGGCTTTTATTATAGATCGAGAAGGATTAGTCATTGGTACTTCTACAGGTGAAATCCCTTTTATTTCACGTTTATTGGCACCTAGTACGGAAGAAAATTGGCGTAAGAATGATGATCCGTCCCAACGGCGTTTAAATGTTCTGAATAGTAATAACTTAGTTACTCAAAAAACAGCAGAGTATTTAAAAAAAGAATTTCATTCTTTTGCTGGAATCAAAACCAAACAGGAACTTAGTCTTCTGATTAATAATAGAAAATATTTTGTGCAAATTGTTCCCTTTGATTCTGAGAAAGATTTTGATTGGTTGATCACAATAGTTATTCCTGAAGATGATTTTATAGAAAAAATCAAGGCTAATAACAGAATAACATTTTTACTTTGCTTCTTGACTTTAGTTATGGCTATAGGGTTAGGAATTATTACATCAAATTGGATTGCTACACCCATTAAGCGTTTAAGTCAAGCTAGTAGTGCGATCGCTAGTGGTGAATTGAGTCAGGTTGTTGAGATCGAGGGAGTTTCCGAGATCGAAACCCTGGCCGATTCCTTTAATCACATGGCCAGTCAGTTACAAACATCTTTTGAAACCTTAGAAAATCGGGTAGAGGAACGCACAGCCGAGTTAGTTATTGCGAAGGAAAAAGCCGAAGTTGCCAATCAAGCCAAAAGTACATTTATTGCCAATATGAGCCATGAATTGCGCTCGCCCCTGAATGCCATTTTAGGCTTTTCTCAATTAATGGTAAGAAGCTCCAATCTTCCCTCTGACCAATACGAAAACGCCGGAATTATTTATCGGAGTGGCGATTATCTATTAACCCTGATTAATAATGTTTTGGATTTATCGAAAATAGAAGCCGGAAAAACCACATTAAATCCGACTCATTTTGACCTGTATCAGTTGTTAGATGATTTAGAAGATATGCTAGACTTACGAGCCAGTAATGCCGGATTAAAATTAATCTTTCAACGAGATGAAACTGTCCCTCACTATATTTGTAGTGATGAAGTTAAATTACGTCAAGTGTTAATTAATTTACTCAGTAATGCGATTAAATTTACCCCCAAAGGCGGAATTACCTTAACCGTTTTTCAGGACGAAGAAGACTCAATGGACATTATTACCTTAAATTTTAAAATCCGCGATACGGGAGTGGGAATTTCCGAGGCGGAATTACCGAAACTCTTTGAAGCCTTTAGCCAAGCGCAAGCCGGAAAAGAAAAGCAAGAAGGGACGGGTTTAGGATTAGCCATTAGTCGGAAATTTGTCCAATTAATGGGGGGAGATATTGCGGTTGAAAGTGAATTAGGAAAAGGCACAACCTTTAGATTTCAAATTCAGGCAAAACCCAGTCAAAATATCAATAATGAACCCACAAAAACCAAACAAAAAGTATTAGAATTAATACCAGGTCAGCCGATCTATAAAATTCTGACGGTTGATGATAAACCAATTAATTGCAAATTATTAATTCAGTTGCTTAGTCCGTTAGGATTTGAGTTAAAAGAAGCCAGGAATGGACTAGAAGCGATCGCCATTTGGAACCAATGGGAACCCCATTTAATTTGGATGGATATGCGAATGCCTGTGATGGATGGTTATGAAGCGACTAAATATATTAAATCAACGACAAAAGGCAATGCTACAGCGATTATTGCCTTAACAGCCAGTGTATTAGAAGAAGAAAAAGCAATTGTGCTTTCGGCTGGTTGTGATGATTTTATTAGAAAACCTTTTACAGAAGATCATATTTTTGAGGCTCTAGCTAAACATTTAGGAGTAAAGTATATCTATGCAGAAACACAGCCGATCTTAAATCCCGTATTACACGATCAGCTAACCTCCGATGCGTTAACAGTAATGTCTCGGGACTGGATTTATCAACTTTATAAAGCAGCACTGGAAGCCGATGTCCAAGTTGTGATAAAATTAACCACAGAGATTCCAGATACAGAAATTCCTCTAATACAATTTTTAACAAAAGCAGTGCGTAAATTTCAATTTGAGCAGATAACTGATTTAATTGATCCCCTGATCAATGATCAATAGCGATTTTCCCAAGCTTTCTAGGACAAGAGATTTGGCTGAGTGTAAAAAGAAATGATCTCCGGGAAACATTTCCACAGAGAAAGCCGAGTTGGTTTGTTCTCGCCAAGCTTCTAGTTCCAAGGCGTTAGGTTTCAAATCTTCTAATCCACCAAAAGCAGTAATTGGACAATCCAGAGGCGGTGCGTCCTTGTAGGAGTAAGTTTCAACTACCGAAAAATCGGCCCGCAGAGTAGGAAGCAACAGTTCCATCAACTCAGCATTTTCTAGTACCGCTTCCGGTGTACCATTATAGCGACGCAATTCCTTGATAAATTCCGGTTCTGGTAGAGCGTGAATTTGCGGAGTGCGATCGGGAATTTGCGGAGCGCGGTATCCCGAAACAAACAGGTGTAATGGACTTTGATTATATTCTTTGCGAAGTAGCCGCGCCAGTTCAAAGCTAACTAATCCACCCATACTGTGACCAAAGAAAGCAAAAGGTTTAGTCAGGTGGGGAAAGATGGCCGGGCCCAGAGTCTGTATCAGAGGCTCCATTTGGGTAAAAGGAGTTTCCCGCAGTCGAGAACTACGTCCAGGAAGTTCGAGCGCACAAATCTCAACCGTTGAGGGTAGACTATCCAACCAAGAGCGAAATATCACAGCCCCACCTCCGGCATAATGGAAGCAGAATAGTCGTAATTTAGCTTGAGGATTAGGCTTCGGATATGTTACCCAGGAGTTAGCAGTTAGGGTGGGATTGGGTTTTAGTTGGTCTGTTTGCATAAATTTCTGTTTAGTGGAACTTCAACAAATTTTAATCTAAACGAAGCCTAAAGTTGTCAATGGGAGTAATTAGCGATATTCAGTTCATTAATTCATCACTTGTATTCAAATCTTTCAAGAATTTTTCGGTAATTTCAATTAGTTCATAGACAAAATTTTGTGTAAGTTGTGTCGTTTTAAAACCATGAGCAATAGGGTTACGGAATGAGATCGCATCCATTAGTAACCGATACTCAGATTGGGAAATTACGCCCTCCGTCGCTAATTGTTTGACTAAATAAAGTGGGTCAAGTCTTTGTAAACTCAACTTTTCTTTTTCTGTAATTAACCTTAAAGTTGCCTCAACTAAAGACCAGCAATATAACATCGCTGAGTCTAAATGTTGCGTTGTTAGTTGCTTTACTACTTGCAATTGTGATTCTATGTCATGCTTTTGTAGAGAACCTTCAGATTTCGGGGAATAGGTTATATCCTCCGGGTTAATCATCACAAACTCAAACCTCCAGCCCGGATGTTTTTCTACTGCTTGGGCTAAATTTTGTAAATATTGATCAGAGTAAGAGTTGAGTGAAGCCCGTGACTTAACCTCAATAACGACTGATTCTTCACCCCGACGGACTATCAGATCAGGGCGATAATTTTTCAGGAAATCAGGTAAGTCTTCAAGGTTAGGATGAAGGAAAATCTCATAACCTTTTTGGCGATAATTCTCGGCTAATTTGAGTAATTGTTCTCTTTCGAGCTTGGCAGTTAAAGTTGATATCATGTAAGTACCTCTTGGTCAGGAGCATCAAGTACGACAATATGCAAAAATTGATTCCCACGGGCAAAGCCTTCTGCCAATGTCGAGGTCATATTTTCTATCTTAAAGTTACCTGACAAATTTCTCTTCCTAACGATAATATCGGTTACTTGATCATCATCGACATAGGCTAACCCGATCTTGTCTATCATTTTATCTAAAAATAGCAGGCGACGGCTACTAATCGCCTTCGGTACTATCCTACAGGCGGAGGCACTGCCATCACACTCCGTCGAACTCACGTTGACGTCAGTAAATATTTCTTGACTATTGCGGTTCTGAACAGGTATCCTTAGCATTAAGTCTGATTCAGATCCCCCCAACCCCCTTAAAATCTGGATAGATAAAGATAATGGAGCCTAACGATCTAAAGAACTTATCAGATCACGATAAATCAATCCAAACTAGAGTTTTTAAAGCACTCAATGAAGCCAAAGAAAGATTAAAAGCCGTTGAAGCTCAACAAAGTGAACCAATAGCGATTGTCGGTTTAGGATGTCGTTTTGGCAATAATATTGCCACGGTTGATTCCTTTTGGTCTTTTCTCAAAGCAGGTGGAAATACCCTCAGAGAACTCCCTAATGATCGCTGGAATCGGGATGATTTTTATGACTTAGATCGGAGTAAACCAGGCAAAATCTATGTCTCCCAAGGCGGTTTTCTCGATGATGTCTCCAAGTTTGACCCACATTTTTTCGGCATTGCCCCGAAAGAAGCCCTGCACATTGATCCTCAGCAACGGTTACTGTTAGAAGTTGCTTATGAAGCTTTAGAAAATGCAGGCATGGCGACACCAACGGCCAGAATCGGCAAGACCGGTGTTTTTATTGGCATTACTAACAATGATTATGCTCGCCTAATTGCACCGGAGGATGATTATAGTGGCATTGGAGCCTATCATATCTCCGGCAATCATACCAATGCCGCCGCCGGGCGTATTTCTTACCTTTTGAATCTCAATGGCCCCAGTTTAGCGGTAGATACGGCTTGTTCTTCTTCCTTAGTCGCTGTTCATCTGGCCTGCCGTTCTTTGCGTTCCCAAGAATGTAGACAAGCTTTAGTCGGGGGAGTTAACTTAATTTTAACCCCAGAAGTTCCGATTGCCCTATGTCGAAATCAGATGTTAGCCTCCGATGGAAAATGCAAAACCTTTGATGCAAGTGCCGATGGTTTTGGCATAGGTGAAGGGTGTGGAGTTATTGTCTTAAAAAGATTGAGTCAAGCCCTAGAAGATGGTGATCGGATTTGGGCTTTAATTCGAGGAACAGCAGTTAATAATGATGGCGCCAGTGGAGGGTTTACGGTTCCCAATGGCACGATCCAAACAGAGTTAATTCGGGAAGCTCTGACCGATGCCCGGTTAAATGCAGATGCGATTGATTATGTCGAAGCCCACGGCACAGGCACATCCCTGGGAGACCCGATTGAAATTAAAGCTATAGCTGATGCTTTATGCGTCAATCGCTCAAAATCTCAACCATTATTAGTCGGTTCTGTCAAAACAAATCTGGGTCATCTCGCTGCGGCGGCAGGGATTTCAGGCTTGATCAAAACTGTATTATCCATCTACTATTCAGAAATTCCCGCCCATCTTAATTTTCACAACCCTAATCCCCACATTAATTGGGCTAGTTTACCCATCAATGTCGTTACAAAAACTCGTCCTTGGGTTGTCAGTAATGGCAAAATTAAATCGGCGGTTGTGAGTTCTTTTGGAGCATCGGGAACCAATGCGAATGTAATTTTAAGCGAACCCCCTCAAGACCAACCCCTAATCCCCAAAACATCCCCGATCCTAGTTACTTTATCAGCCAAAGATCCAGAACGGTTGCGGATTTTTGCCGCTGAATTAGTTGCTGATCTGAATCAAAAACCCGATCGGAATATCAATGATATTGCCTTTTCCTTAAATACCGGACGTTTTCCCCATAAACATCGACTATCTTTATTAGTTTCTAGTCTGGATAGTTTGCAGCAAGGGCTGGAGATGTTTCTGAGTAGTAATCGGGAGGAAAACCAGAAACAAGTAATTTATGGGGAGGCAAAAAGTAATCCTAAAATCGCTTTTCTATGCAGTGATCAAGGAGAAATATCTCCGAGAATGGGAGAAGATTTATTTACAAATGAGCCTGTATTTAAGGATGCTTTTATTAAATGCGATCGCCTATTTCAAAAACACTTAAAGGCGGGCAATGGGGAATGGGGAATAGGCAAAAATGCGGGCAATAGGGAGATTCCATTGCCCATTGCCCATTGCCGATTCCCTGCTTTTAAATTTGCTTTCCACTATGCACTTTGTGAACTCTGGAAATCTTGGGGAATTTGCCCGGCTGCGGTTTTAGGTTCGGGATTAGGTGAATATCTTGCCGCCCAACAAACGGGTATTTTCTCCCTAGAAGATGCAGTTAAGTTAGTCGCAGGTCGCGCTCATTTTTTATCGAAAAAACTCGATCAAAAAGAATTAGTAGCTTTTCAAAAAATCGCCGAAGAAATTACTTATCACCAGCCCCAACTGACCTTAATTGCTAATGGTGAACTGGCTAATAACTCTCTAACAACTTCGGATTATTGGGGACAACCAATTCAAGAATCAAAGCAGGTTGCTAAAGGAATTACTACCTTACATCAAATGGGGTATCAAATCTTCCTAGAAATTGGGAATTACCCAGATTTAATCAATATTGGTCGTCAAAATTTAGCGGAAAACTCGATACTTTGGTTGTCTAGTTTAGTCAAAGATTGTCATAGTAATCAGCAAATGCAAATTGTTCTGGGAGAACTGTATATCCGAGGAGTAAATATTGATTGGAAAGGATTTCATCATTCCCATCCAGGACGAAAAATTAGTTTACCCAATTCTCCTTTTATCCGCAAACGTTACTGGATAAATTCAGTTAATAATCAACCCAAAGCAATTAGCAAAGGTAATGATTATTCCTCCGGTCATCCCTTACTAGGTGATCGTTTTCCTTCGCCTTTATCCGATCTTCAATATCGAGGGAGTATTAGTCAGCGTCAACCCGCTTTTTTACAAGAACATCAAGTTTTTGATCAATCCATATTTCCCGGGTCTGCATTGATTGAAATGGCCTTGGCTGCCACACAAAATCAAACTGTTATCTTAGAAAATATACAATTCAAAAAAGCCTTAGTTTTAACAGATAAACAAGATATATTACAATTAATTGTCACCGATAAAAGTTGGCAAATTTATCATCAAGTTGATCAGAATTGGGAAATCCTGGTGATAGGGGAAATTGATCAATCAAAATCAATGAATGGGGAATGGGCAATAGACAATAGGCAATATTCCCCATTGCCCATTCCCTATTCCCTATTGCCTGCTATTGATTCAACCGTTGATCACCTAGAAAAAATAAAAGCAAATTGTCCAGAAGAAGTTGAGATTAATTCCTTTTATCAAACTTACCAAAAAGCGGGAGTTAATTACGGTAGCAACTTTCAGCTAATTGATCAACTTAGGAGGGGTAATAATACAGCTTTTGCTCAAATCAAATTAACAGATACTCTCCGCTTAGAAGCGAAAAAATATCATTTTCATCCCGCGATGTTAGACGCTTGTTTTCAGGTGATTGCTGCTGTTTTATTCAAACAAGAATCATCGGTAACTTATGTACCCATTCGGATTGCTAAATTTCAATTTTTCACTGCCCCCGACGATATTGTTATTAGTGTCGCTCGACTCCAGCCAAATCATGATCATCCTCATATTATTATCTCCGATATTGATATCTATTCCCCCCAAGGTGAACTGATTGCATCAATTATCGGCTTAGAACTAAAACCCGTACAATCTCAAGATATTATTCCCCAAGAAAATCAACCCCAAACCTACCTAGAAGAATGGATTCCTTTACTACCACTATTAGCTAATGGGAGAGACACTTTAGTCACGCCTGATCTGATTAAAGCTCAAATTCAACCAGCGCAATTAGAACAGCAATTGGGAGACAAATTACCCCAATATGAACGCTTACTAGAAGCCCTGGAAAGTTTAAGCATTACTTATATTTGGGAAGCCTTAAAACAACTGAATTGGCAACCCAAATTAGGTCAAACTTACCCCGAAGAACAGATTGCTATTCAAGGCGAAATAGTTGAGTTTTATCGTCCTTTATTATCTCGATGCCTAGAAATTTTAGCCGAGGAAAAAATTGTTACTTGGCAACAAGATGGCTGGTTATTGACAAAAGAATTAGAAACCCTTTCTCAATCACAAATTCAAGATCTTCGCCAACAATTTCCTGATTATCCAGCCGAAATTAATCTAATAGAACGTTGTGGTTTAGCTTTAGCTGAAGTCATGCGTCGTCAAATTGAGCCATTAGACTTAATATTCCCCCAAGGAGATATAAATGCGATCGCCTCAATTTATTCTGAAGCTGCTGGAGCTAAATTAATGAATCAGTTAGTAGCAGTAACTATTAACTGTGCGATCGCTAATTTACCAAGCAATCATCAGCTACGGATTCTGGAAATTGGCGGCGGAACAGGAGCCACCACTGCTGCAATTTTACCCCATTTATCTCCCGAACAAATTGAATATGTATTTACCGATATTTCCTCCAGCTTTTTAAATAGAGCCAAGGAAAATAACAAAAATTATTCCTTCATTCAATATCAAACTTTAGATATAGAAAAAAATCCCTTTAATCAAGGTTTTCTCCCTGGAAATTTTGATATTATTATTGCCGCTAACGTTCTTCATGCTACAGCAGATATTCAAAAAACCCTGGAAAATGTACGCTCTTTAATCGCTCCCAATGGACTACTAATACTATTAGAAAGTACCGGAGCCAGACGTTGGGTAGATTTAACGTTTGGCCTAACGGACGGCTGGTGGTTATGTAGTCAAGATCCGCTCCGCCATGGCTATCCTTTAGTTAATACAGAATCTTGGCAAAATTTACTCACTCAGCATCAATTTGAAGATATTAATATTATTGAACCCAGCCAACCCCAAACCCGAAATCTATTAAAACAAAGTGTGATCATTGCCAAAAGCAGTGACAGATTGATCCCTTTCCATTCAAAATCTAACTCCGATCAAATCATCTTTGCTGATACCCAAGGAATTGCTAACAATTTAATTCCCCCATTACAACAGCGAGGCGTTGGTTGTTCGGTGCTTTTCCCCGAAGACATTAATCCCGATTGTGCCGAGGATTACCTATCGGTATTACAAACCCTTTTAACACCAGAAACCCATCAAATCTTGTACTTTTGGGGACTGGAAAAAATAGCAGGGGAAATTGATCAAGAAGTAGAAGTTCATTGTCAACGGTTTCTGTTTTTATTACAAGCATTATTACAACAAAAAAATCCCCCATCTCTGATTCTTGTCACTCAAGGAGCCGTACCCGCAAAAGAAATAAAAACTCTAACTTCTCCCGCCCAATCTTCTCTATTAGGAATTGCTTTAAGCTTAGGATTAGAACATCCCGAACTCAATTTTAGAGTCATTGATTTAGACCCTAACGAACAAAACTTAGAAGAAAAGTTATTTCGAGAAATCTACAGCCATACCCCAGAAAATCGCATCGCTCTGCGGGGTGAACAACGTTTTTGTCCGCGTTTAGTACAGCGAAAACTTGAATCAGGAAAGATCAATTTTAGTCCCGATGGCTATTATTTAATTTCAGGAGGAACCGGAGGTTTAGGGTTAGCAACTGCCCGATGGATGGTAGAAAGAGGCGCCCGTCATTTAGTTTTGTGTAGTCGCAGTGGTGCACAAGCTGTTAACCCTGAAATTTTAGCAAGTTTGCCATCTAATTCCGTCGATATTAAAATTAAAGACTGTGATGTGACAAATGCAGAAAAACTGCATATTCTACTAGAAGAATGCCGTTCAAAATATCCGGTGCGGGGCATTTTTCATATTGCGGGAACCCTAGATGATACAACATTATTGCGACTAACACCAGAGAGTTTTAATTATGTTTTAGCACCGAAAGTTAAAGGAACTTGGTTGCTACATAAACTCACCTTAAATGACCCTTTAGATTTCTTTGTTTGTTATACCTCCGCTGTGTCTTTAATTGGCTCGGCAGGACAGGCAAATGCCGCCGCTGCTAATGCTTTTGAAGATGCTTTTATCTATTATCGTCAGGCGCATAATTTACCAGGGACTGTGATCAACTGGGGGCCTTGGAGCGAAATTGGTGCGGCAGTAGATCGTAATGTTTTAGAGAGATTAGCCTCTAAAGGTTATGCAGCAATTAAACCTAATTTAGCTCTTAATACCCTAGAAAAAATCCTATTTAATCAGATTATTCGCGCGGGTGTAATTATTATTGACTGGCAACGTTTTCCTTATATTAACCAAAGTTTTTATCAAAACTTCCGATCTCAAGCCAAACCCCAGGATTCTAGTCCATCTTCCAATATTTTAAAACAATGGCAAACCCTACCCGTAAAACAGCGTCGTAGTTGGTTAATTAATCATCTGAGTTTGTGTGTATCCAATATTTTAGGACACTCAAATGATGAAATTATTGCTCCCCAACAAGGATTTTTTGATTTAGGAATGGACTCCCTCACCTCTACAGAACTTCGCAATCTTTTGCAAACAGATTTTGATTGTTCCCTGCCATCAACTATTGCATTTCGTTTTCCCAATGTGGAAACTTTAGCCGATTATTTACTGCGGGAAGTTTTAGATAGTTCCGAACCGATACTAACTCCTATTCCAGAAAAAATATCATCAGAAATCCTTCAAAAACAGATTAAAGAATCTACCCCAGACAAACCATACCTAGAAGAAGATCCGATTGTAATTGTCGGTATGGCTTGCCAATTTCCTGGCAGTGCCAAGGATTTAACATCTTTTTGGGAACTTTTAGAACAGGGAAAAGATGCCGTCGGAGAAATTCCTAAAAATCGCTGGGATATGAAAATTTGGTATGATCCCGATCCCGATAAAGCAGGTAAAATATACTCTCCTTATGGTGCATTTTTAGAACAAATTGATCAATTTGATGCGGAATTTTTCGGCATTATTCCCCGGGAAGCAAACGCCATCGATCCTCAGCAACGTTTGCTATTAGAAACCGCTTGGCAAGCATTAGAAATGGCAGGACAAAATCCGCAAAAATTACGCAATAGTCAAACGGGAGTTTTTATTGGGTGCATGACTCAAGATTATGCCCAATTAAGTTATTCTCCAGAAGCAATTAATGCCTATACGGGTTCGGGAACTTCTGTTAGTGTAGTTTCCGGTCGGCTTTCTTATATCCTGGGTTTGCAAGGCCCATCAATGACAATTGATACCGCTTGTTCTTCCTCATTAGTGGCAGTAAATTTAGCTTACAATGCCTTGCGAAATGGTGAGTGTGATCTGGCTTTAGCCGGGGGGGTTAATGTTATCATCACCCCGGTTATTTCTTTAATTGAAAGTCGCGCCCAAATGCTGGCACCCGATGGACATTGCAAGACATTTGATCAGAGTGCAAATGGCATGGTGCGAGGCGAAGGTTGTGGAATAATTGTTCTAAAAAGATTGAGTCAAGCTATTAAGAATGGCGATCATATTTTAGCCAAAATTTATGGTACAGCAGTCAATCATGACGGCCCCAGTAGTGGGTTAACAGTCCCGAATGGTGCGGCGCAAGAAAAATTATTATATCAAGCCTTGAACACAGCAAATCTGCAACCAGAACAAATAGATTATATCGAAGCTCATGGTACGGGAACTGCCCTTGGAGATCCGATTGAATTAGAAAGTATGGCTGCGGTTTTTGGCAAACGTCCCCCGAATCAACCTTTAGTTATTGGTTCTGTTAAAACGAATTTAGGACACTTAGAAGGAGCGGCAGGAATTGCCGGATTAATTAAAACAGTTTTAGCGTTACAACACCATAAAATTCCTCCCCATCTGCACTTTAAAAAACCCAACCCTCGGTTTGATTGGAGTTCTAATATTTTTGAAGTTCCTGTGGGTGGAAAACCCTGGAATCCTAGTGAACGCCAAAGAATTGCCGGGGTAAGTTCCTTTGGTTTTAGTGGAACCAATGCCCATATTATTGTGGGAGAAATTGACTCTAGTTCACCTCAAAAATCTGAGCATAACTTTTACCTATTACCGCTTTCGGCTCGTTCCGAAAGATCTCTCCAAGAGTTAACTAAAAATTATCAAGAGGCTTTGAATGGGTCTGTCAATCTTGCTGATGTTTGTTTTACAGCTACTACAGGACGGGCTATTTTTCAGCATCGACTCTGTATTTTAGCTGAATCAATGACAACGGCACAAGCAGCACTGGTTAGTTTCCAAAAAGGTGAGAATTCTCAACAATTAATTACACCAATTTTATCAGAAAATAATCTGAAAATAGCTTTTCTATTTTCAGGGCAAGGCTCGCAATATTCGGGAATGGGAGAAACCCTTTATCACCGAGAACCCGTCTTTAAAAATACTTTAGATATTTGTAATCAAATCCTAGAACCTATTTTAGAAAAATCCCTATTAGATTTAATCTTTAAATTGCCCAATAGCCAGCTATTAGAACAGACTCAAATCACCCAGCCCGTGCTGTTTTCTTTTGAATATGCACTGGCTAAATTATGGCAATCTTGGGGAATAGCACCTTCAGCACTTTTAGGACATAGTATTGGTGAATATGTAGCAGCTTGTTTGGCTGGAGTTTTCTCTTTAGAAGATGCTTTAAAATTAGTTACCCAACGGGGTCGGTTAATGGGAGAATTACCCCACAATGGCAGTATGGCAGCTATTTATGCTGATTATGAAACCGTGGCGGCGGCCCTTATTTCCTATCAAAATCAAGTTAATATTGGTTCGGCCAATGGCTCAATTACAGTGATTTCTGGGGTAAATGAAATTGTTGATCAACTGGAGAAAAGCTTTATAGATCAAGGCTATAAAACTAAACGTTTAGCCGTATCTCATGCTTTCCATTCCCCTTTAATGGAACCAATTCTTAATGATTTTGCCAAGGTTTTAGAGAAGATTTCATTGCATGAACCTAGCTTAACGATTATTAGTAATATTACAGGTAAACCCATCGGTCAAGAAATTGCGACTCCCGATTATTGGGTCAATCATCTTAGAAGTACGGTGCAGTTTAGTCAAGGGTTTAAGTGCTTAATTGATAGTGGTTATCGCTGTTTTCTGGAAGTTGGTTCTAAACCTGTATTATTAGGTATGGCGCGACTAATTTCGCCAAATCAAGAAATATTATGGCTCCCTAGTATTGTACCTGGACAAGATGAACAAGCCCAAATGTACAGAAGTTTAGCGACACTTTTTGTGAATGGTTATTCCGTAGAATGGACGGAGGTATTTAAACAAGGGAAACGGATTTCTTTACCAACTTATCCATTTCAACGAGAACGTTATTGGATATCAAATTCTGAATTTTCTGTCACCGACATAAAAACGAATTTACATCCTTTTATTCGGGATTTTAAAAAGTTAGCGACTGGGGAAATTGTATTTGAGGGCGAGATCAGTTCAGAGCAGCCAGATTATCTTCAAGAACACCAGGTATTTGAGCAGGTTTTATTTCCAGCGACAGGATTTATAGAAGCAATTTTAGCAGCTAGTCAGAAAATATTGCCTGATAATTTTATCATCCTTCAAAATGTTTCAATTCATCAGGGATTGTTATTATCGGCAACTCCCACAATATTACAAATGATTTTTAAACCCCAAAAATTATCTAAACAAAGCTATAGTTTTGAAATATTTAGTCATAATTCTACAGCAGATCAATGGATTCTTCATGTTACTGGTGAGGTTGAATCTAATAATCTTAAAGGAGTTGCTGAATCGGAATTTAAAAAAGATGAAAAAGCAGAACGGAAAGCGGTTTCTATTGCTCGATTCTATGAACTTTATCAACAAATGGGAATCAGTTATGGAAAGGGATTTCAAGCGATTCAAGAATTATTTTATTTTAAAAATGGTTCCCAGGCTAAGATTAGTATTGACCGCAGTTTAGCAGACCAGCGTTATTGTTTCCATCCTGTTCTTTTAGATGCTTGCTTGCAAAGTATTGGTGCAGCTTTTCCTGAAATTCATGGTCAAGAATTGCATTTACCCTATGGGTTTTCTTCATTAGAATTATTCCGAAATCCTGGTGATCAGGTTTGGACACAGGTTAATGTTAAATCGGATTCTCAGGGTGAAATGTGCGTAGATGTAGATATTTATAATCAGGAAAAACAGCTTTGCGCTCGCTTTGAAAATTTAACAGCACGGCGGACTAAACCAGAAGTTTTACAGCGTTTATGGCAAGAAACTGAGAAAAATTGTTTTTATCAAGTTCAATGGGAAAAACTTGCTGCACTACCAACTGTTACTAACAATTTCAACAATTCTTGGTTAATATTTGTGCATCCGAAAACAGCATTAAATTCCTTGATTAATTTGTTGAAAAAAGCGGGAGAAAAAGTTATAATAGTAGAAATTGGCAACAACTATCAATGCGACTCTCAAGATTATTTTGTGATAAATCCTGCTGAAAAAACTGATTTTCAGCGTTTATATCAACAAGCATATCCGTCGGGAGAATTTCCCACAGGCGTAATTTTTTCTTGGGAAACCGGATCAGTTGCAGAAGATACAGAGAGTATTTACACAAGTTGCCATGCGGCATTGAACTTAATTCAAACTCTGACTAATAACTGGCAAAAATTACCTGATTTATGGCTAATTACTCGTGGTGCTAATCAAATATTAGAAGATCCTGCCTTAGAACCTCAACAATCTTATTTATGGGGATTAGGAGCAGTTATTAATCAAGAATATCCCCAAATGCGTTGTGTATGTTTAGATTTATCGATGACAGCAGAAGCAGATGAAGCTGAGTTATTATTCAATCAATTGCATACTTCAAATAATGAATTACG
Source organism: Planktothrix sp. PLAVEN19ND (assembly GCF_057220675.1). Lineage (NCBI taxonomy): Bacteria > Bacillati > Cyanobacteriota > Cyanophyceae > Oscillatoriales > Microcoleaceae > Planktothrix > Planktothrix sp. PLAVEN19ND. Next base: position 3,638,625 of record NZ_CM170132.1, on the reverse strand, counting down.
TCTAGCTTTACGTCAGGGAAACCGTTATGGAGCTAGGTTAGTTTCTGCGACCATTCCCGCAGCACAAAAACAGCAGTTTGTGAGCAAAGAAGGAGCTTATTTAATCACTGGCGGTTTGGGAAAACTGGGATTATTAGCCGCTGAATGGTTATCCCAAATGGGGGCGAGTCACTTAGTTTTATGCAGTCGGAATATTAAATCTCAACCCGAATTAATTGCCTCGTTTGCCGAAAAAGGCACAGAGATTACAATTATCAGTATTGATATTAGTTCTCCCGTAGAGATGGAACAATTATTCTCTCGTTTTGGAGCCGATTTGCCATCTTTACGAGGGGTAATTCATGCTGCTGCTGTCTTAGATGATGGACTTTTAATTAATCAAAATTGGCAAAAATATCAAAACGTCATGCGTCCTAAAGTAGAAGGAACTTTATTATTAGATCACTATACTCGCCCCCAATGTTTAGACTTTTTTATTAGCTTTTCTTCTGCTGCTGTGATTCTGGGTTCACCTGGTCAAAGTAATTATGCTGCTGCTAATGCTTTTATGGATGCTTTAATGCAGCAACGACATAGTTTAGGATTACCTGGAATTAGTATTAATTGGGGAGCTTGGAATACGGGGAATGAAATTGAACAACAACGTTTTGCTAATTGGGGGATTCAAAGTCAGTCGGCTGATACGGCTTTTAAATATCTCAATTCGTTAATTCTAGGTAAGGTTGTCCAAGGAGTAATTCTTGATATTGACTGGTCTATTTTTAACCAATCTTTTAATATTAATCAACCCTTCTTTGCTGAAGTATTAACCCCAAAAGCACAAAAACCAGAAAATTCGGCGAAATTATTGCAGAGGTTAAAATCTGTCTCCATAGATGAGCGAATCGCCACTTTATCTCAAGGAATTGAACAGATATTACGCGAAGTTACTGGCTTAAAAGCTAATAAAGTTATTTCTCAACAAACATCATTTTTAGACTTAGGCTTAAACTCCCTAATGGTAATAGAATTTAAAAATCGCCTAGAAAATGATTTAGGTTGCACCTTGTCCGCTTCGATTATTTTTGATTATCCTAATATCCTAAGTTTAAGTGCCTACCTGCGAGCAGAAATATTAGCAAGTGATCTCGATTTCGAGATCAAAACGGATGCACCCACAGAGTCTCTAAATCCCTATGACAGTCTGAGTGAGGAGGAGCTTGCTATATTACTTAATCAAAAGTTAATCGAGCTTGATTAATCAAGCAAAATCTGATATAGTGACAAACTCAGAGGTAAATAAATACCGGGAGCCTGCATGGTTCAAAATACAGATTATAAAAAATTAATCGCAACAACTTTAACAAAAATGGAGGTAATGCAGGCTCGTATTACCGAATTAGAAACTAGACAAAGGGAGCCCATTGCTGTTGTTGGCATGGGATGTCATTTCCCTGGTGGTATTACATCTCCTGAAGAATATTGGAATTATTGTCAAGCTGGACTTGACGCGATCACAGAAGTTCCTAAAAGTCGTTGGGATAGCTCAAAATTTTATGCAAAAGAACCGAAACTGGGAAAAATAAACACTTCCTATGGTGGATTTCTTCAACGGGATATTACAGAATTTGATGCCCGTTTCTTTTCTATTTCTTCCCGCGAAGCCACCTCAATGGATCCCCAACAAAGGTTACTATTAGAAGTAACTTGGGAAGCCTTAGAAAATGCTAATTTACCCCCGAATAATTTAGCAGATAATACCGTTGGGGTATTTGTTGGCATCACCAGTGTTGATAATGCCATTACGGTTTACAACAGCAGTTATGATCAAATTGACTCTTTTTTTGGCACAGGAAATGCCCTGAGTGCAGCCGCAGGTAGACTATCTTATTTCTTCAATCTTAGGGGGCCTTGTCTGTCTATTGATGCGGCCTGTGCGTCTTCTTTGGTAGCAGTTCATCAAGCAATTAGTAGCCTGAGAAATCATGAATGTGAACTCGCTTTAGTTGCCGGGGTCAACCTCATTTTAAATCCGGCAATTGCGATTAATCTTTCCCAGTCGGGAATGTTGTCCCCCGATGGTCGCTGCAAAACTTTTGACGCTTCTGCCAATGGCTATGGGCGTGGCGAAGGGTGTGGGGTTTTAGTCTTAAAAACTTTATCAGAGGCACAGAAAAAAGGCGATCGCATTCTTGCCATTCTGCGGGGGTCGGCGGTCAACCATAACGGGGCCGCTGCCGGGTTGACCGTTCCCAGTGGCCCGGCTCAACAAGAACTTCTCCGTCAAGCCATTGCCGATGCTAGAATCACCCCTGAAGACGTTGGGTATATAGAAGCTCATGGCACGGGAACTTCTTTAGGAGACCCGATAGAAATGAATGCGATCGCTTCTGTTTATGGAAAACGAGCGCAGCCTCTTTATATTGGTTCAGTGAAAACCAATATCGGACACCTCGAAGCTGCCGCCGGGATGGCGGGAATTATCAAGACAATTCTGGTACTTCAACATGGTGAAATACCTGCCCATCTTCACTTTCAAACCCCTAATCCTCTGATTAATTGGCAAGACAATTCTATCAAAATTCCCACCCAAACTATCCCTTGGCCAAATAACAACAAAATTCCCATGGCTGGGGTAAGTTCCTTCGGTTTTTCGGGAACAAATGCCCATGTAATTGTGGAAAAAGCACCCGAGATCAAGACAACAGAAATTAAGCAACCCCTTCCTAGTTATCTATTAACAATTTCTGCTCATAACAAAACCGCTTTACAAGAACTAGCCCAACGTTTTTCGACCCGCTTAGAATCCCATCCAGAAATAGGAGATATTTGTTATAGTGCGGCGGTGGGGAGAGCAAAGTTATCTGAACGTTTAGCAATTGTTGCTAATACTTTGCCAGAATTACAACAAAGATTAGTCGCTTTTGCGGATCAAACTTTCCTTGATAATTTGACTTTTTATCAACGCTTTACCGAAGAAAAACAGCCTAAAGTTGTTTTTCTGTTTACGGGTCAAGGTGCTTGTTATCCGGGGATGGGTGAGCAACTCTACCAAACTGAACCCACATTTCGTCAATATATTGATCAATGTGCAGAAATTTTATCGAGTTATTTAGAGTATCCATTAACCGAAATATTATTTGGTGAACACACCAATTTACTGAATCAAACTGCCTACGCTCAACCCGCCATATTCGCCCTAGAATATGCCATTGCTATGCTTTGGAAATCTTGGGGAATTACACCCAGTTTACTGATTGGACATAGCGTTGGGGAATATGTAGCCGCTTGTATCGCCAGAGTATTTAGCTTAGAAGCGGGACTCGCATTAATTGTGAAACGGGGTCAATTAATGCAAACTACAAAAACCGGAAAAATGGCTTCAATTTTCGCCGATGAAGCTACGGTACTTTCTCTGATTCAAAACTATAAAAATACCGTTGCCATTGCTGCTATTAATCATCCTCAACAAATTGTAATTTCTGGAGAAATTGCCAGGATTGAGGAAATTATTATTAACTGTAAACAGCAAAAAATTGCGACTCAATATCTCTCCGTTAATCAAGCTTTTCATTCTCCCTTAATGGAGCCAATTTTAAATGAATTTGAACAGGAAGCTAGTCAGATTTCTTACCATCGCCCCCAAATTCTGTTAGTTTCAGGAATTGACGGAAAAATTTTAGAAAATGCCCCGGATGCAAGTTATTGGAGACAGCAATGTCGTCAACCTGTACAATTTTTAGCAAGTTTGAACACGGCATTAAATAAAGGATATAATCTGTTTTTAGAAGTCGGTTCAAGACCAATACTCGCAGAACAGGGGCGTCGTTATCACATCGGAGGTATTTGGCTTGGTTCACTAAATCGAGGTTTAGATAACTGGCAGACAATGCTCTCGGCATTGGGTCAACTGTACCTGAATGGAGTCTATTTTAACCCGGAAAAATTCAATCAAAATTATGGATATAAACAAGTAAGATTACCTAATTATCCCTTTCAAAGAAAACGGTTTCAATTTCAACCTACTGTTGGGCAGGAAACCACCCAAATCAAAGAAATATATCCCGAACTAGAAACGACTAAAATCACTGAACTAAAAGTACAAAATATGCAAAAACATCAACTCGAAATCCGCCAGCAATTAAAGTCTATTCTTGCCCTCCTGCTCAAAGAGAATCAAAATGATATTCGGGATGATGAAACCCTATTAAATCTGGGAGCAGACTCTATTATTCTAACAGATTTTTCTCGCAAAGTTGAAGAAAAATTTAAAGTAAAAGTCAAAATAGATCAGTTATTCACTGACTTACAAACTATTGCCGATATCGCTGAATATATCTATAATTCTATTGAACCAAAAAACTTAGAAACTGCTTCAGAAAAGACTAGATTAAATCAAGCGAAAATTGTTAATTTTGATCCAGAAATAAATAATTATATAGAAGTCATTTCTCAATTACAACCAATTGCAACTGCTTATATTATTAAAGCATTAGAAGCTTTAGGGAAAAAAATAAATCCAGGAGAAACCTGGACAACAGAAAGCATCAAGCAAACCTTACCCATTGCCCCAAAATATCAGGTTTTAGTAACTCGTTATTTACAGGATTTAGAGCAAGCTAACATTATTCAAAATCAAGGTAATATCTGGGCTGTTAAAAACTTACCTGCGTCTTTTTCCTTACCACAAGCTATAGAAAATCTGCAAAAAACTTGTCCCTCGGCAAAACCGGAGTTAGAAATGCTGCAACGCTGCGGAGAAAATTTAGCCGAAGTGCTCAAAGGAAATATAGACCCTTTAACGTTAATTTTCCCAGAAGGTTCAGTTACTCATGCCGAAAGTATCTATGGAAATTCTCCTGTCTCTCGTTTGATGAATCAACGGGTAGCTGAGGCAATTAACCTCACTTTAAACAATTTTTCTCCTAGTATTAACCCTTATAAAATTATCGAAATCGGAGGAGGAACTGGAGCCACTTCTGAAACAATTCTAAATAACTTAAATCCCAATCAGGTCGCCTATTCTTTTAGCGAATTATCTCCATTTTTACTGAATCAAGCGCGTCAAAAATTCCAGGGGAAATATAACCTCAACTTTCATCAATTAGACATTGAAAAATCACCAGCTTCTCAAGGAATACCCGCCCATTCTTATCACATAGTTGTGGCAGCTAATGTTCTTCATGCTACCCGAAATATTACAGAAACCCTGACTAATATTAGAGAGCTACTGCTCCCTGGTGGTTACTTAATTCTACTCGAAACCGTCGAAAATAATTCCTGGCTTAATTTAACCTTTGGATTGACCCCTGGATGGTGGCGTTTCCAAGACAAAGAACTACGTTTAGATACACCTTTATTGAGCGGAGAAAGTTGGTGTTCTGTTTTAAAACGCTGCGGTTTTGCCACTGCTAATAGTTTTTCTAAACAAAACAATATTAATATTTACAATGGCCAAGAATTAATTATTGCTTGTGCTGCTGCTGAAATACTACCGATTCCCCAAACGCCTAAAGCCACCCAATTTTCAACTACCACCTCTGGCAAAGAAGCCCTGATGATGGCTCAATTGCAATCTTTAAAAGACCTTAAAGATCTCCATGAGAAAACCATTATCAAGCAGTTAGAAGTCCTTCAATCCGTAGGGAATACACCCAACGTCATCACCGAACAACCAATAGTTCATACAGAAATTATTCCATCTCAAAATAATCAAATAGAAACAATATTTCCGGCTCAAAAAGAGCAACAAAAACCAATTGCTCCCAGTTTAAATCCCCTAGCATTAAAGATTAATGAGAATAAATCTTTAACCGAAAAACAGCAGGATTTTATTAACAATCTCCAGGCTATTTATAACCAAAAAACCGCAAAATCAAAAGCCTATTCCCAAAATAGCCGAAAAACAATGGTTGATGTCAAACCCACCATTGACTTTCGGATGACATTAAAAGAATTTCAGTATCCCATTGTTTCAGAATCAGCCCAAGGAGCCTGTTTTCGTGACATTGATGGCAATGATTATATTGACTTAGCCATGGGATTTGGTGTTAACTTTTTTGGGCATAGTCCTGATTTTGTCATAGCAGCAGTTCAGGAACAAATGCAGCAAGGAATCGGATTAGGAATGCAGTCTAATCTTGCCGCAGAAACGGCGGCTTTAATTAGTGAAATGGCTGGGGTAGAAAGGGTAGCTTTTAGTAATACTGGAACCGAAGCAATTATGGCGGCCGTTAGGATTGCTCGTTCTCGCACAAAACGCCCAAAAATCGTGATGTTTTCCGGTTCCTATCACGGCACTTTTGACGGCATTCTAGCGCGAGTGGGAGAGGATACAACCAGCACTCAACCCGTGAGTCTGGGCACACCATCAGGAATGGTTGAAGATGTAATTGTTTTGAGTTATGGAGTCGAAGAAAGTTTAGAAATTATTGCGGCTCATAGTGATGATTTAGCAGCAGTATTAGTAGAACCTGTTCAAAGTCGTAAACCCGATTTACAACCTCAAGAATTTCTGCAAAAGTTAAGAAAATTAACTCAGGAAAAAGGGATTGCACTAATTTTTGATGAAATTATTACGGGATTTCGGATTGCTCCTGGAGGGGCGCAACAATGGTTCAATATTGAGGCGGATATCGTTATTTACGGTAAGGCAATTGGTGGGGGTTTACCTATCAGTATGATTTGCGGAAAAGCAGATTTCTTAGATACCGTTGATGGCGGTTTCTGGGAATACGGTGATGACTCCCATCCCCAAACCGAATTAACCGCTTTTGGCGGAACTTTCTGTCGTCATCCTTTGGCACTGGCAGCCTGTCGCGCGGTGCTTTTATATCTTAAAGAACAAAGTCCAACCATTCAAGAACGGGTAAATCAATTAACCCAACGATTAGCTACGGAGACGAATCAGTTCTTTCAAGAAATAGGAATTCCCATCCGCATTGTTAATTTTGGTTCTTTGTTTCGCTTTGAACCTTTTGGAGCCTATAGTCTTTTCCTCCAACCTATTGAATTACCTCTATTTTACTACTTGTTAAATCTTAAAGGTATTTATACATGGGAAAAACGAGTTTGTTTTCTCTCTACCTGCCATACAAATGAAGATATAGATAAAGTTATAGCTGCGGTCAAATCAGCGATTATCGAATTGCAGCAAGGGGGTTTTTTTGCAAATGCCAAACTTCCAAAAGTAAATAAGCAAGAGAAAAATGTTGAGAGCGATGATGAAGATGGGAGGGAAAATTTAAACCCAATAAATCAGCAATTTCCTACCAGTGAAGCCCAGCGTCAGCTTTGGTTATTGGCAGAATTAGATAGAAATGCTTCCGCCTCCTATAATGTCACAGCTTCTTTAGAGTTAAAGGGTTCTTTAGATATTTCAGCTTTACAAGAAGCGATTAATCAAGTTATCAATCGTCACGAAGCTTTGCGAACCAAAATAGTAGAACAAGGGGAAGTACAGGAAGTTATTAATAGCGTCAAAATTCAGTTAACCTTAATTAATTTGAACGATGAACAGAATCCCCAAGCAATGGCTTTAGCATTAAGATCTCAGTTTTCTAAAAAGCCTTTTGACTTGTCTATAGCTCCCTTATTTGCTGTTATCTTAATCCGCCTAACCCCTGACCATTACCTGTTATCTTTAAAAACCCATCATATTGTTGTAGATGGTTGGTCACTAGGGTTGATTTTGGATGAAATTGGTCAACTTTATTCCACCCAAATTGGTGCCGCTACAGACCCTTTAGAACTCCCAATGCAGTTTCGCCAATATTTAGCTTTGCGAGAGCAAGAAGCGCAGAGTCCACAGATGTTAGAACATCGTGATTTTTGGTTAAAAACCTATCAAGGAGAAATTCCCGCCTTTGAGCTTCCTACCGACTTTCCCCGTCCAGCAGTTAAAACTTACACTGGAGGTCAAGAAAGTAAAATTGTTGCACCTGAACTTTGGCAAAATTTACAAACCGTAGGACGGCAAAATCAAGCAACATTATTTATGACAATGTTCGCCGCCTACACAGCTTTTTTAAGCCGAATTTCTAGCCATAATGATTTAGTCATTGGGATTCCCATTTCGGGACGACAAATAGAAGGTAGCGACCAATTAGTTGGCTTTTGTTCACAATTTTTACCGATTCGGATGAAAGTAGATATCACGAATTCTTTTGTTGAACATTTGCAACGGACTAAACAAACACTCATCGCTGCTTTTAGACATCAAAGTTATACCTTAGAAGATTTATTAGCCGCCTTACAATTACAACGGGATTTTTCCCGTTCTCCTCTGATTTCAGTATCTTTTAATATAGACCCTAGTTTAACTTTACCTGAGTTTGAAGGATTAAAAGTATCCCTGCCACCAGAACCAATTGGTTACACGCCTTTCGATGTTGGATTTAACTTTATTGAAGTCAATAATAACCTGATTATTTACTGTAATTACAATACAGAACTGTTTAAACAAGGGACTATTAAACAGTTTCTCGAAAGTTTTGAAATTTTGTTAGATGGGGTAATTCATAATGCCAACAGTTTGCTCCATCAGTTACCTTTATTAACCAAATTACAACGGGAAAACTTACTGGCTGAGTTAATCGGAGAAACCAGAGAATTACCGGAAAATGCTACCATCATTGATGATTTTGTTTCTCAAGTTAACTCAACTCCCAATGCCCCCGCCTTAGTTTCTGGAGAAACCACTCTTACCTATCAAGAATTGAATCAAAAAGTTAATCGTTTAACCCATTATCTACAACATCAATATCAGCTAGGTGCAGGCAAAGTAATCGGGCTAATGATGGGACGGAATCAAAACCTAATCATTAGTATCCTAGCAATTTTTAAAACCGGGGCGACCTATGTTCCCATAGATGCCGAATATCCGAATAATCGCATAGATTTTATTATCAAAGATAGTGGTTGTCATGTTTGTCTAACTGAGAGTAATTTGACCTCTAAATTACCTCAAGAAATAGAGACAATTTGCTTAGATAAAATTGCTAATATTTTAGCAAAATACGGCGATAAAGAGCCTAGTATTCCACCGGATTCTAGCCAAATTGCTTATATTTTCTATACTTCTGGTTCCACGGGAAATCCTAAAGGAGTCATGGGTCGCCATCTCTCTATTTTGAATGTAATTCAGAGTTTACGACTCACCTTTGATTTAGATAAATATCCTGAATGGCGCTATATTTTTACGGCTGCTGTCACCCACGACCCATCTATTCGTAATATTTTTCTACCTTTAACAATAGGCGCTCCTTTATATATTTACGAAGTCAAATATATCGGACATTTAGTTTCCTTTTTACAGGAAAATCAAATTAACGCGCTGCACACAACACCATCTATTTATCGGGAAATTTTAGGTTTACTCGAACCAGGAGAAACTATCTCTAGCTTAAAATATATCTCCGTAGGGGGAGAGAAATTAGATCGAGAAACAGCACTAGCTTTACGCCAACGTTTTCCGGGAAAAATTGTTAGTAATGTTTATGGTTCAACAGAAACTTGTGTCGGAGTATCTCAATACAAAATCAACGAAAATTTAGATACAGACGTACCCCTAGGTCAAGTTTTCCATAATAATCGGCTATTTGTCCTGGATGAATTTAATAATCCGGTTCCTCTGCATATAGTTGGGGAAATTTGTGTCGAAGGGGCCGCCTTAGCATCGGGTTATCACAATCTTCCTGAAATCACCAAAGAAAAATTTAAACCGGGCTTTTTTGATCAGAAAACAACGCTGTTTAGAACCGGGGATTTAGGGAAACAAACTGCTCCCGGTGTGATTGAATTTATGGGCAGAAAAGACAATCAAGTTAAGGTAAATGGCTATCGTATCGATCCCGGAGAAATTGAATATCAACTTAATCATTATCCTCAGATTGAGAGAGCTATTATTCTACCGATCCAAGTCAATAATCAAACTCAATTATCAGCCTATTGTCAAACAGATAAACAGATAGAAATTTCTGAAATCAGAGAATTTCTAGCTAATTTTCTGCCAGTTTACATGATTCCTAGTTACTTTATTTTCTTAAAGCAATTTCCCCTAACTAAACACGGCAAACTTGACTTAAACTCGCTGATTGCAATGAATGAAACCGGGAAATCTACCCAGGTAAATTATGTTGCACCGCGTAATAATTTGGAGTTAAATCTAGTTCGGATCTGGGAAAAGATTCTGACTAAACATCCCATCGGTATTTTTGATAACTTCTTTGAAATTGGCGGACATTCTCTGATGCTTTCGAGAATCGTAACCCACGTTCATAAAGAATTAAATGTATCGGTAAAATTGGCTGACTTCTTTAAAGTTCCTACCATTGCCGGATTAGCCATTTTAGTCTCTAAAACTGAATATGATTATCAAGAACCCATCCCCACAATTCCTCTGCAAAAATCCTATCCGATGTCCCATGGGCAACGTCGTCTTTGGGCTTTAGAATTTCTTGATCGCAATCATAATGCCTATGGAATGCCCAGTGTTTATCAATTCAAAGGCAATCTGAATATTGCGGCTTTTGAAAATGCTTTTCAACAGTTAATTCAACGCCACGAAATTTTGCGAACTACCTTTACCCTAATCGATAATCAACCGCGTCAAGTTGTACACAATCAAATGAATTTTGGCATTAAACAAATAGACTTGACAAATTATTTAGAAACAGAACAAGCTAAACTAATTGCTGAGGCGATTTCCCATAATGCCAAGACTACTTTTGATTTAGAAGTGGGGCCGTTACTCCAAGTTAAGTTACTCAAACTGAGTCAAGAGAATTATATCGTGTTATTTAATATGCACCATATCATTTCTGATGGTTGGTCAGCCGGGGTTTTAATTAAAGATTTTCTGGGGCATTATCACACATATCGACAACAAAATTCAGAGTTACTACCCCCTCTAAAAATTCACTATAAAGATTATACTGACTGGCAAGAAAATCAGTTAAAAACATCGAAACTTCAAGCTCAACGTGATTACTGGTTAACTAAGTTAACCCCGGCTCCTCAACATCTTAACTTGCCTTTTGATTATCCTCGACCCGCCATTCAAAGTTTTCAAGGAAAGACGGTGATCTGGAAACCAAATTCAGAACTAATCGAGCATTTTCAGATATTAATTAAAGACCAAGAAGCTAGTTTATTTATGGGGTTACTGACTTTAGTTAAGAGTTTTCTGTTTCGTTATACCGAACAAAATGAGATTACAGTAGGTTCTCCCATTGCGGGTAGAAATCATCCCGATTTAGAATCACAAATTGGTTTTTATGTTAATACTTTAGTCCTGCGGGATCAAATTAGAGCAGATGACAGTTTTTTGAATGTCCTGACCAAAGTAAAAACCACCACATTAGAAGCTTATGAAAATCAAGAATATCCTTTTGATAAAGTAGTTTCAGATCTCAATTTACCGCGCGACCCTAGTCGAAATGCCCTCTTTGATGTTGCGGTTGCCCTGCAAAATAATCAAAATGTAGATCTCGCACTAGAAGGAATTACAGTTAACTCCATTGACCCAGAGATGACTACGGCTAAATTTGATTTAGAATTCATTTTTGTTGAGGAAGGAGAATTATACTTGAAGCTAATCTACAATACGGATATATTTATTAATGAGCGGATTTTATTGATGATCAACTTATTAGAAAATCTGATGGAGCAAGTGATAAAATACCCTGATCAACCATTGATAAAACTATCTTTAGAATCAAGCAATTCTCACCAAGAATATAGCGACTTATTCGCTGAAGATTTTAATTTCTAGGCAAGGGAACAGGGAATAGGGAACAGGGAACAGGGAACAGGGAACAGGGAACACCAGGGTAAAATAAAATAGGGAATAGGGGATAAAAAAAAGTGATTAGCCACCCGATCAAGTATTTGTAGCAAACATTAAAGGATGGAATATTACCGTCGAAATTTATCAAATAAATTTATGAATTAAAATCAAGTCCGTTCCTCTGTACGGCAGGGTGATATAGCAGTTGCCGCATCTATTAGGACATTCTTGAAAGCTAAAAGCTGCTCACAGTAAGTATTTACCTATTGCCCATTGCCTATTCCCTATTGCCTCTTGCTATACTATGGTAAACTCAATTTTATGGAAAAACAGAGGAAGAAAAAATGTTTAAGCATTCAATCAGTTCTGGAGGGCAATTAAAAGATAATTGGCGGACACTTTCAGAAGTCTTAGCCAATGCTGCTAAATGTGAAAATCAGGGAATTACCTATATTGGAAATGACGCAACCGAATATTTTCAGACTTATCAAGATTTATATAATGATGCTCTCAATATTTTAGATGGGCTTGATCAGCGGGGGATCAAGTTAGGAGATAAAGTTATCTTCCAAATTGCTAAAAATAAAGATTTTATTCCCGCACTCTGGGCTTGTTTTTTAGGAGGAATTATTCCCGTACCTCTGACCATTGCCCCCCATTATGAGCTAGAAAACTCAGCAGTTAAAAAACTGGAAAATGTCTGGAAAATCTTAGGAAAACCATTAATTTTATCCGATAGTGAATTAATTACTGAAATCCAAAAATTAGAAACTCAATCTCATCTGAAAGGATTGCAAGTAGTCTCAATTGACAATCTAAGATCTATAGAATCTCAATCAAATTCCCAGCCCGATAAAATCCCTAAAAAATGTTATTCCTTACCTAATCTTACCCCAGAAAATCCAGCCTTATTACTATTTACTTCTGGCAGTACAGGTATGCCAAAAGGAGTAATGTTAACTCATAATAATATGTTATCCATGTCTGCTGGAACAGTGGCAATGAATAACTTTACCCAACAAGAAGTTACCCTGAATTGGATGCCCTTAGACCATGCGGGAGCCATCGTCTTTTTAGGAATTATGGCGGTAGATTTAGCTTGTCATCAAATCCATGTTCCGATGGAATTAATTTTACGTCAACCCCTGAAATGGTTAGAGCTAATTCAACACCATCAAGCGACTATTTCTTGGGCTCCTAACTTTGCATTTTCCTTAATTAATCAACAGTTTGAACAACTTAATCAATCTTCTTATAATCTCTCCTCCATGAAATTTTTAGTCAATGCTGGAGAGCAAGTTTCTATTAAAACTATCCGCCTATTTTTAGAAATTCTCGAAAAGCATCAATTACCAGATAGAGCCATTAAACCAGCATTTGGCATGACAGAATCTTGTTCTGGAATTACTTGGTCTGTGGGTTTAAGCCAAGATAAACTAACAGAAGAAAACATTATTATCTCTCTGGGAAAGCCAATTCCAGGGGCTACTATTCGCATTGTTGATCAAGAGAATAATGTTTTACCCGAAGCCGAGATTGGACGACTTCAAATCAAAGGCAAGTCTGTCACTAAAGGATATTATAATAATCCCGAACTGAATCAAGCAGTTTTTCAAGATGAAGGTTGGTTTACCACAGGAGATTTAGCTTATTTATTGGATGGAGAACTCTTTATTACAGGGAGAGAAAAACAAGAAATTATTATTAATGGAATTAATTACTTTGCCCATGAAATTGAAACAGCAATAGAAGAATTAGAGGGAGTAAATGTTTCCTATACGGCGGCATTTGCCGTCTTTGATCAAATCCAAGAGACTGACTTATTAATTATTGTTTTTAGTCCCGAATCAGATCATTTTGAGCAATGGGTAAAAGTCGTTAGAAAAATTCGCAGTCATTTAACTCAAAAAGTAGGAATTGCTCCAGCTTATGTCATTCCTTTAGAGACTGATTTAGTTCCCAAAACCTCTATTGGTAAAGTCCAAAAATCAAAATTAAAAAAAGATTTTGAACAGGGATTATTTACTGGTCGTATTCAAGAAATTAATCAATATTTAGAGAGCGATCGCCAGAAAAATCGCACCTTACCCCAATCGGAAAATGAACGCCAAATAGCAACAGTTTGGTGCGAAGTTTTACAATTAACTTCAGTGGGTTTAAACGATAACTTTTTTGAACTAGGAGGACATTCTTTACTCTTAATTCGGGTACACAACCAACTAGAAAAACTTTTTAATCGTCAGTTACCCATAGCTGAAATGTTTAAAAATTCTACCGTTGCCACCTTAGCGCGTTTCTTAAGTAAAGAATCAAATTCCACCCCAGCAACGGCACAAAAAAGCCGTCAACGGGCAGAAAATCGCTCCCGTCGTCAACGGTCAACCCATGATATTGCCATTATTGGCATGGCTGGACGATTTCCTGGCGCCAACAATCTCACAACTTTCTGGGAAAATCTGCAAAATGGAGTCGAAACCATCTCTTTCTTTTCTGAGGAGGAGCTATTAGAATCGGGAGTTTCTCCTGAACTATTTAATCAGCCTAATTATATTAGAGCCAGACCAATTATCGACCAAGTTGAATATTTTGATAGCGAATTTTTTGGATACACAAACCGAGAAGCAGAATTGCTCGATCCTCAACAACGTTTACTTCTACAATCGAGTTGGGAATGTTTAGAAAACGCGGGTTATAATCCTAACTCCTATCCAGGAGCAATTGGCATATTTGCCGGGGCAAGTATGAACACATATTTAATCAACAATTGCTATCCAAATCGCGGTCAATTAGATAGTAATGATCAGTTACAACCCTTCACATTAGATTCGATGGGGGGGTTTCAAACAATGGTAGCTAACGACAAAGATTATTTAACCACAAGGATTTCTTATAAACTCAACTTACGCGGGCCAAGTATTAATATTCAAACAGCCTGTTCCACAGGATTAGTCGTAGTCCATCTGGCTTGCCAGAGTCTAATTAATGGAGAAAGTGACATGGCTTTAGCGGGAGCCGCTTCAATTAACTCTCCGCAAAAAATTGGTTATTTATATCAAGAAGGTTTAATTCTTTCCGGCGATGGGCATTGTCGTGCCTTTGATTCTCAGGCCCAAGGAACTATTTTTGGGAGTGGCGTCGGGGTGGTTTTGCTAAAAAGATTACCAGATGCTTTAGCCGATCATGATCAAATTTATGCCGTTATTAAAGGCTCTGCGATTAATAATGATGGGGGGACAAAATTGGGATTTACTGCCCCCGGAGGAGAAGGTCAAATTTCAGTTGCAGCCGAAGCCTTAGCCTTTGCTGGTGTTGATGCGAATACGATTAGTTTTATCGAAGCTCATGGTACAGGAACAACCCTGGGAGACCCCATCGAAGTTGATGCTTTAGCTAAAGCTTATGGTGCGGCAAATCAGGGAGAATGTGCTTTAGGTTCGGTCAAAACAAATATCGGACATATGCAAATTGCTTCTGGTATTGTGGGTTTAATTAAAGCAACTTTAGCCCTCAAACATCGAATTATTCCCCCGACATTACATTTCCAAAATCCCAACCCTCAAATTGATTTTTCTAAGACTCCTTTTTATATTAATACTGAAGCCATACCCTGGAAAACCAAACAACAAAATGGACAGGAATTGCCTCGACGGGCGGGGGTTAATTCCCTAGGAATTGGAGGGGTTAATGCCCATATTATCTTAGAAGAAGCTCCGGCGGTTATTCCCCAACAAAATCAAACTAAACGGCCGATTCATTTACTTACAATTTCTGCTAGAACCCCACAGGCTTTAAAAGATTTAGCCAATAGCTATGTAGAATTTTGGGAAAATCACCCCGAAAGTGATATTTTTGATGTCGTCTTTACCGCTAATACTGGTCGAGTTCACCTCTCAAATCGTTTAGCAGTAATAGGCTCCGAAAACAGCGATTTTATCACAAAATTACGTCAGTTCGGGCAACTAGATCAAGGGTTAATTATTCATGGTCAAGTTGATGAAAAGCAACCGCCAAAAATTGCCTTTTTGTTCACAGGACAAGGTTCTCAATATGCGGGAATGGCGCATCAACTTTATCAAACTCAACCTACTTTTCAGCAAACCTTAGATCAAGGGGAAAGCATCTATCAAAAACTAACAGGTAAATCCTTACTAGAAATTATATTTGCTAATTCCGATGAAATCTTAACTCAAACCTCCTATACTCAGCCCGCTTTATTTATAATTGAAGTTGCTTTAGCTCAATTATGGCAGTCTTGGGGAATCGAACCGATCGCTATTTTAGGACACAGTTTAGGAGAATATGCTGCCGCTTGTTTTGCTGGAGTTTTTGATCTGGAAAGTGGCCTAAAACTGGTGATAAATCGAGGCCGTCTTATCGGTCAATTGCCTGATAATCAAGGAGCAATGGCCGCTATTTTCCTCGATCAAAAATCAGTTCTTGAACAGTGCCAAAGTCAAGGAATAAAAATTGCGATCGCTGCCATTAACACCGATCAACATACCGTTATTTCCGGGGACAAAAAATCAATTCAACAACTTTGTGAACACTTTAATAATACAGGAATTAAAGTTCGCCAACTCAAGGTTTCCCATGGCTTTCACTCCCCCTTAATAGAGCCAATTTATGAAGAATTTAAAACCATTCTACAGGAAATTGCTTTTGCTAAACCTCAAATTACCCTAATCTCTAACCTAACCGGAGAAATTGCCGATGATAATATTATTACTCCCGAATATTGGCTGCAACACCTATTACATACCGTACAATTCCATCAAGGAGTTTTGTCTCTCCAATTCCTAGGATGTGATACTTTTATTGAAATCGGCCCCCAACCCGTTCTTTTAGGTATTATTCAGTCATCAATATCTTCATCTAACCCCCTAATATTACCAAGTTTGCGCTCAGGATTTTCTGATTGGCAAGTCTTATTAGAAAGTCTGGGTAAACTGTATGTTCGTGGTTCAGATATTGACTGGTTTGGCTTTAATAAAGATTATCATTGTAGCCGATGTTCTTTACCTACTTATCCCTTTCAACAACACCGCCATTGGCTTCCCTTAAAAACTGAATTAACAACGGTGGCTCCAGAATCTAATTTGGTCAAGATGTTGTCTAATAAAAATACTAATAGCTTGATGCAAACCTTGTTAGAAACCGGGAATTATTCGGAATCAGAAAAACAAACGGTATCGGCTATTGTTCAACAATTAATTCAACTTCATCATCAAGATAAAAATAATTTTGATTGGGAAAACCTACTCTATCAAGTAAAATGGTTCCCTGATAATTTGGTAACCCAAAAATTACAAAATCTCGCAACAATTCAAGCGGATTTAGATGTTTATGTGGAAAAACAAATACAATTCGCATCATTAACAGGAGTTTCTTCAGCCTTTGCTGAAATGGAAAAACTCAGTGCGGATTTTATTGTTAAAGCCTTAAAAGATTTAGAACTATTTCAACTCAATACAATGCTTTCCACCGAAGAAAGTTTCCGTCAAGCTGGGATTAAAGCAGAATATAAATTACTCTGGAATCATTGTCTCAAAATCTTAGCAGAAACAGGCATTTTAGAAAAGCAGGATTCTGGCTGGAAAATCATCAAGGAACCCCAACAATTTCATCCTGATTTAACCGTAGAAAACTTAATTAATCAATATCCAAATGCCCTAATAGAACTCACCCTATTTCAGCGAGTTGCTTCCAATTTAGCCGCCATCCTAACAGGAAAAATTGCGCCTTTATCTATCTTATTTTCTCAAAATGAAAAAATCGGAGCCGCCGAATTTTATAAAAATACATCCTGGGCAAAAGTTCTCAACCTAAGTATCTCTAAAGCTGTTGAACTTTTATTATCCAACTATTCTTCCTCCGAACCCCTGCGGATTCTTGAAATTGGCGCCGGAACCGGAGCAACTACCCAGCAAGTTCTCAACGCTTGTAAGTCCGATCAAATTACCTATACCTTTACCGATGTTTCACCCTTCTTTCTGGAGACTGCTAAAGAGAATTTTACTCAATTTCCCAACATCAACTACCAAGTTCTCGACATAGAAAAAGACCCGAAATCCCAAGGATTTTCCCTCGGTTCCTATGATTTAATTATTGCGGCTAATGTCTTGCATTCTACGCGAGATTTACAAGCAGAAACCTTACCTCATATTCAAAGTTTATTGCGTCCCGGCGGTCAATTACTATTACTAGAACTAACCCATCAGTCTAAATGGATTGATTTAATCTTTGGTATTACCCAAGGTTGGTGGCGTTTTAGCGATGATAATTTACGCTCGAATCATCCCATTATTAGCGCATCTACTTGGCAATCTATTCTGTTTAAATCGGGTTTTGCTCAAGCGGAATTTGTATCTCCTGATCAAAAAATTGGCAGTGCTTTATTCCAGCAAAGTATTATTATTGCTCAAAATACTAGAAAAGCCAGTAATATTTCAGAAAATTGGTTAATTTTTACCGATAGTCACCCTGAAAAAGATCATCTACCCCGTTCCATTCAAGAGCAACTGAGCAAAAATTATGGCTCCTGTACGATAATTTATCAAGTACAAAACAACACTCAATTATCACAATTTGAGTATGGTTTAAATGCCCATCAACCAGAACAACTAAAGGCATGGTTTGCGGAAAATCCATCGCCCCATAATATTATTTATCTTTTGAATGATGATCATAAAGAGCAACCTGAATCTATTTTATTAAATCGCTGTCACTATTTGTTAAATATCCTCCAAGCTATTCAAAAAATCCCTAATTCTCCTAAATTATTTCTTGTTACCCAAGGGGGTCAACCCTTTGAACTCAAACAGCCCACTTTTGTCACCCAGTCTCCACTTTGGGCCTTGGGGCGGGTTATTTCCTTAGAAAACCCAGAATTATGGGGAGGAATGATCGATCTTGACCCCAGCGCCGATATTACTCAAAATATTGCTGATTTACTCCTAGGATTGACCCATTCCATCGGCGAAGATCATCTGCTGTTCCGCAATGGCCAAGCCTATCTGGGGCGTCTAGTCCCATCGACGTCTCCACCGACAAAACCGTTGACTATTCAAGCTGAAGCGACCTATTTGATTACCGGAGGTATTGGTCATCTCGGTTTGGCCCTGGCTGGTCATTTGGTTGATTTAGGGGCAAAACATCTGATTTTGACCACCCGCCGCCCCTTTCCCCCGCGTTCGGAAATATCCACACAATTTGCCGAAATCATGGAAAATCTCAGGATTTTAGAGCAAAAAGGAGCATCTGTAGAAGTTTTTCAAGCTGACGTCGGGGATTTTCAGCAAATGCAAGCAATATGGGCCAAAATCGAAAAAACAGCCTATCCCCTACGCGGGGTTTTCCATCTTGCTGGAGTTTCAGGACGCCAAGCGCAATTAAGCGAATGTACATTTGCTGATCTCGAAATAGTTTTTCAAGCAAAAGTTAGAGGTTCTTGGAATTTACATCGGTTATCTTTAGCAACTAAATTAGACTATTTTGTCCTATTTTCTTCGGCGGGTGCAATTTGGGGAGCGAAAGCACAAGGTTTATATGATGCAGTTAGTAATTTGATGGATTCTTTAGCTCTTATGCGTCGTCTTCAAGGATTACCTGCTACTACTTTAAATTGGGCATTATTAGCAGGAAATGGGATTGTTTCCCCAGAATATGAAGATTGGCTCAAACAGATTGGCATGAAGGAAATTGAGCTAGATAGGGCGTTTTCGGTGATGGATGCTATTATTGAGTCTAATCAAACACAAATTTTAGTTGCTGATGTAGATTGGGTTCGCTTCAAAAATATCTATCAATTTCAAGGCGATAAACCCCTATTGAAAAAATTAGGAAAATCTCAAAATATAATTAAATCTGTTCAAGATTCAAGTTCTACACGCCGTCTTTTAGAAGATATTGCACCAGGAGAACGTCGAGAACATTTATCTGAATATATTGGCCAACAAGTGGGGATAATTTTAGGAATTAAACAAATGCCTGACCCAGAACAGGGATTTTCAGAAATGGGGATTGATTCTTTGTTGTCTATCGAATTAAAAAATCGTTTAGAAAAAGGATTAGAAGTGACTTTACCTGCTTCTTTAGTCTTTGATTTTCCCAATATTAGACGATTAGTTGATTATCTGATTCAGCAGGTTTTAGGTTGGCAAGTTCAGACAATAGTGCAGACCACCGTTGATTCTACAGAAGTTCAGCAGGATGTCGATGCAGATTTAATTTTGCGAGAACTTTCCGAATTGGAGGATTTTTTAAGTGATTAAATCAGCCAAATTATAATATGCTTGAAATTGCCAACCACTTTCAAGATATTCAATTAAAACTACTCCGCTCCTACAGAGCCAACTACTCTATCTGTAAAATATGCAAACTAAAGTTTCTAGCCAACAACCCATAGCTAATTTTAATAAATTTTGGGATGCTTTAAAAGTTATTGCTGGATCTTATTGGTATCCAACAGACCCCAAAGGACGAAGTTTTTCAGAAGTAATCCGCTCCTGGGGAATGCTGATTCTTCTGGTCTTATTAATTATTGGACTTGTGGCTGCCAATGCGGCTAATAGCTTCGTTAATCGCTATTTAGTCGATGTCATTATTCAGGATAAAGATGCTGCTAAATTTTTTACGATTGTATCAATTTACGGTTTGGGGCTGTTGTTAATTACCCTATTTACAGCATTTTCTAAATTTGTCAAAAAAAGAATTGCTCTTAATTGGTATGAATGGCTAAATCAGCAGATTTTAGAAAAATATTTGAGTAATCGCGCCTATTATAAAATCAATTTTAGATCGGATGTTGATAACCCGGATCAACGTCTCGCTCAAGAAATCGAACCCATTGCCAGAAATGCTCTCAATTTTGCCACTACCTTGTTAGAAAAAGTCCTAGAAATGACGACTTTTTTAATCATTCTTTTATCGATTTCTAAACTAGCCGCAGCTATTCTGCTGGCCTATACAATCATCGGTAATTTAATTGCCATAAACTTAAGTCAAGAATTAGATAGGATTACTCAAGAGGAACTTGAATCTAAAGCCAACTATGCTTACGGCTTAACTCATGTTCGGAATCATGCTGAATCTATTGCTTTTTTTCAAGGCGAAAATCAAGAATTAAACATTATTTGCCGCCGATTTAATAATTTATTGAAAAGTTCTATAAGCAAGATTGATTGGGAAAAAAATCAAGATCTTTTTAGCAGAAGCTATCGGTCTATTATCCAAATATTTCCGTTTATCGTCTTCGCTCCCGCCTATATTCGCGGGGAAATTGATTTCGGACAAGTTAACCAAGCTATTATCGCTTGCAGTATGTTTGCTAATGGTTTTAGTGAATTAATCAATGAATTTGGGTCTTCTGGACGGTTTTCTAGTTATGTTGACCGTTTATCTGAATTTTCGCAAGCTTTAGAAGTTGTTACCCAACAACCTGATGATGTCAGTACCATAAAAACTATCGAAGAAAATCATATTGCTTTTGAGGATATTACCTTACAAACACCCGATTATGAAAAGGTAATTGTCGAACATTTATCATTATCTATTGCACCAGGAGAAGGTTTATTAATTGTTGGCCCCAGTGGTCGGGGTAAAAGTTCTTTGTTAAGGGCAATTGCTGGTTTGTGGAATGCTGGAACTGGTCGATTAATTCGGCCTTCCTTAGAACAATTTATGTTCTTGCCACAACGTCCTTATATAATTTTAGGAACTTTACGAGAACAGTTACTTTATCCTAAAAGTAATCGTCAAATGAGTGATTCCGAACTGGAAGATATTTTACAACAAGTTAATCTGCAAAATGTGGTAACAAAAGTTGATAGCTTTGATGCAGAAGTTCCTTGGGAAAATATATTATCATTAGGAGAACAACAACGCCTGGCTTTTGCCCGATTGTTAGTTTGCCATCCCAACTATGTTATTTTAGATGAAGCCACCAGTGCTTTAGACTTGAAAAATGAAGAACTTTTGTATCAACAGTTGCAACAAACCCAAACAACCTTTATCAGTGTAGGACATCGAGAAAGTTTGTTTAACTATCATCAATGGGTTTTAGAACTTTTAGAAGATGGCCGTTGGCGACTTGCTTCTATCTGTTGATTATCAAACCCTCAGACATTAACGTTTGATCTCGCCTTTTTTGATTTTATCCTCGTAAACCAAAAACACTATTTATGGAAAAGTTTAGAGAAGTTATGGAAACCCATCTTGTGGCAACAGATTACCAAATTCGGCAAATTCGAGAAATCCAGCCAGTCACACCTTTATTTAATAGTGTCAGTCAAAATAAAACCGAACATAAAGACAAAATAATTAATCCTATATCTATCAATTTACGCGATCAAATATATAATTTAACTGCTAAGAATTTTGTTAATAAGCTGGCTTTATATCTAGCAGCTATGCAAGTTTTAATCTTAAAATATACGGCTCAAGAAGAATTTGTTTTGGCAACGGGGGCTTTGAATATAGAAAAATCTGATAGCCTAATTTTTTGCCGATTCAATGGAAAAAATATTAGCTCATTTAAGGATTTACTTAAAATCACCCGCAGTCATCTTCAAGAGGGATACCGCCATCAAAACTATGATATAAATAGTCTAATAAAAACGTTTTTGGCAAGGGGCGGAAATTCTGAAGCAATTTTTGATATTGCGGTGATTCAAGAAGGATTTTCTAGTCACAGTTCTTTATTAAACCAATTTCAATTGGTTTTTGAAATTGAGGCGACGGATAGTTCTGTTTCTGTCACTTTTTCCCCAGATACTTTTCGGGAAGATTTTGTTCAAAGGATGCTAGGACATTTTCTCCAAATTCTGGAAATTGTAACGATTAATCCTGATGTGGAGTTGAGAGAAATAGATATCCTCACCCCTGGTGAACGGGAGCAATTACTAATAAAATGGAATAACACAACAATTGAATATTCCCAAGATAAAACTATTCATCAGTTATTTGAAGAACAAGTAGAGCGTAGTCCCGATGCCGTAGCAATAATATTTGAAAATCAACAATTAACTTATCAACAATTAAATGAACGAGCCAATCAATTAGCGCATTACTTACAAAAAATCGGAATAAACTCAGAGAAATTGGTCGGGATTTGTTTAGAGCGTTCCTTAGAAATGGTCGTAGGACTATTGGGAATTTTAAAAGCCGGAGGAGCATACCTGCCATTAGACCCTAGCTACCCAAAAGAACGCATAGCTTACACACTTCAAGATGCAGCCGTGCCAGTCTTGCTTACTCAGAAATCGCTGTTGCCACAATTATCAGAAAATTCGGCAATTGTGGTGTGCTTGGATACGGACTGGGAAGTAATTGCTGCTGGCTCCGAGCAGAATCCAGTTAGTCATATACAGCCAAATAACTTGGCTTATGTGATTTATACTTCTGGGTCTACAGGAAAACCCAAAGGGGTATTGATAAATCACCAAAATGTGGTGCGTTTATTTGCCGCTACCGAGCCTTGGTATCACTTTAGCGCAAGTGATGTATTTACACTATTCCACTCTATTGCCTTCGACTTTTCCGTTTGGGAACTCTGGGGGGCTTTGCTGCATGGTGGAAGTTTGGTAATTGTACCCTACTGGGTGAGCCGTGACCCCTCAGCCTTCTACACCTTGCTGCTGAATAGGCAAGTGACAGTTCTTAACCAAACACCATCCGCTTTCAGACAACTAATACGGGCGACCGACAAAGCAGAAGACCCTAAACCGCAACTGAGCTTACGTTTAGTTATATTTGGCGGCGAAGCCCTAGATCCGCAGAGTTTACAGCCCTGGTTTGAGCGATACGGAGATCAGTTTCCCCAATTAGTAAATATGTACGGGATTACAGAAACCACCGTTCATGTTACTTATCGCCCGCTAACAAAAGCAGATATAGATCATAATCAGAGCCTGATTGGTGTGCCAATTCCCGATCTGCAATTGTATATTCTGGATCAGCAGCTAAAACCCCTGCCAGTTGGCATCAGGGGTGAAATGTATATTGGTGGTGCTGGGTTAGCTCGTGGTTATTTAAACCGCCCGGAACTAACAGCGCAAAGGTTCATCAACAATCCATTTAGCGATCAAACACAAGACAGACTTTATAAAACGGGTGATTTAGCCCGCTATCTGGAAAATGGGGATATTGAGTATTTGGGTCGCATCGACGATCAAGTTAAGGTTCGCGGTTTCCGCATCGAATTGGGAGAAATAGAAGCGGCACTATTAAATCACCACCAGGTGCAAGAAGCAGTAGTTATAGCCCGAGCCGACCAATCAGGAGACCAGCACCTAGTAGCCTATATAGTTGCCAAATCCTCAAATCAATTATCCTTAAATCAATCCCATACAGAGCAGATCGAACAATGGCAACAAGTATTCAATGATACTTACAGCCAAAATATTCCGACTCAAGACTCGACCTTCAATATCATCGGTTGGAATGACAGCTACACAGGGCTACCCATTGCTCAAGAACAGATGGGGCAATGGTTGGACTCTACAGTGGAGAGGATTCTCGCTTTGCAACCGGATCGGGTACTCGAAATTGGTAGCGGTACGGGGATGCTGCTATTTAGGATTGCTCCTCAATGTTCAAATTACTGTGGGACTGACATTTCTAATCAGGCTATCCGTTTTGTAGAGACGGAAATGGACAAAGTGGGTGGTAGTTGGTCTCAGGTGCAGCTAATCAACAAACCCGCCCACGACTTTGAGGGTTTTGAGGGAAAAACTTTTGATGCAGTCATCCTCAACTCAGTTGTCCAGTATTTTCCCAGTATTGATTATTTGGTGAATGTCTTGGAAGGTGCGGTGAGTATGGTAGCACCGGGGGGCTTTATTTTTGTGGGGGATGTTCGTAGTCTCCAACTATTAGAAGCTTTTCATGCAGATGTTTTACTGCATCAAACCTCCTCGGAATTACCCACAGGAGATTGGTGGCAACGTGTCCAAAAAAACCTGAAGGAAGACCAAGAACTGGTAATTGATCCTGGCTTCTTTCATCAGCTTGCACAGCATCTAACCTCGATCAGCCAGGTGCAAATTCATCTCAAACGGGGACGGGACTGCAATGAGCTAACACGGTTTCGCTACGATGTCATTCTCCATGTGGGAAAAGAGGCGGATTCTGAGATTGAACAGCAGTATTTGGACTGGCACGCGGATCGGTTGAGTTTGTCCAAGGTTAAGGAATTGTTGATGGAAACAAAGCCCTTGATGCTCACCATTAAGGCTGTTCCTAATGCGCGTATTTGGCAACAAGTTAAGCTGTTAGAGTTGTTGAACTCTGATCAGAAACCAGCAACGGTGGGGGAGCTATTTAGAGATTTAGAGAAATTCACTCAGGAAGGAAAAGAACCCGAAGACTTTTGGAGATTAGGTGACGAGTTACCCTATACCATCTATATTAGCTGGTCGGATACTGGGGGGAATGGTTGTTATGACGTTGTGTTTGGGCGCTCAGAGTTGATGTCTCAGGGGACACTGCCACTACCGAAAGCAACTCCCCAGTTAAAAACCTGGAGTCACTACGCTAATAACCCTTTACAGGGGAAACTAACCCGCCAGCTAGTTCCACAACTACGGGGTTTCCTCAAACGGTTACTTCCCGACTACATGATTCCCTCTGCCTTGGTAACATTGCAGGCACTACCGCTAACATCCAACGGCAAAGTTGATCGTCGTGCTCTGCCAGCACCGCACACACAAAGATCCGACTTGGAAACAGCTTTTGTACCGCCGCGGACTTTAGAAGAGCAAGTATTGGCTGATATTTGGGCTGAAATTCTCGGTCAGGAACGAGTTGGTATCTACGACAACTTTTTTGCTTTGGGCGGTGATTCCATCCGTAGCATTCAAGTTTTAGCCCTGGCTCAAAAACGCGGTTTGCACTTTTCAGTCCAACAGATGTTCCTGCATCAAACAATTTACGAACTGACGCAAAACCTCGCAACGGCAGAGACTGATAAGACTAAGGAGCAAAAAGTACAACCTTTGGCTTTTCTAAGTGAGCAAGACCGTCTCAAGTTACCCGACAATGTGGAAGATGCCTATCCTCTAGCTAGATTGCAGATGGGGATGTTATTTCACAGTGAGTACAGTCTGGAATCTGCTGTTTATCATAATATCAACAGTTTCCGGCTGCGTGTTAGTTTCGATGAACAAAAATGGCGTCTAGCTATACAGGAACTTGTGGCTAGTCATGCTGTACTGCGGACTAGCTTCGATATGAGTAATTTTAGTCAGCCGTTGCAATTAGTTCATAGCACAGTTAAGATTTCCTTAGAAGTAGAGGATCTGCGCCATTTATCTGCATCTGAGCAAGAGAGTGTTTTAGATGCTTGGTTTGCAACCCAAAGAAAACAACATTTTAGTTTGGATTGTCCCCCTCTGTTACGTTTTTATATTCATCGCTGGACTAATGATACATTTCAATTAACTTTAGTTGAACACCATGCTATTCTCGATGGCTGGAGTGTAGGCTTACTGTTTACTGAGTTATTACCAAGATATTTATCTGGGTTAGGTCAAGAAATTCTACCCCTTAATCCGCCGCCAGATTCAGAATTTCGGGACTTTGTAGCTTTAGAACAAACAGCCCTCAAATCCCAAGAGTGCCAACAATATTGGCGGTCAAAACTTAATGGTGTTACTATTACAAAGTTGCCTCGCTGGTCTGAGTCCTACCGTTCATCTACACCTGAAAATTTAGGTAAATTAGGCACCCATGAACTAACCCTATCTCGGCAAGTTTCTCATGGTTTGAAACAGGTAGCAAATCAAGCCGCAGTTCCCCTTAAAAGTGTGCTGTTAGCAGCACATTTTAAAGTCTTAAGTGTGCTATATAATCAGTCTGATGTCTTGACTGGTTTAGTATCTAATGGTAGACTGGAGAAAGCTGGTGGGGAGAGAGTTTTGGGACTTTTTCTTAATACTTTACCATTGCGTTTACAACTGTTGGGAGGTACTTGGATAGACTTGATCCAGGAAGCATTCAAAGCGGAACGAGAGTCCCTCCCTTTCCGACGATATCCCCTAGCTGATTTGCAGTGGAGTTTGGGTGGTAAACCTTTATTTGAGACATCATTTAACTTTACCCATTTTCACGTTTATCAGAATATTTTAGGACTGCCAGGACTACAGGTATTAGATAGCAAATTTCTGGGAAAAACAAACTTCACTCTTGGGGTTCACTTTACTTTAGATCTCTTTTCTTCTCAAATACACCTAACACTTAAATACAATGCTAGTGATTTGTGTCAAGAACAAGTAATAGCCATTGGTAATTATTATACTCAGATTCTGACAGCAATAGCTAATCATCCATCGCAACTTTACGATACTGTCACCTTGGAACTGCTAGAACAAGACATCACTGCCATATCTCAGTCCCAACAAAATCGGTTTTCACCACCACAAATTGATCTGAATACTGATGCAGTAAAGTCCTGGAAGATTTTGTTAAATGAAGGTGTGCAAAAACATTTAGATTACTGGCAACAAAAACTTGACGGTGGACAAATACCCCGCCTTCACATACCTACAGACTTTCGCCGTCCTCCCGCAAAAACATTCAATTGTTCTCGTTTAAGCTGGACGTTTAAACCGGAAATATTATCTGGGTTAAATGAAATTTGCCAACAAACAGAGACCACTTTATTTGTGGGAATTGTGGCAACAGTAAAAGTATTACTTTATCGTTACAGTGGTCAGCACGATATTATGATTGGGACTGAGATTGTCACTCACAAGCATCCACAAAATTCCTCCTCAAATACACTGGTTATCAGAGATCAAATAGATCCAAATCAAGGATACAACAACCTGCTAACTAAGGTTCACCAAACTATAACTGAAGCTTATGAACATTCTGATTACCCGTTTGATACTTTGGTGAAAGAACTAGCAATTTCCCAAGAAACTAACCGCACACCATTGTTTGATGTGTTAGTGCTACTGCAAGAATTTAATTCTCTGGATTCATTAACTACTACTAGCAAATTCGACCTGTCTTTTGTGTTTAACAAACACAACGACCAACTCAGCTTGGATTTGATTTATAGTATAGACTTATTCCAAGCAGATAGGATGCAAAAAGCTCTAATTCACTTGGATAAATTGCTCACCGAGATAATAGCAAATCCCTGTCAACCCGTCGATAAAATTTCTTTTTTATCAGCCGAGGAAATCTCTTTTATAAATAGCTTTGTTCAACCAATTTCTCGCTTAGAAACCCGTACCGTTATCCATGATTTTACTGAACAAGTAAAAGCCACACCTGAGCAAATATCAATTGTTTATCCTGAAGGAAAATTTAGCTATCAGGAATTAGATAAACTGACTGACTCTTGGGCTTATATTTTAAAAGATTTAGGTGTACAAAAGGATAGTATTTGCGGTGTTATCCTCGAAGGAGATTACCGTCAGGTAATAGCAATGCTGGCGGTATTTAAAGCTGGAGGAATTTATTTACCCTTGCGTTTAGATGAACCAGAAAAACGCTGGAAACGCATGATTGTTAAAACCTCCCCCGCCGTAATCCTGATAGCCGCAGAAAATTTAGAGCTGATTAAACCTCGATTGTTAGTATTAGCAAAACCGCCTCATTTATTGGTCGTTAATCATCAAGAAATCCAGCAATATTATCAATGGAATGGCACAAATTATCAAGAATTTCCTATCGTAGAAAACAATAATAAGAAAGATTTATTAATGCCGGATGCTGATGATTCTAACTATATTATATTTACTTCAGGTTCAACGGGTGAACCTAAAGCCATCTTAGGAAGTCATGGCAGCTTACGTCACTTCATAAATTGGGAAAAAATTGAATTTGGAATTAATCATAACTGGCGTTGTTTACAGATTGCTCAAATTAACTTTGATCCTTATCTGAGGGAAACTCTCGTAACTTTATGTTCAGGAGGAACTCTTTATATTCCTGATAGTATAGACCGCGAAGATTTAGAGCGTTTGCTACTACGGTTGGGAGAATGGCAGATTAACTTACTGCACACTGTACCATCGGTAATGCGTCTATTTTTAAATATTGGTCGTCATTTACCTAATGCTAATCAATTGCTCAAAAATTTACAGGTATTAGTGTTAGGAGGAGAACCATTATTTGTCAAAGAATTGTGTGAATGGCATGAAGTTTTTGGTAATCAGACAGAATTTGTCAATATTTATGGAGCCAGTGAAACAACTTTTGTTAAACATTTTTATCGAATACCCAAACCCAATAATATTTCCTATGCGCGAGTACCTGGGGGAAAAACATTGCCCGATGCTGCATTCGCAGTTATTGACGGAAATCGTCCCTGTGCTATAGGAGAAGTTGGAGAAATTTTTGTCAAATCGCCCTATTTAACTAAAGGTTATTATCAAGATGAAATCTTAACAAAATCAGCTTTTGTTCCCAATCCTTTGAATCAAGGGAATGATTTAGTTTATCGTACCGGAGACTTGGGAAGATTGCTACCCGACCTGACTTTAGAGGTAATAGGACGACGGAGTGATAACCAAATAAAATTGAATGGGGTAAGGATTGAGTTAGGAGAAATTGAAGATGCAGTTGCTGCCATTGATGGTGTCAGAAAAGCACTGGTAATCGCGGATAAAAAAGAAGAATTAGTAACAGTAATTGCATATTATCAAGGCAATAATACGGTAAATTGTGAACAAATCAGCCAAAAACTAAAACAAGTGTTACCGACTTATATGCAGCCAACTTTTTTAATCCAATTAGAATCTTTTCCGTTGTTACCTAATGGCAAAATTCATCGCCTAGCCTTACCAAAACCCGAAGAAAATATTACCCAATCAATTAGTAAACCCACTGGGTTTAATCAACAAGAGGCTTTATTAGCCTCGGTTTGGGGTGAATTATTGGAGGTAGAAGTGAGTGACAATAATCAGTCATTTTTTGAACTCGGAGGAAATAGTTTAAAAGCCATGCGATTAGTGTCCCAAATCCGTAATCAGTTTGGAGTTTCACTACGATTACGCGAAATTTTCACTCATAATATATTAAAAGAACAAGCGATTTTAATTCAATCACGACAAACAAAATGAGCAATTTATCAGACACTATCAACTAATTTTTTTAATAAAAAGCAAATTTTAACAATTCAATCACAACAAATAAAATGAGCAACTTACAACAATCTGACCCGATTAACCCCCTAGCAAAGCAACAATATTATGACGTATCTCACGGCCAAAGACGGCTTTGGATTTTACACCATATCAATGAATATTCCAGTGCCTATAATATTAGACTAGCTATCAGAATACAGGGCAACTTAAATGTCTCGATATTCACAGAATCTTTTCAACAAATTGTTAATCGCCACGAAATTTTGCGGACTACTTTTGCCAGTGTAGCTGGAAATATTCAGCAAATTGTCCATGAAAACATTGCTCCAGAACAATTAGTCATTTTTAGAGATTTAAGAGGACAAAAAGATGCTGAAATCCTAGCTGATACTTTGATTCAAGAATCAGCTAATGCAAGGTTTGATTTAGATAAATTACCTCTAATGCGAGTTTTATTAGTGCAGATTAAATCGGAGGAATTTCTGTTTGGTTTAACAATACATCATATTATTGGTGATGCGAGATCACTTGATATTATATTTAAAGAGTTCGTGACTTTATACTTTGCTTATATTCAACAAAAAAATGCTGTATTACCTCCGCTAGAATTGCAGTATAAAGATTACACTGCATGGCAAAACCAGTGGTTAGAAAGTGAAGAAGTTAGAGAACAACATAATTATTGGTGCGATCTTTTTGCCGAACATCCCCCCATCCTGAACTTACCCACTGACTTCCCTAGACCTCAATTAAAATCTTCTCAAGCAACTTCATATACCTATCATTTTAGTCAGAGTTTGAGTGAACAATTACGCAGTTTTGCAGCCAAAAATCAGACAACTCTATTTATTACCTTGCTAACCTTATTTAAAATATTACTCTACCGTTACACAGGACAGCCGGATTTAGTTATTGGTATCCCTATTTCTGGACGAAATCATCCAGATTTAGAAAACCAAATAGGATTTTATGTTAATACTTTGGCTTTAAGAACTTTAATCCCAGAATCTGGAACTTTTAAACAAGTATTGACAGAAGTAACTAATACCTGTCTCGATGCTTATGAATATGGTGATTATCCTTTTGACAAATTAGTATCCGCTCTCAATTTAGAACGGGATTTATTACGAAATCCGTTATTTGATGTCATGTTTTCACTGTTGAGTAAAGAAAGCAAAACAGTGATGGAAATTCCTGGAATTCAACATCAAGAATATCCCTTAAAACCACGCACTGCCCAATTTGATTTGACTTGGAGTTTCTTTGAAGATGGCAATAATCTCAGATTAGCCATAGAATACGAACCCGATTTATTTCTACCTGAAACAATCGCTAGAATGAGCGGTCACTTTTTACAAATCATTCAAACAGTAATTGAAAATCCTAATATTCAATTATCACAAATTAATTTACTAACTCCTGAAGAACGTGATCAATTACTAATAGATTGGAACAATACTCAAGCTGAATATCCTCAAGATAAATGTTTGCATCAACTATTTGAAGAACAAGTAAAACTTAACCCTGACGCAATAGCAGTAATCTTTGAAGACCAAAAATTGACCTACCAACAGTTAAATAAACGGGGAAACCAATTAGCCTATTATTTACAAGAAAAAGGAGTAAAACCAGAAGTATTGGTGGGGATTTTTATTGAACGTTCTCTGGAAATGATCATCGGCATATTGGGAATTTTAAAAGCTGGGGGAGCTTATGTACCTTTAGATCCTAATTATCCAGCAGAACGTTTAGCCTATATGATATCTGATTCCGGCTGTTCTATCTTGTTAACCCAGCAGTCTTTAGTACAATTTTTACCACCCAATCAAGCCGAGTTGCTATGTTTAGATAGGGACTGGCAGAGCATAGCAAACTATAGCCAAGAAAATCCGATCAATGCAGTAACCTCGGAAAATTTAGCCTATGTTATTTATACTTCTGGTTCGACCGGAAAACCCAAGGGCGTGATGAATCTTCATCGGAGTATTTGTAATAATTTATGGCGAATGATTGATGGTTACCCACTCACACTAGAAGATCGTATCCTACAATTAACTCCTTTTAGTTTTGATCCTTCAGTCTGGGAAATATTCTGGTCTTTAATATCTGGTACTACCCTGGTATTGGCTAAACCTGAAGGTCATAAAGATATAGCTTACTTAATTAATTTGATTGCCCGGCAACAAGTCACCCAAATCTGTTTTGTCCCTTCAATGTTGCGAGTTTTTTTACAACAACCAAACTTAGAAAGTTGTCGTTGCTTAAAGCGAATATTTTGTGGTGGAGAAGCCCTATCTTATGAACTAAATCAACTATTTTTTGAAAGATTAAACTGTGAATTACATAATCTTTACGGGCCAACAGAAACAGCAGTTGATGCCACTTACTTTCAGTGTAAACCTGGGTCTAATTATCAAATAATTCCCATTGGTCGCCCCATTGCCAATACCCAAATTTACATCCTTGATCAATATTTACAACCCGTTCCCATTGGCGTTGCTGGAGAACTACATATTGGGGGTGTGCCTTTAGCTAGAGGTTATCTTAACCAACCTGAATTAACTGCCAAAAATTTTATTTCTAACCCTTTTGGTAAAGGTAAATTGTATAAAAGTGGAGATTTAGCTCGTTATCTACCCGATGGGAATATTGAATTTCTGGGTCGGATTGATAACCAAATTAAACTGCGAGGTTTACGGATTGAATTAGGAGAAATTGAATCCCTTTTAGCCACCCATCCCCAAGTCAAACAAACAGTTATTATTCTGCAAACAGATCCGGCTGAAAACAAACGTTTAGTCGCTTATATAGTCGGAAAAAACCTATCAGTAACTCCTGGGGAACTGCGGATTTTTTTACAGGCTAAATTGCCAGTTTATATGCTCCCTTCCGCCTTTGTAATTCTATCGGAATTTCCCTTAAATCCCAATGGTAAAATAGATATTAAAAAATTACCAAAACCCGATCAAACATCAATAGTTGAATCCCCGTATTTAGCCCCGGGTAATCAAACTGAAGCCTTATTAGTCAATATTTGGCAACAACTTCTACAGATATCCAAGATAGGAGTAAATGATAACTTCTTTGATTTGGGTGGTCATTCCTTACAAGCGATGAATCTCATGGCACTTATTTATCAAGAGACAGAGATAGAAATTCCCTTATCAATCATTTATGAAAAACCGACGGTGGCGGAATTAAGTGAATATATTATCTATGCCAAAGAAATGAATATTCAACCAAAAGAACGTCCTTATGTTGTGTTTAATAAACAGCAAAAAAGGGCTGTATTTTTATTTCCTCCTGCCCTGGGTTTTGCCACAGCTTATACAAATTTAGCTGATTATTTAACAGATTATACTATCTATACTTTTAGATATATCGCCGATGAATTAATGTTAGAACAATATGCGGAATTAATCGATCATTTATCTCCTGATCAAGACCTAAAATTAATGGGACATTCCGCCGGAGGTTTTTTAGCAATGTTAATTGCTGAAAAGTTAGAAAGCCGTGATCGGGTGGTTTCTGATATTATTTTACTAGATACCTACCGAGGCGGTAGTGAGGCAAAAAAAACTGATATGTCAGAAATAAAAGCTGGAGTTGATGGTTTCTTATTAAATCCCAAACGTCAGGAATTAAGACGTTACTTTTTAGAAAACCAAAAATTACGCGATCGCACTTATAACCAAGTTTGGGAATACTTTAATTTTCTCTGGAATTCCGACCTAAAAAATGTGCAAATTAATGGGACTATTCATCTGATCCGTGCTGAGGGCAACTATGATGTTGAAGATGATTGGATACAAGCGACAAAAGGGCAACGAATTAATTATTATGCCTCCGGTGTTCATCGTGAGATGATCGATCCTCCCTATCTGCAACAAAATGCCACTATTATTAATCGTATTCTTAACATGAGTTTGAAGGGACTAAAAAATTAACTTTCAAAACATCTCTGAGTCTAATATATTGTGTTGATTACGGATTCTATTGCTGTTAAAATTGAAGAACTAAAGTAAAGGAGAATATTGATTTGGAAAATATTGGCAAAATTCCCTTGAAAGATGAATGGCGTAATCGCTGGATGATCATTAAAGAATTTATTCAGCATCCGATTAGGGAAATCTCGTTTTTGCAAGACAAATTTATGGTATCTGAACTTTATACTAATATAGCCAAACGAGATCCTAATCTTCATGATCCCAATATTCCCCAATGGCTAAATTTCGGCTATTGGCAAGCAGAAACCACTTATAATGGTGCTTGCACCGCTTTAGCTCGTAAATTAGGAGAAATAGCCGAACTTCAAGCTGGAGATCAAGTTTTAGATGTCGGGTTTGGTTTTGCTGAACAAGATTTACTCTGGGTGCGGGAAAATCAGGTTGATTCAATTATTGGACTAAATACAACGGAGCTACAAGTAGAAATTGCTCAAGCAAGAGTCGCTAAAATGGGATTAGCTGATCGGATAAATCTTCAGGTGGGCTCGGCCACAAAAATCCCTTTTCCCGAGAACTCTTTTGATAAAGTTACGGCCTTAGAATGTGCT
Source organism: Planktothrix sp. PLAVEN19ND (assembly GCF_057220675.1). Classification (NCBI taxonomy): domain Bacteria; kingdom Bacillati; phylum Cyanobacteriota; class Cyanophyceae; order Oscillatoriales; family Microcoleaceae; genus Planktothrix; species Planktothrix sp. PLAVEN19ND. The sequence continues at coordinate 3,604,208 of NZ_CM170132.1, read as the reverse complement.
TTTCATTTTGATACCCGGGAGGATTTTTTTGCGGAGGCATTTCGAGTGTTGCGCCCGGGTGGAAAGCTGGCTTTAGCAGATTGTTTGCCTAGAGAGGGACGAGAAATTAACTTTTGGCTGAAGCTTAATAGTAAAAAAATGTGCATTCCTTTCGTCAATCAATATGATCGGCATACTTATGTAGAAAAACTGAAAAAACATGGATTTGTTAATATCCAAGCTATCCCCATTAGCGAATATGTTTGGCCAGCAATGGTTCATTATTTTGCCCAAGTTAGTCAGGGAATCAGCAAACATGATTTAGTTATTGATCTGCAAAAAGATAACCCAGGAATTGAGGTTTGGTCAAGAAATAGGGGGTGGTTTATGGCATTTGACGATTATCTTTTATTTTCTGGAGAAAAACCCCATTAATTAGATTAAATCAGCTATGACCAATCACTATCTCAGTACAAGAAAAAAAAACAGACAAATTCCCCTGAGATTACTATAGCAATCCTATTTGAGTTGTGGAGTTGACAGCCGCCCCGGCGTGAACGCACGGGGATTCCATCTATATAAATGAGATTGAAACCCGGGCACAGCCAGGAACCCATGTTACAACCTATTTAGGATTGCTATATTTATTAAATCTCAAAAAAAATATGAAACTATTTAATCAGCAAGTTTTTCGTTATCAAAAATCAGAATCATTCAGGCTGATTGTGATTAATATTTGTTTGGGAATTGCTTACCTTCTGGGAGTAAAATTTAGCATCAATGTTACATCTGTACATGGTTCTTCTGCGATTTGGTTGCCGGCGGGTATGGTTTTAGCTGCTGTCATTTTATTCGGTTCAAAAGTATTTCCAGCAATTGCTTTTGGTTCAATAGTAGGATTAATTGATAACCATAGTTCCATAAAATCATTTACGAGTTTGATTTTGATTAATGTTGCTTGTATTTTAGCCAATTATTTACAACCTTTATTTATTACATTACTACTTAAAAAATATACTAACATTAAAAATTTATTTAATAGTATTAATGGAGTAATTACTTTTTTTATTTTATCCTGCCTTTTAGTTCCCATATTGCCTCCCCTTCTGATCGTTAATACTGCTGTTTATATCGGGTTCTATTCAGCCGAAACTTACTGGAATTCTTTCTTTACAATGTGGGCCTCCAGTGCCTTGGGTCATGTAATTTTTACTCCCCTATTTTTAATTCCTACTATTCGTCCTGTCCCGGGAGCCAATAAACTGCCCCCGAAAATTAAATTATCAATAATCGGCTTGGTGAGCATCGGTACAATTGTGGTTTTATGGATAACTTTTATCAAAAATATTTCTGTTGAATATATTTTCTTGCTGTTACTTATTTTAACTGTATTTACTTTGGGTAAAAAGTTTTCGATTGTGATGGTAGCCATCGTTTCCTCTGTGAGTATTATTGCCACTGCCCTAGGATTTGGCCCGTTTGTTAAAGCATCACCGAATCAATCTTTATTTTTAGTTCAATTATTTATTGGGGTTTTTGCGGTCACTTCTCTGATTTTATCCGCCATAATTGATGAAAAGCAAAAAGCCACCAACAAATTAGAGTTAACTCTGGCTAATTTAGAAGATACAGTCAAAGAACGAACCTTACAACTGGAAAAAGCCAAGGAAAAAGCGGAAGTTGCCAATCAAGCTAAAAGTATCTTTATTGCGAATATGAGTCATGAATTGCGATCGCCTTTGAATGCGATTTTAGGCTTTTCTCAAATCATGCTCAGGACGCCGAATCTTCCCCTAGAACATTTGGAAAATGCTGGGATTATCTATCGCAGTGGGGAGTATCTCCTAACCATGATTAATAATATTCTGGATTTCTCCAAAATAGAAGCGGGAAAAACCACATTAAATCTTACCCATTTTGATTTATATCAGTTGTTAGATGATTTAGAAGATATGTTGCATCTGAGATCGGCGAATGTGGGATTAAATTTAATCTTTGAGCGAGATCCATCGGTTCCTCAATATATTTATAGCGATCAGGTTAAGCTCCGTCAAGTTTTAATTAATTTACTCAGTAATGGGATTAAATTTACCCCCGAGGGTGGGGTGACTTTAACGGTGCTTCAACGAGAAACCTCAGATACCGATAGCACTTTATTGGAGTTTCACGTTCGGGACACTGGGGTGGGAATTTCTCCCCAAGAATTGCCAAAACTCTTTCAGGTATTTACTCAAGCTCAAGCGGGAAAAGAATCCCAAGAAGGGACGGGTTTAGGATTAGCCATTAGTCAGAAATTTGTCCAATTAATGGGGGGAGAAATTCAAGTTGAAAGCCAATTGCATCAAGGGACAACCTTTAGATTCCAAATTCGAGTCCAACGGGGTCAAAATTCCCAGGATAAGCCAACGGAAGCCAAGCGGATTGTATTGGGTTTAGTCAAAGGTCAACCGACCTACAAATTGCTAACGGTTGATGACAAAGAAGTGAATCGAAAATTATTAATTAAACTTTTACAACCCCTAGGATTTGAGGTAAAAGAAGCCAGAAATGGACTAGAAGCGATCGCAATTTGGAACCAGTGGGAACCCCATTTAATTTGGATGGATATGCGAATGCCGGTCATGGATGGCTATGAAGCGACAAAATATATTAAATCCACAACAAAAGGCAATGCAACCGCCGTAATTGCCCTAACTGCCAGTGTTTTAGAGGAGGAAAAAGCTATTGTGCTATCGGCTGGATGTGATGATTTTATTAGAAAACCCTTTACGGAGCATAATATTTTTGAGACACTTACCAAACATTTAGGTGTAAGATATATTTATTCAGAAACAAAACCCTCTGTGTCAGATATTAACCTGGATAGTGCCTTGACATCTCAACAATTGACCTGTATGCCTAAGGAGTGGATAGTTGAGCTCTATCAAGCTACTCTTGAAGCGAACACGGGTCTAGTTCTGCAATTAATCACACAAATTCCTCATATAGAAACTCATTTGATACAATCCCTTACACAACTTGTGCGTAAGTTTGAATTTGAACAGATTATTAAATTAATTGAACCCCTCGTTAGTCATGAATCCTGATTTAGTCGCAGAGAACAAAGGGAATATTCTTCTGGTTGATGATCTGCCAGAGAATTTACAATTACTCAGTGATTTATTAATTAAACTTGGCTATACAGTTCGCAGTGTCACCAGTGGTAGAATGGCACTCAAAACCGTTAAAGTTAAGCAACCTGATGTTATTTTTTTGGACATTAAAATGCCAGAAATGGACGGTTATCAGGTCTGTCAAGCCCTAAAAGCCGATGAAAATTTATCCCAGATTCCAATTATTTTTATTAGTGCTTTAAATGATGTTTTTGATAAAGTTAAGGCGTTTCAGTCCGGTGGGATTGACTATATTACTAAACCGTTTCAAGTGGAAGAAGTTGTCGCCCGTCTGGAAAGTCAGTTAACCATTCAACGACAACAAAGACTTCTGGAACAGGAAATTATTAAACGTAGAGATGCCGAGGAAGTGTTATACCAATCCCGGGCACTGTTATCGAGTATATTGAATGGTTCCCTCGATGGCATTGCGGCTTTACAGGCTTTACGGGAACCGGAAACCGGGGAAATCAAGGATTTTAGGTGTTTAGTGGTTAACCCGATCTTAGCGAGGGTTTTTGACCGCACTCGGGAGGATATGATGGGGAAAGTTATCCTCAGAAGACTCCTAAATCGCATTCAACCGGAACTGTTTTATCGTTTTGTTAAAGTCGTTGAAACTGGGGAATCCTTAGAACAGGATATTTACTATCCCGTTGGGGACTCCTACTGGTATCATTTTGTGGCGGTCAAGTTAGGGGATGGTTTTGCGATTACTATTCGTGATATTACCGCCCGCAAAAAAACTGAACTCGCCCTTCAAGAAGCCAATCAGAAATTAAAAGAACTTGCTAATCTCGATAGTTTAACTCAGATCGCTAATCGTCGCTGTTTTGATGCTTGTCTGCAAAGGGAATGGGAGGTCTTAGCCCAACAACAACGACCCCTGACCTTGATTATGTTTGATCTCGACGGGTTTAAGCCCTATAACGACCACTACGGTCATCTGGCGGGGGATGATTGCCTTGTCCAGATTTCTCAAGCAGTATATCAATGTACTCGCCACCAGGATTTGCGCCGCCCCATTGACCTGGTGGCCCGTTATGGGGGAGAGGAATTTATCGTCCTCCTATCGGGGAAGGATTTAGCCACAGGAATTCAAGTTGCAGAACGAATTCAGCAGGCGATTTACCGTTTAAAAATTCCCCATGAATACTCCAATGTTAGGGAAATTGTGACCGTCAGTTTGGGTATTGCTTCGGTTATCCCCAGTTTGGAAGTTCAGCCCAATTACTTAATTGAACTGGCTGATCAAGCGTTATATAATGCTAAACAACAGGGACGCGATCGCTATTGTATTAGTAGTAGTTGTCATCAGAAACAGGGAATAGGGAATGGGTAATTGGGATTTATTTGATTAATTTATCTTGCAGTTTGGTTTTGTGGATAATTGACAATTGAGCATGAATAACAGATAATAAATAGTAAATAATTAAGAATATTACTATGCTTGCTAAGTTGACTACTGAAAATCAGCTTACTCTACCTAAAAGTATAACTCAAGCCATCGGGGAGGCTGAATATTTTGAAGTTAAGGTAGAAGGTGGACAAATTATTTTGACTCCGGTAAAAATTCAGGGGGCTGATGCTGTACGGGCTAAATTGGCGACTTTGAATCTGAATCAACAGGATATAGCAGTTGCCACATCTATTAGGACATTCTTGAAAGCTAAAAGCTACTTATAGTAAGTATTTACCTATTGCCCATTGCCCATTCCCTATTGCCTCTTGCTATATTAATATTGTTTTGCTATTTCATAAGTTTCTAAAAACTATTCCCTATCCCCGATAAAGTTTCTCAAAAACATCATACATTTCTCGCGCTAATTTTTTAGGATTCCATAATGGAGCTAAGGAATTTGGGTTTTGAGATTGAATCAAATGGGATTTAATTTGATGGCGTAAATTGATATCTAAACCTAATTTAATCCCTAATTGTGTATATTCTTCCCAAGTCCAAGCCGTACCAATATCGAGATTAACGGCTTTTAAAAACGAGTAACCCATGCGGGATAAATACTGTTCCCCAGCCCGAGTAATAATTGGTAAATTAGCCGATAGAGCCTCTAAATTATGGGTTCCTCCATTATAGGGATAGGAGTCTAATAGGGCATCCGCTACATAATAAATCGCTCGATGTTCTTCTTCGGTTTTGGTTAACCCAATAAAAATCACTCGACCTTGATCAACATTCTGTTCAACACAAACTTGGTGATAGAGTTCTTGAATTAATTTATTATCCCCTTGACCTTTCCTGATTAATACACTATTGGGAACTCCTAGGAGAATTTTAACCTGAGCTTCAATCATTTTCAGGTTGGTTTTTCGTCCAGGTGCTACACATAAATAAACCATTTGATCCAGCTGAATATTTAAACCATTTCTCACAGCATTTCTATCTACTGGACGGCTTTTAAAAGGTTCTAAAGCGACGGAAGTATGGGGTAAATGGATTAACTTTTCTAAATAATGTTTTTCAATCCCTTGGGGATGGCTATATTGATCACAGAAGAAATAGTTATCCGGTGAAATATATGGCGCATCAAACCCTAACCAAGACACACAAACCGGGGCGGGTCTACGATAGAATATCTGGACATTAGTGGGCACGGTCATGGAGTCCAAATCTACTAAAATATCTAACCGATCTTTGAGAATTTCTGCGGTTAATTCTTCCGGCGAACCAAACCCATTAGGAAAGGATTTTGGCCAGTAAAATTTTGCCGCTATTTGTTCAAATCTTCGGGTGACTTCATCCACAGGTAACTGTCCGGTTACATAAATATAAATATAGGGGGAAATTAGGGACAATTCTCGGATTAAGGTTTCACTACACCAGCCCACAGAATGCCGTCGGAAGTGTTTAGAAATCAAGCCAATTCTCAGGGGTTTTGAACTCGTTTTTTCGAGAATGGTGGCATACTGGGGCGAGGGGACACCACTGAAGCGATGTTTAGTATATTGTTGGGCAATTAAGCGATATAATTTGGCATTGGCTTCTAAATCATCCCGCAGGTGAGAAACCGTAAATAACAGAATTTCATAGAGAATAATCACTTCTGAAATCTCTAATTTATCGGGATCTTGATAACAGATCTTTTCTAATTCTATGAGTTTTTCTAGCGCCTGTTGACAAGCCCCCGATTGACTATAGGCAAAAATATAGGCAATTGCTGACAAAACCGGAACTTGATCCCCGCATTTTTGACAATATAAATCCGACATTTCTCGAGCTTTTGCTAAATTGGTAGAGTGGCTGAGTAAATCACACAATTGTTGATAGGCTTCGACAAAATCCGGTTTAAGTTCAATCGCTTTTTCTAAATTAATTAGGGCTTCTGAGGGTTGATCATGTTTGCGAATATGGGCTAATCGACAATGAAGTTCCGCCCAATCCGGTTGCAAGGCTAAGGCTTGTTCAAAGTTTTGAATTGCGGCTTCTACTTCACCAATTTTAGCATAAAGGTTAGCAAGATTAGCATAACTATCGATAGAATCGGGTTTAAGTTTGATCGATTGTTGATAGTGATAAATTGCCTTTTCAGAATCATTTTTATGAAAGAAAATATGACCGAGATAGAGATGGGGCTGGGGTAAATCGGGTTTAAGTTCGATGGCTTTTTGATAATATTGAATCGCCTCTTGTTCTTGTCCTTGTTGCGATCGCACACTCGCTAGGTTAGTATAGACTTCTGCCCACTGAGGTTTTAAAGCGATCGCCCGTTGATAATTTTTAACCGCTTCATCCCAAAGACTACGACGGGCTAAACTATTGCCAAATTCAAAGTTAAATTCGGCTTCAACTAAATTCGGTTGTAATTCTAAGGCTTTTTGCCAAGCGGAAATAGATTCATCAACCCGACCTACAGTTTGAAAAACTTTGCCTAAATTCCAGTAAACCGCCGCAAAATTGGGATTAATCTCTAAGGCTTTTTGATAACTCAAAATTGCCTGTTCCCACCGTTGTAGTTTAAACAACATGGTTCCCACATTTGCATGAATTTCTGCAAAATTGGGTCGCAGTTCTAAGGCTTGAAAATAAGCTCGTAATGCTGCTTCTATTTTACCTTGGAATTGCAGAATATTGCCCAGGGTTAAATAGGCGGGTAAATAATCCGGTTGTAATTTCAAGGCTTGATGACAAGCGACAAGGGCTTGCTCATACAACCCTTGACTCATGAGAATTTCAGCTTGTTGTTTGTATTGTTGAACCTCTAGGTTTTCACTATCTTTTTCCGGGGGATTATCAACTAAAAACTGTTGATTTCCAGACGCAACTAAAGCCGTTTCAATATTGGATTCAGATCGAGATTTGAATTCGGTTTCTAGTCCAGCACTTGCCAGTTCTACTCCTCCTTCATGAAATCCTTGATTCTCGCCTTTAACCTCGCCCGCCTCTTGAAATTGTAATTGCAGCAGTCGGTTTAGTTCCTGATGGGTAAAGGCTCGTTGAGGATTAAGTTGAATGGCTTTTTTATAACAATCAATTGCGGGATTAAGTTGATTTATTTTAACCAAATTTTCAGCTAATTTTAAATAAAATATTTCTTTATCTGGTTGTAAATTTATAGCTTTTTGATAATAATTAATTGCGGGTTCTATTTTCCCCTGCTTTGTGAGTAAGTTTCCCTTCATCCAATGAATTAATCCTTGATTGGGATCGATTTTTAGTGCTATTTGATAACAAGAAAATGCCTCATCTAAACGTTCTTTAATAAAATAAATACTACCCAAATTAGCATGGGCTTCTGTAAAATTAGGTTGTATTTCCAGAGCTTGGGTATAGGCCCAAATTGCTAAATCTAACCGAGATTGAATATAGAGAGCATTGCCCACCACCAAATACGCAGAAGCCAAATCCGGTTGTAAATTCAGGGCTTGATGTAAATAGTTAATTCCGTCTTCTTCCTTGCCGATTAAAATATAAACTTCCGCCAGTCTTTTATAAACTTCTGCGTCTTGGGCATTAATCGCTAAAGCCTGCCCAAAGGTATGAATTGCAGCTTCTAAATTCCCTAATTCTTTAAGTTGAATTCCTTGTTTTAATAGGGAAGAAACGGAATCTAAACTCACAATTTACTCTCCAATCACGAATCAAATGCCCACGTTAATCAGTATACCAATCAGTCGGTTAGTGTTGACAACTTCTTTGTGTTCGTTGTGTCTTTGTGGTTAAATTAGACTTGACTGCAATCTAAAACAACCCTTTATTCAGGATAAATTAAAATGAGCCAACAAGATCCCGTAACATTAATGAAACAGTATGTGGGCAAAGCCGCCGCCGATCGAGTACAATCAGGAACGATTATTGGACTCGGAACCGGTTCCACCACAGCCTATGCGATTCAGTATATTGGAGAACGGCTCCAAAGTGGAGAACTCAAAGATATTAAAGGGATTCCGACCTCGTTTCAAGCCACAGTATTAGCCAAACAATATGGCATTCCATTAACCACATTAGATGAAGTGGATCACATCGATATTGCCATTGATGGTGCTGATGAAGTTGATCCGCACAAGAATTTAATTAAAGGGGGTGGAGCCGCCCATACCCGGGAGAAAATTGTTGATAGTTTGGCAGAAGTTTTCATTGTAGTTGTTGATAATTCTAAACTGGTTGAGCGACTCGGATCAACTTTTTTATTACCCGTGGAAGTGATTCCCATGGCGATGACTCCAGTAATGAAAGCCCTGGAAAAATTAGGGGGAAAACCGACCCTAAGAATGGGAGTTAAAAAAGCCGGGCCAGTGGTGACAGATGAAGGAAATTTGGTGATTGATGTCAAATTTGATGTCCTGGAAAATCCCGCCGAATTAGAAAAAGAAATCAACAATATTCCCGGGGTTTTAGATAATGGTTTATTTGTCGGGGTTGCTGATATCATTCTTGTGGGTGAAGTGATTGACGGACAAGCAAAAGTTCGAGAAATTTTATAACCTTAAATAACCTCGTTACTCTCGTTCCCTGGCTCTCCAGGGGACGAACTTTAAGAGCCTCTATTTGGGTTAAAAGTAGGTAGAATCTAGCAACAATAAAAATCATATATTTTAGCCATCCAACCTGCCAATTTCTATGCCATCTATTCCAGTTGCTACAGTCAAACCTGGATATACTCCCCAGTCAGAAGACACCAGCATTGATGCAGATGTGCTGCTGTTTCAGTCGATATATACATCCCTATTATGTTGGAGCCACTCCACAAATCGAAAAGAAATCGCTGTGCGAAAGGCTTCAAGAGCATCAACAAATGTGTTTAAGGGTTTGTTCGCCCATCGACGTCTTAATCCTCCGGTTAAACTATGCCAGAGAATAAAAGTATAAGCACAAAACACCAAAATCCAATGTCTGAAAAGTGGCAGCATTCATGACGATGGCTATTACTTTCTTCCCGGCATACTTTGATAATTCAATTTCTTTTGTTGCTACCCAGACAGTTCTGGGTTTTTCTAGTTGGAGTTTAACTTCACTGAAAGCTTCTGGGGGCAACGATTTAGCTAAATTATCTATCGGCTTTTTGATATAATTCTATATCTAATGGTAAGTTTTTTTTGCCATCGTATAGATGGCTGGTTACTGCTACGATTCCATTCTCGGTTTTTCCGATTTCTCCGATGTATTGTCGTCCCACTCCCTCGGTAAAGTTCCCGCTTTTTCGATGTCCTGAATCATCAATAATTAGGGCAAATCCCCGACTAATCTGGGTTTGCTTACACTGATTCATCACCTCCAGCCGACGCTGATTCAGTTTCATTGCTGACCAAGGAGCTTCGGTTAAAAAGTGGTGCAATCGGTGGTAAGTTACCCCTACGGCGTTATTCGCCATTTGCGACAGGTTTTTTCGCTCACTTTCTCCCAATAATCCCCCTAAATAGTTCCTAAATTCCCGTTTTTGGGCAAGATGACCAAATATATCGTCAAATCTTTGACACCATCGGTCAAAGCAGGGGGGCATCGCTGCCGGGGTTGTCTCTTTCATTCGTTATTCTTGAATGTTATGTGCTTGCTCTATAACTGTTATAATCTATTCCCCTCCTTATTTTTGTTTAAGTCCCACTAACATATTATTGTTAATTTTGTCGGGATTGACCGACCAAAATCAACTTGGGGGAGTCCATGTAACCCACACTGATTTGGTGGTTGTTTTTTTGTTTTGTGAAATTCAGTGTGGGACTTATCGCTCCCCCAAACCCCCTCGTCAGTTAAAATATGGAGACAAGAGAAACTTATCTCAAACAGCAAAGCGAAAATCGGACTAGAATTAATCAGTCCTGGGTTAGCGCCAGGGACGATAATGTGTTGGTGTCTTCTTCTCAACGCTATGAGAAATTTATTCAACAAATCATCGTTTTAAGTCAACATCAAGAATTTTCATTAACCGCTTTAATCAATCGCTATTTAACGATGAATTATCAACTAAAATTAGAGCAAATAGACAAACTAAAAACTTGGTTAGATGGCTTTAGACCGTTTGAACCCCTGATTGTCGCGGAACTCAAAAAACTTTATGATGTCCGATTTACTTATAACTCTAATGCGATTGAAGGCAATACTTTAACTCAAAGTGAAACCGAGTTAGTTTTAACCAAGGGGATTACAGTTGGGGGCAAAACCCTCGACGAACATTTAGAAGTGATAGGACATAAGGAGGCGATTGATTATATTGAAGATTTAGCCCAAAAAGACACGGAAATTAATGAATGGGAAATTAAACAAATCCACAATCTAATTCTCAGAAAAATTAACCCCAATGAAGCAGGGAGTTATCGGACTTTAGATGTAATGGCAGCCGGAACAAATTATCGTTATCCTCCCCATTATTTACTATCTCAATTAATGAGAGATTTTGGAATCTGGCTCAACTCAGAAACAGCTTTAAAACTCCATCCGGTCGAGTATGCGACAATGGCTCATTATCGTTTTGTTTCGATTCATCCTTTTCGAGATGGCAATGGTCGAACGGCTAGATTGTTAATGAATTTACTGTTAATTCGTGCGGGTTATCCGATTGTAGTCATTCATAACCAAATTCGCAATGATTATATTAATGCGTTGGCTTACGGACAACAAAACCAAGATGATTTAGGGCAGCTTTTTGACTTGGTTTTTGATGCTGCTATGACTTCACTTGTGGAAACGTTAAGGTTATTGGTTACTGCAAGTAGTAGTCGGGAAAAGGGGCAGGGTTTTTATCAGGAAATTACTGGTTTTATTGATAATTATTTTAGGTAATAGGTAATAGTGGGACTTAAACAAAAATAAGGAGGGGAATAGATTATAACAGTTATAGAGCAAGCACATAACATTCAAGAATAACGAATGAAAGAGACAACCCCGGCAGCGATGCCCCCCTGCTTTGACCGATGGTGTCAAAGATTTGACGATATATGATGAACTTTCTACCCTAGAAACATGGATTATTGATAGTCAATATCGCCTAATTGGATTATTCGGAATCAGTGGAATGGGTAAAACAGCCCTATCTCTACAATTAGTTTCACAAATCAAACAGAGTTTTGATTATATAATTTACCGCAGTTTGCAATTTTCACCCCAGTTAGAAAATACACTGACTGATTTATTAAAAATTTTCTCAGAAACTGAAACTTTTGATCAGCTTGAAACCCAACTCAGACAATTGATTCAATACTTACAGCAATATCGCTGTCTAATTATCCTAGATGATGTACAAATGTTATTCAGACCGCAAAAAATAGCCGGAGATTATCACTCCCATTGTATAGATTATCAATTATTTTGGCAACAAATTGCCTCAACTCATCATCAAAGTTGTCTACTGTTTTGTAGTTCAGAAAAACCGAGAGAAATTGCTCAATTAGAAAAACAGGGAAATTCAGTAAAATCTTTAATTTTAGAAGGGTTAGGAGAAGCAAGTCATAATATTTTATCAGATCAAAAATTAACCGATATAGAACATTGGGAAACTTTGGTTAATCTTTATGAAGGTAATCCTTTCTGGTTAGAGTTAACAGCGAGTATGATTCAGGAATTATTCGCGGGAAAAGTCAAGAATTTATTACAATATGATTCTATCATGTTAAGTGATCTATTACAATCCCATTTAACTCAAACCTTTGAACGATTAACAGTTTCAGAACAAAATTTAATGCGATTTTTAGCCCAACAAAGTCAACCTCTGACTCTCTCAGAAATCCTTGTAGGGGCGGGTTCAAAACAATCTCTGTTAGCCACAGAAAACTTGAATAAACCCGCCCTTACTACTACCCTATCCCCCGCAGACGTTTCTCTGACTATTCAATCTTTAATCAAAAGGTTTCTACTCTTGACTTCTATCAAAAACGAGATCTCCTATTTCGAGATTAATCAAGTCTTTAAGCACTATTGGAAAAATAATGATTAACCCGGTTTCTGACCTAACTATTCCGGGATAATTTCCGTCACCACCGGGGTTCCCGTATTCCCTCCGCTAACCACAATTGTATCATTTTCAAACCGTCCCACGGCTTTTTCTCCCATCAAACTAAACGGGGGATCAATTTGACGATAAACCACGTTTCCTTCGGCGGAAAAAGACTGTTCAACAATAGACCAATTCACTGCATTAGCATTGAGTTGGGCTTGACGTTTTTGACCAATTCCGACTACATTTCCGGTTAAATAAAAGATATTATTTTTCAAATCTCCCCACCCTTGATTGGCGGTTAAAGTGACTTGCTGATCTCGTTCAATAATGGTAATAAACTGGGGAGAACTAATACTTTGTTTATCGTAATTCCATTGTAATTCCTGACTAGAAATTTGTAAAGGCGGTTGAGATAAAGCAATTTGGGCATTCTTTTTCAGAACACCAGTTTTGGTTTTTAAATTCATTTCGGCGGTTTCCGCCACCCCCCGGTCTGTAATAGTTTGATTTTGATAGCGTTCAATCTCGGTTTTCATATTACTGGTTAAAAGTTGCGGTTCCAATAACCAAATAATATGATCACTTTTTAACTTAACAACCGGATCTTTTGCGCTCACAGTGGCTTTATCCCAAAATTCTACTCGTTTTTGGCGATAAAATACCTGAACTTCCCGAGCCACCGCTTGGAATTGAGCATGATCTCCGGTGACTCCATTTCGCACTACAATAATATATTGCTGCACAATCCATTCTAACTCTTTTCCCTTCAAAACTAGACCCGTATTTGGATCGGTAGCCACAATATTATTGCGTAAAAAAATACGTTTGCTATTCTGCTCAAATTCCCCTTGATCAGCCCTAATTTTATAGAGTAATTTTCCTCCATCATATAACTCACCCACGGGATTTTTCACCGTTGCCATTTTCCTGTCTTTACTATAACTAACCTGCTTGGCTTTAATTTTCCATAATAATTTTCCCTGCTCATCTGCCTGTTCTAAGGTGACATCATCTAAGGTTAAAGTGCGTTCAAATTCTTCAGAAGGCTTAGATTTAGAATCCGTTGAGGTCTGTTCAATATTTTTTGGGGCGCAAGCAGAAATTCCGACTAAAATAATCACCCAAACCAGTAAAAGCCGCATCTAATTTTAATAATTTAGAAATTCAGAAATTCAGAAACTTAGGAGTAAAAACCAGCCTAAGCCGGCTTTTACTCCGTTTGTTTTTCTAGGAATGCTCCTCAATTATTTGCCCATCAATTAAACTAATTCCCGATAGGGGACGATAGCTATAGCTGGGACTGCGGGGGGTTTTTTGGATTTCTTCTTTGATCATTTCTAAATCAATATAGCGATCGGCGACATTAATTAAACTATCACTGGTCATCGCTCGCAAACTCACTACTTCCACCCGCACCCCGCGATAACTCACGGAGTCCACCGCATAGGCTAAATCTCCATCCCCACTGACTAAAACCGCCGTGTCATAGGAACCCACTAAGGCCATCATATCAACGGCGATTTCTACATCCAAATTGGCTTTTTTAGAACCATCGGGAAGTTGAACTAAATCTTTAGAAATCACCCGATAGCCATTCCGTCGCATCCACAATAAAAAGCCCTGTTGCTTCTCATTGGTGCGATCAACTCCCGTATAGAAAAAGGAACGTAACAACCGAGATCCGGCGGTTAAACGACACAATAATTTGCTGTAATCAATTTCAATTCCCAGTTGCAAAGCTGCATAAAATAGATTAGAACCATCAATAAAGATGGCGACCCTGCCCCTGTTTTCCAGAACTTGTTCAGGAGTAAACAGTTCTCCAGTGGTGATATGATTGAACATTTTTATACCTCTTTTTTTATGAAAAAAATGATCTGAGTATGGGTAAAGTAAACCAATTGAAATTGATGTTTTATGTTAAACTAGGCTATCATTAAAACGGGGTTAAAATTGGGATTACACCTCCTCTACATCCCCTAACTCCAAGTGTCTAAAGACAGGTTGCCCTTCCTCCAGGGGTTGATTGGCGGGCAAGACACCCCAAACGCTCTGGGTATTAAAAAACAGTGATGTTGTCAGTATAGTCTGGTCATTAAAATCGATAGCATATCCCAATTGTTGATAAATTCGAGTGCTAATATTGGGAATAATTGGGGACAAAAGATAGGACGATAAGCGAACTGACTCTAAAACCGAGTAAAGAACTTGAGCAACCGCTTCTTGTTTTCCTTGTTTATAAAGACTCCAAGGAGCTTGTTCATCAATGTATTTATTCCCGGCTTGAATCAGGCTGAAAACAGCATGACAAACTTCGCTAAACGCTAGGGAATTGTATGCTTGAGTCACCGTATTTGCCAAGGTTAGACCAAGGGATTTGAGTGCATCTTCCTGGGGGATATCCTCACTCTTGACATTAGGAACACAACCGTTAAAATATTTATGCGCCATTTTCAGCGTGCGGTTGAGTAAGTTTCCTAAGCCATTGGCTAGATTAGCATTAACCGTATGAACAAACCGAGTTTGACTGTAATCACCATCCTGTCCAAATTCTATCTCTTTCAAAAAATAAAAGCGAATAGCATCCGAACCATATTGATTGACTAAAGCCACGGGATCAAGCGTATTTCCCAAACTTTTGCCCATCTTCTTCCCATCTTTGGTTAAAAAACCGTGTCCAAAGATACGACCGGGTAGAGATAAACCTGCGGACATCAACATTGCTGGCCAGTAAATGGCGTGGAACCTTAAAATATCCTTGCCAATCAGATGTAAATTAATCGGCCACCATTTCGATAAAGCATTGTCTAAGGTGGGTTCATCTTCGGGGTCAAGCAAAGCGGTTACATAGCCTAACAAGGCATCAAACCAAACATAAATCGTATGACTTGGATCGGTGGGAATGGGAAATCCCCAGTCAATATTAACGCGGGAAATTGAAAAATCCTGTAGTCCCTGCTTCACAAAGTTCATGACCTCGTTGCGCCGACTTTCTGGCTGAATAAACTCAGGACGCTCTTGATATAAAGTTTCTAACTGTTGCTGATAATTAGATAAGCGGAAAAAATAGTTCTGCTCATCTCTCCATTCTACTACTTTATTGGTATGAATGGGGCAGAATTTTCCGGGTGCTAATTCTCGTTCTTCCTTGTATTCTTCACAGGCGACACAATACCAACCCTGCTGCTGGCTGAGGTAGATGTCTCCTTTATCCCAAACCCGTTGAAAAAACTCTTTAACAATGGCTTCGTGACGGGGTGCAGTTGTCCGACTAAAGCGATCATACTGAATATTAAACCGCTCCCACAAGGAGGCAAAACTAGAGGCAACCTGATCACAATGATCCTGGGGCAAACGACCTAACTCCTCAGCCGTCCGTTCAATTTTTTGACCGTGTTCATCGGTGCCAGTAATTAGGAGAACAGATTTTCCCTGGAGGCGTTGAAATCGAGCGATCGCATCCGCCGCTATTGTTGTATAAGCACTACCAATGTGAGGAACATCATTGACATAATAAAGGGGTGTTGTAAGGGTAAAGGTATTCAAAGGGGTCGGTGTCAATTTCATTTAGATTTATTGATTTAAAGAAGTTTTAATGGGATCTAGGGGTTATTATTCCCTGTGAATCTTACTTTATTATCGATGATTGCTAAATTCTACAGCAGTAGAAATTGGCAAGGCGCGATCTTGAAACTTAAAGATTATAGTATGTTATTTCAAAATTCTCAAAAATTCTCAAACAAGTTTAATATTGGTCAAAAATATAACCAATATTAAATTAAACTATCAAACATTTTGGGGTCTGCGGTTGAGCAGTCTGTGTCACTAAAAATAAATCACCGATCACCGATCACGGTAGGATGAACGATGACGCTATGCCATCACTACTATCCATGACCTACGACCAATCCGCCGAACAGCTATTAGAGTTAGCTGCCGCATCGGGCGCTGAGGCTGCGGAAGTGTTTCAATCTCAATCCCTTTCCAAGCCGATTTTTTTTGAAGCCAATCGACTCAAGCAACTCGAAAGTAGCCAATCAGAAGGGACAACCCTGCGACTTTGGCGAGATGGACGTCCGGGTTTGGCCGTTGCCTATGGGCCAGTGGAACCGGAAAAATTAGTCGCCCGGGCGCTGGCTTTAAGTACCCTAAATCAGCCAGAAACCATTGAATTAACTGAATCTAAGGCTCAATCCACCTATCCCGATATTGGGGAAACTGTACCCGTTGAACAATTGATCAGTTGGGGGAAACAGGCGATTGCATTAATTCGGGCTTCCTATCCTGAAATCCTATGTGCAGCCGAATGGGATTGCGAAGTCGAATCAATTCGCTTGATTAACTCCAGGGGACTTGAATGTAGCCACACCGATACCACCCTCAGTGCCTATATGGAAACTGAATGGGTACGCAAGGATGATTTTTTATATGTTTCCGATGGCCAAACCCAACGGGATTTTCTCGATCCTACGTTACTCGCCCAACGGATTTTAATGCGGTTAAATTGGGCTAAAAATAACGTGCCGTCCCCCGTCGGTCGGATTCCGGTGTTATTTACCGCTAAAGCCGCCGATATGCTCTGGGGAACCCTTTCGGCCGCTTTGAATGGCAAACAGGTCTTGGAGGGGGCTTCTCCTTGGAGCGATCGCCTAAATACTCCCGTCGTATCTCCGATGTTAACCCTATATCAAGAACCCGATGCCGGGCCATTTAGTTGTCCCTTTGATGATGAAGGTATCCCCACCCGTCCGATTACTTTTATTCAAAACGGAGTTTTAAAACTATTTTATACCGACTTAACCACAGGTCGCACCCTGGGAAGTGGTACAACCGGAAACGGATTTAGAACCCATTTAGGCAGTTATCCCACCCCGGGTTTATTTAATCTTTTATTACAACCTGGCAAAAGTTCTTTAGCTGAGTTAATTAAAAGTTTAGATCGGGGTTTAATTGTCGATCAAATGTTAGGAGAAAGTGCGGGAATTAGTGGGGATTTTTCGATTAATGTGGATTTAGGATATCGAGTTGAAAAGGGCGAAATTGTCGGACGGGTAAAAAATACAATGGTCGCCGGAAATGTTTACACCGCCCTTAAACAAGTTATAGAATTAGGGGGTGATGCCTCTTGGAATGGTTCCTGTTATACTCCTTCTATTATTCTTGAAGGGTTATCTGTTACGGGGAAGGGTTAGAATTACGAATTACGAATTACTATTCTTTATTGCCCATTGCCCATTGCCTATTCCCCATTCCCTATTCCCTATTCTTTATTGCCCATTGCCCATTGCCTATTCCCCATTCCCTATTCCCTATTCTTTATTGCCCATTGCCCATTGCCTATTCCCCATTCCCTATTCCCTATTCTTTATTGCCCATTGCCCATTGCCTATTCCCCATTCCCTATTCCCTATTCTTTATTGCCCATTGCCCATTGCCTATTCCCCATTCCCTATTCCCTATTCTTTATTGCCCATTGCCCATTGCCTATTCCCCATTCCCTATTCTTTATTGCCCATTGCCTATTCCCCATTCCCTTAAAATACTATCTACAGAAAAACCATAATTATGATTGAATTTAATCAATTTGAAGCCTTGAGTTTTGATTGCTACGGTACTTTAATTGATTGGGAAAGCGGAATTACTCCGGTTTTACAACAATTAGTTAATGCCCATGGAATTGAGATGAGTAGTCAACAGTTACTTGAATTATTTGCTATATTAGAACCGGAAGCCCAAAGTGGAGAATATAAAACCTATCGGCAAATTCTACGGGATGTGGTGCAGAAGTTCGGAGAACGTTTAGGGTTTTCTCCCACTTCCACGGAATTAGAAAGTTTAGCCAATTCAATTCAAGATTGGCAACCCTTTCCTGATACGGTAGCAGCCCTGAGAGCGTTAAAACAAAAGTATAAATTAGTGATTATTTCTAATATTGATGATGATTTATTTGCCCAAACTAACCAACATCTACAAATAGAATTTGATCATATTATTACGGCACAACAAGCTCAATCCTATAAACCTTCTGCCCATAATTTTCAATTTGCCTTAAATAAAACGGGGCTTTCTCCTGATAAATTACTGCACGTTGCCCAAAGTATTTTCCATGATATTGTTACAGCAAATAGTTTAGGATTAACAACGGTTTGGGTTAATCGTCGTCAAGGACAACCCGGAGGAGGAGCAACCAAAGCTGCGATCGCCCAACCGAATTTGGAAGTACCGGATTTAGAAAGTTTAGTTGACTTGATTTTTGAGGTTTAGAAAAGCACCATTAAATATTATTTATTTACCCTGAAAATACCGACTAATTAGATCCCGATTTTCTAAAGCTGGTAAATAGTTTGGATCAATCTTTAACGCTTTTTCAAAGGCATTCAGAGCTTCTGAATAGCTCTTTAAATAGAAGAATGCCATCCCCTCAGCCACCCAAATATTAACCGCTTTTGGATCAAGTTTCAGAGCTTGCTGATAAGACTTAACTGCTTCTTGATAATCGTTTATAGCTGTGAAGGATAACCCTCGATTAAACCAAGCGGATACGGAATTAGGATCGATCCCAATAGCACTATTCGCTGCGGCAATTGCCTCTGGATATTGCCCTAAATCCCATAAAATTGCACTGGAATTAGTCCAAACTGACCCCAGGGTTTCTGTTGGTACAAAAGTGATATCACTAGCGATCGCACGCTGATAGGCTTTTAGGGCCTCTTGATTTTGCTGCATCGCCCGCAGAATACTCCCCCGATTAAACCACCCTTGAAAGTAGTTAGGATCGGCTGCTAAGGCCTTTTCCGATGCGTTGAGAGCTTCCTGATATTTTTGAGCTTGCCATAAAATCACGCTTTTTGTATTCCAAGCGATCGCTGAGTCAGCCTTCAAACTCAAGGCTTGATCAATCGCCAAAATCGCCTCCTCATAGCGTTTCAGACCTGCTAAAGCCTGTGCTTTCTGGATGAAAGTATCAGCAGGCTCACTTTCTAGCCAATGATTATCTTGTTGTAATCCACTTTCACAAGCCGTTAGTGCTTCTTGATAATTCCCTAATTTATTCAGAGTTGCACACAAATTCACCAAAGCTAAGGCATTATTAGGATAAATTTTAATAGCTGTTTCTAAAGCCTTTCGTGCTTGATCATATTCGTTTAATTCCCCTAAATTTATCCCTTGATATGTCCAAGCCACAGCAAATTCAGGAGCGAGGATTGTTGCTTGTTTATAGGAAATTTTTGCCGATTCTAACCTAGAGTTTCGAGTAGTTAAAACACAATTATTTTTAATTCCAATATTAGTCTCTAAATCAGTTTTTACTGCTTCACAACTAGCTAAAACTTGCTGATATTTTGCCAAATGACTAAAGGCTAACCCTTGCCAAAACCAGGCTTGAGCCGGAGAACTTTCATGCCAATTTTGATTAACTTTTAAAGCGTTATCACAATTGGTAATTGCTTGTTCATTCTTCTCCATTTCTAACAAAACTCGGCAGCTACTAACTAAAACCATAGAATTCTGAGGATCGAGTTTTAAAGCTTGATCAAAGGATGCTAAGGCTTCAGAATATTGGGTTTTCTGTTCTTGAGCTAAACCTCGACTTAACCAAGTCAGACTCGGAGAAAATTCCTCCCAATTTTGATTAATTTCTAAAGCACTATCACAAGCAGAAATAGCCTGATCTTGTTGACCTAATGCTAAAAGGGAGCGACACTGTAGGGTTAAGGCTAGAGAGTTTTTCGGTTGAATTTCCAGGGCTTGTAAACTCGATACTAAAGCTTGATCATATTGCCCTAATTTTAATAATAGATCGCTGCGAAATCCCCATAAATCGGCTCTCTTTTTTTTACTCAAATTAATTGCTTGATTACAGGCTGATAACGCTTCTTCTAGCCGGGGTTGTTTCCGCAGGATATTACATAAAGATAAATAGTAGTTAAAATCTCCGTTAATGGGAATAGGGGGAGTAGGAATTGCGGTCGGTTGTTGAGGGATATTAATATTAAAAGGTAAGGAAAATTGAGCAATAATTATCGACCCCCAAAAATTAAAACTTAGAGCAATAGGAGGAAAACGCACTTTTTTAATTTTATTTATTTTGGTCATATTTTTAACATAAGAGTGAAAATTATTCTATTAATTATTTAATCAAATTGAGGAGGAATTTCAATTGGTGAAGCTGAGAAAGAAGGGGTTGGAGTTGGAGTTGGAGAAGGGGTTGGAGAAGTAGTTGGAGTTGGAGTCGGTGCTGTTGGTAATAAAGGAAAATTAGGTGGAGTTGGTGATAAGTTAGGGATAGTTTGATTAGGTCGATTTGGGTAAATATTGGGGTTATTTGGGGTTAATTTAGGGGTTATGGAATCCTTGAGAGGAGTATCCTGCTGTTTATCGATAGGGGGTGTTTTCGGTTCAGAAATAGGAACAACAATTTTTTCAAAGGTGACAGTTCGATTTAATTTTTCCCCTGATTCTCCTTGAACCGCCAGTGTAATTGTTTCTGTACCCGGTTGTTGAGTAACTGGATAAATGATCGAACCTTCAAGACCAACTGTTCCGGGTGCGGGGAGTAATTCAACGGTTGTATTTTTACCTCCTTCTACCTTCCAACTAATCCGAATGGTTTTAGCAGTTTTTTCAGGATTAATCGGTAAAATATATTTAGGTAAAGCATCCTGATCATTCACAGAAAAAGAGACAATTTTGGTCGGGTAAATATAAGGAATAATTTTGATTATATCACTTTTTTGACTAATAGCAGTTTCCTCCGGTGTTTCCTTAGAGACCGCCGACAATTCAAAAAGATAGTTTCCGGCTTTTCGGGCATTTGTAGGGACTCTTTGACAAATTAATTCCGATTCTAATATGCAAAATCCACTTAACTCTGAGGGGATACCGTCACTAAAATCATAGGTTTTTAAGGGAATTAGAACGGTGTCATCTGTGGAACGAGCAATTAACTTTAATGCTTGCAATTGTTCTGGATTTTTGATTTTCCAATTCAAGGCAATTTCATTATTAAATGTTAGGATAGGTTGATTTGGGGCTGCTTCTTGATAGGCCGTTTGTGTTGCCATAAAATCCAAGATTTTAGGCTGAGGTAAAGCACTAATACGAATCGTGTTTGTTTTTTTAGAATCAGCTAACTGATAGCCTTTTTTAGTAAATATATCCATTTGAAAAATATAAGTTCCCGCTTGTTGGGCATCGGTACGAATATTTTGGCAATTTAAAACCGATTCTAAGGTGCAAAATTCCTTTAATTCTGGCGGAATCCCTTGGCTAAAATCATACAATATATCTCCACTAGAAACAATACCACTATCGGCAGCAATCCCAATAATTTTAATCGTTTTTAACTGTTGAGGATGAAGAATTTGCCAATTTAGGTGAATCGCATCTCCTGCGGCTTGTTCATAAGTCGGAAAAACAGAGGTAAACTCTAAAATTTTCGGGGGTGTTGGCGGTCTAAAAAATACCCACCAAATCGCAAAAATTAGGGATGCGATCGCCCCCAAAATCATAAAAATTAATAAAATAAATTGCCAGAGGGGTCGTGCTTCCCAAATCAAAGTTCCTGGCAACCTTTCGGGAACAGGTAGTTGATCACTATCCTCAATTTCGATATAAAATTCAATCGGTAATCCCTTCCCAAACCAAGGACGTCGCCACCATTTATTCGGTTTAACTTCTAAGTCAATTTTAGTTTTTAATTGCGCCCCTAATTTAGCCTGTTCAGGACTAAAATTATAAGTACAAATGGGTTTTCCTGCGTCTTCTTCGGCGGTAAAACTAACATTGCGGAGGGTGTTTCCCCCATTCCCCAATAACAGCCGAAAACATCCTGTTTCTTTACTAACCTTCCCAATTTTCGTTTGCAATTCTGGGATTAATCGATAGATGGGAAGTACCCGCAAATACAAGACATCAATGAGTACCAAGTCGAGGTTATTCAACGAAGTTAAACGTAGGGTTGGGGAGTAATTTCCGGCTTTAACATTTAGAGGAAATTGCAAACGGAATACAATCTCACCTTTCGCCCCTGGATTCAATGCTAAACTCTGCCGTTCTCCGACTAATCCTAATTCGACTAATCCCTCTGGATAAATCACAGTAAACCAATCATTGGGCAGATCAGAACAACTTAAACGAAAGCGATCAACCCGTGAAGAACGGTTATTAACTATAATTTTACAATCTAAAGGTTTGCCCGGTTCGATAATAGTTGGTTTGTTATAAGTTGTAATCGGTAAAATTTGAAATGTCGGGTCATTAATCTGGGTCGCGGATTGTACTGATGGTAAAATTTGTAGTCGGGCTTGATGACGAATTGGTGTGTATTCTGGATAGTGTTTAGGAGCATCAATAACTAATAAATAACTATGGTTTTCGGGGGTAGCATTAATAGGAATTGCGAAGTAAAAAACTACTTCCGCACTACAATTGTCTGCTAGAGCTAAACTTTCCGAAGCGGAGCTACACCACTGATGTAACAAGCCAGAAGTTTCATCAATATAAATATTAATAACAGCACCTTTATTACCTTGATTGGTTACTGTAACCCGCAGTTCAAAAATTTCTCCCGCACAGGCAGAACTGTCTTCGGAAGGGTTGATAATCAAGGCGATGGGTTTAGCAATTCCAGGATTTTCTGAATATTCAATATTATTCAGGGTATGACCGTTAGTTTGTGAAGTTTGATACACCATAATTTTAAATCCTCAAAATATAGTTAAATTAATTATTTAAGTCTTTACTCTATCTCAAGATTACCGCGAAAATCACAACCTAAATTAAATATTCTTTTGGCTTTGGCTATTCTGACCTGATCATCATCACTCCCACTAGCAATTAAAATATTTTCACCGACAATTTTAACATCAACACTATTAATTTTTTTCTGACGATAGGAATGGCTAACTTCTTGTTTAATTGCCAGATTTGTTTGTAGAGACGAACCATCAGGCATTGCTAAAGGTCGTTTTCCTTCAGAGGTTAAAGCCCAAAGCATGACTTTACCATCGTCCCCACCACTGGCTAAATAGCAGCCATTGTCACTAAATGAAACTGAACGAACCGCTTCACCCATTTTACTTCCTTGCCAACGATCAATAACTTCACATTCTCCTGAACTATCTAAACAGTTTTTCATATTCCAGATCGTAATATTTCCTTGATTATCCCCCGTTGCTAAAATATCGGGAGCAATTTCTGCAACATCAACACTTAAAATATAATCATCTTGTCCTCCGGTGGGATAAGGAACTTTTGAGGTTTTATTCTGGTCAAGATTCCAAATTAAAAACTGATTATATCGACCGACAACTGCTAGGTGACGATTACCTTTCCCGACAAAACTCAGGTCATAAACGGCAAAATCAAATTGTTTTTTCTTTAATAAGCGATCGCTACCTTTGGTCATTTGATCTCGCTGAAGACTGGCATCCCACTGTAAGACTAAACCACTACCATGACCACTAAATAATGTTTGAGAATCTTGAGAAAATTCTAAGGCAAAAACGCGATCATCTTTATTAATTGAAAAAGTATCAATTAACCCGGTTTCTTCCGTTAATCCCCACAATTGAATCTCCCCATTTTCCAATCCGGCGGCGATCATATTATTATCAACAGGTCGGTAACGTAACACTCGCACAGCTTTTTTAGCATTGCCAATTTTACCGATAAATTGATTGTGTAAATCATTGAAAAAATTAGTAACTTTCCATTCGGCTATGGTCTGATCATTAGAACCACTCATGATCGTGCTGGCTAACCCATCAAATTGAACAGAATTAACGGGTTTTTTATGTCCTAAAAAGGGATGATATGGATTCAGTCCTGAAAACCACCACAGTAACCCCAGTAATAAAACACTGCCCGTTAATATTAACCCCAGGGGGAGAAATGGTAAAACTTTTAATTTCAAGGTTTGACTGGGGGGAGAAGTGCCAGACAAACTGCTACCGGAGATAGAGCAAAAATCTTCTGTTTGTGTAGTCGCCACTTCAATTAAGAATTCCCTGATCCGACCTAACCAATGTCGTTTAACTTTTGTTACTAATAAGATTTGATTGGTTTCGCCAATTTCGAGATCAATAGTAGGATCAAAATTATTGATCTCTACATCATGATTTAAGAATTCTATAGATTTTTTTTTGTCTTGTATTAATAGAGATAAATCGGTTTTTAATTCATATTTTATTTTGTCTGAACACTGAACTTTGAGTTGAAATATCTGGGAAACATTGCTGCAATTTTTTATTTCTATATGAAAAATAACCGGATCAGAACGCCAAAAGAATCTTCTTCTACCGGGGATGCGACGTTCCTGGGGAAAACACCTAAACTCTACAATTCCTTGGGGTAAAATTAATAAATTTCCGGTGATTTGCCTTGATAAACCATTGGCGATTGTTGCTGTAATAGTGAAGGGCTGAACTTGGCTTTTAGTTTGGGTAATATCGGGAATTTGGCACCAGAAAACGGCATCAACCCGAAAACGAGATGGAATCTGGATAACCTGTTGTTCTTCTATTAACCATGTTGGATTAATTCCTGTTAATTTTAATACCGCATTCGCAGGTTGAGAACTGGGATTATAAACCTGAACCGGAATTTTAATTTGCTGTAGGGGGTAAGCTTGAAATTCCTGAACAGGAAGGGTTAATTTTAAGCCAACTCCCCCGCTTCCTTCGAGTATATTTAACCGCAATAATTGACGGGTTTCTTCCTGAAGTTCAATGGAAAAAACTCTCACTGTTAGATTCATCTGACCGACAAAACCAGGTAGAGGACTATCAATAATTTTAACCAGAAATTGTGTAGAATCTCCTGGGGGTTTTTTAGTACAAATTTCGGGGGAGAGAATATACCAATTTTGGGCTAAATTTTCATCTGTACCCGCCGCTAATACTTCTACCTGAAAGCTGGCAAAACGATCACTATAGTTAATCGCATTGATTTCAAAAGATACGGCTGATTCACCCGGTTTGAATGTCAATTCAGTTGTGGAAATATCAGTAGTAATTAGATTGGTTTTCATGTTTAATTCCTTGAGGTTTCTTGATTAAAAGTATTCGATTTATGATTAATTATCTTTAATTTCTTGAATTTTTATCCTTTTCTCCTATTTTTGTCCTGAGTTGTTGCGATTCTCTCAATAATACTTCTAAGTTTTTGACTTGCTTTTGGGAATTATTTCCACTCTTGGTTTTTTGCTTTTGCAGATCTTGATTTTGAAGTTGGTCAATCATTTGTTTCCAATTTTGTTCGCGACTGTAAATAACATTTGCCATAGCTGACATCACTTTTCCTAACTGCCCAAATTCATCGCGACGACGACTTACCTCCTCTAATATACTTTGATCAAAGTTTTGTGACTCAATAGTTTCGGCAGCTTGCTGCAACTGTTGAATGGGTTTAATAATCCAACGCACCAGTAACAGAGCTAAAATTACGGCGATACCTGCAACTGAAACCCCAATAATTACTGTTAAAGTTGTATAAGTATAGATATGTTTAAGAAAATCAGAATGGGGAATCACAACCACCATTAACCAATCAATTCCTTCTTGATTTTGTAGAGGGGTGACTTGGACAAGTTGTAAATTTCCTTTGAGTCGAAAGGTGAATTGTTGTTTGTCTTCAATCTGATCTAAACTCTTAAATTTTTCAATTAAGTATTGACCTGTTCCTTGAATAGTTGGATCTTGACTTTCACGAACATTCAGTCGTTTGGTTTGATTATTCACCACTTTAAAAGGTTGCTCTAAAGTTGAGATGGCAATTACATCTCCCGTCCGTTCCATAATTAAAGCTTTTCCATTCTGACTAATTTCTAAATTTCTTAAAAATTTGCTAATTTGTACCAGACTAATATCAGTGGAAATCACTCCTGCAAAATTCCCAGATTCCTGATTGTAAATCGGAATAGAAAAATCCATCCCCACCGTATTGATACTGCCAAATTGATAAACCGGAGTCCAGGTTGGTTTTCCTACGCTTTTAGCAAATTTATACCAGAGACGAACGCGAGGATCATATTCCATACTTTTGATCAATCTTGTGCGATTTCCTTTGGAGTCAACTTCATAAAAATTTCGATTCGAGTTCGTTGATTCATCTCTAAATTTTTCCATAAATTCATTTTCTGTTTTTTCATAACTCACATAATTTCCTTTTTCTGTTCCTATATAAATGGAATTTAAAGAGGTTTTGTTTTGTATTTGTTGCCAGAAATATCGCTTGACTTCCGGTAAATTATTAATATCAACATTCCCACTTTGGATGGCTGCTAAGTATGCAGGTAATAATACTTGTGGCTTTCCTAAATAATTGCGAAGATTGAGTTCAATCATCTGAGTAGATTTTTCACTAACTTGTAGCATCAACTTTTCAATCTCTTGTTTTCCTAATTGAAAGTTAAACCAGCCAATCACTGCGACAGAAGCCAATAAAGGTGTAACAATAATCAGGGGCAGGGTATGGCGAATGGATAAAGAACCCACGGATTTATCAAAAATTTTATAGAAAAAAGAGAAGGTTTTGTTAGCCATAGTAAGTCTGATTTTATAGTAGAAAAAAATAACAACCTCAATCAATTATTGTTCATAAACTTAAAGGAGAAGTTGAGTTAATTGTCGCCTTTTTACTGCAAAATGTATAAAATTAATCCCCATTTCTTGAGCAGATCTAATAGTTTCTCTGGGAAAATTAAACCCTTCATTTAATCCCCAAGCCATTGACAAATCTCCTAAAATCAAGATAATATTACCCCAATTAAATAGGCTAATTTCTTGTCCTTTAATCATCGGAAACTGACTAAACAAAAAAGGCTGATTTCGTAGGGGATGTTGACGACTAATTTCTCCTGAATCGTTGGCTGTAAATTCGCCTGTTTTTTGGGCTAAATTTCTGACGGTGGCGATCACATCAGCCAACTGTTTATCTAAAATCTTTGTTGTCGTCTCTAGTTCGCTTTGCAACTGTTGTATCAACGGATCAAATTCTCCATCTTCTTTAAGATCATTGAGGGTTTCTTTCAGTTTTTGTTGAATTTTAATTAACTGCACAATTTCGCTTTCCAGAGTTGTTAATTCTATAAAAATTATTCCTCCAGTTTCCCTATATTCTCTGAGACTTTCAGTTTCTGATTCTGTTAATATAGCAATTTTTTGATAGCTGAGATAAAGTAAATCATAGTTTAAATATTCGTTATTTTCTCCTGCTTGTAATTTAATGTTGCCAATTTCTGACTGACCTCCAAGGGCGGGATAAAGTGCAGGTAAAGATTGAATTAGTCCAGATAAAGAGGATAAAATTATCTGATCAATTGGTGAATCGTTGGCAATTAAACCGACGCTTACCACCCCTTGAGGACGTGCCATTACTTGTTGCCGATAGCGCAAATCAATATGATTTCCGGCGGGAAAAAAAACGTTAGTTGGAGAGGTGATTTGGACAGTTCCTGCTAACATAATAATCCGACACAGTTCTACCTCTAGTTGATCGGGTTTGTTAATTTTTTCATCAATTCTAAACATTTCCTCGATTAAATATTTTGATTCGGGTCGATATAGTGTTTCTGGATCAACGTATCTGATAGTAATATAAATTAATAGGGGGTTTTCTCCTGCTTCAGAGGCAATATGAAATTCCATTGGTTCGGGAACAATTATCGGATTCCCGATTAAATCAATCGCAATTCCACGGTCAATTTTTATCCAGCGATTATCCCGATATTTAGCGACAATATGATCAGGAGATGGAATAGCAGAAACCCCTAATCCACAGACGATTCCTGGTTGATTCAGAGATTGATAATGGAGATTTTGGCGATCTCGGTGATAGGCGTGGGCAGATTGCCAACGTTCGGCATTTAAGAGGAGTCCATCCTCTACAGATAGACGTTTTAGGGGCAGTGGTTCAGGGTAATCAAATAAGGAAAACATAATGATAATTATATTGTGATTTTGTCAAGAAAATTATAAAATTTTTAAGAGAGGGAACAGGGAACAGGTAATAGGTAATAGGTAATAGGTAATAGAAAGAGTTTACCTCCCCTGCCTCCCCTGCCTCCCCTGCTCCCCCTGCCTCCCCTGCCTCCCCTGCCTCCCCCTGCCTCCCCTGCCTCCCCCTGCTCCGGTGTTACCCCGTTTCTATGATTAACTCGTAACTACAAAATGCCGGTTTTTCCTGTTCAATAATAGTTCGCACTAACGCTTCTTCAATGGGGCGATCAGGTTCTGGACGCAGGCGAACTGTAAAATGAAAGGGTCGCACTCCTCCCAAAATTGCATCGTAACCTAAGCGAGTTTTGCCCAAGACAAAGCCGGAATTAAAAAACTCATAAATTCCAATATGTTTTTCATCTTCATTCATAATATGATCATCTAAAGGTAAATAAGTAGAATAGTGAAGATACAGGCGTAGACCCCGACGAGTTCCTCGCCATTTGTAAATTTCAATAGCATTTCGGATTAAGTTTCTTTGCTGTTCTAAGGTTAAATAAGGTTGATTTCTCCAGCCCACCCAGTGGGCTAGAAACTCTAACATTCCGATCGGGGCTGTTAGGGGATCTAAATACGCCCACAGGTTAGAAAGAATTTGGACATCGGGTTCTAAAGTTGCTTCAAAAATTTGCAGAAAACGTCCGACAAAATCAATTTCTCGATAAAAATTAGGTAGAAATTGTTGATAACGACTAACGGGGCGAACATAGAGGTTAAAAGTGGCTGTTTCTAGCAATTCTGATCCTGTTCCCAGGGCTGCTCCATAAACAGCTAAACGGCTTTGATAATCTAATTTCAGAACTTGACCCACACCCGGGAAGAAGGGATTTTCAAAGAAATCCGCCGGAGTTTGGAAGCGGATAATCGCTTTGATTATTTCCCCAGGTGTTAGTAAAAATGCGGGATTTTCTTCCTCTACTTTTGTGATGATGGTATACCAATTCTCGGGAAAATCTCCTGTAATTTCTAGGGTTAATTCTAAAGTGTAAGTCCCTAAATTTTCTAAATTGACTATCAATTCACTGGCTTCTCCCGGGACAAGTAAAAGACCCGGATTTTCAACATCAATATTTTCCGCCGTTGCTTGAATTGGAAGCGTGTTTAAATTTGCTTCTGGCGATCGCATAGGAATTAATTTTAAAGTCAGAAATTCACCAGCCATAAATCAGTTATCAAGTATCCGCATCATCAGTTATCAGTGTAAGAGGTATCAGTCATAAATCAGTTATCAGTCATCAGTCATCAGTTGAGGAGTTAATAAATTAACTGTAAACTTCTTAACTGATAACTGTTATAGCAAGAGGCAATAGGGAATGGGCAATGGGCAATAGGTAAATACTTACTATAAGTAGCTTTTAGCTTTCAAGAATGTCCTAATAGATGTGGCAACTGCTATAACTGTTAACTGTTAACTGATAACTGAAATAACGTGCTGCGATCGCAGGGTCAGGTCAGCCCAGGAACAGATCAATCCCCCTGGGCCGGGATCAACAGTGGGGGATGGGGGCAGACGAACCCAAGATTGTCCTTGACGCTGGAGTTCAAACAGTTGCAGGGTGCCAATATAACGAATCGCATCAAAGTTCTGAAGGACAGTGATCGCGTCGCTGAGATAGACGGGTTGACCCAGGGGCCAGCCCTTTTGATCGATGCCTCCGGTAATCGGATTAAAAAAGCTGTAAAGGGCGACTAGCATTTGTTGGCGGAGGGTTTGCTGGGCAACGGGGTGATTGTATTCTGGTTTGAGGGCAACTTCCGCCTGAATTGCCACCCCCGTATAGTCACCGGAGACACATAACACCTGAACTCCCAACAGTCGTCGTTCGTCCAAGTAGGCGATCACGTTTTGCTCCAGATCATCGGTGAGGGTGAACTGGTTGGGGTGAATGCCCTCGCTGCGGGTAATGTCATCTATGGTCACCTGGGGGACAATTAAAACCCTTACTGTCCCGCCTTTGCCACCGGTAACAGGTAAACAGTGAGCGCGGGCAACGGCTCCAGCCCCGCCCCGAATCGCCAATTCTTCAAAATCTTCAGGGGTAACGGCGCGATCGCGGGTACGCAGCATTTGAGGTACACGGATCGCCGCCTGTTCTAAGGTTTCCGCCTCGGCTCCATTTCTGGCAGGTTGATGGTTAATCACACTGGCAACATAGGGAACGGCCGTTTTCAAAATTTCCAACGTCCCCACCTGAACGTTTCCCCCTGAGCCTCCCCCCGTGCGGTAACGGGACATCTGCAACGTCGCTCCTTTTGGGGGAATACTGCCATATTGGTTTTGTAAGTCGGAACTCGAAAGTAGCATTTGCCTGGAGGTGTTGGTTTGTGCGTTTGCCCTTAACTCCATTGCTTCCTTGAGTTGGCTGGCTTCCCTGACTAATGGGCCAAATTGGAGGACACCTGTTAGGGAGTCGATAATATAGTGTTGATCATTGACTCCCGAATTAGAAAAATCCTTCACCTCTTGCCAGCGTTGGGGAATGGCACCCGGGGGAGTAACAATCAGATATTCGTCCTCTCGCCGTTCTAATACAGGTGATCCCTGAAGTTGAAAAAACTGTCCGGGGTCGCCGTTGCTTTCCCCCAAGGTTTCATCGACAATAATTTCACATTGGGTTGCTTTCACCGTTCCGCCAATGGCTGTGGCTGTAATCCCAATCATGCGAGGTGAGCGACTGTAGGCGGGTTGTCGCAGATCATCGGGTTCGGTACAAACACACCGCAACCACCGACCTCGATAGGCGGTGAAGTGAGCCGGAGGAAAGTTAATCGGCAGGTGTAGGGTCACGTCAGCCCCCTGTAGGGGGTTACCGCCCTTTTGAGCTAGGTTACTGAAGCTAAAGCCTTGGGTTTCATCATCGGATTCTGTACCGAGGACGGGTTGCCATTCACTTCCATTCCAGGCTTCCCAGCGACGGGGGGGCGCTTTGGGGTTAATTCCGGTGGGAGTGGCTTCTTGACCTTTGATCCGAATGCTGAGAACGTTACCATCGAGGGGCTCATCGGGATCAAAGACCAGATAGAAGCAATTACCTGGTTGGGGACTATCACTAAACAGGGAAAGCTCTGGGCCTGACCAGTTGCCAGGCTCTTGAGCACTCCAGAAATTGGTAAAGCGATCGCGCAAAACCTGCGGGGTTGGGGGTGCTGTGTCCCCGGTGAGAAAGTGTTGGATGGTGGGTTGACCAATAATCAGGGGTTGGTCGGTTGTAAACACAATGGCGGATTGGGTGGCTGTGCGTCCTGTGGCTACTTCAGTTCCGGTTGTGATGGTATAAGCATCTGGCAGATCACCGACTAAATAAAATGTTATTTCTGTGGTTGCTGGTTTGGGCGGTTGTAAACGAATCCCGAGCAATTCTAAGAAGGTAATATAGTTGCGTCGGGGGACTTGATTAAACCGAGCTAACATTTGGTCAGTTAACCAAGCAAATAGTTCAACTAAGGTAATACCTGGATCACTGGGATTATAGTTTGTCCACTCTGGGCAGTAGCGGGGAATCCTCAGAATACATTCTTTTACCAGGTCTTCATAGTCCCGATCATCTAAGTTAGGTTTAGGTAGTTTAGGTAAAAAGTCAAAAACCATAAAAATCTTTAAAGGGAATAGGCAATAGGCAATAGGCAATAGGCAATAGGCAATTACCTATTCCCCATTCGTAATCAGTTTTCAACTTGCAAATAAAAAGGAAAAACAATACTGCGTCTTTCGTAAGTTTTTTGCAGATGGTAAATAATATTAATATCAACTCTTCCTTGATAGGAGTGAGGGTTGGTTAGGACTTCATCAACAATAATTCGGGGTTCCCAAAGTTCTAATGCTTCTTGGACATAAATTCGCATTAACATCAGGGTTTGTTGGTTAATGGGGGCAAAATTCAACTCGGACAAACGACAGCCAAAATTAGGCCGATAAACCCGTTCTCCCCATTGGGTTAGGAGGATAATATAAATTGATTCCCTGATATTCTGTTCCTGGGCACTCAAGTCGAGGTTGCCCTGAAGGTCGATTTGCACGGGAAACCGTAAACCTTTACCCAGGTAGGGACGGCTTAATTGTTGATTCGCTAAATTAACCATTGCCAACTCCCTCCCCAGATAGATGTTTTTAATTTAGCTGATAGATTCTCAAGGGAGTATTCGCCAAAGGTCTAGTTACACAGAAAATATTTTTGATGGAAGTTCCCAGCCGTTGAAACGGCGGACTATACAAACTAAGTCCACCTGCGTAGACTAAGAGAAAATTCAGGTCTTAAACCCACGAAGGTGGGTTTTGTCTGTGTAGCCACGATTTCTAATCGCTGGGTTCTTTGATATTTTCTTTTTATGGAAGTTCCCAGCCGTTGAAACGGCGGGCTATACAAACTAAGTCCACCTGCGTGGACTAAGAGAAAATTCAGGTCTTAAACCCACGAAGGTGGGTTTTGTCTGTGTAGCCACGATTTCTAATCGCTGGGTTTCTTTGATATTTTGTTACACCTGCTGCCGGAGTTGAGCCATTTCTTGAGAACGGGAGAGATCGCTATTCGTATTTTGCTGAATTTGCTGTTGCAAATTCGTTAAGGTTTCTCCGATATTAATACTACTGACTGTTGTACCCACTAGGAATTGTGTCGCTAAAACATTGCCAGATACTAATACCTGTCCTGTCCCTGGTTGTAGCTGGATATTTCCCTTAGACTCAATGGTAATACCCCCCTGATCATCTAAGCGAATGGACTGTCCCGCCTGAGTCCTCACCTCAATTGACCCATTACTATCATTGAGGCGAATTTGATGGCCCTGACTGGTTTGAATATAAATACCCGCCGCCGTTCCATCTTTATCTTCCTCCACAAACTGTAAAGTATGCTGGGTACGAGTTTTAAACGTTCGTAAGCGGACTTTTCCTTTGTCTACTGAGTCTGTAATATTCGCGGGGGGCTGATCTTTGCCATTCCAAACCCCACCAATAACATAGGGGCGGTGAATGTCCCCATGTTCAAAGGCAACCAACACTTCATCATTAATTTCCGGTAAACAGTCGAACCCG
The DNA here is from genome assembly GCF_057220675.1 of Planktothrix sp. PLAVEN19ND. Taxonomy (NCBI): domain Bacteria; kingdom Bacillati; phylum Cyanobacteriota; class Cyanophyceae; order Oscillatoriales; family Microcoleaceae; genus Planktothrix; species Planktothrix sp. PLAVEN19ND. The sequence continues at coordinate 3,570,661 of NZ_CM170132.1, read as the reverse complement.
CGATCTGGGCCAGCCCCCACCCCCACAACCCTCGCCCAGTAACTGGCATGGGCGGTACTATCTTTTTCCGGGGTCAGGGTAGGAAATTTGACCCGCACTCGTCCCCAACCCTTGGGATCTTTGTTATCCGTCACAATACCCACCAGATGGGTCTGTCCGGGTCTGAGGCGAGTAGTTGGGGACAGGGTTTGCAGCAGGTTATCTCCCCGTAGTCCCCGCACACTAAATTCTGTTGTGTAAATTCCCTGATAAAATATATGGCGACTTTCAGTAACGTAGTAACTACCACTATAACGACCCATTCTATCTAGTTCCACAACTTTCCCCGGTCGGATGCGGGGGCTGCCCAGTCCCCGGGCATCGGCATAGATAAAGTCTCCTTCTAATTCGTTAAAAAGTGCCTGTGCCATCACTTCTGCTTCTTTGATGGTAGCAGTGGGTTGATCCACAACTAATAGCTTAGGTTCAGAAGGGTTCAACCCAAACTTTTGGCTATAGTCCCTGCCTTTTCCGTATTCGGTACGGGTCAGAACGTCAGAAGTAGTTAATTGAGTGGTTTCTTTGGGAATACGGGCAACGATGGGTTCCTTTCTTTCATAGTCCCAACTCCGCACTTCCACAGCTTTCACTTGTTCGGCACTGGTTAAACGAACACGAAAACTGGTAAAATCCTCTAGCCAAACTAACTGTAAAACTTCATTAATGTGGGGATTACGAAAATTAAGTTTCCCATCTTGGACAAACAATTCAAACCCAATGCGGGCGGCTCGTTCCCGTAAAAATGCCATATTCGTTTGATTTTCTTGAAAAACGTATTCATGTTTTTCCCCACTAGAATCAATGGTATAGGTTTCAATTCCCACTTCTTCGGCAATTTTTTCGACAATATCAGAATCGGTATAATCTTGAAACGAGCGAATATAAAGTCCCCGATGTAAGCGATGGGAAATATCATAACCACGAATTACAATAGGAGCTTGAGTTTGTCCCGAGAAATGAGTTTCTATTGCTGTAATTTCTCCTTCAATTAAATAGATTTGCTGATCATTGGGTTTTTCAGAATCAGAACTCGTACTGGGGATAAAACCAATTTTAATAACTTTACCGATTTGGATAATATCCCGATCATATTTCCAAGTTTTTGTCTCTTGATCAGTGGCGGCATAGGGATTATTAATAACTACGGTAAACATAGCGGGTAAATGCAAACTTTCTTCTACAGAAATTTGCAGAATATCCCGCCTAAAATTATTCATTAAGTCTGGATCAACTCCATCAACTGTAATAATAGGAGTAGAGACATAATCCGTTGCTTGTGAAGTCATAAAACAACCTGTTTGATCAAGGTTAAATCGAGGTGAACTACACTAAAATTAATTATGTAACAATGAATTTTTGGCGCTCGCTGAAGGCTCTGCTTGCTACCCCTAAATCTACTTCTTCTAAGGTAATGGTAACCATGGCTCGCACGGGTGTTCCATTGGGTAAAAACATGGTTAATTTATAGTCTAATTGTTTGATCATACAACACATATAATTCTTTTCACCCCAAATAAAATAAAAAACAGGAGGTCGTCTTGTTTCCAAGCTCTGACTACCCACCTTTTCTGAACCAAATTCTCGAGCACCCAAGACATTTTTTCCCCCGATCGATCCTACAAAGGATTTCATTGCTGTTTCCGATGAACTTAATTTAACCAGCCTTTCTTGGTATCCATCATGAGTTGTTGGTTTCGCAAAAGGATCTTTAAACTTAGAAAAATCCACTGCATCCAATAGGGATTGAATTCTATTAAAAACGCTCACACCCGTTTCGTAGGTATCAAATAAAATCCCTGATAAGGTAAGTTTATAAGGTTCAATAGAGCCAAAGTTAACTTTAGGTAAGCCCCTTTGTGTTCTTGATCCCTCCATTGTTTTAATCGTAACACCTCTGCTTAAACTCAAATCAGTTGGGTTGAACATAAAATTAATCGGAGAAGCTGCTTCACCCGTTCTCGGTATTAGAGCGGCTTTAACTAATCTTTTATCACCAGCTTGTTGAGTATTATAAAGATCTTTAGCCAGATTTTTATACTTGGCTTCTTCCCTAATAAACTGCTGATCTCTTGCCAGATCCTCTGCTGCGGCAGCTTCTAAAATTTTTATATCCGCCGCCTCGATCATGGCATTTTTCAAAGCCGTTGTCAGTGTTGAAACAACTGCTGCCACTGGTGATTTTGATGAACTTGATTCAGCCATGTTTTTCTCCTATTCTATGTGATTTAAAATAATCTACGATCATAAGATGAACCTTGTCGCTCTCTTTCTATTTCAAAACGTTGTCGGACAAGGCAATAAATTTCTCTAGCCAAAACTTCTACTTGATCTGTTTTAGTTTCAGCCTGTTTTGTTTCCTCCTTTTGTGCTTCACTTATCAACGAAACCCGAGAATCTTCCAGTCCTATATTTGAGCGAGTAAGAGTCTGAACAGGTTCAGCTTTACGACTAGCAGTTTTTTGTTCCTGTTGTAACCTAGTTTGGATTGTTTTTTCCATGAGTGCTTTTACAGGAGTTGGCTGCTGTTGTAAATCTAAACTGTGAACTCCTGTAACACCCCTAGAAATCCCAGGGGGTAGGAGCATCCCAGTCCGAATATCCGACATCTGCTTTCGGTTTTTCCGCTCCTTTGCTGGTCGCCCTTCTTTTGTGGAGAAAGCTTGCACAACAGTTGGTTCACTTGGCGTTGAATTGCTTTCACCGAGCAATTCTTCAATACTTGACCAAGAATCAGGAACATCTGAGGTTGAGAAATCGCTTTCTTGCCGTCGAATCATTGTACCTTGTTTTGATGATTCATTATTGAAAATAGGTTCGGATTTTGGATCTATATTAGTCCCTGATAGAGAAGCAAACTGATCAAAATTATCTGAAATATTTTCATGTTCATCTTTTGACAGTATGGGATTAGTTTCAAGGAAGGAAGTTTCTGAGATCAATTTAGATGTTTGAACCAGAGGTTGAAAAATACCTAAAGGTTTGCTAGAGGTAAGATTTTCTAATACTTGAGGAAGTTTGGAAATAGCACCAGGTTGTCTTAACAATTGTGCAACAGTTTGACTTTTTGGTTGTTTTTGGATAGGGGGATAATTAGAGATTTCTGGTGTAATAATATCTGTGGGATTAGTTGTGGAATCTGGTTGTTTTTGAATAGGAGAATAATTAGAGATTTCTGGGTTAATAATATCTCTGGGATTAATTGCGGAATCTGGTTGTTTTTGCAGAGGGGGATAATTAGAGATTTCTGGGTTAATAATATCCGTGGGATTAGTTGTGGAATCTGGTTGTTTTTGCAGAGGAGAATAATTAGAGATTTCTGGGTTAATAATATCTCTGGGATTAATTGCGGAATCTGGTTGTTTTTGCAGAGGAGAATAATTAGATATTTCTGGTGCAAGAATATCCGTGGGATTAGTTGTGGAATCTGGTTGTTTTTGAATAGGGGGATAATTAGATATTTCTGGTGCAAGAATATCCGTGGGATTAATTGCGGAATCTGGTTGTTTTTGCAGAGGAGAATAATTAGATATTTCTGGTGCAAGAATATCCGTGGGATTAGTTGTGGAATCTGGTTGTTTTTGAATAGGGGGATAATTAGAGATTTCTGGGTTAATAATATCTCTGGGATTAATTGCGGAATCTGGTTGTTTTTGCAGAGGGGGGTAATTAGAGATTTCTGGGTTGGTAATATCCGTGGGACTAGTTGTGGAATCCGGTTGTTTTTGAATAGGGGGATAATTAGATATTTCTGGATTAATAATATCCTGGGAATCACTACTGTCTGTGGGATTAGTTGTAGAATCTGGTTGTTTTTGGAGAGGAGAATAATTAGATATTTCTGGTGTAACAATATCCGTGGGATTAGTTGTGGAATCTGGTTGTTTTTGCAGAGGAGAATAATTAGATATTTCTGGTGTAACAATATCTCTGGGATTAATTGCGGAATCTGGTTGTTTTTGCAGAGGAGAATAATTAGAGATTTCTGGGTTAATAATATCTCTGGGATTAATTGCGGAATCTGGTTGTTTTTGCAGAGGAGAATAATTAGAGATTTCTGGGTTAATAATATCTCTGGGATTAATTGCGGAATCTGGTTGTTTTTGCAGAGGGGGATAATTAGAGATTTCTGGGTTGATAATATCTCTGGGACTAATTGTGGAATCTGGTTGTTTCTGAATAGGGGAGTAATTAGAGATTTCTGGTGTAATAATATCTGTGGGACTAATTGTGGAATCTGGTTGTTTCTGTAGAGGGGAGTAATTAGAGATTTCTGGATTAATAATATCCGTGGGATTAGTTGTGGAATCTGGTTGTTTTTGGAGAGGAGAATAATTAGAGATTTCTGGGTTAATAATATCTCTGGGATTAATTGCGGAATCTGGTTGTTTTTGAATAGGGGGATAATTAGAGATTTCTGGGTTGATAATATCTCTGGGATTAATTGCGGAATCTGGTTGTTTTTGAATAGGGGGATAATTAGAGATTTCTGGTGTAATAATATCCGTGGGATTAGTTATGGAATCTGGTTGTTTTTGCAGAGGGGGATAATTAGATATTTCTGGTGTAGCAATATCCTGGGAATCACTACTATCTGTGGGACTAATTGTGGAATCTGGTTGTTTTTGCAGAGGGGGATAATTAGAGATTTCTGGTGTAATAATATCCGTGGGATTAGTTATGGAATCTGGTTGTTTTTGAATAGGGGGATAATTAGAGATTTCTGGGTTGATAATATCTCTGGGATTAATTGCGGAATCTGGTTGTTTTTGCAGAGGGGGATAATTAGAGATTTCTGGGTTGATAATATCTCTGGGATTAATTGCGGAATCTGGTTGTTTTTGCAGAGGAGAATAATTAGAGATTTCTGGGTTAATAATATCTCTGGGATTAATTGCGGAATCTGGTTGTTTTTGAATAGGGGGATAATTAGAGATTTCTGGTGTAATAATATCCGTGGGATTAGTTATGGAATCTGGTTGTTTTTGCAGAGGGGGATAATTAGATATTTCTGGATTAATAATATCCGTGGGATTAATTGCGGAATCTGGTTGTTTTTGCAGAGGAGAATAATTAGATATTTCTGGATTAATAATATCCGTGGGATTAATTGCGGAATCTGGTTGTTTTTGCAGAGGAGAATAATTAGATATTTCTGGTGTAATAATATTTCTGGGATTAATTGTGGAATCTGGTTGTTTTTGGAGAAGGGGATAATTAGATATTTCTGGATTAATAATATCCTGGGAATCACTACTATCTGTGGGACTAATTGTGGAATCTGGTTGTTTTTGCAGAGGAGAATAATTAGATATTTCTGGTGTAACAATATCTCTGGGATTAATTGCGGAATCTGGTTGTTTTTGCAGAGGAGAATAATTAGATATTTCTGGTGTAACAATATCTCTGGGACTAATTGTGGAATCTGGTTGTTTCTGTAGAGGAGAATAATTAGAGATTTCTGGGTTAATAATATCTCTGGGATTAATTGCGGAATCTGGTTGTTTTTGGAGAAGGGGATAATTAGATATTTCTGGGTTGATAATATCTCTGGGATTAATTGTGGAATCTGGTTGTTTTTGGAGAAGGGGATAATTAGATATTTCTGGATTAATAATATCCTGGGAATCACTACTATCTGTGGGACTAATTGTGGAATTCGGTTGTTTTTGAATAGGGGAGTAATTAGATATTTTTGGATTAATAATATCTGTGGGACTAATTGTGGAATCTGGTTGTTTTTGCAGAGGGGGATAATTAGATACTTCTGGTGTAGCAATATCCTGGGAATCACTACTATCTGTGGGACTAATTGTGGAATCTGGTTGTTTTTGCAGAGGGGGATAATTAGAGATTTCTGGTGTAACAATATCTCTGGGATTAGTTGTGGAATCTGGTTGTTTCTGAATAGGGGAGTAATTAGATATTTCTGGTGTAGCAATATCCTGGGAATCACTACTATCTGTGGGACTAATTGTGGAATCTGGTTGTTTTTGGAGAGGGGGATAATTAGATATTTCTGGATTGATAATATCTCTGGGATTAATTGCGGAATCTGGTTGTTTTTGCAGAGGAGAATAATTAGATATTTCTGGTGTAATAATATTTCTGGGATTAATTGTGGAATCTGGTTGTTTTTGCAGAGGAGAATAATTAGATATTTCTGGTGTAACAATATCTCTGGGACTAATTGTGGAATCTGGTTGTTTCTGTAGAGGAGAATAATTAGAGATTTCTGGGTTAATAATATCTCTGGGATTAATTGCGGAATCTGGTTGTTTTTGCAGAGGGGGATAATTAGATATTTCTGGGTTGATAATATCTCTGGGATTAATTGTGGAATCTGGTTGTTTTTGGAGAAGGGGATAATTAGATATTTCTGGATTAATAATATCCTGGGAATCACTACTGTCTGTGGGATTAATTGTGGAATTCGGTTGTTTTTGAATAGGGGAGTAATTAGAGATTTCTGGGTTGATAATATCTCTGGGACTAATTGTGGAATCTGGTTGTTTCTGAATAGGGGAGTAATTAGAGATTTCTGGGTTGATAATATCTCTGGGACTAATTGTGGAATCTGGTTGTTTCTGAATAGGGGAGTAATTAGAGATTTCTGGGTTGATAATATCTCTGGGACTAATTGTGGAATCTGGTTGTTTCTGAATAGGGGAGTAATTAGAGATTTCTGGGTTGATAATATCTCTGGGACTAATTGTGGAATCTGGTTGTTTCTGAATAGGGGAGTAATTAGAGATTTCTGGGTTGATAATATCTCTGGGACTAATTGTGGAATCTGGTTGTTTTTGAATAGGGGAGTAATTAGAGATTTCTGGTGTAATAATATCTGTGGGACTAATTGTGGAATCTGGTTGTTTTTGCGGAGGGGGATAATTAGAGATTTCTGGATTAATAATATCCGTGGGATTAATTGTGGAATCTGGTTGTTTTTGCAGAGGGGGATAATTAGATATTTCTGGTGTAGCAATATCCTGGGAATCACTACTATCTGTGGGACTAATTGTGGAATCTGGTTGTTTTTGCAGAGGAGGATAATTAGAGATTTCTGGTGTAACAATATCTCTGGGATTAGTTGTGGAATCTGGTTGTTTCTGAATAGGGGAGTAATTAGATATTTCTGGTGTAGCAATATCCTGGGAATCACTACTATCTGTGGGACTAATTGCGGAATCTGGTTGTTTTTGCAGAGGGGGATAATTAGAGATTTCTGGGTTAATAATATCTCTGGGATTAATTGCGGAATCTGGTTGTTTTTGCAGAGGGGGATAATTAGAGATTTCTGGGTTAATAATATCTCTGGGATTAATTGCGGAATCTGGTTGTTTTTGCAGAGGAGAATAATTAGATATTTCTGGTGTAACAATATCTCTGGGATTAATTGCGGAATCTGGTTGTTTTTGCAGAGGAGAATAATTAGATATTTCTGGTGTAACAATATCCGTGGGATTAGTTGTGGAATCTGGTTGTTTTTGCAGAGGAGAATAATTAGATATTTCTGGTGTAACAATATCTCTGGGATTAATTGCGGAATCTGGTTGTTTTTGCAGAGGAGAATAATTAGATATTTCTGGTGTAACAATATCCGTGGGATTAGTTGTGGAATCTGGTTGTTTTTGCAGAGGAGAATAATTAGATATTTCTGGGTTAATAATATCTCTGGGATTAATTGCGGAATCTGGTTGTTTTTGCAGAGGAGAATAATTAGATATTTCTGGTGTAACAATATCCGTGGGATTAGTTGTGGAATCTGGTTGTTTTTGCAGAGGAGAATAATTAGATATTTCTGGTGTAACAATATCTCTGGGACTAATTGTGGAATCTGGTTGTTTCTGTAGAGGAGAATAATTAGATATTTCTGGGTTAACAATATCTCTGGGATTAATTGCGGAATCTGGTTGTTTTTGCAGAGGAGAATAATTAGAGATTTCTGGTGTAACAATATCTCTGGGACTAATTGTGGAATCTGGTTGTTTCTGTAGAGGAGAATAATTAGATATTTCTGGGTTAATAATATCTCTGGGATTAATTGTGGAATCTGGTTGTTTCTGTAGAGGAGAATAATTAGATATTTCTGGGTTAATAATATCTCTGGGATTAATTGTGGAATCTGGTTGTTTCTGTAGAGGAGAATAATTAGATATTTCTGGGTTAATAATATCTCTGGGATTAATTGCGGAATCTGGTTGTTTTTGCAGAGGAGAATAATTAGATATTTCTGGTGTAACAATATCTCTGGGATTAGTTGTGGAATCTGGTTGTTTCTGAATAGGGGAGTAATTAGATATTTCTGGTGTAGCAATATCCTGGGAATCACTACTATCTGTGGGACTAATTGTGGAATCTGGTTGTTTTTGGAGAGGGGGATAATTAGATATTTCTGGATTGATAATATCTCTGGGATTAATTGCGGAATCTGGTTGTTTTTGCAGAGGAGAATAATTAGATATTTCTGGTGTAATAATATTTCTGGGATTAATTGTGGAATCTGGTTGTTTTTGCAGAGGAGAATAATTAGATATTTCTGGTGTAACAATATCTCTGGGACTAATTGTGGAATCTGGTTGTTTCTGTAGAGGAGAATAATTAGAGATTTCTGGGTTAATAATATCTCTGGGATTAATTGCGGAATCTGGTTGTTTTTGCAGAGGGGGATAATTAGATATTTCTGGGTTGATAATATCTCTGGGATTAATTGTGGAATCTGGTTGTTTTTGGAGAAGGGGATAATTAGATATTTCTGGATTAATAATATCCTGGGAATCACTACTGTCTGTGGGATTAATTGTGGAATTCGGTTGTTTTTGAATAGGGGAGTAATTAGAGATTTCTGGGTTGATAATATCTCTGGGACTAATTGTGGAATCTGGTTGTTTCTGAATAGGGGAGTAATTAGAGATTTCTGGGTTGATAATATCTCTGGGACTAATTGTGGAATCTGGTTGTTTCTGAATAGGGGAGTAATTAGAGATTTCTGGGTTGATAATATCTCTGGGACTAATTGTGGAATCTGGTTGTTTCTGAATAGGGGAGTAATTAGAGATTTCTGGGTTGATAATATCTCTGGGACTAATTGTGGAATCTGGTTGTTTTTGAATAGGGGAGTAATTAGAGATTTCTGGTGTAATAATATCTGTGGGACTAATTGTGGAATCTGGTTGTTTTTGCGGAGGGGGATAATTAGAGATTTCTGGATTAATAATATCCGTGGGATTAATTGTGGAATCTGGTTGTTTTTGCAGAGGGGGATAATTAGATATTTCTGGTGTAGCAATATCCTGGGAATCACTACTATCTGTGGGACTAATTGTGGAATCTGGTTGTTTTTGCAGAGGAGGATAATTAGAGATTTCTGGTGTAACAATATCTCTGGGATTAGTTGTGGAATCTGGTTGTTTCTGAATAGGGGAGTAATTAGATATTTCTGGTGTAGCAATATCCTGGGAATCACTACTATCTGTGGGACTAATTGTGGAATCTGGTTGTTTTTGGAGAGGGGGATAATTAGAGATTTCTGGATTGATAATATCTCTGGGATTAATTGTGGAATCTGGTTGTTTTTGGAGAGGGGGATAATTAGAGATTTCTGGATTGATAATATCTCTGGGATTAATTGCGGAATCTGGTTGTTTTTGCAGAGGGGGATAATTAGAGATTTCTGGGTTAATAATATCTCTGGGATTAATTGCGGAATCTGGTTGTTTTTGCAGAGGAGAATAATTAGATATTTCTGGTGTAACAATATCTCTGGGATTAATTGCGGAATCTGGTTGTTTTTGCAGAGGAGAATAATTAGATATTTCTGGTGTAACAATATCCGTGGGATTAGTTGTGGAATCTGGTTGTTTTTGCAGAGGAGAATAATTAGATATTTCTGGGTTAATAATATCTCTGGGATTAATTGCGGAATCTGGTTGTTTTTGCAGAGGAGAATAATTAGATATTTCTGGTGTAACAATATCCGTGGGATTAGTTGTGGAATCTGGTTGTTTTTGCAGAGGAGAATAATTAGATATTTCTGGTGTAACAATATCTCTGGGACTAATTGTGGAATCTGGTTGTTTCTGTAGAGGAGAATAATTAGATATTTCTGGGTTAACAATATCTCTGGGATTAATTGCGGAATCTGGTTGTTTTTGCAGAGGAGAATAATTAGAGATTTCTGGTGTAACAATATCTCTGGGACTAATTGTGGAATCTGGTTGTTTCTGTAGAGGAGAATAATTAGATATTTCTGGGTTAATAATATCTCTGGGATTAATTGTGGAATCTGGTTGTTTCTGTAGAGGAGAATAATTAGATATTTCTGGGTTAATAATATCTCTGGGATTAATTGTGGAATCTGGTTGTTTCTGTAGAGGAGAATAATTAGATATTTCTGGGTTAATAATATCTCTGGGATTAATTGTGGAATCTGGTTGTTTTTGCAGAGGGGGATAATTAGAGATTTCTGGTGTAACAATATCTCTGGGATTAGTTGTGGAATCTGGTTGTTTCTGAATAGGGGAGTAATTAGATATTTCTGGTGTAGCAATATCCTGGGAATCACTACTATCTGTGGGACTAATTGTGGAATCTGGTTGTTTTTGGAGAGGGGGATAATTAGATATTTCTGGATTGATAATATCTCTGGGATTAATTGCGGAATCTGGTTGTTTTTGCAGAGGAGAATAATTAGATATTTCTGGTGTAATAATATTTCTGGGATTAATTGTGGAATCTGGTTGTTTTTGCAGAGGAGAATAATTAGATATTTCTGGTGTAACAATATCTCTGGGACTAATTGTGGAATCTGGTTGTTTCTGTAGAGGAGAATAATTAGAGATTTCTGGGTTAATAATATCTCTGGGATTAATTGCGGAATCTGGTTGTTTTTGCAGAGGGGGATAATTAGATATTTCTGGGTTGATAATATCTCTGGGATTAATTGTGGAATCTGGTTGTTTTTGGAGAAGGGGATAATTAGATATTTCTGGATTAATAATATCCTGGGAATCACTACTGTCTGTGGGATTAATTGTGGAATTCGGTTGTTTTTGAATAGGGGAGTAATTAGAGATTTCTGGGTTGATAATATCTCTGGGACTAATTGTGGAATCTGGTTGTTTCTGAATAGGGGAGTAATTAGAGATTTCTGGGTTGATAATATCTCTGGGACTAATTGTGGAATCTGGTTGTTTCTGAATAGGGGAGTAATTAGAGATTTCTGGGTTGATAATATCTCTGGGACTAATTGTGGAATCTGGTTGTTTCTGAATAGGGGAGTAATTAGAGATTTCTGGGTTGATAATATCTCTGGGACTAATTGTGGAATCTGGTTGTTTTTGAATAGGGGAGTAATTAGAGATTTCTGGTGTAATAATATCTGTGGGACTAATTGTGGAATCTGGTTGTTTTTGAATAGGGGAGTAATTAGAGATTTCTGGATTAATAATATCCGTGGGATTAATTGTGGAATCTGGTTGTTTTTGCAGAGGGGGATAATTAGATATTTCTGGTGTAGCAATATCCTGGGAATCACTACTATCTGTGGGACTAATTGTGGAATCTGGTTGTTTTTGCAGAGGAGGATAATTAGAGATTTCTGGTGTAACAATATCTCTGGGATTAGTTGTGGAATCTGGTTGTTTCTGAATAGGGGAGTAATTAGATATTTCTGGTGTAGCAATATCCTGGGAATCACTACTATCTGTGGGACTAATTGTGGAATCTGGTTGTTTTTGGAGAGGGGGATAATTAGAGATTTCTGGATTGATAATATCTCTGGGATTAATTGTGGAATCTGGTTGTTTTTGGAGAGGGGGATAATTAGAGATTTCTGGATTGATAATATCTCTGGGATTAATTGCGGAATCTGGTTGTTTTTGCAGAGGAGAATAATTAGATATTTCTGGTGTAACAATATCTCTGGGATTAATTGCGGAATCTGGTTGTTTTTGCAGAGGAGAATAATTAGATATTTCTGGTGTAACAATATCCGTGGGATTAGTTGTGGAATCTGGTTGTTTTTGCAGAGGAGAATAATTAGAGATTTCTGGGTTAATAATATCTCTGGGATTAATTGCGGAATCTGGTTGTTTTTGCAGAGGAGAATAATTAGATATTTCTGGTGTAACAATATCCGTGGGATTAGTTGTGGAATCTGGTTGTTTTTGCAGAGGAGAATAATTAGATATTTCTGGTGTAACAATATCTCTGGGACTAATTGTGGAATCTGGTTGTTTCTGTAGAGGAGAATAATTAGATATTTCTGGGTTAACAATATCTCTGGGATTAATTGTGGAATCTGGTTGTTTCTGTAGAGGAGAATAATTAGATATTTCTGGGTTAACAATATCTCTGGGATTAATTGTGGAATCTGGTTGTTTTTGCAGAGGAGAATAATTAGAGATTTCTGGTGTAACAATATCTCTGGGACTAATTGTGGAATCTGGTTGTTTCTGTAGAGGAGAATAATTAGATATTTCTGGGTTAATAATATCTCTGGGATTAATTGTGGAATCTGGTTGTTTCTGTAGAGGAGAATAATTAGATATTTCTGGGTTAATAATATCTCTGGGATTAATTGTGGAATCTGGTTGTTTCTGTAGAGGAGAATAATTAGATATTTCTGGGTTAATAATATCTCTGGGATTAATTGTGGAATCTGGTTGTTTCTGTAGAGGAGAATAATTAGATATTTCTGGTGTAACAATATCTCTGGGACTAATTGTGGAATCTGGTTGTTTCTGTAGAGGAGAATAATTAGAGATTTCTGGGTTAATAATATCTCTGGGATTAATTGCGGAATCTGGTTGTTTTTGGAGAAGGGGATAATTAGATATTTCTGGATTAATAATATCCTGGGAATCACTACTATCTGTGGGACTAATTGTGGAATTCGGTTGTTTTTGAATAGGGGAGTAATTAGATATTTTTGGATTAATAATATCTGTGGGACTAATTGTGGAATCTGGTTGTTTTTGCAGAGGAGAATAATTAGATATTTCTGGTGTAATAATATCCGTGGGATTAGTTGTGGAATCTGGTTGTTTTTGCAGAGGAGAATAATTAGAGATTTCTGGGTTAATAATATCTCTGGGATTAATTGCGGAATCTGGTTGTTTTTGCAGAGGAGAATAATTAGAGATTTCTGGGTTAATAATATCTCTGGGATTAATTGCGGAATCTGGTTGTTTTTGCAGAGGAGAATAATTAGAGATTTCTGGGTTAATAATATCTCTGGGATTAATTGCGGAATCTGGTTGTTTTTGCAGAGGAGAATAATTAGAGATTTCTGGGTTAATAATATCTCTGGGATTAATTGCGGAATCTGGTTGTTTTTGCAGAGGAGAATAATTAGAGATTTCTGGTGTAACAATATCTCTGGGATTAATTGTGGAATCTGGTTGTTTTTGGAGAAGGGGATAATTAGATATTTCTGGTGTAACAATATCTCTGGGATTAATTGCGGAATCTGGTTGTTTTTGCAGAGGAGAATAATTAGATATTTCTGGTGTAACAATATCCGTGGGATTAGTTGTGGAATCTGGTTGTTTTTGCAGAGGAGAATAATTAGATATTTCTGGTGTAACAATATCTCTGGGACTAATTGTGGAATCTGGTTGTTTCTGTAGAGGAGAATAATTAGAGATTTCTGGGTTAATAATATCTCTGGGATTAATTGTGGAATCTGGTTGTTTTTGGAGAAGGGGATAATTAGATATTTCTGGTGTAACAATATCTCTGGGATTAATTGCGGAATCTGGTTGTTTTTGCAGAGGGGGATAATTAGAGATTTCTGGATTAATAATATCCGTGGGATTAGTTGTGGAATCTGGTTGTTTTTGCAGAGGGGGATAATTAGATATTTCTGGGTTGATAATATCTCTGGGATTAGTTGTGGAATCTGGTTGTTTTTGCAGAGGGGGATAATTAGATATTTCTGGGTTGATAATATCCTGGGAATCACTACTATCTGTGGAACTAATTGTTTTTAAAGAATCAGTTTCTATAGAATCAATAACTGATTCTTCTGTTGTTAATGTTTCCTGGTTTTCTGATGATTTTTTTGATAATTTATTAATGGGTTCTTGGCTTATTTTTTCTCTAGGAAATTCCGATTTTTTTTGAAAAAAATGAGATGTGGAACTTTTACTGTTTTGAATAACAGAGTTTTTTCGTATTTTTTGATCTATCCTAAAAGGAAAAATGGTTTCTGTTTGTTGTTGTATGGGTAATTCTGAATCTGTGGATGGGGTTTCTGTTTGTTGTTGTATGGGTAATTCTGAATCTGTGGATGGGGTTTCTTTTTGTTGTTGTATGGGTAATTCTGATGAGAGTTGAATTGGGATTGAAGGGGATACAGTTTTGTCAGATGGTGGTTCAATAATTGGTGAATTTTCAGTTAATGAATTTTTAGTAAAGGGTCGAAATTCATTGAGGTCATAATCCTGCCAATTTTCATGATCCTGAAAACTTTGTAATAGGGTTTGATTGGGAGAAATTAATGACCAATTAATTAGGTTAATTGACCGTGAACCCAGAGGTGATATTGATTGCATGGACAAAAATTTCTGTCCCAAGGTCGTTGGGGTCAAAAGAGGATTTTTAATTCCTAGAGCTTCTTCTTCTGGGGTTATTTCGGCACTTTCTTGATTAATATTCTGTTGATTTTCCATCGACTCAGCCATCAATAAAATACCTGTCTAATTACTAGGAAAAAATCCAACACTACCTCGACTTAAGCCAACACTTGCCCGACCTCCTCCTTGGTTGGTTTTAACTTGTAAACCTTCATAGGCTAAAGTTAATTCTTCAATCGCCACTGAGTTGCCATCGGCTTGAAATCCAGGAGCTTTCCAACTAATCGGAACTGCACCAATTAATGTCCAACACATCATGGTTTCTCCAGCTTGATTAAAGAGCAATATATTAACATTTCGACGGCTTTTGGGTATCTCACTGAGAACAGAATTAATCCATTGCCAAAATGTTAAATCATCGGTCATTCCCCGTTTGAGAGTGACATCGGTAAATTCAGCATGACCTAAAATAATTCTTTGTTGATCGTTAACACCTCCTTCTAAATAGGTTTCTTTTTTAACATTAACTCCCAAACCCGAACACTCGGTAAAGGAAGCTTTAACTTCGCTTTCCATTTCAACATAGAAGCGATTAACGGTAATATAATTTTTTTGCATGATTTTTATATTCAACCTCTATAATTCATACTACGTTCTTTTTGCCAACGTAAATCTTCTAACATCAGTTGATAAATTCGGTCAGCTAACAACCGCATTTTTAAGGGGTCGTTTCTGATTTCTTCGGCAATATTGCAGAGGTGATCAAAATTAGTTTCAGAGTCGCTATCAGACTGATTGCTCTGAATTTTGGCTGAGGCGCCGTAACCCGCAGGGGCATTTAATTCGTGGATGGGTTTCCAATTTGGCGGAATGTCTTGATTGAATGCCATAATGAGCGAACCTCTGCCAATTATGCCTAGTATAAAAAATCGGGAGGTTGGTAGGTATTAACCAAAGGTCGAATCTTGATCACGGATTAAACGGATTTCACGGGTTTCGCGGATTAAGAATAGGTATAATACCCGTTTTACTCAGCAATTCCTGGCTTTCTTGGGTGTTCAAGATTTCGGCAAACCGATCACCGATGGCTTCTCGACGGTTATCGCGCCTGAAAATAACGGCCAGGGGGTAGGCTAGGGGATAATCACCTGTCTGAAAAGCCTGGTAATTTGGGTAATAACTGCCTTTTTGACTGCACAAATCGGTAGTCGGATCAATGGGTTGCTGATTTTCTTGGATCAGGGGTTGGATGAACTTGTTATTGCGATCGCCTACTGCTAAAGGATATACTGAACACTGGCCAAATACTTGAGAGATCGCCCCAAATCCGATCGCCCCAATTTGTTCGTTTTCAAACTCTTGCAAAACAGTCCGCAACGCTGAAATAGTTGGCAATTGTACGATTTTCGGGAGATTCCCTTCAGAATTCCCTGATCGAGAGGTGCGATCGCCTCTTTCTACCATTTTCCTAAATTGTGCAATTAATTCGGCTTCTTGAAGGACGCGATCCTCAAAAAGACGGATAGCTTCTTGACTGTCGGGAATATACAGCCGCACAGGTAAGTCTGGCCCCCCTAACTGTTGCCAGTTGGTAATGCGTCCGGTGTAGAGTTGTTGCAGTTGTTGAATGCTAATTTGGCCGTTAAGATATTTCGGGAGAGACAAATCCCGTTGTTCATAACTAAAGGGAACGTAAACGGTTAAACCGTCATAGGCAAAGGTTCGCGCCTTGAGATCGTTGCTAAGATTTGTTGTTAGACTACTAATGGCAAAATCAACATTTCCTAATTGAACTTCGGCGATCGCTTTTTCCCCTGTGGGTTGGGGCAGATATTTTAACTGAAGTTGAGGTCGTCGTTGGGCGAATTCTGCTTCTAAGGTTTGATCTTTTTTGATTAGGTTAGGCTGTCGCCAAATATAATTCCAAATCCCATTCTCCTCCCCACTATAAGTAAATTTCCCGGTCGGAACTCCGGCCACATCACTAATACAGCAGGGAATATTATTCTTAGCCACCGGATCGGGTCGCCAACCTAGCCACCAGACTAACCCACTTACCAACAAACCCAAAAGGAAAAATAGCAACAGCCACCACCACCATTTCTTCTGGCGTTTACGGGTTTCCTCGGTCGGTAGAGAATCGCTATAGCTGGTGTTTAGGGGGTTTTCTTCGGGTAGGTTTAATAGGGCACGACGGGCTTCTGTGGCACTACTAAAGGGGGTATCAAGTTCTAATAAACGCCATAAAAACAATTTCAGGGCGATATCGGTTTTACCCCAATCTTGATTTGATCTGGGTTCAAAAAAGCGATCATTGTCATCGGTGTTCACTCCTGCTAACAGATAAAAACAAACATAACCTAATGCTTTTAAATCCTGGGGGACGGTAGGAGTCAGACGGACATCGGTCGGGGGATCAAATAACCTCTCCCAAAGGGCTAAATCTCCTAAATAAACGCGAAATTGAGGATCGTGGAAATAAAGTTGTTCTTGAGGTGAAATGAACACACTATCGAGACTCAGATTGCCATGAACAAAACTAGCTTGAATTTGGCCGTTTGGTAAGCGAAATTTTTGACCGTGAAGGTATTCTAAACTTTGCAGTGCTTGGTTGAGAAAGTAACGCATTTGGCGGGGAGACATTGCCCCTTTGCGGCTTAAATAGGTGCGGGCGGTGATGCCATCATTAATAGTAGTAATTAGATAGCATCGTTCACGATCATTGCGATCGCTAATCGCTTCTATAACTTCTGTAATTCGCCCGGTTTGGATTCTGCCATCAGCTAAGGATAAGCCACTAATATTTTCAAAGGCAATTTGGGTTTGAATTGCTTCTTTTTCGTTAAAATAACGTTTGGGAAGTAAATATTCTTGAATCATAACGGGTTGTTCTTCTAATAACTGAATCCCGGTATAAATTCGCTTTTGACCTCGACTATTTATAAAGCGTTCAATGCGATAACGTCCCCGTTTCCCTTGAATTTCTCCCTGCTGGGGTAAGGGGGTGGGAAATCCACATTTGGGGCAGGATTTTAGTTCAGGATTATCTGCGATCGCTTGTCGAGGTTCTTGACAGTTTAAAGGGTTTTTAAATGGACAGCGATATTTTTCATAAAGGGGGAAACCACCAGATAAAAATTCTTCCTGTATTTCAAAGGATGAAGAAATTTCTTCGGCGGCGGTTTCTTCTTCGGTTTCCGGTCTAAATAAGTCCCTAATATCTTCTTGAATTAAGGGCAGAAACCAACGTAGGTAAGGAGGTAATAAATTGTAGATTCCATAGCGCAATCCGTAGGTTAAATAGCTCAATCTGCCAGTGATTGTCCACATCCCTTGTCTTTTGAATTCTTCAACGCTACGGCGGGGAACTTTGGGTTTAAATTTAGGTACTGTCACGATTTATTATGGGTAATGGGGATCACGGATTTAAGAGGATTTCACGGATTTCACGGATTTTAATCTGCGTAATCCTGTTAAAATCCGTGATCCTATTTTACTCCGGTTCTGAGGAATATGATTCGGCGAAGGCGATCGCATCATCTGGGGATAATTTATTATTAATAATAGCCATAATTCCTGGCAAATATTTATCCATTGTCAAGACATTAATATAAACTAAATTATTCACAAGTCCGGTGGTAAAACGCTCATGTTCCACATCAATACTGGTTTTGTAGCGAATTTCACCATCGCTATAATTTAGTTCAAAATTACCTATTGTTGTGCCATAGTTAACTTTAGTTAAGAATTCTGCCATAGCTGATATTTTTTCGGGAGGCGTATTGACTGGACACAGGGAGTAAAATACAAATTGTCGATTTTCTTCTATGGATAAAGCGAAACAAGTCCAACGTCCATGATCTCCTTCAAACACCATTTGTAAAATCGATTCTTCCGACATTTCTACAAATTCCCAATCATCTTCGCTAAAGAATTCTCGCATAACTTCAGAAATTGAGCGAGATTGATTAATGCTATTTTCATCGGGATCAATGGTTTTGAGAAATTTAATAAAATTATTTGTATCTAGGGAAATCTGACCCTTTGATTGATCATTCTCAACTTCATTAGTTTCGATTTGATTAAAGGTTTCTTTGATAAAATTAGAAAGGGATTGTAAAATTTCTGAAGCCCCATTTAGGGTGTTAAAGGCTGCACTTAATTTGAGATAATCCCAAACCGTTCGATATTGAATTATATCGGTTTCTTGCTGTTGTTCTACGATTAAACAATACCAATTTTCTGTATAATTTAACTCTTGATCAGAATCGGTATTAGCAGGAGCAGCGTTGAGGTGATCAATAATAGCATCGTTGGTCTGACATTCTGAGAATTGGAGTAATAAATCGGGACGTAATTCTATGACAAAATCCAGATTAAAACCCTGTTTAAATTCTCCCTCTTTGATGGGGATTAAGGCATTTTTTTTTAGGTTAAATAATTGATTTTTGAGAATATTTTGATATTGTTGATCACTAATATTAAGTTTTAAACAGCAGCGATCATAGTGATTGTTGGGTTTTTTGTTAAAGGCGATCGCTATGCCTTTAAAAGCCAATAAATTATCAGAATCCTCCCTAAATATTAACTCTCGATCAATTGGCAAGAATTGTAATACTGTTTCAATATTCATCATTTAAACTAATTTCCTTACACTAATTTTTCGTTAAGCAATTAATTGTTGATCCTGCCGTTAGTATTACATAATTACTGTACAAATCCTATTCTACTTTAGTCTAAATCAACCCAGATAAGTCCCGTGAGCAAAGGTAAGGAAAGTCTATTTTTTCTTAGGATCAGCCCGGACAGAAATTTCGACGGTGGCAGGATCAATTCGTTTAACTTTAGTATTAACATCAAGGGGTGTTTTTTGACCCTTACTAGCCTTGGTTGATTGAGGTTGAGACCCTTGTTTTTCGTCTGCTAATTTCTCAAATGCTTGGTTTTCTTTTGTTTCATCCTTAATCGGCTTTTGAGGCTCTTTGGTGGCTTTTTCTGATGTTTTTTTAGGTTGATCTTCTTTAGCCCTATCTTCTTTCTCAGATTGAGATCCTTTGCCCAATAAACTAGTGCTGCGGGAGCGAGTTCCTGCTTCTTTCTCAGATTGAGATCCTTTGCCCAATAAACTAGGACTGCGAGAGCGGGTTCCTGCTTCTTTCTGGGATTGAGATCCTTTGCCGAATAAACTAGGACTGCGGGAGCGAGTTCCTTCTTCTTTAGGTGTGAGATTATCTAAATTTTTAGCGATCGCCGCCGTATTTTCATCCGTCGGTTCCTGCGGACGACCTTTGACCTGAATATCATAGCTAATGCTACTACCAATTGTTGCAGAACCCACAACTTTTAGCAAATCTAAATCAAAATCAACACAAAGTTTATCCAGTTTTTTCTGAACAATATCGGGGTCTGGATATTGATTAACAATTTGTTGAATTAACGTCACAATATCATCGACAATATCATCGGGTAAAGCCAGATTATTAGCAACGGATGAACCTTTTTTCTTGCGTTGATTTTGTTGCTCATCCTGATCTTGCTGTTTTGTAATCATCACTCGCATGGTCAGTTTGTTACCGCGAATACTTTTAGTGATATTAGCCTGTTCTTTTTGTTTACCACCGCCACCAAAGCCCATGCTAAGACCTGATACTAACATACTACCTGCAATCAGAAGTCCCGCACCCACAAGTGCCTTTGTTTGGCTGCTTTTATCGGATTTTGAGGGATTTTCATTAGTATCTAAAGCCTCTGAACCCTCTGAATTGTTTTCTGCTTCTCTCTGGACGAAGTAAGGCACTTCCTGACTGACTCGCTGCACCGTGCGAGAAAGGAGAGGGGAAGGTGCTGTGGGGGATTCACCGGACTGTTGGACAACGTGGGTAAGTTCGTGGGCGAGGAGCCTTGTCCCGCCAGGACTGTGGGGAGCATAAGCACCCTGGCGGAAGAAAACGTCAGATCCGGTGGTAAAGGCGCGGGCATCGAGGGAACGACTGAGGCGATCGCCCTCCGTATCATGATGAATCCGTACCTGGGCAAAGTCAAAACCAAAGGCATTTTCCATCGGTTCCCGCACGGGGGCAGGTAGGGGTTGACCTTGACCGAGGGAACGCTGAATCGCGGTTTCTACCCCAGAATGGGCATCAAGCATTTGATCAGTTCCGGCAGCTTGACGCTGGGCTTTTGTTGATTGCTCGTCATCGGGAAGCACCCCAATAATCACATATTTACTACCATCGGGTTTAAGGGTATTTAGACTTAAGGTTTTGAGTTTATATTGAGATTTCAGAGCCGGAAGTTGACTTTTAACTGCTTTTGGTTTGGGTTTTTTATTAATAATTGATTTGAGTTTCTGAGCAACTTTAGGCAAAATCTTATTCTTCGCCATTAATTTCGCCGTTAATGTCAAACTAGCTTTCTTCTTATTTCCTGTAATTTTCTGTTTGACAACGAGTTGATTTTTCTTGTCTTTCCAAACAGATTCAGCCGACCGTTGCACCATCAGATTTAGGGGTAATTCTTCTTGACTGACTCCCGAATCAACCTGTCGTTGAACTTTAGTGGCTTCCACTTGACCGACAATTTGATATTTATTTTTACCTTTTTTAGTCAACTTCAACTGTTTGAGTTTATGTTTAGATTGAATTCCTGATAATTTTTGACCCACGGCATCAGGATCTCGGAGATTTCTCGCTATATTTTGAGTGTGATGACCCGCACCTTTAATTTGTTTTTTGGCATCATTCTGAGGTTGTTTTTTATCTTTATTTTTCTTGTCTTTAGCCGTTTTACCTTTGCCTTTGCCTTTGCCTTTCCCTACACCTTTGGCTTTGCGGGCTGTTTTTCCTTTCTTGCTTTTACTCCCTCCAAAGAAACCTGCTGCTCCCGCAAATATTCCCCCGATGGTTTTATCTACAGGTGCTTTTAATGTCGTGACAATTTTCTTGATTTTACTAGGAATTCCCCCAACACCAATTAGGGATGCTAAGAATCCTAATAAAACAGGAATCATTTTAGCTAAAGCCTGTTCAATCATCATCGCCATCACCGCCGGGGTGCCATCACAAATCGCTTTTAGAGTGTCTAAGATAGCTTGCACAAAGAGTTTAATGTCTTCCCGTTTTTCCACAAAAAAGGAAATCACATCAAAAATCACCTTAGCGATTTTAGCGATTCCTGACGCCGGATTCATCATGCCAATCAGCCAACTAATCCCCGCCTTGACAATTTCCACAATTGCCATTTCCATCAAACCTTTGAGGAAGATTTTTTTCATATCATCCAAGGAGGATTTGATGAACTCCCAAACCCCTGATATACCATCTTTAATTAAGGTACTAAAGAAGGTAAAAATAAATTTTACGCCCGGTTGCAGTCCTGAAATGAAGTCAAGGGCATCTTCTCCTAAAGACCCGATTAAATCCTTAGCAAATCCCAGAATACCGCCAAGGCCGCCACTAATACTTCCTAAGATGTTTTGTACAGAATCAGGGAAAGTTTCTACGGCTTCTACCCCTTCATTAATTAAAGTCATAATCACATCGGGGCCAGCTTCTACGACCAATTTAACTAAATCCCAAAGATAGTTGAGACTATCGATGCCTTTCTTGAGGACGACATCGAGAATAAACTGAATTAATTTCGTAGCTGGCCCACCTAAAATATTTTCAACAATGCCAAAAATATAGTCTTTTGTTAAACCTAAAACCTGTAAAATAATATCTAAGAATCCTTTTAAATCAAATTTTTCAGGAAGTTTTAAGTCTCCTAAGTTTCCAAATAACCAAGTAATTAACCCATTAAGTAAATGTTTCCCAATATTATTGGCAAAATTCTTAATTCCATCTCCAATCCCTTTAAAGAGATTCTTCATAAATAGCACCGGATCATCGATCAGGGCGTCAATCACATCTTCGGCTAGAGCTCCAATAAAAACACTTAAAATTTTCTTAATCGGCCAGAGGAGAAGTTTAATAATATTCTTGGCTAAATCTCCAATAAATTTTAAAGCTTTACTAATTAAGCTGGCATTTTCGGCTTTTAACTGTTCAATGCGTTTATCAAGTTCTTTTAAACTAGATTGATATTTTTTAGTTAAATCTTCCAGGAGTTGATTTTGTTTATCGCTAATACTCTGCTCAAGTTGATCAAATTTAGTTTGCACATCCGCCGCCGATTGCGCACCAATTTCTTGCAGGTCTTTCGGTAAGGTTTGTACATAAGCATTGACCTTTTCTCGCCCTTGGTTAACTTCTGTTTGGGCTGCGGTTAATCCTTTTTCAACAATTCCACCAATATTAGAGATACTTTTTTTAACTTCTTCAATATATAGTTTTTTTCCTTCTTCATAAAAAACATTGACTTCATCGGGTAAGCCCGCAAACTTATCTCTAATCCAGGTGATGAAGTCAAAAATGCGAAGTTCTCCAACTTTCACCATTTTGATCCCAAACCAGTAAGGCTTAGGTAATTTAATCGGAAATACCAAAGTATAGCGTTTATCTTTATACTCAGCCATTCTCCTTTTAACATGACCTTCAAAGGCATTTTTAGCTGCACTAATCCCGCGATTAAACTCAGTATTAACATCACTATCCATTTTCCCTAGAATAGCTTTAACATTCCCCTGAGTTTTGTCAAAAATACTTTGGATATTGGTATTAATTTCAGTCCGTTTAATTTCATCCTGAGTCTTGGTTGCCTCTTGGGAATCTCCGGTCTGCTGCATTGACTCTGTACGAGTCGCATACATATCCTGATTGGATTGTTTCGCCGATGCCTGGGCGTCAGTTTTGGCTGTAGTCAGGGTTTCCTGTTCCCCTTGACGGAATTTTTGGGGGCCTTCTGTGGTGCCATGGGTCTTGGCTTCTTTTAAGGCATCTAAGGCTTGTCCCCCGCCCTCTTCTTTCCAGGTTTCTAAACGGTCTACATCCAGGGGAACTTCTGCATCCGGTTGGGCAACGGACTGGGGTTTAACTTCTTCTTTGCGTTGAATCGAGACTTCAGGAAGCAGTTGAATGGTTTCCCCCCCCCTCTGCTTAGTAAGGGGGGTTGGGGGGATCGCATCTGTCATCCCCTCACTTACCAAGGAGGGGTTAGGGGTGGTTAGGGGTGGTGTGATCACTTGTTCAGCGATTTGATCGGCTTGAACTTCATCAGGATCACTGCTAGAGCCAACCATTGACTTCGCCTGAATCTCACCAAACGCACCCTCTAAATTCTCGGTTGTTTTTGCTAAAGGTTCTTCAATTTCCTTGTCTGTTTTTGGCTTGGGAACGGCTTTTTCTGCTTCAATTTCTGGGGGTACAGTCCCCACAACTTCCTGAGTCGGTTTCAGTTCGTCAACATTTTTAGGTTGTTCGGCTGCGGGTTCAGGCGGTGCTTTGGCTTCCTCTGGTAAACCCCCACCCGACTCTTTTTTGGCTCCCTTAACTTCGGTATTTAAGGCATTTTTAATATCATCGGTTTTGCCACTACTGGCAAAATTATCGGCTTGATCGGCGTTTTTGGGTTTAACTAACTGTAATTTTTCTAATAAACTATCTTCAAAAACTTTGCGGTCAAAGGGTTTCGGTTTTTTAGCATTCAGATCATCCATTTTTGTCGCTTGGGCTTCCCGCATTTGTTGATCGGGATCTTTGGCGGCGGTTTGGGCTTCCTCGGCTGCGGATCTGGGTGACTGGTGACTGGCTTGCTGATCGGCTTGTTGTTTGGACTGTTTAATCACCGCCCCAAAAGCGGGGTCGGCTTCGGGTGTTGCTGGTGCTTGATCACCTCTGACTTCGGGAACTGCGATCGGCGAAGTGTCGGCGGTTTTCGCTTCCCCTTCCGGGATGGGTGGGAGGGCTTCGGGCTGATCCGTTTGCTCAAGAGGGCCTTGAGGATTTTCTACAGCCCCAGGTTCGACTTTAAGCGGAAGCGGTACACTCTCTTTAGAAGGAGTTTGACCGCTTGCATCCTGTTTGCCTTTTTCGTCGGCTTTATCTTTAACTTTTGCTTCAGCTTCTTGACCTTCTTGTTTAGCCTGAGATTCTATTTTTTCCCCACTTTCTTTCTCTAATTTTCCTAAATTATCCCCACTTTCACCGGATTTAACTTTATTTTTAACGGTATCCGTATCTTCTTTAACTTTAGCGGTTTGAGTTTCAACTTTTTTCAGGGATTCCGCCGCTAAATATTTTTTCATTTCAGCGCCTTTATCCTCTTTGTCTTTCCCCTCTTGAGCTAATTCTTTTTTAGCGTCTTCTTGTTCTTTTTCAACGGTCTTTTTCCGTTCCTGTGACTTAGTTTCGGCTGTTTCTTTCGTATCCCCTTTAGTAACTGATGCTTCCTCAGTCTTTGTTTCGGTTTTTGCTTCGGTTTTTGTATCGGTTGTCGTCGCTTTTTTGTCTTCGGTTTTTGAGGTAGCAGGTTGAGACTTATTTTTATCTTCTTTTTGTAGAGATTTTTCAGGTAATGTTTTTAAGCCGGAGAGATTCAAGGGCGGATTTTTTTTAACTCTATTTTTAACAGCAGAAGGTTGGATTTGACGCTGAATTTGGGATTTTTTTTGAATTTTCCGACTCAGAGATTTGGGTTTAATTTTAGGGCCCGTTTGTTGAATCGTGTGGGTGAGTTCATGGGCGAGGAGTTTTTTGCCTTCGTCGGTATGGGGTGAATATTTACCTGAATTAAAATAGACATCTTGCTCATGGGTAAACGCTTGAGCACCAAGATCTTTACTGAGTTGAACCGCATCGGAACCCGTGTGAACTTTGACCCCACTAAAATCATTCCCAAATCGGTCTTCCATGAAGTCACGGGTTTCATCGGGTAGGGGGTTACCACCACCTTTACTACTTTTAACGCGGGTTTCAATATTCTCGCTGGCTGTAAATCCGCCGTTTCCTTGGCGGGAGATCAAGGTAGACTGTTTCAGGGTTTGGCTAATCCCTGATGGAATATGGTTGTCTATGGCTTTGAGGTGAACGACCCCTTCTATTTCCTTTTGTTGAAGAATTCCGCTTAACCGTTTGAGGTGAAGGGTTGCTTCTTGCTCATATCGCTGAATCCTTTGAGCTAGGGGTTTGAGGTGAACCGTTCCATCTTCTTCGGTGGCGCTTTGGATGCTTTCGGTTAGGGGTTTAAGGTGAACAGTTCCCTCTTCCTCCGGTGGCGCTTGAATGGTGTCCGTTGTCGGTTTCAGGTTAACGGTTCCCTGCTCCCCTACTCCCCCTGCTCCTCTACTCCCCTGCTCCCCCTGCTCCCCCTGCTCCCCCTGCTCCCCCTGCTCCCCCTGCTCCCCCTGCTCATCTTCCCCCCCTGCTCCCCCTGCTCCCCTGCTCCCCTGCTCCGCCGATGGCTGCACCGGAACAACCGTAGACACGACCTTATCCGCCATCGCATCGGCTTCTTTTTCGTATTTATCCCCCGGAGCGCCGACGACTAACTTGGCTTGCGGTGTTGCGGGAATATATTCACTAATTGAAATTTGACTAAAATTATAGCCAGAATTAAGATTCTGATTCCGTTGGATTTCTGGTGGAGGAGGAGCCGCCCCCACTAATTTTTGTTCACTGCTGCTGTCATCTTCTTTTAAAGCCAGTTGTTCATCCGCAAAGGGTCGCACACTGGTTAATCCTACTGTTGGTGACAGTTGGGGAATGGGAGTCGGCGTACTTTTTTTGACGGGTGTAACAACAGCTTTGGTATTCATTGTTTATTCTGTGGTTTTAGTTCATATTGAGCTTACTTTTTTGTCTAAGTCCCAATTATTTTTTCCTTCCCGAAGATTCCAAAGAATTTTTTATTTGTAGCAAATGGTGTTATCTGACTCCCTTATTTTCCGGAGGTTTGTGGCTGTTCAGATTCCTTGTCCTCATCATTATCATCTTTAGACTGTTCCTCATACGTTTTCCTTAGTGTCTTTAGTACATTTATTGCACTCTTCCACTGCTCTAATTCCACTTCTAGTTCGGCTAATTCCGTTAAAACTCTCCCGCGCAATATGTTGATATCATCCGCTTTCTCTTGTCTTCTCTCGTCATCACTTTTACCATGTTTCTTCAACCATTCATTACAGAGTCTCGACAATTCTCGTAAATAAGACTGTCTTGTCCACAAGTGTCTAACATATTCCTCCTTTGTTTCTAGATCGTACTTTTCTCTTACTGCCAACTCTCTGAGTTTAAATCTTCTAGCTTCCTCTACTTGCAGTCGCTTAACATTTCTTCTGATTTGTGATAGTGTACTTTCGAAACCCCAATTTGATGTCCATCTACTGAGTTTCGCACGCCATGAGACTTTGGGTAGTTCAGCATTAACATCAAACTCAAGCACCCGTTGAATCTTTTGTGTTTTTTGTCCCCCCCCCTGTTGCACAACATGAGTTAATTCATGGGCAATTAATTCCTGTCCACTTCGACTTCCTGGATTATATTCTCCCCGTTTAAAAAACAAATTTGGCCCCGTTGCAAAGGCACGGGAACTCAGGGAACGATTCAATTTATCCGCTTGACTATCAGTATGTACTTTCACTCCACTAAAATCTGCCCCCATTGCTTTTCCCATCTTCTGTTGCAGTCCCGCATCTAGGGGACTTCCACCACTTTTAGCACTTTGAATTGTTGTTTCTATATCTGTTGAAACTGCACCGCCAACCAGGGCTTTATTTTGGGGTTTAGCTTGAACTTCTTCTTCTTCCCCTTCCCGTTGAATCGCAGAAATATCGGATTTAGCTTGAACTTCTTCTTCTTCTTCCCCTTCCCGTTGAATCGCAGAAATATCAGGTTTAGCTTGAACTTCTTCTTCTTCTTCCCCTTCTCGTTGCAGGTCAGAAATATCAGATTTAGCTTGAATTTCTTCTTCTTCTTCCCCTTCCCGTTGTAGGTCAGAAATATCAGATTTAGCTTGAACTTCTTCTTCTTCTTCCCCTTCTCGTTGTAGGTCAGAAATATCAGATTTAGCTTGAACTTCTTCTTCTTCTTCCCCTTCCCGTTGCAGGTCAGAAATATCAGATTTAGCTTGAACTTCTTCTTCTTCTTCCCCTTCCCGTTGCAGGTCAGAAATATCAGATTTAGCTTGAACTTCTTCCTCGTCTTCCCCTTCCCGTTGCAGGTCAGAAATATCAGATTTAGCTTGAACTTCTTCTTCTTCTTCCCCTTCCCGTTGCAGGTCAGAAATATCAGATTTAGCTTGAACTTCTTCTTCTTCTTCCCCTTCTCGTTGCAGGTCAGAAATATCAGATTTAGCTTGAACTTCTTCCTCGTCTTCCCCTTCTCGTTGCAGGTCAGAAATATCAGATTTAGCTTGAACTTCTTCTTCTTCTTCCCCTTCCCGTTGCAGGTCAGAAATATCCGGTTTAGCTTGAACTTCTTCTTCTTCTTCCCCTTCTCGTTGCAGGTCAGAAATATCCGGTTTAGCTTGAACTTCTTCTTCTTCTTCCCCTTCTCGTTGCAGGTCAGAAATATCCGGTTTAGCTTGAACTTCTTCTTCTTCTTCCCCTTCTCGTTGCAGGTCAGAAATATCCGGTTTAGCTTGAACTTCTTCTTCTTCTTCCCCTTCTCGTTGCAGGTCAGAAATATCAGATTTGGCTTGAACTTCTTCTTCTGCTTCCTGACGTTGTACTCCTTTAGAAGATGTGGCTTTTTCTGTGGTAGGAGTATTAATTTGTTTGACCACTTTTTCCGCTACACTATCCGCTTCCTGTTCATATTTGTCCCCAGCTTGGCCGACGGTTAATTTTTTTTGTAGGGATAAATTAAACTTAGGCTGTACTCTGGCTGCTGACTCATCTTTTTTTGCTGAAATCGGGATTTCCGCAAAATTAAAACCCTGTTTTTTCTGTATTTGCTGATGGTTTATATCTTCGGTTTGGGGTTTCTGTGGTGTTGCGAGGTGGTTGTCCATGGGGCGAATATCTGTCAGGGATTTCGCTTGAATTGCGGTTTGATTGACAGATTTGACTTCATGGCGATTCTGTTTTTTTAGTCGTATTTTCATTATCAGACCCCATTACTTGCAGCTTAATACATTAACCAAGGCGGGTTACATTTTTATTAATTGTATCAATAAAATTGACAACCAAATCTATACTTAAGTATAATTTTAGTTTTGTCAGCAGAAAAAATCAGAGGATTTGATGCGATCGCCACTATGGCGCTACGCACTCTTAGAACAGCTGGATTTTGTAGAGACGCGCCATGGCGCGTCTCTAAAACTGTAATGCGTAGCGCCATAGCAAATAAAATAAGCTATTGGATATTTCTGAAATAGTCCTTAGATGTATTCCTACCAGGAGTCGATAGTTCGGTCATCTGACTACGAACCTTGACATTAAATTCCTGCGCCATTGCTAAAATTTTGACTTTTAAATCTGATGCAGTCTGCACCCCAAGAATCCCCTTCATTGCATCAACGGCTGCTTGATTCTTTTCGTCTTCACTGTCAAATTTTTTATTGCCTTTACGAATAGCCACCAATTGACTATCTATATCTTTAGCAATTTCATCAGCACGCTTAGACTCTATTGTTAGGCTTTGTAATTTCTTCAATTTGTACTGGCGTAACTCCGCCACTGCCAAAAACAAACGATAGAGATATTTAGAAGAACGATAGAAAATTTTCCCATCAGGGGCGTTGGCATAATGACTCAAATCCTTGAGAAAATCTCCGAGTTGCTCGTTAAATGATTGCAAGAAATGTTCTGGTTTGAGAGAGTTCATAATCTTGTCTTTGTCATCGGAGGAGGCTTTAGCACCCTGTACACCTGCCACAATGTGTTTAACTGCCCCTTCACTATGGTAGGCTTCTGCGGCATAGAAGCAAGCCTCTCCTAAAATTTGTTGAATTTGAGCTTTGAGGGCTTCAACTTTTGTGGGTTCACCCGTACCTAACTTGCGAATTGTTTCTTGAAGTGTGCGAACTTTAGTCATTCGGTCTAGGTAAAGCTCATTACTCTTTTTGAGAACTAAATCAGAATTATCATGAGTAATTGCTTGTAATTCCTCAGCACCCAATAATTGCTGGCGTATGGTTTTCTTATATTCGCCATCGGGCAAATTGCTAATAACTTTTTCTTCATCTTCACCCAATTTTGTCTGTTTTTCAATCTTTTGTTTTTCAGGATCACTCATTTCTTGCTTAACTTCACCTAGCAATTCATAAGCAGCTACTTGATAAATACTATCGGCTTCTTCATATTGATGACGAATCAGTTTTTGCTGCTGTGGATCGGCGATACTGTTAACGACTTGATTAACATAATTATCCCATTCGACTTGCTTCATATAACGCCGTTGTTTGACCAAAGCCGCCACATCTTGTGAAAGGCTACCTATTTTACTAAATCCGCGATTGGGTTGGTCAAGGTCTTGATCAGATTTTTGCTCTGCTTTTGCTGCATTATCGATATTTTCTTCAACTTTCAGATAATCTTTTGCATACAAGTTAGTATCAAACACTGTGCCGGGTTCAACGCCAAATTCCTTGTGAACTTGAGCATTAAACCATTTGATTGCTTCCACGTCTTTTCCTGAACCGGGCGTAGAAATTGTGATATCGTAGTCTGAGGTTGGATCTGCGCTTCCGACGGATTTGGCAATTAAACCGGGATAGGTATCACGAAGGACACTAATCAATGAATCAACATACCATTGGCGAAAGTCAAACAATTGCCACATGGTTTTCTGATCGCTACTAAATTGTTCTTTAACTTTATCCCAGCTTTTCAATTCTTTAAGGGTTGATTTAATCCATGAATAATCATGAACAACTTGGAAGTTAGATTCTGACCGTTTCGCATCGGATTGATGAGGTGCTTCGGTGGGTTGTTGATTAGCGACAGGTTGATTGGCGGCCGGGGTAGGCTGGGTGGCTTCTTCCACATTATTGAGTTGCTGTGCAGCCTCGAGAGGAAGAAGATCGAGTCCTCTGGCCTTACGAATCCGGTTGGCGTGTTTGATTTGGTCTGGGGTGAGTTGGCGTTGAATGATGGGAATACTGCTTTGCTGCGTTATATTTTCAGGGCGAGCGAAAAATTTGGGCTGTATTCTCGGTGTTAACCCCTGTGCCCCACCTGCAAAAATTGAGATTTCCGCAAAATTAAAGCCCTGTTTTTTCTGTATTTGCTGATGGTTTATATCTTCGGTTTGGGGTTTCTGTGGTGCTGCGAGGTAGTTGTCTATTGGGCGAATATCTGTCAGGGATTTCGCTTGAATTGCGGTTTGATTGACAGATTTTACTTCATGGCGATTCTGTTTTTTTAGTCGTATTTTCATTATCAGACCCCATTACTTGCAGCTTAATACATTAACCAAGGCGGGTTACATTTTTATTAATTGTATCAATAAAATTGACAACCAAATCTATACTTAAGTATAATTTTAGTTTTGTCAGCAGAAAAAATCAGAGGATTTGATGCGATCGCTACTACTATTTTTGACTATAAAAATTCTAAATCAACTGTAATATTTCCATGTATTTCTACCCTTCCCTTTCCTCACTTGACTCAGGGGTAGGGCTAGGGTATGGTTCCATATTTTTAGGGTTTGATTAGGACTGAGGATTGACTAAATAGGCGATTTCCTGTACCCAACGTTGTCGTTCTTGGTGGTCTAAATTGAGAATCTCCTCCCGTGACCAGTGAAAGTGAAATGCAATAAAGGCTACCTCCCGATATAACTCCTCTTGGGGGTAGCCTACAACTCCCCCGTGGTAAAAATTGCTGATTCTGGAGGGTTAATCGTATTGTAAACTTCCTGTAAATATTGCCAGTCGCAGAGAAAGAGTTCTTCTAAATCTTCAGGGGTGACGGGAGATAATTCCCCCAACTGGACAATGACTCGTGAAAGTAGGATGAGAGTGCCATAAGCAGGATTTTCTAAGCTGCGGGAGTCGGCGTGGAAGTAAAATTCATCTTGGCCTGTGGCTAGACGCATTTCCCCGTCCCGGTGTCGTCTGTCTTGGCTGTCCAGTAACCCGACAGGCAGGGAAAAACTAAAAGTGATCGGAGATTGGTTTTCCATCAAACATTGTTAATTCTGTACTAACTTACCAACTTTTGACTAAGTTTGTGTAAAAAATCCTGCCGAGAATTAGAAACCCGGTTCCTGTTTTTATTTGTTACAATGCAAGTAAGCACTTACGTTGTAATCTATGAATTCTCAGGAGCAGAAAACTGCACTCACTCGCAGTCGCTTATTAAAAGCGGCTTTAGCAGTGTTTGCTGAAGCTGGAATTGCGGGAGCCACCACAAAACAAATTGCTCGTGTAGCAGGAGTCAATGAAGTCACCTTATTTCGTCATTTCCATAGCAAAGAACAGCTGCTGGTGGCCGTTGTCCAACAAGCAACCGCCTTGCAAACAGAAGCCTTAACTCATCAACAAGAGTGGACACAGGATTTAAAAGAGGATTTAACCCATTATAGCTGGCTTTATAACACCATGCTCGAAGAACATGAAGCCCTAATTCGAACTTTTATCGGAGAAGCTAAACGCCATCCCCAAGTCGCATCTCAGATTATTGCCGAAGCCACCCAACCCCTACGAGAACAACTGATTAATTACCTCAAAAATAGCCAAAAGCGGGGTAAAGTGCGCTTGGATTTAAGATTAGAACCCGCTATCGATTTATTTACCGGAATGCTCCTAGCGGGAATGCTGCGACGTAATGCCATCCCCAATTTCATCCATTACCACCGCGAAGATTATATCGAAACCTGTGTCGATATCTTCGTGCAAGGTATCAGTCCCTTGCCCACTAATAACACTTCAATTTATAGAGAACAGCAAGATGAAACCAAACACCGTTATTGATTCTCACTTAAAAACTGAACCCGTTGAAGATCAGAAGCCTTTATCTTCTGAACAGATTCAAACCAATGGACATAAACCCATCAGCCAGGAAGAAATTCCCGTTGTTGAGGAACCCAAACCCCTTGGAAAAAAACGTCCTTGGGGGTTATTGTTAGGGGCAGCGATCGTATTAATTACAGGAGCCGTTTTCGGAACCCGTTGGTGGCAATATCAAAGCACCCACGCCACAACGGATAACGCCCAAATAGAAGGTCATATTTCTCCCATTGCCCCCAAAATTGCGGCTACTGTTCAAAAAGTGTTAGTTAAAAATGGGGATTATGTGCAAGCGGGTCAACGTTTGGTGATTTTAGAAGATCAAGATTTATTATTAAAAATTAAACAGGAAGAAGCTAATCTAAATGCAGCCGAAGCTCAATTACAAACTGCTAAGGATACTGTTTCTTTAACCGCCAATACTAATATTAGTCAAGTTGAACAAGCCCAATCAAATTTAAAAGCGCAACAAGCGGCAGTTACCGCCGAACAAACTAATGTTCAGCAAGCTGAATCAGAAGCGATCGCCGTCCAAGCCCTACTCCAACAGGCTCAACTCGGTGTTAATGTTGCCCAAGCTCAACTGCAACAAGACCAAGCCAATATTGCCGCCCAACGCGCTCAAATTCAGGAAGCGGAATTAGGGGTGAATGCCGCCCGGGCTAAAGTTGCTCAAGCAGAAGCTGAAGTGACCCGAACTCAACAGGATTTTCAACGCTATCAATCTCTTTATCAGCAAAATGTGGTTTCTGCTCAACAACGGGATACCGCCCAAGCTGCCTTTGCAGAAGCTCAAGCGAGTTTAACCGTTGTGCAACAGGGGGTAGGACAGGCTCAAGCAACGGTGAATAATGCCCAGTCCCAACTGCAACAAGCTCAAGCCCAAGTTATTAACAGCCAAGCTGAACTCGCCCAAGCCAAATCGGCCGTAAAAACCGCCCAAGCTCGACTGCAACAAGCGAAGGCTAAAGTTAGTCAGGCCCAAGCCGAGGTAGAAAAATCCTTAGCTCAAACGGGTGCGTCTCAAGCTCAGGTTGCAGAAACCCAAGCTTCAGGTCAGGAAGTGGTTGTCAAACAAGATCAAACTCAACTGGCCCAAGCCCAGATTAAACAGGCGCAAGCCTCCCTTGCCTTAGCCCGTCAACAGCTTACCTATACAACGATTACCGCCCCGGTGAGTGGGTATGTGGGTCAACTGACGGCGGAAGTCGGGAAAAAAATCCAACCGGGACAACCGTTATTAGCGTTAGTTCCCCTGAAGACCGATGACCTTTATATTGAAGCGAATTTTAAGGAAACGGAGTTAAAGGATTTACGAGTCGGGGAAATGGCGTTAGTGCGGGTAGACGCCTATCCGGGGGAAGTGTTTCGGGCAAAGGTAACCGGAATTAGTCCGGCAACGGGGGCTCAGTTTGCTTTGTTACCTCCCGACAATGCCACAGGCAATTTTAACAAAGTTGTGCAGTGGGTTCCCGTGCGGTTAGCGTTTGTTGCCAATGCTGACCCTGAACATAAACTGCGGGCGGGTTTGAGTGTGAGGGTGAGTGTGGAAACCGCAGGGGGAAGGTAGGGGGAGCAGGGGAGGCAGGGGGAGCAGGGGAGGCAGGGGGAGCAGGGGGAGCAGGGGGAGCAGGGGGAGCAGGGGGAGCAGGGGGAGCAGGGGGAGCAGGGGGAGCAGGGGGAGCAGGGGGAGCAGGGGGAGGCAGGGGGAGCAGGGGGAGCAGGGGAGAAAAATATTGGTACGCTTGCCATCGCTTGCTAATAGCTAACTGTCAACAGCCAACCGTCAACCGTCAATATCTATTATGAATCAACCCCATTATATTCAGGGTTATTTGAAGTGGGCGATCGCATTAACAGCCGCTTTGGGAGCCATGTTAGAAGTTATTGATACCAGTATTGTGAATGTTGCCCTGACGGATATGCAGGCGAGTTTAGGGGCGACGGTGACGGAAATTGCTTGGGTGGTCACGGGTTATGCGATCGCTAACGTAATTTTAATTCCCTTAAGTGCTTGGCTCGGAGATTTTTTCGGTCGTAAATCTTATTTTATTTTCTCCTTAGTCGGTTTTACCCTGGCATCCATTCTCTGTGGTTTATCCGTTAACTTACCCATGCTAGTTATTTCTCGGATTCTGCAAGGGTTGTGTGGGGGTGGGTTACTGGCAAAGGGTCAAGCCATTCTGTTCCAAACCTTTGCCCCCCATGAACAAGGTATCGCCCAAGCGGTGTTTGGCGTTGGGGTAATTGCCGGCCCCGCCATTGGCCCCACTTTAGGGGGATACCTAACGGATACCTTGGGTTGGCGGTGGATTTTCTTTATTAATCTGCCCGTTGGTATTTTAGCAACCTTGATGGCTTGGCTATTTTTGCCCAAGAATGAAGAAAACAACTCCCAAAGTACCAAAGTTGATTGGTGGGGGATTATTTTGCTAACGGTGGCCGTTGGCAGTTTCCAAGGGTTGTTAGAAGAAGGAGAACAGGAAGACTGGTTTTCATCCAGTTTTATTCGGACTCTAGCGATTACGGCGACGGTGGGGATGGCGTTATTTATTTGGCGGGAACTCACGACCCGAAATCCAGCCGTTGACCTGCGGGTTTTACGGTATCGGTCTTTAGCCGCCGGGAGTATATATTCTGGGATTTTGGGGATGGGACTGTATGGGACGTTATTTGTCGTCCCGATTTTTGCCCAAAGTATTCTTCATTTTTCCGCGACACAAACGGGATTTTTATTAGCTCCGGGGGCGTTATGTTCGGCGGTGATGATGATACTATTAGGAAAAATATCAACGAAAGTCGATGCCCGGTTATTAATTGCTTTAGGGGCTATTGGTTCGGCTTTGGTGATGTTTGACCTCTCCACTATTAGTGCCCAAACGGGTACAGATCAGCTATTTTGGCCGTTAGTTGCCCGGGGTGGGGTGACGGTGTTGATGTTTTTACCCCTGAGTTTAGCCACTTTGGGAGCCTTACCCCAACAAGCGGTATCGGCAGGGTCGGGGTTTTATAACTTAACCCGACAATTAGGCGGGAGTGTGGGAATTGCAGCCCTCACCAGTTTGTTAAGTCAGCGAGAAGCCTTCCATCGGGCGGTACTTCTCACCCATCTGACTCCCTATGATTTTGCCACAAATCAACGGTTAGAAACCCTGACGGCGATGTTCCAAAGTAAAGGAATGGATGGAGTCACAGCCCAGCAACAGGCTTTAGCGTCATTAAGCCAAATTGTCGATACCCAGGCGGCAGTTCTCTCTTTTGCTGATATTTTTAGAGTGGTGGGGATAACGTTTTTATGTTCTTTACCGTTATTATTCTTTTTAGGTAAGGGTGGGAAAGGTGCAAAAGCTCCCGCCGCCCATTAAGTTAGGGATTTAAAGGATTTTATTTAGTGTAAATGAGCGATCGCTTTTTTTAAAGAGGCGATCGCTAATCTCTATAAAATTTTGTGCTATTACCCAAAAAAATCATCGTCAGTCTTGTTAGAATCTTGTGACTCTCCACAAACTTGACAAGATACATTCCGTTCCCATTTAGCACCATACCATCGTAAAATAGAAGGTGTTTTTGAGCCATATTCCATTTTAGGCCAACTTTCATAAGTATTCTCTCGGCGATTAGCCCAAATATAAAAGTCTGCAATTAAATCTTCCTCTAAAGAATTAATTCCACTATCCTTACCGCGAGAAAGTTCTAATAATGCTAATTTGACAATCATATTTGAGATTGGTAAAATATCAGAAGATAAGCCGACTTGGATAGTGGCTTTAACTTCATCATCAGCAACATAAGCCGGGTTATCTTCTCTAGCTTGTCTAAATTGAGAAACTTCTTCTTGACGAGATTCTAAAAAGTCTTTAGTAAAAACACAAGCTAAACAAGGGCTTTTAAAAGGAAGAACTCTTAAAACATCTCCACCACAGGCGCGAGTTAAAGCTCTCCCGAAAATCGTAGGAATGTTGTACTCAAGAGCAATACTATTGAGATTAAACCGACTACGGTTATTATCGGTTGCTGCAATAATTAGATCACAATCTTTGAGTAACAGTTTAGTCTCCTCAAAACTGGTATTAATATCGATTTCAGCCGTTTCTACTTGGATATAGGGATTTTTCCCATATAATAAATCCCTAACCGCTTTAGTTTTATAACGACCTAAATCACCAGTACCACAAACATGACGAGAAACATTTGCTAATTCTAAGCGATCAAAATCAATTAAAACAAACTTACCCACCCCGGCTTTTGCTAACTCTATTGCGACAGAAGAACCACCACTGCCTAACCCAACTACCCCCACCTTACAGTTCTCAAGGACTGATGTTTCTAGCAACCCTTGACTGCGAGAATAAAGTTCACAACGTTGAGGGATAAATTTAACAATTCCTTCCGATAACGAACCATTCGGTTGAGTAATAAAAACCCGATGTTGTAATTTATCTTGTTCAATAGCCAATAACATAATCACCGAATGAGTTATATTTTCCTGCGAATCAAGTTGGCTATTAACAAGTTCATTAGCAAGAGTAAACCCTTCTTCATCTTTTGCCATTGTGGGTAAAAAATGAATAACTGAAGGAACTGGAAGACCAGAAAAATGAGTTTTTGGATGTGAAGTATACACATGAAACACTTCTCCCTCATCAAATCCAAAAGCTACCGCAGGAGCTTGATCAATTGCTGATGTTTTCCACTTGTGATAAATATCTTGAATCTGGTCTTCGTGCATATACACAAAAGACGGTTTTGCAAAAAAACCTTCTTCAGCAATTTGATCAGCTACAACAGCATCAGGATTAGATAGTCTTTCATTCTGTCCTTGAACAACTAACTCACCCGTTGCAGGATCAAAAGTCAGTTTTTGATCTTGAGGGGTTTGTCCTTGTTGAACAGTTCTTTCTAAGAAGTTTTCTACTCTTTGAGATTGATATTCGCTCATGATTTTGATATCTCCTGGTTCTGATTACATATGTGATAGAAAATGATCAATGGGTTGACCTGTTCTTTTATGGGCTTCTAGGGCTTCTAACCAGATACGACCTTTAAGAACAACCTTGTATAAAGTTAAGTTAGGCAACCAATCTCGATAATGACAAATCTGGACATAACCATAGGTTTCAGGAGACAGGGTGTGCATATTACTACTGGTTCCATATTCTTTCATATCTTGTCCCCGATACCCTTTTAAGGGATATGGAGATAAGACAACCATATCGGGTCGAGAGTTAGGAAAATCAGAAGGAACATAAACTCGAATTTTATATCTATTTTCTACATTAGTTTTTAGTTCTCCTTCTATTCTTGTATTACTAGAATCTGCTGGGTTAACCCAATTAAACGCAGGAAAATATTTTTGTAGAATTTGCTTTTCTACCGCTAATCTTTTACGCTGAACTTCACTCCACATAATCTTATCCCCTTTGCCCCTTATAATGACGTCCGATACAAGCTTCTATTTGCTCTAGCTGCTGAAAATCTCCGTGCCAGTTTTGAATTCCAGCAGGTTTAGAATAATTAACATCAACTTGAGGTGAATCTTGAGGAAAATTATGGGGAAAATCAATCCGCCATTTGTCAGTTAGGGAATTATTTTTGATTTCAAAGGTGAAATAGATTTCTTCTGAAGAAGTTCGTAACATTTCACAGTTTTGATAACGGCTATTTAAACCTTCAAAAATTTCCTTCAATAAAGCTTTGCCTTTTGGTGTTGAATACCAGATATCCTCTGATATGACAATAGGTTCAGTAGATACTAATGGTTGTGTTTCTAAAGTTGTTTCCTCAACCTTCCAGTTTTTATTAAGTCCGGGACTGTTGAATAAAATTTGATTTTCTCCCCATCTTACATCTCTACGAATTGGACTGTGATTGGGTAAAACCACCCAAGCCCCTGCTTGATAACGGGGATATGAAGCCGTAAACAAAAAACAGCCAACATTAACGATATATTTAGTTCTTCCAAAACTTTCTGCTTGTGGACGTAAGTTAGCAATACATAGCAAAAATTTAGGAAAATTGTATTGCCTGAGTGCGTTAAAAACAGTTTGTTCATCGCCACCGCTAGGCTGTGCTAACCCCATCTGATGATGAGAGTGCCATTCTCCAATATGCTGAAGACCGTGTTTGCTTCTGAGAATTTCTCCAGCTTTTATCAGATGCTCTCTATCTTGATAAAAGCTGGCTGGATTATGTCGGCTTGTTTTTCCTGGCCCAAGAACAAACTGAATCACAGGAAAACCTGAATGAGTCCAAAACCCAAACAAGTCTCCACCTGTTTCTAAGTCTGGATCATCCTCGACCCATCCGGCGATATGGTCTAACTCCTCTTGATAAATAAGGGTTTTAAACAAATTCCCTTGTCTGAGATTTGTAGATGACATCTGAGTTACTTTTGAATCCCTCTAGTTTTGATCGATGTTTTGCTCTAGCATCAAAAATGACATAAACCAAGGAAGTTCCGCAATCAGAAAAAAACTGATTTTCTTAAAATTTTGTAACCAAATTTTAAGGTAAAATCTGAAAAGAACTGATTTGATCGATTTCGAGTAAGCTACAATGGCTAGAATTATTACTCTACCTGGACTTTATGACTATTACAGAAGTTTTACAGTTGGTGGATCAGTTGGTGCAGAAAAAAACAGGAGAACACCTAGACGATTTAGAAAAAGCTGTTGTTCAAGGACTTTGGCAAGGAAAAACTTACAATCAAATTGCGGATGAATGTGGGTATGATAGTAAAAACTATATTGGAGATGTTAGCCGCAAGTTATTTAAAGTTCTATCTGAACAAATAGGAGAAGATGTTAATAAAGCTAATTTTTGTTGGACTTTAGAAAGAGTTACAAATTCACCTCAGTTTGTTGGTTTAGTAAACAGTAATATTACTTGGTGTCCTTTTTCTCCTCAAACTGATCAGAATCCATCTATCAATGATGAAGATAAAATAGCTGAAAGCACAGGTTATCACGATTTAACAATAGCTCCTAAAATAACCTATTTTTACGATCGCACCACCGAACTTAACACCCTATCCCACTGGTTAATTGAACAAAATACCCGTCTAATCTCAGTTTTAGGATTAAATGGTATGGGTAAAACAACTCTAGTTAAACAATTTGTTGACCTGAACTTACAACACTTTGATATTATTATCTGGAAAAATATCAAACTCTCCCCATCTTTAGATAGCATTCTGACTGAAATTTTAACCCGTATTAATCCTGATTCTGTTTTAGCTGATAATAAATTAACTCAAATTTTAAATCTTTTTCGTGATAAAAAATGTTTAATCATCCTCGATGACGTGCAGGAATTATTTATTAAAGAAAAATCAGCCGGACAATATAAAAGTGAATATCGAGATTATCAACCCTTTTTAACAATGATCACTGAAACTGAACACCAAAGCAGTTTAATTTTAATCAGTCAGGAAAAATGCCAAGAAATGATATCTTTAGATGAAGAATTATATCCTGTTCAGTGTTTGGAATTAGAAGGGTTAGATAGTATTGATATTCTGAAAAACTATGGTTTACAAGATCAGGAAAGTTGGGCAACGCTGATTCAATTATATAACGGAAATCCGGTTTATTTAAAAGATATTGCGAATTTAATTAAAAAATTGTTTGGAGGTAAAGTATCTGATTTTTTAAAAGAAAATAGCTTGATTTTAACAGAATCTATTCAATCTCGTTTAAGTCAATTATTTGAGCGATTATCACCCATTGAACAACAGATTATTTTAGAATTAAGTCAGGATAATCACCCTGTATCCAGAGAAGATTTAAGAGAACATCTATCATTATCGTCAATGGATTTAATTAATGGGTTAGACTCTTTGACGAGACGCTATTTAATAAAAATTATAGGATCTGATCCGATTTTATTTAGTTTATCTCCTATTATTCGAGAATATATTAAAATTCGCGAATCTATGATAAAATAAAGTCAGACTTATTTTACCAATCTATTTTCTACATTTATGGAAATGGAAACTTTAAAACAACTCATGAAAGAAAGCATTCGAGAAGTTCTTAGAGAAGAACGTCTCTCGTTAATGCAAGTTTTAATTCCTGATGTCAGTGATCAAGAGATGAAAGAAATTAGTAAAAATTTTTATTCGCCTAAAAAATATGATGAACATGATTTTGTAGATATGACAAATTGGGTGAAGGATGAAAGTTAAATTTAGTAAAAATTCTGTTAAATTCTTAAATAGTTTATCTGATAAGGAACAAGAAAGAATTAGGCAGAAATTAAAAGAGTTAGTTTCTGCTATTGAAGTTAGTGGGCTTATTCCTTTTCGAGAGTTAGATATTAAGAATTTAAAAGGGGATTGGAAAGGATTTTTAAGATTTAGGATCGGTAAAATTAGACTGATCTTCAAAATCAATATTGAGGATGATGAATTAATGATTTATGAAATCGATTATAGAGGAGGTGTTTATAAGTAGGTTTAGGGGTGAGGGATGGCATTCTCCAAAAAAAATATATAATAAACAATAACCCAATTCAAAAGCAATTTATGAACGTTACCGATATTCGCAATCAAGTTAAACAGTATGTTGATCAGCTATCTCCAGAAAAACTCAGGGTAGCTGCGGATTTTTTATCGTATTTAGCAGAACAAGAAAGTCAAGAAGCAACAGAAGAATTACTTAAAATTCCTGGGTTTAAAGAATCTTTTGAAAAAGGCAAAGAAGATGTTTTAGAAGAACGATTGATTTCTGTTGATAAACTCAAACGGAAATATTAATTTTATGTATGAAATTATTATTAATAGTGAAGCTCAGGACTTTTTTGAAGAAGCAGATGCTTCCCTTCAGAAAAAGTTAGATCGCTGTTTTCATACAATTAAAATTACCCCTCGTTACCATCCTAATATTAAACCCCTTAAAGGCGAGTTAGCTGGATATTATCGTTATCGTGTTGGAGACTATCGAGTTGTCTATTCTATTAATGAGGAAAAAAAGCACATTATAGTTATTGTGATTGCACATCGCCGTCAAGTGTATGAATAATCTTGAATAGCATCTCATTAAAATTGGGTTTCTGCTTCATTTGATTG
The DNA here is from genome assembly GCF_057220675.1 of Planktothrix sp. PLAVEN19ND. NCBI lineage: Bacteria > Bacillati > Cyanobacteriota > Cyanophyceae > Oscillatoriales > Microcoleaceae > Planktothrix > Planktothrix sp. PLAVEN19ND. The sequence goes on along the minus strand of NZ_CM170132.1, from coordinate 3,529,153 downwards.
TGAAATACTGGTTATTTTGAGTATAATGCTCAGGTTTGGTTAACTGCGATCGCTCTTATTAAAACCAGGTTTCTCAAATAATCAGAAACCGGGTTTCTTGGTTTTTAAGACAATTTTAAACCGTACAAATTTCGGTTAACGTAGCCACGAAATTCGGGTAGGAAATTCCGGCGGCTTCGGCGCGGTGAATCGTGGTTTTTCCTTGACAATTCAAAGCGGCGATCGCTAAACTCATAGCAATGCGATGATCCGTATCGCTATCAACTTCTGTCCCCTTTAAAGCAAAACCCCCTGTAATTTCTAAGCCGTCGGGACGTTCCCTAATTTTAGCTCCCAATTGACTCATTTGAGTCGCCATCACCGTAATCCGATCGCTTTCTTTCACCCTTAATTCTTCCGCATCTTTAATAATCGTTGTTCCTTCGGCAAAAGCCGCGGCCACCGCTAAAATTGGAATTTCATCAATTAATCGAGGAATAATATTCCCCCCAATTTCACAGGCTTTTAATTGACTATATTTCACTCGAATATCCGCCACTGGTTCCCCCGCCACAGTCCGTTCATTCTCTAATTGTAAATTCGCCCCCATTTTTTCTAAGGCTTCTAAAATTCCGGTGCGAGTCGGGTTCACCCCCACATTTTCTATCACTAATTCCGACCCGGGAACAATGGCCGCCGCCACTAACCAAAAAGCCGCCGAGCTAATATCCCCCGGAACCACAACGTGCTGACCGTGCAGTTCTGCTGGGCCTTTAACGGTTACACTATAAGTATCCGGTTCAACGGTTAAATTAGCCCCAAATGCCCTTAACATTCGTTCACTGTGATCCCGGGATAGGGCGGGTTCGGTGACAGTGGTTTCTCCTTCCGTCATTAACGCAGCTAACAGAATACAGGATTTCACCTGGGCTGAAGCAATGGGGGAAACATAATGAATCGGGCGCAGGGCTTGACCCTGAACCGCTAGGGGTGCATAAGATCCCCCTTGACGGCCCCAAATGGTAGCCCCCATCTGTTGTAAGGGTTTAGTTACCCGGGACATGGGCCGACGTACCAGGGAACTATCCCCGGTAACACTAAAAAATCGTCCGGGGTGGGAGGCGAGTATTCCTAACATTAACCGTAGGGTTGTACCGGAATTTCCGGCGTCTAAAACCTCCAGGGGTTCTTGCAGATTACCCAGTCCAATGCCTTTGACTTCTACCCGTTCGGAATTTAACTCGGAAATTTCTGCCCCCATCCGAGAAAAACATTGGGCGGTGCTGCGGGGGTCTGCTCCTAACAATAACCCTTCGATGGTGGTGACACCCTGGGCTAAGGCTCCTAACATTAAGGCGCGATGGGAAATCGATTTATCCCCAGGAATGCGAATGCGACCTTGTAAGGATAATCCCGATTTGGGGGGGTGTATTGTTAATATTTGCTCAGTTTCTGTATTTTCTGTTGTTACGATAGTCTCTTGCATTTTATGATTTTAGATTGGGCCACTGATTTCTAAAAGTGATCCTACCGCTTTCTCGACTCTAAGCAAATTGGAAACATCGAGAATTTTACCTAATATTGAGATGAGTTATGTTAACACACTATCGCGTCCCCGTGAGTCTGTCTTTAGTTGCCGTAGACTTACCCCTGCGCTCTTTAATTGAGGGGTCGGCAACCCTCTATCAGAAGGAGCGAGATCAATTCCATTTATTGTTACATGAACCGGCGTTAGTGGAATGGGAGCCTGATATTTTGCCCCAGGAAACGGCAAAACCTCCCCAGAAACCCCGTCTATTGTGGCTGGAGGTGTCTCCCTATCGGGCGGTGATGACGATGCAGGGACAGGGAAAATATAGTTATCGTCATTTATGGCAACAGGGAATGTATGGCTTGAGTCGCTATTATTTACAAACGGATTTACAAGCTATGGCCAGTCAATTGCGTCTGCGGAATTTTACTCGGAAGTTGGAATTGGTCGGACATCCTCTGCCGGAATATGTGCGTTTGGAATACGAACTCTGGTCAGAAAATTTGCAAATGGGTCGTTATGTTTTAAGTCTGGAAATTCATCATTAGGGTTTTTTACTGGGGCAATAGTTGACTAATTCTTTGAATAATACCTCGTTGTTGGAAACAATTTGTTTGGCTTTTTCTCCGGCTTCTTTGACCTTTTGTTGAGCTTCTAATAGTTGTTTTTTCCCTTCGGGAGTAACGGGGGCTTTCTCCGCAATGGTTAGGGCTTCAGCGATTTGTTTGAGACTATTAGATAAGTCTTTAAACTGTTGGGTTGAGTTTTTTTGAAAGGTTTGTAGGGATTGATCTTTAATGGTTAGGGTTTCTATCTCCTTGGCAATACTGTTTAATTCTTGAGACAGTTGTTGGGTGGTTTTCCCATCTAATTTAGGACTCAAATTGACAACTAAGGTTTGACCTTCATTGATCATACCGATTAGTTTGATGCAGTCGGCGGGTTTACTGCTACAACTGTTTAGGGAAAATGCGATCGCAACCACGGTCACGATCTTTAATAAATAGGGGTTAAAACGAATTTCGTCAAAAAGTTTCACAATATTTTAGGATATTCAGCCTTAATTATTGTCCGGTGTTTTGGAAGGATAGCGATCGCATTTTATAGCAAGAGGCAATAGGGAATGGGCAATGGGCAATAGGTAAATACTTACTATAAGTAGCTTTTAGCTTTCAAGAATGTCCTAATAGATGTGGCAACTGCTATATATGAAATCCCCCACAAAATACCACAGCAATAGTAATCCTTGTAGGATTTGTGATGAAATTTGTAGGGTAGCCTCTCTCTAAACCCACAGCCCAAGAGGGTTGGGAGACCCAACCCCTACCAGTTTAACCTTCGATTTCATCCGGTTGTAATTCTTTGACTTTTTCAAAGGCTGCAACGGCTGCTTCTGTTTGTCCTAAATCCTGTAATGTCAGACCTTTATTATACCAAACATCGGCATCATCCGGTTGCAATTCCAGCGCCTGATTAAAGGAAATTAAGGCTTCTTCTAATCTTCCTAAATTGAGTTGTGAAATGCCTTGGTTATATAAAGCATTAAAATAATTAGGCTCTAATTGAATAGCCTGTTGATAGGATTCTAAGGCTTCTTCTAATCGTCCTAAATCCGATAGAGCGTTTCCTCGATTATTCCAAATATAGGGATCATTTGGTTGCAAATCAACGGCAAGTTGATAGGATTTTAAGGCTTCTTCCATATTCCCTAAAACTTCTAAAACACTACCTCGATTATTCCAAGCATCTGCATATTCGGGTTGTAGGATAATCGCCTGTTCAAAGGAGGATAAGGCTTCTTCAATTCTGCCTAAATTTCTGAGGGTATTACCTCGATAAAACCAAACACAAATATGATTCGGTTGCAGTTTAAGCACTTGATCAAATGAGTCTAAAGCTCCCTGAAAATCTCCAGCTTCATCTTGTTTAATTCCTTGCTCGAACCATTCTTTAACCTCCGATGAAGTTTCCTCAACTATTGGAGTTTCTTCGGGAATAATTTCCGGTTGATAACTAATGGGAGTTTCGTCAACTATTGGAGTTTCTTCGGGAATAACTTCCTGTTGATAACTAACGGGGTTTTCCTCAACTATTGGAGTTTCTTCGGGAATAACTTCCTGTTGGTAACTAATGGGAGTTTCCTCAACTATTGGAGTTTCTTCGGGAATAACTTCCTGTTGATAACTAACGGGGTTTTCCTCAACTATTGGAGTTTCTTCGGGAATAACTTCCGGTTGGTAACTAACGGGGTTTTCCTCAACTATTGGAGTTTCTTCGGGAATAACTTCCGGTTGGTAACTAACGGGGTTTTCCTCAACTATTGGAGTTTCTTCGGGAATAATTTCCGGTTGGTAACTAATGGGAGTTTCCTCAACTATTGGAGTTTCTTCGGGAATAACTTCCGGTTGGTAACTAATGGGAGTTTCCTCAACTATTGGAGTTTCTTCGGGAATAACTTCCGGTTGGTAACTAACGGGGTTTTCCTCAACTATTGGAGTTTCTTCGGGAATAACTTCCGGTTGGTAACTAATGGGAGTTTCCTCAACTATTGGAGTTTCTTCGGGAATAACTTCCGGTTGGTAACTAATGGGAGTTTCGTCAACTATTGGAGTTTCTTCTTCTGTTGAAGTGGTGACACCACCCCCAATAAATTCCGCATCAATAATCGGAGAAACCTCAATATTATTAGAAGGATTCACCGGAGTAGCAACCCTCAATCCATCCTCAATAAATTCTGCATCAATGATCGGTTTAATCTCATTAATATCTGAAGTTGTCACCTCAGCTTCTGAAGTTAATTGAGCTAAAATGCTTCTCCCAATACTTCCCGCCACATCTCCTAAATCCCCAACATCCAGACTCGCTAAAAATACCAGGCGTTGTGCGAGTTCTTCGTGTTGACTGGGTGTTTCCTGTAAACGAGTTCCAAACCGTTCCAACCAAGCCACTAACTCCGTTTCTTGCACCCGATTACCTATCAACCATCCCTTAATTTGTCCCCGACTGCTGGCGGGTTGTAAGGTGTCTAACAGTTGCAGAAATAGGGCTTCATATTCCGTATCTGTCCGAGTTGGAGTCGTCTGGACGGAGGGCGATGGAGGAGTAGGTTGCTTCCCGAACAGCCGTTGAATCAGTCGTTTGAAAAATTGAATAATTCGGCGTAACATAAATAGACTTAGAAATATAGTTGTTATTAGGATTCTGGGCAAAACGACCAGGATCTTCGGACATAATACACCGTTTTGATCTAAATCCTGATCCACTAATATTCAAAGGTTAACCTCTCACCCTTTGGGGTGAAAAGGAAAATATCTGTTTTATCCTCCTGTTTGTTGGGGAGTTCACATCATTCTTAATAAACCCTGTTGACCGAGGAGCATTTCTCGTAACAAACTAAATAGTCCCACCCAAATAATCGGGGTGATATCTACTCCTCCTACTGGGGGAACTATTTTGCGGGTAAGGACTAAAAAGGGTTCGGTGGGCCAAACAATTAGGTTAAAGGGAAAACGCTGCTGGTTAACTTGGGGATACCAGGTGAGGACGATTCGGAAAATAAACAAAAAGGTCATCAAACCCAGAATTAAACCTAAACCCCACGTTAAAATCGTTGTTGTATCCATAGGATCAGAAAAAATATTTTAAGTTTTGTTACTGTTTATCAGATCAATTTTAGCGGTTTTGGGAAATTTTCTCATAAATAGAGGAATGTCTTCTCAATATTGTGAAATTTTGTTAAACTGGTAAACCAAGAAATCAATCTAAGACAAGGATTACATTTGTTATGACACCTTCATTAATGAACTTTTTCTATAGTTTGCTGGCTGGAATCCTAATTGTGGTAATTCCTGCAACTGTCGGTCTGCTCTTTATCAGCAAAAAAGATAAAGTCATTCGTTCCTAGACTGGTGATCTGGAAACGGGTCTAGGCAGACTTGCCAAAATCCTGCTTGAACCTATAGACTTAGGGGCTAAGAATCAGAATTTTATCTGAATCGATGGCCCCTAATGTTTATTTTTGCCAAAATACCCAGCCCCAAGCGTCGGTGATTAGAGATTTTAAAAAGAAATCGCTAAAATAGGACTGGCATAGGAGAAAAAATAATGGTTAATTTAGGTTTAAATTTCAGCAGCTTAGTGGGGATTGCCCTCGCGGTTTCTGGTGCTGGATTATATTTCCTGCGTTCTTGGCGGCCAAAACTAGCACGGGATCATGATATTTTCTTTGCCGCCATTGCCTTACTCTGTGGCGGGATTCTGTTATTTCAAGGATGGCGACTTGATCCAATTCTAGCCTTTGGTCAATTTTTATTAACTGGAAGTGCAGTTTTCTTTGCGGTGGAAAGTGTTCGCCTCAGAGGAATTGCTGTTGTCCAAGCTAAGGAACGAGGGCCAATTGTAGACGATGAACGCTATGTCAGTGACGTTTATCGGGTGGATGCAGAATTGGACGAACTCGAACCAACGGGAGAATATCAGCCAATGGCCCGTCAAATTCGCGGGAGTCGTGATACTCGTTTGAGCCGAGCCGATGCTTATGAGGATGATTCGGTGCGTCGGCGTCCCTCTAGTCGCAAAAGTAGCACCGTTGACTACCCGCCGTCGGAGGAGCGTCCTCGCAAACGTCGTCCCCGTCCAGAATCTCGTCCAGAATCTCGTCCAGAATCTCGTCCAGAACCGACCTCGGATTGGGGAGAACCCCCTAGAGAACGGCAACAAAGACCTCCCAAAAGTCGCTCTAACCGTCCTCCCGCAGCGCCTGCGGTAGATCGAGAGGATTGGACAACTTCTGCTTCTGATGCACCACGGTCTCGCCGTCGTCCCTCTGCTTCTTCGGAATATCGCTATTCTGAAGATCGCCGTCCGAATGATAATTCAACGGATTATGTTGAATATCGACCCGTAGACTATTCTGATGATGAGGTTGATAGTTCTTCCAATTTTGAAAGATAAAACCCCTAAAAAATTAATCAAGGGTTTAGGAATTAGGCATTAGGGTTATATTGTTTCCCTGCCTAGTTCCTAATTTTTTTTAAAATAGGGATCACGGATTTAAAGGGATTTCACGGATTTCACGGATTTTTAATCTGTCCCCCAATCAAGTCGAGGGCAGGGTTAATCTGCGTAATCCTCATTTTAAATATTATATTATCTTATCTTATCTCAATTTTACATTATTCAGGATTTCTAACGCCGCGCGATCGCACACTCCTTCCTCTCCCAATGCTTGTTTCATCTGTTGATAGCGATTTAATATTTCCTGTCGTTTGGGTTGATTAGTTAGCAATTCTATCGCCTCTCTAACAATATTTTTAGGGGTTACTTCTTCTTGTACCAGTTCAGGCACGATGGCTTGCATTTGGACTAAATTGGTAGGGGATATAAACGGAACTGAAAAGTTTAAGAAACGACGAACCAGCCAAGCGGTTAAATTACTCACCCGATAAACCACAACTTGGGGAACATTTAATAAGGCAATTTCTAAGTTAACGGTTCCTGATTTGGTAATTGCTAAATCAGCGGCGGATATCACTTCTAAGGTTTGACAATTTCCTGATTTTGTTGAAACTAAAACCGCATTTAATTGATAGTTTTTAATAGCTGTTTCTATGGCATTTTCATATTCGGGTAAAGACACCGGAATCCAAAATTTAACTCCAGGAATTTTATCTTGAATTTGTTGTGCTGCTTCCAACAATATCGGCATTAAATATTTGATTTCTTGCCATCGGGACGCCGGAAGTAACGCGATCGCAATTTCATCCGGTTCTATCCCTAATTTGATCCGAGATTCTGCTCGACTGGGAGCCGTTTTCATCCGGTCTAATAAGGGATGACCCACCCAAGTTACCTGAGCACCTTTTGATTGAAAATAACGGGCTTCTTCAGGAAAAATCGCTAAAATTCGGTGGCTTAATTTCACAATTTGTTCCGTACTCTTTGAACCCAATGACCACACCCATTCTTGCGGTGCAATATAATAGAAGATCGGCACTTGGGGGAAGTGATTTTTAATGAAATTTCCGATGCCAATATTCGGCCCCATATAATCAATTAAAATCACAATATCGGGAGGATGACTTTTTAAATATTGTTTGGTTTTTTGCTGGATTAAATAAGTCGGAATAATATAAGGGATAGATTCTAAAAGCCCAACGGAACCGATACCTGTAGTATTTCCTAATAATATTGCTCCGGCTGCGGCCATTTTTTCCCCACCCAATGCTATAATTTCTGTAGAGATATTTTGGTTTTTGGCTTGTCTTAACAGAGCTTCAATTAACATTGATCCTTGTAAATCGCCTGAGACTTCTCCCGTACTAATAAAAATCCGAATTGGGGGTTTATTTGCCAGCATTAGAAATCAATAATTAATAACTTGAGGACGGACTAGAGCCGTTTTATTAATAACCTCACTATGGATTATAGCCGTTTATTGAGTCCCTGCTGGATTTTCCTAAAAATCTGATGATTCAGACGCGGCAAAAAACGATACAATCGTCACTCACAGACAGCAAACTTAGCTTTTCCTACAGGAGTCTTGGGAATCTCAAAAAGTGATCTGGCTCAGGAACGTTTATACTCAGAATTGGGTCTTAGTCAGTAGACCTAACTGATAGTCTAACTAAAATAATGACAATTTTATTTATGAACTCTTTATCAACGATAGCCAGACTTTCCTTGGGAATTATGATTTTTAGTAGTTTGAATTTTATTGGAAATACACCCCCAACTTTTGCTAGTTTACCTCAACAGTTGAATCGTCAATCTTCAGGGTTGAAATTAGCACAACTTCCTCAACAACTCTCGGAAAAACCATTAGGGGGTTTATATGTTCAGTCTGCAACTCAAAGCCAAGTTTTTCCCCTAAAACAAACCCAAGTTAAAGCTAAAATTTCCGGGAATGTTTCACAGGTTGAAGTTTCTCAAACCTTTGAAAATCCATTTAAAGAACCTTTAGAAGCGATTTATGTATTTCCTCTCCCTGATCAAGCCGCCGTTGATCAGATGGTAATTAAAATCGGCGATCGCACCATCAAATCCAGAATTGAAACCCGAGAAGACGCGAAGGAAATCTATCAACGGGCAAAAGATCAAGGTCGCACTACCGCCTTATTAGAGCAGGAGCGAGATAATATCTTTACCCAATCTCTTGCTAATATTCAACCCGGCGAACAAATATCCGTAACTATTCGCTATATTGATCAATTAAAATTTGAAGGAGGAAACTATGAATTTGTGTTTCCCATGGTGGTTGGCCCCCGTTATATTCCCGGTCAATTAATTAATAAAAATCAACCCAATACTAATCAGGTTCCCGATGCGGATCGAATCACGCCTCCTATTATTGACCGAGAGACAAAATCCCCCCATAAAATTCAAGTTGATCTGGAAATTGATGCCGGAGTTTCGATTGAAAATGTGCGTTCAACTTCCCATAAAATTATTACCCAACAGCAGGGAAATCGGATATTTGTTAGTTTAGATCAATCCGATCAAATTCCTAATAAAGATCTAATTATAAGATATCAAATTTCAGGAGAAAATACAAGAGCAACGGTATTAACAGAAGCGAATCAACAGGGGGGACATTTTGCCGCCTATTTGTTACCTGCAATTCGTTATAATCCGAATCAAATTATTCCAAAAGACGTTATTTTTCTGATGGATACTTCCGGTTCCCAAGAAGGAGATCCGCTTAAAAAATCTCAAGAATTAATGAAACGATTTATTCAAGGATTAAATCCCGAAGATACCTTTAATATTATTGATTTTGCTAATACCACCAATACTTTATCAGAAACTCCCTTAGAAAATACCCCAGATAACCGACAAAAAGCGATCAATTATATTAATCAATTAGAAGCTAATGGCGGGACGGAATTATTAAATGGAATCCAGACGGTTATGAAGTTTCCCTCTCCCTCTCAGGGTCGCTTACGCAGTATTGTTCTATTAACAGATGGATATATTGGAAATGATCAGGAAGTGATTGCAGAAGTTCAAAATAAACTTAAACCCGGAAATAGATTTTATGCCTTTGGGGTGGGAAGTTCTGTAAATAGATTTTTACTCAATCGTTTGGGAGAAATTGGCCGGGGAACAACCCAAATTGTGCGTCAAGATGAAGCCACAGAAGCTGTTGTAGAAACCTTTTTTAGACAAATTAATAGCCCCATTCTAACAGATATTGAAATCAGTTGGCAAGGAGAAGGATTAAAACCAGAAATTTATCCGGTCAGCTTATCGGATTTGTTTGATAATCAACCCTTAGTCTTATTTGGACGTAAATTAGATCGTCGCAATGGCTTATTAAAAATTACCGGAATAACTGCAAAAGGCGATCGCTATGAACAAACCTTACCCGTTAATTTTCCTGAGATCAATAATAACGAATCGGGTAACATTGCCATTGCTAAATTGTGGGGGCGGGCGAGAATTAAAGACCTGATGAATCAAATGTTTTCTGGGGAAACAAAATCGGGGGTTGAAGGGGTAACACGCACCGCTTTAGCCTATCAATTACTGTCTGAATATACCGCTTTTGTCGCCGTGAGCGAAGAAGTTCGGGTCGATCCCAATGGAACTCGTCACACCGTAGAAGTTCCCCTAGAATTGCCCCAAGGGGTGAGTTATGGCGGTATTTTTGACGCAGCCAAGCCCACTCAATTACCCTCATCTGCTGCTATTAATTTCGGGCCAACTCGTTCTGCATCTGGTTATAATAATTATGGCAGTCAACGTAGTCCAGAAATTGCGCCACCGCCCCCTCCCGTTCGGGGAATAAGCCCGGAACCCACAAATATTAATTTAATTGGAAATAGTCCGGTAAAAATAACAGTTGTTGAAGTTACGGGAATTAGCGATCGCACCCTAATTAATGACCTCAACCGTTATTTCCAAGGGTTGAATTTAGCCGATGAAATTAATGGAAAAGTGACCTTTGAAATGATCATTGATCGAGGGAATGTCCAACGAGCCATTTTTGATGATGTTGACTCTAATCTGGATTTAGAGAATAATCTCAAACAGGCGATGATTATTGATCAAATTCGGCGATCGCTCCTAACTTGGCAACCGTCTAACCCCGTAACCGGAAAACTCAAAATCACCTTAGAATTAAAAGCCACAAAATCCTAAATTTAATGAATTTTTCGACTTCAACTTTAACCTTAAATCCGATTTATCCCCTTAGTATTGCACCGATGATGGATCGCACTGATCGCCATTATCGCTATTTTATGCGACAAATCACCCGGCGAACTTTGCTCTATACTGAAATGGTGACAACGGCGGCAATTTTACATGGAGATCAAGAGCAATTATTAGGATTTTCTCCCGAAGAAAAACCCCTCGTATTACAGTTAGGAGGAGATAATCCGAGTCATCTGGCAACTTGTGCTAAAATAGCCGAAGATCGGGGATATGATCAGGTTAATTTAAACGTCGGATGTCCCAGTGATCGGGTGCAAAATGGCAATTTCGGGGCGTGTTTAATGGCGCAACCGGAGTTAGTGGCTCAAGCAGTAGAAGCGATGCAAAAAGTGGTTAATATTCCGGTGACTATTAAACATCGAATTGGTATTGATGACCAGGATAAATATGAAGATATGGCAGATTTTGTCAGAATAGTTGCTAACGCTGGATGTCAATACTTTACTGTTCATGCTCGCAAAGCTTGGTTACAGGGTTTAAGTCCTAAAGAAAACCGGACTATTCCCCCGTTAAGATATGAAGAAGTTCATCGTTTAAAACAAGAGTTTCCCCATCTATTTATTGAAATTAATGGTGGGTTTAAAACCTTAGCAGAAGTCAAAGATCAACTACAATTTGTTGATGCTGTGATGATCGGACGCGCTGCTTATGATCACCCCTATTTGTTCGCAACGGCGGATCAAGAAATCTATGGAGAAAAAACACCTCCCTTGACCCGTCAAGAAGTCATAGAAGCTATGTATCCTTATCTGGAATATTGGTTACAAAAAGGGGTAAAATTAAATAGTATGACCCGCCATTTTTTAGAGTTATTTGCCCGACAACCCGGAACCAAAGCCTGGAAACGTTATATTAGTGAAAATGCCTATCTGACCCATGCTGGAGTAGAAGTTCTTCAGCAAGCATTGAAGCAGCTTCCTCAACCTTAAAATCCCTACTGGTAAAAAACAAGTTGAATAAGGTTCCCTTTCCTAAGATTTTATTTAATTCTCTCATTGTAAAGAAGGGAATAAAAACAATTAATAAACAGAGAATTTGATAAAACAAATCAATTTGAGAAACTTGATTTTGCAGTTCTATTAAAATCCGTTCCAGGGATTCTTGTTGAAATAAACCGACGATTAAATGTTCCACACTATTAAAAAATAAAGCAATGAGGGTAAATAAAACGGATTTATAACCCACCGAAATGATTAAGGGTTTATGTTCATAGCGTTCTACAATGGGGAGTTTTTCCGATAAAAGAATCACCTTTCCTAAAACTAATGCACCCATAATTGTAATCCCGTAGTTAAAGCCATCAATACCATATTTAACTAAGGCTAGGGAATTTAATGTTACTAAAATACTAAAGGATGAGGCTAAATATAAATTAATAATTCCGAGGTTAATAAACTCCCGAATTAAGATATTTAGCCAGTTCTGCTTAAATGTTGTTATTGTGATCATATTTTTATTCACGATTCTTGAGTCTTGATCTTAAAATAAATTCTGCCACACTTAGATCCACAGGGGTTGTCACTTTCAAATTAGTTTCTTCCCCTGGGACAATATGAACGGATAACCCACATTTTTCAAATAAGGCCGCATCGTCGGTGACTTCCCAGCCCTGTTGACGCCCTTGATCATGACATTCTTTTAATAATTTCACCTCAAACCCTTGGGGCGTTTGCGCCGCCCATAATTGTTGGCGATCGGGTGTATCTAAAATTAACCCATTTTCATCAACAACCTTAATTGTATCCTTGACTGGAATAGCGGCAATTAACCCCGAACAGGTCTGCAACGTCGCCCCACAGCGCTCGAATAACTCCGGTGTGGCCAAACATCTCGCCCCATCATGAATTAATACCCGCTCCGCATCCGGTGGTAAGGCCTGTAAGCCATTGTAAACCGACTGTTGACGGGTTTCGCCCCCCTGAATTAACTCGACGGGTTTAGTTAGATTAACACTGGCCAAAATTTCCTGAAAGTCGGGAAAATCCACGGGTTGACCCATGATCCCGATCCAGTCAATACAAGCTGAAGCCTCCGCCGCTTCGAGTGTCCAAGCTAATAGGGGTTTATCCCATAGGGTCAGGAGCAATTTGTTGCGATCGCTCCCCATTCTGCGTCCCATACCCGCCGCCGGAATTAATAAGTGCATTGTGAAAATTTAGAGGTAAGATTGACAACTCTGTGTTCGTATTAGAATTAAGCTGATCTTGTAGATTAACTCTTTAATGATGAGAATACTAGCCCTTGTCCCAGGTGGAATAGGCGATCAAATCCTGTTTTTTCCCACCCTGGATGGCCTCAAGCAAGCCTATCCTGAAGCCCAAATTTCTGTTATGGTAGAACCCAGAGCCAGGGGAGCTTATCGGGTTTGTAAGTCCGTTTCTGAAACTCTCACCTATGACTTCAAGGGACGAAACAGTTTAGCCGACTGGGGAAATTTTTTAGGAATTGTCCGTGACCGGGAATATGAAGTGGTGGTATCCCTGGGTCAAAGTTGGACAGTGGGATTGTTATTGTGGTTAACGGGTATTCCCACCCGCATTGGTTACGCAGGCGGGGGTGAGGGGCTATTTATTAGCAACCCAGTCCCCTTAAAACCAGAGCAATACGCCGCCGAAATGTATTATGACCTGCTCAAAGGGTTGGACATTATTACCCCCTTTTCAGGATTATCGATTAATGTGCCTAAATTGGATCTCGACTGGGGAGAAGCGGAACAAAAACGCTTAGGAGTCAAGGATAGTGGTTATATTTTGATTCATGGCGGATCTAGCCAGTTAGCCCAACTAAAAGGCATTGATAAAATCTACCCCGTGGCCAGTTGGCAAAAAATTATTCAAGATATTCAACAGCGCCAACCTAACCTCCCCGTGATCATTGTCCAAGGGCCAGAAGATGGGGCCTTAGTGCGGCAAATTGTCGAATCTTGTCCCCAGGTTAAAGTCACCCAACCGGAGGATATTGGTAAATTATCGGCGATGATCGCCTCAGCAAATTTAATGCTCTGTACCGATAGCGCCCCGATGCACTTGGCCGTTGCGGTGGGAACCTATACGATCGCCTTATTTGGCCCAACTGAACCCGCTAAATTATTACCAAAAAGCGATCGGGTGATTGGGATTAAATCTCCTTCGGGCAAAATGTCTGATATCTCTCCCGAGCAGGTAATTAAAAAAATCTGGGGAGGCTAAATGTTCGATCCCCCCTAACCCCCTTAAAAAGGGGGGAAATGGACAATTTAACTCCTCGTTTTTTCAGGATAAAACCCCAGTTCAAAGTACCCCTCTAAGATAAAACTCAAGTTCAAAGTCCCCCTTTTTAAGGGGGATTTAGGGGGATCTAACCTAGGATAAAACCAAAGTTCAAAGTCCCCCTTTTCAGGGATTTAGGCGAATCTAACCTAGAGAAAGAAACATAATTGTAAACTATAATTGAATTAAAGCTATCAACAATCTATGAATTACAATATTGAAGAAACAGTTATTGAACGCTACAAAGCCGGAGCGCAAACAGTACAACCTTCCCTATGTTGTCCGGTGGAATATCAGGAAAATCAATATTTAGAAATTATTCCCCAGGAAATTATAGATAAGGACTATGGTTGTGGTGATCCCACCCGTTATGTTAACCCGGGGGAAACCGTAGTTGATTTAGGTTCGGGGGCGGGTAAAAATTGTTATATGATCGCGCAAAAAGTAGGGTCATCCGGTCAAGTGATCGGCGTAGATTTTAATGATACAATGTTGGCTCTTTCCCGCAGCCATCAACCGGAAATGGCTCAGAAATTAGGCTATTTGAATACCAGTTTTGTTAAGGCAAAAATTCAGGATTTAGCCTTAGATTTAGATCAAGTGCAACGGTGGTTAACGGTTAATCCGATTCAATCGATTGAAGACCTGGGGAAATTTGAGTTAGAATGCGATCGCCTACGTCAACAAAATCCTTTAATTGCCGATAACAGTGTTGATGTTGTTATTTCTAATTGTGTTTTAAATTTAGTCCGTCCCCAGGATAAGGATCAACTCTTTCAAGAAATTTATCGAGTCTTAAAACGGGGCGGACGGGCAGTTATTTCTGATATTGTTTGCGATCAAGATCCGACACCTAGAATTTTAAATGATCCCGATCTTTGGAGTGGTTGTATTGCGGGAGCTTTTCGGGAAAATGAGTTTTTAGAACGTTTTGAACAGGCTGGATTTTATGGCGTTGAGATATTAGCCCGACAGGAGGAACCTTGGCAAGTGATTGATGGCATTGAGTTTCGTTCCCTAACAGTTACTGCATTTAAAGGCAAAGACGGCCCCTGTTTAGATGTAAACCAAGCCGTGATTTATAAAGGGCCCTGGAAACAGGTAATGGACGATGACGGACATATTTTATATCGGGGGGAACGGATGGCAGTTTGTGATAAAACCTACCAAATTTATAGTAACATAAACAGCCCCTATTATCAAGATATTTTAGGAATTTTACCCCATGAAACTATCCCCCTAGAATCAGCCCCGGAATTCGATTGTAGACGGAATGCCATTCGTAAACCGGAAGAAACCAAGGGAGAGCATTATTACGTTACCATCAATAATTCTGATAGTTCCTGTTGCGCTCCTGCGAGTTCTAGTTGTTGTTAAATAGTGAAAAAAAGTTATAATAAGTCCTGATCTAAGGTGATATTTAGTAACTTTAGATTAGGGCGATCGCTAATAGCTGGAAACACTTTATTGGTTTACCCGCTTTCTGGCCATACCTGGGGAAGTGTGGAAACTTGGAGTCAAGGGCCAAAGATTACTGAGTATCCCAGTTCTCTGATTATTTGATGGTTTTTCCCAGCCTCGCAAACCCCCCCTAGACAGCCGATGGCGTCTGGGTTTAAAATAGAGGGGTCGCTTCTATTATTTAGAAGTGGAATTAATGGAAACCTGTAAAGATTGACTTTATGGATAAGTCACAGGGCGAAGCATTTAAAAAGCAATGCGAGGAAAATGACATTACAGTAACCTGGCAACAATTTTAACGAAGGAAATAGATTGATGATTAAGAAAGAAGACTTATTGGAACAATATGGTTCACCAAGAACACAGCATTTAGTAAGAGACTGTCTTTATAATTTTAGCTTCATTACTCCAAAAGCTGAAAATAAACTAAATGAACAGTCGCTTCAAGAGAATTGGGGAAGAGAGTTAGATGTTTTGAAGAAATACATAGCAGTGACCCTTTATTGGAGTATAGAACAAGAGAAATTTGTAGAGTATCAAGATGGTTTTATCGTGGCGGCTGGCTTGTTAAGAAATCGGTATAATGTTCCATTGTATTTAAAGTTTGAACCAAATCAACGTGTCGATCAACCTTGGAGATTAACAGATGCTGGAACTGGAGAAAATTTCAGTGATGATGTGGAATTGCCACCACCGCCAGAAGTACCAAAAGCACCTGAAATCCCCAGGGGTAATGAAATTGTGGTGAAAGACGAACATATACTCCGTGATAATGTCGAGAGAATAGAATTTCTTGCACCAGCCAGCACAGTGACCCAAATATGTGCATTAAATGGTGCAATTCAATGGTCTATACACAGGGAGTTGTATCAGCCTTGTTGGTATTATGGAAAAATGCAGTATTTTATCCCTGTTTATCTAAAGAGCCAAGAAAATATTACCAGAACTCCCGATTTAATTGCGCCTTTAGAAGTTCGGTCAGGTCAGTTTCCTCTACTGGTTAGAACGGTAATGAATCCGCTCAAACAAACATCCTATTATAGCAATATTCGACCAGTAGTACCTAGAGCAGATCAGCTTAAGCCGTGGATTATTAGTAGCTGGAATGAAGCCATGGCTTCTCCAAATGACATGAGTGACGATGATGATTAAATACTAGATTACTGAAGTCGCTTCTATTATTAGAAGTGGAATTAATGGAAACCGAACTAATTAATAGTGTTATACCCTTGTAACACTATTAATTAAAAAATACTTCTTGGAAGTAAAATCAACAAAAAACAGGATAGGAAAAATCATCCCATCCTGTTTAATAATTTATCTAAAAATCAGTTGATTCGATCAAAAATCTCAGTATATTGATCCCCTACAATATATTCAATCACTTCCTATTTTTCCATCCCTCCCAGATTGTGCATTAGTTGGTTTTTTTAATATTTTTTATTCTTAGAAGATCATTTTAATAACGCCCAAGGTTGAAATTTTGAGTGCAAACAGTTTAACCAATATAGCATGGCAAAATCGCGATTAATTAGGAAAAAATCTCTACTAAAAAATTAAGTTTCTCAAAGAAAATAGGTTTTTAATCCCAACTTGAAAACCGATATATATTAAGAATTGTTTCAAATTAAAACAAAATAGAAACTTTTGAACAATGGCAAAGGGTTAATTGTATCTTAAACAATATCCAGAGTTGAACAACCCACCCAGATTAAAAAACACCATTTAAACAGGACTTGACAATGATTAATACTGTAACACCAGTTCCTAAAGGGATTGGCGTTCTATTAAAAGCACCTTTATCGGGACATATTCTACCCATTGAACAGGTTCCCGACCCCGTATTTGCTCAAAAAATGGTTGGGGATGGAATAGCCATTGACCCCGTGAGTCAGGTTTTAATTGCCCCCTGTGATGGGGAAGTGATCCAACTGCATCCGTCCCATCATGCGGTGACATTAAAAACCCCAGAAGGGTTAGAAGTGTTGATGCACATTGGGTTAGATACTGTTAAGTTACGCGGTCAAGGATTTAGCCCTAAAGTTAAAATGGGCGATCGCATTCAAACAGGCGATCCCTTAATAGAATTTGATCCCGATTATATCGCTCTAAATGCTAAAAGTTTACTCACCCAAATTGTGATTACTAATAGTGATCAATTGGCAACTTTTCAAGCTAGTTCGGGTCATGTTGTGGCTGGAGAAACAGTTATTTTAGAACTGACTTTCGCCCCAACAGTAATTGAAAATAACCCAATTTCTGCCGAGACAATTACCTCCGATGAAATTATTATTCCTAATCCTACCGGACTCCACGCTAGACCTTCGGCCGTATTAGCAAATTTAGCTAAAAAATATCAATCTAAAATTCGGTTACAACGGGGCGAACAAGACGCCAATGTTAAGAGTGTGGTCGGGTTAATGGCCATGGAAGTCAATAACGGCGATCGGGTGGTTTTGGTGGCCCAGGGCTCCGATGCGGCTGAAGCGATCGCCGAACTCACCGAAGCCATGCGTTCCGGGTTAGGGGAAGAAGGCAGTCTCCCCATTTCCGCCCCCGCCAGCGTCGCCCAGGGAGAAATCTCGAATCCCGCCCCCCGTCGGCGTTCAGACGATCCTAATGTGGTTTTAGGGGTAGCGGCATCCTCGGGGGTGGCCGTGGGTCAAACTTTCCGGGTGAGGGAACAGGAAATTGAGGTGACGGAAAAGGCCGAAAATCCTAATACAGAACGGCGGAAGTTAGAAACGGCGATCGAACAGGCCCAATTAGAGGTAGAAGCGTTACGGGCCAATGTTCATGGCCAGGGCGATCCGAGTAAATCAGCTATTTTTGCCGCCCATCAAGAATTATTAGAAGATCCCGAATTAATTGATATTGCTACCAGCACCATTGATAAGGGAAAAAGTGCTGCTTTTGCCTGGAAACAAGCTTTTACAAATAGTGCAGCCCAACTGGCAAAATTGCAAAATGAATTGTTATCCCAACGGGCAAATGATGTTCGAGATGTGGGGCAACGGGTATTAAGAATTCTCACCGGAGTTACCTTAACCGGGCCGATTTATCCTGAGAATACTATTTTAATTGCTGAGGATTTAACCCCTTCGGATATGGCAACTTTGGATCGCTCAAAAGTGATTGGATTTTGTACCGTTGCCGGGGGTTCGACTTCTCATGTGGCAATTTTAGCCCGTTCTATGGAAATTCCAGCGATCGCGGGAACTGAACCTCAAGTCTTAGATTTACCCGACGGTACACCTGTTATCTTAGATGGCAGTAAAGGCACATTAAAATTAAATCCGACCACGGCGGAAATGGAACGGGTTAAAACCCAGCTAGTTGAAATTGCCAAAAAACGGCAAACCGACTTAGCTAATGCCATGAAACCCGCCATCACCACCGATGGACACCGGATGGAAATTGTTGCCAATATTGGTGGCAAATCGGAGGCAGAAACTTCCGTAGAATTGGGAGGAGAAGGGGTCGGTTTATTGCGAACAGAATTTGTATTTATGGAGCGGACATCTGCCCCCACAGAAGACGAACAAACGGAAATATATAGTAGTATTGCCCGGGTTTTAGGGAAGGATAGACCATTAATTATTCGGACTTTAGACGTAGGTGGAGATAAACCCCTACCCTATTTACCCATTCCCCATGAAGAAAACCCCTTTTTAGGAGAACGGGGAATTAGATTTGGGTTTGATCGTCCTGAACTTTTGAGAACCCAATTTCGGGCTATTTTAAGATCGGCGGAGGCGGGAATGTTGCGAATTATGTTCCCGATGATTGCCCGATTAGAAGAAATTAGAATGGCAAAAGCCATGTTAGAAGAAGAACGGGAAAAGTTAAATCTTCCCCCGGTTTCTGTAGGGATTATGGTGGAAGTTCCCTCGGCGGCAGTCATGGCCGAACAGTTTGCTAAAGAGGTAGATTTCTTCTCTATTGGAACTAATGATTTAACCCAATATACCTTAGCAATGGATCGGGGACATCCGAAACTTGCCCCCTATGTGGATGGGTTAAATCCGGCGGTTTTACGATTAATTGATTTGACGGTGAAAGGCGCAACTAAAGAGGGAAAATGGGTGGGAGTTTGTGGCGGAATTGCCAGCGACCCCCAAGCGATTCCCTTATTAATTGGTTTGGGGGTGAAGGAATTAAGTGTTAGTGTTCCCAGTATTCCTACGATTAAGGCACAAATCAGAGAATTAAGTTTAGTTGAGTGTCAAGAATTAGCCCAAAAAGCCTTAAATGCAGAAACAGGGGCGGATGTGCGGGCACTTTAATCAGTCATCAGTTATCAGTTATCAGTTGTAGGGGCGGGTTTATCAAGATTTAGGGATTAACAAATCTAAAAAAACCCGCCCGTACCAGTTATCAGTTGTAGGGGCGGGTTCATCAAGATTTAGGTGATTAACAAAGATCTAAAAAAACCCGCCCGTACCAGTTATTAGTTGTAGGGGCGGGTTCATCAAGATTTAGGTGATTAACAAAGATCTAAAAAAACCCGCCCGTACCAGTTATCGGTTGTAGGGGCGGGTTCATCAAGATTTAGGTGATTAACAAAGATCTAAAAAAACCCGCCCGTACCAGTTATCGGTTATTAGTAACAATATCTAATAGAGCCATGAAGGACTCACTACTTAAGAAAAACGATGTTTAAAAACGCTTTTGCTTTGTTACAAAAAATGGGAAAGTCTTTAATGCTTCCCGTTTCAGTGTTACCCATTGCTGGCTTATTATTAGGATTGGGTAGCGCTCGTTTAATTGAATTACAAAATCTGGCATCGGGAACAATTTCTTCCCCTAAGTTTGGGTGGCTGCCTGAAGGTTTAGCAACCATTATGAAGACTTCCGGGGATGCAATTTTTGGTAATTTACCGATTATTTTTGCGATTTCCGTTGCCATTGGATTTGCGGAAAATGACGGGGTTGCTGCTTTGGCGGCAACGGTGGGATTTGTGGTTTTTATCGCTGCTTTAGGGGCGGCATCTACTACTTTATTTGGTATGAATCCCGATGATTTAGTCAAAGTCATGGGCATTCCTTCCTTAGATACGGGGGTATTTGGCGGGTTAATTATGGGTTGTGTTGCAGCCTATTTATTTAATCGTTATTTCCGAATTCAACTCCCTCAATATCTGGGATTTTTTGCGGGAAAAAGATTTGTTCCGATTGTGACTTCCTTTGCGGCGATCGCCATGGGAATCTTAATGAGCGTGGTCTGGCCGCCCATTGGAGCCGCAATTTCTACGGCTGCAAATGCAGCGGCATCCGGTGGCAATGTTAGTCTTACCGCCGCTATTTATGGGGTTGTAGAACGGTTATTATTACCCTTTGGATTACATCATATTTGGAATGTTCCTTTCTTTTTTCAAATCGGATCATTTCTTGATCCACTCACGAATAGAGTGGTAACTGGAGACATTAATCGCTTCTTTGCTGGCGACCCAACGGCCGGAATTTTAGGGGGGGCTTATTGGTTCAAAATGTTCGGTTTACCGGCGGCGGCGATCGCTATTTGGCGGGCGGCAAAACCGAAAAATCGCGTGTTAACTGGGGGGATTATGATCTCCGCCGCTTTCACTTCTTTCTTAACCGGAATTACCGAGCCGATTGAATTTTCATTTATGTTCGTAGCCCCACCTTTATACGCGATTCATGCGGTGATGGCGGGCTTTTGTGATTGGTTATTTGTTGCCTTGGGCGGACGCATGGGATTTACCTTTTCCCAGGGATTTATTGACTTTTTCCTGTTTAATGGATTAGGCACAAAGGCGTGGTTAATTCCCGCCCTGGGGCCGTTTTTTGCCGCCTTATATTTCTGTGTGTTTTACTTTGGAATCCGACAGTTTAATTTCTCCACTCCGGGTCGAGAAGATGAGGTAGAAACCGTAACCACAATTACCCCAGGAACGGGGGTAGGAAGTCTGGCAATGGAGTTAGTTCGAGCCTTTGGTGGACGGAGTAATATTGCCACTTTGGATGCTTGTATTACTCGATTAAGAATCACCGTTAATGATATTAAAAAGGTGAATAAAGCCCGACTTAAAGCATTAGGAGCTTCGGGAGTTTTAGAAATGGGAAATAGCGCCCAAGCCATATTCGGCCCCCGTTCGGAAAATTTAAAAACAGATATGATGGAATATCTCAAAAATGCGGGGCCAGAGGCAGATTTTGTTGAGGAAATCACACCAGAAACTACAGAGGTTAATTCACCTGAAGCAGTGATTTCAACCCCAATTATCTCAGATTCCGAGGCAAAAAATCGGATTCAGCAGATCATGATTGCCTTGGGTGGAAAACAGAATATTCAGAGTATTGATGCAGTAGCATTAACTCGATTACGGGTTAAAGTTATTGATAATAACCTGATTGATGAAGACGGATTAAAAGCCGCGGGTGTGGAAGGAATTTTACGTTTACCCAATGGCATATTACATCTATTAGTCGGTTTAGGTGCGGAACAATACGCAAAGAATCAGTGATCAGTGATCAGTCATCAGTTATCAGTTTAAGAGTTATCAGTTATAGCAACCCGCGCCGAGGTTGTAATATTTTAATATTGATTAACTGATAACTGTTAACTGTTAACTGTTAACTGATGACTAATATTAGATGGGTTTAAAATCTTTGTTGAAATTAAGTTGATTGGCTTGGACTCCTGGTACAAATGCAATTAGTTCTTCCAGACCTGATTTATTAACATAAATACCCGCTCCGGTTCCGTACCCCGATAAGGTTAAATCCTTAAAAGTAATCACATCATTAGTTTTATAAACAAAGTAATCTTCACCTACAGTAAAATCACTAATAAACGCAAAATCCGTTGAACCTCCGGTTGCATAATAGGTGCTAGAATCAGAACTCCCTAAATAAAATCCATCCAATCCTGCACCCCCAACTAAAGTATCAATTTCACCCGCTCCTGGAGTAGTTGAGTTAACATCAATCCCCGCAATAAAATCATCCCCAAGATCACCGGAAACATAATCATTTCCCCCGCCACCGGCTAGGAGATCAATTCCTTGACCTCCAAACAAAGAATCATTATCGTTTCCTCCAAATAATAAATCTGAACCTAAGTTACCAAAAATTTGATTTTTACCTGATTCTCCAATCAGAACATCGTCCCCTTTCCCTCCAAATAGCAAATCATTCCCTGGACTACCATAAATAACATCCGCTCCCAGATTGCCATTAATCGTATCATCGCCCTCAAGACCTTGCAGGGTGTCATCTCCCGCTAACCCATAAATTTCATCGTTTCCAATCAATCCAACCAGATTATCAGCTGCTTCAGTTCCTAAAATTAAAGTCATTTTTTAAATCATTTATTAGTTATCAGTTATTAGTAATAAAGCAATTGTTGGTTGTTGTCAACTAAAATCAATATTTATTTGACTTGATTGACGGGATTTTTTTGATAAACCGATAACCACTAGAGACGCGCCGTGGCACGTCTCTACACTGATGACTGATTACTGATGACTGATTACTGATTTTTGAGTGGTGGCGATCGCCACAATACCCGCAACAGAAATTCCCGATTTTTGGAGTTGAGCAATAGCTGATTTAACCGTTGCACCAGTTGTATAAATATCATCTAAAATTAAAACTGAACCCTGGGGCGGGCGACGCCGGAAATCCTGACCAATATTAAACACACCTTGCATTTCTTTTAAACGTTGACTGGGTGAGAGTTCATGCAGTGATTCCGTTTGTTTAATTCGTTCTAAACCATGAGCAGATAGGGATAAACCCGTGAATTCACAAAAACTTTTCGCTAACAATTCGGCTTGATTAAACCCGCGTTTTTTTAACTTCGCCCGGTGGAGGGGAATGGGTACAACCGTAACCGGGGAGACCCCCGACCCGGGCGTCGATAACCAAGTTTCTGCCAATCCATAGCCCAAAGGTTGGGCTAATTCGGTATGATGATTATATTTGATAGCCGCGATCGCTCGCTTGAGAACATCTTTGTACTGTCCCCAGACCCAAAGTGGCACGTCAGAGGCAAATTTAGTCCCAGGGGGAAATCGACAACGAAGTAACTGTCGTTCACAATAATCGCAAAGTTCTGTTTTTGCGGGTCGGTCACATAACGGACAGTTAGGTTTGAGAAATAAACTTAGGATCGCTTTCACAGTTGAGGTTTTGAGATGGGGAGGGGAGGTTTTGATCGAGAAACCAGGTTTCTATCTCCCACTACGACTATTTTCTATTGTTGAACTGATCGGATCAAATCGTAACTAAATTTAGTTTAAAGTGTGGATAATTTTTACGCGCTTCACGAAATTCAACCAGAGCACCGCGATATTGTCGGGGAGCCAGCCTTTTATTTAAGCCAATTGCTCCATCAGGGTTATCCGGTTTTACCCGGTTTTGTAGTTACGGATCAGTTATTTGGGGAGATTTTACAAACCATTGATTGGTTAGAACCCCTATTTGTTGATTTACCTGAATCATCCCTCTATTTTGACATCAATCAACCCCGTCAATTACAAATTATCGTTCAACACCTTTGTCAACAACTGATTGAAAGTCATTTACCCCCATCCTGGAGTCAGAAAATTCAAGACAGCATTGACCAATTAAAAGCCTCAGCGTTGATTTTTTATCCGAGTCTGAGCACTCCCGATTATTTACAAACATCGGGACTTTTTAAATCAGTGATCAGTTGGGCGGATACTCCCACAGCTTTATTGGGATTAAAACAAGCCTACTGTGAACTTTTTAGGGCTAAAAGTTTATTATATTGGCAACGATACCAGATCGAATTACAAGACCTATGTCCTGTGGTCTTAGTTCAACCCCTCCAGTCCGCGATCGCTTCCGGTTTTGTTGAAATTCGCCCTCACTGTTGGGAAATAAGCTCCACTTGGGGTTTAGAATTTTCCCTATTGTGGGGAGAAAGCCATCCCGATATTTATTTAATCCAACCCCAAACGGGAATGATTCAACAACAAAAATTAGGCTCTAAAACGATTATCTATAATTTAAAATCTTCTCCTGATCAGCCCACAAAATACCCCATTCCTCAAAAACAATTCGGAACTCAAAATACTCAGCTTCCGATTTATGTCACCTTGATTTCTGAACAACAACAAGGATTTTCCCTAACGCTGAAAGAACTACAAAAGTTGATCAATCTCATTCAAAAAGTCACACGGTTTAATCCGGAAATTACTCGATTGGATTGGCGTTTATTGCAACAGCCTCAAACTCAAGAACCTCAATTCTATCTCGTCGGGGCTAAATCTTCCGAAATCTGTCTTTCTTCTAGTTCTGTCATTTACCATTCTAGCCCCCATCAACAGCATTTTCAAGGAGTAGCTCTGGCGTCTGGAAAGTCTAAAGGAACTGCATATATCCTCACGGAAACACAACCCATACCCTCACAATTACCGGAGAATACTGTGTTAGTCGTTCCAGCAATTACTTGGGATTATTTAGCCCTATTGAAGCAGACTGTTGCTATTGTTGCTGAAAAGGGAGGAATGACCAGTCATGGCGCAATTGTGGCGCGAGAATTGGGTATACCTGCTGTTTGTGGAATCGTGAATGCAACCATGCAAATAAAAACGGGTGAGTCTATTTTTGTTGATGGAAACTATGGGGAAGTTTATGTTGTCAAGCCTGATTATTCAGTGGATCAACAGTTTTTAAAATGGAGTTTTCAGGAACAAAAACCAATTAAAACTCCTACCCATATAAACTCTACACCCCTAATGGTTAATATTAGTCAATCGAGTTCTATCCAGCGACTTCATTCTTTACCTTTACCCATTGATGGGGTAGGTCTATTTCGGTCAGAATTGATCGCTATTGAAATATTAGAAT
The DNA here is from genome assembly GCF_057220675.1 of Planktothrix sp. PLAVEN19ND. Lineage (NCBI taxonomy): Bacteria > Bacillati > Cyanobacteriota > Cyanophyceae > Oscillatoriales > Microcoleaceae > Planktothrix > Planktothrix sp. PLAVEN19ND. The sequence continues at coordinate 3,503,875 of NZ_CM170132.1, read as the reverse complement.
GTTCTGAATATCCGACCATAAATTCTTGGGTTTCTCAGGAAGTTGCAGACAAATTATGTGATTTTAATACCTGGATTTCATCCCAAAAACAGCAAAAATTCATTCAAGAAATGGCTGAACTCATTCATCAGATGGCTACAATTTTATCCCCTCGACCCGTTTATTATCGAGCTTTGGATTTAAGAGAAATAGCAAAATCGGTATCGGGATTAAATTATTTTTACCCTCTCCTGGGTAATGGGGAAAGTAAGAATAGGAAATTATCCTCTCAGGATAAGGATAGTATTAATAGAGGACATTTTCTGGCTTCAAATTCTCCATCTTTAGAACGTCTGATTTTATTTGATTTAGAACTTAAAGTCTTATTAAGACTGTATGAATCGGGAAATAAAAATATTCATTTAATTTTACCTTTTATTCGTTCTGTTGAGGAATTTACTATTTATAAAAAGCGGATCGAAGCATCAGAATTAATCCATTATCCTGAGTTTCAATTGTGGATTATGGCGGAAGTCCCATCGATTCTATTTTTATTACCTGATTACCTGGAAGCTGGGGTTCAAGGCATTTCAATTGGAACCAATGATCTGACCCAATTACTATTTGGAATTGATCGAAATCAAATGCAAATATTTCCAGGATTATACGAAAATCATCCTGTATTGAAAAAAGCGATAAAACAGTTAATTGAAATGGCAAAAACCGCTAATATTCCTTGTTCAATTTGTGGGGATGCTCCCGCTTTATATCCTGAATTAATTGAAGATTTAGTCCGATGGGGAATTACATCTATTTCTGTTAATTTAGATGCCGTTGAATCCACATATATGGCGATCGCTAGAGCCGAAAAACAAATTATTTCCCAAACTCTAGCGAGCGAGGACGCGCTGCTGGCGCAAAGCTAAGGCCAACCCAGTACAGGAATTTCAATATTTTTGCCAGATCTTAATATTGAGTTCTTTGGAAGGCTTCTTCTGGGGAAATATTTCCGTAAATCACCGATAAAATTCCCGGTAAATAGTCATCCATGGTGGTGACACTGGTATAGATTAAATGTTTAATCAATGCTGGGTTTAGAGACGCATCTTCCGCATCTAAACTGGTTTTATATCGAAGTTCACCATCTTGAAAATTCATTTCAAAATTTCCCACCACTGTCCCATAATTAAGCAGGGTGATAAATGTCGCCATATTATAGCGTTTATAGTCAGGAACTTTCACCGGACAAACGGAATAAACCGCAATTTGCCGTTCTTCTTCCCTCACAATGGTATAACAATCAAATCGGCCGTTTTTGCCCTCTACACCCAATGCCAAGACTCGCCGATGTTCAATTTCTCTATAAACCCAACCGTCTAGGGTCATAAAGTCAATGAGAACATCAAATACGGCCCGATCTGATGGGTATTCTTGAGAAAGTAATTCCGGGTTTTGTTCTGACACAGTAAACATCCTTAATTTTCCTATATCTACAACGTTCTTTGAATAGTGGCTTCAACAATTACGCTCGATGGGAGTTATCTGGCGTTGGCATATTATACGCAATTTTATTTGCTTTGGCACTCCGGTAAACAATATTAGTTAATTCATAATAAATGGGTGGATACAAGGAGTAAAGTTGACCATAATAAAATCGATTTTGATATCGGTTATAATCCTGAATTTTTTTTCTAATTCCCGATCCTAAACGAGAAGTTTTTTCAAAGGTTTTATCACTCTGTTCAATTGTCCATTTAATTTCCTCACCCTCAACCCCGCGACTAATTAAATCAAAACACTGTTCAATCACTTGACGAATTCTTTCGCGGTCTTTAGATTGAAATTCTAGTCCCTCTTGCTCAGAATCTCTGGGTAATAACTGCAACCGATAGCATCCATTGGGATCAGCATGGGGATACCAACCGAGTTTTAAGGTATAACCCTTTTGATTAATAATCCAGTCTGTTTCCTTAAACTCAATAGATTGGAGTACGAGCAAGTTTTCATGATAAAACTGCTGATTGAGAATCCGACCATCCTGAATCAATGGATCTTCATCCCCAAAACAGTTATGAGTAATTGCCCAACCACTGGGAATATTCAGACGAACAAGGTTTGATTGCATAAATTAGGATTGACTGGACAAGAATCAAGTAAACTCAGCTATCTAGTGTGCGATCAGCAGCAATTGATCTGGCTTGGCGCTCACTTCTGACGAATTATAGTGCAATATCATATTTTTTCATTGACCGCAAGGCAAATATCCCCGTTACCGCTTCCGGATCGAAGGGTGACAGGCGGATTAATGGAGGGGTGATTGCGTTGAAGTGAGTTTATGTTTAAATATCGTATTTTAGCCTTAGTGACGCTGATGGTGGCTCTGGGTGTGGGGTTGAGTTCTTCGAGTATTGCTCAACGATTTGACAAAACATCATTACCCTCAGACTCGAATGTGGAGGCCAAAGTTGATCCGCACCAATTGATTACGGTCAGACTGCGGAACAAAACCAATCAAACCCTGGTTTATGCCTTAGCCAATGATAATTCCCAGAGGTTAGCACCGGGTAAAACCGAAGAATTTTTAGTCAGAGTCGGACGTCAACCCGGAGAAACCAGCACAATTTTAATTAATACACCGGAGAATAATTACCCGTTAATTTATAGTTTTCAAGTTGTCCCTAAAAATATATTAACCGTTGAAATTAGTCCCACCCGTGCAGATAATCCCAGCCAAAAACGGACGATTTATATTGATGAACAGGGGAAAGTTTATTCCTTTTAATCAGTCATCAGTTGTAGGGGCGGGTTCATCGAGATTTAGGTAATTAGCTCATATCTAACAGAACCCGCCCTTACAAGATTACCCAAAAACGGACGATTTATATTGATCAATAGGGGAAATTTTATTCTTTTTAATCATTTATAGCAGGGAACGCCGGATCTGGGAACAGGGAACAGAACTGATAACTGATAACTGATAACTGATAACTGATGACTGAAAAGATCAGCCTGTATTTCGCATTCCAGCGGCAATTCCATTAATAGTTAATAGAGCGCCCCGGAGTAATTCTCCTTTGCTATAACGGGAATGAACAACACCCGAAGCCACGGATTTTCCGTGTTGACGTAGGCGTTTTAACAAAGCTACCTGTAATAAACCTAAAGGAATAATCGTGGCATTGCGTAACTGTACCGAACGTTGTAAGACGGGATCATCTTCTAATAGTCGTTGATGTCCAGTGATTTCTTGGACTAACTCCACGGTGAGATAATATTCGGCGAGGATTTGCTGGAATAATACCTCAAACCGCTCAAGATCATCAGGATGACTTAATTCCCTGACATAGTGATGGGCGATTTCCATATCTACTTTAGCCAAGGTCATTTCCGTCTTAGAAATCAACACTTTAAAGAACGGCCATTTAACATAGAAATACCGCAGGAGTTTTAGATTTTCCTGGGGTTCCTCGTTGATAAATGCCTGTAAAGCGGTTCCTACCCCATACCAAGAAGGCAGTAAAAAACGGCTCTGAGTCCAGCTAAATACCCAGGGAATCGCCCTTAAACCGGAAATATCCTTTTTCTTATCCCCACTACGACGGGCGGGGCGAGAACTGATTTGCAGTTGACTAATTTCTTGGATGGGGGTGACTTGATGGAAGAATTCGGGTAAATCGGGTTCTTCATAAATTAAAGCCCGATAGTGCGCCCGCGATCGCATGGATAACTCCTCCATGATTTGATTCCAGGGATCAATCTCATCAAACCCGTTATGGAGGAGACTGGCTTGGATGGCTGCGGTGGTGACGCTTTCGAGATTAAATAACGCTAACTGCGGGAGGGAATATTTAGACGCCAGGACTTCCCCCTGTTCGGTAATTTTAATCCGGCCATTAATACTACGGCCCGGTTGAGCTAAAACTGCTTTGTAGGCTGGGCCACCCCCTCGACCCACCGAACCCCCGCGTCCGTGGAAGATGCGAAGACCCACTTTATAGGATTCAGACACATTCTGTAAGGCTTTTTGGGCTTTGTGAATTTCCCAGTTACTGCTCAAGAAACCCGAATCTTTATTACTATCGGAGTAGCCTAACATAATCTCTTGTAAAGACTGATCAGGATCATGACTCACAAGTTTATATTGTTCATAACCCCCGGCTAACATTGCCCGATATAAAGGTAATTCAAACAAGGTAGTCATCACCCGGGGAGCGCGTTTGAGATCTTCTACCGTTTCAAATAGAGGAACAACAATAACATTCCCAATTCCGGTGGCTGGATCATAAAGTCCGGCTTCTTTTGCCAAGAGTAAAACTTCCAGTAAATCACTGGCTTCATTACTCATACTAATAATATAGGTTTGGCAAATTTCCGGCCCAAATTCCTGTTGTAACTCCCGCATCACCCTAAAGGTGGTAATGGTTTCACAGGTTTTTTCAGAAAACGGTAATTCAGCCGGAATTAAAGGACGACGGGTTTGGAGTTCTGTTGCTAACCAAAGACATCTTTCTGCTTCAGAAAGCTCGGTGTAGGGTTTGGGTAAAACTTGCAGATAGTGGGTCACTTCGTTCAAAGCATTACAATGAATCGAAGACTCTTGACGCATATCTAACCTAGCCAAACTAAACCCAAAAACCTCCACCTGACAGATGAGATTTTCCAGTTCTTGACAGTTCATTCCCGTTTCTTCTAGGTTGCGTTGAATCATTTTCAACTCCGCCAAGAAATCATTCCCCGAACGATATAATTTACTCGCTTCGTGGTCAGGAACTAGACGCTCTCGGATGCGAGACATTTCGGCATTATTGTACATTTGCCAATTGCGATCGCGAGTATTTTCTAACCGTTTTTGCACATAAGATAGTTTTAAACGATAGGGTTCTTGACGATAGCGAATGGCTGTTTGATCATAGATATCGGGTAATTGTCCTTGATCTCGATCTAAAGATTCTAATAATTCTGGAAGAACATCACTCCAATGTAAGGATAAACTCAATAAACGATTGAGGCGTTTGACCGCTTCAATATATTTTTCCAGGACAACATGACGCTGATAACAAGCGGTTTTCCAGGTCACTTCCGGTGTTACCGAGGGATTTCCGTCTCGATCTGAACCCACCCAAGATCCAAATTTACAGAAATCATGTTTAGGTAATTTCAGATAGGGAAAAGAAACATTTAAGGCGTGTTTTAAGCGCTTATAAAGTTGAGGGATGGTATCAAATATAACTTCCTGAAAGTAGTGCAGGGAATAATCTACCTCATCCAGAACCGTTGGTTTAAATTGATGGAGTTCATCGGTACGCCACCAAAGCCGAATTTCTTCGGTTAGTTTTTCATGGAGTTCTTCTGTCCATTCCGACATAATGGAAGATTCTTCGATCTCCTCCGTTATAAGCCCATTAAAGCTTTCATCAACTTGATCAAGTTGTTCGAGGATCGTGGCAATGCGACGCTGTTTGGTTCTAATTGTATGGCGAACAATTTCCGTCGGGTGGGCCGTAAATACCATCCGCACATCCAATTGATCTAATAATCTTTGAATCTTTTGGGCGGGAACATTCAACTGTCTCAACATCGGAAATAGGGAATGGAATGTTGCTAACTCCCGATCCTGTTCGCTGTAATTGGTAACATTGGTTAGTGGCAGTGGACTTTCTTCTTGATCGGAAAAACGTTGATTCCGAGACTCAAAAGTAGACATTGACTTTACCGGGGAGACGGGTAACTTTCCTTTCCCTTTTCCATGGTTATAAGCAATTTGCTGTTCCCGTTGTTCATAGTGCTGTTCAACAATATTAATCAGTTGAAAATATAAGGCAAATCCTCGGGCCGCCCGAATAGCTTCGTTAATATCAAGTTGTTCAATTAACTTGAGGGCATCTGATCCTTGGAATTCTTCGGCTTGTCCTTCGGGTGAGGTCATCGATGCTAACTGATGGAGTAAGTCCACCAGTTGTTGGCCGCACTCTTGACAGAGGACGGACTCCCAGACATCCTCTATAATCTTGAGACGATTGCGTAAAAATAAATCCGAAGTGGTAGTTGGCGGGTTTGATGAAACGACCGTATTTGGAGCCTGTTCGGAAGATTGGAGCAGTGAACTCATGATCGTCTTTTCCTGTGTTGCAAGAATATCAAGTTATTGTATTGCCTAATTTCTCCTAAAACATGGAACTTTGCAGTCAAATCTGTCACCGTTCTCTATTCTATTTTTCCTGGGATTGAGGAAAATGCAGAATTGGCAGGCGATCGCCTCGGAGAATTTCCTCGCTGTTGGTGCTGAGGTTCAACATAAAATCATGGAGTGCTTTTGTTCCGAGTGCAGCTATTAATAGGGGTGTGGTGGCTAAACTTACTAACCAATCTTGGGGAAAAGCAATGCGCTCAGGACTTTTTGCCAGGGGATCATTGGTGGGGGTGGGTTGCATAGATAATTTGCGCCGCATCGCAACAACGGGGAGTTGATCTAAACTTTGGACGAATCATGCCAGAATTGTAGTCGAATTATAACAGGTCGTTTCCCCATTTGGTGAACCACGGGACTAACCCCGGAAATTGGAGTTCAATGGGATGAAATTCACGAATCGAGCCGTTTGGTAGGGGTAGGGAGTTGACTTGAAGGCTAATAAAACAGTTTTAACCGGAGAGGGTTTAGCTTTAACCCAATGGGCAGAAAAAGCCATTGGACTTGCGGATGTGCAGGTTCAAATTCGCTTGCGTGGCAATCATTTACACGTTTTGTGTGAAGCACCGATCAGTCCAGATGAAAAAATTGCTACATCTAATTTTTCTGGGGCGTTAACCCAAACAAATCTAACGGCTTTACTCCCGCCTAATCAACCGATTTACAAGATTTTTTTATCCGGTCGCAGTTTGGGGGCGGCACGACCGGATTGGACAGTCAAGCTCGAATATACAGAATTACAATTTCAGGAGGCTTCTGCTCAACCCGCTAAGTCCGTTGAAAGCTCCCCAGCGGCAGTTCCTCAACCTATTACTGAACATAAACACAACCCCTTAACAAAAATCACTGGTCTTTTTAGACGCTCTCAACCTCAAGAACTGACTCCACCCGCCCCTGTGAACGGAGCAGGGGGAGCAGGGGAAGCAGGGGGAGCAGGGGAAGCAGGGGGAGCAGGGGAAGCAGGGGGAGCAGGGGGAGCAGGGGAAGCAGGGGAAGCAGGGGGAGCAGGGGAAGCAGGGGGAGCAGGGGAAGCAGGGGGAGCAGGGGAAGCAGGGGGAGCAGGGGGAGCAGGGGAAGCAGGGGGAGCAGGGGAAGCAGGGGGAGCAGGGGGAGCAGGGGAAGCAGGGGGAGCAGGGGAAGCAGGGGGAGCAGGGGAAGCAGGGGGAGCAGGGGGAGCAGGGGGAGCAGGGGAAGCAGGGGGAGCAGGGGAAGCAGGGGGAGCAGGGGAAGCAGGGGGAGCAGGGGGAGCAGGGGAAGCAGGGGAAGCAGGGGGAGCAGGGGAAGCAGGGGGAGCAGGGGAAGCAGGGGGAGCAGGGGAAGCAGGGGGAGCAGGGGGAGCAGGGGAAGCAGGGGGAGCAGGGGAAGCAGGGGGAGCAGGGGAAGCAGGGGGAGCAGGGGAAGCAGGGGGAGCAGGGGGAGCAGGGGGAGCAGGGGGAGCAGGGGGAGCAGGGGAAGCAGGGGGAGCAGGGGGAGCAGGGGGAGCAGGGGGAGCAGGGGGAGCAGGGGAAGCAGGGGGAGCAGGGGAAGCAGGGGGAGCAGGGGGAGCAGGGGAAGCAGGGGGGGGTGAGGAGACGATTCAACCCGAACCTGAACTGTTTTCCTCCCTGGCAGATGAAGGTCTGGCCTTCACTTCTATGCCTTTGGAATTTAACACCGAAGCACCTGAAGCGGTGCAAGTGTCCTCCCTGCCTGATACCCAGGAGTTAACTGCTCCTACACCACCATCGGCTGTTAACACACAACCATCCATAACCGATCAGCAACTACCAAAAGTTGTTGCCCTAGAGGTTTCGACAGAAAGTTTGGCGCGTCAGGGGTATCCTGATGCGATCGCCAGCTACCTCAGCGAAATTTTAGGGGGATTGGGGGTGGGGGTGAAGGTGACGATTCGGGAAAAATTCCCGAAAGGGAAAAAAAGCGAAGCCCTACCAGAAACAAATCCATCGGGCAGGCGGCTGTGGGTGTTGTGTGAATCGGCCTATAGTCCCGATCCCTCCCTATTAGCTCAACCCATTGCTCAACGGTTGCGACAGTTGCAGCTTGAAGGGTTCCGGGATGCTTGTATTTTGTTGCAAGTCCAGGGGGAATCTACCCCCGACTGGATGTTACGGATTGATTTAACCCCACCGGATCTGATTCTCAAACAGTGGGGACGCTGGGGAGATGAACAGGCGATCGCCTGCTTACTTAATTTGTCATTGAGTCAATTGCAGGTGGAAGTCCGAACTACCCTGAAAGAATCCACCCTGCATCTGTTCTGTACGGACGTGCCATGGCACGTCTCTACTCAACCGACTGGTGTAACAAAAAGCCGCAGGCGTCAGGTTCCCGATAAACAGGCGGTGATGGATATTGTCATCCCCCTATTGGATATCCTGGCTCCTCAAGGGATTTGCGCCGCCACGGTCTATGGTTTAGAAACCACCGCCACCCAATCTAAACCGGGTGCTCCGATTTGGGTGGATTGGTTAAATTTACCCGCCGCCCAACATTCTGACCTCCAGCCTACGGCCCTAACCTTAGCCCAACAGGGCAATCTTTCCGCCTTGCGCTTTGTTCTGAGTCGTTTAATTAATCCCGATTTGGAGCTAAAACTAGCCACCGGGGGCATTCGGGTACTGCTATTACAAAAAGCCGAATTACTCCACGTCATGACTGAGGGAGCTACCTGTCCGTCCCAGTCTCAGGTGGCCCCGGTGATTGCTCAATTTCTCCGCACCCATCGTATTAGTGGGATTTCCGGGGTGAGAATTTATGGCCGTCGCTCAGGACAGAAACTTCCTCTGTGGCGCTACGGGATCTATTTAAAAACCAGTCAACCTGATACTGTCCCCTCCGCCCTACCTGATTTTGTTAGTCCCCCAGAGGAAGGCGAAACCCTGGGAGAAAGGTCATCCCTACCCGATGGTTTAGTCCTGCGTCCTGACTTAAACCTGGATCATCTTGAAGTCGATGTTTCTCGACCCCTAAATCCCCCCTATCCCAATTGGCGAGAGGTTTTAGATCGGGGGGCTGAAGTTCTGGCTCAAGGGTTGGTGACGACCCGGTTATTTGCCCCTCGGGTGGCAATGATGGTTTCCCGACCCAGCAAAACCCACCGTTATCAAAAAATTGCCTTAGCTTTAGTTTGGGCAACCTTGGGAGGATTATTCGTCGTACAGGTAGATAAAATCCTGGGTGAATTGTTAGTAGAAATTCCCATGGATGGGGTTGGGAAAATGGTAATTACTGCTGATAATCCCAGTGATTTAGAGGAAAAAAACTCGGAAATTATCGTCGCATCAGATATTACGGAAAGTCAGAAAAATTCCAAAGAAAATAATATATTTAATGGAAGTAATTTTATTTCTTCCACGGTCAAACCCCCCAAATGCAATTTATCTGATACAAAATTAGGGTTAGAAGCCTGTAAGTTAGCTCAATTTCTTTATCCAACTTTTAAAAGCCCCCAATTAGATGAACAGTTGGCTCGATATCAGCATTTTATTTTGACGGAAAAACGCCCCCCGGATATTATGATTATTGGGAGTTCTAGGGCTTTACGGGGGATTGATCCCGGAGTTTTAGAAACGGAGTTAAAATCTCGGGGTTATGGGGAGTTAAAAGTTTATAATTTTGGGGTGAATGGGGCAACTTTACAAATTGTTGATTTAATTATTCGTCAGATTTTGCCCCCGGAACAATTGCCCAAGTTAATTATTCTAGCTGACGGGGTACGCGCCCTCAATAGTGGTCGAGTTGATCGGACTTATGAAACGATTTCTGCCTCGGAAGGTTATCAACAAATTTCTCAGGGAAGATTTCAGATTCAACCCCAAATTGAGCAGAAGCAGCCATCTATTCTAGGTTGGCAATCTAATTTGGTTGGAAAGTTTCGTCAGGGAGAGTTGAATTTTGAGCAGTTTCAAACGGAATTAAATCAACAGTTTGTGGGCTATTCACAGGTTTATGGACAACGCGATCGCCTGCAATTTCTGTTACAGTCTATAGTCAGGGGAGAAGGGTTTAAAAGCCAGATTGAATCCCCTGTGGATGAAGCTGAACCTTTTAATGACCAATCCCTAAAAACCTCTGAGTTTTTACCCAGTGGATTTTTACCTTTATCGACTCAGTTCATTCCTGAAGTTTATTATAAAAATCATTCTCAAGTTTCTGGCTATTATGATGGAGACTATCAAGGGTTTGAATTAGAGGGAAAACAAACCACTGCTTTAAAAAATCTGATTGAATATGTAGACTCTAAAAATATTGATTTGGTGTTTGTCAATATGCCCCTGACCCAAGATTATTTGGATCAAATTCGGATGGCTTACGAACAAAAGTTTAGGGATTTTATGCACTCTATCAGTCAAGAAACGGAACTCACTTTTATCGATTTATCCAGCGAATGGTTACAAAATTATAATTATTTTTCTGATCCGAGTCACTTAAATCAATATGGTGCAGTGGCTGTTTCTCAAAAGTTAGTTGAACTGGATCAAATTCCTTGGCCGAGGAGAAAGTAGGGAATTCGGACAGTCAATTGATTAATCTCCGTAAAACCGCAAACTTTCTTAACAAGAATAGTAATATGAAATCCTTATTTTTTATTGAATGTCCTAACCGTCCTAACTGTCCTTGTATTTTTGCTCTAGTTGTGAGAACATTGTTGTGAGAATATTTCAGCATAATTCCCCGCTGGAATAGACTTACAAAAAATTAGTCAATAGAAGGAAAACTCATGTCTGACATCAAAAAACTTGGTCAATCTTGGATATTTAATTGGTTTTTTGGCTTTAGCGAGATCCCTACGGATGAAGATTGTTGCATTTATATGAAATCAGTTTTATGTTGCGCTAAAGGAGATGGAGTTCTCTCAAGCGAAGAAAAAGATTGGGCTATTGGATTCTGTGCATCCTGGGGAGTAGCAGACTGGGTAATTGAAGAGCTAAAAGCATACGAAGCAGATGAAGATATTGAAGAAGTCATTGCTCGCTCTCCTCAAGTATCTATTGCACAAAGAGATTTACTTCTCACAGCAATTAGTGCTTCTGCTGCTGATGGAAAACTTCATGAAGATGAAAAGAAAAAAATTCGGCAAATAGCTTCTATTATAGGAGTCGAAGAAGATATAGTAGAGCAGTTAGAGCAGCTACACCAAGAAGAATTAGCATTACGGCAAAAGCGTGTTAAGCTGCTATATCCAGAGAAAAGCCCCTATTAGTAATCTACTTCTAAGTAACTATATTCAACCCCAACGCTAAACAATTCAAAGTGTATGGGATGGAAATTTTGGGCGTTGTATAAATATGGTATGTTTTGGCGATTAAACCTTTGAAAAGTCGTTCAAATGGGGCTAAATTATTCCATGATTTTGCAACGCCTAACCTAATTTTGAATCTGATAAATATTGAGCAGGTTTGGACAGTGCGGTGGTCAGTACGTCCCTGAAACCTTAATGTGGCCATTAAGTAAGTTGGAAAGCGCGTTTTATCAATATCGTAAAGAGCCGAGTTTCCAAGCTGAACTACAAGATGCGAGAAACTCTCTGTCCTCAATTAGATAATAGCCCTTGTGTTATCCTCAACGGTTCTGCAAGAGGTGATAGAGATGTCCAAACTGTCATTAGAATTCCAGCATTTGTTTAAGGGTAAACAACTTGGAAAAAACTTGCCTTGAGTTTCTTCTATTACATTCCCTCCCATTTTTGTCACAATAGAAGTATTTAAACGGTTATTCCGTATATTAGGAACCCCATTATGCTGACGCTCTATCTATTCTGTCTTACCATTGGCGGGGGTTTTGTGATTTTGTCCGCCTTTGCTGGACTGGACGGGATCGATTTTGATACTCATTTTGAGATGGATGTGGAACTGTCTGAACCCGCTAAGGATGCAGAAACTCTTACATCCAGAACTTATCGAAAATCCCCTAAACCATCGTTTCACTTCCCCTTTTTAACGTTACGATTTTGGACGTTTGGCGGTTGTTTTTTTGGCTTAACCGGATTTCTTTTAACAAAACTTAATCCTCTCCTCCCTCCGGCGGTGATTTTTGCAATTTCCCTAGGAATTGGAGTTAGCTTTGGAACCATAATTGTAGGAATTTTAGGCAAACTGCACCGACAACAAGCCAATAGTTTAATTTTATCTGAAGATATGATTGGATTATCGGGAACCGTTGAAATTCCCTTTGATCAAAACTGCAAAGGTAAAGTCCGATTATATCTGAAAGAATCCATGGTAGATGTTGTCGCCATTACCGAAGATACCCATAGCTTTGAAAAAGGGGATAAAGTTTTTGTCGTTGGTAGAAGTCATAATAAGGTCTTAGTCATTTCCGAGGAAAACTTGAATTAAGGATTAAGATTGAGGAGAATCTCAAAAAGATCAAAGATAATAGATAATTAATACTCTCCCAATCCCCTAATTTTAATCATGGGGATTTCCCAGTTCCCTCTCAACTGATTCATTGGAGTAAAAATGACCCAAAATTATATTCCCAAAATTCACAATTCACCGATGATCACGGAAGTTGCCCAAGTTCCTAACGCGGATACTCCTCCTGACAATAGTTCTGGTAGTATTGGAACGGCTTTACCCGTCGCCCTTTCTATTTTTGGTGTGATTGTTTTTCTCTGGTTTCTGAATACCTTCCTCCAAATTTGTAAACCCAATGAAATTTTGATTTTATCCGGTCGTAAACGTCGAAATAAAGATGGACAGGAACTAGGTTATCGGGTAATTTTTGGCGGTCGGACAATGTGTATTCCGATTTTAGAAACCGTTAAAACCATGGATTTACGGACAATGCCCGTACGAGTGGAAATTAAAAATGCCTATTCTAAAGGAGGAACTCCGTTAAATATTCAGGCGATCGCTAATGTTAAAATATCTAATGATCGACAAATTGTGGGAAATGCGATCGAACGGTTTTTAGAGCGCGATCGTTCAGAAATTTCTCGGGTTGCTAAGGAAACCTTAGAAGGAAATTTACGCGGTGTTGTGGGAACTTTAACCCCAGAACAATTAAACGAAGACCGTCTACAATTTGCCGAAAGTATCGCCGAAGATGTCTCCCGGGATTTATCAAAATTAGGCCTACAATTAGATACTTTAAAAATTCAAAGTGTTTCCGATGATGTGGATTATCTCAACTCCATTGGTCGCCGTCAAATTGCTTTAATTGTGCGAGATGCGGAAATCGCCGAATCGAATGCCATGGCCGAAGCTGAACAAACTGAAGCCGACTGTCGGCGACAAGCAGAAGTGGCAAAAACCCAAGCCCAAACTATTGTTTTACAGAAAGGAAATGAACTGAGAAAAATCAAAGCCGAATTAGAACAACAAGCCCGTTCTGAAGAAGAAAGAACCACCGCAGCCGGGGAAGAAGCCCGGGCAAAAGCGGAACAATTATTACAAACTGTCAGGGCAGAATTAGAGCGGTTACGGTTAGAATCCGATGAGGTTTTACCCGCCGATGCTCAACGTCAAGCGCAGGAATTAAGAGCCCGAGGAGAGGCGGCATCTTTAACCGAAAATGCTTTAGCCGCGGCGACGGTAACGGATTTATTAAATCAAGTTTGGCAGGAAACGGGCTCGGATGCTTCGGAATTATTTAATTTACAACAAATTGAAATGATTCTGCGGGAAGCGGCTAAGGTTCCTAACCGGGTGAAGTTACAAAATATTAATGTTATTGATAGTGGGGATGGGAAATCTGTTGCGGGTGTGGTTAATATCTATCCTGAAATTTTCCGGCAGTTTTTGGAAACGGTTGAGCATATTTTGGGGGTTAAATTGTCGGCAAAATAGCATCTTTAAGATTGCGCTTAAGCGCAACAACGGCGCAACAACATATTTTAGGAGATTTTAAACATGGGAATTATCATTGCCTTATTAGGGGTTTTAGGATTAGGAACGGGGGCGGGATTTTTAATTATTCGCAACCTATACTATATTTGCCAACCCAGTGAAGTGTTGATTTTTGCGGGAAGTCGTAGCACTGTTGAAGGCGGAAAGGATGTTGGGTATCGTTTAGTTAAAGGAGGAAGTAGCATTAGAATTCCTTTATTAGAAGACGCTTTTCGGATGGATTTAACCAATATGATTATTGAGTTAAAAGTTTCCAATGCCTATTCTAAAGGTGGGATTCCGTTAACGGTTGAAGGGGTGGCTAATATTAAAATTGCCGGGGAAGAACCGACAATTCATAATGCCATTGAACGGTTACTAGGCAAGAGTCGGAAGGAGATTGAACAATTAGCAAAAGAAACCTTAGAAGGGAATTTACGCGGTGTTTTAGCAAGTTTAACCCCGGAACAGGTGAATGGGGATAAATTAGCTTTTGCTAAAAGTTTATTAGAGGAAGCAGAGGATGATTTAGAAAAGTTGGGGTTGGTGTTAGATACCTTGCAGGTTCAAAATATCTTTGATGAAGTGGGATATTTGGATTCTATTGGGAGAAAACAACGGGCAGATTTATTCCGAGATTCTCGAATTGCTGAGGCTAAAGCCCATGCAGAAGCAATTATTCAAACCGCAGAAAATGAAAAGAATACGTCTTTGAAAAAGTTGGAAACTGATATTGAAGTTGCCAAAGCGGAGGCAGAAAGACGGGTTAAAGATGCCGTGACTAAACGACAAGCTGTAATTGCGGAATCGGAATCAGAAACGGCTTCTAAGGTGGCAAAAACCCAGGCTCAGGTGTTAGTTCAGCAAGCCCGAATTAAGCAAGTCGAACAACAGTTACAGGCGGATGTGGTAGCACCTGCGGAGGCTCAATGTAAACGGGCTATGGCTGAAGCTAAAGGGAATGCGTCTCAAATATTGGAAGCGGGAAAAGCCCAAGCGGAAGCAACTAAGCGATTAGCTGAATCTTGGAAGTTAGCGGGTTCAAATGCCCGGGAGATTTTCCTGTATCAAAAATTAGAAGTATTGTTAAAAACCATTGTGGAAACGGTTCCTGAAGTTGCAGTAGATAATGTTACCGTTGTCAATAGTCAGCAAGGAGGAACTGCGACAAAGTTGGCGGCTTTTTTAACGGAATTGAAGCAAACAACTGGGATTGATGTGGCAGAAACCATTGAAACCATGAGTCGAAATCATTCCCCATCCCAACCGATTCCTCCGATTGTCCCTCAACCGTTAAAATCAGTACCCCAAAATTCCCCCGACTCCAATTCAGAACCCTAATTCTGTTGTAAAAAAGGCTGGAAATTAAACCGTAGGGGCGAGGTCTCCTCGCCCTGACTTGGAATTTAGGTATTTTTAAGCCTAATAATCTGGATCTTAGATAGCCCTAAAGGGCTTACTACGAGGATGAGACAATATCAACGGATTATTTTTATCAGTTTAATTGCTTTAATTCCGATTGGATTAGCGAGTAAATTTTATCGAGGGCCATTGGATTTATGGTTTAATAATTCTGTTGGCGGGGTGTTTTATGTCATGTTTTGGGTGCTTTTAGTCGTTTTAATTAATCCTAAATTATCCCCTGGATGGGTGGCATTTTGGGTATTTATTGTGACTTCTAGTTTGGAATTTGCCCAACTCTGGAAACCGCCTTTTTTAGAAGGGATTCGGGCTTATTTATTGGGTCGTTTGTTACTCGGAACAACCTTTTCCTGGTGGGATTTTCCCTATTATATAATTGGCTGTGGATTGGTTTGGTTAGGATTAAAATATCTGAAATCCTATTTAAAGTTATATAGTAATCCTAAATAGGTTATAACATTTTAATCATGATAAGAAACAGCCATAATTATTATCTGGTGTTCCCTATTCCCTATTCCCTATTCCCTATTCCCTATTCCCTATTCCCTATTCCCTATTCCCTATTCCCTATTCCCTTTTGATCAGGAATAGGGGTAAGAAACAGGGTTTCTATAGAGATGTTGATCAACCCAATTTTAACTAATTAATACTGGGTTCCTGTCTTCCGATAATGAACCGCCGTAACCCCCTCTGGATTCAACACCTGACCCTGATGAACCGTGGCATAAATTACCCAATGATCGCCACATTCCATCCGATTTTTAACCTCACAATCGAGATAGGCTAAGGCATCTTTTAAGATTAAACAACCACTCGATGTTTCTTCCGTTTCTAAGTCAACAAACCGATTTTCTCCTGGTTCAAATCGCTTGAGAAAATGTTTTCGCAGTTGTTTTCCTTCCTGCAAAATATTTAGAACAAAGCGATCGCCAATATGAGTTAAGGGTTCCAAGGCCCGATCCTTGGCTACCGCCACGGTAAACCCCGGAGGGTTAAAGGTCGCCTGGGACACCCAGGACGCTAACATGGCGCTGTACATCTCCCCCCGACGCCCGGAGACGACACACAAGGAACCCACCACACGCCCCAAGGCCTGGGCGGTGCGATCGGCCCCCGCAGAAGTCGCCGTAGGCCGAAATGCCCGGCGTTTTTGGGTGCGTTTGAGGGTTTGAGCAAAATCAATTGCGGCCTCTTTGCAGGTTTGGAGGGTGATATCCGTCGGGGCAAATTTCACTCGGATGGGTTCAAAACCAAATCTATAACCCGCATCTTTTAGGCGACTTTCTAACAAGTCAATTGCTTCTCCACTCCATCCATAGGAACCAAATACTCCGGCTAATTTATTCGTCGAAGCTGTATTTAAAATCACTCCTAAAGCGGTTTGAATTTGAGTGGGAGCATGACCTCCTAATGTGGGAGAACCAATAATAAATCCATCACATTTTTCTAGGGATTCTTGAATTTCTGAGGATTTAGCGTATTCACAATTAATTAATTCTACGGCGATATCGGACTTTGTTAATCCTTTGGCGATCGCTTGGGCTACTGTTGCGGTATTTCCATAGGCTGAGGCATATAATAATGCTACAGTTAAGTCTTGAGATTTCTGTTTTTCACTCCAATCTCGATATAAATTTGTTAGTTCGGTTTTGCCATGTTTAACTAACGGCCCATGACCGGTTGCATAGAATTTAATCGGGGGTAATTCCTTGATTTTATCGAGGATAGAAATAACTTGTTTGGCTTGGGCTGCATGAAGACAGTCATAATAAAACCGTCGATCATCGCTATAAACTGACCAGCCCTCATCAAAGACTTGATCGCCACAAACGTGCGCCCCAAATAGCTTATCGGAGAATAAAAT
This sequence comes from Planktothrix sp. PLAVEN19ND, assembly GCF_057220675.1. Classification (NCBI taxonomy): domain Bacteria; kingdom Bacillati; phylum Cyanobacteriota; class Cyanophyceae; order Oscillatoriales; family Microcoleaceae; genus Planktothrix; species Planktothrix sp. PLAVEN19ND. Next base: position 3,486,591 of record NZ_CM170132.1, on the reverse strand, counting down.
TTCCGTGGCTTGATCATAGGTTAAAAGGGAATCAGGCCAGCGAGGAGTAGGAGTTAAAACAAACTGTAATTGATGACCTTGACCTAAATCTAAGGTTTCTTCTCCTTTGATGGTTAAAATTTTTAAGTTTTTGTTTTCAAAATATTCTCGTAGGGCTAAAGCAGCCGGATTTGAACAAACGAATGTTACATTAGGTGATAATGCCAATAAAGCCTTTAATGTCGCACCTCGATTAGCATTAAAGTGACCCAAAATAATATAATCCAACTGTTCCAAATTCCCGCGAGTTTGTAACGCTTCAATATAATTTTGGGTAAAGGATTCTCCGGGGGGATCAATAATTGCAGTTTGATCGGCTTCAATAATATAACTGTTCGCCGTTGTTCCCCGTTGGAGGGAATATTCAACTTCAAATTTTAACCGATCCCAAGTGCGCGATCGCACGACTTTTGTGTTATTTCCAATTAAAAAAACTTGAACATCCCGTGGTTTTTGATTAGGCATAATCTTGGATTAAAAAAAGTTTTGATTGTTCCTAAGTATCGATCCCCCTAAATCCCATTATTAAGGGGACTTTGAGACTTTGTTTCCCACTTTTGAATGGGACTTTAAGACTCCGATTCCCTCCTTTTTGGCGGGGTTAGGGGGGATCTAATCAAGGTTAATAATCAAGGTTAATAATGATTTCCGACTTTGCGATGGTGAACCGCCGGGAGCACTTCTGGATCACTGACTCGTCCATTATCAACGGTGGCGTAAACAATCCAATGATCACTTAACTCCATCCGACTTTGGACTTGACATTCTAAATAAGCTAAGGATTCTGTTAGAATTGGACTGCCATTATTAGCGGTTTGGGTATTAATTCCAGCAAACCGATCCGCACCAGGGGTAAATCGTTTTAAGAAGTGTCTCATCAGTTTTTGATAATTATTTTCTGCTAAAATGTTAAGCACAAATTTATCATCAACCTGCATTAACGCTTCAATGGCTCGATCCTTAGCAACTGCAATGGTTAATCCTAATGGTTGAAAACTCGCTTGATTCACCCAGGAGGCTAACATCGCACTACTAACTTCTCCTTTTTGAGCCGTAATAATATACAATCCACCGCTTAGGCGTCCCAGGGCTTTATCTAAGTTGGTATCCAGGGATTTCATCTGCTTAACGGTTTTATCTCGACTCAACCATTGTCCGATATCTGTTCCCGCTTCATCGCAGGTTTGATAGGTGGTGTCATGGGGAGTTTCCGTAATCCGAATCGAAGGAAAGGCTTGCTTTAATCCAGCGTCATTGAGTTTAACTTGCAAGGGATATAATGAGAGATCATTTCCCCCTCCCGACTCATATAAACCGTAGGATTGTTTGTTATGGGCGGATGCAATAATGGTGTTAATGGTTTCTCCTGCGAGTTCCGAACCCAGGCCAGAAATCGGGGGCATTCCGATAATAAATCCCGCAGAAACCCATCACTAATTCCCGCACTTCTGTCGCTTCAGCCGTGCGTAAATCCATCATTTCGACAGCAACACCGGTTTTTGTAATTCCGTGGGCGATGGCTTGGGAGAGGCGATCGCTATAGCCATAGTCGGAGAAATAAAACACCGCCACAGCAGTTTCAGATTTAGTTTGTTCGTGACTCCATTTCCAATAACGTCCTTTTAATTCTTCTAAATTATGCCGTAATAACGGGCCGTGTCCTGTAGCAATCGTGGTAATTTCTCCTAAAGGTTCCATGCGTTTCATCGCATTAATTACCGAACGGGCATTAGGAGCCATTAAACACTCATAATAAAAGTGAAAATCCGGTTCAAGTGCTGCTAAGTTTTCATCGTAGGTTTGATCGGAACAATAGTGCATTCCAAACGCATCGCAAGTAAATAAGGTTTGGCTTTTCCGATCAAAGCTAAAAATTGTATCCGGCCAATGTAAATTCGGGGCGGAGACAAATTCTAAAACATGATCATTTCCTAAATCTAAGGTATCGCCATTTTTAACTAATTGGCGTTCAAAGGGCGTATGGGTTAAATTTTCTAAAAATTGAATTGCTACCTTCGACCCGACAACCGTAGCGTTAGGTGCAAGTTCTAAGATATCTTTGACTAAGCCACTGTGATCGGGTTCGGTATGACTAATAATTAAATAGTCAATATCCGCAGGATTAATTAATCCCTTGAGTGTATCCAAATACAGTTGCCGGAATTTGGCATGGGATGTGTCAACGAGGGCGGTTTTTTCCCCTCGAATGATAAATGAATTATAGGTTGTGCCGTTTTGCAGGCCAAATTCTATATCAAATCTTTCCCGATCCCAGTCCAGGGAACGAATAGCAGTGGTATCAGCAGCAATCTCTTGAACTTCAATTGTTAAACGATTTTGTTTTACACGATCAGTGAGGGCTACCATTCATGACCTCCCTAGATAATTGGTTATAACTTTTTAAGTTGTTATTCTATTGTGGCACGGATTAATGGTAAAGATTTATTAAAAAACCTATCACCTAGTTAAGATTTACAAAAGTAAAGCTGTTGACGGTTGGCGAGTGTCCTCGCTCCCCTGGCTTTTTCGGCTCCCATCTTTACAAAACCTTAACAATTGCTAACAAATTTTTACACAATCTTTAAATAGGGGGCTTGACCCCTCACCCAATAAAAGTTATATTGTGGTATGTAGATGCACCCTGATGGTAGGGAGAGTTGCCAAGGCGACTCTCTCTTTTTTATCCCATTGCGGAACGTCCCTGTTTTCCTAACTTAAAAAATACAAAATAACCCAAATAAAGAATATAAACTGCCAAACCGACTAAGGCAAAAAAGCCTAAAAATTGGGGGGTTAAATTGGGACTGAACGTTTGTCGATATAACCAGGGAGGATCTAGCCAAATCCGGCAAGTTGCATCCGCGATTAGATCTTTTTGACTTTGGGAAAATCCACAGTGTAAAACCGGAATTAAAGCGATCGCACCCAAAAAGTTATAAACCGTCGCCGCCCAACGCCAAGAAGTAAAGAGTGACTTCAGACCGGAATTGGGCATTTCTGAAACTTCCTCATTCAGATCCACCCAAAACCAGAGGGAAATCGGAATTAAAACCCGCGCCATCAGCAACGTCAGAAAACCAATCGGGAGGGCAGCAACCATTAAATACAAACTAATGATCAACAAACTAGCAACCCGCAAATAGGTGATCATTAAGTGTTGAATGGCTTCAGCTTTCTGAACAAAAGCCCAAACAAAGATCACCAAGGGAATAATCAGTGCAAATATAACCGCCAGCCTATAGTCCGTCCAGACCAACGGTTGTAACCAAGAAGATTCGACGGCTAGTAAACAATTGAACATCCTAAATTATTAAATCCAATAAAGAAAAATTAAGCAACTGGGTTAACTTGAGTTAACTCTCAGTTGCTTATCAATTAACAAAAACTAAACAGCCGAAAAAGGAACCTATTAGTCTTCATAAAGCCGACATTCAGCCGCATCGGGGTTATCGCTGCAATAAACTTCAAAAGAGCTTTTGGGTTTTTCTTGTTTTTGGTGTGAAGCTTCCGCTTGTAATTCTTCCACCGCATCCCAAGCTGCTGCACATTCTTTAGAGGTAGCGCCGCTGACGTCACAGACTGTGCGGGCTTCCTCTAGTTCTTTCTCGATGAGTTCGTTGATATTGTTCATAAACCTTGCGTTTAATCTAATCTACATAAGTACAGGTTCTAATCCCACTTGAGAACATTGAGTAAGGGCTACCCACTTTGTCCTTTTTGTCCGGCTATGCCGCTAAAGTTTGGATTTCCTTCTTACTGTAATACATAAGTTTCAAGTGTGAACTACCTACACTGACAATTTTGATGTAGTGTGGGCTTCCAAATTCGCAATTGATCAAACATTGCATCTGCTGTATTTCCACACAATCTGTTATCTTAGCACAAGAGAGCAGACTATTGAGGGAGGGCGAAGATGGCGGAATCGACAACTAAACCTATGCGCTGGGTCAGTGCTTTATCTCAACGTCCTTCCTTAGAAGCGGCGGTGAAGGAAGTTGTGGAAATTGCTCAAGATGCCTTACGAGCTTCTCCAGACCTGGGCTTAGTCTTTATTTCCTCAGCCTTTAGTAGTGAATATTCCCGACTGATGCCCTTACTCCAAGAACATCTCAAGCTTCCCACCCTGATTGGTTGTGGTGCCGGGGGTGTGATTGGCATGAATTCCGATTACCAGGCGGAGGAAATTGAGGGAGAACCCGCTCTGAGTCTCACCTTAGCCCATTTACCTGGTGTTGAAATTCATCCGTTTCACTTATCTGCTGATGATTTGCCTGATTTGGATAGTTCCCCGGATCGATGGGTGGAGTTAATTGGTGTCAAACCGGAAGATCAGCCGCAATTTATCCTGTTAGTTGATCCCTACTTTGGTCAAATTAATGATTTTTTACAAGGCTTGGATTATGCCTACCCGGGTTCGGTAAAAGTTGGAGGCCTAGCCAGCACTGGAGCCATGGGAGGGGGAACGGGGGTATTTTCCGGTTCCAAGCGTCACTCTGAAGAAATTGTAGGCATGGCGTTGTATGGCAATATTGTGATTGAAACTATTGTTGCCCAGGGTTGTCGCCCCATTGGTCATCCCTACCGCGTCACCCAGGCTGAACGCAATATTGTCTTGGAAGTGGAAACGCCATCGGAAGATTCCCCCCTGGAAACCACTTCTGCCGTTTCTGTGCGCCTATCTCCCTTAGAAGCATTGCAAGATCTGGTACAGCAATTAAGCGAAGAAGATCGACAACTGGCTCAACATTCGTTGTTTGTTGGGGTGGTGCGGGATGAATTTAAACAGAAATTAGAACCTGGGGATTTTTTAATTCGGAATTTAATTGGGGTTGATCCCCGGGCTGGGGCGATTGCCATTGGCGATCGGGTTCGTCCCGGACAACGGATTCAATTTCACCTCAGAGATGCTCGTACTTCGGCGGAAGATTTAGAATTATTAATAGAATGTTATCAACGACAGGCTTCTTCCTTTCCCCAAGGAGTCACAAATGCCGGATCATTGATGTTTTCCTGTTTAGGACGGGGAGAAGGACTTTATGGAGAAGCGAATTTTGACTCCCGACTGTTCCGACGGTATTTTAATATTCCCTTGAGTGGCTTTTTTTGCAATGGTGAAATTGGCCCGGTGGGAAATGCCACGTTTCTACACGGTTATACCTCGGTTTTTGGCATTTTTAGGCAAAAAAATTATTAATTAATATCGATTCGATCTTTGTAAAAACTCGGTGTTTGAAGTTTATGCAGGAAGATTCACAACGGCTTTCGGTTTTGACACAATTGTTTACAGTCGGCATTGAGCGGGCAGATATTATGTTAGAAATGATCTCTCGATCGCCGATCAAGTTGAAGTTACTATCTGTGGATTTATTCCCCCCGCAACAGTTACCGATGCAGTTGGAAAAACAGGTGAGTTTCAAGGGACTAAAAGCTGTAGAAATGGTATTTACAGGAGAGTTTCAAGGGAATACTCAACTGATATTTCCTAAACAAACTGCAACAATATTAATTGATTTGATTGAAAGTGAAGATCGGCGCAAATTAGATAAAGAAGCGTTTGAAAAAGCCATTTTTAGTGAAGTGGGAAATATTTTTTATAATGGCATCATGGGAGTGATTAGTACCCTATGTGAATATGGAATTACCTATATGATTCCTAAATACAAAGAGGGAGAGCTAAGACAGATATTATTAGGGAATTTATCTCCTAAATATTCAATTGCTTTAATGGGAGTTATTCAGGTTTTACAAGATCGAAATTTAGTCTTCTGGTTTCAATTTGATACCTTGGAAAAACTCTTGGAAAAAAGCGGTAATATTGGGGATTATTTTGATGTTTAATCGCAGAGAAGGGAATGGGGAATGGGGAATGGGGAATGGGGAATGGGGAATGGGGAATGGGGAATGGGGAATGGGGAATGGGGAATGGGGAATGGGGAATGGGGAATGGGGAATGGGGAATGGGGAATGGGGAATGGGGAATGGGGAATGGGGAATGGGGAATGGGGAAGAAAAGAGTTTACCCTTTAGGTTTTAGTTTTAGACTCCTTTGTCTCCCATAAATTAAGATAAAACTAACTGAGCAAAATTATCAATCTGATCTGTAGCACTAAATTCTTCAAAATAACGACGCACAGAGGGCGGAAACAGTTCAAAATTGAATTGCGTATCTCCGTTGGCAATATCCGCCCAAAAATAACGCAGATGGGGAACTATTTTTTCTGCTTCTTGAGGGGTTAATTTTAACGGGGGATTGGTCAATAGTTTCATCATAAAGGGAAAAGAACGCTCCGCCATCCATTCCCGGGATTTTAATGGTAAATCTGGCCAATCTTCAACGGCGGTAATTCGATGGGATTCTATCTTTAAAACGGGTTTTCCCTGAGTATTGGTATGAACATGAATCACGCGATAGGGATGGGGATAACTGACTAATGATCCCGTAGTAATATCATAAATTCCTTGCCATTCGGCAATATCTTGAACGTGCAAATGTCCGGTAAAAACTAACTGCACCCCCGCCTGTTTTAAAATTTCTAAAAAACGCGGAGCATTTTCTAACATATATCGTCGCCCTAAAGGATTCGTCGCTTGTCCGGGTAAATGTTCAATCACATTATGATGAATCATCACAAAAACCAATTGATTTTTGACTTGAGATAATACCTGTTCTAACCACTCTAACTGTTCCGATTGTAAACAGCCTATTTGATTGCCATGATCATCAAAATGATTGGAATTTAACCCAATTAATTGTAACCCAGGTAAAATTTCCCTGGTATAATCTAAACCTTGGTGATTTTCATAGCCAAAAGCTCGATAATATTGGGGAAATTCCCTCAATCCAATGTGATTTTTATGGCTTTCTAAGGCTGGAAAATCATGATTTCCAGGAATCACATAAACTGGATAGGGCAGTTGGCTTAATCGTTGACTTAACCATTGATGATTTTCCCGTTCTCCATGTTGAGTTAAATCCCCGGGTAAGAGTAGAAAATCTAAATCTAATTCCCCTAAATGGTCTAATGCCAATTCTAAAGCCGGGATGCTCACTTCCACTAAATGGAAACGGTGGGGATGATCCCATATTGTTTCAGGCAAGGCAATATGCAAATCACTGACAATGGCAAATTTAAAATTTAAGTTCATAAGTAAATCGGCAAAAGGGCTGACAAAAAAGGTATTACTCGACGCAATAATTGACAAAATTAAGGTATAATTAAACGTCCATCATTTTGTTAAATTGGATGAACTTTGATCTCTTTACTAAAAGAATATAGCGAAATTAATCCCATTTTTTAAAGAATATTAATAATTTTAACATTACTTCATTATCCTCTCCCCGAACGGTCAGATATTTTTATTTTTACGGATAAAATTGCATCGGCTAAAAAAGGCGGGTATTTGTACTTTTCAATACATAAGAAACGGATTTTTGGAGGTATACAATCCGTATATGTACTCATTTCTTAATGTAACTCTAACAAAAGTTAAAATTATTTAAGAAATGTAATACAATAGTTAAATAATTGTTAAGGATTTTCAGCAGTATTATCGATGCACAAAAACTATTACGGCTTGTTAATCTCCACCCTCAGTCTTCGCCATCGCTGGAAATGGCAAATTATTCTCCCCTATGGCGAATATTTGACCTCCGACGAAGACTATGCCTCCGCAGAAGAAGCGCTCCAGAAAGGAAAATCCTGGTTAGAACGGAAGTCAGCGTTTAATGCCATTAATAGCTGTCTGGCTCAGTTTTATAGTTCGGGGGTACTCAATCCTTCGGAATACAGCAGTCTGATGGATTCTCTGCGGGGAATCACCGAAAGCTGTTCATCCGATTAAATCGGCTTGAATTCATCAATCCAACCTGTCCGAAAATGACCGATTTGATTGGCTTGCCAAATTTTACCACTATTAATATCTAAACCTGTTAACCAACCTTGTCCATAAACCCAAGTATCAATACAAATGGCATAGCCTAAATTAACAGGTTTACCACTGGTTTGACGGGTATGACCACAAACCATCGTTTTTCCCGAAATATGGGGTTTTGCATGATGAAATTTTGCCCCAAATAATTGTTCTGTGGGTTGTTGATTTAGGGGAAGTTGGGAGTCAACATTGCCATGAACAAAAAAATGGTGTTCCGTTTCCCAATAGTTCACACACAGGTTTTCCAGAAATTCCCAATGGTGGGCGGGAATGGTTTCTAACTTAGGTTTTTTTCCGGTGGTAGGATAGGAGGCTAAGGTTTGATCACCCCCCCATTTAAACCAAGCATCGAACTGTTGGGGAGAGTGACGCGCCTCTAACATCAGGATTTCGTGGTTTCCCCGCAGGGCGACTAACTGTCCGGTTTTGTGCAGGGTAATTAATCTTTCCAGTACCCCGTTAGAATCTGGCCCTCGATCCACATAATCCCCTAGGGTAATGATTAAATCATCCCCTTGGAGCTTAATCATAGATAGGAGAGTATCCCAAGCCATTGAACAGCCATGAATATCGGCAATAGCAATAATTCGCATAGTTAGTTATGTACAATAACGGGGGTTCCCACCGATGCCCACTCAAATAACCATTTGGCATGATTGACAGCAACATTAGTACAACCGTGGGAAACGGGTGTACCAAATAGATTATGCCAATAGGCTCCATGAATGGCCATACCCCCGTCGTAGTACATCGTGTAGGGAACATCGGGAACATCATAATCCGGGCCGGTCATGCGGGTAGTTTCGTATTTGGTATAGACTTTAAAGACTCCGGTGCGGGTGGGGGTGTCCGCTTTTCCCGTAGAAACAATTACCGCATAAACAGGTTTATTTCCCTCCCAAGCTATTAAGCGTTGTCGAGATAGATCAATTAAAATCCAACGTTCAGAAGATTGCTGTAATTCCATCATATTACGCGCAATTAGGTTGTGTTGTTCATTGGCGATCGCTAAATTTCCTGGGGAGAATCCGGTGATTAATGTTAACATTGTCGCGCTGGCTATCATTCCCCAAAAACTTGATTTTGTTCTGGGAAAATGGGGTCGTTTGACCGGATTAAACTTGAAACCAGATCGGGTTTTAATTAAGGGGTTTAAAGTTTTCATACTCGACTCCTTGGGTTTGACTTAGCAAGTATAGACATCCAATTGATCGTAGGGGGACGGCGCGCCCATCGGTGTCAACTTACGGCGAAAAGTAGGCGCTCAAACCCGAATTCACGCTGATCTGATCCCAAGTCAATGATCCCCCCTAGCCCCCCTTGGAAAGGGGGGAATTAGAGTTCAAAGTCCCCATTTTTAAGGGGGATTTAGGGGGATCTAATCTCGGCTGTAATCACGGGTTTTCGGCTTAAGTTGACGGACTTTGGGCGCGCCGTCCCCCTACAAGTGATCTTGAATACTGCGATACCTCAAATTGTATTCTGTTGTTGCCTATTCCTTCACCAATTCAAGCAGAAATTTCGGAGAACTGTTGTAGGAGGGTTTGAGTTTTTTGAGCGATCGCTTGCCAATTTTGTTGGGCAATTAAATCCGGTGGAAATAAATCTCCGGCGAGTCCCACCGCGATCGCTCCCGCTTGAATAAACTCAACGGCATTATTTAAAGTTACCCCTCCCGTGGGAATTAAGGGGATATTTCCCATCGGCCCTTTAATACTTCTAATATAATCTACACCCCCGACCGAGGAAACAGGAAATACCTTAACACAACTAGCCCCGGCTTGCCAGGCGGTGATGATTTCCGTCGGGGATAATGCCCCAGGAATTATCGGAATTTCCGCTTGTTTTGCCACCTGAATCATATCAGGGTTGGTATGGGGAGAAAATAGGAATTGCGCCCCGGCTGCGATCGCCTTCTGCACATCTTCAATGGTGAATAATGTGCCAGTGCCGATCAAACATTCAGGCAATTCAGACCGTAATTCCGCAATTAATTCTGGGGCTTGGTCACTATTCCAAGTAATTTCAATTAACCCCATGCCTCCGGCGGCGGTTGCCTGTGCCATTTGTTTTCCTAGTTGCCTTTGACGAGCGCGAATAACGGCGATCGCTCGATATTTTTTTAACCCAGATAACCAAAGTTCAGAAGTCACTTTTAAATTAAAATATCCTTAAAATTGATTAACAATATTACCAGGTTTATTATAGCAGATTTAAGATATTATTTATTTCCTATTCCTAGCTATCAAACTTAAAAATCCATGTTAAAATCAGAAAACTGAAACAATCTTAGCCAAACGGGGGCAAAACCATGAGTGGCGAAAAACGGCGATATGTGAGTGTTGAAGAACAGGAATTGCGACGTCTGAAAGAACACCGAAAGTCGTCTACGTTCTGTACAAAAGGATCTCCCAGAACGGTTAAATGCAGTTCGAGAACAGGCGCGACAAGAGTTCCAGCAACGTTTTGCACCCCTCGAACAGCGCGCCCAACGACAGGAACAGGAAAGCCAACGTTTAAAAAGTAGTTTAGCAGATTTAGAACAAAATACCCAAAAGCGCTTACAGCAACAGCGTCAGGAATTTCAAACCGCAGTTCGAGACTCAGATTGTGGATGGGATTTAACGCCCTATCCCGTGACTTTCCCTGGACATATCCCTAATGAATTTATTGCTAAGGAAAAAGCTAAATTCAATTGGGCAAAACAGGCATGGTTAAAATTAACAACCCTGCAAGATCAACTAAATCAACAACAACTTGCTGCTCAACAACAGTTAACCGAATTTCTTACTAAATTTGATCAATTTTCCCAAGTTCCCAGCCAACAGTTGACAGAATCTATCTCTACTCTCACCCAACAGTTAACAATAATTCAACAACAACTGACCACCGCAACCGCAGAACGTCAGGAACTCCAAACCCAAGTTAATCAGTTAAACCAATCTCAAATAGAATATCAGGAAAAATTAGCCCAAGAAATTATTACCCCGCAAACCTTACTCAATTTTTTTACTCCAATTAACGAACAGTTAACGGCGATTCAAACACAACTTGCAACTGCTAAAATAGAAGCATCAATTCCCGAACCTTTTAACGAACAGTTAACGGTGATTCAAACACAACTCGAATCTGCTAAAATAGAAGAACCAATTTCCGAACTTCCCCCGTCTTTAAAGATACAACTGCGCGAATTTAGCTTTGTAGCACTTACCGTTAATCGTCAAGGACTAATTATTAATTCTCAAACCCACAAAGCCCAAGACTTTCTGGAAGATTTAGGCAACAATATCATTTTAGAAATGGTGTATATTCCGGGTGGGACGTTCTTAATGGGTTCACCCCAGGGGGAAGGAAGTAATAACGAAAAACCCCAACATCAAGTTACCGTTTCGGCTTTTTTGATGGGCAAATATCCCATTACTCAAGCGCAATGGAAACGGGTTGCTAACTTACCGAAAGTTCGCCGTGACCTAAAACCAGACCCTTCTAAATTTAAAGGCGATCGCCGACCTGTAGAAAATGTAAACTGGTATGATGCCGTAGAATTTTGTGCTAGACTATATAAATATACAGGAATAGCCTATCGCTTGCCCAGTGAGGCGGAATGGGAATATGCCTGTCGCGCTGGAACTATATCGCCGTTCTACTTTGGGGAAACGATCACCAGTCAGTTAGCCAACTATAACGGCAGCATAGTCTATGCCAGCGAACCCTCGGGGCAATATCGCCAGCAAACTAATCCCGTCGGGGAGTTTTCCCCCAATGCCTTTGGGTTATATGACCTCCATGGCAATGTTTGGGAATGGTGCGCCGATCCTTGGCATGACAGCTATGCTGATGCGCCAATTCTAGGGAAAGTTTGGGATAATCTATATCAGAATGATAATCGTTATCAAGTTTACAGTGTTGAAAATTTAGTCAACTATTTATTGGATGACGGAAGAATTCGTTGTTTGCGGGGCGGTTCGTGGCTCTACAGTCCCGATTACTGCCGTTCTGCTTATCGTTTCAGGTACGATCCCGACCTCTGCTACAACGTCTACGGGTTTCGGGTTGCTTCCTGCTTTCCTGGCCAGGATTCGTAGGGGCGGGTTCGAGTTAACCTCCAATACTCAGAAATAATTTGTCTAAACCCGCCCCTGACTCAGAAATAATTTATCTAAACCCGCCCTGACCCTACCCCAAAATTTCATCAGCAATTGAAAATTAATGGTGGGGTGGGGCGGGTTTATGATAGTTATTGGTGGGAATTATAAATTTGTACGGAACCCGCCCCTACGGGTTTAGGGAATATTTGATCACCCTGACTTTGCTGGCCAGGATTCGTAGGGGCGGGTTCGAGTTAATCTTTGAAACCCACAAATAATTTGTCTAAACCCGCCCCTGACTCACCCCAAAATTGAATCAGTAATTTAAAATTCATGGCGGGGTCGGGCGGGTTTATAATAGTTATCGCTGAGAATTATAAATTGGTACGGAACCCGCCCCTACGGGTTGTATTGTTAGCCTGTGCTGCCTCACGCTAGATTGGTATTTACAACTGATCGATTGTCACCAACCCGCCTTCTGTAAATTGAATGACGAGTTCTTGCTCATCCAATAAAGCAGTTCCAAGCAAGGGTCGTCTCCCTGTAGCAATAACCAGGACTTCTCGTTCTTCACCATCCCACAGGACGGTGGCTTCGTGAATTGGCAGCAGGACTTCACTGTTATCTGCCAAGTTTGCAGGAGTATCGTGTCTGAAGGGTAAGCCCATCAATGAAACCGCTTCTATTGGAAGACACAGTTCTCCTGTAAAACCTGTATCTATAACAAACTCAATGGGTATGCTTGAGCCATTTGGCAACAAAAACGTCAGCGCGACAGTTGGATGTCTATCTGTCACGATTCCAGAAATCACTGATAGACACGCTCCATGACACCACCAAATGAAACAGCAACGTTGTAGCCGATGCGAATACCAAACAGGCGGGCGTTTGGGTGCTTTTTGCTAAGGTTTCGTGATGCTTGCAACCCAGTTTTATCGACCTCATAATCACCCGTTTCAATGTCGATGATCACCATTTTGCCAATGTTTTCATCGATCTCGACCTTTTGACGAATTCCGCACTCGTACAGTTGCTTTGCACGTCGCGCAACTTCTTCACGGCTTAGAAGGATCGCTTGCATGGGTTGACTCCCGATCGCTACACTATCTGTTTGAGATCCTCCATAATATAACATATAAGGAATATTTGATCACCCGTAGGGGCGGGTTCGAGTTAACCTTGAATACTCACAAATAATTTATCTAAACCCGCCCCTGACTGACTCAGAAATAATTTATCTAAACCCGCCCCTGACCCTACCCCAAAATTTCATCAGCAATTGAAAATTCATGGTGGGGTTGGGCGGGTTTATGATAGTTATTGGTGGGAAACATAAATTTGTACGGAACCCGCCCCTACGGTTTTATTCATATATTCATCCCTAATAATATGACTATTGAACGAATTACATCGGGGTTAAATTTAGATTCAGGCGATCGCTTTTTTATCTTCTACGGAACTAATACCAGCGATACCTTCTGCACTCCAGATTTATTATTACAAGATATCGAACAGGTTTTACATCGTTATTTACAATCCCAAGGTTATCAAAGAATCCTGTTTTATTCAGGAGTGGAAAAACTGTATTTCTTAGATAAAGTATCCCGCGATCGCTGTCTTCCCCAAACTCAATCTAACAATAATTCTGCCCCTTGTCAAGAACTTAGATTTTCCGGTTCATTAGGAAGAAAACGGGGATTATTAGGGCGACAAACTCCCGCACCAACAGTCGCACCCCAACCAACAACCAGCAATGCTCCAACTCGATTACAAGATGTTAATATTCTGCCTATTTTTGAAACTGTCATGCAGGATATTAACCAAAAATCCGTCATTATTTTTACTAATACGGAAGATTTAGGACAATTTGCTAATCACCGCGAACTATTTGGGCGGTTTGTTAATTGGTTACGTTTACCTCCGCAGAATTGTAACCTGTGTATTTTTATTTCTCACCATGAAACTATTGCCAAATTGCAAGAATATTGCGATCGCATTGGTTTCACTCTCCTGTCTAATTATATCAGAAACCGAGATGATTCTACAAGTCAATCCCTAAATTTAGTTCGCCTCTCCTCTCCCGATATTCAAGAAATTAATAACTTACAACAGTATTTTCGGTTACAGGAACAAAAAACCCTAGTTTGGAAAAATCTTAATCAACTCTCCCAATGGATATCGGCGGAAAACCAATCTCTAAAGACTTGGTATCATCGGTTTAAAATTGTTCCTGAAATTTCCCTCACTCAAGCAAAAGCAAAGCGTTGGTTTGTTGCGGATATTAGCACCCAACCTGCTTTAGAAAGGTTAAATCAAATGATCGGTTTATCGAGTGTCAAAACCTTAATTAGTCAACAAATACCCCAGCTAATTGTACAACAACAACGTCAAAAACAAGGACAACAAACCGACCCACCCCGTCTCCATTTAATCTTTACCGGAAATCCCGGTACAGGGAAAACCACCGTAGCGCGATTAATTGGGGAAATATATCGAGATTTAGGATTATTAAAACGGGGTCATGTTCGAGAAGTTGCTAAACAGGATTTAGTCGCTGGATATATAGGACAAACCCCAATTAAGACCAATGAAGTGATTGATCAAGCCTTAGATGGGGTATTATTTATTGATGAAGCTTATACCTTAAGTCAAGGGGGAAATAATGATTTTGGTCAGCAAGCGATTGATACTTTGCTAAAAAGAATGGAAGATGAACGTCATCGACTGGCGGTAATTATTGCGGGATATCTTGATAATATTAATGAATTTTTAGAAAGTAATCCAGGGTTAAAACGTCGCTTACCAACTACGATTATTTTTGAAGATTATACTCCCTCGGAATTGTTGGCTATTTTTCAACAACGGTTATCACGGTTACAGTGTTCGATGACACCGGAATTAGAATTAGCTTTAGTTAGTTTATTCAAGGATTTATATAGACGAAGGGATCAGAATTTTGGCAATGCGGGGGTGGTGGAAAATTTATTTGACAAAATGGATCAATTGCGTTCTCAGCGTGTAATTCAGCAGAATTTAGAACCGTTACAAGAACCTTTTCAACTTCAAGATTTACCCCCAGAATATCGCCAAGAATCTCGAAAAAATGAGCAAGTTTTACAAGAGTTATTACAACAATTAGATCGATTAACCGGATTAGATTCTGTGAAACAGAATATCAAAGAAATTGTTAATGAACAATTAGCCAATCAACAATTAAGAGAAGCGGGAATTTCTATTCATGAAGGTCAGCAAACTCGCCATCTATTATTTACAGGAAATCCAGGGACGGGAAAAACAACGGTAGCGCGATTAATTGGGCAAATTTTTAAGGCGTTGGGACTATTAGAAAAAGGGCATTTTATTGAAGCAAATCGCAGTAATTTAGTCGCCGGATATATAGGACAAACGACCTTAAAAACGAAAGAAGTTATTGAATCTGCCCTAGATGGGGTATTATTTATTGATGAAGCTTATGGGTTAAGTCGGAGTGATTCGGGTCAAGATTTTGGACGGGAAGCGATTGATACGTTAGTACCCATGATGGAAAATGAACGCGATCGCCTAATTGTTATTTTAGCAGGATATACCCTAGAAATGCAAGGGTTTATGAATGCAAATTCAGGGATTAAATCTCGAATTGGTAATATTATTGAATTTCCCGATTATACCGGAGAAGAATTGCATCAAATTTGTTTAGGAATGGGTCAGCAAGGGGGGTGGATAGTTACCCCAGAAGTATCGGAAAAATTGTTAACTATATTTCGAGATATGTATGAAAATCGAGGGCGAAATTTTGGCAATGGTCGAGAGGTAAGAAACCTTTATGAAAAAATGGTACAACGTCTCAAAAGTCGGATTGTTAGAGAGCATTTATCCGGGGAAGGAATGAGAACTTTTAGATTAGAAGATATTCCCAATTAACAAGGGATAATGGTGCGTGCGCGGAGCTTACAAACCCTACTTTGTGGCGGTATCAATGGCGGTTTTAAACTGATTAGAAAAATTAACAGGGGGAACACCAACCATTAAGGCTTCATTGGGGCGTAGATGAATTTCGACATCTCGCTGACGCTGTGTAAATAAACTTGCTTCGGGTAAATGACGAGGGGTTAAAAAATGTACGACTTGATTTGATGAACCTCGCCAACCTTGATTATCATTAAATTCAGGAAGATATTGTCCATCAATTAAAACATCAATTAAGGTTAAAATCTCATCAATAGCGGGGTTGTTTTGGGCTTGGAGTTGTGTTAAAGTAAACCCAGTAAAACAAATAATAGAAATATCCCGTTGTTGACGCAAATTATGAAATAATTCACTCAATGCAGCCGATTGTAACATCGGTTCACCGCCGGAAACCGTTAACCCTTCTGTACCCGGAATTGATAATATATAATTAGCTAATTGTTTCGGATGAATTTCTGTGGCTTGTGTCTGGGGTATCCACTCAGGAGACACACAACCGCGACAGTTAAAACAACATCCCTGCACCCAAATTACAAACCGTTGACCAGGGCCAAGGGTAAGAGTTGCAGGGCAAATTTCAGCAATATTAATTAAGGTCATTTTAGGAATAGGGAGCAGTCAAAAACTTTTGATTATGAACTATTATAACTATGGAGAGAGTGCTGATGACACTGCAAGAATTACAAAACCAAGCATTGCAATTACCAATTAGCGATCGCTGGCAGTTAGTCCAGTCTGTTTTAACCTCAATTCAACAAGAAACTCTGTTATCTATTTCTCCGACTTCAAGCGTTGAATTCATTGCTGATCTTGATCCTTGGACTCAAAGTTTGATCGGTGTAATTCAACTCAATGCAGATGATTTTATTGAGTCCTATATAGATTATTTGGAGGAAAAATACAGTTGAAACGGGTTTTGTTTGATAGTGATGTCTTATTGGATGTTTTGGCTCAACGTCAGTTATTTGTTGTTGCTTCCGCACAAGCATTAAACACAGTGACACAGGGACGAGTCCAGGGATATATTTCAGGTCATGCTGTGACTAATATCTTCTATATCTTGCGTCGTCAAATTGGTAACGAAGCAACAAAGGAATTGCTATCAAGATTATTGCAGCGTATTCAAGTTGTTAGCGTTACAGATGAGGTAATTCGGGCAGCATTAAAAAGCCCTATGACAGATTTTGAGGATGCGGTAACGAGTGAATCTGCAAAGGCGATAGGTTTGGAAGTCATTGTGACAAGAAATACATCAGATTTTCTGGCTTCTTCAGTTCCCGCAATGCGACCAGAGGAGTTTTTAGCAACCCTATCTGAATAGTGTCCTGTGACATCCTAAAAAGAGAAAGTATTAAAAAGTAAAGCGGATTTTTTGTTGCATCTGTTCTTGTTTTTGTCGAGATGTTGATAATTCTTGGTCAATTTCTACTAAAGTTTCCTGTACAGTTTTGAGCAGATGATCAATTTTTTGACAATATGATTTTAATAGTTATGATTTTTCAGTAATTAGGGTTTTTAAAGATTGATTGCGATCGCTAATTCTTTACTTCCGATTTCTGCAAATCGGAAAAGAATCTAGTAGAGGTTGCCAAGAGTTGAGCAGTTTGAATTGAGTTCCCAGGGTTTTAGAAAGAGCGATCGCCCAAGATTCTAAAGTTTCCGGTTCCGTTTCTGATAAATGTTTTAATACTTCAGGGGTAAAAGTTGATGCACAGGTTTGAGTGATAGCATCTATTAACTCAAAGGGTAAACAAATCGTTTCAAATTCCACTAAACTTTGACAGTTTTGAATTTGTTTAATCAGATTCAGAATTGCTGGATTTTGCCGCATAATTTTTATTGTTATGATTAATCTTAGGAAGAAAAATTTTTATAGAAACCGGGTTTCTATTCAGAAATTATTCCATCAATTAAAACATGACCAGGGAACATCTCAGAAACAACATTTCCCAAGGGATATTCTAATCGATTTCCGCTCCTGAGTTCTTCGAGAACTAAATAAGCAATTTGAGATCGATCTACTTTCATTCCGATTCGATATTTAGCATCAGGTGAACAATAGGGTAACTCAATCATATCAGGAAGGGGATGTTGATGTTTCTTTCCTTTTTATTATACTATTAACTAATAAAAAAGAGTATAAAATCCCAAAATTCGGTGAACTTAAATGTTGTTAATCACCAAAATCCCATAACTGGTTTCAAGTAAATATATCTTTTCCCCTTGCCTTGAGTTCCCAATTAATGTTATAGGATGACAGGACGTTTTAATCTGGTTAAGAATCTAACACCAATGGACAAAAAACTTGCTGTTTCTCTTTTGAGTCTTCTTTTCACCGTTAGTTTTCCCCTCTCGGTTTGGGCGGAAACCGTATTAGAAAAAGTCAGCCGGACAGGGGTACTTACGGCCGGGGTGAGGACGGATGCGGTTCCCTTTGGTTATACAGACAAAAACAACACCTTACAAGGGTATTCCGTTGATTTAATTAAACTCATTCAACAGCGCCTAGAAAAACAACTGAATAAACCGATTAAATTAGAATTAAAAACCGTTGACTTAAAAAACAGATTTAATCAGGTAGAAACAGGTAAATTAGATATTGTTTGTGAAGCCACCAGCATCACCCCAGAACGAGAACAAAATGTTGATTTTTCCACTCCCTATTTTACCACTGGGATTCAACTTTTGGCAAGAGAAGCGGATGCAGAACGTTTAAACCCGACCCGCACTTCTGAAACCAAATTGCAAACAATTAGGGAAAGTAATATTACCGTGGGATTCTTATTGGGAACAACAACCGACGATGAATTTCGTCCCATTTATCCTGAAGCGAAATGGCAAGTTATTGGAAGTCGCACCGATGGAATTCGTCGCTTAAAAGCTGGAGAAATTGATTTAATCGCCAGTGATGGAATTCTATTATTGGGCGAATTGTGGCGACAAGGACTAGACTTTAAAGCCTTTCGTTTAGTCCCATCACAACCCCTAACCTTTGAAAATTACGGTTGTATTTTACCTAAAAATAGTTCTCAATGGGGAAATTTAGTCAATCAAACGATTACCAGTGAAGAAAATACCCAACTCTGGAATAAATGGTTTGATCCCAAAACCGGGCGTTTTCCTTATCAACGGTTTCAAACTAGCACAAAATCTTAAAAAAACGAAACCACAGGCTGTTAGTTCCTGTGGTTTTAGTTCTGGGTTTAAGAGTAATTTCTGATGCTTAATCAACGACATGAATTAGCCCCCGTCTTAGGCGTTCAAAAACTTGATCAATATAGGAATGTTCTTCTGAACTCAATGCGTCTTTGGAGAGTAGTAATGACATCAGTAATCGTTGGTCGTTGCGGGTGATTTTTCGAGAGGAAAAAATTTGATTGACCAATCTTTCGACACTAACAGAGGGTTCAGTCATTAACATGGGCAGCACCTACAACCTGATGGGTTCATCCTATATTATTGATTGAATCGCCGATTTTACCAGTGATATAAACCGCGAAATTAGTGTGATTAAAGTCACTTTTTAATCGTGATTTTGATCAAGATAAAACCGAAAGTCCGCTTGGGAACGGTAGCAATTACCCTAATAATATTTTATCATAGCCATAACGAGCTTTTGATTAGTCTGTCCTATGAAACAAAAAATTATCGCTGGTGTTGCTTTGTTAGCAGTGCTTAGTCCCCTAACTCCAGCCCAAGCCGAAAATTTACAACAGACTCAACAACTTTTATCAACCAAACAATGTCAAAATTGCGACCTCAGTGGTGCAGGTTTGGTGTTGGCAAATTTGGTCGGTGCTAACCTCAATGGTGCTAATCTGGTGGGAGCGAACCTCAGCCGAGCTAACCTGACGGGAGCAGACCTGCGGGGGGCAAACCTAGCTGGGGCGAGTTTATTCGGGGCTAACTTAACCGGGGCGAACCTGGCGGGGGCGAACCTCAACGGCACGGATTTAAGAAGTTCCTACCTCAGTAATGCGGTTTTAGATGCCAAAAGTATTAATAATGCTCAGTTAGTAGGTGTTATCGGACTTCCGGCGAGTGTGGGCGATGCGGAGGACTTTTACCGTCTAGGAGTGAGTGAAGCCAAAGCGGGTCATTATGTTAATGCGATTGATTTTTATAATCAAGCCTTGAGATTAGACGAAAAGTTAGCTGCCGCCTATTTTGCTCGCAGTATGGCACTGGCAGATTTAGGGAATTTAACAGCGGCTATGGCTGATGCAAAACAAGCCGAACAACTGTATAAAACTTTAAATTCCCCAGAGGGCGAAAAAATTTCCCTTCAGTTAGTTGAAACCTTGGAATATCGATTAAATCCTCAAGAAAATAAACCTCGCGGTGGATTTGTCGGAATGTTAGAATCGGCAGCTCCGATATTATTAAAGTTGCTGTTTTAATCCAGAAAATCCCAGGAGAAAAACCAATTTAAAAATAGGGGTTGATCTGAGCTAAAATAACTTGATGGTAACTATTCTATTATGGCTTTAGGGGAGTTCAGGGGGGAATGAATCAATGGGCGATCACAAAAATAAATCCTTATGGAATTCGATCAGTCGAAAAGCAGCCAAAGCCAGTCAGTCTTTAACGGAAAAAGCCACCAAAGCCGCTAAACATGGAGTATCCCATGCGGGAGAAGCCATTACCCATAAAGCCACCGAAGCCGGAAAAACGATTCGGGATACGGCAACCCATTCCGTAGAATCCACTTGGAAAAAAGGTCAAGATTGGATGGATTATTTGGGTTCAGAATTAGAAGAACCTTTATCCAATCCCCAAGGAACCGATTGCAGTTTAGATGAACTGTATCATATTTTTATTGCCTATCAAACAGCCGATCAAGGGGGAAATCAAACCGTTACCTTAAAAAACGGTAAAACCTATACCGTTAGAATTCCGCCCCACCGCACAGAAGGAGCAAATTTACGACTCAAAGGCTGTGGAATTCGGGGAAATGATGCCTTTTTAGTCTTGCATAGTTTTTATAACTCAGAATTGAATCTGGATCGACAAATCAATCGTTTAATTAATCAATTCTCTCTCTATGAACAAACTAAGATTAGATGTTTAGAAGCCTATAATCGTCTAAATAATGGACAAGCAACTCAAGATTTTACCGCCTTAGATTTATTAGATTATTTGGTGCTAACCTCTAAACTGTATTCTGATATCGGTCAACGTTATATTATTGCCAGCCATCATTCCCGTTGTTTGACCTTAGAACATTGCTTGGAAAAAGCCTTAGAAACATCGGATTTAGGGTTAGAAGAAAAAAATCAGTTAAAAGGAACCTATCAATATGTCCGTTCAGGGGAAGCGGTTCCCGATTTAGATGCGTTAACAAAAATTGATACGATTATTCTCAATTCCTCCTTAAAATCTAACTTAAAAAAATACTATTTGCGCGGCAGTATTACCGCCAGGGTTTTAACCTTAGATATTCTGATTATTAATACTATTTATAATCAATCCGAATTATCCGAATCCGATAAAAAACGCTATGCAAAAACCTATATTCAACTGCGAGAAGGGAAAAGTATTCTTGATGCTTTAACTTTAATTAGTTTAGATGAATGGATAATCAATGCAGAGATTCCAGCCCTAGGAAAAGTGATTTATCAACTCATCCGTCAACCGGATTTAGCCTTTGATCATGAGTTTGATGATGATGACTATTTAGAAGCCTTTAAAACCATTCAAACAACGATGCAATCTATCTTAGAAAAGCATCAAGATTATCCTGCAACGGATATTCAACGGATTGATATTGCCGAGGTTAAAATAGATCGATTAGCGGAAAAATCCTATAATTCCGTTTCTCGGGGCGGCTTGGGTTTATTATCGGGAAATGTAATTATTAAAGGAGCGATTCCTTTAATGGAAATGACCGCTCGGGTGGCGATCGCAGAAGTAGCACAAAAGTCAATTTCTGATAAAATTCAATTAGGAATTCCGACGGTTTCAGAAACCAGAAATCCCTCCACTGCGATCGGCAATAATTGGATGGCGGTGGGTTCCTTTGGAGAGGGAGAAAAACCGATAGACCATCTATTCGGCGCGGCATTTTATCGGACAATTATGGGTGAAATAGACGGGGTGAGCGGCTTTGCTGAACCCGTTAGTAATAAACCGATTCATCAAGGGTTAGGACTACTGAAACTCTTGAAAGGACAACCGGATAAACAACGGATTATTAAGGATTTGGAAACTCAAATGTATAGGAGGGAATAGGGATCACGGATTTAAGAGGATTTCACGGATTTCACGGATTTTAATCTGTGTCAATCTGCGTAATCTTTTTAAATCCGTGATGGGGAATGGGTAATAGGTAACAAGGAACTTAGAATCACGGTAGAATGGAATGGTTTAAAGATTAAATTGGATGATTTCCCATGACTTCAGAAGCTAATATATCAACGGAATCAACAACGGGCGCGGATGCAATTGATGTGGCGATCGCGAAAGGAATTGACTTTGATGGCACACCCATTCCTCCGGTTAAGTTAGACCTTTACCATCAAGTTATGGGTTTAGAAGCCGGACGTCAACGCAGTGGTGTGAGTAATACCATGCGGTCTCGAATTGTTCGGATTGGTGCTAAACATATTCCCGAAACCGAACTGAATCAATTATTAATTGATGCGGGATTTCAAGGCTTAAAAGAGAAAGAAATCCTGTTCTATTATGGCAGTAAATCCTAAGAAATTGAGTCATCTTTACACTTCTTTAGCGGGTTGGGTTTATTAATGTCCGATTCCTTATGGCAACGGACATGACAATATATACGCTTGTCATTCGGTGCTTGAGCGTAGTCCGAGCTTGGCGCTTAAGCACCGAATCCATTTTCTAAGCACCAAGGGCGACTTCTACATAGCAGAGAATAGAGAATACCATACACCCATTGCCTACTCTGTAAGTGATTATTCCTATTTAGTAAGGGGTCTTTTTTGGGTATATTAAAAAGACGTGCGGCAGAATTGAATAAGTATAATCTTGATTTTTTGTGTTTTAAAACCCTTCAAAACATCAAAATCAATCTTACTACAATTACTTTTATTAATGATTAATTGCGATCGCCAACTCAGAGGTAAAACGAATGCCAGAGAATAATAGTTATATTTGGGCAAAGAATTTAGGGGGCAGTGGTGATGACGTTGGCTATGACATCACCGTGGACAGCGCGGGGAATGTCTACACGATTGGTTTTTTCAATGGGACTGTAGACTTTGACCCAAGTGCAGGAATTTTTAATCTGACTGCTGCTAGGGCTAATGAGAAATTCGTTACCAAATTCGATAGCAATGGCAATTTTGTTTGGGCGAAACCACTGATTGGTGATACTGATGATACCAATGGGCTTAGTAGTATTAGAGTTGATAACTTAGGCTATATCTACACCACAGGCCGCTTTTTAGGGACGATAGATTTTGATCCTGGTGCTGGCGTATTTAACCTGGCTGCGACTCCCGGGGGGCAGGAAGACAGCTTTATTTCCAAATTGGACTCCAATGGCAATTTTGTTTGGGCAAAACAACTGGGGGGGACTCTGGGTGATTTTGTGTATGACATAACTGTAGACAGTTTAGGCAATGTCTACACTACAGGTAATTTTGAAGGGACTGCGGACTTTGACCCCGGTGTCGGTGTATTTAATCTAACTTCTGCCGGACAGGGAGATATCTTTATCTCCAAATTGGACTCCAATGGTAATTTTGTTTGGGCGAGACAACAGGGGGGAATTGATAATGATTTATCAACTCGTATAGTCCTAGATAGCCTGGGAAATATCTACACAACAGGTTCGTTTACTGGCATTGGTGTAGATTTCGATCCGGGTCTAGGTAATTCTAATACTAATTCTCTGGGAAATCCAGATGTTTTTGTCTCCAAACTGGACTCCAATGGTAATTTTATTTGGGTTAAAACACTGGGCGGGACTAATAATGATAGTTCAACTGGTCTTGTCCTAGATAGCTTAGATAATGTTTACACTGTAGGTATTTTTCAAGGGACTGGGGACTTTGACCCCGGTGCAGGTGTGACTGGCTTCACTTCTTTTGCTGGAAGTAATGACATTTTTATCTCCAAACTGGACTCCAGTGGCAATTTTGTTTGGGCAAAACAACAGGGGGGAATTGGTGATGATGTGCCATTCGATATAGCCCTAGATAGTTTAGGGAATGTCTACAACACTGGTCGGTTTCCGGGAACTGCGGACTTTGACCCCGGTGTCGGTGTATTCAACCTAACTTCTGCCGGACAGGGAGATATCTTTATCTCCAAATTGGACTCCAATGGTAATTTTGTTTGGGCGAGACAACAGGGGGGAACTGCTGATGATTCTCCGCGTAGTATCACTGTAGATAATTTAGGCAATGTTTACACTACAGGTTGGTTCAATGGTGTTGCCGACTTTGACTCCAGTGCAGGCACAGTTAACCTTACCAGTAATGGGGGTGTGGACATCTTCATTTCTAAGTTGGGTATTATTCCTTTTGAACCCACTAATGCTGGACTAACAGGAACTACAAGTAGCGACGGGGTTTGGGGAGATTATAACAAAGATGGTGCTTTAGACGCCTTGGTTGCCGGGTTTAATACTCCCACAAAGGTCTATCAAAATAGTCCGGGAAGCTTCACCGCCGTCGCCACACTCCCCGAGGTTTCCAGTGGTGGGATAGCTTGGGGAGATTATAACAATGATGGCAACCTCGATATTGCCCTAGCCGGGTATGATCAATTGACCATTGGAACAGCCCAAATCTATCGCAATGATGGGGGAATTTTTAATAATATTGGGGCTGGATTACTGAATTTTTATCACAGTGATTTAGCCTGGGGAGATTATGATAATGATGGAGATATTGATCTTTTAATTAATGGTAATGATTATTTAACTAATATACCCACAACTAAACTTTATCGGAATGATGGAGCTAACACTTTTGTTGATAGCGGAATTCTACTAATTGGTTTACAAAATGGTTCCGTGGCTTGGGGGGATTATGATAATGATAGGGATTTAGATATCTTAATCACAGGGGAGGATCTATTAGCCCCTTATAGTAAAGTTTATCGCAACGATGGGGGAATTTTTACAGATATTAATGCAGCCCTACCCGGTGTTTATCATGGGGATGCAGCTTGGGGAGATTATGATAATGATGGTGACCTAGACATTGCTCTAACGGGAATTGATAGCCTTACCAATTTAGTTACACAAGTTTATACCAACACGAATGGAGTTTTCTCCCCAGCCGCCTCATTAATTGGTTTAGGTGATAGTTCGGTGGCTTGGGGAGATTATGATAATAATGGCAACCTCGATCTAGTTGTAACAGGTTCCGACCAATCGATTGTTTATCGAAATGAAGGTGCTAATGTTTTTACTAAAATTGCTGCTGGATTAGTGGGTGTTAGTCAAGGTTCAGCCCATTGGGGAGATGCTAATAATGATAGAAAGTTAGATATTTTATTAACGGGTAATAATATTGGTACTCCTTTCGCAGACATTTATCAAAATAATACCTTAATTCCGAATACCCTCCCCACTCCTCCTAGCAGCTTAAATATCCCAATTATCACAGCTAATACGGTTAACTTTAGCTGGAACCCGGCAACGGATATTGAAACCCCTGTAACGGGTTTAACCTATAATTTGCAGGTTGGAACAACACCTGGGGGGTCTGAAATTATTTCGGCTATGCCTTCTTTACCCCAAATGGGTAATGTTAATCATAATCTGAACTGGACATTAAATAATTTACCCTACGGCACTTATTATTGGACGGTACAAGCAGTTGATACTGCCTTTGGACGATCTACCTTTGCACCGGAAGCTACATTAATTGTACCCCCTCCCACCTATAATTTTGGTAGTATTAATTATACCACACCTGAAGGGAATATTAGGGCTATTCCTCCTACGGTAGAAATTATCAGAACAGGGGATATTACCGTCGCAGAAAATGTCACTGTTACAGCTATTTCGGGAACAGCAACTCCAGGAACTGATTATACCACAGGGCCGTTTACTGTTGGTTTTGCAGCCAATCAAACCAATGCTTTTGTCCCAATTGAAATTTTAGGGGATATTGGATTTGAACCCGATGAAACCCTGAATTTACAGATAACTGGATTTAGTGGTTTAGGAGTCGTTGGAACCCAGGGAAATACAACCCTAACCCTAGCCAATGATGATATTAGTGGTGTGGGTATTACTCAAACTGGAAGTAGTTCCGATATTACGGAAGGAGGACTATCCGATACCTATAATATTGTCCTAAATTCGATTCCGACCGCGCCAGTTACGATTACTATTACTCCTTCAAATGCGGAAGTTAATTTAGGTGCGGGGGCGGGTGTTCCCCTCAACTTAAACTTTACGGCGGATGCTACAGCTTTAACTCCTCAAACTGTTACTGTCACGGCTGTTGATGATTTTATTGCGGAGGGAATTCATAATAGTATTCTGGCTCATTCTGCTTTAAGTTCTGACCCCAATTATAATGGTATATTAGTCCCCTTTACGGTAGATGGAATTGTCGCCTCAACGGTTACTGTGAATATCACAGATAACGATATCCCCGGAATTACCATTAACCCCACCAGTGGTTTAAGCACCACCGAAGTTGGAGGGACAGCTAACTTTAATCTCAGCTTAAAATCCCAACCCACCGCCGACGTTACCCTAACTCTTAACAGCAGTAACCCCAAGGAAGGAAGCCTATCAACTTCTAAAATTACCTTCAATTCCACCAACTGGAATCTTCCCCAAACCGTGATCATTACCGGAGTCGATGATAATATTGTGGATGGTAATATTCCCTATACCATTATTACCGACCCAGTTATTAGTCTTGACCCCAAATATAATAATCTTAATCCCGACGATATCACCGTCACTAATACTGATAACGATATCCCCGGAATTACCATTAACCCTACCAGTGGTTTGAGCACCACCGAAGTTGGAGGGACAGCTAACTTTAATCTCAGCTTAAAATCCCAACCCACCACCGACGTTACCCTAACTCTTAACAGCAGTAACCCCAAGGAAGGAAGCCTATCAACTTCTAAAATTACCTTCAATTCCACCAACTGGAATCTTCCCCAAACCGTTGTCATTACCGGAGTCGATGATAATATTGTGGACGGTAATATTCCCTATACCATTATTACCGACCCAGTTATTAGTCTTGACCCCAAATATAATAATCTTAATCCCGACGATATCACCGTCACTAATACTGATAACGATATCCCCGGAATTACCATTAACCCCACCAGTGGTTTAAGCACCACCGAAGTTGGAGGGACAGCTAACTTTAATCTCAGCTTAAAATCCCAACCCACCGCCGACGTTACCCTAACTCTTAACAGCAGTAACCCCAAGGAAGGAAGCCTATCAACTTCTAAAATTACCTTCAATTCCACCAACTGGAATCTTCCCCAAACCGTTGTCATTACCGGAGTCGATGATAATATTGTGGACGGTAATATTCCCTATACCATTATTACCGACCCAGTTATTAGTCTTGACCCCAAATATAATAATCTTAATCCCGACGATATCACCGTGACTAATAGTGATAACGATATCCCGATAATTAACCTCTCCATTGATACCGTAACCGCAACTGAAGCAGAAGCAACCATTGTCACCCTAACCGCAACCGTCGCCGCCGGGGTGACGCAAAATCAAACCCTGGATATTAATATTACGGGAACCGGAATTACTCCCAACGATTATATCCTATCTAATCCTCAAATAGTCATTAATCAAGACACTAATATTGGCACTGTGACTTTAAAGATTAATGATGATAAGGAAGTTGAGGGGGATGAAATAGCCAATATTAAAATCTTAAATCCTTCTTCGGGATTAATATTAGGAACTACAACCGCAGCTAACCTAACTATCGTTGATAATGATATCCCATTAACCTATAATTTTAGTGCAGCTAATTATACCATACCTGAAGGAAATAGTTCTAATAGTTCTCAAGTTATTACCCTGAATCGAACTGGAAATATTAATCTCCCAGAAACCGTTACTTTGAGTATTATCGGAGGGACTGCTACCCAGGGAGATGATTATTTAATTAATAGTTTAACCGTTAACTTTGCTGCGGGTCAAACCCAAGCTGTTTTACCCGTTGAAATCCTAGGAGACACTACCTTAGAACTCGATGAAACTATTGAATTGCAACTCTCTAGTTTTAGTGCTGGAGGAACAGCTGGAAACCCATCAACCACCACCTTAACTCTACAAAATGATGATAACTCTCCCGCAACCATTAACTTTTCCCAATCACAATATCAAACCAATGAAAATGGGACAATTATTGGAAATCAAATTACCTTAAATCGTAGCGGAAATATCTCTCAATCCTCCTCCGTTGAGGTACAACTCAATAGTGGAACAGCAATTGCGGGAGAGGACTTTATTGCGACTCCCATTGTTGTTAATTTCGCCGCCAACGAAACCTCAAAAACCCTGACTATTCCGATTAATGATGATAACGTAGCTGAAAACCCAGAAAACTTAACATTAACCTTAGTAAACCCCAACGCGGGAACCCTGCTTGGAACCCAAACGACCGCCAATTTAGAAATCATTGATAACAACCAAACTGGAATTACGATTAACCCCACCCAAATTTCAGCCACTGAAGCAGGAGTCACCGGAAATTATACCCTAGTTCTCAATAGTATTCCCACGGAACCTGTTACCATTAATTTTAATCTGGATAATCAAATTAATCCTATTACCCCCCTCACTTTTGATCAAAACAATTGGAATACTCCCCAAACCGTGACAATAACTGCAACGGATGATAACTTAGTTGAAGGAAATCATCAGAGTTTAATTCGTCATACCCTCCAAACCAATGATGTACAATATTCTAATGTATTGATTCCCGATGTTACGGTTAATATTACCGATAATGATTCCGCCGGAATTTCTATTTCTCCCTTATTAATTACGGCGACAGAAGGCGGCGCAACCGGAATATTTCAAATCCTATTAACCACCGTACCGACCGCAGATGTCACCCTAACCTTTAAGAGCAATACTCAACTCCAACCTCTACCGGATATTACCTTTAATTCTAATAACTGGAATATCCCCCAAACCGTCACCGTTACCGCAACGGATGATAATTTATTGGAATCCCTCCATCAAGCAATTATTACCTCCACGGTTAGCAGTTCTGATATCACCTATAACGGGTTAAAAACCAATCCAGTTACGGTAGAAATTACCGACAATGATTCCGCCGGAGTCTCGATTAATCCCAATAATTTAGATATTATAGAAGGGAAAAAAACCGAAACTTATAATATTTTCTTAACCACCCAACCCACCGCTCCCGTTACCATTCAATTTAACTCGGGAGACCCCCTAAAACCAATTACAGAAATTACTTTTAATCCTGATAATTGGAATCAACCTCAAACAGTCACGGTAGAAGCGATTGATGATACAGAATTTCAAAATAATCGGACTGCGAGTATTACCCACACCGCTATTAGTTCCGATAAAAATTATAATGGAATTAATATTAGTTCCGTGGCGGTGGAAATTACTGATAATGACCCCCCTCCTACTATTTTAATTAGTTCCCCAACCCTGGGAGTAACCGAAGGAGGAAATAGCAACACCTATCAAATCAGTTTAACCGCAAAACCCACCGCCCCTGTAACAATTGATTTTGAAACAGGCGACCCACTTCAACCCATTTCAGCGATTACCTTTGATGTCAATAATTGGAATACACCTCAAACCGTTACCGTCACCGCCGTTGATGATAATATTGCTGAGTCTGAGTTTATTACCCCGATTCGCCACCGCATCACAACCACTGACCCTCAGTATGCTAAGGTAACACTGCCTGATGTGGTAACGCGGATTACCGACAATGACACCGCCTCGGTCAAGATTACCCAAACTGATAATCGCACCGATGTTAGTGAAGATGGACTCACCGACACCTATAGCGTCGTTCTCAATAGTAAACCCACCGCCGATGTCACCGTGACGATTACCCCCGATAGTCAAACCGACTTAGGTAACGGAGAAGATAGCCCGAAAAAACTCACTTTTACCTCAGAAAACTGGAATAAACCCCAAACGGTGACGGTGAAAGCGGTGGATGATCAAGATATTGAAGATACAATTCATACCAGTACCTTAGTTCATACGGTTAATAGTTCCGATACTAACTATCAAAATCAGGTTCCGATTTTAATTGATGGTGTGAGTAGCACATTACTAACTGTTAATATTACCGAAAATGATGCTCCTTTACCGCCAGGAACAGCCGGAATTAATATTCTTCAACCCCTAAGAACAACCGAACTCTGGGAAGGATTTGGTTCTGCAAATTATAAAGTTGTTTTAACCAGTGAACCCATTGCGAATGTGGAAGTCAATCTTTCCACCGACCCACAGTTAAATGTTAATCAAACCGTCTTATTTTTTACTCCAGAAAATTGGAATATTCCCCAAACCGTTACGGTTAATTCCATCGATGATACCCTAGATGAACGTCAACATACAAGCATTATCACCCATCAAACAATTAGTACGGATAGTCGTTATCAAGGATTATCGGCGGTGAATGAAATCGTAATTCATGATAATGATAATGTGGGCGAGATTATTAACTTAATCGAACCCGATGCAATTGGTGTGGGTAACAAGGATGACCGGGTGACGGGTTCAGTATTTGATGATGTGATTTATGGACGAGACGGGAATGATGATTTGTCTGGAAAAGGGGGAAATGATGTAATTTTAGGTCAAAATAATGTCGATCTTTTATTGGGAGATGAAGGAAATGATGTTTTATTAGGAGGGAGAGAAAATGATTTTATCTTTGGAGGAATTGGAGATGATATTCTGTTTGGGGGGTTAGGAGATGACCGTTTATATGGAGAAGAAAGTAACGATCAACTTTTTGGAGGTTTCGGAAATGATCGTTTAGATGGGGGGGTGGGAACTGATATTTTAACTGGATTTTCGGGGAATGATGTGTTTGTGATTAATCAGGAAACAGCCAGTGATGATCTAAATCAGGTTGATATTATTAAGGATTTTACCCTGACTCAAGATATTATTGAATTATCTCCCAATTTAACCTTTGAACAATTAAATATTATCCAAGGAACCGGGATTTTTATTAATTATACTCTAGTTCAACTTAAATCTAATGGTCAATATTTAGCAATTATCCAGAATATTACAGCTACGGATTTAGATAGTAGTGATTTTATTTAAAACCTTAAAAATTATCATAAGGAATGTCGATAAAGTAAGTGTGATACCTCTTTTTTTTAGACTACGATGGCGTAGCTCGTTGTTGCGCTTGTTGTTGCGCTTTAGCGCATGAGCAGGGACGACGCATCGTAACAACGAACTTTATTATTTATGAATTTGTAATTGTTTTCTCAATTCATCTAAGGAAGAATCGGAGGTTTCTAATAATTCGGGTTCGTCTGGACAGAATTGTAATTCCATGTCAATTTCCGATTTGGGGTAAGATGGAGATTTTGGATCATAAGTAAAGTTTTTATAGTCTTCAGGAAAAAGATTAACAGTGCTTTTTATAATTAATTTACCACTGATCCAACCTTTGCCAGAAGTTAAACTTAGTAATTTACATTCAACAGACTCACTAACATTACTCCAAGAGCTTTGTGTTAATCCTAGGGAAAGTTTTTTATCAATTCCATAGCGATAATTATTAAGAGATTCAAAAATCGGAAGCCTTTTATTTGATGAGTATCTGTCATCATATATTGTTTTATTAAAAAAATCCATCGCGAATTATTTAAAGCGAGCAACAGTAAAAGTATCTTTATCAATCAATAAAAGATCTTCATCACAAGTTAAAGGATAAAAATTATCAGTCATGGGGTTTAACCTCAAAAGCAAATTAATTTTTAAATTATACTAAATTATAGATAGCAAATTTTAATCTGTTGTAGAAATGGCTTGAAATTCAATCATCGTAGGGGCGAGGCGCGCCTCGCCCCTACAGAGTCATGTAGGTATTTTTAAAGTTATCTTTTTAGGTTAGAATATAGCAATCCTCAACGGATGTAAAAACAACCGCCACAATTGTACAATCAAAAACTGCTAATCAATTTGAGAACAAAAAACCGTGAAAATTCTAGTAGTGGGAAATGGGGGACGGGAACACGCGATCGCCTGGACATTACTCCAGTCGCCCAACGTTGAAAAAGTATTTTGTACCCCGGGAAATGGCGGGACAGCCACCCTCAAAGGCTGTGAAAATTATCCGATTTCCGTAGAAGACTTTGAAGGGATCAAAAACTTAGTTCAAAATCAGGATATTTCCCTAGTGGTAGTCGGGCCAGAATTACCCCTCGCCCTAGGAATTACCGACTATTTGCAACAACATAATATTAAAGTATTCGGCCCCAACCAAGCCGGGGCGCAACTCGAAGCCAGTAAAGCCTGGTCTAAAGCCTTCATGGAAGACGCCGGAATTCCTACGGCTAAGGCGGCCGTCTTCACAGATGCAGCCAGCGCTAAGGCTTATATTCAAACCGCTCCTATCGTGGTCAAAGCCGATGGGTTAGCCGCAGGAAAGGGCGTCACCGTTGCAACCACCGTGGAAATGGCCCATGAAGCGATAGATACTATTTTCGCCGGGGAATTTGGCCAGGATAACCTGCGGGTAGTGGTGGAGGACTTTCTAACCGGACAGGAAGTATCCGTACTCGCCCTCACCGACGGGTTAACTATTCGGCCATTAGTTCCAGCCCAAGACCATAAACAGGTCGGAGAGGGGGATACTGGCCCGAATACGGGGGGCATGGGGGCCTATGCTCCCACTCCCATTCTCCCCCCGGAACTGCTGTCTCGCGTGCAACAGTCGGTCTTAGAACCCACTTTAGCCACCCTGCGTCAACGGGGTATTGATTATCGGGGGGTGGTCTATGCCGGGTTGATGATTTCCCCGGAAGGTGAAATTCAGGTATTGGAATTTAACTGTCGGTTTGGCGACCCCGAAACCCAAACGGTTCTCGCCCTCTTAGAAACCCCCCTAGAAGAAGTCCTACTCGCCTGTTGTGAACAGCGGCTAGAACAGGTTGCTTTAACCTGGAAATCGGGGGTTTCTGTGTGTGTGGTATTAGCCTCCGGGGGTTATCCTGGTTCCTATCAAAAGGGCAAAGTGATCACCGGAATAGAAGACGCAGAAGCATCGGGAGCGATCGTATTTCATGCGGGAACTAAACTACAAGACGGCCAAATTCTCACCGACGGCGGACGAGTTTTAGGGGTTACGGCCATTGGGTCTACTTTCAAAGAGGCCATCACCCAAACCTACAAAGCCGTTGATTGTATCAATTTTGAGGGACTCTATTATCGTCGAGATATCGGTTGTCGGGTAACGGTTGATGGTTGATGCTTAGGCTATTCGGCATCTAAATTCCAGATTTCAAAATCCTACAACTCTTGCAATGCGAGCGTCCTCGCTCCCCCTCTACCTCCCCTGCTCCCCCTGCTCCCCCTGCTCCCCCT
This sequence comes from Planktothrix sp. PLAVEN19ND, assembly GCF_057220675.1. NCBI lineage: Bacteria > Bacillati > Cyanobacteriota > Cyanophyceae > Oscillatoriales > Microcoleaceae > Planktothrix > Planktothrix sp. PLAVEN19ND. The sequence continues at coordinate 3,453,006 of NZ_CM170132.1, read as the reverse complement.
GCTCCCCCTGCCTCCCCTGCTCCCCCTGCTCCCCCTGCTCCCCCTGCCTCCCCTGCTCCCCCCACCTCCCCTGCCTCCCCTGCCTCCCCTGCTCCCCCTGCCTCCCCTGCCTCCCCTGCTCCCCCTGCCTCCCCTGCTCCCCCTGCTCCCCCGCTTTCCCCGTCTCCTGTTACTATGTATAGTGTGTGTTAACAAAACTTAACGCTGTATTGGGACACAACTCTGGGTCTCTATAGGCAAATATGGTATATGGACAGATCACCAAATCATTCCCGTATCGCCGATGAACACAGAGTTACCCCTCAACCGTCAACCCCCAAATCGTCAACAAATGTTGAAACTCCTCAAAAAAATAGGTGAGATTATTGGCAGATGGTGGTCAGAGTTTACCCTGCAAACTCGGTTAATGGCGGGGGCGACCCTGGTAGTTTCTCTGTTGATGAGTAGTTTAACGTTTTGGGCCGTCAACACGATTCAAGAAGATGCTCGCATCAACGATACCCGTTACGGTCGAGATTTAGGGTTACTTTTGGCCGCCAATGTCTCCCCCTTAATTGCGGAAGAAAAACGGGATGAAGTCGCACGATTTTCCCGTCAATTTTACACCAGTACCTCCAGTGTCCGTTATATGTTATATGCAGATCAAGAGGGGGAAATTTATCTGGGTTTGCCCTTTTCTGATTCGGCGGTACAAAATTCCTTAACCCTGCGGCGGCGGATGCAATTACCCGATAATTTTTTGGCTAGTGTACAGTCAGGAAATTTTGCCGATTTGCCAATGGTGAGACAACATTTAACACCCGCCGGAGAGGTGACGGATGTTTTTGTGCCGATGATGCACAATGGGAATTATTTAGGGATTTTAGCCATTGGAATTAATCCTAATCCTACCGTTGTTGTGTCATCAAATTTAACCCGGGATGTGACTTTAGCGGTATTTGTTTCAATTTGGGTAATGGTAATTTTAGGGGCGGTATTTAATGCTTTAACTATTACTCAACCGATTAAAGAATTAGTCCAAGGAGTTAAAAATATTGCCATAGGAAATTTTAATCAACGGGTTGATTTACCCTTTGGGGGAGAATTGGGGGAATTAATTTCCAGTTTCAATGAAATGGCAGAACGCCTAGAAAGCTTTGAAGAACAAAATATTGAAGAATTAACCGCAGAAAAAGCCAAGTTAGAAACCTTGGTTTCCACCATTGCCGATGGGGCGGTTTTAATTGATGCTGAACTAAATTTAATTTTAGTGAATCCCACCGCCCGACGTCTATTTAGCTGGGAAGGTACAACGGTTATTGGTAATAATGTTCTCAATTTTTTACCGCCAATGGTGGTAGAAGAATTATCACAACCTTTACAAAAAATTGCCAGTGGAAATTTAGATGGCGGAGAGTTTCGTTGTTCCCTGGGAGAACCAACAAATCGGACATTACGGATTTTATTAACCACGGTTTTATTACATAAATCTCCAGGTGCTGAACCCCTTTGTCATAGCTGTATTCATGATACGGATAATAGTTGTGAATTATCCGAACGTCCCCATGTTCAGGAATGTACTTTATATGACTATAATCCGATGTCAAATTCTCCCGGGGAAGACAATTATCGGGAAAGTTTAAAAGGGATTGCAATGACAATTCAGGATATCACCCGTGAGGTCGAGTTAAATGATGCTAAGAGTCAGTTTATTAGTAATATCTCCCATGAATTAAGGACACCATTATTTAATATTAAATCCTTTATTGAAACCCTGCATGATTATGGAGAGGATTTAACCGAAGAACAGCGACAGGAGTTTTTGGCTACCGCCAACCATGAAACTGACCGTTTAACTCGTTTAGTCAATGATGTGTTAGATTTGTCTCGCTTAGAATCCTGTCGTATCTATAATTTTGAACCCGTTGATATGGCACAAGTGGTAGAACAAACTTTGAGAACCTATCAACTAAATGCCAAGGATAAAGGAATTGAACTGAGTAGAGAAATAGAACCAGATTTACCCTTGGTGTTAGGACATTATGATTTATTATTGCAAGTCTTAACTAATTTGGTCGGAAATGCTCTGAAATTTACCACTTCGGGGGGACGGGTAATCATTCGAGTTTATCTATTAGAAGAAGATGATTTTAAGAAAAATCAAGAAGTCGAAGAAATTGAAAAAGGAGGCTGGATTATTTCCCCACCCCCTCCTCGTCCTATCGATTTACATTTAACGGGAAATTCACCTAAAACTCGTTATATTAGAACTGAAGTTTCCGATACGGGAACTGGAATTGCACCGGAAGACCAAGATGCTATTTTTACTCGTTTCTTCCGGGTAGAAAATCGAGTTCATACCTTAGAAGGAACGGGATTAGGATTGTCTATTGTGAAAAATATTATTGAAAAACATCGAAGTCAAGTTCATTTAATTAGTGAGTTAGGCATCGGAACAACCTTTTGGTTTGATTTAGTAGTATCTCAGGAAGAAACGCCATCTTCATCTTTTAGTAATGATGTTTTTATGGGGGAACCCTCGATCTCTATTGCTAAAGGATAGGATCACGAAAATCCATCATGATCGTACTGAATTAATGCAGCAACCGATGAAAAACAGTGATAATAAATGATTAACCTCAGAGGGAACACATCAAAAGTTAGACCTAAATCTTGGTGAAAGCGATTAATTAATCCTTAACTATGCTACAGGAAAATCCTTTCAAACTGGTGATGGGTTATCTGCTGTCGTAGGCGATCGCTAAACTATGATATGATGCACTCGCTTTGTTGATTCTGTTCAGAAAAGACAGATCGCCGTGTTTAGTTATGGTGTTAGGATTCAAGCCTCGGATTGTCCGGCAATGACCGACGACATCTTAGAATCCCTTTTTGGTGTGGCTGTGGGAGTGTCAAACCTTGACCCAAATTCAATTGTTAATTAAGGTTCTTAGCGTGTCACGAATGGGAAAAACTCTATTTTTGCGTTGGTTAATGCCTGGTTTCGTCAGCTTTTTTATCCTGACCTCTCCCGCCAAAGCAGCCAGTCTGCAATCTTGGCAATTTGAAAGCTCTCAAAACCGCCTCAGCTTCACCACCGATGGGGGGGTACAACCCAAAGCTCAACTGCTCTCCAACCCCGCCCGATTAGTCATTGATTTACCCGGAACCAGTTTAGGGGGCGTCAACCGTCAACAATTAATTGGAGGAGCAATTCGAGAAATTCGAGTCGGTCAAGTCGATAACCAAACCACAAGGATTGTGGTGGAATTAGTTGATGGTTATACTCTCGATCCTCAAGGAGTACAATTTAGGGGGATTTCCCCGACTCAGTGGACGGTACAACTACCCTCGCCTCAAGCCGTCGGCACACCTACTCCTACTCAGGTAACAGCAACAACCCGTCCTGCTCTAGCTATACCTCAAACTCCTCCTCTCAGACCTCCTGCACCTGCTCGTCTGCCTGCGACCCTACCTCAACAGACCGTTAATCGTTCTATTTCCCAGCAGCCTCAAACCACCTTAGCTCAAGTCGAGGTGCGGGATAATGGGATTGTGCTGCATACCACGGGCAAAATGGCTGATATTGAATTTAAACAAAGTCAAGATCGGAGTTGGATGACTTTGGATATTCTAGGTGCCACCTTAGCTGCCCGTTCAAACGGCACTGGAAAACAGGTCAACCGAGATGGGGTGACGGTTTCTCAAGTCACCCAACTCTCAAATAACCCCCCAGTCGTTCGGGTAACCATGAGTACCCCGCAACGGAATCAAAACTGGCAAGCCCGGTCATCGGCCGGAGGAGTGGCTGTTTGGCCCCAGGGAAGCACTCCCCCAGCCGTTCAATTGTCGGGGGGATTTGCCCAAATTCGTTCCGTTGAAATCCGCAATCAACAACTTCTGATCCAAGCCGATCAGCCTCTGAACTATAGTAGCGGTTGGGATAATCAAACTCAGTCCTATAGTATTACCTTTTTCTCCGCAGCCTTGGCTGAAGGCGTTGCCTTACCACAACGACAGGTGGGAAGTCCGATTATTTGGACAAGGGTACGTCGGGAAGATCCCCAAACCTTCACCCTGTTAATTAAACCGGCAACCCGGATTGAAGTGGGACAAATTAGCCAAGGGAGCCCTCAACAGCTTGCCTTAGCTTTTGTGGGAGAGGGCTTAGGAACTAGAACTTCGGTTCGTCCCCCCTTTGCTACGGTTCCCACTCCTAACCCCAGACCCTTTCCCCCCAGAACTAATCCTAATCCTTCACCTTTCCCCCCCCGGACTAATCCTCCTCGAACGAATCCCAATCCTTTCCCCTTTCCCCCCCGTACCGTTAATCCCCCCGCTAATAATCCGATTTCCAATGGTCGGGCGGTGGTAATTATTGATCCTGGACATGGGGGTAGTGATGCTGGTGCTGTCGGTGTGGGAGGACTGCAAGAAAAAGATGTTGTCTTCTCGATTTCTCAACAGGTGGCGCAGATTTTGCAGCAAAATGGAGTACAGGCGGTGATGACTCGTTTGGATGATCGCACCGTTGAGTTAGAACCCCGGGTAGACATGGCGAATCGGATAAATGCGACTTTGTTTGTGAGTATTCACGCCAATGCGGCTACGAATGCGGCGGCTAGTGGGATTGAAACCTACTACTACAGCAGCGGAGATCGTCTAGCCCAATATATTCACAACAGCGTGATTAGTAGTTTTTCCCAAATCCCTAATCGGGGTATTAAAACCGCTCGTTTTTATGTGCTGCGAAATACTTCTATGCCTTCGATATTAGTGGAAACGGGGTTTGTCACTAATAATTATGATGCCTATATGTTAGGCGATCCCTCTCAACGGGGGCGCATGGCCCAAGCGATCGCCCAAGGGATTCTGCAATATTTAAGGGATAACCGATATTAAAAGGTCAACAGTTAACAGTTAACCGTTGACTGTTGACTGTTGACTGTTGCCTGCTATATCCATCTTCTAAGAAACCGTATTTGTTGAATGTTGGGGAACCTGTTCAAAACAAAATCATTAAAAACCCCACCTGAAGAATCAGGCAGGGTCTTTAATTAACAATCTAAGCAGTGATTAGACGTCTAGGTAAAACCCTACCTAGTCTAAGTTAGGCATAGAAAGTACAGCTTCCGATTTCCGGTCAATGCCTTTCTCAAAGCCAGCCACCGCAGCCCGGGCGCGACCCGCGTGCCAGAGGTGACCAATCAAGAAGAAGAAGCCCACGATAAAGTGGAAACCAGCCAACCAAGCCCGGGGGTTAACATAGTTAAACCCTTGAGCTTCGGTAATGATCCCACCCACGGAGTTAATCGAACCGTTAGGGGCGTGGGTCATGTACTCAGAAGCGCGACGAATTTGCCAAGGTTGGATATCGTTTTTCAGCTTGTTGAGGTCAAGACCATTCGGCCCACGCAGAGGCTCTAACCAGGGGCCACGGAAATCCCAGAAGCGCATGGTTTCTCCACCAAAGATGATTTCCCCAGTCGGAGAACGCATCAGGTATTTACCCAGACCCGTCGGGCCTTGGGCAGAACCGATATTGGCTCCCAGTTTTTGGTCACGGACTAAGAACACAAAGGACTGAGCCTGAGAAGATTCAGCGTTTGTGGGGCCGTAGAACTCGCTGGGATAAGCAGTATTATTGAACCAAACATAAGAAGCAGCGATAAAGCCCATCAGGGACAGAGCGCCCAAACTGTAGGACAGATAAGCTTCTCCAGACCAGATTAAAGCCCGACGTGCCCAGCCAAAGGGTTTGGTTAGGATGTGCCAGATACCGCCAGCAATGCAGATCAGACCAATCCAGATATGACCACCGATGATGTCTTCCATGTTGTCAACACCGATGATCCAGCCTTCTCCACCAAAGGGAGCTTTAGTTAGATAACCAAAGATCGCCCCTGGGTTGAGGGTGGGGTTGGTAATGATGCGGACATCACCACCACCAGGTGCCCAAGTGTCATAGACACCGCCAAAGAACATGGCTTTGAAGACTAACAGGAAAGCACCCAGACCTAACAGAATCAGGTGATACCCGATAATATTAGTCATTTGGTTTTTGTCTTTCCAGTCGTAACCAAAGAAAGAAGAATATTCTTCTAAGACTTCCGGGCCACGGACAGCATGATAAATGCCGCCTAAACCCAAAACCGCAGAGGAAATTAAGTGCAGAACCCCAATCACGAAGTAGGGGAAGGTATCGATCACTTCACCACCAGGGCCCACACCCCATCCGAGGGTAGCCATGTGGGGGATCAGGATCAAACCCTGTTCATACATGGGCTTTTCAGGAACGAAGTGAGCCACTTCAAACAGGGTCATCGCCCCAGCCCAGAACACGATCAAACCAGCGTGAGCAACGTGAGCGCCCAGCAACTTACCGGACAAATTAATCAGACGGGCATTACCTGACCACCAGGCGAATCCAGTGGATTCTAGGTCACGGCCGCCGACATAAGAAGTATTAGAGAGCGTTACCACGCGGTAATACCTCCTCAGGGAAAATAAAGTTTTCGTGGGGTTGATCCGCAGGAGCCATCCAAGCCCGCAGACCTTCATTTAACAGAATGTTCTTGGTATAGAACGTTTCAAATTCAGGATCTTCCGCCGCCCGTAATTCCTGGGAGACGAAATCATAAGCCCGTAGGTTCAGTGCTAAACCCACAATCCCGATGGAACTCATCCACAAGCCCGTGACGGGCACAAACAACATGAAGAAGTGTAACCAGCGTTTGTTGGAAAAAGCAATCCCGAAAATTTGTGACCAAAAACGGTTGGCGGTCACCATCGAATAGGTTTCTTCCGCTTGAGTCGGTTCAAAAGCCCGGAACGTATTGGCTTTGTCTCCATCCTCAAACAGAGTATTTTCCACCGTCGCTCCGTGAATAGCGCACAACAGCGCACCACCCAAGATTCCCGCCACTCCCATCATGTGGAAGGGGTTCAGCGTCCAGTTATGGAAGCCTTGCAGGAACAGAATAAACCGGAAGATTCCAGCTACCCCAAAGCTAGGGCCAAAGAACCAACTAGACTGACCCAAGGGGTACATCAGAAATACACTGACGAACACCGCAATCGGCCCAGTAAAGGCAATGGCGTTATAGGGACGAATACCGACTAAACGGGCAATTTCCAACTGACGCAGACAAAAGCCGATCAGGGCAAAAGCACCGTGGAGGGCAATAAAAGCCCATAAACCGCCCAGTTGACACCAGCGAGTGAAATCCCACTGAGCTTCTGGCCCCCAGAGGAACAGCAGGGAATGTCCCAAGCTGTTGGCGGGGCTACTGACGGCGGCGGTGATGAAATTGCAGCCTTCTAAATAAGAGCTTGCTAAACCGTGGGTGTACCAGGAAGTCACAAAGGTTGTTCCAGTTAACCAGCCACCGAGAGCTAGATAAGCACAGGGGAACAGCAGAACTCCTGACCAACCCACGAAGACGAAGCGATCGCGTTTGAGCCAGTCGTCGAGGACATCAAAGGTGCCTCTCTCAACTTGCGGCCGTTCGACTGCTATAGTCATTGGGTGAACGATCCTCTTGGGTTTATGTAAAACATTATCCTTCGTGAAGTACCCAGCAATCAATCGGAATTGCGATTTTTGCCTGGGTTGACCCTTTTACTGGTTTGACCTTCTGTGGGAATCATGCCGAACTCTGTTCGGTCGAAGGTCTGACAAAGCAGTTTCTATCCCTTGCGGGATAAACTGTTCAGTAATTTGGTCTAATGCTTATCGCCTCCAGCTTTTTCCCTCGTTTAACCGGGGGACATTTAGCGGTAGACTGTTAAGCAAGTTAACATAACTATATATTACAGTTAACAATTTTGGCAAAGGTGTCAACGGTCAAGATCCACACTCCTAGGTTTCATGAGTACCCAAACAAAGACTACAACGAATCAAATTCTTTCTCAGAAAGTTACGGGTTCCCGTCGTTTCAGCAACTACTGGTGGGCTATTGTGATCACTATTGGCGGTACGGGTTTCCTTTTATCCGGTATTTCCAGCTATTTGAAAATTAATCTTTTGCCCTTCGCCGATCCGACTCAACTGATCTTTATCCCCCAAGGCATTGTCATGGGGTTATATGGAACTGCCGCTTTATTACTGGCTTTGTATTTATGGCTAGTGATTCTCTGGGATTTAGGCGGGGGATACAATGAATTTAACTGGGATACGGGAAAAGTTAATATTTTCCGATGGGGGTTTCCTGGAAAAAACCGCAGGGTTGAGTTCAGTAGCAGCCTTAATGATATTCAATCCATTCGTGTTGATATCAAGGATGGAATTAACCCCCGTCGAGCTTTGTATCTCAAACTCAAAGACCGTCGGGAAATCCCCCTAACCCGTGTAGGCCAACCCCTACCTCTGTCTGATGTGGAAAATCAAGGGGCAGAATTAGCTAAGTTTTTACAAGTCCCCTTAGAAGGACTTTAGAACCTCCGACTGACAAAAAAGTTGAAACCTAAGATGAAAAAACTCAACACACAGCAATGGTTTTTACCAGTTTTGCTGATTTGTGTATTAATCGTTGGTGGCTGTGCTGCTAATACAACCTCCACCGAAACCCAAAATAACAATCCTGTTGGTAGTCAAGCTGCTACACCTATTTCCCAAAATCCAACTCAACCTATGACAACAAATTTACCTCAATTAAATGGAAAAGCTACGGTGGTAATGACGGTCAAAGGATCGCCGATTACGATTGAAGTGGACGGAACGAATGCCCCGGTTACGGCTGGAAACTTTGTTGATCTGGTTAATAAGGGAGTTTATGATGGTCTGGCTTTTCATCGGGTGGTTCGTGAGCCCGATCCCTTCGTCGTTCAAGGGGGCGATCCTCAAAGTAAAGATCCCAAGTTCCCCACCGCTAGATTAGGTACTGGGGGATTTATTGATCCGGCTACCTCGAAAGAACGCATGATTCCTTTGGAAATTAAGCCCAAAGGCGCGGAACAGCCGATTTATAGTAAAACCTTAGAAAGTGCCCGGATCACCGCCGCCCCCGTTTTATCTCACCGTCGCGGTGCTGTAGCCATGGCCCGTTCTCAATTTCCCGATTCTGCTTCTTCTCAGTTCTATTTTTCCTTAGCAGAATTGCCTTTTCTGGATGGGAGTTATGCGGTTTTTGGGAATGTTACCGATGGGATGAATGTGGTTGATCAGATTAAACAGGGCGATCGCATTGACTCGGCGAAGGTGACACAAGGGTTGGAAAACCTGAAAAATTAATGAACTATTAAGAAGTGTAAATATTACGCTTCTTAGGGTGGGTGAAGCCGTGAAACTTGCTCAAACCTTATCATATAGCGGCAAGGACACCCACCCTAAAAATTGCCAGTAAGCTGAAGTCCAGGAAGTCAGAATCACTCTAAAATCCCAATTTCTGATTTCTAATTCCTCACAAATAATGAATGTTATTGTTACTGGTATTGGTTTAATCTCTGCATTAGGAAATTTAGAAACAACCTGGAAACAATTGTTATCGGGTCAGTCAGGAATATCACCCCATCAACCTTTCGGTGAACTTCCGACTAAACCTCTGGCTTTAATTAATAATATTCCTTCCGATCCTACGGAATTATTAGAAAAAGCGATAGCCGATGCCTTAATTATGGCTAATTTAAACCCCCCTTTATTAGACTGTGGGGTTGTCATCGGTTCGAGTCGGGGATATCAGGGAAAATTAGAACAATTAGCCGGATCTTACCCCACCTTACCAAGAAAAGATGAAGGGATTAATTTAAGCAAATTCGTAGACTATTTATCTTTTAATATTGCCTTAAATGCAGCTAAAAAAATAGGTTCTACTGGAATTATTCTATCACCAATGGCGGCTTGTTCTACGGGAATTTGGGCGATCGCCCAAGGATTTGAACTGATTAAAACCAAACAGTACGAACGGGTGATTGTCGGGGCTGTGGAAGCACCCATTACTCCTTTAACTTTAGCAGGATTTGAACAAATGGGAGCCTTAGCTAACACAGGTTGCTATCCTTTTGATCGAAATAGAGAGGGATTGGTTTTAGGGGAAGGTGCGGCTATTTTTATCTTAGAATCAGAGGATTTAGCCCAACGGCGAAAGGCTGAAATTTATGGGGAAATATTAGGATTTGGATTGACCGCCGATGCTTGTTATGGGAGTAAACCTGATCGAGTGGGAAAAAGTGCGATCGCCGCCATTCAAAACTGTTTAAAAAATAGTCATTTATCCAGTTATGAAATTGATTATATTCATACCCATGGAACCGCCACAAAATTAAATGATGACCATGAAGTTAAATTAATTAAACAATTATTCCCCCCAGGTGTTCCAGTAAGTTCAACAAAAGGCGCGACGGGACACACATTAGGGGCGTCAGGAGCGTTAGGAGTGGCTTTTAGTTTAATGGCATTAAACGATCAACTTCTACCCCCCTGTGTGGGTTTAAAAACACCGGAATTTGATTTAGATTTCGTTACCTGCGTTCGTTCTAGTATGGTTAGAAATATTCTCTGTTTTAGTTTTGGATTTGGGGGACAAAATGCTATTATTGCAATGAGTAAAGCCTAATTGTTGTTGGCCGTTGTTGCGCTTCAGCGCAATCTTTACAAGGGCACTCATCCCAACAAAATAACCTTAATTAATTAAAGCTAACTCCAATAAATAATGTCATTAACTGAACGGTTATCAAAAATTAAATGGGAGCATATTCCCTCCACCCTGTCATTATTTTCGGGATGTGGCGGCATGGATTTACCTTTGCATAAGGCGGGATTTAAAGTAGTTTGGGCGATTGATGCGAATAGAGATGCTTGTCAAACATTTCGCCGGAATATTGCGGATGTAATTGTTCATAATCAAATTGAAAATATTAATATTGCTGAACTTCCTGATGCGGATTTAATCACGGGCGGTTTTCCTTGTCAGGATTTTTCAATGATTTGGAAACGTCCGGGGTTAGAAGGAGAACGGGGCAATTTATATACTTATTTTCTGAAATTTGTTCAAGATAAAAGACCGAAAGCGTTTATTGCTGAAAATGTGAAAGGGTTACTCAGTGCAAATAATTATCAAGCAATTCAACGGATTATTTCTGACTTTGAAAATATAGAACCCGGATATTTAGTTAAACCCAAACTGTATAATTTTGCGGATTATGGGGTTCCTCAATTTCGAGAACGAGTATTATTAGTCGGAATTAGAAAAGATACGGGATTTAATTTTATTCATCCTCAACCCGAATATGGATTAAATCGAAAATATCCCTATCGGACGGCATCGGATGCCTTAGCAGGAGTCGAAAATATTTCTAATAATAATGAACATCAAAAAATTCAACCGAGAACCATTGAAATTTTAAAACGGATTAAACCCGGTGGCAATTTTACCGATATTCCTAAAGATAGTGAATATTATGTTAAAGGCATGATTAGTCATGTTTATCGACGTTTACACCCTGACCAACCTTCAACCACTATTATCGCAGGAGGTGGCGGCGGAACTTGGGGATATCATTACGATGAACCTAGAGCATTAACTAATCGTGAACGGGCTCGGTTACAATCTTTTCCAGATGATTTTATCTTTGAAGGATCATTTACAGAAATTCGTCGCCAAATTGGGAATGCGGTTCCTCCTGATGGTATTGTGGCGTTAATTGAAGCGTTAATTCCCTTATTTACAGGGAAATATCAGCCGGTTAATTTATATGAGTTAAGTGAAATTTTACAAAAATTATCAATTAAAGAACGATTGAAATTAGCGAATCAAGAGAACAGGGAATTAGTATCACTCCGGTAGATAATCAGGGTTTAAGGTGTCTTCTTGAGAAAACGGTGATTCTACAGGAAACGTATTAATTGATAATCCCGTTTCATCCGCAGCTAATTCTCTAGCATCTTGATAACATTCTGGGAAAACTTCAAGAAAATATCGCTTTAAACTAGGACTATTTTTAAAATCATTTCGTAATCTTTTGCGATTTTCCCGAATAGTAAATAGCCAGCTATTCGTTCGTTTATCAGATTGATACTTATATTTTAATAGGTGCATTAATAAAATTCTGAGATTACTCTCAATTGCTGATTTTTGACTTCTTCCCATAGCTTCTAATTCTTCAATTAAATTAACCCTATCAACTTCAGCTAATTTTCCATGTTGTAACTGATGAATAGTATTCATTAACCACAAGTGATAATCTTCTTCGTATAAATCAGAAGTTTGTTGAGATTCTGTGATGGGGAGTTGGGTTGTCATGGGATATCCTAGACTCAGTTAATTTTAATTATAGCAAATTAAGGGAACAGGGAACAGGGAACAGGGAACAGGGAACAGGGAATAGGGAACAGGGAATAGGTAATAGGTAATAGGGAACAGGGAATAGGTAATAGGTAATAGGTAATAGGTAATAGGTAATAGGTAATAGGTAATAGGTAATAGGTAATAGGTAATAGGTAATAGGTAATAGGTAATAGGTAATAGGTAATAGGTAATAGGTAATAGGTAATAGGTAATAGAAAGAGTCTATAAAAAATAGGTTGGGTTAAGATAACAAAACCCAACCTATTTTAATTTTGAGGAGTAATTTAGAATGTGAGATCGAGTTTACTGTGGTTACGATAACACCAGCCTAAAATTGTCCCTAAAATGGATAATTTAATCATTTCTAGGGTAAAATAACTTAAGTGTAGTTGGTTCATGCCCTCGGGAATTGTGTTAAATCCATTAAACAGATTTAAGTTAATTCCTAATGCACTCATTTGAGGGGTAAGAATGTAGGTGTAAACCATGGCGATCGCTAACAGAAATAGCGATAATCCTGTGATTGTCCGTAGGCGACTACTGAATTTTTCAGGAAGGTTCATCGCTAAAGCAATTAAACCCGTTAAACCAACCGCCGCACAAACTAATTCAACCCGGTTAAAGACTGAAAAAATCAGACTTCCCGCCGAAGTAAATCCGGTTTCTTCCATCATGCCAGAAACATACATGGTTGGCATAATTACAAAGTCAAGAATTAAACTTCCCGCCATCCATAATCCGAGGGTAGCCAAAACCAGCGTCAGCCAGCGTGTGGGATGATATTCTAGTTTAGAGATAGTAGCCATAGTAATGATTACCTTGTATAGATATATAATTGCTGTCTTTAATTTTTATAATAGCGAATATTTTCACAATAGAATGTGAAGTATTTTGTATAATAAAACTTTACAAAAAAATATAAATCTTTAACTCTTGATTCTTAAACAGGATAAAAACTGAGTTTTGAAATCATTTTTTTAGACAACCTCAATCTTTCGAGAAAACACGGTTTTTTAATTGTAAAAATTGTTACTTTTAGAGGAGATGGTAGGATGGCATGAATTTTTGCTAAAATTAACCCAGATATAATCAACACTAAGAAAAAGGATAAATAATTCAAGTGAAAGCCGTTATTTTATTATCCGGTGGCTTAGATTCTTCAACGGCTTTATACCAAGCAAAAGCCGATGGTTGTGAATGTTATACCATTTCTTTTGATTATCAACAGCGACATCGAAAAGAACTCGAATCCGCGCGAAAAATAGCCGAATTTGCGGGAGTTGTTGAACATCAAGTCGTCACTTTTGATTTGAGTCTATGGGGGGGATCGGCCTTAACCGATAATCGCCTTGATTTACCCCAGGATAGATCCCCGGAAATAATGGCTAAAACTATTCCAATTACTTATGTTCCGGCTCGGAATACTATCTTTTTAAGTTTTGCTTTAGCCTATGCAGAAGCGATCGCCGCTCGTAAAGTTTATATTGGCGTTAATGTATTAGATTATTCGGGTTATCCCGATTGTCGTCCCGATTATATTCAAGCGATCGAAGAAGTCTTTAGATTAGGAACAAAACAAGGTCGAGAAGGTGATCCGATTACGATTGAATCTCCACTAATTCATTTGGCAAAAACAGAAATCATTCAACTGGGAAATCGCTTAGGAGTTCCCTGGGAATTTACTTGGTCTTGCTATGCAGGAGAGGAACAAGCCTGCGGTGTTTGCGATTCCTGCCGTTTACGATTAGCTGCTTTTGCTGAACTCAACTTAACAGATCCGATTGCTTATATTTAGTTGATCAAGGAGGGCGGGTTATCGAGATTGGGGTTGGGTGTATTGAGATTGAGCACCGAAAGCCCGGAAATAAATTTCGGGCTAAAAGCTTAAACCCGTTAAAACGGGTTAAGAAAGATCAGTCTTGAGTCATCTTTAGATGCCGATCGCTCTTAGCCCGAACTTTAGTTCCGGGCTTTTTAGCTTTCTCCTTACGGTTGGTAGAGTTAAATGCGATCGGAAAAGACCTGAGTTCCTTTATCGGCTTCTAAACTATCTCCTTTATTTTGGCCGTCGTGGAAGGCGCAAAGAATCACATCACAGGTTTTTCCCCAGGCGAGTGCCCCAGTTCGATCAATCCCAATGGCCCCAAAATCCCGTTGATGCTCGTGGGCTTCAGCGAAGGATTTTTTAAAGGCGGTCTGTAAAGACTGACCATCGGTGACTCGGATGACAATTTTAGCGGCTAAACACTCATCGAGAATATCTTCCCCAATGCCCGTACAACTCACCCCAGCTTGAGTAGTGGCATAATTTCCGGCTGGAGTGGCGGAGTCACTCACCCGACCAATCCGCTCAAACCCCTTACCCCCGGTGGAAGTCCCGGCGGCTAATTGACCCCGTTGATCTAAAGCTACAACCCCGATGGTTCCGGTGCCTGCGGGTTCGGAAACCACATTAGCCATGGTGCGTCTAAAATTGTCCTTGCGGTCTTCGAGCCATTCCTGTAAGCGTTGGTCGGTGAGGGGGTTATAAAGGGGTAACTGGAGTTCCCGGGCTAATTCGGCGGCGCCATAATCGGATAAAACGTGATCGGAGGCGTCTTGTAGGACGACGGCCAAATCTATAGGATTTTTCACCCGTGAAACGTTAATCACGCCACTAAAACGCTGTAGGGTTCCATCCATTAAGGCGGCACTCATGCGGATTTGGCCATCGGATTGCAGGACGGAACCTGTGCCTGCATTAAATCGGGGATCGTCTTCTAGGAGTTGACAACCACGGACTACCGCTTCTTTAGCACTCGCTCCTCGGAGCAGGAGGGGATAAACTTGGTCAATCACTTGATAGAGGGATTTGCGTACCGCTTCTAATCCGCCTTTACCTTGCAGGGAACTACCAGCACCGCCATGAATAATTAGTTTAGGTTGAACGGCCATGAATGTATGATAAAAATGGATAATTTTTAAGCGCAACGGCGACGACGACAACGTTCGGAACAGTATTTGACTTCCTCCCAACAGTCGGCCCATTTTTTTCGCCAGGTGAAGGGGCGATCGCAAACGGGACAAATCTTATTCGGTAAGTCGGACTTCGAGCGCTGACGTGCCATGCTAAGTTATTGAAGTCGCTTTAATTCAGGAATGATCATATCATTTCCATGTCACAGACCTTACCGTATACCCCCTTAACCCCGATCCGAATTGTGTTAGTGGAACCCGCCGGGCCTTTAAATGTGGGTTCTGTTGCCCGGGTGATGAAAAATATGGGGCTTGGGCAGTTAGTATTAGTGAATCCTCAGTGCGATCCCCTAGGGGATGAAGCGAAAAGAATGGCGGTTCACGCTGGGGATATTTTAGAAGGGGCGATCACGGTGTCTTCTTTACCGGAGGCTTTAGTGGGATGTCAACGGGCGATCGCCACCACGGCCAGATCTAGATCCGATGCTTTACCTACGGATTTAGAAGATCCCAGAACGGTTTTACCTTGGTTATTAGATTGTCCCTCGGCTTTGATTTTTGGGCCGGAAGATCGGGGATTAAATAATGATGAATTGAGTTATGCTCAACGATTTCTGCGAATTCGGTCTAGTTCTGTTTATCCGTCTTTAAATTTAGCCCAGTCGGTGGGGGTGTGTTGTTATGAATTACGATATTGTGTGTTAGAACCTCAAGAGAGGACAAAAAACTTCCCAGAAATTCCCCCGGCTTCTACGGTTCCCTTAGAGGTCTTAGAGGGTTATTATCAACAGTTGGAAGCGATGTTACTCAAGATTGGATATGTCTATCCCCATACCGCCAATAGTCGGATGAAAAAATTTCGGCGTTTGTATAATCGAGCTAATTTAACCTCGGAAGAAGTGGCGATGTTGCGTGGCATTCTCAGTCAAGTAGAATGGGCGTTGTCAGTTATCAGTGATCAGTCATCAGTTATCAGTTCAGGAGTGAACAGTCAAGAAGTTATCAGTCCTGGGGGCTAAGTCTCCTTGTCGTTACCAGTAATCAGTAATGAGTTGAGTAGTGAACCTATTTATTTACCCTTAACTCCTAACTGTTAACTCTGACACTGATAACAGATCACTGAAAAGTAAAATTCTAGTCAGGTGTTTAGGTGTGGCTCAACGATCTCCTCGTCAGTCGTTATTCTCAATCTTTTCCTTTAATAAGTCTGGCTCTAAGTCCTCTGAGCCAAAATCCCGTAATGGCAAGGTTTCTCAATCACAACCTAAGCGTCGATCTCGTCGGTCTCCGGCTGATCCGGTGAAAACAGCCCCTCGTCGCTCTCCATCCCCGGAACCACGGCAGAATCATGATTCTGGCCGTTCGGAGTCTTTTGATCCCCTGCTCTCTCAACTG
Organism: Planktothrix sp. PLAVEN19ND; assembly: GCF_057220675.1. NCBI lineage: Bacteria > Bacillati > Cyanobacteriota > Cyanophyceae > Oscillatoriales > Microcoleaceae > Planktothrix > Planktothrix sp. PLAVEN19ND. The sequence goes on along the minus strand of NZ_CM170132.1, from coordinate 3,436,393 downwards.
CGACAAAAACCCGTCCCGCCTAAATCTCGTAAACCCCGATCAACCCCTGGTAAACGCCCATCTAATGGGGCTACGGGTGCTTCTGTTTTGCCCTTTCGCAAGCCTACTGATCCGGCTCCCCGTCGTTCTCGCAGACCGGAGGGGGTTATGGCTCCGGCTCCGACCCTTCCGCTTGCCCCTAGGGATAAATCAGTAAAACGGGTGAGAAAAAAACGTCGGGTGTCTCCGATGGTTTATGCCACCCGGTTACTAATTTTAGGAATAGGGATTGGTGTGATTTCGGGGACAATTTTATCAGCTTTAAATGCCTTGGGTCGTTCTAGTGTTGCGGCGGATCAGACCGTAAATTTAAGCCTGGAAGAACAAAATTCTAAGTCTTCTAATGCTTTAGTTTCATCCCTACAATTAACTCAAGAAGCCTCGGATTTAAAAACAGCAATTCTGGGTTTGGCGAAGGATTCACCTAAGTTAAAACCAGGGGTATTTTTAGTAGATTTAGATACGGGAAAGTATGTGGATATTCAGGGGCAAGAGGCATTGCCAGCCGCCAGTACCATTAAAGTTCCGATTTTGGTCTCATTTTTCCAAGCAGTTGATGAAGGCAGGCTACGTTTAGATGAAGTTTTAACCATGGAGGCAAAACACGTTGCTAAGGGGTCTGGAGAATTGCAAGATAAACCAGTTGGAAGTAAATTTACAGCCCTGGAAACGGCAAATTTAATGATTACCAACAGTGATAATACCGCCACAAATATGTTAATTGATCGGTTGGGTGGGATTGAATCCTTGAATCAACAGTTTGCTTCTTGGCAATTAAAACAAACTCAAATGCAAAATATTCTTCCTGATTTGGAAGGAACAAATAAAACCAGTGCTAGGGATTTAGTTAATTTAATGGCGGACATCAATCAGGGAAAGTTAGTTTCTTTGAAATCCCGAGATTTTATGTTAAGAATTATGCAGCAAACTCGTAATCGTTCTTTATTACCCAGTGGTTTAGGAGAGGGAGCGTTTATTGCTCATAAAACGGGCAATATTGACTCGGTTTCTGGGGATATTGGTTTAATTGATATGCCTAATGGTAAGCGTTATTTAGTGGGAGTTTTAGTTGAAAGAGAAGCGGATGATCCCCAAGCTAATGAACTAATTCGTCAAATTTCTTCTACTATTTATCAATATTTTGATACTGCTACCGAATCTGAACCTAATCCCGGTTCGCAAACTCCCCCCGATCAGGTTCAAGATGATCAACAATAATTTGTTCCAAGGTGTGTAAGCACTAGCCCACACAGCATATAACTGTTTAAAGATAATTTTAATAAAAATATTCTCTAAAAAAGAGATAAATTCAAACTAAACCCCGGTAGTATCTCCTCACCGGATAGTTCTGTAGGAAAATTTCTCAATTCTACGGTTTTTTCCCTGCGATAAATTTCTACCTGTTGCTGTTGGGGATTAATTAACCAACCTAATTTCACGCCTCCATCCAAATATTCTAACATTTTCCGTCGCAGGGGTTCTAATTCATCCGTTGCTGACCTTAATTCTATGACAAAATCCGGGGCAATGGGGGGAAATTTCCGTCGCTGTTCGGGGGTGAGATTTTCCCAACGTTCTTTTTTAATCCAAGCAGCATCGGGGGAACGATCTGCACCATTGGGAAGTTTAAAAATAGTTGAAGAACTAAAAGTATAACCCAGTTGAGTTTGACGATTCCAGATTCCCAAATCTATGATAAATTCCGCTTCTCGATTTCCACTTTCTCCCCCGACCGGAGACATAATTGTTAATTCTCCTTGAGTATTTCTTTCAAATTTTAATTCTCGGTTATTTTGACAAAGTTGATAGAATTGTTCATCACTAAGGCAAACTCTATCTAGGTTTAATATCACAGGACTAATAACCATATTGTTAGTTTTAGAGTGCGATCGCTATTTCTGATTATACTATGTTAAAATAGGCGGAGATGATCCTTTCCACCCTCCTATCCTTTTCCCCTGAGATTAAAAATCAAGAATATTCCCGCTTTTTGTGGTACAGTCGGTAACGCTTTTGAGGAAACTGTGAAAAAATATATTGAAAACCAAAATACTTGAATGCGCCTAAAGCCGCAGCACCTATCCCGACCCCTGAAGGGGTGGGCTTGCGGCGCGGACAGAATTTGTCAGGGCATGACGGATCTGGCTCGTTCGAGCGAAAGCATGGGGAGAAGATCGCCGCTGCTGTTGATCAGCAATTTGATACAGTAAGCGAACTTCGATGAGCCATGAATAAGAATCCCCCCGCTTCGGCGGTGGGGAGTATGTCAAAATATGTAAACAAACGCTTAAGGTAAAGGGCAGTCTAAAAAATGCGGGTTGCGATCGCAGGAGCAGGTTTAGCGGGCATGGCTACGGCAATTGGCCTAGTGGATGCCGGACACGAAGTAGAGATTTTTGAATCCCGTCCCTTTGTCGGGGGTAAAGTCAGCAGTTGGATAGACCCGGAAGGCAACCATATTGAAATGGGGTTGCACGTCTTTTTTGGCTGCTACTATAACTTATTTGAACTGATGCGGAAGGTGGGGGCGATTGACAACCTTCTGTTAAAAGACCATACCCACATTTTTGTTAATACCGGGGGAAAAACGGGAAGTTTGGACTTTCGCTTCCTTACCGGGGCTCCCTTTCACGGGTTGAAGGCATTTTTCACCACCTCCCAACTCTCGGTAATTGATAAACTGCAAAATGCGATCGCTTTGGGTACTAGCCCCATTGTCCGAGGGTTGGTAGACTTTGAAGGGGCGATGAGGACTATCCGCGAGTTAGATAGGGTGAGTTTTGCGGACTGGTTTCGCAGTCATGGGGGTTCTGAGGGTAGTCTAAAACGAATGTGGAACCCAATTGCTTATGCCTTGGGATTTATCGATACTGAGAATATTTCTGCTCGGTGTATGCTAACGATTTTTCTATTTTTTGCCACCAAAACAGAGGCATCTATGTTGCGAATGTTGGCAGGATCTCCGGCGGAATATTTGCATAAACCCATTGTGAATTATTTGGAACAAAGGGGCGTTAAAATTCATACCCGACGCCGAGTTAGAGAAATACAATTTCAGGAAATAGAAGGTAAAACCTATGTGACGGGAATGGTAGTAGCAAACGGAGAAACCGAGGAAACAATTATTGCCGATGCCTATGTTTTTGCCGGGGATATTCCAGGGGTACAAAAAATGATTCCCCCTGCTTGGCGAAAATGGTCGGAGTTTGACAATATTTATAAATTAGAAGCGGTTCCCGTGGCAACGGTACAACTGCGTTTTGATGGTTGGGTGACGGAATTAAATGATCCCCAAAAACGTCAACAACTCAAAGAAGCGGCGGGAATTAATAATTTATTATATACAGCCGATGCGGATTTTTCCTGTTTTTCTGATTTAGCATTATCAAGTCCGGCGGATTACTATAGAGAGGGACAGGGATCTTTATTACAGTTAGTTTTAACCCCGGGTGATCCTTTTATTAAACAAAATAATGAAGAAATTGCCCAACACGTTCTTAAACAAGTTCAGAATTTATTTCCCAGTTCACGGGAACTGAATATGACTTGGTATAGTGTGGTTAAATTAGCTCAATCTTTGTATCGAGAATCCCCGGGAATGGACGCTTACCGTCCGGCTCAAAAAACTCCGGTTGCTAATTTCTTTTTAGCTGGAAGTTACACCCAACAGGATTATATTGATAGTATGGAAGGGGCAACTATTTCAGGAAGACAGGCGGCTAAGGCTATCTTAGAAACCAACTTTTCCGATCTGAAACCTTCCCCTGTTGTTGCTGGATAATTGAGAATTTCATAAATAATTATTAGTCGAGAAATTATATTTTTGACTAATAATTATTTGGGATAAATATTGCAGTGTCAGCGTTCTCGCTGACTTGCCCAAACCGATGTAATATGAAATCTGTAAATATTTTCTACACATTCCTCCTGTAGAGACGTTGCATGCAACGTCTCTACAGGAGGGCTAGGGGGGATCGTCTGTAGCGTTTATAATTAGATTTCATATAAGCTCGATAAAATAATCCCAGTGAGTGCGGACGCTAAAATAATCCCTGTAGCTTATTTGAGTAGATATTGATATAATTAAACAATAATTGAGTATATTAAAACGGATAAATTCAATTAGGTAAAATCTTTGTAACTTTGTAAATATTATGGCTGATTGGTTAGAACATAGTGTCCAAGTTGAAGTTCCGGTTCCCATTGATGTCTCTTGGAGTTTATGGTCAGATTTAGAACATATGCCCCGTTGGATGAAATGGATTGATTCGGTTAAAATTTTAGAGGATAATCCTGATTTATCTCGTTGGAAATTAGCAACAGGTAATTTTGAATTTAGTTGGTTATCGCGGATTTTAAAACAAATTCCTAATCAAATTATTCAATGGGAATCAGTAGATGGTTTACCGAATCGGGGGGCAATTAGGTTTTATGATCGCCATGGGAGTAGTATTGTTAAATTAACGATTTCTTATGCTATTCCAGGGATTTTAGGACAATTGATGGATAATTTATTTTTGGGTGGAGTAGTGGAGTCAACTATTCAAAAAGATTTAGAACGATTTAGAGATTATGCCATAGAATTCTATAGTAGTTCTTCAAATTAACTTCCGTTAAAATCCTTATTATGAATTTACCCTCCTTTTTATGGTTATGGAAAATTGCAGCTTGGTCGATGGGATTTTCTATCTTCGCTTATGTATTGTTAGCAATGACCGGAGGATGGATGCTATATTCCCGCACAAGGAAACAACCTCGACCTAACGGACTCAGAACTTTTCATTACCTGATCGGTGGGGGGATGGTGGGTTTAGTCTTAATTTTACTAACCGTTGGTTTAGTGGGAACTCTCGGGTATTACGGGAATTTAGGACATTCAATTCATCTAGCCGCCGGATTCATTGTAGTAGGTTTAGTATTAGGGTCGGCTGGGAGTGCTACCCAAATTAATCCCAAAAATCCCTGGGCGCGCCCCCTTCATCTTAGCCTAAATATGGGCTTATTTTTTGCTTTTACTGCGGTTTCTTTATCCGGGTGGGTGATTGTTCAGAAATATTTACCTTAATTTAATTATTAATACCAAATCTGGTGATCAATAGATTAAAACTATAGTTTTTCAACACAACTCAATCAAATCGGGAGTAAAATACTATTCTTAACCTTAACCTCTGTTTAGACCCCCAATGACCTATCTCTACGAACTTCAAAAAGCAAGATAGAATAGGTATAGAATTGATGGAAGTAGGATTCCCATTTAGCAATTGCAAGGATTGTAACTGCCGATTGGGTACATCTGGTGGTTGTACAGAATCATTGTTCTGAGAAAGTGGGTGCAAATACAACCTCGTTTACTGCCAAATAGCACGTTTAAGGTCACACGCCATGAAATTGCGAAAAAAAACACTGATCATTATTGGTGCTGCCCTGATTGGGTTAATCGTGGCAATGTATATTAGTGCCTCCTTGTTGCTAGTACATGATTTTAGTCAATTAGAAAGTCAGTATGTCCGTCAAGATATTATTCAGGCTTTAAATGCGATTAATGATGATTTAGATAGTTTGGACTTAATTGCTCAGGATCAAGCGAAATGGGATGACACCTATAGCTTTATTGACGCTCGCAATTATCAATATATTGCTTCTAATTTAGTTGATACTACCTTTGCCGACCTGCGACTCAATTTATTGATTCTGATTAATTCTCAAGGTGAAATTGTTTTCAGTAAAGGATTTGATTCCCAACGCCATCAGGAAACACCGATTCCCCCGAGTCTTTCCCCCCATCTTGCCTTAAATCGTCCCCTTTTAGCCAGTCTCAAACAACCCGATTTAACCCCTGTTGCCCTTCAAGGAATCATTGTTTTACCAGAAAGTCCATTACTGATTGTTTCACGACCGATTTTGACCAGTTCCGCATCGGGGCCAAGCCGAGGAGTCTTGATTTTAGGACGTTATCTTGACCCCTCAGAAATTCAAAGATTGCAGGAAATTAGCCAACAGTCTTTGAGTTTGAATCCTATTGTTGAGGAAATAGCCAGTAGTCCGATTCTATTATCGCCGCAACTTCAACCCTATCCTGAAACCATTATTGATCCTAAAGCTATTCAGTTGCAATCTTTGAATGTAGAAACAGCGATCGCCTCCGCCACTATAGCAGATATTTATGGGGAACCCAAATTACTGTTACAGGTTCAAGTTCGCCGTCCTATTTATCAACAAGGTCAGACGACTTTAGCCTATTTCACCTTATTTTTATTAGGGGTTGGGTTGATTTTTGGAGGCATCACCCTATTATTGTTAGAAAAATTAGTGCTTTCTCGACTCACCCATCTGAATAATTCTGTGAATGAAATTAGGGAAACGGGAAATTTGAGTTTAAGAATTGAGGCGACGGGTCAGGATGAATTATCGAGTTTAGCAGAAGCGATTAATGGAATGTTGCAAGCCCTAGCAGATGCCCAAGTTCAGGGTCAAGAAAGTGAGCAACGCTATCGGTTAATGGCGGAAAATTCAACGGATATGATTACCCGCCATTCTCCCGAAGGAGTATTTTTATATGCCTCTCCCGCCTGTCGCAGTTTATTAGGATATGAACCGGAAGAATTGATCGGAAATCAGTTACCGCGTTTTATCTATCCCGATGATTTAGATGTAATTATTAAAGCCTATAGAATTATTTTACAACAAAATGTTATCTACACCATTGAATATCGAATTTGCCATAAAAACGGCGATTATATTTGGTTTGAAACTACCAGTAGTTCCATTCGAGATGCCACCAGTGGAAGTGTGTATGAAATTATTGGGGTATCCCGGGATATTACGGAACGGAAACAGCGAGAACAACAACTACAAGATAGTGAATCTTCTATTAGAACCCTCTATCAAATTACCTCTTGTCAGGACTTCACCTTTGACACTCGACTGCACGCAATTTTAGAATTAGGCTGTACTAAATTTGGGTTAGAATATGGGATTTTATCCGAGGTTAAAATTGATCATTCCCTATCCAAAGAAGATGGTCAAGAAGAACATTATTCCTATAAAATTATAGCTGTAATTGCTCCTAATCAGTCGATTCAAAAGGAACAAATTTATAAACTAGAAGATACCTTTTGTCAAGTCACCATTCAGGCTAAACAACCCCTTTATTTTGAATCGATAAAATTTTCTGGTTTGCCCTTTTGTCCCGCCCATAATATTTTCCCCATTGAAGCCTATATGGGAACCCCAGTCATTGTAGAGGGAGAGGTTTATGGAACCCTCTGTTTCTGGAGTTCTCAAGCCCTATCAGAGCCATTTCAAGCCGTAGATAGAGATTTATTAAAATTAATGGCACAATGGATTGGCGGTGAAATTGAACGTCAAGAAACCGCTAGTGCTTTAGCAAAAGCCAGGGATCAAGCCCTAGCAGCAACCCGGGCAAAAAGTGAATTTTTAGCTACTATGAGTCATGAAATTCGGACGCCCATGAATGCGGTGATTGGGATGACGGGATTATTGTTAGATACCACCCTAACTCCCATGCAGCAGGATTTTGTGGAAACCATTCGCAGTAGTAGTGATGCTTTACTATCTTTAATTAATGATATTTTAGATTTTTCTAAAATTGAATCGGGAAAACTAGATTTAGAAAATCATCCCTTTTATTTAAGAACTTGTATTGAAGAATCCCTAGATTTATTAGTTACTAAAGCAGCCAGTAAAAATCTGGATTTAGCCTATTTAATTGATCCTTGTACCCCCACTCAAATTATTGGGGATATGGCGCGATTACGTCAAGTTTTAGTTAATCTTTTAAGTAATGCGGTGAAGTTTACTGACAATGGAGAAGTCGTTGTATCCGTTACAGCAGAAAAACTCAATGATTCTAATATTTATTCTGATAAAATTCAGGAAAAACAACCCGAGAAAGAAAGTTCTATAAATTCTCCACTATCCTGTTCTTTCTATGAAATTAAATTTGCTGTTCAAGATACGGGGATCGGCATTCCTGCGAATAGAATGGATCGACTTTTTCAATCTTTTAGTCAGGTAGATTCTTCCATTAATCGTCAATATGGTGGTACGGGTTTAGGATTAGCGATTAGTAAACGATTAGCGGAACTCATGGGGGGTCAAATGTGGGTAGAAAGTCAAGGGGCGACGGCGGGAGATCCTCCGGTAAATTTTAAACTTGAACAATCATTAGATTCCTTTTGTCTGTTAGATGAAGATGAGCATAAAACTGAAAAAATCAACCTAAATCGTCAGGGTTCAACCTTTTATTTTACCGTTGTTACTGAGTCCTGTTCTAATTTATCTCCCGAATGGTCAACCCTGAATGAATTAGCGGGAAAACGGTTATTAATTGTCGATGATAATGCCAGTAGCCGACAAATGTTAAAGCTACAAACCCAGGCTTGGGGAATGTCAAGCCGAACAGTTAAAAATGGGTTTAAAGCACTGGAATGGTTGCAGCGTAAACAATTTGATGTTGCTATTATTGAAATGGAAATGGCATTGATGGACGGGTTAACTTTAGCCAAACAAATTCGTCAATTACCGTCTTATCAAAAGTTACCCTTAATTTTATTAACATCCGTGGGAGGAGAAAACTTAGGTAAATCTAAATCGATTGAAATTGCAGCCTGTTTAAATAAACCCATTAAACAATCCCAACTTTATAATGTATTAATTAATATTTTAGGAAAGGAACCTTTAGAAGTTCATGTCCAGAGTCAAACCTATTTACACAGTCGAAATCGCGGAACATTGCGATCATCCCAGGATATTCCTTTACTAGCTGAAAAATTACCTCTAAAAATTCTATTAGCAGAAGATCATTTAGTTAATCAAAAAGTAGCATTACAAATTTTACAACGAATGGGATATCGGGCGGATGTGGCGGGGAATGGTTTTGAAGTCTTAGAAGCGTTGCGTCGTCAACCCTATGATGTGATTTTAATGGATATGCAAATGCCGGAAATGGATGGGTTAGAAGCGTCCCGTCAAATTCAAAAATTATATGGCAATTCCGAGAAATCTCAACCCCTGCGACCGAGAATTATTGCGGTGACAGCAAATGCTATGGAAAGCGATCGCCATGAATGTATTAGTGCGGGTATGGATGACTATATTAGTAAGCCAATTCGCATAGAACAATTGATCAATGTTTTAAGTAAATGTCAGTCCTCAACCCAACCCCCAAATTTAGAGACTGAAATCACCCCCTATAACTCCTTAAATCGAACTTTAAATCCATCGATTTTAGATGCTAAAGTTTTACAAGGATTACGAGAGGTAGAAGCCCTAGAAGAAGTAATTGAGATTTACTTTGATACCGCCCCGGAATTGTTAGAAAATATTACCAAAGCCATTGAAAAAACAGACTCCGAGGCTTTACAACCGGCGGCCCATTCTTTAAAATCTATTAGTGGCACCCTCGGTGCTTTCGGATTATCAGAATACTGTCAAAAATTAGAAACCCTAGCCCGTCAATGTAATCAAACTCAAAATCCCTTATCTCAATCTGAAACCGAAAAAATATATGCCCAAATTCAAACTGAATTTGAGCAAGTTAAAACGGCACTACAACAGGAATTAAATCCCAGCACCATCTAAAAATTGTTGAATCGTTCTATCTTTTATGCGACAATGGGTAGGCGTCGAAACAGAGTATTCTTGACCATAATTGGTTGTTTGTTCCTGAACCGATAGCCTGTTTGGACTAGGACAGTATTCCAATTTCAGAGCAGCTTCTAATTGATTTTGAGCCACAGAGGATTGTTGTTGCAGGGACTGTACTTGTTGTTCCAATAGTTCAATCCGATCTACTAACATCCGAATCACTTGCGCCTCTGAGTCGGGAAGACTACCATGTTCCAGGGGATCAATCCGCACCCCCGAGCGATAGACAATCCGACCCGGAATCCCGACCACGGTACAGTTAGCCGGAACATCCCGCAAAACCACCGATCCGGCCCCAATCCGAACATTTTCCCCCAATTGAATATTACCTAAAACCTTGGCTCCGGCACCGACCACCACATTTTCCCCCAGGGTAGGATGGCGTTTACCGCTTTCTTTCCCTGTGCCTCCCAGGGTGACACCTTGATAAATCAGGCAAAAATCCCCTAGAATAGCCGTTTCACCAATCACAACTCCCATACCATGATCGATGAATACGCCCTTGCCAATCACCGCCCCAGGATGAATTTCGATTCCCGTTAGAAACCGAGCCAGATGGGAAATCAGGCGGGGAATAAAGGGAAGCCCCAAGGCATATAACCCGTGTGCTAGGCGGTGGAATAATAAAGCCTGAAAACCGGGATAGCAGAATAGGACTTCTAACCAGTTGCGAGCGGCAGGATCACGCTCAAAGATAATGCGGAAGTCATGTTGAAGGGTCTTGAGCATTGATTAATAACCCGTTGTTGTTATACAGACCACTATTCCTATTTTAGAGGATGAAGGCATTTTGATCGGGTTTGCCACAGGTTCTTTTCAGGTGCGGGTTTCCGAATTGATCCTTAAAAGATAAGTTTTCCTAATTAATATGCCGTTAATATTCGCTTGCTTAATTATGTTTTTGGCGGTGCTGGTCATAGAGGGGGGGATTTTCTCTATCATTGATGGGATTACAGGACTACACCTACCCAATTCGTTCGGTTTAGTCGTACTATTAGTCCTACTCTCTTGGTGCTTGGAAGATTAAACTAGGGTTGATGGTTAACCCACAACAAAAATCTATATTAAAATCTGGGGAATTATGGAAACTAATTATTCTTGGGGTCGGAATCGGGATGTTCGTCAAACGGAAATCTCCTGGCGAGCCAATCAAAAACGAGAAATTCGTCCTCTCTATCGTGCGGTTTTTTTAATGTTACTCACAACCCTAGCCATGGGTGTGCATTCTTTTCGGTTGGTGCAACTGCAACTGGTAGATGGTCAGAAGAACCGAGAACGGGCTGACGAGAACCGAATTCGCCTGATTCCGATTCCCTCGAATCGGGGTTATATTTTAGACCGCAATGATAAACAATTAGCCGCCAATCGTCTCACCCGGGCTTTATATGTTTGGCCGAAGGAACACACCCCCGAGGAATGGGCAAAAATTGCTAAAGTGCTCAGTCCAGTGATTAATATAACTCCTGAACGAATTTTAGCCCCGATTGAAAAGGCTGGATATCAGTCCGCAGCCTCCGTCAGAATTAGTCAGTTTTTGACCCCCCAGGCCTTTATTTGGTTGGGAGAGAAATCCTTACCTGGTGTGGAAGTCAGAAGCGAATCTAACCGTTATTACCCCCAAGGAAACTTAGCTTCACAGATCCTTGGCTATATTGGTGAAGCCACCGCCGAGGATTTGAAAAAACACCCCCAATGGCCGATGGGGATGGTTGTGGGACAGTTAGGGATTGAAGCCCAAGCCAATCAGAAACTCTCCGGGGTGTGGGGTTCCCGCTTGATTGAAGTCAACAGCATGAACCAGGAATTACGGGAACTGGGCGATAACGAATCTAAAGGGGGGGAAAATGTGAGATTAACCCTCGATTTGGATTTACAAAAAACCGCCGAAGCCGCCCTGGGAGATCGTCGGGGGGCGGCGGTGGCCTTAAATGCCAAAACCGGAGAAGTTTTGGTTATGGCCAGTAGTCCCCGATTTGATCCGAATATGTTTACTAAACCCATTAGCCAAAAACAATGGGAAGAACTGCAAAATGGAGATGATCCGTTTTTAAATCGCGCTTTGCAGGGGTATCCACCGGGGAGCACCTTCAAAATTGTCTCCTCCGCCGCCGGCATGGGTTCGGGTAAATTTAGTCCCGACTCGATGCTCGATACTTATAGTTCGATTACGGTCGGGGGAATTACCTTTAATGAGCATAGTGGGGGTTACGGGCTGATTGGTTTTAGAGATGCCCTCGCCTTTAGTAGTAATACATTTTATTATCAATTGGGGATGACCGTTGGCCCGGAAGCGATCGCTGAGTGGGGGAAACATTTAGGGATTGGGAACAACAGTTTAAAACTTTTAGGGTTACAGGAAGGGTCAGAGGGATTTATCCCCACTCCAGAGGATAAGGAAAAAACCTATGGGGAACCCTGGTATTTGGGGGATACGGTAACTATGTCCATTGGTCAAGGGGCTGTATTAGCAACGCCGTTGGAGTTGGCGGTGATGGTCGCCTCGATCGCCAATGGCGGATATCGGGTTAAACCCCATCTCTTGGCAGATTTGACCCAGACCCCGGCGGCTAAACCCGAACCTACGGGACTAAAACCCGAAGCGATCCAGGTGATTAAGGAGGGACTCATTTCTGTGGTTCAGTACGGGACGGGTCAAGGGATGAATGATGGTTCAATTCCTTTGACTGGGGGCAAAACCGGAACCTCGGAAGTATCGGGACAAACCGATCACTCCCTGTATGTGGCTTTTGGCCCGGCCCAAAATCCTGAAATTGCGATCGCGGTTGTGGTGGAAAATGGGGGTTATGGATCTAAATCTGCCGCCCCCATTGCTAAGGCAATATTTCAGACTTATTTTTCTAAGAAAAAGTAAATCTTCTGGGGTCGTAGGGGTAATTCATGAATTGCCCCAGGGCTGTTTCTAGGGTACGGTTAACACCAATTTACCTTTCATTCCTCCAGCTTCTAATAGTTTATGAGCTTCCGATGCTGATGCTAAGGGAACAGTTTGATTGACTAATATTTTTAATTTTCCTTCATCAATTAATCGAGCACATTGTTGCAGAATTTTAGTCTGATCTAATTGATCATGAATCCGAGCTTGTAACATCGGCGTTAACATTAACTCTAAACTAATCCGTAAATTTCTTAACCGAGCCTCTTTCAAATTTCCTAATTTGGGATCGGGTTCCAAAATAGTTACTAAATCCCCATAATTTTTAACCGCAAAAACCGTTTGATAAAAAACCTCATCGCCAACGGTATCAAAGGCTAAATCAACCCCTTCTCCCCCCGTCCATTCTAATATTTGATCGACAAAATTAGTTTCTTTATAATTAATCACCAGATCTGCCCCTAACTCCTGCACTAAAGCAGCAGCATCGGCGGAACTGACGGTGGTGGCGACTTCTGCCCCTTGCAATAGGGCTAACTGGATCGCCACATGACCCACGCCACCAGCACCCCCATGAATTAACACCTTTTGTCCAGGTTGTAATCGTCCTCGATCATACAATGCTTCCCAAGCGGTAATTAAGACTAAAGGAGCCGCCGCCGCTTCCGCAAAACTCAAACTTTGGGGTTTCAAACTGGCAAATTTTTCATCAACAACAATTAATTCCGCATAATTGCCCGATTCTGCACCTAAACCCCCCTGACAAAAATAAACCGCATCTCCGACTTGAAATTTTTGCACTTGGGAACCGACTTTTTCTACAACTCCCGCCCCATCACAACCTAAAATGGCGGGCATTTGATCGGGATAAAACGTGCCTCTACTGCGTAATTTGATATCAATGGGATTAATTCCCGCAGCCTTTAAACGGACTAAAATGTCAGTGTCAGATTTTATTTGAGGATCGGGTATTTCTTGAAGTTGTAAAACATCGGGTTCCCCAACTTCGGTCATGAGAACTGCTTTCATTGTTTAATAATAAAAAAGTTTTGTTTTTGGGTTTTGTTGTTGGGCTTTAACCCTAAATTTTTAGACTTGCTGCCCAACAACAAATTTACATTGTCAACGATTGAACATTGGTTTCAATCAATTTAGCTAAACTTTGTAGGAATGTTGCCGCATCCGCCCCATAAATAATCCGGTGATCACAGGTAATATTCACTTGCATTTGGCGTTTAACGGCCATCGAACCATCGGCAGCAACCACTAATTGGGGACGGGACGCACCGATGGCCAAAATTGAACCTTGACCCGCAGGTAAAATAGCATCAAACTTATCTACCCCAAACATTCCTAAATTCGAGAGGGTAAAGGTTCCACTGCTATATTCATCGGGTTGTAACTGTTTTGCCCTAGAGCGTTCGACTAAATCTTTCCAAGTCCGAGATAGGGAATAAAGATCAATTTGATCGGCATTTTTTAAGACCGGAGTAATTAAACCGCCATCGGGCATAGCCACGGCGATCGCAATATTAATTCCCGCCCGATATTGAATCCCATTTTCTACATAACTAGCATTCAAAATCGGATGTTTTTGTAACGTCACCGCCACGGCTTTTGCTAACAGAGCCGTCATGGTCACACCTTTGGATTTCAGTTGTTTATAAAGCTGATCCAACCCATCCGTAGTAATCGTATATCCCACCCGGAACACCGGAACCGATAAACTCGCCGTCATATTTCTGACCACGGCGTTTTGTAGGGTATTCATCGGGGCAACTTGACCCAGGGGAACGGTGACTGGGGTTGGGGCCGCCACGGGCTTACTAACAGCCGGAGCCGGAATCTGAGGTAGAGTCCCGACAGTAGCCGGACGTCCCGAAGCTGTTTCCACATCTTCCGCAATGATCCGACCATTCGGCCCACTTCCGGTTAAGGTGGCTAAGTCTAAATTGAGTTCCTTGGCTAATTTGCGGGCGCGAGGTGAGGCAATAATCCGGCCATTTTTAGGGGGGGTGGGGGTGGCGGCAACAGCCGTGGCTGCCACGGGACTCGCGGCAACGGGTTGGGGCACGGCGGCGGGGGTGGCGGTTGCAGTAGAGGCGGCTTTTTGTTTGGCCTGTTCAATTTCCCCTGGAGTTTCTGCGATTAAGGCAATGGTATTTCCCACGGGGGCGGCTTCTCCGGCCGGAGTAATAATTGTGGCTAGATACCCTTCATAGAAAGATTCCACATCCATATCCGCCTTATCCGACTCAACGATCAAAACCGTTTCGCCCTTTTCAATTTTATCACCTGGGGATTTTTGCCAAGAAACGATTTTACCCTCGGTCATGGTGGAACTCAGGGCGGGCATAAAAACTTCATGAATGGCCATAAGCGTTAGAAGAAATAGAGTTCAAATGTTATCAATAGGGGTTGAGTTTTGACTGTTAACGGTTAACAGAAGACCGTTAACCGAAACCTTTTAAATATCGCCGCGAATTTCTTCGATTACACCATCTCGTAAAAGAATTTCCACTTGCATTTTGGTAATCAAATTGTCGCCTTCTACCACAGTAAAAATACTTTCAATTTGTCCTTGAACAACTTCTTGTTCCAGTTCTAAGGTTTGCACCTGTTGGAGTTGTTGCAAGTTTTGATTTTTCTGCTCTAAGAGTTGACTTTTTCGTTCATTCACCTCAACTTGGATACTGTCTACTTTTTGCATCGCATCGGGGCCAAGGGGTTGCAGGCTTTGGCGTTTAATTTCCGCCACCATGCGTTGTCCTTGCATTTCTAACTGTTGCAACTGACTATCAATTTGATTAATTTGGACTTGAAGTTGCTCTTGGGCTTCGTTTTTCCAACGGGGTGTGACCACCGCCTTCACATTAATCGGTCGTTTCAACAGTAATTGTTTGAGATTGTCCATAGGTGGTTATGCTGTGTCCGTTATTAGTCCGCCGTCACCCGCGCAACGTAGGGGTAACGCAAACGGTCACCCTTACACAATCACAAAGAGGTTTAGGAAGGTAATCACCGTGAGTTACCTATTTCGATTCAACTTGGCAGAGGGAGTAGAGACACTCAATCGTTAGCGGGTGACGGTTTCATACATTTTGTTAATCATATCGCGGTAATGTTCCATTACAACGGGGCGTTTGACCTTCAAGGTTTGGGTTAACATTCCGTTTTCCATGGAAAAGGGTTCTGCCAATAACTGAAATGGGCCAATGCGATCATCAATTCGATAACTCGGACGGTTTTTAACTTCGCGGTTGAGTTCTTCCCGGAACAGGTTTTGAACGGCGGGACTCTCTAAGGTTATTTCCTGAGTTTTGGTCACGGTTTCTTCAGGCAGTTTCAGGGTCAGATTTTGTCGAATTGCCCACTGTTTTAAAGCATCTAAATTCGGAACAATTAACGCTCCTAAATTTTTTTGATCCTGACCCACTAACATGATTTGATCAATATAGGGACTGCGTAAACAGGCATCTTCTATGGCTTGGGGTTCGATGTTTTCACCATTGGTTAAAACAATAGTATCTTTAGCTCGACCAGTTAATACTAAGTCATTTTGCGGGGATAACCAACCTAAATCTCCGGTATCAAACCAACCCTCTGGATCAATGGCTTTGGCCGTCGCTTGGGGATTTTCAAAATACCCGGTCATCACCTGGGGCCCCCGGGCGAGAATTAACCCGGTTTGACCACAGGGCAGAATTTGACGGGTTTCGGGGTCAACGATGCAGAGTTCGGTTTCCGGGATGGGTTTTCCCGATGATCCGCGTAAATTGTGCCATTCCCGACGGGCACTTAATACCGGAGATGTCTCTGTTAAACCATATCCGACTAATAGGTTAATTCCGACGATTTCATAGAAATCCTCTAAGTACATGGCTAAGGAGCCACCCCCACTAATGGCAAATTTGAGTTGTCCTCCGGTGGCTTCTCGCACTTTTTGATAGACTAAGCGATCGCCGATAATTTGAAAGGGCGCGTATACCCAAGTTTTTAACTGAGCCAGAAGTTTTTCCCCAGCAGAAGCGGGCTTTAAATCTAAAGTTAATCCCTGGGTAATTCGACGGGCTAGAATATATTTTTCACTCAAGGAAAAGCAGAAATCAACAATTTTTTGTTTCTGGGCAGACTGTTCTCGAAATTGTTTTTGCGCGCTTTCATGAATCGCTTCCCAAATTCGAGGTACACTAATCATATAATGGGGTTTAAATTGCTTTAAATCCTGCTTAAAATAGCGAATATTGGTATAAACAACCGTACATCCTTGAGATAAACAAAAATATTGTCCGGTGCGTCCAAAGGTATGCCAAGTGGGAAGAATACTCAGAAATATTTCTCCGGGTTCGGGTTGGATCACATCGGGAATAGCATTAATTTGATGTAATAGGTTTTCATGGGTTAACATGACTCCTTTCGGTTGTCCGGTTGTTCCCGAAGTATAGAGAAGGGTAGCTAAGGTGTTTTGGCTAGATTTAGAAGGTTTGAGACTTGTCTGTTTTCCAGTTTCGATTAATTGATTAAAATTCAATACCGGAATAGTCGGTAAATCTCGGGAATTTGGCGTTTCATCCGATAATAAAATTACAAATTGAATCGGTAAATCTTCAATCTGCGATCGCAATTTTTTTAATAGGGAAAAGTTTTCGACAACCAGGGCGGTACTGCCACTATCTTTCAGAATATAAGCTAATTCTAAGGGGTCAGCCGTGGCCCCGCGCACCACATCGGCGGCTCCGGCGGTTAAAATTCCCTGATCCGCAATGATCCAACGGGGGCTATCATCAGAAAACAGAGCAATGCGTGGTGGTAGACCATCGGTTGTGGATTCTATACCTAAGTTTTGTAACCCCGTGGCAAATTGTTGAATTTTTTCCCACAGTTGGGAATAGCTCAGACGCAGTTCGGGTTTCCCGTGGGGGTCATCTAAAGCAATAATTTGACCAACATTTTGATCCAGAATTGGCCAGATTTCAGGAATAGATTGCACAGAAGAATAGAGGGAACGCCAGTGAGTTGAGTTAATCATAAAAACCTCGGGGGAAAAGGGTCAACCAATCAATGCAAGTTGCTGATGTATTTAGTATGTTTATGTTCATACATCAGTTTATCAGCTTTGGCTATCCATTCTTCCAGGGAACAATTATTATTGATATCGCAGGGTTGTATACCAATACTAATAGAAAGTTTATAGACTCGCTGGGAGTTTTGATTAAAAAAATCAATATTAGTTTGTAAGCGAGTTTTAAAATCCTGTGAATGGATTTCTTCACCCAAAAGAAATAGGGTAAATTCATCCCCACCGAATCGTGCTAAAATATCAGCATCCCGAAAAGTTTGCCGGAGAATTTGGGCAGCATCAACAATCACTTTGTCTCCTAATTCATGTCCCAGGGTATCGTTAATTTTTTTTAACCCATCTAAATCGGCAAATATCAGACAGCATTTATTTTTAGTGCGTTGTGCCGCTTTTAATTGTTGTTGGGCGAGTAAAAAAAAGCCCCGGCGGTTATAAAGTCCCGTTAATTCATCCCTTAAAGATAGCTGTCTAACTTCGGCTTCGGCTTTCAAGCGTTCTTGAATTTCCCGCTCTAACCGTTGGTTTTGTTCAATTAATTGTTGGTGTTGTTGTTGAATTAATAATTGATTTTTCACCCGGACTAAAACTTCCTGTTCTTGAAACGGTTTAGTAATATAATCTACCCCACCTAACTCAAAGGCTCTGACTTTATCTTCGAGTCTTTCCAAGGCACTCACAAAAATCACCGGAATTTGGGCTGTGGTTTCTGACTCTTTTAGCTTTTGGCACATTTCATAACCGTTCATATCGGGCATATTAATATCTAGTAGAATCAGATTGGGTGGATCACGCTGCACCCCTTGAAGTGCCATTCTACCATTGAGAGATTTACGGACAATATAACCCTGGGACTCTAAGATTTTAGTTAACAATCGCAAATTATCAGGGGTATCATCCACAATTAAAATATTCGTTTGAGTCGCACTTTTGAGTGGAGTTGTCATGATCTTTCCCCTAAATCTGAGTCAGAATTGCGATCGCCTCTAGCTGAAAATTATCGACAAGAGAAGTCAGGGTTTCGATCAGAAATTGATGCTCCGGTGGAATTTCAGTAATCAGTTGAAAAATCCGGTGATCATTGAGATCCAGTGCTGCTTCATGGACTTGATTGATCCAGTCCGTGGACATGACTTTCAAGTCTGCTGAAGTTAGGGTTTTAGACGGGCTGGGGGCAGTTTCGGGGGCTACAGGTTCAGAATAGCGATATTCCAAACCCAAATATTGGGCCATTTTCTGAAACAATAGTTGTTCTCGGAAGGGCTTACTCATGTAGTCGTTACAACCCGCCGCCAGAGCCAGGCTACGATCACTCTGGGAGGCTTGGGCGGTAAGGGCAATAATAATACTGCTTTTCCCCTGTTCTATAGCTCTAATTTGCTTTGTCGCTTCATATCCATCCAAAACAGGCATCCGAATATCCATCCAAGTCAAATCAGGTTGCCATTCCCGCCATAGTTGTACGGCTTCGAGTCCATTACTGGCTTCTCTGACCTCCAATCCCAACTGGGTTAATAACCTGACCAACAATAGGCGATTTTCCTCTCGATCATCAACGACTAAAATTCGATGATGAGTATGACCTGGAGCCAACCCCAAGATCAGGCGATCGCTCTGTTCTGGGATGACCTCCATGTCATCACTGACGGTGACTCTGAGGTTAAAGCTAAAGGTCGTTCCTTCTCCTATTGTACTGCGAACGGAAATGTCTCCCCCCATCAGTTGCAGGAGTTTTCGGCTAATGGTCAATCCTAACCCGGTACCACTTACCGTTTGCTTTCCGGCTTTGGCTTGGACAAAGGCATCAAAGATGCAGTCGAGTTCCTCTGGAGCGATCCCAGCCCCAGTATCAGTCACCGCAAACTCAATCATAGATTGATGGGGAAGTTCAGTTTCCCCAAGAAGATGTCGCACCTGTAAGGTAATTCCTCCTTGACGGGTGAATTTAATGGCATTTCCCAGCAGATTAATTAAAACTTGACGCAGTTTTTGAGGATCGGTTTTAATAAATTGGGGAACATCTGGATTGATATTAAAACTCAGTTCCAGCCCCTTAGAACTAGCCCTTTCTGCTAACATATTTCGCAGAGAATGGAGCAAGTTAATTAAGTCAAAGTCAGTTTCTTCTAAGGTACAGTGTCCCGATTCAATTTTGGACAGATCCAAAACATCATTAATTAAACTTAAAAGGTGATCACCACTGCGTCGAATCGTTTGCAGGTCTTCTTGCAAATTGGGAGTCAGGGCAGGATCATGGGCCATGACCTGGGCAAATCCCAAAATCACATTTAAGGGAGTACGGAGTTCGTGACTCATATTGGCTAGGAAAATACTTTTAGCCAGATTCGCCTGTTCTGCGGCTTCCATTGCCCGTCTGAGGGCGATTTCTTTTTGTTTGCGATCGCTAATATCCCGACAAATACAAAAATGCAAAATCTCTCCGTATAAAATCACCCGACTGTAACTAATTTCCACATCATATTTAGAACCATCTTTGCGTCGATGTTTGGTTTCAAAAAGCGGCATCATGGTATCGCTATTCATGATAACTTGCAATTCTTCTTTTGTCCATTGAGCATCCCAATCTGCCAGATTTAAACCCAAAGTTTCTTCTAATGTATAACGGAGCATATGAGCAAAACCAGGGCTGGCTTGCACCACATTGCCTTGATGATTCATGACAACAATACCGTCCATTGAAGTATTAAAAATTGTTTTGGTTTGCAGCAGTTCTTTCTCTAATTGTAATTCGGCTTTTCTGCGTTCGGCTTCGAGTTTTGCTTTTTCACTAATATCCTTCATGAAGCAATAATGACCCGACAGTTGATGCTGTTCGTCGTAGGTGGCAATCATGACTAATTGTTTATAAAAAATCGAACCATCTTTACGAATACCAATGGTTTCTACCTCGACTCTACCCTCTTTTACCATCTGACCATAAGCGGCAATCAGTTTTTCTAATTCATCGGGATGTACGGTTTTTTGCCAAGGCATTCCAATCATTTCTTCTGGTTGATAAGCCGTAATTTGAGCGTAGGTTTTGTTAACATAAACATAACGACCTTGAACATCTAATTTAGAAATCCCAGATACGGCATTTTTCATAACTTCACTAAGTTCTTTGCGCTCGCCTTCGACTTTTTTCTTATCGGTAATATCTTCTGAAAAACAGAGTAAATATTGAGGCTGAACCTGTTCATCATAAACCGGAATTTTGGTCGTATGTAGCCAACGGGTTCCCATATTTAGGCTACTAATTATTTCTTCAGAAATATATACTGGACTCCCTTTTTGCAAAACTTCCCTATCTTTTTGATCAAAAAATTCCGCCTGTTCTCTAGGGAAGAAGTCATAAACGGTTTTACCGATAGCAGTTTCTGCGGAAATTCCAAATAACTGTTCGCTGGTTTTATTCCAAAACTGAAACTCCCCAAATTTTTCCGGCTGAATATTTTTAACAAAAACAGCAACGGGTAAATGATTCAGGAGGGCTTGTAAAAAATTACGAGTTTGTTGAATTTTATCTTCAGCTTCCTTGAGTTGGGTAATATCAACAAACATAATTATCACTTGTTTGAGTTGATGGTTAGAATCAAATTCACAGAAGGCATTGACTAAAACCCAAACTCGAGACAGATTAACTCTATTAATTCCTAATACATAATCTTTAAAAGGCTGTTTTGTAGATATAATCCGATAGACCGGATACTCCTCAAGGGGCATTCTGGTTCCATCTTCCCTGAGAAAATACCATGCGGGATCAATTGCTGTTTTTCCCATCATTTGATCCATCGATAACCCTAATAACTCACAGGCGATCAAATTACAGACTAAAATTTTGGTATCTGCCCCATGAATTACAAACCCCAGACTTAAATTATTGATCAGTTCTCGATAACGGGATTCACTTTGCCCGAGAGCCGCTTCAGATTGTTTGCGTTCGGTGATATTTCGAGCAATCTTGGCAGCCCCAATTACAGTTCCTGTTTTGTCTTTAATCGGGGAAAGACTTAAAGAAACATCAATCACATTCCCATCTTTTCTAAGTCGCTTTGTATCGTAGTGTTTAATGTGTTCACCCTGGAAAATTCTTTGCAAAATTTCCTTTTCCTCATCGTTATCTTGTTGGGGAATTAGTTTTCGGATCGATTGTCCTACCATTTCCAAGGTACTATAACCAAAAACTATTTCTGCTCCTTGGTTCCAGCTTGTAACAATCCCTTCTAAATTTTTGCTGATAATAGCATCTTCTGAAGATTCCACAATTGCTGCGAGTCGAGTTAGGGCTATTTCTACTTGTTGGCGTTGATGTATTTCCCGTTGCAATTGGTGATTGATTTGCTGTAATTGATGGATTTGACGCCGACTGATTTGTACCAAATAAATTACTAATACGGATAACCAAACTAAAAATAATCCCCCAATTAGAACAACAATTGGTAAAGGAGTAGTTGCTTTTTTGATTAAGGCTGAAGTCGGGAAAACAACCACTTGCCAGTCAGCACCATAGGCTTTAACCACAACGGTTTTTTCCAGTCCGGTAGGAGGGGGCAGTCCGGGTTGAGCATAAATTAATTCTGTCCGATCATAAATCGCTACTTTATAATCCGGTGACTCTCTCAAAATACTCTCGAATAGGGTTTGAAATTCAAAAACTCCAATAATAAATCCATCAAAGCGACTATTAATAAATAAAGGTACATTAGCCAAAAAACCTTGACCCCCTTGCACCAAAGAAATTCGATGAGTTAAAATAATTTGATTCAGATCCCTAGCTACTTTTAGGGTGATTTGGCGACGGGGTTCTTGATTAAGATTAATATTATCTATGATGTTATTTTTATCCCTTGATACCACCCAACGAACAATAAATTTAGGGTCAACCCATTCAATGCTTTGATAACCAGAAAAATTATTAATATAAGCCTTAGCATCGGCTTCCCAAAGTTCCTTGGAGGTACCCCCACTGACTTGCCAGCGATTCGCCATTTGCTGTAAGGTCAATATTCGAGTGGTGAGTTCTTTGCTGATTTGTAACTCAATGCTATTAGCTTCGGTGTTGATTAGTTGCTGAACTTGGAATTTTTGATTGAGGTATAGTCGTGCCACCAGAAAAAAAATTCCCACGGTCGCCAGTCCACCTAATAATAAAGGTAACAGTCGTTTCCACGGTGTTTGGCTGAGGATTTTCATAGTTGAAATGGGGAAAATCTCAAGGATTAGGAATGGTGAGGTTAATGGAGGCTTCAATCCCTTTAATTAAACAAGATAAAGGAATCACACCCGAAACAAAAACTAAATAACCTTTAACTGAATTATGACAGAATTCAAAGGTCGTATCAACCATTAAAACATAACGGACTTCATTTCTGCTTAACATTAGGGATTTGACTAAATCCGGTAAAGGTTCAATTTGGAACGTAGGCATGGAAAAGGTAAATTGACATCCCATTAAAGTGCCTAACAGACCAATATAGGAATTTAATAAAATATTGCCCGCTTCGGTTAAAACTTCACAAGCAGAAATATTCAAATAGACAATCTGATCTTTACTATTATGTCGGAGTAAATTTGTTAATTGAACCGCAAAAGAATAATTTAAAAGTAATAAAGCATCTCCACTAATTGAGCCTTTAAAGACTTGATGAATACTAACAACATCTTCCTTAAAATGCTGGGGAAATTGCAGAGTTAATTTACTCAAAGGAGATAAGGAAACCCCCGCAACTATCATCTTGACATCGGAACCAGTCAATTCTGATAGGGCCGTTGCTGTTGTCATGGAGAGAACCATTCTCATAAACTCGGATAACGCCATTTTTTGCTTTTCAGTGAGTAGCATTTATACACCTTTTTCGGTTGTTATTTATCAGTTAATCTCCTGTTTTCTCTGGCTATAAAACCTCTAAAATTGCCTGTGCCATATCAGATAAAGGAATTTGGCGATCGCTTAACCCCGACTCCACCACCGACCGAGGCATTCCGTAGACAATACAGGTTTCCTCTGATTCGGTAAAGATCGAACCGCCAGAAGACTTAATCCAGGCTGCACCCTGTTTCCCATCGGAACCCATTCCGGTCATCACAATTCCCAAAACCCGATTGCCATAAACCTCGGCCGCCGATTGAAACATCACATCAACCGAGGGACGATGGGGCATATCAAAGGGTTGGGCAGCTAAACGGGCCACCACATGATCGCCTTGACGTTTAAAGGTTAAATGACGTCCGGCGGGGGCGATAAAAACCATACCCGCAGAGATAATTTCCCCATCGGTTGCTTCTACCACTTTCAACTCAGATAATTGATCCAATCGTTCCGCATACATTTTGGTATAACCAATGGGCATATGTAAAACAATGGCGACGGGGATGGGAAAATTACTGGGTAACTGCGGAATTAAAAAGGCTAAGGCTTGGGGGCCGCCGGTGGAAATTCCAATCACAATTAAATCCGTAACACTCGTATGGGTTAGGGCTTGAATTGGATGTGTTCGATCGGTAGACTTCGCCAAAAAGGGAAGGGGAAGACGCTTAAGGGGAACATTGGCGGCGGCTTTGACTTTATCAATTAATTCTTCCGCCAGTTCATACATTTTTTCTGTCGCTAAAGCCGTAGGTTTATGGACAAAATCCACCGCCCCCGCATCTAAAGCCGCTAAGACCATTTCCCCTCCTTCGTTGGCAATACTGACCACAATCACCGGGATGGGATGTCGTTCCATTTGTCGCCGCAGAAACTCCACCCCGTCGATTTTAGGCATCAATAAATCTAGGGTAATCACATCGACTTGATCCGCCATCTGTTCTAGTTTGTCTAGGGCTTCTTCCCCATCGTGAGCCGTTCCTACCACTTCAATAAAAGGACTGCGAGACAGCATTTGTTTAATCACTTTACGCACATAAGCTGAATCATCAACCACTAAAACTCGAATAATTTGACTATTCATTGTTATGCTCCTTGGTTATAAAAATTTAGATTTATACCTAACTATAAATTTAGCATTTTTGCTTTGATTTTGCGATTATTCTTTCTCATATTTTAGCTGAAGAAAAAGAGTTTTATTTTTTTTGTTTTGCATAGACAAATGACCCATCAATTTCCTGTAACTCAAAATTTGTTTTAAGTTTAAGTAATGATTCCGAAGCACTCAAAAACAAATAACCTGGGTTAAACATTCTTTGATAAAAAAAATTCACCGTCTTTGAAATAGAAGCCTCAGAAAAATAGATAAAAACATTCCGACAAAAAATAAAATGAGCCTGGGCTAAATATTGAATATCTGATTCTACCAATAAATTATTCACCGACCAATGAACTCGATTATGAATCAGGGGAGAGATCTGCCATCCTTCCTCATGGGCAGAAAAATATTTGGCTTTTAAGGATTCAGGAAAACCACGAAAGGAGTATTGTCGATAGACTCCCGATACAGCCTTATGAATCGCTCGCGAAGAAGCATCACTCGCCCAAATTTCAATCGGAATCCGTTCAAACCAACCCGCTTCATGTAAGGCGATCGCAATGGTTAAAGGTTCTTCTCCCGTTGAACAAGCCGCACTCCAGATCCGCAGGGGTTGACCGGGATAGGAAAGGTTATAAAACCGCTCTAAATATTTTGGTAACAACACCTCAACTAAAACTTTGATTTGGTCATACTCTCTCCAGAAATAGGTTTCCTGCACCGTTAAAGCATTAATCACTTCCTGCCATTCGACCGATGCTGATTGATCATATTTTAGCAAATAATAATAGTCTAAAAACGATTCTAAACCCAGTTCTTTTACTCTAATTGATAGCTTATCTGCTAACATTGTCTGTTTGGAAACACCATAAAACAATCCAGTCCGTTCATGGATTAGATCTCGTAAAATTACAAAGGTATTATCGCTTAAATCCAGAGGTTCTGAAGAAAATTTCATATCATAGTAGTAATCAGTAATCAGTCAGCAGTTATAGCAAGAGGCAATAGGGAATAGGCAATTGGCAATAGGTAAATACTTACTGTGAGCAGCTTTTGGCTTTCGAGAATGTCCTAATAGATGTGGCGACTGCTATATCAGTTATTAGTTATTAGTTGTTAATTGATAGTTACTTTTACATGATTTCATTTCTTTCACTGATAACTGTTGACTGTTGACTGATAACTCTTAACTGATAACTGTTAACTGTTAACTGATAACTGATTATTGGTGTATTCCTTTTTGAGCCGCTCGACGAACCGCGGCAGAAGCGTCATTCCGGGCTAATATTCCCAACTGTTCAGTGCAAGAACGATTACCCAGGTAGACCAAAGCGTTAACCGCAGCTAAACGGACGCTTTGATCCTGGTCATTCAAGGCACTAATTAAAATTTCCGAAGCAAAAGGATGTTTGAGGCGTTTGAGGACTTCCACCACCGCACAGCGAACCGCCGGATGGATATGCTTTAACCCCTGACTAATCCCCTCAATATAGTCCTCCTTGATGGTGGAATTATCCAAATTGCGAGAAGCCAAGGCTAAAATACAAGCCTCCCGACTGCTCGGATCAACCGATAATTCCAATAAAGCCGCGATCGCCTCAGAAGTTCCCATCCGCGAGAGGGACTCAATCGCCGCCTGAACCACTTTTTCCTCCGGATCAGCCGCAGCCATCCATTGCAAAGCCACTCCCGCCTCCTCTCCTCCCCGTTCTCGAAAGGCGTGGAGGGCATCCAAACGCCGTTCGGGATTCGTCGAATTCAAAGCCATCAATAACGGAGCCACCGCCTCGGGACTATCAATACGTCCCAAAGCAATCACCGCAGCCCTGGCCACATCCCCATCCCCGACATCAGTCCCCACCAAAGAAGTCAGTAGAGGAATGGCCCGTTCGCCCCCAATGTAACCTAAAGCCGAAGTTGCCGCCGCCCGCACAGGATAGGCAGAGTCCGTGACCACCAGACGCTGTAAAATCTCAAACACCGCCATCAGGGTTTCATCCTCAGCGATTACCAACTCAGTTAAATCCAGACGGCCAATCGAACGGGAGGCTTGATAGCGTACCCAAGAATCCCCATCCCGCAAAGCCGTCAATAGATGAGGGAGAACCACCGTTGTCTCCAAATCCCCCAAGGCGTGGGCAACGGCGGCCCGCACCGCGGGAACCTCCTCCCTTAAAGCCATCACCAAAAGGGGTAGAACCCGTTCATCCTCAATGTAGGGTAAATGCTCAATCGTCGCCCGTCGAACCTTCTCCTCCGGGTCATGGATACAGTTTAAGAGGGCTTCGATACACTCACTGAAGGCAAAATAGCCCGCAATCTTAACCGCCGACTCCCGAATAATTGGATCAGGGTCGGCGAGTAAATGCAGAATTCGTTCAGGTAAGGCAGGATGACCCAGGGAATTTAAGGCAGCGATCGCCCCCAAACGCACCGCCGAATCGGGATGTCCCAACAGATTCAACAAAGCCTCAAAAGCTCTAGCATCACCAATTTGGGCTAAAGCAGCCGTGGTCACCATCACCAATTCCGCATCCTCCCCGAGTAAATGGGTGAGGGCTGGCACCGCCTGATTGCTGCCAATCCGACCCAGTACCGTAATCACAGCCTTCCGCGTTTCCAAATCCGGGGCATCTAATTGGGCAATTAATAAGGAAGTGATGGAACTGCCAAACTTCACCAAAGCCTCAATAATCGGTTCTCGTAACTCGGCATTATTCAATAGTTCCGTCAGAGCAGCCGCCACATTTTTCCCATCCAACCATCCCAGAATCAGGGCAAGGGACTGTAATTCCTCGGAATTTGAGGTTTTAATCACATTGAGTAGGTTCTGAGTTCCTAGCTCATCAACGGCACGGCGGGTCAGATCGGCGATAAACGCTCCCTCCCCAAATTCCTTGTGATAGCGGTGATAAATCTTAGCTAAGGCGATTGCCAAACCCCCTGCCGAACAGGGAAAGTTGCTGCTATCCGGTTGATTCAGAAAAGCAGCCATGGGTGTAACCACCTCCGCATCGCCCAAGACCCCCAAGACCTCAGCCACCTGATTTCCCAGAAGTTCATCACTCAATAGGTCAACAATTCGAGAACCAATGGTGGTGTCTCCAATTTTCATCAGGGCTTCCAAAGCCGGGAAAGCCAAAAAGAAATCCCCAGAATGAGCAATTTCAACTAACTTATCCACCGCCTCCGTCGCCCGCAGATGTCCCAGGGATTCAATCGTGTGATAGCGAACATTCACATTCGGATCGTCAAGCACCCGAATTAAAGCCGGAATAGCCCTGGGGTCGTGGCGCTCTCCCAAAGCTAAAGCCGTATAAATCCGTAAATCTGGGTCGGGGTCATTCAAACAGCCCACCAACGAAGGAATCGGATCAATATGGCTGAGAACCAAAACCTGAAGCACACTATTGAGAATATCGGGATTGCGGTGTTGTTCTCGCAGCAGGCGCAACAAATCCTGGGTTAAGTTCGGATCATCCTGCATAGCCAAGCTATCGACGGCTTCCCGACGCACCCGCCAATTCAGAGTTTTTTGGATTAATGGCATTAAACGTCCTGCGATAGAAAGATCTCCAATTTGCATCAGGGCATCTAAAGCAGGAAACGCCAGGAAAAAGTCTTGGGATTGAGCAATTTCGAGCAGGGGATCAATGGCGTCTCTCGCTTTCAAACGTCCTAATGCTTCAACGGCATGATAGCGAACATTGGTATCCGTATCAGCTAAGGCTAAAATCAGGGCAGGAACGGCTCTTTGGTCGTCCCGTTGTCCCAGGGCTTGGGCAGCATAAATTCTAAGTTCCGGGTCAGAGTCGGTGCAACACTCAATTAAGGTTGGGATTAAATCCACCCGACTGAGTGCCAAAACCTGAATCACACTATTAACAATTGTGGCATTGCGGTGTTCTTGACGCAAAAGCCGTAACAATTCCGTGTTAATTTCTGGGTTGTAACTGGCAGTTAACTGCTGCACCAGTTCCTGTCTAATCTGCCAATTGTTTTCTTGCAGGGCGTTCATGAAGTCGGTGGTGTTAGAAGATACACCTTGGCTGAGGTTCTCGGACACCGAAAACAGTAAATTCTGATGCTGTTCGTTCGTCAGCCTAGAATAAGAAGCATCAAAGGCTGACGAACTTTCCCCCCGTGGATAAATTTGGGAAAGATCCGCCTCCCGTTCCCGTCGAACCGTCACATCCTCGATGGTGACAATGGTTCCGACAATCATATTTTTTTCCCGCAGGGGGGTAATAGTAACCCGTTGCTGCATATATTGAAAGTGCTTAGACGAGATCAGGGGGGGACAGGGAATCAGGTATTGGTGGAAAGCTGGAGCCATGGTTTCCACCACTCCCTGAGTGAGTACCCGTTGAAATCGTTCTAATAAACCCCGTTGTTCTAAATCAGGAATTAGATCGGTAATTCGTTGGCCACAACTAATGTCTGCACCAATTCCGGTCAGTTCCAATAATCGGGAATCCCAGGAACGGATGGTTAAATTTATATCGGTTGTAAAAATACCAATAGTCATATTTGTTACTGAGGTGTCTTAGCTAGTAGTGAGGTGTTCACGCCTCAATCTGGTAGTGAGGTGTTTACACCTCAATCTCTCCTTGCCTAATATGTTAAAGACAGCCCTGAAGGGCTTACTACATTGAAGTTAGGGTTTGGGAGCGGTCTAGGAGAGTTTGTACGGCAGCCATAATAGTTTTGGCACTTTGTAGATGACGTTGACTGATTTGGCCAAAACTCTCTAGGCCTTCTAGGACTTGCATCGAAAGATTAGAATGTTCAACATTTGAACTCCGAATTAAATTAATTTTCTGGGTAATACTCTGAATCGCTTTTTTCATCTGTTGAATCGCCTTCGACTGTTCCCTCATCGCCGTTGCCACCTGTTCCGACTGGATTCGCACATTATCAACGGCCAGGGTTACCTGAGAGGCAATCGTTGCCTGTTCCGTCATATCCTTAGTCACACTATTAATCAGAGTCGCCAGTCGTTCTGCCTCCTTCGAGATTTGATCGACCGCCACCGACTGTTCTCGGATCGCCCGGGAAGTGGTCATCACCCCCCGCCGCATCGACTCCACCGCCTGCATGATTTGAGAAGCCCCCTTATTTTGTTCAAAGGTAGCCTTGCGCACCTGTCCGGCTAAATTTGTCGTATTTTGAGTCGCTTTAATCACCTCCCGGGCTGCCCGAGCCTGTTCATTCATCGCCTGGGTGACTTGTTTAGCGATTTGTTGCATTTGTCGCGTCGAAACCACAATCCCCTGGGCGGTTTTCGATTGCTCTATCGTAGCTTTAGCCACCTCCCTAGCTTGGTTAGCCGTTGTATTAATCGAATTAACTACCGTTTGACCTGCAATCATTTGCTCCTCAGAAGCCACCGCAATTTGACTCACCAATTGGGTCGTTTTTTCAATCCCCGATAGAATTTTTTTCAGTCCACCCAATCCCTCCTCTGCTAAACCGCCGCTATCTTCGGCAACCCGTAGACCTTCATTGGAAGTATTCACCGCATCTTGAGCCACCACTTGCAGAGCCTTGATAATTGCCGCAATATCCGATGTCGCTTGGGCAGCGCGATCGGCTAAATTTCTAATTTCCTCAGCCACCACCGCAAACCCCCGACCCGCATCCCCGGCCCGCGCCGCCTCAATCGAAGCATTTAAAGACAATAGGTTAGTCCGTTCCGAAATTAAATTAATCGTATCGACAATACTACTAATTTCATTGGTACGTTTGCCCATATCCCGAATTACATCGGAGGATTTCACCATGGACTCCCGCACCCGACCTAACCCTTGAATCGCCTTTTCCACGGTTTTACCCCCCACCTCCGCATCCTGCATCACCTTGCGGGTAATTTCATCGGCCTGTTGGGTGAGGGTGCTAATCGAACGAATCGAGCGATCCAACTGTTCGGCGGAGATAGCGGCATTGGTGGCGGCTTCGGTAATTCGTTCCGCATTTTGGGCTACCCCCACCACGGATTGTGCCATTTCCTCCATGGAGGTGGAGACTTCCTCCACGGTGGCAGCTAAATTTTCGGTAGTAGCGGTGACTTGTTCAATCGAGGCGGCCATTTCATTAATTGAAGCCGTGGTTTGTTCCGAAGCAGCGGTTAAGTCATCGGCGTTTTGGGCAACTCCCCCAATGGAACTGGTCATTTCCTCAATCGAGGCGGCGGTTTGGTTGACAGCGGCAGCTAAACTCTCCGTATCCGCACTCACACTTTTAATGGAGGCGGCCATTTCCACCATTGATGCGGTGACTTGAGAGGCTGAAGTTGCCATTTCCTGAGCACTCCCGGCCACATTATGGGTGGAAACGCTACTTTGTTGGACTGAAGTAGCCGTTTGTTTCACCACCGTTGCCAGTTCGTTACTACTGGCGGTGACTTGTTCAATCGAGGCAGCTATTTCATTAGTCGAAGATACTAATTCTTCCCCTAAAGTCTCAACGGATTGGCTCTGGGAAACCGTTTGCTTTAATAGGGCGACCAGGGTTTGAACTCCCGTGCAATTCTCCTGTGCCAAGCGACCTTGGGATTCCATTCCCAAACTTAGATGTTCGGTATTTGCTAGTAGATCCTGGGTTTTAATCAGGATTTGCTGATTTTCCTCCCTCATCTGTTCGACTATCCGATCAGATACCATAGAGCCGTTGCTTTTTGATGAACTTTTGGAGGAATTTTTGTCATCTTTTTGTTGTTTACTGTTAATTTTAGACATGATTTTTTCCTCAGTGGTTTATATTTATTAGTGGTTTTTTATATGGGGTCGTAATTCCTCAGTCAATCCATTAACTTTGATACTGCTGAGGTGTTTACGATTCTCTCTTTTGACTAAACATTTAGCATAACTCAGTCCTGAAACATCACAATTTTTCATTCCGTTTCCCCCCGACCCCCATGGAACCTGTACTGAATTCAGAGATGGGTTGTTGACGTTTGATTTTAAAGTCCTCGGCGACCGATTCGTCATTGAATAATTCTTCAACATTGAGAATCAGGACAACTCGTTTTTCCAGGGTGGCAACCCCGGCTAAATACCGACCGCTTAAATGGGACATTCCCTCGGGGGGAGGTTGAATGATGTCTTCTGATAGGGCTAAAAATTCCCGGGCGGTATCGACAATCACTCCAACGGTACGATGATTAGTCTGAATCACTATTAGACGGGTTCGCAGATTATAGGCGGTTTTCTCTAGTCCAAATCGGACTCGTAAATTAATCGCCGGAATCACTTGTCCTCGGGAAAATACTACCCCCTCCACAAAGGGTAGGGTATTGGGAACGGGGGTGATTTGTTCGATCATTTCCATTTGCTGCACAACTTGAGAGGAAATTCCATAGGTTGTGTCAGCTAGTTCAAATAAGATATAGGTTTGAGTGGAAGTCGTAATGTCTGACATTTGACTGTTCAAGGGGTGAGATGTTGATGGTTAATGGTTATTGGTGAGCAGCAGCGATCGTGATCGGGTTGTACCTACGGTTGAACATCGTAGGACGGCGGCCACATCTAAAATTAAAACGACGCGCCGATCCCCGAGTTCCGTTGCTCCGGCGATTCCCATTACTTGGACTAGGGGATCGGTCAAGGGATTCACCACAATTTCCCTTAATCCTGTTACCCGATCCACCACCAGAGCGACGGAGTTTCCGGTGCTCCCTACGACGACGACTTGGTAGGTAGGGGAGGGGAGGGTAGGGGGAGCAGGGGGGGCAGGGGGAGCAGGGGGGGCAGGGGAGGGGAGGGTAGGGGGAGCAGGGGGGGCAGGGGGAGCAGGGGAGGTAGGGGAGGGGGGAGAGATGGAGAAAATTTTGGCGAGTCTAATTAGGGGTAAAACGGTGTTGCGATAACTAACAATTTCGTTATGCTCAAGGGCAATAATTTGTGATCTAGAAACTTCTAGCACTTCCTTCACGGTGGTTTGAGGAATGGCAAAGGTTTGTTCCCCAACGGTGATAATTAGGGCATCTGTAATTGATAGGGTCAGGGGCAGTTGAATGGTAAAGCGAGTTCCTTGACCTTTATGGGTTTGTAAACTCAAAGAACCCCCTAATTCCTGAACTGTATTTTTCACAATCGCCATTCCTACCCCCCGTCCCGAGATTAAATCCGCTTCCGTTTTTGTGGAAAATCCGGGGGAACACAAAATATCTAATAAGACCATCATATTATAGGGTTCGGGCTTTCCAGTTTCCCTGATTTCATCGACGATCTGGCTATCAATTCCGGCTCGCTCAATGACAGTTTCAAGATCAACACCGCGACCATCGTCTTCAATTTCAATAATCACGGTTTCTCCGGCGGTGATGGCCTTGAGGGTGATGGTTCCTTGGGGGGGTTTTCCGGCGGCGGAACGTTCGGCGGGGGATTCAATCCCATGACTCACGGAATTTCGGACTAAATGGAGCAGGGGATCGAGCATTCTCTCCACAACGAATTTATCAATTTCGGTTTCCTGGCCGCTAATCTCTAGGGTGACTTGTTTTTCACTGGCCCGCACTAAATCCCGCACGACAAATTGCATCCGGGCAAAAATTTCGCCAATGGGAAACTAAACGGACTTGCATCACTCCCTGACGCAAATCTCTTAATTGTCGTTCGAGCATGAGGTTGATTTCCTGTAGGGCTCGGGTTTGGGGAGCCTTCAGATAAGTGGCGATCAATTGCAGATAATCTTCTAAACGACCACGACTAATCACTAAATCTCCGACCATGCGCATCAAGTCATCCAGTTTGGGTAACTCGACACGCACGACGTTGGAGGAGGGAGAGAGGGGGATGGAGGCAGGGGGGACGGGGGGAGTAGGGGGAGCGGGGGAGGCAGGGGAGGTAGGGGGGGCAGGGGAGGCAGGGGGGGCAGGGGGGGCAGGGGGGGCAGGGGGGGCAGGGGGGGCAGGGGGAGCAGGGGGGGCAGGGGGAGCAGGGGGGGCAGGGGAGGTAGGGGGGGCAGGGGAGGCAGGGGAGGCAGGGGGGGCAGGGGGGGCAGGGGGGGCAGGGGGGGCAGGGGGAGCAGGGGGAGCAGGGGGGGCAGGGGAGGTAGGGGGGGCAGGGGAGGCAGGGGGGGAGTTTGTGGTTTTTAGATAGGGTTGCCAAGTTAAGCCATATTGATCGGTTTCTTGAAGGGGAATTTCACTGGAGGAGGTTGCGAGAATCAGATCAAATAGGATTTTATTTCCCTGGCTCATCCGGGGTGCAACATAAATTAATCGACCCAGGGTTTGTAAATGTTCTCGAATGGTATTGACTCTAATTCCTTGTTCGGACAGTTGGGTAGTTGGTGAAAACACAAAATGCCAGAGGTTTTCCCCGTGGTTGATGGCTTCGTTAAGTTCGTTTTCTTCCTGGGGTTTCAGTTTTAATTCTACTGGGGTGACTAAGCCAGAGGGTTGATTTTCCAGGTGTTCGCCCGGAATTACCGCGGCAAGTTGGTTGATGATGTCGGTAATATCCGGTGGCGGGGTTTGAGTTCGTTGACTACTGATCACTTGTTCGAGTAGTTTTGTTCCTGTGATCAGGGCATCAAATCCTTGAGTGGATAAAACAATTTGTTGATCTCGTAATACCCGTAAATAGCTTTCCATTTCATGGGCTAATTCTTCAGCTAAACCCACTCCCACCATTCCTGATAACCCTTTTATGGAATGGAAACAACGGAACAATTCATTGAGGCTAGAGCGCTCAATATGAGATTTATCAATCCAGGATTCAAGGGTTAGAAGTTCTCGTCTGACGACGGCTAAATGTTCTTCACATTCTGCAAAATAATCTTCTAAAAAGTCCCCAAAAAAATTATTTTCAGTTGGGTTAGACACAATAATCAGTTATCAGTTATCAGTTATCAGTTTAAGAGGTTTCAGTGTTCAGTTTGGGATTTTTTAGTAATCGGGACGAGAGCCATTGGTTATCAGTGTAATTTCTGCTAAGGATTAGCTTAAGATTTAAAACTTAATTTTTGACTGATTCTATGATTACTTTTACACTGATCATTGATTACTGATGACTGACCACCGAATTGAGTAGTTCTTTAATTTGACCGGCGAGGAATTTAGGTTGAAAGGGCTTGGTTAAATAGCAAGCTGCGCCAGCGGCAATCGCTTCGCTGCGACTATCTTCATCGCCTTTGGTGGTGAGAATCACAATCGGGGTATCGTGATAACTAGGATGGCTCAAAACGAATCTTAGAACTTCCAACCCGTGCATATCGGGCATATTCAAATCCAAGATCATTAAATCAAAGGGGGCAATTTCGATTTTTTCAATGGCTTCTAAACCATTCCCGGCTTCGCTAAAACTGACATCGGTTAAATCTCGCAAGGACGCGATGACCATTTTTCTCATCGTTGCTGAATCATCAACGACTAAAACACGTTTCATAACCTGGACTCCTTGAGGGGATAAGGCACAAATAGTTTGCATTTTCATCACTCACATATTGGCATAGTAGATGCCGACTTTAATATTCTTACAATCCCATCAACAACAAGGAGAGAATAGGAGGAATGTTTTAAGGTGTCGACCTAGCCATTTCAGGGACAATCAAGACTAGAAAAATAATGGGATTACTCCTGAATTAAAATTTTTTGCTTTTGTTGATTATGCCGGCTATCAACCAGGACAGCCCTCCCCCTAAAAATCACCGTATCTGGATTATAAATCAACTCCTTCTATAAATTATCAACTCTGTTTGAAAAGTTAACAGTTGACCATTTTCCATCGGATTAAATTTGTTTTGGAATTCCCTTTTGGGACATGAAATCCCCCTGGTTTGCTAATCTTGTCTTCTCCTGGGATGATGAAGTCGCGTTAAACTGTAAATAGAGGTAATCAAAAACCGTACACCGTCAAAGGAAGAACAGCGTCATGGGATTATTTGATCGCATTAGCCGTCTTGTCAGAGCCAATTTGAATGATCTGGTCAACAAAGCCGAAGATCCAGAGAAAATTCTGGAACAGGCGATCATTGATATGCAGGAGGATCTGGTGCAGTTGCGTCAGGCCGTTGCTCAAGCGATCGCCACTCAAAAACGTAATGAACAACAGTATAATCAGAACCAGTCCCAAGCCAATCAATGGGAGTCTCGCGCCAAGTTAGCCCTGCAAAAAGGGGAAGAAGGGTTAGCTAGAGAAGCCTTACAGCGCAAAAAAACCTACACGGAAGCGGCTAATACTATTAAATTGACTCTGGATCAACAATTGGCTCAGGTGGATGCCCTCAAACGCAATTTAATTCAGTTGGAGAGCAAAATTTCCGAAGCCAAAACTAAGAAAAATATGCTCAAAGCCCGGGCGCAAGCAGCTAAGGCCAATGAGCAGTTACAGGGTTTATTGGGGGGGATTAATCCCAGTGGAGCGACCGCAGCCTTTGAACGGATGGAAGAAAAGGTGATGCAGTTGGAGGCTCGTTCCGAAGCGGCCAAAGAATTGGGGGGTTCGGATTTTGAAAGCAAATTTGCGGCTTTGGAAGCCGGAAGCGATGTTGATGAAGAATTAGCTGCGATGAAGGCTCAGATTTCCGGTGGCCCGGCTCCCCAGTCCCTACCCCCAGGAACAACAGCAGCAACCCCTAATATTCCTGTGGATGATGAGTTGGAAAAGCTGAGAGAGGAGTTGAATAAAATGTAAGCCGGAATTCATGGGTTTTATAGGGTTTGGGCTTTTTGTCAGGGGTCAAGGGTAACGGAGTGTTAAAGTCACCATTGACTCCCGAAGGTTGATGGAAAGCCCTTGTCTGGAAATAGGGGAATGGGTAATTACGAATTACGAATGGGGGATGGGTAATACTGCTATTTTCAGA
This sequence comes from Planktothrix sp. PLAVEN19ND, assembly GCF_057220675.1. Classification (NCBI taxonomy): domain Bacteria; kingdom Bacillati; phylum Cyanobacteriota; class Cyanophyceae; order Oscillatoriales; family Microcoleaceae; genus Planktothrix; species Planktothrix sp. PLAVEN19ND. Next base: position 3,399,939 of record NZ_CM170132.1, on the reverse strand, counting down.
AAACTCCGATTCCTTGAGTCATCTTTTAAAATTTGGTTGTATAGTGATAATGGGTTTGATCCGGTACTTATACTTAATGACTGAATCTGCTCCTTGATTTAATTTTTATTCCCTACTTTAACTTAATGATGGCTAAGGTACGTTTACTGATTCTTAGTTCCTTTGCGGCGGGCTTTGGACTTTGCTCCATTGTTTTTTCCGTTTTTACAATGATTTCTGAATTTAATTTTTCTACGGTATTTAGATTTATTTTAACCCTGGGTTTTTTTGTAATTAATGTCTTATTTTCTTTACATTACTATGGCTTGATTTTCAAAGAATTTAAGCTAATTAATAAAATGAAAGCTCAATTGAAACGATTTAATTATAATTTTTAATTAAAGTTTGGGCGATCGCTAACCTAAAATTAGAAATCGGTTAAAATTAAATCTGTTCATCTCCAGAAATTTGATTATGTTAGATACTCTTAATGCTTTATTCGGTCGTCACCCAGAACGAAATCAAGCTAACGTAGAAATTTATACTTGGCAAACCTGTCCCTTTTGTATTCGAGCTAAACTTTTATTGTGGTGGAAAGGGGTTAATTTTACAGAATATAAAATAGATGGGGATGATGCCGCCCGAACTCAAATGGCGGAACGGGCAAATGGACGACGCACAGTTCCCCAAATTTTTATTAATAATCAACATATTGGCGGTTGTGATGATCTGTATCAATTAGATGGAGAAGGAAAATTAGAACCCCTATTAGCTGAACCTGCTCTATAAGTTTTGGGGCTTTAGCCCCCTCTTTAATTCGGGCTAAAGCCCCACAACGGACTTTTTTAACTCCTTAGCCCAATAACTTAATATTTATTTACAAAAGTTGTAATAAATTCATAATGTTTTTTTTGATTAACCAGATGTTAAATTGTGGCAAAAACACTTTAAATTAATAGAGTAAGCGAATCAAGAAACCGTAAACTTAAAGGAGCAGCATCAAGTCCCAATAGAATCGATTCAATTTCTATTGATCTACAGCCAACGAATTCGTTAAATTTAACAATTCCTTAATTTTTGGGACTCCATCCTTAACGGTTGATCCTGATTTTTGGGGGATAAACCCTCAGAATTGGTAATTTAGTAATTTATATTTGTGGAGCAAAAGATATGTCAGAAACTGTCACAAACTGCCGTAATATTGCCATTGTTGGCCCCTACTTAAGTGGAAAAACCACACTTTTAGAGAGTATTTTATCGGTGAGTGGAGCCATCTCTCGCAAAGGAACAGCTAAGGAGACAAATAGGGTTGGGGATAGTTCTCCAGAAGCGAAGGAACGGAATATGAGTGTAGAAGTTAATGCCGCTAGTACCGAATATGGCGGCATTCGTTTTACCTTTTTAGACTGTCCTGGTTCTGTGGAATTTACCCAAGAAACCTATAATGCTTTAATCGGAACTGGATTAGCCATTGTGGTTTGTGAAGCTGATCCGGGCCGGATTTTAACCCTATCTCCTCTGTTCAAATTCTTAGATGATTGGGAAATTCCCCATCTGGTTTTTGTGAATAAAATGGATCGGGTTTGTACCGATGAGGAACGCTGTGTTAACAGTTTTACTGAAATCTTAAACGCCTTAAAATCCGTTTCCACCCGTCCAGTGATTCCCCAACAATATCCTATTGGTAACGGGGAACAATTAGTCGGTTTTATTGATTTAATTACGGAACAAGCCTATCATTATCATTCCGGTGCTCCTTCTGATCCCGTCCCCTTTCCAGAATCTTTAAAAGAGGCTGAACACCTCGCCCGGCAAGCAATGTTAGAGGAATTAGCCAATTTTGACGATCATTTATTAGAAGAACTATTAGAAGAAATTGAACCGCCTCAAGATGAAATTGTTAAGGATTTAAAAATGGAATTGGGGGCGGATTTAATTGTCCCGGTGTTAATAGGAGTAGCTGAACAGGATCATGGGGTACGGGCGTTATTGGATGCTTTGGTTCGGGAAGCTCCAGAACCCACCATTACCGCAGAACGTCGGGGGCTAAAATCCTCGGAAAGTTTACCTATTGCCCAGGTGTTAAAAACCTATTATACCCCCCAAGGCGGTAAACTTTCCCTGGTGCGGGTTTGGCAGGGGGAACTGACCGAAGGCATGACCTTGAATGGGGTACGACCTGGGGGAATGTATCGGATGACCGGACAACAAGCCCAAAACGTACAAACGGCACAAACTGGGGAAATTGTGGCTTTGGGACGGATGGAAGGAATTCAAACCGGAGATACCTTAACTTCCGAACCCAATGCTTTAAAAAATCCCTTGCCAAAAGCGGCTTTACTTCCTGCGGTTTATGGCTGGGCAATTACTCCCGAAAACCGCAAAGATGAGGTTAAAATTAGTGCGGCTTTATCGAAAATGTTAGATGAAGATCCGGCATTAAATTGGGAACAAAATAGTGATACCCACGAAATTATTTTATGGGGTCAAGGTCAAATTCATTTGCAAGTAACTTTAGATCGGTTACGGCGTAAATATAATTTACCCATGGTCACCCATTTACCGAGTATTCCCTATAAAGAAACGATTCGCAAAACTACTAATTCCCACGGCCGTTATAAACATCAAAGTGGTGGTCATGGACAGTTTGGAGATGTGTATTTAGATATTAAACCTCAGCCTCGCGGGGAAGGGTTTAATTTTGGAGAAACTATTGTGGGGGGTGTGGTTCCCCGTCAATATATTCCGGGGGTGGAAACGGGAGTCCGAGACTATTTAAACCAAGGGCCGTTAGGGTTTCCGGTGGTAGATATCGCGGTAACTTTAACTAATGGTTCCTATCATGCGGTTGATAGTTCGGAACAGGCTTTTAAACAGGCTGCCCGGTTAGCGATGCAGTCGGGAATGGAGAAATGTGAACCAATTTTATTGGAACCCATTACATCGGTTGAAATTTGCGCGCCCAGTGATTTTACTTCCCAAATGTTTCAGTTAATTACTGGACGACGGGGGCAAATTTTAGGTTACGAACCGATGTCGGACTGGAAGGGATGGGATAAAATTTCTGCTTATATTCCGCAAGCAGAAATGCAGGATTTAATTGTAGAATTGCGTTCATTAACTTTAGGAGTGGGTTATTTTAATTGGCAATTTGATCGTTTACAGGAAGTTCCTGAAAAGTTAACGGAACGGATTTTAGCAACGGTGAAGGGAAATGGCAATGGTAATAGCAAATCATAACTTTTAAATCCAAACAGGGGAATTACAAGAAATTGGTATTTTCCCCTAAATTAATCGTAGAGTCTATCTGTCCCCCTGAAGAAATTACCCATTTGGAACCATTTGTGTTCGTCATAAAATTAAGCTCTAAGAATCAGCAGATATGTTATTAAGAATGGGTTTGTACACAGGACTTACGCAATTACGCTATATCAGGACTTACGCAAATTTTGGGATGTAACCCCCTAGATTTAGGGGTAATTCATGAATTACCCCTACTATTGATAGCGGTGATGCGTAAGTCCTGAAAATAACACAGCCGACCAAATTACAACAGGCTTCATTAACAATCTTGGTATTGCAAACCCAAAGAAAACGTGATCGCTAATTCCTATAATCGCACCACAACCGCCCTATTAATAAAGTGGCGCGGGGATTCCATCTTCATTAAATACCCCTCCCCCAGATGTATCCGAGTTCAGACGTATCGCTTTATTAATCAGATCTTCGGTAATAAAATCACAGATAAAGATGTTAAACCCTCCTCGCCAGTCATATAAATATTCATTTAGAAGAGGGTTGAGCTTTTCAGCATACGTTTTGATGCTCACATCTGGTCCCACTAAATCAACCAAACTTCCTAACCCAGGAATACTGCCTCCAATTGTTCGAGCAGTACTCAGGGTCATCACACCTTGAAGAACCCACAATTTTTCGTTCCCTTTCTCCTCCACTTGCTCACTCAAAAAATTGGTAATTTCCTCCGGATCGCCTGATTGATAAATTGACTCCTTGTAAGGAGAATCAATATCATCCCAAACAAAGTCTTTAATAAAGCTGCTGATAGAGTTGTCAGTGTTATTGTAAGAAAAGTCTGATGAAATAATTACTCTTTGATTCGTTTCTACCATTTCTTTGATTGTTGGCAGAACTTCAGCATTAGGGCGTTTAGCTATCCATGATCCCAAGGAATTTCTAACCTCCGATAAAAAATTTTCATAATCTCCTTGGTTGAAATTTTGCCAATGGGTGACGTGCAAAATTACTATTTCTTTTGAAAAATCTTCCAAAAAAGTCTTGAGTGGTTTGAGGATATCATTCAAAGTGACTACAAGACTTTTAGCAAGTCCATGATGGACATGATATCCAGTAGGAGTACAGATAAATCGAAGGTCAAAGTAACGTACTCCGAATGATAATTGCTCTGCAATAGACTTTTCCTGAGTTTTTATTGAAACACTGTCAAACGCATAGCATGCGCTATCATGAGTACCAGGAATAACAATTTCATTGAGACGACGATTTTCGATAAATGAATAAATTCTTTCCATCCAGCCTTGTTTAATATCTCCTTCAAAGTTTCCTTCTCCCGTATACATATTTAATGCTCCTCCTGTAATTGATAAGGTTGGGTGTGGTTGATAAATCTAGCCACCTGTTTAAGATTGGCTGTAAGTCGAGTAAATAGTTGGATTAGTTTTGAGCAAAGGCGATCGCTCTTCTGAATAGGGGTTATTAGACTGAGGAGCGATCGCCTTTTTGATGTGGAAAGTTACTCAAGAAAGAGAAACACCGCTTGACCCGTTGATCGGATTTCTGAAAAGCTTTATACAGCTTTTTAACAAAACCTAACAACCTTTGGCTTTTAGCACTTAGTCATTAATTTCAAACACCCAGATTGGTTTGCCATCTTTCTCAGTGATATAAGCCCGATTTGTGTCTACTGATTTATCGCTGCTATCGCTCATTTTATCCCAGGTTTTTTTCGGGTCATCACTCAACTCCATCGCGATCTTTCTTGAACCAAGCGTGGGATAGGATGCTCCTATGACAATTTCTCGGTGAGGCAAAGCGTATTTAGCAGCAAATGAAAAGGTTTTTGCTTTCATGAGCTTTATATCAATCATCTGGGGTGCGATATCCTCGAAAGGCCAATTGGAGGAATCGTTATATGCTCCAGTGCGTTTAAGTGTATAGATAGTGTTGTTGCGAATGATGAAGGTGAAATCATTTCGGCTCAGAAGTTCCGATATTCCTCCCCGAATATCCCCTAGACTATCCTGAAGGATATCGACAGTTTTTTGTATGTCAACGTCTTTGACCGGAATAGAGACACCTTCACTATTTATTTTTAAATCAGACATTAGATATCCTCCTGAAGTTAATTCAGAAATTTAACGTGTGTTCTACTTATAAGACGACTTAAACACTCAATTTGTGAATTTTTTGATTTTTGGTTTTTTCTTAAATTGGATTCATGCTATAGAACTTACATAAAAGATTGACTTTTTGATTAATCTCACTAAAAAAAACGATTGCTTTTCTGCAATCAATCAAAAAGAAGGAGTGATCGTCGCCATCATTCTTTAACTCAGAACTCGATAAAATCCCTTTGAAAATGCGCCTATCTTCTAGCAGAGATCAGCAGGCGTTGTTTGGTTTATATACTACACCAGTTTTTTTGTCAAGTAGGAAGTGGTATAATATATTCTTCATTGCTATTCCGACTTGGAATGATTGATTAACTCGGTTTCTGATCCGGTTCGGATCAGGTTAAATGGTCATTTGCGATCGCTTCTCGTGGCTTAAAGTCATTTGATTTTGAAGATTTTGAAGAAACCTTTAACGGATCATGAGGTTGATTGTCTTCTCCTGAATATTCATTAAACTGCTTTCTCAATATTGACCGAGCTTGAGAAATTCGCTTCCGAACATTTGGATTGGAAATATTCAATTTTTCAGCAATTTCTGAATAAGAAAGTTCTTCCTGAACGTGCAGGATAAAAGTCTCTCGCAGCCGAGGGGGTAATTCTTGAATAGCCCCCAAAAAAAAATTTTCCACTTCTTGCTGCTACGCAGCAAGAAGTGGATTTTCTTCTTGACTAACCCATTGATTTTCTAACTCAACATCCATCTCGTCTAAACTCTCAACGGGTTTTCCTCCTCGATTAAATCTTCGATGAATATCCATACAGACATTATGGGTTAATCGAGTCAGCCAAGCCTTAATATTTTTAATGGCTCCTTTTCCGGCTTGGATCTTTTCCCAAGCTTTCAACATTGCTTGACTGAGGGCATCTTCGGCATCAATAGGATTACCCATCCAATAAAGACAACGACGGTAAAGATAATTTTGATACTTTTGCCATAACTGCCAAAAGCTTGTAAAGCTATTAGGATAGGCAGAATCTGGGACAGATAATAATAAGTTGGATTCTGGACAATTAAATTGCATCATTATTCTGATGAAAATTGGACACAGTACAGGGAACCAACAGCATCACTTCAGTGACGAAGGTAGCTATTAGGAAGGTCATATTTCTAAGGTGCTGGCTACAAGGAATTTGACAAGAGTAGAAGCAAGAAAGCTTTTACAGACCGGATTTTGGTTTCTGCGGTTGTAACTTGAATTCTCTGCCCCGGCTGAAGATACCCTGAAATGATAGCCAAAATGTCGTTGACCGACAAGCAAAAATTATTTTGTCATCTATCTAAGGATAGATCATAAGAAAGTTACTTAACAATGTCAAGTCGGTACTGCGGATTTTATTAACTTGACGTGAGTTCGATGGAGTGCGATTATTCTAAACTACAATCAGAATAAAAAGCCTAAGTGGAACTTAGGGGCTTTAAACCCAAAATTTTCGCTAAAGGCCCTAAAATTTAAAATCTAAAGTTCATTTGATCCAATAATAGCAGGCGGCGGCTACGCCATCACACTCCGTCAAACTCACGTTGAATTAATATTTTTAGACTTCCCCAATACCGCTAGATCTCTATTTTTTCTGGTTTTCAAAAAAGCAAACTAAAGATTATGGGTTAAACCAAGTCTAATGCTCTGTGTTATTCGCGTAAACTCAAGTCGGTTGACCGATAACGAATCAACTCTTACACTGATAACTAATAACAGATTACTGAAACCAATGGACGAAATCGCAAAGAAAATTGCTGGTCTGGGTCTTCCCGGTATATTTCTTTTGATTCTCACTGTCTCATCAGCCGGAAGTAACGCTGCCATTGCTGCTGCTCTGACAGCCATGGGAGGGCCCTTTGGGATTGTTGGCGGCATAGGAATACTGGGTCTAATGACGGTGTTAGGAGATACTGTCGCCGGATATGGAATTGAAGCTGTTCTTCATGCTGTCTATGCAGAACGCAGTAAAACTGAATCTGTCAGATATCTCCTGAAAGAAATCCAAGATTTACCCATTTCAGACGATCTCAAACTCAAACTCAAAAATCAACTTAGCCCAGACGTACAAACTCGGGTGGAAGACGTTGAGCCGATAAAAATAGTTGAAATCGTTGAAGATTGATTTGAATGATACCTTCGTTTAAATTTCAGATAAAATCCTAGTTAATTAAGCGTAATCACGCTGGTATTGCTGCCGACAGGAAAATGGCTTCTGACCCCGATTATGTCGGATTAAACCCTCAAAAGCCATTATTTGTCTATTTTATCCTAGAAAAAATACTTTAATCCCATTAATTATTTTGTTCTTATATAAAAACTTTAAATCCAGCCTAAATGCTCTTTAACTGTGTTCATGGCTATTCTAATATTACTGGCAGTAAAGGATATTTTATAGGGATTATTCAGCTTTTTCGGGTTAGGGTCAAGGGTAATCACATTTCCTTGCCAAAGTTGACTTTCCCTTGACCAGTCGAGGGCGGCTAATTCAGAGACTTTTTCTAAATCAAAGGTATGGCTATATTGATCATAGGTTAGATGTAGTAACCGCCCTAAAATTTCTAAGCCCATACTGACCCCTAGGATATGTTTTTCTTTAAAACTATCAATTTCCTCAATTGTTAATTCTTCTTTAGGAGTTTGGGCAATATATTGAGTAGCAGGGCATTCTGCAAAAAACTGATTTAAACAACTGGCTAATTGTTCGGACGCCATATCAACATCATAGTCGATTAATTCATCGCTGGAATCATCTGTAAATACACAACTGACAAACTTGACAATATAATTCATCGTATAAATTAATTTCTGTTTACTCGCAGGAGTGGCTTTAATTTTCTCGGTTTTGTCCTTAAACATGAATACCGAGTCAACTAAATTCTTAGTAATCCCAATTCTGCCGGAAAACTCTCCAAAGGAAATTAATAAAGATTTATCTAGTTGTTTAGTTTGTGCCATATCTCTAAAGTCGGTTTGACATTGATTAAAATTACTTTCTAATACTAAGGTAATGGGAAAATCATGGTCGGCAATGAGTTCGGCTGTTGATATATCTTCTATTAATTCATGAATCGCTCGTTTCCGGTGTTGACCATCGGTAATATCTAGTTTAGTCGTGCGGGGGATAATGACAAAACAAACCCCGCGACCTAAATCTATTAATTCAATTTTTCCTGGGTCAACATTAGCGGTTAAAGTTCCAATAATCCAAGGTTTTTCTTGGCTGACTCGTTTTGTAATATAGTCTTTAATTTCTTGGGTATGACCTTTAACTTCCGGGCGGTTTTTACCGGAATCTGGGTTATTATCTAGGGAAGGTTGGGCTTGCAATAGGGTGGGCAAATCAAAGGCAGGGACGTTAATTTGAATCATTTTCCGTTTGCCTTGTTGCAACAGTAAGCCAATATAACACTTTTGACGGTGATTTTGAGTAAAAAGGGGTTCTAAGAGGGAATCAATTCTCAGGCTTAATTCTGAAAGGCTATTATTATTTGTATTCATTTCAAGGCAACTATAAAAAAGGTTAATGAGCTTATTTTAAACCTTTTTCTGACATTTGTACAACCTAATTTGTTATTTTATTTTTCTGGAAATCGTTGTTTCTTTTAACTCAATTCTTTTTAATATTCTCCGCATATTTACGGAGTTAATTCTTGTTATTGGAATCGGTTTTAAGTGTTGACTAAAAAATCAAGAGTAGGGGCGTGTTCACCCATAAGAATATTGTCTCCCAGGCGGCGGGTTTTGTCAACCCCCTTTCCAGAAAAACGAAATTTTTTTGAGTGGAAAGAATTTTTTTGACCGCAAAATATTATTGTCACCACCAAGAGGTTATAAGATTTCGGGTAAACCGACCTCTTTGGGTTTCACGAATTTACCGTCAAAACTGACGGCTTTATTTTCAAATGTCCTGGCATCGGCTAGGGCTTTGCGTAACTCGGCGCATTCCATGGGTTGCTGCATTCCTCCTAATAAATAGATGAGTAACTTGGCGGCTAGGTCTTTTCCGGCGACTCTGACCCGGCGTTTATTGGGGTCATATAATATTCCATACCAGAGGGAGTCGGGATATTCCATGCCGCTAAACCCCCCAGACCCATCAAAACTTTTTAATTTCTCGAAAATCTCTGCTAGGGGTTGTTGTTGATAAAAGACTAATACCCCCAGGGCGGCGGCTACGGCCACTTGTCCCACGGGGCGAAATAATATATTTCCTTCTCCTGGGGGTTTTTCAAAACTAAACCTGCGCAGGTCGGGGGTTTCCCAACGGTCTTCTAAGCGTTGATAGCTGGGTAAGGTTGCCAGGGCATCAAAAAGTTGTTGTAATTCCTGAATACCTGTTTCTAACTCCTGGGTTGTGGGTCGCACGGGGACTAACCCGGGTTTGGGGGCTTTCCAGTGGGGAAATTTGGGGGTTAAATACCGTTGACCCATATCCGTTAGGGCTTGCAGGGTGGTTAATACGGTTGACTTGGAGGCGACGGTGGCGCTATCCCAATTAATTCTAGGGTGGCGTCCGGGTTTATCGATAAATAGAGGATGGGAAACGACGACTTGGCGAGTCACAATAGAAAACCCATCATCTTCGTCTAATAGGGCTAACTGGCCCTTACTGAGTTTAACGGCCATTAAGTTAACGTGAACAAAAATAGACCTCACCCGTTGTCTAGCTTGGGCGCGGGTTTCTCCTTTAACAACGGCGGGAATAAATTCTACTCCGATGGTTTCTTGAGAGAGTTGTTGTAACTGTTGGGGGGTGATACCGATTTTTTGGGTTAACTCCTTAACGGTAATAGCATCGCCGATGGGTTTTTTCTGTTTGGTGTAGGGTTGCAGGTGTCCTGTCCGTAGGAGTTGCATTAACCCTTGTATCCCCATCAGGCGATGTTGTCCATCGAGGGCAAAGATGGAGACGTCCTCGGACATTTGCAGGAGTCCGAGTTTTCCTTGGGTATCGAGGGGTAAAAAGTCGATGGCGGACTGGGTGGCTTGGCCCTGTTTATTCCATTGGGGGGCTTGGGGGTTATCGACCCAGGAGGGACTGAGGACGACTAACACGGCGGGGAATTTATGGTCTTTGTGGTTGGTGAGATATTGGGTGAGGGTGGCTTGACGTGACCAGTCGAGGGGACGCTGTAAGATATCGTCCACGGTTTCGGTGTCTCTTTCGACGTTTCCTGCGGGGTCTAAATGGGGTTGAAATAGGGGCAGTTGGGAGGCGAAACCAACTTTGGCCGCTATCCATTCTAGGGTGACGGAGGTGATAAAGGTTTCGGTTTCGGCCATTTGGGTTTTGTGGGCCAGGATGCGATCGTTGTTGTAGAGGGGTTTGAGGAGATCGGCGATCGCTTTTAAGTCTTGTTGGAGTGGGTCGTGGGTGTTACTTGGCATTAGCTTGTCAGGATGATCAATAGGCGTTACACTACTTTAAAATGGTTTTTAAAAACTTGTTATTAATTTTTAAAAACTTATTCCTAGTCCTGATTCTACCTAATTAGTGGGGTTTAGGGAATATTTTTTATGGCTGAAGGGGGCACAATGACTACAGGGGGACAACCAGAAAGTAAAAATCTAGCTTACTATATTAATTGTTTCTCTCAAATTCAGGTCTATAAAAATAACAAAAAAGGTGGCGAAGCACTTAACCAACCTATTCTACTCTTATCGGTAATTGATGCAATTTCACAAGGTTTGATTAAAGAAAACCTTATTTTGATCTCTGATGATTTGATTGATACATTTAAGAAATACTGGTCTGTTTTAGCTTCTGATCCATTTAAAGGTAGTGATTTTGCCTTACCGTTTTTTCATCTCAAGAATGGTAAGTACAAATTTTGGCATCTTCAATTTAGTTCAGAATATGACGGAGGAAGACCCCAAACAATTCCCAAAATCAGAAAAGATGTTGATTATGCTTATTTAGATCAGGATCTTTTTAACTTTATTCAAGATCCAAATAGTAGAAAGGAATTGATAGATAGTTTAATTAATGCTTGGTTTACTTCAAGTCAAAAAGCTATAGAAGAAATATTGAAAATCAACCAAGATTTAGAAAATTTTAGCTCAGATGATTTAGAAACAACTTCTGAATCTGATAATACAGAGAAAAAAAAAATAAAGTTTTACCTTAAAAAGTCAGTTGTTAGAGAGGCATTTTTCCGTAAAGCTGTTGTACATCTTTATGATTATAGATGTGCTTTCTGTAGATTACGGGTAACTCGCTCTTTAAGTCAAAGCCTTGTAGATGGCGCACACATTAAACCCTTTGCTAAATTTTATGATAGCAATATAAAAAATGGAATTTCACTTTGTAAAAATCATCATTGGGCTTTTGATCAAGGTTGGTTTACAATAGATAATAATTACAAAATTATCATTGCTCAAGATTTAGATGAAGATTCACCCTATAATAGAGACATGAAAGAATTTCATGGGGAATTAATTTTTTTACCTAATTCCGAATTAAATTTTCCTCGAATGGATTCACTAATATGGCATCGCCAGAATATATTTAGAGCATAATTAAAGGTTTATTATTAAAACAGAGGTATTAAAATGACAGAAACTCTAATCGGTATTGAATCTAAAAGCACAGTTGAACAATTCATTGATGCTGTTGAAATATTAACTCAAGAAATCCAAGATTTATACTTACAAGAAGAATGCCCTTTAATTATAGGATGGAGTGGTGGAAAAGATAGCACTTCTGTACTTCAAATTATTTGGAACTCTATTGCAGCATTACCCGTTGAACAACGGACAAAAACAATTCATGTTATTACTAATGATACCTTGGTTGAAAATCCCATAATTTCTACTTGGGTAAAAAGATCTTTAGAAAAAATGCAAGTAGCAGCGAAAGAACAGAAAATGCCTATAGAAACACATCTAACTTATCCAGCCATTCAGGATACATTTTGGGTGTGTTTAATTGGTAAAGGTTATCCGACCCCTAGACAACGATTTAGATGGTGTACAGATCGCTTAAAAATCCAGCCCGCAGATTCATTTATTCAAGAAGTTCTTAAAACTAATCGTGAAGCTATCTTAGTTTTAGGAACTCGCAAAACCGAAAGTATTCAAAGATCAATGAATATGGCAAAGCATCGAAAACGGAGAGTTCGCGATCGCTTAAATACAAATCCTCGTCGTCCTGATTGCTTAGTTTATTCCCCCATTGAAGATTGGCAAACTGATGAAGTTTGGATGTATTTAATGCAGTGGGAAAACCCTTGGGGTTTGGATAATAAAGAATTATTAGCAATGTATCGAGGTGCAACGGCCGATAATGACTGTCCCTTGGTTGTGGATACTTCTACCCCTAGCTGTGGAAGTTCTCGGTTTGGATGTTGGGTTTGTACGTTGGTAACTAAAGATAAATCAATGGAGGCAATGATTATTAATGATGAAGCTAAAGAATGGATGCAACCCTTATTAGATCTCCGTAATGAATTAGATCCTACAAATGATCGAGATAAACGAGATTTTAGACGAATATTTGGAAAAGTTCAACTATTTGAACGGAATATTGATGGGGAAATATCCGTCGAACCCATTCCGGGGCCCTATACCAAAAAATGGCGGGAACATTGGTTAAGACGGGTATTAGAAGCGCAACAACAAATAAGACAAACAGCACCCGAAGAATATCGAGATATCACCCTAATTACCCTAGGAGAACTGAGCGAAATTCGGCGAATATGGTTAGAAGAAAAACACGAATTTGATGATAGTGTCCCTAGAATTTATCAAGAAGTTATGGGAGAAACCTTTGAAGACCCCCGTTTGGGTGCAGGAAATACCGTCCTCGGTGCAGATGAATGGGAATTATTAGAAGAACTGAGTCAAGGAGATAATATGTATATGGAATTGATGGCAAAATTGATTGATACCGAACGTCAATATAAAACCATGGCCAGACGAAATGGTATCTATGATGATTTAGAAAAGTGTTTAGAAACCAGTTCTCGACCTCAAGAACAAGCTATTAATAACGCCCATTATGAACGCAATTTAAAAGAAGCCGCCAAAACCGGAAATGTTGAACAAGTCAAGCAGGCCATAGAAGACAAAAACCCCGAACCTCCACAACAGTTAAGTTGGGGAAGTTTGAAATTTCAAAACCCGACCTAACCCTCGTTCCCAGGGTCTCCCTGGGAATGACTGATGCAGGCTCCGCCTGCTATTATTGGAGGCGGAGCCTCTTTAAGAGCATTTCTAGGTAGAACCTAGAAACGAGATAACGAGATAAACGGGATAAAAATTAACCTTTAAACTTTTAATTTTATGATTTTCTTAGAATTAACCTTAGAAAACTTTGGCCCCTATCGAGGCAAACAAGTTATTGATTTACGCCCTAAAATTAAGGATAATGTGATTAGTCCCATTGTGTTATTTGGAGGCATGAATGGAGGCGGAAAAACCACCTTAATGGATGCAATGCGGCTGGCGCTTTATGGACAACGCGCTCAATGTTCTACCCGGGGAAGTTTAAGTTATCCTGAATTTCTCAAACAAGCGGTTAATAAACAGACCTTAGCCCATGAAGAAACCAGTGTAGAATTGTTATTTGAACATATTGTTAAAAATATGCAAGTCGAGTTTCGGGTCAAACGTCGCTGGACAAAAAACCCGAAAAATGGTAAGGATATTTTAGGCATATTAATTGATGATTGGCCGGACTCCGCTTGGGTAGAAACCTGGGATGAACGCATCGAAGATTTTTTTCCCATTGGAATTTCTAACTTGTTTTTATTTGATGGGGAACAGGTGAAGGAATTAGCCGATTTAGACAGTCCTCCTAATGTTGTGGTACAAGCAATTCAATCTTTATTAGGATTAGAATTATCTGAACGTTTGGCCGTAGATTTAGATATTTTAGCGAACCGTAAACGCCGACAGTTAGCCGACTCAAAAGAGTTAGCCTATTTAGAAGAAATTGAAACTAAACTCAATCAGTATAAATCCGAAAAAGAGGCGGCGGAAATAGCGGTAGAAGAATTAAAAATTAAGGCTGGAATTGCCAAGAAAAAGTTAAATCAAGCTAAGGAAAAGTTTAAACTCGAAGGGGGTAAAATAGCCGGAGAACGGAGTCAATTAGAGAAAAAGTTAGAGGAGGAGAAAGAAAAAGCCAAACAACAACGGGAACAGCTTGGTGAATTAGCAGCCGAAGGTTTACCTTTAAGTTTAATTCAACCTTTATTAATTCAAGCGCGAAACCAAGGAAAACAAGAGTTAAACTGGGAAAAAGCCAAGGTAGCCCAGGATTTTATTAAAGATCGAGATCAACGATTATTTCAATATTTAGAAGAACTTAATCTTGCCAAGAAACAGTTAGAAAGTGTTAAATTATATCTGGAAACCGATTATCAAAATTTGACCGAAAATCATCATCAAGACAATATATTTTTAGAAATTGATGAAAAAATTTTCAGTCAATTAGGAACATTCTTAGACCATCAACTTCCCAGTCAAATCCAACAATCTCAGGACGTTTTAGAGGCTTTACGGGTGATTGAAGATAGCCTATCTAGTCTGGATAAACAATTGGCTATTGCCGCCCCTCCAGAGGTCTATGAACAACTCTTAGAAACGGTATCCCAAGCCCAAACCGAATATACTAAAATTGAAACGGCGATCGAAGGAGCCGAACAACGGGCTAAAAAATGTTTAGCTGAATATGAAAAGGCCAAAAAAGACCTAGAAAAATATAGTCAAAATACCATTGATCGAAAAAATGCTAATCATATTATTGAGACTATTAGTAAAGTTCAGAACTCTTTGAAAATATTTAAAGAAAAATTAACCCTGAAAAAATTGAATAAATTAGAAGTGGAAGTGACCGAGTGTTTCCGTTATTTATTACACAAATCAGACTTAGTACATCGAGTGGTCATTGCTACAGAAGATTTTAGTTTATCCCTCTATGATCCCCAGGGACAACCTGTAGAGAAACATCGCCTCTCTGCGGGGGAAAAACAACTCTTAGCGATCGCCTTTTTATGGGGTTTAGCTCGGGTTTCAGGACTCAATTTACCCATCGCCATTGATACTCCATTGGGTCGTTTAGACTCCTCCCACCGTCAAAACCTAATTGAACGGTATTTTCCCGCAGCGAGTCATCAAGTTATTTTACTCTCAACCGATACGGAAATTGCCCAGAAGGAAGTTAATAGTTTACGAGAACAGGATGCGATCGCCCGTGAATACCTACTCAAATACGATCCCAAAAAGCGCCAAACCCGGATAGAACAGGGTTATTTCTTTTGAAATTAAGGGAATAGGGAGTAGGGGAGGTAGGGGGAGCAGGGGGAGCAGGGGAAGCAGGGGGAGCAGGGGGAGCAGGGGGAGCAGGGGGAGCAGGGGGAGCAGGGGGAGCAGGGGGAGCAGGGGGAGCAGGGGGAGCAGGGGGAGCAGGGGGAGCAGGGGAAGCGGGGAAAAGACTTCACCGCAAAAAAATATTAATTTTGAAAAAATTTCGTTTTTTGGCTAGGGGGGGTTGACAAAACCCGTCGCCCGGGAGACAATATTCTAAGGGGGAGTTCGCCCATACTCTTGACTAATTAGTCAACAAGCCCCCACAAAACTTGAGTTATCGCAGTGACCGCTTCCTGCCTTGGTGGTTAAAACAGGAATATTTATCAAAGGACATGAAAGGGGGCTGTTATTCACAGGCTTCTATTGTTGCGGGGGGTAGGGTGTAATTTTGTGGCTCAAATACACATCAAATTAAGACATCAATCTATCCCTGAATCCAGTTATTGCATATCAAGTTAAAACCCCTACACCGTAGATAGTGCAGGGGTTTCAGTAATCATCTATATCTAGTATCCGGAAAAGCGGGTGGCGGGAATCGAACCCGCATTAATAGCTTGGAAGGCTATAGTTTTACCACTAAACTACACCCGCGTTGTCTTTCACAATTTCTAACTATAGCATAAACCTCAGAATTGTAAACCCCAGTTCTCAAAGTTTTTTTTGAGGACTGGGGAAAACCACTGGGACATCAGCTAAGAAGCCGAGGATTCAAGGGTTTGCTTGGGTTTGAACTGCACCACCAGATAATTGAGTGCCTGTTTATTGACATCCGCCCCGCCGTAAACGGACGGGGATTCCTCACCACGCCACCTTTTTAGGATGGTCGCTGAATGGGGTTGACGCTTCGCGCTTCGCGCAGGCTTCGCCAACGCAGACTGTTGCTACTTTTAAAGTAGTCTTACACTGTCTCCACGTCCGTTTTAAGTCTCGGAATGCCCTCCCGCGACCTGAGTTTAACCTCGTTCACTAAGTTAAACTTTTTGTTTAATTTGTTAATTAATGCGTTCAAGGTTGGATTTACCATTGCCTTACATCCGCTTCCCCAGTTTCTAATCTCAACCCCACAGGACTTTCAACCTTGTTATTTATTTCGGAGTATCTTTGATTCGGGCGGGTCTTTTCAAAACCACTAATGTGTTAACAGAAAACCACAGTAATTCGGTAGTTTTGTTATTTATCTTAATAAAAAGTCGTCCCCCATTTTCATGAGGGCAGGCCTAGAAGGACGAGGTTTTAAACCCATTTTTCTGATAAAAGACTGTAATAAATTGGCCTGTTGATTTTGCTGGAATACGGTTTGTAGGGTTTTCTTAAGACTATCCCAATTCAAACTCGGATTGTCGGTGGCTTCTAACAGCAGGGACTGGGCTTGGAAATACTCAATTAAACTCAATCCGGCAATTCGGGTTAAATAGGCCGCGCTCACCCCCTGTACCAAACTTCCAGCAATAAACGTCACGGTATTAGTTTTCAATAACGAGGTTAAGGTTTGGGTGGAGATTTCTACCAACCCCAATTTCAACATCTGGGTGCTAATAGTTGTGGCAACTTCTTGACCTTGACTTAGGGAGAATTTCTGTTGATAAATCGCCCCTAAATCCATTACCAATTGGGCATTAACCGCCGCCGTTGCTAACATATCTAAAGCCGGAACTGGATTAGCCACCGTCGCGGCCGCCGCAATCCATTGATATTTTTCAATCAGAGGTAAAGCCTGTTCTCGGCGTAATTGATTGAAAATCTCTTTCGCTTGCCGTTGCAATTCTAATGCTTCCCGATAGGTTGTTGCTAATACTAATTTTTGCTGTTCTTGACTTAAAATAGAATTGAGATGGTTGATAACCGAATCAAGGATAGGTAATTGGGGTTCTAACCATTCTTGAACTGTCCCATCATCTTGATGTTGACGCACTTTTATCGCATTGGGAGAAGCTGCGATCGCCACAATATCTTCCGGGGATAATACCCCCGTCAATGTGGTTTTTAGCTGCTGTAAAATCACCGGTTGTTCCCCAATTAAATATTGATCTTGCTTATTCCAAACTAAAATTAAGCGCTGGTTATTAGCCACCAATTCAGATATAGTTTTAAATTCGGGGTCGGTTAAATCTCCGGCGGTGACAAATAAAACCACATCCGCCACCGTGATTAAATTAGGGAGGGCAGAATCGAGTTCTGGGGTGGAAATTTCCATCAAACTTAACGTCTGAGGTTGTTGGGGCAGCCAGTCGGACTGCAACCTTTGTAACAAGGCGGTTTTTCCCGTGCCTTTGTTGCCCGCAATAGCTACCCGCAGGGCTGTTCGTTGCAGTTGACCGTTGAGTTGCTCCCCTTGCTGTTGTAGGGATTCTAAACGGCTATTCTGAGTTGGGGATTCTGTGGCCAAACGAGCGATCAGACTTTGGGTTTGGGCGATCGCCTTTTCTACTTGATCCTGATTTAAAAGTTCTGGAGGCGGCGACAATTGCAGGGATTCTGTCCTTTGTTGCTTAAACCACCACAGTCCGGCACTACTGAGGGCTAAACCAAATAGAACTATTTGTCCGAATTCAGAAGCTGAATTCTGAACACTTTCCAACAACCATAGACCGAAAGAAAGCCCGACCCCCCCAATTAAAATTGGGCGTTCCAATTTAACTGTCATTTTGTCCTCCGCCAACGCATCAATTAACCCTAATTTCTATGGTACTTCGACCGGGGCAATTTGTGGAATTTTAGCTCAAAATCACTGCCACTGATCGGTTTGTCAGCATTCAGGAGCTTGATTAATTTAAACTTGCTAAATTAAGTCTTTTTTTTAAACTTAATTTGCCTGAATAAATAATTAATAAAAAGCTGTTTAAACATTCGTTAACCTTGATTTTACCCCGACTTATAAATATTGAATAATTTTTTTACAATTTTAACCATTCAGAATTACAATAGAGATTGAGTTGATCCTACCCACCTAAATTCTAAATTATGTCCAAAACTAAAAAAACAGAGCCAAAAATTACCAAAGACATTAATCTTCAAGATCCCCAATATTACTTGAGTCGGGAACTTAGTTGGTTAGAATTTAACCGTCGGGTCTTAGCAGAAGCCTTAGATCCTCAGAATCCTCTGTTAGAACGGTTAAAATTTTTAGCTATTTTTAGTTCTAATTTAGACGAATTTTTTATGGTGCGAGTGGCCGGAATTAAACGACAAATTGAAGCCCAAGTTAATAAAGTTACCGCCGATGGTCGGACTCCACAACAACAACTAAATGCGATCCATGAACGATTGTTACCAATGGTTACGGAACAGCACCAATATTTTGAACAACAAATTAAACCCGAATTAGCTCAAAATGGGATTCATTTATTAAATTATATTGATCTAAATCAAGAACAAAGAACTTATTTAAAACATTATTTTGACGAAGGAATTTTTCCGGTTTTAACCCCCTTAGCCATTGACCGTAGCCATCCCTTTCCCTATTTATCTAATCTGAGTTTGAATTTAGCCGTTGTTCTCAAAAATCCTGAAACCAAAGAAGAATTATTTGCTAGGGTGAAAGTACCGAGTTCTTTACCTAGATTTATTTCCTTACCTAAAGAATTAAGAGTACAAGAAAATGGGGAATTTTCCCCTTGGGTTGGTATTCCCATTGGTCAAGTCATTGCCCATAATTTAGAATCCCTATTCCCGGGAATGGATATTCAAGATTATTATATTTTTAGGATTACCCGCGATGCTGATTTAGCAGTGCAAGAAGATGAAGCGGATGATTTATTATTAGCGATTGAACAAGAACTACGCAAACGTCGAGTCGGTGGGTCTGTTGTTCGTCTGGAAACCAATAGTTCAATACCGGACTATTTACGCGATTTATTAGTCGATGAATTAGAGTTAGAACCGGAAGATATTTATGCCGTAGATGGGTTGATGGGGTTACGCGATTTAATGTCTTTTCTGAGTTTACCCTTACCCGAATTAAAAGATAAACCTTGGACTGCCGTTTTGCCCCGTTGGATGAAAGATAGTGAAGATATTATTCCGTCTAATTCGGAAACAGATGAAAAAGATATTTTTGCCATCTTACGACAAAAAGATGTCTTAGTTCATCACCCCTACCATTCATTTTCTGCGACAGTTCAACAGTTTATTAATCAAGCAGCCTATGATCCTAATGTCTTAGCCATTAAAATGACATTATATCGCACTTCCGGGGATTCTCCGATTATTGCTGCTTTAATTGATGCGGCGGAAAATGGCAAACAGGTTGCCGTTTTAGTGGAACTTAAAGCCCGATTTGATGAAGAAAATAATATTCAATGGGCAAAAAAATTAGAACAAACAGGAGTTCATGTTGTCTATGGGTTGGTTGGTTTAAAAACCCATACTAAAATTGTGATGGTTGTGCGTCAAGAACAGGATAAAATTCGCCGTTATGTTCATATTGGCACGGGAAATTATAATCATAAAACTGCTAAACTGTATACGGATTTAGGGTTGTTAAGTGCCTGTCCAGATTTGGGAGCAGATTTAACAGATTTATTCAATTTCTTAACCGGATATTCTCGTCAACAGTCCTATCGTAAACTGTTAGTTGCTCCGGTGAATATGCGAAAACGATTTTTAGGGTTAATTCGTCGGGAAATCGAACAGGCAAATCAAGGGAAAACCGGGCGAATTGTTGCTAAACTTAATTCCTTAGTTGACCCAGAAATTATTGCTACATTATATGAGGCATCTCAAGCGGGAGTTGGGATTGATTTGATTGTGCGGGGAACCTGTAGTTTGCGTCCTGGTTTAGAGGGAATTAGTGATAATATTAAGGTGATTAGTATTATCGGACGATTCTTAGAACATTCTCGGATTTTCTATTTTTATAATGGTGGACAGGAGGAGGTTTATATTGGTTCAGCAGACTGGATGTCTCGCAACTTAAATCGTCGGGTTGAAGCGGTAACTCCGATAAAAGATCCTGATATTGCTAAGGAGTTAGAAGAAATTTTAGGGATTATGTTATCGGATAATCGGAAAGCCTGGGATTTACAGCCCGATGGTCAATATATTCAACGTCATCCGGCAGAAAATACCCCGGAATTAATTGCCCATGATATCTTCATGGAAAATGCTTTAAAGAGTTAAAAAACATGAATTATTGGTTGATTAAATCAGAACCAGATGTGTATAGTATTGAGGATTTAAAACGCGATGGCACTTCGATTTGGGATGGAGTGAGAAATTATCAAGCCCGAAATTTTCTCCAACAAATGCAAATCGGAGATTTAGCATTCTTTTATCATTCTAATACTAAACCTCCGGGGATTGTGGGATTAGCTAAAATCATTGAAAACAACCTAATTGATCCCAGCCAATTTGATGTTAATAGCCCCTATTTTGACCCGAAAGCAACGCCAAATTCTCCCCGATGGTATACGGTTAAAGTTGAATTTGTGGAACAATTTTCTGCTATAATTAGTTTAGATAGTCTCAAAAAAACCTTTAATTCTGAGGAATTTGGCGTTGTTAAACAGGGAAATCGCTTATCTGTTATGCCTGTTTTAACATCCGTTGCTGAGAGAATTTTAAGGTTGAAATCATGATCACGGATTTAAGAGGATTTCACTGATTTCACGGATTTTAATCTGTGTTAATCTGCGTAATCCTCTTAAATCTGATTACTGATTATTTGGGGATTGCAGAAAATACCAAAAAGGGTTACAATGGTGTAGTATGTAAAAATTACACTTTTAAATCTTGAGGCATTGATTCAAACAGAAACCTTAGAACTACTGGAATGGCAACGGTTATGTCGTCATTTATCCACCTTTACGGCGACAAAACTTGCTGCGGTGGCGGCGCAGCATTTACACATTCCCACGACCGTTGACCAAACTCTGCAACTATTAGCACAAACTCAAGAAACTTATAAATTAGAACTGCGACAAAATGGCTTAAAATTTGAAGGAATTGAAGACATTAGCGTTTATTTAGAACGGGTAGAACGCCATGGAATGTTATCAGGAAATGAACTATTAGCGATCGCTACAACCTTAGCCGGAGCTAGACAATTACGGCGAATTATTAATAGCCATTCCGATATTCCTATTATAACAGAATTTGTCTCGGAATTGAGAACCTATCCCGAACTAGAGCAGGAAATTTATCACTGTATTGATGAACGGGGAGATGTTGCAGATCGAGCTAGTGTTAAATTAGGGGGAATTCGGGGACAATTACGGAGTATTAGAGATCGGGTTTATGGGATTTTGCAACATATTATTCAACGCAAATCTAACGCCGTTCAAGAGCAATTAATTACCCAAAGAAGCGATCGCTTTGTCATCCCAGTTAAAGCCTCTCAAAAAGATGTAATTCCTGGGATTGTTCATGATAGCTCAACAACGGGTGCGACCTTATATATAGAACCCAAAGCCACAATTGATCTTAATAATCAACTCCGGCAAATTCAACGGCTAGAAAAAGCCGAAGAAGACATAATTTTACAGGGATTAAGTGAGAAAGTTGGGGCAGTTCAAGCGGATTTAGAAAGATTATTAATGATTGTAACGACTCTCGATTTAGCCGTGGCTAAAGCCCGTTATAGTCTGTGGTTAGAAGCAAATCCCCCCCGCTTTATTGATTTAGAATCATCAGAAGATTCAACCTCAAATTACATCAATTTAAGACAACTTCGTCATCCATTATTAGTTTGGCAACAACAACATGAACAGGGATTTCCCGTTGTTCCCATTGATGTTGTCGTCCATCCTAAAATTAGGGTAGTAGCGATCACCGGGCCGAATACCGGAGGCAAAACCGTTACCTTAAAAACCCTGGGATTAGCAGCATTAATGGCAAAAGTCGGGTTATTTATTCCCGCTAGAGAACCCGTAGAAATACCTTGGTTTGATCAGGTTTTAGCTGATATTGGAGATGAACAATCCATTGAACAAAACCTATCAACTTTCTCTGGTCATATTCGCCGAATTAGCCGAATTTTAGCCGCAATTAATCCTCAATCAGAAACCAGTTATTCTAATTTAATTCTACTAGATGAAGTGGGCGCAGGAACCGATCCCACCGAAGGGAGTGCCTTGGCGATCGCCTTATTACAATATTTAGCTGATCATGCTTTATTAACCATCGCAACCACTCACTTTGGAGAACTGAAATCCTTAAAATATGAAGATGAAAGATTTGAAAATGCCTCCGTTGAATTCGACGAACAATCCTTACAACCCACCTATAGATTATTATGGGGAATTCCAGGGCGTTCTAATGCCTTAACCATTGCCAAACGGTTAGGATTAAACCCAGAAATTATAGAACAAGCTGCGGGTTATGTGGGGGAAACTTCCGAGGAAGTTAACCAAGTAATTGCCGGGTTAGAAGCCCAACGCCGTCAACAGGAAACTAAAGCTCAAGCCGCAGGTCAACTGTTAAAAGATACGGAACGTTTGCATCAGGAATTAGCCCAAAAAGCCGCAGCGTTAAAAGAACGAGAACGGGAGTTAAAACAAATTCAAGAAAAGGCAATTCAAGAAACATTAATTCAGGCTAAAGCTGAAATTGCAAAAGTGATTCGCCGCTTACAACAGGGGACTCCCACGGGTCAAGATACCACCCAAGCAACGGAGGCTTTAAACCAAATTGCCGGGCAGTATTTACCCTCTAAAAAAGAACCCCCCAAACCTCCCCCAGAGTTTAAACCCAAGGTGGGTGATCGAATTAGAATACCCCGTTTTGGTCAAACCGCAGAAGTCTTAAATGAACCCACACCAGAAGGTCAAATTACCGTCCGATTTGGGATGATGAAAATGACCGTTAGTTTAGGAGAAATTGAATCTTTAGATGGATTAAAACCCACAATTCCTAAGCCACCAGAACGGAAAAAAGAACCCATTCCTGAAAAAGAAATTAAACCCGAAAGACCAATTGTCAGAACCTCTAATAATACGATTGATCTGCGCGGAAAACGCATCTCAGAAGCAGAAAGTGAACTAGATCGAATGTTAGGTCAGATTCATGATTTTGGGGCAATTTGGATTATTCATGGCAAGGGAACGGGACAACTGAGAAAGGGAGTTCACGAATTTTTAGAAACCCATCCTTTAGTTGAGCGATTTGAATTAGCCCCCCCCAATGATGGCGGCATTGGTGTTACAATTGCTTATTTAGGGAATTAATAGGAATTAGCTCAAAGTCCCCCTTTTTAAGGGGGATTTAGGGGGATCTAATCTCGGATATAATAAGTGGTCTTGAAAATGCTAAATTCAGATTCTATTAATGATCAAAAATCCAATCCAAATAGCTATGATTTAGAACCCCAACCCCAAGCCGAACAATGGGGAAAAATCACGGTTCAAATTCAGATATTATTATTAGCAATTGAAGCCCTCATTGGTATTCCTTTAGAAACCATTTTACAAGTAGGAAACCTATTAAAATTAGAGCCGAATGTTCCTGATAAAATTAAATTATTAGAAAAAAAATCAGAAGAAAATCCCTTATCCCTGGAAGAAATGCGATCGCTAGTTCTGATTATTTGTTATATTGCTCAACAGGATCAAATTTTAATTCGCCGAGCCTTGGGTTTAGTCGAACAAATGGCACAGCAAAAAACTGATTTTCGTCAAGTGACCTTGCTGCGGGACTATTTAGACACATTTAATCACAGTTATCAACAGTGGATGACCCAACATCCTCAACCCCCCCTAGACCTTGATACCCTAGCCATTAAATTACTAATTGATCTATTATTTTATAGTAAACCCAATAGCCATCAACAATTATGGTTAACTTTCATAGAGTCCCCAGTTTAATCAATTATTAACGGTTCACCATTATGATGATTATTCGACGCTATACTCCCCCCACTTGTACCCTAGAAGTCCAGGCGAAACGTCCTTTTATATCTCGCCTGAAACAACAACCTGTTTTAGAACAGTTTAAATTTAAACTCTGCTTTGATGATCCCCGTTTACCCGATGCCGATCATATTACCATTGAAGGCGATCGCACCCAACTAGAAACCCTCTCTCAAGTCATCAAAAATTATATTCAAAATCTGCTTAATTTCGCCCAAAATTCAACCCGTGAACCTGCAAAAGTTTCCCTAAAATCTTCCGCTGAAAACACCCCATCCTTCGTTCTATTTGACGAAACCAACTCAGAAATTAAAATTAAACCCGATGGCTTATTATATCATGATTTATTCTTAGGAAATTTAGCTAAAAATCCTACCGATATATTTATTCATTTAAGTATTTTACAACTATTTGATCTATCGGCTGCTTTAGAAGAATATATAACAGAATCAGAAAATTTATCCAACCTAAAATCCCTAGAAAAAACCACCCCCGAATGGTTAAGAACAATTTTATTGATTGCTATTTCTATTGGCTGTTTAACTGGGACAATTAGACTCATCAATCTCTATCGACAACCCCAAGCTCAAACCGCCACCCAACCCTCAGAAACCGTTAAAATTCCGCCCCCAAATCTGGTTCCCTTACCCCCACCATCTAAGTTAGCACCCCTTCCCGTCCCGTCTGCACCCCCCATTCAGATTAAGGTAGCTCCCAATTTACCCCCCGTGAATACCGCCCCCCTGCCCATTCCCGCCCCTCTGTTTCCCAACCCGGCAACCCCCCAAGCCATACCCGACCTGCAACCCGGCTCCGGGGAGTTCATGATTATTCCCCAGGACTCAGGGATCAACGATGGGTCTGTAACCCCCGCACCACCGCCCTTAACGGCCACCGTACCCCCGCCCCCACCCCGCCTAGCCGTGGCTCCTACCCAAGTCCCGCCTCCGCCTCCGCCCGTAATTTTTGCACCCCAAACTATTCAGTTACCCACCTTAAAAAATGCGGCTCCTCCGGTTATTTTAAACGTACCTTCTGCGGAAAATTCTTCAAATTCTTTGCCAGAAAATTCCGACCTAGATAAACAGAATTATTTGGCTCAACTGAATAAACGCCCGCCCACAATTGCCGCCACTCGTCAACAGGATACCACCCTATTTGATCAAATTCCTCAAGTCAGTGAAGTCAGAAACTATTTTCAAAAAATCTGGTATCCGCCTAAAAATTTAAAACGCACTTTACAATATAGTTTAAAACTCAATTCCGATGGATCTTTGCTGAGTATTACCCCCGTGGGTCAACCTGCGGTTAATCGTCAAAAACAACTAGATTTTCCAGAAATCGGTCAACCTTTTGTTTCTCCTTTAGAATCAGGAAAAACCCCTAAAATTCGGTTAGTTTTACAACCGGATGGGAGTGTTCAAGCGTTTTTAGAATCGTTGAATTAGGGTTTTTGTAGCGATGTTTCCCAAAATTTCCCAGTTAATAAAATGTCTACATCCTGGGGAAACGGACAAATATCAGGAAATACTGCATCATATTCAACCTGCATATTGTTCAACGCTTCAAGGTAACAATTGAGATAAGTTTCTTGTAAATAATTCCTCAAACTCGGAGAATCCCTTAGCTGTTTTTTAATATCCTGTTGCGTTCGATAAATCGTTACTTCCCAACCTCGAAAACAATCGGGTAACGGAACATAATACCGTTTCAAAGCGTGTTCAAATAATGTAGTTAACCGACTTTCTAATTCCCGTTTATCCCGCTTTCCCAAAGATTCGATCTCCTCAATTAAATTGTCCCAATCTAAGTTTTCAATATTTCGAGATTTTAACTGATTAACTGTCTCTGTAATCCAGAGTGCAAAATCAATATCATAAAGTGTTTTTAACGAAGTTTTGGTCATGATTATAACCTACATTTTGATCAGGATTTTATTTTAACGTAGTTGAAAAGCGATCGCCCCTAGATTTATCAATTCCCTGGTTATAGTACAGATTCGCTAAATTGCTTAAGTATAAGTTAACTGGCTTGGATCATTCCGTCAATATCGGATTGAGACGCTTTTCCTTCAATTAGTTCAGCAAATAGTTGATTTAAAGATTTTTTTCGACTAACTTGGTTTAACATTACTTCTTCATTTTTAAAGTGTTGAATTACTTGAATTGCTTGTTGTTTTTCTTGAGAATCTGCTTTAAAAAAATCTTGATCAATTTCTCGAAATGTTAGCAAATAACATAAAGCTAAAAAGGCATTTTGTTTATATTGATCAGTAAATTGGTTAGCGGGTTGACTCAGAAGATAGTTAGTTATTAACACAAAATGATTTTTATAGTTAAAATTTTCAGCCTTTGATTGAAAGTTATAATACCACAATAAAATTCGAGCATATCCCCATAAATATTGATTATTTGGGGAGAGATAATTAGAATCAAATAGACTAAAATATTGTTGCTGTTGAGATTCATTCATAGCTGTTCTCGCCAAAGTTTGTAGATATTTATAATTAAAATAATTATTACTTAAAATATCAATATCTAGGAAATCTTTAAAATTTTCGTATAAAGAACAGGTTTCTGAAAAACTATAAATTTTCCCAATAAATTTTATAGATTTATCAATAAACTGGTTCTGTATAGGATAGGATTGAATAATCAAAGCAGGAATTATTTTTAAACTCGGATTGTTAAACATTTGTCTTAACTCTTGGATTTCAGCGATATATTGAAGACAATCAATACCTTGACTTTTTCCGGTAATAGCTTTATTAACTTGTTGCATTTTCTGAGTAATAGTGTTATAATTAATAGGTCTGGATGGATTATTAGCAAACATTTCTAGATCAGTAAATATTTGCTCTAAAACTGGTTTTAATCTAGCAATTAGATGACTCTTAGTAAATCTTTGAATTTGTTTTAAAGATTTTTCTTTTCTCGTAAAATCAATCTGTTGATAAGGAATATAACCAAAAGATTTAACTTCTTTTTCTTTTCGATCTACCAGTTTAGATGTAATTTTATAAGTTCCGTTAATATCACTGACTTTAAGTTGAGGAGGTGCATCAGGTTTGAGAATAAATTTAATTTCAATTTCAATATCTTCTGTACCCGGAAAGTTTTCAATAAAAATTTCATAACTCTGAGGACACTGATTTTTTAAATAGTCCTTACCGTTAACTCGGATGGGAAGTATTGCTGGATTAGTATTTTTAGGAATACGGAATACTTTTTGATTGGTTTCGGGGATAATTCCTGTTAATGTTTGTTGAGTACCTTCATAGGAAATAGCTTGATCTGATAATTTTATCCACTGGGTGATGGGATTATCGTTTTTATCTCTGTTTCCAATTGCAAATTCAATGGTATCTAAATAAATCCCAAATAAGGGAAGAAAATTAGAGTTTTGTTTCATTTCCCACACTCTAGGAAAAATTTGATGATCAGAAGTTACACATAAAAATTGTGGAAGTCGCTGTTTAATAATTGGAAACCGATTATATTGAGAAATTAAAATCCAGTGATAATTAGGATCTACTATTTTTTCTAAGTCGGAAAAATTAACTCTACTATTAACAATATTTTCAATGTCTGCCAGCTTTAACTGGACTTGTTTATAATAAATTTGCTCAAAATACATAATTTCAACGATAATAGAAATTGATTCTGTATTTAATTCTGAGGGGATTTGTTCAAATATTGCAATTTTTTGTAAATATTTTTGTAGATGATTGATCGCACTTTCTTCTAAATTACTATTCTGGAAAAAGTTATTTAAAATTTTGATAGCAATATCTCTACAAATTTGATTGTATGTTTCAACACTATTAAAAGGCGTTTGCATCAATAACGGTTTCTCTTGTATTAAGAATAGGAATTCCCTTCTGATCTCGTTGAATGGGAATTAAGCGATCGCATTCAAAACAATCTAAATCTATAAATACTAAGGGTTTATCAGGATTAAGCTGTTTTATTTGTTGATAATAATTCCAATAATAATAAGCACTTTGATATAAGTAAGTTTCTTGATAATTTAAAAATTGACTGGTACTTAAAGTTAACAAATCAATTGTATCTCTAATAATAAATAACCATTGTATTCCGGTTGAGGTTAACTCCTCACCCAGAAAATTATTTTCATTGGTTTTAACTTCTAACTGTTGAGTACGATGATTTGAAATAACGGGATTAACTCGATAGGAAGTCATTCCATATTCTGTGATTAATTCTTGTTTATATCTTCTGGGTAAGTTTCCCTGAGAATGAATTAACTCATCAGGATTTTGATCAAACTGATAAGCATATTGACATAATTTAATATAGGATTCTAAATTAAATAGTCGAGTCATGATTTTGAACCTCCTAATGCGTTAATAATTTGACTAATTTCTTGAGAATCTGTAGTTTTATACATTAAATCATAACTTCTTTGATGTTTCAGAGAAAAATTAAAGTTAATTCCGCCGATATAAGCGATTTTATTTCCTAATAGTGTAATTTTTGCGTGGAGGTTTTTCACTCTTTTAATATTGATAGTCGAATCTGAACATCCCATTTCTTGATCAATATAAACAGTAGTATTTAAACGCTGTAATTGGGATTTTAATTCAGCAGTTGCTTGAAAACTACGACTAAAAATTACGACTTTTCCTGCAAAATTACTTAACTCTTTTAAAAGATCATTATAATATTGATCAGCAGTTAGTAAAGTAGTAGAAACCGGATAAGATTCTTGACGATAACGTTTGATAGTTCGCAATTCAAACCCATCAAAACCCAATACAGGAACTACATGATCTCGACTAGAAGATTGCCAAAAATAACGAAATATATTAATCAGTTGTTGGTAAGTTTCAGTCTTTCTACAGATAATTCCTGACTCCAAATTAACATCTAAACTGCCTCTTGTCAAATTCACCGATCCTAAATAACCATGCTTTTCAGAAATGCAAGTTTTTAAATGAAATGCACCGCTTCTGATCTTAACTTTAGCATCTAACAATTGACGGAGACAATCTTTTTTCCGCTCATCCGCACGTTTAAAATGTTCAGGTAAGTCGCCAGAAATTGTCACTTGTTGATCCATTCTATCTACAACTTCGTCCCGTAAATCTGTTAATATCCAGACTCCTTGGGGTAGAGTTTCTGATTTTTCACAGATTTGATAAATTAATGCTTCATCTTCGAGAATATAGCTAGAAATGAGTAAAAAATTCTCCGCTTGAGCAATTATTTTTTGAAATAGATCCCGATTTTTTCGACTGATAAAAACTTGATTAACAGAAGAAAGATTAGGTTTTATAGTCAGAGTTTCAGGAAAATGACTCACAACAATTTTATAATGCTCTTGATATTCTTGAATCAATTGTTGAGTTGATTCTGACTGATCAGAAATGTCTGTATTTTCTGCTCGTAAACTGATCATTGCTTCTCTTAAACTCAGGGGTAATTCTTGCCCATTTATCCCTAATCTTAATTGGTCATTAATTCTAAAAACTGCCTCCTGAGTATCAACATTTCTCAAGAAACGATCAATTTTTTGATAATTGGGTAAATTCTGCCAAAAAGTTTCCGCTTCTTGCCATATTTTTTTAGCTATTTCTAATGATAACCCCGGATAATAAGGTTGATCTAAAACAACAGTATAACTCCCATCCTGTTGAGTTTTATTACCATTAAATAGAGGAAATTGAGGATCATCTGCTAACAAATCTAAGGTAATTTCTGAACTAATAAATTGATAAAGATAACGGTTAGCAATGCTTTCTTTTAAGTTAGACTCCCTAGGAAATAATAGTTTTAAACTAGAAGATTGATAAAGTTGATCCTCCTGAGTGACTCCATTAGCAATTTTTAATAAATCCGTTAAGACTGAATTAGGGATAAATTTTAATCCAAAAGATTGACGTAAAAGCTGCGGTGTTCGTCGATAATTTTGGGTAGCAACTGCTTGAATTTCTTTTAACAATTGCCATAAAGATACATCGGATAAAAGGTTTCCTTCTAGCAACTGACGGTAAAATGTTCCCTGAATTTGATAATGAATTTTCATGATAATACTCCTTGACGAATTCTAGGTAATCTCATTCGTTTTAATAGGGAAACTGCATGAGTCCATTTTTCATAGTCTCCCCATAAAATTAAGTAACTTTGTCCTCTGGTTAAGGCAATTTTCCAATGTTCTATAGAAATAAGTTTAGGGTTTCCACTACAACAAATTAAGACAATAGATGCTTCTTTTCCTTGCCATTCTGTAACTGTTTTAATCATAACAGAAGTATACTCAACTGGACAATTAGCAATTAACTGATCTCGCTGAATTTCCGAAAAGGTTAATATTCCTATTTTGGGAATTAATTCTAAATCAAAAGTTTTTAAAAATTCTAATATTTTTTCTCCTTCTTGTTGATTGGGAATATCTTCCCACCATAACCGATATTCCCACTGGGGAAAATAATCACTCATCTGTTGAAAATTTGTTTGTATCCATTCAGGGGAAAAGCTATCATAAATTGTAGTTGCTAGTTCAGGATGTAAACGAAATTGTTCTGAAAGTTCCATGGTATAAGCAGGAAGTAAATATTGCAATAACCAAGGAAAACCATAGAGAACACGCTGGAAAAAGTTTCGATTCCGAGAAGCAGGAATAAATCCGGTATTTCCATCTCCTAATAATACTAATTTATTGGTTAATCCTGAGATTAAGATTAATTCCAACCAGGTTAAATATTGAGCATCTTCAATAATAATTAAATCATAGAAATTTTCCCAGAGGGTTTGACCATCAACACCCAGAAATTCTTTAACCGTTGCTAAACAGGGATTAAGGGGATTTTGACTTAAATATTTTTCTAGGGTTAATATGGCATTTTTTGATAGATTTTGGTAGGATTGAACGAGAATAAGTTGCTGTCTTAATAAGGGTTCTAATCTCTTGAGTTGATAAGCAAACCTGTTTAACCTTGCTGCACTTAAATTGGGAAATTCTAAACTCAAAGTTTGGGTGAGTTGCGGGATAGATTGGGCGGCAATTAAGGGTAAATATCTTTCTAGTTTAGCTGGCGATCGCAACTGTTCTAATTCAGGATCAGGTAAACAGTAAAGCGGTAAATAATTGAGTTGTGGTTGTGCTAAATGATCGCGCTGAAGACGTTCAATGATTACGGATTGATTCCCCGATCTTTCCGACAATAAATAAGGATATCCGGGTAATTGTTGATAAACAGTTAATGTACTCGGATAATAACTTAAAATTAAAATACGTTTTTCATCTTTAATCCCCGCATCCGCAAGATTCAACGCTATGCGAGTTTTTCCCGTTGCGGGTAAACCAGAAATCACCGTAATCGGACTATTAGATAATCCCATTTCTAAAGCTTGGATTTGTTGCGGAGAAAGCGTTAAAACCGGATGAACTGCGGTAAAATTAAGTTGCGATCTCTCTTGTAAATAAACTGCACAATTACATATTGTTTCGACAATTAATTCCGTCGGTAATGTTAATTCAGTTTGGGTTTTAACTAATTGTTCTAACAACCTTAAACCCCATTCTGGGTTATTGCCAGAATCGTTAATTTGTGCTTTTAATCCTTGCCAAAATTGCTGTTTATTGATCATGATTTAATAACTTATCTTTGATTAAAATACTTATTAACTCTAATGTTTGCTCAAACCCATTAGCTAACATCGGGTCGGAAATTTTACAAACCCAAATTTTTTGATTAGTCATTCGTTTAATTTTACCTTTTTCTGATGCAGAATTAGGCAGGTCATGTAAAAACAATATAATCGCTGATTCAATATCTGATAATCCTTTAATATATGAAACAGCTTGTTTCAAAGTTTCGTTTGAGGGAAGATACCAGAATATCCAGATGGGAAATTGCAATTTTTTAACTGTTAATTCCGATGTATTTAAATCATGAACTTCCAGCGTCATTAAGCAATCTCCTAATCTGATATTTCTGGATTTTTGCATCTGAAATACATAGACTTTATCTCGTAAAAATACAGGAATTTTAGGGAAAACTTGATCATCATGGTTTAAATATTGTCCCTGTTTAGGACTCAGAAAACCTGTTAAATAGCTTAAAGGTTCAACATAAGAATCTTTAAATCGCAAAAATGTTGTGGTAAATGCTAAATAAATCACATCCTTTAACAGTTGATTTCTGACTCTCCATAACTTCTCTTTTTCTGACCGTTTGGCAATATAATCTAAATGGGCTTGATAAAAACTATGATAGATGGGATTTTGTAATAACACATAATTAGGTTTCCCGGGTTTAAAACGGTGTAAAGTTTTTAAAATCGGTTTAACAGTGGGTTGCTGTCTAAACTGTTTGATTGTTTGATGAAATTTTGCACATTCTGGATAAGTTTTATAAAGATTTGATTCTCGGTAGAGAACTTTTCCAGCAAAATAAACCAGAAACTTATTCTCAGGTGTATGATAATCTTGGTGACGTTTTATCCCCATTAATTCCTGTCGAGATCCGGCTTTTTCGGCGGCGGTTAAACCCGGACGACGGGTATAATCTCGTAAACAATAAGCATCCATTTCCTGAATATTCCCAACGGGCATTAATTCAGCTTTTCGTCTGAGTTGTTGTCTCAGTTTAGGGCCAATGATTTGTAAGTTTTTGTCTAAATTATACTTATTTAATAAAGCAATAATTAAAGGTTTAGTAGCATCGCAAGTCTGTAATTGTTGAAACTTTTCGGGTAACTCAAGCACTCGAACTTGTTTATTTTTCCCTACTTTTTCAGCGAAAATCTTTTCACCTAGTCCAGTGAAAATTTGCAATAGTTGAGCAACTTGATCATCTAAGCGATCACCTAATTTCTCTTTCCATTCTTCTAATTGTTTATCATCTTCAATGGTAGCAGAATCTAACACTTCATCTCGAATTTTTAAAACATATAAATGCAGGTTAATTTCTAAATTTAACTGCTGATCACGTTGATCATTATTATGTTGTAAATCCGTTGGATTTAACCAAGGAAAACCAATTTCATAAACCTGATCTGTTTGGTCAATTAACATAGGACATTGGGATAAAATATCACCTGCTTCCAATACCAAACAGGGGCGATCTTTGGCTTCAAAAAGATGATCAACTCTAACTTCCTGTTGATTCAAATAAGCAAAAATGCTAGAATATAACTTCATTTGTGTTTACTCCTCCTCTGGATAAATTAATCCTTTCCATTCAAACTGACCAGAACGCGAACCTCGCGCTTTTATAAACGCTTCTGTTAAGGAAGCATCGCCCAATTGTTCAATTAAACTGGCAAATTTATTTAATTCTTCCTGGTAATCATCAATCATTAATCCTCTGAGTTTTGGTAATAATTTTTGAGCAAATTGATCGACTAAAGCAAAGCGAAATTCCTCAGAATTTGAGTCAGAAACCTCAGGATAATTAATCACATATTGAGTAATAGCTTGATACACCCGATGGGCGAAAGGATGTCCGATGCTTTCCATAATATTATTCGCCCGATCTAAATAATATTTAACTTTTTGAACTCCCTCAGAATTTTGATCCGGCGTTTTGAACCATTGTTCAAATGTTGAATAACTGACATACATAGAACGTTCAGCTTCAGTAGTCCTCGTCTTGCTTAATTGTAAAGTTTTGGGTTTTCCAAAGGTGAGAACATTAGCCCTATCTAACACTTTATCCGATAAAGTTTGAGTCGTTTCGTCTTCATTCATAGTTCCCACAAATAAAAATTGTGAGGGGATTTTTAACTTTCTTTGTGCTTCAGGAATCGGTAAACTCCCTACATCTAATTCTAAAAAGGTAGGACTAGAACGACGGCTTTCTAATTTCGAGAGAAAATCACTAAAATAATATTCTACCCGGGCTAAGTTCATTTCATCTAATAATACCAAAACAATCCGATTATTCATCGCTCGATCATGGTTATATTGATAAATTCCTCGAATCAAATCAGTCGGTTTAAATTTCTTCTCCACATAGTTATAAAACCCTTGCAAATCTTGAGGAGAATCCCATCGAGGTTGAACTGCTAAAGTTAACCGTTGGGCACCGATAAAGTCTGCATATCGTTGGGGAAGTTCGCTTTTTCCAGTTCCACTAATTCCAGCTAAAATCACTAAAGCAGAAATATCTTGCACTTTTAAAGAGGTATGAAACGCATAAACAACCCGCCGAGGAAATGCTAATCCTTTGTTTTTTAAATACTGCATAAACCCATCTAAAAAAACCTTTTCTGGTGGATTCCACTCTGATGAATTCGGTGTCCATAGATGCTCTTGTAGCGATCGCAAGGCAAAATCCGCCGTATTTTCCATGCTGTCTATCTGATTTTTCATCAGATTAATTTCTTCTTGAAGTTCCTCTTTCTCAGCTTTGAGACCTTGAATTTTTCCCAATACAACTGATTGCTGTCCTTCTAACTCCTGTACAATTTGTTCAAGTTCTCGTTTTTTAGATTCTTTTTCTCGGAGTTCAAAACTCAAATTTCTATTTTTTTGTTTATCTCTTTCTATTTGTTGATAATCTAATGTATGATTTTGAATCGCTTGCAGAATTCTTTGTTTCTCTGCTTCTAAACGATCAATTTCAGGAACAAGTTGATTAATTCGGGTTTGAGACTGTTGTTTTTCCAGAGATAAACTATCATAGGTTGCTCTGATTAATTCTAATTCTACGGTTCTTTGTTCCAGGGTTTGAGTGTCTTGTCTTTTCTGGTCAATTTCTGCTATTAATTGTTGCAATTCAACATTTTTTACGATATAATTAGCTTGGGTTTCATTCAGCGATCGCTCAACTTCTTTTAAACTTTGATTTTGAGATTGTAAGGCAGTAATCTCACCCTCTAATTGACTTTTTTCTAGCCTTAACTGACTTAATTGAGTATTTAATTGTTCCAATTCTGATAAATTGGGAGGATTTTGATGCAAGCTATTAACACGATTTTCTAAATCTTGTTTTTCTTGATTTAATCGGGTTAATCTCTCCTGAACTTCCTGTAATTCCGATTGTTTTTGCGTTAACTTCCCTTCAACTTCCCCTAAGTTTGTTTGTTTTTGCTCCAGACTTTCTACCTGATCTTTTAGTCTAATCAATTTAGTCTGAAATTCTTGCCAGTTTTGTTGTGTATCGAGTTGTTTTTCCAGTGCTTGTAAACGAAATTGATACTCTTGGTCTTTCTGTTTACTTAAATCCTGTAAACTGAGTTGATAATCTTTATCTTTTTGGGATTGGGAATCTTGTAGACTCCTTTTATATTCCTGTTCTTTCTGTTTACTAGAAACCGCCGTCCCAACCAACGCCCCGGCGGTACTTCCAAGTAATGGAGTCCCGAGACCACCCCCAGGAAAAACCACCGATGCGGCTGTCCCCATCCCCACACTCAGAGCACCGACTAGCAAGATGTCCTTTGGTAGATTCGCCCAAAAATCCTTTCGCATATTGACTCAACTCCCATTTTAATTATTATATTGCCAGCAATGGCAACAATTACGCAACTCTCTAGGATTTTGGCGCAGGTATTGTTTAAGAAGCCGGATTTTTGCGTTGTATCTCACGCGACAACACACCGCTATATAATAGTATTTGACTTAAAAACATTTCCTACTATCGAGGTTAAGCATGGCAATTTTACAGTTAGAAGACGGAACAACTTACACCGAATTAGATGCAATTCAGCGAGAATTATCCAGTCTGAATATTCAGTTAAACCATTGGTCTGTGGGTACAGAGCCAGAATTAATTAAATTGTTGAATCAACCTGGATTAAACGATAACGAAAAAGCCGAAGTTTTGCAAGGATTAGATCAATATTTTGAAGAATTAAAACAAACAGCAGGTTATCAGTCCCGGGATTTAATTGTCCTTAATCCTGATACCCCTAACCTAGAAACATTATTGGCAAAATTTGAACAATGTCATATTCATACGGATAATGAAGTCCGTTATATTATTGATGGAGAAGGAGTATTTGGTTTTGTTCGTCCCGATGGCAGTCAAGTTGAATTAACCGTTGAAGCTGAAGAATATATTAACGTTCCGGCTCATACAGAACATTGGTTTTATTTAACAGAAACTCGACGAATTAAAGCCGTTCGTTATTTCACCACAACGGAAGGTTGGACTCCCGAATATACCAATACAGAAATTAGAATTTTTTCCAGAAGACCGAAAAAAACCTTGGCTTTGAATTAATTGTTAATGCTTTTATAACACACTAGATCCCCCCTAACCCCCCTTAAAAAAGGGGGAATAGAGTCAATATTTCCCTTATTTATGAGTAAACCTGATTCAAAGTCCCCCTTATTAAGGGGGATTTAGGGGGATCAATCTTGAGGTTAAAACTCATATTTTTTGAGTTGTATTGATCATTATTGCCAGAATAAAAAACCATGACCATTGAAGTTGATTATCGTTTTCCTCCTGATATTGATGCCTTGCGTCAGGCGAAAGTCATTGCTATTGGACAAACTGCTGGAACTTGGGACGAAAGATTTAGCCATCGGGAAGATAATTTGCGATCGCATTTAGCCCAAGTTATTAATATCAAAACCGATGAACAAGGTTATAGTATTGCCACGGTTAAATTTCCAGAAATTAACGTTGAAAATGATATTGCTAGTTTACTAACAATGATTTTTGGCAAATATTCTATGGCCGGAGTTGGTAAAATAGTTGCCGTTAGACTCGATAAAAATTATGGTCGGGTTGCAAAATTTGGCATATCAGGAATTCGCCAACAATTGCAAGTTTTTGATCGTCCCCTAATTATGGCAATCTTCAAACCCGCCCTAGGACTATCCGCCCAGGATCATGCTACAATTTTAAAAGAAGTGGCAACGGCCGGATTAGATATTATTAAAGATGATGAAATTATGGGGGATTTAAACACCGCCCCCACCCTAGAAAGATTAAGAGCTAGTCGTCCAATTTTAGACCAAATTAAACAAGAAACCGGGCGCACAGTTTTGTATGCAGTTAATGTTACGGGAAACGCCCAAACCCTATTAGAAAAAGCCCGAATACTGGTTAAAGAAGGGGCAAATGCCCTATTATTAAATGTTCTCACCTACGGTTTTTCGGTCTTAGAAGCCCTAGCCACCGATCCAGAGGTGAATGTTCCAATTTTCGCCCATCCTGCCTTGGCGGGGGCGTTATGTGCCTCTGGGGATACGGGTTTTTCCTATTCCGTGATTTTGGGAACCTTGATGGCCCATGCCGGGGCGGATGCGGTCTTATATCCCGCCCATTATGGTAGTTTACCCTTTGATCCCGTTGAGGAAAAGCGGATTTGTGAGCAGTTGCGATCGCGGAATGTGTTCCCTGTCCCTTCGGCTGGAATTCACCCCGGAATTGTCCCCCAAGCCCTATCGGACTATGGCAAGGACGTAATTCTGAATGCTGGGACGGGGATTATGGAACATCCAAACGGCCCAGGAGCGGGGGTTAATGCCTTCTTCCAAGCCCTCGACTGGTATCAACGGGGTCTACCCTTTGATGTTAAGGAAATGCCCCCTGGTGCTCTTAAACAGGCGATGGAAAAATGGGGTTGACACTCCCGCGCCGTAAAACGGCGGGGATTCTTAAGAGACGTAAATCCTTAAAGGGTTAGCCAAAAACCCGCTAGACACTCGCTCAAAATCAAGTCTGTGCTTACTTTTAACCAAAATATTGGCACTACCATTAATATCAGCCGAAACCAGATGTCTATCCTTTGTTCTATACAATCCTCTGTTAATCCTTCTACCAGAAAACTTCTGTTTACTGGGATTATCGGCATTGTAAATAGGGATCTCATCTTGATCATAAAAACTAGCTTTAGAGGAGTAAGATTCCTCTTGCTCACCATACTCAATTCCGTATCGACAACACAAAGCTTTAAGTTTTTGTCTCAACTGCCAAAAAGGAATCTGGACAAAGTTTTGATTATTAGAACGTCCGATATTAATCTCTTGCTTGATACCCGGATTGTAACCAACTATCAATTTACCAATTTGATAAGTCAAACAATGGTCGATTATTATTCGAGCCGATTTATTCAAATAATCTCGAATAGAGTCATTCCGCTTTTGATTAAGTCGTGCCTGTTTATTTGTGATCCCTTTTATCCCTTGCTTGTCTTTGGCAGATTGAAGCTGGGCGTTACGCTTGTTATACCAGTGATTAATGCTTTTAAGTCTTTTGCCATCAATCAAAAATTGATGCCCATCAGTGTCAAAACAAGCTGCCAGATTATTAACCCCCAAGTCAATAGCTATCGCTTTTTCGGAATCAACAGATGTTTCGATTTTTTCATCTTCATAAATATACTCAATCTCAAACCATCGAGCCGAGTATTTCGGATGTATTCGTACCTCCTTAATCTTCTTGTCTTTCAGTCTTTCTGGGAGTGGGATTTTCACTTCCCCATATTCCTGTTTAAATTGTTGAGACATGGGGATATTAAACACCCCATTTTTAACTTTAATTCTCGGAATAATCAAAGGGAAATAACCATCTTTGGGCAAGTATTTAGGCAGTTGTGGTTTTTGTTCACAACGTCCTATACTGATGGCTTGAAGAAGTCCCAAGAAAGACCGCATACTTCTATCTACCACCTTCATTGTCTGTTGAGCAATATCGGTATTAAGAAGCCGATAGTTCTCATTAGACTTGCAAATATGGTAGTTAGATTCATAGGTCAGTCGCTTTCTTTGAGTAAAGAAATACTGCCTACATTCATACAACGCCATATTAAAAAGATTCTTGCTCAAACGACACAAAACAGTCAGGGCGTTAAATTCCTGCTGGCTAAGTCGTCTAAGTTGGTTTTTTTGAGTGGCGTACATCTTCTCAGGTGTTTCACTATTCCTCTAGTATATAGCGAAAACCTCTAAATGTAAAGCCGTCCTAAAAGGACGGGGTTTCTACCCAAATTTCCGATGAAAACCGATCTCCGTCAATCTTTAATATATGCGTCTTGCCAATTTCATCAACTGGGTTGGATGGCAGGGACGGCTGGAAATCTTTCGGCTAAAATGCCCGATAATAGTTTTTGGATTACCGCTAGTGGCAAACAAAAAGGCAAATTAGTGACAGAGGATTTTGTGAGAATGTCTCTCACTGGAGAGATATTAGAAAATCCCAATCCGAATAATAAACCCTCGGCAGAAACCAGTATTCATCAAGCTATATATTCTTTGTTTCCCGAGGCAAATGCCTGTTATCATGTTCATTCCGTTGAAGCCAAATTAGTCTCAAACTTTATTAATCATGAACAACTGCTTTTACCACCCATTGAGATGTTAAAAGGCTTGGGAATTTGGCAAGAAAACCCTAAAGTTTATCTACCTGTTTTTGAGAATTATTTAGAAGTGCCTCGCATTGCGGAAGCAATTGTTCAACGGTTTAAACAAACTTCTCCTAATGTTCCGGCGTTGTTAATTAGAAATCATGGGGTAACGGTTTGGGCAGATTCTCCAGAAGCCGCAGAAAACCATATTGAATTAGTAGAATATATTTTCCGTTATATTGTGGCGGCTCGTCAAGCGGGATTGAATTTTCAACATTAATAAGGGGAATAGGGAATGGGGAATGGGGAATGGGTAATAGGGAATGGGTAATAGTTTACCTCCTCTGCCTCCCCTGCTCCCCCTGCTCCCCCTGCTCCCCCTGCTCCCCCTGCCTCCCCTGCTCCCCCTGCTCCCCCTGCTCCCCCTGCCTCCCCTGCTCCCCCTGCTCCCCCTGCTCCCCCTGCTCCCCCTGCTCCCCCTGCCTCCCCTGCTCCCCCTGCTCCCCCTGCTCCCCCTGCCTCCCCTGCCTCCCCTGCCTCCCCTGCCTCCCCTGCCTCCCCTGCTCCCCCTGCCTCCCCCAAATTGACCCAAAACAATCAATCAATATTAATAGTTTGTAACCCCTCATTCACCGTAATTGCAATTTTGCCAACGGTGCGGCCCATCTCACTATAGGTATGGGCTTCGGCTAGATCATTTAAGGGATAAGTTCGATCAATCACCGTTTGAATTTTGCCCGCTTCAATTAAATCTCGCAAGGCGTCTAAATCTCGGCGACTCGGTTGAGCTAAGACTAATTTTGATTTTTTACCCGAAAATAATAAAGTTTGTAATGTCGCTCCCATATTATCAATTGTGGGCAAAGTTGAGATATAAATGCCATCGGATTGTAGAATCTTTTCACAATTAAAAAAGGACTGTTTCCCCACCGCATCAAAAATAATATCGTATTGGATGTCCTGTTGGGTAAAATCTTCCTGAGTGTAATCAATCACCGTATGGGCTCCCAAACGTTTAACAATATCAACATTAGACGTCCCGCAAACCCCCGTAACATCGGCATTCAGGGCCACAGCAATTTGCACTGCAAAGGTTCCCACACCGCCGGACGCCCCGTTAATTAAAACCCTCTGTCCGGGTCGCAATTGACCTAAATCTAATAACCCCTGTAACGCCGTCAATCCCGCTATGGGAACCGACGCAGCCTCCGCATAGGTCATATTTTGAGGTTTATAGGTCAAATTCCCGGCAGGCACAGCCACATACTCGGCATAAGCCCCCCCAAATAACGGGTTAACGAAGCCATAAACCTGATCTCCCACCCGGAGGCGCGTCACCTGGGAGCCGATTTCCACCACTTCCCCGGCTAAATCCGAGCCTAAAACCTTGGGGAAATTGTAGCCCGATACTGGTTGTAATAATCCCTGTCTAATCTTCCAGTCCACGGGATTAATACTACTGGCATGAATTTTGACTAAAACTTGATCGGGTTTAATTGTTGGGGTCGGAATATCTTCATAACGAAGAACATCAGGCGACCCATATTGATGAATAACAATAGCTTTCATAATCAATTAATTAGGGATTAACACCCGTTAGTTTAACACAAAATTATAGAATTGGGGATAAATAGAGTCAGTCTCAATCCGTACTAAAAAATAAGGTTTTTGAAAATAGGGAATGGGCAATAGACCCATAATTGATCAGCGATAACTGATTTAGAATAGTCGTTTTTTGAGTTTTAACTTAACAATATAAGGCAAACTCAAGTAAACAAAAAATAGATTTTTTCTGGAATTAAGCGTTGTAAATCGGATAAATTTTAACTATGATAGAATGGTAGAAAAAAACTTTGACAGATCCTATCAATTCAATTTTTATGGATATTCAGTTAATCAATATTGGTTTTGGTAATATTGTCTCTGCTAATCGAGTGATTGCCATTGTCAGCCCTGAATCAGCCCCGATTAAGCGGATTATTAATGATGCTCGGGAGCGAGGACAGTTAGTCGATGCCACCTACGGACGCCGAACCAGGGCGGTAATTATCACGGATTCTAGCCATGTGATTCTCTCAGCCATTCAGCCGGAAACCGTTGCCCATCGCTTTGTGATGACCAAAGACGGCAATTCCCGCGATGATTAGGGGATTTGTGATTGATTCCCCTTGGTTTCCATCGGCATAGCATGAGAAAATAAAAAGATTCCGATTCAATGCCTTGAATCCATCAGCAGGTTCAAGGGAAAATCAGGGATTCCCCATTACTTTGTTTTCAACCCTCTAACCTGATAAAAATACTATGAAAAAAGGCCGATTAATTGTGATGACAGGCCCTAGCGGGGTCGGAAAAGGAACATTGGTTCGTTCCCTACTCAAAGATCATCCTGAACTCCATTTATCCGTTTCTGTGACCACTCGTTCTCCTCGTCCCGGTGAAATCCATGGACAAGATTACTATTTTGTTGATCGGGTTCATTTTCAAAACATGATCGAAGCAGGAGAGTTATTAGAATGGGCTGAATTTGCGGGGAATTATTATGGAACTCCCTTAATTGCTGTTAAAGAAAAAATTGAGGCGGGAATATCGGTTTTATTAGAGATTGAGTTAGAGGGCGCTCGCCAAATTCGTTCCACCTTTCCTTCGGCTTTACGAATTTTTATTATGCCCCCTTCTATTGATGAATTAGAACGTCGTTTACGCGGTAGAGGTCAGGATTCTGAAGATGCTATTCGACGGCGTTTAATGCGAGCAAAAGCGGAGATCGACGCCGCCAGTGAGTTTGATTTTGAAGTGATTAATGATGATTTAGATTTTGCCTTACGGCGTTTAGAATCCGTGTTATATTCTCCCGTTTAAGCCCCAAAATATGCCCCAGGAAGACCCGCTCAAACCCGATTCTTTAAATGTGATGGCAAAGGATGTCAAGTCGGCTGAATCCTATGCAAATTTAGGGCGTTTGCATGATCAGCATGAACAATGGCAAGCGGCGATCTCTAATTATCGTCAGGCGATCCAATTAAATCCCCATTGTTCTTGGTTTTATCACCATTTAGCGGATGTTTTTTTAAAACAGGAACAATGGCAAGATGCCATCATTAATTATCGTCATGCGATTAAACTTAATCCTAATTTTTCCTGGTCGTATCATAATTTAGGGAATGGTTTATTAAAATTAAAACATTGGGAAGAAGCGGTTCATGTTTATCGGAAAGCTATACAATTAAATCCCCATTTTCATTGGTCTTATTGTAATTTAGCCGATGTTTTATTTCATCAAAAAAAATGGAATTTAGCGATTATTAATTATTGGAAAAGTTTGGTGATTTTGCATCAAACCAATCAGGAACAGGATTTTGTATTAATTGCGACTAAATTGGGAGAAACCCTAGAATATCATTTACCTGAAAAGTTTGATTTAGCGATCGCCCATTATCAAAAAGTAATTCAAAATCAGCAACAGTATCCTGAATATCAAAGTATTGTGCAATTTTTAAGTCAAAATCAAAGCGCGTGGCTGAAAATTGCGGATTTTTTCCAGCAAAAACATCTAATTAATGCCGCTTTAATACTATATCAAATGGCGATACAATTCTATCCTGATCAAATTTTTATCTCGGAAAAGTTTAATACTCTATTGCAGAAAAAAAATGACTTAGAAACATCAATTAATTTACAACATCAAAATATTAATAAAACTTCCCAGAAATGGTCTAAATATGATCAAGGTCTGACAACTGATATCAGTACCAATAATTTTGATATTCCCTTAGCAACCTATCAACAACTCGAACCCTTTATTTTTAGTACCGATATTGATTTTGACTTAGACCAACTCGATCAACTGTTTGAAGCCGTGAATTGGATGACTCGGGATCACAAACACATGAAAATCGCCCTAGAACACAGTTTTTTAGTCGTTACCCTGTGGTTTATTACCCCCACCCAAAAACAATTAATTGGGTTTGCCCGGGCTGTTTCCGATCATGTTTATAACGCGACCCTTTGGGATGTAGTCATCCATCCTAACTTCCAAAGTCAAGGATTAGGAAAGTCCTTAATTCAGTATACCTTAGAACAGCTACAATTGCAAAATATTGAAAATATTACGTTATTTGCTGGGAATAAAGCGGTTAATTTCTATCATAATTTAGGGTTTATTACCGATCCTAACGGGATTAAAGGAATGTTTTGGGTTTCATCTTGATCAAGGGATGCAATAGAAGCTAATGGCTTAACCGCCTTGGTGGTTGCTATACTTTTGAATTAATTGCTCGACCTTTTTCAACTGAAATTGATTCGCAAGTTCTAAGAGTTCTTGAATAAAAGGTTGATAACGGGCATCTTTTTGACTAATCTGTTCTGCCATCAAAACCAGATTTTTAATTTTTCCTCGTTTAGTCAGTTCCAATAAGACTTCTAAGTCCTCAGCCGCCGGAGGAATAATTTCTAAAGTGGATACTGGTACTGTATTTCCTACTTCTTCATAGTTCCAAGTTAGTTGTAAATGCTTGGCTAAGGCATTAAATAAATCCTGAGCATCAACTGGTTTAGTCAGGAAATCATCACCTCCGGCATTGAGGCTCATCTGCTGATCTACTTGGGATACCGAGGCTGATGAAACCACAATTTTCAATGCTTTTAACTGCCGATCACTGCGTAATTGTTTGAGCATTTCAAAGCCATCCATGACGGGCATTGCCAAGTCTGTAATTACTATATCGGGTAAAGTTTCTCGCATTTTATCTAAACCCTCTTGTCCATTTTCAGCTTCAATCAGTACAAAACCCAGGGGTTTCTAATAGATTGACAATCACGGCGCGATTTTCCCAGCGATCATCTACAACTAAAATTAAAATTCTTTCTTTCGCTCCCTGATAGCTGATTATATTACCAGCCCTACTTGTTTGTTCCTCTACCCATTCATTATTTATGGGTAATTCCACTTCAAAAAAGAATTTACTGCCTATTCCTAGTTCGCTCTCGACCTGAATTTTCCCTCCCATTAATTGAACAATTTGCTGACTAATCGCTAGTCCTAAACCTGTACCTTCAGCTTGACGGCTACGTTCTCCTACCTGTGCAAAAGCTTGGAATAGT
Source organism: Planktothrix sp. PLAVEN19ND (assembly GCF_057220675.1). Classification (NCBI taxonomy): domain Bacteria; kingdom Bacillati; phylum Cyanobacteriota; class Cyanophyceae; order Oscillatoriales; family Microcoleaceae; genus Planktothrix; species Planktothrix sp. PLAVEN19ND. The sequence continues at coordinate 3,355,018 of NZ_CM170132.1, read as the reverse complement.
TTCTGTATATCTTCGTTGCTAATACCAATTCCCGTATCTATGATTGAAAAGCGCAAACGAGTCAAAGAAGGCGGTTTTTGAAGATTATCAAAGAGTTGATTACTATTTGATCCTAATTGTTCGACTTTCAAGGTGACGCTGCCTCGATCGGTAAATTTGATCGCATTACCCAAGAGGTTAATTAATACCTGTCGCAAGCGTTTTTCATCAGCGATAATACCACTGGGCAATTTAGGATCGGGTTGGTAGTGGAAATCAATACCTTTCTGTTGAGCGCGGATTTGAGAAATTTCGACAACACCTTGGACTAGGGAAGGCAAATAAATGGCATTCGGGGTGAGTTCGAGTTTACGCGCTTCAATTTTTGAGATATCGAGAATATCATTAATTAAGGTGAGTAGATGGGAACCGCATTGGTAAATGATGTTAATTCCCTGAAGTTCTTTTTCCGGTATAGCTTTGGAGCGTCCGAGAATTTGAGCGTAACCCAGGATGCCATTTAAGGGAGTTCGCAATTCGTGACTCATGTTAGCCAGAAATTCACTTTTAGCTTGGTTAGCACTCTCCGCTTTTTCCCTAGCTTCAATCGCTTCAAAGGCGGCAATCTGAGATTCAAAGGCGGCAATCTGGGGCAGGCTCGTCCAAGAAGCGATCGCTACTCCCACAAACACCACGATCAGCAACAATACTACAATTAAATTCTCTCCTCGACCAATCGTATGAGTATCCAATAAAGCACGAAATCCCCAACCAATTAGGACTGAACCCGATAAGAGAAAAATTAGGGTGGACACCTGAAACATCAGCGATTCCCTAATAATTTGCTGATCTTTGGGTTGATAAAGCTGATGCCACCAACTGGGGCGAAATATTTTGAAAGGAAGTCGTCGAATCACAATATCGGTTGCCATAACCCCTAGGGGAAATATCAAGCCCAAGAGGAAATTACCCCAGCCCCAAGCAATACCACCTACGCATAAAATCACTACTTCCATTAAGAATAAACCCAAAGACAGATGGGGGAACAGAACATCATCTCTCTTGCGGCGCAACCAGATGGCAAGGTGAAGCAAAATATAGGAACTAAACCAACCCACAGTAGCAATAAAAACAATCTGGGTTAAATTTCCCCAGGCTAAATAGACTAAAGAAATTACAAATAGCCAAACTAATGCTGGGCCAAAAACTCCCCGCCGAGAAACCACCCCAAATACAGGAGCCATGTAGCGGTCTTGTGACAATTGATAGAGAATGCGAGAACAGTTACAAACTGCGGTTGTTAATGGTAACAGAGCGATAGTGGTGAGTAAAAATGTTGCCATCATTGAGGCTCCACTGCCCCAGAATGGTTGGGAAGCGGCAATTAGATGGAGGTAGGGATCGTCCCTATGGTTTGGGTCAAAGGCAAGCTGGATCGCCACCCAAGATGCACCCAGAAAGATCCCGCCTTGCAACCAAGCCGCAATCTTCAGAAATTTCAAAGTTTTGATGGGTTTCGCGGCTATCTGCGACAAAGGAGGAGGCGGTTTCTGAAGAATAGGTGGTATAAGTAGCAATTAAGAACCACTTTGCCCAATCAGTAAAGCCCAAGGGTTTCCAGCTTAACGGGACAATTCCTGGACTAGCTGGGGAAAAAATTAACCAACCCAGCCCCTGCAAGGTAAAAATCACTATAGAGCCAGTAGCTGTTACTACCAGAAAAAGATTGAGAATACTGATGGCGCGAGTGCCGCTAAAGGCGACGATGAAGGGAAGCAAGAGGAGACAGATTTTGAGGAAAGTGGGCGGAATGCTCAAACCGACTACTGTTAAATTGTTTTGAATTAAGTCTGCCAGGACTACAGCACTTATAGCAATAACGCTTGCCCAACCATTCAGGTAGCCAATCGCTGCATATCTGCCTAGGAGGGGATAATGTTTGAGTAAGTTTGTAGTGTAGTTGGGAGTTCCACCCGCTATTTCTAACCGATGGAAACCGAGTTGTTTAACTTGATAGGTGATCAGTATTCCCACTAAAGTTGCGGGTATCCATACCCAGATAGCTGATGCGCCAAGAGCATAGTTCATCGCCGCAAATACCCCAATCCACCCTGGCCATCCTGTTAAACCAAAACCATAGGTTTCTAACGCACTTAAAGTTCTAGGCAATTTATGGGGTGAAAGTGAGAGCATATTTTTTATAATCGAATTGTGTCGGTTAAGAAATAAGACCAGTTAAATTTAGGTAATTTTTCTTATCTTAACTTTTAGATTACCTAAAACTATGACTCACCAGTAATAATAGTCTCTGATTTAGGAAAAGTCAAGGATAATTGCCGAGGAAAAAGTTTATCAATCGTATCAATGATGCTCGACAAAATAGGTTAATAGGACTCAACCAAAGTTCAATTTTAACATCTGCAATTACCGTTTGAAGTTGGATTGATAGGCGTCAGTCACCGAGTAAATACCACAAGTATAAAAGTTTCACTCTAAAACCTACCAAGGTTGGGTAATTTGCTCAACGGTTAAATTAAGATCGAGGAATAATTGAGAAATAATCCTTTGTTGACCTATAAAAATAGTATTCTGATAACTTCCATTCATCAGAAAATTAACAATTACTTGTTCTGTTAAAGGATCAATAATCCAATATTCGGAAATCCCAAACTCCGCATATTCAGTCATCTTTTTAATATAATCTCGGTTTTCGTTATCTTCCCCAGGACTCACAACTTCTACTACTAATAAAGCCGGAACTTCCAGAATGGCTGATTTTTTAAACTGTCGTAACCGTCGCCAGTCTTCTCCTTGAATAATCGCAATATCTGGTTGTCGGGAGCGACTTAATCTAGTTCGTATCCCCACATCTCCCTGTTTGACTTTTAAGTCTAACCCTAGTCTTTTTACCTCAGCTTTGAAAGTATCATAGAGGAATTCAACAATATCAGAATGAATCGGACTTGCAGGTGTCATCGGAATTAACACCCCATCTTCAAGTTCATAACGATTATCTGTTCCGTCATCATAAGTTAAATATTCTTCAAACGTTAATTTTACAGGGGTTTGAGTCATGTCTTACCTCAACTTTGTAATATAATATAATTTTTTAAAATTGAATTAATTTTTAGTAAAGAAGCGCTATGCTGATCTTTATGGCTATTATCTTCTAACAAACAACGTCTTTTTAACGATTGTATCGCCTTTAATATATCTGTGGGTTTATCAGGGATTTCTTGTAAAACCTGCATCAAAGCAACCCCATTTTCTTGTTTGGCTAAATAATTGATCACCTGTTGTTCTGACTCAGTTAATCTACTCCATAAACGACTCAATTGAAATGTGATTTCATTACTTAATACTAAGGAAGGATAAGCTAAAAAATCCGTGACTCGACTAGAAAATAGTTCTTGAATCATCGTAGCTGTCATTTCTAACCATAAAGGATGTCCTTGATATTTTTCAATTAAATCATACCAATTGTCTTGATCTAATAATTCTTTATCTCTGAAAATTTTGGTAGCACAATCTCCCAATCCTGAAAGTTTTAATGATCTAAAAAATTTAAGATGATCGACTGTTAAATATTCGGGTTGTTCGCGGGAAATCAATAAAAAACTACTGGTATGAGACAATTCAGCAATTTGTTTAAATAATAAATAATACCCTTCAAATTCTGGTTTATATTGACCCGCATATTGTCCGGTTTCAAAGAGCATTTGCAGATCATCAATAATAATTAAACAGCGATGTTTTCTAATAAATTTCAGCAATAAATCAACTTGACGATCTAGGGTATTCGGAAAAACAGGAGGAGAAACAATACTTTGCAGTAAATCTGTTAGAAAAACATCTATAGTTGGACAATACTGGAGACTGCGGTAAATAATATATTGAAATTCCGTTGGGATTTCTTCAATGAGTTTGACAGCCAGCGTCGTTTTGCCAATTCCGATCATTCCAACTAAGGTAATGACACGGAGATGGTCTTGAATTAACCATGTTTTTAAAGTATTTAGTTCATCCTCCCGCCCATAAAAATCGGTAATTTCTGGAGTTGCATCTAAGTCTAAATGGTTGTTTTCGGATGGTTTGAATAGAGGACAAGATTTAGGCTCTTTCTTTTGTTTTGAACAAATACTGATTTGATGAAAACTAATAAAATTTCCAGAGGAAACACTGTTATAGATAGTAATTTTTTCTAAAATAGACCGTGCATTTGATTTATTAATATCTTCCCCTAAAGTTTTCGATAAAGTTTGCCATAATTCCGATGCAGTATCTCTAACATGACCTTCACTTAAATGATTTTCTGATGCAATCTCGGTGTATTTATTGCCGTGTAATGTACCTTTAAGGATTGTTTCTTGCAGAAGGTCTAAATGTTCGCCTGTATGGGTGAAAAGCAGTTGATCGGCAAGTTTCAATACTTCTGCAATATCCATAGCGAGGTGAGACTGGTAGTTTTATCTGATCTTATCCGATTTTTCCGATCTTTTTCCGACATTTTAGCAATTTTTTAGGAAAAAGTACCGACACGATCCGACTGACAAAGGGATCAGGCTTGAGTTTTAATCAAGAAATAAGACTTGATGAAATAGGAGAAACTTACAATGGCTGGTTTTGAAATTGTGTCTGAAGTATCTACTAGAGCAACTGATTTCGATGGTACTAGACATTCTGATTGGTCTGATTGGACTTCTACCACCGCTCCTGCTGGTCATGTAATTAATCAAAATGAGGTCAAGGTGGAATGGCTTTCTGATAGCGGGTCAGAAAATAGTTACGACATAATTTATGAAAATTTGGTCGTAATCGTACCAGGAACAGTGATTAAATTACCACAAACAATCAAGGTTCGGACTTATGCACGGAGTCCAAAGGGAATAGGTGGTACTGGTCGAGGTTGGTCAAAAATAAAAGTCACGGGAGAATTTACAAAGTATAAATGAATTGCAATTACTACTGAATATTGATGGCTTGGTGATGCCCAGTTTAGTGACAAGATAAGCTGTTACTGCATCTGAATTATCTATTCTTAAATCCTATAACCTTTGTAGTGCAAGCGTTCTCGCTTGCTAGGGTATATAGTTGATATGCCGAACAGCTTAAAACAACGATGATTAATTGAAGATACAAGGGATTTATCCTTTAATATGGAAGATACAACTATGAAATTTAAACTAATTTCTGCCTTAACCTTTTTTAGTGTATTAGGTTTATGTCAGCAGGTAAAAGCATATAACTTAGAAGCTTGTGCAAGAGATCCCATAACATCTGCACCTCAAGTAATTAATTTACTTGAACCCATTGATCAAAAAATGATTAATTGTATTCCCAATTTAGATTCAATTGCAAGCCAGTGGCAATCCAAAGCAAATAGTATTCGTTCCTCAATCAGTCAGGTAAAAATTGGAAATCAAGGTAACGCGGGTATTGAAAAACTTGAATACAATGTAATAGGTAATACTATTTCTCTTATTGTAAGAGTACAGGCTAAACACACTTGGAGTGTAACAATCGCCGAAGTAAGAGAAAGTATTCCTGTTGATAAATGGCGGTGGGTAGATGTTCCTTATCCCGATGTACGATGGGAAAGACAATGTAGATTTGGCGTTTGTGTAAAAGTACCCGAACCTTTTACTAATCATCGCAAAGAAAAAGTCCCTTATGTAGAAATGGAAATGCGGACTATCACACCAGCAACAACTGTATCTCATACCGCATCAACAACTTGCAAGTATGATTACACATTGAATTTGTCTACATTTGAACAAAAGCCGATATTTAATTGCGGTCAGGGCAGTCTCGGTAATTACCAGATAGATGCAAGTGCAATTACCAAAATTATAGATGGGGAAATGCCCACTTTGGGTAGTTTAATAAGGAGTGTAAGTTTTACACCACCTCTATTTAAAGATGCCAATCGTGATACTTACTATGACGAGAAAAATAGAATGATTGCGAATTATTCCAACTCTATTGTTTACTTTTCTTCGCAATCTTTTGTAGAATGGACTTCGGCTGGAGAGCAGGCAGCAAATATAATTGCCGCAGCGTTTTCCGGTGGTGGATATAGTGCAGAGGTTGTACGCCAGATTCAACAAAGATTGGCCACCGAACTTGGTTTCTTAGGAACATGGGCATCGCAAACTGGAATAAATTTAAGTGTTGAACAGATTTTGTCCATGTTGACAAACGGCGAAGTGATGAATTTTGGCAGTTTTAGGGTTTCCGTAAAAACGGTTAATGTGCCTTATATTTATCAAAAATGTGTAGTTAACCGTGGTGATTGTACTCCCGAAATCAAGTCGCCGCGCTTAGGTTTTGCTATCATTGCAACAAGAACAAATTAAAAACATCATGAGAAAAAAGATTAAACCCTATTTTCTTAGATCAGTATCCTTTGCTATTAATTATTAATGTTTGTTCTTATTGAGATAGGTATTGTTGACAAACTTGACCTATCTTTTTCTATTTACTTAGATATATTCTTACTTTCTTTGTCACCCCTTCAATCTTTTATTCTGCAATTAAAATTTGCTCCACTGTCAAATTAAGTTCTGGGAATAGTTGAGAAATAATTCTTTGTTGACCTATAAAAATAGTATTCTGATAACTTCCATTCATCAGAAAATTAACAATAACTTGCTCCGTTAAAGGATCAATAATCCAATATTCGGAAATCCCAAACTCCGCATATTCAGTCATCTTTTTAATATAATCTCGGTTTTCGTTATCTTCCCCAGGACTCACAAATTCTACTACTAATAAAGCCGGAACTTCCAGAATGGCTGATTTTTTAAACTGTCGTAACCGTCGCCAGTCTTCTCCTTGAATAATAGCAATATCTGGTTGTCGGGAGCGACTTAATCTAGTTCGTATCCCCACATCTCCCTGTTTTACTTTTAAGTCTAAATTCCGTCTTTGAATTTCCTGATAAAAACAGATAAACAAAAACCCGATAATATCAGAATGAATCGGACTCGCAGGTGTCATCGGAATTAACACCCCATCTTCAAGTTCATAACGATTATCTGTTCCGTCATCATAAGTTAAATATTCTTCAAAAGTTAATTTTATAGGGGTTTGAGTCATGTTGTTACCTCAACTTTGTAACATCCCTTTGCTATTTTATTAAGTATAACATTGTTGGACTTAGACTCCCGAGTGCCCAGAATACTAAAGCCCAACAATAAACTATCTTCTGATTAATTTTTTATTCTTCTTTCTCCATAACGCAATAACATATTAATACTCGCCAAACGATTCCCCCAACTAGAGACTTGATAAGGACGTTCTAAGGCTTGTAAACGCATAGATATTTGGAATTGTTTTTGGAAGGTTGTTAACTTTTGTTGAGCTATTTCTAAAGTTTGAGGTGAGGGATTATCCTCTAGTTGTTTTAAGGTTTGTGCTAAATCTTCTGCCTGGGTACTCAAGGCTTTTAGTTCCCCATCTCGAATCCAAAGTTGTTCATTTCCTAACAGGAAACTCCATTCTCTTTTTAAGGCTAAATAGCGATCATGCGCCGCAGCAAAGGGTTGTCGATAGGGAATGGGAGGTTGAGTTTTCGAGGAATTATTTTGAGTTCTATGAAAATAGTTTTGGAGATTATTACCAATACTATCAACAGCAAAAATTGAATATCCACCTGTGGGTAAATCCCGTAAGGATTGTAATTGATCAATCGCTACAATTTCAGGAATATTTAATAACTTAATTGCCGGACTAATTAACGCCGACCCTAACTTTTGTTCCTGGGTTAAGGGCTGAGTAATACGTTGTAAACGGTTGGTATCCATTGCATAGGTCATCGGAACAATTAAATCCACATAACCGTTTTTTGCCCAAACTTCCCATTGTTGTTGAATTTTCATAATCCTTTCCTGTTCAGGATTAGAAAACACCGCAACCGATAAAATAACATTGGGTTTTTGTTGCTTCAAAAATTGCGAAACTTCTGCGACAAAGGATGTCACCTGTTGGGTTTTAAATTGTAGCCATTGATTCCACAATTGATTATTCTTGGGTGTAATATTAACCGGATCAACTCCTGTTAATTGTTGGAATTGTTCCCGTCCGGCTTTCCCATATCCATAGGTGTAACTTCCACTGGGATCTTGGAAAGGATAGCGAATATAATCTAACTGCAATCCATCGACATTATAGGCGGTAATTTCATTAATTAAACGCATTAAATACGCCCTAGCTTCCCGGTTAGCGGGATCGAGATAAACTTTGCGATCGCGGGTATTTCTTAACTCCCCATAATTATTAATATTGATCCAATCAGGATGGGCTTGAATTACCGGACTTAAAAAACTACTGGGCTGTCCTAAAAGTTGATTATGGCGGTCATTTCCCACCGCAAAAACCCAGATCCAAGCGTGTAATTCCATACCCCGTTGGTGAGCTAATTTCACCGCCGCTTCTAAGGGGTTCCAACCCTGTGTTAAAGGGTTTTGTGCGGGCGCAATTCGACTGGGATAAATTGGATAACCCGCATTAATTGTTTCAAAATAAACCGTATTAATTCCCGCCGCCGCTAACCGATCAAACACTTGCGCCAGTCCCGCCTCACTTCTGGCTTTAACAATAGTTCCTCGGTCTAACCAAACCGCCCGAATTTCTGCCCCTAATCGTTCTCCTTCTGTGGGATAATTTTGCCATAATTGTTGACGAATTTCTAACCATTGATGGCGAGCTTCTGCCCAATTTTGTTGAGCGACTAATTGTGGAAAATTCTTAATTAATTCTCTGGCTTTGGTAATAATTTGATCGGATTTTTTGAAATTAGCACTGGCTAGACTTCCCCCGGTTCCTGCGATTAATTGAGTGGATGCGACTTGTAAATTAATCGGAATATTACCTGAATTTGAGGCAATTAAAGCATTTTCAAAACGTCCCAATAAATCTATTAATTCCTGACGCATGGCGATCGCCGTTAATTCCTCAATAGGTTGATTTCCGGGCTGCACTTCTAAACCCGCCGGGGCGATTTGTTCGGAAGGGTCAATAAAACCACTGGGAACCGCCGGAGTATTAGGTAATGTCCGAGTCGCTGTTAAGCTGGGGGCGGGGGGTGGTGTGGTTGAACGGGGGGGGGAAACCGGAGTCAGGGGAACTATTGCAGGTGTAACCGGACGTGGAGATGGGATGGTAGCCATTGGCCGTACCCTGGGCGTCGTAGGTTGGGATAGGGCTGTAGGAGCGGGACGAGTGGCTATTGGGGGCGGTGGGGGAACTGGACGGGGTTCTGCTATAGGGACTGTAGGAGCCGGACGGGTAGATGTTGGGGGCGGTGGTGTAACCGGACGGATGACTGTTGCTGGGGCTGTTGGGGGCGGGACGGTGGCGGTGGCGACGGGAGTTGTTGGGTTTCCAGCCAAACCATGACGACTAAGTGCCGCTTGTAACCAAGCAATATCAACCTCCGCCGAAGATTGATTTCCCCAGCGCCAGCCTAAATAGGTGGCTTTTTGAGTCGTAATCACGGCGGGAGAACTCCCACTAGCTTCCCAAATTCCGGCGGTATAACTTTCTAAGGTAGTGGGAATTAAAACCCCCCCGTCAACGGCGTTAGAATTAGCTTGAATTGGCCCCCAAGTTGTTAGGGAAGCACAGATAGGATCTTGAGTGCGACAGCGATTTTTCGCGATTTGGGGTTTAGCGGGAACTGTCAGGGGAAAAGCCCAATAGGAACCTAAAATTGATCGCAATAATTGACGAACTAAAGGGGTAGATTTTTCTGCGATCGGGCCACTGGCAATCACCTGTCCCCCTTGTTTTGCCCATTCTTGCAGAACCTTAGCTTGTTCGGTTTTAATAACAGTTAGATTAGGTAAAAATAAAATTCCAATTCCCTGAAGATCGGCGAGGCTTTTGATATTGTTTAAATCCAGGGTTTGATAAGGTATTCGACTGGCTTTTAAGCGTTGTTCAATGCTATTCCATTCTGTGGTTTGTTCTGAATCACGGATTACCCCTAATGGGGTATTTATTTGACTTAAGCAAGTTAGGGGAATTGATAATTGTAAAATTGTACTGGCAAGAGTTCCCAGGATAATCTGTTGGAAAAACGTTTGTGATCGCCGTTGAACCATTGGTTTATATTGTTTTTTTAATGATAAAATCAATTTAGGTAAAATACCATAAATAGACAGAACTATCAAGCCCTTTTTTGGAGCTAAACCTTTAATTCTGCCGGATTCTCTGTCTTTCCAACTCCACACCCCTAAAATTGGACGAGGATCATACAAATCTTAACCATTCTACCAGGCATCTGTATTGAAGGGAATTAAACGCCGAACTCTAATTAATTAATAGTTGTGAGGAAGAATATCATTAAGACGATCGCTCTTTTACCTCCCAAAAAAGCGATCGCTCCTAAATATCAGAAAATCAACCTAGAATTGTTTCCGTCTTCGCCCTTGGGCATCTGCTGCTAACATGGCTGCGAACACAGCTTCGGGACTGATTTCACAGGGTTCATTATGGATGGTTTCACCCGTACCACAGGCTCGCTCTGCGGCTAAGAATAGGCGATCAGGGCTGACTCCCTCCAGTCCGATATCGGCTAAAGTCGTAGGCAGTCCGATGGATTCACAAAAACTGAACACCCGATCAATCACTTGACTGGGGCGATCAGTTAAAATCAACATCGCCAAAACCCCAAAAGCCACCTTTTCACCGTGCCAGAATTTCTTGGTTTCTTCCAAAACCGTAAACCCATTATGAATCGCATGGGCCGCGGCGAGTCCGCCACTTTCAAAACCCAACCCACTCAGCAAGGTATTCGCTTCGATAATCCGTTCCAAAGCCGGAGTTACTACCCGTTGTTCACAGGCAATTTTCCCATAAACCCCGTATTCGAGCAAGGTTTCATAGCACAAATGGGCTAAACTAAAGGCGGTCATTGGCCCCATCCGTCCGGTCATATTTTTGGCGCGTTTGATCTGACAGTCTTCGGCTTCAAACCAAGTTGCCAGGGCATCTCCCATCCCCGCCACCAAGAACCGCACCGGAGCTTGGGCAATAATATCGGTATCGACCAAAACTAAATCGGGGTTGCGCGGCAAGACTAGATAACGCTCCCACACCCCTTCCGGGGTATAAATCACAGATAGGGCACTACAGGGGGCATCGGTGGAAGCAATGGTCGGAACAATCGCCACGGGAAGTTTGAGTTGATAGGCGGTCGCTTTAGCCGTGTCGATGGTTTTTCCGCCTCCAATTCCCACAATTAAATCTACTTCTTGAGTTGCACCTAAACTGACCATGTGTTCAATTTCAGGATCGCAACATTCACCTCCAAAACGTTCCAGATAAATCTCTATTTTTCCCTGGGTGAATTCTTCAACCATGGGTTGCAATTTCGGAAAAATAACTGGCCCCATTATTACCAGGGCTTTGCGACCTAAACGACTCAATTCTTCACCCAGGAACCGGATGGCATGACTGCCTTGAACATATCGGGCTGGGAAAATCGCTGTAGTAATCACGGTTTGCTCCTTGTTCAAAATGAACACTCTTACTCACCGCAGAAGTCTGAAGTCTGAAGGAATAACTAATTTTTTTTTAGTTCTAATTCACGTCACTATAGTATTGTATACTATCCCTTTTAAATCAACAATAATTGACAATAATTTGTTACAATTATTTTGCTAATCAAACGTCTTGAGATCAAGCTAATTATCCTTGTTCGTTGTTGGGATGAGTGTCCTGTATTTTTTAGGGGTCTTAACAGTAACAAACAAAATCCCCCAGTTGTTGGGCTTGAATTATGTCTTTTTTGGGGACACTCATTCCAACAACAGGGGGTTTATTTGATATTTGTAAAAAAAGGTGCAAAACTTAATTTTAAAATACCCTAATTACATAAAAAACTCACTCCCATTATTAGGGTAAATTGTATTATTCCCGTTACCACTAAACATCATGGTAGACAAGGCTTTGCTATAGAGGATGTCATTATCTTGAAGACTACTGAGCATAACTTCAGGGCGACTGAGTAATGCTTGATTAGGTGTAATCGAATTAGTAATTAAACTTTGAGCTTTTAGACTAATATTATCAAAGTCAACTTCTGTACCTCTGTTTGTATTTAAGTTCATTAAGCGAATCCCCAGGTTTTCACCGGTCAGGGGATCAGCAGCACCAGTTGTAAAGGAAGGTGATTGAGTCGCAGTCCGTAAGCTGGGATTGCTGATAATACCATCAATTAGCGTAATCCCATCGGTGCTCTGGCTCGGTAAAACTATATAGCCTTCACCGGCTAACAGGGTGAGGGTACTGACTTCATCCCCTTCGACTACATTATCAGGTATCCCAGTTAGGATGAGTTTGGCTTCGGTGACACCTGGGGCAATGGTGAGGCCAGCAGGTCTCTTGGTGACCGGATCCATTTGAGTGGTTAGATTTTCACTCTTAGTGTTGCTGACATCTCCCCCGGCATTATCGCTGTCGAGGGCACTGATATTCAGATTCAGCCCGGTGCTGGGTGCAGGCTGACTGAGTTTGATGGTGAAAGTCCCTACCCCACCATTTTCAGCGATCGCATTTGGACTAGCCGTGACACTCACCACGAGTTTCTCAGTCACTGTAATCGCATCGGTGCTAAAGCCGGGTGCAACGGTATAGCCTGTACCGGGTAACAAGCTGAGGGTACTGACTTCATCCCCTTCGACTACATTATCAGGTATGCCTGTCAGGATGAGTCTGGCTTCGGTGGCACCTGGGACAATGGTGAGGGCAGCAGGTTTCTTGGTGACCGGATCCATTTGAATGCTTAGATTTGTACTCTTTTCATTGGTGACATCTGGCCCGGCATTATCGCTGTCGAGGGCACTGATATTCAGCTTCAGCCCGGTGCTGGGTGCAGGCTCACTGAGTCGGATGATGAAAGCCCCTATCCCACCATTTTCAGAGATGATAGTTCGATTGACTTTGACGCTGACTATGGGATTAGTCGAGGTATCGGCGTTAAGTGGCACGGGATGGCTCATTAATTTTTGCTCTCTAATAATATTGGTTAAGAATTGATAGTACAGAATAACTTTATAAATTTATCTTTTTGTAATATGAATATTTTTCATTATGGATATGTACCGCCTGCATTTATCAAAATAAAATCCGAGTACCTATCAATAAAGAGGGAATATATTATGAGACTACAAACATATTTTAAAGGACGTTTTTTAATAGTAGAATGGGCATAACCCATCCTACTAAGCCCTATGGGTTAACAATTATTCCCCGTGTTGACGATACCACTCAATGGTATTTTTTAACCCTTCCTTAAAGCCAACTTCTGCCACGAACCCGAACTTTTCTTTAGCTCTAGTTGTATCTAAACAGCGCCGAGGTTGACCATTAGGTTTATTGGTTTCCCAAACAATTTCCCCCTGAAATCCCATCAATTCACAAATCGTTTCTACTAAGTCTTTTATTGTGACTTCGTGATTTGTGCCTAAATTCACTGGGTCGGGTTCATTATATAATTGAGTCGCCATCACAATACCCCTGGCCGCATCCGTTGAATAGAGAAACTCCCGGGTAGGACTACCATCTCCCCAAACTGGAAGGGTTTTGTCTCCTCGTTTTTGAGCTTCATAAACCTTGCGAACTAATGCGGGAATAACGTGGGAACTTTTCGGATTAAAATTATCTTCTGGGCCGTATAAATTCACGGGTAACAGATAGATACCATTGAAACCATACTGTTGACGATAGGATTGTAACTGCACCAATAGGGCTTTTTTAGCAATTCCATAGGGGGCGTTAGTTTCTTCGGGATAACCTTCCCAAAGATTGTCTTCTTTGAAAGGAACTGGGGTGAATTTGGGATAGGCGCAAATTGTCCCCACACAGACAAACTTTTTCACTCCTGCTCGATAGGCACTTTCAATTAATTGAACTCCCATCATCAAGTTATCATAAAAAAGTTCGGCGGGTTTGACTAAATTCAAACCAATTCCACCCACATGGGCTGCTAAATGAATCACAATATCTTGACCCTGAACGACTTTTTGACAAGCGTCTAAGGTACAAAGATTATACTCCCGAGAACGGGGAATCATGATGTGATTTGGATCGGCACCGGACTGGAGCAATTGAGCGACCACTTGACGCCCTAAAAAACCTGCCCCTCCTGTTACTAGAATCCGTTTATTTGTCAAATCTAAGGGACTCATAAATTTAGCCTCTACTGTATCCGTAATTAATCAAATTGATGGGTTGCTTCTTGAGTTTCTTCTAAGGCTTTGAGATCGGAATCTACCATTAATTTTACCAATTCTTCAAAGGTGACACTGGGTTCCCAGCCTAATTTTTCTTTGGCTTTAGTGGGGTCACCAATTAAAATATCAACTTCCGCCGGACGCAGATAACGTTGATCAAATTTGACGTAATTTTGCCAATCTAAATTAACATGACCAAAGGCAATATCTAGGAATTCCCGAATCGAATGGGTTTCATTGGTAGCAACCACATAATCATCCGGTTCAGAATGTTGGAGCATCAGCCACATGGCTCGAACATAATCTTTAGCATAGCCCCAATCCCGTTTTGAGTCGAGATTTCCTAAATAGATTTCCTTTTGTTTTCCTTTAACAATTCGAGCCACCGCCCGGGTAATTTTTCGAGTTACAAAAGTGGGGCCACGACGGGGACTTTCATGGTTAAATAAAATCCCATTAGAGGCAAATAAACCATAGGATTCTCGATAGTTTACGGTTTGCCAATGTCCGTAAACCTTAGCGCAGGCGTAGGGACTACGGGGATAAAAGGGTGTGGTTTCTTTTTGGGGAATTTCTAACACTTTCCCAAACATTTCCGAGGAGCCCGCTTGATAGAATCGAACTTCAATTCCGGTACGTTGTTGATAGTCTCGAATCGCTTCTAAGAGACGTAATACCCCCATTCCAACGGCATCAACGGTATATTCTGGGGAGTCAAAACTGACTCGAACATGGGATTGAGCACCCAGATTATAAATTTCTATCGGTTTAACTTCTTCGATAATCCGCCGTAAAGTGGTACCATCGGTTAAATCTCCATAGTGTAGAAATAGCCGAGCTTCAGCATTGTGAGGATCTTTATAAATATGGTCAATGCGGTTGGTATTAAAGCTAGAAGATCGGCGGATAATTCCATGAACTTCATAGCCTTTTTCTAGTAACAATTCACTTAGGTATGAGCCATCTTGACCTGTGATTCCAGTAATTAATGCCCGTTTCCGTTCTGTCATTTAAACTATTCCTTAGAGTTTTGTGGGTTAATATTCCCGAGTTTAATTATACCTAATAACTAATCACCGGGAGTGTGTTAATCTGCACCCTGAAACACATTCAGCAATTTGGGAGTCAACGTGATCTTGTAGACCCTTGAGTTTTAGGATCGTAGCTACAACCAAATTAACCTTAGATCAGGTTTAATTCAAGGTTAGGCTCAATTCCTACTTCTACCCGTTGAGTTTAGAAACCGGAGATCTAAACCTAACTTAAATCTTCCAGTCTACTTATATTAGACTCAAAATAAAACCCCTAAACCCGTCGATTAAAAGAGTTAAGGGGAAAGAGAATCATCTCTGTATGTTTCTGTTTGAACTAATAAGCTCCATTATTTTTAGGAAAAATCACAACCCCAATAGTTTTAACGACAATTCCCAGGTCTGTCCAAAAATTCTTGAAAGTGACATAGTATAAATCCATCTGAACTCGCCGAGGATAGGGAATATCATTGCGTCCCGAAACTTGCCACAATCCAGTAATACCGGGTTTAATCGTTAGGATTTTATCCATGTGACGACCATATTTGTGTAGTTCTTCCACAACCAAAGGTCTAGGGCCGACTACACTCATGTCTCCGATTAAAACATTCCAAAATTGGGGAAATTCATCTAAACTGGTCACCCGCAGAAACCGACCTATCCAAGTAATTCTAGGATCATGTTTGAGCTTGAAATTGTTCTGAAATTCTTCTCGTAAATGGGGAGAAGTTTCCATAATTTGCGTTAACATTTCATCGGCATTACTCACCATCGTTCTGAATTTAATACAGCCGAATAACTTGCGGTTTTTTCCGACGCGCTCCTGTACATAAAAAACTGACCCTGGAGAGCTTAAGGCAATCAGCAGAGCCAAAATTAAGTAGACCGGAGCGAATAAAATCAGAACAGACAGAGAGAAGACAATATCAAACAATCGCTTCCAAAATTCCTCATCTACACGCTGTAGAGAGAGGCGTTCAGGTATTGCTCGATAGGCCAAGGGCAGAACCCCTTGCCTTGTGAACCCACGCCGAAGTCCCTTACCAAAGATGAGTTGGCTATTGGCGGTCATCTTACTCCTTCAATTCACACCACACACAGTCCTGATCATAAAGCCTCAAGACACCCAATATAGGTAATTCGGCTTTAGTTCGTCAAAATTCGGATAGAAAATCGTTCCTCTGAGGACGGGAAAACTCAAGTACAGCAGGGGGAAACGGCTAAATTTGTTACCCACAAATCTAAGTATTCCTGGGTTTTCAAGCCTCTGCAATCGGGAAGGGATTTTTATAAGTCCGAAATTAATTGGCATTTTAGCTGATATTGCCCGATTGAAACTGTTGCCAGCAATGCTCCACGAATCCCCAATAATGTTCTTGGAACTGTTTCGGGCTAAATTGAGTGGCATTTAATCTGGCCATATCGGGATTGAACTGGTCTTGAGACTGCTCAAAGGCTTCTATGGTCTCCACTAAGGCCTCCTCAGTTTGGGCTGAAAATAATAAACCCGTTGCAGAATCTGGATATTGTCGCAGATCTCGCACGGTTTCTAAAGCCCCTCCCCCCCCGTAGGCAATTACCGGAGTCCCACAGGCTTGAGCTTCGACTAAGGCGATACCAAAATCCTCACAGGAGGCATAGACAAAGGCTTTGGCATCCCTCATATACTGGTCTACGACGTCATTTGGTTGCCACCCCAAAACCTGAATATTGGGTTTAGCCATTTCTTGAATAGCATTCAATTCGGCTCCTGTCCCAATAACAATTAATGGGTATCCTAGGCGATTGAAGGCTTGGACAATCAAGGCTATTTTTTTATAACTGACCAAACGGCAAACCGTTAAGTAAAAATCCTGTTTTTGGGGTTGAAACTGAAAGCGTTCTACCTGTACCGGGGGATAAATCACCCTAGCCGGGCGACGATAACAGCGCCAAATTCGTCGGGCTGTATGTTTGGAATTCGCCATGAAATAATCAACCCGGTTCGCCGAGACCACATCCCACTGTCGCAAACGATGCAACAGATAGCGGGTAAACACCCCTTGCAGCCCCTTTCCAGCTAAACTGCTGTTCAGGTAGTCAAAGGTTAAATCCCAGGCGTAGCGCATGGGTGTATGGCAGTAACAGAGGTGCAGTTGATGGGGACTGGTGAGAACTCCTTTAGCCACCGCATGGGAGGAGGAGAGAATCACGTCATACCCTCGGACATCGAGTTGTTCAATGGCCAGAGGCAGTAAGGGCAGATATTTCTGCACCCCAGAGCGGGCTTTGGGGAAATGCTGAAGAAAGGTTGTACCAATGGAGCGTTGATATAAATAGCTATCGGGGTTGGTGGATTCAAAATCAATCAGGGAGTAAACATCCGCCTGAATATGGTTGAGAATTTCCTGAACAACGAGTTCTGAACCTCCCGTCGCCAGGGGTGTTAACCATTCATGAACCATTGCATAGGTTAACGACACAGCAAACATCCGTCCGGTGAGAGTGCAAGAATTAATATCCCACAGCTTGGGAATTAGAGGAACATTACTTCTATAGCGCCACGCACTCTTAGAACACCGGAACACCGGAACAGAAACCGTAAGCAGTGAAAGTTTCAGGACTTAAAAGTTTCCTAACTGTAATGCGTAGCGCTATAACAAAATTTGACTATCTTTGCCCAAATCAGACTATCCTGTTCTACACTATTTGGAATCTCCAGGGTGCAGGGAAAATGTAGAAGACAATATAAATTTACTCCGACTTCGCCCGCAAAGTAATGGGTGTCGGCAAAATAGGAATCTGGCTTCTATGAAGCATTAACCAGAGAATATTGGATTGACACGGCTAAGTTGGTTACGGGTCTATTTTCCCTAACTTACAATTGGCAAAAACCAGTTAATAAATCTTTGATTAAACCCTTAAACCCTTGAATGATGCTAGAAAAAAACTTTTTTCAAGAATCTTTTGCAACTCAAAAAAATCCTATTTTTTCAGATGCTGAAAACTGGAAAAATACAACTTTCAGCCTCAAGGTTTGGCATGAAAAACAGAATAATAAACCTCCGGTTTTTACCGATAGTTTTGAATCCATGATTCCACAACGAGAAATTTTTGAAGCGATCGCAGAATTCACACCCATTCCCATCATAATTAGCCGTCTATCCGATGGTTTAATCTTATATGCTAATTCCTTTTCCAGTGATTTATTTGATTTTCCCCTTGATCAGATCAAAACTATCAAAACCCTAGGATTTTATCCTATTGCTTCAGAGCGACAAAAATTAATTGATAAAATTATCGCAGAAGGCTATATTCATAACCATGAACTGCAAGTTCAAAAAAACAATGGGACTCCCTTTTGGGTGATGGGTTCCTTCCAAATTATACCCTTTCAAGGTGAACAAGCTGTTCTTTCTATTTTCCATGATATTACGGAGCGAAAAAAAACCGAAACCACCCTACAATTAAGTACAGAACGCCTCTATCGTCAAAATGTTGCCCTACGCGATTTAAGTCGAGAACAAACCCGCAATTATGATCATATTGATACAGCGATTCGCCAAATTACTGAAACCGCCGCGAATACTTTAGACGTTGACAGAGTGAGTGTTTGGCTCCATAGTGGCCTGGGTGATTCTCTGTCAGATCAAGAGCAAGTTAATGATTTAAACCCAGGTTATGGGGATGAAATTTGGGTTAAACAAAATGCTTTAGAATGGACTTGTTTAGATTTGTATGAACGTCAAACCCATCACCATTCCCCCGATGAATCATCGATTATTAATCACAACTTTTCCCTGTGTTCAAATCCTTTTAATTTGAAAAAATTCTCATTTTATCCTCTCGATTTATTAACTAAATCTTTATCTGAATCATCCGAATTAATTGATAAAAGTCTCGCCTCTTTTTTTAGTCACTGTTTAGATAGACCCATTTGGTTAAACGGAAAAATTATTGGGTTTATTTGTGTTGAATATCCCATCGAGCAACAAGACTGTAGCCTAGAAGATCGGATATTTATTGATTCCTTAGCAAATTTAGTTGCCCTAGCAATTGAACGATTTGAACGGATTAAAGCTGAAAGATCATTGGCTCAAGTCAAGAATGAGCTAGAAATTAGAGTTAAAAAACGCACGGCAGAATTACAAGAAGCCATCCAACAGTTACGAATGGAAATGGTAGAACGGTTGAAGGTAGAAGGGGTTTTACAAACGGCTTTACATCAAGCTCAAGCGGCTTCCCAAGCTAAAAGTACCTTCTTAGCAAACATGAGTCATGAGTTACGCACTCCTTTACACGCCATTATCGGCTTTAGCGATTTGTTACTCGAAGAAGTAGTAGATCAAAAACTCTATAACCTATTACCCGATGTGGAAAAAATCCATCAGTCCGGCCACCATTTGCTTACCTTAATTAATGACATTCTGGATTTATGTAAAGTTGAAGCCAGACAAATGCCTTTATCTTTAGAAACCTTTGAAGTGGCTAGTTTTGTTCATGATGTGGTAACTTCCTTACAGCCCCTCGCCGAGCAAAATCAAAACACAGTACAAATTTGTTGTAAAAACAATTTGGATATCATGGAAGGAGATATCACTAAAATTCGACAGATTCTTTATAATTTAATCAGTAATGCTCTGAAATTTACCCATCAGGGCAAAGTAACCCTCACCCTGAAGCGAGAACAGAATGAAGATTTAGACTGGATTTGTTTTGAAGTCACGGACACCGGAATTGGTATTTCTCGTGAACAACAAAAAAAATTATTTCAAGCCTTTACCCAAGTTGATAATTCTTTAAGTCGTGAGTATGGCGGCACGGGTTTGGGTTTAGCAATTACCCATCACTATTGCAAAATGCTGGGAGGACAAATCAGCGTTTCTAGCCAACTCGGAGTTGGTTCTAAATTTACAGTTTATCTCCCAACAGCCCCGGTTTAATCTAAACGTTACAAAACACAGAAAACCACAGTAATTCGGTAGTTTTGTTATTTATCTTAATAAAAAGTCGTCCCCCATTTTCATGAGGGCAGGCCGAGAAGGACGAGGTTTTAAACCCATTTTTCTGATAATTCCCACGTTTTCTTCATTTAGTGTTAGTTTAGGGAAAGATAGTATGAATCTTGCGTGCGGATATTCACCCAGGAAAGTTGCCCCGGTCTAGGTCGTGACGCAATTCAGTCTATCTTCCCCATTTAGGGAAAAGCCACCAGCAGTTAATTAAAAATTAATTCAATATGTCCAGATATGACTCTCACTTACAATGTTCGTTCTGCGGTAAATCTCAAGAGCAAGTTCGCAAATTAATTGCAGGCCCTGGTGTTTATATCTGTGATGAATGCGTCGAACTCTGTAACGAGATTTTGGAAGAAGAATTTTCAGATCGAAATTCAGCCTCGGTTTCCGTTGGAGGGCAGCCAGCCCGTTCTGCCAAACAGTCTGCCAATAAAGGATTTTCTCTGACTTCCATTCCTAAACCCATCGAAATTAAAAACTATTTAGATGATCATGTCATCGGTCAAGATGGGGCAAAAAAAGTTCTATCCGTTGCAGTTTATAACCACTATAAACGTCTGAGTGTAGAAAAGTTAAAAGCTTCTGATGCCGAGGCTGATGATGCGATAGAATTACAAAAAGCGAATATTCTCTTGATGGGGCCAACGGGTTGTGGTAAAACCTTACTCGCCCAATCTTTAGCAAAATTATTAGATGTTCCCTTTGCCGTTGCCGATGCCACCACTTTAACCGAAGCCGGTTATGTTGGGGATGATGTGGAAAATATTTTATTGCGGTTATTACAGGTTGCCGATTTTGATATTGAAGCCGCACAACAGGGGATTATTTATATTGATGAAATTGATAAAATAGCGCGTAAAAGTGAAAATACCTCCATCACCCGAGATGTGTCTGGAGAAGGGGTACAACAAGCCCTATTAAAAATGTTAGAAGGCACGGTGGTGAATGTTCCTCCCCAGGGCGGACGCAAGCATCCCTATCAGGATTTTATCCAAATTGATACCAGCAAAATTTTATTTGTCTGTGGCGGGGCTTTCGTGGGTTTAGAAAAACTGATTGAACAACGTTTGGGCAAAAAATCCCTGGGTTTTGTGCAGTCAAGAGAAGATCATAAAACTCCGATTGTTCCCCTCCAGTCCGACGAAGTTTTGTATCATGTTCAACCGGAAGATTTAGTTAAATTTGGATTAATTCCTGAATTTATTGGCCGACTTCCAGTTTTAACTAGGGTTTCTCCTTTGGATGAAGGGGCTTTGATGCAAATTTTAACCGAACCAAGTAATGCTTTGGTTAAACAATATAAAAAGCTATTACGCATGGATAATGTCCGGTTAGAATTTGAACCCGAGGCGTTAAAAGCGATTGCCAAGGAAGCCTTCCGTCGGAAAACCGGGGCGCGAGCTCTACGGGGAATTTTGGAGGAATTAATGTTAGAAGTCATGTATGAAATTCCCTCCAGAAAAGATGTTGTTCACTGTCTGATTACCCAAGAAATGGTAGAAAAACGTTCTACCGCCGAGGTATTATGGCATCCCGCTTGGCATCGACAACATGAGTCGGCATAATTAACCCGCCCCACCGCAAACCCAAAATTCAATTAACCATATTCAATTAACCATTAATTATTGTCGGGGTCGGGGCGGGTTTATAAAGTTTTGGGGTGCTTTTTCTTGGTTGACGCGAACCCGCCCCTACGCGGTATGACGAAATTTTTGTTAATATTAACCCGTAGGGGCGGGTTCCGTAACCATCTTGAATACAAAAAAACAACCTAAATAAACCCGCCCAACCCCAAATCAAAAATTAAATTAAACCAATAATTCCTCTAATTTATGTTGATTCCAAAGGGTCTGATATAGTCCTTTTATTCCTACTAATTCGGTATGGGTTCCAGTTTGAATAATACTCCCTTTTTCCATCACTAAAATCCGATCCGCCATGGCAGCCGCCGACATTTGATGGGAGATAAAAACCACGGTTTTCCGTTGGACTCCGATTTTTAAATTTCGTAAAATTTCCGTGGCAGTTTGATTATCTACACTCGAAAGAGCATCATCTAAAATCAAAATTGGTGCATCTACTAATAGTGCTCTGGCTAAAGCAGTTCGTTGTCGTTGTCCACCGGATAAGGTAATTCCCCTTTCACCCACTAGGGTTTCATATTGTTTAGGAAAATTCAAAATTTCTTCATGAATTTTAGCAATTCTAGCCGCCATTTCTATTTCCGATTGTTCCGTTAGGGGATTACCATAGGCAATATTATTCTGAATACTGGTACTAAATAAAAAGCTCTCTTGAGGAACATAGGCGATCGCACTTCTCAAATCCGATAACTTTAACTGCGTAATATCCTGACCATCCACAAATAATTGATCTATCTTAATATCTAATAACCTAGGAATAGCATTAGCCAAAGTCGATTTTCCAGAACCAATCTGACCAACAATGGCAACGGTTTCCCCTGGTTTAATCGTGAAATTAACATCATTTAGAGCCGGAACTTGGCTTCTGGGGTAGGTATAACTCAGATGAAATGCACTTAACCATCCTTGAATGGGAGTGGGTAAAGGTAAAGGTTCTAAGGTATCTTTGATCCGAGGTTCAACACTTAAAATCCCTTCAATTCTATCAATACTCACTTCTCCCCGTTGATAGGCTGTAATCGTAAATCCTAATAAAGCCGTGGGAAATACTAAACGTTCCACATATAAAATTAAGGCTACAAAATCACCAATACTCAGTTCTCCATTGGCAATAAATTCATCCCCAATTCCCAATAAAATTAAAAAACTTAAACTAGCAATTCCCCCTAAAATGGGAAACAAAAGATTTCGGGTTTTAGCTAAATCTAAATTAGCATAAAATAATTGTTGGTTATTTTCGGCAAAAGCTTGGCGTTCGTTTTCTTCTTGAGCGTAAATCTTGATTAAAGAAATGCCACTCATATCCTCTTGAATCAGATCGCTAATATTCGAGAGTTTTTCCTGAACTGTCATTTGTTGATCTCTGAGTTTCCCACTAAAAACCTGCACTAAAATCAACATGAAGGGATAAACAGAAATAGATAATAAAGTCAAGCGGAAGTTAATTGCTAACATTACTGGCAGGGTTAAACCATAGGCAAAGATGGTATTAGCAATACTGAGAACCGCAAAACCTAATAAACGGCGAATATTATCAACATCACTGGTGGCACGGTTAATTAAATCTCCAATGGTACTTTCGGAGAAATAGGAGGATTCTAGGGTTAATAAATGATTAAAAATCTTTTGTTTTAAATCAAATTCAACCTGACGACCTACCCCAAAAATGATAGTCCGTGAGATCATCCGAATCACCCACATAATTGAGGCTAAAATAAAAATCAAGAATACCTGATTTTGTACCGTATCAAAGTTAATCGCTACTTGCAGTTCATTCACAATATCCCGAATCAAAATCGGAATATAAACCCCCAACGCATTAACCAGAAATAACGCCACAATTCCTAATATTGTAGCTTTTTTATGGGGACGCAGATACTCTATCAGTTTTTGGAATCGAGAAGATTTCATATTTAGGCGAATCAGGTTAACAGAGTGAACTACCCACACTGACTTGGAGTACCAAGTACAGTGTCGGCTTCTGTACTCACAGGGGAATGCCTCAAGACGGACTTGCATCCCCCTTTTGGTCTTACCTCCCCTCCTACAGCAGAGACGGCTGCACCATCCGTCTTTAGCATTTCGACTGCGCTCAATGCAAGCATTCTGATGCCCTCTGCTCTAATATTTATAGCTGCGTTTCCATCTCGGTCATGATCAGTACCACAATTAGGACAAGTCCATTCACGAACATCTAATGGCATTTGACTGACTTGATAGAAACAATTAGAACAGAGTTTGGAACTAGGAAACCATCTATCAATCTCCACTAACTTACCGCCTTTTCTTTCTAGTTTGTAAGCTAGAAAATTAGTGAAAGTTCCCCATCCACAATCAGATATTGCTTTTGCCAAATTGTGATTACGAACCATGCCTTTGACATGAAGATTTTCTACTATGACAGCTTGGCTATCGCTGACCAACTTATGACTAAGTTTGTGTAGAAAATCTTGCCGGGAATTACTCACTCGTTCGTATAAGGAGGCAATAACTTGACGATATTTATTTCTGGATTTACTCCCCTTTTCTTTACGCGCTAATTTTTTCTGTTTGCGTTTGAGATTTTTCTCATGTTTAGCAAGATGTTTGGGATTATCGTATTTAGAAACATTTTCGCCATCAGTGACAACGGCAAAGTGTTTGATTCCTAAGTCAATTTCCCCGTATCTTGATAAACCTGAATCGATTTATTTAAAGCATAATTCCACCACCACCGCGAACATCCAAATGTTTGGGCTAGTAGTGCTTCTTGCAATGCAGTTGGATACAGACGGACTTGTACAGCTTTGTGTGGCACTCAATATCACCTCCTGGTCTGAATATCTTACTATAGCAGTTGCCACATCTATTAGGACATTCTTGAAAGCTAAAAGCTACTTATAGTAAGTATTTACCTATTGCCCATTGCCCATTCCCTATTGCCTCTTGCTATACATAATAAAAAAGATTTGGTCAACTCCGTACCTACGTTGACCCGCCTTTCATCCCACCGCTCACCTGGGTTATTGTAGAGCGGGGGACTTCCCGGCGGTGTTAGTTAAATTAGAGACTGAATTGGATTTACAGTTGACTGAATGTTTTAATCCTGTGCTCGATAGGGAAGGTTTGGGTTAATCAAATAAATACTATAGCTGATTTTGGCAAGAAATCACTTCGTAATTCCCCATTCCCCATTCCCTATTCCCCATTCCCCATTCCCTAAACTTTCCAAATATTTAGAAATAGCCTTATTAAAATCTTCGATCATGATCGGTTTACTCAGATAATCATTCATCCCTATCTCCAAACATCTTTGACGATCGCGCTCTAAAACATTAGCCGTCACCGCAATAATCCAGGGTTGGGTTTGGGCGGATTCACGAATTATTTTTGTTGCGGTTAAACCATCCATTTCTGGCATTTGCATATCCATCAAAATGATATCATAGGATTGTTTTTCTAACATTTCTAATACTTCTAATCCATTGTTAGCAATATCCGCATCATAGTCAAATAATTTCAGAAGTAATAATCCAAATTCTTGATTGATCTGATCATCATCGGCGATCAAAACTTTTAATTGCGATTGATCATAAATTTTTTCGACTTGAGGTAAAGCGGGATTTGTTAGTAAATTAATGTCGCTCTCAGCAGCGAGTTTTAATTGCAGGATAAAATAAAAAGTTGAACCTTGGGTCTGAGGTTGTTCGGGATCTAAGAAAAAATCCGGGGGAGGATTTCCCCCAATCTC
Organism: Planktothrix sp. PLAVEN19ND; assembly: GCF_057220675.1. Taxonomy (NCBI): domain Bacteria; kingdom Bacillati; phylum Cyanobacteriota; class Cyanophyceae; order Oscillatoriales; family Microcoleaceae; genus Planktothrix; species Planktothrix sp. PLAVEN19ND. The sequence continues at coordinate 3,329,398 of NZ_CM170132.1, read as the reverse complement.
ACCCTGACTTACCACCCAAATTGTTCCTGCCATTAAATTAACTAAACTCTGACTAATCACTAATCCTAAACCCGTACCGCCATATTTACGATTAATGGAAATATCTCCCTGGGTAAAGGGTTGAAAGAGTTGATTAATTTGATCAGAATTAATCCCAATCCCCTGATCTTGAATCGAGATGATTAATTCATATTTCTGACCAGAAATAGGTTGACCCATTACCCGAATAGAAACACTGCCATGACTAGTAAACTTAACCGCATTTCCTATTAGATTTAATAAAATTTGTCTCAAACGAGAACTATCTCCTAAAAAATAATTAGGAATATCAGAATCAATTAAATAGGTGAGGTCAATTTCTCGTTCTACAACTTCTTTGTGTAAGAGATCACATACCGACTGGAATATAGTTCTTAAAACCAAAGGATTTTCTTCTAGTTCCAAATTCCCCGATTCAATTTTTGAGAAGTTAAGAATATCATTAATAATGGTTAAAAGCAGATTCCCGCTATCTTGAATCATATCGACTAATTTTTTTTGTTCCTGGGAAAGATCGGTCATCAACAAAAGTTGAACGATCCCCACCACACCATTCATCGGGGTACGGATTTCGTGACTCATATTAGCTAGAAAATCACCTTTGGCTTTGGTTCCGGCTTCCGCGCCTTCCTTGGCTTCAGATAGGGCGATTTCTGCTTGTTTGCGATCGCTAATATCCATCATTGTGCCATAGATATCGGTAATCTGATGCTGTTGATTATAACCAGCCTTACCTATAGCATTAATATATCGAATTACCCCATCATTATGACGAATAATTCTGAGATCTAGATCATAACTAATCCCTTGGGTTTTGAGTTGTTCTAAAGACTCTAAAAATTTAGGTTGATCCTGAACATGAATGCGAGTAATTAACTGGGATAATGTGGGTTCTCCTAAATTAAAATCAAAGCCAAGAATCTTAAATAATTCCTTTGAACAGCGCATTTTTTGAGTCTGAAGATTCAATTCCCAATTTCCCATCTGGGAAATACTTTGAGCTTCTTCTAGGCGATCTTTTGCTCTTTTTACCTCTTTCTGAGTCTCTTTTTGTTCGGTAATTTCTGTAATGACTCCTCCGACTCCAGACTGTCCATCTTGTAATAAAGCTGGATAAAAACTACTGACCCAATATCGAGTTTGTGAAAAGACAGGGGTTAGGGTTTGAAATTCGACATTTCTCAGGGTTTCACCCGTTTCTAAGACTTGACGCATCAAGGGTTCATAAATACTTGCCCATTCAGGAAATAACTCTTGCCCGGTTTTGCCAATATGTTCTCCTACGGACAAATGATTAATCTTGGCGAAGTTTTCATTAACTTTAACAAATTTTAGATTTTGATCCAGTAAACATAACCCCACAGGACTATTAATATAAATATTCTCTAACCAATTATTACTAGCTTGGAGTTGATTTTGAATTTTTTTCAACTCATTAATATTAACAAAGGTAACAACTAATCCATTATTGTTATTATTTTCCCCTTTATAGGTGTTCACTCGCATCAACAGTTGTTTTTGAGTCCTTTGGTTGATCACTTCTAATTCTAAGGGAATTTGAGTCACGACAAAATTCGATAAAATTTCAACTAAGTTAGGACAGTCTAAATTATGGGTAAAATGGCTGAGGGGGCGGTTAATATCAGTGGGAAGAATATTAATAATATTACTGGTCGTCGGGGTAAATTTTCTAATATTCAGATCATTATCCAGAAAGATCACCCCGATATCGGTACTGCGAAGTAAATTATCAATATCGCTCGTTAGTTCGGTGAGTTGTTGAATTTTAATCTGATATTCTGAATTAACGGTATAAAGTTCTTCATTTACCGACTGTAATTCTTCATTGGTACTTTGCAATTCTTCATTAGAAGCCAGTAATTCTTCATTGGTAGCCTGTTGTTCTTCATTGGTCGTTTCTAATTCTTCAATAGTCGCTTGTAAATTTTCTCGGGTTTGTTGCAGTTCATATTCTAATTCGGTGATTTGTTTGACGGTTTCAATATCAACCTGAAACTCAATCTGATTAGATTTGTTTTCTACTGTGGTTTTTATCTCCAATAAAACCAATAGAAATTCATTTATGATTGGGTATTTATTGGGAAATGCTATTTTTAAACTGAGGATCTCATTCACCCCATTTCTGAACAAATTAATGCCTGTATACAGAACATTTTGTTGTTCCCGTTTGGCTCGATGGATAGCGGTTTTCAAGGGTAATCGTAAAGGGGTGGGAACCAGTTCCGTAATATCCAATTTAGGCTTGCCTGTGGAGAAGGATAGCAAATCTGCACCATTATGAAAGATATGCAGTAATTGGCAGTCTTGATTAATTAATACACAGGTCAAATGTTGTTCTGTAAAACAAAGATTAAAAACTGAATCTAAAATCCGTTCATACTGAAATAAATTTCGATTAGAGGTGGGTGGTATCGTGACTGGAGCTAATAGGGGTAGCTGGGATACGGGCATTAAACTCAGTTGAATTTCTCGGTGTTTGCGGAAGATTTTCCATCTTTGATCGATATTAATAAATTCTGTTTCGATTTCTCCCAAGGTTTCGGCATTTCCCAAAAATAAAATCCCTTGGGAAGCTAAAGAAAAATGCAGCAAGCGTAATACTTGTTGCTGAAGTAGAGGCTGCATATAAATCAGCACATTTCGGCAACTAATCAAATTCATTTTAGAAAAACCCGCATTTTTAGTTAAATTATGGGGGGCAATAATTAACATCTCGCGTAAATGCCGTTTGACTTGATAACAGCCGGCTTTATAGATAAAGTATTTCTCTAAACGTTCAGGAGTAATATTATTTTTAATGCTTTCGTTATAAGTTCCTTGAGAGGCTACTTCCAGGGCTTTACTATCAATATCGGTGGCAAACATTTTGACGGTGATCTCTTTATTAGCCGCCTGAATTGCTTCATCAATTAATATGGCTAAGGAATAGGCTTCTTCTCCGGTCGCACAGGCGGGAACCCAGACTCGCAATTGTTCCTGGGGTGCTAAGGAGTTGATCAACTCCGGTAAAACCTGCTGTTCTATTAATTCCCAGGCGGGAGGATCTCTAAAGAATTGGGTAACACTAATTAATAAATCTTGACGGAGTAATTTTCTTTCCGTTTCCGATTGATTTAATAAGGTAATATACTGAGTTAAATTTGGGGATTGGGTGACACCACAACGATTCAGAATCCGACGACTGAGGGTGCTAATTTTGTATTGACAAAAATCAATCTTTTCATATTTGGATAAAATCCCCAGGATTTGTTCAAATTGTTCTACGGGAATTAAATCTCCGCCTTTGACTTGAGAAATGGGATAGTTCAGGGAATAGCCCACTAAACTATAAACCGCCTGGGCTAAATCTTGCGGGGATAAAATCCCATCCAAGCAATCACAAGGTATCACACTACTCGGCATACTGGTGAATTGGGCGGTTTCTGGGGATTGAACTAGGGTGATTCCGCCTTTTTGACTAATAGCTTGTAATCCTTCTGTGCCATCGTTTCCCGTTCCCGATAGCAGGATTCCGATCACTTTTTCCCCCCATTCGGTGGCGAGGGATTTGAAGAAAATATTGATCGGATAATTTACCCGCTCAGAAAGATGTTGTTCTAATCGTAAGCAATCTTTTTCGACTGTTAAAGTGTGACGCGGTGGCAATACATAGATATGATTTGGATGTAACTGTACCCCATCTTTTATCGGTTCAACTTGCATTGAGGTGCGTCTTTGAATTAATTCGGGCATCAAACTGGGAAAATCGGGAGAAAGATGTTGTAAAACCACAAAAGCGGCACCGGGATTATTCGGTAAATGGGTAAAAAATTCTTCTAAAGGTTGTAAACCTCCGGCTGACGCACCCATGGCTACCACAAAAAATTTTTCTGGCGTTTCAGGGCTATTATTCTGGGTATTTTGTGTCATATTAAGGAAGGTAATTAAAAGGGATTGGTACAGGAATTAAAATTTTATTTATTAGTCAGATAACTTTCTATGAACACATCAACAAATGGTTTTCAAAAAATAAAATAAAATAAAATAAAATAAAATAAAATAAAATAAAATAAAATAAAATAAAATAAAATAAAATAAAATAAAATAAAATTGTAACTCAAATAAACACTTTTGTCAACAAACTTAATTTTTATTTAATTATTTTTGCCAGAATTTTTTATCCTTAAACAGACTCATAATCTATTATCTCGTGTGTTCCTCATAAATTCCTTGACGGCTCACAGCTTCATCTGATAATAACGGGGTATTTTGCCGATGGCTCATACTCCAATTCTGTAGTTTTTCTATCCAATCTTGGGCAGATTGATGATCTACAGTAATATTAGCTGGAGACATTTCGCCATTAATTTTTACTTTTTTTTGTAATAGTTGGCGTTCTTCTACACTCAAAGTATTAATAATTGTTGCCAAAGATTCTACTAATTGAATATTCATGGTAACTGTTCCTTAATGGTACAAGACTTTAGAGAATATTTTTCAAATCTAATACAAATCCTGGTAAGATATTTTCTCCCGATAAAAATTGGGGAGATAGAATAATTTCTACTGTTTGATTCGGACGATAAATTTCTACACGCTGATGGTGTCTATCAATCAACCATCCTAATTTTGTCCCATTTTCTATATATTCTTGCATTTTCGCTTGTAGCTTTTCTAAGGAATCAGTTTTTGAGCGTAATTCGACGACAAAATCTGGAGATAGGGGAGCAAATTTTTCTTTTTCTGCTGTGGTTAAAACCTCCCATCTTTGGTTACTGACCCAAGCGGCATCGGGGGAGCGATTTGCCCCATTGGGAAGTTTGAAACCCGTTGAGGAATCAAAGGCTAATCCTAAATTATTTTGAGAACTCCAGATTTCTAATTGAGCACTAATTTTGATATTCCGGTTGCCCGTTTCGCTACCTGTAGGTGGCATAACAGTTAAATCTCCCGATGCACTGCGTTCAAATCTCAAATCCCGGTTGTTTTGGCATAGCTGAAAAAACTGGTCATCTGTTAGTTCAATAGTTAACTCAAAGGGTGTAGATAGTGTAGTAGTTTCCATGATTTTATCCTAATTGAGTTGGCTACGGTTCAATTATATCAACATTAGACGGACTACCTATGACCTATTCTAAGATTGACTATCGCCCATTCTCGATCGCTCATTGCTCACTACCTATTGACCATCGTCCATTAATATTTAGCTAACAGAAAAGGTAATCATTAGCAAAATAACAACGAACAAAACTGCTCCCGCCCCTAGAAAAATATATCGTTTTTGTTGTCCAGGTGAGGGATATTCCGAGGGGTAGATATCAGGTTCAACAGCGAAGTTATTGATCAGACCTTCATCATCTTTAGTGTAGCCAGTTCCAGGAACTACATCAGGAGATTGAGGATCATTTGTTGCAATTTCGGCAGGAATGAGTTCGCTACCGTCGCTACGATGCTCTGGGTTAGGGTTAAGGGTTTTCCCTGTTGTTTCGGAGTTGGTCATGTTGCCCTCTTATTAAATTTATATTTACTATTATAACCTATTTAAACAATAATAGGAAATAGGGAATAGGGAATAGGCAATAGGCAATAGGGAATAGGGAATAGGCAATAGGCAATAGGGAATAGGGAATAGGGAATAGGGAATAGGGAATTACGAATTACAAATTACAAATTACGAATAGGTAATGGGTAACACTTCTGGCTGTTTCATGTCAGTATTAAAATGTTACAACCTATTGCCTATTGCCTATTGCCTATTCCCTATTGCCTATTGCCTATTGCCTATTGCCTATTGCCTATTGCCTATTTCCTATTTCCTACTGACATAAAGAGCGATCGCTTTCCTCAACCTCAATATTAGTTCTTAAATAATCCCGCACCCAATTACAAGCATAATTAAGTTGATTAAGAGTGCGAATTTTTTTTAAATTCCAGATAATTAGTGTTTGATCATCCGATCCAGAAACTAAGGAATTCCCATCAGCAGTAAACGCTACACTAAAAACCATCCTTTGGTGTCCGGGTAAAGTCGCCAGTAAGTCTCCGGTAGCACTCCATAACTTCACATTTGTATCAACTCCGGCGGTGGCAATGGTTTGACCATCAGGACTAATGGCGAGGCGGTTAAACCCTTTACCTTCACCGGATATACTTCTAATTAATTTTCCATCCAACTGCCAAAATTTGAGGGTATCATCTCGGCTAGAAGTGACGACAAAATCATTTTGAGGACTAAAAGCGACTCCCCAAACTGAACTATTGTGGGGAAGTGTTGCTACTAATTGACCCTCTCGTGTCCAAATTTTAGCCGTGCGATCGGCACTAGCAGAGGCGATAAATTGTCCATCATTACTAAAGGCTAACTTCCAAATAATTTCATTATGGGCTGGAAAACTGTGCAGCAATTTCCCGTCAAAATTCCAAAGTTTGATGCTTTTATTATCTCCAGAAGCAATCGTTTGATCATCGGGACTGATCGCCAGAGCATTAATCGGATTTTTATGTCCGACCAAGGTTTTTAGAAGTTTGATCTCGGAGGTTTCAGGATTACGGATATCCCAAAGTTGCAGCTTCTGATTTAGGCTACCCGTGACTAATATTTGACTGTCTTGACTAAAAACCACACTCCGAAAAACCGGAGATCCTTGGTCTTTGAGGGTTTGCAAAAGTGTACCATCTGAACGCCATAATTTCAGGGTTTGATCTACACTGGTTGAGGCGATTAATTGACCATCCCGGCTAGTCGCCACGTCCCAAACTGTATTCTGATGTCCGGTGAGAGGTTTTAATAAATTGTTATTGAGATGCCAGAGTTTAATCACGCCCTCATTATTAGCAGAAATTTCGATTAAACCATTTGAACTTATTGCCACATATCCAATAAAACTGCGAAACTGGGTTAATTCTTGAATCAATGTGCCGTCAAATTTCCAAGTTTTAATGATGTTTTCTTCGTCAATAGTGACAATCTGTTTATCCTGACAATAAATCCCAAAAAATGGCCGATCATTGGTAATTGTTTTAACTAAAGTTCCGTCCAGTTTCCAGATTTTAGCGGTGAGATCCTGACTGGCAGAAATCAGTAAATTTTTAGAGGGGCAAAAACTTAAATGCCAGACGTTTTTTTGATGTCCTTCTAGGGTTTTGAGTAATCTACCATCAACGCTCCATAATTTAATAGTATTATCGGCTCCGCCGGAAGCAATCATCTGGCCATCTGGACTAAAAGCCACACTTCTCACAAAATTTTGATGACCAATAAATGTTTTTAAAAGTCGCCCATCTAACGTCCATAATTTAACCTTTGCATCTCCACCAGATGAGGCGATGAGTTGACCATCAGGGCTAAAAGCAACGCCCCAAGCTGGCCCTTGATGGGCTTGAAAACTTCGGATTAATGTACCATCAACCCGCCAAAGTTTGACACTGCCATCTAAACTAGCAGAAACGATCAAATTACTATCAGGATTAAATACAACCCGCCAGACTGCTCCGCTATGTTTTAAGATATGCAGAATGCTGCCATCGGGTTTCCAAATTCTCACGGTTTGATCTTCCCCTCCTGTGGCAATTAACTGAAGATCGGGACTAATAGCAACCGCCATCACACTGCCTTTATGTCCGTTTAAACGGTTAAATTCATAACTGCCATAAACCGCTTGATTTAAAACAGTTTCAACATTTTTAGTGGTTTGGTGATCAACATTCCCTAAACTTTCTAATTTGCGTTTGGCTTTAATGGCGACGATCATGGCGTCTAATTGACGATTGGCACCAAGCAAGCTTTCTGAGGAGGAAGTTAAGGCTTTGATTTCGCTAACTCTGGCTTCTCTGTATTGTTTGAAGGCGAATAATCCTAGGCCGGAAGCAATTAGAAAAGCAATACTCATTGCTCCTAAAAATAATCGTTGTAATTTAGCAGTTTTTTGTTCCTGTAATAATCTTTGTTTTTCCTCGGCTAATTTGGCTTCAATGGCTTTAGCACGTTCAGCTTCTAAAATTAGTTGGACTCCTTTTCTATCCGATTCTACTGAAGCTGCTAAAAATTGATAATCTAAATCGCTTAAACTTTTTCCTTGGAACCAAATTTGAGCATCTTTTAAGGCTTGTCCTCTTAATAACCGTGATTCATCTTTTTGATTTGAAGTGATCCAAGCCTCAAAGGTCTGGGAATAGGGACGAATTTTTGCTAATTGCTGTTGTACCCAAACTAAATTAAAGACTTCTTTATAAATTAGGTTTTTGACCTTTAAAAATCCCTGATCTTTGAGTACCAAACCAGATAATAAAAGCTCTACTTGTTCGGGGCTGTCATCGATCTCTATTTTTATTTCTTGTAGAATAGATTGGTAAATTCCTAACAGGCGTCCGGTGTGCTGAGAGTTGTGCAGTAAGCGATCGCGGATGGTTCTTAAATGTTCGGGTTCGTCCTGGGATTCCCATTTTTCAATGATTTGCGATCGCACGATCTTTTTAATCCATAATATCGGACTATTTTGAGCAATCAGATCATTTTTTAGTTGCCGATTTAACACCAATAATCTTAATAGTTTTTGGGTTAAAAATGGCTGCCCATTTGTCCAGGCTAAGATTTCTCGAAGCATGGCTTCCGGTTGTTCAAAAATTCCAGTTAATCCTTGGACTAAAGGGGCAGCTTCTGTTAAGGTAAATCCGCTTAAATTAATTGCTGTGCCAATATTAAAGGGAGTTCGGTTTTTATCAGCTATTAAATCCGAAGGAGTCGCCACACCAAATAAGGCAAAGGTTAGACGTTTATAGGCGGGATTAATCGCCCGTTGATTATAGCAGGCTCGAATTAGGGCAAAAAAGTCATCCGTGGGAAAGTTTAAACTCAGAATACTATCAATTTCATCAATAAAAATACAGAGATTCTGTTCAGGAAATTGCTGGACTAATAAAATTTCTAAAAATTCACTTAATTTTTGTAATAAAGAAATTCCTTCTTGTTCCTGCCACCAGATCTTTAAATTAAGTTTATCAAAACATCCAAATCCCCGTAATAAATCCATTACTATTCCTTTATACCATTGTAACGGAGTGGTATCTTGGCTACCAATTAGGGTCATATCTATCACTGTACAAGCATATCCTTCCGCTTCGAGTTGGTATTTAGTTCTAACCATTAAGGAAGATTTGCCCATTTGTCGGGAATTAAAAACATAGCAGAATTGTCCCGCTTTTAAGGCATGATAAAGGTGCTGGTCACTACTTCGCATCACATAAGTAGGATCATGATTTTCTAAGCTACCACCAACTTTGTATAAGGTCATAGAAATGGGGAATGGGGAATGGGGAATGGGGAATAGGGAATAGGGAATGGGGAATGGGGAATAGGGAATAGGGAATAGGGAATAGGGAATAGGGAATAGGGAATGGGGATAATACTTCTGGCTGCTTCATATCCGATCCGGTATGATAGATTAACTCCATTTTAGGATTTAAAATGAAAGCACAAGCCTATGATCGGATTAAAACATTAGTGGATATTCCCGCAGATTTTGGAAAATCCCTAATTCCCAAAGGAACAATTGGAACAATAATCGAATGTTATGAACGTCCTAAAGAGGGATATGCGGTTGACCTAACTATTCTTAGTGAAACTGGAGAATCGGGTTTTGAATATGAGAATGTAATTTTGTATCCTGATCAGTTCTCTGTCGTCAATGATACCCCGGAAATGGGGAATTTTATTTCGGTGTTTGGCGATATTAGTTATGAAGTTCCCCAAGTTGGTAATGAACAATCCCATTCTCCAGAAACCCCAGTAGAAAAACCGACTCAGGAGTAGAATCACACTCAAATCACCCTCAGTTAAAATTTTAGCTAAAACTGTCTCAGAATTATGCTACATTTCTCTACGGAGTGTTTAAAATTATTCATTCTGTAGAGAAATCTCAATTTTTATTAAACTTATGAAACGAATACTAAAATACAGTTTTATTCTATTTTTTGTCGGGATAATTTTAGCGATCGCTCCCCCCAGTTTAGGATTATTCAATCCTGGATTTGACCTGAGAATTATCCATAGCAATGATCATCACGCCCACCTAGAACCCATCACCGTTAATGAGACAGAACTAGGAGGCATTGTCCGACGTAAAACCCTAATTGATCGCTTAAAAATCCAAAATCCCCGAGAAACTCTCCTCCTAGATGCCGGAGATATTTTTCAAGGCACTTTATATTTTAACCAATATTTAGGTCAAGCGGATTTACCCTTTTATAATCAGATGAATTATCAGGCGGTTACCCTGGGAAACCATGAATTTGACCGAGGACAAACCGTTTTAGCTAATTTTATTAAAAAAGCTAAGTTTCCTATGCTTTCGGCTAATCTGGAAATCGCACCTAATTCTCCCTTGGCTGGGTTAGTAAAACCTTGGGTGATTCTATCGGTTAAAGGGAAAAAAATCGGGGTATTTGGCTTAACCACAGAAGCCACGGCTAATATGTCGAGTCCCGGGGAAGGAGTGGGTTTTACCGATGCTATTCAAGCGGCAAAAAAGGCGGTTTCTGAGTTAAAAAAACAAGGAGTGAATAAAATTATTGGATTAACTCATATTGGCTTAGAATCGGATTTAGAACTGGCTAAAACCGTCAATGATATTGATATTATTATCGGGGGACATAGCCACACGCCGTTAGGTTTCCATGCCCAATGCTAAACAACCCTATCCTATTGTTGAAACCACCCCGAAAGGTCAGAAGGTTTTAGTGGTGACGTCTTGGGAATGGGGGAAATATTTAGGGGATTTACAAGTTAAATTTAATCGCCGAGGGGAAGTAACTTCTTGGACAGGCACACCCCACGCCATTGATGTTCAAATTCAGCCGGATGCCAGCTTTGCCCAACAGTTAGCAAAATTTTCCGCTTCCCTAGAAGTCCTACGCCAAACTATTATTGGAAAAACCCTCACCCCCTTAGAAGGAAGTCGAGATTTAGTTAGAACTCAAGAAACTAATTTAGGGAACTTAATTACCGATGCCATGTTAAATAAATTAAGACCCGATGGTGCTGAAATTGCCTTATTAAATTCTGGAGGAATTCGGTCTAGTATTCCCGCCGGAAATATTAGTGTGAGTCAAGTGATTGAAGTCATGCCTTTTGGGAATACAATTGCTCGCTTAGATTTAACCGGAGAACAACTCAAACAAGCCTTAGAACATGGCGTCAGTCAAGTAGAATTAGGAGAGGGAAGATTCCCCCAAGTTTCAGGATTAAGGTTCATTTATGATCCAAAAGCTCCGGCGGGTTCTCGGGTTATTTCCGTTACCATTATTGATCAATCAGGGCAAGAAAAACCCCTGGATTTAACCGCCACCTATCGAGTGGTTGCCAATAATTTCATGTCCATCGGAGGAGATGGTTATGAAGTGATGAAATCAGGAAAAAATCAAGTTGACACCGGATTTTTATTGGCGGATGTGGTGATTGATTATATTAAAAAGCAATCGGAAATTAATATGAAATCGGGCGATCGGATTAGGGTGAAATAATCATTTTTAAGATATAGCAATCCTAAATATTTTATCGTAGGGGTTTGGTCTCCAAACCCTCTTTACGCCTGGGTTTGGAGACCAAACCCCTACAGGTTTTGATCACAAATCCTATACGGATTGCTATATAATGGAAAAAGCCATCCCCCTAAACCCCAAAATACGGAGTTTCTACCCAAATTTTTTATGATCAAATTATTCAATTTTGTTGTTTTGACTGGAACAATTCTTAGCTTGAGTCCTAATCTTAATAGTTTAACATTGGATTCTGTGATCTCTAATTCTTCAGTCCAATTAGCTCAAAATTCTAATTCTGCTTCCTCAATTCAAGGATATTGTTTTTCTGTTGCTGATGATAATATGGACTCTACTGCCCGGATTTATATTGATGGGAATAAAGTCACGGGTCGAGTTGAAGCCACCATTCATAACAAAAAAGAATCCTATTATACGTCCTATACTCAAATATTAGAAGGGACGAAAAATGGCAATAAATTAAACTTAAATATCACTACAAAAATTGAGTTAGATACTCAAAAAACCAAGGAAACTTGGACATTAAATTCAGACTCTTTAAATACGGGACGAACAGTTTATAAAAAACAACCCTGTTTAGTCTCTCAAGTTCGTTTTGCCCCAGGGAAAAATTCGGCAACTGTGAGTCAGTCGGTGGTAAGAGGAACTCGCAATATCTATTTATTAAAAGCCAACCAGGGTCAAAGAATGGATCTAAAAATTACCGCTTTAGAAAATAATGCTGTTTTTGATGTGATTGCTCCCAATGGGCAGGTTTTGAAAACTGAAGCCACCCAGTCTAGTTTGAAATTACCCGCCACCGGAAATTATGAAATTATCGTTGGTGGAACTCGGGGGAATGCTAGTTATCAATTAACCGTTAAAATTCAATAATTCCCAGAAAAAAACCGGGTTCTAAACAATGGTTTTAAAACTCGGTTTCTTAAAGATTTACAGGATCTAATCAACGGTTTTGTCAGAATTCCAAGCCGATTGATAATAGACTTTTGAACCGTTATCAGGAACAAAATGACAAGACCGATAGGATTTAATAAAACTTTTCCAAATCGGTTCATTAGAAGACCGATAATATTCACCCAGTAGGGGTTTAATCGCCTCCGTTGCTGTTTTTAAATGATAGTGGGGCATACTCAAGAAAATGTGATGGGCAACGTGAGTTCCGATATTATGATGAATGGGATTAATAAAGCCATAATCCCGGTCAATTGTGGATAAAGCTCCTTTGAGGAAATACCAATCTTCCCCCCGATACCAGGGAATATCAGCCTCGGTATGATGTAAGTAGGTGACTAAATCTAGCCACATCACAAACACGAAATAGGGCATGAAATAGTATTTCAGGAAAAACACCCATCCAAACTGATAAGTGATCAACCCTAAAAAGCTAACCATTACAATCATTAAAGATGTACTGGTAATAACATCCCATTTTTCGGACTCTTTAAACATAGGGCTACTCGGCAAAAAGTGAGAGCCTTTACGCAGGGGAGAAGAACTTCGGAACAGATAAACCGGATAGGCGACTAAGGGGATGTAAAAGGGCAACAGCTTTTCATACCAAACCATATTATTGAACGTACTTTCCGTTACCGGATGCCAACTTTCATCGGTATCAATATTTCCGGTATTGGCGTGATGGGTTTCTATGGCTGATGCGCCAACCGTGATAGGGAACTAGAATCGGAATATGGGACAGATGGCCAATTAAGTTATTCAGCCATTTGATTTTGGAGAAAGACCCATGGCCGCAGTCATGGCCCACAACAAATAACGCCCAAAACATCGTTCCTTGCATCACCCAAAAAATGGGGAAAAACAGCCAAGAATCGAGTTTATAGGCGATAAAATACAGACCGGCAATGATCGAAATATCAATGAAGAAGTAACTTAGAGATTTCCCAACTGAGGGTTCAAAACAATGGGCGGGAATGGCCGCTTTGATATCTTGGAGAGTAAAGGGTAACTCTGATTTTCTGGTTGCTGAGGCACTAAGGGTGGCCTGGTTAGACTTATTGGATGATTGCACAGATATTGTAATTGAATCTGAATGAGTAGTCCCGAGTTGTGTTTTCACCCCAAACTGAATCGCAAATATCAGGGTTGGGGATAATAACCTAAACTGCGGGTTCTGAACGGAATTTATTTTACCTTGATTAGACCTTAATTTTCGTAACAAATCTTAAATGAGCAAAATTATTCGGCTAATCTTGGTCAGGGGTGGGGCTTGGGTGTTCAGGGGAGGGCTAAAGCCCAACAACGTTTTATGACCACCGACTTAAAAGATTAGGGTAATTCCCCAAATTGTTCGCGATATTTTGCTAATAGTGTTTCTGCTGCTATTGCTGCTTCTTCGGGAGTGGGGAGGAGTTGACCGTCTGAGGTAAAAAAACGCAATTGGGAGTTATAAAGACCTAAAAATAATTCTAATTGTTGACTCCATAACCATCCTTGAGCATTAGGTTCAAGGGGTTGATATTTACCCTCTACTAAATGAAATCCAGCTAATTCTAAGGTATCAGGATCAAACCAAAAATAATCAAAGGTGCGAAAGTTATCTTGATAGAGTTGTTTTTTTAATCCTTTATCAATTTCTGCGGTGGATGGGGATAAAAGTTCAATAATAATATTAGGATATTTGCCTTCTTCCCAAATCACCCAACTCCGCCGGGGTTTGCGTTCTGTGTCTAAAACCACAAAGAAATCTGGCCCTCTAAAATGCTCTGATTTTTTTTGATTGGGGCTAAAATAAACCGTGAGATTACCTGCGGCAAAATAATCATGGCGATCGCGCCAATACCAATCAAGGCATTTTAATAAAAGTAGCAGTTGTTGTAAATGTAAGTAACTTTCCAAAGTAGGTTCCTCACTCCACAAATTACCCTCTGGAAATATAATATCATCAAATTCTCCCGGTTGTTCTAATCTTTGAAGGTTAGCGGGTTCGTAATCAACAATAGACATAAACAGGTTAACCCAATTAGGATAGATATAGTTTAGCGTAAACTTCAATCATTTGTTGAATAGATTGATATGAAATCAACCGAGATTTTTTACGCCATCAATTACAATTGAGGAGGAGTTGTTCCCGATAAGGATTGAATGGCATTTTTTAAAGTTTCCTTGTTTAACTCAAGTTTGGGTTTGGGAACAGAACTAATATTAGTTAGGGGTAAACGAGCTAATGCTAATTTTGAAGTTGCTGTTTGTTCAGAATCGTTATTAATTAAAATAGCACTATTCAGAATTTCTAACTGAGCATCCACAATATCATCATAGTTTTCATACCAACTGGCGATCGCAATTGATAAAGTTTCAATATCATCGGGTAAAGGTTCAATTAACTCAATCAGATCTTGACGGTGTGAGTTATTAAATAATTGAGGCTGTTCTTCTAATAATTTCAAAAAAGCCTCTAGGTTTTGATAGTAAAAAGACATAGATTAATCCTCTTAATTGATCTAAAATCAATGATATCATGATATGAAATTTAACGTTAATCAAGATATATAGCAAGTCTAAATCAATTGGATCAATAGTTTGACATCCCATTCGTTGTAGGGGCGAGGCGCGCCTCGCCCCTACAGGATAATTTTGATATTTTCTAATGACCCCCAACACTAAAAACAGCCCGTTTGTAGGCTTCGTCAAGCACTTCAGAAAGGGTAGGATGGGTATGAACCGAGAACACTAAATCATGGACAGATTGACGGTGATACATGGCATTTGCCGCTTCCTGAATTAAATCAGAAGCATGAAGACCAAAGATATGAACCCCTAAAAGTTCCCCCGTATCTTTACGATAAATCACTTTAGCCATCCCTTCGGTTTCTCCCTCCGCAATGGCTTTAGAATTCCCCTTAAAATAGGTTTTCACCGTTGCAATTTCAAACCCTTCTGTTTGTCCTAATTCCTTCGCCGCCGGTTCAGTTAAACCCACATAACTAATTTCAGGATGGGTAAAAGCCGCCGCCGGAATACTCCGATAATCCACAGCCCGAGGACGTCCGCAAATAGTCTCCACAACGGCGACCCCCTGGGCGGATGCGGTATGGGCTAACATCATTTTACCCGTCACATCTCCAATCGCCCATAAATGGGGAACAGGTTCACCCCCGGATAATACCTCTAAATGATCATTTGTAGGAATAAAACCGCCCCGAATAGGTTCAACATTAACCGATTCTAACCCTAAATTTTTACTCACCGGAATCCGTCCAGTGGCGACCAAACAAGCATCCACTTCTAGGACTTCTTCTACTTCTTTAGTTTTGGTATCGGCTAACTCAATAATAACCGGAGAACCCGGCGTTACTTTTAAAGCTAATTTTCCGACTTTGGTTTCAATATCCCGGGGATTAATTAAAACCCGTTGAGCTAATTTAGCAATATCAGGATCAAAGGTTGGCATTAATTGATCCAAGGCTTCAATCATGGTAACTTCACAACCTAAAGCCGTATAAATATCAGAAAATTCTAATCCGATATAGCCACTTCCAATAATAGCAATCCATGGGGGTAGGGATTCTAATTTAACCGCATCATCACTGGTAAAAACCGTTTGATGATCAATCGTAATTCCAGGGGGAACAAAGGGCACAGAACCCGGGGCTAAAATAATATCTTTAGCGGTAATAGTTTTTTCCCCATTAGTGGTTTCAATGGTCACTTTATTCGCCCCTGAAACTTTGCCCCAACCTTGGATTACATCAACCCCTAACCGCTTCAAACTATTGGTTAAATCACCCCGAAGTTTAGTTACAATATTATCAGCATGGTTGGCAATTTGTTCGCGATCAAAACTGACTTGTCCTAACTGAATGCCCAAATTTTTTAAGTGATGGGTATTATGTAATTCTCGCACTCGTCCCGATGCGGCTAATAAGGCTTTAGAGGGAATACAGCCTCGGTTAACACAGGTTCCTCCCATGTCCGCCGCTTCAATAATTGCGGTTTTTAAGCCACAACCAACGGCGTGGATAGCAGCACCATGTCCGCCCACTCCCGCACCAATAATCACTAAATCGTAATCCATATTCTGTTACTACTCTATTGGGATTAAAAAATATTACCGTTTTCCCTGTCCCTTGCCAACTCAATCGCCTTTACAAAAGCCAGATTATTTGGTCTGCCCCCGGCTTTTTGCGGTAAGCTAGACTCGATTACTGTGTTTGTCACCCTGATTATCACATGAAAACCAAACTTGCGACTATTACATTAAGTCTGATTTTATCGGTACTTTTCCCCGCACAAAGTTTTGCTGGAACAGTTTTAGAAGAAATTAAAAGAACCGGAGTTTTAAAAGTAGGAGTTCGAGAAGATGCACCCCCATTAGGATTTGTTTCCGCCGATGGCAAATGGGAGGGCTATTGTATTAAATTAATGGATTTATTAGGAGAAAGATTGCAAAAACAGTTAAAACTAAGTAAACCCATAGAAGTACAATTAATTCCCTCAAATTTGCAAAATCGGGAACAACTGGTCAGGGAAGGAAAAGTTCATTTAGAATGTGGCCCTAATACAATTTTGCGGAATCCAGAATCCGGTATTACCTATTCTGATCGGTTTTTAGCCACAGGTGTTCATTTATTAGTTCGACCGGATAATCAATCTTATATTCAACCCTCGGGAGCTTTAGAAGCTATTTCCATTGGGGTCTTACCCGCTTCCTTAACCCAACAGTTTATTAGCAGTCGTTATTCCTTAGCAAAAGTTGTAGAATACCCAGGAGTTGACGGTCGAAAAAATGCCGTGGAAGATGTGGTTCAGGGTCGTTTAAATGCCTTCGCCAGTGACGGATTATTATTAATTGGAGAAGTGCTGAGAAATCCAGCCATCAAACCTCAAGATTATGCTTTAATTCCCAAGGAACCCTTAACCTGTGAATTTTATGGCATGATTCTTCCCGCCGGAGATATATCTTGGATTAATACGGTAAATTCTTTGATCTTAGTCGAAGAAACAGTTAATATTTTAACGGGACTATATGGAAAAGATTCAGATTATGTAAAAACCCTCGAAGCGGCTCATAATAAATGTTTACCATAAACAGGCAAAATTTCTAGCCCAACCCACCCCAAGGTTTAATCTTTAAACGGGTATCCTTGAAAATATCCAGGGATACCTCGATGCTTTTCCCAACTATTGTTTTTTAATCCAAAAAATGCCACACTATTAATACTTCTAAGACTACACCCAGTCTGAGGCAATCGTATGAGCGACATTACTCCCCCCCAAACTGTTCCTGGTAATCCTTCCTCCCCATCTATTCTATTTCTCAATCGCTGTGTTGAGCAGGTGTTTACCGGAATTTTAGATCCCAATACGGAGCTATTCCAAAGCAATGCTACGCTTTTGGGAGACTCCTATGCTGAATTTAAAGTCATTCTTCAGCAAGTTCGACAAAACAACTACCAGCAATTATTACCCACCTTAATCGCCGGATTACAATTTATTTTGGGTCGAGAAGCCTACGATAATCACGACCTAGAAGCGACTCTTTACCATTATCGTCGCAGTTTGGAATATTGGCCATCGGCTTTAGCTAAAGGCAATTTAGAGATGCTTTCTATGGCTAACCGAGAAACCATTTTACCCAATCAATTTATCGAACAAATGGGGGGGGTTTTATTCCATTTGGGGTTATGTTTTGTCACCCTAGGTCAGTCCGATAATCCCTCAAAAAATACTCAAAACTTGCAAGAAGCTAGAAACTATTTTGAGAAAAGCTTAGAAATTTTTGATAAAGTCAATCGCCCTGATTTAATGTCTAAATTTATTGGGGAATTAACCACGGTTTTAAGACAATTAGAGGAATGGGACGCACTGCAAAAAGCAGCCAAAAAAGCCATTGAATTACATATTTCCTATGGTTCAGAAACCCAGTTAGCCAAGGATTATGGTTTCTTGGCCGAAGCTGCGTTACATGAATCTAAATGGGCGCACGCCAATCAATTAGCGGAGTTAGCCTTAGCCATTCAAGGTCAATCTACCTACAGTGACCCGATGAGCACCACCGCCAGTTCTAATAATTCCTATCTTTATTTACTCACGGAATCCAAACAGGAATTAAAACAGTGGGAAACTACGGTTAGTCAACTCGAAGAAGCCTTAAAAAGAACCAGTCTTGAAGATGATCCCAAGGGTTATCTCAGAATTTTGACCGCTTTACACAAACTTTATTTTGATCAAGATTTATATATTCAAGCCTCCCGTTTAAAGGAAGAAAAAATTAAAATAGAATATCAATATGGGTTACGCGCCTTTATTGGGGTTCGCACCTTACAAGCCCAATCTAAACCGAATGAACAACAACAATCTATCGCTGTAGAAATTGAAAATTCCGACCGTTTAAAGGATGTTCAAGCCCTATTTGAACGGATTCAAGACCCGCAACATAAACTGATTATTTTGCATGGAGAGTCCGGGGTAGGAAAAAGTTCATTACTGAATGCAGGAATTATACCCAAGCTCTTAGAAGAACAGGGGCGTAATCCTCAAGTTGCTACACCAATTTTACTCAGAATTTATACCGACTGGTTACGCGAACCCAACCCGAAAACCTGGAACTTAAATTCAGTGATCAATTTACTCAAACGCAATGATCAAAATCAAATTCCCACGATATTAATTTTTGATCAATTTGAAGAATTTTTTGTGGTGTGTAAACAGTTAGAACAACGATTACCCTTTTATGAATTTTTAAAAGAAAGTTTGAGCTTGGATTCAATTAAGATTTTACTCTCATTAAGAGATGATGCTTTACATTATTTGTTAGAATGCGATCGCCGAACTAATTTAGAAGATGTTATTCAGGCTGAAATCCTCTCAAGAAAAGTGCTTTATGGCTTAGATAACTTTACTTTAATTCAAGCAAAAAAATTAATTCAAAATCAAGTTGAGCGAGCTCAATTTAATATAAAACCTGATTTAATGAATCAATTAATTCAAGATTTAACTGTTAATATTGATCAAATTAGACCGATTGAATTACAACTGATTGGAACCCAATTACAATCCAATGATATTCAAACCCTAGAACAATACAGAAAACTGGGAGAATATCCCAGACAAAAAATGTTAGAGCAGTTTTTGGATGAAATCATTCGAGATTGTAGTACCAAAAATGAACGAATAGTAATTAAAATTCTCAATGTTTTGACCAGTGAACAAGAACACCGTCCCCTGAAAACTAGCAAAGAACTCGCCGAAGAATTAAATACAGAATTTAGTAAAATTGAACCTTTGTTAGAAGTATTAGTAGAGGAAGGATTAATTCTACACCTCCCGGATATCCCCGATGATCGGTACCAACTTACCCATGATTATTTGGTGGCTTTAATTCGTGAACAAAAAGGAGAACGATTAATTGCTAAATTAGAATTAGAACGGGATCAAGCTCAACGTAAAATTATTGGGGAGAAACCCAATAGTTTTGTGAACCGGGCGATCGCTTCTGTGTTTCGTTGGATTAATGCGGATTAGTATGGATAATATACCCAAAACCGAACAGGAAAAAATGCTGGCGGGAGAATTATATCTCGGTAACGATCCCGAGTTAGTTTTAGGACGTAAACGCGCTTCTAAACTGACTCGTTTATATAATAGTACCACGGAAGATGAGTTAGAAACTCGTCAACTTATTCTTCTGGAATTGTTCGATAAAATCGGAAATAATCTGTGCATTACTCCCCCATTTTATTGTGATTATGGCTGTTATATTAAACTGGGGAATAATGTTTATATGAACTTTAATTGTATTATCCTAGACTGCAATTATGTTGAAATTGGGGATAATGTTTTATTAGCGCCCAATGTTCAAATTTATGCCGCCTATCATCCAATTGATCCCGAATTACGCCTAACCGGAAAAGAATTAGCAGCACCGATTAAAATAGGTAATAATGTTTGGATTGGCGGCGGTGCGATTATCTGTCCAGGGGTAGAAATTGGCGACAATACCACCATTGGCGCCGGGAGTGTGGTGGTTGATAATATTCCTCCTGGGGTTTTAGCGGCGGGAAATCCTTGTCGGGTGATTCGGAGTTTATAGCAGGGAATAGGGAACAGAGAACAGGGAACACCGGGGGGAAAGATTTTACCCCTGGAGTTCCTAGATTAATGGGCTAATTTCTGAATAGGTTCCCATTGGTGAATGTCCTGTAATAACGCCTCATATCCAGCAACATTCGGGTGTAAACCATCCGAACATAACCGAGATTTCCACCAATGTTCCCCTCGATCTAGCCAAATTTCCAATAAATCTAAATAGGGAATATTGCGCTCTAAACAGGCGAGACGAGTGGCATCTTTGTAGCGAAATTGATCGGCCAAAGTATAATATAAACAGCCTTGAAAGGGCATTTTACTTTCATCAACCGGAACCATTCCCACAAATACAACCTGACACATTTTTTGAGCTTTATCCAATAAACGATGTAGGGTGGTTTCAAAATGATCAAATTCCGTATAATTGCGACCTTGAAACGATTGTACCCGCGCCGAATCATTTAATCCCACAGAAAAAACACTCACGTCAGGTAAACGGTTGCGTAATTCTCCCCGATGGCGCAATTCTTGGTCTAGGCGATCGCAAACTTGAATCACCCGATTTCCCCGTACCCCCAAATTGTAAAGAATCGGGCCAACTGCCTCCGGTGACATCCATTGACGCCGCAGTCGCTCCACCCAGCCACCCCCTTCAGGATCACCAAATCCATAGACGAGACTATCTCCTAATACCACAACTTTCAGAGGCTGACGTTGGGGAACAATGGACAAATTAGCTAGGGTGGGATTGATCGCTGCTTGCATTTTGCTTGAAAATCATGATGGATGGACAGTTTACCCGGTCAGAATCGTAATTTGTTTCCAGAGGGCGTTTATAAAAGTTAACATCTCCAGGGACTTTTCACTAGATTCCCTGCCTATATTTCGCAAATTTTTCATCAAATCACCCTAAGTTACCTCCGAATTACCAGCATCAGACCCTTGCTAGGGAAAAGATACCCAGAAAATCGGAGTTCCCACACCAGAACTATCAATCCCTTTAAGTTGTATTCCAAGCCTCGGACTGGTATGCTCAATGTGAGTTCTACTTTCTTAGAACTTTCTTAGAACCCATAGGCTTTGCGACGGGACAAAGGGGCATCTTGGCTCTATGATTTGAACCTGAAGACAACTTGCTGTGGAATATTGGCTAAAAGCCGTTTGGATGTTCCACCGCGAATGTTCCCTGCTATATATAAACTGAAACTGATTTGCAGGAGGCAACTTGCTAAATGCAAGGCTCTTTAAACGAAATTGATATTCGTAGTATTTTACAACTGATTGAGCTTGGCCAGAGGACAGGGGAACTCATGGTAGAAGCTTACAGTTCATCCCAGACGACGATGGAAATGGAACGCCATCCCATTCGTCTCACGGGACAATGTTGGTTAGTGTTTTCTTGGAATGGTCGAATTATCTATGCCGGCCAAAGCGAAGGAAGCCTCCAGAGATTACGGGATTACTTACGGCGCTATCAGGCCGAAACCGTGCTTTCAGAGTTAGAAGTTCCTTCGATCACGTCGGTCAATGCGCCCGAATACGGATATTTATGGGTGTTGCTAGAAAATCAAGTAATTACCCCAAACATCGCCCGTAATATCATTCATTGTATGGTTCAAGAAACCCTATTTGACTTGCTGAGTTTACATCAAGGTGCTTTTATTTTTGAAATGGGATCGGGATTAGCCCCCCAGTTAACCACCTTAGAAATTAGTCCCTTATTAGCCGATATTTTCAAACAAGTTCAAGAGTGGAAAAAATTCCATCCCCATATTACCTCCCCCAACCAATGTCCCTTGATCACCGATCGGTCAAAATTACAAAAAACAGTCCGACCCAAAGTATTTGAAAGCCTAAATCATTGGGCGGATGGTCAAACCTCAATTCGTCAAATTTCCCGTTACTTACACCGAGATATTGTCGCGGTGGCTAAGGCTATTTATCCCTTTGTCCAACAGGGACTTGTACAATTGTTGGCTCTCCATCCTGAAAACATTTTTAACGAGCCAGAAACCTTTACTGATAGGAATAGAACTCCGAGAATTGTTTGTATTGATGATGATCTAGTAATTCGGGAAAGTGTTGAAATCATTTTAAGAGAACATGGCTATGAAGCCACAGCAATTGGCAACCCTTTAAAAGCATTGAGTTTAGTTTTTCAGCTGAAACCTGATTTAATTCTTTGTGACATTGCCATGCCTGAATTGAATGGGTATGAAATCTGTGCAATGTTAAGAAATTCTACGGCTTTCCGACAAACTCCGATTGTTATGTTAACAGGAATTGATGGATTTATTGACCGACTTAAAGCCCGTATGGTGAGGGCGACAAATTATTTAACAAAACCCTTTGGAGATGCCGAATTATTAACATTAGTTGAAACCTATATTGGGCCAGGAAAAACAATAGATGCTTCTGTTAATACAGATTTAGAAGATGAATTTATGACAGAGTTAGAAACCCTTTGACCTAATATCACCTAGCTGATCTCCGGCAATGGAATCCATTGACCGTTTCTGCGACCGCGACATCCCCTGAAACAGAAAACCCCCAGCCGGATCAATTTCGGCTCTCAAAGATTTGTATAATCGAAATAGAATCACATCTTTTGAGATACTTAGGTTTTCTTACACTCTACGATGAATTTGTAATGCAGCATAAACCTCGTTCCACTTGGACTCAAACCGCCAACCTGACTACAGGTAATTTGGGAGTTTCTAAGGGAGAAGAAAGATGAATACAGTTATGGTTGTGGAAGATAGTGTCACTCAACGGGAGATGATTTGTGGTCTTCTCAAGCAGAATGGGTTAAAAGTCAGTATCGCCACTGACGGTGTGGAAGCACTCGAAGAAGTGCAAAAAAACCGCCCCGATTTAATGGTGCTAGATATTGTCATGCCCAGGATGAACGGCTATGAACTCTGTCGTCGCCTGAAATCCGATCCCAAAACCCGTAATATTGCCATCGTGATGTGTTCCTCTAAAGGGGAAGAATTTGACCGCTATTGGGGAATGAAACAAGGGGCAGATGCTTATATTGCTAAACCCTTTCAACCTGAAGAATTAGTCGGAACCGTTAAACAATTACTTAGAGGATAGGTGAAAAATAACCATGGTTGGGAATCCTGATTTTTTAACCGGGCCAGGAACAGACAGTCCAGGATTTCAAGAACTGGAAACCCCCGAAGGTGAACCCCATCTTCGCTTTTTCGTTCCTTCACGGAGTGAGTTTGCCCTTCCCGCCATCGGGATTCGGGAGGTACTCTTTCAATCGCCAGACCGGATGACCCCAATTCCTAATGTTTCCCCCCTGTTACTGGGAACCTTCAATCTTAGGGGTCGAGTGATTTGGGTCGCCGATTTAGGTCAGTTTTTAGGTGATTCAACTCCCCTGAATACGGATCGAACAGAGATCCATGTGATTGCCGTTGAAGATCAAGACATTATATTAGGATTAGCCGTTGATGAAGTCAATGACATGGCATGGCTTGACCCTGATAAAATGCAAATGCCCACCCAAGTCAGCGATAGTATGACTCCTTTTATCAAAGGAGAGTGGCAAGTTGGAACCGAAGGCAGCGTCCTGCGACTTTTAGACCAAATCGCCATTCTGCGCTCGGCTCGTTGGGCAACGTGACCCATCAGCAGCCGGTTTCGTCCTATAACCGTTGAGGAAACCGACCTATCAATTGATTATAAAACTGCTTAAGCTAAAGCTGTTAACCTGGGAAATCAAAAACCCCCACCAGCGGTTTTTTTACCCTAGGATTAAACTTTCAATCCCCACTCACCCAGCCGAGGGTCGGGATTATTAGAAAATCTACTACAGACCGGGTTACATCCTTATGATCCGTGTTTCTACATTGAAATCTTAACTATTAAGCACGAGCAACACTAAACTTGAAAGTCAAAAGGGGAATCGCTCATGGCAACAAGCACAGACTTCCTACAAGAGTATCAGCAAACCGAGGAAGCATACTGTCAGGGAAATTACGAACAGGCGGCGGCGCTGGTTTATCAACTGTTGGAAGATTATCCAGAAGATCCATCGGCCCGTCTTCTCTGTGGTCACATCTATGGCTATGGGTTGCAGCAGTATGATGTCGCCCGTGAGCAGTATGAGGCAGTGATCAACTTGACCCATGACTCCGAATTACTCGAACAAGCCCATCAAGCCTTAGCCGATACAGATCAATACTTACTCGAATCTCCTGCGGGCAGTTTCGATGATAGTTCCGATTCCCCAGAAATTTTTAATGCTTTAGTAGATGAAGAAATCGAGGATGGGGAAGTTGATTTAACCCAAGATTTAGACTGGCTATCAGAAGAATCCTCCATGCCTGATTTAGACCTAGAATCCGCCGATACCCATGGATTGAATGGGGCAGCCACCGAAGGAACCCGGTCGGATTTTAATGATTTGCCGGATGATAACTTTGATTTCCCAGACTTAGACGATGCTGACTTGGATTTATCCACTTCCAATCTGGATGCTGCCATCGGTTTAGAGTTCGACAATTCAGAGGATGAACCCGATTATATACAGTCCAATGGCAGTCAATCTCCCCTAACCTTCACCGAAGATAATCCTTTTGCTCCAGGGGGAGACTTAGACGAAGGCACAGAAATTTTAAACCCCCTAGACCCAGAAAATTCTTTCACTGAATTAGAAGCCGATCCGTTTACACTAGAAGAAGATGAACCCCTCTTGGGGCAAAACTTTGCCAGTGATGAATCGAACACCAGTGATCTCGAACAGTTAAGTGGGGATTTATTTTCTTCCGAGGATGAGGTCTTAGATTGGCTCGATTCCCCAACCGGAAACCCCCAAGACGAATCGGATTCAGTCCAATCACCGGAAACTCTGAATGGGTCATCCCCAGATTATTTATCTCAACCGACGGAATTCCTAGAATTTGATAGCTTGGATGACGATGAATTGGGGGGGTTAAACGATCCAGAAGCCTATGGATCTCATCCAGCAGATCAAAGAGAACTCAACGGTGCTAGTCATGAGTCCTCTAATGGTAACTCTACAGGGGTGATGGCTTCCTCGAACTTTGAAGCAGAACTTGATGATATTTTTGCCCCTTTAGAAGATGCAGCCGATTCAGATCAGGAGTTTGTTAATCATGAACCCCCATCCCAAAATGGTTTCGTCTCCGTCAAGGAAACTCCACTGTTTGAGGAAGATGAGTTTGACCCTGATTTGGATTCAGCTTTTAGTTTTTCAGATGAACCCTTCGTTGATGATGCCAAGATTGCTGTTCCCCTACCCCCGAACACTCCTAATATGACGGCTAACTATAAGGTTCTGGATGCTGAAGAAAGCAACGAAGAAGAAACACTATTAACCAATAATGCGGTCAATGATCCCTATTTGTCCGATCCCGACGACTCTGGCCCCCTCTCAGGTATAAATGGTGCCGACCGTTCCCATTATGTTGATGCGGAAGAATATGAAGAACCCGATGATCTGGTTTTCGATTCGGCGGACATTCCCAATAGTTTTGATCTCGATACCTTTGATGAAGATACCTTTGGAGATTCCTTTGATGTCACGGTGGAGAGCCATGATACCAATGGCCGTTCTCAAAATGGCCAGGTGGTGGCTCAGACCCCCAATGATTTCTTAGAGGATTTTGAAGAATTTGATGATATTGGGGATTTTGGCATCACCGACAGTGGGGACAATGACCTGTACGTTGATTCAGATTTTAGTAGTGTCGATAGTAAATTTGGTAATACCACCAGCAATAGTACCATCGACAGTGACAGTTCAGCGATTCGGGATGATGAGATTTTTAATACGGCTTACGCTGCATCGGCTGTAACCACCCTAACCCCAGACTTCGGAGAAGGGATAGATACGATGGTCACCACCGAGCAGGGGCCATTCTCTTTCTTGGAAAATGCCTCCTTGAAGCGGAAACCCTTGTATATGGCGATGGGGACGGGACTGGTGACCCTGATTTTAGTGGCAACGGCCACCAATATTGCGACTCGTACCGCTTCCTTGAATAATAAGTCCGAAGTCGTAGACTATCTGCGAGGCACCGGATGGCTGCTGACCACAGTAGCTGGGGCGACTAGTTTTCTGGCGACCTGGGGATTGGGTCGGATCAGTGCCCAACAAATTTCTAAGGCCACAGACGATTTACAAGCTCAGTTTGATGCCATCAGTAAGGGTAATTTAGATGCCCGGGCCACGGTTTTTGCCGAGGATGAGTTTGGGAAAATGTCTTCTAAATTCAACCATGCAGCCCAATTTATCCAAAGTATTACCCGAGAAGCCCAACGCAAGGCTAAGGAACAGGAAGACGCTAGGGATGATTTACACCGTCAGGTGATTCGGCTCTTGGATGACGTGGAAGGGGCGGCCCGAGGAGATTTAACTGTAACCGCAGAAGTGACGGCGAACGTTTTGGGGGCAGTGGCGGATTCCTTTAACTTAACCATTCAAAACCTGCGGGAAATTGTGGTACAGGTGAAACAAGCCGCCCGTCAGGTGAGTAAGGGAGCTACCGATAGTGCGACCTTTGCCAAGGATGTGGCCGGGGATGCTTTCCGCCAGGCGGAGGAACTCGCTGCTACCTTAAACTCGGTGCAGGTACTGACCGATGCCATTCAACGGGTGGCTGAAAGTGCGCGGGAAGCTGAAGAAGTGGCTCGGTCGGCGGCCGCCTTAGCCACCAAAGGCGGGGAAGCGGTACAAATGACCGTGGCCGGGATTCTAAAAATTCGAGAAACCGTAGCAGAAACTAGCCGAGAAGTCAAGCGTTTGGGAGAATCGTCTCAGGAAATTTCTAAAATTGTGGGGCTGATTTCTCAAATTGCCTCCCGGACTAACTTACTGGCTTTAAACGCTAGTATTGAGGCAGCCAGGGCTGGAGAAGCGGGTAAGGGATTTGCGATCGTTGCCGATGAAGTCCGACAGTTGGCAGATAAGTCGGCGAAATCCTTAAAGGATATCGAACAAATTGTGATGCAAATTCAAAGCCAAACCAACACGGTGATGATGGCGATGTCCCAAGGTCATCAACAGGTGATTGAGGGGACTCGCCTCGCGGAACAAGCTAAACGAGCCCTGGATGACATTATTCAGGTGACCAACCGGATTGACGTTCTCGTCCGTTCAATTACGGCGGATACCGTTGAACAAAACGAAACCGCCCGCGCCGTCGCCCAGGTGATGCGAGCGGTGGAACATAGCGCCCAAGAAACTTCTACCGAAGCCCAAAAGGTGTCCAGTGCCTTAACTAAACTCGTGGGTGTGGCGCGAGACCTGCTGACATCGGTGGAACGCTTCCGCGTTGATTCCTCGGAGAAGGGTTAGCCTCGGAAAATTACGAATTACGAATTATGAATTACGAATTAATTAACCATTGACAAACTGATTACTGATAATGCAGATAGGGGAATGGACACTCTTGCAATAGGGAAGAAACAGACCCGGTTATTTGTTGGAAGAAAACTCTTATCCATTGCCCATTCCCTATTCCCCATTGCCCGCCTTTTTTGATAACTGATTACGGATAACTTATATGCAACTTGAACAGCAACAACGGATTATGGGCTATTTTATTGAGGAGGCGAAAGACCACCTCAATACGATTGAACAGGGATTACTCAATCTACAAACGACGATTGAAGATCCAGAACTGCTCAATGAAGTTTTCCGAGCGGCTCATTCGGTCAAGGGTGGGGCGGCGATGTTGGGACTTAATAGTATTCAACAAACGGCTCACAGGTTAGAAGATAGTTTTAAAATCCTGAAAGAAAACCGTCTTCCGACTCAATTTATCGATCAACAATTAGAATCATTATTTTTACAGGTTTTTGATACATTACAGGCCTTAATCGATCAGTTATCAGGGCCCTATGGCTTAACGGAAGAAGCAGCTAGTGCTATTTTGCAGGATGTTGAGCCTGTTTTTGAAGCCTTAAATTACCATATTAAAGTGGTTCAACAACAGGGGACAAAGCGATCATCTGAAGTAGAAACCGGGCCTACGTCCTCTGTATCTAATCGCCCCATTCCTACTCCTGTTATATCTAAAGAACCTCCTAGTAGTGCGAAGGACTTGGTATTTCGCAGTGATGTTCCCGAACGTCTGCGAGAAATGTTGCAACAGTTCAAACAGTCAGAAACCCCAAAAACTCGTCAAGGGTTAATCGAAACCTGTCGGAGTTTAGCCCGGGCGGGGGAACTCTTTGATTTGCCCAATTGGGTTAAGTTTATTGAGATCCTAGAAAAAGTGATTGCCAATCCTGACAATACTTATCGGAGTCTAGCTCCGATTGTGATTAAATCTATTAAAGAAGCCCAAGAACTGGTTTTAGTGAATCGAGAGGGGGAAATTGTTGTAACAGAAGGGATTACAAAACTTTTGCCCAAGACGGTTAGCCCGGCAAAAACAGATAAAAAAACCAAATCGTCGCCTCCATCTACATCATCTCCTGAAACATCTCCAAGTCAATCTAAACCGCCTAAAACTACGACGGAGACAGCCACAAAATCGGGTCAGTTGAAACAGGGAAATAGTAAGAAAAAAAACCCTAAAGTAGCAGCACCCAACAATTCTTTCTCCGATGTGAACTGGTCAGATTCAGTGACCAACCCCAGTAATACCCCAGCCCGTTTACAAAACGGCCCAGAAATTACCCCCGAAGAATATAACAGTCTCAGAGATTTATTTGAAGGTTTGGATCAATGGGAGCAGGAGGTGACGGAAGAAGCCCCCGCGTCAACTTCCCCGTCCTTGGAAACCGAAACAGAATCAATATCGGGGGACTTTTTTGATTTGTTGGGAGACGAAAAACCTGAGTTCAATCAACGGTCAACCTCTGGCTATCCACCCCAAACCCAGAAGGGTAAAACCAAACAAAAACCCGGTTTAGTGACTTCTGGAGCCGATGATGATCTATTGAGTTTCTTTGATCACCTCAGTGATGGGGAGTCAGCCATCCCAGAAACGGGAACAGCAACCAAGCCGATGTCGGTAGAAACCCGACAGCATGACCCGGTAGATGGTTTTGGGGATTTATTTGATGAGTTGTTAGCGATTAATCCCCAAGAGGGGATGCCATCTGCCCGTTCTGTCGATCTTTCCCCGGCTCAAATTACGGAGTTATTGGAAGATGCGGAAAATTTAGATGATCTATTTGACCAGTTTGACCCCAAAATCCAAGCCAGTCGGGAAACCGACAGCAGCACATCGGGTCAGATGAATGTTCAAGAAGATTGGTTTGAAGAACTTTTACAAGGAGAACTCGAAGAAGCCGCGGATGTAACCCTGGATCAGCCAAGTCCCACTCAACTCCCCCGGATGTCCCCAAAATTAGAACCTGTAGCGACGGTGCAGCCCACCCTAGAACTGCCGGAGGATGATTTTGCCAGTTTGGATGCCCTACTCAATTTAGGAGGGGCAGATAGTCAGCCAACGGCTGCTGAAACGACGGTGGAAGATGAGGATTTCTTGGATTTGGATCAACTGCTCCATACCCCCGTGGCTGAACCCTGGACACCCGATCCTCCTAAAAATATTAACTCCCAGACCGCCCGCAAAGCAGTTAACACAGAATCACAACTCTCGGAGGAGGATTCGGAATTTATCGCATTAATTCGATTGATTGAAGATGCTCCTCCCCGATCTCGAACCACCACTCCTCCTAGGGGGACATTTGCTAAACCCATTGCCGAACAAATTGTCAAGGTTCCGGTGAAACAACTGGATGGTCTGAGTAACTTGATGGGGGAACTGGTCGTTAACCGCAACAGTTTGGAACAAGACCAAGAACGGATGCGACAGTTTTTGGATAATTTGCTGCATCAGGTTTCTTTATTGGGAGATGTGGGTCAACGGATGCAGGATTTTTATGAGCGATCGCTCTTGGAAATTTCCCTACTGTCCCACCGTCGCAAACCCTTCTGGTTTTCGGACAGTTCCTCGATTCATGATGATGATTCCAATAATGATTTAGACTCAACGGAACTGGATCGGTTTACGCCCTTCCATACCCTGTCCCAAGAGATTATTGAGTTAATTGTGCGGGTGCGGGAGTCCAGTGCAGATATTGGATTTTTAGTTGAAGAAGCCGACCAAGTAACTCGGGAGTTGCGACGGATTACAACAGCGTTACAAGAAGGGTTAAATCGCGCCCGCATGGAACCCTTTGGCAGTGAGGCAGACGCCCTGAAACGTCCCGTGCGGGATATTTCGATCAAGTGTGGGAAACAGGCGGAGTTATTTGTGGAGGGTCGAGATACCTTAATTGACAAAATGTTACTGGGTAAACTCCACGACCCCTTGATTCATCTAGTGAATAATGCTATTACTCACGGGATTGAACCGGCGGATGTTCGGACGGCGGCGGGGAAATCGGCGGTGGGCCGAATTTCGATTCGGGTATTTCACCAAGGAAACCAAACGATTATTGCGGTTTCCGATGATGGGGGTGGTATTGATGTCAACCGGGTGAAAAATAAGGCGATTCAGAAAGGAATCATTACCGCCGAAGACGCCGAAAGTATGAGTAACCCAGAAATTTATGACCTGTTATTCTTGCCCAACTTTAGTACGAAGGATGTGGCGGATGAATTCGCGGGTCGAGGGGTGGGAATGGATGTGGTGCGTACCAGCTTAACCGATATTCGGGGCGCGATCACGACGGATTCTACCTTGGGACACGGGACGACGTTTACGATTCGTTTGCCCCTGAATATGAGTATTTCCCGGGCCTTGTGTTGCGTGAGCGATCGGGTTCGGATTGCTTTCCCAATGGATGGGGTGGAAGATATGATTGACGTTCCTCGGGAACAAATCCGCACGGAGTCCGATGGCAGTAAGGTGTTGGAATGGCGGGGTACAATTTTGCCCCTACGTCATTTGCGGGAACTGTTGACCTATCATCGCCATTTGGGTCGGGGGAATGTCTATGGTGCAAATGTTGAAGAAGACATGATTTCGGTGATTGTCCTACGGTCTTCTAATAGTTATTTGGCCGTGCAGGTGGATCAGGTGTTGATTGAACAGGAAATTGTGATCAAACCCTTAGAAGGGCCCGTACCAAAACCGATTGGGATTGCTGGGGCGACGGTGTTAGGGGATGGTCAAATTGTGGCGATCGCCGATGTCCTAGAACTGATTGATTTGGCCATGGGTCGGATTCGTCGGGATGCTTCGGGCAAGATTTGGCAGATGGGCAGTGCCACGGCGGAACCTGTGGTTCAGAAGTCGGAGCCGACGGTGTTAATTGTGGATGATTCGATTACGGTGCGATCGCTCCTTTCGATTACGTTTGAAAAATCTGGTTATCGTGTGGAAGAAGCCCGGGATGGTAAGGAAGCCTGGGAAAAACTGAAATCGGGTTTACCCTGCGATATTGTCTTCTGCGATATTGAAATGCCCCGGATGGATGGGTTGGAGTTGTTATCTCGGATGCAAAAAGATCCGGCGTTAACGAATTTACCCATTGCTATGTTGACGTCTCGCGGTGCGGATCGTCACCGTCAAATGGCTTTTAATTTGGGGGCGAAAGGTTACTTTACCAAACCCTATTTGGAGGAGCAATTATTAGAAGCAGCCGGACGAATGTTGCAGGGTGAAGTGGTGGGAAATACGATGGTTGCCGCGGGATAATAGTTACCTGTTAATAGTGAATAGGGGCAGATCATCTCAGCCTCTATCTTAACGTCGTGAGAGGACACCCGCCACAGCGTTAGCTTGGCGGTGAGATGAATCACGACCAAAGAAAACATGAGCGATAGCGAATTCGATTTAATTTTCTGGAGTTGATTGTTGCTCAACATATTTTTTCAACTGTTCAACTGTAATACCACCACAACTAGCGACAAAATAAGAACCTGTCCAAAAATAATGTTTATTGTAAAAATACTTTGATGCCAACAAAGGAAATTCTTTGCGAATCAGCCTACTACTAACAGTTTTAAGATTACCGATCAATACTGACAGAGGCTTATCCGGTTTATAGTGAAAGTTTGGCATTATAGCAGTCGCCACATCTATTAGGACATTCTTAAAAGCTAAAAGCTGCTCACAGTAAGTATTTACCTATTGCCCATTGCCTATTCCCTATTGCCTCTTGCTATATAGCATAGATTTTTTTTGCAAGAGGTCTAATATGAAATCCTGAAATTAGTGCTACAGATGGCAAGGGAATAGGAGATAGGGGATAGAAAAAAAGAGACAGAATGATTGTTTCTTAGATGTCTTGAGTTTGGATTCTGATCAAATCGCGTAGCCACATTTGAAAGGGAACATGATCAGAATTCTTAGACCAAATTTGCATATAGTTATACTGACCCAAATCAATTGGGGGATCAAATATGGTGATCTTAGCTATATTCGCAAATATCAAAGCAATCCGACGGGGTAAAGTCAAAATCATATCGGTTTGACCCACAATTAGAGCCGCAGATAGGAAATGGGGTAACTTTAACCTGACTCGACGTTCGACTCCCAATTCTTCTAAAATGCGATCAACATGACTTTTAGATGATTTCTTAATTGAGTTAATGGGTAAGCCTGTAATCGTAATTAAAGCGTGGGGCGAAGCAATATAGGATTCCAGAGTAATCCCTTTTTTAATAATAGGATGTTCTACCCTGACGATTGAGACAAAATCCTCCGTAAATAGCTTTTCATATCCAAATTCATGAGTTTTATCTAGGTCTACTATTCCTAAAGCGAGATCAATCTCCCCACTTTTGAGCCGATCCAAAGTTTCAGGATGCCAGTCATAACATTCGATATCAAGATAAGGATTCTTCAAAGAAAGTTCTCTCAAAACCGAAGGCAGGATCACAGTGGTGGCGTAATCTGAAGCGGCGATCCGAATCGTCCCCCGAGCTAATTCCGGGATAAAAACTGGTTCTGTAACTAACTTTTCAATATCAAGCAGGATGCTTTCTAGGGATGCTTGCAAAGCTAAAGCCCTAGGCGTAGCACGCATTCCCGAAGAACAGCGCTCTAGCAAGGGATCGTTAAACATTTTTCGGAGTCTTTTTAAAGCATGGCTAGTTGCGGATTGACTTAAATTCAATTTTTGGCTGGCTTTAGTAACATTAACTTCCTCCAGTAGAACTTTTAAAATTGTTAACAAATTTAGGTCTATTTGCTTAATATCTATTTGCTGCATACCTATAATTAAAAATATTCATTTTACAAAAGAATCAAGTTAACTAATAATTAATCTTGTATTTACAAATAGGAATTTTGTTATGACTGAATTTAACAATGGCAGCCTCAAAGGTGGATTCGGATTTCAAGATCAAGGTACTCGCAAAACTACCAATCCTGATGGTACAGTTTCTACTGTATCCTATTCTGCTTTGAGAACAGCTAATTTTGATGGTAATGGAGCTCATACAGGTAAGGGTTTTGTTAGCATTGACGGGCAGGAAGTAGGTTATAGCGTGACCGGGACTTACAAAGTTAACAATGATGGCACATTCTCTCTGGATGCTACCCAGTCTTATGAAGATGGAAGACCATCTCAACCATACAAACAGTTTGGTGTAGTGATTCGCGGTGGTAATGAAATCCTTGTAATCCAAACAACTGATGGTAAAAACCAAAACGGAAAATATCAGAGCCAGACTAATTACTAAGAGAAATAAAGAGAATTTTTAAGTCAAAAGCTTAAATTGATCCTTACCTCCGTCAATCTTAAAGTTGCTTTGACGGAGGTTTCTCAATTCACAGAAACCTGATTTTGTATCCAAACACTAAAAATTTAGATTAACAAATTTTGGTCTATTTGCTCAATATCGATTTGCTGCATATCTATAATTAAAAATATTCATGTTGCTAAAATACAAATTTCTGAATTTTGATGGCATAATGGCGACGGATGGGTAAAAGTTGTTTGAATTCAAACAACAAACAACTTTTTTTGGGAATAAGGAAATCAATGAAACTGATGTTGATCAAGATAGAGAATTTTTGGTTTTCTAAAAACAACATTTTGTAATTTCAGCTACATTTCTATTATGAACCCAAAATACTCCAAAAAAAAACGAAACTTACTTAGTATAGGGTGAATATTAACGAATGTCAGACATAACTAATGTTTTAGCGATCGCTGCTGGGGCAGTTCCTGGGGCACTATCTCGGTATCAAATTACCGAATGGACAAAAGCCAAATTTGGAGCCAAATTTCCCTACGGAACATTTGTGATTAATTTAACTGGATGTTTGGCGATGGGTTTCTTCTTCACCATTTCCAAAGGAATTACAGGCTATCCCAAAGAATTAGATTTACTGATTAGAACCGGATTTTTAGGGTCTTACACCACATTTTCAACCTATGGCTTTGACACCCTAAGTTTATGGCGGAATAAAGAAACCTTTCTCACAGCTTTTTATTGGGCTGGGAGTGCAATTTTAGGTTTAATAGCGGTGATGATAGGCGTTGCGATCGCCAATATTGTCGTAGTCCCAACCTCATAAACAGGTTGAAATTTAGCTAACAAAAAACCGCAAATCCTCAACATTTTAGGCAAAACACAATGGAATTTTTGAAAGGACGTTATTCCCTGGCTATAGCAATCGGGGCAATTTTTGGTGCATTGAGTCGTTTCTATTTCACCGAAACCGCCAAAGCAATTTTTGGTAAAGATTTTGGCTTTTATGGCACATTCTTTATTAACGTCACTGGCTGTTTGTTGATTGCTTATATTTTGACTTTAGCGATCGAGAATATTCGGTTGATCTCCCCTGAATTCCGACTGATGACGACAACGGGTTTCTGCGGAGCCTATACAACCTTTTCAACCTACGGTTTAGAAACTAATGGTTTCTTAACCAAGGGAGATAACCAGACGATGTTCCTTTATTTTTTTGGAAGTGCCGTAGTCGGTATGATTTGTGTCCAAATCGGTGTTTTATTAGCAAGAGCAAGTCTGCAAAAAACTTAAATTGTAGCGGTTTGTAGTCAAATGAGGCAGGCTTACAGTGGCTCTAATCCTAATTAGTAAAGGAGTTGATGGTTGAGGGAAAATATTTCTAAACTTCAGCATTCTGCTGTTAAAGCAGTGATCAATAAATTATATCTAATTAGTTGCTTGCTGACCGTTAGTTTTAGTTGCTGGATCTATCAAATTTTGCCAGTTAGTGCGGAGGATTTAACCCCTCCCAAAACTTGTCAAATTGGAGTTTATTTGACATCATTGCGAGATTTTAACCCAGCAGAGAACTCATTTGCTGCCAATTTCTGGATCTGGAGTGTCTGTCCTTTTGAGAATATGAAACCTTTAGAAACCCTGAAGGTTTTAGATAGTAAGGAAGTTAGCAAAAATTACGACAGGTTTTCGCGGAATGAAAATCTGTCCGATCTATTTGGATCTAGTAAAAATGTCTTCTGGTCTGGACAGGAAATTGGTACAACTCTCTATTACAACTGGGACACAAATAACTATCCATTTGATCGCCATATATTGCAAATTATACTAGAGGAAACCCAGTTAGATGCGTCTAGTTTCGTTCATACCCCAGATTATTCTGGCTCCAGTTATCAGAAAGATATGAATTTGGCGGGTTGGAAAATTACAGATTTTAAGATTTCTCAAGTTAATTTTCCTTATCAAACCAGCTTTGGTAATCCGTCCATTCAAAAAGATCCTAATTACCGTCGTTCCCGCATCGTGGTTTCAGTTACGATTAATCGCGAGAGTAAAGTTAGCTTCTTTAAACTTTCTTTGGGCGTTTATGCCGCGGTAGCACTGTCAATTATCACATTGCTGCTGGATGAAGATTTTGGGGATCGAATGGGTATTTTTGTCGGGACTTTGTTTGCCGTTTTAGTTAATATGCAAACAGCAACATCCGAGTTAGGAAGTAGCAATTCCGTCACCCTGATTGATTT
This sequence comes from Planktothrix sp. PLAVEN19ND, assembly GCF_057220675.1. Lineage (NCBI taxonomy): Bacteria > Bacillati > Cyanobacteriota > Cyanophyceae > Oscillatoriales > Microcoleaceae > Planktothrix > Planktothrix sp. PLAVEN19ND. Next base: position 3,292,873 of record NZ_CM170132.1, on the reverse strand, counting down.
CATTCATATCATGGCAATTATTTACATTTTCATCACAGCCAGTCTGCTAGTTTATACTCGATTTTTAAGTGAATCAGAACAGGAACAATTGTCACGGGATTTAATGCGACGTTTTGCTGTTCCGATCCTGTCCGGTTCATTTGTTGTTCTTAATATTGTTGTTATTGCTCACGCAGCAATCGTGGGTTAAATAAAAATGCTAATTCTACTTTTCTACGCTGGAAAAGACCTGTTTGCGATTAGTAGTTCCTATATTGTTGAGGTGATTCCGCGAGTTAGTTTCAGGAAAGTACATCATGTACCCGAATATGTCGCGGGTTTATTTAATTACCGAGGAGTAATTCTTCCCGTAATTGACCTGTGCCAATTAATCCAAGGAACTCCCGGGCGATCGCACCTCAGTACCCGGATTATTATTGTTAAATATCCTAATCAAAAAGGAGAACCGCAATATTTAGGTCTGATGGCCGAGCGGGTGACGGAAACTCTAAATATATCAACTACAGACATTAAAGATTCCAGTATTCGAGTTGATGAAGCCCCCTATTTAAGTGGCACAATCATTGATGAAAAACGGATTATTCAATGTCTTCAGCTTGAGAAACTTTTCAGCGATGAACAACACGCTTACCTGCTCATGGGTGAAAACACTTAATTAAATAGGAGTCCTAATTAATTCGTAATTCGTAATTCGTAATTCGTAATTCGTAATTCGTAATTCCCAATTCCCAATTCCCAATTCCTAATACCATGTTTAACAATATCACTAACCGCCTGATCCTGGGCTTCTCCGTGCCGATTCTGTTTCTAATTATCCTAGGCTCAATGCTGTTTTCCGGTATCGGAAACCTAGTCCAATTGCAGTTAGACTCAAAGCAAGCAGGTGATCATATCAGCAGTACAGATGCCTATGCTTACGATGTCGCCAGGATTATCGCCAGTATCCGCGGATATGCTCTTTATCCTAAAGATCCTTACTATCGTGGGACTTATGAGAAAGCCCGAGAAAGTATGCTGGCGAACAAGCAGGAATTGACAACAATTGTCGATCCGCAGACGCGAGAAGCTATAAACGCCATGATCCAGATTGGTGATGAGTACGATAGCGTTGCAGCAGGTGTTTATCCCCTCGTTGATGCCGATAAGCTGAATGAAGCCAAACAACAAATTTTAATTCCTCGGATTGCCAGACTCGCCGAAGCCAGCGATCGCGCCCATACCATTCTTGAAGCCAGACTACAGGATAATTTACTCCAAGCCCAAAAAGCCAAGCAGTTTCAGACTTTGCTAATCATTTTGGGAACCCTGGTAACGATTTTGGCAAGTCTGGTGGCAGCATTTATGATTACATTGCCCATCCGACGAGATCTACCCAAGGTAGTGAAAGCCGCAGAACAGATTGCTGAAGGAGATTTACAACAAACCCTTGAGGTCAGCAACGATACTACCGAAATTGGTAAGTTGATGGCCGCGTTTCACTATATGTCCAAAAAGCTGAATGCCCTGATTCTCCAGATGCAAAAGTCAGGAGTTCAGATCAGCACATCTTCAACTCAAATTGCCGCCGCCGGAAAAGAATTAGAAGCCACCGTTGTCGAGCAACTAGCTTCTACCAATGAAGTTAGTGCTACCTCCCAACAGATTGCCGCCACTTCTAAAGAATTGGTCAGAGTCATGGAGCAGGTGACACAGATGGCACAGTCCACAGCAACATCCGCCGGAGCCAGTCACAATGACCTCAACCGGATGGAAACGGTCATGCGCGAACTTTCGGGAGCCACTAACAGTATTACTACCAAACTGGGCGTGATGAATGAAAAGGCAAACAATATTAATAGCGTGGTGACGACTATTAATAAAGTGGCTGACCAGACGAACCTGCTTTCGTTGAATGCGGCGATCGAAGCTGAAAAAGCCGGGGAATATGGGGCCGGGTTTGCTGTTGTAGCACGGGAAATTCGCCGACTGGCTGATCAAACCGCCGTCGCCACCTTAGAAATTGCTCAGATGATTAAAGAGATGCAGTCCGCCGTTTCTACGGGTGTGATGGAAATGGATAAATTTAGTAAATCAGTGGTTGATAGCGTTGCCGATGTGAGCAAAATTAGCGATCGCGTCACTCAAGTCATTGAACAGGTGCAAGGCTTAACCCCCCGCTTTGAGCGTGTGAGTCAGAGCATTGAGGAACAATCCCAAGGAGCACAACAGATTAGTGAAGCGATGGGACAACTTAGTCAAGCCTCCCAGCAGACCGTAGACTCTTTACGAGAGACAAACAGTGCCGTAGATCGGCTTGACGAGGCAGCAAATGGATTGCGAAAAGAAATTGCTAAGTTTAAAACGGCCTAGGGTTAAATATGGTACTACAGAAGATCGCCAAATTGTTGAGCCAAACCATTGGCTTAGATCCCGATATCGCCAGCCCTAACCAGATTGCCAGATCTGCCGAGACTCGTCGAGTCAGATGTAAATTACCGGATCTGGAGAGCTATTGGGCAAAGTTACAAACCTCCGCGACCGAATTAGAAGAACTAATCGAAATTCTGATTGTTCCAGAGACTTGGTTTTTCCGAGATGGTAAACCCTTTGATTACCTCAAAACATACATCACCTCAGAATGGCGACCCTCGCTCAACCGGAATATTCTGCAAGTGCTGAGTGTGCCATCCTCTACAGGGGAAGAACCTTACTCCATAGCGATCGCTTTACTCGAAGCGGGTCTGCATCCCAAACAGTTCCAGATCGATGCCATCGATATTAGCCATCGATCACTGGCCAAAGCAAGGCAGGGAGTCTACACTAAAAATTCCTTTCGGGGCGAGGACTGGAAACCGCGATCGCACTACTTCCAGCAAACGGAGCAGGGTTATGAACTCTCCGAATCTATTCGTAAGTTGGTTAATTTTCAGCAGGGGAATGTGATGAGAGCTTTGGCTCTGACTCAAAAGCAATACAACATTATCTTCTGTCGTAACTTATTAATCTATCTGAAATCCGAAGCTGGCGAACAGGTATTAGCAGCCCTGGATCGCTTGCTGATACCCGGAGGATTACTGTTTGTGGGAGCGTCTGAAACGGGAAAAATTGTCGCAGAACCCTATAAATCCATCCGTCAGCCCTTCACCTTTGCCTATCGCAAGCAAGAGGGAGCAGGGGAGGCAGGGGGAGCAAGGGGAGCAAGGGGAGCAGGGGGAGCAGGGGGAGCAGGGGGAGCAGGGGGAGCAAGGGGAGCAGGGGGAGCAGGGGGAGCAGGGGGAGCAGGGGGAGCAGGGGGAGCAGGGGAGGCAGGGGGAGCAGGGGGAGCAGGGGGAGAGGAGAAGAGAGGGGAAGGAGTGCGAGCGTCCTCGCTCGCTGACTTTGAACAGTCAACCGTCAACACTTCGACAAGCTCAGTGCAAAGCCGTCAACAGTCAACAGTCAACAGTCAACCCTCTATTAATTTACAAGCCGTGAGACAACTGGCGGATGAAGGGCGACTTGTAGAGGCAATGACCCTTTGTCAGAGCTATTTGAGTGATCATCCCACCAGTGCGGATGCTTATGTGCTTTTAGGGGAACTCTATCAGGCTAACCAACAAAATAGGCAAGCAGAACAGTGCTTTCAACGGGCTATTTATCTCGATCCCAATTCCTACCCCGCCTTAGTTCACCTAGCATTGTTGAAAGAAAATCAAGGCGATCCAGTTGGAGCAAACCTCATTCAGCAGCGAATTTCAGCCCTGGGATCACGGTTTCAGAACAGACGTTTAGAAGGGGAAACCTAATATGTTCAAAAATCAATCCATGCAGGCTCGCCTGATCGTCGCTTTCATCTTTATGGGGCTTCTGGTGCTGATAGTCGCCTTGGTCGGTCTGAGTGGCAGTTCTCGCTTGAGTAAGCACATTAATACCTTAGCCAAGAATAATGTTCCTAGTATTTCTGGGCTGTGGAAAATTAATGAAGGAAAAACCCAAATTCAATCATCAGAAAGGGGTTTGCTGGATATCAATTTGACCAAAGAAGGGCGACAAGATGAAATCGGTCGTATGGATAATGCTTGGAAGCAAATTCAAGAGGGATTTCATCAATACGAAGCGGCTCCGAAGTCGAGCGCGGAAGAAAAGAAAGTCTATCAAGAATTTTTGAATCAGTGGGATGTATGGAAGAAAGCCCATGATCAGTTTTTGAGACTTAATCTTCGGTTCGAGAGTCAGGGAACTGTCAATGTATTGAATAATTTTACCGGAGAATTTCAGCCCGTAGACTCTGGATTAAAAGCTCTGGAGAACCAAGTTGAGGCAAACCGTCAACCCTCCCAAGCAGTCACCAATCTGCTATTGACATTGTTAAAAATTAATGAAGACTTAGCATCCCAAACCGAAAAAATCTCAGAACAAGATGTTTCTCAAGTCGGATTTTGGGCTTTTGTCGCCATTATCATTGGGCCAGGAACGGCTATTTTATTTGGAATTTTCTTTAGTAATACCATCGCTAAACCCCTTGGAGCAAAGATTGCTGGGGTCGTTGATATTGCTCACCGGATTTCATCGGGAGACTTAACCAGTGAAATTTCCCTAGCGGAGCAACAAGATGAAGTCGGGCAATTACAGAATGTTTTTTATACCATGAATAAAGACTTGAATGCCCTGGTTAATCGCATTCAACGCTCAGGAAATCAAATCACCAGTTCTACCGACCTAATTACGGCTTCTGGCAAAAACCTAGAAGCAACCGTGGCAGAACAGGTGGCTTCAACCAATGAAGTCTCAGCAACAGCCCATCAAATTGCCACGACCTCAAAGCAATTGGTGAAAACCATGGAACAGGTGGCTGTCATGGCAGAACAGACAACCATAGCCGCAGGTAACAGTAAAGACAATCTGCATCACATTGATTCTGTCATGCGCCAGTTGTTAGAAGGGACTAAGGTAATTTCTTCTAAGCTCGAAGTTATGCACCAACGGGCTAACAATATCAGCCAGGTGGTGACAACGATTACAGTTGTAGCCGATCAAACTAACTTACTGTCCCTGAACGCCGCATTGGAAGCGGAGAGAGCCGGAGAATATGGGGCAGGTTTTGCGGTTGTAGCTAGGGAGATCCGGCGATTAGCTGATCGTACCGCCGTTGCCACTTTAGAAATTGAGCAGATGATTAAGGAGATGCAATTAGCCGTGTCTATTGGTGTGGCTGAGATGGATAAGTTTACAAAATCCGTCGTTAACAGCGTCGAAGACGTAGACCGCATTAGCGACCAAGTAGCCGAAGTAATTCAACAGGTACAGGGATTAACACCCCGCTTTGAGCAGGTGAGTCAGAGCGTTGATGAACAATCTCAAGGAGCGCAGCAAATTAGTGAAGCAATGGAACATCTCAGCCAAGCCTCTCAACAGACGGCCGACTCGTTACGAGAAACCAGTCATGCCTTAGAACAGCTTGATGAAGCCAGTCATAGCTTAAAAACAGAGATTTCACGATTCAAAGTAATAGCATAAAAATAAGGAATTAACTCATGGAAAGCTATATTGATACGGTATCTATCATACCCGCCACTTCTGACCCTCCAACTCTCAATGATTGTTGGAATAAAATTGGGGTGATGGGCGATCGCTCCTGTGACGAACTCAAGACCGTGATCCACTGCCGAAATTGCAAGGTTTACTCGGCCGCTGGACGCAGCTTATTAGAGCGCGAGGCTCCACCCGAATATCTCCAAGAATGGACGGATATCTTATCAGAATCTTCCACCCAGCAAACCGAAGTGGGGGAAGGTACGTTGGTTCGGGCGACAGACACCCTTTCGGTAATCATTTTTCGTCTGGGTAACGAACGATTAGCATTACCCGTTAATATCCTCCAAGAAGTCACTCCTCTCTACACCATTCATACCGTCCCTCACCGTAGAAACTCGGTGTTTTTGGGATTGATCAATATTCGCGGCGAAACCCTGCTCTGTATTTCGATCAGAGACTTGCTGGGCTTAGAACCCGTCACCGAATCCGTAGATTTCTCGAATCCGATTAATCCTCAACGGATGATTGTAGCGGGGAAAAATGAGAATAAGTGGGTTTTTCCGGTAGATGAAGTTCATGGAACCTATCGCTTCCATATTAATGAGTTTAAAGACGCTCCCGTTGTCATTTCCAAGGCATCGGAAGCTTACACCAAAGGAGTCGTGACCTGGCAAGGCAAGAAGATCAACTTTTTGGACTCCGAACTCTTGTTCTACACCCTAAGTCATAAGGTTTTTTAATCATGAGTGATGATTCGATGATCGAGCTATTTCGCCAAGAAGCTCAGACGCAGGTTGCGATCTTGACTCAGGGACTCCTGATCTTGGAAACCAATTCCCAGTCGGAGGAAATCTTGCAAGCCTTAATGCGAGTCGCCCATTCCATTAAAGGTGCGGCTCGGATTATTTCTCTGGATGCGGTGATTAACTTGGCTCACTGTATGGAAGATTGTTTTGTAGCCGCACAGAACAAGATTATTATCTTGGGCCCAGAACAAATTGATGTCTTATTGCAGGCCGTTGACCTATTTCAAGCCATCAGTCAAGTCCCCGAAACCGATATGCTCTCTTGGCTAACTGAAAACATTGGAGAGTTTGAGGCTTGCTGTGCTGCAATTAGAGCATTGCTACCTCTAGATTTCAACGCTCGATCATCCTTAGTCAACGTTGAGCAGAGTTCGGAGATTACTCCAACTCCTCGTCAAGAAAATGTCGCTTTAGAAGCAATCACTATCCCCAATGATCGGGTTGTGCGGGTGAGCGCCGAGAATTTGAATCGAATTATGGGGCTTGCGGGTGAATCTCTGGTTGAGGCCAATTGGTTACAACCCTTTGCCGATTCCTTTACGGTACTCAGATACCGCCAATTAGAGCTTTCCCGACTTCTGGAAACCCTCCATACTGCCTTAGCGAACACTGCGATTAGTCCCGAAAATCAACAAGTTGTGGATACGGCTCGACAGAAAGCCCAAGAATGCCGGGAAATTCTCACCGATCGTTTGGGTGAACTGGAACTCTATGCCCGTCGCACCACTAACTTGAGCGATCGCCTTTACCGAGAAGTGATTGCTTCCCATATGCGTCCCTTTGTGGATGGTGTACAGGGACTTCCGCGCATGGTTCGTGACCTCTCCCGACGATTAGAGAAACAGGTGAAGTTCCAGATTGTCGGTCAGTCTACCCTGGTTGATCGAGATATTCTCAAAAAACTAGAAGCTCCCCTGACGCACATGATCCGCAATGCTGTTGATCATGGGATTGAACCCCCAGAAGCTCGTGAGGCATCAGGAAAGCCAGTTGAGGGGACAATTCGCCTAGAAGCGTTTCATCGCGGTGGAATGCTGGCGATCAGTGTTTCTGATGATGGTAAAGGCATTGATCCTAATTTTATTCGTCAACATATTGTCGATCGCAATTTAGCTTCATCGGAAACGGCGGCGCAACTGACGGAAGCTGAAATCATTGAATTTCTATTTCTCTCTGGATTTTCGACTACTGACCAAGTGACGGAAATTTCCGGGCGAGGGGTGGGATTAGATATTGCTAAGAGCATGGTGCAAGAGGTGGGCGGCACTATCCGTGCTGTATCTCAATTGGGAAATGGAACCAGTTTTCACTTTCAGCTTCCCCTGACACTCTCGGTGGTGAGGACGCTGATTGTTACTATTTCTGATGAACCTTATGCCTTTCCCTTGGCACGGGTGGATCGAATTGTTAAACTCGACAAGTCTGAGATTTATGTTGTTGAAGGTCGCCAATATTTTACGAAGGATGGTCAAAATATTGGGTTAATTGCTGCCCACGATATTTTAGATTTGCCCGAAACACTCCCTGATTCTGATGCCCTTTGCGTCGTTGTAATTAGTGACCAATCTAACGCTTATGGTCTTTTTGTAGATGAGTTTCTCGGTGAGCGAGATTTGGTGGTGCGTCCCCTTGACCCCCGTTTGGGTAAGGTTCGGGATATTAGTGCTTCTGCTTTGATGGATGATGGCTCCCCGGTTTTGATTTTAGATGTTTCTGATTTAGTCCGATCAATTGACAATATGCTCAACAGTGGTCAATTAAGACCTGTTGATGTTAATAAAGTCAAAGCTAAAGCTAAAAAGGGCGACGACCATAAACGAATTTTAGTGGTAGATGATTCGATTACGGTGCGAGAAATGACTCGGAAATTGTTACAAAATCAAGGTTATGATGTTGATGTTGCTGTGAATGGTATGGATGCTTGGACAGCAATTCGCAGCAATTCTTATGATTTGATTGTTAGCGATATTGATATGCCTCGGATGAACGGAATTGAATTAGTGAAGCAAATTAAACAACATCCTAAGTTTCACGTTATTCCTGTAATTATTGTGTCCTATCGGGATCGGGAGGATGACCGCATTCAAGGCATGGAAGCTGGGGCAAATTATTATCTGACCAAAAGCAGCTTTCACGATGATACATTAATCAATGCCATCATTGATCTGATTGGAAGATAGGTTACTAAATTCCCCATTCGTAATTCGTAATTCGTAATTCGTAATTCGTAATTCCCTATTCCTTCTTATGAAAATTGCGATTGTTAATGATACGGCTATGGCAGTAGAAGCACTCAAACGAGTGGTTTTAACTGTTCCCAATTACCAAGTTGTATGGATTGCACGAGATGGTCAAGAAGCCGTTGACCGTTGTGCAAAAGATACTCCTGACTTGATTTTGATGGATTTGTTTATGCCGATTATGGACGGTGTGGAAGCGACTCGGCAGATTATGCAACAGAGTCCCTGCGCCATCTTGATCGTGACGGCAAGTGTGGGAAACAATGCCGGAAAAGTGTTTGAGGCGATGGGATATGGTGCCCGTGATGCGGTGGACACTCCAATTTTAGGAACTCAAGGAAGCTCAAGTTCTCACCAACCCTTACTGGCAAAAATTGTTACTCTCAGTAAGCTGATGGGCAAATCATCAACCCTCTCAACGCCTGCACTCCAAACTTCAAAACTGACTTCATTCTCTAAACCCTCTACCCTACTTCCTCGGCTTGTGACCATTGGCTCCTCAACGGGTGGGCCAAAAGCTTTAGCCACGATTCTCTCCCGACTTCCAGCTAATTTTGGTGCGGCAATTGCCATTGTGCAGCACGTCGATCAGCAGTTTTCTGCGGGTCTGGTAGATTGGCTGAATCAACAAACCCCTCTAACGGTGCGATTAGCTAATATTGGCGATCGCTTAGAAAAAGGTATTGTCCATATTGCCGGGACTAACGATCATCTGAGTATTCGTTCTGATCTCACATTATATTACACAAAAGAACCTATTAACTATCCCTATCGACCCTCAGTGGATGTTTTTTTTAAGAGCCTTGCCCAACACTGGCATCATAAAGAAATTGCTGTATTACTGACGGGGATGGGACAAGATGGTGCTGATGGACTCAGGGTTTTGCGTGAGACTGGATGGCATACGATCGCTCAGGATGAAAAGAGTTCGATTGTCTATGGAATGCCTAAAGCAGCAGTTCAGTTAAATGCAGCCGTTGAAGTTTTGCCTCCCGAAGCGATCGCTAATACTTTAATTCAGCGAATCAATCATGGTAGTTAGGCTAAAGTTTATTCGATAATATTCCTCTAGTCAACCTTTTTTTCTGTTCTAAAATTTTTCAATAAAATTCGGTATTTCTACTTAATTTTACCTTGCCAATTTAACCGATATAAAAGTTAAGATTGGGGTCAAATAAAATTAATAATTAGTAAAGATTTAAAGGGCGATCACATGGTATTCTATAAAGATAGATTTGATTCTGATATCACCTAAGAATACTCCCCTCTATTATGAACAAGAAAAAATTAATTGATGCCGTAGAGAATCTGTCAAAGGAAGCCCATCGCAGTCAAGAAGAACAGTTTTTTATTAGAATGCTAAAACAGGTTTGGCAAATTGACTGGTCTGTTCCTCCATCAGAGGTCTGGCGTAATTTGATAGCCCGAAATCAAGACTATTTCTTTGGTTTTATGGAACTCGATGATGGAGATGAAAGAGAAGAAAACTGGTTACTCGCTTCTTTAGACGCGATCGTTGAGTCGTTGATTGAGAAAAATAGCGATAGTCAATGGAAAATTCAAATTGTAAACACCATTGATGAGTTAAATCAATTGCGTTTAAAGATTCAAAAGTAAAGGGCGATAGTAATTTTGATTATGTCGTATGAATAGATTTTTTAAAAGTTTAGAGAATTTTGTAGAACAATGTCTTTGGTTACTCCGATTTATCACACTGGTTCCAGTTGTCTTTAGTATCCTGAGTGTGTTCATATTGTTTATCTTGGGAAGTATCGAGATTTTAGGAAGTTTACGACTCCTTCTACATATCAATGAAGATCCAGAAAAAATGCTCCCTGAGATCATGACAGGTATTATCGGGGGAATAGATATTTACTTGATTGGTATTGTGATGATCTTGTTTGCTTACGGAATTTATGAGCTATTTATCTCTAAAATTGATGTAGGAAGACAAGAAGAAACAGAGGTTCAACTTCTAACAATTACTTCCCTAGATCAACTCAAAGATAAAATTCTGAAAGTGATCGTCATGGTCATGGTTGTAGGATTTTTCAAGCGATTAATCGAGTTAGAAGTTAAAACCTCCCTAGATATCCTGCTTCTGGCTATATCAATCTTGCTGATTGCCACTAGTGCCTACTTGATGAAATCGAGTTCAAACCATCATTAGTAAGGACGATTCTGGAACTTAAGGATTGTTTCTTTACAGTAGATCATTCCGATTAAAATAGATACCCAACAACTCAGGAAAATTATGACTTTAGATTGGCGACTCAAACCCGGATATTTAAACGAAGGTTGCTCTGATTTTGAATCTGTACACATTTTGCTAGGATATTTTATCGCAAATCGTCATTCAGCAACCCCCTTACCGAATAAGTCTCTGCTCACGGAAAATGAAGCCTTTGAGTGGGGAAAGGGCAAACCTTTAGAAAAGGTAATTAACTGTCAGTCGGATTTTGAATTTCTGATGCAGCACCCTCGGCTTTTTCGGAATGCGATCGCGATTATTGAACCTTGGGAACACGTTGGGTATAATCCATTAGGGGAACACGTTAGAGCCTCCCTTAATGTTGCTTATATTGCTCAAACTATTGCAGACTGTGACTCAATTTTGTTTCCTTTATGGTCATCAGGATTACTCGATCCTGAAACAATTATTCCGGTAATTTCTTCCGGGTTAGCTGTTGTTGTGGAAGGAGGAGATCCATCGGTACGCGATGCTTCTACCTTTGCAGGGAGCCAATCTTCTCTCGCAGATTTGCATTTATTTGTGGAAAAGTTACTGTTATCTCGAACACCAACCAGTGCGCCTGCAATTTTTATTTGTTTAGGACATCAATTAGCTGCCCAAGGACACATTAATCTGATTCAAAAGGCGGTGCAGCAGGTACTTAATTTAAACCAATTAGAGAACGATTCATCAGGAAAAACCCTCAAAGCCTTGCAAAATGTTTGTCAAGAAATTGAAAGGATTGGGAATTCTCTTTCTGTTCAGAAAAAGAATGGTAATATCGTGGCTCAAAACTGGCATGATCCTGAATTTGCTGTGGGGCCAAACGAATTTAAAGAAGTGGGCGATCGCCAGTTACATCATTATGAATCTCCTGATAGTGAAAGTTCAGGAATTCCCCAAGAATTAATTACCGCCCATGAAGTAACCGCCGATGAATTTGAAGGGGTGATTGATACTTCTATCGAATATGAACACGAACTAAATATTGCCATGTTTCATTCAGATGAAGTGAATGAAGAAGCAATTCTATTTGCAAATTGGGCCTATCGATTACTGCACGATACAATTATTTCCCATCGTCATATTCTCGCAGGAAGTCCCCTATCTTGGCTGATGCAAATGCCCTATGCCATAGAAATTCTGTGTTCAACAGCCCATGAAGATGAAATCGTCACCGAATGTTCTGCTACCTGTATCAACTATAAAGATTTTGAAAGTAAGTTGATTCGGCGCTCCTTTACTTGTCAATTTCACCCGGAATTATTATCGGATTTGAGGTCGGTGGGTTTTCGTAAACATCCCGAATATTCTGAACTCAAAAAAGATGATGGAGCCCGATTATTTGCTCGATTACTCTATGCCGGGATGCAAGAGTAAGGACAAATTTAGATCCGGTAAAACTTAAATTTTCCCGCCCACTAACTGAGGTGGGTAGGAAAATATTGTTAGTATCTAATTGTTACCGACCAGCATCTTCTGATGTGATCAAAACTCGCTGACCGAATTCTCCAATCTTAACAGACAGACCATTAGAATCACGGAATTCATAACGATCAACAACACCACTGGTTTCAGATTTATTGACCGCAGCAATTTGAAATGTAGGTACATATTTCTTCAGTGCTGTCATTACCACAGAAGGAACTTCACTTTCAGAAATATCACGTTCTACTTCTTCAATACCACCATCAGTATAAACATCAACCTCAACTTTCTTCCCGTTTAGAGTGCCTTCAATTTCAATGACGGGTAAGCCATTATCACCCAAATCCCAGTTAGCAATTGTCCATTTGGCATCAGGAAGTACCCGTTTAGCGGAAAGCAAAACTTGAGGAGGAACATCTTTGATCTGAATATCAACATTTTGTGCTGACACAGAAAATGTTCCAGTTGTGAATAGTAGAAAACCCGCTAAAACAATTGTCAAACAAAACTCTTTGAATACTTTAAACATGAATTTGAGTTATCTAAAAATCAGGAATGTAAGTAATCTACCATGCTTGTATTGGATTTTTTTTGAGATGTATATGCTTAAAAAGCATAGAGCTATAATTATAAAACATACGGATTTTTTTTGGGGTGTTCATGGAATTACGTCATCTTAAATATTTTGTTGCTGTTGCAGAAGATCTTAACTTCAGCCGTGCTGCTGTCCGGTTGTATATCTCACAACCTGCGTTAAGCCGCCAAATCAAAGATCTGGAAAAGGAACTGAGCGTTATGCTTTTTTTAAGACAATCGGATGGATTAAAACTCACAGAAGCCGGGAAATTTTTTCTCGAACAAGCTAAAGATATTTTGAATCGTAGTTATGTCTCTGTGCAAACCATCAAGGCTCATTACGCCAAGCAAGATCAACCTTTAGTGATTGGCTATATCCCAACTATCCTCCAGAGTTTTCTAGGTCAAACCCTACAGAACTTTGGACTTGCCTATCCTCAAGTTGCTGTAAGTTTTCGGGAGATGTCGCCAAGTGAGCAAGTTAAAGCGTTGCGAGATGGCGGAATTAATATTGCCTTTATGGGCAATCCACCCGATAATTTAGAAGAAGAATTTATGGTCAAATGTATTAAGAAAGTGCCTATTGTTGCGCTGCTACCCAATAAACATCGGCTTGCAGATCAATCCTCAATTAATCTAGCTGAACTTGCATCGGAAAAATTTATTGGGATGTCTGAAGAAACGTTTCCAGGGCGAAATGATCGGATTCACGATGTTTGCCGTTGCGCTGGCTTCGTCCCCAATTTACATCTATTTGCTGATAGTCATGCCTCAATGATTGCTTTGGTTGCCACAGGGCAAGGGGTCGCAATTATGCCGAGCGAGGCAGAAGCATTGCCCCATCCTCAAACGGTATTTGTAAAGCTCAACCATCCCCTATACTACTCCCGCTCAACTGCGGTCTGGAGGAAAGAAACACCCGCTAAATATTTAGATAAATTTTTAACAATTCTGTTGAATTATGTTGAATAGTTGTATATAATTATGGTCTACTTATCTTCTGAATATTAATCAAACTTCATGATCAAATTAATTAAAAACTCAACTTGGTTAGACTTAGCAATTGATTTAAGAAACTCGGTTATTCTGGCTATTTGGCGACGAGTAATAGCGACGATGATCTTTGCTTTACTGATCACCATTGCCTATCACCAAGGATATGCTGTAAATCAACCGATTCTCTCCACTTTAATTCCTGGAATCGTTCTGGGACTATTATTAGTTTTTAGAACCAATACAGCTTATGACAGATTTTGGGAAGGGTGTAAACTTTGGTATGACTTGATTAATGCCGGTCGAATTTTGTGTCGGAATATTTGGACAATTGTTCCCACGAATCATACTGAAGACTTAGAAAAAAAAATAGCCCATATTAGATTAGTGAGTATATTAATAATCGCTATTAAATTGCATTTGAGAGATGAAAGTATCGATGATAGTATAGCATTATTAATGAGTCCAGAAGATTATTTAGAACTTCAAAAAGCCAACAATGTCCCCCTGAGAATTATTAATTGGTTTGCCGAATATTTTCGCCAGCTTTATTATGACAAAAAAGTCATTCCCTATAGATTTTTTATTGAACTCAATCGCTCTTTAGACCAAATAATCATGCTATTGAGTGGTTGTGAACGAATTTTAAACACCCCCCTTCCTAGACCTTATTCTATTCATCTCAAACATTTATTATTGTTATATTGTTTTGCTTTACCTTTTCAACTTGTAAAAGAACTAGATTGGTTTACGATTCCGGTTGTGGGAATTATTAGTTTTGCTTTATTAGGAATAGAAGACATTGGTGTAGAAATTGAAAATCCTTTCGGTTATGATCGCAATGACTTACCTTTAGATCGATTTTGCCAACAACTACAAGCTGAAATCGAAACAGAATGGGTAGATTTTGATATTTCTACACCTAAAAATCGTGGGATTTTGGAATCAAATAGTCAACTAATTTAAAGCAATTGCTTAACTGAAACCAAGGTTTTTATTTTCCAAGCATTTAGCAGAAAGGAGTCATCAAATCGAATAAGGATAATCCTAATCATGAACATGAAATCATCTTATTCAAATTTACCCATTGAACTCGTTGAAACGAGCTTTGAAAAAATTAAGCCCAGGGCAGTCGAATTTGTCTCTAGTTTTTATGAAAATCTGTTTGCAGCTTATCCAGAAACTCAACGTTTATTTGGAAAAACAGATATGGATAAACAAGGGAAAAAACTACTTAACTCTCTAATTCTATTAGTCGAAGGTTTACGCACACCTGAAGCACTGATTCCAGTCCTCAAAGATTTAGGGGCTAGACATAAAAGCTATGGCATAGTTACAGAATATTATCCCCTTGTCGGTGAAGTTTTATTACAAACTTTTGCCGATTATTTGCAAGAAGATTGGACTCCCGAAGTCGCACAAGCTTGGCTTGAGATTTACACAACAACCTCTCAATTAATGTTAGAAGGTGCCGTGGTAGACATTTCTCAGTTAAGCCCACAGCCAGAGATAGAAAAACCTCCATCACCGCCTCAAGTATCCGTTTCCTCAGCTAAAGAAACAACCCCGCAATTATCGACAACTGCACAAATAGAACTCGTTGAAACGAGCTTTGAGAAAATTAAGCCGCGCGCAGTCGAATTTGTCTCTAGTTTTTATGAAAATCTGTTTGAAGTTTATCCAGAAACTCAACATTTGTTTGGAAAAACCGATATGGATAAGCAAGGGAAAAAACTACTTAACTCTCTAATTCTATTAGTCGAAGGTTTACGCACACCTGAAGCACTGATTCCAGTCCTCAAAGATTTAGGGGCTAGACATAAAAGCTATGGTATAGTTACAGAATATTATCCCCTTGTCGGTGAAGTTTTATTACAAACTTTTGCCGATTATTTGCAAGAAGATTGGACTCCCGAAGTCGCACAAGCTTGGCTTGAAATTTACACAACAACCTCTCAATTAATGTTAGAAGGTGCCGGGGTAGATGTTGTTGTAAAATCAGAAAAATCTGAAATCAAAGCTATACCCTCTCCCCCATCAACTGGGGAAACTGTCTTACCCCAATATGGAAGAAAAGGCAGGGAGAAAACTGCACCACAGCAACGGAATTTAAGTCAAGTTATTAGACTAATATTAAAACCCCTAAAACCAATTCAAAATAGTGTCAAATATATTTTTAAAAAAATTCTGGATTGGTTCTGGGAATCCCCCACTTGGGTCGTAGCCATTACCATTGCTTTTATGTTGGTGGTCTTAGTTATTTTTACGCCTGATGATTCGGTACTATCAAGAATTTTATCAGACGTTGAACCGATTAGTATTATCGTGGCTATTATTCTATATGTCAAAGAAATTCCTGACCGAAAAAAAGAATTTCGATATCAAGCTTGGAGTGTGATTGATGCGGCTCATGGTGTCACTGTTAGCCCCGCCAGAATTATTGCTTTACAAGATTTGAATGAAGATGGAGTAGCTTTAAATAATTTAGATTTGCCGAGCGCAAAATTAGTCAGAATTAATCTTCCTAAAGCAGATTTAAGCGAAGTTAATTTAACTAAATCCGATCTGAATCATGCTGATCTGAATCATGCTAATCTGGGAAATGCTTTACTGGCTCGCGTCAACCTGACGGGGGCTAATTTGAGTTATGCTAACTTGGGTTTTGCTAAACTAAGTTACGCGAATCTGAGTAGTGCTAATTTGAATTATGCCAACCTAATTTGTGCTGATTTAAGGGATATAAATTTGAGTGGGGCAAATCTCAGCAACGCGAATCTGAGTGGTGCAGATCTGAAAAATGCTTATTTAACAGGTGCGAACCTCAGAGGTGCGAATATCAGTGAGTACGACTTGCGAGGAGCGTATCTCAAAGGTGCTATAATGCCTGACGGATCAAAACATCCTTAATCCTAATGATATTTGATCAGTTCTTTTAGCATAAACCTGTAAAAAAAGGAATAAAAATTCATGGAATTTAACAAAAATACCCTGGCTCAAACAATGGCTTTTTTACTCTCAATTCCTCCTGAAAGTAATTTAGCTAAGTTATTAAAATTATGCTTGGTGACTCAATACAATGGGGAAAATTTAGGTCAAAATGCTTTAGAAAAAAGCTATGAATTAATTGGTAACCCAGGTGATTTACCCTATTGGATACAAGAAGTGATTCAAAGTAATGATAAAATTACACCGGAAGAATGGCAAGCTTTTGGACAAATGAATCTAACACAGACTCAAGATTTTATTAATACTTTATTGGAAGAATTAAATAATTTGAAATTGTAATATTACTACAATTGGATGATATTCAGAAAAGCATTTAGCTAAAATTAAACCAGCGATCGCCTCAACAAAATAAACCGAAAGTTTTTTAAAAAACTCGGTTTAAAAAAAGTTGCATAGATTGTTAAAAATACTGAAAAAATACGATAAAAACAAAAATTGATCAAAAAAAATTTTACAAGCTGTTCAAGTTATGAGATATATAAGGATTAAGCTAATCTTAACCGAGAACTGAGGTTAATTGTATGAATGAATTCCAAGCCCACCGTATTCGAGAAAATAATAGCACAAATATTGTATTTAATCTGTTAAACTCTAGTCCTTCCTTTTATAATCAACCTGAAGTTGCCATCAGCTTTAACCCAAAGGTCGAAATTCTCTCTCCCATTCCCCAAGGTAGGGACGTCACTGGTGATATTCTTGAACCTCCTACCCCTGTTATTCCTCAACCTCAGCCCCCCGTAACTCCCCCGATTCCTACCCTTCCCCCTTCACCTCCCCCCACACCCACGACACCACCAACTCCCACCCCGACAACTCCCACACCGACAACTCCCACACCGACAACTCCCACACCGACAACTCCCACACCGACAACTCCGACTCCCACGGGCCCCATAACACCAACAACCCCAACTCCAACAACCCCAACCCCGACAACTCCCACCCCGACCACTCCTACTCCCACCCCAATCACAACATCTTTAGTTCAGGGAAGTGAGGGAAATGATACCTTATTAGGAACCGAGAGACAGGATTTAGTCGCTGGTTTAGGGGGAGATGACCTGATTTCAGGATTTCAAGGAGATGACTCCCTGAATGGGAATGCGGGGAATGACATTCTCTATGGCGGTCAAAACAACGATACCCTGGTTGGAGAAGGGGGAAATGACCTGCTACAAGGAAATAAAGGGGATGATTTACTCAATGGAGGGGCGGATAACGATACCCTCTATGGGGGAATTAATAATGATACCCTCTTAGGTGAGGATGGTCGAGATCTGATTATCGGTGATAAAGGTGATGATAGCATTAATGGGGGACTGCGTAGCGATACCCTTTATGGCGGAGAAGATAATGACACCATACTCGGAGCAGAGGATGATGATTTTATCTATGGTGGTCAGGGGGAAGATTCCCTTGTCGGAGGTCTAGGGAATGACTTTCTGCGGGGGGATAAGCAAAATGATCAGGTCAATGGTGGTAAAGGTGATGATAGCCTTTATGGAGGTCAAGGGGATGATACCCTGATTGGCGGTGCTGGCAATGATTTCGTGAGTGGTGATAAAGGAAATGATGTTCTGATTGGTGTTGACCCCAATTCTCAACCGGCTGGATTTGTGGAAATTGATACTTTAAGCGGAGGAGTGGGTAATGATACCTTTGCTTTGGGAGATGGAACTCAAACCTATTATGTTAATGGGGCAGGAAGTATTATTGGACTTGTGGATTATGGCCTGATTCTTAATTTTATCCCCACCGAAGATGTGATTCTTTTAGGCCCTGGTAATTATTTAGCCGCCGCCGCCCCGGAAAATTTACCCCAGGGAACAGCGATCTATTTATTAACTGGAGAACAGACAGAATTGATTGCCATTCTTGATGGTATCACTGACTTTAAATTTGATGCCAATATTGGTCAACCAGGTAGTCCGATTCAATTTGCAGGAGGAAGTTAATCAGTCATCAGTTATCAAAAAAGGCGGGCAATGGGGAATAGGGAATGGGCAATGGATAAGAGTTTTCTTCCAACAAATAACCGGGTCTGTTTCTTCCCTATTGCAAGAGTGCCCATTCCCCTATCTGCATTATCAGTAATCAGTTTGTCAATGGTTAATTAATTCGTAATTCGTAATTCCCCATTCCCGATTTCCTATATCTAAAACCATGAAATCTAGGCTCGTTGCGATCGCATTGGGGAGTAATTTGGGAGACTCTAAAACAACAGTTAAAACCGCATTAGATCTCCTAAATCAGCATCCCCAGATCGAAGTAAAATCCTGTTCGAGTTGGTATCAAACTGCTCCTGTTGGCCCTCCACAGCCGGATTATATTAATGGTTGTGCTATTCTGGAAGTTCAACTACAACCGGAGCATCTATTAGAAATACTATTGGCTATTGAAAGCCAACTGGGACGAGTAAGACGAGAACCTTGGGGGCCAAGAACCCTTGACCTAGATTTACTTTTGTTTGATAATTTAATCAGGGAAACACCAACGTTACAAATTCCCCATCCTCGGATGAGAGAACGGGCGTTTGTATTAATTCCTCTGGCGGAAATCGCCCCGAATTGGGTTGATCCGGTGACACAAAAAACTGTCTTTCAACTTTTAGAAACCGTTGATTGTTCAGGGATTCAAAAACTTTAATTTTTTTAATCCTAATTACCCTTAAAATATTATGACCAAACCCGGATCGGAACCCCCAACTATTTTACAAAATCGTCTATTTTATCAAGGACGAAAGTTCAGTTTTGATGTCAATACTTTACGTCTTCCCAATGGAGTAGAAGGGGACTGGGAATGTATTCGTCATCCGGGAGGGGCGTTAGTGATTCCCGTGACTTCAGAGGGTGAATTAGTCTTAGTCAAACAATATCGGTTTGCAGTCGCAGGACGAACTTTAGAGTTTCCCGCCGGAACAATTGAACCTAATGAAGATCCCGCCGAAACTGTTAAGCGAGAAATCGAAGAAGAAACCGGATATCGCGCCCATCGCTGGCAAAAATTAGGACAATTTATATTAGCCCCGGGTTATTGTGATGAAATTATTTATGCGTTTTTAGCCCAAGATTTAGAAAAATTAGAAACACCCCCACAACAGGATGAGGATGAAGATATTGAGACGGTTTTAATGACTCCTAAAGAACTAGAACAAGCCATTTTAGATGGAGAACCAGTAGATGCTAAAACGATTTCTAGTTTTCTCTTAGCCAAACCCTATCTGCAATTTTAATCTGTAATTTCAAGAGAGGAAATTACAGAGGATCTAAAAATCCGTCTGATAATATTTGTAGGGGTTTGGTCTCCAAACCCTCTTATGAGTTGTAGGGGTTTGGTCTCCAAACCCTCTTATGAGTTGAGTTTTTTATACCAATAAAGGATCAGAATATAATAGGGCGAGATTCTTCTATGAGGGCGAGGAGACCTCGCCCCTACCCCCTACGGTTTTTGAATTATTGATACAACTGATTTGACTGGTTATATTGTGATAGAATAGACAGTAAAATTATTTTTTTGATAAACACAGTTTCTACAGCTAAATCCAATCCTATGTCTGAAGATTTAATTTTATTTTGGCATCGACGAGATCTAAGAATTGATGATAATTTAGGACTGTTCAATGCTTGTGAATGTAGTTCTAAAGTGGTCGGTTTGTTTTGCTTAGATCCCAATATTTTAAACCGAGATGATATTGCTCCAGTGCGAGTTCACTATATGATCGGTTGTTTGGAATCACTACAGAAACAATATCAAAAACTAGGCAGTCAATTATTAATATTAGAGGGAAAACCTCAAGAAATGATTCCTAAATTAGCCAGGGAATTAAAGGCGAAAGTGGTTTATTTTAATTTAGATATTGAACCCTTTGCTAGAGAACGCGATCGCCTCGTTTCAGAAGCATTAAATTCCATGGGAATTATCACAAAAACCACTTGGGATCAGTTATTCCATTCTCCTGATCAAATCTCAACCCAATCTCAAGAACCCTATAAAGTCTATACTCCCTTTTGGCGTAATTTTAATCTTAAACCCAAAGCTAAACCTAAACCTCCCCTCTCTCCCACCTTAATCGGTTTAACTGAATCTGAACAGAAATTAGCCGAAAAAATTGGAGTTATTCCCTTACCTTCAGCCCAAAAATTAGGCTTTATTTGGGAAAATTCCTTAATCTTAGAACCTGGGGAAATAGCCGCCCAAGAACGCCTAGAGGAATTTTGCGATCGCGCTTTATATGAATACGACGAACAGCGAAACTTTCCCGCAACTGATGGCACTTCTCAACTGAGTGCAGCCTTGAAATTTGGGGTAATTAGTATTAGAAAAGTCTGGGAAAAAACCCTCGAAGCCATGAAAACTTGCCGCAGCGATGAAGGAAGAAAGCAAATTCAATCTTGGCAACAAGAACTGGCTTGGCGGGAATTTTATCAACACGCTTTATATCATTTTCCCGAATTAGAATTAGGGGCATATCGAGAACCCTTTAAAACCTTTCCTTGGCAGAATAATGAACGACATTTTCAAGCCTGGTGTCAAGGAAAAACCGGTTATCCAATTGTTGATGCCGCCATGCGACAATTAAATGAAAGTGGCTGGATGCACAACCGATGTCGGATGATTGTGGCTAGTTTTTTAACCAAGGATTTAATTATTAATTGGCAATGGGGAGAAAAATACTTTATGCAAACCCTCATAGATGGCGATTTAGCCGCTAATAATGGGGGATGGCAATGGAGTGCATCCAGTGGTATGGATACTAAACCGTTAAGAATTTTTAACCCCGCCAGTCAAGCCCAAAAATTCGATTCAGAAGCCGAATATATTCGCCAATGGTTGCCAGAATTAAGAAGTTTAGATCCAGAATTATTAGTGACTGGAAAAATATCAACTAGCGATCGCAAATCCTGCGGTTATCCCGAACCTATTGTCGATCATAATCAACAGCAACGTCTGTTTAAACAACTCTATCAAGCCCAAAAAATTGAGCCGAGTTAGGCGCTATAGACTATTAATGGGTAAGAGAGGGTATGGGCAGATCATTACCCTTTCCAAACAAAAACTTTAGCTTCATATTCAGGTAAATCAATCAGAATATTATCATCTCCCGATTGAATATCATAATTACTTGTCCACTCATGCCAAGTCCCATTAGCTGGGAAGTGAGAAACTTGATAACCCGCAAAATAATTGTCAGAGAAATTCACCACCACTACGATCCGAGAACCTTGATCATTCCATCGGGTATAAGCTAAAACTTTATTATCAGGATCTTCATGGAAAAAATCAATATTGCCACTATATAAAGCATGATTAGTTTCCCGCAGAAAAATCAAGCCTTTATAATGTTGAAATAAACTCTGATTACTGTCGTTTTTCAAGAGTTTCCAATCCAGTTTCGCAGATTCAATGGTTTTGGGTTTATACTCTCCAAATTCTTCCCCCATCCAAATCATCGGAATACCTACGGCTGTAATTAATAATGCCACCCCTAATTTCACCCGTTTAAAGACTTCATCATCAAAAATTCCGCGATTTCCTAATTCCACAATTAAGCGATTATGATCATGGTTGCCCAAATAATTCACAATATTATTCGGCCCCATAAACCCTTGACGTTTACCATCTAAAATATCTTTGAGTTGTTCTAAATCAAAGGTATCGCCACATAAATGATCCGTGAGAATATGATAAAAACTATCATGCCAACAGCCATCCATCGGCCCATCACTGTTGGTAATACTGGGGCTTTCCGGCACATATTCAGCCACATTATAAAAGGGTTTTACCCCAGCTTCCTGTTTAGCTTCGTTCACCACCCAACTCATAAAATCATAGTTGCCAATTTGCTTGGCTGCATCATAACGAATCCCATCAATGTGATATTCTTTTACCCAAAATCTGATCGTGTCACCGATAAATTTGCGGGCTGGATAAGTGCCTAATTGTTCATCATACTGTTCATAATTAAATTCTGGCCCCCAGTTAAATTCCGTATCTTGCTGGCTATGGTGATACCAATAATCATGATCAATTTGAGTTAAAGGACAGGAGGCTTCGGAATGGTTATAAACCCCATCAATTAATACTCGAATTCCTCGCCCGTGACATTCATCAATGAGTTTTTTTAATTGTTCGGTTGTGCCGTAACTGGACTCGGATGCGAAGAAATAGCGAGGATTATATCCCCAACTATGATCCCCTGGATGTTCTTTGACGGGCATTAATTCAATCGCATTTATCCCCAATTCACACAAATAATCTAACTTTTCCATAACGTGCTGATATTTACCCCGGGAATAGATGTCATCTTCTCCCCCCGAAAAATCCCCGACGTGCATTTCATAAATCACTAATTTATGATCCGGGGGTAAGGGTTTGTCATCATTTTTCCAAACATAAGTATCAACAATTTTTTCCCCGTCTTTAATCCTAATGATGCCGTTTTGAGTCTCATCATCAATATCAGTGGCGTAGGGGTCAACAACTTCTATCCACTCGTCAGGTTCTAAAAACCAACTTTTTGAACGGACTCGAAATTTGTATTGATAGATTTCATCTTCTAACTCAACTTGAGTCCGAAAATAACCCTCGTCATCCTTTTGCATCGGAATATCTTTCCATTTAGAAAAGTTTCCGATTAAAGTGGCTTCTTTGTTATAAGGAGCGAAAAGAGAAAATTCAATTAAATTAGACATTTTTTTATTGATAAAGTTATGTGTGTCCCTAATTGTATAGAAAAGTATTTCATAAATCATCTATCAAAAGAATGAGACATAATTTCTGAGTTATTCATATTTTGATATGAGTCTTCAAGCTCAACCCTAGTCAAGATTGATCTAATTGAGTAAACTAGAAATTAATCTAATAATTAATTCAGGGATAAACTAATGTCAGAAGGTTTTTTACTCAGTCGTCTACTTTTACGTTTTGATACGGCCCAGAATCTGCTATTAAATAACTTATCTGCGGTGGCGTTAACACCCGATGGAAATTTATGGTTAGGGGCCGATGAAGGCACAGGAGTTGAGCGATTTTCTCCCCTTGAACCCTCGGTTTTTGGTCAGCATCAACATTTTGAATTAGGAAATTTTATTCCCTTAAAGAATCAAGGCGAAGAAATTGATATTGAAGGCTTAGATTATGATAATTCCTATCTTTGGTTGGTCGGTTCCCATAGTCTCAAACGCAAAAAACCAAATGGCAAAGATTCTGGTTTAGATATTGAGCGTTTGAGCCAAATTAAAGCAGAACAGAATCGTTATCTTTTAGCCCGTATCCCGATTAAAAATGGAGAGTTGGTTCAGTCTTTTTCATCTCCTGAGTTGAGCAGTCAAACCTTCAAAGCCGCTGTTCTGCAAACAACTGAAAATGGCAATCAACTGATGGAGGCTTTAAAAACCGATGAACATTTAGGTTTATTTATATCAACATCTCTCCCCTCCAAGGAAAATGGATTGGATATCGAAGGATTAGCGGTTGATAAAAACAAAATTTTCTTAGGACTACGGGGGCCTGTTTTACGCGGATTTGCGATTATTTTAGAATTAGAAGTTGAAGAAAAAAAACCTGGGGTTTTAACCCTCAAAGAAATCGGAGAAAAGGGAAAACTTTATCGAAAGCACTTTTTTGAATTAAAGGGTTTAGGAATTCGAGATTTATGTTTACAGGGGGAAAATTTAATTATTTTAGCTGGGCCGACCATGGATTTATCAGGAACCTCGAAAGTCTATCGTTGGAAAAATGCTTTGACTCAATCTGGTAATACGATTACTGATGTTAATTCTGATCAGTTAGAGATTTTATTCGATATCCCTGCTGATGTGGATGGGGATAAAGCAGAGGGATTAGAACTTTTTAATAGTTTAGGACAACCCGGTTTATTAGTGGTGTATGATTCACCCGATCCTAGGCGAATTTTATCTGAATGGGAAGTGTTTGCAGATATTTTCCATTTGTCCCACTAGACTCAGACAAAATAACCCCCCAAAAAATAATAGAGAGTCACAACCGATAACTCGATTGACTTGACTCTCCGTTTCCACCAGACTAACCAGAGGGAATAAAGGATTGCACCCAGTACGCTTATCAATATATGGGAATCTCCTCTAATCGTGCCTCTATCTATAGATAGAGATTAGCAGAAAAATCTTTAACAATCAAACGGTGTTGGGTTAAACCCGACTCTTGAGTGGAGTGTTGGGTCTGATACCCCATGGGTTTCTCCCCTGATCTTCTAACCATAGAATTCGGGTTTTAAATCCCTTTCCATTAAGGCTTCTACTGCTTTTTCTGGGGTGATTTGATGATTTAAAAGCTGATAAACCTGCCAGGAAATTGGTATAGGAATCCGTTCTCGGTGGGCAATTTCAATTAAAACATTAGTGGTATTTACGCCTTCGGCTGTACTACCTAATTCTGTTAATACTTGTTCTAAGGTTTTGCCTGCTGCTAATCCATAACCCACCCGATAATTACGGCTTAAAGCACTATTACAAGTGGTTAACATATCCCCTAAACCAGATAATCCAAAAAACGTTTCTGTTTTCCCCCCTAAATGGGTTCCAATTCTAATAATTTCGGTTAAGGCACGGGTTAATAATGCGGATTTAGCATTGGTTCCTAACTGTAACCCATCGCAAACCCCCGCCGCGATCGCAATTACATTTTTTAGGGTTCCTCCTAATTCTGTTCCCATCGGATCGGAACTGGTATAAACGCGAAATCGATTAGAAGCAAATACCCGTTGTACAATCTTTGCCGCCTCTAAATCTTCACTCGCTACCACCGTAGCCGCGGGCAAACCCTGTTCAATTTCTGCGGATAAATTCGGCCCGGATAAAACCACAATTGGATGGTCAGAAAACCCCATTCCCCAAAGTTGGGAAGGAGTACGGGTACTATGGGGATCTAAACCTTTAGTGGCGGTGACAATTGGGATTTTATCGGGTAATTTTAGGGTTTGCAGTTGCTCAATAGTGGCGGCAACTCCTGTCATCGAAATCGCAGAAACTAAAACATCGATGGAGTTGATACTTTCGGCTAAGGAATTGCCCAAATGCCGTGACCATATCTGGACAGTATGACCATTATAATGGGCTAATTTGGCTAGGGCAGAACCCCAAGCACCCGCACCTAAAATGGCTAAGGTTAAGGGGTGATCGGACACAGGAACGTGAACCATAATGGTAGAATCTTAAATTATAATCTCAATCGGAGCTTAGAAGGTTTTATCATAATATTTAATTCCGTCCCAAATTCCAGTAACTCCCGGAAACTGACTATAATAAACATTTTTTAATGATTTAATTTTTTCAAATAATTTTAATTCTGAGTTGGCAACTGCGATACTTTTAAGTCCGGTTTCAAATAAAGATAAATCATTTAAGGAATCCCCGGATGTAATCACTTGATGGGGAGATATTGTTAGAAAATCCATTAATTTGAGCAAGGTTGAACCTTTAGCAACACCTTTAGGTAAAATATCCAAATATTTATCGGCAGAGGTAATACAATCAAATCCGGCATCTTGAATTTTTTTAACAATTCGATCTTGATTTTGATCGGGTTTATAATAATAGGAAACTCGATACTCAGGGGATAGGGGTTGTAAGGTTAATCCCGGTTCATCGACTAATATTTTGGTAGCAAATTCGCTGGAATTTCCCCAAATATCAGCAATCCAATTTTGCACTTGAGCCACGGGTTTTAAGGTTTTTCCCTCATAAACGGTTGTTCCTACGTCTCCAATAATATAATCCGGTCGGGGAATGATCAGGTTTTTTTCTTCATATAAACGCAGGGTCAATTCTAAACTACGACCTGTGACAAAAATTAATAATAGGCGATCGCGTTTTGACTGCAAATAGTTATAAAATTCCTGTTTTTCCTGTGGAGAACCCCCTAAAAATGTCCCATCTAAATCCGTTGCTAAAACCAAAGTATTATTAGTGATCATGGTTGCGTTTTGAGTTATTATTATTCTGCCTATTGATCATCATAAGACAAACAGACACACAGTAGTAAGCCCTTTAGGGCTATCTAAGTTTTTTGTTTAAATTGATTATGGATATCAGTTTTTTAGCTAAAGGTTTAATCATTGGTTTTTCCATTGCCGCCCCCGTTGGGCCAATCGGGATTTTGTGTATTCGTCGTTGTTTGTCTCAAGGGTATTGGGCCGGATTTTTCACCGGGCTAGGAGCTGCTACTGCTGATGCCTTATATGGCTTTATTGCTGGATTTGGATTGACCATCATTTCTAATTATTTGGTGAGTCAACAAATGGGATTAAAACTAATGGGCGGATTATTTTTATGTTATTTAGGATTTAAAATAGCCTCAGAAAAACCCACACAAGCAGTGGCAAACCCATCAAAAAAAATGATCAGTGCTTATGCTTCAACCTTTTTTCTAACGATTACTAATCCCATTACTATTTTATCATTTATTGCTATTTTTGCTGGATTGGGTTTAGGCATAAAAAACAATTATTGGGATGCGGGAACCCTGGTTTTAGGAGTCTTTTTAGGATCGGCATTATGGTGGTTTATCTTAGTCAGTGGGGTTAGTTTATTTCAGGATAGAATTAACACTCATACTTTACAATGGATTAACCGGATTTCAGGAGTTATAATTATTGGGTTTGGTTTAGCTGCATTATTCAGTTTGATGACAGAAGGTTAAATGATACAGGCATAATAAAAAACTATTCAACTTTTAACTCTAAACTAGGCAAAAACTTCTTTAAATTCTGTAAAGATTTATCTTGCCAAGCTACTTCTTTAGATCCTAAAATAATTAATTGAATATTGGGTTTTTTGCGTAATCCCATAACAAACTTTGACAATAAACTAATCCCAGAACTATTGAGAAATAATAGACTTCTCAAATTCAGCGTCATGATTGTGGGTTCCGTGGCGGTTACTTCTTCGAGTAAGTCTTTAATCGGTTTATATTCAATTGGCCCCCCTAAACTGAGTTCTCCTTGAAAACAAATGGTTACGGATTCAGGATCGTATTGAACGATATGGTCTTCACCTTTAATTTCCTGGATTACCATTTTTTCTACCTCTATCTGATTCTGCAAATACATTAATTCTACACGGTTACTTGAGCCATTGTGGTCACTAAAACCAGAGTCACTTGATTGGAGATCGATTCAAATTTCCAACCCAGTTGCGCTTGATAATCATTAATCATCGTCAGTAAACCCAAACCGGAAGCGTTATCACTGTCATCTTCTACACTCCGTTCAACTTGATGAAAATACAATTCATTTGGATCTTGATGCAATAATTCTTGAATAAAATCCTGAAACTTTTTTGCTCCTTCTAAGCTAATTGAATTCGTGGCAAAAATAGCGGCGGTGACCGTCTGTTCATCTTCAATAAAGTGAATGCCAAATCTGATTTTAGATTTCACACTTTCATCATTAAATTTCATGGCATTTTCTAATAACTCATTGGCGACATAACTCACCGCTCCTTTTCCCTGTTGAATCCGTTTTTCCCTGGTAGGATTATCGGCATCCAAGGGTAAAAAGGATGAGAAGTAATCGGCGACAAAATGGGCCGATAATCGATTATTGCGCCAGCGCTGTTTAATCGGTCGGGATGTGGGAGTAAAGGTCAACTCTAAGGAATCATGATCGGGAGGAAATTGGTGCAAAAATTCTCCAAAAATTTGGATCATAACGATTTAACCTTTAGTAGAACAAATCAGATTATGAAATAACACCTTCTCTAGTCTAGCATGATTTTGCTTGATAAAAACTAAAATTTGTGTTATCTTAATAATGTCCGTTAGCGTTGCTTTAAAATCAGTAGGGTAATATCATCAAGCTGTTTTTGTTCTCCCATAAATAGTTTAACATCCGCAATCACATCCTGCTTAACTTTCTCCGCCGAATTATCCCAACTTTTACCGACAACTGCACAAAGTCTTTCCAAACCATATTGAGCTTTTTTGATATTTCTAGCTTCGGTGATGCCATCGGTATAAAGAACAATAATATCTCCGACTTTTAATTCAACCATAACTTGACCAATAAATTCCGAAATATCCTCATCTAAACCGATGGGTAAACCTAAATCTGCGGTATTAATTCGTTCAACCTTTCCTCCATGACGCACCACTAATATTTCCTCATGCTGACCACTAATACTCAGATGACCATTTTTATAATTTAAAATTGATAAAGTTAAATTTTTATCAGAATTCATGCGTTGAACATTGCGATAAATTGCTCGGTTCAAAATATTTAAAAACTTTACTGGGTCACGTTCTTGAATTTCCTTAAGCACTCGAACTGCCGCCTGGGTCATTACCATTAAAATTCCGCTTTCTAATCCATGACCCGTAACATCTCCAATCCCAATAGTAACTACATCATTCATATATAAAACATCATAATAATCTCCTCCCACTTCATAGGCAGGTTCCATGTAAACCGCAATTTCTAATCCTTCAATTAAAGCTAATTCCTCAGCCTTGGGTAGAATTAACTGTTGCATTCTTTTGAGTAAATCTAGTTCGCCACTCATCCGATAGTTGTCCGCTTTTAACCGTTGATTCAAGACTAAAATCTGAGCATGGGCAGAGGCTAATTCCGCCGTTCTTTCTATAACTTTTTGTTCTAAATTTTCAAAGGAATCTTGAAGTTGATCCGCCATTTTATTAAAAGAATTAGCCAGTTCTCTCAGTTCAATAATTCGTTTAACTTTAACGACTTGATTTAAGTCCCCAGTTGTGATTTTTTGAGAAGCTCGATTTAATCTCAAAATCGGTTCAGTAATCCAATGGGCAATTAAAATTCCCATCCCGGTTGCGATCGCTAATGCTACTAAACATAACAGAATAGTTCTGTGGGTATTCCTATCAATTTCTTTCATAAAATCTGACTCAGGAACGGCAACCACAATCAACCAATTTAAGCCAAATTGATCTTGCCAAGGATGCACCCGAACAAAAATATTTTCCCCATTTAATTGAAAATTGATACTCTGTTTTGTTTGAATTTTACTCAGATCGCTAAATCGGTTTAGGAGATATTGACTCGATGCTTTAATTAAGGGATCACGGCTCTGAAAAGCACTCAACCGTTTAGATTCTCCGTTGACTTCTAAATAGGGTTTTTCATCACTGGAACTCGCAACAATTAAACCATTGCGTTCTACAATAAAAATTTTACTCGAAGGAGTCACTTCTAACTGTTTTAAGAAATTACTAATTTGGGTCAAAATCAGATCAATTCCGATCACTCCGACTAAGTTTTTTTGTTGATCATAAATAGGATAACTAGAAGCAATAGAAATCACTTCCGGGCGATCGCCCCACTGATAAATTTTGCTCCAAATTGGTTTTCCCGCCGCGACTGCATCACTATACCATTTATCTTCTTTGTAAAGATATTCCTCCCTGATAATCCGGGTTGTCGGATCACCTTGATCATTTAATAAATAACGGTTATAATAAAAATTATCCGTTGGTTTCATTAATTCTACATAGAGGGTTCCATCATCTTCTCGACCGACTCCAAGAAACAGATTATCTACAGTACCTAAGTTAAAATAACCCAGGGAAGGATAGACTTTCATCTGCTTCCAAAAATGGCGTCGAATACTGTCCAAATCCTGTAAATTCAAGACTCCTAAATTGAGCAAATTAACATTAACTTCATTCACCTGAATGGGCAATGCTAAATAATGATCTAACTTTTGACTAATGCGATAGCTAACCTCATTTTGGAGTTGATTCGCTAAATCATTAACCGCCTGTTGTCCATTTTGAAATGATAACCAACCGACTAATCCAACGGCGATAAAAATTTGGAAAACAAAGGGAAAAATCAGCAGATTTCTCAGAGAAACTTTTTTTAACAATGGTTTAACCCAAGGATAGAGAAATTGATTGGACATAGGCTTTATTTGCAAAGGGGAATAAATCATCCATTGTTGTTGCGCCGTTGTTGCGCCGTTGTTGCGCCGTTGTTGCGCTTTAGCGCACTCTTAAACAGGTTTTTAACAAATATCCCATTTTTGACCATAATCTCGCACAGGATATTCAACCCAACAATTTCTTAACCAGTCTCTCCCTTTTTCTTCTAAATATCTATGAACACTACTATTTTCCCAATAATAAGGGGAATCTGTAAAGCCATGTTTAACCGGGTTATAATGAATATAATTGATCACTTGATAATAGTGTTGGTTATTTCTAATAGCGCGATCGCTATAACAACACCATAATTTACCTTTGACCTGATCTTCTAAATTCCATTGATGGGCCGTTCTCCCATGAATTAATCTTAACTGTTTACCTAACCATTGAAAATCAACAGTTGATGTTAAAATATGATAATGATTGGGCAAAATTACCCAAGCTATAATTTCAATTTCTTCCTGAATTAATACTTCTGATAACTCCTGAAAAAGTTGTTGACGACGGGCGACCGTATGCAAACGATGTTGATGTTCATAGCAAGCGGCTGTTAACAGATAAAAAGGTTGATTTTCAATTAAATGGGGGGGACTATGACGTGGATATCCCTTTTGTAAGCGTTCTTCTATTAATTTTTGCCGTTGTTCAGGGTTGAGTTTACGATACTCGTACATTTTTTTTCTGTGATTATCTATAGTAAAATTGTTGTTAGGCTTTAACCCCCAAAATTCAGTGCTTCACAACAATAGTTGGGTCATTCTATTATAAACTATGTTGTAAGAGTGCGCTGAAGCGCAACAACAGCGCAACAACGGCGCAACAACGGGGTTATTTCTTTTTGATGACTAATAAAGTAATATCATCCAATTGCTTTTGTTTACCCATAAATGATTTTACATCCTCAATCACAGCATTTTTAATTGCTTCTGCTTTCTGATGCCAATTTTTACTAATAATAATACAAAGTTTTTCCAGTCCATAGAATTTTTTCTGGCTATTTTGGGCTTCAGTAATACCATCGGTATATAAAACCACTCCATCCCCGGAATTTAAGGTAATTACAGTATGACTAATAAACTCAGCAATATCTTCATCTAAGCCGATGGGTAGCCCTAAATCCATTGTACTAATTCGTTCAATATTTCCTCCTTGACGTACAATTAATATTTCCTCATGTTGTCCACTAATACTCAATATATTTTCAGAGTAATTTAAAATTGCCAAGGTTAAATTTTTATCAGAATTCATTCGTTGAATATTATAATAAATCATGCGATTTAAAGTATTCAAGAATTTGACAGGATCATGTTCTTGTACTTCTTTTAATGTCCGAACTGCGGCTTGAATCATCACCATTAAAATTCCGCTTTCTAGTCCATGACCTGTGACATCTCCAATTCCAATTGTCACAACTCCATGGGTAGTCAAAACATCATAATAATCGCCCCCGACTTCATCAGCAGGTTTCATATATCCGACAATATCTAAATCTTGAATTTCCGCTAATTCCTGGGGTTTAGGAAGAATTAATTGCTGCATTTCTTGTAAAATATCGAGTTCTGCACCCATGCGTAAATTTTCAGCTTTGAGTCGAGTATTTAAAGTACCAATTTCTTGATTGGCGTCCGCCAATTGTCCGGTACGTTCCTTCACTTTTTCTTCCAAGGTATCAAAAGAATCTTTCAATTGTCTCGCCATTCCATTAAAAGAATTTGCTAAGATTTCTAACTCTTTAATCTCTCCTACTGTGACTTGCTGGTCTAGTTCTCCTTCTGCTAGTTTATGGGAGGCTTCATTCAGTCGAAAAATTGGTTTTGTAATCCAACGGGCGGTTAAAATTCCTATTCCCGTAGCCCATCCCAAGGCAATTAAACACAACCCAATAGTAATTTGAGTATTGCGTTTAATTTCCGTCATAAAATCTGATTCAGGAACCACAACCACCACTAACCAATTAATTCCCCATCCGTCTTGAATCGGCAAAATTTGAACATAATACCATTGGCGATTTTGCTGAAATTTAACTTGTTCACTATTGTGAATTGCCACAAAACTACCAAACTTTTTTAGCAAGGCATTGGCCGTATTCCGAATCGTAATATCTTCACTTTGATTAGCGGGAAAACGTTCGATTTTTGCGTTTTCTCCTTTTCCCTGAATTTTAAAGGGTTTTTTAATCTTAGAACTAACAACCAAATCGCCAGAACGTTCAATAATAAAACTTTGTCCATGGGGACTAATATAAAGATTTTTTAAAAAATCTGTAATTCTTAATAAAGTAATATTAATACACAGAACTCCTTGCAAATTTCTATCCCGATCAAATACTGGCCAAACCGCCGACATTCCCAATGCCGTATCTGTATTTTGACGAGAAAAGAAGGGATAAATGGAACTCCAGGTTGGTTTTTGAGCCTGTTTTGCTGTTTGATACCAAGGACGTTTACGGGGATCATATTCGGCTTGTTTTAATAATTCCGCCCGATTTCCCCATTGATCTAAGAGGTAAACTTCACGGATCGGTTCAGTCTCCCAGGTACGAATTTTCAATTGAACTTGATTATTTTCTAAATGTTCAACGCCAATAAATTCCCCCTGTTCGTTTCCGTAGGAAAGATAACTTTCTAAATCTCCCTCGGCTACCACATTCCAAAAATACTGTTTTAACCCTTCAAAATCATTCAGATCTAATGTTCCGGCTTCGACGCTATCTTGTGTTAATCGGAGAACTTGAAAAGATTTATTAAAATATTCTAAAACATGATTTTCAATCCGCACACTAACACTTTGAATTAGCTGCTGGGCTAAATTTTCCACCGCTTGTTGACCATTTCTAAAGGAAAAATAACCAACTAATCCTACGGCGACTGTAATCTGCAAAATAAACGGAAATACCAAAGCTGTTTTTAATCGGATTTTGCCAGCAGGCTGAAACCTAAAGGGAGTTTTGCTAGAAAAATTCATAGACCTATTTTGTATCGGGTATAACGTCGCCAAACCAACAAATTCCGAGGGGAGAACCGGAGTATACTAGAACAGTGAAACATTTTTGAATGATTTCTGCGTGGAACTCTCTTGTAAAAGTCAGTATGCCCTTCTCGCCCTGATGGAGTTGGCAACTCACTATGATAACCCTGAACCTAGGCAAGTGCGGCAAATTTCAGCCCAGCATAACATTCCCGATCGCTATCTGGAACAATTGCTGGCGACCTTGCGGCGCAGTGGTATTGTTCGCAGTCAACGAGGCTCTAAAGGTGGATATTATCTGGGGAAGGAACCCGGGAAAATTACTCTGTTTGATGTGGTGAACTGCTTAGAAGGATCAGATCCTGAAGCGTCTCCTCAGAATTCCTGCCCTCATACCGTTGAAGGTACAGTGATCTGGGAATTTTGGCAAGAAGCAGAGCAAATGGCGAATTCTGTATTACAAAAATACAGCTTGAAAGACCTTTGTGAACAAAGGGATGCCCGACAGCAGAAGGATATCATGTACTACATCTGAAGGCTTAGGGATGAGTTCCTCAAACAATTTGTATCAATGTTCTTTATCTTCGAGTCAATATGCGTATCGCCCATAACATTACGGAATTAGTCGGTCACACTCCCCTAGTCCAACTCAACCGGATTCCCAAGGCGGAAGGGTGTGTGGCTCAAATTGTGGTCAAATTAGAAGGCATGAACCCCGCGGCTTCGGTCAAGGATCGGATTGGGGTCAATATGATTAATGTCGCCGAAAAAGAAGGACTGATCACCCCGGGTAAGACCGTATTAGTTGAACCAACATCGGGTAATACGGGAATTGCCTTGGCCATGGTGGCCGCCGCTAGGGGCTATCGTTTAATTTTAACCATGCCCGAAACCATGAGTTCAGAACGGCGGGCGATGTTAAAGGCCTATGGAGCCGAACTGGAACTTACCCCGGGAATTGAAGGGATGAGTGGCTGTATCCGCCGGGCACAGGAAATTGTCGATACCCTGCCCGATGCCTATATGTTGCAACAATTTCAGAATCCGGCTAACCCCCAAATTCACCGCAAAACCACCGCCGAGGAAATCTGGGCCGATACCGATGGCTCTGTAGATATTTTAATCTCCGGGGTGGGAACCGGAGGCACCTTAACCGGGGTGGCGGAAGTCCTGAAACAACGCAAACCGGATTTTCAGGCGATCGCAGTCGAACCCGCCAATAGTCCGATTTTATCAGGGGGTAAACCGGGCCCCCATAAAATTCAAGGGATTGGAGCCGGGTTCATTCCTCCGGTTTTGAATGTAGATATCATTGATGAAGTGATTCAAGTTACTGATGAAAATGCCATGATTTTCGGCCGTCGGATTGCCCGGGAAGAAGGGATTTTATCAGGAATTTCCACCGGGGCGGCCTTATATGCGGCGATTCAAGTGGGTAAACGTCCTGAAAATCAAGGCAAACTAATTGTTTTGATTCAACCGAGTTTTGGGGAACGTTATTTGAGTACACCCTTATTCCAAGAGGGTTGACGGTTAACAGTCAAGAAATATTAACGAAAATCGTTAGAATTGATCTAGTGACAGAATCAAGTCCCGAACTTTGGGGCTGATTCTGTCACTAGATCAACCCGCACCCGCATCTGTTATGTTAACTGGCCCAAAAGAGGAAATTGCTCAACGCAATGGGGAGATAAAACATCCCGTTCAGTTCTCGGAAGTTCCCCGAAGGCGATGGAAACCTTGGATGGTTGCAATTTTGGTTACGGGACTCCTAACCCTGACCGCTACCTTTTATTTAGCCCGCAGTCGTACCCAAAACAAACCAGACCCGATCGCTGCCCTCACAGTTCCGGTGGAAGCCAAGGATTTGACGGTGAAAATTACCGCCAGTGGAGTAATTCAGCCCGTGCGCCGGGTTAACCTCAGCCCCAAAACCCAAGGGCGGTTAGCGCAATTGTATGTGGAACAGGGGGATATTGTCCAAGCTGGTGATATTGTGGCGCGGATGGAAAGTGGGGAAATTGAGGCTCAACTGTTGCAAGCTCAAGCCCGTTTAGATCGGGTTAAAGCTAATTTAGACAAGCTGCAAACCGGAACCCGGCCGGAGGAAATTGATCAAGCTCAAGCTCGTTTAAATCAGGTGAAAGCCAATTTAGCCCAACTGCGATCGGGGAGTCGTCCCGAAGAAATAGCTCAAGCGAATGCTCGATTAAAAGAATCGGAATCTCGGTTAAAAGATGCTAAATCAGGAAGTTTAAATGATGAAATTGCTCAAGCCAGAGCGAGAATTGATGCCAACAAAGCCGAATTACAATTAGCGACGGAACGGGTACAACGCTATCAAAATTTGAAAGGCGAAGGGGCAATTTCTCAGGATCGATTAGATGAATATTTGCGCGATCAACGACGGTTAGAAGCCTTACAAAATGAAGCGGAACAACGCTTAGAACAATTACAACAAGTTCAGCGATCGCAAATTCAACAACGACAAGCCAATGTCGAACAGGAACGTCAAGCCTTAAATCAACTCAAAAATGGCACTCGTTCAGAAGAAATTGCTCGTTCAGAAGCGGAAGTTGCGGAAGCCGAAAGTAAATTAAATCAGTTAAAAAATGGCACTCGTTCAGAAGAAATTACCGCGGCAAAAGCGGAAGTTTCCGAAGCCGAAGGACAGGTAAAATTCTATCAAGTGCAACTCGAAGATACCAAAGTTCGCGCTCCCTTTTCAGGAATTATTACCCAACGTTATGCCGTGGAAGGCGCCTTTGTAACTCCAGCGACTTCGGCTTCCGATGCCACTTCTGCCACTTCCACATCAATTGTAGCCTTAGCCAAAGATTTAGAAGTTTTAGCGAAAATTCCCGAGGCGGATATTTCTCAAATTAAACCCAATCAACCCGTGGAAATTATTGCCGACTCCTATCCCGATCAGGTGTTTGAAGGTCGAGTTAATATTGTTGCACCCGAAGCGGTAAAAGAACGGGATGTAACGTTATTTCAAGCTCGAATTATCATCGAAACCGGAAAAGATCAACTTCAGTCAGGAATGAATGTGGATTTACGTTTTCTTGGGGAGAAACTCAAACAGGCGTTAGTGGTTCCCACCGTGGCCATTGTTACCAATAAAGGTCAAGCGGGGGTTTTACTTCCTGATGCCAATAATAAACCCCAATTCCACCCGGTTACCGTGGGTTCCCAAATCGGGAATCAAATTCAGGTTTTAAAAGGTTTACAAACCGGAGATCGGGTGTTTATTGAGTTACCCAAAGGACAAAAATTAGACGCTATTTTTAAGGAGAAAATAGATAAATAATCCCTAGGGGCGGGATGGACATAACATTCTATCCTCGGAACTCAATTGTGTATTGTTTTTTAAATAATCCTTTATCCAGTTACAAGCATAGGCGAATTCATTCAAGTTTAAAACTTGATCTAAATCCCATAACAGCACCGTTTTATCTTCACTCACGGAAGCCAGAGTTTGACCATCGGGACTAAATTTAACATTATAAACTTCACCATTATGACCATTCAAACTTTTAATTAAAGTACCATCGAGTTTCCAAAGTTTAATCGTTTTATCTTGACTCACAGATGCTAATAATTTTTGGTCAGGACTGAAGGCGACGGCCATCACGTTGGCGGTGTGTCCCTTGAGGGTATTTTCATAAATAAAAGATTTAATCCTAGGACTCCAACGCCATAATTTTATGGTTTCGTCTCGACTGGCGGAGGCCAAAATCTGTCCATCGGGACTCAAAGCCAGTCCCCAAATCCCATCTTGATGACCAGTTAAGGTTTGTAACAGTTGACCGTTGAATTTCCAGAGTTTAATTGTATTATCATCGGAACTTGAAGCAACCCATTTACCCTCTGACTGAATGACAATGCTCCAAACCTGACCTCGATGACCGCTAAAGGTATAGCGAAGTTTGCCATCGATGCCCCAAATTCTAGCGGTTTTATCCCAACTTCCAGAAACAATTGATTGATTGTCGGGAGTAAACTTTACGCCCCAAACCCCCCAAATATGTCCCAATAGGGTTTTATCGGGCTGGGGGGCAAACAGTCCCTGAGCAGTTTTTTTCCACAGTTTAATCGTGCCATCATCGGAGGTTGAAGCTAACCAATGACCATCGGAACTAAATTCTACCTGATTCACCCGCAACTCATGTCCAGTTAGAGTTTGTAATAATCGCCCTTTCTTTGTCCAGAGTTTAATGGTTTTATCCAGGGAAGATGAAGCAATAGTTTGACCATCGGGACTAAAGGCAATGCCCCAAACCGTATCTTGATGTCCTATCAAGGGCATCACCAAAGAATATCCGGTTTTCGCGAGTTTAACGCTTTTATCCCAACTGGCGGAAGCAATGGTTTGACCATCGGGACTGAAGGCAACATCACTCACTTCTGCCTGATGTTGCCATAATGTTTTATAGGGGTTATACGAGGAAGTTGTGGGATCTTTACGCCAGATTTGGATTTGTTGATTACGAATTGCCGCTGCTAATAATTTGCCCTCTTGACTAAAGGTCACACCCCATACTTCATCCTCAAAGGGGCCGAAGGTATGGATTAACTCCCCCTCCCAACTCCACAATTTAACCGTTTTATCTCGACTGGCGGAGGCTAGGGTTTGACCATCGGGACTCCAAGCCACCGACATAATTTCAGCCTGATGTCCGGTGAGGGTTTTCAATAGTGTGCCATCGGATGTCCAAATTTTAACCGTATTATCGGCACTTCCCGAGGCAAATTCCTGACCATTGGGACTAAAGACAACGGTTTTAATTTTATTGGTATGGGCGGCGATGGTTTTTAAGAGTTTCCCCTCTGTTGTCCATAATTTCAGGGTTTGATCAAAACTCGCAGAAATCAGTTTATCCTCAGTCGGACTGAAACTTACCGCCACGACCCCATCCCGATGTCCGGTCAGGGTTCTTAAGTAGGTACCATTGGTGTTCCAGAGTTTAATAGTTTTGTCGTAACTAGCTGAGGCGAGAAGGGGTTGACGGGGACTGAAGGCGACACCGACAATTCCATCCTGGTGTCTGGCCAGGGTTTTCCAAAGTGTGCCATCTGGTTTCCACAGTTTAATGGTTTTATCCTGACTCCCAGAGGCAATTAAATCTCCTTTGGGGCTAAATTTTACCGTATGAATAATACTGGTGTGCCCCAACAGTTGATTATATTCTTGAATCCCATAAACAGCTTTTTGTAAGGTCAATTTTACATTCTGGCGAATTTTTGTATCCACATCCGATAGGGTTTGCAATTGTCGATAGGATTTCATGGATTGAATTAAGGCTTCAAATCTTTGATTTAGGGCAAATAAGGATTCAGCAGATTGATTAAGAGCCTTAACTTCGTTGGTTTTTGACTGGTGTTCATTCACCCTAGCTTGATGATATTGAAACCAACTAATTCCACCTAATACTATTGCAATTACTAAGGCACTACTAACCGATATAAGTAAAAACCTTTGCAATTTTGCTGTTCGTTTTTCTTGGGTGAGTCGGGCTTCTACTTCCCGCATTCTGGCAGCTTCTAATGCTTGTTGAACTTCTTGCCGATCTAATTCTTCACTTTTAGCCAAAAATTGATAATCTAAATCACTAATACTGCGACCACTTGACCAGTTTTGGGCTTCTTTTAATGCCTGTCCTCGTAATAGTCGAGAACTATCTTTTTGTTGAGATTCTACCCAGGCATCAAAGGCTTGAGAATAGGGCCGCAGGTTACTCAATTGTTGGTTAACCCAATCTAAATCAAAGACTTCTTGATAAATTCGATTTTTCACCCGCAGAAACCCGGTCTGTTTAATGACTAAACCGGATAATATGAGTTCTGATTGTTCGTTACTATCATCGGTTAAAACTTCTAATTTTTGCAAAATATCTTGATAGATTCCCAGAATTCTGCCAATGTGATCGGGGTTATTTTGAATGCGGTTACGGATAGTTCTTAAATGTTCTGGTTCATCTTGGGATTCCCATTTATAAATAATATGCGATCGCACTAAGGATTCTACCCAAAATCCTTCGGTTCCGGGGGGAATAGTTAATATTTCATGAATTGTTTCTTTCGTGGAATTGATCACTAATTGACATAATTTTTGCGTTAAAAAAGGTTGTCCCCCTGTCCAAGCAATAATTTCTCCCATGATGGCTTTAGGATTAGTAATTTTTGCTTCTAATCCTTCAATTAAAGGTTGAACTTCATTCAGGGTAAATCCTGATAATTCAATGGCTTTTCCGATATTAAAGGGGGTGCGAGTGCGATCGGAAATTAAAGCTGAAGGTGTGGCAACTCCAAATAAGGCAAAGCTAATGCGGTTATATTCAGGATTAATTGCCCGTTGATTATAGCAAAACCGAACCAAGGCAAAAAAATCATCTACTTTAAAATTTAAACTTAAAATACTATCAATTTCATCAACAAATATAATTAATTTTTGATCGGGAAACTCCACCAATAAAATATCTTCTATAAAATTACTCAGACGTTGAATCACAGAAACATCTTCTTCATCTTTCCACCAATTTTTTAAATTAAATTTACCTAAAAGATTAAATCCGCGCCATAACTCAGTAACTATTCCTTTATACCATTGTTGTTCCGTCACCATTTCGCTACCAATGCGAGTCATATCCAAAGTCGCACATTGAAACCCTTCTTGTTGTAAACGATAACGAGTTTTAACCAGTAGGGAAGATTTTCCCATTTGCCGAGAATTTAAAACATAACAAAAATGCCCCTGTTGCAACTTCTCATACAAATCAGAATCCGCCTTTCTCACCACATAAGTCAGAGCGTCTTGAGCTAAACTTCCCCCAATTTGATAGACAGAATCAATCATGTAGTTTTACAAGTTTTACAAGTATTCGGCGAATATAATTCGCTACTACACAAACGAAGTCCGCCTTCGCGGACTAATGGTTTTGTCTGTGAAAATTCAGGTTTTTAACCCACGAAGGTGGGTTTTGTCTGTGTAGCTGCGATTTCCAATCGCCGGGGATATTCTATTCCTATTCTATTCCTATTCCCCATTCCCTGCCTTCTATATACTAAAAAAAGATTTGGTCAACTCCGTACCTACGTTGACCCGCCTTTGATCCCACCGCTCACCTGGGTACAGGTAGAGCGGGGGACTTCCCGGCGGTGTAAGTTAAAAGTATTCTACAGAAACCAAGTCCTAAGAGAAAACTCAGGTTTCTAACCCACGAAGGTGGGTTTCGTCTGTATAGCCGCGATTTCTAATCGCCGAGGATAGGTTTCTTATTACATCATACCCATGCCACCCATGCCACCCATACCGCCCATACCGCCCATACCGCCCATACCGCCCATGCCGCCCATAGCATCCATATCGGCGGATTTCTTCTCGGGTTTTTCTACCACTAAGGCTTCAGTTGTTAATACTAACCCTGAAATCGAGGAAGCATTTTGTAGGGCAGAACGTACCACTTTTGCCGGGTCAATAATCCCAGAAGCAATTAAATCTTCATAGGTTCCAGTTAAGGCATTATAACCAATATTAAACTCGGTATTGCGGACATTTTCCACCACCACAGCGCCTTCGGCTCCAGCATTACTGGCAATATAATATAAAGGAGCTTCCAGGGCTTTGGCAATAATTCCCGCCCCAATTTTTTCCTCATCACTGAGTTGAGCTTTCATTTCATCGACTTTTTTCGCCAGATGAATTAAAGTTGTCCCGCCCCCAGGAACAATCCCTTCTTCTACGGCGGCTTTAGTGGCATTTAAGGCATCTTCAATCCGCAGTTTCCGAGATTTCATTTCCGTTTCCGTGGCGGCTCCCACTTTGATCACAGCCACCCCTCCGGCTAATTTCGCAATTCGCTCTTGGAGTTTTTCCGCATCATATTCAGAGTCGGTTTCTTCCAGTTGACGGCGAATTTGTTCAACCCGTTTTTTCACATCCGATTGAGTGGTGCTATCGGCAACAATAATCGTATTATCTTTTTCAATGGTAATTTTGCTGGCCGTTCCTAACATCTCTAAAGAAACGGTATCTAAGCTTAATCCCACTTCTTCAGAAATTAATTGTCCGCCCGTCAAAACCGCAATATCCTGTAATAAAGCTTTGCGACGTTCGCCAAAACTGGGGGCTTTAATAGCCGCCACATTTAACACGCCTCTGGCTTTATTCACCACCAAAGTTGCTAAGGCTTCCCCATCAATATCTTCAGCAATAATTAACAGAGGTTGACCCGAACGGGCAATTTTTTCTAAGACCGCCACTAGGTCTTGAATGGAACTAATTTTTTTATCAGTAATCAGAATTCTGGCGTTAGAAAACTCTACCACCATCCGTTCATTATCGGTGATAAAATAGGGGGAAATATAGCCCCGGTCGAGTTGCATTCCTTCGACCACATCTAATTCTGTGGTGATGGATTTGGATTCTTCAACGGTAATTACCCCGTCCTTCGTCACCTTTTCCATCGCCAAAGAGATCATTTGACCGATTTCAGGGTCGTTTCCGGCCGAAATCGTTGCGACTTGAGCGATCGCATCCCCTTCTACGGGTTTAGCAATAGCCTGAATTTCCTCGACCAAAATTTGAGTAATTTTGTCCATTCCCCGTCTGAGGGCGACAGGGTTGGCGCCTGCTGCGACGTTTTTCAACCCTTCACGAATCATCGCTTGGGCTAAAATGGCGGCGGTGGTTGTCCCATCTCCGGCGACTTCATTGGTTTTGGAGGCG
Organism: Planktothrix sp. PLAVEN19ND; assembly: GCF_057220675.1. Classification (NCBI taxonomy): domain Bacteria; kingdom Bacillati; phylum Cyanobacteriota; class Cyanophyceae; order Oscillatoriales; family Microcoleaceae; genus Planktothrix; species Planktothrix sp. PLAVEN19ND. The sequence goes on along the minus strand of NZ_CM170132.1, from coordinate 3,250,468 downwards.
ACTTCCTGCATCAGTCGGGCGCCGGTATTTTCCAGGGGGTCGGACAGTTGAATTTCTTTAGCGACGGTAATCCCATCGTTGACGATTTCGGGGGCGCCAAATTTCTTCTCTAATAAGACATTCCGACCTTTGGGGCCAAGGGTGACTCGCACCGCATCGGCTAGGGCATTCACACCTTTTTCTAAGGCTCTACGGGATTCTTCACCAAACGAAACAATTTTAGCCATCTTACAATATCATTAATCACCAATAAGCCACTTTAGCACTCAAGGGTTTCGAGTGCTAGTTCGGAAATCCGTCATTATCGGTAGGTCGGGTTAATCTGTCTCTGTTCGGTTGCTGATTGAAAAAGGCAAGTTTAAAAGATATTAAAATGGGTTCTATAATCAATAGGGCGAGTTTTTTGGAGGTATACTAATTTTTTGAATAGACAGGATTTCCAGGAATTAGCACTTACTCGACTTCAAGACGCAAAAGTGCTTTTAGACAATCACCAATATTCCGGTGCTTACTATCTGAGTGGTTATGTGATTGAATGTGCTTTGAAGGCTTGTATTGCCAAAAAAACTCAGCAATATGATTTTCCTGACAAGAACACGGTTATGGACAGTTATACCCATAATTTAGAAAAGCTGGTGAAAGTTGCTGGGCTTGATAGAGAATTAAAGTCTCTACTAAATGATCGAGTATTTTCATCTCGATGGTCAGAAGTTAGAGACTGGTCAGAAGAAAGCCGTTATAAAAAAAATAACCAACAAAAAGCCCACGATATTTACTTAGCAATTACCGATCCTAATCACGGAGTTTTACAATGGTTGCAGCAACATTGGTAAATCAAGAAATAGAAGAAGGTCAAAGATTAATAGATGCTCTCAATACCGCAGGTTTATCAGTTCATTCGGCTTTGTGGCTGTATGCGTCAGAACCGGAAATATGGCACTTGACACTTGCTTTACCTGTGTATGATGATGTAGGATCACTTAAAACTTATGAGCAGATATTATCCGTTTTTCGCGAAGTCAAACCAGAATTAAAAATTGATTGGACAGGAATTGTAGCTGTTAGTCCTCAAGATGAATTAATTCAGGGCTTAAGTCAAGATCAGCAACATTGGAATATCAACTTATCAGGAAGACGCATGACCAATAGTATGGTTAATAGAATCTTGATTGAAGATGCTTACATTTATCAAATTGGCGTGAATTTACAACTCGGAATCTTACCAGAATAGGGTAGAACATAGCTGAATTAAGTAGTGAGGCGTTCACGCCTCAGAGTCCTTTAGGACTCACTACAAGTGTTAATATTTTTAATATTGTCAAAAATCAGATAATCAAAATATGAGCAAAAAAACTGCAAAATACGGGTCTTGGAAATCCCCCATTACCGCCGATTTAATGGTAGAAGGAACCGTTGGACTGGGGGGAGTAAGCTGGGATGGAGATAATATTTATTGGATAGAAGGTCGTCCATCAGAAGCGGGACGCAGTGTGATTGTTCGTCTGACTTCTGATAATCAATTAAATGATGTGACACCTCAATCTTTTAATGTTAGAACTCGTGTGCATGAATATGGTGGGGGTTCCTATATTGTTACTCAAGGAAATATTTATTTTTCTAATTTCGTTGATCAACGTCTTTATCAACAGAAAATTCAAGGGGAAAATACCCCTCATCAAATTACTCCAGAACCTATTACTCCAGAAGCAGAATATCGTTATGCAGATGGGATAATTGATGCTCAAAATCAACGGTTAATTTGTGTCCGAGAAGATCATACTCAAGGGGGAGAACCTGTTAATACAATTGTTAGTATTAATCTGAATAATAGTGAGGATATTCGGGTTTTAATTGAGGGAAATGATTTTTATGCTTTTCCTCGTTTAAGCCCTGATGGTAACAAATTATCTTGGATTTCATGGAATCATCCGAATATGCCTTGGGATGGGACGGAATTATGGGTGGCTGAGGTTAATTCCCAGGGGTTATTAGGAGAAAAACTATTAATTGCGGGGGGTTTAGAAGAATCGATTTTTCAACCCCAATGGTCACCGGATGGAATCTTATATTTTGTTAGCGATCGCTCAAATTGGTGGAACCTATATCGGTATACTGGAAAGATAGAACCCCTATATCCCATGGCGGCGGAATTTGGTTTACCCCTTTGGGTATTTTCCATGTCAACCTATGGGTTTAGTTCGGCAGAAAAAATTATTTGTACCTACAGTAAAAATGGTACTTCCTATCTAGCGAGTTTAGATACTCAAACTCATAAATTAGAGGATATTGATATTCCTTATACTGCAATTGATAGCTTAACCGTTTCTGGAAATCAAGTCTTATTTATTGGGAGTTCTCCTACGGAAAGCAGTGCTATTGTACGGCTTAATTTAGAAACAGGAGAACTAGAAGTATTACGGCGTTCCAGTCAAATTGTACTGGATAAAGGCTATTTATCCGTCCCTCAACCCATAGAATTTCCGACAGAAAATGGGAAAACCGCCTATGGATTTTTCTATCCTCCTCAAAACAAAGATTATCAAGTTTCAGAGGAAGAAAAACCGCCTTTAGTTGTGAAAAGTCACGGGGGGCCAACATCAGCAACTTCTAGTAGTTTGAGCTTAAAAATTCAATACTGGACAAGTCGAGGATTTGCCGTTTTAGATGTCAATTATGGGGGAAGTACGGGTTATGGACGGGAGTACCGTCAACGGTTAAATAAAAGTTGGGGAATTGTGGATGTGGATGATTGTTGTAACGGGGCGAAATATCTGGCAGAACAGGGTTTAGTGGACGGAAATCGCATGGCAATTGCGGGGGGAAGTGCGGGGGGTTATACCACTTTATGCGCCTTAACCTTTAAGGATGTATTTAAGGCGGGGGCGAGTTATTATGGAGTCAGTGATTTAGCCGCTTTAGCAACGGATACCCATAAATTTGAATCCCGTTATTTGGATAAATTAATTGGAGCTTATCCTGAAGAAAAGGCTATTTATCAACAGCGTTCTCCGATTTATCACGTTGATCAATTATCCTGTCCGGTGATATTTTTTCAAGGATCAGAGGATAAAATTGTGCCTCCCAACCAAGCAGAAATGATGGTAGAAGCGTTAAAAGCTAAGGGTGTTACCGTAGAATATGTTCTGTTTGAAGGAGAGCAACACGGTTTCAGAAAAGCCGAAAATATTAAATGCGCCATTGATGGTGAATTTAATTTTTATGCCAAAGTCTTCAATTTTGAACCCGCAAAATAAATGTAGGATGGGCTTCGCCCATCACTACTAAATTAATTAAAAATTAAATAAAAAAACACGCACTTTTAAAAATATTGTATAATAGTGTATAAACAGATATCATCAGCCATTATGTCTGTCACACCAATTCAACCTCCAACAATTGATTTAACAGAAGTTATTACCGAGGATGATACTCCTGTGGATAATTTTCTATCTGCAAAGTTACAGCGTTTATTAGTTGAATGTTTATATAGTTCTTGGCAAAGATTGGGAGAAAATTCAACATTTTTAGCGGATGCAAATGTAGGGATTTTCTCTGCAATTCGTCATCCTCCCATTGTACCCGATGTATTTTTATCTTTAGATGTGGAAGTCCCACCAGATTTTCGAGAAAAACGAAATCGGACTTATTTTATTTGGGAGTTTGGGAAACCGCCCGATGTGGTGATTGAAATTGTTTCTAATCAAGAAGGAAATGAACTCGGGAGTAAGTTAATTAATTATGCCCGGATGCGGGTCACCTATTATGTTGTGTTTGACCCATTACAACAATTGGGCGATATTTTATTACGAGTTTACGTCTTACGGGAGGGAAACTATCAAGCATTAGAACCAACGTTAATTGAAAATCAATCAATATTTTGGTTAGAACAAGTTGGTTTGGGATTAACAATTTGGTCAGGAATATATGAAGAAAAACAGGATCTTTGGTTGCGGTGGTGTGATGATCAAGGTGTTATTATTCCAACGGGAAAAGAACGGGCTGAACGGGCGGAGCAATCTCGGCGAAATGCTATTCCTCGGTTACGAGAAATGGGGTTAACGAATGAACAAATTGCTGAAGCGTTAGGTTTAGAGATTGGAGAGATTTAACCCTCTTTTATCGACGTTTTCTCAAATTTATTTAGAGGATAGTGAAAAATGATCATAGAAACAGCGATCTTAAAAAATGTCGAAAAATTACCTGAATCTGTTAAACAAGCCGTGCTTGACTATACGGAATTTCTTGTGAACCGATACAATGAGGAAACACCTCAAATGGAGAAACCTACCAAGCGAGGAGGACTTGGAATTTGGAAAGGTAAAATCTGGATGGCAGATGATTTTGATGAACCTTTGGAAGATTTAAAGGATTATATGTAAACATGAATATTTTATTGGATACCCATACTTTTCTTTGGTACTTTCAAAATAGCGAAGAATTAAGTTATAAAGCGGCAGAAATTCTTGAAGATCCAAATAATACTCTTTGCCTGAGTATTGCCAGCCTGTGGGAAATTTCAATTAAGATTAATCTAGGAAAACTCAGGTTGCAAAACTCTTTTTCTGAGCTAGAGGGAGTGTTACAACAACTAAAAATAGAGGTTTTATCTATTACATTCTCTGATACAGAGTGCTATATTAACTTGCCCCTGCATCATCGAGATCCTTTTGATCGCATTCTTGTTGCACAAGCGATAAATCATTCTCTTATTTTAATTAGTCGTGATTCAGCTTTTGATTATTACCCAATTCAGAGGATATGGAAATAAAACAGAATTGTATTATTTATTGTTAGACACAGAACGCCGTTTTCTAATTCCTTTGGTTAAAATTGCTAATAAAAATCCGACTAAAAATGATAATTCCAAAGCTGGATTTTGAGTCGTTAATACGAAAGACCCAATAATCGAAATAGCAGCTATCATGTAAACAATCTGTTTGGGTTTCATCGTTTTTAACCGTAAAGATCACAAAAATAGACAAAATGAATTATAATAAATTCTGTAGAAAGGCTAAATTTAACCTTTCTCAAGAGATAGGAGACTTCTAAAATTCGATGACTACAAATTCCCAACGTTATCATATTACAACTTTCGGCTGTCAGATGAACAAAGCCGACTCCGAACGCATGGCTGGCGTTTTAGAAGAAATGGGCTTTGATTTTACCGAAGATCCCAATGATGCCAATGTGATTCTTTATAACACTTGTACGATTCGAGATAATGCCGAACAAAAGGTTTATTCCTATTTAGGAAGACAGGCAAAACGCAAACAAGAAGAACCAAATTTAACCATTATTGTCGCCGGATGTGTTGCCCAACAGGAAGGAGAAACCCTACTGCGTCGGGTTCCTGAAGTGGATTTGGTGATGGGGCCACAACACGCTAACCGTTTACAAGACCTCTTAGAACAGGTCTTTCAAGGCAATCAAATTGTTGCAACAGAACCCATAGAAATCATCGAAGATATTACAAAACCCCGTCGAGATAGTCAGGTAACAGCCTGGGTTAATGTGATTTATGGTTGTAATGAACGGTGTACCTATTGTGTGGTTCCCAATGTCCGCGGGATTGAACAATCGCGCCGACCGGAAGCCATTCGAGAAGAAATCGAAGAATTAAGCCGTTTAGGGTATAAAGAAATCACATTATTAGGGCAAAATATTGACGCCTACGGCCGCGATTTGCCCGGTTCAAGTCCTGGAGGTCGGAATTTATATAATTTTACGGATTTATTATATTTTATTCATGATGTTCCTGGCATCGAACGGATTAGATTTGCCACCAGTCACCCCCGTTATTTTACCAAAAGATTAATTCAAGCCTGTGCAGAACTTCCGAAAATTTGTGAACATTTTCATATTCCCTTTCAGTCGGGAGATAATCAACTTTTGAAAGCCATGTCCCGGGGTTATACTCAGGAAAAATATCGCCAAATTATTCATACCATTCGGGAATATATCCCCGATGCTTCTATTAGTGCGGATGCGATTGTGGGCTTTCCAGGGGAAACCGAGGAACAGTTTGAAAATACCATGAAATTAGTCGATGATATTGGCTTTGATTTATTAAATACCGCCGCCTATTCTCCCCGTCCTGGAACTCCGGCGGCGTTATGGGAAAATCAACTGAGTGAGGAGGTAAAAGCCGATCGGTTACAACAATTAAATCGCTTAGTTTCTGTGAAGGCGGCTGAACGTTCCCAGCGTTATTTGGGCAGAATTGAAGAAGTGTTAGTCGAAGGTACAAACTCTAAAGATCCATCTCAAGTGATGGGACGCACCCGGGGAAATCGGTTAACCTTTTTCTCAGGAAATTTAGCGGAATTGAAAGGTCAACAGGTGAAAGTGAAAATAACCCAGGTAAGACCCTTTAGTTTAACTGGGGAACCTGTTGAGTTGTGTATACCTGTATGACCGCTAAAAATGATTTAAGATCGGTGATTTTATCTTTGGGTTTGGGTTTGGTGTTAACGGGGATCGGTGTCCGGGCGATCGCTTGTCAAAATTCCCTCAATACACCTTCCCAAGTCCCCCTTGATAACGGCGGATTAAGTTCGGAGTCTCCCGTTACCCAAACCCAGACAGAGGAGGGGTCTATTCCCCAACCTCGGGCGAATGGAGATTATCAGCGATCGCCCCATTCTTCCTGGGAAACGACCCAATCCAATATTCAAGGAATTGATTGTCGGATGTTAGGAAATACCAATTATTCACAATTAGAAAATCCCAGTAATAAAACCGAATTAAATATTGAAAATTGGCCTGTGGTTGGAAAACTTCCCCCAGGACAGGACTTTGAAATTAATTTAGGCCCGGCGGGGTTTGGTGTGGTTTACGATACGAAACAACAACCTTGGATTTATGTTGAAAAAACCGATCAAACCAGCGTTCCTTCCCACTGTTTTGTGCGAGCCAATCAACAGTTTGTACAACCGATTGCTGCTAATTAAATTATATAGCAAGAGGCAATAGGGAATGGGCAATGGGCAATAGGTAAATACTTACTATAAGTAGCTTTTAGCTTTCAAGAATGTCCTAATAGATGTGGCAACTGCTATACCATAAAAACCCTATTTTTTCGACAATACCGTAGTCTTTTTAAAGTAACCACAAAGGCACGAAGACACAAAGAAGGATAATCAAGGTGAAGGTATTCTGGGAAAAACTGGATTTTTATTCATTACTAATTAATTTTACAACTTTCTAATTTTTCGGCTAAAATTTCTAGGTTTTTCCACCATTTTCCGGTGCTAACTATCCAATTGCGGGTGGGTAAATGTCCAATAGGAGCGGATGTTTTATATTCGATGCCATAATCAGGATTATGGGGATTATAGGTTAACCATCCCACCTGCTGACAAAATTTTCCATAATCTCCTTCGACAGTTTGATAAATTTGATTTTGGATACTAAATCCAAAGCGACTATTACTATATTTTACCCAAAGATGATTAATGGTTTGTAGATCTTCACAGGGTAAATTTACTAAATCCTGGGCGTATAAATAGGTTTTTTTAGATTTTTTTAGGGCTTGACAGAGGACAGCCCAAGTTTCTTGATCCGCTTGTTTCCAGCGTTTTTGAGCTAAGAGGGTTTGGAGTTGAGTATAATCAACTCCCACGGCGGATTTTAAAGGATCATTTAAGGGCTGATAGCCTAAATTTTGTTTAATTCTCTCTAATAAATTAGGTGTTTTAGCGGGAGTCTGGATAACTTTTTTAGATGTTTTTCTAATAGGAATAACAGGTTTAACCGCCAGATTCACAGGCGTTTCAGAAGATTGAATAGCTTTTAAGGCTGCTTCGGCGGATTTATAACGTTGATTAATGGCGATCGCAATTAATTTATTTAAAATGGTTTCTAAGCGATCGCTAATAACTTGTTGAGGGGGTAAATAACTCCGCCAATTCCATTTTTCATCATGATCATCATATAATCTTCCGGGGGAAATTCCCGTGATTAAATATAAACAAGTTAGCCCTAAACTATACAAATCACTGGCGGGGTAAACCTTTCCTCTCATTTGTTCAGGAGCAGCAAAATCCGGTGTTCCGATCCGAGTTCCACTCTCAAGTAAAGCCGTTCCTGTTAATAGTTTAGCGATGCCAAAATCAATTAAAACAATATCATTTTTATTGAGATTTTTACTGATTTTCAAGTCAGAATTTTCCTCTGAAAAAATATCACTAATTTTTTGTTTGAGTTTGGCACTCATTTGAGCTTGTTCTTGATCTCCCATTTGAATAGTAGGAGGAATTTGGGTTAAATCAACCACGGGATCTAAGGAGTCGTCCCCAGAGGCGGGGAGAGAACAACGTCGCATCAAATTAGCAGGTTTAATATCTCGATGAATAATATTCTGTTCATGAATAAATTGTAAAATAGGCAGAATTTGTTTTAAAACTTCCCAGATTTTTTGTTCGGTAAATAATCCATCTTGTTTCAACTCATCAAATAGGGTTTTGCCCGGAATATATTCTTGGACAATAAACAATTGTTGATTTTGTTCAAAGTTAGCCAACAGTTGAGGAATTTGGGGGTGTTTTCCCAATTGATCTAAACGCACTGCTTCCTGACGAAATAATTTAGCGGCGGTTTGATAATCCTGGGGGTTTTCATATTGCACAAAAAATTGTTTAATCACACAATAGGGATGGGACGGAATTTGTTGATCAATTGCCAAAAATGTCCGACCAAAACCGCCCCGACTTAAAGGTTTTATGGCGAGATAACGATTTTGGAGTAATAGAAATTGACCACAACCTTGACAATATTCGGCTGAGTTGAGATTTTCTGGATGGGAACATCCTACGGTCATACAATAACTCATCGCAGGAGAGGGAATATATTGTTGAGCCGATAATAACACAACTTCAGATTATGATCTCGTTGTTGCGCTTAAGCGCGCTCTTACAAAAGGTCTTAGCAACAACAACCAACACTATTATCAATTAAAAACTTTCGCAATTTGACAAAATCCTTCAACTTCTAAACCTGCGGTAATATAACGGGGTTTATGGGTTAATTGATCCCTATATTCTAATAGATTAGCAACTCCAATAGACTGAGGAAATAACTCAGAATTAAATAGAGTTTGATCATTAGGACTATCGCCAATAGTAAGAATTTGTTCCGGGGTTAAGTCTGACCAATAGTGCTGAATAACCTTTAATAATCCCGTGGCTTTGTCTTGGTTTTGAGGTTTAATATGACCTTGAACAGTGCTATAGGTAAATCCCCAACCCAATTCTGCACAGAGTTCTGTTAATTGTTGAATTTCCGATAAACTAATATTTTGAATATCAAATGTCCAATCTGTAAACCGAAAAGGATTATCGGCGGAAGCCTGGAGATGGGGATATTGAACTTGAAGAATTTGAAACCCTAGGGCTAAATTTTGCCGATGTTGGGATAGGGAATTTAAAGGGATTAAAAATTGTGGCTGGTCGGACTCCACGGGATAATATAAACCGCCATTTTCCGCGATCGCACCTGTCACCGGAAGATAATGTTTTAAGGCTTGTACCCATCCCGCCGACCGTCCTGTAATTAAAATTACCGGAATTTTAGCCTGTTTTAATGCAAACAAAGCCTGGAATAAATCCGGGGTAAATTTTCCGTTTTGGGTTAAAGTGCCATCGACATCCGTTGCAATTAGACGAATATTATCGAGTGCATTGGCTTGTATGGCTTCGCTCAATGGCGTTAAGGACATGGACACAACCCCTCTATCAGTGATTCAAATATTTTAACGATAGGGGGCCCGAAAAACGGAGAGGGTGGGATTCGAACCCACGAGGAACCGTAAAGCCCCTAACACATTTCGAGTGTGTCGCATTCGACCAACTCTGCCACCTCTCCAAGTTAGAAATGATCTAGATCTGATTCTAAACCACTTTTTTAAGTATATCAAAGAAAGGAACCATCTGTTTGATCAAAATCTAAAGTTGTTTCAAAACCCTGGGTCGGCGTCCATCTCAAGGCCCCATCTCGACCCGTCCAGAAGATTTGAGTTTGCTGTTGATTTAGGGTTTCTACGGTTTTCGGATCAATAGAATTGGAAGAAGCGATCGCAATTTTAGGTGTTAATACGGATAAAAGTTCCGGGGTTAAAGATTCTCCCGACCACCATAATACCTGAGTTGACCTGAGCTTTTGAATCAACTGTTGTTGTTGGGAGATGGAAGTTTCTCCCAATAATGTCCAAAGATTTTGACCAATTTTAAATTGAATTACCGGAGGTTGAGCACTTAATAACTCCAATTCTACAGAACCTAACATAATGGGTTGACCGACAGTTAGGGAAACATAATTTCCTTTTTGTTGGGCTAAGGCTTTTAGAATGATTTCATTAGTGGCTTGATAGTTTTTTTTCGGAGTAGGATTATCATAAAAAGTTTGAATCGGAATATTTTCTAAAATTAACGGCCAACCAATACTTAAACCCAGTTGAGAATGGGTCGCCACGGCGTTATTAATAGCATTAATCCCCTGGGCATTTAAAAAGGGTAAAACGGCAAATTTAGCGGTGTTCTGACTGCCACTATTGATCAAGGTAACTTGTCCTTTTTCTTCAATCACTAAAATCGGTTCTTGAGGGGTACTCAGAAGGGTGGCTTGAAACCGTAGGGTTTTAGTATACCAACTGGGTAAAATGACTATGAATACGGCCAAGGTGACGGCAAATATAATGGGAATCAACCCTTTTTTTGATCTGGAAAACTGGAGGTTTGATTCAGGGTTAATTAAAGTAAAATAAGCCCAGATTGCCAGAACTAAACTATAAAGACTGATCAACTGAATTAGGGAAATACTGCCCACGGCAATCGAATTTCCCGGAAGCTGACTAAAATATTTAGCAATTTCTATTAAACCTAAAATCGGATAATCAAGAAATTGGGCGATCGCACTTCCCAAACTGGGCAAAAATAAGGCAGATAATGCACCCGCCATCCCTCCTAAAGTGATAATAGAAATCAGGGGAGATGCGATAATATTAACCAGAATACTATAGGGAGATAATACTTTAAAAAAATAGAGTTGCAAAGGCAATGTCCAGATCATTGCTGATAAAGGAACAGCAATTAAGGACGCGAAGAAAGGGGGCATCCAATTTAACCGTTCCATTAAGGCAGGAACCGTAACCATTAATCCTAAAGTGGCTAAAAAACTGAGTTGAAATCCAATATCAAAAATCCAAGTCGGATTAGCAATTAATAATAAAATAGCGACGATTAATAATACGTTTAAAGGTTTGGTTTGACGTTGGGTTAATAGGGCAATTAATACCGCCAAACCCATTAATGTTGCTCGTAATACCGAAGGGGAAATTCCCGTTAATCCCAAATAAATCAGTAAAGTTAATAATCCCAAACTAAATCTAACGGTCGGGGAAAACCTTTGAGTTATAGATAAAATAACTCCCAATAAAAATGATACTTGAAATCCCGAAGCCGCTAGAATATGAGCGAGTCCAACTTGAACAAAAATATCTCTAATATCGTAGGGTAAATCAACAGCTAAACGTCCTAAGACCATCGCGCTTAATAGGGAACCTTTGGGAACTCCTAATAATTGAGCTTGAGCGCGGGTAATCCGTTGGCGAATTTTCCACAGTCCCCAAGGAGACGGTTGACTATCATCATGACTAATATAACGTCCTCGAAGTCCGGTAAATGATCCCTGTTGAGCCAGATAGTTTTGAAAATCGAATCCTCCTGGGTTAGAAGGGGGTTGAGGTTTGTATAAACTTCCGGTAATGGCGATACTTTCCCCCGGATATAATCCCGTCGCTTTTAATATTGGAACAGTCACATAAACCAAACCACTGACATCTTTACTCACGGCGATCGGAGTATTATTATTAGTAATTTCATTAACTTGATGCACCTGTAACCAAAATTGTCCCCGTCCCGAACGAGTCAACCGAGGAATACTAGTCACTTCTCCCCGAACCGTAATTAATAAATCTTGGCTATTTCCACTATTAATAATTAACTGACTAATATCATGGGTCGCGGGTTGAGGGGTTCTGATTTGTAAATAAATACTGGCTAAAAAAGCAATAATTCCGGCTAATAACCATACCCAAAAAGGCAACTTAGGTCGGGGGATTTTAGGAATTTTATCCGCAAATTCAATCGGCTCGGTTAGGGCATCTTTGCGGGTTTGTTTTTGCTGAATAAATTGTTTAATTCGAGCTTGGCGAGATTGTTTCTGTTGATAAACTTGTTTTAGGGCGGTGGCTATTGCCAATATAATTCCTAAGCCTAATATTGCATAATTTCCCCCAGGAATTACACCCACTAGCAAACCCAAGAGATAAGCAAAAGCTAGAATTAAAATCACCGTCTGATTCATGATGTGATGAAATAGGGAGCAGGGAGCAGGGGGAGCAGGGGGAGCAGGGGGAGCAGGGGGAGCAGGGGGAGCAGGGGGAGCAGGGGGCAGGGGGCAGGGGGAGCAGGGGGAGCAGGGGGAGCAGGGGGAGCAGGGGGAGCAGGGGGAGCAGGGGGAGCAGGGGGAGCAGGGGGCAGGGGGCAGGGGGAGCAGGGGGAGTAAGGGGAGTAAGTGGTGCGTCGCTGAATACAACACCTTAATAGCTTAACACTTCAAAACTTCCCACACCTCAACAAGCAAAAACAGTGAACTATTTTAGATAGAAAGCCCTAACTTTAAACCTAAAACGGTATGGACTAACATTAATCCTAAGATAACGGTTCCAATATAAGCATGGGTCGCCCTAAAACCCGAGTTATCTTTGTTAAATCCGGTAAAAGCAATCAGACTATTAGTTAATAACAATCCTAATAATATTGTTCCTGTCCAAAAGTGAGGACTTTCTAAAATGGGTTGTTTTTGCATGACTAAAGATAATAAACCTCCCGTGTAACCTAAAGCCAAAAACAAAAACATTAAAGGGGCAAGTTTTCGGTGGTCAGCACGATTTTTTAAGGCGACTTCCTTATCTGCGGCTAGACGTCCGCGCCATCCCGTCCAACCCACATAACTCCCCATCGTAAAAATAACGGTTCCCATCATCACCGGATGTCCCCAATGGGTGATAGGTTCAGGAATACCCAAACCCCGAAATAGATTAGCAATGGGTTCTAAAAGTTCAACTAAACTCATATTTTCTGTTCAAAAGCCGATTAGATTTCCATAGTTCAGTTTAGGACAATTAGGTACCGAATTAGGTTTTATGAACACGAATGAGTTGATAAGCACCCGCTTGATCTACAATTTGATATTGATCAGGTTTTAATCCTAGATCAATTAATTCTTGGGGATGTGCCAAAATTAAAAGAGTTTGAGGCAAAGACTTTTGAACGGATGGGTTATGAATGTAGGCCATAGTATCCCAGGGTTCAGGATGGTATTTAACTCGATATTGAGTATAAAAAACTAAACTGGGTTTTTTGAAACCAATCATAATTAATTCTTCCCCTAATTTTCGCTGTTGTACGACGGTTTGGGCTAGGTGTCGTAAGGGTTCTTGTCGATGTTGATCGAGTAAACTATAGGTGGGAGTCACCGCCCAAATAAAAAAACTAATAAACCCTAAAATATTAACTATAAAAATGGATGAAATTCGACCTTTCCACCAACTTAGGGCGATTCCCAATGTTGTGATAGCCCAAATTAAAGCCGATATATTTGGAATTCCAGAGGCTTGTAAATCCCCTCTAAAATCCGGCATATCTGCATCATATCCAATTAAATTTTTACTAAAATAACTTCCGATAGAGGCGATAAAAACAAATACAATATTAATCAAAATAGAAGTATTTGTGAAATTAAATTTATTTTTTTTAAATCTATTTTTAGAGATAATATTTTTATTCCAAAATAAAGATACTAATAAAACTGAGGCAGGAATCAGGGGCAAAATATAACTAGGAAGTTTAGTAACCGCTAGGGTGAAAAACAGAAAAACTCCACTGAACCAAAAAATAGCAAATAATTGGAGTTGTTCAATTCGAGTTTGATGTTGCCAATAGCGACGTTTCCAAAATTTTGTGGAAGCGATCGCCAGGGGTAAATAGACAGAAAATGGAGCAAACCCGACTAAAACCACAATAAAATAGAAATACCAAGGTGCAGAATGGTGATTTACAACGGTGGTAAATCGTTGAAAATTATGATAACCAAAAAAAGAGTTAATATAGTTTTGACCATTAACTAAAATTACTAAAATATACCAAGGAATTGTAATCACCAAAAAAATTAAACTTCCCTTCAATAACCCCATTTCTTTTAAAACTTGGCGCCATTCCCCCAAATAAATTAAAAATGAACCAATAATTAAAATCGGTAAAACAATCCCCACCGGGCCTTTTGTCAAAACAGCTAAAGCGGTTAAAATATAAAAAGCCAAATACCAAATCTGAGAAGAATTCCAACCAGGAGGTAAATCTTCCCCTTCCTGCAATTCTGACTTGGCATATCCCAGAAAAAAAGCTAATAATGCCGAACCCAAACACCCGGTTAATAACATATCCGAAACCCCAATTCTTGCCCAAGCCAGAATTCCTGGATTAAATGCGATTAATACAGCCCCCATCCAAGGTAAAGGATGTAAAACAATCTTTCTAAAATCGGGTTGAGTCCATGGAGAAATAAAATCTTGTTTTTGAGCATCTTTTATGGGATAAAATTGGGTTTGTTGGACGTAATAACTTAAAGTATAAAATCCTAAACAGACGAGAAAAAAACCAGAAAATGCCGAAGGAAGACGGACTCCCCATTCATTCACCCCAACTATCTGATAGGAAATTGCCATTAACCAATAAATTAATGGGGGCTTATCGAAACGGGTTTCTTCATTAAAATAGGGAGTAATCCAATCCCCAGTTACCAACATTTGACGGGAGGCTTCCGCAAATAGAGGTTCTGTTTCATCCAGTAAACCCGCAGTTCCTAAGTTCCAAAAAAAAGCCAGGAAACCGATTAAACCTAAACCTAAAATAAAAACTAGCCAAGGGAATATAGGAGTTTTGATCAGAGATGAAAAAAGGGTGGGAGTCTTTCGATTTGAACTTGATTTCATTGGCTAAAAATGCAGATATTAACGATTGAGATATTGACAGTTTACTGTTGATGTGTTAATTAACTAACACTGAAGTCAATATATCAATTAGTTATTATCGTACACGGGAGCAAGAATACCCACATCATTAGGAAGATTGCTGCCTGAGTCAATTCGATCCCACAAAAAAAATAAAAAAATACAAAATTTGTGGTATCATTGGCCTGGTCACTGACCCACCGACTGTTTCGGAACAGACAGGCTAAACACAACAGAAGTAGGCTTTTTGCCTTGCCGCAGATAGAACGGAGTTCGGGAAGGAGATGGATCACTGGTACAAAAAACGAATCCACATTCATCTCCACAATTATTTCTTCATGGGGTCGGTTTAATCACCAATTCCCATTCCTGGTCTTGGGGATTCCAAGCCGGAAGGGAGGTTTCCCCGACAATATAAGGCCCCCAGTAATAGCGAGAACCATCAGGAGCAAAAACCACCAAGATATCACCGGATTTGAGGATTAAATCTTCTTGGGGAAGGGATAAAATCAAACCCTCCCTGCTGCCCTCGGCTGGGGCAAAATCCCAGTGGACAGGTTCTGTGATATTCGGGGCTGAACGACTGAGTAGGGCCACACGCACCGGATGTTCCGTCAGGTTACTGACTCGAAATGACCCTTGGTGATAGCTTTTTGACAGTGGAGGCAAAGACAGTTTTGGAGGAATTATCCCGGGGCTCAGAGACAGGGTTCTAGTCGGGACAGAAGGTCTGGGAACAGAGGGTTCAGCAAAAGTGGACGAGGAAGCCGAAACCGACACAACCTCCGCTTCCGGGGATTTGCGCTGGGTTGACAGGATACAATAGCGAAATAGGAATTGCCTTAAACTAATTAAAGTTAATAAAATTATTCCAGTAATTAGAAAGGCTGGATAAAGTTTAGCTTTCATAATCTTTTGCTTTAAATTAGATCATTAATCCCACTACAATTCACATTCTGTTTTATGCAAAATACCCGTCTCAATCGACTTTTCAATGTAATTAATGCCCAGGTAGGGCGATTGTTAATGAATCCTTGGCGACGGATTTCGCTGCTAATCATTAGTCTGCTGTTTGGGATCTTCCTCGCACTGGGCATTGTCGCAGTAACTGGACAAAAGGCGCGCTTGGATGTGACGGTGGCTTTAGTGGTATCTATCCTGGTTGAAGGAATAAACTGGTTGGCATACAGTAGTTCCCCCCGTTTGCGACAATCTTTTTGGGTAGAAAACCTAAATGCCCTCAAAATTGGTTTGAGTTATGGGTTATTTTTATTAGCCTCAATGTTAGGTTCATAATAAAAATTCATTGAATAGAATTAGAACGGTCTATGATTGAAATTCTCAAAGCTTGGAGAAATGGACAAAAACCCCATTCCTCAGATTTAAAAGTTTTAGAACAATGGGAACTGTCTGATCATCAACGTTCAAATGCCTTTGGAATTACACCGGAAAATGTTAGGGTGAGGATAGAAGCCCGATCCCGTCTATTCTGTCAACTTCAACAGAAAAAGATTGAGTTTCCTCTGTTATTTGAACAGCTAGAAACCCTATGGAAATTTTGGCTACCCTTAGCAACCCAACTGGCTGAACATCGCCGACAGTTAGGTCGTCCTCTGGTTCAGGGAATATTAGGAGGGCAAGGCACGGGAAAAACAACCCTAGGGAAAGTCTTAACTTACATTCTGTCTCTTTTTCACTATGACACACTTAGCTTATCCTTAGATGATCTCTATAAAACTTATTCAGAACGTCAACAGTTACAAAAGGCTGATCCGCGTTTAATTTGGCGAGGGCCACCAGGAACCCATGATCTGGAATTGGGAATCCAGGTTTTAGAACAATTACGTCAACCCTTGCCCGATCAAACCATCGCTATTCCTCGGTTTGATAAGTCATTATGGCAGGGGGCAGGCGATCGCATTTCCCCCGAATTCGTTACCGGAATTGATGTTATTTTATTTGAAGGTTGGTTTGTAGGCTGTAGACCAATTGATCCCCAACTGTTTGATTTTGCCCCGATTCCAATTATTACTCCCTTGGATCAACAATTTGCTCGGGACATGAATCAACAGTTAAATGAATATATTCCATTATGGGAAAAATTGGATCGGTTACTAATTTTAAATCCTGTAGATTATCGCTTATCAAAACAGTGGCGAATCCAAGCCGAACATGATATGATTGACACAGGAAAATCGGGGATGACCGATGGAGAAATTAGTCAATTTGTTGATTATTTCTGGAAAGCCTTACATCCCGAATTATTTATAAACTCCTTAATGGAAAATCCTGGATTTGTAGATTTAATTACAGACATTAATCCCGATCATTCTATCGGGAATGTTTATCAGGTTAATCTATGATTACCTCCGAGATTAGATCCCCCTAAATCTCCCTTTCCAATGAGGATTATGCAGATTAACACAAATTAAAATCCGTGAAATCCGTGAAATCCTCTTAAATCCGTGATCCCTATTTACCTATTATGAAAACAACTCTATTGACCTTAACTTTCATTTTCTCCTTTGGTATTAGTCAAATAGTTGAAGCCCAAACCCCCATCAAAAATCAACCCGTGGGTTTAGACTATTCGCCTATTGTGAATCAAATCACTCAAAATACCGAAACAATAACCATTGGAAAAGCTGCCGATTTAGTCACTCAATGGTTAAATGCCAAATCCCAAATTTTTGCCTCCCCCTTTGACCGGGCAATGCTCGGAGATTTAACTACGGGTGTATTATATGCTGACAGCTTAAAAGCAATTAATTTTTTACTAGAAAATAATGCTTATTATCAATATGGAGTCCAGAAAGTTGAATCCGTAGAACGATTTGCAGCATCGGGAAATAAAGCTACCATAGAAGTTAAAGTTACCGAAGATACAACCCTATACAAAAATGGAAAAATTATTGAAAGTAGCTTTAATACCAAATTAGTGCGTTATAATTTAGAATATTGGGATGGAATTTGGAAAATTGCCAACTCTCAAGTTATGAGTTAAAAGTTTAAAGAATCGCGATCGCATTTGCAGAAATTTACTATGGTACAAGAACTGATTGATTTAAGAAATTGCATCGAAGCACAACGCTATGACCAAGCGTTAATGATTATTGATGAATTGGAAGGAATGGGAAAACAAGCTATTTTACGCAATATTCAGTCTTATTTACTTAGACTGTTGATTCATTTAATTAAAAATCAAATTGAACAAAGATTAACCAATTCTTGGGCCGCTTCTATCCGAGGTTCTATTAGAGAAATCCAAAAACTTAATCTTAAAGATAATAAAAAATCCTATTATATTCAACAAGATGAATGGCAAACTTGGTTAGAAGATAGCTTGGAAGATGCCATTCGAGATGCCAGTGTTGAAGTCATGAATGGAACCTATACCCCGTTTAAATTATCAGAAATAGTAGAACGAGATTCAATTTTAATGAAATCTCAAAGTTTACTCGATTTAACCTATCGTTATCCGGCTAAAGAATTAGCTGCTCAAGTTGATCAAACCTTAATAGAATTACCTGGAGGCACCGCTTGGAAAAATTAATAATCTGATAAAAAAGGCGGGTTTAGTACAATCAATAATTGCTATTATAAATTTTTTTAACCCGCCCCTACAGAAATAATATGCCGTTTTAATTCCTGATTCTATAGTTTATTAATCATCGGCATAAATATAACGGTATAACTCTTTCGGATCAGGTTCCGGGCTGCTTTGGGCAAATTCTACCGCATCATCAATAATGGCTTGAACTTGCTGATCAATAGCTTTCAATTCCTCCGGGGTTGCCAAATTGTGTTCCGTTAAATGGGCGGCAAATTTTTTAATTGGATCACGGGCAAACCAGAATTCCTTCTCCTCTTTATCGCGTAATTCATCGGGATCAGCCAAAGAATGTCCCCGAAAACGATAGGTTAAAGCTTCCACTAAAGTTGGGCCTTCACCCGCCCGGGCACGAGCAACAGCCTTTTTCGCCACTTCCCTAACCGCCAAAACATCCATCCCATCAACTTCATACCCCGGCATTCCAAAAGCTGGGCCTTTTTTGTAGATTTCCGGGTCAGAGGTTGCCCGGTCATGGGCCATCCCGATCGCCCATTTATTATTCTCTACCACATAAATAATCGGCAAATTCCATAATGCCGCCATATTCAAACATTCATAGAATTGGCCGTTATTGCAAGCCCCATCGCCAAAAAAGCACATCGTTACCTGATCCGCATTCGGATCATTCATCGCTTCCCTGCGGTATTTGGTTTGAAAAGCCGCACCTGTAGCCACCGGAATTCCCTCAGCAACAAAGGCAAACCCCCCTAATAAATTATGGGCTGAGGAAAATAGGTGCATTGAGCCGCCCCGACCCTTAGAACAGCCCGTAGCCTTACCAAATAATTCCGCCATGACTTCCCGGGGTGGAACCCCCGCACTCAAAGCATGAACGTGATCCCGATAGGTACTACAAACATAATCCTCATCCCGGCGACCCGCCCGGATCATCCCCGTGGCCACGGCTTCTTGACCGTTGTACAGGTGGACAAAACCGAACATTTTGCCCCGATAATACATCTCGGCACATTTATCTTCAAATAGCCGCCCCAGCACCATATCCTCATACAGCATTAACCCCTCATCACGGGTTACAGCATTTGCATCCGCCTTAAACGTCGGTAACGTGCGTTCCTGTACCATTTTTTCCAATTACCTGTACCAATTTGAGATTCTATTTTACAGGTTGGGGGCGGGTTTATTGAGATTTCTGTTAATTAACAAAGTTTCTCCTATTACCAAATCCCCATATCGTAGGGGCGGGTTCGAGACCATCTCTGCCACCCCACCCAAATCTTGATAAACCCGTCCCGAAGGCGATGGCAAAAACCCAATAAACCCGGTTTCTAATTAATTTGAGAGGGCGGGTTTATTGAGATTTCTGTTAATTAACAAAGTTTCTCCTATTACCAAATCCCCATATCGTAGGGGCGGGTTCGAGACCATCTCTGCCACCCCACCCAAATCTTGATAAACCCGTCCCGAAGGCGATGGCAAAAACCCAAGAAACCCGGTTTCTAATTAAGTTAAGAGGGCGATTTTATTGAGATTTCTGTTAATTAACAAAGTTTCTCCTATTACCAAATCCCCATATCGTAGGGGCGGGTTCGAGACCATCTCTGCCACCCCACCCAAATCTTGATAAACCCGCCCCGAAGGCGATCGCAAAAACCCAAGAAACCCGGTTTCTAATTAAGTTAAGTGGGCGAGTTTATTGAGATTTCTGTTAATTAACAAAGTTTCTCCTATTACCAAATCCCCATATCGTAGGGGCGGGTTCGAGACCATCTCTGCCACCCCACCCAAATCTTGATAAACCCGCCCCGAAGGCGATCGCAAAAACTTTCTTATATGATCAAATCCCCATATCGTAGGGGCGGGTTCGAGACCATCTCCGCCACCCCACCCAAATCTTGATAAACCCGCCCCGAAGGCGATCGCAAAAACCCAATAAACCCGGTTTCTAATTAAGAGGGCGGGTTTATTAGAATTTCTGCTAATTGACAAATTTTGACGCGAACCCGCCCCTACGGTTGGGGTAATATTAAAATAATTAGGGAATTTGTCAATCTGATTTATCATTATTAAAAGGTAAATCCTGATTAACATGATCAATTTCCTGTTGTTCCATCTCGTTAATTCGTCCGATATAAGACTTTAAAATCTGAGCTAAACGTTGATCATAGAATCGATGCAAACTATAATTGGGTGTGGCGGGAAAACCGCGACGTTTTTTATGTCGTCCCCCTGCTCCCGGATCAAATAGAGAAATTTTGTTTTCAATTGCCCATTGAATGGGAGAATAATAACAAGCATCAAAATGTAAACAATCAATATCTTGAACACTTCCCCAATAGCGACCATATAAACGATCGCCTTTGGTTAAACAAAACGACATTCCCATGGGTTGATGTTGGGTGGTATCATCAAACGCCGCAACAAATAACACCCGATGCCGATAATTATGATGTAATTGTTCAAAAAACCTGCGGGTTAAATATTTACTTCCCCACCAACCAAACTTATCACAGGTACTAGCATAAAACTGATACATTTCCGAAAAAAATGCTTTTGGAATTTGATCTCCTGTGTAGGTTTGTAAGTTTAATCCGGCTTGGGTAACGGCTTTCCGTTCCCGTTTAATATTGCGTCTCTGATTAGCATTAAACCCTTTTAAATAATCATCAAAACTTTCATATTCTTGATTTTTCCAAATATAACTATGGTGTAACCAAGAGGCAAACCCAAATTTTTCTAACATCGGTTTCCACTCAGGATCAACATAGAGAAAATTGCAGCCAGAAATTTTATTTTCAATGCAAAATTGATCAATGGAATGTACCATTAACCCCGTAATTTCTTCTTCATCTTCCCCTGGCGCGATCAGAAATCGATAACCTTCGGCGGGGGTAAACGGTGACATTCCTAAGAGTTTGGGATAATATTGAATCCCTAATTGATGGGCCACATCCGCCCATTGATTATCAAAGACAAATTCCCCGCGACTATGCCCTTTTACATATAAAGGCGCAATTCCCACCAATTGTTGATCCCGCCATACGGTTAAATGATGGGGTAACCAACCCGTGCGTCCGGTGGCACTTCCCGAGGATTCAATATTATGTAACCAATCCCATTCAAAAAAGGGTGTGATTAAGGGTTGGGCCAGGGCATCCCAGGCCGTTTGAGGGACTTCGGCAACCGTATTAATCCAACGGGTGGAATAGGCGGAAGTTAAGGGTTTTACCATGTTGTTTCAAAAATGATCAGCGACGCATTCTTCAATATTTAGGGTAATCGAATTTTTACAAAAATGGGAAAGGACAGGATTATCGGTCAGTTAATACTTGATAATGTAAAAATACTTCTTGTCCCAGGGTTTTTACCTCCAATAATTGCAAACGAGGAGCCACGGAGGATAAAAAGCCCTCCCCATCGGCGGGGGTGGGAGAATTTTTACCACTTAAAATTAAGGGACAAATGGTTAACCAGAATTGATCAATTAGGTTGTGTTTTAAGAGGGAAGCCACCAGTTGACCTCCTCCTAATATTCCTAACTTATTTAAGCCTAATTTTTGCAATTGTTCAAAAGCCATACTCCAGTTAATTTGATGATGATTATTATCAGCAATAATTATATTTTCAAACCCTGGGGTATTATGCCATAATTTTTGACCCTGATTTGTGGTTAGTAACCAATGGGGAACAGATTGTTGAAAAAAACGTAAATTCGGATTAATTTTTCCTGAAGCAGACACCACGATTTGTATGGGTTGAGGAGGTTTTCCGTGCTGTTTTCGGTGTTTTAATAATTGAGGAGAATTAATTTTGATAGTGGTTTGATAGGCGTTTAATGTTCCCGCACCGAATAAAACCCCATCCATTTGTGCCACTTGTTTTTCTAAATGTAGTTTATCTTGTTCTGAACCAAAACGGGCGGGCGATCGCATTTCATCGGAAATTTTACCATCCGCACTCATCGCTAAAATTACCGTGGTTTGAGGTCGGTTAACACCGGGTTGGGGAGTCATAAATTAAATTCGCCATCAGCAACATACACCCACTGTATGATTTTTCGTGATGTTGTGATCAAAATCACTTCAAAATCTGCCTGATCTCACCTCTAATCTTTGATCTGATCCATCAATTTACTAGATCAAATTCACAGAATATCAAGATTTTTAGCACAAAGTTTTTAAAATTATCCAACACAATTAAAGGTAATAACCACCCTGTTAAACCTATGGAAACTCAATCTCAACCACTCTCTGATACTCCTTATAGTCAAACTCTACAATCCCGTTTTAACCCTCGTTTAACTCAATGGAATTCCCCAGTTAAACCCAAAACCGTTGACCCTCTGGAAGTTTATTTTTCTATTTTAAAAAATATGATTTTGACCCGAGAAACCTTACCTCTAAATTCTTTAAAGCCAGCTAGATTTAAAGCTCGATTGAGTTACTTAAATTTAATTTAGGTTAAGGGATAAAAATACCCGATCAACTCACAAAATGATTTTTGGTACTTCTCAATTCTTTTTGAATAGAAATCGCTTTTCCTAAAGAGGAAATGGCTTCAGGATATTGTTTTAACTTTGACAATAAAGAACCTCGATAACGCCAGGTTTCCGCATCATCAGACTGACAAGAAAGCGCCGCATCATAGGAAGCTAAGGCTTCAGGATATTGCTCTAATTTTTCTAAACAGACCCCTTTAGATCGCCAGGATTCTGATGAATCGGGTTTTAAATTAATCGCTTGTTCATACAGGGCGATCGCTTCTGAATATTGTTGTAATTTAACTAAAATTTCTCCACATTCAAAACAAGTTTCATAACTATCAGGTTTAATTGTTATGGCTTTTTTGTAGGACTCTAAAGATTCTTGATTTTGGTTTAATTTTCCTAAAATATTACCTTGAATTTTGAATAATTCAAAGTTATTAGGATTTAAAGTTAAGGCTTTTTCTAAGGATTGTAAGGCTTCTTGATAACGTTGTAAAGCGGATAAAGCATTGGCTTGATTTAACCATAATTCTGATTTATTGGGATTCAGTTTAATCGCTTGTTCATAGGAAGCGATCGCTTCTTCATACCGTTCTAACTTTGCTAAAACGTTCCCCCGATTATGCAGGGTTTCATATTTATCAGGAGCAATTTCTAAGGCTTTATTATAGGATTCTAAGGCTTCATCAAACCGTTTAAATTTTCTCAATAATGCCCCACGATTGTGCCAAGATTCATAATCATTAGGTTTAATTTTAATCGCTTGGTCATAGGATTCAATTGCTTCTGTATACCGTTGTAACCGCACTAAAATATTGCCTCGGTTGTACCAAGTTTCATATTTTTGGGGTTGTAAACTCACACATTGATCATAGTCTGATAACGCTTCTTGATAACGTTGTAATTTAACTAAAACACCCGCTTTTTTATACCAGGCTTGATCTAAATTAGCATTAGCTTCAATTGCTTTTTCTAATAACTTTAAAGCCTCGTTAAACTTAGCTTCTAAAATTAACGATTCGGCTTTTTTCAAATAATCATCAGCAATCATTGACTCCGAACCAGGCTGAGATTTATCAACCTTAGCTACTGGAGAAATTACTAATTTTTCCGGTTCAGAAGATTTTAATAATCCATTGAGAGAAATTGATTTTTTTGTTTCTATCGGTTTCTGTTGTAATTCTTTTAAAGACTCCTCTTTGATCTCTTGCACCTCAGAAATCATGGCTTGTAACCGGAATACAAATTGGGATTTAAGGGTTTCTACTTGTTCAATAGACGCTTTAGATAGTTTGGCTTCTCGGGTTAAAAAATTAATGGATTCTTGAGCAGTTTCTATTTGTATTTCTAATTCTTTAATTAACTGTTGATAACGCTGTTTAGAGGCTTTTAATTGTGATTCTAAATTATCAATCCGGTTCAACTGCTTTTGAGCTTGAATTACAATCTCTTTTACAATTAAGCGACGAACTAACCAAAAGAATAAAATCGTGACACTGGGGATTAATGTGGCGACAATTAATAAAGTATTGAGTAAGGTAATGGTTTGACTAAATTCATAATTTAATGCAGAAGCCGGACTAATTTGGGCGACAGAAATGGGGGTTGTGATGGCACTTTGGGCTTTCCCCTGACCCATTTTAACTAATTTTGCTAACCAAGTTTGATCCAGAACATTAGTCATCGATAAGGATACAACTTCTGTTGAGGAATATTCCGCATCACTAAAAGACGGACTGCCGATCATTTCCGGCATACTAACGGCTAAACTAGGAGCTAATGCCATAATTTCGACCGCATCGGATGGCTGACCCAACTCGGAAGCATTGGGGAGAGGACTGCTATTTTGTTCGGGACTAGAACTCGCTTCAACACAGGAGTCTTGAGCAACAAGGGCTGCTAAGGTTAAAAGGGTAACTGTCGATAACCGCATAAGTGTCAACTCGTTTAGGGGGAGTGCTGTTCTATCTTACGAATTGACACCGCGTGATCAGGATTTTGCAGCAGAAACCCGGTTTCTAAACTAGATCTATTGATTTTAGTAATAGACTAATGCAGAAACCCGGTTTCTAATTTTGTTTCTAATTTTTAAACCTGAGCTAAAACAGGCTGTTGAATTTGAGCAAGGGTAGATTCAGATTCCGTATTTGTACAATACACTTCACAGGAATTATTCGGGCTTTCAATCAGTTTAATTTTATGCAATTGTGCCCCTAAATCTTGAATCGGTTTTTGCAATAAATCTCGGATATGAACCGCAATATTTTCCGCCGTTGGTACAACTTTAGAAAAATAGGGAATATCTTTGTTTAAAAACGTATGATCAAAGGGTTCGACAACATAATCATCAATCACTCTTTGTAACCCTTCTAAGTCTACAATCATCCCCGTCCGAGGATCAACTTCCCCTTTAACTGTTACTTCTAAATGGTAATTATGACCATGACCGTTAGGACGGGCGCATTTGCCATAAATTTCGCAATTGTCCTCAAAACTGAGGTCAGGATGGGCCAGCCGATGGGCGGCGCTAAAATGGGTACTAATAGTTAGATAGGCTTCCATGTCGTTTCCTTGATAGTCTGCCCAGAGTTCGGGGTGTTCAAATAGCTGAATATTGGTGAGGGGAAGATGGGGGGCCAACCGATGCCAAATCGCCTGGGCCAGAGCTTCCGTTGTCGGTAAGGTTTGCTGAAATTCCGGCCAAACATCATTCAGGTAGGAAAAGTCTAAATGGTTGGTGACTTCCCGTTTCAAGGTGTGTTTGACATCGGACAGGTTTAAAACCATGCCATATTCATCGAGTTCTCCGACCATGGACACATACAAAATATAGTTATGTCCATGTCCAGGGGCGCGAGATGTGGGGCCAAACCGCTTTAAGTTCTCGGTGGCACTCAATTCGGGCAACCAATACCGATGACTGGCGGAAAATTGCGCCCGACGGGTGATCACGCATTCCATAAAATCTGAGCCAGAGGGATGTTGTTAATTTATATAAACTTAATTTTAAGCTTTTTTGATGATAATTTCAACTTTGATTTAATAAAAACCCGCACTGTCAATCATTCCGGTCTGTGATGTATTGTCTGATAACAGCAGGTAAACAATGAAAATGGTCTTGCTTTTCTAGCCAACACCTTCTTAATAGAGATTGTAGGGCGTTGAATAAATCTGAGGAATTAATTTGTCTCCTTTGCAAAAGTTGGGCTAAATTTACGGGTTGATCATCCTGAACTAATTCTAATAGAACTTGTTTTTCCAGAGGAGATAAACGATTAAATTGCTGTTGTAAATTATCCTTTAAACTTTGGGGTAAAAAAATAGTATTATTTTCAATAATTTTATCCCCAAAATCTTCCATTTCTGGGATAAAATTTGCTATTATATTTAACCATAATGGATTACCTTGATAGTGATGAATCCTGGGGGTTAATTTTTCATATTCTCCCAATTCTTGTTCTGGAAAAAACTCTGCTATAGCTTTTGTTTCTAATCCTCTAATGGTTAGGGTTTTAAATTTAGGATTTGAGCTTCTGATTTCAGCTAATTCTATGGGTTGTTCCCAACCGATGAGCAGAAAACAACTTTGATGAGATAATTCTTCTATCTGTTTGAATAAATAGCGAAATTCTTCATATTCTGGTTGATATTGTCCTGCTAGTTGATTACTACAAAACAGGCAATGAATATTATCAATAACAACTAAACAGCGATGCTTCTGTAAATATTTAATGGGTTTGAAACGCTTTCCATTTTTGGCGATTAATTCACTTTCTGTTTTTGGGTAAAATAATTCTATTAATTCGGCTTGAAATTCAGTAAAAGTTGAGGCGTGATCTAAATTGTACCAAAGAATATATTCAAAATCATGTTTTATTTCTTGTATAAGTTTTACCGCAAGTTGGGTTTTTCCAATACCACTGATACCAGTAATAGTAATCAGGCGACAACGTTCTTGTAAAATCCAGGTTTGTAGGGTTTCAAGTTCGGAAGTGCGATTATAAAAAACACCTAATCCTGGCATTTCACTTAATTTGTGATTTTCAGTTGGTGATTGTTGATAATCTGAATTTGAGCTAGGTATATCTGGCGGTTGTCTTGTTTTTTCACAAAAATTAATACTACCAGCTTGAACATGATCTTGTACAACATTTGAAAATAGAGAGACTTGAAACCTCTGCATGACTGATCTTAAATTCGATTTATTAACTTCTTCTCCTAAAGATTCGGAAAAAATATGCCATAACTTTGATCCAATATCTCTAACATAGCTTTCGTTGCAATGAAAGTCTTCCGCAATTTTTTCATAAGTCTCTCCTTGTATAGTTCCCCGTACAACTTTTTCCTGTAAGTCATTAAGGTGCTGACCTGTTTTAGCAAATACCAGATCATCAGTCAGTTTCAACATTTCGTCAAAAGTCATACAGTATAGCAGATTTTATGATTATTCCTATTATACTAAACAATTACCAACAATTGCCAACATTTTCCAAATACAAAGATTAAAAACACCAACAAAACAGCTTACAAAATAATACTTTTTACGAATAGACAAACTCTAATTATATAGGATAATATAATAGTAAGACTTATAAATAATAGTCTTTGAGGTAGTAAATATATGAAAAATAAAAGCCAAAAAATATTCCTGATTATATTAGGAATAAGCTCAATATTTGTGATGAAATCATCTCTAGCAGCACCACTGGGTTCAGATAGAGGATATGTAGAGCTTCCTAACTGGATGGCTGATGTAAATGCAGACGGCAAACCAGATTTTTGTCGTTTTGTTGGTAACGAAGGAAAAGTTTTCTTATCTTGTCAGTTAGGAACTAATGATGGTTTCCACCCTAATCAGTATACGTTTAATACTATAGCAGGAGTTGACAAAGGATATAATGATATGCCGAGATGGATGGAGGATGTCAATGGAGATGGAAGGGCTGATTTTTGTCGGTGGGTCGGTAATGTACCCAATGTTTATGAGTCCTGTCTATTAGCAGGTGAGAGAGGTTTTACTAGAAGCGAATTTCGTCTTAATAAATAATGATTGATAGGAATATTCGGTTGGATTAAATCAACCCCAAAAACCCGATTTATTAAAGAAATCGGGTTTCTTTATATAATAGAATACTGCGATAGCTTTTTATTTTCAAAGGCGATCGCAACTTCATTAGAATTTACAGAGAAACCGGGTTTCTGAACAACAAATCTTGTTTAAGTCAATAAATAACGGTCAGAAACCCGATTTATTGGGCTAAACGGAACTAGGGTTATGATATAATTAATGATATTTAACTTATTAGTCAGTTATGCTGCGAGAAAAACTTAAACAGGAATTAGACAAACTCAATGAAGATCAACTGAAGAAGATTGCTAATTTCATCAGTTCGATTGAATCTCAATCTAGTCAAGTGACATCATCTTTTATTCCATTTTGGCAAAAAGCAACACCAACAGAGCGGGCTAAAGAGTTCCGTAATTGGATTTCTCAACTCCCTACAACAAGTGTGAGTTTACCCGATGAAGCCTTTGGCCGTGAGTGCATTTACGAAGAATGATTAGATATCTGCTGGATACCAATGTTATCTTGCGTTTTTGTAACGTTTACATTTTCAGAGTCATAAACCTATTCATTTGCTTCCCTTAAAACATCTGCGTAGAGTTTACTACTCACTCGAAAATTTGCTTGAGAGATCAAATCATCTATCACAGGTTTAACTACTGTAATTAACCCTTGCTGTTTCGCACTCAACAGAACACCAAACACTCCCATAATTCTTAATCCTTGGTTTGTCGCTACTTGTCTACCTAAACGCTCATCGATCAGCAGTCGGCTGGCATTGACTTCAACAGCAAGAGCGATCGCTTCAGCCTCTCCCAAATTTGTAATATTTCGTAGTTCGTTTACTAATTCTTGATTCTGAACAGGTTGTATTTTTAACCAAATTGCTGATTTAACTGCTTTAACGACAGTCTCTCCAGCCCTCTCATCCAGCAATTCATCATGAACCGCAGTAGGAATCAGAACTGTTTTATATAGTTGTTCTAAAAGGTTAATTTGCCCAACTTTTGCTAAATTTGAAATGGGCGAAGTGTTGCTCACAATTATCATTATGAACCCACTTCCTGCAATGTTTTGAGATCTTCTTGAAATTCAGCGACATCATAATGAACACAAAGACCACGATCAGCCAGTAATTTCTGAAATTGCATTCGATGTATTCCAAGCAATTCACTCGCTTTTCCTAAGCTAATTTTGTCTTTTTGGAACAGCATCATCACAATTTCCAATAAAAGTTCCTGTTCTGATAAGCCACTAGCTTGTATAATTTCATCTGAGACTAACATACTCATGGTTGTTACTAAAGTTTTGTTTAAATTATAGCAATTTTAGTATTTCTATATTTTAACCGATGTTCCAAATTTCTTGTAAATCTAATACAAACCCCGGGAGCACATCTTCCCCCGATATATTAACTGGAGATTGTAAAATTTCCACTTCTTTCCCGAAACGATAGATTTCTACACGCTGATTTTGAGGGTCTATTAACCAACCCAGTTGAGTCCCATTTTCCAGATACTCTTGCATTTTGTTTCTTAGGGTTTTGAGAGTATCTGTTTCTGAACGTAATTCAATCACAAAATCTGGACATAGAGGCAGAAATTTCTTTTTTTGTTCAGGAGTTAACCCATTCCATCGTTCCAGTTTAACCCAAGATAAATCCGGCGCTCGATCTGCACCATTGGGTAGTTTAAAACCTGTTGAAGAATCAAAAGCTAATCCCAGTTTAGTTTGTTTATTCCAAATTGCTAATTCTCCAGCTAGGTTAAAGTTACAGTTTCCGGTTTCACCCCCTGTTGGTGACATGATAATTAATTCTCCTGTTGCTGATCGCTCAAATTTATAGTATCGGTTATTTTGACAGAGTTGAAAATACTGTTCATCAGTTAAGTCGATTTGCAATTCCAGGGGATTGGGTAAAGAAATTATTGTATCCATAAGGGTTGCAATAGTCTCAAAATATAGATTCAATTATAACACCTTTTTAGTTATTAGGAAATCTTTTTCATTTCTTCCTGGGCTTCTCGACGGGAACCGGATGCCATTCTAAACATTTCTTGTCCCGTATGTAGGGAAGAATAATCATAATTCAGAGTAAAGGTTTCTAATTCATTCAGTCCATCTTCTACATGATTTAGGGTATAATAAATATGGGCAGCAACTCCGGCAACGGGGGAGGGATTTCGTCGAGAACGAAAGAGGGTTTGAGCTTGACTTAGCAAGTTTTTACAAAGTTCAATATAGGCTTGAAACTCCTCCATTAATTGATCGTCAAAGGGATCGGCTGATAATTTGTTGACTTCCGATTTTAGGGGTTTTAAAATTTGATTGATAGAACGATTAATGGGTTTATAAACTTTATCAATCCAAATCGTTAATTCTGCATCGGCTTCGGTTGCTTGTTTTTTAACCTTGGAAACAAAGGGTTTTACGGAGTCGAAATCGGGATTTTTGTCTAAACCGAGTTCTCGATCATGGGACTGACGTTTTTTTGGATCACTTAATATTTCATAAGCCGCATTAATCTGAATAATTTGGTTGTGATCCGCCGATTGATTTTGACTATCAGGATGGAAGACTTTTGCTAATCGACGATAAGCTTGTTTGATTTCTGCGGCTGTGGCTGCGGGGTTAACTTGTAAGGTACTGTAGTAATTTTTGAGCGTAGTCATACCGATTTATCGATTAATTAGGGATTCCTATAACATGGTTTTCAGACCCTATTCATTGTAGCGCGATCGCGATTGATAATGGCTAGTATTTTTTTTCTGGGCTATGGATTATTATTAATAGTATGAATTATGGTTTAGGGTTAATATGAAATTAAGTAAAGTATCAGGGTTGAATATCTTACGCTATTTGGGTATTGGGTTTGCTGTTTTCCTGACTTTAACCGGATGTCAAACTCTATTTAAACCGCCAACAGCATCGGAGATTCATCTGAAACTCGGAAACCCGAGTCGAGCAACGGCTGACCCTGAAAATCCCACTAATTTTCTAATCGAAAAACCTGAATTTGTTCTTTCTTATAATAGCCAAACCGGAACAGCAAATTGGGTCATTTGGCAACTTAATTCATCTTGGTTAGGAACAGTAAAACGTCAAAATAATTTAAGACCTGATCCGAGTTTACCCCCAGGTTGGTATCAAGTCAAACCTAATGATTATCGGGGTACAGGTTATGATCGGGGTCATTTAGTTCCATCGGGCGATCGCACCAAAAACCTTGACCAGAATAGCACAACTTTTCTCATGACTAATATTATTCCCCAAGCCCCAGCATTAAATCGTGGGATTTGGAGCGATTTAGAACAGGACTGTCGAGAATTGCTAGAAAAAGGCAAGGAATTATATATAATTACTGGCGGTGAAGGTAAACTAAAAACCATTGCTAA
The DNA here is from genome assembly GCF_057220675.1 of Planktothrix sp. PLAVEN19ND. Classification (NCBI taxonomy): domain Bacteria; kingdom Bacillati; phylum Cyanobacteriota; class Cyanophyceae; order Oscillatoriales; family Microcoleaceae; genus Planktothrix; species Planktothrix sp. PLAVEN19ND. The sequence goes on along the minus strand of NZ_CM170132.1, from coordinate 3,218,884 downwards.
AGGTAAAGTAACTGTTCCGAAATGGAATTGGAAAATTATTGTTATTTTAGATAAACCCAATCAGAAGATTACGGAAAATACCCGTATTATTGCGGTGAGAATCCCCAACTCTAATTCCTTAAAAAATAACTGGCAAGATTATCGAGTTTCCGTCGATGAAATTGAAACACATACAGGATTAGATTTTTTAACAAATATTCCTAAGAATATTCAAGACAAACTAGAGAGCTTAACTGATGACTGATTTCTGGTACGGGCGGGTTCTTTTAGATATTGGTTAATCACCTAAATCTTGATGAACCCGCCCCTACAGATGACTGTTCATCCCGAATCTTGGAATAATAGAGCGAAATCGAAGAATAGCCGGGATAAAAACAACTTCTGTATCAGTCATAATATCCTGATGGCTATACCCCTTTCGTACTTGAGAGAACGTCTACAATGTCTTTAAATCAATCTTCTTCAATCAATCCCTGGAGTCTAATTACCGCCTTATCCTTAAGTTTAGGATTAGTGAGTATTCCCTTAATTGCTCCAGTTTTCGCCCAGGAGCAACGGGTAAGAACCCTGACGGTTAGTGGTCAAGGAGTAGTTACCATTCCCACCACCCAAACCCAAGTACAGTTAGGGGTGGAAGTTTTAGGGAAAACCGCCGAGGAAGTTCAAACGGAAGCCGCAAAACGGACAGCCTCGGTGATAGAATTACTGCGATCGCGCAATGTTGAGAAACTCGAAACCACCGGAATTCGCCTCAACCCCACCTACAGTTATGCCAACGATCAACAACGATTAACCGGATATTCCGCCACCAATACCGTCAGTTTCAAATTAAACACCGAAAAAGTCGGAAGTCTGCTTGATGATGCCGTCAAAGCCGGAGCAACCCGCATTGACGGGATTAGTTTCATTGCCTCCGATACCGAAATTAACGCCGCCCAACAACAGGCTTTAAAACTTGCCACCCAAGAGGCCGAAAGTCAGGCTAACGCCGTATTAAGCGCCTTGAATTTAACCAGTAGAGAAATTATCGGAATTCAAGTCAATAATGCCAGCGCCCCCGTCCCCATGCCCGTAATGTATCGAGCCGATGCCGTAGCAGCAGCCCCAGCCACTCCCGTTGTGGGCGGAGAACAACAGGTTAGAGCCTCCGTCACCTTGCAAATTAGTTATTAGGTAGTCGGATATTGAAGAAGTTAAACAGGTTCAATTCCCCATTCCCCATTCCCCATTCCCTAAAGTCATGTAATCACAACACCAGGACAAGATCCATTCGTCAGTCTGGAATAATATTGAGGTGATTCCAGATTCAAGGTAGATCAAATGTCCCTGACCTCTGCACAACCCGCTTTACTTGTTCTTGCTGATGGAACCACCTATACGGGCTGGTCATTCGGCGCTCCGGGAACCGTGATTGGAGAAGTTGTCTTTAATACGGGTATGACCGGATATCAAGAAGTATTGACCGATCCTAGCTATTGTGGACAAATTGTTACCTTTACCTATCCCGAGTTGGGCAATACTGGGGTTAATCCTGAAGATGAAGAATCTATCCATCCCCAGGTTCGGGGGGCGATCGCCCGTAATATCTGTCACCGTCCCAGTAATTGGCGTTCCACTCAGTCCCTACCTGACTATTTAAAACAGCACCATATCCCCGGTATTTATGGGATTGATACCCGCGCCCTAACTCGCAAAATTCGTACCGTTGGGGCGATAAATGGGGCGATTTCCACGGAAATTTTAGATCCTGGCGAACTCAGAACTTTAGTGGAACAAGCCCCTAGTATGGCTGGGTTAAACCTGGTTAAAGAAGTCACCACCAAAAAAACCTATGAATGGCTCGAACCCACGGACAGTGCTTGGGAATTTAATAATTCTGCCACCGGAGATCAAGAACCCCGCTATACCGTCGTCGCCTTAGATTTTGGGGTGAAACGCAATATTCTGCGACGGTTAGCTAGTTATGGCTGTCGGGTGATTGTGGTTCCAGCGAGTACCTCCCCAGAGGAGATTCTTAAATATAATCCCGATGGTATCTTCCTATCTAATGGCCCTGGTGATCCCGCCGCCGTTACCGAAGGCATCGCCACCACAAAAGAGTTAGTCAAGGCGGAAAAACCCGTATTTGGGATTTGTATGGGCCATCAAATTTTAGGTCTCTCCCTAGGGGCTGAAACCTTTAAGCTCAAATTCGGCCATCGTGGGTTAAATCAACCCGCAGGTCTGGCACAGCAACAAGTGGAAATTACCAGTCAAAATCATGGGTTTGCTATTGATCCCGATACCCTAGCCTCAGATGTCCAAATTACCCACCTGAATCTGAATGATCGCACCGTTGCGGGCTTGAAACACAAAACTTTACCTCTGTTTTCGGTTCAATATCACCCCGAAGCCAGTCCTGGCCCCCATGACGCTGACTATCTGTTTGAGCGTTTTGTTCAAGCTATGCGGCAACAGCAAGAACAAAATTAAAATCCTTTCTCCCTCCTAACTCAGTAGACAATTCCTTGAAAAGCCCTTATACTAGATCGGCGATGTCAAGCTTTATGTAGTTAGGAGGGTATCATTTCTGAGAAACTGAATTTAACCGTGAGCCTACGCGGTACAAGGTATGTCCAAGACAACTATCAGATCTTTCGGCTAACTGGATTGATGGATGCTTTCTCAGAAGGCACTTTTACGAAGGTGGTTAGTAATTATATAGAAAAAGGCCCCAAGCACATTATATTGGATCTCTCTCAGATAGATTTTGTAGACAGTTCGGGATTAGGGGCGCTCGTGCAGCTTGTGAAAAGAGCTCAACAGAGCGACGATGGAACTTTACAGATTGTTTCCAATCCTCGTGTAACTCAAACTGTTAAACTGGTTCGCTTGGAAAAGTTTCTCTCTTTACAGCCATCTGTAGAAGATGCGATAGAAAACATCAAAAACGCCCAGATGTGAACATCAATTGGGTAGTGCCACCCTTGATAAGGTGAGGTTACTCAGTCAGTGGGATAAGGGTGGAAAAATCTTTACGACGACTTTTTAATGACTAACGAGTTAATCTGTTGGTTAGTCTCTACCTCTGGATCAAATGCTCGATCAAAGCCTATCACCAGAACAGGTTCAACGGATTTCTCCTGCGTCTTGGGCCTATTTAGGAGATGCCGTTTATGAACTCTACATTCGTAGTTTTTATCTGATGCCCCCAAAGCGATCACATTTGTATCATCAGTTAGTCGTGTCTCAAGTTCGCGCCGAAAGTCAAGCTCGTCACTTGCGATCGCTAGAACCTCACCTTACCGAAACGGAATTAGAAGTTTTAAAACGGGGTCGAAATGCTGCTTTTAGTTATCCCAAAAGGCTCGATCCCCAAACTTACCAGCAAGCCACCAGTTTAGAAGCATTATTCGGGTATTTGTATTTAACGAATCCGCAACGTTTAGAGGAATTGTTTAATTATCTTGAGCTTGATTCTAAAGATTGTTGATTTTTGACTGTTGGCTCCTCAATGACGCGGGGAAAACCTGTCAAATTTAGTCGAAAACTCCTAATTACAGCCTAGATCCGATCCCCCCTAACCCCCCTTAAAAAGGGGGGAAGTGGATTTTCAAAGTCCCCCTTTATTAAGGAAACGGATTTTCAAAGTCCCCCTTTTTAAGGGGGATTTAGGGGGATCAAATATAGAACAAAAACAGGGGTTTTAGGCGGTCGTTAACGTCAATTGATCAAGCCCCTATCTCTACAACCATCTATTTCCTATCTCGCTAATTATTATGCCAAAGTTTAGTAGTTCCAATTCTCCATCGAAATCTTCTAAAAAACCATCGACTCGCTCTAAGTTTAATTCTAAATCTGGAGAACGAGATAACAGCAAACCGTCTCGATTCTCCGATGACAGAAAACCGTCTCGATTCTCCGATGACAGAAAACCGTCTCGATTCTCCGATGACAGAAAACCGTCTCGATTCTCCGATGACAGAAAACCGTCTCGATTTGCCGATGACAGAAAACCGTCTCGATTTGCCGATGACAGAAAACCGTCTCGATTTGCCGATGACAGAAAACCGTCTCGATTTGCCGATGACAGAAAACCGTCTCGATTCTCCGATGACAGAAAACCGTCTCGATTCTCCGATGACAGAAAACCGTCTCGATTTGCCGATGACAGAAAACCGTCTCGATTCTCCGATGACAGAAAACCGTCTCGATTTGCCGATGACAGAAAACCGTCTCGATTCTCCGATGACAGAAAACCGTCTCGATTCTCCGATGACAGAAAACCGTCTCGATTCTCCGATGACAGAAAACCGTCTCGATTCTCCGATGACAGAAAACCGTCTCGATTTGTCGATGACAGAAAATCCTACCGATTTTCTGATGAGCAATCCGACAACTATCGAAAATTTTCAGACGAAAGAAAGCAATCTTTTTCTCCTTCCCAACCAGAAGAAAGAACAAGAGAAAAACCTAGCCGATTCTCGGATCAACACCAACCTAGACAACATCAAAATTATTTACCTTATCCCCAAAAAAGTCAACGAATTATTGAAGATGTCAAACCAGAATTTGTTGATGAATATATCGAATCCTTAGATGTTGAAAATGAATTAATTTATGGACGACGTACTGTTCAAGCTGCGTTAGAAAATGAGCGAGCGCTAAGTCGAATTTGGGTTGTTTCCCAACTCAAATCCGATCCCCGATTTTTCAAGTTATTGCAAGAAGCAAAAGCCAACGGTGCGATTCTGGATGAAGTCACTTATCAGCGCTTAGATCAACTCACCCAAGGCGCTAATCATCAAGGTGTGGCCGCTCAAGTTTCTCCCTATAGTTATAAAGATCTGAGTGAGTTAATCGAAAGTGCCCAAACCGCAAGTGTTCAACCCGTAATTCTGGTTGCCGATGGGATTCATGATCCCCACAATTTAGGTGCTATCATTCGGACAGCAGAAGCCATTGGAGCGCAGGGTCTGATTATACCCCAACGTCGGGCTGTGGGTATTACCTCAACGGTGATGAAAGTTGCCGCTGGTGCATTGGAAACTTTCCCCGTCGCCAGAGTGGTTAATCTGAGTCGGGCTTTAGAAGACCTCAAAGCCGCTGGATTTTGGATTTATGGCACTTCATCTACCGCCCAACAATCCTTACCGACTGTGGCGTTTAATGGTGCGATCGCCCTAGTTGTTGGGAATGAAGGGGAAGGTTTGAGTCATTTAATTGAACAAAACTGTGATGTTTTAGTTTCAATTCCCCTATCGGGAGAAACTGCCAGTTTAAATGTTTCCGTAGCAACGGGAATGGCGCTGTATGAAATTTATCGTCAAAGACAATTTCCCGCACCTGATTTGAGTTAAAAAAAGTATAAACGGATGCTTTAGGGTTGGAATCGTTTAAATAAACCATTCAATAACAACCCTATGGAATTCGAGCTTCATAAATACAGAGTTTTCAGATCGGTTACATCTAAAAAATTTAACTTTTCCCTGGAAACTCTCTCGCCTATTCTGAGCAATTAAAATATTTGTTTAATCTAAAATTCATTGATAAGGGTTGATTTTTGCAGATAAAGACTTTGCTCAGTTTATTGAAAAAATCAAGATCATTGATAGTGAATATGAAAGAAATTCTGATTAGCCTACTCAACGTTTTTGGATTTGCTTTCTGGGTAGAAATTCTGACAGAAACTCCAAACTGTACCTACTATTTCGGGCCATTTATCAGTCAACAAGAGGCTCGAACTTCTCAATTTGGTTATCTCGAAGACCTAGAAGCAGAGCACGCACAAGGAATTAAAGTTAAGATTAAACGGTGTAAACCCAATATCCTAACCATTGCATAAATAATAAGACAGTTTGTTGTTGCGCTTTAGCGCTCCGAGTAGGGGCGATCGCCTAACGATAATTCAGCGATCCAATGATCAATATCTGTCAGCACTGTTTGAGGAATTTCCCAAGGGAATAAATGGGCGGTATTCGGGTAACAATAAAACTGGGAATTGGGTAATAATTGCGCCGTTTCTTGACTGGATGCGGCGGTAATATGGCGATCGCATTCTCCCGCTAAAACCAAAGCCGGACAGTGAATTTGTTGTAAGTATTCCAAGCGATTATAACCTAATCTCAAAGATTCATTTAAGGCTTGAGTGGCAAACCCAGAAGTTTGTATAAAAGCTGGAATTGCCTCTTTTGCTAAATAGTGGTAGGCAATAGAATTATGTTGTTGAATTAAATAGCGAAATAGCGATCGCTTTCCCAAAGTTTCAATATTCCATCGCCAACTCGGGAATACCCAATTAATCATTCCAGCTAAACCCGTATAAACATAATCTAAGTTAGAAATTTGAGGATGATTTCCCCTCGGTTTTGCCGCAGAAGCAATTAAGATTAAACCTTTAACTTTTTCGGGAAATTTTAAGGCTAATTCTAAGGCTAAAATTCCCCCTAATGACCATCCCAAAACCAGACATTGATCAATATTAAAGTCTTGAAAAATTGTTTCTAAATCCTGCAAATGATCCCCCATTTCAAACCGTTGACGGGTGCGACTTTTTCCATAACCTCTTAAATCCGGTGTGAGGGTAAGATACCGTTGCGAAAAACGGTTAGTAAAAACAGACATACACTGACTCGAACCCGGATGTCCATGTAAACAAATAATCGGAAATCCTTGACCTTGAATTTGGGTATTTAACCGCAATTGCTAACCTCGTGAATTTAGATCGGTCGTCAACTACCTACACTTTAACCTGCAAGCAGCATTCAGGCTTTTGTAACATTTCTACACTGATAACTGATAACTCTTAAACTGATAACTGATAACTGTTAACTGATTAAAGTTGCCCATTCTCAACAATATATTCAGCTATTTTATGAACGCTCGTGCTAATTTGGGGAACATTGGCTGTATTATTATCAATAGCGGTAATAATATATTTTTCTCCATTAATTTGAGCCGCCACCGTTGTTCCAATTACCCGGGAATTTTGACCAGTTTTTTCTCCTAACCATTGAGTTTTCGGTAATCCTTGTAACCCCGCATAACCAATGACCCGATCATATTGACGATTTAAGGCATCAATTAATACCTGGGATGAGGGATGTTCATAATTATAAACCTGTACCATCATTTCCGTGAGTTCATTACTGGTTAATCTATTTCTTCCAGTTCCCGGTCGCCAAGGCATAATCCGATCACCCATTAATTTAAAATTAACTTTGGTGAATTTATAGCCTTGGGATTCTAAATATTTATTAATATAATCGGAACCCAAATAATCAATTAATTGATTGGTAGCAATGTTACTACTGTGATCAATCATTTGTCCCATTAAGTCTTTTAAGGAGTAGGATTGACGAGCTTGAATCGATGAAGCATCTTCGGTAAAGTTACCCCCCACGACCAGAACTTTTTGCTCTAAACTAATTTTTTCTTCACCTGTTTTATGTAAAAGTGCGATCGCCACGGGAACTTTAATTAAACTCGCAGGACTCGCCGGAGGTTCATTTCCTCGTAAATTAACGCAGTCTCGTTTTAAGGTACAAACCGTTAACATAGCTTGACGAGTTAAGCCACTTTCTTGACGAATTTGTTCTAATATTTTTGAGCGAGCGTCTAACAATTCATCGGTAATTTCTGATAAGCTGAATTTGTATTCTTTAATTTTGTTAGAAGTTTGACGGGCTAATAAGGAACGGGAGGAAATTTCCTCTAAATTATTAATCGCTTTTTCCCAAAGTTCTTGGACTTGTTTTCGCTGCTGAGGAGAAGGATCATCAGGATTAGCAACTTTTCGAGCTTGATTTGCTAAACGGATAGCTTGTTGCCAGTTATCCTCGGCACGTTCTTCAACTAACATTTGAATCTCAACGGTTTTTAACTTTTGTAATAAAACTTCGTTCGGCTCAAATTTCAGGGGATCGGTAAATAAAGAGTTAAAAAAATTAGGTTCGGGTTTATTTTTTGGAGGAGTTTCTAACTCTTGAATTAAGCGATCGCGTAGGTTAATTAACTCTTTTAAAGAACCAGCCCCATACAATTCTGAAGCCGTCCCCAGGGAAGGAAGTGTCTGAGTCAGTCCCAGACCCAAGATCATTGCCATACTAGCTGTTACCGTTGTAGCCCAACGCCACACTTGACGCATCCTTAAACTCCTCACACACAGGTTCCATCAGTTTATCAAAAATGGGAGCAAGAAGACCTGCATGATTATAAAATCCGTTATTTTTTTTGTTTTCTTATCACTTTTTTGACTAATATTGGAATTTCCGAGGGCTGTTTAGCAACAAGAACTTCAGCATTTTTAAAAGCAGAAACTTTGCTTTCAACTGTTCCAGGATCAAGCATATTCTTAACAACTTTTGAAGTCATTAATAGACTAGCATGACCCAAAAGTTTAGTAGTAGGAGCGTGTAACCCGGCAACATAAGCAATAACGGGTGTATCAATCGATTCCGCAATATAAGAAGCGGCTTCTTCTTCGCTAGTTCCCCCCATTTCTCCGACTAAAACAATAACATCTGTATTTTCATCTTCATCCAAAATTTCTAACCATTGCAGAAACGAAGAACCAACAATAAAATCACTGCCAATACTAACAGCAACTGATTGACCTAATCCCGCTTTAGTTAACTCCGCCGCCACTTCATAGGTTAAGGTACTACTGCGACTTAATAATCCCACATTTCCGTGTTGATAAAATTCAACCGGATGGGTTCCTAATAACAATTGATCAGGAATAATAATTCCCGAACAATTAGGGCCAACCACCAAGGTTTCTGTAATTTCCGCCTTCCGAACTAAATGCACCATATCTAAAGGGGGCATTCCCTCCGTCACAATAATTAATTGACGAATTCCCGCCGCCATTGCTTCTAATGCCGCATCTAAAACTTGATAGGGGTGAACAAAAATTACACTAATATCGATTTCACCCACATTTGTAATTACTTGTTCTACCAAATCAAAGATCGGAATTTCACTTAACTCCTGTCCTCCCTGACCCGGACAGACACAGGCGACAACACGAGTGCCATAGGTTTTCATTTGCACCACTGCATGAGTTAAGGAGGGTGATATTGTTGTACCCTGTATAATGACTTTACTATCAGGAGTTAAATTCATAATTCGAGGAAGTTTTACACAGTTAATCAAAAAAAACTATTTGGCTAAATTAATGGCCGCCGTCACAGCTAAATCCAACTGATCGAACAAATTCACAGGTAAATCAGTAAACTGTTCTATATCAGATTCCGGTTTAATTCCAGCCAACATCAGAACAAATTTAGGTAAATTACTGGTTCTAGCTTTTCGTTTCAAATATGTGGCAATTTCTACTAATAACGAAGAACGAATGATTGGTTGAACCCAAAAATTAATAATCACAACTTTAACCTGTTTAGATTGGGTAATTTGATCAATTCCTTGATATAAACGCTGACGAAAATTTTCTGTAATTTCATAGTGATCTGCCCCGCCTAAATTTAAGAAATTAGCAGGTTTTCCCGAGGATTGCATGATTAAATCTAAAGTTGCCATCGTTAAACCTGCACCATTGCATAAAATCCCAATATTACCTTGTAATTCGACTAAATTTAGTTCGGGGTGAAACAATTGATCAGAAATTATCGGCAGGGAGAGAGAACTACATTTTTCTTGAGCTTTGAGTAAAGTAATTAAGTCTTCATGGCGTCCTAATGCTCCATCATTGGCAATGACTTTGCCATCCAATGCCATCACCTCTCCGGTGGGACTAATCCCCAGGGGATTAATTTCTACGAGATCCAAATCTTTCTGCACAAACAGACGATACATTTTTTCCACAATGGCACTGACCAAGAGAATTAAATCTCCCTGCAATCCCATTTTTAGGATTAACCGTCGAGCATAAAAAGGAGAAAAATCTTGATCCACAATCACCTGCTGAATTTTGGAGAGAGTTGCTTCCACATTCACCCCGCCCTGTTGCGATCCCAATAATACCGGACGCCGTGACCCGGAATCCAAGGTGACGGCTAAGTATAATTCCCGATCTGCATCATATTTAGCCTCTGCTAATAGGACTTGGGGACATTCACCCCGAATCGGCAAATTAAAAATCATTTGGGCCGCAGCAACCGCATCGATGGTATTTTCCGCAAAGCGAATTCCTCCAGCTTTTCCCCTACCTCCAGCCCGGACTTGGGATTTTAACACCACTGGATAGGGAATTTTTAAACCCTTTAAGTCTTGGGCGTTATCAATCTGTTGTGAGGGTAAAACCGGAATCCCCATCTCACGAAATAAGGTTTTAGCTTGATACTCTAGCAAATCCATAATTAGTTATTAGTTATTAGTTGTAGGGGCGGGTTCATCGAGATTTAGGTGATTAACAAAGATCTAACGGAACCCGCCCGTACCAGTTATTAGTTATCAGTTATTAGTTATCAGTGTAAGAGTTAAGAGTTAATTAAGATGTTAAGCAGTTAAAGTCTATATCCCAGCCAGCGAGGAAGCTGGGACTACGAGGGTTTGACGATTATCCAATAACCTCGCATCCGGGCTTAACTCTTAACTCTTAACTGATAACGGATAACTGATAACTGTTGACTGATGAGGTGATTACTGATTATTGCCTTGATGAACGGTCTTTACCCACTTGAGTTGTTTGGGACGAATCCCCATCCGAGTCGTTGTACTCCCCACCACCAATAACCAGTGGAGCATATAGATCGTACCCCGCAGGGTATCAGTCCAAAGGGTTAATTTTTCGGAGAGGGGAGGCGATGTCTTGCCGCTAGGGGTTGAACCCAATTCCGGGTTAACATTAACCATTGTCCCTTGTGTTTGACGAATCCTTCGTAATCCTAAGAACATTCCCAATAGAGATAGAATTAGGGTAAAACAGGTTAGGGGTGTGGTTAAGGGTAGACGGCGTTGAATTAGCGATAGCACCAAATCAGGAACTACCGCCGTCGGTAAGATATATTGGGTGAGCCAAAAACAAAGCAAATCCAGGGTTTTTTGAGTTCCCATGCGGTTGCTTACAATCAACTGCCAATAGTCTAAATAGCGTTGATAGCCGCCTTCTGCCCAACGGTTGCGTTGATGCCAAAGGGCTTGAAAATTGGTGACTCCCTCCTCGTATACGGGGGGAAAGGATAAACATTCAATATCCCATTGATCCAAATGCAGCCGAATGGTTAAATCCAAATCATCGGTAATGGTTTCTTCATTCCAACCGCCACAGCTTAACAGGGCTTCCCGTCGGACAAACTGCCCATTGCCCCGCAGTTCTCCAATCCCACCAATACTAATGCGTTTTTCTTGGAAATAGGCATCTAAAGCCATTTCTGCGGCTTGGGAGCGAGTCCAAAAATTTTCGGAGGCATTATTAATTGCTTTTCGCACTTGGACGGCTCCCACTGATTCTCGATGGAATCGGGGAACAATATGGCGTAACATATCCGGTGCAATTTGGGCATCGGCATCAAAGACCCCGATAATCTCTCCTTGAGTTAAGGCTAAAACTTGATTTAGGGCGCCTGATTTTCCCCCACTGGCATTCGCCGAGCGCCGCAATACTTTGAGTTGTGGATAGTCTTGGCCGAGTTTTTCCAGAACTATAGGGGTTTTATCGCTACTATGATCATCAACAACCCATAATTCATAACAATCACTGGGATAATCCAAGTTACATAAATTTTTAACTAACTGACTAATAACGGCTTCTTCGTTTTTAGCCGCCACTAATAGGGAAATATAGGGCCAATCCTGTTGGGGTTGTACTGGCGTAGTTAACTGTAGGGAAGGTATTTTGGCCGAGAAAATTCTGATGGCGTGAATAGATAATAGACCCGTTAAACCCAGGATAAACTCCATCCCCCAGGACACAAAATGCAGGGCAATCATCCCGCCCCAAATTAAGATTAAGGCAAGGGCGGCTTTGCGTCTGCGGCCTTGATACCAATGGGGAAAAACCTGGAAATTTGAGTGGCTTTGAGTCGAAGGGGCAACCGAGGGGTAAAGCACGGATGATCCAGTCTCACGGTATCGACTTTCCTCCTGATTCATTTGAGACTGGGGAGCCGGAGATTCACCAGGACACTCTTGATCACGGGTGAGCTTCTTGATGTCACTATTATCAGAATCCTGTTCTGGCCAAGACTGTTTTGGCATAGATAATCTAATTTACCCCTCAATATTCGTCCAATCTGCTACCAGTGTATCTAATATTGTGACCAAAAAAATGGGATAAATTAAGAGTAGGTAATCCGATCACAGGAGCAAAAATCTATGACTGACACCACAGTGGCTCTGACTCAACTCAAAGCGGCTGAGAAACGGGAAATTGGGGTCTACCTGCCCTACTATGATGAGAAGAAGCGGAAATACTTACCCTATTCGATTAGTCTCTATAAAGAAAAAAGTTTGGAAGGCGCTCGCAATATTGATGGAGGGGATGGAATTCCCTTTGTGGCAACCTGGAATACTTCTTCTTTACCCGCCGATTTAACCCGTTGTCGGGTACAGTTTGATGGCAATGCCGATCTCAGTTATGAAGTGATCCTGTGCAACCACGAGTTTATTAAGTATTTAATTGAAGTTCTGCAAAATTTTAGCCGGACTCGTACCGTTGATTTTTCTCAAGAGTTCTACAAGAAACTTTTGCATTTGGATCATTAAATAAGGATTCACTCTACAATAAAAAGGCTATGGTCAAACCCTGACAATTTCTGTTGAAAAGACTGATAACTAAGAGTATTTTAAGAATTCAGTCTAACTGGGGAAAATGTCATAATTTTTTGAATTAATCGATAAAAAATTGAGGAGTAAATTTCGTGACTGAGTTTGGAAAGTCTATATTAATCGGGTCAACAGAGCCTTACACCGGCAAATCAGCAATTGCCTTGGGTCTGGGTCATCTGTTCCAGGATAAAGGGTTAAAGATAGTTTATGGTAAGCCTTTGGCTACCGATATCAGTGATGAGGATGAATCCTTTGATGCTGATCTTCAGTTTGTGGCTCAAACCTTAAAATTATCTCAGGAGCAATTGCGATTTCCGATTTTAACCCTAGATGAAACCACAATTTATCGGCGTTTACAGGGGGAAGATCCGCTCAAATATAGTGAATCCCTGACTTCCTATCAACAAACATCCTCTGCTGATTTGATTTTACTCGAAGGGCCAAGAACCTTACAAGAGGGGCTGTTATTTGGTTTATCTGTTCCTCAAATCGCGGATCAACTAGATGCGTCAGTTTTGTTGGTGGCGCGTTTGCATTCCCATTTGGCATTAGATGATTTACTGTACGCTCAACAACGTTTAGGCGATCGCTTATTAGGTATTATTATTAATGATGTTCCCCCCGAAGAACTAGAAGTTACAACAACTCGTATCCAACCCTTTTTGGAAGCCCAAGGGATTCCAGTATTTGGAGTTTTACCCAGAAATCCTATTTTACGCAGTGTTACGGTTAAAGAATTAGTTAAACAGTTGAAAGCCCAGGTACTTTGTGGTCGGGAACGCTTAGATTTGATGGTAGAAAGTCTAAGTGTTGGGGCGATGAATGTGAGTTCAGCAATGAAGTATTTTGATAAATCTGTGAATATGGCTGTGGTTACCGGGGGTGACCGTACGGATATTCAACTGGCGGCCTTAGAAAAGTCCACTCACTGTTTAATTCTAACCGGTCAACTTCCCCCGGCACCTATGGTTTTAAGTCGGGCTGAAGATTTAGAAGTTCCAGTTCTTTCGGTTGATTTAGACACCTTAGCAACGGTGGAAATTATTGATCGAACTTTTGGTCAAGTTCGTCTCCATGAACCGATCAAAGTTGCTGCGGTGAATCAACTCATGGAAAAACATTTTGAACTGGATCGTTTTATCCAATGGTTAGGAATTTCTCTGCCTGTGTCAGCAATTAAGAATTAAGAATTAAGACAAGAAGTTATCCTAATTCTCAATTCTTATTCTTCCTACTCTAACTAAGCAGGTAATGGGGGAACCGTTTGAACCCATCCGGGTTGTTGAACTTCCCGCAACACATAATTACCGGGAGGAACATTAGTAAAGGTATAACTACCATTTGCTCCCGTTACGGTTGTTGGTTCGGTGGGGTCAACAACGCCGTTACCATTGGCATCAATATAAATTGTCCACCCCTGCAAAGGGGTTTCACCCGCATTAAACACACCATTGGCATTCGCATCATTGAACTTTATTCCACTGATGGAACCGAATTGACGGTTACCAAAGTTGACGATAGCATTCGTGCCACCAGTAATGCCAACGGGGCCAGGGTTGGGGGTCGTTTGTGTCCATCCAGTTTGCTGTACTTCCCGCAGGGTATAATTTCCTACCGGAACATTCGCAAAGGAGTAGCGACCATTTGCACCTGTGACGGCAGCTGCTTCTGTGGCTTCAAGCGTGCCATTGCCGTTGGCATCAATAAAAATCGTCCACCCGGGTAGGGGGGTTTCACCCGCATCCAGTAGGGCGTTACCGTTGGTATCACTGAACTTTAAACCGGTGATAGTTCCCAATTGGTTGTTACCAAAGTTAATTCCGGTGATATTAGCTCCCCCGGTTAGGTTCACCGGGCCAGGGTTGGGGGTGGTTTGTTTCCATCCGGGTTGCTGGACTTCTCGAACACCATAGTTACCCGGGGGAATATTGGCGAAAGCATAAGCACCCGTGGCATTTGTTACCGTAGTTGGTTCTGTGGCTTCCAGGGTGCCATTGCCATTGGCATCAATAAAAATAGTCCACCCGGCTAAACCTACTTCCCCGGTATCGAAGGTGGCATTGCTATTGAGGTCATTAAATTTCACCCCACTAATGGAACCAAACTGACGGTTACCAAAGTTAATAATGGCATTTGTTCCACCAGTGACTCCGATAGCGCCGGGGTTGGGCGTGGTTTGTGTCCATCCTGATTGCTGTACTTCTCGAATGGTATAACTACCTGGTGGAAGATTAGCGAAGGTGTAACGACCATCGGTGCCTGTCACGGCCCTTCCTTCTCCGGCATCGAGAATGCCATTAGCATTGCCATCGGCAAAAATTGTCCAGCCCTGTAATGGGGTTTCCCCGGCATCAAGTAAAGCGTTACCGTTATTATCGTTGAATTTAATCCCTGTAATCGTGCCAGATTGGTTGTTACCAAAGTTAATTCCGGCAATATTGCTACCTCCAGTGACACCCACTGGGGCTGGGTTAACCGTGGTTTGTACCCATCCGGCTTGCTGTACTTCTCGGATGGTATAGTTGCCTGGAGTTAAGCTGCTGAAGGCATAAGCACCCGTGGCATTTGTTACCGTGCTGGGTTCTGTTGCTTCCCGGGTTCCATTATTATTGGCATCAATAAAGATAGTCCATCCGGCTAAAGCGGGTTCCCCTGTCGTTAGCAGGCCATCACGATTGAGATCGTTAAATTTAATTCCACTGATGGAGCCTAATTGAGTATTTCCGAAGTTAACACCGCTGAGGTTTTGTCCTGAAGCTATTGCAACAGGAGCCGGGTTTTGGAGACCTTCCCTAGTAATCGCATCAATATTAGGGTCTACAGGTACTGTGAGATCCTGGCTTTCTAGTATGGTAACCGGGATCGCAGGAACTAGGCCACTAGCACTCAAACCCAGGGAAGGGGGAAGTTCTAATGGTTGCTCTCCACTGAAAAGAGGAATTGCGCTAGAGGAGGGTGAATCAATTGAAAATACAGCGTCCATAAAATAAATTGTCCTTTTATGACTATTAACTGACGACTCTTGATGGTTTTTCCGATGAAAACTGGGAATCTGGGTATCATGCTACCCTATATTTTGATTTTCATCTAGTTCAGAAGTCAGAGAATTTAATTTTAAGAGAGGGAATGGGGAATGGGGAATCTTACTATAGTTATAGACTCTTGCAATTGATCAATCAGAGAAATTCATTATTTTTGAGAAGTCTTTTTTATCAAATCTTAACATTTTTCAGCAGTTCCCTATCCTGAGAAAGATGCTGTTGGTTTCAATCTATGGTACTTTTATGAAAATAAAAAATTAGCCTAATATGACCATGTTATTTCAACGTTCTAGTGGAATTTTACTTCATCCCACCTCTTTTCCCAGTCAACATGGAATTGGAGATCTAGGAAAATCCGCCTATGAATTTATTGATTTTTTACAACAAAGTGGTTATAAATTGTGGCAGATATTACCCCTGGGGCCAACAGGAGAAGAACATTCTCCTTATATTATGAATTATAGTACCTTTGCGGGTAATCCGTTAATGATTAGTTTAGAAGAACTAGCCCAAGAAAGATTATTAGAAGCTCAAGAAATTATTCCATTAGGGGATAAAGACTCTAACCAGGTTAATTTTGAAGCGGTTATTCCCCACAAAACCTTATATTTCAAAAAAGCCTACACTCGCTTTCAAGAACAATTAGACCAAAACCTTTCTCCAGACTTTGAAAAATTTTGTCAAAAACACGCCTCTTGGTTAGATGATTATGCCTTATTTATGGCCTTATTAGAAGCCCATGGGGGCCAAGGTTGGAATGATTGGGAACCCGCTTTAGCCCATCGAGATCCCGATGCCTTAAAAGTCAAAACCGAAGAATTAAAAGAACCCATAGCCTATCAAAAATTTCTCCAATTTATCTTTTTTAAACAATGGGAAAAATTACGTCAATATGCCAATCAAAAAGGCATAAAAATTATTGGAGATATTTCTATTTATGTGTGTTATAATAGTGTCGAAGTTTGGTCAAATCCCAATTTATTTCAACTAGATTCGGAAACTTTAGAACCCATTTATATTGCCGGAGTTCCCCCTGATTTCTTTAGTGAAACCGGACAATTATGGGGAAATCCGATTTATAATTGGGAGGAACTACAAAACACAAAATTTGCTTGGTGGATAGAACGATTTAAAGCCACTTTGGAATATGCAGATTATGTTCGGATTGACCATTTTCGAGCCTTTGAAGCCTATTGGCGGGTTCCTGGACATGAAAAAAATGCGATTAAGGGTGAATGGATTAAAGCACCTGGTTATGAATTTTTTGATACCCTCAAACAACAGTTAGGAGATTTACCAGTTTTAGCAGAAGATTTAGGAATTATTACTCCAGAAGTGGAACAATTGCGAGATCATTATCATTTCCCGGGAATGAAAATTTTACAATTTGGTTTTGGTGGCGATGCCAATAATGTTTATCTTCCCCATCATTATATGCAAAATTGTTTGGTTTATACAGGAACCCATGATAATGATACGGCCATCGGTTGGTGGGAAACTGCCAGTCCCGCAGAAAAACAGCATTTTGCTGAATATTTGGGTTATGCTTCTCCCGATGAAATCACTAATATTAATTGGGTGATGATTCGTTTAGCCTTAAGTTCCATTGCCAGTTTAGCCATTATTCCTCTCCAGGATATTCTTAATTTAGGGCATGATGCCAGAATGAATGATCCGAGTCATAATGATGGAAATTGGCGGTGGCGTTATCAAAGTTCGGAATTATTAACTCAGGAATTAAGCGATCGCTTATTCAAGTTAAATCAACTTTATAGTCGATAAAAATAGGGAACAGGGAATAGGGGAGGTAAACTTTTGCTATTACCCATTCCCATTCGTAATTCGTAATTACCCATTAACGACGGCGTGGGAAAATGGAATCTTGTTCTTAGCGACGAATATCCATTAAATTGGCATTAATCATTGTTGTATTTTCCAAAGTCGCTCCAGCTAAGTCTGAAGCGGTTAAATTTGCACCCGTGAGATTAGCACCTGTTAAATCAGCATCGCGCAAATTAACACCACTGACATCAAATCCGTATAAACTGCCTTCTTGTAGCTTCACTTGACCTAAAGTAGCAACAGATTGTTGAGCATTTCTCAGGTTAGCACCCGTTAAATCTGCACTCTCTAAATTTGCTCCAATCAGATTAGCATGACTCAAGTTAGCATTATTCAAATTAGCAATCACTAAACCCGCCAAACTCAAGTTAGAATGGCTTAAATTAGATTTTTCTAAATTAGCCCCATGTAATTTAGCTGCAACCAGATTGGCATTTTCTAAATTTGCCTCGGTCAATACAGCCCGATTAAAATTCACTTCATTCAGATTAGCACCCTGTAAATTAACTCCTTTCAAGTTGGCATCTCGAAGATTAGCACCCTGAAGATTCACACCTGCTAACTGAGCGCCACTGAGGTCACATCCAGGGCAGTTTTTGGTTTCCAATAGCTGCTTGAGATGGGCGGGGTTCTCAGCCTGAGCGGGAACAGTTAAACCCAAAATCATCATTACTACTGTGGTGGCTACTGTTGCGAATTTCATACCCACACCCTCAAAAAACTTTATCTTCTACATCATCTATTATTATCGGGCATTGGGGTATGCGTGAAATCCCAGTTGTATGTGATATTGTTTTGATCCCCGTGTGACGGAAATCACTGAGAAAAACCGTTGCTGTTGATACAGTCCCTCCTAAACCACAACCTTTCGGATTAAATCCCCTAATTGTTCTGCACTGTTGGTGATGGCGACGGAGGCGGTGGCTTGGGCCATTTGTTGTAGCTGTTCCGGTGATTGTAACAGATACAAAACTTTACTCCCTAACAGGTCTGCGGTCAAGTCTTTTTGTTGGAACATCCACGCCGCACCCGCCTCGGCAAAAACTTTAGCATTGTAGGTTTGATGGTCTTCGGCGGCAAAGGGATAGGGAATTAAAATCGAGGGGGTGTGGGTAATGGCTAATTCCGTTAAAGTTCCCGCCCCGGCCCGACTCACGGCTAAAGTCGCCCGTTGAAACAGGGCTGCCATATCGTTATAAAAAGGCATTTTAATATATTGAGGATGGTTTAACACCTCGACATCGGGGTCATTATTTCCCGTTAAATGGACAACCCACGCCCCGGCTGCAAACCAAGTTGGAGCAGCCTCTCGGACTAATTTATTCACACTTACCGCCCCTTGACTTCCCCCAACTACCACAATTACCGGAACATCATCGGGGAGGAAAAAAGATAAGGGGGCAGAGGTCTGGAGAAAGTTGGAACGCACGGGAGTTCCGACGACAACGGTATGGGCGCGGGGAAGGTAGGGAATAGCCGCTTCAAACCCCAAACCCACGGCATTACACCAAGGGCCAAAATTGCGGGTAACTTTTCCAGGTAAGGCGTTGGACTCATGGAGAATTACGGGTAGACCCAGGGAACGGGCCGCAATAATCGCAGGGGCTGCAATATAGCCTCCGGTGGTGAATACCCCGCGAAAGTTACCTTTTTTCAGGAGATGGCGAACTTGCACCAGGGAACGGGCGAATTTGACTAAAATCTTCAAGGTTCCTAAACCCAAGGGTTTCTGGAAGCCTTCAACGGAGATGGTATGGAGGGGATATTGGGAGGGGACTAATTCTCGTTCGAGGCGATCGGGCACACCTAACCATTCTATCTTAAAATCCGACAGGTTTTCGGCGGTGGCGATCGCCGGAAATAAATGTCCACCTGTCCCACTGGCGGCAATGAGTAAGCGAATGGGTGTCTGACTCAAGTTTTTTCCCCTAGAATCGGTTCAACTTTGTGTTACAGCTTTTTAAGCTACCATAAAACTTACACGAAATCGCTATTCTTAATCTTGAAAATCCAATGACAATCTTCCCCATAGTTCAACGACAATCTTTTCAGAACAGGTATGGTGTACAGATGCGCCATTTATGGGCAAAGCCATTATTTTTTGTAGTTCTAGGAACAACACTGTGGGGAATAGGCACAGGAATTTCCCCACAGGCAAATGCCCAAACCCCAGAAACAGCCCCCGCCAATGTGACTAATCTTTTAAATCAAATTGATGCCGCCGCTAATCGTCGAGATGTGGAAAAGGTAATGGGCTTTTATGGCTCAGATTTCACCAATTCCGATGGCTTAACTTATCAAAGTTTGAGACAGGTTCTTAAAGAATTTTGGAATAAATATTCTCAACTTAATTATCGCACAGAATTACAATCTTGGCAACAAAATGGCGATCTTTTAACCACGACAACCATTACGGAAATTACCGGAACTAAAAAAATTGATAATCGCGAGTTTTCTTTAACCTCAACCATCACATCACAGCAACAAATTCAAGGGGAAAAAATTATTAAACAGGAAATTCTAGCGGAAAAAAATCAACTGACTTTAGGGAATAAACCACCGACGGTAGTTTTTAATCTCCCAGGACAAGTCAAAGCGGGTCAGGAATTTCATATTGATGCAATTGTTCAAGAACCTTTGGAGAATGATATTTTAATTGGAACCGCCATTACACAACCTATCACCGCAGAAACCTATAACAATTCTGATCTTTTACAATTAGAATTTTTACCCTCTGGCGGTATTTTCAAAATAGGTAAAGCCCCCGATAATGCCGGAAACAATTGGATTTCTGCTATTTTAATGCGTCAAGGAGGATTAACCTTAGTCACGCAACGTTTACGAGTAGTTAAATAATCAGTCATCAGTTGTAGGGGCGGGTTCATCAAGATTTAGGTAATTAACAACAATCTAAAATAACCCGCCCGTACCAGTTGTAGGGCGGGTTCATCAAGATTTAGGTGATTAACAACAATCTAAAATAACCCGCCCGTACCAGTTGTAGGGGCGGGTTCATCAAGATTTAGGTGATTAACAACAATCTAAAATAACCCGCCCGTACCAGTTATCAGTCATTACCCATTACCCATTACCCATTCGTAATGATTCCTTTATTAGAGGTTAAAAATCTAGCCGTTAAGTTTTTTACCCTTGATGGGGTAATTCATGCTGTGAATGGAATTTCCTATCAAGTTTATCCAGGGGAAACCCTAGGAATTGTGGGGGAGTCGGGGTCAGGAAAAAGTATTAGTGTCCTATCAATTTTAGGGTTAATTCCATCACCCCCGGGGAAAATTACCCAAGGTGAAATTTTATTTGAAGGTAAAAATTTACTGCAATTCAATCCTAAACAATTACAACAACTTAGGGGTAATGAAATTTCCATGATTTTTCAAGATCCTATGACTTCGCTCAACCCAGTTTTAACGATTGAAAAACAACTAACCGAAGCACTAAAAATTCATCTAAAATTAACATCAGAAGAAGCTAAAAACCGAGCCATCAAACTCTTAAAACAGGTAGGAATTTCTAGTCCCGAAAAACGCTTAAAAAGTTATCCCCATGAATTTTCAGGGGGAATGCGTCAACGGGTTATGATTGCCATGGGTTTAGGATGTCAACCTAAATTATTAATCGCAGACGAACCCACAACCGCCTTAGATGTAACGGTACAAGCGCAGGTCGTGGAGTTAGTTAAACAACTGAAAAATGCACAGGGAATGTCTGTGATTTGGATTACCCATGATTTAGCATTATTAGCAGGATTAGCCGATAGAATTATAGTCATGTATGCGGGGCAAATTGTGGAACAAGCCACGGTTCATCAACTGTATAAAAATCCTCGTCATCCCTATACTATTGGATTATTAGAAAGTTTACCTCGACTCGATCAAATTCGTCAAGAACCGTTAAAAGCTATTGCTGGAATGCCACCCAGTTTAATAGATTATCCCCCAGGATGTCCCTTTGCTCCGCGATGTCGATTTGCGATTGAACATTGTTTTCAAGAAAATCCTAAATTAGAATTAATTGAAACCGAGCATCAAGTAGCTTGCTGGGTAATTCCTAAAATGGATTGTTAATAGATAGTTTGATTGACACTAAAATGAAACAGTGGGGAGCGATTTTTGCTATCTTGCAAAGCGACAAAAGGAACTAAAAATAAGTCGTAGTGGGGGATAAAGATGATCTGGTTATTGGCATCGGTGGGTAGCAAGTCGATGATCGGTTCGATTAGAATTTGATGGAGGAGTTGCAATAGGGGATAGCCGCCTGTTTGGTTTGGTTGGTACTCTCTTTCTAGTTGAATTTTGTTGCCGTCGTCGTCGGTTTCCTTACTGCCGATGGAGACGCGGGTTTTGAGGATAATTTGTTTGAGGGTTTGGTTTTGTTGGGTGAGGGGTTCGAGGTTGGCGGCGCGATACTTGATGTTGCCGTTTGGTTGGATTACCCAGATGTAAATGATGTCTGACTCAACAATCGAATATTCAACTATTGTGCAGTTTCTCTCGGGGGCGATTTGTTGGATTTTGGGAATTGATAATCTATTTGTTGCGTCATTTGTTGGTAATTCATTCGTTAATAAGGTTTGCTGCAATAACTCGACAAAGGCACGGGTACGCGACATTTCAGATATTTCTAATGCTTGATCAAATTTAGTTTGGGCAACTAGGACTTTTTGGAGCAGGCGATAAGATGCTACCTGGGTTTCAAAGATTGACGCTTTATGGTCATTATTGACTAATTCAAAACGGAGAGTTTCACGAATTTGGATTGAGGCACGCAGCGCTGTTTCAGCTTCAGCAAGTTGGTTAGTTTTGAGTAAAGTATTTCCCAAATTATTTAGAGAAATTGACTCTCCTTGGCGATTTCCGATTTCCCGTTCAATCTCTAAAGACTGTTGGTGAAAGTCGATCGCTTTCTGGTATTGCCCTAGGGATTGGTAAGCATTGCCCAAATTGCCGAGGGAAGCAGCTTCTCCTTGGCGATTTCCGATTTCCTGTGAAATCTCTAAAGACTGTTGGTGAAAGTCGATCGCTTTCTGGTATTGCCCTAGGGAATTGTAAGCATTGCCCAAATTGCCGAATGAAGCAGCTTCTCCTTGGCGATATCCGATTTCCCGATAAATAGTTAATGCCTGTTCCCAAGACTGCAAAGATTCTCGAAATTGACTGATTTTATGCTGCTGATTGCCTTGGTTAAACAGTCTATCTGCTTCTGCTTTCAGTGCAACTCCCGCGAGGAATTCGCCAGCCACCTTACCCAGTAGCCCGGCAAAATTCTTCAACCAATTAGCATTATTTAGTTCGCCTTGTTCTCTGAGATTATCTGCCTTTTTTAGCATAGCCGCCACCAAGCCATCATCGAGCAATTCCGGGTGAGTGTTCAATATCTCTTGTTCTTCGCCGCTGGGACAGGTTAGCAGTTGATTTATCAGGTTGAGATAGGCTGGTTGGGGTTCAGAGTTCATCGGAGAAATGGGATTTGGGATGGTGCAATCAATTATACTATTTGTTAGGGATTGTTGTTGACGCCTTCCCAGTCCGCGCAGGCGGACTTCGTTTGTGTAGACGCGATTTCTAATCGCCGGATTTCTGTAATCGCCTGATTCAATTGATTCAACCTATAATCGTTATAATCTCGGCGATTGAAATCGCGTCTACACAGACGAAACCCGCCTGCGCGGGTTGAAGATAAATTTATTATATTGTAATTAAAATGAGAGAAAATTTCACGCAAATGTATCTCCATTATGTCTGGGCAACTTGGGATAGATTGCCTTTGATTACTCCCGATATTCAGCAAGCAATCTATGCAGCTATTATTGGAGAATGTAACAAGTTAGGATGCACTGTAATCGCAGTTGGAGGTATAGAAGACCATGTTCACTTGCTAATAGGTTTTCCCACAACTTTGGCGGTAGCTGAAATAATTAAGCAAATTAAGGGAAGTTCTTCTCATTTCGTAACTCACCAACTTAAACCAGGTGATTTTTTTAAGTGGCAAGGCAGCTACGGGGCGTTTACCGTTAGCCGCGATGCCATCGACAGTGTAGCTAATTATATCAGAAATCAAGCTGTTCACCACCGTCAGCAATCAATGATTTCTGAGTGGGAATTAATTTCTAAAACTACCCCCGCAGGTGCTAAGAATTCCCCCGGCGATTTCTAATCCCTGTTCCCTCCCCAGTCCGCGCAAGCGGACTTCGTTTCTGTAGACGCGATTTCCAATCGCCGAATTTCCTGATTTCCTATATAAACATTTTTTATAATAAAAATATGGTTAATACTTTAGAATCCAAACTTAAATCCAATCAAAAAAATAATCCCTTAATTCGGGTGGAAAACTTACAAAAACACTTTCCAGTCATGGAAGGAATTTTACTGCAACGTCAAGTAGCAGCGATTAAAGCCGTTGATGGAATTACCTTTAATATTAATAGGGGAGAAACCTTAAGTTTAGTAGGAGAATCAGGTTGTGGGAAAAGTACAACGGGACGAATAATTTTACAGCTTGCTCGTCCTACGGCGGGGAAAATTTACTTTGAAAATACCGATTTAACCGTTTTAAATCCTAAAGAATTACAGCCCTTCCGTCGCCGGATGCAAATGATTTTTCAAGACCCCTATTCCTCCTTAAATCCTCGAATGACCGTAGGAAAAATTATTAGTGAACCTTTAATTATTCATCAATTAGCTACTCCTAAAATAGCCGAAAATCGCGTTAAAGAATTATTAGAATTAGTGGGATTAAATAATGATGTCATCAATCGTTATCCCCATGAATTTTCAGGGGGACAACAACAAAGAATTGGGATTGCTAGAGCCTTAGCCATGAATCCTGATGTAATTATTTGCGATGAACCGATTGCGGCTTTGGATGTTTCAATTCAAGCCCAAGTGATTAATTTAATGCAAAATCTACAGCAAAATTTAGGGTTAACCTATCTGTTTATTGCCCATGATTTAAGTATAGTTCGTCATATTTCTGACCGAGTTGCGGTGATGTATTTGGGCAAAATTGTTGAACTTGCAGATAGAATTTCTTTGTATGAAAATCCTCTGCATCCCTATACCCAAGCCCTATTATCTGCGGTTCCCATTCCTGACCCGGAATTAGAAGCCAAACGACAACGAATTTTATTAACTGGAGAAATTCCTAGTCCCGTTAACCCGCCAACAGGATGTCGATTTTGTAGCCGTTGTCCCTCTGTTATGGAACAATGTTGGCTGGAAGAACCCCGATTAAAAGATATGGGTTTAAACCATTCTGTAGCCTGTCATTTGATTAAATATTAATCACAAATTTAATCAATTTAGCTCTAAACATCAGAGAATTTTATCAGATTCGACATTTAATAATCCTCAAGAAAATATTAAGTTCCCAGTCGGGTCTGAACAGCCCACGGCCC
The DNA here is from genome assembly GCF_057220675.1 of Planktothrix sp. PLAVEN19ND. NCBI lineage: Bacteria > Bacillati > Cyanobacteriota > Cyanophyceae > Oscillatoriales > Microcoleaceae > Planktothrix > Planktothrix sp. PLAVEN19ND. The sequence goes on along the minus strand of NZ_CM170132.1, from coordinate 3,193,882 downwards.
ACACTCCGATCAAAATTCAAGCTATCATAATCTCAAATCAACCCCTATTGTTTATGGAGGGCCAGGAAACTGGTAAAACGTGCCTATCGAAACGATTTATGGTCAACTACAAGGTCTAAAAGCCAGTCAGCTTAAACGGTTGCAAAGCCTGTATCATCAACGATTACCTGGCGATTTGATTACAACCGTAGAATTTGCCCAGCGACTAGCGGCCATTAGTACAGAAATTGATCAGCCTCTGTGCGCCTATATCAACCGCAGGGGACAAGTAATGCGGGTGGGAGTCGGAACTCCTCGCCAAACTCAAATTCCCCCCTTAGAAACTGCCCCGTTATGGGAATGGACGCCTGAGTGGCATTCGCTGTATTGCCACCCAAACTAGCCCGGAACCGCCCAAAGAAGCAGCCCTGACTGCCATGGCCATTCAACGGTTAGACGTTCTCGTGGTTCTTACCCTAACCGGAAGCGGTTTTCAGCGACGGGGAGGGGGTGAAACAGGCTATATCAAAGACACCTATCTGGCTCACCTTGTCCCGGATATGGATACGGGAAATCATCAACAAATTGATAATGGCTTTTCGGCTATTCCCTATTATTTGTCGTTGCCCATGAGTCTGGATGCCCTATCGCAACAGGATTTTCTCGATTTAGTCAACGAACTAGAAACGGAATTTGAACGGGAATTTGTTGCCCGGGAAGTCGATTCTAGTCAGGATAAAGTGCTATTAGTGGGGGTGAAAACAGAGAAAATATCCCCCCAACGGTTTGAAGATGGGCTAACGGAATTGGTGCGTTTAGTGGATACCGCCGGAGGTCAGGTGTTACAAACTTTACGCCAAAAACGATCGCAACCTCACCCCCAAACCGTTGTCGGAGAGGGTAAAGTCCAGGAAATTGCCTTGGTTGCCCAAACCATCGGAGCTAATTTAATTGTATTTGACCGTGACCTATCCCCCGCCCAGGTTCGGAACCTGGAAACCCAAATCGGGGTCAGGGTTGTAGACCGAACTGAAGTTATCCTTGATATTTTTGCTCAACGCGCCCAGTCGGGGGCGGGAAAATTACAGGTGGAACTAGCCCAACTGGAATATAGTTTACCCCGCTTAACGGGTCGAGGTCGGGCTATGTCTCGCTTAGGGGGTGGCATTGGAACCCGGGGGCCAGGGGAAACCAAACTGGAAACCGAACGCAGGGCCATCCAACGCCGCATCTCCCGGCTCCAGCAGGAAGTGAATCAACTCCAAGCCCATCGTTCCCGTTTACGCCAAAATCGTCAAGTTCGAGAGGTTCCCACCTTGGCTTTAGTCGGCTATACCAATGCTGGAAAGTCAACATTATTAAACGTTTTAACCCAGTCGGAAGTCTATACGGCTGACCAACTTTTTGCTACCCTCGACCCCACAACTCGCCGTTTAGAGATTCCTGATACGATAACGGAGGAGCCTTTAACGGTGGTTATTACAGATACAGTCGGATTTATCCATGAACTTCCACCTCCTTTAGTAGATGCGTTTCGAGCTACTTTAGAGGAGGTGACGGACGCGGATGCCTTAATTCATTTAGTGGATTTGTCCCATCCCGCTTGGGAAAGTCAAATTGAGTCAGTGATGCAGATTTTAAGGGAAATGCCGGTGACTCCTGGCCCGGGATTATTAGTGTTTAATAAAATCGATCAAACTGATGGGGAAAATTTACGATTAGCGCAGGAAAAATACCCCCAAGCGGTCTATATTTCTGCTTCTAAAGCGTTAGGTTTAGAAACCCTGAGAAAACGCATGGCGGCTTTAGTCCATTATGCGATTTCTAATCGGTGAACTACTCACCGCTAACCTGGAGTACCAGGTATAGCGGGAGTTTCAGAGCTATTCAGGTTGATCATAAACAGGGGATGGGGTGGGAGGATCGGGTTGATCTTCCCCCTCTAACTCGTTAATGTAGCGATAAAACTTTTGTAAATAGCTTAAATCGGAGGCAAATAGATTTTCAATTACCATTGGTGAAATTTCTTCTAAAGTGCCTAACTGAGTAATAACGCGAGAGAGAATAATCACGGTCGCATAGGCTGGATTTGATTTAACTCTAGGATCGCGCATGGGAACAATTTCATCAATAGCTCGCGATAGCCGCATCACCCCTTGACGGTGACAATCCCCCTGTTCATCTAGGTATCCTTTGGGTAGGGTAAACTCAAATTCAGTTTGGATCATGACAAGGATTTGGGAAGGGTAGGAACTCGCTTAAAGGTTTCTACTGCTAATTCTAGTTCCTCAAAGGCGAGATCTGAACCAGAAACAATGCTATCAGCAACGGTGTAGGAAACCGGCCAAGCACCTTTAAAATTAAACCGAGCGCCTTCTTCACTACTTTGGCGATAGATAACTAAAGAACCATCATAGCTTTGAGTTGCCCATTGACCTGATTGCACATTTTCAATCCAATTCCATAAGGTAGTTGATGCACTTAGACCCCGACGCAAATTAATATTATTAACTTTTTCATTTCCAGGCATTTTTGTTCGCAGGACTCGTCCCCGTGTAGCCTTCCCCCACCGTTGGGGAAAAACTTCAGCTAATTCTATTAAACTTTGGGTATATTTAAACCCTTTGCATTCCATAAAATAGGCATCAACAGGCTCGCTGCTTCCATTGAGTTTTAACTCAACATAAAAGCGAGCAATGGTAAGAATCTCTGATAAATTTTGTTTTAATTGGTCTTGATTAATTTGCATATCAAATAGGGAATAGGTAATAGGCAACAGGCGGAAAAACGGGCAATAAGGAATGGGCAATGGGAGAAAGACAGGGAATGGGGAATAGGCAATAGGCAATAAATAGATAATATAGCAGTCGCCACATCTATTAGGACATTCTTGAAAGCTAAAAGCTGCTCACAGTAAGTATTTACCTATAGCGAGATTGCCTATTCCCTATTGCCTCTTGCTATATCTTTACCTATTGCCCATTGCCCGTTCCCTATTCCCTATCGTTAGAGTTTCGTTGCTCCGACAGGAACCCGAATCATCCCGGCGTGGGCAACCTCAATGGTTTCTTTAAAAATATCAGCGCTGTCAGCTTTTACCTGAGTAGTTTTGTATTTAGCGGGAATGGCATCTTTAATATTCCATCGGGCACCTTCTGAACCATTTTGTTTGTAGAAAACCAGGGAAGCTTCGTAACGCCGAGCCATAGTTTGCCGACCGCCTCCTCCCATGGCTTGTGGGTGTGAATCCACATACCATTGCAAGAGAATATCGTTGTCAATTGCTGTTACAAACTCCAGGGTAATATTTTGATAACTGACGGTGGCGGGAGTGGTTTGTGTATCCGTAGCCATGCCCTTACGGGTTCCGATGGGCTTGCCCTCAGAGGCTGGATCAATAGTAATTGAAAGTCCACTAGCTTTGGAAATCAGTAACCTTGTATTATTATTAATTTCTAAGTAAAAGCGAGAAACCGTCAGGTATTCCATTAAGCTTCTCTGAGTTGCTGCTGTCATTTTAAATATTCCTCCTGATCAATAATTAGATTGATTTTGTTTTAACTTACTGTCGCTTGTCTAGCCAGATTTATCGGGGGGGTATGTTGGCAATTACCAATTACGAATTATCAATTACGAATTAATGAATTAATGAATTAATAAATTAGGAGTTAGCTAATTGTCTCGTAATTCGTAATTCATTATATGTCACCGACCACCATAGGTAACGGCAGCACCACTGATGGATTTGACTTTATTGATTCGTTCAGCCACCAGTTCATAGGTTTCTACTGCCAGATCTTGACCTGTGACATCCGCATCGGCAATGGAGTATTTTTTCGGCCAAGCGCGTTCTAAATTCCACCGGAGGATTTCCTTACCGTTGGGATCATAAACAACAACTGAACCACTTTTACGGTTATTTGACCAGTTGCCGTTACCGCCCTCACTAACGGGTAAGCATTCTTGAAACCATTTGTACATTTGGGCGCTGGCACCTTGGGGGGAATCGCACAGGTAAACTTCAACGGTCATGGCGGGGTTAGAATCGTAACCGCCGGAGGTGGTTTGTCGGTCATGAATTCCGCCTTTTGATGAACCTATGGGTTTAGCATTTCCTGTAACTTTACCTTCATAGGAAATTTGAGCCATACTTTTGATTTGAGCCTGAGTAATTCCATCAAACTCAACGTAAAACCGAGAGGCAACAGTAGTAACAACTCCGACCATGTTTTTATTCCTTTTGTAAGTTTTTAGTGTGGAAATCGGGATCACGGATTTAAGAGGATTTCACGGATTTCACGGATTTTAATCTGCGTCATCCTCTTAAATTCCCTAATACCCAAAACCTTTGTTGATTTAAGAGAATTCGTTACCTTCTTCTTCGTTTTCATCGCCGGTGATCTGACTCATGCGGAAGATGACAAATTCAGCGGGACGGACGGGGGCTACACCGACTTCAACGTACAAACGGCCTAGGAGCATCGTTTGTGGGGTATTAATTTCTTCGTCACACTTGACGTAGTAGGCTTGAGCCGGACTACCGCCAACTAGGGCTCCTTCGCGCCAGAGGGAGTCAAGGAAATTACTGAGGGTGCGTTTAACCCGTTGCCAGAGGTCTTCATCGTTGGGTTCAAAGACGACCCACTGGGTTCCCTGTTCAATGGATTTCTCAATGTAGCTCATCAAGCGACGGACGTTAATATAACGCCATTGAATATTATCCGCTTCCACCAGGGTACGGGCACCCCAAATCCGTAGACCTCGGTTGGGGAAACTGCGGACACAGTTAATTCCCAAGGGGTTTAATAATTCCTGCTCCCGGAAGTTGCAGTCATAACTCAAACCAACCAGACCACGGGGGACTTCATTGGCGGGCGCCTTATGGACGCCTCTGGTTTCATCCACCCGTGACCAGACACCTGCAACATATCCACAGGGAGGAATGGAAATCGGACGCCCGGCATTCCGGGGGTTGGGAACTCTGATCCAAGGATAGTAGAGGGCCGCAAATTGAGAACGACGGTTAAATTCTTCGGTGAGCCAACGGGCCACATCTTGGGGTTTAACCCGATCAGGAGGGGTATCGAGAATCACCATTCGGTTTGGTGGGTTGGGGATATCACCAGCCGTCGCACCTTCACTGAGACTGAGCATCATATCCATGATCCCATGAAGCTGATCGAGATTCATCAATCCAGCTTCGTACACGCGCATTAAGTCAGGACAGGCAACAATGGTCACGTCGTCGATTTCAAATAGACCCCGTACCCCTGTGCGATCATCCCGTCCACCTTCGACATATTGACTGAATAGTTCGGGCTGAACGTCCAGTGGCGGGGGACTGACTTCATAGAAGCCATTATTGGGGCGTTTTGCTAGGGGGCTGCCTGTCAGGGAAATATCTGTGATCCGAACATAGCGGGACTCTTGCAGGGCATTGAACACATAATCTGCCACGGCGACGTCGGCTTGGGCGTTCATGGTCAGGTGTTCGTAGCGTTCTAGCTCCTCGCCGCCTTGGGTGATAACAACGGTGAAGTATTCCCCTGTGTTCGCGGGCATAGCAGTTATTGCCCTTGCCTCTGTACCTGCCTCTGTACCTGCCTCTGCTGAGGAGGTTGGGGGTAAGGCGGGTGCTGGAGCTTTGGGTAGGCCTTCGGTAATTCTAACGCGGATGGTTCTTTCGTTAGCTGATACTAAAGCGCCGTTAATGTTCTCTATTGAGGCAATTGCGGGATCGCTCAGGGAAAACCGCAGGGCGGGACGTTTGGCGCGGTTCATCACCTCTGTGCCTAATTCCGTTGGTGATGGAGCCGCAGAACCTGGTAATCTGGTGCCGATACTGGTTACCCAACAACGGCCGCCACCGTTTAAAAACCAGCCGTAAACTGAAAAGGGCAGGTAGGCGTTGAAGTCGGTGAAGCCGTCGGAATTGGGGCGAGCGAAATACTGGAGGTATTGGCTCCAAGTGGTGACTAACATCGGTTTGAACATTTCGGCACCACCGCGCACATCTTCGGTAAAGCCCAAAAATCCGGCGACCGCGGTGGGGACTCCTGCTATCGGACGACTTCCTCTATCAACTTCTTCTACATACACACCTGGAGCAAAATAGTCAAGTCTTGCCATATTTCTTTTCCTTATATCAATATTTAGCCTTCGAGTGCTGCTCAACAATTTGCTATGCAGCCCAGATCGGGTTTGTCCTGATTACTATTAGTTAATGTGCCTAGATTAAGGTGAAATAGACCCCAGGGGTTATAGACTTTGGTCGAAATTTTTTGGCTTTTTGAATGGGTTATTAATGCTAGGGCTTAGTTATGGCCTATTTCAACGGGATGTCAGGAAATCCAAATAATTGTAGGGGCGAGGCGCGCCTCGCCCCTACGGGGGAATGTAAGTATTTTTTAGGGTTAATAACCCCGATCATTATGACTGTACAATTCATTTAGACTTGCTATATCATGCTCTTGATAATGATTTAGGACTGCTATATTTAATTAACATTACTTTATTTTTCTTATTAATTTGTTAGGTTTCTATACAAATGTATTGAGAACTGAGTCGCAAAAATTAAATTTATATCTGAAGATAGATGTTATATTAAAACATAGTGTTCATGACACAAACTTCCTTCTGGGGCATCAAACCATATTAGTTTTAATTGGACTTGATATGTGGGTACATCAACTTAATCACACTTCTAATCGGGGGCCTGCAAGTGTTTCTAGGCTTATGCCTAAGAACATTTTACCAGAAACAATTGCAGTTATGCTGGTAGCTTGTGAATTGCATTTTTGCAAGAGTTTGCAGGTATTACTTAAAGTTTATAATTTGAGTTCGTCATGGCAAATTAAGCTAGTTGGTGAAGCAAGTTCAATCAAATCTGTCCTGACCATGGCTGCCCAATGTCAACCCGGTTTAATTTTCCTAGATTGGGATTTATTTCAGGCACCTGATCAGGGCATTGAAATGATCAGAAGTTTAAGTCAAAAATCAGAACAGAATCAGAATGGCAGCAAAATTTTGGTGTTGTCTTCTTTAGGAGAGGAAAGTAGTATTTTTGCGACGATGCAAGCCGGAGCTTGGGGATATCTGTTGAAGGAAAATTTACCGACGCAACTGCCTATTGCTATTACGGCGGCTCTGAATAATCAAGTTTATTTATGTCCAGAAGTTACGGCCCGATTCTTTCGAGCTTTTCAGATAAACCAAGATCAATCAACAGCCACTCAACCCCAGGAACCCTCTAATCAACTGACAGAATTAAATAGCTCTAATCCCTATAATTTAACAAATCGAGAACGGGAAGTCCTAAAATTGTTGGTAGAAGGATACCGAAATCAAGAAATAGCTCGTTCCCTTTATATTACCGTAGCAACAGTCAAAGCTCACTTAACAACAATATTTGAAAAACTAGAGGTAGATAGTCGTAGTCGAGCGATTGTTCGGTCGTTACAGATGGGTCTTGTTTAAGACAAATTAAAGTATGAGTAATTATTTAGGTATTGCCACTGTGACGGCAACATTGCAGAGGATGTTACAACAATCTGTGCAGATGGATGTGGAGGGGGCAAGAGTGACAACAAACCGTCCAGAAAATACTGGGGGAACTCCAGAAACAGGAATTAGCATTTACCTCTACCATTTGAAGCGCAATACATCCCTGGGAAATGCAGATATGCCACCCCGTCAAAGGAAGGGAGAATTAACAAAGCGGAATCAATTACCTGTAGATTTATATTATTTGTTAAGTTGTTATGGAAATGAGATAGAATTGGAACCCCAGCGCTTATTAGGAAGTGCAATACGAACACTAGAAGACAGAGCGGTTTTATCCTCTCAAATGATTCGAGAAACAGTCAATGATCCCAGTTATCCTTTTTTAGCAAATTCTGATTTATCGGAACAAATTGAGATGATCCGAGCGGAATTTGTTCCGGTTTCAACGGATGAATTATCGAAAGTTTGGTCAGTCTTTTTTCAAACCCCTTATGTTTTATCTGTGATCTATAAAATTACAGTTGTGGTGTTAGATGGTGAGGAACCTGCCATGGTAGCACTGCCGATCCGCGATCGCAGCCTGAACGCCTGGGCATTTAGCAAACAACCGACGATTGATTTTGTCATGTCCACCGAAGGTCGATATCAGCCTATTTTCACCCATAGTACCTTATTAATTCGAGGTAAAATGCTTGCCAATGCCAATACCTCGATTAGAATTGGGGGTGTGGAAGTGGCACCAGGTACGGTGCAAGATCAGTCGATTACCTTAGCTCTGACTTTAGTGCCACCAGAGGCACTGCGACCCGGGGTTCAGGGGTTACAGGTAATTCACGGTCAAAGGTTAGAAAGGGGAAGCACGAATAGCCCCATGCAGGAGCGGGTGGAGTCGAATGTGGCTCCGTTTGTGTTGCGACCCGGTATCAAGGAGGTGAATTTGCTGGATGGGTCAGGAACGGACGACGAGCCTCGTAATGCTGAGGTAGAAGTGGTGACAGACGTGAGGATCGGTCAAGATCAGCGAGTGATTCTGATTTTAAATGAACAGACCGCCCTACAGCCTGCCGCTTACATTTTTAACGCCCAGCCTCGGAATAATAATACTGTTCGTCTTATCTTCTCACTTAAATCCATTAAAAATAGCAACTATTTAGTGAGGATTCAAGTCGATGGTGCAGAAAGTCTCTGTCAAATTGATGGCGATCGCCATAGTCCCACCTTTGATCAGTATATCAGTCCAACGATCACCATCCCCTAGTAGTAAGCCCTTCAGGGCTTCTTCAAGGCTTATATACAAATATGGCAAAGAGTCCTAAAAAACTCACTACAATTGAATTTTCTCACCCAAAATGAACGCTGTTTCTGTGCAAAACTGGCAAAAAGCGAACCAAGAATCCCTAATGGTGGCACTGGCTCAAGTGCGACTGGTACTGGAATGGAAAGCCAGTCAAGATAGTCACACTCCAAAGCCGACGGCTACATTGGAACTATCGGAGCATTCATCTCTACAACAGATCTGTCGCATCTTTGGCCTGTCCACCTTTGAACGAGACTTACTGATCATCTGTGCAGGTATGGAATTAGACGCCAGTTTTGCCAGCTTGTGCGCCCTAGCTCAAGGGGACTCGCAAAAACTTTATCCCACCTTCAGTTTAGCCCTCAGTAGCCTGGATAATCCCCATTGGAACGCCCTCACCCCTACGGCTCCCCTACGACACTGGCGATTGATTGAGATCGGTAGTGGATCGGCACTTACCCAGAGTCCCCTCCGTATTGACGAGCGCATCCTGCATTACTTGGTGGGAGTCCAACACTTAGATGAGCGACTGATGGGAATAATTGAGCCACTAAAAGGAGAAAATCAATTAGTTCCTTCTCATCAACAGTTAGCTAAACAGTTGGCAGAAACCCTGTCTCAGAGTGCCGGAAACGACACTGTGCCCGCCGTGCAACTCTGTGGAGAAGATACCAGTAGCAAGCGGGCGATCGCCCTATCCGCCTGCCAAATATTGGGACTAGATGCCCATTTACTCAGGGCCGATCACTTACCCAGCAACAGAAACGAACTGTCTCAACTGCTGCGGTTGTGGGATCGAGAAGCGGTTTTGTGTAATAGTGCTTTAGTCCTGGACTGCGACGAAGTAGACGGTTCAGATCGGGACGGAAATGCCGTCGCCCATATCATTGAACAAATTAATAGTCCTCTGATTATCACCGCACGAGATCGGATTAGTCAGAGACAGCGCCCGTTAGTGAATTTTGAAGTTAGCAAGCCTACCAACTCAGAACAATACCTATTATGGGAGGAGGCATTGGTGATGGAACGGGAGGAGTTGCCGGAGATTATAGAACACCTAGTCGGACAATTTAACCTGAATGCCCCCGCCATTGCTGCGGCTTGTGCCAGTACCCTCGGACAAATGGGGCTAAGTGAGGATTATGATCACCTGAATGATACTTTATGGGAGGCTTGTCGCGCCCAAGCTCGTCCTCGCATGGAAGATTTGGCCCAACGAATTGAACCAAGTGCGAGTTGGGAGGATTTGGTATTACCTGAAATGCAGTCACAAACTCTGAAAGCGGTGATTGCCCATGTTCGCCAGCGCGTTAAGGTTTATGAAGGTTGGGGGTTTGCTAAAAAAGGCGGACGGGGTTTAGGAATTAGTGCGTTATTTGCTGGCCCTAGTGGGACGGGAAAAACCACGGCGGCGGAAGTGATGGCTCAGGAGTTAAATTTGGACTTATATCGGATTGATCTGAGTTCGGTGGTGAGTAAATATATTGGGGAAACGGAGAAGAATTTGCGACGGGTTTTTGATGCGGCGGAAACGGGTGGAGCGATTTTACTTTTTGATGAAGCGGATGCTTTATTTGGCAAACGTTCTGATGTGAAAGATTCCCATGACCGCCATGCCAATATTGAAGTTAGTTATTTATTGCAACGGATGGAAGCCTATGGAGGGTTAGCAATTTTAACTACGAATTTAAAGGGGGCATTAGATAGTGCATTTTTGCGAAGAATTCGGTTTGTAGTGCAGTTTCCGTTTCCCGATGCGACCCAACGGGCTGAAATTTGGCGGCGGATTTTTCCCCAGGAAATGCCCTTGGAAGGGGTGGATGTGAACAAATTAGCTAAACTGAGTGTATCCGGGGGAAATATTCGTAATATTGCGATGAATGCTGCTTTTTTGGCGGCGGATTCTAATGAAGCTGTGACGATGAAACATTTATTAAATGCGGCTCGTAGTGAAAGTATGAAGATGGAAAAACCTTTAACGGATACGGAGGTAAAAGGATGGGTTAGTCCTTGAATTGTAGACAATAACAATCAATATTTTTAACTCTAAATAATAACTGAATTCCATGTTAGTTTAGGAGTGATATTAACTTTTGGGCAGGGTAAATTATTAGATTCCTCTAATACTACCTGATTGGGCATACTCTAAAACTTGTTGCCAACCTAAAGATATTGCTCTATTTAAAGGCATTGATCCACCATTCGCAAAGACAACTGACTGATTCCCGTTTCGATCTTCTTTAACATCAATGATCAAAGCATTTCTTAAATCATAACCCCAAACTATTGCTGCTTCTTCCCAATATTTTAAACAGGGATTTTTAAAATTAGGATCATTCAACCATTCATCATTCCAGTGATAGGATTTATAACCTTCAGCTAATGCTTTCATCAAAAACCCTGTTGGGTGTTTTAATTGTCCTGCTTTATAGACTTCTATTGTTCTTTGAAAAGCACTTTCCATATTGCTTATATTTAAGAAAATCGACTCTTGTACTTCATCCCAATTTAATTGGACTCCTATATGTAATAAAGCATATTTATATTTTCGATAAATCTCTAATTCTATTTCGTCTAATTCATTTAACCAACTCATTTTTTTTGATATATAAGGATTTAGGAGATTTTTTTACTTATTTGAAAGTAGATAGCTTGATTATTAGATTATGACACTACATCATGATATCATTTGCATTCTGATTGTGCTAAACTTAATTTATAAAACCTCAATGAATCTTAATAAACCATAATAAATCTTCAACAAAAAAATCAGATTATTATGCTCAATTACAAAGGTTATACGGCTCAAATTGAAGTTGATGTAGATGCTGGAATTTTGTTTGGTCAAATGCTAGACATTAACGATGTGATTACCTTTAAAGGAAAAACGGTTGAAGAAATCAGTCAAGAATTTAAAAACTCTATTAATGATTATTTAGAATTTTACCAAGAATTAGGGTTGAGCGACAAAACATGAGGTAGTGCGATCGCCCTCGCTCGCTATAATGATATATAAACTATCGATATGTATGAAATAGTCGGAGGCAGAGCCTCCGGTTGGCATTCCAAGGTAGAACCTTGGAACGAGGGGAGGGGTTAGAGTTGTCCGAAACCTTTTTTCTTTTTCTCTTTCTTTTTCTTGGCTTTAGCCGCCCCGGGATAACCGCCTCCCATGCCGGGCATTCCGGGCATACCCATCCCCGGCATCCCTCCCATTCCGGGCATCATTCCTTGACTCATTTGTTGCATCATCACCCGCATTTTCTGGAAGTCACTAACTAACTTCATCACATCTTTTTCAAGCATTCCTGAACCCTTAGCAATGCGTTTGCGACGGGAAGGAGAACTGGCTAATAAATCGGGGTTTTTGCGCTCATCAACGGTCATGGAATTAATCATCGCTTCTGAGCGTTTTAATTGCGCTTCTCCCTGGTCTAATTGGTCTTGGGAAATCTTATTCATCCCCGGAATTAACTTAATTAATCCTCCCAAAGATCCCATATTTTTCATCATCCGAGTTTGACGCAGGAAGTCGGTAAAATCAAATTTTGCCGTGACAATTTTTTCCTGCATTCTCTCGGCATCCGCCAAGTCGAATTCCTCTTGGGCTTTTTCAACTAAGGTTAAAATATCCCCCATGCCTAAAATTCGAGAGGCCACCCGGTCAGGATAAAAAGGTTGCAGCGCTTCGACTTTTTCCCCCACCCCGACAAATTTAATCGGTGCTCCCGATACCCGACGAATGGATAACGCCGCCCCGCCGCGACTATCCCCATCCATCTTAGTTAAAATTGCCCCAGTAATCCCAATTTGGTCGTTAAATGTGCGGGTTAAATTAGCGGCTTCTTGACCCGTCATGGCATCCACCACTAACAGAGTTTCATGGGGTTCAATGGTTTCTTTAATTTGGGCTAATTCCGCCATCATACTTTCGTCTATTTGCAGACGTCCGGCGGTGTCAATAATCACCGTATCAATATCTTGATTGCGGGCATATTCGACCCCTTGACGGGCAATTTCTACGGGGTCGGTATCGGTTCCCATTTCAAACACAGGAACGTTAATTTGTTTGCCTAATGTGATTAATTGATTAATGGCGGCGGGGCGATAAATGTCCGTTGCCACTAATAAGGCGGTGCGATTTTCCTTTCTTAAATGCAGGGCTAATTTTGCCGTGGCGGTGGTTTTTCCTGTCCCTTGCAACCCGGCCATTAATATAATGGTTGGGGCGGTGTCCGCTTGGGCGAGGGGAACGTTACTTTCCCCCATGACGTTGACCAATTCGTCATGGACGATTTTGACAAACTGTTCTCCGGGTCGCACACCAGACACGACGGCTGCTCCCTGGGCTTTTTCGCCGACTTCGGCGACAAACTCTTTAACCACTTGCAGGTTAACATCGGCTTCGAGTAGGGCGCGACGGACTTCCTTTAGGGCATCTTGAATATTAGACTCACTAATTTTATCCTGACCTCGGAGTTTCTTCCAAGTGGATTCAAAGCGTTCAGCAAGAGCATCAAACATAGCAATTTCTTTATGGAACAAATGGGCGTCAGTCTCTATAATAATATTGAAAGGGCCGCAATTGTGCTTCAATCCATTAATTTAATAGTATTATACAACTTGAATTAGTAGCTGTCATCTAATTGAACACTCTATTTTTTAGAAAAAAGAAGATAAATCCAACCTATAATTTTTGATGGGGATTTTAAAAAGTAATCATAATTATTTGAACCGATAAAAATATTTGTTGTTGCGCTTCAGCGCTCCATATTTGTAGAGTGCGCTGAAGCGCAACAACAATAAGGTTTAATCTCGTTTGATCTTTTCTATCTTTTCATCAAAAATTGCTCCTCTTTTGATTAAGTCTGCTTTCACGGTTTCTGAAATTCCCGCATCATGCCAAAGTCGAGCTTCTTTAACATTAGCTCCGGTAAAATCCACTCCGGCTAAATTGGTTAAAGCTAATCCTGCTTGATATAGGTCAGCATTTTTTAAACAAGCTCCCGTTAAATTGGCATCGCTTAAATTGCAGTTGCTTAAATTAGCTTCTTCCAAATTAACATGGCTTAAATTAGCTCCACTTAAATTCGCTAAAGCTAAACTTACCCGGTGCAAATCAGCACCGCTTAAATCCGTATCACTTAATAAGGCTCCACTTAAATCCGCCCCTCCTAAATTCACGTTTCTTAAATCAGCATTCGTTAAGTTAATATCGCTTAAATCCGCCCCTCGTAAATAGGCATTCGGCAGTTTGGCTCCGATTAAATCCAGTCCACTTAAGTTAGCTCCTAATAGTTTCGCTTGGGCAAAATCTTCTAAGGGATTTAAACCCGCAATTTCCGCTAATTCTAAAAAATTATCGGTTTTTGCGGATATAATAGCTTGAACTGTTGTTTGCAAATCAGAAAAATGACACCCTTGAGATGCTGCTTTTTGGGTTAACAATTGCAAATCTTCATGGTTATCATAATGGAGTGCCATTTCGTGAATATCAGCAGGTAAAGGTTGTTTTTGTAACCAAAGTACCAGTTTACGCTCCAACACCGCCAAGCGATTTGGGCTCAGATTATGGGGCCAAAGTCCTTCTACACCAGTCATAATAGTTTTAATGGTTTTGTTTATTAATATCATTAAACATCACAGAGGGTTAACCACTAACACCTAGGATGTTCTACTAACCTAATCTTTATTTTCCTTAAAAATTGCCCCTTGTTTGACTAACTCGGATTTAATTCGCTGGGAAATTCCTACTACCTCGGTAAAATCAACGTTTGTGACCTGGGCATTTTTAGTCTCGGCTTGGCTGAAATTAGCCCCTGTTAAGTTCACACCTTGAAATTTTACCCCGGTTAGGTCGGCATAGTTCAGATTGGCGTGGCTGAGGTTAGCTTGGGTCAAGTTGGCATAGGGTAAATAGGCACTTATTAAGTTAGCATGGCCTAAATTGGCATGACTCAGATTAGCCCTAGGCATTTTCGTCCTGACATCGGCTTCGCTGAGGTTAGCACCTGTTAAATCGGCATCGCGTAAATTAGCATTCGTTAAAATAGCATAACTGAGGTTAGCTTCTTTTAAAATGGCTCCGCTCAAATCCGCTAAGGTTAAATTAGCATAACTGAGGTTAGTTTTTTCTAAATTTGCCCCTCGTAAATCGGCGTAATTAAAATCAAGATGACTTAAATCCATACCCGCAAAGTCAAACAAAGGATCTAAGCCAATATTTTGGGCTTGCTGTAGAATATTGCCGGGATTTTCTATTAAAAACTCTCGAAAAATAGCTTGATGCTGTTGATGATAGGATTCAACTTCTTCCCATTGTTCTAATTGTTCATAAATTAACTTTAAATGGTTAAAAGCATTGCCTTGACTTGGATAATTTTTGTGGGTTTTTGCCAGGATTAATTGTTGTTGATAAGCCTCAATTGCCAGTTCAAATTGTTCTTGGGCGAGATAGATTTTTCCTAATACTGATAAGGCTTGTTCTTCCGTGTGGGGATCTAAAAATTGACGAGCGAGGGCTAACCGTTGGTTTTGGTATTCCAGGGCGTTAACATAGTCTCCTAAATTATAGGAAATATTGCTCAGATTAATTAAAGCATTCATTTCACCTTTGGGATCTTGAATTTCCCGAGAGATCTCTAAGTGTTGTTGATAGCAATTGATTGCCAATTCCGGGCTTAATAGAACTTCATGGACAGCCCCTAGATTCCCCCAGGCTGCGCCTTCGCGTTTGCGATCCTTTAGATTTCGGTAAGCGTGAAGGGCTGCTTGCCAAGATGCTAAAGCGGCTTGATATTCTGTATTTTGATAGTGTAAAATCCCTTGCTGAAATAACTCGTTGGCTTGATCTAACATCTAAATCGTTTATGTGATGAATTCTTTGATCCAGGTTAATCTAAATCCGTTAATTATGCAAGGGGTAATCTATTCTCCCTAACCCAGCTTTTTTCTGGGGATTTAGGGGGAATAGATAGGGGCAGTCATTAGGGGTTTTAGACTTTAGTTGCTTCTGATCAAGATGACTTCACCCCTACAAAATATCAGGATTCCTCACCGTGACTTGATGTTCCGCTAAATAGGTCTTAATTTCTGCCACACTTAATTGACCATAATGCAATAAGGAAGCTAATAAAGCGGCTTCAGCTTTCCCTTGGGTTAAGGCTTGATAAATATGCTCACAAGTCCCCGCGCCTCCCGATGCAATCACCGGAATTTCCACGGATTCGGCAATAGTTCGAGTTAATTCTAAATCATAGCCCGCCTGGGTTCCATCGGCATCCATACTGGTGATTAGAAGTTCTCCAGCGCCTCTTTTTGTAACTTCTTTCGCCCAGTTTAGGGCATCAATTCCCGTATTTTCCCGACCGCCTCGCACATAAACATCCCAACCCGGATTATCAGCATTTGTGCGCCTACGGGCATCAATTGCTACTACAATACATTGCACCCCAAAGCGATCGCTGGCTCGATTAATTAAGTCAGGATCACGCACGGCGGCGGAATTAATACTAACTTTATCTGCTCCGGCTCTTAATAAGTTTTTAATCATTTCTAAGTTTTGAATTCCGCCCCCCACCGTTAAGGGAATAAATACCTGTTCGGCGGTGCGATAAACCACATCAAAAATAATATCTCGGTCTTCGTGGGTGGCGGTGATATCCAGAAATACTAATTCATCCGCTCCGGCATCATTATAAGCCGCCGCTAATTCCACCGGATCACCAGCATCTTTTAAATCAACAAAATTAACCCCCTTTACCACTCGACCTGCTTTCACATCCAAACAAGGTAAAATTCGTTTTGCCAGCATAATAAATGTTCAAGATTAGGATACCAAAATCAAGGGGAACAATCCCTTTTTTAAGGTGATATTAATTATATAGCAGGGAATACGCAAATAGGGAATAGGTAATTAATCAGTGTTCCAAACCGGATTAATAAAAAACGGCTGGAAGAAAGAAGGAGTTATAAGTCACAACAAATTAGGAGGAAAAAATGAGCTTTCGATTCATCCGTTATCGGTTTTTTAAAATGGGTTTATTTATTATATTCGGTTTGATATTAACTTTGGGTTTCAATCCTCAAGTCATGGCATTAACCGCCGAGGAGATTAACCAAATCAGTCAGTCTATTACGGTGTTAATTGAAGGGTTAAATCCCGGGTCGGGAGTAATTATTGCTAAAAATCAGAATACTTATTATGTATTAACAGCAAATCATGTGGTTAAAACACCCGATGAATATACGGTAATTACCGTTGATGGTGAACAATATCCGATTAACTACAATCAGGTAATTAAATTACCAGGAATTGATTTAGCGATTATCCCTTTTACCAGTGATAAAATTTATGCTGTTGCTCGTCTAGCCGATTATAATTATGATAGCCAATCGGAATATATTTTTATTTCAGGATGGCCAGATTCTAAGTTGCCCATTGCCGATCGCAGACGAGTATTTGCCACGGGTTTATTAATCAGTGAAGCCGAAAAAAACTCCTTAATTAAAGAACCTTTTACCCGAGGATATGATTTATTCTATACTAATAGGACGCAGGTGGGAATGAGCGGATCTCCGATTTTAGATCGGGAGGGTCGAGTGATTGGAATTCATGGTCAATCGGAGGGACAAATTTTTAGTAATCCAGAATTGGGCTCGGTGTCTCGGGTGACATTAGGATATAGTGCTGGTATTCCCCTCCAAAAGTTTTTACAATCAGGAATAACCTTGAATTTAAACATTAGCAATCAACCTCCTAACCCCATGAATGCCCGGGAATTAAAATCGATTCATCAAGCCTTAAAACCCCCGGAATTTACAGGAGAATCAACTGCTTTAGATTGGTCAAATCGGGGGAACCAATTCTATCGATTAGAACAATGGCAAGAGGCTTTAAAAGCCTTTGATCAAGCTATAGCCATTCAATCTAATTTTCATCCTGCTTGGTATGGTAGGGGCAATAGTTTGGTACAGTTAAAACGTTATCAAGAAGCCGTTGAATCTTATTCTAGGACAATCCAACTTCAGCGTGATTTTTATTTAGCTTGGCGGGAAAAGGGCAAGGTTTTAATTAAACTAAAACAATATGAGGATGCTCTTTTAGCCTGGAATCAAATGTTAATCATTAAACCCGAGGATTATCAGATTTGGTATTTAAGGGGAAATTTATTGATGAATCAGTTAAAACAGCATCAAGAAGCAATTCAATCCTATAACCGGGCGATTAATTTAAAACCTGATTTTGTTCCGGCTTTGATTAATCGAGGAATAGCTTATTATCAAATTCAGGATTATCAAGAGGCGATTCTATCTTTTGATCAAGGGTTAAAACTCGATAATCAACAGGAAACTATTTGGCAATTACGGGGGGAAATATTAATGAAGTTACAACTCTATTCTCAAGCGTTAAGTTCTGTGGAAAAAGCGTTAAATTTAGCTGATCAAAATCCCCAACTCTGGATGTTAAAAGCTCAAATTTTAGCGCGGATGAAGCAATATCAAAATGCCAGAAATTCGGCATTAATGGCGTTAAAATTTAAACCGAGAGATCGAGAAATTATGGGTTTTATTCGTTCTTTAAGTCCACCCCGTCGTTAGTATAGAAATGGGCAACGACCCATCAACCTAACAATAGTAATATGAAATATAGTTATTAACGCCATAGATGATCCCCCCTAACCCCCCTTAAAAAGGGGGGAATTTGTAGAATATGTAGTATACATTTAGGGATTTCATATAACAAAGGAGAACGCTTCATGGAAACCAGACCCCCCTTACCGCCCTTTACCCTGGAAACCGCTAAAGCCAAAGTCCAAGCCGCTGAGGATGCTTGGAATACCTGTGATCCCGAACGAGTTGCATTAGCTTATACAGAGGATTCCGTTTGGCGAAATCGGGCGGAATTTTTTACGGGACGGGAAAAGATTCGAGAATTTCTCACTCGCAAGTGGAATACGGAACTAGATTATCGTTTGAAAAAAGAGTTATGGAGTTTCACCGATAACCGAATTTCTGTTAAATTTGAGTATGAATATCGTACGGATTCGGGTAAATGGTATCGCGCCTATGGGAATGAACAATGGGAATTTGCTCCTAATGGGTTAATGCAGCGACGGGAAGCCAGTATTAACGATTTACCGATTCAGGAATCCGAACGTAAATTCCGTTAAAAAGTTATGTGATTTAGTTCGATAGGGAGACCATTATATCAAAGGTTAAACCTCTGTAGAGATGTGCCATAGGAAGTATCTACAGAGGTTAAAAAAAATATCGACTAATTTATTGATTCAATACCGCTAAAACCGTATCATGAATAATCCCATTACTCACAATAATTCCCCGATTTTCTAACATCTTGGGATTAGAGGCAAAATCTAAAGGTTTACCCAACATATCACTTACCCGTCCCCCCGCTTCTTCTACTACAATTGCCCCCGCCGCATGATCCCAAATATTCTCCCGATAATCAGGGGTTTTAGGAGAAGGAAGTCGCAAATATAACGCCGCTTTTCCAGACGCCACCGCCCCATATTTTGCCTGGGAATCCATCTTAATAGCTGGCGCCACAATTCCCACCGCTTTTGCCACAGCATCCTGACGATCAATATCTCCGTGACTCGCTTCAATACTGCCGACAAATCGCAGATTTTCCATATCATTTTCAGCGACAACTTGAATCGGAATTTCTTCCCCGGTTGCCGGAATTAACATCGTTGATCCCTGTCCCCTAACCGCTACAAATAAGGCCCCAGATTGATGATTTTCCAACGGATAGGCTGGGCATCCCATCACCCCAACTTTCACCTCTCCATCCTCAATTAAAGCCAAAGCGATCGCATATTGATCCTGTCTTAAAAAGCCCTTTGTCCCATCAATGGGGTCTAATGTCCAAAACCTTTTTTCAACTTTTCCATTCCCTTGATTAATCCAGTTTATAATCTGTTCTGAAGTGGCATCGGGAATAATTTCTTGGACATATTCAGTGATTTTTGCTAGGTTTTCCGCCTTTTCTGGGGTTTGTAATTCCGTGGCATCTTCTTCCCCGACTACCGGATCATTGGGGAATGCTTCTGCTAAAGCTTTACAAATAATTGCTTGAGATCCATAATCAGCTACCGTCACCGGGCTTTTATCAATTTTTTCCATAGCTTGCGGAATATTTTGGCGCACTCTTTCACACAGTTTCCAGGCGCTTAATGTGGCTGCAATGGCAATTTCTTTTTCTTTTTCGTAGGACATAAAAACTCCGATAGTGGGTAATGGGTAATGGGTAATAGTAAACAATTATCAGACTGATAAATGCTTGTAGGGGCGGGTTTATCCAGATTTAGGTGATTCACAAAAATTGAACATAACCCGCCCCTACAAATGATTACTATAAAATGTTAAAGCACAATTGCCATAGGTTTTTTCTCGACAAATTTCTAGGTCTATAATCGGTTGAATTTGCCAACGATGGGGATGGTGTTCTACGGCAATTTCTCCTTGCTCAGATAGGAGTTGATATTGAGATATTGCCTCTAATACAGGTTGATAAAGATTGCTATTATAGGGCGGATCGAAATAAATACAATCAAATTTTTGCCCGGATAAGGTCTTTAACTTTCCTAAAATATCTCCTCTAATTACTTGAATTGTTTGGGAAGAATCCGCCATTGTTTGCCAATTTTCTTGGATCACTTTACAGGCTTTTCCGTGTTGTTCAATCCCGATCACAACCGCCGCCCCTCGACATAATGCCTCTGCCCCCATTGACCCACTACCCGTACATAAATCTAACCAGCGACAGCCTTTTATTTTACCCTGCCAAATATTAAAAACCGCTTCCCTGACCCTAGCTAATGTGGGTCTAGTTTCTTCTCCAGGTAAGGTTTTAATTAAGCGGTTTCCATAGATTCTTAAACTCAAAAATTTATTCCTCCAATTAATAACAAATCCAGTTTATCTTATACAGAAACAGGGCTTAACGTTTGAGGTTTACCTTGAACTAATTCCACAAAATTATCCAATATTTTGAGTCCAGCATTTGATGATTTTTCCGGGTGAAATTGTACCGCCATCACGTTATCTTTAGCGATCGCAGCCGTAATAATTTGACTTCCATGTTGAATCGTCGCGGCGGTCAAATTACTATCAGTTGGATGAACATAATAGGAATGCACAAAATAGACCCAAGGTTGGGAACCAATAGTTTTCCATAAAGGTAAATTAGGTTGAGTTAAAGATAGTTGATTCCAACCAATATGGGGTATCGTTAACCCCGGTTCTGACTGAAAACGGCGCACGGTTCCAGGGAATATTCCTAAGCCTTTTTCTTGACCTTCTTCTGAAGATTCAAACAGAATTTGTAGCCCTAAACAAATGCCTAAAAAGGGAACACCGGAAGCAATGACATCTTGAATGGGTTCGACTAAATTTCGCGATCGCAAATGTTGCATAGCGGGGTCAAAGGAACCCACCCCAGGTAATACAACCGCATCAGCATTTTTAATCACTGTAGCGGAGTCAGTCACTTGAGGTTTTATCCCGGCTTTTTCTAAACCTTTGCAAACCGAGTGTAAGTTACCCATATCATAGTCAATTACCGCGATCGCAGACATTGATTTTATTCCTTATCCTGTGGGTTGAAATTATTCTGATTTTACCATTTTTTCTGCTTTATTAAAATTTTTTTTTGTAAGATGATCCCCCCTAACCCCCCTTAAAAAAGGAGGAAATGGATTTCAAAGTCCCCCTTAATAACCGGGATTTAGGGGGATCTTAGTCCCTTACAAAAGGGGGAAAATGGATTTAAAAGTCCCTTTTATTAAGGGGGATTTAGGGGGATCTTAGTCCATTAAAAAGGGGGGAAACGGATTTAAAAGTCCCCCTTATTAAGGGGGATTTAGGGGGATCTCAACTAAGGTTTAGAAACCAATAAAGTTGTCGATGCACTGCGACCAAATTGTTCGGGAGTATGTTGTAATTTCGCTTCCGCACCCGGCCATAAATATTCCCCAGGAGTAACAGAACGAACTAAATAATGCAGTTGATAAATTCCCGGTTCTAAGCGATCGCTATAGGCAGTAATTCGGTCATTATGAACCGTTTGATAATTAATTTGCCAACTACTTTCTTGCGCTTGTACTGCCAAATTACTGGTTTTAAAACTAGCATCAATGGCTTCAAATCCGGCAGGAAGGGGGTCAGTAATCATGACTTGATTAATAGGATGATCGGTAATAATATCTAAACCGATATCAAACACTTGTCCTGGTGATACCTTGAGTAGATCTTTCGGGGAATTTAAGTCAATTGTTTTTAGGACTTTATCCTCATTTGCTGGGCGAATTGTGCGAGTAATTCTTAACCCATTTAAACGTCCGGGTTGATTTCCTTCTAAACGATATCGATAGGCGACCCAATAATTTAATTTACCCTGATTTGACGGTTCTAAAATTAAATCATTTTTGCCTTTGGGTAATTCTGACATAGGTAGATTCAAACTAAAATTAGAATCTTTATACCCTTTGAATTGAGTTTCTCCTAATGTTTGATCTGCTAAAGTAATCGCCACATTAAAGTTAGGGGGTGTCGCTTCAGTTTGACTGTAGGCAGTTAAAGCGGTTAACGCCTGGGCATTATCATAACTGCCCCCCCAAGTTCCATCTCGACGCAGATTTAATAAACTTTCCACCAACTTATCAACGGTGGCAGATTGGGGATTTTCTGTTAACAATAAACGTAACCCTTGGGATTGAATTGCGGTATCAGAATGTAACCAACTATAGCCTTGAGGTAAGTTCAGTGTTGCCGTTCTTCCTGTGACATAAATCTGTTTTTGCACTTGCTCAAATAGAGTATCATACTCCTGTTTCCATTGAGGAAATTGAGATAAATAGCGTACCAGTTTAATCTGAGTCACGGGATCAAATTGATCAAAATTTTGCAGAATATCATCTAAGAAATCACTGCGTTTTTCTCCCAGTGCGTCTAAAGCTATTAAAGCATTTAAGCGGATTTGATTTTTGCACACTTCATCGCTACAAAAATCATATTTTAAGGGATCATTTACACCTTGAGTTAAATAGGTTTTGAGAGAATTAATCAACTCAGAATTAACCGAAAATCCCGCAGTTTGAGCTTGAGCTAAAGCGTCTCCGGTATAGGCGGAAAGGAAAGGACTAGAGAATCTTGAACCCGGATAGGCTGAAATTCCACCATCTTCTTGTTGCAATTTTTTGATATCAGCTAAAGCCGTTTTAGCCCGTTCGGGTAACTGCAAATTACTGAAATTTTGATTGTATTTTTTACTCAAAATTTGCAGATTAGCAGCAATGATTAATTCACTAACAGCAGGTTCGAGAAACGGCCATTTTTCTCGATTAAAGACCTGTTGAGCAGAAGCGGTCAGTTGAGGAATTAGGGTACTGGCTAAATTAATTTCTAATCCTCCGAAATCAGGAACAACTTTTTTACTGATATTTAGGGGAATTGTTACGGAATTGGTTGTCCGTCCTGACTCAATCACCTGTTCAGTAACGTTAAAAGTTTTAACCGTTAAAGGCACTTCAAAGCCATCGGATTTACCGTTAAATTCCGTGGTAAATTGAACTTGAGACTCCCCTGCTTTTTGAACTAAAATCGGAAAGCGATAGGCATTAGTTCCGGCTTCTGCGTTAGTTTTTAAGGTTTGTTGATTAGCGTTTCCAGGGGAAAATTGAATCCCTCCATTGACAGTTCCCGTAATATTTAATTTGCCTTTTTCTCCGGTTAAATTTGTAATTGATAATCCGGCTAAAATCCGATCACCAGGACGAGCAAATTGGGGTAAAATTGGGTTAGATATTAATGCTTGAGTAGTCATAAATGTAGTTTCAGCCGACCCAAATTTTTGGTTTCCATCCGTTGCCACTACCATCACTCGCCAGGTCGTTAAATCATCAGGAAGTTTGAAATTAACTGTGGCTTTTCCTTGATTATTGGTAATAATTGAACCTCGATAAAAAGCTAAGGCTTGAAAATTTTTACGAATTCTCGGATTAGCTGTCGCCGTTGATAAACCGCCTCCATAACCCCAACCTTTTTCTAAAGCAGAGGCTAATTGATTTAAAATAACCGCCGGACGATTATCACTAAATCGCGTGGAAATTGGTTGTTCTGCATAGACCGTTTCTACTAAATTTGGAGGTCGATAATTATTGAGTTGTAAAACTGAATCATTCACCACCATCACGATAAATTGTCCCCGCAGAGGTTGATTTTTACTATCAGTTAAAGTCAGGTCTAAGGTTTGTTGAGAACCGGGTTCTAGTTTGGCTTGTTGGGGACTAACTTGCACTTGCAAATATTGATCTTCTAGGTTGATTTTAAAGGGCGTAAATCCAATTTTAGCTAAGTTTTCTAAACTCCCAGGTTCCAGTTCAGAAATCGGTTTTCCTTGTCGCACTAATACCGCTTCAACCGCCGCATTAGGTAGCATTTCTGGGGTAACTTGAAACTGAATTTCTGGCGCGCCTCCTTTAACTTGAATCACCTTTTCATAAAGCGGTTTATCCCGCACTACGGCAAAATATAATTCTCCTTCGGGATAGGGAGATTGAATTAAAGCGGTTGCAGTTTCCCCTGGTTTATAGGTGGTTTTATTCAGTTTAATTGTTAATTGATCTTCCTCTCCTCCCCAATAGACTAATTCATTACCTGTGACCCAAATTTGTAAATCCGTGGCGGTAATTTCATTATTTCCATCGCTAAAATTAGCTCGAATTCGATAGGAACCGGACTCTGGAGCAGTTAAATTAATTGTTTGTTCCTTCTGACCTGACTTAATATCAACTTGAGCAACAGTTTGATATTGAATTTGATTTTTATTGGTTTGTGCCCCTTCAACAACTCGCGTCACTTGGCTATAATCCATTTTTTGCAGTTGCAAATTTACCCCAATATTTTCTAGGGGTTTTCCTTGAATATCGGTGACAATCATCTCAATGGGAAACGCCTTACCCGCTTCGGCAATAAATGGCGTTTTCAACCCAATAAAACGGTCACTGGGAAGGGCGGTAAAGGACTCATAATTGGTAACGGATAAGTTAGAAATATCAGTCACTTCCACATCGACTCGATAGGTCATGGGATAGGGTAAATCCTTATCTACGGCAATAGTTTTGCTCCCCTGACCTTGGGAATCTAAAACTTGATTTTCCTGTAATACACTATCAGAAACATTGGGTTTTTCTTCCGGCCAAAACCATTGACGACCAAAGGAATAATTTTCCCATTCTTTCGGGACAAAATCCGTTGCATTTCGAGTAACATAATATTTAGCAGCACCGTCGGCTACGGGAGCACCAAATAGATATTCACTCTGGGCTTTTGCGGTAATTTTATCTCCAATTTGGGCAAATTTTTGATCTAAATTCAGGGCAACTTTAAAATTAGGGGGTTTAAATTCAGCTACGCGGAATTCCCCTAAAAGTTCCACCCCGTTATTGTCTTTTGCCCGAATAATATAATTTCCTAAAGGTTGGTTTTCTTCTAAGGAAAATTCTACAGAAAATGTAGCAAATTCATTGGTTTGATACTCACCTAACTCTTTCTTTTGTTTTTTGGGATTTTCTAAGGTAACTTGATAGGTTTGATTTTTATGGGGTTTTAATGTGCCATTTTCTAGGGAATAGGCGACACCTGTTAAAGCAACTTTTTCACCGGATTGATACAGTTGACGGTCTGAAAAAATCACGCCCCGGGATAGGGTTTGTTTATCTTCCCAATTGGCTTCAATTCCATATCCATATTTTCCACTATAGGATAAAGTGCGGGTAAAAGCCCAATCTTTACCTTCTTTGGCAATCACTAATAATTCCGGTGCTTGGGCAAACCTTTCCCCTTGCATACAGGATTTTAACTGTTGAGAATTTAAGGATAATATACCTTGATTATCGGTAATTCCCGTTGCACATTTTTGAGGTTTAGGATAGGATTTGGCATCGAGTTTAGAGGAATAAATTTCAACGGTTGCTCCTGCGACAACGGAGCCATTATCTAAGTGATTAACCCGCACCATTCCTGACTCTGGAAACCATTGGGCAAATACTCCTAAATTAGTTAATTGTACCAGTCCATAAAATTCTGGCTCACTCCATTTTTGTTCACCTTCTCGTTGATAACGGGTGGTTTTTGCCCTGACTCCGTAGGCTAACATTCCCGTATTTCCCCCTAATTTTTCTCTTAAATTAATTGAGGTTTCTTGAACGTTATTTTTCGGGGTAGGAACCGGAAAAGTTGCCCATTTTTTCTTGGGAAGTAATAGATTTTTTCCCTTATCTCTCAGGTCAGCTGTATTGGTATAAACTAAATCCGTGGGTTGCACAACTTGATAAGTAGCCTGATATTTTGATTCGGGTAAATTTAAGGTGGAAATATTCAGTTCTAAATTTTGTTGAGAGGGGAAAATATTTAATCCCGAAGGCACAGAAATATCTGGGGTTAAATCTCCGGTTTTATAACTAACAGTAACGGGTTTTCCTAATTTCTGGTTAAATTTATCTTCGACTTCTGCACCAATCGTAATGGTATAATTGGTTTGGGGTTCTAAAGCCCAAGGATTGATGGTTACCCGCTCATAATCATTATAGGCTTGAATGACTTCAATATCGGGCTTGGGTGCGGGTTTAATAGTAATATTTTTTAGGGCTGATTCGGCAATAATTCCATTATTAAATTCCAGTTGAGGATTGCCCGTAATAAACCGCCCTGATGTTCCTTCTTCTGAAGCTTTGCCCTGAAGTTCTAAATTAACAAATTTTAAAGTATCATAGGTTTTAATTGGGCTAGAAATCTCAACTTGGGTTTCTAAATTTCCTTGAACTGGACGTAACCCTGGTGTGATTTTAAATTGATATTTAGTAGCGGTTTGTAATGGTTGTTTAGCAGTAACAATATATTCTGGATTTTGAGTTACTGAATTGAATCTTTTTAAAGGTTCAATGGGGGTTTTATTTTCTTCTGGTTGGGCAATTTTAACCTCAACAGGAACAACTTGATTGTTTTTTTGAGAAATTAGTTGTAAGTGTTCTTTTAAAGAGGTTAAATCTAATTCTACGTTGGAATTAAATTTGAGTTCAGGATTCAATCCTATGGGATTTTCTGGAGAACCGGGTTGTTCTTCACTTCCGGGTAAATTAGATAATTTAATTGGTTCGGTGGCAAATGTCCAGGCGATATCCTGGTCTAATTGATTTTTGTTTAAATCGGCTAATCCTTTTTTTATAGTAACTTGTAAACGAGTGGCTAAGGGTAAGGATTTATCGGCTTGAAATCCGATCATTCTAGGAGTTAAAAATCGAAACTCACCAGGTATTTTGGGGCTGATTTCAAAGTTATTCAGGAGTTTTTTTTGTCCTGAACTATCTAAACTTTCTAGGGGAATTAAAGGGTTTTTAAAAATAACATGAATTTGACTTAATTCTGGGCTCTCACCCAGGGGATTAATTGTTTCAATCCATTCTGGAAGTTGCGGTTTGGGTAAGTCGGCAATCATCGGGATGACTTCGCTAACGGGGGAATTACTGATAATTCGGCATCCCACCAAGGTTAATATAAACAGAAAAACGAAGACAAACCGCTTGCGAATTAAGCGAAATCGGCTAGAATTTATCATCGGATTCAGTTATGATAGTTTCTTATGTAATAACAGATATTTTAATCAAAATCCCAGAATATTCCAGAAGATTTAATTTTAGTTTATGTTTGAGCTTCAAAAATGGGAAAAAACCTCAATTTATGATCGATTTTGTTACAAAAATTAACCTTAACTAGAGATGAGTTTGTTCATCATGACAGTTGATTTTGATATTCTCTATTATATAATGGGGGAATAGGGAATGGGCAATGGGCAATAGCTTTTAGAAAAATAGGAAATTTAGAACAAATGATTATGGAAACCAATATTCTGACCTTACCCCCAATTTTAAAATTGAAACTTGATTTAACCTCGGAACAATTTTGGCAATTGTGTCAAGAAAATAACGATTTTCGATTTGAACGCACGAACTCAGGAGAGTTAATTATTATGCCACCAACTGGAGGAAATACAGGGAAACGGAATGCTGATTTAATTTTTCAACTTTTAGTCTGGAAACGTCAGAATAATTTAGGTGAAGTTTTTGATTCTAATACGGGTTTTACCCTGCCAAATGGCGCTGACCGCGCTCCTGATGCGTCCTGGGTAAGTCAAGAACGTTGGGAATCTTTAACACCCGAACAACAGGACAAATTTGTACCTTTGTGTCCTGATTTTGTGGTGGAATTAATGTCTCCAAGTGATAGTTTAGAAAAAACTCGTCAAAAAATGCAAGAATATCAGGAGAATGGGGCAAAGTTAGGCTGGTTAATTAATCGTAAACAGCAACAAATAGAAGTTTATCGTTTGCATCAAGATGTTGAAATATTGGAACATCCTAACCAAATTTCAGGTGAGGATATTTTACCAGGTTTTGTATTAGATTTAACTTCGATTTGGTAGGCTATTAAGTATTTAATCCCCATTCCATTCAAAAACCCAAATGATTATGGAAACCAATATTCTGACCTTACCCCCAATTTTAAAATTGAAACTTGATTTAACCTCGGAACAATTTTGGCAATTGTGTCAGGAAAATAATGATTTTCAATTTGAACGCACGAACTCAGGAGAGTTAATTATTATGCCACCAACGGGAGGAAATACAGGGAAACGGAATGTTAAAATTACCACTCAACTTGATTTATGGAACTCAAAAACCCGTTTAGGTGAAGTTTTTGATTCTAATACGGGTTTTACCCTGCCGAATGGTGCTGACCGCGCTCCTGATGCGTCCTGGGTAAGTCGAGAACGTTGGGAATCTTTAACACCCGAACAACAGGATAAATTTGTACCTTTGTGTCCTGATTTTGTGGTGGAATTAATGTCTCCAAGTGATAGTTTAGAAAAAACTCGTCAAAAAATGCAAGAATATCAGGAGAATGGGGCAAAGTTAGGCTGGTTAATTAATCGTAAACAGCAACAAATAGAAGTTTATCGTTTACATCAAGATGTTGAAATATTGGAACATCCTAACCAAATTTCAGGCGAGGATATTTTACCAGGTTTTGTATTGGATTTAACTTCGATTTGGTAAGCTGCTAAGTATTTAAACTGGGAAGGGGGAGCAGGGGAGGCAGGGGAGGCAGGGGAAGCAGGGGAGGTAGGGGAGGCAGGGGGAGCAGGGGAGGCAGGGGAAGCGGGGGGAGCGGGGGAAGCGGGGGGAGCAGGGGGAGCAGGGGAGGTAGGGGGAGCAGGGGGAGCAGGGGGAGCAGGGGAGGCAGGGGAGGCAGGGGGAGCAGGGGGAGCAGGGGAGGCAGGGGGAGCAGGGGGAGCAGGGGAGGTAGGGGGAGCAGGGGAGGTAGGGGGAGCAGGGGAGGCAGGGGGAGCAGGGGGAGCAGGGGGAGCAGGGGAGGTAGGGGGAGCAGGGGAGGCAGGGGGAGCAGGGGAGGTAGGGGGAGCAGGGGAGGCAGGGGGAGCAGGGGAGGTAGGGGGAGCAGGGGAGGCAGGGGAGGCAGGGGGAGCAGGGGAGGCAGGGGGAGCAGGGGAAGGAAGTAAACTCTTTTTGTAATTACCCATTACCTATTACCCGCTATAAAATCAATCTATTCAAAAACGTCAATTAATGATACCCTAGGGGTATTTGAATTTCCCATTTAAGTTAAGGTAGGGCAATTATGCAAGTTAATGATTTAGGATTTGTTGCCAGCATTTTGTTTGTGGCAGTTCCTGCGGTTTTTCTGTTGATTCTGTATATTCAAACCCAAAGTCGGGATGGTAAAGAAGGTTAATACCATTTTTTCCTGAATTTTGATTGAATTTTAATTCAAAAAAAGCGCCACAGTAACAGTCTGATGGCGCTTTTTATTATGTTTGTTAATTAAGAGTGGATTATTTTGTCGTTGTCCGTGTTAACAAAACAGGACAATTAGCATAAACTCGCACATAATCTGAGAGGGAACTCCCCAACAATCGGTCTAAGTCAATAAAACTCTTAGCCATGTTGGGGCGACGGTCTGGGGAACCTAACATTAGTAAATCAGCCCCGACTTCTTCAGCAATACTACACAGTTCTGGGCCTGGTTTACCAATCCCACTCACGCAACGATAGCCGATTCCCAGACGTTTTACTGCTTCAATTGCCGGGGCTAAAACAGGATCTTTTTCAGCATTATTACTGAAATCTTCGCTCGATTTCCCTGATATATCCTTATTAATGTGGACTAAAATCAGTTGAGAACTAGCTAAATCTTTAGCAAAGGAAATTGCCAACTGTAAACACTGTTTGGAGGCTTCGGAATTATCCACGGCCACCATAATTTTACGCAGTTTTTTGACATAGGTATCGTCCTTGACTAATAGCATGGGACGAGTAGTTAATTGAAATACATACTGACTGACGGAGTTTTCCAGAATTGCTTGGATGCGTCCTAAACCCCTAGAACCCATAATAATTAAATCCACATCTTCCTCATCAGCCACTTGACAAACGATATCTTTAGGATCACCTTGTTTAAGTAGAGGATTAATTTGCTTGGAGTCGAGTTTAATCGAGGTAACAGCTTCGGCCAGAATCTTTCCAGCTTCGGTTAACTTTTCCGACATCGTATCCGAGCTAATTTCAGGGGAAACAACGTGTAGAAGCGTGATCGATGCTTGTTGGAAAGAGGGGATATCCAAGAGCATATTCAGCATTTCTTCGCATAATCCCCGACCTGCAACAGCAACTAGAATTTTTTTTATCATGGGTTTTCCTTGTGATTAAAATAGGTGATTTATCAGTGGTCAGATGGTTTCCAAGACGGATTAAACAGTCTTCATACCTAGAATAATCCCCCTGGTTGACAGATAATTTATAGAAATGTTGCGTTCTGAATATATTTGTAAAGTGTTTGAAACAAATCCTTTCCCCCAGCCCCCGTCCTCAACGGATGTCCCCTGGTCAACCCCTTGGTTTGACTATGTTGTGCGGGTTTCTCCCCATCACACCGACTATGGTGGTATTGTTTGGCATGGAACCTATCTATCTTGGATGGAAGAAGCCAGGGTAGAACGGTTACGTTTGGCAGGATTGGAATATCATGCCTTAGTAGAAATGGGCTGCGAACTGCCCGTTGTCGAGTTGAATATTCGCTACCATAAACCCGTTAAAATGGGAATGCAGGTGGTGGTTAAAAGTCGAATTCTACCGACTAAAGGAATGCGAATTCCCTGGGAATACCGGATTGAATCCCTAGATGGCCAATCCCATTATCTCAGTGCCCAAGTTACCTTAGTTCCCATCGATGGACAAACGGGGAAAATTATGCGTCGTTTACCCCCGGTATTACAAGCATCTTTGGCTCAACTACTGGGAACATCTACGCTATAATTGATAATAGTATCGAGTCCAAATATTCTAGTTGCTAAAAGCCATTTCTCCCCTAGAATCCCTCTGTTTTCAGATGCCCAACTCTTTCTATTCCCATAATATTAATGTCACAAAAGTAGATCTCCCTAATCTTTGATCACAACCCGGTTTATAAAAATGGATATATCCTCCCACCGATTTCTTAGCTATTTTGATCTTCCCGAAGCTCAACAACTCTGTGAACTGGCAATCGTCGAACAGTTTGCCGACCAACATATTATTTTTGAAGAAGGAGAAGCTCCTAATTTTTTATATCTAGTGTTAGAAGGTCGGGTGGAGTTTAAAAAAGAAGCTCCATTGAGCCAATATCAAACCATTGCTGTTGCCCAAGCTAATGACTTTTTTGGAGAATTTGGGGTCTTAGATGGACAGCCCCGCAGCGCCAGGGCAATAACGGCCGGACAGGTAAAATTAGCTAAAATTTCTCAACCGGATTTGATGCAAATTTTAAGCAATGCTAAGGGTAAAGTGATTCTGAATTTATTCACTTATATTATTAGTCATTTGCGCGTTACTACCAATCAATATGTCCATCAATTAGTCCATAAAGAAAAAATGGAATTAGTCGGGGAAATGGTGAATACCATTTTGCATGATTTTAGAAGTCCGTTTACCGGAATTCAGTTATCGAGTTCCATGCTCAAGGAGATGCACCCCGATGAAGAAACTCAAGAATGGTGTGATTTGATTTCTATGCAAATTCAACGGATGTTAGGCATGGCAGAGGAGGTATTAGAATTCACGAAAGGCAGTGCCCTACTCTACAGAAAATCGATTTCCGTGGCAAAAATGCTACAAAATTTTGAAAAAATAAATCGGGTTTATTTTCAATCTACCCAGGTTAATTTTTCTGTGCAAGCCGATGAAAATTGTCGGATTTATGTTGATGAAAATAAACTGACTCGAGTTTTTCAAAATTTAGTGGGAAATGCGGTAGAAGCCTTTGAAAAACCCGGTGGAACTATTTCAATCACGGCTAAATTAACCGGAGAGTGGACAGAAATTGCTATTGCTGATAATGGCCCTGGAATTCCCGATATGATTCGTGAACATTTATTTGATGCCTTTGTTACCCATGGAAAACGCAGTGGTACGGGGTTAGGAACGGCGATCGCTAAATCTATTATTGATGCCCATGGCGGTCAAATTCAGTTTAAATCCGTTCCCAATGAAGGAACTACTTTTTATATTAAACTTCCCCAAACTCAACTCAAAGAAATGCACGCTGAAGTTGCCGAAGAAGTCAAATTAAACTAAAATTATATTTCACCCTATTACCTATTAGTTATAGCAAGATTGCCTATTGCCTTTGAAATGTTAAATTCAACCTGTTTACCCTTGAATTATATTCGGACTCTCCCCAAAGATGTTGTTGATTTAATTGCAGCCAGTGAAGTTATTGACTCCTTAGTGGCGGTGGTTCGGGAATTAGTGGAAAATGCCTTAGATGCCGAGGCAAATCGGATTATAATTTCAGTCTGGCCGGAGTCTTGGCGGGTACAAGTGGTAGATAATGGTTGGGGTATGGATTTAACTAATTTAAAACAAGCCGCCACCGCCCATAGTACCAGCAAAATTAACACAATTACGGATTTATTTAAAATTAATAGTTTAGGATTTCGGGGGGAAGCCTTACACAGTTTAGCTCAATTATCGGATTTAGAAATTATTAGTCGGCCCCGTTCTCCTTCCCTTTCTCATTCCGGTTGGCGTGTTAGTTATAATCATCAAGGAGAAGTTGTTCAAACCGAAACTATTGCTGTCGCCCAGGGAACAGTGATTACGGTTTCTAATTTATTTGAAAATTGGCAAAATCGACGTGAATCTTTACCGACTTCGGCTCAACAATTGCGCGGTATTCAGTTAATAATTCAGCAAATTGCTTTATGTCATCCCCAGGTAACTTGGCAACTGCGTCAAGGCAATAATCCTTGGTTTCAAATTAGTCCGGGGGTGAATGCTCAACAGGTTTTACCTCAGATTATTAAAAATGTTCAATTCAGTGATTTATTTTATTTGAAAATTCCGCCAGATTATGATAATTTTAACTTAAAAGACATTGAATTAATATTAGGATTACCCGATCGCTGTCATCGTCGCCGACCCGATTGGGTGAAGGTAGCTATTAATGGCCGCATAGTGCGATCGCCGGAATTAGAACAAACCCTATTAACCGCCCTAGAACGCACCTGTCCCCGCGATCGCTATCCCATTTGTTTTGTACATTTGCACCTGTTACCCGAACAAGTAGACTGGAATAGAAACCCTGATAAAAGTGAAGTTTATCTCCAAAATTTGAACCAATGGCAAGAACTGATTAGTCAAGGAATTGAACAGGCTTTAAGGTTGAATTTTGAGAGAATTTCCCCTCCCCAAAATCGAATTGAGAAGTTATTAAAAGTATCGGAAGAAAAGGGAAGTTATAATATAAATTCTGCAATTCACCCAGAATCTGAAACGTCTCCAACTCAGTCTAAAACCGAATTAGGAATATTAGAAATAAAAGCGATCGCTCAAGTTCTGAATACCTATATTATTGCCGAACATTCTAGCGGATTATGGTTAATTGAACAACATATTGCCCACGAACGGATTTTATATGAACAAATCTGTGATCAATGGCGATTAATTCCCCTAGAACCCGGGATTATTTTACAATCCTTATCAACAGCACAATTAGAACAAATGCACCGTTTAGGATTAGAAGTTGATCCCTTTGGAGATGGGGTTTGGGTAGTTAGAAACGCACCAGAATTATTAATCCAACGCAGTGATTGTCCAGAAGCCTTATTAGAATTAAGTTTAGGAGGAGATTTACAAGCCGCACAGGTCGCCACTGCCTGTCGGAGTGCGATCAAAAATGGCACACCACTGAGTTTAACCCAAATGCAAACTATATTAGATCAATGGATTAAAACCCGCAATCCTCGTACCTGTCCCCATGGTCGTCCAATTGTTTTACAACTAGAAGAATCGGCCCTATCCCGTTTTTTCCGTCGGAATTGGGTGATTGGAAAGAGTCATGGAATTTAGGAGATTTTTGCTGTATATTGTGATCCGATCAAATGTTGAGAAAATCTAAAATTTTCATCGGAGACAAGCCGGAAAAATTATTAGTTTGTGTTGTGATCTCAAAAATATAGATTAGAATAATTGACAAACTCATTCTGATTTAATTCCATAAAATCTATGAAAATCAAACTTCTAACGACGGTTGCTTTGGTCGGAATATTAGGTTTCGCTACTCCCGTTATATTCTCCCCTAGTCCCATTTCTGCCCAGGTTTATACCGGATTTCGGGTAAAAACCGATCAAAAGGTTACAGTTCGACTCATCAATGAAGCGGGAAAACCGATTCAGTATGGTTTAAGCCAAAATTCGTCTAAAATTTTAGCCAGTGGACAATCAACCGTTCTAGCATTTTCGCAGATTAAAACGGGGGCAGTCAACATTTTAATTTATACCATAGATGGGAC
The DNA here is from genome assembly GCF_057220675.1 of Planktothrix sp. PLAVEN19ND. Classification (NCBI taxonomy): domain Bacteria; kingdom Bacillati; phylum Cyanobacteriota; class Cyanophyceae; order Oscillatoriales; family Microcoleaceae; genus Planktothrix; species Planktothrix sp. PLAVEN19ND. Next base: position 3,159,176 of record NZ_CM170132.1, on the reverse strand, counting down.
TCCTCTGGGATTTAAAGGCAATTTTGATGCAGAAAAAAATGAACTAACCGTCAATATTTCCTCTGGAGGGGCAGGTCATAAGAGTATTAGTATTGGTTCCAATGGAATCGTTGAACTAATTTAAGATTAAACAGCAAAAGTCTAAATAAAGTAGGGGCGAATGGCCATTCGCCCCTACCGCTTGATATTAAACTTTCTTCTGACAATATTCTTCATAAACACCGTCTAAGAGCAAATTAAACGCATCAACGGCTTTTTGTGTCGCGTCTAATGCTGCTTGTTGTTGTTCGGCGGTTTGACACAGTTGTAACAAGGCTTTGCGAGTCATTTGACTATGAATTTCATCGGCTTTTTCATGAACTTTAAAGAAGGATAAAGCCGATTCTTCATCAATCCCATAAAATTCTTCTAATCCGGCAATTTTAGTGGTGGAAACTTCAGGAAATTGGGATTCATAAGCGTACAGTGCGGCTAACCCTTTTTCTGCTTCTTCACTACGCGATAATTTTTTCAGAATTTGAACAGATTCTTGGGTTTTATTTAACGGTTGGCGCTCAAGAACAGCACTCCGTTCTACTCCTAAACCTTCGGCAAACCGTAACCATAATTCGGGATGATGGGCTGAACCCCGTTCTTCTTCAATCAGGTTTTCTAACAACATTTTGCGAATATTGATATCATCACAAGCTGCATGGGTGGCACTAACATAAGTGGGGAAGTTATGAACGTGCAAATAATATTCTTGGGCATACTCCTGTAACATGGTTAATGTCAGTTTCCCTTCCGTCCACATTTGATAGAAGGGATGCTTGAGTAGGTGATTGCTTTCAATAATTTCGTTAAGTTTAGCCAGAAATGCTGTTTCAGTTAAAGGTTGATCTTGGGTTAACATCCGCTTTCCTATAAATATCGGTTCCCCAGAATTTTATCTTAAAATCAATATTTGTCAAGTAATCAGTTGTAGGGGCGGGTTCATCGAGATTTAGGTGATTAACAAAGATCTAACAGAACCCGCCCTTACCCGAAATCAGTCATCATTTGTAGGGGCGGGTTCATCGAGATTTAAGTGATTAACAAAGATCTAACAGAAACCCGCCCTTACCAGTTAACAGTTAATTACCTATTCGTAATTCGTAATTTCCTATTCTGGGTTTAAAAGCGATCGCAACGCCTCTTTCATATCTTCAATTGTTGTTGTTGCGGTTCCAAATTGACGCACGACTAAACTAGCAGCTAAATTCCCTAAAACCGCCGCTTCCCACAACGATGAACCCGTACATAAACCCAAGGTTAAAGCCGCTACCACCGTATCCCCAGCCCCGGTCACATCAAAAACATCCGTGCGATTAAAAGGTGGGATTTGAAATTGTTGATTTCCCTCAAATAAACTCATTCCTTCCTCCCCACGGGTAATTAACATGGAACTCGCTTGAGTTAATCTTAATAAATCCTGTCCCGCCTGTTGTAAAGTTGGCTGATTTTTAATCGAATATCCCACGGCTTTTTCTGCTTCAGGCAGGTTAGGCGTAAACAAAGTTGCACCTGCAAATCTGTGTAAATCCTTTTGAGTATCAACAATAGTTAAAGGAGCTTTTAATGTCGCTTCAATTACCGCTTGAGTTAAGACGCCATCCCCATAATCTGAACAAACCACCGCATCTACAGTATCAATATTTTCACGAATATATTCAGCTAATTTTAACTGTAATTCCAGATCGGGTAATTCGTCAGATTTGCGATCCACCCTAACAATTTGTTGGGTAACAGATTGCCGCGCATGACCCGAAATCCGAGTTTTTGTTACCGTGGGACGGTTAGGATCAATAAAAATTCCCCCAATATCAATTCCCGCCTGTTCAAAAATTCCACAAAGAGCAATTCCTTGATCATCCTTTCCCACCAGTCCAGCAACCTTAACCGATGCTCCTAATTTCGCCAAATTGTAAACCGCATTTGCACCCCCCCCAGGAATTTGATGGGTATGTTCATGACGTAAAATTAATACCGGAGCTTCACGGGATAAACGTTCTACTTGACCCGTCAAAAATTCATCTAAAGTTAAATCCCCTACCACCAAAACCCGAGCCTGGGAAAATAGATTCATTCGTTTTAATAATGAATCCATGGCGGCGTTTAATTGTGTCAAAAATGAAGCATCCAGTATCATAATTTCTGTTCAATTTCCAATCAATAGTTAACAGTCAACCCTCAACAGTTAACTGTCAACTTCCCTATTGTAATTTCTTCTGAATAAATGTTTTCAGTTGCAACACTTGTTTTTTCAGAGCCGTTATTTCTGCCTGCATTTTATCCATTTGAGCCTTAATTGCTGCAATATCCGTTGCATCTCCACCCGGAGCAGCTTGAGGAGCAGGTGCAGGGGTAGGTGCAGGAGTTCCAGGGGTGGATAGGGGTGGCCGGGGGAGATTAGCTTTTTGGAAAGCCAATTTAATCGCAGAAATCAGTTGATTCTTCTCAAAGGGCTTTTCAATAAATTCAAAATATTGAAAGGGTTCAGAAATTTTTTCCGTGACTTCTTCCTTCCGTCCCGACATCAGGACAAGGGGAATCCGCCGCAAGGTTTCATCCGCTTGAATTCGCTGAAATACATCCCAGCCACTTAACTTAGGCAGGAGGAAATCCAGCATAATTAAATTGGGGTGTTCTTTTTGCACGAATTCGAGACCTTCTTTGCCATCTTTGGCTTCTAATACCTCAAAGTTACCAGGGGGTAACATTTCTCGCACTCGAACTCTAATGACTTTACTATCATCAATAACCAGTATTTTCCGACCTGTCACAACGAACTCCCATAATGATAATGATGCGTTAACTATTATTATATTGGGTTAAAGTCACCCAATGATTAAAAATACCTGCATCTTTAGAATACATAACTAGATTAATCTGAGAAGAAGCCAAAATAGCAACGGAACTTGAATATGTCGTCTGTCGCTGATTCAGCCCCAGCACCATCCTATCGTGATCGGGATCAAAATGTGATTCAACCAATACCTGATTGGTTACGTCGTCCCATCGGTAAAGCCAGTGAATTATCCTCCGTACAACGGATTATCAAACAGCGTCAAATTCATACTATTTGTGAAGAAGGTCGTTGTCCCAACCGGGGGGAATGTTATGCCCAGAAAACCGCAACTTTTTTATTAATGGGGCCGACTTGTACCCGCTCCTGTGGCTTTTGTCAGGTGGATAAGGGCCATGCACCGATGCCCCTTGATCCCGAAGAACCTCAAAAAGTAGCCGAAGCCGTACAAATTTTAGGGTTAGGCTATGTGGTCTTAACTTCCGTGGCCCGGGATGATTTAGCCGATGGGGGGGCGGGCTGGTTTGTGGCGACGATGGACAGAATTCGAGAACTTAACCCCGAAACCCAGATCGAAGTCCTAACGGCGGATTTTTGGGGCGGGCAAGGGGGCGGTAATCCCCAGGAACTACAATATCAACGGATTGCCACTGTAGTTCAAGCAGAACCCGCCTGTTATAATCATAATGTCGAAACAGTCCAAAGGCTACAAGCACCCGTGAGAAGGGGGGCTAAGTATGGGAGATCGTTAGATGTATTAAGAATTGTGAAACAACTTAATCCCGGCATTCCTACAAAATCCGGCCTCATGTTGGGACACGGAGAAACCGAAGCCGAAATTATTCAAACCCTAGAGGATTTACGCGGGGCCGGATGCGACCGAATTACCCTGGGTCAATATATGCGTCCGTCCCTGGAACATCTGCCCGTGCGGAAATATTGGACACCGGAGGAATTTGAGCGTTTGGGAGCGATCGCGACCAAAATCGGGTTTGCTCATGTCCGCTCTGGGCCATTAGTTCGGAGTTCCTATCATGCTGGAGAGTCCGATCCCGATTCAGTTGCTTCTGTGGTTTAATTGGATCATTGTATTTAGGAACCAAATATGGCTAGCAAAACTCAAAAATCCAGCGGCTCTTATACCTTTCGTGCATTTTGGGCAATTCTTCTGTTAGGAATTAACTTTTTAGTTGCCGCTTACTATTTCGGCATCATTGTATAGTTTAAACATCATCAATTTTTAAACACTGTGCTGCTTCTGATCAATCTTCTAAGATGAGGAGAACATCTTTAACTCCTCAGATCATGGCAGCACCTATTTTTTGGGCCTGATTAGATGACTAATTTTAACCCTAAATTATTGAGTTTCTAATTGTGCTTTTAACTCCGCCATTTGTTTCTGAAGTTCTTGGACATCTTGTTTGGTTTCAATCGCTAATGTTGCTAACCGATCAAACATGGGATCGCCGGACATCAAAGGATTTTTGAGTTCGGGAGCAGGATTTGTGGGATCGGGTTTAACCTGGATTACTGTTGTACCTGACGTTTGATATTGCAGACTATTAATCTGTCCAATGAGTTGAGATACCTGTGCTTCTAATCGACTCATCCGATATTCAAGCTGAGTGGTAGAGCCTTGTGCTAAAGTTAAATGATTCCAACCCAGTACAATTGCTAGAGTGATCAAAATAACCAGAACAATATTTTGGAGCCTCAGACACTTTTTTAACATATTTTAATCTTTTATCCCTTTTTTTTAGGATTACTGACCCATGACTCAAACAAATGTTGCTATTTTAATTTTTAATGGGGTTCAACTGCTGGATTTTATTGGCCCTTTTGAGGTATTTTCTATTACATCAGAAATTAATGAGGATAAACCTTTTAATGTGTTCCTAGTGGCGGAAACTTTAAATGCGGTTCAATGCCATTATGGTTTAAGTTTTAATCCCGATTGTACCCTATTAGATAGTCCTCCCCCTGATATTATTATTATTCCCGGGGGGATTGGGACTAGAGAGGCTCTGAATCAACTGCAAATTCTAGCCTGGATTCAATCTAAAGGCTATCATGCTGAATTAATTTTATCAGTTTGTACGGGGTCTTTACTCTTAGCAAAAGTGGGTTTATTAGATGGTTTAGTAGCAACAACTCATCATCTGGCTTTAGATCAATTACAGGCGATGGCACCCCAAACCACGGTTGTTGATAATCAACGATTTGTTGATAATGGAAAAATTATTACGGCGGCGGGAATTTCGGCGGGAATTGATATGTCTCTTTATGTTGTAGCCAAACTTTTAGGGGATAGTAAGGCTTTAAAAACGGCCAAATATATGGAATATGACTGGAAACCTAAAACTAAAGTTACCCTCATTCCTAAACCCTTAAATCCTCTGAATTTTTAAAACTATTAAATCATAGCTATTGTTCAAATGATCAGTACAACACCTGCAAACTTGATGTTACCGTCGGGTACATTATGGCAACGAATAATTACTCAAACCGAATATGCGATCAATTGTGGTGCATTGGCATCAATTCCCACGGATTATAATTTTATAGAGGCGGGAAATATTCGCTTTTTGGTGAGAGTTCTGTCTAACTTAGCAAAAAAACAGAAAGCCAAGAAAAAACAGCAAAAAAAATTAGCTAAATCCGGTCAAGAATTTAATCCGTTTCTGCCCTATGAACAGGATTTATTTGTTGGCGATTTATCAGAAACTCATTTATGTTTACTGAATAAATTTAATGTTGTTGATCATCATTTATTAATCGTTACCCGACAATTTGAAGCACAGGAAACCTGGCTTACTTCATCGGATTTTGAGGCGATGTGGCTGGGTTTAGCAGAAATTGACGGTTTAGTTTTTTATAATGGGGGAAAATTAGCCGGGGCGAGTCAGCGGCATAAACATTTACAATTAGTTCCCTTTCCATTAGTTCCAGAGGGGATTAATCTTCCGATTGAACCTGCGATCGCTTCTGTACAGTTTAATAATTCTATTGGTATAATTCCTGAATTTCCTTTTGTTCATGCGATCGCTTCCTTTAATTCTGACTGGATTAATCAACCGACCGCCGCCGCAATTTTTACTTTAGAATTATATTTTGAGTTATTAGAAAAAGTGGGCTTATCCGTTGGAGATCAGCCCTTTCAATCCGGGGCTTATAATTTATTAGCGACTCGAAATTGGATGATGATTGTTCCTCGATCTCAAGAAAAATTTGAGGGAATTTCGATTAATTCTTTAGGATTTGCCGGGGCGTTATTAGTTAAAAATTCAGAACAACTTCAAAACCTGAAATCCTATCATCCCTTAACGGTTTTAAAACAAGTCGGGTTGTAGGGGCGAGGTCTCCTCGCCCAGAATAGGAATTAAACTAAATCAGGAAAAACTTCCCGCACAGCCGGATGGACTAAATGATGATTTTCCACATTTAATCCCTTGGCTAAAACCGGATTTAATTCTAAGGCCTTGAGTCCTTTATCAGCTAACTGAATAACGTAGGGTAAGGTACTATTATTTAGGGCTTGGGTTGCTGTCCAAGGTACGGCTCCGGGCATATTAGGAACCCCATAATGAACAACACCCTCTTGAATATAGGTGGGATGGGTGTGGGAGGTCGGACGTAGGGTTTCAATACATCCCCCTTGATCCACCGCTACATCCACAATCACAGAACCGGGGCGCATTTGGGCAACTAAATTACGAGAAACTAATTTAGGAGCGCGTTTTCCGAGGATTAAAACCGCACCAATTAATAAGTCAGCTTCAGGAACACTTTCTTCAATTTGAGAGGGATGACTATAGAGTAATTCCACACTCGAACCAAACACCGTTTCTAAATAAGCTAACCGATCCAAATTCACATCTAAAATTTGAACCTGTGCCCCCATTCCGATGGCAATTCTCGCCGCTTCAGTCCCGACTACACCCCCGCCTAAAATCACGACTTTTCCGGCTTTTACCCCGGGAATTCCGGCTAAAAGAACTCCTCTACCTCCCTGTTGTCGTTCTAAATAACGGGAGCCAAACTGAATAGATAAACGTCCGGCGATGATACTCATGGGCGTTAATAACGGTAATCGACCATCGGGAAGTTCCACGGTTTCATAAGCAATTCCATGGACACCACTTTTAATTAATTCCTCGGTGAGTTCCCGATTAGCCGCCAGATGGAGATAGGTAAACAACAGTTGATTTTTTTGAATTAACCCATATTCGGCGGGTAAAGGTTCTTTGACCTTAACTACAAGTTCCCGACCCCAGGCATCGATCGCAGAATGAACGATTGTGGCTCCGGCTCGTGTATAATCGCGATCGCTGAACCCTGAACCCTCCCCGGCACTTGTTTCTACAAAAACTTGATGGCCTTTTTCCGTGCAAACCCTGACACTATCAGGATTCAAGCCCACCCTAAATTCCTGATCCTTGATTTCTTTGGGAATACCGATTTCCATAAATTCTGATTTCTCGTAAGTGTTGATTAGATTTTTACACTGGATTTAAAGATCGATAAGACTTTTGGTATACCAAGAATGATATTCCTATAAAACCCTCCCCATGCCTGATTGCGGGTTTATCAGGGACATAAAATTTGTCTAACCCCTAGACATTTAGAATCTTTTCGGTAGAATCAGAACAAAAAATCTAAGTAAAGTAAACGTACAATTCATTTTTGGAGGATAGACCCATTACACTAGCTATACGTTCATCGAATGTTTCAACTGCGTCCCACGCTAACCAGTCCAGCCTCAAAATTTGGGGACGTCAACCCCTGCGAGGTCATGTTCCGATTAGCGGAGCTAAGAATTCTGCTTTAGTCCTAATGGCGGGTGCATTACTCTGTTCCGAAGATTGTCGGCTACGGAATGTTCCCTCTTTAGCCGATGTGAATAGCATGAGTGAGATCCTCATGACTCTGGGTGTCCAAATTGACCGCCAGGGTGACATCATCGATATTAAGGCGGGTGAGTTATCAGAATCACAAGCTCCCTATGAACTGGTGAGCCAACTACGGGCGAGTTTCTTTGCCATTGGGCCAATATTGGCTCGTTTAGGGGTAGCCAGGGTTCCCTTGCCTGGGGGATGTGCCATTGGAGCTAGACCTGTAGATCTTCATGTTCGTGGACTTCAAGCCCTGGGTGCGGAAGTACACATCGAGCATGGCATTGTTCATGCCCATGTGGTCGGGGCTAACCGTCGGCTCAAGGGCGCTCGCATCTATTTGGACTATCCCAGTGTTGGGGCGACGGAAACTTTGATGATGGCCGCCACCCTAGCGGATGGGGAAACCATCATTGAAAATGCGGCTCAAGAACCGGAAGTCATCGATTTAGCGAATTTCTGCCGGGCGATGGGAGCTAGAATTCATGGGGCTGGCAGTAAAACTATTATCATTTCTGGGGTTCCGAGTCTACATTCTGCGGATTATTCGATTATTCCTGACCGAATAGAAGCCGGAACTTTTTTAATAGCTGGGGCGATTACAGGTTCTGAAATCAACCTATCCCCCATTATTCCAGGACATTTAACTCCTGTACTGGCTAAACTTAAAGCCATGGGTGTCAAAATCCGCATGGAAGGGCTAAACCATTTAAGTATTCTGGCTGGAGAACAGCTAAAGGCGACGGATATTGAGACCCTACCCTATCCAGGCTTCCCCACGGATATGCAAGCCCCTTTTATGGCTCTGTTAACGCTGTGTCAGGGCAATAGTTTGATCAGTGAAACGGTATTTGAAAATCGTTTTGGTCATGTTCCTGAACTCAGTCGCATGGGTGCTGATATTCGGGTTAAAGGGAATACGGTTTTAGTCCGAGGTGTTCCTTTGCTTTCGGGTGCTCCGGTGACAGCGACGGATTTACGCGCTTCTGCTGCCTTAGTTCTAGCAGCCTTAGCCGCCGAAGGAGAAACGACGATTCAAGGATTAAAACATTTGGATCGGGGTTATGAACAATTGGAAGCTAAACTCCGACAATTGGGTGCTAAACTTGAGCGTTTTGATCCTACACCTACGGAGTAATCAGTTATCAGTAAACAGTTATCAGTTATCAGTGTAAGAGTTAATATTTCTGGTAACTGATAATTGTTTACTGGTACGGGCGGGTTCTTTTAGATCTTTGTTAATTACTTAAATCTTGATGAACCCGCCCCTACAACTGATAATGGGTAAGTGACAAATAATGACTGCTAACTGATGAAATTTCAACGTTCAACATTAATTTTAATGGGTTTAGCCTTGGGTTTGACCGGGGTTGTTTATGTATTTGAAATTCAGGGGAAAACTCAACAGCAAGAAATTCAAGCTAAACAACAACAAATTTTTTCTTTTCCCAAGGATGAAATTCAATCTTTTACTATTACAACTCCTCAACAAACACTTACCTTGGAACGGGTTACTAACGCCGATGAGTTGAAAAAATCTCCTTGGAAAATTACAGCCCCAATACAATTTTTAGCTAATCCTGCTTCGGTAGATTACCTACTCAGGGAACTGTTTAAAAATCAAAGTAATCCCTCGGATGTTAACTCAGGGATTCAGAAGTTAACGGTTTCTGCTGAAAAAATTAAGGATTATGGGTTAGATACCGTAACGGATAAAATAGAAATTAAACTTAAAAATAATACCATCCATAGATTAAATTTAGGAAACATTGATTTTCGCGGAGATTCTTTATACGCTCAAATTGATTCTCCTAAATCTTCTGGAAAAGAAGTCAGTATTTTAGTGATTTCTAAAGATATTTTATCTACTATTAATCGTCCTCTGGAGGAGTGGAAACTTCCCCCGGAAATTCCCCAAACACCTCCTACACCTCCTACACCTCAACCGACTCCTAGACCTTCAGTTAGTCCGAAATAATGTTGATTTATTTGTTAGGAGTGCGCTGAAGCGCAACAACGAGCGCAACAAAAAAGTATGATAACTTAACCTAGTAATTTTATAATAGCATAAATTAACTCAAAAAATCGTGAATTTAGAATCAGAAATATTTGCGGTCAACTTAGCCAGTCGATTTGCTGAATTTGGCTTACAATGTGTTGTACAAGAGTATCCTCATGTTCAATATTATTGGTTAGAAAGTTCCCGGGATTTGATTCCCCATCGACAACTTAATCCCGCCTTTTATGGCTGTTTAGATTGGCATTCGGCGGTGCATAACCATTGGATGTTAACTCGGTTAATTAGATATTTTCCCGAGGCAGATTTTGTGTCCTCTGCTCGAGAAATTTTAACCCTAAATCTCACCCCGGAACATATTAAAATCGAGGCTAATTTTTTACAATCTCAGCCCCGATTTGAATGTCCCTATGGGTTAGCTTGGTTGTTACAATTAATGGCAGAACTGACTGAATGGCAAGACGAACAGAGTCAACTCTTATTAGAATATTTACAACCTTTAGAAACCGTTATTATTAACAATATTCATAAATGGTTATTAAATTTATCCTATCCCAACCGCACCGGATTACACAATCAAACAGCTTTTGCGTTAGGATTAATTTGGGATTGGGCAACCCTTACCCACCATCAACCATTATTAGAAGTAGTTGCACATAAAATCCAAAAATTCTATTACCATGATTACAATTATTCCCTTCACTGTGAACCCTTGGGGGATGATTTTCTCTCTCCTAGTCTAGCAGAAGCCGATTTAATGCGTCGGGTTCTCCCGGCTTTAGAATTTGGAGAATGGTTAACTATTTTTTTACCCGAACTTTCCCAAAAATTAGAAACCGATTGGTTTTCTCCGATTATTATTAATAATCCTGAAGATTACGGACAATCTCATTTTGATGGGTTAAACTTGAGTCGGGCGTGGATGTTACAAGGGATAATCTCTGGTTTATTACCCACAGATAACCGCATACCCGCTTTAAAAAGCGTAGCAAATCTTCATCACCAAGTCGGGTTAAATCCTGTATCTGGTAATTTCTATGGTGGCAGTCATTGGTTAGGAAGTTTTGCCGTTTATCTAGGAACAAAAAGAGGTTTAAATAGCAACAAAAAATAATCAATTCTTTTTATTTCTCCATTCCCCATTCCCCATTCCCCATTCCCCATTCCCCATTCCCCATTCCCTATTCCCTATTCCCTATTCCCTATTCCCTATTCCCTGTTCCCTGTTCCCTCCTATATGACTGAACTTAGACAGAATCTAATCACAAGAGATTGGGTAATTATTGCCACTGAAAGGGCAAAACGACCCGATGAATTTACCAAAACTGAAACCCAACTAATTCCTACCCCTCAGTATCGTTCTAATTGCCCCTTTTGTCCAGGGAATGAATTGCTAACAGGAGGTCAAGAAACCTTACGGTTATCCGATGATTTAGATTGGCGAGTCCGGGTGGTTACTAATAAATATCCCGCCCTATCTCCTCAAGGTGAAAGAATCAGAGAAAGCGAGGGAATTTTTCACGCCTTATCAGGGTTTGGGTTTCATGAAGTTGTTATTGAACACCCTCGCCATGATTTAACAATGGCATTAATGGAAATCGAAGATATTGCAAATGTTATTCGAGTTTATCGCCGAAGGTATATTGAAATTCGCCAAGACGCTCGGGTAGAAACTATTATTATCTTTAAAAATCATGGTCAAGGAGCGGGAACTTCTTTAGAACATCCTCACTCTCAAATTGCTGCAATTCCCATTGTTCCCTATCAATGGCGTGACCGCGCGCGAGAAGCAATTCGCCATTATGATGATACTGGAGAATGTCTTTTTTGTCGCACCTTAAAGGAAGAATTACAAGCCCAAGAACGGATTATTTTTACCAGTGAACATTTTGTAGCTTTTATTCCCTATGCCGCCCTTTCTCCTTTTCATACTTGGATTTTTCCCCGTCGTCATAGTTCCTCCTTTGATGAAATTACCGATGAGGAAATCTTGGATTTAGCTAAAACCTTAAAAAATGTTCTAGCTAAACTTTACTATGGGTTAAATAATCCCGATTATAATTATACAATTCGTTCTATTCCTACCGCCGAACAACGCACGGATTATTCCCATTGGTATATTGCCTTAATTCCTCGGGTTTCCCTATCCGCCGGATTTGAATTAGGCAGTGGGATGTATATTAATACGGCTTTACCCGAAGAAAGTGCGACGTTTTTGCGTTCAGTTGAAATTCCACCGGATTTCAATAATGGACAATTGACAACTACCTCTCACGGAAAAAAAGAGGATTGAGAAAGCAGATTTTATTGCTCTTTTCCCCTTAACAGGAAAGGTTTTAAACCTCGAAAAAAAATAACTATCAATTATCAATTATCAATTATCAATTGATCATTAATTAGAAGCCGCAATTTCCGCTAATTCCAACCATCTTTCCGTGGCATTATCAATTTCTAGGATAATATTTTCCACCTGTTGATGCAGGTCTTGAACCTTAGAAACGGCCCCCGGAGGAGCTTGATAGAGTTGTTTTTCTAAGTCTATTTTTTTCGCTTCTAATTCAGCAATTTTTGTCTCTAACTTTTCATATTCTCGCTTTTCCTTAGAAGATAATTTACGCTGTCCACTCTTATCCCAAGAATACCGTTGGGATTTGTCCCCGTCTGCAACCCCAGATAGGATTTTTTCTTCGACCTTTACCCCTTGACGACTTAGCTCTAATTCCTCGGCTTTTTTGTAATCTAAATAAACCGAATAATTCCCTGGATATTGTCGTAAAGTTCCCCCAGATTCAAAGGAAAAAATAGTTTCAACAGTTCGGTCTAAAAAATAGCGGTCATGGGAAACCACAATGACACAACCATTAAAATCCTCTAAATAATCTTCTAAAACCGATAAAGTTTGAACATCTAAATCATTAGTCGGTTCATCTAAAATCAACACATTGGGCGCGCTCATTAACACCCGTAATAAAAATAATCGTCGTTTTTCCCCCCCAGAAAGTTTGTTTAAGGGAGAATATTGTTGATTCGGTGGAAACAAAAACCGTTCCAACATTTGCGAGGCTGTAATTTGGGTTCCATCGGCGGTTTTTACATATTCTGCCACTTCTTTTAAGTAATCAATCACGCGCTGATTTTCGTTCATCGCCGCCAACAAATCCTCCGAATGTTGGTCAAAATAACCGATATGAATGGTTGACCCAATTTCTACTATGCCCTCATCCGGTTGGATTCGCCCTGTAATCATATCTAATAAAGTTGATTTTCCCACCCCATTTCCCCCAATAATTCCTAAACGGTCATCGGGATTAAAACTATAGGTAAAATCTTGAATTAAAGGGCGATTATCATAGGATTTAGAAACATGGTTTAATTCAATCACTTTTTTACCGATACGACGCCCAGGGGTAGAAATTTCAACTTTCCCCTGGACTTGCTTAAATTCCATGTCTTGCAGCCCTTCTACCCTTTGAATCCGGGCTTTTTGTTTGGTACTTCTAGCCTTTGGCCCCCGTCTTAACCACTCTAATTCCCGACGTAAAACCCCCCGATGTTTGCGTTGTTGACTAACAGCAATATCCTCGGCTTCGGCTTTCTTTTCTAAAAAATAAGAATAATTTCCCGCATGGGTAAATAAATCCCCCCGGTCTAGTTCTAAAATTCGATTAGTTACTTGGTCTAAAAAGTAGCGGTCGTGGGTAATTAATAATAGAGCCCCACGATAATTTTTCAAATAATCCTGTAACCATTCCACCGAAGCCGCATCTAAATGGTTTGTGGGTTCATCCATTAATAAAACATCCGGTTCTACTAATAACGCCGTTGCTAAAGCAATGCGTTTGCGATATCCCCCGGATAACTGGCGAATCGGAGTATCAAAATCTTCTATTCCTAATTTAGTTAAAATAATTTTAGCTGTGTTTTCTAGTTCCCAAGCATTTGTCGCATCCATGCGTTGCATGACTTGGGAAAATCGGGTTAAGAGTTGGGAATCTTCGGGATGTTTTGCTAATTTATGAGATAGGTCTTCATACTCTTGAATTAGGTGCATTTGTTCGCCACTATCGGCAAAAATTTGTTCTAAAACCGTGAGGTTTTCATCTAAATTCGGTTGTTGGGGTAAATAGATAACTTTTGCCCTGGGATTAACCCAAAGTTGCCCTTCATCAATTGATTCCTGTCCCGCAATCATCTTTAATAAAGTAGATTTTCCTGAGCCATTGGTTCCAATTAAACCTACTTTATCTGTGGCATCTAAACTAAAGTTAGCATCTCGGAGAATTTCTTTGGTTCCAAATTCTTTTTTAACGGATTGTAAGGTAAAAATAGACATAAGTGTTAAGAGATTAAAAATAGATAATCGTAGCCGAAGCAATTAATTCACAGGAATCTAGTATAATTATACTATGAAATAGTCAATCTTACACCAATGACAATAGGTAAAGTATGATGCCAGCAGATTTACTGTCTCGAATTTCTATTGACCCTAATATTTGTTTTGGTAAACCCTGTATTCGGGGTCATCGCATTTGAGTGTCTCTAATCTTAGATTTTTTAGCCAGTGGAGTCACCATTGAATACCTTTTAGAAGAATACCCTGGAATAGAACGAGAAGATATTCTAGCTTGTATTGCTTGTGGTGCTAAATAATTAGAGGGTTTAGTAATTTTTGCCGCTATAAACCCTCTAATTATTCAGGAATTGTGTTTATTCATAACTCATTTCTGAAGCATTCCCTAAATTAAATAAGAAGGGAATCATGCTTTTATTATCCCCATTCATAATTAACACTCTTGGCATTTGAGAACCGCCCTGTTTCCAAGCTTCAATAGCTTCTTTTTGCAGGACTAATTGTCCTCCGGTTGCTTTCAAAGTTTCTGCTAATAAACGTTGAGCTTCCGCCGTTCCTTTGGCTCGGTTAATGTCAGTTTGAGCTTGTTGTTCCGCTTCTTTAGCAATATAAACTGCCCGTCTGGCTCGTTGTTCGGCAATTTGTTTTTCTTCAACGGCTTTGGCAAATTCAGGAGAAAATGCTAAATCAACCACACTGGTATCTAATACAATAATCCCATATTTATCTAATCGTTCATTCAAAGCTTCATCAAAGTCTGATTTTAATAATTCTCGTTGAGTAATAGCTTCTTCAATGGTTCGTTTTGCTGCTGCAATTTTAAAACATTCTTGGGTTTGGGGAGCCACAACTTTAGAAACAACATTTTGTAAAGTGCCCTGTTCTCGTCTAATTCTGACTACTTGTATCGGGTCAAGCCTAAAGTTAATGGCAAAACTTGCCGATAATTGTTGTAAATCTTTGGTAGAACTTTGAGCCGGAACTTCAAATTTCTGTACCGTCAAATCATAAATATCAACCGCAGAAACCAGAGGGGGTTTGAAATGAATGCCTTCTAATAATACCCCATCTTGAGCTTTTCCTAAAATACTCAACACCCCCGCTTGACCTGGGTTAATAATCACAAAAGAATTGACCGAAATTAAGGCTAATACGGCTAAGGCAATTCCCAAAAAAATACTGGTTAAACCAGCTTGAGGTTCTGCACTTTTCATAAAATTAACTCCAATTGATGAAACAATTATAGCGTCATTGTTCAAATCTGAACCACAGCTAAGGTTAATCCCATAGGGATGAGTGATTTTATACTCAAAAATCTCGAGATTTTTTGTAGTTAATAACTATTAACGTTTACAAAATTTTCGTTCTCGGGTTTCTTCAGAATCTTGCCAATCATAACCATAATGACTAAAGGCATTAATTTGAGGAATTGTGGCGTAAATATCAGCCATTTGCTGTTGTAAAGAAGGGCGATTTTTGATCGATTTTCCCCAGTCTCCCGCCAAGGCTGGGATAATTTGAGTTCCTGGGGGAGCTTGAGTTACAACTTGCTGCACTTGAGCCGTAATAC
This sequence comes from Planktothrix sp. PLAVEN19ND, assembly GCF_057220675.1. Classification (NCBI taxonomy): domain Bacteria; kingdom Bacillati; phylum Cyanobacteriota; class Cyanophyceae; order Oscillatoriales; family Microcoleaceae; genus Planktothrix; species Planktothrix sp. PLAVEN19ND. The sequence continues at coordinate 3,143,522 of NZ_CM170132.1, read as the reverse complement.
AGTTGACTTGACCACAGACAGCATAGGACATCGGATGCCATTCAATGGAGGGGGAAAATTGATCCCAGGGCTGCATTCGGGAGTCAAATCCCATCTGCCCAATTCGGCGATTTCCTTCGGGAAAAAATACCGCTCCGGCTGGAATTCCTTGACTTTGTACGGGTTGACTTGCTATTGTTAAAAAATCCAAAACTCCCTGTCTAGCATGGGCAACACTTAGCCGCCATAATTGTAGTTGTAAAGTATCTCCCATCTTGGGAATAGAGGCTAAGGTTTTCCACTCTTTTTCATCTGGCCAATAGGGTTTATCCTTTTCATTAGGATACTTTTCATTCACGGTTTTAACATCAATTTCGGTAATAAATCCTTGCTGCAAAAATCGCTGCATCAAGTCTCGTCCTTTCTGACTACTGGCTCGATTTAAAAATGCCTGTTGAGAATATTCTCCATAAATCCATAGGTCTTTGACTTTGGAGGCAACCGAATCTGCTCCTAACCCTTTGGGATAGCGAACATAGTCAAATAAAACTCCATTAGGATGACGTTGTAAGACGGCATTTAATAAGGTTAAATAATCTTGTCTAGCTATGGGATGATAGGGGTCAACAAACCCTTGATTCACAAAACTTTCTCCATATTCGTCTATTTTGGTTTGGTCTAAAACTGCCGTTGTGGTGGTTTCTCCCTTCCCATTTATCGCTAAAACTGATGTTCGGTCAGGTTTTAAGGTGTAAGTATAGCCATAATTTAACATAAACATCCAAGCATATACTTTTAAGCCTCTTTGTCTGCCTTTTTGGATGGTTTCTGCTAATAAATCTTGGTTTTCTGTTCCAGGTGTGCGGATAGCTGCTGGCCAGGCGGTGGGATTTTTCCCAGAAGGTAACAACACTTGACCATCATAAAAGACTTCTAAATAAACCTTGTTATAGCCTTTATTAATAATATTATCTAAAATCCGATCAATTTCTCCGGTTCTCGTATCACAGGGATATAATCTTAACCAAATCGCTTGATTTTTAGGATTAATTTGTTGACGACATTGATTGACTTGTTGCGCGTGTTGAGTTAGAATAGTATTATAGTTTTTAACAGCTTCGGAATTTCCCGTTAATACAGCCTGTCGTAAACTTTCTTTCTGGGCGATCGCTTGTGGAGATAATTTGCACTGAGCCAGGGTTTGAGAATTAGCTACAGAAATTAATAAAAAAGGATTCAAGGAAAGGGTGATCAAAAAATTTAATAATAACCCGGAAAAACGGCGTTGCTGAATCATTAAATTTGACATAAAATTTTATTTGACTTTACTACATTTTCAAGTATTCACAACGTTCCAAACAAAATCAGTAGGGAAACACACTGATAATGGATGCGGGCGAGTTTATCGGTGATTAAAGTGATTAGGCTGTTAGGCAGATTAATGCTCAATAATATAGACGCGCCGTGGCACGTCTCTACACTAATAACTAATAACTGTTAACTGATGACTGATAACTGGTAACTGATTACGCTCCTCGACTCACGGCGACTTCCACTTGTTTAAATTCCTGTTCCAAACGTTCTTTTAATTTATCCGGGATAGGACGGTTGGGATAGGAACTATAATGACCTGCTAGGGCGTTGAGGGCTGTACGCATGGTGGTAAAGGAACTCAGGGTAGTGACAGAATTATCCCGACGGTAACGAGCAATAAATTCGTTAATGACTTCCCTGGCTTGACCTTGGGCTTCGGCTTTCTCGGGTGCATCTTCAGGTAAAAGAATTGCGGTTCTCAAGCTATCGACAACGGCTAAAGTATCTTTAGAATAATTGCCTGTTAACATTCCCGAAGGACTCCCACTGCATCCGACTAAAGTAATGGCAGCCACAAGAACTAGAGCTAACAGACGAGAAATATATTTTTTCATGAGCTTTATTGCAATTGGCATTAAAAATTATAATCAAAATCAGAATCTAAACCAAATAAATAGATTTAGCCACAAGCCCAAACAAAGGCAAACTGATCTTTATGGGTTTTGCATTGCAGAATATGGGCAATTCCCAGATCACCAAACGCATAGTTAAGATTTTGCTCCGAAGCTAGTTGAAATACTTGCCGCATCGGAGCCTGACAAACGGGACAGCCTGGACACTCCAAACCCTGAACCCAGCGCGGGTAGCCCCCCAGCTTATCGCTCTCATCGGTGGGGTATAGCTGATCGTAGTCATCCAAATCATCCAGACCTAAACGCTCCACCACTGCATCCCACAAGTCATTTTCTTTTAACCGCTCCCAGCCATAGATCAGAGCCACCAGATCATCAGGGTCGGGATAGTCTTCAATTTCTAGCCACTCGGTGATGGTCTTGGCTGGCAAATAAGTTCCATAATCTTCTCCACCGATTTGGGGTAGGGGTGGGGTTGATCCCATACCCACGGGCTGTACCAGACGAATTTTGATATTTTTAATTAAGAATGGAACTCTACCATAATAAATTGTTCCTTCTTCTACCTCGAACCCACACTTATCAGACATACAGTGGAACATTTGCAACAGACCTGTACCAAACTCCTCACGGACAGGTTCTGGCAATTGACTCAAATTCAGTTGAACAAACAGTTGCAAGGGTTCGGCACAACAGGGGCAACCGGGCCAGGTTTCATCTATTGCCAGCCAAGGACGACCGGAAAACTTGGAAGCCAGGCGATCGCCATCCCCTTCCGTTACAATGGGCTTCCAAGCAGGACGAACAAATTGGGTAATATCGAGATCAGAGTTAGGAGAATCATCGTTGGAACTTTCTTTTACCATTTGGGCAGGCAGAGGTACCTCAGTAGATTTGGATCGGCTTGGCTTCCCTTTAGGGAATAACACATAGCCTTTTTTCAACTTTTCATTGATTTTCTTCTGGGCAGCGGCCTGGGCTTTTCTTGGACTGCCATAGGTGCTTTTTTCGGTTTGTCCAGTCGTACCAATGCGCCCATAGCCGAATGTGACAGTTAATCCATTCACCGTGACTTCATAGAATTTGTGGGACTTGTCATCGGACAATTCTAGGTAAATGGGTTCGTTGATATGACCGGGCGCATAGTAGGGGTCTTCACCACGAATAGTGGAATGGTAGTATTCTTCGGCTGCTTCTTCGGAATCAAACTCACGCAGTTCGTCAGACAAAAGATTCCCGCCGTAACCACTCTTAATTAACCTTACCTGGCGACCATCTAGGATTATATTCCCATAATTAGGCATTTTACCCGTATCGATCTCAAACTGATAGTTATTTAGATCGGGTTGAGCTATAGGATAGCAAGGAAAGTAATGATTCCGTGGTTTATTACTGGGAACTAACACACTCCCACCCAAGAAAAAACTTCCATCCGCTAGGACAAACAATTCTTCAGTGAAAGCCGGGTTTGTCCAATTTAGCAAAACAGAGCACCCATCGGTTGAGATGGTGTAATGACCCGAACGACTATGGTTTAATATCTCACAAGTGCCATTGGGTTCAAATAAATAAGGGTATTTCTTATTTTGTATCCAGATGGAACCCGTTAGTTTTTCTTGAAGATATTTTTCTGGTTCAGAGGATAATTGATGTGAAGGATGGCTAGGCATAGACACCAGGGTATTTTGTGTTTCCAATATAGCTCAACTATCAAAGATTTAAAAGTATTGTTTTCTCCATAACCAAGACTAACATTTTTCAATCTTGTTAATATCCGGTGAATAGGGTAGTCATTAAATAGGCTGTCAGTTTTCACTAACAGCCTGTTTAATATCTAAAATTAATCTGGTAGAATTGTTAGAGTTTGAAAAAGGTTTTTCCTCTCAGGTCTTCATCCCAAGGAATATTAATAAATTGGTAATTTTCCCAGTCTGTAGGATAAATGGGGGGGATATGAATATGATTGGATCTGACTAAGACTAACCAACGCCCATCTAGGGTTAAATAACCCAATTCTGCAATATAATCTCGATCACTCATGGGAATAGGAATATGCCATTCCCTAGCCATCTCATCACACTCATATTCCTGCACCGACAATGGCGGCTGGGTATCGAGATCAATTGCGGTGACGTCATAAACCCGCAGGAGAAGGTGTTTTCCGCCTTGGTGACGGATATGTTCTTTATGTTCGTTGGGAATATCCCAATACGCATAGGCCCAATTTGGGTCACGGGGTAATAGGAAAATCTGACTTTGACCATATCCATTGGGTAATGGTGGAAGTCCCTGGTCTACATCCGCAAGGGAGGGTTCAAATTTTATTTCCTTTCCTACATTAAATTTAGTAGCTGCTACGTCTGTTTCTGAACGAACCTCTTGGTGAGGTACTCCTAATTCTATTACTTCGGTTTCCGGTTTTACTATCCCTAAAACCGATATTTCTGGTTCCGTTAATTCATCATCAACCGTAACAAATGTTGGTTCTATTTCTGTAATATCTGGTTCCAAAATAATAGATTTATTTTGAATCTCAGACTCAGATTCTACTATTTCTGAAACTAATATTTCCGGTTCCGTTAATTCATCATCAACCGTAGCAACTGTTGATTCTGTTTCTGTACCATTCGATTCCAAAATAATAGATTCAGAATGAATCTTAGGCTCAGGTTCTACTATTTCTGAAACTGATATTTCCGGTTCCGTTAATTCATCATCAACCGTAACAACTGTTGATTCTGTTTCTGTAATATCCGGTTTCAAAATAATAGATTCATTTTGAATCTCAGGTTCGGATTCTACTATTTCTGAAACCGATATATTCTCAATTTGTGTTTTTGTCGTCAAAAATTCTGCAATTACAGCTTCAGCTTCATTCGGATCAATGTCCTTGATTAATACGACTTCCGAAACTTCCTCAATTTCTCCATTTTCAACGGGATAAAATTCCGGCTCAGGAGACTTGGCTGGGATAAAAAATTCTCCTTCTGGTTGGATTTCAACCTGATTTTCAAATAAGATTGATTCTTGCTGGAGAACGGCGATCGCAGAATCTAAATTATCCACCTCCGATGGCATTAAACTAATAGACAATCCTTGGGGTTGTAGATTATTTTCTAATTGAACCGTTTCTGTCTGATGCCGTTTTTGAATAATAGTACGAGGGAGAGAAACAGTAGTAACTGCTGGAGAAAATGGTGTTTTTAAAGGTTCTATAAACTGACGATTAATATTAGGAGAAAATGGAGTTTTCAGAGGTTCTGTCAAACTGTTAAAATCCAGTTGAGCAGAATTTTTCTGAGGTTGCGCCCCGGTGACATCGGGTTTTGTAGATAAGGGAACAGAAATAGGGTCTTCTTGTTTTTTGACTGGGGACTTAGAACGTTGAGCTTTGAATTGTAAATTAACCCATAAACCCAAAAACGGGATCACAGGGAGTAACCACCACAACCAAATCGGGATTTCCGTTGCGGGAACTGTTGTCGGCTGTATTTGGGAAGATTGCCCCACTAGGCTATCATTGTTCGTGTTAGCTTGGAGTGAACGCGAATCAATCTGGCTCAAGAGGATCTGTTGTTGAGAATTAAACCCTAACCCAGAATCTGATCCAGGTTTGGGCTCCAACTTCCCTACCTGGGGAACAGTATTAATATTCCTAACCTGTGCGGGAGACAACCAGGACGACTCTGAAAGCGCAGAAGAATTGACGCTAGAGTTGGAGTTCCACCGAGAGGTAGCCCAGGCCATAGGACTCGTCGCTATTGATAACAATAACGTTAAGGTCACTATCGATGTATCTTTTTTATTTAACAACATATATAGAACCGCAAGCTGTTGACCGAAAATCCCAGGACTCCAGCCCCCAAATTCGTTGGTGGGTTAGAGATGCACTAAGGCAAGTCTGTACAGGGAAACTTATTTCCCATAATTTCTAATTTAACTGAAAATCACGGTTAACGATCAATATTTGAGCTTAGTCTATCAGAAGATTGGAGCATGGGGGACTTAGCCCCAGTCCCCCAGAAGATCATACAGGCTGATTAATTGTCCATCAAAACTAATTTCTAAATCCTGATGACGTAGGTTTTCAAGGAGTTACCCAGGTTAACAATGAGCGGTTATTGTGAATCAATGAGCAATTCAATTGTCAACCCTGATCATTATTAAATTTCTAATGATTAATATTTTTATTCATTTTCATGAATATCATCCCCATAACCGGGAGAAGATTTATATAAATTATCTAATTGATTTCGCGCGTCTTGAACAGACAAAGAGCGCATCACTAACAAAGGTTCATTAATTAAATTTCCCGTTTCATCGAGTAGTTCTGGATGCGGGACTTTTCCCATCTGTCCTGAATTATTTAACCCTCCATAGTTGCGAGGATCATGTAGTTTATGGGATTCCATACTCACTGTCAAAAGACTGTGAATTAAATTCCGAACCGCTAGAAAAGCCAAAATTGTAAAAGCCAGGACGTAAACTAAGTGTAACATTTTTGTCTCCTTAAGGCTAGGGTTTATTTGATTAATCTAAAGCCGTTTTCTAATAGAAAGGGTATTTTATTTTAGAGCTTGATCCGGGGGGGTCATTGAAACGCTCATCTACCTGGATTCTGACATATTTTATCAACAAATTAAACCTTTCTACTTAAAAAGTTGATTAATTTTGGGGGAGTTCACCCTCCCATCTCAATTTTTGACTTGATTAGCTTGTTCCATCCGAAAGCGAGTCGCCACTTGCCAGTATTCTGTCAATAGGTTATGCCAAGGCATTAGTACGGTCATTTCGATTCCAACTTGTCCCCCCGTAGCATAAAACAGAGTTTTAGTCGCCATCACCTTCTGTTGGGCTTGGGTAATTCGGTTCAGCAGGTCAGATTGTTGGAGCCGAGTCAAAAAGGATATCTCCTCCGTTTCCAAAAGATGGCGCGATCGCTCAAACCAGTATTCAAAATCCTCTAGTAGCGGTTCTAAGATCGATTTGAGAAGCTCTGACTCTTCGGGCAAGTTGGAACTTAGCATGGATGGTTTGATTAAGACTTCAGTTAAGACAATATTAACACTCTTTATATTTCTTAATAATTTTCTTAATAAAAGTTTTATAGCCGTTGGCGATCGCTCCGTACTCCAGTCCTTCCTGCCCAAACTGGAAATAGCCCGGGAGCAATTCCCCCTCCCCGAAGATCAACCCAGGTCACGGGTTTAAATGGGTTAAAGGATGCCATAGATCCCAACCAGAATCAACCCCCTAACCTAACCCAACCTAAATTGAGAGATCATTCTTAAATAATTATTAAGTTTCCCGATTTAACCTGAAAAAATGTAACAATGAATACAGAAATAACAAGATCGTTTAAGATTCGTTTAAAATTTGTCTTGAAGACAGCCCATTTAAAACTAAGGTCAGGAGAAACAGCATATGAAACCCACCTATCGTGGTCATCAGTACGAGACATCTTTTTCGCCGAGCGATATAGTGGAAAGGGAATTAACAGGCAAATATCGGGGTCAGGGCGTCCAGTTTCACTACCCTCGCCATGTTCCCGTGCCTCAGACCCCGCAACCCATGAAATATCGGGGTGTTTCCTACAGCAGTACGGAGCCACGAAATCCTGTGCAGGAAGTCAAAGTCACTGCCCCCAACAAAAGCCAAGCGGCGGAAACCAGGGGAGGTGGGTTACTCCATTTAGCTACATTTGAGAAGCCCCTGGACGAGAATCTGGCAAAAGTTCATGCCAATCATTTATGCCGTTTACTTGATCGTAGACGTCAGGCGGCCGCAGCCCGGGGCGATCTTCATCTGCTGCGTTTATTAGATTTAGAAGCAGAACATATTGCTTGCTAGAGTAATCCCTGATCCGGTTGGGTTTGAGCAATCCTATCAGCTATCTAACATCAAAAAACTTAGGAATATTGCTGCCTTAGTCTAAAATTGTTTCTGGACTTGTAGACAAGAAAAGAAGCCTTATGTCCGTTCTTCGTAATTTGATGGCTGTGGGAGTGAGTGGAGCAATCACCTTGATCAATGTGGGGCCAGGAACAGCAGTTCCTTCCCCCATTGAGTCTCGGGATAAATTGCCTGACTCGAATACAACTCAACCGCAGGGTTTTCAACAAAATCCCACAAAGTCTCAGTATCCGGCTCCTGAGCAAGCAGAGGCAGGGTCGGAATCGTTGTCCATAGATTCGACACCTGCCTTAAAGGAAGATTCCAGGGATTTAGTTCCAGATGCTGCTACGGAAACAGAACAACGGAGTGATAACTCCACATCTGAACCCGCCCCCATAGAGAAAGTGGAAAGCGTTTCTGCTCAAACGTCTTTACCCGCAGAAATCCTAAGTTCAACCTTTAAGCAAAATCCTAAAAAATCTCAATTAGGAACCTCCAGTTCTCCCCGTCGGATTATTGATCATCTGTTGATGACACCTCAGTCCATGGCTAGATCTTCCGTACCATCGGAGTTCCCTGCACCAGTTTTTAAACAAAATCCTACAAAAACCGCTCGACAGTCTGCACCCATAACAACGGCATCTACTGGTGTTGGAGCAACGCCGACGATCGCCCCGGCTGCTTCTGGCCCAACAACCGCAGACCCTATCCCAAAACCGACAACTAGGGTCAACCCCGTTTTTAACTTACCCCATCCCCTGGGGAACAATGGACAATCCTCGCCAGACAATAGTCCCCAAGAGATTGAAGTTGCATTACCAAATCCCTCTACCCAGGCTGCAACCCTAACGGATTCTGTAAATCGAGTTAGGCAATCTCAACCGACTCAACTGGCTCAAGTCAGTAGGCCCGCCTTAACGGTTCCTGACCTGACTCCTCCCACGACTCCCTTTCCCCCTCCGACTCCCAACGGAACCTTACAAACCAATCCTCCTCAAATTCTGCTCCCAAGTAGTGATCCTCTGTATCGCCCCACCTTACCCGAACAGGTGAATATTGAGGAAACGGTTCCTGTGACCCTTCAACAAGCGGTTGATTTAGCGATTCGGAATAATGAAAATGTCAGCATTGCCCAACTGCAAGTCGAACAGAGCTTGGCGGCGGTCAGGGAAACCCAAGCGAATTTATATCCGAGTTTGGTCTTTCGTTCCGGTTTTTCTCGCAACGTCTCGGCGGTGGAGGACTTACAAGTTCGGGCTCAAAATCGCGCCCTACGAGTGGCTCGGTTCAATAATGTTCCCGGGGCGGATCAGAGGGAATTTCAGACCCTCTATGGAACCTATTCCTTTGATAATTCCTTTCAATTGCAGTACGACCTGGGAATTAATGGATTGAGGGGGGCTAGAATTAAGGCCTCAGAAGAACAGTTAAGGATTCTGGAGTTAAGGTTAGAAACGGCCTTAGAAGAAGTCCGATTTAATGTAGCTCGTGCCTATTACAATTTGCAAGAAGCAGATGCTGCGGTGGAAATTCAAGCGGCTGCTGTGCGAAACTCTCAAAAGAGTTTAGAGGATGCCGAAGCTTTGGAACGGGCTGGAGTGGGAACCCGTTTTGAAGTGTTGCAAGCTCGTGTCACCCTTGCCAATAACCAACAGGATCTGACTAATTCCCAGCGCAGTCAATTTCAAACCCGGCGGGAGTTAGCCGCGATTCTGAATATTGATGAAAATACGAATTTATTGGCGGCTGACCCGATTGCTTTGGCGGGAGCTTGGGATTTAACCCTGGAAGAAACCATTGTTCAAGCCTATCAAAATCGGGCGGAGTTGGAGGAACAGTTAGCTGAACGCGATCGCGCTCAACAATTGCGCCGGGCAGCCCTAGCCGCCACTCGTCCGAATGTTACCGTGGGGGCGACTTATAACGTCTTGGGTAGAATCAATGATAACACCGATTACAAGGCTGTCCATGGCTGGGCCGATGGCTATGATGCTCAAGTCCAGTTGTCTTGGAATTTCTTTGATGGGGGTGCGGCGAAAGCTCAAGCCCGACAACGGGAGTTAGATATCGGCATCGCAGATGAGCGCTTTAATCAATTACTCAATCAAATTCGTTTGGATGCCGAACGGGCTTACTATGACCTCCAAGCTAACTTTGATAATATTCAAACCTCTAGTTTAGGGGTGGAGGAAGCAACCGAAGCCTTACGTTTAGCGCGTTTACGGTTTCAAGCGGGGGTGGGAACTCAGTTAGAGGTGATTAACCAAGAAACGGACTTAACTCGCGCCCAAAACCGACTCCTCAATGCCATCATCGGTTATAACCGCGCTCTGTCTGCCCTGCAACGGGCTGTAAGTAACCTTCCGGGTAATATCCTGTCGGATTATCCTTTGTAGGGTTGAAATGTTAACTTTTTGTAATAATTTGAAAGAGACGCTATGTTAATGCAGCTAGGACATCAAAATGGGTAATATCAGATTCGTGAGTGAAAACAAGGAAATCATTGCTGCGGATGGGGCCAATCTCAGAATTAAAGCCCTAGAAAACCAGATTGACTTATATACCTTCACGGGCAAAATGATGAACTGTGGCGGTTATGGTCAGTGTGGGACTTGTATTGTGGAAATTGTCGAAGGGATAGATAATCTTCCTGCCCGCACGGAAGTTGAAGCGCGTATTCTTAAGAAAAAACCCGATAGCTATAGATTGGCCTGTCAAACTATTGTTAATGGCCCTATTAGTGTTCAAACTAAACCGCAAAAACGGAAGTAAAGAGGGGATATTTATAGGTAATTACGAATGGGGAATGGGGAATGGGGAATGGGTAAACTGTTATAGTTGGGAACACCGCAACACCGGAGGAAAAGGTTTTACCGCCGTTGGTCTATTAAGCTGTTAATTATCTAAATTTTCGAGACGATCCAAGCCAGTAAGGGGTTTCAGCCTCTAAAATATACAGTTTAAATGCTCAACAGCTTATTCCAGGGTTGTGTTAATCTCTCCCATTTCCCTATCTCCCTATCAACCCATCATTTTAGCTTTTTTCTTAAAATGAAACAGCCCTGGGGCTTGGGGTGAGGGGACTGAAACCGGGGATAAAACTAGCCTAATCTTTTTCAATCCAATTGACACTCCCGCGCCGTAAAACGGCGGGGATTCTTAAGAGACGTAAATCCTTAAAGGGTTAGCCAAAAACCCGCTAGACACTCGCTCAAAATCAAGTCTGTGCTTACTTATGATTTCCAGTCCATATCAAGTTGGGGGGAGTTTAGATCAGAATAACCCAACCTATATTCAGCGTCGGGCGGATGAACAACTTTATACCGCACTCAAAGCCGGGAATTTCTGCTATGTTTTTAATGCTCGACAAATGGGGAAATCTTCCTTAATGGTGCGAGCGAAATCCCGACTGGAAAAAGAGGGATATAGCTGTACAATTCTGGATATGACTCGGATTGGGAGTCAACAAATTACTCCCTTACAATGGTATAAAGGGATTGTTGGAGATTTGTGTAGAGGGTTTAATTGTGTAGGAAAAATTAATTTAAAAACTTGGTGGAAAGAACGGGAAGATGTTTCGTTATTACAGCGACTCAGTGATTTTATTGAGGAATTATTATTTCAGCAATTTCCTGAACAACAGCTTTGTATTTTTATTGATGAAATTGATAGTGTTTTAAGCCTTAATTTTCCCATTGATGATTTTTTTGCTCTGATTCGTTATTGTTATAATCAAAGAGCGATTAATCCTGGGTATAAACGGATTACTTTTGCCTTATTTGGTGTCGCCACTCCCAGTAATTTAATTTTAGATAAAACTCGGACTCCTTTTAATATTGGTCAAGCGATTAACTTATGTGGTTTTACGGCAGAAGAAGCGTTATCTTTAGCAAAAGAATTAGAAGGAAAAATTACCCAAGCCCATTTAATCGTAAAACAAATTATTGCTTGGACGGGAGGACAACCTTTTTTAACCCAAAAACTCTGTCAATTAGTTGATTTTGCCATACAGAATTCTATTTCTCAAAATTTAATTCCTCCCCTGGGTTCGGAATCTTTTTGGATAGAAAATTTAGTGCGATCGCAAATTATTGAACATTGGGAAAGTCAGGACGAACCGGAACATTTAAAAACTATCTGTGATCGCCTTTTGAGAAATGAACAACGGGCCGGAAGATTACTCGGTGTTTATCAACAAGTTTTACAAAATACCCCAATTATAACCGATGATAGTCCCGAACAAACAGAACTTTTATTATCAGGATTATTAATTAAAAAACAAGGCTACTTACAAATCAAAAATCGCATTTATCAAGAAGTCTTTAATCAGTCCTGGGTCGAAAAACAATTAGGGCAACTGCGACCCTATTCTCAGGTTTTAGACGCTTGGGTTTTGACAGGAAGAACCGATGAATCCCGCCTATTACGAGGACAGGCATTAAAAGACGCTCAAACCTGGGCGATGGGCAAAAGTTTAAGTGATTTAGACTATCAATTTTTAGCAGCTAGTGTAGAAGCAGATAGACAGGAAGTACAACTGGTTTTAGAAGCTCAAAGAACCCAAGAAGTTAAAGCCAGATTAACTCAAGAAGAACAGGCAGCAAAACGTCAAAAAAATTTACTAATAGCGGTAAGTTTTGCTTTATTAATTGCCTGTGGTTTAGGGATTACCAGTTATATTCAATATCGACGTTCACTGTTGAGTGAATATCAAGCGCGACTGAGTGAAATTCAAGCCCTGGTTTCCGCCTCCGATGGACTCTTTGTTTCTAACCGTCGTTTAGATGCTTTAATTGAAGCCATCAAAGCTAAACATCGTCTCCAAAACCTCCAAAAAACTGATATAACTATTCAGGATCAAGTTAAAAATGTGCTGCGACAAGCGGTTTATGAAACCGATGAATATAACCGTTTATTGGGTCATAAAGCGGCGGTGATGACCGTTGATATCAGTCCTGATAGTTCTTTAATTGCTTCTGGGAGTGTGGATAAAAAGATCAAACTTTGGGGACGGGACGGTCAGTCCGTGGCCACCCTCAAAGGTCATCAAGGAACCGTTAGAACCCTTAATTTTAGTCCCGATAGTCAATTTATTGCTTCCGGGGGTGATGATGGTACGGTTAAACTGTGGAAACGAGATGGCACACTGTTAAATACCTTTGCGGGGAATGGAATTGGGGTCTGGGGCGTGGCCTTTAGTCCCGATGGTGAGCAGATTGTTTCTAGTAGTATGGACGGGGCGGTGAAGGTATGGCGGCGGGATGGGAGGTTACTCAAAACCCTTGAGCAACGGGGAGAAGGGGTTTGGGGGGTGGCTTGGAGTCCCGATGGTCAATGGATAGCGGCTGGAGGTTTCGACAAAACCATTAAATTGTGGAAATCCGATGGGACTATCTCGCGAACCTTTCGGGGTCATCCCGGGTTAGTGGTGTCGGTGGCTTTTAGTCCCGATAGTCAAACTCTGGCATCGGCTAGTGCTGACAAAACCGTTAAATTGTGGAAACTTGATGGGACTTTGCTCAGAAACCCTAGAAGGTCATAGTGCTGCTGTTTATGGTGTGGCTTGGAGTCCCGATGGTCAGACCCTCGCTTCTGGGAGTGTGGATAAAACCATTAAGTTATGGCGACGGGACGGCACACCTCTGAATACCCTGAAAGGACATCTCGGAGTCATTTGGGGCTTGGATTGGAGTGCTGATGGTCAGTTTATTGCCTCGGCGGGGGCAGAAAATGGTGTGCGACTGTGGCAAAGTCAAAATCCCTTCCGAACGATGATTAATCCTTATCAGGGAGGGGTTTGGGGTGTTGATATTAGTCAGGATGGTCAGACCATTGTCACGGGAACCGTGGACGGTTGGGTGAAGATCTGGAACCGTCAAGGTCAACTGTTAAAAACTCTGAAAAGTGAGCTTAGGGGGTCAGTCGCCGTTGATTTGAGTCGGGATCAAAAATGGATTGTTGCAGCCAGTAATAATAATACGGTGACGTTGTGGAAACGGGACGGAACCTTAGTCAAGAGGTTAGTTGGGCATACGGCTTTAGTCTGGGCTGTCGCCTTGAGTCCCGATGCTCAGATTATCGCTTCAGGAGGGGAGGATAATACCATTAAACTCTGGAACCGAGAGGGTACTTTACTGAAAACCTTGACCGGACATCAGGCGACGGTATGGCAGGTAGTTTTTAGTCCCGATGGTCGGTGGTTGGCTTCTGCAAGTGCCGATGGAACCGTTAAATTGTGGAAATCAGATGGTACTTTACTGAGAACATTCAAGGGTCATGAAACGGCTGTGTGGCGGGTGGCATGGAGTCCTAACGGTGAAATGTTGGCGTCGGGAAGTGCCGATAATACAGTTAAACTCTGGAAACGGGATGGAACTTTATTGAGAACCCTGGAAGGTCACACGGCGGCGGTTTGGGGGGTGGCGTTTAGTCCCAGGGGAGATAGACTAGCATCGGGTAGTGTTGACAATACGGTGAAGTTATGGACGTTGGAAGGAAAGGAACTCACCACCCTACGGGGACATAGTGCGGCAATTCGGGGGTTAGCCTATAGTCCTGATGGTACGTTTGTGGCATCGGTTGGTGAAGATAATACTTTAATTTTATGGAATGTTGAAAATGTTTTGAATTTGGATTTATTGAGTTATGGGTGTAATTTTGTTCGAGATTATTTAACCCATAATATTCTAAGGGGAAAGGAATGTAATTTTCAAAATCAGGAAACAAACTTATTACTCCATCAGCCTTAGAATATAATAATAGTCCATGCTTACTATTCCCCATTCCCCACTATATATAGCAGTTGCTGCATCTATTAGGACGGACATTCTTGAAAGCTAAAATCTGCTCATAGTAAGTATTTACCTATTGCCCATTGCCTATTCCCTATTCCCTATTCCCTATTCCCTATTGCCTCTTGCTATATTTCTTATTTAGGTTAAAAATTTGATTTCAATGTCTTGAGCAGATAAAGGTTTAGCAAATAAATAACCTTGACCAAATTCGCAGTCCAGTTCCCGTAACCATTGCATTTGTTGGGATGTTTCAATCCCTTCAGCAACAATAGCTAAACCCAGATGATGACCTAAATCAATAATGGTACTCACAACTTGATAATTACGGTTTTCTTTCTGCATCTGACTCACAAAAGAATAATCAATTTTCAAATGATCCACAGGAAAACGATGAAGATAATTAAGAGAGGAATATCCCGTACCAAAATCATCAATACTAATTTCAATATTTCGAGACTTAATTTCTTTCAAGACATAAATGGTTTTATTAATATCTTCAATTAACATACTTTCGGTAATTTCTAAGGTTATTGCATTCCCTTCTAAACCCGTTTCTTTTAAAATAGTATCAATTTCTTCGATTAAATTAACTTTGCGAAAATCCTGAGCCGAAAGATTAATACTAATCTTCAGAGGTTGGCGACTGGGAAATTTTTTGTTCCAGGTTGCGAGTTGTTGACAAGCGGTGGATAACATCCAACTATCAATCGCTAAAATTAAGTTAGTTTCTTCGGCTAAAGGAATAAATTCTGCGGGACAAATAAACCCGCGAGTGGGATGTTGCCAACGGATTAATGCCTCAAATCCTATGAGGCGATGATTATAAATATCAATAATTGGTTGATAATAAACTAAAAATTGTTGTTGTTCAATCGCTCTACGAAGATCATTTTCTAACTGGAGTCGATTAATAGCGATCGCGTGCATTTCTCGATCAAAAATTTCATATCTAGCCTTACCTTGATTTTTGGCACGATACATGGCAATATCGGCATCGCGTAGTATATCCGAGGCTCGAATATAGTCTTTTGTCCCAAACACAATCCCAATACTTGTACTTACATGAATTTCCCTTTCTTCGATGATTAATGGGCAAGCTAAGGCTTTAAAAATCTTCTCAGTCGCTCTAATTGCTTCTTGAATATCTTTAATTTCATCTAATAATATTACAAACTCATCACCACCGATTCTAGTGACAAGATCGGTTGAGCGCAAAATCGACTGAAACTTACGCGCTATAGCGATCAATAACTGATCCCCTACTAAATGTCCTAGACTGTCATTAATCACTTTGAATCGGTCGAGATCGAGGAATAAAAGGGCAAAGTGATAGCCTTCAAAATTGTGAATCCGGTTCATCCCTAATTTGAGCCTTTCCATCAGGAGATTTCGATTAGGTAAACCCGTTAGGGCATCATGTAGGGCTTCATATTTGAAACGCTCTTGGACTAAAATTCTTTCTGTGATATCCCTAGAAGTTGTTTGGATTTGAACGACCTGACCCGCCTCATCTAAAATTGGTTTTGTTAAAGTTTCTAACCAAATATAGTTTCCTGATTTCTGACTAATGCGATAGGTTATAGAAATATTGTTTTTACCTAAAATTGCCGCGCGAAATTCTTCGGAAATGCGATCGCGGTCATCGGGATGGAATAGAATATAGGGGTCTTCTCCAATTAATTCCTCATAACCATAACCGAGTAAAGATTCGCAGGAAGGACTCAGGTAGAGATAACGGCGATCCAGATCTTGAATACAGACTAAATCACTAATATTTTCCGCTAATAAACGATAGCGTTGTTCGTTTTCTCGTAGGGATTGTTCAGCGCGTAATGCTATAATTCCAAAACTCAGACTATCTGTGAGTTGTGTTAATAGTTCAACCTCTCTGGGATTAAAAGCATAGGCTTCGGCGGAGTAAATATTCAAAGTCCCAAATACTTCGCCATTATTAAGCATAGGAAGCACTATGGAGGATTGATAGCCACGCTGTTGGGCGGCTTCGCGCCAGGGGGCAAAATTGGGGTCATGGAGCATATTTTGGCAAGCTACCGGATGTCCAGAACGAATTACCCGTCCCGTGGGGCCCCGACCTCGCTCGGTATCCGCCCAGGTAATATTCAGGGTTTTTAAGTAATCGGCTTCATAACCCGCCCAAGCCATTGCTTTGACGCTTTTAGCCTGATCATGGCAAACGTAAGCCACCCAAGCCATACGATAGGCTGCTTCTTGGGTAATTAACTCGCAAAGGGTTTGCAGGAGCGTCATTTCATCGGTAGCGCGGATCACAGCTTGAGTACAAGCACTTAATACCGCCAGCGCCCGGTTAACCACCTGAAAATCTAGCTTTTGTTGTTGCAATTCTGCTTCTGTTTGTTTAATAAGACTGCTTTGATCATCAACACGGAAAACTCTATTTTCTGTTAAAAACTGAGGATTGTGGGATCTTGGCATATCAGTTATCAGTTATTAGTTATCAGTTGCTAGTTATAGCCCTAGGCACTCTTAGAACAGGGAATAGGGAATAGGGAATAGGGAATAGGGAATAGGGAATAGGGAATAGGGAATAGGGAATAGGGAATAGGGAATAGGGAATAGGGAATAGGGAATAGGGAATAGGGAATAGGGAATAGGGAATAGGGAATAGGGAATAGGGAATAGGGAATAGGGAATAGGGAATAGGGAATAGGGAATAGGGACTCAAAAGTGTCCTAACTGTAATGCGTAGCGCTATATCAATTGTTAGTTATCAGTTATTAGTTGTTAGTTATAGCAGTTGTTCGCTATAAAATCAAATAACTGATGGGCTAATTGTAACTTGCTGCAAGCCCCAATTTCTAACTTCTGTCCCTGACGACTTAATAATATCCCTTGATTGGTTTCACTGCCAAATCCAGCGTTAGCTAAATCGATAGGATTAGCAACAATAACATCTAAATTTTTTCGCTGTAATTTATCTTCCGCCGGACTAACAATTTCCCCTGTTTGCGCTGCAAACCCGACTAATTTTTGGTGGGGTTGCTTCATTTTTCCCAGTTCTGCTACAATATCAACAATAGTTTCCAATGGCAGTTCTGTGGGTAGAAGGGCTTTGGGCAATTTATCCTGACTATAAATCGCCGGTTTCACATCACCCACGGCCGCCGCCATTACCGTTATATCCGCTTGGGGAAATCCTGTCAGCATCTCCCGATACATTTCTTCCCCACTGGTGACGGAGACTAACTCCACTTCGGGTAAATTTGCGACTAATTCCGTATTCATCGGGCCATGTACTAAGGTGACTGAGGCTCCTCGATGAATCGCCGCTTGTACTAAAGCCAGTCCCATTTTCCCCGTTGACGGGTTGCCAATAAACCGCACCGGATCAAGATGTTCCCGGGTTCCGCCCGCACTAATTAATATCCGTTTTCCCATTAAATCTCGTTTACCGTTGGTATTTAATAAAGAATTAATATGAGCTAATATTTGTTTGGGTTCTGCCATTCTTCCTACCCCTTCCCGAGTGGAATTGCCTGGGTTTGTAGCCCGAAGATCACAGGCAAGAATTCCATCGACGGGGGTCATCCCATGAAACCGAGGATCTAAAAATAGGGTTTGCCAATTGCGTTGTACCGAAATTTGTTTCCACATTTCCCGGTTCATAGCTGGAGCGAGTAACACCGGACAACTGGAGGCTAAAACCGTATTAGTCAGCAAATTATCTGAAAATCCTGTAGCCAATTTAGCTAAGGTATTAGCCGTCAGGGGTGCAATCAAAAAAATATCCGCCCATTCCCCTAACTGAATATGTAAGGGACGGCCGTGAGTTGGTTGCCAGAATTCTTGATCCGTATAGGCCCGATGGCGGGAGAGAGTCGCGCAGGTTAAAGGAGTAATAAATTCTTGGGCTGAGTCGGTCAAAATCACCCGCACATCAGCCCCAGCTTTCGCTAAAGTTGAAACAATTTCACAGACTTTATAAGCTGCAATGCCCCCACTAATTCCAACTAAAATATGCTTGTTCAAGGTGGAAGGCAAAATCATTTCCATTTGTTAACCTAATTCCAACCTAAAGACGATCAAAGGGTTAGGCTTCATCATAGGCCTCAAGGTCGAGCAAGTAAACATAGGGTTCCACTAGCTCGGGACGTTGAAATGCGATCGCTCGTAACAAATGCCAATCATTGAGTCCTTCAAAGGCATTATCATAATCATCTCGTTCCAGACGAGCAGCCAGTTCCGCCACATCCTCGGCTGTTAGAGTGGGAATATTCGGTGAGGATTGAGTCAAGGTTGCCATGAGTTAAACCTCCCGTGAATTGCATTTGCTTTGAGCTTGACTGGGCGGAGTTACCATTAATGGATAACCCCATCTCTATACTAAGGCTATTAGGTTGATTGTGGTATCGAATCTATTACAAAACTTCTTATTAAGCCTAAAACCTCGGGTCGAATTTCATGACCCATATTAAATTCTTGGTACTGAACTTTTGCCCCCAACTGTTCAAAAGCAGTCCTGGCTTGCCCGGCGGCTTCTATTGGCACAATCGGATCTTGTTTTCCATGAACAATTAATACCGGGGGTAAATCATGGTCTAAAGGTTCGGGGGAAAAATGCAAATAACCACTTAAAATAATTAAGCCCGCTAAAGGAAAATAACGTCCTATATCCAACACCATCGCCCCCCCTTGGGAAAATCCCCCTAAAATGGTTCGGGATAGGGGAACTCCGGTACTCGCTTCTAAGGATTCTAACCATTCCTTGACCTGCTGTTGGGTTTCGGCTAATCCTTCATATTCAGGGGTTTCTAAGGCGTACCAGGCCCTTCCCATCGGGGCTTGAGGATGGGGAAAGGGGGCCTGGGGAAAGATGAATTGATAGTCGCTCAAACGCAACATCGGAGCTAGGGAGGTGAGATCCTCAGCATTTGCGCCCCAACCGTGCATCAGCACAATTAATCCTTGAGGGGGTTTGCCAGTTTCAGGGGGAATGGAGATAAACTTTAAAGCCATAATTGTTGTTGATTTTTAATATTCATTGTTTATTTTAATCTCCATTCAGTAGGTGGGCGGTAAAATTTATAAGTGTATAACCAACATAATTCGATGATTGCGAAAGTTGCTCATCACTATAGTTTGGACGAATATCGCGCCCTTGAAGAAAAAGCAGAAGGACGTAGTGAATATCGTGATGGAGAAATCGTACCCATGCCCGGAGGATCGCTCAACCACAGTCGTATTGGTCGCAATATTTTGACCTATTTGTGTGTTGTGCTTGGGGATACGCAATTTGAGCAGAAATTTACCGTAATGTTATTTTTAAATAGGCGATCGCTTGACACTCCCCCTAACCCCACCAGTCGTAGAGACGTTGCATGCAACGTCTCTACACCGGGAATATTTAGCAAACATTACGGATACAAACCCCGATCTTTTAAGGCTTGAGCTACTCGACCCACGCCTAAAGTATAGGCGGCTAATCGCATAGAAACCCCCCGTTGTTTGGCTAGTTCACTCACCCGAGCATAGGCCTGTACCATCAGGTGTTCCATTTCATGATTCACCCGTTCCTCATCCCAGAAGACAAAGGATTGACCTTGTACCCATTCCCAATAACTAACAACCACACCGCCCGCATTAGCGAGAATATCGGGTAAAACCATAATTCCCCGGGCTTCTAACATTTGATCTGCTAATAATGTAATCGGGGCATTAGCTGCTTCGGCGATCATTTTAGCCTTGATTTGATCGGCATTTTCTTCGGTAATTTGATCTTCCATGGCTGCTGGAATTAACACATCACAAGCTAATGTTAATAATTCGGCATTGCTAATCGGTTCACTATCAGGAAATCCCGTGATATCATGGTTGTTTTGGGCTGCATAGGCTTGCAGAGCCGGAATATCTAAGCCATTTTCGGAATAGATCCCACCATGGACATTAGAAACCGCTAAGACCGTCGCCCCAGCTTCATAAAACAATTGCGCGGCCGCCGCCCCCACTTTTCCAAAACCCTGAATCACAATCGCTGCACCTTCGAGGGATTTGCCCTGTTCGGCTAAAGCTTCGCGCACGGTAATCATCACACCCCGTCCGGTTGCCATTTCCCGTCCTTTCGACCCACCAATAGATAGAGGTTTTCCAGTCACCACCCCCAGCACGGCCCGTCCCATGTTCATCGAATAGGTATCCATAATCCAAGCCATTTCTCGAGCGGAGGTTCCCACATCGGGGGCGGGAATATCGGTTTCTGGCCCAATATCTTTGATCAGTTCACTCGCGTAGCGACGGGTGATCCGTTCTAACTCATTAATACTATATTGATGGGGGTCAAAGCCAATGCCACCCTTAGCACCCCCGTAGGGAATTCCCAATAAAGCGCATTTCCAAGTCATTAACATCGCTAAGGCGGAGAGTTCCCCCAAGTTCACCGAAGGATGATACCGTAAACCTCCTTTATAGGGGCCAAGTACATCGCAATGCTGCACACGATGTCCGGCTAACACCTCAACTTTACCGTTATCCAGTTTGACGGGAATTGAGACGGTGACAACTTTGCGGGGTTGTTGTAACACCACCAGCACATTGTCATCGAGATCTAACTCAACTGCGGCCTGTCCCAAATAGCTACAGGTGCGATCGTAGGGACAAATATAGGCCGGAGTCGGTGCGGGATTAATTCTGACGGGAGAGGATACCATTTGCAGACCTCCTATTGAGATCAGAGAGTTGAATTTGTCTTCCTATCTGTAGCCTAACCTGTGATCCCGAAGAAAAGATTAAATTTGTAATAATTGTTACAGAATTTTACTTTTATGAGTAATACGGGGCGTTGCCTATTAACTGATAACTTATTAACTGATATAGCAGTTGCCACATCTATTAGGACATTCTTGAAAGCTAAAAGCTACTTATAGTAAGTATTTACCTATTGCCCATTGCCCATTCCCTATTGCCTCTTGCTATAACTGATCACTGATAACCGATCACTGATAAGGGTTGCGCCCAGGAAACCCATTGATCTCGTCCTTGTTTTTTGGCACTGTAGAGGGCTTGATCGGCTTCGTTGATTAGGTCTTGGGGAAGTAGATCCGATCGGGGGATTTGACTGGAAACTCCCAGACTGACTGTAACGATGGATTTTCCCGTCGGAATATTGGTATGGGAAATCGTTAAGTTTCTGACCACCGCTTGAATTTTATCAGCCACACGATAGGCTTGATCGGGATTGGTATTGGGTAAAATCACCGCAAATTCTTCTCCGCCATACCTGGCTAAAAGATCCGTTGAGCGTAGAATTTTTTGCACGGATCGGGTAATACTAATTAAGCATTGATCTCCGGCAGGATGTCCATAAAAATCGTTATAAAGTTTAAAATAATCGACATCAAATAAAATCAGAGATAAATATTGATGATTGTCTTTAGCTGTTTCCCAAGTCTTGTTAAAAAAAGCATTAAAATAACGACGATTGGCAATGCCCGTTAACCCATCTCTGCGAGCCAGTTTTTCTAATTTTAAGTTTGCGGTTTTCAGTTCTTTAAGTGTTAGGTTTAATTGTTCTGCTTGGGAACGAGTTTGAACTAATAAATCCGAGTGGCTCAGGGCAATACTGAATTGAGCCGCTAACTGCTTGACAAATTGGAGCTCGGTTTTTGTCCATTGACGGGGGCGATCGCATTGATGAATACAGAGTAATCCCCAGAGTATTTTACCCTTCATTAAAGGCGAAACAATTTGGGCTTGAATCTGAAATTTTTCTAAGATTTTAAGATGACAATCTTTTAATCCATATTCATAAATATTGTTTAAAACTTGCATTCGACCCTGTTGGTAATCCAGGGCATATTTTTCTCCAAAACACCGATCGTTAATTGGAGTGATTAAAGCAGAATCATAGATCGGTAAAACGCTTTCTGAAACAAATTGACCCGAACAATAGTTAGTTTCTGGATCAAAGCGAAAGATGCCCACTCGATCCGCATTGAGGGCTCTGAGAACTTCTCTAGCCGTGGTTTTGAATAAAATATCTAAATCTAAAGATTCCCGAATTGCCGCAATTACGGTTAATAAAATTTGCTGTTGTTCGCTGGTTTCTTGTAAATCTTTGGCTTTTCGTTCCGATTGAGCTAATAATTCAGCTTGCTGTACAGCAAACCCTAACTGAGTGGCAACTTGAGCTAAAAATTCTACCTCTGAATCTTGCCATTCCCGAGGGTTTGAATGTTGATAAGCCGCTAAAACTCCCCAAAGTTTTTGTTTTGTAAAAATAGGAACCGTTGCATAGGCTTGGATACCAAACTGTTGTAAAACATCGAGATGACATTGAGATAATTCGGCTTTCAGTACATCAGAAACCACTAGAGTTTGATTTTCTTTATACCGCCCTCCTTGGTTTTTTTGAAGATAAGTATCAATCCAAACCGTATTTTTTCCTAAACTTTCATGATCGATCCAACCGGGTTCGGCAAATTCAAAATCACTGACAAATTCCCCGCCCCAATCTTCATAAAAACGATAAACTGCGACCCGTTCTGCTCCTAATAGTTTACAGGTTTCTTTAGTTGTCGTGCGAAAAATATAATCAATGTCTAAAGAGGCTCGAATCTTACTAATCACACGATAAAGAGCATTCTGCTGTTGCTTCATCTGCTCAATCTTGGTTGTTTCTGATAAGAGGTTAGCTTCTAATTCATTCAGACTCGGTAATCCCAATAACCGACAACTCCAATTGATTAGGGGACGCATGATGGCCGACGGGCTAAATAATTTTTTTATATACAACATTAGCAAAGCATTCTTGTCAAGAATTGCGATTGTTTTGAGTATTCAATATCCATCAGAATTCTACATCAGATCTGATGTTCCTGAAACCCGCACCCGGTCTGGGATTTTCCTAATCATCTCACCTCAACAATCCCGGAAAACAGACGTTCGATGTTAGTTCTGAAATCCATTTTAGCGCGGGTTATCGACAGGAATGGGAAAACTCTGTCCGCCCCTAAACTGTCCCTAAACCCCCAATTCTAAGGGACAAACACAGTGGCTATCCTTTAACCAGTGTTCTCCCACCTGTTTTAAGGCGAGTAAAATTGGTTGAAGTTCCCGTCCCTTATCGGTTAGACAATATTCTACCCGTGGAGGAATTTCAGCATAAACCGTACGGAGGATTAACCCATGTTTTTCCAATTCCCGCAACCGGATGGTGAGGGTTTTGGTGCTAATTCCGGGTAACGATTCTAATAATTCATGGGTGCGTTGATGTCCCCGAAATAACTCCCGCAGGATGGAGATTGACCATTTTGTTCCGATTAACTCCAGGATGAACTCAATGGGACAAATGGCGTCCAGACATTGGTTGCTTTCCCAGATCTCCGTGGTTTTGTAACATTCCTTAACTTTCATTCGCGCCTCCTAAAAAAACTTAATGTTTCTTAAACTATCTCTCAGAAGCCGATAGGTCGCCATTCTTTCCTTTAAGTAACTAAGACTATTTTACCAAGAGGGATGTCGATTTCCCACAGACGAAATAAGATAAAAGTAGGAACAATTAAACGCCAGGAATTGAGTCGGCTACCCCCTGCTCTCCAACTCTAACAAAATAAAACTCGACGTTTAAATATTGGGGATCAAGGGTTTTCATATTTTAGAGGAAACGTTAACTCTGTCGAAAGACAGAAAAAACTAACCTTTTCCCTCAACAGACTTATTTTGCAACAAAAGTACACACACCCTATCTAACCATTAGATAGTCCGTTGCGTTTGGAGAGATTTAAACCATGTTAAAAACTTTACCATTTAAACCCCTATCTCAACAGAAAGAACAAGCCTTAATTCTCTGGTTTGATCAAGTGGGAATTAAAGATATTGGTTTAGTAGGAGGAAAAAATGCTTCCTTGGGAGAAATGATTCAACAATTACAACCTAAAGGTATTAATGTTCCTCAAGGATTTGCAATTACAGCCTACGCCTATTGGTATTTTATTACTTATGCTAATTTAGAACAACAACTCAGACAATTATTTGCCAAGTTGGATGTCGAAGATCTGAAAAATCTGCGTGATTGTGGTCAACGGGCGCGATCGCTGATTTTAAATACTTTATTCCCTCCCAAATTAGAAACCGAAATCCTATCCGCCTATCAAAAACTTTGCGATCGCTATGGTCAAAATACCGATGTCGCCGTGCGCTCCTCCGCCACCGCCGAAGACTTACCCGATGCGAGTTTTGCCGGACAACAAGAAACCTACTTAAATATTAAAAGCGGTAAAGCTGTCCTAGATGCAACTCGTCAATGTTTTGCGTCTATTTTTACCGATCGCGCCATCTCCTATCGGGCTTTAAAAGGATTTGATCATCTGAATATTGCCCTATCTGTCGGTATTCAAAAAATGGTACGTTCTGACTTAGCCACATCGGGGGTAATGTTCTCCATTGATACCGAAACCGGATTTAAAAATGCTGCCTTAATTACGGCGGCTTACGGGTTAGGAGAAACCGTTGTTCAAGGTACCGTTAATCCCGATGAATATTTGGTTTTTAAACCCACCTTACGGGAAGGATTCAAACCCATTTTAGAGAAACGCTTAGGCACAAAAGCGATTAAAATGGTCTATGAAATGGGACAAACCACCAAAAATATTAATGTTCCGATTTCTGAACAAAAAAAATACGCCCTCTCGGAAGATGAAATTCTGAAATTAGCCCAATGGACAGTGATGATCGAAGATCACTATTCCCAAGTCCGACAATGTTACTCTCCGATGGATATTGAATGGGCAAAGGATGGCTTAACTGGAGAATTATTTATTGTTCAAGCTCGCCCAGAAACCGTACAATCTCAAAAAACTGGTCGAGTATTAGAGCATTATAAATTGCAAGGTAAAGGTCGGGTATTAGTTACAGGTCGGGCAGTTGGGGACAAAATTGGACAGGGGAAAGCCCGTATTATGACTAATGTTAAAAACATGGATCAGTTCCAACCCGGGGATGTCTTAGTTACCCATCGCACTGACCCCGACTGGGAACCAATTATGAAAAAAGCCAGTGCTATTATTACTAACTCCGGGGGCAGAACTTGTCACGCGGCGATTATTGCCCGAGAGTTAGGAATCCCGGCAATTGTCGGGTCAATTAATGCCACAGAAATCCTAAATACTGGGGATAAAATTACGGTTTCTTGTGCAGAAGGAGAAGAAGGAAAAGTCTATCAAGGATTAGTTCCTTTTGTGGTGGAAGAAACGGTTTTAGACCATCTTCCTAAAACCCGAACTAAAATTATGATGAATGTGGGAAACCCAGAAGAAGCGTTTAAATTGTCGGCAATTCCCAATGATGGAGTCGGGTTAGCGCGGTTAGAATTTATTATTGCCAATCATATCCAAACTCACCCCTTAGCGTTAATTCATTTTGATCAATTAGAGGATCAAACCGTTCAACAACAAATTGCCCAATTAACCGAACAATATGATCATAAACCGGATTTCTTTGTCGATAAACTTGCCCAGGGAATTAGTATGATTGCGGCGGCATTTTATCCGAATCCTGTGGTGGTGCGGATGAGTGATTTCAAAAGTAATGAATATGCGAATTTATTGGGGGGTCGGCAATTTGAACCTATCGAAGAAAATCCCATGATTGGTTGGCGGGGGGCGTCCCGATATTATGACCCGAAATATCAAGAGGCTTTTGCCTTAGAATGTCAAGCCTTAAAACGAGTCAGAAATGAAATGGGATTGGCAAATGTGATCCCAATGATTCCTTTTTGTCGGACACCGGAAGAAGGTAAAAAAGTCTTAGCAGAAATGGCAAAACACGGGTTAGTTCGCGGTCAACAGGGGTTACAAGTCTATGTGATGTGTGAATTACCAAGTAATGTTTTGATGGCAGATGAGTTTTGTCAGGTGTTTGATGGGTTCTCGATTGGATCTAATGATTTAACCCAATTAACGTTAGGATTAGATCGAGATTCGGCTTTGGTGGCGCACATTTTTGATGAACGAAATGAAGCGGTGAAACGAATGATTGAAATGGCGATCGCAACGGTTAAAGAATATAATCGTAAGATCGGAATTTGTGGTCAAGCTCCCAGTGATTATCCTGAATTTGCTCGTTTCTTAGTGGAATTAGGAATAGATTCCATCAGTTTAAATCCTGATTCGGTGTTGAGGACAACTTTGGATATTGCTCAGATGGAAGCATCGCTTTAAGTCAATGGGTTTAAATATAGTGTAAGTCAATCTCTGCTTTAGCATCCGCTAGAGCAGTTTTTTTTCGGGTATGTCAGCAAAGCGCACGCATCAAAATAATTTATAGCTAATTTAACCACAAAGACACAAAGACACAAAGAAGTTGTAAACACTAACTTTGATCTTTGGAGTTGTTTTAAGTTAAATTGTAGATGGAGTTAATTGTTAGTTTTTAATTGAAATTAAATGTTTATCTATGCCAACTCAACCCCCTCGTTGTGTGTTAATTTGTCAACATCAGTCTTGCCAACTCCAAGGTGCAAGTAAAGTTCTGGAGGCTTTCCAAAATCTTAATATTGAGGGAGTTACCCTAGAAGCCAGTGGTTGTCTGGGTCAATGTAATACTGGCCCGACGGTGCGGGTAATTCCTGATGAAATTTGGTATTATCGGGTTAAACCCGAAGACGTTCCCCTGATCGTTGAACAACACCTCAAACAAGGCGAACCCGTCCAAGATAGACTCAACCCTCGGATTCATCCCCGATATGAATATTATTAAACCGTTGTTGCGATTCATCGCATCTTAGTGTTAAAAGTTGCTGAAAATTTATGATTATGCTACAGATCAGATCCCCCTAAATCCCCCTTAAAAAAGGGGGACTTTGAATATTGAACTTTAAAATCATAACCAGCAGTTTAAGCGTCCTAGCTCACTGGCTAATATAGTTTCAAAAAGGTAGCTTACATCTGTTCCAAAACCCAAGAATGAATAATATCATTAACTTGTTCAGGAACTTCATCATGGGGGCAATGACCCGCACTTAGAAAGTATTCTTGTAACTGGGGATAATATTGATGAAATTTGCCACTTCGTTCTCGACATTTCATCCAGGGATCTCCTTCTCCCCAAATTAATAATAGAGGAGCGGTTAACTGATTTAATAGTATATCTACTTTTTCGCCTTGGGGACTTTTGAATACCGAGGCAAAGACCTGGGCGGCACCGGAATCACAGGAGGGACGATAAATTTCTTCTACTAATTGATCGGTAACTGCATCGGGATTAACATAGACTTTCAGGAGGGTTTTACGAATAATAGAACGGCGTTTTGTCCATTGGAAAATTAAAAAACTCACCCAATCTTGACGGAAAAGCGATCGCGTAGTTTGAGAAATAGCCTTTTGCCAAAAGGCAGGTTCTGGACGGGGTTCTGTCTCTGTAAATGGCCCAGCACTATTGAGTAAAATCACGCCTTTTGCCGTTGATGGACATTGGGCGGCAACACATAAACAGGCATACCCCCCTAAAGAATTTCCCGCTAAAATCACGGGTTGACCAATCACCTCGGTAATGAAGTCATGGAGTTGATCCCGCCACAGTTGACCACTATATTCGACCTTGGGTTTTGCAGACCTACCAAACCCTAATAAATCAATCGCCCAGACTTCAAAATCCGATTGTAACCCTTGTATATTTTTACGCCAGTGGTCAGTAGATGCTCCAAACCCATGCACTAAAAGCAACGGCGGACGTTGGGGATGACGTTCTCCGGCGCGGACATAGTAAATCGAGTGATCCCGCCACTGCCAATATTGTCCCGGGATCACTTCTGGAGTCAGAGTTACAGGGGCTATCATGTCGTTTTATCAAAAAATGTTAATTTACATTAATAATATTAGCAAGACGATTAAAAGTATCAAGGGTGATTTGATCTTTTGTATCGATAGCTACTAAGTTTTAGCCATTAGGATAAATTAAGGGGGTTGATTTTGTTATCCCGATCAACAGTCAAATCTAAGTCTGCTCTTGGCTTGTTTTCTGCTAAATTCCTTGATTTCTCTCAAGTTGAGACTGTTTATATTGCAAATGTAATACAAAAAAATACACTATTTTTCAAAATTAATTGTGTTTTTTCCTATTCTTTTGGTAATCTAATGAATGAACGGGTACTCACGCTCACCCACCAAGGTTAAGTTCCAGACTGGGAGAGAATTTATAACTATACAGGGTGTGAGGTTTATCCACCACGTTGCCAGGGAGTTTTCCGTGTGATTGCTTTAACATCGCGTCCGGTTAAACGAAACTGGGTCACAATTAGCTTTGCTTCCACATTGTATCTCTGTCCAGTTTTGGACTTGCTTCTGTCTGAAATTCCAGACCCGTTGCAAGCCGAAATTCGCCTGGGACTACAAGAAGCCCTTGTCAATGCCGCCAAGCATGGCAACAAGCTAGACCCCAGTAAAACAGTAGTTGTCCGTTTTTGTTTAATTCAAGATTATTGCTGGTGGATTATATCAGATCAGGGCGGCGGTTTTAAACCTCCTTGTCAGTGTCAATTGCGGGAGGAGGAAAACGATAAACATACCCATGATTCCGATTTACCCCATGATGAACATGAATGTGGACGAGGTTTGTACATTCTCTATCAAATCTTTGATCGTGTGCAATGGAATCGAACTGGGACAGAACTGACGTTATGTAAGAAAGTGACAAGTGCTTATAAACGACAGGATTGGTAATGGTTTTAATCCGTTAAAATTCGTCAAAACCACCTCTTTGATAGGGAGTTGAGTGGTTACCAGTGGAGATTTTATCTCTAATTTTGTCCCCAATTACTTGATTTCAACTCCCAATGCTAGAATAAGTTGCTAGGAGTTATGACTGATTTTTTTTGTTGTGCCATGGGTGGGACAAGGCGGAGCGGAAATCAATCTTTCTAACCAACCTACCGCTTGATTTAACCGAGGAATCACTTCTTTAGGCTGATTCTTAAGCAAAAACACTAAAGCCGCCGCCAAATGTTCCCCAGCGCGGGCATTGCGGTCGGATTTAAGGCGATGCCAGTCTCGTTCAGGAATGGCTAACCGTTCCGATAGGGCTTGGGCGAGTTCCAATGTGCTATACTCGCTGAGACTAGCCGTGCGTGGACTGATATTATGCTTAGAAAGGTCGGTAGTTGTGGAATTGGAGTCAGTCATAAATGATAGTGTTAATTGCGGGGTGAATTCGGTCTTTTACTATTATGGCAAGTCAACCATCATCTCAACCCCCATCAACGAATAATTCTGATCAGGATGGGACTCAAGCTATTGAACAGGGGTTAATCGAGGTTGAACAATCTTTGATTAATCTTAAACAACGATTGACGCAAATTCAACGGGATGAACAACGCCAAATAGAATTAAAAAACCGTATTGATGAAGTTATTCCTCAAATTCGTCAAACGAAATCGCAACAGTTAAAAGAGGAATTAGACCAGTTAAAAACGCAGTTAGAAACTATAGAATTTGATTTGGAAAGTCGTTTGGTGACTTGGGGCAGTTTTAAGGAACCTTTTTGGCAAGCGGTTCGTTTTGGAGGGTTAGGAATTGTGATCGGTTGGGTGTTGAAATCCTGTTCTGGAAGGTAAAAATAAAATGATATCGGATATTCTGGTTAGGTTAAGTGTTTGATTTCAAATTGTTATTGGGTGTTAGTTCGGAATTAGTAATTAAGGCTCCGTCTTCCATGTGAATAATCCGATCAGCCACGTCTAAAATTCGATTATCATGGGTAACAATTAAAATAGTACAACCCTGTTCTTTGGCTAAGGTTTGCATTAAATTAACCACATCTCTCCCCGAGTGACTATCCAGGGCGGCGGTGGGTTCATCTGCTAATACAATGGGGGGATGACTAACTAATGCCCGGGCGATCGCCACCCGTTGTTTTTGTCCTCCCGAGAGATTATCAGGATAATAATTTAAGCGATCTCTTAACCCGACTTTATCTAACATAGCAGTCGCTTTTTGTTGTATTTCTGAACGAGAAAATTTATCCTGAACTTCTAACCCCATTTGCACATTTTGTAAGGTCGTTAAGCTCCGATGTAAATTATGAGCTTGGAAAATATAACCCGTATTTCTTCGGGCTTTAACTAACTCTCCTGAACGCGCACCATAGAGTTTCTCGTCCTAATATATTTAAACTTCCCGACTGTACAGAACGTAACGCTCCAATTAAGGTTAATAATGTAGTTTTTCCTGAACCAGAGGGGCCAGTCATAATCACAATTTCACCAATGGTAATTTCTAAGTTAATATCATATAACACCTGTTTTTGCAATTGATCGTGACCAAAATAATGGTCTAAATTTTGAATTGCGATAGCTGTATTGGTTTTTGTGGAATTTTGAATATCTTGGATTTGAGTTTGCATGGAGTTACCCTAAAAATGGATATTTTTTTAGAAACGAAACGGTTAATTTTACGGCAGTTTACTGAACTGGATGCAGATTTTTTATGGAATTTAGATAACGATCCTAGGGTGATGAAGTATATTAATGGTGGACATTTCACACCTAAAGAATTTATTCAGACTCAAACATTACCGAGATTTATGGGATATTATAGCAGATATTTATATTTTGGGGTTTGGGCTATTGTTGAAAAAGCCACCGGAGAGTTGATCGGTTGGGTACATTTTTTCCCCGCCATTGATCACCCTTTTGCCATGGCGTTAAATCTGGTACAACCCAATGAAATTGCGTTAGGATATCGGTTGATTTATAACAGTTGGGGAAAAGGATACGCAACGGAAGCCTGTCAAATTCTAGTAGATAAAGGGTTTTTAGAATGGGGAGTAAAACGAGTTATTGCTTGGGCATTAGTAGCTAATCAAGGTTCAATTCGAGTTATGGAAAAGCTAGGATTAACCTTAGAAAAACAGTTTAGATTTAGTGAACATCAACTTCCCTATTTTAATTTTGAAGAACGTCAAGCTGTTAAATATAGTCGGGGTAGATCGGAAATCCCTCCAGAAACCGGGTTTTTCCGATAACTTTTCCATAACTGACTTTATAATCTATAATAGATATTATCAAGTCTAGCTGGAATCAAACTGATGTCAAATCAAAGTCTATACAGTATTAGTCTGGAAAATCAAGATATTATTATTAAATTTAATCGAGAGATGGTAAATTTGGAGTTATTAACTCAATTTTTAGAATATCTTGAGTTAGAATCAATTCGTAATCGTAGTCAACTGACAGCAGAACAAATAACTAACCTGAGTCAAGAAGTTAATCAAGAAGTTTGGGATACCTTAACGTCCAAGTCTTGGGTTAGTTAATTATGTTAACTCAAAAGCCGATTATTGTTGATACTAATATATTGTTTTCTGCATTGCTTAGGGAAAATTCTCGTTTCAGTGAATTATTGCTAACTTCAGAGTATGCGTTTTTTGTTTGCGAACTTGTATTTGTAGAACTATTTAAGCGCAAGGAAAAAATCATTCAACTTAGTCATTTAACCGAAGAAGAAATTATTCAAATCTATTATATTTTGCTAAAACGCCTTCATCTCTATAAAGAAGATTTAATTACTTTAGAATATCGTAGACTAGCTTACGAACTATGCCAAGGTGTTGATGTGAGTGATACCCCTCATGTAGCATTAACGCTGCAATTGGATGGATTATTATGGACTGGAGACAAAAAATTAAAACTAGGCTTAAAAAATAAAGGATTTAAACAATTTTTTGAACTCAAATAAATATCAACCCATTTTTTTTACTCCTCATTCACAACCAGACACTTAGAAGTAAGAATCAAAAGATATCAGCAGGATCGGCGGCTTGTAATTTACGAGTGGCGATCGCACCGGATAACATACACATAATAACCGTTAATATTAACACTTGAACCGCTCGAAATAAGGTCATATATAAAGGTAAATTGGTAGCTTGTCTGGTTAAACGATATAAGCCTAAAGAAATCGTAGCACCCGGAATAAATCCCATAATTGCTAAAATAATTGCTTCTTCAAAAACAATCCCTAATAAATAGGCATTTCTAAATCCCATAGCTTTGAAAGTAGCATATTCGGGGGTATGGTCAGCAACATCTGTCGCCAAAACTTGATAAACAATAATCACCCCGACTACAAACCCCATGGCTGTCCCTAAACTAAACACAAATCCAATCGCAGTATTTTTTGACCAGTAATCCTTTTCAAAGGCTAAAAATTGTTCACTGGTTAAAACTTTTACATCTTTGGGTAAATAGTTTTGTATGTCTGTTGCTACTTTTTCCACATCATAACCCGGTTCAACTTTAACCATTCCAGCACTAATTCCCCCTGGTTTTCTTCGGGGAAATAATCGTAAAAAATTGTGATCGCTGGTAATCAATGTTCCATCCGCCGCAAAGGAAGCACCGACTTTAAATAATCCCGCAATTTTGAGGGTGCGTTTTTCTAATTCGGTACTAACAATTTTACCCTGATCAACTTTAGCAATAACTTCTTGATAATCCCCCCTCGAAGACCGATCAAATAAAACCTGATCGGCTAATTTAATCACGTCTAAATTTTGTTGAACTTCGGGTAAATTAAAAGCCGAATGACGGGGATCAAATCCGATGACTAAAATCGCTGTTTTTTTCCCTGTTTTGGGGTTTTTCCAATCGGAAAAATTAACATATAAGGGGTCTGCGGATTTCACCCCCGGAACATCCATGGCTTGATATAAACGTCGCCGGGGTAAAGTTGATAAATTGACTAAATTTCTGGCTTGGGGACTAATAATAAAAATATCCGCATCTAAATGATTATGCAATCTGGTATTACTATCATATAATGCTGTTTGAAATCCCAATTGCATAAAAATTAAAACATCCGCAAAGGCAATTCCTGATAAAGCCACTAACATCCGGGCTTTATCATGACTTAATTGCAACCATCCCAACGGTGTTCTATTTACTAATCTCTGTATAAATCCGATCATAAATTACGAATTACGAATTACTGAGTGATTGTGACTTTAACTTGTAAATTAGTTAAACTCGCGGCTTTTTTGCTAGAAATATCATCTAATTTAACTCTAACTTCGATAACTCTGGCATCAATATTTGTGGTCGGATCAATATCTAAAGCACTTTGTTTTTTGACTCTTAATCCAACTTCTTCAACTGTACCTTTTAACGGTTGGAGTAACGCATCCGCCGTAATGGTTGCCGCTTGTCCCGAATGTATTTTAGGAATATCACTATCATAAACTTCAGCAACAGCATACATTTGTTCGGTTTGTCCTAGTTCGAGAATGCCGTCATTAGAAATCAGTTCCCCGGCGTGGGTATTTACGTCGATCACCCGTCCGGTTTGGGGCGATCGCACATAAGCTTGTTCTAAGTTCGCTTCCGCTTGTTTAACAGCAGCTTCAGCCTTTGTTAATTCACTTTTGGCTAATTGGACATCCACTGGACGGACTTCGCTAACGGCTGTTAAAGTAGCTTGGGCTTCAGCAATTTGTTGGTCAACGGTGGCGATGGTGCGGCTGAGGTTGGCTTGGGCTTCTCGAATTTGTTCAGTGCGGCTGCTAATAGTTTCGTTCAGGTTGGCTTGGGCTTCCTGTAAGCGTTTAAGGCTGGTTTCGGCCTGCAAACATTGACTATCGCGATCTTGGGCGGATACAGCCCCATCCTGATATAAGTTGTCGTAGCGTTGACAGTTGGTTTCAGCGTTGTTGAGTTCTGCCTGAATTCGGTCTAGGGTGGCTTCTTGGGCGCTCCGTTCTCCCCGGAGTTGGGCCTCTAGGGTAGCAATGGTAGCTTTTTGGGTGATAATTTGCCCCTCTAACTCCGCCTGGTTGCCCTGAAATCGGGCTTTTTGAGCCTGAATATCCCCCCGTTTCGCCCCCGCTTGGACTTGCTCTAAACGGGCAACGGCAACTTCTACTTCGGTTTTGGCTTGTTCTAGGGCCGCTTGTAGCCGCTCTCGACTATCCAAAATGGCGATCGCTTGTCCCGCCTCCACCAAGTCCCCCTCTTTCACCAATAATTGATCCACCCGACTCCCTTGGTTGGACTGGGGGGCGGATAGTTTAATAATTTCTCCCTGGGGTTTCTAACCAACCCAAGGCGGTAACGGTTTTGATTCCCGGGACAACGGTTTCGGGTAGGGCTGCGGGTTCGGCGGGAGTGGGACGATACCGCCAGAAAGTATAGCCCATTAAACCACTAATTGCGAAGGTGGTTACGGCAACCAAAATCCCCGTTCGAGGCAGTTTCGGGGATGAAAGTTTACCGACTGTTGTTTGGCGTACCATAATTTTTCCTCCCGCCCAATCTTGAAACTAAACTGTTTAGTTTACTATATCACAAAAAAGCCCCGTTGTTGCGCTTCAGCGCTCCAAGAAGGGCTAAAGCCCAACAACGGGTGGGTTCGCTCCAGGAGGGGCTAAAGCCCAACAACGGGTTTGTTAGTAGTTCTAACTTCTAGGGTGACATCTCCTAATTTGCGTTGTTCTCCATCATGGAGTTCTTGTTTGAGAATTTTCATCCCTCTTTCCTTCATTTCCTCGTCAAATTCCATAATAATTTTTTCTCCTTCGGTGTAGATTTTGGCGGTAATAGGGGGATATCCTTGACTTTTTCTTAGGTAAATATGGTTATTTTCTGAACTGCCTAATAAAACGGGTTCTGCTCCTAAATTGATCTTCGTTTGTTCGTTAGGTGTCCAAGAAACAATTAACCAAGATTCCCGACTGAATTGTTCAATTAAAGCAATCATTAAACCGATAAAAAATCCAATAATGGCCGCCCCAATTAATCGCCCCACTAAATCACCCGATACTGCCGAAATAATCAGAAATCCAATGGCTCCGGCTGTTCCACCTATTGTCCCACCCCGCACCGCCTGGCCCCGTTGCAAGTTCGGAACAAAGAAAGACATTCCTCCCCCGACCACCGAGCCTAAAATTGCCCAACCGATGATTCTTCCCCCAATGGCTAGAATAGGAATGCCCGCAAACGGAATAAATAACAGTTGACCCACTCCTCCAGCCACCAGTCCCGCCATTAAACCTCCGACAACACCTATGGCCGCTTGTTGGGGAGTCAGAAGACGGCGACGGAGGTAATAGTTTTGGCCAGCAATGAGGGCTAGGGATGTACCCATGGCTAAAAGGGCCGTCCATCCGCCTATCCGTAAAACTGAGTAAACAACCCCATAATTTCCCGTAGGGCCAGACTCAACTAATTGACTGCTATATAGGGCTTTTTCGGCTTGTCGAAAGGCTTGGTCAAAGTCACCAGAGTTCACATAAAAAACCCGGTCAGGGTCGCCCGTTAGTTTAGCGAGAAAATTGGTATCCGCATCTCCCGTAGCAACGGCCACGAGGTTAATACCCTCGGATGCAGCTATTCTCATCGCTGACAAGGTTTTTGCCTGTTCTCGGTTGAGGTTTGCCCCGGCATATCCGGGTTGTCCATCGGTGAATAAAAGAATATTGCGCCGTTGTGGGGTTGACTGGAGTTCTTGAGTGGCGGCGAGTAAGGCCTGATCCATATTAGTACCACCACCATCGGAAATTTGGGCGATCGCTTGTTCTAAGGTCGGTTTATTATCGGTTAAATTAGCAGCAGCTTGAATATTACTCCCAAAGCCAAATACCGCTAAACGATTTTCTGATAAATCCTGTCGTTGGACAAAGGCTTGAGCCGCGGTTTTGACTTCTCGGAGTTTGCCATCTTCATTCATACTGCCAGAAGTATCAATTAATAGCACAATTGCTAAGGGAGATTGATCGACTTTGGGGGAAATTTTTGTTAATTGTAATAGGGGTTCACCCAATAGTGTTGCAGCACCTAAACAACCCATCGCTCCATACAAACCAAAGAGTACAGGTTTGCTCAGTTTTTGTCGGAGTTGTCCAAAAAAGTTGCTCATAATTTTGGTTTTTTGTATAATTAAAATTAACATTTAACGATTAACTCTTACACTGATAACTGTTCACTGATGACTGATAACTGATTACTCCAGATTGCTACATCAACCCAGGCATAAATTCCAGAAAAAACCTTCCCATTATTGCCTAGGGGGGATTATCGGCTAAAATTGCTACAATGTAGAGAATTATAGGAGGAATTTCTATTGAATGTATTGGCCTGAGTAAATTTTCCTCTGGTGGTTTTAAAACACACTCATTTACAAATCTCCCCTGTATTTTTTATGAACGCATTAGAACAGACCGAAATCTCCCAGTTGGATAGTATTTGCGAGAAAGCCGAACAAATTTTTGAAGGGGCGCTGCAAGAATTTTTAGTGCATGGGTATGCAGGCACCAGTATGGATCGGGTTGCTGCATCGGCGGGAGTGTCAAAGGCGACGGTTTATAACCATTTTGGGGACAAAGAAGGGTTATTTATTGCCTTGGTCAAGCGGTTAGCCCAGAAAAAATGTCAAATTATGGTGGAGTCCCACAGAGCAGAATTAATGGAAGCTGAACCTGCTGTTGTGGTGCGACAAATTGCCAATACAATTTTAGATAATTCCTTGGATGATCAGCAACATTTAGCTTTTGTTCGTCTTGTCATTGGGGAGTCGGGGCGATTTCCCGAGTTAGCTAAAACCTTTGTACACCATTTGGGAAAACCAGGAATTGAAGTTTTAACAGAATACCTAACAACTCAGCGCTATATTGCTATTCGTGACCCTGAAGCGATGGCACGGGTGATCATTGGAACCCTAGCCCATTATGTGTTAATGCAAGAGATTTTGCAAGGTAAGGAAATTATTCCGATGGAACGGGATCGAATTATTAATACTTTAGTGGATTTAGTTAGCCACCACCCGAAACCCGACATTTAAAGTTTTATGACTTCATCTACTGTGCGACTTTTGATCATTGATGATGACCCTATTTTTCGGATGGGGTTACTAACTGCATTAGAGCCATTTTCGGATTTGGAAGTGGTCGCAGAGGTTGAAAGTTTGGAGGCTGCATTAAAAGTCTTGGTAACGGTAAATGAAACTAAGATTAATTCAGAGGAGCAGAAACCCGTTGATTTAATTATTTTGGAATTGGGGTTAAAAATCAATGAAAATCCATCGGTTAAGACCCATCCGATTTTAGATTTATGTCAACAATTTAAAACTCAATATCCTCAAATTCCGATTCTATTATTAACAACAGTTAAACAACCATATTTATTACTGGCAGCCCAAAAAATTGGAGTAGATGGTTATTGTAATAAGGGGATTCCAGTCAGGGAATTGGTGATAATTATTCATCAATTGGCGGCGGGAGAACGCTATTGGTTAGAATCCTTGGCAGCATTGAATCGAGAACCATTTGTGGGTATTGTATCTCGAAAAACGGGTTCATTATTGGGAAAGATTCAAGGGTTTTTAGTTCAACCGGGACTCCAACAAATTGAACAAGCGATCGCGGAAGTTAACCAAGAAATTAAACGGAATTTAGAAGAATTTAATCAACAGGATACTATTACTATTATTAATAAGTTAATTTTGACGGGAAAACGGCGAGAACTGTTAACAGCCCGTTGGATTATTAGTCAACTTTCGTCGGACAAAACCGCAGCCAGTCTTGAGGAATCTGCTGCTATTGCTAGTAATGATTTTAATTCTGATAATTATGAACCTCTGAATAATTATCAAAATAGTGCTTTAGTTATCACTTCTAATCCCACCAATGAGAAAAGTTCAGGAATTATAGCTAATAATTTAAAATCAGTTTTATTTGATAAAACCGTCATGAAATTGCAATCTGGATTAATTAATTTAACCGGAATGCCTTTAGAAATTGATATTTTACGCCTATCTAAAAAACGAGAATTGTTGTATGTCTTGTTAAAACAGTTAGAACTTCTATTAGATGAATTAATATTATCCGATATTAAATATGAACAACTGGCTGAAAAAATGTCGAGTTTAATCGCAGAGTTTTGGCAATCTGCAACTATTGATTTTTTTGGGAAATATTATACTTTAACCACGGACAAAGAAAACATTGAAATTGTTGCTGTTATCTTAAAAGATGCTGAGATCATTCAAAAAAATATTTTAGATAAAATTCCTTTATCTAAGGATTTATTTGAGCATTTATTATTTTGTAGACCCTTAACTATTAATAATTTATCCTGTCCGGCTGGAACTTTAGACGCCATGGAACGTGCAGAAGCATTATTACAAAATTTATTAATTCAAGTCGCTAATGCAATTATTCAACCTTTACTCAATTATTTTTCAGATTATGAAGAAATCAAACTCAAATTTTATGATCGACGTTTATTATCAACCCGTGAAATTGAGAGATTTAGAAATAGTTTATCCTGGCGATATCGTCTGGATCAATATGTCGCCGAACCCAAAGCAATTTTTGAAAGTTCTTATTTACTCCTAGTTTTAGGCGAAAGGGGAATTCAAAAACAAGTCATTTATTCTCCCCGCCGAGATGAGTTAGAAAAGTTATCGGGAATTCCATTAACGGTAACATTAATCTTAGAAACTCGCGATGCGGTTGCTCCTCCTCTGCGGGCGGCGATTTCCTTTGTTGGGAGTGCGATTATTTACGTTTTAACCAATGTTGTCGGTCGAGGATTAGGTTTAATTGGGAAAGGTCTTTTACAGGGTATTGGGACATCTTTTCAAGATAATCGGACAGGGAAAAAATGATAAGTTGTCTTTGTATTTAAACAATATATTTCTAGCGAGCGAGGACGCTCGCACTCCTATTTTTGTTCGGGGTTGATTCCGAGTGATCGCAACTGTTCTGCTAACCTTTCAGCCCGTTCTCGCTCTTGTTCTACTTGTTGTTCAACTGCTTGTAAACGTTGTTGCGTTTGTTCAACCTCCTGTAACGCCGTATTCAGTTGTTGAGAAATGTCTAAATAGCTAACAAAAGGTTGACCATCGGGACGATAAAGTTTTAATTCTTCCTCAGAATAATTAAAACGAATTCCCAAACGAGGACTCACCCAATTTTCCATTATTTCAATTACTTCTAAACCATCTTCTCCCCTTAACCAACCCGTTAAATCGTTTTTATCAGGATCATAAATATAGTATTCTTCCACACCATAACGGTGATAAAAAACCTGCTTTTTATTCATTTCCGTTAAGGTATTTCCAGGGGAAAGAATTTCAAAGACAACTTGGGGGGAAATGTGATTTTCTTTCCACTGCATATAAGATCCGCGATCGCCTTTAGGAACACCAAATACCACCATAACATCGGGTGCTTGACGAATTTTATTATTTCCTTCAACAGCATACCAAAGCAAATCACCCGCCACAAACACATTAGGATCATTAGCAAATAACCATTCTAAATTATGGTAAATCACCGTAATCCAGCGAAATTGTTTGGTATTATCTGACATAGGTTTTCCATCACTATCAGGGTAAATAATATTGGTTTGTTTCCGTGCTTCTATTCCAACCATAAACCTCCTGTTGTTGATTGATGATTAAAACTTTTGAGTTGGTGCGGGCGCTACGCTTATACACTCTACAATTTTATGTTAAGTGATTTTTACTGATTTAGGTCTGATTGAATTTTATCATAGAAACAAACGGATTATAGACTATAATAAAACTATTCACGCTAAGTGTGTAATCTCCTTGCCCTAACAATAACTAAATTATAAACCAAAAAAATCACTTTTATGATCAACCGTGTTATGATTATAAGATATAGAATATACTAAAGTCATAAAGAATATATGCAAGAAATATTAAATCAATACTGTCAACAACCTAATCCTGGACTGCTTCTTCTCAGTATGCCGACTGGTTTTGGAAAAACCCACAACGTCCTCAATTTTATTTATTCTAATTATCAGGAATTTGCAAATCAAAATAGAAAAATTATTTTTATCACCAACCTCAAAAAAAATTTACCTATAGAGGATTTGAAAAAACGTTTTATCGACGACAATCAAGAAGATAATTTTGATAAGTATGTACTTTTTATTAATTCTAATTCTGAAACCATTATTAACAATCTCCTTTCTATTGCTTTTGAAATTCCTGAACAGTTCAAGACAGAAATTTATTATCGATTAAAAGATTATGTAGAAATTATTAGAGATCCCAAACTCCCTTCATTCGTTAAATCTAAATTTGAAATAGATATTCGCCAAGATCGGGAGCCAAAATTCAGAAAATTTATTCAAGATAAATTAAAAGAAAATTTTAAAACTAAACAGGCTAAACTGTCAGCGATTAAAAACAATAAAGATTATCAATGGATCGGAAAACTCTATCCCAGTGTCTTTACAGATGAGCGTACGGTATTGTTTTTGAGTATGGATAAATTCCTTGTTAAAAACGCAACGCTTATTGAGGATTCTTATTACTGCTATGAGCGGCTGGTTGATCAGGCACTCATATTTATTGATGAATTTGATAGTACAAAAGAAGCTGTCCTTACAAACATCATTCAATCAGGGTTGGAGCATCGATTGGATATGATAAATTCATTTCTGAATATTCATAACCATTTGATGCAAAGTGAATGCCCGACAATACTTTTTCAGGAATCTAATTGGCGAAAAAAACATCCCTCTAGGAAAAATTGGCTATCTTTGCTGGAACAGATTAACTCTTTTAAAACAAAAGCTGATGAAATATTTAATAAATATAAACTCCAACATAGTTGTAAATCTGACGATCAATTTTCAGTTAAAAAACGCAACTTTTTATTCTATGACTATGAATTTCATTATGTATTAGATGCGAGTAATAAGCGAATTGAGATTGTTGAAGATTCAGAAAACCGGACAAATTGGATTAAAGCTTTTGATGCAGGTACAAAAGGATCGGGTGTTGATATTCGCTCACTTCTGAGTGAAATTGCTGGATTTTTAATGTATTTCCAGAGAGGAGTTAAGTATTTAGCTGACAACTATCGCCATTTAAAGCAAGAAGATGACAGAATTAAAGAACTTTATCATCTTGAATCCGCAGTTAAAACAGTTCTTCATGACTTTAAAATTGATAGTACATATATCCAATTATTGACTCGCAAGATTATCGAAGGTGACCTACTCTCTAACTTGCAAACTGAGACTGGAACCATCCAGGGTCAAGGGTTTTATGATAGAGGTTTTCGCTACCATGATATTGTTGATAGCGATGAACATGATACTTTGTCAAAAATATATATGTTTAACTTCAGCCGCACACCGGAATCTTTTTTGGCTGGAGTCTGTTCAAAAGCAATGGTCGTTGGTATTTCTGCAACGGCTGGACTTTATACTAACATTGGAAATTATGATCTTGAGTATTTAAAATATCGTTTGAAAGATTCTTTTATCCGTCTTCAGAAAGATAAGATTGATCATCTCAAAGAGTCTTATTCTCAAGCTACTCAAGGATATAATCAAATTAAAATAGAAACTCAATTTATTAAAACAGATGGAAAAAATGAAGCGATTAAACAGTTAGAATTTATTTTGGATGATCAACAAGCAGCCCAGGCTCTTTGGAACACTGTTCGCCAGAAAATGAAGGATGAGGATGAAAAAACTATTGAATTTTCGTTTAGTCGTTATGTCAGAGCGTTAACAGCATGGAAATATTTTCTTGATCATCCTGATTGCCATGGGTTTCTTTGCTTGTTTACTAAATTTCCAAAATCTTCCGATCCGAAGTTTGATAGGGATATATTTAATGAATATGCAGAATTACTTTTAGAAGGAAAAAAAGATGTTATAGATAGTGGTATACAAGAAACAATAGTTGTACTTTCTACTGATGAATTTGATCAAAATAAATCACAATTGCTCAAGGATTTAAAAGAGAATAAACGTCGATTCATTTTGTCTACTTACCAGACCCTTGGCGTGGGGCAAAATCTGCAATTTCCAATTCCTGATTCTATAAAACCCATACAAATTAATAGCTTTCCCCAGGATAAAAATATGGATATTAATGGGATTTACCTAGATAGCCCAAGACATCTATTGGTGAATCTTTATGGTGATAATATTCAGGATGAGGACTTTATTAAATATATTTTTCAGTTAGAGTTTTTGCGAGAAAATGGAGCTATTTCTCGCCGGACATTTAAAAATTATTTAGATACAGCATTTCATCGATTTGTAGGAAGATCTAAGTCAAAGCGCAAAGCCGAAGATTTTATCAGTTTATATAACACAAAGGCTTACTCCTTGTTCTTGAATAAAGTAATTATTCAAGCTATTGGTCGAATCTGTCGAACAAATATGAAAGCTCCAACCATTCATATTCTTGCTGACGATTCAATCCGAAAACATCTAACCCGATTTTCTGTACCAGAGGATGTTATTCCTGTTGGTGAATACACGGCTCTCCTGGAATCAGCCGGTGAGTTGAATCATCAATCTGAAGACGTAAAAGAAGCAGAAAATATTGCATCCCATAGAAGCAATCAGACTGCTGCTTATATTCGGAGCCAACTCAGTAAACCCTGGCAATCTAAAAGTATTCAAGACTGGCAAGATCTCAGAGTGCAAGTTCTTCGTCAACCGACAATTTCCCAAGATTCAGAATGGGATCAAAAATGGAATCCTATTTACCTAAAATTGCCAAAAGCAGCCAA
This sequence comes from Planktothrix sp. PLAVEN19ND, assembly GCF_057220675.1. NCBI lineage: Bacteria > Bacillati > Cyanobacteriota > Cyanophyceae > Oscillatoriales > Microcoleaceae > Planktothrix > Planktothrix sp. PLAVEN19ND. The sequence goes on along the minus strand of NZ_CM170132.1, from coordinate 3,100,375 downwards.
TTTCTATTACTTTTTACAGGAAAATGATTATAATGATATTGAAGTTTTCTTTTCTGATAGCTATGGAAAAAAAGCAGTCAAAACAGTGAGTCAAGAAACAGCAAGATTGACAGATTTAATGAGAATTGATAGTTTTCATAAATTATTTATTAATTCGGGTTGGGCTACAGAATTCCCTGAATCTGAACGGATGTTAACGCCTCCAATGTTCAACAATATTTATAAAGGAGCATTAGGCGAAGTTTGTGGAAAACATATCTTTGAAAATTTCTTAAATATTCCTCTATTAGAACTGGATATACATGAATTTGAACGCTTTGATTTTAAAACAAATCAGAACATTTATATAGACTTCAAGTTCTGGAATGATACAATTGCAGTAGAAGCAGATGAGTTAACTAATAAAATTCGTGAGAAAATGGAGGATGTTGGGGCTGATCGAGTTTTTATCATCAATATCCTGGGTAGTTCAACTACCGATTTTAAGGAGATTATTTCACCTGATGGAAAAATTGTTCAAATTCCTTATCTATGTAAGAATGATAAAATAGATAATTCAGCACTGGAATTTATTAAACAGGAGTTTTCCAAATGAGTATTCTAACCAACCGTCTCAAGATCAATTTTAATATTGATGCTATTAAACGAGACTTCATATTTATTCGATTAGAACGAGAAATCAAAGGCAACTGGTCTGGAGCTAGAGAATTAGATTATCTTCTTGGTAAAGATTTCCATGCTTTTGCTGTCATGTTTCAATATGGAAAATATGCCTATGCTATGTTTAAGAAACCAGTTGATATTTATCAATGTCTTTCTAATATTAGATCAAATAAGGAATTTAATGATAATGCTGTTATGGAAGTTATTCCGACAGTTTCACGCGATGATGCTGAAGATTGTATTTGTGAAGCATGGCTGGCTCAAATTTTGCTCAACTCCCTTTCTTCCTCAAGATCACGTTTTGTTAAATATCATTATTGTAATTTAACCGGAGCCTTGTTACTTGTCCCAAACATTGAAGGTAAAAATAAAGATTGTCTTGATATTGCTAAAATCACTTTAAGATATGATTACTTACTAAAGGTTGAAATTGTTCGTCACCGAACTAAAATTTCTATCCTTAAAGAACTAAAAAATACTACTGATAATCAGCGCAAAAAAGAACTGAACACTGCTCTTTATAATAAACCTCATTATATATTTGAACCTTCAACATCCAGTCTGCGAAGACATTTAGAGCGTGATGGTGAAAGTGACGCCAAACTAACATATATTGCATCTGGGTTAAAAGGCAAAAAAGCATCTACCCCATTTCTTGATTTTGCAAGTATTGATGATTTTAATAAAAGTCGTGCGGGTATTTTTGACTCGGTGATAACGAGTATTAAAGAACATTTATCTGAATACATGGATGTTAATTTTAGTCCCCGTAAAATCGATGAAGAAATTCCATTAAAACGCACTCTGATGAAACAACCAAAACAACTGCACTCCCTACTTAATGAGCAAAAAATAAACATAGTTGATAGAGTTAATAGTGAAGATTCTGCTAGTTTAGTGACTACACTGAAAAAATTAATTTTTCCCTATATGACTGATCAAAAACTGATTACCGATGGAAAAACTGACAAAAAAACTGCTTTAAATTTTAGAATTATTCATAACGACTCCTACTATTCAAAAAATGGACTTGATGATGAGTATATCGCCTCTGACGAAAATACACAACGACAGAATCTTACTATTGAATCAACTGCAAGTCTAAATCAAGCTATTGTTAAAACAAGTATAAAAGAACTGCTCATCAAGCGTGATATTAGCTCCGGTAAGTTAAACCTGTTTAATTGGGCTGAACTTCAGTGCAAAGGAGTTTGGACTTTTGCTGCTTGGGATGAAGATAAAAGTCACGTTATTTTTATGGAAATTCAACCCAATGGGGATTTTGAATTCCATAGGGTAAAAGACCTATTTAATTGGAAAAAATTTGAACAATATCAAAACTTTATGACGGATGACAATAACTCCAAGAAACTCAGGACATTAGAAGGTCTTGTTGTCTCTGATGTAGGCGACATCAATCAAATATTCCGTACTGAGGAAATCACTATTCCCGACCTTGATAAAATTAGAACTATTATCGAAGAAGTTGAAATGCTTTTTCCTGAAAACAAGAGAAATGGAGATGCTTTAGCAGAAATTATACAAGGATTTATGGAAGAAAGAGTCATAGAAAATAGAGATAAACTGGTCAAATTTCATGAGGAGTTAAAAAAATTAGGTGACAGTGAAATTGATAAAAATAGCTTCAAAAAAATTCTTAATGAACAGCTAGGAAAACAATCTACAATTGCATTTGAACTAAGAGATTATTTTTTAACTAGACATCAGATTAGATTACATTTTCCAAAAGATAAACACAGTCTGGAGGACATCTTTGCTGCTTCTCTCAATATAAATTATTTTGGTGAAACCGCAACAGAGGCTTATTACTTTGTTGGAAATCGCAAAGAAAATGTACAATCTTCTTTTAAAGATAGCTGTCATCTTCGTAAAATTGTTGCGGTAAATGGCTCAAAATTAATATTCAGACAACTGCTAACAACGATGGATGTTGATTTTGTTCGCACGGGTCAAAGTACCGTAATTCCTTTTCCGTTTAAGTACATTGAGGAATATAAGAAAATAATTCAGGTCAAATAATAATCTATCTTATATAAACAATATAGAGTTTATATTCTTCAAGACATCTGAGATACTCAATTTATTGAGTTTTTATTTCCCTAATTTTCTATAACCATCTTCTCACTTTACTTGATTCATTTAAAAAATAATATGATAAAAAAAACATCATCTTCTCCTTTAAATTTACCAGATACCACCGAACTTGTGGCCGTGACCTTTCAATTGGTTCCTGAAACCGATGCTTTATTAATTCCTCAATATACTATTGGACTTCATGCTTGGTTTTTGGATCAAATCCGTCAAATTGATCCCCAATTATCTCAATATTTGCATGATGGACAATCCGAAAAACCCTTTACATTATCGGGGTTACAAGGAGAAATAGGAACGGCCGGAAAACAACTACAAGTTTATGCTAATCAAACCTACCAATGGTCAGTTAGTGCCTTGTCTAAATCTATGGTATCTGGGTTAATTAATTGGTTAAAAAATCAACCTCAAACCATTGATTTACGACAAGTCAAACTAAATATTAAAGAAATTAAAATCGCTCAAACTCCCGCCACATACCAACAGTTATTTCAGACCTCTATAACTCAAAATTTAGCCCTAAGTTTTATTTCTCCTACGAGCTTTAGGCGTAAAGGACATCATTTTCCGTTACCTTTACCCTTTAATGTATTTCATAGTTATTTGCGGCGTTGGAATGATTTTTCTCAACAGTCTTTTGACCAGGATACGTTTTTAAATTGGGTTGATGAAAATGTGATCATTTTGCGTCATCAATTACAATCTTTAAAAGTTTCTGCGGGTAAAAAAGGGTCAGTCACTGGGTTTACGGGAGCGATTGAATATAGATTAGCAGAAGAAGCCTATAATCAACCGAAATTTGTACAATTGTTCTCCGCATTAGGTGAATTTGCGCCCTATTGTGGAACCGGACATAAAACTACATTTGGTTTAGGTCAAACTCAGTTAGGATGGACGCAACAACAATTATTAGAAACAACAACGGTTGAGATATTATTTGCTCAACGGGTGGAACAAATTACCCAAACCCTAATGCAAACTCAAAAACGCACGGGAGGGACAAGAGCTATGCAGGTCTGTGAAACTAGGGCTACAATTTTAGCCCGTCAGGAGTTTGGGGAATCGTTAAAAGAGATTGCTGAGGATTTAGAAATGCCCTATGAAACTGTTAAAACCTATGCCAAATTAGCCCGTCAGGGGTTGAAAGTATGATTGAGATTAACTAGCCCGTGAGGACATTGGCACTGCTTTATTCATTAATATGATGTACAATCATTCTAGGTAAAAAACTTGCAAATTTGTCATCCTAAAGAATTAGGAAATTGTACGGGTTTTAAGGAAGAAGATTTTGCGCTAACAGCAGCAATTCCAGATTCTATAAAGGGCTTAACCAGTCCATAAAATCGTTTGTGATAATCTTGCTCTGTTACTGGTTGGAGTCCATGGGCTAAAATTGAATAGTTCCGAATCTGTAGAGCATTTTGAATCGTGTTTTTCTGTTGATTATATAACTCTCCAATCGGATCATTAGGGAATTGACTCAATAGAATATAACCCCGTGTTAATGCTAACTGAATTTTACCTTTATCTCCTCGTAAGATTTCATATTCTGGGCGCAAAGATTCAGGCAATTTTTGTATATCTAAGTCTCCGGTTTTAATCTCGTATTCTTGCCATAATCGAACTTGTTCTAACAGTTCTAAAGCCCGATATAATCGAGCTACCGCATCATCATAACGTTTTAAAGTCGCTCGTCGTTCTGCATTAAGTAATAAATCTTCTATGATTTCATACCCATTTCCTCTAATTTTATCAGGAGCTTGAAAAGAGTCTCCAGAAGCGGGAGCAAAAGCTTCTCGACTCCCCATAACTCGTTTGAGAAATAAAATCATAGGTCTAAGTTCGGTTTTATTCATATAAGGTTGAAGATAATGCCATGCTTCAATATGATCGAATCGATCCCATAAATCAAACCCCATACAAATATCGAGAAGATCTTGTACTCGTTGATCATCTTCTGAGTTTAATTCCATCGTTTGTAGTAGATGATTCAGTTCTGAAATAGCGGCGGGATAATTATAATTCTGTAAAAAAGTAGGTAAAAGTTGTTCAATAGTACGATTGACTGTAACAGAAGATACTGTCGCTTTCCTAACTCGTTCCCCCCGTTCAACTTTAATTAAATTTGGGCGAGTTGTACTGGTCGTTAAGTACAATGTTACCTTATAATCTATTCCTGCCATTCCCAAAGCAACAGACATTGTTTTGGTTCCTCCGGTATAATCAGCTAGAAATTCAGATTCAGGGTTTTCTTGTTGTAAGCTGCGAATTTTATCCGAGATTAAGCGATAACATTCTGATAAGTCATCGGGATTTTGAACTAATACTAAATCCTGATTCGGATTGAATTTATCTCCTAAATTAAGCTGGGTTGGAATATTCGGCAATTTTTCAAGTACCTCTGTTCCTTTTCTGACTTCACAGGGTTTTCCTTCGCCGATAATTTGAGATTGACTTCCGTTAGTACCCCCAGAGCTAATAAAAATTACCCGGTCAGGATTTAAGTTACGAACCGATGTAACAATAGGTTGATGAGAACCGCCAACGGTAATTAAGAGGATTTTAGACATTAGAATTTCTCCACAAAAAATTAAAACTAATAATTAATAATTTTCACCTTATCAATTATCCCATCCTCTGTTAACTCCACAATTTCCACCTGAACCGTTTGCCCCTGATTCAAATTCTTCGCTAGTCTTGGTTCTTTCTGTGTCTTCTTAATAACCCCCAACATCTCATAACTAACTCTATTCCCATTAATACCTGTGATCGTCGCCTCTAAATGTTGTCCGATGGTAAATTTTTGAGCCGCTGAAAATTCAGCAATTTTCGCTCGATCTTCTGACTGTATAGGTGCAGTTTCAATAGTGTTGAGTTCTCCCATTGGGACAGCATCTTTGTAATAACGCATTAACCTCACCACCCAGCCTAAAATTGACAATAACACCGGAACATTATTTTGATAATCTTTCAGATGTTTGTGACAAATATTTTTAATGTTTATGTAGTATTCTTTGTTGTTTTTACCACCTCCAAACTTATGTCCATTACTTTCAAGTTCGTTTAAATATTTAAAGAATTTTTCTCCCGTATCCAGAGGAATTATACACGCCCTAAAGTAAGAAACTATTTTTTCTAATTCAGTCCTGATACCATTAGAATTAGGTTCAATAATTAGTTGTTGTTTAACTAATTCAATGGCAACATTATGAGCTACCTTCCAGTGCGATTCTGTTAATTCAATAGTTTCTAACATTAATACATTCCCTCCGGTGCAGTTCGTGTGGTTGGATATTTCAGAATTGCTTTTAATTGGTTTAATTGTTCGGCTTGAACTAATTTTTCAGAGTGGGCAGCACTCACATTTTTTTGGATAAATTGTTTGAGCTTTTCTCCGGTTAAGTTATTCTCCTCAGAAAGAGTATAGGAAAGATAGCGATTTTTAACACTTTCAGAATGTTCTATCTCTTTTACTTCTACGGTCATTGTTCCCATACCAATTGGCTTACCTCCTCCTACTTTTAAGGCAAAAGAATTATTTTTATCCTGTCCTAAAACAATCAAAAGTGTTCCTAATTCCGCTTCTGTTAAGTTCATAAATCGAAGTTGCGTTGTTAGGGTTAATTCCGCCCCCGCTTGTTGAACCGGAATACCTTTTTGTCCTTTATCAACTGCTTTAATGGTATGATAATAAAACTTTCTCCCTGCAACTTTGCCATTAATTAAATAAGAACGACTGTTAGCGTGAGGTGCATATAATGAAGGCATAAACCCGACACTGGGTTTAATGGTTTCTGCAACAGCATCTTGAAATGAGATTAAACCCTGCCATCCCATCGCCCCAAAGACTTGACAAGCAGGACACAGTTTAGTTTTATCTCTACATTCAAAATATCCCTCTGGAATATTTCTCGCTCTTGTTTTACACAAACAACTTGAAGTAATTGCCTCATAGGTTGAACGGATAACCCCTTTTAAAGAACTCCCCGGAATAATAATTTTTTCCCCTTGACTCACAGCAACTTTAATCAGAGGAATATTTTTATTAGCGCTAGAAACATCATTTCCCATTGCCACCACTCCAGAGGCAACAAAGGTGGCTGTTTTTACCGTTAAACGGAGGTGAATTTTACCACTTAAACGCTTAGGCTTAAACTGTTCCTGACCTACGGGAAGTTTACGTTGGGGTGCAGGTTTAGGTAAAGAAACCATTGCATAGGGTTTAGGAACTCGTTCATCGTCGGAGAAATTGCCTCTCGAACTCGGGGAAGAATTGGGTTGTCTGGGGGTGGGTTGATTGTAATTCATATTTTATCTTAAAGTTAGTGCAATAAAATGAATTGTTGAGGTATCAGCATCCTTAAAATAACGTTGTCCTAGGGAAAAGTTATTATTATCTATTTCTGCTGATAGGGAATGAACACCTCTGGGAAATCGGGTTTCATTTTGATCGTAAATATGGACATTTTGATCTTCGATTTTCCAGTTATTTTTAAGTTTGTTCAGAGTCTGGGTTTGGGGTTCATCTAAACTCAATAATAAAACATTAAACCCTTTTTTTGTTTTTTTCCATCTTAACTCCCTTTGCCGATTAAAAATTTGTCCTTCTGGGGCAAAATCTTGAGGAAGTCCTAGTTTAATGGGTTCTATTTTATCCGGCTTTCGTTCACAGAAATAAGCAGGTTCAGGAAATAAACTTTTAATCAGTTCTTGCAATTGTGTTAGATCTAAATGTTCTTTTGTTCCTACAAATGCACTCATGCTTTCACCTCAACTTTTTGTTTCCAAGCCTGCACGGATTTTGTGAATAAATCTTGAACTTGTACATCTCCTTCCCAGGTTAATTCAACTCCTAACCCTAAGTTCATCTCTTGACCTTTAACGGGAGTTTCTTGATGATCATTTGAGGGAAAACCATAGGTTTGTGCATCTTCTGAAGACAGAAACTCACCCACTCCGATCAGTTGTGTGGTTCCCCAATTTTTATCACTTCCTAACAGTTTAATTCTGTCCTGTTCTAATATACAACCCGGATATTGAACCACTGCTTTTGTTAGGTTAACTTGCACCGTTCCCATCCCGCGAGATTTAGCAAAACCCAACCCAAACCAACCATCATTTAAGTCTCGTAACACTAAACCAATTAATCCTAATTGAGCTAAAGTAAAGTTTTTCAGGTGAATTTTAGTGCTAAATTCTCCCGATGTACACACTTGATAATTAAACGGCCCAACTGCAACGGAACCAAAAACTCGATCAATAGCAACTCCATTGCGTTCTTCAGTTTTCACTTGGGTTTTATCAACGGGGTAAGCATCCTCAATTCTAAGACGACTAGCAACTGAAGTATTACCAAATAATTGATCGGTGAAGGAAGATAAACGATAGATGTCTGTTGATGATTTTTTCTCTAAATATTTGTAATCATCATTTAATGGGTCATTAGCCCATAATAAATTGGCGTTATTGGGACATTTATCCTGACCTACTGTTCTGACAATGCGTTCTGCATGGGCGCGAATTGCCCCTTTTAAACTGCTTCCAGGGAGATAAATAGAACGTCCTCCTTGATAGTAGGTTTCGACAAATTCCATATCTGGTTTTGTGGGATCTGCGCCTTCTTTTCCCGATTTAATTAATATAGGGCCGTCGGGAATAATACTAAATTCAAGGGTACAATGGTTAACAAATCGTTTGTGCATAGTTAGATGGGGTTGAGAGTTGTCTTTTGAATTAAGCTATAATCAGTGGTTGATCTTGAACTTGAAATTATGGGAAAATAAAGTTCACTCTTGCAAAGATACAGCAGTTTTTTGATTCATCTTCTCAGTCAAGTGATCAATTAATTGTTGTACCCAATAATCTTTAAATTCCTGTGCATCTTCATAGGCACTTTCATCTCCAACAACTAACTTTTTCAAATACTCTAAAAGCAAATGGGGCTGATTTTCAGGGTAATCAAACCAATTCATTTGATCAATTTCTAAACGCACAACTCCCAAACCTCTTGAGCGGCCTCCCCCCAACGGAATTTGTTCAGTTTCAAATTGGCGTAACCCAATTATTAATAACCCTAATTCCCATTCTTCTGCATTCTCAACAATCGCTTTAAATTGAAAGGGAGTTGCCGCCGGAACTACTTGGAAATCATAGAGTTTTCCATCGGCGGCGGTTTCTGTATCTCGGTCAATGGCGACTCCATCCCGTTCTTGATATTGTCCAAACCAAGCACCAGAATCTACTGTTAAATCTCGCACTTGAAATTTACTGGCTAACCAAGGAGAACCAAATAAATGAGAAATCAAATCGGTTTGTTTAATGATTTCGTTAGTTAGGGCTAAATCATCTTTAAATTGCTCCTTTTCCTTTAAAATCTTCATTTCATCGGCTTTGATTGACCATTCATTTTCATTCGCTGGGTTAGCGACAAGATGGCGATCGCTTCCTAATATTCCTCTTAAAAAACTTTCTAAACGCGATCGCAATGCACCTTTAAAACTTGACCCAGGAATTAAAGGACGACCTAACGCATCTTTAATTACTGGTAAATCTGATCCAATGGGTTCTGTAGACCGTCCTGCACTAATTCTTAAAGCTGTAACAGTGGTTAAAGTTCCCGTAATTTCTAAGCGATTTTTGAACGTATCAAACATAGTTAAATCAATGTAATAGTGTTAATTAAGATTGAGACAGTTAAAAATGTCTTGCACTGATAATGACCAATCTCCTAAAGGGATTAAAATAGGTAAAGGATCTTGATCTTGCTTGATTTCTGGTTGTTGATCGGGTTTAAAGGTCATAATAAATCGCTCCTGCGGATCAATTAACCAACCTAGTTTTGTTCCATGATTCAGACAAAATAGGATATTATTAATCACACGGGTAGAACTTTGATCAGGAGAGAGAATTTCAATCGTCCAGTCAGGAGGAATTTCAAAGGTATTTTCAATTTCTCCATTGCTATCAAGGGGTATTCTTTCCCAAGTGAAAACAACAATATCAGGAACAAGCGATCGCCCTCCAAAGGTACAACGCAATTCCGTAAATCCCCGCGCGACTCGTTGGGGAATAGCTACTTGATTAATGATAGAAACCACAAAGGTTTGAATCGCACTATGTTTACCTTTTGGCATACATTTGGGATGAATTTTACCCTCGATATATTCACTAGCTGGTTTAGTTTCTGGCAATATTAGAAACTCTGCTAGAGACAACTTTGGAGGAGATTTAATCGCTTCTACCATTGTAGTTTATCCTATCATAAAATGGCAAAATGGGATGAGATTGTTAAGCAGATATTAAAACAAATTACTGAAAATAAAATGTTTAAGGATTATCCTGGACATAATCATGTTCTCCATAGTGGCGTAAATATAGCTTGCCGTCTTTAGCTAAACAACTAACACGCCAACCTGTATTTTTAATATAAAAATGATCCAGTTCATTCTTTCTCACTCCTCCTTCACATTTTTGTCCCCCTTCATATCTGGTATAGTGTAAATGTTCAGAAAACTTTGTTGTGTCTCCTCCGAATTTAATCATAGAACCGCAAATTTCGGCTAATACCTCATGTAAATCTAACTTTCTTTGAGCATTGACGTTATTTCTTCGGTAGTCTTTGTCAAAAGATTTCTCATAAATTAGTTTTGGAAATTGTAGCAAATCTTGAGTTAATAATTTTTGTTTGCAATTATTCCAAGTTAATTTTCCCCAGTTACTGAGTGTTACTTCTTCATCTAGGCTATATAATAAGGCTTCAGGTACATTCTCCAGTTCTGATAAACTCATTTTTACAGCAACTTTTGCCGACATTAATGCAAATTCAACAGGTTTAATTCTGGAGTCGTCAATATTAATTGGAAGTCGAGGAATTGTAATCAGTTTTGAGCCTATACCTTCAAAAATATAAATTATTTCATTGGCATAAAACATCCCAATTGTGTTTAGATAAGCCTGTAAACTTTTGAAGCCCCCTACTAAGTTAAAAATAATCCGATAATCACTATCTCGATAACCAGGAAGCGTTTGATCAATCCATTCTAATAGTTCATCAATACCATTCGTGAAAGCTTCGGTACTGGTAGCAGATAGGTTATTTGGTTGTAAGATTTGTGTAACAATTCCATGTTTTTCTAAAAATGACTGGACAATTTTTGCTGTTGCTTCTCCCTGTGCCGTATCCGTTGCAACTAACCAGTGAATATCCTGTTTTCCCTGTTCTAACTGTTCTTCATATAATCCATAAATTCCATTAAGTTCTGCACTGGCACGCCGAATTTTTGGAATATCGTTTTGATTCAGTTTTTCCGTTGCTCTTTTTTGTAGTTCCTCAATAATTTGTTTGATGTTTTCCGGGGTTTCATCAAGTTTTAAACTGGCATGATTAGAAAGATGATCAAACCAATCTTTTTCTTCGCTATTACCTCGATTAATTTGTTGAGTGAGTAAGCTTGTTCCTATGGTAGATAGCACAAAGCGTGGCATTTTTTTACTTCCTTAATTGAAATTAATTAAAATTCAGACTTTACCTTCTCGCAAATATTTAAGATACCGCGCCCCATATCCTAAATATCGACGAATTAATTCAATATGAATTGACTTGATATCTTGGGTTTTAGATTGTTTAGCGATCGCTTCTGCTTTTTCCTTTGTTTTGGCATTAATATCATTAATAATACTTTCTGCTAAAGAATCTTTACCTCGACCCCATTTAATATCCCGTCCCACTTGATAGCGAATAAAGTTTTTAATCACTTCTGGACTATCGGTCGTTTCAGCCACTCTGACTAAATTTCTGAACTGAGATTCTTCTAAGTTCCCGTATTTTTTACTATCTAATGCTTTTTCTATTGCTTGAACTAACTCATCTTCCGCTTGACGGATTCCTTTTTGAATTTCCAGTGCTGTTTTAACTTCAGTCGATAAACTCATTTTGCCTCCTCGCGTAATACTAAGTGAAATGGGTTACAAATTTGAACTTGACCAAACCCTTCTGAGGTTCGTTCTCCCACACCTTGAGATTCTAATTGAATCAAAGCGTCTGTCCATTCTTTTTCCTGATCTTGACTAATACTAAATAGATAAACCCCCCCTTTATTTGTAACTAACTCGATATCTTTCATTAAACCCCAAGCACTATTCCAACCGGAACGATGGTCATAACTACTATACGCAGCTTCCAATTTTAGGGATGAATCAAGACCTGTTAATTCCCTTAACATCGCCTCGGAAATTACCGTGGTTCGTTGCCAATCTTCCATTAGAATAGCATCGGATTGTAAATCTATGGTGAAATATTTTCGGGCTTTGGGATAGGGTTTTTCCGGTTGACTAAAAATATTCCAGTCTTGCCAACGTTTTTGGAGTTTTTTGTTAAAATCGTCTATTCTTGATTTTACCAGATTTTGAGATTTTTGTGATAATTTTGGTTGAATTTTTACTTTCCCAAGTCCTCTGGAAACTGACCCACCAAAACGGAAGACTTCTTGGTGAGAACGAATAAACGCCACCAATAATTCTGCTAACTGATGATCGGGAACTAAGATCGCCCCTCGATAAATAGCAGGTTTGTTCCCTATCGGTTGGGATTCATTTAAGACTTGTATACTATAGAGAATGGATTCTTCTGATGTTGCCCGTCTTCGGTTAATTCCTACTCGGGTTAACAATCGTTTATTGGCAGATACTTTATAGTATTTTCCCTTAACTATCGTATAGAATCCAGAAAAACCATCTACCCGCTCGCCTGCTTTTGTCGGACAACTGGGGTCATAGGGAAAACCATGTTGTTCTGCACAGAAGCGATCAATTAAGGTGTCAAAAACGCCATCTTTATTAGGTTTAAACCCTGGGTTTATTTTGGAACTCAGAACTGTTGATGGCAGAACATAAACATTTTCTGCTATTTCCTTAGTTTGATCTGATTTATCATAGACAAATGCCGGATAAGCATTCTGAAAAATAGCCTGATTTTCATCTAAAAATAAGCGGTGAAAATCATCTCCGGTTTCAGGTTGATTGGTTTGTAATAGTTGGGATGCGATCGCCCCTCGAATGACGGAACCGGGAATATAGTCTTCTGCTTCACTAACTGAAGCACCAGGTTTATTCCGACCAATTGCCAAAGGAGATAATGCTTTTATTTCTAATTCAATTCGATTCATTTTTTACCCCCTTTGCTAATTCTTGCCATGCAGTTTCATTGATTTTCATATTTTGATCAATTTCCCAAGTTAACCATCCTAACCCGGCTGACTTACTGCCCCCTAACGCATGAATATGATGCAAACCTGCTACAATTAAAGCCTGAGCATAATCAGGACAATTGGGCAGAAAGTGAATTGCACCTGTAAATGCTAATTCAGCATTAGCGGGAGAGGTTTCTAGGAAGTACAGTTTGTGTTCTTCTGCTGTCCCCCGGCGGCGGTTAATGGTGACACCCGGACGTAAAATTTCGGGTAGGTTATCGGGGTCTTCCTGACAGATTAAATCATCAAATAGAACCCGGGATGGTAAACTAGGATTACCAAAAATTTGACAGATTAAACAGTGATGTCGGTGATCTTCTGAAACTTGATATTCTTCCCGGTTAAATCGGTTTTTTTCTACTTCTGAAAATCCGGCAAGTTGGGGACACATAGTTTCCGCTGTGGGAGAATCACAAATTGCCCAACCTAACCCCCGCGCTATTTTCTCACATTCATGGCGTAAACGACCTTTGAGTTGAGATGCGGGAATAATTAGGTTTTTTTCGGCATTCCTAACAATGGGTTTATCTGCTAAGGAACCAGAAGAACCCCCAGAACCGATACATAATGCGGTATTAATATTAGCAGTTAGGGAATAGGAAGTGATACGATTTGTGAGTGCTTGAAGTTGAATCATAGTGTTAGATCATCTGCAATTAAATCAACCATTATTCCGTAGGGGCGGGTTCTCTAAAATCTTTAAGACAAATCAAAGATTAAATTAAACCCGTCCCTTCCCCACAACTGTTTCAGAAGTTGGGGCATCTTCCGAGGTTTCGGATGCTTCAGAGAAAGGATAAAGATCAACTAAATCTCGCCAAATTGTTTCATATAATTTATCCTTTTGATCAAACATCCAAGGGGCAATATTTCCAGGGTTGGTTTTAGCATCACACCAGGTTTTCTCGAAATTTTCTTTTAAAGGAATTTGTGCATCAGATTTTAAACGAACTCGGAAATAACGATAATTCAGAATAGCGGTGTTTTTCCCTTGTTCTAATAAACTGCGAATTTGATAGAGTTGCGATCGCGGAAATTTAGCCTCATGTAATGCTTTCAGTGACTCTAATAAACCCTCAATTTCATAGAGTGTATAAGGCGCGGCATATAAATGAAGTTGTTGTCCTCCAATTGTTTTATTTAGTCCTTCGTCTCGAAATTCTTTAATACTTGATGCTAACATTGTAACAGATTTCATGGTAAAAAAGTCAATAGTTCCTCCTAAATATTTACCTGACTTCTTCAAGGTTTTTGCTTTTTCTTTTGCTGACTTCAGCAACTGGCTAACTATATTTTCTGCATAGTAGATAGGAGTATCTTCGGCGGTAATTAAAACCCCTGTAGACATACTGAGTTGACATTGCTTAGACCCGGAGGGTAGATTTTTACCTTGATATCTATGAACAATTTTAGGATCATATTTTTGCTCGCTTCCATAACCAGTAATCAAACAATTTTCAAATTCTTCTCCCAGGGTTTTAGCGATTTCTAATGCTTGATGAGCAGGAACAATAATTAAAACATCATCTCCCCCAATAGTAACAATTTCAAAGGGATGAATCAATTCTCCCTCTCTATTTTTATTATCAGGATCAGTTAAATTTTTTAATTGGTGAGGGTTGAGGTGTTTTGCTAATGCTTTATAAACAGATTCCTCGGTTGCTTTAAAAATATCTTCACTAAACTTTTTATAGCTTTGGGGATCTTTGATTTTTTGGATATAACCCCCCATATTATTCCCGTCAGCATAGATATAAGCAACAAACCCTTTATGAACATTTCCCAATTCCCTGAGAGAAAGTGCTTCTGTGGGTTTTGGTTTCCCCTGATAATAGTGTTGAGATAAAATTAGATTTTCGGATTGATCTAAAAAATCTTCAAACCGTTTTACCCAACTGGGAATTGTCATTTCTCTAGGATACCAAGATAACCCTAAATCGTTAAACCAACTAGGAATTTGATAAATTTCACGTTTAGCAATTTGTCCAATAATTCGTTTACGCGCTAAAACTTCTGATAATTTGGGGTTGTCGGGAAGTTCAGAAACCTGTGTAATAGCTAAACGGCGATCGCTTTCATCCCGAACTAAAAATGGATGGGTTTCAAACATCGGTGGATAACGACGACTAGGACGATTTTCCGTATCATTTCCACTGCGACGCTGATTGAATTTAATCGCTAAATGGGTGACTAATTCATTAAAACTTTTACGATTTATAAAAGCTTTTTTTGCGTCTGTATCCTCTTGGGTAAAATAGGCTTTTACTAGGTGATTATTGAGATTTTTATTATATTTTTCTTGCCAAAAAGTTTCTGTAATTTCATCTTTTAATAACCCAAACCGAACCTCCAAAGGCTTAAAAACAGCACCCACCGCACAGGAATTAGCGGTTAAGGTTTCTTCGGTATAACGTTTTTCAATCGCATTAGATAAATCATCCACAAAAGCCGCCGGACAAAATGCTAAAACATTTCCGCCTTTGTAATAAACTAATAATTCAGGAATCAAAGACGATCTTAAGTCGGGAAACTCTTGATCTAACCATTGTTCAACGGTGACGGATTTTTTATCTTCATATTCTCCAAAAAACCCCGGAATATCAACTAAATTAATCCGATCTAATAATGCCGACGCTCCTCGAATATCAGGGAGTTTAGCCGCTTCAAAAACATATTGTTTAATTTTAGTTGCCCCACCATAAACTAACCCAATAGGAGATTCCCATAATAACGGATATTTTTTTGTATAGTTTTGCAGTTGATTAATAGTTTCAGGAAAATCTAGTTTCAGAATTTCATCTACCTGCTGAATAATAGACTGTAACGGTTCGGAAATCGGTTGTTTTTGGATGACTGCTGCTCGCAATTGATTGATGTCGATCACATTTTGGGGTTGACGTTTTCCTCCCCAAGCTAAACACCAAACTAGAGCAATTTTAACTGAAGTTTCAGGATCTAAATTAGCCATTTTGACGCATCCTATCTAATATTTTAATAGATTAATTATGAATTAAGGCTTTAACTTTCTTTAACAAAACTTCTGGAATAGCAGGAGCTTGACCCATCACCCAAGCGCCACTGGTAATCTCAATATAGGGTTGAATTTGATGCACCTCCTCCGTATTCGTTAACACACTAGAAATCACCGCTACAGGGGTTAAATTCCCTCTTTGACCACAGAATTCGTGCCAGGAGTTGACCGCTTCGGGCTTAGAACTAATAATCAAATAGTGGCTACAGGCCTCTAATATAGGATACTTGTCCGGTTGTACCATGCCGCCAACATCCACAATAATTAACGATTTCTGCCGTCGCAGTTGTAGGATACCCTGGGCATGATAGGGATAGAAACGCTCCGTTAACCCGCCTCGATTTTGGGCTTTAAACGTTTCGATAAGCTCCGGTGTTTTATCCTCTCCTAACTCTAAACTATAATTGCCCTCTCCATCCCAATGGGCTCTTTGTAAATAAATGTTAGGATATTCGGGCAGAAGGGCTTTAAATAAGGCATGGGACAGGACGCTTTTCCCGCTATCCGGCGGCCCAACAATCATCAAGGCAGGACACAGGGGATCGGGGGCGGGGGACTGATTAAAAAGAGAAATGGCTAGGGGTAAAACTTGACCTACTCTCACTTTTCGGCTATGACTGGAAACCACGATCGCCCCCAAACGGGGGTCATAACAGGCGATCCAAGCGGTCGGATGGAGTTCATGGATCAGGTAGCCATACAACCAAATGGGGCCGCGTCCTGATATCACTATTCCCCCCTGGGGGTTAATTCCGGTTGGGAGTTCCAGGGTTGCAATATCCTGGGGTTCAATAATTCGGTCTTGTCCAGTCAGTTCTAGGGTTAAGATCTGATAGGACAGGGTTTCATGGGTTTGGGATGGACTCAGATGTAAACAAATAGACATAGCGGTTAATAGGGATCTATATTCATATCGGTTCAATTTTCAGGTTTTACGCATTTTTGGTAAATTAGCGATCGCTGATTTCTCGGCGTTGTGGGTGGGAGAGGTGGCGATCGCTTTGAAATGGTGACGCAGAAGGGTTTGGGGTCAGGTCTGTTTGTCGCAGTTGTTCGCCTTCGAGGTGTAAGAGATGATCGAGGGCCCGATCGCCTAACGTAGTCACGATCAGACTACCCATAAACACAGCTAGGGTACAGGTAATCACGGCAAAGAGTCCCAGGGGCGCAATAATTAAGATAATCCAGGTGATGCCTGCATTGGCGATCGCTACACTCAGAATACGGTAACGAACCAGGAGTCGAGCTAAGGAAATTGGCATATCGCAATTCTCGATAAAATTGAGAAACCAGGTTTGCTGATTTCTTATCTTTCATTATGGCTGGGTGTAGAAATGGGGTCTTCCACAGCACCGAGACAATAACCGGGTTTGCTGGTTTTGTAATTTGTGGCTATGACAACTCTATACTTAACAGAACCTGGAACGGTTGTTCGCTATCAAAATCAGAGTTTTTCGGTCAAATATCAGGATAAAACCCATAGCTGTCGGTTAGGGGAATTAACCTTAGTGGTGATTTTGCCTGGAGTCCAGTTAACCGATGAAGCGATCGCCCAACTCCTAGATCGAGGAATAGAAACCCTATTTCTCCGACGGGATGGACAGTTTCGCGGACGTCTTCAGGGACAGTTTCAGACTAACCCGATGTTCAGACTCGCCCAATATCGAATAGTTGATACAACTTTTGGGATGGCGCTGGCCCAACTTTTAGTGATGGCAAAAATTCGCAACCAACGGGTATTACTCCAACAGCGCCATCGGTCTACAAAAGCCCAAATTAGCGAGTTAGCTGAAGCTATAGATGCGATCGCCGCCTATATGATCCAGTTGAAAAATACCTCCACTCCCCTAAACCGTTCCGAATTGATGGGAATTGAGGGAATTTGTGCCCGCACCTATTATCAGGCGTTGCGGCATTATTTCCCGCCCCAGTGGAATTTTACCGGACGCAACCGCCGCCCGCCCCTTGATCCCATTAATGCCCTATTGAGTTGGGGTTATGGGGTATTATTAGCCCGGGTATTTGCCGCTTGTGTTCGGGCGGGACTTGATCCCTATTTGGGGTTTTTCCACGCCACTGAACCCTATCGCCCGAATTTGGTATTAGATTTAATGGAGGAATTTCGCCCGGTGGTGGTGGATCAGGCGGTGATTTCTATGATTAAATCGGATTTACTTCAACGGGAAGATTTTCAACCGTCTCCCGATGGAGAGGGGATCTGGTTGGGGGTAACGGCGAAAAAGTTATTGTTAGGACAGTTAGAGCGTCGTCTGCGGGAACCTTTTCTGTATCCGGCCCAAAATCGTCGGTTAAGTTTGAGTCAAATTTTATTGGAACAGGCGCGATCGCTGGCCCGATGTCTGGTGGAGTCGAGGTTAGATTATCAGGGCTTTGTGTTGAAATAAGTAATTACGAATTACGAATTACGAATGGGGAAGATTAGTGTTTTTATCCTAGACTAGATCCCCCTAAATCCCCCTTAAAAAGGGGGACTTTGAACAGCCTAAAAATTAGGGCTTTGACTCCGGTTCCCCTTTTTTTATGGGGGCTAGGGATATCTAACCGATAGTATTTGGGGGCTAAAAACCGAACAATCTTATCAAGTCCGGTTCCCCCCTTTTTTAAGGGGGGCTAGGGGGGATCTAACCTAGAAAGAAAGTAGTAGATTTTAAGTCTACTAATAACTGATGACTGGTACGGGCGGGTTCATCGAGATTGAGGTGATTAGCAAAGATCTAAAAGAACCCGCCCCTACAACTGTTATAGCAAGAGGCAATAGGGAATGGGCAATGGGCAATAGGTAAATACTTACTATAAGTAGCTTTTAGCTTTCAAGAATGTCCTAATAGATGTGGCAACTGCTATAACTGATGACTGATAACTGATGGCTGAATTATGGTTAGTTTGTTACGATGTCCGGGATGATAAGCGCCGGAATAAGTTGGCAAAATTGCTCGAACAGCGTTGTCAACGGGTGCAATATTCGGTTTTTGAATGTCCCTTGAAACCTGCGGTTTTGGAACATTTGTTAGAACGGCGTTGGCTGAAGGTGTTGAAGTTGGATGAGGATAGTTTGCGGGTCTATCCTTTGGATAATATGGCCAAGCAACAGACCCGGGTGTTTGGCAGTGATCCGCCCTATGAACCGCCGGATTATCTGATTCTGTAACGGAATATTACTTTTTCTCAGATTTTTAGAACGTTTTAACTCGGATTTGATCAACAAATTGGGGTTAAGCGTTCTATTTTATGGGGTTTTATGGGATTGTAATGTTTTGTGGGTTTTTCTCGTTTGTTGTCGCAGGAAGCTAGAAAGCGTTACGACATCAGGGATGAAGATTTTTTGAGATTTTTATGGATTTGGGGGTTGACTCGTTAGGGAAATTCGGTTATAGTCTTGAATATCGAGAAATTTACAGGTTCGGGCAGTTAAAAACAACCTATTTTCGTTTTTATACCAGCCATACATCCGTAGTCTCGCGCAAACGCACTTTGAAAACTAAACAGCGTAAGGTTTCCATAAGGGTAGGGTAGTTTTCTATCTTTTCCCCGCAAGGGGACGGAAACTGGTTTAATTGCGTAGATTTTGAGGTCTTCAGTCAACCAAATATGGTAGTTTTCTATCTTTTCCCCGCAAGGGGACGGAAACCGCATCCAACTCTAGATGCAAGGGCTAACAACTTTTCAGTAGTTTTCTATCTTTTCCCCGCAAGGGGACGGAAACTTAGGTATATGGATATTCAGGCAGCAAAGGATGTTATTGATAGTAGTTTTCTATCTTTTCCCCGCAAGGGGACGGAAACTAATCTATCACCCCCACTCTTATTTCACTTCTCCAGTCAAGTAGTTTTCTATCTTTTCCCCGCAAGGGGACGGAAACTGCGTGAAATTTAATATTACTAAATAGTTATATAATTACATTCGCCCCAACTCTCGCAAGTTTTTCAAGTCCAGTTCAAAATCTTCCACATCGTAGGAATAAAGAGGAATATGGTGCTGCTTCAGAAGTTGGCGAAAAACATCAGTAGACATAACCTACTGTTAAGTGCAAAAATCCTGTAGGGGCGAGGCGCGCCTCGCCCCTACACACCGAATTTGTGTCCATTTTTTAGGGTTAATAATTTGGATCATTATTTTGTACAATTCATTTAGACTTCCTATATATAGCAATTTTTTCTAAAATATCCCATATTCTAATAATTTGATAACTCCTCTAACGCCTCCTGATGTAACCGTTGACGAATAGAAAAAGGGGCAATAACTTCCCCATTTCCCCGCCATTCTCGTAACCGCATTAATACATTAATATCCCCCACCCGTATCCATCCTTGATAATAGCAATCCTGGGGAGAACGTTGGCGAATAATATCTAATACCGCCTTTTGTTCCTCTAAATTAGGAATATGACGGCGAATTAATTGGGGTAAATCGGTATAGGAAATCGGCTTAAAGGTGGGGTGTCTGTCGGTATTATTCACATACCAACGGTCGAAATATGGGTTAAATCGCATAATTAATAATTGACTCGGTAAATAGAAATTAAACCCCCAAGCCGCATCTAATTCCGTTTGTATTTGATCAGAAGTGGGCAGACTTTCTGTTAACCAGAGGTTGTTAAGTTCCGGGGGAATATGGCGATCGCCCCAAGACAAAACCCTAAGATATTCTGAAGCTATTCTATCTAACCGATAATTATGCCAGCCCAACTTTCCCTCCGGGTCAAACCCAAAAGCACTGAGATATTTTGCCCGGCGAACATAATGCAAACACACCGGATAAACCGTAACTTCCACTTTTTTTTCCTGGGCGGGTATCCAGGTTTTAAAATTAATTACCCCGCCAATGGGATCGCGCCATAACAGTTCAATTTGTTCTTGATAAGCGTCAACCCGATCCTGGTTTTCATCGGCTAGAATATAATCTAAATTAATAAAAATTCGCTTTTGGGGTTCTGATTCTTTTTCCTGAATTGGTTTAACTCCATTTTCCACCAATGCTTCCCATAAGGACTGTACCACAACCTCTAAATTCGGCTGCACAAAAACAACGGACTCCAAAACTCGTAATAGTCCCCAAAGTTGGGTTTTAGATAGTCCCGAAAAATTCAGGCTATTAGTTATTGAGGGAATAGGCAACTTTGGAGAATTTCCCCCATAGTAGCAACTAATAGTTGATTGTTTATATTTAGCAAGCGAGCACACTCTCCCTACTCCTCCTACTCCCCCTACTCCCCCTGCCTCCCCTACTCCCCCCGCTCCCCCTACTCCCCCCGCTCCCCCTACTCCCCCCGCTCCCCCTACTCCCCCCGCTCCCCCTGCCTCCCCTGCCTCCCCTACTCCTCCTACTCCCCCCGCTCCCCCATTTTCCAACCATCCCAGGTCGGTTAAGCATTTGAGATCATCCCGCAGGCTACGATGGACGGTGGCAAACGGATAACCCTGTAACTGTTGGTGAAGTTCGGTTTCTGACCATCCGGTCAGGGTTTGTAACTGTTGTTCCCATTCCCCCCAGGTTTCAGGAGAGAAATAATTCTGGAGTAAGTCCATAACCGAGCGGTGGCAAATACAGAAGTCGTCCCGACATTCGGCCAGAATGTTCTGAACCTTGAGGCGATCGCTTTTGGGGTGTTTTTCCGAAAACAAATGGTTTCGGAGGTCAGGATAGGTAAAGGGTTGGGGTAAATGGATAATCCAACGGGACTCCTGACCATATAAACAATGTAATAATACCCATAATCTTACGGCTCGATGGAATCGACGGGCTAGTCGTCCCCCGGCCAGGTATTGCAAGAGTTCTGCGGTCGGGGGATAGTCCCAGGACATGAACATTTGTAGAAGGGTTCAATTCAACATATAATGATAATAGACCCATTGGACTCAAGGTACTCCATGGGTTGATTCTGCTATTTTCGACCTGCTACTCAACAACCACACATCTTTCAACCGTATTTCTAATCTTGTCTTCCCTGTTGCTACCGGACAATTTTTAGGAATAACACTACTGGATTTTTAATTAGTTTCTGCTGCTTACTGTTTAGGCATAAATGACAAAAGCAATGGAAGCATTTGTTATGCACATTTTTCGTGTTTTTTTACTTGAATGGAGACGATAAAATCATGTTAACTTTTCTGTTATCTTTTGTTATCAATGGGACTGTTTTTTTGCCCAAATATTCTGGAATAATCACTTATATTGGAAGTCATTCTCTGGTTAAAATAGCTAATTCTTCTCCATCATTCATTATTCTATCTCAAGTTCGTAAACCGAGTGAAAATGATCCGATTGTTCCTCCGAATTAGATATAATGGGAGTGAGGTAAGCTGTTCAGAATTTACATAGGGTGTTGGATTATCGTCAAATCTTTGTTGGGATGAACACCCCTCCCTAGAGTATTCATCCCAACAAATCTTAGAAAAAACAAAAACTTTTTTATCCGATTTTAATATTTATTATCACCCCCTAAACATTAAGTTATTCCCAAGACTTAACACCACAGATCCATTAACCGCTAGAATAAATACCAGTATAGAGAGCGTTACAAACGCAGTTATTTTTCAGATTCTATGAGCGAAAGAACACTATTTGATCAAGTATGGGAGTTGCATACCGTTGGCACCCTACCATCAGGGCAGACTCAACTTTTCATTGGTTTGCACCTGATCCATGAAGTCACCAGTCCCCAGGCGTTTGCCATGTTGCGCGATCGCCACCTCAAAGTCCTATATCCTGAACGCACCGTCGCCACAGTCGATCATATTGTTCCCACCGATAACCAAGCTCGTCCCTTTGTGGATACCTTGGCAGAAGAAATGATGCAGTCCTTGGAACAAAGTTGTCAAGAACATAGTATCCGTTTTTACAATATCGGTTCTGGGAATCAAGGGATTGTCCACGTCATCGCACCGGAACAGGGGTTAACCCAACCGGGGATGACTATTGCCTGCGGCGACTCCCACACCTCAACTCATGGGGCATTTGGGGCGATCGCTTTTGGGATCGGGACTTCCCAAGTACGGGATGTGCTGGCGTCTCAAACCCTGGCGTTAGGAAAACTGAAAGTCCGCCGCATTCAAGTCGATGGAGAACTGCCACCTGGGGTGTACGCAAAGGATGTGGTGCTGCATATCATCCGCACCTTGGGGGTAAAAGGCGGCGTGGGCTACGCCTATGAATTCGCCGGAAGCACCATCGAGGCGATGTCTATGGAAGAACGGATGACGATCTGTAATATGTCCATTGAAGGAGGCGCCCGATGCGGCTATGTCAACCCCGATCAGGTGACCTACGACTATTTACAGGGTCGAGATTTTGCCCCCAAAGGGGAGGACTGGGAAAAAGCCGTGGCTTGGTGGAATAGTATCCGTAGTAGTACGGATGCGGTTTATGATGATGTCGTCAAATTTAATGCCACCGAGATTGCACCCACCGTCACTTGGGGAATTACCCCCGGACAGGGAATGGCTGTTAATGAGTTAATTCCTACTTTAGAGGAGATTACGGAAACCGATCGGGAAGTGGCCAAAGAAGCCTATCAATACATGGAATTTACCCCCGGAACCCCAATTCAAGGGACAAAAGTGGACGTCTGTTTTATTGGCAGTTGTACCAATGGCCGCCTCAGTGACCTGCGAGAAGCGGCTAAATTTGCCCAGGGTCGGAAAGTCGCTAGTGGGGTGAAAGCCTTTGTGGTGCCGGGTTCAGAACGGGTGAAAGCCGAAGCCGAAGCCGAAGGGCTGGATAAAATCTTTGAAGCTGCGGGCTTTGAATGGCGCGAGGCTGGATGTTCCATGTGTTTGGCGATGAACCCCGATAAGTTACAGGGAAATCAACTGAGTGCATCGTCTTCTAACCGCAACTTTAAAGGCCGTCAGGGTTCCGCTAACGGTCGCACATTGTTAATGAGTCCGGTCATGGTGGTGGCTGCGGCGGTTAACGGTGTAGTTACGGATGTACGGGAGTTATTATAAGCACTTCACCCCCCTAGCCCCCCTTAGTAATGGACTTCAAAGTCCCCCTTTTTAATGGGGATTTAGGGGGATCTAATCTCAGGGTAAAGCAAAGATTTTCGGCTTCATTTGTAGGGTGGGGTCAATTCTTAACACAAATTACAAGATTTAAACCATGAGTAAAATTCAAAGTATTTCGGGAAATGGTATTCCTTTAGTTGGCAGTGATATTGATACCGATCGGATTATTCCAGCTCGGTTTTTACGGTGTGTTACCTTTGATGGATTAGGGGAACAGGTTTTTGCTGATGATCGCCAACAAATGCAACGGAAACACGCCTTTGATCTGCCCGAATATCAAGGGGCAAATCTATTAGTAGTTAATGCTAATTTTGGTTGTGGTTCCTCCCGGGAACACGCCCCCCAAGCCATTGCCAAATGGGGGATTCAAGCTATTATTGGAGAAAGTTTTGCCGAAATATTCTTGGGAAACTGTGTCTCAATTGGGATTCCCTGTGTCACGGCTGAACCAGAAGCCATTAAAGCAGTTCAAGAGGCATTAAAAGCTAATCCTAAAGCAGCTATTAACCTGGATTTGGAATCCATGAAAGTCCACTGTGGGGACTTAACTATTGATGTGAATATGAATCCAGGTTCTCGTCAATCTTTTATTACCGGAATGTGGGATAGTTGCGGACAATTAATTGCTAATGTTGAGCAAATTCGAGCAACAGCCACAAAATTACCCTATCTGAATTGGGCAAGTTAAAGGTCAAAAATGGCAAGGAGGCGTTAAGCTTCCTTGTTGTTTTTATTAAAAAACTCTGTTAACATCAGACAAAAAGAATATAAGGGTGCAATTACAATATTCGTAATTCACCTCAACCCCCAGGAATTTTATGTTCCAAACACCAAAATTATTGACCAATATCCTATTAGGAATAATCACTTTAGTGATGATAGTCAGTTGTAGTCAGTGGAATCAAGAACAATTGACAACCTCCGATTCCCAGAGTCAATTTAAAGTGGCGAGTATTTTCTCCGGTTCTATAGAAGATGGGAGTTGGAGTCAAGCTAATTATGAAGGATTAAAATTAATTGAAAAACAATATAATGCTGAAATTACTTATACTGAAAATGTTCCAGAAACTGATAGTGAAGCCTTAATTCGTCGCTATGCCCAACAGGGATATGATTTAATTATTGGTCATAGTGGTGGTTATATTAAAGCAATGGAAAAGGTGGCTAAAGATTTTCCAGAAATCAAATTTGCTTTAGTGACAAGCTATTCTGGGAATAATAAAAATTTGGGAGCGGTGGCTTTTCGTTCCGGGGAAGTAGGTTATCTAGCCGGAGCATTAGCTGCAATAAAAACCAAAACCAATAAAGTTGGTTACATGGTGGGATATGATTACCCCGTTTATCAAGAAGAAGCAGAATTATTTAGGCGGGGTGCAACCGCAACCAAACCGAATATTGAAGTTCATACTCAATTCTTACAGACTTGGACGGATGCAGAAAAAGGCAATAAAGTTGCCCTAGATTGGTTGGAAAAAGGAGTAGATATTATGGCAATTAACGCAGATGAAGCGGGAATTCCAGCTTTAAAGTTAGCCAGTGAAAAACCAGAGGTTTATGGGATTGGTTGGACGAAAGATCAATATAATTTAGTCCAGGGTAAAATTTTAACCAGTGTTCTACAGAATGTTCCTGAATTAGTCTTAAAAATTGCCACTTTAGTTCAGCAAGGACGCTGGGAAGGTAAACAATATAAATATGGACTACGGGAACAAATTTATGATTTTGCCCCCTTTAGAGGCACGTTAACAGCCGAAGAAGAAGCCAAATTTAATCAGATCAAACAGCAAATAGTAACGGGAAAAATCGATATTACTCCTTCTGGGCTAACAACAGATTACAATAGATAAAAATAGATCATTTCCCTGTTATTGGAAAAATCATGAGTCAAGCAGAGAAACATCATTTTTTATCTAGGCTTGGGGGTTCTTTTTCCTTTTCCACCCCCCGGTTTTTTTCCCTAGCCAAGCAACTCCGTAGGAGTTTACTCCTTGTTGGATTGATTAGTGTTTTAAGCAGTGGCGGATTATTGGTTTATCTGAGTTATCAATCTCAGATGAAGCAGTTACAATCTCTACAAAGAGAGCGATCGCAAGTTATAGCCTATCAAATCAATAACTATTTAGATGATCTCCAACGAAAATTAAATTTTTTAGCCCGGGTTAAAGGCTTAACTGATTTACCCCCAGATATTCAAAAAAACTTGATAGAAGGATTAGTTCGTCATAATGACGCTTATCATTTGGTGGCTATCTTAAATTCTCAAGGAGAGGTGGTAACATCAATACTCACTGATGATCAAACCTTAAATAAAAACTATACCGATTCTCCGTTATTTATTCGACCGTTTAAACAACAAGAAGATTATGTAGGAACAATTGAATTTGATCCTCATGATCGAAAATATAAAATGGTGATGTCCGTTCCCATTCGAGATCAATTTGATCAGATTAATGGGGTTTTATTCGCTGAAATTGACTTAAGTTTTCTCAGTTTTATTCTGTCTCAGACTCAAGTGGGTAAAACTGGATATGTTTATCTTGTGGATGAACAAAATCGAGTCTTTACGGCTTCTAAAAATAGGTCTAAAATATTTAATATTCAGAATTTAAAAAATTATACCATTATTGATTCTATTCAAAAGGCTTTAGATCATAAAAAACCAAAGATAAATCGTTATCTAGGATTGAAAAATGTAGAGGTTTTGGGCGCGACAGCAATGATTCCTAGTGTGAATTGGTTTTTAGTCGTTGAACTTCCGATTAAAGAAGCCTATGCTCCTATTTATCAGATGATTTTCGTGATGGGGTTAACGGTTATTTTAATTACAGGGTTTGCCACGGGTATCGGAATATTTCATAGTCGGCAAATTATTTTCCCCCTCAAACAATTAACCGACGCAGTGATCAAAATTAGTCAAGGAGATTTGAAAACCAAAGTTGATGTGCAGTGTTCTAATGAATTAGGCGTATTAGCCACCGCTTTTAATCAAATGACCACTCAAATCGATGAGTTATTTGCAGCTATTGAAAAAGAACGAAGTTTTATTTCAGCTATTTTAGATATCGCTGGAGCTTTAGTGATTTTAATGGATGCAAAAGGTCGAATTATCCGATTTAATCGCGCCTTTGAACAAACCACTCAATATAGCTTTGATGAAATTAGAAATCGCTATGTTTGGGATATATTTTTAAGCCCAGAGGAAGCCTCTAAAGTTAAAGCGAATTTTGCCTTTTTACTGATTGATCAATTTCCTAAATATTACGAAGCCCGTTGGAACACCAAAAACGGAGATCAAAGAATTATTAGTTGGTCGGATACTGTTCTCCTGAATGAAGCCAAAGAAATTGACTATATTGTCAGTGTGGGTGTAGATGTCACGGAACAAAGGAATACGGAACAAATATTGCAGAATACTCAAAAACGTTATGCAACATTAACAGAAGTTTCTCCGGTGGGAATTTTCCATGCTGACACCGAGGGGAATTGTCTTTATGTGAATCAAAGATGGTGTGAAATTGCGGGATTAACTCCAGAAAAAACAAGGGGAAAAGGTTGGTTGCAAGCTATTTATTCCGAAGATAGAATCCAAGTCTTTCAAAACTGGGAAGACTGTGCTAAAAATCAAGTTCAATTTAATTCTGAATATCGCCTACAACGTCCTGATGGCAAAATTACCTGGGTTTATGGTCAAGCTGCTGCGGAGATAAATTCTGATGGAGAAATTATTGGTTATGTTGGTACAATTACTGATATAACTGATGGAAAACAGGCGGAAGAAGCTCTACGAAAAGCCAAAGAAGAAGCCGAAATTGCCCTAGTTAATTTTCGCAAAGCCCAAACCCAATTAATTCAAGCAGAAAAAATGTCGAGTTTGGGTCAATTGGTGGCTGGGGTTGCCCATGAAATTAATAATCCGGTTAACTTTATTTATGGAAACTTAATTCATGCTCAAGAATATACAGAAACCCTATTAACTTTAATCAACATCTATCAAACTCATTATCCCGACCCCTCGGCTGAAATTATTGATTTTGTGGAGGAGGTTGAACTCGATTTTTTAATTGAAGATTTTCCGAATATTATCAATTCCATGAAAATGGGATCGAACCGGATTAGAGAAATTGTACTTTCCCTTCGTAATTTTTCCCGGTTGGATGAAGCCGAAATGAAGGAAGTTAATATTCATGAAGGAATTGATAATACGTTATTGATTTTACAAAGTCGTTTAAAAGAAAATGTTCAACATCGAGGGGTTAGGGTGATTAAAAAATATGGTAATATTCCCTTGGTAGAATGTTATGTGGGACAATTAAATCAAGTGTTTATGAATTTAATTTCCAATGCTATTGATGCTTTACAAGATTCTAGTAATAATTTCCCTATTATCAATCAGCAAAATTCCGATCAAATTACGATTGAAACTGAATTGATTGATCAAAATAGAGTCAGGATAAAAATTGCAGATAATGGTGTGGGAATGTCGGAAAATATTAAATCTAACTTGTTTAACCCCTTTTTTACCACCAAACCTGTCGGCAAAGGAACCGGGTTAGGGTTATCAATTAGTTATCAAATTATTGTCGAAAAACACAAAGGTTCAATTCAATGTAATTCAGAATTAGGTCAGGGAACAGAGTTTATTATTGAAATTCCCTCACACCAAAAAGTAGTAAGCCCTTTAGGGCTGTCTGAACCCTGAATGGTTCACTACTTTAATGGAAATAATTATAAATTTCTTGGGCTAATTTTGGCCCAATTCCTGACACTTCAGCTAACTGTTCTGGGGTGGCGATTCTAATATATTCTAAGGAACGAAAATGAGCTAATAATAATTTTTGACGATGATGTCCTAACCCTGGAATGTCATCTAAATGCGATCGCTTCATTCTTTGAGTCCTTTGATTTCGATGAAAACTCACCGCAAACCGATGAGCTTCATCTCGTAATCTTCTTAATAGTTGAACTCCCGGTTGTTCCGTGTCAGTTTCTAAGGGTAAACTTTCCCCAGGTAAAAAAATTTCCTCCCGTTGTTTGGCTAAACTAACTACGCGAATTTCCTCTAATAAATTCAGTTCTTCTAAGACAGAAACCACCGCCGAAAGTTGACCTTTTCCCCCATCAATCATGATTAAATCCGGTTTATCTGTTGAAGTCCCATAGTCTCTAAAACGGCGCCCAATCACTTCTGCTAAACTGGCAAAATCATCGGAATGTCCGGCGTGAACCGTGGGGTTTTTAATCTTATAATGACGATAGTATTGTGGGGCGGGTAAACCTTGAATAAAAACCACCCGGGAGGCGACCGCATCTGACCCTTGGATATGGGAAATATCATAACCTTCTATACGATTGGGAATGTCGGGTAAATCGAGAATTGCTGCTAAATCTTCTAGGGCTAAGGTATTACGATCACTTAACTTTTGTACCCGTTCTAATTCATATTTCGCATTCCGTTCTACCATCTCAATTAAATCAGCTTTAACCTGACGTTGGGGGGTTAAAATTGTGACTTTTTTTCCCTTGCGATCGCCCAACCAATCTGTTAAAATAGATTCATCGGGTAACTCATATTGAACTAATATTTCATTGGGAATTTCCACCGGATCAACAGATTGATAATGTTCCTCTAAAACTCGTTGTAAAATTAATCCCATTTCCGTTAATTTTAACTCCGGGGGAACTTGGGCGGTAAACCCTAACCGTCCGACTAATTTTCCGGCGCGAATTTGAAATAACTGCACACAGGATTGTTGAGAATTAGCTGCCAAGGCGATCGCATCACGGGAAACCCGATCATCGGGTAAAGACACCTTTTGATCCGCATTTAAAGACTGTAACCCTTGAATTTGATCCCGAATTATCGCCGCCGTTTCAAAGTTTAAGGCTTCCGAGGCTTGTTCCATTTGTTCTGTTAAATGATCAACCAATTCCCCCGATCTCCCTTGAAAAATCATCGCCACTTTTTGCACAATTTTTCGATAATCTTCAGGGGAAATTAACAGTTGACAAACCCCTGGACAGCGACCAATATCATAATTTAAACAAGGACGATCTTTAAATAACGGTTTAGGACGTTGACGCAGGGGAAAAATTCGTTTGGTCAAATGCAACGTATTTCTTAATACCTGAGTATCCACATAGGGGCCATAATAACGGTCTTTAATATTGCCTAAACGACGTTTACGAGTAATGAAAACTCGCGGATAATCCTCCGACCAAGTAATACATAAATATGGATATTTTTTATCATCCTTGAGCAAAACATTAAAATGGGGTTGATGTTGTTTAACTAAATTTGCTTCTAAGGCTAAGGCTTCTGCTTCTGTATCGGTAATAATAAACTCTATTTCGGTAACTTGTTGCACCATTAAATAAATTCTGGGTGTGTGATGATGCTGTTCTCGAAAATAGGAGCGCACCCGCGATCGCAATTTTTTAGACTTACCAATATAAAGAATATTATCCTGACCATCTCGCATTAAATACACCCCCGGAACCGGAGGAATATCTCGTAACTGTTTTTCTAACCGTTCAGGATCTTTAACTAGAGGAGAAGTTGTAACAGATGGCATAATTAGATTGAGACTTGAATATAAAAAAATGAATTGCTATAATCCTATTATAACAAGACTTTTGTTAGAATTATTCAAAATCAGGATGAAATCATGATTCAGGAACTAACCGATCTAAAAAAATGTATCTTAGAAGAACGTTATCAAGATGCTTTACTCATTATTAATGAACTAGAAGATATGGGAAAACAAGCAATCCTGAGAAACATAGAATCTTTCCTGGTTCGGCTGTTTATCCATTTGATTAAAAATCAAGTTGAAAAGCGATTAACAAATTCTTGGATTGCTTCAATCTCTGATTCTATTATCAGGTGGTCAAGATTGGTTTGAGCGGTTATAATTATAAAACAGCTAAATTTAAGGTTCAGGTGTTGATGATGGTTCAAGCTCCTCCTTTAATAACGATAGCAACGGATACCTGGGTGAAAGCGACCTGGGAAGAATTTTTAGCCTTAGCCGAAAATCCTCAGTATGCCGAGGGTAAGTTTTATTACGATCAAGAATATCTGAGGATAGAAATGGCACCACTAGGTTCAGCACACAGTCAGGATAATTCAATTATTTCTACCGTGATTGTTATTTATGCGGCTTTAAAAAATATTCGGATTAAAGAGTTAACAAATCCATCTTTCCGAAAAATAGGGATGCGAGAAAGTCAGCCAGATATCGGGTTTTATATCGGTGATAACTTCCCATTTCCCCCGCGCAATAATTCCCCAATTAACTTAGATGAATTTACAGCCCCTAACTTAATTGTTGAAGTGGCGGCATCATCTTTTGTTGATGATATTGGTAGAAAAAGATTATTATATGAAAAATTAGGAATCCAAGAATATTGGGTGGTGAACGTTGAAGATAACACAATATTAGCCTTTGCGGTCGAAAACCAAGGGAGTCGATTAATCGAAGCATCCCAAGTTTTACCTGGATTAAACATAGCCTTAGTAATTGAAGCATTGCAACGTTCCCAAACCGAAGATGATGGAAGCATTACACGCTGGTTAATGGGTACTATTAATTCTTAATCCATTTCACCGATGGTGAGTAAGCTGTTCAGCATCTAAATAGGAATAATGTTAGAATAATTTAACAATGGTTAAATTATTCTGTACAAGCCTAGGAATTTGTGTTTTTGTGTTAAGGTTTCAACAAGTAATTTAAAGAATTTTAATCTTTTTTGTAATTTAGATTACTGAAACTGAGGCACTCATTAAGTTAAAGTGTGCTAATAACGTGCGGTAAAGGCTGAAGACTAGCTCTATTTCCGTAAAAACTATGCTGAAAAGGGTGTTAATCATTATTAGTCAATGGTTTGAGGGTTTCAGAAGCAGAACCCGCAATTGTTATACTCAGCTTGTACAATTTTGGTTTATGATTCAATCGGCTATAGGTCTAGCTTTAACATCGGTATTGATGCCACCACTCAACAAACCTTTGAGGATTTATCCCGAAAGGCTGGGTGATATATACAGGATAAAGGAGAAATCCAGATATGAGTTATTACCTTTTCCAGAAAGATTCCTTTAATTATACGCCCATGTTTGATCCGGTATGGGAAGATTTAAACCAAAATGCTATTTTGGACAGAATACTAGCGGATTATGAACGCTTAATCGCAGAACGGAATTATTTAGATAAGGAACTAGGAAAAGCCCATCAAGAAATTCATCAATTGAAAACAGCACTGGCAAGTTCTACCTTGGTTTGCCTTCATTTAGAGACTCAAAAAGTCAATCCCATTCAAGAACAATATGATCAAATGACCAAGGTTTTAGAACAAGCAGAAGCTAAAACCACCAGTTTGATTCAAGCCATCCCTGACTTAATGTTCTGCATTAGTAGAGAGGGGTTGGTTGTAGACTATTATCCCGATAAGCAAAATCTTCATCGGCTCGATATCGAGGATATAATTGGCAAAAAAATTGAAGATGTGTTTCCCAAGGATTTAGCTGATTGGACAAGATATTATCTGGAAAAAACCTTAGAAACCGGTCAAATTCAGGTTGGTGAATATGTGGTGAGAGGTGATAAAGACTGGCATCATTATGAAGCGCGTTATGTAAAAAGTGGTAGCCATGAAATTTTAGCCATTGTCCGAGATATTACCCAACGAAAACAAGTAGAAGCTAATTTGAGAGTCTCAGAAATTCAGGAACGGGAAAGGGCATTACAACTGGAAAAAACCCTACAGGATTTGCGACAGACCCAAGCCCAATTAATCCAGGCCGAAAAAATGTCTAGTTTGGGGCAAATGATGACCGAAATTGCCCATGAAATTAAAAACCCGATTAGTTCCATTCACGGAAATCTCACCTACGTTGATCAAGATATTAAGGCTTTAATGGAATTGGTTAAACTCTATCAACAGCAATATCCTGAACCGACTCCAGAAATTCAAACCTTTATTACAACATCTGATATTCATACGATTATTAATGAACTACCACAAAGCATAGAGTTTATGCGATTAGGCGCTAACCGTTTATATGATTTAGCCCTATCTTTACGGAATTTTTCCCGCTTGGATGAGCAGGAAATGGTATTGGCGGATATTCATGTTGGCCTAGATGGAACCCTAAAAATTCTCCACAATCAACTCAAAGCGAAGGGAAATCATGCAGAAATTCAAGTGATTAAAGACTATGGCGCAATCCCCTTTATCAAATGCTATCCCAACCAACTAAATCAGGTATTTATGAATATTCTATCGAATGCGATTGATGCCTTAGAACCGCAACCGATGCCACGACAAATTACCATTAAAACCCAAGCCTACAAAATGCACCCGGGGTCAATTATCCAAGATGCGATTTGTGTTTCTATTTCTGATAATGGCCCGGGAATTCCTCAGTCAGTGCAAGACCGAGTGTTTAATGCGTTTTTCACCACTAAACCCCTAGGTAAAGGTACGGGTTTAGGTTTGTCCATTTCTCAACAAATTGTGGTTGAAAAACATAATGGTCGGCTCAAGTGTACTTCTGAAGAAGGAAAGGGGACAACCTTTGAGATTCTCCTGTTTGTGGATCAACCTTGTGCTTCCTAACTCCGTTGATCAACAGATAGAATTTTGATCACAAGTGTGAAAAGGAGAGTTGCATACCGATACAATTGGGGCAAGCATTCCATCGTCAATGTCTCATGAATATTCGTCTTGTTTCCACTCAACCCTTTAATGACCAAAAACCGGGAACATCCGGGCTACGCAAGTCCGTTCCGGCTTTTCAAAAGCCCCATTACCTAGAAAATTTCGTTCAGGCGATTTTTGATACCCAAGAGGGGTATGAAGGGGGAACCCTGATTTTAGGGGGAGATGGTCGCTACTATAACCGTCAAGCCATTCAGATTATCTTAAAAATGGCCGCCGCTAACGGCGTTGGAAAGGTTCTCGTCGGATGTGGGGGCATTGTTTCCACTCCCGCCGCCTCCTGTATGATTCGTGAAAATCAAGCCTTTGGGGGGATTATTCTCTCTGCCAGCCATAACCCCGGAGGGCCCGACGGAGATTTTGGGATTAAGTTCAATGGTAGTAATGGCGGGCCAGCCGTCGAAAAAATCACCGAAGCGATTTATGCCCGTACCCTGGTCATGGATACCTACAAAACCATGGAGGCGGCCGATATTAATTTGGATCAACCCGGCAGTTTTAAACTGGGAACCATGGCCGTTGAGGTGATCGATTCCGTCCAACCCTACAGGTCATTGATGGAATCCTTGTTTGATTTTGACTTAATTCAAAAATTGTTAACTTCGGGTAAGTTTCGGATGTGTGTGGACTCCATGCACGCGGTGACTGGCCCCTATGCCCGCGCCATTTTTGAAAACCGCTTAGGGGCCGCACCCGGAACCGTGGTTAATGGCATTCCCTTAGAGGATTTTGGTGGGGGTCATCCCGATCCTAATTTAGTCTATGCCCATGATTTAGTCGAAATTATGTTCGGGGAAAATGCGCCCGACTTTGGGGCGGCGTCCGATGGGGATGGCGATCGCAATATGATTTTAGGCAAGAATTTTTTTGTCACCCCCAGTGATAGTTTAGCCATCATCACCGCTAATGCCCATTTAGTCCCCGGATATAAAGACGGTTTAGCCGGAGTCGCCCGTTCCATGCCCACTTCCCAAGCGCCCGATCGCGTGGCGGCAAAATTAGGCATAGACTGTTATGAAACCCCCACAGGATGGAAATTTTTCGGCAATTTATTAGATGCGGGAAAAGCCACCCTCTGCGGGGAAGAAAGTTTTGGCACCGGATCAAATCATGTTCGGGAAAAAGATGGTTTGTGGGCGGTGTTATTCTGGTTAAATATTTTAGCCGTCCGTCAAGAATCGGTGGAAGATATTGTTCGGAATCATTGGCAAACCTACGGACGCAATTATTATTCTCGCCATGATTATGAAGAAGTGGAAACAGAAAAAGCTAATCAATTAGTTGATCAATTACAGGCAATTTTACCGAACCTAAAAGGTAAACAATACGGTTCCTATCAAGTCGAATATAGTGATAATTTTAGCTATACCGATCCGGTAGATAATAGTGTTAGTAATAATCAGGGGATTCGGATTGGGTTTACCGATGGTTCTCGGATTGTTTTTCGGTTATCAGGGACGGGAACCAAAGGAGCAACCTTGCGGGTGTATTTAGAAAGCTATGAACCCGACTCCACTAAACACAATTTAGATCCCCAAGAGGCGTTAGGAGAATTAATTACTATTGCCGATGAAATTGCCCAAATCAAAACCATAACCGGGCGTCAACAACCCACGGTTATCACCTAATATTGGGTAAATTGATCTAAACTCGTAGGGTGGGCTTTGCCCACCAATATTATTATATTTAATAAAAAATAGGATTATAAACACTACAACCGTATGAATAAATTAGAAACTATATCAATAAAAGGATTTCGCCGTCTTCAAAATATTGAACTTGAGATGAGAAACCTCACCGTTATGATTGGTGCAAACGGCTCTGGAAAAACATCTTTTTTAGATGTTATGTCCGTAATTGCTGCTTCAGCTAGTGGAAATTTACATAACATATTACAACTCAAAGGAGGCTTGAATGAAATTTTAACCCGAGGTAAAGTACAGGAACTTGAAATTAAAATGTCAATGCAAGTTCCAGATGAAAACCCTTTAAAATACAGTTTCACCTTGTCTACCAAAGGGTTATCTTATGAAGTCAAAGACGAAAATTTAACGCAACAGAGAAATCCCAATAGACCGGAACCCTTCAAGTATATTGAATCCCAGGGATTAGATATTAAATATTTTCAGGAAGGGATTGGACTTGTGAGGCCCAATTGGGAACATAACCCGCTTGAAACATCCCTTTCTCAAGTTCCTAAAATGTATCGTGAACCAGAGAAATTGAGAAAAAGCCTGGCTTCCTGTACCTATTATGGGGCGCTCGATGTTTCTGAGAAAAGCCCCATTCGTCTACCACAAACCATGCGCCCTGCCAAGTTACCAGGGGCAAGGGGTGAAGACTTAGTTTCCTGTCTTTATGACCTTCGAGAAAGCGATCGCGATCGCTTTGAATGGGTAGAAAATATTCTATCTGCGGCTTTTCCAGATTTTGAGCGATTAAACTTTCCTGCCGTTGCCGCCGGAACTCTTTCTATGACTTGGACAGACCGCAATTTTGATCAACCGATTTATGTCCATGAATTATCAGAAGGAACACTGCGTTTTCTCTGGTTAGTTACTTTACTTCAAAGTCAAAATTTAACCACAATTACCTTGCTAGATGAACCAGAAGTTAGCTTACATCCTGAACTTTTAAGACATTTAGTTTATCTAATGCGAGAAGCGTCAAAACACACACAACTGATCGTTGCAACCCACTCAGATCGACTGATTGGATTTCTTGAACCCAAGGAAGTTTTAATTTGTGATATTGAAGAAGGTGAAACAAAAATGACTTGGGCTGATACATTTAATTTGTGTAAATGGTTAGAAGATTATAGCCTAGATCAATTGTGGGCAATGAATATTATGGGGGGTCGTCCATGAAAATTGCGATTTTAGTTGAAGGGGCTACTGAAAGGGCATTTAGAGAAATACTTCATGAATTTTTGAAAAAACGTTTAGGGGAAGGAATGCCCAGGCTTAAATTTATTCCGCAGGGTGGTCGCATTCCCAAGGAAGGTAAACTCAAGCGTACTGTTAAAAATCTTTTAGATAATGATGGCTATGATGCTGTTATTGCACTGACAGATGTTTATACAGGAACAAATGATTTTAAAGATGCGACTGATGCTAAAAATAAAATGAACAATTGGGTGGGAAATAACCCCAATTTTTACCCCCATACAGCATTACATGATTTTGAAGCATGGCTTCTTCCCTATTGGAAAACTATCCAAGAAAAGGCAAAACATAATCGTTCTGCGCCGAGTGGTTCTCCTGAAACAGTTAATCACAATAAGCCACCTTCCTATCATATTATAGATATTTTTAGATCAGGAAAACGTGGCAGAGACTATGATAAAATCATTGATGGTAAAGCAATTTTAGAAAAAAATGATCTAATGATTGCGATTCAAACTTGTCCAGAGTTAAAAGCTTTTGTGAATCGAATTATTTCTCTGTGTGATCCAGATCAAGTTATTCCTTAATTAAGACTAATCTCAAGAAACAGGGTTTCTGGCTATTGGCTAGAATCAAGATTTATGATTCCAGAACCTCTGATTCTATTGATTCAGAATCTAAAGCCTGACGTAACGCCTGAATATCCGCCCCACAAATAGCGTGAAGATGACGAGTAATCTTCTGAATATCCCAATCCCACCATCGGATATTTAATAGGTCTTCAATCACAGAATCTTCAAACCGTTTGCGAATTTCTTGGGCTGGATTTCCCCCCACAATTGTATAGGGAGAAACATCCCTAGTAACAACCGATTGAGCCCCAATAATCGCCCCATCTCCAATATTAATACCCGGCATAATTGTCGCCCCATATCCGATCCAAACATCATTACCAATTACCGTATTTCCTTTAAACGGCCAAGAATCGGGCATGGCGGATTCCCAACCATTTCCAAATACCGGAAAAGGATAATTTGTCAACCAATCCGTGCGATGATTCCCGCCATTCATGATAAATTTAACATCGGAAGCGATCGAACAGAATTTTCCAATAATCAGTTGATCTCCGATAAAATCAAAATGATATAAAACATTCTTTTCAAAGTTTTCTGGGTTCTCGAAATCATCATAATAAGTGTAATCCCCGACAATAATATTCGGATTTTTAATAATAGTTTTCAGATACACTAATCGAGTTTGTTCGGGGATGGGATAACGGGTTTGGGGAGAGGGGCCGTAATTCATGATCTTTTGAGTAAATAGTGTTAGCATTTTGATCATGACTCAATCCTATCATTTTCGTTCAAATTAAGCAATTACCTTCACTATGACCTCAACTCAATCTACAACATCTCTCCCTTTACCCCCTGGTAAGTTGGGTTTTCCGATGATTGGTGAAACCATTAGTTTTTTGCGAGATCCTAATTTTGCTGACAAGCGACAAAAACAATATGGAGCAATCTTTAAAACCCATCTTTTTGGTCGCCCTACTGTAATTATGATGGGGGCAGAAGCTAATCGGTTTTTATTTGCCAATGAGAATAAATATTTTATTGCTACTTGGCCTCTAAGTACCCAAATATTATTAGGACAGGGATCATTATCAATGCAATTGGGAGATATTCATAAGTCTCGCCGTAAAATTTTATCCCAAGCCTTTCAACCCAGAGCTTTAGCCGGATATGCTACGACTATGGAAGATTTCACCCATCGTTATTTGCATAAATGGGAACAGAAATCAACCTTAACTTGGTATCCTGAATTACGGAAATATACCTTTGATATTGCCTGTAAATTATTAATTGGAAAACAGCAAGCTACCGATACCCATTTAGAAGAACTATTTGAAGATTGGTGTAATGGACTATTTACTATTCCCCTACGTTTACCCGGAACAAAATTTAATCGGGGTTGGCAATGTCGTCAGTTATTATTAACAGAAATAGAAACCCTAATTCGTCAACGTCAGCAACAACCCCAGTCTGGGGAAGATGCCCTGGGATTATTATTACAAGCCCAGGATGAGGAGGGAAATAAACTGGGTATTGAAGAACTTAAAGATCAGATTTTAACCCTATTATTTGCCGGACATGAAACCTTAACCTCCGCGATCGCATCTTTCTGTTTACAGGTCGGTCAGCGTCCCGATATTATAGCAAAAATTAGAGCCGAACAACAACATTTTGATCCGACTCAACCCATCACTTTTGAAGATTTAAAATCCATGGTTTATTTAGAACAGGTGATGAAAGAAGTATTGCGGTTTGTGCCTCCGGTTGGCGGCGGGTTTCGAGAAGTAATTCAAGATTGTGAATATAACGGTTATTTTATCCCCAAAGGCTGGTCAATTTTATATCAAATTGCCAAAACCCATCAGGATGAAACGGTTTATTTTCAACCGCAAGAATTCGATCCTGATCGCTTTAGTGAAGCCCGCAATGAAGATAAACCTAAACCCTTTAGTTGGGTTCCCTTTGGTGGCGGAATGCGCGAATGTATTGGCAAAGAATTTGCTAAATTAGAGATCAAATTATTTGCAGCATTGTTAGTCAGAAATTATGATTGGCAACTATTACCCAATCAATCTTTAGAATTAATTACCATTCCCACCCCCCGTCCCCGGGATGGTTTAAAAGTACAGTTGAGACGTTTATAAAGTTAGGATAATGTTGTTGTGTTTAACCCGATTTTGATTAGGCATTAAACACAACAACACCGTTAGATTTAGGCTTGAATTAGAAATTGACTAGCTGTTAATACAGGTTTATCCGGTGATGTCAATGATCTATTTAGTAGCTAGAATTCCCTGAGATAATGGTAGAAGATGGCTTTGACAACCGTGATTCTACTTAGGTGATGCCAAACTTTTTTTTGAGCTTCTAGGTATTATTATCTAGTCTGATCTTGATTCTTACCAGTTCTTGTTACTAAACGTTACACAAAAGAGTTAGATTTAGGCTTGAATGAGAAATTGACTAGCTGTTAAGGCAGGTTTATTGGTTAAGGTTAGGAATTGACCTCTGATAAGAAAATCTGCGACTGTGCCATTTTGATTGTAAAATAATCCTCCTGTTGCACTGTTATAAATAATATCGGCTGCCTTGAGACCTTGGAATTTGGGTTCCATCTGGGAAGGGATGAAATTCTATTCCTAATGGTATATCTTTCGTATGAATTGATAAAAACGGAATCAATTTATAAAAAGGCAACTACAATAAAAGTATGAAATTTATTAATAGAGTTGTTAAGTCTGCTCGAATTAATAAATATCAAATTTAAAACCCGTAACTAGGAGCCGATATGAGCTTAAAAAATAGAGAAAAAGCCACCGCTAAAAATATCGCGGGTAAGGTTCAAGAAGCCGTAGGTAACGTGACGGGAGATCCTAAAGATCAGGCAGAAGGCAAGGAGAAACAAGCTGAGGCAAAGATGATTCACACCATTGAAGATGTGAAAGATGAAGTCAAAGCCAAACTGGACTAGAAGACTGTTTGAACCTGAAACTTTAACATTTTTGACCCGTAAGATCGGTTTCAAATTATGGTAAAAACGATAAAAACTAAACACCTAAAATAGTGTGAAACTTCCGTTTACCGACTTTTACCAGAGAGTCTTGATCATTTGCCCCGGTTTAAAATAAATATTTTTTGGTAGATCTACCAACGAATAAAAAACTCAGTTAGTTGCGAACCATCAAAAATATTTTGGATATTAACATGATTTTGTTTAGCAAAGTTCGTAAATTTCTGTTCTCTATTGGCATGGTTTTTTTCATCTCCACTGCCCTTGTCTTTAGTTTGGCATCGGGATCAAGTTGGGCTGCAACTTCATCAACCCAAGGCATGAACTCACCGCAGACTCAAGTTGCTATCATGGATCAAGCGAAAGAGATGATCAATAATGTTAAAGATAAAGCCCAAGAAGCGATCGCTAACATGACAGACGATCTAAAAACCGATGTTGTTCAAAACGATCAGCAATTTGATGCGAATACCCAACAAGGGATTCTGGATAGTATTAAAAACCCTGACTACAACCCGGGTGGAAAAACCAGCACCGCAGCAAAGCAAGACCGTGAAGCCATCAAAGGTGTAGAAGCTGATGTTCGTGATCTATTTAAACCAGAATCACCGACTAAATAACGTCATTAAATTTTATCTGAATAGAAGGAGAAACTATGTCTAATATCATCTGGAGTGCCGTTGGTGTACTACTCATCCTCTGGTTATTAGGATTCTCAGTGAACGTGGGAGGGGGCTTAATCCATATTCTTTTGGTTTTGGCGCTGATTGCTATTATCTACAACCTCCTGACCGGCCGACGTGTGGTCTAATGATTTGACGGACTGATTCCCCCCCCAACCTTACTTGGGTTAGGGGGGAAGTGGAACTCAGGATTGGGTAAAAAGAAGTTTCTAACATCAATTGAATAAGATTGCTATATATTGGGCAAAAAAAGACGATAGGACTGGCTATCTATCAGAATTCTAAAACCCAGCCACATCAGGACGAAGGGAAAAATTTTGCTGGCGTAACGACTCAGGACGATAGCGATGCCCGGTTGACGAGTCAGATTATAGGATAAAAATAGCCAGCAGCAAACAATCAAATAGCAAATAGGTATGATCACAGCTAAACTTTGGATACTGCTACTCGCAAATAGGGGAATATAGACACCCAGATTATTACCGCCATTGGAAATCGTGACGGCGGAAACACTATAGGTTTGGCGGTCGCGAATCACGTCCCACAGCGATCGCTTTCGAGAATCAAATCCTCGATATTTAG
Organism: Planktothrix sp. PLAVEN19ND; assembly: GCF_057220675.1. Classification (NCBI taxonomy): domain Bacteria; kingdom Bacillati; phylum Cyanobacteriota; class Cyanophyceae; order Oscillatoriales; family Microcoleaceae; genus Planktothrix; species Planktothrix sp. PLAVEN19ND. The sequence continues at coordinate 3,058,846 of NZ_CM170132.1, read as the reverse complement.
AGTTTATTTTTAGGTTAGCCGACTTATCCTCGGCGGAATCATCCTTATTCAAGTTGATCAAATTATTCAGACCAATCAGTATCGGTAGAATCCCCAATAAACCGATCCAAGTTGAATCAATCACCAGCCCCACAAAAAAACCAATCAAACTGACACTCAACAGTATAGTGAAACCCGATCAGTTCACCCACCACAATATGTTGAGGACGAAACGTCCGATTAACCTCACTAAAGAAGCCCGTCAGATAAATATTATCGTCAAAGGTTGTTGCTATGGCAACAGCTATCCCAATCTTAATTGTTTCAATTAACCAATCCATCACTATTCCTCACTCAAAACCTGTCTGATCACTGAAACTATAGAATAATTGCACAAGTCCTAATAATATATAAATAGCGTGAAAAAGTCTAACACCCTGGCTACATTCTCCTATTTCCAATTCATCTAACAATGTCCATTATTTATATTTATGAAAGGAGTGATTATGATTAGCTATTTACGGGATATTCTGTCTAAACATAAAAGCCAAAATATTCTAAAACCATTCAGATCAATTCCTCGTAGATTGGTTACATCCAAGTTTGCGGTGCAGTTTGGCATCGGTCTTGCCTCCAGTCTGGTTTTGAGTCTAGCCTTTAATAGTGATGGGGTGGCAACTCCTGAATCTAGCCATGTACTCTCCCCTCTAATTAGTCAGGTCAGCCCGGTCAATCAAGCTAACCCGCCGAAAAACTCAACCATTCGGTTATTAGAAACGGTGGGATTGTTTGTCGGGGGGATCGTTTTTTGTATTGTTTTGGATCGTTGGTTTTCTGACCGCTCGGCTCACTCGGGTAACACACCCTTAGCCGAACAAGCGCGACGACTCAAACAACTCAAAATCGGGTATCCAGAGGGGATGACTAATTTTGAAGTTCTTCGCAGTCAAGCCCTACTAGAAGAACGTTTGCGACCCTTTGGGCTGATTGTAAGCTGGACAAGCTTTTTATCAGCATCGGCTCTGATTGAGGCCCTGAGTAACGGGACAATTGATTTTTGCGGGGGGGGTGGTACGGCCAGTATTTTCTCCCAGGCGGCGGATCATGTTTTTGTGCGGGTGGCGAAGGAAAAATATACCGCTCCCAAGGGTCAAGCCATTCTAGTCCCGGAGGATTCACCAATTCAGACCCTGGCTGACCTCAAGGGTAAGAAGATCGTTTTTGATAAAGGCTCCAGCGCCCACTATATATTGATCAAAGCATTGCGGAAGGTCGGACTCGATTTTAGCGATATTGACCCGATTTATCTGACCCAGCCCCAGGCATTATCTCTATTCCGACAGGGTGAAGTGGATGCTTGGGTGGTTTGGGTTCCCTATACACCGACTCAAGCCCGAAGTTCCTACCCAGGGCGCTCCATTGCTGACCTAGAAAGCATCTTTGGGGATAGGGCTTCTTTGGAGGTTCCAACTTATTACTATGCGGTTCCAGAACTAGTCCGAGACTATCCTGACCTACTAAAAGTGATTTTAGAGGAGGTAAACGAGGCGGGAGCCTGGGCTAAAAAACAGGAATTAGAAGCGGCTCAACGATTGCTAGATCAGCACGAAATTGACCCATTTATCCTAGAAACTCTACAGAAACGCAGTGCTGAACGGGCAATTATCCCAATTGATGAACAATCCCTTGATGCCCTACAGCATCAGGCTAATTTGTTTCGGGATCTTGATCTGATTCCTGAGCGGGTGAATGTGAAGGATGGAAACCTATAGTTTGCAGACTAAGCAAAATTGGACTTATTAATCCGACGTTGTTGGGCTTTAGCCCCTTCTAAGAGCGCTGAAGCGCAACAACGATGGCAACAATCAACTTAAATGGGAGTAGCTGATAAATTTAAAAGATAATGGGTGCTTCCGTCCATGGGAGAAACTCGCAAAAAGTAGGTTCCACTGGGTAATTTATCTAATTTAATTGATTCTGGGGTGAGGCCTAAATTAGCGGAACTAGCAACAATTTCATTACTTTGAACCGCTTGATTGTTATTCAGATCATAAATCAAGTCTAAGTCTAAATTGGCTTTCATTTGATTCATGACTATACTAACTTTACTATTAAAATTAGGAATAATAAACTCATAAATATCAACGGGGTTGGCAGCATCAATCAAGCCTACAATGGTTTTTTGTCCCAATAATATATCTATATTAATGGCTTGGGTCAGGTCGTCCTTAAAAGCGGGAGCAATCCCTAATCTTGATTCTTTTAATCCTTGCCGCCAAAAATGTTCAAAAAATGTATTATACGGCCCGGATTGAATGTCAGATAAGACATCGGGATATCGAGTTTGATAAAAGTTAGTATCAAAAGCAATACTGGGATTGCGTCCCTCATATTGTCCATAGAGAAAAAAATGTTCAAACGGATTAATTTCGGCTTGAAGAAAACCCGCTTTTACATCGGGATATCGTTGTAAATAATAAATTGGATCAAATAAGGGATTAGGAGAACGGGGTTGAAATTGACCAAAATCAATAAAATGTTCCGCAGGCGTAATAAATCCTTCCTTTATTTGAGTCAAGAGTTCAGGATCTCCTTGCTGATAATATTGACTATCAAATAAAGGATTAGGTTCATAACCCAAAAATTGCCCCTCCTCGACAAAATGATCAAAAGCGTTCCGAAATTCTCGCCTCTCAATCGCTGGAGCCACATCAGGATATTGAGCCAGATAAAATTCTTCATCAAATAGCGTTTCTAAAGTTAACATTAGCTTAAAATCTCCTGATTATATACATTACCAATTCCCTTGTTTTAACTGATTTCGGGTACGGGCGGGTTTATCGAGATGCACGGTAATTAACAAAGATCTAAAAGAACCCGCCCCTACAACTTATGACTGATGACTGATGACTGATGACTGATTTATCCTATTATCCAATAATTCCAATTAAATTAGCAATAGTAAACAGTAATTCATGGGGTTCGACGGGTTTAGCTAAATGGGCATAAAACCCGGCGGAGAATGCAGCTTGACGGTCTTCATCTTTGGCATAGGCGGTTAGTGCTAAAGCGGGAATTTGCCCTCCTGCTTCTGGGGGTAATAAACGAATTTGACGTAATAATGAATAACCATCTCCCCCCGATAGTCCAATATCACTGATTAAAATATGAAAGGGAGATATGGCACTATTGGCTTTGAAGATATTAATGGCTTCTTCTGCACTGCCAACGGTCACCACCTCTGACCCACAACTTTCTAAAATATGAGCGACTAAATCCCGCGCATCCACTTGATCATCAACCACTAAAATTTTAATTCCTTTGAGTTTCAAACAACTTTCAAATATCAAATCATTGTCACCGAGACCCCCTTGAAGATGCTGATAATCTTCTAACATTTCTGGTGTCATTATGGGTAATTTTATGGTAAATAGTGTTCCCTTCCCCAACCCTGGACTATCGACGGTAACGTTTCCTCCATGCAGTTCAACTAAATGGCGAACAATGGTTAATCCTAGTCCTAATCCGCCCTGTTTCCTGGTAATTGAACCATCGGCTTGACGAAATCTTTCAAAGACAAAGGGTAAAAATTCTTTGCTAATCCCTTGTCCGGTATCACTAACTTGAATTTCTGCATAATTGCTACTATCAGTTACCCAGGAATTTTGATCCTGAGACTTATAAATTCTAACCTGAATTTGTCCCCCTTCTGAGCTAAATTTTATCGCATTGGTTAATAGGTTCCACATCACTTGTTGTAAACGGTTACCATCGGCCATAATCATCCCGATATCAGACTCAAAGGAAATATCAATCGTAATATTTTTTGCCTGTGCCACCGAGCGTACCGTTTCAATTGCTGCTTCAATGATCGGAATTAAAGCAGTCGGGTTAGGGCTAAAATTGAGTTTCCCATTAATAATTCGAGAAACATCTAATAAATCCTCAATCAGTTGTGCTAGAGCCCGGGTATTACGATTAATTGTTTCTGTCGCCCGACTAAATGTCTCTTGATCTAAATCTCGTGATATCAACAGTTGTGTCCATCCCAAAATAGCATTCAGAGGAGTCCGTAATTCATGGGAAAGGGTGGCTAAAAATTCATCTTTGAGGCGGTTGGCTTCCATTAACTCCTCTGCCCGGGTACGCAGTTGAGATTCTAATTGTTTACGATTAGTAATATCCCGCAGGGCTGTCACTTGAACTTGACGTCCTCTATAAATTTGAGAACGACCGATCATTTCTACATCAAAGATTGTACCATCTTTTCTTAATCCCATTGCTTCCAATGGAGCTTCTAAGTTGTTTCTGATATTTTGTGTAATTAAATCCTGACTCTCGGGGGTGACAAAATCCAGCAAAGAAGTTCCCATCATTTCTCCTAAAGGGTAATCAAACATAATAGAAGCCCCTTGGTTAGCATCGAGAATAATGCCATTTTCATGAATAATAATGCCATCAAAGGTGGTTTCAATTAGGGTTCTAAACCGAGATTCACTCTCTTGTAATTCTTCCTCTGCGTGTTTGCGTTCTGTGATATCTTCATAGATAAATACGACTTCGCGAATTTGACCCATTTCATCCCGCACTGGATAAATATAAGCCTCAACCCAGCGTTGAGCATACCCATAACTCGACAATCCTGGGAAGCTTTGATGGGGATCATATAAAATCGGAGGAATAGCCAAGGCTTCCCCGGCTAAACCCTTTTGAATATAGGGAATTATCCCCTTTTCAATCAGTTGTTGATCGGCTAAAAGATTGTAGTCTTTAATCGTTTCTGCTTTAATTCCCCATAGCTCCTCCCAGGCTCGATTCACTCGCTGAACTGAACCATCTAATGATAGGATTGAAATACTCAGGGGAGATTGTTCAACCATTGTCCGATATTGAACTTCCGAGCGACGTAATAGGGTTTCGGCTCGATGACTTTCTGTGCGGTCAATGGCTACACCCCCGACTAAAGGTTCTCCGACGGCTACCCAAATCGGAAATTGATAGATGAGAAATTCCCCGATTTTTCCATCTCGTCGAGGCAAAGATTCAATGACTTCTAAAACCAGGTTTTGTGAAGCTACAATCGAAATATAATTCAGGAATTTGGAGGCTAAATCTGGGGGAAATATATCAAATATACTGGTTTCTAAAGATTCTGGGAAAACCTTAAAGGTTTGAGTATAACTTTTACTAAAATATAACATCTTACCTTGCTGATCGCAAATCCAAGCTAAGGCTGGGTTATAGTCCATAAACGCCTGAAATCGGGCTTCACTATCTCGCAGGGCTTTTTCTGATTTCTTGAGTTCCGTTGCAGTTTTTTCCGCAATATATCGAGCTTTAATTTGCGATCGCATTAATCCAAATAAGATAACACCAACAAAACTTCCTACTAAGGCAATATAGGGAGCCATCAGACGTTGGGAATTAAAATCAAGTTCAGGACGGGAAGTATAGATAATCGTCCAAGTTTGTCCCGCAATGGAGAGCATTTTTCGCCGCTCAAATTGGGGCTTAAACCCCAATAAATGACTAGAATTAGAATTGTATAGGAGAGAGGAGGGAGTAATCGCTAAACCGTCATAAATTTCAAAATCGATGAAAGCATCTGGACGATTCCCAAATAGCCCTTGCATCAAGTCACCGATCCGAAAGGGGCTATAGATAAATCCCAGCAATTTCTCCCTTCGTTCTGTGACCGTTGGGGGAGTAGAATTACCTCGATAAATGGGGAAATAGATCAGAAAACCCGCTTGTTTTTGGGCATTAATTTCTTGTCGGAGTTTAACCTTCCCCGATGCTACCGGAGCTCCTCCATCCCGGGCGTGTTCCATGGCGCGGCGACGCGTGGGTTCGGTAAACATATCAAAACCAATGGCGGCTTGATTGCGTCGATCTAGGGGTTCGAGGTAGATGATGGCATGGTATTCTGGTCGAGGGTAATCAGGATTGATCGCAAAGTTAGGAATACCCTCAGCTTTCATCCGGGCAATTAATTGAGCTTTTTCGGAGGGTCGAACCCGAATTGTAAACCCAATCCCTTGAATCCCTGGATATTCCCCCCGCAGTTTTAATTGTTCCATATAGGCGCGGAATATCTCTCGATTCACGGTATCATGGCTGGCAAATAACCCACTTCCGGCACGGAGTAAGGCAATATAGGTTTTGACCCGATCTCGAATCAGGTTTTCCGTCTGTTGGATGGAAGCATTAAATTGCAACTGACCCTGGCTACGGGTTGTTGATTCTACATAATAGGTGGCGATCGCCGTCAGGATCAAAGTCCCCAACAGCACTAAGTAGGGAACAATCCGCCGATTGGGAGAGAGAAACTGATACAGCCATTTACGCTTCATAGAGCTATCACGGAAAGTCTGTTAATTGGAACTGCGGGTCAACCATTAATGTTTGTTTTGTTTGGGGTCAGTTTTAATTAGGATTTTTTGCCCATCATATCACGGAACATTGAATTGGATAGTTACAAGAAAGCAATTCCGCTCAGATTGACGCTTGTATTCAACAATTTTAACTATTCATACTGATATTTACACCGAAACAATTTTATGAATATTAATTCTCATCAATTGTTGAAGTTTTAAATGCTTTAGGGTTTCAAATTTCGATCAGTTTGAAAGCAACAGAATCATAAAGTAGAGCGATCGCTGTTTTTAAAATAGCGATCGCTTAGAGTCACGCACCCATCGCAACTACAAACTAAGCAACCTCTTGAAAAACTGTAATTTTAACTATTTGGTGGCAAGCGGATGGGGACGAGAGCAAAAGCCAGACTAATTTCGCTCATTTTGTTTATTGCGTTTATTTCGCAAAATTGCTAACATAGGTTATAGCCAATTCTATCCGACCTCTCGTTTGTAGAAGTTGGAGACACTTTTGTAGTAAACGCAAACCTTTATATTAGATAGTCAGAGGCTGAATCAATGACACTTACAGAGACTCCCAACTTGCGGTCTGTTCTACCTACGGAAGAAGAAGCTACTCTTGCACAAGCCAGTAGCCTGTCTTTGGCACGGTATATCAACAACAAAGCTGGATACGGCACTGCCATAAAGCTTGTGCACGATGACAGTAAAAATGAAGTTGTTGTCATACCTGCTGAGGCTTTTCGTCTGCTGCTTGAGATTTTGGCACAGATGGCGAAGGGAAATGCTGTAACGCTGATTCCAATCCACGCAGAACTCACAACCCAAGAAGCGGCTGATATTTTGAATGTTTCCCGTCCCTATTTAGTGCAACTGCTGGAGTCTGGAGAAATCCCTTTTCGTAAAGTGGGTACGCGCCGAAGGGTGCGTTACCAAGATTTAATGGACTACAAAAATCGAGTTGATGCAGCACGAAGGAAAACTCTTGATGAGCTTGTTGCTCAAGCTCAAGAACTGAATATGGGATACGAAGGAGTTGTGTAGTGGCTAATTTTTCCGTTGTCTACGATGCTTGTGTTTTATATCCAGCACCGCTTCGTGATTTTTTAATGGAACTTGCCATTACTGACTTATTTAAGGCACTTTGGACAGATGCTATTCACGATGAATGGATCAGAAATGTTCTCAAAAATCGTCCTGATCTGACACTTGAACAGCTTACCAGGACTAAAACTCTGATGAATTCTCATGTTAGAGATTGCCTGGTTACAGGATACGAAGACCTGATACCAGCATTACAACTTCCTGATCCAGATGATCGCCATGTTCTTGCTGCTGCCATTCGTTGTAATGCTGATGTAATTGTCACTTTTAATCTTGATGACTTTCCCAGTCAAGCACTGCAACAATATGGTGTTGAAGCGCAGCACCCCGATGAGTTTATTCTACAGTTACTCGACTTGAACCCAGCAATAATCTGTACAGCAGCCGAAATACAACGAATGAGACTCAAAAATCCACCTAAAAAACCTGATGAGTATCTGGACACGCTTCTAAAACAAGGACTTCCGCAGTCCGTGAGTAGGTTAAGGGAGTTGTGTTATGGGATTTAGCGATCGCGCCTTTCTCCCAAACTTATCTTCACTCAGATGAATTGATAGTTGCTAATTGGCTAACTTTTTTTCTAGGTTTTGTCTTTCTTCCGGTGTTAATGAAGAAAGGATTTGAACTAAAGAATCAATGAGTTTATGGTTCATATTCTTTCAACTCCTCAATAATCCTATCTTAATTATAGCGCGATCGCTTTTTTTCAAAGGGCGATCGCTTTCTACCACACACCCATCGCAACTACGAACATTTTAATATAAATAGCGATCGCTATCTATTTGGATTGACCATCAAGGGATATAATGGAGAACCGAAAAAACTTGTAGCCTAGCTCATGACACGACCTCCTAACGAATCAGAGGGACAGAGTAATAAATGGTCACATCTTAATCAATTTGAACGAAAATATCTAAAACAGGCAATTCAAGATTATGATCAGATTATGCTAGAAACTAACGTTAAAATCAATGAACGCCTTATTAGAAAATAAATTCTTACAAGCAATCAATATTTGTCAATCTTTAACAGAATAGAAGTCTAAACCAACTAATTCAACATTTCAATCCATTGAACTATTTTGTGAGGTTGCACAATCTCCTAGTGATTTTTTAAGTTTAACAAAAACCTATTTTAATCAGGACTTACGCATTGACACTAAATATGGTGGAATGGTGCGTAACGTTATATTAGCACTAACTCACCTTATTCATAGAGGCTTTGCGTAAGTCCTGAAGCCTTAACTCGTGAGTGAGAAAACTGTATCGCTTCCTTTTTGTTTACGAATCTGCTGTGTTTATTAATGGGATGCTTGTGGTTTTCACAACATTGGTTTTAAACTTGGCCTTCTCAACGTACTTGCAAGTATCAGTGGCTGGATCATATCGCAATATTGCCGATAACAGATACCCTTGGTAGGTAAAAGACTTCTTACCTGCTGGTACTGAGATTTCAATAGTTTCCGTTCTACTTGTACTCCATTCCTCTGTAAAAGATAGCTGAAATCCCACCTTGGTACCAATTTTTACGATTTCTGTACTAGCTTCAAATGAATACTCAACACTAAAAGATTGGGATGTCGCAAAAGTAAAACCATTGGTCAAACTCAGGCTATATGTTGATGTAGCCTCAGAATCTGTATTGTCCAGACAGCCCATCTGCTCTAAATCAGGAGAGTATAAAACAATCACTTCAACAAAGTTCTCTTTGGCAATCTTGGGCAAACTTTTTAGAATGGTATCACGGTTTGCAGGAGGCAAAGAAGGGAATATTTCTACCTTGCTCTTCACAGGTATTGATGACAGACCAAACGCCTTGAACAGTTTTTCTTTGAAATTAGTCTCGACATACAGTTTATCTGCCGCAAGAATATTTACATCTGCGTACAACACACTGCGAACATTTATTTCTATTGTTGCATCATGACAAAACCGATTCGGACTGCTTTTTTTGTAATTTTTGATATTTATATGCCACGAGATTGTTAATACGCCAATCCCATCACACTCCTCCTGAGATTGGTTGTAATTGTCTACCAAATATATTAGACGAGATTCTCGTTTATCATAGTCTTTTTTTTGGAGTTCAGCCTCATCAAGTGGAGCAATTATTGTGCTCAATACCGATTCCATATCCTCCTTTTGCAAGCCTTTAACAACAAGTGAAGAAGCATTAATCGCAACTTCAATGAACAGCTTCTTAATCGCGTCTACAGTCGTCTCATTTTGAAAATAGATAGGCGGATTATTTTCTTGACCTGCAAATCCTGGTTTATGCTCCTTAAGAAAATTAAAATGGGGTTCATATTGAATAAATGTTAGTTCAGCTAAGTATCCCCCACCTGTAACATTTGGTTCCCAGTTTGCGTTTGAAGATGGCTCCAATTCACTATAGAGTAGATTTCCAACATAGAGGGGATCTGCTAGCTGTTCAACATGAAACTCGCCCATCCCAAACAACTGATTGTCTTTGCTTCTCTTGGGTGCATAAATCCCGTATGATTCTACCTCTCCTTGAGGTAACTTAACTCTTACTTCATTGACAATAGAATCAAGTTTTACTGCGTGTGTAAACTCGCAACTTAATCCAATACCCTGCAATTGTTTGCTCAGATCTTCAGAATTTACTCTTGTTGGTTGATTCTGTTTTAAAGAAATGCGGACTTTTTTTATAGGAATTGATGTGGACATTGATATCCTCCTTTTGCATATATTGACTTACTTAACCAAGAAACTGTTGTGCCTTAACATATTTCCTGGATTGGGCATTGCTCACTATTAACGAATCGTTTGAGCATCGAGGATTTGGTGGAAATCACCCTCTCTATATAAAGAGAGCATTTTTACTCCAGGTTATTCAACTCGCACTCATCAAACGAAAGCTAGTAAACTCCTGTTTTGGAATGTTGCCTGCATCTGTCTAGTATGCAAATTTAGTTCGGTCTAAACAACCGAAGTTTAGGAATTTAAGAACGAACTTAAAATAATATTTCCCCTTTTGCCAAACTTAACCAACTACTTATGACCACGCACCCTCAGCCTTCCAATTAACCATTCACAATGCCGAAGTTAATGAGATTTCCTTAAATTACTTAACTTCGTCACTAGAAAAAAGCGAGTAAGATAGAAATAGATCAGTCAGGACTTACGCAAGCACACTATATATGGTGTGCGGTAAGCCAGCGAACGCTGCCAATTATTCAAGTATTTGCGCCAGCAATATAAAATTTAGACACAAAAATCATACTGATTGACAGATATTTAACAGTCAATATTTATGCTAAACTGATTAAGTTAACTTGGGGTGAAAAATATGTCGTTTAGCCAATTAGATTACTGCCAGTATCTATTAAGCAGTCCAAACAATTATACTTTAAATAACTTAGCCAACCACTTAGAAAACGTTAGCCATGATACCATAAACCGTTACTTAACCAAAGAAAATTTTACCTCGGAATCTTTGTGGCAAAATGTCAAAAAAGATATCCAAATAAGTGAAAATAGTGCGATCATTTTTGATGATACAGTGCTGGATAAAAGGTTTGGGGAAAAGATTGAATTAGTCCGTCGTCAATATAGCGGAACAGAACATCGTGTACTGTCAGGTATTGGGCTGGTTAACTGTGTTTATGTTAATCCAGAACTAGGTTTATTTTGGGTAATTGATTATCGCATATATCAGCCAGAGTATGATGATAAAACCAAACTAGATCATGTAGCTGATATGTTGAATAATCTGGTGACAGAAAAACAACTCCCCTTCGCAAAAGTCCTGATGGATAGTTGGTATGGGTCACAAAAACTAATGGCAATGATTGACGAATTAGGAAAAATTTATTATTGCCCATTGAAAAAGAATCGTTTAGTAGATGACACAGGAGGAAAAGAAAAATACCAATCAATTGAAAAGTTAAACTGGTCTAATACTGAAGAAAAATCAGGGAAGTTAATCAAAATCAAAAATTTCCCTAAATCTCATAAAGTCAAGCTATTTCGGGTTATTGTTTCTACCAACAGAACGGAATATGTAGCAACTAATGACTTAACTCAAGCATCCACATTGGATACGAAAAAAACCTGTGCTATTCGCTGGAAAATAGAGGAATTTCATCGAGAAATTAAGCAGTTAACAGGGATTGAATCTTGCCAGTGTCGTAAAGCTAGTATTCAAAGAAATCATATTGCTTGTGCCATTTTAGTTTGGAATCAATTGAAAAGATTAGCTCATCTGACTCAGAAAACAGTCTATCAGTTAAAAGCTGAATCTTTGTCAAGTTATTTAATCAAAGAATTGAATTTTCCTTCGATAAAAATGGAACTTGTTTGATTGTTTTGGGTTTATTTTTAAATAAATAATCAGGACTTTTTGGGACGATTGCTATTATCATTGGTATGCGATCGCCTACTTTTGACACTCTATATATAGCGTGCTTGCGTAAGTCCTGACTGATTCATTATTTGCAACGCCACCGTTGCTTACTGATATTAGATGGTGCTGACAGAATTCTCCAAGACTGTGAAGCAAAGATGACCTGTCGAGACGGGATCTGTCTTTTCCACCAAACCAAGGGGGCATACTGTGAGTTGTTGAGGAGAGTGGGGGAAGCGACTCATCAAAGTTGCTTAATCTTAACTAGCCGAGTTAAATTACACCAAATAACCCCGATGGAAGGAGAAACACGACCTGTACGGGTATTCCGTCTTCAAGGATTACAGGTAACAGACATCCAAAAACTTTTCCACACCAAAGGAAGTTTTAGCGGAACAAAAGACGACTGGAATCGATTCGTCGAATTTTATGCCGGAAATCCTCTAGTTGTCAACCGAATTGCTACAACAATTCAACAGTTATTTAATGGCAGCATCACTGATTTTTTAGAACAAAAAGTTACAGTTTTTGGTGCAATCTTCAACAGTTTAGACCAAGAATTTAAACAGTTGTCGGATACGGCTAAAGCCACTATTAAATGTATGGTAAACCATCGGCAACCCATTGACTTTTCCAAGTTGCGCTCCCAGATCCAATCCTCTGTTTCTTCCCAAACACTTCTGGAAACTTTGGAATTTTTGCAAGGGCGATCGTGGATTGATGCCAAAGCGGGTCTGTTTTCTCTCCAACCCATGATCGTTGAATATGTCAAATCTTTTCTAGTTGAAGAGAAGATCACCAAATTTCAACCCCTGGCTTTTTTGGAGCGAGAACGAAAGCTAGTTCCGTAAAAGGAACTATAGCATTTTTAAATAATTCTGTAAATCTTCTCGATCTTTCCACATTCCCACGCAAGGATCATCTTTAATGGAAATAAAAGACTTTTGAATTGAGGGTTGTTGACTGGCCAATTGTTTTTCTAGGTTTTGTCTTTCTTCCAATGTTAATGAAGAAATGATTTGAACTAAAGAATCGATGAGTTTATGGTTCATATTCTTTCAACTCCTCAATAATCTTATCTTAATTATAGCGCGATCGCCCTTTAACTTAAAAAGAGCGATCGCTTTTTAGGTTGCTAAAACACAACAACAAGTTATATTCTGTATTATTCAGACAGTAACTTACACAGTTTTTGAGTAATTTGTTCCTGTGTATCTTCGGATAATTGACCGAGTTCACGCAAGATAATAGATGATCGAACTGTGACTAAAAAATCTAACTTGATCGTTGAAGGTTTGTGTAACCCAGAGGCTTTAAAATCAGGGTGATCTGTATTTAGTAAAACATCTGATTCTGTTATATTAGTCGGAATTGTACTGGTAATCAACGCTAAAATAATATGATTATACTGCCCAATTGGATTGGTAAGACAAACCGCAGGACGGACTTTTGTTGCAGATAAATCATCAAATGGAAAAGGCACTAATACAACTTTACCTTTAGTCATAAAACGGCTTTCCATCAGTAATGGTGTAAATATCTTCTTCAGGGTTTTTTAGAAAGTCAAAGGCGGGATTGTTAGCAACTGCATGAAGCCATTCTTGAGTATTAGGTTCACTATAATTCTGTAAATCTTCTCGATCTTTCCAGATTCCCACGCAAGGATGATCTTTAATAGAAATAGAAGACTGTTGAATTGATGGTTGTTGACTGGCTAATTGTTTTTCTAGGTTTTGTCTTTCTTCCGGTGTTAATGAAGAAATAATTTGAACTAAAGAATCGATGAGTTTATAGTTCATATTCTTTCAAGTCGTGAATAATACCATATTAATTATAGCGCGATCGCCCTTTAAAAAAGAGCGATCGCTAATTTATATTTAATCTATAACAAGCTAATAAATTCATCCACTGTTAAACCTGAAGCTCTAATAATAGATCGCAAGGTTCCTTTATCGAGTTCTTGATGATTGGGTACAACCACCTGAGCTACAGGATCATCTCGAAACATTGAAATATGACTTCCCCTCTGACGCACAATATAAAAACCTGCTTTTTCCAATGCTCTCACACATTCTCGACCAGAAATGATCGGTAATTTACTCATACCGCTACTACCATAATTTCAAAGGGATCTTCTGGCAGAAGTTGCCCTTTTTCTTGACACACTTCAATATAAAGCTCAATCGCTTCTTTAATATTTATCAACGCTTCTTCTTTTGTTTTTCCTTGACTAATACAGCCAGGTAAACTCGGACATTCAACTACCCAATAGCCATCTTCACCCGGATAAATGATCACTTGTCTCATTAGGGTTTCCTCCTTTTTTTATGATTATAGCGCGATCGCTCCTTTAAAAAAAAGCGATCGCCTTATCTTCTTCCCTCCCCTTAGTAAAGGGAGGGTTAGGGTGGGGTTATTCCATCCCTTCAATGGGGGCAAAACCTTGACGTTGAATATTTTCAGTAATGTGACGGGGTTCTAAGAATTGTAATAAATAATCCGGGCCCCCCGCCTTAGAACCCACACCAGAAAGTTTGAACCCACCGAAGGGTTGACGGGAAACAATTGCCCCCGTAATGCCTCGGTTAATATACAAATTTCCCACTTCAAATTCCGCTTTAGCCTTGCTAATATGGGAGGGAGTTCGGGAATATAAACCCCCGGTTAAAGCAAAATTAGTCCCATTGGCAATATCTAAAGCCTCCTCAAAGTTTTGTGCTTTCATCACGGATAAAACAGGCCCAAAAATTTCCTCTTGGGCGATTTTTGCCGTCGGTAAAACATTAATAAATACCGTTGGCCCGACAAAATAACCGGTTTCCGGTGCAGTCACTTGGATCGCTAATTCTGCTTCTTGTTTACCAATCTCAATATACTCCTTAATCTTCTGTTGAGCATTGGCATCAATCACTGGCCCCACTTGCGTACTTAATAACGCCGCATCTCCCACATTTAAAGACCGTACCGCCTCCGTTAAACGGTTAACAAACGCCTGATAAACGGGTTCCAACACCACCACCCGGGAACAGGCGGAACATTTTTGCCCCGTATACCCAAAGGCAGAATAGACTACCCCCGCCACCGCTTGGTCAAGGTCGGCACTCTCATCGACAATAACGGCATTTTTGCCCCCCATTTCCGCAACCACCCGCTTCAGGTGTTTCTGTCCGGGTTTCAGCAGTGCCGCCTCAGCATAAATGCGGCACCCGACTTCCTGGGAACCCGTGAAGGTAATCATGTGAACCTCCGGGTGTTGTACCATGTAGGAACCCACCGTTGAGCCTTTCCCTGGCACAAATTGGAACACACCCGGTGGCACACCCGCATCCACCAATACTTCCGTAATTTTAGCACCGATCACCGATGACACTTCCGCAGGCTTGAGTAACGTGCAGTTACCCGTTACCAAAGATGCTACCGTCATGCCCACGGGAATCGCCAGGGGGAAATTCCAGGGGGAAATAATCAGAGAAATACCGCGGGGTTGATAGTTATAACGGTTAGTTTCTCCAGCAGTATCATACTGGTAGCCCTGATCTAACCGTTCCATTTCATCGGCATAATAGCGACAAAAATCAATCGCCTCCGATACCTCAGCATCGCACTGGTGCAGGGGTTTACCCACTTCATAGACCATCCAAGCACTGAACTCCGCCCGCCGTTGTTCAAACAGGTCGGCGGCTTTGCGTAGCACACCTGCCCGTTCTCGCACGGGGGTATGCCGCCAGGCGGGGAATGCGGCTTTAGCGGCTTGAATAGCGGTTTCCGCTTGGTCAACAGTAATTAACCCGACTTTCCCAACAATTTCCGAAGGGTTAGAAGGGTTTACCGAGTCCACCATTTGGGCGGTATTGACATATTGACCATTAATTAAGGGGTTATAGGTTTGTCCCAATTGATTATAGACAATTTCTAAAGCCCGCACCCCTTTATCGCGTAAAGCAGCATTAGAAAAATTGGTATCGGCTGAATTAGGAAATACGGGTTTCCAAGTCTCAAAAATATTGCTATTCGGGTTATCTTTCGGGGGAGATAATAACTCCTCAACCGGGCGATTTTCTGAACTTTGGCGCACAAAAGAACTATTAGCCGTATTTTCTAATAACCGCCGAATTAAATAGGACATTCCAGGTAGTAAATCCCCATAAGGACAATACATTCTCACCCGATATCCTTTCTGAACTAAGGCTTTAGCCAGTTGGTCACCCATGCCATATAAAACCTGCATTTCAAAGGCACGACTGGGTACATTTAAGGTTTCGGCAATGGCGATCGCTCTAGCTTGAGAACGGACATTATGACTACCAATAGCTGAATAAATATATTGATAATTTTCTAACATCAATTTAGTCAACCGTTCAAAATTAGCATCCGTCGCCGCCTTATCATTATAAACGGGTTGGGGCCAGTCATTCTGCATCGATTTAATCGTTTCTTGATCCCAATAGGCCCCTTTTACCAGTCGCACACTCACCGGATATCCCCGTAATTTCACCCATTCTATAATCCCTTCTAAATCCTTTTGAGATTCTCGTAAATAGGCTTGCACCGTCATCCCAATATCGGTACGGCTGCGAAATTCTGATTCCATCAACAGATTTTTTAAAATGCTGAAGGTTAAATCTTTATAGGCGTATTGTTCCATATCAAAATGAACAGCCGCCCCCAATTCCTGCGCCCGCCGTAATAAAATACGGATACGTTCACCGACTTTTTCTTCGCTGCCTTTCGCATCTAAAGGATCAAATTGGGAATAAAAAGCGGTTAATTTAACCGAAACTTGCACTTTAGGAATGGGGTCACCATCGGCTTGATCAATTTGGGGAATATTCTGCCATTTTTTAGCAGCCTCACTGAGTTTTTCCATCAATTCTAAATAATTATTGAGATAGGATTGTGCCTCAGTTTCCGTAATGACTGCTTCCCCTAATAAATCAACAGTAAACGCCATTTTATCTTTGCGTAACTGTTCTAAAGTTTTAATTACCTTGGGGATATTTTCCCCGGCAATATATTTTTGGGCTAAGGTTTCCACCGCCGGGGCTACGGTGGTCGCCGCCAGTTGTCCGGGTACGGAGTCGGGGTTGGCAAAGTTGAGTAATTTTTTTAACATATCGGGAAGTTCGACTGCTTCCGTTGTCAAATATTCTTGCAAGTGTGCCGCTATTTCGGATTTACTCCGTAACGCGGGTAAACAGTCAATAAAATGAAATAATTGTACCCGTAAACCTGGGTTTGCCATTGTCCAGTCAAGGAGCTTATCATCTAAGCGCATTTGGTCTTGTAACTGTCCGAACAATGAGCGTTTTTTTTCTTGGGTCGCCGCCAGTAATTGTTTAGCAATTTCTAGGGTTTTGAGTTCGTAGGTGTCAGGGTATTGTGCAACCACTGTTGAATGTCTCCAATTAAGATACAGCATAAGAATTGAGGGGAAATGTCAGGAAGTTCTGACAATTATTTCCCCTCAATTGTGTTTAGGTTCATTTCTTCTATTGTACGTCTAAAAGGGTGACTGGATTTACAGTGTTAAATTAGATTTATAATTTGATTAACAATTCTATCAACATCTTGAATTAATAATCTAGCCTGAGTTATGGTAATTTGCTCTTGAGGTGCTTTATAAGTATCATCAGATTGAAACTCAGGATAGAGAAACTTTTCTTGATAAATTTTCTTCGCACTCATAGACAATAATTCCCTGTTTAAATTCCTGTATTAAGTCCGGTTTAATATCATTATAGTTAAAAACATGAAAAATAGGCATCAACAATAATTAAATCAATCCCATGTAACTGTTTAATTGTCTTGATTTCAGCAGAAATACTGTTGTTAATCCTCTGATAAAATCCCAGAAAATCATCAGGGTATGATTGCAGGGAAATTGTTAACTCCTTAATTGTATCTCTAATATTGTCTATATCAACAACAATCATATCAACTCTCCTGAGTAAACTAATGTATCTACTAATTATAAACGATAACATAAACCCAATCATTATGTCTTCCCTATTTCCCCTGGGAATGTAAACAGCAGGCGGAACCTGCAAAATAGCATTGCTA
Organism: Planktothrix sp. PLAVEN19ND; assembly: GCF_057220675.1. NCBI lineage: Bacteria > Bacillati > Cyanobacteriota > Cyanophyceae > Oscillatoriales > Microcoleaceae > Planktothrix > Planktothrix sp. PLAVEN19ND. The sequence continues at coordinate 3,040,958 of NZ_CM170132.1, read as the reverse complement.
GGTGGAGTCTGGCAACGAGGGGAATTAAGGACTGATTAATAATACATAAAATTGCTTATTTCTCTTAATCCAATAGGCGATCGCTTCTGAAAAAATATCGTTTAATATTTGCCAATCATTCGGATGATCCTGGGCGAAATTTTGCCATTGATCATAAACAAGCAAATAGGATGAAGCATCACACCAACTCAGATCCGTAATACAATCTTGCCAAGCATCCCAATTATAGCCAAAATATTCCGGTAAATTAACTACGATGCTGGCGGTGTTCAGAAAATCAGCTTTATTGTTAATTGAAGTTCCGTCAAAATAAAATAACTGACAGTCATATTCTTGACACAGTTGAGATAAGTCCTCGGGCGAAATATCTAAGGGAAACTGATAAATATTGGGCTGACTTTTGCCCTGGATCAGATCTAATATTTGATTCATTGTCTTAAAACCCTAAAAAAACTTTGATAATGGTCGCTGGTGTAATAAATTTCCCCCTGACTCCCGACGACAAAACGCCTTGCCCCCCGATGTCCTATCCCGGGAGTGGGTATGGTATATTCTCGATAATAACCCTTTGGTTTATAGGGTAATAATTTTTCTTGATTAAAGAAAGTTGATCCATCTTTTTCCGGGTAGGGAAAAGGGCCGCCCTGATCAATTAATTTTAAAGTATTTCGGGCTTCCGGTGGCAGTTGACTCAAGTTAACCGTCGGAACTTGAGCAACGATCAGGGTTTCCGTTGCAGAAACGGGAGAAAGGTGAAAATGAGAGGTAATCGTAACGGTAAAACAGACTAAATAAGTCAGGAAAAAGATTAATCCTTTTCTCAAAAAAGACATAATTTTTGATTCAATACCTCCTAAATATTATTAAAATCATATCATGGTTTTGGATATCTCTCATAACCCTGTAGGGGCGAGGCGCGCCTCGCCCCTACGAGGTATTGGGATATTATCAACAATACCACTAAGCAATATTTCGTTGTTGTGATCAGACAAACCCTACCTGTTTTTAAAATAGGGATTATATTCTTATCGACTCAACCATAAGCATCAAATAGATCTGAATTTAGTGGTAATCTTTTCAAGTTGTAAGCTCATCATTCATCTTTTGGAGATTCTCAATATCAGACTTATGAAGTTGTTCTTGGCGTTCTGTAAGCCATTGATAAAAATTTTGAATTAAGATAAAGTATTCATTAGATAAATAAATTAGAGATAAGTTATCTCCTAGTGTTTCCAAATAAGACCTTGAGCTTTTCCATTCACCCCACTGTTTTAGAATGTTTACATCAAGACGCATACTCATTTCTATATCTTCTGCAAATTCGATTTGCAACGCGGGGATAGGTAAGGTGTAATGCTGTGTATAGTTCCGCAAATACTGCACAAACTTTTGAACATCATTGTTGGCAATATCTTGATCAATTTTTGCTTGGTATTCCTTTATAAACTCTTGGTTAGAGTACAGTCTCTTAACAATAACTCTTGTATGGTCAACTAATGTTTTTGCCGATGCCAGAAAGTTATGGAATAGTCTTGAAGTTTCATCAATTAAAAGATTAACTTCCTTTTGTTTGTCAATATTGTTGTACAAAGACAACGATTCTCTCAGATTTTTGAGATGCTCCAGATATTTTATAAGCTCATTGTAATTTACGGCAAAGACCCTATAGCTTGCACTTAAAGCTTGTAAGTTCCGGTAAATTTCCATTTCTGGTGAGGCTTCTAACTGATCTAAACGGATACCAAATTCTGTCTTGTGTCGCATACATTTTTTTAAAATAAATTTACACACTCTTGATCACCCAAACAAAAATCGTAGTCTGTCATCCTGTGGATTGACACCCCAAGCCTTTAATGTTGGTACGGCATCTCCACCATTAAGACCCAACCTTTGAATGTTTTGCTGTTCGCAGTCTAAGAAATAAGCATCACAACAATAAGACTCACGAACTTGAGGATCACAAAACAAAATGTCATCTTTAGTTCGGATCAGTAGCGGTTCTCGAGTAATATTATTTTCGTCGTTTCCCTTCGACTGCTCAAAAGCATCGGATGGCGATACATTTATATAGTGGTCTGACTTTCCAGATAACCTCATAGCAAGCGTCACCATATCTGCTAGTTCTAATGTAGTAGCTATCCAAAACCCTGCACTATGCAAAGATTCTACTCGCCACTGCATATTTAATGTTGTATCATTATTTATACTTTCAAAGTAGTAGCAGTCACTCAAGCCCTCAATTTGGGTTACAGGAATTACAATGGCTATCTGATCCCAATAGCTTTTTACAAACTCGCTAAGAAAAGGCTCTTGAATGAGCAGACGCGATTTATCATCCAGAATTAAGAAGTTGTGCATCCTGTGAATTTTCAGTTATAACTATGATATCTCCTATGATAGCAACAAATTCGCTTCATTATTGGTGGATCATTGTGGAACTATTTTGCTGTTGGGTCATTAATAGTGTTAAACTAAACCTATTGACTTAGTATAATAGCAGGTGATTCAGAAAACTATGCTAAAAAACATTGAAGTTCGGCTAGAAATATTTCAAGAAGGTAATTTTTATGTAGCCCTTTGTCCTGATTTAGATGTTTCTAGTTTTGGTGAAACCCTGGAAGAAGCAAAACAATCTGTTCAAGAAGCATTAGAAACTTTTTTTGAAGAATGCGAAATAATGGGAACATTAAGCATTGTTTTGGAAGAAGCGGGTTTTATGCAACAGAATTGAAGTATGTCATAATATTGTTAAATATCGCTTTCCGTTATTTATGAACTTAACAAAGAGGTTAAACCATGTATCATGTGACAGGAGAATATGCTAAAAACAACTTCAGTGAAGTTTTAGAAAAAGCCAGTACGGAACCGGGAGGAGTTGTTATTGTTCAGGAAAATAAAAGTTTCATTCTCATCAGTCAAGAAGAATTAGAAAGCTGGATAGAAACCGCCGAACTACTTCAAGATAAAACTTTAATTGCTGATATTGAAGCCTCTCGTCAAGAATATCATCAGGGGGAAGTTTTCACAATGGATCAACTTCTGGATTAAAACTATGGCAGATTATCAAATCTTATTTTCTAAATCTGCTCAGAAAGATATTGCTCAACTGACCTCCCAGCAAAAAGCAAAGTTAAAGCAAATTTTGCAAGATATTATCTCTAAAAATCCTTATCTTGGAAAATCGCTTAAAGGTCAGCTAGAGGGATTATATTCTTATCGTCTCAACCGTAAAGATCGAATTGTTTATGAAATTTTAGAAACCGATAAAGTGGTCTTTATAATTAGAACAAAAACCCATTACGGCGATTAATTGTGGTGATCAACTTAACTTTTTATTGTTGCACTGTTTCGCCATTAGGTTATTAATAATTGATCCCCCCTAACCTCCCTTAAAAAAAGGGAAGAAAGCATCTCTCGTTAGAGTGGAAATGGGTTGTTCAAAATTCTTGCGAAATTAAGCGGAAATGGGTTGATCTCCACCGAAAAGAATAGGGTTGTGTGCAAAGACCCTTTTTTCTCTTTTTAACTTAACTTATTTAAGAGATAAAAAAGATTAAAAAAGGTGATTCTATTCAGAATGGGAGGGGTTAAAATGATGTTACATTCAATTTTAATAATTCTGTTTCAAGGAGGACTAACTCTTTTAGCGGTGGGTGCGATCGCTTATTTCTGTGTTTGTCTATTTATGTTTTTTCAACAAACCCGATTTATTTTTTTCCCCTCTCATTTAATTTCCATCACCCCGGATGATGTGGGTTTATTTTATCAAGATATTGAGTTAACAATTCCCACTCCTTCAGGAAAAATAGAAATGATACATTGTTGGTGGATTCCTTCAGAAACTAATCCTAATCAAAAAGTGATTATTGATTTACATGGAAACCGCAATACCATCGGGGCAAATGTGGGATATGCGGAACAATTTCACCAAATGGGTTTATCGGTTTTATTAGTGGAATATCGGGGATATGGGCGCAGTACCGACCGCTTTCCTTCGGAAAAAACAGTTTATGAAGATGTAGAAGCAGTCTGGAATTATTTAGTCAATGAACGCCAAATTAATCCTAATAATATTTATGTTTTTGGTCATTCATTAGGAGGAGCGATCGCAATTGATTTAGCCTGCAAACATCCTGAAATTGCTGGATTAATTATTGAAAGTTCCTTTACTAATATTCGAGAAATGATTGATTATAAAAATAGATATTGGATGTTTCCCATTGATTTAATTTTAACCCAAAAATTTGACTCCTTAGCTAAAATTTCTGCCTTAGAAATGCCAATATTATTAACCCATGGAACCGAAGATGAGTTAATTCCCAAAACCATGAGTGAAGACCTATTTAACGCCGCCACAGAACCGAAGCAGCTTTTAATTGTTGCGGGTGCGGGTCATAATAATGTTAGACAGGTTGGAGGGAATCAATATTGGGAAACAGTACAAGAATTTTTAACTTGATATAGTAGGGAACAGGGAATAGGGAATAGGGAACAGGAACATAGCCAGTTTCAAAACAGGTAAGGGTGACTGATAAGCCACCCCTACAAATAATATTATCGAATAGAAAATAGTATAAAACTCAATAAATTGAGATTAACCGTTTTCCTCGAACCCGATTTCCTTATAATTCGGATGGGGTTGTTTGAGCATCGTTCTGAGAAAGTTCGGGAGCTACTTGGTGATTTAATGCCGCTACAAGCTGACGTTTCACTTTTGTCGCCCACAAATCAAAATCGAAACTTTCACTGGTTGGAATATCCTCTGAAGAAGTTTCGCGCACAGTTTCTTTACTTAAAGTCATGGTTTTTCGCCTCCTGTTTCAACTCGCAGTGAAGACAGGCGCGTTCCTTCGGGAGAACTCCCTACTTCCGTCTTTTAGTAGTTATTTTGGTATGCGAGAATCAAAGACTACCAAGAGATGAACGATTTCACTACTCTTTCCGATCCTAACACTAAATCTAATTAATATCAAATTATCTTATGCTAATTTTACATCATTATTATACGTTTTTTGCTCTATCTCTGGTACCAATCTCAATCTTTGCTTTTACATCTGTCCGATGAGATATCTTGTTGCTCAATATTCCATAAATTGATTATAATAGGAACACCGAGTTTGCTCCTCAAAAAAATATTTAAAATTTTTCTCCTGACAAATGCACCCTTCCTTCAACTTTATTCAGAAAGAGTGCATTTTTTTTGTTAGAGAAAAGCCACAATCATTAACGCAAGGCCGCTTCATCTAGTTGACCTGGACGGACAGAAATTTGTTCGGTTTTTTGTCCGCGATGGAGAGTAATTTTCAGAGGTTGACCAATTTTGCTTTTTTCCACCAAACGCTGCAATTGGTCGGCGCTAATAATAGCTTGTCCATCAATTTCTGTGATCACATCTCCTCGACGTAAACCCGCATTAGCCGCCGGACTATTCGGCATAATTTGTACCACTAATACCCCATTAAATTCAGGAATTAACATTAAGGAATTAGGGTCATTATTCAGTTGTTTTGCCATATCCGCCGTTAAGGTTGCCATACGAATCCCGATATAGGGATGGGCAATTTTTTCCCCTCGAACTAAAGCACCTTCAATGGCTTTAGCCGCATCAATCGGAATAGCAAAACCAATCCCTTGACCATCGGCCCGAATCGCAGTATTAATCCCAATGACTTCTCCTCTATCATTTAATAAGGGCCCCCCAGAATTCCCGGGATTAATGGCGGCATCGGTTTGAATAAAATCTAATCGTTTATCAGGAATTCCCACCTGAGAACTAGGACGATTTAAGGTACTGACAATTCCCAGAGTCACAGTATTATCTAATCCTAACGGATTTCCCACAGCAATCGCCCAATCTCCGACTTGAACTTGACTGGAATTTCCTAAAGGAGCAACGGGTAAATTATTACCATTAATTTTAATAACGGCTAAATCTGAAGGGTCATCGCTACCACGAACTTCTCCTTGAAATTGACGACCATCTTTGAGGGTAACGGTGACTTTATCGGCTCCTTTAATAACGTGGGAATTGGTTAAAATAATCCCACTACTATCAATAATAAATCCCGAACCTTGTCCCCGTTGTTGATATTCTTGGGGAGTTTGGGGCATTCCTTCCCCAAAGAAACGGCGGAAAAAAGGATCATCAAAAAAAGGATCGGAAATATTGCCAGAAACCGTCCGTTCCGTATCAATTCTCACCACGGCTGGCCCGACTCGATTCACGGCTGCGGAGACAAAGTTTCGGGCGGAATTAGAGTTAGGAATAGCGGCAACCTTTGGGGGTTGACTCGGAGTTGAAATCGGTTCGGCTTGGGCAGAAGTGATCAAAAAATTGGGGAAAATCTGTAGACTGATTAAGGTTAAACCCACACTCAAAACCGCAACCAAAAGATAACGAATAATGGAATTAATAGTAATAGTTTTGGGTAGTATTTTCTCCATGGCTTTATCTTCAATGACCTCATTTTCAGCATTAGGCTGAGATTCTGATTCGTTAATACTCAAAGCAACTATCCTCAATTTTAACAAAAAATTCATAAGAAGAAAAGCGGAAATATTGTCATAAATCCGCTTTCCTCTTTTCTATTATAGTCGAATTTTAGAGAAATTTCGACCTGGATTAACAATATCTTTATTTAACCTTCCCTAATAAAAGGTCGGTTTAATTGCTAATCCCTAACCCAAGGTTATTTTAACGACTTTGTTTTTTTCTTCTTCTGCTTTCGGTAAGGTTAGGCTCAGAATTCCGTCCTTATAGTCAGCCTGAACTTGGGTATTTTGAATCCGAGTCGGAAGGGGAATTATCCGGCGGAATTTTCCATAACGGAATTCACTACGACTAACGCCTTTTTCTTCCGTATGGTTGGTTGATTTGCGTTCTCCCGTAATTGCCACCCCATCAAGACTGACTTGGACATCTAAATCCTCTGGATTTACCCCTGGAACTTCTAGTTTCAGGATAATCGCTTCGGGGGTTTCTTCGAGTTCAGCCGGAGGAAAGAGGGACATCCCGGCTTTTTCCGAAGGCAGGGCCAAACTATCAAACAAACGATTCATTTCTCGTTGCAGAGAATCAATTTCTTGGAAGGGTTGCCAACGTACTAACTGCATAATCTTTACCTCCATTGACAAATTATTTGATACAATGTTGACATAGGCTTGAATACAGCCTTGATGATTCTAAGGATAGTAAATCGGCCGCCGGAATGAATTCGGTTTTAACGAATAAAAAACGGGAAATAGCCGTACTTCAGAGAAAGATTAGAAACTCCAGATGGGTAATCAGCAGTAGGCGGGATACAGTGGTGTATTTTTTCTATGTATAGTCTGGGGAATCTAATCGATAAACCTCAAGTATCTGTTCTTTATCAATGAGTACGTTATTTAAGTTTTAATACTCCCAAAGGTTAGAACTTGTTTTAAATTTTATAAAGATTATTCGTGAATTAATCCTAATGACAACAACTCTGCCCAACAATGGGGGCATTCTGCCGCAGCAACCTGAACTTGTCTCCATTTCTGACCGCCTAACCAGCTTATTAAACCGTTTACAACCGCCCCCGCAAGTCCTAATTTTAATCTTTGCCCTTTTAATTGGCGGGGGGACGGGATTGGTCATGGTCATGTTTCACGGATTAGTGGAACTTCTACAACGGTTAACCCTAGAAGATTTTATGGGATTAATGATGCCCTTTGGTCTGTGGACATTGGCATTAATTCCACCGATTGGGGGTCTAATTGTTGGGTTAATTCGCTATCGTTATCAGGAATTTTTTGGCGAGGGGATTTCTTCTTTAATTAATACTCAAAGAATCCAAATTATTTCTCCTTTCCGACCCTTTATTAAACTGTTAGCCGCTGCCATTTCTTTAGGTACGGGTGCTTCTTTGGGCCCCGAGGGGCCGAGTGTGGAAATTGGGGCAAATTTAGGAGCAATTTTAGGGCAAAATTTTCAAGTTTCTAAGGAGCGCTATCGACTTTTATTAGGCGCCGGAGCCGCCGCCGGATTAGCCGCCGGGTTTAATGCTCCTATTGCTGGGGTTTTCTTTGCTTTGGAAGTAATTTTAGGCTCAAGTTTTGCGGCTTCGGGGGTGGGTTTAGTTCTCTTATCCTCGGTGGTTTCTTCTGTCGTTGCTCGAATTGTTTTTGGTGACCATCCGGCTTTTTCTCCCCCGGTTTATGAAGTTCGCAGCAATTGGGAATTATTACTTTATTTAGGATTAGGCTGTTTAGCCAGTTTTGTTTCCTTAGCCTATACCCAAGCCATTAAATTTTCACAACGTTGTTTTCGCGGAGAAGTTCCGGCTTTCTTCTGTTTAACTAAAATTCCTCGCACCTTACACCCAATGTTGGGGGGATTATTTGTCGGAATTATTGCGATTCAATTTCCCCATATTCTCGGCCCAGGTTATGGCACTATTCAAGCGCTATTACAAGAGGGGAAATTTTCCTTAGATTTATTAATGATTTTATTGGTGCTGAAAATTCTTGCCACTTCGGTTAGTTTGGGCAGTGGATTAGTGGGGGGAATTTTTGCTCCGGCGATGTTTATTGGGGCAACATTGGGAGCAACCTATGGGCAAGCCGCCGGGGGATTATTACACCCATTTCTACCTAATATTGCGCCCCCGGCTGCCTATGCCATGGTGGGAATGGCGGCGGTATTAGCGTCCAGTGTGCGAGCGCCTTTAACCGCGATTTTATTATTATTTGAAATGACTCAAAATTATCTGATTATTTTACCGTTAATGGCGGCGGTGGGGGTGAGTGTTTTAATTGTGGATGTGGTGCAATCTAATCAATCGGATTCGGGATTAAATTTACAACAAATGGGGGTTTATTTAGAACGACCCAATGAGTTAGAAATCTTACAAACCATTCGGATTTCTGAGGTGATGGGTCAATCCTATTTAACCCTTCCCTGTTCCATGCCAATTTTAGAGGCGGGTGCGGTGATGGTACAACTGAATTGTCATACGGCTTTAATCTTAGATGAAACCTCTCAATTAGCTGGATTAATCACGGTTACAGATATCCGTCGTTCAATTTTTCAAGCCACAAACCCCGATTCTTCTTTAGCATTAGGACAGCAAATATTAAAGGAAATTTGCACTACAGAAATCCTCTGTGCCTATGAAGATGAACCCGTTCAGGTCGCCTTAGAACGGATGGCCGCCAGAGATTTGCCCCAGTTACCCGTTGTTACCCGGGAACATCCGCGTCAAGTGGTTGGGATTATTGAAAAAGAACATATTGCTTTAGCTTGTAATATTGCTGTTACTAAAGATGCCTTACAACCCTATCTACCCAACTCGTAGTTACCCCTTTAGGGGTGAGAGATAGAGAGCCCGGTCGGGCTCACTACGAATTAGAGGATTTCCCGTCTTAAATAGGGTTGTAAAACTTCAGGAATACGGATAGTTTCATCGGGTTGTTGATAATTTTCTAAAATTGCGGCCATGGTTCGACCCACGGCTAACCCGGAACCATTTAAAGCATGAATATATTGTGTACCTTTCTTGCCCGCTTCCTTAAAGCGAATATTGGCGCGTCTAGCTTGAAAATCCCTAACATTGGAACAGCTAGAAATCTCTCGATAGGTTCCGGCTGAAGGCAACCACACCTCAATATCATAACATTTTGCCGCCGAAAATCCTAAATCCCCCGTACATAATTCTATCACCCGATAAGGTAATTTTAAAGCCTGTAAAACCCCTTCGGCATCCTGCACTAATTTCTCATGTTCTGCTTCTGAACTATCAGGATGAACCAGTTTTACCATTTCCACTTTATTAAATTGATGTAACCGAATTAACCCCCTAGTATCCCGACCATAACTTCCCGCTTCTCGACGAAAACAAGGAGTATAAGAACAGTGATAAATCGGTAATTGTTCCGCTTCTAAAATCTCATCTCGATACAAATTCATCACCGATACTTCCGATGTCGGAATTAACCATAAATCATCGGGTTCACATTTGAAACTTTCCTCCGCAAATTTCGGCAATTGTCCCGTTGCCGTTAAGGATGTACTATTAACTAATAAGGGCGGTATTACCTCAACATAACCATTATTTGTATGACGGTCTAACATAAACTGAATTAACGCCCTTTCTAAAGCAGCACCCGCACCTTTTAAAGCTACAAATCGCGCTTGGGCAACTTTAACCGCCTGTTTAAATTCTAATATATTCATTTTTTCCCCAATATCCGCATGATGTAAAATATTAGGATTTGTAGGAATATATTCATCTCCCCAGCGTCTAATTTCTACATTCTCCCGTTCATCTTTTCCAATAGGAGTTGATTCACTAGGTAAATTCGGAATTGGTAATAATAATTGCGTGATTTGAGCATCAATTTCTTTCTCTTTTGGTTCCAATTCACTCAACTTAATTTTAAGTTGTTGACCTTCTTCTCTTAATGCCTTAACTTCTTCTCCTTTGGGGTCACATCCTGACTTAATTTTATCCCCCACTAATTTACCAATATCGTTACTTCGGGTTTGTAATACCACTCGTTCTTGTTCCAGTTGGCGACGTTGTTCATCTAAGGTTAAAATAGGTTGCAAATCATACTCGCCTCGTAAATTTAGGCGTGCTTGCACGGCGGCTGAATTTTCCCGAATTAATTTGATATCTAACACGGCTTTCCTTTCAATACTACTTGATTTTTGATTATTGGTTCATTTTCATAGTTTACTGCATTCAGGGAACATCCAACAAAAGAAAACCGAAAAGTTATGGATTTAGACACTATCTCCACCCATCCCAAGGACTAACTTCAAGTATTCCATCGGCAGATAACACCACTTGAAATTGAGCCACATATTGAGATTGAGATTGAGTATCCGCTTGGAAAATAGGGGCGGTTTTTTGCATCTCCGCAACTGCGGCTGAGTTAAAGGGTTGATACTTGATAATTTTTCCTTGTTCGTTTAAAGTTACTCGATAAATTAATGAATCACTAATCTTTAAATTCGATTGCCAACGTTGATCAATTATAGCATAAAGTTGTTGATTTAAGTATTTAATTGATTCTGACTTTGTGATTATTACAGGTGGTTTTTTAATTTGAGCTTGGGAAGCGGCGTAAATTGGATTTTCCGTGGTCTTAATTGACCAAAATTTAATAGTTTCATCTCCGCTTGCACTTGCTAAAACCGTACCTTTAGGATTAAATACCAATGACCAAACTGGATTTTTATGCTCCGATAAAGTGTGTAACAATTCTCCCGTATTCGGATTCCATAAATTAATCGTTTTATCATAACTCCCACTCGCTAAGATATCCCCTTTAGGATTAAAAACAACAGACAAAACGGCGGCGGAATGATGATTTAATGTTTTTAAAACTTTCCCGGTTTTAAACTGCCATAATTTCACAGTATGGTCAGCACTTCCACTGGCTAACATCTGACTATCGGGACTAAAAGCTAAGGATTGAACCGCCCCAGAATGCTGCATTAAAATATAGTTTCCCTCATCCATTAAAGACCAAATTGTAATATTGCCATTTTCGCTTCCTGCTGCTAAAGTATGACTATCGAGACTAAAAGCAAGAGATTTAACCCAATCTTGATTTTTTAGAGTTTTAATCAGTTTACCATTAGACAAATTCCACAGACAAATTGTTTTATCTATCCCCCCAGATGCCAGTAATTTTCCATCGGGACTAATAGCAATTGTTTTAATATCATCGGTATGACCTTTAAGGGTATTAATTAGTTGACCTGTTTTCAGATTCCAGAGTTTGATTTCATTATCCCAACTCGCACTAATAACTAAATTTCCATCGGGACTAATGGCTAAAGATTCAATCGCATCAACGTGAGCATTTAAGGTTTTTTGTAATTGACCTGTTTTGGTATCCCAAATTTTCATTAAACCGCCATAACCGCCACTCACCAAGGTTTTACCATTAGGAGTAATTGCGATCGCATAAATCCATCCTGAATCATCTCTTAAGGTTTGCATAGAGGTCAACGACAAACCAGATTTTAGATGGGATGATGTTGAGTTGGATGCCGATAACTTTGGACTCAAATAAACACCTGTAATCATTACGGTTGCAACCCATAAAACCGTTGAAATTTTCCAGTTAATTTGTTTAAAGAACATAGAATCTGACTCCATTAATATTATAGACTAAAGAAATCCTGCTGATGATAATTACTGAGCAGCCCGTTTTTTCGTTTGATGCTGAACAATCCATTGACGATGGAGAAATAAAATAATAATAATTAACATTGCTACTATTCCAATTGGAGTTAAATATGTCCAATGATGAGCCATAATTGCCCAAATATGCCAAGTCAATAAAAACATTGCTAAATAGGTTAACTGTTGTAATTTCTTCCAATTCTTCTTGAGTTTTTTCATACTCCAATTATTAGAAGTAATCGCCAATAAGGTAAAAATGGTCAACGTTGAAACACCTTGAAAATAGAACCAATAGGTTTTAATATCCAACAAATCAAAATTTCTTTGTTTAAAATAAATATAAGCATGACCGACAGCCAAACAAAAGGATAAAAGACCAATCCAACGCCGATATTTTAATAACCATTTAGGAATCCCGCTTTTTGTTGTCGCTGGAAAAACAATTTTTAAAGTTGTCGGAAGTAACGTTAGAATATAAGCCCCCACGGCTAAAAATCCCAAGAAAGCCGCAAAGGAAACCGGATTAAATTCAAGTAGTTGCATGGCTTAATTCCCTAATTCTTGATATTTCTATTAAGCCAAACTATAATTACCGTTTTCCGCTCCCCTAGATTACAAATTTGTAATATTATAGAACCATTAATCGAACTATTATTAAGTAAACTCTCATCAAATTCTCATTAAAATTATGAATGTTCTGTTGATTGAAGATCAACCCAAAATCGCCAACTTTGTACAAATGGGTCTGAAAGAACAAGGATTTGTGGTAAACTATTGCGATAACGGCGATGATGGGTATGTACAAGCGATGAACAACGACTATGATGTGATTGTTCTCGATATTATGATTCCCGGAAAAGACGGATTAGCTATTCTCAAAAGTCTCCGCAAAGCTGGACGCAATATTCCCGTGATTTTACTCACCGCCCGTAATGAATTAGAAGACCGACTCGAAGGACTTAATTTAGGTGCAGATGACTATATTTCTAAACCTTTTTTTGTCGAAGAATTAATCGCTCGCATCCATGCTGTCGTCCGTCGGAATATCGGTGAACGCCAAAATATTATTGCTTATGGGCTGCTAAAATTAGATAGAATTAGCCGAGAAGTTACCTGTAATCAACAAATTGTTGAACTCACAACCCGGGAATTTAACTTGTTAGAATATTTGATGCGATCGCCCGGACGAGTATTAACCCGCACCCAAATATTAGAACACATTTGGGGGTATGATTTCAACCCAAATACAAATGTTGTAGATGTCTGTATTCAACGGATTAGAAAAAAGATTGATGGTATCGGTGGAAATGATTGTATTGAAAGTGTGCGCGGTGTTGGTTATCGCTTTCGTAAACCGGAGTCACAATCATGAAACGTCACTCTTTTCGAGTCCGTATTGCTCTATTATCAGCAACCCTGACCGGAGCTTCTTTAATCGCTTTTAGTTTGGTATTTTGGTGGATGATTTATAATGCTTATTCCGGCCGTTTAGACGCAGAACTCAAAAATAAATTATTAGAAACCGACCACCTACAAGAGCAACCCTCATTACAAGTTTATGAAACTCAATTAACCCGTGATTTTAAGGATAACCCAATCAGAATTTGGGTACTTGATAGAGAGGGTTATACCCGATATCAGTCAACCAATTGGTCAGACCTCAATCTCCAGGTTTCTGATTTTCTCCCATTCTCCTTACCTCCTCGCCATGATTTGGAGATTCCCCATCAGAGGGACTTTCCCCATGATTTAGATATTCCCCATCAGTCGAATTTTCCGCGTGATTTAGATATTCCCCATCAGTCAGATTTTCTTGATCATTTGGATATTCCTCGTCCTCCCCGCAACCGTTTACCTCCTCCCCCTCCTGAACTCAAAATCATCACCCGACGCTCTCCTAATGGGTTGTGGCGTGTGGGTTTAGTCACCTTTCCCCATCAAAAAGTGGCGATCGCTGTTAATTTGAGTATTATTGATCAGGAAATGACCTCGGTTCGCAATGGTTTTTTAGTATCAATTCCTATTTTATTATTACTGATTGCTGGAGGATCGTGGGCTTTATCGGGTAGTGCATTACGTCCGATTCAAGAATTAACAAAAAGTATCCAACAAGTCACAGTCCAAGGACTAGATCAGCGTGTTCCCATCAGCACAACGGATATGGAATTTGTCGAATTAATTAAAGTCTTTAATCAAATGTTAGAACGCTTAGAACGCAGCTTCAAACAAGCATCTCGCTTCAGTGGCGACGCCGCCCATGAACTCAAAACTCCCTTAGCAATTCTTCAAGGAGAATTAGAACAAATGTTACAAAAAGCCGAAACAGAATCATCCACACAGCAAGCCTTAAGTCATCTCCTCGATGAAGTTAGACGTTTAGGAGGAACCACCCGAAAACTATTATTATTATCCTTAGCAGATGCTGGACAAATGCGGATATATCAAACCAAGGTTAATTTATATCCCGTGTTATTAGACATGATGGAAGATATAGAATTATTAGACCCAGATTTAACCATTAAAACTGAAATTGATCCCGAATTAATTGTCTTAGGAGACCAGGATTTATTAACCCAGGTTATCCAAAATTTAATTAGTAATGCTATTAAATATAATCTGCCTGAAGGTTGGATCAAAATCAAAAGCTATCAACGGGGAAAGAAGGTGATAATTAATGTTAGTAATGCCTCTAAAGATATTCATATTAAAGATCGAGATCGTTTATTTGATCGCTTTTATCGCGGCGATCCGGCTCGAACTCGCCAAATAGAGGGAATCGGATTAGGATTAAGTTTAGCAAGGGAAATCGCCCGCGCCCATCAAGGAGATCTAACCTTAGATCCCCCTCAATTGGGTCAAACTGCTTTCACCTTTACCCTTCCTAAAGCTGGAGATTAATTATCATATTCACGGCCAAGTTTAGAGGGGCGGGTTTAGTTAAATCTGGGGCGAGTCTTATCGATCTTTGCGAATCCGCGCCTACAGGATTAATTATAATATTCAGGGGCGGGTTTAGTTAAATCTGGGACAAGTCTTATAGATCTTTGCGAACCCGCCCCGACAGGAATTATGCCATTATTATCTTATACTCAAAAATTGTAATTATTTTTTATGAATCAAATCTTACCAACGGTTAACCCATCCCCCATAACGTCAACCCCCTGGAAAATTAAACTGCTTTATGATGGTGAATGTCCCCTATGTCTGCGAGAGGTGAATTTTTTACAAAAACAGGACGCGGGACGGGAATTAATTGCTTTTGTTGATATTAGCGATCTAAATTATAACCCCGAAGATCATGGCAATATCTCCTTTGAAGCCGCCATGGGACGAATTCACGCCTTACTTCCCGACGGGACAATTCTGCAAAATGTAGAGGTGTTTTATCGAGTTTACCAAGTGATCGGACTGGGTTGGATTTATGCCCCCACTCGCTGGCCATTAATCGGGCCAATCATCAATGCCGTCTATGAAATTTGGGCTGATTGGCGTTTGGCCCTAACCGGACGTCCCAATTTAGCCACCTTAATCCAACAGCGTCAGCAGGCTTTAATCTCCCAAACCCTTGCAGGATGCCGTTGTCAGCCTAAATGATCAAAAAAATAAGGGGTTTTAGCAATAGGGGGTGACACCCATCATTTTATGTGTTATAGTTCAATTATTAAGTAGATGCACCCTGAATTTATCTCCCACAGTCTGAACTGATAGGGAGATTTTTATTTAGTTTTCAATTCCTATGCTGTCTTTCAACCTTAAGAAGGGACTCTCGAATCGACCCATCCTCCAATATTGTCTTTTGGTGATCACTGCCTGTATAATCTCTGTCACTCTCACAAAATTACCCGACTGGATTAATTCCCATTCCCCCACACCCGAAAAGGAAATTTTGGTGCGTCATTTCCTTTCCCATAGCTCGGAAATCGCGAGTTACTACCAACAAACTACCCCGTCAGTTTCTAGCCAAAACCAAAAACCACCTAGGAATTTTCCTAAGTGGTTTTAAGAGTATAGGGGAATGGAGCATATGGGAATCGAACCCATGTCCAGAACAAGTATTTACTCCTCGCTCATTCACAGACTTAGCCTTTCTAATCCTCAAGGCGGGAACCCCTCATTATCCCGAAGGGTGGGATGCAATGGTTAAATCTTAGCTAACTTTTCAACCAAAGAAACTAAGTTAGAGCATCCGTTGGGGGTTTGTCTATTGTCTTTAACGGAGTCAAACAGTAGACGCTCGAACCTACTAGAGGTGTTTAGGCAGCAACAGCGGCTGATTTACGAGCAAAAGGAACGATGTTGTTCGCAGTTACGTTTTTGTTTGAGTCTTGATTTACGAGAGTTGACTCACTCTCGGCCTGCATCACTTGGTAGCTTTCCTTGCCCTGTCGAAACCAGTAATGCCCCTTACATATTCACCATCATACACAATATTTTGGCGATCGTCAAGTTTTCTCCTCTCGTCCCTTAAGAGACTCGGTTTCTGGATCTATGCTAGGATAGGTTAAAAGTTTTAATTTCAAGAAGATTTAACTATGATTTTAGCTATCAATAAATAAAGATGTAATTTTAGAGAACATCGAAACTCTAACAGTACAACAACAGGAAGCAGTTTTAGAATTTATTGAATTTTTGCGATATAAAGCGCAAAAGCAGGAGGAACAGGTAGAGGAAAAACAACCAATTTCTGCTTATGAAGCAGCGAAACAGTGGGCGGGATGTGTAGACTTTGGCCCTGGTGATTTAGGGACAAATAAAGAATATTTAAAAGGTATGGGTAAAAAATGAAAAGAAACATATTACTAGATACAGGGGTGTTAGTGACATTTATTAATAAAAGAGAAAAACTACATCTCTGGACAAATGAACAATGGAAAAAGATTGAACCGCCTTTATATTCACAACCAGAATTTCTACCAGCAATTGAACGTTACAATGGCGTGGCTTTTCGAGTTGTACGAAAGTTTTTACAGGAACAAACAACTGATTATTTAGATATTTTTATTTTATCTGCTAAGTTTGGACTGATACCTGCTTATCAGTTGATCCCTAATTATGATCAGAAGATGGATCGGGTGCGATCGCAAGAATTAAAACCTTTAGTGAATGTAAAATTTAATGAACTTTGATAATTTAGGTCAAGAATATGCAATTAATTTTGTTTAGGAACTTATCAACAAATCCAGCTGATGTTCCAATAATTTTGAACAGTCTGATTTAAAATTTTTATCGGGAAGGTTAGCTTCTAAACTTGAAAATACAGTAGCTTGTGGATGCGGGTTCTTAAAATTAAACCAGCCAACCTTAACCCATTAAATCAGATTCAAGAAATTAGTCTTTATCAATGATATCTTCTTCAGATTTCTCGCCCACTTGAATCAGATGAATATGTTTTGAACCTAAGCGAATTTCAAACTGATCTCCCGCTTCTAATCCCATAGATTCGGTATAATTCGCACCAATAACCAGAGAACCGTTTTTATGAACGCAAGCTCGATAACTGGCTTCTCTGCCCCGTCCATCTTTGCTCGCGCCAGGATCTAAAGCAATACCCTTAGCCGCCAATAAAGCATCGTAAAACTCTGTCATATTGGCGCGGGTTTGGTTATCTTTTGTTTGGGTAGAATACCCGCACAATCTCGCCGTTTCCCGTCGTGGTAAGTTCCCCAAGGCCTTAACTTTCTGTAACAAGGCTTTACCCGTTATCGGAACAGTCGAAGGTTTTTCTGTTGCTGTTTTTGACATAAATATTCTCCAGATATAACTGATTTTATCCTATCATATTTAACTGGTTGTTTTATATTAAAATAGGGAATAGGGAATCCATTCACTCTTACACCGATAACTGATAATGCGGATACTTGATAACTGTTTACTATACCGGAGGATAACGGACGGGAATACCTGTCTGATCTTGAATTTCTTGGGCAAAATTTTGTAAAACAGACGGACTAACGGATTTTAATTTTATGGTCTGATAAGGTAGCTTTTCTAGTGGGGCATGATTTCCCCGTCCAGCTAATTCATGTTTTAACGGTTTGGGACGGGTGGGAGTATTCAGTTGAATTTCTGTCGGTGCGATCGCTTTTACCCAACGGAGATATTCTTGGCGCTCTGATAATGACCAAGGAGATAAAAGCATGGTTTGTAGTCCCAATTCTCCAGGGAAAATTCGACTAAATTCTTGAATGTCATTGAGTAACTGGCTGAGATTAATTTCCATTACGGGTCGATTAACTCGTTGCAGTTGGGCAGTAGAAATTCCATCGAGTTTTATAGAGACGCGATCGGCTAAAGCTAATTGTTCTCGAACTTGCGGATCACATAAAGTTGTACCATTAGTTAAAACTAAAGTTGGGCGCTGAGTTAGGGTTTTAATTGTGATCAGAATTTCCCCTAAATTCGCCGCCAAAGTTGGTTCTCCACTCCCACTTAAAGTAATTACATCCACATCCCAGGGGGAAAATTCTGTTAATGCTTGTAAAATTCGATCCGTCGGTACATAAATTTGGCGTTGCTGGGTTTTCAGTTCAATTTCTCCCAGTTGACAATAAACACAGTTAAACGAACAGGTAGAAATTTCACCTATGGGATCAATTCCCAAGGATTTCCCATATCTCCATGAAGATACAGGGCCATAAACCGGGTTAAATTCTGAGGGGGAGGCTTTTGTAGTTGTCATGATTCTCCAATGTCATACAAAGCCAGAGGAATACAGATACTCAAATTAGACGGTAAACAATTCCCAATAGGCCAGCCACAAACAGCAACATCACAATTCCTAACAAACCCGCTAAGGGTTTACCTCCTAACCCTGTCACCCATTCTGGAACCTGCTCAGATGCGGTAACAGTCCCGAGGGTATCCATACTCGTAATTCCCCAAATCCAACCCGCGTGTAGTCCGATGGCTAAACCTAAAGAACCTCGATCACACAAACAAGCTAGGCTCAAAACCATTCCCATCAACCCCAGTCCGGGTAATTGGGGTAAGGTGTTGCGGACTTCCCAAAGTAGATGGCTGAAGGCAAAAATCAGGCTGGCGAGGGTAGCCGCCACAAACCAAGAATAATCTTGCTGTAATTGTTTTTGTAAAAATCCTCGAAATATTAACTCCTCCGTACTGCTAACCCAGAGAGCAATCAGCAAAATCGGCAGTAAAATAGATACTTTTTTCCCTAACTCAATCCACCTGTTTCTAGGGAGCAGATCGGGATTTAAGGTCGATGACTGTTCATCGGTTTGTTTCGAGTCTTGGGGTCGCCAATCACTCCAACCCAGAACAAATTGAAATCCAAACAAGAGGATCAAGCTGATAACAGCTAGACCAAAACCAATGGCAGTCGATTGAAAAAACTGCGATCGCCAACTTAAACCATAATCCCAGAAGGATTGACCCTGAATTTGGCTAATTTTCCACAAAACTATCGGGGCAATTCCATAAAGGGGCGCCAGCAACGCCAACTTTTGGGTTTCATTTAAGGGTTGAGGTGGACGCCAATTGAGAGCGATCGCACTGATAACAGCAATTGGCATCCATAAACCCATCCACACCCCAAAAAAAACCAGAATTTTAATCGGGGTTGGTGCATTTACCAGCCATGAAAACGTCATTTTAATGGCTCAGGGGAAAAAATTTACTCTTCTTCGTCACCGCCAGCATCTTTACCATTTTCGACTTGAATCAGGTGAATATGCTTGTATCCGAGCTTGATATCAAACTCATCCCCCGGTTTAAGTCCCATTTCTTTGGTATAGGTTGAGCCAATCACAATTTGACCGTTTTTGTGAACGCTTACCAGATAAGTTGCTTCCCGACCTCGACCATCTTTTGTACCATCGGGACTGAGGGGAATACCCCGTGCTTTCAGCACTGCGTCATAAAAATCTGTGAGATTGACACGCACTTGGTTGTCCTTTGTCGTGCTGTAATAACCGCACAGCTTTGCTGTTTCACGCCGGGGCATATGAGACAGTTCTTTTACTTTTTGAAGCAGAGCCTTTCCGGTTAAGGGTGTTGGTGCAGGTTTATTCATGTTCTTCTTAATCTCCTTACTTCTCTATGGGGTAATTTTTATCCAATTAAACTTTTTGGAGTTATAAGAAATAATATATACTTAAATACATCAATTTGACAAATATTTTTTTTCTCAGTTACAAATCTTTCCCTACACCGAATCACCATCTTCCCCTAGGGGAAAAAAAGCAGGACTTAAAAATCCCGTTATCATTGAATCGGGCAAGATTGACTTATTCGGTGGTACTTGAACCCATCTGTTGTTTTTGTCTTGAAATTTATATGGCCCTCCTCTTTGATTGCTTTAGAGTCAGACCTAAGCCATTTTTTGAGAAAGTCTTCTGTCCGGGTAAAAATGCTCTAGGCTTCTCGCCCCATCTCATTAAAAAATATCCGCCGTCAAAGCAGATCAATAGATCCGTGATTACCGGGTAATGGGTAATTACGAATTACGAATGGGGAATTACGAATGGGGAATTACGAATTACGAATTACGAATGGGTTATGGATTATGGGTTTTGGGTGATATTCAGCGAGCGAGGACGTGACGCCAACGCACTGCCTGGTACTCCCCCTGCCTCCCCTGCTCCCCCTGCCTCCCCCTGCTCCCCCTGCCTCCCCTGCTCCCCCTGCCTCCCCTGCTCCCCCTGCCTCCCCTACTCCCCCTGCTCCCCCTGCCTCCCCTGCCTCCCCTGCCTCCCCTGCTCCCCCTGCTCCCCCTGCTCCCCCTGCCTCCCCTGCTCCCCCTGCCTCCCCTGCTCCCCCTGCCTCCCCTACTCCCCCTGCTCCCCCTGCCTCCCCTGCTCCCCCTGCCTCCCCTACTCCCCTACTCCCCCTTAATAATTTTTTCTAATGCCTTTAAAGATCGGTAGAGTTCGGGTAATCGTCTATAAACAGCAGCCGTTTTTAAATACAATTTATTGGCGATCGCCGGAGAACCAGAAACCACCTCTCCGGGTGAAATATTATTATGAACCCCAGATTGAGCCGTAACGATCACCCCGTCCCCAATTTTGACTTGATTAGCAATGCCGACTTGACCCGCTAATAACACCCCATTGCCAACGGTAACACCCCCAGCTAATCCCACATGACCTGCAAAGGCACAATTTTGCCCCACGGTACAACCGTGACCAATATGAACTAAATTGTCTAATTTTGTGGCTTTTCCGATGCGGGTTTCGCCCACCGCCGGACGATCAATTGTACTATTACATCCCACCTCTACCCTATCTTCTAAAACCGTAATTCCCGATTGTTCCATTTTTAGCCAACCCCCATCGGTCGGCACAAAACCAAAGCCTTCAGCCCCGATCACAGCCCCGCTATGAATTACACAATCACAACCAATTTGGGCGCGTTCATGAATTGTACAATTGGCGTGTAAAATGCTGCGATCGCCAATTTTTACCCCCGGATAAACCACCACATTCGGATGTAAACACACCCGATTTCCGATAGTTACTCCGGCTTGAATTACCACATGGGGGCCGATATAAACTTCCGATCCAATTTGGGCACTCGGATCAATCACCGCCGTCGGATGAATTTGGGGTTGGGGTTGATAGGGTTGATAAAATAAAGCGATCGCTTGGGCGAAAAACGCCCTAGGATTTGCTACGGAAATCCACGCTTTCCCCCCAGCTGTGGCTTGATTTTGTAAGGATTCATCTAAGGGCAAAATCAACGCACTCGCCGCAGAAACCGACACAAAAGACGCAAATTTCAACCCCTCAATATAACTCAGGGTTCCAGAAGTTGCTGTATCTACCGCCGCCACCCCTTGAATATCAGGATTAAGGGTCGGATCATGGATCAAACTATGGGCGGTAATTCCAGCGTTAAGTTTTTCTACCAGTTCACTAAATTTCATTCTTAAGAATAATGCCAGGGGTAGGAAATTTTAATTTCACCGCAGTGGAATCGGATCAATTATATTATTAATCCGATCTCCGGTTAACAAATTTTGATCAAAAAAAATAAACAAAGGAGCCGGGTGCTGGTCACACAGTTTCAATTGCAATCAAGCAAAACCCTTGGGGAGAAAACCATCTCTAGTATTAAAAGAGTGATCTATAATATTAAGTGGACTCGCGCTCACCAAGAATCCACTTGCTTTTAGGCAGTAGAGTGTCAACGAACTGGACTAATAACTATGAATAATCCCCCCGACAATGACTCACAATATAGTTTAGATTCTATCTTTGATCATCTGATCCAATCCCTAGAAATCGACCCCCATCAACCCCCTATTCCCGAACAGACCCACCCTATGATGTCTGTCCCTGATTTCCAGGGTTACGACCCCCATCATCCTCATTTTGATGTCTCTAACTTAGGTGAAAATGGGGAATATTATCAAGGTTTACACTCATCTTTTATATCCGACCTTGACCCTCACACCCCCGAATTACATCCCCATGGGACGGACTTAGAACAATTTAATCCCTATCAACTACCCGAACAGACGGACTATTCCACAGGATATCAAACCGATCACCATTTGGGAGGTATGGGAGATCACTCACAACAAATGTCTACCTTTTCCGCAATGCACAGTTCCGATCCTGTAGAAAAGGGAGATTCCAATAGCATCACAATTTATGCAGATGGGGATGTTTATTGGGATCGTGGAGGACAAGCTGGACATATCGAGGGGCAAAAATTTTATAACAATGGCCACCATTATATCGGGCATTTAGGTGCTGATATGAAGGTCTATGATGCCCATGAAAAATGTATTGGCTGGGTTGATAACAAAGGTCATGCCTATACTTTAGATGGGGCGGTTTTTGCTGAAGGAAAAACACCTATTTGGGCGGCGACGGTGTTAGTTTTTAATACCTGTAGCCCAGGTTGATTTTAACAAAAACTCCGTAGGGGCGAGGCGCGCCTCGCCCCTACCCCTAAATTGATTTCTACAGAATTTATTACCAGGAGATGGAAAAATGGAACCTTGGAAATGGTTGAATATGGGTTTAGAAGTGGTATCTCGATTTGTGATTCAAAAAGCCTTGGTAGATGGCCAAAAGAGAAATACGGATTGGATTGTAACCAATCAAGCTGAAATGGAGGAAAAACGACAACAAATTCAATTAGCACAGTATAAATTACAATGTGTACAAGTTACAAACAGTGCTGTTATGGAGGAAAAACGACAGGAGATTCAATTAGAACAAATTAAATTACAATATATAGAAAATGAAAAAAATCGAGGACTTCAAGCCAAACAAGCTGAACTTAATCATCAACGACAAAAAGAACTCCAAGAATATATCCAAAGCGTTAATTTAGCCATTCACAAAAGTAATATCGAGTTTCAACGATGGCGTTTTGAACAGGAACAAAGCCTCCAAAAAGAATTAACAACCTATGGCCGAGAAACTCAATTATTAGTAGCTGAATATCACCGAGAAACAGCGATAAAAGTTGCCCATGACCAAGCAGAAGTTCAGAAAATTTTTGCTAATTGGCCGTTAACATTGCCTCCGGCGCAAATTTTAGAATCCTACAATAATAGTTTAATTCCCCTGCGAGTTTTTATTGCGCCGCCTAAAGTTCAGTTTGAAAAGTTTGCCACCACGTCACAAAATTTCCCTGATATTGAATTAACTATAAATCAAAAAATGCGTGATTTTTTTGATCAGTATTCTCAACAGGGAAGACCTATCGAATTTTTAGCAGGCGCTTGGGAAAGTAAACGCTTTCATAGCGAAGCCAGTATTAAAGCCCTATTCGGGATGCTAAAATCAGAACCGACATTAATATTAGAGTCGGAATTTGATGGAGATTATCTCAATTTCCGAGTCGCCTATTGGACAATAGGACAAGATAACTATTCCTATCAAACGATTATTTCTCAACTGTCCTATCGGGATATTTTATATGATTCTGCTAAAACTCGCGCCCGCAAATGGAAAGTTACAAAAGATAAACTATTAGCACTGGGAAAAACCCAAGCTGATATTGATAAACGCGGCGGGGATAATGAAATTAATCTCAAAATTTGGGAAGAAGAACAAAGTTTACGAGAGGAGGGAATAGACGATGATGAGTTAGAAATTCACTATAAAATTAATAGCAAGCATTTTGAAGATTTGTACCAGTTTTTAATCACCTGTCATTGTCTAGTCGCAGGTTGGATAGCTGACACGCATCATTTATTTCTCCATGATTTCACGCCTTTATTACCGCAACTCCTCCCAGATTTAACTCAGAATATCCCAGAGGGAGAAGTTGCAGATTCAGTCATAGGGATGGTTATTTCTGGCTATGAACAAATCTACAAAATCCTAGAAGCAGAAAGTTCTCACCGTCTCCCTGAATTAATCTTAGAATTAGCCCAGGGTTTAGTCAATTTACCCAATAAATCTTGGGCTAAAAATCAATTAATTAATTCTGTAGAATCTTGGTTGAAGTTAAGAAACCCCAGAAACCCGGTTTCTGAATTATGGGATACCGTTAATTCTGTGGTAACGGCTAAGGATTTAGAATATATTGAAAAAATCAATAATTTGTTAGAATCTTTAGGAGAAACCCACCGCGTTAATATTATCCAAGCCTGTTATCAACGGGGACAAAACCATTGTCAACAGGGAGAATATCCGACCGCCATTGATGATTTTACCCAAGTCTTGTTACTCGAACCAAATTCCCCCGATGCTAATTATAATCGCGGATTAGCCTATAGTAAATTAGGGGAATATTCCGCCGCCATTGAGGATTATCACCAAACCTTGCGACTGAATCCGAATTATGTCGGAGCTTACAATAATCGCGCTAATGCCTATTATAAATTAGGGCAATATGAAAAAGCGATCGCCGATTACAATTCCTGTCTCGCCCTTAATCCTAATTTACCCGATGTCGCCCATAATCGGGATGTTGCTCAAGGAGTTTGGGATGAAAAACGCCGTCAGGAAGGGGATAAAAAACGTCAGGAAGAAGCCGAAAAACGCCGTCTCCAAAAGGAATTTGAGTTTGATGTGATTACCGTTAACGCCCAAGGAAAGGAAACCCACCGAGAACGTCGTCGGGCTGAATTTTTTAAACAAGATTTAGGCAATAATATCAGCTTAGAAATGGTATCCATTCCTGGGGGAACTTTTCTGATGGGTGCGGCTCAAAATGAAGCAAATGCGAGTAGCGACGAATATCCCCAACATCCCGTTAATATTGCTGCATTTTCTATGGCAAAATATCCCATTACCCAAGCTCAATGGGAAGCCATTATGGGGAATAATCCTTCTAGTTTTAAAGGCGCAAACCGACCCGTTGAGAATGTAACTTGGCATGAAGCTCAAGAATTCTGTCAGCGACTTTCCCAAAAAACAGGCAAAACCTATCGTTTACCTTCTGAAGCGGAATGGGAATACGCTTGTCGCGCTCAAACTACAAGTCCTTTCCATTTTGGTGAAACCATTACAGCCGATTTAGCTAATTATGGTAGTAATTGTGGGCAAACCACCGATGTCGGTAGTTTCCCTCCAAATGCCTTTGGATTATACGATATGCACGGCAACGTTTGGGAATGGTGCGCCGACCCTTGGCATGACAATTATGATCGTGCGCCAGATGATGGCAGTGTTTGGGAGTCGGAGGGAAATACTCAATACCGGGTGTTTCGCGGAGGTTCGTGGGACTTCAATCCCTGGGATTGTCGCAGTGCCAATCGTGACAGGGACGAGCCGGGCAGTCGGGACAGCAACTACGGATTTCGTGTTGTTTCCTCCCCGCCTGCGTGGACTCTTTAGCCCTTTGTCCTTTAGCCCTTTAGCCCTTTACCCTTCTTTCTTCTTTTCCCTTCTTCCCTTTTCGCGCGTTAGCGCGTTTAAAAATTTTTTTTTTCAGGGGACGGGTTTTGTTAGAAATCGGGTTTCTGCAATAACCTTTGCTAAATTATAGAAATCTCGTTGAAGAAACCCGGTTTCTGAGCCCCCACAGTTGTATCGAGAAACCGGGTTTCTACCTTAATCTTTGCTGCATAACAGAAATCTGGTTGAAGAAACCCGATTTCTGAGCCCCTATCAGCAATTGGAGAAATTACAATTGAGACAGTAATCTCTCATAATCTGTGTGCGAACCAATCCAAAACCAAATAATGATATAGCAAGAGGCAATAGGGAATGGGCAATGGGCAATAGGTAAATACTTACTATAAGTAGCTTTTAGCTTTCAAGAATGTCCTAATAGATGTGGCAACTGCTATATCTCCTTCTAACTGTCCAACGGCTCGATAATCCTTGTTAATTCTAGCCGAATAAATAGGTAATTCTGGATGTACCTTTTTGAAACGAAGGCTTGGATAATTGGGATCTCGTTTGAATTGTCGATAGGCTTCACGAGCCTGGTTTTGGACTTGCTTTGGCAGAGTGGCAAATGCTTTACGAAAAGAGAAAGTTGTTCGTGACTTCACAGTGTTTCTGGATCTAAATCTTGGGTTTGTCCAGAATGGTATTCAGCCATTGCATTAGCTGCTAGTTTAGCAAGAGCATCGGGTGATTGAGTAAATGCACTATCCCAGCGCATTTCCGCTTCGAGTTCCTGTAAAATTAGAGTAGCGATCGCATCTTGTTCAGTGGGGGATAAAATTTTCAATTTAGCGATCGCACGTTCTAGTAACTCAGTCATATTCCTAAAAATATTATCTCAAAGATTACCAATAATAATTATAGCACTTAGAGGTTATTTAAACGATGACGGAAATCATTTTCTTAGTAGAACATGATATTGAGCAAGGTTATATTGCCCAGGCATTAGGGGAATCAATTATTACCCAAGCCGATGATTTAGAAAGCTTAAAGAAAGAAATTAAAGATGCAGTTCATTGTCATTTTCCTGAGCCAGCATTACGTCCTAAAATCATCCGACTGCATATTGTTCAGGAGGAGGTGATTGCTTCATGAAATTACCGAGAGATTTATCAGGTCAAGATTTAGTAAAAACCCTTAAAATCTTATATTTGATTGAGAAACAGAGAAAGTTTATGAGTATGAGTGAATTACCGATTATTCAGAAAACCTATGATTTAATCAAATGGTATGTACCCATATTAAACCGCCTACCGCGAGATCATAAATTTACCTTAGGAGATAGAATCATTACCGGACTCTATGACCTTCTCGAAGGATTAATTTTAGCCCGTTATGCCACAGATAAACTCAATCAATTAGAATTATTGAATGGCAAACTAGATATTCTGCGCCATCAAACCAGACTATTATTAGATTTCGAGTTAATTAAAACTGAACGCTATGAATATATCGGAAAATTAATTAACGAAATCGGCACGGAACTAGGAGCATGGATAAAACAACAACGCAATAAACCCCCAAAACTATGAAACGCTACGGAAATCTCTGGTCAGAAATTATTGATTTTAGCAATTTATTCGCAGCAGCACGTCAAGCCCAAAAAGGCAAGCGTTTTCGAGAAAATGTTTTAGCCTTTAACTATAATTTAGAGCCAGAACTTTTTAAGTTAAAAACCGAATTAGAGTCTAAAACCTACTGTCCAGGTCATTATCGAACCTTTGAAATTAAAGAACCCAAATCTCGAATGATTTCCGCCGCACCCTATAGAGATAGGGTAGTACATCATGCCCTATGTAATATTATTCTACCCCTTTTTGAACGTACCTATATTGCTGATTCTTATGCAAATCGTGTCGGTTTTGGAACCCACCGCGCCCTGCGTCGATTTACAAAATTTGCCCGGTCTAGTCCCTATGTTCTCCAATGTGATATCCGCAAATATTTTCCCAGTATTGACCATACTATTTTAAAATCCTTAATTCGCAAAAAGATCAAATGTTCCGATACCCTGTGGTTAATTGATAAAATTATTGATAATAGTAATGAACAAGAACCTATGGTAGAATATTTTCCAGGGGATAGTTTATTAGATCCCTTACAACGACGGCGAGGTCTTCCCATTGGAAATTTAACCAGTCAATTTTTTGCTAATATTTATCTGAATGGGTTTGATCATTTTGTCAAAGAAAAACTCAAAGTCACCCAATATATCCGCTATGTCGATGATTTTGCTTTATTTTCAGATAATTCCCAATTCCTAGCGGATGCAAGAATAGCAGTTGAGGAATATTTAGACACATTGAGACTCAAAATTCATCCGATTAAAAGCCAATTATTTGAAACAAAAATCGGAGCCAATTTTCTTGGATTTCGCATCTTACCCGATAGAATTCGAGTCCGTAAAGAAAATTTACGTCGAGCCAGACGCCGATTGCGACGAATGCAGGTAGAATATGATCAGGGTAAAATTGGGGGCGAAAAAGTGTCGCAGTCAATCCAGAGTTGGGTTGCTCATCTTCAACAGGGCGATACTTGGCAACTCCGTCAACAGATATTTGCTTCTCTCGAATTATCGAGAAGGTAAAGACGGGACAGGCACTTCCGGGTGATACGCGGAGGTTCGTGGAACAACAATCCCAGGAATTGTCGCAGTGCCAATCGTAACAGGAACGAGCCGGACAGTCGGAACAGCAACTACGGATTTCGTGTTGTTTCCTCCCCGCCTGCGTGCGCTCTCCTAGGTCAGAACTGGCAGATGGGAATTTGTCGGGCAAATTTAGGGAGAGTCCAGACCTGTTCCGGTGATAGGGGTGACTTTATCCAAAAATCAAACAAAGTTAGGTAGCTTGGTAGGCGTAAAAACCGAAAAGTTGCCTAATCTATAATTCTTAGATCAGATTATATCACACTTTGAAAGAATATATTATCATTTTTGAATGGGCTGGGAGTAACTATTCTGCTTATGTTCCCGACTTACTAGGAAATTAAACTATGACAACAGCACAAGCACAAAAACTAACATTTGACAACTTTTTAGAACAATGTCCAGAAACAGGAATCTATGAATTTGTGAATGGAGAAATTGTAGAAGTGAGAGCAACAAGAAACCATAATGATGTAGCCAATTTGCTTTTATTCTGTTTTAATGATGAAATTAGAAAACTTAATCTTAATTTAGTTGTAACTAATACTGCGGTCATCAAAACGGTAACAAAAGACGGCTTAGAACAGGGTAGAAATCCTGATGTTAGTGTGATTGACCGAACAATTTGGCGTTCTAATCGTTCTGATTATAATGCCTTAGAAGTGCCAATTCAGTTAGCAGTAGAAGTGACATCAACGAATTGGGAAGATGACTATGTAGATAAATTAGAAGAATATCAACGGTTAGGAATTTCTGAATATTGGATTGTAGACTATTTAGCGATCGCTTCCAGGGCTTACTTAGGAAATCCTAAAATTCCGACTATCTTTGTTTACTCTTTAGACGAAAAAGGTCAGTATCAAAAAACTCTATTTAGAGGAACTGATCGGATTATATCACCCACTTTTTCAGAATTATCCTTAACAGCAGAACAGGTGTTAAATGCTTAAAAAAATATTCCGAGAAATCGGGTTTCTGACTTAACCTTTGCTGCATCAGAAGAGGAGAAACCATGAAAGAATATGTTGCAATTTTTGAATGGGCTGGGAGTAACTATTCTGCTTATGTTCCCGACTTACCCGGTTGTATTTCTACAGGAAAAACCTTAGAAGAAACCGAAAATAATATTAAAGAAGCGATTGAACTGTATATTGACACCCTGCGGGAAGATGGTCAACCCATTCCCGAACCTTCTCTAACCGTTAAGGCAATTTCTGTAGCCGCTTAACCTATATTAACAATGAGTGAATTACCGATTATCCAGAAAACCTATGATTTAATTAAATGGTATGTACCCATATTAAACCGCCTACCGCGAGATCGTATAGCAGTTGCCACATCTATTAGGACATTCTTGAAAGCTAAAAGCTACTTATAGTAAGTATTTACCTATTGCCCATTGCCCATTCCCTATTGCCTCTTGCTATAACTATATAGCGTAACTGCGTAAGTCCTGTTAATTAAACCAAAGATTAAAATAGGCAAAAGAAGAATATTCTCCTTTTGCCTAATCCCAATTAAATGAATATAAAAAAAGGCAGTTTTAGCCCGCCAGAAATCAGTTATTCGGTTAAAGAATTCTCTTGTTTCCGTTTTTGTTTCTGACGTTTCCGGTTAGCCAAACCCGCTTCCACAGGGAAACCAACCACAGGAATTACCTGGTCTTGACGTTCTGCTTCCAAACGTTTTAGTTCAGTGTAATCCACCCAATTAATACAATTGACCGGACAAGTATCAATCGCTTCCTGTATTAACACGGATGTATCGCCATCCTGTCTAAATACCCGCGCTCGACCATAATCTTCTTGAATAAAAAAAGTATTATGAGCGACGTGGGAACAGTGTTTACACCCGATACAGGTGAGTTCATCCACATAAACCCCTTTTTGTCGTAATGCACCGCCGAGTTCCGGCTCAAACCCCGAACGTTCCGGTGCATTTCGCAAAAATCCGCCCAATTCCGGTTCAAACCCAGAACGCTCGGATACGGGATCACTTAGCGATACAGACCCATCAGACATTAGGCACTCCAGCGTTGTAAAACTAAGCGGATGGAACCATCTTGATGATTTTGTTGTTGGGCAACCTGAAACCCTTGTTTGGTGGTTTCATTAACAACGGTGTGGTAAGCATAGCGTTGAGTGATTTTGCTCAAAAACCGATCAACGGGAACTGCTTGTTGCCAAAATTGTAAATCCGCAACAAACTCATATTCTTGGCCATTCCAGGTAAAACCTAAGTCATAACCGTTGTCTTGTTCAATGACGACTTGAGCAGGACGGGTTTGACCTTGATAACCGCGAACCTCTTTGGGGCCAGCTTTCCAGTCAATGCCCAGATCACTTAAAGCAGTTTCTAATGAGGTCAGATTCCGAATTTGGGTCTTGATTTGGCTAAAGTGTGACATAGTTAGCTATTTTTAACGAGATTTTCAGTGAACTCAAAAACAGAATTTACCAATGGCTCGAACCGACTTGGGTTGTCGCGGTCTCGGACTGTTGTTGGCTACGGGCGTAATATTCAGAAGTGGCCTCCTGAGTCAGCACGATACCTAATTCGGCTTCGAGGGCGGCGGTTACTTCCGCACAGGAAGACCCAACAATCCCAGTAACTTTCTCCTGCACACGGCCATCTGGATAGATGATGAATTCTAAGGTTTCCATAATGCTAGGGGAATGGCGAGGAAATACACCGACGGTTGACCGTTCAGCGACAACTGACAACTGATGATCCCTTTGTTGATTAAGGTTTGACTCAAAAAGTCCGTACATCAATTTTGACGAATGGAGTCAAAAAGAGTCACAACTTAACAAAAGTTATTAATATTTGCAGCAGTAGGACAATTATATGTTAAGTTTATCCTAAATTTACAATCCCAGTCTTAATAAAATCCTCAGAAACCTTTATAATCTGGGGAGGACTGTTGATGAGCTTTTTTTGTCAGCCCCCACAATTGATTGTTAAGAGAATTTGATCTACCCTCAATATGGAAGCGATTAGTAGACAATGGTTCTACCCCATTAGTTTCAACTTGAGGCTAAAAGTAGGCTATATCTCGTCGATCCCCCCTAACCCCCCTTTTTAAGGGGGGAATTAGATCCCATAACTCTGCTTTTTAGGAGAGAATTAGATTCAAAGTCTACCTTTTCAAAGGAACTTAGGCAGATCTAATTTTTAGGAGAGAATCAGATTCAAAGTCCCCCTTTTTAAGGGGGATTTAGGGGGATCTAATCGGGGGATTATCACAAATAACTGTATTTTTCTTTTATAAGTACCAATAATCTAAACCTTTATGCAGCTTGCTCCCAAACCTCTGACTGAGGAAACCTTAACCCCACCCCCAACCGAAATGATTATTTTAGATGTATCCGGGATGCAATGTGCGGGCTGTGTGAAAGCGGTGGAACGTCAACTGCTCCAACAGTCGGGGGTTATTTCTGTTTCTGTGAATTTGGCGACGGAAGTGGCAAGGGTTGAATGTGTGGCGAACCAAATTAACCCGGAAAATCTGGCTGAAATTTTAACTAATAGCGGGTTTCCCAGCCAACTCCGTAATTTAACGTCCTCGGCTACGGACAAATTAAAGGCGCTCCAAGACCGACATCGCCAGGACATGGGAAAACAAATTCAACGCATTGTTACCTGTGGTCTGTTGTTATTATTATCCAGTATTGGACATTTACATCATTTTGGCTTTCCCCATATTCATCTATTAAGTAATATTTGGTTTCATTGGGGACTCGCTACTATTGCCTTATTATTTCCCGCCCGTTCTATTATTATTGATGGCGGACGTAGTTTATTAAACCAGTCCCCCAATATGAATACCTTGGTGGGACTGGGAACAGTTACGGCCTATTTAACCAGTTTTGTTGCCCTCTTATTTCCCCAATTGGGTTGGGAATGTTTCTTTGATGAACCGGTCATGTTATTGGGGTTTATTTTATTAGGAAAAACCCTAGAACAGTACGCAAGACAAAGAGCCGCCACCGCCTTTCAATCTTTAATTGCCTTACAACCCACTACGGCCCGTTTAGTTGCGCCTAAATCTCAATATGAGGGGATTTTAAATAGTGTAGAAATTCCCGCCGAACAAGTTAAAGCGGGGGAATGGTTACAAGTTTTACCTGGGGAAAAAATACCCGTGGATGGCGAAATTCGGTTCGGAACAACCACCGTTGATGAATCGATGTTAACGGGGGAATCGATGCCGATTTTAAAACAAATTGGGGATGATATTTCGGCAGGAACAATTAATCAAACGGGGGTAATTTTAATCGAAGCAACCCGCACGGGTTCCGATACTATTTTAGCCCAAATTGTACAATTAGTAGAAACAGCCCAAACTCGCAAAGCCCCAATTCAGAAATTAGCGGATATTGTCGCGGGATATTTTACCTATTTTGTCATGGGTTTAGCGGGTTTAACCTTTTTATTTTGGTATGGGTTAGGAACTCGAATTTGGCCGGATGTGATTCCCTTAGCCGGAATAGAAATAGCCACAAATGCTCCTTTATTATTAAGTTTAAAATTAGCGATTGCAGTGTTAGTAATTGCCTGTCCCTGTGCCTTGGGATTAGCCACGCCTACGGCTATTTTAGTCGGTTCGGGAATGGGTGCGGAACGGGGATTATTAATCAAAGGCGGGGATATTTTAGAACGGGTACATCAACTGAATACCGTTGTTTTTGATAAGACGGGAACCTTAACTACAGGTTCTCCCAGGGTCACAGATTGTATTACTATTTCTGAGTTATCACCACAACAAATAGTACAACTGGCGGCAACGGTAGAACAGGGTTCAAATCATCCGATTTCTCAAGCCATTTTAAGGGAAGCAAAAGAGCAAAATTTATCGTTATTAATCGGATCAAATTTTCAAACCGAACCGGGTTTAGGGGTTTCGGCGACTATTGATGATAAAGTGGTATTTGTCGGCAATTTAGCTGGGTTAATCGAACACACAATTAACCCTCCTGAAACCTTACCGGAATTTTTAGGAAAAACCCTAGTTTATGTTGCCATTGAGGGTGAAGTGGTTGGGTTAATAGCTATGAGTGACCCCTTAAAAGATGATGCTCAAGCAACAGTTAAACAGTTAAAAAATATGGGTTTACGGGTAATTTTATTAACGGGCGATCGCCAATCCGTTGCCAATGCGATCGCCCTTGAGTTAAACTTAAACTCAGAGGATATATTTGCCGAAGTTCGACCCCAAGGCAAAGTTAATCTCATTCAAACTTTACAACAACAAAATCAAGTTGTAGCCATGGTGGGAGATGGAATTAACGATGCACCCGCCTTAGCGCAAGCTGATATTGGAATTGGGTTACAAACCGGGACGGATGTGGCGAATGAAACCGCAGATATTGTGTTAATGCGAAATTCCTTAATGGATATTGTTAATTCTATCCAATTAAGTCGCGCCACCTTTAATAAAATTCGTCAAAATCTTTTCTGGGCATTCGGTTATAATCTATTAGCAATTCCCCTCGCGGCTGGGTTTTTATTCCCTGAATTTGGCATATTATTAAGTCCTTCCAGTGCGGGTGCTTTAATGGCATTAAGTTCCGTTACTGTGGTCACCAATTCTTTATTATTACGTCGTCAAGTTAAACGTTGTTGTGCTTAAGCACAATCTTTATAGGAAAAAATCATGTTAACTGAAATTCAACAACGCCATTACACCCCAGAAGAATATCTGGAATTAGAAGAAAAAGCCGACAGTAAAAACGAGTATATCGATGGGAAAATTGTTTCTATGACAGGTGGTACACCCAATCATAACGATATTGCGGGTAATTTTTATGCGTATTTAAAATTTGCCCTCAGAAACCAAAGTTATAAAATATTTATTAGTGATGTTCGTCTGTGGATACCCCATTATCGGATTTATACTTATCCTGATGTGATGGTGATTTCAGGAGAAACCAATTCTTCAAGAAAACCGAACTGATACCGTAATTAATCCTTTAATAATTGTTAAAGTTCTATCCCGAAGTACAAAAAACTATGACCAAGGAGACAAATTTGATTATTATCGGTCAATTCCTGAGTTTAAGGAATATATTTTAATTGACCAATATAAAACCTATATTGAACAGTTTACTAAAACGCCTGAAAACAAATGGTTACTAACAGAGTACCATTCTCCTAATGATATTTTATCCTTAGCTTCTATCAATTTTCAAATCCCGTTAAATGAAATTTATCAAGGGATTAATTGGGGATAAAATAGGGATAGGCAAGAAATATTCTTACAAAAACGAGCATAGATGCAGACTAAACAACAATATCTAAAGAAACGCGAATATCTTCCAATGGTTTTTCCCAGAGACTATTCCATTGAATTCCAAACAAGGGTTTAGCTTGTTTTCCCATCGTCCATCCCTTTGTTAAAGCATCCATAATAGATTCAGCAAACTCTATTTCTTCAATTGCCGTCTTGAGTAAATTTTTAGATAGGAGTGATAGAAATAAACGGTCATAATGCAACTGTGCGACATAAAAAGCTTCTAATTTAACCTCACCTGGCTTATCAATATCACTATCGGTTACAATGTGCCAAATATCATGGGTTTCACCAATATGAACTCCTAAATAAGAGAAGTCATGATCTTCTATTTTTTCAACGGGAACAGGTTTTAAATTATTCTTTATCATTCTATCAGAATAAATGTAACCCAAAGTATTGTTGGGTAGCTGATGAAGTTGCTCTAAATTAATATTTCCTAAAAGGGGACGTTCTTTAAATGCCCATTCACCTTGAGGTGTTTGACGCAGAAAATCGACAACTTGCTCTACAGTAGAATCATCATTAAGTTCTTTAGAAAGTTTTCTAATTCCTGAAAAATCTCCATAAGGAGCCTTAACAATGGCTAAAAAACTATCAAAAATTGCTGCTTGTTGATCTTGAGTCATTGTATTTCAGTAATATTCGTAATTTTATCTACCCTGAACAATCAACACCGAACAGGGTGCATGATGAACAACATGATAACTGACACTGCCTAAAATTGTCTCTGCAATTGCCGTTCTTCCCCGTCTTCCCATCACAATAATATCAGCATCCCAATCCTTTGCCACCTGGCAAATTAAACGCCCGGCATTCCCTTCTTTCCAATCCCATTCAGCCTTAATTCCAGCTTCAATGGCTAGGTTTTCTAACCCCGTTAACCATAGGCGAACTCGTTCTAAATCCTGTTCTAACTTATCTTGAATAAATTGATAATGGTGAACAATTTTATCTACCTGCACACTACTGTAACTATAACTTTCCGGTTCATGGAGAGTTAAACGATTAAAAATCATCAACTGTCCCGACGATTTCTGCGCTAATTCTAACGCCTTTTCAAACACGATTTGACTTTGTGCCGACTGGTCAACTGCAACTAAAATTCTTTGATAACTCATATTCCGTTGTTGCGCTTCAGCGCATCTTAAAACTTAATATTCTAAACCAACCAATAAACCGGGTTTATATAAAACCCGGCTTATGGCTAATTAACTTTGAGTGACAACTTCTTTTTCCTTCGCCAAGAATTTTTCTAATTCTGTTAGCGCATCCGCATCCATTTTAGTTTGCATCGGACAGAATTTCGGCCCACACATCGAACAGAATTCCGCCGTTTTGTAGATATCTGCCGGAAGGGTTTCGTCGTGATATTCCTTCGCCCGTTCTGGGTCTAAGGATAACTCAAATTGACGATTCCAGTCAAAGTTATAACGAGCTTTGGATAACTCATCATCACGGTCACGGGCGCCAATCCGATGACGGGCAATATCGGCGGCATGGGCGGCAATTTTATAGGCAATTAACCCATTTCTGACGTCTTCGGCATTCGGTAAACCCAGGTGTTCTTTTGGTGTCACATAACATAACATGGCAGTTCCATGCCAACCCGCGATCGCCGCCCCAATGGCTGAGGTAATATGATCATAACCTGGGGCAATATCTGTTACTAACGGCCCCAAAACATAGAAGGGTGCTTCAGAACAATCCTCCATCTGTTTTTTAACATTAAACTCAATTTGATCCATGGGAACGTGACCAGGGCCTTCTACCATCACCTGAACATCATGTTCCCAGGCGCGACGGGTTAATTGTCCCAGGGTTTTGAGTTCGGCCAGTTGAGCATCATCAGACGCATCATGGGTACAACCCGGGCGTAAAGAGTCCCCTAAACTAAAGGAAACGTCGTATTTTTTGAAGATTTCAATGATATCATCAAAGTGAGTATAGAGGGGATTTTGTTTGTGATGATGGAGCATCCAACGGGCAATAATTCCGCCCCCCCGAGACACAATTCCGGTAATTCGACTTCTAACCAAGGGCAGATATTCAATTAATAAACCCGCATGAATCGTCATATAATCCACACCCTGTTGGGCGTGTTTTTCAATAATATGCAGAAAATCGTCGGGGGTAAGACTTTCGATTTTGCCGTGAACACTTTCCAAAGCTTGATAAATGGGAACAGTGCCAATAGGAACAGGAGAAGCGTTAATAATAGCGGTACGAATGGTATCTAAATTCCCGCCTCCGGTGGATAAATCCATCACCGTATCAGCGCCATATTTCACCGCTAAATTGAGTTTAGCCACTTCTTCTTCTAAGTTAGAAGAATTAGGGGAAGCCCCAATATTAGCATTAACCTTACATTTAGAAGCAATGCCAATTGCCATCGGTTCTAAATTGGTATGATTAATATTAGCAGGAATAATCATCCGTCCCCGTGCCACTTCTTCCCGAATCAACTCAACCGGTAAATTTTCCCGTTGAGCCACATAGTTCATTTCTTCGGTAATCACGCCTTGGCGGGCGTAGTGCATTTGGGAAACGTTGCCCTGTCCACGCCGTTTGGCGACCCATTCTGTCCGCATTTTGATTTTCCTCGTATTAATAGCTTCCCTCCGCCGGTACTAGCCGGACTCAGGTTCCAAGGGTGTTTTTTCTCAGCCTGAACCTAGCAGGCACCCCTAGCTTATTAATAGAAGATGGTATCACAATTTTTGTTAATTGGGTAGAAATTAATCAAATCTTTAGAAATATCGGAACAATTTGGGCGTAATTATACTTATTGTAGGGGGCTATTCAAGGAAAATATTATCATTTTCAATGAATTGATGGGGGTGTGCGTTATGGCTACATCTTACGGGTGATTGAAGTCTAAAACATCTTCATAAATTTCTGATACCTGACAACTAAAATTAATACTTTCTAATTGTATCTGTTGATTTTGTTGATAGGTAAACAATACCCAACGCCCCTCTTGATTTTGTCTAAAACATTCTATATTAATTTTATTTTGACTAATTAACACATATTCTTGTAAGGTTTCAATCTGTCGATAATCGGCAAATTTATCTCCCCGATTAAATGCTTCGGTTGAGGGAGATAATACCTCAATAATTAAACTAGGATATTGTTTAAAATAACCATTGTTTCGGTCGCGGAAGTCGCAAGTTACCATAACATCAGGATAATAATAAGTATCGGCGGTTTGAATATGAACTTTCATGTTTCCCGTATAAACACGACATCCTTGGCCGCGTAAGTGATTTTTAAATAAAGCAATCAAATTCCCAGAAATCGTATCATGAGCATCACTTCCCCCAACCATTGCATAGACTTCTCCCCGAATATATTCATGGCGAATTGGGCTAATTTTTTCGCCTTCGAGATAATCTTCATGAGAAATTTTATAATCAGAAGGATTAACAATCATAATTAAAATACCATCAAACAGAACTCCATTATAACTCGATACCAATTAATTGATCAATATTATCTTGTTATTGCTTTATTAATGTTCTTTAGTCGATATTAAAATAATTTAAAAAGGATTGGTATAAGCATAAATAGCATAGGTATTACGCCCTTGTATTTTGGCTTCATAAAGGGCTTGATCTGCTTGAATAATTAAAGGTGTAGGTGATGTATTTGGCTCAGGATATTGAGAGGAAATTCCAAAGCTTAACGTGGTTTTTTGATAGATGGAAAAATTACTATGTAGGTGATGAAGTTGTTCCACTTCAAGCTGTATATTTTTAGTTACTTGGATTGCACCTTCTAAGGAAGTTTCAGGGAGAATAATCACAAATTCCTCTCCACCATAACGAAAAACCGCATCCCCCGGACGTTTGAGTGCCCGCTTAATCGCATCAGCCACTTGTTTAAGACAAAGATCACCAGCCGGATGACCATAGGTATCATTATAGATTTTAAAATAATCTAAATCACAAATAACCAAAGAAATTAACTGTTTATTTCTAGCCATCTGTCGCCAAATTCGAGGCAACTGTTCATCAAAATAACGACGGTTTCCTAACTCTGTGAGACTATCAATAAACGCTAATTTTTCTAATTTTAAATTAGCTGCTTTTAAAAATTCTTCCGTTTTAATCCGTTGCTCAACTTCTGATTGAAGCTGGTGATTTTTTTCAAACAAGGTGTGATTTTGGTGTTCCAATTGATTATAAAGATTTCTAATCATCAGTTGAGTTTTAACTCTAATAATAACTTCTTCTGGCTGGAATGGTTTTTTGATATAATCCACTGCCCCCTCTGCAAAGGCCCTAACAATATCTTCAGCCTGATCATGAATACTAATCATTAAAATTGGAACAGCATAGGTGCGGGGGTTAGCTTTAATCTGACGACAGAGATCATAACCATTAATATCAGGAAGTTGAATATCTAATAAGATTAAATCAGGAACTTGAGCTTCAATAGTAGCCAGTGCAAGTTGACCATTAATTGCTTTTCTCACCCGATATCCTTGTTCGGCTAAAATCGCAGTTAAAACCCTTAGATTATCGGGGTAATCATCAATAACTAATATATCACAGGGATTTAGGGGGTTTTGATCGTTATTCATTGCTTGGAGGATTGAATCTGATAAGTTAGATCAATAATTAGATCAAATCTAAAATTTAATACCCATTCTTGAATTACTTGGCTCAAATCCATAAATTCTTCTGGAATTTGATCAATTAATTGTAAAACTAAATCATCACTACATTGAGTAGCTGCATGATGTAATTGTTGAATGAATGAATCAGGCAACATTGCCAGTTTAGTTTTTAATGCCGAACTGACCAGAGATGTCGTAATTTTGGGGAATGTATAACTAAAATCGGGTTCTTGATAGATATATTCTACCCCTAGATGTTCTTTAATTTTTTCTAACAGAACTTCTTCTTTAAAGGGCTTACTAATCCAATCATTACATCCAGAAAC
Organism: Planktothrix sp. PLAVEN19ND; assembly: GCF_057220675.1. Taxonomy (NCBI): domain Bacteria; kingdom Bacillati; phylum Cyanobacteriota; class Cyanophyceae; order Oscillatoriales; family Microcoleaceae; genus Planktothrix; species Planktothrix sp. PLAVEN19ND. The sequence goes on along the minus strand of NZ_CM170132.1, from coordinate 3,001,082 downwards.
TGCAATAGATTGTCGATCTTGCTCAAATACCGAGGCAGTAATGGCTAAAATCGGAATAGAATGTTGCTGTTCTTGACTCCGAATTTGACGAGCCACAGCAAAGCCATCCAGAATCGGTAATTGCATATCTAAACAAATTAAATCCGGCCGCCAACTTTGCCAAAGGTCTAATGCCTCTTGACCATCCCTGGCTTCTTGTACCTCAAAACCAATTCTATTTAACATTTTAACTAATAATGAGCAATTATCCGCATCATCATCTACAATTAAAATCCGAACTGAATTTTGATCGGGAGCTAGATGGACAATTTGTTGCTGATTTTGATCAGGAGAGAAGCTGGTTTCCCTATCTATTCTTGCTTGAATTTCAAAGGTAAAGGTTGAACCTTTTTCTGGAATCGATTTTACCTGAATATCTCCTCCCATTAATTGGATAAAATGACGACTAATGGGCAGTCCTAAGCCTGTTCCCTGACCTGATTTACGACCCACTTCTGTTTGGGTAAAAGCCTCAAATAATAAAGGTAGTTCTTCAGGCGAAATGCCGGCTCCCGTATCTTCAATTTCAAATTGAATATTGATTTTTCGCTCCTCTTTTATTGCTTCTGATCTAGCACTCAAGTTCAAGGGTAAAAATCGGTTAGTATTCTGGGTACTTAGCTCATCTTCTGATAGGGGTTTAAATCCGGCACTCACTCGCAATTGAACTCGACCTGTTGTCGTAAATTTAATCGCATTTCCTAACAAATTTGCCAAAATTTGACGTAGCTTTCTTTCGTCGCCGATAATATATTGAGGAACAGTATTAGAGATATAAAACTTAAATATCAAGCCTTTACTTTCGGCTTTCAAGCGTAACATATCCTTAATATTATCTAGCAATATTAACAAATCAAATCGAGTTTCATTTAAAGTTGTCTTCCCTGCTTCGATTTTAGAAAGTTCTAAAACATCATTAATTAAATCCAGTAAATGTTCTCCACTACGATTAATAATTTCAATGTGCTTTCGCTGTTCTAATAATAGAGAATCATCTTTTTTCATAATTTGAGCAAAACCTAAAATTGCATTCAAAGGAGTCCGCAATTCATGACTCATATTAGCCAAGAATTCACTCTTAGCAGCATTGGCCGAATCGGCTGCCTTTTTGGCAATTTTTAATTCTTCTGTTTGCTCTTGAATTTTTGTAAAAAGTTGGGCTTGCTGAACAGCAACCCCTAATTGGCTGGCAATTTGGACTACCATTGAAATTTCTATGTGATGCCATTTGCGAAAATCCGAACTTTGATAGGCTCCTAACAGACCCCACAGTTGATTGGCACAAAAAATAGCAACGGTTAAATAAGATTTAACTTGAAATCGCTCCAAAAAATTAATATAACAAGGACTAAATTGAGCTTGATAAATATTTTCAACACATCGATAAATGACCCCCCGGCGGTAAACACCCCCTTGGGTTTCTTGCAAATAAGTATCTTCTACAAGAATTTCAGAAGTTTCTGTTAAGGATTCAAAGACACAATCGGAATTTAAAATCGCCGTTTGAGTCATCACCGGATCATGATATTGAGCTTTAATTAAAGGTATCCAACCCGTTTCTACTGACTCAGCAACGACTTTTCCACTCCAGTCAGGATTAAACTGATAAATCACCACCCGATCGCAATGTAAGACCTTCCTTAATTCTACGGTTGTAGATTTAAATATCTTATTCAAGTTGAGGGTTTGGCGCATTCGTTGAATCACACGGGCGCTGGTTTTTTCTCGTTTAATACTTTGTTGCAGGGCTGTTTCAACTCGTCGTCGCTCTTGAATTTCTTTTTCTAATTGAGCTTTTTGTTCTTGTAACTGTTTTTGTTGTTCAACAATGGTTAACTGATTTTTCACCCGAACTATAACATCTTCAATTTCAAAAGGTTTGGTAATATAGTCTACCCCTCCCACTTCAAAACCCTTGACTTTATTATTAATTTCAGCTAAAGCACTAATAAAAATTACAGGAATGTCCCGGGTTTGAGGGCAAGCCTTTAATTGTTGGCACAATTCGTAACCATTCAAACCCGGCATCATGACGTCGAGTAAAATTACCTCTGGAGGATGATGATTGATTTGTTCTAAGGCCGATTCTCCATCTAAAGCTCTATCGACGTCATACCCGGCATCCGTCAAAACATGATAGAGCAGTTCCAGATTTTCTGGAAGATCATCAACAATTAAAATCTTGGAAGCCGGGGTATTGTCAGCACGGTTCAACATATTCTGTCCTTTGGGCAATCAACGGCATCCCAGGGACGCATTAATTAAAAAAATCCACCGCCATTCCTGGGGTGGAGCTTTAAACGTTCCATCCTAATATGGCACGGTTTTTTTGATGGTCTTCCTTTGAGCCAAAGCGTCCTAGAATAGAATACTCGTTCAACAAAAACCCATCTTCAATTATTAGTCCGTACAGTTGTAATCGGGGTTTGACACACCGCCAAACCCTCGACACCCCTAAACTTGAGCAGCTTTGGATGAACTCAAAGTCTCAGTATTCGCCTGGGCAGATTTACCGTTACTTTCTGCATCTCCGTGGCGAGGTTGAATCACGCCGTAACCACGATGATTAGAACGCTTGTAGATCACATTAATTTCTTCTGTTTCGGCATTGCGGAACATATAGAAATCATGATCAATAAATTGAAGCTGTTCTAAAGCCTCATCAACGGTGATTAGAGGCATCGCAAAATATTTGGTGCGAATCACCTCTGGGGGTAGTTCAGGAGAACGATCCCCGATCAAATCTTCAACCACGGGATGATCAATAACGACTTCACCAGTTTTAGGTAGATTTTGACTCTTATCCTGACGTTTTTCTTTGTACTTCCGCAGTTGGCGAGCAATTTTGTCGGCGACTAGATCAATGCTGGCGTAAAGATTTTCACTACTTTCTTGAGCGCGAATCACAGTTCCGTTGGCATAAATTGTCACTTCTGCGGTTTGTTTTGGATTTATCCGAGGGTTCCGAGCAACCGATAAATGTACATCCACTTCCGTTGTCAATTGTTCAAAATGACTGACAGCTTTTGTGATCTTCTGATGTACATATTCGTGAATTGCAGTCGTAACTTCCAAATTTTTACCCTGGATAACAAGCTTCATAAAGCTCCCTCCCGCTCATAATGTGGGCATATTCTCACCTTAACACTAACCTGATACCAAACTTCACCCATTGCAATTTTTTTTGATCCTGTGACAATTCTTGACTTTTCTGGGGTTAAGTTTCGTCGAAAACCGCTTGATTTTTTTTCTGATCTCTTGTACGTTTTTTCTGCTCTCCTTGAAGTTGAATTAAGTATTCCTACTTATTATATTAGCATCAAATCTGTTACTCTATCTCCTGTTAACTTCTTTTTTTTAAGGTTATTGTGGCTGTCCCCTGTCAAATTTATTACCTTGGATCGGTTCCCTATACAACGGCCTGGAATTGGCAGCAATCCTTGGTTCAAGACCGCAAGCTTAACCCCGATCTCGATGATGTGTTAATCCTGTTGGAACATCCCCCCGTCTATACCCTGGGACAAGGGGCTGATTTACAATTTCTGAAGTTCGATCCCGACGATTGTGCCTTTGAACTGCATCGGGTAGAACGGGGAGGGGAAGTTACCTACCATTGCCCAGGGCAGCTTGTCGGCTATCCGATTTTGAATCTACGACGCCACACCCCCGATTTACATTGGTATTTAAGGCAGCTAGAACAGGTGTTAATTCAAGTCTTGGAGAGCTATGGACTCCCCGCCCAAAGGATTCCTGGGTTAACAGGAGTTTGGATTAATCAAACCAAAGTGGCGGCTGTAGGCATCAAAGTCAGTCGTTGGATTACTATGCACGGTTTTTCCCTGAATGTCTGCCCTGACTTGCAGGGTTTTGAAGCAATTGTTCCCTGTGGGATTGCCCATCGACCCGTTGGCAGTTTGGCTCAATTTATTCCGGGGATTACTTGGGAACAAGTCCGTTCCCAAGTTGCTGAAACCTTTGCTCAAGTTTTTGAAGTTGAGTTGATTCCTCCCCAATTAAAATTAACAATTAATTAACAATTCTGTTAAGCCAGCAAGATTATTTCAGTCGCACTGGTAATGATTGAAAATTATGTTATAATCACAAATGGATTAGGTATCGGTAGCCCTGTAATGCCCGAATCAGGAAAAATTTTTCTGTTTAGTGTAAGTCCTACTCGCTTACCTCCGAATTCCAATATCTGCACACCACTCGATTTTAAGAGGTAAGTAATGACTATTTACGTTGGTAATTTATCTTACAGCGTCACTGAAGATGATCTTAAAGAAGTCTTTGGTGAGTATGGAACTATTAAAAAAGTTCAGCTTCCAATTGACCGTGAAACCCAACGCAAACGAGGTTTCGGTTTTGTAGAAATGGAAACCGAAGATCAAGAAGCCAAAGCGATTCAAGAGTTAGATGGGGCTGAATGGATGGAGCGCACCCTCAAGGTCAATAAAGCTCGTCCCCAAGAAGAACGCAGCAAATCTCCCCGGGGTGGTGGTGGCGGCTGGGGTGGCGGTGGTGGTGGTGGTGGTTACCCCCGTCGATAGACCGTGTTAATCTCGAAAAAAAGCATTCACACACCTTATCTCAGTCCATTGCCAAGGATCACCCCAGCATGGAGTGAGATAAGGTCGGAATTTGTGTTATAGTAAGAACTGCTCTGCATGGGGAGTAGATGGCAAGCACTATGCCGTATAGGAAAATTTTTTCTACCATGCTTCGATTTATGCGGATTTTCCCCATTGTTGTCATTGGGGTCTGTCTCAAGCCTTGATCAATACTTCGGGGAGCGGACAGGGGTCTGTAAATGTGAAGACCCACCTTGTCCCGTTTCTATCCGCTAAATCAGGGTAGCTTGTTAAACCAATCTATAATTTTAACTGGGAGAATATGGAATGAGCCAAGTCGTTCTCGGTGAAACTGAGCAATTAGAGTCTGCTTTGCGTCGCTTTAAACGAAAAGTTTCACAAGCTGGCATTTTTGCCGATCTGAAAAAAAATCGTCACTTTGAAACCCCCGGACAAAAACGCAAGCGTAAAGAGGTAGCTCGCCATAAAGAACGCCGTCGCCTTCGCAACCGTAGACAACAATTTCAAAATAGTGAACCCTAAAGGGAAAAACGGACATTTGCAGTGAGCAGTTAGTCGGTGTTTGTCCGTCATGTAGTACGAACGGGGACGTTCGTATTTTACATCCTTCACGACTAACGGTTTGCTGTCCCTGTTTCCCGACACATTAATTCTTTCCTGGCCCTAGGCTCGACTCTCGACTGAATGCGTGATGATCCTCCCAGGGAAATCGTTCTGGGGGGAGAGTGTGCCACAGTTGCTCAATATGATGGGCTGGCATAGTCAAATATAAAATATCCCCAGGTTGTAGGAGAAAATTCAGCAGTTCCCAACTGTGAATTGTTTGATAGGCGGTTTCAATATATAAGGGAACAAAATCAGCTTTTCTGGCAACCTCTTGGACTCGCTTCCCACAAAAGGGGTGATTGTGGGTAATCAGGGTTCCTAAAGCCACCCACAAACTATCCGCCGTAATTCCACTCCCTAAAATTTTTCCTCCCAGTGCCGCTGCTGCAAAGGCTGGAGCCGCAATTTCCGTTGTATTTAAGACCGCTTCAAAATCAAAAATCTGTTGTACCATCAAGGCAAAATGGGAGTCATGGGTGCGAGTGATCACCCTTAAGCGGGGTGCTAATCCCCTAGCACTTAAAACAATTTCTAAATTTCCCGTATCATCATTGGTAACGGCTAATAGGGCTTCGGCGGCTTCAATGTTGACGCTTTTTAGGGTATTAGCTAAACTGGCATCTCCTTCAAAAATGGGAATTTTTAACCCCTTGGCGGTACTGAGAAAACGGCTATTAGGATCACGTTCAATCACAACAACTTCATAACCCCGTTGATATAAATGTTGGGCAATATTTAATCCTAATTCTCCTAATCCACAAATAACATAGTGATTGCGTTCGGGAACTCGGGTCGCATCCAGATAATCTTTCAAACGAGTTCCTAAGATAAAATCATTTAATAGGGCATAACTAATTCCCACAACTCCGGTGCCAATTAACATCATCACCACCGTAAATATTTTAATACTATCGGGGGAATGTTCAACAACTTGTTCATTCCCTCCGGCTCCGGTAATCATCCCCACGGAAAAATAGAGGGAATCTACAAAAGAATAACTAGGATCGACAACAACATAGGTTAAAGCTGCTCCTAATATTGTTAGAAATAAAATTGAACTGACAATTAAAGCTGACTTAGCATATTGTTTAAACTTTTGTAGCCCCCGTTTGAATTTAAGAAAGCGATATTTCAGATCCTTTTGAATTTGATGGGTTTTGGGTTTGATCGCTATAATTAAGCGATCGCCTACCTGTAACTTTTGATCCGCCATCACCCCAGAAACTAAATCAATTTTATCTTTAAACGGCAAATAATAAATTAACATTCGACCCGAATCTGCCCATAAATCCCTCAAACTATGTCCTAACCAGGGATGATCTTCATCGATTAATTCTTCATGAATCGGCCAAATTTGATTAAATAATTCTAGTTGTCCAATTGCTTGATTTCCCAAAGCTGCAAAGGCAAACACAGGAGCAGCCAGAGCCGAAACGCTCATGGTACTATGATCTGGTAAAGTTTGATTCAGGCGCGTTCCTAAATTAGTATTAAATAAACGATTAATAATCCGAATCTGAGGATTTAAAATTCGGGCTTGCATTAAAATCGCTAAATTTGTCGCTTCATCATTTCCGGCTAAAATCAAAGCGTTGGCTGTTTTTACCCCGGCGGCTAATAAAGTCGAAGCGGAGCGTAAATTCCCCACCACCACATCAGACCCTTCTTGGGGGATGGGTTTATCGCTGATGCCCACAACAATAGCACCTTGTTGTTTCAGGAGTCTAAAAATCTGATATCCCGTGCGACCTAAACTACAAACAATAATTCGAGGTTTCATAGGTATTACAATCCATAACAGCGATCATCCCACTAAAGTTCTTAACCTGATAGCCACCTGATGAAATTATCAATGGTCTGATTCCCCCGAAACTGTATCTTAAAACACGAACTCCCATAGAAAAGTGCTTTCAGAATTCATCATCGGTAAAAACCGGAGGCCATAATTCATTAATCGATAATTCCCAACCTGCAAATAGTTCTGGCAGGGTTAAAATATCTCCATTTCCGAGTACAATGGGCTCCTCTGTAGCGCGATAAACCGTAACTGTTAACTCATCAGGATCAATTAAAATACCAACTTGCGCCCCTAATTCTAAAAACTGATTAATTTTCTTTTTTAACGGATTGATGCGATCGCTCTGGGATTTAATTTCTACGACTAAATCAGGCACTAATTCAGCAAAATAACGCACACTTTTTCTAAGACGGGATGCGCGAACAAAAGAAACATCAGGGGCTTTTAGGTTGGTATTCGGGAGAATAAAACCCCCAGCAGAGTCAAAGACACGACCTAAACGACGAGGTTTAACCCAATTTCCCAATAGTCTAATTAATTCGGCTCCAACTTCACTAGAGACAATATCCGATGGCCCCATAATCTCAATCTTCCCGTTAATCAATTCTAACTGATAATCTAAACCGCCTTCGGAGAGATTTTTTTGGACTTGCTCTAAATCTTTTATGGTCATCAAAGACATAAAAATAATCTCCTATTATGTTTTATTAGATTTTAATTATAACAAAAAAAGCGATCGCTATCCCCACAATAATTAATAGTTTAGAGTCCAGTTAGAGCATCGGTATTCGGGTCAGGTAGAGGCTGTTGAACATCGATATTAGACCAGGATTTCGCAGGGGAAGAAGGACGTTGAACCGATAAACGAGTAGTTGATTGTAACCGTCCTTGATCCTGTAACTTAACCAATTCTTCTTGATAAATACCCATTAACCGAGCTAAACTTTCAGCAATTTGATCCCAACTTTCATCACTGACAATTTTATCGGCAATCCCTTGAAACAGATCCCCTTGTTTGCTTTTCTTGACAAATTCCTTCAACCGTTTACCCGATTTTTGTAAAACCGCTTGGTAAACTTCCCCATTCGACCACCAGAGGCCCGGTTGAGTTAATAACCAAGTCAGGATATATTCTTGGGCGTGTTGTTCCTTAACCCAAGTGGCGAGATACTGTAATTCTTCCATCGGTTTTAATCAAACTGCACTAAATTCTTGATCCGGCAAATCTTTAAAAAAATCTGACTTAAATTATACACCCAGTAAAATCAACGCTAATCTAATAAGATTACTGCATTCAGTAACCCACAATATTACATTCAATAGAAATCTATGACCCTACAAAAATTTGGTGTAATTGGTCTAGCCGTCATGGGTGAAAACCTGGCGCTCAACGTTGAGCGTAATGGGTTTCCGATCGCAGTTTATAACCGCACCGGGGCTAAAACCGATGAGTTTATGCAGCAACGGGCCCAGGGAAAAAACGTCAAAGCCGCCTATACCCTAGAAGAATTTGTCCAATCTTTAGAACGTCCCCGCCGGATTCTGGTGATGGTCAAAGCCGGGAAACCCGTTGATGCCGTGATTGATCAGCTTAAACCCCTGCTGGATCAAGATGACATGATTATCGACGGGGGCAACTCCCTCTATGAAGACACCGAACGCCGCACCAAGGAATTAGAAGCCACGGGTTTAGGGTTTGTGGGCATGGGTGTGAGTGGGGGGGAAGAAGGCGCCCTCTGGGGGCCTAGCCTAATGCCAGGGGGGACAGAAGCCTCCTATAAAGAATTAGAGCCGATTTTAACCAAAATTGCCGCCCAGGTGGATGACGGCCCCTGTGTAACGTTTATTGGGCCAGGGGGGGCGGGTCACTACGTTAAGATGGTGCATAACGGCATTGAATATGGGGATATGCAGTTAATTGCCGAAGCCTACGACCTGCTAAAAAATGTCGCCCGGTTGAATGCGGCGCAACTGCATGAAGTCTTTGCCCAATGGAATACCACCGACGAACTCAATTCTTTTTTAATTGAAATTACGGCGGATATTTTCAAAAAGATTGACCCGGAAACCGGTTCTCCTTTAGTTGATTTAATTGTTGATTCCGCCGGACAAAAAGGTACCGGACGCTGGACGGTAATGAGTGCTTTAGAGTTGGGTGTTTCGATTCCTACAATTATCGCGGCGGTGAATAGTCGGATTATTTCTTCCTATAAAGATCAACGGGTAGCCGCTTCCGTAGAATTGCCTTGGCCGACGAGTGAATATCAGGGCGATATTTCCGAATTAGTGAATAAAATTCGGGATGCGTTGTACTGTTCTAAAATTTGTTCCTATGCCCAAGGGATGGCGTTATTAGGTGCCGCTTCTAAGGAATATGGGTACAATTTGGATCTGGGGGAAATGGCGCGAATTTGGAAAGGAGGCTGTATTATTCGGGCGGGATTTTTGAATAAAATTAAAGCCGCTTTTAGCGAGAATCCTGATTTACCGAATTTGTTATTGGCGCCAGAATTTAAACAGACGATTTTAGATCGTCAACAAGCCTGGCGGGAAGTGTTAGTTATTGCCAATCAATTTGGGATTCCGGTTCCGGCTTTTAGTGCGTCCTTAGACTATTTTGATAGTTACCGACGGGCAACTTTACCCTTGAATTTAACCCAAGCCCAACGGGATTATTTTGGTGCCCATACCTATGAACGCACCGATAAACCCAGGGGTGAATTTTTCCACACGGAATGGACAAAAGACTAAGTATTAACTAACTTCGTAGTGAGCCCTTCAGGGCTCAATATCTTTTAGGGCTAACTACTTTGTGGTGGGGCGTTTACGCCTCAAAGAAAGCCCTAAAGGGCTTACTACGTTAAATTTCACTTAGGAAAATTTGATTAATGGTTAGATTAAGTTCGGTAAATGTAGGGGAAATTAGGCGATCGCCTTTTCTAAAAACAATGTCATCAACCAGTTAAGCTATTCCCTATTTTATCAGCTTCAATCCTATCAACAGCTTCTATACTTTCAACCGTTGGTAAAGATGAAAAAGCCGGAGTTATAATTATTAATCCCCTGGGAACACATTCCACTTCTATCGGTGTTGTCCCAATAATTTCCCCATCTACAACCACTTTTTGGGGGGGATTTGTAGAAATTCTAATCCGTTGAGTTCTAAATCCGATCATATTATCCCGTTGAATTTCTACCTTCAGTAAACCCGCCCCCAATAAACCCATCATTCCCGCCACCGCCTGCATTTTATTCACCGGAGAAGTATAGATTAAAACCTCTAATAATCCATCATCAGGAACAATTTGTCCCAAACCTTGAGCTAAAACCGAAGTAGCAGGGGCGACATTAGCAATAGTAATCGCGGCGGCTTCAACTTGATTAATTTCGCCATTAATTTCAATTGTCGTTTCAAAGTCTTTTTGTTCCTTTAATTGTTGCCATCCTGCCATGATATAAGCTAAGGGCCCCCAGCGTTTTTTCGCATCTCGATCCGCCTTATTAACTGTTTCCGCTTCAAACCCAATTCCCGCTAATAAAATCATCGGTAAACTATTACAATAAGCCATATCAACGGTACGAACTAATCCCGCAATAATTACTTCACAAGCCCCTTGAATATTAGTCGGAATTCCCAAAGCCACCGAAAAAGCATTGGCAGTTCCTCGAGGAATAATTCCCAAGGGAATATTAGTATTTATCACGGCTCCAGCTACGGCAGAAACCGTGCCATCTCCCCCCGATGCGATGACTAAATCCACCTTTTCTTCGATCGCATCTTGTGCTAATTGAGTCGGATCAGTTTCTGCGGTTGTTAAGCAAACTTTTAAGTGAAAATAAGGTTCTAATAATTGTCGAATTAATAATAAATCTTGATTGGCATTTCCTACCCCAGCAACAGGATTAAAAATCAAATGAGCCGAACGAGTTCGTCGCAGTTGCACAATAATAGCTTCGGCGGTTCCAGTATTAGTCGCGATCGGAATATTATAGATATTGCAAACTCTTAATAAATTTAAAAGCGGGAATTCATAAAGGTGGGTTTGGGTGGATTCTACTAAATAAATAACAGCTACAATTTCTTCTCTGGCGGTGATTTTAGACGCGATGACAATATCTCCCCCCTGTCGTAAAGGCAAAACCGTTTCAACCTTTAACCAGGTCTGTTGAGTTAAAGCCGTTGCGATACTGTCTAAAGCCGCTAGATGATAATGGGACAGAATATTCGCGTGTTGAGTCACAAAGCTGACTAAAGTTTCTTGCTGAGTTTCGTCAGCTAAGAGAAAAATCGTCCCTGGCATAATTCACCGATGATTATTGCAATTATTAGTATAGCTAATTTAACTATTTTGAGGATGATCTAATCCTAAATGTTTCCAAGCCGCAGGCGTCGCTACACGACCCCGATTTGTCCGTTGAATAAACCCAATTTGCATTAAATAGGGTTCATAAACTTCTTCAATAGTTTGGGTATCTTCCCCCGTAATTGCCGCCATGGTTTCTAATCCCACTGGCCCCCCTTGAAATTTTTCAATAATAGCCGTTAACATATTTCGGTCTGTCCAATCTAATCCCAGGGGATCAACATTAAATAATTCCAAAGCAATATTCGCCACTTCTGCATCAATTTCACCCGTACTTTTCACCTGTACATAATCCCGAACTCGACGTAATAAACGATTCGCAATTCGAGGGGTTCCCCTAGCCCGTTGAGCAATTTCTATCGCTCCTTCTGGGGTGATCGGAGTATTTAATAACTTGGCACTCCGTTGAACAATTAAACTTAATTCGTCCACTTCATAAAAGCGTAACCGTTGAATAATGCCGAAGCGATCGCGCAGGGGAGCCGTGAGGGAACCCACCCGAGTTGTAGCACCAACAATCGTAAAAGGTTTCAGGGGAATACTCCGAGTTTTTGCCGATCTTCCCTGACCAATAGTAATATCTAATCGGCAATCCTCCATCGCCGGATATAAAATTTCCTCCGCCACTTTAGATAACCGATGAATTTCATCAATAAATAAGACTTCCCCGGGTTTTAAACTAACTAATAATCCGGCAATATCCCGAGGTTTTTCTAACGCGGGAGCCGTGGTAATTTTACAAGTCACCCCCATTTCCGAGGCTAAAATTAAGGACATGGTGGTTTTTCCCAATCCCGGCGGGCCATATAATAATAAATGATCTAAAGGTTCCTGACGGGATTTTGCCGCGGCGATCGCAATCGATAAAACCTCTTTTAAATCCTTTTGTCCCACATAATCTTCTAAACGATGGGGTCGGATTTTCTCATCCTGTTGACGATTAATTTCTTCCTCGGGTATCGCTTCGGCTGCTAACAAATAATCCAATTCATCCGTTGGCTCACTACTCTTGGATTTTCTGGATTTTTTAGCCATGGGAGTCGCTAACCCAGAAAACTCATCAGACGGTTCGGGTTCAGGGGACTGCTTTTTTGAAGAAATAATCGCCATAATAGACTTATGCCATACCGGGGCTACAGGTTCCAACTTTAGCAGGTTTTGGGTGAAACTAATCCTATTATTAGTCTCCAAATCAATATAAAATAAGAACTGAATAAGGGAATAGGCAATTAGGGAATGGGTAATAGCAAGAGTTTGCCTCCCGGTAATCCCTCTCAGAGAGTCCTAAAGGACTTACTACGTTGAGATGCCCCCTGCTCCCGGTGCTCCCCTGTCTGTCCCAATTCAATGATTAATTATTCAGATATTGAGATATTCAAAAAACAACTGCATCAGTTGAGTGATGAACAACTCAAACAAGACTATTTGCGGGGTGCATTGACCTTTGATTTTCTCGCAGAGGTATTGGGGGAGGTTGAGTCGGAAGAATTAGTTCTGCGATTGGTGAGTTTAGGTTTAAAATTGAATATTATTCAAGGAATTTTATTAACAAAAAATGTTAAACCTGAATTTCAAATTAAGGCTTTTTCTCGGGTACTCCAGTTAAATATTCCCCTGGCTTTAAAAATTCGTCTGTTGGGACAAACCCGTTCACCCCTATTACTTTCTTGGTTGCTTAAAGGATTACATCATAACAATCAATTGGTGAATGCTTGGTCGGCTTGGGCGATCGCTCAAATCGGTGAAGCTGCTGAATCTTCCCTATTAAAAGCCTTAAAAGATCCCCAACAAAAAGTCCGTCTTTGGGCAATTTGGGCGTTAGGGCAAATTGGCAGCGATCGGGCAATTCGTGGATTAATTATGGCTTTGCACCATGAAGATAGTCAAGTTCGTTGGCGAGCCGCCGCCGCTTTAGGAAAAATCAAAAATCGTTTAGCCACAACAAAATTAAGAGAAATTTTAGTTTCCGATCCAGAGCATTATGTCCGAGGTCGGGCTGCAACTGCATTAGGGAATTTAGGGGGAGCAGCAGCAATTATTGGGTTAAAAAATTCCCTTGATGATCGAGAATTTTATGTTTATACTAATGCAGTTTATGGCTTAGAAACCATTGGCGATTCCTTTGCCATTAAGGTACTTTTACAAGCTCTTAATCATGGTAATTCAGATGTTAGAATCCGGGTTGTTGAAGTTTTAGGTCGAATTGGAGGGGATTTTATTGTTAATAAGTTGCTCAATAAAATTCATGATCCCGATCCGTTTGTGCGGGCAAAAGTGGTTGAAACGATTCAATCTATGAATACTCCTTTAGCCATTGGGGGTCTAAAAACCGCCTTGAATGATACGGATATTTATGTGCGTTCCTGGGCAGAAACGGCTTTGCAAAAATTAGATTCTCCCTCACCAACAACCCTATTAAAAATATTATTGGATTCTGATATTACTTCTCCCCATGCTAATTTACCTAAACTCTGGATTGGATCTAGGGCGGAAGCTAGTGAATATATTTTACAGAAATTTCGAGGAGCAAATATTCACCATTTAATTTCTATCGGTAGTCCGGGTAGTGAACTGCCTGAAGGGTTCGATCAAGTTCCGAATCGATTACGATTAGAATTTGATGATATTGATACCCCCTGCCATGATCCTGAATATGTTTTACCCAGTCTTCAACATATTTTAAAAGCCCTTCATTTTATGAAATCTGTTCGTGCCCATCAAGGAGATTTATTAATTCATTGTCAAGCAGGAATTAGTCGATCAACGGCGATCGCATTTACCCTATATGCCTATGGTTTAGGAATCGGAAAAGAAGCAGAAGCCCTTAATTATATTGTGGCGGTGCAACCCCAAGCTATACCGAATCAATGGATTGTGGAACTAGCCGATATCGCTCTCAAACGAGGAGGCAGATTAATTCAAACCCTACGCCATTATCGCCGTTCTTTTCCTAATTCCTAATTCCTAATTCCCTGCTACATACAAAAAATCTGTGAAGACGGACACTAAGTGCATCTTCACAGACACCTGAAAACCAGGCTGAAAATTAGGACATGGCTTGAATGATAAAGTCAAAGTAGGGGGCTGCTTCCTTCGCATCTTCGTCATCGAGTAACGCCAGAGACGCTTCCTTGAGACAACGAACCGCTTCCACCATCCCAGGCATCGGAACACCCAAAGAGTTATACATATCTTTGACACCGATTAAACCAATGTCTTCAATGGGATCTTTATCACCCGAAAGAACTCCATAGGTAATCAACCGCAGATACCAGCCATAGTCCCGAAGGCATAGGGCCCGTTCCCGTGAGCCGGACGCATTACCACCGGGGGCAATAAAATCAGGGCGTTTTTTCCACAGTTGGTTACTAGCACGCTCTACAATCTTCTTTTCATTATCCGCAAGGGTCGAAGCAATTCGCACGCGCTGTTCACCCGTTTTTAAAAAGTCATTGATGTTTTTGAGTTCACCAACACTAGGATAACGGAGTTCATCGTCAGCTTTGAGAATAACTTGGCTAACTACTGTCATCTAAAACCTCAGAGCTATTAAAGTTTTTCAAGATACCATTAAGTAGTTTAGCGACTTGAGGGGATCAGGGGAAGTCATAACCTTTGTAAACTTTCATCCATCCTCATCAAAGTGGGGTGGAAACACCTGTGCAAAGTCGTGGAGATCGGGCAGAGTCAAGAGTTATCTGCCCCGGTTTAGTCTGAATACCCTTAACAATTCTTAATTTTCACCCCTCAACGGTTAATCAGTTATCAGTCATCAGTCATCAGTTATCAGTTAAGAGGTAGTTTGCAGTTATTTACAGTAAAATAGATCTATACTTTATTTCTTTCACTGTTTACTGTTTACTCTGTAGAGACAGGTTCCGGGGAGATTTTTTTTAAATAAACTAAAATCTTGATCAACCCATTGATTACTGATAACTGATTACTGATAACTGATTAATAATGTGGCAGCAAGGGCAACAAGTTGAAGTCGAAATCACAGATTTGACCGATGAAGGTAGTGGCGTCGGTCGTTACCAAGAGCGGGTTATATTTGTTCCTGATACAGTTCCTGGCGATCGGGTGCGGGTGCGGTTAGTGCGGGTGAAAACCCAATATGCAGAAGGCAAGTTAGACCGACTGTTAAGCCCCTCAACCGATCGCATTTCCCCTCGATGTATTGTGGCGGATAAATGTGGCGGATGTCAGTGGCAACATATTGATTATGCGCTGCAACTGCAAAGTAAGCGAAATTTAGTCGTTAAAACCTTAGAAAAAATTGGAGGATTTATCGATCCTCCGGTGGATCAGGTGTTAGCAGGAGCGTCGGAATTAGGTTATCGCAATAAAGTTACCTATCCCCTAGGACGGTCAGCAACGGGTCAAGTCCAGGCGGGTTACTTCCAGAAACATAGCCATCGTTTGGTTAACTTAAATCAATGTCCGGTACAGGATCAACGGCTAAATCCTTTACTGGCTAATGTGAAACAGGATATTCAAAACCGGGGATGGTCAATTTATGAAGAAGCCCAACATCGGGGCAAACTTCGCCATCTCTCCCTCAGAATTGGACGGCGTACCGGGGAAATGTTATTAACCTTAATTGCCACCCAAGCCAGTTTACCCGGACTGACGGAACAGGCGGAAACTTGGTTAGAACAATATCCGGGGTTACAAGGGGTTTGTTTAAATTTGAATCCCGATCAAACTAATGTGATTTTTGGTCAGGAAACACGCTGTTTAGCGGGTCATCCCTATTTAAAAGAAGAATTTGGGGGGTTAACGTTTTTTCTAGGGCCCGATACGTTTTTTCAAGTGAATACGGAAGTGGCGGAAGCATTATTAGAAATCATGCTCCAGGAACTTAATTTACAAGGGACTGAACGCATTGTTGATGCCTATTGTGGGATTGGAACCTTTACTTTACCCCTAGCTTCCTATTTATTGAAAAAACAAAGAGGTTCAATTCAGCCCTCCGATCTTCCCCAAGTCATGGGTTTAGAAGTCCAAGAAACCGCCATAGACCAGGCTCGAAAAAATGCGATTTTTAATCAGCTTGATCAGGTAGAGTTTAAATTAGGAACGGTGCAAAAGTTGTTACCCCAGTTAGGATATAAACCGGATGTTGTTTTGCTTGATCCTCCCCGAAAAGGCTGCGATCGCACGGTCTTAGAAACCTTACGGTCACTGCAACCGCAACACTTGATTTATATTAGTTGTAGACCCGCCACCCTAGCCAGAGATCTGAAGATTTTATGTGAAACCGGAGTTTATGAATTAGTGCGGGTACAACCTGCGGATTTTTTCCCGCAAACGTCCCATGTTGAATCTATGGCATTTTTGCGGCGTTTATAAACAAGTCGGATCATGTGCTCAGAAATCAGGTTTCTGACTTAACCTTTGCTGAATAATCAAAAGATGACGGAAGAAACCCGATTTCTGGCGGGCTAAAACTGCCTTTTTTTATATTCATTTAGTTGGTATTGGGCAAAAGGAGAATAT
This sequence comes from Planktothrix sp. PLAVEN19ND, assembly GCF_057220675.1. Classification (NCBI taxonomy): domain Bacteria; kingdom Bacillati; phylum Cyanobacteriota; class Cyanophyceae; order Oscillatoriales; family Microcoleaceae; genus Planktothrix; species Planktothrix sp. PLAVEN19ND. The sequence goes on along the minus strand of NZ_CM170132.1, from coordinate 2,984,184 downwards.
TCTTCTTTTGCCTATTTTAATCTTTGGTTTAATTTTGATATAATTAATTTAAACAGTTGAGAATCTGGGGATTAACAATGTTAGTAAGTAATCTGACTGTAGAACAACTTCAAGATTTAATTCGGCACACCGTTGAGCAATGCTTAGAGGAATATTTTGGTGATCCTGATGTGGAGTTAAATGTAAAACCAGAAGTTAAACAGAAATTGCAAAAAATTATCCAGTCTCAACCCTTAGAAAATTAAAATGCTACGATATAAAATAGTTATTTATTGGAGTCATGAAGATCAAGCGTTTATTGCAGAAGTACCAGAGTTACCTGGATGTGCTGCGGATGGAAAAACCTATCAAGAAGCATTAGAAAATGTAGAAATTATTATGCAAGAATGGATTGAAACAGCGCAAGAGTTAGGACGTTCTATTCCTGAACCCAAGGGACGATTATTATTAGCTTAATACTGCTATAACCTGTTTTAAAAAAATTGTAGGGGCGGGTTCTCCGAGAGCTTTGTCACTTCACCCCAATATTACTAAACCCGCCCCACTCCTTCTCGTTAGCTTAAATTGTAATTCAAGGGCATAATGAGGGAACAAGGGAAAAAAAATTTCCGTAAATTTACTGATGACACTTGAGAAATATTAATTTATTATATTTTATTGAGGGTATCATTAAGCAGGATTTTATTCTTATGGATTCCACCCAGTCTAAATTATCTGGTGTTCCCAAGACATTAAAAATAGGAAAACCCCTATTCAAAATTTCGCCAACGTGGGCATTCCGAATTTTGATTTTATTGTGGACACCCTTGATTTTCTTTCAAACCTGGAGTATTCAGCATTCAGATAAACCTTTTATAAAAGTAGATTCATCTCCTAATGAAAATCATAGAAAAATAGATTCTTCTGAACCCAAAAAAACCGGGCTAATTAAAGAAAATCCTCCGCCATCTGCTCGGGTTTCACCTAAGCCGGATGGCTCAGACCATCCTCCAGTACCCACCCCTAGTCCACCCATTCCTGATATAAATTTATCAGAAATGGGTGTTGTAATTGTTGTTGGCAGTGTTTTAACTGTTGGTGCTATTGCTGCTGGTGCAGCCGTTGCACCTGCTGTAATACTTGGTGGCTTAGCGGCTGCGGTATTTTATTTGTGGAGTTCCCAATAACTAAAATATGTTCGTCTATTGGTTAACAATGTAATTTTATTGGAGTTAGGAGATATCAATTATGAACTCACCGGATCAGGATCACCCAGTAACTAAAATTTTATCAAATCATGGGTTAGACATTAGAAATATCGTTTTGATGATTGTTGGTATCATTTTTACTGTTATTATTGTAGTACCATTGATAACTGATTTTACTAATACTCTCGATAATATTAAGTGTTTTGCTCCCAATAATCCTGTAGAAATACTCCTAGGAATTTGTGGAATGATTGGACTAACAATTATTGGAGTTCCTTTGTTTCCAGCTATAGTATTTGGGCTGGGGATATGGTCAGTTATTAAATATTGGATTTGTCACATATAGGAGGTTAACTATGAATATTATTGAACTTAAAAACGTTTCTAAATCTTACGGTAATAATCTCATCTTGAATCAGATTAACCTCATTGTTCAGCCAGGTGAATTGATAATTTTACAAGGAGATATTGGATCGGGAAAAACAACACTTATGGATTTAGTAGTAGGATTAAAAAATCCTGATGGGGGCACAATTGAAGTGTTTGGAAATTCACCCAATGATCCTAAATCTCGATTTCAGCTAGGGTGTATGCTGCAAAAAGCTAGAGTACCGGATCATCTAAAAGTTCGAGAACTCATTAACTTAATTAGAAGTTATTATCCTCATCCTTTATCTTCCGAAAGAATTGAAGAACTTTTAAAAATAACTAAACTGAAAGATAAAGAATACAGACTCGCCTCCGAACTATCGGGGGGGCAAGAACAACATCTCTATTTTTTACTATCTATAATAGGGAATCCTGATCTTTTAATTCTTGATGAACCAACTCGTAGTTTAGCGACAGAAGCAATTAAAGAATTTTTGCAACAAGTCAAAAATTTTATTCTTGAAGGTAAAACAGTTATATTTATTAGTCATTCTCAAACTGACAAAGCGGAACTGAAGGACTTAGTAACTCGAATTTTAACCTTAAGTAAGGGTCAACTTCAAGAAGAAAAAACTTCTCGATCTGTAGAAATTATAAATACGGAAACGAAAGTGATTAATGTTCAGAAATCATCAGAACAATTAAAAAATCGAGTTTCTCAATTGTCATCTTCTTTGAAAGGACAGTTATGGGTTGAACTTCTTGACTTGATTAGAAACCCTTTGTTAATCGGATTGATCCTGGTTATTTCTATTGCGCTCCCTTTGGGTTTTAATCATAATCTTGATCAGCCTAATATTGGTTGGCAAATACTAATACTTGTTGCTGCAATAAGTCCTTTTTTTATTGCTAGTCAGCTAGTTGCTCAACGAATTGCAAGTGATAGAACTCAAGGATGGACTAAGTTATTACGAGTTACTCCCCTATCTCCTTGGATTTATTTAGTTTCAAAAGTCATCATTGCATTCATAGTTTATAGCTTAGAATTAGGATTAATGTTTGGATTAGGAATTTCTAAAGGTGGTATTCAGCAAGATTTTATAGTTTGGTTAGCCCTCTTTTCTAGCTTAATGCTGGGAATGCTAGTGATGACAATTCTAGGATGTGCATTGGGATATTGGTTTAACATAAAAGATATTACTATTCCCCTTGTGATTCTTCTATTCATGGCAGCCTTCACAAGTTTTCCATTGCCCCATATGCCGATACTTTTGAAAAAATTGATGCCTTTTTCGCCTTTCTATCATTATTCACAATTAGTTAGTTGGGCAGGAAAAATTAATCTCAATAATTTTATTGAAGGTATAATTAATGATCAGCATTTAGATGTGAATTTTGAGTGGTTACTCTGGACTACTTGTGTTTTAAGTTTTTTAGCAATTTGGGGATACAAGCGGGATAAATCCTTTAATTAATTCAAGAATGCAAATAGGCAAAAGCAGAATATTCTCCTTTTGCCTATTTTAATCTATTATATTTTAATAGGTAATTAACAGCCTAAATCACTTCATCGGATTATATTCAGCTAATAATTTTTCTAACTTAGCTTGATCAACTTTAGATAATAATTTGTCCGCTTCATAATTATCTCGAACAGTTTTAGCTAAAGTAAAAGAAGACCCCACCGAAAAGGTTAAACCCATCCCCATAAATCCTTTCACCCAAATATCAACAGGAAGGTAAGCAATCCCGACGGCGGTTGTGGATACAGCCAGAATAAAAGATAGCCAAACTTGAAGAATCCAAGCGGATGTATCTTTTTGTGCCAACATTTGTTTATTGCTCATAATCGTGACTTCCTTGGGGCGTTATTGTTGATTCTATTGTAGTTTTGAGCCGCAAAACCCCTCAACTATCATGGACAGTTTGAGAAACTGTCTACTCCCCCCTTGTCAATGGGTTAAAATATTATTGATTCAATCTGACTGCGATCGCAATTCATCAAAAATTTTAATTTATTAATCACTTATCCTATGAAGCCCTTATTAATTAAATTTCCCCTACGATGGGTTCTAATTGTTCCTTTTATTTTACAACTATTTGGCACTGTTGGACTAATTGGCTGGTTGTCTTTTCGTAGCAGTAAAGCCTCCGTTGGAGATGTTGCTTATCAACTCAGAAATGAAATTTCTAACCGAATTGAACAAAGATTGTATCAATTTTTAGAAGTTCCCCATTTAATTAATCAACTCAATTTAGATGCGATTAAATCCGGTTATATTGATATTGATAATATGCAAAACTTAAAAAATCATTTTTGGTTACAAGTACAATCGTTTAAAACCATCAGTTTTATTTTATTTGGGAGTGAAAAAAATGAATTTATCGGAGTAGGAAGATTTGATCATTCGGGTTTACTGATGATGAAAGCTGATCCATCTACCCAGGGAAGTATTCAATTTTATGAATTAGATGCTCAAGGAAACCCTCAAAAATTAGTCCAAGAAACACCAAATTTTGTGATTCGAGAGCGACCTTGGTACAAAGCAGCATTGCAAACAGATCAATCCATTTGGAGTCCAATTTTCACTTATTATGCCTATCCTGAAATGGTATTACCTGCTAGTGTTGTTGTTAAGGATAATCAGGGAAAAGTGTTAGGAGTATTAGCGAGTCACTTATTTCTAAACCAAGTCAGTGACTTTTTAAAAAGTATAGAAGTCGGTAAATCAGGGCAAACCTTTATTATTGAACGTTCCGGTTTAATTGTAGCTAGTTCTAGTTTAAATAGATCATTTTTAGTAGATAAACAGGGTAAAACTCAAAGAATTAAAGCGATTGAAAGTTCCGACAAAGTATTACAAAATACAGCTATTTTTTTATTGGAACATTTTGAAAAATTTAATAATATTAATAGCAAACAACAACTCGACTTTATTTATAATAATCAAAGACAACTGATCCAAATTGTTCCCTATTCCGACCCCAGAGGTTTAGATTGGTTAATTGTGGTGGTTGTTCCCGAATCAGACTTTACGCAAAAGATCCAAAACAATCAAAAAAGAACAATTATTCTTTGCTTTTTAGCCTTGGGTTTATCCGTAATCTTGGGAATTTTAACCGCCCGATGGATTATGAAACCGATTATAAAATTAAATCAAGATTCTCAAAAAATTGCCCAAGGAAAATTAGAAGAAATTCTACCCAAAACTGAAGTTTATAGTATTGATGAATTAGAGGTTTTATCTCAATCTTTTAATCAAATGGTATCTGAACTGAAACAATCCTTTGATACCCTAGAAGTTCGAGTCGAAGAACGAACCCTAGAATTGAAACAAGCTAAGGAATCGGCAGAATTAGCTAATCTGGCTAAAAGCCTATTTTTAGCGAATATGAGTCATGAATTAAGAACTCCTTTACACGCGATTTTAGGGTTTACCCAATTAATGCTCCGTCAGTATAACGGCGATGCTCAACTTTCAGAAAACCTGGAAATTGTCAATCGTTCTGGAGAACATTTACTCAAATTAATTAATGAAATTTTAGATTTAACCAAAATTGAATCGGGAAAAACCCAGATAAATCTGAGTTGTTTTAATCTCCATTCCTGTTTTACAACCTTAGAACAAATGTTTGAATTAAAAGCACAATCTAAAGGAATACAGCTAATTTTTGAATTAGATCCAGGCTTGCCTCAATATATTAAAACCGATGAAAGTAAATTTCGCCAAATTCTCATAAATTTATTATCAAATGGAATTAAATTTACTAGCACAGGACAAGTAATATTAAGAGTAAAAAAGCAGCCTCAAGCCGATCATAAATTTGAGGATATCGAACCCAAACTAACCCTTGAATTTGAGATCGAAGATACTGGCTACGGCATTGCCTCCGATGAGATCCATCAAGTTTTTGAGGCATTTAGCCAAACGGAAACAGGACGTCAATCGCAACAGGGAACCGGGTTAGGATTAGCCATTAGTCAAAAATTTATCCAGTTAATGGGTGGCGATATTCAAGTCAATAGTATCCTAAATCAAGGAACAATTTTTAAATTCTATCTTCAAGTTAATCCGGCTGAAGTCGAGGATATTCAAGAACTTCAGACTCAAAAACGAATTATTGGTTTAGCCGAAAATCAACCCCAATTCCGAATTTTAGTGGTAGATGACCGATTTACCAATCGCCAATTATTAGTTAAACTATTATCTCCTTTGGGGTTTGAGGTGGCTGAGGCGGAAAATGGTCAAGAAGCATTAAAAGTATGGAATGAATGGCAACCCCATTTAGTCTTGATGGATATGCGGATGCCGATCATGGATGGTTACGAAGCCACAAAACAAATCAAATCCCAATTAAAAGGTCAAGCGACGGTGATTATTGCTTTAACCGCTAGTGTTTTTGAGGAAGAACGAGCTATAGTTTTATCAGTGGGATGTGATGATTTTGTCAAAAAACCCTTCCGAGAAGATGCCCTATTAGAAAAAATTGCCCACTATTTAGGGGTACGATATTTATACACACCCGATCTTCCCACTTTAGAACCCTTAGCACCCCCGCCAAGCTCCATCATTAGCCCGGATGCGTTAACTATGATGTCTTCTGAATGGTTAGTCGCATTGCGCTACAGTGCGGCTGCCGCCGATGGCGAACAAATTTTACAACTGGTGCAACAAATTCCCGTATCCCACAGTCCGGTCGCAGAATCTCTCATCCTATTAGTGAATAATTTTTCTTTTGATCAGATAATGGATTTAGCTCATAAAGCGACCCAGCAATGAATCATTCTTTTAATCGATCTTTTAAAGCCGATATTTTAATTGTAGATGACACCCTAGAAAATCTACGTCTGTTATCGAATACTTTGATCCAAATGGGATATAAAGTTCGGGGGGTAATGAATGGACAAATGGCAATTATGGCTGTACAAACTCTGCCACCTGATTTGATTTTATTAGATATCAAAATGCCCGATATGGACGGTTATACCGTTTGTCAATCCTTGAAGGCGAATGAACAAACTCGTGATATACCAGTAATTTTTTTAAGTGCTTTGAATGAAGTGATTGATAAAGTCAAAGCCTTTCAAGTGGGCGGGGTGGATTATATTACTAAACCTTTTCAATTTGAAGAAGTAGTAGCGCGGATTGAGAATCAAATAGCCTTACAATTGGCTAAGGCTGAAATTCGACAATTGAATGAGAAATTAGAACAGCGAGTCCAATCTCGGACGATAGAATTAGAAATTGTCAATGCCCAATTAAAAGGCTTAAATCACAAGCTAGAAAAGGAAATTGCAGAACACCAGAAAACCCAAACCAGATTACTACATCTGGCATCCCATGATGCCCTCACCAATTTACCGAATCGGGTTTTATTTATGAATCGACTGATCCAGGCATTACAACGCACCCAACGGGAACCCAATTATCAATTTGGAGTTTTATTTTTGGATTGTGATCGGTTTAAAGTAGTCAATGATTCCCTGGGACATTTTGCTGGAGATCGGCTATTAATTGCGATCGCTCGCCGCCTGAAAACCCATTTATCCTCTACGGATATGTTAGCACGGTTTGGGGGCGATGAGTTTACTATCTTATTAGAAAATATTCAGGATATTGACGATGCCAGTCGTTTGGCTCAAAAAATCCAAACCTCTATGAGTTGGCCGTTTCAATTTGAGGAACAGGAATTATTTATTAATGCCAGTATTGGGATTGTTATTGGGAATAAAACCTATCAAGAACCGGAACATCTTTTAAGAGATGCCGATATTGCCATGTATCAAGCCAAAGCCAAAGGAAAGGCTCGGTATCAAGTTTTTGATACCCAAATGCACCGTCATGCCCAACAACGCTTAGAATTAGAAACAGATTTAAGATTGGCATTACACCGTCAAGAATTTATCTTATATTATCAACCAATTATCTCCTTAGCAACGGGGAGAATTAACGGATTTGAAGCATTATTAAGGTGGCATCATGGGAAAAAAGGTCTAATATCCCCCGGGGATTTTATTCCCGCAGCCGAAGAAACCGGGTTAATTGTTCCCATCGGTTTATGGGTTTTAAAAGAAGCCTGTCAGCAGTTAAAAATTTGGCAAGATCGGGGTTTATTTAAAAACAAGATTAAAATGAGTGTTAATTTATCCGTAAAACAGTTTTCTCAACTGAATTTAATTCAAAATATTGATAAAATCATTTTACAAACTCAATTAAATAGCAGTTATTTAAAATTGGAAATTACCGAAAGTGCCATCATGGAACATCCCGAATCCGCCGCCGAACTTTTACAACAACTCAGAGACCGAGATATTCAGTTAAGTATTGATGATTTTGGCACGGGGTATTCCTCCCTAAGTTATTTACATCGATTTCCCTTACATAATTTAAAAATTGATCGATCTTTTATTCAACGAATTAGTGAAACCCGTCAAAATTTAGACATTATTCAAGCCATTATTACCCTCGGCCATCATCTAAATATGACTGTGACCGCCGAAGGGGTAGAAACCGCAGAACAGTTGTCCCTGCTGAAAAATTTGGGCTGTGAAGAAGGACAGGGTTATTTCTTTGCCCGTCCTTTAGATGCGGATGCGGCTCAAGCGTTATTGCAAGATAACCCTCACTGGTAATTAAAATTAACTAATTTTTGAGGGATTTTTTCCAACTTAATGTTAGTCTAGGCTATAAGATATTGTGTAATTAATCCTGCGAGAAAGTACCTTGGCGAGCCTATCTGTACCATATTTATGGGAAAGTCAAACCGGAGGAGATTTAAGTTTAGACTCCACCCTAGAAGATTTACCCCTATACGATTTTCAAGTGGTTTTGAGTTCCGGCGTGCGAACTCTTGTGCAACAGTTTGAAAGACATCCCTTACTCCCCGGAGTAATTATTGTAGACCAAAAAGAAAACTCCACTTCTGAATTTTTAGGAATAATTTCTCGGCGAGATCTCCTAGAATTTTTTTTACGTCCCCAGGGGTTAGAATTATTTTTAGATCAATCCCTAGATGTGCTTTATAGTTATGTTAGAACTCCGGTATTAGTATTACCTGCACAAACCACAATTCTCACAGCAACTCAACAGTCCTTGAAGCGAACTGCCCCTGGATATATAGATCCGATTGTGGTACAAGGAAATTGGCCGGCTTCTAAGGATTATCCTTGGATGGTTTCCTATCGTCTTTTAAACAGCCATGAATTAAATCTTGCCTATTGGCAAATTCGAGGAATTGAAACTCAAGTTCGCTATGAGAGAACTCAAGTTCAACTGTTACAAAGTGAAAAAATGGCAAGTTTAGGAAGATTAGTTGATGGCGTTGCCCATGAAATTTTAGATCCGGTGGGATTTATTTGGGGCAATTTAACCTATTTAATCACCTATAGTGATAGTTTGATTGAACTTTTAGATGCCTATGAATCCCATTATCCCCAGAAATTGCCAGCCCTTGAGAACCTGAAGGAAGAAATTGAATTTGATTTTCTCCGCCAAGATTTCCCTCGGATTCTATCAAGCATCAAAAGTGGTACGGAACGATTAAGTAAATTAGCAACCAGTTTACAAAACTTTTGTCACATTGATGAAATCCATCCCAAACCCGCAGATTTACACAGTCATTTAGATAGTATTTTACTGTTAATGAAAAGCCGGATTAACCGAGAAATTAACGTGGTAAAAAATTACGGTCATTTACCTCCAGTCACTTGTTATGTCGGACAGTTGAGTCAAGTATTTATCAATATTTTGATTCATGGTTTTGATGCCTTGCTCAATCAATTGGTGAGACAAGATTGGGTCGATGAATATAGTCTTTCCCCAAGTTTAGAGTCGGGCAAGACTCCGCAAATTGTGATTACAACAATGATGATTGGTTTAGATTCATCTGCGGTTGAGAATCTCAGCCCTCCCGAACGTTGGGTTTCAATTTCCATTGCCGATAATGGCCCGGGATTGTCTCCCCAAGAACAACAAAAAATCCTAGATTCATTTTCTAATCTCAAACGCACGGAAAAAGAAACCAGTTTATCCCTGAGTTATCATATTGTTACCGCCAAACATGGCGGACAATTAAAATTGCGATCGCAGCCGGGAAAGGGTACGGAATTTGAGATTTTATTCCCCTTTATTTAACCCATTGATCCAAGTTCGTGTATGATCAATAGAACTCGCAAAATATTAAAAAATTTAGGTTACCTCTTACTGTGCGAAATCGAACCCTGATTCTGTCCGTAATCCTTACTCTGAGTTTGTGGAATGTCGCCAAATCAGCCATGGGACAAGCCCTGATTCCCTATACCCCCGCCCTAGACTCAGAACAACTTAAACAAACTGGATTAGGGTTGCTCGAAGAAGCAGCTCAGTTAACCCGATTTCAACAATATCAATTAGCTTTACCCCGGGCAGAACTTGCGACTCAACTGGCACCGGACAGTTATCAAGCTTGGGCCCTATTAGGCAGTTTATATCTGCAATTAGATGAACTCGATAAAGGGATTGAATTTTTACAAAAAGCCAAAAACTTAGAACCCCAAGACCCTGGGATTCAGTTTATTTTGGGGGAAGCCTACTTCAAAAAAGGGGACTATCAAAAATCCGTTCAATCCCTAGAAGCTGCTTTGAAACTTGACCCGAAGGTTCCGGGGGCGTTATTTGATTTGGGCAATGCCTATTATAAGTTGGGGCGGTTAGAGCAGGCAGTTATACAATACGAGAAAGCCTTTTCCCAAGAAAGTAGTCTTTGGCCAGCCATTAATAATGTGGGCTTAGTCAAGTATGAACAGGGAGAAATCGATACGGCGATCAGCAAATGGAGACAGGCGATTAAGATTGATCCCAAAGCCGCCGAACCCCTATTAGCCTTAGCCGTTGCTCTGTACACTAAAGGAGAAGCTCAAGAGGCCCTATCTTTAGGAGAAACGGCTTTACGTCTTGATGGCCGTTATGCCGACTCTGATTATCTGAAAGAAAATCTTTGGGGCGATCGCTTAATCAAAGATACCCAAAAATTTCTAGCTAATCCTCAAATCCAAAAAGTGCTAGTTCAAGTTAAAGATACCCAACCTCCCTCTCCAAGTCCCTAGTCTCAAGATTAGGATCATCCCTACCTCTTAGGAGTACAAAGCAGCAGTAGGTACTGGAAAAAAAGATTGATTCCAGTTCCCCTATTACGGCCTACTCCTCGGGTGATAGCAAGGATTTAATCTTATCCACGAACTTTTGATGATCAATAACGGGTTTAGAGATGTAATCATCGGCTCCACTTTGGGCTAGAAAATCCTCCCGATCTCCAGCCATGGCATGGGCCGTCACTAAAATAATCGGCAGTTTCGCGGTTGTGGGATCAGCTTTGAGGAGTTGGGTAATTTTAATTCCATCAACTGGTTTCCCTTGATAGACACTGCGCGCTAGGGAAACATCCATCAAAATCAAGTCAGCCTCCCCAGTGCGAGCAATATCCATCACTTCTTCCACGTTTTCCGTGTGTTTAACGGCTAATCCACCCCGTTTTGTCAATATTTTTGAAAAAACACGAGCATTAACCTGATCGTCTTCTACAATCAGAACGGTCTTCATTTAAGTCTCCCAACCGATATACTGTTCAAATGGAACCACCTAATATTTCTATTTTTCACTCTCCAGTACCGAAAGGTTATCATACCACGCCCATTCAACGGGTTGACAGGAATAGCCCGACAGTAAATGCCAGAAACCTTTGTCTAAGAAACGCTGCGGAAATTGATCTCTCCTTGAAATTATCGGCAAAAACATCGGCAAAAATCTGTATATTTGAAACTTGAAAGCCATAGCTTATAATCAATATGTATGGTTTTAGAGAACGGCAAAATGTCTAGTCCCACCGAATTTATCGAATCTGTTGATTTGATGGAACCAATGCTCCCAGCAGTAGGTAATCAGTTGTTGGACGATTTAGCAACTGAGTTGATTGCTTTAAGCAGGGCTCTTAACGCACAGGTGACTCCCAGTGTCGCCTTAAGTATGGGAGAGCTTGTCCGTTCCATGAATTGCTATTACAGTAATCTGATTGAGGGGCACAATACACATCCTAGAGATATAGACCGAGCTTTAGCAAATGACTTTTCCCAGGAGCCGAAAAAACGCTCTCTACAACTAGAAGCTAAAGCTCATATCGAAGTTCAACGGATGATTGATAACGGGGAAGAAAAAGATTGTGCAGTAGTAACAACTGATTACCTAATCTGGATTCATCGTGAGTTTTGTCAACGACTTTCTTCTGACTTACTCTACGTTGAAGACCCCCAAGGCAAGAAACGGGTTGAAGTCAAACCGGGAGAATTACGGACTGGGGATGTGAGTGTCGGTGCTCACGTTCCGATTAGCGCTCCAGCAATTCCACGTTTTTTAGGGCGTTTTGAAGAAGCCTATAATCCCAAACGTTTATCTTTAATTCAGCAAGTCATTGCTGTGGCTGCTTCTCATCATCGGCTGCTTTGGATTCATCCTTTCTTTGATGGCAATGGTCGCGTGACACGGCTGTTTTCTCATGCTTTTTTAAGGCAAATTGGGGTGGGCAGTAGTTTGTGGTCTGTCTCTCGTGGTTTAGCCAGAAATGCTAATTTATATCGAGATTTATTGATGGCAGCCGACAAGCGACGATGGAACGATTTAGACGGTCGTGGAAATTTGACAGAGGCTGGTTTGCAGAAGTTTTGTAAGTTCTTTTTAGAGACTTGTATCGACCAAGTGACATTCATGCGTTCACTACTAGAACCCTCCCAACTCTTAAATCGCATTGAACTCTATGTGGAGGAGGAAATTCGAGCCGGACGGTTACTTGAACGTTCTTTTCCTTTACTTAAGGAAGCACTCTATTCTGGTTCTTTTGAGCGTGGTCAGGCTGCTACAATCACAGGTTACAAAGAGCGACAAGCTAGAACAGTGCTAAAGAAATTAGTTGAGGTGGGTCTTCTAGTTTCAGATACTCCCAAGGGTGCTGTCCGCTTGGGATTTCCTACTGATGTTGTCGAGCGCTACTTCCCCAAACTTTATGTTCCAACTATTTAAGGTAGCAGATCACGTCTATACACAACTTGATTGACTCGTCAAATTGAACGCAATTGGTTATCCTCAAAAAAGTAACCACATCCCCTGAGCTTTGTTAGATAGCCGTGATCGAAACAACCGATCACGCCATAATCTAAGATCAGAACCCTATCGCTGTAGACTCAACTAAACTCATGGCTAAACAGTTAAACCTCTTTTCTGGGCAAGTGATCACAACATCGCTTCATACCGAGATGCAACAATCGTACCTCGAATATGCCATGAGTGTGATTGTTGGTCGAGCTTTACCCGATGTTCGCGACGGGCTCAAACCTGTACATCGTCGGATTTTATATGCGATGCACGAATTGGGGCTGACTCCCGACCGTCCCTACCGCAAATGTGCTCGGGTAGTTGGGGATGTTCTGGGTAAATATCACCCCCACGGCGATCAATCGGTTTATGATGCTTTAGTCAGATTGGTTCAGGAGTTTTCCAGTCGTTATCCATTATTAGCAGGTCATGGTAACTTCGGGTCTGTGGATAATGACCCCCCGGCGGCAATGCGTTACACCGAAACCCGTTTAGCTGCGGTTGGTCATGAAGGGTTACTCTCCCAAGTCGGGGAAGCTACAGTTAATTTTATTAGTAATTTTGATAATTCTCAACAGGAACCCACGGTTTTACCCGCCCAACTGCCGTTTTTATTATTAAATGGATCTTCGGGAATTGCTGTCGGGATGGCGACGAATATTCCTCCCCATAATTTAGGGGAGGTGGTCGATGGACTCATTGCCTTAATTGATAATCCTGAATTATCCGATCAAAAATTAATCGAATTGATTCCCGGGCCGGATTTTCCCACGGGGGGAGAAATTATTAGCACCGAAGGAATTGCTGAAGCTTATCATCACGGAAAAGGCAGTATTGTGGTGCGGGGGGTGGCGAAAATGGAAGAAGTTCCCACCGCCCAAAAACGTCGGACTAAAAACGCAATTATTGTCACGGAACTCCCATTTCAGGTGAATAAAGCGGCTTGGATTGAAAAAATTGCCGGGTTAGTAAATGCGGGAAAATTAGAAGGAATTTCTGATATTCGGGATGAAAGCGATCGCGAAGGAATTCGAGTCGTGATTGAATTAAAACGGGAATTTTCCCCCGAGGTGGTGTTACATCATCTCTATCAACAAACGGAATTAATGACTAAGTTTGGGGCGATTTTTTTAGCCATTGTCAATGGACAACCTAGACAATTAAGTTTAAAACAAATTCTCCAAGAATTTCTCACCTTTAGGGAACATACTTTAACCCGTCAATATCGCCATGAATTAGAAGCCGCCGAACGTCGCTGTCATTTAGTGGAAGGGTTATTACTGGCTTTAGAAAATTTAGATAGTCTGATTGAAATTCTCAGAAATGCCCCCGATGGTTCCACGGCAAAAATAACCTTAGAAAATCAATTAGGGTTTAGTGATATTCAATCCGATGCTATTTTAGCCATGCCTATGCGTAGGTTAACTGGGTTAGAAAGGCAAAAGTTGCAGGAAGAATTTACCCAATTAACAACTCATATTGAACAGTTAAGACGGTTACTGGATGAACGTCCTGAACTGTTAAAATTCTTAAAAAAAGAATTGCGATCGCTTAAACGAAAATATGGCGATGAACGACGGACTCGAATTATTTATCCCCAGGGTCAGACTACTATTACATCTGACGATAAAACCGCTAAAAAATCCAAAGAAAAGATCTTAGAACTCACATCCCCTCCCGATGTATTACAACCCTTACCCCCGGTGGATGAAGAAACCGTAATTGAAATTACCCATCGCGGTTATATTCGGCGAGTCTCTCCCAAAACCGCAGATTCTAAACGGAATCAAACTGAAAATAAGACCGCTATTAATATTGAGGAAACCGATGATTTTATCACCCAAACCCACAATACTCAAACCAGTCAAAATCTAGTGATGGTGTTGAAAACTGGAAAAGCCTATCCCTTGAGTGTAGCGGATATTCCTGTGGGTAACAATCGTTCCAAGGGAAAACCCATTATTACCTTATTATCACCTTCCGCCTATAAAGATACATCAATTAATCCCCAAGACTTAATGATTGCTCAATTTCTATTATCAGCTTTTCCCGATAAAACCGATCTAATTACCCTAACTCAACAAGGGAAAATTAAGCGTTTACCCTTAATAGAATTAGCGGAATTAACCAACCGAGGGAGTACCATTGTTAAACTAAAAGATGACGATGAATTATGTTTTGCTACCCTAGCTAAACTCGATGAAAAAGTAGTCTTAGCCACATCCGGGGGGCGACTCTTACGATTTGATCTCAATGATGAACAACTACCTCCTATGGGTAAAGTCGCCCAGGGTTCCCAAGCAACTCGGTTAAGACAAAAAGAACATTTAATTGGATGTGTTACCCTATCACCTAAAGGCAGTTTATTATTAGTCACAGAACAGGGTTATATTAAACGAATTGCGATGGAATTAGTGCGGGGAAGTAACCGAGGTGGAATCGGAATTTCCATGATCCAGTTTAAATCTCCTAATGATATATTAGTAGGAATTGCCCCGGCTAAACCCCGACAACAGATCCATCTGTTAACCAGTGAAAATCGAATTATTCATGTTCCCACGGATCAAATTCATCTATCCACAAAAGATAGTACAGGCGATCGCCTTTTCAAACTCAAACCCGATGAAAAAATCATCTCGATCAAATCCTAGGGTATTGAATTAACAGTCAAAGTCCCCCTTGTTAATGGGGATTTAGGGGGATCTAATCTCGGCTATAATTAGGGGTTTTGGGCTAAAACTGATATCGATAGCGGTGACATTTATCCCCTACACTAAAATAGTAAATTTCTTAATTTGAACCCAAGTCCTAGATCCCCCCTAACCCCCCTTAAATAAGGGGGGAACTAGAAAGTAAAACCCGATTCTATACTATCAAGAAAATTAGGTAAAATTAAAATGGCAGAAGTTATTTTAGATAATATTTATAAAAGTTTTCCCACCCGTCGTCAAACCGCCTCCGAGGAAAAAAACTCATCGGAACTCTTAGAGTCAACCCTCACCCGTCAGGCGATTTTAAAACGGGTACATCTGAATATATTGGATGGGGAATTCATGGTATTAGTCGGGCCTTCCGGTTGTGGGAAAAGTACCCTATTGCGATTAATTGCGGGCTTAGAAACCATTACGGGCGGTAATATTTATATTGGGGATAAATTAGTTAATGAATTACCCCCCAAGGCGCGAGATATTGCCATGGTGTTTCAAAATTATGCCCTATATCCCCATTTAAAAGTTTATGATAACTTAGCCTTTGGGTTGCGTCGTTCCTATCGGCAAACAGAACCTAAACAGCCTTTAATTATTCCCAGAAAAGACTCTAATTTAGGTTCTAATCAACAATTATCCTTGACCCTTGGAGATTATGAAATCTTCGCGCCCCTGTGGTTAGAAGATGCTATTGTAAGAATAACGCGATCGCTTCCTTCCCAATTTCGCTATCTTTCAGAACGAGAAAAAGCCGTATCCGAAAGAGTCTTAACCGTTGCCCAATTATTACAAATTGAATCCTTATTAGATCGATATCCCAAACAATTATCAGGCGGGCAAAAACAGCGTGTCGCATTAGGTCGAGCCATGGCTAGAAATCCCCAGGTTTTCTTAATGGATGAACCCCTATCTAATTTAGATGCAAAATTAAGAACCGAAACCCGGGCTCAAATTGTAGAATTACAAAAAAAATTAGGGACAACTACGATTTATGTTACCCATGATCAAGTTGAAGCCATGACCATGGGGTCAAGAATTGCGGTGATGAATCAAGGTAGAATTCAACAAGTTGCTCCCCCTTTAGAACTTTATAATCGTCCTAATAATCGCTTTGTAGCAGAGTTTATTGGCTCTCCCCCCATGAATTTTATTCCGATTCAATTTATCGCTCCTTTATTAATTACCCATGCTCAATTCCGTTTAACTTTACCCGATATTTGGCAAACGGTTTTACCTCGCCAGAAGGAAGAAAAATTAATCTTAGGAATTAGACCGGAACACTTAATTGTTAGTTGTCCAGCTACTAAAAATTTACCCGTAATTGTTGATAGAATGGAAGCATTAGGACATGAAACATTATTATGGGTTCATCTATTCGGAGAAAATAATCTTTCTTTCTCCTTACAAGTCAGAATTCCCGCCGAAACGAAATTTGTACAGGGTGAAAAAATTTGGTTAGCCCTCACACCGGAAAAAATTCATTTATTTGACCCAAAAACAGACTTAGCTATTCTTCCTTCCCGTGTTTAATTTTGCTATTTTTTCCTAAAATTATTAATCAATTATGTTAAAAATTTCTAACACTTTCAGCCTTCCAGAGCATGAGATTGAAATGAGTGCAATTCGCTCTCAGGGAGCCGGGGGACAAAATGTTAACAAGGTAGCAACTGCAATTCATCTACGTTTTGATATCTCCGCTTCTTCATTACCTGAACAGTATAAAAAGCGACTATTAACATTAAATGATCAGCGTATTAGTCAAGAAGGGGTAATTATTATCAAAGCCCAGAAACATCGCAGCCAAGAACAGAATCGAGAAGACGCTTTACAACGACTTCAAGACTTAATTAAAAGTGCGATTTCGCTTCCCAAACCCCGCAAACCGAGTAAACCGACTCGGAGTTCCCAGAGAAAGCGTTTGGATAGCAAAACTAAACACTCACATTTGAAGATAATGCGGGGAAAAGTTATTGATGAGTAAAAGAAGTTTATAAGGGCGGGTTCAACAATATCTTTCCTAATTAACAGCAACTCGACTGAACTCGCCCCTACTACTCTAAAAAATTTTTGAAAATTTGCGTAATTTTGTTCGCAGGTGGCAATAGGTCAGGAGAAACGATCATGAGGGATTAGTGACCATGCGTTACGATAATTTTGGCCCAGGTGAGGACGGTTACAACAACAACGACCACGAATATGACTCTGACCGAGATACTCAGGATAGTTACGATGATTACCGAGAACAAAACGACTTAGATCGGGAATTAGAAAGAGATTCAGAACGGGAGATGTGGGAGGGAAACGAATCAGATTCGGACTGGTAGCACCATCACCCCTGAGTTTTAGAGAGCTTATTTTAGCGAAATAGCTCCACTAACGAGGGGGTAAATTGAGCCGAAATATTAAAAAAGATGAAAGTTCGGTAATTTTACTGATTTACAAAATCATAGACAAGTTATAACCTTTAATCTATAAGTAAACTGATAGTTCTCTTATCAGTTATTTCTCCCATAGCCCCTAAGTTGCAACGATGGATCTGGATTGAGATTTTTCCTTAATCGTCCCACTCATTGCTACTCGGTAAATTCCTCTATTTTAGGGGGACTATAAACTCTAACTTGGCTCTGATGGATTCATTTGTTATCGAAACTGAAGTTGAAAGCCGTTATGATCGGCACCATTTAATTGATTGGTGGCAACAAGAACGATTAAAATCTGCAAAGGTTTTAATTGCAGGAGCAGGTGCATTAGGAAATGAAGTTCTTAAAAACCTAGCCCTTGTTGGTGTTGGTAATATAACTATCATTGACTTTGATACTGTTTCTATTACCAACCTGACCCGTTCTGTTTTATTTCGAGAGTCTGATGTGGGATTGCCAAAAGTCGAAATTGCACGTCAACGAGCTTTAGAAATTAATCCCGAATTATCTATCCAAACAATTTACGGAGATTTGGAATTTGATCTCAGTATTGGAGATGTCCGAAAACATGACATTATTATTGGCTGTTTAGATAGTGTAAATGCACGCTGGGCTATCAACCAAATGGCTTATCGCGCTGGAATTCCTTGGATTAATGGTGGTCTTGGTGTAGGGGAAGGAGAAGTTAGTTTTTTTGACCCTAAAACCGAGGCAGCTTGTTATGAATGCAGCATTTCTAATGCAATGTGGGAACGACGCAACCAACGTTATTCTTGCCAAGGAATGAAGCGGAATATTCCAGAAACAGCAATGCCAACCACTGCCACAATTGCTTCCATTGTTGGAGCGATGCAAGTACAGCAAGCCTTACTTTATTTACATGAACAACCGGGTTTTCTCAACCCTGGAGAAAAAGTGTTTTTAGGCTTAAATCCTTGGATGGTATTTAAGGTACAAATTCAACGCCAAGAAACTTGTATTGCTCATGATTTAGCTCTTGAACCTCAAGTTCAGATCGGTTATAATTCTAATCTGACAATTCAACAAATTCTTAAGCAGATTGAAGAATCTGGATTTCCAGAACCGATTCTCTCATTGCGAAAAGAAATCATTAGTACAATGCAATGCTTGAATTCAGAATGTGGTTATCAAGAGCGCGTTAATCTTCCTCTAAGTCGATATTCTGAATCTAAACTGGCTTGTCCTAAGTGTCACCAAGAAAGAAGTTTTGAAGTGATTCAGAATTTTTCACTACAGGAATGTGGAGAAGATTTAACCTTGGGAGAATTATGTCTACCAGAGAACGAGATACTACATTGCAAGACCTCGAAAGGTCAAATCGCAATTCAGTTTTGTCCAATTTAGGAGTTAGTATGTCTGATTCAATTTCTTTAGTAATTCGCTCGGCTGATCAAACTCGTAAAGCGTCTGTGACTTTGCCTAAAAATCTCAGCGTTGAAGAACTGGTTCAAGCTACGCAACAACGTTGGAACCTTCCCAATAAAACCAGTTACGCTGTGCGTGTAGAAAGAACAGGCCAACAACTTGATCCAGGAACAACACTAGGAACAGTTGGGGTTATGGAAAATGATGTTCTCGAAGTTTATCCTATTTTAGAGGCAGGTTGATTATGGGAATTCGTGAAACACGCTTAGAAAATGACTTTAATGAAGTTTCACAACTGATTGCTAATTCAGGTGGAACTATTGCTTTAATTTCTAGCCAAGGTAAACCCGCTTATGAATATGTGATTGAATACCGATGCAAAGGAATTGAACGATTACAAGGTAATGATCCAGTTTTTTGTACAAATCATCGAGTTAAAATTACTCTCAGCAATGACTATCCAAAAAATTCACCTTCTGCTGAGTTTTTAACCCCTATTTTTCACCCTAATGTTTATACAAACCAACGTGTTTGTCTGGGTTCCTATTGGACAATGGCAGAAAATCTTTCTGAATTAGTGATTCGGATTGGCAAAATTATCCAGTATTCCAAGGACGTTCTAAATTTGAATAGTCCTGCTAATGGTGATGCAAAAGACTGGGCTAATCGGAACCC
Source organism: Planktothrix sp. PLAVEN19ND (assembly GCF_057220675.1). Lineage (NCBI taxonomy): Bacteria > Bacillati > Cyanobacteriota > Cyanophyceae > Oscillatoriales > Microcoleaceae > Planktothrix > Planktothrix sp. PLAVEN19ND. The sequence goes on along the minus strand of NZ_CM170132.1, from coordinate 2,964,319 downwards.
TAACCGTTATCCAGTGGATAATCAAACCTTCAAAAGTGCTAAAAAGCCACAAGCTCAAATCGTTTGGAATGATGTATGAATTGGAGTACAACTTTCATTGAAAAACTAGAGAAAATATTGGCTTTTGTAAAAGCTATGGTGGCAAAAAAAAATGATTCAGAAACCTTGGGTTTGCCTCAAGCACAAGAAAATTTAAGGCCAGAAATGCTTGATCAGGATGAATCAATTCCAGATGAATATAAAAAACAGGAGGTGATTAAATCTCAATCAATGATTGAATGGGTAGAATCTGAGGATGTTTTTAAACCAACAGAAAAGCCAATTCAAGAATTTATACAAGAGCGCAATATTACTCCACAATACCCTAAAGTTTATATATTAGAAGATGCTCTAAAAAATCTAATAGAGCATTTACAAAGTAACTTAAGGGTTGAACAAGGGGGAATTTTATTTGGTAATGCTTACACTGATCCTACGTTTGGGATTTATGTGGAAGTAACAGCCGCTGTACCTGCACCCGCAACCATTGGAACTGGAGCATCTTTAGAATTTACACCAGATTCTTGGGTCGGAATTATGAACCACGCTAAAGCAACTCATCCAGAAGCAAATATTATTGGCTGGTATCATTCTCACCCTAATATTGGTGTCTTTATGTCGGGAACAGATATGCGGACTCAACGCTCTTTTTTCCCCCATCCTTGGTGTTTATCCATTGTCTGTGATCCAGTACAAAATAAAATTGGTTACTTTTTAGGGGAACAAGCTCAAAAAGTCCAACCTAATTTATTTAAGACTCAAGACACAAGACAAGAATCCGTCAAATCCGATACCAATTAATAGGAGATCACAACTTCAAAATCCCATAGATTGTTTTTGAGCTTTAGCTTTTACTGAATATCCTAAAGTTTAATAACAATCTATGAGAACGATATTATTATTTTTGAATCCCCCTAAAATTTTTAATCAAAATGAAATGGTTGTTAATTTTATTAGATAATTTTTATAAGTTAACAACCTAAAAAAAGTATTATAAACGTATTTTTAATTAAAAAATAATTTTTTTATTTTACTACCAGACCAAACGGAAAAAATAGACCTATGAGTAATGAACAGACTGATAACCCAGGAGGAACTTGCGGCTGTATAAGCTTAAGCTGTTCAGTCTTCTTGTGTTTATTAATTCCGCCCCTCTGGTTTATTGTTATTCCATTAGGTTTATGGTGGATTATATCTATTTTTAATAATGTGGCATCTTCTAACAATTCACAATCCGCCTCTGAGTCGTCTACTTCTCAAATGCAAAATCAAGCCAACACTACAAGCTCGTCTTCTTCTGCAACTGTAGATAGGCATGGTATTAGTTGGATAGAAGATCCCACATCTACAACATCATCATCATCACAGACATCAAATCCTATTGTTGATCATGATTTTTTAAGCGGAAGTCAACACTTCTTTGATATTGATGAACTGTTGAGAAACTTAATTGGACAAAAAGATGTAGTCACTCGACAAGAATTTAAACCCGGAGAAACAATTTATCTTTGTGTTCGCTGTCAACTCGGCTATCATGAAGAAAGTTACCGATTTCTCAATAATAGATGTAATCAATGCGAAACAAATGATAAAACAAAAGCCTATACTTTACCCCACCAGATGTCTTTCGATGACTATTATAATCAGGGTATTTCAGCATTTAATCATAAAAACTATGAGCAAGCTATTGACAAATTTACTAGAGCATTAAGCCTTAATCCTAATCATGCTGATGCTTACGCTTGGCGAGGTTATGTTTATCTTTATCATTGTCTAAATAAGTATCAGCAAGCTATTGACGACTGCAACCAAGCCATTAGGCTAAATCCTAATTATGTTAATGCTTATATTAACCGAGCAAATGCTTATAATTATCTGAAAAATTACGAGCAAGCTATTGACGACTGCAATCAAGCAATTAGGCTGAATCCTAATGATCCTAATGCTTATAATAACCGAGCATTTGCTCAGATGGAATTAGGAGAGTATCAACAAGCTATTGATGACTGTAAAGAAGCGATTAGACTTAATCCTAATCATGTTAATGCTCATCAACATCTAACTAATGCTAATAATCGTTTATTTGAGCAATGTTTTAATCAGGGAATTAATCTGTTTAATAAAGAAAAATATCAGCAAGCTATTGACAAATTCACTAGAGCATTAAGCCTTAATCCTAATCGTATTCAGGTTTATGGTTGGCGCAGGGAGGCTTATATTCGATTAGGTCAATATCAGCAAGCAATAGAAGATTGTACCCAAATTATCAGGGTTGATCCTCATGATATGCCTGCTTATGTTAGACGAGGTTTTGCTCATCTGTCATTAGGAGAGTATCAACAATCTCTTGAAGATAGTAATAGAGCTATTAGTCTTATTAGTCTTAGTTTTAATCAGACTGATACTGATAGCTGGTTATCTCAAGCCTATACTCAACAAGGTGATGCTCATCAAGCTTTAGGAAACAGTAATGAAGCTATTGAAAATTATCAAAAATCTTTAGATATTGCCCCTAATGATGATCTTCGAGCTAAACTAGATGCTTTACAAAATCAAGTAACCCAATCAAGCCAAGTTTCCACAAATATTTTAACCTTCGATGAATTTTTTGGTTTAGATCAAATTATTGAAAATCAAGAAAATACTGCTCAGGTTAACAAAATACTATGGGAAGATATTCCGAAAAATATTCAACTTGATGTTGAAATCGATAACTTTTCTGAAAAGCAAGATGATAACCCATTTGAAATGGAATTTTTACCCCAGAAAATACCTGATATACTACTTGAATCTAATGAGCTTGATATTGATGCAAGTTATGATCCTTTTAAAATTGAAATTTTAACAGATCAAGCTCATGAAGATATTGAAATTCTATTTGAGGAGGCAGATCATGAAATTTCTACAATCACTTTATTACAAGAGCTACAATTAGCCAAAGAAAAATTACAAGCCAGAGATTATCAAGCAGCAATTGAAAAATTTAATTTAGTCTTAAATCATAACCCTGATGAATTTGAAGCCTATTATCATCGAGGAATAGCTTATGCTGAAATAGGTTTATATTCAAATGCAATTCGAGATTTTAATAAAACTATAGCGTTAAACAAATATAATGCTGAGGCTTACTTTCAACGAGGTATGAACTACAAACAAACAGGAGATTATAAACAAGCTATTAGAGATTTTGAGTTTACTTTATTTTTGAAACCCAATCATTCTCTAGCTTACCAAAACAAAAAACAATTGATGAATCTTTAATTACCCAAAAACCAGGAGATCAACATGAAAAAATTCTACTGTATCGAACCGGATTTATGTATGAGTCAGCCCGAACTTATTATTCAAAGTTCCAAAGATATTGTTTTACCTAAATATCTTTATACACAACTGATTTATCTCAAAAATGGTAATTTTGCAAATGCAACCACAACTGCTACTCAAATACTGGATGTTTTAGAGGCGGGAGCCCATTCTAATGATTTAATTTTTAGAAACCTTAATAATGGAATAATCTATTTTATCAATGAAAAAAATTATGGCGATCAGTTGAATATCTTAAATATACCTTTGGATAATAATAACTTATTAGATTGTTATTTATTAAGTTCACTGCATCTTGCTGAAATCCTAGAATCTCAAGTAGTATTCCTGGCTAGTAGTCCAGAACTACGGAGAAAATGCCATTCCCTCAATATGGAAATAATGGTTGTAGAAGAATTCTTGGTTGGGGGTGAAACTTGGTTTCAACCTGAATTGTTTTTACCCTTACAGGAGTCAACCGTACAACAGGAAGTAACTGTCCCAGAAATGACCCAACAAGAATCTAATAACCGAGAATCAACTATTAATAATATCCCTGAAATCCCATTTCTTATAACTGAACCAGAATCTCCCCAAGATAATTCTTTACCTTCTATTCAATGGCGAGACATCCCAATGCCGCCAAAACCTAATAATATTCAGTGGATAGATGTTATTTGAAATTCATAATCTCCCATGTTGGGATTGTACCATTTTCGATGAGAACCACCGCCTCGCCTTGAAATTTCTTGGCATCCCATTTGTTTTAATTTTTGTGCTACCTCTCTATATTTCATTTTGTACCAATGGGAATTAAACTTTCTGTCCACAGGGTCATATCTTCTCCTATCGGCTTTAAAACAGCAGGTAAGGGTTGGTTTAAATCTTGATAGGCTTCAATTAAAGCTTGTAAAGCATCGGATACATTAGGAATAACTTCTTCTAAAGTATCAGCTTCAGTAATTAAATTGGGCAAAAGAGGACAAGTAATTGTATAACCTCCTTCGGGTTGAGGTTCTAAAATTAAGGGTAGTTTATAAATGGCATTCATAAGTTATTAAACTTGCTTTAATTTAATTGTATCGCTGGTTAAGAAAAAAGTGGTTATTTTATATACATAAACAACAAAAATCTGCCGAAACTTTATATTTTTTCAAAGTCTGTTTCGGCAGGTTAATCCTTAACTGTGATGTTTCCATAAACGGGTTGATAAATTGCAGCCTGAGTTATCCTCAATAGAGGATAATTAAAAAATTTATTTCTCAGAATCCAATTGTTTCAACCCGAACAGAAATAACCGCAATTAACGGATATACTCTTTCAAAATGCTATTGCGGTTAGGATGACGTAACTTTCTTAACGCCTTCGCCTCTATTTGACGAATCCGTTCCCGGGTGACATTAAAAATCTGACCAATTTCTTCTAATGTCTTCATCCGACCATCATCTAACCCATAACGTAGACGCAGTACATCTCGTTCTCTGGGACTGAGGGTATCTAATACATTTTCTAAGTCTTCTCTTAATAGATTCTTAGAAACTTGATCTTCAGGAGTTTCGCCATCGGATTCAATAAAATCTCCTAAACGAGAATCCTCCTCTTTCCCAATCGGTGTTTCTAAAGAAATCGGAAGTTGAGCCGATTTAGCAATAAACCGTAACTTCTCGATGGTCATTTCCATGCGAGTCGCGATTTCTTCTTCCGTGGGTTTGCGGCCCATTTCTTGGGACAGTAACTTGGTAGTTTTTTTAATCCGAGAAATGGTTTCATACAGGTGAACTGGTAGTCTAATTGTCCGAGATTGATCGGCAATTGCCCGGGTAATCGCTTGACGAATCCACCAGGTCGCATAGGTGGAAAATTTGTAACCTTTTTCGTGATCAAATTTCTCGGCGGCGCGAATTAATCCTAAACTGCCTTCTTGAATCAAGTCTTGGAAAGAAAGACCCCGATTCATGTATTTTTTGGCAATGGAAACCACCAGTCGTAAATTAGACTGTACCATCTTATCTTTTGCCCGGCGGCCAATATATAGACGGCGGCGGAATTCTGGCAACCTCATTTCAACGGCACTCGCCCATTCCTGCTCATTGGGTTCGCGGTCGTAATGTTCCATCAGTTTCTCTCGAATTCGCTCTAGTTCGAGTAAGTCGGCAATTTTACGAGCGAGTTCAATTTCTTCATCCGCGCGCAATAATCGAATCCGACCGATTTCTTGCAGATAGAGACGAATCGAATCTTCCGTATAGTGTTTTTTCTTGGTCTGAGTTCGACGCCGAGATTTCGCCCCTTTAGGAGCCTTGCTCTCGTCATCTTCCTCCCCAATCACATCCCCTAAGATTTCTTCTTCATCGATTAAATCTTCTTCATCCGGTTCCATATCATCTAAGTCCGGAGGGATTTTGCTGGCAAGGTTTAACGGTAATGTTTCTATCTTGGGCGACGAAATTGTTGTGGTTGCGAGTCCGTTGTTACTGTGGGTCATGCCGCGTTCCTCATGCTCCTCAATTAGTAAAAATTAATTACAGAATAAAGATGTCTATTCATAGACCCCTGAACCAGTGACAACTGAATCCAGGTTTAAATATTTACCCACTGAGTTACCGAGTGAGTGATTGCAACCCACTTCAGTCCTAGCATAGTGAAGGCAAATATTCAAAGGTGATCATTGGATGACGCCAAGACCTTTTCGATTGTAGCCTTTTTGACAAAAATTGCACGGTTTGTCAAAAAAGAAATCTGATCATCGTTCATTCACCGACGGAGAATTGATCAAGTAGGGGGTCGAGTACAACTATCTAACCTGTTTGATTGTTCTTTACTTGTAAGTTAACTTAAATCTCCCCGTTTGGGACTCAATCAAACGTTAAATCACGTTAAGTTTTTGACGTCGTTAGGTTGAATTATTATTCAATACGGGGGAGATAAGTTCTATACAAGGTTTTTACCCTTCAAGATCGAGAAATGTCTCGCGCCTGGTATCCGGTTTTATGACTTGCTGGATTTACTTTTTGCCTCTAAGGTTTCCAGACGACTGCGAAGGTCTTGATTTTCCTTTTTGATTTTGTCGAGTTCCTCCCGCAGTTTTTTCAACGCTGGTTCAGAACCGATTTTTCCCTGAACAGTCTGAATAGCTTCTTCCGCCCGACGGCGAACCCGTCCATCTAGGGTTTGGTCGGCTAAAGATTGCAACACATCCATGGCTTTCGGGGTTTCCATCTGTTCTAGGGAGGCAACCACGGCTACTTGAGTTAGGAAAAAAGCCTCATTCGATAATTCTTCCAACCGTTGGACAATGCGTTCGGTATTGGTGGGGGTTTGACCCGTGGAAATACTCCCTAAAGCCCGAATGGAAGTTAACCGCAAAGCCTGGGGAATACCGGGGGCGGTATATTTTAAAATCAGGTTTAAGGCATCTTCTGAGGTTTTCATTTTACTCAATCCTGAAATTGCCCCGGAACGCACCACCTCATTCCAGCCTTCCCGTTCTTTCAGGACAGATTTTAATAGTTTAACGGTTTGTTCAACTAAATGTTTATCCTCGAGATGGGTAGCGGCAATTTCTCCCAGGGCGGCGGCGGTGGTCGCTTCCACTAAATAACTCGGATCTCCTTTTTCTAAAAGGGGTTTTAAGACTTGATAACTTTCGGTGGTTTTCAGTTTAGCTAAACTATGAATCACCGCCCGTCTGACCCGGGCATCACTGTCATTTAATCCTTCAACTAATCCCGGGAAAACTTGATCTAATTTCACCCGCACTAATTGTTTAGCAACTTCTACCCGTACTCCCCAAAAGCCATCATTTTTTAAAGCGTTGGATAGGGCTTTAACGGCTTCTAATCCGCCTTTTTTAGCTAAGGCTTTAGCAGCATAAATTCGAGAAATTGGATCAGGATCATGGTGTAATTGGGCTTTTAATTCCGCCACCGCATAATCCAAGGTTACGGTTTTGAGGATATTATTATTGACATCAAAACTAATAAAAGCGGGTTTTTCTTCTAAGGGAAAATAGAAGGTTTGTTCCTTTTCATGAACCTGCACCGTAAAGGTTTTGAGTTTGACCTCGGTTTCGGGAGATTTTTTCTCGGGTTTATAGCCAAAACCAATCGGTATTTTCAAATCAAACAGGTTACTCTCGCTGAGTTTATCGCTATCGGTGGCTTGGTTTTGTTTAATCGTAATTTTGGCTAATTTATTATGATTATCCCAACTATAGGATACTTTATAATCAGGATGTCCGCCTCGGAATACATATTGATCAAATAGGGGAAGTAAATTAGCTCCGGTTGATTTTTCCAGTGCGCGTAATAAATCAACGGTTTCTACGGTTTGATGGGCATTATCTTGAACAAAAGTTTGAATCGCTTTTTTAAAAAGTTCATCTCCTAATTCAGTTCTAATTAAATGATAAACACAAGCGCCTTTTTCATATAAATGGCGATCGTAAAGTTCAATGGCTTCTCGATAAATATGGGTAACAATGGGGCGACGATAGCGAGAACTATCCTCGGAAAAATAGTTTCTGGCTTGATTTAAACGATAATAAGCTGCGTCGTCTTTGCCATATTCCTGTTCCGTCCATAATACCTCAGTATAGGTCGCCATACCTTCTTTAATCCAGGCGTGTGACCAATGTTTAATGACGACTAAATCCCCGAACCATTGATGGGCTAATTCATGGGCAACTAAACTTTCTGTGTTACGATTATCTAGGGTGGCTCGTTCATCTAATAAACAGCGATCGGTTAATAGGGTTGTAGAGGTATTTTCCATCCCGCCAAAAATGAAATCATCTACACAAACTTGAGCATATTTAGGATAGGGGTAGGAATAGCCAAAATATTCAGAGAAAAATCCAATCATTTTTGGAGTTTTCCCCATGCTTCTTAGAGCATCTTCTTGGCGATTTTTCTCAACATAATATAAGACGGGAATTCCATTCCATTCATCTTTAATTTCGGCAAAATCTCCCACCGCTAAGGTCATTAAATAAGTGGGATGCACTTGTTTTTGTGACCAATGATAAATTTTAGTTTTGCCTTTGGTTTCGGTATTAATTAATTCCCCATTAGAAATGGCTAAATATTGTTTAGGAACTTGTACCCGAATTTCTGAGGTTGCCAGTTGTCCGGGGTAGTCAAAGCAAGGGAACCAAAAGCGAGAATCTTCATCCTCTCCCTGTGTCCAAACTTGAATCGGTTTATCGGGATAATCTTTATTGGGACTAATAAAATAAAGTCCGCGTTGGGGATTGGTAACGGAATAATTAATGACAATTTTAATTAATTGATTGACGGTTGTAGGTTGCTGTAGATAAATCTGTAGTTGTTCCCCATCATAGTCAAATTCCTGCTGATTTTGCTCTATTTTTATGTCTTTTATTTCTAAGTTAACGGCATCTAAAGTTAAGGTTTCTATGCCATTTTTAATCGGATTCAAATGTATGGTACAAGTTCCTTGAAAACTTTGATTAGGAATATCGAGAACTAAGTCCAGAAAAATATGTTCTACTTGACCCGGACGGTCAGGGTTATAGTGGGGACGAGCGCCAGGTAACTCAAAGGATTTGTGAGTATTGGTTTCTGGATCAAAGTAAAAATTCAGCATCGAGTACAATCAAGCTCAAGAATAAGGGATAATCAAACGCTAATGCGTATTGCTTTATTATATAGCAACCCGTGTAGGATTTGTGTTCAAAACCTGTAGGGGTTGGGTCTCCCAACCCTCTTGGAACCTGGGTTGGGAGACCCAACCCCTACGATAAAATGTGACAACCTAGACGCGGATTGCTATAGTTTTAATCCATGCTATAAAATTAGGGTTTTTGAGGGAAATCAAGACTGTCAATCAGCTTGACCGATGATCATAAAACCTGCCCAATGTTTGGGTTGGGGATAGTTTTTCATCGTAATTAACATTGCTTGGCGCAAGGCTTGGGCTTGATCATTGGTTTGTTGGAGTTGCTGATAAAATGTTTGCATCAATTCAAAGGTGGGAGTATCGTCAACTTTCCAGAAAGAGACAATTAAACGGGGAACTCCAGCAGCGATTAAAGAACGAGATAACCCTAAAATCCCATCGCTGGTAATCGTTCCTGCTCCCGTATTACAAGCACTTAAAACAACTAAATCAGCCGTTAAATTTAATCGGAGAATTTCTTCAGAGGTGAGTAACCCATCATCGGATACTGAGGGGGAAAAGGCGATCGCCCCGGGAATTCCAGACTCGGTTAAGTCACTCAAAATTCCGTGAGTTGCCAGATGAATATAACGGGCTTTTTCTATTTGTTGAATCACGTTAGATTCCGTGGCATTTTCCCCTAACAACGGTTCGGTTTCAAGTAGTTTAGCAATGGCGATCGCTTCTTTCTCACTAGCCGGAAGGGGTTGTAAAAATTGAGGTTCTTCTCCGGGTAATAAAGCTACTTTCGGCATATTAGGATTGCCCACCACTAACGCGGTTTTTTCCCCATTTCTGGGCTGTTGTTTTTGTTGCTCTGCGGTTAATTGTAATAGTTGAATTGATGGAGCAGTTAAAATAGTATGATTTTGAATTAAATAGTTTCCCTGTTCATCCACTAAAGCCGCAAAAGGCACTAATAATAAGTCTTGATGGGGAATAAAAATAATCCGATCCTGGGGATTTTCCGGTAATAAATCCGCAATCGGAGCGATTAAAAGCTGATACAATTTATTGAGTTGTTTATTAGTCACATCATTTGCTATTAGCCCTGAAGTCCCTGAATCTAGGCTAATACGAGTTCCCCGAATGAGCTCATTTAGGGGAGGCAACGGTGGGAGTTCTTCGCGACTTAACATAGGCACGAGGTTATCTGTATTTAAACTTGTTAAATCAACAGACCGAAACTGCACGCTACCATCGGGTTTAATCACCCAAATTAATAAGGTGGAATTTTGCTTAAATTGATCAACAATAACCGAATATTCAACTAATGTAGCATTTTGCCTTTGAGCAACTTTTTGAATATCCGAAAAGTTAGGGGATTTTACAGAAATTGAGGTTAATTTTTTCGGTGATATATTATTTTGCGCTACCAACTCAACAAACGCTCTAGCTCTGCCACGTTCGGCAACTTCTAAGGCTTTCTCAATTTGTTTTTGCTCAATTAAAACCTGTTGTAAAACCCCATAACTTTTTGAAAAAGTTTCAAGGAAAGAGACTTTGTTCGCATCACTTAACCCGGGACGTAAAGACTCAATAATTGCCAGGGCAGAATAGAGGGTTTGAGTGGCTTCATTCAATTTTCCCACTGCAAACTCAGCCACCCCTAAATTAATTAATGTCACCGCTTCTCCCCGTTTATCTTGGATATTTCGGCGAACTTCTAAGGCTTTTTTATAGAACTCGAAAGCTTGGGGATATTGATTCTGAATCCGATAAATATAACCGATATTATTCAACGCTTGCCCAACGGCTTCTAAATCTCCGACTTTTTCCATCATTGGCAAGCCTTCTTGATATAATGTTAAGGCTTGATCATAGTCTTTAAGTCGTTCATAAACTGCCCCTAAATTAATGATGACTTGACCAATTCCTTGAGCATCCTGTTCTGTTTTGGCTAATTTTAAAGATTGCTCAAAGGCAAGTTTAGCTTGTTCATATTCCCCTAAAGAAATATAGGCTGTAGCGATATTATTAAAAATAATTCCTTCCGTCCGGGTATCATCTAGGGTTTTAATTACTATTAAGGCTTGTTGAAAGTAGGATAATGAGTTTCGATGCTTTCCTAAAGCTTGATAAATCGCCCCTAAATTAGATAAAATATTAACTTCGCCCGACTTTTCGCCCAGTTTCTGAACTAATTTTAAAGCCTGTTCAAATCCTTGAATTGCCTGGGGATATTGACTTAAACTTAGATAAGCAGTAGCTTGATTATTTAAAGCTACACTAATACCCGCCTCATCGTTTAATTGTTGATAAATTTTCAAGGCTTTTGTCGAGCTTTCTAATGCTAAATTATTAGCACCTTGATTCCGATAAGCTAGGGCTAAATCATTGAGAGTTGCGGCTTCTAAAAATTGATTGTTTTTTTGTTTTGCGATCGCCAATAATTTCTCTAATATAACAATAGCTTGGGTGAAATTTCCTTGATCAATCTGTTCGTATGCCCTATCATACATCTGATCTAATTCAGCATGGGACTGAGCGAATGCTAAAGGCATAATCAAACCCCATTGTAATTGTATCAATAATGTAACCGCACCCATTCCCCAAGAGCAAGTCTTTAGTCCCATAACCTTTATAATCAAAAAATATCCACTTTATTTGATAGAATTTTAACTTATATTGGGACTCCCCTACTATTTCATCAAAACAAAGTTAATCCTAAATCTAAACTAAAATCGAAATGACTGGACTTGATGAACAACTGCGTCAATTAACTACTGAAACTTGCAAACATTCTCCCACAAGTGTAGAACGTCGCAAGGGTTTTACCCAGATTATTCGCCTCATCCAAAAATCCGGTAAATTGTGGCACGAGTCCACCCTAGACTACGAAGACGCATGGCAACATACCATGACTTTTTTATATCTAAATCTTTGTGAAGCGACGACGGCGGCGCAGTATGACCCAGCCCGAGCAAGTATAATCACCTGGCTAAATGTTTATTTAAAAGGACGGTTAAAAGACTGTTATCGAAAGCAGCAACAACGGCAATATCGTTATATTTCTATCGATATTCCCCTGTGTGAAAATATTAATTTGATCGATACATTAGAAGCACCCCCCGATATTCCGCCGATGTTAGAAGAAGTGCGTCACTGGGCACAAACTGATGTGACAGGAGAGTTGAGCAATACTCACGTTCGCGGGCGTCCAGACATCACCTGTCAATTATTAATTTTAAGTCGCCTCCCGCCCGAAACTAACTGGGAACAACTGGCTCATGAGTTGGGAGTTGCCGTCAGTACCCTAAGTAGCTTTTATGAACGAAATTGTCGTAAATTTTTGCGTAATTTTGCTCGGTCACAGGGATATCTTGAATAGTAAGCAGGAAAGAGAAATTGCTTCTGCATTAATTTTGGCAAATCACTTGAAGCACCCAAACATAATTATTTACATATTTCTAATTCCCTGTTCCCTGTTCCCTATTCCCTGTTCCCTTTTTTAACTCAGTAATTTATTTTGCACAAACACTTAAAAAAAATATGATTAATCAACGTTTTAATTTAGAAGATTACAGTTTACCGATTATCATATCCCAAGAAGCCAGGGATATTGCCACACAATTTGCCCTACGACATCCCAAAGGAGGCAAGCGAGAACAGGTTTATCTCAATACCTTAGCAGTTTGGGGAGTTAATTGTTATTTAGAATGGATGCAAATTGCCACGGAATTAGAGGCGAGTGATAGTTGGAATCCGATTATTCAACTCTGTGCAAATGTGGCAGATTTGCAAATAACCGGGGTCGGACGTTTAGAATGTCGTCCGGTGCGCGAAGGACAACAAATGGTGAGCATTCCCCCAGAAGTACAAATTAACCGAATTGGATATGTAGTGGTGCGGATTTTTGATAACTTGAAAACCGCAGAAATTTTAGGCTTTATCCCAACTATTAATCAGGAAATATTACCCCTGGAGCAGTTACAACCCATCGAAGAATTATTAGTTCACTTAAATTCACCTCAAGGCACAGAATTTAAAACTCCTGTGCGATTAAGTTTGTGGTTAATAGATGAATGGACAGGACTTTGGCAGTCGGTTTCTCAACAACCCGCTTTAGGATTAAGAAGTTCATCTCGCGGTGATGAAGACTTTATTCAGGGGGCAAAATTAATTGATTTAAAAATGCAATTGGGGAGTCAATCTATTGTATTATGGGTAGCATTAACTCCAGAAACAGCAGGACAAATTGCAGTCAGGGTGCGGTTATATCCTGCCCCCCAAGACCGTTATTTACCTCCCAATATTCAACTAATTTTATTATCAGAAACAGGTGAAATTTTATCAGAAGTTCAATCCCGTTTACAGGATAATTATATACAACTGCCTCGGTTTCGAGGAATGCCAGAAGAACAATTTAGGATTACCGTCTGTTTGGCTGAAGCATCTGTTACAGAAACATTTATTTTTTAATATGAAATCCCTTAATATTTGCTACATATTCCCATGTAGAGACGTTGCATGCAACGTCTCTACATGGCACGTCTCTACTTGATAAAACATGACAGAAAAAATTGTAATCATTGATTTAGGAAAAGGGTCATTAACGGCAGGATTTCCTTTAGTAACAGCACGACTATCGGATTTAGAAAATCCCCGTCCGATTAAAATAACGGGTTGTTTACCAGCCGCACCAGAATTGATCAGTTTTTATCAACGTTGGCGGTTTATTTATCAAGAACTCTATCACACTTTAGGCATTCCATCGCGGATTGAATTAGAACAAGAAGATATTACCCATGTTTCTGAAGTCGAACTTCAGGAAATCTGTACCCAATATATTCATCAGTTTAATCAATGGCTTAATTTTGCCGAATTTCGCACCATTGATCAACAGTTACGTTCAGCGTTACAACCCACTGATGAAATTCAAATTATTTTAGAAACCTCGGATTTCCAAGTCCGACATTTACCCTGGCAATTATGGCATTTTTTCCACGATTATCCTCGCGCCGAATTAGCTCTGAGTCAGCCCCAATACACTCGCAAAACCTCCGTATCTGTCCCCGGTTCAAAAATTAGAATTTTAGCGATTTTAGGGAATAAAACGGGAATTGATATTGCAGAAGATCAAAAGATTTTAACCGCTTTACCCCAGACAGAAACGTTTTTTTTAATTGAACCTAATGCACAACAACTGGATCAGGCTTTATGGGATGTTCAAGGTTGGGATATTCTGTTTTTTGCCGGACATAGTGACAGTCAAGACCAGGAAAGATCGGGAACTTTTAAAATCAATCATCAAGATAAAGTCTCTATTAAAATGCTATTGCCTGCGTTTAAAAAAGCGATTGAAAATGGGTTACAAATTGCTATTTTTAATTCCTGTGACGGTTTGGGTTTAGCCACGGAACTTGCTCAATTAAATATTCCCCAAACCATTGTTATGCGCGAACCTGTGCCTGATGTTGTAGCACAAACTTTTTTAAAACATTTTTTACAGGAATTTTCTCAAGGTCAATCTTTATATTTAGCAGTGCGACAAGCAAGAGAACGGTTATACATCTTAGAAAATCGTTTTCCCTGTGGTAGTTGGTTGCCTGTTATTTGCCAAAATCCGGCCATTGTTTCTGTCAGTTGGCAAGATTTAAAACGTCGTAAAAATCTACATAATTTGCCAAGTTTTGAGTTAAATAAAATTAAGAAAATCGGATTAATCAGTTTAACTATTACTCTTTTAGTCTGTTTAATTCGTCAGGGGGGAGGCTTACAATTTTGGGAATTAAAAGCCTATGATAGCATGATGCGATCGCGCCCTATGGAAAAACAGGATAATCGCTTATTGTTAGTCACCATCACAGAGGCAGAAATTAAAGCCTTCAAAAACGGGACTGTTACCGATCAAATTCTCACTCAATTTTTACAAAAACTTGCCCAATATCAACCCCGAACCATTGGATTAAATCTTTATCGAGATCTGCCCGTTGAACCGGGATATCAAAACTTAATTAATCAATTTAAAACCCAAAATAATCTATTTTTAATTTGTAAAAAACCGTATAAAAATGATTCCGGTCTTGCTGCTCCGCCCGATGCTCCCCTTTTGCAAGTTGGATTTAATGATGTGATGCGCGATTCTGATCACATTTTACGCCGTCAACTTTTATTTATCAATAATTCCCAGGGATGTAAAACCCAACTTTCTTTAGCCATTAAACTCGCTTTTCATTATTTAAAACAACAAGGAATTCAACCCCAAACCTTGCCACAAGATCAAATTAAATTGGGTAATCTGATTTTAAAACCGATGAAATCTGATATCGGATTTTATCCAAAATCGGATGGAAAAGGATATCAAATTATGCTAAACTATAGATTATCAGAACCCATTGCCCCAGAAGTAACGTTTACACAAATTCTGAATGGCGAAGTTGATCCCAATTTAATTAAAGATAAATTAGTTTTAGTCGGTGTTAATAGCATCAGCGTTAAAGATGAAGGTCATCGTACCCCCTACAGCCCAGATCAAGAAGTGCGAGGATTAATCATTCAGGCACAAATGGTTAGTCATCTTCTATCTGCGGTTTTAGATAATCGTCCGTTGTTACAAGTGGGGTCAAAATGGACAGATGCACTCTGGATTGGGTTTTGGACGCTGTTAGGGGGGGTTTCGGCTCTGTTGACCCGCCATCGCACCAGAATCCTGATTACCTTCGCAACCACGGCCACTGTCTTATACGCGGTGTGTTGTGGGTTGTTTTTGGGGGCGATTTGGGTTCCTGTGGTTCCGGCGTTATTTGGGTTGGTGGGAGCGGGGGTTTGGGTGTGGCGATTGCAGTTTAATACAAAATAAGAATTGCGTAAAACCTATATTGTGGGTCAATAAAGATATAAGGGCGGATTTAATTCTACCCATTACTAAAAAATACAGCATTTTACCGTCATCCATGAAGCACCTAAACTTATTTTTATTATTTGTTTTAGCTGGAATTTTAATCCCATTAAATTCAACAAAATCTGGGGTTGCCCAACACCCTTCATCTGCTCAACAAGTCGCCGTTGAATTTCAACCTCCAGATCGGGGTGAACCTAATGAAGATCGTCAAGGTTCCTCCGGTCGAACCAATTGTCCGGCGGTTTCTAAACCCTTAACTGCATTGGTTCCTAAATCCAATATCGTGTTAACATTATCAGGATATCCCACATTTATGATTTATGTTCCCTACAGTTCAAATCCCCCTAGAGAGGTAGAATTTGTGTTGTTAGATGAAGAAGATAATAAAATTTTTCAGCAAAAAATGCCTCTCACCGGAACCCCTGGAATTGTCAAATTTAAGTTACCCCCATCTGCACCAATGTTAGAAGTAGGTAAACAATATCGTTGGCGATTTTTCTATCAATGTAATCCTAGATTGCGGGCTGAGGATGATGGAGTTGAAGGAGCGATCGCCCGAATTAACCCCAGTGAAAATTTAATCCGTCAGTTAGAAAAAGCCAATACACCCCTAGAACAAATTCAAGTCTATGCTCAAAACGGATTATGGTATGAAACCTTAACTTTATTAGCAGGATTGCGGCAGGAAAAACCTCAAGATCCAAAGATTTTACAGGAGTGGAAAGAGTTATTAAATTCGATTGGGTTAGAAAGTTTAGCCGATGAACCCTTGAGTCCTTGTTGCAAACCCTAGAAACCGGGTTTCTTCAACAAAATTTCTGTTAAGCATCAAAGATTACAGCAGAAACCGGGTTTCTTCAACAAAATTTCTATTGGGAAGTAAAGATTAGAGTAGAAACCCGGTTTCTTGAATTTTTCTTAATATTTAACCCTAAATAATCGCGTCTTAACCTCAACAGATTAAGATTTGTGGTAGAAAAACCGTGGTAATCATAATATAATGTTACCATCCTGTAACAAATGGGTTGCCACGATGCAATCCCCCTCCTAAGATCTAAAGATTGAAACAGAAAATCAGAGATTATTAAAATATGAAGCTAGCAGCGCGAGTAGAAAAAGTTCCGCCGTCTGTAACGCTGGCGATCTCAGCGAAGGCAAAAGCAATGAAAGCTGAGGGGATGGATGTCTTAAATTTTAGCGTAGGCGAACCGGACTTCGATACCCCGAAACATATTGTTGCTGCGGCGAAAAAAGCCCTGGATGAAGGTAAAACTCGCTATGGCCCAGCAGCAGGGGAACCCCTGTTACGCTCCTTAATTGCCCAAACCTTAAGTAAAGAAACCGGTTTAGACTATAAAAGTGACAATATTATTGTTACTAATGGGGGCAAACATTCCCTCTACAATTTGATGGTGGCGGTGGTTGATCCTGGGGATGAAGTGATTATTCCGTCTCCCTATTGGTTAAGTTATCCTGAAATGGTAAAACTGGTCGAAGGGATTCCAGTTATTGTGCCAACGGGTGCGGAAACCGGTTATAAAATTACCCCGGAAATGTTACGCCAAGCGATTACACCCAAGACCAAACTTTTTGTTTTAAATTCGCCTTCTAACCCGACGGGAATGGTCTATACCCCGGCGGAAATTCGCGCCTTAGCGGAAGTGGTTGTGGAAGCGGGTATTTTAGTAGTTTCCGATGAAATTTATTCTAAAATTATTTATGATGATGCTCAACATTTAAGTATTGCCGCCGCCCATCCTGAAAGCTATAAATGCACTTTAATTAGTAGTGGTTTTGCTAAATCCTTTGCCATGACGGGTTGGCGTTTGGGATATTTAGCCGGGGATATAGATATTATTAAAGCCACCACTCGTATACAAGGTCATAGTACCTCTAATGTTTGTACTTTTGCTCAATATGGGGCGATCGCAGCTTTAGAAAACTCCCTCGACTGTGTAGAAGAAATGCGTTTAGCTTTTGCAAATCGGCGAGAAGTTATGTTCAAATTATTAAATGCAATTCAGGGGATTAGTTGTCTCAAACCTGACGGGGCATTTTATATGTACATTAATATTGACAAAACGGGTTTAAATTCCGTTGACTTCTGTAATTTATTACTAGAAGAAAAACACTTAGCCGCCGTACCCGGTCACGCCTTCGGCAATGATGATCATATTCGTTTATCCTACGCAACGGATTTAACTACGATTGAAAAAGGCATCAAACGTTTAGAGGAATTTGTTCAATCTAAGATTAATAGATAGCAGCACTGCAACCGTCCTCGCTCGCTATTATTATAGATAAACCACCAAAAAGCCTGGTGATTTTACATAACCAGGCTTTGGGAATTTTTAACTGACGAGGGGGTTTGGGGGAGCGATAAGTCCCACGCTGAATTTCACAAAACAAAAAATAACTAGAAATCAGCGTGGGATACATGGACTCCCCCAAGTTAATTTTGTTCGGTCAACCCCGACAAAATTAACAATTATATGTTAGACTTTATTAAAGGGTTTTGAAAATAACAATGTTTCAAGCATACAAGTATCGTATATATCCAAATATCGAGCAGGAAACAGCCTTAGCTAAAAGTTTTGGTTGTTGCCGTTGGTATTGGAATTATGCCCTGAACTTGTGTCAAGAAACCTACAAAACGACAGGGAAAGGATTATCAAGGAAAGCTATTCAAGGATTGTTACCTGAGTTAAAAAAGGAATATCCTTGGTTAACAGATGCCTACTCTCAGTCGCTACAAGTCGTCGCTCTTAACTTATCCGTATCTTACAAAAACTTCTTTGAGAAACGGACAAGATTACCTCGATTCAAATCTAAACACGGTAAGCAATCAATCAGTTATCCCCAAAACGTTAAATTTGAGGGAGATTATCTAAAACTACCGGGGAAAGTTGGGTTGGTTTATTGTTTGCGCCATCGGGAATTTCAAGGCGTAATTAAAACCGTTACTATCTCAAAGAATCCCGATGGAAAGTATTATGCTTCCGTTTTGGTTGATGATGGTAAGGAAATGCCCAATCTATCAACCAATGGAAAAGCAATTGGGATTGATTTAGGGTTAACCCATTTTGCCATTACCAGTGATGGGGACAAGTATAGCAACCCCAAACATTTTGCTAAACATCAGCGCAACTTAAAACGTAAACAACAAAAATTATCCCATAAACAGAAGGGAAGTAATAGCAGACAAAAAGCTAAATTAAAAGTAGCTAAAGTCCACGCCAAGATTGCTCGTTGTCGAGAAGATTTTCTACACAAACTATCCCGCAAGATAGTTAACGAAAACCAAGTTATTGCTGTAGAAGATCTAGCAGTTAAGAATATGGTTAAAAACCATAAGTTAGCTAAATCAATTAGCGATTGTGGTTGGGGAATGTTTGGCACAATGCTCAAGTACAAAGCAGAAAAAGAAGGTAAAACCTATATCGAAATCGATAGATTTTTCCCTTCTTCTAAAACTTGTAACGTCTGTCTAAACAAAGTCGGTAGTTTACCACTTGATATTAGAAGTTGGACTTGTGAGCATTGTCAAACTACCCATGACCGTGATATCAATGCTGCGGTAAATATCAAGAATGAAGCCTTGCGGATTTTGTCGTTGGGAACCAGCGATACTGCTAGTCTGAGGGGATGTCAGTCACCAGAACAAACTTCTGTTTCTTTTGATGCCCCTCCCGTTGATGCTAGAAGCACACACTTACCGAAATGCGAGTGGAAAGCCCCTGACTTTAGGCATGGGGATGAACACGGCAGTGGCTTTAGCCACCTTGCGTCACAAAAAGACTTTTATCTACAATATCTTGTGATAAACTAAAGCTATGTTAATTCGAGAAGCCAAACTACTAAACGGAACCAAGGAGCAATACCTAGCTCTTGATGAAGCCATTCGTACCGCGCAATTTATTAGAAATAAATGCGTTCGTCATTGGATGGATAATCAAGGAGTGGGTAAAGCTGGTTTGTATGCGCTATGCAAGGATTTAGCTAAAGAATTTCCTTTCGCCAGAAAGTTAAATTCGTCGGCTCGTCAAGCTAGTGCGGAACGTGCGTGGGCTTCTATCTCTAGCTTCTACAGCCGTTGTAGAAAGAAAGAGAATAAAAAGGGCTACCCAAAGTTTAAAAAACATTGTCGCTCTGTAGAGTATAAAGTTTCGGGATGGAAACTATCTAATGATTGCATGAATATTGCTTTCACCGATGGCTTCGAGATCGGAACTTTATCTGTTTATTGCAACAAAGAAACAAGGGAAGATCTGTTTCGGTTAAAAATTAATCGTGTTCGTGTGGTCAAAAGAGCGGACGGGTATCATGCCCAATTTTGCTTTGATACTGACCGCAAGGAACAGATTGAATACACTGGCAACGTTGTCGGATTAGATCTTGGATTAAAATACTTTTTCAAGGATCAAAATGACAATGCTGTGGTGTATCCTCAGTTCCTAAGAAAATCTGAGCGTAAACTCAAAAAAGCTCAAAAACAATTAAGTAAAAAGTTTGTGAAAGGGGCAAAACCCCAATCTAATAATTATCATAAAGCTCGGAAACGACTGGGGAGAACCCACCTAAAGATTCAAAGACAGCGTAAAGACTGGGCAATTAAGCAAGCTCGGTGCGTAGTTCACTCTAACGATGTGATTGTCTATGAAGATTTGAAGGTGTCGAATATGGTCAAGAATCACCACTTGGCTAAGTCGATTTCCGATGCTAGTTGGTATCAATTCACCCAATGGTTAGACTACTACGGAAAAGTATGGGACAAAGCAGTTGTGGCAGTTTCGCCTAACTATACTTCTCAAGATTGTTCTAGTTGTGGTCATCGGGTGAAAAAGTCATTGAGTACCAGAACTCATTCATGCCCTGGTTGTGGAATAGAGATTTGTCGCGATACGAATGCGGCAATTAATATTCTTAAAAAGGGTATGGGGATTCTGGGGATGGAATGGCAAAACAGTACCTTTGGGCAAAAGGGATCTGCCGAGCAATCGGGAAAGCATGGGGAGAAGACCGCCTCTACTATTAATGGGAAACCAGAGATAGCAAGTGGATTTCTGTGAACCATGAACAAGAATCCCCCGCATTTATGCGTGGGGAGTATGTCAATCGTAGAGAAGTGTGGGTAGTTCACTCATAAATTCTTCTAGGAGTAAGGTTAACGCAAATGGGTTTTACCACTGCCTAGCTGAATACAAATATCTGATCAAGGAAGGGACAATTCTTAGAACTGGCGCATTTCGGCTTCCAGAACACGAACTAAATTCTCGTCTCCATTAGCTCTAGCAACTTCCAAGCGGTGTTCCAGTCTTTTTTGAATATTAGCCCGATGGACGTCAGACAGTTTAATGGAGTTTTTGCGTAGGTTTGTGTTTAACATGGACTTTTTTAGATAATCTTTTGTGCTTACCCCCTCATTATATAGTTCCTTTGATTGAAAGTGGATGAAATAGGTAAAAATCTTAAAATTTTGTAACGTAAGCTACAGCTTTTTTTAAAAAAACAAGATCGAGTATTTATACTTAGGGGAATTTGAGGGATTTATGGGAATTATGTCATCCTGCTACGGGTTGATTTATTTTAGAGCGTGCCTTTTTTCAACCCTCAACCCTGATCATCCCACGAATTTGATCCGCCGTTGCTGGTGCTAATAACACACCATTGCGATAATGTCCAGTAGCCAATAGAATATTCTCAAACCCGGGTAAATTCCCAATCACAGGGG
This sequence comes from Planktothrix sp. PLAVEN19ND, assembly GCF_057220675.1. Classification (NCBI taxonomy): domain Bacteria; kingdom Bacillati; phylum Cyanobacteriota; class Cyanophyceae; order Oscillatoriales; family Microcoleaceae; genus Planktothrix; species Planktothrix sp. PLAVEN19ND. The sequence goes on along the minus strand of NZ_CM170132.1, from coordinate 2,942,723 downwards.
CTGGAATCCCGTCAGGGCGGGGACGTAACCCAGACCATTGCTTAATAATAGTTGCGTTTTCCAACGCTGGACACATGGCGATCGCCCCTTTTAACACTAAATCCAATAGTTCAGAACTCGCTAAAATCTCATCTCCGTGTTCGGGAAATTCCACCGTTGCCCCAATCCAATATTCCGCATTTCCTAATGGTACAATATGAATATCATTCCCCGTAATTACAGGTTCAAATCCCACATTTCCCAAGGTTTCCAGACAACGAACTTGCAAAGCCTGTCCTAAAACTGGACGAATATTAATTAATTTTTCTGGCTCATTTTCCCTAGGAATTGCAGAAATTAACGGCGTTGTTCCTAACCCCGTCGCCAACACAACCCAATCACTTTTAAATTCTCCTGTACTGGTTTTCAAGCCTTGACAAACCTGCTGATTATTTGCTGTTTTTATAGTTTCTAAAGATTCTACCTTAACACCGAATTGAAATGTCACCCCCCGACTTTTAGCCGCCTCGACTAACGCCAAAGTTAAAGCCGTTGGATCAACTTGTCGATCCCGGGGAGAATAGACCGCACCTAATACTTTTTCAGGATTAATCTGGGGATATTTAACCTGAATTTGATCCGGATCTAACCATTGCAATTCTAATCCTTGACTTCGACGTAAATTGATTAAATTTTGCCATTTTTCCAATTCATCTTCCCCATAGGATAATAATAAAATACCTTGGCGATTAAAAGGAATAATTTTACCCGTAATCCCTTCTAATTCGGGAATTAGGGTTTCATAACGCTGCATACTCAACTCTCGCAGTCGCCACGCCCTTCCCTTCGTTTTTTGGCTAATAATTCCCATCAAAACTCCCAAAGCCGCCCCTGTTGAGCCTTGAGCCGGAGGATTTTGATCAATAACAGTAATCTTTAAATCTGGATTTTGGGAGAGTTCATAAGCAATGGTAGCTCCGACTACACCGCAACCAATAATAACAATAGAATTCATAAAAAATCTTAAAAAACGTTGTTGGGCTTCAGCCCCTCTTGCCCGTTGTTGGGCTTTAGCCCCTCTTATAAGTTGTTGGGCTTTAGCCCTGGGAAATAAGAGTGCGCTGAAGCGCAACAACGGCGCAACAACGCAACTAAAAAGTATTGGGTTTGACTAAGCTTTGGGGACTAAACTCAAGAATGAATCTAAATCTTTCAGAGCTTCTTGATATCCCGAAGCCGCTTGAATGGGATCACGGGCTTCTGCGGCTTTAGAAACCGTTACTAAATGTTCAAACACTTCTCTGGACAATTCACGGGCTTTCGGCTGGACATCGGGCAACAAATTTTTAGTAATATAATTCATTTCTTGCAACAATGATCCTAATGGCCCATGCACAAAGGTGTCCACTTGTACCCAATTCCGAGTGCTAATATACCGGGGAAGTTCGGTAGTAAAGCGATCGCGCAGGGCTAAAATATCAGTGTTATGTTTTTGGATCTGTTGAATTTGAATTTCCGTGTAGGTGGTGGGAATTGCCGCTTTTGGAGAACTGCAACCGACCACAAACGTTGTGACTAGGGCTAAGACACAGGCCAAAATTGAACGATAAATTTTCATATCCTAACTGTTTTTCAGGTTACTAAAAAAAACACATCCCCAATCTATTCCGATCAGGGATTCTAATATTGTTGCAGATTCGGGGACATTTGGCTAACTTCTGGCTTTGAAGTCCTTAAATTTTGTCTGAAATTCATACATTAACCGATTGACATTATTCGTTTCACTCGGCACAATATCATATTCCCATTTTCGTTTGCGACTGGCCAAAAGTTTACCCACGGCCGGGGAAGAACTATTAGAAACAAAATAACAATCCCCCGCTACCCTTAATTCCGAAGAAAAAGCTAGAAAAGTTTGGGCAAATTCTAGTCGCAATTCCGAGGCATAATGCTGACAGTTGATCGCCATAAAAATTCGAGATGCCCGGGGTTCCCGTTGATTCGTCCGACAACTCTCGGCCTCCATTTTATAAAGAACACAAACATCACAATCATATAACACCCTTAAACGCCCATGAATTTTCACACCCAAATGAATTTCTAAGGGCGGTTTTTGTTCAAATTCAATCACGGCGTGGGTATAGGGTTGGGTCAGATCATAAATTTGTCCCGCCCGTCGGCGAAACACTAAGGTTTCTGGATTTCTTTTCAAAACATCTTGATAATAAACTAAGGCTCCTTCATTCCGAGCGGCTTTGATAATAATATTGAAAATGTAGAATTTAAACCAATCCTCAAGATCTCTAAGGGTTTGCAGATCGGGATTTAAACTTTGTTTTAACTGTTGATTTATCTTATCTAATAAAGCGGTATTAATCGACATCGGTTTCCATCTCCTGACGTAATTGTTCCAGCAATTTTTTTAATTCTTGGCGGTGTTGTTGGCGGCTATTAACAGATTCAATACTATATTTAAACACTGTACCTTTTCCATCCACCGAGGAGGTAAATCTCAATTCTGGTTTTAAATCACTATTTTGGGCTTCATGGCTGAAAATATCCAGAATTTCTGTTTCGATTTCTCCGGTATTAATGACGGATTTCTCAATCGCATTAATTAAAAGTAATAGTTGTTCTTGGGGTGTATAATAATTTAACTTTAAATCAGGAGATTTCCGTCCTGATACCAATTCTTCGGTAGTTTTTCCCGCACTAATAACGTCGGCAACTTGTTCGGTTACCCACCCCAATTTTATAGAGTTTAGCATCTCTACAAGTGCCTGATAAACGGCTAAACAATCTTCTTGATTCATGATGGTTTCTGATGAGTTTCGACACTGCGCGATCGCTCACCTTTCTCTATTCTAACAATTTTTTGTAAAAATGACTTAAAAATCAACTTTTTTATCAAAAAGACCAAAAACCCTTAATTTTGCGGAGGTGTAGCAGTTTAAATGCCTGACAGATTACCAGTTGAGCGTTGTTACAGTTTCTGTGTTTCCGTCCCCTTGCGGGGAAAAGATAGAAACTAACTAGATTCACAAGAGCAAGCGTTAATGGAACAACTTGCACAACTGTTTCCGTCCCCTTGCGGGGAAAAGATAGAAACTAACATTATTTTTGCGTTAAAAATACCATACTCATCTACATCTTCAAAAGTTTCCGTCCCCTTGCGGGGAAAAGATAGAAACTAACTTATAACAGGTAATACAGTGGGAGCAGTCAGTCACATGTTTCCGTCCCCTTGCGGGGAAAAGATAGAAACTAACGTTGCAGTTAATGTAGACCCTGACCAAATAGAAAGACTGGCGTTTCCGTCCCCTTGCGGGGAAAAGATAGAAACTAACCACAGGCAGAGCAGCACAGTGGTATGCCAAGCATCAGCACAAGTTTCCGTCCCCTTGCGGGGAAAAGATAGAAACTAACTTTCTGACGTTTGATGAGGGATTAAGTCCCTTCCAGAGGTTTCCGTCCCCTTGCGGGGAAAAGATAGAAACTAACGAGGTTAAAATCCGAGCGGCTGTCAGTATGCCACATGACTCTATTCAAAACGTTTCCGTCCCCTTGCGGGGAAAAGATAGAAACTAACTGTTTCTAGTTAACATATCAGGAACTCACATGAAACCTTCAAGTTTCCGTCCCCTTGCGGGGAAAAGATAGAAACTAACAAACAAGAAATCTATATGAACTACCTTCAAATTACATTCAGTTTCCGTCCCCTTGCGGGGAAAAGATAGAAACTAACACATAATTTTAGAAGGACTTAATCCTTCTACCAACGTTTCCGTCCCCTTGCGGGGAAAAGATAGAAACTAACTTGGATGATGGCTCTCGCTGTCCTCCCATGATATATTCCTCTTCTCGTTTCCGTCCCCTTGCGGGGAAAAGATAGAAACTAACTGGTTAATTTCCGCGAGACCAACAATTACCACAATGGTTTCCGTCCCCTTGCGGGGAAAAGATAGAAACTAACTTGGCATACAACTACCTTATAACCTAGTTCAGCTAGGTACTGTGGTGTTTCCGTCCCCTTGCGGGGAAAAGATAGAAACTAACTTGGCTTAACAACCAAGGGCAACAAGTTCATCCCTTAGTTGAGGTTTCCGTCCCCTTGCGGGGAAAAGATAGAAACTAACCATAGGTGGTGTGGCAGAAGGCTTTGCTGGTGAAGTGGTGTTTCCGTCCCCTTGCGGGGAAAAGATAGAAACTAACGAAGGTTAAGTATATCCTGTCCCAAGCGGGATTGGATGTGTTTCCGTCCCCTTGCGGGGAAAAGATAGAAACTAACTGGATGTTAAGTAAAGTGTTTGGAACTTAGGTAATTGTGTTTCCGTCCCCTTGCGGGGAAAAGATAGAAACTAACCCCTAATCTTCGGGGACATGATACACTTCATGCCCTCCTTGGTGAGGGTGTGTTTCCGTCCCCTTGCGGGGAAAAGATAGAAACTAACTTGATGCTTTGGATGCAGGTGTTAATCCTCTGCTGGTGTTTCCGTCCCCTTGCGGGGAAAAGATAGAAACTAACTCACGGGGTGGTAGGGGGGTATTACATACACACTACAAGTTTCCGTCCCCTTGCGGGGAAAAGATAGAAACTAACGAGAGTGAGATAAGACTTTCACTCAATGCTTTAACATTATAAACTCTTGTTTCCGTCCCCTTGCGGGGAAAAGATAGAAACTAACCCAATATAAGTTTACATAAGTACCATCCCCTGTATCTTCCTCTTCGACAGTAAAGTTTCCGTCCCCTTGCGGGGAAAAGATAGAAACTAACAATGTAATCTATTCCCTTAGGGGAAAGGACATTGATATGAGTTTCCGTCCCCTTGCGGGGAAAAGATAGAAACTAACCTTGCATCCAAATTGGGATGTGCAGAATTAATCAACTCTGCAGTTTCCGTCCCCTTGCGGGGAAAAGATAGAAACTAACCAGGAGAGAAACAAGTCACAAGATAGTAAAAGAGATTTAGAATATAAGTTTCCGTCCCCTTGCGGGGAAAAGATAGAAACTAACTGCAGCTGGTGTTTCTGTTAGAACAAGAAGGGAAGATATTATGTTTCCGTCCCCTTGCGGGGAAAAGATAGAAACTAACGCCCGAGTTCATGGGATTTATGTTGACGTTGACCGTTATGTGTGTTTCCGTCCCCTTGCGGGGAAAAGATAGAAACTAACGAAGCTTCTGTTACTGCTGGTGCAACTGTTGAAGCTGAGTTTCCGTCCCCTTGCGGGGAAAAGATAGAAACTAACCGTCTCAAACGTACGTGACATTGAAACAGGAGAAACCTCAAAAGTTTCCGTCCCCTTGCGGGGAAAAGATAGAAACTAACGTCATATTAGATGAGTGTCACACAACGGCGTTTTTTGAGCATTACAACACAGTGTTTCCGTCCCCTTGCGGGGAAAAGATAGAAACTAACCCTACCCTTCTGGAAACCTTACCCTATTTAGTTTTCAAAGTGCGTTTGCGCGAGACTACGGATGTATGGCTGGTATAAAAACTAAAATAGGTTGTTTTCAACTGCCCGAACCTGTAAATTTCTCGATATTCAAGACTATAACCGAATTCTCCTAACGAGTCAACCCCCAAATCCATAAAAATCTTAAAAAAGCTCCTATTCTGATGGAATTAGGCTTTCTAGCTTCGTGCGACAACGGATGAAAAAAATTTACAAAACATTACAACCCCCTAAAACCCAATAAAATAGGACGCTCAACCCCAATTTGTTAATCAAATCCGAGTTAAAACGTCCGACAAATCTGAGAAGCCACGGTAGGGGCGAATGGCCATTCGCCCCTACTTGGTTTAAGATTCTGCTGTTTCAGCTAAAATCTCGCTTCCACCGAAGCTTTACTTTTCAGGAATTCCGTATTGACCCCCGACTCGCGCACCAAGACAATTTTGCCCGTCCGAGCAATTTCCCGAATTCCAAACTTACCTAAAACCTGGACAATAGCCACCATTTTCCCCGGGTCGCCCACTACCTCAATGGTTAGGGCATCATCCCCAATATCCACAACCCGCGCCCGGAAAATCTGGGCCAACTCAATAATCTCAGAACGAGTGGTACTACTATTGTAATTAACTTTCAATAGCATTAACTCCCGTTCCACACAGGGAACTTCCGTAATATCCTGCACCTTCAGAACATTGATCAGTTTGTAGAGTTGTTTGGTCAACTGTTCAATAATATGGTCATCCCCAGGAACCACCATTGTAATTCGAGAAATCCCCGATTGTTCCGCCGGGCCCACGGCCAAACTCTCAATATTGAACCCCCGACGGGCAAATAAACCCGCAATGCGCGTCAGGACTCCGGCTTCATCTTCCACTAAAACAGATAGGGTGTGTTTCATACTGGCTACAAATTTATCTGGGACGACACTCCCGACTTAAAACTAACTATATTAATCATTGATTGTACACCGAATCCAGAGCCACAAAACTATCCCCCGCCAGTCCCCTATCCCACTCAAGGCAAAAAAAATTTCCCAAGGTGTTGACAATAATTATCAACAAAGCTATATTAACTTTCAGTGTTCTCCTCTCAAAAGGATCGGCAAACGGGGCAGTCGGCAATGGTAGGCTGACCCCGAATTTCTTGATTGTGATTCCCCTTTCTTGAAAACGGTGAAAATTGAACTCTCTGATTTGGGCGTAAGACGCTACACTGTACAGTCAGGAAATGCTTAAGAGAGTTGACAGTCATGCCTGTTTCTAACCTATCCCAGTCTTTTGCTGAATTTAGTTCTGACTCAGATCAGGAATTTGACGTAATTGTCATTGGTTCTGGTATTGGAGGACTGGTGACTGCGACCCAATTAGCGGCCAAGGGTGCGAAAGTTCTCGTCCTGGAAAGCTATATCATCCCGGGCGGAAGTTCGGGATATTTTGAACGGGACGGATATCGATTTGATGTCGGTGCATCCATGATTTTTGGCTTTGGGGACAAGGGAACCACCAACCTACTTACCCGCGCCCTGCAAGCTGTAGATGTCACCCTAGAAACCATTCCCGATCCGGTTCAAATTCATTATCACCTACCCAATGATCTCAAATTACGGGTACATAGAGATTATGAGAAATTTTTGCAAGAACTAATTACCCGCTTCCCCCAGGAAGAAAAAGGGATTCGTAAATTTTATGATGAATGCTGGAACGTCTTTAACTGTCTGAACTCCATGGAGTTGCTATCTTTGGAAGAACCCCGTTATTTAATGCGGGTATTTTTCCAAGAACCGGGATCATGTTTAGGGTTAGTCCAGTATTTACCCCAAAATGTCGGAGATATTGCCAAACGTTATATTACTGATCCTGAAGTTTTAAAGTTTATTGATATTGAATGTTACTGCTGGTCAGTGGTTCCCGCAGATTTAACCCCAATGATCAACGCCGGAATGGTATTTTCCGATCGCCATTATGGCGGAATTAACTATCCCAAAGGTGGAGTTGGTCAAATTGCGATTAAATTAGTCGAGGGATTAGAAAAATTTGGTGGACAAATTCAATATAAAGCCCGAGCTAAACAAATTGTATTAGAAAATGGAAAAGCAGTGGGAGTAGAACTCGTTGATGGTAAAGTTTATCGAGGGAAAAGAATCGTTTCTAATGCCACCCGTTGGGATACCTTTGGTAAATTAATTCCCACGGAATCTATGCCTAGGGCGGAAAAAAAATGGCGAGAACGTTATCAAAAATCCCCCAGTTTCTTGAGTTTACATTTAGGGGTAGAAGCCTCCATCCTTCCCCCAGAAACCGATTGTCACCATATTATTGTGGAAAATTGGGATAAAATGGAGGAACCCGAGGGCACAATTTTTGTGTCAATTCCAACTTTATTAGATCCGAGTTTAGCTCCGGTCGGCTATCATATTATTCATGCTTTTACCCCTAGTTGGATTGATGATTGGGAAAAATTACCCGAATCAGAATATGAAGCCAAAAAAGAACAGGCGGCGGGCAGAATTATTGATCGTTTAGAAATACTTTTCCCCGGGTTAGATGCGGGTTTAGACTATATGGAAGTGGGCACCGCGCGATCGCATCGTCGCTTTTTAAACCGACAGGATGGAACCTACGGCCCCATTCCCACCCATAAATTAAAAGGACTCCTAGGAATGCCCTTTAACCGCACATCCATCCGGGGGTTATATTGTGTCGGTGATAGCACTTTCCCCGGCCAAGGATTAAACGCTGTCGCTTTCTCCGGCTTCGCCTGCGCCCATCGGGTCGCCGTTGACCTAGGACTTTAATCACACTGTAGAGACGTGCCACGGCGCGTCTGTCTGTATGCCACGGCGCGTCTGTTATTAGTTATTGATTTCCTCAATAATACGTTCTAGGGCGGTTATGGGGTCATCGGCGGCGGTGATCGGGCGTCCAATAACCAGATAATTTGCCCCGGCTTTGAGCGCTTCGGAGGGGGTAAAAGTTCGTTGTTGATCGCCTTTATCTGCCCAAACCGGACGTACCCCCGGACAAACTAATAGAAACTCATCCCCGCAGGTTTGACGCAGTTGGGCGACTTCCTGGGGAGAACAAACGGCCCCCGCTAACCCACTTTCTTGAGCTAATAAGGCCATTTGTAAGGCATATTCCGGTAATTCTAAAGGCACTTTTAAATCAAAGGCTAAATCCCTAGAATTTAAACTGGTTAATAGGGTAATAGCGATTAATTTAGGGACGGGATAACCCGCCTCCTTTGCGCCATCTTCGGCGGCGATTTGTGCGGCTTTCAGGGCTGTTTTTCCGGCCGTTGCGTGGAGGGTAATTAAATCCACACCATATCGAGAAGCAGACCGACAAGCGCCAGCAACGGTATTCGGAATATCATGGAATTTCAAATCCAGAAAAATGCGTTTTTCTTGGGATTTAAGGAAAGTTAAAATTTCTGGGCCACAACTAACAAATAATTCTAAACCAACTTTCCAGAAGGTGACTTGAGGCAGTTTTTCCACCAGGGCGATCGCATCTTCTTTTGTGGGAACATCCAAGGGAACAATAATTTTATCTAAGCTCATTTTCAATTATAAATTGTACTCAAACCGTAGTAAGCCCTTTAGGGCTGAGTCCTGAAGGACTCACTACGGGTGATACTTCGTGTGTAAGTACTTCCTCAATACTCTTACCACGCAGCTAGGGCTGAGTCCTGAAGGACTCACTACGGGTGATACCCCTAACGACTGGCAATACCAGAGGTAATTTTTTCCATCACCTGATCAACAGTAAAACTAGCAGCTTTTTGGCGTGGGGGAAACTCTTGGAAAGTTGCAATAAATTTGGCAACTAGAGGCTGGGCAGCCAATACTAAAGGAATGTGATCAAACATCCAATCCCAATAGGTATTTGAGGTAATATCTGCACGCTCATAGGGATCGGTGCGGAGATTAAACAGTTTTGGAACTCGCAACGTGACCAAGGGTTCGGCCCAAATTTGGCAAGTCCCTTTTACCCGTTGTTCCATGAAAACCGTCTTCCAGTGGTCAAAGCGCAATGCCATCAGGTCGCCATCATCACTAAAGTAAAAGTATTCGACTCGTGGGCTTTTTTCCACCTCGCCTTTGAGATAAGGCACTAGGTTATAGCCATCCAGATGTACCTTGAAGGTTTTATTCCCCGCTTGGTAGCCTGTGAGTAGTTTTTCTTTAATGTCTGGATCACCTGCGATCGCCAAAAAAGTTGGCAACCAGTCCAGATGACTAACAATTTCATTCGAGACACTACCCGGCTGAATCACACCTGGCCAGCGCACCAACTTGGGTACACGGAAAGCCCCTTCCCAGTTCGTATTTTTTTCACTCCGAAAAGGGGTCATCCCGGCATCAGGCCAGGAGTTCATGTGGGGGCCGTTATCGGTGCTATACATGACAAATGTATTATCTGTAATCCCGAGGGCATCGAGATAATTGAGCAATTCCCCAACGCACTTGTCATGGTCAATCATCACATCGTGGTATTCTGACTGCCAGCGTCCAGACTGTCCTAAGCTCTCAGCCTTAGCATGGGTGCGGAAGTGCATATGGGTCGTATTAAACCAGAGGAAGAAGGGAATACCTGCTTTCACCTGGCGATCAATAAAATCCTTGGCTTTGGCCAGCACTTCATCATCAATGGTTTCCATCCGTTTCTTGGTCAACGCACCCGTATCTACAATAGTTTGAGTGCCATCTGGGTTGGCTTTACAGTCGAGGACACCGCGCGGGCCAAAATTTTTCTTGAAGTTGGGAAAGTCGGCGGCCGGGGGATAGTCCCGTAATTCCGGTTCTTCTTCTGCGTTCAGGTGATAGAGATTACCAAAAAACTCGTCAAAGCCGTGGTTGGTGGGCAGCATTTCGTCTTTGTCGCCCAGGTGGTTTTTACCAAATTGTCCGGTGGCGTAACCCAGGGGCTTCAGAAGTTCGGCAATAGTCGGATCTTCGGAACGCATCCCCAGGTCGGCTCCCGGCATCCCGACTTTGCTTAAACCTGTGCGAAAAACGCATTGACCCGTGATGAAAGCTGATCGCCCGGCGGTACAACTCTGCTCGGCGTAGGAGTCGGTAAATAGCATCCCCTCCTTGGCAATCCGATCAATATTAGGGGTTTTATAGCCCATCAAACCATGAGTATAACAACTGAGGTTAGATTGACCAATATCATCCCCCCAAATAACGACAATGTTCGGTTTTTTATCGGTCATTTTTTATTTCTCCTTGAAGTTAGAATTGTATTGATATAGTAATCGACTGTAGCTTTATCGGAGTTTCAAAATTTCAGGCACAATTTGAACAACAATGATATTGGTTAAACCTGTAACTATAAATTGAACACCGATCGCCGCGACAAATAGTCCAAGAGTTCGTTGAGCAATACTGAGTCCCGTATCTCCGATCATGCGCTGTAACTCTCTACCCGATAAGAGAATAACGAACACGAAGAAACTGACTAAAATCGTCATTAAGATTAATCCGAGAAGCAATCCACTCCCTTTCTTTGCCTCTGCTTCACTAGCATAAAGTATGACGTTGGCAATTACACCGGGCCCCACTAATAAAGGCATCGCCATCGGGATCACAATTTGGCGATAGATAGATTGGGCCTGGGTTAGATCGCTTTCTTTTGCCTTGGTAACGTTAATTTCTGTGGTCTTGGATACTACTCCATTTACAATGTTAATCCCGATAATTAATAACAGGATGCCTCCCGCAATCCGAAACGAATTCAGGGTGACACCAAAAAATTGCAGGACAGATGCGCCTGTTAACATAAATAACAGTAGCAAGCCCAACACAGTGCCAGAAATAAACAAGGCTAACCAGCGTTGCACCCCTAGTCGCTCACGACCCACATAGCTAATAAAAATTGGCAGCATCCCTAAAGGATTTAAAAGGGCAAATAGGGTAATTGCAAAGTTTCTTAAAAACGACCATTCCATAAGATGACAAATTAACCAGATTATTGACAAACTCCCGTATAGGTTTTGTCGCCTCTTTTTAGCTAGTTTACCTCCTAATTCTGAAATCCCCTAATATTATCGTAAGATTTTAGAAATGATGGTATACCAAATTTGCAATCTTAATATATTGACACAATTACTAAAATGTGATTGACAAAAATAAATATTCTATGACTACCCCAAATATAGTCCCGATGAGGGATGAATTTAATCCGTTTTGTTTGCATCAATTATTTGAAGATTTTGATCAATGGACTGAGGCGTTCAAAACCTGGAACTTGACAGCAAATCAACTCAGTCAGGGAAAATTTAAAGGGGAATTAGCGATCGCTCAATTTGGCTGTTTACAATTCATTTATGCTTCTGCTAATCAAGCTATGCAAATTGTCGGAGGTAAACCCCCAAATACCCTGACTTTTGGAACACTTTTAACCTCTCAAGATCAAGAATTAGTCGCCCATAATCAGCGTTTGAATCAGAAGGTTTTATTTGGATTAGATCCCATTCGTGAAACCCATATTATTAATCAGAAACCCTGCCAAGTCGGAATCGTTGTCGTCAGCACTAATGTATTTCATAAATACACCGATCTTATGAAATACAAGTCCTTTAATGATGCGTTTTTCCATAAAAATATAGTTCATATTGATCCGACTCAACTCAGTTATTTTAAAACTTACTTACAAGAATTATTTTATTTACTTCAAACTAACCCAACTTGGCTACAGCAAGCGCAAACCAAAAAGATAATTGTTGAAGACTGCTTACCGCTTTTAATTGATACCTTGCGGTTTGATGAGGAATCTTTTGATTCTGGGATTCCAAAATTGGGGCGCTATCAGATGGTAAAAGAATTGGAAGATTTTATGATAGCAAATATTGACCAACCTCTAACTCTAAAAGATCTGTACACAGCCGTCAACGCCAGTCCCAGAACATTGTCTTATGGTGTTCACGATTTGTTTGGGATGAGTCCGATGGAATATCTCAAAATCAAGCGATTAAATGGAGTACGACGAACTCTAAAAACTTGTGATCCTAACCAAACTACAATTTCAGGAATTGCAACTCATTGGGGATTTTGGAGTATGGGGCATTTTTCGAGGGATTATAAACAATTATTTGGGGAGTTACCTTCAGAAACGTTGAAAAAAACATGGGAAGGCGAGAGCTAACTTATAGACTGGCTGAATCATGCAGTAACGCACTGTTCTATTTGAGTCACATATTTGTCAAATTTAGGTCTAAATAAAACTTCTTCTAGTTCCAGTAAGACAGAAGATGACATTAAAATATTCCCTATATTTTGTGCTTTGTCTAAGGCTTGACGTGCTTTACTTGCTTTAGACAGAACCGCACTGACTAGAATATTGGTATCTAAAACTAAATATTGTCTAGGTTTCATTAATAATTGATTCTAAAATTTCTGGTGTTAAGCCTCTCGCCATTGCTCTGTCGCTAATTTCATCCATTATTTTTCTTAAAAAATCAATATCATTTTCATTTTCTCTCTTGAGTAAAAGGCTAACAATTTGCTGAATCTGTTGACGTTCCTCTAAGGAAGCAAATTGATAAGCTTCGGCAATTTCGGGACTGACTTCAAGGGTGATGGTCTGCATAGTTATGCAATTTTAAGATATTATTGGATATTCTGATTATATCAAAGCCTTCCTAAGTACGGAAGAGAATGGATTAAAATTTTAAAATTCCAATCCATAAGCCAAACCTTTAATCAGTTTCAGTGGGTTTGTGTTTAAACTAGAAAGACCAAGCTAATCCTAAACGCATTCCTTGAGAAGTCATCTTAACCGTTGAGGTTCCAATATTCCCTTCTTTTTCAACTTTTAATTGATACAAACGATAACCTGTAGATAAGGTTAAATTCCGCGATATTTGCCAATCTAAAGCTACCAATAAATCCCAATTGGCTTGGGCTTCACTTCCCCCTGTGATTGCGGTTCCGCCTCTGGTTGTAATTTTAAGATTATCGGCTAAATTGAGTGTGATTTGCGCTCCTAATGCCGGATCAAACCAATCCGGTCGATAGTTAATTTCCGGGCCAGGATTAAAATTAAAATTCAGATCAAGATAGCCAAAACGAGTCCCTCCATAGACTTCAAAATCAAGGGAAGGATAGACATTATTTGGTTTTGAGGTATCTTTAACAGCTGTTAGCGGAAGGGTTCCTAAATGCCATGCTAATAAGATTTCTGAGGTTAATAATTCCGTATCAAAATCAACATCAATTTGCGAACCTTTATTCGTCAAACCGATTTCAGCATATACCCCTTGAAAGATTAATCCGATATCCCCATTCCATGCTTCCAAACGGGTTCCTAACTGTAAAAGTCTAGTAAAATTAAGGTCAAGAATTTTGGAGATACCCAAATTAAAATCAACTTCAATCGGAACTTGACCGTAAGGAACTCGATTGACTATTGTTTGTACTCCTTCTCGAATTTGAGTTTCTAAGCGTGCTGTTAGGTCTTCTCCCCGTTGTTTTAAACGATCGCGCACTCCTTGAGCAATGCGGTCTTCTAACCGAGTATTACTGCGATCAAATGGTAGACGTTCTAAAACTCTATTAACGGTTTGTTCAATTATATCTTTGGGTAATTGATTTAAGATTCGATTCGTAATTTCAGCCGTAATTAAGTCAACTAAAACAACTCGATTTACACTTGCACCTTCTCCAACAATGGCATAACCCTGAATATTAAAGGGTACAAATAGCATCGGTTCAACTTCAAATCTCCATCCGGGTTTTTTCGTTGGTTGTTCAGTTTCTGGAGTTGAACTAGGTGTATCTTCAGCTAGGAATTCATTGACAATATTATTGGGATTTTGGCTAAGTGTATTTCCCTCAATATTAGGAGGATTTGGAATAGTTGTTTCTGGGGCGATCGCATAATTAATGGTTCTCAGTTCAGGCGATTGTAAATCAGCGGCATTAATGCTATGATTTAAGAAGGTTGAACTTAGTTGAGAGAGTTTATAATCTTCTGCATTCTTTTCAGTTAATTGTTGTGAGGGAGAAGGAGCGATCGCCATTTTTTCAACCGCAACTGGATTGAATTCAAGCGGATATTGATCTACGGGAAAATGCCGATCAGAATTAATCAAAAACTGATGCTGATCTTCTGAAAAAGCCGAGGATACCGTCGGATCAGAATCCAGATTAACAGCACTCGCCCAAGCAGGTGTGGCGACTAAAATTGTTAATAGACTGAAACAAGAACTTAAAGTTGATTTCATCTGGTGGTTTTTAGTGGTTATGTTATATCGAAAGAGGATTAAAAAATTAGGGACTTAACGATTACCCCAATAAAACTAACTAACCCAATGACCAGCAAAGCAACCCCAATAATTTCCGTACTGTAAGAGGCTTCGTAGGTATAGCGATCGCTTTGAATTTGTTCAAGTAAACGACGGTGTTCCCTTAATCCTAAAGCCATTCCTAACATTCCCGTACTAATAAAAGACAGTCCAACAATGACAGAAAATCTTACGGGGTCAATATTAGGATGAAGGTGGGTTTGTTCAATTGTTCTAACAATAGTGGGGATACCAAAACCAAAAGCAATCAACGACAGACAGGTGCGTATCCAAGCCATTAAAGTGCGATCTGCGGCCGCCCGACTGCGGTATTTAGCCATTTCGGTACGATCTACTGCTAAATCATCATTAGAAAGATGTTTAGGGGGTTCTGAATTGACGGGTGGCTGACTCATAATGGGTTAGGTTTCGGGGGTTAAGGAGGCTAATTTTCGCTTATTCCAAAGAGAGTAGGGAACACCTAAAATGGCTCCCAAAATTATATAAGCTATCAGCGTCGGAATCACCTGCTGTTGTACATTATTCAAAATAGCAATAAATAGAGCCAAACCGACATTACGAGCAATACAGGAAATCGCTAGAATTGATCGTTTATCCTCATCTGGCCCCCCTAAAGTGTGTCCAATACCGAGAGAAGCAATGACCAGAATAGCGATCGCAATCATCGGTAATCCCCAAACTTTCAATAATAAAGGGAATCCTAAGATACAGAGTAATATGGCTAATACAAAAAACAAACCATTTGACATAAAAGTTAAAAATTTAGCGATCGCATCTACATATTTAGCCTCATATTTTTGGAGTAAAAGACCGATAATAACAGGTAAAAATTGTACTATAGTCACTTGTTCAGCGACTTCTAAAATCGTTGTGTTTTCTGGAATTCCTTTAAACAAAATGGCGAAAATAGCTAAGGTTATAGGAGTAATAAAAACGGCCAGTAAAGCTAGGGTTAGCTGAAGACTGGCTGAATAACGAAATCTCGCTCCAGCCATTTGCGCTCGCATTGTGGTCAGAGGTGCTCCTGGAGATGCTGCTAGCAGGACTAATCCTATCATTACTCCTGGCGGTAAATTAAACAGTTTTAGCAGGATAATAACGACTAGGGGAACTAACACAACAACGGCTAGAAGCGCACGGAATAGTAAAGCTGGTTTGCGCCAGAAGGAGAGCATTTTCTCAAAAGAAAGATTGAGTCCGATGGCTAACATCAAAGAAAAAATCGTGACTTTGACGAAAATTATAAGCAAAGGATGGTGCATAACTTTACTTTAAATATTTTCCCCTCCCCCTATTAAGGGAAGGGTTTTAATTGTTTAAAATCAAGAACCTAAAGCCGCAACAGTCGTTTCTTTTTCCGAATTTGATCCCTGAGTTCCTAACTGAATTAACTCAATTTTATAACCATCGGGATCTTCCACAAAGGCAATTATAGTGTTTCCATGTTTCATTGGGCCGGGTTCACGGGTAATTTTACCCCCAGCGGCTCTAATTTGTTCACAAGTGGCGTAAATGTCATCCACACCGAGGGCAATATGACCATAACCGGTACCGATTTCATATTGTTCGACGCCCCAGTTATAGGTTAACTCAATCACGCTATGATCGGATTCATCGCCATAACCGACAAAAGCTAAGGTAAATTCACCCCCTGGATAGTCTTTCTGGCGCAGTAGTTTCATTCCTAAAATATCGCAGTAAAATTTTAGAGAACGGTCTAGGTTTCCTACGCGTAACATTGTATGGAGTAGTCTCATTGTTGTTTTTTTTGGTGATGTATTTATATTAATATAACCCATTAATCGTAGTAAGCCCTTTAGGGCTTTCTCCCAGAAAGAGAGTCCTGAAGGACTCACTACTAGGCACCCATTCCTGAATATTGTTTTAATCCCCGTTTCCATAGCCAACGGTTGAGTATAAAAAACAAAATTCCCCAAAAGAACATTATCAATAAACCTCGAAATACATCAACGGGAAATCCCACAATAATAGAAGCAGGAAAATAAACTAGGTAGGGAAAAGGAGTCCATAATGTTATTTCCCGAATCAAGGGAGGAAAGACGGTTAAAGGAGCAATTATTCCTGATAAAAATATATAGGGTAAATACCAAATTTGTTCAATGGCACTGGCTCGTTCCGTCCAAAATGATAATAAAGCAAAGGTATATTGAATAATAAACCGCAGCATAAAAGCTAAAATTAATACGAATAAAAATAATAAGGTTTGTCCTAAACTGGGTATCCAAAAAGATTCGGGATAGAGGGCAAAAAATAAAATAATTAGTCCAATAATAAAGGGAAAACGGGCAAATCGTTCGGCAATATGGCTAAGAAAATGATGCCAAACTGGATCAATCGGTTGTAATAATCGAGGGGAAAGTTTTCCTTGAATTACTTCTTTTTCAAACTCCCAAATCACCCAAACTACATTACTTTGTCGGACAATAAAAGCAGCCAAAAAGTATCGAGCAAACTCAATAGAACTAAGTCCGATATTACCTGTTTCGGAGGCTTTTATCCAAATTCCCATTAAAATAAAAGGTAAGGAACCCGACAATACCCAGAAAAACAATTCGGCTCGATATTCAACCATATAAGCATAGTAGGTTGACAGGAAAGTTCGAGCTATTTTTAAAAAATGTTTCATAATATTATTCAATTAAAATTATTTTTTTGACGAAAATTTCTGAGGTTTTATCTACTTTTGACATTTGTTTTAATTTTGACCATTGTTGTCTTCGATTTAAAAGAGAAGATATTAATAATTTCCAACCTTGAGCAGAAAACAAGGATTTTGAGGAAAAACAAATAGCGTTTTTAACTTTGGCTCTTTTTAACGCCACAAGACTCCAATGTAGTTTAAGATAATCCCTAATATGTTCAAGGCTAGGAAGTTGAATATGATATTTTTGATTAACCAATTTATAGATTTTTTCCTTGATTAAAATATTAGTATCTAATCGCTTTTGCAGGGATATTTTTTGATTAAAAGCTCCCGGCCAAATAGTACGATAGGCTAAACACTGATTAATAAAAATTGCATCTCCAAATTGAGAAATTTTAATCCAAGAATCAATATCATCACAATTAGTATCCAAACTCGAATCCCATCCACCGGATTTGATAAACGCTTCTTTGGAATAGGCGACTTGAATCGGGGTTCCAAATGGCACTTGTTCTAATAACATTCCATAGTGAATATCTTCCTGGGGAATATAATAAACTGTGCCCGGGCCGGTTAAGCGAGTTCGACTTAATTCTTTACCGTCAGGGTCTACTTGAGACGCTGAGACCGAACAAATTACCGCCTGGGAGGATGAATTTTGATTGACTTTAGTTTGATAGGTTTCAATAGCTTTGCTCATTTCTTCAATGCAATTGACCGCCAAATAATCATCATCATCTACGGGTTTAATCCATTCTCCAGAAGCGACTTTAACCCCGGCATTCATCGTGGCAGAATGGCCTAGATTACTGGAGTTGCGATGATAAACTAAACGGTGGTCTCCCTGTTGAGCTAAGGAAGCAGATAAATTACGAACATAGTCTTCTGTTTCGTCAGAAGAACTATCATCTGCAACCACAACTTCACAGGGAATGGTTTGTTTCAATGCAGAATCAATTGCCCGTTTCAGTAAAGCAATGCGGTTATAAGTTGTAATCACGATGCTAAACTTCATCGGACTGCCTCGCTAAAGAGTCTACTAATTCTGTCGTTTTTACCCTAACATATCGAGCGGATCAGCGATCTTACCGTTGTTAGGGTATCAGAGTCTAAACTTCAAAAAGGCACGAAGGTTCCATGTAAACCGTAGGGAATATGATGTTTTAAGTGTAATCGAGCGATCGCACCTTTCCCCAAATCACGACCATCCAAAATTACAATCTCGGAACGATGATTTTCAGAATTATACACCACCGTTAACACCCATCCATCATCCTCGGCGATGGCATTTTTCCGCGGCACAAATATGGGCTCACTGACAAATCCTGTCGGGGCGGCACTCCATAATTGACGCTGATTCATTTTTAAATCCACTTTCAAAATTGCCTGTAGGGGGGCATTTTCTTCGGCATCGTGGGCGGCCCCTAAATATAAATAGCGATAGGGTCTACCGACATAATTTGGATGGAGAGATGGGAATTCACAACAGCGAGATTCAATCAGTTGACGCTCTATTTTTCCCGTGGTCAAACCCAAGGAAAAACGCCATAATTGTCCGGGGTCTAATACACTAAAATCCGTCTCTCGATAATCTTCATTGGGGCGAATTTGGGATAGGGATTGATAACAAATAGAATCCACAAATAAAGTATCATCTTGTTCATAGGCATTGGCATGATGAAACACAAATCCCAAAGGCATTTCAAAATATTGAATTTTACCCTTTTTACCCCTGGGAATCACAATAATCTTAGTCGGTTTTTCGGTTTGAAAGTTAATACATTCTCCCGCCCCCGATAATCCTAATAAATAGGGAATGGGATTGAACTGGACGGGATTTTGGAAGAAAATACAATAATTGGGAGTAATAGCAAAATCGTGAATAAAAGCAAATCCAGGTACAGAATGAACCTGTTTTCTCAGTAACTTTCCTTGGGTAGAAATTTCATAAATTGTAATGGTGGTTGATAACATCGGTTTAATCGAAAAATTGACTAAACAGGGTTCACCGCCATTCCATTCACAATTAGGATCAATTCGAGGATGGGCTGAAAAGGCATCTCCGGGTTCTAAAATCCCCTCTAAGTCATCAATTCCAATAGTTTCTAAACTTTTGGTATCCAGATGATAGGGTTGGGCAGCTTCCCATAATGCTAATAGTTTTCCCGCCCAATAAATAACATTTGTGTTAGCAATATTTTTGATTTTTAAATCCAGAAAATTTGCTAACCATCCTCCGGCTTTTTGGGTTCCAAACACACCCCGATAGAGAATTTTTCCGGCTTTTTGTTCTTCTAAATAACCTTGAGTTTTGACAAATCGATTACAATAGTGGGCAGTACCTTCGGTAAAGCGAATCGCAGATATCATGCCATCGCCATCGAAGGGATGACGAAAACTTTGTCCATTAATATCTAATAAACCTGGGCCATTGCGATAGAGAGTTCCTTCTAGTTCCGTCGGAATTTCTCCTTCAATATCTTCAATCCAATAGTCGTATTCATGGGGTTGAGAAAGATATCCCTTTGCCCAATCTTTGATACTGTAGGATAAGGGATTTGCTGGCTGAGAAATTATATTTTTCATTGTCTCTTAATTAAGGATTTACGGTTAATTGATCAAGTTCTGCTGGTTGAATGGTGACCGTTGGGGGTTCGATTTCTGCACTATTATTTGGCAACCAATGAATTAAGGGAATCGGTAATAAGGTACTCAGGTTAGTAATCATCACCAGTAACCATAATTGGTCAAAATTGGTTTCCGTAATTCCTAACCAATAGGTGAGGACACCTCCTAATTGATAGGAAATTAAACCTGCTAAATTAGAAATAGACATTAATAGGGCAAATAATGTGGCTTCTACCCCTGGAGGACAGAGGCGAGCAGCTAATATCAAAACAGGCATATAGGCAATTTGTCCCATCACGCTTAGGATTAAACTATCCCCTAAACTAAACCAATGATCATCAATTCCTAGGGTTCGGTTGGTGTGGGTGACTAATAGTAACATCGTCATCCCTAATAGGGTGGAAATAATTGTTGACCAAAAAAAGATTGTCCGAAAGGGAAGGGACTTAAAAAATCGTTGAAATAGCCAAATTCCGAGTAGGGATGCCACGCTAGTCACTAAACGAACTCGCCCTAAAAATTCTGGTTGAAATCCTAATTCATTAGTGGTAAAAAAGAAAAATGCCGAATCAGCCGTGGGTGTGGCTTGCCAAATAAAAATAAAGGCCGTAGGCAACCAAATTGATTTTTGGGTGATGGCTTGACGCAGATTTTTAATTTGAGATTTAACCGTTTGCCAATTAGAAGGTTGACCTTGAAATTCTTCTACAATTAATCCCGCCACAATGGAAGTAATTAAGGGAAAAGTTGCTGTAATTAAAAATATGGTTTGTGGGGGAAATTTCTCTAATAAAAATCCTCCTAAATAGGCGGTAATTAATCCGCCAATGGCCGAAGCTCCCCAGGAAGCGGATTGCAGAGAACCAATATTATGAATCGATTCGTGACGGGCTCTTTCAACCACTAAGGAATCGACAATTACATCGCCAATAGCCACGGAAAGGGAACTCAAGGCAATCGCCCCCGTAGCGGCTAAAGGAGTGTGAACAATTGTAGCCAGGGCGACCCAGGATAGGGTTCCTAACAGTCCTGAGAGAATTAAATAGGGACGCCGCCGATAACCAAAAATCGGCAGACCATCGGAAATAAAGCCAAATAGGGGTTTAATAATCCAGGGAATCGCCACAATTCCCAGTAATACCGACACTTGCGCCGGACTCATTCCCAATTCATCCTTGAGGAAAAAACTCACCCCCAAACGGGCCAGTCCTAAAATTCCCTGGACAAAGTACACCAGCAAAATGGCGATCAGTTCTGGGGTTGGCTCGTTGTCAAAAAATACGGTTTTCTTAAAGAATTGCTTGGTTTTGGCAATGCTTGGTGCAGTCATCAGGATTTTGTAAACAAAAATTAAGAAATATGAATATATCTATCATAACCTACGGATCTACACTCCTAATCAGTCATCAGTTGTAGGGGCGGGTTCATCAAGATGCGCGGTGATTAGCAAAGATCTAAAAGAACCCGCCCCTACCAGTTAACTGTTTTTAGCCCACAAATATTAACAATGAACTCTTTACTGTCAACTGATAACTAATAACTTTTACACTGATAACTGATAACTCTTACACTGATAACTGATAACTGTTTACTGATGACTGATTTACAGTACCCTTAAAATACTAGGAATACTGTCAATTTCATCAAAACCTTTAATTTCACTTAAAGCTTGATTAAAATTACCCTCCAAAACATCATGGGTAACCACAACAATTTCTGCTAAATTTTCATGAAATCCCGTTTGTACAATCGATTCTATACTGACCTGATGCTGACCAAAACAAGTGCCTAATTTGCCAATTACCCCAGGAGAATCCTTAGTCAGAAACCGAGTATAAAAACGGGTGACTAGATCCTCCATCGGCGCAATTTTACAGTAATGTTGATGACTACAACTCATCATTTCATGGGGAATAATCGGATTAACGACTTCTGCTTCTTGCATTTGTAAAACAGCAATAATATTCAACATATCAGAAACTACAGCACTCGCCGTAGGCCCCGATCCGGCTCCCCTGCCAAAAAACATTACCTGTCCAATCGGTTCTCCTTCAACTAAAATGGCATTATAAACATCATTAATACTGGCTAAAGGATGGGAAAATGGAACTAAAGTCGGATGAACTCGAACCGATAATAAATCCTGTTCGGGAGTCGCCTGGGGATTTCGGCTTGCGATCGCTAATAACTTAATCACAAATCCCAATTTTTCCGCATAGGTGATATCCGTCGCCGTCACCTTTCTAATCCCTTCACAATAAACCTGTTCTAACTTAATTCTGCCTCCAAAAGCTAAGGACGCCAGAATCGCAATTTTATCTCCTGCATCTAAGCCATCAATATCGGCGGTGGGGTCAGCTTCTGCATATCCTAACCGTTGAGCATCCGCTAAAACTTCAGAGAAATCTGCCCCCTCATTTTTCATCCGGGTCAAAATATAGTTAGTTGTCCCATTAATAATTCCGGTGACTGTTTGAATCCGATTCGCAGCCAAGGATTGTCTTAACGGTTGAATCACCGGAATCCCGCCCCCAACGGCGGCCTCTAACATCACATAAACCCCTTTTTTATTCGCCGCATCAAAAATTTCACTCCCATAACGGGAAATCACGGCTTTATTGGCGGTAACAATATGCTTGCCATTTTCAATCGCTTGTAGAATGAGCGATCGCGCTGGTTCCAAACCGCCGATTAATTCCACCACAATATCAATGGCCGGATCAATGACAATTGCTTCTAAATCCGTTGTCAGCATATGTTCGGGTATATTGACACTGCGGGGTTTAGCAAGCGATCGCACCCCTACCCGATGCAAACTTAACTCCGATAACAAGGGATGACGACCCTCCGGGTTGGACAGAATTTCAACCACTCCGGTTGCAACTGTTCCTAGTCCTAATAAACCAATTTTAAAAACCACGATTCTAAACCATCCCTAACGCAAGGCTACACTTCTCATTTTTACATTAGAGGTTGACAATCTTGATGAATATGATCACCTACTTGATATGGTTTTTAACATATCAGATACTAAATTACCCTATTTTGTTGATTGATCAATTAATTTTCTTCCCGATTAAGTGCTACTAAAACCGCTTGCTGGCTGACATTTTTGTAGACTGTTTCTAAATATTGCATCACAATATCTGTGTCAGATAATGTAGAACGATTTGTAGACTTCATCCCGATTGTGGCTAAGGTCATTGCCCCTAAAATATCAAGTACCGTTTCACTACTCGGAGGCGGTGTAATCACAACTAAAGCAGAATCTAGCTGTTGAGAGTAATTCCAAAATTGATCAATTTTTAACGAATTAGGATTAAATTTTATCGTTATTTCTTCCGAGGTAGCAACGTTAATTTCATCTTTACTTTGACCTCGCAACTGTCGTAAAGCATTAATAATTTGTTCGGCATTTTTTCCCCTCAGTTGAAATAAAACGAAAGGATCTTCACTAAAGCGATCGCCTAACATATAATAAACTGCGGCAATATGTTTACAGGGATTAGCTTGATCTGGACAACTACATTCAGAATGAACATTATCTAGGGAAAAAGGAAATAATCTTAACCCATTGGCGGCAAACACATCCTCAATATCCGGCGGCATTTCTCCGGCTAATAATTTAGCACTAAAAATTGCCCGTTGTGATAGGGTGGCGATAATATAATTCCATTCTTCATTACTAAATATATCTAACCACAAGGAAACGGTATAAGGTTCAATTTGAGTCCCCTGAACCTGTGCTAAAACTTTTTGATCTTTAAATTCAATATTTAAAACGTTACCTTCTCTCGCGTAATTTCTAGCCCGTTCCAAGCGTTTTTTAAACCGATATTTGTCTAATAAATCTAACCATTGTTGTGACCACCATTCTTGACTCATTTTATCCTCCTTGTTGTTGCGCTTTAGCGCACATAATTTTTATAAGATAAGATGCGCTTAAGCGCAACAACGGGGCTATAATGGGATTTCTTCTTCAATAATTGAGTTCCGATCTAATATTAATAGATCTCTGAGTTGATCAGTATCTAAAGCTGTTAACCAATCTTCTCCCGCACTAACAACCTGTTCCGCTAACGCTTTTTTACTTTCAATTAAATCATGGATTTTTTCCTCTAATGTTCCTGTACAAACGAATTTATGGACTTGTACATTGCGGGTTTGACCAATTCTAAAAACTCGATCTGTCGCCTGATTTTCCACTGCGGGGTTCCACCATCGGTCAAAGTGAAAAACATGATTCGCCCGGGTTAAATTTAATCCTACTCCTCCGGCTTTTAACGATAATATCATAATTGGAGGAGCTTGGGGATCATTTTGAAAGCGATCAATCATTTCTTCCCGTTTATTTTTTGAGGTACTTCCATATAGAAATAATATTTCTCGTTGAAAATAATGTTCTAAATAGGGTTGTAATACTTTTCCCCATTCAGCAAATTGAGTAAAAATTAAAGCCCGATCGCCTTCTGCTAAAACCTCATCTAACATTTCTGTTAAACGTTGTAATTTTCCTGAATATTGAGTTTTAATTATATCTGATTTTTTACTATTTTTAACTTTAGCTTCGATTAAAACCGGATGGTTACAAATTTGTTTCAGTCTGACTAATAAAGCTAAAATCATTCCTCGACGTTGAATTCCTGCCGCATCATCAATTTTTTCTAAGGAGTCATCAACAATTTTTTGATAGAGGGTTGCTTGTTCAGTTGTTAAAGGACAAAATACTATATTTTCCTGTTTTTCCGGTAAATCTTGAATAATATCCTTATCGGTTTTTAAGCGACGTAAAATAAAGGGTTGTACGAGCGATCGCAAAATCTTTAAAGAATCCGTATCCCCATATTTTTCAATGGGAATAGCAAACCGTCGTTGAAAAAATAGTCGTTGTCCTAAATACCCTGGATTCAAGAAATCCATAATTGACCACAATTCCGAGAGGCGATTTTCTACCGGAGTTCCTGTTAGTGCTATTTTAAACGATGCGTTAATATTTTTAATGGTTTTTGACTGTTTAGCATCGGGATTTTTAATATTTTGAGCTTCATCTAATACCAGTCCTTGCCAAGTTACTCCTTGCAATTCTTTCTCGTCTCGGAAGGTTAACGGATAACTGGTAATCACTAAATTTTTATCTTGAATTATTTTAGTAAAATTATTACCTTTAGCCCGTTTATCGCCATGATGAACCATAACTTTTAGGGTGGGACTAAACTTTTTAACCTCCCGTTCCCAATTTCCTAAAACCGATGTTGGACAAACCAATAAAACTGGATTTTCTAAACTATTCTGTTCTTTTAAATGTAGTAAAAAAGCAATAAATTCTATGGTTTTTCCCAATCCCATATCATCAGCCAAACAAGCTCCTAAACCCCATTGTTCTAGGAAAGACAACCAACCTGCACCTCTAGCTTGATAAGGTCGTAATTCCCCTTTAAAATCTTTAGGATTCGGAATCGGTTCTAAGTTACGATTATTGGTTAAAGTATTTAATAATTCCTGTAATTTTCCTCCCGCTTCAAAATTAACAACAGGTAATTTTTCAATCATTTGAGTATCTCCCGTTGATAACCTTAACGCATCTTCTAAGGAAAGCGTCATTTCATCTTTGCGCTGACTAAAAAATATCTTTGCCGATCTAATATCCGATTCGCGTAATTCTACCCATTCCCCATTAATTTCTACTAACGGACTTTCCTTAGCAACTAAGCGATCAAATTCCGCCTTAGTCATGGTTTGACCACCAATTGATAATTGCCATTTAAAGTTTAATAGACTTTTTAATCCTAATCTTTCATTAGTTTTTAATTTAGGGGTTTCTGCTTTAATACTTAATCCTAATCGACTCGCCCACCCCTCTCGATTTGCTAAACTCGGAGGTAATATTACCCCTAAACCACTATCAGTAAAGCGCCAAGCATAGCTTTTCAAGAATTGATAAGCTTGTAAAGGATTTAAACTACAGCTTTGGGGGCGTGCTTGCTGTAAACTGGTTTCAATTACCGGATATAATTTTGAAGCCAGTCCTAAGCCTTTTAACAGGGTTTCTTGGGGATGTTTAATGGTTCTCCCTCGATAATTAAATGAGTCAACAGGATGATTCCAAACAATATTAGAATTAACAATAAATTCAGGTTGATCAATAGCTTGTAGACAATATTCTAATTGCCAATTAGAATTATATTCCGTGGGAGGATGTAAACGAAAAGCCGTCGAAAATAGATTAAATTCAGATAAAGAATATTGTAGGGGAGAAGTCCAATTTTTTAAAGTGGTTTCTAGGAATTCTATTTCTGTTAATTCAGCATTAATAGTATTTTCTTTTTGTCCTAAACTCTGTAACCATTTTTGCCAAATTGGAAGTGATACAATCGCTTTTTGATCAACTTCTTTAGCTATATTTCTCACCTGTTGATCAATCATTATCGATAAAAAATTAATAATAATATCCTCAGCAGACAGGGGTAAATTAATCGCCAAACTATCACCTTCTATTAACTCCTGATATACTCGACAAACCGTTGGCATTTGTTGGGCAAAACGTAATAATCTAGCTTGATCAATCGCACTATCAAGAAGCGGTTGCCATTGAGATATAATAGTTTGATCAGATTGTTTAATTAATCCGGGTAAAAATTTAGATCGGGCTAATAAATCCAAACTCCAACGGGCAATATGTGACCAAAAACGTAGATCTTCCCCCAGGTCGGAATCAGATGTTATAACGGTATTCAAGGGTAGAGATTGTAAAAATTGAAACGCTTGTTTGGGATTAAGAGAAATTCCCGTAATTTGCCAAGGATAAAGATAGGATTTAGGAATATTAGTTGTAGCAGAATAAATCGGAGTCAGTTCTCCAGATTCAGAAATATTTGTTGGTAACGCTATAATTTGTTGGGATGGAATATTTGATAAACCAATATTTTTTAATAAGGGTTGAGTCAATAATTCTGTATCATTTAAAGCAAAAGGATAGGGGAAAATTGCTTCTGAATAAAAGGACTCTGACGGGACTCGTCGCCAGGTTTCTCCCCATAGAAAGAAAGACCCACCCGGCGTCATGCACCAACTTCCATGTAAAATTGCCATTTAGTCAACCTGTAACTGTGCTGTATTGATTATATTCTGTCTTGATTCATTAAAACATAATTTAAAAATTAGAGATTTTATTAAGATTTGACTGAATTAAGATTCAATTTTCATAAAATTAATTTTAAACATCTATTTGGAATTGATTAATAGTAGTTAAAATACGGTCTATCTCCCTGTAAATAGGCATTTCAACCTCTGGATTCACTTTTTGTCACTTTTTGTCACTTTTTTCACCTCTGAATTCACTTTCTGGCAACTTTTTTTCCGTGAGAGGGTGGTAGCCTATTGGCATCATCAATTTTGTTCGATAGGTTTCAACCTGTCGCTACAAAGTTAAAGTCCGCCTACGCACACTCAGAACAGATCCAAGAAACCGGGTTTTCCCCAAAAAATTCAGATTCAAGAGTTCAGGAGATTAACCAATGAACAACGACTTAACAAGTTTCGGCTTTTTGCGTAAAAGTTGCGGCTGAAATTGGATACCTAGATAGAGAGTTGCGAGGAGTTATTTAGCGGTGGCCAGTACGCGATCGCGCTACACCTCGTACTTAAGGTAAACGGCAGTCTTAATTAGAGAACTTGCATAACCCAAAATTATTAGGAGTGAAAATCCATGACTCAAAACCTGAATAATGCTTTGAATGGTCTGAGTGATGAACTAAAACGTCATCGTCGCAGTACCGAGCCTTATGAAGACAATAGTCCAGCCAGTGACCATGTTGAGGAAGATCATCACCATGAGGAAGATTATCACGATGAAGACGATCATCACGATGGTTGTGTTTATGGCGGTTACGACCACGATGATGACCACGATGATGGAGGTTGTGATGGCGGTGATGACGGAGGCGACTGATAAATTTCAACCTTGCTATTGCTAATAAACATAATTTGAGTGCATGAGGTTATATGCCAGTTCCCTATTTCTTTGTGGCTATAAGTGGATTTATGACCATGACTGCCAGCCGAATTATATCAGTGGTTGCTAGTAGAAAGCTCACCGACAAGTCCTCCAAGGGAAAGCCGTCTAATCCACCTGATAAAAGTGAGCTAGTGAGGCGAGATGAGCGATCGCGTAAAGCTGAAGCTGAGTATTTACGCGGTAAAACCCAAAGAGAGAAGGAATTGCTTAATATTCAAGCTGACCTTGCTAATATGAGGGAAGTTGAAGTACGAGCAAACATTGAAATTGCCAAAGCACAAGCGGAACGAGAAGATCGCGCCCTTGAAATTTCTGAACGAACCTTACAACTCAAAAAACAAGAATTAGACTTAGCCAAAAGTCGTTTAAAACAGGAGGTAAAGATCGCCGAAGGTCAGAGAGAACAGGTAGAGAAAGCCTTACGACTACGGGAAAGAGAACTTCAAATCATGGAAGAAGAACTCACCGAAAAACGTAACTTGAGTTATTTGTATCTCGATATTTTGCGCGAACAAGAAGCCCTGAAAATCGCCCTGAAAATTCAAGAAATTCAGTCAAATTGGGATTTGAAAAATTGGGCAGGGATTATTAGCCGTGAGGAGATGCAAAAAATCTTAATAGAAGGACAGAAAAAGCATCGTTTATTGATGATGATTTCTCCCCCTGATATTGAAGATTGTCCAGAGTTTAATACTAATCTACAAAAAGAGGTCAGAAGTGAAGTTAAAGAATTTCTGGAAAGATATTATCCTCTTAATGATGTTTGTCCCGTAGAATATTACGGTAAGTTTTTCAAGAATTCAATTTTTGATGCGGAGGTAAAACAATTATCTAGTGATTTATCACCAGTTCCTACAGCCGTCATTTATAGTGATATTACCGACCAAAAGGTTTACTTTCATGTTACCTTTTGGGGTTTAGAAGAATCTCTGTCAGTGACACTACCTTGGAATTGGAAAGAAGAACAACAAAAATTGATGTCAGAGGGTTTAAGTGAAGAAGATAGTTTGCAAACAGTTCGGCAATCAATTGTTAAAATTCATCAATTGGTAGCAGCATTTTTAGCGGATTTATACTATCTTAATATTAATCCACTGCATCAACCGCGTCTATTTGAAATGGAATCAGATATTCCTATAGAATGGATGCAAACTAACTTAGGGATACTCAAAGAAATTCAGGAAGAAAAATTAGCTGAGTATCAGGCAGAGTTAGAAAAACCAAAGTTTGAACCGATTGATTGGTTTATTAATTGCCAAAATTAGTTACTTAAAGCAAGGAGTATATCGTGGTTAAAACAGCATTACAGACTCTAAGATTCATCTTTTCCGATCGTCCCGATGTTCTTAAATTACTCGATCTCAGAGAATTAGATTTAGAAGGTAGAGTAGATGCAGAATTTGTTCAAGCACAATCAAAACGAGAGCTATTTCCTGAACCCGTTAATTTTTATGCTACAGGACGGACAAGTGCAGGTAAAACAACCTTAGCAACTACTTTTATAGATCCCAATCAAGAACTCGCTGAGACGATCAAATCAGTTTTACCCCGTACAGGGAAAACTGACTGTACCTGGATGGATGTTTTCTTCCAGATGCGGAGTAATTTACGTTACTTTGATCTTCCAGGCGCAGGGGGATGTAATGAAACTTACGAAAACATTAACAGAGCTACCTTACTTTTACCTCAAATTGACGATGAAGATGAAGGTTTAAAGCCAATCAATAAGTTTGAATTATGGAATTTATCAGATTATCCGACTACAAAACAAGTCGTCAAAAGAGTAGTTTCTGTTACTGAATGGCAATCCCAAGAAAATCAGCAAAATGTTAAGCCTGATATCATTCTTTATGTTGTTGCCCCTCATCGCGGTTTTGTCCGAGAAGATGGTAAATATTTACGCTCTTTACTGCGACAACAAACCAAACAAAGCAACAAAAATAAAGTAATTTTTGCCCTCAATATTTTCTATAATCCAGATGGGTCACAGATTACCACTAAAGAAAATATTGAAGATTCCCGGCAGCAGATTACAAAGATTTTCCAAGAGTTTTATCCCCATGTACCAGTTCCTATTGTTGAAGTAAACTGCTTAACTGGAACGGGGGTAAACAAGATCACTGAACTTATGTGTCAAATGTTGCCAGATAATAAGATTGGTAACATGGGACAAGTTCTACAAGATGAATTAAAATCTTTTGCGAAAAAAGAGCGTAGTCGTCGTTATCGCAAAGCATTGATTCACATTGCCAGTCGTTTAGCTACCTGTGTTGTCGATCAAAAATTAGGGGATCAAGACTTACTCAATGAAGCATATATGGCTATTGCTGATTATGGTATTCGAGTATTCAGAGAAGAGGATGCTCTTTTAGAAGCTCAACAACAACTCAATAGTGCTATAGATCGCTTGGCTAAAGACGCAAAAATTTCACGACAGGAAGCAGAAACCATTTTAGTTCCTGATATACGTTATGTAGATAAAGAAGTGGAAGAAAGTGATTGGATTCCTGATGTTCAAGATGTAGAGGTTAAACAGCAAGTTGTAGATTATGAAGAATCTCAAGAGTCAAGAAAAGAATGGGTTGATGGAGAGCGATCAGCAGGTCGTATTGCTGGTGGTGTTGCTGTTGGCGGATTAGCAGGTTTAGGTGGATTGGCTGCTGGTTTAATGGGTTTAGCTGCTGCTGGTGTTACAGTAGCAACTGGTGGACTAGCAGCCCCTCTAGCTGCTGCTGTAATAGGTGGTGCTTTAACAGGTGGTGCAATGGGAGCAAGTAAACAAAAGAAAGAAGTGACCGTCACAGAGGATGTTATTAAGCCTCTTGTCAAAACAATTACAACTACTGAAAAACGCTTAGTGGGCATGAAAGAAGTTAAGAAAAAAGTTGTCAAACAAGTACAAGAATTGTTTGAAAAAGAAAAAGTTGTCGGTCAAAAATATTTACAAGGTGGCTACCCTGTTGTTGAAAACCTATTAGCTATTGGTTTAGGGATTGAAAAGGCTAATCCACAACTAGATTTACAGGCTAACTTTCAAGCAATTGTGAATAATGGAAGGCAGGAAGTCAAAGCTACTTTGCAATCCTATGCAGAAGAGATTAACAATTTAGCCGTAAACCAGAATGCTCGGTATGCAGAGGAGCAAATCGTAAATATTTTAGAGCGGATTTTGTTACAACTCAGTTAGCGAAAGTGGGGGTAGGTAATACCTACTCCTTTTCAAAAAAATGCTCGCTTGAATAATTCTTATTTTCACTTAGCAAAACTCAACCATGATTACTCTCAACATAGATGACATTCAGCAGAATTTATCAGGATTTATCAAACTGATTCAAGAAGGTAATAGCTTAATTATCACTCAAGCTAATCAACCTATTGCTGAAATTAAACCCATACCCACAAACCAATCTCAGAAAGAACGCCGTCCTATTGGTTTATGTGAGGGTGAATTTGTTGTACCTGATGATTTTAATGCTCCCCTTCCTGAAGAAATTATTAAATTATTTGAAAATCCATGAAAATTCTGTTAGATACTCATATCTTTCTGTGGTTTATTACTAATAATAAACGACTTCCTCAAAAATTTTGTGATGCTATTAGTAATCAAGATAACGAGATTTACCTCAGTGTAGTTTCTGTTTGGGAAGCAATGATTAAATATCAATTAGGAAAATTACCATTACCAGAATCTCCTGAAATTTATCTTCCTCAACAGCGTGAAAAGCATCTAATTTCTAGCTTATCTATTGCTGAAACTACGATTACTCAATTAGCTAAATTACCACCATTACATAATGATCCTTTTGATCGTCTTTTACTCTGTCAATCTTTAGAGCAGGATTTAATCATTATGACAGAAGATCAAGCAATTCTCTCTTATCCAATGGCAAATTTTTTCTAAAAATTAGGTGACATATTATGTACTTCCAACTTAATCCACCCTCTATATCTCAAATTCGTGCTAAATTAATCATTGAAAAATTAGCAAATTATCCGCAAAATATCAGCACTATTAATATTTTTGCTACTGGAAGAACTCACAGTGGTAAAACAACATTAGGAAATCGTTTATTGGGAATTGATTACTTCCTATCAACTGGTCGTCAAGATTGTACTAAAGAAATTAACTTGATTGAATTTCCCATTGGTTTAAAATACTTTGATCTTCCGGGTATTTGTAGTGATGATTTTTTAGAAAATTATAATCGTGTTGCTTTAAATGTCAAGCAATTTGATGATTTTCCTTTGGTTTCAGAAGTCAAGTTATTAACATACAAAAAAGATCAAGAACCTTCTGAACAAAATTTAACTATTAGTCACTATAAAAGTCTGAATTTTCAACCTGATTTAATTTACTATTTGATTGCTCCTGATAAACAGTTCGCAAGGGGAGACAGAAAATACCTCAGAGACTTGTTAAAACATCATCAAAATATCATTTATGTTTTCAATATGTTTGTCAATAAACAAACAGGAATGAGTTATTTTGCCACTGAAGCTAATATTCAAGATGTGACTACTCAAATACTCAAAGTTCATCGGGATATTTTAGGAGAAGGTTCTCAACCGATGATTGTCGGTGTTAATTGTTTAACAGGAGAAGGAATCTCAGAATTATTACATCAATCTCAACAAATGTTATCAGGTCAAAAAGGGATAATTTTCCAAGAATTAATTAACTATCAACAACAAAAAACACCTGATGAATATGTAAGTCAAGTTAAACGAGAATTAGTCAGAATATATGCTCATTCTGCTTGTGAAAGAGCTACAGGTACAGATACTTGTGATCAACCTTTACATAAAATTTGTTACACCCTATTCGATTTTTTGATCAGTCTTCCTATTCAATCTGAACAAGCAGATAATTCCATTGCCCAACAAGTCAATGCTATTGTTCAGCAAATATTAGCTAATCCAATAGAACAAAATAAATCTGAATCTTTTGAGGATAAAATTGATTATGTTAATCGAGCGGTTGATTATATTTTAAATGAAAGCATTGATTCTTTTAATGATTTAATTAAAACCTATATTTCAGAGGTGCAAAAACAAGGATATGAACTCAGGGATCAAGAGTTAGAAGAATGGAAACAAGAGAAAGAATCCTACGGAGAACAATTAGAATCTAAATGGAATCTAATTTCATCAAAGCTTGAAGACCTAGAGCCAATTCGTAATTCTATCGAATCACTTGATCATGAAATTACTAAGGATAGAACAAAACTTAACTCTCGTGAAGAAGCTCATAATGCTAATTATGTTAGCATTTTATCCCGTCGCCAGAGTTATAATGCTCGTTACGAAAGATGGAGAGATCGACGAGATCGATATAACGCTAATATTGACAGAATTAATCGTAGTTCTGCAAGACCAACTTATGAAACTGAACAGTCAATTAAACAAGAAAGGAATTATCTTGAACGGGAAATAAGCTCTATTGACTCTGAGGATAATTATATCAATGCTCTAGCAAAAGAGTGGCAAGAAGAAGGTGAACGTATTGATGTAGAAAGGGCAAAATTTAATGACAAAATTGACAAGATTAATGATAAAATCAATAAGCACGAGCGCCTGAGAAAGTCAATTCAAGAACTCCAGAAAGAACGTAATAAATTTAATAAAGATGCTCAAGATGAGATTAATTTCTGGCGACAGTTTCTCATTGCTTTTGAAAACGAATTAGGCTCTCTTGATGAAAAAATTAATGCTAGAATTGAGGAAATGAATGTTCATGTTAGAGAAATAATAAGTCGTCTAAGTGCAAATTATTCCGAGCAATTTTATGATCCAGAAGATGCAATTAATGAGTTACAAGAAGTTGTTAACTGTTGTCTTGATAAATTGAGTGTGTTTGAATCTCAAATTTTTACTTTTCATCAAGAGCTTAATCATTGTATTTTTAGAGTGAATATCAATAAAATGGTGATTCAAGTTTTGCAAAAAAACACAGAACATTATTTTGATGAAACAGGTGAGTTTGAATATAGAGGAAGTCATTATCATTTTTTCCGTCAGCATGGTGTTACTCTTGGATTAGCTTTAACAACCATGACTCTTATGGGTTTTGAAGGAGAGTATGAAGACTTTTATAATGCTTTATTGCGTAAAGTTGAGAAATTGGGTCATTTTCCCGATCATCCAGTAGAAAGTAAAATGCTCAGTTTGTTAGAATCAAATATTAATTCATTATTCGATTCTTCTTTTGAGGAGGTAATTAGACAAGCTGTTTTATAGTCATCAATCAGATGTAATTCAATTCTGGTAAACTGTACTATAAACAAAAAGTTCTGATCACGATCGCGCCTCTCCCATCTCCCCATCTCAAAGCCCGTCTCTCCCATCCCCAATCACCAAAAGCGCGATCGCACCTCTCCCATCCCTAACTTGACAAAATAATATTTATTAGCTATAATAAAACATAGTAAAATTTACTTTATTAAAAACATGACGAACTTATCAGAGAAGCGACAAGTAAGACGGGGTAGAATCTTAAAAGAAAATACCATCCCCCCCGAAGAATTAGCAAAACGCAAAGCAGAAAGAACTCAATTAGGTCTGCGTTGCCGAGCGATATTTGAAAGACTACGCCCCCAATTAATAGATGAATATTATAATTATTTCATTGCTATCGAACCTGATAGTGAAGATTATTTAATTGCACCCCAATTACCCAAGTTAATTGAAAAAATACGCGAGATTTATGGCGAACAAAATATTAAAATGACCGCATTTCGTCTCAATGAAAGAGGAACCTGTGGCATGATATGATCGCAGGTACATTTGGTGAAAATGGGCAGTTATTCTTTGAAATTGAATTAATTGCAACTCATGGTGAATCCTTTCCAATAGAAGTGTTGTTCGACACTGGTTTTACCACAGGTTGGCTGGCAATTAATTCTCAAGACCTACAAGCCTTACAATGGTCTTTAATTGCTCCCCAAGTCGAGATGCAGACAGCGCGGGGAGATGAGTTTTTTGATATCTATGAAGGCAAAGTAATTCTGGATGGAGAAGAATTTATTATCCCAGTTCATGTTGGCGATGAACTGCCTGAAATTTTAATAGGTTCTCAATGGCTAGAAATGATGGAGTTAGTTGTCAATAAATCTAGGGGTATTTTGACATTAGATATGGTAAATTCTATGTGAAAGATTATCGAACTTATGCTGATCAAGGGTCATAAGTACCTTGATAACTGCTATAAATCCGGTATCCGGGGAATACTAAATCTTAGAAATAGACATGGCACTAATTCGGTAGTAATATTATGCCATTATTCTAAGTTAAAAAAAGCCTCAGAAGGGGGCGGGTTTAGTCAGGTGATCGGTTAGAATCAAAGAATTGTTAAGAACCCGCCCCTACAGTATTAACGAGTTAAAATTAGCCCCAACCCCGATAATTGAGGATAGGTAGTTTGGTTCTCAGTCCCGTTAAGATTACATTTGTTGACCCAAATATATGGGATTGAGAGGGTCAGCAACTATAATGAAGAACGGAACTCAGGTTTCTCAAACACAGGGATTCAGTCGAAATCAACCTCAATCGGTGAGGTCGGATGGGATTGGAGATCAGAAACCTCAGTCCAACTTTAAAACTCCCTCTGTTGCTTGTGAAATCGTGGCTAGAAGACTGTTAACTGTTCATAAGGAAGGGTTGACGGCGAGTGTTTATACACTCCCTACCCATGCTCATCACCGTGTTACGATGGCGACAGAGAGAGAATAGTGGAAGAAGAAGGAAGATAAAATACATGGAAGAGATCATTAAGTCGATATCGTTTGATGGAAGGGATATTCGACTCAAAATAGGTTTACTTGCGCCACAGGCAGGTGGAGCCGTGTTAATCGAGTCGGGAGATACATCAGTTCTAGTGACTGCGACTCGCGCCGAAGGTAGACCCGGATTGGACTTTCTACCCTTGTTGGTGGACTACGAGGAGCGACTGTACGCGGGGGGAAGAATTCCAGGGGGATTCTTACGTCGGGAAGGTCGTCCACCCGATCGCGTTACCTTAACCAGTCGTTTAATTGACCGTCCCTTACGTCCTCTGATTCCTCATTGGTTGCGGGATGATATTCAGGTGGTGGCCACAACCCTGTCGATGGATGAACAAGTACCCCCGGATGTGTTAGCGGTGACGGGTGCTTCTGTAGCAGTAATTTTGGCAAGAATTCCCTTTTTTGGGCCGATGGCTGCGGTACGAGTTGGGTTAGTCGGAGATGACTTTATTATTAACCCGACTTACCGGGAAGTGAAAAATGGGGATTTGGATTTAGTCGTGGCGGGTTCCCCCGATGGCGTGGTGATGGTGGAAGCAGGTGCGAACCAACTACCGGAACAGGATATTATCGAAGCGATCGACTTTGGTTATGAGGCGGTTTGTGATTTAATCAAGGCCCAAGAGGAATTAATGCGAGACTTGGGAATTGAGGTCAAACCTGGGGAACCCCCAGAGGGAAATCAGGGGTTAATCCAGTTTGTCCGTGACCGTGTGACTCTCCCGGTTAAACAAGTTCTCCAACAACATGACCTGGATAAAACCGCCCGGGATGCCAACCTGGATAAAATCAAGGCAAGTGAGGTCGTAGCTCCCATTGAAGCTCTGCCCGAAGATGATCCGATCCGGGTGGCGGTGGCTGAGGATTCTAAGTTGGTGAGTCAGATTTTCAAGGACATCACCAAAACCTTGATGCGTCAGCAAATTGTTCAAGATAGTGTGCGGGTGGATGGTCGCAGCTTGGATCAGGTGCGTCCGGTATCCTGTAAGGTCAGTTGTTTGCCGAAACGGGTACATGGCAGTGGTTTGTTTAATCGCGGTTTAACTCAAGTATTATCAATTGCCACTTTGGGGACGCCGGGAGATGCTCAGGATTTGGATGACTTGCATCCCCAGGAAGAAAAACGCTATATGCACCACTACAATTTTCCGCCTTATTCGGTTGGAGAAACCAAACCCATGCGATCGCCCGGACGTCGGGAAATTGGTCACGGAGCTTTAGCAGAACGGGCCTTAGTTCCGGTATTACCTTCTAAGGATCAGTTTCCCTATGTAATTCGGGTGGTTTCAGAGGTCTTATCTTCTAATGGTTCAACGTCCATGGGTTCGGTCTGTGGCTCAACACTAGCACTGATGGATGCCGGGGTTCCCATTTCTAAACCCGTGAGTGGGGCGGCGATGGGATTAATTAAAGAAGGGGAAGAAGTTCGGATTCTCACCGATATCCAAGGAATAGAGGACTTTTTAGGAGATATGGATTTCAAGGTGGCGGGGACAGATACCGGAGTCACTGCCCTACAAATGGATATGAAAATCACCGGGTTGCCGATGAAGACGGTGGCGGATGCCATTTATCAGGCAAAACCTGCCCGACTGCATATCCTGGAAAAAATGTTAGAGGTAATTGGCAAACCTCGTTCGGATTTATCGCCCTACGCCCCTCGGTTATTAACCTTGAAAATTGATCCCGATTTGATTGGTTTGGTAATTGGGCCTGGTGGGAAAACCATTAAGGGGATTACGGAAGAAACCGGAGTCAAGATTGATATTGATGATGATGGTACGGTCACAATTGCTTCCACCGATAGCGAAAATGCCGCCCGCGCCTATCAAATCATTCAGGGAATGACCCGCAAACTGAATGCTGGGGATGTCTATGTGGGCCGAATTACTCGGATTATTCCGATTGGCGCCTTTGTGGAATTACTCCCCGGTAAAGAGGGAATGATTCATATTTCCCAGTTGGCAGATTACCGGGTTCCTCGGGTGGAGGATGAAGTCTCGGTCGGGGATGAAGTGATTGTCAAAGTTCGGGAAATTGACAGTAAGGGTCGGATTAATCTTACCCGTCTGAATATTCACCCCGATGAAGCTGCGGCTGCCCGGACTGCGGCAACGAAATAGATCAGACTGTAGGGGCGGGTTCTTTACAAATTTCTGATACTCACAGATAACCTTTCTAAACCCGCCCCACTCATTCGTAATTCGTAATTCGTAATTAGAACAGTTGAGATTCAAAGGCTCCGATATCAATGATGTTATTAATAATTCGGTTAAAGCCTGTCCCCCGTTGGTCAAATTGTCCCGGGTCTGTATAGGGGGCAATAAAGCTATTACTTCCCTTGTTAATGGCGACACTGGTACTAGCTAGAGCCAAGGTAGGCGTGCCACCACCGTTATTTTGTAAGGGACTGAGTAAAGGATCAATCGGGGTGGTACTGCTACCGACTTGATCATTGTTCACTCCATTGACTAAACCCTGTCCTCCAGTTCCGTCTCCAATTATATTATTGCCACCACTCTTAAAGGCAAATTCTATGGATGCTCCCACGTCGGGGTCAAGGGGGGAGGTGTTACTGGCGATAATTGTGTTTTTCAGGTTGGCTACACCGCCAATATTTCTGACCCCGCCACTGTTTCCGGTCGCATTATTGAAGGCAATCGTACTATTGGTAATCGTCAAGTCCGCAACGGAGTTAAACACGCCACCACCGATGTTGCCTTTGTTGTTAGCAATCGTGCTATTAATAACTTGGACTTGACCATCAATCACAATAATTCCACCACCGTTGCTACCTATGTTATTGCTGATGGTACTATTTTGAACCGTGAGTTGGCCAGAGTTGGCGATCGCCCCCCCATTATTCGCCTGGTTTGCATCGAGCCAACTGTCGATCACCTTCACCTTACTGGTAGAGGAAGTAATATTAATCGCACCGCCCCGACTCCCTGTGGTCGTACTGCTTGTATTGGGTATCGTCCCGGCGGGGAAACCATTGCTCAGTTTCAATCCTTCAAAGGTGACATTCCCGCCATTAACGGTGAAAATATTGTAGTCTCCGCCCGTATCTCGACGAATCGTGAGCGCCGAGGCTCCTGGCCCATCAAAAATCACATCGCTACCGACCCCGGGTAAAGCCCCAGCCAGATTAATCACCCCAGCAGCGGCTTTGTCAACAAAGGTAATCTTATCTTCCCCTGGTAAAGATTCAGCGTTAAGAATCGCCTGACGTAAGGAACCTTCTACTAGGGTGGCATAGTCTGCCGGGGCTTGGCTGGTGGTATCTCCCAGTTGAGTCACGGCGGTATCATTGGCCAGAATTGTCACCTTTGCGGTATTTTCTTTGGGAGCAATCTTATAATTGCCGTCCGCTAAGACTAGGGTGAGGGATTCATCGGCTTCGGCTGGGACATCATCAATCGGAGTCAGGATGATATCAATACTGGATTGATTGTTGGGAAGGGTGAGCGTAGCGGTGGAGGTGTTACTGACCGCTACGGTTTGACCCGTCGAGGTGGTCAAAGTATAGTCCGCCGCGCTAATTTTATCGGGTTTTAGGGTGAGGTTGATCGTTAAATCCCCAAAGGTGTCCGGGGCGCGACTAATCCGATAAATCCCGTTTTTGGGTAGTTCATTGGGGACTTTTGTGGTGACAGGTTCGGTGGCCGTTGCTTCTACGGTGGTTAAACTGAGAGTGGCTTTGTCGTCATCTTTGATGGTCACGGTACTGGTAGGGATAATGTCTCCCGCGAGTCCGTTTTTGTCAAAATTAGCAAAGGAGAGTTGAAAGTCACGGTCAGGTTGCACCCGGGTGTTCCCAATAATTCCCAGGGGGACAATTTGTTTGTCTTGGTTAACAGCAAATTGAATTCTTTGGGGCCCTGGTGTAAAGTCGGTATTAGCGATCGCCGTCTCACTGGTAAATACCACATCCACACTAGAGGTTTGACTAATATCTCCTGAGCGAACCACCTGAACTTCATTAAACAGGCTAGTGGTGTCTCCTTCATCTACGCTGTAGTTGTTCTGGGTAAAGTTATAGCTAGGTGGGGAATCATCATCATCAATGATCAGAGCCGCTTGCGGGACTGTGGTTCCCGTTTGTCCATCGTTATCGAAGTTAGAAAAGGACAGAATTACGGTTTCGGTAGACTCAGATGTTTCATCCCCTTTAATCGTAACCGGTACCGTTTTACTAATTTCCCCAGGTGCAAATTGCACCGGGATGGTACTCGGGGTAAAATCATCTCCTGGGGTCGCTCCATTTTTGGCAGCGGGGTTTAAGTTCACCGTCACCGAGGAGTCAATATCAACCTTTCCTGAGCGAACAATAGTAATTTCACTGTAGGTAATATCACTATTCCCTTCCCGAACTCGATAAGTATTAGTGGTGAAGTCGTAGGTCGGAACATTATCATCGTCAACCACCAGTAACTCTGCGGTGGGATGCTGGTTCCCCACCAAAGCCCCTAGGGGGGGATTGAGGGAGAGATTCAGGGTTCTGTTTTGATTGGGTGTGAGGTTGCCGATAATGGTAATCGGGACAGTTTGAGCGATTTGTCCCGGGGTGAA
The DNA here is from genome assembly GCF_057220675.1 of Planktothrix sp. PLAVEN19ND. Lineage (NCBI taxonomy): Bacteria > Bacillati > Cyanobacteriota > Cyanophyceae > Oscillatoriales > Microcoleaceae > Planktothrix > Planktothrix sp. PLAVEN19ND. The sequence continues at coordinate 2,902,313 of NZ_CM170132.1, read as the reverse complement.
GTTGACGGTGATTGGCCCGGGAACAAAATCTACATTGGGGATAGCATTGACTCCGGTAATATTAACTTCCACAGAGGAGTTAACATTAATATCCCCAGAACGATCAATTTCTACCAGTTGGGTAATATTACTGGAGTTACCTTCAAGGGTTTTGAATAGGGGTTCTTTGAAATCATAGGTAGTGGGGCCATCGTCGTCATTAATAATTAAGTTGGTTGTGGGATTAAGGGTTCCCGCTTGTCCCGTGGGGAGAAAACCGTCTGGTGCAAAGGATAGGATAATTGTTTCTGAAGGTTCAATTTCGTTATCACCAATGATCGGGATTTGGAAGGTATTCTCAGTCTGACCAGGGGCAAATTGTAGGACGATTTCCGTGGGTTCGACATCAACCCCAGGTGTTCCGCCATTCTGTCGGGCCGGGGTAAGCAAAACTCTAACACTCGATTGCTGACTGGTATCAAAAGTACGATTAACCGTAATCGTGGCTTGCTGAGGAAAGCCAGGATCACCCTCAAAGATGGGAAATTCCGGCTGACTAAAGTTATAAACCGGGGGTCTGGGCGGAAGATCTTCGCTCCCGATACTAGCTATGGCGGTGGATTGTTGTGGATTAGCGGTGTATAAAAAGCCGGATTCTTTTAAGGTGATATCGATAGTTAGGGGGTCTTCTTCAAATTTATCATTATTGATGGGAGCGAGTTTTAGGGTGGCGATGGTACCATTTGCCGGGAAGGAAATGCTACCTCCGGTACTCGTAAAGGTTTGGTTGTCAATAACGGTATAGTTTTCCCCTAGTTTCGCCGTTCCTCCCACGGTGAAGTTAACGTTAATTGGTAGGTCTAAGGAACCTCCCGCCCGTGTAAAGGTATAAACAAAGTTTTCTTCGCTGTTTTCGAGGATAGTAGAGGGAGCAACTGACAGACTAATCGCGGAGGGAAAGGGCCCGATGGGAAAAACGAGCGGTGGCGTTGAGTTGGTGGGAGGGACAGTTCCTGGGGAACTACTATCATTGTCTTGTAGGGTGACAACAATTTCCTGGGATTGTCCTAGGGTAGCTCCTCCGGTGGGATTGGCTAAAATTAACTTAAAGCTTTCATTCGGTTCGGTTTCTCGATCATCAATAACGGTTAAAGGAATAGGAACGATTTTAAAAGTTTCGTAAGGTTTAAAAACGATTTCTACGGGTTCTAGGTTAACGTCACTACCAGTGGCGGTGTCTAGTTGCAATTCTAGTTTTGCACTCACCGTATTAAACGGGGAGCCCGCCCGCCGAACGTTGACAAATAGGGCCGGTGTTTCGCCTTCTTTGACTACCAAGGAATCATTATTGGTAAACTCAATAATGGGCGTAAGGCTTTCGATCGACTGGGTAAAGTTGGCCTGATTATTCAGGGTTGTAGCTTGGGTTTCGGTTAACAATATCAGTTGTTGATTGCTGACCTTATCTTCAATTACGGTATCATTTCCCACTTGAACAAACCGCAAATCAGCAAATTTTAATTCCTTGGTTAATCCAAGTAAATCGACTCCAATTCTAAAATCGGTAATGATATCAATTTCACTATCAATGAGTTCTCGACCAATCACAAATACATCGGAACCCCCTCCACCGGTGAGTTCATTTTTCCCGCTTCCGCTATAGAGAAGGTCGTTTCCTCTATCTCCAAATAGCTGATCATTTCCACTACTGTTAAATAGGGTATCATTCCCCTGTCCACCATAAAGGAGGTCGTCACCTTCACCGCCATTGAGTTGATCGTCCCCACTATTGCCATAGGCAATATCATTCCCTGCTTCTCCTTCGAGGGTATCATTTCCCAGATCCCCAAACATCAGATCATTGCCATTACCCCCAGACAGCAAATCCTGATCCTGACCTCCATTCAGGGTATCGTTTTTGTCTAATCCTTGTAAGGTATCATTTCCTAAAAATCCTAGGATTTCATCGGGTTCGGGTGTCCCGGTTAAAAAATCATCGCTCGCAGTGCCAATAATTTGTGTCATATCCAGGAATCTAATTTAAGTGAGTAATTGATTTTAAGTTTGAGTTGGGTTAAATGTCGTTTTTTCTGTATCCCATGATACATAACGCCAATTAACCCCTATCTTTTGTCTGGAGTGTCCCCAGGTTGGTTAGTCCTGTACTGGAATGTTTCCCTCTAATATAAATTTTGTTAACACCACAAAGCTTACCCATAAGTCTCCTGTTTGTTAACAAATCTCAATATTGCAATAATTAGCGGTCAGTCGTTTAGTTGCCTCCCATCTTCCTCGATCTGTAACAAACTGTAAAGATTATCCCCAAAACCGTTAAACTTCGTTGCGGGATCATACAGTTTGGCAACGGACGTGATACCTTCTACCCAGTGACCAAAAAACACAGTTAAGCGTAAGGGGAGAAAAACCTGTGAAGTTAGAGATGGGATACTCAACAGCTTCTGATCATCAAGGCGTAAGTGCTTATGTGGCAGATTTACAACTGCACATGACGTTACAAGCTCGTAATTTAGTTCCCAACCTGACAATAGCTCGTGATTCTCGTGAGCAAATGCTACAACAAACTCAGGCAGACCTGGAAAAATTCGTTTCTCGCCAAACTCTCTAGTTCAGTTTGGCTATCCACCCTAAAAACCCGCAACCCTGCTATTTTTGGATTAATTGCGGGATTTCGATCCGATCATCGATCAGGAGAAAATCTGATGTCAGGTTATTTCGGATAGCGATTAAATCGCAATAATCGAAATCCTCTCGTCCTAATGCTTTTAGGGTGATTTTTTCTAGGGTATCTCCAGGTTTAACCTGATAGGAAACCCAACTATAGGATTGTCCATCTAAGGGAAGTTCTGATGATTTTTGTAACCATTTTTGATAGTTATGATCTCGGTTTTTAGATAGGCGAGATTCCGTTTGTTTCAGGGCAAATTGCCAAACTTTGTAACCTTCTGGACTCAGGTGTAAACCGTCGGTTGTTAATTCAGATCGGAGATTTCCCTGGGTATTAGTAAATCGTTGATGAAAGTCCAAATAGATGCTTCCCCTGTCGTTAACTTGTTGGGCTAAGTTTTGATTTAGTTGTTTAATTAAAGAATTTGGAATCGAAAAAGTTAGGGTTTCTGTTGGTAATTGAGTCGGAAAAATAGATTGAACTAAAATACGGGTATCAGGATAATTGTATTGTAAATAATCGAGTATTTTCTGATGGTTTTCTAATATCTCTGCAACGGGAACTTGTCTTTTTAAATCATTAATTCCAGCTAAAATATAAATATTATTAGGATTATTCTTGGCAAAAATATCCAGACGTTTTAAAATTCCACTGGTTGTATCTCCTGAAATCCCTTGATTTAACCAGAATGTTCCCGATGGTAATAAACTATTAGGAAACCACATACTTAGGGAATCTCCTAATAAAATATTCAGACGAGATGAATCAGATTTTTTGGCAATTTTATCTTTAATTAAATCGGATTCTTGCTTTAATATATCCAGCCAATCTTGATAATTTGGCTGGTCAATTTCATAGTCTGAATGGGTGTAAATTTGACTTTTATGCAGGGCAAAAAGCCTTTGTTGGTACATTTCAATGCCAGTTTTTGGGAGCATAAAATCATGGGAAACGGGGATAACGGATTTAAGAGGATTTCGCGGATTTCACGGATTTTCATCTGTGTTAATCGGCATCATCCTCTTAAATTCTTACACTGATAACTGGTAACTGTTTACTGATAACTGATTTAGTAGGTTTCAACGTGCCAACGATGTGCTTTTTTGAGTGTTTTCTGGTAGTCACTCCAGTTAACATCAAATTTACCCGCAGCCGAGGTCATACCTTCGTCAATTCCACCTTCCATACCTTTGAGACCACAAATATAGGTATGGGTATTATCTTTCTGAACTAATTGCCATAGTTCATCGGCGTTTTCTTTAATCCGATCTTGAATATACATTTTGCCACCTTCGGGATTTTGTTGCTCACGACTGATGGCATAGGTCAAGCGGAAGTTATCAGGAAATTCCCGTTGTAACTGTTCCAATTCTTCTTTATACAGAATATTGGCAGTGTAAGGAATTCCAAAGAATAGCCAAGCTAAACCCTTGAATTTGTAGTCTTCATGTTGTTCTTTAAACATCCGCCACAGGAAGGCTCGGAACGGCGCAATACCCGTACCCGTTGCCATCATCACCACCGTAGCTTCCTCATCATCAGGGAGTAACATTTCCTTACCCACCGGCCCGGTGATAGCCACATCCGCCCCGACTTCTAAATTGCATAGATGGGTGGAACAAACACCATAGACGGTTTCTCCAGTTTCAGGATGTTTGTATTCCAGTTGACGAACACAGAGGGAAACGGTTTTATCATCCAGTTTATCCCCATGACGAGTAGAGGCAATGGAATACAGCCTTAATTTATGGGATTTGCCTTTTTTATCTGTTCCAGGGGGAATAATCCCAATACTTTGACCTTCAACATAGCGTAAGTCGCCACCAGAGAGGTCAAAGGTGAGGTGACGGACAGTACCCGAACCGCCTTCACCCACGAGTTCATAGTTCTCAATACATTTCCCGATATAGGGATTGTTCGGACGGTAGGTATTAACGGGAATTTCCGTTTTGGCCTTGGCTTCAGTTATGGGCTGGCTGTTTTCTTCAGATGGTTGGCTCTGATGTTGACTGACAGTCGCTACGGACGTTTCGGGTAGAGGTTCACCCGCGGGGCGAATACTAACAATTTTCCCACCCGACCGAGCAATCCGACGCATTTCTTGATTCATGCGTTCGTAGGGGACAGTGACATAAACCACACCACTGCGACGAATCGGGAAGTTGAGTTTGTCTGTATTTTCCCCTTGTCGGAGTCCCTCCACTTCAAAGATAAAGACGCGGCCGTTAGCCCCTGTCTTGGTTGCAACACCATTTCCACTTGGACGATACATTCGTTTGTTCTCCCTTATAATGCCTAAGCTCTTAACTAACAAAATGTGACGAATACATCACTTGCTGGTTTTTTTGACGTGCGATGGACGGAAACAGTCAAATATTACTTTTCCCTCTCACACTGGCTTGAGGGCCGTTACTGTTGTCAATTTGCACTTTGCACTATTTTACAGCTTAGTGTTCATCGGCTAATCGGAATTAATGACACAGAAGATCGGCTTAGGGGAAACGCGCTATAAACATTTGTGACACAATACAATTGACCTATTGCTTTAAACTGGATATTTTTTGATGGTCATGGGGATTCTGCCTTGGGTGTTATTAGCCACATTGGGACTAGCCGCGGGAACAACGGCCGGATTACTCGGGATTGGTGGGGGAATGTTAGTTGTCCCGGGGTTATTTTATATTTTTAATTTAATGGGGTTTCCAACCGATCTGGTGATGCACAGTGCGATCGCCACTTCCATGAGTGTAATGACTTTTACGGCGACTTCTTCGATTGTGGCGCACCATTCTCAAGGGGATGTGCAATGGGGAGTTTTTTGGAAAATTATTCCTGGGATTCTATTAGGGGTTTTATTCGGTGCTTTATTAGATCATACTTTATCTAGTGCTTTACTGAAAATAATTTTCGGATTATTTTTATTATTGATTTCTGTTAAATTATTGCTAGATTTTAAACCTCGAGTACAATCAGATTCCTTACCTGGATTAGCTATAATCAACGCTGTAGGGTTGGGAATCGGTTTTAAGTCGGGTCTTCTCGGAGTAGGAGGCGGTGCAATTAGTGTTCCTTTTTTAATTTATTGCGGATTACCCATGTATGAAGTGGTGGGGACATCTTCCTCCTTTAGTTTACCGATTTCTATTTTAGGAACTTTGGCTTTTTTGCTATCTTCCCATGGCGATTCTTTTCTTCCTGGGTTTATTGGATATATTTACTGGCCAGCTTTATTATTAATCGCTCCGTTTGCAATCTTAGGCGCTTTTTGGGGAACAGCACTTTCCCATATTATTTCAGGAGAAAAATTACGGACGGGTTTTGCTTTATTTTTATTGTTCATTAGTTTAAATATGTTATTCACTTAAACCCAGAGACTGAATTAGCCGACAAGTTTTTATTCATTGATAAATTCAGCTTCACAGATAGTTGATTCCCTTTGTTCTAGGTCTTCTGCATCCCACAATCCATTCAGAAAGGTAGTATAAAAATATTCTCCGCCGTGTTGCATATCAACTTTAGGAGAGTTTTTAGCATAGGGACTCGGATCGGAAATCCCCCGTTGTGCTTGATAATGAATATAGGTATCTGAATTAACGCACATCACATGATAAAAGTCTTTATTGGCTCCCGATTCATCTCCTAGCTTATAACGAGATAGCCCCCGGTTTAAATAGGCTTTAATAAAGTTGGGATCAATATTTAGAACTTGATCAAAATCATCAATTGCGGCTTGATATTGTTTTAAGTTGTGATGAACACAGCCTCGATTATAATAGGCATAGACATTATAAGGATCAATTTGTAATGCTCGGTTATAATCTCGAATGGCGCGATCATGATTGCCTAATTGATAATGACATAATCCCCGATTAATATAGGCTTTAATATAATTCAATTCTAATTCAGTGGTTTTATTAAAATCATCTAAAGCCTTTTCTTTGATCCCTAATAAATAAAAAGCTCGACCGCGATTATAATAGGTTTTATGATTCTCAGGATTGAGGGATAGAGCTTGATTGTAATTATCAATTGCATCTTGATACTGTCCTGATTGGGCGATCGCTAATCCCAAATTATTATAAACCGCATCACTTTTGGGATTAAAACTTAGGGCGATTTTAAAATCTTGAATGGCTTTTTCATATTTGCCCAAATGTCTCCAAGCATTGCCTCGATTCACATAAGCATCGGGTAACTTAGGTTCGATTTGTAAGGCTTTTGTTAAATCACTCACCGCTTTTTGATAGTCTTTCAAATAATAATAAACTAGACCCCTATTATTATAAGCATTGGCATAATTAGGGTTTAATTGAATCACTTGATCAAAATCCTTCAAAGCACCCTGATAATTGCCTAGGCGTGCTTTTGTTAAACCTTGTTCATAAAATCTTTTACTATTATTAAACATGGAACTCCCTTTTGGTAAATTAAACTCAGTTGATTTTTATAGAAATATTAAATTTGATTAAAAACAGGCGAACCCTACTGAAATCTAGGATTATGCTTTGAGCTTGATCTTCTCAGTCTGGGCAAAAATTCCTTTACACTTCCCCATTGTCCATGATATCAAATTTAGAATTCAAAAGTCTGGAGTCTGGACAAAAAATTTACAATCATCTGATATCCCCAACCTAATCCCTAATTTATTTATTCTGCATAAAAAACCCCCAAACCGGAAAAGTTTGGAGGAATCTTAAAGTATTTTAACCGTGCTGGGTTAAACGACTACAAAATTGACTAATTTTCCCGGGACAACAATCACTTTTTTAATAGTTTTGTCCCCAATATGACGTTGACTCACTTCAGAATTTCGGGCATATTCTTCTAAAGTTTGGTGATCGGCGGTCGCTGGAACTTGCAGCGTCCCACGGGTTTTTCCATTAATTTGAATCACTAAGGTAATTTCATCCACCACTAAGGCTTCTGGCTCATGCTCAGGCCATATTTGAGTATGAATTGAACCCGTTTTTCCAATCAATTGCCATAATTCCTCCGCGATATGGGGGGCAAAGGGAGCTAATAATTTCAACAGGGTTTCAATGCCTTCAGAATAAACGATAGACTCCTTACAATTCGCCTCTGATAAAGCATTACTGAGTTTCATTAATTCAGATACGGCCGTATTAAATTGATAGTCTCCGTTTAAATCCTCGCTGACTTCTTTAATAGCCGTATGAATCGCCCGTTTTAAGTCTTTTTCGACTTTAGTTAATTCTCGATTCTTAGGTTTAGAAGTGGTAATTTCAGCAAATTCGGTAACAATTCTCCAAACCCGATTTAAGAAGCGAAATTGTCCCTCAACATCGGCATCATCCCATTCTAAATCCTTCTCAGGAGGGGCTTTAAATAGAATAAACATTCGGGCGGTATCAGCCCCATATTTGCCCATTACTTCTAATGGATCAACCCCATTATATTTAGATTTAGACATCTTCTCATAAAAGACTTCTAACTTTTCTCCCGTGGTCGGATCTTGGGGATTACTCGGACTAACTTGGGAGGCGGAAAAATACTTTCCAGTGGTGCGGTTTTTATAGGTAATTCCCTGCACCATTCCTTGAGTTAATAACTTTTCAAAGGGCTCTTTACAATGTAATAATCCGCGATCGCGCACCACTTTAGTAAAGAATCGAGAATACAACAAATGCAAAATGGCGTGTTCAATACCACCCACATATTGATCTACTGACATCCAATCATTAGTAATGGCTGGATTGAATACTTGTTGATCATTTTTGGCATCGGGATAACGCAAATAATACCAAGAAGAATCAATAAAAGTATCCATGGTATCGGTTTCCCGTTTAGCCGGAGTTCCACAACTTGGACAAGGCACATTAATCCAATCTTCTAATTGGGCTAAAGGAGACAAACCTCGACCACTAAATTTAACATTTTCCGGCAATTTTACGGGTAAATCTTGATCAGGAACTGCCACCGCCCCACAATTCGGACAATGAATAATCGGGATCGGAGTTCCCCAATAGCGTTGACGGGAAATCAACCAATCTCTTAACCGATATTGAATAATTCCTTTGCCATATCCTTCATCTTCAGCATAGTCAATAATCGCTTGTTTAGCGTGTTCGGAATGTTCCCCACTAAAATTACAGGATTCGACTAAAATTCCTGTTCCCGTATAGGCGGTTGTGATTTGATCATTTTCCTCATTATCATTATCCGCATCATCAGGAACAATCACCTGTTTGATGGGTAAATCATATTGAGTGGCAAATTGAAAATCCCGAACATCATGGGCTGGAACTCCCATGACCGCGCCCGTTCCATATCCATATAAAACATAATCCGCAATCCAAATCGGAATTTCTTCCTCATTAAAAGGATTAAGGACTTTTCCCCCGGTAGGAACGCCGCGTTTTGGTTTATCTTCCGAGGTGCGATCGGTTTGGCTTTCGTTTTTAACTTCCTGAATAAATGCTTCTACGGCGGCTTTTTGTTCGGGAGTTGTTACCTGAGCAACTAAGGGATGTTCCGGGGCTAATACCACATAGGAAACCCCATAAACCGTATCGGGACGGGTGGTAAAAACGGGGATATTTTCATCTAACCCAATGATCGGAAATTCTAACTGTGCCCCAATGGATTGTCCAATCCAGTTAGCTTGCATTAATTTAACCCGTTCCGGCCAGCCGTTTAAATGCTCTAAATCGTTGAGTAATTCGTTAGCATAGTCGGTAATTTTTAAGAACCATTGCCGCAATAATTTCTGCTCAACAATAGCCCCAGACCGCCAAGATCTTCCCTCATTATCGACTTGTTCATTAGCCAGCACCGTTTGATCAATTGGATCCCAATTAACCGCCGCTTCTTTTTGATAGGCGAGTCCACACTTATAGAATTGTAAGAATAGCCATTGTGTCCAACGGTAATATTCCGGGGAACAGGTGGTGACCTCCTTTTCCCAATCAATGGAGAACCCCAACTTTTGCAGTTGTTCCCGCATTTGGGCAATATTTTGATACGTCCATTCCGCCGGAGGAATTCCTCGGTCAATGGCGGCATTTTCGGCGGGTAGTCCAAAGGCGTCCCACCCCATGGGATGTAAGACACGATAGCCTTGCATCCGTTTGTGTCGGGCGATCACGTCAGTAATGGTATAATTGCGAACGTGACCCATGTGTAAACTCCCCGACGGATAGGGGAACATGGATAGCGCGTAAAATTTGGGCCGGTTTTTATCGGTCGGGGTTTTGTACAACCCCTGTTGTGCCCAGGTTTGTTGCCACTTTTGTTCAAGGGATGCAGGATTATATCGAGACTCCACAGCCATACTTCGTGCCGGATACGTTTTCTTATTTGTTTATTATTTTTACATATTGGTGAGGTTACAAACCTAAGCTAAGGGTTTCCCAGTTCCATTTCACTGTTTAATTTCTTCTGGGTTAGGGGTATGTCTTTATGCCAATAATCAATATTTTGTATTGTAGATTACAATTCGACCCATGGAATTCCTCTAGTATACGAAGCCTGAATAGGAAATTGCCCCACCCTATCTTCACTGAGTCGCAGTCAATTATTAATTTTTAAGTGTTTTTATCTACTGCGTAATCCATGAATTAAACTGATTCTAAGATGGCAGATAGGGTCAAGAAAATCACCTATTCTTCGAGCAACTTTATTAAGTTAAATTCCTAAATAGTCATCGTGAAAAAAAATTTCGGTAGACGCAAATTCTTAGTTTATGGTTCGGCAGCCTTTGGGAGTACCCTGTTCCTGAAAGGGTGTGCCAACTCTGCTAACAATAATACCACGAGTTCAACCCCAACCTCAACCGCAACCCCAACCTCAACCCCCAGCGGTGGCGGCGATACCATTAAGGTGGGAATTCTTCACTCCTTAAGTGGAACGATGGCAATTAGTGAAACTACCGTTGTGGAAGCCGAAAAGTTGGCAATTAAAGAAATTAACGCCAATGGTGGGGTGCTTGGTAAACAAATTGAAGCCGTAGTTGAAGATGGTGCTTCTGACTGGCCGACTTTTGCCGAAAAAGCTCAAAAATTAATCGACCAAGATAAAGTTGTTACTGTTTTTGGTTGCTGGACATCTGCCAGTCGGAAAGCGGTAAAAGATGTATTTGAATCGAGAAATCATATGTTATGGTATCCGGTTCAATACGAAGGTCAAGAATGTTCTAAAAACATTTTTTATACCGGAGCCGCCCCGAATCAACAAATTGAACCCGCCGTACAATGGTTATTTGATAATAAAGGTAAGGAGTTTTTCCTAGTAGGCTCCGACTATGTTTTTCCCCGCACGGCTAACAATATTATTAAGGAACAATTAAAAGCTATTGGTGGCACAACCGTAGGGGAAGATTATTTACCTCTAGGGAATACGGAAGTTACCCCAATTATTACTAAAATTAAACAGGCATTACCCAATGGCGGTGTGATTTTTAATAGTTTGAATGGAGATAGTAATGTAGCCTTCTTCAAACAGTTACAAGGGGCGGGAATGACCCCGGAAAAATATCCGGTGATGTCGGTCAGTATTGGGGAAGAAGAAGTCCGACAAATTGGTAAAGACTTCCTTTTGGGTCACTATGCCGCTTGGAACTATTTCCAAACCGTTGACACTCCCACTAATAAGAAATGGGTAGAAGCGTTTAAAGCTGAATATGGGCCAGACCGGGTAACTAATGACCCGATGGAAGCCGCTTATTTGATGGTCTATTTGTGGAAACAGGCCGTAGAAAAAGCCGGAACTGCTGATGATTTAGAGAAGGTTAGATTGGCAGCTATCGGTCAAAGTTTCGATGCTCCTGAGGGCAAAGTGACGATGTTCCCCAACCATCATATTTCTAAAACCGTGCGGATGGGACAGGTACGGGATGATGGATTATTTAATATTGTTTGGGCAACGGAAGGCCCCGTTGATCCGATTCCCTGGAACCAATTTGTTCCGGCGACCAAGGGCTTTGGTTGTGACTGGACTGATCCCAAGAAAGGGGAAAAATACAAAATGGAAGCGACATAATTAATCAATTTTAACCCCTGATTTAGATCCCCCCTAAAAAAGCCCCGGCGCTGTTTCATTTGCCAGAAATTAGGTGCAAAAAAGCCAAAGATAATTGATATTTTCGGCTATCATTCTTTGAGTTATTGTCGGAGAATGATAGCCGTTAATTCTGGAAAGATTAAGAACCATATTTCTGATAATTGCGATCGCGAAAAACGTCTGAATCAACCCGATTCTGTTTGGACATTTATTATTTTATTTGCGATCGCCTTGATTTTTGTAATAGCAATCGCCTAAAATAAAATTAATATTAACTAAGTAGTGAGGCGTTCACGCCTCATTCAGCCCTAAAGGGCTTACTACATTCTAACTTCCTAGCTCTTTTGAACGTTGGGTTGCGGCTTTTACGGCTTCAATTAATGCCGAACGAAATCCGGCTTTTTCCAGTTGGGAAACCCCTGCAATTGTTGTTCCCCCCGGACTGGTAACACGGTCTTTTAATTCTGCCGGATGTAACTTTGATTCCGATAGAAGTTGGGCTGTTCCTAATACCGTTGATAATGCTAATTTTGCCGCAATCGGTCGAGGGAGTCCAGAGGCGACGCCGCCATCGGCTAAGGCTTCAATTAAAATCGCCACATAAGCCGGGCCAGAACCCGATAATCCGGTGACGGCATCCATTAGGGTCTCCGCCACCTCTACCACGTCCCCAACGGCCTGAAAAATGCCTTTGGTGAGATCTAAATGGGAGGGTTGCACCAATTTTCCAGAGGCGATCGCACTGATCCCCGCCCCAACCGTCGCCGGAGTATTGGGCATAATTCTAATTACGGGATGGTGGGGAAAAGCCGTTTCTAATTTATTTAGGGTAACTCCCGCTAAAATAGACAAAATAACGGTATTTTTTGATAGGGTTTCACCCTCGGCTAATTCCGTTGCGATCGCGCCAAAAATTTGGGGTTTAATGGCTAATAAAAGGGCTGCCGTCGCCTGGGTTGTTTGTTTATTATTATCTGCGATCGCCACGCCATAATGTTGAGATAAATAATTACAACGCTCTAATTGCGGGTCACTAATAATAATTTCAGCAGGTTGATAAATATTGGCAGAAATTAAGCGGGATATAATAGCTTCTGCCATCACCCCGCCACCAATTACACCCAATTTAAACATAAAATAAACTCGTAAAATAAAGCCGTTAGCTGTTAACCCTTTACAGTTGAGAAGGGATCACCGAAGAAGAAGGTTTTGGGGGTTAGGTTTTGGGGGTTAGGTTCTAGGGTTCTAAGGTTCTAGGTTCTGAGGTTACAGGTTCTAAGGTTCCAGGTTCTAAGAATTGTTAATTTCTTCCCTCCCCTGCCTCCCCTGCCTCCCCTGCTCCCCCTGCCTCCCCTGCCTCCCCTGCCTCCCCTGCTCCCCCTGCCTCCCCTGCCTCCCCTGCCTCCCCTGCCTCCCCTGCTCCCCCTGCCTCCCCTGCCTCCCCTGCCTCCCCTGCCTCCCCTGCCTCCCCTGCTCCCCCACTCCCCCACTCCCTTCTACTAATTTACTGAATAGCCTGGGCGGGCTGCCATGGGGGGGCTGCCGGGCTACTGGTGCGGGAGTTACGAGCTTGGGGGATGCCTTCGTGGACAACGCCGCCGCCTTGAGTTCTGACCTGAACACAACTGGGCGTAAACAGGAAAATGCTTTCCCCAATTCGTTCTTGATGGCCGTCGAGGGCGAAGGTTCCACCCGCCACAAAATCAACGGCTCTTTGGGCCTGATCAGGATCCATTAAGGTTAAATTAAGTACAACAGACTTGCGTTCTTTGAGGGCGCGAATCGCTGTCGGCATTTCCTCAAAGGTGCGGGGTTCCATCACCACGACTTCAGAAATTCCATTCAGAGCGCCAGGCATTCCGATAACATTACTCATTGTTGATCCAATTCCAACTTCAGACATTACACCAGTATTAATCGATCCAGTAGACCGTTGTGACCGACGAGACGCCCGGGGGTCTTCTGCCGCTACGGTCGGGGTGGGCTGTTCTTGCGGGGGAGGATAGTTACCCGGGTAACGATTCCCCTCCGTTTCGTCGTATTCGTAATCGTATTCTACAGAGTCATTGAACCCTACAAAATCTTTTAGTCTATTAAAAATGTTCACGGTCTAGTCTCCATCACTCACGACTTTAGAATTTCAACTCAACTTCCAGTTTAGATGGGTTGAGGGTCTGGTTTATATTGAATTTGTTTAAGACTCGCCTATTTTACTGTTAATTGTTGTATTTAACTCCTCCTTTGGCCAAAAATTATCCGTCCTAGTCGAATCATGGTAGCACCTTTTTGAATGGCTAAAGGATAATCTTCCGACATCCCCATGGATAATTCCTGCATCCTAATATTAGTCCAATTCTGTTGTCGAATGGTTTCTGCTAATTCCCGGGTGCGGTCAAAAATATCTAGGGTTTCGGACTCGGTTAACCCCAAGGGGGGAATGGTCATTAAACCTTGAATTTTGAGATGCTGACAGTCATTTAACTGGGGCAATTCTGCCAATAGTTCGGGGATAGTCCAGCCAAACTTATTAGGATCGGGGATAATTTTAACTTGAAGACAAACTTGGGGTTGACATCCTAATTCACCTGCTAGATGATCTAAACGTAGGGCTAACTTTAGACTATCTACGGATTCAATCCATTCAAACAGTTGTAATGCTTTTGCAGCTTTATTGGTTTGCAAATTACCGATTAAATGCCAAGTAATATCACTGAGATCTTGGAGTTGAGGATATTTTTCCGCCGCTTCTTGGACTCGATTTTCTGCAAAATCTCGAATTCCAGCTTGATAAGCGACCCGCATGGCTTCAACAGAAACTGTCTTTGTGACCGCAATTAATCGCACCGACTCGGGAATGGAGTCTCGAATTTTAGCAATCTGTTCAGTAATCAAATCAGTCATGTTAAGTAAGTTGGCCGTTGGCGGTTTCAGCTAAACTATTGAAACGTATTACGATGGACTTCTTGGAGTTTTTTATATTCTTCGGCCTGTCCAGTGCGGCGGAGCATTCTCAGACGAATTTCCAGCAAGAGTTTGGCATCGGAACGACTAATCGGTTCAAATTTGAGTCCCGGTGGCCCCTGAGTCACTAAAAAAAATAGGCGCTGGGCGTAAAGGGTTGTAAATAGTTCTTGATGATCCTCAACGGCGCATATTTTGAACAATAGCCCGAAGTTGGGATGATTCATGTAAGTTTCTGTGGTCATTCAGTTTCACAACTAACAAATAAGGGCTTGATTTAGGAGACAGAACTATTTTAGGCGATCGGGTCAACTCAGAATCTCAAATTTCTCCTCCCCAAACCCACCGGACACCCCAGAATACCATCAGACAAATCAGAGCTACTCCATCCCAAGGTTTAAAGCGAAGTTGATGCCATTCTACCCGATGTTGATCAGGACTGGTGAACCCTCGAACCTGCATGGCGCTGGCAATTTGTTCGGCGCGTAATAATAAATTTTGTAAAAGCCGTTCGGCCAAGGTTAACCAAACCTGAATGGTGCGTCGTAGTCCTAATTTTTTCCAATTAATGGCACGGGTTTCTGACAGAACGGATTAAATTTTGAATTTCCTCTAAAACTAAGGGAAAAAATCGCAGGGATAGGGTCAGGGTTAGGGCAATTTCTGTAACGGGTAATTTTAACTTTCGTAGGGGTTCCATGAGGCTTTCTAAAGCCATGGCAATTTCTTCAGAAGCGGTGGTTAATAAATACAAATTTGTACTATAAACCAGGGTAAACAATAGGGTACTCGTCCTAATCGCTAAATCAACGGAATAGCGGGTAATTTCTAGGGGCCCTTGGGAAAATAATACATATCGATAGGAGGTGGGTTGCGGTAAGGGTTCTGTTGATCCAGATGCAGAAAAAAAGGTTAATTCCTGTTCAGGAAGTCGAGGTTGATGGTTAACTGCCAAACCATCGGGCATAATACAACTTAATAGAAATAGTAACCCACAAAACATCAGTAACCACCCCATTTGTCGCTTCCAAACCCGCAAAGGAATGCGCGCCAATAGGGTGATTAAAATTAACAACCCAACCAAAACTAATCGCCACCACGGATTAGCTAATAAAGGAGCCACTAAAAAGCTCATTAACCAAATTAACTTAACCCGGGCGTCGAGACGATGTAACCCGGTAATTGGTTGTTCTAAATATAATCCAATGGGAAGCGATCGGAGTAAGTCCATATAGGAGAGCAGGGGGAGTGGGGGGGCAGGGGGAGCAGGGGGAGCAGGGGAGGCAGGGGGGGCAGGGGGGGCAGGGGGGGCAGGGGGAGCAGGGGAGGCAGGGGGAGCAGGGGAGGCAGGGGGAGTAGGGGAGTAGGGGAGTAGGGGAGTAGGGGAGTAGGGGAGATTTAGTGTTTTATTAGCCAGGGTGTGGGATTGTTGATCATGGTGACAAGACCCGCTAAAACTTGGTTGTAGGTTCCATAAAGTTCTCGGCCGGTTTCTGCGTTCATGTAATGGCATCTCACGGCAAATTCAATCCAAGTTTGGGTTTCCGATGCTTCAGATTCGCAATCGTTAAGTTTAGCAATAAAAGCGGCTTCATACCGACGTTTTCGCCAGGCTTCGGCAAAATTTGCACAAACAGAACGTGATGAACGACGAATCTGATCGGTGAGTGAATATCGTTCTTCGACTGGAAATTTCTTAGACAGTTCAAAAATTTGCATAGCAACTTCAAACGCCTTCTTATATATCTCCAAATCCCGATGATCTTTAAGGGGTTCTCTATCCATCTACCTCATAACTTAAAAGTTCATCCAAATAACATAGTTAGTTAAGACTTAGGCTGGTCAACAGAAGCTCTTTTTCAAGCCCCTGCTCCCCCTGCCTCCCCTGCCCCCCTTGCCTCCCCTGCCCCCCCTTGCCTCCCCTGCCTCCCCTGCCCCCCTTGCCTCCCCTGCCCCCCTTGCCTCCCCTGCCCCCTCTGCTCCTATTACTTAACGCGGGTGGCTCGGTTAGCGGGATTTCGTTCGATTTCTCGGGCGGATTTGCCTCGCCAAATTAACTTAATCGGTGTGCCTTTAAAGCCCAATTGTTTGCGGAATTGACCATCAATATAACGGCGGTAATTGTCATTAAATCGTTTGGGATCATTAACAAATAAAACCAACGTTGGAGGTTTACTACTGACTTGGGTTCCATAATAGATTTTCCCCTGTTTCCCTTGGCGAGTGACGGGGGGAGAATGCCAACTGATCGCTTCTTCGATCACTTCATTAATCACGGCCGTTGAGACCCGTCGTTCATGACCTTCGGCGGCGGTATCAACTAAATTGAGAATTTTTTCCACCCGTTGACCGGTTTTAGCACTGATAAAAATTAATTCCGCCCAATCCATAAAATAGAGTTTGGCTCGGACTTCTTTTTCATAGTCTAAAATAGTATAAGTATCCTTCTCGATCGCATCCCATTTATTCACCACAATTACACAGGATCGACCTTCTTCAATAATCCGATCGGCTAATTTTTGATCTTGATCGGTGACTTGATCAATTGCATCAATCACGAGTAACACCACATCCGCCCGATTAATAGCTTTAAAAGCTCGATTAATCCCAAAAAATTCCGCCCCATATTCCACATTTTTCTTGCGTCGAATTCCGGCGGTATCAATTAACCGATAGGTTTTTCCATCCCGTTCAATTACTGTATCAATGGCATCCCGGGTTGTGCCGGAAATGGGACTGACAATGGCGCGATTTTCTCCTAAAAAGGCATTCAATAAACTCGATTTTCCGACATTAGGACGACCAATGATCGCTACTTTAATTTCTTTTTCCGTTTCGATTTCATCAATCGAGGGTAAATGCTTAATTAAATCATCTAATAATTCCCCGGTTCCCGATCCATGAATCCCGGAAACCGGATAGGGTTCTCCTAGTCCCAGTTCCCAAAAATCGGCAGCTTGAATCATTCCGGTGGTGGGAGATTCACATTTATTGACTGCTAATAAAATCGGTATTGATTGTTCTCGTAACCAAATGGCGATCGCTTCATCCCCGCCCGTTAACCCCACCTGACCATCCACCACAAAAATCGCGGCGGTAGCTTCGGTTAAAGCGATCATTGCTTGTTCTCGAATCAGGGGCAAAAATTCCGTATCATCATCAAAGACTAAACCGCCGGTATCTACGACCTGAAATTCTCGATCCTGCCAAAAAGCCGGACGATAGGTGCGATCGCGGGTAATACCGGGCTGATCATGCACAATCGCTTCAGGATTACCCGCCAAACGATTGGCTAGAGTTGATTTTCCCACATTAGGACGGCCAATAATAGCAACAATAGGTAGAGACATAAATCTGTTTGGTAAGACGTAATTAACGGTAGGAGTATAATTGCTTTTCTCCTACAGTGTGCTGGGGGGGCTAACAGTAATGAGCAAAGGGTTGATTTTGGATTCTGACGCTTTTCGCACAGCATTTTAATTGTACATTAAAAATCTACATTAAATCAAACAGTTAGTGACTAGCACCAAATGCTCTTGATATCCGAAATAGCATTAGACTTGATGACCATATTGCAGAGTTTGGGTGCGCCCGTTTTGTCTACAATCACTTTTTAGTTCATGGTGAAATCTATCTGAATAATTTAATGAGTCATATTCAAATTATTGAAGAAAAACATCAAGGTAAAATCTTCTATTGTTCCTCGATGCTAGGACAAGGAACCTGTTTCACAATAGAACTGGGGATTACCACTGTTTTAGATGTTTAGCAAATTAAATTAGAGGGGACAGGGGCAAAGACCTCTATTTAGTTGCGAAACCTTTTGCGTTAGGCTATAAACTCGAACAAAGCATTTTAATTGCTTTCCGTTTTTTGCATCTTAACGACTTACCCGGAAATTTTGAACTATGGCAAGCCCTACTGTAGATAGAGAAACAAATCAATCTCAATCTCCTTCATCCTGGCATGATGTCTCCTCGAAGCCATTGCCCTTTTGGGTGCGTCGATGGGGGGCGTTTGTGGCGGAATTATCCCTAGTGGCGGTGAGTGGGTTAATTCCTTTTACCCTGGGTGCTGTCTCCAACCGCAGTTCCCAACCCGTACCTCTAAATCCGGTGGTGCGGGTGACATCGGAAACCGTTGCCGCCACTTTGGGGATTCCTGTACGCGATCGCAGTCCTAAAGTCGCCCCATTAACTAATCTATTCTGGTCGGGGGCGTTACTTCTACCTCTGGTGGTGGGAGGATGGCAATTTTATTTGTTAGCCAAGCGGGGCCAAACCTTGCCGAAACTCTGGTTTGGAGTCCAGGTGGTGAGTCCTAATGGTTCCAACCCGGGATGGGGACGGGCCTTTCGTCGGGAATTTATTGGCCGTTGGGGTATCCCCCTGGGCATTGCTTATGGCCTTTGGCAAGTGACGGGGGCCTATCCTAATCTATTGATTTTAGGGGTTTTATCCAGTGCAACTTTACTGGGAGATGCTCTGATTGCGAAACGATTTCAAGGTCGGACTGGACATGATTTATTAGCAGGAACTTCGGTACATGAAGTTCCTAGGATCTTGGTGTTTAACCCCTTTACAAATTATCATTGGGTGAATGAAGATAATGCGGTTCATAGCCTAGTTATTAGTACGGAAACACTAAAACCGGAGTTTAATTTATGGGCATGGATGCGTCAACATCCCGGTTTAACTTTAGTTATTGTTAGTAGTGCTAGTTTGGCGGCGGTATTAGGAACTTTTGTTGGCACGCAAATTTATATTCAAAATCAAGCTAACCGTCGGGAATTTCAACAACAGGATAATCAGGTTTTTCTGGCTCTAGTAAATAAATTATCCCCCAATGCTGCCACGGATGTAGCCCAAAAACGTGGGGCTATTTTAGCGTTAGGGGCAATTAAAGATCCCCGGGCAATTCCCCTATTAGTGGACGTATTAGCTCAGGAAGAAAACCCGGTGTTAATTGATGTAACTCAACAGGCGTTAGTTAGTACGGGGCCCGAAGCCTTACCCCATTTAAGACGATTAAATCAAGCCCTCAAAAATGATTTAGATTCGATGAAATTTGGGGCAGAAAACCAAGAAAAACAGTTAGCAGGGCAAAGA
Organism: Planktothrix sp. PLAVEN19ND; assembly: GCF_057220675.1. Taxonomy (NCBI): domain Bacteria; kingdom Bacillati; phylum Cyanobacteriota; class Cyanophyceae; order Oscillatoriales; family Microcoleaceae; genus Planktothrix; species Planktothrix sp. PLAVEN19ND. The sequence goes on along the minus strand of NZ_CM170132.1, from coordinate 2,882,561 downwards.
CTACAAGCAACTCAAAGAGCGATCGCAAAAATTCTGAAAGTCTATGAGGGATTTATCCATAATGCCGATTTAAGTCGGATTGATTTAGGGCAAAATTTAACTCCACCGATACAATTTACCTTGGTTTTAGAACAAACGGATTTATCGGGGATTAGCTTTAGAAACACTAACCTAAATCAAGCTAATTTAAAAAATAGTCGCTTCGCCAGTCCAGGGAAAGATGGACGATTAGAAACCTTCGATGATTGGATTTCTGATTTAAGTGGGGCGGATTTAACCGAAGCCGATTTGACCGGAGCTTTCTTCAGTAATACCCTATTAAAATATACTAATTTTTTAAAGGCAAATCTGAGTAAAGCCAATTTGTCGAAGGCCGATTTAACCGGAGCAAATTTCAGCAACGCCCAATTATTGGGTTCCAATTTACAACAAGCTAATCTCACCGATGCTAAATTCACCGGGGCGGAATTAGCCAGTGCTAATTTGTCTCAAGCTAATTTAAGAATGGCTCGTTTTAGTGAAGCTAAAGCCCCAGGTGCAAATTTTCAAGCAGGAGATTTAAGACAAACTAGCTTTAAAAATGCTGATGTATCTGCGGTTAATTTCTCCGACGCAAACTTAGCAGCAGCAGACTTTACCTCCGCTAAACTTACGGGTTCAAATTTTAAAAATGCCCGATTGCAAGATGCTAATTTCAAAAGTGCTAATTTAAGTTTAGTTAATTTTCAAGGAGCAAAATTAGACGAAACCAATTTTAAAGGGGCAATCTTTGTTGCTTCTGAACAAAACAAACCTGATCAATTTATTGCTAAATCTGAAGAAACTGTTCAATCTAGCCGCATGAAAAAGGTAGATTTTAGCAATGCAATTAATTTGGATTCTAACCAAATTAAATATATTTGCTCTCAAGGCGGCATTCACCCCGACTGTCCCCCCGTTGAGGGTAAGAAATAGGGGAGCAGGGGGGGCAGGGGGAGCAGCAGGGCTGTTTCAAAGTCGGGTGAAAAAGAGTAAAGAAAGAGCGATCGCCACCTGATAAAATGGAAAGCGATCGCCATTTTTTCTAAAAAAAGATGCTAACAAGTTTAATAGAAAATTTAAAAAAAGTCAAGGACTTCAGAAAAAGTCAGGGAAAAAGGTATGAGTTATGGGAAGTGCTATTAGTAGTAGTTTTAGGGGTGATAGGAGAATGTGGTCTAAAAGGAAAGTTGATAACTGCGGATGCGTTACATTGTAATGTCACCGGGAACATATTCAAAGTATAATTCAGGTAGAACGGTGGGGATACAGAGGAAAAAAGTCTGATAAAGAAACGGTTTATTATATAAGTAGTATCTGGGAAAAGGCAGAATTTTTTTCCCAAAAGATTAAAGGGCATTGGGGGATTGAAAATCAAGTTCATTGGGTAAAAGATGTGTTATTTAAAGAGGATAGTATGAAAATTCATCAAGTACGAGCGGCGACTAATTTGGCATTGCTCAACACCCTAGGATTGAATATTTTCAGAGGTTTAGGATTTTTATCAATAACAGAGGGAAGAAGGTGGTTAGGAAATCAGTGGGAGAAATTAGTGGCTATCTCTTCATCCCCAAGTTAAGAATAGAGCGATTAGTTTAGGAAAAATAGAGAAAAATCACAAACGTAAGTCTTACTCCGTAGGGAATAGGAATATTTATGCTATTTAGATAACTATTTCATATAATTAATATTATATAGCCCTTATAGGAAATATTAATTCTTCCGAAAATAGCTATCATGTTTGAGAATTATGGCTAAAAAGTAAGCTATAATTTTCAAACATGAAACAGCCCTGCCCTGCCCCCCTGCCTCCCCTGCTCCCCCCTGCTCCCCCTGCTCCCCCTGCCTCCCCTGCTCCCCCCTGCCCCCCCTGCTCCCTCTACCTCCTAACCACCTAAACACGAATTTTCTCTCGTCACCAGTTTGTCACTATCCCATGGCAAATTGAGGTTAGTTTCAAATCAAGAACAAAGGAATCAACCCATGAATACCAACAAAAATAATGGTCTGTCTACTCGTACTAAGATTTGGATGGGACTCGGAGCTTATGTTTTAACTGCCGGATTGGGCAACGTTGCTAATGCTTCTACAACCCAATCTGCATCTAATTCTATCCAAGAAATTGCCTCTGGAATTTCAACTTCTGGGAATACTTTTACCTCCTCAGAAATGTTACAAGCTGCTGCTCCAACCAACAATAAAGATGATAAAAAAGACGATAAAGGAAAAGACAATAAAGGGGATAAAAAAGATGAAGGCGGAGAAAGTGGTGAAGGTGGAGAAGGCTAAAAACCAATGATTTTTTGTATCGCAGATGTTCTCACACCCGAAGAACTAGAAACAACTTTGACGCTACTGCAACAAGCTGAGTTTATAGATGGGAAAACAACGGCTGGTCGGTACGTCAAAGAAGTTAAAAATAATCAACAAATTAAAACCGATACTGAGATTACTTCTGACCTGAGAAATATTGTTCTCGAAGCTTTAAAACGTAACGAACTGTTTAAAGTAGCGGCACGTCCTAAAATAATCCGCCCGATTATTTTCAGTCGTTATGATGTGGGAATGTATTATGGTTCCCATTTCGATAATGCGATTATGGGGGATGAATCTATCTCTCGAACTGATGTTTCATTAACTCTATTTCTCACTGACCCGGACACCTATCAAGGGGGAGAATTAGTGATTGAAACTTCACTAGGGGAACAGAGTTTTAAGTTAGATGCAGGTTCGGCGATTGTTTATCCGTCTTCGACTTTGCATCGCGTGGAAACGGTAACTGAAGGGACTCGGTGGGCGGCGGTTACTTGGATTCAAAGTTTAGTTCGTGACCCATCCCAACGAGAAATATTGTTTGATTTAGATACCGCCCGTAGAAGTATTTTCCAACAATATGGCAAGACTATAGAATTTGACTTAATTGCCAAAAGTCACGCAAATTTATTGCGAAAATGGGCTGATATTTAACCCAAATTTAATTAAAATGTAGGGGAGTTTTATCGAACTTCTCTACACATCAGGGCTTTATTCTCAAATTCTCGCATATTTTCGATTTAAACGCAACGGGAGAAAACATCATGAGTCTGTATGAATCTAATAATGATAACAATAGTTCAGATGATAATTATAAATCCATGACCGTATCAGGCGTTAACCCAACAACGGGTCTTTATTATGATATAGCGCCCGCCAAGGCGGTTAGGACATAGAATAGGAGCAGTTCTGTTTTGACGTTGTGCTTGCTCCCCTATGGCTAAACCTTATAGTTACGACTTGCGTTCAAAAGTGATCACAGCCATTCAACAAGATGGGATGAAAAAAAGTGAAGTTAGTCAACTGCTCAATGTTAGTCGGAACACGATTGACTTATGGTTGAAGCGACAAGCTGAAACAGGAGATTTTAAAGCTCTGCCTAATCGACCACCCGGTAATAACCATAAAATTACAGACTGGGATAAATTTCATCAGTTTGCTAAAATTTATGGGGATAAAACCCAAGCGGAACTGGCTCAACTCTGGGAAGATAAAATTAGCACTCGCACTATTTCAAGAGCTTTAAAAAAAATTGGTTTCACACGAAAAAAAAAACTTATGGTTACCGAGAACGAGATGAAACTAAACGGCAGGATTTCATAGCCCAATTGTCAACTTTGCCAACCGAAAAGATTGTGTACGTCGATGAATCAGGCATGGATAGCCGAGACGAATATGATTATGGATGGAATCTCAAAGGGCAACGTTTTCATGCACTCAAGTCCGGGCGACGTCAAGGACGAGTCAATATGATTGCTGCTTTGTGTAACCAAAATCTGATGGCAACTTTTACTGTCGATGGAGCTTGTAATCGAATTGTGTTTGAAACCTGGTTAGAAACTTGTTTGTTACCCGTGCTAAAACCTGGGCAGGTTGTTGTCATGGATAACGCCAGCTTTCATAAAGGTGGGCGAATTCAACAATTGATTCAGGACGTAGGTTGCCAACTATTGTACTTACCACCCTATTCACCTGATCTTAACAAGATTGAGAACTCTTGGTCGTGGTTAAAGAGTCGAATCCGTCATCAATTAACTCACTTTGATTCCTTACGAGAGGCAATTGAGAATGTACTGCGTCTTGTGTCCTAACCGCCTTGGCGGTTGCTATAATAGTTGGGATAACAACACTTCAGATGATTATTATAAATCCCTGGCGGTAACGGGTGCTACCTCAATAACTCCCGCAACTGGTGTTAACCCAACAACGGGTCTGTATTATGATAATAGTTGGGATAACAATAGTTCAGATGATTATTATAAATCCCTGGCGGTAACGGGTGCTACCTCAATAACTCCCGCAACTGGTGTTAATCCAATAACGGGTGTTTCTGATAATAATGGTTGGGATAGTTTAACTGGAACCCATTGGGATGATGTCCTGAAAAATCCTCAATATCAACAGAATTTAACTGAAATATTTGATGAGGAATATTATCGTAATACTAATCCTGATGTCAATGCAGCTATCTCTCAAGGAACCTTATCTTCGGGTTTACAACAGTATCTTAAATCGGGGGAAACAGAAGGACGTTCACCGAATCAATTCTTTGATGAATCCTACTACTTAAATACAAATCCTGATGTGGCAAATGCCGTCCAAGCGGGTGCATTTACTTCGGGTTTTGAACATTTTGTCATGTCGGGGGCTGATGAAGGACGAAACCCCAGCAACCAGTTTAACACAGGAGCCTATTTAGCACATAATCCTGATGTGGCACAAGCTATTAACAGTGGAGTTATTACCAGTGCGTTCTCCCATTATACCCAATATGGTCACTTAGAAGGTCGGATTACACACTAATTTAAACAGCAATTGAATCTATAGCAATCCTGTATAAATAGGGTTGCTATATGGGTGATTCTTGAGCTAAATTATTTTTAGATTGTTGCTCAAACCATTGAATTAACTGTTTAACTGTTAAATCTTGAATAGGAATATTTTCAGCTTGAGACGCTTGTTTTAAAGGCTTTAATGAAGAAATCACTAATTTACTAAAAAAATCATGAAAATTACTATCTAATTCTAATTTTTCTTTAAAACTATCATCATTTTTAACCCAATATTGAACTTGTTCTGGTTTAATATTGTCAATTTTAATATCTTGAGTTTCAGCAATTTCCTTCAAACACCGTAACGCATAAATCGCTAACCGCGTTGAAAACTTCTCCTTAGAAGATAATAACGCCGCATCCACTTGAATTGCCTCGTCCTCGGTTAAAAATTCCATAGTTTTACTTAATTATTTAATATAGCAATTGTGGCAACACGGTTATGACAAAGACTGATTTAATAAACCCAGGCTTGTGTCTGTCTTTTCCTCCGGTGTTCCCCGTCCCTGTTCCCTGTTCCCTCCGATAATTAAATAGCCACAACGATGTTCCCCATTCACAATCCAATGGGTTCTTTCTACCGTACAATCTTCTAAGATTTCCTCAAACATTTCTAACTCATGGCCACAAACACTCGGAAAGGATTCCGCCACATTAGAAATTGCACAATGATGTTCAGTTAAAATATAACGTTCTCGCTGAATATCCGGTTGTTCTGACTCCACCAAATACCACTCCGCCATATACCCTTCAGCTTTTCTTAATTCTACCAATTTTTCCACCCGTTCTTTTAACGAACCCTTGCCAACTTTTTCCCGATATTCTATTGCTTTTCGTTGCCATTGTTTCTGTAAAATTTGACTAACCTGTTCATGTCCGACGGTTTGCGCTAAAGTATCCAAAAAGGAAATTGCAAATTCATCATAACGGTTGGGAAAACCTTCCCGTCCTTGAGTCGTCAATTTATAAACGTGCTGAGGGCGTCCCATCCCCACCTGCACCGAGTTGTAGGCAATTAACCCCGACTGTTCTAAATCTTTGAGATGGCGACGAATGGCTTGGGGGCTAATATCAAGGGTTTCCGCCAACTCCTGGGCTGTCGCCTGTGCTTGTTTCAGGAGAAGTTGCAGAATATCATGTTTCGTGGACTGGTGTTGAGTGGTGGCCATCGTCTTAACAAAAATTAATGAATTTGGACTTTGACAATACACTTGTTGTTAATGTAGCCTAAAATAGACTTAAGTAACAAATCTGTTGCTTAAGTCTACAGCCTACCACCCGTCTGTCATCCTTTGAGAACCGTCGAACACTAAATTTAACCTTATGAGTGCTTCTGTTAAAACCCTGGTCAACCAACCGTACAAATACGGCTTTGTCACCGATATCGAGTCAGACACCATCCCTCGGGGACTGAGTGAGGATGTTGTGCGCCTGATTTCAGCTAAAAAAAACGAGCCGGAGTTTATGCTCAACTTCCGTCTGAGAGCCTATCGACAATGGCTGAAGATGGAGGAACCTACTTGGCCCCATGTCAACTATCCGGCCATTGACTATCAATCTATTATCTACTATTCCGCGCCCAAAGTTGAAAAGAAAAAAACCAGTTTAGAAGAAGTTGACCCGACTTTATTAGAAACCTTTGAAAAATTAGGCATCCCTTTAAACGAACAAAAGCGCCTATCTAATGTGGCGGTAGATGCGGTTTTTGATAGTGTTTCAATTGCCACCACCTTTAAAGAAAAATTAGCTGAAGATGGGGTGATTTTCTGTTCCATTTCCGAAGCAGTTAAAGAACATCCTGAACTGATTGAAAAATATTTGGGTAGTGTGGTTCCCATTAGCGATAATTTCTTCGCCGCTTTGAACTCGGCTGTTTTTAGTGATGGGTCATTTGTTTATATTCCGAAAGGGGTACAATGTCCGATGGATTTGTCTACCTATTTTCGGATTAACAATGGCGATTCGGGGCAGTTTGAACGCACCTTAATTGTAGCAGAATCAGGCAGTTCGGTCACCTATTTAGAAGGCTGTACCGCTCCGATGTTTGACACGAATCAACTGCACGCCGCTGTGGTGGAATTGGTGACTTTAGATAATGCGGAAATCAAATATTCAACGGTGCAAAATTGGTACGCCGGAGATGAAGAAGGCAAGGGCGGAATTTATAACTTTGTCACCAAACGGGGATTATGTAAAGGAGTCAATTCTAAGATTTCTTGGACACAGGTAGAAACCGGGTCTGCTATTACTTGGAAATATCCCAGTTGTCTATTAGTTGGGGATAATTCAGTGGGTGAATTTTATTCTGTGGCGCTGACAAATAATAAACAACAAGCAGACACCGGAACTAAAATGATTCATATTGGCAAAAATACCCGCAGCACGATTATTTCTAAAGGAATTTCTGCTGGAAAGTCCTCCAATAGTTATCGCGGTTTAGTCAAAATGGGGCCGAAAGCGGCTGGGGCAAGAAATTACTCCCAATGTGATTCTATGTTAATCGGAGATCGGGCGCAAGCCAATACTTTTCCCTATATTCAAGTGGAAAATAATACCGCCAAAGTTGAACACGAAGCCTCTACTTCTAAAATTGGAGAAGACCAACTTTTCTATTTTTCCCAACGGGGAATTTCCGCCGAAGATGCTGTGTCTATGATGATTAGCGGTTTCTGTAAAGATGTGTTCAATAAATTGCCGATGGAATTTGCCGTCGAAGCGGATAAATTATTGAGCTTAAAATTAGAAGGAACCGTTGGTTAATCAGTTATCAGTTATCAGTCATCAGTTATCAGTTATTAGTGATCAGTTTTTAGTCGAGTAGTGCGAGGGTTCCCGCTCGCCAACAACAAAAAACAAACAACAAACAACCATGATTAAAGAGAACAGCGAAGTGATTTTATCCGTTAAAAATTTGACGGCTAATATTGATGATAAAGAAATCCTCAAAGGCTTTAATTTAGAAGTCAAAGCCGGAGAAATCCATGCAATTATGGGTTTAAATGGTTCGGGTAAAAGCACTTTTTCTAAGGTTTTAAGCGGACATCCTAGCTACCAAGTTACAGGAGGCGAAATTACCTTTCTAGGGCAAGATTTATTAGAATTAGCACCGGAAGAACGGGCTTTGGCAGGGATTTTCTTAGCATTTCAATATCCGATTGAAATTCCGGGGGTGAGTAATTTAGACTTTTTGAGAGTAGCTTATAATGCCCATCAAAAACACAAAGGACTCGAAGAATTAGATGCCTTTGATTTTGATGAATTAGTCCGAGAAAAACTAGATATTGTAAAAATGCGGGATGAATTTTTAGAACGCAGTGTTAACGAAGGCTTTTCCGGGGGGGAGAAAAAACGCAATGAAATCTTACAAATGGCTTTATTAGAGCCTAAATTGGCGATTTTAGATGAAACAGATTCGGGTTTAGATATTGATGCGTTGCGAATTGTTGCCAGTGGAGTTAATCAATTAGCGAATGAAAATAACGCCCTATTATTGATTACCCATTATCAACGGTTACTGGATTATATTGTACCTGATTATGTTCATGTTGTGTCAGACGGACGGATTATTAAAACAGGCACAAAAGAACTGGCTTTAGAGTTAGAAGAACAGGGTTATGATGATGTTGTCGCCAAATCTATGGTGGGGGTTTAATGAATAATATTACAGTCAAAGAAAAACGGGAAGTCTCCTATTTAAACCATCTGTTAGAACAAATTCAAGAGGGACTTTCTAAACGGTCTTTTCCCTATCCCCCTGGGTCGGAAATTGCCATTCAATTGCAAAACATTCGAGATCACGCTTTAACTTGGATCAAGGAATTAGAAATTCCTACTAAACGGGATGAAGAATGGCGGTTTACCGATTTATCCCCATTATTAGAACATCGCTTTGAGGTGGCTAATTTTGTTCAGTTAGAACATCAAGCGATCGCTTCTTTAATATTACCCGAAGCCGCCCATAGACGAATTGTATTTGTCAATGGAATTTATGCGCCCCATCTATCTGATATTACAGAAATTCCCGAGGGTGTTTTTGTTGGGAATTTAGGAGAACTTCCTGAACAATTTCGAGATCGTCTTCCTGACTATCTCAGTCAACAACAGGGAAATCAAGACGTTTTTGCTACCCTCAATTCCACCTGGTTAAATGATGCCGCCGTCCTCTGGGTTGACAAAAATAAAATAATTCAAGACCCAATTCATTTATTATTTATTGCCTTACCGGATAACCTGCCGGTGATCAATCAAACCAGAACATTAATTGTAGCAGAAACCGGAAGTTCAACTACCTTAATTGAACATTATGCAACCGCCGAAGTTTTCGGATGTTCAGATCGGGTAAAAGTTCAACCATATTTTACTAATGCAGTCACAGAAATCTACCTAGAAGAAAACGCCCAAGTTATCCATACAAGGGTTCAACGGGGTGCAGGATCAGCATTTCATATTGGTAAAAATGCTATTTTTCAAGCTCGAAATAGCCAATATACTTGCCATGCTATTAGTTTAGGATCTAAACTATCTCGCCACAATTTAGAAGTTTATCAACGGGGGGAAGGAACCGAAACCACTCTGAATGGATTAACATTAATTGGAGGTGAACAGTTAGCGGATACCCACAGTTCCATGATGCTCAATCATCAACATGGTACATTTAATCAAGTGCATAAATGTATTATTGACGACAAGGCTCATGGCATTTTTAATGGTAAAGTGTTTGTACCCCAAACAGCACAGTTCACCAATGCTAATCAACTGAGTCGGAATTTATTGCTATCTTCCAAAGGAAGAATAGACACTAAACCCCAGTTAGAAATTGTAGCGGATAATGTTAAATGTTCTCACGGCGCCACCGTCAGTCAATTAGAAGCAGATGAAGTCTTCTATTTGCGGAGTCGGGGGTTAAGTGAACAGATGAGTCGTCACCTCTTAATTGATGCTTTTGCGGCAGAAATTTTAGGTAAATTACCATCACCAACATTAACCCAAGTTTTATCCCGTTGCGTTTCCTGTCGCACCGACTTTAGTTAACTGTTGTTGGGCTTTAATCCTAAAAAGAGTGGGCTAAAGCCCAACAACGAAGGGATTTATTAATTGTATTAAAGGATATTAAAAATTATGTTAACTCAAGAAAAAACATTAGCTGAAAGCGTCCGTCAAGATTTCCCCATTTTACATCAAGAAATCAACGGTTATCCCTTGGTTTATTTAGATAATGCCGCCACTTCTCAGAAACCTTTAGCGGTATTAAATGCCATTCAAGAATATTATCAAAAGTATAATTCTAATGTGCATCGAGGGGTTCACGTTTTAAGTGCAAAAGCCACGGATGCTTATGAAGCAGCTAGAGTAAAAGTTGCCCAATTTATTAATGCTCAATCCTACAAAGAAATTGTCTATACCCGCAACGCCAGTGAAGCTATTAATATTGTAGCCTATTCCTGGGGTTTAAATACTTTAAAACCCGGAGATGAAATTATTCTCAGTGTCATGGAACATCATAGTAATTTAGTTCCTTGGCAAATGGTCGCTCAAAAAACTGGAGCGGTGATTAAATTTGTCGAGTTAACAGAAACTCAAGAATTTGATTTAGAACATTTTAAAACATTGATTTCTGACAAAACCAAATTAGTTTCTATTGTTCATATTTCTAATACGTTGGGTTGTATTAATCCTATTGAAGAAATTACTAAAATTAGTCATCAATACGGTGCAAAAGTATTAATTGATGCTTGCCAAAGTGCGCCCCATAAGGCTTTAGATGTGCAGAAAATTGATTGTGATTGGTTAGTGGCATCGGGTCATAAAATGTGCGCTCCTACGGGTATCGGCTTTTTATACGGCAAATTAGAGGTATTAGAAGCCATGCCGCCCTTTTTTGGGGGAGGAGAAATGATTGCTGAGGTGTTTTTAGATCATTTCACGGTGGGGGAATTACCCCATAAATTTGAAGCGGGAACTCCGGCGATTGGAGAAGCAATTGCTTTAGGGGCAGCGATTGATTATTTAACGTCAATTGGTATGGACAAAATAGAAGATTATGAACATGAATTAACGGCCTATTTATTTGAAAGATTGCGAGAAATTCCTGAATTAAAACTTTATGGCCCCCAACCCAATGCTAAGGGAGAAGGGAGAGCCGCCTTAGCGTCTTTTAGCGTGGATGGGATTCATGCCAATGATTTATCCACCATGTTAGATGATTCCGGGGTGGCGATTCGTTCAGGACATCACTGTACCCAACCTTTACATCGTTATTTAGGCTTAAGTTCCACCGCCAGAGCGAGTTTATATTTCTACAATACTAAACAAGAAATTGATGTTTTTATTGTAGCTCTAAAAGATGCGATCGCATTTTTTAAAGAAATAATGAGTTAATCCGATAATTTAAGAAGTAACAGGGAATATTGAATCTATTTTAATCAACAACTCCAGCGCGAAAAACTCGCCCAATCACATTTTCAATCGGAGGGTCACTCACGGTTAAATCCAGGATATTGAATTCAGCTAATATTTTAGCGACCGTTGTAGTTAAGGTATCGCGCTTGACTAATAAGCGCACAACTTGACCCTCCATGGATTCAATTTCTGCATAGGTTAATAATTTCTGACGACAACTTTCTAATACTTCAGCAGAAGAATATTCTAATTCAATTTTAACTTCTCGGTAGGGGGAAAATTGTTCTAATAAACCCTCTAAACTGCCATCATAAATCAATTGTCCCTGATGAATTAAAATCACCCGTTTACACAATGCCGTAATATCAGCCATGTAGTGACTGGTTAACAAAATTGTAGCTTGATAACGACGATTATATTCAGCTAAAAACCCCCGGACACTGACTTGGGCATTAACATCTAATCCCAAGGTGGGTTCATCTAAAAATAAGACTTGAGGACGATGTAATAAAGCCGCCATTAATTCCGCCTTCATTCGTTCCCCTAAAGATAGTTTTCGCATCGGTTGTTTTAACTTTCCTTCTAGGGATAACATCTCGCTTAATTCCCCGACCCGTTGACGATATTCACCATCAGAAATTCCATAAACTGCGGCATTAATTTTTAAAGAATCTAAGGCGGGTAAATCCCAGATTAACTGTTGTTTTTGCCCCATAACCAGGGTAATTTTTTGTAAAAACTTAGATTGACGTTTAAAGGGAGTATGATGGGCAACTTCCACAAATCCGCTAGAGGGATAAATTAACCCCGTTAACATTTTTAAAGTTGTGGTTTTCCCGGCTCCATTAGCCCCTAAAAATCCCACCACTTCCCCCGATTCAATTTTAAACGAAACTTCTTTTACCGCTTCTATATTCTGATAGGTGCGTTGAAAAAAATGGCGAATGGTTCCTTGAAATCCGGGTTCTTTGATGGCGACGGGATAAACTTTACCTAGCTGTTCAGCAATAATAATAGACATAATGGGGGATGGGGATCACGGATTTAAGAGGATTTCACGGATTTTCATCGGTGTTAATCTGCGTAATCCTCTTTATTCGCTATTTTCTATGACTTTAAAACCAAAAATTTGGGGCACGTCAACGTTCATTTAACGCACCCTAGAAAGAATGATCACTATCAATTAATTAAATACATTTTCCGAATTCGAGGAGGCGGTATCACTTCCCCCTTTAACTCTAGCTTTGGCCTTAGTTGCACTGCGTTTAAGAGCTTGTAAGCGAGCTTCATAACGGGCTTTTAGGCGTTTTTTCGGGGTTTGATCCACTAAGGTTTTTAGGGCACTTCCTAGGCTTTTGTAGGCGTTGGGTAAGGTATAACCGAAACGGGTAGCCAGAGAAATTGCTTTCTCATCAGCCTCTAAGGATTCCTGTAATGTACGTTCTCCGTTATTTTTTTGATAGAGACGAAAACCGGAAACCCCACATAATGCTAGGGCTAATAAGAGTAGTAGTCCGTCTTGTACCCAGAGTTCCCCGACGGCTCCCCCTAAACCAATGGCGAGGGCGGCCATTTCCCAACCATCTCTAGGAATCGTATCATTTTGAATGCGGGCGACTTCATGCCAAAATAGTAGGTTGCGTTGATCCATTGCCAACTGTTCCCAACGAACCAAGTCAATTTGAATTTCGACTTGATCCTTGCCAATTTCTTCGCAACGGACGAGGGGCGGGTTGACTTCGACGGTTTTTTCCACCGTGACCCAACTCTGCAACTCAGGAGGAAGTAAGCCTTTTAGTCGCCGGAGTTCGCTCATTTCGGCTCTGGCTGTGGAGGTTGCATAGGATGTCATAGTTCCGGCTCAACTAAGTTTCTAACCAAAAACAGGGTTTCTTTATATTTTAATGTATTCTAATCCGTTTGCGACAACCGCCAACCCAAAACTTGTCACTTTAATTCCCCTCAGACTCAAATTCCTAGGAATTCTCGCAGTTTTTCTAAGTAGGTTTCGGGATCTTCAAGCATGGGAAAATGGGCGGTATCTTTAAGAATTGCTAACTGAACGTTAGGGTTTAAAGTAGCAGCTTGTCGTCCCATTTCTGCGGGGATAATTTGATCGTGTTCTCCGGCGACTAATAAAGTGGGAACAGTTAATTTTTTAAATTCTGCGGGGAGCCATTCCGTTGCTTCTTTAGAAACAGAGGTTAATACGGTTCCATAGGCGGCATCAAAATCTGCTAGGAGAAAATCTTCTAAAAAGGCTTGACTCAAGGGACGAGGAATTGGACGGTGGAGAAACCGAGCCATAAACATTTTATCCATCCCGGGAATTAAGGTTAACCATTTAGGGCGAAACATGACGACATAACGACTAAATTTGTGAAAGGTATTAAAGGTTTTTTCGTCATATTCAAAGATGCCACTACAGGTTAGAATAGCTCGTTCAACTCGCTGGGGATATCGATTTAAAAATAACATGGCAATAGAGCCGCCCATGGAGTGGGCATTGATATAAACTTTGTCTAAATTTAACTGGTCTAATAAAGTGACTAAATCTTCGGCATATTCGATTAATTCATACCGTTTTGATGGGGGTTTATCCGTGACTTCTGGTGCATTAGACCGTCCAAACCCGCGTAAGTCATAAATTAAACAATCAAATTCTGGAGATAAAACTTGGGCGGTGCTTTCCCAATAGCGTCCCGAACCACCCCAACCGTGAATAAAGACCATGATAGGTTTGGTTCCGGGTGTGGAATTGGCTGTTGTTACCCATTCACAATAATGCTCGACTCCATTAACAGAAATTACGGTTTTATTTAGGTTTGTGGCTACAGTCATCTTTCTAAATATTGAATGAGTTTCTCTAGTTTAAACGATTCAATACCTTTTGAATAAAGGTTGCTGCGCTGGTGGGTGTTGCGGTTTTTAGTCCTGTTGAGGTTTGATGTATCCACCATCCTTTTGTGGTTTGGGGCGATCGCCATATTTCTAAATGTTCAACAGCAGGATCGGCATAAAAGCTCTCTATTCCTCCTCCTAATAATGCGGAACTCCAGTGGGTAAAATAATCATGACTGATGCGATAAATCGGGAAATTCCCCCCTAAAGGAACCCCCCAACCATCGATCGCAATTAATCCTTGAATTTCCTTTCCCCATTGTTGCCAAACTAAAGCCGCCCCCATTGCCCCGACAACTCCAGCACTAAAAGCTATGATTATTATAGCAGATTTGGGATTATTTTTATCGATAAAATTTAAAATATCAAAACTAGAATAGGCAGAATAATCTTGAGTGGGAAAGATTAATAATTCTCCCAATTGTTGTTGGTTTTTCCAATTTTCTAAAACTCCATTTAAAAAACATTCCGTTAATTCCGATGGATGAACTCCAGGACAAATTAATAGCATTTTTTGATAGTTGTTAAGTGACTACTCCCCCTACCTCCCCCGCTCCCCCTGCTCCTACCTCCCTTTCCCCATCCCCCTGTAGGGGATGTTAAACTATTAGGGAGAGTAATTTTATGGAATATCCCTCCTGAGAATATCATGAGGGAGAGTTTCATCAAAGGACTTGATAGTAGCACTTGAACGTGAGGACAAAAACTTGGTTGCCACTCCTGAAAAACTGGACATCATTAATTCAGCCCCAACCGATACCAAGGGGGAAAACCGGGTTGCGGTTTTGCTTATGGGCTATGGTGAAGTCGAAAGTTATGAAGACTTTGCCAATTATAACGAACAGGCTTTAAACCTTTTAACCGCTAAATTTGCCCCGGTTCCCACTTGGATTTATCCGCCTTTGGCTAAACTTTTAGCAATGTTTGATCTTCATGAATGGAGTCATCAACACGGGAATTTTATTTCTCCCCATAATGCAATTTTTGAGAAACAACGGGCGGGAATTGAGGAACATTTACAAGAAAAATGGGGCAACCAGATTAAAGTGTTCAAAGCCTTTAACTTTTGTGCGCCTTTCCTTCCTGAACAGGTTTTAACTCAAATTCAAGCTGAAGGATTTGATAAACTGTTAATTTATCCTCTGTTAGTGGTTGATTCTATTTTTACCAGTGGAATTGCCGTGGAACAGGTAAATATAGCCCTGGAAAAATTAGCAGATGAAGGTGAACATTGGGTAAAAGGTCAACGGTATATCCCCTCTTTTTATAATGAACCTGCCTATATTCAACTACTCGGAAAGTTAGTCGAAGACAAAATTCAACATGATCTGATTCAATCCTGTCTCCCCTCTCAAATTGGGATTGTTTTAATGAATCATGGTTGTCCTCACAAAGCTAAAGGATTTACCTCGGGAATTGATGAAAGTCAAGCCCTATATGAACAGGTTCGGGAAAATTTAATTAACCGTTATCCGTTAATTTCTGTGGGTTGGTTAAACCATGATACTCCCTTAATTGAATGGACGCAACCTAACGCCCAATTAGCGGCGAATAATTTAATTGAATTAGGGGCGAAAGCGATTGTCTTTATGCCCATTGGATTTGCCACCGAAAACCATGAAACCCTCTTAGATGTTGAGCATATTATTGAGGGTTTACGTCGGAAATATACGGATGTTAAATATGTACAAATGGAGTGTGTTAACGACCATCCCGAGTTTTTAAAAATGGCCGCAGATTGGGCAAATCCCCAAATTGAAGCGCTATTAAATGAAATGGCCCTAGCGGTTAATCCTTCCCTGGTGAGTGTTCATAGCCACGATGATCACCATCATCACAGTCATGATCATGATCATCATCATCATGGTCACGATCACCACCACCACCATTAAACCTAGGGGCGAGGTCTTCTCGCCCTCTATAATTAAAATTGTCGTGACCAGTCAGATAACCACCGCTCAACCACAACTTTAGTTTGAGTAAAAAACTCAACCGCCTGCTGTCCTTGACCGTGCAAATCTCCAAAAAAACTATTTTTCCAACCACTAAAAGGAAAGAATGCCATCGGTGCAGCAACACCAATATTAATTCCAATATTTCCCGCTTGAACTTGATACCGAAACTGTCGCGCCGCCGCCCCACTACGGGTAAATAAACAGGCCATATTGCCATATTCACTTTGATTAATCAATGCGATCGCTTCTTCAAGAGTATTCAGATGAATTAAACTTAATACAGGGCCAAAAATTTCGGTGCGGGCAATTTCTCCCTGGGGGTTAATATCTTGTAAAATGGTCGGGCGAATAAAATAACCCTGTTCATAACCGGAAATTTTAGGATTTCTGCCATCAATTAAAATTTTGCCTCCTTCCTGTTTTCCTTGTTGAATTAATCCTTCAATTCGAGTTTTACTTTCGGCGGAAATTACCGTTCCCATTTGAACACCTGGATCTAATCCATAACCGACAATTCGAGTTTCCGCCGCAGAGGCGATCGCATCGGTAAAACTCTGTTTAGCTTGACCAATTGTAATCGCAATTGAGGTGGCTAAACAGCGTTGTCCGGCACAACCAAAGGCACTATCAGCAATAATTTTTGTGGTCATTTCTAAATCAGCATCGGGTAAAATAATCACCGGATTTTTTGCCCCGCCCTGACATTGCGCCCTTTTGCCATGAGCAGCCGCCCGACTATAGACATATTTGGCAACGGCCGTGGAACCGACAAAACTAATCGCTTTAATTTGGGGATTTTCTAAAATAGCATCAACGGTTTCTTTAGCTCCATTGACTAAATTAATCACCCCTGGGGGTAATCCTAATTGATCAATTAAAGCAAAAACCTTTTGCATGGTTAAGGGAACTTTTTCCGAGGGTTTAATAATACAAGTATTGCCGCAAGCGATCGCATAGGGAAAAAACCAAAACGGAATCATCCCCGGAAAATTAAATGGGGAAATAATCGCCACAACTCCTAAAGGTTGACGAATCATTATTTCATCAATTCCCCTGGCAATATCTTCAGAATTGTAACCTTGAATTAAGCTAGGAACACCACAAGCCACTTCCACATTTTCAATTGCCCGTTGTAATTCTCCTAGAGATTCAGCCAGGGTTTTTCCACATTCTAAGGTAATAGTTTCCGCTAAATCCTGTTGATTTTGTTCAAGTAATTCTCTCAGTTTAAACAGATAACGAATCCTTTCTGTAACCGGAGTTTGTCGCCATGAATCAAAGGATTTTTGGGCGATTTCTGCCACCTGATGCAGTTCCCTTGCTGGAGAAAGAGGAACTTTTGCTAATACTTCTAAGGTTGCCGGGTTGATGATATCTAAGGTTTCTGTTGCCTGGGATAAACACCATTGTCCATTAATATAGTTGGGTGAAATTTTAACTGTTTTCATCTTTGCTATTTCCTAAAAAATCTTACTTTCGACCGAGCTTTTTCTGGTAAAAGCTGTTAAAATTAACCGCTATTATTTGGTTCCAAATAGGCGATCGCCCGCATCCCCCAACCCCGGAATAATATACCCATGTTCATCCAAATGATCATCAATAGCTGCAGTATATAGAGGAACATCAGGGTGATAGGAATGAAAATGTTTAATCCCCTCTGGAGAGGCAATTAAACACAGAAATTTGACCGAAAAAGGGTTAGTTTGTTTCAATCTTTGGATGGCAGCAATGGCTGTATTTCCCGTAGCAATCATCGGATCAACCACTAAAACTTCCCGTTCTTCTATATCATCAGGAAGTTTAAAATAATATTCAATGGGGATAAAGGTTCGAGGGTCTCGATATAAACCAATATGTCCGACTCTTGCCGAAGGAATTAATTCTAAAATTCCATCTAAAATTCCCTGACCTGCCCGCATGATCGATACAATCACCATTTTTTTCTCCGAGGCTAAAATTGGCGCTTCCATCGCAGCCAGGGGAGTTTGAATTAACTCTTTTCGTAGGGGTAAATCCCGGGTAATTTCATAGGCTAATAACATACTAATTTCCCGCAACAATTGCCTAAATTTAGCGGTACTGGTTTGTTCTCGTCGCATCAAGGTGAGTTTATGTTGAACCAAAGGATGCTCAATAATTGTAACGTTAGGATACATAGATTAAGGGGTAATAAAATCTTAATAAAAATTAGCTGGCTGTCAATGATTTTAAACAATCATCAACAGATTGGTTGATCCCAAAAAGATGGCGACGAGTGTTTAACTGTCTCATAATTTGATGATTAATCAGTTTTAAAGATTCGGTTTGAGCTAGGGCTAAATTGCGGGGCATAAAATCCATCACACATAGACTTCCAATGGCAAAACCTTGATTATTGATTAAGGGAAACCCGCCATAAAAACGGATTTTAGGTTCGGATATAACCAGAGGATTATTAATAAATCGTTCATCTTTTAAGGTATCGGGAACAATCATGAAATCATCCTGTAAAATACAATGGGAAGAAAAGGCAATCTCCCGAGTCGTTTCGGGTGGCATCGGGCCAATAATCGATTTAAACCATTGGCGATCGCGATCGAGTAAACTAATCAAAGCAATGGGTGTTTTGCAAATATAGGTCGCTAGAAGGGTTAATTCATCAAAAGAAGGTTCCGCTTGGGTATCGA
The DNA here is from genome assembly GCF_057220675.1 of Planktothrix sp. PLAVEN19ND. Classification (NCBI taxonomy): domain Bacteria; kingdom Bacillati; phylum Cyanobacteriota; class Cyanophyceae; order Oscillatoriales; family Microcoleaceae; genus Planktothrix; species Planktothrix sp. PLAVEN19ND. The sequence continues at coordinate 2,863,757 of NZ_CM170132.1, read as the reverse complement.
GAATTTGATAGTCATACAGGGCCTCTAATCGTTCTTTTTCGTTGTCTGGGATCGGAGCAGGTATCATAGAGAGGATTGAGTTGAAGTTCACTGTCACTATTGTATCGTAATTTTAGTTTTTAAGGTCAATGATCAAGTTTTATGATGTTCAAAAAAATTAAGTTTTTACAATCATCTGCGATGGTTTGGACAGGATTTTTGAGTGGTTTTATCTGGGCTAACTATTCTTTAATTTCGGTAAATGCTGAGGTGATTTTTGGTTCCGGTGAAGGCAATGGTTCCTTTGGATTACTGAGTGATTTTGATGGTCAATACTTTTCAGGACAACAACAAATTGGTTATGAGTTTATCATTCATGAAACAGTTGAAGTGGATCAAATTGATTGGAATGGTCAATATTTCCCCGAGGGTCAACCTTTAAAGGATAAATTTTCCTTGAGAATTTTTAAAATGGTTGAGAGAGTCCCAGAAATTACCCCTAAAATTGAGGTGAAGTTAAGGGAAGTACGCCAAACTAAAACTAATATTGAACGGTTTTCCCATCCCGTATTTAATTATGTGGGTTCGGTGATCCCGTTTCAATTAGAAGCGGGACGTTATTTGCTATCTATTGTTAATAATACCCAGGGTCTTACGGATGACTGGTTATGGATGACCACTGACCCCAAAACCCAGTTACAGGATGCCGATCTAAAAATCTTTTTTCGAGATGGGGATGGCTTGGTTTGGAAAAGTGGCTTAACCGGAAAAATGTCTTTTACAATTTTTGGCAAACCCACCTCTAATTCTAATTAAAATTAGGCGTTTAATAGTATACTTATAAAAGTGGTTGTTAGGGGTTAATCATGTTAGGTAAATTTTTCAGTAAGCCAACTTCTGATCAGAGCGATCGCGTTCCTCCCAAACAACATCTGAGCAAAGGATTTCCGGTTTTAACCTATGGGGAAACCCCCCAAGTTTCTATCGAGAATTGGCAGTTAAAGGTTTGGGGGTTAGTCCAGCCAAAAACCTTTAGTTGGTCTGAGATGATGGCAATGCCTAAAAGTAACTTTACTGCGGATTTTCATTGCGTTACCCATTGGTCAAAATTAGATGTGCAGTGGACAGGAATAAAGGTTACGGACTTTATGCAGTTTGTTGAAGTTGATCCCCAAGCCATTCAGATTATGGAACATTGCTATGGCGGTTATACTACTAATCTTTCAATGGAGGATTTTTTGCGGGAAGAAAACTTTTTTGCCTATCAAGTTTTTGATGAACCTTTACCCGCCGATCATGGTGGCCCTCTGCGGTTAGTGGTTCCCCATTTATATGCTTGGAAAAGTGGAAAATGGATTAACGGGTTAGAGTTTTTGGATCATGAGGAATTGGGATTTTGGGAATTGAATGGTTATCACAAAAGGGGGGAACCTTGGGCGGAAGAACGCTATAGTGATTGAGTCTAAAAGTTAGGTTGTATCTTCCTTAACCCAACTAATCACCACAATTTGATATTATAGTTTAAGTGCCAATCTTAGTAATTTTGCAGTATTATGACTCTGAGCAAAACGGAATCCAGACAACTTTTAGAACGCATGATTTTTGATGATGAACTCCCTAGAGACTGGGTACAAGATGTTTGGGATATGAGTCCCATTTTAGGAGAAAATGCCGCCAAACTGCTGGATGCTTTTGATCTGTTAATTGACTGTTGTTCTGAAGAAAAATTAGAAAATTTAGTTGAAAGTTTATATGATGAAATAGAAAATCAATAAATTGATTAATCAGTGGGTTGAGGTACCGCTCGATAGTTCCATTTAGATCAATATTCATCGTAAACAACCGAATTGATAGTGGTTATCAGGAATATTTTCTGGATTTTATATCAAGAATGGTTTAACGCATTGCTAACACAGAAAAATTAATTGATAAAGATTTAATATTTTCATCAATTAAAGTGGGATAACTGTCTTTAATTTTTTCAAAACCAATCTTTTTTTGCAGAAAGTCATTATTAGCTATTGAAAAATTAGAATCAAAAGTCCTACACCTACTAAGTACCAATTGGGAGCACTCTCCAAAGCACAGGCTTATCTTTTAACCATTCAACAAATCCAAATACAACAGGTTGAAATTTATAATTTTTCTGTTTTGCTAATTCCTTAAGCCATTCATTACTGGGAGGATATCGGTATAAAAAAACATCACTAAAGCGATTAAATTCTTCTACTGGTAGTTGAGATCCAAATATGCTAGAAGAATGAATTGGACAGGTAGCGCAGGAAGGTTGAAGGAGAATTTGTACAGTGGGTTTAAGTGAATGGCTTAAAGATAAAAGATGACCTACTCTTTCATCGCTAATCAAAAGAGGATGAGTCGTCTGATTAACAATTTTAGCAATAGCTATATTTTCTCCATTAATGCCAAGACTTTTATTATACCAAACTGTTGCTTGAGAGCTAACAGCGCAGGACAAGATACTTCCAGAAAGTAGGATAACTAAAAGTAATTGCCAAAATTTATGATGCCAAAAATTTAACGAAGGATTCGCTAAATGTTTCCCTAGTAAGTAAGCCATAGCAAGTTGAACTCCCAATAATCCAGGAATCATATATCGTAATGTTATCGAGCGCCTTCCTCCTAAAATCCAGTCGGGAATCATTAAAGGCAATGTGCTACTCGCAGTCAGAAGGACAATCAGTAACCAAACTGACATAGGCGTTTGACGACAAAGGCAATAAAGAGCATATACGCACAAGACTAACAACACTCGATGAATATAAAAATCCCAGGGATCTTGATTGACATCAAAAAAGATCCGACCAAGGTGCTGAATCCAGATATTCGTCAATTCTGAGCGTTTAACGCTATAAAGAAATGACCACTCCAGACCTTTTTCAGCTTGAGACTGATTAACAATTAGAATCCAAATATAAGGGACAAAAAATATAGCACTTACCAATAATGATATAATGTAGTTTCTGAGGATTTTTATATGACTAAAACCATAAACAAGAATAATATATAAACCCTGAGCAATCATCGTTAGTACACTCAGAAGAAAGGTATAAAAATTGATGACCACAGTAAAGGAATAAATACCCCAACTCATCCCCGTATTAAGTCGTATTGCCCGCAATAAAGCTGCGTTTGAAAGTAAAGTTGTTACAACCCATAGACTGTATTGTCTTGACTCCTGGGCATAAACGACGTGAAATGGCGAAACGGCAATTAATCCGATCATTAAATATGTAGACAACCTGGAAGTAAAAACCCCTGTTTCAATAAATATCTCTTGACACAGCCAATAAGCACTGGGAAATGCCAGCAAGCTGAGTAACGCAGGTAACAACCTCGATAATGTTGGTGAACTACCAATTATATGAAACCAAATATTTGCCAAAATGTAGTATAAAGGCGGATGCTGCGGGTCTTCCTTAACTAAACTTTTGACTGTATCAATTAAGCTTTTTGTTCCATCAGGATGTTGATAGTGCTGGAGTTCCGTTACACTCACTATTGACTTTTGGGAAAAGTGCTGAACAACTTCTTGTTCAGTATAACCAGAAGCTCGTAGAGATGTTATGGCTTCATCGTACCAGTACACTTTATGATCAAGATTAGTGAAGCGAAAAAATATGCCCAATATCAGCACAATCAGGAGGAAAAAACGCATAACAAAACTCCTATTTTATTATTATTGATCAATGATTTAACGCATTGCTAACACGGAAAAATTAATTGATAAAGATTTAACATTTTCATCAATTAAAGTGGGATAACTGTCTTTAATTTTTTCAAAACTAAAGGAGAAGTGTAAAGCGAATGATTTTCTGTCAAAATAGCTTCTAAAAAGAATTCTATAGAAGTATCAGTTTTGATACCCAATACATAACTATCTTCAAGATAGATATTTTCTAAACCTGGTAACTGCCAATAATTAAGTCTATCCATAATCTATAATTTTATATATCCCATTGAATTCGTGTATGATTCCCTGGACTTTTGCGAGTAACGTGATTTCCCCAGATATCTATCCTTTCGACATATTAACAATCATCGGAATTGAATTAAATAGGAGACAGAGGGGTTAATCAGAGAAATTGGAGTTTTCCCTAAGTTTAATCAGGTTCCCAAGGATTAAAAATTGTAATACTACACCCTTCAAAATCAGAAACATTCCGAGTAGCAAGAGTAGCTTGGCGAGTGTAACAAATACTGGCTATTTGAGCATCAGCTTGGGAAATTGGTTTACCCATTTGTCTTCTTTCCGTGGCAATTCTAGCAAAAGCGTTCGCTGCTGTTTCATCAAACGGTAAAATCCGCCCGGCAAAATCTTCAGCAAACATCAATTGAGCAGATTGGCTAAGTTCAGTTTGGCGTTTTCCAGAAGGCAACAAAGCAATTCCATAGAGAATTTCAGCTTGAGTGATAGTTGTTGTAAAAAGATTCATTATCGGTTGTGCTGCTACCCATTGACGAACCACTAACGAACCTTTTGAGTGCATCAGTTCAGACAATACATTGGTATCAAGTACAATCATATAAATCCTCAAAATTAGGGGGTTCGCGTAAAGGCTCCCTAGGAATAGTTGGAAGTTCAAAATTACCAAAATGGGCAAAACGTCGCTCGATAGCTAAGGCAAGATTTAGGGGTTCCATAGCATTTTCTGTCAAGACAACCCGGAGGATTTCTTTGGCTTCTTCTTCGAGAGAACGCCCATAGGATTCGGCTCGCTTTTGCAGGCGATTTTTCAGGTCATCATCAAAGTTTTGAATCGTGATATTGATCATAGTCAATTTAATTTATAAAGCTAGATTTTTTTGAATATCAATATCAGGTTAGCATGATCTTAGTTCCGTAAATGTCATTTTTGCCTGATTCTATGTAGGTGAAATCTTTTAAGCCTAAACATTTATTATACCGAACAAATAGCTTTTATTGTTGAAAATTTCCCATTCCAGCAGAAGATATGCGGCAGATTGTCCACTTAACGCTATAATCTCTTGATTATTTCTTTTTTCTTTATAATCACAGACAGGCTCGACTGCGCCTAGTGAGGAGACACCGATGAACATACTTGGAATTTCAGCCTACTACCATGACAGCGCCGCGGCGCTCGTCTGTGATGGTAAGATTGTGGCCGCGGCCCAGGAAGAACGGTTTACGCGCAAAAAGCACGACCCAGGATTTCCCGCCAACGCCATCCGCTATTGTCTTCAGGAAGCGAACATCACCTTTTTTGAAATTGATCAGGTGGTTTTTTATGATAAACCCCTGGTGAAATTTGAACGACTCCTGGAAACCTACCTCAGCTACGCGCCCCGAGGGTTTCGTTCTTTTATTAAAGCCATGCCCGTTTGGTTAAAAGAAAAACTTTACCTAAAATCCGTATTAAAAAAAGAATTATGCACTATCGCCGGGGCTAAAAAAGCCAAACTTCCCCCGTTATTATTTACCGAACATCATCAATCCCACGCGGCTTCTGCCTTCTTTCCCAGTCCCTTTCAAAAAGCGGCGGTGATGTGTTTAGATGGTGTGGGAGAATGGGCAACAACCTCGGTTTGGTTGGGAGATGGTAATAGTTTAACCCCGGTTTGGGAAATCGATTTTCCCCATTCTTTAGGCTTACTTTATTCAGCTTTTACCTATTATACCGGGTTTAAAGTCAACTCCGGGGAATATAAATTAATGGGATTAGCTCCTTACGGGGAACCCATTTATGTTGATAAAATCCTCACCCATTTAATTGATTTAAAAGACGATGGTACATTCCGATTAAATCTGGAATATTTTAATTATGCCGTCGGTCTGACCATGACCAATACTAAGTTTGATCAACTGTTTGGTGGCCCGCCCCGTAAGCCAGAAACCCCCATTAGCCAACGGGAAATGGACATTGCTGCCTCGATTCAAGTGGTCACCGAAGAAGTGGTGTTGCGTCTAACCCGCAGTGTGCAGAAGGAATTAAACGTTGATTACCTGTGTTTAGCTGGAGGGGTAGCCCTCAACTGCGTGGCTAACGGCCGGATTTTGCGGGAAGGCCCCTTTAAGGATATTTGGATTCAACCAGCCGCGGGAGATGCGGGAGGGGCGTTAGGGGCAGCCTTAGCGGTTTGGTATCAATATCATCAGCAACCGCGCCATGTAGAAACCGATCTAGCCTTCGATGTTTCGGCGGAAAAACAATTAGAAACCAGTGCCGGATCAAAACCTGCGGTTGTGGCGTTAAAAACCCATCAAAAACGCTTGGATTATATGCAAGGTTCCTATCTGGGGCCGAAATTTAGTGATGCTGAAATTCAGGAGTATTTAGACAAGGTTGGGGCGAACTATTTACGCTTAGATGATCCCGAATTAATGCCCCGTCTAGCAGAAATTTTAGCCGCAGGAAACGTGGTGGGATGGTTTCAAGGACGGATGGAATTTGGGCCGAGAGCCTTGGGCGGACGTTCAATTATTGGTGATCCGCGCAATCAGAAAATGCAGTCGGTGATGAACCTAAAAATCAAATACAGAGAGTCTTTCCGACCCTTTGCCCCATCGGTGAGGGCGGAACGAGTTTCTGATTATTTTGAATTAGATCGCCCTAGTCCCTATATGTTAATTGTGGCTCCGGTTCAAGAGCGTTTAAGAATTCCCATGACCCCGGAACAGGAACAACTATTTGGGATTGAAAAACTTAATGTTCCCCGTTCAGAACTTCCCTCTATTACCCACGTTGATTATTCCGCCCGGGTACAAACCATTCACAAAGAAACCAATCCTCGTTATTATGATTTAATCCATCATTTTGAAAAACAAACGGGCTGTCCTGTAATCGTGAATACCTCTTTTAACGTGCGGGGGGAACCGATTGTTGGTAGTCCCGAAGATGCCTACCGTTGTTTTATGCGAACGGAAATGGATTATCTGGTTTTGGAGAATTTCCTATTAGCTAAAACGGAACAAACCCCCTGGCAAAAAGATGATGCTTGGCAAAAAGAATTTGAATTAGATTAGCGTTTCCCTCGTCCCTCTCGTTTCTAGGTTCTACCTAGAAATGCCTCTGGGTGGCTCTGCCACCCTCGATAAAGAAGGCGTGAACGCCTCACTACGGTTGAATTAAATTAAGATTATGACTGATCACGATATTCCTCAACTTGACGCCAAAGGATTACGCGAATTTGGATTAACCACCGGAGCCATTATTATTGGCTTATTTGGTGTGGTTTTACCTTTATTATTCGGACATTGGCCACCCAGAACTTGGCCCTGGATATTAGGAACCGTCCTGATCCTTTGGGCGTTAATTGCCCCCAAAACCTTAAATCCCGTGTATCACTACTGGATGAAGTTTGGGTTATTTATGGGGGCAATTAACAGCAAGATTATTCTCGGTGTCGTCTTTTACGTTATGATGGCTCCGATGGGATTTATTAAACGCCTATTCGGTTCTGATGCGATGCAGCGTGAATTAAATCCCAGCCTCTCAACCTATCGGGTTGCGAGTAAAGTTAGACCCAAAGAAAGTATGGAGCGACCGTTCTAGTGTTTGAAGCAACATTAGATTTTTTGAAGGATATTTGGGCGTTCATGAGAGAACGCAAAAAGTATTGGTTATTGCCTCTAATTATCACACTGGTTTTATTAGGGGCTTTGATTGTTCTAAGCCATGGTTCTGCGATCGCACCATTTATTTATACTTTGTTCTAAACGATGGGGCATTGGAAAACATGGGCATCAAATCTAGGACTAGCTTTAGGTAGTTTAGTCCTAGGTCTTGCGGTCGGAGAAATCGGTTTACGGTTAGCCAATATTCAGGGATTAAAAAAACTTCCTGAACCGGGTCATGCAGTTTTTTCTCCTTCCTTTTTTACCCAATCCGATCCTGATCGCGGTTGGTCGAATCGACCTGGGGCTAGGGGATTGTGGCAGTATGAAGGTGAATCCTATGTTGAAGTTAATAGTGATGGTTTGAGGGATAAGGAATATGCGATCGCTAAACCTAAAAACACCTTTAGAATTGCAATTTTAGGAGATTCTTTTACCTTGGCATCCCAAGTTCCCGCCGAAAAAAACTATACTTCGGTATTAGAAAAAACCTTGAGTAACTGCTCCAAATTCCAAGGTAAAAACATTGAAGTTCTCAATTTTGGAGTCGATGGCTATGGCACAGCCCAAGAATTAATCACCTTGCGGGAAAAAGTAGGAAAATATCACCCCGATTTAGTAATTGTTTCCTTTTTTATTGGCAATGATGTGATTGATAATTCCCGACAATTAGAAAATAACTATTATCGGCCGTTTTTTGTCTATAAAAATGGTCAATTAGAACCGGATTTTTCGTTCCGTAATTTACCAATGGGGTATAGTAATCGCTATTTGATTACAACCGTTGATCATTTTCCCGATTGGTTAGTCAATAACTCTCGAATTTTACAGGTGGCAAAAAAAGCCGAATTAGAATATCGCAAAAATAATTTAGTTAAACACTCTAACGAATTAAGTGTTAGCACCTTTCGAGAACCTAAAGATGCGAATTGGAAAGAAGCATGGCAAATTACAGAAGATTTACTCACCTCAATGCAGCAAGAAGTCAAAAATAAAGAAGCTAATTTTTTATTAGTCATTATTGCCGATCCGATGCAAGTTCATAAAGATGAAGCCACAAGAAAATTCTTTCAAGTCTCTAATAAAATTGATAATTTATATTATCCCAATCAACGATTAAAAGATATCGGGAAACGGCATAATTTCCCGGTTTTAGACTTAGCCCCCGCTTTTCAATCCTATGCAACCAAAAATCAAACCTGTTTACATGGGTTTGAAAAAAATGGTACGCTTTGTGGGGGGCATTGGAATCCAGAGGGACATCGTTTAGCCGCAGAATTAATTGCTAATCAATTGTGTGAAAATAAAACTGGATTATGAAGATTTGGAAATCTTTAATTTTAAATACGAGCCTAGTTTTTGGGAGTTTAGTCTTAGCAATTGTTTTGGGAGAAGTGGGATTAAGAATTGCGGGAATTGAACATCAACCGCCCCTTCCGGCAGACTCAAAATCTCTCGCTTACACCGTCAATGATCCCGAGCGGGGTTGGTCACCTCGACCGAATGCTAAAACAGTTTGGGCGGGGGAAGGAGAGGTTTCAGAAGTGAAAATGAACAGTTTTGGAATGCGCGATCGCGAACGAACTTTAGAAAAACCCACTAATAGTTATCGCATTGCTGTATTAGGGGATTCTTTTATGGAAGCTTTGCAAGTTCCCCTAGAAAAAACGGCATTATCAATCATGGAGACTCAATTAAAAACCTGCCCCATTTTAAAGGGGAAAAACATTGAAGTCTTAAATTTTGGAGTTCAGGGTTACGGGACTGCCCAAGAATTAATGACTTGGCGACATCATGCCCAACAATTTTCTCCCGATTTAGTAATTTTGGGTTTCTATCCTGGGAATGATATCACCAATAATTTTCGTGCCTTAGAACATGATCATTTACGTCCCTATTTTGTGGAAACAAATGGTCAGCTTGTGGAAGATGTATCCTTTAGAAAATTAAACCCTAATAGTATTGAACGAGATTATTATTTATTTTCTAAAATGGATCAATTACCTTATCCATTAATGACAAATTCTCGAATATTACAAGTGATGAGACAAGCGGAAATGGAATCTAAACGTCGTCAGTTGCAAAAAGACTATCGGGAAACGGAGATTGATTTTTATAAGGAACCCCCCGATCAAAATTGGCAACAAGCTTGGAAAATTACAGAACAGTTAATTACACTACTCAAGGATGAAGTTAAAGCTCAGGGAAAGGATTTTATGCTAATAATGGTGAGTGACTCCTTTCAAGTTCTGCCCGACCCCAAAAAACGTCAAGAATTTATGCAAAAACATCAAATTCAAGATTTATTCTACCCAAATAAGCGAATTGAAGCGTTAGGAAAACAAAAGGGATTTCCGGTTTTACAGTTAGCAGAACCCTTACGAAAAGAAGCAGAAAGAACCGGAAATTGTTTACATGGATTTGAGAATGCAGAAGTCTGTGGAGGACATTGGAACGTTCAAGGAAATCGCGTCGCCGGGGAATTAATGGCTAGTCAAGTTTGTCAACAACTGATGGGTCAAACCCAAAAGTCTCAACCGTAAAATTAAAATTGCTCTCGTAATTGTTATATAATAATGTAACGGGGTTTTTGCCTCGTCAAAAATTTTAATTGTTTTGGTTTTAATTTTCTCTTATTACTATGAAAAATTTTAAATTCTTGCCTCAAGCTAAAGCAGGTCTAAAAATAGGGTTAATTAACTTAGTTGTTTTATTCGTTCTTTTAGAAATTGGTTCGTTAATTTTTTATTATTCTAAGCATAAACAATTCTACTATACCCGGGAACGTACAGAGGATTTACAGAACTTAGGGATTAATTTAGAAGGGGTAAGAGTCGGGGAATCTGTAGTCGAGAGATTACATCCTTATTTTGGTTATGTGCAGAAACCCGGCCCCGATTTTAGACCCGGATTTAAGTATAATAACTATGGGTTTATTTCTCCCTACGATTACCCCTACACAAAAACCAATAAAAATCAAGTAATTGTTGGAGTTTTAGGTGGCTCCGTTGCGGGTAATTACTCAATTTATGAAGTTCAAAATAAGATTTTAGAGAAAAAACTCCAACAACTCCCTCAATTTAAAGGCAAAGAATTAATTATTATCTCTTTAGCCATTGGCGGGTATAAACAACCCCAACAGTTAATTACTTTAAATTATCTACTCTCCTTGGGGCAAAAATTTGATCTAGTGATTAATATTGATGGCTTTAATGAAGTTGCCCTCGCTAATATTAATAATCAAAATGGATTAGAATTTGCCATGCCCAGTTCATCCCATGTTCAAGCCTTAACGGGTTTAGCTAATAACAGTCTATCCACTCGGGCACTCAAAACCCTATTAAGAATTAAAGATAATAAACCTAAAATCAAAAATGCCTTAGAGACCTTAAAAGATTGTCCCTTAGCCTCTTGTAATGCAGTCATGTCCCTGTATGTTGAAGACTTAGTTAACAACTATCGCCGAGATGTGGCACGATTTGAACGATATCGCCAGAAACCCTCGGAGGATGGTAGTTCGGCGGAGAGTGTGATTTATTTTTATATGCAATATCCCATTTTAACCGATGCCAAACTATTCCCAAAAATTGCTAATCATTGGGCTAAAAGTTCTATTTTAATCCATGAAGTTTTAAAAGAAAATAATATTCCCTATTTCCATATTTTACAACCTAATCAATATTATCCCACCCAGCGAGTGTTTAGTGAAGCGGAAAAAAAAGTTGCCTTTAGTCAAGATAGTCCCTATCAAGATGCCGTCAAAAAAGGATATCCCTTTTTGTTAAAAGAGGTGAAAGAACTCAAAGCTAATCAAATTAATTTCTTTGATGGGGTATCTATTCTCGATGATACTAAAGAACCAGCTTATATTGATAACTGTTGCCATTATCAGAAAATAGGAGAAAATATTTTATCGAATTTTGTTGCGGATTCAATTGTCAATACGCTGAAAAAGCAACCCAGTCCCTAATAGGTTTAATTTAATCCTTTACCTATCTAACGCAGCTAATTCGGCGCGACGTTGTTTTAATTCAAACTCTAGTTGTTGAATTTCTTGCATTAATTGTTGACGTCTTTTTTCTCCAGAGTCTTGCTGTCTAATAAAATAGGCATCAATTTCAGGCCATAATTGCACCCCCCAATCTTTACTCCCGGTTTTTAATTCGTTTAATACTTCCACACTTCCATCGGGTTCTAAGATAAATAAAGTATATAATCGTTCCGTAACATTCTGTTTTTGTTTCTTTTTTTCACAAAATAAATATAATCCGGGTTGTTGGGTGGATAATTGATCACATTGATTCACAAAACTACCTAAAATAGAATAACCATCGGTGCGACTTTTATCCAAACCATCGACTAATTTACACCAATTTCCAGTTTTGATTAAAAACCGAGTTTGCCAAAATCCTGGAGCATGAAAAAATGCTTCTTTGAGGTTAATTAAAATTGCTTGACTCATATAAAAAGGGAACAGGGAACAGGGAACAGGGAACAGGGAATAGGGCGAATTAGTTGTTAAAGTCTCCTTTAATTAGGGGGATTTAGGGGGATATTATTAAAATTGTGAATAGTTTGTTGATAAAATTTTTCTAATGCTGGGACACAACTTTTATCCTCATAGAGTTTCCATTGATTTTGTTTGATTTTTTCTCTAATTGCTAATCTCCATTCTAAATCTAATCCTAACTTTATTGCTATTTTAATATAATCTTCTCGATTTTGGGCAATGGTTTCTGTGATTCCTAATCGGTTTAATATGCCCGCAGACTGACGACTTCTCATCCATTCTCCCTCACAGGTAACTAGGGGAAGACAACAGGATAAACTATCTAAAGTGGTTAAAAAACCAGTAAATTGCAGAGTATCTAAGCCAATATCAGCTAAGTTATTAAGTTGTAAATAATCTAGTTTATCTAAACGGGGTAAAATCACACAATATTCTTGAATATCTAAGTTATGTTCGGCAAAAGATCGGTTTAACCGTTGTTTAAACTTTTCGGTAATTGCAGCATTCCAATGGGCTATAAATACAAATTGAGCGGATTTTATCTGTTTAGCGATCGCCACTAATATTAAATCAAAATCTGGCAAATACTTAAATAAAGATTGACAGGATAAGTATAAAATAGCATCCTCTTTTAATCCAAAATCTAAACGGGTTTTTTGCAGTTCTAATAACGGAGGTTGAGCATAATTAATTCCTAAATTCGGCAAACAAAATAACCGCTCTGAATAATGGTTTTCAGCCCTGGGAGGTTCTAATAATTCCGCAGAAATAAAATAGTCAATCGTCGGTAAACCCGTAGTAATCGGATGTCCCCAAGCCGCACATTGAATTGGAGCAACTCGTAACCCGGCTATCTGGGTTAGTTGAGGGCACATCCCAATATCTAAAAATACCAGAATCTGGACTTGATCCGCTAAAATTTGCTCAACAATCGGCTCTAAATTGCCATAATTATGATAGAATTGATCACTATAAAGCTGAAATAAATTAGTAATGGCATCGGTTTCTTTTCCGGTATAATAACAATGGATTTCAAATTTATTGCGATCGCAATCTCTCAACCATCCTAAAAATACTAACCCGACCGTATGCCAGGTTAAATGGGAGGAAATATAACCAACTTTGATTTTTTGACTAGCAGTTAAAGGGGGCAATAATAAAGGTTTTGTCCATTCAGGATAATTTGCTTGCATAATTCGATGGACAAATCCACCATATTGTTTTTGTAGCTCTAAATCATCATATCCCTGATATTGTAAATAAAAATGAGTTCCCCTAGCAATAGCGGTTAACGCCTGTTGTTTAACTTCTGAATCCTCTAAATCTGTTTGTTCAATTAATTTAACTAATTCTTCAGTAAAATGTTGTCGATACTTAAAAATTTCTGGAGAATGATCATATAAAATCGGTAACAAAGATTGTTTGGCAAATTTGACAGAAATATGATTTGGAAACCTATCAATAGACTGTTCAGCTATTTGCAATGCCGTTTGAATTTCCCCCAAATTTTGCCAAGCTGAAATTAAAGCCAAATATAATTCTATCCCATCAGGAAACCGTGGCAAAGCCTGTTCATAAATAGCAACCGCCTCCCACCATTGCTCTAAATTTTGATAACAGTTTCCCAATCTTAAATAAATTTCAACTGTTGCTAATGGAGTCTGTAAAATATTATGATAAAATTGAATAGCTGTTTCATACTGATCTTGAAATTCCGCCGCCAATCCCAAATAGAAATCCGCCCTTTCAGAATTTTGATTAACCCTGAATGCTAATCCCATCTGATATAATAAATCAGAATCATGGGGATGAATATTTAAGGCTGTTTCATAAAGAGCGATCGCATCTTCTACCCGATTTTGTCCTAAAAAAAGATTCCCTAACTTTAAATATCCCCTAGCTGTATAGGGTTGTCGATCTATCCCTTGCTGATAATAGAATTGTGCGGTTTGAAATTCTCCCAATTCTGCTAACAAGTCACCCAATTTCAAACACCCATCTATCCCTTCCTTGTCTAAATCAATCGCCCATTTATACGCCGAAATTGCTTCGGTAATATTCCCCAATTTTTCCCAAACCCAACCCAAACTATAATATTGACTCCCTTGGGTTCCATCTAAGATTAAGCAACGTTCTAAAATTTCCAATACTTGATCATATTTCTCATAGTAAAAATATACCCTAGCCAAACCTTGCAACGCCTGAATATTATCCTTATCCAACTCTAAGATACTTTGATATTTCGCCTGTGCAGACTCAAAATATCCCGCCTGTTCTAAGGCTAATGCCGAGGCATATAGCCCTTGAATATTAATACTAGATCGAGGATCATTCATATTCTGAAAACCATTCATAGGGTACGTCAAAAAAGTACACGCACCCTGTCCTAATCTTGATGGCAACTGCTATACCAAAAAAGTTAAGAACCCATACGCTGGGGCTGATTCCCCAGAGGCACAGGGCGATTTCCTAGGGGTCGATTTCCCAGGGGTCGATTTCCGGGTTGATTTCCTTGAGGACTGACCCCAGGCTGATTTTGCCGTTGAACCAGTAATTGATCGGAGGTGAGTTGATCCAACTTCATCGCCACCGTTTGACGAATTTGGCGATCGCTATTTTGTAAGGCTTGGGTTACACCCGTAATCCCCGACGCCTGAATATTCCCCAAAGCAAACGCCGCCCGAGCCCGCACTCCTGCATCCGGGTCATTCAACGCCTCTTTCAAAGCCGGAACCGCCACCGTACCCATGCGTTTAAGGGCGATTGCGGCGGCCAGTCGGACTTCCTCATCGGTATCTTGTAACGCCTGAATTAACGGAGGGATGGTATTTGGGGCCTCGGAACCGATGACTCCCAAGCCCAAAGCTGCCCCCTGACGAACGGCACTCTCAGGATGGTTTAATCCGGCTGTCAACTCCTGAACCGCTTGCTGTAAAGCCTCTGGGGAGGCTACGGTAATTTGTTTCAGGGCAACAGCAACATCCATCCGCACCGCCGATACCGGATCTTTTAAGGTCGCCAGCAACGCCGGAACCGCATCCACCGCATCCTGGGCCATCGCCCCCAAGGCAAAAGCCGCCCCCCGACGAATGCCTTCGTGGTCATCGCTCAAGGCTTCGACTAAAATCGGAATCGCCGGAGAACCCAAGGTTTTTAAGGTTTTGATGGCTTCTAAACGGTTGTGTCGGTTAGTATCAGTTAATTTTTGTAACTGATCAATCACCGCCGTGGTGGTCATAGCTTGGGTTTGAGCTTTCCCTGCAAACAATAGCACCATTGATAAACATAATAATGCTAGTTTTGCGGAATAAAACCCATTAAATTTGGTGTTGGTTTCCATAAAAAGTTCCCAAATTTTGTTTATAAATTAAAATCAAATCCGTTACTAAAAACGAAATCCAAATCGAAGGTTAACTGGGCAGGTAAAAATCCATCGTTAATCACTACACCCAAAATTCGTCCGTCTAATAATTCCACGATAATATCATTTAAGCCATCGCCATTGAGATCATTTTCTTGGGGTAACAAATCAAACCGATCTCTAAATAAGGAATTCGGATCAATTTGAGTTCCTAGCGGAACCGCAATTTTATCTCCATTAAACGGACTGGTTCCCGGTTCAAATTGTTGAATTTCATCCACATTCCGAACCCGAACACTGGCTTCACCCGGGTCAAAAATAAAGGTATCATTTCCTAAACCACCGATTAATGTATCAACCCCGGCATCCCCATCTACAATATCATTTCCCAGGTCACCAAATAGTATATCTCCATCTTCGTCACCATAAAGACTATCATTACCTTGACCGCCATAAATACTATCGGCATTAAATCCTCCTTCTAGGACATCATCACCGAAATTTCCGAAGATTAAATCATTACCAGCACCTGCAAAAATCCGATCATTATCTTGTCCACCAAAGAGGGTATCAAATCCATTGGATGCCACCAGAGTATCATTTCCTTGATTGCCATTAATTAGTAAATTATCGCTGATGTTAGAACTCTGTAAATTATCATTTCCTGCCAATAATAGTACACCGTCTGGATAGGCGGAAACCTGTCCAGAAAATAGAAGAACATTATCATCTTGGGGACTTGCTAAAAGGGCAAATACACCAGGAATTGTGCTAGGAGTGAGAAAATTAGCCATAGTTAAAACAGTCCTAAGTTATTTCTGAATAAACCTTACAGGGTTTTGGTTAGGTTAGCAAACCCCATGGGATAGAATTATAGATCAATCCCGCTTGAGGATCGAAATTGGGGAGGAAATAGCTGATAATCGGGATGGGAATAGATTTTATCATAAAAATTTTGATCGTTTGCTTGACCTTCAAACATATTTTGACAGGTTTTTTGTTGAGTATGGAGTCGAAAATAAGATAGAGTTTCTTCGACAAAACCGACTTTAAATTGTGCCAATATTCTCCACCATAAATCTAAATCGACTAATTGATTTAATTCGGGGTCAAAACCTGCTATAGTTTTAAATACTGATTTTCTTAATAATACGGTGCTGGGTTCTCCAATTTTATTAATCGGATGTTGCCATAAATTCGGATCGTTTAGAAGTTCTTTTCCCCATTGAATTGATTTTAAATTAGACCAACTTTGATGTAAATTAGCAAATTGTTGATAAACTGCAATTAATTCTAAATTAATATTTTCTTGCTCAAGAAAAAACATTTCCCTAGGAGAAAAAACCAATCCAATATCGGGATCGGTTTCGGCTAAATCAACCATTTTTTCAATACAATTAGGCATTAAAATATCATCTTGATAGACAAATTTAATATATTTACCCTGGGATTGATTAATACAAAAATTGCTATTTTCAGCTAATCCTAAAGTCTGATGAGTTAAAATATTAATGGGAATAGAAGTTTGGGTTTGAAAAGATTGGGCGATCGCGATCGTATTATCGGAGGAATGATCATCAGAAATAATTAATTCTATTGCTGAATAGGTTTGAGATAAAATACTAGATATCGCTTCAGCAATAAATTTTTCTCCATTATAACTCGGAATACAAACACTAACTAAAGGTAATTCTGGATTAAAACTATAATTAAATTTAACCTCACATATTTTTTCAGAAAGTTGATTAATAATTAAATCTTTTTGACTATTTCTAAATCCCAAAAACCCAGTTTCTTCAAGAAACCGAGTTTTTAATATAATTTCCGTTTCCCAAATTGCCTTTCTAAAAACAGATCCAATTTTTACCCCTTCTCGCTCATCTTCAAAATCTATGAATTGTTGAATCTGATTAACTCCATCAACCTCTAAATTATTATCTAAAATATTAATAGCTTCTGCCAAACCTTTCGGATACAAGATCACCGGATATTGTAGCCAAACAATATAATTACCCCGGGCTTGGGCAATGGCTTGATTAAAAATATCCTGACTATTAAAAGCAGGTTCAAAATATAAAATCTGATGCTCTTGCAAGTTTAAATAATTCAGAATATCAGCTAACTCAAAATCAAGTAAATTTCGATTTACTAAAACAATAAATTCATAAATGATCTCTAAATTATACTCTAAACTCCTAATTATATCTAATAAAAAATCCCCCTGTTGCCAGAAGGGAATAATCACAGATAGTTTTATCTTTTCTGTCTCTAAACTATTTGGCATAATCCTTAAACCAGTCCAGTATTGACAACTACAAAGCAGGCAAAACAAACAGTGTACCCCCTAGCAAAAAGTAACCCACTTCCCCTACTCCCCCCTGCCTCCCCTGCCTCCCCTGTCTCCCCTGCTCCCCCTGCCTCCCCTGCTCCCCCTGCCTCCCCTGCTTCCCCTGCCTCCCCTGCTCCCCCTGCTCCCCCTGCCTCCCCTGCCTCCCCTGCCTCCCCTGCTCCCCCTGCCTCCCCTGCTCCCCCTACTCCCCTACCTCCCCTGAACTTATCTCAATTTAGCCGGAATAGCATAGGGCCCTTTTTTCAAAGCAGTTGCCAAGGCATTATTATTCAATCTTAGGGCTTCATAAAAGAAAAATATTTCTCCCTGAACTCCTTTAAACCGATTATAGTCAATTGACTTTAATAAATCATCAGTCGTAATGCAATAGGAACCTATTTTTGCTAAAATACCTGGAGAAAGTTTGGGTAACTGCCAATCCCTAAACTGAACATCAACTAATTGATCAACTAACCCTTTATAACTCCAAAAATTGCGTCGATATAACTGAGGGTGAATCCAATCCACTAAATCTTGATCAATCCAAGCAATATAATCCTGTAAATATTCATCTAACCCCCATTTATAAATACTAGGAGCCATGGAAATCAACAAATTTGGCTTGATTGCCTTGACTTCTCGACGCAAACGAATTAAAAAATTTGTGAGGATATTCGCCCGCCATTGTACCCATTGGGCGTCTTTATGATAGGTCGGAGGTTGACGCCCGAATTCCTCCCGATAAAGAGCAACCGTTTTTGGATCATACCCTCCTTCCGAGGGCATTGCAGGCATCCGGTCATCCCCCTGAATTCCATCAATATCGTATTTTCTCACCACTTCTAAGACTAAACTTAGAACAAAATTTTGTACTTCTGGGTCAAAAGCATTCATCCACTCAAACCCATTTTTAGCAACTAATCCCCCCGTGGAATTAATCCCCGACCACTCAGGTTTTTGAGATAAAATTCGGCCCCCATTTTGTTGATAAGAACTCGCAAATCCAAATTCAAACCAGGGAACAACTTTTAGTCCCGCCCGATGACCTTCCTCAATTACTTCCTGTAACGGGTCGCGTCCCTTAGCATAGAAATCAATTTCGATACCAAAGGTTTGAGACATGACTTGAGAGCGATAAAAAGTCACGCCCTTATTCCAAACCACCGGAAACACCACATTAAAACCCGTCTCCGCCAAGAATTCCATTGCTTCGGTAATGGTCGGTCGAGAAAACAGCACTCGACTGTCCGTATTGGTTAACCAGACACCGCGAATTTCCATAAAATCTCCTAACAGGATCACACTTTAATCTTAGTATGGAGGTTTTCCAGGTTTAGTGATTCAGCAATTAGCACTTTGAATCTGACACTTGCCCACTTGAGCCTTCAGCGATTATGATTAGTTTAAGGAATAATTGTGATCAATCGAGGTGAAAAGATCAGTTAACCTTTGATCCTAGCCCGTAAAAATCCCCGAACCCTTTTGAGGTCAAGCCGTTGTGCCTAAACCATGCCAGGATTAGGGAGGAAAGGGTTTAGGATTAAAATATCCTATGAATATCCCAAATCAACAGCGATGGAGGAGTTTATTCCGGGTTAGACCTCTAGCCCGTCGTTTTCATCCGAAACCAATATTTCACTCGAACTCGGTTGTCAGTTTACCCAGGCTTGGGGTGTTTCCCCTCCCAGGTAATCAACCCGGGTCTAAGGCTTCTAAGCCCTTTCAGTCTCGAATTATTTTATCGACGTTGCGGGATATTCCACTTCAGCCGCACTATGATTTTCAGCAATTCTGTTTAGTAATAATCTGGCGATTAATCGCCCAATACACCTATATTGCAGGTGATACCAGTTAGGCTCGATTAACTTTGGGGTTAGCGATTCACCGAAATATAGTCAGGTAGCAAAGCCCGATACAGTTAGATTCTAACAAAGAATTTAGACTGAAATCCAATCAGGGTTAGGTTATCCGTGATTACACGCCCATAACTGTTATTTTGCATTCTTTTTCCCCTGCCATGAACTGCGATTCAAGCAATTTGTGGTCATTTTCCACTATTTACACATTAAATAAAACCGTTCATTTTTTATGAAGGCTAATGAAAGCATCGATGTCGATAAGTTATTAACTCGATATGCTACAGGAGAGAGAAATTTTAGCGGTATCCATCTGATGGTAGCCTGCTTGAAACAGGAAAATTTGAATCGGATTAATCTCAGTAACGCGGCTTTACAAGGAACTAATTTATCTCGCGCTCGCCTAATTGGAGCCAATCTCAATGGGGCTGATTTGAGTCAAGTCAACCTCTCCATGGCGGTTCTGGTTGAAGCGAATCTCAGTGGTGCCAGTCTGACCGATACTATTTTACGCAATGCTGACCTGAGTGGAGTTATGCTCAGTGGTGCGATTTTGTCCCAAACCGATTTGACTGGGGCTAACCTCACCGGAGCCAGTTTAATTTCAGCCTGTCTCCTGAATGGTTGCAAACTCACCGATGCGATTTTAGTGGGGGCAACTCTCAGCCGAGCAATTTTAAGCGGTGCTGATTTAAGTGGGGCCAACTTAACTCGAACCATTTTAACCGAAGTTGATCTCAGTGGTGCTAATTTAAGTCATGCTAAATTAGTCCGATCTTATCTAAACCAAGGTAATCTGAGTGGGGCGAATCTGAGTCATGCCGATCTGAGCGAGGCTAGTCTACGAGAGGCTAATTTGGGTGTGGCCAACCTGGTGGCGGCTAACTTACAAGGGGCGGATTTAAGTGGCGCTAACTTAAACGGAGCCAACTTAAAAGGAGCCTGCCTCCAAGACACAAATCTTAAAGATACCTATTTAAACGGTTTAAATTTACAGAATGCTGATTTAAGACGCAGCGATTTGACCAAGGCTAATTTGCGGGGGGCGAACCTCAGTGGCGCGAACTTGGAAGGGGCGACGCTCTTAGGAGCAGATTTGCGGGGGGCGAACCTGAGCCATGCTAATCTCACTGGAGCCGGATTACTTTTGACTTCCCTCAAAGGCGCCAATTTAACCGGAGCTAATCTCTGTGCGGCTAACTTAATCGGTGCGAGTCTCAATATTGATAACCTGAACCAAGCCACCCTCGAAGGAGCGATTCTGCCCAACGGAGCCAGCTATTCTTAGGGATTCGGAGCGGTTTTGATGAAACTCTTGCACAATTTCTGAAAATGTGTGATATGATCAGAGGGTTTGATACACTTTAGGGTGGAGGTAAAACCCGAAGAATGAAACAATTGGGAACCCATCTGGTCGTTGACGCTTGGCAGTGTCCTGCAGAACTTCTGAACGATCCCGAACGCATCCGTCGCGCGATGCTTGATGCAATTTCTGCTGGAGGGGCTACCCTCATCGACTTATGTGTACACCAGTTTAGTCCTCACGGAGTAACTGCAACAGCCACTTTGGCTGAGTCTCACATTGCCATTCACACTTGGCCAGAATTAGGCTATTTCGCTGCTGACTTATTCTTTTGTGGAGCAGGCAATCCTCAGCGAGCCATTAAGTTTCTAGAAACCGCGCTTCAAGCCAAACAGGTAAGATCGAGAGAATTCAAACGCGGTTATGAACCCGACGAGACTGAGATCCCAGATTCAATTAGTGAAGAATCTTTAGCAACTTTAGTTGAAACTGGAACTCGCGGTTAAAACCCGTTTATCGGTCATCCGAGTCAAGTCAAATCGAAACAAAAGATTGTGTTTCTCATCCTCTCGTTGGTATTGATAATTTCCTAAAATTCAAAATAGTGAAACTATTAATACCAACACCGAGCTAACACAATCAATGTCCCTTCTGGAAACTACATTACAGCCACTCGATAAGGTGGCTAATTCCTAGGAAGTTGCATTAATATCTACAACTTCAAAAACAGTATTGGCGGAAGGAAAACCCTCCGCCATTATTTTTATAAATCATGTTTGGGAAACAATTCCTGAATCATCTACCGTTGTTGGTTCAACAGAGGACGAACAATCCAATAACCCGCACCAAAGGCAACTACGACAATCAAAACAATTGATACAATTAGCCAAAACCCGCTCAATTCAGAACGCTGAGATTTAGACATCGGGCGTAACCGAGCCTCCGTTGGTTCTGTAAATAATGGTTCAGCTACCTCCGTATTTAACGGTTGTTGGGGTGGCTGAGGAAAGGGAAAACTGGGTTGATTTCCCCTGGCTTCTGGTATGGTCTGCTGTGCAATTTCCAGAACTGGGGGATTTGTTGGAGTCGCGCCGAGATTGCTAGGAATTTCGAGGGTAAAAGAACTCGCTCCTGCAGATGAAAATTGAGATTTTTTCCCCTGACCGATGCTTTGAGCTTTATTAATGGCTTGGTGTAACCCAATGGCAGATTGCACAACGTTTTCTAATTCTTGCCTAAGTTGTTGATTTTGCTGGGTTAGCTGTTGATTTTGGGTTTTGAGCGTTTGCAGTTGAGATTGAACCGTTTGCAACTCCGCCGTAACTTCTCGATAAATGGAAATGGGAATCGATGGAGAGTAATTACTCGATGCCACTGACGGATTAGGGCTAGAGGCGTCAGCATTTTGCATAAGACTTTTAATTGAGGGTGAACATTTTATTAGAAACTTATTATGTTTTACAATACCTGTGATTAGAACGATTTGAACGAATTTTTTTCAGCAATTTCAGAAAAATTCACCCTTCCATCACATAAATTAACCATGAGTCACTCTTATACTGAACCCACAGAAGTTTCTACCGCCAGCCCAGAAGAATTAAAGTATGGTGAACGGGAAATCGAGGAAGGACAATTGATTACCTTTCCCAATCCCAGAATTGGTCGTCGCTATCAGGTTGAGATTACCTTACCCGAATTTACCTGTAAATGTCCTTTTTCCGGCTATCCCGATTTTGCTACGATTTATTTAACATATCTTCCCGATGAGCGGGTAGTGGAATTAAAGTCTATCAAACTGTATATTAACAGTTACCGCGATCGCTATATTTCCCACGAAGAATCCATCAACCAAATTTTAGATGATTTTGTTGCCGCTGCCGATCCCTTAGAAGTCCGAATTAAAGGGGATTTTAACCCCCGAGGGAATGTGCATACCGTTGTGGAAGTCGCGCACCAGAAGCTCAACCCCAACCTCTAAAGCTCAAGACTTGTGAGAATATCAACTCCTATGATAGAATTATAGGCTGTGTCGAAATTTAGGGAAATCCATGCCCAAACTCAAAACTCGTAAATCTGCGGCCAGACGTTTTAGAGTCACTGGCAGTGGAAAAATCGCACGTCGCAAGGCTTATAAAAGCCACCTGTTACAGCATAAAAGTTCTGCTCGCAAACGGAATCTGTCTAAGATGGCGCTGGTGAGTGAGACTCAAGAAGACAACGTGCGTTTGATGCTGCCCTATTTGTAAGCCTCTAAACGAATTTTATTAAAGGAAACAAACGTAAATGACCAGAGTTAAGCGCGGTAATGTTGCTCGCAAACGCCGCAAAAAAATACTGAAACTTGCCAAAGGATTCCGTGGTTGTCAGTCAACTAACTTCCGCACCGCGAATCAGAGAGTTATGCAGGCGTTGAAAAATGCCTATCGCGATCGTCGTAACCGCAAACGTGATTTTAGACGGTTGTGGATTACTCGGATTAATGCCGCGGCTCGGGTTAACGGAATTAGCTATAGTCAGTTAGTTGGTAATATGAAAAAAGCCGATATCTTACTGAATCGCAAAATGTTAGCCCAACTTGCTGTTTTAGATCCTCAAACCTTTGGGAAAGTCGTTGATCTTGCCAAGAGTGCAAACAAGTAGTTTTAACCAATTAAAACCGCCTGTTAAACTGAATAGACAAAATTGCCGATTGTCGGCTCAGGTGAAGGATCGGATTTAATCTGTCCTTCGCCTTTGTGTTGAAAAAACTCTCTTTTTAAAATGATGGATAAGAACCTTCCCATTGCCTATTTATTACTTTTAGTGGCGTTGCTTTCTGGGGCTATCGTCTTTGTGATTCGTCAAATTATTAAAACTCGTCGGATAGAAAGCACCCTTTTTGATCTACAAAATAAGTTATCAAAAGAACAGGGAAATGCACAAGAATATTATGAATTAGGAAGTATTTATAACGATAAAAAACTTTACTCTCAAGCTGTTACCGTATTACAAAAAGCCTTGAAAGCTGGGGAAGATGAAGCTCCTGAAAACCTAGCCATGATTTATAATGCCTTGGGATATGCCCATTTAGCTAAAGAACAATACGATATTGCCATTCGTCAATATAAAGAAGCCTTAAAGTTAAGTCCCATTTACCCCACCGCTTCTAATAATTTGGGTTATGCCTACGAAAAGAAAAAGCTAACCGCTCAAGCGTTGGAAGCCTACGAAGAAACTCTAAAAAATGATCCCGATAATCAAACCGCCAAATATCGAGCCCAATCCCTACGCAAACGGATTGGAATTCCCTCAGAATCGGCTAAGTAGGGGGGAGCAGGGGGAGCAGGGGGCAGGGCAGGCATTTGTCAAGATTTAATGCAAAGGATTAAGAGAGTTGTAGCTGTTGTGACATCTTGTATGTTTTTGCTTGCAATTTGAGAAAACTCGGTTATTCTGGAAACTTGAAGAAAGTATTAAGCCTTCTCCCAAATGGTGAAGTAACTTTCTAAGTCACTCAGAAAAACACTGTTATTTTCTGTATAGAAACTGACAAAACTGCATCCATCGGAGATTTTATGACTCCTACAATGCTTCGTCAACTTTGGTCACTGGTAGAAACCACTCAAGCATCCACTTTAGTTGATCTTGATGATGCGAGTCTTGTCCAGTGTTTAGTCAAACAGTTCAAAAAACAAGCTGGCATCAACGCCAAAGAAGCCGATCTCTTAAAGGATTATATCTGCTCTCGGATTGCTTTAATTCGAGATATGGCAGAAGCCCGCCTATCTGGAGATGCTTCGGCTTAACCCCCCATATTCCAATAGTTTCAAATTCAGTGAAAGTATAACTATGGGGGAATTTTTCTCAAAAAGCTGCATGGAAAATTCTCAGATTCAGGTAAACTTAAAGCGTTTGAGGTCACTCCTTGAGAGTTAATGACCTCAAAAACTTTATCAAAAATGGCAGCAAGAAGACCCGCACCATAGGGAATGTTGGTGTCGGGGTGAATAGCGCGGAACCAAAAGAACAATTACCTATAACAGTTAAGTTAGACCCCTGTGGGCGATGATTTGTCTGCTGAAGAATTGATGACCCAACGAATAACAAATTGGAGCCAACCGATAAAAATATAAGATAGTGTAATAAATAATGGGATACGACAATGCCGTATCCCTGATGGAAAAAAACTTAAATGGCTTCTAAATTTTTCTCTCCAGTCCGAATTCGGATGATTGCTTCCACGGTCGAGATAAAAATCTTACCGTCACCGATTTCTCCTGTACGGGCGGCAGAAATGACTTTATCCAAGACCATATCAACCTGACTATCTTCGACAACAATTTCAACTTTGAGTTTTTGCAGGAACTCCACGGTGTACTCAGAACCCCGGTAACGTTCCGTTTGACCCTTCTGACGTCCAAAACCTCTAACTTCAGAAACCGTCATCCCCACAATACCTGCATTGACCAGGGCGATTTTAACCTCATCAAGTTTAAAAGGCCGAATAATTGCTTCTATCTTCTTCAAGATCCTCACTCCTCAAGTTAAATATTTCTTGTAGTCGTCACTTAGCATTCTATCTCTTGATATCATCGCCAAGAAACAATTATTTGTAAAATATGCTACAATTTATCCCCTAAATGGAATCAGGGTTGACTGAGCCTAACATCTTGATCTCAATTTGATCTAATCAAACTAGAGAACAAGGGAAAAGCCAACGAACACACCCCAAATCCACCAGAGATTCTACCATACTTTGGAAAGTTAAGATAATGGTTTAAGAATCGATAGACAGACTCCCTTGAAAATCTATCTGATCTCCCTAAAAAATCCCAACACCCTTAACAACTTCACTGATATTGTAAAGTCTTGTTAAAAGTGGCAGTCTCTCAGGCTTGAGAGCTTGGTAACTTTTAAAATAAAAAAACTATCGAAGGGCGGGTTAATCAAAATCAAATTTTAGTGTGCTGCACGCTAATTGAAAAACCTACCCCCAGTCAACTCAAACACAGTTCGAGGAATTACTGTGCAACTAAAAACTAAAATAGCTGCAAAACGAGCAACGGGCGCTTACGCATTGATGGACAGTTTGAAACGCCATGGCGTCAAACACATTTTCGGTTATCCCGGTGGAGCGATTCTGCCCATTTATGATGAACTCTATCGCTTTGAAGCCACGGGGGATTTAAAACATATCCTGGTGCGCCATGAACAGGGAGCCGCCCATGCCGCCGATGGTTATGCCCGGGCAACGGGCCGTGTCGGGGTCTGTTTTGGAACTTCTGGCCCGGGAGCCACCAACTTAGTGACGGGCATTGCCACGGCCCAAATGGACTCGATTCCCATGGTGGTAATTACCGGACAGGTGCCCCGGTCAGCCATTGGGACGGATGCCTTCCAGGAAACGGATATCTACGGGATCACCCTGCCGATTGTCAAACACTCCTATGTGGTGCGTGATCCGAGGGAGATGGCTCGAATTATCGCCGAGGCGTTCCATATTGCCAGTAGTGGACGTCCTGGCCCGGTATTAGTTGATATTCCTAAAGATGTAGGTTTAGAAGAATTTGATTATATTCCCGTTAATCCTGGGGAAGTCACCTTACCCGGATATCGGCCGACGGTGAAGGGAAATACCCGCCAAATTAATCAAGCCATTAAATTAATCCGGCAGGCAGAAAAACCGTTACTCTATGTGGGCGGTGGAGCGATTGCAGCCGGAGCCCACGGGGAAATCCAAGAATTAGCCGAACTGTTTAATCTACCCGTGACCACAACCCTGATGGGTAAGGGAGCGTTTAATGAAACCCATCCCCTATCGGTGGGAATGTTGGGAATGCACGGCACCGCCTATGCTAATTTTGCGGTGACCGAATGCGATTTATTAATTGCCGTGGGCGCCCGTTTTGATGACCGGGTGACGGGGAAACTCGATGAATTTGCCGCCAGGGCCAAGGTGATCCATATTGATATTGATCCGGCCGAAGTGGGGAAAAATCGCGCCCCGGAAGTTCCCATTGTTGGGGATGTTAGACAGGTGTTAGTAGATTTATTGCGCCGATGTCAGGAAACGGGCGGAGCAACGGAAACCCAGCAAAAAACAGCCGAATGGTTACAACGGATTCAACGCTGGCGGGAAGATTATCCCCTGGTTGTGCCGATTTATCAGGATTCCCTATCCCCCCAAGAGGTGATCGATACTTTGGGGAAAATGGCTCCCGATGCTTATTTCACCACGGATGTGGGACAACATCAAATGTGGGCGGCTCAATTCCTGAAAAATGGCCCGCGACGATGGATTTCCAGCGCCGGGTTAGGGACAATGGGTTATGGAATGCCCGCGGCGATGGGGGCAAAAACAGCCCTTCCCCATGAACAGGTGATCTGTGTGGCCGGGGATGCCAGTATTCAGATGAATATTCAGGAGTTAGGGACTCTGGCCGAATATGGGATTAATGTAAAAACCGTGATTGTCAATAATGGTTGGCAGGGCATGGTGCGTCAGTGGCAAGAAACCTTCTATGGCGAGCGCTATTCTTCTTCTAATATGCAGGCGGGAATGCCTGATTTTGTGATGTTAGCCCAGGCCTACGGGGTCAAGGGGATGCAAGTCACCCGCCGGGAGGACTTGAAGGATGCCATTGCAGAAATGTTGGCTTTTGAGGGCCCGGTATTAATGGATGTGCAGGTGAAACGGGATGAAAACTGCTATCCGATGGTCGCCCCAGGTAAGAGCAATGCTCAAATGATTGGTTTACCTGAGCGGACAAATTTAGAAACCATTGAGTTAGTTTATTGCAACAATTGTGGCGCGAAAAATGTGGGCAGTAATAATTTCTGTCCTGATTGTGGCACTAAATTATAAATTAACCAGATTTCAGGTGATCAGCAACCCCTATATGGGGTTTTTTTTTGTTGATTTGAGGTGTACGGTTTGTTGTTGTGCTTTAGCACTTCCGAATCAGAGACCCCAAGCGCAACAACGGGATAACGAATTCTGGACTTACTATGCTTTAGGGTATAGTTATTTTCAAGATAGCCAATGGGAAAAGGCGATCGCAAATTACCTAAATGCAAATGAATTAGAAATGTATTGAAAAGCTGCAACCACGAGCTAGTAATTTTGCGAAAGCAAAGCGAAGCATTGTTAATTTTTTTTGTTATCCGCCAATCTTCCCTCTCATTATGATAAATTTTACCACAGGCAAAGCACTAGGGTGATTGTCTAAAGAATATTAAGCGAATGTCTATCAACTATACCAGAGAGCAAAGGAATTATGGAACAATTTTTAAGTATCCTAAAAAACATCAATATCGATGTTTCAGGTATCCCAGTCGGCAAAATTCTTCTAGTTATTCTCGTCCTAACAATAACACAGGTATTCAGACGATTTATTACCTCGGCAATTATTAAACGCATTGAGTATTTAACCGCTAAAACCGAGAGTACACTGGATGATGAGTTAATTGCGATTCTCAAACCCTCTTTAAACTGGCTAATTCTGATTGGTGGACTGTGGCTAGTCAAGGAGATTTTGGCAACAAATATTGGGCCACAATTGAGCGAAGCAATCACTAAAATTCTTAACTTAATTGTTTTTTTCATCGTTGCTTATGTGATTTATCGCAGTGCTTCAATCTTCGGGCAAATCATTGCTAATATCACGCTGCGGACTGAAACAGAACTCGATGAGTTACTCAGACCCTTGATGCCGAAGATTTTTCAATCGGCAGCTATTATCGTACTCACAATTAAGGTCAGTGAGATATTTTTAGGACAATCAGCAGCAGCACTCGTGGGTCTATTAGGGGGTGCTGGGATTACTTTAGGTTTGCTGTTGAAAGATATTGTTTATGACTGGTTTTGTACAATTATTATCTACTCCGATAATCTCTATCGAGAAGGAGATTGGGTTTCAGTCTCAGGATTACAGGGTTTTGTGCAAATCATGAGTATTGGATTTAGAACTACAACCCTCCATGTCTATCAGTGGGGTTCGATTGTGAAAATGCCTAACTCCAGAATGATTACTGGAATTGTAGAAAATTGGTCACAAAATCCGGGTGAGGAGTTAAAGTGGGGTATTAGTTTAACCCTCAGAATTGATAGTATTTCAGCCAAGCAAACCGCCAGAATTTGCGATGCTATTCGAGAAATGCCAGAATCTATTCCTGGCTTATCTAAAGAGATGATTGTTCGGTTTAGCCAGATTGAAAATAATGCTCGTGTGATTAAAATTGTTGCCTTTGTTAATGATGATAAGCTCTACTTTGATGCCGAGAAAAACTTAAATCTAGCCATCTTAGAACTTTTAGAGAAAGAGGGCATAGATTTCTTGTATGTGGATCTCCGAACCGATCCCGAAAAATATAAACAAAGTCAGAAAGCTGCTAACAATTAAATTTATAGCAATCCTATTTGAGTTGTGTTCAAAATTCCCGATCAAAAGGGAACAGGCAACACCGCATCTGGGATAAGACTTCTGACTGTTTCATATCAAATCCATTTAGGATTGCTATAGGAATTCTATAGGAATAAAACCTAACAAAAATTATATAGGTTTTGGTTAAGCAATATCCTAACCAAAACCCACAGAATTTTGTCTGATTATTCAGACTTTATATTGTTGATCAATGTAAAGTTTTTCTAGGTAAATATTGACAATGGATTTTAAGCATGAGATTATTTATATATAAAAATATTAGCTTCACAAAAAAAGATCATCATGTTAACAACTAGTTTGCAAAGTGTCGATAAATCTAATCAACATCTAAACAGGGAAGGTGAAGATGTTATTCAAGGATTAACTAACGAATTTAAGTATTTACCACCCAAATATTTTTATGACGATCACGGATCAAATTTATTCGAACAAATTTGTGAGTTACCCGAATATTACCCAACCCGAACAGAAGCCTGGATTTTGAGCCAATATGCCGATGAAATTGCTCAAATTACAGGGGCTTGTGAACTGGTAGAATTAGGAAGTGGCAGTTCTACAAAAACGCTGTTTTTATTAGATGCTTATCAAAAAAATGCCCCGGACTCTAAATATATACCCATTGATGTTAGCGGTGGCATACTTAAATCTACCGTTGTCAAGCTACAACAAAAATATCCGACTTTCTCAATTCAAGGATTAATTGGAACCTACGAACAAGCCTTGGTGAAGTTAGAATCAACCCCAGCATCGTCGCGGATGATTTTTTTCTTGGGTAGTTCCATGGGCAATTTTAATCCCATGGAATCTAATACTTTCTTAAGTCAAATTTCCAAAACATTACAACCAGGAGATTACTTTCTTTTAGGCATTGATTTACAAAAACCTAAAGAAATATTAGAGCCAGCTTATAATGATAGTCAGGGCGTTACGGCGGCTTTTAACTTGAATATGCTTTCCCATTTAAATTGGCGTTTTCAGGGCAATTTTGACCTGAATTTATTCAGCCATCAAGCGATTTACAATCAAGCAGATACTCAAATTGAAATGTATCTGCATTGTCAAAAAAGTCATTGGGTATCCCTAGACATTTTAGATTTAAAGGTTTTCTTTACCCAGGGAGAATCTATTTTAACTGAAATTTCTCGCAAGTTTGATTTAGCAAATCTACAAAAACAACTCCAGTCCAAACACCTGAAAACCGTCAAAATTTGGACAGATCCCCAAGAATGGTTTGGGTTAATTCTTTGTCAAGTTTAAAACAATTCTGTTGATCAAATTGAGGCATAAAACTTCAATAAATCGGGTTTGATGCCGAAAAAAGCCTGATTCCCATTAACTATAACTATGAACACTCTTGTATCGAATTGTCCCCCCAAACTAGATTGTTGCGATCGCCAAACCCTCCTCAATTATTTTCAGGAGGCTTGGCAACTTGAAGATATGCTCCTAAAAAGTTTAGTTGGGGAAGACACATTTTATCTGAATCCCGACCCTTTGAGAAATCCGCTCATTTTTTATCTGGGACATTCGGCATCTTTCTACATCAATAAATTAGTTCGGGTGGGATTATTAGAAAAATCTCTGAATCAGGACTATGAAATTCTGTTTGGAGTTGGGGTCGATCCCGAAACACCCACAGAATTGAATCAAGCGATCGCCCACCTGCAATGGCCAGACCTTACCTCGGCTTGGCAATATCGAGAACAAGTCTTAGAAATCCTATCAGAATTCATTGAAAAAACGCCAATTACTCTGCCGATTCTTCCCAATCATCCCCTGTGGGCATTAATCATGGGAATTGAACATCAGCGCATTCATGTCGAAACATCTTCGATGTTATTTCGCCAGCTTCCCCTAGAGCGAGTTAAACGCCCCTCAAACTGGAAATATGCCCCTTCTAAAAGTTATATTCCAGAGAATGAAATGCTCGAAGTTGCCGGGGGAATTGCCCAACTTGGTAAAGCCTTTGACGATTCCACTTATGGCTGGGATATTGATTATGGGTCACGCACCGTTGAAGTTGCACCTTTTTTAGCTAGTAAATATCTCATTACCAATAGCGAATTTCTGGATTTTGTTAAGGCGGGTGGCTATGGAAATCAAGAGTATTGGGATAAAAAATCTTGGCAATGGAAAACTGAAAATAATATCCAACATCCCAAATTTTGGCGCTTAGAAAAGGGGAGTTATAAATATCGCGCCCAGTTTGATGAAATGGATTTACCTTTAGATTGGCCAGCAGAAGTCAATTACTATGAAGCCATGGCTTATTGTCGTTGGCAAGGTGAGGGGACTCGGTTAATGAATGAAGCCGAGTACAATGTCGCCACTTACGGTGATGGTTTAGTAGAAGATGTAGACCATTACAATCTCAATTTCAAATTCGGCTCACCCAGTCCCGTCGGAATGTTAGAAACTGCCAAAAGTTACTCTGGACTCTATGATTTGCGAGGTAATGTTTGGGAATGGTTGAGTGATAATTTAAACCCCTTTTGTGGATATGAACCCCATTTTCTTTATGAAGATAATTCTGCCATCTTTTTTGATACCGAACATCAAATGATGTTAGGAGGATGTTGGATAACGAATGGTGCGGAAGCTTTAAAATATTACCGCAATTGGTTCCGTCCCAATTTCTATCAACACGCTGGTTTTCGGATCGTTCAAGATATTTAGTTATGTAGAGACTTGCCATGGCGCGTCTCTAGCAGTCATCAGTTAGCAGTTAGTAGTTATCAGTAAATAGTCTATTGTCTAGGGTTGATTATTTTTTGATTTGAGATGTTGCGTAATTAATTCTGCCGCTAAACGGTTTCCGGCGATATTCCAGTGGGTGTCATTGGGTTTATAGAGACGAGTTTTTTGGGATGCGACTTTAAAATCAGGTAATAAATCCAGATAATCAATATTCGCTTGCTGTAACTGTTCTGTTAACAGTCGGTTTGGGATTTCAAAATCTAATAAATTTTGATTATTGGGATCAAATGCTTGTTTGACTTGTTTTTGAAGTTGTGAATTGACTTGAACTTCATCAGGAATAATTACAATTGTTAAAGGGATATTTTGAGAATCACAAATTTGTTTAATTTTAATTAAATCTTTAACTGCATCCTCTACAAAGCCTTTAAACATCCCATCGGCTGGATTTCTAACAAACATATTACTTTTACTAACAGTATTCTGGAGATACTTTGCATTATCAATTGTCGGTTGATTATCCTCATATTTAGGCACCGTGTTAATGAATGTACCTTGATAATGGCTTTGAATTTTAATTAGAGATTTGATTAAAGCTACGACATAGGATTTTTCCTCTTTTCTCAGGTGGGTGGTCATGGAATTATCTAAAAAATCATTACCAATATAGAAGGATAATACTACTCGATCTGGATTGAGTTTTAATCCTTCATTGACTAAAATTGATAAATAATCCCTTGGCCCCATACCCGGAATTCCCATATTAATCACTTCGGTTTTTTGCCCCGATTTATTTAATTTTTCTTCTAAAAGCGTCAAATAATTATATTGATAGGGAACAACACCATAAGCAAAAGAATCTCCTATTCCTAAAATCCGATTGATTCCCGCAGGTTTCTCAACGGTAAATTCAACGTCTTTAAAGCCTTGGGAATTTAACTTAAAATCATAATCGGGAGCGTTAGGTTTTCCGCGAAAACGGTTATAGGAAGAATCATAAAAGACAAAACTAGGATTAATTTTATTATAAATTCTTAGGGTAATTTCAGACATTATAAACGTAATTAAAGCGATTAATGCAGTTTGTCCAAGAATTTTAGTAAAGCCTTTCAGTTTAGTTTTTTGCATTTTAAATTTTGTTAGGGGAAGGGGGAAAAAGTTTAAAAAATTGATTGGTTTTGGGGATTAACTTCTCAAATAATAGTTCCGCAGCCAGTTGATTTCCGGCTGAATTCCAATGGGGTTCTTGTAACAGGTATAAGGGACGTAGTTTTTGTTCAGCTTGAAACCGAGGGCGGAAATCGATATAACTAATTTGTTGGGATTGCAGATGGGGAATTAAAATATTCTGCATACAGTTTGGGTCATATTTTGATAAATTCAAGTCATGTTTTTCCTGTATTTGATTTAATAAGTTAGGATTGATTTGAAACTCATCGGGATATATCGCAACGATAAACTGAATATTTTGCTGTTGTAATAGCCGACTCATTTCGTCAATACTTTGGAGAATATAGTTAATATTATCATTCCAAACCCCTTTTTGCAAATCTTGACGTTTACAAAAGTCTAAGCGAGTTTTTTCGGTTGCTAGAAAGGTTTCTAGGGATAAAATACCAGGGGATTTTTCCGGTTCAGTCGGATTAATTACAAATTGTACATGATAGGGTAAAATTGATTGTTTTTGAGCTTTTTTAGCTTCTTGAAATACTTTATATTTTTGTTGAAGAAAGAGTAACAAACGAGATTGATTAATAATTGGATAACCGAATATTTTTAACTCCTGGCGTTTATCAATATCAACATAAATATCATTAACAATAATTCGTTTTCGGTTGGATTTTGCATCAATAAAGTCATTCCCAACAAAAAAACCTAATACGACCAAATCAGGATGATATTGTATGGCATATTTTTTCAACAGGGCTAATTGTTCCCCCGTGTGGGTTCCGGGGTATCCAGCATTAATTACTTCAACTTGAGAATTTTGATAATATTGGGCAAATTTCTGTTCTAATAAAGCGGTAT
This sequence comes from Planktothrix sp. PLAVEN19ND, assembly GCF_057220675.1. Classification (NCBI taxonomy): domain Bacteria; kingdom Bacillati; phylum Cyanobacteriota; class Cyanophyceae; order Oscillatoriales; family Microcoleaceae; genus Planktothrix; species Planktothrix sp. PLAVEN19ND. The sequence goes on along the minus strand of NZ_CM170132.1, from coordinate 2,829,677 downwards.
AATTTCCATCTTTTCCCCCCGCCCAATTATAGGAATCACTCAGAATTAAAATTCGATATTTTCCCGGTTCTTTTTGCAGGGGATAATCTCGGTCATTAAACCCAAATTGATTATTTCCATTAGCATAAGGACGAATTTTAAACCCTAAATCTGGATCATATTGATACAGTCCTTGGGATAAATAGGGTTCGAGGACAATCATTAATATTTCCACTAAGAATAATGGTACAATTGTCCAACAGAACAATAATAGCAAGATTTTAGATAGAGATTTTTTCATCATAAATAACCTGAAATCATAGAAGAAAAAATTAATTTAACCACAGAGACACAAAGAAGTTTGAAACAATAACCTGCCGATGGTCATAGCGATCGCAAACTTCCTAAATTATAGGGTAATTCAGAGAGTAATTGATTTTTTTCAAGGTTCAATAAGCTCATTATTTTTATTCAGAGGCGGAGGCACAATTAATACTTTATCGACGCGGTTGCCATCCATATCCATCACTTCAATGCGTAAATTTTGCCATTCAAAATGATCGGCAGCAGCCGGAATCCGCCCTAACTGAGTAATCACAAATCCTCCGACAGTGTGATAGTTTCCTTCTGATTCTTCTAATAAATCTTCTAAGTCAAATAACTCAAAAAATTCTTCAACGGGCAACATTCCATCTAATAGCCAAGATCCATCTTCCCGTTGCACTTTCTGGGGTTCTTCGGGATTATCCCAAGAGGGCATATCACCCACTAATTCCATTAAAATATCATTTAAAGTTACTAATCCTTGAATCACGCCATATTCATCAACTACTACGGCAAAATGGGTTTCTCCCTGTTTAAATAATTCTAAAATTTTCAAAACAGAAGTGGTTTCAGGAACAAATAAGGGACGGCGTAAATTTGCAGTTAAATCTAAGGGATTACCGGATAGGGATTGAGTTAATAAATCCGAGACTTTAATAAACCCTAAAACATGATCTAAATCTTCTTGACAAACTAGGATGCGAGTGTAAGCATTTTGGGCAATACTCTGACGATTTTCTTCGGCAGAATCATCAATATCAATCCAAAAAATCTCAGGGCGAGGGGTCATTAAACTTCTGACTTGGCGATCGCCTAATTCAAACACTCGTCCCACAATACTTTGTTCCGTTTCCTCAACAATTCCTGATCGAGTTCCCTGCTCAATCAGAATTTTAATTTCTTCTTCGGTAACTTCCGGTTCCATCGAGGCATGACTGCCTAAAAGCCTTAAAATTAATTCCGTAGACAGACTTAATAAATGCACAATGGGAGAACTAAAATTAGATAACCAACGCATGGGAATTGAAACGCTAGTTGCGATAGATTCAGGCGCATTCAGGGCTAACCGTTTAGGAACTAATTCCCCAATAATTAAGGATAAATAGGTAATAATAATCACAACAATTGTAAAACTAATGGCATTGCTGTGGGGAGCTAAAATCGGAATTTTGTTCAGTTGCATGGCTAATCGGGCTGAAATTGCTGCCCCTCCAAAAGCACCTGCTAAAATTCCAATTAGGGTAATTCCTACTTGTACCGTTGAGAGTAAACTATTGGGAGAGTTGGCTAATTCCAGAGCCACTTTAGCTTTTTTATTTCCTCGATTGGCTGACTGTTGTAGGCGAACTTTGCGCGCTGAAAGAATAGCAATTTCTGACATAGCAAATACGCCATTGGCTACAATCAGCAGGAAAACGATCAGAATTTCTTGGAATACAGATGACATTTTGAGGTCAGAATAGGAAGATAAAAGATTAGAATAGCTGATCCTATCAAGATCTGATTATCTTATCGGATTTTCAAAGAATTGCTTACAATGTTATAACGACTTCTGTGGCAGGGCGACTCGCCATGGCAGTCGAGGTTAACGGTTAGAACAAAGACTCATACTCGAACACGAGAACGATGGTCTTTCTCTCCGGTGTTCCGGTGTTCCCTATTCCCTGTTCCCTTCCCATATGACATTTTCCTCTATCGTGCGTGCATTGGGGCGATCGCCTTTAACGACTGAACTCCTGACCAAACTGAATAAATCTCAGTCTCTCTACCTCAATGGTCTGTCTCGCATTCCCAAGGGGTTAGTCGCTTCTACCTTAGCCCAGGAGTCGGGATTAAATTTATTGGTGGTCACAGCTACCCTGGAGGAAGCCGGACGGTGGGCGGCTCAACTGGAGGCGATGGGATGGGCTACGGTTCAGTTTTATCCCACTTCTGAGGCGTCCCCCTACGAGTCGGTGACTTCCGAGGAAATGACCTGGGGCCAAATGCAGGTATTAGCGGAGTTGGCGGGACGGTTACAGACCCCTTCGGGTGTTCCCATGGCCATTGTGGCCACAGAAAGAAGTTTACAGCCCCATTTACCCCCGGTTTCCGCGTTTCAACCCTATTGTTTAAAACTATATCGGGGGATGACCTCGGCCGGAAAAACCCTGGATGAACAGTTTGCCAAGTTAGGCTATGAGCGGGTATCCTTGGTGGAAACCGAGGGTCAATGGAGTCGCCGGGGGGATATTGTGGATATTTTTCCGGTGGCCTCGGAATTACCCGTGCGTTTAGAATGGTTTGGGGATGAGTTAGAACAAATTCGGGAACTCGATCCCACCACCCAAAGATCCTTAGATAAAATTGAAGCTCTCATTCTCACCCCGACGAATTTTGATGTGATTATTCAAGGGAATTTAGCCGATACTGAAACCTTAATTTCCCAAATTATTCCTCCCATCCCTAAACCGGAATTTCAACTCGATAATAATAATTATAAACCCCCTAAATCCTATCATTCCTTATTGGGATTAGCCTTTGAAAAACCCGCTTGTTTATTAGACTATTTAACCGATACGACTCTAATTGTAATTGATGAATTAGATCAATGTTGCGCCCATAGTGATCGCTGGTTAGAACATATTCAAGAACAATGGCAAGCCTTACCCCAAAAACCCCCTAAAATTCATCGTTCCTTTACTGAATCCCTGCAACAAATTGAATCCTTTGATAAACTCTATTTATCAGAAATAGGAGATTATCAACCTAGCTTAGTTAATATTACCAATGTTCCCAGTTTAAACCTAGCTTCCCGTCCAGTTCCCGCCACTCCCCATCAATTTGCTAAACTGGCAGAATTAATTCGGTCTGAGCGAGAACGATATTTTTCTATATTTATTGTTTCCGCCCAACCTAGTCGATCGGTTGCCCTGTTATCGGAACATGATTGCCCCTCAAAATTCATTCCCAACCCCCGGGATTATCCCGCTATTGATAGCTTAATTAAAAATACCCCCGTTGCCTTAAAATATACTGGACTCGCTGAATTAGAAGGGTTTATTTTACCCACCTTTCGGTTAGTTTTAATTACCGACCGAGAATTTTATGGCCAGCATTCCCTCGCCACCCATGGTTATATTAGAAAACGACGGCGGGCGGTATCCAAACAGGTTGAACTGAATAAACTCCGTCCCGGGGATTTTGTGGTTCATCGTCAACATGGGGTAGGGCGATTTACTAAATTAGAAAGCCTGGTAATTAATAACGAAACCCGAGAATATTTAGTTTTACAATATGACGATGGCACGTTACGGGTTGCCGCCGATCAAGTGGGCAGTTTATCAAGGTTTAGAAGTACCGGGGGCAAAGTTCCCCAACTGAATAAACTCACCGGACAAGCTTGGGAAAAAACCAAGGAAAAAGTTAAAAAAACCTTAAAGAAATTAGCCGTAGATCTATTAAAATTATACGCCCAACGCGCCCAACAAACGGGCTATGCTTTCCCCCCCGATATGCCTTGGCAACAGGAACTTGAAGACTCCTTTTCCTATCAAGCAACCCCCGATCAAATTAAATCAACCCAAGACGTGAAACGGGATATGGAAAGCGATCGACCAATGGATCGGTTAGTTTGTGGGGATGTGGGTTTTGGCAAAACAGAAGTGGCAATTCGGGCTATTTTTAAAGCCGTTACTGCTGGAAAACAGGTAGCTTTATTAGCCCCCACCACAATTTTAACCCAACAACATTATCATACCCTAAAAGAACGATTTTCTCCCTATCCCATAGAAGTGGCTTTAATTAATCGTTTTCGCAGCAATTCGGAAAAACAAGAAATATTAAAACGGTTAGCAACGGGGGAAATTGATATCATTGTTGGCACTCAATCCTTATTGGGAAAAGGAGTACATTTTAAGGATTTAGGGTTATTAGTGGTTGATGAAGAACAACGTTTTGGAGTGAATCAAAAGGAAAAAATTAAGACCTTAAAAACCCATGTTGATGTCTTAACTTTAACCGCCACCCCCATTCCCAGAACCCTATATATGGCATTATCTGGGATTCGAGAAATGAGTTTAATTACCACTCCTCCTCCTTCCCGCCGCCCAATTCAAACCCATTTATCTCCTTTGAATTTAGAAATAGTTAGAACAGCCATTCGTCAGGAATTAGATCGGGGGGGACAGGTGTTTTATGTTGTCCCTAGAATCGAAGGAATTGAAGAAAAATCTGCCCAAATTCGAGAGATGATTCCTGGGGTGAGATTGGCGATCGCCCACGGACAAATAGACGCCTCCGAATTAGAATCAATTATGTTAACATTTAGTTCGGGGGATGCGGATGTTTTAGTCTGTACAACCATTATTGAATCGGGGTTAGATATTCCCAGAGTTAACACGATTTTAGTTGAAGACTCCCACCGTTTCGGCCTAGGTCAACTCTATCAATTACGCGGTCGGGTCGGACGTTCTGGAGTGCAAGCCCACGCCTGGTTATTCTATCCTACCACCGCCGACGGACGGGTGAATTTAACCGATGATGCGCGCAAAAGATTGAGAGCAATTCAAGAATTTGCCCAGTTAGGATCGGGTTATCAATTAGCCATGCGAGACTTGGAAATTCGGGGTGCGGGAGATATTTTAGGGGCCGAACAATCGGGTCAAATGGATGTGGTGGGGTTCGATCTTTATAGTGAAATGTTACAAGAAGCCATTCAAGAAGTCCGGGGTCAAGAAATTCCCCAGGTGGATGATACTCAAATTGATTTGAGTTTAACTGCTTTTATTCCTTCCGATTATATTACGGATTTAGATCAAAAAATGAGTGCCTATCGGTCAGTGGCGGCTTGTCAAAGTCGGGATGAATTATCTCGAATTGAGGAAGATTGGTGCGATCGCTATGGCCCAATTCCCACCCCGGCGCGTCAATTAATTAGAATTATGGAACTCAAACAAATTGCTAAGAAATTAGGCTTTTCTCGCATTAAACCCGATGGTAAACAACATATTTTATTAGAAACCCCCATGGAAGAACCCGCCTGGAATTTATTAAAAGCCAATTTATCGGAAAGTTTACATCCTCGGTTTGTGTATAGTAAAGGTAAAGTTACGGTTAGGGGATTAGCGGTATTGAGTGCGGATAAACAGTTAGAATCTTTAGTTAGTTGGTTAGCTCAAATGCAAACCGCTTTACCGGAAAGTTCTGTTGTTTAGATAATCTAACTTTTTATCAAAAATAACAACCGCAGATGGCAGTTTGGACATAGACTTATGCTCAAACTTAGAGAGTGAAATCTTTCCCCCTGTTCCCTGTTCCCTAATTACTTACAATGAAAGATCAAACACCGATTGAAACCCCAACCTTTAACCCCTGGAATTATAAACCTTGGTGGTGTCAACCTTGGTCAATTCTATTAACTGGAATTACCCTAATTTCAGGAAGTTGGTTGTTATTTAAAACCCTGTGGATGACAATTTTAGTCGCTATTCCTTTGTTAGCCTGGATGGGATTTTTTCTATTAATCTGGCCGAAGTTAATGGCAGATGTCTATTCTCAGGAATATTTAAGTAATAATGAGTAAGTTATTAAATTCATTATAATCGACAAAAGCTTTATATTCGAGCAGTGCTTACCCACACAGAGTATGATCGAGGAACATGGAGGTAGTCAAAATGTTGAGTATAGATGAAACCCAAAAACTATGGCAACCCTTAGCCAATAGATTAATCATTCCCCAGGATGAAGCAGATTATCAACGGCTTGTGGAATGGCTCGATCAACTGATTGATGAAGTTGGCGAAAATGAACAACATCCCCTCGCCTCACTCATGGATATTCTCGGTGTTTTAATCGAGCATTATGAAAATGAGCACATTCCTGAACTTCAAGTTTGATTAATATTTATGAGTAAAAAATTTCGTCCACCTGGCTATCATCCGATCCGAAAGTTTAAAATCATCTTATCAGGACTCTATTTTGCAGTCGTGTCTGATTTTAGCGTTGCCTATAAGATGATTTTATCTATCTTTGTATTAGGTCTTTCCTTTGTTTTTCGTGAATGGATAGATTTTACTTTAATTCTGTTAGGAACAGGACTGATGCTTATTGCTGAATTGTTTAATAGCTGCATCGAAGCCTTATGCGATTTTATGAAAGAACAGCTAGACGAACGAATTCGGATAATTAAAGATATTGCCGCCGCCGCCGCCGGAATTAGTATTTTGGTTTGGGCTACTATTTTAATTATCGAACTGAGTCATATCTGGAGCTCATTAAAACGTTAACTTCAACCCGGTTTCCACTTAATTCTTATAAAAAATACCCCTTCAACTTTCCACTAATTGAGGGGGTAAAAACGTTACTTATTTTTTTGTCTTTTTGGCTTGAACCCTAGAAAATTAATTACTTAAATGATTGCTGGCGTAAGCATCCAAACTATAGGCGGGGACGCGGACAGTGTAGTCAGTTTCTTTACCTGTAACGGACTGGGCGATTTGCTCGAAGGAGGCAGAATTCCAGTTCCGTTGGTGAATGGGTTTGGTTTGTTCACCCAGGAAGTAAGCCTGAGTCCCAATCACAGCAGCAGCAACCCAACCGACGATGAATAAAGAGATTAAAACGGTAAACATATTATTTTTCTCCTAAGCTGACTTAGTTTGTTCTTTATGTAAACGATTGTAACAGATAGTTAAAAAATATTGCAATAGCTTGACAAAATTTTTTTGGCGTGTTTACCGTACTTGTTTGTGGGGGAGGTAGGGGGAGTGGGAAGCAGGGGAGAGAGGGAAGCAGGGGGAAGCAGGGGGAAGCAGGGGAGCAGGGGGAGCGGGGGGAGTAGGGGGAGCGGGGGAGAGAGGGAAGCAGGGGGAGCAGGGGGACGGCGTGTCCTCCCTCGCTAATAACTGACAACCAAGAACTAACAACTAAGAAGCAACGGCTGACAGTCAATGGTTAAGCACAGGAGAAATCAAGAAAAATTAACAAAAAAGTGATAGGCATTTCTGCTAAATTTGATATACACCAGTTATGTCTTGTAAAGCCAGAGTTTATTAGAAATTCCTGAGTTTGATCAAATAAAGGATATTGTTGACGGGTTCCCTTTAGAATAATAAATAGGTAGTTATGCAGAAATTGGAAGCTAATATGACGGAAAGCAATTCTCACAGACCTGTTTCACTCTCAGACCGAGAACTGCAAGTTGTAGAGTTAGTGGCTAGTGGATTAACCAATCAAGAAATTTCAGAGAAACTGGAAATTAGTAAGCGTACTGTTGACAATCATATCAGTAACATTCTGACGAAAACTGCCACCGAGAACCGAGTTTCATTAGTTCGTTGGGCGTTGCAATGGGGGAAAGTTTGTCTGGATGATATTAATTGCTGTTCTCTACCCCTTGTGACCGATGATGATGAAACAGAAGTGATCATTTCTTCTTCAGTAGAATAGTGGAAAAAATAGGTTAATTTTGAATGCAAACAGTTAAACAAAAACAACGGCTTCGCTATGAAATTCGCTGTCCGAAACTTCCCTTAAGCGTTTATCGAGAAGTGGCTGCCCATTTACGACAGGTGGAAGGAGTGGACACTGGGTTAATTGCAACTCATATTAGTCCCGATGAAATCCCGCCAGAATTTGATTATACCCAAAGTCAAGTGGGTAGTTTATGGATTGAATATGATCACACCCAAAATCGGGAAACTCGTCAACAGATTGATCAAATTTTGGCGTATTATAACGATCGTTATGGCGTCTGGGAAACAATCGATCCGCCACAGGACTAACGATTAATTGAGAAACCAATGGAACTGATTAAGGCATTACGAGGAACACGCGATATTCTGCCGGATGAAATAGGATATTGGCAATGGGTTGAATCTATTGCTAGAGATGTTTTATTTAAGGCAAATTATCAAGAAATCCGCACCCCAATTTTTGAACAAACGGCTTTATTTGAACGGGGTATCGGAGAAGCAACCGATGTGGTCGGGAAAGAAATGTATACCTTTGTTGATCGTGGCGATCGCTCCATTACTCTGCGACCGGAAGGGACAGCTGGAGTCGTGCGTAGCTTAATTGAAAACAAACTCCATGCTACTTCTGGGGCGCAACGGTTATGGTATACCGGGCCGATGTTTCGCTATGAACGACCCCAAGCCGGACGTCAACGACAGTTTCATCAAATTGGGGTTGAGGTGTTAGGAAGTCGGGATGCTAGGGCTGATGTAGAAGTGATTGCGATCGCCACAAATTTATTAAAAACCTTGGGATTAAAGAATTTAAACCTTAACTTAAATTCTGTGGGAAATTCAAGCGATCGCCTAGCCTATCGTCAAGCTTTAGTTGATTATTTAACCCAATATCAAGACGAATTAGATCCCGATTCTCAGGATCGATTATCTCGAAATCCCTTAAGAATTTTAGATAGTAAAGACCCCCGCACCCAAGAAATTGTTCAGGATTCTCCGAGTATTTTAGAGTATTTAGGAGAAGATTCTCGCGCCCATTTTGACCAGGTGAAACAGCTATTAACTGCCTTAGAAATTCCCTACAGTCTAAACCCGAGATTAGTCCGAGGATTGGATTATTATACCCATACGGCGTTTGAGATTATTTCCGATGATTTAGGCGCCCAAGCAACGGTTTGTGGGGGCGGTCGTTATGATGGTTTAGTCCAGGAATTGGGGGGGCCAGAAACTCCGGCGGTCGGTTGGGCAATTGGGTTAGAACGGTTAGTAATTCTGTTACAACAGTTAAACTCTCTTTCCAGTTCCACCTTAGATTTTTATATCGTTTCTAGGGGGAATTTAGCAGAATCTCAGGCTTTAATTTTAGCTCAAAAATTGCGGACAAATGGCTTTGCGGTAGAACTAGATTTAAGTGGAAGTGCCTTCGGTAAACAGTTTAAACGGGCTGACCGTAGTGGTGCTGTCGGGTGTTTAGTATTAGGAGATGCGGAAGCCGAACAGCAAACCCTGAAGTTGAAATGGTTAAAAACCGGGGAAGAAACAATCTTAAATCAATCGGATTTATTTGATAAAATCGATCAATTTCGCCAACAAATCCAATCTTTAAAAACCCCCTAATCCCCCGTTCTAATGCCACCCGTCGGAATGCCATTTGATTAATCAAAAATTGCTGAATGGTGCGTTCTGCATAGAGCTTACGCACCTAATAACGGATCAAAAATACCTTTTAACCTCCGGCGGAAAAGGCTCCCATAACAATAATAGATAGGGCTAAACCAGGGAACAATAAAATCAATAACAGGAACAGATCGTGAGCATTCATAACAAAAAATCAGCTAGATTAACTTGCCCGTAGCATAACATAAATTTCCCAAAAAGCAGATTAAATTGAAAAAAATATAGCAACCACGCCCATGGAGTTAGGAAACCTAGGCGGTTAAATATTTTCCGCCCTATTCCCTATTCCCTATTCCCTGCTATATTTTAGAATATGGATATTTTAACCCCTGATCTGAGAAATTCTGACTATGACTATTGCAATTGATCAAATTTTTAACATCGCCAATATTTTCGTCCTTCCCTTTTGGGCATTAATGATTATTTTGCCTAACTGGGGAGTCACCCGAAAAGTCATGGAGTCCTATTTTCCCTTTGTGTTGTTAGCCTGCGTTTATTTATACCTGTTTGTCAGCAGTATCACCCCCGAGAATGCCGCCGCTTTATCCAATCCCAAATTATCAGATATTGCCCATTTCTTTGCCGATGAAAACGCCGCAGCAACGGGATGGATTCACTTTTTAGTCATGGATTTATTTGTTGGACGTTGGATTTATTGGGATGGACAAAAAACCGGAATTTGGACTACCCATTCCCTAGCTTTTTGTTTATTTGCCGGGCCTTTAGGATTATTGTCCCACATCCTGACCACTGGGATTAGTAAATTATTTTTCTCTCGGTCGCCCTCTGAAATTAACCCCGTATAATCTTCTTAGTATCACAGAAAATCGGATAAAAAGTATTAAAAGGGAACAGGGAAATACCCCTAATTAATCATTCTTTTCCTTTTCTGTTACTTTTTCAGCAAGCCCTAATTTGTTTCTATTTCTTTAAAAATCATTCAATTCAGCAATGATATCTAAACTATCTTTATCTTTATGGGCTTTAGGAACAGGATGAATAATATCTTCTAAATACAATTTACCCTCTTGATAAGATATATAAAGTTTCCAATTTTCCGCATCATCAATTTTTGCACAATAAAGGGGAATTTGTGTTCCTTTGATGCGTCTGAGTTTGGTTTTATAAAACCGTTGATAGCGATAGCAAGATTCGTCTTGAAGTTCGGCTAAAACCTCTAAAAACCGACCTCGTAATTGTAAGGGAAGCAGTTTTAACACTCTGCCAATAATTCCGCGTTCATCAATGAGTGATGGTGGCGACTGTAACATGATTTGATTTGACCTCCGTTAAGGGTTGGGGTGGTAAGAAAGACTGATAAATTGATTCTCCAACTTGTTGATAAACTTTCGCTGCGACTTGACTATCAACCACTCTAAATAAAGTAATAATGGTGCGACCAAATATAGGATCATCATCAATCGTTAAAATCACTCGCAGGTAATAATTAACAATAAAAGAATAGAGAGATGACCCATAATCTTCGAGGAAATCAAATTGATAAAATTGATGGATTCGTTTATCGCGATCTCTTTTATCTTCTAATAATAAGGCAAAATATTCATGAAGCTGTTGCACAATAATATCATGTTCCGCTTCACTATGGGTGTTTAAATCCGCTTCAAATTCCTCCGTAGACTCAAATATAATTTCCATGACTTCAACTCCCAAGCTAACATTCGGTTATCCAGAATTATTAATAATATTATCTTAAAATAGACCGATAGCGGTTTTATTTTTGTATGGGACTTGATAACCCTGCCATCAGGTCAGAATTGAAGATTGATTCAGGAGATTAGATAATGTATACGTTAACTTATCCCCTATGCCCGCGACCCAATTTTCATCCTGTTGGGTATAACTTCGAGGAGCATTTGCCCCCAGAATTAAAACGCCCTCATGACCGAGGGGTTGACAAATCACGCCCTGGGTATTTTCGGGTAAATAATCAAATTCAATTCGACCCGGATATAAGGCTAAATTGACTAAATAAATTGGTTTCTGTTTGTCTATCACCCGTTGTAAAATTGGCCCGGGTTTAACATCAGGATTATTCCCTAATACTCCTCGCCTTAATAAAACTTCCCCCTGATAATAAACCACAATAGAACGGGTGACGGTATTGGTTAATAATAAATGGGAAGCCCAGGCTAATTCGGCTTGAACTAATTCGGGTAAATCCGGTTTTAATTCAAACCCTTGTTCCCCGATTAAATCCACAGAATCTGGTGATTTAGGTTGAATTTGTTGCCATAATAAACCAGTTAAAATCAACACCGCACTCAAAATTACCCCCAAGGCATCGGAACGGGCTTGAGAGTTGAATAATTCCGGGGTTAAGAGCCGATTTACCAGGAGGAGTAACCCACCCAAAACCCCGGCAAAAATAGGGAGTAATCTTAATATCTGATTTCGATCGGATTTTGGCATGATTAGATTTTAATTTTTCAAAGTGTAGAAGGGAATAGGGAACAGGGAACAGGGAATGGGGAATGGGGAATGGGGAATGGGGAATGGGGAATGGGGAATGGGGAATGGGGAATGGGGAATGGGGAATTCAAAAATTTAAGTCCCCCTTTTTAAGGGGGATTTAGGGGGATCAGATCCAGTTTTTAACCGACTTCTCCGGGTTCAATAATTCGTTGGAATAGATATCCGGTTCCCCGTGCGGTTAAAATTAATTCGGGATTACTCGGATCATCTTCTAACTTTGCCCGGAGGCGAGAAATATGAACATCTACTACCCGGGTATCGACGTGACGTTCTGGAGTATATCCCCAGACTTCTTGTAGAATTTCAGAACGGGAAAAAGGTTCACCAGAACGACTGACTAAGAGTTCTAATAAACTAAATTCCATCCCCGTTAAGCGGATGCGTTCATCTCCCTTGTACACCTGTCGCTTGTTCGTATCAATTCTAATATTGCTAACCTGAATGACACCGGAACTGGGAATACCCGAAGTTCCATTTTTATCAATGCGACGTAATACCGAGCGAATTCTAGCTTCAAGTTCCTTGGGAGAAAAGGGTTTAACCACATAATCATCCGCCCCTAACTCTAACCCGGTAATCCGATCCGCCACATCCCCCAAGGCTGTTAACATGATAATCGGAATATCGGATTCCTTGCGTAACTCCTGACAGACCCCATACCCGTCTAATTTGGGCATCATCACATCCAAAACCACTAAGTCAGGGTTGGTTTTGCGGAAGGTCTCTAGGGCTTCTTCTCCATCGGCGGCGGTTACGACATCGTAACCAATCATGGAAAGGCGAGTTTCCAAAATCCGGCGGATACTAGCCTCATCATCAACGACCAAAATTTTTTCCTTATGATTTTCCAATGGATTTCAACGCTCCCTTAGTTGGATTAAGTTACAGTTTTAATAGAAATCATAATCGAACTCGCAACCCGATCACTGGCACGGGCGGGTTCTTTTAGATCTTTGTTCATCACCTAAATCTTGATAAACCCGCCCCTACAACTCTTAAACTGATTACTAATTACTGATTACATGGCAAAGTCCCGTACCCTTTATGTTTGTCACGAATGTGGAGCCGAATTTCCGCAATATTTTGGCCGATGTTCCGCTTGTCATGCCTGGAATTCCCTAGAAGAACAAATTGAACAACCTGCACCTACGCCTTCCCAACGCTTTAGCTGGAGTCACCTCCAGGGAGAAAACCCCGATGGTCTAGCAGAAGTAACTAAACCGGGACAACCCCGTGCTTCTTTTCTATTATCCCAAATTTCTGATCAATCCCAATCTCGGATGCCATCGGGTTATGGAGAGTTAGATCGGGTTTTGGGGGGTGGAATTGTGCCAGGTTCTTTGGTATTAATTGGGGGGGAACCCGGGATTGGGAAGTCTACCCTATTATTACAGGTCGCTAATCTTTTGTCTTACAGGAATCGGGTGTTGTATGTGTCGGCGGAGGAATCGGGACAACAGGTAAAATTGCGATCACAACGTTTAGGCGTTGGTGAGGAGATCGAAACCGAAACCAAACCCGAAAATGGCAGTCAACATCCCCCAACCCCCACTGACCCCTTTACCGAACAACTCAAAAATCGTCAGTCCAAACAGCCAGACGAGCCGTGGCACGTCTCTACAGAAAATGGTGAAAACACAACCCCCAAGCCAGAATCTTCGACGATTTCTCATCAGGAACAGGATTTATATTTACTCCCCGAAACCGATTTAGAAGTGATTTTAAGAGAGTTAGAATCTCTGAAACCGCAGTTAGCCGTGATTGATAGTATTCAGACGGTTTTTTTCTCTAGTCTAACCTCTGCACCGGGTTCGGTGGCGCAGGTGCGGGAATGTACATCGGCCTTAATGCAGGTGGCAAAACGGGAAAATATTACCCTGTTGATTGTTGGTCATGTGACCAAGGATGGGGGCATTGCCGGGCCGCGGGTGTTAGAACATTTAGTGGATACGGTGTTATATTTTGAAGGCGATCGCTTTGCCTCCCATCGCTTATTGCGTTCAATGAAAAACCGTTTTGGTGCCACCCATGAAATTGGGGTGTTTGAAATGGTCGCCCATGGATTAAAGGAAGTTTCTAATCCCTCAGAATTATTTTTAGGCAATCGAGACGATTTTTCCCCCGGAACCTCGACGGTGGTAGCCCTAGAGGGAACTCGACCGATTGTGGTGGAAATTCAAGCCCTAGTCAGTCCGGCCAGTTACGGTTCGGCGCGACGGGCGACCACCGGGGTAGATAGTAGTCGGTTATTACAGATTTTAGCGGTTTTGGAAAAACGGGTGGGGATTCCCCTGTCTAAATTGGATGCTTATGTGGCGTCGGTGGGGGGTTTAAAGGTCGAAGAACCGGCGGCGGACTTGGGGATAGCCATTGCGATTGTAGCAAGTTTCCGTGACCGAGTGGTTGACCCCCGGACTATTTTAATTGGGGAAATCGGTTTAGGGGGACAGGTGCGCCCGGTATCTCAATTGGAATTACGGTTAAGGGAGGCGGCAAAACTGGGATTTAAACGGGCGATTATTCCCAAAGGCCAGAGTCCGGCGGATTTAGGATTACAAATTATTCCGGTGAGTAAGGTGATTGATGCAATTATTGCTTCTATCCCCGCCCAACCGCCAACCATGAATGATGAATTCTGATCGGAGGGTAATTAAATAAAGAAAAGCGTCTAATTTCAATAGTGAACTATTAGTCTATTTCTCCGATTAGATCTGTTAAAATAAAAATGATCCAGGGAGAGTTTAGGATAAAAACTATGGCTGCCATAGTTTTTAAATAACTCGATTTTCTCAAACAATCAGTGTATTTACGGAAAATCTGCGTTAATTATATACAGAAATTAAGATTGAAGTGGTGATCAAAAATAATCTCTACCACTGATATTTATGATCAGCTTACTCACAACTAAAATGAAATTCCTTGAACGCGCCCATGTTACAAGTAGCCGATACTTAGTTATAGTTAGTTTGATTACAGTATGCTACTGGATAGTTGGCAAGGTGACGGTTGAATATTTAATCTTGGGTTCCACCCCAGCCCTATTCTGGCCGAATGCGGGGGTCGCCCAGGGAATTGTTCTGTTGTGTGGTTATCGATATTGGCCAGCAATTGCCCTGGGGGCGTTTTTTTCCCTAATTGCCATTGACCAAATGCCTGTGTTTATGGTGATACTGTCTAGTTGTGGTGTGACGTTACAAGCCTGTTTAGTTAGTAAATTGCTCCATCGCCTTGAATTTTCTCCCCAACTCAAACACCTCAAAGATGTTCTGGGACTAATTATTTTAGCGGGGACAATTGCTACCCTGATTAATCCCACTCTTACTGTTCTCATAGCCTGTTTGAGTGGTTGGCTACCCTGGGAAGATTTTACCCAAATTTGGATTGGTGGGTGGCTAGGAAGTGCTACTGGGGTATTAGTTATAACCCCGGTATTATTAACCTGGGGTAGCGAATTTCAACGGTATTACTATCGCTGTCAAACTCCTACTTCCCCGGTCTGGTCTTTTCTCAACGCCTTATCCCAAAGTTTATCCCTGGGTACAACCAGATTACGCCTTTCTGAACGCTCTCCTGGGAATTTTTGGTTACGTCAGTTAGAAGTTGGGGTTTGGTTGTTCCTGTTATTGGGCTTAAATTGGTTTGTATTTTGTTCTCGAACTCGGTCGGCATTTATTGGTTTTCCCCTGGAATATTTGCCCTTTCCGTTTTTTGTTTGGGCTTCCTTACGATTTGGTCAACGGGGAACGGTCATTGGTCATTTGATCACAGCCAGTTTTGCGGTTTGGGGAGTAGTACGGGGGAGTGGGCCTTTTATTAGTCGCAGTACGGATACCCCCCAAATTTTTTCTCTACAAGCCTTTATCCTGATTATGGCAATTACGGGGTTAGTTTTAGCCGCCACGGTTACAGAACGTCAACAAGCGGAAACTCGCCTGAGAAACAGTGAAACCAGTTTAGCAAATGCTCAACGGATTGCTAAGTTGGGTCATTGGGATCTGAAAATTAGCAGCTATGAATTATTTTGGTCGGACGAACTCTATCGAATTTTAGACACAACGGCTAAATCTGTGAAACCAAGTTTTCCCCAATTTTTGGAATTTGTTCATCCTGAAGATCGCAGTTATGTGCAAAGTTACTTGGATCAAGCCTTATTTCAACAAAAACCTTATTGTATTGATTATCGGTTGAAATTAGCCTCCGGTGAGGAACGGATTGTTTTTGAACAGGCGGTAATTACTCCTAGTCATATCACTAGCACAATTCAAGATATTACAGACCGGAAACAGGCAGAAATTGCTTTACGAGCTAGTGAGGAAAGATTTTCAAAAACCTTTAGTGCCAGTCCCGTTGGGATTAGTATTATGACCCTGGCTGATGAACTATTTTTAGATGTCAATGATAGTTTTTTACGTCAAATTGGTTGGGGGCGAGAGCAGGTGCTGAACCACACCCCAGAACAACTGAATCTGTGGGTTGATTCTCAACAACATCTGCAACTTAAAAAACAATTAAAAAGTCAAAATCAAATTAGTAATGTTGAGTTAAAAATTCGCCAAAAATCAGGAATAATTAGAAATTGGTTAGTGTCTATTGAATTAATTGATTTAGGGGGAATTTCCTGTTTATTGATGATGGCTAATGATATTACGGAGCGTCAACAGGCGGAGGAATTGAAAATGGCTAAGGAAGCTGCCGAAACCGCTAACCATGCTAAAAGTTTATTTTTAGCCAATATGAGCCATGAACTTAGGACTCCCCTCAATGCAATTTTAGGTTATAGTGAATTATTAATAGAAGATGCTCAAGAGTTACATCAAGATGAATTTGTAGGAGATTTAAAAAATATTTATGTAGCCGGGCAACATTTATTAACTTTGATTAGTGAAATTCTGGATTTCTCCAAAATTGAAGCGGGTCGGATGAATTTTCATTTAGAAACCTTTAAAGTTTCGACCTTACTTTGGGAAGTGGAAACCACTGTTAATCCGGCTGCGGATAAGAATTCTAATCAGTTTATCCTAGAGGTGGCAGAGAATGTAGATTTTATGCACACCGACTTAACAAAAGTTCGTCAATGTTTATTAAATCTCCTCAGTAATGCCTGCAAATTCACAGAAAATGGTCAGGTGACTTTAAAGGTTTGGCAAGAAAAAGTAGACAGGGTTAATCTAAATATAGATTCTATACTAGAGCCAGAATTTATCATGGTTAATGAAGAACTAACGAGTAGTGCTTGTTGTCTTCCTGATGTTCCGAAAAGCTGTTCAACGGTGATTATTTTTCAAGTGATAGATAATGGAATTGGCATGAGTCCTAAACAGTTAGCAACGGTTTTTAATCCCTTTACTCAAGCGGATGAAAGCACAACTCGCCGTTATGGAGGTACGGGTTTAGGGTTAACCATTACTCAAAAATTATGTCAAATGATGGGAGGTGATTTATCCGTAATTAGTGAGTTAGGCAAAGGGTCTACCTTCACGATGAAACTTCCTAAAATCCTGCGTTGTTTACCCCAATAATCAGTCATCAGGGCGGGTTCATCAAGATTTAGGTAACTCACAAAAATCTAACAGAACCCGCCCGTACCAGTGATCAGTTTAAGAGTTAATATACTAATAACTGTACTGAATTACCGTTGCTAAAGGGAATTTTACCGCATAACTAAATCATCAAGTTCCTTTTGCATTGCTGTTTTCACCTGTTGATAACAAACATCTACATACTCCCTGTCATTAGCCGCGTCCCGTCCATAGCGTTCAAATTCAATCGCTGGACAAATGTGAATCTTGATTTTTGCCGGAAGCGGAAAATTCGGTAAAGGCCCAATTCCCACACCCCAAGGCAACCCCAAATAAATCGGAAATACCTCTGGGTCGAGATCCAATAACCAAGGCATTCCCAAGTTGTGTAGTTGTTTTACCCAGTCGTAAATATCCGCCAGCACAATCAGAGTATCGTGGGCACCCGATGAAATCACCGGAACAATGGGGGCTTTCTCCCGCAGGGCTAACTTAATAAACCCTTTACGACCAGCGAAATGAATTTGGTTGCGTAACGTATGGGGACGAAATACATCCTCACCCCCGCCCGGATACACCAACACCGTCGCATTCTGTCGCAAAGCCGCCATTCCCATGCGCGGATGGGCGATAACAGCCCCGGAACGCACGGCTGAAGCGGCTACTTCTGGAGCCACCTGCCAGACTTTCGGGTGCATGAGACCATAAAGTAATCTTTCGGTTCCGAAGTGACGACACCAAGCGTATAACCCCATAAACATATCCGGGGCGGCTAAACCACCGTTATGGGAACCCACCAACAACATCTTATGTTGGGGCGGGAGATTCTCCCAGCCGGAGGTTTGGACTTGAAAATAATGGTCATAGAACCAACCCAAAAACGGCATCAGAGATCGGATATATTCGGGATCACGATCCTGTAATGACCAACCGGTGAAACGGGGATTCTCGCTTGGGTTAGGAGATGGATGACTGTTGAAGAAGGGGTTAAAGATCACGAAACGGTAAACTTTGCCTCCGTCAAGATACTCTGGTTTTGAGGAAATTCGATCTTAATTAAACCACAAAAAAGCAGGGAATGGGCAATGGGCAATGGGCAATGGGCAAAAAGATTTCACCTCGTAGTGAGGGCCAAAGCCCTAAGAATAGCCCTAAAGGGCTTACTACGAATTTCTTCTGTTGTATTAAAATAGAATATAACCGCCTAAATATTGTATCTAATCCGTAACGCTTATGAATTCGGCTATTGAGGTCAAAGATTCAGCTTCAATTCCTCCGTTAAACCAGGTGGTGGAAACGCATAATTTGGGAAAATTTTATCGCACGGGTTTTTGGATGAATCAAAAGATTGAATCCTTAAAAAGCTGTACTTTAAGCATTCATGCGGGAGAAACCTTTGGTTTATTAGGACAAAATGGGGCAGGGAAAACCACATTATTAAAAACCTTATTAGGCATTGTTCGCCCGACCTCTGGATCAGGTCTATTATTAGGTAAACCCATTGGCGATCGCCATGTTAAACAACGAGTAGGATATTTACCAGAAAATCCCTATTTTTATGATCATCTTACGGGATGGGAATTTTTAGAATTTGCCGCCGGACTGTTTCAAATTCCGAAATCTATTCAACGTCAACGCATTCCCCAATTATTAGATTTAGTCGGGTTAGCAAAAACCGCCGCCATTAAAAAACAAATGCGCCAATATTCTAAGGGAATGTTACAACGGGTGGGAATGGCGCAAGCTTTAATTAATGATCCTGAAGTGGTGTTTTTAGATGAACCGATGTCAGGACTTGACCCGATGGGACGGTATCAAATTAGAGAAATTATCTTATCTTTAAAAGCACAAAATAGAACTGTTTTTTTTAATAGTCATGTTTTATCCGATGTGGAAAAAATTTGCGATCGCATTGCTATTTTAGCAGAAGGTGAATTAATTAGTATGGGTTCTTTGGATGATTTATTGGGAACAACTCAAACTTATGTTGTTAAGGGAAAAGGAGGAGATATTAATATTCTGCAAAATTGGATATCGGATTTAGAAAGGGATCAAGATTATTGGGAGGGACATTTGAAGGGTGAGCCAGAGGAATTTTTTCTAGTATTGAAAGAAATGAATGCTCAACTATTGAGTTTGAATTTATCTCGATTAACCTTAGAAGAATTCTTTATGCAAAAGTTAAAAGAAAGGGGAATTCATGCCAGTGGTTAAAGGTAAGATTTCAATTACACCAAACGGCACCAGCCACAAAGTTTCAATCATTCCTTGTACAAATCCCCTACTTTTAAGTAGGGCTGGCTGAATATCAACAGGGTTGGGTCTCCCAACCCCTACCTGGTTTAAGACGGGTAGACTTGACGATAATAAGCTTGATATTCTTCTGATAATAACGGTTCCCACCAACTGCGATGGGTCAAATACCAGCCAATAGTTTGACGCAACCCTTCTTCCACAGTAACTAACGGAGCCCAGCCTAATTCCGTTTTAATTTTAGTCGCATCAATGGCATAGCGTCGATCATGTCCAGCCCTATCTTTAACAAAGGTAATTAATTGATTAGAGGGTTTTACAGGCAGATGAACAGCCAATTCATCCATAATCCGACATAACATTTTAACTAAATCAATATTCTTAACTTCATTATTTCCCCCAATATTATAAGTTTCTCCAATTCTTCCATTATGAATCACCGCATCTAAAGCCCGACAATGATCTAAAACATACAACCAATCTCGGACATTTTGACCATCGCCATAAACCGGAAGGGGTTTTCCTAATAAAGCATTAATACACATTAACGGAATCAGTTTTTCAGGATAATGATAGGGGCCATAATTATTAGAACAATTAGTAATAATTGTCGGCATTCCGTAGGTATGATAATAGGCGCGAGCTAAATGATCACTGCCCGCTTTGGAGGCAGAATAGGGGCTATTAGGAGTATAGGGAGTCTGTTCGGTAAACGCATGATCATTTGGGCCCAGACTTCCATAAACTTCATCGGTGGAAACGTGCAGAAACCGATAATGTTCCGGTTGACCCTGGGCTATCCAATATTGACGAAAGGCTTCTAACAGGGTAAATGTCCCGACTACATTGGTTTGTACAAAAGCACCGGGGCCAATAATTGACCGATCAACATGGGATTCTGCGGCAAAATGGGCAATAGTATTGATCTGTTCTTCTTTCAATAAACTATCAATTAAAGGGCGATCGCAAATATCCCCTTGCACAAACCGAAAATTAGGGTTATGTTCCAAACTGACAATATTTTGCAAATTTCCCGCATAGGTCAAAGCATCTAAAACCACAATCCGGTCATCGGGATAGGCACTAAACCAATGATGGACAAAGTTTGAGCCAATAAACCCCGCCCCCCCGGTAATTAGAATGCAATGGGGTGAACGGTTGCTCGTGTTATCGTAACTATACTGAACGGCCAAGGTTATATCCTCCCAAGATCTGCCTATAAAAATAATACTGAAAATTCTGTTTCAAGCCCTGATCGAATAAACTCTTGATCATTGTACTTGCTCCCGGTGGAGTGCTAAGGGAAAGTTCGCTAAAAAAATCGAAAGTAGGTTATTGACCCTAAAATACCAGTTAATCCTATGATATTGAAGTGGCTGTGAGGAAAGCGGAGTGAGCGACTATCAGACTATCGCCTTGGCAAAAACTGGTGATCCCAAAGCGATCGCAATTTTAATCAACCAAGCGTTACAATCCAAGGGAGTGACCGCTAAGGTGACTCGTCAAGACCACCATCTCCAGGTCGTTTTGGTGTCTGAACAACTTCCCGATATTCAAGGGAGTGTTCGGGTTGTCCAAAATGGGTTAATGCGGTTACAATCCTCTGTGATTGGGTCGGTGACAATTTCTGGAACCCGTCGCGGTCAAAAAAAATCCGGCTGGACACAAACCCTAGTCTTGCAGGAATTTATCCCAGAACCTCTAAAATCTCCAAAACCTCCAAAACCTCCAAAAAATCAGAAGATAGGGTTATCCTTTCCTAAACTAACCTTTCCTGCCCTAAAAGTTGCCCTTCCTAAACCGCAAGTTTCTGTTTCTAAGCCTTGGTTAATTGTAGGTTCCGTTAGTTTAATGGTTTTGCCCCTATCCGGGATTATAGTCAATCAAAATCAAGAAAAAATCAATACTTTTTTAACGGAAATTCCCCAGGGTATATCTTCAAGTTTAGCTCAAATTCCCGCCTTTTCCTTGTCAACGGAAATCATTTCTAAACCGAATCCAATTTCTAAAACTGCAACCATAAAAAATCTAAATAAAGTCTCTAAATTAACCCTAAAAACCCTAGAAAATCCGATTAATTCTGATTTACAAATTACGATTCGGGCCGTCGGTGATATCATTCCTGGGACTAATTATCCCTCTAATAAATTATCTGCTAACAAAACCGCTTTATTTGCCGGGGTTAAATCGGAATTGAAAGGGGATATTGTGTTTGGCAATTTTGAAAGCACTTTAACTCAATATCCTAATAGTGCTAAAAATATCGGTCGCGGGTTAGTCTTTGCTTTTCGTACTCCTCCCGAATATAAGGCTTTACTTAAGGATGCCGGATTTAGCATTTTAAATGTTGCCAATAATCATTCCTTTGATTTTTTTGAGGCGGGTTTTAAAGATACGATTCAAAATATTAAAACAACAGGAATTAAGGCAGTCGGGGAAAAAGGAAAGATTGTTTATCATGAAGTAAAAGGAATAAAGCTGGCATTTGTTGGGTTTAGCAATTATGATTATCATAATAATTTAAGTGATATTGAAGCGGGGAAAAAGTTAGTTACACAAGCTCAAAAAAATGCTGATTTTGTGGTTATTTCTTTTCATGGTGGGGCGGAAGGAACTGGAGCTTTAAATGTCAGGAATAAAACCGAATATTTCTATGGAGAAAATCGCGGAAATTTAGTGCTTTTTGCCCATAGTATGATTGATGCTGGGGCGGATTTAATCTTGGGTCATGGCCCCCATGTTCCCAGGGCGTTAGAGTTATATAAAGGCAAATTAATTGCTTATTCCCTCGGGAATTTTATGGGATATCGAACTTTATCCACCAGTGGGGAGTTAGGATATTCTTTGATTTTGGAAGCGAAAGTTAATCCTCAAGGGGATTTTATTGAAGGTAAAATTATTCCTGTTCAGTTAAATTCCCAAGGGATTCCTAATTTAGATAATCGTAATAAAAGTATTAGTTTAATTCGCAATCTCACCCAAAAAGATTTTCCTAAAACGCCTTTAAAAATTGATAATAATGGCCAGATTTTAATTAAAAAACCCTAGAATCACTGTAGAGACGTGCCATGGCACGTCTCTACGGATTTCTGCTATACTATGTAACGAATTGTAAAAAATCATCTATCCTTGCCATTAATATGATGCCTGAACTTAACGTCGTTTCGCCGATTTATATTGTGGTTGTTGCTTCAACGGTCTTGGCCGTGTTATGGGGTATTATTTTTAAAGATATGTTAGAATATAGGGTTTCTCTCTGGAGTGATAGCTCTCAACCCACAACTTCTATTAATTATAAAACCCCCAATTTAATTATTGCTTATTTGGGGATGACCCTATTAATTCTAGTCTCCGTCAGTTCGAGTTTAGCGGTCTTTATCGGCGTCTATTGGATTGCGGGAGTTATGGGTTTGGTGGTGGTGATTCCGACTGCATTATTAATTTGGTTTCAATTGGGTTCAATGCTGAATTTATTAGCGACAAAAGGCTATGGAGCAATTGATATTGACACCCTATTTCCTGAGCAATCTTCTGAAAAAATACCGAATCCAACGGTTAGCAAAAGTGAGAGTTAATTAATTTCCTGTAATTGTTGTTGATGGTTGGGGGAAGCCCTGAAGGGCTTACTACGGTTGGGGAGTTGAAGCCCTTCAGGGCTTACTACGGTTTTGGACTTGACAGAAATACCAGTCATCAACGATAATAGGAGATTGTGTCTAAACCTTGCTCGGAACAGGTGCAGACATGGCAAAGGCTCAAAACTCGGGGAAAGTGAAAACACTCTGACCCGTTGAGCTACCTGTACGGCAACCTTAACCCAAAATACATGACTTACGCAATTATTGAAACAGGCGGTAAACAAATCAAAGTAGAACCCGGTCGTTTCTACGATATTGAACTGTTACCCGTCGATGAAAATGAACAAGTTATCATTGATAAAGTTCTGTTAGTCAATCATGATGGTGAAGTTCAAATTGGTCAGCCCTTAGTGAATGGGGCCACCGTTGAAGGGACTGTACTGCGCCATCTGCGGGGACGCAAAATCATCGTTTATAAAATGCGTCCGAAAAAGAAAACCCGCAAAAAACAAGGTCATCGTCAAGAAATTACCCGTTTGATGATTGAATCTATTAGTCTGAATGGGTCTGTGGTGGCGAAGCGGGAAGAAAAACCCGCAGAACCTGCAACAACAGAAGCATAAAATTAGATTGTGATTGAATATCTGAAATACTGATCATTTAATTAGGAGAATAAAATGGCTCATAAGAAAGGTACGGGTAGCACTCGTAACGGTCGTGACTCTAATGCCCAGCGCTTGGGTGTCAAACGTTTTGGCGGTCAAGTGGTGCGCGCAGGTAATATTTTAGTGCGTCAACGGGGGTGCAAATTCCACCCTGGCAATAACGTGGGTATCGGCAGTGATGATACCTTATTCGCTAAAGTTGATGGTATAGTTCGCTTTGAACGTAAAGGCAAAACTCGTCAAAAAATTAGCGTTTATCCTGCGATTGAGGCTGAACCTGTAGCCGTTGAAGCTTAATTAATAAAAACCTGATTTTATTGAATTCTGAAGCGGGCTAGATTAGCCCGTTTTTTATTAAAAAATTCAGAGCTTAATCCAACCAACCCGAGAAAAAAGCCAGTGTTTTTTGAGATTTTGTTAAATTCGCCACACATTTTATTAACTATAATATGTTAAATATTTTAGTGTTTCAGTTAATACAACTGAATGAGTTAAAATTTCATATTCTCACGACAGTCATGGGTATTTATCAGTTGCTCAAAATAATTTGAAGGATTATTGTATATGAAAAACATCTCACCAGACAACCATCATATTCTCTTTGATGATTCTCGTTCAAAGGTTGATTTAAACCAACTGCAAAATCTATTTCAAATTGCTGCATTTTGGGCAGAAAATCGAAGTCAAGAAGATCTAAAAATTGCAATTGAGAATAGCGAGCCTGTAGTTACAGTCTGGGATTATAAACAAATGATTGGATTTGCTCGGGCTACCTCCGATGGTATTTATCGAGCCAGTATTTGGGATGTGGTGATTCATCCGAATTATCAAGGGAGTGGATTAGGCCGAAAATTAGTTCAAACGGTATTAAGTCATCCTAAAATGTGTCGAGTTGAACGAATTTATTTGATGACAACCCATCAACAAAAATTTTATGAACGGATTGGGTTTGAATATAATTCAACAACTACAATGGTTTTGAATAATCAACCCTTAGAAATGAATAGTCAAAAAATAGAATTAACAACGGTTCGTCCTTGAGCTTGCTAGGGGCGAGGTCTTCTCGCCCTGACATCCCTTGTGGGTGACAAAAATCCCCAATTATGGAACACTAGAAGATTGAATAGTCATCCATCAGATATCAAAATCATGGCGGTCAGTACAACCTCGGAACCGGAATTGATGTCCCGCTTCATTAATGGGATTTTAGCCGTTAAACCCTTAAGCAATTTTGCTAAACACCAAGCCCGACAAATGATGATTAAACGGGCTGAAGCGATGGGAGTTCCTTGGAGACAACAGACCCAAACCCTTTTATCACGGAATTGGGATGGGGAACTAACCCAAGTCCAAAACCCCCATCTGCAATATCCTGATTATTATCTGACTTCTTTCCACGCTTATGATTCGGGAAACCTAAGTTGGCAAGCCGCCGTGGAAGTGGAAGTGGCGGCCTATGCAGTTCATGCTAAAATCTGGCCAGAAGCCGGGGCTAAGGGGGATGCCAAACTCCGCCGAAGTTATCATGACCTTTTAAAAGCCCAATTGCCCATTCCTCCCCAGGATATTGTGGATTTGGGATGTAGTGTAGGAATGAGTACCTTTGCCCTGCAAGAAATTTATCCAGAAGCTCAGATCACTGGTGTTGATCTATCGCCTTATTTTTTAGCGATCGCCACTTATAATACACAAAAACAGTCTAACTTAAAATCTCTCCCGAAATGGATTCACGCAACGGCAGAATCAACGGGTTTACCCAGTGGCTCTTTTGACTTAGTTTCCCTGTGTTTAATTTGTCACGAATTACCCCAATCTCCCACCCGTGAAATCTTGCAAGAAGCGCGGCGGCTATTGCGTCCCGGGGGTCATCTGGCGATTATGGATATGAACCCGAAATCGGAAATGTTCAAGAAAATGCCCCCTTATATTTTCACCTTGTTAAAAAGTACAGAACCCTATTTAGATGAATATTTCACCTTAGACATAGAACAAGCCATCATAGATGCCGGATTTCAACCTCCTACAGTTAATTTTAATAGCCCTCGTCACCGGACTATTATTGCCTCGGTTGGGTCAGTTTAAGATCATTCACGACAAATAGAGGAGAGACCATAATATTAACAAAAAGCTGTCTAATCATTCAAGAGATTTAAACCTCTATTTGTAGGAAATAGGGGGAAGCACCGATAGCCATTTTGTTATGATTAATGTAACCAGAATCAATTCTGGTTTCTACCTAATTCATCATCATTTTTACCAGAATATATTGGTTGTGAATATTGATTGCACGGGTAGCGATATCAATATTCCCAAAACTAGACTATTAAAGACAAAAAAGAGGCTTTTAGGTTATGGATATTGTTACTAATTTACCCGATTATCAAATCACGGAAGAATTGTACACCAGTACGCACACCCGAGTCTATCGCGGTATCCGTAATTGTGACCAAGTAACCGTCGTGATCAAAATTCTGCGAAATGAATACCCCAATTTCAGCGAACTTGTGCAATTTCGCAATCAATATACCATCGCCAAAAATCTTGATTTTCTCCATATTATCAAACCCCTGAGTCTCCACGCCTATCACAATAGTTATGCTTTAGTCATGGAAGACTTTGGGGGTATTTCCCTCTGTCAATATCTGGATATTACCACCGATAAAAGTCACTCCTATAAATTCTTACCCTTAATAGAGTTTCTCGAAATTACGATCAAACTTACAGAAACACTACACTATCTCTATCAAAATCGAGTCATTCATAAAGATATTAAACCCGCTAATATTCTAATTAACCCCGAAACTAAACAGGTTAAATTAATTGATTTTAGCATTTCTTCCCTGCTGCCGAGAGAAACCCAAGAAATTCAGAATCCCAATATTTTAGAAGGGACATTAACCTATATTTCCCCCGAACAAACCGGACGGATGAATCGAGGCATCGATTATCGGAGTGACTTTTATTCCTTGGGGGTCACCTGCTATCAATTATTAACCGGAAAACCTCCCTTTGAATCCGCCGATGTCATGGAATTAGTCCATTGTCATCTCGCCAAAAAACCCATACCCCTTCATAAAATTAACCCCAATATTCCGATGGTTTTGTCAGAAATTATCGGTAAATTAATGGCAAAAAATGCCGAAGACCGTTATCAAAGTGCCTTGGGAATTAAGCATGATTTAGAGATTTGTTTGACTCAATTGCAAACCACTGGTCAGATTGATACCTTTGAAATTGGTCAGCAAGATATTAGCGATCACTTTATTATACCCGAAAAACTCTATGGTCGAGAACAGGAAGTCAAGCAACTCCTTGATGCCTTTGAGCGAGTTAATATTAATAGCACAGAAATGATGCTAGTGGCAGGGTTTTCTGGTATTGGCAAAACCGCCGTAATTAACGAAGTTCATAAACCGATTGTCCGACAACGGGGCTATTTTATTAAAGGCAAATATGATCAATTTAATCAACAGATTCCCCTAGGGGCTTTTGTACAAGCATTCCGAGACTTAATGGGGCAGTTATTATCAGAATCCGATCCCAAAATTCAAACTTGGAAAACAAAAATTATAGAAGCCATTGGCGAAAACGGACAAGTTTTAATTGAGGTAATTCCCGAGTTAGAAAATATCATCGGGAAACAGCCCCCCGCCCTGGAATTATCCGGTACAGCCGCCCAGAATCGCTTTAATTTACTGTTTCAAAAATTTGTCCAGGTCTTCACCCGCCAAGAACATCCCCTCGTCCTCTTTTTAGATGACTTACAATGGTCAGATTCCGCTTCCTTGAATTTACTCAAATTATTAATGCAAGATAGCTTAGGCTATTTATTAATCTTAGGAGCCTATCGAGATAATGAAGTTTCTCCCGTCCATCCTTTTATTTTAACGGTTAATGAAATGCTCAAAACGGGAGCAACCATTAATACCATTACTTTACCCCCGTTAACCCAACCTCATCTCAATCATTTGGTAGCCGATACCATTAATTGTGAATTACCCCTTGCCCAACCGTTAACAAAATTAATCTATCAAAAAACCCAGGGAAATCCTTTTTTTACCACTCAGTTTCTCAAGGTTTTGCATAGTGAAAGGTTGATTAGCTTTAATTGGGAAACTCGGTATTGGCAATGTGATATTGCCCAAGTTGAAGCCCTATCTCTCACCGATGATGTGGTGGAATTTATGGCATGGCAATTACAGAAATTAGCAACGGATACCCAAGAAGTTCTGAAATTAGCCGCTTGTATTGGGGCTGAATTTGATTTGAATACCCTGGGTATTATCAGTGAGAAATCAGCCGCAACAACGGCAAAGACTTTATGGGAAGCATTACAAAAAGGTTTAGTCATTCCGACTACCAAAATCTATAAATTCTTTACTGAAACCGATAGAGAAGAAGCCCTGAATACGTCAATGAATCCGACCTATCGATTTTTACATGACCGGGTTCAACAAGCAGCCTATTGTTTAATTGCCCCAGAAGAAAAACAAACCACCCATTTTAATATTGGAACATTGCTGTTACAAAATTTCTCTTTAGTAGAACGAGAAGAACGAATTTTTGAAATTGTTAATCACTTAAACATTGGCAAGGGCTTAATCACTCAAGCCCGTCAAAAAGAAGAATTAGCTAGACTAAATTTACTCGCCGGAATGAAGGCTAAGGCCTCGACCGCCTATTCTGATGCCTTTAACTATATTGCAACGGCAATGGAACTTTTACCCACGGATGCTTGGGAAAACCATTATGATTTGAGCCTAAGCTTATTTAAAGAACGAGCCGAACTTGAGTATTTTAAAGGAAACTTTGACTCAGCAGAACACTGGCTGCAAGAGGCTTTAAACCAGGCAAAATTGCCCCTAGAAAAAGCCGAAATTTATAATATGGCTATTGTTCAATATACGATGCAAGCCAAGTATCCAGAAGCAATTAAAGCGGGTCGTCAAGCCCTGGCTTTAGTAAATATTGATTTGCCAGAAGAAAATTTGGATAGGGTGCGAGATTCCGAACTTTTCCTGGTACAAGAAGCCTTAAAAAATCGCCAATTTTCTGACTTGGTTCATTTACCGATTATGACAGAAATAGAACCAAAAATGGCAATCAAATTATTAATTGCCATGGGGCCACCCACCTATCGTTCCCATCAAAGATTATGGTCGGTAATCTGTGCAAAAGCCGTCAATTTGTGCTTGAAATATGGCAATACACCGGAGATTGGATATATTTATCCTGCCTTTGGAGGCTTACGGGGCTATGCGTTGAATCATTATGAAAATACGAACCAATTAATTGATGTCACCCTCAATTTAATGCAAATTTTTAATAATAAATCCGCCGAAAGTGTGGCTTATTTGATGATTGGAAGTTCCTTAAGACATTGGTCACATCCGCTAAAAATTGCCAGTGAAGATTATCTCTCATCCTATCGAGTTGGTTTAGAGTCGAGTAATTTACAATATGCTGCCTATGCCTTTGGGCATAATATGTATTGTCGGTTTTATCAAAGTGTTTTCCTGGAACAACTTCTGCGTGAAATTACAGAATCCTTAACTTTTAGTCAGAAATATAAAAATCAGTGGGCGATTGATTTATTTCTGGGGGGTCAAATTCTCTTAGCGGAATGGATTGGAAATACACCTAATCTTAAGGAATCGGATTATTTGCAGCAATGTCATGACCATAAAAATTGGCAGGTCATTTGTATTTTCAATATCTTGAAAAGCCAATTACTATTTGTTCATGAACAGTTTGAAAAAGCATTTTATTACAGTGAGCAAGCGGATGCCGAAATTATTAATGTAGCACCGCAAGGGTTGTTACCCTATGTTCACCATTGTTTTATTCATGCCCTGTTATTAATTAAACGTTATCCCACCCTCCCAGAAAACCAAAAACAAGACTGTTGGGATAAAATTTCTAGGTATCGGCAACAACTCGGAATTTGGTCACATAATAATCCGGTTAATTTCTTACATTTATCCAGTTTAGTCAATGCAGAAATAGATCGGATTTCTGGCAATTTTGCCCAGGCAATAGAGGATTATGATCAGGCGATTACGGCCGCTAAAGTCAATGAATCGATTCAAGGAGAAGCTATAGGAAATGAACTGGCGGCTCAATTTTATCTCGCTTGGGGTAAGGAAAAAGTGGCAGCTGGATATTGCACAGAAGCCTATTATTGTTATGCCAAATGGGGAGCTAAAGCCAAAGTTGCTGATTTAGAAAAATGCTATCCTGAATTGCTGATGCCGATTCTGCAACAATCTCGCCCGGCGGATTTATTAGAAGAAACTATCACCCAAGGGGTAAAGATGTCTACTTATAGTTCGAGTAGTATGTCTGAAGTTCTGGATTTAACAACTTTACTCAAAGCCTCTCAGGCTATTTCTAGCGAAATTGAACTTAAAAAACTCCTGGTGACTCTATTAGAAATCGTAATTACTAATGCGGGTGCAAATAAGGGTGTATTACTGCTTAAACAAGAGGAAGTATTCAAAGTAGCTGCCCTCTTAGAAGATGGGAAATCACCCCAAATCCTATCCTCCGTGGCTTTAGAGTTGAGCTTAGAAGTACCGATTACGGTGATTAATAATGTTAAGAGAAATTTAAAACCGCTAGTCCTAACAGATGCCAGAATTAGTAATCGCTTTATCGCCGATCCTTATATTCAAAAAAATCGCCCAAAAAGTATTATTTGTGTTCCCATTATCCATCAAGGTCAGTTAATTGGGATTTTATATTTAGAAAATAATTTAGCCGTCGGTGCATTTACCAGCGATCGTGTCGAATTACTCAAATTCCTCTGTTCCCAAGCGGCAATTTCCCTAGAAAATGGCCGACTCTATCAAGAATCCCAAACCTATGCTCAACAGCTAGAACAATCTTTAGAGAAACTTCAAGTTAGTGAATCTCGCTATCGCTATCTAGCAACCGCCACTTCCCAGATTATCTGGCTGGCAAACTCTGAAGGGGAAAACCTCGATACCGTCCACTGGATTGCCTATACGGGACAGACCCAGGAAGAAGTCCAGGGAACCGGATGGCTAAATGCTCTACATCCCGATGATCTTGAGCATACTACTAAACTTTGGCTTCAGGCCATTGAAACCAAGAGTATATACCGAACTCAGTACCGCATTCGAGGGGCTGATGGCATTTACCGTTATTTTGATGTTCAAGGGGTTCCGATCCTCAGCACAGACGGGAGTGTGAAAGAATGGATTGGTACTTGCACCGATATTGATGCTCGCAAACGGGCGGAAGATAATCTCCGACAAAAATCTCAGGAATTGGAGAGAACGCTACAAGAACTACAAACCATGCAACTCCAACTGGTGCAGAACGAAAAAATGTCGGCTTTAGGAAATTTAGTAGCCGGGGTTGCCCATGAAATTAATAATCCCGTGAGTTTTCTCAAGTGCAATATTCCACCCATCCTGAATTATATCAAAGACCTGTTAGAGTTAATTAATTTATATCAGAAAAAATACTCCCAACCGGATGCAGAAATTCAAGCGGAAATAGAAGCGATTGATCTCGATTATATCAGGGAAGATTTACCAAAATTAATCGGTTCGATGCGGGAAGGGGTGAAGCGAATTCAAGATATGAGTGTTAGCCTCAGAACCTTTTCCCGTGGGGATAGCGATCACCCCATTGCCTGTAATATTCATGATGGCATTGATAGCACCTTGATGATTCTCAAACATCGCCTCAAAGCCAATGAGAAACGCCCGGAAATTCAAGTAATTAAGGATTATGGCAGTTTGCCCCAATTCCAATGTTACGCGGGACAACTGAATCAGGTGTTTATGAATATTTTAAGTAATGCGATCGATGCTTTAGAACAATCGAATCAAGGACAGAGTTATGGGGAGATTAATAATCAAATTATAATTAAAACTGAGTTATCTCAGGATCAAAAACAGGTAATTATACGGATTAAAGATAATGGTATTGGCATGAGTCCAGAGGTTCAGGAACAGGTATTTGATCATTTGTTTACCACTAAAGAAGTAGGTAAAGGTACGGGTTTAGGATTGGCGATCGCTCGACAGATTATTGTGGAAAAACACTCTGGTATAATAGAGTTAAGTTCAAGTCTGGGTGAAGGTACGGAATTCATGATTTCAATTCCTTGTTAATCTGGAGTGATCCACCCAATTAAAAAGGTTATAACCATGGTCGTCAACTTAGTGGGTTATCAAATTACAGAGCAATTATACGCAGGAACTCGCACCCTCGTATATCGAGGTATCCGTACCGACGACCAAGCAACTGTTGTGATCAAATTCCTGCGAAACGAGTATCCAACTTTTCATGAACTCGTCCAATTTCGTAACCAATATACCATTGCTAAAAATCTCGACTTTCCCCATATTATTAAACCCTTAAACCTAGAAATCTATCACAATGGCTATGCCTTAGTGATGGAAGATTTTGGTGGAATTTCCCTCTCCCATTATCTGCAAAACGCCACAAAGGAAAATTCTCAATCTAAATATTTACCTTTAACTGAATTTCTGGAAATCGCTATCAAACTCGCCGATACCCTACACTATCTTTACCAAAATCGAGTCATTCATAAAGATATCAAACCCGCTAATATTCTGATTCATCCCGATACCAAACAAATTAAATTAATTGACTTTAGTATTTCTTCCCTGTTACCCAAAGAAAGCCAAGAAATTCAGAATCCCAATATCTTAGAAGGGACATTACCTTATCTTTCCCCCGAACAAACGGGACGGATGAATCGAGGGATTGATTATCGGAGTGATTTTTATTCCCTGGGCATCACTTTTTATGAATTGTTAACGGGAATATTACCCTTTTCTGCTGAAAATGCCATGGAATTAGTCCATTGTCATCTGGCTAAAAAACCCAGACCGATTCATCAAATTAATCGAGAAATCCCCCTGATTTTATCAAAAATTGTTAAGAAGTTGATGGCAAAAAATGCCGAAAACCGCTATCAGAGCGCCCTGGGAATTAAATATGATTTAGAGAAATGTTTGACTCAACTTAAAACAACGGGTCAAATAGACTTTTTTGAATTAGGAAACCAAGATATTACAGACCGTTTTCTAATTCCCGAAAAACTATACGGTAGGGAACGAGAAGTGGATCAACTCTTAGCTGCTTTTGAAAGAGTTGCGTCACTATCTTCATCGTCGCAAAAGGGAGAAAATTTCCCCCTATCCAGTAGTGAAATCATGCTCGTTGCCGGATTTTCTGGGATTGGAAAAACAGCCGTTATTAATGAAGTTCATAAACCCATTGTCCGACAACGGGGATATTTTATTAAAGGCAAATATGACCAATTTCAACGGAACATTCCCTTTTCGGGATTTGTGCAAGCCTTCCGCGACTTAATGCGGCAATTATTATCGGATTCGGATATTCAATTGCAAATCTGGAAGGATAAAATATTAGCAGAATTAGGAGAGAATGGACAAGTTTTAATTGAGGTTATTCCTGAGCTAGAACATATTATTGGGAAACAACCTCAAGCCCCAGAAATTTCTGGGAATGCGGCTCAAAATCGCTTTAATTTATTGATGCAGAAATTTGTCGGGATCTTCAGCACGAAAGAACAGCCTTTAGTTATATTTTTGGACGATTTGCAATGGGCAGATTCTGCTTCTTTGAATTTGCTGCAACTATTAATGCAAGATACGGGAAATTTATTGATATTAGGAGCCTATCGAGATAACGAAGTCTCGCCAATTCATCCCCTTATGTTAACCATAGATCGAATTGTTAAAAGTGGAGCTACGGTCAATACCATTACTTTACCCCCCCTAAGTGAATCCGATCTCAATCGATTAGTAGCCGATACACTCCATTGTGAATTACCCCTAGCCCAACCTTTAACCCAGAATGTTTATCAAAAAACTAAAGGAAATCCCTTTTTCGCCGTACAGTTTCTTAAAGCCTTATATGACGAAAAATTAATTACCTTTAATTGGGAGATTCAGCATTGGCAATGTGATATTGCTAATATTAAAGCCTTAGCCATTACCGATGATGTGGTTGAATTTATGGCGTTGCAATTACGGAAATTACCAACAGAAACCCAAGACGTTCTCAAATTAGCCGCTTGTATCGGATCTCAGTTTGATTTAGCCACTTTAGCCATCGTTTCAGAAACCGATAACTCCCCGGCATTGATGGCGGATCAACTGTGGAAAGCATTAGAAGAAGGCTTAATTATTGCCACAACGGAAGTTTATAAATTTTTCCGGCAAAATGATAATATTTGCACCGTCGATGATGTGGCTACCCATGCCAATTATAGATTCCTCCATGACCGCGTTCAACAAGCGGCCTATTCTTTGATTCCCGATGACAAAAAGCAAGCCACCCATCTCAAAATTGGGCAATTATTACTCAAAAATTCCTCAAACATTGAGCAGGATGACAAAATTTTTGAAATTGTTAGACACTTAAATCAAGGTCAAGATTTAATTAAACCACCCCAGGAACGTCAAGAATTAGCGGAATTAAACCTCATAACCGGACGAAAAGCCAAGGCATCTACCGCTTATGTTGCCGCATTGGTTTATTTGCAAACCGCCATGGAGTTACTGACCGCAGAATGTTGGCAAAATCAGTATGAATTGACCCTGAATATTTACATTGATACGGCTGAGGCTCAATATTTAAACCTGGATTTTGAGGAGTCACTCAAGTTAGCTGAAGTGGCAATGCAAACGGCTAATAGTTTATTGGATAAAGTCAAAGTTTATGAATTGCAAATGCAGATTCATATTGCTCAACTCGAAATGTTAACAGCCGTGAATATTGGGTTAGAAGTCTTAGAAAAACTCACGATTTCCTTACTCACAATCGATGTCGAAAAAGAATTAATCATTGATTTACCCCATCTTGACCGTTTGGATGAGTTGCCCATCATGACCGATCCCAATAAGTTGGCAGCCATGCAGATTTTGAAAATCCTTTGCGCGCCTGTATTTATGGCAAAACCAGAGATTTTCCCGCAAATTATTATCACCATGATTAATTTGTGTCTGCAACATGGAAATTCGGGAATATCATCCTTTGCCTATGGTTTTTATGGGTTATTGCTAGTGGGATTTGGTCAATTAGATAGGGGTTATCATGCGGGTTTAATTGCCTTAAAACTTTTAGAAAAATTTAATGCTAAAGACCTGAAAGCTAAGGTTTATAACTTGTTTAATTCTAATATTCGGACTTGGAAAGAACACCCGAGAAATAGTGTAGAACCTTTACGAGAAGCAGTACAAGCCGGGCTAGAAGTGGGTGATTTAGAGTGGGGGGGATATTCTGCTGCCAATTTATCGAGTTACTTATTTTTTACGGCAGATAACTTAGGGTCATCTGTTGGGGAACAGAAAGTTTATATTGATTTGTGTATTCATATCAAACAAGAAATTCCGACTCATTTTTCGCAAATATGGCGACAATTGGGCTTAAATTTACAGGGGGAATCGGCAGATCCCTTATTATTAATCGGTGAAAGTTTTGATGAAGCAAAAATTTTACCTCGCATGATTGAAGCCAAATCAGGAAATGTTTTATTTATTTTTTATGTGGCAAAAACAATTTTACTCTATTTGTTAGGGGATAGTCGCCAAGCCTTAAAAAATGTGGAATTTGCCCAGGAACAAGCGGGGGCTGCTTTTGGTTTTATGCAGGTTGTCTTTCTCAATTTTTACCATTCCCTGGCGTTACTCAATCTCTATGCTAAAGTTCCCCAGAGCGAACAACAAAACTATTTAGCACAAGTCAATATTAATCAGGAAAAAATGAAATTTTGGGCGGAGAATGCCCCGCAGGTAAATCAACATAAATATGATTTAGTAGAAGCCGAAAAAGCCCGAGTCTTGGGGATGAATTGGCAGGCGGCGGAGTTCTATGAACAGGCTATTTTAGGAGCAAAAAAACAAAGTTATATTTGCGAAGAAGGGCTGGCTCAGGAACTCGCGGCTCAGTTTTGCCTAGGGTGGGGGAAAGAACACCTCGCCCGGGATTATATGATCGAGGCTTATTATATTTATAGTCGTTGGGGAGCTAAGGCTAAAATTGACGCTCTGGAA
The DNA here is from genome assembly GCF_057220675.1 of Planktothrix sp. PLAVEN19ND. Classification (NCBI taxonomy): domain Bacteria; kingdom Bacillati; phylum Cyanobacteriota; class Cyanophyceae; order Oscillatoriales; family Microcoleaceae; genus Planktothrix; species Planktothrix sp. PLAVEN19ND. The sequence goes on along the minus strand of NZ_CM170132.1, from coordinate 2,793,655 downwards.
AAACATTATCCCCGACTCCTCGCGCCCATCCTACAACAACCTAACGCTGCTCATTCCTTCCAAGAAACCATTGCCAGGGGAACGCTCACGTCTACCAAAACCTCGACCAGTAGTTCGGAAGTGCTAGATTTACCGACTCTACTCAAAGCTTCTCAAGCGATTTCTGGTGAAATTCAACTCGATAAACTCCTCACAACTCTATTAGAAATAGTGATTGCCAATGCGGGGGCCAGTAAGTGTGTCTTGCTGATTAAACAAGATCAGGCTTTAAAATTAGTCGGTTTAGTAGAATCCGAAAAATCTCCCCAACTCCTATCTTCTGTTCCCCTAGAATTAAGTCCCGATATCCCGATTAGTTTAGTTAATAATGTTAAGCGAACCTTGCAACCTCTGGTACTCGCAGATGCCCGGATCCGTGCTGATTTTGCTGCTGATTTTTACATCAAAAAACACCAGCCGATCAGTATTCTTTGTATTCCAATTATAAATCAAAGGCAGTTAATCGGTATTTTATATTTAGAAAATAATTTGACGGTGGGAGCGTTTACGAGCGATCGCGTTGAAGTGTTAAATTTAATTTGCTCTCAAGCCGCTATTTCCTTAGAAAATGCCCGTCTGTATCAAGCCTCTCAACAAGCTTTAACTGACTTACAACACGCCCAAATTCAAATTATCCAAAGTGAAAAAATGTCGGCTTTAGGGAGTTTGGTGGCGGGTGTCGCCCATGAAATTAATAATCCCGTGGGTTTCCTTTCGGGTAATATTCAACCTGCCTTAGATTATATCCATGATTTATTTCGATTGCTCGATCTCGTGCAAAAAAAATATCCTGAATTGGACTCAGAAGTTCAACAGGAAATTTCAGCCATTGAACTGGATTATATTCGGGAAGATTTGCCTAAATTAGTCGGTTCGATGGCGGAAGGAGTCAAACGAATTCAGGATATTAGTATGAGTCTGAGAAACTTCTCCCGTGCGGATAAGGACTATCCGGTGGCTTGCAATATTCATGACGGGATTGATAGCACGTTAATGATTCTCAGACACCGCCTCAAAGCTAATGAAAAACGACCCGAAATTCAGGTGATTAAGGACTATGGTGATTTACCACAAATCCAATGTTATGCCGGACAACTCAATCAGGTATTTATGAATATTTTAAGTAATGCGATCGATGCTCTGGAACAATCGAATCAAGGACTAAGTTATGGGAAAATTCATAATCAGATTAGGGTTAAAACGGAGTTATCTAGTGATCAAAAACAGGTAATTATTTGGATTAAAGATAATGGTATTGGTATTAGTAAAGAGGTACAGGAAAAGATATTTGATCATTTATTTACAACTAAAGAAGTGGGAAAAGGAACGGGTTTAGGGTTGGCGATCGCCCGACAGATTATTGTGGAAAAACACTCGGGTACATTAACAGTAAACTCTAGTTTAGATCAAGGTTCAGAATTCACAATTTTAATTCCCTGTTAATTTTAGGTAACAGGCAACGGTGAACTCTTTTCCTCCTGATCTTAGCTTTTTCTTGTTCCTGTCGTTTTTCTTGTTCTAATAACTCCGCGGCTTGAATTAGTTCTAAGATAGGAATTAGATTATTGTGGAGATCTAACTAATGAATTTGGTTGAACTATTTATTTATCCGATTAAGTCCTGTGGCAAAATAGCCCTTAACCAAGGGGAAGTAACCCTGAAAGGATTAGATTGGGATCGGGAGTTTATGTGGGTTGATGAATCCGGTCAGTTTGTTACCCAGAGAACTTATCCTCAATTAGCAAAAATTCGAGTTCAACAGTTAGGGGAATTAATAGAATTATCCGTTGAGAATCAAAATATTAAATCTTTTCAGTTGCAACCTACATTAACGGGAATTTCTAAACCTGTACAAGTTTGGAGAGATACAACAATTGCAGTCGATCAAGGAGATGAGGTTGCTGACTGGCTAAAAAATGCTTTAAAACAGGATAATCAACCTAATTTGCGGTTAGTGCGACAATCTCCTGATTTTATTCGACCCGTTGATCCCAATTATGCTGTTAATATTAATAATCAGGTGAGTTTTGCCGACGGTTATCCCTGTTTATTAACTAATACTGCTTCTTTAGCCGAATTAAACCGAAAACTCACAGAAACCTATCCCATATCATCACAAGAGATTCCGATGAATAGATTTAGACCTAATCTTGTGATTGATACTGATCAACCTTTTATTGAAGATCAATGGAAAACTATTTTAATTGGAGAGGTTTATTTTGATTTAGTTAAACCCTGTAGCCGTTGTATTGTGACGACAACCGATCAAAATAGTGGGGAGCGTAACCCATTAACAGAACCTTTAAAAACCCTAGCCACCTTTCGACAACAACCCCGTGGGGTGATGTTTGGTGTGAATATCATTCCTCGAAATACCGGGACAATTCAGGTCGGAGATGTCCTTGAGGTGGTGGAAACCACTTAAAAAAAAGCGTTAAAGTGAATTTTTGTTACAAGCTAGAGTTTTAATTACTGAGACCAATTTGATATAGAACCCCTGGAGTTAACACCCGATTCAACTTGAAATCATGAAAAAAATTGAGTAAAATTTAATACCATAAATATTGCGTTGGTGGGGTGCAACCCAAATGACCTATAGCCTGAGAATTGCTGATTTACCCAGTGATGAGCGTCCCCGTGAACGATTAATGGCCATTGGTTCCAGAAATTTAGCCACGGCTGAATTGATGGCAATTCTGTTAGGAACAGGTCAGGGAAAGGGAAAATTATCCGCCGTCGGTTTAGGACAATATATCTTAAATCAGTTAAGTCAACATCAACGAGATCCCCTAGCGGTATTGCGGGATATTGGGGTTCATGAATTAACCCAAATTCATGGTATTGGGCCAGCGAAAGCCACCACAATTCTAGCAGCCGTTGAGTTGGGGAAACGGGTTTTTCAGTCCAAACCCCCAGATTTAGCCGTTATTGAGACTCCCCAAGCCGCCGCCGACGCCTTAAGCCATGATTTGATGTGGCAACCCCAAGAACGTTTTGCGGTCTTGCTATTGGACGTTAAACACCGTCTATTAGGAACTCAAGTGATTACCATTGGAAGTGCAACGGAAACGATCGCCCATCCCCGGGATATTTTTCGAGAAGTATTGAAAAGCGGCGCAACCCGGGTAATTGTTTCCCATAACCACCCATCGGGGAATGTTGAACCCAGTTCAGAAGATATTAATTTAACTCGCCAATTACTGCAAGGGGCGCAATTTTTGTCTATCCCGATTTTAGATCATATTATTTTGGGAAATGGCAATCATCTGAGTTTAAGAACCACAACATCTTTATGGGAAGAATATCCCCAAACCGAGTAAATTTTTACTGATTTTAGGATTTAACGTGCTTAATTAACAACTGAGCGATCGCTTGTAATTGTTGTTTATTAAAGGTTTTTAATAGCACTTTTACCACTTCTTTCGGATCAGCCGGAATTGTGATTTCTTGAGTAGCGGGTTTAGCAGCGGCTTTTGCACCCGCCAAGGATAATAACGCTGCACTGGGGGCAATGGTACTGGCTTTTCCCGCTTGTAAAAGTTCTGCCCCTTGCTTCAACTCATTAATAATTGGGGTTGCTAAAACTTTAAAAGAATTTTTAGGATTGGCGATCGCACCATGGGCCGTTTTCACTAATGTTTGCCAAGGTTCAATTCCTGCCCCAACCTTCGTTAATCGAGCGCATAAACCCGCCAATTGTTTACGAGTTTCTGGAGATTCTGCTTGTTTTAATCCTTGTAACATGGGTTTGAGAACCGTCATCACTTGATTAACGGCATTAGCCACCCCAGGTGTTGCTGTAGCTGTTGGCGTTGTCGCCGTTGAAGGTGCCGCGGCTACCTTACCACTCATTAAGTCTTTTAAGTGGTTTTCCAACTTATCATACACAGGTAGAGAAGCCTTGAGAATTTTCTCCCCTATTTCTTCCGAAAGTCCGGCGGGACTAGCAGCTCGATCAATAAGATTTTTCAATACTTCAAACCCCTTACTATAAAGGGTTTGAGTTGTGGCATCAATTTTTAACGGTGTGTCCTTAACCAGCTTAAAACAATCTTCTAGGCGTTTGGACACCTTATTAATACTGGCAAGACTGGGCATATTCTCCATCAACATCGCCGCCGCCCCCTTAATGGAGTGAGCAGCCCGATAGATGGAAGCTACTTCTTCCCTGTCTGGATCAGCCATAATTGCGGGGAGCTTTGTGACCCCCATTTGCAGGGTTTCGAGACGCTCCTCCGCCTCTTCCATGAAGATAGCAAAGATCCTTTGGTCTTGGTTTGTTGGCACAGCAGCCCTCCTAAACCCTTGAATCAGTAATCAGTTATCAGTAATCAGTTATCAGTGTAAGAGTTGATCTGTGATTGGTCAACCCTAAACATTGTAGAAGCTCGGAGTTAATCAACAGATTAGTATTTATTATTTACTAATAACTGATTAACGATCTGGGGAAGTTTCCGCAGAATTGAGAGCCGGAATATCTGAGGGGGGAAGTTTTTCCAGATGAATCAGGGCTTCCATCACCGATTTCACAATGGGTGCAGCCACAATTCCCCCGGCGCGACCTTCTAAGGGTTCATCCACGACCGCCACCACCACATAACGGGGGTGATCAACACTTAAAATTCCGACGAAACTGGTAATCAGGGCGTTGGAAGAATAGCCTCCATCCGCCGATGCTTTTTGAGCCGTCCCGGTCTTTCCAGCCACCCGATAACCGTCTATGGCGGCCCGGGTTCCGGTTCCTCCTTCTTTGACAACGGTTTCCATCATCTTTAAAACGGAATTGGCTGTTTCAGAGGAGAACACTTGTTCGGGTTCACTCAGGGGCAATTTCCAATACAGTTGGCTTTTGCTGTTGTATAACCCTTGAATAACGTGGGGAGTAACCAGTTTACCCCCATTGGCTAAAAGACTATGTAGTTGGGCTAACTGAATGGGAGTAATGGAAAATCCTTGGCCAAAAGCTGTGGTAGCTGGTTCAATGGCGGCGGAAACAAATTGTTCTTTAGATTTTAGGGTACTGGTGGCGGCAAAGGGTAAATCAATGCCCATGGTTGTTCCTAAGCCCAAACGTTTTAAGCCTTCATAAAACACCTCCGGCTCCATCCGTTGCATAATTCGCACCATGCCCACGTTACTGGAATATTTGACCACATCACTGATATTAATTTCGCCTCTAGCGGAACCATCGGAATTTTGAATCGGCCAACCTCCAACTTGAATGCGACCTTGATCATTAACAACAGTATCCGGTTGAATTGCTCCTGCTTCTAAGGCCAAAGCAACGTTAATTGGTTTGAAGGTTGAACCGGGTTCATAAAGATCCGTTAAGGCCCAATTTTTAAACCGTTCTAAGTCAAATTTATAGTATTGATTCGGATTATAGGTCGGTTCATTGGCTAGGGTTAGTACGGAGCCATCGGTAGCATCCATGACAATGACCGTTCCCCGTTTGGCTTTGTATTCTTTAACGCTTTTCTGGAGGGCTTGATGGGCAACCCGTTGTAAGGAGGAGTCAATCGTTAGCCTTAATTCTAAATCATCAATGGGGATAAATCCTGTAGCGATTTGTTCAGGAACCCAAGCACCATTAGCAGCCCGTTGAAAGGACAAGGAGGGCATGGTGCGTTCTAGTAAATTTTCCTGACTATATTCAATTCCAGCTTGACCTTTACCTTCAAGATTGACATGACCCACAACATCTGCGGTGTTTTCCTGTTGCGGATAAAGTCGTTGACGACTTTCTAATAGTTCTAATCCGTCTAAGCCTAAATTATTAATTCGATTTGCGACTTGTTCGGAGATTGAATCTGCAACTTTAATTCCACTAGGAGATGTACCAAATAGTGTTAAAAGTTCGCTCTTGAGTGGGGTGGTTGAATCTTCTCGCAATAATACAGGGGCTAACTTTTCAGCAATTTCATCGGGAGTTTGTTTAAAGAGTTTAGGGTGAACATAAAGGGTATAAACTCGCTGATCTAAAGCCAGAATATCTCCTTTGCGATCGGTAATTGAACGTCTGGGAACAAACGGTAGAATTTTTTGTTGTTGTTGAGATAAAGCCTGTTCTTTGAGGAAGGAAGATTCTTGACCTATTTGTAAACGAAATAAATTAAGGGATAGACCCAGAATTCCCCCTAGTATTACTAACCAAACTAATATTAAACGCCTGCGATCTGCTCTTACAGGGGCGGAGCGAGGGCGCTTTCTAGGATAGGCGACAAAGGGAAGATTCACCGGGCTTGTCGCGAAGGGAGCGAAACCCGAATTCCGAGATGGGGAATTTTGACCTTTACTTCCCCAGGCGGTTCTTTTTCGCCCCATCACTGTTCTTTTTCCCCCACGCTGACTAGGAGAAGAACGCTGTCGTTGAAAACGAGAACCGGAAGAATAGTCTGAAGAAGCCATATAGTAGGGGCAGGGGAGGCAGGGGGAGCAGGGGAGGCAGGGGGAGCAGGGGGAGCAGGGGGAGCAGGGGGAGCAGGGGAGGCAGGGGGAGCAAACTATTGCCCATTACCCATTGCCCATTGCCTGTTCCCTGTTTAATATCCTAAAGGTCTATTTAATGTTGGATGGGGAGAAGGATCTAATTTGATCACAGCAGTGGGTTCTGGGGAGGGTTGGGGACGGGGTTTCGCCGGTTCAACATAAATCATATCACCTGGTTGGGGAGTCACAAGACCTGTGGTGGGTTCGTCGGCGGCGATCGCAATTTGATTTTTTAACAGTTCTTGAGCCGTGCGTAGTTGTTGTTCCGTGGCTCGTAACTTTTCTAATTTGGGATATTCCTGTGTCCAACTCGACTCTCCATAAACCGTTAACCCATAAACCGTTAAAGTTGAACCGATAATCAATGAGGTGACCACCGATGAAACCTTTTGTACAGCGACCATGGAACCAAGCCAGAAAGGTTTGGGTTGAGGTTTGGGCAGGGCTTTAACAACCGTTGACGAGGGTATGGGCGAGGGGGGATTATTAACCAAGGGTATAGAGGTCGTCAAGGAGGCTTTAACCCGTTTTTTCCGAACCTGATCAAAGGGAACAACTTTACTTTGTATCGAAGGAAGATCAACGGGACTAGAAATTCTGCGTTGAGGAGAAGGTGTCGATTTGAACGCAACAGTCATAAAATTTACCTACCTTGACTTCAGCTTTCGGTGTGGGGGAATGGAAAGGCAATGCTTGATCCGGGGCTGGGGTAACTTGGAACCATCTCCAATAGAAAAATCCCACCCTTAATTATCAAACTAACTTAAAACTATCTAATCACGAAAAACCCCCAAAATATTGTTAAATTTCAGTTTTGGATCTTTAGTTAATCAATTTTAGTTTTTTATGCTCCTATTGCAGTTTAGTACGTCCCATTATTGTCGAAAAGCGCGTTTAGCATTGGGGTATAAGGGGATTTCTTATCAGGTGGAAAATCTCACTCCGGGATTTCATACCCTGAAACTCAAACCCCTAACGGGACTGACAACAGTTCCGGTTTTATTACCCCAAATAGAAGGTCAGCCCCAAGTGATCGCCGACTCGACTCAAATTTTCAAGTATTTAGAACAAAATTACCCTGATCCCCCCTTATTTTTAGCCGATCCCCACCTACAAACCCAAGCTGCCTTATTAGAAGATTGGTTAGATGAAAGTATTGGGACAGCGACTCGATTTGTTTATTATCAGTTTCGGTCTGGAGAAGGGAAAAACATTGATCCGTCCCTATCGAGTTTATTGGTGATTCGGGTGGTGTGTTGGCAATATCAGATTAATCCGGCGGCGGTTGAACTGGCTAAAACTCGGTTAAAAACGGCTTTTGAGGTGTTGGAAGTCTGGAAAGAACGGCCCTATTTAGTGGGCGATCGCATCAGTATTGCGGATCTGGCTGCGGCGGCCTTGCTCAGTCCCCTGGCCTTAATTCCTGAATACCGCCAAAGTTACCCCTGGATATTCGACCGGATTGTCAAAATTCATGATCTTTGTGGTGAACCCTTACCGCCGGGATTATCAAGATAAGCAGGGGGAGTAGGGGAGCAGGGGGAGCAGGGGGAGCAGGGGGAGCAGGGGAGGCAGGGGGAGCAGGGGGAGTAGGGGAGCAGGGGAGGCAGGGGGAGCAGGGGGAGTAGGGGAGCAGGGGTGTCCTCGCTTGCTGACGGTCAACAGTCATTGATGAATAGATGGTCAAAATCAAGTAAAATAATCCCAAATCTCGCTTATCAAAAATGGGAGCAGGAAGAACCGCAGCATAAGCGAAGCGTTGGTGTCGGGAGGATGTCAAAGCGTAAGAGTAGGATTTTCCCGAAAATGCGGAAGGTAGGAAGCAGGAGGTTTCGTCGTCCTGAAAAGGTCGAAATCTAGTAAATTGATACTACCCTTCCGATCCATATTAGACCTGTTTTGTAATCGTAGAGCAGTAGAAATCCATGACGACCATCGCAACTGATCAGATTGATAAGATTGTTTGGAACCATCACCAAGATCCCTTTGAAGTGTTGGGTTCCCATCAAATTGAACATGAGGGTAAAACGGTATGGGTAGTGAGAGCGTACCTCCCTAATGCGGAGGCGGCATGGGTTCTGTTGCCCGAACAACGACAGGAATACCCCATGCAGTCCGTCCATAATCCCCATTTCTTCGAGTGCATCATTGATACCCATGAACTCTCCAATTATCAATTGCGACTCAAGGAAGGGGAACATGAAAAGGTGGTTTATGACCCCTATGCTTTCCGTTCGGCCCAATTTACCGATGTGGATGTTCACCTGTTTGCAGAAGGAAACCACCACCGGATTTATGAAAAATTAGGCGCCCACCTGATGACCGTCAATGACGTGGCGGGGGTGTATTTTGCCGTTTGGGCTCCCAGTGCGCGGAATGTTTCGATTATTGGTAACTTCAACAATTGGGATGGCCGCAAACACCAAATGCGGAAATTGGGCAATGGTGTTTGGGAAATGTTTGTCCCCGGACTCGGAGTCGGCGAACATTACAAATATGAAATTAAAAACTGGGAAGGACATATCTATGAGAAAACCGATCCCTACGGGTTTTATCAAGAAGTTCGCCCCAAAACCGCTTCTATTGTTGCTAATTTAGATGCCTACCAATGGCGTGACCAAGATTGGTTAGAAGAACGACGTCATAAAGATCCCCTGAAATCCCCGATTTCGGTTTATGAATGCCATTTAGGGTCTTGGAACCGCGCTCCGTTTGATCAACCCCATGTTTTACCCGATGGCACGGTTGAACCTCCTGTACAAGCCACTGAGCTTGATCCAGGGGGTCGTTTTTTAACCTATCGGGAACTCGCAGATCAGTTAATTCCCTATGTTAAAGATTTAGGCTTTACCCATATTGAATTATTGCCGATCGCCGAACATCCCTTTGATGGATCTTGGGGATATCAAGTCACTGGATATTATGCCCCTACCTCCCGGTTTGGCAGTCCTGAAGATTTCATGTATTTTGTCGATCAGTGCCATTTGAACGGCATTGGGGTGATCGTGGACTGGGTTCCGGGGCATTTCCCTAAAGACGGACATGGTTTGCCCTTCTTTGATGGCACTCACCTCTATGAACACGCCGACCCCCGCAAAGGCGAACACAAGGAATGGGGAACCTTAGTATTTAACTATGGTCGCAACGAAGTCCGAAATTTCTTGGTGGCTAATGCCCTATTTTGGTATGACAAGTATCATATCGATGGAATTCGGGTGGATGCAGTCGCCTCGATGCTGTATCTGAACTATTTACGTCCCGATGGGGAATGGGTCGCCAACGAATACGGCGGTTGTGAACATATTGAAGCGGCGGATTTCCTACGTCAAACTAATCATGTTCTGTTTAGTTATTATCCGGGGACGTTATCCATTGCGGAGGAATCAACTTCCTGGCCGATGGTATCCTGGCCCACTTACGTTGGCGGCTTAGGGTTTAACCTGAAATGGAATATGGGATGGATGCACGATATGTTGGATTATTTCAGCATGGATCCCTGGTTCCGTCAGTTCCATCAAAATAACGTTACCTTTAGTATTTGGTATCACCACAGCGAGAACTTTATGTTGGCGCTTTCCCATGATGAGGTGGTGCATTGTAAGAGCAATATTGCTAACAAAATGCCGGGGGATGATTGGCAAAAATTTGCTAATGTCCGGTGTTTGTTTACCTATATGTTTACTCACCCGGGTAAGAAAACTTTGTTCATGGGAATGGAGTTTGGTCAGCGTCAAGAGTGGAATGCTTGGGGGACTTTGGAATGGGAATTGATGCAATATCCTGCCCACCAAGGGATTAAACGGTTATTCCAAGCGTTGAATGAATTGTATCGCAGTGAACCGGCGTTGTATGAACAGGATTTTGCTGAAGCTGGGTTCCAATGGATTGATTGTACGGATACTCGTCACAGTGTGGTGTCGTTTATTCGACGGGCTAAGGAGCCGGAGGAATTTGTGGTGGTGGTCTGTAATTTTACGCCCCAACCCCATAGTCATTATCGTGTAGGTGTTCCTGAATTGGGATTCTATAGCGAAATATTCAATAGTGATTCCGGTGAATTTGGCGGCAGTAATATGGGGAATTTAGGCGGAAAATGGACGGATGAATGGTGGTTCCATAATTATCCCCATTCTCTGGATTTATGCTTACCTCCATTGGGAGTTTTAGTGCTCAAATTAGACCGACTGAAAACGGAAGCAGCTTTGCAAGCAGCGGCGGTGGAAGTTCCCGTTTTAGAGGCTTAATCAGCTTGAATTAAACCCATGAAAAACAGCGATCGCTATTTTAAAAAGTGGCGATCGCTTTCATATTTTGTGTTAGAAAAAAGTAGCCAATAATTTTACAATGTCTATTCATTCAACTTCAGGACGATGGCGCTTAGGGTTAGGATTAGCCCTATTAACAACATTTTTATGGGGAATTCTACCCTTAGCATTAGCTATTATTTTACAAGGTTTAGACGTTTATACCGTAACTTGGTATCGATTTTTTATTGCCTTTGTATTGTTAGGAGGATATTTAGTCAGTCGTCAACACCTTCCTAACTCGGAAAAAGTTAAGTTAATTCCTTGGCATTTATTGGGAATTGCTACACTATTTTTAGCCGCTAATTACGTTCTATTTTTACAAGGTTTAGCTTTAACTTCTCCTACCAATGCTGAAGTTTTAATTCAAACATCTCCGGTTTTAATGGGGTTAGGGGCATTAGTTATTTTTAAAGAACATTATACCCGCTTACAATGGTCAGGGTTAGGGGTTCTAACTTTAGGATTTAGTTTGTTTTTTCATGAACAATTAAAAGTTCTAGTTACTGCTTCCAATCAATATTTATGGGGGAGTTTTTTACTGGGAGTTGGAGCCATATCCTGGGCAATTTATGCCTTAGCTCAAAAACAACTACTACAATCTCTTTCCTCCTCTCAAGTTATGGCATTTATTTATGGAAGCTGTGCGATTTTATATTTACCCGTTGCCACTCCCGCAGCAATTTTTACTTTAACCCCATTTCAGGTATTAATCCTACTATTTTGTGGACTCAATACCTTAATTGCCTATGGTTGTTTTGCGGAATCTTTAGAACATTGGGAAGCTTCACGGGTCAGTGCGGTTTTAGCTTTAGCTCCGATTATTACTCTCATTTCTGTTGATAGTATTGCGGTCTTATTTCCCCATTTAATTGAACCGGAAAATTTAACTATTTTGGCTGTGATAGGAGCAATTATTGTAGTTATAGGTTCGATGATGATTGCATTAGGAAAAAAAACCTAGAGTCAAGGAAACATAACGCATGAGGGAATAGGGAACAGGGAACAGATAGAATTAAATATTATAATCACTCATATAATATGCAATTTTAAAACCGGGTTGGGTGAATGTTTCCCAAAAACCCCGGTTATTATTTCAGAATTAACCTTCTGATTTCTCGAAATCTAAAGCCGCAGAATTCATACAATAGCGTTGTCCTGTGGGTTTAGGGCCATCATCAAAAACATGACCTAAATGGGCATCACAAGTGGCACAAAGAACTTCAGTTCGACGCATGAAGAAACTGAAATCATTTTCACACTTAACATTTTCTTCGTTAACGGGTTGCCAAAAACTCGGCCATCCAGTTCCAGAATCAAATTTTGTTTCGGAAGTAAATAATTCCGTGCCACAACAAACGCATTTATAAATACCCTTTTCTTTATTATCATGGTATTTTCCTGCAAATGCACGTTCCGTCCCTTTTTTCCGAGTGACCCGAAATTCTTCATCACTCAGTTGTTGTTTCCATTCCGCATCAGTTTTTTTGACTTTATTGACCATAATACCTCTAGTAAAGTAAGTTGTTCCGGTGTTCTTGTGTTCTTGTGTTCCGGTGTTCTTGTGTTCCGGTGTTCCGGTGTTCCCTATTATCAGTTACGAGTTAACCATTTTTGTGCATTCAACCGTTGAACTACGCCAAATACTAATAAATCAAGATTAACTTTTCGTTCATCTCCTAGGAAGGGTTCAATTGTAGAGGGTTTAATCCCATTTAAAGCACAGGTAAATAATTTTAAAGAACTAATATCTTCATTAGGAAAATAGACATTAAACTGGCGTTTTCCCTGTTGCCATTGACCAACCACTTGCCAACAATCTTGACTAACTCCTAGGCCAGAAGGCAATTTTTCTTTAGCAAACTTGAGGTTTAAATCCTCAACACCTTGACTATTTAATGCTTGTTGTAAGGCGGGAATATAGTCCTGTTGGATAAACTCACCGAAAGGTTTATCTTCTAATGCCGGGGCTTTGGCTTTCTTCTGAGCCGCAGGTTTTTCGCCTGGTGTTTCTGGGGCGGTGGCTTCAGGGTTGGGTTTTGTTTCTTCAGACATAGAGACTTCCTTATTTTAATTTCAACAACAATTTACCAGAATATTTAAGCTATTTTAACGGATGATTGATTTCTGTGCAGGGGTGGGAAAACCCTACCCCTGATTTTTTTGGTTAAATTTCGGCGGCGGCTCGTTCAATTAAACGACGGGCTAAGGTTTGAGTTCCGGTATGGGTATAATAGTTAGTAGTCATGTCCAAAAATGCAGCAACATAATCTAATTTATCATTGGTAATATCGACAAATCCTTGCAGATTTTTAACTACTTTTTCCGGGGTTAAATCATGTTGAGAAACAAAATCTCCCATCCAACCCTTGACAGAATCAAAACTTCCTTGAATAAATTGTAATTTTCCTTCAGAAGTTTTACCCGGAATGACATCATTAATCCGTTTAAAGCCTTCATTTTTTTCTAATTCTTCCGTGGTTAAGTTTCCAATAGTTGATAAAGCCGAACTAATAAAATCTGGCCCCAAAGGAATTAAACCATCCAAACAAACTAAGGCGGTCATCCGCATTAAAGATTCTCCGCCATAATCTCCTAATGCGGCTAAAAAGTCCCCAATACTATCACCCGGGATGCCATTAATTAAGCAAAATCCGACTAATTCCGCCACTAATTTTAGGGATAAATCAATCGCTTGGGCTTTGTTGGGTTTGGGGGTTAATTGATTTAAGAAGCCTAAAAAGCTGATATTTTCTCCAATTTTATTGGCTAAAGCCGCTGCTCCTAAAGCAGTTCCAGCGCTATCAATAGTTTGATATAACCATAAAGCCCGTTGATAATCTTGTTCTTGTTTTTTGTCATTATAGAGCCATAAAGCCCGTTCACTGACCTGTTGAATATAGGCGGGGTCATCTTCTCCGGTAATAGTTTTAACTGTATTTTCAAACCCAACTAAATTATTCCATTGACCGGGAATTACAAAGTCTAACCCGCGTAAAACCATGACGGTAACGCCACCTGTCGGTAATTCATCCACTAATTGATTGATAGATTTACTCACAGTCATTCTCCTAAAATAGTACAGTTATTGTTGCTAGAAATGCTAACTAATATTATTTGACCCGGGATAAACCATTCAAATTGAATTTTCCCAGCCAGTTTTCTCGGTCATTGGCAGTAAAAGATTCAGAACGAGATTGAACTTTGACTTGATGGCGGTTCGCGACTAAAATAGCAGTGGTATTTTTCCCTTGAGTCACAGCCGGATATCCACTAATCGTTTTACTACTTTGTTGATATTTAGTTGCCGCACTGGGATTATTAGCCAAGTCATTAATCGAAAGCATGGCTACATTTTGCCCCCCTTGATTTAATTTGGCTTCGGCAAAACCAGTTTTTTCCTGAGCAAAAACGACTTGATAACCGTCTTGACTTTTGGGGAAAAATTTATTAAATTGGCTGCCAGAAACAGGTTTCTGTGCCACAGTAGTTGGGGCAGATTTATTAACAGATTGATTCCCCGACGGAGGTGTAGAAGCTTTGCCCCCGCAAGCCGATATTAATAACGACATTGCCAGGGTTAAGGCGATTAAATTCTTAGGTAATCGTTTAAAATTCATCTTTTTAGCTAAAAATTAGGTAAAAATCGGCAATTATTCCCCTATAGTTGCGGAAAATAACCCTTATTTTCCCTAGTATAAGCTTTTTAGAGGAAAGGAGAAGCCAGAAGTTCTACAAGTTTGACTGCATAAAGGATTGAAGATATTTATACCATCGGACGGCTAGAGAAATTTCAGTAAAGGGAATTTGGACAATTTTAGCAGCATCGGTGAATCTAAATTCTAACGCGATCGCTTTTCCTTTCTCTGGGGGAATATTCGGGTCAACGGCTTGATTTTCCACCAATAACCTCAAAGACTCTACCTGTTTGAGAGAAAAGGTTTCTAAATTAATCGGGCCTTTGCGGGTGGGTTTTCCCCAGGTTAAGTCCGTTTCCTTGAGGCCCAAGACCGCATAAATATCATATTTAGCCTTATCAAAATGGGTCGCCCAGGCTTGATAGGCTTCCAATTTTTGGTATTCATTCCAACCCGACCAAGCTAGACCGATAAATACCGCCAGCAGGGGAAGCCATAATAAACCACGTTCCATTGTTATTTTTCCTCTGTCAAAGTTATGATCTATGATCATCTATTTTGAGGATGATAGATAGAATAGGAATAAGATATATGTTCAGACCCAAGAAACCCGGTTTCTGGAAACCTACCGACTTCTCATCAACCTCAACTTTTGAAAAACGATGAAAAAATTTTTCCTATTCTGCTTATTTTTAATTGGTTTGGGCTGGGCAGTTTCTAACTTCTCCGGTCTTGCTAATCAAGGCAGTTATGACAGTATTGTACTTGATTTTAAAGAATCTTTAGGGCAGCCAGAAATTGCCAATCAGGTACGGTCAATTTCTGAACAGTATCAAATTGTTCCCTATCTCAATAGTGAATTTTCTCAAGCGGATAACGTTTATGTGGTTAGAGGGGATGCCAAACTGCTCAAATCCTTGAGAAAATCTTTGGGCAAACAAACAGAATTTATTGAACCCAATTATATCTATAGTGCTGATGAAATACCAGGGAAAAATTCTCAAGCTGCGATTATTTATGATACGGCAAATACAATTCCCAATGACCCTTTGTATGGAAAACAATGGAATTTTCGTAGTATTAATTTAGAAGGAGCCTGGAGTGAAACCCAGGGAGAAGGAGTTACCGTTGCCGTTATTGATAGCGGAGTTAGTCTAGTTCCCGATTTAGAACAGACCCAATTTGTGGAAGGCTATGATTTTGTGAATGATAAAATTGAAGCCTTTGATGATAACGGACATGGAACCCATGTTTCCGGAACTATTGCCCAATCCACTAATAATAATTATGGGGTAACAGGCATTGCTTATAAAGCCAAAATTATGCCCTTAAAAGTATTAAGTGCCGGAGGCGGTGGCACGATTTCTGATATTGCCGAAGCGATTAAATTTGCGGCTGACCATAACGCCGATGTGATTAACATGAGTTTAGGCGGTGGTGGCGAAAGTCATTTAATGCAAGAAGCCATTAATTATGCCTATTCTAAAGGAGTTGTAATTATTGGGGCTGCGGGAAATTCCGGGGAAAATTGCGCCGGATATCCTGCCCGTTATCCCAAAGTTTTAGGTGTGGCGGCGTTAGATGCGGCGGGAAATAAAACCCCCTATTCTAACTTTGGTGCTGGGGTTGATATTGCCGCCCCTGGAGGATTAATTGAAGGGGAAAATCAAGTCGGAGGTATCCTACAAAATACCATTGACCCGGCAACGGGTGAGGCGGTTTTTGCAGCTTTTCAAGGCACAAGTATGGCGGCACCGCACGTTGCTGGGGTAGCAGCATTAATTAAAGCTAGTGGAGTTACCGAACCGAATCAAGTTATTAATATTCTCAAAGAATCTGCCCGCAAAGTTTCAGAAGACCCCCTAAATCATTTTGGGGCGGGTCATTTGGATGCCACAAATGCGGTGCAAATGGCTTTAAAAGGACAAATTACTTTCCGAGATTTCTTTCGTTGGTTACGCGATAATGGCTATCTGAGTCCTCGGTTTTGGGTTGATGGCGGGGCGGTGGCATTATTACCCAAATTAGCGATGGTTTTGGGTTCCTATTTATTAGCGTGGTTTCTGAGAAATTATTTTCCGTTTCAATGGGGTTGGTCTTTAGCCGGGGGATTAGTTGCGGGAAGTAGTGGTTTATTTTTCCTGCGGGGTTTCTATATCTTTGATTTACCCCAATGGCCGATGCGAATGATGGGTAGTTCTCTGCCGGAATTAGGGGGGGCAATTCAAGGAAGTTCGACTTTAAATCCCCTATTTGCCAGTGTATTAATTCCAGCAATTTTAATTCTATTATTCCTGGGACATCCCCAGTGGAAATGGGTGGCGATTGGGATAACAATTGGAACAGCAAGTTGTTTAGGAATTAGTGCGATAGTCTCTCCTGCGGTTTGGGGATTAGGCACAGGTTTCGTCTCTCAACTGTTTTTAGTTACCAATGCTTTGTTATGTTTTGGGTTAGCTCGTTTAGCGATTAAAACTCAGGTGAATGCGATATGAATATCACCGTTACAGGTACAATTGAGCGGAAAGGATTGGGTTCTGGAACCTGGGCATTAGTCAGCGATGGCAAAACCTATGAACTCCATAATCCTCCTAAAGATTTGCAAAAATCCGGGTTAAAAGTCACCGTTGCAGGTCAAATTCGAGAGGATATTATGACCTTGGCAATGATTGGCCCCGTGTTGGAAATAGACTCTTTTGAAATGGCTTAATTTTTCAGAGGAAACACCGGAACACCGGAACAGGGGTAATACTTCTGGTTGTCACATTTTATCGTAGGGGTTGGGTCTCCCAACCCTCTTTGCGCCTGGGTTGACCAGGGACGCCACCCTAGAAACAATTAAAAAAGCCGTATAACATCAAAATTAGGAATGAGATATATTGATTTATTTTGTGGAGTTGGAGGATTTAGAATTGCGATTAATCAAGTATTAAATGCTAAAAATATTAATCCAGAATGTGTTTTTTCCTCGGATATTGACCCCGATGCTCAAAAAATCTATCAGATGAATTTTGGGGAAAAACCTGCTGGAGATATTACTCAAATTGAGGCTGAAGATATTCCCGAACATGATATTTTATTAGCGGGTTTTCCCTGTCAACCCTTTAGTATTTGTGGACAACTGAAAGGGTTTGAAGATACCAGAGGAACGTTATTTTTTGATATTGCTAGAATTTTGGCTAGTAAAAAACCTAGTTATTTTATCCTAGAAAACGTTAAACAATTAGTTGGACATAACCAAGGAAAGACTTTAAAATCTATTATTGAAGTTTTAGAACAATTGGGTTATACTGTTGAATATAAAGTATTAAATGCCTTAAATTGTGGATTACCCCAAAAGCGAGAACGAATTTTTATTGTCGGTTATCTTCAACCGTTGCCCTTTCGCTGGGAAATTCAAAAAATACCGATGAAACCCTTAACAGAAATTTTAGAACCGCAGGTTTCCGACTTTTATTATGCCTCGAAAAAAATCCGTAACAGTCGTTTAGTTAAATATCAAGGTAAAACCCATACTGAACCGACAATTTGGCATGAAAATAAAGCCGGTCATATTAGTGCTTATCCCTACTCCTGTGCATTAAGAGCCGGAGCATCCTATAATTATTTATTAGTCAATGGAGAACGAAGATTAACCGAACGAGAAATGCTGCGTTTACAAGGATTTCCCGATGAGTTTAAAATAGTGGGTTCCTATTCGACTTGTCGCCGATTAATTGGCAATAGTGTCCCGGTACCCTGTGTAGAAATCGTGCTGAATTGTTTGTTGAATAAATAGAAATCGGGTTTCTTCAAGCAACCGGGTTTCTGTGTTACCTCTGGCCTAATGACAACTTTCACGCTAGGCTCTATGTTAATAAATTGCAACAATCGCTAATTTTGACGAGGAACCCTAGGTTGCATGGGGACGTCACCAACAGAATGCTTGAGTTAGGCCCTGTGTGCCGGATGACTTGAGTATCTTCTGGAAACTGGAAATAATTTCTGTCTAGGAAACAACTACAAAATGACTGCAACAACTGCCCGTATTAAGTACGAAATTAAAGACCCCGCCCTCGCCCCCAAAGGCAAACAACGGATTGAATGGGCCGGGCGTGAAATGCCTGTGCTGCGCCTGATTCAAGAACGCTTTGCCAAAGAAAAACCCTTTGCTGGCCTGCGGTTAGCTGCCTGTTGCCACGTTACAACGGAAACGGCCCACTTAGCCATTGCCCTGAAATTGGGTGGCGCCGATGCGGTATTAATTGCCAGTAACCCTCTGTCTACCCAGGATGATGTTGCAGCGAGTTTAGTTGTTGACTACGGAATTCCGGTTTATGCGATTAAAGGGGAAGACGCCGAAACCTACACTCGCCACGTTCAAATTGCTTTAGACCATCGTCCTAATATTATTATTGATGATGGTAGTGATGTGGTAGCTACCTTAATTCAAGAACGTCAACACCAAATTCCCGACCTGATTGGGACAACCGAAGAAACCACCACCGGAATTGTGCGTTTAAAGGCGATGTTGAGAGATGGGGTGTTAACTTTCCCCGCCATGAATGTCAACGATGCCGATACTAAGCATTTCTTTGATAACCGTTATGGTACTGGTCAATCTACCCTAGATGGAATTATCCGCGCCACTAACGTCCTGTTAGCGGGCAAAAATATTGTGGTGGCAGGTTACGGTTGGTGTGGAAAAGGTACCGCCCTGCGGGCACGGGGTTTGGGCGCTAATGTGATTGTGACCGAAATTGACCCAGTTCGCGCTATTGAAGCGGTGATGGATGGTTTCCGGGTGATGCCGATGGATGAAGCTGCATCCGTGGGCGATTTATTTATTACGGTTACTGGGAATAAGCACGTTATTCGCGGCGAACATTTTGACATCATGAAAGATGGGGCCATGGTTTGCAATTCCGGTCACTTTGATATTGAAATTGACCTGAAAACCTTGGGAGAAAAAGCCACGGAAATTAAGGAAGTTCGTAACTTTACCCAAGAATATAAACTCAAAAATGGTAAATCCGTTGTGGTCTTGGGAGAAGGTCGTTTAATTAATTTAGCCGCGGCGGAAGGACATCCTAGCGCGGTGATGGATATGAGTTTTGCTAACCAAGCATTGGCTTGTGAACATTTGGTGAAAAACCAAGGCAAATTGGCACCGGGAATTCATTCTATTCCTGCGAATCTTGACAAGGAAATTGCCCGTTTGAAATTGGATGCCATGGGGATTAAAGTTGATAGCTTGACCCCAGAACAAATTGAGTATGTGAACTCTTGGACATCGGGAACATAAATCAGTTTAGATATCAACTTTTGCTGCTTTTCATCTGGGAGGGTTTATGTCTCCAAAGTCCGTCAACTTAACCTGAAAAGTAGTATTAGCTAGTGGCAAGAAGTCGAAACCTGAGTGATCCCCCCTAACCCCATTGGGAAGGGGGGAAGCAGAATCAAAGTCCCCCTTTTTAAGGGGGATTTAGGGGGATCTAATTTACGATATAATCAGGGGTTTTAGACTTAATTTGACACCCTGCTATGCCCATCACCTCATTCTACTTTTAACAATTAAATCAAGAAAAGATTATGGCTGAATGGATTACTAATACTATGAGTTCCTTGGGTTATCTAGGAATTGGATTATTAATGTTTTTAGAAAATCTATTTCCGCCCATTCCCTCTGAGTTAATTATGCCGTTAGCGGGTTTTACGGTATCCCGAGGGGAAATGCAATTTTTTCCTGCGATTTTAGCGGGAGTTATCGGAACAATATTAGGGGCGTTTCCTTGGTATTATGCGGGTAAATTCTTCGGGGAAGAAAGGTTAAGAGATTTAGCGGACAAGTACGGAAAATGGATTACGGTTTCCGGTAAGGATATTGATAAAGCTAATAATTGGTTTACTCGATATGGCGGTAGGGCTGTTTTTTTATGTCGTTTAGTTCCTGGGGTAAGAACCTTAATTTCTTTACCTGCGGGTTTAAACAATATGCCGTTAATTCCTTTCATTATCTATTCTACCATTGGCACGACCCTTTGGGTGACTTTTTTAACAGGAGCCGGGTATTTTTTAGGAGACCATTATGATTTGGTCGATGAATATTTGGGCCCGGTTTCTAAGATTGTGTTATTGAGTTTAGTGATTGGATTTGGACTTTGGATTCTTCGCAAAAACATGAGAAAAAGTGCTGAATAATCAGTAAATCTTACTCTCTGGATTTTGTAAACTTAGTTAGCAGCTAAATTACCCCTAATATTCTCAGGAGGAAAAATGTTAGATGAAACGACTCTTGAACAACGCTTAGTAACTCTTGAACGAGCGGTTGCTGACCTTCAAGGCAAATCTCAGAACCAGTCTACATCTGAAAACTGGCTAGAAAAATTGATCGGTTCAGTTTCCGATCAAACAGCATTGATAGAAGCTTTAGAATATGGACGAGCTTTTCGTCAAGCTGATCAACCCGTTGTTCAAGGTAATCAAGCATTGTGAAATATCTGCTCGACACCGACCATATTAGTTTCCTACAACGAGGTTCAAGTTTAGAATATACTCGTTTAACCGATAAAATGAGTCAACACTCACCATCAGATTTTGCTTTATCAGTTGTTAGTTTTCACGAACAGACACTTGGCGCACACGATTTTATCAATCGTGCTAAAACAAATACCGACACTATTCGTGGATATACTTTGTTATTGACTAGAAATGTTAGGGATTTTAGCAAAGTTCCTGGCTTGAAAACAGAAGATTGGACGGTATAACCTAGATAGGATTTGCTATTTATTTCTGTCTTCCCCTTTTTTCGCATACTAGGTGCTGAATAACCATAAAAACAAACCCCGCATCCATTCAAGTTTGCGAGGTCTATTTTTATGTAACTTGGTGGTGGGGAGGGAAATTGATTTTAATTCGATTAGGTTTTTTGAATCACCCAATTCAACAATTACATCCCAGAAATCATAAAGTGGCGGGGAGCGGATTTGAACCACTGACCTTCGGGTTATGAGCCCGACGAGCTACCAGACTGCTCTACCCCGCGTTGCCTTTCTTCCTTTTGCATT
Organism: Planktothrix sp. PLAVEN19ND; assembly: GCF_057220675.1. Taxonomy (NCBI): domain Bacteria; kingdom Bacillati; phylum Cyanobacteriota; class Cyanophyceae; order Oscillatoriales; family Microcoleaceae; genus Planktothrix; species Planktothrix sp. PLAVEN19ND. The sequence continues at coordinate 2,772,139 of NZ_CM170132.1, read as the reverse complement.
ATAACCATAACTCTCTGGATTTGGCAACCCCTTTTGGGAAATATTTTTTTTGGAGCAGGGGGAGGGGGGAGCAAAGGGAGCAGGGGGAGCAGGGGGAGCAGGGGGAGCAGGGGGGGGAGAGAAATAATGGCCCATGATTTTAGGCGGCGAAAGCAATCAGGAGTAGGGAAGTCACCAGCAGGACAGCGGCAGCGGCTTGGAGTGCATAGCGACTTTGCTGTTCGGGTGAGGGGTACTCAGCAAAATAAAGTTTGGGTTCGGTGGCGTAGTTATTCAGGATGCCGTTTTCGTTGGTGGTTCTCATGGTCTTTTTCCTTTACTTGGCTTATGTAAACAAATATAACGGAATGTTAAAGATTGTAACAGTGACTTGACTCAATAACCTTGGTGATGTTAATCACAGGGAATTTGACCGTAATCTATTGATGGGGTAGAGCCGAATTAATGCCAAAATTCTGGCAATATTTGTCAATGAACCCTTAGACTGAGGTTTGACAAGCAACTGAAATTGGAAGCTGAACCAATCTCCATGGTAAGTTAGGGTAATAATGGCGAAAACCAGTAATAGTAAAACTCAAGACAACGGAACCTTAGAACAGAAGCTTTGGAAATCTGCTGATAAGCTGCGAAAAAATATGGATGCAGCCGAATATAAGCACGTTGTTCTAGGGTTAATTTTCCTTAAATATATTTCTGATTCCTTTGAAGAATTGCACCATAAATTTATTAAAGGCGAGGGAGAATACGCCCAAGTAGACCCCGAAGATAAAAACGAATATTTAGCGGAAAACGTCTTTTTTGTGCCTGAAAAAGCCCGTTGGTCATCTCTACAAGCCCAAGCCAAACAGCCAGAAATCGGGAAATATGTTGACGAGGCGATGATTGCCATTGAACAGGAAAATCCAGGGTTAAGAGGGGTGTTATCTAAGGTTTACGCCAAACAAAACTTAGATAAAACATCCTTAGGCGGGTTAATTGATTTAATCGGGAGTTTTAAGTTAGTTAGTGAGAAGAAAACGTCATCATCACAGTTAGAGTTAGACTTAGAACAGAACGTTAGAAAGCTACAGCAAGCGGATGTTTTAGGGCGGGTTTATGAATATTTTTTAGGACAATTTGCCCTAGAAGAAGGGAAGAAGGGCGGACAGTTCTACACCCCAGAACCGATTGTTAAATTATTAGTAGAAATGTTGGAACCGTACAACGGGCGGGTATTTGATCCTTGCTGTGGTTCGGGGGGAATGTTTGTTCAAAGTGAGAAGTTTGTTGCTAATCATCAGGGGCAGTTAGATAATATTTCGATTTATGGACAGGAAAGCAACGAAACGACCTATCGATTATGTAAGATGAATTTAGCGATTCGGGGGATTGATTCATCTAATATTAAATGGAACAATGAAGGGTCTTTTCTGAATGATGCTCACCCGGATTTAAAAGCAGATTTTATTATTGCTAATCCGCCTTTTAATGATAGTGATTGGGGCGGAGAACTGTTAAGAAATGATGGACGCTGGAAATACGGGGTTCCTCCAGTCGGTAACGCTAACTTTGCTTGGGTACAACATTTCCTTTATCATTTAGCCCCAACGGGAAGCGCGGGGTTTGTGTTGTCGAATGGTTCGCTTTCTTCTAATACCAGTGGGGAGGGAGAGATTAGGCAGAAATTAGTCGAACAGGATTTAGTAGATTGTATTGTGATGCTCCCAACACAGTTATTTTATAATACGGGAATCCCGGCTTGTTTATGGTTTTTGAGTCGTTATAAAAACGGTAATAAAAATCGCGATCGCCAGGGAGAAGTATTATTTATTGATGGTTCCGAATTGGGAGAAATGATTAACCGGAGAAACCGCACTTTAACGGATACTGATGTTAAGAATATTGCTACAACTTACCATGAATGGAAGCGGAAAAATGGCAATTATCAGGATATTAAGGGTTTCTGTAAATCAGCAACTTTAGAAGACATTGAAAAACACAAGTTTGTGTTAACTCCAGGGCGTTATGTGGGGATTCCTGATGAGGTGGAGGATGAGGTGAGCTTTGAGGATAGGATGAGTTATCTTACAATGGCTTTAGGTGAGCAAATGCGCGAGGGTCAGCTTTTAGATCAGGAGATTAAAAAGCAGTTAGCTAAGGTCGGGTTTGAGCTATGACTTTGATGATGGCTATACCCGTTTCGCATCCAGCGAATATAATTCGTGGCTATACAGACAAAACCCGCCTACGCGGGTTAAAGACCCGTATTCGCATCTTAGAAAAGCCTTGAAATAAATTTCAGGCTAAAAGCTTAAACCCGTTAAAACGGGTTAATCAAGACCAGTTTTGAGTCATCTTTAGATGACTTCGGCTTTTAGCCCGAACTTTAGTTCAGGGCATTAAGGAGGTTTTATGGTAGCAAGGTTTTTAGTGATAGTACGGAAATATTGCGAGAGGATCGACAACGTGGTTAAGTGGGTAATTGATGCCAATGTAGCGATTAAGTGGGTATTACCAGTTTTACAGGGGAGGTTAAGTTATGAACGTACTAGAAATAGTCGAGTCTTTTGAGAATTTATCAGAAGATGAACAGGATTCTTTGTTGGATATTCTTGTAAAAAAAAGAAAATATCAACAAAATATAAATAATACTAATCAAGAAAACTTTTGGGAAATGACCTTGCGATTCCGTGAGCAGATGGAACAAGAAGAAATTGTTTTTACGGATGAAGATTTTGCTAATTTAAGAGATCGTAGTCCAGGTCGAGAGGTTAATTTCTGATTTTCAATATTTTGATGGGTTGAGAATAGAGAATTGGTTTAATGTTAGTGAAGGTGAGGTTTGAGTTATGAGTGAGTGGAGAGAAGTTTATTTAAACGAAGCCTATAGTATTTGTTCTGGGATATCAAAACCAGCTAAAGATTTTGGTTCTGGGTTTCCTTTTCTGTCCTTTAAAGACGTATTTAATAACTTTTTTATTCCAGAAAGTTTATCAGAACTTGTCGAATCAACAGATAAGGAACGAGAAAGTTTTTCAATAAAAAGAGGTGATGTATTCCTAACTCGCACTAGCGAGACTGTAAAAGAATTAGGTATGAGTTGTGTTGCCTTAAAAGATTATGAAAATGCGACGTTTAATGGATTTACTAAGAGATTGCGTCCGAACAACAATTTTGTGATTGTACCTGAATATGCAGGGTATTATTTTCGCACTTCTAGGTTTAGAAGCGAAGTAACAGCAATGTCTTCTGCTTCTACAAGAGCAAGTTTAAATAACGAGATGCTTGGGAGACTCAAGATAATACTTCCAAGTGAGAAAGAACAAAAACAAATAGCTGACATATTATCCTGTCTCGACAACAAAATAGACAACCTCCGCCGCCAAAACGAAACCCTAGAAACCATCGCGCAAACACTCTTTAAGCATTGGTTTATTGACTTTGAATTTCCCAACGATGACGGCAAACCTTATAAATCATCCGGTGGGGCGATGGTTGCTTCTGAGTTGGGGGATATTCCCGAAGGGTGGCGTGTTGGGAAATTAGAAGAATTAATAATAGTCAACCCCAGAGAATCAATTAAAACTGGTGCAATTGTAAAATATGTAGACATGAGAGCATTGTCTACTTCAAGTATGGAAATTACAGACTATGTAACTAGAGAATTTACATCTGGCAGTAAATTTAGAAACCAAGATACACTACTAGCAAGAATTACGCCTTGTTTGGAAAATGGAAAAACAGCTTTTGTAAGTATCTTAGATGATGGAGAGGTTGCTTTCGGTTCAACTGAATTTATAGTTTTAAGAGCTAAAGAAAATTGCTGTTCTGAATATATTTATCCTCTTGCCCGTAGTCCATATTTTCGAGATTTTGCTGTAAAAAATATGACTGGCTCATCAGGTCGTCAGAGAATCCCAAATGATGTTATAGCAAATTATAAATTAGCTATTCCAGATATTCAGACAATTAAAAACTATCAAAAAATATGTCGTCCTTTATTTTGGAAAACAAGCTCTAATCAGCAACAAATTCAAACTCTAACTAAAACCCGTGACGCTCTATTACCTAAATTAATGAGTGGTCAAATTAGGATTAAGGAAGCAGAAAGTATGATAGAGGAGGTAAAATGAAACTACCCAATCCTGAAAATGCAATTATTGATGAACAGAAACTAGCGGGTTATTCCCTCAACCCTAATCATTCAGAGGGAAAACATAAAGCCCGTGTCTTCAAATCTGCTTTAAACTTAACGCTTGACAACCTAGACGAACTAAAAAACGCGCTTTTATTTGCAGTCAAAACCTATGATGCTATCCCAGATAAAACTAACACTTATGGACAAAAATATATTATTGATTTTCTGCTCACACGGGAAAACAAAACCGCTATTATCCATAGCGTTTGGATAATTAGAAATAACGAACAAATCCCCCGCTTAGTAACTTGTTACATTCTTTAAGGAGAACTGAAAATGAAACTTTTAGATGTTGTGGCTTTATTAGAAAACTTACCAGAATTAGAACTTTATCGAGGACAAGTTGGCACAATTGTTGAAGAATATGAACCCGGAGTTTTTGAGGTTGAATTTAGCGATGATACAGGCAGAGCTTATGCCATAGAAACCCTAAGTGAACATCAGTTAATGGTTCTTTATCACTATCGCTTAGAACTTGAAGCCGTAGCAATCTAAAACCGATTAGATTTATCAAAATGGCGATAATATTTGTTTTTATATCGTAGATTTTGAACATAATATCCTATTAGGGTTAAGGAAGGTGAGAGTATAATAGAGGAGGAGTAAAACCATGAGAATATATTTAGATACCAGTGTATATAATCGCCCTTATGATGACCAAACTCAAGCTAAAATATACCTAGAGACTCAAGCTGTCCTAATCATCCTTAATTTAATAGAAACCCAACAGATAGAATCCGTAAACTCATCAGTATTAGAATATGAAAATCAGAAAAACCCAGTTCTTATCATCCAAACAGCTATTAAGAAATACCTCACCAAAGCCAGTCTATTTCAACCTCTAAATGAAACCATCAGGCAAAGAGCAAAACAACTAGAAACACAAGGCATAAAGCCCATAGATGCCCTTCACGTTGCTAGTTTTGAATCTTCAAAAAGTAATTATTTTATCACTTGTGATAAACGACTACTCAACCGTTGTGAAGCCCTAGCCATCCCAGCTATTAATCCTATTAATTTTATCGAGGAGTTAGATAATGAAAATTAATCTTAACAACGACCAACAAATTATAGAAGAAGTCTTTAATATTTTAATCGAAAATTTAGACCCTTCTAAAATCAGCCGTTTTTGGGCAATTTGTAACTTAGGAAGTGGGGAATATTCCCAACTCAAAAACAAACTCTTTGCTGGAGAAACCGTTGATAGTCTTTATGAAAAAATCCAAGCACAAGAAAACAATGATTAAACTACAGAAAAATTTCTAAACTTTGCCCGCTTTCTCGATCAAATATAATCTTAAATTATGGCATTTACCACGGAAGACGAAATCGAACTTTACAACCTAGAACTACTTGAAAATCTCGGTTATAATTATCGAAACGGTCATGATATTGAACCCGAAGGTCAACACCCCGAACGGGAAAGTTTTAGTGATATCCTGTTAAAAGATAGATTACAAAACGCCATCACAAAACTTAACCCCCATATTCCCTTAGAAGCTAGAGAACAAGCATTTCTACAAATTACAACTCTGAGCACCCCTGACCTACTCAATAATAACGAAACCTTCCATAAATACCTAACAGAAGGCATCGATATTGAATATCAATGGCAGGGAGAAACCAGAGGCGGTAAGGTTTGGTTAATTGACTTTAACCATCCTGAAAATAACCAATTCTTAGCCGTTAATCAATATACCGTTATTGAAGATAACCACAACCGCCGACCGGATATTATTTTATTTATTAATGGTTTACCTTTAGTTGTTATTGAACTAAAAAATGCTGCTGATTCTAAAGCAAATCTAAAAGCTGCTTATCAGCAATTACAAACCTATAAACGAGAAATTCCGAGTTTATTTAATTATAATGCTTTATTAATTATTTCCGATGGTTTAGAAGCTCGGGCGGGTTCACTTTCGGCGGATTTTAACCGTTTTCTGACTTGGAAAAACCCCAACGGTGAACAAGACCCTAACCGCAATGAATTAGAGATTTTAACAAACGGTATCCTGAATAAAACCACCCTCCTCGACTTTATCCGTCATTTTTCAGTCTTTGAAAAAATTAAATTTGTTAATCCTGAAACCCAAGTAACAACCCTACAAACCATTAAAAAAATTGCCGCTTACCATCAATATTATGCTGTTAATAAAGCCTTTGAATCTGTTCTAGGAGCAGTGAGCCGGAAAGATGCTAAAGGAGGTGTGATTTGGCATACCCAAGGCAGCGGTAAATCTCTGACCATGGTTTTTTTAACTGGAAAATTAGTCTTAAAACTCAATAACCCGACGGTGGTAGTTTTAACCGATAGAAATGATTTAGATGACCAACTCTTTGATACCTTTGCCGGATGTCGTCAACTGCTCCGCCAAGACCCAAAACAAGCGGAAAATCGCGCCCAAGTTAGAGAACTTTTAACTGTTGATTCTGGGGGGATTATATTTACAACGGTACAAAAATTTTCTCCCGAAAATGACGAAACTCCTTATCTTAGAATTAGCGATCGCTCTAATATTATTATCTTAGCAGATGAAGCCCACCGCAGTCAATATGGCTTAAAAGCTAAACAAATTAACCTCAAAGATACGGCAGGAAATGTTATTGGGAAACAAACTAAATATGGCTTTGCTAAGTATATTCGGGATGCTTTCCCCCATGCTATTTTTGTCGGGTTTACCGGAACTCCCGTCGAACAAACTGATAAAAATACCCCGGCGGTTTTTGGGAATTATATTGATATTTATGATATCGCTCAAGCGGTAAAAGATGGGGCAACGGTTCCCATTTATTATGAAAGTCGGTTAGTGAAAGTACACCTAGATGAAAAAGGAAAAAAACTCCTCGATGAACTAGATGATGATCTGCAATATGAAGACCTCAGCACCACTCAAAAAGCTAAAGCAAATCAAACCCAATTAGAAGCTATTATCGTTTCTACTAAGCGGTTAAAAACCATTGCTGAGGATATTATTACCCACTTTGAACACCGACAAACTGTTAACCGGGGTAAAGGAATGATTGTCACCATGAGTCGTCGTATTGCTGCTGATCTTTACGAGAATATTGTTAAATTGCGTCCTGACTGGCACAGTGATAATCTCCACAATGGCAATATTAAAGTAGTGATGACGGCCGCCGCCTCCGATGAGGAAAAACTGGTTAAACATCATACTAATAAAAAAGACCGTCAAATTCTCGCCCAACGTCTGAAAGACCCCGATAATTCCCTAGAATTAGTCATTGTTTGTGATATGTGGTTAACTGGTTTTGACGCGCCTTGTTTGCATACCATGTATATTGATAAAGGGTTAAAAGCCCATAATTTAATGCAAGCGATCGCCCGAATTAATCGAGTTTATTTTGAGAAAATGGGGGGATTGATTGTTGATTATTTGGGATTAGCCCATGAACTAAAAAAAGCCCTTTCCTTTTATTCTCAAAGCGGGGGCAAAGGTAGTCTTTTTATTAATCAAGAAGAAGCCGTTAATATTTTCTTAACTAAGTTAGAAATTGTGGAACAAATTATGGCGGGTTGCTCTTATCAAGATTATTTTACAGCGTCCACCGGAGAAAAACTAAATCTGTTAAAAACCGCCACAAATTATATTGCTGACCCGACCCGTAAAACTCGATTTCAAAATGGGGTTGTTGCCCTTTCTAAAGCGTTTTCTCTGGCAGTTCCCCATCCTGAAGCCCTGCAAAAAGCGGAAAAAGTATCTTTTTTTCAAGCCATTTTAGCCAGTCTCAAAAAGTTAGAAATCAGTGATGGGGGCGTGAGTAATATTGAAATTGAAACCGCCATTCGTCAAGTGGTAGACCAGGCGCTGGTTTCCAGTGCGGTGATTAATATTTTTGATGAGGCTGGAATTAAAAACCCTGATATTTCTATTATTTCTGATGAATTTATGGCAGAAGTGCAGGGTATGGAACATAAAAATTTAGCTGTTGAACTGTTAACTCGTTTATTGAAAGATGAGGTTAAAGCGAGAAGTCGGACGAATATTGTTCAAAGTCGCAAACTAGCAGAAATGTTAGAGGAATCCTTGCGTCGTTATCAAAATCAAGTGATTAGTGTAACAGATATTATTCAGGAATTATTAGGAATTGCTAAGGATACCCAAGCGGCAAATCAACGGGGGGAAGAATTGAAGTTAGAACCCTATGAATTAGCATTTTATGATGCCCTGGCTCAAAATGAAAGTGCAACGGAAGTGATGGGGGTTGAACAATTACGAGAATTAGCGATCGTTTTAGTGCAGAGAATTCGGCAGAATGTGACAATTGATTGGAATTTGAAAGAAAGTGTTAGAGCTAGAATGAAGGTGATGGTTAAACGCTTACTACGCCAGTATGGTTATCCCCCGGATATGCAGGCGTTAGCTACAGAGTTAGTGTTGGAACAGGCGAAAGTATTTACAGAATCTATTGATATCAATAAAAAACACTTAAGAGGCTATTCCTAATCGGGAACAACCTCTTAAACTTTAATAGGGGATAATTTTTAAGCTATCAATAATCAAGCATTACCCAAGGTGGGAATCTCAACAGAGCCCGAACCTCGATTCTGAAAACTGGGTAAATCCAAGCCACTGGGACGGCGACTTTTCTGGGCTAAACGATAGCTGACACTTTGTAATTCCGCATGGAGTTGTTTATTTTCCCGTTGAAGTAATTCAACTTTTTCCATGACTTCGTTCAGACGTTCTGAGAACTTCTGACGGTATACTCCGGGTAACTCCTGGACGACCTGTTCCAACATTCGAGAACGGTCTGTTAACTCCTCCACTGACTGTCTGAGTTGATAGGCTTCCGTATCTCGTTCGGCTATTTGTCCTTGATAAAACTTAACTTGCTGCTCCATCTCTTGCAGTTGTTCGCGCAAGGCCACCATTTGCACTTGATGACGTTCAGAAACCTCCGGGCTTGGTAATAAGTTAGCATCCCCTTTTACCAAACGGAAAAGTTCCTGGGATAACTGTTGAATCAACTGCTCCCGCATTTGTAGCTCCTCGTTCAAACGAGTAACTTCAGCTTGTAAATCCTGTGGCGTTTGACTTTTAGCTTGGCTCACGATGATTAACGGCTCCTATAAATTTATTCTTTATATTTACTCTTAAAATACTCTTAGTATTCCGAATCGGCAAGGGTGAAAAAAACGGAGTAGAGGAAGAACACAGTAGAGATGTTCCAGGGAGAGTCTCTACTGTGTTCTTAATCTATTCAGCCTCTTGAGATTCGGGTTCCGCTTCCGTGGCTTCGACAGGTTCGACCGTTACTTCTTCCTTGATAGTCAGATAACGAATCACCTCATCGCTAATTCGCATAGCTCTTTCCAAAATAGCGATCTGAGCCCCAGGGCCTTCATAATTCATTTGAACGTAAACGCCTTCCCGATGCTTGTCAATGTCATAGGCTAGACGTCGTTTACCTCGATTTTGAATTTTGATATTCTGTCCGCCTTGCTCTTTAAGAATGTTTTCGTATTTGCCAATAGACTGACCAACTTGCTCATCATTGAGATCGGGGCGCAGAATATACATCGTTTCGTAAACAAAAGGCTTCATGCTGTGATTCTCCTTGTGGACAACGGGGCTTCTGGATTCAGAAGCAAGGATCTCTGATTGTATCAGGTTTAGGGTGACAATTTACGTTAATAGTAGTCTCGCAACCCACGATTAGGACATCAACGGATGCTCAAACCCAGAGGGTAAAGTTCCCCATTCCCCATTCCCTATTACCGAACTTGCATATAAACAGCATCAGAAATTGTGGGAATTTCTGCATATTTCCCAGATAAAGACTGAATCACAGAATAGAAAAATACTGCTAAAAGCCCCAGAAATATCATGTTGTAAAGGGTTTGACCGACAAATCCTTGTAAAAGAATACTGCCGAATACCTGGAACACTAACGTGCATAAAATCAGAACAATGTCAATCAGAATGGCTTGCATTGTATTAAATCGGATGAAATGGGGAATATTTTCATTGCGAACCACTAACATATACAGGCCGATAAACACAACAAATCCAGCGAAAGGAATGTATTGATAAAGGAAAATCAAAGGAATAACAGGCAATGTAATAATTTGTAAAACTGGAAACTGTTGGAATAAAAAGCGTCCAAAGGGCAACCCATCCATTAAAGGCAGTAGATAGGGTAGGGCGGCAAAAATGCGATCGCGTACTGTCGTGGTTCCGCGCCAAGTCATAACCAATTCTCCTGAGTATCTCTTAAACCCAGGATAGCGCAGTCCCAGAGATTGGGGTCGGATGTTAGGAAGAAAAGCCGGGAATTGATTCTTAGAAGCCTAGACTGTACCTGTAATCAGGTCTTGATCTCACTGAATATTAGCGATGCGGAAGCCCATCTGACACTCGTACTGACTCGGTTGATTGTTGATGGAGGGACGAACTAAATGCCCACAGGACAACTGCCCCCCTCTCCAACGAGGTTGACCGCTTTGATCGGCTAATAAACATCCCTGACAAACTTGTTGAGAAGCAAGTATCTGGTTATCCATCAAGATGACTAGCATAATGATTCCTCCGACAGACGCCCAACTATATTTCCATTTTAAGTCGATAGTTGTAGGGGATTCGGCTAAATGAGTCACAACTTAATACAATTTTGGAATCAACCATCAGCACAGTAAAGTTATGATTTAAAATCAGGGATAATCCTAATCCGTTTAAATCGGTGATCAAATTGTCTAATTAAGAGGAATTTTATTGTGAGTCGGTCTAACCTAGAAATCTTATCTGAAACTGATCCCGTCATTGCTGATCTGATTCAGCATGAACTCTGTCGTCAACGGGAACACCTAGAATTAATTGCCAGTGAAAACTTTACCTCGGCGGCGGTAATGGCAGCCCAAGGGTCGGTGCTCACCAATAAATACGCCGAAGGGCTTCCCAAAAAACGCTACTACGGCGGTTGTGAATTTGTCGATGGCATCGAACAATTAGCCATTGAGCGCGCCAAACAACTGTTCGGAGCCGCCAGTGCCAATGTTCAACCCCATTCGGGAGCTCAAGCTAACTTTGCGGTGTTCCTGGCGATGCTCAAACCAGGTGACACGATCATGGGGATGGACTTATCCCATGGGGGACATTTAACCCATGGTTCTCCGGTCAATGTCTCTGGTAAATGGTTTAAAGCCTGTCATTATGGGGTTAGCCCGGAAACCGAACAACTGGATTATGACTTGATTTTAGAACTGGCCAAACAGCATAAACCCCAAATGCTCATTTGTGGGTATTCGGCCTATCCTCGAATTATTGATTTTGAGAAATTCAGGGCGATTGCTGATGAAGTCGGGGCCTATTTAATGGCCGATATTGCCCATATTGCCGGGTTAGTGGCAACGGGTCATCATCCTAACCCGATTCCCTACTGTGATGTGGTCACCACCACTACTCACAAAACCTTGAGAGGGCCCCGGGGTGGATTGATTTTAAGTCGGGATGCCGAACTGGGCAAAAAATTGGATAAAGCTGTTTTCCCTGGCAGTCAAGGTGGCCCCCTAGAACACGTTATTGCGGGGAAAGCTGTTGCCTTTGGGGAAGCCCTGAAACCGGAATTTTCTACCTATTCGGGTCAAGTGATTGCTAATGCGAAGGCCCTGGCTACTCAGTTACAAAACCGAGGCTTAAAAATTGTCTCCGGTGGTACGGATAATCATTTGATGTTAGTAGATTTACGGTCGGTGAATATGACTGGAAAACGGGCTGATCAACTGGTTACTGAAGTTAATATTACGGCGAATAAAAATACTGTTCCCTTTGATCCTGAATCTCCCTTTGTCACCAGTGGTTTACGGTTGGGTTCTCCGGCTATGACCACCCGGGGGATGGGAGAAACGGAATTTATCGAAATTGGGAATATTATTGCAGATCGTCTGCTCAACCCTGAAGATGAAGGGATCGGTGAAGTTTGTCGTCAACGGGTGGCGAATTTGTGCGATCGCTTTCCCCTCTATCCCCATTTGAGTTTGAAAGTTCCGGCTTTAGCTTAGTAGGATTTAAACGGATTGATTAAGTATCGTTTTTTCAAAGTTAGCGATCGCTCTCCAACTTATCAAAAGTGCGATCGCTTTTTCTTTTATTAACTTTTCTTAATGGGTTGGGGATTTAGACTTTGATTGGGCTTATATAGCAGTTGCCACATCTATTAGGACATTCTTGAAAGCTAAAAGCTACTTATAGTAAGTATTTACCTATTGCCCATTGCCCATTCCCTATTGCCTCTTGCTATAATAAGAAAAACGAAAACTATTAGGTGTAGTTTTTCGGTGGCCGAAGCGGAGGATAAAGTTATGAAAATTCTATCCACAGCAGTTTTTGGAGCCGCCACAGTGCTTCTACTCGGTTTAGGAGTGACGACTCCAGCCTATTCACAAAATCCTAATGATCTTAAACAATTATTAGAAACCCGGTTCTGTCAAGGGTGTGATTTGAGAGGAGCTAATTTAAGCGGTGCTCATTTGATTGGTGTTGATTTACGAGATGCTAACCTTACGGGTGCAAACCTAGCTAATATCAATTTAGAAGGTGCAGATTTAACCGGAGCAAACTTAACATCTGCCAACCTAGAGGGCGCGTTTTTAAATCAGACTGAATTTAATCATGCTAACCTTAGTAATGCTAATTTAACTAATGCTAATTTAGTTCAAGCTCAATTAGAAGGTTCAAATCTGTTGAATGCAGATTTAACTGGAACTGAATTTGCAATTCCTACTTTACAGACGGCTGAACTTCCTGGAGGTTACGCCCAGGATTTAGGAAGGCCAGAAGAACTAACAATTGGACGAGACCCTGATCGTTTAGTATTCCCTTTTGGGGGGCCAGAATCCGATCAACCCTTTGAATATAATCAAGAATATTTGGATGAGATGGTTAATCCAACTTTGAACCCACTTAAACCCATTGATTCAAATTCTTTTTCCCGCCCAAATAATACTTTTAATGATGGAATGAGAGGAGATGTTCGTCCATCAGGAATAGATATGTTAGAGGTTGGTTTTTAATCCTAATCCATGATCAGCAGTCCTGTTCTAGTTCAGCAAAAATTACCCAAACCAGGGAAGAAAATCGGAACCTTTTTTCCCTGTTAACAAATAATAAATAATACTCTGTTTGTATAATAATTTTCTGAATAGTCAGGATCATTAATTACTCCATAGGATTACTTATTCCTCAAGATAGAACCATTCTAGTTAATTCATGAAGGCAAATCAAGCCGAAACCTTATAATTCAACAATTCCTATTTTACAGATCACCAAAGATTATTAGAGAAGATACAGAAAATTTTAATTTCACCCTTGCAACTTGGAAAATAATGTGTTAACTTCGTAGTCAACCATAAGCGAAGAAGTCAGCCGAGTCTTGCTATTGACAAACAACCGTCAGCAAGAACGGGGGAACCAAATTTTTGGGGCTAATCTCTTTTGATAAATAATAAAGAGAAGGGTATCTCTCAACCCCAGCCCGTCAGCTAACTCCGTAGGCATTGGGAGGAGACTGAAACAGTCAGAATTATTGATAATCTGACAAGATCAGTGTTCCAGGCCAGTATCTTTTTTCTTCGCATTCACTGACCTAGACTCTGAGGAAAATTAATGTTTTTACAATTAAATCTTGCGACCCTAGCGGTCGCCGGACAGATAGCCTGGAAAAAAACCAAGCCTATCTTACTTAGGGATACGTTTGTGTTACCAACGTTAGGATTTTTAGGCGTAATTCTTCTGTGGTGGTTTGTGGCAACTTTCCTCACAGACTTAATGCCAACCCCTTTAGAAGCTTTAATAGATAGCCGAGAATATGCAAATCCTTTTTTCAGAAAAGGGCCGGGTAATTTAGGATTAGGTTGGCTGTTAATTGCCAGTTTACGCAGGGTGATCTTAGGGTTTTTATTAGGGGCTGTAGTAGCAATTCCATTAGGGTTTTTAATTGGAATGTCACGCCCGGCTTTTTTAGCCTTAAATCCCTTAGTTCAGATTTTTAAACCCGTTTCTCCCTTAGCTTGGTTGCCCATTGCTTTAGCCATTTTTAACTTAGCAGAACCCTCCGCCATTTTCGTAATTTTTATTACTTCTTTATGGCCGACGATTATCAATACAGCGTTAGGGGTTGCCAGCGTTAATCCCGATTATTTAGACGTAGCCAGGGTATTAGAAATGCCCCCATGGAAACGGGTGATTAAAATTATTTTACCCGCCAGTTTACCCTACATTTTTACGGGATTACGGATTAGTTTAGGGATTGCTTGGTTAGTGATTGTTGCTGTTGAAATGTTAACCGGAGGAGTTGGGATTGGATTCTTTGTTTGGGATCAATGGAATCGCTTGAATTTAAGTTCAGTATTCCTAGCGGTATTTGTCATCGGAATAACCGGATTATTACTCGATTACGGTTTGGGTCGAATACAAGTTTTAGTTACCCATCGTCGAGCAGCATCATGAGTTTAATTCAATAGAAATTCCCTCTAAAACCTAAAATCAATATGACTACCCGACGTCAATTTTTACAAGGAATGGGACTGACGGCGACGGGGATGGCGTTGTATTCCTGCAATGTTGGTAAACCTCCCGTATCTCAATTATCTGAAGCCGCCTTAGCCGTTGAACCCGTTGTTGATCCCAAAACTTTAGAAAAACGCAATATTACTGTTGGTTACGTTCCTGTTAATGATTGCGCGCCCTTTGCTATTGCTTATGAAAAGGGATTTTTCCACAAATACGGACTTAATGTTAATTTGTCCCGTGAGGCGAGTTGGGCTAATTCCCGTGATGGCATTATTTTCGGCCGTTTAGATGCCTCTCCCGTCGTTTCTGGGGCGGTGACAAATGCCCGTATTGGGGCAGAAGGCGCACGAAAAGCCCCCTTGTGTGCGGCGATGACCATTCACCGCCATGGAAACGCCATGACGATGAATAAAGCCATGTGGGATTATGGCTTACGTCCTTGGCATGAATATAACGGCAATTTAGAAGAATTTGGGCGAGATTTTCGAGGTTATTTTGATGCTTTGCCTCCTGAACAACGCATCTGGGCTGTTGTTTTAAGTTCAGCGATTTATGAATATTTTGCCCGCTATTTATCGGCGGCTGCGGGAGTTGATCCGATGCAAGAATTTCGGATTATTATTATTCCGCCACCCCAAATGGTAAACAATATTAGAATTGGCGCCATGCAAGCTTATATGGTCGCTGAACCTTGGAATACTCGCGCCATTACAGGGAATGAAGGAGTGGGTTTTACCTGCGCCCAAGGTCATGAAATTTGGCATGGACACCCCGATAGACTATTAGGTGTCATGGAGTCTTTTATTAATGAAAATCCTAAGACCTATCGCAGTTTAGTCAAAGCCATGATTGAAGCTTGTCAATATTGCAGTGATCCGGCAAATCGGGCGGAAGTTGCTCAACTGATTACTGACCCTTCTTATACGGGGGCAAAACCGAAAAAAGGAGCTATTGATAAGTTTACTCGACCTGCACTTGTGGGGGATTATAATTACGGCGGATTTGATAACCAACCCCGAATTATTTCTAATCCCTACACCACTGTTTTTTATGATTTACCCCCTGATTTATCTCAAATATCGGGCAATCATTCCACATTTTTATGGCAGTCTCAAAGTCTTTGGTTAATGACACAAGCGGCTCGTTGGGGACAAATTAAAGAAATTCCCAAAGATGCGGAACAAAAAGCTCAGAAAGCTTGGCGAACGGATTTATACAGGGAGATTGCCAACGAAATGGGAATTAAATGTCCGAAGGAGGATTATAAAGTCGAACCTGCTGAATTTTTTATTGATAAAAAAGCCTTTGATCCCAGCGATCCAGTGGGTTATCTTAACAGTTTTGAAATTCGGGCTAATCGTCCTCAATCTTTCTTTTTATCTTAGTTTATCTTGAATATCTTTTGAGGTTAATATGAAACAATTTCCCACTTCAATGTCAACCCCAGGTTCTACTTTAAACCCAACTGAATTTTTAACGATTGAAAATTTAGTTAAGTCTTATCCTAATCCTAACGGCGGAGAATTTGTCGTTTTAGATCAGATTAATCTAACAATTGGTGAAGATGAATTTATCTCGGTTGTTGGTCATTCCGGTTGTGGCAAGTCAACCCTATTAAAAATAGTAGCAGGGTTGGAAAAAGCCACATCAGGTTCTGTGAAAATAGAAGGCAAAGAAATTCGTAAACCGGGTTCAGATCGGATGATGATCTTTCAAAGTTATTCTTTATTACCTTGGTTAACAGTTCGAGAAAATATCCGTCTAGCGGTCGATGAAGTGTTAAAAAATCTCTCCTCAGCCGAAAAAATTAGTTTAGTGAATGAACATATTTCCATGGTGAATTTAACCGCAGCCGCCAATAAATATCCCCATGAAATTTCTGGAGGAATGAAACAACGGGTGGGAATTGCACGGGCTTTATCAATTCAGCCTAAAATGTTATTAATGGATGAACCTTTTGGGGCGTTAGATGCGTTAACTCGTGGAAAATTACAAAAACAAGTTTTAGATATTTGGGAACAAAATCGTCAAGCGGTAATGATGATTACCCATGATGTGGATGAGGCAATTTATATGTCTGATCGAATTGTTTTGATGACTAATGGCCCCCATGCTAATATTGGAGAAATCTTGGATGTACCCTTTCCCCATCCGCGAGATCGCCATGAATTGCGAGAATCTTCAGAATATTATGAATTGCGGAATTATGCCTTAGATTTCCTAGAACGGTATTTTACCTCAGATGAATAAAAAATAGTACAGATCCCACCGTTGTGTAGAGGCGTTAGATATGGCGTCTCTACCTGTTTTCGGGTTGCCTATTTTCTGGCTTTATTCTGTATAATAAACGGAACTGTTTCATGATGTAGAGTTAGGATAGCCGTGACTTCTCCCAGAAATTCATCTCAACAGCAACAACCCGAAAACCATCGGGCACTGAGTTCTAGTTATTACACCCTGTTAGGGGTTCATCCCAGTGCCACCCCGATAGAAATTCGACGCGCCTATCGAGAATTGAGTAAACTGTATCATCCTGATACGACAACATTATCAAAAGCGATCGCCACGGCAAAATTTCAGAAACTGAATGAAGCTTATGCCACCTTATGTAACCCAGATCGGCGTCAGTCCTATGATCAAAAAATTGGCTATTCTCGATATCATTTAATTCAGGTTCCAACGGACTTAAATCAACCCTATTCTAAAAACAATCGTTCTCATTCTTCTTCTGCCTATTTAGACCCAACAGATCGTCCTCTTTCCTCTGGAGAAGTTTTTTCATTATTTCTAATGGGATTAACTTTTATTGGATGTATCCTGTTAGCAATTTTTATTAGTTTAACTCGTTATTAATATTTATGTATTGGTTGGAATTGATCAAAAATGCTATAATCAATACCTAATATAAATTAGCTCTCTTTCTTCTTATTTATGACTTTGCCGAGTTCAGAGACACCTTTATATAATCATCCCCTACCCGATATTGAAGAATGGTTACGCTCTCATGGGGGTGAACAGGATAAAAAAGAACTCCATTATTGGCGCATTGGAAACCAAAATTGGACAGCGGATTTATGGTTAGAAGTTGACCAAATTACAGTCCGTTATATCGGTGCTACAACCAATGGTCAAGATATTCAACGTTCTTTTAAATATTCCCTTCCGCGCCGAGATCTTGAAGCTGCTATATTTGGGGGGCCTTAATCAGTTATCAGTTATCAGTTATCAGTTACCAGTTATCAGTTGCCAGTTATCAGTTGTTAATTATCAGTTGGTAGTTGTTAGTTATCAGTTGTTAATTATCAGTTGTTAGTTGTTAGTTGGTAGTTAATTGATGACCGCTTACTGATTAACGATTCAAACTTTGCCGAATCTACGTTCCCGTTTTTGATAGGAAGACAATGCTAGATGCAATTCCGTATGATTAAAATCAGGCCAAAGAGTGTCAGTTACATAAATTTCTGCATAGGCGAGTTGCCATAATAAAAAATTACTAATTCGCATTTCTCCACTGGTACGAATCAATAAATCAGGGTGACAGATTTCGGCGGTATATAAATGTTTTTCAAACAGAGTTTCATCAATATCTTCCGGTAGAATTAACCCTTGTTTGACTTGAGTTGCAATCTCTCGACAGGCTTTTAAAATTTCTTGTCGCCCACCATAATTAGTGGCAATTGTCAAGAGAATCCCCTTATTTTGTTTCGTTTCCTCCATTGAATATTCTATTTTTTCCTGTAGAGATTTAGGGAGTGCTGCCAAATTTCCGACAAACTGAATTCGCACTTCCTCCTCCATCATTTCTCGCAGTTCTCGCATTAAAACCCGCTCAAATAATGCCATGAGAAAATCTACTTCCTCTAAAGGACGTCCCCAATTTTCCGTAGAAAAAGCATAGGCCGTTAGTGCCGCCACACCCCAGTCTCGACAACAGCGTAAGACTTCTTTGAGGGAATCGACTCCCCGACGGTGGCCCATAGTTCGAGGTAAACCTCGACGCTTCGCCCAGCGACCATTGCCATCCATAATCACAGCAATGTGTTTAGGCAAGCGGTTCTGGTCTAAATCTACGGGTAATTCATATATAACCCTTGTCTTAGCACTCATTTTTTCTCCCGAGAAGCTTTGGATCGAGGACGGAATAGGCGAGACACTAAAGCCCATCCTTGGTAACCCATGCGGTTTCCCCAATGGGTAATAGAAATCGAAGCAACAGTTCCGTCATCATTGGATGTCCAAGAACGAGCTTCTAATAGCTCTTTTAGTTTACTGCTAGTTAAGGGTCGGTTGAGGATTCCTTTTTCCGCCAGAGAAATTGAACCCGTTTCTTCCGACACCACAATACACATACATTTTGCCACTCGTTCCGTAATTCCCATCGCCGCCCGATGACGAGTTCCCAATTGTCGGGACGCCATGCGTTCCGATAGAGGTAAAATCACCCCAGCCGCCGCAATCCGAGACGCCCGAATTAATACCGCCCCATCATGGAGGAGGGTTTTAGGTTGAAAAATAGTTTGTAATAATTCCCTGGAAACTTCGGCATTGAGTTTGACTCCTGGGACAGAAAAATCCCGTTCATCAATGGGACTTCCGGTTTCAATAATAATTAATGCCCCTGTACGATTTTGGGAGAGTTCTTTAACCGCTTCTACAAGTTGATCAATAACCCCATCGGGTTCAGGAATGACACGGCGACCCTGACCAAACAACTGTGAAACTTCTCCGCGACCCAACTGTTCCAAAAATTCGCGGAATTCTGATTGTAATATGACTGCCATCGCTACGGCAGAACCTGTAACTAAACTATTCAGGGCAATATGCAATAATTTTAAATTTGCCCAGTTACTAATGGCCGTTGCCAACATTAGAATAATAAACCCACGCACCATCCAAAGGGTACGACGTTCTCCAATGATGACCAAAACCACATAAGCGACGGCAAAAACTAATCCAATATCAAGACTTTGAATTAACCAGGGAGGAATTCCTTGCTTAGTCATGACTAGACGCCGCATTCATCGAATTTTGCTCAAATTAATAGAAGCCTGAGTCAACCCCCTAACAAAAGGGGGGGATCAAAGTCCCTCTTAAAAAGGGGGACTTAGGGGAATCAGAGCTCGGCGATCAGCATGAGTTTTTGGCAATTGTTGACACCGATCTTGTAGTTCACCTCGGCAACCCTTAACGATTTATGGTTAAGCGTTCTGGGAGTCGATCTTGACGGATTAAATCTTGGTAAGATTCTCGTTCAATAATGACATTAGCATCGCCATTATTAACCAAAACTGCCGCCGGTTTAGACAGTCGATTATAGTTAGAGGCCATACTATAATTGTAGGCTCCCGTTGCCATAACCACGAGAATATCCCCAGATTCAACTTTGGGAAGTTGAGCATCCTTAATTAAAATATCCCCAGATTCACAATGTTTTCCTGCAACGGTAACGGTTTCGGTCATGGGTGCAGACATTTGGTTAGCTGAAACCACTCGGTACAAGGACTGATAGGTAATCGGACGAGGGTTATCGGACATCCCGCCATCTACAGCAATATAAGTCCGAATTCCGGGAACTTGTTTTTGAGAACCTACAGTATAAGCTGTAACGCAACTAGAGCCAATAATAGAGCGTCCCGGCTCACATAATAATTTCGGCAGGGGATATTGTTTATGTTCACAGGCTTTGATAACGGATTCAGTCACAATTTTTACCCAATCTTCGATACTTGGGGGATCATCTGACTCCGTATAGCAAATGCCTAAACCACCACCAATATTGACTTCTGAGATATTTAAACCATGTTGATTGGCTTTAGTTAAAGTATCAATAATCACATAGCCCAAATCGTTATGGGGTTGCAATTCAAAAATTTGGGAGCCAATATGAGCATGAACTCCAATACAAGATAAACCCGATTGCTGACTAATAAATTCAAAGACTTCATCCAGTTGACCGGGATCAAAACCAAATTTACTATCTAAGTGTCCGGTGCGGATGTATTCGTGGGTATGACATTCAATTCCTGGGGTAAACCGCACCGTGATCCGAATGGGATGAGCAACGATAGACTGCTGACTCAGTTTAGCGAGGGTATGTAAATCTAACCAATTATCCGCAACAACGGTACACCCATTTTCAATTGCTAATTGAATTTCTTCCGAGGATTTATTATTCCCATGGAGGTAGGTTTTCTCCGGTGCAACTCCAGCTTGGAGGGCGGTACAGAGCTCACCTCCTGATACAACATCAATGCCTAATCCTTCGGAAGCCACAATAGCACAAACCGCCAAACAATTCCAGGCTTTGGAGGCATACAGGACTAGGGACTCACCAGGATAATATTGTTTGAAGGCGTCCCGGTATTGTTGACAAGCGGTTCGCAGGGTGGTTTCATCAACAATATAAAGGGGTGTGCCAAATTGTTTGACTAAGGCGGTAACGTCACAACCGCCAATTTCTAAGTGATCTTGCGGATTGACTTTTGCTGTCAAAGGAAATAGTTGTTGATTAGGCGATCGGGTTTCTAAGGCATCCGTTGATGCAGATAGGTATTGCAGTCCAGAATTTTGCACAGGAAATACTATATTAACACTTCTATAGATCAGATTTTAGCGTAAAGTTGCACGGGTGTCTGGTGTTGGCTATCGAATATTGGCTGATTTACAAGAATGATAGGCGTTTATGTTGAGGTTTTTTTACTGGGGGTTTAAGATAGATTAGGGTGTTTTGCACTTTTAATCTCTATATTTGACTATGCAAAAAAAAGCTGAATTTAAGGCAAACAATAAAAATAATATTCCTAATTTAGAAACCCAAAGAATAATTCAAGAATTATGTGATTTAGGGTATCCTAATAAAAATATATTATTCAATAGCAACTTTTGGGGTTCTAATGGTCAGACTTTTTTAGGTGATATTATTGTTTTGCCTGAAAACTCTGTATTGCATATCAATCCTATTTTGGTGATTAAAATTATTGACTCTTTAGAGAATTTAAACGCTAAATTACTGGAAAAATGGCAATATTCAGGAGCCAAGGTTTTAATCTTTAAACAAAAAGATATTATCAGAGTATTTGCCTTGGATAATCATCAAAATTATCATGAGATTTCACCCTTTATTCCTCATTTTAAAGAAATAGAAAATTTGCCAAATCCAGATTATTATCGTTTAAAATCTAGTTTGTCACCTGGTTATAATTTAAAATCTATTTTAGCCAATCTCCATGATCACCTCTATGGAAATAGTAATATTCGGATTCCTTCAAGATTAGGAATCGAAATTCAAAAATTACTATTAATTAAAAAATTTGATGAGGAACAAGTTGATGATCAATGCGAATTTTGTCTAACAGGGAAAGAATTATATAAAAAATATGATGATCAAATTACTCCTAATTTAGATGCCGTTAATCAAGTTGCTGAAAGGATAAAAAATCTTCTCCATAAATATAATTTAAACAAAGATGATTGTCACAAAATTAGATCTTTAGAGTTAGATCATGAATCAATTTATTATACTGTATTTCATTTAGAAGGAATATCTTTAAGTCAAACTCCTAGTGATGTTTTAGGTGATGCTTTAGAAACCTTCAGAAGCTATATCATGAAAAGAGAAGGGGGACAGTTTTTTACTCCTAGACCTGTAATTGAATTAGCATTAAATTTAGTTGGATTTACAGGGGAAAACCATCAAACATTAGCTGATATTAGTTGTGGGACATCAGGATTTTTACACCAAGCCAGAAAAATTATTATAAAATCAGCAGAAAAAAAAGGAATTCTTGATCAATCTAAACAAAACCAATTAATTTCCGATTTATTGTTGGGTTTAGAAGTTGACCAAGATCTTGTCCAAATTTCTAACACATCACCCGAATTGGAAAAACTCCCTCAAAAAATAGTAGAAAATCAAGATAGTTTACTTCCTTTTCAACATTGGAAAAGCCAACTATTAGATCGAATTTCACCTGATTCAAAAATGTTTATGGTAGGAAATCCTCCGTTTGGAACTAAAATTACTATTAAAAATTTAGAGATTTTACAATCTTTTCAGTTAGCAAGATCATGGAAAAAGCATCAAGATCAATGGATATCTACAGAAAAAATTGTTCCCCGTTCTCCTGATATTTTATTCATTGAGAGAAATTTAGATTTATTGAAACATGAAACAGGTAAAATGGTACTTGTTTTTCCTTATCAAATCCTCAGTGGCCCTCAAGAAGAATTTGTGCGAGAATGGTTAATTACTCATTGTAAAATTATAGCTGTTATTGATCTTCCTGAAGATACTTTTCAACCTTATACAGGAACAAAAGGAGCATTATTAGTTGTTCAAAAACGAGAAAAACCCAATCCTTTATGGGAAGATGAACCCGAATATCCTATCTTTATGGCTAGACCTATAAAAATTGGACATGATCGCAGAGGAAAACCTGTCTTTAAAGATGATCAACAGACTATTGTAGATATAGACTTACCTGAAATTAGCCAAGCTTATGAAGAATTTTTAAAAGCAAATGATCCAAGTAAAGTTACTAAAAAAGCATTCATAATTTCTTCAAAATCTATTACACATTCTAACAATATTCGTTTAAATGCAGCTTATTATGAACCAAAATCTTCTAATTTAAAACAACAATTAGTGACAATAACGGAACAAAATCCTGATTTTACTATTTCAACATTAGGAGAATTAGTAGATAAGATTTTTTATCCTGGGCGTTTTAAGCGAGATTATACAGATAATTTGGATCATGATAATTCTGTTCCCTTTTTAGGGGGTGCAAACATTACCCAATTAATTCCCGTAACCGAAAAAAGAATTTTAAAAAGTAGTCCGCACTATAATGAATTAGCATTAAAAGCGGGTTGGATTTTGATTACTCGCAGTGGAACAACTGGAATAGTAGCAACCGTCCCTCAAGATTGGGAGGGTTTTGCAGCATCAGAACATATTATTAGAATTGTACCAAATCCTGATAAATTAAACCCGGGGTATCTCTATGGATATCTCAAAAGCCAAATAGGACAAAGATTATTAAAAGACGGTATTTTTGGTTCGGTTATTGATGAAATTAATTGTAGTCATATTTCATTAATTCCTGTGTTATATCCTAAAAGTGTAGAAAAAGCTAATAAAATTGGTGATCAAATCTTAAAAGCTGATCTTCTCAGATATGAAGCAGCAAATTTGATCAAGAATACGACAGAAACAATAGAAAAATTTATTCTTTAAATAGTTCGGGTTTGTGCTTCCGCAGAATTTTTTCTATCCATACCCATAACTCATCTAAAGTTAAATTATTTTGAATTCTATTGCTTTGACTTTCCATTAAAAATGTATTTGAGGGTATATGTTTTCCACCCCGATCTAAAGGAATTACATGACCAGATTCAATGCTTCTAGGATATTTAATGAATCTTGAAAAAGAGATAGGTTTCTAATTGAATGGGATCGAGACATTGACCCGGTTCTACTTGATGTCCTAATAACCAAATAAAACTATTTTGTATGGAATTAGGTGGTAAAAGTGGCGCACCTTCCATTGATAACGCCTGTAAAAAGTATTTGACTCCTACTAATTTAGCATCAATTTCAGTAGCATAAAATTTATGATCTTTCGGCAATTCCCAACGATTAATTCTATTACCATCTTGACCATCTTGCGGTCTTCCTGGTATACGACTGGAATTCGGTTTCCAAGGGGCTGAACGTGGCCCAGAATCATTGAATTTTGTACTAATAGCGTCGATCTTTTTTTGATCAAATCCAGCTAAAAGTAAATGGTTTTTAAATAAACTTCTTACTCCTGAGTAGAGTAGATTGACATTTTCTGTAGAGATTTTATTCTCTTGAATTGCTAGTAAATTGATGATTAGCAAAAGTTCTTCTATAGTTTTCCGGTGTACATTTGTATATCGTATTTTGCCTTCGTTAATTTGCTGTTGAATGATATTTTTTTCTATGGGTTTATTCATCAATCTTATCTCGATCTTGTTCAAAATTAAATAGTTCTGAAAACGAGACTTTTAAGGCTTCTGATAATTTTTCTAAGGTATCAAATGAAGGAGCATGAATTCCTCTTTCAATATAACTAATAAATTCTACAGATAAACCTGTTAACTCAGCTAGACTTTCTTGAGTCAACTTCTGAGATTTTCTTAATTTTTTTAGTCGGCGACCAAATAAAAATTTAAGATGACCTATAATTTAAGCCTCGTTTTCACAACTGAGGTTACAGACTACAGCATCTGGTGTTGCCAAAAAACGAAGTATGACTACGGATTTTTAATAATGTTAATTTTGGGACAGAGTAAATTTACTTATCTGATCGGCATTTTTGTCTGTCGAGTTGTCGTCGGAAAACTAAATCTATTTTGAGAGGATGAAGTTTTAAAGGATATCTCCCAAGAAATTCTGGGTTAGTTGGAATATTCTTAATCTCCTTGACGTTATCAAGATTAGTCCACAATTAACAGTATCTTTGAGGGAAATGAGCCAAATTTGCCAACTTGTGAAAAATATTTTAGAAACGGGTTATTTAACCCTGGAAGATGAACAAAAGTTACGAATACTTTTACAGGGGACAAAATATGGAGTCTCTGAATTAAATGCCTTTACCAACTTACAATATGCAGTCATACAAGGTCAAGTTCGCCAACAGTCTCGTGAGCAGTTAGATATGGTTTTTTCTGAAATAAAACTTTGAATTTTTAAAATAAATTATATATGGATTAAACCTCTGCTAACTTGAATTAGCAGATGGTATTTTTTCTTTTTAAAAGATTTGGCAAATAGTTTTAAATCTTAATTTAAAAAAATATTTGAGTTAATGGAATATTCAGAATCTGTTGTCCGTTTAAAAGATTAACAACTGAAAAACCAAAGGTGCAAAGAAAAATGAATACTTTTTTAACTCTTGTGTGTGTTGTTTTCTTAGGCAATTTAGGATTAAGTCAATTAGAAACCCGTCTCAACTCAGAACACCCCAAAATCAATTTTAACGGGATTCAAATTAACGGTAAAACCCATTTTTTAAATTTTGTTGATGAAAATCAGAGCCAAGATGAGGAGACACCTACTGTTCCTACAGCATGAGGGAATTAATTTCTTAGAAATTATCTAATTTTATGCAAATTAAAACAGTTTTAAAATCGTTTTTTCCTGCAATTTAATTATTGTTAAGAGGACAAGATTATGGCCTGTCAAGTTAATCGGCGTGGTCGCCCCAAATGTAATATTACCAACCATCCAGATCATCCTAATGATAAATTTTGTGCAACTTGTAATCAGCGTTTCTCGGAATCTAATTCTTGGCAAGTTATAGGATTTTTAATTGCTCTTTTAATAGCATTGATTATGATCAGTGTTAATCACGTTCAAAAAAGTTCAAACTCAAACCTACTAAGGAGGGAGACAATTTATATCAAGTCTAATTAGAGCAAATAATTATTTGTATCTTTTTAAAATGGCTCTAAAAAATGTTGAGGAAATTGTTGTTTTAAAGCAATAAAAACTGGACAGGGTTTTTGTTCCTGCATATTTTCAGGTTTATGCCAACTGTAGGGGGAAAAACGCGAGACAGACATCCATAAAAAACGTTTAGCTCGGGTCATGGCGACATAGAGTAATCGATATTCCTCGGCGGTTTTTAAATCTTTGGCTTGCTCCCAAGCTGTGGCTATATCAGGAATTAATTCTTGTCCGTGAGCAGCGGCTCGAATTTGGGCGCGGGCTACTTCCGAAAGGGTAAATTCTCCTAAAAATTTGGCTTGGGGTAATACTCTTAAACTCCCAGGAATTGTAGACTCTTGTAAGAAGGGAATAAACACATAATCCCAATCTAATCCTTTGGCTTTGTGCATGGTAATTAATGTTAATTGACCTTCCCGGGTATAGGGACTGTCTTTAGAGGTTGCTTCCTCATCAATATCCACGGTTTCAAACCGTTCAGAACTGACAATATCGTTTAAAACATCTAAAATTGTTCCCATGGAATGGTTACCAAAAGTTTTTTTACCAATCCGTTCCGCTAATTTATCCGCCGTGGCTAATTCCGTTTTTTCGTATTGTAAAGATAAAGCTAAAAAGGAAATCAATTGATAGGGTGGAAGCTCTAAACGGGCTTGCAATAATTGACAACAAAAATAACGACATTGGCGAATTTCTTCCGATTGTGGTGGGTCAAGGGGGCCGGGATAAAGAAATTCTTCGGGATGAATCGCAATTTTATTATAATCTAAATTGGGAATTAAATTGCGATCGCCTAATACTTTTAATGCCAATTTTAAGTAATCCGGTGAATGGGGACGATCTAAAAATTGTAATAAAGATAAAATTTCTGCCGGAATTTGAGAATTTCGTGCCTGTTGGGAGGCATCATAAATCCGAATTTTGGTTTGAAAATCTTCGGGAATTTTAATATTATATAATTGGGGATGATTAAAAACATTAGAAATAAACTCTCCCTGTTTATTCTCTCTGAGTAAAATTGTAAATTTTCCTTGAGGATCATCTTCAAGAATAGTCACAATTTTTTGAACAATTAACTCAACAGTTTGATAAATATCCGCCACTTCCCATAGTTCTAAACCTCGATCATAGGCTGGGGGATTGGCATTAGTTTGGTGGTCATGAAATCCGACTAATCGAATCATTTGCTCCCTAAACGGTTGTTCATTTCCAGCTAATTTTGAACGATTGACCCAGGATAACATATAGTTAGCAGCATCAATAATAATACAACTACTGCGTCCAGCTTGATCCATGGTAGCTAATCGTTCCAACTGTTCACAATCATGACAAAATCGACGAAAATAAATTGGATCAGCCGTAGTAAAGGTTGAGTTAATCGCTTGATTTGGATCACCGACTCTAACTAAATTTAAAGTTTCTAAATCATCAGTAATTGATTCAGAAGAACTAGCTAAATTTCTCAATAGTTTACTTTGTAGCGGGGTAGAATCTTGGGCTTCATCTTCAAAAACAGCAAAAACTTGATTTTGCCAAACTTGACGAATTGTGGGATTTTCTAATACTCGTAAGGCGGCTAAAATCATCTCATCATAATCAATAAAATTCAGTGATCGTAATATATTTTGATAATTTTCATATAATCCAGCAGCTATTTTTAAGGTTTCATAATCATCAGGAATTTGTTCGGAAATATTCGTTAGATCCTGCGGTCGCAGTCCTGAACTTTTGGCTTCTTGAATCACTTTCCAAGCTAAATTTGGTAAAACTTCAGTCCTTAAAACCGATTGTCGCCTTAAGCGTTCGGTTTCTTCTCCATCAAATTGAACCCCCTCAATTAATCGTTGATAATGGCGAGGATTAGCCATGATCCACTGTTCTACACAACTGCGGGTAATTCGATTACTGGGAGTGGGTAAAATTAAAGTAAAATTGTCTAAATTCAACCCCGATAATTCCGGGTTTTTTAACGCAATATTCAAGGCTAAACCATGCAAAGTATGAACCACAAATCCCCCTAAAGGTAATCGCATTTGTTTGAGTTCTTGACTCACTTTCGCGCGAATATTAGCGGCGGCGGAACGGGTGAAGGTGACAATCACTAATTGACGCTGGGAATGGAGTTGATGACGAGCGATCGCTAAAGCCGCAGCAAAAGCCATTCCCGTTGATTTCCCAGCCCCTGGAACCGCAGAAATAGCTAGTGGGCCCCCATTCCAATCGGCCATTTGTTGTTGACCCGGACGTAAACTTTGGTAAATTTCTTTAATTTTTTGATCTCGGAATGCACGAATTTGATCAATATTTTCTAATGGGTTCGTTGTTGGATCAGACAGGGCTATTTCCGTGGTTAGGATAGAATTAATAGAGGAAACTGGATCGAGATCAAAATCGTCTGTCATGCTAGGCTCAATATTAAGTGAATAATCAACGATAATAGGAATATAACACTATGAATCCTAATAAAATTCGCTCTCAGACTGGATTAAAGCCCAGATTTATTTTAGGGTTAATGGTATCAATTTTAGCTTTATCGAGTTGCGCTCAGGCGAATAAAGCTAAACAGATTGCTCCCGCCAGCGCACCTGCACCTTTAGCCGCCGCAGAGGGTCTGGAAATGGCTAATTCTGCACCAGAACAAACGACCCCGGAACCTAAAAAACAATCCCAACTAATTAAGCGTGCTCAGTTAACCTTAATCGTACAATCAATTCATCAAACCACGGAATCAATTACGGAAATTATAAAAAAACAGCAAGGGGATATTTTAAAATTTGAAGCTCAGAAATCCCCGGATAATAGTCAGCGTCAAACCGCTTATTTAGAATTTAGAGTGCCGCAACAGCGCTTAGAAACCACCTTAAATGCGTTAGCCAAGTTGGGAACCGTAGAAAATCAAATGATTACGGCGGAGGATGTTTCGGATCAATTAGTGGATGTTCAGGCGCGACTGCGAAATTTACGGAAATCGGAGGAAATGATCTTAAAAATTATGGAGCGCGCGGGTTCGGTTGGGGATGTTTTGAAGGCGGCTAATGAATTAAGTACAATTCGAGAATCCATTGAACGTATTGATGCTCAGTTAAGAAATTTACAAAATCAAGTGGCTTATTCGACGATTAATTTAAGGATTGAATCATTAGTTTCCGTGACTCCGGCTCCAGACAATTTGGGTTTAAGAGTCCAAGAAACTTGGGGAAAAGCAACTCATAGGATGGGTGAATTTACCTGGCTATTAGTGGGATTGGTTTTATGGTTATTGGCTTTTAGTCCCTATTTATTAATTGTTGGAGGAGGAATTTATGGTTATCGTTGGTATCGTCACAATAGAATGAAATAGGGATCACGGATTTAAGAGGATTTCGCGGATTTCACGGATTTTAGGATTTATTGGGTGTAAATAGCGAGCGGGGACGCTCGCACTGCATTTGATTTTGATAAATTTTATGGGAATATCAAGCTATTTTTCCTATTCATCAATTTGCCAAACATCATGAATTTGATCCTCATCTAAGACCTTCTTAGGACGCATAATTAAAATCAATTTTCCCAGTAAATGAATAGCAGGAGTTTCATCAAACCATCGTAATTCCAAATGTTCGGCTTCTTCAACTAAGAAATAAGAATCAATATCCCATTCTCGTTGAGCGCGATCAATTAAAATTAAAATCGGTTCTGATTTACCGGGTAGGGGATTCGGTAAATTAGCACTATTTCCTAAAATTACAACTGGATCTTCCGCATTTCTGACGACTTGCCACCCGGGAACCGCTACCCAAGCTGCATTTCCTGATGATTTAACAATCCTAAATTCCCCTAATTCTTCAATCAAAGGAACGGCTTTAAAATCCGATGGAGTTAAGGGAAATTTCCCCGCGACCGGAATTAAACGGGGTAGATCTTCTTCCGTTTCTAAACGATAAATAGGTAAACGAGGTGCTGATTTTTTGGCGGTAATCGAAAAATCCGTTAACAGTTGTTCTATGATTTCTCGGGCGGTTTGGGAGTGCGCATATTTTAATCCTTTGGCAATTAAACGTGATCGCTGTTGTAAATCATGATGTTGTCGGGCAGCTTTCCAGGCTTGATAGGCTAAAGCATCCCCAGGATGCTCAGAAAAACCAGGAGGGAGAATCGAAAATCGAGAAAATTCTTTGATGGCTTTAGCTAATTCTCGGGCTTCATCCGCATCTAATTTGCGTTGATCTGAAAATTCAGTCGCCATCACCCGTTCTCCTTGATTCAGGATACGAAATTCATATAAAATATCGCTTCCTCGGTTTTGGAAATGGGATTGAATTTCTTCGGATAAATTGCCTTTGATTAAGGATGAAAAAACTTGCCCTGCTACAATTACTTGATTTTGTTGAATCGGTTCAAAACCCGTTTCTTCAAAAATTTGTTGAGGATTATAACCGGATTTTTGTAATTTAGCACAGGCATCGCCCCATTCCACCCAATTTCCTTCTTTCCGCCGTAATAATTGTATTAATTTAGCCGGATCTGCTGATGGATCGGGTGTTGAGGAAATAAATGGGGAAGAATCTTGTGGTGTTTGAGTCATAATTATAGAGAATTAATCAATTTCAAGGACAGAACAGTTTCAAAATATCAAGTTAGTTAGTATTTGACATCCGCCCCGCCGTAAAACGGGCGGGGATTCCATCTATTTCAACAAATCAAAGATTGACAACTGCTGAAATTCTGGACGGGTTGACGCTTCGCCGAGATGTGCTTTCTTTACAGAAAGACTGACCTTCTCTCCACGGTGGAACTTAGGGGTTTTAAACCCATTTTTCTGATAACTTATCATGGGTATGTCGTGCCGATCCTAATAATTTTTGGGCTTCTGCGCTAACCGTTGTCCCTGCGGGAACCTGTTCTAATATACTAATAATATCAGTTAATTGACCAATTAAGGAACCAATATTAGGCTCTTTAGAACGGGCTGAGGTTTGCCATTGAGCAATCGCAGCTTTTGCCTGTTTAACAGATTCTACCGCGTCTTTTTCCGCTTGTAACCGACTTTCGGAACTCCCTAAATTAGATTGATATTCAGCTAATTTTTTCTGAGCATCCAAATAACTAGGATTATCCGTTGGAACTTGTTCTAAGCGACGAATAGCTTCTTGCCATAATTTAATTACTTGTTCCCATTGTTTGGCGGTATGAGGCGGATTTTGAGCGGCTTTTGCAGCCTGAATTCCAAACTGCATCCCCGCATCAATTAAGGTATTTCCTTTAATTGTTCCCGCGACAAATCCCAGTTTTTCTTGAAAATCTCGTTTGGCGGTTTCTAAGTCTTTTTCAGCTAATTTTCCGGCTAAGGTTGCGGAGGGAATTTTATCTAATTGATCAATAGCATTTTGCCACTGGTTAATCATCTGTTGTTGTTGATTTCCAGCGCTAAGTTTGGAGAAGTTTTTTTGAGATTCTTTGATTAATTGTTCAGCTTTTGTATATGCTTGATAAGCATTTTGTTCTTGAAAAATTTTAGATTCCATCCGGCCAATATTCTTTCTCGCACTTTCATATTCATCGAAGGTAAATCGCCAAACACAACCCATAAAGGAACAGTAAGCTTGAGGATAATACCCTAAAAACCAAACGGGGAGTTTATCGAGATGCTGTTGAGATTTTTCGACTTTTTCAACCCCTAATTCAATATCTGTAATTGCCGTAGCTTGATTAATTAATTGATCAGATTGTTCGACTAAGGACACCGCTTGTCGATAGTTATAATCCATACTAATGTAACTGGGAATTAATAAAATAGGTACGGTTTTTGAAACGGGAAAGCGAATCATGGGATAGGGTAAATTAGCGAGAGCCACAATTCCTACAAATCCCCCTAAAATGGCTGTACCTAAAAGCATTTTAGACCCAATTCCGGGGGGATGATTTGCTTTTGCAGCTTGCTTTAAAACCGATTGATTAAAGTCAGGAAATTGATCGGAAACTAAGTTATTTAACTCATCTAAAGTCAGGGGTTTTCCTGGCTGCGATCGCATTTTTTCCAAACGTTTCAGAATAATTTCCGCCCCAACTTCCCCGACTAAATCTTTCTGAGCATTTTTTTGCAATTCTCTTTTTAAAATTTCAAAGGATTGATCATAAAGTCTAACCATGACTAATATTCTCCTTAAATTATCCAGTAAAAACTGATTACTGATAGCGGGTTAATTCAACTCGATATCTTTGTTTTTTAGTAATAGCCATATCTTTAACTTCTAAACGTCCTTTTCCCCGAATAGCGATTAAATCCCCCGACTTTAATTGATAACTCGCTTGGGTAATTTCCTTCCAATTCACCCGCACATCTCCCCCATCAATTAAACTCACCATCTTGCTACGAGACATCCCAAATCCAGCAGAAGCGATCGCATCTAACCGCATAGAAGCTTCTACGGTGGTTAACTCTTTTTTCTTGGGTTCTCTAACCTTTAATTCCCCCTGATCAATTCGTCTAGTTTTCACCGGAACAGACCGAACTTGAGTCAGATTTAACTCTAAAAAATCCGCCAATTCTGGAGTAACAATTGTTTGGGCTCCCCGTTCTCCTAAAACAATAATATCCCCGGTTTTATCTCTGACAATTCCCGTCCCTAACATTGACCCTAAAAAGTCCCGATGGGTAGCCGGGTCAAAGAGAAAATTACCCGATATTTCTAACACAACAACGCTAACTTGAGTTTCATCAATAGGAAGTTCAGATCGGGCAATTCCTAACCGTTGGCGTTCCGCTTGGGGGTAACCGCCCCAGGGGAGCATTTGTACTTCTGTTAATCGGCTAAACACCTTTTGAGATTCCGCCAATTCCGGGGGAGAAAGGAAATCGGTTAGGGTAATTTCCCAGGTTTTCAGGGCTTGTTCTGCCAAGTCTATCACCCGGGCTAGACTATCTCGATTTTCGATGCCTTTTAGGAGTTCTTCTCTTGGTAACATTAGGGAATTTTAGGTGAAGGAAGATAAAAATTTGTTGAAATTATGATGGCATTTTTAATAAAATCGGGGTTAATTTTCGGGAATTTTACCCTCAAATGATTAAAAATACTTAGGAGTAAAAGGGATAAATTCAATGATCAATTCCGCCTATTTTAATTATTCATTTTCCCCCACGGTATACCCTTGAATATTTTCCGGTTCTAAGTCTCTTAAAATCCGATTAGCTTTGCGCATCAGGGTTTCCGAACCCGTAACCACGACTAAATATTTCCCCGCATTCAGGCGGTTACGGTAGGGTAAAGCATCGCCGCCCCCAACAATTAATCCGACGCCACCCCCGGCTAATATACTCCCTAGCCCCCCCGAAATGCCGCCGAGCACCGCACCAATTAAATGATTTCCCAGAACTCCCGCCCAGGCAAAGGTATCTAATCCCGTAATTAAACTAAAGCTAAAACCCGAAACAAATCCAAAGGGAATTAACCAAGTTGCCATTAATTTCACTTGTTTAATAGCACTTTCATTCGGGTCAATTAAGCCAAATTCATCGGCGGTTTTATAACCTTTTCCTAGAATACTGATTTGAGTGGTGGGCACACCTTCTTTTTCTAATTCAACATAGGCCGTTTCTGCTTGAAAGCGATCGGCCAGGACAGTGACAAGATAGTTCATAATAAAAAATGGGAAGTTTGGAAACCGCGTCTCTTCAGAGCACGGAGGAAAAACGACTCAGGAGAATTTATTCTCCGTGAATACTAGATTGGGAATCGACAAAAATTGTTGTATTTGCCGATTCCCGGTTTTTTGGTATTTCTACCACACTGATTTCTCAGGTAATGTTAGCTGAGTGATTCGCACACGCTACGCGAACGCCAATGTTATCGGTCGGTACTATCTCAAAAGCACTGCCTTACCCCTCGTAAAACTGTTTAAATGCCCGAGTTTTAGAGCTACAAACTAGCTACGCATCTGTAGGTAAGAACTTTAACGCTTACCAATAACGGAGTCAGTTAAGACTTAGGCTGGTCAACTAACTAAAGTTAGAGGCATGAAGCCGTGTCACTTTAGTGCGGGGTGCTGACAATTATCGTTGGGAATAGGCAAATCAATCTATTGTTAGTTTACACTTCCCCCAGCCCATCTTCTCGCCCCGCTCCAGCAAAGCTAAATTTTTTCCAAGAATTCGCAGTGAATATACCCATTAACAGTTAAAATGACCTACTGCGGTATTTATACAGACCGTATTGGGGAGAGAAAATAGCTGATGAAAACTCTCCCGAACTTCCCCCTCCCCTAGCGGATTTTGTCCGGGGGTCATGTTTCGTTTCCCGCTATTGCAATCATTTTCCTAAATCATGTCTAAGGTTCTCGTATCCGATTCTATTGATCAAGTTGGTATAGACATCCTGTCTCAAGTGGCTCAGGTGGATGTCAAAATAGGTTTACCCCCAGAAGAACTGGTGCGGATTATTCCAGAGTATGATGCTTTGATGATCCGGTCTGGAACCCGTGTAACCCAAGAAATTATCGAAGCCGCCGATAACTTAAAAATTATTGGTCGGGCGGGTGTCGGTGTGGATAACGTGGATATTCCCGCCGCTACCCGCAAAGGAATTGTGGTGGTCAACTCCCCCGAAGGAAATACCATTGCCGCCGCCGAACACGCCCTGGCAATGATGTTATCCATGTCTCGCTATATCCCCGATGCGAACCAATCGGTGAAAAGTGGCAAGTGGGATCGTAAAAGCTTCGTGGGTGTGGAAGTTTACAAGAAAACCCTCGGAATTGTGGGTTTAGGTAAAATTGGTTCCCACTTTGCCGCCGCAGCAAAGGCAATGGGGATGAAACTTTTGGCCTATGATCCCTTTATATCCCAAGAACGAGCGGATC
The DNA here is from genome assembly GCF_057220675.1 of Planktothrix sp. PLAVEN19ND. NCBI lineage: Bacteria > Bacillati > Cyanobacteriota > Cyanophyceae > Oscillatoriales > Microcoleaceae > Planktothrix > Planktothrix sp. PLAVEN19ND. Next base: position 2,737,122 of record NZ_CM170132.1, on the reverse strand, counting down.
AAATTGGTTGTCGGTTAGTGGACTTGGATCTCTTGGTTCAGGAGTCCGATTATATTACGCTGCATATCCCCAAAACCAAAGAAACCTACCATCTGTTTAATGCGGAAGTCTTCGCCAAGATGAAGCCCACCGCCCGCCTGATTAACTGTGCTAGGGGCGGTGTGATTGATGAAGCAGCCCTAGCTGATGCTCTACGAACTGGCCAAATTGCCGGGGCGGCCCTGGATGTCTTTGAAAATGAACCCCTAGAAGCGGATTCTCCCCTGCGGGAATTGGGCTCTAAAATTGTTCTCACACCCCACCTGGGAGCCTCGACAGAGGAAGCTCAAGTTAATGTGGCGATCGATGTCGCTGAACAAATTCGGGACGTGTTATTGGGCCTGCCAGCCCGCTCGGCGGTGAATATTCCGGGGTTATATCCCGATGTTTTGGAAAAACTCAAACCCTATCTGCAATTGGCGGAAACCCTGGGGAACATGGTGGGTCAATTAGCTGGGGGACGGATCGATTTTCTCGATGTCCGTTTGCAAGGAGAACTGGCCGGAACGAAAAGCCAAGCGGTGGTCGTGGCTTCTCTGAAAGGGTTACTGTCCCAAGCCTTACGGGAGCGAGTTAACTATGTGAACGCCAGTATTGAAGCCAAGGAACGGGGTATCCGAGTGATTGAGACCCGGGATGCCTCCTTGATGGACTACACGGGATCGCTGCATTTAGAAGCTAAGGGCAGTTTAGGCACTCATTCAGTGACCGGGGCCCTCTTAGGCGATCACGAAATTCGGATCACCAGTGTGGACGATTTCCCCATTAACGTTCCTCCGACCCGCTATATGTTGTTTACCCTCCATCGGGATGTACCGGGGATTATTGGTAAAATTGGCTCACTTTTGGGCAGCTTTAATGTCAATATTGCCAGTATGCAGGTCGGACGTAAAATTGTTCGGGGTGAAGCCGTCATGGTCTTGAGTCTTGATGATCCGTTGCCTGAAGGTATTCTTGCAGAAATCATCAAAGTGGCTGGCATCCGCGATGCTTATACCGTAACGCTTTAATCAGTTAACAGTTATCAGTTAACAGTTATCAGTTGTAGGGGTGGGTTCATCGAGATGCTCGGTAATTAATAAAGATCTAAAAGAACCCGCCCGTACCAGTTAACAGTTTATAGCCCACAAATATTAACTATTAACAATGAATTTTTTACTGTCAACTAATGACTGATACCTCTTACACTGTTAACTGATGACTGATGACTAATAACTGATAACTAATGACTGATAACTGATAACTGATTAATGATTATGGCTAATAGTTGGTGGGAAATTAAAGTATTGTGTGATCCGATGCTAGAAGATGCCGTTTTTTGGCGTATGGAAGCATTTGGTTGTCGAGGAACAGCGAGTCAAATAAAGAATAATTCCTGCTTGTTATCAGCCTATCTCCCCGAAGAAAAAGCCCATTTACTAGATTTAGCAGCCCTGGCTTTATTGTTACGTCAAGATGCGTTATGTTTAGAAATGCCAATTCCGGCGGTGACTTGGGATTTAATTGATGAACAGGACTGGTCAAGTAGTTGGAAACAATATTGGGAACCCACACCAATTGGCGATCGCTTTTTAGTTTACCCGGCTTGGTTAGCATTACCCGAAAATCCCGATCGCATCCTATTACGTTTAGATCCCGGGGTTGCCTTTGGAACCGGAACCCACGCCACAACTCAACTGTGTTTAGAATCTTTGGAAATGCGATTGGGCGGAGAACACAACCAAGCGGTGATTGCAGATATTGGTTGCGGTTCTGGTATCTTATCAATTGGGGCAATTTTGTTAGGAGCTTCTAAGGTGTATGCAGTTGATAATGATCCGTTAGCGACTCGTTCAACTTACGAAAATTGCGAATTAAACCAAATTTCACCAGAAAGAATTAATATTCAAGATGGCAGTATTGAGCAAGTAATTCAAGCAGTAGAGCAACCTGTAGATGGAATTGTTTGTAATATTTTAGCAGAAGTGATTATCGATTTAATTCCTCAATTTAATGCTATATCCAAGAAAAATACTTGGGCAATTTTAAGCGGGATTTTAATGGATCAGGCTAAACCAATTGCAGATACTTTAGAACAACAGGGCTGGGTCGTTGCTACCCTCTGGCGTCGTCAAGACTGGTGTTGTTTTAATATTCGACGATCCTAATTCAGTCATCAGTCATCAGTTAACAGTTATCAGTTATCAGTTGTAGGGGCGGGTTCTTTTAGATATGAGTTAATCACCGCGCATCTCGATGAACCCGCCCGTACCAGTTAACTGTTTTTATTTTAGCCCACACATATTAACAATGCACTCTTTACTGTCAACTGATCACTGATAACTCTTACACTGATAACTCTTACACTGATAACTGTTAACTGATAACTGAATATGGTATTTCCCAATCAAATTGAAAATAGAAAAGCTGATCACCTAAGAATTTGTTTAGAAGAAGATGTGCAGTTTCGACAAACAACAACGGGGTTAGAACGTTATGACTTTACCCATTGTTGTTTACCCGATTTAAACCGTAGCGAAATTGATATCACCACATCATTTTTAGGTAAAATATTAGGAGCGCCCCTATTAATTTCCTCCATGACTGGAGGCACAGAACAGGCAAAATTAATTAATTATCGGTTAGCGGCCGTGGCTGAACATTATCAGATTGCCATGGGAGTCGGTTCCCAACGGGTAGCTGTGGAAAATCCCGATGTAGCTGATACTTTTGCCGTGCGATCGCTCGCCCCTAATATTTTACTCTTTGCCAATTTAGGAGCCGTTCAATTAAACTATGAATATGGTTTAGAACAGTGTTTAAAAACCATTGATTTATTACAAGCTGATGCCTTAATTTTACATCTAAATCCTTTACAAGAATGTATTCAAACCGAAGGAGATACCAATTTTAAAAGATTATTTCATAAAATAGAACAATTATGTACTCAACTTCGGGTTCCAGTAATTGCCAAAGAAGTCGGAAATGGGATTGATGCCGTCATGGCCAAACGATTAATTGAGGCAGGAGTGACCGCCATTGACGTGGCAGGCGCGGGGGGAACCTCCTGGGCTAAAATCGAAGGAAAACGCGCCCCAGACCCCCTACAGCGTCGTCTAGGGGAAACCTTTGCCAATTGGGGCATACCCACGGCCGATTGTATTACCAGTATTCGGCAAGTGTCTCCCGATATTCCCTTAATTGCTTCGGGGGGGTTACGCAGTGGTTTAGATGCAGCCAAAGCGATCGCCCTGGGTGCGAATTTAACTGGGTTTGCTTGGCCGTTTTTGCAAGCCGCGGCCGAATCGGAAGCAGCAGTCTATACTTTAGTAGAGATTTTAAAAGCAGAACTGATCACCGTGCTATTTTGTACCAACAACCGTACCCTAAATCATTTACAAACATCGGGAGCCTTGAAACCCAAACCCTAAACCCCGCACTCGATTAAATTAGATTATCCCCTTTATTAATAATATGAAAGATTTTTTAAAATTTACATTTGCCAGTTTATTAGGAAACTTAATTGGACTGGTCTTGACTACCACTCTAGGCATTGGAGGATTAATTTTCCTAGTAATTCTAATGGCAAATCAAGAGTCTGGGCCGTTAGTTAAGGATAAATCCGTTTTAGTTTTTGACCTCTCCTTGAGTGTGAGTGATACGGGGCCTAATCCCTCAACCTCTGAAGCCTTACAGGAACTTTTATCAGAGGATAGTCCGACTTCAATTCAGTTAAGAACCTTAGTTCAAACGATTGATCAAGCCAGTCAAGATGATAAAATTGTTGCCCTTTATTTGCAAGGAACTAATACTCCTATTTCTACAGGATTAGCTAATTTAAAAGAAATTCGTCAAGCCTTACAACGATTTAAACAGAGTGGAAAAACCATTATTGCTTATGATATTGATTGGACAGCACCCGAATATTATTTAGCTTCGGTTGCGAATCAAGTCGTGATTAATCCCTTGGGTTCTTTAGATATTAAAGGGTTAAGTTCTCAAGTCATGTTTTTAACCGGAGCTTTAGAAAAATATGGTATTGGGGTGCAGGTGATTCGGGTGGGAAAATATAAGGCAGCCGTTGAACCTTTTGTACTGAAAAAATTAAGTCCAGAAAATCGAGAACAAACTCAAAAACTATTAGGAGATTTATGGGGAGAATGGTTAAGAACCATTGCACCCAGCCGAAAGGTAACAACCCAACAGTTACAAGCCTTTTCTAATACTGAAGGTATTTTATTAGCAGATACGGCTTTAAAAGGAAAATTAGTTGATCAAGTTGCCTATAGTGATGAAGTGATTACAGACTTCAAAAAAATGACAGGAGAATCCCAGGATAAAAGTCAACAATTCCGGCAAATTAGTATTAATTCCTATTCTAAAATCCCTGAAGTTGCTGATATTAATAATGGTAATCAAAATAGTAAAAATAAAATTGCCATCATCTATGCTGAAGGCGAAATTGTCGATGGGAGAGGAACTTCTAGCCAAATTGGAAGCGATCGGTTAGCCAAAGAATTAAGAAAATTACGCTTAGATGAACAGGTAAAAGCGGTGGTTTTACGGGTTAATAGTCCCGGGGGCAGTGCCACAGCTTCGGAAGTGATTGGGCGGGAAGTAGATCTGATCAGAAAACAAAAACCTGTGATAGTTTCTATGGGGAATTTTGCCGCTTCCGGGGGATATTGGATTGCCATGGGTGCGGATCAAATTTTTGCCCAGGCTAATACGGTGACCGGATCAATTGGGGTGTTTGGATTACTGTTTAATATTCAAGATATTGCTAGTAACAATGGGATTACCTGGGATATTGTTAAAACCAGTAAGTTTGCGGATATTCAAACTAATAGTCGGCCAAAAAGTCCCGAGGAATTAGCTCGGTTACAAAAGGTGGTTAACTTAATTTATGATCGCTTTATTTCTAACGTAGCCACCCATCGTAAGTTACCTAAAAATAAGGTTCAAGAAATTGCCCAAGGGCGAGTTTGGTCGGGTTCACAGGCGAAACAGTTAGGGTTAGTCGATGAAATTGGGGGGTTAGATGCGGCGATCGCGGCGGCAGCCAAAAAAGCTAATTTAGGAGAGGATTGGACACTCAAAGAACCCGCTAAACCTCGGACATTAGAAGAACGAATTTTAGAGAATTTAGCCGGAGATAACCTAACAAAAATACCGACCCCCGTTGATCCCCTCACCCGTGAATTTCTCAGACTGCAAGAGGAGTTATTGATGATTAAAGAAATGAATGACCCGAAAGGAATTTATACCCGTTTACCGTTTAATTTAACGATAGAATGAGTGAGTTAATCCCTGAAAAATGAATCCTTAGCTACAGCTTAACCCTAATTGCTGGTAGGATTTATTTTTAGATGTTAATTACCCACAAAATCCAGTCATTGATGAAATCAACTATTTGGGAACTCGATTTTTATAGCCGCCCCCTGCGGGACGAAGAAGGGAAGAAAGTTTGGGAAGTTTTAATCTGTGAAACCCCGCTCAATATTGAAGATAGTACCGAGACGATGTTTCGCTATACCCAGTTTTGCCCCAGTAACCAAGTCAATTCAATTTGGTTAAAAGAGGCGATTGAAAATGCGATCGCCACCGCCCCCACACCCCCCTCTCGGATTCGCTTTTTCCGTCGTCCGATGGCGAATATGATTTCTAAATCCTGTAAAGAATTAGCCATTCCTGCCTCGGCTAGTCGGCGTACCTATGCCCTCTATCAATGGTTAAACCAACGCATAGAAACCTATTATCCCACGTTGGAAAATTATCAAGCGGGGGCTAATCCTTCAGTTCAATTTATGGCATCTCAACCCCAGCCCCTTCCTGATGCTTTGCAAGGGGATAAATGGGCTTTTGTGACGTTAGAAGCAGGTGCCTTTTCTGACTTCTCGGAATGGGATATTAGCTTTGGTGAAGCCTTCGGATTACCGATGGTCGGATTAACACCAGAAACCCCCATTCCTGGGTTAATTATTTATTCCTCTCGGGCTAATCCTTTAGCGGCTTGGATGTCGGGATTAGAGTTAGCTTATTTACGATTAGATCAGGATTCCCGTCCTAATTTATTATTAGAAACCGGGGAAAGTGAAAGTTGGATTTTAGCCAATTTACCCGATAGTAAAACCCAAACGGAAGCCCAAAATTTTGAACTCGCCAAACAAAAAGCCAAAAATGTACATTTTTTAGCGGTTCAATCTGACCCCAATTCTGAATCTTTTGCCGGATTTTGGTTATTACAAGAACTACAATTCTAATCCATAGGGTGCGTGTGCTGGGCCTGCGCACCATCTTTAATCCTATGTTAAAATAGTCTATACTTTGTTTCTTAGTTAGGATGAAACCATGACAACTCTAGTTTCTATTCCTGAATCTGCTCAAAAAACGCAATGGCAACCGGCGACCTGGGAGGATTATTTGGATTTTGTGAACAATCCCCATTTGCAGGACTATAATATTAGTTTTAATCAAGGCTATTTGTGGATTGATATGGGTAATGAAGGAATTAATCACTCTAATGTGAATGATTTGTTGAGTTTTTTATTTTATGTGTGGTTTTCTCGGGAACCTGGGGTATTAGCAAACTCCTTTAGTGGATGTGTGATTGAAAAACCTAATCAACGGGCAGCTTCACCGGATAAAGTATTATATATTGGTGAAAATTCTCCCAAATGGCAGGAAGGAGAACCCCGCAGAATTAATTTAGAACAATGGCGAGTTCCCGATTTAGTTGGAGAAATTTCCGATACGACTTTAGCAATAGATTTAGATGAGAAAAAACAACTCTATGCTGGATTAGGAATACCGGAATATTGGGTAATTGATATTCGAGGAAAACGGGCGATCGCTTTTCGCTTACAAGACAATGGTAAATATCAAGAAATCAATACTTCTATTGCTTTGAATGGATTGCCGATCGCCTTATTAGAATTAACCTTAGAACAACTCGAAAAAACCAATAATTTTAACGCCGCTTTCTGGTTTTCCCAACAAATTATTAATCTATAAAATCCTTAACATAACCTCAAAACCTGGTTTCTTGAAGAAACCAGGTTTCTGTTAATTCCTTAATAACCGTAAACCACTTAAAGTTACCAATAACGTTGATCCTTCGTGTCCGATTATCCCCATGGGCATATTAATTAATCCTAAGAAATTAAAGATTAATAATAATATAATAAACAAAAGAGAAAAAGCAATATTTTGTTTAATAACTCGATTAGCTCGACGACCTAATTTAATCGCTTTTAAGATCTTGCCTAATTGATCCGTCATTAACACAATATCTGCGGTTTCTAACGCCACATCATTTCCCGCACCACCCATGGCTATTCCTACATCAGCTAATGCTAAAGCTGGGGCATCATTAATTCCATCTCCCACCATTGCCACCCCTGGATAACGATTTTTTATCTGTCGAATAATTGTTAATTTATCCTCGGGCAATAAATTAGCATAAACCAGATCAATATTTAACTGTTTTGCCACACTATCGGCAGTTCGCTGATGATCTCCGGTTAGCATGACGACCTGTTCAATGCCAAATTTTTTCAGATTCTTAATTAAGGTTTTCGCCTCTAAACGCACCGTATCCGTCACGGCAATTAATCCTAAAGTTTGATGATTTTGTGCTACCCAAACTACGGTTTTACCATCGGTTTCTAAATGGTCACTAATTTCTACCAATTCAGGACTAACATAAATATTATGTTGATAAATCCACTCTAATTTCCCGACAAAAATATGGTCTTCATCCACTTTTCCAATAATTCCTTCCCCGATTTGAGTTGCAACATTAACGGCTGTAATTCGAGGAATATTTTTTTCCTGGGCAAATTGGGTAATTGCTTGTCCAATTGGATGTTCAGAAACCAACTCCACCGCCACCGCTAATTGCAATAATTCTGTTTCTGATATACCCGCCATAGGAATAATATCAACAATATTTAATTTTCCCGTTGTTAAGGTTCCAGTTTTATCAAAAGCGATCGCATTAATTCGTCCAATTTTTTCTAATTGCGCCCCATTTTTAAATAAAATTCCATGTCTTGCCCCATTCGCTATTCCTGATAATAATGTGGGCATAATCGAGGCTAATAATGCAGAGGGAGAAGCAACTACTAAAAAAATTAAAGCTCGATAAATTGTAGTTTCCCAATCCCAACCTAAAAATAAAGGCGGTATAATTGCTAATCCCAGACCCGTTAATATAATAACTTTAGCATAACTGTGTTCAAATTTTTCCATAAATTTTTGAGATGGAGGTGCATCGGTTTGCGCCTGTTCAACTAACTTAATTACTCGTTGAATTAAACTACTTTCAGGAGGTTGATGGACTTTTAATTTTAACACCCCATTGCCATTTAATGTTCCGGCAAATACTTGATCACCAACGGTTTTATCTACGGGCATCGACTCCCCGGTAATCGCAGCTTGATTTATCGAACTATTCCCCGATAAAATAATCGCATCGGTAGGAATTATTTCCCCAGGTTTGATTAAAATAATATCTCCTATTTTTAATTGATTAATTTGGATTTGTTGCTCTTGTTGATTATCAATTACCCTAACGGTATCGGGGATCAATTGCATTGATTTTTCAATATTGCGTTCCGTATGTTTCATCGCAATACTTTCTAATGCACCACTCAAAGTAAAAATTAAAATTAAGATTCCACCATCTATAATTAGAGAATAATTTTGTTTCCAAACTCCTAAAAAAGCTGCCCCTAATGCAGCCACAATCATTAATAAATTAACATCAAATTGTTTTTCTTCTACGAGAGTTGTTAACCCGTCTTTGGCACTTCCATAACCGCCGATAACATAGGCAATGGGTAGGGCCAAAAATGCTAATCCCACCCAACCTATTTGTAAGCATATCCAACCAATAAATACTAAAACAGCGCAAACTACCGTCGCCATTATTTCAGAATAGTGCTGAAAAAAGCCCTGCACAGAAATTAGAGGATTAGAACGTTGAGTCATTATAAAAGAATATAAAATACTTTTTTTAGCATAAACCGTGATCAAGAATTTTGTACTTTAGATTTTGGATAAGTTGACTGTTGACGACTCAGTTTGATTATTCAAAGACATCTAGGGTTAATATTCCATCCTTTAAGTTTGCCTCTACAGAGGGGGACGGTCTGAGGTTTGGGGAATAATTTGTTTGGCCGACTTTGGCGAAGACACCGCCACGAAAATCCAACCTTCTTGCCAAAAATTTTGAAAACGATTATCATTATACTTAAACCGACCATATTCCCATCCTACCTTTATTCTGTTTGGCTGATGGGGTGCAAAACTGCATTGAGGACATCAAGATGAGATTTTCGGTTTACGCCGGAATGGTAATACTGTTATGGGGTATGAGTGTAATTAGTGGGTGTAACACCGTTTCTACACCGAAAAGTTCGGTTGAGAATAACAACCATCAAGCCAAACAAATAGCAGATGAAACTGTTAATAATACTGTTGATATTACTGTTAGCATTATGCCCCAAAAATATTTTGTTGAAAAAATTGGAGGCAAAAATGTGAGAGTAAATGTGATGATTCCTCCTGGAGTAGATTTACATAATTATGAACCCAAACCTCAACAGTTGCAATCTTTAAATGATTCTAAGGCTTATATTGCCACTGGAATTGCTTTTGAAACGGCTTGGATAGATAGAATTAAAGCCGCTAATCAAAAAATGTTAATTATAGATTCGAGTCAAGGAATTGAGAGAATACCCATGATAGAAAATTATCATCAGGGTGAAAACCATCAAGCAGAAGAAACTTTAGATCCTCATATTTGGTTATCTCCTAAATTAGTTAAAACTCAAGCTAAAAATATCTATGATGGCTTAGTCAAAATTGACCCTAAACGCCAAGCCGAATATCAGGTTAACTTAAATCATTTTATCACAGAAATTGACCAACTAGATCAACAAATTAGCCAGAAATTAGCCCCGCTCAAAAACCGTAAATTTATCGTTTTTCATCCAGCTTGGGGTTATTTTGCCAAGGATTATAACTTAGAACAAGAATCAATTGAAGTAGGAGGACAGGAACCTAGTGCAGCCGAGTTAGCTAACTTAATTTCTGAAGCCAAACAAGAGAATATTAAGGTAATTTTTGCTCAACCAGAATTTAATCCCAGTTCTGCGGAAACCATAGCTAAAGAAATCGGAGGAAAAGTTATTTTTGTTAGTGATTTAGAAGAAAATTGGTCTACTAATTTGCTTCAAGTTTCTGAACTGTTATCACAAACTTTAAAGCCATAAATTAATTTAATTTTTTACCGTGATTTTACTTCCTAAATTTACATTTATATCCGTGAAAAATCCCCAAGAATTATCCCCACAAAGTTGTCAAAAAAATGAAGTCATCCGCTTGAAAGAAGTCTGGGCAGGTTATGATTCCCAGGAGCCGATTTTAGAGGGGATTAACTTAACGGTTAATGAATTAGATTTTATCGGATTAATTGGCCCTAATGGGGGAGGAAAAACTACATTAATTAAAGTGCTTTTAGGACTGCTAAAACCATTGAAAGGGGATGTAAAAATCATGGGTTATTCTGTTACAAAAGGACGGCGTTATTTGGGCTATGTCCCGCAAATTTTAGAATTTGATCGCAATTTTCCTGTGCGGGTGAATGAAGTAGTCAGAATGGGACGGTTAGGAAAGCGTCATTTATTTCAACCCTATACAAAAAAAGATGAAGAAATTGTGATTCAGGCTTTAGAAAAAGTCGAAATGTTAGATTTAAAAAATCGCGCCATTGGTGAACTTTCGGGAGGACAACGACAACGGGTTTTTATTGCTAGAGCTTTAGCCAGTGAACCCCAGGTTTTACTCCTTGATGAACCCACCGCTAGTGTTGACCCCAAAATGTGCGCGAATATCTATGAGCTATTATTAAAATTGAATGAATATATGACAATTTTAATGATTACCCATGATATTAATACTATGTCTTCCTATGTCAAAACTATTGGCTGTTTAAATCGACGTTTACACTATCACGGAGAACAACAAATTACCTCAAAAATGTTAGAACAAACCTATGGGTGATCAGCTTTTTCTTGTATTTTTTGAATTTTGTAGTAACTTGGGGGGTTTTTGTTTGTTCAATGCCTTCTGGATTGATTTTGAACTTATTTTTCTGATCAATTTTGGCAATAGAAATGGTTAAACAAGGTTGCAAGGGTTAAATATGAATCTAATTGATAAAATCCGAAATGGGTTAATTTTAAATAACAAAGACCGTTTAATAGATATTTCTAAAACTCATTTACAAAATATCAATTTATGGATTAATTCAAATAAAAATTATCCCAAAATTCTAATATCAGAATCCGATCCTATCTTATTCTTATCGGCTTTTGTTGCTGCGGTGACAGCCAAATGTCCGGTTTTTTTATGTAATCCTCAATGGGGACAACAGGAATGGATACAGGTTTATCAATTAGTTAAACCTAATTTATTAATTTCTCAAGGTCGAATTTCTGATTATCAAAAACCATTAAATTCCAATCATGAAATTCTCAAAAATTTGATTATGATTCCCACCGGAGGCACATCAGGAAACATTAAGTTTACTGTCCATAATTGGGATAGTTTAACGGCTTCAGTCATAGGTGTCCAGCAATATTTTCAGTTACCTACTATTAATTCTTTTTGTGCTTTACCCCTTTATCATGTTAGTGGATTAATGCAGTGGATGCGATCGCTTTTAACAAACGGACAATTAGTTTTAACGTCTTTTAAAACCGTAGAAGCAGAAGATTGGATTAATTTTAATCCTACTAACTATTTTATCTCCTTAGTTCCTACTCAATTACACCGTTTATTACAATATCCCTCCCTAACCCGTTGGTTATCTCAATTTCAGATCGTATTATTAGGAGGAGCACCACCCTGGTTAGAGTTATTAGAACAGAGTCGTTTTTATCAAATTCCCCTAGCATTAACTTATGGTATGACAGAAACCGCTTCCCAAATTGTCACTTTAAGACCTTCGGATTTTTTACAAGATAATAATAGCTGTGGAAAGGTTTTACCCCATGCTCAAATTAAAATATATAATGAGAATGGAGAAGAATTAAAAACAAACCAACTGGGAATAATTAAGATTAAAGCCGATTCTTTAATGTTAGGATATTATCAAGATAATTTTGAGCCAAACTTACGAATTAATAGCTTTACAACCGATGATTTAGGTTATTGGAATGAACAGGGATATTTAACTTTAGTAAGGAGACAAAGTAATAAAATTATTACTGGAGGAGAAAATGTATTTCCCGCCGAAGTAGAAGCAGTTATTTTTTCTACGGGTTTGGTTAAAGATATTTGTGTGATTGGAAAACCTGATCAATATTGGGGTGAAATTGTGGTAGCGGTGTATGTTCCTAATTATAAACAGCTTTTAGAAGTTGAATTAGAACAGGCAATTTTAGGAAAATTATCTAAATTCAAACACCCTAAATTATGGATTTCTGTAGAACAATTACCTCGCAATTCTCAAGGAAAATTAAATCAACAACAGATTCAAGAATGGGTTATGGGTTATCAGGATCGGTAAAATCAGTATTACTCATGGTAATATGTTCATCAACACTCACTGGCCCGGCTCCAAAATAGGTAATCATCAGTAACCCACCCATAATGGATAAATTCTTGAGAAAATCAATTTTTTCTGAGGGAACTTCCCAAAAATTATGAAAAATTACCGTAGCGGGAATTAAAAATACAATCAGAAGCCAAGCTCCTAAACGAGTTTGATACCCTAAAACTAAAGATAATCCACCTAAAATTTCAAAAACAATAGTTATAACTAATAATACCCCAGCCAAAGGTAGTCCTCGTCCGGTAATCATTGTTTGAGTTTCGGCAAAATCAAAGATTTTATTAATAGCTGCGTGTATAAAAATTGTTGCTAAAAATGTTCTACCAATTAAGGGAATAAACTGGATCATTATTTAACCTCTAGTTGCTTTTTTGCTTCTGGGTGGAATTGACCCACCCTAACAATAGATTCAATTAACCTAAAATAAAACCAATTCCTAAGAATAAGCCACTCCAAAACTGTAGAGCAATAGCGATAAACTTGCAATTGCTGACTAAGCTAGGTTGGTTATGGTATTGACTGACATGGCGACAAAGTTTAATCGCAGAGGGAATTGCAACAAAACTAAGTAGAGTCCAAATCGGGAATATTCCCCAGAGGACAAATCCACCCGTCAGCGTAAAAATACTACCACAAAACCAGGGTAAAAGTTTTGCCCCCCGTTCGGTTCCTAAACGAACAATCGGGGACTTTTTACCCGCACTAATATCATCTTCGACTTGATGAAAATGGGAACAAAAGAGAACTAAAGTAATCGGAATTGCCACAATAATTGATGTGGCTAAACAGACCCAAGACCAGTTTTGAGTTTGACTATAATAGGCAGCAGAAACTCCTAACGGCCCAAAGGCAAAGAAACATAAAAATTCCCCTAAACCTTGATAACCCAAACGAAAGGGTGGCCCCTGATATAAATAGCCTAAGCCACAACAGAGGAGAATTAACCCTAAAACCGTTAAATCCTGTTGCCACCAACAAATCACTAATAAACCCAAAATTGCTAGGGCTAAACAGCTATTTCCCAGGGCGATAACCAGGGATTTATTTTTGGTTAAATTGACTAAAGAATGATCTTTGTTTTTGTCAATTCCCGTTTCTGAGTCAAAGACATCATTGAGGATATTTTCCCAGGCTAAAATTAAAATTGCCGATGTAATAAAGGTGGTAAAAATTTTCCAATTAATCGTAGAAGTTTCAAAGATAGCAACAGCAGTCCCCACCCAAATTGGCATAATTGCCACACTATACATTGGAGGTTTAATTGCCGCTAACCATAATTTATTTTTTGAGGTTGCAATTAATTCTGTGGTCATAGCAAGTCGCGGAGGTTTAACGGGTTTATTGTCCCATAACACTATCTGATAGGCTAGAGAAGTGCAAAAAGATTCCGCCAGGGAAGTCGGGAAACACCGGGGCGGGGGGAAACACCAGAGCGGGGGGAAAGCCAGGGCGGGAGAAAATAATTCAATTATGAACTTTTTTTACAGACTGAGGGCAATATTTTTAGAGGGGAGATTATGAATAAGGGGTAAATGACTCTGAAAGTCGTTAACATAGATTAAAATAACATGAGTTAACGATTTTTCGGTAACAGTTTTCCCTATTTTAACCTTTTTTTGTTCATTTTTTATATGCCAGTTTTTCCTTCTGCAACCCCGTTATTGCAAGATCGCCAAGAACTGCATCGTTTTTTGTTAGAGTTTCAAAATTATGGATTACAGGACTATCAGACTAAAATTCTGAGTATTGCCCATGAAATTGAATGGATTGATCCTTTAGAAATTTTACAGCAATTTTATCATCCTAATTTAATTCATTTTTATTTTGAAAAACCTCAATTTGAGGAGTCCTTTGTGGCGGTTGATACGGCTCTAAAATTCACGACAGCCGGAAAAAATAGGTTTTTTGAAGCGCAAAAATTTATTCAATCTTGTTTAGATAAAACCGTTATTATTGGTTCTAAAAATAGCCATTTACCTAAGCCTTATTTTTGCTGTAGTTTTACTTTCTTTGACCAATATTTTAATCCTAATTTGTCCTTAAATTCCCGACAGAATCCTTCAGGTGAACCGGAAAATGTTTATTTCCCTCCCGCTACCATATTTTTACCTAAATGGCAAGTAATTAGAAAAAAAAATCGCTGTATTTTGATTGTTAATATTGTTTTGAAGAAAAACTCTAAAATTGAAAATATTTTGAGTGATGTTTGGTATAAAAGTCAACAAATCAATGCGTTAAAAACTACCTTAATTCCTTCTGTTACAAGTAAAAACCCTAGTTTATTATTAACCCAACAAGTCGAAACCGACCCTAAACCCTATTTACAATTTAAACAGTCTGTCCATTCGGCTTTAGATTTAATTAAATCTAAATCTTTAAAAAAATTAGTTCTATCTCAACCGATTGATGTGGTGTCTAAAACCCCCTTTAATTTAATTCATTCTTTGAATAATTTAAGACTTTTATATCCCGATTGCTATATTTTTTCAACGGGGAATGGCAAGGGTCAACAGTTTATTGGGGCGAGTCCAGAAAGATTAATTAGTCTGAAAAATAATCAATTAATTACGGATGCCTTGGCGGGTTCAGCCCCTCGGGGTAAAACACCAATCGAAGATATTAATTTAGGTCAAGAATTACTCAATAGTGAAAAAAATCTGCGAGAACATCAAGTAGTGGTAGATTTTATTATCGAACGGTTATTAAGTTTGGGTTTAACCCCAGATTTAACGGATTTACCTTGTTTAAGACAACTCACCAATATTCAACACCTTTGGACACCGATTAAATGTCAAGTTTCAACCAATATTCATCTCTTGGAAATCTTATCACAATTACATCCAACTCCGGCAGTTGCGGGAACTCCCAGAGATATTGCCCAACAACATATCCATCACTATGAAAGTTTTGATCGGTCTCTTTATGCCGCCCCCCTTGGTTGGATTGATCATCAAGGAAATGGGGAATTTGTGGTGGGGATTCGTTCGGCTTTATTAGACGGAAATCGTGCTAGACTCTATGCGGGAGCCGGAATTGTTGCGGGTTCAGAACCGGAAAAAGAAGTAGCTGAAATTCAGTTAAAGTTACAGGCTTTATTAAGAGCATTGGTATGAAATGGGTAATAGGTAAGAGGTAATAGGTAATGGGTAAGAAAGAGGTAATGGGTAATAGACTAATAACTGGTAGGGGCGGGTTCTTTTAGATCTTTGTTAATCACCGCGAATCTCGATGAACCCGCCCCTACAACTGATAACTGATAACTGATTTACGATGCTAATTAAAGATATTGGAGAACAGGGTTTACTGGAAATTGTTAAGGGTTTTTGTCCCTCGGAAATGGTGGGGGATGATGCGGCAATTTTGGCGGTTTCTGGGGATGAATCCTTAGTAATTACCACGGATATGTTAGTGGATGAAGTGCATTTTAGCGATCGCACCACATCACCATTTGATGTCGGTTGGCGTGGGGCTGCGGTTAACCTATCCGACCTGGCGGCTATGGGTGCTTTTCCCATCGGAATTACCGTTGCTTTAGGGATCACGGGCAACAAAACCGTTAGCTGGGTAGAACAACTTTATCAAGGATTAACCACCTGTTTAAATCAATATCAGACCCCCATTGTGGGCGGGGATATTTGTCGGTCGGCGGTAACTTGTATTTCTATTACGGCGTTGGGAAGGGTTAACCCAAAATTAGCCATTCGGCGTTCGGTTGCCCGTCCTGGGGATAGAATCATCGTGACTGGAGATCATGGCGACTCCCGGGCTGGATTAGAATTACTCCTACATCCCGAATTAGGAACCGAATTAACTTCTGATCAGCGTTTATCCTTAATCCAAGCCCATCAACGGCCCCAACCCCGTCTGGATATTGTCCCGAAATTGCAAAGCTGGTTAGCCTCCCATCCTGACACCATAATTGCGGGAATGGATAGTAGCGATGGACTGGCCGATGCGATTGTCCAAATTTGTCGAGGAAGTCAGGTCGGGGCTAAAATACAACGTCCTCAAATTCCGATTTCTCAAGCCTTAAAAACCTTTGTTTCTCCGCAACAGGCTGTTTATTGGGCTTTGTATGGGGGTGAAGACTTTCAACTGGTGTTGTCTGTGGCTGCGGATGGAGCCCAAATCCTGATGCAACAATTAGGAACCACCGCCGCTATTATTGGAGAAATTACTGCTAACCCAGATATTTTATTAATGGATAATGCTGAACCCTCAACCGTTGAAAAACTATCCTTGAGTCGAGGGTTTCAGCACTTTTCACCGATAACAGGGAGGTGAACTACCCACACTGACTTGGAGTACCAAGTACAGTGTCGGCTTCTGTACTCACAGGGGAATGCCGCAACTTAGGCTTTCGCCCAAGATGGGGTCTGACATCCCCTCCTACAGCAGAAACGGCTGAACCATCCGTCTTTAGCATTTCGACTGCGCTCAATGCAAGTATTCTGATACCCCCTGCTCTAATATTGCTCGCTGCGTTTTCATCACGGTCATGATCAGTGCCACAATCAGGACAAGTCCATTCACGAACATCCAACGGCATCTCACTGACTTGATAGAAACAATTAGAACAGAGTTTAGAACTGGGAAACCATCTATCAATCTCGACTAACTTCCCACCTTTTCGTTCTAGTTTATAGGCTAAGAAATTAGTGAAAGTTCCCCATCCACAATCAGAAATTGCTTTTGCCAAATTGTGATTACGAACCATGCCTTTGACATGAAGATTCTCTACTATAACAGCTTGGCTATCGCTGACCAACTTATGACTAAGTTTATGTAAAAAATCTTGCCGGGAATTACTAACTCGTTCGTATAATGCGGCAACAACTTGACGATATTTATTTCTGGATTTACTCCCCTTTTGTTTACGCGCTAATTTCTTCTGTTTGCGTTTGAGATTTTTCTCATGTTTAGCAAGGTGTTTAGGATTATCGTATTTAGAAACCTTTTCGCCATCAGTTACAACTGCAAAGTGTTTGATTCCTAAATCAATACCATAGATTTTACCTTCTGAAACAGTAGGGTTTTCCCCTTCTACTTCTGTCAGGATAGATGCTAAATATTTGCCTGATGGTGTTCTACTAACAGTTACAGTCTTGATTTTCCCTTCAATTGGTCTATGTATGTTGGCTTTGATTATCCCAATATTGCCAGGAAGTTTGACATTACCATCGACAATTTTGACGTTTTGAGGGTATTGAATTGACTGTTTGCCCTGCTTAGATTTGAACTTAGGAAATCCGGCACGTTTCTCAAAAAAGTTTTTGTATGCTGTAGTTAGATTAAGTGTTGTAGCTTGTAAAACTTGGCTATAACAGTCGGCTAACCATACCGTATCTTCAGCTTTTTTGAGTGGGGGGAGAAATGCGTTGAGTGCTGCACGCCCAAGTCCTTTACCCGTCTCCTTATAAGTCTCAATAGATTTGTTCAGAGCATAATTCCACCACCAACGGGCGCAACCAAATGTTTGAGCTAGTTGTATTTCTTGTTCTTTTGATGGATATAAACGGACTTGGACAACTTTGTGTAACACTCAGCATCACCTCGGGCGATAACAATACTTTAACGCCAATTGATATTGTGGTGAACTAGCTCAATCAAATAATTGGTGATTCGGATTACATCCAGCATTTGTTTTTGCCTAGCAAAAAAGCCATACTAGATGCAATCGTTATCACCTGCCTTATATCCCACCACTGATTCGGATTACCAAATTCAGTGGGGGACTTACGGCGTCCCAATTAAATCTAGGCTTTCCAATTGGAAGCCACCAATTCGGCTAAATCAACCACCCGTTGACTATAACCCCATTCGTTGTCATACCAGGCGACCACTTTCACCATGTCGCCACCCATCACCATTGTTAAGCTGGCATCCACAATCGAAGAAGCATCATGTCCCTTGTAGTCAGAAGACACCAAAGGCAGATCGCTATATTCCAGAATCCCTTTCATGGGGCCGTCAGCAGCTTCTTTCAGAGCTAAATTCACTTCTTCAACAAAGGTTGCCTTCTCTACCTGCACCACTAAATCCACAATCGAGACATTAGGAGTCGGAACCCGGAAAGCAATCCCGTTGAGTTTTCCTTTCAGTTCAGGAATCACTAAAGCAACGGCCTTTGCAGCACCCGTGGAAGTCGGAACAATATTCACCGCCGCGGCTCTGGCCCGACGCACATCCCGGTGGCTGGCATCTAACAGACGCTGATCTCCGGTGTAACTGTGGGTTGTGGTCATTGTGCCTTTGACAATGCCGAATTTTTCATGCAGCACTTTGGCAAAGGGAGCTAAACAGTTGGTGGTACAACTGGCATTACTCAGAATCCGGTGTTGATCATGATTGTAGTCATGGTGATTCACACCTACCACAAAGGTATCTACGCCTTCTCCCTTTCCAGGAGCCGTAATCAGGACTTTTTGGGCTCCGGCGGTAATATGCTTAGAAGCACCTTCCTCGGTAATAAAGACCCCGGTGGATTCAATAATTAAATCCACACCCCATTCTTTCCAAGGCAGATTTAATGGGTTACGATCGGAAACACACTTAATGGTTTTGCCATTGACGGTAATGGAATTCTCATCGGCTTTGATATCAACGCCTTTGAGTGTGCCGAGCATGGAATCGTATTTCAGCAAATGAGCATTGGTACTCGGATCAGAAGTATCATTGATGCCCACAAACTCTAAATTGCTATTTTGCCGGGTTAACCAGCAGCGTAAAACGTTACGTCCAATTCTTCCAAAACCGTTGATTGCGACCTTAATCACTTACTTTGTTCCTCCTAACAATGGCATCGCCCAAACCAGGCTAAAGTTTGACTAGATAGATGTTTCTATTGACCCCAATCATACCGTAAAGGCTGTCGCAATTTTCCAGACTATTTTTTGGCCGGGGTCGATGATCACAGACATCAGACCGTTACAATGAAATAAACGGAGTCAAAGACATCTCATGCAGGCAGGTTGGCGGATTGGATCGTTATTTGGAATTCCCTTCTTTGTTGATTCTTCTTGGTTGGTGATTGTTGTGCTGTTTACGGTTGCCAATCGCCAGAGTTATTTGGAGTGGGGGCAAACTTTATCTTGGGTTGCTGGGTTAGCTATTGCACTCTTGTTATTTGCTTCGGTGTTACTCCATGAGCTAGGCCATAGTTTGGTCGCCCAATCCCAGGGAATTCGAGTCAACTCGATTACTCTGTTTTTGTTTGGGGGAGTGGCTGCTATTGATAAGGAATCAAAAACCCCCGGTCAAGCGTTTCAAGTGGCGATCGCTGGCCCTCTGGTAAGTTTTAGCTTATTTTTTATTCTGAATCTTGTTGCTCAACTCTTACCCAGTTCCAGTTTAATTTATTCCGTAGTTGGGGAATTAGCCCGAATTAATTTAGTTTTAGGAATCTTTAATTTAATTCCTGGCTTACCCCTCGATGGGGGACAGGTGCTTAAAGCAACGGTTTGGAAAATTACTGGAAATCGCTTAACCGGGGTACGTTGGGCGGCACGAACAGGACAGTTTTTAGGCATTTTAGCCATTTCTTTGGGCTTATCTTCGGTTTTTTTAGCCAGAAGTTATGGCGGGTTATGGATTGCTTTAATCGGTTGGTTTGTCTTACAAAATGCCACTTCCTATAATCGAATCACCGATCTACAAGAAGCTTTAGTTAATATTAAAGCTGGGGACGCTATGACCCGGGAATTTCGAGTGGTGGATGCGGATTTGAGTTTACGTCAATTCGCCGATGAATATTTAATTGGGGTTGAGAGCATTCCGGTGTATTTTGCATCTTCTAATGGTCGTTATCGGGGGTTGGTTTCCGTGGAAGCGTTGCGAGTGGTTGAACGCAGTCAATGGGAAAGTCAAACTTTAAATCAAATTCTGCAACCTCTAAATGAACTGATTACGGTATCAGAAAAAGCCTCATTGGTGGAGGTAATTAATCTGATGGAAGACCAAGAATTACGTCGAATTACGGTATTATCTCCGGCGGTCGCCATAGCAGGTATTATTGATCGGGGGGATGTGGTACGCTCGGTGGCTAACTATCTGAAAGTTCCCATTCCAGATGCTAATATTCGGCGAATTAAGGAAGAAGGAATTTATCCTCCGGGTTTACCGTTAGCAGCTTTAGCAAAAACTATGGCCTAACCCCAAGGACAGGAAAACACAAAGAAGTTGGCGACACTGAACTGGGTGATAGTAAAATTATTGATTAATTAGTCAAGGTTAGGCGCGAACGGCAGACCAGTAAATATATAATAGCCCGACCAGGGTTTTTTGTCAAGTCCCGGCCCAACGGATCAGATTAACAATGGTTAAACCCTATATGAATACTAAAAACTCGTGGCTCCGATTATTAGTCATAGCCTCAGCAATTCCGGCCTTAGTTTTAAATGGTTGGCTATTATTACTAACGTTAGAATACTTTAAATCAATTATCAATATTTTTGTCACCGCTACCCTATTATCATTTCTTTTAGATTATCCCGTACAACGATTACAACGCTATGGATTCAAACGGACAATCGCAATTTTAGGGGTTTTATTGATCACATTAATTATTTTCATCATTTTAGGGATTACCCTCATCCCCATGATTCTCCAACAGTTTAATACTTTAATAGAACGTCTTCCCAGTTGGATTGAATCAGGAATTCAACAAGTTAAAACCCTAGAATCTTGGGCCATGAGTCGTCATATTCCAGTGAATATTGGAGGAGTCACCTCTCAGCTTTTAGAAAAATTATCGAGTCAAGTTCAGAGTCTAGGCGGAGATGTAATTGGAGGGGTACTAACGGTTTTTGGTCGAGTATTAGATCTAGTTATTACGGTCGCCATGACCTTTTATCTATTGTTGCATGGAGATCAGCTTTGGGACGATTTATATAAACTCTTTCCAGTCCGAATTCGCACTCCTATTCGTCTAGCACTCAAAAAAAACTTTAAGAATTATTTAATTGGTCAAGCCTCCGTCGCCTCACTGATAGGAATACTGATGACTTTAGCATTTGTGATCATTCAAGTTCCCTTTGGGTTACTATTTGGCATGGTAATTGGGGTAATGGCTTTATTTCCCTTCGGAGCCAGTTTAGGAATTGGTTTAATCTGCTTTTTAGTGGCTTTGAATAGTATTTGGTTAGGGGTAAAAGTTTTAATTACAGCAATTATTGTCGATCAAATTATCGAAAATGGTATTGCGCCTCGGTTATTAGGAGGATTTACCGGGTTAAACCCAGTTTTAATTTTACTTTCTCTCTTAATTGGTGCTAGAATTGCCGGATTTCTCGGATTAATTATTGCAGTTCCCCTAGCCAGTTTTATCAAATCCTTAATCACTATTTTACAAAACCCCGCTTCTGAATCTGTTTAGATCGGCTGAAAAACGGAGGAATTTGGAGTAAAAATTTATGAATTTTATTATAGCAAGAGGGAGTGGACAATGGGAAATCAGGATTTGTGAGGGAAAATCTGAAACGATTTAGGGTAAGCTAGAAATGAAATCTTGATGAGAAAAGTTTCATAAAAGAAAACTCGATTTTTAGGGAACCTCTATCTACAGGATAGAGGGATTGTTTAGTCCCTAAAATAGCCTAGGTTAGCCAAATCTACTCGATCACGTCTGGAGACAGAACAATTTTTTCCACTTGCATTTGAGAGGCTACTCCCATTGAGGATAATGGTTTAGAGCCGAACCAGTTCACACTTACTTGCAAATGTAGAGACAACGTAATAAAAGCCGCCAACAATAATTTTTCTAACATAATCAACTCCCCATCAAACAATTTCTAGCCGCACCCTTAAATCGTAGATATATATATATTAATTAGACGATGTTTCTTTTCCGTATGATTCCCTACAATGTTGATAGGTGATAAAATTCACATTAAATTATGATCTGAATCACAAACCGTCAACAGCCAATAGTCAAAATCTCAACGGCTAACCGTCAACCGTTAACGGTAAAATAACGGAATAGAGGTTTTTTGATAGAGTGAGAGGGAAAAATGCTGGCATATATTCTAGCGATCGCAGTGGGTTTAGCAAGTTTTGGCCTTTATATGGCTGCCTTCTTCTTTCCAGAAGTGCACCGCAAAAGTGATTTCGTCTGGAGTGGAGTCGGATTGTTTTATGGACTAATTCTGTGGGCTTGTGCGGGACGGATTACCGGAGCCGTGCTGTTAGGTCAGGTGGCGAGTGTGTCCCTGTTGGTTTGGTTGGGATGGGAGGTTCTGACCCTACGACGATCAGCAACCCCCGTGACTGAACAAACCCCGGTTCCAGCGAAGGTGAAACAAAAACTGAATGGCTTTCTCAGTGGTCAGTCCCCGGTAATTTTTCCCAAACCCGTACAGGATATTGTTACTGCTCCCGAACCCGTGTCTGAGAACAACTCAGTGATTCCTGAGACCCCTGTAGAAACCAAGGAACAACCCGAACCAGAAATTATTTCCCCATCCCCAGAAATTGTAGAGGAACCGCCGATCTCCCTGATCACCCAAGAACAGAGTCTTCCTGAAGTTGAAGCAACACCATCGATTACTCCCCCAACTTCAGACACCCAGGTAGAAACACCCAAGGTCAAAGCAGAAAAACCTGGAGTTACTCCCAAGGTCAAGACTGCAAAAACCGATTCTAAACCTCAAAAATCTATCCCGGCGATCGCCGGAACCCTATCGGGTTTGGTCAGTAATTTAACAGGTTTATTCAATAAAAAGCCAAAAACCCCTAAAACTCCCAGTCAGCCGAAATCCCCAGAACCCACCCCCGTTCCCCCGGCTTCCACGGTTGTAGAAGACAGTCAGACGGTGACTAAGGATGAGTTTGCTGAATTTGAGGATCGGGAAACAATAGCTGTTGAGGGGGAATTCACCCCAGAAACTGCGGTTAGTGAGCCAGAAATCCTAGAAGAAGTTGAAAAATCTTCTCCTTCACCCTTTGAACAAATTGTGACTCCCCAGGTTGAAGTTGTTGTGGAAACGATCACAGAACAGGTTAATCCTATTATTGAGGAAATTCAGGAATCTGTGATAGGAGAAATATCCTCTGAAACTAATACTTTAGAATCAGAAAGTGTTGAAGAAGGGATGACAATTGCAGAAATTGAAACTCCTTCAGAAACAACGGAATCTGAGGAAATAAGTTCTCCTCCATCGGTTAATCCTCAACCAGAAACAACTGATTTAAAAACTGCTAATCCAGAATTATGACCACTTGGCTTTGTATCAAACAATGTGGGGCGTGCTGTCATCTCGACCCCAGTGAACGCCCTGAATTAGATCAATATTTAGCCCCGCAAGACTTACAATTATATTTAAGTTTAGTTGGAGAAGATGGATGGTGTATTAATTTTGATTCTGAAACTAAAGAATGCAAAATTTATGATCAGCGCCCTCGATTTTGTCGGGTAGAATCCGATGTTTTTCAGGAATTATATGGAATTGAAGCGTCAGAATTAAACGATTTTGCCATTGATTGTTGTCAACAACAAATTGAAGGCATCTATGGGGATGATTCCCCGGAAATGGAGCGTTTTAATCAAACCGTCGGGTATGAATTCTAGGGACTTTCCCAGTTTTTTATTGCCGGATGGGGTAAAATATGAAAAGATTATGATATAGTTTTAATATTACCCCAACCGTCAACCAATGAGTTCACCCCAAACCCTTGTTGAAGTTCAGGAAGACCCCGCTAGTAAACTATCGGCGATGGCGCCAGCCGCGCCGCTGCGCATCACGAATCAACAGCAACATTCGGTAAAAGCTAATACTTGGAAAATTTTTGTCTCCACATTCATTACTATTTTTTTAGCTGAAATTGGAGATAAAACTCAACTGACCACTTTATTAATGACAGCAGAATCTCGTAATCCTTGGATCGTTTTTGCCGGAGCGGGAAGTGCATTAGTTTTAACCAGTTTCTTAGGGGTTTTAGTCGGACAATGGTTAGCTTCTCGGATTTCACCCCGAACCTTAGAACTGGCTGCGGGTAGCAGTTTATTATTGATTTCGGTGCTATTGTTTTGGGAAGTTTTACACTAAATTAGTGATAATTAAATCTATGGATTTTCAACTATTAGGATTGACTTTTATCACGGTTTTTCTATCAGAATTAGGGGATAAAAGTCAAGTGGCGGCGATCGCTTTGAGTGGGACTAGCAAATCCCCCCGGGCTATCTTTTTTGGTACAGCCACCGCCCTATTATTAGCCAGTTTCCTCGGTGTGATAGTGGGACAATGGGTTGCAGAAGTTTTACCCACTCGTCTAGTTAAAATTGCCGCCGCCATCGGTTTTGCGGTATTAGGAATTCGGTTATTATGGTTTAGTCAAGACGAAAACATAGAAATAAAGAAGACATAGGCAGATCCTGCTGAAGTTAATAATGAAAATCTTATTAAGTAGGTAGGCGGGATCAAACTTTTCCATGTAACAATATGTAAAAAATCCTTAGATCAGCCATGATAGAGCGTTAGAACGATTTACAATCGTTTACATAGGGAGGTTTTATACAGCCTACCTACTTAGTAGAAGACGATGAGCAAATTGCTGAAGCCTTAGAGCAAGTTCTGACCGACAAACAGCGAAGAAAATAGATCATGCAGTGGCGATCGCAATTACCGATACAGGCATTGGCATTGCCCCGGAAGATTTGAAATTTGTCTTTGATCGATTCTGGCGAGCAGATCGCGCCCGATCTCGACGGGTTGGGGGGACTGGTTTGGGACTGGTGATCGCTCAAACCATTGCCCAACAGCATCGTGGAGAGATTACGGTGAGTAGTCAATTGGGGGTTGGTAGTTGTTTTCAAGTTCGTTTACCCATTGTGTGAATTTTTTTTCCATCTACCCCAATTTCTTCCCCCTTCTGGTTCTACTGTTGAAATTAGTTCAGATTATTAATATCTTTCCCCTTAATTTTCTTGAGGCTGCTTTGAAAAGCCTCAACTATGCGCTGGCGGCCGAAACTCAACACGCTAAACTCTACACAGAAGCGTCTGAGAATTTAACCGCTTGGCGCGAGGCTACCCCTTTCTACGTCTGTAAAGTTTCTGGTGAAACCGTAGTTAATGAAGCGGATACAGCCAGTTGTCCTAG
This sequence comes from Planktothrix sp. PLAVEN19ND, assembly GCF_057220675.1. Taxonomy (NCBI): domain Bacteria; kingdom Bacillati; phylum Cyanobacteriota; class Cyanophyceae; order Oscillatoriales; family Microcoleaceae; genus Planktothrix; species Planktothrix sp. PLAVEN19ND. The sequence continues at coordinate 2,711,385 of NZ_CM170132.1, read as the reverse complement.
TGTAACCTCTGGTCAAGCTTATGAGTCGGTAATTTAAGCCAATTGACTGATCAAAGAGGTATTTTTATGAAACGTCGAGAATTTGTCGGTTTAGTGGGTGTAGGCAGTATGATGCCGTTGGCGATCGCCGCCTGTAGCTCGGGGACAAAGGAAAATCCGACCGTCAATTCCCCCCGCAGTGATGGCTTTGTGGCTGTTGGGACTGTTTCCGATCTGAGTGCTAAAGGGCAACTTCTAGCGGAAACAACGGGGTCGGGGAAGGTGTTAGTAATTCCAGATCCTACCAATAGTAATCAGGTGCGGGCCGTGAATCCCATTTGCCCCCATGCGGGTTGTGCCGTGACCTGGGAGAAAGACCAAAACGTCTTTGTTTGTCCCTGTCATGACTCCAAATTTGCCGGGGATGGTAAGGTGCTACAAGGCCCGGCTGATAAACCTCTCCCCACCTATATTGCCAAGGTGGAAAAAGATTCGATTTTAGTAAAAATTAATTGAAATAATTATTTCATACAAGTAAAACCCCCGGCAAGATTTTCCGCGCCGATGGGGGTTTTTCCGTTTATTTAATGGTTGGGCGTGTTGAGTTTTTGTCAGAGAGGGTAAAGCTGAAAAAACTATCCTGAATGATCACAAATGAAAGTGCAAAATCAAAAAGAATAACTAATGATTTTCACTTAAAAATTTTTCCCTATGTTTAACAAAATTATTAACTTCATTAGCAATGTCATTTTTCCCATTGCTAAACCCGTTATTTTCACCTTCTTTCCCCAGTATGAACCCTTATTTAACACCATTCTACCCATTGCGGAACCTTGGGTTAATAAATTATTAGAACAAAACCCCCAAATTACCCTAAGTACCGCCCCTACTTTGGAAGTGAAACCGAGTCTAATTCTCGAAGATATTAATATTTTAAGCAGTTATAAAACCTTAACCGAATTATCGGGAAAATCTGCTCAACTGTTTGTTTTAACCGATGATATTGATATCTTAGCACCCGCCAATTATTTTAATATTTCACAGCCACCCACCGGGTTAGTTTTGCCCGAATGGACAAGGGAATATCCGGGGGGTATTTTGGCTTTAGCTGGGGATGATATTTTAGTGGGTTTCTAATCAAACTGATGTTATGAATGGTAATACCGGAAATGATCAATTATCCGGTGCCGAAGGCATTGATTTACTCCGAGGCGGTCAGGGAAATGATACTCTTAATGGCGATGGGGGAAATGATATTATTAATGGCAATCGTGAGGATGATTTCTTAATGGGAGGTGATGGAAATGACTTATTAAGAGGCGGGAAAGGAAAAGATATTTTAGAAGGTAGTGCGGGACGGGATATTTTAATCGGTGATTTAGACTTTGATATCCTGACAGGCGGCACTGATGCTGATACTTTTATTTTAGGTGCAAATGCTTCCGAAGTTCCGGTTAACGCCACAGAAGCCGATTTCATTACGGATTTTAACCCCACAGAAGGGGATAAAATTGTGATTATTGCTAGTTTAAATTCACAAGAATTAACCCTAGAAACATTTGATCAAACTGCTAATTTACAACTAGCAACTGGAATATCTCAGGGAATAATTATTCGTCAAACGACAACCGGAAATATTTTTGGTCTGGTGGCTAATATTACCGATGTTAATACTGTTAAAAATAGTATTTCTATTATTAATATTAGTGATCCTTTATTGGGAATTGGATAAAGGGTTGTCAGATTCAGGATATTAAGAGGGCGAGAAGACCTCGCCCCTACCATTAAGAATTTTAAAATCTGCCTTTTTAAAAAGGATTGAGGGATATCTGATCTACAGTTAGCCAATTTCAGGTACAATCAATCAGGATGTCTGAGGTTGACCATGAATTGGATGCGCTACATTGCTGTTGCTTTAATTAATGCTTTGGGTGTAGTTGTTGGAATTATCCTAGTTCCTGCCCCTTCAACTTTAGCCCAATCTTCACCAACGGATCTCAATTTAGAGTATCGGATTAATGACTCCGGCGTGCAACTGCAAGGATTTGAAGCAGGTACTCCGGGCAGTTATAACACAGAAACCACAGAAGTTACACCCCAATCCTTAGCCGAATTATATCAATTACAAGATTTGATTAAAGCTGAATTGAAGAAAGTTTCTAGTCCTCCTGATATTAATAGTAATTTAGAAGTTTGGCAATATCAACTGCAACTGAAACAATACGAAACTTTAGTTAAAGCTAATCGCCAAGTTGAAGCTCAAATTAAATTTGAAGAAAAAACCCTGGAAACTTGGAATCAGGTAATAAAAATAGCCACTCAAGCGGCAAATTTTGGTAAACAATCTGAAACTAATACAATAGAAGATTGGGAAACTGCACAACAATTATGGATTCAAGCTATTGATACCCTACGGAAAATTCCTAGAGAGTCTTTTCTGAGTTCTAAAGCTATTGATAAAACCGTAGAATATCAGGGTTATTTAGCGATCGCTACCTATCAACGCGCCTTAATCCAACAATCCCAACAACAACAACCAGAAAAACCGCAAACAATTTCGACCGTTTCCGTTGCAAATCCTCAATTTCCCGGGTTTAAACTCTATGGAGATACAAACCGAGATGGTATTGTGAATGAACAAGATCAACAACGCCCGGAACAATGGTCTTTATCCCTAGGGCCGTTAATATTATTTAATAATGATGATGATGATATTAATGGATTACCCGATTGGCGAGATAAAACAGTTAATGGGGCTGAAGATGAAAAGGATTTGGCTTTAGTTCATTTTAAAGTTGATCCAGAGTATAAAGGTTCTGAATTATTGCTCACCATTGATCAAGCTGCGCAACCCTATATTAATATTTTCCAACAAACTTCAACGGGATGGAAAGCTATTGATTTATCGGGTACAACGCCTTTAGAATTTGGTTCAGATATTGTTTTAGGAGTGGAAGCGAAACAATTTGCTAATAGCAATTGGTCGGGTTTAGTTAATTTAAAAGCCATTGCTCGTAAACAGGGAATTGTGGTGGCAACGGACAGCATTTCTATGGGGGTTGCTCCTTGGATTATGTCGGATAATACTGAACCTGTTTCTGAGGTTCATATTAGCGATCGCGGTGATAATCAAACTATCATTAAAGATGTAAAAACCATTGTTGAAAAGACTGGGGCAAAGGTTAAAGTCACACCAGGGGCGACTTTATGGATGCGAGGAACTCAAGAAATAGGCTATGTTCAGTTTCCCAAACCCGAAGGTTTAGAGAAAAATCCGGTGGTTTTAAAAGGAAACCGAAGTGCGGAAAGTGATGATTATGCTAAATCTTTAATGAATCAAAATTTTGGCTGGTTTGAAGTGGGTAAACCTCGGGAATTAGATGCTTTTAATCAATGGGCAGATTGGTATAATAATTTAGCCGTAACTCCCGCTTTACCTGATTATCCTTTGGGAAGAATTTATTATGGCACAGCTGATAATGTTAGTTTAAATCCCGAAGTTGTTGAGTTTTTAAAAGCCCAAAAAGTTCAAGGTGATCCCGTTGCCATTGATACTTCTTGGTTGATGTTGCGTCATGTTGATGAAATTATTAATTTTATTCCTAGTGCTTCCGGCGAACCTTTAATGTTAATTGCTAGTCCAGAGGAAGGAGTTAAACTATTAAAAGAACTGGAAAAACAAGGTTATGAAGGGGCGGCAATTAATCGCGGATTAAGCACTCAAACAACAGTCAGAGCTACCTTAAATAATCAATTATTAATCCAACATAATCTGAATTTACAAAAACAGAAAATCGAACCCTTAATTAATCAACTCAAAAAAGAATTTAATCTCAGAAATGATCAAATTATTAGAATTCCGGCTTTATTTAGTTATAGTGGGTATGCTTGGTGGCCAAATTTAATTAATTCGGTTTATGTGAATGGGGAATTATTAGTATCTAATCCGAAAGGAGCCTTAATTGATGGCCGAGACTACACCCAAGAAGACTTTAAACGTCGGGTTGCCATTGCCGGAATTAATGTTAATTTCTTAGATGATGACTATTATCAAGAATTACAGGGCAATATTTACAGTGCTACTAATACAACCCATGTAGGAAATGAACAACCATTCTGGCAAGATTAACACAGATTAAAATCCGTGAAATCCGTGAAATCCTCTTAAATCCGTGATCCCCATTTCACATAAATACCCGATGTTGCAGACTCGGCATTTGGCGACGAACTTGTTCCAGACGGGTGGGATTAATTTCTGCGATCGCAATCCCTGGTTTATCACCAGCATCGGCTAAAACCGCCCCCCAAGGGTCAAGAATCATTGCATGACCATGGGTATTCCGACGCCCATAATGACATCCTGTTTGAGCAGGTGCGACCACATAACAGGTATTTTCAATCGCTCTAGCCTTGAGGAGAACTTCCCAATGATCCTTACCTGTATAAGCAGTAAAAGCTGCTGGGACAAATAAAATTTCTGCTCCTTTTGCGGATAAATGGCGATAGAGTTCTGGAAATCGGACATCGTAACAGACCGATATTCCCAGGTTGCCCAACTCTGGATGATGATAAACCGGAGGTAAAACCGTCCCCGCCATCACCGTATTAGATTCCCGATAAGTATTACCATCGGGTAAATTAACATCAAACAGATGAACTTTTTGATAACGGGCTAATTCTTGACCATTAGCATCAATTAACACCGCCGTATTATATACTTTGCCATCACCCGAAGGAACTGGAAATCCTCCAGCTAATAGAGTAATTTGGAACTTTTGGGAAATGGTTTTAAGAAATTTTTCTGTAGTTTGAGCAATAGTTTCAGCTTGAGCCATTTTCTCGGCTTCTTCGCCCATAAAGGGAAAATTCTCAGGCAAGCTGATTAACTCTGCCCCCTGACGAACTGCTAAATCAATCAATTCTTCTGCCTCCGCTAGATTTTTGTCTAGCCAAGGTGTACTGGTCATTTGAATAGCCGCAGCGAGATAGGATTTCATCGATAAAAATATATTTAGAGGTTAAAAGCCAGGAGGCAGGGGGAGCAGGGGGGGCAGGGGGGCAGGGGGGCAGGGGAGGTAAACTCTTGCTATTACCCATTACCTATTACCCATTACCTATTACCTGTTCCCTGTTCCCCTTTTAGCTCCAGGTTTGATTAAGAGAGGGGATGGAACAGTAAATCGGGGAAAAAGCGATTAAATTCGATTAAAACTCCAGCCGTAAAAACCATCAAAGCCGCAGCTAAAACGGGTGCTGTTGAAAGATATTTCAGGAAATACTGCATGGGGGTTTTTCTCCTAAGTTTAGAACCGTGTGAACAACAATTAATCTGTTAAAAGAAAGCAGAATTCACAAAGATTATTAGAACATAAACAAACTTTGTTTATGGGATAATTTGGGAATATTTAGGTGATTAATTCAACTGAAATCTTCCCAAATCTCTGTTTAAGAATTCCGTAATTAACGAGGTGAAACGGTGATTTCGTCATCTTTGGCGTACATTTCACCCGTGGTCATTTCTTTCAACGCGGCTAAGGGCCACAGGAAGCCACTTAACATATAGGTCAGAGCCACAGGAACATCGATGATAATTTCTTTTTCTGCGGGGTTTTCGCTCTTTCTCGCATATTGTAAATAAGACCGACCGACCCAACCAATCCATCCGGCAATATACAGGAACAGAACCCCAGGAATTAAGAAATCTCCCGCATGGGATAGGCTGCCATCTACGATTAAATGGGGTAAGCCATCTTCTTTTCCGCAGAGTTCTTGGGAATAGCGTTCAAAGCGTGCTTTTGCCTGTGCCGGGTTAGCCGCAACAGAGATAGAGGTTTTGGCTCGTTGCTGAAATACCGAAGATTCAGAGCAGGGAACCAGGTTATAAGCTGAAGCTGCGGGAACAACGGTCATCCACAAGCCCAGGGCCAGAATAGCAGCTAACAATCGACGCATAGAAGTGTTTCCTTTTGTTACAGAACAATACGTTTTTCATCCGTTGAACCGAAGGTGTTTTGATAACTCCTTCTTAACAACCACCGGACAAAGCGTTTGTTATCCCTCAAACCGAGGTGAAGACCCACGCACTAATTTGACTATTAGGTTCAGTTGTTCACTGTACCTAAAAAATCTGCCATGATAAAGCTACTCAAAGTTAGCTCCAATCATTTCATAAAATTTATCAGTCAATGGCAACAGTTTTAGCAATTGAAACAAGTTGTGACGAAACCGGGGTCGCAATTGTAAAGAATCGTAAAGTTTTAAGCAATGTTGTGGCCTCTCAAATCGCCATTCATCAACAATATGGCGGGGTTGTCCCCGAGGTTGCCTCCCGCCATCATTTAGAAATGGTTAATCCTGTCCTTGACCAAGCTTTAGAAATCGCAGGTTTAGACTGGTCTGCCATTGATGGTGTAGCGGCTACCTGTGCGCCGGGACTGGTAGGGGCGTTAATAACGGGCATTACCACCGCTAAAACCTTAGCCTTAGTGCATGATAAACCCTTTTTAGGGATTCATCACCTCGAAGGTCATATCTATGCCAGCTATTTAACCGAAACCAGTCTTCAGCCACCGTTTTTATGTCTGTTGGTATCGGGGGGTCATACCAGTTTAATTCATGTCAAAGATTGCGGGGTCTATCAAATCTTGGGACATACGATGGATGATGCCGCAGGGGAAGCCTTTGATAAAGTAGCCCGGTTATTAAACTTGGGATATCCTGGGGGGCCAATTATTGACCAATTAGCCAGCCAAGGCAACCCCAAAGCCTTTGCCTTACCCGAAGGTAAGATTTCCCTCCCCAATGGCGGTTATCATCCCTATCACTCCAGTTTTAGCGGGTTAAAAACGGCGGTATTAAGGTTAGTTCAAACCTTAGAAAAAAAAGAAAATACCCCCTTACCCGTTGCCGATATTGCGGCGAGCTTTCAAGATACCGTGGCTAAAAGTTTAACTAAAAGGGCGATCGCTTGTGCCTTAGATTTTGGATTAGATACAATTGCTATTGGGGGCGGTGTGGCGGCAAATAGTGGGTTAAGAAACCATCTCCAAGAGGCGGCTAAAATTCACGATTTGCGGGTATTATTTCCCCCATTAAAATATTGTACCGATAACGCCGCCATGATTGCTTGTGCCGCCTCAGACCATCTGATTCGAGGTCATATTTCACCCTTAACATTAGGGGCGCAGTCCCGAATGTCCTTAGAAGATGTGATGCTTTTGTATAAAGGGTGATAGGGAATTACGAATTACGAATGGGATGGAAAGTTGCACGCTCGGTCTTTCAATTATTAATTGTTAAGGACAAAAAACAATATGAAAATAGCAGCAGAACAATTATCAGAAATTTATGAAAAAGATTATTTATTGTGGTTAGAAGAAACTATCAAACTTTTAAAAAACCGTCATCTTAACCAGATTGATTATGACCATTTAATTGAGGAATTAGAAGAATTGGGAAACGAACAAAAACGGAAAGTTGAAAGTTTGTTAGAACAAATTATCAGACATTTATTATTATATCAATATTGGGAAAAAGAATTTCAATATAATTCTCACCATTGGCAAGCAGAAATTATTGGATTTAGAACCCAAATCAAACGCCGTTTAACAACGAATTTAAAACAATATTTATCCCAGGAATTATTATCAATTTATGCCGATGCTCTGAAATTCGTTAAAGCGAAAACAACACTCAATAATTTTCCCCAACAATGTCCTTATACCTTAGAACAAATTTTAGACGAAGATTGGCTACCTTAATCACACCTGCTAGAAACTAGGTTTCTGACCCTCACCCCATTAGAATCCAAAAGCTTATAGTAATTCTAGCATTTGCGATCACATCTTAAATCTACATCATGATCGAACATCGGGAACCCGCCCCTACATTCTTTTTAAATTAAACTTCAACATATTCCGATATTGACGTAGGTTCAGGGATGGGTAAACCTTCGATTTCTAATCCTTCCAGATGAAAAATAATTGCTTCTTTAATTTCTTTCTCAACTTCTTCTATTGTGTAACCCGTCGCAACACATCCCGGCAAATCTGGAACATAAGCACAATAGTTACCTTCAGCTTTTTCAATGACAATTGCATAACGTTTCATTGAGTAATCTCTCCTAAAATTTAAAGATTAATTCGACAAAATCTGACAAATCCCACAAATAATCTTTCTAAACCCGCCCCAACCCACCCAGATTTAACGTTAATAAAACGGGGTTTATATTGATTCCTATTACGGGGTTGGGCGGGTTTATTTAGGTTAATTATTATTAACAAAAATCCCGGCGAACCCGCCCCTACATTCAGTCGATGTCATCAATCTTTACGAAAATCTATAAGCCTTATATGTTACAGTCTACAAGTATCGACGCGAGAGAAGAGAGACCCCCACCAAAATCCCAGACTGAACACCCCACCACCCAAGACCCCCACCCCCACAGACTCCCCACACCTACCCATTATTAGGAGGTGGCCCACTGGTGCTGTCTGATTGAATTTTAGATCTTTGTAATACAACCAGCTACCTCCTACACGCCAACTCACCTGATCACCAAACGCTGACCAGACTTGACCATCATAACTCCGGGTTCCTCCCAGACTTTTATAGATGCGCTTCTGTACCGAAAAGCCGAAGCGTCCATTGCTATATTTTACCCAAAGTTGGTCAATAGTGCGTAAATCCTCACAGGGAAATTTATCAATATCTTCTTCCCTTAACCATCCTTCCTTTGTTCTCCCTGCGACTTCACACATTTTTTTAGCCGTTTCTTCGTCAGCTTCTTTCCAGCTTCCGGCTTTCAAAAGTTGTTCTAATTGATGATAACTCACACCTTTAGCTGACTTTAATTCTATATTGGGTTCGGGTGTTGGTTGCGATGTCGGTTTTGCTGTCGGTTGCGGTGTAAATTGTGGTGTTGGTGGTGATATCGGTTTTGCGCTTAATTGTAAAGCCTCTAATACTTCTTGAGCAGTTTGAAAGCGTTTTCTTGTTCCCTGCTGTAAGAGTTTATCTAAGACTTGACCCAAAGTATTATTGACTTTAACTGTTAAATAATCTCGCCACACCCAATCACTTTCACTGACATCAAATAAATCAAAGGGTTCAATATTAGTAAATAAATGAATACAAGTTACCCCTAAACTATATAAATCACTCGCAAAAGTCGGTTTTCCCATCGCTTGTTCGGGTGCAGTATATTGGGCAGAACCAATCACTGTTCCTGTCACCGCTAACGCCGTTATAGTGGCTGCTTTAGCTGCTCCAAAATCCACTAAAAATAATTTATTATCGCTCTTTCTTCTAATAATATTTTCTGGTTTAATATCTCGATGAATTACTGGTTTTTGATGAATAAACGCTAAAACAGGCAATAAATCTCCTAAAAGGTTAATGATTTTAGTTTCTGAAAATTCCCCAGTTTCAGCTAATTCTTGAGCTAAATTTTGTCCTTCAATATATTCTTGAACTAAATATTGACGATGATCTTGGATAAAATGGGCGAATAATTCAGGAATTTGTTGATGTTTGCCTAATTGTTCTAAAGGTTGTTTTAGAGTTGGATTGGAGGCAATCTGGGTTAAGGCATTGACTCATGGTTAAGTCGGGGGATAGATGACGATGCTGATTTGATTATAGCAGTAAATTAAGTGGTGTGTGCGCTACGATACCCTCACCTATAGCAAATTCAAGAAACCGGGTTTCTGCTATTACTTTTATTAATAACAGAAAAATGAGTTGAGAAACCCGGTTTCTGACCTATATCTATCCTAAAATAGTAATATTCGGATCATCTGCAATGAAGTTAGCTGCGGTGAGTTGAACCGGGGTTATCCCTTGTACTAACGCATAAAAAGTTGTTCCCGATTGAATTGATGTGGATACTAATGCTGTACTACCATCAACTTGTACGGTGACAGGTGTTAATGTTAGTTGGGCAAAAGTTATCCCCGAAGGTAACATAATTTTATCGGTTCCGGCGAGAAAATCAGTGATTAGGTCGGCTTGATTTAAGCTGGTTGCGGCGACGGACGCTCCTGGTAGAACAAAGATATCGGCGTCGGCTCCCCCCGTGAGTTTATCCTGATCCGCATCTCCAATCAAGTAATCTGTACCTGCACCGCCATCTAAGACGTCTGCACCTTTACCACCCCGGATAATATCATTTCCCACACCTCCCAATACGGTGTCATTGTCCAGGTTGCCATTGAGTAGGTCATCTCCTTCTTGACCATCGAGGTTATCTGACCCTTTACCGCCTCGAATAGCTGTGCGAATGGTATTGGCTGGAATTGTTAGGGTGCGATCGCCATCATTCCCCCCACCAGCTAAAATATTATCACCCCCTAAATTGCCATTAATATTATCAGCCGATGCGGTTCCAATAATGGCATCATTCCCGTTTAAGGCTTGAATATACAGGTTTGCTGCTGTTGCTGGGACAAAGGCATTATCGGGGCCGTTGGTAAACAGATAGGATGTAATTCCTTGGTCAACAAACGTGGTATTCCCACCACCAGGTGCCGGAACATTTGGCCCAGGATCACTCACGGAGGCGGTGGGCGTTGTCCAGGTAACATTAGAGACTGGAGGAGGTGCGGTGTTGGGAATATTAGAGTCAATAATATCTTGCCCTTTAAGATTCACCACATTTTCAATTAACCCTATGCCTGCGGTTTTTGCTGTGGTATCGGCATAAAAATCAACAATCAACAAATCTTGAGTTAGGTCAATTTTGCCATCAATATTTAAGTCAATAGCTAGATTTTTTCCTTGTCTTTCTAAACCATAACCCGTTGTGCTAGGGCCAGATAGTAATAGCGTTATACCTGGAATAAAAAGACTGTCTGCTGCTCCTCCAGTATCTTGAATTTCGGTACCATTACCGGCAGTAAGTACGGTGTAGAAATCATCGCCCAAACCCCCTTTAAGGGTATCTTTCCCTCCGGCTCCAGCCAGATTATCACTCGCCGCACCCCCAATTAAAATATTATCGCCCCCGGCTCCAGTCAGATCATTGGGGATACCCGGAGCGCCAATAATATTTTCAATCGGCCCCGTAATATTATCCGTGGCAATGGCAACAAAGGCATTATTTAAAACTTCTCCCTTTGTGGTTAAATTAGCCGTAATTCGACTAGCTCCAGCCGGAGAAGTTGGGGTAACCTTTTCATAGGAAAGGTAGTCAATTCCATCGCCCCCATCGACATTATTTATTCCTAAACCGCCAAAGAAAGTATCATTTCCATCTCCACCAATGGCGTTGTCATCTCCCTCTCCCAAATCGAAAGTATCGTTTCCTTTGCCACCATCACCGATGTCATTCCCCTTTCCACCGAGGATAATATCATCTCCTAGACCGCCAATCCCATAATCATTGCCATCGCCCAGGGTAATACTATCATTACCATCTCCGCCATTAATGGGATTATCGTCTCCGCCTCCGGCATCAATGGTATCATTTCCGGCTCCACCATCAGCTTTATCAGGCCCATTCAATAAAAGAATAGTATCATTTCCGGCTAAATCAGATTCTTGAATCGCAATCAGAGGAATCAGAGGTAGACCATCTTTGGTAATGGTAATCAGTGGAAAAGCACCGATTTGAAGAACATCACCTAAATCTGTTCCTTGGAAAGTAGCCATTTGTTGTTCCTTTTTTGTAAAAAATGTTAAATCCTACTTAAAGCTAGTTTAAATATTCAAGACTGTCAATATTCCTGATGATCAATAGTATAAATTTCAGATTTTTATAATAATTTATACTGTCGCTTAATGGTTTGATTAATCAATTAATGGTAATAAATTGATTAATCAAACCTCCGGGGCTGACATTTGCCACAAATCCCACAAATTGATTAGAATTGATCACAGAAATTAAAGTCCCTGGACTTCCACTGATGACGGTAGACGTGAGCAGAATATTGTTTTGATTCAAACCTTCAGTTAAACCAATTTTATCCTCACCGACAATAAAATCCGTAATTATATCAACCGTATTCATATTATCAACGGCGACACTAACGGGAAGAACAAAAATATCATTCCCGTAATTTCCGGTGAGTAAATCCTGTCCCTGGTCACCACTTAATAGATCATTTCCTTCTCCTCCGAATAGGGTATCATTACCTTGTCCGCCAAAGAGGATATCATCCCCCCCTTGACCCTGAAGCAGATCATTGCCTTTTAACCCTTGGAATGTATCATTTCCCTCTATTCCGGTTAAAATATCATTGCCCGATGTCCCTAATAAGACTTGTGGCACTGAAAGGGAATTGCTCAGTTTTGTTGAGTCAAAATAAGCCCCCCCAAACACTGGGTTACTAATAATTGGAGGAACAACAATCCCTTGGGTTACCAACTCTTGACTAGGCGGGTTAAATCCCCCAATATTGATGACTGCACTACCACCATCATTAACAAAAAATGTAGACATTTTGTTTTTTTTGTATGGATAGGAGATAGACAATCTGGCGATGGGGAAAATATAGAATTTTTAATAAACGAGCAACAATCAGAAACGATAATGACTATTGATCGGATGAGAACACTTAGACAATCAATCACTATTGCCTACAGCCCATTGTCCATTACCTATTGCCTATTTCCCGTGATTATTGATATTATTATAACACTTAAAAAATCAATGACTATTACCCAAAACCCAAAAAGTTTTTAGAAATAATGAAGATTCGGGATGCAGTTGAAACGGACTTACCCGCGATAGTTGATATTTATAATGCCGCAATTCCAGGACGGATGGCGACAGCAGACCTGGAAATGATATCGGTGGAAAGTCGAATTCCTTGGTATCACGAACATCAAGCTCAAACCCGTCCAGTTTGGGTGATTGAGTTAGATGGAAAAATTCTAGGATGGTTGAGTTTCCAAATCTTTTATAACCGTCCGGCCTATAACGGTACAGCAGAAGTGAGTATTTATGTTCATCCTGAATATCAAGGTCAGGGAATCGGAAAAAGACTATTAACCCAAGCGGTGTACCACAGTCCTAGTTTGGGATTAAAAGCCTTACTAGCGTTAATTTTTGCTCACAATCAACCTAGTTTAGAATTATTCAAACGCTTAGATTTTGAACAATGGGGTTATTTGCCCAGAGTAGCTGATTTAGATGGAATTGAACGGGATTTAGTGATTCTGGGACTTCATCTCACCCCGGCTAAAATTAATTAACCCCAAAATTTGATCCCCGACATGGGAGCAAAAAAAGTATTTTTGAGTCTATAGACTTGGGATTCTACAAAAAAAAGGAGCTTATCCAATGAACTGCTGATCTTGAAAGATCGGCAGTTTTTTTATGGAAACAGACCTGTTAATGGCTTTAGCGACGTTGTACAGGCAATCCTGGCGCGCTCTGAAGGTCAAGATCCCGATAGGAGGGTTGGTTCAGAATAGAGGTATTGTAGGGATTAATTAAATCGGCTGTACGAATAATCGGGTCGCTACTGGTTTGGCGCAGCATCCCATCCCGATACAATTGATTCACCAGCCGGGCATCATTGGTCATTAAGGTTTCGGGAAAACCATTGATGCCGTTGGGCCAGGGAAAACTGATTCCTAAATAGGTAGACGTTTGACCCAGTAAGGATTTGTTTTTAAACACATCCCCAGAGGTTCTTGAAGCCGCCCGCATAAATTCTTCCGCAAAGGGTTGATAGGTGGTGGGATAGTCCTTAAACATGGGTTCAGCTTTGATAGCGGTGGCAAACATCGTGGATGCGATCGCCCCAAACAAGGCATAGCTAAGAGATTTTAGTCGGTTATTCATGATCCGAATTCCTCAATAATTGGTTAAATCTTAACCTGTTTTGTTAATCCTAGCCTTGACATCAGATATACCCCCCCGACATCGAGATGTGAACTTTTTTGAAGCTTATGCTCATTTTTGTAACGAGATTGCCTATCCCTGCGTAAAATATGAGCTTAATAACTGCTACAAGTTCTTCAATAATTAGAGGAGAAAGAAACCCCATGGCAGAATTGATTAAACCCTATAATGGCGATCCCTTTGTAGGCCATCTGTCCACGCCCATCAGCGATTCCGATTTTACCCGTGCATTTATCGGGAATTTGCCCGCCTACCGTAAAGGTTTATCTCCTTTACTCCGGGGCTTAGAAGTCGGGATGGCCCATGGTTACTTTTTGATCGGGCCTTGGATTTTACTGGGGCCATTACGCGATCATCCCAGCGCGGCTAATTTAGGTGGCTTAATTTCAGGCATTACCTTAGTTCTGATTGCCACGATTTGTTTATCTGCTTACGGATTAGTTACTTTCCAAAAAAGCAGTTCAGATGCGGGGGATTCTCTGCAAACCTCTGAAGGTTGGAGTCAGTTTGCTGGCGGTTTCTTCATCGGTGGAATGGGTGGCGCTTTTGTTGCCTTTTTCTTGCTGGAAAACTTCGGCATAGTCGATTCGATTTTCCGAGGCTTGGTTAATAGCTAATTGAGCTTTTTACCAAACATCAAAACTTTCTAACATTCAATAGGAGAATTTGATATGACCGGAGCATACGCAGCTTCTTTTTTACCTTGGATTTTAATTCCCGTGGTTTGCTGGTTAATGCCAGTTGTGGTAATGGGTTTATTATTCATCCACATTGAAAGCGAAGCTTAGATCTTTGTTTTGATTAACAAAAAATCTCCGCCGTTATGGTGGAGATTTTTTGTTAATAATTTGTACTATTATTGCTTCCTTATTAATAATTATTTAATAGATTATTTAACCTGGACAACCGTTTGTTTCGGTTAACTTCCTCTAATTTCGCATTAATTTCTTCTAACTCTAAATTAAACTGTTCCATTTCTAAATGAGTCCGGCGTAAATTTGCTAAAAGTCTTTGCACTGTTACAGGATCAGGAATAGGAGATTGTTGGTTCATGGTAAATTCCATTCTAATTTTACTTCTTCTAAACTGCGTTCCCAGGCGGGAATTCTAGCTTGAGTGCGGATAATAGCTCTATTCATCAACTCTAGCATATCTGATGAGGCTTCGGGTTGAGAACGAGCAATATTTAATCCTAATCGAGTTAGCTGCATATAAGTTGCTTCAGCATCCTCTAACACTGTTGTTAATTCAGCAAAAAAAAGTAACGTTTCCTCTGTTTCACCTAATCGCTCAAATAAGGCTGATTCCGTTGTTGTAACCTGATCAATAATATCTAGTGATTTTTGTTTCAGTTGATTGACAAGTTCTTTAATTTCCGGTGGTAGGTTTGCCATAATATTAATTCATTAATAGCCAAGTTTATTTTATCACAAAAGATTATTAATAATAACTTAAAAATGATTACATATATTTAATGCTTCTGCTTCTATAACACTGTAGGGGCGAGGCGCGCCTCACCCCTACGAGATATTGGGATATTATCAACAATATCACTAAGCAATATTTCGTTGTTGTGACCAAAACTGACCGACTATTACTTTCCACTTTTCCCAATATTCCACGACTTCCTGAGCTTCAATTAAGGTAATATCAACTTCATAGGGAGTAATATTAATAATTATTCTATGATTAATATTAACTGATTGCGATCGCATTTCTAAAGTTGAAGATAAAACAGCTTTATTCTCTATCTTCTAAGGTTAGGAAATGAAGTTTTCCAGATTCATCGCCTGCTAAAATTTTTGTGCTATCTGGAGTAATGGGCATGATTTTGAACTAAAAGTTGTTCTTATGTTGAGTGTTGATTATTGTTAGCCATTGATTAAATACCAGATACATTGTTAGATTTTAGAACAGTTACTACCTATCACTAAGATTATAAGCTTACCCTAACGCTTTAACTGCCGCCTGAATTAAATTGTAAAACCCAGGTTGAGATACATCAACGGTTTTAGCATCCTGACGACTTGTCCCTAACAGTCCAAAGCGTTGACCTTTTTTTATCGCTAATACTTCGCCTTTCTGATTACGGATTTTTAATTCTTGGGTTTCCCCAACGGAAGATAAACTACAAGTATAGTGTTTCTCGTGATAGTTAAATTCCGCACTTTTATTAACTAGAGAATGTTGGATTTCTGGAGATTCGGGTAATCTTGCCCCGACTAATTCTAACTCAATATTGGTTTGACCATTCCAGTTATTTTCTTTTAATTGATAGGCGATATCTAAACAGTGGGGAAGGGGAAAATAGTCGGCCCAACGCCAAGCCATGGCATTAATTGTGGGTAAGGCGGTAAGTTGAGTATGGGAAAATTTATCTTGGGTTAAGGTAAGTTTAATATGTCCTTTTCCTACCAGTTTTTGTTGCACAATTCGCACGTTAGGAGTCCAAAAGGTGGGGGCATTATTTTCTATGCCGCAGGGATGGAGTTGATTAATTTGATCATAGAGATTAAAATTAATTTCACTTAAATTAGCTTGAGTATCAATTTTAATTAAGGGTTTTAGATGTTCTAATTCTAAACATTGATGGGCAAATTCACTTAAACGGGTTTTAATTTGATCTAGGTTTTCTGCGGGGAAAGAAAACCCTCCAGCGGCTTTATGTCCTCCGAATTTACCTAGTAAATCTTGACAATATTCTAAGGCTTTAAAGATATCAAATTCTAAAATTCCCCGGGCTGAACCTCGAACTATTTTAGGGGATTCTGTTTCATTTTCTGAGTGTTCATAGGTTCCAATAAATACGGGAACTCCGTATCTTTCTACTAACCGAGAAGCGACAATTCCAATCACGCCATGATGCCATTCTGGTTGTACAACTACTAACACCCGTTCTTGTTTTAAGTCAATATTTTGTGATTCTATCCAAGCGATGGCTTCCTGTTGAATTTCTTCACATAGGAGTTGTCTTTGTTGATTGATTTGTTCACATTGCATTGCCCGTTCTAAGGCAATTCCCATATTTTCTGTGGTTAATAATTCTATCACAATTTGAGGGTCAGCTAACCGTCCAATGGCGTTAATTCTTGGCCCCAAACGAAAGCCAATATCATCGGGTTTTAGGGTTTTATTATTGTTAGATGGGAGAGAATTTTCGGGCTGTTCTTCCGATTTTGCTTGATATCCAGTGGAGACTCCGGCGACTTGAATTAGGGCTTGAATTCCGGTGATTTGAGAATAGGGAATTAACTTTAACCCGCGTTTTAACCAACGGCGGTTAACTCCCACCAAGGGGGCTAAATCGGCAATCGTTCCTAATGTAAATAATTCTAACAAAGGATTGACTAATCCTTGCATTTTACCGAGTTTTTGAGCTAAACAAATGGCTAAAACATAGGCAACTCCCACCCCGGCTAATCCTCGATAGGGGGATAATAAAGGTAATAGTTTTGGATTAAGAATTGCGTCCGCAGGGGGTAGTTTTTCGGGTAAATCATGGTGATCGGTAATAATTACAATTAACCCTAATTCCTTAGCCCTAGCAATGGGTTGATAGGCGGAAATTCCATTATCAACGGTCAGGATAATTTTAACGTCTTCCTGATGGAATTCTTCTACAATTCGGGTGTTAATTCCATAGCCTTCGGTCATGCGGCTAGGAATAGCATAATTAACATTAGCTCCCAAGGTAGAAAGCGATCGCATTAATAAAGCCGTACTGGTCATCCCATCGGCATCATAATCCCCACAAATTGCAATTTTATCCCCCTGATTAATCGCATTTTCTAATAATTCTACACTTTTTTCTAAATCCTTAAATTCTTCTAGGGGAGAGGGTAAAACTTGAGATTCAGGGGTTAAAAAAGCCTCCGCCTGTTCGGGGGTTTCAATGCCGCGATTAATTAAAACTTGAGTGACTAAAGGTATAATTCCCGTCTCATCTGCCAATTGTTGTGCCAGGTCGGGTTGTTGGGGAAAAATATACCACCGTTGATTCGGAAGTCGTTGAGAATTAAAAGACTCTGGGGGAGAAGGTTGCACAGTAAATTAGGATTAATTGATAATAGTTTAATTGTACTTATTCGAGCATAAGGGCGAGATGACCTCGCCCCTACAAGTTATGTTAATTCACGTTCATCCAGAAACATGAAACCGCTTAAACCTCAACTTTAACTCCTTTCCAAAATCCAATATAACCTTCAATATTTTTGGCAGCAGATTTCGTTTCAGGATAATACCAAGCGGCATCCTTATTCACTTGACCATCAACGACGATATCATAATAACTAGCAACTCCTTTCCAACCACAGGTTGTATGAGTGTTACTTTCTTTGAAATATTCACCTTTGATGGAGTCCGGGGGAAAATATTGATTGCCCTCAACAACAACGCATTGGTCAGTTTCTGCCAAAACTGCACCATTCCAAATCGCTTTCGGCATAAATCTCCTCTAAAATTTACAACGTTGTATTAAAATTTAACATCTTTGAGGCATTCAGTGTCTAGTCTGGGTTATCAATGACAAAATTTTATCGAGATTTCGCAGTCATTTACCCAATTTTAATCATAAAATAAAAAAGACGTTTTATCTAAATTACGAGCAATGTCAGGGCTAATTTCTACTCCCTTCGCCCAACCCCAATCCCTAGAACAGTCCCTTAAACATTTCTTTGGCTATGATTCCTTTCGACCCGGACAGCGCGAAATTATTGAACAGGCGCTACAAAAGCGAGATTTATTAATTATTATGCCCACCGGAGGGGGAAAGTCTCTGTGTTTTCAACTTCCGGCTTTATTGAAACCTGGATTAATGATTGTCGTCTCGCCCTTAATTGCTTTAATGCAAGATCAAGTAGAGGCATTACAAGATAATGGGGTTGGTGCTACCTTTCTCAATAGTACCTTAACGGCTGCGGAAGTAAAATCAAGGGAATCGGCAATTTTAAAAGGAGAGATTAAACTACTTTATGTGGCCCCAGAACGTTTATTATCCGAACGATTTTTATTTTTTTTAGACACCCTAGAAGAACAGTTGGGAATCTCTGCTTTTGCCATTGATGAAGCCCATTGTGTATCGGAATGGGGGCATGATTTTCGGCCCGAATATCGTCAACTCAAACAATTGCGAATTCGCTATCCTAAAATTCCGGT
Source organism: Planktothrix sp. PLAVEN19ND (assembly GCF_057220675.1). Classification (NCBI taxonomy): domain Bacteria; kingdom Bacillati; phylum Cyanobacteriota; class Cyanophyceae; order Oscillatoriales; family Microcoleaceae; genus Planktothrix; species Planktothrix sp. PLAVEN19ND. Next base: position 2,692,403 of record NZ_CM170132.1, on the reverse strand, counting down.
TTTAGCCTTAACTGCGACTGCGACTCAACGGGTGAGACAGGATATTATTCAACAGTTAGAGTTAAAAAATCCCTATATTCATGTTGCTAGTTTTAATCGTCCTAATTTATATTATGAAGTAATTCCCAAGAAAAAACAAACCTTTACCCAGCTATTAAAAATTATTCAGGAGGTGGGCGGGTCAGGAATTATCTATTGTTTAAGTCGAAAAAACGTAGAAGATTTGGCATTTCGGTTACAAAATCATGGGATTTCCGCCCTCCCCTATCATGCTGGACTTGAAGATCAAATCCGGTCAGAAAATCAGACTCGGTTTATTCGAGATGATGTGCAAATTATGGTGGCTACTGTTGCTTTTGGCATGGGAATTAATAAGCCCGATGTTCGCTTTGTGATTCATTATAGTTTACCTCGAACCTTAGAAAGTTATTATCAAGAATCGGGTCGGGCGGGACGGGATGGAGAATCCGCTAGATGTACGTTATTTTTTAGTTATGGTGATCTAAAAACTATTGAATATTTGATTGAACAAAAACCCGATCCCGATGAACAACGGATCGCCCGTCAACAGTTACGACAAATGTTAGATTATGCCGAAGCATCGGAATGTCGGCGCACGGTTCAATTAAGTTATTTTGGGGAATTTTTCTCGGAAAATTGTGCCAAATGTGATAATTGTCGCACCCAAAATCCGGTGGAAGATTGGACAATTGAAGCGATGAAATTTTTATCCTGTATTGCCCGATGTCATGAAAGATTTGGCATGAATTATATTATTGATGTATTAAGAGGATCGAAAAGTCAAAAAATTCTGGAGCGACGCCATGATCAACTGTCTACCTATGGTATTGGAAAGGATAAAACGGCGGAAGAATGGAAGAATTTAGGGCGATCGCTTTTACGTCAAGGACTATTAGAGCAAACCACCGATGGTTATGCGATTTTAAAGTTAAATTCCCGCAGTTGGGAAGTAATGAAACGGGAAAGAACCGTTGAAATTACGGTAATTAAAGAACAAAATGTTGAAAAATCAACTCGTTCTTTAGCCATAGAAGTAGAAATGCTATTTGAACAGTTGCGCCAACTACGGAAGAAATTAGCCGATGAACAATCTATCCCTCCCTATATGGTTTTTTCCGATTCTACGTTAAAATTAATGGCACAACAACGCCCCCAAACTTTAGAGGAATTAAGTCAAGTTTCTGGAGTCGGGAGTTATAAATTAGAACGGTATGGTCAACAATTTACGGAAGCTATTTTTACCTATTGTCATGGACAAAAACCGCCCAATGCTTCCTCTAAAAAATCGGAATCTAAACGTCTCACCCTGGAGGATTTATCCGATAGTTTAATTATGACTTTATCTTTATATCAAGACGGTCTGAGTTTGAATGCGATCGCCAATGAACGAGGATTAAAAACCAGTACCATCGCCGATCATTTAACCCAATTAATTGCCGCTAATCAGAATATTAATATCGATCAATTTGTTGAACCTGAACGGCAAAAATTGATTATTCAGGCTATGGAAAAAGTCGGAGATACCAGCTTAAAAACAATTTATGAATGTTTGGGAGAAAACTATAATTATGAAGAAATAAAAATGGTTCGGGAATGGTGGCGACAGCATCCTAATTAATCCATTATTGCGCTCGTTGTTGCGCTCGTTGTTGCGCTCGTTGTTGCGCTTTAGCGCATCTAGTGGGCTAACAAAAAACTGACAAATTTTCTCTACTATAACCTACCCAAACTAATTATGAACCCAATTATTTTTTGTGACTTCGATGGAACAATTACCGCAGAAGAAACCTTTGTGGCAATGTTAAAAGAATTTACTCCAGACAAAGCGGCGGAAATTATGCCCTTATTATATCGCCAGGAAATGACCTTACGAGAAGGAGTCAGAACCATGTTAGAATCAATCCCATCCCGTTGTTATCCTGAAATTATAGAATTTTCTAGGACAAAGAAAATACGACCCGGATTTGTGGAATTTCTGGATTTTCTTAATACTCAAAAAGTGCCTTTTATCCTAGTTTCAGGAGGGGTTAGGGTGATGGTTGAAACGGTTTTAGGAGATTTAAGTCAAAAAATTGATGGGATGTATGCCGTTGATTTAGACACCTCAGAGGAGTATTTTAAGGTTCATTCCGAGTTTGAAGCCGATACGGAATTAGTCGCTAAAGTCAAAGTAATGGAACGCTATCCAAACCTCGAAAAAATTGCCATTGGAGATTCGATTACGGACTTAAATATGGCCTTAGCCGCGCCGATTGTTTTTGCGCGCGATCGCTTGGCAAAATATTTAGATGAATACCAAAAACCCTATATTAATTGGACGGATTTTTTTGATATTAGAGATCACTTATCTGAAAAATGGAAGATATAGTAGGGAACAGGGAACAGGGGGAAAAGACTTTTTACTGCATTTGTCTGTGTCCTAACCGTGAGTCGCACGACTGCTATATTATAAATTCATTCATGATTTTTAAACAGGAGAAAATCTTAAAATATGGCACAATTTACTCGAATTCTTTCTTTAGATGGCGGTGGACTGCGGGGAATAATTTCCGCCGAAGTTTTAAAGTATGTCGAACAGAAATTACAGGATTTTACAGGAAACTCCGATGCGAGAATAGCGGATTATTTTGACTTAATTGCTGGAACTAGCGTCGGAGGAATTTTAACGGCTCTTTACCTTTGCCCCGATCCTGAAAATCCTCTGCGACCCAGATGTTCTGCTCAACAGGTTTATAATTTTTTTCGATATGAATCAAGTCAAATCTTTGAGCCTATTTCTAAAAATTCCTTGCCAGTCTTGGGAGAATTATTTGATGAAAAATACTCCTATCACAAGTTTGATCAGATCATGGGTGATTTTTTTAAAGACCTTAAATTGAGCGAACTCCTGAAACCTTGCTTAATTACTAGCTATGAAATAGAAAAGCGAAAAAGTCAATTTTTTACCCAACATGATGCTTTTTCAAACCCCAAAGATGATTATTTTATTAAAGATGTTTTACGAGCCACTTCCGCCGCCCCTACCTTCTTTGAAGTGGCTCAAATTAAGGCGATGAATCAGGATGTTTATACCTGTATTGATGGAGGAGTTTTTGCTAATAATCCTACTCTTTGTGCCTATGCAGAAGCTCGACATAAATTTAATCGTGACTTTAATCTCGATAATCGCTATGAAAAAGGCCCAACTGCTAAAGAAATGGTGGTTTTATCTTTAGGTACAGGAGTGGTTAAAAAGAAATATCCCTATGAAGAAGCAAAAGATTGGGGAAAATTACAATGGCTTGAGCCTTTATTTGATATTATTATGACCGGGGGTGCGGAAACAGTGGACTATCAAATGCAACAAATCTTTGATACCACAGAACATCCTGAAAACTATTTGCGAATTAATACGGTTTTGGAAAGTCGTAAAACCTTAAAAATGGATGATTGCTCGGAAGCCAATTTGAGCGAAATTGCTAAATTAGGGCAACAATTAACAGAAGACAATCGTCAACGATTGGATGAGTGGATTCAACTGCTTTTACTTTAATCTTAATTTCAGGTGAATATCATGTTTAAAGATGCTCGTAACGCTCAAATCCTATTTCTATCGATGTTTTTGCTCCTAGGAATTGGAACGAGAGACTGGACATTACGACCAGATTTTATACTGATCATTGGGTTAAGTTGTTTATTTACTCAATGGTTGTGTTCCTCGATTTACTCGTTCTATATTAACAAAAAGATTACCCTTTTATCCCCTGAATTTTTGGTATCTTGGCGGAGTGCTTTAATTACCACATTGGGGTTATGTTTATTACTTAGAGCCAATCATTGGACAACCTTAGTTCTGGCCGGATGTTGTGCGATCACCAGTAAATTCATCTTTCAATCCCAGGGAAAACATTTTTTTAATCCCGCTAACTTTGGGATTATTATTGCCCTAACTCTCAGCGCCGATGCTTGGGTTTCCCCCGGACAATGGGGAACGGATTCTTGGTATTTATTACTATTTTTAGGAACCGCAGGAATTATTCTTAAAAAAGTGGGTCGCTGGGATACTTCCGCCGCCTTTTTAATCACCTATATGGCATTAGAAGCCGGACGAAATTTTAGTCTAGGTTGGGGTTGGGATGTTTATGCCCATCAACTGATGAATGGGAGTTTATTATTGTTTGCGTTCTTCATGATTACCGATCCGCGTTCAATTCCCAATGCCACTTTGGGCCGGATTATTTGGGCGGTCTTAATCGCTGGAATAACTTTTATTTTACAACATCAATTTTTTATCTCAACCGCTTTATTTTGGGCTTTATTTGCCCTCTCTCCCTTGACCCTAATTTTAGACCAAATATTTCAAAATCATCGATTTTCTTGGTCTACCAAACCCCTGAAATATTTGCCTTTATCTGCCTCTTTTTAGACCTTATTTTCACAGGAGTTAATCATGAAAGTTTTAAATCGGTTAATTCTCTTTTTAATTGTTGTTTTTGCTGGTATTAGTTTTGCTGCCCCTGCCTTAGCCTTTTGTGGGTTTTATGTAGCAAAAGCTGATGCTACCTTATATAATCAAGCCTCACAAGTTGTGATTGCTAGAGACAAAAATCGGACAATTTTAACCATGGCAAATGATTATCAAGGAGCAGTAAAAGATTTTGCCTTAGTAGTTCCGGTTCCCGTGGTTTTAAAACCCGAACAAGTTAAGATTGGAGAACCGAAAGTTATCCAACAATTAGATGCGTTTAGTGCACCCCGACTGGTGGAATATTTCGATCCCGATCCCTGTAATTCCTATCCCCAAGCCCCATTACCAGCAACCAGAGGGGGAAATGTAACCTTACAAATGGACAAACAACAGGAAGCTCGGTCGGGTTTAGGAGTAACTATTGAAGCCCGTTTCAGCGTGGGAGAATACGATATTTTGATTCTGAGTGCGAAGGAATCCGATGGTTTAGAAACCTGGTTAATTCAAAATGGTTATCAAATTCCCCCAGGTGCAAGTGCCCTATTAAAACCCTATATTCAACAGGGATTAAAGTTTTTTGTTGCTAAAGTGAATTTAGAAAAATTTGATCAAAGTGGGTTCCAAACCCTACGACCTTTAATGATTGCCTACGAATCCCCTCGGTTTATGTTACCGATTCGTTTAGGAATGATTAATGGCAAGGGAGAACAGGATTTAATTGTTTATTTACTCTCTCCCAAAGGTCAAGTCGAATTAACCAATTATCGCACCGTTAAAATTCCTTCCGATCAAGATATTCCTGAATTTGTCAAAGAAGTGTTTCCGGGTTTTTATAAATCCCTATTCAATACAATTTATGAACGGGAACAGAAAAAAGTTGCCTTTTTAGAATATGCTTGGAATATGGCAGGATGTGATCCCTGTTCTGCCGATCCTTTAACAACTGAAGAATTAAAACAGGCGGGGGTATTTTGGTTAGATTCCCCGACGGGAAATTCCACCTTTATTACTCGCTTACATATTCGCTACGCCCGCAATACCTTTCCCGAAGATTTAAACTTTCAAGAAACAGCAAATCAAGCCAACTTTCAAGGTCGATATATTATTAACCATCCCTATCGTGAATCCATGCAGTGTTCACAGGCCCAACAATATCGGCAATCTGTTCGCCAAAGACAGCAACTCGAAGCCCAAAACTTAGCCACATTAACGGGCTGGAAAATTGAGGATATTCGTCGCCGGATTAATTGGATAGAATCCAGTTCGGATTCCTGGTGGAATCGAATTTGGCATAAAAATTAATCGTGTCAGCAACAAATATAAAATAGGAAAGTTGCTCCTGATCCAGAATATTGCTAAACTAAAATACAAGGATTTCGGAGCAACAAAGCCATGACCGTTGCCAAAGCCAAATTTTTAAGATTGGAGGAATTTCTGAAGTTAGCAGAAACTAAACCTGCTGGCGAATATATTGACGGTGAAATCATTCAGAAACCCATGCCAAAGCCCCGCCATTCTCGACTTCAAGGAAAGTTAATTAATGCCATCAATGAAGTCACAGAAACAGAGGAAATCGCCTATGCTTTTCCCGAGTTGCGTTGTACCTTTGGGGGTCGTTCAATTATTCCTGATATCGCCGTCCTGCGTTGGCAAAAAATTCAATTAGATCAGCAGGGGGAACTAAGTGACAATACACTAATTATACCTGATTGGTCAATTGCAATTCTTTCCCCGGATCAAAAAGCAAATCGTGTGATCGATAACCTTCTACACTGCATCAGACATGGCTGCCAATTGGGATGGATGATTGATCCTGATGATTATTCTATTCTGATTTTTGCTCCTCAACAAGAGCCTAATGTGTTTAGAGGTTCTTGTCAATTACAAATCTTGGAAAATATTAATTTAGAAACTAACCGCCGAACAGGTTTTTGCCTGGTTAAAAATAGGCAAATGATTAATTAAAATCAAACCGTAGGAGTTGGTTTATTTGTGTCTTTGTATCTTTGTGGTTGAATTAGCCTTAAATCCCTATCTTCTTCATTGCCCATTTCCTATGCCCCCAAAAAACACATTAATTTTAACCTAAAATGTTTGATTCCTTGACTGACCCTTCTGTAATTTTAACTTTGGCAATTCTTCATGGTATTATTGGCACGATTGCAGCCTTTGTCGCCCAAAAAAAAGGACGCAGTTATCCCCGATGGTTAATGATTGGATTAATTGGTGGAACCCCCGCTTTAATTGTGGCATTATTATTAAAACCTACTACTGATAATTTTTGATGGGATGATGGAATTGAGGACAAATGAAATGGATTATCAGGTTTTATTTGAAACCATTGAAGACTTAGTTTTGCAACATTCTCCGAGTGGGGTAGAATCGGAAATTAATCAATGGTTATTAGAACGATTTTCTCAACTGGGGGTAGAGGTTTGGCGAGATCAAGCAGATAATATTATTGCCAAAATTCCTGGTAAAACTTCAGAAAGAGCGATCGCCATTACCGCCCATAAAGATGAAATTGGCATGATTGTCAAAACCATTGGAGAAAAAGGACGGGTTTCCGTTAGAAAATTAGGCGGATCATTTCCTTGGGTTTATGGGGAAGGAGTGGTAGATTTATTAGGAGATTATCAAACTATTAGCGGGATTCTTAGCTTTGGTTCTCGTCATATTTCCCATGAATCTCCTCAAAAAGTTTACCAGGAAGAAAAAGCCTTGAAATGGGAAGATACTTGGATTGAAACCAAATGTACAACGGCAGAATTAGCAACCGCAGGAATTCGCCCAGGAACCCGGGTAGTTGTGGGAAAACATCGCAAAAAACCCATCCGAATTAAAGATTATATTGCCAGTTATACCCTCGATAATAAAGCGTCTCTGGCGATTTTATTAGCCTTAGCAGAAACCGTTAAACATCCCCCCATTGATGTGTATTTAGTGGCTTCAGCCAAGGAGGAAGTGGGAGCTATTGGGGCCTTATATTTTACCCAAAGACAAACCTTAGAGGCGTTAATTGCCTTGGAAATTTGCCCCCTGGCACCGGAATATCCCATTGAAGGGGATGAAAAACCGGTGTTGCTGTCCCAGGATAACTATGGTGTTTATGACGAGGGTTTGAATCGTCAATTACGACAGGCGGCGACCACCGCCGGAGTGCCGTTACAATTGACGATCCTTAGTGGCTTTGGAAGTGATGCTTCTATTGCCATGAAATTTGGCCATGTTGCCCGGGCGGCTTGCTTGGGTTTCCCGACTCAAAACACCCATGGCTATGAAGTGGCGCATTTGGGGGCGATCGCTAATTGTATTAAAGTGCTAAAAGCCTTCTGTGAGAAGGATTTTAGCCCAATTTAAAAAAGATCAAACAAATTTTGCTCAAAGGGTTGACACCGATAAAAATATAGGCTACATTAATAAAGGTGAAAGGCGAGTAACCAAAACTCAACCGAGAAAAAGTTAACCGCAAAACACCCTAAGCCCCCATCGTCTAGAGGCCTAGGACACCTCCCTTTCACGGAGGCGACAGGGATTCGAATTCCCTTGGGGGTACTGAATATAAAATAGAGCCTGGGATTATCTATTAATCTCGGGTTTTATTTTTGGGCTTTGAATAACCGATCAAACAGAAGCAGATTGAGACAAAAAGACCGTTATCGTATCTGAAATCACATCATACCGAAAATTATGTGCTAAATGGGTGATGGTATGGACTAAATGACTCTGATCGGTGGGAATTTTTTCTAATATTTCAAAAATTAATTGATCATCGAGTTGAATTGTGGCTTGATGCAGTTGTGCAATTAAATCTAAAGGGATTGGACTAAAATCAGAGGGTTGTAGAGTCAGATCGGATTTAGAAACAAGATTCTGATCTTGATATTCAGGATATTGATATTTTATGCCTAAATGGTGAGCAATTTTTTCTAATAAAAGGGATTTCTGCACAGGTTTACTAACATAGTCTTCACATCCAATGGCTAAAATTTTGGCTTTTTCTTCGTCAAATATACTCGCTGTCACCGCAATAATTACTGGGTTTGATTCTGTAGATTGGGATTTAATGGATTGAGTGGCATTAAATCCATTTATGATCGGCATATTCATATCCATGAGGATTAATTGAGGAGACCAACTTAAAGTAATGGCGATCGCTTCTTCTCCATTTTTTGCCTCTTGAATTTCAAATCCAATGGGTTCTAAAATTCCCCGCAGCACTTGGCGATTTTCCCATCGATCATCGGCAACTAAAACCCGATAAATTTGGGTATTATTGGCAATTCCAATGATGGGTTGATTCAGACTATTAAATTGATAACTCTCTACGTCTTCAGTTAAGATTACGGGAATTTGAAAATAAAATATGGTTCCTTTACCAATACTACTTTTAACCTGAATTTCTCCGCCAATAAGTTGAATAAATTGTCGGCTGATGGATAATCCTAAACCCGTTCCTTCTGCGGCTTTCTGTCCGGCTTTGGTTTGAATAAATGCTTCAAAAATACTCTCTAGTTGGTCTGCTTCAATTCCTACTCCTGTGTCTTCGACTTCAAATTTAAGCATCACTTCTTCCGAGGAGTTTAAATCATCATTTAATCCTCTTTTGACCCGTAAAATAACTGAACCATTATCGGTGAATTTAATGGCATTGCCCAATAAATTAATCAGGATTTGGCGTAATTTTTTTTCATCGGTTTCTATATATTGAGGCACATTATCATCCCGGTCAATAATTAAATCTAAGCCCTTAGATTCCGCTCTTAAGTTTAACATTTGTCGAATTAATTCCAGTAGGTGATAGAGGTTGAAACTACTAAAATCAAGAGAAATATGACCGGATTCAATTTTAGCCATATCGAGAACATCATTGATTAAAGATAATAAATGTTCTCCACTTCGACTAATAATTTGGGTATACTCTTTTTGTTCCGAATCGAGGCTATGATGGTTATTTAGTATTCCCGCAAATCCTAATATAGCATTCAAGGGAGTTCGCAATTCATGACTCATGCGTGCTAAAAATTCACTTTTGGCATGGTTGGCAACCTCCGCTATCTCTTTCGCTTGCTTCAGTTCTAAGGTACGTTCTTCCACTCTTTCTTCTAATACGAGATTAGTTTTTTCTAAAGTAATAAAATAATCCCTTAATTGTTGTGCCATTTGATTAAAAGTTTCAGCTAAAATTCCTAATTCGTCGGAGCGATTTAGGTTAATTTTTTGTTCAAAATTTCCCTGGGAAAAAGCGATCGCAGCTTCTTTTAAACGGGTCAAAGGAATCAAAATCCAACGAGAAGTTATTAAACCCACTAAAGTTGCTATCAGGAGAGCAACAATACTGAGTAAAATAGTTGTGCGTGTATTTTGATTAATTTGCTGCATAAAATCTGATTCGGGAACCACAACAACAATTAACCAATCTAAACCCACCTGATCTCTCCAAGGTGTAACTTGAACAAAATATTTTTCTCCGGCTTGAGTAAAAATGAAATTTTGTTTCTGTTTGATTTTAGCTAAATCAATAAAATATTGCCCTAAGTATTTGCTAGTTAAACGAATTAAATCATCTTTGATTTCCGTTCCTTTCATGCGTTTGGCTTGTTCTTTAACTAAATAATAGGACGGAGCATTGCTGGAACTGGCGACCAATAAACCATTGCGTTCTAAAATAAAAATTTTTCCCGATGAACTAATTTTTAGAGTTTTTAAAAAATCACTAATTTGAGATAATTGCTGGTCAACACTTAATACCCCAATCAATTTTTTATCTTCAGTATAGAGGGGTTGACTATAGGAAATAGAAATATATTGGGGATAGCCTTCCCAATTATAAATTTTACTCCAAACGGCGTGACCAACTTTTACTGGATCACTATACCAGGCTTCTGGTTTAAAATTATAGCTATCGGCAATATCATAGGGTGGTTGGATAAAATTTCCTTGAAGATCAGTTTTATAGGAAAAACTCTTGCCTCCAGTACGTTTTTGGGAAACTTCACTAATTTCTAAATGACCTTCAGGATATCGACCTGCACCAATAAATTCCCCTGTGGAACTGCCAAAACTAATATAACCCACATCAGGAAAAACTTTCAGTTGTTGCCAAAAATATTTTCCAGTAGTTTGAAAATTATTCAGATTTAATAATCCTAATTTAATAGCTTCTTGATTCAGTTTGTTAATAGAAATTGGAATTGATAAATAAGTATTGAGATGATCTTCTAGGCGAGAGCTAATTTCCCGTTGTAATTGATTTGCTAAATCATAGACAGCCTTTTGTCCATTCTGAAAAGATAGCCAACTGACTAAGCCAACGGAACTAAAAATTAACACTGAAAAGGGAACAACCAAAACATAACGTAACGGAATTTTAATCAGAGATTTAACTAAATAGGGGTGGGACATTAAGATCACAGTAACATCATGAATAGGAGATGAGGGAATAGTTTTTAGGCTGTGCTTCGGGTCACCCAGATAAAGGTATTTGATATTAAGACATTCACCTTGAATGAAATGGTCAAGACTAGGGGTTTCCATCAAGCTCTGGTATTACTAATATTCTATTCTCCGTTATGTACAATATAACGATTTCTTCCCTCTCTTTTAGCTTGATAGAGAGCTTGGTCGGTCACCTCAATCACAACTTGAAAGGAGGAGTCAAGGGAAGGAATCAAACTAGCAATTCCCATACTGACGGTGAGGTTTGAACTAATTAAAGATGTCCGATGGGGAATTTTAAGAGATTCCAGGGTTTGAATAATTAAATCAGCCACTTGAACTGCTCCTGTGGCAGAGGTTTGAGGTAAAATAATTGCAAATTCTTCTCCTCCATAGCGAGCGACTAAATCCCCGGGACGACGCACCGTTTCATCCAGAGCTTGAGCCACTTTAATTAAACATTCATCTCCTGCTAAATGACCATAGGTATCGTTATATTGTTTAAAGTAATCAACATCACAAAGAATTAATGCTAAGGGTTGTTGTTCTCGGGTGGCACGCTTCCATTCTTGGATCAAATATTCATCAAATCGACGTCGATTTGCCACCTGAGTCAGTCCATCCATCATCACTAACCCTTGTAATCGTTGATTGGCAACTTGTAATTGTTGATAAAGTTGTGATTGTTGAATTGCCACTTGCAATTGCTCAACTAAGGTACAGGCTAATTCAACTTCTGTATCTTGCCAAATCCAGGTTTGGTGATGACGATATAAACTTAAACTTCCCCAAATTGAGAAACCAACTAATAATGGTACAATTAATAAAGCCCCAGGGTTTTTCTCTGCTAAATCTTGATTTAAAGGACGAATAACATCCTGTTTAAAGTTAGAAATCCGAATCACTTTTTGTTTTTTTAATTCAGCTAAAATTAAGTTGTTATTGTCAGGAATTATCATTTCAACTATATTAGGAATTTCTGGATTTTGAGTGGTACTTGCCACCACACACCAGTGGTTTTGATCGGGGAGATATTGGGCAATAGATACCCGATCTACACCTAATAATTGACCGATTTCAAAGGTGGCAGTGGAGAAAATAGTTGTTAGGTCTAAGGACTGACTAATGGCTTGAATCACACGCCTTAATCCTCTTTCCCATTGAGCTTGAGCTTGGGTTTGCTCATACAATTGACTTTGATGAATCGCAATGGAAACTTGGGCCGCAATTTGTTCGAGTAAATCCAATTCCCAATAGGCCCATTGTCGAGGACAAGCACAATGATGAACCATTAAAAATCCCCAGAGTATTTCTCCTTTGATAATCGGAACTCCTAAACAAGCTCGAACTTGATACTGTTCAAACCACTGTAAATATTCTGGTTTACAGTTAATGGTATAAACATCAGAAATATTATGAAGACATCCTTGACTAAAGGGAATAACACATTGTTCTTGAGTTAAATAGGTACTAGGAATTTTATTTCCCCACAAAGATATCCATTCTGCACCAACAGATTGTACAATGACTGTGGCATCTTGAGGAGACTCAAATTGATAAATTAAAACTCGATCGGTTTGTAATAACTTACGAATTTCTATAACGGTAGTATTCAATATTTCTTTTAGGTTTAATGACTGACGAATCCGTTGAGTAATTTCTGTAATCACTCGTTCCCGTTTGAGCAGTTGACGCAGGGTTTCTTCAATTTGTTTACGTTCAGTAATCTCCAAAAAAGTTCCAAATAGTTCAATAACTTGACCTTGCTGATTAATTATACCTTGGCATTTAATTAAAATATAATGCAGGGAACCATCGGGGTGAAAAATCCGAATTTCCTGATCAAACTTTTCGCCAGTATTTATTGCTTTTTCTATGCGATGACGAATGATTTCTCGATCATCGGGATGGGTAAAAATTTGCAGTAATTCCTCATAACTCGGAACAGGTTGATCAGAACTTAATCCATGAATCGAAAAGGCTTCCTCTGACCAATAAATCTGTTGAGTTACTAGATCATAAGACCAACTGCCTAAATGAGCCAGTTTTTGAGCTTCTGCCAGGGCTAAATTCGTTTTTTGTAGGGTTTCTTCTACCTGTTTGTGCTCGCCAATATCTCGAATCACCGCGACAACAGAATGATCAGATAATGGAGAAAGATTAGCAGAAAACCAAATATTTTTTTCTTCAATTTCCAAACAATATTCCAAGAGAATAGTTCCTTGGGTTTGAAGCACAGTTTGAATTGTCTCTAAGATATAATCGGCTAGGGGTTGAGGGAAAACTTCATGCAAGGTTTTACCTAAAATTTCATCAACGGGTTTATATAAAAGTTTGGGCTGATTTGTAATCACATTTAGATAACGTCCTTGATGATCTAAAGTTAATACTAAATCTGACATGGCTGCAAAAATAGCCCGTAGTTCGGCTTCTGATAACAAACTAGAATTCATAGTTGTCTGAAACAATTTTTTGCTCAAAACCATAACGATTAACTTGATTTTCTGTAACTGCTTATTTGGGGAAGGCGACTCAAGGCACGCTTAGAAATTCTATTGTGGCTTAAATTTATCAAATTGTCATGCTATGTTATAGATCTTTAAAGTTAAACGTTATGTTATTTATGTTATATTGATCACTATTTAGTTTAAACGAAAGAACCTATGAAACTTCCCGATTCTAGTCGTTTTCAATTCACAGAAGACCTGAATATTTGTCGTATTTTAAACGGAATGTGGCAAGTCTCCGGTGCCCATGGTCGAATTAACCCCACCGTTGCCATTGAGAGTATGTTTAAATACCTAGACGCGGGATATACCACTTGGGATCTGGCTGATCATTATGGCCCGGCGGAGGATTTTATTGGGGAATTTAGGCGACAATTAATTACCACCCGTGGACAGGAAGCCTTATCCCAAGTACAAGCCTTTACGAAATGGGTTCCCCGTCCTGGTAAAATGACCAAAGCCCTGGTGGAAAAAAATATTGATATTTCCCGTCAACGCATGGGAGTTGATTGTCTCGATTTACTACAATTTCATTGGTGGGATTATCGAGATCAAAATTATTTAGATGCTTTAAATTATCTAGCGCAACTACAAACTGAAGGTAAAATTAAACATTTAGCGTTAACTAATTTTGATACCCAACACTTAAAAATTATTGTTGAAAATGGGATTAAAATTGTATCCAATCAAGTACAATTTTCTTTGGTTGATCGCCGTCCTTTAGCTCAAATGACCGAATTTTGTCAAGCTCATAATATTAAGTTACTTCCCTATGGTGTGGTTTGTGGCGGTTTTTTATCGGAAAAATATTTGGGAAAATCCGAACCGAATGGCTTTAGTTTGGAAACCGTTAGCTTGAAAAAATATAAAAATATGATTGATGCTTGGGGAGGATGGAATTTATTTCAAACTCTCTTAAAAACTTTAAATGCGATCGCTCAAAAATACCAAGTAACAATTCCTAATATTGCAGTTCGTTATATCCTAGAACAGCCCACTGTTGCTGGAGCCATGGTGGGGACAAGATTAGGGCTTTCTGACCATATCAAAGATAATGCTAAAGTCTTTGAATTTAGTCTCGACCCCGAAGATTATCAAAATATTAATTCTGTTCTTTCCCAAGATCTCATGCAAATAATTGGTGATTGTGGTGACGAATATCGATAAATCCCTTGATATTTTCCCTCACTAATCCCCCCTAAGCCCCATAAAAAATGGGGGGATAAGATTAAAATTTAACGATTTTTTAACTCCTTAACCGCATTAACTAAGCGTTTAATATAAGGTTTAATTAGGGTTTGCTGTTCCGTTTGTAAGGCATTAACCTGTTCAGAAATCTGATCTATTTGTATTTGCATGGTGGCTGAATCTGTAATTGACTGACTTACAAATGCTTCTAAAGTTGTGTTTAAAGATTCTTGATCGTTTTTTTCAAAATTAAGTCCCGAGGTCTCCATCGATGTTTTCAATTCATCAATTGTTTCTTGGATTAACTGAAAGCGCACATTCATCACTTCCCAATCATCTTGTCGCAGAGCGTTTTTTTCTAACCCTTTAGTCACCCGTTGTAACTCCGTCAGGACATCCGTAATCGGATCAAGTTCGTTCGACTCCGGGGGTAGCAGTTGAATTTGTTGATGGAGCGATTCTACCACCATCCGAACATCCGTAATCGCTGCATCCATATCTTGACGCATATCCTGTTCAAACCGTTGGCGATTCACCACATTTAAAATCAAGGCTAAAGTTAGGGGAGTCCCAGCAAACAGAATAGGCTGATACCACGCAGCAATGAGTGTTCCCACTGCTGTCCCCGCAATAGAAACATACTCTGCTAACTTCCACCCATCGACTGGGTGGCGCGACGGTTTTAATAATTCTTCTTCACTATTCTGCATGGTCGTGGCTGACTTAATACAATCTTAGAGTTATGCTAACTCAAATTCCACAATAATCCTTAAACCAGTTCAAAAATTCTGACTCAAACCTTAATCTGGAGCTTGGCTTAATAAAACTTTAGTATCCAATTTTCAGAAATCGAGACCAATACCTTTAAAATTAGGGAGAAAGCATTTTTTGGATCAATGACTACTCCCACCGAAATTCCTTCCCTTAATAGTTTAGATTATATCCCCTATCTGGATGAAAATGGCAAAATTCCTGAATTCCTCCAAGGGAAAATCGGAGTTTATGCTATTTTTAATTTAGATAAAAATTTAAAATATGTAGGTTATTCTCGGGATATATATTTGAGTTTAAAACAACATTTTATTCGTCAAAATCAAGGCTGCTATTGGTTAAAATTACAAACTATTGAACGTCCGAGTCGAACTATTTTAGAAGGGATTCAAAAGGCTTGGATTGATGAAAATGGTTCAATTCCTCCCGGAAATGGGGAAGATGAAGCTCTCTGGAATGATCCGATTCAAGTTAAACCTTTTATGACCCCAGAAGAACAAGATCAGTATCAAAAAACTGATGAAATCGGTCAAGAAAAACTTTTAAAACAAATTGCCCGTCGTGTAGAAGGACAGATTTTATCCGAACTCAAAACCCGAGGATTACAAGAGGAAATTCGCTTTAATCCCAAATTAAAAACCAGTGGATTATTAGATTTAAAATAATCGGTTAATTCAGTTATCAGTTATCAGTTAAAGAGTTTACAGATCAAACTTATATTTTTTCCATTCCCCATTCCCCATTCCCCATTCCCCATTCCCCATTCCCCATTCCCCATTCCCCATTCCCCATTCCCCATTCCCCATTCCCCATTCCCCATTCCCCATTCCCCATTCCTTATATTTAATTTTCAGGGAGGGGAATTTCTCCATGATAGGGAACATGAATACATCCTAAATGAAAGGGTAAACAAAACTGGGATTCTAAATGCCCAAAGGAAAAATAGTGATTCAATCCCCATCCTAATATTAAACCCAGGGTAGATAATATCGATAAAATAACAAAAGATTGCCAATCTTTAAATCGGGCAGTTTGTAATTCTAATCGAGCTAAAGCTGTCGCCGAAACCATTAATAAAATATTAATAGAAACCTTGATCCAGGTCAGCATAAATACACCCAGAATAGAGATGAACACAATCATTAAAAATGTTCCTAAATCCGTTCTGATTTTATTTAAAATAAATGAATTAAGTTTATTCAATGGCAGGGTAAAGAATAAATCAATTAACCAAATTAACGCTAAAAATAGACCAGAAACTAAGGAATACCAACTCGATTCAAATAAAAACCAACCAAAATGTAGACAAGTCACGAGAAGTAATCCAAAGGAAAACCAAGTAATAATTGTAATTTCTTGTTTTGATTTCATTGAAAGATTAGGATAAAAAATAAGTTTTTAGATGCAATTTCCCTTCAAAGATTAGTAGAAATTGCCTGAAGGGGACAGGTCGGAATACATTGTTCACAAACAATACACCGTGAGCGAGTAAAGGTCAAATAAAAGGTTTCTGGATTTAGGGTTAAAGCATCTGTCGGACAAACTCCAGTACAGAGTCCACAATCCACACAACTTTGCTCATCAATGATAATCTCCCGTCCGACTAAAGAAACTCCAATATTTTGAGTTTGCATCCACTCAATAGCAGACTCTAGTTCATCGATATCTCCTGATAATTCTACCACTAATTTTCCGACTTGATTCGGAGCAACTTGAGCGCGAATAATATTAGCAGCTACATTAAAATCCTTAGCTAATCTATAGGTAATCGGCATTTGAATAGAACGTTTGGGAAACGTCAACGTCACTCGTTTTTTCATGTTATTAGTCCTAAATTTATTTCTGTCCCATAGTCCATTTCAGGATGGGTTAGTATTGCACTACAGACTTTTATGCCTTTTATATTTCATTGACTTTTCTATTTTACAACAATTTTCAGAAGAACGTTAATCAATTTGGTTCAAAATTTTGTTAAACTAAAATCATCAATAATAATTATCATCTTTGACGATATCAACATGAACGAAAACCCATTACATTCAACCTCCTCAACGGAACCTTCTGATTTAGCCAAACGAATCAGAAACTTTTTAATTATTATCGCAGCTATCATTCTGAGTCTCTCGGTTTTCTTAGGAATTCGTAGCGAAGCCACCTCCACTTCCCTCCCTCAACTCGTAGAAGAATCAATTCCCCTAGATATTGCCTTGAGTAATAGCAAACCGACTTTAATGGAATTTTATGCAAATTGGTGTACCAGTTGTCAAACTATGGCACCAGAATTAAGCGAAATCAAACATAAATATTCTGAAAAACTCAATTTTGTGATGTTGAATGTTGATAATAGTAAATGGCTACCCGAACTCCTCAAATATCGAGTCGATGGCATTCCTCATTTCGTTTATTTGAATCAAAAAGCCGAAACAATTGCCCAAACTATCGGTGAAATTCCTCGCCCGATTTTAGAAGCCAATTTAGAGTCTTTAATCGCAGAAAATCCCCTTCCCTATACCCAAGCCAGTGGTCAAGTTTCTGCATTTAATTCTCCCCTAAATATTGATAACCCTAGCAGTAGTGATCCCCGTTCCCATGGTGCTCAGGTTCAATCAGAATAGAGAGAGACGCGCCGTGGCTCGTCTCTACATTCCGTAAATCGGTTAGAGTAGGTTGTAGAGGGAATCTAAGTTAAAACTTCAAACCCAATTCTTCTTATATTGCTATGGCGAAAGAACTTGCAATTCAAACCCGGGGACTAACAAAACGATTTGAGCGCCATCTGGCGGTTAATGATTTAGATTTACAAATTCCCATGGGAGAAGTCTATGGATTAATTGGGCCCAATGGAGCCGGAAAAACTACATTATTGCGGATGTTAGCCACCATAGAAGAACCCACAAAAGGGGAAATTTATATTAATGGAGAAGCTGTATCCCGGGATCATACCAATCCTAAAATCAAACAACGTTTAGGGTATTTACCCGATGATTTTCCTCTCTATGATGATTTGACAGTTTGGGATTATTTAGATTACTTTGCTCGATTATATTATCTGCGGGAACCTCGACGGACTCAACGAATTTATGAAGTCTTGGAAATCGTGCAGTTAACCCAAAAACGTAATCATTTAATTTCTACCCTTTCCCGGGGGATGAAACAACGATTGAGTTTAGGACGCACCATTATTCATGAACCTTTATTACTCTTTCTTGATGAACCCGTATCCGGTTTAGAT
This sequence comes from Planktothrix sp. PLAVEN19ND, assembly GCF_057220675.1. Classification (NCBI taxonomy): domain Bacteria; kingdom Bacillati; phylum Cyanobacteriota; class Cyanophyceae; order Oscillatoriales; family Microcoleaceae; genus Planktothrix; species Planktothrix sp. PLAVEN19ND. The sequence goes on along the minus strand of NZ_CM170132.1, from coordinate 2,673,799 downwards.
CCGATTGCCCGAATGCAGTTTCGAGAGATTATTAAAAGTTTACATGAAGCGGGAATGACCATTGTGATTTCTTCCCATGTCTTAAGTGACTTGGAGGATTTTTGTAGCTATATTGGGATTATGGAATTGGGGTATCTGGTTGAAAGTGCATCAATACAAGACTTGTATAAACGTTTGAGTGTGCAGCATCTTTTTATTTCGACCTTGGGTAAAATGGAAATACTGATCGAGGAATTAAAACATCATTCCGGGGTGGAGAGTTGGGAAGTTTTGCCAGGGAAACAACAGGTAAAAGTTCAATTTTCAGGTACAGAGAAAGATGCAGCAATGTTATTGCGATCGCTGATTTCTGCTGAAGTTCCTTTAAGTGAATTTAATCGAATTCAAGAAAACTTAGAATCCATTTTCTTAAAACTCGGACACAAACAAGCCTCTTAAAAGCCATAAACCGTTCAATTTTATGTAGGAATAAAAAGTCATGAACCGTCTTTCTTTACCTCAATTTAATGAGTGGAACCCCCAACTGGTTCGAGAATTTAAAGGTCGATTTCAAGTTCGCAATATTCTGATAACAATTGGAATTTCTCTCCTCACCCAACTGACTATATTTTTGAGTCACCTGAACCAATTTCCTGGCATTAATCAGATTGTAATTAGTAGCCCATACTGTCCTTCTAAAAACCAACTATATACTCAATCTGAGACACAATACTGGAAGATTTATGATCAAATCAATGCCCTAGGTAATGCCGGAAAACGTCCCGATTTAGAAAAACAACTGCAAGACCTCGACAAAATCAGAGATGCGGTCTGTCCCCAGGATTTAATTGATTTTAACCGTTGGTTTACGGACTATTGGACAAGCATTTTTATCTGGATTAGTGTTGTAGCAGTTTTTGGCTTAATTGTGCTGGGAACCTATATGCTAATTAATGATTTAGCCACGGAAGAACGACGAGGAACCCTAAACTTTATTCGATTAAGTCCCCAATCGGCTCAGAATATTTTAACGGGTAAATTATTGGGTGTACCCATTTTATTATATCTGGGAGTTTTCCTCACGATTCCCTTTCATTTATGGGCGGGAATTTCTGCTCATATTTCCCTCCTAGAAATTTGTAGTTTCTATGGTTTAACCGTAGCCAGTTGTGCATTTTTCTATAGTTTAGCTTTATTAGTCGGAGTGACAACTAGCACCTGGTTACATGGGTTACAATCTTGGATTGGAAGTGGAATAACGTTAATTTTTCTATCCGCAGCTAATAGTAAACCCATTATCTCTGAAGGTTGGGATTGGCTGAATCTATTTTCTCCCCTGTGTCTGATTCGCTATCTAATTAATCAGACAGGAAATGATTACTCCAATTATCCTTTTAATCATGCCAATATTATTCAATTAAAATGGTTTGGATTGAATATAGGAGCCAATGGAATTTCCCTTCTAGCATTAGCCTTACTCAATTATGGGTTTTTAACCTATTGGATTTGGCAAGCCTTAAAACGCAACTATCAGCATCCTAATCTTCCGAGTTTAAGTAAACAACAGAGTTATCTATTAACCCTGAACTTTACGCTGATGAATCTAGGGTTTTCCCTCTCTAAATTTGAAGTAAATAATGGTTATTATGGGACTATTTTCATTGGTAATATTTTCCTGATTTTGGCTTTAATTTCAGCCCTATCTCCTCAACGACAAACCCTACAGGATTGGGTGCGATATCGACGGGAACGGAAAAAACATTGGCGGATGGATTTAGGAAAGGATTTAATTTGGGGTGAAAAAAGTCCGGCAATTGTGGCAATTTTGATTAATCTTTTGATTGCTTCTACAATTTGGATAGTCACAATTTTGCGGGTGGTTCCTTCTTCGGACAAAGGCGAAATGTTGTTAGCGGTTGCTTTACATTGTAGTTTTATGCTGCTTTGTGCCAGTATTGCTCAATTAATGGCAATGATGAAAACCCCAAAACGAACTTTATGGGCAACGGGTATGGTATTAGGGGTGATGATTATTCCCCTATTATTTATAGTTGTGGTGTTTTCCTCTAAACCTGATGACTATTATGCCGTTTTTGTGGTGTCTGCTATCTCTTTCATCTCAGTTTCGTCGGCTCCACTTTCTTTAATTCTCACCAGTTTTCTGGGTCAAGTCTTAATCACTATTCTGTGCAATATCCAACTGACTCGATTATTGAAAAAAGCGGGAGAATCGGAACTGAAAGCTCTAGTAAGTTCCTGAAATAAAAGCACCCTGAAGCATGAAATAAAAACTAAGAGTCTGATGTTCCCAGATTGGAGATAACTTTCTGGGACTCTGATTTTTCTGAAGTCTCTAAAACCCGATCATACAGTTGAGGAGAATTTTTAACTTCCCAAACTTTCAGCAAGATCAAATATTCATAAAATGCTTGTAAAACACACCAAGAAAACCCAGAACGACCATCTAAAATTCCCCCCAAGAAAAAGTACATATAAATAAAGCGAATCAGAGGTCTAAACGGTAAACGTAAGGATAAATCTTTTAAGGCTCGTCGTCGTTCAACTTCCGAACTTCCTAATAATAAATCCTTCCAATTAACTGTTCCCGTCTGTAACTGTCGCAGGGTTTCTACTGCTTCATCCGTTGAGTAACGATTGTGTTTATCAATCCAACGGGATAACCCTTTGCTACAGGTATAATGGGGATAGGTTTCTCGAATAAATCCCGTCGGGCCATCACAGACTTCCCGTTCCGTATGACCATAATCGGTAAACCAGACTTTATCCTTGCGAAACAGACGCATTTGATACCGGGGATATTGGGTACTACGTCGAATCCAATTCCCTAAAAATATCACCCTTTCAGCCACATAATATCCAATATAATCCTGACTTTGAATCGCTTGTAAACATTCTGCAAATAACTCAGGAGTCATTCGTTCATCGGCTTCTAAAATGTAGACCCAATCGTGTTTTGTCGGAATTTCCTGTAACATCCAGGTGCGTTGTTTCCCGTGACTTTCAAAACGATGTTGTAACACCCGAACTGGATACTGTTGGGCAATTTCAACGGTGCGATCTTGACTAAAGGAATCCACCACAATAATGTCATCCGACAACAGGGCGGAATCAATACAGTCTGCAATATCAATTTCTTCGTTGGCGGTGAGAATATAAATTGAAAACATGAAAAATGATAATAGGGAACAGGGAACAGGGAATAGGATTAATAAAATCTTGATTTTATTTCTGCCACTGATAACTGGTACGGGCGGGTTCTTTTAGATCTTTGTTAATCACCGCGCATCTTGATGAACCCGCCCCTACAAATGATAAATGTTAAGCTGTTGGTGTTTTGCGACGATTTCCACTGCGTAAAATTCCCAACCCTTTTAGTCCTGTCCAACCTAAAGTAATATAACCAATGGCTAACAATAAACTACTAATTCCAGTTCTCAAACTCGATTTTAAGGATTGAGTTTTAGCTTGTTTTTCCAGTTCTTGTTTGCGATCGCGAATTTGACCTAACAATTGTGTGGGTAAATTATCCGCCTGTTGATTCAAAAACTCCTCAACCGCCTTGGGATTAGATTTAGACTGTTCTAAGATTTGTCTAACTTCCTTAGGAAGATTCGGGTTGGCAAGGGCTTGATTCAGAGCCTCGGGATTTTGTGCTAACCCCGCAAGTTGATCTTTAAGCTGAGTTTTTTTCTGTTGAATTTGCTGCTGAAATTGGGGACTTCCGAGTTGATTTTCCAATTGAGTTTGAGCTTGAGTCGCTTGTTGACTAATTTCCGTGAGGGCTTCGGCTCTAGCTAAACGGGTATTATTGAGATGCAAAGGAAACAGTAAAAGATACAATAACCCTAATAAGCTCGCCAGCAATGCCACCCAAAATCTTAAACTCGCAAAGGGTTTAGCGGGTTTGATATTCCCCTCGGTGGCAGCATCCATCCAAAAAGCAATAAAAACTAAGGCCATGCCCACCATCGGGACAATGCCTCGATCTACTAAATCACTGGTGACGCTAATTTGCCAGCCTCGGTTGAGAAAATTGGGCGGAATCAAAATTACCAAAAAATCCACTAGGGACGAGAAAATCAAAATTACTCCAACCAGTTTCAGGATGAGAGAGGTTGTAGAAGAAAATTGACGGCTAGAAGTAGCTTTCATTGAATGATCCGTAAACTAAGTTATGATCTCGATTTGGGCTTGTTGATATATTCCCTGACCCTAAGTTTGTAGGGCTGGCTCGGAAATATTCGAGATTAAGATCAACAAACGTTACAATTCTAATCGGTTCAGACCTCTGGATAGATTGACTTGAGTAAATTCCCCCTCCCCAATCAACTGGAATGACTGCTTATCTTTACACCTTAACCGAATTACAACAAGACATCACCCTGAATCCTCAACGATGGCGTCCCCTGGTTTTTACCAATGGTTGTTTTGATTTAATTCATGCGGGTCATGTTCGCTATTTACAAGCGGCTAAGGCATTGGGGCGATCGCTGGTGGTCGGATTAAATAGCGATGTATCCGTCCAAAAGATTAAACCGCAAAAACCCGGACATCCTCCCCGCCCCATCGTCCCCGAAGCACAACGGGCTGAAGTCTTAGCGAGTCTCAAGCCCATCGATGGGGTGGTTATTTTTTCTGAAACCACCGCCGATCATCTCATTCAAACCCTAAAACCTGATATTTATGTCAAGGGAGGAGACTACACCTTAGAAACCCTGCCAGAAGCCCCGATTGTGCAAGCCTATGGAGGTCAAGTTGCCTTCATTAATATTGAAGTCCCCTCCTCCACCAGTGCCCTGATTCAACGGATTCTCAACGGTTAACTATTGCCTGCTCCTTGTACAATAAAGAGTCGATATTAAGAATTCCAGAGTCACTCCCAATTACCTAATGCCACGCTCCCTATGACTGACCTGACCACTTCCCCCCAACAAAACCATGCCATGAGTGCCGATGAATTGCGCTCCGGGCTTTTTGGTGCCTCATCCAAGGCTCAATTCCAACTATTAGAAACATTAACCCAAGGTGGGGAAACGGTTTGGGAGGTGTTAATGGAATTTTTATTAAAACAACAGTCTACCTCCCCAAGTCTAGTCAGTGGCAAGGTTTATCAAATTCTATATCGGGCGATTCCCACTTCTGAAAAAGTGAGTCATTTTTTAAAACTTCATTTCCCGACGGGCATTGTTTCCCTGGCCTCCGATGCTGGAATTGATTATATCCCCCTACAAACCTTACTCGCTCAACAAGACTTTTTAGAAGCGGATAAATTAAGCGTCCAAAAACTTTGTGAATTAGCCGGAAGTTCTGCGGTGCGACGAAAATGGCTGTATTTTTCCGAAATTGAACGCTTTCCCATCACGGATTTAAAAACCATTGATACCCTTTGGCGTATCCATTCCGAGGGTAAATTTGGCTATTCTGTCCAGCGAGAACTTTGGTTGGGCGTTAATAAAAATTGGGATAAATTATGGCCTAAAATTGGCTGGCGTGAAGGTCGCAATTGGACACGCTACCCCCAAGGATTTACCTGGGATTTAACCGCCCCGAAAGGTCATCTTCCCCTATCTAATCAATTACGAGGCGTTAGGGTCATCGAAGCCCTGCTCTCCCATAAAGCCTGGTCGCAGCCTCAATAATCAGCAGCTAAGGCGGGAAAAACCACAGAAAAGCCATAGTAGGAAATTGTTTAGAAGTGTTAAGCTAATTGATTATTTAAGCGTTGACTATGATTCCTGCTGTTCTGATTCAAAATTTAAAAAAATCCTATGGCACCTGTCCCGCCGTTAAAGATGTCTCTCTTGATGTCCAACCAGGGGAGATCTTTGGCCTGCTCGGGCCCAATGGAGCCGGAAAAACCACAACCCTACGGGCTTTGTGTACCTTAATTACTCCCGATGCTGGACGTTTGGAGGTTTCTGGTATTTCTGTGGTCGATCAACCGCGACTTGTTCGTCAACGCCTCGGTTATGTGGCCCAGGAGGTCGCCTTAGATAAGGTATTAACCGGGCGAGAGTTATTACAATTACAAGCCGCCCTCTATCATATCCCTCGCGCTAATATTGCCGAACGCATTCATCAAGTTACGGATTTATTAGGATTACAAGATTGGTTAGATCAAAAAACCGGAACCTATTCCGGGGGGATTCGCAAACGTTTAGATTTAGCTTCGGGTTTACTCCATCAACCGGATTTATTAGTATTAGATGAACCTACTGTCGGTTTAGATATTGAAAGTCGGGTGGTGGTCTGGAATTTTCTGCGTCAATTACGGGAAAATGGCACAACAATTTTAATTACAAGCCACTATTTAGAGGAAGTGGATGCTTTAGCTGACCGGGTAGCTATTATTGACCAAGGATTAGTGATTGCCCTGGGTACGCCTTCGGCTTTGAAAGATCAACTTGGAGGCGATCGCATTACCCTCAGAATTAGAGAATTTTCCCCGGTTGCAGAAGCAGAAACAGCCAAATCCCTATTACAATCTTTGCCTTTTGTACAGGAGATTATTATTAATCCGGCTCAAGGCAATTCTTTAAATTTAGTGGTTCAAACTCAAAGTGATGCTTTATTTACAATTCAACAGGCGTTAAAAGATGCGGGTTTACCCACCTTTGGAATTGCCCAATCTCGACCTAGTTTAGATGATGTTTATTTAGCTGCCACGGGTCGAACCTTACTCGATGCTGAAATTGCTGCTTCTAGTAATCGAGATTTGAAAGCCGAGAAAAAGAAAAGTATGCGTTAAGGCAATATTTTCTAAATTTTTGTAAGATATGTATACCGTAAACAATCGTAGGGGCGGGTTCGCGTTAACCTTTGATATCAACAAACAATCTACCAAAACCCGCCCTTATTTCTATATCATTAACAGCCAAAACCTCAAAAACCATGAGTAGTTCAACAACCTCTGTTAAAATTTTAACCTCGAATCAAACGGTTGATCAGCAACCGAATTTAGTGGGGGAATTTCTCCAAGAAACCCTAGCCTTAACCCGTCGGTTATTTATTCAATTACAACGCCGTCCTTCTACCTTAATTGCCGGGATTATTCAACCGTTAATGTGGTTAGTTTTATTTGGAGCTTTATTTCAAAATGCCCCTAAAGGATTATTTGGTGGAACCCTGAATTATGCTCAATTTTTAGGGGCGGGAGTGATTGTTTTCACTGCCTTTGCCGGGGCTTTAAATGCCGGATTACCGATTATGTTTGACCGAGAATTTGGCTTCCTAAATCGGTTATTAGTCGCCCCTTTAGTCTCTCGGTTTTCGATTGTTTTAGCCTCGGCAATTTATATCGTGACCTTGAGTTTAATTCAAACCTCGGTTATTATTGCCGCCGGAGCCGTTTTAGGGGCAGGATTACCCGGAATTGCCGGATTAAGTATCATTACCCTAATTGTGTTTCTCTTAGTTTTGGGAGTAACGGGATTAAGTCTGGGATTAGCTTTTGCCTTGCCCGGTCATATTGAATTAATTGCAGTAATTTTTGTAACCAATTTACCCCTTTTATTTGCTAGTACCGCCCTGGCTCCTTTATCTTTTATGCCCCATTGGTTACAGGTGGTGGTTTGTCTAAATCCACTAAGTTATGCGATTGAACCTATTCGTTATTTATACCTCCATCAAGATTGGGCGTTCAATAGTGTGGTCATGGAAGCCCCCTTTGCTACGATTACTTTTGGCGGTGCCTTGTTGGTATTAATAGGGTTTGCAACGGTGGCTTTATTATCGATTCAGCCTTTATTAAAGCGTCGTTTTGCCTAAACAAACCCATCAATTTTATAAAATTTTTCTGCCTATTAATCCCCCCAACCCTTCATCAATGTTAGGGGGGAATATTTATGTTAAATTTTCAGAAAAATAGCTACAATTATAGAAATCTAAGTTTTTATAGTTATTTTTGAAATTGTGAGGTTGTGATCATGCAATTTAAAGCCTTAAAATCGGTTCTGGGAATCTGCTCCTCTGCTGTTGTGGCCGTCGGGATGGGAGTTTGTGGGTTCACTTCCACCAGTCTAGCTCAATCCACTTCCGCTACCCCTTTACAACAATTTCAACGTTCTGATAACCCAGACCCCCTGAGTGGTGAAAATAGTGGGAGAACAATGTTAGATATTATTCATAATTCTCGGTTGGGGGGATTTAATGTTGATTATGAAGCAGTAGGAAATAAACAGCGCCAAAATATTCAAGATGCGGCGACTCAATTTCGGGAAAAACAACGCTTACTCCTCCAAGAACCTGAAGTTACCGAAGCTTTGACTAACCCTACTAACCCTGTAGAGGTTAAACCATAAATCAGTTATCAGTTGTAGGGGCGGGTTCATCGAGATGCGCGGTGATTAACAAAGATCTAAAAGAACCCGCCCCTACCAGTTATCAGTGTAAGAGTCAATTAATTGACGAATAAATCACCATTACCCATTACCCATTTTAACGCCTCAATTAACCTTTGATTTTCGGCTTCAGTTCTAATTGCCACTCGGAAATAGCGATCGCCCAAACTGGGAAAACTTAAACAATCTCGAATTAGAATTCGATGTTTTTTTAATAGATTGAATTGTAGTTGAGAAACCGAAAAATTAGATTCTACTAAAATAAAATTAGCGGCACCTGGATAGGGTTTTAATCCCGATATATTAGCTAAATTATGATATAATTGGGGACGGGATTCTTCTAACCAATTCCAGGTTTGTTGTTGAAATTTATCATCTTGTAAAACAGCAATTCCCGCCGCCACCGCCAAACTATTCACCGGCCAAGGATCGCGCCACCGTTGCCATTTTTTTAAGCGTTGGGGATGGGCGATCGCATATCCTAAACGCAGTCCGGGTAAACTATAGAATTTGGTTAGCGATCGCAAAATCACTAAATTTTCGTATTCCTTAACCCAAGATACTAAACTTTGCTGTTGAGTGGGCAGTAAAAAATCCATAAATGCCTCATCCACCACCACCAGAGCAAACTGTTTTAAGGATTCCAATAACATCTGGGAAGCAAACAGTTTTCCGGTGGGATTATGGGGATTATTTAATAATAACCCCGAGTTAGAACTCAAGGGTTGAGGCATAGAGAAATCCCACCCACCAGAAGCCATCGAAAGCGGACATTCGATCACATTCCCCTCAAAAGCCTGGAGTGAGCGCCCATAGTCCCCAAAGGCAGGAGTCAGTAAATAGGTCGCATCTAATGCTGCCAGTTCCCGTCCTGCCCAGGTGAGTAACTCTGCCGCCCCATTGCCGGGTAAAATCCAATCTGCCCCTAGGAAGTTCGATCCGGTTTCGCGGTTGATCTGAGTGGCGATCACTTGCCTCAACTGTCCATAATCAGGATTAGGATAGGCTTTTAAATCCCTCAAATGGTCTTGAATTGCCGCCAGAGCCGACGCAGGCGGCCCCCAAGGATTAATACTGGCGGAAAAATCCAGAATATCCAAGGGAGAGCAGTCGGCCACGGTCGCAGCCCAAATCAAGTTTCCGCCATGACGGGGTGAATGGGTTGCTTCCACGCCTAGAAATTAGTCCTCATCACTGTCTGGCTCTGCTTTGGTATTAGCCACTTTTTCCTTGAATAATTTACCCGATGAAAAAGCCGGGACTTTGGTGGCTGGAATTTCCATTTTTTCCCCAGTTTTCGGGTTACGACCCTCCCGGGCTTTGCGTTCGCGGGACTCAAAGGAACCAAAGCCAACCAGTGTCACTTTGTCGTCATTGGAAACTGCTTCCATGATGGTTTCTAAAGCTGCCGTTAACACCGCATCAGCTTGTTTTTTGGTTACACTGGCCCGTTCTGCTACGGCGTCCACTAATTCACCTTTGTTCATTTGAGTTTTTACTCCTTAAAATTGGCATGAAGCAATCAATAGTATAGCTGTTGGCTGTTAACTGATAAGAACGAAGTGACCAATCATTGTCAACTTAAAGCGATCAGTAAGCTAGAAATTTGAGTTGAAATTAGGTTTTGCCCCTCCTAGCCCCCTGTTGGTAAGAAGTTGTAGGGGCGGGGTCTTCCCGCCCAACTCTTAAGGGGGGCAAAAAGGTCTGTATTACTGATTTATCGTTTTTGCATCATCCGTAAGGCATCGGGACTGGCGTTATATTGATAACCGTAGGGAGCGCGATCGCTGTCATCCAATATTTGAGGCGTGACCAACACAATCACTTCCGCCCGTGAATTCTGCTTATTGGTTCTGCGGAATAGGGAGCCCACAATGGGTAAATCCCCCAATAATGGAATTTTGCTCACTGTAGCCCGTTCCTGTTCCTGGATAATCCCCGATAAAATCAAGGTTTGGCCATCGCGCAAACGAATTAAACCCGATTCGACCGTCCGGCTGAGAATTTGACGGGCAAAATCACCCCCACCAGCATCGACTTGATCTCCGGGGGCACTCACAGTCGGGTTAATTCGCAGGGAAACAAAGCCATTATCATCAATCCGTTCCACGTTAACATCCAGGGTTAAACCCACATTTTGAAAGGTAAAGTCTTTGCTATCCCTTGTGCCGGAAACCGTGTCTACAAATGTTGTTGTGACTGATTTAACAATTTCTTCAACTAAAGCCACTTTTGCGGTTTCACCCTCCTGAACCACTAAGGTCGGATCGGTGAGAATCTTAGCATTACCACTGATAATTTGAGCGGTTAAAGTGGATAAGAACTTGCGGGGATACTGGAAGAAGGGAAAAACGCTATTCGTAACTGTACCTAAAGCTGTCACCGCTCCAGTTGCTAAATCTCGGGTGTAAGGGTCATACGCAGAAATCCCGATTTGACCCGGACGGGAAGTTACGGGTGCTATTGGGTCTAAACCAACGCCCCCTCCGGGTGCTGTTAAAGGAGTTGTAGACAATGCGTTAGGATTATAAAAAGGGCTCTGACTATCTAAAAGTTGACCATCGCTGGTTCGGTTCCGAATAATCGGTCGGGCATTAATCCCACTGGTTGCGGTTGTCCCACTGGGGGGATTATATCCACCAAAATTAACCGATGCGGCACCCCCATCATTCACAAAGAAGGTGTCGTTAACCCCAAAGGAGAAACTGCTACTGGCGGCTTCTTCTCCACTTAAATTAACGTCAACGACTTTAACGTTAACGGCGACTTGACGCTGACGTAAATCCATCTGTGTCAACATCGCCACGGCGGTTTCTACTAGGTGCGCCTGGCCAACGAGGGTGATAGAATTGAGTCGGTCATCGGTAGAGATGGATAATCCTTTGAGCACTAGGGGACTGCCGGACTCTTTGGCCGATAATTCTGTAATTGTTGGTGTTCTAGTCTCAACATATCTGGAATTAATCCCGGTTCCCACCTGCTCAATCCGAACTTGCTCGACCTGAACTTGAGTTGCTGCTCCTTGACTACTCAAAAAACCGGCCGCGGTTTTGGCAGGAACCTGATTCAGTCTGAGGCTGCGAACGACAATATCATTAGCAGTGGTAGGCAGTTTCACCCCGACAAAAATCGTATTCCCGACACGATTAGCCTGTAATCCACTTAAACGTAAAACATAGTTGAAAACATCTTCAACGGATTCATTTTCAATATCTAAGGATATCTTTCGCCCTAGGATTTGGTTTTGTTCCTTCTCATCATTGGGTGCTCTGAACTCACCATTGGAGTCATCTTTGATTAAATTACTGATTGCTAAATTCAGTCCAGCAGTTCTCGCTAATAATGCTAAGACATCACTCACCGGGGCATCTCGTAATACTAAGCGGGGAATCCGTTGATTGGTATTGAGTCGAATCGTTGGGACTCCGGCGTTAATATTAGAAACGGCTATATCACCCAAGGGTGGGGCAACAGCCTGGGAGAGGAAAGGAGGAGCCGCATCGGAAGGGCGAATCCCACTCTGGGGAGCATTACGGCCCTCAATGGTAATTTGAGGATCGGGAACTAATACGGGTTGAGGGCTTCTGGCTGGGGGGTTAGAAGCGGTCGGTGGGGGTGCTACTGGGGGAGCTTGATTCGGTACTTGAGCCGCGGCACCCCCAGACGCACCCATACTAATCACAATCCCTTCGTTAGCCCCTTGCATAATTCGGGCTTCGGGGGGACTATTCACCCCACTGACAATCACCCGCACACTGGTAGAATCGAGTTGGGTCACCACCACCGAAGCAATCCCGGGGATAGGATTATTTTGTTGAAAGTTTTGTTTTTGGGCCGGAAGTTGGGTATTGATAATATCGGCTACAAAATCATTGCCCCGTCTGACCACAAAAACTTCCGGTCTTTCTCCACTTTTAGTTACTAATATTAGAGCGACTTCCCCGTTCATTTCCACCAGTCGGATATCCTGGACTTGAGTTTGGGCAAATGCCGGGGTTGGTGCCACAATGGCGATCGCAGCACCAGTTAAAATTCCTGTACCAATTCTTTGAAAATGTTTCACGTTTGCTCCTCAACACAATATCTAAATTTTGGGTGTTAGTTTAACAGCCCACGCTTGAAGGCCTCAACCCATTAATCCCTAATATCCTGATACCTTACAACACCTTGGGCCAGAAGTTCCAACTATTTAGGGGGTTCAGCAGCAGCCGCCGCAGCCGCTTTCACTTCTTCTTGACTCAAGGGGAGTAACACCTGCAACTCAAAACTACTTTTTAGCTGTCGTTGCGGTTGATTTGGAGAGGGAACAAATTTCCCTTGTCGATATTCTCCCTCAATCACTGAAGTTTGATCTCCTAATTGAGATTTTAAGCCTCTGACTACTAACAGAGGTTGTAGTCTTTCTAAGGCTACTAAAAACTGGCGAGTTTGCTCAAAACTGCCTGTTAACTCGACTTCATACCTCCTTCTTCTGAGTTTGCCATTTACCTCTGGCCCCAGGGTACTATCATTAACAATCTCATCCTCTGGTTTTTCGATGGGAATGGGTTTAAACTGATTGAGTTGGGCTCGTTTGCGATCATCAATGATCCCAGCGTTAATTTTATCAATCTGTTCATTAATATCAAATAACAGGGTTTCTAAACTGGCATCATTGGCAAATAAAGCTGTAACTGTAGCTCGACGAGTTTTAGCATCGGCTAATTCTTTTTTAGCCTTATCCTTTTCGCGCAAACGCTGATCTTGTTTCTCAATTTCGTCTTGTTTAGTTTTAATATCTTCCCGCAGAGTTTGTCCTGTGGTTAAGGTGGGAAGCACTAATTTATAAATTAAGAAACCAGCGAGGAGTACACCGAGAACTCCTGCACCAATCCCCATAACTTTTGGCGTTAGGGCAACACCAAAGATAACTGGCCCACTGCCTTCGCCCTCAACATCTTGAATAAATTCATTGGCTACGGTCATTGCTTGATGACTCCTTTTTCCTGAAGGGTTTTAATCCGATTTACCAATCCTAAAGCCCCTTTACTTTGAAGCTCAGGTAACAACTCGGAAGCGGTGGCTCGACTGAGATTTGTTTCAATCGTATATTTGACCACCGATTGTAACTGGGGTTTAAGATTCTCCCCGTCCTTACTAGCAAGTTTAGACACAAGTTGAGTAGGATTGTCTTCTAATTTAGCCGAAATCAATTTGGTTTTTTCCCCATTAAAGAAGGGGGATTGATTCAGTAATAATACAAAGTCATTAATTTGGGTAAAAGAGTTAGCCACTCCTGAAATTTCTAGTTTAGCGGTTGCTGGTTCTGATGCTGGGGGCGGAGCCGCGGCTTGAGCGTCGGCGGGGGCTGCTGCGGGTGTGGCTGCTGCTGCGGGTGCGGCTGCTGCTGGGGCGATTTCGGGTTCGGTTTGTTTAACATCAACAATTCTCACCCCGGCGATCTGCATCAGTTGTCCTAATTCTAGGCTGAGGGCTGACCAGGGTTTAATCTGATTAAATACGGTGGCTAGGGCATCCGCTTCCTGATTGGCTTTAGCAGTTTGGGCATTAATTTGATCTAAGGCTTGTACCTCCGATGTTTTTGTTCCCAAGGTGGCAACCAGGGTATCGAGTTCCCGTTGTAAATCGGCATTTTGTCGATCAAAAACAAACCAAGCTCCACCAATGATGGCATTCAGGGCTAAAGCTGCCCCGACCCCGATTAAAATAGGGGTCTGGTCAACCTTCTCGGTGGTACTCACCTGTCGTCGAACTTCCCGTTCTAATAGATCGGGTCGATCATTCAAAAAGTTGATCTCTAAGTTATACATAATCAGTTGAAGTATTGACGGTTTATGGCCGAGTGATCCCGGATTTAGGTCATTCGCATTCCCAAACCTAATGCCACTCCTAAACTAGCACGTTGTTCTAGGGGAATTTCCCGCTCAAAGGTAAGGGCGAGGGATTCAATCGGGTCAACTTGGGTGGCGGGCATGGCTAACCTTTGCATGAAAAACTCATCGAGTTGTCCAATAGCAGCACCTGGGCCAGTTAATAGTAACTGGGCCATTTCTAAGCCATCACTTTGATTAATATAAAAATCAACGGAACGACGCAGTTCATCGGCTAATTCTGCGAAAACCTTAATGATGGCATTGGTTCCGGGATTCGGATCGTTTAATGCTCCCATTGTATCAGTCACCGGAAGGGTCATAGCCTGTAATTCGCTGACATCCCTCGTTGGAGGTAAATTCATCGCACTGTTTAAGGCACTTTGCACTTGGAATAGGCCAATGGGAATGGTGCGGTTAAACTGGGGAATGCCATCGACCACGATCGCTAATTCTGTACTATCAAATTGAATATCAGCAATAATGGCGGCTTCGGTGGAGGAAAATTGCTCAAGTTGGTGTTTTAGGGTACGAATCAGAGAAAAACTACTCACCTCTAATACCGTTACTTTTAAACCCGCTTGAGCAAAGGTTTCTACATAGGTATCCGTCACTTCTTTGCGGGCTGCGACTAATAAAACCTGTACTTTTTCGATGCCATCCTCATCCACAAACCGCCCTAATTTTTGATAATCGACATCTCCTTCTTCCCGGGGAAAGGGCAGGTACAGTCCCGACTCGGCGTTCATGTAGTCTTTGAGTTCGTCGTCGTTGAGTTCAGCCGGAACCGGAATAATCCGGGTTACGGCTTCCCGTCCGGGGATGGCTGTGCCAACGGTCTTAGCTTTGATATTGTTATCGGTGACGGTTGCCTGAATTAACTCAGCCATGGCTGGGGTATCGACAATTTGACCATCTTGGACAATCCCCTCGGGAACTGGAGTAATCGCTAAGGTGACTAACTTTAATTGGTTGCCTTTTTTCCTCAGTTCGACGAGATTAATTCGTTCCGTGGATAACTC
Source organism: Planktothrix sp. PLAVEN19ND (assembly GCF_057220675.1). NCBI lineage: Bacteria > Bacillati > Cyanobacteriota > Cyanophyceae > Oscillatoriales > Microcoleaceae > Planktothrix > Planktothrix sp. PLAVEN19ND. The sequence goes on along the minus strand of NZ_CM170132.1, from coordinate 2,658,568 downwards.
GATGCCAATTCCCGGCTTGCGCTTGGAAAACAGTCCTTTTAATAGACTAACCATATTTTTAGTTTGAGTGATCGATCCGAGTAAACAGGTACAATTATTTTTCCCTATGTTACCCTGTTTTTTTGATCAATACCTGGGATTTTTTGACTGTATAAGTCACCACAAAGACACAAATACACGAAGGAAGATATAAGATGTAGTTTAACAAAATTTATCTGGTTTAGTTAATTTATGAATAAAATGCAACAATTAAAATCTTGGAAACGGTTTGGTTTGTTATTGGTTTTAGGGTTATGTTTAAGTTGGGGAGTTAGTTGTTCCAGCCCTTCTTCTACTTCTCAAAATGGCAAGCAGGAAGTTGAGTTTTGGACAATGCAACTTCAACCACAATTTACGGATTATTTTAATCAATTAATTGCTAATTTTGAAGCGGAAAATCCAGATATTAAGGTGAAGTGGGTTGATATTCCTTGGTCTGCCATGGAAAGTAAGGTGCTGGCGGCGGTAGCGGCGAAAACGGCTGCTGATGTGATTAATTTAAATCCTGATTTTGCTGCCTTACTTGCAGGACGGAATGCCTGGTTAAATTTGAATGAAATGGTTCCTGAAACGGTGCAATCTCAATATTTACCGAATATTTGGCAGGCTAATAAAATTGATGTTTGTCCGAATAATAAATGTGAAACTGTTACCTTTGGGATTCCTTGGTATTTAACAACTCAAATTACCATTTATAATCAACAATTGTTGCAACAGGCGGGAGTCACTCAACCGCCCAAAACCTATAAAGAACTAGCACAAATCGCAGAAAAAGTCAAGGAAAAAACGGGAAAATATGCGTTTTTTGTCTCTTTTGTGCCGGAAGATTCTGCCCAGATTTTACAATCTTTGGTGCAGATGGGAGTGGTATTACTGGACAAAAATGGGAAAGCAGCTTTTAATACTCCCGAGGGAAAAGCTGCTTTTGAATATTGGGTTAATTTATATCAAAAAGACTTACTTCCCAAGGAAGTTTTGACCCAAGGACATCGCCGGGCAATTGAATTATATCAGGCCGGAGAAATAGCTTTATTAGCCTCGGGGCCACAGTTTTTAAAAGCTATTAGTCAAAACGCCCCTACGGTTGCTCAAGTTTCTATTCCCGCTCCTCAAATTACTGGAGATACGAGGAAAACCACGGTGGCGGTCATGAATTTAGTTATGCCCAGATCTACGAATGTTCCTGAACAATCTTTAAAGTTTGCTTTGTTTGTAACTAATAGTACCAATCAACTGGCTTTTGCGAAAGCTGCTAATGTTTTACCTTCAATTCAAGAAGCTCTTAAAGATAGTTATTTTACCACCCTTCCTGCTAATTCAACGGTAGCAGATCAAGCCCGTTTAATTAGTGCAGAAGAACTCAAAAATGCCCAGGTTTTGATTCCCCCGAAAAAAGATATTAAACAGTTGCAAAAAATTATCTATGATAATTTACAAGCGGCAATGTTGAATCAAAAAACGGTTGATCAAGCGATCGCAGATGCGGAAAAGAGTTGGAATGAAAGGTGAAGGGAAGGGGGAGTAGGGGGGGCAGGGGAGGCAGGGGAGGCAGGGGGAGCAGGGGAGGCAGGGGGAGCAGGGGAGGCAGGGGGAGGCAGGGGGAGCAGGGGAGGCAGGGGAGGCAGGGGGAGTAGGGGGGGCAGGGGAGGCAGGGGGAGCAGGGGAGGCAGGGGAGGTAGGGGGGCAGGGGAGCAGGGGGAGGCAGGGGGAGCAGGGGAGGCAGGGGGAGCAGGGGAGGCAGGGGGAGCAGGGGGAGCAGGGGAGGCAGGGGGAGCAGGGGGAGCAGGGGAGGTAAACTATTTCTATTACCCATTACCCATTACTAATCACGGATTTAAGAGGATGACGCAGATTAACACCGATGAAAATCCGTGAAATCCGTGAAATCATCTTCAATCCGCGATCCCTATTCTATGAAATTCTCAATTGTTGATGTTTTTGCCGAAACCCGATACACTGGAAATCCATTAGCGGTGATTTGGGGGGAAGGGGTAGAGCGATTATCTGATCAAGAAATGCTCAAAATTGCCCAAGAAATGAATTATTCAGAAACCACATTTATTAGTGCTTCTGAACCTCAAAATGGTGGTTATCCCGTGCGAATTTTTACCCCCAAAAAGGAATTACCTTTTGCGGGTCATCCTACCTTGGGGACTGCTTATATAATTGCCCAGGAAATAATTAAAACTGATGTTGTTCAGGTGATTTTAAATTTAGCGGTGGGTCAAATTCCGGTGAATTGGAAACCTGAAGACTCAGGAAAAAAAATACTCTGGATGCGACAAAATTCTCCCGAGTTTACTAATAGTTATGATCATAAACTATTAGCCCCTGTTCTTAATTTAGAACCCTGTGATTTTGATACTAACTATCCCATTCAAGAGGTTTCTACCGGGATTCCGTTTATTATTGTTCCGTTAAAAACTCAGTCTGCATTAAGAAAAGCCAAGGTTGATTTGGAACGTTATACTGAGTTGATTAAGATCACAACAGCCCAGGAAATTTTTCTATTTTGTCCTGAAACCCATCATCCCGAAAATCAGTTATGTGCTAGAATGTTTGCACCCGCTTTAGGAATTATAGAAGATCCGGCAACGGGAAGTGCTAATGGTTGTTTGGCTGGATATCTGTCAAATTATCATTATTTTGGTTCCGATCAAGTTAATATTAGGGTAGAACAAGGATATGAAATTGATCGTCCTTCTTTACTTTTATTAAAAGCTGAAAAAATAGGAGATTTAATTCAAGTGGAAGTGGGGGGAAATGTGATCAAAGTTGCAGAAGGAATTTTGGTTTAAGATTAATTAAAAGGTTTGACCCAACCTTTTTGTAACGCCATATCTAAAATCAATCCGGCTATTCCAAATAATAATAAACTTTCTCCCCCAAACCGGGCTATTTGTGCGAGGGAAGTTGGGGTATGGAGTTGAATTTCTAGTCCCGCGAGGGCGCGTACCAGTCCAAAGGCAAAAATACCCCCCAATTTTAACTGGGGGTTATCGTCTCGGCGAATAATATAGCGATAGGTGACTCCAAACAAAAACCCGCTAAACCCGGCTAGAGGGGTCGAAAATAGGAGATTAATGGATGTGTCCCCCAACCAGAGGTTAACCCAACTCAGGACAAGATGGCTTAGTCCCACACAAAAACCTGCCAGAAGACCCCCCTTTAGGGATTCTAACCGTTCGGTAGCCGTAAAATTTGAGGAGGAGTTAGGGTTCATGCGATCGCTCCATTTCAAGTTATGATCTACGGTAGAGTTATTTTGCCACGTTTTTTTAATACATCACTATGGATATTGTGTCACTGGGTTGGGTTTCGCTGTTAGTGCTATTTACTTTTTCGATTTCCATGGTTGTTTGGGCGCGTAACGGATTCTAATAAAGATTGCGGTCAAACCCACAAAAACCTGTAGAGACGTGCCACGGCGCGTCTCTCTGTTTTAATTATTCGGGTAAATCCCCATATTGCTGTCGATAACGTTGCAATATTGCCTCTAGTTCTTCAACTTTTTGCTGTTTCTGTTCTATTTGTTCTGTGGGTGTCGGTATCCAGTTCTGATTTTGATCATACCAACGCAGCCACAATCCCGCAATTTCTTGATAGCATCCCTGCCATAATCCTAAACCCAATTCTAATTCCGGCATCCAAACCCGCGAGTTGGAAACCGTGAGTTCCTGGTAGCGACTAGCACTATTTTGAAAGACCCGAAGTTGATGGGTATAGCGACTAAAAACCACATAATAGGGAATGCGTAAAATCCGTTCATAAACTTCCCATTTGGTCGGTGGTTGATTAATTTCTCGTAGGGTTTGACCTAAATCTTCTGCTTCTGTTCCTGGGGATAATAATTCAACAATTACAAACGGGTTGACTCCCTCTTGCCAAGTCACATAACTCAAGCGTAAATCTTGCTGTTCATACAATCGGGACACCCCAAGGACGGCAAACCAATCGGGACGTTTATACCAATTAAAATGGCGAGGGTCGTAATAGAGATTCAGGTCATTGGCAATAAAAACAGAGTCGGGGGAATAACTCGGGGGAAGGAAAGTTATTCTTAATAATTTGGGTTGTAAATCGTGAAATTCGTCGGGCAAACCGGGTTCCTGCGGGTCTTCACTTTTCAGGTCATACATCGTCGGTAAGACTTCTTTCGGGGAACGTGGGGGGTCGGTTTGGTACATAGCAGACTGAATCAATACCTACAATTTAGTATATCATAATAGATACTTTAAAATACAAAAATAGCTTAAATTAAAGTCTACCCAGTTTTCTTTCCCCTACCCTATACCCGGTTTTGCCCATGTCTGTTTCAAAACCTTTAATTCGCATTTTAATTCAGGCGGATAGCACCAATCCCAGGTTATTAGAGGGGTTAGAAGTTTGGTTGAATTTGGGTTTATTATCCGATAGACAAGTTCGTCAAATTGGTGAACTTTATTTGAGTGACCCTTTACCTAAAAAGACGGTTACTTCTGCAAATAATCAACGGGTTTTGGCAGAAAAAATAACTCCAAAGCGTGTTGTTTCTAAATCACCCCAACCCGCTTGGCAATTTCCTACTTTTGCCACCGATTTAGTTGCATCCTTAAAGTCTGAGTTGAGTGTTCGTTGGCTATTATTTTTAGGATTATTTTTAGTCATTGTTTCCTCTGGAGTTTTAGCGGCGAGTCAGTGGGAAAAATTTCCCGCCACTGGACAATATTTGATTTTATTTGCCTATACTTTTGCTTTTTGGGGGGCGAGTTTATGGGGCGCTCAACAGTCCCGTTTACCCGTCACTGCTGAAGCCTTAAAATTAGTCACTTTATTATTAATTCCCTTGAATTTTTGGGCAATGGATGGGTTGAAGTTGTGGTCAGAGTCCTGGGGTTTATTAACCATTGCTATTGCTGCGGTAGCCCTCACTACTTTAACCGTAACTTTATATCGAAATCAAGGACAATTCCAACGCCGCTTTCTATTCAATCATTTAGGATTAAGTTATTTAAACTGGGGATGGCAAATTCCTGGATTTTCTCTCATTGCTGTTTATTTGGGGATTATTATTACGGGATTTTTAACCATTGCCAACCCTCCCCCTACTTCGTCCTCCCATCCTAACCCAAAGATTGATTTTAAAATTGTTGTTATTTATCTTTTAACTCTGCTTTTCGGACGGGCGATTTTTGTGGTTAATGTTGATATTAGTCAACTGGGATTAGCTTTGGGAATTTTTGCTGGATTTCTCTATATTTCTTCTTCATTAATTTTACATCGTTCTAGCTATTTTATTTTATTGTTTGGTTGGTTAGTAACTGTTTATATCCAACCTTGGCAGGGGTTTTTAGTGAGTGGAATTGGTGTGGGGATTTTCAGTAATCATTTATTAAAATATTGGCAACGGCGAGATTTGGCGGCAATATTTGGTTTTGGGTTATCAATGGTGGATTTAGTCGGTCGTTTAATTCCACGAGAATTAAGGAAAACTGCCATTAGCGTAGGGGTAGAAATATCCAGTTCTCAGGATTCTCCTTGGGCATTACTGAGTTTAACATGGTTTCCATATTTGATTTTTATGGTGATTGTAACCGATTGGATTTATCACCGTCCACAACGAAAGGTAGCCCATTTTGGAGATTTGCTGAGTTTAGGATTTGGTGCATTTTTAACCTATTTGTCTCTATTGAATCCGGCATTGCGATCGCTAAATCTATTAGCCTCAACTATTACTTTAGCAATTGTTATCAGTCGTCGTCAACCCCTAAAACCTATTGTCGTTTTGGGAACTCATCTTTTAGGGTTAGTCACCATTGCTAATCTGGTTTACTGGCAATTTCCCAACTTAATCCTAGAGGATTGGGCGATTATTTTATTAGTCTTAATGGTGGGTGAATTTATATTATTTACAGTCAATAGTCCAGTGGCAACTGTTATCCGTAAAGATGCCTTAAACCTAGGAATATTATTATCGGGAATCAGTTATATTTTATTTTTAAATAACTTTGATTTTTCCACGCCCCATTCCTCAACAATGGCTTGGTTAATCACACCCCTAGGATTAACCTATGTCGCGACACAAACCAGAGAATCTCAACAAAAAAAAGCCGTTATTTTTAGTATAATAGCCTGTGGTTTAGTTCAGGTTTTAACCCTACCCCACCCTCAAATTCGTTTATGGAGTTTAGGCTTAACAACAGTATTCATGGTTGTTAATACTCAAGTTATTAAAACCCTATTTTCATCGGTTTTTACCGTGGGTTTAGGATTAGCTTTTTTATTCCTATCCGTCAAGGATTTGGTCACAATAGAAGGATGGTTAATGTTTTTAAGTTTAACCATCGCAGGATTATGGGTATTCCGTTTTATGTTATTCCGTTATGGTGTGACTCAATCCAATATTGTTAGACTTTATCAACAAGCATTTGATGGTTGGGCTATGACTTTTTTGGGATTTGAAATATCAATCATAACCCTTAATTCCTTTGGAGTTTTATTGTATAAAATCCCTAGAAACTTCACCCTAACTTCCACCTTAATTATTTTGATTGCAGCCTTGATTTTTCGAGGATTAGATTGGGAAAACCCTCGGAAAATAGCCAGGTCTGGATTCTCGCCTTGGATATTATATGGTTTAGCTTGGGCTGTAGAATTACTCATTGTTGAAATATTGATTTCTGGCAATCAATCTTTAGTTAGTTTGGCGGTTGCTAATATTATTTTAGGATTAACTACCCAACTATTCGGGGATTGGTGGCAACGTCATTATCAAATTGAAAAATTGCCTAATCCTTGGCAAATTATTCCAATTATTTACGGTATTTTAGCTATTGTTTTTCGAGTTCAAACCTCCGCTAACTGGACGGGATTAATCTCTTTAGCATTCGCCTTAATTTTAATTGGGATTGGCAGAAGAAATATTGAAGCGAAATCTCTAGTTTATTTAGGATTAATCGGGGTTTCTGTTTCTACCTATGAAATATTATTATATCAAATTAATTCCCAAACTTTAACAGAACAATGGATTGCTTTTGCCACATTAGGAACCAGTTTAATGTATGGCTACCGAATTCTCAGTCCCTGGTTAACAGGGTATTTACGAATTCCTGAAGCCGAAATTAAAAACATTGCCCATTTGCATTGGTTTATCAGTAGTATATTATTGGGTTTAGTGACTTTAATTCCCATTAACCCCCAATTTTTATTAACGATTGGAACTAGTGTATTATTAATTCGTTATGCCCTATTCCAAGGTCGCCATAATTCAAATTTAGATATAGCAGAAACTTGGGTTTATATTGGTTTAATCCAAGCAACAGGTTTAGTAATTTATCTACAGCATTTAGTCGATTTAAGTAACTTTTTGATTCCCTGGTCGGGGTCGTTAGTCTCAATTTTATCTTATTTCTTTTATATTCTTCCTTGGAATACTTGGGGATGGCCAGTTAGACCTTGGAAAAGAACAGCTATTATTCTCCCTGTAATCACCCTTATCGGTTCCCATTTTATTCTGCAACCAGAACAACAGTTAACTTGGTATTTTTCAGTAATCTTTGGAACTTTATTCTATATTATTTTAGCAAAATTTACTCAAAATATTCGGTTAACCTACCTGAGTTTAATCCTAATCAGTTTTACCTTTTATGATTGGCTAGGCTCAATAGATGATATATTTATTTTTACTCTCCCGATATCCTGCTCATTACTCTATTTTTCCCAGGTTGAACCCACTCTAAAATTAGAAGAAAATCGGAATTTACGTCATGGGTTACGGGTTTTGGGGACGGGTCTTTTATGTGGAACTTCCCTGGGTAATTTCCAAGGAACTGGAATTCTCCCAGGAATTTTAAGTTTAGTTACAATTTTTGTCGGACTAGGATTAAGAATTAGAGCTTTTCTCTATATTGGAACCGCAATATTTTTAATTGATATTGTAAATCAACTGATTATTCTTAATTCCGTTTATTCCTTTATCAAGTGGATAATTTTGTTTATTTTAGGGGTGATTTTAATGTGGATTGCAGCTAATTTTGAAACCCGTCGAGAACAGTTAATCACCCTTTGGAATAACTGGATAGCAGAATTAGAAACCTGGGAATAAGAATAGTAGAGACGTTGTATATAACGTCTCTACTGGGGGAATGTGGGGTTTGAATGATTGCTAGATTCTAATTTAGCTACTAACTTTAATCCATAGTTAATTTCAAAGGCTTCTTTTTTTAAATTCAAGCTCCACAATTCTAATGCACAATCATCATTAGCATTGGTCGGTTTTAACTTCAAATGAAACTCTCGGGTCATGGATTTATATTCACAAACCACTTGAGAGATAGCACCAATCATGCGTCTATCTAAGGCGACTGATAACCTTAATAAAGGATGCAATTGATCAATGACTTGTCGAAACCTTCGAGGTAAATTTTGATAGGATTCATGTTTCTTTTTAGCATTGCTCTTGCGATGGTATCGGGCTAAATTTGCGATCGCATCAATTTCCGTTTCCGTAAATCCTAATAACTCCCCATAACGAATTAAATAATAGGAATGTTTATGGTGGGCTGAATGACTAATATATAATCCACAATTATGCAGAATACTCGCCGCCCATAATAACTCCCGTTCGGCCAATCCCCAATTATGTAATAATCCCTTAGTCTGATCAAATAAACTTAAAGCAAAAGTCGCAACCCGTTGACTATGTTCTAAGTCAACTTGATATTTTTGAGCAATGTTTAAAACACTTCTTTCTCGAACAGAACTGCCATAATGTAAACGATCATCAATTAACCCATGGGTTAACATCCAATCTACAACTACTCCTTCCCTCAGACTCCGTTCACAGACCTTTAAAGACGGGATATTTAACAAGGTCATGGCTTCTTGTAAAATCAAGGCTCCGGCGACAATAATCTCCGCCCGACGGTCAGCCATACCCGGAATTTGTAATCGTTCTTGATAGGATAATTTGCGAATTCTATTGACAAATTCTCTTAATTCTTCTAAGGTTAATTCGTAGCCCCCCAAACGAGTCGGATCTATTCCTGATTTTTCCCTGGCTTTAATTGCCACTAAGGTTTCAATAGTTCCAGAAGTTCCGACTAAACGAGGAATTTCACCCGGTTGTAAATGGGAAGATAATTCGTCCACAACCCGTTCTAATGTTCCGCGAATATAGGCTTGTAAATACAAAAACTCCGTGCGACTAACGGGATCACTATGAACAAAATCCTTGGTTAATCGGACAGCACCGACTTTTGTACTACTTAAAAATCGAGGTTCCCAACCGTCCCCTAAAATTAATTCCGTAGACCCGCCACCAATATCAATAATGATATGGGGTTGATTATTCAATTCCATCGCCGACAGCACCCCTAAATAGATGCGTCGGGCTTCTTCTTGACCGGAAATTAAACTAATTTCTAAGTTCAGTTCATCGGCGACTCGGCTAATAAATTCTCGACCATTGGGCGCTTCTCTTACGGCACTGGTCGCTACCGCCACAATTTGTTCGGCGTTAAAGGTTTTAGCCACACCTTGAAACCTTTTTAAACAAGCAATAGCTCGTTCCATTACCTCCGGTTTGAGATTGCCTTTTTCCTCACAATCTCCCAAACGAACGGTTTCTTTTTCCCGGGCAATAATCGTAAAGGTAGGCAATTGAGGTTGCACTTTCACCACAACCATGTGTAAAGAATTCGTGCCTAAATCAATGGCGGCTAGGATTCGATCTCGGTCGTCTGTGGGTTCATATCCTCTCACCAAAGGCATTGATGTGACCATAATTAGTCTCTAAAAAGCTACTGCTTTTAATTTTAAACCGAGGGCGGATCTATGTTACAAAATATTGTGAAGATTCAATTCAATTTTTTTGATTCAACCTGCAATGCTGACCCAATCTAATCCCCCCGAACCCACTTGGCAAACGATTATGCGGCTGTTGCGATGGGATAAACCCGCCGGACGTCTAATTTTGATGATTCCGGCATTGTGGGCAATTTTTCTGGCTACCCATGGCACACCGCCCCTAAGCCTAATTTTAATTATTGTCTTTGGAACTTTGGCCACCAGTGCGGCGGGCTGTGTGGTGAATGATTTATGGGATAGGGATATTGACCCCCAAGTCGAACGCACCCGCACCCGTCCCCTGGCTTCGAGGGCGTTAACGGTCAAAACGGCTATTGTGATCGCTTTGATTTCTTTTATTTGCGCGGCGGGACTGGCGGTCTATTTAAACCCCTTGAGTTTGGGTTTATCGGTCGCCGCAGTTCCAGTTATTATTGGTTATCCTTTGGCAAAACGAGTGTTTCCTGTGCCGCAATTAGTATTATCAATTGCTTGGGGATTTGCGGTATTAATTAGTTGGACGGCGGCGGTAGGAAATTTACAAACATCTACTTGGTTTTTATGGGGAGCCACGGTATTATGGACGTTGGGATTTGATACTGTTTATGCCATGAGCGATCGGGAAGATGATCAGCGTTTGGGTATTAATTCCAGTGCTATTTTTTTCGGAGATCAATCTGCGAATGCCGTGGGAATTTTGTTTTTAGGGACGGGAATATTATTGGGAATTTTAGGCTGGAATCTTCAATTAAACTGGGAATATTGGCTAACTCTAATCCTTTCTATTATACTATGGTCTAGGCAATATTTTCAACTGCTAAATCCCGATCTTCCTAAACCTATTTATGCTAAAATTTTTCGGAATAATGTGGGAATTGGTTTTATTTTATTAGGCGGAATGATTGGTGGGTTTTTACTTTAAAAACTTATCTAAACTAATCTATAATGCTCTGTAGGGGCAGGTTAGGCAAAAATCTATGTTTCCCACCCATAACCTTTCTAAACTTGCCCAACTTACAGGTATCTTGACTCCCTAACTTTCCTTACAAAATAAATCGGATTTCCCCTATCTAACTCATGAATTAAAACATAAGCCTTGGTTCAGAAACCCGATTTCTATGAAAAATGATTCAATTTGGTGTTTAATCCAGAAATCCCATTAAAGTGAAGGGATCATCAACATCATTAGTGGCAATAGGACGGTTCATGATCATTGAAGTAATTTGTAAATGACTGACTTCAATGGGGCGATTAGCTAAAGCTCCCACCGCATCTTCTAAATGAATAAAGGCTACATTACTAGCACTATTCGCTTTAAAAATAGGACGTCTTGGTGACAGCATTCCTGAAATTTCAAGATGGCTATGTTCAATTGGACGATTCATAAATGTCGCCATTGAAGCGACTTGAATTTGAGTGGGTGCAGTATTGGCTTCAGAGCCTTTTTTTGCAGGTTTGTCCACAATATCTAACTTGGTTTCTTGGCTCATATTTGGGGTTGGTTCGTTTTCAACAGAATCTACTTTAAGCTGATCCGCTTCAGTTTTATTATCTTGATTTGAGTTTGCTGTTCCACTGGTTCGCTTCCCAGCATCCCCCCTTTTTGGTGTAGATGAGCTAACTGTCATGATAAATACCTAGTTTTTTTACAGGGTGAATTCTTGATTTATACTTAACCCTGTTATTAATTTCATCGCTGAAATTTCCCTAACCTTTGACTCAATTAAGGAGGGGTTAGGCATTAATTTTGGATTAAAGCTAAACAAATTATAAAATAAACTGGATCTTTAGTAAATACCATTTTCAGAAAAATCTCTTTTTGTAACAATAAGTAAAGACAATATTGGGTGGTAAGCAGGGGGAGTAGGGGAGGCAGGGGAAGTGCGTCCTTCCTGGCTCAAACCCCAACCGCCCACCCCTAATTAAAATTTCTTTACAAAATCCAAGGCTGTGATAGTATCTGGATGGATTTACACTGCTGATGGACAGCCTATGGGCTTAATTTCTGTGGTGGAGGAGAGTAGAGGAGTGCAAAATAGGATGTCCCTTGGATATTCAAATGCTATGGCTGGAAGAAATTACCTTGACCCGATTCAAGTTGGTGTGATCGGTGTCGGTAATATGGGGCAGCATCATACCCGGGTTTTGAGTATGCTTAAGGACGTGGAACTTGTGGGAGTTTCCGACCTCAGTGTTGAACGGGGACTCGATACGGCGAGTAAGTACCGAGTGAGGTTTTTTGAAGATTATCGAGACCTTTTACCCTTAGTAGATGCCGTTTGTATCGCAGTTCCCACCCGGTTACACTATCCTGTGGGGATGGCCTGTTTACAAGCCGGGGTTCATGTCTTAATTGAAAAACCCATTGCTGCAAGTATTGGTGAGGCTGAATTATTAGTCAATGCGGCGGCGGATTATCAACGAATTTTGCAAGTGGGTCATATTGAACGGTTTAATCCCGCTTTTCAAGAATTTAGTAAAGTTTTAAAAACGGAGGAAGTTTTAGCCTTAGAAGCCCGTCGGATGAGTCCCTATTCTAACCGAGCTAATGATGTTTCGGTGGTCTTAGATCTAATGATTCATGATATTGATTTGATGTTAGATCTAGTGGCTGCTCCCGTTGTTAAATTAACGGCTAGTGGTAGTCGGGCTTCGGACTCTGGCTATTTAGATTATGTGACCGCTACCCTTGGTTTTGCTAATGGCGTGATCGCCAATTTAATTAGCAGTAAAGTCACCCATCGCAAATTACGTTCTATTGTTGCCCATTGCAAAAATTCCTTAACTGAAGCCGATTTTCTCAATAATGAAATTTTAATTCATCGACAAACCACGGCTAATTATGTTACGGATTATGGTCAAGTTCTCTATCGTCAAGATGGGTTAATTCAAAAAGTTCATACCAGTAATATTGAACCCCTACACGCTGAATTAGAACATTTTGTCAGTTGTGTTCGGGGTGGAAATCAACCATCCGTGGGTGGAGAACAAGCCTTAAAAGCCTTACGTCTGGCCAGTTTAATTGAACAAATGGCATTAGATGGTAAAGCTTGGGATTTGGTGGAAACGGACTATCTGTTTGATTCATCAACGGTGTCAATCGCTTAAGGTGTAGCAGGGAAAAGCAACTAGAGGTAGAAGACTTCATCGTCTGGTTTACTAGATCGGTCTTTGTCAAATATCAGGGTTGCGCGACTGCTATTATTAGGGATTTTGGGCTGAAGCTCACCCGCTTTGGCTCCCCTCAACCCTCAACCATCAAACCTTAATTTTTAATCCTTAATCCATCCTTTGGCTAAAGTTTGATAGCCAATTAATTTATAGGTTAATTTAGCAACGGTAAATTCAGAAACCACTGAATCAACCACGGGAGCTAGTTCCATTACATCACACCCAATTACATCTTTAGATTCAAATAGACGGCGTAAAAAGGTTAGGGTAGAATACCAATTTAATCCCCCTGGTTCGGGAGTTCCCACCCCAGGAATTAAACTCGGATCAATGCCATCAACATCAATAGTTAAAAAGACTTTTTCGGTGGGAATACTGGCGATCGCTTGTTCAATCCAATCCAGATTAAATGCCATTTCTCTCGCCCGAAAAACCGTTAAATTTTTCTCTTTAATTAAGTCAGCTTCCTCTTGACAAATGGCTCTAATTCCCACTTGTACCGTCGGTAATCCCATATTCACAATTCGACGCATAACACAGGCATGACTATGAATTGTATCCTGATATTCATGCCTTAAGTCCCCATGGGCATCAATTTGAACTACAGTAAAAGATTCTTGATAGACTTGACGATATCCCTGTACCACTCCTTCGGTAATACTGTGTTCTCCCCCAATGGAAATCACAAATTTTTTCTGTTCAATTAAAGACTGGAGGGTTTCTTGGGTTACCCGCAACATTTCTGTGTCTGAAACTGTCTTTCCATGGCGAGTATCTGCAATCGGAGCATGGGTAAAAATTCCCGCATCAAAACAGATTTCCCGGTCTAGTTCTTCATCATAACATTCTAACTGATGGGAAGCCTCTAACAGCGCATCAGGGCCGTTCTCGCATCCTTTTCTATAGCTGGTTGTGGCTTCATAGGGAATCGGTAAAATCACAACCTTAGCGGTTTCATATTCCGGGACAATTTCCGAACCCAGAAAGTCTATAGTCGTAGTCTGAGGGAGAGTTGATGTCATTTTAATTTAGGAAACTAACAACTTTTAATTTTGACACAGAATTAGAAAATAGAATAATTTATTGCTATTATTATAACAGTTAAAAAATCAATCCCCTTACCCATTACCGATCACGCATTTAAAAAGATGACGCAGATTAACACAAATTAAAATCCGTGAAATCCTCTTAAATCCGTGATCCCTATTCCCTTAAACTCATGTTAACTACTTCATCTGTACCACAAACTTGGATTTGGAAAGGATACCCGATTTGTTATGTCAGCGAAGGCAATAATGGCCCGGCGGTGGTTTTAATTCATGGGTTTGGGGCATCTTGGGGTCATTGGCGAAAAAATATTCCTGAATTAGCCAAACATTGTCGAGTCTTTGCTTTAGATTTAATTGGGTTTGGGGGGTCAGCGAAACCGAAACCCAGTCCAGAAATGGGTTATACCTTTGAAACTTGGGGAGAACAAATCGCTGATTTTTGTCGAGAAATTGTTCAAGAATCTGCGTTTTTAGTAGGAAATTCCATTGGTTGTATTGCAGTGATGCAGGCGGCTATTGATTATCCTGATATTGTTCGAGAAATTGCTTTATTAAACTGTTCTTTAAGATTATTACACGATCGCAAACGCTCCGAACTTCCTTGGTATCGAAATTATGGCTCCAGTGTGGTTCAGGAGTTATTAAAGTATTCCTGGTTTAATCAATTCTTTTTTAATCTTTTAGCTACCCCAAAAACCGTTAAAAAAGTATTATTACAAGCCTATAAACGGGATGAAGCTGTTACGGATGAATTAGTAGAAATGTTATTAAAACCTGCCCAAGATCAAGGAGCGGTTGAGGTTTTCGCCGCCTTTACTCGCTATTCCCAAGGGCCATTACCGGAGGATTTATTGCCAAAATTACCCTGTTTAGCGATAATATTATGGGGAACGAATGACCCTTGGGAACCGATAGAAATTGCTGAACAATTTCAACACTATTCGACGGTAAAACAATTTATTCGATTAGAAGGTGTGGGTCATTGTCCCCAAGATGAAGCCCCAGAATTAGTTAATCCTATTTTATTAGATTGGATGGTCGGGGCAGGTGTCAGAATATCTGATTAGTAAATTTGAGGTAAACATCACTAATTTACTTAGGGTTATTTTGTCCCACCTAGATGTTCTGCAACTTCACGGTACAGATTGATAACGTGCCTATCTGCCAAGCTGTAATAGACGTTACGACCCTCTTTGCGATGCTTAACCAAGCGCAAGGTTCGCAGGAGGCGCAACTGATGAGAAACGGCAGATTCACTGATCCTTAAGCTAGCCGCTAAGTCACAAACACATAACTCCTGCTTTGCCAAGCAAGAGAGGAGACGCAGACGGCTCGGATCGGCAAGTACGCCAAAAAATTCCGCCATGCGCTGTGCTTCCTCAAGTGGCAAGATTTCTGGCTGTAAGGAGCGCACGTTGTCTAAATTGACCAGGTGAGACTCACAACTTGGTGCGTCCGACTCCTGGGATAGTGACTTTTGTAAAGGGTTGGGTTTGTTCATACACCTTCAGTATAAACATAGAATGAGAATCATTTTAATAACTGAACAACTGCTCATATATTTCATGAATTGGATTACAATGCTGGTAATTACGATCTATTCAGCAAATGAGCAATGACTCAGACTCCTTCCCTTAAAACTCAACAGATGCAGATCGGCGGTATGGATTGCGGTAGCTGTGCCACTAAGATCGAAGCAGGTGTTGGGAAAATACCAGGTGTGGCAGAAATATCCGTCAGTGTTGCGACGGAACGCTTAAGGGTGATGTATGACCCAAAGCAGGTGAATGAACAGGAAATCTGCGATCGCGTCATCTCTCTGGGCTTCACCATCATCAGCCCAGAATCTCATTTAGAGACTCACTACCATGACCATAACCACGAGCATAATCACGGTTCAGGGGAGTTTAACCTAAAACGGGAACTTCCCTCAGTGTTGGCAGTAATCACATTACTTGTTTTAGGAATAGTTTTTGAGAAACCCCTGCATAATACGCCCTACAGCTTGGGTGAATATGCCGTATTCATCCCCGCTTATTTACTGAGTGGTTGGTCGGTGTTGAAAACGGCTGGACGGAATATTCTCAGGGGACAGGTGTTTGATGAGAACTTCTTGATGACCATTGCGACGGTAGGAGCGATCGCCATTCATCAACTCCCGGAGGCGGTCGCCGTCATGCTGTTTTTCCGAATCGGAGAATTGTTTCAAGAATACTCTGTGGGTCACTCTCGCCGCACGATCAAATCTCTGCTGGAAATTCGCCCGGACACTGCCAATCTAAAAGTTAATGGAATAGTCAAACAAGTCTCCCCAGAAACCGTCAACGTGGGAGATATTATTCTAGTCAAACCCGGAGAAAAGATTCCCTTAGATGGTGAAATTATCGAAGGGAATTCTCAGATTGATACTTCAGCATTAACTGGAGAATCTGTTCCGCGCCGGGTGAAAGTTGGAGAGGTTGTCTTAGCAGGGACGATTAACCAAAGTGGTGTTTTAACGATTCAAGTTACCAAACCTTTTGGGGAATCTTCGATTGTCAAAATTCTCGATCTCGTTGAAAATGCTACCAGCAAGAAAGCAGAAACCGAGAAATTTATTACCCAATTTGCCCGCTACTATACCCCCGTTGTAGTCGTTTTATCTTTAGCTGTAGCCCTTTTACCCCCCCTGTTTATTCCCGGTGCAACTTCCACAGAATGGGTTTACCGCGCCCTAATTTTACTGGTTATTTCCTGCCCCTGTGGATTGGTGATTAGTATTCCCTTGGGCTATTTTGGTGGTGTTGGAGGTGCTGCCAAACGAGGAATTCTGGTCAAAGGTTCGACGTTTTTGGATACCTTGACTGCTGTTAAAACCGTTGTTTTTGATAAAACTGGAACCTTGACCAAAGGTGTGTTTAAAGTGACGAGAATTGTAACTCAAAACGGTTTTTCTGAGTCGGAATTACTGAAGTTGGCAGCCAAAGCGGAATCTCATTCTCACCACCCAGTAGCACAGTCAATTCGAGAAGCATACGGTCAACTTATTGATGACGGGGATGTAACGGACTACGAAGAAATTGCGGGTCATGGTATTCGGGCAAAAGTGAAAAATCAAGTGGTTTTGGCAGGGAATGATCGTCTCTTGCATCGAGAAAATATTGATCACGATACCTGCAATTTAGAGGGTACTGTTGTTCATGTTGCGATTGATGGATGCTATGGGGGCTACATTTTAATTGCAGATGAAATTAAGGACGATGCGATTAAGGTAATTCAAGATCTTAAAAGGGTGGGAGTCGAGCGAATTATGATGCTTACGGGTGACAACCGGGCTGTTGCTAAAAGCGTAGCAGAAAGTCTGGGTTTAGATTCCTATATTGCTGAATTGTTACCCGAAGGAAAAGTAGAGGCGATCGAGAAGTTGCTGAGTGGAGCCGGAAAAGGCAAAGTTGCATTTGTGGGCGATGGTATCAATGATGCTCCTGTAATTGCTAGAGCCGATGTGGGTATAGCAATGGGAGGATTAGGGTCAGATGCGGCTATTGAGACGGCTGATGTGGTGATTATGACCGATGCCCCGTCTAAAGTAGCAGAGGCGATTCAAGTCGCTAAAAAGACTCGCAAAATTGTCGTGCAAAATATTGTATTGGCGATGGCGATTAAAGGATTATTCATTGTTTTGGGTGCGATCGGAATTGCCACCTTGTGGGAGGCAGTATTTGCCGATGTGGGAGTGGCGCTACTGGCAATTTTCAATGCTACAAGAGTCCTCAAGTAGCAATTTGATCTGAATATTGAGTGCTTTTTTCCCCGATAGGGACTCTTGTAAAGACGCGCCAACAGTCTAACGGCACAATTCGCGCTTGGCACGTCTCTACTTGATTTGGGGTTAGGTTTTGAGAGTCTATTAACGAACACCAAAAGTCCGAGATCCCTTATATTCTGAAACCTTTGCTAACTTTTCTAAACTCTGAACTCCTGCATACATCTGACCCTTAACTTCCCAAGTAGGATAAGATTCAATATTCTTGGCTTTACACAAATCAAGTTGAGGATTTTTACCTTCCTTGTCACACTCAATATAAGGCAGTTTATCCACTGCTTGTTGACCAAATAATTGCTTTTGATCATGGCAGTGACCACACCAAAAAGCTCCATACATTTTTGCTCCAGACTGGGTTAAATATTCCGCCAGTTCAATATTGGCGGGGTCAGAGGTAGTTGTAATTTGAAATGTGCTTTTTTCGGCACGAGGGCTATTAATGGGAGCATATACCGCTAAGGTTCCAATTAAAGTAATCATTGCTACTACTACCGCAATAAAAAATATTTGACCTCGATCTTCCCAATCTTTACCTAATAAAGCTAAAACGAATAAACTAATAGAACAAATTGCAGAAGCAGTACAATAGATACACAAGGATTTAATGACAAATGCCATTATATACATCAGATAAAAACTGAAAATCATCATGGCAGATGCTTGAGCAAACATCAATAGCCATGTCCAATCTTCTGTTTTTATTCTTAATTTTTTTTGGGTTTCAGAATTAATTAACCAAGGGGAAACTGCCATGCCTGCCATGATAATATAAGCTACCAACCCAAACAGAGGTAGAGGTAAACCAAAAACAATGGCATAAGGACTTTCCAGAACTTGATCACAACCTGTTGTCGGACAAGCCGCACTTCCTCCTGTCAGTTTGACAAAGGTTAAATAGGCGGCAATCACTGCACCAAAAGCAGCTACACTAGCAATGATAAATCTCGATTTTTGATGAATCCAAGGAGTTGAACGTCGTCGAATCATAGCACTGTTCTTGTGGGTTATACTGGAAGAAATTTTATATCCTTTTAGGGATTTTAAACCATGAGAATTTTGCTAGTGGAAGATGAACCCAATTTAGGGGAAGCCATTAAATGAATATTAACCCAAAAAGCATATATTGTAGATTGGGTTCAGGATGAGATGGAAGCTTGGGATTATTTGGAAAATCAATGGACACAATACACTTTAGTTATTTTTGATTGGTTATTACCAGGCTTATCGGGAATTGGTATTCCTTTAACTGAACAATCTCGAATCTTAATCTGATGAAGATTTGCTGTTTTTTATAAAGTTTTATCAACTTAACTAGACTCTCCACTTACAGGATACTTTATCATATATCTATCAGCAAAACTGGTTAATTATTCACCAGGAGGACTGAACCATGAAAACTAATTTATCTAAAACTCAAGTTAAAGGGGTTATAATTGCCACGGGGATTGCTTTTATTTCCCTGAATTATTCCCCACCTTTATTTGCACAGTCTAACTCAAATTCTCCCCAACCTACTCCTACAAATGGCAATAATTTTTATCCCCCCTGTCAACAACTGATGGGACAAAATCATCCGATGATGGGTCAAGGTGGAAGGGGAAATCGTTCAGGAGGAAAAGGGCGATATTCTGGGATGATGTATGATCCTAGTCATGTAGAAACAGTTCAAGGAACGATATTAGAAATACAACCAGGAAATCGAGGAAATCAAATGCCTCACGGTATGTATTTATTGATGAAAACGAATACAGAAACCCTCGGGCTTCATGTTGCCCCCGTGTGGTATTTAGAACAACAAAACTTTCAAATTAAACCCAATGACACCGTAGAAGTTACGGGAACACGAGTTGACTGGGGAGGACAACCCAATTTAATTGTTGGAGAGATTAAAAAAGGAAATCAAACCTTACAATTACGCGATGAAAATGGTTTTCCCCGATGGATGGGATCGCGACAAAAAACCCCTATTAATTAATCCTTAATAGGTTAGTATTAATTGAATCCGGTTTTCTTGATTTTGTCTCCCAAAGATAGCCGGATTTTATTTGCAGTTATCCTAAAAAACGATTAAAATATAAATTGATGGTCAAGACAACTTCAGGATATTTAAACCATGCAAATTCCATTAACGAAGCACTTAACAGAGTTTATTCAGGATAAAGTTAATAGCGGTCGCTATGCTTCTGTCAGTGACGTCATTGGGGAAGCCTTAATGTTATTAGATCAACGCGATCGCATTCGGGAAGCTAAGTTAGCCAAATTAAAAGCTAAAATTCAAGAGGGAATTGCAGCTTCAGAACGAGGTGAGGTATTTGATGGGGAAGAAGTTTTTGCTGAATTAGAAGCCGATTTGCAACGGATGGAAGCTGAACTTCAAGCAGAGGAAGTAATATCATGAGCCGATATTTAATTACACTTCCAGCCAAGCAAGACTTAAGAGAAATCAACAACTACCTCACCCGTTTTAGTCCCGTAGCAGTTAGACAAATTAATGAAAAAATCCAACAACAATTTAAACGTTTAGCGGATTTTCCTAACATGGGACAAAGCTGCAATGAACTATCAGAAGGTCTACGACGATTTCCAGTAGAAGACTATTTAATATTTTATCGCCCGATTTCAAATGGTGTAGAAATTGTTCGGATAGTCAGTGGTTATCGCAATATAGAAGCTGTTTTTTCCGATCAAGAATCACCTGAAGAAGAATAACTCAATCAACAACTATAGCAGTAATTAATATGGCTAAGATGATATTATTTTTCCCTCCAAAGGTATTCAGTATATTATGCTTTTTGATCCTCTCCCCCACTCCCACCAGTGCCCAAGAACAAAAACCCCAAGATCAAGACTTCAACCCGACATTAAAAATCGGTGTAGTGCAACACTTTGGGGATAAACCCAGTGATCAATTAATTCTCAAAGCCCAACCGGGAGACTACTTAACCCTGCAATTTCAGACGCCCCAAGGGGAAAAACAACTCCAGACTGAGAGTGTGCTCCTGAAAATGGGCGTTGAACCCCTCCTGGAACCAGAAGTCGAAGAAAGAGTGGTTTTGAGTACCCACCGCAGCTATGAAAATGCCGAAGAAGATGCTCAACAATGGCGATCGCTGGGTTTAGAAGTGGAATTAGCCCAACCAGATCGCTGGCAAGTTTGGGCCAAACGCAGTGTTTATAATACCCCCCTGTTGCGACGGTGGTTAATCGATAGTTTACAAGCCCAAGGCCATAAACTGCCCCAATTGGAAACCCAAATTCTCACCCAAAAACGTACCCCCTATTGGACGGCAGCCGGATATCGCTATAACCGCAATCAACTGGAGATTACCAGTCCCCAGAATGTGATTCAAGTTAGTCAAAAAACCAATGACCCCGAACCTCTGGTCTATGGGGGGAGTTTGCGACTACAACCCGACGCTTATGGAACCTATACCCTGGTTAATAACGTGCCGTTAGAGACCTATTTGCGGGGCGTCGTGCCCCATGAAATTGGGGCTTGGCCCCCGGCAGCCTCCATCGAAGCCCAGGCTGTTCTAGCGCGAACCTACGCCTTGCGAAACCTGCAACGGTTTGAAGCGGACAATTATCATCTTTGTGCAAATACGGACTGTCAAGTTTATCGAGGACTAACGGAAGTTTATGGGAGTACGGATCAAGCTATTGAGGTGACTAAGGGTTTAGTTTTAACCCATAACAATACCTTGACAGATGCGGTGTATTTTTCCGCCAGTGGGGGAGTCACGGCAAATTATAATGATATTTGGAATGGAGAACCCCGGCCCTATTTGCTAGGGGTAATTGATGCCCCGAATAAAATTTGGGATTTATCTCAACAAAATTTAGCTTCCGAACCTAATTTTAGAAAGTTTATCAATCTAAAAACCGGATTTAATGAAACCGGAGAACTTGATTTTCGTTGGCGGGAAGAAGCTACTTTAGAAGCCATTGCAGAACAATTGCGATCTTACTTAAAACGGCGAAATTTGCCTCAAGCTAATTTTAAGAAAGTTCAAAAGGTTGAGATTGTAAAGCGATCGCAAACCGGGCGGATATTGAAAATGACAGTAACGACAGATCAAGGGGTGTTAGAAATTGCTAAAGATGAAATTCAAAGTGCATTTTTACCCCCGATTAGCACTTTATTTTATATTGATCCCGTTTACAATCCCAATAAAACCCTTAAAGGTTATGTTTTTGTTGGAGGTGGTTTCGGACATGGAGTAGGAATGAGTCAGACAGGATCTTATCATCTGGCTAAATTAGGATGGTCAAGTGAACAAATTTTAAACTTTTACTTCCCAGGAACCCAACTGCAACCTTTAAATTCATCCCTGCTGTCGGAGAATTAAAAAAAATTTAGAGTTCAACGCCGTTGATATAGCAGTGGCCATAACGCTTAGTGGGACTTAAACAGAAATAAAGAGCTAAATAGGTGATAATGATTATCGGAAAAATGGGTTTAAAACCCTTCTACGACGGCTTTTTATTGTAAACCTTTAAGTTAGCTCTATGAACAAAGAATCCCCACGCCTTTAGGCACAGGGAGTGTCAAACCTCAATTAATATAATTCATCTTCCTTGTTCGTCCAGATCACGGAATCAGAAGTCGGGTAGGCAACGCAGGTTAAAACATATCCGTCTTTGATTTGGTCATCATCCAAGAAAGACTGATCCGATTGGTCAACAGTACCCGATTCAATTTTACCCGCACAGGTAGAACAAGCACCTGAACGACAAGAAGACGGTAGTTCCAGTCCGGCTTCTTCTGCTACATCTAAAATGTACTCATCATCGGGGACTTCAATCGTATTTTCAGTTATGGTGTCGCCTTCTAGTGTTTTCAGTGTGACTTTGTAAATAGCAGTAGCATCAGCAGTCATGTAGTGATCCTCTCACGAATTTCGATAAAAACTCTAAAAACCCCTGATAGCAAGCAAAAGCTTGATTAGGCTTTGTTTGCATCGTGGAATTTTCTTCCCCTCTGATATTACGAGAAAAAGCCGATGTTGTAAAACCTGATCAATCCAGATTTACAATGGGATTTATTATAAATTTTTCCAATTACATCTTGATTCCTTATATAAGACTTGGGTTGGGAATCGGATCAACAGGCGAAGTTAGGGTAGTGAGTAACTAAACTCTTAATTCCCAAAAACCGAACTTCAGCCCGTCAATCCCTGATGAATTCAAAGCTCAACGCCGATAATAACCATCACCGTTGAACTTTGAACGAACACGCAAATGACTAGGCTTCCACCTCATCTTCTTTGTGGGTTTCGATCACAACATCAGAAGTGGGGTAGGCCACGCAGGTCAAAACGTATCCTGCTGCGATTTGGTCATCCTCTAAGAAATTCTGATCGTCTTGGTTGACTGTACCGGAAACAAGTTTACCTGCACAGGATGAGCAAGAACCCGAACGACAGGAATAGGGCAAATCAATACCTTCGTCGTCTACCGCCGCATCCAAAATATAAACATCATCAGCGACTTCAATGGTTTTCTCGCCGTCTGGAGTTCTCAATGTGACTTTATAACTAGCCATGTAGTGTTCCTCTCGTTAATTTCGATAAAAATATAAAAATCCCTTATACAAACCAAAAGCATTAATGGGCTTTTGCCTGCATCACAGATTTTTTTCACATCTCGATATTAGGAGAAAAAGCCGAAGTTGTAAAACCTTGTCAACCTAGATTTAGAATGGGATTTATTATAAATTTTTCTAATTGCATCTTGATTACTTATATCTAGCACCCTTGTCCCTAACCCTGATATCATGAGTCGATTTTTATTTTCTTCTGTTAGTAAGGTTTCCCATCCTCTACGAGTGGGAATTGTTGGCAGTGGATATGTGGCGAAAATGCGGGCGGCGGCTCTAATTGCCGATCTGCGATCGCAGCTTGTGGCCATTGCGGGTAATACCCCGGCCTCCACAATTGCCTTTAGTCAAGAATTTGATGTTACGGTATCTGCATCCTGGGCTGATTTAGTCGAACGGCCAGATATTGATCTGGTAATCATTTGCACGGTAAATCGAGATCATGGCAAGATTGCTCGTTATGCTTTAGAACAGGATAAACACGTTGTCGTTGAATATCCCCTGAGTTTAGATCCCCAGGACGCAGAATCTTTAATTGCCCTGGCGCAAGAGAAAAATAAACTCCTCCATGTCGAACATCTTGAACTGTTGGGAGGAATGCACAATGCTATCAAAGCGTCCCTGGAGGCCATTGGTCAAGTGTTCTATGTTCGTTATGTCACTATTAACCCCCAAAATCCAGCCCCGGCTAAATGGACATATCAGCCCTCTTTATTTGGTTTTCCGATAACTGGGGCTTTGTCCCGTTTGCACAGATTTACCGATTTATTTGGGACAGTAGCTAGTGTCAATTGTCAAGTCCAATATTGGGATATTGAACCGGATCTCTACAAAGCCTGTTTATGTAATGCTAGGTTAACTTTTAATAATGGCATCCTGGGAGAGTCTGTTTATGGAAAAGGAGAAGTTTTTTGGCAGTCTGATAACACTTTTACCCTCTATGGTGAACAGGGAACGTTAATTTTTACTCCCGAAAAGGGTCAACTGATTCAAAAGGATACTGTTCAAAATATTGAGGTGGCTTCCCGTCGGGGATTATTTGTTAAAGATACTCAGATGGTTTTAGATTGTCTCTATGAAGGAACGCCCCTTTATGTTAGCCCAGAAGCCAGTTTATCTACCCTGAAAGTTGCTGAGGCAGCACGAATGTCGAGTTTATTAGGGGAAACTGTTAAAATTCCTTCTTAGATTATTTCTTAATATTTGGTTGGGTTGAGTGACAACAAAACCCAACACTAGTTTAGCAGCAATGGATTTTATGTATTCATCATCATACTTGGAAAGTTTAGCAATTTCCTCATAGGAGCATCTACCTTCCCAACATTGTCTAAATATTAGCTCTCGCACGTCGTTTAAGCATTCCCCATCAAGGACAACTTCTGCGATCGCAAGAACTTCATCAACGGTCATGGGTTAAATGTCCTTAAAGTATTAGGTGAAGTTTTAAACAGATGAACCTCTATTGTACTCATTAAGGCTGACTTTGATTCAACCAATTTTCTAAATCCGTTGCTTCTGAAAAATCCAGAAGTGCTTCCCCTAAATCCTCTAATTGTTCTACAGATAGGGTCTGAATTTGTTCTTGTATTGTAGGAGCGATCGCACCGACTCGTCGAGTCACTAAGCGAGTAACAAATGACATCGCCTCCCGTTGTCTTCCTTGTTGGACTCCTTGTTGGAGACCCTCAAGGAGACCATCTTCCCGAATTTCTTGGTAATTGACACTCCCGCGCCGTAAAACGGCGGGGATTCTTAAGAGACGTAAATCCTTAAAGGGTTAGCCAAAAACCCGCTAGACACTCGCTCAAAATCAAGTCTGTGCTTACTTTTAACCAAAATATTGGCACTACCATTAATATCAGCCGAAACCAGATGTCTATCCTTTGTTCTATACAATCCTCTCTTAATCCTTCTACCAGAAAACTTCTGTTTACTGGGATTATCGGCATTGTAAATAGGGATCTCATCTTGGTCATAAAAACTAGCCTTAGAGGAGTAAGATTCCTCTTGTTCACCATACTCAATTCCGTATCGACAACACAAAGCTTTAAGTTTTTGTCTCAACTGCCAAAAAGGAATCTGGACAAAGTTTTGATTATTAGAACGTCCGATATTAATCTCTTGCTTGATACCCGGATTGTAACCAACTATCAATTTACCAATTTGATAAGTCAAACAATGGTCGATTATTATTCGAGCCGATTTATTCAAATAATCTCGAATAGAGTCATTCCGCTTTTGATTAAGTCGTGCCTGTTTATTTGTGATCCCTTTTATCCCTTGCTTGTCTTTGGCAGATTGAAGCTGGGCGTTACGCTTGTTATACCAGTGATTAATGCTTTTAAGTCTTTTGCCATCAATCAAAAATTGATGCCCATCAGTGTCAAAACAAGCTGCCAGATTATTAACCCCCAAGTCAATAGCTATCGCTTTTTCGGAATCAACAGATGTTTCGATTTTTTCATCTTCATAAATATACTCAATCTCAAACCATCGAGCCGAGTATTTCGGATGTATTCGTACCTCCTTAATCTTCTTGTCTTTCAGTCTTTCTGGGAGTGGGATTTTCACTTCCCCATATTCCTGTTTAAATTGTTGAGACATGGGGATATTAAACACCCCATTTTTAACTTTAATTCTCGGAATAATCAAAGGGAAATAACCATCTTTGGGCAAGTATTTAGGCAGTTGTGGTTTTTGTTCACAGCGTCCTATACTGATGGCTTGAAGAAGTCCCAAGAAAGACCGCATACTTCTATCTACCACCTTCATTGTCTGTTGAGCAATATCGGTATTAAGAAGCCGATAGTTCTCATTAGACTTGCAAATATGGTAGTTAGATTCATAGGTCAGTCGCTTTCTTTGAGTAAAGAAATACTGCCTACATTCATACAAAGCCACATTAAAAAGATTCTTGCTCAAACGACACAAAACAGTCAGGGCGTTAAATTCCTGCTGGCTAAGTCGTCTAAGTTGGTTCTTTTGAGTGGCGTACATCTTCTCAAGTGTTTCACTATTTCTCTAGTATATAGCGAAAACATCTAAAAAAAATGAGTTTACAAAAAATTTGGCTCAAAATAATGGCAATGTGGTAGCAGAATTTGACTTGGGTAATACATCTTTTAGCCCTAAAGCTAACGTAGACGCGGCAATTAGTCAGGGAGCAGAAGTCATTACTTTATTGCCCAATGAGAAGACACGCAATCAATCTTTACAAGTAGTGCAAGTAAACCAGGGAAGACTACCACTTTTAGGAGGAGACAGTGCTTACCATATTGATACATTAAAAGTAGGTAAAGAAAATGTTATGGGCATGGTACTAGCAATTCCTTGGCATAGAGAAGCAAATTTGCAAGAAAAGTTTACTACAGATGCTGATCGCCTTTGGGGTGCAGACGTTAACTGGCGCACCGCAATGGCTTATGATGCAACTAAAGCATTGATTGCTGCTTTACAGGAAAATCCCACTCGTAGTGGGGTGCAAAAAGTGCTTTCATCGCCCAAATTTTCTGCTCAAGGTGCTTCTGGAGTCGTGACCTTTTTGCCAACAGGCGATCGTAACGCCCCAATTCAACTCGTGAAAATTATTGGGGACGAAAACTCTCGTTCTGGTACTGGTTATGATTTTGTGCCAGCGCAGTGAAATGCTTTTGATATAGAGTAATCTGTGTATCTGCGATCGCCCTTAACAACTTGCAATTCTCCAAGCATTCTAAAAATTAGAAAGTGCCCCGAAGGTGGACACATTATGGTTGATTTTTGTTTTTCTAAAGTGGGTGATTCTGTTATCCTGATCAAAAAACGACTAGAAACTCACCCACCCTAGACCTATTATTTGTGTTTTTCTAAATATTTTTGTACTCCTTTCCCCATATCAATTAAATTGGGTTCGAGTTTACTTCCTAGGATTTGTTCAAACAAACTGGCTAATTGAGTCTTGAGAAAATCGGGAACTCCATCTATTTTGTTCGGGTCTAGTTGAATTTCGCCTCGGGTTTGAATTATGGTATTATTTTTATCCTCTAAAAAGGTATTTTTTCCTGAACATTGGAATGCTTCTGTAAAAATTTGGGTTTGAATTTTCCAATCTAAGGTAAAATCTTGATTATTCCAAGTGTCGTATTCTGTCCAACGGAGTTTATCCTGTTTTAATATATTTTCAATCAGGGCGGGAATATCTTCATCCGATTGCCAATCATAAACAGTATAAACCGTATCGGCTTCTACTCGATGAGAGACTAATTTAACATCATTTTTATTGGGTAATGAGTTGACCACATCCATTAAATTGTCTCTGTAGGTACTAAAAACTAGGGGACGAGGGAAGGGAATTTTGATGTCGGTGGCAAGTTTCATGATCAAGTAGGTAAAATATTCTGATTTAATATTATACACTTTACAAGATTATGATTTCGGTTCCAAAAACTCATCTAAATTGGCAAAAGTTCCCCCATAGGTAATTGTAGGGGTATCATAGCCTTTAAGATTAACAGTATATTGTTGAAAATTTTGTTGAGGACAAGCCTGGGATAGATATTTATAGGTAGTTTCTCCTAATGCAATATCCATACCAATTTCTTTGGTCGAAGATTCTAAACGAAAGGCTGCATTTACCGTATCTCCCAAAGCTGTATAATCAGCAGTACCACCGCTTCCAGTATTACCGACCATGGCATATCCGGTATTAATTCCAGCACCGACTCGCAACGGGAAAGGCAAGGGATAATGATTACTCAGTTCTATTGTAATTTTATGTAATTGACTTAATGCGTTAGCAATTTTTAACATTTCTTGGGGAGTGACTCCTTGGGTTCCATGAAACCAAACCGCCATAATCGCATCGCCAATATATTTATCTACCCAACTGCCATTTTCTCGAATAATTTGTCCGGCGTGACGAAACCAACGACCGATCACTTCTGATAAAATCCGTTCATCTAATTGTCGGGTTAATACGGTAAAATCCCGAATATCCATGACCATGACTGATATCAAACGGCGAACCGTTAATGTAGCGGTAAAATCTTCCGATTCAGGTTCGGAAGGGTCAGTTTCTTGGGTGACATCAGGACAATAGAATTCTAATTCCATTTGTCCGAAAACAATATGATCTCCATTATGAAGGGTAACCGGAATTGTCACCCGCCGACCATTGACAAAGGAACCATTTCGACTCCCTAAATCAATTAAAAAAAACTCTCCATTTTCCATGCGTTGTAACATGGCATGGTTACGAGACATCCATCGGTCTTTGACGACAAAAGTATTGTCCTCACTGCGACCCAATGTCCAGTAATTTTTACCCATCAGTGGTAAATAGCGATTACCACCTTCGGTATGTAAGACTAAGTGGGGAGTTGGTTCCAAGGTCGTATAGCGCGCGATAGAGAGCATTGGGGGGATTAAGAAGCCACACCGAATATTGCCACGATTTTGAGGGGCTGGGTGCGGAAGCCAAGTCCGCACGTTCAAGGGTCTAGCACTGAGTCACCGAAAGCTCCGATTTCGATAGAATTGCCCCCTGCTGTTGCAGGTAACTGAGTAAATCTAAACTTATATTAATTGCACCCGTAAAATTAGCGTCCTGAACCGTTGAATCCGTGAAATTAGCATCTTTCAAATTAGCTCCTTTGAGATTCCCATGATTCAAATTCGCTTCCACCAAATCGACTTTTAATAAAGTGGCTCGACTCAGATCAGCATAACTCAAATTTGCCAGGGATAAAGTGGCTCCACTCAAGTCCGCCCCACTTAAGTCGGCTCCACTCAGGTTAGCCCCGGTTAAATCCGCCCGCGTCAAATTAGCCCCACTCAGGTTAGCCCCACTTAAATTAGCACAGTAGAGGTTAGCACCAACGAGATCGGCATTGTATAAATTCACCCCAATCAAGTTAGCCCGAAATAAGTTAGCCCGAAACAGGTGACATCGAAATAGGCTGGCTCCACTCAAGTCAGCATTATTAAAATCAGCCCGAAATAGGTCTGTATCCCGAAAATCCCGCTTTCCAGAGGCATAAGCCATCAAAAGTTCTTCAGCCGTCATATTTGATCTTTTCCAGTCTAGGGTCTATTCTATTGTCGCCCAAAAATAGGCTATCAAGCCCCGTCCTTCTACTTGGGCTTTAAATCTCTCAAATTCTATTCGTAAGAGTGTCAAAACTCCCTCAAATCAATGCTAATCTCTACAAAAGCGGTAAATTGGTGTTCTGTCAGGATGACTTCCCATCATCCACTCGGGCTTTACCGACGGAGAACCCAAAAACACCAACTTTACTTAGGGTTAAGGTGGTTGAGGCTTTCTGGGCTTGCCAATTGCTGATGGGGTTGTGCTAGCACTGCCATCAGCCTTAACTTACACCGCCGGCAAGTCCCCCGCTCTACCTGTAACCAGGTGAGTGAGATGCCGTTGGATGTTCGTGAATGGACTTGTCCCCATTGTGGTACCGATCACGACCGAGATGGAAACGCAGCGATCAATATCAGAGCAGAAGGCATCAGAATGTTAAAGACGGATGGTTCAGCCGTTTGATGCTGGTTGAGGGGAGGTAAGACCAAAAGGGGGACGCAAGTCTGTCTTGAGGCACTCGCGGTGTAAGTACAGAAACTTCCGCTCTGCCTGGTACTCCAGGTTAGCGGTGAGTAGTTCACTATTTGCAGACTTGCTCACATAATTTATGAGGTTCATATCAGATGAATAAAGAACAACTGGTTCAAGCCACGGCCATTAAAGCTGGTGTGACTAAAAAACAAGCGGATTTAATTGTTTCAGCCATTTGTGAGTCCATCATGGAAGCGGTGGCGGATGGGGAAAAAGTGACTTTGGTAGGTTTTGGTTCCTTTGAAGCCAGAGAACGTAAAGCCCGTGAGGGTCGTAACCCAAGTACGGGTGCACCCATGACCATTCCGGCGACCACTGTTCCGGTATTTTCGGCGGGTAAAGCCTTCAAAGAGTTAGTTTCAGGGGTGGCTGACGAAGTGGCTTAAACCCTCAGTTGAGTTGTCCTTATTTCCCGGAAGAATCTCAGATTATTCCGGTTTTGGTTTAACGTTTTTTTGCTATTGCAATTTTTTATAACTTTTCCCACGCTATACGGATTTTTTTGGCGTGGGATTATTGTTTAAATGGGACTTAAACTTGATTAATTCTTGCCCTGAGCTTCGCGCCCCGACTGGAATGGGTTACCCGGATGACCGACTCGAAATAACACCGTAAAAATATTATCATTAACTAATAATTTATTCCCGAAAACATCATTCCCATAATCATATTGTTGATTTTGCCAATTAAAGGATAAAGTGGGACTGTTATACTGGTTTTTGAATTGCCAAATGATACCCGCACCATAGAGAGAACGATTAGAAGTTTCATCAATGGGTGCGATATAACCAGAGAGAGTCAGGGTTTTGGTCGGACTGATACTGCATTCAGCAAGTAAGCGATTATCATAGGAATTAGGAAGAATACCGCCAAAATAGTTACTTAAACCAATAAAAACAATTCCCCAATTTAAGCGCGCAGCAACGGCAACTTCACTCGCGGGTGAAATACTAACAACATCACCAATCGTTGTATCCCGATCAATAGCATAATTGAATCCCGATGATAAAGTTAAATTAGCACTTTTACTAAAGCTAATTATTTTGGCGACACCACCCCAAACTTGACTATAATAATCCTGATCGGGATTAATATAACCAATTGCACCACCCCGAAAATTCCAACCGTTAACCGTGTTTCTGGTATAATCAGTACCCAGATAAGGTTTAACTTCTTCTGACGCAATAATACCCGTATAATATCGGAGAATATATTGGCTACCTGTCCAATCTCCTGTAAAGCTTAAATGGGGATAATAACCCATTTTTTCTCGATAGATATTTTCCGTCACTAAGTTAACATTTTGTTGGAAAAAACCTAAATAAACTTGAGCATAAAAATTCTGTAGATTCGCCGTTGAATAGGTATCTTGATTCACCGCAGAGATTAACTGAACATTCGTATCGGCTCCCCCTTCTCCACCCCCATTGGCGAGGGTAAATTGTGGGCCTGTGGGCTGATAAAAGATTTGACTATCTTCAAAGTTGCGTTTAATTACTGGAGAAAGACCGAACCAAAGACTATGATAATTTGCTCTGGGAATTTGGCTTAAATTAGTAATATTAGAAGTTAAACTTTCGGCACGTCCAAGTCCGGCGGAATAAATAGTAAAACTACTACTGGGTAAACGAGTATTATTAGCAGCAAAAAATAAGTTAAGATTAATATTAGGATTAGCCGGCTTTTCACTGCCTTCTAAATCAGGAATGACATCGGGTAACAATTGCGCCCCAGCTTGAATTATCGTATTATTCCAGCGATTTTCGTCATCAAAAAATAGAGTAAATCCTCGAATAGTTCTCCCTAAAACAGCTTCTGTATCATTGGCTTTAATGACTTGACGCACCCTGGAAAATGTCCCAACAAGGGTATAATTAATTTCTTCTTTTCGCTGAAAATCTGTTTCTTGAGATTGACTATTTCCAGGGAAAGCACCCGTATTTGGAAAATAAAAATCTACGCCAATGGGTTGACTACTTGTTCCTCCTTGAAAGCCGGGACGCTCGACAAAAGCTAAGGTTTCTGGTTTGAGAACTTCCCCCACGGTCGAGGTTTGAAAAACGCGAGTGGGGACAAAAAATTTGGGATCAATACTATTGCGATCAATTACTAAACCAGGCATATAAGTACATTGTTGATTAGGGGTCGTTCCCGAAAAAATACAAGCCCCGGTTAAACTCATTTGTAGTTCTAAACCCGTCATGGTTTGGGGCTCAATGGTTGTGGTGGTAATGGTTCTTTCTAAGGGAACAGTTCGCAATTGAAAATAACTTCCTTTTTGATCTACGGTATAAATATTATCGCGGGTTAAACTCTCAATAACTCGACTCTGAATTTTGAGCGTACCATTAAAAAAAATATCGCTGTTTGTAGTCTCAGCAAAGGCTTGTAAAGCACTCAATTGCCATTCTGTTAAGTGACTAATGGGAATATCATTAAGCGGTAACCTTGTCGTTCCTGGGTTGATTTTTTCTTTAGGATCAATGCGCGGTGGGATAATATAATTGGGGTCGGGGGA
Source organism: Planktothrix sp. PLAVEN19ND (assembly GCF_057220675.1). Classification (NCBI taxonomy): domain Bacteria; kingdom Bacillati; phylum Cyanobacteriota; class Cyanophyceae; order Oscillatoriales; family Microcoleaceae; genus Planktothrix; species Planktothrix sp. PLAVEN19ND. The sequence goes on along the minus strand of NZ_CM170132.1, from coordinate 2,625,964 downwards.
GGTAGTTAAACCTTTAGACTTTTTATTTAAAAATAGTTCTTTGGGGTTGGGTTCCGTGCTTAAATTTTGTGATAAATTTTGTGATAAAGGTTGCAGGTCTATAGCAGAATGAGACCAGTGGAGTGTTTGTGACAAGGAGAGGGCTTCTGGAAACTCGGGAACCCTGATCTCTGAGGCATTTTGATCGGGGGTATTGTTGGGTAAATTGGATTCGGTCTGTGCAAAAATTGGGGCTGCACTTGCAATACTAAAGATAGTTAAACCGAGGGAAATAGTACGGTTGTATGTTGTGGAAATACGGGGATCAAAGTTAAGAATTATTCGGGGAAAGTTCATGATTATAAATCAATTAAATCGAGGGTTGATATAATAGTAAATACAGTAACAAATTCTAATATCAAATTTTTTACAATTAAAACATCCTGACTTAAAAGTTAAAATAAATTAGGAATTAGAGGACTGTTAATTAGAGTATTTTGTGGTAGTGTGAGTGTCCTCACTCGCTGGAAATTATAGAAATGAGTTAACAGTTTTTAAACCCCGATTACACCTTGAGATTAGATCCCCCTAAATCTCCCTTTTCCAAGGGTGCTAGGGGGGTCTAAGACTATAAAGAGATCAACGAACTTTCGGTTTTCTAGTCTACATTAAATAAAATCAGCCGACCCAATCAGGGTTGAATTTACGTTAATTAAAGAAGCAAGAGTTACTCCACTTGCTAACACTTTAATTAAGGTAGAAGTGCCACTTGTGGTAATGTTTAAATCGGCAAAAGTCAAACCACCATCTAATCGGATTTTATCTTTGCCATCTTCAAAACCGTTGATCAGATCCTGACCCATTCCAGCAGCTAGAACAAAAGTATCAATCCCGGTGTTACCATAAATTTGATCGCTACCCGCTCCGCCATCAAGGAGATTGTCACCGTCGCCGCCATAGAGGATATCGTTACCCGCATCACCATAAAGTTGATCATTACCTGCATCACCATAAAGGCGATCACTGCCATTGCCACCGTGCAGCAAATCATCATCATCACCACCGTAGAGGATATCGTTGCCCTCGCCACCATCGATGGTATCGTTTCCGCCCTCACCGTAGATGCGATCGCTGCCTGCTAAAGCGTCGATTTGGTCGGCACTAGCAGTCCCATTGAAAATGTCGTTATTGGGTGTGAGGGAGACTAACTTTTCGTTAAGGTTATTAATATTAACTGTCAATGCCTTCTCGAAAGTCAGTCCCGCAGCATCAGTGGTTTTCAGTCGGATACTGTAACTGGACTTAGTTTCAAAGTCAGGGGAAGCGTTGATTTTCAGTTGGTCGCCCACAAGAGTAAAGGCAGTGTTATCAGTATCTCCCGTACCCGTGACTAAACTATAAGTAAAGGTATCACCGACATCAAGATCGGTGCTGGTTAATGTCCCAACGATGCTATTAGCAGCCACGTTTTCATCAATGTTGTTACTGCTGAGAGTGAGATTAGTAGGGGTTTGGTCGGCGAGATTATTAATATTAACTGTCAATGCCTTCTCGAAAGTCAGTCCCGCAGCATCAGTGGTTTTCAGTCGGATACTGTAACTGGACTTAGTTTCAAAGTCAGGGGAAGCGTTGATTTTCAGTTGGTCACCCACAAGGGTAAAGGCGGTGTTATCAGTATCTCCCGTACCCGTGACTAAACTATAAGTAAAGGTATCACCGACATCCAGATCGGTGCTGGTTAATGTCCCAACGGTGCTATTAGCAGCGACGTTTTCGTTAATGGTGCTATTGCTGAGGGCTAGGGCTGTAGGAGTTTCATTAACATTAGCAACAGTAACCGTCAATGGGGCTTCGGTAAACAGTCCCCCAGCATCGGTAGTCCGCACCCGGACACTGTAACTGGACTTGGCTTCAAAGTTGGGGGAGGCGTTGATGTTGAGTTGGTTGCCAACAATAGCGAAGGCGGTGTTATCTGTTGAGCCTGTACCCGTGACTAAACTATAAGTAAAGGTATTTCCGGTGTCGGGGTCGGTGCTGGTGAAGGTGCCGACTGCGCTATTAGCAGCGACGTTTTCGTTAATGCTGGTACTGCTGAGGACTAGGGCTGTAGGAGTTTCGTTGAGGTTATTAACAGTAACCGTCAATGGGGTTTCGTAAGTTAGTCCCCCCTGATCGGTAGTCCGTACTCGGATAGCATAACTGGACTTGGCTTCAAAGTTGGGGGATGCAACGATGTTGAGTTGGTTGCCAACAATAGCGAAGGCGGTGTTATCTGTTGAGCCTGTACCCGTGACTAAACTATAAGTAAAGGTATTTCCGGTGTCGGGGTCAGTGCTGGTGAAGGTGCCGACTGCGCTATTAGCAGCGACGTTTTCGTTAATGCTGGTACTGCTGAGGGCTAGGGCTGTAGGAGTTTCGTTGAGGTTATTAACAGTAACCGTCAATGGGGTTTCGTAAGTTAGTCCCCCCTGATCGGTAGTCCGTACTCGGATAGCATAACTGGACTTGGCTTCAAAGTTGGGGGATGCAACGATGTTGAGTTGGTTGCCAACAATAGCGAAGGCGGTGTTATCTGTTGAGCCTGTACCCGTGACTAAACTATAAGTAAAGGTATTTCCGGTGTCGGGGTCAGTGCTGGTGAAGGTGCCGACTGCGCTATTAGCAGCGACGTTTTCGTTAATGCTGGTACTGCTGAGGACTAGGGCTGTAGGAGTTTCGTTGAGGTTATTAACAGTAACCGTCAATGGGGTTTCGTAAGTTAGTCCCCCCTGATCGGTAGTCCGTACTCGGATAGCATAACTGGACTTGGCTTCAAAGTTGGGGGATGCAACGATGTTGAGTTGGTTGCCAACAATAGCGAAGGCGGTGTTATCTGTTGAGCCTGTACCCGTGACTAAACTATAAGTAAAGGTATTTCCGGTGTCGGGGTCGGTGCTGGTGAAGGTGCCGACTGCGCTATTAGCAGCGACGTTTTCGTTAATGCTGGTACTGCTGAGGACTAGGGCTGTAGGAGTTTCGTTGAGGTTATTAACAGTAACCGTCAATGGGGTTTCGTAAGTTAGTCCCCCCTGATCGGTAGTCCGTACTCGGATAGCATAACTGGACTTGGCTTCAAAGTTGGGGGATGCAACGATGTTGAGTTGGTTGCCAACAATAGCGAAGGCGGTGTTATCTGTTGAGCCTGTACCCGTGACTAAACTATAAGTAAAGGTATTTCCGGTGTCGGGGTCAGTGCTGGTGAAGGTGCCGACTGCGCTATTAGCAGCGACGTTTTCGTTAATGCTGGTACTGCTGAGGACTAGGGCTGTAGGAGTTTCGTTGAGGTTATTAACAGTAACCGTCAATGGGGTTTCGTAAGTTAGTCCCCCCTGATCGGTAGTCCGTACTCGGATAGCATAACTGGACTTGGCTTCAAAGTTGGGGGATGCAACGATGTTGAGTTGGTTGCCAACAATAGCGAAGGCGGTGTTATCTGTTGAGCCTGTACCCGTGACTAAACTATAAGTAAAGGTATTTCCGGTGTCGGGGTCAGTGCTGGTTAATGTCCCGACGGCGCTATTAGCTGCGACGTTTTCATTGATGGTGCTATTGCTTAAAGCAATATTGGTGGGGCTACTGTTATCAACTAGCTTCCACAACTCTTGGCCGTTGGTGCCATTATCGGCTCGAAAGTACAGGGTGCCGTTGATGTTGGTGAGGTTGTTGGGCATGGAGCTACCTGTGCCAGGGTAGATATCTTGAACCAGGACGGTGCCGGCGGCGGTGCCATCAGTCTTCCACAACTCTTGGCCGTTGGTGCCATTATTGGCGGTAAAGTACAGGTTGCCGTTGACGTTGATCAAGTTTTGGAGATTGGAGGCAGTTGTACCAGGGTAGATATCTTTGACCATGACGGTGCCGGCGGCGGTGCCATCACTCTTCCACAACTCTGTGCCGTTGGTACCATTATCGGCTTTAAAGTACAGGATGCCGTTGACGTTGGTGAGTTCGTAGGCATCGGAGCTACCTGTGCCAGGGTTGATATCTTTGACCATGACGGTGCCGGCGGCGGTGCCATCACTCTTCCACAACTCATAGCCGTTGGTAGAATTCCCGGCTTTAAAGTACAGGATGCCGTTGACGTTGGTGAGTTCGCTGGGGTTGCCACCACCTGTTGTGCCAAGGTAGATATCTTTGACCATGACGGTGCCAGTGGCGGTGCCATCACTCTTCCACAACTCATTGTTGTTGGCGGCATCACGGGCGTTAAAATACAGGGTGCTGTTGATATTGATAAGTTCGGTGGGATTGGAGGCAGCGAGATTATTACCCAGGAAGATATCTTTGACCATGACAGTGCCGGCGGTGCTGCCATCACTCTTCCACAACTCATAGCCGTTTGTGCCATTATCGGCTGAAAAGTACAGGATGCCGTTGAGGTTGGTGAGTTCGTGGGGACGGGATTGACTTGTGCCAGGGTAGATATCTTTGACCATGACGGTGCCGGCGGCGGTGCCATCAGTCTTCCACAACTCCTCGCCGTTGGTGCCATTATTGGCGCTAAAATACACGATGCTGTTGACGTTAGTAACGTAATTGTCAAGGTAGATAAAGGCACTGGAGCTAGTTAAGCCAGGGTAGATATCTTTGACCATGACGGTGCCGGCGGCAGTGCCATCACTCTTCCACAACTCCTCGCCGTTGGTGCCATTATTGGCTCGAAAGTACAGGGTGCCGTTGACGTTGGTGAAGTAGGCCGGATTGGAGTTAGTTAAGCCAGGGTTGATATCTTTGACTATGACGGTGCCGGCGGTGGTGCCATCACTTTTCCAAAACTCATAGCCGTTGGTGCCATTATCGGCGGTAAAGTACAGGATGCCGTTGAGGTTGGTGAGTTCGTAGGCATTGGAGCTACTTGTGCCAGGGTTGATATCTTTGACCAGGACTGGAGCAGCGAATATTCCCGGATAGTTTGTCATCACTTCTGGGGTAAAAGCTACCGTCAACTCAGCTTGACCTGTAGTGACTTCTAACTCCCAATTTCCCCCTTTGGCAGCATTCCCCGTCATAGACTTAGATGCCGCAATTTCTGACCCGGTGAGGGCGTGTAACTTAGTAATAAATTCTTCCCCAGCATCCCCAGCCGCCACATTGCAACCGTAGAGGAGCAGGTTGGTAACATTCCACTGTTGCAGTTGGGGGATATGGTAAATTAGGGTATCTAAACTGAGTTGAGTATTGCCTAGAGATAAACAACCGGGCGCACCGTGAGAAATAATATGAACTGCATCAATATGCTGATATCGACTTAAAACTTGGCTAATTTGCTCAATACCATCGGCGGTTTTATCTAAGATAAAGACTTTGGCATTAGGAATAACACCCTTAACCAGTTGCCGGGCATTGTCAACTCCCGCATCGATAAAAACAATTGTCGGGGTGGAATTAAAAGTTTTTGTAGTAGAATTCATCATAGTTTCTCCTAAAAAATTCCGAGTTAATTATTAGAAATGTTGCGAAAAAAAAGCGTATATTGATTGGGCAGTTCCTAAAATTTCGGCTTTAACCTTGAGATTAGATCCCCCTAAATCCCATTAAAAAGGGGGACTTTGATCCCCCCAAACCCCCTTTTTTATGATGACTTTAAAATCTGGTTACCCATTAAAAAGGGGGGCTAGGAGGGATCGACTTCCCCATTAACAATTCATAAAAGTTCTAGGGAGACTTAACCAAAGGATTGCCACTAATAGTACCAATAGTGATGGTATACCCGGCTGTGAAGGTATTCGTTTGGGGTGTACCCAGAAGAGGATCATCTAATGTGTTGTAGCCAGAGCCTGTCGGGGCACCAATAGTGGTGAGATTGAGTGTTCCCGAAGTACCCAATGCAAAAGCCGAGTTCTGTAAACCATTGGCATTGGTAGCATCGTAGTTGAAAGCCTGAGCGGTGGCACTTTGTTTACCGACAGCAGCCGAAACCGCCACACCCGTAACCTTATCTGCAACAACGGTGAAAGCCGCCGAACCAGCTACGCCCCCTTCACCCGCACGGGCTACGGTAGATAATCCAAAGGAACCTAGCACAACGAGGCTACTAACTATCGCAAAACGACGTATCATGATGTTTTATCCTACTAAATTAAATCTCAAACGATGAAAGTGGAGCCCTATTTCATAATTTAGAAATAGATACTAAGTTTGTAGAAATGATTAAACAGAAAAACCTTTTGACTGACATTAAATCGTTCTAACTTCCGATTTTTTACTCCTGACCTTGTTAATTGTGTTGATTTACGACTACTGACTTAGAACTTCTAAACTGCACCCTTTCAATATTTTTATCATCGTTGATCACTCCTACGCTTGTCAGTCGGAAAAGTCGGATCTACAAAGTCGGAAAAGTCGGATAATTAGATTTTTCTGGCTAGAGTCGGTCATAAACTCACGCACAACTGTGATGATACTGATACCCATTTAACCCAACTACCGAAAACCGGATCACTCTTAGCCCGTCATGACTTTTGAAGAAACCCTCGAATTTGTAGAAACTACCCTAGACTCTAAAGCGGGTCAACCCCTAACACTTTCAGAAAAACAAATCCTCAAAGCAGCTTGGGATAATGAAAGCTACAGTAGCCTTGCTGAGAGCTTATATCTTAGTGTTGGTCATATTAAAGATTTAGCTTCCCTATTATGGCAACGTCTTTCCTGCGCCTTTGGGAAAAAAATCACTAAAAATAACTTTCGATGGGTAATAGAGGTGCATTGTGGCACATCCCCATCTTCTGAAGAAAAAATAGCAGAAACTAATCCTGACAAAAATGAAGACCCGAAAGGCAATATTTTAATTGTTGACGACCTGGTTGAAAACCTACATTTCTTAACAAAGCTATTAAATGAATATGGGTATATAGTCCGAAGTGTCAATAATGGTAAGATGGCATTAAGAACAATCCAAAAGACTCACCCGGATGTAATTTTGCTCGATATTATCATGCCAGAAATGAATGGATATCAAGTCTGCCAAGCTTTAAAATCTGATGAAACAACCTCAGATATTCCGGTAATTTTCTTGAGTGCGCTAAATGAAGTTTTCGATAAAGTCAAAGCTTTTCAAGTCGGGGGAGTGGATTATATTACCAAACCCTGTGAACCCAAAGAAGTGATCGCCCGTTTGCAAACTCAACTCATTATCCAACGACAAAAACAACAATTAAAAAAGCAAATCGAACACCATCAACAAACAGCAGAAATTCTCTACCAATCTCGTGCTTTACTGGCTAATTTATTAAATAGTTCTAAAGATGGAATTATGGCTTTACAAGCTGAAAGAGATATGATAACTAAAGAAATTAACGATTTTTACTGTTTAATCATTAATCCCGTCTTTGTTAAACTTTTAGATCAAAAACGAGAAGACCTTATGGGTAAAATCATCCCCAAAAAATTGCTCAATCAAGTAACTCCTACTCTATTTTATTCTTTGATTACAGTAGTTGATACGGGAGACGAAATCGAGAAAAGATTTTGTTGGGATAATGATCCGGCTCAGGCTTGTTTTTATTTGACTGCTGTAAAATTTGGAGATGGTTGTTCAATTAAAATTAGTCAGATTAGCAATTTTAAACTCCCTGAATGTGAGTGTAATCTGCAAGCCAATAATTCAGATAGCAAATTTAACTGGATCTGACTATATTCTCAGTGAAGTTTTATGATACGATGGTATCATGGCTACTATCGATATCCAGGGCGTAAAACACAGTTACGAATTGACATCACCAACCTCATCGGGTGATGTGCTGGTGTTTATTCATGGTTGGCTGCTGAGTCGTCACTATTGGCAACCCGTCATTGACCTGTTAGCCCCCGAATATCAATGTTTATCCTACGATTTACGGGGATTTGGGAATTCTCAATTGTTGGCGGGAAACCCATCACACGCCATCTATACCCCCATTTCCTACGCTGAAGATTTAGCGATTTTATTACAAACCCTGAAGATCAAAAATGCCTGGTTAGTGGGTCATTCCCTGGGGGGGACGATTGCTCTGTTAGGGGCGGATAAATTATCGGAACAGGTGAAAGGCGTGATTTGTATTAATGCCGGGGGGGGAATTTACCTGAAAGAAGAATTTGAGAAATTTCGTTCCGTGGGAGAAAAAATTGTTAAATTCCGCCCCCGATGGTTATGTTATTTGCCCCTGTTGGATTTAATCTTTACTCGCGCTCAAGTGTCTTGTCCTATCAAACAACGGTGGGGACGACAACGGTTAATCGATTTTGTTATAGCTTGTCCTGAAGCCGCATTAGGGGCATTATTAGATTCCACCACCGAAACCGAAGTTCATCGTTTACCGCAAGTGGTTTCCCGACTCGGGCAACCCGTTTATTTTATCGCAGGACGACAAGACTTGATTATGGAACCGCAATATGTTCGCTATTTAGCCAGCTTTCATTGGCTATTTCGTCAGGGGTATAATAATGTAATTGAAATTGACAATTGTGGACATTTAGCTATGGTAGAACAGACTAATATTGTAGTTGATCATATCAAAAATATTCTCAATAAGTGTTTGATTCTGAAAAAGATTGAAGATGATTTTATTGACCATTAATTTATCTTTCTTGCAACTGAACACTACGGTTTAATTGGTTCATTGCCAAAGAAATTAATAAATTAATGGTCAGGTAAGTTCCCATAATAATTAACATGACTTCAATCGCTTTTCCCGTTTGATTAAAAGTAGTAGTGGCAACATTATAGATATCAGCATAGGCAACGGCGATCGCTAAACTGGAGTTTTTTACTAAGTTTAAATATTGACTATTTAAAGGAGGTATAATCACCCGCAGGGCTTGAGGAAATACGACTAACTGCATGACTAAACCCGATTGTAAGCCCAAAGATCGCGCCGCTTCCCATTGACCTTTGGAAACAGATTGAATCCCGGCTCGCACAATTTCAGCAATATAAGCCGCCGTATAAACCACTAAACCGACTAAAAGTGTGGTAAATTCAATGGTAAGTCGTAATCCTCCTTCCATATTATTTGTTGTGGGATTAAATATTGGAGTTTGCCAATTTAATCCAATAGTTAATGTTAATAAAGCTATGATACCAATGATTCCCAAAGTGATTAATTGAGGTTGTCCCGATTCTCCCCTTTCTATCATAACTTTTGTGCGTTTTTTCCAGATAATTAGGGTGGAGATCGCACAAATCAATAACACCCCAAATCCAATCATTCCTTGAATTCCTGACGGCCAAGGTATAAAAATTCCTTGCTTAGACAGGAAAATTGAATTTAAAAACCTGAAACTTTCCTTGATAGGCGGAAGTTGAACAAAAACCCCATACCAAAAAACCAGTTGTAATAATAGGGGAGTATTTCTAACAATTTCGACATAAATAAACGATAATTTACGCAAAAGCCAATTATCAGAAAAACGGGCAATACCAACAGTAATTCCCAATAAAGTTGTGAGAATAATTCCAAAAAACATCACCCGCAAAGAATTCAATAATCCAGCAAATAAAACCCGAATATAAGGATCAGTTGGAGTATAGGGAATTAAACTATCAAGAATATTAAATCCTGCCGATGTACCTAAAAAATCAAAGCCAAAACCACTACCTGTTTTTCTCAGATTTCGAGTTAGGTTTCCTCCTAAAATAGCAAATACACTAACCAAAATCAAAATCACTAAAACCTGTAAGGCAATTCGCCAAAATCGTTCATCTCGCCAAAGGGGAATTTTTTGATCTGTGTTAGTCATAAAATCAGTTATCAGTAAACAGTAATCAGTTATCAGTAGGAGCGTGGAGACCTCGCCCATTCCAGCAATTAGGAATCATTAACATCAATAAAATCAAGATTTTGGTCATGAGAAACAACGTAACTACTTCTTAACTCTTAAACTGATAACTGATAACTGATGACTGATAACTGACTTTAGCGGAAGGGTGGAGAATACATCAAACCCCCATTTGTCCATAGGGCATTTTGTCCCCGGGGCAGTTTAAATTGTGAACCTTGACCTAAATTTCGTTCGTAAACTTCACTATAATTGCCAACTGCTTTAACTATATTAGCCGCAAAATCATTACTTAATCCGGCACCTTTACCCAGGTCACCTTCTGTCCCTAAAAATCGTTTAATATTGGGGTTCTCACTGGTTTTGAGTTGATCAACATTCCCTTGATTAATTCCTAATTCTTCCGCCTCAATTAAAGCATAAGTTGTCCATTTAACCACATCAAACCAAGCAGAATCATTATTAACTGTTACTGGGCCAAGGGGTTCTTTAGACATAGTAACATCCAAAAGAACATGATCGTCAGAGTTGGGGAGGGTACTACGACGGGCTACCAGTTGGGATTTGTCCGAAGTCATCCCTTGACATCGACCTTCTGCATAGGCTGCATAAGCCGGGTCAGCTTGTTGGAAGGTAACCGTTTCAGCTTTGACATTCCTTTGGCGCAGGGCATCGGTTAGGTTCAGTTCGGTTGTGGTTCCTGCCTCAACACAAACGGCCTTTCCTGCTAAATCTTCTAATTTAGTAATCCCGCTATCTTTGCGAACCATCATCCCCTGACCATCGTAGAATGTAGTTGGGGCAAATTCTAAGCCAACGGAGGTATCACGGCTAATCGTCCAGGTAGTATTCCGCGATAGCATATCCACCTCCCCCGATTTTAAGGCTTCAAATCGTTCTGTAGAATCCAAATTCCGATATTCCACCGCATTAGGATCACCAAAAACGGCAGCGGCGACGGCTTTACATATATCTACATCCAGACCCGAATATTGGCCACTTTCATTCACAAAGCTGAATCCGGGGATTTTGCCATCAACTCCACAGATTAGCTTTCCCCTTTGCTTGACAATATCAAGACGACTTTGACCTGTTCCTCCTTTAGTAGCCGTTGAGTTTCCCCCAGACGAAGTTGTACCAGTGTTGGTAGGATTCGATGATTCACAGGCTGTTAGGGATGCCACCGACAGTAAGATTGCTACTAGCAAAGAACCGCATTTGTGCATAGTTTTATATTGCTCGTGTATGAGTTAGGTAAGCTGAAAAGATTAAGTCCTGCCGTCAAAATGTTATTTGCTGCATTAATATCACGGTCATGGTGCATCCCGCAATTAGGACAATCCCATTCCCTTGTGGCAATTTAATAAAGCTTGAAGCTGGGGTAAAATACCTTGAAAGGCTTGCCCACGGTGGGAAATTTTATGTTTTAATTCCGCAGGCATTTGGGCAAAAGTCATGTTAACCTGGGGAACGTAAAAAATCGGATCGTAACCAAAGCCCCCGATTCCCATGGGTGCTTGTGTGATGCTTCCTTGACAAGTTCCTTGATATTCTACAGCAATGGAACCATCGGGACGGGCGATCGCCACCGCACAAACAAATTCAGCATTACGGTTAGGGTGATCTCCGAGTTCCTTGAGCAGTCGCACAATACATTCGGCTTCTGTAGGAGCATAACGGGCTGAATAGATTCCTGGCGCTCCATTTAAGGCTTCTACAGCCAATCCTGAATCATCAGCGATCGCCCATTCTCCCGTCGCCAATGCAACTTGGGATGCTTTTAAAGCTGCATTCTCAACAAAGGTTTTTCCAGTTTCTTCTATTTCTAAATCTTGAGGTTTAAGCTGCAATTCAATCTCTAAACCCTCCAAATAAGCCTGCATCTCCTTGAGTTTACCTGGATTTCCGGTTGCAACAATTAATGTTTTTTTTGTCATATTCCGATGCTAATAATTAACGGGTAGGGGCGAGGTCTCCTCGCCCTAATCCATGCTAAAACTGATTTGCCCAATCCTTCGCCCAGGCTAGGGTCTCTTGAACCCTATCCATGTCGGGAGCTTCACAATAAAGACGCAGGACAGGCTCTGTCCCACTGAAGCGAATTAATAACCAACGACTATCTGCAAGGCGATATTTATAGCCATCTACGGTTAAACAATCAACCACCGCCTGTCCTGCAATTTCCTGTAAAGGTTGATTCTTTAATTGTTCGACCAGGCGCGATCGCACATCCATACTCGCCAACGGTAAATCAATCCGATCATAGGCTGAATCAAAGCCCGTTTGTGCTTGTAAGCGTTGATAGGTTTGCGTCGGATCTTCCCCTGACTGCACCATGGCTTCTAAGACATACAGCGCCGATAACAACGCATCCCGTTCGGGAATATGGGTTCCATAACCCACTCCCCCCGATTCTTCACCCCCGACTAAAACTTCCGTAGTTAACATCCGATCGGCAATATATTTATAACCGATCGCCGTTTCATACAACGATAAATTAAATAATTGAGCAATTCGAGGAATTAAATCGGAACCACTCACGGTTTTAACGATTTCTCCGGTAAATCCTCGACGAGTGGATAAATGTTCAATTAATACGGGAATTAAAATTTGAGAACTGAGAAAATTGCCATTTTGATCGACCGCAGCAATGCGATCGCTATCCCCATCAAACACAAATCCAATGGCTAAACCCCCATTAGCAACGCGATGGGATTCTAATTGTTCAAATAATTTAGGAATATAACGGGGTAAAGGTTCCGGCGCCGTCCCGCCAAAATAAGGATCACGATCAGTATTAATTTCGTGAATATTATCTCCCAATAATTGGGTTAATCCTCCGGTCGCCGCCCCGTGCATAACATCAGCAAAAACCGTTAATTTTCCTTGATTAATTGCCTCTTGAATTGCCGGAATATCCACCTTAGAACGCAGGGTTTGGCAATAACTCGGCCAGGGATTAAACAGTTCTAAAGTTCCGGGAGTTGTCTGAAAAATTTGTGCTTGATCTAATAGGGCTTCAATTTGTTGGGTAATTTCTGGCCCCACCGAACCGCCAAAAGCACCTTTGACTTTTAAGCCTAAATATTTACCCGGGTTATGACTAGCCGTTAAAACAATCGCCCCTAAAGCCTTTTGTTCATAGGCGATTAAGGAAAAAGCCGGAGTTGGAGCATAGGTTTCACTGAGTTTGACATTAAATCCTGCTGCTTGGATGGCGACCGCCGCACATTGGGCAAATTCCTCGGCTAAAAAGCGCCGATCATAGCCCACAATAATCGTCCGGCTTCCGGTTGTTTCTCCATAGGTTTGATAGAGAATCTGAGCCGCAATGGGGGCGACTAAAGCCACTCGTTCAAAGGTAAAGTCCGCAGCAATCACACCGCGCCAGCCATCGGTTCCAAACTTAATGGGTTGAGGGATCATGAATTTTCAAGGTTAAAAGTGAACTAAGAACTAAGAATTAAGAATTAAGAATTATAGCTTTTAGGCTTTTTCTAGGATAAGTTAAATTTTTCTTAATTCTCAATCTTCAATTCTTAATTCAGCATTAATATCCCTAATTAGTTAAAAAAATGCGGGTTGGTGGCGAATCAAATTCAGGAATTCCTCACGGGTTTTTTGTTCATCTTGGAATACACCAACCATAGCGCTAGTAACTGTCCAAGACCCGGGTTTTTGCACCCCTCGCATCGCCATACACATATGGGTGGCTTCCATGACCACGGCGACCCCTTGGGGTTCAAGGACGGTTTGAATTGATTCGGCAATTTGGCGAGTTAAACGTTCTTGAACTTGTAAGCGACGGCTGTACATTTCCACGATCCGAGCGAGTTTGCTTAACCCAATCACTTTTTGATTAGGAATATAGGCAACGTGCGCCCGACCCATGAAGGGTAACATATGGTGTTCGCACATACTGAAAAAAGTGATATCGCGTACCAGCACCATTTCTTCATGACCTTCATCAAAAATAGCCCCATTCACCAAGTCTTCCAGGGATTGATTATAGCCACTGGTGAGAAAACGCATGGCTTCAGCTACCCGTTTTGGGGTTTTGAGTAACCCTTCCCGTTCAGGATCTTCACCCACTCCTAAAAGCATGGTACGAACAGCATTCATCATTTCCTCGTCACTCACCTCTGAATCGAGTTGGGAGTGGGTGCTTTGGCTATAGGATAAAGTCCGATCGGGTCGAATCGAAAACCCCGTCTTGTCCTCATTTTTGAGGCCATTGGTGTTGGATGAGATAGTCATGGTGTATCTTGAATCAAGGTTTAGAAACAACAAAGTTAAATGGTTTTAAAATCGATATTAAAAACGATTCAAAACGTGCCGATGCTTGGCATCAGGGTTAATTCTTCAATAACCGCAGCGGTGGGTAATAATGCCACATAGAGAATCGACTCGGCTACAATCTCTGGTGTCAGCATGGCAGATCGATCAAAATCAGCTTTAACGGTTTCGCTATCCCAGATGGGAGTATTCACAGAACCAGGACAGAGGGCTGTGACCCGAATTCCATTGGCCCGTTCCTCCATATTCAGGGTTTTGGATAGAGCCATCAAACCAAATTTGCTGACACAGTAAGCCCCCCAATGGGGAAAAACCTGTATACCAGCAATGGAGACTACATTAATAATGGTTCCACTTGCTTGATCCCGCATCCCAGGCAAAACTCCTTTGATACACTGGAATACGCTGGTGAGATTTAAGTCGATTACCTTTTGCCAATCGGCCAGGGATGTTTCGATTAAGTCTCCGGTATATCCCATCCCGGCGTTATTGACGAGGATGTTAACTGGGCCAAAAGCAGCCACAATACTATCGATTTGGGCATGAACTTGTTCGACTTTTGCTAAATCCAGGGGGAAGGCTTCCGCCTCCACTCCCAGATTGCGGGCTTCTTCGGCTACAGACTCTAAGCGATCCTTTTGGCGACTGACCAATGCAATATCAATCCCGGCTTTAGCAAAGGCCAGGGCTGTTGCCCGACCAATTCCGCTACTAGCTCCTGTGATCAAGGCTCTTTTTTGCATGGGAGAAGTCATCTTTTAAGTGGTCGGCCATGGGACTAAAACTGATGTCACAAATCTGTAAACGGCTTAATCTGAGAAATTTGTAAAGATTTGTTACTATCATCAGTATATCACTAAAGGAATTTAGGATTAGGGATTTTAGATTTTTGTTGAACGCCCCTCACAAAAAAATTTTTTTTCCCGTCAAGTTCTGAAGATTAACGGCCACTTGGTTAATTTCTTGAATAATGTCTTTTTCTCCCTGGTATTCTCACTGGCTTAAACCTTGACTTCTGCAAAAATTCCAATATTTCTAAATTTCTGATAGCGCATTGTTTGACGCTGCCCGGATGTTAGAGCCAGAAGTTCTCCCAAAGATTGAATTAAAGCCTTTTTCAGTAGTTCTGCGGCTTTCAAGGGGTTGCTGTGGGCACCTCCCTCGGGTTCAGGGACTACCTCATCAATAATGCCTAGTTGTTTGAGATCTTTGGAGGTAATTTTCAGGGCTTGGGCAGCTTGGGGGGCTTGACCTGCATCTTTCCACAAAATGGCGGCGCAGGCTTCGGGGGTGGCTACGGTATACACCGAATGTTCTAACATTAGCAGTTTTTCACCCACACCAATACCTAAAGCTCCACCGGAACCACCCTCACCAATAACAGTACAGATAATCGGAACCTCTAAATCAAACATTTCTCGGAGGTTATAGGCGATCGCTTCGCCTTGGCCTAGTTTTTCGGCGTCCACTCCCGCCCAAGCCCCCGGAGTATCAATAAAGGTGATAATCGGCATCCCAAAGCGGTTAGCGTGTTCCATCAGGCGCATGGCTTTCCGATAACCTCCGGGGGCGGCCATGCCAAAATTGCGGGCAACATTATCTTTGGTATCCCGTCCTTTCTGATGACCGAGGATAACTACGGGTTGTCCCCCTAAACGGGCCACACCACCCACTAAAGCCGGATCGTCATAGCCCCGGCGATCGCCATGCAGTTCCATCCATTCATCGGTTATGGCTTGAATATAATCCAGGGTACTAGGCCGACGGGGGTGGCGAGCCAGTTGTAGCCGTTGTAAGGGAGATAAACCACTGAAAATTTCCTGTCGCAGTTGACTAGCCCGGGCTTCAAGTTGTTGAATTTCCTCGGACACATCCACACCATTTTCATTCGCTAACTGACGAATTTGGTCAATTCGGCTTTCTAGTTCAACTAGAGGCTTTTCAAAGTCAAGGAGAATTGGTTTTCGATTAGAATTAGCCACACTCAAAATTACTGTTACACAGGGTAAATATTATTTCTAGTATTTTACCGGAAAATCACCGGACGTTTGATTCCTAAATTGCTCGGAAATTATTCAGGTCAATATGGACTGTCACAAATGTCCCTGTTATAGTTTCTGGCTTAAAAACCATCGATCCCAGCCTCATTCACAAATTAATGGCTCTGGGAATTATGCGTAGAGATGTTCTGATTCAGAAACTTGACATTTCTAGGGTTGAGTTTCTAATTTTTGTTCTTTAATAAGGAACTCTAACAAGCCCTCACAGGAATCTAATAATAAATCAATCACCTGATTGAACCCTTCCCTCCCTCCATAATAGGGATCGGGAACTTCTTTGAGGTTATGATGGCGACAAAACTCACACATCAACTTAACTTTATGGCGATATTTTCCTGAAGGATCAAGATGGAGAATATTTTCATAATTCTCTTGATCCATTGCCAAAATTAAATCAAATAGTTCAAAATCATCTCGCCTAAATTGACGTGCTTTTCCCGTCATTGTAATTCCCCTTTGGTTGGCAGTTTGAGTCATGCGTTGGTCGGGGGAATTGCCAATATGATAACTAGATGTTCCCGCAGAGTCACAAACAATGCGATCGCTCAGATTTGCCTGATCAATTAAATGATTCATAATATTTTCCGCCGCCGGAGAACGGCAAATATTACCAAGACACACAAATAATAATTTGTAAGGCATAAGTAAAGAATTTAACTCAAAACTCGAGACCCCAAATCAGAGATCTGACAATTGACACTCCCTTTGCCTAAAGGCGTGGGGATTCTTTGTTCATAGAGCTAACTTGCTCGAACAGGATTTCGACCGCCTGAGCAGAGGTCAATTCTCCCAAAGCGTTGCTTGCGTACTTCGCAAAAGTTCCCGTATGCCCTACGGTACTCAACCCTCGACTCAGGATATTTCTAGCTGCATTTTCATCTCTATCCATGACACAACCGCACCTACAAACATGGGTTCTAGTGGATAGCGTTTTCTGAACAATTTCACCGCAACTAGAGCATTCTTGGCTGGTATATCGACACAGAGCGGACAAATTGTGCTGTACGAATTGCTTCCTTTACTGCTTCAATCTGACTGGCTTTTCCGTAAGTTTTGAACTCAAATACTAACATTGCCTTACCTCTCGCCTGATTTCTTATGCTATATCTTTGGGCACAAGATTGGCTGATATTTTAACAAAGGTTTACAATAAAAAGCCTAAGTAGAACTTAGGGGTTTTAAACCCATTTTTCCGATAATTTGTTCTACCTTTAACCTAAAAACACAGCCAGCGAGGACGCTGGCACTGCCTTGTTTGAGGTTTATGGGTTATTGCTGTACACTCTAACCTAACCCGGGTAAATTCAAACCCCCGGTCAGTTCTTCCATCCGTTCGCGCATGGTGGCAGTGGAGTTACCATAAGCTTCCTGCATGGCAACCAGAACCAGATCAGAGATCACCTCAGCGCCCTCGCCTAAAACATCCGGTGAAATTTCCACCCGACGGGGTTCTTGGTTTCCACTGAGATATACCTTAACTAAGCCCCCCCCCGCTTCCCCCAAAATTTCCAACTGATCCAGGTCTTCTTGGAGCTTTTTTGCCCCTTCTTGAACTTGCTGCGCCTTTTTAAACGCTTCAGCCAGTTCCTTCATTTTGCCCAGACCGAAACCAAATCCCTTTTCTTGTGTCATAGTTTGTTCATCGAGCGCTGAAAACGCTTTGTATAGTCAAGATAAGTAAGCTATAGTAGCATTTTTTGGCGGATCAACTGCATTTTGGGGGAGGAGATCGTCCCTGCCGCGATCCGCATTGGGAATCAAAACCCGTGGAAATCCCCCATAATTCTCACCTCGGGTTCCAATAAAAACGACCAACGCCGTTCAACTTGTTCTTGAACATGACGAATTAACGAAAAAATATCACTGGCCGTTGCCCCCCCACAATTGAGAATAAAATTAGCATGGCGCTCGGCTACTTGAGCTTGACCAATGCTGTAACCTTTTAAACCCGTTTGTTCAATTAACCACCCCGCCGTTTTCAGACCAGGGTTACGGAAAACACTGCCACAACTGGGTAGATGATAGGGTTGGCTATTGCGACGTTGATTAAAATGGGCGGTTGTATCAGCGAGAACCTTTTGCGGATCATGACCGGGTTCCAACTGGAAAGTGGCTTGAGTCACAAACCGATCGCCCCCTTGCAAAATCGAGGTGCGATAGCGATAGGCTAAATCTTCCGGGGTTAAAACTTGTAATTCCCCAGACTTGGATAGGACATGGGTATGGACTAAAATTTCTGCGGTGCAGGATCGGTGGGCACCTGCATTCATTACCACCGCCCCCCCCATGGTTCCGGGGATGCCCACGGCCCATTCTAGTCCCCGCCATCCTAAACGAGCGGCTTTCCAGGCTAAACGGGGAAGGGAGGTTCCCGCCCCGGCAGTCAGTAACCCCGTTTCTGAATCAAAGTCAACATGACGCAGGTGACGAGTCGCAATCACTAATCCAGATAACCCTTGGTCACTAATTAATAAATTTGATCCAGCCCCGAGGAGGGTGATCGGTAATCCTTGAGTATCAGCCCATAAGAGAGCTTCTTGAAGTTGTTCTACCCCCTTAGGCGCGATGTACCACTCGGCTGGCCCTCCGACCCGAAAGGAGGTGAAGGTGGTTAAAGGAACTAAAGATTGAATCAAACAGTCCGTTTCAGGTAGGGCTAGGTCGTGGGGCTCAGAGCAGTTTGTTTGACTGGGGGAGTCATAAGAGAGTGTCATGACCATATCAAAATGAATACCTTAGAACTTGGATGTAAATCACCGATTGCAGATAAATCAGTCCATTAAGCGTGAGAAGCACCCTGGCTCAGTCCCAACCGTGTTCTGGGAACCCTGATAAAATTCCATCACCTCTGGAATAATTTTATTGAGGTTACCCGCACCGAGAAATATAGCTAAATCACCGGGCTGTAGGAGTTGAGCCAAACTGCCCTTAACGTCATTCATAGAGGGCTGGTACAATACTTGAGGGTGGTAATCACCAATCAAGTCTGCGACTTTCTGGCCATCAATGTCCCAGATATTCGGTTCTCCGGCACTATAAATTTCGGTCAGAACTACCACATCGGCATCGGTGAAACACTGAGCGAAGTCTTGAAGAAAGGCATGAGTTCGACTATACCGATGGGGCTGAAAAATAGCAACAATACGCTGAAGGTGGGGTTGGGTGTTTAAGGCACTGTCTTGCATCCGCAGACGGGCAGCGGCGAGGGTGGCGCGGATTTCACTCGGATGATGGGCGTAGTCGTCCACAAACAGGATGTTATTAAAACAGCCTCGATGCTCAAAACGACGTTTTGCCCCTTCAAAGTCTGCTAATGCCTTGGCTATGACGGAAAACTCTAGGCCTAACTGCCGTCCTACCGCGATCGCAGCTAAGGCATTGCTGAGATTATGTTGCCCGAGCAACTTCAACTCTAGTTCTCCGAGGAAATTGCCTCGCTCCCAAACCGGAGCTAAGATCCCATTGGCACGATATTCCACATCCCTGACTTGGTAATCGGCATCGGAGTCAGGATTTAAACTGTAGGTGATCCCGGGTTGGATTTGCTCCCGTACCGTTTCACAATCAATGCAGGCTACTAAGGTTTTACAGTTGTGTTCAAAGATTTTGAAGGTATTGATTACCTGTTCTAAGCTTTCGTAGTGATCGGGATGGTCTAACTCAATATTGGTAATTACACCAATTTGAGCCTTGATTTTGACGAGGGAACCGTCGGATTCATCGGCTTCCGCCACCATATAGGGCCCTTGACCCATGCGGGCATTGCCCTCCCAGGCATTGACTTCTCCCCCAATTAAAATGGTGGGATCAAGACCTGCCCCCAGCAACATCATGGCAATCATGCTGCTGGTGGTGGTTTTGCCGTGGGTTCCAGCCACAGCAATACTTTGATAGTCTTGAATTAAGGCAGCTAGTAAATCGGAACGATGAAAAATCGGACAGCCTAACTCCTGAGCGGCTTGATATTCTAAATTTTCAGCACTAATGGCGGTCGAACAAATAACTTGAGGTAATTCCATCCCCGGGGTGTTCTTTCCCTTGCCATTTAAACTTTCGACTTTTACCCTAGCTAGGGCAGTTTTCAAGCCATTTTGAGTGGCGGATAATTCTAGTTCCGTTGCAGAACTTGGCTTTTGATTCCCTTGATTTGGGGATTGTTTGACATACTCAAAATTGCTTGCCTGTTGATGGCAAAAAATTTGGGCGCCTAAATCTTGCAGGCGTTGAGTAATATGGCTGCGTTGAATATCCGAGCCATAAATAGGTAGCTTTCGCTTCGCTAGGATATAGGCTAGGGCTGACATTCCAATCCCGCCGATCCCGATAAAGTGAAAAGGCCTGCCACTGAAATCTACAGAAATTGGCATCAATTACTCCTCATCACACCACACCACACCAATAACACGCGACATCATATCAAGAATTGTTTTTTACCGATACTCCCTGTGCCACATTTTTCAGATGGCATTTTGCGCTAATATCTTTAAATTTTAGGCAAATTGAGTCTTATCAGTAGTTGTATACTATATACCCCTAGGTTTGTAAATCACCGGATTCTCACCAAATCGATCAAGGGATTCAGGAGGCGGAGCGGTGAGTCCTAAACCTAGCACCGTTGCATCTCATTTAATCCCGACAAAAAAGGTCGGGTATTGTTGACGACATTTTCTGGGTTGTGATACCTTAATTTCAACACCGCAGTATCAGATTCACAGTGGAGAACAGGTCATGACTCAGGCAACAACCAACAACTTAACACTCACTGGCGCTACCTTTGACAAATTAAAATGTAAAGAGTGTGGCGAAGAATACGCCCCCGAAGCCAAGCACGTTTGTGAAGTCTGTTTTGGCCCCTTAGAAGTTCAGTACAACTATGACCTGCTCCGCCAAACCGTGACTCGCGCTACGATTGAAGCTGGCCCCAACTCGATTTGGCGTTATCGGAAGTTTCTGCCTGTCGCTACTGAGAATGTGATTGATGTCGGTACTGGGATGACTCCCCTGATTAAGTCAGAACGGTTAGCCCGTCGTCTGGGTTTAAAGAATCTGTATATTAAAAACGATGCTGTGAATATGCCCACCCTCAGCTTCAAAGATCGGGTGGTGTCGGTTGCCTTGAGTCGCGCTAGAGAATTAGGATTTTCCACGGTTTCCTGTGCCAGTACCGGAAATTTGGCCAACTCCACGGCCGCCATTGCCGCCCGAGCGGGTCTGGACTGTTGTGTGTTCATTCCAGCAGATTTAGAAGCGGGTAAAATCCTGGGAACTTTAATCTACAACCCGATTTTAATGGCTGTTAAGGGCAATTACGATCAGGTCAACCGCCTCTGTTCAGAAGTGGCTAATACCCACGGCTGGGGATTTGTGAATATTAACCTGCGTCCCTACTATTCTGAAGGTTCCAAAACCCTAGGTTATGAAGTCATCGAACAACTGGGCTGGAAATTACCTGACCATATTGTGGCCCCCATTGCTTCGGGTTCCCTGTTTACCAAAATTCATAAAGGCTTCCAAGAATTTGTCAAAGTGGGTTTAGTTGATGACAAACCCGTGCGTTTCAGTGGTGCTCAAGCGGAAGGTTGTTCTCCCGTTGCTACGGCGTTTAAAGAAGGACGGGATTTTATTACTCCGGTTAAACCGAATACTATTGCTAAATCCATTGCTATTGGCAACCCCGCCGATGGAGTTTATGCTGTTGAATTAGCGAATAAAACTAACGGAAATATTGAATCGGTTAATGATGAAGAAGTGATTCAAGGAATGAAATTATTGGCCGAAACCGAAGGTATTTTTACAGAAACCGCCGGGGGAACAACTATTGCGGTTTTGAAAAAATTGGTGGAAGCGGGTAAAATTGATCCGGAAGAAACCACCGTTGTTTATATTACGGGGAATGGCTTAAAAACTCAAGAAGCCATTCAAGGTTATGTCGGTGAACCCTTAACCATCGAACCAAAATTAGAAAGTTTTGAACGGGCAATTGAACGCGCTCGCACTTTAGACCGTCTGGAATGGCAACAAGTGTTAGTATAGGTTTAAAATCGTCTAAAACGTTTCTACTCAACCCAAACCATTAATTTATCGTCCTGTTGAACCTATGACCGTTAAAGTTTTAATTCCCACACCCCTGCAAAAGTTTACTAATAATCAAGCAACAATTGAATGTACAGGTTCTAGCGTTTCTGAATTAATTGATTCCTTAGAAGTTAGTTGTCCAGGGATTAAAAAAAGTCTCTGTGATGATAGCGGAGAGCCACGGAGATTCTTGAATTTCTATGTGAATAGTGAAGATATTCGCTTCTTAGAAGGAACAAAAACCGAACTGAAGTCTGGGGATGAAGTTAGTATTGTTCCGGCGGTTGCTGGTGGTTGATTCAGTTGAAATATTAATAGAAATTTTCCTAAGACATGGTTTAATACCATGTCTTTATTTTTTATATTATAATTAAAATTAGAGATTTCTATATTCATGCCGATTGATACTCCTCAAAATCATTAAAGCGAGACTTGATAAATAGACCTTCAGAAAACTGTTGAACATAATTGTGAAAAGAATCTGAACTTAACACATCTGTCATCTGCATTGCCCATTGATTTAAACCCACAACTAAATTAATGATTTCATATTTTTCAGTCTCATCCATGAGTTTATGGTGATAGTTTGAATGGGAAATCGTTTCTGAATTTCCCAAAACGGTTTGGCAAAAATAGATCATTTTATCCAAATAAAAACGAATCCGATTTAAAGCCCAACTATCAAAATTAGCTTGATTCATTCTGGTGACCATCCGATGACAACTGGTTTCCAAACATTGAGCCGCATCTTGTATCAGAGCGATATATTTCGAGGGAGACTGAGACGATTTTTTCTGTTGGCTCAGAGAAACTTGAAGTAAATAAGATGAGGATGCAATAATAGAAACAGGAGTTCTTAAATAATGATGAATTTCGGTGATCATCTCCTGAACAGTGGTAAAGTCTTGCTCTAAATTTAAGACTAGATTTAGCGGTGGCATTGGCTCACTCCTCCTGATTTACTCAATCTAATCATCGGGGATTGACCCCAAAAACCCAGTGAAGTTAATCTCCTAACTTCGATGAGCTTGATCACAAGCTTCTGTGATGTTGGTACATCTGAAATAATAGTTTAAAATTGAGCTAATGTTGTGACACAAATCACAGAAGGGGGAATAGGCTTTTTCAGTTATCCTCGGCAATCGGTGATGGATAATGGGTAATGGGTAATAGGTAATAGGAGTTCAATATTTTATATCTTCCTAATTGCTTAATTTTATATCTTCCCAATTGCCTATTCCCAATTGCCTATTCCCTCGATTACAAGGGTTTTTGACCTGGAATACCAATAGGGCGGGGATATTGTTTAGCCGTGGGTCTGACTTTTTTTAAATATAAACAATGGCGAATACTTTGGGTTAAAGGTGTGGTAAACCCATCCACAGATTCTAGCACTCCCCCTAACTGTTTAACCGCCGAGATTAACTGTTGTTCTTCTTCCGGTGTCCAATGACCGCGATAGAGAATTGCCGTCCCTCCCACCTTTAATAAAGGCAGTGCATATTCAGCACTAACTGAGGGAGGAGCAACGGCTCTTAATAGGGCAAAATCGTAGGATTCTCGATGTTTTGGATGTTGACCAAGAGCTTCCGCCCGACCCACCCAAGGAATGGTATTATTGATCTTTAATTCTTCTAAAATGGTGGTTAATGCCGTAATTTTTTTCCGAGTTGAGTCTAAAAGGGTGACGGAAGATTCCGGGAAAATTACAGCCAAAGGGATGCCAGGAAAACCCCCACCTGTGCCAATATCAATAAATTTTGTCCCCGGGGATAGGGAATTTTTTTCTGATAATAAAAAAGAAATTCCTCGGAGGGAATCCCATAAATGTTTTTCCCAAAATTCTTGGGGTTCAGTCAGGCGAGTTAGGTTAAGCTGTTGATTAAACTGAATAATTAACTCAAATAATTGTTGGAATAAAATCTGTTGTTGGGGAGTGGGTTGCCAATTTAAGGTTTCTTGCCAAACGGCAGTCATATCAGGTAATTGGGGAGAGGAAATTTCATTCATAATTGACTCAAAATTAAACGGGAGGAGAAGCGGCAATTTTTTGTTTTTCTGCGATTGCCATGGCATTGACATCTAAGGGGGTTAAATGACCATGTTTTAATGACCAACATCGGTCAGCCAAACCTAATAATTCTCGGGCATCATGGGTAACGACTAATAACGTCCAATGTTTTTTTAATTTACCTAATAAACTAATCAATTGTTGTCGCATTGACCAGTCTAACCCGGCGGTGGGTTCATCTAACATCAGAATATGGGGTTGACGAATTAATTGTACTGCCAAAGCTAGACGTCGTTGCTGTCCCCCACTAAGAGAATGGGGCGCAATCTGTAAAGATAAATGGCTTAGTCCCACTTCCTCTAAGGCTTTATCAACCTGTTCTGCATCGATTTCGGGATGACCCAGGCGCAATTCCTCTAAAATTGTTCCGCCACAAAAATGTCGTTCTGGAAATTGAAACACTAAACCCACCAGTTGTTGTAGGTGTTCTGGGGTTAATTCTTGCTCCCTCCAGCGAATATTTCCCTGGGTTTTTGTGGCCAAACCCGATAAAATCTCTAGTAGTGTGCTTTTCCCCGATCCACTAGGCCCAATAACCAGTCCCATTTGCTGCGGTGCCAATTCTAAGTTAACTTGGGTTAAAATCGAGTTGTCACTAGCGGCGGGATGATAAACTAAGTTTTTGATATAAAGCATCGGAAAAATATAGCAGGGAACAGGCAACGGGCAACAGGGGATAAGACGTTAATAAATGATAGTCCAACCCAGAAGCGAGGCAAAGGCAATGGTCAAATCACTAATTACCTTAGATTATAACATATTTATCAGTCATCAGTTGATTGATTAACAGTTAACTTTTTGTGTTTTTCCAATTCAATCACTCCTTAGCTGTTTACTCATTGATTAAAAATGATGATTTATTCTTATTTTAAAAACCCAAAACTATTTCTGAAAAAATTTATCCTAGGAATTAATACAGGTTTAATTGTATTTAGTTTAGGGATAAATCTTGTTTTTGCTGCTGATCCCTTCCGTAAAAATGATCCTCGTCCGATTGGAAATCAAACGGAATCTGCTTTTAAATCCATGTTTGCCCAGGGGAATTATAAACAAGCCAAGGAATATTTGGAACAAGCGCAATCTCAAGAACCGAATGAACCTTTAGTTTATGCTCTTTTGGCTTCTTTAGCTTACCAAGATCAGGATTTTACGGCTTTAAAAACCTATGGTGATAAAACCCTAGAAACTGCCAAGTTATTGAGTACAAAAGATCCTTTACGCGGGAATCTCTATGTGGCGGTCGGTTTATTTTTACAGGGAGGCCATACTTTAGTCACTGAAGGTACACTCAAAGGTGCTCCTAAAGCACTCAACAAATTACAAGAGGTGTTAAAGTTTTTAGATGTCGCTCAAAAAATTGATTCTCAAGATCCCGAACTCAATTTAATTCAAGGTTATATGGATTTATTATTGTCCTTAAATCTTCCCTTTTCTGACTCTAACAAAGCAATTAATAAATTAGAAAAACAGGCGGAACCTCGTTATTTAGTCTATCGAGGAATTGCCATTGGCTACAAAAATTTAGGTCAACCGGATCAAGCCTTAGCTTATACAGACAAAGCCCTATCAGAAGCTCCTAACCATCCAGAAGTATTATATTTAAAGGCGCAAATCTTAGCTGACCAGGGGAAAAAATTAAAAACAGAAAATCAAACCACAACCCCGGCCCAGCTAAAAGAAGCTCAAAAATATTTTACTCAATCTTTGGGTCAATCCGATCGACTTCCTAAACGATTAGTGGCTCAAATATTTTATGAACAATGCAAAAATTTAAACCGAATTGATAATCAAAGCCGTCCCTGTGATCCCTTGCGAGATACAATTAAAAATGCCAATGGTCTTTGGGGGCCAACTGCCAATCAATTACCACCATTATAGCTTTTAATTATGGAAGTTTTGTTTAGAGAATGTAATCCTTTTGATATTTGGATTTGGCTACAATTTCAAACCGTCCCTTCCCGCAGTGAACGGGATTATATTGAGGAAGTATTTGATTCCTGGTTTTTATTAGGAAAAATGGGAGGATTTAACGCCGAAAATCTACAGGTTCAGGACACGGGAATTGACCTAAATTATATGACCTATGATGATGCCATTGTGGATAATAGTATGATGGCACTGATGCACAATATGGGGGAAATAGAATATCAAGGTATCTGGGCGCGTTGTTGGTTTGATTTGGGAACCAGTGATGCTTTTGCCCTTGATGTTTTAATTAACACCTTTCGTCAACTCAGCCAAGAATATGTCACCATTGAAAAAATTATTATTGGCGGTGAAAATGAAGATTGGCCAATTGAAAAAGACATTTATCAATCTAGTGTAGGCGATTATAATTAATCCTAGGGGCGCGCTCAGTCGCGTCTCGATATTTTCCTGCTTTTATCTTATGTCTAAATCCAGTAAAATTCGAGTTTTAGCATTAGGATTAATTCAAAATAGCGATCGCATTTTTGTTTCCCAAGGCTATGATACCAGTAAACAACAAACTTTCTATCGAGCTTTAGGAGGAGGAATTGATTTTGGAGAATCAAGTCTGGATGCCTTAAAGCGAGAATTTCAAGAAGAAATTCAAGCAGAATTAACCAATATCGATTATTTAGGCTGTTTGGAAAATATTTTTGTTTACGAGAATAACATCCAACATGAATTAATTCAACTATATAGATGTGATTTTGTTGATGTGAAATTATATGAACTAGAAGAACTGAAATTTATGGAAAAGAAACGCAAGAAAAAAGCGTTATGGGTTCCCATAGAACAGTTTAAATCAGGAGAATTAATTCTATTTCCTGAACAGTTTTTACAATATTGTTAGGAAAAATTAGCGCAAATTGACAAAATAATCAAACGATAGTAAACTTATATCAAAATCTAGGATCAGGGAAAGTGTTAATCTAAATAGGACGATAATCAAATATTTATGGTTATGACAGAAGATGCAGATTTTGAACTAAAAAACCGCGAAAAAGATCAGGAAATCAAGCGAAAGCAGAAGCGGATATCTTTTTGGGTAAAAGATATTACTGTATTTATAGTTGCTCTGGTTATAATTTTATTAATTGATTTTTACTCCTTTACCATTCTACAAAAAGGTACCACTTCTGAAGGTGAAATCAGATTTGCGATCGCGGCTCTTTCTTCTACCGTGATCGGACTTCTTAGCTACATGGTTGGTAGGGCTAGTAAGTAGGAACAGGGGATGACAGCCTGGGTGAACTAAGCTGCTACGCAGCTTATGAACTAAATGTCAAACTAATCTTTTTAGGGTCTCGATCAAAACTTCTTGATTGAAAGATGCCTTAGTAATATAAGCATTTGCCCCCGCTTCTGCACCTTTGCGCTTATCTTCATCGGAAGCTAGAGAAGTGACCAAAATAATCGGTAGTTCTCTATATTCATGATGCTGTCGAATTTTTTTGGCTAAACTTAACCCATCTAAATTAGGCATCTGAATATCAGAAACCACCGCATCAAAAGCACGAGTGCTCAGTTTATTAAACCCATCTAATCCATCCACCGCCGTCACCACTTCATAGCCAGCGGCTTCTAAAATTCGTTTTTCTTGGGTGCGAGTGGCGATCGAATCTTCGACTAATAAAATAACCGGTTTAACAGCAGAATGATTCTGAATAATTAGAGGAGATCGGACGATGGGGGAACTGATCACACCCGCTTGTTTGCGAATGGATTTAATTAAATCTTGAGGACTTAAAATAATACAGACTTCTCCCGTTCCTAAAATCGTGGCTCCCGCCACATTTCTGACCCGTTTTAATAGTTGGCTTTGAGGTTTTAAAACCACATCCTGCTCATCAATTAAAGCATCAACAAATAATCCTAATTTTTCTTCTCCCACTTTTAAAATAATGCAGGGTGAAGCAATATCCATCGTTGAAGAACTGGGATTTTTGTCAATAAAAGATGGGAAAATAGAAAAACGAGATTTGGATTCTTTAGAAACCGTAGGTTCCGCTTCAATCTGAGGGGGAATCCCACGAATTTCTAATAAATCAGCTAGTTGAGCTACGGAAATTGGTTGGTCTTCAAAAATAATCGTTTCTCGGCCTTCAATCGCAAAAATTTCATCAGCTAGAACCAGTCGCGTCATTTGGACAAATTCGACAGGAATGGCATAGGAAATTCCCTGAACCGATACAATTAAAACATGAGCAGTTGCTAAGGTAGTTCCCAATTGAATCCGAAATAAACACCCCTTTCCTGGGGAAGATTCAACTTGAATAATGCCTTTTAAATGTTCCACATTAGTTCGCACCACATCCATTCCTACTCCCCGTCCCGATACTTCGGTGACCACCGTTCGGGTGGTAAAACCTGGGGCAAAAATTAAACTATGGATTTGTTGTGGAGTCATTCCCAATAATTCTTCCTGTTGGCAAATTCCCCGTTTTAAAGCAGTTTGTTTGATTTTTTCAATATCTAATCCCCGACCATCATCACAAACTTCTAAGACAACGTGGGTCGCGGTTTGGTACCCCCGTAACTCGATTTTAGCGATCGCCGTTTTCCCTGAAGTTTGCCGTTCTTCTGGAGTTTCAATCCCATGATCAATCGCATTTCTTAAAATGTGCATCAACGGATCTTTCATTTCTTCTAAAATCCGTTTATCCGCACGGGTTTCTCCACCAGAAATCACTAATTCAATTTCTTTTCCTTGTTGCCGCGCTAAATCGCGTACCATGCGAGGAAACAAATTAAAAATAGTTGCTAGGGGTAATAAACGTAAGGTTCTGACCCCATCTTCAAGTTCATCACTAATAATATCTAAACGGGCAATATCTTCAGAAAAGGTATTTCTCAGTTGATTAATTAAAGATCCTAACTGTTCTAAACGTTCCGTACTACGATGATAATAATTCTGGAGTTGCCCGATTGTTCCCTTTTCGGAAATATGACGATTGAGGTTATTTTCTAGGTCATGAACTACAAACCGATTCACAAACGCATCTCGACTCCATTCTTCCCATAAACTCACCAGGTCTTCAATTTCATTTAACCGGTGGGCAATCCGAATTTTTGTTACTGTTAATTCTCCCGTTTGAGTCATTAACCCATCTAAATTACGCGTCGGGACTCGAATGGTTTCAATTTTATAAGCAGAGTCGCGACTGGCCGTCACCGGAGGCGTAGGATTCATCGCTTCAGCCACGGTCGCTACAGGAATAGGCGTTTCATCGGGAGCGGGGGGAGCGGAGGGAGCAGGGGGAGCAGGGGTGGCAGGGGGAGCAGGTTCGGGGGTTAGCGTCGGTATGGCTGAAATTGCATCCGTCGGTGTTTCGGGTTTAGCCCCCATCAAATAGGCTAAACTGTGAAAGGCATTAATCCCACAGGGTTCTCCGGTCACCGCCGCATCAACTAATTGACGGATCGCATCAATTCCATAGGAAATTCGATCCACTAAATCTACTGTGAGAGTCGTTTCTTGACGTTTTAACCCCCCTAATAGGTGTTCGATTTGATGGGATAAAGTGGCAACATCTTTGACCCCTAACATCCCCGCATCCCCTTTCAGGCTATGGGCTTCTCGCAATAATTCTTCTAGTTTAGCTGCATCATTGGGATTTTTTTCCAGATATAATAATCCTTCATCTAAATTCTGTAAATGTTCTTCACTAGCGGTTTTAAAAACTTCCCGCAGCTCATCGTCTTCGATCATCATAAGTGTTTGATCCTGTCAGTGTAATTCAATTTTGACTGATTAAACCAGAGTTTGCAGATTTTTGGCAGTTTCATTTAACTTTTGAACTCCCTGTTTGGTTTGGTTGATGCTGGTTGCCATTTCTGTTGAAACAAAATTTAAGTTACTCATGGCATCAACCACTTGTTCAACCGCAATCGATTGCTGTCTGGTATTCAGGGAAATTTGTTGTAAATTAATCGCAACATCATTAATCGCATGAACAATATCTTCAACGGATTTCGAGCCTTCCTCTGTCACCCTCACGGTTGAATTAGTCGCTATTTGAATATCGGTAACAATTGAACTAATTTTTTCGGCTGATTTGCGACTTTGATCGGCTAGTTTACGAATTTCAGATGCTATAACCCCAAATCCTTTACCATTTTCTCCGGCTCTAACAGCTTCTACAGAAGCATTTAAAGCCAACATATTAGTTTGACTTGCCAAATCCGTGACCGCATTGGTAATACTATAAATTTTTCCTAAATGTTCACTTAAACGCATAATTTGCTGTTGTAATTGTTCCATTTTTATTTTCAAACTGAAGTTATTACCCGTTTGAAAAGATGATTTTTGCTCACCACCCGCTAGGAGTAAAACTTGATTAGCTCCGGCGGAGGCCGTTGACGCTTGTTCGGCAGATTGGCGACTTGATGCCCCTAATTCATCCATACTAGCTGTGGTTTCATTCACTGAACTTGCCTGTTGAACAGTAACTCGTTCTTGAGATTCCATAATACTGACTAATTCTTGAGAGGCTTGCAAAATTTGAGAGGCTTCTTGATTAATCCGTTTGAAGATGAGGGTAATGAGTCCAATTCCCAAGAAAACCGAACAAAATACCGTTGCTCCGGTTCCGATCCAAACCGCATTCATCAGGTGATCTAAAGAATCATTTTGCCGTTGATGGTATACCTCTACTTGTTGAGTTTCTAAAGCGATAAATTTTTGAGTTTTCTCCAAAACCGTTGTTGATAGTTCCGTACCTTTTCCTTGCTTCCAAATCTCTAAGGCTTGGTCAACTTGATTATCATTAATTAATTTAAATAATGAGGAATAGTATTGTTCTAATTCATCTACCGATGCAGTTAAACTATCTAAATCTTGAATCACTTCAGGATTGGGAATGAGTCTTTTAACATCTACCAATGCTTTTTGATAAAGAGATTCAGCAGTTTTATACAACTTATGGGATTGAGGATTTTTAACTAAAATATATCCGCGGGCGGCAATCGTTAAGTCTTTCGTGGCTAAAGCCAAGTTATTAATCGCTTGCATGGCATCACCAGATGTTTGGACTTCTAGGGTGGTTTTACGAACTTTTTCAACATTGGAGGATACAACTCCAGCTACTAATATAGAGAGCAAAATTGGCATTAAATAACCGGCAATAATCCAGTACCTTAAACCCTTGAATTTTAACATATTCCGGTGCTATTGCTATATTAAACAATTGAGTTCAAATTTAACGCGACTTCATTCAATTTTTGCATTCCAATTTTAGCTTGGTTTAATCCATTAGCGGTTTCACCCACGCCCTGACTTAAAGCATTCATCGCGTCTAAAACCTGTCCAATGGCGATCGCTTGTTGCTTAACATTAAGGGAAATTTGCTGATTATTCAATACTACATTATTCACCGCTTCCGCAACCCCAGCAAAAGCATCTGCGGTTTCCCGGGTAAGTTCTGCATTAGATAAAACAGTTTTTGTCCCTTCCTCCGTTGCCATGACCGTTGAATTAATGGAAGTTAAAATATCAGCAACAAGGATATTAATTTTTAAGGCAGATTTTTTGCTTTCATCTGCTAGTTTTCGGATTTCAGTGGCAACAACCGCAAATCCTTTCCCATGTTCTCCGGCTCTAACCGCCTCTACAGCAGCATTCAGGGCTAACATATTGGTTTGATTTGCTAAATCACTCACCAATTCAGAAATATTCCCAATTTGATTAGTTTGTTCACTTAAACGGATAATTTGTTGGGCAATCGCTTCAACTTTTTGTTGCAGATTTTCCATCCCTTCTAAGGTACTATTAACTGCTTGTTTTCCTCCTTCTGTTAATCCTAAAACCTGTCTAGCTCCATAGGTCGCAGACTCCGCTTGTTCCGCCGTTGATTGAGAGGAAGAACTCAATTCATCCATCGTTGTTGTAGTTTCATGAACAGAACTTGCTTGTTGATTGGCGGTTCGTTCTTGTTCCGCGAGGGTAGCAGCAATTTCGGTGGAAGAAGTGGCGATAACTTGTGTGGCTTGATGAATAGTTCCACCAATATTAACCGAAATTAATAGGGCAATAACAATCACCGTAACCAAAATTAGCAAGGCTCCAAACACGAGCATTGTCAATAATCCTTCCAATGATTCTTTTGTTTTCGTTCTTTCCTGATTTAAAAGACTAGCTTCTGTTGTCGAAAATTCATCGCTAATTCGATCAAAATTGAGTACATATTGAGTTCCACCCCGAGCTTTTTCAATGGCTTCAGACAATTTTCCTTGATTGGCTAGGATAAAAGCTTGTTGTGCCATTTGATCATATTCATTCACTAAGTTATCAAGTTTTTGTAACCGTTGTTTTTGCTCTGGACGATAAACTAAGGATTCTAATGTTTTAGCCGCTTCTCGATAAAGGACTAAACCGGAATTATATTCCGCTACAAAATCTTGATTTTTTAGTGCTAAATATCCCCTTAAGCTGCGAACCATCCCCTGAGCACCACGTTCTATAACGTTGACTTTTAAAATTACCTCTTGAACCCTTTCCGCCTCTTTGAAAGTATTAGATACTTGACTAATATTGGTATAAACGAATGTGGTTAATCCCATAAATAAAAACACTGGGATACTATACCCTAACAACAACTTTTCTCTTAATTTCAAATTGTTAAACATATAATTTTTTTTTGATGGTTGATGGTTGACTATAAAATTCATCAAATCTATCTTATCCGGGATTAAACCTCTTGATCAACAAATAATTCTCCTTGAGTCATAATTTTTGCCACATTCAGAATGCTGATCATTTTGTCTTGATAAAAAGCTGTCCCTTGTAGGTATTCATCCTGTTTGAGATGAACTGCCGTGGGAATGGTTTTAATCTCGGATTCTTTTAAGTATATGACATCAAAAATTCCTTCTACTATAATTCCAGCCACAATATCATTAATTTTAACAATCATAGCCTTGGATAATACCTGAGAGGTTTGTAAAGGCAAATTCACGAGACCCCGAATATTCACTAAGGTTAATATTTCCCCGCGTAAATTCATATTTCCCACAATATGGGGGGGAGTACAAGGAATCGGTGTAATATGATGAATATCTGTAAACTCTCGGATAATCTCTAGGTTAACCCCAAAATATTCTCCATTTAAACTGATCACTGCTAAAGGAACTAACCCAGCAAAATCTTGGTCGTCAATAGGATGCCTTAAATTTTTAGCCCGCTCTTGAAAAATCTGACGTTCTTCTGGGGTCGCATCGGTCGAAAAAATATAGTTTTGTAGTTTTCTAAAATTATTTTTTCTTGAGGATTCTCCATGGATAGGAGATTGGTTTCCTTCGGGATTGATTTTCTCTAAATTAAAATCTGGGAGAGAGTGACTAATATATTGAATCAGGGTTTCTGGATTTAAAACCATGACCAAATGCTCATCGACTTGAGCCACTCCTTGAAGATAATAAGAGGGGTGAATCTGATCAAATTCCTGTTGAAAATTATAGGCTAATTCAGTTTTAATTTCATCGTTAGCAATCATCTTGACTTCAGAAACTTGGGTGACAATAATCCCTAATCTAATATTATTAAATTTTAAAATGATCACGCTATCAGATAAAGCATAATTCGGTTCAGGATAACCTAATCGAATGGTTAAATCAATCACGGGAAGTAACTCTCCACGCAAATTAATTAAACCCACTAAATCAGCAGGAGCGGCGGGAATTGGAGTTAATTCCGGTAGGAAAAAAATTTCTTCAACCACGGAAGCCATGATCGCATAACACATTGACTTCAGTGCAAAAATTAAATAAGCCATAATCAGTGATTAGTAAATAGTTATCAGATTAGTACATAGTTATCAGTAAATAGCCAACAGTCAACGGTCAATAGCCAAATGTTTATTTTCTAAAAAAACAATTAAATCTTGAGCCGTAACTCCGTCTAAATGTTCAATCCCCATGGTCGGAGGTAAGGATTTGAGGAGAGCTAAAGCGTTACTATACATTTTAGCTGCTCGGGTATGATCTGCTTCCCGTTCATAAATTGATGCGAGTTCCAGATAGGCTGGAATTGAGGAGGGAAGCAGATAAATAATTCGTTTGGACAATAACTTTGCTCCGACTAAATCCTCCTGTTCCTGAGCTATATGTAAGAGTAAATAATAGGGTAATATAGATAAAGAATCTATTTCAATAGCTTTTTTGCAGTAGGATATGGCTTGTTCATATTGTCCTAAATTCGCCCAGGATTGTGCTAATAAATAATAGGCATCAAATTTAGTTTTGGATTTTAGGTGATGATTTTTTTCTTGTTCTCCAATTGTGAAGTTCCGATTTTTTAAAGCGTATTCAGGAGTTTGAATAAATTGTTCAGCCTTTTGAATAGCAGCCGGATACTGTTTGTTTTTGAAATATATTTTTGCTTCTTCTAAGCTTTTTTGGGGTAAATTGAAAATTTCAGATGGATGATTCTCGCCCTGGCTGGTTTTGGGGTATGGCTCCTGATATTTCCGAGAAGAATATAATAGATTATTCCAGCGATTATCCACATCAATAATTAATCTGGGGGGAATAGTCAAGGGTTCTTTAAATAAATCAATAGGTCGTTGATAAATCATGGATTCAGGATAAATTTTGGCTTGAAATTTTTCAATATTTTCTGTGCCTTGTAATTCAGCGTGTCCTGTAATTAAATAACCTCCTGGTTTTAAAACATTAAAAAACTTAGAAATTACTTGATTAATATATTCTTTTTCAAAATAAACAAAAACATTCCGACAAATAATTAAATCCACATCTTGAATCGGGGTATAATTAGGATAACAATAGGAATCTTTAACTAAATTCAAATTAAAAAATTGAACAGAACTTTGAGTCAACGAATTAATTTTCCAATTTTCTCCTTGTCGCATAAAATATCGATTTTTGAGTGCTGAGTCCACCAGGCGAAAAGACCAAGCTGTATATAAGCCTTGACTGGCTTTTGTTAAGGCCTGTTCATTCACATCAGTCCCTAGAATCTGAAGATTCCAACTTCCCCAGTCTGGAATCAACTGTTGAAGCAAAATAGACAGGGTGTAGGGTTCTTCTCCTGTCGAACAACCGGCACTCCACAGGGTTAAACTTTTTGTGTCTTGCCGCAATTTAATTAACTCTGGTAAAACGACAGTTCGCAAGAGATTAACTTGACCTTGATCTCTAAAAAAATAACTTTCAATTGTTGTAATTAAAGGAATTAATTGTTTCCACTCCTCTCGACTCTGGGGGCTATCGTTACTTAATAACTTTAAGTAAACTTGAGGGTTTGGTAATTTTAAAAATTTAACTCTGATCTTGATTTTTTCAGCCAGTATACCGTAGTCCTGCAAACGAATAAATAACCCGGTTTGACTTGTAATAAGATTAATAAAAAGTTTGATTAATTCAGGTTCCATACAATAATCAGTTATCAGTTAACAGTCATCAGTTATCAGTCATCAGTTATCATTTTAAGAGTTATCATTTTAAGAGTTATTAGTTAATTAACTGTTAACTGATGACTAATAACTTTTAACTGTTAACTGATGACTAATAACTCTTAACTGATAACTGATGACTGACTTAGGCTGGATAAATTCTTAAACGACGGTTGGGTTCCTCCCCAAAACTATTAGATTTCAACCGATAATGTTCCACCAATTCATGCTGCATTTTTCTGACTTGGGGAGACCGAGGCAGTAATTCTACCGGTTGTCCTTTGGGAATCACAATTTGTTCCACCGCCAAACGGGCTTCTTCTAAGGCTTCAATTTCATCGGAAGAACCACTCGCCGCAAACAAATTCAAATCCGCAATTTCTGGGGTACTGGGATCTTCCATTTGTAACAGACGTCGCAGGGCTCGGGCAATTTGATGGTTGTTCGGTGATTTTATCGTATGAATCGGAACTTGGCGAGTTTTAGCAACATGGCGGATTTTGGATTGATTTCTAATATGCGATCGCAACGCCAACACCACATCCGCACTATCAATATCCTTAGTCAAAATCACCGGTAAAGACAACATTTGGATGACTTGTTCAATTTGATGACGAGGAACCCCATAGGGATAAATATTTAACGGTGAACCCTCCCCTAATTTATTAATGAAGGTGAATTCTTCATCAGGATGTAAAGGAATCACCCCAGAAAAAGACTGTTCCAGGAGTTGTTCAAAATATTGAGATTCCGATGCCGGGTTTTCTACAGGCAAAGGCATCATTTTCCCTGAACCTCGCAACCCTCTAACACCAGGCATTGTAGCCACAGGTTCCCGGGATTTCATCGTTGAGCGTCCGGGGCTGGGAATGGGGTTGACGGGAGTATATCGTTCTTCAAAAACTTCGACTTCACCCTGATCATTCATAGTTCTGACCTGCAAGATCGGCTGCATTCCGCGTAACAGATGATCAATCGTAGTCGCCACGGATTCATGCACCACCCACCGTTGCTGTTCCAACATTTCCACCGCTACATCAAAGGTCGGAGGGGCTTTGCGTTCCAAGACCGTCTTTTGGGAACCCCGACGTCGAGCCTCCTCATCCCCTAGGGTCACCGCTTGAATTCCTCCAATCAAATCGGCAAGGGTGGGGTTTTTCATTAAATTCTCAATCCGGTTTCCGTGGGCCGTACCAATCAACTGTACCCCACGTTCGGCGATGGTTCGCGCCGCCAACGCCTCTAGTTCTGTCCCAATTTCATCAATCACGATCACCTCCGGCATATGGTTCTCCACCGCCTCAATCATGACTTGATGTTGCAGTTCAGGACGAGCCACCTGCATCCGACGCGCCCGCCCAATAGCTGGATGGGGAATATCTCCATCTCCAGCAATTTCGTTAGAGGTATCAATAATAACTACTCGTTTTTCCAGTTCATCTGCTAACACACGAGTAATTTCTCGCAATGCTGTGGTTTTTCCCACCCCTGGACGACCGAGCAAGAGAATAGATTGACCCGTTTCCACCAAATCTCGGATCATGCCAATCTTGCCAAAGACGGCTCGACCCACCCGACAGGTTAAACCAATCACCTTTCCCGTCCGGTTGCGAATCGCACTAATTCGATGTAAGGTTTGCTCAATTCCGGCTCGATTATCCCCGCTAAATTCCCCAATCTGCACAATACAATGTTCCAGATCGTCCAAGGAGACAGGTATAGCCGAGAGATATTCTGCTTTGGACGGAAAACGAGCCTCTGGAAGACGTCCCAAATCCATCACGATCTCAATCAGACTGTCGCGTTGTGGATGCCGTTGCAAATTCTGCCGAATCTCATCAGGAACAATGGAGAGTAATTTGTTCAGGTCGTCTGTAATTTGCATACTCTTATCAGTTATCAGTAAACAGTTATCAGTTATCAGTGATGAATCAGTCATATTTTGGTGGTTATATATGAGTCTTTTTATCAGCAAAACTTGTGATCGTATTCACTGATAACTGATCACTGATCACTGATAACTGATTTAATTTGGGAGACAAGGGTTGAGGCTTTACCAACCGCTTGCCACAGCAACTCAGGGTGAGCTTCCAGTACAGACACAGAATGTTGCATCTCTACTGGGGGAAATGGCTTGTCCTGACTTAAAGGCTGAAGTCTTTGGGTTTGGGTGTCCTGCCGATGAAAAGTACCCCTTTGAGGTTCGGTCGTGGATCGGGATTCTAACTGTTCTAAAAGGGGTGACAACAGGACACGGGCATAGCTACCATAGGCAACACCCGCCACCTGATGACCAGAATTAACTGACCGTAACTGTTTTCCACCGATGGTCTGAGTTTGTTGATCAGGATTTGGAAAAACGGAGTTAAGCACAGGATCATCGATAACTGTTGACGGTAAAAGCCCAAGGGATTTGAGCTTGGCTACAGTATAATCGTTTGTGCCACCCGCAAGCTGTACATATCCCGGTAAATTCGCCGCCAAAATTTTTTGGCACAACTTCACACTCGCCCAGGTTGTCCCCGCCCCAATATCGCCACTCATGGGTCGGCCATCGGTTTGCCAGATTAAGGGACAATTCAGGGGTAGGATCATTTCAGATAAGGTTTTCAGATAGTTCACGACCCCCTCCCCATCAGGGCAGCTAATTGCTACCAGTTTGAGTTTTTCTAAATAGGGTTGGATACTATTCCAGAGTCGTTGAAAATCTTTTTCCCGTCCCACTTGAGTATGAATTTCTAAGGCATCTATCCCGGCTTGTAATACCAGGGGTGCAATTTCATCTGGGCGAAAAACATAAGACCGAGCATCAATCAAATCCACTGGACAGATGGAAATACAGCGTCCGCAGCCATAACACAGTTCATCGATGACACCGGATTTTAGGGGGGAAAATGCGATCGCTCCCGTAGGACAAACCGTTTCACAAGGTCGCCAACAACTTTCAGGACAAGCGGTAGCCTCAAACTGTGCCTTCCGAAAATGCGGGTCTTCACCATCATTCAAGCTGACCATTAACCATGGGCGATAGCGATAGCCAAATCCCAGGTTTTGAGCCTGTACACCCAAAAATTCAGCCCGGTTTAAAGCCTCCTGAGCTACTGTAATCACCGCCGGGTCAGCCGCCACATCGATACAGTCGGCCCCAGCTAAGGTGTAGGCTAAGGTTAAATTTCGGATGGCAGGCAAATGTTGATAACTGGCCCCGCAAATGAGTTTGAACCAGTTACCCCGTTGTAAAGCTGTTAAAGGGGAATTATAAGTGTTCACACTTTCTATGGTGACACAAGAATAGGCGTTTTAGCATCTTCGCGCCGAAGCCTCACGTCTGACCCGATAGGGCAGTGTGAGATGAATTGCGGTTAGGGACTACTGGGTTGAGGATGATTTTGGTTTTCAATATATTTCCTTAAAGATTTTGCCATTGTTCATGATGGAGAAAAATTTAATAAATATTTTAATCCTAAATATATTTATTGATTAATCACGGTGTTTTTGTTAGAAAAATAAGTTGGGTGTTCACCCAACTTATTTAGCTTAAAATCAACCCCCAAATTAATCACAGTGTTCAAGCCGCAACATTTACATCCTTGAGCGGCGTCCACTGCACCGCCCGCGCTCCACCCATTTCTACCACTAACTTGACCCGGGGTTCTTGTTGGGGTAACTGAGTCAAAAACGTAATCTCTTGACTCGACAAAATATGACCTTCAATCATCCACAGGACTAAACCTTTCGATTTAGGTGGCAGTTGCTCTAACTGGGTATTTAAAATCGGGGGGATATAATAAACATCCCCAACAGCCGCTTCATTCCCACTACTTTTTTTCCCTAAATGGGCAGGACGAACCCCATGCACCCCGGTTAAATAAGCCGCTAAATCTCCTAAACCCCTGGCGGTTAGGCTATAGGTCGTATATCCATGGGCGCGTAACCGACGACGATACCGTCCTTCAAACCCACCTTCGAGGGGAACATACATTCCTAAAGCCTTGTATGTTTCTAAATCTCTAATCAGCTTGCTTCCTGTTGTAATCAATGCCATAACTTAGTGATTAACCTCTTAACTGCATCTTGCTGAATCTTCGCTTGAGATATTTTGACACAATTGCGATCAGAATCCGTATTGGTTATTGACAGTTTGTTAAAATTACCCTACAATTAAAAATTGTCGCTAATCGGTCAAATACTGTGAGCTTCTAAAATACTAAATTTCAGAGGCTGTGAGGACATCACGTTAACGGTGTTCACCCCAAAGAAGTTAGTGATTAGGAGTAGAGCAGTTAAGCCGAATCCGTAAGGAAACAGCAACCGACTGAGTCTTAAATTCTAAACGAATTCGGCGCGAGCCAAGGAATCTGCAAGGGGTTTGAGATATATCAGCAAAGGATACTGAGTAGCTTGCTGCTCAAGTCCGGGCGACATAAGTGCAGTATTGAGGGCAATCCTCAATTTGCCAACAGCTTAGAACTTGTTAATAGCCTGAAACTGTTCTAAACTCTCCAGGGTTTATCCCCCTTAAACGGTGGGATAGGGTTTTGGTGTGTTTAAACATCTACAAGCCATTTTAGCAAATGTCTTGTTCATCTGTTACAAGCGGATTCTTCCTTAAAGTCGATCCGAATTTTATTGTAATACTTAGAAAAGAGAGGCTAGTTTAAGTGTCTGTAGGTATCCTCGGCACAAAGGTTGGCATGACCCAAATCTTTGAAGTGGAA
The DNA here is from genome assembly GCF_057220675.1 of Planktothrix sp. PLAVEN19ND. Classification (NCBI taxonomy): domain Bacteria; kingdom Bacillati; phylum Cyanobacteriota; class Cyanophyceae; order Oscillatoriales; family Microcoleaceae; genus Planktothrix; species Planktothrix sp. PLAVEN19ND. Next base: position 2,585,595 of record NZ_CM170132.1, on the reverse strand, counting down.
AGCGGGAAAGCAATTCCTGTCACCGTCATTCAAGCCGGGCCTTGCATTGTGACCCAGATTAAGACCAAACAAACCGACGGCTACACAGCTATCCAACTGGGATACGGTGAAGTTCCTGATAACAAACGCAAGCTTAATACAAAAAAAACTCCCGACAAAGAGGTCAATAAGTATCTCAGCAATGCGGAACAAGGACATTTAGCCAAATCCGGCGGCACCTGTGTACGTCACCTGAAAGAATACCGGGTGAGCGAACCCGAATCTTTTGAATTAGGCCAACAACTCAAAGCTGATATTTTCACCCCGGGACAACTGGTGGATGTCAGTGGAACCAGTATGGGTCGTGGCTTCTCCGGTTATCAAAAACGGCATAACTTCAAACGGGGCCCCATGGCCCACGGTTCTAAAAACCATCGTCAACCCGGTTCGATCGGCCCAGGAACCACTCCTGGCCGTGTTTATCCTGGAAAACGCATGGCCGGACAGTATGGAGCCAGCCAAGTGACCACACGCAAATTAATCGTTGTGCGTATCGATCCTGAACGTAACCTCCTGTTAGTCAAAGGAGCGGTTCCTGGCAAGCCCGGTGGTTTGTTGAGCATCGCCCCCGCTAATATCGTCGGTGGTAAGTAGTCAAGGAGATAACTATGGTTGATTGTGTAGTCCGAAATTGGCAGGGTGAAAGCGTTGGAGAAGCGACCCTTGATCTGAAAGTCGCATCTCCCGAAAATGCCAGTCATATTGTTCATAGAGCCGTAGTCCGGCAACTAGCCAATGCTCGTCAAGGCACAGCCTGCACCAAAACCCGGGCGGAAGTTCGGGGGGGCGGTCGTAAACCCTGGCGTCAAAAAGGCACAGGTCGCGCTAGAGCCGGTTCTATTCGTTCTCCCCTATGGCGAGGGGGCGGGGTGATCTTTGGGCCCAAACCCAGAGACTATTCCCAGAAGATGAATCGCAAAGAAAGACAGTTAGCCCTACGCACCGCCTTTCAAAGCCGGGCTGAGGATCTGATTGTGGTGGAAGACTTTGCGGATCAGTTTTCTCGGCCGAAAACCAAAGACCTAGTATCGGCGATGACCCGTTGGGGCATTGAACCCGACTCAAAAGTCCTCTTGGTACTGTCAGAGAAACAACCGAATATTTATCTGTCCGGTCGTAACATTCCCAGATTGAGAATGTGCTTGTCCGATAGCTTAAACGTTTATGACGTCCTAGCTGCTGACAGAATTGTAACAACCGCTGCTGCCCTAGCCAAAATTCAGGAGGTTTACGGAGATGCAACATGATCCCGGCGATCTGATTGATTTGGTGAAGCGTCCGATTGTGACCGAAAAAGCCACGAGGTTAATGGAAATCAATCAGTTCACCTTTGATGTTGATCGGCACGCAACTAAGCCGATGATCAAACAAGCCATTGAACTGTTATTCCCCGTGAAAGTCAAAGCCGTTAATACCCATATTCCGCCTCGTAAACGTCGTCGGGTCGGTAAATTTGTGGGCTTTAAAACAGGTTACAAACGGGCAATTATTACCCTAGAGGATGGGGAGCCTCTGCGGAAAGTATTGTTCCCTGGGGTGTAGAGTCAGTTGTTGGTCATCAGTAAACAGTAAATATTGTAAGAATTAAACATTAAATCTTGCATTTTTTCTTGACTGATAACTGATAACTGATAACTGATTACTGATTAGTAAGGATTAGATAATGGGAATTCGTTCATACCGACCCTATACTCCCGGTACTCGCCAACATACTGTTTCTGATTTTGCAGAAATTACCCGTTCTGAACCGGAACGTTCTTTAACCACTTCCAAACACCGGGATAAGGGAAGAAACAACCGGGGCGTGATTACCTGCCGTCATCGGGGTGGCGGACACAAAAAGCTGTATCGAATCGTTGATTTTCGTCGCGATAAGCACGAAATCCTCGCTAAAGTCGCTGAGATTGAGTACGATCCCAACCGGAATGCCCGGATTGCCCTGGTGTATTACACCGATGGCGAAAAGCGTTACATCCTGCATCCGTTAGGACTCAAAGTCGGAACCATGATTGTTTCTGGCCCAGAAGCTCCGATCGAGATCGGGAATGCCCTGCCCTTATCGAAAATTCCGTTAGGGACAGACGTGCATAACGTCGAATTGATTCCCGGTAAAGGGGGACAAATCGTTCGAGCCGCAGGTACTACAGCCCAAGTCCTGGCGAAAGAAGGGGACTATGTGACCCTGAAATTACCTTCAGGCGAACAACGCAAAATCCCAGCTAAATCCTACGCCACCATTGGACAGGTGGGTAATATTGATGCTCGGAACATCAGTATCGGGAAAGCAGGTCGTAAGCGTTGGAAAGGTCGTCGTCCTGAAGTTCGCGGTAGTGTCATGAACCCGGTGGATCACCCCCATGGTGGTGGTGAAGGACGCGCTCCTATCGGTCGTTCTGGCCCCGTTACTCCTTGGGGTAAACCCGCCCTAGGCGCGAAGACTCGGAACAAGAAAAAACGCAGTACCGCTTTGATTGTTCGTCGTCGTCGGAAGTCCTCGAAACGGGGTAAAGGTGGACGGCAAACTTAATCGGGTTGGCCGTTGACGGTTCATTCGGTCAACAGTCAACACTGCAACACCTTGACACCTTAACGGTTAATAAATTAACTATGTCTCGTTCACTTAAAAAAGGCCCCTTTGTGGCTGATCATCTTCTGAGCAAAGTTGAAAAACTCAATGCTAAAGGAGAAAAACAGGTAATTAAAACCTGGTCAAGAGCATCAACGATTATTCCTCAAATGGTGGGTCATACGATCGCCGTCCACAACGGCAGACAACACGTTCCTGTGTTTCTGACGGAACAAATGGTGGGTCACAAATTGGGAGAATTCGCTCCAACTCGTACCTTCCGAGGTCACGCTAAAAGTGACAAAAAAGCCCGCCGTTAACAGTAAACAGTAAACAGTAAATATTTTATTCACTGATAACTGATGAAGACGCGCTAATAGCCCACGGGCATCGCTGGCTATGAAGCACGTCCGATGAACTGATAACTGATAACTGATAATGCGGATACGTGAACTATGGCTATAGATACTAGCGCCGAGGTGAAGGCGATCGCTCGTTACATTCGGATGTCACCTCATAAAGTCAGACGAGTCTTGGATCAGATTCGAGGACGATCCTACCGGGAAGCTTTGATTATTTTGGAATTCATGCCTTATCGGTCTTGTGAGCCAATTCTCAAAGTTTTACGCTCTGCGGTTGCCAACGCAGAACACAATTCTGGTTTAGATCCAGCCAGTTTAGTGATTTCCCAGGCTTACGCGGATCAAGGGCCAACCATTAAACGGTTTAGACCTCGCGCCCAGGGTCGTGCCTACCAAATTAGAAAGCCGACTTGTCATATTGTGGTTGCCGTCGCTCCAGCCACGGAGTAGGGAATTGCAATCAGCAGCAAGTGCGAGTGGGACATTCTAACTCTTTTCTAAAAAAGAATTGAAACATGGGACAAAAAATTAATCCTATTGGGTTCCGGTTAGGAATTACCCAAGAACATCGATCTCGTTGGTTTGCGGATTCCAAACAGTATCCTGAACTGTTACAGGAAGACCATACGATTCGGGAGTATGTTCGCAAGGAATTGAGTAATGCCGGAATTTCTAAAATCCGAATTGAACGCAAAGCCGATCAAGTTGACTTAGAAATTCATACCGCCAGACCGGGTGTGGTGGTGGGTCGTGGGGGAGCAGGAATTGAAACCCTGCGTCTGGGTCTCCAGAAAAAACTCGGCAATAATCGCCAAATTCGGATCAACGTGGTGGAAGTTGCCAAGGTTGATGCGGATGCTACCTTAATTGCCGAGTATATCGCCCAACAACTGGAAAAACGGGTTTCCTTCCGTCGAGTCGTGCGTCAAGCCATTACCCGGGCACAGAAAGCCGGAATTGAAGGAATCAAAATTCAAGTCAGCGGTCGGTTGAACGGAGCAGAAATCGCTCGAACTGAATGGACTCGCGAAGGGAGAGTACCTTTACATACCCTACGGGCTGATATTGACTACGCTTACTGCACAGCGTTGACTATTTACGGCATTCTCGGCGTTAAAGTTTGGGTCTTTAAGGGCGAAATTATCCCAGGACAAGAGGAATTAGCGAATTCTCCGACCAATCAACCCCGTCGGAATCGGCAACCTCGTCGTCAAAAATATGACGACCGTTCTAACGAAGGATAAAAGGATTGTTGTCTGTTATCTATTTACTGATAACTGATAATGCGGATACGTTATTACTGATTATCGGATTCGATCATGTTAAGTCCAAGAAGAACAAAATTCCGCAAACAACAGCGTGGCCGCATGAGAGGTCAAGCGACCCGCGGTAATGATCTAAATTTCGGTGATTTCGCACTGCAAGCTTTAGAACCCTGTTGGATTACCTCTCGCCAAATCGAAGCAGCCCGTCGAGCCATGACTCGCTATATTCGTCGGGGTGGAAAGATTTGGATTCGGATTTTCCCTGATAAACCCGTGACCATGAGAGCCGCAGAAACCCGGATGGGTTCTGGTAAAGGTGCTCCTGAGTATTGGGTGGCTGTGGTTAAACCCGGTCGCGTATTATTTGAAATTGCCGGAGTTACCGAAGAAATTGCCCGAGAAGCAATGCGGTTAGCGGCATTTAAATTACCGATCAAAACCAAATTTATTGCCCGCCCCGTGGACGAAGAAGCTCAATAAAGGTGCTGTTAACCATTAACCGTTAACGGCTAACTGTCAATCACACACCGACTCTGTTATGTCTTTTCCTAAAATCGAAGAAGCAAGACAGTTAAATGATGAAGAACTGTCTGAGCAAATCTTAGACATCAAAAAACAATTGGCTAACCTGCGATTACTCAAAGCAACCGGGCGTTTAGAAAAACCCCACGAGTTCAAGCATACGCGCCATCGTTTAGCCCAATTAAAAACGGTGGAACGGGAACGCCAAATCAGTAATCAGTTATCAGTAATTAGTGATCAGTGAAAAGTTAATCGTTATCAACTCTGGGAACAGAACTGATAACTAAAAACCAAAAACCAAAAACTGATAACTGATGATTGATGACTGGTGACTGATAACTGATTTTGGAGAGATTTGCACTATGGCAGTAAAAGAAAAAGTTGGCTTGGTCGTGAGTAACAAAATGGATAAAACGGTGGTTGTAACGGTAGAAAACCGTTCTCCCCATCCTAAATACGGCAAAATTGTTGTCAAAACGAAACGATATAAAGCCCACGACGAAAACAACCAATGTCAAGAAGGGGATAGAGTTCGTATTTCTGAAACTCGCCCTTTAAGCAAAACAAAGCGCTGGAATGTGGTCGAAATTCTAGGCGGTAATGACAAAACCAATCTGTAGGGATTTGGGTATTACTTGAGAAAGAAAAACGGGAGATCATGATTCAAGTCCAAACAATTCTCAATGTTGCTGACAATAGCGGTGCGCGGAAACTAATGTGTATTCGCGTTTTAAAAGGGGGTAACTGTCGCTATGGCGGAATCGGCGATGTGATCATTGCGGTGGTCAAAGATGCTATTCCCAATATGGCGGTGAAAAGATCCGATGTAGTTCGGGCTGTAATCGTCCGTACTCGTCATAGTTTACGTCGAGATAGTGGCATGAGCATTCGGTTTGATGACAATGCGGCTGTGATTATCAACGCAGACGGTAATCCCAGAGGCACTCGTGTATTCGGCCCTGTAGCTCGGGAACTACGGGATAAGAATTTCACGAAAATTGTTTCCCTTGCACCGGAGGTTCTGTAATGTCCAAAAAAACCACATCTAATCAGCCCGCACGCTATAAAATGCACGTAAAAAAAGGCGATACCGTGCAGGTGATTACGGGTAGCGATAAAGGAAAAGTCGGAGAGATTATTCGGGTTCTTCCCAAAGCCAGTAAAGTCGTTGTTAAGGATGTTAACGTGAGAACCAAGCACGTTAAACCTCGTCAAGAGGGAGAATCCGGTCAGATTACGACTTTTGAAGCCCCAGTTCACAGTTCTAATGTGATGCTGTATTCCACCAAAGAAAACGTTGCCAGTCGGGTGTGTTACACCTTTACCGAAGACGGACGTAAGGTGAGAATGCTGAAAAAAACGGGTGAAATTATCGATTAAACCCATTGTCCGCTAACTGTTAAACGTTAACGGTCGACCCTCAATTGTCAACCATCCTGACAAAGCCCAGGATTTATAAAGAGCAACTCACTATGGTAGCTAAACTCAAGACTGTCTACTTGGACAAAATCGTCCCAAAAATGATGGAGCAGTTCCAATATGAGAACATCCATCAGGTTCCTAAGATTGTTAAAGTCACAATCAACCGGGGTTTAGGTGAAGCCTCTCAAAATGCTAAAGCGTTAGAGTCCTCCCTGAATGAGTTGGCGGTGATTACCGGACAAAAACCCGTGGTCACCAGAGCCACAAAAGCCATTGCTGGATTCAAAGTTCGCAAAGGAATGCCCGTTGGTGTGATGGTGACCCTGCGTGCAGAACGGATGTATGCCTTCTTAGACCGACTGATAAATTTATCCCTGCCTCGGATTCGTGACTTTCGGGGTGTGAGTGGAAAAAGTTTTGATGGTCGGGGTAACTACAGTTTGGGTGTCCGAGAACAACTGATCTTTCCTGAAATCAGCTATGACAGTATTGATCAAATTCGAGGCTTAGATATTTCAATTGTCACCACGGCAAAAACCGATGAAGAAGGGCGAGCCTTGCTCAAAGAAATGGGAATGCCTTTTCGGGAAAGCGGTGTGTAGTAAAGTAACGAGGAAACTATGGCGGCAAACGATACCATTGCGGATATGTTGACGCGCATTCGCAATTCTTGCATGGCGCGGCATCAAACTACACAAATTCCTTCTACAAGAATGACTCGTAGTATAGCCCAAGTTCTCAAACAAGAGGGCTTTATTGCAGACTTTGAGGAAACAGGCGAAGGCATTAAAAAATACTTGGTGGTCTCCCTCAAGTACAACTCCAAAACCAAAGCTCCAACCATCCAGAAATTACAGCGAGTCAGCCGACCGGGTTTGCGAGTGTATCGCAACCGCAAAGAACTCCCTCGCGTCTTAGGTGGCATCGGTGTAGCAATTATTTCTACGTCTTGTGGGGTCATGACTGACCGAGAAGCCCGACGCCAAGGTGTTGGTGGTGAAGTGCTTTGCTACATCTGGTAAAAAGTTCGCGTATCTCGCTTGTCAGACTTCGGGTTTACTGGTTTCAAAGCCATATATTTTGTCTCGGTGTCTCGGTGAACAGTCAAACGAGCGCGATTAGAACTAATCCAACCCTTTTCTATTCGAGAATTGAAATAAATAACTATGTCTAGGATTGGTAAACGTCCAATTTCTGTACCCCCCGCCGTCACCCTAACCATTAATGGTCAACAGGTTATAGTTAAAGGCCCCAAGGGTGAACTCTCCCGTGTGCTTCCCCCTGAAGTTGTGGTCGAACAGGACGGAGGAATCGTTAACGTCAAACGAGCCTCCGAGTCTCGCACGGCTCGTCAACGCCATGGCCTCTGTCGAACCCTGGTATCTAATATGGTTGAAGGGGTTTCTAATGGCTTTGAACGCCGTTTAGAAATCCAAGGGGTCGGTTATCGGGCAGCGGTGCAAGGTACAAACCTGGTGTTAAACGTCGGTTATAGCAAACCCGTGGAAATGATTCCCCCGGAAGGTATTCGCGTTGCTGTTGAAAATAACACTAATGTGATTATTAGCGGGATTGACAAGGAAATTGTCGGCAATATGGCCGCCAAGGTTCGTGCCGTGCGTCCCCCTGAACCCTATAAAGGCAAAGGCATTCGTTATCAAGGCGAAGTGGTCAGACGTAAAGCTGGTAAAACTGGTAAGGGTGGGAAAAAATAAACTATGAAACTAACTCGTCAAGAATCCCGGGATCGTCGTCATCGGAGAGTTCGGGTCAAGGTCTTTGGAACCTCTGAACGGCCTAGATTAGCAGTGTTTCGCTCCAACCATCACATTTATGTGCAGGTGATTGATGATACAAAACATCACACCTTAGTCGCAGCCTCTACCGTAGAACCTGATTTTAAATCTGCAGATTCATCCGGGGCAACCTGTGATGCTTCTGTCAAAATCGGGCAATTAATTGCTGAACGGGCTGTGGCTAAAGGCATTAAGAAGGTGGTATTTGATCGGGGTGGATATATATATCACGGTCGCGTTAAAGCTCTAGCTGATGCAGCCCGAGAAGCTGGATTAGACTTCTAATAGTAAACAGTAAACAGTCAATCAAATAAAATAGAAGTTATTGTTAATCAACCATGAATGACGACAACAACCTAAATGATTACTGATTACTGATGACTGATCGGGCTAGGAGACCTTGCCCCTACTGAAATCAACGTTGTTCAGGATATTCAAACTATGGCAGAGCAGCAGCAACAGCGGCGCAACAACAAAAAAGGTAGCCGCACCAAAGAAAAAGAAGTCGAGTGGCAAGAACGGGTTGTACAAATCCGTCGTGTCACTAAGGTGGTGAAGGGCGGTAAAAAACTCAGCTTTCGGGCTGTAGTCATCGTCGGGAATGAAAAGGGTCAAGTTGGCGTAGGTGTGGGTAAAGCCGCCGATGTGATTGGAGCCGTTAAAAAAGGCGTTGCCGATGGCCGCAAAAACGTGATCGAGGTTCCTTTAACCAAATCCAACTCTATTCCCCATCCGATCAACGGGGCAGGGGGAGGTGCTCAAGTGATGATGCGTCCAGCCTCTCCTGGGACGGGGGTAATTGCCGGTGGAGCCGTCCGTACCGTTTTAGAACTCGCTGGCGTTCGGAATATCTTGGCTAAACAACTCGGTTCTAGTAATCCTCTGAATAACGCCAGAGCCACCATTGACGCTTTGCAATCATTACGCACCCTCGCGGATGTAGCTAAAGAGCGGGGAGTTCCCATTGAGCATCTTTATGCTTAATTCCGTTGTCCATCTGAAACTGTTCAAGTATAAGCAATCATGAGACTCAACGATGCTATACCCAAACCAGGCTCTCGCAAACGCGGACGTCGCCTAGGTCGTGGGATCTCTGCTGGTCAAGGTGCAAGCTGTGGTAAAGGGATGCGGGGGCAAAATTCCCGTTCCGGTCACAGCACCCGCCCTGGTTTTGAAGGCGGTCAAAACCCTCTGTATCGACGCCTTCCCAAACTTAAGGGATTTCCTCAAGTTAATCGGAAACATTACACTACGATTAATGTAGGTGAATTGTCATCCCTGTCTGCCAATACAGAGGTTACTCTAGCTTACCTACTAGAAGCGGGACTCCTAACCGCAAGTCGTGGCCCTCTAAAAATTTTAGGGCATGGGGAACTCAATGTCGCCCTTAGCATAGAAGCGGCTGCATTTACTCAAGGTGCTCGTACCAAAATTGAAGCCGCAGGCGGGACTTGTCAGTTATTAGTCAACAGTAAACAGTTATCGGTGGAATAGTTAATAGTTGTTGGCTATTAACTCTTAACTCTTAACTCTTAACTGATGACTGATAACTGATTACTGATAACTGATTGAGGTAGTCCTTCATGGTCGTTAGTCGAGACAAAGCGCCAACTGCACAGGAAACTTTCTTGCAGATGGCTCAAGCTGCTGGTCTAAGAGGTCGAATTCTAGTCACCATTGGCTTACTGCTCCTGGTGCGTGTGGGCGTGTTTCTACCGATTCCCGGTATTGATACGGCCAGTTTCCGAGCGGCAATTCAAAATAACCCGGTGATTGGATTCCTCGATTTATTTTCTGGAGGTGGCCTTTCGGCTCTGGGAATTTTTGCCCTGGGGATTTTGCCCTATATTAATGCCTCCATCATCATGCAGTTGATGACGGCGGCTTTACCCAGTCTGGAAGACCTACAAAAAAATGAGGGAGAAGCCGGACGCCGGAAGATTTCCCAAATTACTCGCTATGTGGCTTTAGGGTGGGCAGTGTTACAAAGCGTGGGGATCTCGATTTGGATTAATCCCTTTGCCAATAACCCTGGCCCCCTATTCCAAGTTCAAGTGGTTCTGGCACTTGTCGCCGGATCAATGTTTGTGATGTGGCTCTCGGAACTAATTACTGAACGCGGGATTGGTAACGGTGCTTCTTTACTGATTTTTCTGGGTATCGTAGCGGTTTTACCCACTTCTTTGGGTCAGACCCTAGAATTAGCCCAAAGTGGAGATCAAGCAATTGTCGGTCGGGTGATTCTTCTGTTGATTGTTTTCCTGGCGATGATCGTTGGGATTGTTTTTGTTCAGGAGGGAACTCGTCGAATTCCGATTGTTTCCGCCCGTCGGCAAGTTGGCAGAAAATTATACCGAGAAAAAACCAGCTATTTGCCTCTGCGATTAAATCAAGGGGGTGTGATGCCAATTATTTTTGCCTCGGCGGTTTTAGTTTTGCCCGCTTCTCTGTCTCAATTTACTAACAATCCAGTTCTGATTCAAATAGCAACGGCCCTAACTCCTAGTGGATCGACTCCCTGGCTGTATGCAGCTTTCTATTTGGTACTGATTGTGTTCTTTAGCTATTTCTACGCTTCATTAATTATGAATCCTGTAGATATGGCACAGAACCTGAAGAAGATGGGGGCGAGTGTTCCGGGGATTCGTCCGGGTCGCACCACCAGTGAGTATATTGAGCGAGTTTTAAATCGATTGACGTTTTTGGGAGCTATCTTTTTAGGTTTGGTTGCCATTATCCCCACGATCGTTGAGGGCGCCACACGGGTTCCCACTTTTCGGGGCTTTGGTGCCACATCTCTGCTGATTTTGGTGGGTGTAGCCATTGATACGGCGAAACAGGTGCAAACCTATGTGATTTCTCAACGATATGAAGGGATGGTGAAACGATAGTGCGTTTGATTTTTCTCGGGCCCCCAGGGGCAGGCAAAGGGACTCAAGCAGCCATTATAGCTGCGAGTTTTGGGGTTCCTCACATCTCGACGGGTGAAATTTTACGCACCCATGTCGGTGAAGAAACTGATCTGGGTCAAAAAGCTAAGGACTATATGGCTCAAGGTGAATTAGTCCCCGATCAATTGATTTTGGATATGGTGGAACATCGTCTTGAGGAGTCCGATGCTCAGAACGGTTGGATTTTGGATGGGTTTCCGAGGAATATTTCTCAGGCTGATTTTGTCGCAGCCCTTATTCTGAAGGTTGACAGGGAAGCTAAAAACAGCATCGGAGATCTGAAGGTGATTAACCTGGATGTTCCTGATCAGATTCTGGTAGAACGATTGTTAGCCAGAGGACGGAAGGATGACCACGAGGAAGTTATTCGTCACCGTTTACAAGTGTATCGGGAACAAACGGCTCCCTTAATTAATTACTATCTTGATCGCAATCAACTCCAATCTATCAATGGCAACCGTTCCATGGATGAGATTACTCAAGAGTTGAAACAGGTTGTTTCTGCTTAGTAAAAATTCTGGGTCGGTCAAGTTGCAACCCCTTTTAGGAATCAACAAAGCTACAAGTGCTAAGTTGAAAGTGATTGGGCTGAAGTTATTACTGCAAATACAGTCAATTGTCCGCCCCTCACCTATGGTTTTACCTTGGGTTTTAATGAAAATTAAAGCTAAGAGATTGACAAAAAACAGAGATTACGCTCCGATTTTTGATAAAATATGTTAAGAAATACGGATCGCGGATTAAACGGATTACGCAGATGACGCGGATTAAAAAAATCTAATCCGTGAAATCTGTGTAATTCATCTAAATCTGCAATACGGATTTCTGAATGTCATCAGATGAGCAAATCTCGGTCATTTGTTGATCGACGGGATGGATTGTTGAATTGAGGTAAAAACAACTTGGCTAAACAGGATCTGATTGAAATGGAAGGGACAGTCACTGAATCCCTTCCCAATGCTATGTTTCGCGTAGACCTAGATAATGGATTTAATGTCTTGGCCCACATCTCGGGAAAAATCCGCAGGAATTACATTAAGATATTACCTGGAGATCGAGTCAAAGTGGAATTAACCCCCTATGACTTGACTAAAGGGAGAATCACCTATCGTCTACGCAAAAAATAGATGGAAATCTTACCCCTTATCCCAAAGGTTAAGGGTTAGACTAGATAAAAATCAGCTTTCAGTGATATAATAATAAATTTGTTGTAGCGTCGCTCTAATTGGCATGAAAGTTCGAGCATCAGTCCGCAAAATTTGTGAAAAGTGTCGTGTTATCCGCCGTCGCGGACGGGTAATGGTGATTTGTTCTAATCCCAAGCATAAGCAGCGCCAAGGTTAACACCCTAGGTCGTCCACTAGGGACGGATTATGAGTCTTGCTGAAACTAGAAAAACAGACGCTTACCAATTAAAATTCTGTGATTCAAGCCCTTACCTGAACAAGCTTCAACCCTTGTTAAGTCTCAAAAGTAGCTACAATCCCATTCCTTCCCAGATCAAAGGAAAGAATGTGCAGTTGAAATCAGTACAGTAGCTTCAACCTGCGTGCGTAGCCTCGGGCCATTCAGCAAATTGGGAATCCATTAATTGCCTATCATTTTACTGCATGATTTAGGCATTGTCGTTAGTTACATTTTAAAGGGAGACGTTCATTGTGGCACGGATAGCCGGAGTAGACCTTCCACGAGATAAGCGTGTTGAAATTGGTCTGACTTACATTTATGGAATTGGACTTTCGCGGTCTCAACAAATTCTTAAAGACTCGGGTGTTAATCCTGATACCCGGATTAAAGATCTAAATGATGCTGATGTGGCAGCCCTACGGGCAGCCATCCAACTGTATCAGGTAGAGGGAGATCTGCGACGGGTGGAGGCGATGAACATTAAGCGCCTCATGGATATCGGCACCTATCGGGGTCGTCGCCATCGTTTAGGTTTACCTGTGCGGGGTCAACGCACCCGGACGAACGCTAGAACCCGTCGGGGTGTTCGCCGTACCGTTGCTGGTAAGAAAAAAGCGGCAGCTAAGAAATAATTAAGCCAGGCGTTTCAACTTACAAGAACTGCTGGTTAAACCCAAGCAGATCTCCTCAACTCACCGCAAAGAAAATCGTAAACGAGATTACTATGGCGCGACAAACGAAAAAAACAGGGCCTAAAAAGCAAAAACGTAATGTCCCGAATGGGTTGGCCTACATTCAATCCACCTTCAACAATACGATTGTAACGATTACCGATCCGAATGGGGAAGTCATTTCCTGGGCTTCTGCGGGGTCTACGGGGTTTAAAGGGGCGAAAAAAGGAACTCCTTTTGCTGCTCAAACCGCCGCAGAAAACGCCGGACGCCGAGCTAATGATCAAGGAATGCGTCAGGTTGAAGTGATGGTCAGCGGGCCAGGTGCAGGTAGAGAAACTGCGATTCGAGCCTTGCAAGGGGCTGGTTTAGAAATCACCTTGATTCGAGACATTACTCCAATTCCCCATAATGGTTGCCGTCCTCCCAAACGACGTCGCGTTTAATTAAAGCTTTTGATAGCGTTACAGACGTGGAAGTTAGTGTCTTGTCGAGGAAGAATGAATACTCAAGTTTAGTTTCATTCTTTGCCTTATACTGTCAATTCATTTTGGGGTTCAATGGAGAAGGGAGGTCCATCGGTGGCGCAGTTTAAGATTGAGTGTATTGAATCGAACACTGATACAGACCGGAGTCAGTACGGAAAATTCGTCTTAGAACCGTTAGAACGGGGTCAAGGGACAACGGTTGGTAATGCTCTAAGACGGGTTTTACTCTCGAACTTAGAAGGAACGGCGATTACATCAGCAAGGTTTGCCAATGTTAATCATGAGTTTGCAACGATTCGAGGGGTTAGGGAAGATGTTTTAGAGATTTTGCTGAACCTGAAAGAAGTTGTACTCAAAAGCTATACCCACCAAAAACAAATTGGTCGCTTAGAAGTTCAAGGTCCAGCGACGGTAACGGCGGGTCATTTTAAGCTGCCTTCAGAAGTTGAGGTCGTAGACAAAAACCAATATATCGCTACCCTATCCCCAGGATCAACCTTGGAAATGGAAGTCCAAGTTGATAAGGGGACTGGGTATCGCGCCGTTGAACGCAATCGGGACGAGGCAATTGCTTTGGATTTTCTCCAAATTGATGCCGTGTTCATGCCAGTACGGAAAGTGAATTACACCGTTGAGGATGCACGGGTCGGCGGAACTTTAGAAAAAGACCGCCTGATCATGGAGATTTGGACAAATGGGAGTTTAACGCCCCAAGAAGCCATCAGTCAATCCGCGACCATTCTGGTGGACTTGTTCACTCCGTTGAAAGACATCACCTTGGAATCAATCAAAAGTGACCAAAATAATGATGTTGATCCAACCAGTCAAATCCCGATTGAAGAACTACAGTTATCTGTTCGGGCTTATAACTGTCTCAAACGCGCTCAAATTAACTCGGTCGCAGACTTACGAGATTATACTCAGGAAGACCTATTAGAAATTAAAAACTTCGGTCAGAAGTCTGCGGAGGAGGTTATCGAGGCGTTACAAAAACGCCTAGGAATTACACTGCCTCAAGAAAGGGCATCTAAATCAGTCGTCAGTAATCAGTGATCAGTTATCAGTGTAGAGACGCCCCATGGCACGTCTTCTGTACCAGTCGTCAGGTAAAGAGTTAAAGATAGCTCATTAACTCTTGCACTGATTACTTTTAACTGATTACTTTTAACTGATAACTGATAAAACCACTCAATCATTTTCTACCAGAAGGTAATTATGCGTCATCGTTGTCGTGTTCCCCAATTGGGCAAACCTGCTGATCAGCGAAAAGCATTGCTGCGATCGCTGGCTACAGAACTGATTCGCCATGGCCGAATCACCACCACTAAAGTTAGAGCCAAAGCGGTACAATCGGAAGCAGAAAAAATGATTACCCTGGCTAAAGACGGCTCCTTGGCAGCCCGTCGCCAAGCCATGGGGTATATCTATGACAAACAACTGGTTCACTCGTTATTTGATGCGGCTCCATCACGGTATGGCTCTCGCAATGGGGGTTACACCCGGATTGTTAGAACCGTGAGCCGTCGGGGAGATAATGCCGAAATGGCAATTATTGAATTGGTGTAAACAGTTATCAGTTAACAGTTAATAGTAAACAGTTATCAGTGTAAGAGTTAATAGTAAACAGTTATCAGTGCAGGAGTTAATAATTAAATTCCTTACCTGATAACTCCTTAACTGATAACTGGTAGGGGCGGGTTCTTTTATATCTTTGTTAGTTACCTAAATCTCGATGAACCCGCCCCTACAACTGATCACTGTTTACTGATAACTGATTTATGTGATGGATCAACAGCGTATTGCCTTAGTGATTCAGTATCAGGGAACTCACTTTCAAGGTTGGCAGCGACAACCGAATCAACGGACAGTGCAGCAGGAAATTGAAACCGCGATCGCAACGGTAACTCAGGCTCCAGTGACACTCCACGCAGCGGGTCGCACCGATACGGGAGTTCATGCGGCGGCACAAGTGGCTCATTTTAATGCCCCTAGCTATATTCCTGACTATCGTTGGGCGACCATTCTCAATAACCGTTTATCGGAGGATGTGTTGATTCGGGCATCTGCCTCTGTTCCTAGCTCCTGGCACGCTAGGTTTTCAGCCAAATGGCGTCGATATCGGTACACCCTCTATACAGATGCTCGACCCAACCTATTTGTCCGGCCTTTCAGTTGGCATTACTATCATCATCCTTTGGATGAACAGTTAGTCCAAGCCGCCCTAGAACAGTTAGTGGGATATCACCACTTATCGGCGTTTCAACGGAGTGGAACCTCTCGCCCCCATGCTTGGGTAGATGTACAGTTTGTCAGTTGTCAACGCCAAAATTCCTTCATCCATATCGAAGTACAAGCCAGTGGATTTCTATACGGGATGATGAGATTGTTAGTCGGGTTACTGGTACAGGTGGGAAACGGGGAACGCTCCCTAGAGGAATTTCGGGACATCTGGACTCAAGAACGCCGAGAAGTTGTTAAATATGCAGCACCCGCCCAGGGACTTTGCTTATTGCGAGTCGGTTATCCAGAGTTTCCCTTTCCGCCTGACATTTGGTTTGATACCTTTCCTAAACTTGTCGTTGGTTGATGCACTGGCGGAGTAAAGTTTAATCCCTCAAAGGCTAACACCCCATTTATTCTTAAATTTAAGGACAATCAAGAATGACCACAAAAACCTTCCTGCCTTCAGAAGCTTCCCTAGAACCCAAATGGTATGTTATCGATGCGGCTGACCAACGTTTGGGGCGTTTAGCCACTGAAGTTGCCCGAATTATTCGGGGCAAAAATAAACCCATTTACACCCCCCACATGGACACGGGTGACTTTGTAATTATTGTAAATGCGGAAAAAATTGAGGTCACCGGTAAAAAACGCAGTCAAAAACTATATCGTCGTCACTCCGGTAGACCGGGTGGGATGAAGACCGAAACCTTTGAAAAATTACAGGCCCGCATCCCAGAACGAATTATTGAGCAGGCGATTAAGGGGATGTTACCCAAAAATGCTTTAGGACGCAACCTGTTCACTAAACTCAAAGTTTATGCGGGGCCTGATCATCCCCATCAGGCTCAAAAACCTGAAACCTTAACCATCAATACTATTCCAACAGGAGGTAATTAATGCAAGCAACTGATAATGCAACACGCGCCGTTTACTGGGGAACTGGCCGTCGGAAGTCTTCCGTAGCAAGAGTTCGCCTAGTTCCGGGTACTGGTAAATTAACCATTAATGGTAAAGATGGGGATTTGTACCTACAATACAACCAGGGCTATTTAGTCGCGGCCAAGTCTCCCTTAGAAACCCTGGGCTTGGAAAATGACTATGATATTTTGGTCAATGCCAGTGGTGGTGGTTTAACTGGTCAAGCCGAGTCCATCCGTTTAGGAGTGGCTCGTGCCCTGTGTGAACTTAACCCAGATAACCGCAAACCTCTGAAAACCGAAGGGTACTTAACCCGTGACCCCCGGGCTACGGAGCGGAAAAAATATGGTTTACGCAAAGCGCGTAAAGCTCCTCAATACTCCAAACGTTAACTTACACCGCCGGGAAGTCCACCGCTCTACCTTTACCCAGGTTAGTGGTGGGAACAGAGATTGTTTCTATCAAGTCAGTGAGATGTTGTGGTACTGATCACGACCGAGATGGAAACGTAGCTATTAATATTAGAATAGAAGGCATTAGAATGCTAAAGACGGATGGTGCAGCCGTTTCTGCTGTAGGAGGGGATGTTAGACCAAAAGGGGGACGCAAGTCTGTCTTGAGGCATTCTCCTGTGAGTACAGAAGCCGACACTGTACTTGGTACTTCAAGTCAGTGTGGGTAGTTCACAATTGTTAGTTAACAACTCGTAAAAATTAAAACGTCAAAACCATGCCTAAACCTGGTATTCACCCTGAATGGTATCCAGAAGCCGAAGTCTATTGTAACGGTGTATTAGTCACCACCGTTGGTTCTACACAGCCTCGACTTAATGTTGATGTGTGGTCAGGAAATCATCCTTTCTACACCGGGAATCAAAAAATCCTAGACACAGAGGGACGAGTTGAGCGCTTCCTGCGGAAATATGGTATGACCGAAGATAAGCAATCCCAGAAATAGCAAGGTTGTCGTTTGTCCGTCGTTAGTTGTCTGTAGCGTTAACGCTCCTTCAACTGACTGCTTTAAATCATTAGAGCAAACAGGGCTGATTTCAAGTTGAATTCATCCCATCTAGGCTCTCAATCAGATTTAGATAACCTGGGCGGCTAAATAAATCTTGAATTTCTGACAACTGACAACTGACAAAGGACAACTGAGATTATGGCTGATGCTTATCTTGTCGATAAACTCAAATCGATTGAACAAACCTTTAATGAGTTAACCCTCCGTTTAGCTGACCCTGATGTGGCCACTGACCCCGATGAATTTCAACGGGTGGCAATGGCTCGTTCCTCGATGGAAGAAATTGTTTTAGCCTATCAGGACTGGAAAACGGCTCAAGAAGAACTTCTCGGCTCTCGTCAAGTCATGAAAGAAGCCGGGGATGACCTGGAAATGCGGGAAATGGCTTCTTTGGAAGTGGCGGAGTTGGAAGCTAAAATTAGTCGGCTGGAAATTCTTCTGAAAGTCCTGTTACTGCCCCGTGACCCTAACGATGATAAAAATATCATGTTGGAAATTCGGGCGGGAACTGGAGGGGAAGAAGCCAGTATTTGGGCGGGAGATTTAGTCCGAATGTACACCCGATATGCCGAAAGTCAGGGCTGGCGGGTGAGTATGGTCAGTGAGTCCGTCGCCGATATGGGGGGCTTTAAGGAGGCTATTTTAGAAATTCAAGGGGACAGTGTTTACAGCAAACTCAAGTTTGAGGCGGGAGTTCATCGAGTTCAGAGGGTTCCGGTAACGGAAGCGGGTGGTCGAGTTCATACTTCTACTGCAACTGTGGCGATCATGCCTGAAGTTGATGAAGTGGAAATAGCTATTGACCCCAAGGATATTGAGATGACCACGGCTCGTTCCGGGGGGGCAGGTGGCCAAAATGTCAACAAGGTGGAAACGGCCGTTGACCTGTTCCATAAACCTTCGGGGATTCGGATTTTCTGTACGGAAGAACGGAGTCAACTAAAAAACCGAGAACGGGCAATGCAGATTTTACGCGCCAAGTTGTACGAAGCCAAACTGCGGGAACAACAGGAGGCCGTAACTTCCATGCGACGTTCCCAGGTGGGAACCGGGTCACGTTCTGAAAAAATTCGGACTTATAACTATAAAGATAGTCGAGTTACGGATCACCGCTTAGGTGAAAACTTCACTCTAGCTACGATTTTGGAAGGAAGTTTGGAAAGTGTACTCAGTGCCTGTATTGTTAAGGATCAAGAGGAAAGATTAGCCGAATTAGCAAATTCCACATCCAGTCCAGTTTCCGTGTAATTGAAAGAGTTTTGGCTTTGATGTTGTGATTATATTCACTAATTGAGTAAGCCCTGGATGCGGAAAGTGCGAGAACTCTTTGGAGTCTCGCCTTTTTTATAAATAAGTTTTTATCAGAGATAAAAGTATGCCTGGAAGCAAACTGAAACTCATGGTGGTTGATGATGAGCGAGATAATCTCGATCTGCTCTATCGGACATTCCGGCGGGAATTTCAGGTATTTAGAGCCGATAGTCCTTCGGAGGCGATGGATATTCTTGATCAGGAAGGAGAAATGGCGGTAATCATTTCTGACCAAAGTATGCCCGAAATGACCGGGATTGAGTTTTTTAGCCGAGTCACCCAGCTTTTTCCTGATACCATTAGGATTCTGCTCACGGGTTATTCTGAAGATGCTTTAGATGTCGATTCTGTAACCATGGCGGCGGCTGATATTTTCAAGTGTATTACCAAGCCTTGGGATACTGAAGATTTTAAACAAATTATTCAGAAGGCGGTAGAAACCTATAAAAACAGTAAAGGGAGGTAAAAATTAAAGCTAATACTTCAGAGGTTAAAAAAGTTTTTGACTTAAAATTTAGCCTTAAAAAATAGAGTTAATAAGGTTAAAAATATTTAAGTTTACTTCAATTTATTAAGACAATATTCATCTTATTATAGTCAAGGAGATTGGCAATGTTACGGCTTGAGCATATCAGTAAAATTTATTCTACAGGTTTAGTTCTTAAAGATGTGAATTGGGAGGTTAAACCGGGCGATCGCGTTGGTTTGGTCGGGGTAAATGGGGCGGGAAAATCAACGCAATTAAAAATTATTGCGGGAGAAATGGAACCGACTTCGGGGGAAATTATTCGTCCAGCAAGTTTGAAAATTGCCTATTTAACCCAAGAATTTGAAGTCAACCCCACCCATACGGTGCGGGAGGAGTTTTGGACAGTATTTGAAGCCGCTAATCAAATTCAAGAATCCTTGACCCAGGTACAACATGAAATGCAAACCGCTACCCCAGAGGAGTTAGATCAATTAATCAAAAAATTAGATCGTTTACATCGAGACTTTGAAGCGATTGGGGGGTATACCTTAGAATCTCAAATTGAGAAAATCTTACCGGAAATGGGATTTGAGTCGGAAGATGGTGATCGCTTAGTCAGTGCCTTTAGTGGCGGTTGGCAAATGCGTATGAGTTTAGGTAAAATTTTACTCCAAGAACCGGATTTATTATTATTAGATGAACCGACAAACCATTTGGATTTAGAAACCATTGAATGGTTAGAAGTTTATCTTAAAGGCTTAACAACGCCAATGGTGATTGTTTCCCACGACCGAGAGTTTTTGGATCGTCTCTGTACCCAAATTGTGGAAACAGAACAAGGAGTTTCTAAAACCTATTTAGGGAATTATTCGGCTTATTTACAACAAAAAGAAGAAGCTGCATTAGCTCAATTAAGTGCCTATGACCGTCAGCAAAAAGAGTTAGAAAAACAACAGGCTTTTGTAGAACGATTTCGAGCTAGTGCCACCCGCAGTACCCAAGCTAAAAGCCGAGAGAAACAACTGGATAAAATAGAACGAATTGAAGCCCCCAGTTCTTCTTCTCCGACCCTAAAATTTCGATTTCCGGCTGCGGTGAGAAGTGGTCGAGAAGTCGTCAATATTCAAGATTTAACCCATTTTTATGATAACAAAGTTTTGTTTTTAGGGACGGATTTATTAGTGGAACGGGGCGATCGCATTGCCTTTTTAGGGCCGAATGGTTGCGGAAAATCTACCCTCCTGCGTTTAATTATGGGTTTAGAAGAAGCCACCGAAGGCAAGGTTGGTTTAGGAGAACATAACGTTATTCCCGGATATTTTGAACAAAATCAAGCGGAAGCCTTAGATTTAGAAAAAACCGTTATGGATACCATCCATGATGAAGTTCCCGAATGGAAAAATGAAGAAGTTCGGACTTTGTTGGGACGGTTTTTATTTAGTGGAGATACGGTTTTAAAACAGGTTAATGCGTTAAGTGGAGGGGAAAAAGCCCGGTTAGCCTTAGCAAAATTATTACTCCAACCGGTGAACTGTTTAATTTTAGATGAACCCACCAACCATTTAGATATTCCCGCTAAAGAAATGTTAGAGGAAGCAATCCAACATTACGATGGAACAGTTTTAATTGTTTCCCATGATCGGTATTTTATTTCTAAAGTTGCTAATAAAATTGTCGAAATTCGCGACGGAGAGTTTCGGGTTTATTTAGGGGATTATCACTATTATCTCGATAAACTAGCGGAGGAGAAAGAACAGGCACAGTTAGCCAAATTGGAAGCGGAGAAAACTGCTAAAAAGGCGGCTAAGGATGCCAAGAAAAAAGCAAATAATAAACGAAAATAATATCCTCACCTAAGATGTGGGATAGGTTCCGAGGATTAATATTAAGCAAACAGCCCAGGAATTAACACAAGGCAAAAACATGAGTGTAACTTTTCCTATTCAAGCTATTAAACTCACTCCGGGTAGCCAGATTACTATTTCTAACCTGTCCTGGCAAGATTTCGAGCAGATTTTGATTGACTTAGGAGAAAAACGCAACAGTCGCGTTACCTACTACCAGGGAACCCTAGAAATTATGTCCCCTTTGGCACTACATGAACGTCCCCATCGGATTATTGCCGATATCCTTAAAACGATTCTTGATATTCAAGGGCGGGACTGGGAGGATTTTGGTTCAACGACCCTCAAACGTCCACCCATTGGCGGAATAGAACCTGATACCTGCTTTTATATCGAAAATGCCCAACGGGTGCAAGGTTGTACCAACTTAGATTTAAAACAGTATCCACCGCCAGACTTAGCAATAGAAGCGGATGTTACCTCTAAAACGACTTTAGATGTCTACGAAGCCATCGGAGTTCCTGAAGTTTGGATTTATCGAAATCAACAGTTAAAAATTTACTTACTTTCTGCTCAAGGTTACACTGAAACTGTTAATAGTCCTACCTTTCCTGAATTATCCCTCACGGAACTTATTCCCCAATTAGTTCAAAAAGCAATTGATGCAGGAACTAGCAAAATGTTACGAGAATTAAGAACGGAAACAGTCATCAGTCATCAGTTGTAAAAAACTACCTGAAATTAGTGTTACAGATAGGTAGGGAATAGGGAATAGGGAATAGGGAATAGGGAATAGGGAATAGGGAATAGGGAATAGGGAATAGGGAATAGGGAATAGGGAATAGGGAATAGGGAATAGGGAATAGGGAATAGGGAATAGGGAATAGGGAATAGGGAATAGGGAATAGGGAATAGGGAATAGGGAATAGGGAATGGGTTTGCTGGATTTAGAAGTGTCCTAACTGTAATGCGTAGCGCTATAATCTTCGATATCGCATCCCTGGTAATTGTTCCACTAATTCTAATAATTCTAATTGTAATAATGCTGCTGATACATTGCCAGCATCTAAATTCAGATTAACAATAATTTGATCAAAAGCCATAGGTTCCGATGAAATAGCCTGCAATACTTTAGATAATTCAGGGTCTAAATCGGGTATAGATTTTGAGGGTTGAACCGGAATTTCAAATAAAGATAATTGTTGGGGTTCATCTAAAGGTGGTATTGCTCCTAATTGTTCCAGTAACTCGTCTAAATCAACCGGAATTAAACTCGCCCCACCATTAATTAATTTCAAACACCCCTGAGAATTTTGATCATCCAAACGACCGGGTAAAACATAAACATCTCGACAGAATTCATTAGCAACATGAGCCGTAATTAATGCCCCGGATTTTTGGGGAGCTTCCATCACAAAAACGGCTCGACTTAACCCCGCAATAATCCGATTTCGTTGGGGAAAATGACTGGGATTCGGTTTAGTTCCCGAGGGATATTCACTGACTAATAATCCTTGATTAATCACCGCTTCACAAAGTTGACGGTTTTCCTTGGGATAGGCAATATCTACCCCAGTTCCTAACGCTGCAATGGTTCGTCCTCCGACCTCCAAACAACTGCGGTGAGCTTGGGTATCAATTCCCGCCGCCATCCCCGAAACAATCGTAAATCCTCGACGGGTTAGGGTCGTACTAATTTGACGAGTCCAACGACACCCATATTCCGTTGGGGTACGGGTTCCCACAATCGCCACCGTCGGAGTAACACCCTGATTTTCAAGGGTTTCAACCCTTCCCCGATAATATAAAACCGCAGGAAAGGTGGGAATTTCTAATAATAATCGGGGATATTCGGCATCGGCAGGAGTCCAAAAACAGGGGTTTTTAGCGGTATGTTGTTCTAATAATTCTTGGGGATTAATTTGCGATCGCTGTTGAACAATTTTCTCGGCTTTTGGCTTGCCAAAACCTTCAACTTCTATTAACTCATTAACCGTTGCTTTCCAGGCAATTTCTAATTCTTGAAAATGCTGTTTAAGACGCTGAATTAATATAGAACCTAACCCATTAATCTGTGACCATGCTAACCAGTATGTTCGTTCTTTCACAAAAAATAGACTCCTCTATACCCTGGAAATTCTCTACATTGTATTTGGTGCAATTCTATTACTCAATACCTTGCAAGAGTCCGGGGCGATTAGCAAAATCCGCCAAGGATTATTAGGGATTTCCCGCGATCGCCGCATTCAAGTGATTCTGATTGCCTGGTTATTTGGTAGTTTTATCGAGGGGGCTTCCGGTTTTGGAACACCCGCCGTGATTTGTGTACCCCTGTTGGTAGCGATTGGATTTCCCGCCATGGCCGCGGTTATGGCTGCACTGATTATTCAAAGTACACCATCGGCCTTTGGTGCCATCGGAACACCAGTTTTAATCGGAATTAACAATGGATTAGAAGGGAGCGCCGCCGTAGAGCAGGAAATTGCCCGTTTAGGGTTAGATTTCTCCGATTATATCGGCATTATTGCAGCCCAGATCGGACTGATTCAAGGAGTGATTGGGGTTTTCATGCCCCTGCTGTTAATTGGGGTGGTAACGGCCTATTTTGGAGATGCCAAATCCTGGAAAGATGCCTTACCTGCGGCGGGGTTTGCCCTATTTGCCGGACTCGCCTTTGCCATTCCCTATGCCCTGACCGCCATCTTCATCGGGCCAGAATTTCCCTCTCTGATGGGCGGTTTGGTGGGAATGTTGATCGTGATTCCTGCTGCTCAGAGAGGATTTCTCAGGCCGAAAACCCTCTGGGATTTTCCCGATCGCGATCAGTGGTCACCGGCTTGGCTGGGAACCTCCACACCAGAAATTTCCCAGACCACGGTTCCGATGAAAGCCCTGCAAGCCTGGACACCATACCTGCTTTTAGGGATTTTGCTGGTGCTGTCCCGGTTGCGAGTCCTGCCCCTACGCCAGTGGCTGCAATCTGTCCAAATCCCATTTTCTAATATTTTAGGGACGGAGATTAGTATTTCGGTTCAACCCCTGTTTCTTCCCGCCACTCTATTTATTGTGGTGGTGATCATCACCTACTTCTTACATCAAATGAAGGGGGAGCAGATACAAAGAGCGATCGCCCAAGCCCTACAAAAGTTACTGGGAACAGCTTTGGCGATTGGGGCTTCCGTACCAATGGCGAAAGTATTTATTAACTCCGGTGTGAATAGTTCGGGACTGGCCAGTATGCCCCTAACCTTAGCCGATGGGATTTCCCAGCTAGTCGGTCAAGTCTGGCCTTTCTTTGCTCCGGTGATTGGGATGATCGGTTCTTTTGTCGCCGGAAGTACCACCGTCAGCAACATGATGTTTTCTTTGTTTCAGTTCGGGGTGGCAGAACAGAGTGGCCTCTCGACATCGGTGATTCTAGCCCTACAATGTGTGGGGGCGGCGGCGGGTAATATGCTGGCTGTCTCTAATATTGTGGCTGCGGTGGCTACGGTGGGATTGATTGGGCGCGAGGGGATTTTGTTACGTCAGTTACTCCTACCCGTGACTTTTTATTTAATATTTGCGGGATTGATGGGTCTAGTTGCTGTATTTATTCTTGGGTTTTAAATAGATCAGTGTTATATTTGACATCCAATTCATCGTAGGGGCAAGGCGCGCCGTCCCCCTACAGGGGAATATAGATATTTTTGGGGATTAATAATCACCGCGAGTCCTTTTGTACAATCAATTTTGAACAATTAATTGTTGTAAAACATCATACAAATTCTGAGCAAATTGTTGAGGATTCCAAAGAGCAGCCAAAGATTCAGATTGCTTAGATTGAATTAACTTTTCTTGAACTAATGTTCTCAAAACCCGATCCTGACCGAAACGCACCCCCCAGTTAATATAGTCCTTCCAAGACTCAGCAATGCCTTCTTCAATTGATAATCCTTGTAAAAAAGAATAACCCATCCTTGATAAAAATTGTTCCCCTTTTCGAGTCACCACAGGAACATTAAACCAAAGCGCTTCTAAACTATGAGTCCCGCCATTATAGGGATAGGAGTCCAAGAAAACATCCGCAATAGCATAAACTTGACGGTGTTCTTCTTCCTTGGGAAAACGCGGCAAGAATTTTATCCGATGTTTCCCCACTCCCAACTGATCACAAACTTGACGATAGGTGGAAATTACCACTTCTTGATCCGCCAAACCCTTATAAATTAAAATACTATCGGGAACTTGTTTGAGAATTTCGACTTGAGCTTTAGCTAATTCAAAATTAAATTTCCGACCCGATGCCACACATAAATAAACAATTTGATCCGAACTAATTCGATGGGTTTGTCGAAATTTAATTGGATCAGTTTCAACTCGGTTAAACCCAGAAACCGCCATAAAGGAATGCGGCATTTTTAACAATTGTTCGGTGTAATATTTTTCCGTCCCTTTGGGATGGGTAAATTCATCCCCTAAAAAATAAGTTTGATTAGAGATTTGCAACGCATCAAATCCCAACCAAGAGATACAAATAGGAGCGGGTTTCTGATAAAAAATATCCCCATGAATTGGTAAACTCAAAGCATCTAAATCCAAAATAATATCAATTTGATCATTAGTAATTTCTTGAATAATTTCTTCAGGTGTTGGTAATCCATTCGGATAGTATTTAGGGATGAAAAATTTATTGGCGATCGCTTCAAATAACGGAGTCCGATCATCCACCTGGAGACGATCCGTACAATAAAGATAGAGTTTAACTGGTAAATTCGATAACTCCCGCAACACATCCAAACTACACCAACCCACCGAATGACGATTAAAATGGCTAGATAAAATTCCAATTCTTAACGGAGAATGGGGAAATGTAGCTGGAATAGCATCAGAAATATTTTGATATTTGGGCTTGAGAATTTTCTCAATATATTTTTTAGTAATTCGATGATGGAGCTTAATATTTTTATCCAAATCATCCCTTAAATAAGGCATACTAAAAAGTAAATTAGAATAGAGCGATTTAATTTCTACTAAAGTCGTTCGATCTAATTTAGAATACAGTTGGGATTCCAATTTCAAAAACCTATCCTTAGCGATATGATTTAACCCCGAGACTTGATAGGTGCTAATGCTATAAATTGCCGCCATAATCGGGTCAATTTCACGACAACATTCTACATACCGATCCACCGCTTGACGGGCGGCAGCTAAATTACTACTATCACGATAAATGCCACATAAATGTTGATGAGCTAAGGGCAAATTAGGTTTAATTTCCAGGGCTTTTTGTAATAAAGGAATTGCCTCTTTATATTTCCCCTGATGTCGTAAAACCATCCCCATTTGACCATAGGCTTCAGCAAAATCTGGTTTCAAGTCAACGGCTTTTTGCCAAAGGGCGATCGCTTCTTCAATTTTTCCCTGAAACGCCAATTGATTCCCTTGATTAAATAGAAGATCAGCCCCTCCCAATTCAGGATTTAAGACTAAGGCGCGTTGCTCTGAAAGTTGAGCCTCCTCGTCCTGTCCTAAATGTTTTAAAACTTGAGCTAAGTTCCAATGGACGGCGGCTAAATCCGGCTGTAAATCGACCGCCTGACGATAACTATTAATCGCTAATTCCAGTTGTCCTTGTCGATAAAACATACTCCCCAAATTAACATGAGCTTGGGCTAAATTAGGGTTAATTTGTAATGCTTGTTGATAGGATCGAATCGCCTCTGGAATTTGACCCTGGGCTTGATAAATATTCCCCATGGTCACATAGGTTAGTGACTCATTTGGCTCGATTGCGATCGCTTTTTGACAGGCTGCGATCGCTTGTTCATAAAATTTCTGAGCATAATAGGTTTCCGCCAATTGTATCCACCCTTGGGGACTATCAGGCTGTATTGCGGTCAACGGATCAGAGGATTGATTCGGATTCACGGACATTAGGACGGTGCGATGAAGGTATCACCTATAATTTTAACGGCTAACGGGATCAATAGTTTATGATTTTAGCCTGTTGATTGAAGATTTTATCTATTCTCTATTGCCCATGTTATTAATCATCACAATTGTATTAACTGCGATCGCCCTAATTCTATTATTCACAGCCTTAGAAACCCTGTTATGGTGGTATACTTGGCAGCAACAATCCCCCACCATCCCAACCGCAACCCAACCCTGGGAAACGGCGTTAGTTTTCATTACTGGAATTAGTAACTATACTCAAGAAAGTTTAGATCCAGAGCAAATCGAATTGATTAATAAAATTAGCCAAGTCTATGCTATTGATACTATTATTGCAGAACCTTTCCCCTGGAAATATTTTTCTAATAAAACCTTAATAATCTTTAAACTTTGGAATATTTTATATCTCAAAACCCTACCTTTCTGGGTGATGTCTTTGCATAACTTTTGGCAAACCGTTTTAATTTTAGGATTCACAAATTACTATGGAAAAGATATTGCTCACTGTCTATTCAACCGCATCGGTTTACCCAAATCAACCCATAGTCAATTAATATTTTTATCTGGAAGTACCGGGACAGGAATGGCTTTAGCCTCCCTACCCTATTTAAAACAATATCTTCCCCGTTGTAAATTGATGATTATTTCCTACGGAGGTGTGTTTGGATTATCTCCCGGGTTAAATGATGTTGATCAGTTTTTTCATCTATTAGGAAATCAAGATTATTGGGCAAAATTAGCTAAAATAATATTACTAAATCGAGGAAATATTCCAACTGCTTTTACAAAAGCACAGGCAGAAAAACGCTTATTGATAGTTTCTACCGGAGAACATAAACATCTGGATTATTTAAGCGATCGCTATTCACAAAACCAACTTAAAACCAATCTCCAATTAACATTAGAAACTATTTTTAGTTTAAAAATATTATAAGAATTTTTTACCTAAAGTTTTAATTTAATTATTTTCCTCTGATTCTGATAAAATAGCCGACTTAGTATCACTTTTAATCAGGGTAGTTTCGCTCAAATCAGTTCCCACCAAATTCGCTTGATTCAAATTAACAGCAAATAAAATTACCCCTTTTAAATTAGCACCTTTTAAATTAGCACCATCCAAATCAGTATAAATTAACTTAGCCCCCCTTAAATCCGCCCCCCTTAAATCCGCCCCTTTCAAATTGGTTTTAAATAACTTAGCACAGGTTAAATCTGCTTTCCTTAAATCCGCATAAATGAGTTTAGTACCTGATAAATCAGCACCACTTAAATTCGTTTGAATTAAGTTAGCAAATAAATGAGCATTAGTTAAATCTGCCCCACTTAAATTCGCGGATTTGAGATTAGCTTGCCACAGTAAAATCCCTTTTAATACAGCCCCCCTTAAATCAGCCCCTTGCAAATTCACACCAATAAAACCTCGTTTTCCAGCCGCATAACGGTCTAATAATTCCCGGGGACTCATTAATATAGAATTAGCACTGGTTTCAGGTGGCTTCATAACATTTGGGGTGATAAATTGCTAACTGTACCTCTGTTATAGCAGGGAATTGGAACAATCAAAAAGATTAATCTAGCCATCTTGTTGATCTCCTCAATTCTTCCAATACGGCCTTACCTTAATCGACTCCAGACAGACTTGAGAGTATTTTGAGTCTGCTTTAAAACCTGATTTAGAGGTTTTTGAGCCTGGAGAAATACCCGAGCGCAATTGCGACCGGGCATCCCGGAAATTGAACCGCCTGGATGAGTCCCTGCACCCGTTAAAAATAAACCTTGAATGGGGGTTGTATAATTAGCTAATTCGGGCAGGGGACGGAAAAAAATCATTTGATCTAAGGTCATATCAATATGATAGCAATTACCTTTATAAGATCCTAAACGTTCTCCTAATTCTGCCGGACTTTCTACCCGACGGGCTAAAACTGAATGCTTGATATTTGGAGCGTATTCAGCAATTTTATCGAGCACCCGATCCGCTACCTTATATTTTAACTCATCCGTCCATCCGGTTCCATTTAACCCCGTTCCTTCGGCTCCTGCTATTTGATAGGGGGCAAAAAATTCAATCCATAAGGTGTGTTTTCCTTCAGGAGCCATGGAGGGATCTAAAACCGTGGGCACAACTAAATAAACCGACGGATCTTGATCGGGAATTTCCCCCACAGTACATAAATTATGGGCTTTTTCCACATGATTCACCGAATCAGCAATTAAAACCGAGCCCATTAAATAGCTATCTTGATGATTATAACCCTCAAATCGGAGGGGTTCGGATAAAGCACAATCAATTTTAAGAATAGTTTCATTATTATTAATAATTTTCCGTTCTAATCTTTCTCTTAAATTCGGATCAGCCGCATCAATATCCGTCGGGTCAACACATTGTAAAAATAAACGTCGAGCATCAATATTAGAAATCACACCCCGTTTAGCCCGATATTCTTGATGGTCTGACACCCTAACCCCAACAGCACGACCGTCATCAATTAATATTTTTTCTACCGGAGTTTCTGTTAGGATAACTCCTCCCAAATGTTTAACTAAATTGACCAACGCTTGAGTTAAGGCCCCTGTGCCACCCCGAGGGCGAGACATCCCAGGGTCATGACGCATGGCTAACATACTCGCCCCCACAGAAATGCCTTTTTGAGAGGGAGGAGCACCGATTTCAGAGGCTAATCTCGCCAAAGGTGCTTTGACAATTTCCGTATCAAACCATTCATTAATTAAATCCTCTGGACTAATTAACATAGTTCTGACAAAATCTAAGATTTTATCCGTTCCTCCTAATACGGCTAATAAATCCATCAAAGAATCTCGATCAAAGTTTTTAGCAATCTCAATAATTGCCGTCGGAGGGGCATTAAATAAAGGACTAACCGCACTCATTAACCTTTGCCAATATTCCACAAATTCCTGATATTTTTGAGCATCTCTTTCGCTATATCGGGCAATTTCCGCACAGGTTTTTTCCACAGAGCGATGGGCTAAAAAATACCGTCCATCGGGGTGCGGACAAAACACCACCGGGTCACAATATAAATACTCTAAGCCATATTTGGTTAATTCTAATTCCTGTACCACCGGGCCAAGATGGATAAATTCATGATCAATGGCACAGAGGTTAAACTTAAATCCTGGAGCGTCTTCTGCCATGACTTCTTCCGTTGTGGCCGCACCCCCGGGAACGGAACGTTTTTCTAATAGTAAAACACTATATCCGGCTTTGAGAAGATAGGCTGCACAAACTAACCCATTATGGCCTGCACCAATGATAATCACATCATAAGTAGACATAAAAAACCAATTATTGATCACTTTGTTGAGTGTATCAACAGATTGGAACTTTCTATTTGACATCCTCACCGCCGTAAAACGGACGGTGATTCCTAAACTTCACAATTTAGGTTTCTGCTTCTTAGCAGTTGCCTTCACAGATTTACTCTGTTCAGGTCTTACACTCGCTCCACAGACTGACACGGCCAGCCCGGCCGCCAAAATATTTTTACTGGCGTTAAGATCTCGGTCATGGTGAGTCCCACAGTTGGGACAGTCCCAAAAGCAGACTTAGTAAATTCCGCACTACCTCCTTGATGTTTTTTCTTAAAATTAGGATATTGAGTACGACCAGCAAAAAAGTTAGTAAAGGCTGTTTGTAAGTGTCTTAATCCTTGTTGTAAAGGGACACAACTTACCTGATTTAAAAAGTCTAAATCTTCCTGTTTTTTCCAATTAGTTAACATTGAAGACGTTTGACTATAACCTATTCTTTCTTGCTTTTCATACCATGCTTGAGTTCGTTCATGGAGTGCCTTATTGTAAACTAATCTTACACAGCCTAACGTGCGTCGCAATAGCGACTCTTGTTCAGGTGTAGGGTAAAATCGGTAACTGTGTGCTTTTTCCATATCTCACATTCCAGCACATAGTTGGTGAAAATGGGGAGATTGTGTTTAAATTAAATTTAAAAGCCGTCCTCCGCTATCGCGGCATGACGGGGTTTCAAACCCAATTTTCTGATGATTCCTATTCCCTGCTATCTGAAAAAAAAGTGTAGGGGTGAATCGGATTTCACAAAAACGGGAATTCCGACCTTGTTTGACTTTAACCCCTACTTACGAACCCGCTACCACATCTTCAAAGAGCGATGCCACCAGATTGAGTCTATATTCGGTTCCCCTGAATTACTAAAGAGGATTTATATAATCTCAGAGCTACAGGATACATCTCTCTGCTACTGTGCGCCTATTATGGCAATATTACTAAAGTTTGAAAATCTATAAAGTTAACAAGTTTGATCAGTAAAATTGCTGACTTTGAGGCTTTCAGGGCTTAATATGCACATTTTGTGTGTTTTGTCAAGATACAAAAGTAAGCATTTTTTGTATTTATGTCAATAAAAATCAAAAAATTTACTCCCTATGGCCTATTCCCCTTCAGAGCTTAATGTCTTTTAAACTATTGCGGGGATTAAACGTGCGACTGGCACGAATTTTCTCATAATATTCCCGTTCACTGGGACTAATTTCTTTGGGTGGCACCACAATAATTTTAACTAATTGATCGGTGCGACCGCCCCCTTTTGGTTTTGGCCATCCTTTGCCCCGTAATCGTAGCGACTGTCCCGAACGAATTCCGGCGGGAATATTCATTGTGACCATCCCATCGGGCGTCGGAATTTCAATTGATGTACCTAAAACCATTTCATCGGGCGTAACCGGGACTTCACAAACTAGATTATCCCCGTCAAATTGAAAAAAGCTATGGGGTTGAATTTCCACTTTCAGGTATAAATCCCCCCGTTGTTGACTGTAGGGGTCAAGTTGACCTTGGCCTCGAACCCGAATCCGACTGCCTGGCTTGACTCCCGCCGGAATCGTTACCTCCCCGGTGGAATAGCGTTTCTGCACCCCATGAAAGGCTTCAGCCAGAGTTAGGGTAATAATTGCTTCCGTATCCGCAACCGACGGAGGATTGCGAGGGTTAAATCCCGAGGCAAAATCATTACCGTAGGGACTCCCCCCAAATCCCGAAGGGTTTCCCGTTTGAGTCCGATAGGAATAACTACGACTGCTACTACTTCCGGGTCTAGCTCCTGTACCCGTGGCGGCACGACCTAAAAGACTATTAATAAAATCATCAAAACTGTTAAATTGACTAAAATCAAATCCGCTAACGTCTTGACCCGCACCCGCACCACCTGGCCAACCTGTGGCCCCGGCTTGATTCCAATATTGACCAAACTGATCATATTTGCGGCGTTTATCGGCGTCGGATAACACCTCGTAGGCTTCGTTAACATCCTTGAAACTCGCCTCAGCTTGTTTATTCCCCGGATTCATGTCCGGGTGATATTTGCGGGCTAGTTTGCGATAGGCTTTTTTAATATCATCAGCAGTCGCGGTTTTATCTAGTCCTAAAGTCGTGTAGTAGTCTTTATAGTCAGTCGCAGACATTCTTCCCCTCTCCTCAATACAGTGATCCCTAGGCTACTCGTTGTTGGATAGTATGCTCCCTAACCTATAGGGTATCAAAGTTATTAACAGGATTGGGTTCGGTTGTTGCTGATTTTGCGATCGCAATTTCCGAACCTGGGGAGCAGGGGAGGCAGGGGAGGCAGGGGGAGCAGGGGGAGCAGGGGAGGCAGGGGAGGCAGGGGGAGCAGGGGGAGCAGGGGGAGCAGGGGAGGCAGGGGGAGCAGGGGGAGCAGGGGGAGCAGGGGGAGCAGGGGGAGCAGGGGGAGCAGGGGAGGCAGGGGGAGCAGGGGGAGCAGGGGAAGTAGGGGGAGCAGGGGAAGTAGGGGGAGCAGGGGAGGCAGGGGGAGCAGGGGAGGCAGGGGGAGCAGGGGGAGCAGGGGGAGCAGGGGAAGTAGGGGGAGCAGGGGAAGTAGGGGGAGGAGAAATATTTTAAGCGGAAACCCTAGTTACTGTTTCCAGAATTTGTTTTCTAGGATTTGAGCCAGGAGGGAATATTAGATTATTCGCGCGAGCTAGAACGTTCGCACTCGGCTTGTATAGCAATAGACACAGCGATTAGGACAAAGAAAGACTGAGCCAGAAAAATTAAGGCAAAGTCTTGCCCTCATTACCTATTACCTATTACCTTCTACATAAAAACGGAGAGGGAGGGATTCGAACCCTCGTTAAAGTCACCCCTAAACGACATTTCCAGTGTCGCGCCTTCAACCGCTCGGCCACCTCTCCAGGTGGAATATTTCATTTTTACCCACGAAAATATATACTATCATAAATTTCGGAAAGTCAACACGATCTCAGAAAAATTTTTTTTTATGGCCAGTTCCCATCGGGTAGAAATTCATTATCGTCAGACGGGTGAGCGTTTTTATGTCAACGTTCCTGAAGATCGGTATATTCTCCAAAGTGCCGAAAATCAGGGGGTAGAGTTGCCCTTTTCCTGTCGCAATGGCGCCTGTACCAGTTGTGCGGTACGGGTGGTGTCTGGGGAGTTGCAGCAATCGGAAGCCATGGGACTCTCCCCGGACTTACAACAACAGGGATATGCGTTGCTCTGTGTGAGTTATCCCCGCTCCGATTTAGTTGTGGAAACCCAAGACGAGGATGAAGTGTATGAACTTCAGTTCGGACGCTACTTTGGTAAAGGTAAAGTTAAAACCGGATTACCCCTGGACGAAGATTAGTCGAGCTCATTTGGGCTTGAGAGGCTTTGGGATTTTATTAGGATGCTTGCTGCTGCTGACCAGTTGTACTCAACCTGACCTTCCGAAAGGCATTTTTACCAAAGTTGAACGGGTGATTAGTGGTCAAACCCTGGAAATTCTCGATAAAACGGGCAAAATTCCGGTATTGCAACAGGTTCGACTCGCTGGAATTATGGCCCCTGACCTGAAACAAGATCCTTGGGGAATCAGAGCTAAACAATATTTAAAACAACTTTCTGAGGGTAAAAAAATCCTATTAGAAGCAGATTTAACAGCAAAAGATCGCTATGGTCGCATCTCAGGTTATATCTGGCTGGACGGAATTTTAATTAATGAACATTTACTGAAAGAGGGATATGTTTTAGCGGAAACGACCCCTATTTATAACTCCGGTAGTTCTAATTTCCAGACTCAATATGGTCAACGGTTTAACTATGCTCAAGAATATGCCCGACTCATGGGAAATGGCATTTGGAACCCTGATAAACCCATGGGTTTAACGCCAATGGAATTTCGAGAGCAACAACCCTAGGGGAGCAGGGGAGCAGGGGAGGTAGGGGGAGCAGGGGGAGCAGGGGAGGCAGGGGAGGCAGGGGAGGTAGGGGGAGCAGGGGGAGCAGGGGAGGCAGGGGAGGTAGGGGGAGGAGAAATATTTTAAGCTGAAACCCTAATTACTGTTTACTGATTTATAGATGTGCCATGGCTCGTCTCTACACCGATGACTGATTACCGAAATAATATGACTAAAAACGAATTACAGTTTTTTTTAGATGTTGCTACCTTAGCTGCTCAGGCGGGGGGTGCTGTTTTAAAATACTATTTGGGAAATTTAACCGATGTTCAAGAAAAGGGACGGTCTGGGGATTTAGTCACCGAAGCGGATAAGGCATCGGAAGCGGCGATTTTAGCCGTATTGGAACGTCATGTGCCTGACCATGGAATTTTAACCGAAGAATCGGGGGAATTGGGGGATTTGAAAAGTCCCTATCTTTGGGCGATTGACCCTTTAGATGGAACTACAAATTTTGCCCACCAATATCCATTTTTTTCCGCTTCTATTGGGTTATTAATTAACGGAGTGCCTCAAGTGGGAGTGATTTATGATCCCTTTCATGATGAATTGTTTCAAGCTGCTAAAGGGTTAGGAGCAACTTGCAATAATCGTTTAATTAATGTGTCTAAAACCGATAGTTTAGATAAAAGTTTACTGGTGACAGGCTTTGCTTACGATCGCCGAGAAACGACGGATAATAATTATGCTGAATTTGCCTATTTAACCCATTTAACCCAGGGTGTTCGTCGCAGTGGGGCGGCGTCTATTGATTTGGCACACACGGCCTGTGGACGCTTAGATGGCTATTGGGAAAGGGGGTTATCTCCCTGGGATATGGCCGCAGGAATTGTATTAGTAGAAGAAGCCGGAGGGAAAGTTACCGCCTATGATACCAGTCCGTTTAAAATCGGTTCGGGTCGAATTTTAGCCACTAATGGTTATTTACATGAACCGTTAAGTCAAGCATTAATAGAAACTCCTGCATTATCGAGTTGGAAAGACAAATAATCTGGCGTTAGTAGGGGTAATTCATGAATTACCCTTACTAATGGTTAAAAAATCGCAGCACAAACCGCTGCCCCAATTAATCCTACCTGGGGATTTAATACGACATAAACGGGAACTTTAGCTAAAATAGGTTTCATGCGTCCTTTATTAGAAAAAGCCTCCATGAATTCAAAAGTTTCTAATAAAGGTAAAATCTTAGGGGCAATTCCTCCGGCAATATATAACCCACTATATGGTAATAGTTTTAACGCTAAATTTCCCGCTTCTGCCCCATAGGATTCTACAAAAAGCTGCATGGTTTGTTCTGATAGATGATCTAGTTTTTCTAAAGCAGCTTGAGAAATGGCGGCGGCGGGATCAACTGTTACTTCTGCTAACCCAATTTGATGTTCCCACTCCTTGACAATTTCGCTAATTTCTGGAGATTCTTTTGCCGTATTGCGATCG
This sequence comes from Planktothrix sp. PLAVEN19ND, assembly GCF_057220675.1. Lineage (NCBI taxonomy): Bacteria > Bacillati > Cyanobacteriota > Cyanophyceae > Oscillatoriales > Microcoleaceae > Planktothrix > Planktothrix sp. PLAVEN19ND. The sequence goes on along the minus strand of NZ_CM170132.1, from coordinate 2,549,694 downwards.
CGTAAAAATTGATAAATTGCGATAATTCCCGGCCCAGAAACCACTCGTTCTACGGATATTCGATCAATCCTATGTTTAGCTAACAAATATTTCATTAACTGAAATTCTAATTCAGAACGGGGAGCAAAATCCGTATGACCTCCTTCGCAGGGATAGACTTTGATTCTATTAACTAAAGGTGTCACAAAACATTGCCCTAAACCTGTTCCCGCCCCAATAACTCCAATAGGAGCATCGGTCTGTGGCTGTCCTTTTTGTAAGACTAAAATATCGCTTTCGGGTAAACTTGTAACTCCATAGCCCACGGCTTCAAAATCATTAATTAAAGTCACCTGGGAAATGGCTAATTCTGACCCTAAATATTGAGCATCTAAGTGCCAAGGTAAATTAGTTAATTTGGCGGTTTGATGAACCACTGGCCCGGCAATGGCAAAACAGGCTTTTTCTGGATGCAAATTTTCACCCAATTGTTCCTTTACTTCTTGTAAAAATTGTTGTACAATGGGAACTAAATCAGGATAATCCCCACTTAAATAACGGGATTCATAGAGGGTTTTTAATCGCTCTTGGGTTTGGCTGCCTTTCACAATTTCTGTCCCATCCACCAAGCGCAAAATTGTTTTTGTTCCCCCAATATCTCCAGCTAATAATAAGGTCATAGTCTCACGGATTAAGGCTTTACTCTCCCTATTGTGACATATAACAATTACGAATTACGAATTACGAATGGATAATGGGGAATGGTTAGCGGGGAATGGGTAATAAACTAATAAAGACGCGCCATGGCACGTCTCTACTGATGACTGATGACTGATAACTGTGCAAGAATAGAGCTAGTCAAGTTATAAATATAGTCATAGAACATAATGCTGGTGCAGTCACGTTCACAAACTCAATCTTCCGTCGTCGATTCATCAAAACCCCAGATCGATTATGATGTCGTTATTGTTGGGGGTGGAATTGTTGGGGCAACTTTGGCCTGTGGCTTGAAAGATTCGGGGTTAAAAATAACAATTATTGAATCCCAAAAGCCGGATGTTGCCATTAGTAAAAAACAAGCCTATGCTTTAACATTACAAACGGGACGCATTCTTAAATCCATTGGGGTTTGGGATGAAATTGTCACAAAAATTACGACTTTTTATCAGATTAGTTTGAGTGATTCTGATTATCCTAGAGTAGTGGAATTTCTGTCTAAAGATTTGGGAACAGATGAATTAGGATATGTGGGTGAACATGGGATAATTTTATCGGCAATGTATGAATTTTTAGCCCAGTGTCCGAATATTTCTTGGCAATGTCCGGCTAGTTTAAAAAATGTTCATTACCATGCCGATTTTGTAGAAATTGAAATCGAAAATCAAGGTAATCTTAACACATTTTATAGTAAAATTGTTGTGGCCGCCGATGGTTCTAAATCTCGGTTACGAGAAGAAGCGGGGATTAAAACCCACGGTTGGAAATATTGGCAATCCTGTATTGCGATGACAATTAAAACGGAAAAATCCCATCAAAATATTGCTTTTGAACGGTTTTGGCCGAGCGGCCCCATGGGAGTTTTACCCTTACCCGGAAATCGCTGTCAGGTGGTCTGGACGGCTCCCCATGCGGAAGCCCAGGCTTTAAAGGAGTTAGATGAAACTGAGTTTTTAAAGTTATTAGAATATCGCACGGGCGGATTATTAGGAAAGTTAGAATTATTGAGTGATCGCTATGTTTATCCGGTACAATTAATGCAGAGCGATCGCTATATTCAACACCGATTAGCCTTAGTTGGAGATGCGGCCCATTGTTGTCATCCCGTGGGGGGACAGGGTTTAAATATGGGAATTCGGGATGCGGGAGCTTTAGCAGAAGTGTTAAAAATAGCGACTCAAAAAGGCGAGGATATTGGGCAAAAACGGGTATTAAAACGGTATGAAGGTTGGCGACAAAGGGAGAATTTAATTGTTTTAGGATTAACGGATTTCTTAGATAGAACTTTCTCAGGAAATTGGACTCCAAAAGTCAGTTTACGCCGCCTAGGATTAGGGATATTAACCAAAGTGCAAATATTCCGCTATTTGGCATTAAGATTAATGACAGGTCTCATCGGTCGCGCACCCAAAATCAACTATTAAATCCATGGGTCAACAGAAAATAGAGTTAATTTCTCGTCGGGACTTTTTAAAATATTCTGGGGGTTTAGGACTTGGGATTTTAGCCAATCCTGCAACCTCCATTCTTGATATTATTCCAACCTCAACTCCCCATTTAACGATGCAGTTGGACTGGAAATATAATGTTCAATTTGCCGGGTTACTATTAGCAGATTATTATAAGTTATACCAACAACGGGGATTAAAGGTTGATATTCTACCTTTAAATTCAGATCGAAGTGTATTTGAACAAATGGCAGAAAATCCTTTAATATTAGGATGTGGGGAACAGGATATCATTTTAGCCGCCCAAGTGCAAGGATATCCGGTTAAAGCGATCGCAACTATGTTTCAAACCTCTCCTTTAGGGTTAATGTCAATTCCCCAAAATAATATCCATTCTCTTAACGATTTGGTTGGGCAAAAAGTTGGGATTCATGGGAATATCAAAAAAATTATGGAATTAGTCATTAATACCAATGGTTTATCACCCCAAGATATTCAAATTGTCCCAATTTCCTATCAAGATAAATATGAGCGACTACAAAGTGGGGAATTAGCCGCCGTTCAATGTTATAGTGTTGATGAACCTATTGGTTTTAGCTATAAAACTGGAATTCAACCTAATATTTTGAAATTTAGCGATTATGGATATGATGCCTATGTGCAGGTCATTTTTGCCCATCAACGGTTATTAGACCATCACCCTGAATGGGTAAATCAGTTTTTAAAAGCATCTTTTGCGGGATGGAAATTAGCCCTAGATAATATTAATCAAGCCGCTAAAATTGTAGTTGATACCTATATAAAACCCGATAGTCAATATCATAATTTAGAGTATCAAACTCAATCTTTAAAATTAATTGCTGATTATATTACCCACGGAATTAACCCCGATCAAATCGGTACTATTTCGGCAAGTCGTTGGCAAAGAATGTCAGAAAAACTGGCTAAATATGGTATAATTGAAAGTGTTCCTCAACTGCCAGATTCTTTAGATTCTACCTTTTGGTCAGTGGCTTAAGTTTTTAGATCAGTTTCCATAGCTGAAGTGATCTTTAGATGAATCAATCTTGATGTTAGGTAATCCGTTAAAGCGGGTTTTGGCTTTTGTGAAATCAATTTATTCCTTTTCATAAAATTACCAGTAACACGACTTAAAGTAATGACCAAACTACGTCGGATTGATCAGGAGTTGCTACACTTAACGGATTGACTTGACATTGATATCAAAATATGATATCAATACACACATGGCATCACGCTGGGGTGATAATGCAGGCAATTCCTCTAAAGGCAGCTAAATCTGGCAACTTTCAAATGGCAAATGGATTAAATAGTAAACAGCGTCGAACTCTAAAGGCAATCTACGCAAACCCTGTTCGGTCAGATATTGTCTGGACGGATGTTGAGAGTCTGTTTGTGGCGCTGGGTGCTACCGTCAGCCAAGGGAGAGGGTCGAGAGTGCGAGTGTTGTTAAACGGTGTAAAAGCCGTTTTTCACGAACCACATCCTGAAAAAGAGGTATGTAAGGATGCAGTTAAAAGTGTCAGGGAATTCTTAGAGAATGCAGGGGTTGCCCCTATGTCTGAGTAGTCATTAGTAAGACGTCCAATCAGGGGTACCATCACTGGCTGCCCCGGCCCCAGATCACGAAAAGACAAACTCTCTATTTAGTAAAACCAGCACAATCGTGTATCACAATTTTAAAGATTTTCCAAAAAGTGTTATTGTGCCGTTTCGTTATTCGAGAACTGAGGCAACTATGCTAACTTACAAAGGTTATACGGCTCAAATTGAAGTAGATGCAGAAAAAGCAATCCTTTTTGGTCGCGTTTTGGACATTAAGGATGTGATTACCTTTCAGGGTAAAACTGTGGAAGAAGCGCGTCAGGCATTCCACGACTCGGTTGATGATTATTTAGACTTTTGTGAAGATTTAGGGGAAAAACCAGATAAGCCTTTCTCCGGTAAACTGCCATTTCGTACAACACCTGAATGTCACCGTCAAATTTTTTTAGCTGCTACTAAAGCAGGTAAAAGCATTAATGCTTGGATGGAAGAAATTTTAGCAGATGCCGCTAATCGTGCTTTTGGGAATTGACGTTTATGTAAGTATCAGAGCCATCCTCTCCAACAGTCCGCCACTCATCAAAAAAAGTGTAGAATCTGGTAACATGGAAAAGTAAGTTCAAGTTTGTTTTATGTCAAATTCTGAATTATTGTCTCAACAGCAGCAGTTATCCCGTAAGGATAAGTTTCAAATAAAAGTTGTTATGACTTATGATGAAATAGCTAGCTTGTGTGAACAGCTTGGATACAGAGACAAGTTACGTTTGGCGCAACTGCTGATACAACTAGCCAGAAAAGAAGAAGAAACTCAAAATCCTCAAAGCCGAATTGAAAGTAACCCCAAAAACTTATCAAAACCTCAAAATAACAAAGAAGTAGTTCAATATGTTTTTGAAAGGATCGTAAAGTTAAAGCCAAGCAAAAGAAGCACCCTTAAAAATTCAATCAGTGCCATGTTTCAATTTCAAGGAGGAATTTCTGATGCTGAACAAGAAAGAATAATATCTGAACTCGAAAAGTTAAAATATATACAAATTAATACCAACAATCAAGTTAAATATTTATAGTTTAAACAGCAAAAAAATATATTTTTATTTCACCTTGATTGAGTAGAGACGGGCTATGGCGCATCTCTACATTCCTACTCATTTTTCGATTTGAGCGATCGCGACTCGACCCAAACTTTCTAATTCTTTCCTACTCAATTTTGCCGAAAGAATCTGGGCTTAGAGTAAGTCTTTTAACTTCGGATCATCTCCTAACTGTTTGAGAACTTGCTTAATATCTTGAGTTCGATCTTTTTTGGCAATTAAGGTAACATTGCCATCTCGAACCACAACGAGATCTTCAACTCCAATTGTAACAATAACTTCATCAGAATTACTACTAAATAAAATAGCCCCTTTTGTGTCCAGTCCTACATGATTTGTTAATTCCACATTCGGTTTATCTCCCCCTAATAATCGTTCTAACCCATTCCAATCTCCTAAATCGTCCCAGCCAAATTCAACGGGTAAAACACAAGCTTTCTGGGTTTTTTCCATTAACGCATAATCAATACTAATTTTTTTCAACTCAGGATAGGCGTCTTTTCCCTTAGTTTCTAAAGCACTAACTAATTCAGGAACATAAGTTTTTAATTCTGCTAAAACCACACCGACCCGAAACACAAAAATCCCCCCATTCCAACTAAATCGCCCGGTTTCTAAGAAATTTTCTGCGGTTTCTCGATTGGGTTTTTCGGTAAAACGAGCCACTTTATAAGCAGGAAATCCGTCAAAAATTCCGATTTCTTCCCCCTGTTCAATATAACCATATCCTGTGGAGGGATAGGTAGGTTTTACCCCTAAAGTAACAATCACATCTTGGGTTTTTGCTAATACTTCCGCCGCCTTTAAAGTTTGGCGAAATTTCTCCGGTTCCACAATCCAATGATCCGCCGGAAAAAACCCAATTACCGCTTCTTCCCCGTAACGTTTTGCGACTTCTAAAGTTGTCCAGGTTAAGGCGGCGGCGGTGTCTCGTCCTTCGGGTTCTGCTAAAATATTGGGGTGGGGTAATTGGGGTAACTGAGTTTGAACTCCCGACTCTAACAAAGCAGAAGTTACGACCCACAAACCCTCCCAACTTTCGGTTAAAGGTAATAAACGTTCTGCGGTGGCTTGTAATAAACTAATCCCACTGCCATCTAAACTCAAAAATTGTTTCGGTCGATGTTTCCGACTTAGGGGCCAAAACCGTTCACCTTTTCCGCCAGCCAAAATTACAGGAATCATACTTAAAATTTATTTTTTTCCTCATAATTTATTCTAAGTAATTAACAGAAAAACGTCAATAGTTGAGAGCAACAAATCAACAATTCTTAATTATTTATATTCACGGTTTCCTTAGATAATTCCTGTTCTAAAGTAGCTTTGACTCGTAACCATTCTATTTCCATTTTAGATAATCCTGCGGCGGCTTTTCCCGATGTAAAACATTCCAGACCCGTGCCATTTTCGGCCGCCATTCCTGCCCGTCCCATATATTCTAACTCTTTGCATAACTCGGAAAAGGTGAGAGCCCCCAATTGAGCACTACTGGATTTTAGGGTATGAGAAGCTTCTTTTAACCCTTGGATATCTTGAGTCTTGATTGCTGTTTGAATTTGGGCAATTTTTTGGGGAGTATCGGCTAAATAATCCTGAATTAAGGTATTAACAAAGGGATCATCTTCATCATCATATTCCCTTAAATTTTCTAAGACTTGTTGATCAATTGCCGAAGATTCTGGAATATTACCATTAGAATTAGACAGATATTCAGAAGATGAATTAGAATGTCCGTTACTGGCAAAATCCGATAAATTTTCTAAGGATTTATAACCATTTCCATTCTGAATCGGTTGACATTGGGATAGGGCTTTGGCGAGTTCTTCCCGACGCACAGGTTTAGTAATATAATCATTCATGCCCGCGGCTAAACACATTTCTCGATCGCCTTGCATAGCATTAGCCGTCATCGCAATAATCCAAGGTTTATTGGGACGATTTGCATATTCTTCGCAAATACGACGAGAGGTTTCTAAACCATCCATTAAAGGCATTTGAACATCCATCAAAATCACATCATAATCCTGTCGATTTAAAGCATCTAAAACCTCTAATCCATTCCCGGCAATATCCGTACGATATCCTAATCTTTGTAACATTTGAATTGCCACTTTTTGGTTGACAACATGATCTTCTGCCAGCAAAATTTTTAAATTGCTAGATGGAGTAACAGATAACATATTCGATGCTCCCAAAGACTTCCCTGGTTCTCGAATGACACTTTCTATGGACTCACCCAAAATTTGAAGCAAAGTATTATAAAACTGTGATTGTTTCAGGGGTTTATTAATAAACCCGGCACAATCAATATTACTGTGTTCTACCTGCTTGACTAAATCGGTATTCACCACATAATTAAAGAAGGTAATATTCATCGGTTTCTGTTCGGGGAATGTTTCTGCCTGGCTTCGTTCCCAATCTCGAATCCGTTTGGCTAAATTAATCCCATCAATATCAGCCAAATTCATGCCTAAAATAATCAAATCAAAATCAGGATTATTTTTTAACACATTTAAGGCTTCATGTCCGGTTTTGACCGAAACAGGAACCATACCCCAAGATTTAGCTTGTCGAATTAAAACCGTTTGATTAATTCCATGATTTTCAACAATTAATAATCTCTTACCCACCAGTAAACTTGAAAGTTCATTGGTTTCAATTTTGGGAATTGCTTCCGCCCGAATAGTAAAGTAAAAAGTTGAACCCGTATCTAACTCAAACGCCTCAACAAAATTATCGGGAGGATTGCCAGTCATTGTCGAAATAAACGATTGATTGTCGGTATGAGAATCGGATTGGGATCGACTCACCACCCACATTTGTCCCCCCATCATTTCACATAATCGTTGACTAATAGCTAATCCTAAACCCGTCCCGCCATACTGACGAGAAGTGGACGCATCAACCTGAGAAAAGGCTTTAAATAAACGATCCATGCGATCGGCAGGAATCCCAATTCCAGTATCCTTAACCGCAAACTGAATGTCATAAATTTTATGGGCAATTGTTGGGGCAGTATTAAGGTCAAGGGGAAGATTTGTGACCTCCGAAGCTTTTACCGAAACTACCACATCTCCTTGGGCGGTAAACTTCACTGCATTACTGAGTAAATTCACTAAAACTTGGCGCAGTCGGGTGACATCGCCCAAAATAATTTGGGGGGTAGAAGGTTCAATTAAATAGGCAATTTCCAGACCTTTTTCTGCGGCTTTTCCTGAAAGTAAATCTAGGGATTCTTCCAAACAATCTCGCAGTTTAAATGGATTAGTTTCTAAATCTAATTTACCCGATTCAATCTTAGAAAAATCTAAAATATCATTAATAATTGTTAATAAAGCATCGCCACTGGTGCGAATGGTTTCGACAAAATCCAATTGTTCCGGGGTTAAATTCATATCGAGGAGTAACCCGGTCATCCCAATCACGGCATTCATGGGGGTACGGATTTCGTGACTCATAGTAGCCAGAAATTCACTTTTAGCCCGACTCGCCACTTCTGCGGCTAATCTAGCTTCTTCTAAATCTTTATTTTGTTCAGCTAATTGTTGACGATTTTTTACCTCTGCTTCTAATAGTTTAGCCTGGGCTAAGGTTAAACCAACTTGATTGGCAACATCTTCTAAAAATTCAATTTCTTCGGGTATCCATTGCCGCATTTTATCGCATTGATGCAGCATCATAATACCGTTAGCATCTCCTTGATAGGAAGTCCGAACCGCTAACATTGATTTTAACCCCATGCGCCGACACATGGGGGCAGAGGATTCTAATAAAGGTTCGGTAAAAACATCCACCGAAGCGATCGCTTGATCTTCAGCCAGGAGTTTTTCAATATAGGGATTATAACTCACAGAAATTTCAAAATTTAAGGTCGAATCATAACCGGATTCCAGATATTCTGCCACACAAGATAAATGGGGATAGGGGTCGGATCGATAGGTATAAATTGAACAACGATTCACCCCAAAAATTCTACCTATTTGCGTAGCAGTAGTTTGAAAAATTTCTTGCGTATCTAATTTAGAACGCACTTTATGGGTAATTTCTTTGAGTAACAATAAATGTTGATTTTGTTGTTGAAGAATCTCTTGAGATTTATCCCTAGCAATTTCATTTCCGATATAATTTGCCATTAATTGCATAATTTCTAAATCCAATTCTTGAAACGAGGCGCGGGAATTGCGACTCATAAAACTCAAGGTTCCATAGACCCGTCCCCCCACCATCACCCGGATACCAATATAGGCTTCTAAACGTCGGGTTTGATAAGCCCGATGGTCTTTCCAGGGTGATTGTTTAATGGATTCTAAACAAACAACATCCTCTGTTTTTAAGGCTTCCCATTCAAAGGTTTGTTCAATGGCTAAGGTATCCCCCTTGGCAAATCCAAAGGGAAAATCATCAGCAAGATAGGAAGAAATTACTTCATATCGGTCGGCAAAAACTTTTCCCAGTAAGCCAATATCCATGCCAAATCGATGACAACCCAGACTCAATATCGCACTAATTCGAGTTTCAAAATCCGTATTATTACTAACCGTAATTTCGTAGAATTGATGGATCAGTCTTTCTCTTTCTCTGAGATCATTTAACTCTTTAAACTGTTCCGCAATATCATTTAATGTTCCTAGAACTCCTAAAATATGTTTGTGTTCATCTAAAATTAATTGACCAGAAATTAAAACCCGGCGAGTTGCAGGTTGAGAAGACTGTCCGCCCCCTTCCTTCTCTTTAAGATTAAACACTAACATTCGGACATCAAGTTGCTCCGTTTTGGGACGACCTAACATTAATGATTCAAACCATTGGCTAACTTTTGTCCGATCTTGAGAATAAATATAATTTAAAAATGATGTCCCTAAGCTATTTTCTATGGTTAATCCCGTTAACTGTGTCCAGGCGGAATTTAAAAATATAAAGTTTCCTTGGCTATCGGTTTTAAATACAATGGATTTCAACTGCTGAATCGGATCATCAACGGGATAATTAGCATTTAAGGATGGAGTTTTTTCTAACTGAGAAGATGCTACATCAATTTGAGTCCCAATCAAGTGCAAAGGTTCCCCTTGTTCACTCCAAAACCCCTGACCTCGACTTCGTACAGATTTATATTTACCGTCTTTACAGAGGATACGATATTCTATAACATATTCACTATTTTTCTTGGAAAAATATTTTTTTAGAGTGACTTTAACTCGTTTCAAATCTTGAGGATGAATCCGACTTAACCATTCTTCCCTGGTATTTTTAATCTCATGATCTTGATATCCTAACATGGCTTTCCATTGGGAAGAATATAAAATTTCGTTCGTTTTTAAGTTCCAATGATAAATCCCTTCCAGGTTTGATTCTAAAGGTTCCGTAACTGGATGACTTGAGGATAAAGGCAAGGACTCAGGAGAAGATGGAGTTGCTTTTAACATCTCCTGAAATTGATGCTGCCAACTCAAGAGGGTATTGTGCATCGATTTGGGTTGGAGAACTTGTAAAAGTAGGGTTTTAGGGGAGATGAGGGTGACGGGATTATTATGATCATCCACCAAAATTATCGGGAGTTGATAATAATATTTTCTCATTAAGTTTAATGCCGTTTTTAGGGAGACCTGCGATCGCAAAACTAAAGGCGGAGTATTACAAATCGTAATTGCTTTTACAGTTTTTAGATCCAAACCCAATGCCTGTATGGAAATAATGTCCTGGGAGGTTACAACGCCTACCCATTTACATTGAGATTGGGTTCGGAAAATCTGATCCCCTGTTAACTTAGAATTAGGAGGAGAGGTTTCTGTAATTATAATTTCATCCACACTATAGTTAAACATTAATTCCGTTAATTCTCGTAGGGTTGCCCCCCCCGATATCGGCACAATTTTAGAATTAGGAATGGGGGCAAGTTGATTCAATTTAATTAAATGATCGGGAATAAAAAGATGATCCAGAAGTTGTTGACAATTGGGTTGATGTTCAGGTAAAACCAAATCCGAGTTAGAAGATAATTCCAGAGAAATTTCTTGAGGAACAGGGGGTAAAGATTTAGCTATTTTTCTGGCTTCTGAATCTTTTAAAGATAGTTGTAGAATAATTTTAGGACTAATGACCCCGACTAATCTTCCTTGATCATCAACAACGGGAAGCTGTTGAATCTGATGTTTTTCTAATATCCCCATCAGGGTAAAGATATCATCCACCTCCGATTCTTTTACCGTGATAAATGACCGAATCATAATTTGAGAAATTGGAAATCCTCGCAATGGATCTCCAATAGAATTAAGCTGAATAATATCTTGTTCTGTAAAAATTCCGATGACCGTTGGCCTTTGATTGACAATATCGTCCCGTTCAATCACAAAAACACAACTAGAACAGGTACGACTCATCAACAAAATCACCTCGGATACAGGGGTTTCCGGTGCTGTGGTGAGGGGATAGCGGTTGATTGCTTGACGGACTGAGGGAATAAACATAAAAGGCTGATTGGGGTTGGTACTGAGTGGAATCAGGTTTGGGACTCGGTTTGGGGTAAACTGGGCCAATCATCAAAGAACAGGGTTGTAATACCTGGGGGGTAACACCCACTCCTACTACCAGCATATTGGTATTTTTAGTGGATGTCTTACCTAATTTTGCCGTGTACTCTGACTCTGGCAACCTTGAAGGCGATTTTTGGGGTTGAGATTTCGGGTACTAGGGGTCAGGGGGCTGTCAAAAACAAAATCCAGATTGATGTTATCTTTGGGGATCAAACGAGAATCTTTACTTCTATTTTGGCTTCTGATCGCCTTTAGATTTAAAATTTTTGAGGGTAACTTGACCCTGGGTTGTTCTGTTTGTTGCTGTTTCCTTGAGTTTTTCCCTCTAGTACAGGTTTTTGTCAATTGACAAGGTTCAATCCTCTGTAAAACTTATTGTGTATTTGTTCTATGAAAATTTTAGATTCTCAAGGTCGTCTTTTTGGTAGGATTAGTATTCTCGATTTTGGTGCGGCTTTAGTTATTTTACTGGTGCTGTTTGGGGTTTTCTTCTATCCAGGTACATCGGGTTCAGTGGCTCAAGTCGGTGTGACAACCCGTCCCGTGACCATAGATGTTTTAGTGGTGGGACTCAAAAGCAGTAACGCCAAAGAATTATTTAAAACCGGAGAAAAAACTAACTTAATTATTCGAAATCAACCCTATGGTCAAATTACTCTGAATAAAGTCAATTTTTTACCTAGAATTATCCCTGTGACTCAACCGGATGGTACATTAAAAGCCCTACCTGACCCCACCGCCGATAATCTATTTAATAATAATTTGCTTTTAACCCTAGAAGGAAAAGGTCAAATCACCGAAAATGGCCCAGTTTTAGGCAATATCAAAATCAAAGTCGGTACTACCGTTGAACTCGACGGCAAAAATTACAACTTTAACGGTACAGTCATCGACGTCCGCGTTCAATAAACGGCACACCCCTCCTTTCGATAATTACGAATTACGAATTACGAACGGGTAATGGGTAATGGGTAATGGGTAATAGCAAGAGTTTACCTCCCCTGCTCCCCCTGCCTCCCCTGCCTCCCCTACTCCTCTACTCCCCCTGCCTCCCCTGCCTCCCCTGCCTCCCCTACTCCTCTACTCCCCCTGCCTCCCCTGCCTCCCCTGCCTCCCCTGCTCCCCCTGCCTCCCCTGCCTCCCCTGCCCCCCCTGCCTCCCCTGCTCCCCCTGCCTCCCCTGCCTCCCCTACTCCCCCTGCCTCCCCTGCCTCCCCTGCTCCTCTACTCCCCCTGCCTCCCCTACTCCCCCTGCCCCCCTGCTCCTCTACTCCCCTGCTCCTATATGCCTTACAATAAAGGTTTGGACTGAATTAATTTCAAACAAACCCATGAGTGTAGCAGACGAGAAAACCGTAGTTCGGGATTATTTTAATAGCACAGGATTTGATCGGTGGAGACGCATCTACGGTGACGGTCAAGTGAATAAGGTGCAACTTGATATTCGTCAGGGACATCAACAAACCGTTGATCAAGTTTTGGAGTGGTTAAAAGCCGATGGTAACCTGCCGGGTTTAAGCATCTGTGACGCGGGATGTGGTGTGGGCAGTTTGAGTATTCCCTTAGCAGAGGCAGGAGCCATAGTCTACGGGAGCGATATTTCTGAAAAAATGGTGGCTGAGGCTTATGATCGGGCAAAAGACCGCCTGAACGTGATCCAAAAACTCAGCTTCACAGCCCAGGATTTGGAAACCCTACAGGGTCGCTATCATACGGTGATTTGTTTGGATGTTTTGATTCATTATCCCCAAGATCAAATTCCTGAGATGATTGCTCATCTGTGTTCCCTAGCCGAGTCCCGGGTGATTTTGAGTTTCGCGCCTAAAACCTTAGCATTAAGTATGCTTAAAAAAGTTGGGGAATTATTTCCTGGGCCGAGTAAAACTACTCGTGCTTACCAACATAAAGAAGCGGATATTGTTAAAATTTTTAGTGATAATGGTTTTTCGATTCAACGACAAACTATGATCGGGACTAACTTCTACTATTCCCGGTTAATTGAAGCAATACGCAATACGGATTAGGAGACACAAACCGGAGATGTAACATAGGCATCTCTCCGGTGTAATGGGGTTTTGATTCTGTTCCGCATTCTCTCGGTGGGGAGGAAAAACGATGCAGTTCCTGAAGGTAATCACAGCGAGTTTATTAGTTCCGGTGGGAATGGGTTGTTTATTAGCGATCGCCACGGAATTAATTAATCCTAATTCAACCACTGATAGTAGACTGAGTATTATTTTAGGAGGATTAATCCTCGGTTTGCCTTCCCTGGGAATTGGGGGATGGGTCGCCTGGGATTGGGTTCAAGAACGGCGTCAAAAAAATCAAGCTCGTTCTCGACGGATTAGTTCTATCTTTTGGCATTTAGTTAAGGTTCAAGGTGGAGAAATTAGTGTTGATAAATTAGCTCAATATACCCATTTATCCCGACTCGAATCTAAATTATTTTTAGAGAAAAAAGCTCAAGAGTTAAATGGAAAATCCCAACAGAAATCAAACGGTGAAATTATTTATTGTTTCCCTATTGATTAATATTTGATTGTTTTTAGTACATAGAGTAAATTTCTAAACCCATAAATCAGCTATTAGTTATTACCCATTACCCATTTGTAATTCGTAATTCGTAATTCGTAATTCCCTAATTATGATACCGTAGTAGAAATGCTGATAACTTGCGAGATATATTCAGATTTTTAACAAACCCATGGGCAGTGAAACAATTGTTCTTTTATCCCGCCGAGAAATCGAAAAAATGCGCCAAGCCGGACGTCTGGCGGTGCAACTGTTAAATCATCTTGAACCGATGATTCAACCCGGGGTGAGTACCCTAGAACTTAACGACGAAGCCGAACGCTGGACACAGGAACATGGGGCTCGCAGTGCCCCCCTAGGGTATCATGGATTTCCCAAATCAATCTGTACCAGCGTGAATGAAGTCATCTGTCATGGCATCCCCAACGCCAAACAGATTCTCAAAGATGGGGATATTATCAATGTCGATGTTACCCCCATCCTAGACGGCTATTATGGTGACGTCTCCCGCACCTTTTTTGTCGGGACTCCTTCGGCCGTAGCTAAAAAATTAGTCGAAGTCACAGAAGAATGTTTAAGGCGAGGAATTGAGGCCGTTAAACCCGATGGACGGGTGGGCGATATTGGGGCAGCCATTCAAGAATATGCCGAAGCCCACGGCTTTTCCGTCGTGCGGGATTTTGTTGGTCATGGAGTCAATACGGTGTTTCATACCGCCCCCCAAATTCCCCACTATGGAAAACGAGGAAAAGGAAAACGTCTACGTCCGGGGATGGTCTTTACCATCGAACCCATGATCAATGAAGGCACTTGGGAAGCCAAAGTTTTAGACGATGGTTGGACGGCCATCACCAAGGATCAAAAACTCTCCGCCCAATTTGAACATACCGTTGCCGTCACAGAAACAGGTGTAGAGATTCTCACCCTCGCAGACTAAGTGGATGTTACCCTATTAACCCCTAAAAATCTATGAGTCCTCTCCAAAAAACCTATGTTCTCAAACTCTATGTTGCTGGAAATACGCCTAACTCAGTCCGGGCGTTAAAAACCCTCAAGGACATCTTAGAACAGGAATTTCAAGGGGTTTATGCCTTAAAAGTGATTGATGTTCTGAAAAATCCGCAACTGGCTGAGGAAGACAAAATTTTGGCGACCCCTACCCTGTCCAAAATTTTACCCCCGCCCGTGCGAAAAATTATTGGAGATCTGTCCGATCGCGAAAAAGTCTTAATTGGGCTGGATCTTCTTTACGAAGAACTAATGGATGATTAAGACTGGCTCTCAAGCTCCCCCTATACAATAAGTTACTCCAATTGATCAACCCATCTTCTACCTTCGTAGGTTGGCTTGGCGGGGGAGTGTCAATGTTCCAGATTTTGTGGTAAATGTAGCATTATTATCAGAGGTTGAGTGATCAACAGTTACGTCTTTTAAAATTAAAATTTATGACTGAAAGTTCTCAGGACACCAAAGGCAATGAACGCAAACTAACCGGGGTGCAAAAAATTCGCACCATGATCGAAGGGTTTGATGATATTAGTCATGGGGGAATGCCCATTGCTAGAGCTACTCTAGTGAGCGGAACTTCGGGCACAGGAAAAACCTTATTTGCAGTTCATTTTCTCTACAACGGCATTATTTATTTTGATGAACCAGGGATTTTTATTACCTTTGAAGAATCACCTACAGATATTATTAAAAACGCCTCTAGTTTTGGATGGGATCTGCAAAAACTAATTGATGAAGGTAAGTTATTTATCTTAGATGCTTCTCCCGACCCAGAAGGACAGGATATTGTCGGAAATTTTGACCTATCTGCATTAATTGAACGGATTCAATATGCTATTCGTAAATATAAAGCCAGACGAGTATCAATTGATTCAGTAACAGCCGTTTTCCAACAATATGATGCCGCTGGGGTGGTGAGACGAGAGATTTTTCGCCTGGTGGCGCGACTGAAACAGGTGGGAGCCACTACAATTATGACAACGGAACGAGAGGCTGAATATGGCCCGGTGGCTCGGTTTGGGGTAGAAGAATTTGTCTCCGATAATGTCGTAATTTTGAGAAATGTTTTAGAAGGAGAACGGCGACGACGCACGGCCGAAATCCTGAAATTACGGGGAACAACCCACATGAAAGGGGAATATCCCTTTACAATTACTAATAATGGAATTAGTATTTTTCCCCTGGGTGCGATGCGACTTACTCAACGTTCGTCTAATGTTCGGGTTTCTTCTGGAAACACAACCCTCGACAAAATGTGTGGGGGTGGTTTCTTCAAAGATTCGATTATTCTGGCGACCGGAGCCACGGGAACAGGTAAAACTTTATTAGTTAGTATTTTTCTGGAAAATGCCTGTAGAAATGGTCAGCGGGCACTGTTATTTGCTTACGAAGAATCCCGATCTCAATTGTTTAGAAATGCGAGTTCCTGGGGAATTGATTTTGAAGAAATGGAAAGCAAGGGTTTACTGAAAATTTTATGTAGTTATCCTGAATCTACTGGGTTAGAAGATCATTTGCAAATTATTAAATCGGAAATTTCCGAGTTTAAACCGGATCGAATTGCGATTGATTCCTTATCAGCTTTAGCGCGAGGGGTGAGTAATAACGCCTTCCGTCAATTTGTGATTGGGGTGACCGGTTATGCGAAACAGGAGGAAATCACGGGATTTTTCACCAATACAACCGATCAATTTATGGGGTCTAATTCTATTACCGATTCCCATATTTCCACGATTACCGATACGATTTTGATGCTGCAATATGTGGAAATTCGTGGGGAAATGTGCCGGGCGTTGAATGTATTTAAAATGCGGGGTTCTTGGCATGATAAAGGCATTAGAGAATATACTATTAGTGATCATGGCCCGGTAATTACGGATTCTTTCCGTGATTATGAACGGATTATTAGTGGTTCTCCCAGCCGAATTGCTGTTAATGAAAAGAATGAATTATCTCGGATTATTCAAGGCGTTCAAGGGAAAATTGATTTGGATGAATAATGGGTTAAGCTATTAAGTATTCTGATTGATTTAACTTATTTGAGTTAATACCTAAAATGCGTTGGTTTCACCAAATTATAGTTCTATTTTTCAGTATTCTGATTTTTACTTGGGGAAATATAACCCCCCTATGGGCTGAAAATCAATCCCGATCTTCTGATGTGGATACTTTACTTGAGCAAGCGTTTACTGCCACTCAAAAAGGTCAGTTTTCTCAAGCTGAAATCTACTGGACTGAAATTATTGATCAATATCCTGAAAATCCGGCGATGTGGAGTAACCGCGGCAATGTTAGAGTGAGTCAAAATAAACTAAATCAGGGGATTTCTGACTATAATCAATCTATAGAATTATCTCCTAATTTTCCTGATTCCTATTTAAACCGAGGGGTAGCCTATGAAGGTTTAGGAGAGTGGGAAAAAGCGATCGCCGACTATAATCAGGTCTTAGTAATTAACCCTAATGATGCCATTGCTTATAATAATCGGGGGAATGCGGAAGCGGGATTAGGAAACTGGTCAGCCGCCCTTTTAGACTATCAAACCGCTAGTGATTTAGATAAAAACTATTCCTTTGCCCGGGGGAATTATGCCTTAACATTATATCAATTAGGAGAAACTGAAACCGCCCTAAAAACCATGAAAAATCTAGTGCGGAAATATCCTAATTTTGCTGATATGCGAGCCGCCTTAACCGCCTGTTTATGGGATATGGGCAAACCCGGAGAAGCCGAAAGTAATTGGGTGGCGGTGGTGGGACTGGATGCTCGATATAAAAATATTGATTGGGTGAAAAACGTTAGACGGTGGCCGCCCAAATTAGTCACCGCCTTAAATAATTTTCTGACTTTGAAATAATCTGATTTTTGAGGATTAATTCATCAATACACTGTTCCCCCATCGACCCATGAATACCCTACCCGCCCTCTTTTTATCCCATGGAGCACCGGATTTAACCCTTCGAGAAGGTGCTGTTACCGACTTCCTACGGTCTCTCCATGAACAATTCCCCAAGCCAAAAGCCATTCTGGTGATCTCCGCCCACTGGCTGACTGATTCACCCATGGTCAGTGCAGCCGAACACCCCAGAACAATCCATGACTTTTCTGGGTTTCCCGAACCGCTTTATCGGCTCAACTATCCCGCCCCAGGCGCACCTGAACTTGCCGAGCGCGTCCTGAGCTTGCTAACCCAAGCCAAGATTCCCTGTGAGATTCATCCTTCACGGGGACTCGATCATGGAACTTGGACACCGTTGATTCTAGCCTATCCAGCCGCCGACATCCCTGTAACCCAGCTATCCATTCAATACTACCGTGACCCCCGATATCATTGGCAACTGGGACAGGCATTAGCACCTTTACGACAGGAGGGGGTGCTGATTATCGGCAGTGGTGGCATTACCCACAATCTTGATGCCTTTGCTGAAGATTACAATGCACCGCCACCTGATTGGGTGCAAAAGTTTGATCAGTGGCTGGCAAAGACCATTGAGCAGGGAAACTGGGAAGATCTGATCGGGTATCGGCAACTTGCGCCCTATGCTCCCGAAAACCATCCCACGGAGGAACATTTACTGCCTTTGTTTGTTGCGTTAGGTGCGGTCGGGGCAACGGCTAAGGGCATACAACTGCACCGCAGCTACACCTATGGTGCTTTCAGTATGGCAGCTTACGCATTTAATTAACCCTGCCCCAACGCGCTATGCTTTAGGTACGATTCAACAGGTGCAACGGTTCAACCCCTAACTTGCTATGCGGCTGCAACGCCAATTCAACGGACAAACTATTACTCTTGATACCCACAACCCTCTAGGAAGTGGGGGGGAAGGACGCATCTATGGGATTTTAGAAGATCCGAATTTAGTTGCCAAAATCTACCATAAACCCAGCGAGGAAGATGCCGAAAAACTCACCGTTATGTATAACTATCCCCCGGCAACGGCGATGGTTTCCCCTGAAATGACGGCGATCGCTTGGCCCGTTGACCTGCTGCATACCACCGACCCTCAGCGCAAAATTGTCGGTTATTTAATGCCCCGGGTGCATAAAGCTACCCCAATTCATATTTTTTATACTCCCAAAAGTCGCCGGGAACAAAAGCCTTTATTTAATTATTTATATCTCCATCGTACCGCCCGTAATTTAGTTGCTTCCGTTGCCGATTTACATAGTAGTGGATATATTATTGGTGACGTCAATGAATCTAATATTTTAGTTAGTGATACGGCATTAGTCACCCTGGTAGATACCGACTCCTTTCAAGTTCGAGATCCCGATAGCGGGTTAATTTATCGCTGTCCCGTCGGTAAAGCCGAATTTACTCCCCCAGAACTCCAGGGACAAGCCTTTCGCGACTTAAACCGCACCCCCGAACAGGATCGGTTTGGACTGGCGGTATTAATATTTCTATTATTAATGGAAGGGACTCACCCGTTTTCCGGGGTCTATCAGGGCAGTGGCGACCCTCCAGCCATTGAGTCTCGGGTGCGGGCTGGTCATTTTGTCTATGGGACAAAACAGGTTCCCTATCAACCCATGCCCTATGCTCCTCCTTTTGAACTGTTGTATCCCAAACTGCAACAATTATTTATTCAATGTTTTGAAATGGGATATAAAAATCCCCAAGTTAGACCCGATGCGAAAACTTGGTTAATAGTATTAAAAGAAGCCGAAGCGAATTTAATTACCTGTAACCAACAATCAGAACATCGTTATGGAAATCATTTAAGCCATTGTCCTTGGTGCGATCGCACGGAAAAATTAGGGGGGCGCGACCCCTTTCCTTCCCGCCTAGCCGTTAAACAAAAACAAAATTTACAACCGCTCAAACGCAAACGCAAACGAGTTTTAAATAATAAACCTATTCCGGTTAATAATCGTCCTGTATTCAATCCGTCAAACCGTCCTATTTTTGCTCAACAAACGGCAAAAAAAACCTTGGTTTTTCCCCAGACTCCTAATTTTTATCTCCAAACTTTATTCGGAAATATCTTTGAAGGAGTTGTCTTAGGAGGACTGTGGGGAACGTCGGTTTTATCGGCAATTATTGCGCTGATTATTGCGTTTGTGCAAGGGAAAGAAGCAATTATTGGCGGGTTAGTCGTGGGGGCAATGTGGGGGGCATTTCTAGGAATGGTTATTAGTGTGTATCTCCCTCCGCCCGGGGGATTAAACCGAGTTGTAGCGTTAATTGTGGGGGGCTGGTCAGGGATTTTTGTGGCAGCGGTGATTGCCGGATTAATCCTTGGGGTAGTGGAACGGGAACCCTTGATTGGTCAAACCTTAATGTGGGGGGCTTTAATGGGGATGGTTTGGGGTGCGGTTTGGCATTTATTTAAACCTCCTTTATCCTTACCTCATATTGGACGGTTGTGGGGAAGACGCGGGGCATTTGTTGGGGGAGTTTGGGGGTCATATTTAGGAACTTTAGGGGGAATTTGTTTAGGAATTTTAGCTGTGGGTTGGCAACAATTTGAACAGATGAATTCTAATATTAATTCCCCTGCAAATTCCTCGGAAATAGCCCTGAGAATAATGGCGACGGCTATTGTGGCTGCGGGGGTGGGAACTATTGGGGGAACTGTAGCGGGAGGGTTATTTGGAAGCGTTGGAGGTGCTCCGAGTTTGCCTTTATCCCTGAATTTATCAGGACGAAGGGGGGCTTTTATTGGGGCAATTTGGGGTAATTTTTTAGGGGCAATTTCTGGGGCGGGTTTGGGAGTTTTAGCCGCCACAACTTTTGCTAATTTTTTAGATACTTCTGCAACAACGGGTACAACTTCTTTATTAATGGGTTCAATTATTGTATCGGCTGGAATTGGCAGTATTTGGGGGATGATTTCCGGTTTAATTTGGGGAGCTTTTGGCAAACTTTAAGGGTTGTTGTTGTTTGTTAGTCGAAGTGTTAATTATATTAAAAATTTTATCAGGAATATGAATCACTAAAAATGCGATCGCATCTTGATGATCACTATCGCTTAAAATTGTTTCTAGGGAACTAGGAACTGGAATTTCATCTCCATCAGCAACCATTAAATTAATATGACCTATTAAGGCTTCCTGAGCTATAATTTGTGTGGCTTCTATCGTTTTTTCCGCAGTAATACAACCAGGAAAATCATAAAACTGTACTCCATAATCACTGTCAGTATCTTTATGAACAGTAGCAATATAATAAGTCATTTTTTCTCCTTTATGTTAATTTAATTCCAGCTTGTTTTTCAATACTTTTTAAGGTTTGAATCGGAATATCCCTTTTCGGATGGGGTACAGTAACTTTACCCAATTTTACAGGATGTTTAAAATGATAATGACTGCCAGTAACACCGACTTGATACCATCCATCTTGTTGTAATTTCTTGATAATTTTTCTACTCTCCATGTATCATTTTCTCAATTAGCAACTGCATCTGGATCATCACCAGTCCTTAAAATCATTTCTAACCAATTGATAACCAAAATACTCATTTTAAGGTATAATGATTCTAAATCACTGCCAAAAACCTCAATTATTCAGGTTTGGGTTGAGAGTATAAAAAATTATTGTTTAATTTGTATTGTGTTTGAAATTAGGGTTATTGATATGAATACAGAAATTTTCGCATTCATTCGGGGGATGACCAGTTCACCGACAATTGCACCTACTCGCTCTCGTCAAACTATTAATCAACTCTATCCTAATTATAAAGTTATTGTCTTGAATGATGATTTTAATACCTTTGAACACGTTAGTCATTGTTTGATGAAATATATTCCCGGGATGACAGCCGATAGCGCCTGGGAATTAACAAATCAAATCCATTATGAAGGTCAAGCGACGGTATGGGTTGGCCCCCAAGAACAAGCGGAATTATATCATCAACAATTAAGTCGGGAAGGGTTAACCATGGCACCTTTAGAAAAGGCTTAATATTGATTAAAATTAACGGGAAATTTGGGTGCGTGTGCTGCGCTTACGCACCACCTCTAAATTATGCTGAGATAAAATCTAATTATAAACGAACCACGATCATCCCCCATGAAAAAGGGAGGAATTAAGGGGGATCATTTAGGAATTCACCCAACAGAAATACCAGATTTGGTTATTGTTTGATGGGGCGGTTGTGGATGTTATGTCAAATTTTACAACCGGAGGGCGGTTCAAGTGAAATAATTTGCTAGACTGCCTTAACCCAGAACTAATATAGGGAGTCATCACTAATACAATACTTTTCTTCTCTTTCTAGCCATTTAGCCATTGCCCAAGCTTCCTGAAATCTTATATCCGCCATAGTCAGACCATAGTTTCTACATAAATCTTTAAACTCTTGATAGGTAGAAGGTTGCTTAGTAAAAAGTAACCACATTAGTTTTCTTTGAGATTAAACCGCGATTAACCAAATCATTTAGGAAGTTACACCAATCCTCATCTGACCAATTTTTGCTGTCGTCAGGGTATTGACCGATTTCCATTTTCTAATTCCTCTATGAGAATGTGAATGTCAATTTCGAGTATCCTACAAATATCCAGAGTCTCCAAAAAATCGAGCCTCCGCACACCATTTTCATATTTGGAGACAAACGTTTGATCTTGACCAACTAGCATCCCAAGCTCGGCTTGAGAAAGCCTTCGTTTCTCCCGCGCACTCCTTAAAATTCCAAGCAATTGAAGATATTCAGCTCGAAAGATGGTCTTTGGGTGTCCTTTATTTCTCTCGGTATTTATGTTGTAGTCATTTGATCTACTACGCCGATCTAATCGATCTGATAAAGCCATGCGAAATTGACATTGAGGCAGTGTTCAATATAACCTTGACATGACAGCCAAAATATGCGAAAATAGCATAAAAAGTTATGAAGATGCAGTAAAGCGATAGTAAAGCGATAAAATTTTTACATAGTAAAGGTTTCAATTCTGTCAGCAAGGATAAATGTTATGTCAACTGAAATGGAAAGAAAAGTGCTGGTCAATAAATTGATTGCTAATTTCCAAGAATGGACTTTAACTAGCTGGAAACCTTCTGAGGATATGCTACAGGCGCTAGAAGAATACTTAGTTTTCTTTTCTCCAAAAGATATTTGTGATGTCAACCATATAAAACAATCCTTAATTTTTGTCATCAATGAAAGACTGGAATTAAACAGAAAAGTATATCGATATTTTATCGATCAAGCAGCCAAGAAGGGAGAAATATTTAACTATCATCAAAAATTAGAGATAGAAGAAGCCATCAATCGTCCTGAAATTAATTTCAATGAATGGGTTTCTGATATTTTCAAACACCATCAATACCTGGGATATCTTGTGATTTTAGCAACTAAAGTTGAAAGAGAAAAAAACAGAGATTTTATTGACTTAGACAAATTATTAAAAGAAAAAGAAAAAGAAAAATACATAAATATAATTGAATCTATTTTTTGTTCATATATTTTTTATTGTGTATCTGAAGATACTATTCATAAAGCTGTTAATAAAAATTGTCAAGAGAGATATTTTAAAAACTATTGGGAACATCTTAAATATTTCCATAGTAAGCAAGTTGCTAGAGATCAGGGACTTTCAATAATTGATGTCGATAATTTTTTTGATGAACTCCAGGATTATGATCGAATTCTCAGTCAACTAATTGATCAAATTACTAAAATTTATGACGAATTAACAAATCATTGTTATTTAGCAATAATTATAGGAGATAAATTTTCCTGCAAATGGAGCTTAATTGCAGATATCACAATTTTTTGTGAAAAGTTTTTAGAAAGACCTATAGAGCGCACTTACTTCAGATGGAAAGAAGTAGAGCGTCAAACAATAGATTATATCAAGAATTTAGATCGGAAAACCTGTGAGTTTCAGAAGGGTAATGAGGGATTTACCTATAAAGACTGTTATCTTGTTTATGTAGATCAGCAAGAAAAAACCGTTCTTCTTTTTGAAAAAAATGAACGGGATGAAACTCTGATTCCTTGTCCAAAATGCAGAACATTTAAAGTTCAAGGTAATTCCTATCCTATACTTGGTGTCAGAAGCTTTGAGTGTAAAAATCTGTTTTGTGGAGAAAAAAGCAAATATAATAGAGGAAAGCGTTATTCCCTGGCTTCTATTATCAGGCAACAAGCTATCTTAGATGATAGGAATATAATTCCAAAAGAAATTATAAAAAAATGGAGGAGAGATATAGTAAAAACTTCTTCAATTGCCGATATTTTTTTATTTTTAATAAAATCTTATTCATTATATGGCGATACTGTGGTCATTTATTCTAATCAAGTAAGTCTCGAAAATGAAAGTTTTGGAAGAAATATAAAATACCAAAATTCATATTTTCTATACAATAAATACAATAAAATTTTAGATAATAAACTAGCAAAAGAATATAGAGAGCTTTCATTTTTTAAGCGATTTATCTGTGATCAAGAACATGAAAAACAATGTTTAATTTTGAATCTATCTAACGTTCCAGAGGTAACTTTATATCAAGGAGATGCCTTTCAGGTGCTTCACCAATTAAACAGTGAATCTATAGGAGGCGCAGTAACATCGCCTCCATACTATAATGCCAGAGAATATTCTCAGTGGTCTAATATTTATTGCTATTTGTACGATATGTACAACATATCAAAGGAGGTTTTTAGATGTTTAAAGTATGGAGCACCATACTTATTTAATATATTTGACTACTTTGATAATGAAAATATTATAGTTTTTTCGGATATGGGTAAAAAAAGACTGATTTTAAGTAGCTATATTAGCTTTATTTTTAGGTATATTGGTTTTACCCATTTAGGAAACATTGCATGGGATAAGGGAGAAATTGAGGGTCACAGAAATTTCAATCAAGGTAATGACTCTCCTTATTATCAGGCTCCCTTAAATTGTTGGGAACACATCCTAATATTTTCTAAAGGTTATCCATCCTTCGATATATCTAAACTCCCGAAAGTTATTCAAGAAAAACCTGTAACGAAAATGGTTGGAGGTAAAAATATTTATGGTCATAGTGCGCCATTTCCTGAAGCACTTCCCAAACTTCTTTTTTCTATTGTACCCTCTGAAGATATCATATTAGATCCCTTTGCCGGGAGTATGACTACGGGTAGGGTTGCTGCTAGAGAATCTCGTACATCTATTAATATTGAGTTACATCAACATTACTGCGATCTATCTCTAAACTTACTCAACACTCAGATTATTAAACCTTTGCAGAGGAGCTTGTTTGATACGGAAATTTTTTGTAATTAATTTTAATGATAGTATCTGAAACCCATCCTCTGCTACCCTGGCGGATGAAACTAAATTTTTTAATGGATGACAACGATGGAAGAAGTTAGTTCTGCGGTTAAACGACTTTATGACACCTATCCCTTTCCCCCTGACCCCCTACTGGATGAACCGCCCCCTGGGTACAACTGGCGATGGTCTTGGCCAGTGGCCTATAGTTTTTGTACGGGTCAGAAGCCCCAAAATCTTGATATCCGTATTTTAGATGCAGGCTGCGGTACGGGTTCAAGTACGGAGTATTTAATTATACTTAACCCAGAAGCCTCGGTTCTCGGGATTGACCTAAGTGAAGGGGCGATCCAAACAGCCATAGAACGCTGTAGTCGGTCTGGGATTTCTACTCACGGAACTCCCTCCCCGGAATTTCGCCGTTTGAGTCTCTATGATGCAGGACAGTTGGAGGGACAGTTTGATTTTATTAACTGTGTTGGGGTTTTGCACCATTTACCCGATCCAATTCGCGGGATTCAAACCTTAGCATTAAAGTTGGCCCCTGGGGGGTTAATCCACATTTTTGTCTACGCTGAATTGGGACGCTGGGAAGTTCAGTTGATGCAAAAAGCGATCGCCCTTTTACAAGGAGAAAAACGGGGAGACTATAAAGATGGGGTAAAAATTGGTCGTCAGATTTTTGAAGCTCTACCGGAAAAAAATCGCTTAGTCACTTATGAATCTAAACGCTGGGGATTAGAAAATCAGCGGGATGAATGTTTTGCGGATATGTATGTCCATCCTCAAGAAATTGACTACAATATTGATAGTTTATTTGAGTTAATTGATGCTTCGGGGTTGGAATTTATCGGTTTTTCTAATCCAAATTATTGGAACTTAGAGCGCTTAATTGGGGACTCACCGGAGTTGCTAGAACGGGCGAGTCAATTGAGCGATCGCCAACGCTATCGTTTAATTGAACTCCTTGATCCTGAGATTAGTCATTATGAATTCTTCCTCGGACGTTCCCCTTTACCCAGGAATAATTGGTCAAGTGATCAGGCATTATTAGCTGCTATTCCTGAACGCAGTCCTTGTATGAATGGCTGGCCAAGTCAAAATTTATTTGACTATAATTATCAAATTGTCAGTTTATCCGATGCGGAATTTGAGTTTCTCAAAGCCTGTGATCAAAATTCAGCATCTCCTCGAACCGTTGGGGAAATTTTAACTCAAATCTCTTTTGATTTAGAGGGGGTGCGATCGCTTTTCAATCGACATTTAATTCTATTATCAATCAAGCAGAATTAACCCGAAAGTTAACGGCGATTTAACAACCGTTTCCAAACCTGATTTGATCTGGGGTTTGGAAACAAAACCGCTCCTATAAGATTAGGAATAAAAGCAGTGAGATCACATTTATCTGAATAACAGTTATGGAACGTATCCCGGAACCGGAAGTCATGGATAGTTGGGAAGAAGCCAGCGAATATGATGCCATGGATTTTACCCAAGTGAATCAAGAATTTACAGAAATGGCGATCGAATTAGGGCCAGAAACCGGATTAATATTAGATGCGGGAACTGGGACAGCCCGAATTCCGATTTTAATTGCTCAAAGGCGATCGCAATGGCAAATTACCGGAATTGATTTATCGGCAAATATGCTATTTATTGGCAATCAAAATATTGGGCAAGCGGGGTTAGAGCAGCAAATTAAATTAGAACAAATCGATGCCAAGCAGTTACCCTATCCCGATGCTACCTTTGATATGGTGATTTCCAATAGTATTATTCATCATTTAACCGATCCTCTGCTATTTTTTCAAGAAATTCAGCGCGTATTAAAACCCCAAGGGGGAATATTTCTAAGAGATTTAACTCGTCCAAGTTGCGAAACAGAACTTAATAGTTTAGTTGAACAATATGCGAGAGATTGTAATGATCATCGGAAAAAATTATTTCGAGATTCATTAAAGGCGGCTTATACTTTAGATGAAATTATTAATTTTATAGAATCTGTGGGTTTAGAAAACACGAGAATTTATCAATCTTCCGACCGCCATTGGACAGCCGAACGTTCCTATCTTCCTTAGCCAAATAAAAACAACCATAGGGGTAAGGTTAATAATAAGAGTGCAGCACCCAAAGCTAAATTAGTAACGGCTAATTCTCGATCTAAATTAAAGGCTTCGGCTAATACTAAAGTTGCAAAAGCCGGAGGAGTTGCCATTTGTAAGACCAAAACCAATAACGGAGATCCCTTTAATCCCAATAGTGTTAATCCATAACCTAAAACTAAAGGCACAATTAACATTTTAATCGCTAAACTAACAGAAGCCGGTCGGAAATGATGCCAAGAATTAAGCTGACTTAAACGCATTCCCATTAACACTAAAGTTAAAGCCACACTCCCCCAAGCAATCCCTCTTAACCCCTGTTCTATCGGCTCAGATAAAGGGATATTCCGCACCATTAAACCAATTACCATACTAATTAAAGCCGGATTAGTTAATGACACCCCAACTAATTGCCAAGGGTCTTGTTTTCCCATACCAAACCGAGCAGCTAAAGCTACCCCCAACCCATAGGCTCCAATCACCGTTCCTAATCCATCATAAAATATCGCCCAGCCAAAATATTTCGGGCCGACTAATGCTAAACTCACAGGGAAACCAATATATCCCGTATTCCCTACCATAGCCGCCAATAAAAAACTCCCTTGGGCGGGGAGAGATAGGGGCAAAATATCCCATTTTGGCATCCGGCTTTGCCAGTACAACCCTATCCCCGCTAACCCCGCGCCGAGGAAAATAGCAGCCCAAGCCACTAAGGGAGCAATCCATATCGAACCAGATAAATCAGCTTTTCTTAAAAAGGCAATAATGGCAATCGGAACCACACCCCAATATAAAATTTTACCTAAATAATAGGGAACAATCTCAGGCAATTTTTGACCCAAAATCCATCCGATTAAAACGCCCCCAATTAGCCATTGATAAAGCGTTAAAAGTTGACTTACAGAATTAGACATAAAGATTAAGTTAAATTGTTGATCCTTGGCTGTTGACTGACAACTGCTTGTGATGGATGACTAAATAGGGGATGATCTAATAGAATTGAGACTTTGATGGATGTCAGGAGTCAAACCGTTGAAGAATTCTAGTCTACCGAAACAAGCCCAAACCTTAGCCGATGGAGTAACAGAAGATATTCCAGAGGCGATACGAGATATTCCCGTGCTTCCGGTGGTTTCCTCTGGCTCCTCTGGGAAGCCGGGGCTATTCTGGAAAATGCTAGGGTTAGCCGTGGTAGCCTTCTGTACCGCGTTAGTTATGAATTATCAATTTGGAATTCTGGCTCCTCGGTCTGATATTCCCGTAGTCCAAACCCCAATTCCTGTGATTCCGCCATCACCTTCTGCGTCTTTGTCTTCAACTCCCCCGCCAACGAGTTCCCCAAACCCAACTCCGACCCTTCCCGACACTTTATTGGGTCATCTCCCCTATCAAGAAGCACCAGAATCAGAGTTAAAAAGTATTACGGCCGATGGGGGACATCGGTTACGCAAAGCTGCCGCCAAAGCCTATCAGGAAATGGAACAGGATGCCAGGGCAAGTGGGGTCAGTTTAGTTCCGATTTCCACCTTTCGCAGTGTTAAAGACCAGGAAACGATCTTTTTTGAAATAAAAGCCCAACGGGGACAGGTGACGACGAAACGGGCAGAGGTTAGCGCTCCTCCGGGTTATAGTGAACATCATACGGGTTATGCCATTGATATTGGAGATGGGGGCAGACCCTCTACGGATTTGAATGTAAGTTTTGAAGAAACCCCGGCGTTTCAATGGTTAAAAGATCATGCCGCTTTTCATAGTTTTGAGTTATCCTTTCCTAAAGACAATCCCCAGGGAGTCAGTTATGAACCTTGGCATTGGCGTTTTGTTGGAGACCGCCATAGTTTAGAAACTTTTTATAGGGCCAGAAACCAAAAGGAAAATTGATGAGAACCACCAGTTTAAATCTAATTGCCATTAGTGTTTTCTGTATGACTCTATCGGTGTTATTAAGTCCGGTATTAAATATTTCGCCCTTTATTCCAGCGGGGATTACTTTTTTTTTATTGGGGGTTGCCACTTTAGATGTTTTTCAGTTTCAAGGTCAGGGGGCGAGTTTATTAGTGGATGGGTTGGCGGGAACTTCCGCATCTACTCGGGAGCGAATTTTACACCATGAAGCGGGACATTTTTTGGTAGCCTATTTGATGGAAATTCCCGTTCAGGGATATGCCTTAAATGGCTGGGAAGCCTTTAAACAAGGATTTAAAGCTCAAGGAGGGGTGCAGTTTGCCGATCAACTTTTATGGGAACAATTAAAGCAGGGTCAGATTTCTTCTCAGGTTTTAGATCGTTATTGTGCAGTTTGGATGGCGGGAATTGCCGCAGAAACTTTAATATTTAAAAAAGCCGAAGGAGGACGGGAAGATCGAGATAAAATTATAGCAATTTGGACTCAGCTACAGTGCCCTTTGAGTGAAGCTAAAATCAAGGAGCGTTGGGCAATATTACAGGCTAAAACATTAATTGAAACTCACAAAGTGGCTTATTTTGATTTAGTGGAAGCCATGAGAAATCGGGCTTCCGTAGAAGATTGTTGTCGAAGGATCAAAGATTTTAAAGATGGAGGCGGGGTGTTAACAGTTGAGAGTTAAATCTAAAATACAAGGTTAGAGGAGCGGAAAATAAGTAGTGGGGCATTAATCAACCTAACCCTGTAAATAACTGTAAAAATGACCGAATGCTTTACCATTGCCCATTGCCCATTGCCTAATCTTCACCATTAACTTAACTTTTGGGCGATTACTTAGCTAATTTGGATGCAGCAATAATTGATCAATGCTGCTATTAATAGAGGAGAGCGAAAGCAAGAATACAGAGAATCGCCCGACCGGACAACTGCCGATCACTCAAGCAAAGGGGAGAATTCTATGACCTTTGAAGAAATCTATCAATTTTTCCAAGAACCGCCACCTATCTATCTGAATAAAGAACTGGCAGTTTGCTATATCTTATCTGTATTTCTCCAAAGGGACTCCTATGGAACTGAACTAATTGAACAACTGGAGCAGGAACATTCTAACTATAGATTATCCGATACGGTTCTTTACAGCGCCCTCAAGTTTTTGGAAAAACAAGGAACGATTACGGGATACTGGCAAAAGGTTGAAGGTCGGGGACGCCCTCGCCGAATGTATCAAATTCTGCCGGAACATCAGCCCCAGGCCCAAGAGTTGGCTGGACTTTGGTACGAATACACCTCTAGCCAAGGTAAACTACAAATTAATCAATTACATCCCCTCTAAATACGCTGAGGGACTTCTCGGCCGTTAGGTTAAAACTAGACTGACTTCATTTCTTATGACTCCGGTAATCCCTTCTACTTTTGTGTTGACCCTGTTAATGGTTATTGGTTTATTCTTTTTTGTTCGAGCTTCAACTAAAGATCGGATAGAACAGGAAAAACTGATTGCCGAACAGGAAGCAGACTCCTTGCTCACACAAATCCAGCAGCATTTTGCATCCCGAGCCTATCGGATTACGGCGTTAAATCGGGAAGAAAATCAAATCACCTTTGAGGGGTTAGTCCGGCCCAGTTGGTTCTTGGCTATCTTCCTCACCCTATTAACAGCCGTGGGACTATTATGTTTGGGGTTAGTCCTATCGATGGCTATGCCCGACCTAGGCAAACTGTTTTGGGGACTGGTGTTGCTTTCGCCCCTAGCCGGTTGGTTCTATTGGAAAGGCTCCGGGCGTCCAGAACAGGTCTGTCTCAGGCTAGATGCCGTCATTGATCAGGGCCAACAAACTCAAAGTTTGATTACCGTAACTGCCCACCGAGACGAACTGGCGATGCTCAAACAAGCCCTTCACCTCAAACCTTGGGAATCATTTTGATTCATTTACTGACATCCCCATTAGGTTCAAAACCGCAAACATGATAACGATGCCAACGGTCTTGAATCTTGATTCAGGATACAATTGCCAAAATTAGAACAATTTTGATTCGTGGCACTGGGGTTGGGAGCAATTCCACCAAAAAGAGCAAGAATCGAGAGAAATTCATCCCAACCAGCACCCAGAATCAACGGACTAATTTTTTTCCCTCGCGCCTGCCTTATCAGAGTTAAGGAGTGAAGCTCATATTAATCATGGCTCTCATCAGGTGTCACGGCTCAAGAAAAGTTCTGGATATGAAATCCTTTCATTTAGAGGATGGGATGTTGCAGACAACATCTCGATTTCAAACCCCCTTAGCTGGGGAAGCAGAGGAAACCAATGTGGCCTTCTCCACAAGCTGTTTTAAACTGGGGAATAAAAAGTGATTCTCCTCAACGTACTGGGCTCCAAATAGACCCTTTTCAGCCCAGAAGTATCGATCTGTGGTATGCTCATTTCGTTTTACAAGAAGCAAAGCCGGAGGAATAATTCCTTCAGCATGGATAAACTTACGAGCGGCCGTTACGGGTTTATCTTCGCCACTTGAAATGCTATATTGAGGCACACATTCTAAAATCCTACGTCCTTCTTGTCTGCGACGGCTTTTACGCTTACGTCTTCTAGCCAACTTGTTGACCTCCTTTTTAAGCAGGCGGGTTGTAAATATAGCTACAAAATCCGAGGGAATTATATCTGTTCTAGTTCAAAATATCAAGCTGTTTTAATAGATTGACACAAATCGATAAAGAAGGGGATCGGGAGCAGGGGGAGCAGGGGAGCAGGGGGAGCAGGGGGAGCAGGGGGAGCAGGGGAGGCAGGGGGAGCAGGGGGAGCAGGGGAGGCAGGGGAGGCAGGGGGAGCAGGGGGAGCAGGGGAGGCAGGGGAGGCAGGGGGAGCAGGGGGAGCAGGGGAGGCAGGGGGAGCAGGTAAACTATAATCCATAACCATAATCCATAATCCATAACCCATTTGTAATTCGTAATTCGTAATCCGTAATTAACCATTACCTCTTGCCCGTTGAATTCTATGCTCACAGCCAGTGCTGAATTTGTCCAACTGTGTCGCACCCAACTGTCGTTAACGGCGAGTTTGGGCGCTTCCTTGAGTGTAGTCTATTTAGCAGAGGCGTGGGTAGATGAGGAACATAAAAAATTGATCCCCATTGCCACCTATCCTGAAACATCCCTGGATGATTTGGATATTCCGGGTTTGACGGGTTTGCCCGAAACCCTAATCTCTGTCTCACCCCCGCTATTAACCACAGAAGTCACAGGGAAAACAAAAGTTTTAATGCCTGCGGTGGAAATGGATGATTTTTCGGAAACAGAGGTGGAAGCAGAAGCTCCTTGGCAACAACGGAGTCAAAAGGTTTTAGCCTTAATTCAAGAGGATGTGGTTTTGGGATTTTTGGTAACTGGACGCAATGACCGACCCTGGAACCCGGAGGAATATGCTCAACTCCAAGCGATCGCCCATACCTTAGCCCTTGCCTGTATTTTAGATCAACGCGCCCAATGGTTCCAGCAACAAATAGACCGACAACAACAACTGCAAGGGCAGCAAGCCGATACACTGCATAATATATTCCATCAACTCAAAAGCCCTTTAACGGCTGTTCGTACCTTTGGTAAATTATTATTAAAGCGACTGCTACCCGAAGATAAAAACTATCCTATTGCTAATAGTATTTTACGCGAGAGTGATCGGATTCAAGAATTATTAGCACAGGCGGATGAGACCTTAGAACAGACTCAAACCTCCCTGAGTTTGCCTTTAACGGTGGAAGTTGCCACACCCAAAGCCCAAGCGTCCCTATTCCCGACACCTGCCCTACCCCTATTACCCGCTTGTGATCAACTCGAACCCCTACTATTGTCGGAGGTATTATCTCCTTTAATTGTATCGGCTCAGGCGATCGCCCAGGAACGACAATTAGAATGTGAAGTTGACCTGCCTGAAAACCTGCCCCCCATCCAAGGGAATGCTAAAGCCCTGCGGGAAGTCTTGAGTAATCTCCTCGATAATGCCTTAAAATATACTCCTGCTGGCGGGAAACTCTATATTCGAGTTCAACTGGCCTCTCCTTCCCTAGTCGGAGGAAAAACCCTAAAATCTCAAGTGGGTATTGGTATTAGTGATAGTGGCCCAGGAATTCCCCCCGAAGATTTGGAGCATCTGTTTGAACGTCACTATCGCGGTGTTCAGGGAAATTCTGAGATTCCGGGGACGGGTTTAGGGTTAGCGATCGCTAAAGCCTTTGTACAACAGATGCAAGGAGAAATTCAAGTCTTTTCTCCCGTCCATCGGGCTTGGATATCCGAGGATAGGGTTTGTACTGATAATACTTCCCCTGGAACAACATTTATAGTTTGGGTGCAGGTGGCAATCCCGGATCAAGAATTGAACTTAATTTGATAGAATTATTGTTTCTCAACCCATCTTTCCCTCATCCCAAAGGATGTTCAAACCTAGAGGGTGAAATATTTTCTTCCCTATTCCCTATTCCCCGCTATAAAAAACCATGAGTGCATCCAGTAGCCCTGATAATAGTATTGATCAACCCACGACTTCCTCCACTGATTCTGAGGATAGTTTAAACCAGCCTCTCCCTTATATTGTTCAGAAAGATATCACCGATCGTGCCATTGAGCGAAAAATTCTTTGTCGGGTGTTGAGTCAAGCCCATATTGATGTTTCAATTCGTTGGTCAACCGCCCATCTTTATATCGGGATTCCCAGTACAATTTTAGCTGCCATTGCTAGTGTACAAGCTATTAATAGTTTAGGGGGAGAGTATCAATTACTATCTGTAGTGATTGCAGTTTTAGTGGCAATTCTCGCCCCCTTACTGACTTTTTTAGATCCTAATGGTAGAGCTAATAATCATTTGAATGCTTCTCGGGTCTATGAACAAATGGCAGATCAATATGATTCTTTTACTCTCAAGTGTCGATTAGAACCTCGCTCTATTCAAGAAGAATTTAATGATTTAACTCAGCTTAATTCTATTTATAGTGAAAGTAAAAAAAACCTACCCGCTTGTCCAGAATGGGCTTATCAAAAGGCGATAAATACTAATAATGCAGTACAAAAACTTATGCCAGTCGCTGTAAAAAAAATTGGAAACCAGTAAAAACAGTTATTCAGTTATCAGTTAAGTGCTTGTGCAAAATAAATTACCTAGTTGGGAGAGGGAACAGGGAACAGGTTAGAGGATTTGTAATTAATTTTGTTTAGGTACTTATCAGTGTAAGAGTTGATCTGTTCAGCATTTAAAATATAAAATCTAGTGATGGAGGACGCTCTCACCACGAGGGTTTTGCGATTCCTGGATAGCCAATTTAAATCCGCTCCCACCTTAATAGTTAACTGTTAATTTATTAACTGATAACTTCTTAACTGTAAACTCTTTAACTGATAACTGATGACTGATAACTGATGACTGATTTAGATGGATTAGAAATTACTCCAGGGGAACTCAAGCATTGGAGTGGGATTAACAAAAATTTGCTGTATCGACCAGGGACAGCTAAAAAACTTATTGGGGAAGGATTAAAAACCTTAGTCATTGCTGGATTATTATTAATTAGTTATGGGATTTGGAGTTTAATTTTTCCAGAACTTGCCTTAATTTTTATTGTCATTTACTTAATCCTAATTATTCTATTGGTTCTTGAGGATATCATTAAAATTTGGCTAACCTTAACTCGTCCTCAGTGTGTTAAACTATTGAATCAAGTAGATAATTATAATAGTATTGTTAAAGCCTTAAACATTTATCATCAACTCGAAGCAACGGAACATCCCCAAGCAAAATTAGACAATCAAGATGCTATTATTCACGCCCTAAAACTAATTAGAATAGAATTAATTAGAGGATTAAAAATAGAACGAATCTTAAAAAAACATAAAAAATTTATTGAGCAAAATCCAGAACTTTTTGATCTAAACTTCACCTCCTTAACCGTATTGCAAACTGAAAAACCAACAACAGAACAAGGAAGACTCCTGTATCAAGCCTTTGAAATAGCTTCGGAAGTTCATCAACTGTTAAAACAACTTCAGGAGCAACAAAATTCCCATTAAATGCTAGGCTTTTTTTATCCGGTGAAAACCCTCCCATAACCTCAACAAATTTTGATCAGAACGCCAATGCGACCTAAAATTATTGTTCTCGATGATGACCCCACAGGTTCTCAAACCGTCCATAGTTGCTTACTTCTGACCCAGTGGGATGTCGATACCCTGCGAATTGGACTGGCTGACCAATCCCCGATTTTCTTTATTCTGACCAACACCAGAGCCCTAACCCCAGACCAAGCAGCCGCGGTCACCCGTGAAGTCACCCAAAATCTGAAACTAGCCCTCGCCAGCGAGTCCATCACCGACTTTCTGGTGGTCAGTCGTTCCGATTCTACCCTACGAGGTCACTATCCCGTAGAAACCGATGTGATTGCGGAGGAACTTGGCCCCTTTGATGCCCATTTTCTAGTTCCGGCTTTTTTTGAAGGAGGAAGAATTACCCGCAATAGTATTCATTATTTAATCATTGATGGCGTAGAAACCCCGGTTCATTTAACCGAATTTGCGAAGGATTCTGTCTTTGCTTATCAACATAGTTATTTACCCGATTATGTCACTGAAAAAACCAAAGGTTTGATTCCTTCGGAAAAAGTAGAACAATTTTTGCTATCGGATATGCGAGCAGGAACTTTAGCTCGGTTAATGGGCTTAACGGAGAATCAATGTGTGGTCGTCGATGGGGAAAATCAAGGGGATTTTGATCAATTTGCCTCGGATATTATTGCCGCTGCTAGTCAGGGAAAACGCTTTTTATTCCGCAGTGCAGCGAGTATTTTAACCTCTTTAGCTGCTTTAGGAAATCAACCGATTCCCGCCGAAGAAATGGCAAAATATACCCGAAATGGTAAGCCGGGTGTGGTGATTATGGGTTCCCATGTTAAAAAATCTACCCAACAATTAGAACAGTTATTGCAAGAATCTGGAATAGTCGGAATTGAGGTAGATGTTTCCCATTTATTAGAAGAAAGTGAGACTCAAAGACAGGAACTATTACAACAGATTTTAGACCAAGTTTCTGTGATTCATCATCAAGGTCAAACCCCAGTTATTTATACCAGTCGTCAAGAATTACAATTTGATACGGTAGAAATTCGATTAGCCTTTGGGAGTAAAGTTTCAGATTTACTGATGGATATTGTCAGAGGTTTACCGCCAGATATTGGATTTTTAATTAGTAAAGGCGGAATTACTTCTAATGATGTTTTGAGTAAAGGATTATCATTAAAAACAGCCCGATTATTAGGTCAAGTATTAGCCGGATGTTCAATGGTTAAAACATCATCTAGTCATCCCCTCTATCCCAATTTACCTGTTGTTTTATTCCCTGGAAATGTTGGAGATGCTAAGGGTTTAGCCACGGTTTACCAACGTTTAAGTCAACCCCAAACCTAAGTAAACAGAGGGTGGACTTCGCTTAATTTATTTTGATTTTATCTCCTTAAAAATCAAAATAAATATAAGGTAAACCCCCTGCGGGTGCTAATAACCAAACGGTGAAGAAACTCAAGGGAACCAAGGCTAATTTTACTGTCCAATTTAATTCTAATTTTAACCCTCGATTTAATAAAGTGGTAATCGCCATTAATCCAAAAACAGAGGATAATAAAATCACCAAATGCTGTCTTTCTAAACCCAAGGCTTCAACATAAACTTTATGGGCAAACTGGACATCGGCGGTATGACCCCATAACCGATTGATGACTAACCAAGAATCTTGTAAATTAGGGAGTCTGAAAAAAATCCAAGTCGCAAATACCATCAACTGAGTTATTAACCAAGCGATTAAAATTCCGGGTAAACTGTTCCAAATCCAAGTAATTGATAATTGCTTAGATAGTGCTTCGGTGAGACGATTAACTACTAATGCTAACCCATGTAATCCCCCCCAAATGATAAATCCCCAGGCGGCACCGTGCCAAATTCCTGCGATTAACATAACTAGAATTAAATTAAAACAGGTGCGGAATAATCCGACCCGAGAACCGCCCAAGGGAAAGTATAAATAATTGCGTAACCAATCCCCTAATGTGATGTGCCAACGGCGCCAAAAATCTCCGATACTGGTGCTAAAATAGGGGGCATCAAAGTTGATGGGTAAAGTTAATCCTAGGAGTAGTGCGGTTCCCCTGGCTAAGTCCACATAACCGCTAAAATCCAGGTATAATTGTAACCCATAGGCGAAAATTGCTAACCATAAATCTCCACTCCCAGCCCGTTGTAAATTACTGAAACTTAAATCTACTAAAATCCCAATATTATCGGCAAAAAGCCCTTTTTTGATTGCCCCCCTAGCCATTAACCAGAGTCCGTCAGCAATTTGTTCGGGGATGGGGAATTTTAGGGTTTTAAACTGATTATTTAAGTGATGATAACGAGTAATTGGCCCGGATATTAGTTTGGCAAAAAATAATTTATAGGCGGTAAATTCTAGTAGGGAAGTGGCGGCGGGCGCGCCTCGATAAACATCGACTAAATAGGCGATTAATTCAAAGCAGAAAAAACTTAATCCTAATGGGGCAATAACATATTGATCGATCCAACTTCCGGTATTAATAATAACAGGAATATTCCAGACTGTTCCTAGAGTATTGAAAATAAAAGGTAAATATTTGAACCCAACTAGAATTAAGATATTAATGATAATTCCTAATGTGAGTAAAAAAGTGCGACGACGATTCCAAGAAATATGGGGGATTTCCCATTCTTGAGGTTCGACAATTGTCAAAGCTAAACCAAAGTTAAAGATTGTCCAAAGTAGGAGTAAGGGGATATATTGAATTTGTAAGGTAGAATAGAAAAGCAAACTTGAGATTAATAGAATAAAAAGTCGCCAAGATTTCCCAGGAATAATCCAATATAATCCCAATAAAAGCAATAAAAATATTCCATAAGTGACTGAAATAAAGGTCATAAATAAGGTAACAATAGGAATAGGGTTTGTCGTTGCGATAACTACGCTGCTGGGTAAGGACTAGAGCAGTGATAACTAGGGTTTATTGTTTCCCTGTTAACCAATAGGTTCGCATTTCGCCTTTACCTTTGACTAAAATTATACCTCTTTCTTCCAGTAAGTAACTATCTTTAATTTTTTCATAGGTGGTGTGACTGACTTGAATTTGTCCGGGTGTACCTTGAGATTCCATGCGAGAGGCAATATTAACAGCATCTCCCCATAAATCGTAACTGAATTTTTTTAATCCAATTACTCCAGCAACTACTGGCCCCGTATTAATACCAATTCTAAGATTTAATAATTGATTATCGTGATAGCGAAATTTTTGAATAATTTGTTGCATTTCCAAAGCCATTTCTGCGATCGCTTGGGCATGATTGGGTTTGGGAATAGGGATACCGCCAGCGACCATATAAGCATCCCCAATGGTTTTTATTTTTTCTAATTCATATTTATCTGCCAGACGATCAAATTCCGAGAAAATTTCATTCAAAATAGTAACAATTTGTGTGGGAGAACTGCGAGAGGATATGCCCGTAAAATCGGTCAAGTCGGCAAATAAAATTGTGGTTTCTTCAAAGCGATCAGCAATACACCCCTGATTCCTTTTTAGTTTTTCAGCGATCGCCAAAGGTAAAATATTCAGTAATAATTTCTCAGATTTATCTTTTTCCAATCGCAAATCGGCTTCGGCTTGATTTCTTTCTAAAGTGGCTTGATAAATTTTTTCAAACATAGTTTGAAATGTAGCAATTACATCACCTAGTTCATCATTTCTTTGAACTAACTTTGAATAAAATCTGGGTACGGGTTTGTTATCAACAATTGCTTTCCCCGCTTCAATTAAATCTAAACGTAGTTTTAAAATCGGAAGAATCACGTTTTTCCCCAATATAAATAAAGTGGTTGATGTTACAAAAAAAGCAATAATTAAAACTAAACCTGCAATTCTTAAAATATAAGCATAAGTTTCTTTCTGAATATCAGAAGCATCATGACGAATGATAATCACATATTTATTGTTCATGGGATTAACATTACAAACAACATCATAGCGATCGCCATTTTTTTGACGCAAATATAATGTTTTCTCCTGTATTGCTTGTGAAAATGTTAAAATAGGAGGCTCGCCAAATTTACCAATTAATTCCCCCGTAGTTCGGTAAACGGCTCCTCCTAAAATATCGGGATTCAAATGATGTAAATGACTCAACTGTTTTAAGAGTTCAGGATTAGAACTATAAGGATAGGTTTCAATTATCCAAGCAATTTTACTAGAAGATATTGCCGGAAGTTGTCTTAAAAGTTGTTGTTGATATTGATATACTGAAGGAATTAAGATTAAAATTTCAATAAAAACCAAACTCAAAAATACCCAGATTGTAATGGTTCGAGATAGACGAGCATTCAAAAGTTTTAATAATTTCAGTTGTTCCGGCATGAATTGATCGCTCCTACAAATATCTTTTTTAAGGTTGACAGTAAAGATTGCTATATATAATCAATACCTGTATATTTAAAATTGCGGACATCATGCACTCTTACCAGAAATATTAGCATCTAAAAAAATCATACCTTAGAAGCTTGATCCAATGTTAAGACTGATTTAGTTAAAATCAGGATAATTTTAATTAAAATAATTGTAAGCATGAACACAACAGAGGTTAACTGATGACAACAGAGCCAAATTCATCCCCATCTCAAGGACTGGAGGATACCTCCGAAACCCTCAATGGTGCAGCGCCTAAACCTGCTCTTGAGCCTTCAGAAGCGGAAACCTCGACGAAGGCGATCCAACCCTCCTCCGTGGACTCTTGGGAAATCGAAACTGAAAACCCGACTTTGGACAATCGACCGAATCAGGTATCGGGTTCGGTGGTCGTTTTATCGGCGATGGCATTGATGATTTTGGGATTGGGAATTGATAATATTGGATTAGGATATGTCAGTGCTTTCGCGACATTAGCAGTGTCTCTGCGGTTAGTCTGGTCGGATTGGGGAAAAGTTTGGAAAACATTAATTCCCCCGAGTTGGCGCAATTTAATTATTGCTTGTATTGGGATTTTAGGCTCCTTAATTGGCTTAGTTATTTTTAGTAATGCGAATACTCCCAATGAAGTTAGTAATATTACTATTAATTGGGATGCAATTGGAGCGTTGGGTGATTTAGGAGGAGCATTAGGTCAAATTTTAATTGCTATTATTGCCGTTTATGTGGCTTGGAGACAGTATATTATTTCTCGGGATTTAACGATGCAACAAAACCGAATTACTCAACAACAAACCATTGATGCTTATTTTC
Organism: Planktothrix sp. PLAVEN19ND; assembly: GCF_057220675.1. NCBI lineage: Bacteria > Bacillati > Cyanobacteriota > Cyanophyceae > Oscillatoriales > Microcoleaceae > Planktothrix > Planktothrix sp. PLAVEN19ND. The sequence goes on along the minus strand of NZ_CM170132.1, from coordinate 2,509,304 downwards.
AAGGAGTTTCTGATTTAGCTTTAGGAGAACAGGGATTATTAGAAGATTGGCCGCAGGAAAGAGTGATTGCAGAAGGACGAACCTCAGCTATTATTAAAAGTGTGGATGCGGAAGGAAAAGCTAAAATTCTCCGGTTTTTATCTCAAGCCCGATTAATTACTCCGTTACAACGCGATCGCCATCTGGGACGTCCGATGTTAGATGGTAATGGTAATTATGCCGAAGATCGCGCCCATGGGGTGCGGGTGATTGATTTGGGGGCGATGTTAGCGGGGGCAGATTTAGCGGAAACCGACCTAAGACGCACGGATTTAACAGATACTAACTTAGTCAAAGCTAATTTAACCGGATGTAATTTAGTCCGCGCTAATTTAGCCCGTTCTATTCTGTATGAAGCTAATTTATCCCGAGCAAATTTACGTTCTGTTAAACTATTTTATGGCCCTGTAGAAACCGCTTCCCCTCGCAGTCGAACATTAATTCCCAATTTTGAAACCGGAGAATATACGGGGGCTGTGGTGGAAAATGCTGACTTTACTGGGGCGGATAATTTATCAGAAGAAAATCGTTATTATTGTTGTGCATGGTGCGGTTCTAAATCTCGAAAAACTATTCCCGGAGGGTGCGAAGGTATTCCCAATAAGTTAGACCGATGATTTTTTTATACTTTTAGATTCCCCCTAAACCTACTAAAAAAGGGGGGAAATGAATTGAAATCCTGCTTAAAAACAGGGATTCAGGGGGATATAATCAATGTTTGCTATCCACAACCTATCCTTTATTTCCGATTGATTTTTTCCCAGAAAATTTCGATAATTTCAGTAAATACTAACGCCAAGGTTAATAAAATTTCTATGAATATAAATAATGGCAATAAAATTACTTGAACTAACCAAAGTAAAATTTTCTTGCTATTTTTCATTTCAGTTTGGACGGTAATCATTCTTAGCCCCCGAACTAATAGTCTAATTAAGCGGATTCTATAACTAATTTTTAAGTCTTTAACCTTGGGATTATCAAATTGAATTTTACCGGAATCAAAGACTTGATTTAACCTTGAAATTGAACTTTGGGTATCAATTTGATTAAAGTTTAAGTGGAGCCAAGTTAGACCACAAAGTCTCCCTAAAATAAAATCCTGTTCTCGATATTTTCTATCAAAAAAACCTCCAAAAGCGTTGAGAAAATCTGAAGCTAATAGTTGATCGACGTTTGTAGGTTTCTCGACCAGAGGAGCTTTGAATAAATATCGGAATTTTTTATAGAGATTTTCTAATTGCTCTCGCGCTTCTACATTTTCAATCCCTGGAATTTGATTCAAAATTAAGGGTGTAATGGGCGATAATTGAATATGATGATAGGGGATAGCTTTTTCTAAGTCGGTTTTTATTTGAGAGATAGTTTCCCCTGACGGGTCGGTGGACAAAGTTTCTAAAAGGGATAATATATTTTCTTTATAATCCACTTGTTGATTAATTTCTACAATCTGTTTTAACTGCATAGCATCCTGTTGAGCAGAAGGAATATTTAGCCCATCAAATAACAAATCAAATAAATTAAAATTGTTCTTTTTTAAGCTGGGTTTACTTTCTAAATTTTCCAAAGAGGAGGGAGAAACATAAGCATAAATTCGCCGATCTCGTTCGGCTTTAATTTTGCTGTTAAAATCATGACTGAATTTAATAAAATCTGCCCCTTCTTCTTGAATTAAATACTCTGAGTTGGGCAAAGAACTTAAATGAATCCTAGCTTCTAAATCAATGGCTTTGAGAATGGGTAAATTATCTAAAATTCCCCCGTCACTATACCAAAATTTGATGGTTTCCTGGGTACAAAACATCGGTAGATTCGGATCTAGCTGTTGTTTTTTTGATTCATCACACATGGTAAAATAAGCTGGACTTAGATTTTTTAAGTTATAACTTTTAACATTAGATGAATCTTGAATCGGAGGAAATGCAACGGGAAATGCCCCCGAAATTAGGCTGGTATCAATTACTTTTTTCCAAATTTTTTGTAAGCGATCACTTTGACGATTTAACTCAGAATAAAACAAAAATTGCCGCGTTTCTGCATGGTTAACGGCTGGAATACCGGAAAAATTGCGACATTTGTTTTCATAGGTGACTAATAGCCCTTGTAAATTCGTAACCGTCATTACTAAGGCCAAGGGTTGATGAACTTTCAGTTGATTGGTATTTTCCGTAATTAAATTAGCAATATTTTTAATCCCTTTTTGAGATAATAAACTTTCATTTTGATTTTTAAATAAATTCTTTAAAACTTGACGGTAATCTTCAATGGCAAACACCGTATCAATATCTTTCATATCAGCTTTTTCTACCCAAGCTCTTTGTAAGATATTTTGGGATTCATACTCAGGATCAGTAATCTCTCGATTTAATAAATAATAGGCTGTAATTGCTCCGGTCATTGCCCCAGCAGATGCTCCGGTAATCAAATCAATTAATAGGGGAGAATTGTCTTTTCTGGCTTGTCTAACTAATTCAAAACACACCCCAGCCATATAAGCTCCGAGGGCAATTCCTCCCGACAAATTTAGGGAAATTTGACAAGGGTTGGGAGAGGTATTTTCTAGGGTCATAACTATTAAAATTTTCAGAAAGGCACTGTTGTTGGGCTTTAGCCCATTCTTCTTAGGGAGTTTATCCTAATAACTAGGAGGGGCTAAAGCCCAACAATTAGGAGGGGCTAAAGCCCAACAACAGCCCAACAACGGGATATTAGGATTGAAGTTTGGCTTTCGGACGCAAAAACTTAATAATTGCATATAAATCCGGGTCGGTTTTGGCCTCCTCTCGATAACGGGCACTGAGATCAATTGCTTGCTCTAAATTTTCAACGGCTAATTCCGTTTGACGTTGTTGAGCATAAATAATCGCTTTATTATAATAAGCATCGGCATAATCGGGTTTTAAAGTTAACGTCCGATCTAAACTTTCTAGGGCTTCTTTTCCCCGTTTTAACTTAATTAAAACATAACCGCGATAATTCCAGGCTTTAGAATTATCCGGGTCAAATTCAATCGCCTTATCAAAAGATGTTGCCGCATCTTGATATCTTTCAATTGCTTGTAATGCCATGCCCCGATTTAACCAAGCCACACTATCTTCTGGTTTAACTTTTACCGCTTGATCAAAGGCTTCAAAGGCATCTTGATGTTTTTGTAATTTGCCATAGGCTACACCTAAATCCACCCAGGCTTGGTGATAATCTGGTTTGATTTCTAGGGCTTTTTTATAGGATGCGATCGCCTCATTTTGACGTTTTAAGCGACTTAATGCCATACCTCGATTTAGCCAAGATCGATAATCATTGGGCTGCAATTCTACCACTTGATGAAAGGTGGCTAAAGCATCTTCATAACGACCTTCAGCAAACAATAAATTCCCCCGTTGCACATAATCATCAACGTTTAAAAATAACTCCGGTTTATTGGATTTTAACCGATCCAATTGCTCGGAAATGGTGTCAATTTTCTGCATCATTTCTGAAACCGCCGATTCCATTAAATCCTTTGGCGAAACAGCTAATAACTGTTGGAGAATTTCATCTTTTCTCGCCAAGGCTTCCGACTGCATTGCCACTAATTCTTGGAAAATTCCAGTTTTTTGAGCATTAGCATCCGCCTGAACTTCCGTGATCTGCTCCGTTAACATTAAATCAAATTTATCTAATTTATTAAAAGTAGAATCCTTGCGGGTTTGCAAATCTCCTCTTAACTGTTCAATCACCCCATTTACATCTTGATCAAACTTCTCCAACCGTTGAACAATTCGTTCTTTTTGGGTTTTCCATCCCGTTTGACTATCGGCAATTATGGCGGCATATTCCGCTTCTAATTGTTGTAATCTTTGTAACTTTTCATCCACTTGAACTTGGAGTTGTTGTTGATAGGTAGCCAGTTGAGTTTCCGCTTGCTGTTCTAACTGTTTAATCCGTTGGAGTTTCTGCTCCATTTGTCCTTGAATTCTGCCTTGGGAATCGGAGAGTTGAGTCACCGCATCATTGCCAAATTTCTCTAAATTTTTCAGAGCTAAATCAATTTGTTCCTGAGCTTTTTGTTCTGATTTAATTCTAATTTCTTCCAGTTGCGGGGCGAAATCCGTTTCATAGCGTTCTAAACGAGCAAAGACCCGATCTTTTTGGGTTTCCGCCTGTTTTTGTAGTTGGGATAACTCCTGAGCTAATTCAGTTTCAATTTGTTGTAAATTCTTGCCCACGGTATTCTTTTGACCTTCGATATCGGTTTGCCAACCGGATAGGGTGGTTTTAAATTCCGTACCTACCTGTTCTAAGGTTTGGAATAGGCGATCGCGTTGATTTTGGACTTGAATTTGTAACTCGGATAATTGGCTAGTTAAAGTTGCTTCTGACTGTTTAAAATTCTCTAAAACCGTATTTTTTTGACCATCCACATCCGCCTGCAACCCGGCAACATGGTTAGCGTAATTTGTGCCCAGTTGATCTAAATTTTGCAAGATTAAATTCTGTTGATTACTGGCGCGATTTTGTAATTCTGCCAATTGTTGAGAAAACTCAATTTCTAAGCGATGAAGTTCTTGGGTAACTTCCTGAGTTTCCTGTTGAAAATTTTGTAATGCACCTTGACGCACTTGGGACAATTCGGTTAACCATTCCCCAATTTGATCGCGATGGGTTCCTAATTCATCCTGAAAATCATCCGCTTCTGCATTCAGGTCTTGAGCAATTTTATCAGTTTCCCTGATCACCGCTTGCATTTGTTGATTGGCAGCGGCGATTTTTCCTTCTAAATCCCCTAATTCATTCAGGTGATTTTTAACAATAACAGTTACTTCTCGGACAACGGAACGCCGTAATAACCATAATCCCACTAGGGTTGCTGCTAATAAAATCCCTAACAATCCTAACAGGAGATTAAACAGGGTCATTGTCTGTTTAAAAGTGCGTTGAGCTTCTGCTTGCACCTGTTCCTGCAAAAGCTGCTGTTGTCGCAGTTGTTCGAGTTCCAGCCGCTCCTTGGGGGATAGGGTTTTTGTGGGAGTGGTGGGTTTCGGTTCTGGGGACTTGGGGGACTGAGCCATGCTGACTCCCGCCGAAAGTAATACCAAAGTTAGAATTAGGCTGCTGCGGGATATCCAGGCCAAAAAATTCAGGCGTTGATCCGAGACCACACCAGCATCAGTCCGTTGATAATTTTGCATGAATAGCTTTGTCTGCTTAACCAAGTCCGAGTTCTCCAACCCATCCCCTATAGTTTACCCTACATCCAAGCGATCGGATTCTTAATTAATTACCTAATTCTCCGATCAATCAAAACGAATTCCCTATCTGGGACTAAGCCAATGATTGATCTGATCAGGGTAACAATTGCGGTAAGATTATCAAAATTTTAGGGTGAAAATGATGATTTTTAAAAGTCGATGGCTGACTTTAATATTAACCAGTAGTTTTTTTATTTTTATGGGGGGATGTAGTAATCCAAACCCAAAAACAGCAGAAGTCGCAGCAGAAACTATCAACCCTCAACCCCCCAAAACCCAACCTTATACAAAAGAAGCAGAATTAATCGCCGTCGGGGATATTATGATGCACGGGGCTCAAATTAAATCCGGTTATCACCCAACTACAAAAACCTATAATTATGATAATTTCTTTAAAGAAGTTAAAGGAATTTTATCCTCGGGAGATTGGGTCATTGGTAACTTAGAAACGACCCTAGCAGGCCCAGAAACTGGATATACAGGATATCCTTTATTTAATGCTCCAGATGCTTTAGCAGATGCGATCGCCAAAGCCGGATTTAATATTATCTCAACGACAAATAATCATTCTTTGGATCGAGGAGAAAAAGGCGTTTTAAAAACCTTAGAAAATGTGAAAAAACGAGGTTTAATTCCTGTGGGAACGGCCGCCTCGGTTGAAGAAGCTCAAAAAATAGTTATCGTTGAAAAGAATAATATTTCTATGGCAATTTTGGCTTATAGTTATGGTACTAATGGTATCCCGATTCCCAAGGGTAAAAATTATTTAGTCTCATTAATAGATGCTAAAAAAATTACCCAAGATATTACTAAAGCTCGTAAATTAGGGGTAGATCTGGTCACGGTTATTTTACATTTTGGTTCAGAATATCAACGTCAACCGAATACGGCACAAAAAACTTTAGTGAAGCAGTTAGTTGATGCCGGGGCTGATATTATTTTAGGGAGTCATCCCCATGTTGTGCAACCCTATCAAGTTTTTGAACAAACCGGGAAATTAGGAAAGTCTAAAAAAGCTGTAGTTATTTATTCTATGGGAAATTTTGTCTCTAATCAACGGGAAAAATATCGAGATTTAGGGATGATTTTTAAAGTGAATATTTTAAAGAATTTCCCCGATAAAACCATTGAAATTAAAAACATTCAAACCCTACCGACTTGGGTACATCGCTATGAGCAGAATGGGAAATATCAGTTTCTGATTCTGCCCATAGAACAGGTATTAAAATCTCGAAAAGATCCCTTATTATCGGCGGGAGATTATCGACAGTTAGAAATTGACTTAAATAATATGAATCGTCATCTTAATTCTTTAAAGTAGAGTATTCAAGAAACCGGGTTTATAATTAAGATTAATTGTATCCGATCAATATTTGTTGAGCAACCCGGTTTATGTGGCATTATATTTTTCCCGATAATTAATATTAATTATCTAAATTAGAATTTATCCTAAAAATAACATAACAACCGTTTTTAGGCTTGATCTTCATGTATAAGGTAGAAGATCAAGCCTGGAGGCTCTGGAGGACTGTTTTCTTCATAATGATCTACTTTCCAGGCTCTACCCTGCTGATCACGAAAAACTGAATAGTCGGTAGGGTCAATTCTTTGATTACCCTCTCTTATGGTATTAATACAGGAAAAGTAAATAACTGCACAACCATCACAATCTTTATATTTTTCAGAGTAAACATAGAACAAAGAACACTTTACTCCTGTATACGAAACACCAGACTTCAAAGTAATTTCTAGATTAATGTCTCTGTATTCTTTATAAGAATTATTTTGATTCATAGTTCTGAATTAAGATAGGTTTGTACAACTACAGGATTTATACTTACTACGTTATCAGCTTTGAGCATGATAATTATGCCTGCCTTTTTAATTTCAACTTAACCTGTTAATTTTTTCCACTCTAAAAGGCAATTTTCAATCCACCCTATTTTAGTTCTGAAGTTTATAAACTCATTATCAGTTACTGTGTCTTGTGCATGAGCATCAACCTTGCGGAAATCATTAATAGTTTTCATGCTATTCTCAAAACGATCTTGATCTCTGAAGATTCTTTGAAATATTTCCCATTCGTTAACAATAATTTCTTTTAAATTAAAAAAGTATATCTTAACCTTAGATGGATTAAATAGATCTGGATAAGTTAATGACTCTAGGTATGGCTGTTTATTACGTGATTTCAAGTTTTCTATCATTAAACTCTTTGCTTTTTCCACATCATAATGCCCTAGTAATTTCCCTTGAATTATTTTTCTTAATTTTAGTTCTAGATCGTTTCTCCGTTGACAAATCTCCTGGCGTATTTCATCTGGGGTACAACTTAATTTTTTATACCTATTACGATTTTGCAGATATTTCTGAACAGCATCTATTTTAAAATCATATCCATCTGCATTTTGATTTCGAGATATGATCCCATAGCCTATCAAATGAGTGACATACTCTGGAGAGTCATTTGCTAAACTGTTAAAGAAGTCTATGTCTTCTATTGCTAAATATGTAAGCATAGTATGTTCATCTGGGTAGAAATCTGTAAGCACTTCTAGAATCATGCTAATGTAGTTTAAAGACTTCTCCTGATCAAAATCATCTTTAGCTTTATTGTACATTGCTCTATCCACTGTAATAGGCAACTGTTGTTGACAACGCCGATATATTAAGCTGCAAATTTGACGAACTAGAAAAGGATGACCACCGTAATCTTCGACAAGTTTACTATAAATTGTTTCTTCAAAAGTTAAACCTAAAAATTTACCGATGGTACTAACCATATGGCGTGTTTGATGGACATCAAACTGCTCCAAATATTGGATCGATATAGAATGAAAAATAGGATTGTCTATCCCTCTTATTTTTGATTTTTCAATACAGGTAGGATTAGTTCCAACAATTAAGTACGAAAATACTTTGTCTAAGGTATTAAACTTTGATTTTAAAGTTTGCCAGAGAAATATAAAATCTTCCCCAGATTTCCAATGTTCTACAGTAGCCGTATTAAATGTAATCCTTTCAATTTCATCAAATACTATAAGAATAGGCTTTTTGCCCAACCTATTATATATCTTAAGAATATCCTTTTCAAAAAGTGAAGCTGCATCTTTTTCTGTGTACAAATCTACAGAGCTAAGTGAAACTTTTAACTGATTTTGTCTTTTATATTTATCAACTAATCTATCAAGAATATAGTAGAGGCACTCATTCCAACGACGCTGTTGAAAGCTTACATCATCACAACTAATAAGAACAGATGGATTACCAACAAGATCCATCTGTCGCTGAACAGCAAAAATAAGAGAAGTTTTACCTGATCTTCTTAACCCGAATACACCTGAGTTCTCATGAGAAGAATGCCGATCTCCTAATTTATTAATAAGATCTGTTCTTCCAAAAAAATATAAATCTTTTTTAAGAGGCGATGTGAAATCAAAGAGATTACGTTTATAAAAATTATCTGTAAATTTATTCTTTAAAAAGTAAGCATCTGAGCTATCTATAATTTCCTGATATGATATTGGCACAATGACCTGAGATTCTTGGGACTCCCTAAGAAGATCACTAATTTTTCTTTCAATATCGCTATCTTCACTAAAAAGAATACTACAGATTCTTTCTATCCTCAAAACTTGATATCTGTCTAAAACAGACTGATATAATGTATCGATTGCATCAATTGATCTCGGTTCAAAGTTTTTATATCGGCTAAAAATCACTATGAGTTCTTTTTCAAACCCAAACATATTTCTATAAGCTGGTGTCGCTTTTATCAAAGCATAATTGTATCGGCTTTTTGGGCCTATTTTCAATTCTCCTGCATTGGTCACATACCACTCTTCAGCTAACTTGTATATAATTTTTTTTTCTTCTTCAGAAAAATTAGCTATATTGCCCTTTATAGTATGGTGCAATCCTGGTTTTTGTTCAGTCATTTTAAAATCTAAACTAATCCACTATATACTATATTAATCTTTTAATATACCATAATTTTAAAATTATTGATGTCTAGGCTAAAAATTTACAAAAATTTACAAAAAATTTTATCTCCGTGTACTCACTCCATCATTTGAGTTAACTACATCACTAGCACTATTGATAAAAAATAAGTTTCGCTACAACTGTTGATTAGTTTCTAATTTTCAACGTTTTTGGATCTCTCCGACTATGAAAAATTGCTGTTATAATCACCCGACTCGATACAATCCGATAGTAAACAACATAAGGGAAGCGACGCACCACAGACCGCCTAACATCACGATAAACTATTGGATAGGACTCTGGCATCTGGCAAATACGATTTAATACCTCGTCTATAGAATCCAAAAAATCGTCACCTAGTCCAGTTTGCTGATTTTCATACCAATCATAAGCTTCATTAAGTTCTTCACGAACTTCTGGTCGAAATACTAGGACATAATTCATGATTTTCTTTTAATTGATGCTTTTATATCCTCCCAAGTCATAACATCATCTGGATTGGTTTCATAAGCAGTAATTCGATGATCAAGTTCTTGTTTCTCTGCATCTGTCAAATCAAGATAAGTTTGCTCTGCTGCTATACTATCCCAAATCGCTTGTACAAGCTGAATTCGGTCTACAATACTCAGAGATGTAATTTGATTTAAGGTAGCAGTAATATCCATACCCATTACCTAGATAAAAAGTTTTACAACTAATACACTCAAAATATAACAGAAATAATGTTAACTATCATTTCTTGTTTAACACTGGGTATCGATGACATCTGTTTAACCCTTACTCTATTATTGGTTTAAGCGATCGCTTTGCTCCTAACCTCATTATAATCAAAAACCCTCCCCGAACTTGCGGAGAGGGTCAGAAAGGATACTTCTACAGTTGTTTGACTTCCGAAACTAACTTAGCCACAACATCTTTTGCACTTCCAAATAACATCATGGTTTTGTCTTTATAAAATAGGTCATTTTCCACCCCAGCAAACCCAGTATTCATACTGCGTTTAATCACAATGGTATGTTTAGCTTTATCCACATCCAAAATCGGCATCCCATAAATCGGGCTATTTTTATCTTCCCGTGCCGCCGGGTTCACCACATCGTTTGCTCCGATAACTAACGCTACATCGGTTTGATCAAACTGTGGATTAATGTCATCCATGTCATATAACTGAGGGTAGGGAACATTCGCCTCTGCTAACAGCACGTTCATGTGTCCGGGCATCCGTCCCGCTACAGGATGAATGGCATATTTGACATCCACCCCATTACTTTCTAATTGATCCACCAACTCCTTAACACTATGCTGCGCCTGGGCTACAGCCATGCCATAACCGGGTACAATCACCACAGACCGGGCATATCCTAACATCATCGCCCCTTCCTCGGTATCAATACTGCGAACCGTTTGATCCGTTGCAGTGCCTCCACTAGCAGCCCCAGAACCACTTTCTCCGGTTCCAAACCCAGCAAATAGCACGTTAGTTAAAGAACGGTTCATCGCCTTACACATAATCACGGTCAGGATAATCCCCGACGCCCCCACTAACGCCCCAGCAATGATTAATAGGTTGTTCATCACCACAAACCCAGCCGCTGATGCTGCTAACCCGGAGAAGGAATTTAACAGAGAAATCACCACGGGCATATCGCCACCCCCGATGGGAATGACGAATAACACCCCTAAAATTAGGGAAATGAACACTAACCCTAAAAATACCGACACATTAAAAGGGGTGAGGCAAATATAAATACTGCCTACCCCAAAAGCAACAAACAGCAGAATATTAAACTGTTGTTGCAGGGGAAATAAGATCGGAGAACCACTCATAATCCCCTGCAATTTGGCAAAGGCAATCATCGAACCTGTAAAGGTTATCCCCCCAATTAATACCCCTAAAATGGCGGTAATGGTTGTACCTAAAGGTGGAGTTTGGGCTAGGGCTAAATAGCGCCAGAATTCTCCCACCGCTACCATAGAAGAAGCAGCACCCCCCAAACCATTCAGTAACCCTACCATTTGGGGCATTTCGGTCATTTGAATTTTATAAGCCATCACTGCCCCGATGACCGAACCAATAATTAAGGCAAGAACGATCAGTTCATAGTTCAAAACCTGCCGATCTAACATTGTGGCAACAACAGCAATTAACATCCCAATTGCTGCCCATAAATTGCCACTTCTAGCTGTTGCTGGAGATCCTAACTTTTTCAATCCAAAGAAAAAGAAGGTGACAGCTACTAAATAACTAAGTTGTATTCCCGTTAAGCGAATATCCATTAGGCTTTAACCTCTTTTTTCTTGAACATTTCCAGCATTCGATCTGTGACTAAAAAGCCACCAACGACGTTAATCATGGCGAGAATAATCCCAATAAATCCCAGAATTACGGTGACATTCCAATCGCGATCGCCCGCAATAATTAACGCGCCTAAAACAGAAATTCCTGAAATCGCATTGGCCCCCGACATTAAGGGAGTATGCAAAGTTGGCGGAACTTTCGTAATTACTTCAAACCCCGCAAAGGTGGCTAAAACAAAGACAAACAATGCGGAAATTAATGTTTCAGTAGTCATAATTTCAGAACAATTGACAGTTAACTGTTGACGGGGGACTGTTGAGGATTTTGGGTTAGGGCTTGTTTGACTCTTTCAGAACGAATTTCACCGTTATGAGTCACACAAGATCCATCGAGAATATCATCGGCAAAATTAATCTCCAGTTGCTTATCTTTGTTAATCATTAATGCCAATAAAGCCGAAATATTTTTAGCATAAACTTCGCTGGCATGAATGGGCATGGAAGCGGGTAAATTAATCGGCCCAATAATCGTCACGCCATGTTTCACCACATCTTTCCCGGCTTCGCTGCATTCACAGTTTCCCCCCTGTTCCGCAGCCAGATCGACGATCACCGAACCCGGTTTCATTTGAGCTACCATGTCCTCTGTGACTAATACTGGGGCTTTTCTGCCGGGAACTTGGGCCGTTGTCACCACCACATCAGAAGCCGCGACGTGCTGACTCAGGACTTCCCGGGTGCGTTCCTTGGCTTTTTCGGAAATTTCCTTAGCATAACCCCCCTCGGCCACTGTATCTTCCTCTAGGGACACATCGACAAACTTAGCCCCCAAACTTTGTACCTGTTCTTTAACTTCGGGACGAATATCAAACCCTTCGACAATAGCACCCAGACGTCGGGCCGTGGCGATCGCTTGTAACCCAGCGACCCCGGCCCCCAAAATTAACACCTTAGCGGGCCGAATAGTTCCGGCGGCCGTGGTTAACATCGGGAAATATTTCGGTAAAGCCGCGGCGGCAATTAATACGGCCTTATATCCGGCCAGGTTCGCTTGGGAGGATAGGGCATCCATGCTTTGGGCGCGACTGGTACGGGGGATCAATTCCATACTAAAGGCCGTCACGTTCTGGGCCGCCAGTTTCTGAATTAATTCAGGATTTCCCAAGGGGTTTAAAAAGGTGATTAACACCCCGCCAGACTTGAGTTTAGAGACTTCTGAGTCTTCTAATACCCCCACTTTCAGCAGGACGTCCACTTCGCTCCAAAGTGTCCCCTGATCAACAATTTTCGCCCCTGCCTGTTCATAGGTTCCATCGGAAAAACAGGCCCGCTCCCCTGCTCCTGCCTCCACCCACACTTCCACACCCTGTTTAACCAAACGGGCTACAACATCAGGGATGAGGGCAACTCGCCGTTCATCTACCTGACTTTCTTTAGCAATGCCAATTTTCATACAATCTCCTGATAATTTGTTCAGAGTTAACAGTTAACGGTTAACAGTTATGTTTTTTTCTCCGCTTCGCCAAGTTAATGCAATAGGGGCCAATCCCGATAACATGAACAAGATCGTGTTACATTATAGGCGAGGTTTTGAAAATTCGATAAGATTCGAGACATACAAGTTTAGGTTATACCTTAATACAGATCAACAAATATCCCTAGGAAAAAAGCAAGTAATAGTAAAGATAAAGCACGGTTAGCTGTTGCTAAAATTTATTCTAAAATCTCTTAATGTCAGCATGATGGGATTGAAAATGGCATCACTAATGAACTCGTAGCTGTTGGAGTACCTAAAGAGTGAAACCCATTAGATTAACTAATCATGCCCAAGAACAAGCCATTGAAAGAGGTACAAATGAAGTAGAAATTGTTGATACCATTATTACAGGTAATCGACAAGCTGCTAAAAATGGTAGATACAAATATCAAGCCACTTTTCAGTATAATAATTATTGGCAGGGTAAGTTCCACTCTCTCAATAAAGTAGCACCTATTGTTGCCGAGACTGATACTGAGTTAGTCGTTATCACGGTCTATACTTTTTATTTTTGAGGTCAAAATTTATGAAGATTAGTTATGATTCAGAAGTTAATGCTCTCTACATTAGACTTGTAGAAGGTGAGCATCAGTGTCGGACTTTACATTTAACCGAGGAAATTGCTTTAAATATTGGTGAAAATGAGTTATTAGTTGGGATAGAAATTTTAGATGCTACACAGGTTTTAGGTACAGGAAATATCCCCCATGTGGTTATAGAAAATATATCTTTTACTGTAGCTTAAATAGAATAGGGAATGCGTTAGTTATGATAAGTTTATGAATATGGGTAATCTCAAGGAAATGGCAATGCTGACTAAACAAGATTGGGACTGGTTAGCAACTGGATCAGAGTATCAAATGGCTGTAACTATCCAGCAACTCTTACAGGAGAATCAAGTAATGGAAGCAAAAGAAGGTTTAGAATCTCTAATTGAAGCAATGGGAAGAAATGACAGACGAGCATTAAAAAGTAAGTTAATTCGGTTAATGGTTCATATTATTAAATGGAAATGTCAACCTCAAAAACGCACAAATAGTTGGGCGATTAGTATTTTCTCAGCCCGTCGAGAAATCGAGGATATTCAAGAGGAAGTTCCGAGTTTAAATAGAGATTTTATTGAATCAATTTGGGATAAATGTTTTCAAGCCGCCGTCAAAGAAGCAGAACTGGAAATGAGGAAAGTTAAATGTCATTTGACCTCCCTTTCTTGGTCAGAGGTTTTTGAGGATGAATATATTTTATCGGATGATGACCCAGAAGATTAGCACGGTGAAAAATCTTAAGAAACCGGGTTTCTAATTGAGATTAATATCCCAACTTCCTCCTGACTGTTGAGAAGAATCTGTAAAAATATCGGTGATAATGCCACCTTCCATAAAGAAAGGAGGAGGGAATGATGCAAGAATTGTTAACCGGGAGGACACGCCTGATATGAGTGAAAGCTATAGAATTTATTTAGATGCTTGCTGCCTTAATCGTCCCTTTGACGACCAAACCCAGCCCCGAATCGCCTTAGAAACCCAAGCAATCCTCACTATCTTAAGCCAATGCCAATCAGGACAATGGAAACTAATCACCAGCACCGCCTTAGATGTAGAACTCGCTCAAACTCCCGACGTTGAAAGACTCAAGAACGTCAAGGCAATCCTGAGAATTGCTAAAATTAAAATAATCAGCAGTCAATTAATAGAAAACCGTTCTATAGAACTTGTAAAATTAGGATTTTCTGGCTACGATGCCACCCACATCGCCAGTGCAGAACGAAGCCGTGCCAATATATTTTTATCCACAGATGACCGTCTAATCAAAAAAACCCAAAGAAATATTCAGCTTATCCAGGTTCCCGTTAACAATCCCGTTCAATGGCTAATGAGTATTACCCAAAAATAGGAGCAAAACCATGACTAAAACCCAGCAAGAAATTATCAAACAAGGATATCAAGCCTTAATTGATTCTTTAGGAGTCGTTGATGCTATCCGGTTTATTAACTACTTTAATCTCGGTCAAGGCGACTATACCCAAGAGCGCCATCAGTGGCTAAACCAAACGCCATTAGACGAAATTCTGCTTTCAATGAAACAGCATCGAGAAGACGAGAACAACCAATATGATGAAATAATTGAATAGGTTTCTCATTGATTTATTGAACGGTAGTTATTAAAGGAGAAAAATAGTGAGTACACCCTAATTAATAAAGCTTTGGAAAAACTGGATAAAGCTGCCACCCTGGGAAAATCCAAAACCTTTATGATGCCAATAAAGCCGTTTATGGCTTGCTCCGCTACGGATTTAAAGTCAAAGAAGGAGCCGAAGAACAAAACCAAACTATCCGGCGATCGCTCTCATCTCAACTCAAGAAACCGGGTTTATAATTAAAGTTAATTGTATCCCATCAAGATTTATTCAGAAACCGGGTTTCTGTGCCGCGATCGCACTTTCCCTTATGATTAAATCCCCCAATTGTAGGGGCGAGTTCGAGTCAACCTCTATCACATCACCCCAATCTTAATAAACCCGCCCCATCCTTACGGAAAAAGATTCCAAACTTTCCCATTTTGACCAAAGTTTTTTCACCTCATGGCATTGATGTATCGGGCTATTATCTTGGACAATCACTCTCATCCGTCCGGTTTTTTCCGCATCTTGTGCTTCTTGTTCCATCATTTGGATATAACACTTGCGATTCACACCTCCAATCACCAAGCCGTAAACAAAACTGATTTGCTGTTGCAAAAACCCAATAATACTTAATCTTCGACCCCGACGATGTGTTTGTTCTAAACGTTTTTGTTCCCCTCTAAAATAATAGGTGTAGCCCGGTTCACTCCACAGACAAAATATATTTAATCTACTTTCTTAACCTCTGATGATTGGTACGAAAGAAAAACAGATGATTTCAAAATAATACAATGACGACCCGGACGTTGAATTAATTCATCCTGTTCAAGTTTAATCATCATACGGGTGACACTTACCCGAGTCATCCCAATTAAATCAGAAATATCGGCATGGGTTAGACGTAAATCAATTAATAATCCATCGGGCATCAAACGACCAAATTTTTTTCCCAGCCATTTTAAACAATTTAATAAACGCTGCTCTGTCCCTTGGGTATGGAAAATAGTTTGCAATTCCTCGATTTGGCGCAGATGGGTCAAAATTCCATCGGTATAATCTGACCAAAGAGTTGAGGGGATAACGCTAACTTCAACGGAGCTAACACATTCAATTTGATATGGGTCAAGTTGAGACAGGGGTCTACCGACAATATCATTCTGTCCCCAATATCCTAAACTAATTAAGGTTCCGTCTTCTTTCCAGGTGAGGGTACGCACGACACCCCGTTCGATTTTCCATAGGGTATTAGACCAGAGGGGGATTTGTTCCCGGGGGTTAAAGGTACGGGGTCTGGAGGTTAACGCAGGATTAACAAGGGTTGAAATATTCACAGGAGATTCCTTGAATGCTTACTCCCAGCCTAAAGGCTTGAGGTTAAATTTAGGTTTAGTCTCGATTAAAATTCTCCGACATTTCTAGGAATACTGCACTACAATACAACCTGATTGCCTAAAAAATAATCGGGTACAATCCAATACATTAATTAACTATCAATTTGATATAATGTTAGAATTATCTGCCCTCGGACTATTACAACAAGAACCCTTACATGGCTACCGACTTAAACAACAGCTGGAGTTATTTCTCAGTAGTTGTATGAGTGTTAACTATGGAGCGATTTACCCCTTGCTCAAACGTTTAGAAGAACGGGGTCAAGTCCAGGTGTTGTTGGAGGAGTCTGGGCGTGCAGGAGCGAGTCGCAGAATTTATGCCGTTACTGCCGCTGGATGCGCTCGTTGGCGGGAAAAAATGTTGGAACATCCGCAAGAAAGCTGGGTTAAAAGTCGCGCTCGATTTTTAGTGAAGTATTTCTTTTTCGGAAGTTTAGAACCTGGGGAACGAGTCCAACTGATTCAGATCCGTTTAAGGGTTTGTCACCAACGACAAACTTATTTAGATAGTCAAGAAATGGAAAAGTTAGTAACGGACTCTTTTCAATCCGCCACTTGGGAACGGGCAAAGTTCATGCTAAAGTCAGAAATGGATTGGCTTCAGGAATGTTTAGAAAAAGAACAATCTAGTGCTTTTGCATCTACCTCTGGAAAGATGTTAACTGAGTTTAATATATTGTAACTTTAGACTATAACCCTAATTTTGTCTCAATTTAATGGTCATTTTGCTCCGTAAAAACAACCTCAATCTTGGCTGAAAAATGTCTGATTTACAATTCCCTAAATCTACGGTGAAAGAACAGGATCAAGAATGGATTGAGTCGGAAAATCAACAAGAAATAACTGATTTTCCAGCTAAATCTTTACCCATAAAAGTTGCTCCAGAACCCTCGGCTTATAAAACCGGAGGGTTCCAAATTTTACTGGTTACTTTAATGGCGTTGGGGGTGGGTTTCGTCGGAGGACAATGGTGGCAAGCTACCCCTGAAAATAGGGATAACCCAACCTCGGAAAAAGCTAGTAAGCCGAGGGGAAATGCTGTTAAAATCGCTGCGGTAGAAACTTTTGATTTTGAAGAAACCTCTGATTTTGTTGGGACATTAGAGGCAAAACGGGCAGTGGATATTAAGCCAGAAATTGAAGGTAGAATTACCCAGATTTTAGTGGAATCGGGGCAGGTGATTGAACAGGGAGACGCGATCGCTCGCCTCAAAAGTGATAGTGTAGAATCAAGTTTAAATCAAGCTAAAGCTAATTTAGTTCGGACTCAAGCCCGTTTATCAGAATTACAAGCCGGAAGTCGTCCTGAAGAAATTGCTCAAGGAAGGGCAAAATTAGCCGAAGCAAAAGCTAGATTAGCCGATGCGGAATCCGGTAGTTTATTAGCAGAAATTAATCAAGCCAAATCTCAAATTGATTCAATTCAAGCCGATGCCGAATTAGCTCAAAATCGAGTGAATCGCTTTCAAGATTTAAGCGAATCCGGGGCAATTTCCCAAGATCAATTTGATGCGTTATCGTCTCAAAGAAATAGTGCTAATGCGAATTTGCAAGCCGCTAAACGCCGTTTAGAACAATTACAAAAAAATCGACAATCAGAAATTAATCTCCGTCAAGCCGTTATTGAACAGGAACAACAGGCTTTAAATCAATTAGAAAGTGGCACTCGTATCCAAGAAATACAACAGGCGGAAGCCCAGGTTGCTGAAGCAGTGGCTCAGGTGCGGAATATTGAATTGGATTTACAAGAAACAGCCGTTTTAGCACCCTTTACTGGGGTTGTTGGTGATGTGGGAATTAAAGTAGGAGATTATGTTAGTAAAGGAGATATTCTCACCCGTTTAACTGCGAATGATCAGTTGGAATTGCGCTTACCAATAGCTTTAGAACGTAAAGAGGATTTAAAGTTAGGATTATCGGTACAAATGGTTGATCCTCAAGGTAAAATATTAGGAACAGGACGAATTAGTTTTATCTCGCCTTCGGTAAATCAAGACTCCCAAACTATTTTAGCAAAAGCGAGTTTTAATAATAGTCAAGGCTTATTTAAAGATGGTCAATTTGTGCGGGCTGAAGTAGTTTGGAAACAAAAACTAAATGCCGTTGTGATTCCGATGACCGCCGTTAAATTTCAAGGTGATCAGCGATTTGTATTTATTGCGGAAGGGGAAGAAAAATTAACTGCTAAAAAACAGACGATTAAATTAGGTTTAATTCAAAATGATCGCGCCGAAATTTTAGAAGGACTTAAACCAGGACAGAAATTGATTATTTCCGGTACACAAAAACTATCCGATGGTGCGGCTATTAATATTTTACCTGCTAATTCCGATCAGACTTCAAAGGGTAAACGTTAGGGAGGGGTGTTTACTGCTGATTGAAGCCCTGAAGGGCTTACTACAAACATTCAATAACCTAATAATATGTTTACTCATTTTTTCATTAAAAGACCTGTTTTTGCTTCGGTTTGTTCACTGCTAATTATTATTTTAGGAATAGTCGGTTTTACTCGGCTTCCGGTGCAGGAATATCCTAAAATTGATCCGCCGATTGTTACCGTTAGTACCAGCTATCCGGGGGCAAGTCCCCGAGTAGTAGAAACAGAAGTTACGGAGATTTTAGAAGCACAAATTAACGGTATTGCTGGGATTAAAACCCTAACTTCTAGTAGTCGAGAAGGAAGCAGTTCTATTTCTGTTCAATTTGAATTAAATCGAGATTTAGAAGTAGCTGCCCAAGAAGTTAGAAGTCGGGTGGCTAGGGGGGCGGGAAAATTACCCGATGATGTTGATATTCCAGTGGTAGAAAAACGATCTGGAGATGATGAACGAATTTTATGGATCGCCTTTTTTAGTCAAACTTTATCAGCTTTAGAGTTAAGTAATTACGCCGATCTTTATATTAAAAATGCTTTAGAAACGGTTGATGGTGTTAATAGTGTTTCTATTTCAGGAGAACGCCGTTATGCCATGCGATTATGGTTAGATACCCTGAAAATGGCAGCCCGTCAAATTACCGCTTTAGATGTTGAACAAGCCCTAAGACGACAAAATATTGAAATTCCCAGTGGTCGAATTGAAGGAAAAGAAACAGAATATCCCGTGAGAACTTTGGGAAGACTGCAAACTCCCCAAGATTATGAAGACTTAATTATTAAACGTAATGATAATGGCTCGCAAGTTAAAATTAGAGATATTGGACGGGCAGAAATTGGGGCAAAAGATGATCGGGTAATTGCCCGTTTTAATGGCAATCCTGCCGTGGGATTAGGAATTAGTAAACTTGCCGATGCGAATTTAATTGAAGTTGCCCACGGAATTAAAGCTAAATTAGCGGAACTCAAAAAAAGTTTTCCTGAAGGACTCAGCTATGAAATTGCGGTAGATTATTCCGAGTTTGTAGAACTTGCGATTGAAGAAGTTTGGATCAGTCTGTTAATTTCGATTGGACTGGTGGTTTTAATTATCTTTTTATTCTTGAGAAATTGGAGAGCCACTTTAATTCCAGCCATCACGATTCCCATTTCTTTAATTGGGGCATTTAGTGTGATGTTTTTTATGGGATTTTCGATTAATACCTTAACCCTATTTGCCTTAACTTTAGCCACGGGTTTAGTCGTGGATGATACGATTGTAGTCTTAGAAAATATCATCCGTTATATGGAAGAAAAACGGCTAGATGCCTTTCCAGCGACCTATGCCGCCGTTGGAGAGGTGGTATTTGCTGTGATTGCCACAACGGTTGTTTTAGTAGCAGTATTTGTTCCCGTTGCCTTTGCCGGGGGAACCAGTGGACGATTATTCAATGAATTTGCCTTAACTTTAGCCGCTTCTGTGGTTTTTTCAAGTATCGTTGCCCTAACTTTAGCCCCTCCTCTTTCCGCCCGTTTATTGCGTCACGAAACCCAGCCCCAAGGATTGATGAAAATTCTATCTTTCCCCTTGGATTTATTTGAATGGGTTTTGCATAAAATTACGGCTATTTATGGTTGGACATTACGGCTATTAATGACAATTAAACCCGTCGTTATTTTAGGATTTATTGCCAGTTTAGGATTAACAGTTTGGTTGTTTTTACAGTTACCCCAGGGCTTTTTACCGAGTGAAGATCGGGGTCGGATTTTTACTACGATTACGGCTCCAGATGGGGTAAGTATTAACTATACTAACCGGGTGGTTAAACAGGTTGAAAATATCTTCAATCAAGTACCGGAAATTACCAGTTATTTTGCGATCGCAGGTTCTAGTCGAGGGGCATCCCAAGCTAATACAGGATTCTCTTTTGCCCGTTTAAAACCTTGGTCTGAACGCCCGGAACCCGAACAAACTCAACAATCTCTTGTTAAGAAATTATTGGGTAAATTTTCAACAATTACCGATGCCTTAGTCTTCGCTACAAATCCAGGGGGATTACCCGGAGGCGGTCAAGGTCAACCCATACAATTTGTCTTACAAGGTAATGATTTAGAACAATTGGCACAAGTTTCCCAAGACTTTGTAATTCGCGCCAGAGATTTACCAGAGTTAGTTAATATTGACACCAATTTAAAACTGAATAAACCGGAATTAACCATCAGTGTAGATCGTTCTCAAGCCGGAAATTTAGGGGTTTCTGTACAAGATATTGCCCGAACCTTACAAATTTTAGTGGGCGGTCAGGAAATTACCAGTTTTAATCAGGGAAATCAACGTTATGAAGTTGTAGTTCGCGCCGATGAGAAATATCGAGCAAATCCCGAGGATTTAAAGCAATTATATGTGCGTTCCCAACAGGGAGAAATGATTGCTTTAAGTAATTTAGTCACCATTTCCACCGCCACCACACCCCCTCAAATTAACCATTTTAATCGCTTTCGGTCTGCCACTTTAGAAGGTAGTCCGGCCCCGGGAGTCAGTTTAGGCGTGGCGTTAAATGCCTTGGAAAATTTAGCTAAAGAAATTCTACCCCCGGATATGCGTACCGCTTTTTCTGGGGAGTCTTTAGAATTTAAAGAGGCGGGTCAATCGACTAATTTTATTTTTGCCCTTGCCTTAGTGTTTATTTTCCTAACCTTAGCCGCTCAATTTGAAAGTTATATTGACCCTGTGATTATTCTATTAGCGGTTCCTCTGTCTTTATTAGGGGCATTTGGGGCGTTATGGATAGCACAATTAGAGTTAAATGCGTTTAGTCGGATTGGGTTGATTATGTTGATAGGATTAGCAACAAAAAACTCGATTTTAATTGTGGAATTTGCTAACCAATTACGGGAACAGGGATTATCAATTCAAAAGGCAGCCATTGAAGCCTGTCGGTTACGATTTCGCCCGATTATGATGACGGCTTTATCAACGATTTTAGGGGTGATGCCCCTAGCTTTTGCCACGGGGGCAGGGGCCGCGAGTCGGGTCGCCATTGGTATGGCGGTAATGGGTGGAATGTTTGTTTCTACGCTTCTAAGTTTGTATATTATTCCAGTTTTTTATGTGATTGCCACCAGTATTCAATCCCGTTTGATGGGGCACAATTCTCCAAAACAACATTTAGAAAATGTCGCTTTGAATACAGACAACGGATCTTATTCTAATGGAAATGGTCATAATAATGGTAAGAGCACTGTCCCACCCCATGGGGATCAACTTACAAAAGCTTTACAAAGTTCTGATAAAAGTCGGGATTTGTAAAGGCATCCTATAGATAATTCGGGTAACGGACTTTTGGTTGTAACTGAGATAATGGGTGTATAATTGAGTTAACATAACTTAATTTATAAATTGTTAAGTTATGATGATTTGATAACATTACCAGATTAATGATTCTTATGGAGGTTGCACAGAAGTATCAGGAAAAGTCTATCTAACGTCAGAAAGATAGATTACTGACCCAGTGCCCCAACCCTTAGCTGAAAAGTTAAGAAATTTCCAAATAGTTCTTTAAAACCTAACTTTAATAAAACATCATGCAAACTGTAAACTTGTCTGTAGATTCGATGAAGACTGAAATTTTATGCAGCTATAAAAACCCCACTAAACAGGTGCAAATTCTGCGGATGGAAACCACAGTTCGAGGTTATTTTGAACGAGTTATTTTTCCAGGGGAGTATTGCTTATTTGTCGGAGAATCTAATATGGATTTGGAGGTTTATTCTAGTGGAGATCCTACTCGGATAGAACTAGAAAAAATCCCTTGTGATGCGTTAAGAGTTGAAGAAACTGAATAATTTTCTAACTTCGTAGTAAGGCGTTTACGCCTCAATTCTTACTCAAAGATCAAGATGAGGCGTGAACACCTCACTACGCGGCGTTTACGTCTCAATATCTTACTCAAAGATCAAGATGGGGCATAAACACCTGACTACGGAGAAATGGGGTTATATTATAAAAGTTGATATTTTGAGCGAGCAAATTGATAAAGTCTGCGCCAAACTAAACGATTGGTTAAAACAACTAATAAAGACATGACCACAGTAGAAGCAAACAACAGAGGATAGTTCCCTGTTTCTGTTGCTTGAGAAATTAGTGATCCTAACCCTGGTGTTGTTAAAGTTTGGCTTTGAAACTGAACATATTCGCTGACAATACTAGCATTCCAGGCTCCACCAACTGCCGTAATCATCCCGGTAATTAAATAGGGAAAAATTCCAGGTAAAATCACTGTTTTCCATCGCTGTACTAAAGAGAGTTTATAAATACTGGCTGCTTCAAATAACTCTGAGGGAATAGCCTGGGCACCCGCAATTACATTGAATAAAATATACCACATCGTTCCTAACATCATCAGTGCCACAGAACCAATTTGTAAACCCCCTCCTAAACGGGCTAAAAATAGTAATAAAACGGGAAATAAAGCAGTTGCTGGAACTGATGCCGCAATTTGAACTAAGGGTTGTAAACTTTGGGCAAGTCGAGGATTTCTCCCAATGGCAACTCCCACAGGGACAGTCCATAATAGGGATAGACATAGGGCGATAACTACTCGTAAAGCGGTTAAAATAGCACCGATCATGATGTGTTTCCAGTCTTGAAACTCTAATTTCTGTAAGAGTAAAACCGATTCCCAAGTTCCCCATACAATCATAAATCCAAACCCCGTTAACAATAGGCGATTCCACCAACGTTTATTGGGTTTTACTGATAAATTCAAGGTTGAATTACGATGGGATTTTCCGATAGGCTTATCAATTTTTTCTGACCAAAAATATCCCAAGCGTTCCGTTAAAATTCTCAGAGTTGGAGAACGTCGCAGGAAATCTAATACAATAGATTGGGGAACATTTTGGGATTCAACGGTTTCCAACTTAAATTTTTCAGCCCAAGCAATTAAGGGTTTCCATACCAAAAAATCGAGGATGATAATAATTCCAATTAAAACCGCTACTCCCCAAGCAATGGCAGTGAAATCTCCCTGATCGGAGGCTTGGGCTAAAAATGATCCCAGCCCGGGAAGTCGAAAACTGCGATCGCCCAGGGTAAAGGATTCAATTGCCATCAAAAAAAACCAACCTCCGGCAACGGACATGACACTATTCCAAACTAATCCTAAGATTCCCGAAGGTAATTCTACCGACCAAAACCGTTGCCAAAAACTGAGATTATAGACCCGAGCGACTTCTAATAATTCTTGGGGAATACTCAATAAAGATTGATAAAAACTAAAAACTAAATTCCAAGTCATTCCGGTAAAAATCAAGATAATAGCAGCAAATTCAACTCCAATTCTTTGACCGGGAAATAAAGCAATCAAAGCCAGAACAACCCCGGGTAAAAAAGATAAAACCGGAATCGATTGTAAAATATCTAATAGGGGAATTAAAATTTTTGCCGCCCATGCAGAACGATAGGCAAAATAGGCATAACCTAAACTAAAAATCAAGGATAAAAAATAAGCTAACCCCATTCTTAATAGAGTTTGGGCTGTATAACTTGGCAGTTGATCTAAATTCGTAGAGATGATCACATCGGGTTCATAATCCCCGACTAATTGAGAAGCAGTGCGAATAATCACTAAAATTACTGTAATAATGGCTAAAATCAATAAGCCATCCTGCCAGGTCAAGCGAGAGCGATCTAAGGTTTTATTTTCAGGAATCAAAGGACGAGCCATGCTATTTATTCCTCCGGTATAGTTAAATTAAAATCAGATGTTTCTAAAAAGATTTCGCCACTGGGTTCATCATAGGCATAGAGTTCTGCATAACGTCCCCAGTCAATGGCAGTGTTTAACTGTCTTTGAGCTTCTTTTGGACTAAAATGATTATTCAAAATATCTAAGACTAAATCTTCAGGAATCCGATGATTTTGTTTGGATTGACAAAGAGTATAGATTTGTTGAACAAGACGAATATGACTAAGTAATTGTTGTCGAATAATTTGTTTTCGATCATCAATATTTCCCTGAATAAATGCTAGGGCGATCGCCGTCAGACTCAAATCTCCCTCTCTAATTTTGATTAAAGCCATGAATTCTGCCGCTTCAACAATGGGGAGTAAATCATCAACTTCCAGTTGTAGTTCTTGTCCCAAACGGTATAAATCAGGGTTTTGTCTTCCTTCTAAAAGTTCTAATAAGCCGGCAACAGAGCCGATACGAACATGGGGTAAAGATTGATATTTACTGGGAATATTAGTAACGTTTTTTTGGGGTTCTAAGGTTTCTAACTCGGGGTTAGTTAGAATTTTATAAACTTGATCGACTAGGGCTTGAAAACTGGGACTTTTGCGATCACGATAATGGCTTAATTTAATCGGTAAATTTGCTCGAATTCGTCCGGGATTTCTACCTAAAACAATCACTCTATCCGCTAGGGTAATCGCTTCTTCAATCCCATGGGTCACAATTAAAATTCCCTGGGTAGGAATCCGTTTTTCTAACCACAAATCTAATAGTTCAATTCGCAGGTTTTCTGCGGTTAAAACGTCCAGGGCAGAGAAGGGTTCATCCATACATAATAATTCCGGTTCAACGGCTAAAGCCCGGGCAAAGCCAACCCGTTGTCGCATTCCCCCGGATAGTTCTTTAGGATAGGCATTTTCAAATCCATCTAAACCAATAATATCAATCATTTTTAAGGCTCTTTGTCGTCGCCAGTCTACGGGAAATCCCCTGGCTTTTAATCCTAATTCAACATTTTCTAAAACAGTTAACCAAGGGTAAAGGGCAAAACTTTGGAAGACAATTGCCACCCCTGGATTAATTCCAATTAATGGTTTTCCATGACAGAGAAACCTGTCCTTGGGTGGGAGAAATTAACCCGGCAATAATTCGCATTAGAGTGGATTTTCCTGAACCAGAAGGCCCTAATAGGGCAATGATTTCACCTTGGCGCAATTCTAAGTTGATATTATTGAGAATTGGAATTTCTTGACCATTGGGCTGTTGATAGGATTTACCAACGTCTTGAAGGATGATCAAAGGTTCTGTTTTGGAATCACGCATATCTCAATAATTCCTGTTGAAATTTTTTTTATTGTGGCATTTTTGTTAACTGGAGAATCATCTTAACATGAATTATGATCCTTGAAAAATATTTTTAAGTTAATAATAGGTTAGGTCTACTAATAATGTTAATTGATTAAAAAAAGTTAATTAAATGTTTTTTGTTTTAGATTTTATTGAAAGGATATAACTGGTGATAGTTGTCTGATTAAGAAAGCCCTCGTCTTAGGCAATAGATAACAATTAAGATAGACTCTCCCTAATGCTTGATTCAAAAAATATTATTCATCGATAAAATTATTAGGGATAATCAAAAGGGGAAAACTGAATCGGGATGATTACAACCTTGCCTGATTCCCCTAATAATGGGAGAGTCAATCTTGTTGATTTTTAGCTTTAAACCTGAGAAAGTTTTTGTGCAAAAATTCTTTCAATCACTTCTTCTACGACTTTATCAGGGGTTGATGCACCGGAAGTAATTCCGACTATAATCTCCCCATCAGGAAGCCAGTTTTCTTGAATTTCTAAAGACTTGCCTAACGGTTTATGTTCAATCTGGTTATTATTTGAAATTCGTTCAGCACAGTCAATATGATAAGAAGGAATCCCCTTTTCTACCGACATTTCTTGTAAATGGGTCGTATTGGAAGAATTAAAGCCCCCGATCACAACCATTAAATCTAACGGTTGATCTAATATCCCAATCATGGCATCTTGACGTTCTTGGGTAGCATCACAAATGGTATTAAAACTTTGAAAATGAGCATTTAATTGATCGGGGCCATATTTTTTGATCATTGTATGCTCTAACAGTTTGCCGATTTGTTCGGTTTCACTTTTTAGCATGGTGGTTTGGTTAGCAATCCCAATTTGTTTTAAATCTTGATCGGGATCAAAACCTGCGGAATAGGATCGACTAAATTTCGCTAAAAACTCTTGACGATCGCCTCCATTCAGAATATAATTAGACACATATTCTGCTTCTTTGTAGTTCAAAATCACTAAATATTTATCGGCAAAGGAAATGGTAGCAACGGTTTCTTCATGGTTATATTTTCCATGAATAATAGAGGTATAATCTCTTTTTTTATGTTTCTCAACGCTATTCCAAACTTTAGACACCCAAGGGCAAGTGGTATCAACAATTTTACAGCCTTTTTCATTCAAGGTTTGCATTTCTTGAATACTCGCCCCAAACGCAGGTAAAATTACCACATCCCCAGAATTCACCACTGAAAAATCCTTATTCCCATTTTCGACAGGAATAAACTCAACTTTCATATCCTTTAAATGTTGATTCACCGAAGGATTATGAATAATTTCGTTGGTAATCCAAATATTTTCCGTGGGAAAATGTTGACGAGTTTCATAGGCCATGGCTACAGCCCTTTCTACACCCCAACAAAACCCAAAGGATTGAGCCATTTGAATCGTAACATTTCCCCGTTTAATACTATAGTTATTCTCTCTAATTTCTCGAATTAAAGAACTTTGATAGGCTGAGTGCATGACATTTGCCACTTCCTCCTGATGACCAAAGCCTTTGCGATGATAGGTTTCTGAATGTTGCAAGGAACGTCTAAATGCTTTTGTATCCATTTTTTTAATCTTCAACTCGGGTGCATTATCATTGATGATCTTAAACTACCACGGTCTCAGAAAACACGCCCCAATGGGTTGAATACTCGGCTTCAATAGTTTGCAATTCCGTATCTGAGAGGGCTTGTATCACCCATTCTCCCCCGAAGCAACAACGCGCTGCTACCCCCAAAGCATCGATAACCGTTGAAACCAACTCCTCTGCTGACGGTAAAGTGGTTAAGTTGGGTGCGGGCATTTCCAGACCAAACACCTGACGAAACAGTTCCGCATCAGGAGTTAACCGAATGGAGCCATGTTGTAGAATTGTCCCATTTCCCTTGAGTTGGGCACTCCCAATTAATTTAGTGCCATCGGATAGGACTAAATCGGCGGCGGTGGCGGTGGCAAAACAGTTGGGGCTGTGAATATATCCCCGTTCAGCAGAACCATAGTGGAGTTCATAGCCGAGCGATCGCCATCCTTCAATTAAAAATTGGCATAATGTTTGATAGGCTGCCCTAGAATTTTGGGGTAATCCCGAAGCAATCACCGCATAGGTTAAATCCCCTTGATGTAAAACCGCCCGACCTCCGGTGGGACGTTTAACTAACTCTAAAGGTTGGTTTTGCCAAGTTAACCGTTGCCAATGTTCTGGCCAAGATTTCTGATGATAACCTAAAGAAATACTCGCAGGTTCCCAAAGATAAAACCGTAAAGTGGGGGGATGTTTTCCCTGTTGATGTTGACGAAACAACCAATGGTCAATTGCCATTTGTAAATGTCCCGAGGCTTTCAATACAGGAATTAAACGCCAAATATTAGACTCCGAACTCGGCTTGTAAGCTATCATCGTTATTATCGGCAATTGTCGCCACAATAGTAATCAGGCGGGAGATTTCAGTGGCAGATATTTCTGCTAAAGTGCGGTTCGATAAAACTACAACTTGATCATTCGTAATTGCAAAATGGGATTCTAAAGTAGATAACCAGTTCATTTCTAATAATTTTCGCATTAACTGGTTTTCATTTTTAACGGGAAATTTTAGTACCGTCGCCCAAACCGTCAAGGTATCTTCATCGGTTTCTCCGGTGAGTTGCACAAAAACTTCCACACTACCATATTCAAACTGCCAAACCCTACCCGCTTCAGACTGTCCGACCATTACCTTTTGGTCTTGAGCTAACCCAACGAGGACGTTTTCAATTTCTTCTGAGGGTCGGACGGTGGCCATAGCATTATCAATCAGTTCTGCGTCAGTCTCGGTCGTTAATGGTGCTTGTTCTGTAGTTGTCATAATACTTGATACTAGCTTTTAATTGAATTGTATCGTAACTAGCCCTGCCTTTGTGAAGATTATTTAACTCAGTAATCTTTCAACAGATATCTCAATATCTGGAAAAGCTAAGGGGGTAATCATCCCTTGATTAATAATTTGTTGACTCAAATAGGTGTTATTTTCAGGATTTATAAATACAATTAATTGTTTTTGGGATAAATCTAAAACCCAATATTCCTCAATTATAGCTTGAGCATAAATTGATAATTTTAATTCTAAATCTTTTTTTAAACTACTTTTAGCCACTTCTATGAGCCAAAAAATATCCTCAGCATAGGGATGATGATCTTGATAAGTTGACTCTGGTAGTCGGACAATAGCAATATCCGGTTCGGGTTCAGAATCAGATAAGGTAATGGGGCCATTAAAACGAATATCAGCTTTACCCGTTAACAAGGTTTCTAAGTATTTTGTACCTTGCTTGGCAGTATAATAATGAATGGGACTTTCGGGACTCATTTCAATAATTTCACCTGCTAATAGTTCAACTTGGCGATCGCACAAAATCCCCGCATTAATCATTTGGTGATAATCCTCGATAGACCATTTTGCTAAGGTTTTCATGGCAGAATTACCTATTTTAATTATAGAATTGAGTTATTCCTATATTAACATTTTTTAGGGAGTTGCCACAAAATAGAGTAAAATTTTATGTAATCATTTACTCCGGTAAAAATTCATCGGATAAAATCTCTGTTAAGGTATAGAGACAAGTTTCAGGAAATAAAGATAACCCGGTTTCTCTTTCCGCGCTCAGAGTCGCCAAAGGATACACATCTTCTATCGCTTCAGTCAAATTAGGTTGAAGACTAGGGTTTTTTTGTAGAAGCTTTTCTAACCGGAGGCGTTGCTCTTTAATCGTTAATTGCCAACTCCGAGAGCGTAGGTTTGGCTGAAATTGCCATTTTAATAAGTGCATAATTAAGACTTCTAATCGGCTTTCTAATTGTCGTTGTTCCGAGCGTCCCATGTCCTCTATTTCTTCAGCAATGTTTTGCCAATCAATTTGATTAAGTTGTCCGGTTTTTAATAGCTGTACCTGTTCCTGTGTCCAAGCATAAAAGTCTGTTTCATGGGTGGTTGAGTTCATGGGTTCTCCTGTAATTCAAGATACTATTTACTTTGTTTTTTAAAATGAATCGGACTTTCTGGACTCATTTCAATGATTTCACCTGATTAATAGTTTAACTTGGCGATCGCACAAAATCCCAGCATCAATCACATCTGGTGATAATCCTCTACAGACCATTTTGCTAACGTCTTCATGGCAGAATTACCTGTTTTCGTGATAGAATTGAGTTGTTACTATATTAACATTTTTTAGAGAGTTGTCACAAATCTGATAACCGTCTTACAATTAAAGTAAGTTTAGAATCTTAATTAACTGATCATGCAGCAACTTTCTATATCGTTCAAAAATATTGATCAATTTCCTTATCACAACTATATTTCTAATCAATCAGATCAAAAACCTTGCTTTATTTCAAGACAGGGAGTTCTTTTTGAAGAAGATTGTCTAACGCTTTTAAAACAGATCAATAACAGTGTAGCTGATGTTGTTTTTGCTGATCCTCCCTTTAATTTAGGGAAAAAATATGGCAAAAAGCATGATGATAGTCTCGAAGATAGCGAAAACATCCAGCAAGAACTCAGTCAGTAGAGTAAAAAAGCCAGCAATCTCCCAGATATTTGAGTGGACTTACCCGAATATAACCCTGTAATGTTGAACTGACTGTAAATTGTCCGATTGTATAAGCAGCAACAGCTTGCGTTCTCGCTATCGGGGATATTTATACAGGCGGTGCGTGCGAAGAATACTTACACACCCTAAAACTTCAGAAGATTGAATGGTAGTATAAGATTGTAAGGGATAGAAGGATTATCCCGATCAACATGGTATATCTTGTAACGGTGAAATAATTACGTCTTCAAATGAAACTGCCTGATTACCTGCGAGTTATTTATCAGCGCACTCCCTTGATCGAGGTTGTGGGACAATTACGCTTCCCTACAATCCTCAAAATCAATAATCAAGAGCCTTATGAATTTCAGGAGAGAATTAGTTCTGATTACCCGATTTTTCAACGATCTCAATCTCTAAATCTCCCACCTGAAATAGTCTCATTATTGCCACAAATAAGCTCTATTTTGCCCAAACATAACACTTATAACTTTCTATCTGAAAATTCAAAATGGAAGTTATCTTTAGACCAAGAAAATCTAATATTAGCCACCTTTGAATACAAGCGATATGAAGAATTTAAAGAAAAATTATTCAACATTGTTAATATATTTAAAGATGTATATAATCCCTCTTTTTACCTAAGATTAGGATTAAGGTATAAGAATTTGATACTTCGCTCTAAATTGAAAATGGAGGATAAAGACAAACCTTGGTCAGCATTAATCAGTCCACAAATTGCTTCAGAGCTACATAGTAGCGAGTTATCTGGTTCGATTTTGACTTCAGTTAAAAATCTGGAAATTGAACTAGAAACAGGCAGAGTTAATTTTAATCATGGTTTAGTCATATCACAAGATCCGTCAAGAGGTAATGTTCAGGAACCTGGTTATTTGTTTGATGCTGATTTTTTTGTAGAAAGCAAAATCAATAAGGAGGAGATTGGGAATGTCTTTGACACCTTTAATCGAACGGGAGGACAGTTATTCCGGTGGAGCATTACAGACGAACTCCACAGAGCAATGGAACCTATTCCGATCACCAATGATTAATTTACTGACTTTTTCTAGTCTGCAAAATACAACTGTAACCATAAAAAGCTCATACCAAAATATTGATGATACTGCCTTTGTTTCAGCAACAATAAAACCTAATATTTTTCAGGAATATCTATATAATTTATCTCCCAGAATAGAGTCGAATGATCAGTCATATCAGAAAATAGCCTGCTTGTTACAGTGCATCTTAATCTTAACTACACTTTCTCAAAATGGTTTGGAGGAAGCTTATCAGAAGTTGGAGTCTATTCAGCAAATAGACAAAATTACTACCGATAATTACTCCATCGAAAGTAAGCTAGAACTCGAAGCCAAATTTAATACCCTCGCAGAAGAATGGCGTGCCGAGACAAGAATGCTGTCATTAGTTACACAGAAGTCAATGCACTCCGCTTATCAGAGAATTATTGGCATGGGGCAGCCTGTTGTACCGTTAATTTTGCGCGATCTCGAACAAAAACCTGACCATTGGTTTTGGGCGTTGAGGGCAATTACTGGTGATAATCCAGTAAAATCTGAACAGTGCGGTCGAATGAAACTTATGGCTCAAGCGTGGATACAATGGGGAAAAGAACACGGTTATGAGTGGTAGACTGGAATACCGCAAAATCTTCAGATTTCCTAATTTAGAGCGTAGTGAATATGAAGTCACAAGTGAAGAAACTGTGGATTATAATTGCTTTGCTTTCGCTGCTGATGAAGATGAATGTAGATGGGATCCGGTAGACCCTGATGGCTACTGGCCTGATGGCGTGCCAAGAGAGTTAACGCTGGACGCTTTTATCAAGGCTTATCAAACTATGGGATATGAATGTTGTGATAATTGCAACCTTGAACCGGGTTTTCAAAAGATAGCAATATACACCTATAATGGTGAGCCACAGCACGCCGCCAGACAAGAAGAAGATGGTATGTGGAAAAGTAAATTAGGAGATTGGGAAGATATAAAACATGAATTACAAGGGTTAGAAAATCCTAATTATTATGGGGTTGTTGAACAAATTTTAAAACGACCGATAAGTTAAGTAATAGAAACCTTAGTCTAAGATGATATTAATTTTAACCGCTAAAATCAAAAAATAAATCTATAAAACCTTAACCTAACCCATGACCCTAACACCCTCAGTAGAATTTTTAGATGAATTTGACATTATTGTAGTCGGGGCCGGACATTCGGGCTGTGAAGCGGCACTAGCAACGGCCCGCTTGGGATGTCGTACTCTGCTCCTAACCCTCAACCTCGATAAAATCGCTTGGCAACCCTGCAACCCGGCCGTTGGAGGCCCTGCTAAGTCCCAACTCGTCCATGAAGTCGATGCGTTGGGCGGGGAAATTGGCAAAATGGCCGACCGCACCTATTTGCAAAAACGGGTGCTGAACATTTCCCGTGGCCCGGCGGTGTGGGCTTTACGCGCCCAAACAGATAAACGGGAATACGCCGCGGTGATGAAAAATATTGTGGAAAATCAGGATAATCTGACTGTCCGAGAAGGGATGGTAACGGATTTAATTTTAGGTAAAAATCAAGAAATTATTGGGGTTGAAACCTATTTTGGAGTTGCCTTTAAATGTCAAGCGGTAATATTAACAACGGGTACATTTTTAGGCGGTATTATTTGGGTTGGTAATAAATCAATGCCCGCAGGACGGGCGGGAGAATTTGCCGCCGTTGGGTTAACAGAAACCCTCAACCGTTTAGGCTTTGAAACTGGACGCTTAAAAACCGGAACTCCGGCGCGAGTGGATAAAAGATCCGTGGATTATTCTAAATTAGAACCCCAACCCGGAGATGCAGAAGTGCGCTGGTTTAGTTTCGACCCAGAAGTACAAATTGAACGGGAACAAATGTGTTGTCATTTGACTCGAACTACGGCGGAAACTCACCGAATTATTCGAGAAAATTTGCATTTATCTCCGGTTTATGGCGGTTGGGTAGATGCGAAGGGCCCCCGATATTGTCCGAGTATTGAAGATAAAATTGTTCGATTTGCGGATAAAGAAAGTCATCAAATTTTTATTGAGCCGGAAGGTCGAGATATTCCTGAGTTGTATATTCAAGGATTTTCCACGGGCTTACCAGAAACCTTGCAATTGCAAATGTTAAGAAGTCTTCCCGGGTTAGAAAATTGTGCCATGTTGCGTCCGGCTTATGCGGTGGAATATGATTATTTACCCGCAACTCAATGTTATCCCACCTTGATGACGAAGAAAATTGAGGGGCTATTTTGTGCCGGACAAATTAATGGTACAACCGGATATGAAGAAGCCGCAGCCCAGGGTTTAGTGGCGGGAATTAATGCGGTGAGATTTGTTAAACATCAAGAGATGATTGTATTTTCCCGGGAACAAAGTTACATCGGAACATTAATTGATGATTTGTGTACAAAAGACCTGCGAGAACCCTATCGGGTGTTAACAAGTCGGTCGGAATATCGGTTATTATTACGGTCAGATAATGCCGATGAACGGTTAACGCCCTTGGGTCGAGAAATTGGGTTAATTGATGATCGTCGCTGGGAGTTATTTGAACAGAAACAAGAGAATATTATTGCGGAAAAGGAACGATTATATGCTACTCGAATTAAGGAAAATGATCAAGTAGGAATGGCGATTGTTAATGATACCCAACAAAAAATTAAAGGGTCAATTACCTTGGCTGATTTATTACGCCGTCCTGGGTTCCATTACGTTGATTTAGAACGGTATAATTTAGGGAATATTCTTTTAAATCAAGTGGAAAAAGAAGGGGCAGAAATTGAGATTAAATATTCAGGATATCTGCAAAGGCAACAAAACCAAGTTGACCAAATTAGTCGCCAATCTAATCGGCTTTTATCGGAAGATTTGAACTATCTCAAAATCGAAACTTTGTCAATGGAAGCGCGAGAAAAGTTAATGAAAGTTAAACCATTAACCATTGGTCAAGCGTCGAGAATTGGGGGAGTAAATCCGGCGGATATTAATGCGTTATTGATTTATTTGGAGGTGAGAAATCGTCAAGAAACGGTGAGTCTTCATTCCCAATCTTAATTGATGTTTGTGGGTTGAGTTAAGCGATTGCTCCACTCAACCCAGGAATATTCTATATTAATCATCTGCCTAACTCTACGAGGGGGAGGATGTCAATGTTAAGATCAAGGAATTATTGAATTAGGGATTTAAGCCCATCGCAGCTTAGACTATTGTAATGGGACAAGCCTATCTTGTTGATTCTATTAAGGGTAAAGGATTTGAAGGTGCAGCTATCTTACCCGCAGTTTAAAGTTTAGTTCTACCAGCCGTTAATCAACTATGCCAGGTGTACGAGTCGGGTTACTGCATTCTCTGAGTGGAGCGATGGCTTATAGGGAAAAGCCGTTGCTAGAAGCGGAATTAATGACCATTGCCCAAATCAATGATCAGGGGGGGGTTTTAGGGCAAATCATTGAACCCATGATTGAGGATGGTGCCTCAGACTGCTTCACCTTTGAACAAAAAGCCCAAAAATTAATTCAACAGGACGGTGTTACGACCCTGTTTGGCTGTTGGACTTCGGCCAGTCGTCACGGGGTTAGACCGGTACTTGAAGCCTTTAATGCTCAACTTTGGTATCCGGCTTCCTACGAAGGGTTAGAAAATTGTAGCCAAATTTTCTACACGGGGTTTTGTGCGAATCAACAGGTTGAATTAACGATTAGTTGGTTATTGCGAAACCAGAAAACCCGATGTTATTTATTGGGTTGGGATCAGGTGTTTTCCCATACCATGAATAAATTGATGAAAGTCCACCTCAAACATCATGGTGGGGAGGTAGTTGGAGAAGCCTATGTTCCGTCTTCAACGATGGATTTTGAACCTATTATTACTCGGATTCGACAGGCACAACCGGATATTATTATTAATACCCTCAGAGGCGATCGCAATTTAAGTTTTTATCGCCAGTTTTATGAAAGTGGAATTAGGGCTTCTGATTTACCGATTTTAGCCACCTCTTTCTCGGAATCTGAAGCGCAAAGACTTCAAGAAGCCGCCGTTGGTCACTTCAGTTGTTTTCATTATTTTCAAAGTTTAAATACCCCAGAAAATCATCAATTTGTTCAATCTTTTAAACGCTTTTATGGAGAAGAACGGGTTATCAATAACTCTATGGCAACCGCCCATACTCAAATTCATCTCTGGAAACAAGCCGTTGAATTAGCTGAATCTTTTGATGTAGAACGGGTGAGAATTGCAGCCTATGGACAGCGTTTTTTGTCTCCTGGAGGATTAGTTCGTTTAGAATCCAATCATCATGTTGCTAAGGTTTGTCGTATTGGTCAGGTATTACCCAATCAGCAATTTGAGGTTTTATATACCAGCGAAAAACTGATTAAACCGTTGCCTTGGTTGGGGTTTAATGAAGATAATTTTAATGCCTCTGGCATTGTTTTTGAGTTATTATCTGAACTGAGTCAAGGCATTGAAAGAGCCGAACAATTAGAACAAAAATCGATTGAGTTGCAAGCGACAAAGGCGCAACTCCAGCAGGAAATTGAAACTCGCAAACAGTTTGAATTAGCACTCCAAAAGGCTAATGAACAATTAGAAAAAAAGGTAGAAGAACGCACCGCGGCATTAAAAGAATCGAATGATAATTTAGTCCAAGAAATTGTCCAGCATCAACAATCAGAAAATGCCCTGCGCATGGCTAGAGATCAACTGCAAACGGTTTTAGATGCGGTTCCAGGAACGGTTTCTTGGATTGACTCAGACTTGTGTTATATCGAAGTGAATCAACGATTAGCGGATATGCTTAACCTTCCTAGGGAGCGTTTTATCGGTCAACATATTGGATTTTTAGGAACCAGTTTAGAATTCCAAGATTTTGTTCAAGATTTATTTGATAGTCCTGAAATTGACGCCTATCGAGAAGTCAGAAATCAGGTGAATGGAGAGTGGCGATATTATTTAATTGTGGCTCAAAAGTATAATTATAATCGAGCAGCTTTTGTGGTGGGAATTGATATCACCGAACGCAAACAAGCTGAAGAATCTTTGAAAAATGCTAAAAATCAATTGCAAACAGTATTAGAAGCTGTTCCGGGGACGGTTTCTTGGATTGATTCCGATTTGTGTTATATCGAAGTAAATCAGCGATTAGCCAATATGTTAAACCTCCCTCGGGAGCGTTTTATCGGTCAACATATTGGATTTTTAGGAACCAGTTCGGAATTCCAAGATTTTGTTCAAGATTTATTTGATAGTCCTGAAATTGACACCTATCGAGAAGTTAGAAATCAGGTGAACGGGGAATGGCGACATTATTTAATTGTGGCTCAAAAGTATAATTATAATCGAGCAGCTTTTGTGGTCGGAATTGACATTACTGATCGCAAACAGGCTGAAGAATCTTTGAGAAATGCCAAGAATCAATTACAAACAGTATTAGAAGCAGTTCCAGGGACAGTTTCTTGGATTAATTCAGATTTACGTTATATCGAAGTTAATCAACGCTTGGCAGATATGTTTAGTATGCCTAGAGAAACTTTTATTGATCAAGATATTGGTTTTTTAGGCAATCATTCAGGGTTTACCGAATTTATCCAGGATTTATTTAATAGTCCTGCGATTGATGCCTTTCAAGAGGTTTCATTTTTCCTGAATGAAAAGTTACGATATTATTTAATTGTTGCTCAAAAATATAATGATAATCAAGCTGCCTTTGTCGTCGGAATTGATATTACAGAACGCCGGGATGCCGAAGAAGCATTAAGACTCACCCAAGATCAATTAGAAGCGGTATTAGATGTGGTTCCAGGGACAGTTTCTTGGATTAGTTCAGATTTACGTTATTTGGGAGTCAATCGTTATTTGGCATCAACTTTTGACCTCAAACCCGAAGATTTTGTTAATCAAGATATTGGGTTTTTAAAAGCAAGTTTTCAGTTTAATAATTTCGTCCAAAACTTTTTTGATCATCCCGAAAAAGACTCCTATCAAGAAGTCATGTCTGTAATTCAAGGTAAACCTCGGAATTATTTAATTGTTGCCCATAAATATAACCAAAATCAAGCGGCTTTCTTTGTGGGCATTGATATTACAGAACGTAAACAAGCAGAAGAAGCCCTAAAACAAGCAGAAGCTAACTATCGGAGTATTTTTGAGAATGCTGTTGAAGGCATATTTCAAACCACACCTACAGGGATTTATTTAAGTGCAAATCCGGCTTTAGCTCGAATTTATGGTTATCAATCTCCTGAAGAATTAATCCAAAATCTAACTAATATTCAAGACCAACTCTATGTTCAACCTCAGCGTCGCCAAGAGTTTCTTAAACTATTAGCAGAACAGGGTGCAATTGTCGGATTTGAGTCTCAAATTCGACGCTTAGATGGACAGTTAACTTGGATTTCAGAAAATGCTTTTGCTGTCCGAGATGAAGCCGGAAACCTACTCCATTATGAAGGAACCGTCGAAGATATTAACGAGCGAAAACAAGCAGAAGCCGCCCTACAAAGGGCTATGGAACAGTTGGAAATTCGGGTGGAAGAACGCACCGCTGCCCTGAAGGAAGCCAACCATCAATTAGTCAGAGAAGTTGCCGAAAGAACCAGAATTGAAAATGCCTTACGAGAGTCGGAAGCCGAACTGAGAGCTTTATTTGCTGCGATGACGGATGTAATTACAGTGTTTGATGCAGAAGGAAGATATAAAAAGATTGTCACCACAAATTCAGAGGTTTTATATAGTCCCACAGAAGAACTGCTTGGCAAAACTGTGTTTGAAGTTTTTCCAGCTAGTCATGCCACTTTATTTTATAATCAAATTCAAGAAGTATTAAACACCAGGCAAACTTTAAATATTGAATATAGTTTAGTTTCTGCTGAATATCAACCCGGACATCATGGAACTAATTCATCTCCTTTGAATCCGGGAGATGAAGTTTGGTTTGCGGCAACGGTGTCTCCAATGCCGGATAATTGTGTGATTTGGGTGGCGAGAAATACAACCGAAAGACGCCGGGTTTTAGAAGCATTACAAGCAGAAAGAGAAAAATCGGAACGGTTATTATTGAATATTCTCCCTCCGTCCATTGCCGAACAACTGAAACAGAATCAGCATTCTATTGCTGAACGTTTTGAAAAAGCTACGATTATGTTTGCGGATATTGTAGATTTTACCGGATTTTCTGCTCGCATTTCTCCCTCAGAATTAGTTAATTTCCTGAATCAAATTTTTTCCGCTTTTGATGAATTAGCCGAAAAACATCATTTAGAAAAAATCAAAACCATTGGAGATTCCTATATGGTGGCGGGCGGTTTACCCACTCCTCGCCATGACCATGTGGAAGCTATTGCAGAAATGGCTTTAGATATGCAGGCAGAAATTCGCCGATTTCAAGGACAAATGGGTCAATCTTGTAATTTAAGAATTGGGATTAATACCGGGCCAGTGGTGGCGGGTGTAATTGGCACAAAAAAATTTATCTATGATTTATGGGGAGACGCCGTTAATATTGCGTCGCGCATGGAATCCCAAGGAGAAGTGGGTAAAATTCAGGTGACAGCTGCTACTAAAAACCTTTTAAATGGCAAATATGATTTTGAAGAACGGGGTTTAATTGATGTTAAAGGTCGAGGAGAAATGCTGACCTATTGGTTAACTAAACGCCGATTGTCATAGAATTTGAAAACTTCCAACTCTCTGCCTAAAACCGACTGGTTTATGGGGTATTTTTTCTCAAAAATTAGTTTTCAGATTCAACTTTTTCTGTGTTTCCACCTTTAATCCATCCCGTGCGATCTCTATCAGTAATAACCCGCACTTTTTGCCATTGTTTATCATCACTTTCTCCCAAGACAACCACTTTTTCTTGATAGGCAATGCCACCAATTCGGTTAGCCTCCGTACTGGGAGTATCGCGTAAAATCAAACCAATCGGCTGGGTGACAATCGCCTGATAAGCACCGGGTTCAAGTTTTTCTGCCTCTGGAGTTGGGATCGGGGTTGGCGTGACCGCTGCTTGGGGAGTAACTGGATTTGCTGCTATTTTTGTTTGGGGGTTATCATTGGGAAAGGTCGGACGTTCTGGAAGTTCTGATAAACGGGCTGCAAAATATAAGGCGGTAGCAACCGTTGCACCCGCTAAAATCAAAATTGCCAGGAAAAAACCCACAATAAATTTAAAAACACCATAAAGACTCATAGTTTTTGGAACCGTTCTATACATAGGTTTTAAACCCCGATCAAAGATACCTATAATACCATCAACCGGTTGACACTCTCAGATCTGAAGACGCTGAGTTTTCAATCTCCCAGACCTGTCTTATAAGCGACGATGTAAACTACTCTGTCGAGAAGCTAAACGGGCTTTCCCCGCCGCTGCCCACTCTTGCAGAAACTCAATTTGTTCTTTAGCAGTTCTGGCTAAGGGGACAATTTGACTCGCTGCTTCTAAAATATCATCGGTTGTGAAATCTCGGTTTTGACTAAAACCAATGTGCATGGCTTCAATTAAGGTCTGTTCAATTTCTGCCCCAGAAAAATCCGGGGTTTCATAGGCTAATCGTTCTGTATCATAGTTTCTAATATTTTGGGGACGTAGTTTAGACAAATGCACTTCAAAAATGGCTTTTCGTTCTTCTTGATAGGGTAATCCCACAAAGAAAATTTCGTCAAATCGTCCCTTTCTTAACATTTCCGGGGGCAAAGATTGAATATTATTTGCCGTTGCGACCACAAAAACCGGGGAGGTTTTTTCAGCTAACCAAGTAATAAATGTTCCAAACACTCGATTACTGGTTCCTGAATCTCCTCTACCATCTAATCCCGAAAAGGCTTTGTCAATTTCATCAATCCATAACACACAAGGGGCTAGGGCTTCTGCTAATTGAATCATTTGTCGGGTGCGAGATTCCGATTCTCCTACTAATCCTGCAAATAACCGCCCCACATCTAATCTTAATAGGGGTAAATGCCAATGATGGGCGATCGCTTTTGCCGTTAAGGATTTTCCCGTGCCTTGAATTCCTACTAATAATAACCCTCTGGGATAGGGTAAACCATATTGTCTCGCCCGTTCTGAAAAGGCTCCTCCCCGGAGTAATAACCAATCTTTTAAATTATCTAATCCCCCAATATCCGAGATATTTTCCTGGGCAGAATAGAAGTCTAAAATTTGAGTTTGACGAATGGTTTGGCGTTTTTCTTCTAAGATTAATTCAATATCATCGGCTTGTAATTCTCCATGGGTG
Source organism: Planktothrix sp. PLAVEN19ND (assembly GCF_057220675.1). Classification (NCBI taxonomy): domain Bacteria; kingdom Bacillati; phylum Cyanobacteriota; class Cyanophyceae; order Oscillatoriales; family Microcoleaceae; genus Planktothrix; species Planktothrix sp. PLAVEN19ND. Next base: position 2,468,422 of record NZ_CM170132.1, on the reverse strand, counting down.
GCGATCGCTTTTGCCAAAATTCGGCGAATCCGTTCCATCGAAAGTCCCTGACACGAACGCACCATTTCATCTAATAAACGAGGTTCTACCGGATGTCCTGTGGAGGTTAATAGCCGTTCCACTTCCGTTTTAATTTCTGTTTGATTGGGTAAAGGAAATTCTAAAACCGTTAACACTTCACTCAAGTCAGAAGGAATCGAAATTTGGGGAGAAATAATCACCAAATTCTTAGGTTGAGATTTTAATTTTTTGGCTAAATTTCTTAATTTTCTCGAAATTGCAATATCTTCTAAAAATCGATGAAAGTCTCTTAAAATAAAGACAGCAGGCATCGCCTCGGGTAGTTTTTCTACAAATTCTAAGGCTTGTAACGGATTCCGTTTTCCGGCTCCTAAATCATTAGGATTTCCCTCTTGATATCCTTCCACAAAATCCCAGACATAAACCCCACGGTTGCCTTGATCTTTTGCCGCCTGTTTAATTACGGTTTCGACTCGTTCTTCTTCTAAAGTCGGAATGTAAATAATAGCGTAGCGCGATCGCAATAATAGCTTCAATTCCTCATTGAATTTATTCATAGAAAGAATAGGGGCAGGGGGGGTAGGGGAGCAGGGGTAGCAGGGGAAGTGGTAGGGGGAGCATCCTCCCTCGCTGACTATGAAATGTTAACAATGTTAACTATCAACACCTCTTAATTACAAAATAGGGTGGGAGCGTGAAAGCCCACTGGCTTTAGTCGTGGGATGAAACGCGACGCAGGCGCTTTTAAGCGCCGTCATCTACTAATTTGATTTGTATCCAATTAGTCAATATTTATGTTATCATGTTTTCCATGATCAAAGTAACTCGGACTATAAAAATAAAATTCGTGGATCTCAACCGTTGTAAAGCTCAAATGTTCGAGCAAATGACGGAAGAAAACACACGGATTGCTAATAAGTTGTTGTCATTGCCGATTAAAGAACGGCGTAAAATGACGACAGCTAAAATAATGTCCGAGTTGAAATCTGCCCTAGTCAATCAAGTCATCCGACATACCACATCCCCGACGGGTCGCAAAACTAAAAAATATAAAGTTCTTCCCGTTGAAGTTAATAACCAGAACTGGAAGTTAACCCAGAAAGGTAATACTTATTCAATTAGCTTTCCTACTCTCAAAGGAGAAAAAAGAATCCCCGTTGAAGTTGCATCCTCTTATTGGCAATCTATTTTAGATGGATTACTAGAGGGAAAAATTCAAGGAGGATCTTTTAAGTTAATTAAACACAGAAATAAGTGGTATATCTATCTGTCAATCAATGAGGATGTTCCAGAAGTTAAGACAGAGAAACGGTTAGGATGCGACAGAGGGCAGAATAATTTAGCGGTAGTTGCACCCAAAAAAGGTTTTGGCAAATTTTTTAAGGGTCAAAGTGTTAAGCATCGAAGACGTTATTTTCAACAACGCAGAAAACAACTTCAAGAAGCTAAAAAGTTTCGGGCCTTAAAGAAATGGAACAAGAAAGAGCAACGATGGAGCGAGGCAGTTAATCATACCATTAGTCGCCGAATTGTTCGTTTTGCCCAATACCATAATGCTGATGTTGTAATTGAAGATTTAGAAGGATGTCGCAACACGATGAAACAGAGCCAGAAATCTCGTTCTGATTCAGGCGAATCTCGACACAGTTGGTCTTATTATTCTTTGGAACAGAAACTTAATTATAAGTTAGCTCTCAAAGGCTTGAAACTGATTAAAAGACCTGCTCCGTATACTTCTAAATCCTGCTCAACTTGTGGTGTTATTGGAAAAAGAAATCGACAGGATTTCAACTGTCCTAATGGTCATTACCATAATTCCGATCTTAATGCTGCGAAAAACCTAGCCCAATGGGATGGTTTTTCTTGTGATTTAAACCTAAAAAAAGGTGTCTCTGTAATGGATTCATCCGGTTTAAATTATGGGGTGCTTGGCACACCCCCGAACTCGGTGAATACTGTTAAAGAAAAGTACATTCAACTGTCTCTTTTTGACTGGGCTAGATACGAGAATCCCACCCCTTTAGCGTAAGCAGAGGGGTGGGAGTGTCAATGTAGATTTTGCTTTAAATCTTGTAATGAGGCCCAGCGTTGATCGACAATAGGCTGGGATTCGGTTGATATCGGTTTGGGAAGTTCACAGGGCCCCTCACAGAGTTGGCGTAGGGGTAGGGCTAGGCACAATTGCTGATAGAGCCAATCCCCCAGTAAAAAATGACCTTGGGGGTGCAGACTTTCCACAGGTTCATCTAAAGAAATTTCTACTTCAGCTTTAGAAGTATCGACTTTATCTGCCAAAACGTCCAACCAAATCAACTCAGAAGTATCGACCTTCAACCGATGGTTATATTGTTTTAAACATCGGTCACAGGTCAAAGTCACAATCGTTTCCGCCTGAACCACCGCCTCGATATAAGTGGTTTTGTGACTGACACGCATCCGACCTCGAACCGGAGTTAGAGTTTCTAGCTCAGGGAAAAGCTCCTGAAACTCAAATTCTAAAGAGCGGTTTTGTGTCCTGAGTAAATCTGGGATATAGATGGAGTCCATAATTATTTTCCCACCTGCGGTACAATCAGTAAGGCTAAACAGAGTTTTCGGTGTCTAGCCTTTTATTTTAACCACCAAACGGCGATCGGGTTCCTGTCCCCGACTATAGGTTTCCAAATCATCGCTTTCTTGGAGAAAGGAATGAATCAGACGTCGTTCTGCTGAAGACAGGGATTTAATTTCCACCTCTCCCCCGGTCTCTCGGACACGACTGGCCGCATGGTCAGCTAAAGCCCGCAATTCCAAATGACGTTGAGTTCTATATCCGTTGAGTTCTACGGTGTAAGAGGTGCGATTTTCGTCCTCCTTGCCCAGATTATGAATCGCGTTGAGTAAATATTGAATCGCATCCAAAACTTCCCCGTCTTGGCCGATTAAAGTTGCCACCTGTTCGGGGGTGAGATTAACTTGATCAATGGTTAACCAACAGGAGTCCGTTTCTAAACTGGGTTTTACCTGGGAGGGAACCGCCCCTAATTTGAGCAATTCCTCCAACCATTCTTGCCCCTGTTGTATATCGCTATTGTTCATTTGTACTATTGAGCCTTTTTCTTAGAACGTCCTGGTTCAAAGGGTAATGCTTCTCTTTCCCCATCAACCGTTGCTAATTTAGCGGTCTTACTGGATTCTTCCACAATTTTTTGCAAGTGTTCGGGTAGAGGTTCCCGGGACAAAATAAATGCTTGAACCGTTTGGAAGATATTCGCAATCAGCATATACAGCAACACACCCGCTGGCAGGGGGAAGAAGAAAAACATCCCACTAAACAGTACAGGTGTAATTTTATTAATGGTATCTTGCTGAGGATTGCCACTGCTGGAACCTTGTCCTGATAAGACTTGGTTGAGATATAAAGATACCCCAAAGGCCAGAATCATCCCGACAATATCCCAATGAATCTTACCATCGGGATCAACGGCTCCGACCCGACCCAAGGCATCAATAAACAGAAATCCTTTATCCGAAGCTAATCCCCTCAGACCAACTTGAATCGTGACATCTCCAGGAGCTAAGGCCAGGATTTGACCGTTTTCACCAACTTGGATCTTATCTTCCCCTTTCAGAATTTTCCAGGTAGGGATTAAGTTGACTTCTGGATATTTCTCCAATTCCGATGTTAAGGGTTTACCGTCAACGGTTTGGAGTTCTACCTGTACCTTTTCGTTCACCCCTAAACGATTACCACTGGGAATCATTGCTACAACCGAAGTATGAATTCCATCGGCAAAATAATAGTTTTGAGCTTTCGTGGCGTAGGCTTGGGGCTGAATTTGTTCTATCTGTTCCTGGGGTAAAATCTGTAGGTCTACGCTGTAGTTGACATCAGAAAAGGGTGAACCCCGCAAAGTGGCAAACAGAGCAAAAAGAATCGGCATTTGAATCAGAAGCGGGAAACATCCAGCTAGGGGGTTTCCCAGTTCTTTGTAGACTCTGCTCATTTCTTCCCGTTGTTTCACGGGGTCATCTTTATGCTGTTGTTGAATTTGATCAACCCGTTCTTTCATCAACGGTTGGGTGACTTTCATTCGCCGCATATTGCGAATGGAACCCGCATTCAAGGGGTAAAGCGCGAAGCGAACCACTAAGGTTAACGCCACAATCGCTAAACCATAACTAGGCACGATCCCGTAGAAAAAATCTAGGATCGGCAACATCACATTATTGGAAAGAAACCCGATACCAAAGTCCATTCTTTTGAGTTTATTGAACTGCTTGCGTCAAATATATATAATTTTAAGAACCATCAGCCGACGCTGGACTAATAGGTTGGCGACAACCCACACCATCCGTCAGCTTTCAGGCTCAACACCGAAAAAACTGCATCCTTTTCCCAGATTAGCGGCTGGTTGTCGCACTGGCTTTTTGGGCCTGGGGTGAGATTTTATCGAGGATAAAATCATAGGCTTCTCGAAATCGAGGGACAGCCCGCAGTTCCAGACGAGACCCATTTTTCAGGGTGACAACCATATCCCCCCAAGTCCCGAGTCCTCTGGGAACCTTCACGATTTTGATGATTTCCGAATAGACAATATCGGTACGATCCTGTCCCATCCATCCACCGATCACAGAGATTCGGCGGTTCGTGATCCGATAGCGCAGCCATAATGCCCGCACAACCGCGCCAATCGCCAGAGGGATGCCAATAACTGTCAGTCCTATTAATAGATTGATAATGAGGTCGCCGATCGCTGGGCCTCCTTCATAAAAACTTTCCTCCCGTATACCCATTTAAAACCTCTGCTTCTACCAACAACTTTTCTAATTCTTGCAGAATTTCTGAATAATTGCACTGATCGGCCGTTGGTTTAACGACGATCACAACGTCCCAACCAGGTGAGATCAAGGGTAAAAACTGATGCCAAACTGCTCTAATTCGACGTTTAATCCGATTCCGAACCACAGCCCGTTTACTGACTTTTTGACTTATGGAAATCCCCATCCTAGTCGGCTGAACACAGGACGAGTCGGTTAAATTTCGTTCTGTTCTATGGGGCTGAACTCGTAATGCCCTCAAGGTTAAATGAGGGGTTTTGCGATGCAGTCCTTTGCTATAGACGGCTTTGAAGTCTTTGGGATGCCGGAGTCGATTGATTTTCGGTAACATTAATTAGGTACTGCTACCCACAAATCCAAAATTTCCTTTAGCTTGATCATCAGGATGGCAATGAGTTCGTGGGAATAGCAATAGGTTTTCTTGAATTGGGATCAAGTAATTAAAACGTTAGACGCGCCCGTCCTTTCCTGCGACGAGCTTTGATAACTGCTTGACCGTTTTTTGTCCGCATTCGTACTCTGAAGCCAGAAACTCTTTTCTTTTTGCGGTTCGTTCCTTGCAGGGTTTGTTGAGCCATTGCTTACCTCCGGTGCCTTTTTGTTAATTTGTTAATTAAAAGTCACAATTTTTCAGTGTATCACATCTTTTGGACTTTAGATGCCGGGTGCAAAAAGCTGCTCCGCAACTACAATATTAATCAATTGTCAAAACCCAGGTTCCCACATAACGCAACATCGGCACATCCCCGGGGGAGCGAATATTGGCATTAAAGTTGAAGACGCCCCCAAAGGTGGGATTTTTGACGTTAGAGAGAACGATTTCTACTTTAGTCCCGGCGGGAATTGGTTCTCGGGGATAAATTTGGATGATATGGTTTTCTTGATCCCAAATCACATCTTCTAAAGGAATGGACTCATTTTCATCTTTGAGTCGAATTTCTACTGATTTAGGATCAATTTTGCCTTTATAGTAATCGGGATAGGTGATGGAAACTTCGGCGATCGCTAAATTTAACTTATCAGCCGGAAGTCTTAGTTTATAACGATCCCATTCTCCCGACCGTCCGCTTTGGAGAAAATAATTTAAGATATTGGTTTTATCGGGGCCACTCAACAAAGTCATCCCCGGTAAACCCTGGGCTTGGGTGATTTTCGCCAAACTGGTCAGGGCTAAACCCGTTATTAATATCGCAGAAAATAGTCGTCGCATATCGGCTCCTGTAAAAAAAATTAAGTTTTGTTTAAATTTTAGCAACTATATCAAAAATAGGTTAAAGGATTAAAATTTTACATCGACCCAACACGCGGGCTATTGTAGCATTTTTCGGGTTTTTCATACAATAATTACAGGTAACGACCGATTCATCCCAACGCCTTAAGTCGTGGGCTTTCTCGGTCGTTACCTGTAAATTCAACTCATCAATCCTACAGATATGGTAGTTATTGATTCCCTGCTTAAGATCGCTAATTGCAGTAATTAGGTCACGAGTAAACAGATGAGAATGACCGCCCCCTTCTGTTTCTCTTGTTTTTACCCGAATCAATAAACTTACTTTATGATCGCCAATTTTCGGTATTAACTCAACAGAAACATCAATCGTGTGTTTTCCCAGCTTGATTTGTTTGTCAGCAATTTTAATCTTTTTAAATGTACCATAGTTTCCATAAATAGAATAATAATATATTAATAAAAATCAGAGTCCACCTGCTTAACTTCATCTAATCTTAACCCTAGCAATTCTGCAATTTGCTCATCGCTCAAGCCAAATTGCCGTAACTTACCAACTGTTTCAATCTTAGTTTGATACTTACCTTGCTGGAAGTCGGGAGTTACAGGCTGACTTTTATCTGGGGTATCACCACGCTGATCGAAGCAAACATTAATGTATCCAATACTATTGCTATTAATACTATTATTACCAAAATTAATATTCAAATTTCCCTGTCGTTCTAAGACTGATTTAAGATTATATTTATCAACAGGTTCATCAAAGACATCTGATAACATTTGTAAAAGCTCGTAACCTACATCCTTAGCATGACCGAAAGAACAACCATAATTTTCTGCAATGTCCATATATTTCTGTCGTTTCAGTGTTCCCTCGATAATGCGCCGCTGCAAGTCATTTAGATGTTGGCCTGTCTTAGCGTAAACAACTTGCTCTACAAATTGCAATACTTCGCGAATGTCCATCAGCCAGGTATGTGAGAGAACTGAAGTTATTATATCCGACTTTATCCGACTTTATCCGTCTCGATCCGACTTGTAACTAAAAGTTAAAAAGATCCGTCTTTTTCCGCTTTTTAGTTTTGGAGCGATCGTTTAGGATATTGATGAGTAAAGCGATAGACTGTTGAATCATAAAAAGTATGCGAATTATATTTTTAGGCCCGAATGGGGCAGGCAAAGGTACTCAAGCTGCGATCGTAGCCAAGGAATTCGGGATTCATCATATCTCAACGGGCGAACTACTGCGCGAGGAGCGAAAGGCGAAAACAGAGATAGGCCAAAAAGCACAATCTTATATAGATAAAGGGGCATTAGTCCCTGATAGCATTGTGCTAGATATTGTAAAAGAGCAACTGACGAAAAAAGAAGCAAAACCAGGTTGGATATTAGACGGATTTCCTCGGAATGTCGCTCAAGTAGGGGCGTTAGATAAATTATTAAGGGATTTAGATCAGGCAGGTTGTGATTGCGTGATCAATTTTGACGTACCAGACTCAGTTTTAATTCAGCGACTGAGAAAGAGGGCTATCAAAGAAAATCGTACAGATGATACACCAGAAGTTATTCGGCGGCGCATCCAAATTTTTCAGGAAGAAACTGCACCTTTAATCAACTTATATAGTGAGTGGTTGTTGCTAGAAACCATCAACGGGTTTATGTCGAAAGAGGCAGTGACATCAGCAATTAAAGAGGTTTTGTCAGAAGTAAAAAAGTCCACTAAGTCCTAATTGATAAATCAAGGGGTAAACAACTTATGTCTTTTAATCAAGCCGATAGAAATATCATTCGCGGTGGCGCGGGGATTAGCAGTGAGCTTAATTATGATATTTACGCTGAATTACTGTGTGATATGGCGATCGAGTCTACACAACCACTTTCGAGACAAAATCAAGATCATAAAGAAGGAGCTTTTACCATTGGTATTTTTGGTTCTTGGGGGAGCGGCAAAACCAGCCTTATGGCGCGGATGAAACGGGATTTTGAAAAATTAGCGACTCCTAACACAAAATATAAAACTGTTTGGTTTAATGCTTGGAAATATGACGATAAACTGGATATCAAAAATGCTCTGATCCAGACCATTCTTAGTCAAATATGTGAAGATGAAAGTATCTCTCCAAAAGAGCGTCAAACTATTACAAAAGCCGCTTTAACTTATTCAGTTTGCGCTTTTAAATTAGCTGGCGTTTTAGGCAGAGGATATGTTAATGGTGCAACAGCAGGTTTTATTAATACCGAAGCCATAGCTAAACAACTTGCAATGTTAGTTAATCCTGGTGAAAACCCTCACCTCATTAATCCTTATCAATTTATCAATGAATTTGAGGATGTCTTTGGAAAAGCAGTAAAAAGTTATGTGGGTAACAATGGCCGATTGATGATATTTATTGATGATTTGGATCGTTGCTTACCAGAAAATGCTTTATCTGTCCTAGAATGCTTGAAATTACATTTAGATCAGTCTAACTGTATTTTTGTCATTGGAATTGATAAAAGAATTATTGAGCAAGCGGTGGGACAAAGATATCCTAAAGAGCTTGGCATTACTGGGAGAGAATATATAGAAAAAATCATCAATCTTAACTTTTTTCTCTCTGATAAAGATCAAGAAGAAGTTAAAAATAGACTGCTTCAAGGTTCTTTGACTGCCCAGTATAGTAATGATGAAAAAATATGGGGGATGATTTCTCAAGCTACTAATTCAAATATCCGTAAAATGCAGCAATTTATTACTGCTTTTTATATGATTCAAGAGATTGTCAAAAAACACAACTCTACCCTTGCTGATAAGCTGGCACAACCAGGATTAAGCAGCGATCATCGAAGCATAATTGAAAAGAAAAAAATAGACTGGAATACTGATAACAAGTATAAATTTTGCAAAATAATTTTACTCCAGTTAAATTTTCCTGAGTTTTATGATCGTTTAGCTAACAATCATCAACTTATAGATCAAATATACACTGCTTGGCAAAATGAAGGTGTAACAGATAATGGCATAGATAATTTAATCAAGTCTACGAACAAATATCCAATATTTGCACAATTCTTAGAAGATCGAAATTTAATAGATTTTCTAGTTACCTACTATCAAGATGGTAAAATAAAAAATAGTGATGACTGGAAAGTGATTCAAAAACTATCTCAATCTGTAACTTATATGTAATGTTTGAACAATTTAAGTCAATTTTTGACCAAGTTGTTATTTGGGTTGATGATTTTTTATCAGAAACACAAACAGAAAATTCTAACCTAGAAAACAAAAGGAAGTCGGAGTCTCAAACTATCGAATCAACTCTTGAAATCAATGTCAATATGGAAAATAGCGATGCAGTCAGTTTAGAAGATACGAAAGTCATAACCCATGATTTTTGTATCTTGAAAGACACAGATACAGTAGCAGAAGCATTAGCTCTAGTTACTGTGCAAAATGCAAGTGAAATTGTTATTGTCGATGAGGATAAAAAATTTGCGGGTATCCTAACTGACTTATCAATTTTACAATCATTACCACCGCCAGTTTTAGATGTACCTGTTAAGTTTAGAATTAAAACCCCTAAATTTAGCAAACAATTAAATGAGGAATTAGTTAATAGTTTAAAAAAGCCGATAAAAGAGGTATTTGAACTAGAAAAAATTAAGCCTTATACATCTAAAAATCAGAGGTTAATTTATGCGATGGATAAATTGGTCGAATCCTATAAATCAACTTCAGCCATCAGAGTTTTACCTATTATCAATGAGGACGAAACAGTTTATGGTGTAGCTTCTCCCGAAAGCATCTTAAGTCACATTAAATCTAATCAAGCATTTTGTCAATTGAAAGCAGAACGCTTTTTAGGGTTATCGGAAGTGAGTGGTATGGAACAACCATATACTCTACTACCATCAGATACCCTAGCTCAAGCTCGATTTGCGATGAAATATTTGCCGATAGAGCATATAACTATCTGCGATAAAGATGGCAATTTGCTAGGAATAGTTGATAAAAAGCAGGTGACGACACTGACTCATCCGATGTATTTTAGTTTAATGGGTATATCATTATCGGAAATAATGAAACCTTTAACTAAATTATGTTTGGTCGATAAAAGTCAACCGTTGCAAGAGTGTATTAATGCTTGCTTAAATTTGGCATTTAAGGAAGTAGTTATTATTGAACAATTGGCAGGAAAAATTTGCCCGAAAAAGGTAGTAACTCCAATTGATATTTTACAATTTCGCGTACAAGTTTACCGTCAAAGTTAAACAATAATGGAGGATTTTAATCATGTCTATTAATAATATGAACTCACTTATTAGTCAGGTTTTTCCTAGACTTTCACAGAATAGACCATTATACTGGTTAAAGCCAACTGACAAAGTGGCCAAGTTAGATGCTATGATGGATATACGGAAGATCAGACACGTCCCCATTATTGAGCCTATTGATCAAAGCGTTCAACCAAGAGGAGAGTTATTAACTGTTATTAACAAAACAGATTTAGTAAAAATTTTCACTCCTCCTAATGAACTATATCCGCCCCAATTTCCTCTTACACCTCAAGAAAAATTGGCAGTAGCAAGCTTTAGTAAAGATATTAGTGCAAAACGTATTAATCAAATTCCAGAGTTTGTACAACTTATGACGATACCTGTTAAAACTCTTTCTCTTGGCAATAGTACAGTTGGTAATGTATTTGACGCTTTAATCAATCCTGTAAAACCCGAAGGACAAAATTTTACTCGACGATATCGGACTCTATGTGTATATGGGCACAATCAGCTTATTGTAGGAACAATATCTTACACGGATGTATTGCATGAAATCAACGATCCAGATCCAAGTCGTACACAGTTCTTAATGGCAACTATAGATCAAAATAGCCTATTTAAGAAAAGAGCGGATCTTATCGTATTAACTGAGGATGAAGATTTGCTCCAAGCCCGAAAGATTTTGAACGACAATGACTTCACTCATATTCCTATCACAACACCAGATGGTAGATTTGTGACAGGAATAGTTGATGATGTGATTGTTAATACTTTCTTACACGATGAAATTTTTGATCTATACTCAGAATTGCCGTTGAAACATATTATGCTTCCGCTAAATAAGAGGAATAGTGTAAGTCCTGGGACTGTGACATCTAGGGTGATTGAAACATTTGTTCCACCTAATTCCAAGGATAGACCTACGGCTCTTGTAGTTTGCACAGAAGACCCTAATAGTGGGAATTTTACCTTAGACGGAATAATCAGCTATACTGATATCTTCCGAGGCTTCCTACGTTATATAAATCCAGGTTTGCCAAATCCTGAAACTCCAGAATAAACTGCAAGATAATTGACGCAAACCAACTCAAAAAATGCTTCCTAAATGATAGAATTAACTTGAGACAATACTGGTGAATTTTGATTAAAATTAGTCCGCGTAGGCGGACTTTGTTTGTGTAGCTGCGATTTTAATCGCCGAGTCTATTAAAATTGAGCGCGAACCGTAAAGCAATAATCTCCACCAGGTTCTAATTGATAATCATACTTTTCTAAAAACCGTCCTAGGGGTTCTTGTATTAAAGCTCGTCCTTGGGACGGTTGAATTGTGAGTTTTTTGGTATGTCGAAATCGCCACTGAAATCGCCACTCATAATCCCCAGCACTCACCTCCCCTTCGAGTAGACCCTGGTGCCAAGATTGTCGCGTAATTCTGACATACGCTGTTGTTTCAGGTAAACTTTTAGAACTCACTCTGGGTTATCAACAAGACTGCGATTATTATATAAACTCATGGCTTTTTCCACACCTTGATGCAAACTTAAATCGATCGCTTCTCCCACCCATTTTAGAACTTGTTCCATGATTTGCATTTCCGTTGCAGAAAATTTTCCCAGAACATAGGAAACCGTTTCCCGTTCCATTGTTCCAGTCATTGATTTGGGTTTACCAATGCCAATTCGCAACCGAGGAAAATTTTGGGTTCCTAAATGGGAAATCGTAGATTTCATCCCATTATGACCTCCTGCGGAACCGGACAACCGCAGTCGTAACCGTCCTAGGGGTAAATCCATATCATCATAAATCACTAATACCGATGTCGGAGGAAGTTTATACCAATCAACGACAGCCCGAATTGCCTGTCCCGACAAATTCATATAGGTCAGAGGCTTTAATAATCTAATTTTTTCGCCAGAAGATGTTACCCCTTCCCCAAATTTACCTTTAAATTTGCGATTTTCTGAAACGGGAATTCGCCAAGCCTTGGCTAAAGCATCTATCGCCTCAAAACCAATATTATGTCGGGTTTGTTCATATTTGTTTTCAGGATTTCCTAAACCCACTATTAATTGAGGCACAATTAATATTTTAGCAGGTGTAACCTCCGTAATCATAATCATTAATATAACTAAATAACGTTAATTTCTCTATGTTACCCATTAATTAATCAAGGGTATTTTTGATGGAATTTTCTTGAGAAGTGGATGCGACAGTTGAGTTATTTTCTGGCTGGATTTTAGCTGTTTCTTCTAACTTTTGAGCTTCTTTTTTAAATTCATCTTCAAACTCTTTAGAAGCCTGTTGAAACCCTTTTAGGGCTTTGCCTAAACTACTGCCAATTTCTGGCAATTTTTTCGGGCCAAAAATCAACAGTGCCAGTACCAAAATTACTGCCATTTCGGGTAAACCAATGCCAAATATATTCACTAAAATAGTCTCCTAAATTACAAAAAAATAATCGATAGTTGTTACCAATAGAAAACCGTGAACTGTGATTTTTAACTTTCCAGAAGTAGAAATCTAGGACTTGAGTTAAGTATTTTTAGTTATTATACTTAAAACTCATTGCCTAAATTACTCCTCACAGTTCACGATTAACTGGATTTTAAACTTGATTAGCGGGTTAAATTAGCCCAGTTCACATCCACATTTTCGAGTAGCAGTGAGGAATTATAAATCTGTAAAATAATTAACAGAAACACGAAAAACAGACCCATAAACACTGCCATTAAAGAGGTAGTTCCCCAACCTGGAGAAACTTTACCATACTCGGAATTTAAAGGTCTTAGTAAATCTCCTAACCAAGTCCGTTGTGCCATAGTTCACCTAAATTTTTTACGTCAACAAAATTTTTTCTGGATTTTGGACACTCTCACCGCTTCAAGCCAGGGAAGAGATGGGAGGCTTAGGCTAATGTTACCCGATTTAGGTGTCCCCATCTCGGGTTAAACATAATATCCTGGCTCCAGTACCCAAACAATTGTTAAATTGTCTTAAGTTTTCTGAGTATTTTATTATAGAAGCATACGAATAACAAGGGACTAATCATCATGGAACCCGCATTAACTCTGAGTATTTCTATCGCTGTGGTTGTGATCGCCCTGACGGGATATGCAATTTACACCGCTTTCGGCCCCGCTTCTACCGACCTGCGCGACCCCTTTGAAGAACACGAGGACTAAATGGGCTAGGAAACCTCGCCTTGGCATAATATACCTGTGATACAGATATAAACAGCAACTATATGGGCGAGAAGACCTCGCCCCTACAATGGGCGAGAAGACCTCGCCCCTACCAGCAATCGGTAACGAGGTTGTAATCTTTTATCGTAGGGGTGGCGTCCCTCCAAACCCAACAGTTGAGAATGGGGGAGGGGAATTGAGGATTTTAATAGCGCGTCTGGGGTAGAATAGAAAGTTTGGCAAAATAAACACAACCATTATGGGCAACACATTTGGGCATTTATTTCGGATCACGACCTTTGGAGAATCCCACGGTGGGGCGGTGGGAGTTGTGATCGATGGTTGTCCTCCCCGATTAAAACTTGATATTACAGACATTCAGGCGGAACTGGATCGACGTCGCCCCGGACAAAGCAAGATTACCACTCCTCGCAAAGAAACCGATACCTGCGATATCCTCAGTGGCGTGTTTGAGGGGCAAACCTTGGGAACCCCGATTATGATTATGGTACGAAACCAGGATACTCGCCCCCAAGATTACAGTGATATGGCGGTAAAATATCGCCCTTCCCATGCCGATGCCACCTATGATGCGAAATATGGGATTAGAAATTGGCAAGGGGGGGGAAGATCTTCGGCCAGAGAAACCATTGGACGGGTGGCTGCCGGGGCGATCGCCAAACAAATCCTTAAACAATACGCCGGGGTAGAAATTATTGGTTATGTGAAACGGATTCAAGATATCGAAGGAGTGATTGATCCCAATACCGTTACCCTAGATCAAGTAGAAAGTAATATTGTCCGTTGTCCCGATGGCAATTGTGCCGAAACCATGATAGAACGGATTGAACAGGTTCGAGATCAAGGAGACTCGATTGGGGGAGTAGTGGAATGTGTGGCTCGAAATGTTCCATTAGGACTCGGATCTCCAGTATTTGATAAACTAGAAGCAGATCTAGCGAAAGGCGTAATGTCCTTACCCGCGAGTAAAGGATTTGAAATTGGCTCTGGCTTTGGTGGTACTCTGCTCACAGGCAGTCAACATAACGATGAATTTTATATTGATCCTGTGGGTGGCGTCCGAACCGTAACCAATCGATCGGGTGGAATTCAGGGTGGCATTTCCAATGGAGAAAATATTATTATCCGAGTAGCATTTAAGCCAACTGCTACAATTCGGAAGGAGCAACGCACCGTCACCCAGGAGGGAGAGGAAACGTTGTTATCGGCGAAAGGACGGCATGACCCTTGTGTTTTACCTCGGGCTGTGCCAATGGTGGAAGCGATGGTTGCCCTTGTGTTGTGCGATCATTTGCTGCGTCATCATGGTCAGTGTGGAACTTTGAAGCCTGAAGAATAAAATGGAAACCAGCCTATCGTCTGTGGGGGCTAACCCTCAGAAGCTCTCTAATTTATCTGCTCCCGACTCTAAACCCGAGGATTTTGTGATCCAGTTCTGGGGGGTTAGGGGCAGTATTCCCACCCCTGGAAAAGAGACGATTCGTTATGGGGGCAATACCTCCTGTTTGGAAATGCGAGTGGCTGGTAAACGCTTGATTTTTGATGGCGGAACTGGCCTGCGACTCCTAGGAGATGATTTACTCAAAGAAGCCCCGGTGGAGGCGTATATGTTCTTTACGCACTACCACTGGGATCATATTCAAGGATTTCCCCTGTTTACCCCGGCTTTTATGCGGGGCAATTGCTTTCATATTTATGGGGCAATTCCGCCGGATGGGGAGTCGATGAAACAACATTTTATTGACCGGATTTTGCATCCTAATTCTCCAGTTCCCCTGACGGGACTGCAAGGTGACTTGAGATTCTATACACTCAAGCCCGGAGACTCGATGATGTTGGATGATATTCTGATTGAAACCGGACAACTGAACCATCCGAATACGGCTATGGGATATCGGGTGACTTGGAAGGGACGCACGGCGGTTTATTGCTCCGATACCGAACATCTCCCTGATGGTCTGGATGAAAATGTCTTAAATCTGTCTCAAAATGCCGATATTTTGATCTACGATGCTATGTATAGCGATGAGGAGTATCATAATCCTAAATCTCCGAAAATCGGTTGGGGACATTCCACTTGGCAAGAGGCGGTAAAGATGGCTAAAGCTGCCGGAGTCAAGCGAGTAGTCATTTTTCATCACGACCCTAGCCATAGCGATGACTTTTTGGATCAGATAGAAAAGGAAGTCCAGGCCATATCTCCCCAAGCAATTATGGCACGGGAAGGGTTAGTGGTTCCCGTGGGATTTTAGAGAATCGATTAAGTAAATTCCTGCCACCATTAGACGGTGCAAATTCATATGAAATCAGCACTAAAACCAATTATAGTTGCTTTGGTAATCGGGATATCAGTCCTGAGTTTTAGCTTAAATGCGATCGCGGTTGATTTTGACCAAAAAGAGGTAGATCAGGATCGATTTGTGGCGATCGCTGTGCCTCGCGCCTTTGGACATACTTTAGTCATTGTGGAACAGGTCTCGGATAGTCGCCCCTGTTGGAGTGAAAGCGGTAGTCAGCCCACGATTGTTGATCCGTTACTGCTGAATTTTGATTTTACTGGGATTTGTGGACGGGCTACCGATAGTAATGGTTATTCGGTGAGAATGGCTGGAACGGATTTGGTGCTGTCCCATGCTTTGAGTGTTCAAAGTACGCCTAGTGATATTTTGTTAGTTGCCCAGTCCCGGGCCGATGCCTACGCGCCACCGATTATTATTGGTAGAACCTATGGATTTACCAGTGGTTTCGCTAAAATAATTTTAGAACCCGGTTGGCGTTTAACCAAACGAGTTTATCAGGGAAAAACTTTAGGTCATATTTATTTTACTAGCGATTCTTCTGCCTTTTAAATAAAGGTTGAAATGGAGTTATGCGATCGCTTATTCCTCTAAATCAAAGGATTCTTCTAATTCTAATTCTAAAGACAACTGGGCTTCTACTGATTCTAACTTCACATCTTCCCGCTTGGAAACATAATCAACTAATTTAATCCAGTCAATCTGATTATTTTTCATAAAATAACGCATAAATTCTTGCGTCATTTCATTGATTTTAGCAGAATAAGTTGCTTTAAAAATTTCATCTTTTTTCTTGGCTTCTATATCAATGGGTACAATCATCTCCTGGTAGAAATTATCATCTTCTGAGATAAAATTCCAAAAATCTTGGCCAGCATATTTAAAATAGACTTTATCTGGATCTTGATCCGCTTTCAAAGGGTTTTTATCTTTTCCATACATACAACCATTTACAGCCACAATTTCCTGAGTTATTCCTCGGTCTCTTAAAATTATTCTGGCTTTTTTAAAGTTATCTTTCATTCGATTAATTTGATCGGAATTTCCCCAGCTTATTCCTGATTTAATCCCAACGATATAATAAATTCCTCCTCTCTCAAATTCCAGATCAACACTATTAAGCGTTGATTTAACTCCTCCGTATAGTGTTTCTGAGATATATATAGCAAAACCTTCTAATAAATTTCCGAAAATCGTTTCTTCTTGGGAAGATAGAAAAGCATCAACAATACTTTTGACAAATTCTCCCGCCAATTCAATATTTTTAGCCTTAAATAAATAAGGATTTTTACGCTTAATAATATCTCTAATCTGAAGTTGTCTCAACTTTTCAAACCGTTTGTCGTAGAAGGGGTTCAAAACATTCTCAATTAGATATTTAGAATAAATTTGATGATTCGATTCGCTCATGGCTAAATTATTAACTTCTTGTGGTTGATTAATCCCAGTAAAACTTTGATTTTGACAATTAAATAGGGTTTTTTCTATATTAATTAAAGCCCCATGATAATATTCTTCTTTAATCTCAATACCAATATAATGTCTACCTAACTCTTTCGCTACCATCGCAGTAGTTCCCGAACCCAAAAAGGGATCAAAAACTGTATCCCCTGGTTCTGTAAATAATTGAATAAACCATGAAGGCAGAGATTTAGGAAATGTAGCGCTGTGATTTTTATTGCTGCATTCCGTTGCTAAATGTAAAACATTGGTAGGATAAGCCATTGTCCGTCCCAACCAATTAGATACATTTTTGCCAAATCCACTTTCGACCTTAGAATTATCCCGTATCTGATCAATTTCACTCAAATTTTTTAAGCGAGTTTTAGCCCAATCTCCCATAGGAACCATAACCCTTTCTTGATACATCTTGAATTTTTTCTGCTTATTGAACTGTAGACAACGTTCCCAAGCATCACGAAAACGATTAGGCCATTTACCAGGATAGCTATTCTTTTTATGCCAAATATATTCTTCAGTCCATAACCATCCTTGTTGTTGCATTTCTAAAATTAACTTAATAACGTAGTTATGCCTTTCTCCATTAACAACTTTTTCTTTGATATTAATAATAAAGGTTCCATCTTCTTTTAAAACTCTGTACAATTCCAGAGAAATAGGAAGAAACCATTGGACATAATTATCTGGATTAATCCCGCCATAGGTTTTCTTCCTGCTATCTGCATAGGGAGGAGATGTTACAATCAGATCGGCTATATTAGAAGGAATTTGCTGCAAAACTTTTGAGCAATCACCTAAAATAATTGTGTTGTGCCAATCTTTTTCAGAGGTAATTATTTCCTGCTGATTGGGATTTGATATTAGTTTTAATTCTGGGGGGTGAATACTCAATGTAACTCTCCAAAGAAGCGATCGCTTTTTCCCAATCAAACTCTATCAGTTGTAGTGATCTCGAATCAAATTGTTGAAAGAAAGAGCCCTGAAGGGCTCACTACGGTTTAACGGCGTCTTCTGCTGCCACTGCCAGAGGAGGAACGACTGCGGGAACCACTGCCGAAACTGGATTTGCGTTGTTGAGTTGAACCTTTATTCGGGGAGGTGCGTAAATCCGTTGCTCCGAACCCCGAACCCGTTGAACGGCTGGAATTGGGGGAGTTGGGACGGTTGACGGAGGAATTCCGGTTGGAGTTGCGAATATTTCCGGTGGTGCGGAGGGTGGTGCTATTTTTTACCGCCGCTGGGGGGCTATTGTATCGAGTCCGATAGTCGTTGACGGCTTGATTATAATTGGAACCGTAACCGCCATATCCGGTCATCACACCGCCGGGTTGATACATTGGAGGGACATAATAGCGGGGGGCAAATAAGCTATTGGCGATCGCACTTCCGGCGAAAGAGGCGGCAAAGGGTGTCCAGAAACTCGATTCTTGTCGCACGACAACGGTTTGCGGTTGACCCGTGGCGGGGTTGGTTTGAGTTTCGGTAACATTATGAACATATTCAATCCGAAAGTCTTCGGTTAAATACAAAATGGGTTGACCATTGGTAATATTTAAGGTGCTTTTTTCTCCGGCTTTAATTTGTTCATCGCTTAACTGCGCCATTTGCAAATCCGTCGTCCGATAGGTGGCAGATTTCCCCGCCGGAGTATTTAATAACATCAGGGTATACTCCCCATCGACGTCATTATATTGGGCTTGCTGAACCGGATATTTACCCTCCATCACTTGATTTTGGGGCGCCGACGTGGTGCGAGTGGATTGTTGGGGAATCGATGAAGTTGTGGCAGACCCACAGGCAACCGTTGTCCAACAAAACGTTACCGAAATCAACAGAATTAAAATTTTTTTCCACATAAATCCATTCACTTTTGTCAACATTTGTGTCTCCTATTGTAACAAAAAAATCCTCAATTGGTAACTATTTTTTAACTTCCAGATCAACCGATAATATTCCCTAAAGGGGAATCAGTTCGGGAAAGTTCTCTAATAATTGGTCGTTGGTTAATTCATCTCCTAAAACAGCCGGGGAAAAATGCACTTGAATCCCTCGGAGTCGGTGTTGATAATGCAGATTAATTAATGTTTTTAACCCCCGATTCATGGCTTCCAAACTGGCTAAATCAGTTTCTAAATCGGGAACTTCTCCTTCACTAACTATGGTAATCATCACAATTAAATTGTGGGTAATGGGTAAAGATAGGTATGAACTTTCATCTAGGGGTTGAGAAAAATCCGGTTGACTCAAATACCGTTGGCCCGAATCCGTGAACAGTTCGTTAAAGTAGTCCGCCGCCTCGCCCTCACTCCAGACCACATCCCCTTCATTGGAGCCTGAGAGCCAATAGGTGTCATACTGAAGCAGACCTTGGCAGACTTCTACTAAGGCTTCTCCTGTGACTGGTAAATCCCCCTCAGCATCAATCACGTCCCTGGCGGCTTGGTTAAGTATTCCCAGCAGGGGCGCGACCTGATCTCCTCCCAAATGCAGAAACAAACGACTAACGACAAATCGGGTTTTCCCCATCATCCGATTAAAGCGATCGCCTAGAGCAGCCATAATTACATTACTCCTGAATGATTATTGGTATTTAATCAGCATATCGTTTTAAGCTATCCTGTTGTTAGCCATCGGGTTTTGGTTCTAAGTTGGCAATACTCTTTAATATCAATACAGATGAACTCCACTCCTTCTCCAACGGTTTCTCCTCGAGAAAAGCTAAATTTATCAACTAAATTAGCCTTTGGTGCGGGGGATTTAGGCCCGGCAATTACCGCTAATATTTCTG
This sequence comes from Planktothrix sp. PLAVEN19ND, assembly GCF_057220675.1. Lineage (NCBI taxonomy): Bacteria > Bacillati > Cyanobacteriota > Cyanophyceae > Oscillatoriales > Microcoleaceae > Planktothrix > Planktothrix sp. PLAVEN19ND. The sequence continues at coordinate 2,448,346 of NZ_CM170132.1, read as the reverse complement.
TATTTTTTGTTTTGGTTTTTCTGACTAATGTTGCGGGTTTACCTGCTGGATTAGCCGGAAGTGTATTAATGGTGGGAAAAATTTGGGATGCGATTAATGATCCGATTGTGGGAGTATTAAGTGATCGCACGGTTCATCCTTGGGGAAGACGTTATCCTTGGATGGTTTTTGGTGCAATTCCCTTTGGGATTCTGTTTTTTTTACAGTGGATTGTTCCGAGTAATAATCAATGGTTTTTGTTTGGGTATTATGTGATTATTGGGATTTTATTTAATACCGCTTACACCGCCGTTAATTTACCTTACACTGCCCTAACTCCCGAATTAACATCGGACTATAATGAACGCACCAGTCTCAATAGTTTTCGCTTTTCTTTTTCCATCAGTGGTAGTATTTTCTCCTTGATTTTAGCACAAATTATTTTTAGTTTATTTCCTGATTCTCCCTATCAAAAATATTTAGTTTTAGGGGCAGTTTGTGCGATTCTATCAGTTCTTCCCATATTTTGGTGTTTCTTGGGAACTCGAAAGCGGGTATGGTCGGGAAATTCAGTCGCAGATAGTCAGGATAATTCCGATAGTATTCCCCTGGCAGAACAAATCAAAATTGCCTTGAGTAATCGGCCTTTTTTATTGGTGATTGGAATTTATCTTTGTTCCTGGTTAGGAGTTCAACTCACCGCTTCAATTTTACCTTATTTTGTAGTCAATTGGATGCAGATGCCGGAAGCAGCTTTTCCCCAGGTGGCAATCGCAGTTCAGGGAACCGCTTTAGTGATGTTATTTGTCTGGAGTTCTGTTAGTAAACGCTATGGGAAAAAGTCAGTTTATTTTATGGGAATGGGGGTGTGGATTATTGCCCAAGCGGGTTTGTTTTTCCTCCAACCCGGACAGGTTGGATTAATGTATATTCTGGCAATTTTAGCTGGATGTGGGGTCTCAACGGCCTATTTAGTTCCCTGGTCAATGATTCCTGATGTCATCGATTTAGATGAATTAAATACCGGACAAAGACGAGAAGGAGTCTTCTATTCTTTTATGGTTTTATTGCAAAAAATTGGGTTAGCCGTGGGGTTATTTTTGGTCGGACAAGCCTTAAGTTTTGCTGGATTTCTTTCTACAGTTCCCGGTCAACCCGCCCCCATTCAACCAGACTCAGCCCTGTTAGCCGTCCGGTTTGCTATTGGCCCCTTACCCACCCTTGTTCTCATAATTGGGATGATTTTTACTTTTTTATATCCGATTACAAAAGAGGCTCACACCGATATTTTACTGCGACTGAGCGAGAAAAAACGCACCAAAAATCTCAATTAAAACCCAATTAGAGATATTATAGCAGTCGCCCAGAGACTAATGCTAAAACCGGGCACAGAGAACTCTTTTCCTGTCTGTTCCCCATTCCCCATTCCCCATTCCCCATTCCCCATTCCCCATTCCCTAAATGATTAGATAATGTGGTAATATAATAGACAAGTAATATTAATAATCCGATTCAGTCCTACTGCCCATCACCCACCCCAGTCTAAAATCCATGCAATCGACTTCAAACTGCGATTATTTACAATTATCTCCCGCCGCCCTAGCATTAATGGCAGACTTTTTTAAAGTGTTATCAGAAGTCAGTCGATTACAAATTATTTGCTGCCTAAAATCTGGGGCTAAAAATGTCACCCAAATTATTGAAGCCACCGGGTTAGGACAGGCGAATGTTTCTAAACATTTAAAACTACTAGCCCAGGCAGGAATTGTTACCCGCACCCAACAAGGTGTCAGCGTTTACTATGAAATTGCTAATCCCCTTTTATTTGAAGTTTGTGATTTAGTCTGTGAATCTTTAGTGGTTCAAATGCAGCAACAAAACCAACAGTTAGAACAACTTCGAGCGGTTAAATCTGCTGTTTAGTTTATTTTTTAATCCTTGATTTAACTTAATATTATCATGAATGTTGATGAATTTCTCCGCAGATATGCCGCCGCCGAGCGGAATTTTCCCGATATTGACCTATCTTATGTTGATTTACAAGAAGCGAATTTAGTTAATTTAAACCTAACCCGAGCCAATTTAAGTTATGCCGATTTGCGAGAAGCAAGATTAGGAAAAGCTAAGCTTTCTCAAGCTAATTTATTTCATGCTAACCTCAGTGAAACCATTCTTTGGGGGGCTGATTTAAGCGAAGCGAATTTATATCAAGCTCAGTTACGAGAAGCCGATTTAACCGGAGCAAAACTGATTCACACATCCTTAGAAGAAACTAAACTCATCAAAGCGTGTTTATCGGGATGTAATTTAAAAAATGCCAACCTTTCCCAAGCTATTATTTTTGAAGCTAATTTTCGCCCTAACCAGAATCAACAAACGGATTTAACTGATGCAATTCTAGTGGAAGCTGATTTGAGTTATGCTAATTTTAGTGGAGCAATTTTAGAACAGGCTAACTTTGAAAAAGCTAAACTCTGTCATGCCATTTTTGGAGTTTCAGGGTTAGGGGTTTTAAGCTCTGAACAAAGCTATAAGACTAACCTCAGTGGCGTAAATTTCAAAGATGCCGATTTAAGTTATGCCGATTTTAGTGGAGCGAATTTATCCAGAGCTAATTTACAAGGGGCGGACTTAACTCGGACAATTTTAACCCACGCTAATCTTCATGGGGCGGTGATGCCCGATGGCACAATTCATGATTAATTTATAATTAAAAAACAGGGTTTTATAAATTATTGTAAAACCCTGTTTTTATACAAAAATATTAATGAACTTCCGCCCGTAATGCTTCTGCATCAATAGGTTTAGCTAAATAAATTCTTAGTAAATGCCACAAAGTTGAACAATTTGTGGGCAATTTTAATAGGAATTTAACCCATTTTGGTTTTTCGGTAGCATCAATTTTTTGATTCTTGACATTATTCTCAGAACATTGTTCTAAACGACGGAAAAAGTCTGGGTGTTCTGTATCTAAAACTTCGGGAAATGCTCTTAAAGAAGTTTCATTAGTTTTCCGCACCACATGACGATTATATTCCTTAGCATCTAACCCCAAGGTTTCATAGAAATCTTCTCGTTCATTAACGGTTAAAGTATGGGTAGCAAACACAGTTAACAGGAAAAACCGTGCCCACAGTCTACCTTGCCAACTTTGCCACATATTGGGCTGCGATCGCAATAAAACCTTAAAGAAATCACCATGACGGTTTTCATCCTGACACCAATTTTCAAAATAACGGAATAAAGGATAATATTCATGTTCGGGATGGTTTTCTAAATGACGAAACACCGTAATATAACGCCAATAACCAATTTTTTCCGATAAATAAACCGCGAAAATAATCCACTCGGGTTTAAAGAAAGTATAAGTCCGGTTTTTAGTTAAATAGCCTAAGTCTAACGATAAATTAAAATCTGACATCGCCTTATTAATAAACCCCGCATGACGGGCTTCATCTCTGGCTAATAAATGAAACGCTTCTGATAATAAAGGGTTGCGATTTTTCAGTTGACGTGATAACTCTTTAAATAATAAAAATCCAGAAAATTCAGAAGTACAAGACCGTTCTAAAAAGTCAACAAACGCCAAGCGGGTTTCTCTCATCAATTTGTTCCCAACTTTGGTCAAATTGTTCATCCCGTACAAAATGATGGCGGTTATAGTCCGCCCGCAACTCCTGTAAAACCGCCGAAAATTCCTCCTCACAAGTGGATAAATTGATATTCGCCATCGCGTCAAAGTCCGTTGTGTAGAAGCGAGGGGTCAGCAATGTCTCTTGAACCGGATTTTTAATCCCGGGCCGCAGTCCTTGAGTTTCGGGGTTTTGGATAGTGTTTACCATCGCTGCGATTCCTTAAATATTACTATCTAGTTATTGAACTATATAATTTTTATTTTGTCTAGGGGTTCCCCTAAATTTCCTGCGTTAGTAAAGAATTGTAACAACTATATAACTAACCAGCGATATAGTGATAGATTCATTCGAGTAGGAAAAACCGAACCTCGGGCTTGCTATTTCCCCTGTTTTTAGTCTGAGGAAAAATTTAATCTTAATTCATCTCTAAAATTATGACAAACTTAGCTGAAAAACTCAAAATCGGAACCCAACAATCTCATAGTAATGCCGAACATACCGGATTTATGAGAAACTTTTTATCCGGGGGTATCAGTAGAGAATCTTTTTGTCAACTTCTGAGTAATTTATATTTTGTTTATAGCCAATTAGAAGCAGAATTACAAGCCCATCAAACCCATCCCAATATTAGCAAAATTTATTTCCCCGAACTCAACCGAAAAGCCAATTTAGAGAAAGACTTAAACTTTTATTATGGAGAACATTGGCCAGATAATATTACCGCTTCTCCCGCCGCCCAAGCTTATGTTTCTCGACTTCACGAACTTTCTGCTACCGAACCCACCTTATTAATTGCTCACTCCTATACTCGCTATATGGGTGATTTATCGGGAGGACAAAGTTTGAAAAAAATTGTCCAATCTGTATTTCATTTAGAAGAACATCAAGGAATTTGTTTTTATGAATTCGATCAAATCTTAGATGTCAATGAATTTAAAAATCTCTATCGTCAAAGATTGAATGAATTAGTCCTCAGTGAACAACTCCAAGATCAAATTGTTGCCGAAGCCAATAACGCTTTTGTCCTGAATATTGCTATGTTGCGAGATTTGGGAGAAGCCCCAACTCCAGCTACGGTTTAATTTTGTCTATTTATTATCTACAATTATAACTGATTAGGGAGAACAAATCAATGGTTTTTTCAGTTGCCAATGTGGCGTTTGATTTTGATTTAATTGAAAAATACGGTAATGCAGTTCCTCGTTATACCAGTTATCCACCAGCCACAGAATTAAAAGATGAATTTACCCCTTTAGATTGGGAATTTTCCCTGACTGAATCGAATCGACGCCAATCTCCCTTATCTCTCTATTTCCATATCCCCTTTTGCCAAACAGCTTGCTATTTCTGCGGCTGTAATGTGATTGTTTCTAATAATAAAAATGCAGCTAAAACTTATGTCGAATATTTGTCAAAAGAAATTGAATTCACTTCTGGTTTTATTGATACTCGACGCCCCGTTACCCAACTGCATTGGGGCGGTGGTACGCCGAATTACTTATCCTTAGAACAGGTTGATTATTTATGGGAAACCATTAATAAACAGTTTATCTTTGATGATAAAGCCGAAATTTCCATAGAAATTAATCCCCGATATGTCGATAGAAACTATATCTTTTTCCTGAAACAAATGGGGTTTAATCGGATTAGTTTTGGGATTCAAGACTTTAATCCCCAGGTGCAAGAAGCGGTTAATAGAGTCCAGCCGGAAGCTCTGTTATTTGATGTGATGGATTGGATTAAAGAAGCCGGATTTGAAAGTGTGAATGTGGACTTAATTTATGGCTTACCCTATCAAACTTTGTCTAGCTTTAAAGAAACCATTAAAAAGACCATTAAACTCGATCCCGATCGGATTGCTATTTTTAACTTTGCCTATGTTCCCTGGATGAAACCAGTCCAGAAAAATATTCCCGAATCTGCCCTACCCCAACCCCATGAAAAGTTGGAAATTTGGCAAATGTCAATCCAAGAATTGACCGATAATGGCTATGTTTTTATTGGCATGGATCACTTTGCAAAACCCAATGATGAATTAGCGATCGCCCAACGAAATTCATCCTTAAAACGAAATTTTCAAGGGTATACAACCCAACCGGAAGCCGAACTTTATGGATTTGGGTTAACCTCTATTAGTATGTTAGAAGATACCTATGCTCAAAACCATAAGCGATTAAAAGAGTATTATCAAGCCATTGATCAAGGAATTTTACCCGTAAGTAAAGGGTTTAAATTGAGTAAGGATGATATTCTCAGACGAGATGTGATTATGCAAATTATGTCTAGTTTCTACTTAGATAAATCTCAAATCGAAGCTAAATATCATCTGGATTTTGACACCTACTTTGCCACGGAATTAATCGCCATGCGTCCCTTAATTGCCGATGGTTTAGTTCAGTCCAACCATGATTCCATTGTGGTGACAAACCTAGGCAGACTTTTAGTTAGAAATATTGCCTTTTTATTTGATACCCATACCCTAGCCCAACAGGAACAAAGATTATCAAGGGCGATTTAATTGCCAGATTGTCCAGAATCCAGTAAGGTGGTTTATACCACCTTTATTGTTGAGGATTTTATTGGATCTATGACTTATTTTTGGTTTAAATCCTTTCATATCATTGGAATGGTTGTCTGGTTTGCGGGTTTATTTTATCTGGTGAGATTATTTGTTTATCACGCCGAGGCGGAAGAAAAACCTGAACCAGCCCGCAGCATTTTAAAAGAACAATATGAATTGATGGAAAAGCGTCTTTATGGGATTATCACAACCCCAGGAATGGTGGTGACGGTGGTAATGGCGATCGCCCTTTTAATTACACAACCCAGCCTGTTACAAGATATGTGGCTGCATATTAAATTAGGATTAGTTGCGGTTTTAGTCGCCTATCATTTTTATTGTGGTCGGATTATGCGACAATTAGCTACCCATAAGGTGATGTTCACCAGTCAACAATTCCGCAGTTTAAATGAAGTACCAACGGTGCTTTTATTGGTGATTGTTTTACTAGCAGTATTCAAAAATAATTTACCCATCAATACAGCTATTGCTGTGACGGGTAGTTTTATTGTAGGGATGATTGTGTTCTTCCAACTCTATGCCCTCCATCGACAAAAAAACGCCCAGCAAGTGGTTAGTCAGTAAGCCAATATAGCAATCCTAAATAGCATAGCGCTACGCGCAAGGGAACACCGGAACAGGGAACAGGGAACAGAATTGAAAGGGTTTCAGGGTTTAAAAATGTCCTAACCGTAATGCGTAGTGCTATATATCGTAGGGGTTGGGTCTTCCAACCCTCTTATGGATCTTTCATTCCCCTATAAAAATACAAAATCCTGAACACAAGACAAATCCTTGCATTCAGGACTAATTTGTTTTATAGTATTTTATAGCAGTTTCCAGAAAGGTTAGCACAAGGACTGATCTCGCAAACCTGACGTTACCTGTTGCCTGCTATTACCGATTATTCGGCGGCGGTTGCTAACCCTTCCGTTGCGCCCTTTGTCCGGCGACGAGTTAAGGTATTAAACAACATTTGACCAATAGCTTTGACTAAATTCCCTTCTAATTCATTGAACATTTTCATGTTCATCCCAAAGGCATCATTGGCTTCATCGACAATGCGAGTTGCCATTTCTTGGTCAATATCAACGCTATCCATTTGTTGACGATAATTGACCTTAAATGCTTTTTCGTCGGGAATATCATTAAACTCGTAAAACTGAGTTCCTTGTCCATCCTGTAAGTTCATCGCGTTTTGAGCAATTCCCTTGAGAATTTGCCCCCCGGACAAATCCCCTAAATAGCGAGTATAGAGATGGGCAATTAACAATTCGGGTTCAGAATTAGAGATTTCTCGAATTCGAGCAACATAGGCTTTTGTGGCTTCAGAAGGTTGTACTTCTTCTTTCCAATTTGCACCATGATAAAAGCATAAATCCTGCTCTAAACTTTGTTTGCGATTCAGTTCAGGAAAATACAATTTAGATAAAATTGGATGGTTACGGTGGCGCTCCATTTCTTCTTCCATTGCGGAGTAGACAAAATAGAGATTTCCTGCCAATTTTCGGTAAGACGTCTTTTCTACTGTACCCTTTAAAAAGCACTTAATAAAACCAACGTTTTCCGCCATTGTGTGAGACTTCTTTGTGCCTTCTCGCAGTTGGGTTGCTAAGTTAACGCTCATACTAAAGTTTTAATCCCAAAGCTAAATTCAACAATAGGCGTCTTGCTAATCACAGCACCAAGAAAAACCGCCTAATTCCTGATACTAAACTAATTTCATGAGAAATGGTGTTAAGAATTGTCACATCCACCCCTGACACCAATCGGCTAGTTATATTTACAACCTCTTTGTGTCTGGGTGTCTGGGTGTTTAAATTAATCTTGACCCCTCACCTACAATCTAATTAAACTCACAGCTATTTTACCCCGAAAACACACCTCTACATCCGTTCCGACTTCGTAGGTGCGATCGCTATAACTTCCGTAATAATGAAAATAATCCCCTTCCATCCTATAATTAATCGGCAAAGATTGAATTCCTAATTTACAAAATACCAGATCTGGCTCAGGATCTTCCGGTTCCAAGTCGGGAAAATTAACATTCCAAAAACACCCCCGTTGCGGAGGATGCTGCATTAATTCATTTAACACTAAATTTGCCCAACGGGTTGCCCTTTTCCAATTCACGGGTTTTCCTTTTTTGCGATATTGCGATAAAGCTATCCCCGGAATTCCCTGAATTGCCGCCTCCCTCACCGCCGCCACCGTCCCGGAAATATACACATCAACCCCCATATTTCCCCCCGGATTAATTCCCGAAATCACCCAACTTAAATCAGGACAAAGATGGGATACTGCTAACCGAATACAATCGGCGGGAGTTCCCCCGATCGCATATTCTATTTCCGAACGTTTTTCAACATGAATGCCTTGATTAGTTGTGACTTGATGTCCACATTGAGAATATTCTTTTTGGGGAGCAATCAAAAATTTTTCCCCAGAAATTGCCTTCCCTAATGCTTTAATTCCTGGTGCATCAATACCATCATCATTTGTTAATACTATTTTCATTTTTTAAGGGAATAGGGAACACGGATTTAAGAGGATTTCACGGATTTCACGGATTTTAATCTGTGTTAATCTGCGTAATCCGTTTAAATCTGCGATAGGTAATGAGAACTAGGTTAAAATACTGCCTCCCATAATCTTAATATAACGACGATTTAATTCATCTCGCATTAAAGGTAAACCCTGTAACTTTGGATCTTTTTCTAATACATTTTGGGCAGCATCCCTAGCCAATTGTAACACCTCCTGATCCTCAACTAAACTGGCTAAAGCAAAATCCGGTAAACCTGACTGACGAGTGCCTAAAACCTGTCCTGGCCCCCGCAATTGTAAATCCATTTCGGCAATCAAAAACCCATCCTGAGATTGTTCCAAAACCTGTAACCGTTGTCGCGCTTCCGGGGTAGAACCTCCTAACATTAATAAACAATAGGATTTATCCTTTCCTCGACCGACCCGTCCCCGTAATTGATGCACTTGAGATAATCCAAACCGCTCGGCATTTTCAATTAACATCACCGTGGCATTCGGAACATCCACCCCCACTTCCACCACCGTTGTTGATACCAGAATCTGAGTTTCTTGATCTCGAAATAGAGTAATCGCTTCATCTTTTTCCGCACTACTCATCCGACCATGGAGCAACCCAATTTTAAACTCGGGAAAAATCTTAGACTGTAATTTTTGATGTTCCTCCACCGCCGATTTAACATCTAATTTTTCTGATTCTTCAATTAGGGGTAACACCACATAAACCTGTCTACCTTTGGCTACCTCCCGTTGAATTAAATCATAGGCATCCCGTCGTTGTTTTCCGGTTAAAATAGTGGTTTGAATGGGTTGGCGACCGGGGGGAAGTTCATCAATTTGACTCACATCTAAATCCCCATGTAAGGTTAGGGCTAAGGTGCGGGGAATGGGAGTGGCGGTCATCGTTAAAACATGGGGAGATTCGCCTTTTTGTTGTAATCTAGCCCGTTGTTGAACCCCAAATCGATGTTGTTCATCTATCACCACCAATCCCAAACGATGAAAATTTACCTTATCTTGAATTAAGGCATGGGTTCCGACTAAAACTGGCAATTCTCCCGTTTCTAAATGGGCATGAATTTGACGCCGTTTTCCCACTTTCGTTGAACCCGTTAATAATTCTACAGGCAGGTGCATTAAATTAAACCAACTGACTAATTTTCGATAATGTTGTTCGGCTAAAACTTCCGTTGGCGCCATTAAAGCGGCTTGATATCCGGCTTGAATTGCCGCTAACATTGCCACCACCGCCACCACGGTTTTTCCGGCTCCCACATCTCCTTGTACTAATCGATTCATCGGTTCAGGGGAATATAAATCTTGGAGAATTTCTTGAATTACCCGATTTTGAGCATTGGTTAATTGAAAGGGTAACATCTGATGAAATTCATCAATTAATTTTCCCTTGGGTGCTAAAATCGCGCTGGTTTCAACCTGTTTCTGCTGTTGTCTTCGGGTTAATAATCCTAACTGTAAATAGAAAAATTCATCAAAGACTAACCGCCGTCTCGCCGCCGATAAACAATCTCGGTCTGGGGGAAAATGGATATTCTCAATGGCATTAGTTAACCCAATTAATTGATATTGATTTAATACTTCTTGGGGTAACGCTTCTGCCAATTGTTTCGCCGCAGGTAAAGCCGCAATTACCGCTTTTCTCACCACATCCGCCCCGATGCCATCTGCTAACGGATACACGGGCAAAAGTCGCCCAATTTTCATTGATTCAATTTGACCCTCGGCATCATCTAAAACCTCTAATTCCGGGTTATCTAAGGTAATCCCATATTGATTTTTTTTGACTAAACCCGATGCGGCAATTAACGCCCCGGTCGCATAATTATTTTTTTGTTGATGTTGCCAACCTTTACTACTATATCGATTTCCGGCATAAAATCGACTAATTTTAAGCTGTCCGGTATTATCGCTTAATACTAATTCTAATATGGTTAATTTTTTATTGCGCGGACTACTAAAACAACTACACCGTTTTACCTGAGCAATTAGGGTTACGGTTTCCCCAGGTTCGAGTTCTTTGATTTTTACCTGTCGGGCGTAGTCAATATGATCCCTCGGATAATAATAGAGTAAATCAAATACGGTTAAAATTCCTAATTTAGCGATGCGATCGCTATTTCTCGGCCCGATAATTTTTTCTAAGGATTGTTCTAAGGAAATCTCAACACTTTTGCCTTTTTCCGCCATTCCAGCACTACGAGCCTGGGGGTTTCGATTTTGTTCTTTTTCCCGAATTTCCGATACCTGATTCCGACAATCAAATAACCGTTGTAATTGCAGTAAAAAACGTCTCGTATCTGCAATTAAATGTTGTCGGTCTTCTACGGCTAATTCAGGATAGCGTAAAAACTCCTCCGCCAAATCTTGACACCGTTGCTGAGTCTCCGGCGGTGCATTTTCAAACAATTCTTTTAAACTCACATAAAAAAATTCATGGAACTGATATTGACTCCCCTGTAAATTCGTAAAACCCCGTTCTGCTTCCACGCACAACGCTTTACTAAATCTCCACCAGTCCGGTTGATAAGATTTCATCTTAATCTCAGTTCCTAATTACCCTGTCTTTGTGACTCACCACAGCCTATTATAATATATTGTATTGTCAGCAGAACAGAGATTTTCTTTGCTTTTCTTTAACCTCTCTACTCGGCTTTTTAATAATAGGAATTAACGCCAATTTCAGGGGGGTTGACAATAACAAATCCATTTTGCTATAATTTTAGCAAATGCTAGTGGCAGTTTTTTGGGTTTACACTTGATTTTTTAGGCAATAAATCTTAGAACCCTTTATCCATAGCATTACAGACTTTTCTAATTTCCCTACTCCTCAATTTTCGGAAAAAATCAAGGCAAATTTTAAACAAGGTTGACACGAATAATTTTCGGGTGCTATAATTTGAGTAGATGCTACTGGGGGTCTTTCGTCCCTACTCTTGATTTTTTAGTCAATTAAAACCCCTAAAACCTTAACCCACAAGTATTACAACCCTTTTTAATCCTCATACCAACTGGCTCGCCAAGCGGCTTCTGCCTGAAGTATAGCCCTCTCGCGTAACTTTTTTTGATAGTCCCGACGGATACCACTCAACTGTCCCGATAAATGGCGGAGTTGGTGGCGTCGCGCCATCACATTAGCATCCGCAAACTCAATTTCCCCCAGGCGCAAATGAATAGCCGTTAACTTGGTCATCATAGAGGTTTGGGACTCGTCATCATCCTCCGTCTCAATCATGATCTGGAGCAAATTCGCTGGCCCAGCCACCATATCACTCGACGCTTGAGCTTTAGAAGCCACTTCCAAAATCGCTTCCGGTAATTTTTTCGGTAACAGTCCAAACCGTTGTAACAGCAAGTTAGCATCCTTAGATAGCAATTTTAACAGCCGCACAATTTCGGTTTCAATCCCTTCTTGCCAAGCCAATAAATCCAACGGTTGTGGAGTCCGAGAAACCTGCAAATTTTCCTCGGGCTGTGCCTCCCCCGGCTCAGAGGTAAAATCCTCCTCCTCTCCATCTACAAGTTCAAACGAAACTAGAATGTGCAGAGAATCGCACAAATCCGTCTGCATTTGTCGGGCTAAATTTCTTAGCTCCTGTTGTAATTTTTGTCGTTGTGAAACCGATAACTCTAAAAATGCTTGAGGATAGGTTTGAGTACAGAGATGATAACTCGCCAAAATTAATTGTTGACGTACCCCTTGCCCCAGGGCTACCAAATAGACTTCATAAGCCTGATGAAACTCTTGGGCAATTTTAGCGATCGCTTCTTCCAAAGCAGCGATATCCTGATCAACGCGATTTATTGATCCAGCCATAAAGGAATTACGAATTACGAATTACGAATTAATGAACTCCGATCATAATTAAATTCCTATCAGATCGGAGTTCCAACTATCAATTAACTTCAGAAGTAACCTAGGCTTTACCCATTTGTTCAGCCACTTCATCCGCAAAATTCTTTTCTTCCTTCTCTAACCCTTCGCCCAAAACAAAACGAGCAAAGCGACGAATTTTAATGTTTTCTCCTAACAGAGCAATACTTTGTTTTACCAACTCCGCCACCGTAATATCTTGATTGCGAATGTAAGGTTGATCAACTAAAGATAGCTCTTGAAGACGCTTATCAATTCGTCCTTGAACAATTTTTTCCTTAATATTATCAGGTTTATTTCCTAAATCATCCCGCTTCATTTCAATCTCTTTTTCCTTAGCGGTAATGCTGGGGGGAATATCATCAATAGAAACATATTCCACATTAGGACAAGCTGCAATTTGCATTGCAATATTATTCACTAATGCCTTAAATTCCTCCCGACGCGCCACAAAGTCTGTTTCGCAGTTGACTTCCACCATCACTCCAACCCGTCCGCCAGTGTGAATATAACTTCCCACCAAGCCTTCGGTAGCGCTGCGAGAGGTCTTTTTATCCGCAGAACTAATTCCCTTTTGACGCAACCATTCTATGGACTTAGTGATATCCCCATCATTTTCAATCAGGGCTTTTTTACAGTCCATCATCCCCGCGCCCGTTTTATCGCGCAGTTCCTTCACAACTTTTGCTGAGATTTCCGCCATCTTTTCCTCAGATTTATTCTAGGTTTGCTACAGCTATCATCCATCTGTTAACCACCAGTATAACAAATGAATAAGAGCGTTTTTCCAGATTAATATTCCAGGAGTCCCGAGGGATTATTCAGCTTCAAACCGCCCCAAAAAAGACTCCTGAGAACTTGCTTTAGGTTTTATTCTTCCGACTCCGAATCAGAATCTAAATCGCCGATATCTTCAACTTCTTCATCGTCTTCATAATCGGCTTCGTAATCTTCAAAGTCTTCGGGCGCTTCTGCACCTTGACCATGACGTCCTTCATAAATTGCATCGGCTAACTTACCGACGATCAACTTAATTGAACGAATAGCATCATCATTAGCAGGAATATGAATATCTGCCAAATCAGGATCACAATTAGTATCTAATAAAGACACAATGGGAATATCTAATTTCCGACATTCCATCACCGCATTATATTCCCGGCGTTGGTCAACTAAAATCACCACATCAGGAACACGACGCATGGCTTTAATTCCACCTAAATACTTCCGTAATTTCGTCAATTCTCGACGTAAAACCGAAGCTTCTTTTTTAGGAAGATAATCAAAATAACCACTGGACTCGCGGTCTTCCAAAGTTTTCAGACGGTCAACCCGGGTTTTAATCGTCGCCCAGTTGGTCAGCATTCCCCCCAACCAACGTTGGTTGACATAATATCCCCCGCAACGGGCGGCTTCGCTGGCGATAATTCCAGCAGCTTGACGTTTAGTACCGACAAACAGAAACTTCTTCCCATCTTCAGAGGAACTTCTGACATAATCATAGGCCTCCTCCATTAGTTCTGCGGTTTGAACTAAATCAATAATATGAACCCCGTTACGCTCCGTGTAGATATAGGGAGACATTTTTGGATTCCAACGGCGGGTCTGATGTCCAAAGTGAACTCCAGACTCCAGCATTTCTGCCAAACTAATAACGCCCATTCTTTATAACTCCTAATTCGGGTTAATCCTCCATCCAGGCGTATCAGCTAAGGGTTTTAACCCTAGAAACACCCGAATCCCTGGATGTGTGATTTTTAGACAACCTTTCCAATATACCATATCGTGAGGATTTTGAATCAAAGAATTAAAAGATCACGGGAATTTGTCAGTAATTAATTACTATTCCAAATTAGTTCTAAACGGGCTTGAGCTTCTTTGAGTGCTTCCTCAGCAGAAGATTTACCTAGTAATGTGGACTCAATGGCTCGACCCAAACTATTAGATAAACGATTATATCCAGCAATAATGGGTCGAGCGCGGGCTACAGGCATTTGGTCTACAAACACTTTTAACCAAGGTTGGGAGTTGAGGAATTGTTGATAGGCCGGACTTTGAACAGAATTAATATTAACGGGTAAAAAACCAGTACCTACAGCCCATTCTGTTTGAAATTCTTCACTTAAAACAAATTCTAAAAACCTCAGTGCTGCCTTCTCTCTTTCTGGCTTAGTCTTCATCACATAAAGATTTCCACCCCCAATCACCGTAGCTTTCTTAATATTAGCAGGGATAGGAAATACTTGATAATCAACATTAGATTTAGTAATATAAGTCCAGGGGCCAGTGATTTGCATTGCCACACGACCCGCCAGAAAATTATCCTCCTCATAACCCCGTTCTGGACTAGAAAGAATGGCTGAACCATCTTTAATTAAGTCTTGCCAGAATTTTAAAGCGGTAATAGCTCCAGCATTTGTTAAATTGGGATAGCCATTTGTGACTATTTCACCGGGGGCACTTAATAAAAACGGAAACCAACTAAAAACAGTCCATTCTCCTTTACCTAAAGGCAGTAATATTCCATGTTGTTCGGGTAGTTGATCGCCATTTTTATCGATTGTCAATTTTTTAGCAACTTGGCGTAATTCTTCCCAATTTTTCGGGGTTTCTTTTATTCCCGCAGCTTCAAAAAGTGTAGGACGATAAAAAATAGCCAGATTACTTGTAGAAAGAGGAATTGACCACAAGTGACCATCTAATTTTAATTCCTCCAATGTGTTAGGAATAATTTCAGATTTCCCGGGTAATTGGTCAAACCATTCTTCTAGGGGAACAATTGCGCCCAATTCGACAAACTGACCCGTAAGTTGAGGATAAAATGATAGAATATCTGGAGAGGCATTACCAACGACAGCCGTTAATACTTTTGGTAATCCTTCTGCGTAAATAGATTCTACCTGAATATCAGTATGTTTTTGATTGAATTTTTCTACCAATCTTTCAAAAACATCGCGGTTTTTAGGGGGATTAATTGATTGCCATAGTGTCAGATGAATTACCCCGTTATTTTTATTTACATATTCTTGACAGCCAGATAAAAAAGTAATACAAAATAAAAGTATAATAGCCGAAATCAAAAGCCGCTTCCAGATATAAAGCATTTCCTGTTGCACAATAGATAACTCCTCTATTTTTCATATAAAAACCTTTGAAAATGGTAAAATTCGTTGATTTATGTTATTAGCTTTTAGCTAATTTGGCAAAAAAAGTATTAATTTTCATGTAAATAAATATTTGCTAAAACACTCTTAGTAATACTTGTTTCTGCTCTTGTGTAAATATAGGTTTCTGGTTTGGTAATGTTTTGAGTTTTGAATACTTTTTCTGCTCGTTGCCAAAAATCTGTATCTTCACCATAGGCGATATTATCAAATCCTTTTAATTCAAAAAATACTTGACGTTTACCAAAAAAGGTAGGGCCTAAAACACATTCTTTTAAATTAATGGTTTTCCCAGGTTTATAATAATCAGCTACTATAATATCTTCCTCAGAAAAAAATCCGCCTTGTATTAAATCAATTTCAGGATGAGATTTTAGATAATTAAAACGAGATTCTATATGATGAGGGGCATAGGTATCATCACTATCTAAAAATGTAATATAGGAGCTAAATGAGGCTTGAATACCGACATTTTTAGAGTAGGCTAACTTGCGATTTTTATGTTTCAAATAACGGATATTTTGAGTGTTTTGTAAATAGGGGTTGACAATTTCAAAAGTCTGATCATTGCTGCCATCATCGACAACTAGCAATTCCCAATTTTTAAAAGTTTGACCGATAACACTATCAATACATTGACTTAAATATTGGGCTCGATTGTATGTACATAAAATGATGCTAACTTCGGGTTGGATATCAAAATTAATCGGACTCATGGCAATTGATAAAGAGTTATAAAAAGTGAATTTTATTTCTGGGCTACGATACAGGTAGCCACAGGATAATCTGGATGATAGGCGTCTAATTCTGCGGTTGTTAGTTCTTCAGTGGCGATGCCATGATAACTAGCAATAACAGTAATAGGATTACCATAAATATAGAGCTTTTGGTGAGAAAAATTTCTAAACATCCAAGCAAAAGCATCGGGTAATGGCCGCCAATAGTCCATGGGTGTAGCATGGAGTCTGATAGAACTAGGAACCATGGCAAAACATTTACCCCCTGGTTTTAACCAAGTATAAATATTTTCTACTACTTGCCAAGGTGCGTAACAATGTTCGAGAACATTAAAAATTACGATGGAATCAAAGGATTCCGGTTTAATTATAGATGGATCGTGAGCATCACCGACTATATCTATTCCCAAACCGGGTTCTATATTCATAATTTGATAGGATGTACCCGGATTAACTTCATAGAAATCCTTATCTTTTGGTATTCCTCCTATTTCTAAAATATTCCCAGAAATTTGCGTTTGAATTTCCTGTAAATATTTGCTGAGATAATATCTATCTACGGGTGTACCTCTAGTTAAACCAAAGGCTTGACAAATAGGAACAGCTTTTTTTAAATCACCCCAATCTATAGAATTTGTAGCAGGAGATAGCAACCCAAGTTTTTCTAAATGTTCTACTACCTTGCGAAATTCTTCTATATTTTCAATAGATTCTAAATCATCTTTTAATTGATAGTTAAAAAATAATTGTGTCAGAACTTGGTAATTTTCTTGACTAATATCGCCAAGTTCAAATAACATTTCTTTTTCAATAAAGCTGCGAAATCCTTTACCAAAAATTGTAATTTTTCCATCGGCTAAAAATACTATGGCATTTTCAATCAGATGTTGATATTGCTCTAGCTCCTCCATCTTTTCCAGGACTGAAGCTGATTTAATTTGTTCAAAGATTAGGTAAGCTTTTTCTAAAGAATGTTCGTGAACAAATATTTCTAATATTGTTAACCAGGATTTGTTAGTAATAATTTCTGCTGTGCGTTGACTCCAAGCAAAAATAGCATACAGTTGGGAATCTTCGATTTTTAAAAAAGCATTACTTACATAGGTTTTAATCATTGAATTTTTTCTCATTTAAAAAGTAAATTGTACTGAATTTGCAACCAAAGCTAAAGTTATCATGGTAAAGTAATAGTGTCAAGTTGATGTAAAAAAACACGATTTTCACCGTTCTTGTGCCTTTTTTAAACCTCGTTTCTCAAAAAATTTACATATCCTAAAAAATCCCGATCTTGAATTTTAGTTTTAAAAATTTCCAGCCAATCAGTTTGGGGATTTTTCAGAATTTCCATATCGTAAATATTATCTGTTTCCGATATGAAATTTATGATTTTTATGCACTCAGCTTTGGCTAAATTGTTTTGAATAGATATTTGACCATTATTTATTTTTTCAAGCAATTTATTTCTAGATTTATGAAACGTTTCATGGGTATCGGCAGAGTTACAAGCAGATCCCTTACGCTTATAGTAAATATGCAAAGGCTCATGTTCAAAACCAATACACTCAATGTCATTAAAAAAGGACATTAAAAAAACAAAATCCTGCATTCTGGGAAAATCAGTATCATAATATAAATTGGGTATTTTGGTGGCATCATATAAATAAATACTAGAGCTATGAAGAGAAACCCATGGTAAGTCTTTTGGAGAAAGAAACTCATAATTAGGTAACTTATTGAATTTTTCTAGTAAAAGATCAGAATCATGATCTCGAATTTCAATATCAGAAATAGCCGCACCATACCTCTCAACCAAAGGGATCATCTTTGATAATTTTTGAGGTTTAAATTCATCGTCCGCATCTAGGGTTGCCATGTACTGTCCTCTAGCAACCTCTAACCCTTTATTTCTGGCATTACTTGAACCCGAACCAAATTTATTTGTTGAAATAAATTGTAAGCGTTCATCCACGATATGATCTTCTTTAAGAATTTGAGAATAATTTTGGTAATCATCGCTAATAATAATCATTTCCCAATCCATAAAATCTTGATGTATGACACTGCTCACGGCTCTCTTGATAGTGTTTTCTGCCTTATAAGCGGGAGTAATAATAGAAATTAAAGGATTTTTCATGGCATTTGATTTGTTGGTTATCGGTAAGAACTTGATTTAATCTATCGAAATAAAGTTATCTTTGGCTTTGAAAAAGGTAGAAGTATTGAGCCACAGATGCTGATCACCCCAAGTGAATCGGAGAACAACAACTAACAGCACAGGATATTCAAGATTTTTATCCAAAATAGACGAATCCATGTTAACATAATGGAAGCTTTAATCAAAGCTTGTCGCCAAAATTGCCATAAAATTACCGATTTAGGTTTTTTGTATACAATTAAGCAATTATTTATGATCTAATGATCCCATACATTAATGAATTTTGATAATCATCAGTTAAATCTTAATTTGGCTTGGCGGATTGGGGAAGAAGGATTCCTAAAAATTGTTGACTTGATCAATGAGAAAGTTAATTTGCCAAATTATATTTTAGAGTTTGGTAGCGGTGCAAGTTCCATCCGTCTAGCTTTAAGTTTTCCTCAAACCAAAATAATCTCAATAGATGCAGATTTAGACTGTTATCATCAAACTCAAGAGCTTGCTAAAGAATTTCTTCAACCAGAATCTCTCTTTGAGTTAAAATATCAGCCTTTGAGTTTTCAAGAATATGGTTTGGGTACGATTTTTGCTTATACTCAAGATACTTCCTTAAACAACCTTAGTTTTGACTGCGTAATTATAGATGGGCCACCATTCTATACCTTAAGAGGAAGAGAAGCCTGTTTATATCAAGTCTATAACCAACTCCGTATTGGTGGTATTGTCATTTTGGATGATTTCAATCGAGAAAGTGAAAAGATTATTTTAAAAAATTGGTTGTCAGTATATCCTGATAGTTTTAATATAGAAATTATTGAATCAGGACATCACCTGGCTATTCTTCAGAAAAAACAGTCAGTAAAACCTGATTGGCTTAATGAATATAGACACAATGATGCCATGGAGATTAACCAAAAATACAGGAAACTTCGGGCTGCATTCTTAAACTTAAAAGATGCCGATTTTATTAAAATACTTGAGTCTTTACCCAGCAATGTAATTATCCCTGTACTCAAAGATAAAGATAACTTGGATGATTTTATCAAACTAATGTTGACAATTCAAACAACATATCAAAGTGCTTCTGATCAAGTTAATTTTATTTCTGAGTCTCAATCAAATTTGACGGCTGAAGAAATTTTTCAGCAACAAACTGAGATTTTCTGTTCTTGTTTAGACTTGTTAAATTTAACCCAATCAAACCTATAGATGATATAGCAGTCGCCACATCTATAAGGACATTCTTGAAAGCTAAAAGCTGCTCACAGTAAGTATTTACCTATGGCGAGATTGCCTATTCCCTATTGCCTCTTGCTATAACATTTGGCTAAATTAGTTTATTTAATACTTGCTTAATTCGGAAAGTGACAGAAGCTGGATCAATTTAAGTCTCCGATAATCAAGGATGAATTTGCTTGAGAATTACTCGCAAGCGATCATAGTCATCTTTTAATAAAATACTCAGGGTTCGTCCCGCTTCTACTAACCAAGCTCTATCTGAGGTTTTAAACTTATAAACTTCTCGAATTGCTGCTGCTACCAAAGAATCAACCGGAGCATTACCTACATCTAATAAAGTTCTTAAAAAATCTAATTCCTGACTAAAATCCACAATTTCATCCGGTTCGCATTCATACACCGCTTGATGAATTTGAGGAGGACGGGGCGGAATATATTGATAAATTTTGCCCCGTTGCGGTTGCGAACTATTATCTTCACTCGCCAACTCAAACCCCACAATTGCCACCCGAAATTCCGTTTTTAACATGGCAAAAATTTGGGGTTGCTGTTCTCGCAATTCCTCTAAACTTAATCCTAACGCCCTCGCCCGATGTACGGAATCAATTGGGCTAGTCGTAGCATGATAAACTACCCCATAAACCTGATTTCCCGACTCCTCATCCCTAGATTTCACCCAACTGCCAAAGGCAGGCATCACCGGAAAACTCAAATCCTCCGGTTCCAAACATTGGGCTAAATATTCCGTTGTCGCCGTTTCAATTACCTCACCAATATGTTGTTGAGAACGGGCAGAAGTTGAGAAGGTGGGGAAGGGAAGACGCATAAGAGAGGGGAGGGGAGGCAGGGGCAGGGGCAGGGCTGTTTCATGTTTGAAAATTATAGCTTACTTTTTAGCCATAATTCTCAAACATGATAGCTATTTTCGGAAGAATTAATATTTCCTATAAGGGCTATATAATATTAATTATATGAAATAGTTATCTAAATAGCATAAATATTCCTATTCCCTACGGAGTAAGACTTACGTTTGTGATTTTTCTCTATTTTTCCTAAACTAATCGCTCTATTCTTAACTTGGGGATGAAGAGATAGCCACTAATTTCTCCCACTGATTTCCTAACCACCTTCTTCCCTCTGTTATTGATAAAAATCCTAAACCTCTGAAAATATTCAATCCTAGGGTGTTGAGCAATGCCAAATTAGTCGCCGCTCGTACTTGATGAATTTTCATACTATCCTCTTTAAATAACACATCTTTTACCCAATGAACTTGATTTTCAATCCCCCAATGCCCTTTAATCTTTTGGGAAAAAAATTCTGCCTTTTCCCAGATACTACTTATATAATAAACCGTTTCTTTATCAGACTTTTTTCCTCTGTATCCCCACCGTTCTACCTGAATTATACTTTGAATATGTTCCCGGTGACATTACAATGTAACGCATCCGCAGTTATCAACTTTCCTTTTAGACCACATTCTCCTATCACCCCTAAAACTACTACTAATAGCACTTCCCATAACTCATACCTTTTTCCCTGACTTTTTCTGAAGTCCTTGACTTTTTTTAAATTTTCTATTAAACTTGTTAGCATCTTTTTTTAGAAAAAATGGCGATCGCTTTCCATTTTATCAGGTGGCGATCGCTCTTTCTTTACTCTTTTTCACCCGACTTTGAAACAGCCCTGCCCTGCTCCCCCTGCTCCCCCTGCTCCCCCTGCTCCCCCTGCTCCCCCTGCTCCCCCTGCTCCCCCTGCTCTCCCTGCCCTTTAAGGTTCTGTTTTGGGGGTTGCGGTTGGAGGAAGTTGAGTGCTAGGCGTTTTGATTTTAACAAAAATATCATAACGGCTAGTGCGATCGCCGATAATTGCAGTAGTTAATCCAATTGATTGAATCGCATCAATCCATAGCCTTTGATCTGGGGGAAGTTGAGGTAAAGATAGAGTTCTAACATTCGGATCAAACACCCGTTCAAGATTCATAAAAAAGTTGCCATTATTGGGGTTGAGTCCCATCGGAATAGTTTGCTGAAATAGCGGATTAGAGGTGATTGCAGCTTGAGGTGAAGGCACAACTTGATCCGCGATCGCCCCCCCCAAAGTCACAAAAGCCACATCGGATTCTAACCAACCCCGAGTTACCATAAATCCCCCAAAGGGAGATACCCATTGCACCGCCGATTGATCCTTAACTTTAGTTTCACTCACCTTAAATTTCTTATTCTTCATCACCTCATCTAACTGGGTTAAAGCCTTATCCGCCGCACTGCGATCGGAAACCTTCACCATTAATACTAACCCCGCCACAAATCGTTCTAACGCCCTAGGATTAGGATTAGCCGGAACTAAAGATAAAGAAAACTCCCCCCCCATCCAATTCAAAACATCTTTTTCTAACTCCATCCCCGTCGCCGATTTAAAACTCGAACTCAAAACTTGAGGATTCAAGGGCGCTATCGGATTAGCATTTGCCCCTTGAGTATAATCTTCCCAAACCCGTTTTAAATTACTTCCAGAAACCATCATTAATGTATTTTCTGGAATCCGAGGTAGAATCTCTTGAGCCTTATTTTCAACGGTAAATTTTTTCTGACTATTAGGTTTTAACCAAGATACGGCTTTTAGACCTACGCCCTGAGCTTCTAAATTAATATTAGTAGCTAATCCTTGATGCTGTTGTACCTGTTCCAAATTTTTATCAGGAATCGGATTAGGAGAACGATAGGAGGCAATCTTTGTAGCTACGGGAATATTTAGGTAAACTTGAGCAAAAGGATTAGTAGTTTTAATCGTCTTTAAACTAGCAGCATATCCAGGGGTTTTCGCTAAGGAATCCGAACCTCTATAAGTATCAATTACCCGTTCAGTTGCATTCGGATCGGTGGTAACAACTAAAAAATCTTGTCCCAGGACAGAAATCGAATAATTCTGTTTAGGATTTCCCTGGGTTTCAATAATATCAACTCCTCGATAGGAGCGCTGGGTGGTTTGACCCGGTTGTACTGTTCTCGGTTGCGATAATAATTCCTTTGCTTTGGCGGGGTTAGCAATGGGAAATACCATCACCATTGCCTGTTGATTTAGGGTTGTAGAAGCATCCGGGGTAGGAGCAGTCCCAGAAATCAAGCTAGAATTCGGTAAAGCAGCCATCATCACTTCTTGACCGACCCAGGGCTGGATATCCTTTTGATAATCATAGCCATTGTCTGTAAAGACCCGATTTTGCCAACCCTTGAGAATTTCCTGCAACGCCGCCTGAGATTGGACTGTGCCGTATTGCTTTAATTTATCCCATTGTTGGCCATTTGTAGAGAGGGATACAGCCACCATTGCTTCTTGGGGGACAACATTCGCACCCAGGGGAACACCTTCTAAAAATTTACGCGAAACTAGACTGTAGTAGGCTGCAATTCCCCCTCCAACCAGCAGCGTCGCAACTCCCACAGTCAAAACTAGATTGGGTTTAATTTTTTGGATCATGAATGGCAAGGATGGCTTTAGACAACCAGTAGACTAATTAATTCGATATCGAGGGAGATTTTAACCCAGGGGGTCACACTTTGCAAATTGATCACAGGGGTTCTTGATCTTCGGGCTCGGAAATACTATTAAACCAACCGCGTTTCCAGAAGAAGAAAAATAACCCTAAAGCGATGAAAAACATCATTCCCAAACAGACTGGATAACCCCAATACCAATTAAGTTCGGGCATATTCAAAGCAGAAATTTCCGTATTAAAGTTCATTCCATAGACTCCAGCTACAAAGGTCAGGGGAATAAAAATAGTCGAAATAACGGTGAGCAATTTCATGATTTCATTCATTTTATTACTCATCGTAGACATATAAATTCCCATTAAATCCGAGGATAATTCTCGATAGGTTTCTACCATATCCCGAACTAAAATGGTATGATCATAACAGTCTCGTAAATATATCCTAACTTCTGGACTAATTAAATCGCTTCCATCTCGAATTAATACATTAATCGCTTCCCGTTGCGCCCAAATTGCCCGGCGCAGGGTAAATAAATCCCGACGAATACTATAAATTCTAGCTAGATCTTTAGGGACAGGATTAAAGACAACCTTGTCTTCTAAATCTTCTAAAATCTCTCCATATTCTTCTAATACCGGGAAAAAACCATCAATAATGGCATCTAAAATCGCATAGGCTAAATAATCAGCCCCTTGTTTACGGATAATTCCTTGATTATAACGAATGCGATCGCGCACTGGTTGCAAACAATCATATTCCGCTTCTTCCTGCACCGTCAGTAAATAATTTTTCCCTAAAATAATACTAACCTGTTCTTTATGCAGGGGCTCTGCGCCAGGTTTGATCATGATCATCCAGGCCACAATCACCAATTGACCCTCATATTCCACAACTTTAGGACGTTGGGGAACATTCACCACATCTTCTAAGGCAATCGGATGTAAATTAAATACCTTCGCCATCCGATCCCAAGTGTCTTGATTTCCTAACCCTAAAATATCCAACCAAGAGACAGAATGGGTATCTAAATAAGGTGCACATTCCTCCGGTGTTTTTAAGGTTAAACGAGTTGCCATTTCGTCACTATAATCAATTAATACCATTTCCGGGGGTGGATCATCGGCTTCCACATCCAATGTTCCAGGGATAGTTCCCGGATCATCATAGAAATAATCTAATTTGGATTCTTCCTCATCTTCATCAATAGCAGAATCGAGCGGGGGCATCGTAGATTTTATACTGTGTGCCATAAAAAACTGCCCTGAAAGTTAATGGAATGGGTTTGGGAGTCGCAAAACTAATCCAAGTTTAACAGATGAAGTTCACAAGGGAGTTTATATTTTAATAAAAAAATCTATAGGCTGTTTTCTAAGATTTTAAATTCCTTTAAAGCAGGTAAAAAGTTTTTATTTTCATGACTAGGATGGCTTAACTTTAGTAAAGCAAATCGTTGTAACGGACTTAAATCTTGCCATTGTTTTAAGGTAATCTTAACCCCGATTTCCCCTGCTTTTTTCTGTACGTCATCGGGTAATTTTTTTGTTTCTAACCAAAGCGGTTGATCCTCAATCGGTAAATCCTTGAGAGGAAGATTCGTATATTGTTCTGCTAATTCATATAATAAACTCCGATAAGCCGCGATTTCTTCCGGTGTATTAATCGAATTGCTAACTAACTGTTGACGAGCCTCCTGACTAAATTTATTCCAATGTTCCAATTTTAACTTAACCCCACAACTATCTAACTTATACCGCACAACCATCGGAATACATCGCAAAGATTCAACAAAATCCTGTTCAAATTCAAACAAATTATTCATATATAGCAATCCTATTTGAGTTGTGTTCAAAATTCTTTATCAAAAGGGAACAGGGAACAGGTAATGGGTAATAGGTAATAGGTAATGATACTTCCCCTGCCTCCCCTGCCTCCCCTGCCTCCCCTGCCTCCCCTGCCTCCCCTGCCTCCCCTGCCTCCCCTGCCTCCCCTGCCTCCCCTGCTCCCCCTGCTCCCCCTGCTCCCCCTGCCTCCCCTGCCTCCCCTGCCTCCCCTGCTCCCCCTGCCTCCCCTGCTCCCCCTGCCTCCCCTGCCTCCCCTGCTATTTCTGCTCTGGATGAGCAGCCTCTGGGGAAGTAGCCCCCATTTGATTAATTGTATAAATCATTTGATACAATCTCCCTACTCGACGTTGATTAAAATGGAAGGTTAAACGGGGTAATTTCTCCGTATCGTCGCCTATTTCTTCTGGGAGGGCTGTAGTTGTCTCAATCCTTCCTTTAGATAACATATCGTGAAACTCCGTATTCAGTTGTTCCACCTGTTGATCAGATAATTCAGACTTTAACCGCATCACATATTTATCTTTAACATAGCGGCTAGAATGATAAACACGATAGAAACTGGCGATCGCTTCACAAGCCACAGACAGATCATCCGTAATTGTATAAAAACTCGGATCATCAGGTGAAATTAATCCTCGATTGAGCAATTGTTTCTCAATAAATTGGTTGAGATCATACCAATAATCTCCCCCCGGACGATCCACCAAAATTAACGGGGCTGGGCCGAACTTTCCCGTTTGAATTAAAGTTAAACATTCAAAGGTTTCATCTAAAGTGCCAAACCCCCCGGGAAACATCGCTAAAGCATCACTTTCACGCAGAAAGAATAATTTGCGCGTGAAAAAATACTTAAACATAATCGCTTTTTTATTCCCGTGAATATAAGGATTTGAAGATTGTTCAAAGGGAAGTTGAATATTTAAACCAAACGATAAATCCAGACCCGCGCCCTCATTTCCCGCCTGCATAATCCCACCTCCACCCCCGGTTAACACCATAAAACCTTGCTGGGTGACACATTGGGCAAAATCCGCCGCCATTTGATATTCCGGGGT
The DNA here is from genome assembly GCF_057220675.1 of Planktothrix sp. PLAVEN19ND. NCBI lineage: Bacteria > Bacillati > Cyanobacteriota > Cyanophyceae > Oscillatoriales > Microcoleaceae > Planktothrix > Planktothrix sp. PLAVEN19ND. The sequence goes on along the minus strand of NZ_CM170132.1, from coordinate 2,422,051 downwards.
ATCCGCAGGAATTCGAGCCGAACCAAAAATACAAATTTTGCGAACATGGCGATAGGGATAAAAAATTTGAAAACCCCGCTCTAAGTCCAATAAAGAAGCCGAAATAATTTTCCAGTCTAGGGTTTCAAATTCCTCTCCAGCCATCCGAACTAGACTGGAAAGCGATCGTGAAATCCATTTTTTATGCTTCAAATTCGGCAATTTAGCCACTAACTGGATAATATCTGCTTGTAGAGGATCTACCGCCAAACTAATATCTGAGGAGTCCATAAAATTCATCACCTAAAACAAAGCGCCTCAGATCCAAGGTTCCAAGGCGCAATACCCGTGAATAATCAGCTTGAGATTCAAGTATCACTTTCCTAGGAATTGAAAACCACTTTTATTAACCGACTCAAACCTACTCTTTTTTTCAGCCCGTTTTTGAGTTCAGTAATCAACCCAGGTAACAATGATTAAAGTATTCTACTGGCTACTCTTTGGAGAATTAATATAACCCTCCAAAGTAGATGCTAAAGTCGTTTTAGGGACAGCACCTACAACCATATCCACCCTTTGACCATCTTTGAAAATCATCAGAGTTGGGATACTGCGAATTCCGTACTGACTAGCAGTATTAGGATTTTCATCTGTGTTGAGCTTGACTACTTTGAGTTGTCCAACATATTGCGCTGCAATTTCTTCTACAACCGGTGCAACCATACGACAAGGCCCACACCAAGGCGCCCAAAAATCCACTAATACCGGGATCGGACTCTCAAGCACATCTTGTTTAAAACTAGCATCAGTAACTGGTAAGGCGTTGGACATCTCTATACATCCTTGATAATATAAAAGACCTTTTTGTCTATTCTACCCTTAATTTGAGCAAGCTTTCTACAAAGCAATAACTCCCGATTATATTTCAATATGATCTCCTAAAGAAACCGCCCGAACAAAAGTCCAGGCGGAGTGTGGTGTGAGGAGTGAACGGAAACATACGTCTCCGCTTCTTCTATTGTGCCATTTTATTTCATATAATTCCAGGTTGAGTCGTAAGTTTTACAACGATTTAACAAGTTTCGTCAAGAATCCTGAAACCCAACCTCCGTAAATTTACCTTAAACAGCAAGAAGGCTCACACTATACCTGTACTCAGTTCAGTGTAGGTAGTTCACTTACCCATCCCTAACTGTTGGGCTTTTTGATAGACTTTTCCTTCGGTCAGCAGCGAAGGAGCAATCACAACTTCCACTTGTTGCATTTCTGGAATCGTCTGCGCTCCCAGGGTTCCCATACTGGTTTTTAACGCCCCCAATAAATTATGAGTCCCGTCATCAAGTTGAGCCGGGCCCCGCAGAATTTGTTCTAAGGTTCCGGTTGTCCCCACCCGAATCCGAGTTCCCCTGGGTAACACCGGACTGGGCGTTGCCATTCCCCAATGATAACCCCGTCCGGGTGCTTCTTTAGCCCGGGCAAAGGGGGAACCAATCATCACGCCATCAGCACCACAGGCGATACATTTACAGATATCTCCTCCGGTAATTAGGCCCCCATCGGCAATAATCGGTACATAACGTCCGGTTTCTTGATAATAGTCATTGCGAGCCGCCGCACAGTCAGCCACGGCCGTCGCTTGGGGAACTCCCACCCCTAAAACCCCCCGGGAGGTACAGGCCGCACCAGGGCCAATCCCAACTAAAATTCCCGCCGCTCCCGCTTTGAGTAATTCTAGGGTGATATCGTAGGTGACACAGTTACCCAAAATCACCGGAATCGGCATTTCTTGGCAAAACTTAACTAAATCCAGAGGAATCACAGATTCTGGAGATAAGAAGGTAGTTGACACTACTGTGGCTTGCACAAAGAATAAATCAGCCCCGGCTTCAGCCACCACCAAACCATATTTACTCGCTCCAACTGGTGTCGCACTCACCGCAGCAATTCCGCCCCCATTCTTGATTTCCTGAATGCGTTGGGTAATTAATTCTGGTTTAATCGGTTCTGCATATAATTCTTGCATCAGGGTGACAAACCCTTCTTTTCCGACTGAAGTGATGCGGTCTAAAATCGGTTCTGGGTCTTGATAACGGGTTTGAATCCCTTCTAGGTTCAATACCCCCAATGCTCCCAATTTCGATAATTCCACAGCCATACGCACATCAACTACCCCATCCATGGCACTGGCAATAATCGGAATTTCTCGTTGAATGCCACCAATTGTCCAAGTTGTATCTGCTAAACCCGGGTCAAGGGTGCGTTGTCCAGGGACTAACGCAATTTCGTCAATGCCATAAGCTCTGCGGGCAACCTTGCCCCGACCAATTACAATATCCACTCTTGTATGTGTTCCCAAGACTCTATTTCTAATTAGACTATCACAATCGAGCCAAAGGATTGTCCGTGAACCTGGGAGAATGGGGAACGGGGGCAGGGCTGTTTCAAAGTCGGGTGGAAATGATTATATAATGGCTTTAAAGAAAAATCAAAAAAAGCTATATGAGCAAGTTGAAGCCGTAATAAAAAGTGAAAATCCTTTGAGTGTAGATGTGACTCATGAACACAGCCATGGCAGATCAGAATATCCCCTATCTTTTGCTGCAATTGCTACTCAAATACTAGAAGTGAGTAAATATGAACTCAAAGAAAATATTATCCTGGCTCTCAAGCGTCGGCAACTGCTATATTATGATTGCCAACGCGAATCCTATAAATTGCATCCCCTAGTCCAAGAAAAAGGCGATCGCTTGTTGAATCAAAACCCTGAAAATGTTAGGAGAGCGCATCATCAAGCCTATAGTTATTATATTAATATTCCGCTCAAACCTAAATCTGAATGGCAAAATATTGATGATATTAAACCACTAATCAGGGCGCACTATCATGCGTCTCAAGCAGAAGATTTAGACGCAGTAAAGGCGATAATTGCTGAAGTATGCCAGGTTATTGACTGGGTGGGGGGTTTTATCAATATATTTGCCACCCACCGAGCAATGCTCACTATCCCAGTTAGACTGTTGACTGTTGCGGAGTCAGAAGAAACAGAGGAAACAAACGTGCAGACCAAAGACCAAGAAACACAAAGGAACATAAAGAAACATAAAAGTTTTCTTCCTCCTCCCCTCCTCCCCTCCTCCCCTCCTCCCCTCCTCCCCTCCTCCCCTGCCTCCCCTGCCTCCCCTGCTCCCCTGCTCCCCTGCTCCCTATTCTCCGCCTTGGATTTTCAGTAACAGAAAGCCACCACCCAGACCCACCAGAATTAGGGAAAAGCACAGGAACGCGGTTGAGAAAATTTCGCCAGTCATGTATTTCATCTCCATTTATGATAGTTAAGGCTTATTGTATCGGATCGTTGCCACCCCTTATCATGGCCTTAACGCCTAACTAAAATTTATGTTCAATTTTGCTGAACTGGGACGTTTCCTATTTGAAGGAATTGAAGTTTTGCCCAATATTCCCTATCGCCGGATTAATGATGTTACAGTTCATCTGGATATCTACAAACCACGGAACCTCAAGGGAGTCAATAAAACTTTGGTGGCGGTTCATGGTGGTGGTTGGATATCAGGAAGCAAAGAGGAAGTCCTGCCCCAACTGTTCCCATTTTTAACCCAAGGATGGTCGATTGTTAATGTTGAGTATCGTTTAGGGAATGTGGCGTTAGCTCCGGCGGCGGTTGAAGATGTTAGGTGTGCTTTGCGTTGGGTCTTTTCCCATGGTTTTGAATATCAATTTGATCTCAATAAAATTGTCGTTATTGGTGGTTCAGCCGGGGGACATTTAGCCACGTTATGTAGTATTTTACCTAATTCTGCCGGATTTGATTTATTAGCAGAAACGGGTGAAGATAGAAACCCACCTGAATTAAAAGTTGCGGCGATTATTAATCTATTTGGGATTATGGATGTTAATGATGTTTTATTTGGAGTTAACCGCCAAGATTATGCTCTGATGTGGTTCGGTCAACAACCTAATATTCAGGAATTAGCGACTAAAATTTCCCCGATTAATTACGTTCGCCCGGGACTACCTCCGATTTTAACCATTCATGGGAATCAAGATGGATTAGTTCCCCACCAACAAGCGGTTAAACTCCATCTCAAGCTAGATGAATTAGGGGTATCTAATCAATTATTAACAATACCAGGGGCAGGTCACGGGGGATTTTCTCCAGAACAGGCCCATTTACTCTATCAAACTATTCAGGATTTCTTGCAAACCCATCAACTTTGGTAAAAGGATTCAACCATGACTCAAACTATCTTAAATCTAAAAGACAAAATCAACTATTCAGAATCGGGAATTTTCAGTTCAGTGCTCTGGAAAAATGACATCTGCCAATATACCCTATTTTGTTTGGCAAAAGGAACCGATATTTCTGAACATACCTCAAGTCGAAATGCTACAGTTCAGGTATTAGAAGGAGAAGGAATTTTTACCTTAAATGGGGAAGATATTAGATTAGAACCTGGGATTTTTATTATCATGGCTGCTAACGCCCCCCATGCTTTAAAAGCAGAGTCTAATTTGGCTTTTTTATTAACATTATCCGCACCTTAATCTTAAGAAATACGGTATGACAGGGAATACCGGAGGAAAAGAAATCTTCAGGCGGATTAATTCTGATTCGGGATTCTTCAGACTATACTCTAAGCAAGGAATCCCTGGGAGATTAATTAACCGATGTTAGAACTACACTGTCATACCACCTACTCCGATGGTCAACTGACTCCAACGGAACTGGTGAAGGTCGCCGCCGAGGCTGGAGTTAAGGCATTAGCGATTACCGATCATGATACTTTATCCGGTTGGGAAGAAGCGTTTCAGGCGGCACAATTCTACGGTATAGAAATTGTCCCGGGTGTGGAATTGTCAACCGTTCATAATGAAAGATCATTGCATATTTTGGGATTTTATCCTAATAGAAATAAATTGGAAACTCCCCTAAAAGAACGTTTAAATGGACGCAAAAATAGAGCTACTCAGATCATAGAAAAACTGGCTGAGCTGGGTTATCCAATTGAGTTAGAACCCATGGGAGAAGGGATGGCAGTTGCGCGTCCCCATATTGCCATGGCGATGGTCAAAGCGGGTTATGTTAAGTCTACTAAAGAAGCCTTTGACCGATGGTTAGGAGATTATAAACCTGCATTTGTTCAGTATGACAGATTTTCGAGTATTGATGGGATTAAATTATTAAAATCCTGCGGCGCGATTCCGGTTTGGGCTCATCCTTATTTATATCAAGGGGGAAAAATTGAAACAGTTTTTCAAGAATTATTTGAAGCCGGATTAATGGGTTTAGAAGTTTATCATCCTCACCATAGTTTATCACAAATTCAACGGTTAGAAAACCTTTGTGAAGAATATAATCTATTAAAAACGGGGGGGAGTGATTATCATGGAATCGGAGAAATTAATCAGTTTAATTTACCTCTAAGTTTATTAGAACTACTGAAACAATCAGTGATCAGTTTTTAAATAATCGGGAGTAAAATCTCAAATTCCGTCCCCAATCCTAAATTAGAAATAAAATTGAGTTGACCCCCATGTTTTTCACTAATAATTTGGTAGCTAATCGCTAATCCTAATCCGGTTCCTTTTCCGGCGGGTTTAGTGGTGAAAAAAGTATCAAAAATTCGAGCTTGAATTTCTGGGGGAATACCCATTCCATTGTCCCGAATAGAAACTGATAGCCATTCTGAGTTCACATCAATATCAAGCATATCAATTTTTTTGTCAGTGGGTAAACAATATAATAATCGATTTCCCTGAGAAAGTTGGGCTAACTGCGCCGGATATATTTGATCTTCAGATAGGGTTTTAACCTGGGTATTAATCTCAATTTTGAGAGACTGTTGATCAGTTTCTTCTAACGCATCAATGGCATTAGAAATTAGGTTCATAAACACTTGACTCAGTTGACCCGAATAACACTTAATTAAGGGAATATCACCATAGTTTTTGACGACTTCAATTCCCTGTTTTAGACGATTTTTTAAAATTAATAATGTTCCATCCAGACAATCATGAATATTGATTTCCCGCCGTTGACTACCATCCATGTGGGAAAAACTATGCAAACTATTAACCAGTTGACTCAGACGTTCTGAACTGACTAAAATACTTTTAACTGCTTCTCCTAAGTCTTGCTGCAAAAATTCAAAATCAATTTCGGCTTTAACATCATCAATCGCAGGACAAGGTTTTTGGATATTGTCTTCATAGGTTTGAATTAACTTAATTAAATCTTGATAATAATTTAACAGACAGCTAGAATTTCCTAAAATACAACTGACAGGATTTCGGATTTCATGGGCAACTCCAGCGACCATTTTTCCTAAACTGGCTAATTTTTCAGTTTGAATCAGTTGGGATTGAGCCTGTTGACGTAATAATTCAGTTGCTAATTGATGAATATGGGATTGAGCAACTAATAATTGTTGAATATCGAGAAGTTGATGACGATTTTCTGTTAACTGAACTACAATGGGTTCATATAATAATTCAGGCGATCGCTTGACAACTCGATGGGCTGCTTCTACAATTAAGGTGTCTCCTGATAAAACTAATAATTGGCTTTGAGCAAACCTTTGTAATGAACGAATAGACCGTTGTAAAAACAATTCCCGTCCATAGGGACGACTTAAACATTCTAAAAATATTCGTCGAGAAATCATTCCGCTAAACTGACCATTTTGAGTTAGCATCACCCCGGGAATCAGGGGATTTTCTTCTAACTTCTGAGTCAGAATTATTCCCGGTTGATTGACATCAACTTGAGCATCATACAAAGATAAATCTTTCAGGGTTGACCCTAAATTTAACTCATTAATTGATGAAAAAGCAGGCATTAAGGATGACGTTTCCATAGAGTAAGTAGTGAGCATAATCATGTCAAAATAAATAGATTGAATTTCAATTGATTGGATAGCTGTTGCTGCATCTAAATTACCGATTCAAAAACCGTAAAATCTTCACAATTTAGTCATATTGATGACTGGGGTAGTGTCTTTCAAATCCTTAACAGCTTAAAGGATACCGTTTCACCCTGAAAAGCCTTTACTCCATTTTATTCTATAATTTATAATTTGAAGCAAAATTTTAAATTTAACCTATTATTAATCTATTTACCTGTTCTTAAACTAATGGGGATACATACTCCTATCACCCGCGATACAGGTTTAAAAAACAACAATATGATTGTGTAATTTTAGCTATCTTTCCGGGAATTTTGAAGTGAAATTGCGGGATTTGTTACCCAAAGATAGGGATGTCTTAAACTCGAACAAATCACCCGATCGCGTCCTTGATTTTTAGCTTGATATAAGGCTTGATCGGCTATAACAATTAAATCTCCGGGTGTTTTAATCGTTTTCATGGTTTCTGGATTTCCAAATTCTGCGGTAGCAATTCCCAAACTCAATGTGACATAGGAACTCACCGAAGAACTTTGATGATCAAGTTGAATAAATTTGAGATTATCTCGGATTTTTTCGGCTATTGAAACCGCTTCATTTTGATCGATTTTGGGTAACACAACCACAAATTCTTCCCCTCCATATCGAGCCACTAAACCCGGTTTTAATGTTAAAGTTTGGGCGATGACTTGAGCCACTTGTTTAAGACAATCATCTCCCACTTGATGTCCGTAGGTATCATTATACTTTTTGAAGTAATCGACATCAATAAAAATCAGAGATAGGGGAAATTCAGTGGATTTTAGTTGTGACCATTGTTGATCAAAATATTGGTCAAAAAACCGACGGTTGGGGACTTGAGTTAATCCATCTAGGCTGGCTTGAATTTGTAATTCCTGATATAATTTGTGGAGAACTTGATTCGATAATTGATGAATTTTAGACTGAGCTAGTAACAGTTGGTACATATCAATCAGTCGATAAATCTGGGGAGAAAGTTCAACCACAATAGGTTCATAAACTAAATCGGGTAAGCGTTGTAAAGCGGTTTGAGTGGCTTCTAAAATTGGTGTAGAACCCGCTAGAACTAAGATTTCTTTATTTTCCCAGCGATATAATACTTTTAAAGGACGTTTTAAAAATAGTTCAATGCCGTAGGGACGGCTTAACCGTTCTAAAAATCGTTGTCGAGAAATCATCCCAAAAAAATTGTTATTTTCTGTTAAAATTACCCCAGGTAATAAAGGGTTAGAGTTAAAATAATTAGTAACTACTTCTCCAGTTTCCGAAGTATCTACCTGACAATCATATAAACATTGATCTTGCAGGGTTGATGATAGATTAGGATAGGAAATAGCAGTAGAACTCGGGAACAGGTTGTATAGCTCAAATCCGTTGCAACTTAGCATACAATTTTGATGATGTTTGTAAAGAGATGATCTTGTAACTGATTCAGATCTCCAGAATCTTACATCAGATCAGTTATCCTCTATAATAACTAAGTTTTTAATTAATATTTGGGGGGTGCGTTGACAAAGCCCTGGGTGATTTTGTGCGTCTTTGATCGCTAGGATTTATATTTTACATTGGAATCTATGGTTAAAATGCTTAATAGTTTAGGAAATTATAGTTTAGGAAATCATAGCGGGCGATGGCGTGCTGCTACCATAGCCCTGACGCCAACCCACCGCTTGGTTTTAATCGTTATCCGATAGAATTTGTAGGCGAATTTTGCCCTCACTACCATCGCCTAATTGTACTTCAATAATTTGACCTGCTAACTGTTCTAAACAGCCTAAAAGCGATCGCAAATGGGGGGTACTTGCTCCGGTATCCACATATAATCTATCCGCTAAACTACCCACTCGTTTCCAACTACTATGGAGTTTAACCATAGTTTGTTCGAGGACAGTTGCCTGTTTAACTAAATCAGAAGCCGTATTTAAACATCCCACCCGCAACGCTTCTTCTAACGCCATTTCCATATCCACAGAAGATTGATTTAAGGCTTGAACTTGACCCGCCGCATCCAAATATTTTGATAAATTTTTGGCTTCTGATGTTAACTGTTTAATCGTATCTACATCGGGATTTTCGATCATTTCCCGTTGTAATTCCGTAATATGAACTTCTGGTAGTTTTTCCATTTCTCGCACTAAAGGCGCTAAATAGCGAGGTGGCATTGCGCCTTCCGTGGCTTTTTCTCGAATACTATCGGGAATTAAATCGGAACTCATTGCCGTCCATTCATCATTTAATTGTCGGACTTCACGGCGAGTAATTCGATCGCCATTGCAAGCCGCATCACTAACCATTTGTTGAACTTCTGCGGGGGCTTTTGCGGTTTCGATAAATGCCCTTTTACTAAAGTTATTAATCGCATCGGGATTAAGATGACCTTGAAGTAATAGGGCATCAGCGCTATTAGCTAATTCAATTAAAGCATAGGCTTGACTTTTGCTAATTTCCCGTTCTTTTAACCAATTTAAAAAGCCTGTACCCCGTCCTTCTCCGCCTTTTTTTTCTCGATCTCTAACAACTCTTAATATTCTGCCGCGCCAGATTTCGGTTTGCAAGTCAAAGCGATCGCAAACTTTCCAAGCGACATCAATTTGGTGTTCAAAATCCAATTCAGGAATTTCCGCTTCTGGATCAGGGAGTTCAAAATGCAGATCCTGAAATTCAGCTAAAACCTGGATCAGTTCATCGGGGATTTGGGGACTGTCGGCCATTGGACGCACGTTGGGTTGGGAGACTGCCCGGATCATTATTGCACAATTCGGGAACCTCTGGAGTTCTTCTGCGGCTGTTGTGTCCAGTTCAAACAGGCTATCTGTTGTTGGTTAGATTTGGTAATTTTGTTATAAATTAGCCCAAACACTCTGGGAATATATAATAGAAAGTATGATCTAACCCCTCAATAAAATTTGTTAAAAAATCTCTTATGAACGTTCAAGAACTCCTCAAGGCGGCTCAACAATTGAGCTTATCCGATCAGGTTCATCTAGCCAGTCAAATTATGCAGTTAGTCGAACAAAAAATGCCACCCTCGACAGGAGAAATTGCCCTAATTCCCCAGTCAAAAGACCCCCTAATTGGTCTTTTTGCAGGTTCACCCGATTTGGCAACCCAGTCTGAGGAAATCTTGAATCGAGAACTGAACTCAACCTCTGGTTTTACATGGAAAGAGTAATCGCCGATACTGGTTTTGTTGTCGCTCTCGTTAATCGTTTGGATCAACGCCATGCTGACGTAACGCCCATTTACTTACAGTATCAACAGATTTTTCTTCCCCAGGTCGCATTGGTTGAAATTGCATATTTGATCGGTTTAGAACAATATATCGATAGTAGAATTGATTTTGTTGATGCCTGCATCATGGCGATCGCAGCAATTACAGGATATCAAAAATATCTTTCACCGCGTAAAGGATTCTCCTGTGCATACCGAGTTTTACACAAGACTGATTCTTGCTCCCAATATATTAAAAAATTGATTAAAAAATATGGTATAATTGATGCTATTCCCTTAGCCAATCAACGCTTCAAATCTTGTAAAACTGCCGCTCTGATTCTCTATAGTGAAACACAAAAAAAACAGCGTCCGTGTCAGAACTTAATTAATCAAAACTGTCAATGCAAACCTGAAGATATTTTAGCAGGAATTTGTGAAGTTTCATTTTGCTTTATCACGGATTGTGGTGACGGGGCAAATTGTAGTTTATTTTAAGGTGGAATACCTGATATTTTTCATCTAAGTTTCCTACATTCAGGATCGTGGCAAGGGCAAACTTTGAGAATAGTCCTAGGTTTTTGCTTTTGCTTTTGGTATAATTTAGCGATGTAATAAGGCCCCATACCATATAGCCCTATTGCTAGTTGGAATCCAGACATAAAAGTATTTGGATTAATAAGTTGATAAAATTCAGAGGCTGTAACAATAGCAAAACATACTTTAATTAAATCCCATATTTTCCCATATTTTAGATACAGAAATAATAGACGTAATAAGGCTTCAAGATAGCCCCGATTATAACCTATAGCCTGTGCATCTTTCGCTGCATTCTTAATTTGTTCTACTTGTTTTTCCAAGATACTTTTTTTGTTAAAGGTCGAGTTATCTACATAACTACCTATCAAATTTGCTCGAATCAAAGATACTTGCATTAGACCCGAAGCAGCACCACACTCAAGAAATAATTTCTGGCTTTGCTGATAGTGATAATCTGCACTTTCAATCAATTGACACGCTTCTAAAACTTGACCTAATCTTAGATGATAAAATCCAGTTGCTGCTGGGTTGCTATCAGCTAAAGTAGATTTGTTAGTAGGAAAATTTTCGATTTCCAGCATCTGTTGACTTTTAATATAGAGTTGAGCCGCGGTCACAAAATCATACTGTGCAAAATAAACTCGACCTAAATAATGTAAGCAATTTCCAAACAATCCTAAAATTTTTATATTTTCTTTTTTTTCCTGTTTGCAGATAATCTCTAAAAGATTTTTAGCTTGATTCATATAATCTCTGGATTTCTGAAATTGGAATCTATAAAAATAGTAATGCCCTAAAAAAAGCCAAGTCATTGCTAACTGTTGATCTAAATTAGGATTTTGCTTACATAGGATTTCAGACTGATCAAGAATTTTTTTCATTTTTTGATATTGGCTACTATTTTCATAGTAAGTTGCTAATGCCAATTTCAATTCAATTTGTTGAGATTCATCTGTTTCTAAAGCAATTGCTTTATTGATAGATAATTCCGCTTCAGGATCAGAAACTGATAAATGTGTTAAACATTTGAATTGTGCAAAATATAGACTATAAGGTGGATTTTTATAATTGATTTCATACTCTTTTAGAATAAGTTTAATTTCATCAGACCATTCTTGAGTTCTCTCTAAAATTTGTAGGGCTTTATTGGTAAATTTAGTTAACAATTGGGAACAAAGTGGTAAATATTGGATATTTTTAGAGTTATCTTTTAAAGCCGTAATCACATTAGCTAAATCTATTTCATCCTCAGATTTTTCTAAAAGAAGATTCAAATGATGATCATTTTCCAGATCATTTCGACGTAATCTATTTCTTAGACTTTCTCGACGATTAATCGATTGATTTTTTGTTTTAATGTTCATCTTGAATTCTCCTTAAAAATTCATAAAGTAAGCTATGAATTGAATATCGGGATTCGTCTTTCAGACTGCGACTGCTATCTAAAAGGTTAAATTGACTGCACTCTGTTATTGCTTGTCTAAATTCATCATTATTCAAACCCGATGGTTTTTGCAGGTCGGAACTAGGAATTAAATAGCCCGCAGCATACTTAATCATTAAGTTTAAAATCAGTAGAGCATTATCTGAAAGTGAATTTAAAGATTCTTCATATAAAAACTCTTGAATATCTTGATCTTGTTCAAATCGTTCAAAAATTTTTAATAAAGGGTCGTCATAGATTCTTAATAAGTTCATCACCAATGAAATCATCAAAGGATTACCCTCTGTTTTTTGATAAATTGGCTCTAATTCTTCATCTAATGCTTGTTTGACAATATCTAATTCTTGACCTTGGTGTCGAATCATCTCTAAAGTCGCTGACTTATCTATACCAGGTAACTTAATTTCTCTCACTGCACAATTATTAGCTTTTAGATCTTTACGAGAAGTAAATATGACTTTACTGGGTCTAATATTGCACATTGGGTCAAAAGGGTTAAATCTAGCTAAAAGCTTTTGATATTCGGGTAATGTTTCCAAATTATCAATAACAATTAAATAAGGTTCGGATGTTAATTTTCTTTGCAGGGCTAAAAAATAATCTTGATTTGCAGGAGGTAAATTAATGTCTAATTGTGAAGCGATATCATAGATCATGTAATCTGTATTGATATCTTTTTTATTGTTGTCTTTTTTAACTGACATATTGGGTTCTAAATAATAAGTCCTTTTAGCCATAGTCCAAGCTAACTTAAAAAAACCTGCATCAGCAGCATATTCACCCACTAATTTTTCCGTCAAAGAAGTTTTTCCGATTCCCCCAGCACCCGTAATACTCATCAACCAATAATCATCACGAGTTTGGAGATGATCTCTGAGTTGCTCAAGGATTGTATTAATACCAAATAACTTTTTTTGCTCCCAATTTGTTTTCTCTCTTAAAGTAATTTCAATTTGATGGCATTCTCTGTGATCTTCTGAATCAATTGTTTCAATATTAACAGTTAATGAGCTATTAATCGGCACAGTAGCCTCGGCTAAACCAACTTTATTATAGTAACGCTCTACAACCGCTTGTACATTATCCCGATTTACCTTGTCTTCACATATTGTTGACAATCTCTGCCAAAGTTTGTATGCAGCCGTCTTAACACTTCCACCATCAAGGTACTCGCTATTTCCAATTTCGTCATAACTTTTGCCATCTTTACCCTTCCACGCTTCTTTCAAGATAGTAGTTTCAAGGGTACTCAAGGTTTTGAGCTTCTTAGCCATCAGTTGTGAACTGATAAAATCCAAAGCCGCATTAATGTCCATTAGTCTATCTGGTGGTAAGTTACAGCTTGAAATAATAACTATAACTCACTTTGATTGACTTTAATTAACTTTGCATCCTTCAAACAAAGTTTTCCCTTACCTAAATTAACTTTTAAATCACTAACTTTCATCTACAGACAATTAAACAAGTAAGTTTTAATCTGGTAATTACAAACACCATAAAGCAATCTTTAAACACCATGAATAAACCATTCAAGCTAATTATATTTAGCCTAATTTTATTATTTTTAACCCCTAGTTTGGGGTGGAGATCTTTGGGTATTGCATCTGCTAGTACAGTTTGCTGCGAACAGACAAAAGACGGTTGCTATTCTTGTGATCCTAAGTAGGAGAACATAGGAATAAACTTGCATGAAAAATCATCAGCTGTAGCTAATAGCACGATTCGCTATTCTTCATCCGATTTTCTCTCCGCTTAATTCAACACAATTCCCGTAGGGGCGGGTTCGCCAATATCTCGAATACCTGCTAGAAATTTCACTAAACCCGCCCCTTTTTATTATCAATTAACAGCAAACTCCGTGTAAGGACGAATATTAGGGGGATGAAACCCTAAGACAATTTGAGTTTTGGGAATTCCTGCCTTGACTAACTCATTGGCAATTCCATCCTCTAATCCATCTCGATGTATCCAAATTTTATCGCCAATCACCTCTGAACAATTTCCTCCTTTTGACTTTCAAAAATCAATAAATTAACTCGATATTTGTTAATCACTAACTGTCCAATTGGCTCAGAAAAAATCGCTTGATAGGTTGTTTTACGAACAGCCAGATACAACAAACAAAACGTAATGGATCATTCGTAATCGTCCAGCCATCTTTAACCAAGGCATTTTTTGCTGCATAATAGAAAGATAGCTGAAGAAATCCAGCTTCTACAATTTAAAGGTAAAATTATGGCCGTTGAGTATGACTTGGTGGTGATTGGAGGTGGTTCTGGGGGGTTAGTGGTTGCCAGTGCCGCTGCCCAATTAAAGGCAAAAGTTGCTTTAGTAGAACGCGATCGCCTAGGGGGAGATTGTTTATGGTTTGGTTGTGTTCCTAGTAAGTCTTTAATTCATGCCTCTCGGGTGGCTTATGAAGTTAAAAATGCAGCAAAATTTGGGATTTATACCGATAATTATAACATTAATTTCGCTAAAGCCGCGAGTCATGTTCAACAGGTTATTTCTACTATTCAACCCCATGATTCTCCCGAGCGGTTTGAATCTTTAGGAGTTGAGGTTATTTTTGGAGATGGTGAATTTTTAGATAACAAAACCTTCGGTATTAATGGGCGTAAACTAACCGCTAGAGCCTTTGTAATTGCCACGGGTTCCCGGGCAGCTATTCCTAATATTCCAGGGTTAAATCAAGCAGGTTTTCTCACCAATGAACAGGTTTTTTCTCTACAAGATTGTCCTGAATCCTTAGCAATTTTTGGAGGAGGGCCCATAGGCTGTGAACTGGGACAAGCCTTTTCTCGGTTAGGGTCAAAGGTGACAATTTTATCGAGTCGAAATCAAATTTTACCGAAAGAAGATCCCGAAGCGGCAAAGGTAGTTCAGAATCAATTATTATCGGAAAATATTGTGATTTTAAATAATACTAAAGCTGAACGCATAGAAATTGAAAATGGCAAAAAGAAAATTATTGCCGGGAACAATATCATTTTAGCCGATGAAATTTTAGTTTCCGTGGGACGAGTACCTAATATTGAATCCTTAAATTTGGAAGCGGCGGGTGTTATAATAAATCCATCGGGGATTCAAGTTAATGATAAACTCCAAACCACTAATCCGTGTATTTACGCTTGCGGAGATGTCATTGGCGGGTATCAATTTACTCATGTTGCGGGTTATGAGGCTGTTGTGGTGTTAACGAATGCGCTATTTTTTCCGATTAGTAAAGTTAACTATCGGGTCATACCTTGGGCGACTTTTACCGATCCTGAATTAGCTAGAGTCGGGTTAACAGAACAACAAGCAAAGGAACAGTATGGGGAGGATATTTGTGTTTTAAAACAACCTTTTGGGGGAGTTGATCGTGCCATTGCTGAAGCAAAAACCCTAGGATTTGCTAAAATTATTACTCGGAGGAATGGTGAGATATTAGGTGCTCATTTAGTGGGTGCATCCGCCGGAGATTTAATTCATGAAATTGTTTTGGCCATGTCTCATGGTTTGAAGGTTTCCGCTTTGACAGGGATTCATATTTATCCGACTTTATCGGAAGTTAATAGTAAAGCAGCATTATTGTTAAAAAAACAAAAATATGCAGCGAATACTTGGCAACAAACGCTTTTAGAACGATTTTTTAATTGGAGGCGATCGCTTTAATCTTACCCTATGAAAATTATCACTTTAAATCTTCGTTATGATAAACCCGATCAAGGTAACAATGACTGGAAGTTTCGCCGTTATGCGATTGCTAAATTAATTGAAAAACACAACCCTGATATTATTGGAACCCAGGAAGGAACAGCCCATCAACTCTTAGATTTACACAGATTATTACCCCAATATCAAAGTATTGGCACGGATCAAATTGGCAATGGAACTGGAGAACATTGTGCTATTTTTTATCAAACTAAAACGTTCCAATGTATTGAATCAAAAGATTTCTGGTTAAGTAATACTCCTAAATTGGTCGGAAGTATCAGTTCAGAATGGGGAAATTCTACCCCTAAATCCGTGAGTTGCGGGGTGTTTATTTCCAGAGAAACCCAACAACAAATCACCGTTTTTAATACCCATTTAGATTATTATAGTCAACAATCTCGAAAATTGAGTATTCCGTTAATTCAAAAATACTTAAATCAAGTTAATCTGGAGCATTCCTTATTAATATTGACCGGAGATTTTAACGCCGAACCCCATAGTGAAGAACGTCAAACTTTATTAAAACCCCTTGCTAATGGGATTCAATTACTAGATAGTTTATCCGATATTCCTTTAGAATTTCAACAAACCTTTCATAATTTTACAGGTGAAGCGATCGCCGCCGTTGATACGATTTATTATGATTATCGGATGTTATTAAAATCTGTGAACATTGACGTTAATCAAATTAATTATATTTGGCCGTCGGATCATTTTCCCGTCATTGCAGAATTCAATCCAGTTGTTGAGTAGATAAATGGATTTAATCTAACCAATAAATAATAATTTTCCGACGATTAGGGAAATACTTTTGAGCTTGGTGATCACCAGATCACCAGTTTAAATACTTAGACCAACTGATCATTTGTCTGTTCAAAAATTGGGCAAATTTTGGGTTATTCCCTAATGATCGTGTTGACACTCTCAGGTTTAAAAACACTGAGATTCTTGGTTCAACGAAACCACTTAATCAAAGTACCTTGCAGTGCTTCAACCAGAGGTGGGATTCTCCCCAAGCGTGAATTCGGGTATGCCCTACCCTATTCGCAGTGAGCCTGTCGAACTGCTGCGAGTTCTTTTTTACTTGAAAACTGTTCGTCTAGCTCCCATGAATCTTTTACCCACTGCTGGGGGAAAACTAGAACTGTGCAGTAGAACCCTATAGATTCAATTGTCAAGGTGAGCGCGTTTTGCCGTTAGGCGACTAGGTTTTTAGACAGGTTGTTTACCTTTTCCTGTTACCGTAAATGGTAGCATAAATCCATGAGAATATTCACGGGGAATAAATTCCCTTGGGTCGCTTTTCATCTGGTGGGCTGAAGCCTCTGAGTTTTCAATCTCCCAGACTTTTTTTATAAAATTCTAATAAAACTACCAAAAAATCAAGTAAACAGCCATCAATTGTGAAAAAATTAATCACAAAACTTTATTAAATACACATTTAACTAACCTCACATTAATCAATTTTTAAATACAGCTATGGATCACTCCCTAAAAAACGGCAACCCTCACACAACCGTTCAAATTCTTGACTATCAAATTGTCGAAACAGTTTATTCAGGAAGTCGCACTTTAGTTTATCGGGCTATTCGTAACAGTGACCAATTATCTGTGATCATTAAACGGCTGAAAAACGATTATCCCACCTTTAGCGAATTGGTACAGTTTGGCAATCAATACACGATTACTAAACATCTCAAATCCCCTCTAATCATCGAAACCTATAGCCTAGAAGTTTACAAAAATGGCTATGTGTTAGTCATGGAAGATTTTGGGGGGATGTCTCTGCAAGAATGGGTAGTTAAAGGGAAAAATATCCTCTCTTTAAGTGATTTTTTACAGATAGCAATTACCCTTTGCAATATCTTAGATATACTCTACCGAGAGCGGATTATTCATAAAGATATTAAACCCAGTAATATTTTAATTAATCCCGAAACCAAACAAATAAAATTAACTGATTTTAGTATTGCTTCCTTGCTGCCTAGAGAAACACAAATACTGCTTAATCCTAACGTATTAGAAGGAACACTGACCTATATTTCTCCCGAACAAACCGGACGAATGAATCGGGGAGTTGACTATCGAACTGACTTTTATTCATTAGGTGTAACTTTCTACAAATTACTCACAAAAAAATTACCTTTTCAATCCAATGACCCGATGGAGTTAGTCCATTGTCACATTGCCAAAGTACCACCCTTAGTCCATAAAATCAATTCAAAAATTCCCCAGGTACTCTCGGAAATCGTTAATAAATTGATGGATAAAAATGCAGAAGACCGCTATCAAAGTGCTTTAGGGCTGAAATATGATTTAGAAAATTGTTTAACTCAACTGCAAGAAACGGGTAAAATAAAAACCTTTAAAATTGGACAACGGGATCTGTGCGATCGCTTTTTAATTCCCGAAAAACTCTACGGTCGAGAACCAGAAGTAACTCAACTCTTAGCAGCTTTTGAAAGAGTCAGCACCGGAAACCCCGAAATAATGCTAGTTGCAGGTTTTTCTGGGATTGGGAAAACTGCCCTAATTAATGAAGTGCATAAACCCATTGTCCGTCAACGGGGTTATTTTATCAAAGGCAAATATGATCAATTCCAACGAAACATTCCCTTCAGTGCTTTTGTACAAGCTTTCCGTGATTTAATCGGACAATTATTATCAGAATCCCAGAGTCAACTGCAAACTTGGAAAACCCAAATATTAGCAGCAGTAGGAGATAACGGACAAGTCTTAATTGATGTGATTCCCGAATTAGAAAATATCATTGGTCAACAACCACCAGCACCGGAACTATCAGGAAGCGCCGCCCAACATCGGTTTAACCTCCTATTTTCCCAGTTTATGCAAGTCTTTACCAGCATTGAACATCCCTTAGTCATGTTTTTAGATGATTTGCAATGGGCAGATTTAGCGTCACTGAATTTACTCAAACTATTAATCCAAGATACCGGACATTTATTAATATTAGGAGCCTATCGAGATAATGAAGTTTACCCCGTTCATCCCTTGATATTAACCTTAGATGAAATCGGGAAAACCGGGGCGATTGTGAATACAATGACTTTGCTCCCTTTAAGTGAATCAGATCTAAATTGCTTAGTGGTAGATACACTGCATAGTGAATCATCTCTGACGCAACCTTTAACAAAATTAGTCCATCAAAAAACTCAAGGAAACCCCTTTTTTATCACCCAGTTTCTGAAAGCATTATATGATGAAAAACTGATTAGCTTCAATTGGGATATTTGGCATTGGCAATGTGATCTTTCCCAAGTCAAAGCCTTAGCAATTACCGATGATATCGTGGAATTCATGGCATTGCAATTACAGAAGTTACCAATAGAAACTCAGGAGGTAGTAAAATTAGCCGCTTGTATTGGAGCGCAGTTTGATTTAGCCACTTTAGCCATCGTTTCAGAAACCTCTCAATCTCTGACCTCAATGGCGGATAAACTATGGAAAGCCTTACAAGAAGGGTTAATTGTTCCGATTACGGAAGTCTATAAATTCTTTACCCAATCTGACGGGATTTCCAGCGTCAACCCCACTGCTAATGCCCATTATAAATTCCTGCACGATCGCGTCCAACAAGCGGCTTATTCCCTAATTCCCGACGACCAAAAACCCGCCCTGCATTTACAAATTGGTCAATTGCTATTAGCTCAAACCGCACCGGAGCAACTCGATGAGAAAATTTTTGCCATTGTTAGTCAATTTAACCTAGGCCTCGACCGAATAACTAACACCGAACAACGAGATCATCTGGCTAATCTAAATCTGATAGCGGGGCGAAAAGCCCGACTCTCGGCGGCTTACCCGGCATCAGCCCAATATTGTGACCTGGGGCTACAACTGTTAGACACTGACAATTCTGATCCCTGGAAAAGACAGCCGATTCTCACTTTAGAATTGCATACCGAAGCCGCTAATTCAGCCTGTCTGATTGGGGAATTTGAGCGGGTAGAGGCTTGGGTAAAAGCAGTTCTCCAGCATACCTCCAGCCCCCTAGAACAGGTCAAAATTTTAGAAATTCAAATTCAATCCTTAATCGCCCAGAATCAATTATCAGAGGCTATTCAGGTCGCCCGCACAACCCTGAAACAGTTGGATGTGGAGTTACCCGCCCATCCCACCCCAGACATGATTCCAGAGGCTCTGGAGGCCATTGGCGAGGGACTCAGGATTGAGAATGTGATGAATTTACCCCCGATGAGCGATCCTAAACATCTGGCTGCGATGAATATTCTTAGCAGTATGGCCTCGGCTGCCTACATGGGTTCCCCAGAACTTTATCCGTTAATTGTCCTCAAACAAATTGAGTTATCCCTGGAGTTTGGCAATGCAATTCAAACCCCCTATGCCTATTCCACCTATGGACTAATTCTTTGTGCCTATGGGGGAGAAATTGTCGCTGGAAATCGGGCGGCGGATATTGCGATCGCCTTGATGGAAACCTTGAAAGCATCGAGTTTTAAAGCCAAAATTATCAATTTAGTTTATCCCTTTGTGCGGATTTGGCAACAGCCGATTCACACGGTATTGATGCCTTTAATTGAAGGTTATCAAGCGGGTTTGGCATCGGGAGATTTGGAGTTCGCAGCCTACTGTGTCCATAACCGATGTGAGCTTGCTTATGCGACGGGAAATGAACTGCTCCAACTCCGGGAAGAAATGCAAACCTATGGCGAGGCGATCGCCCAACTCAATCAAACAACCGCTCTGAACTTTCATCAAATTCATCAACAGGCCGTCTTAAATTGGACGGGTGAAGCCGATGATCCGCAGCAACTCGTGGGCAGCGCTTACGATGAAACCACCCGATTTCCTCAACATCAATTAGCTGGAGATACCTACTCCATCGGCAGTGTTAATGCCCATAAATTGGTTCTAGCTTACCATTTTGGCCAACCAGAAAACGCCCTAGAAAGGGCAGAAATTGCCGAGAAAACTATTGGTAGTATTATTGGGACGGTGTTCTATGGCGTGTTTTATTTCTATCATGCCCTGACGTTACTGGCTAATACCAAGACCTTGCCCATCAGTGAAGCGGTGACTCAGGATCTGGATCGGCTGATCAACTGGGCGACTCTAGCACCGATGAATTTTGCCCACAAATGTGATTTAATTCGGGCGGAACAGGAGCGGATTTTAGGTCACAAAGCCGAGGCGATCGAATTTTATGATCGGGCGATTGCCGGGGCTAAAACCCATGGCTTTATTCAAGAAGAAGCACTGGCCAACGAACTCGCCGCCAGGTTTTATTGGGAATGGGACAAACAGAAAATCGCCGCCGGATATATGCAAGAAGCCTACTACTGCTATGCCCGTTGGGGAGCCAAAGCTAAAATTGCTAATTTAGAACAATCCTATCCCCAACTCCTAACACCCATCCTGCAACAACCTCGGGTTATGGACTCTGTTCAGGAAACGATCACCGGGGGAACGATTTCTGGGACTAAAACCTCCACCAGTATCTCTGAAGCCCTAGATTTGGCAACTTTGATCAAAGCCTCTCAAGCGATTTCTCGGGAAATTGAACGGGATCAATTAATCACTACTCTCCTAAAAATGGTGATTGCTAATGCCGGAGCGAGTAAGTGTGTGTTACTACTTAAACAAGATAGTTCGTTAGAATTAGTTGCTTTGGTAGAGGAGGGAAAACCACCGCAACTCTTACCCTCAATTCCCCTAGAATCAAGTTTAGATGTAGCAATTAGTTTAGTTAATACCGTTGAGCGAACCAGGGAACCTTTAGTATTAGCTAATGCGGCGATAAATTACCGATTTATTGCTGATTCTTATATTCACAAATATCAGCCAAAAAGTATCCTTTGTAGCCCGATTTTGAATCAGGGAAATTTGATTGGAGTTTTATATCTGGAAAATAATTTGACGATCGGAGCATTTACCCGTGATCGGGTTGAACTTCTGAATTTAATCTGTACTCAGGTGGCAATTTCTCTGGAAAATGCCCGACTGTATGAGCGAGAACAGCAAAAATCCCAAGCCTTGGAAGACGCACTAAACGATCTGAAAAACGCTCATTTACAACTTGTACAAAATGAGAAGATGTCGGCTTTGGGTAATTTGGTTGCGGGTGTTGGTCATGAAATGAATAATCCTTTAGGGTTTATTTATGCTAGTCTACAACAAGCTAAACCGACTTTTTTTGACCTAGTTGAACATTTAAAACTCTATCAACAAACTTTCCCAAATCCTGGTGCAGAAATTCAACGCCATGCCGAAGAAATTGACTTAAATTCTAGTTTAGAAGACTTGCCAAACATATTAAATTCCATGGTAATGGCTTGCGATCGCCTGAAAAATATTAGCACTTCGCTCCGCACTTTTTCCCGGGCTGATCGAGATTACAAAGTACCATTTAACATTCATGAAGGGATTGATAGTACAATTTTAATTCTGAAACATCGCCTCAAAGCTAACGAAAAACGTCCGGCAATTGAAGTAATTACTAACTATGGTGATTTACCCAAAATCAATTGTTTTCCAGGTCAACTGAATCAGGTATTTATGAATATTTTGGCCAATGCGCTCGATGCTTTAGATGAGTCAAATACCCATCGCAGTTTGGCAGAAATTCAGGCAAATCCTAATCGGATTACCATTACAACTGCTTTAGTAGATAACCAAGTGAAGATTAATATTGCTGATAATGCTCAGGGGATGACTGAAGATGTTAAACAAAAAATATTTGACCATTTATTCACAACGAAATTAGTGGGGAAAGGGACAGGTTTAGGACTAGCGATCGCCCGTCAAATTGTGGTAGAAAAACATGGGGGAGAGATTCAAGTCAATTCCGTCTTAGGTGAAGGAACTGATTTTACCCTCATTTTAGCAGCCAAGTGATTAGGCATTCTAAAATTGTAGGGGTAAGTTCGACCCAATCTGACACATCCTCTGTTAACCTTTTATTCTGATTAATAAATCAAGGAGCCGCCACGGCGTTGATTTTTCTGTAAAAAATTCTATCCTTTTTTGTCATTGAGTGTTAGCATAGATGGACTTTGTAAGTCGCTGGCTATCTTGGGAGTTGGGTCACCATAATGGACTATAAACAAGAATTAATTACCACAATTCACGACTTTGGTTGCGATCTCGACTTATTAGAAGCCCGACTTATCCAACTTTGTGAAACTTGCCCCACGGCGGTCTTGATTCCAGCCCTATACGAAGAACTGGAAAGACCCGCTCTGACCCGGATTCGAGATTGCCTCAAAGACTGTCATTTCGTTAATACCATTGTGGTCTGTTTGTATGCAAAGACCTTAGAAGAATATACAAAAGCGGTTCATTTTTTTAGTGTTCTACCCCAACCTACCCTGGTGATTTGGGAAAATAGCCCAAGAGTCAACCAACTTTTAGAAAAATTGCGAGAAAAAGGCCTAGACCTGATGAGCTTCAAAGGCAAGGGTCGGGCGGTTTGGATTGGTTTGGGGGTGGTATCCCTGCAAGCCGAAGTGATTGCCCTGCACGATGCTGATATTATTACCTACGATAAATCCTATCCCCTGAAACTATTATTTCCCCTGCTGGAAAAAGAACTAGGGATTTCCTTTAATAAAGCCTATTATGCCCGATTGGGCGGCGAACCTAGAAGTTTCCATGGTCGGGTGATGCGTCTATTTGTCACCCCGTTATTGGTGGCACTGATGGATTTATATGGCTATAACAATTATCTGCGCTATTTAAGTGCCTATCGTTATCCCCTATCTGGAGAATTTGCCCTAACCAATGATATCGCCCTTAATACTCGAATTCCCAGCAATTGGGGCCTAGAAATTGGTTTATTAGCGGAGGTTTATCGCAATGTTGTTCCCCAAAGAATTGCTCAAATTGATTTAGGTAACTTCGACCATAAACATCAAACTATTGGTCAATCTCCCACCGAAGGATTACGCAAAATGTGCGCTGATATTCTGCGGTCGATTTTGCGTACCTTAATCGAAACCGAACGGGTGGTGGTGACTAGGGAACAAATTCATACCTTGCGAATTAAATTCAAACGGGAAGCCCAGGATTTTACCCGCCAATATTTTGTCGATGCTCGGTTTAATAATATGCAGTATGACCGTCATCACGAAGAAGCGATTATTGATGTCTTTGAAAAAGTGATCGCCGAAGCGGGTCAGGAATTCTTTCAAAATCCGGTCACGGCTGAAATTCCCGACTGGACAAGGGCTTTGGCCGCCATGCCCGCCCTGCGAGAACAACTGCGCGAAGCAACCCGCCGAGATATGGCAGAAGCTAAAGCAATTTTAGCGACAAATCCCGATTTCATTTCCCAGGGGGATATCAATACCCACCCCAAAGACCTAGATATCATTCCGACAATGCCTTGATTACTGGTCTGATTGGAGTTGGGTGGAATGGACTGGGCTACAATGAATTCTCAAGGTGATCGCCTTTCAAGCTCAAAATCAAGGTCAATAATGTTTACTGCATCTGATAACACCACTATTCTCGTCCTCCTTGTAGCCCTGGGTATCCTGGGTTGGGGGTATTATCGAGCCTTGCCTTATGGGAAACTGGGTTTGTTGTCCTGGTTGCAATCGGTGGCCTTAATGTCTCCTGGGTTACTGTTTTTCTGCTTGGCGGCGGCGGGAATTTACCTCAATTTGGTGAGTCTTTTATTTTTATTCGTGGCTTCGACCGGATTATATATTATGATTGGCCGACGACTTAGGGAAGTGGCGAATCAAGATTCGGTCTCTGGGCCGAAACCCGAACTGTCAGAAAATCCACCCCCCCGGTCGCCGGAGCCTCAACCTTCCCCAACCTCCGATCCGGTTTTGAACCTGCGCTCGGTGCCATTATCCCCAGAAGACCTGAAAATTATTCAGGGTATTTTTGGCATTGATACCTTTTTTGCCACGGAAACCATTCCCTATCAAGACGGGGTGATTTTTAAAGGAAATCTTCGCAGTGATCCAGAAATTGCTTATCAACAATTATCGGCAAATTTAAAAAAAAGAATTGGCGATCGCTTACGATTATTTTTAGTAGATAATCCCGATGGCAAACCCGTTGTGATTGTTCTACCCCAGACGAATGAACCCTTAACCACTTCAATTCCTCAAAAAATTTTAGCGATTATTTTATTTTTAATGACGGTAGGAACAATTTTTGAAGCGGGGGGTTTATTATTAGGATTCGATTTTTCTGAAAATTTAACCCGTTACCCGGAAATTATCCCCATCGCCCTCGGAATTTTAGCGGTTTTATTTCTCCATGAAATCGCCCATCAAGTAATAGCAAAACGTTATGATATTAAGTTTAGTTGGCCGTTTTTTATTCCTACGGTTCAAATCGGAAGTTTTGGAGCCTTTAATCGCTTTGAATCCGTATTACCTAACCGGACGGTGTTATTTGATGTGGCTTTTGCTGGCCCGGCGGCCGCCGGAGCATTATCGTTATTCCTATTAATTACGGGGTTGTTTTTATCCCATCCAGGCAGTGCTTTTCAAGTGCCAACGGAATTTTTTCAGGGATCGGTCTTAGTCGGAACTTTATCCCGATTAATTTTAGGTTCCCAACTGCACCAAGCCAGCGTTGACGTGCATCTGCTAACCTTAATCGGTTGGTTTGGGTTAGTGATTACGGCTTTGAATTTAATGCCAGCCGGACAGTTAGATGGGGGACGAATGATGCAGGCGATTTATGGCCGGAAAATTGCCGGACGTTCAACTATTGCTACCTTTATTGTTTTAGCGATCGCTTCTTTATCTAATCCGTTAGCTCTTTATTGGGCCTTAGTAATTTTAATTTTACAACGAAATTTAGAAAGACCGAGTTCAAATGAATTAACTGAACCCAATGATACCCGTGCCGCCTTGGGATTATTGGTTTTCTTGTTGATGATTTTAACCCTGTTTCCCCTCACCCCCGCCTTAGCCACCGGGTTAGGAATTGGCGGTTAATGGATCTGTATTTAGGGAGTTAATCGCAACTATGACTGGTGAAGATATCCGTCAATTGTTATTAAATAAATGGGGAGTGTCCTACGATATTCAACTGCGCCGGACAAGGGGGAAAATATTTCTGCAAATTATGTGGAAATATTTGGAACAATTATCCTTTCCCCTGAATGAAGCCGATTATATCGCCCATTTGAATGCGATCGCTAACTATTTGAATAGTTGGGGAAGTACGGAACAGGTAAGACATTATATTCTAAATACCCGAGAAAAACCCCGTTTAGGAAAAGCCGTGAGTATTCCCCTCGATTTAGGAGGGAGATCTTCGGAATGGATGGTGGAGGAGTTCTAGTCTAACCCCTGGGGAGAGTTGGCGATCATCCCATAGAGGCGCTACAATCCCAGAACTGAAGGTAGACTGTGCTAAAACGATGGTTTCGTTCTGGTATGGGCGGATAATAAACGGTGGGGAGTTGGTGATTAAGCAATGAATCTAACGCAGGAAATGGTTCTCCAGAACGGCAAATATCGAATTGATGCGGTTCTTGGTCGCGGGGAGTTTGGTGTAACTTACCAAGGGACTCACCCCCTGACAAATCAAACGGTGGTGATTAAAACCCTCCATCCGAAATTCATGACCTCCGTTGATTTTCCCAAAATTAGGCGACAATTTATCACCTTTGCTCAGGGTTTAAGTCACTGTCACCATCCGAATATTGTGCGTGTCCTAGACCTATTTGAAGAACAGGGTTTACCCTATCTGGTAATGAGTTATATTCCTGGGAAAACCCTAGAAGAAACCCTACAATCGAGTCCCAGGCTATCGGTGGGTCAAGCCATAAACTATATTAGTCAGATTTCTGCGGCGTTGCGAAAACTCCATCAACAGGGTTTACTCCACTGTAATCTCCAACCCAAAAATATCCGATGTCATGGAAATACCCTCACCTTAGTTGATTTTGGTTTAACTAATGGCTTCATCCAGTATCACCCGGAGTTTCCCATCCGTAACCGGGTTTTATCCGTGGGTTACGCACCCCTAGAACATTATCTTCCCCATCAACAATTAACTCCGGCAACGGATATTTATAGTTTGTCGGCTACACTCTATTATTTATTAACGGGTGAACCGCCCTTAGAAGCCCCTCTACGAGTCAATGAAGCCACACAGGAGTTACTCAACGCGACTAAACCGAGTTTAAGGAGAATTCAACCCACCCTGAGTGTTGTGGTGGAAAGGTTGATCTATTGGGGATTAGAAATTGAACCTGCACGACGGCCTCAAAATGTCGATCAGTGGATCGCTTTTTTACCGATTGAAGCAACTACTACGGTAATTCAATCTCCTAATACTTTAATTCAACCTAATCCGGTTATTATCCCCCCTGAACCTGAACCTGTGGCGGTGAAACCTGTTGTGGAAACCCCCGTATTTGTAACCGTTACCCCGCCCCATCCCCAACCTAAAATTCCGCCTGTTCCTGTCTCAATTTCCCAATGGGAACCCGTAGAATATACCCCTTCTTTGGGTTTTTTAGTTCCGATTTTATTTTTAGTTACCTCTTTATTTTTTGGTTGGGTTGGTTTTGATTTGACCCGTCGTTATGGATATATTGTTAGTCAGAAAACCAAGATTCAGATCAATCATCCTTTTGCCAATTTAGATTCCACGGAACCGATGTTTGAAAATCCCTCCATTCAAACTCAAGCTCCAAGTGAAGTAGCCCCTCAACGTTCGGTTGAAGAACCCTTAGAAAATGGAGATTACCCAATACCAAAATCTGCGGATTTAGAAGCAAAAACCGCAGAAGAATCGCCCGTTGATCAATATAATAATTCTGGTGTTGTGGCTGAAACCCAGGAACAAAGTCCGTCAACGGATGAATCTAAAATAGATGAATATTTACTCTCTCCTTCCGAGGTGAAATCGGAACCTCCTACCACAGATTACTCGGTTTCTACTCCTGTTAATAGTTATTATGGTGATCCAACGGTTCAACCCGATATTCCAACTGACCCTAATTACTCTCAATCTGGGGCTGAAACTCTACCGCCAGAGGTTCCATCCGCCGCAGGAGGAGGTTATGTTTCTGAAGAATCTGCTCCTAATTACTACACAGAACCAACCCCTCCGGTAGAAGTACAATCTCCTATTCTTTCAGAAGAAACCGCCCCGATCAACTCCGCACCTAACGATGGAATAGAGCCTAGTCTTCCCTATTCTCCTTTAACTATTCCCTTGAAAAACTAGAAAATTATCAATGGGTTTTGAAGGAGCGATCGCCTCTTAATTTAATTAGGAGGAAAGGTATATTTTTCTAATTCCGTTGTCGTTTTTAAAGTGCCTTGATCATCAAAAATTTGCCATTTAATCGGCCCGATAAAGTTACCATACCAAGCCACTTTTTTAAAGGGTTTTCCGGCTTTGGTTCCCTCAATTTCTAGTTTAAACGTTGAAAATTTCCCGGCGGGAACTTCAATATCTTCTATTCCGACAACCCGATAATTTTCTTTAACTTCTGTGGTCATCACCGCAATTTCTTTACCCTCCCAAGTCCAACTATCCCCAGACGTAGGGGGATTTTTAAGGATAGTTTTGGCAGGTTCTAAGCGATATTCTGTGTTATTTCCTCCAAAAGTATATAGTTGTCGATGTTCTTTGACTAATCCACTGGGTTTGCTATACCAAATATAAAAGGGTGCAAATCCTAAATTATTTTCGGTTTTATAAAGGGTTGTTCCATCGGATTGCGTTTCTAATCCTTCAACTTTAATTGTTAGTTTAGACTGCTTCCCATCGGCTGTTTTTGCTTGATATTCCCACACTCCCCCCACAGGTAAAGGGAAATAGTCCGGGGGCGGTGTTTGGGCAAAACTTTTGAACCCGATCATCACTAGGACAATCGTTAGAAATAATCCCCAAAAGCGTTTTTGGTTTAACATAATTTTGAGTCTCCATACTCTAGGAATCTACCAATCTTTAGTCTTGATAGCCAGATTATATTGTCATTAAAATCCCTGGGTTTTCTTAACTTGACTTATCCCCTTCTATCCTATCAATATCATTGCTAATCGGACAACACAATCAAACTGGAAATCAAATAACATAAGGTTTTTCCGAGTTAATTCACTAACGCCAAACGTAGCGAATAACAGTCTCTTTCTCCTCAACCTTCGCACCCTATCGTATCAGCATCTCTTCAGTCCACAAAGGTTCGTTATAGTACACAGCATTAGGATCATCTCCAGACCAAGGAGGAGGAGGGTCGCCTCTTTTGCC
The DNA here is from genome assembly GCF_057220675.1 of Planktothrix sp. PLAVEN19ND. Taxonomy (NCBI): domain Bacteria; kingdom Bacillati; phylum Cyanobacteriota; class Cyanophyceae; order Oscillatoriales; family Microcoleaceae; genus Planktothrix; species Planktothrix sp. PLAVEN19ND. Next base: position 2,393,014 of record NZ_CM170132.1, on the reverse strand, counting down.
GTCTCTACAGTCTTGGTGAGTAAATTGTCTCTCGATCCACTTCACAGGTTTGTCATCGCTAAAATGTGTTGCACCAACAAACTCACCTTGTTCAGTAAAAACCTCAACCAAGCTAGTGTCGTTATCCCAAGCATCCTCACTGACTCCTTGGTGAAATAGAAAAAAGAAGTTTTGCTCATCAATGGGAACTTTTATAAGAAACAGATGGGCAAAATTCCATTGAGAATACCAGAGGTGGCGAGCGAAAGCATCGGAAACAGATTGAGGAACATTTTGGTTGATTCTCTCGATTTCTACTTGCAAAGGACTTAGCTCTCCTAAAGTAACGCTTGCAATCCTTTCAAATGGTGGAGCGAACCCCTCACATCTCCCATACCAGATTGTTTCAAATAAGTGCACATGGTTCTCTTCGTAAAACTGCCTCACCACTAATCTCTGTGTTTCCAAATCCATAACTTCAAATTCTTCGAGCTTAACTCAGCACAAAAGTTATCTTCAACTGTTCAAGAGTTTGCAGTCTAACTATTTATTATACTGAAACTTTCTGTCTTATCAACCACTAGGGGACAAAAAGCCGAAATTTTCGGTATATTTGCCTCATAGAAAATAATAGGCAGAAACTTTCGGTATATTCTCCAATAGTGACCAAGAACTGCATCAAGATTTGCCAAAGGTAAATCCACCCCATTTAGTAGAAAAATTCGGTGATTTTGATGTTGAAACCCACATTCGGCAGATGGGGGCTAAATTTTCCACTAATTCTAAAAAATTGAAAACCTTTACAGTTTTTCGTTCAATTTCCGAGGCTTTATTATCAGATTGTATAGCTAATTTACCGTTATTTAACTAAACCAAAATAATTGTTATTTTTTCATAGAAATAGAATCCTCTTTTTTAACAAATTTGTATTTTATAACCAAGTTCGTTCCAGCCAAGAGTTCTCATCTTGACTCATAACTTAGATTTATTTACAACTATTTTCCCCTTTTTCTTTTTTGAGCTATTCCAATTATTATTCTACATTAAAAATAGCCCCAATTATTACATGACAGTCATTTGGGCTTTTATTTATTCCAATTTAATTGGAAATTCAATTGGCTTAAATATCTGCGGAATGTGGGTTTATGCCCCGATCACCTATATATTACTTAAGCTTTGCGATCGCTGATTACCTTTGGGGACTCAACAACGAAGCCGACCATCTTTGCTTGCCTAATCTTAGCTAGAAACAGATAACCTTAACGGACTTAGAGGTATTGGCATAACGACCAAGATAAGCGGTGGCAGATAACCTTTGCATCACAATCCAAATGTCTCGCCCGTCCGCTTCATCGACTTGTTAGCCTGCGTTTGTGCCGATGCTGAGGACTACAACTCATCAATCGTTATCAACCCACCTTCCGTAAATTGGATCACAAGCTCATGGCTATCCAATAAAGCAGTTCCAACTAGAGGTCGTCGCCCTGTCGCAAGTACACGAGCTTCTCGCTCCTCTCCGTTCCAGACAATAATTGCTCTATGAAGAGGCAACATCACTCGGCTGTTGTCTGCCAAATTCACACGGATATCGTATCTGAAGGGGAGATTCAGTAGTGCCACTGCTTCAGGTGGTAAACAAAGCTCATCGGTAAATCCTGTGTCTATCACGAATTCAATGGGGAAGTCAGCGCGATTAGGAATCCGAAATGGGATGGTAATAATCGGGTGTCCATCAGCCACAATCCCTGAAATCACTTGACTACACGCTCCATAACACCCCCACCAAAAGCGGCAGCAACGTTGTACCCAATTTTAATCCCAAAGAGTCGAGCATGGGGGTGCTTCTCGCTCAAGAAGTCAGCAGCGCGTAAGCCATTTGCATCAATCCTATAGTCACCTGTCTCAATGTCTATGATGACCATCTTGCCAATATTTTCTTCAACTTCCACTTCTTGGCGGATTCTGCTTTCGTACAGTTGCTCTGCACGTTGAGCAACTTCTTCGCGGCTTAAAAGGATAGCTTGCATAAGTTGACTCCCAATCGCTACATTACCTGTTCTAACCCCTCCATAATACCCTGCAAATCAATAGAATGGTCACTGCCAGACCTGTCAAGTATTATCTCTAAGGTGGGAGTCTTGTGGGTTTTGGAGCAGGTTCTCTAAGTCTGAATTACTTCTATAATATTGTGTTGATTCACTTAGAGCCAGATTTGAGATGCCTAATTCACCGAATCCCAATTCTGAATCGATAGTACGTCCCCGACGACGGTTAAAGCGCATCCTGATTTGGGGGGGTGTAGGATGCGGAATTACGCTGTTAACCGTGGGAACAACCGCTAGTTGGTTGATTAGATATCGGTTAGCCCCCATAATTAGTAATGTCTTAGAGGGGATACTACAACGGCCCGTTGATGTTGGCCCCCTTGAACGATTTACCCTGAATAGTATTCGTTTTGGTCATTCGTCCATCCCCGCCACAGCCACGGATACTGATAGGGGGGAAGCGACGGCGGTAGAGGTTCATTTCTCTGTTTTATCCTTGTTTAAACCCAAGGTTCAACTTGATATTACCATAGTTAATCCTAATATTTATATTGAACAAAATTCATCAGGAAACTGGATTGATACTCAACTTAAGTTAGATCCAAATCCTCCGGTTACATTGGTTTTTAGAACGATTGGAATTGAAAATGCTCAAATTAGTTTAACGCCCTACGCGCTTTTGAAAGCCAAAGAAAAGCCGATTGTCATTGCGGTGGATCAAATCAAAGCTAATTTAACCGAAGATCAGCAGCGGATTCAAGCGGATTTAAGGGGTAAATTTGCAGAAACAGGTACTTTTGCCATCAAAGGTGATGCTTTATTAGAAACAGGGAAAATTAATGCTCAAATTCAAGCCAATCATTTGGATTTAAGCCATTTAGCTTGGTTTATAGATACTCCTGGGATTTCGATCAAACAGGGAAAACTCAATACAAATTTAAACGTTAAATTAAATAACTATCAACCCTTAAATATCCGGGGAACGCTGAATTTAGATCAAGTTAAAGTTGCTGTTGATAGTCTTCCTCAACCCGTTAATTTGAGTCAAGCTAAATTGCGCTTTTCGGGAACTCAATTGATCATTGATCAGTTGAATACCACCATGGGAGATTTAGCACTGGGGTTAACTGGATCGGTTTTAACTAATTCTAACTTAGACTTGGCTAAAACTCAAGTTAATTTATTAGCAAATTTACAACCAGTTCAAGTTTCTACCCTACTAAAAACCGGAGAAACTATTCAGGGAAAACCTGTTACCCTTCCCTTTCCGGTAACGGGAGAATTGAAAGCTAATCTTAACTTAAAGGGAAATTTAAACGCCCCTCAAATTTCCGGGACTATCGCCACAACCCAAAAAACCTTATTAGATCGCGTTTATTTTGATACAATTCAAACGGATTTTAATATCTTAACTAAACTTGATCCAAATTTCAAGATTTCAGCTGATCCAATTATTGAAATTCAAAACCTATTAATTAAACCTTCCCTTGGGGGGTCAGTCGCAGGAAAAGGAGAAATTAAATTAGCAGGACTGACGGGGTTATTAGCACCCCCAATAAAACCTCAGCCTACGGTTGACCAAAAAACTTTGCCGAAATTACCCCCAAATCCCCAGATTTCACAACCTAAAACCGAACTTAATCCGATTGTTAAATTAGATTTTAATATTAATGATATTCCTGTGGACGCGATCGCTAAATCCTATGGATTTATCACCAGTTTTCAGATGGGAAACCTATCTGCAAATGGTCAAATTTCTGGGAATTTAGATAACTTAAAAGCCCAGACTCAATTCTCCTTACCTTCAGCTATTTATCCAATTTTAGGGGAAGCTCAATTTTCAGGAAATACGGCGAAAGCACAGATTAAAATTGCTGAAGGTAATCTTAATATTATTGCTCAACAAACTAATAATAACATTTGGAATGCTGAAGTCATAGCCAATCAACTTTCCCTGACTCCGTTAGTTGATTTGGGGCTATTATTTGCTGCAATTCCTGATGAGACTAAACAACAAATTCAATCCATTGATTTAACCGATGGTCAGTTAGATTTAGCCGCTAAGTTATCAGCAAATTTGCAAAATTTTTCCCTCAATAGCTTAAAAGCAGATAGTCAAATTCAACTTAACTTTCAGAATAGCACAATTAAGGCGATCGCCCAACTCCAAAACGGACTCCTACAAACGGATTTTTCTAGCAACAATTTAGCCCTACCTCGGTTAATTAATATTGGATTACCTTTTGCCAACTTAACCGATGATCTCACCTCCCAAATTCAGAGTTTAGATATCAGTCAAGGAACTTTACAAATTGATGGATCTCTATCGGGTAAAATCGATAATTTTAGCCCTAACAACTTTATAGGAAATGCGAAAACAGTCATTAATTTAGGTAAATTAGGGGGAATAATTACCGCCAATAATCAACTAAATCAGGGGCAATTTAAAGGACAATTTAATGCCAAAGAACTCCAGTTAAATCCTTGGATTAATTTGGGTTTACCCCTGGCTAATTTACCTGCAAACCTTCAGAATCAAATTCAGACCTTAGACTTTCGTAATAGTCGTTTAACCGGAGAAGGAAATGTTACCGGAAATTTAACTAATTTTAATCTTAATACTCTGATTGCTACGGGATTAGCACAGGTTAATTTAGGGAATTTTGGTGGAATTATTAACGCGGAAGGACAATTAGCCAATAATCAATTAACAGGTCAAGTAATCACCGCTCAAATTCCTCTACAACCCCTGATTAATTTAGGATTACCCTTGGCCAATTTACAACCTAGTTTAGTAGCTGAAATTAACGCCTTAAATTTCCCAGGCGGATTTCTACAAGGGTTAGCAAAATTCAAGGGAAATCTCACTAATTTTTCCCCAAATAACCTGATCGCTTTCCTCGATAGTCAAGTCAATTTAGGTAGAGATGGAGGAGTCATTTTAGCAACCGGAGAAACCCGCCAAGGACAATGGAAAACAACCCTTAAAGGAGATCAAATTGCTTTAGGTCGTTTCTCCCAATTAGTCGAATCTCAAATGCCAAATAGTTTACGTCAAAATGGACTATTACAGCAAGCTGAAAATATGCCTTTATTGCGAGGATTATTAAACACTGAAATCACCGGACAAGGAAATGTTGCCTCCTTTAATCCTAACACTATACAGGCATTAGGTCAATTAAGACTAACAGAATTACCGATTATTAAACAACCTTTTGAAGCCATTGCCAGTTGGAATGGTCGGGAAATTAATATTAAAAAAGCTGAAACCCAGGGATTTTCAACCGATGGCTTAATTGGAGTTGAATTTCAAGGAAATGGTATGCCCCAATTATCTAATTTAAACCTAAATGTTCGGGCTGATAATTTTGATTTACAATCTCCATTAGTTCAAAGTTTCTTAACTGCTTTACCCTTGGAAATTAGAAACGGAGATAGTCCTTTAGTGGCTGGAATTGTTGATTTTAATGGTAAGTTAACTGGAACTCCTTCTGCTTTAAACCTAAACGGAAATTTAAGATTAAATAACTTTGCAGTTCGAGATGTCACCTTTGAATCTATTCTAGCAGGAACTGTGAATATTATTCCAAATCAAAAGGTTAATATTGCCTTGGCGGGAGAACGGGATAAAATAGAATTAGCTTTAGATGATCAATATTTGCCTACTTCGTTTTTAGTAAAACGGAATGATAGTCTATTGGTCGGAAATTCCCAAGGGAATAATTTAGAGATTAATTTAGACGACTTTCCTCTACAAACTTTAAGTTTATCTCCCTTAGCTGAACTAGATATTGGACAATTAAAAGGCATGGCATCGGGAAAATTAACCGTCTCTAATTTAGCTAGTTTTGATATTAATAAAATAGGGGTAGTCGGAAATATTGCAGTTCAGAAACTAATTTTAGGTCATATTGAAACCGATTTATTCTTAGGAAATTTTAGTTATCAAAATGGGATTGCTAAGTTAACCGATGCTGAACTGAGCAAAGGAATAACTCAGATTTTTATTCAAGGTCAAGCCAATCTTTCTGATATTTTAGCGAGTCTTTCTACACCTCAAACCCCAAATTCATCCCCCGTGCCAAATCAATTTGAAGGTACAATTAAAATCACTCAAGGAAGTTTACAGGATATTTTAACCGCCCTAAAAATCTTTAATTTAGCAGATTTTGGCAGGGGATTAACTCCTCCAAACTATGGAATAGCCGCCGATGTAAAGCCTGTTCCCGTCGGTTTACCCCCTACTGCTACGTTATTTGAACAGTTACAACGCCTAGAAGAAATTAGACGAATCCTACAAGAATCCCTGGCAGAAATCGCGGCGGAGCCCTTACCTCCTTTACAGGATTTAGATGGAAAATTTACCGGGGAAATGGCATTTCAAGGTTCAATTCCAGGGGGAATTAATGCAACAGCAACCATCAAAGGTCAAGATTGGAATTATGGCAGATATACCGCCGATCAGTTTTTATTAGAAGCTAATTTTGCAGATAATGTAGTGCGAGTTGAACCCATACAATTGCGTGCTGGATCGGCATTATATGATTTTCGCGGACAGTTGAATTTAGCTAATCAACAAACATCAGGTCAGTTTCGGGGCAAAAATATCCGCTTAGAAGAAATTGAAAAAATTGTTGATTTGCCGAATGTGGATTTAACCGGACAATTGAATGTGCGGGCGAGTATTGCTGGAACTTTAGAGAATCCCCAATCATCGGGGGAATTAACCTTATTAGAAGCAACGGTTAATGATGAACCAATTCAAGAAGCGCAAAGCAGTTTTAGTTATAATAATTCTCGACTAAGATTTGGCGGGAGTTTGTTAGTTACCGAAACCGATCCGATTAATTTTAGAGGGACTTTACCTTTTCAATTACCCTTTGCAACAGTTTCCCCAGAAAGTGATGTAGTGGATGTTCGAGTTGATATTAAAGATCAAGGATTAGCGGTGATCAATTTGCTCAATCCTGAATTAAATTGGCAGGAAGGAAAAGGATTAGTTCAATTAAGAATTAGTGGTAGTTTACAACAACCAGAAACTGGAGGAATTAAACTCGATCTGAAACCAGAAGGATTATTTAAAATCCAAGATGCCGTTTTAATTGCTCGCAGTTTAGAACAATCAATTGTCGGATTAAGTGGAACAGCTATATTTATCGGCGATCGCATTCAAGTAAAAGATATTCAAGGAGATTTACAAGGAGATAAAGGAACCGGACATATCCGGTTAAGTGGTGTTTTACCCGTGTCTCGTCCCTTAGATGAAAATGACCCAGATCTGCAAACTCCTCTACAATTAGACCTGGAAAAACTAACACTTAATTTACCCGAACTCTATAAAGGAAATGCTGATGGTGCTATTCTTCTTACAGGAACATTATTGAAACCAAAATTAGGAGGAGAAGTCATATTAAGTCAGGGAAAAGTGACCTTACCTTCGCAAGAAACCGCTAAATTACCCACAGATACTACGAATACAACTCAACCTTCTGTGGATGTCAGTTTGAACGGATTAAAACTGACTTTAGGTGACAATATTCAAGTCATGACTCCCCCGATTTTAAATGCACCTTTAATTAATTTTAATGCCCAAGGAACGATTGAATTAAATGGAAGTTTAGCCAGTCTTGATGATATTCGTCCTCAAGGAACGATTGAATTAACCGGGGGGCAAGTGAATCTTTATACCAGTCAATTAAGGTTAGATCGAGGTTATCCCCAACGGGCAATATTTGTCCCTTCAGAGGGATTAGATCCAATTTTAGATGTCCGTTTAGTCACCCGTGTTCCTGAAACTTTAAGGTTTGTTTCTCCCCCTTCAGCGTTTCCGGCGGAACAAACGGAAGCCTTAAGTCCTTCTCGATTTGGAACCGTTAGGACGATCCGAATTACCGCAATTGTTCGCGGCCCAGCTTCGGAAATTAATGATATTATTAAGTTACAAAGTTCTCCGTCCCGTTCTCAAAATGAATTGGTTGCTTTATTAGGTGGAAGTGTAATTCAAGGCATCCAAGATGATAGTACATTAGTATTAGCAAATATTGCCAGTACCGGATTATTTGGTAAACTCCAACAGAATGTGATTAACGCCACGGGATTAACGGAATTTAGGATTTATCCCTCGCGGGTAGCTGAACGCGGTTCTAAGGGCACAGCTTCCGCTTTAGGAGTTGGAATTGAAGTGGGTTTAGATGTGACTGATAATGCTTATGTTTCCTTGAGTCGGGTTTTAGCCGCTGATCAACCGTTTCAATTTAATATTAATTATCGCCTCAATGATAATATACTGTTGCGGGGAGTTACAAATTTTAGGAATGAAAGTGAAGTTCGGTTTGAGTATGAAACGAGATTTTAAGGAGTTTTGATGGTTAAAAATCAATCAAAGTTTTTAAGTCAAAATAGTCTGGTTTTAAACTATAAACTTTGATAAATCCTTCTGAGGTAGTGGGAGGAAAATCTGCGATCGCTTTTCCCATTTGTTCAATCACAGATTCAGGAACTTGACGTTGGCGATTTTGATTCCGCAGTTTGCAAGTTTCTATGGGAGTTTCTAACACCCAAGCAATCCAATATCGAGGGATTTCAGGATAAATTAGAGCAATTTTTTCTAATATATCGAGTCGCCAAGGTCGATAAGCATTAGTCGCATCATAAATAATGGGTTGAGAAGATGCGATCGCCTGTTCCATTTCCTGTAATACTTTTTGTTCAATTTCTAACCAATTACCCTGAATAATTTCATCCCCATAAAGTTGTTCTCGAATCCGATCCGTAGAAATAATTAAACCCTGCGTGAGATCCGCAAGCTGTTGAGCAACCGTTGACTTTCCCGAACCCGGAATACCGACCATAAAATGACAAATCATATTTGATTAAATTAAAATATTTTGTTGGAAAAATAGATTTATAAGTGTTATAATTGGAGGGTAAGTGATCAGAGAGTTACTAAGATCATTAATTAAACCTTATTAAAAACTCATTAACAGTAATAATTTCAATATTTTCAAAAGGATTTAATACCAATAAATCTTGATCTCCTGTAATAATCAAGTCAGCTTTCCCACTTACTGCTAATTCCAAGAATTTATTGTCTTTAGCATCTCGACAAATAGTAATTGTTTCAGTAACATTCACTATTTCTGCTTTTTGCCTTAAACTCCCAATAAAATTCAACCTTTTTTCTAAAGATACATATTTATCAAATTTAGGACGAATAAAAGTTTGATAAATTTCGACAAAAGTGCTGTCAGATATCAAGAGAATTTGGCTTTCAGTAACTTGATCAAAAACCTGTTGGGCTTTTGATGCTGATAACAATAAACCACTAATAAAAATATTTGTATCTAATACAGTTCTAAGTTTATTAATCTTCTAATAACTCGGCTAAAATTTCGGGAGTTAAACCATTAACTTTAGCTTCTTCTCTTACTTGTTTAACAATCTCATCAAAATCAGATGATTTTAATAATTCTTTCAGAATCAGGCTACAAACCCAAATTGCTTTTTCTTGTTTATTACTATCTGCTTCCTGGTAAAGCTTCGCTACTTCATTATCAACTTTAATCGTAATTGCTTCCATTTGTTACTCCTGATTTTATCTAAATTAAAATCTATCTTTATTATATACTCTTTTAGAATCAGAATATTTTTCCCAGAAACCGCGTTCATCATTCAAAAACTCGGTTTCCGTATCAGTCCTATTTTAAAAGTTAACTGAATTAGAGCCGACAAGTTCCCCTCGCCCACTGTCCATCCAGTGAGACAGAAACCTGTGTCCCAGGTTGGACGGCTCCTTTTGATAAGTCGATGACAATGATATCAGCACCGCCCATATCACCCCCCCGATAAACTAATTCTCCCCGCTCGTTGGGTCGATCATATTTTAATTGATTGGTGCGAGGTGGGCCACTTTGAGGGGTTAACGTAATGGTTGTAAATCGGCCATCAAGATAACTCACAGAAAACTGCATTCTGTTTTGGGGAAATTGGCCCGGACAGTTAAAATTTGTTGCGGCTTCTGCTTTGGGAATGGGTAAAAAGGTTAATGCTGCTATCCCATAGAGTAGGGTAGATAGGGAAAAAGCCTTAAATTTATTGAGTTTAGCCATCTTGTTGATAGTAATATATTGAACAGGGAAACTATATCATGGATTGATAGGTATTTGAGGGGATTTTAATATTACTAATAATGTTTAAAAATCTTCAAGTAAAGACTTTTACCAATTACAATTTACCCCATATTGGTCAAAGACAATTTAGAAGAAAAGGTTATTTCTTTAGAACAAGAAATGAATCAAGTCAAAAAAATATTATCTATTAATGTTAAAAAATCTGTTCCTTGGTGGGAAGAAATAACGGGGACATTCGCCGATGATTTAGCGTTTGAGGAAGCGATAGAATTAGGTAATCAATATCGTCAATCAGATCAATCCAATTAAGTATTAATATATGTATATTTTAGATACAGATCATCTAACTATTTTACAAAGAGGTAGACAATTAGCACAGCAATTAAAGTATAAACTTAAAGTTCATAAGCTTTATCAGCCTGCTCTTGCACTGATGCGGGAAGTCGATCAAGGCATTTACGAAACGCTTTTGTGACACTCGATTTCATGACTTGACCGGAAAGACTTCATCCAACGAAACGGTGTCACCGTCTGCGATTTCCTGCCGAACCATGTCAGCTAATCGATCCCACTGCTCGTCTGTGGTTGATTCAAACTGCTTTGTCCATCTCTGTTGATCTTTCAGTTCAGCCATAAGACGCAATGCGATCGCATCTTGCTGGTCGGCAGGAAGTTCTTGGATTTCTGCAATAACTTGCTTGAGGAGTTCAGTCATGATTCCAGGCAATAGAGATATCAATAATTTATAATAAGCGATCGCACCATAACTCTCCTACACCTCAAAGAGCGATCGCACCTCAACCTCCCCTAGAAAAGCGATCGCACTTAAACTTGAAATGTTCACTGTGTAATCCGTGTATTTTTTAGGCGGGAACCCTGTTTAACAACACAGAAACATGACACTCACCTTAAGGTAGTGGAATGCTATCGAGTACCGCAGAAATATCTCGAATTTTTACCTCCTCAAACCCGTCACCTTCCAGGGCTTTTAGAGATGAACCACAGACAATATGGTCATAGACATCATCACCTGGATAGTCATTGTTAGACAACAGTTCACACACTTCCATTTTAAGCAACTCTAATGCTTCTTCATCAACATCCTCGAATTGATTCAGAAATACAGCGATATAGGGAACGCCAGCTTGTCTTGCCATCTGAATGTGCTCGCTGGTTTGTGGCATTAGACCCTCAGTTACTGCAACAACTAGGATTGCACCATCGAACTTAACATCACCTGTAAGCCTAGTGTTTAAATCATCACTTGGGTAGTCAGCGTGTGCATAGTGACGTGTTGGAGTATCGTACTCTGCATGATGAGAAGTGGCAATTTGCTCAAAAGAGTTTTCTTCACCACCATAGGTACGAGTAATTACCCTGGATAGGGCTGCGGTAAGTGTGGTTTTACCGTGACCTGTATGACCGATAGTAATAAGGTTAATATGCGGTTTGGTACGTTCAAATACTGCTTGCGACATATCTTTAATCCTACTGGTTATGTTTTTTAGGCGTTTAAGCCATAATTTTCAATCGTACACAGTGTTTAGACTGAAAGTCAAGTTTCTGGCTAATCCCCCTACGCGATGTTATTAGAGGAGGTAGAGGTACAAAAACCCCCACTTGATTCCTAAAATCTAAACTAGAACTCAAGTGTTTCTTTTCGTTAAAAATTTTTAATCTTAGGAAAAGACAAAAAACAGCAAAGTTAAACTTAACCATACAATCAAGCCACAGCAAACTCAGTTAATTTACGAGTTTCTGGATCATAAAAAGCCAAAACAATATCCTCTTTGGGTACGCCTTCAGTTAATAACTCATTAGCAATACCTTCCTCTGTCCAATCTTCCTCAATATAAATTTTCTCATTTTTAATGCGAATATGAACATGAGTTGATTTTAGTCGTTTATCCTCTTTCCAATCAACTGTTAACCAAAGATAATGATCGTGAGTTTCATCAAAAACTAAACAAGTTTCAGTATTATAATCAGGTGATTTATGAACTAACTGATCATATTCTGTTAAAATACTTTTAATTAACTCTCGATATTTTACGATTTTATCCATGATACAATCTCCTCTTTTTTATCATTAAAAACAATCAAGTGAAGTTGATGACGTTTAATTACAGGTTGGATTGATTTTCTTTGAAAGAAAGAATTAAAAACAGCACTTCTTACTGCTAAATAAAGTTCATAATCCTTATGAGAAAATTCAAGAAAATCACGATATAGAAGATATTGCCCTAAAGCGTTTTGAAAATCATTCATTGGCGAAGGATTAATAAAACTTTTGATTTCCACTACAATTATACGCTTTTGTTGTTCTGGCAATAAACTCTTTTCTGCTAATAAATCAGCATAAAGGTTATCATCTTCATATTCAACTGTATAAGGATCGGCTAGAATTGTCCAACCATCCTTAATTAAAGCATTTTTAAAAGAATCATGGTAAATATCTTTTCTTGGCATTATCCTCCTTGCATTATCCTCCTTTGTCACTAATTCTACCATTATAAACAAAAACTATTAAGCCACAGCAAACTCAGTAAATTGACGAGTTTCAGGATCATAAAAAGCTAAAACAATATCCTCTTTTGGTACACCTTCAGTTAATAACTCATTAGCAATTCCTTCTTCTGTCCAATCTTCCTCAATATAAATTTTATCATTTTTAATGCGAATATGAACATGAGTATTATTAATTCTCTTGTGATTAACCCAATCTACAGACATCCATAAATAATGATCATGAGTTTCATCAAAAACTAAACAAGTTTCATATTTTTTCTTAGATGAACGATTAGCAAGATAATCATGTTCTGTTAATATCTTTTTAATAGTTTGACGATAATTAGTTAATTTATCCATTCTACTATTTCCTCCTTATCCGTATTAATAACAAGTAAAGCAACTTGATTTAATTTTACCACAGCTTTAATTGATTTTCTTTGAAAAAAAGTGTCATAAATTTCATCTTTAATCGCTAAGTAAATTTCTTGGTATTCATCTCGAAGCTCATTGAATTAAATTACGATACAGTATATATTGTCCTAAAGCCAATTCAAAATCTTTCATTAATGAAGAACTAATAAAACTTTTAATCTCAATAATAATTTTACGGTGTTTTTGTTCTTCTGAAATGACTTTTTCTACTGCTAAATCAGGATAAAGTTCAACATCTTCATATTCCAGAGGATAGGGATCGGCTGTGATTGTCCAACCATCCTTAATTAGAGCGTTTTTAACCGCATCATGGTAAACATCTTTTGCTGGCATTGTCCCTCCTTGTAATTGAGTTAGGTGGGCAATGCCCCCATTATACTCTCGCAGTTCTTGTTGATACATGAACTAATAAAACACCATTGAACTGATTATCGGGTTGTACAAGTCCAGGTTTCAATTTTGCAAGTCCCGGTACCACATTCAATTAGAGCATTTGCTTGGGCTTGTTCTTTTGTGATCGCCCAACCCCAACCGAGGTTTCCTTCTGGACTCTTGGCTACCGCACCACAGGCATTTTTAAACCAAACCTGGACTTTACAATCGGATTTAGCACATTCTTTCAGGGCTTTTTGTTCGGCTTCTTGTCGAGTCGGATAATCGTAACCATAACCCCAACCTCCCGATATGGAGGTGGCGATCGCTCCATAACGATCTGGTTGAGCTAGGGCGACCCCGGCCATTAAACCTTCAAGGACGATAACAGAAGCACTAATTAATAGAAAGGGTTGTTTTATCCAATTTTTATTCATTCGGTTTCCGAGGTATTTTGTAATGGTAAATAAATCGTCATTATGTTCCTTTGTTGCGGGCGCTGTTTAATTACCAGTTTCCCACCTAACGCATGAAATAGATTTTTTGTTACCGCCATATTTAGGCTTAAACTTCCGGTTTCTGGTTGGAACATTAATAACGGCCCTATTGATTTTAATGGAGATTGGGGAGATACCGCAAAGGGGGAATTACCTTCTTTTTCTGGTTGGGATTCTAATTGTAATTTTAACTGATGTCCTGCTAATCTTACCCCGACTTTAATATGGCTACCACAGGGAAGACTGCGGGTAAAATTATCAATAACTCCAGTTAAGACTTGATCAAGCATAGTCGGATCACTGATTACTGTCGGTAGTTTATGCGGCAAAATTACCTCTAAGGTTTGGTTACGCTGACTCGCTTGTTTTTGCCATTGAGATAGACTACTTTGAAACACATCTCCTAATGACATTGCCGTTAATGGTAGGGATTTCTCCTCACTATTTCCTCGACTATTTTGTCGGCTTTGTTCTATTTCTAATTCAACAGCCCGGAAAATTAAGTTAAACCGATCAATTTGGGTTGTACATTCTTGATCGATCATTTCTAAACGTTTATGAATTACTTCTGCTGGTAAATTTGGCCGTTTTAATAGTAACCGTGTTAAGGTGCGAATTGTTGCTAAGGGTGTCCGAACTTCATGGGCAATCGCTTGTAATAATTCAACTTCTGCCGTTTGGATTGGATTTTCCAGAATAGTCGTTTCTGGCTCGGGAGGAAAAGATTTTGAACTCTTGTTTTTATCTAAATTGGAATTTTTTTTGACGGCAATGCCAACGGTTTTTAACTTATTTTTTAAAGGTTCAATTTCTGATTTTTTTTCTACTTCTAAGGATAAATTATTTAATAATAAACGACTAAATTGCATCACCGTTTTATAATTGGGTTCAATCGGAATAAACCGGGCAATGCTCTCCTCTAATTTGGCTTTTTGTCTAGCTACTTCCATTCCTAAATCTCGGTTTGCTGTGGCTTTAATTAATTCCATGCGATCACGCAGAATTAATAATGCTTTTTCCACAATATCAGGATCAAAGGAAAACAGAAAAGCCGGACTTCCAATTAAATCCTGACCCAATACCATAACTAAACTAAACTGACTTGTTAAAACTAAACAAAACTGTTCTTTAACTAAAGGATCTTTCCCATGTAAAGGACAGGCTTCTGTTTCAGGCATAGAATTATAGAATTCCTCCGATGCCGGAAGTAAGGCTTTAGGATGGCGTAATTTTAAAACTAATTCATCTCCTAATTTAGACAGGTCATGGGTAAAAATTTGAGTCGCAAAATGAATCGCTAAATCGGGATGAATTAAAACCGGAACTGGCCCGGAAATAATTAATCCTAAATGGGATAGTGCGTCTGAACTTGAAATCGAATTTTCCGATATTGAATTGATATTAGATTGGAGTTCTTCTAATAAACAATTCATGGATTTAACGCCACTATACCATTCTTCCTCTGCCTTTAAATATCGTTTAACCTCAGAAGAAATATTAGAATGATGTTCTGAATGACACAGAAATTGAGACGAATAGGAATAACCTAATTTATGGGTTTCATCTTCTGCCAAAATCTGACTGAGTGTTGGTAATAATATTTGGTTCATCATCGTCCCCCTAAAACGAATTATAGAATTTAGAAATAACTTTTAGAAATAAGTAAAGTCTCACTCCCCGACAAAGGCGGTTTGTTATCCCTTCACCATAGCGACATTTGCCTGATTCGTACATTCGTAGAACCGAACTCCCTAGGGGTGAGTTTACCCCTTAGAGCGGTGGGGGAGGGGAGACATCCTTGCTGGGGTGAATAACTAAGCCTCAACTATTAACCATATCTGCTATCCTAGACTTTGGCTTGTTAGTCCCTAGTGCGCTAAATAGCCCTACGGTAAATTTCATCCCCTCTAAACCTATGAATTGGCAGCAAATGCTCCCTGGAAAACTAAAGACCCAACTCAAGCCCCAGGTGATCGCCGGAATGGTGTTATTAACCCTAGCATTTTCGGTTGTGATTGGTAGCCAAAGTTGGGCAAGAAATAAAATTAGAAGTGATTATGAAACCAAATTATTTAATGCAGCTTTAGGATTTACCCTGTATTTTGAAGGAGGATTCAGTGATCATCCCTCCGATATTGGGGGCAGAACCTATCGAGGAATTACCCAGGCGGAATATAATGTCTATCGTTCTAATCGAGGATTACCCGGCTTAGATGTGAGTCAAATGTCTGAGACAGAATTAATTGAAATTTATAATAGCTATTGGCAAGGAAGTGAGGCTGCAAAAATGCACCCATCCCTCGCTATTGTGATGTTTGATACTTCTGTTAACTTCGGAATTAATAACTCAATTACGTTTTTACAACAAGCATTAGGATTACCACAAACCGGAGTATTTGATCCAGAAACCAGGGAAGCCTTAGAACGCGGAAATAACCAATACACAGCCCTACAAATTATTAATGAACGAATTTTATATCGTTATAAACGGGTTCAAGAAAATCCCAGTCAAATGGCATTTTTTCACGGTTGGTTAAGTCGAGATTATAGTTTATGGGGTTATGTAGAAAAGATTAAAAATTAAGGCTTAAAAGTCTCCAAACTCAACAGGACTTACGCAAGGACGCTATATATATTATGATCTGTTTCTCTCTCCATCAAACATTGCCTAAATTGAACCCAACTAGGCAATGTTTGAAAGACATAAATACATTGCTACTTTACAAAACTTTACGTCGTGATAAATTTTGCGCGTATCTTGTCTTTACCCCGTTTTGGCGTTACTTCTGCCGCTGTGTACTAGTCTATCTTGTGCCGGTTAGGAATCAAGCGGGCCTAGCAACAAGCTTCCAATCGATTGCGGGTCTTCGTTGAAGTAGTATTCGCGGATAGCCTCCACCATTTCATCGGTGGTGATATAGCCGCTGCCATCCTTATCGACCAGGCGGAAAGCCACAAGTGTATCGGCCTTTGGCACGTTGATCAACGTATGCATCCAAAGTTCATATTCCTCTAAACTTTGACGACCATCGCCATCGACATCGGCGATTTCCATGACCGCCTCGCAAAACGGACGATAGCCTTGCTCAAAGTTTTCAGGGGTTACAAGCATACTGTTGGAAAATGCATTCTTGTATTCGGCTTCGCTGATCCGACCATCGCCATCGACATCGGCAGTGGTGACAAGACGCTGCCAAAGTTGCATGGTGAGGTCATATAACCTCTGTCGCGCTGCGGAATCAGGCCCATGACCAAATGCCTCGCACATCCTGGCAACAGCCTGCTCGAAATCTGTTTTCTCGACGTAGCCATTGCCATCAAAGTCGTATCCTTTAAAACGTCGAGCGAGCTTTTTATTGAGAAATGGTGAAATGTTCATAAGAGATATTCTCCTTGTCGAGTTAAATGAATTAAGGTCAGTAACTTTGGACGACGAGGTAACGCATCCGCCACTCTACGAAAGCGTCGTTGCTCAAAATAGAGTTCCCATTTGGGGCCAGGGCGTTTTCATTGTCGGGGTAAAAAAGAAAATAAAAGTGATCTTCTTTCGGTAAAATCAAAAATAGATCACTTTTATTTAGTTTTAAAAAATTCACGTTAAACAGTATAATTGAATACCTGAAGTTAGTCAATACTGTCAATTGCACCCCTGTTCAGTTTCATTTAAGTTGTAAAATAGTATAGAATAAATGGGTGCTTGTTCTCGTAACTATAAATTGCTAGAAAATATAATGAGCGAAACACAAATATATGAGTACGAAGAAGTGTTTGTAACAGGGGAAATTCATCCTATTATTGTGTTGCAAAATTTGCTTCAAGAAGGTATTATTTCTGACTATATTCTTTATCAAGATCAGGACGAAGTGCGTATTGCTGGCAATATCTTATTTAAAGTATCAGTAAGCTGCGAGGCTGTCTCATTAGAAGATACAGAAAAAAAGCTGTCAGTCCCTATTAGCGATCCATTTAAACAAGTAGAATCCTTATTAGCATCTTTGCCAATTAGAGATTGGACGGCTTATGGCTATATTGCTTTTGATATAGTTCGCTTCTACTCAAGCTACTCCAAAGCAATACAGCAACCACTTTTATGTTTTATTGTGCCAGAAACTGAAATTCACATTACTAAACAAAAAGTAAAAATTAAAAGCATAAAATCCCTAGATAAAATCAAAAAAACGTTATTGGTTAATAGCCAATTAACAGAGTTCGTTCCCACACCCATATCGATTAATGTTACTGATAACGAGCAGGAATGTTATCAAAGTAAAGTAGATGTTCTCATTCAAGCTATTCAAGCAGGTAAATTACAAAAAGCCATACTTTCTCGTTATGTAAAGCTCAAAGGAGATCTGGATGTTATTAAAACTTATATAGCCGGAACGAAACTTAATAACTCTGCCCGTTCATATTGTCTGAATATAGGAGATGTAAGTGCTGTAGGATTTAGTCCCGAAATATTGATGCAAATAGACAATCAAGGATTTGTTACTACTAATCCGTTGGCAGGCACCCGGCGACGGGGTGAAAACTCGCAAGAAGATGCTCGCCTGTATAGTGAATTATTTACCAATGCTAAAGAGGTTAAGGAACACGCGCTCTCCGTCGAACTTGCTCAACAAGAGATAGCCAAACTTTCTGTACCTGGAACAGTTAAAATATTTGATTTTATGCAGGTCAAGAAATACCGCTATGTACAGCATTTGTCATCGCGAGTGAGCGGTCAGTTAAAACCAAAGAAAACTTTATGGGATGCTCTGAAGGTTTTATTTCCAGGCATTACTGTGTCCGGTATTGATAAAAGTGAGGCGTTGGAATGGATAGCTCGCCTAGAAGACGAGCCACGAGGTATTTATGCAGGTGCTATTGGTTGGATAAACAGCGCTGGACTAGTAGATTTAGCGATCGCCATCCGCTCCGTCTATCAATATGATGACTGGATTTACCTAAATGCTGGAGCAGGTATAGTAGCAGAATCACTCCCGGAACAAGAGTACATGGAGTCTGTTAACAAAATGAACACCATGTTATGCTGTCTGGTATTAAAGTATTAATCAATCCCAGCCATTCATGACAGGGAATAGGGAACGCCGGATCTGGGAACAGAAATAATACTTCTGGCTCTTTCATATCAGTATTAAAATGTTACAACCTATTTAGGATTGCTATAGTATCTTCTAAAAACGTTATGCAAAATATAGCCCTGGGATTTCAATCTCCCGAAAAAATCACCGAACAAAAATTTTTATTTGACTTTCTAGATAAATGTGACGAAATAGATTCTGTGCGTGTATGCAAGCAGAAAATCATTAATTATTTAGACATTAAAGAAGGTGATTGCGTTTTAGATGTAGGGTGCGGAATCGGTCAGGAAGTACAACGTATAAAACAAATTGTTGGGAAGAATGGTTTGGTTGTGGGAGTCGATAAAAGTGAGTTAATGATTGAGGAGGCCAAGAAAAGAGCAGATAAATTAAATCTGTCAGTCAAGTATTCTGTAGCTGATGCCAACTCTCTCCAGATGAATGATAATAGCTTTGATGCTTGTCGGGCAGAACGAGTTTTATTATTCCTAGAAAACCCCAAGAATGCAGTTGAGGAAATGATTCGTGTATTGCGTCCTGGCGGAAAAATTGCCATCTTTGATTTTTACTTAGACGGCACTTTTGTTAACTCGGCTTTTCCCGCTTTAACTCGCAAAATTGTAGGCTTCATATCGGACAGTTTTCCCAATGGATTAATAGGTTGTAAACTCCCAGAAATATTTGCCGAATTAGGTTTAACCAACATCACTTTTGTTCCCCACACTAATCTGGCACCATACGATTTCTTTATGTGGGTTTGTCATGGACTTTTAGAGCAAGCGATTCACCAAAAAGTCATATCAGAATCCGAATTAAATCAATGGGTAAATCAGTTAAAAAAACTGCACAACCAAGGGAGTTTTTTAGCAGGTTTTCCAGGTTTTATTGTGACTGGTCAAAAAAAATAATCTAAAGATAAATGCGTTATTTCTATTACTTCGTCATACTATTCAGTGATTGATTATAAGTCCTGCTCAAGTAAAAAGAGGGTTGGGAGACCCAACCCCTACGATAATATAATTTGATTTTCTGGTTTAGTCCAATTTTTTTTTCACGCCATCGAGTGCATCGTTAGTCGCATTTTTCACCCCATCAATTAGGTTTTTAGCCTTATCTTTGAGATCGGCTGCTGCATTCATAGCTTCTGCTTGTATTTGTTTGGCTTCCCCTTCCGCTTTGAGTTGGTTGTCACCCGTTAAATCACCCGCAGCGGTTTTTAATTTGCCTTCGACATCTGTAGCCGCAGCTTTGATTCTATCTTCTATGCTCATAATTGTTTTTTCCTGAAGGATAGTAAAGTGATTGTTCAAAATTTAAACAGAAAATTGTTCAAAATGATAGGTTATTCCGATCCTTTTTTGCTAACATTTGTGAACTAATCCATCGGTTTTGAACGTTATCTAGTAGGGAGCCGTATCCCAATAGACATAAATTGACTCCTGGGCTAACCGATAAATTTGCCCTTTGTCGTCCAAACCAGCTTGACGATAGGCGGCTTGACCATTTTGGTCTACATAGTTACCCGGTTTATTCTTTACGGGGCGAAGGTCATAGCGTTTGCCATCTTTGAGTTGAATACCGACAGCGCCCTGACGCTGAGAAAAGGTACATAGCCCGGAAGATGAGGCTTTATCTTCTCCTTTGGGGTAAACATCACAGCGCGCCTTTACGGTGTCTGCTTTGGCAACCATGGCGGTACCCAGAATGGTCAAAGACAGGAGTGCTGCAAAAACAGAGGTCTGAACTTTCATAATTCTTGTGTTTTAAAAACAAAATCGCCCCTACATTCAATTCAATTTGTAGGGGCAGAAAAAATTATAAACTAGACATGACTTCTCTAGCCGCTGCTAAGGTTTGATCAATGTCTTCATCCGTATGGGCTAAAGAGGTAAACCCGGCTTCAAATTGAGAGGGGGCTAAATAGATTCCTCGCTCTAACATTCCCCGATGAAAACGACTAAATTTGGCTAAATCAGATTTTTTAGCATCTTCATAATTGTGGACTGGCCCTGGAGTAAAGAATAAACCAAACATTCCACTAATTTGACCTCCACAGGCTGCATGACCAGTTTCTTTGGCTATTTGTAACAAACCAACACTTAATTTTTTGGTGATTTTATCCAAATATTCATAGGTTCCCTGTTTTTGCAATAACTCCAAGGTTTTGATGCCTGCGGTCATCGCTAAGGGATTTCCCGATAGGGTTCCCGCTTGATACATCGGGCCAGCCGGAGCCACCATGGACATAATATCCCGCCGTCCGCCATAGGCCCCCACGGGTAAACCGCCACCAATGACTTTTCCCAAGGTCGTTAAGTCTGGTATCACCCCGAATTTCTCCTGCACCCCGCCATAGGCAATGCGAAACCCGGTCATCACCTCGTCAAACACCAATAAAGCCCCATTTTCCCGAGTTAGCACCCGCAACCCTTCCAAAAATCCGCCATCGGGAGGAATAAAGCCAGCGTTGCCTACAATCGGTTCTAGGATGACTCCGGCAATTTCACCTGGATTTTCCTTAAATAGCTGTTTGACGGCTTCTAGGTCATTGTAGGGGGCGGTGAGGGTACTAATAGTAACGGATTTAGGAACCCCAGGAGAATCCGGTAAACCTAATGTGGCGACCCCGGAACCAGCTTTTACCAGGAACATATCCCCGTGCCCGTGATAGCAACCTTCAAATTTAATCAGTTTCTCCCGTCCAGTGAAGGCACGCATCAAGCGCAAGACCGATAAACAGGCTTCGGTTCCTGAATTGACAAATCGTACCATTTCCACGCTGGGAACCGCATCAATCACCATTTCTGCCAAAATATTCTCTAATAGGCAGGGAGCCCCGAAACTGGTACCTTTTTCTAAGGCTTCTTTCAGGGCGTTGATCACCTCGGGATGGGCATGACCGCAAATAGCCGGCCCCCAAGAGCCAACATAATCAATATACTGATTGCCGTCCACATCCCAAGCATAGGCGCCTTTGACGCGATCAAAAACAATGGGTTGTCCCCCGACGGACTTAAACGCCCGCACGGGAGAATTCACACCCCCCGGCATGATTTTTTGGGCGGCGGCAAAGATTTCTTCTGATTTTGTAGTTGTTAAGGGTAGGGTCACTCTGAGATAATCTCCTTGAACTGTATATAGTTTGGGTTAATGGACAAAAAGCAATATTCCGATCACTTTTACTGGGCATAGCCCAACCAACCAGATGATATTGTAATCAAGTTAGGGATCTCGTTGTATTCGGTAAATTTATGTCAACCTTAAAACCCTTAGAGTTAAGCCTGTCGAGTGAAATTGATACAATTCGTTACAACGAAAACGGATTACTTCTGGCGATCATCCAAGATTGTTTAGAAGGAACGGTGTTAAATTGGGTTTGGATGAATCCAGAAGCCCTAGAAAAAACGATTACATCAAAACAGATTTGGTCTTGTCAAGAAACATCGATTGTGTTATGGAAGTCGGAAATAATGGTAAAGGAAATTCGTTACCATGATGATAGTCCAATGGTGATTATTGGGGTAGAAGAACGGCATCAGGAGTTATCAGGAAATACGTTATCGGGGTTATTTGATATAATTTGCGATCGCCGGGATTATCCACAATTAGAATCCTATACCTGTAAATTATTAGCGGGGGGAGATAATAAAATTCTCAAAAAAATTGGAGAAGAATCGGCTGAAGTAGTTATGGCTTGTAAGGATAATGAAAAAGATGCGATCGCCGGGGAAGTTGCGGATTTATTCTATCATACCTTAGTCGCCTTAGCTTATCACAATGTTGAGTTAAGAAATGTTTATCAAAAATTAGAATCAAGACGAAAATAATCATAGTGCTGGGGAATAGGGAACGGGTAATAGGTAATAGGTAATAGGTAATAGGTAATAGTAGGCTATGGGAGGTTTACTATTGTCAAATACCTTAATTGGTAGCGCTATATAAGACCAATTTGGGGGATAAAACTTTAACTCCTAACCTTTAGGCGGTTGAGGACAGGTTTTCTGATTCCAGTCACATTGATAGAGATGTTGTTCTTGCCAACTGAGGGGAATTTCTAGTAAATCTCTGGTTCCCGTCATTCCTTGACCTAGAAACAATAATAAAGCAATACAATTTAAAACCGTATGGGTAATTCTCCAGCGATTTGATTGATAAATATCCGGGACAATTGCCAAGGAAAAAATCATTAATAACGCTGCTGCTACCCCGTAATAGTAATGGGAGAATTGCCACTCATAACCCCGTCTAAACACCCCTTCCTGACATCCGATAACCACAATTCCCATTCCGGCTAAAGTGGCAAAAACTCCTCGCCAAATCCGTTGATTGGGTTTAGCTCGATAGAGTAAAATCAGTGAAGCAATCGTGAGTACAAACATAAAAACAATAAAAATGGCTTGAGGCATTTTCTCAGGGGATAAATCTTTAAAAACCCCCTTAAAATAAATTGAATACCCTAAAGCAACTAACGTAATTCCCACCACCGAACCCGTTAACCACCGACCTATTTTTAAATGTTCTTGTCCAACATTCGCCGGAATTTTACTCTTATTCTCTGATTCAGAACGATGTAAACGGCGTTGACGGGTTTGCCATGCCATATATACAGAAATCCCGATTAAGGGAAACACAAAAACCACCGCCAACACAGGATGGATTAATCTAATAATATCCTTAAATTCCATAACGGTCTCCTAGAAAAAATTACCACCCATTGCTTGAATCCCCTTTTCCCTATTCCAGATTCTGGTGTTTTTTGTTATAGAATAGTTATAACTTAATTTTGCCTCAATCAATCTCTGAATTTTTTAAATGAACGCGATTTCTAGCACCAACCCTAAAAACCAACAGGAATTAGAAAAAATTGTGGGGGTAGGGAATGTCCAACCCTGGGACAAAATTGAATCCGTGCGACAACAACAAATCATTCAATGTTTAGCACCAGAAACCCCAATTCAAGGGCTAATTTATCCTCAAACTCAACAACAATTAGCAGAGGTTATTGCCCATACTAACCAACAGCAATTAAAGGTTTTACCCTGCGGTTTTTGTAGTAAAATTGATTGGGGGGGACTGGTCAAAAATATTGATTTTGCTGTCAGTACCCAGGGCATGAATCAACTGATTGAACACGCCGTTGGCGATTTAACTGTTACCGTAGAAGCAGGGATGAAATTCTCCCAGTTGCAAGCTATTTTAGCTCAGGAAAATCAAGTTTTAGGATTTGATCCTAGTTATCCTGAAACCGCAACAATTGGCGGAATTATTGCCACGGGAGATACAGGTTCCCTGCGCCAACGTTATCGAAGTATTCGAGATTTAATCCTGGGGATTTCCATTGTTCGTTATGATGGAAAAATCGCGAAAGCTGGGGGGCGAGTTGTTAAAAATGTGGCGGGTTATGACTTAATGAAACTATTTACAGGTTCCTATGGAACTTTAGGCATTATTAGTCAAATTACCCTACGAGTTTATCCCCAAGCTGAAGCTTCCGGGACGGTAATATTAACAGGAGAAGCTGAAGCTATTTCTCAAGTCAATCAAATTTTATTAGCTTCTGCTTTAACTCCTGTCGCTGTGGATTTAATCTCGTCTGACCTATCAAAAATATTAGGATTGGGAGATAATATTGGTTTAATGGTTCGGTTCCAAAGTATTGCAGAAGGTGTTAAACAACAATCTCAACGATTAACAGAGTTGGGAGAAAAAATAGGGTTAAAAGCAATTTATATTGATTCCGATGAGGATAATTTATGGCAACAATTAAAACAGCAAATTTGGCAATCTGAATCTCAAGATTCTATTATTTGTAAAATCGGAATCACCCCTACCTCGGCGGTCAAAACCTTAATCCAATATCAAACCCTGGGAATGATTCATGCTGGAGTTGGTTTAGGGGTATTAAGGTTTGACAGCATTTCCCCAGAAACCCTGTTAAAATTAAGAAATTGGTGTGAGTCCCAAGGGGGGTTTTTATCAATTTTAAAAGCACCTGTAGACCTAAAACAAAAGTTAGAAGTTTGGGGATATGCAGGAAATGCTTTGAATTTGATGCGTCAAATTAAACAACAATTTGACCCTCAAAATCAGTTTAGTCCCAATCGTTTTGTCGGTGGAATTTAATTAATCAATTATTTTGGGAGAATTTAGTTAAAATGCAAACATCTGATCAAATTATTGACCCTCAATCACTTCCTGCTAAACAAAGTAACTTTTTAGGACAAAATCCCCATTTAAACCCGACTGAAATTCCTGGTTTTGACTCCACAAATCCCCCTAATCCTAATTTAATAAGTACCTGTGTTCACTGCGGGTTTTGTTTGTCCACTTGTCCCAGTTATCGGGTTTTAGGAACAGAAATGGACTCCCCAAGAGGGCGGATTTATTTAATGGATGCCATTTCTAAAAATGATGCTTCCTTGGGGGAAACAACCGCCCAACATTTTGATAGCTGTTTAGGATGTTTAGCCTGTGTCACCACTTGTCCTTCAGGTGTTAAATATGATCAATTAATTGCCGCCACTCGTCCTCAAGTTGAAAGAAATGTTCCCAGAAGTTTATCTGACCGTTTAATTCGAGGATTAATTTTTAATTTATTCCCCTACCCTAAACGTCTACAGGCATTTTTAATACCGCTTTTCATCTATCAAAAATTAGGAATACAAAAAATAGTCAGAAAAACAGGTTTATTACCAAAAATATCTCCTCGTTTAGCTGCAATGGAATCAATTTTACCTGCTATTCCTAAAGACGCTTTTCGAGAAGATTTTCCGGTTATTATTCCCACCCAAGGAGAAAAACGCTATCGAGTCGGGGTAATTTTAGGCTGTGTTCAACGGTTATTATTTAACCCCGTTAATGAAGCCACGGTCAGGGTTTTAACCGCCAATGGCTGTGAAGTTGTGATTCCGAGAAATCAAGGATGTTGTGGAGCATTACCCGAACATCAGGGACAAACGGAACAGTCCCATACCTTAATTAAACAAATGATTGACAGATTTTCCGGGACTCGTTTAGATGCTATTATTATTAATGCGGCGGGCTGTGGTCATACCTTAAAAGAATATGGACATATCTTAAAAGATGATCCCCAATATCGAGAAGCAGCACAAGAATTTTCGGCAAAAGTTAAAGATATTCAGGAATTTTTAGTCGAAATTGGGTTAACAACACCCCTATTTCCCTTAACAGAAACCGGGGAATTAACCCTAGTTTATCAAGATGCTTGTCATTTATTACATGGACAAAAAATTAGTTCCCAACCCCGTCAACTGCTGCAACAAATTCCGGGGGTAAAATTACGAGAACCAATAGATGCTTCCCTATGTTGTGGAAGTGCGGGGATTTATAATTTATTGCAACCGGAAATTGCAGACGAATTAGGGCAGCAAAAAGTAGATAATTTGACAAATACCGGGGCAGAATTAATTGCTTCCTCTAATCCCGGTTGTTCTTTGCAAATTAAAAAACACTTACAATTGCAAGGAAAAGATATTAATTTAATGCACCCTATGGAATTACTAGATTATTCAATTCGAGGGGTTAAAATCAATATAGCAATCCTAAATAGGTTGTAGCATTTTATCGTAGGGGTTGGGTCTCCCAACCCTCTTTGCGCTTGGGTTGGGAGACCCAACCCCTACGGGTTTTTATCACAAATCCTACACGGATTGCTATATTTTATAAGTTTATTCACGATTAATGCCATAATCAAACAAAATAGGGTCAATATTTTTGCTATGGTTGGTCAGCTTTTAGACGGACGCTATCAAGTCATAGACGTGATTGAGTCAACGGATTTCGGGAAAACCTATCTCGCTAAAGACACTCGCCGACCCGGTGAGTCGTTATGTTTTGTTAAACATTTGCATCTGACCCCAGCAGATGCCAAACTTGTTAATGTAGCCCGTCAGCGTTTTCAACAGGAAGCCAAGGTTTTAGAAAAACTCTCCCAACATGATCAAATTCCCCAACTGTTGGCTTATTTTGAAGAAAATCGAGAATTTTATTTAGTTGAATCCTATGTTTCGGGTCACTCATTAATGGATGAGATTTTACCAGGTAAGCCCTTAACAGAAAATCAAGTCATTAATTTACTTACCGATGTATTAGGAATACTCCGATTTGTGCATCAACAGGGAGTGATTCATCGGGATATTAAACCGAGTAATTTAATCCGTCGTCAAACCGATGGAAAAATTATTTTACTGGATTTTGGAGCGGTTCAAGAAATTAATTTGAATTCCGATCAAGATTCCCCCAGTAGTCGGGTGGGAACCCTGGAATATATGCCCATTGAACAGTTTCAATGTCATCCCCATTTTAACAGTGATATTTATGCCTTGGGAATGGTTGCCATTCAAGCATTAACGGGTTTGCCAGCATCAGAATTGTCAAAATTGCGAAGAAATAATGGTTCAGATACAGGGGAAATATTTTGGCGACATTTAGCAATTGTTAGTGTGGAATTTGGTGATCTCATTGATAAGATGGTGCGGTCTGATTATCACCAACGTTATCAATCTGTTGATGACGTTTTATCTGTTCTGAAAACTCTGCGTTCCGCCTCCGCGCCTAATCTTTCCAAACTAGAAATCTATCGGGAAGAAGTTCAACGGTGTGCCAACCATCATCGGGGTGAAATTTCGATTATCGGTCGGCAAATTTTAGAGGAGTTACGCCTAAGTTTAGAACTGTTACCCGAAGATGCAGAAGCTATTGAAGATGAAATCTTAAATCCCTATCGTAAATATCATGAAAAGGGAGAACGTTATGAACAAGCTTTAATTGCCACAATGCAGCAGGAATATCCTTTTAGTCCTGAAACTAGGGAAGAACTCAAACGATTTCAACAACTTTTAGGGTTAAATGATCAGGATATTGCCACTATTGAAAAACAGGTTTTACCCCAATCTATTTTAACTCAATTTGCTAAATTTATCCAAAATTTTCGCCCCATTCCTACTCTAGCTAAATCTCAAAATATAGAGTCTAAATCCTTAAAAAAAGTTCGTCTTGATCAACTGCTTTGGTTGGGTTTAGGACTGGTGAGTTTATTGGGAATAATTCTGGCACTATCTGAATATCAAAAATGGAGAAATTTACAACAATTTCAAACCCAAAAAATTAATGCTATCCAAGAATTATTAGTCACAGGAAAATATGAGCAATGTTTAAATGAAGCGGACAATATTACCGAAACCGCTTTAAAAAATCAAGCCATTAAAAACCTCATCCAAAAATGTCAGGATAAACTATTTTGGAAAACCGTAACGCCTGAAGAATTTGCCCAAAATGCTGATGCGGTTTGGGCTGTTACCTTTAGTCCCGATGGTCAAACTATTGCTAGTGGGAGTCAGGACACAACTTTGAAATTATGGGATATTAAAAGTAGAAATGAAACTAAAAGTTTAGTTGGAGATTTCTCCCCAATTTATGCTGTAGATTTTAACTCCGATGGTACAGAAATATCCTCTGGAAGTGGGTTATGGCGGATTTTAGAATGGAATCTGACTACTGGAAAAGCCTATCCTCCCTTAGAACATTTAGCAACTATTTGGTCAGTTGATGTTAGTCCTGATAATCAAAAAATTGCCAGTGCGAGTGCGGATAAAACTGTGAAAATTTGGGATCGACAAACGGGGGCTATTTTACATAATTTAACCGACCATCAAGATCAGGTTTATGCGGTTGTTTTTAGTCCCGATGGTCAACTATTAGTTACAGCTTCTCAGGATAAAACTATTAAAATTTGGCAGGTGGAAACCGGAGAATTATTAAATACGCTTACCGGACATTTAGAAGGGGTGCGATCGCTGGCAATTAGTTCCGATGGTAAAATTATTGTCAGTGGTAGCTTGGATGATACCGTTAAAGTTTGGAACCGAGAAACTGGCGCGTTAATTCAGACTTTAACCGGACATTCTAACGATGTCTTATCCGTCGCCATTAGTCCTGATAACCTTATTATTGCTAGTAGTAGCCGAGATAAAACTATTAAACTATGGAATTTAAAAACGGGAGAATTATTAAATACCCTAACCGGACATCAAGATGAGATTTATTCGATTAAATTTAGTCCCGATGGGAATAGTTTAGTCAGTGGAAGTAAAGACAAAACCATTAAATTGTGGTTGCGTTAATATCAACTTCGTAGAGACGTTGTATACAACGTCTCTTTTTTTGTAGAGACGTTGCATGCAACGTCTCTACAAAAAAAGCTAAATTCCTAATGCTGCTAGGGTTGCCGGGCCAGCAATACCATCAGCCGAGAGTCCACAGTTATATTGAAAGGATTTAACAGCACTAGCGGTTAATTTGCCATAGTAACCTGTGGAGTTAGCATTAAAATAACCCAGGTCTGCTAAACGATTTTGCAGGTGTTTGACATTACGGCCACTGTCACCCCGGGACAGAGCTCCACCGCCACCGCCACAACGATGACTACAGCCACCGCCATAGCTATCACTAACCTGAGAGCTTCCTACCCCTAACGCTCTTGCCGTTTTCCAGCCAACAACTCCATCGGGATTTAAGCCATAATCCTTTTGAAAGGCGATGACGGCGTGTTTTGTCACCGACCCAAAGTAACCCGTTGCTCTGCCGTTAAAATAGCCGTAATTCTGCAACGCATATTGAAGACTTTTCACACCCTGACCGCTATCGCCACGGGTGAGGGCAGCACTGGCGGGTTGGCTTACACTCAGCACAGACAAGCCAATAGCCGTTGCTACAATGGGCAACCAGCAAGCGGTTGATATTTTACTCCAATTCACACATCGGAATAGTACCAAATCCCCATTGAAATCGGCTTTCCGAGGGGACTCATAGGCAGAAACTAAATGATTGTAGGCAAGAGTATCCATAAAATCCTTGATTAACGCATTAACAGTACGATTGCCAGCAGTTAATCCGATTAAAGTTCAACTACCGACTCTTAATTTATAACTTTGTAAGCAATAAACGTCCAGATAAATTTTATGTTTTCCGCAATTTTTATTAAAACTTAACAAAATAACTGATCATCTTATAATTCACAAACCTACAATTGTACAATAAATAAAAAAATATGAATTGAACTTAGATGGAAACAATGGTTAATTTTTATATCGGGATTGATTTTGGGACATCCGGTGCTCGTTCGATTACCATTAATTCTCAAGGGACAGTGGTAGCCCAAACTCAATTTCCTTTCCCCTCGTCAGCTTCCTCCTCTGAATGGGTTGGTCTTTGGAAAACGTCTCTGTTTGATGTAATCCAACAAATTCCGTTACATTTTCGCCATCAAGTTGATGCGATCGCTATTAATGGAACCTCTGCCACTGTGCTACTTTGTGATCTTAATGGCATTCCAGTACAATCCCCAATTCTATATAATGATAGTCGGGCTGTTACCGTCTTAGAACTGTTAAAAAAAATCGCCCCTCCCGATAATATTGTTAACAGTGCCACTTCTAGTTTAGCCAAACTAATCTGGTGGTTAACCGTTGAAACTGCCAACACTAAACTACAAAAATCTGCGCCCCGCTATTTTCTCCATCAAGCCGATTGGTTAGCATTTTTATTACATGGAAAATTAGGGATTAGTGATTATCATAATAGCTTAAAATTAGGCTACGATGTCGAGAATTTGACCTATCCCGATTGGTTAATTAATGGTTTACAACCTCTGACTGATTTAGAATTATTGAAACTGCCTGATATAGTTGCTCCTGGAACCCCAATTGCCACCATTACCCCCGAAATGGCAGAACAGTTAAAATTACCTAAAACCTGTGTGATCTGTGCGGGAACTACCGATAGTATAGCAGCGTTTTTAGCCAGTGGCGCCAAGATTCCAGGGGAAGCAGTAACATCTTTAGGTTCCACTTTAGTCTTAAAACTCCTCAGTCATACTCCTGTAAATAATGCTAAATATGGTATTTATAGCCATCGCTTAGGAGATTTATGGTTAACAGGAGGTGCTTCTAATACCGGGGGTGCGGTCTTACGGCAATTTTTTAGTGATCGGTCACTGGAAAATTTCAGCCGTCAAATTAACCCTAATTGTAATAGTAACTTAGATTATTATCCTTTAATTAAAAAAGGCGATCGCTTCCCGATTAACGACCCCGAATTACTTCCCCGTCTGCAACCTCGTCCCGATCATCCGGTTGAGTTTTTACAGGGTTTATTAGAAGGAATTGCCAAAATTGAAGCCCAAGGTTATCAACTTTTACAACAACTCGGAGCCACTCCCCTCACCCAAGTTTATACCGCCGGAGGTGGGGCAAAAAATCCGACTTGGACAGCTATTCGTCAGCGCTATTTAAACGTTAACATGGTTAATTCTATTCATACAGAAGCGGCTTATGGAAGTGCGTTACTTGCTATTAAGGGAAGAAAAGGGGTGTAGAGTTAGATGATCTTTGTAGTAGAATCATATAAAACTTCCGTTAGTTTTTGGATTGATTGACAATCTATAGGCTAAGATTTGGGAATGTTGACTACTGACGATCAGCTTATATAGATGGCTATAGCAGATACAGGTACTAAGACGATGATCAATCATGAGTTTGTAGAAGCTGAGAATACTAGGCTTAATGTAGATTACTATGGAGCCGATTTCCCTGTCGATGTATTAGTCAAAAGAATGGAGGATGGGGATTTTATCATTCCGGGTTTCCAGAGAAAATATGTCTGGAAAGAGGAAGAAGCATCTCGCTTTATTGAATCTCTATTAATTGGGCTTCCAACTCCTGCTCTTTTTCTGGCTAAGGATAAATTTTCTAATCAATATATTGTTATTGATGGACAACAAAGATTAAAAACACTACAGTATTTTTATCAAGAATCTTTTTCAGATGGAAAAATATTTAAACTTAAAGGAGTTATACCTGCCTTCAATGGTCTAACCTATTCTAGTCTGTCACTGTCTCAACGTCGTGCTTTAGATAATGCAATCATTCATTGCATCATCATATCGGAAAACTATGATTCAATAGGAATATATTACCTATTCGAGAGGCTGAATACAACAGGTACTTCCTTGAATTCGCAAGAGATTAGAAACGCAATTTATCATGGTTTATTTAGTGAATTAATTCAAGAATTATCGAGTCATGAAACATGGAAGCAACTTTATAATAAAAAAGATGATGATCGAGCAGCAGATCAAGAGTTAATCCTGAGATTTTTAGCTTTGCACTATGACTTAGATAAGTATAAAGGGAACATGGTTGATTTCCTGAATGATTTTATGCTTAAAAATAAAAACTTAGATGTAATTTCAAAAGCTGAAATAAAACATATTTTTTTGAATACAGTTCGGTTTCTGAAAGATTGCATTGGTGAGAAGGTATTCTTTCATAATAATGGATTTAGTACAACTCTTTTCGAGAGTGTTATGGTGACAGTTGCCAGAGAATTAACAGAAAAATCAGAATGTGAACGTTTTAAAAAGTTTTATAACTCTCTCATTCATGACCAAGATTTTTGGTTATTATCTCGCTCCTCTACAACAAGTAAAAAGAACCTGATCAAGAGGCTGGAATTAACTAGAGAGATTTACAAAAATACTTAACAGATGAATCCATAGTGGGCTGAGGAGTTTACTATTAAAATTCAAGAGAGGAGTGATAAAACAGATGAAATTAAAAATTCAATTGATAGTGTAATTACTAATCGACATACCATAGCTCATGGTGGAAATGTTGGTATCACTTACGCCAGGATTCAGACATACTATAATAATATTAAAAAGGCTGTGGAAATATTGGAAGACATAATAAAATAAGCCAGCATTTTTAGTTAGAATGCGATCTCAATTCATCAACGGCGTTACAATTAATGAATCAGCGTTGATGAGAAAACGATTTTGAACGAGTCCGTGCTACCGACAAACCCCTACCCATTCGACACCATTGAAGCCGCCTTAGCCGACCTCAAAGCCGGGCACTGTATTGTAGTGGTGGACGATGAACACCGCGAAAACGAAGGCGACTTAATTTGTGCCGCCCAATTTGCCACCCCCGATATGATTAACTTCATGGCGGTGTATGCCCGGGGATTAATTTGTTTGGCCATGACCGGAGAACGTCTGGATCAGCTAGACTTGCCCCTGATGGTCACCAAAAACACCGACGCCAACCAAACCGCCTTCACCGTTAGTATTGATGCGTCCCCTCAAATGGGAGTTTCTACGGGAATTTCCGCCGATGACCGCGCCCGCACGATTCAAATTGCCATTAACCCCGCCAGTCGTCCCGAAGATTTACGGCGTCCGGGCCATATTTTCCCCCTGCGGGCTAAGGATGGCGGCGTATTAAAACGGGCGGGACATACAGAAGCCGCCGTTGATTTATCTCGGTTAGCGGGGTTGTATCCTGGAGGAGTGATTTGTGAAATTCAAAATCCCGATGGGTCAATGGCGCGACTTCCCGAATTAATTGAATATGCTAAAGTTCACCATTTAAAATTAATTACGATCGCCGATTTAATTAGTTATCGCCTCAAACATGACCGTTTTGTGTATCGGGAAACCGTGGCTCAATTGCCCACCCAATTCGGGGATTTTAAAATT
Source organism: Planktothrix sp. PLAVEN19ND (assembly GCF_057220675.1). Taxonomy (NCBI): domain Bacteria; kingdom Bacillati; phylum Cyanobacteriota; class Cyanophyceae; order Oscillatoriales; family Microcoleaceae; genus Planktothrix; species Planktothrix sp. PLAVEN19ND. Next base: position 2,359,405 of record NZ_CM170132.1, on the reverse strand, counting down.
TATGCCTATCGTAATTCCTTAGATAATACGGAACATATTGCTTTAGTTAAAGGTGATATTGAAAAATTAAAAGAAATGCCTGTAATGGTACGGGTTCACTCCGAATGTTTAACCGGAGATTCCTTTGGATCTTTGCGTTGTGACTGTCGAATGCAGTTACAAACAGCAATGAAAATGATTGATTATGCAGGGGTGGGAGTGATTATTTATCTCCGCCAAGAAGGACGCGGGATTGGATTAATTAATAAGATTAAAGCCTATTCTTTGCAGGATATTGGATTCGATACCGTTGAAGCTAATGAAAGGTTAGGATTTGCTCCTGACCTACGGGATTATGGCATGGGGGCGCAAATGCTGAATGATTTAGGGGTGCGTCAAATCCGTTTAATTACGAATAATCCGCGTAAAATTGCCGGGTTAAAAGGCTATGGAATTGAAATCGTAGATCGGGTTCCCTTAATTATTGAAGCCACGGATTATAACACAGTTTATTTAGCTACAAAAGCGGAAAAGTTAGGTCATTTATTATTACAAACCTACTTAATCACCGTGGCTATTAATTGGGATGAATCTCAACCTTTAGTTGAAAATCCAGAAGCAGAATACATGGAGTCAAAACGCAATAAAACTTCAATTCTGAGCAGTTATGAACGGTTAGAAAAGTTGAGATTTTTAGCAAAAACCCATGATTTGTTATTACAAGAAGAAGCTCGACCCGTAGCAACTGCTTTATTTGATCAAGCACAATTAATTGTTAATTTAGGCTTTGATCAAGCCGGAGTCGCCGATCCCCATTGGTATCAACAACTAGATCATCCCTACCTCAAAGCTGTTACCCAAATTTTAGATCAAATTACCCAATGGCCCCATCTCCAAAAACTACAATTTATTGTTTCTTCCGGGGCTGATCCCCTGACCAATTTACAGGTACAACTCCATCGGGAACAATTTCCCCTAACTCAACTCCCTTCCTCTATTTGTCAACAGTTACAACCCCAAACCATTTATAGTTTTTCCTCCTAAAATAATAGGAAAAAATCAACAACTATCAAAAAATCCTCTCGTTGTTGGGCTTTAGCCCATCCTATTGGGGCTAAAGTTCTTGACGAAAAACAACAAACAGTAGATATTATGGATAGGGAAATTGTAAGTTGCAATTGATTTTATAGGAAAATGTTGAAGTATGAACAATACAACAACCCGCTATAAACCCCGAATGCGTGGCGATAGTTCCCCATTGCTCACCTCAAAAAAACTCCCCTATGACCATTGAAAAACCCCTGGGTTCTGTCATTCAAGGTTCCTTAACAAAAGGTTTAGAAGTTCGCTTACATCCCGATGTGTCTGTAGAAGAAATGCGGGTGGGAAAATTTTTAGTCGTGCGGGGAAAGCGATCGCATTTTTTCTGTTTATTAACCGATGTCTCATTAGGAACATCCAGCTTGCGAATTATCGCTAACCCCCCTCACCCCGATGATGATTTTTTACAGGCAATTTTAGCCGGAAATAGCACCTACGGAACCATTGAACTCAGTCCAATGTTAATGTTAAGTCGGGAAGTTTCAGAACGAGAAGAAGAAATAATTCGCGTTGTCGCCCAACAAAATGTAGGGGCGAGGTCTTCTCGCCCCCTTAATAATGGAAAATCCGCGAGCATCGCATCATTCCAAACCCAAACCAATAACAGTGAAATTGAACTATTACCAGTAAAAACCATTCCCGTGCATTTTTCCCAGGTTTATGAAGCCAGTGAACGAGATTTTAGAATCATTTTTGGTTGGGAAGATGACCCCACCCGGCGTAATTTTGCCATCGGTAAACCCCTGGATATGGACGTGCCCATTTGTTTAGATTTAGATCGATTTGTAGAACGCAGTAACGGAGTTTTCGGAAAATCGGGAACCGGAAAATCTTTTTTAACCCGGTTATTATTATCAGGAATTATTAAGAAAAAAGCCGCCGTTAATTTAATCTTTGATATGCACTCCGAATATGGCTGGGAAGCGGTATCGGAGGGCAAACAATTTAGTACCGTTAAAGGCTTAAGACAACTGTTTCCTGGTCAGGTAGAAGTGTATACCCTTGATCCAGAATCTAGCCGACGGCGAGGGATTAAAGATGCACAGGAATTATATTTAAGCTATGCTCAAATTGAGGTAGAAGATATTATGTTAGTGCAACGGGAATTAAATCTTTCCGAAGCTAGTATTGATAATGCTAATATTCTCCGCAGTGAATTTGGCTCCTCTTGGATTTCTCAATTGTTATCAATGACTAATGAAGAAATTCAACTGTTTTGTGATGAACGTCGCGGACATAAAGGGTCAATTATGGCACTCCAACGAAAATTACTACGGATGGATAATTTAAAATATATGCGTCCTACTTGTCCGTTTAATTATGTAGATCGAATCTTACAATCTTTGGACGCGGGAAAAAATGTGGTGGTGGAGTTTGGATCGCAATCAGATATGCTATCCTATATGTTAGTGACTAACATGATTACTCGGCGGATTCACCACGCTTATGTTAAAAAAGCTGAGAATTTTTTAGCCTCTAAAAATCCCGTAGACCGTCCGACACAATTGGTCATTACGATTGAAGAAGCTCACCGTTTTTTAGATCCGGCTATTGTGCGCTCTACGATTTTTGGAACCATTGCCCGAGAAATGCGAAAATATTTTGTTACCCTCTTAATTGTTGATCAACGTCCCTCTGGTATTGATGCAGAAGTCATGTCTCAAGTGGGCACTCGAATTACCGCTTTACTCAATGATGATAAAGATATTGATGCGATTTTTACCGGAGTTTCTGGGGGGCAAAGTTTGCGGTCGGTGTTATCAAAATTAGATTCTAAACAACAAGCATTAGTATTAGGTCATGCTGTCCCGATGCCCGTTGTAGTTCGCACCCGTCCCTATGATGAAACATTCTATCGGGAAGTTGGGGAAACTGACTGGACACAACAATCCGATGAAAAGGTATTAAAAGCGGCGGCTTTAGCTAAGGATGATTTAGGGTTTTAAAATTTGGAACCCCAAAATCAAGACATTTTTAATATTTGTCATTGAAAATCAAACCCTATAGTGTTAATATCTAAAAATCTTAATTGATATTTTCTCTGTCTGTAATATTAGTACAAAGATTAATCATGGTAGAAACATCCCCAATAGCTGATTTGCTTCCGGTAGTCGAACCGAATCTGATCAAATCCGATTTCTTTTTAAAGAATTATTTAATTGAACATCAAGGATTAAATAGTTTAAATATTAATGTCAGTTATACTGATAAAGTCAATAATTCTCCGAGTCTTTCCTCTCTCCTAACTCAACAAATTGATCAAACTTTAATTAAATATCCGAATGAAAGTGATTCTTGGCGAGTTCTAAATCAGAATTTAACCCAACAAATCCTAAAATTGAATCCCAACTTATCAGAAATTACAATTAATTTAGAGGTATTACCGAATTCTAGTCAGGGTTATGGCTTTATTAGTAATATTACCCAAATTCAACCGCAATTTATTCCCGATAGTCAGAGTTTTTTAATCACTAATAGTGAGGGAAATAATGTTCTGCGTTATGATGGGACAACGGGCAATTATTTAGGGGAATTGATTTCAACCCAAAGTGGGGGATTATTCAAACCGGATACGGCAATTATTGGGCCCGATGGAAATGGGGATTTTGTGAATGATATTTATGTTACCAGTGGAGATAAACCCGCCACTTCACTACAATTAGGGGCATCTTCTGTTTTCCGATATGATGGGATAACAGGATTTTTTATCGATGAATTTATTGGGGATAATCCTAATACACCTATTGATGAAACCGGAGGTTTATTACGTCCCTATGGGGCTGTATTTGGCCCCGATGGATATTTTTATGTCGCCAGTTTCTTAACGGATCAAATTCTTCGCTATGATGGACAAACGGGTGAATTTTTAGATGTATTTGCCTTTGGAAATCAACAACCTGGGGGATTAAATGGCCCCAATGGATTATTATTTGCACCCGATGGTAATTTATATGTTACCACTCAAGGCAGTGTCGCAGTGAATGGAAAACCCGATTTTAGCCAAGGGTTACCCAGTCAAATTTTGCGTTACAATTCGATGGGACAGGGAAGTGTTTTTGCAACCCCGGAAGCCGCTAGTGATGGGGCGGGTTTTGTGAGCTTATTAGGGTTAGCTATAAATCCCAATAATGGGAGTTTAGCGGTGAGTGATTTCGCCGGAGGAATCAAAAATTATGATTTATTAACGGGTGAATTATTAAATAGCATTTCCACAAATTATTTAGGGACTTCCCCCAGTAGTAACTTTTTGGGTGGGTTAACCTTTGGCAATGATGGGAATGTTTATACCGTGGGTTTTGATACCCGAGAAGGGGCGGATAATATCGGAGCGATTTTAGCTTATAATCCCCTAACGGGTGTTCCTATTCCTAATCTTAATAACCCCAATTCTAATATCTTTGTTGGCCCAGATTCTCGCCTAAATCGACCCATTGGGATTACCTCCTATACGCCGCCTCTATTGGGTGATACTCAATTTACCGAAACTTTCTCCGTAATTAGTCCGAATCTCGCTGTAGTCTAACTGACTGACTGTCAAAAGTTCGGTTAAGGGGTGTGGGAAAACCCATACACCCCGCAACCGATACCCGAAAGTTCGGTTATTACTCAATTACTACAGTTGTATTATCGAAACAATCAGGGCATGATGAAAATATGTCAATAAAATCGGCTAAGATGGGAGGTCTTGCCATGAAGCCCTTGACTTTTAACCCTAGTTATATGTCATAATCTTGTAAGGACGTTTATTAGCCCCAGGCCATGGAGAGCAACCCTCTATTTAATCGCAACGAAAAATAAAGATAGGACAGAATTCGTCTTTACGGAGACAGACAAAAATTGGAATCATTCCCCGAACCAAAGTGTGGGGATCATTTGTAGTCGATTCCTGTGGAACCTCCTGTAGAGAGATGAAAAAAATTTGCTACCGCTATAAATTCTGTTTTTAGGAGTGTAATTCATAGTCATGCCAACTGTCAATACTACATACAAAGAGCAAGTGGCTTCCAGAAGCACTCGACCTGCAACCACCGACGCAGTTCGTACCTATTTGCATGAAATTGGGCGCGTTCCCTTACTCACCCGAGAACAGGAGATTACCTACGGTAAGCAGGTACAGACCATGATGCAACAGTTGGAAGTGAAAAACACCCTCGCAGAACAACTGGGTCGAGAACCGAGTCAGCAAGAGTGGTCTGAGGCGTTAGAAATGAGTCCAGAGGAACTTCAAACCCTGCTGCAAAAAGGACGCCGCGCCAAGCAAAAAATGATCGAAGCTAACTTGCGTTTAGTCGTTTCCATTGCTAAGAAATATCAAAAACGCAACATGGAATTTTTGGATTTAATCCAAGAAGGAACCCTGGGTTTAGAAAGGGGTGTGGAAAAATTCGACCCCATGCGGGGATATAAATTCTCGACCTATGCTTACTGGTGGATTCGTCAAGCGATTACCCGTGCCATTGCCCAAACTTCTCGCACCATTCGTTTGCCCATCCATATTACTGAAAAACTCAACAAAATTAAAAAAGTTCAACGGGAGTTAGTCCAAAAATTAGGACGCAACGCCACTCCGGGGGAGATTGCTCAAGCGTTAGAGTTAGACCCGGCTCAAATTCGGGATTATCTGTTGGCGTCTCGTCATCCCGTATCTTTGGATTTGCGGGTGGGGGATAATCAAGATACGGAATTGCAGGATCTCCTGGAAGATCATAATACCTCCGCCGACGCTTTTGTGACTCAAGAGTTACTGCGTCAGGACTTGAAAAATTTACTGGCGGACTTAACCGCCCAACAACGGGAAGTAATTACCCTGCGTTACGGGCTCGAAGATGGTAAGGAGATGTCCCTATCTAAAGTGGGGGTGCAAATGAGCATCAGTCGTGAACGGGTTCGTCAACTGGAAAGCCAAGCGTTGAACCACCTGCGCCGTCGTAAAGCTCAAGTTCGAGAATATTTGGCTAGTTAGTTAATAGTTGAAAAGACGCCTGTAGGGGTTGGGTTTCCCAATCCCTATTTTTTTGATAGGACACTAGGGAGCAGGGGAGGCAGGGGGAGCAGGGGAGCAGGGGAGGCAGGGGAGGCAGGGGAGGCAGGGGGAGCAGGGGAGGCAGGGGGAGCAGGGGGAGCAGGGGAGGCAGGGGGAGCAGGGGAGGCAGGGGGAGCAGGGGGAGCAGGGGAGGCAGGGGGAGCAGGGGAGGCAGGGGGAGCAGGGGGAGCAGGGGAGGTAATGCTATCAACCCATGACCCATTACCCATTCCCTAATATCCTACCAAGTCGGATCACTATAAATATTAATAGTCATTTCACTTTTCCCAGGGGGAACAGCAGAAATACAAGCACAGATAAAATTATCTGTGTCTATTTCTACTTCACAAGCATGACAAGACCCCATTAAACACCCGGTAGGAATAATCACACCTGCTCGTTTGGCGACGTCTAATAAGGGTTCTCCTGGTTCGGCTTCAATAGTAACTTCGTCGGGCAAAAAATGAATTTTCATAATCAATTTTCATCATTAAGAATTAGATTTTTTTACAACTCAACTCAAAATAGATTTCAGATCTAAATGAGATTCCACCGTATCTGCTAATACATCTAATAATATTTCTCGCTGTTCTCGATAATTAGCAATACCAGTGGGTAAAGGATTTAAACCCCTGGCTTTTCTGAGATGATTCAGCCAAGTTCGTCTCCAAGATCCATTATCAAAAATTCCATGTAAATAATGCCCCCAAATGGATTTTTGACCATTGACATATCCTAAATTTTGGTCATCAAATAAAGGAAAAATATCATTAGCATCTAGGAGTTGAGTTCTTCCCTGATGAATTTCATAGCCTTCAACGGGTAAATTTTTCTGGGGATAATTAGAAGTTACTAACCGTTGACGGGAGGTTTTTTGATTAGAAATTACTGTTTTCAGGGCTAATAATCCTAACCCTTCATAATCTCCTTGCTCTCCTTCTAAACCATAGGGATCAGATACAACTTTTCCTAACATTTGATAACCGCCACAAATTCCCATAACTTGACCCCCGGCTTTAATATAATTTTTAATTTGATCGGCCATTCCCGATTCTTTTAAGACTTGCAAATCCGATATAGTAGTTTTAGAACCGGGAAGAATTACGGCATCGGGATGTCCTAAATATTCCGCCGGGTTAACATACTTAATACTGACCGTTGATTCCGAGTCTAAAGGATCAAAATCGGTGAAATTAGAAATCCGAGGAAAACGGATCACGGCAATGGTTAATTCCGTTTGGGGAGAACTAGAAGCCCGATCTAATAAACTTAAAGAATCCTCTGCGGGAAACGGATTATCAATCCAAGGAATCACGGCAACAACGGGAATTTTTGTATATTCCTCTAACCATTTTATCCCAGATTCTAAGAGCGATCGCTGTCCCCTAAACTTATTAATAATAATACCACAAATTAACGCTCGTTCATCGGGTTCTAATAATTGTAAAGTTCCCACAACATGGGCAAAAGCCCCACCCCGATCAATATCAACTACTAATAAAGTTTTCGCATTTAAGTATTTAGCCACCCGCATATTAGTTAAATCTCGATGTTTGAGATTAATTTCAGCCGGACTTCCCGCACCTTCACAAACTAAAATATCAAATTCTTGAGTTAAATAATCTAAACATTCGGTAATAGCTTTCCAGCCCCGATCAAAATATTGTTCATAATAATCACTAGCTTTCACCACCCCCACAGGTTTCCCCTTAAAAATCACCTGAGAGGTCATATTCCCTTGGGGTTTCAATAAAATCGGATTCATCGTCACCGACGGAATAACTCCCGCCGCCCACGCCTGCACCGCTTGAGCATAACCCATTTCTGACCCCCCGGGAGAAACATAGGAATTGAGGGCCATATTTTGTCCCTTAAACGGTGCAACTCGCACCCCGCGACGATGTAGGATGCGACAAATAGCCGTAACCATCATCGATTTTCCGGCGTGGGAAGTCGTTCCCACAATCATAATTGCTTTCATTTGTAATCACTCTCAAGATAGAATAATATTTTAATCGGTCAGGGTGAGGTTACAAACCTTCAACTCGACCCTGGCAACGGTATGGGATGATAGTTGAGAAATGAAGAACGGTTTTGATATGGCTCCTCAACTGCGTATTTATGTCCCCCCCCATCCTCTGATTAAACACTGGTTAGGGGTTGCAAGAGATCAAGCGACTCCTCCGGGTTTGTTTCGGACGGCGATGACGGAGTTGGGACGTTGGTTAACTTATGAAGCGGCGAGGGACTGGTTACCGACCCTGGAAACAACGGTACAAACCCCCTTAGCCGAATGTCATGCTACTTTTGTGAATCCTGAAGTTCCCTTAATTGTGATTCCGATTTTACGCGCGGGTTTAGCGTTAATGGAGGGTATTCAAAGCGTTGTACCGCTATCTTCCGTCTATCATTTAGGCATGGTACGCAACGAAGAAACCTTAGAAGTCAGTTGCTACTTAAATAAATTACCCACCCAATTTGATCCCCAAACCAGGGTGATCATCAGTGAACCGATGTTAGCAACCGGGGGAACAATTATGGCAGTGATGGCCGAACTTACCCAACGTCATCTTGACCCGGCTTTAATTAGAATTATCTCCATTGTCGCCTCCCCCCCAGCGTTACAAAAGTTAAGTCAAGCCTATCCCAGTTTGCAAGTGTATACCGCTATTATCGATCCCGAAGTTAATGAACAGGGATTCATTATACCAGGGTTAGGGGATGCGGGCGATCGCACCTTTGGTACTTTTGACCGTCTGCCTACCCAATCACAGTAAAATCAAGCTATTGTGACATAGTGGTTAAATTATGGGTAATCGAGACGGCTTTACCAGTGGCTTTTTCCTGGGTGCAACCCTCGGAGGTTTGGTTGGGGGGGTATTAGGGGTGGTACTTGCTAACCGCATCAGTAATCAAGATCGGATTGAACCTCTGTTAGAAATACAGGGAAAATCGGGCAAGACGGCTAAATTGACCGGAGAAAATATGGAAACTTCCCGTTTGAGTTTGGAGGATAAAATAGCTCAACTCAATCAAGCCATTGATGATGTCCGTCAACAGTTAGGTAGTGTCAATGGCAATGGTGGGTCGGAAATCGAAAATTAATCGATTCTAGCTGCTGGTTTGAATCTATCCCCGGGTTTCAAATGTGGTACACTGGGGAACATAACTTTATGTCAAATTCAGTCAAACATCAAAAGAATTTTATGGCACTTCCTTTAAATTTACTCGCTAGTACCCTGGCACAGTTCCTGAACATTTATATGTTGATCCTATTTGTTAGGATTCTATTAAGCTGGTTTCCTACAATTAATTGGTATGATCCACCCTTTTCCATCTTAAGCCAATTAACTGATCCCTACCTCAACCTATTTCGTTCTTTTATTCCCCCTTTAGGTGGAATTGATTTTTCAGCAATTATTGCGATTTTTGCCTTACAATTTGGTTCTCAATTGATTATTGCTTTATTGGGAAGTATGCAACAAGTATTCTAACTCAAACGTAGTAAGCCCTTTAGGGCTTATTTCTTCCCCATTGAGTTAGGAGTCCTAAAGGACTCACTACGAACGTAGTAAGCCCTTTAGGGCTATTTCTTCCCCATTGGGTTAGGAGTCCTAAAGGACTCACTACGATTAGAGAAACCGGGTTTTTTGTTCTATGAATTCTTCTCAATTAATTCCCGATATAAACTCTTGGGTTTAACACCTTTGAGGTTTTCAATTAAATCCTTATTTTTGAAAAACTGCACCGTTGGAGTCCCAACTACCCCGGCATTTTGGGCAATTTCAGGATCTTCCTCAATGTCAATTTCAATATAATGAATCCTGCCCTCAAATTCAGCCACGACTTTATCTAAAATCGGTTTCAGAGCATGGCAAGGCCCACAGGTCGGCGAAGAATATTTTACCATAATTAAGCGATCGCTATCATGGTAGAGTTTCCGCAACGCATAACCCCCGATATGGCGAGTATTCTGGATATCGAAATTCTCCGAAGTCGTAATCTGAGGTGAGGTGGGTTTCGGGGTTTCCACTTCTGGGGTTTCCGTCTGTTGAAATTCCTCCCCTAACCCATTTAGCGATAACCAACGTTCTGCTAACATCGCCCCCATACAACCACTTCCGGCGGCTGTAATTGCTTGACGGAATTCATGATCCTGGACATCCCCCACGGCATAAACTCCTTCCACGCTGGTTTCTGGAGTCCCGTGTTTCGTAACAATATACCCCACCTGATCCAGTTCTAACTGTCCTTGGAATATTTGGGTATTGGGGGTATGACCAATGGCGTAAAATAATCCCTGAACAGGTAAATCTTGCTGTTCTCCCGTCTGAGTATTCTTAATTTTAATCCCGCCTAATTTGCCATTCCCATACACATCAAGCGCCTCGGTATACCAATGTACGGTAATTTTAGGATGGTTAATCACCCGTTGCTGCATGGTTTTACTCGCCCGCAGTTCTCCCCGTCTGACCAACAGATGAACATGGGTGGCATATTTTGTTAGATAAACCGCTTCCTCCGTCGCCGTATCTCCTCCCCCAATTACCGCTAATTCCACCCCTTTGAAAATCGGACTCGCCCCATCACAAATGGCACAGGCGGAAATTCCCGCATTCCAAAAGGTTTCTTCCTGGGGTAAATGCAGCCGTTTTGCCGTCGCCCCAGTCGCAATTACAATCGTATGGGTTCTGATTTCCCGGTCTTCCGATTTAACGGTAAAGGGACGTTGACTCAAATCAACAGTAATCACATCCTCGGTAAAGAGTTCCGCCCCCCACCGTTGGGCCTGGGCTTTGATTCGATCCATAAGTTCTGGCCCGGTAATACCTTCGGGAAAACCTGGGAAGTTCTCAACTTCTGTGGTGGTCATTAACTGACCCCCGGGAATCCCCCCGATTTGATAGCCTTCAAAGACCACGGGTTTCAAATTCGCCCGTCCGGCATAAATGGCAGCCGTATAGCCCGCAGGCCCAGAACCAATAATTACAAGGTTTTCAACGGTTGGGTTGGTCATTTTTACTTCAAACTCATAACGACTTCATTTAACTGGATTATAGCAATTTATTTGCTAATCTGGGGAGGTGATCATAGGGTTTTTCCGAGAATTATTCAATGCCTTGATAAATCTCTTGTCTGGATTATTGTCAAGGAATTATTGCTAATTATGGCCGACTGAATAATAAGAAAAAGCCGATAGGAAGGGGGTTAAAGAGTCAAAAATTGGTAGCCAGATGCGATAAAAACAAGTAAAATATATCAAAACCCGTGCAGAACCCTTTAATAATGTTCTTAGGATAAAATTAATGTCTGAACAAAAATCAGTCCTAGTTTTTGATGGTATCGATGACCAAATAGAATTATCCAAAAGTTTTCCCGACCTGGACAAAGCCATAACTATCGAATTTTGGGCTAAGGGCGGAAACAGTTTGACTGAACAAACCAGTATTCTTGAAGCTTATAATAATCAAAATACTCGGGTCTTACAAATTAGTTTGCCTTGGTGGGATGAAACAGATACTCGTATTTTTTGGGACGCTGGGAATCAGGATGGCTTTGATCGCATCGATAAAATAGTCAGACTCAGAGAATATAATGGGTGGACTCATTGGGCTTTTGTGAAAAATGCCACCACCGGGCGAATGTATATTTATCGAAATGGAGGAGTTTGGCATCGAGGGAACGGGCATAATAGACTATTAACGGGCATCAAAAAACTGGTCATTGGTTCTTCTGTCAATGGTTCTCATTATTGGAAGGGTTCCCTTGCTGAATTATATATTTGGAATCAAGCTCGCACCCAAGAAGAAATTAAACAGGACATGAATCGGCGTTTAATGGGTGATGAACTAGGATTATCAACTTATTTACCTCTAAATGGGGATGTTAATGACAAAACCAGCTATGCTAACGATGGCATAATGTATGGAACGAGTTGGAAATTAGAGAAATTGCCTGCCAAAAAAATTGAACAAGCTCCTAGGATTAAAAATAAAACTAAAACCAGAACCAAAACTAAAAAATCCAGTCAACCAATGAATACTAATGAACCCTTATCAGAATCGGAAATCTTAGAACCGATATTAGAAACCGTTGAACCGATTATTACCGATGAACTAACATCAGAATCGGAAATCTTAGAACCGATATTAGAAACCGTTGAACCAATTATTACCGATGAACTAACATCAGAATCGGAAATCTTAGAACCGATATTAGAAACCGTTGAACCAATTATTACCGATGAACTAACATCAGAATCGGAAATCTTAGAACCGATATTAGAAACCGTTGAACAGATTATTACCGATGAACTAACATCAGAATCGGAAATCTTAGAACCGATATTAGAAACCGTTGAACCAATTATTAGCGATGAACTAACATCAGCATCGGAAATCTTAGAACCGATATTAGAAACCGTTGAACCAATTATTACCGATGAACCCTTATCAGAATCGGAAATCTTAGAACCGATATTAGAAACCGTTGAACCAATTATTACCGATGAACTAACATCAGCATCGGAAATCTTAGAACCGATATTAGAAACCGTTGAACCAATTATTACCGATGAACTAACATCAGAATCGGAAATCTCAGAACCGATATTAGAAACCGTTGAACCAATTATTACCGACGAACTAGCGTCAGAATCGGAAATCTTAGAACTGATATTAGAATCAACTCAACCCATAATTACCGAACAAATATGTAATGATGAAATACTAGAATCTAATCAACTTTATTCTGGAAATCGGAAAAAACGATTAGTGATTTGCTGTGATGGAACTTGGAATCAACCTGCAAGTTCCTATCCAACTAATGTGATCAAATTTGCCCAATCAGTTAAATATACAGCCGATGATCAAACACCGCAAATTGTCTTATATTTATCAGGATATGGCACATCAGAAGAAGAAGATTTAGATCATTTAATCAAACGTTTAGGCGAAGGTGCTTTTGGATGGGGAATTGACAGAATCATTCAAGAGACTTATCGGTTTTTATGTATGAACTATGATGTAGATGCCCACGACGAAATCTACCTCGTTGGTTTTAGTCGTGGAGCCTATATTGTTCGCTCTTTAGCGGGTATGATCTATAAGTGTGGTTTGTTAAAACGTTCCAAGATTCGGGAAATTTCTAAAGCATATCAGCTTTATCGAGATGCAAAAATTAGTCCCAATCATCCAAAAGCCCAAAAATTCCGTGAAGAAAATTCCCAAAAGATCGACACCGAAAAAGAATATCTACAGTATCGTGTCCCGATTAAAATGTTAGGCTGTTGGGATACGGTGGGAACATTAGGTATTCCTGATTTAACACCTTGGCTACCGATTGCCAAACCCTGGAATCAGAAATATCAGTTTTTTGATGCTAGATTGAGTCCCATTGTAGAAAATGCCTTTCATGCGGTTGCCATTGATGAGAAATGTAAAAGTTTTCCTGTGGCTGTCATGGAAGGAAATGAAAAAAATCCTGACCAAATAGTCAAAGAAGTCTGGTTTTCTGGTGAACATAACTGTATCGGTGGAGGAATTAAAGAATATCAAGGACTATCGGATTATCCTTTAGAATGGATGCTAAACCAAGCTAAAAAATTAGGATTAGAGTTTTGTTCCCCTGAAAATGAAAGTGAAGAATTCCAGATTAAGCCAGATATAATGGCTAAATTTGATAATCGTGTTAAGGGGGTTTATTCTCTGGGTGGTGAGGAATGGCGATCGCTAAAATCTGCAAAAGTTATTATTCATCATAGTGTTGTCAAACGACTTAAAGCCTATCCCGATTATCGGCCCAAAAATCTCAATCCGATGCTCAATGATTTGATCGAAACCGAATCATAAAATAGAATTGACAACGAATTTTGATACCCTTAATTAATGTTTCAAACTACAGTGTAAGGATGTTAGGTAATTCCCATGGACATTGACACAATTGCTAAAAAGATTGCTAGTTTGTATTTAAGTTCTGCGGCCATGGCTACTATTGTCGCAATTCTCACCCTGGGAGAGCCATTTATTGTCCTAGGAAGTATAGCGATGCTGGGACTAATAGCGGTTTTAGGAGATGCGGTAGCCGAATATGGAATTGAAGCAGTTCTCCATGCTATTTATGCAGAACGTAGCAAACAAGAATCGGTGCAGTCTCTCTTTCAAGAAATTGAAAGTTTGCCCATTACATGGCCACTAAAACTTAAACTTAAAAATCAACTCAGTTCAAACAATAGTAGCAGCGATCAACAGACTCAAATTGATGATCAACCCAAGGTCATTGAAATTGAGCAATAATTTCACTCGCAACTGCTCAGATCTCTTGAATTTAAGTGATAATTCCTCATCGTTGTTGGGCTTCAGCCCTCTAAAGCCCAATAACGAACTTCTGATCTATAGCTAATTTTTGTTAAAATTGTCAACCTGATTTTCCAAAATTTCTAATACCGCCTTGGGAGATAATTTATCCTTAAACCAAACCACAGGAACCGGGAGACGATTAATATTAATTCCGGCATTTTCTAAATTCAATCGTTCAGAAATCGCTAATATTAAATAATCACAGCCAGAAGATTGAACTTGATAAAACTTTTTCTGTAAATATTCCGGTCGCCAATAACCAATAATCTCTAATAAAAACATTCTACCATCGGGATGAACTAAGCGAAAATCAGGAATCATTACACTCCCTGGAATCGGAATTAAATCGACTTCTCGCTCTAATTTCCACTCGGTTTTTAAGCTAGTCCAGCGCTCGGCGAAAGACTGTTCAATCATACTATCATAGGGTTTACCTGGGGGATAATGACTGACTAAACCGCAATCAGAATTTAAACTAAAATAACCTGTTTTTACCACCCGAGTATAGGGGTCACGTTGTTGTAATTTAGCTTTTAAACTCCATTTGGTCACATGAAGTAAGGCGGGAATCATTTTAGCTAAGGATAAACCATAGCGGGTACTGGCTTTAAATAAACTCGTTGGCCCGTCAATAGTTAAAGTAAAACCTTGATCCGCATCTCCCTCAATATAAGTCATTAATTGGAACAATTTTAAATAGCGAAATAAGAGTTTATATTCCCCTGGATCATTACGATAGGCGTTAATAATAATTTGACTAGCTTGATAGAAAATCCCCTGAACTTGAGATAAATTATACCGATGTAATAACGCTTCTGGAGTCGGAGAATCTAATTGCGTTAAAATCCGATTTTCCTGTAAATCTGCATAAAGACCCGATAAAATTTGATGGGGTAAAACCTCTCGATTTAAGTCTTGACTTAGTTGAGTTGCTAACTGTTCTAAGGTCTGTTCTGTTGCGGCTAAACTGGGTATTGTTTTGGCGGATAAGGTAAATACTTTTTGTCGTAATTCCACAGGTTCTAAGGGACTAACTATCTCGAAAGTACAAAAACCACTTCTTAATAAATGGGCTAACCCTCTTTTTAACCTATAGTCGGGACTATCTCCTTCAAATTCCTGTAAGCGTTTATTTAATTCTCCTTGGGTTTTATTCACAGATTCTTCAAAACATTGAATCACATCCGTTGCTAAATTGATATGTTTTGGATCAATATTTAGTCGCAGGGGAATTACTGTTTCTCCCTGTTGTTTATAACTTAAAAGTTCAGAAGGTAGCATAAGAAGGGGAATGGGTAATGGGGATCACAGATTTAATAGGATTTCACAGATTTCACGGATTTTAATCTGTGTTAATCTGCGTAATCCTCTTAAATCCGTGATGAGTAATGGGGAATAGTTATTCTAGTTTCTAATTTTAGATCGTTTATCAAAAATAATATACCTTCCCTATTCCCTTTTTGTATAAAATCTATTGCTCATTGCCTTGTTCTATTCAGATTCTTCTGAATTATTCCATTTTTCTGAAGATTCTGCAACCCGTTTACTTGGGATATTTTGAATCCCATATAACGGTTTAGGTTGAAATATATCTAACTGTTGGTAATCAGAATTAGAAGATTTATTGGGCGGTTGGGGTTTAGATGATGTTTCGCCTTTGCGACGTTGGGATGTGCGTTCTTCGCTGGTATCTTCTGTCACAACTTCATACAAAATCGCCTGTTTA
The DNA here is from genome assembly GCF_057220675.1 of Planktothrix sp. PLAVEN19ND. NCBI lineage: Bacteria > Bacillati > Cyanobacteriota > Cyanophyceae > Oscillatoriales > Microcoleaceae > Planktothrix > Planktothrix sp. PLAVEN19ND. The sequence goes on along the minus strand of NZ_CM170132.1, from coordinate 2,343,219 downwards.
TTGGGGGTATTTCCTTTGCGTAAAACTCGCCCTAACCGTTGAATATATTCTCTTTCTGAGCCTGTCCCTGACAAAATAATTGCTATCTTAGCATCGGGAACATCCACCCCTTCATTTAAAACATGGGATGCAACTAGGGTTTTATAGTCTCCTGCTCGGAATTTAGTTAAGATTTCATGGCGTTCTTTTACGGGGGTTTGATGGGTAATAGCTGGAATTAAAAAACTTTGAGAAATTTTATAAACCGTTGAATTGTCGGCGGTAAAAATTAGGGTCTTTTCCAGATGATGTTGACTCAATAAATCGGCTAATATCCTCAATTTTCCGTTAGTACATAATGATATTTCCTTTGCTTGTCGGTGGGCTAACATGGCTCGTCTTCCTAAAGGCGATCGCGCACTTAACATCACAAATTGTTTCCAACCTTCTAAACTCGATAATTTAATATTATTCTCCTTAATAAACTCATTTCTGACTTTCATTTGTTCTTGATAAGTCTCTCGTTCCTTGGGAGAAAGTTTAACTAAAATTTGTACAACTCGATGATTTGCTAATGCCGATCCTGCTAAATCTTCCGGGGTTTTGCGATAAACCGTAGACCCAATTAACAAGGATAAATCACTATGTTTACCATCCGAACGTTCAGGAGTTGCTGTTAGTCCCAAACGATAAGGAGCGAGGGAATATTCTGCAATAACTCGATAAAAGTCCGTAGGTAAATGATGACATTCATCAAAAATTAACAGTCCATATTTATTTCCCAAGGTTTCGGAATTAATCGTTGCGCTATCATAGGTTGCCACTAAAATTGGGGTTCTATCCTTCGATCCTCCCCCCAATAATCCAATTTCAATATCTGGAAAAGCTGCCAATAAATGGGCATACCATTGGTGCATTAAATCCAAGGTTGGCACAACAATTAAGCTACTATATCCTGTTACTTGCATCGCCAATTGAGCTAAATAGGTTTTCCCTGAAGCGGTGGGTAAAACCACCACTCCTTGACTTCCTACCGCTTGCCAGGCTGCTAATGCCTCCTGTTGATGAAGATAGGGAGGCATTTCAAAACTGGGAGTTAATTCTAATCGATTAAAATTATGGGCTTGATCAATAAAATCTACTTGATTTTTGCGTAAAGTTTCTACTAAATTTCGATAATAAAAAGCTGGACTTCTGAATTTTTCTACCCGATCATCCCAGGTAACAAAATCAATCCAAGTTTTCCCTTTTGGGGGAGGATGTAATAAAAGTGTACCTCGATCAAAGGATAATGTAGGCGTGCGAGGCATGGGTTTCTAGGGTATTTTTAATAGCGATTTTGAATCATGATATCTTTGACTTATTAATCAATATTAGAATGATTATACCCATTGGATCAAAATTAGTATACAATTCTTCATATTCAGATTGACAAACCCATAGCATCTATCAGGATCAATAGAATTATGTTACTCCAACGCCATGAACGGATTAAATTAGACGAGACAGAGGACTCACTATTTTACTCGTTTCCTCGCTTTGTGACCCACGTTGATCAGGGGTTTATTGATCAGTTAACAACTCTGTATCAAAAGCATCTTAAACCCCAAACTCGGATTTTAGATTTAATGAGTAGTTGGGTATCTCACCTTCCCCCTGAAATTCAATTTTCCCATATAGAAGGACATGGAATGAATGAGGAGGAATTAGCTAAAAATTCTCAACTCGATCATTATTTTATTCAAGACTTAAATCAAAATCTCAAACTTCCCCTACCCGATCAAGATTTTGATGCGGTTTTAATTTGTGTTTCCATCCAATATTTACAATATCCTGAAGCCATTTTTGCGGAAATTCATCGGATTTTAAAACCTGGCGGAATTACCATTGTAAGCTTTTCTAATCGAATGTTTTATCAAAAAGCGATCTCCGCCTGGCGAGAAGCAACAGAAACTGATAGACTAGAATTAGTTAAAGGCTATATTAATTCCGTTAAAATTAATAAATTACCTGGATTTAATAGCCCCAAAGTTATTGCTAGTCAATCTAAAACCCCTCTATTTATGCAAATGTTGGGAATGGGAGGAAGCGACCCATTTTATGCTTTAATTGCATCCCGACAATCTTAACTGTATTTCTAAGCCCTGAAGGGCTTACTAATTAAAAACAACAAATATTATGAAACCTTATCAAGAAATTTTGATTCAAGACTGTGGTGAACCTTTAGTTAATATACCCCTGGAAAAATTTGTAATAGAAACTCCCCATGCTTATCAAAAATTAGGAGCACCCTATCATTTTTCTTCGGTAGATTCTCCCTATTATTTAAGACAAGGTGTTTTAGAACGTCTCCTCGCAGCACAACGACAATTAGAGAATAATTATCCTAGTTGGAAGATATTAGTTTTTGACGCCTATCGTCCCGTAGAAGTGCAACAATTTATGGTCAATTATTCATACAAACAACTATTAGAAGAACGGGGATTAACGCCACACAATCTTTCCGCCGAACAACACCAATCTATATTAACAGAAGTTGACCAATTTTGGGCGGCTCCGAGCTTAGATCCTGCCACTCCTCCGCCCCATAGTACGGGTGCGGCTTTGGATATTACTTTAGTTGATCATAGGGGAGAAATCTTAAATATGGGTTCGGAAATTGATCAGATTTCTCCTCGATCCTATCCTAATTATTTTGAGCATAGTTCTGATCAAATAGAGAAAGAATATCAGCGAAATCGTCTGATTTTATCCCAGGTTATGCTATCAACAGGATTTCAGCAACATCCGAATGAATGGTGGCATTTTTCCCAGGGTGATCAACTTTGGGCGTGGTTAACAAATCAACAAAATCCAAAAGAAAATGCGATCGCCAAATACGGTCGATATTCCTCTTAATTACTAAGAAAGACTAAGATTTTAAGTTTTGAATTTCTTCTAAACTTAACCCCGTGGTGCGACTAATAGTTTGATCATCTAAAATATTCAGGAGTTGACGAGCAATTTCTATCGCTTTTTCTTGTCTAGCTTGACTTTCTGCAAAACTAATCGCATTTCTTTGATCTTGTAAAAACAGTTCCACTTTTTCAACTTCATCGAGTTCCTCACGGGTTAAATTAGTTTGATTAGCAATTTGAAAAGCCCGTTGAATTTGAGGGACAGTTTCTAAGGTTTCAGGAACGGTTTCTAAAGTTCTAGCACTTTGCATAAAATAAATCCATTTATCCGTTAAGGTTTCTAATTGTTCTAAGGATTTTTGAAATTTAGGTAATTCCACAAACACTAACTCTAATTCATTCTCGGAATAATTAAAGTTTTGAACTTTCTCCTTAAAAATAAAGTGAGAAATCAAAGAATCCGTATTTTCAAATTGAATAAAATCCGTAATTGTTAAAGCAATAACAGGTTTTAAAAAACGATAGCCCTGTCCCACATCTAATTGCAGAGAATAGGTTTTAGCCGCATTATATAAGACTCGTTTTGTAAAGGCTTCTACATTAATCACCTGCATCTCAATAATGACAATTTCACCCGTATTTAGTTGAGCTTTAACGTCTAAATAAGTATCTTTAAGCCCGTTAACTTTGGGCGCGAGGTAAGGATCAATAATCTCTAAATCCTGAATAACTAGCTCAGAATTATAAACCAGGGCATTCAAGAAACTGATTAAAATATCCTTACTTTCCGAGGAACCAAATATTTTTTTAAAGGCAAAATCAGTTTTGGGATTGATAAAACGCATAGCTTTTATTTCCTTTTAAACATATCGAGATAATCACCATTAATCGGGGCAATATATTTCAAATTAGCCCGAACATAACAAACTCCAGAATTTAATCGAGGCCCATAGGGATGAATACTTTCTACCTTTAACCAAGATTGACCATTTTTAAGTACAATAGCATCGCCTTTTCCATCATTAGAAAACAGGGCTGTCATAATTGCGCCAGACTCTAAGCGAGTCCTAACCGTTCCTTCGGGAGTATTGCGACAGTTCAGATATTCAGGATCGACAACCAACCAGTTTATATTATTATAAAGTCCTCGATTTCCTTGAACTTTTGCCGTGATAAAATCACCTTTCATATTGGGTTTAGGGACTTCCGCCATTTGAGCCATGGCTAGACCTGTTACCAAGGTTAGGGTGGTAATGGAGGTGGTAATTCCAGAAAACAGGGTGGAAATGATTTTCATAATTTAGCTCGAAACCTCTAAACAAGGATTTAAAAAATATGGACAAGTTGACATTTTTTAAAGATTGCAACTGATCCTACTTTGGGGTACAATTCATACTGCTATTATATTCTTTCTGAATCTAATTAGAGGCAAAGTTAATAGATTGTATCGTTTTGTTCAAAAATATTAACAATTAAACAGAAATCTTGAACCCATTTTACCCCTTTTAAACTTCATGGTAAACTTTACAGATATAACCAATCATTGGGCCAAAAATAGTATAGAAACTCTGGCAAATAAAGGCATGATCAGTGGCTATCGAGATGGAACTTTTAAGCCCGATGCTCCTTTGACTCGTGCTGAGTTTGCTACTATGCTGATTAAAGCCTTTCCCCAACTTTTAGACAGTCGAGAACCGCTCCAATTTAAGGATGTTCCGTCGAATTTTTGGGCTTATAGTGTAATTCAAAAAACCTATAGTACGGGGTTTATGAGTGGTTATGAAGACCAAAGTTTTAAACCCCAACAAAATATCCCTAGAGTTCAAGCATTAGTCGCTTTAGTCAAAGGGCTAAATTATGAACCCAGTCAATCTATTATTAAAACCCTAAATCAAAGTTTAAATGATGGGAAAGATATTCCCAATTATGCTAAGAATGCGATCGCGGCGGCGATTGAATTTGGCTTAGTTGTTAATTATCCAGAGGTGAAACTTTTAAACCCGAATAAACCTGCAACTCGCGCCGAAGTAGCTGTATTTTTCTGTCAAGCGTTGCGCCAAGTTGATGAACCCTTAACTATTGCTGAACAGTATATTGTTAAACCGCCGATCATTCCAGTTCCGACCGGAGAATTAAGGGGAGTTTGGTTAACCAATATTGATAGTGATGTTTTGTTCTCTAAAAACACCTTAACCAACGCTCTAAATTTATTGGCAGAATGTAACTTTAATACCGTTTATCCTACCATTTGGAATAACGGTTATACCCTTTATCCAAGTGTTTTAATGGAACGGTTTACCGGAACTCAAATATATCCGATTCCTGAATTAAAAGACCGAGATATTCTCAAGGAAATGATTCCCTTAGCCAAAGAAAAAAAGATTAGTGTGATTCCTTGGTTTGAATATGGGTTTATGGTTCCCCCTGATTCTAAAATTGTTGAACTGCGTCCCCATTGGATTACCTGTCGTCAAGATGGTACGAAAGTATATAAAGAAAGTCAAGTTAATCAAGTCTGGTTAAATCCCTTCCATCCCCAAGTCCAACAGTTTCTTCTGGGTTTAATCATTGAAGTGGTCAAAAACTATGAGGTTGATGGGATTCAATTTGATGATCATTTTGGTTTACCTGTCGATTTAGGCTATGATGAGTTTACAATCCAATTATATCGGAAAGAAACGGGAAATTCCCAACCTCCCACAGACTTTCAAGAAGCAAATTGGGTAAGTTGGAGAGCGAAAAAAATCACAGAATTTGTCAGTAGAGTGTTCTGGGTGATCAAAGATTATAAACCGAATTGTATTCTTTCTTTATCTCCAAATCCTTATCTTTATGCCTATTCTCAATTTTTACAAGATTGGAAAACCTGGGAACAAGAAGGTTATTTAGAAGAATTAGTTTTACAATTATATCGGGATGATATTAATGGATTTTTAGCAGATTTAAAACGTCCTGAACTTTTGGAAGCTAAGAGTCATATTCCTGTTAGTATTGGTATTTTAACCGGGTTAAGAATTAAGCCAATTTCTTTTCTAACTGTTAAAGAACAAATTCAACTGACGCGCGATCACCAATTTGCCGGAACCACATTTTTCTTTTATGAAACATGGAAACAAATGATGGAATCAGAAACCCAAAAAAATGAATTTAAAACCCTATTTTCTCAGATTTTAGAACGTCCACAATTTGTCTAAACATGAATGAAAACAATTAATATTCGTCCTTATTTAGAAAGAGATTGGTCGGCTATTTGTCGAGTGCATAATCGCTCCCAACCCGATGAATTTAAAGGATCTTGTGATTTAAGGGCGATGAGACCTCTGGAACAAAATCCCAATGTTCATCACATTCGCTATACTTATGACAAATTCGTAGCCTGTGAAGGGAAAAAAGTCGTCGCTTTTATTGCCCTTGATTCTCACTGTATTGCTTTATTATATGTTGATCCCGATTATCAAAATCAAGGCATTGGTAAACGGTTATTAGATTTATCTTTAAAACTAATTGCTTCTCCTATTTATACCATTGTGATGGCAGGAAATCAACGGGCAATCGCATTTTATAAAAAATCTGGATTTCAAGAAATTGGCACTTTTAACAGCAATATTTCGGGTTATCCTTGCCAGTTTATTCGTTTAGTTTTTTCAACAGAAAAGAGTGATTAGTTATAGCAGTTGCCGCATCTGTTAGGACATTCTTGAAAGCTAAAAGCTGCTCACAGTAAGTATTTACCTATTGCCTATTGCCCATTGCCTATTCCCTATTGCCTCTTGCTATAATATCAATCATCCCAAAATAGGTTTAAGGTATAGCAGTCGCGCAACTCACTGTTATAGCGCTACGCACTCTTAGAACACCGGAACAGGGGTAATACTTCTGGTTGTTTTATGTCAGTATTAAAATGTTATAACCTATTTGGGATTGCTATATAAGGTGAAAACCACCGCTAAGTATTCTCGGTAACTGCAAATCTTATCCCCTTGAATATCAAAGGCAATTGCTGCTTGATTTTCATAGGGTTTCCCCCACATTTCCCCTTCCGAATAAACTTCAAAGACAACCGTAGTTTCATTATTGGTTATCCGTTTTAATGTTAGTAATAACCCATTTTTAAACACGGATTCAGTAGCATAATTTAAGAACTTTGCTAACATTGTTTTTCCTTGATGTAAGCCTTTATAAGATCCGGCGGGAAAGGAAAAGGTACAATCATCCGTCAGCATTTCTAAAAAAGGTTCCCACTGTCCGGTCGTTAAACCCTGCTGCAATAGATCAAAGCCCTTTTGAGCGACGGCTAAGGTTGAATAAGATGCAGATTCCATAACTTCTCCTTAATTCTTATAATTAGCCGTATGTTCTTGCATTAATTTGGCAACATCGGGGTTATAAATTCTAAGATAATTCCAGTAATTCTCAAATACAGATTTCACATAATCTTGAGTTTCAGGATAGGGAATTTTAACTACAAATTCATCGGGATCTTGAAATCCAAAGCGCTGTAACCACCCAGAAACAGCCCCCGGCCCGGCATTATAACTAGCTACTGCTAACATCGAATTATTGTTATATTCTCGATGGGTAAAATCCAGATAATAGGTTCCTAAATTGATATTATCATTGACGTTTTCCAAGGAGTAATTTGTCAATTTAATTTGTTTGGCCACATCCGCCCCCGTGTCCGGCATCACTTGCATTAATCCCGTAGCGCCGACAATGGATTTAATCCCTGGCATAAACCGCGATTCTTGACGAATTAATGCTGTTACTAATACCGGATTTAATTGCCGTTCTTTTGACCAATTAACAATAGTTTCTAAGTAGGGAAATGGATATAATGCTTCCCAATAAGCCGGTTTTTGTTTGATTTCTAAATATTGTGATCGCTCTTGAGGATCATCCCGGCGATTTAAACTTGATAACATCCAAATTCCTTCTAAATTATCCCCTATTCCCATCCGCATTAACCCATCGGTATATTGTTCAGCAACTGAAGGCTGGTTGAGATTTTTAAACTCTGTTTGCCATAGTTTCCAGGCTTCTTGATTTTGTCCTAACCCATACAGTTCTTGTAAGGTTTCAGAACCAGCCGGAGGCACTTCTCGAATATCAGGATGTTCGACATGGGGAGATAGGGGTCGAACGGTGGTAAAATCCCCTACAGGCCAGCCTAAATGCACCGCAGAACGCCAAGCATAATAGGAAGAAGGATAACGAACAATTAAATATTCAAAGGCTTTTTTAGCCTCTTGGGAATTGCCGTTTTTTTCCGCCCATTTCCCTACCCAAAACGTCGCTTCTGGGGCAAATTCACTATCGGGATTTTTCGTGGAAACTTGTTTTGCCCAGTCGGAGGCGGATTTTAAATTTCCCGCTTTTAAGGCTTGTTGGGCGAGTTCCCAACGCAATTGGGCGGCGGCTTCAGAATCGCTATATTTACTCAGTAATTGTTGACGAGTTTCGGAGGCTAATTTTTCCGATCCCATTTGATCTAAGAGTTTAGATTTATCTAATAAAGCCTCGGCTGCATGACGGGGAAATTTAGCAATCACTTGATCTAAATACCCTAAAGCCTCTTTTTTCTCAACCAGCCGTGATAACCGCAATAAACCAAATCCTGCATCTTCTCCTTGAGGATCTATTTCCTGGGGAAAGGTATTAATTAATTGTTTATAGGCAATTCGAGACTCAGGAATTTTATCATTTAACCACAATCCTCTGGCTTGACGGTAAAGGTTTTTAGGGGTCTTGGGTGCTTTAGAATAGGCAATGGCAGCTTTCCCATAATCCTGTTTTTCCCAATAGCCAAAAGCTACAATTTCCCATTGTTCCGGGGTGAGTTGATTGCCAAATTTTGCTTTTAATTGTTCTAAATAGGTTCCATAGTCTTTTAAATACAATCCATGTTTCGCAATTAGAAATAATAATTCCGGTTGATTGGGATTTTGTTTAAGTTTACTTTGAATAATTTCTATGGTTTTGGGATGACTGGGAAATTGGGCGATCGCTTGATCCCAATATTCAGAATTGGTTTTTCCTAACGTATATAAGGCTTCGACTACAACGGGTTGAGTGCTATAATTTTTTAACAATTCCTGCCAAGTTTTTTGGGCTTTTTCCAGATCTCCAATTTGTTCATAAGCCCGCGCCCGTTTGACTAAAATATGACCCCCTAAGAGGGGATAATCCTGTTCTAATCCCTGTAATAATTGAAGGGCTGTGTTAGGATTTTCGGCTAAAGAATCACTAGCCAATAAATATCGTGCCCGACTTCTTTCTAAAGAAGCATTTCGGTCTTGGGCGATCGCTTCTAATTCCCCTTGACGTTGGGAAACGGGGGATAAAGCCAGTTGTAATACTTTCGACTGCGGGATTTGTTGATCGGCCAAATAGTTCTGTTCAACGGACTGTTTCCATCCCCGAAATACCGCCATCGGAAAGAACACACCCACCAACAAAGCCCCAGATGCGATCACGGGCAAAATCCATACTTTAGAGATTCGTCGCTTAATCATGATCGATGTTTAGAAAGGGAATAGAATAGGATTAATTTCAACGGATATTTTTAGGGGTGGCTTTGTGTTTTCAACCCTACGGAAGAAACCTGCCACCTCCTCTGAACCGCCCGACTCTAATATTCTACTTATTCACCCGACATAATAACCAACGCAAGGACATCGGGGGGTTTTGGATCGGAACCACATCTCGACCCTGTGACCAATGTTCAAACCAACCCGTCGGTGGCCAGGCTTCCGGGGGGAGGTGAGTGCGTTCATACTCATACACCGACTCATTGGAAATCAATTGTAGCGGTAAACCCTGGAGCAGCGAATTCATTTCACCCGGAGTAATCACATAAGACCATTGAATTTGACCCATTTCTCGAATTTTATCATCCGGCTCAAAATCGGCATCGGTGATAAACGTACTGAATAAAATTAAACCCCCTGTCGCTACGGCATCACAGACTTTGCTTAAGAGGGTTTGGACATCATCCAAATTGCGAAAATGGGAAATCACTTCTGCAATTAACCCTAACCGATAATAATTAGCCGGGAGGACTAAGGCCGGGTTGAGAATATTGCTTTGGATCACCCGAATTGGTAGGCTGGCGTCTTTGGCTTCCTTGGCAATAATTTGAGCAAAGTCTGGGGTGAGTTCCACCGCATCCACCGGATGTCCCTTGCGGGCTAAAGGTAGGGTATTGCGACCCACCCCCGCCCCCACATCTAAAATCGGAGTTCGGGCTGGGTCAGAAAATTCGGACACCACGGCCATTAATTTAGTATCAGGGTGCGCCCCAAATAATGGCCCCTCCCGGGTGGTTAACCAGCGTTGATATTTGTTTTCTAAAGAGGCAACCTCGGTGGTTACGGTTAGTTTGAGGCCACTGGTTAAGCCTTGAGTGGGTTCAGGGGGTTCATATCTAAAGATTAAACGGGCATGGGGGGAAGCCTGATATCCTTCATGCAGTTTACGTTCGACAAGCTGACGTAACCCCTTCATTTCCTCTGGGGTGAAATTTTGCCCCAAGGCCGCCAGCAGAGCGTTAAACTGAGTCATGTATTCATCGATCAAAGCAGGTGCACAAGGGAGAACCAGTTGTCCCCGGGCTGAGGTCAGTCGTTTCACTTTGAGTAAAAGTGCTTTTTCAATCAGATTTTGATCATTCACTGTAATCGGTTGATTCACGGCTACCACGAATATTATTTCCTCTCAATGCTGTATAATAAACAATCTTGTTGATCTAATTGATCAGGAAAAGTCTGAAAATTTCCAGGCCTCCTCGGTCTCCTACCAAAATATTAACAAAGGTGGAATGAGATTGAACACATACAGTGCCGAGGTTGAGGAGGTTCCAAAACCCAGGAAATGGTAAACAATCTACGGTTTTGAGAACTCACCGAGTCTAGTGTTTTTATGTGCTTTTCAGCAACGGCAAGTTTTACCGCCAGTTTATCCTTATCTGTTTTAGGAATTGCCACTCTGAAACAAACGACCTCGAAAAAGCAGCTTTTATTAGCAACTTTTCCATTGTTATTTGCAACTCAGCAATTTTTTGAGGGAGTGGTCTGGTTAAATTTAGAGGATAAATCATCACCCATATACTTTATCGGAATCTACGTTTTTTTAGTTTTTGCTACGGGATTTTGGTTGATTTTTTGCCCCATCTCAGTTTATTTATTAGAAGATCATCCCCTTCGCAAGAAAACTATTTTAGGAATAGCGGTAATAGGAGCTATTTTAGGGATTTATCTTGTGAGTTGTGTGGTGAGACAAGAAGTGATGGCAACTAATAATTTAGGTAATTTATTTTACAACCTTAATTTATTATATGATTTTAAATTTGCCTTCTTTTATGATATTTGTAAATATTTATATTTGCTAGTGATTAGTGTTCCTTTTTTGATATCAAGTCAAAGATTATTAGCTGTATTTGGAATTTTGATTATCTTTTCTTTCATTCTAGCAGACCGATTTTATCAAGCCACTTTCATTTCAGTTTGGTGTTTTTTTGCAGCAGTTATCAGTAGTGTTTTGTTGTTTATATTTTTTGACTGGAAAACAGCGTTGTCACGGAATTAAACGTCATTTGAGAGCCAAGTTCAAAGAGGTCTCTAAAATCTTTCCTTAGTGATCATAAAATTGAGACCAAATCATGCTACCATAGAAATAGTGTAAATTTGGGGCTGTGGCTCAGGTGGATAGAGCAAGCGCCTCCTGAAGAATCGGGCACCATGTGGGGAAACCCCGTGAGTGAATGTGGTCAAACTCAAGGAAGCCTAAGTCGGGAAACCGATAAGGTAATCTTGAGCCAAGCTTTCCCTCTAAACAAGGAAAGAAGGTGCAGAGACTGGCTCTAGGGAATAATGATTTTATTCTTTAGACAAACGGCCACCGCCTACGGGCGACATCCGCCTACGGTGAAGGAATAGTCCAGAGAGTGGGGAAACTCACACAAATCTGAAGCGCTAGGTCGGCGGTTCAAATCCGCCCAGTCCCGTTGAATTTTGACTGAGCAACATCATGAACCTGAATCAACACCTGAGAAAATGGCATCGTACCTTGGCACCGATTGCTTTGCTGCCTTTGTTCGTTACCGTCACCACAGGTGTTTCCTATCGGCTGGGGAAAAGTTGGTTGGGACTATCCCGCGACCAAGTACATCTCCTCATGAGTATCCACGAAGGCGAGTATTTAGGACAGACCTTAGAGCCACTGTATGTGTTGCTCAATGGCCTAGGCTTGCTCTGGATGTTAGTAACCGGCGGGGTGATGGTCTTTCAACAGATTAAACCGCTAAAAAAACTCCAATCTGGGATTGCTCAAGTCAAATCTTTATTTAAGAAACCATCACTTCATCCGTTGGACGATGAGAAATAATCTCCTCCCATCCGTCAGCTGTTTATACAGGTCGGGGCTTCTGTGTTGTATTCTGGTAAAATAGCCGCACCAAACAGGCTAAGATTTGCAAATCATTAATAATGAAACCTCGTCGCACCCGTAGTCAAGACCGGATTCTCACTAAATTGAAAACCCTAAAACGATCGGTTTCTGCTCAAGACCTTTATTTGGAGTTGCGGAAAACAAATCAAATGATGGGGTTAGCCACGGTTTATCGCTCCTTGGATGCTTTAAAACGGGAAGGGTTAATTAATGTCCGCACCTTAACAACGGGGGAAGCGGTTTATAGTTGTATGCAGCAAGACGAACATCATCTCACCTGTGTTGAATGTGGACGTTCGATTCCCCTTGATGAATGTCCTGTTCACCACCTGGAAATTGAACTTCAACAATCCCACAATTTTAAAATTTACTACCATACCTTAGAGTTTTTTGGGTTATGTGATCGCTGTAATCAGTTATCAGTAATCAGTGATCAGTTATCGGTGTAAGATTTTAATTTTAAAGCTACTGATTACCGACTGAGTTTTAGCTGTTTCCAATTCAGTGCTTATTGCAGATCACTTAAAACTGGTTCTTTATATTTACTGACAACGGATTACCGATTACTCTTACACTGATAACTGATCACTGATTACTGGTAACTGATTAAAAGCACTATGGGTACTAATCGGATATACAAAGGTTTACCCCTGTACTGGCATCAAGAAACCATGGAAAATGACCATGGTTGGTTAGAGTCGATTGTTCGCAATACAGCACCCTTTTCTGATGCTTGGACAAAAGCTCGTATTGTCCAACTCGCCTATTCTGTTCCCAAAGGAAGGAAGACCCAAACCCTCTATAATTTGCCCCTCTATGGTAGTTATCGTTCTGAATTAGAAATCGCAGAAGCATTACGTTCTACCTGCAATTTGGAAGAATACCCTGATTTTGATACCCAAGTTAATGAAGATTATGTAATTAAAGCCCTAAATAGTTGGCATAATAAACAATTTGCTAAAGCGGTAAGTCGTAATTTTGAAATTTATGTTGATCGTCAATATTCCAATAGTTTTTTAGTCGTTAGTACCGCCAGAACTTCATTAAATGTTGATCGACAATTGCCCCCTTTAGCAAGATTTCGCCCCTTATTTAATATTGCTGAAATGGGACGACTAATGCGGATAGCAAACTTTGAGCGTCTCACCTTGAAAACCCATGGTTATGCTAGTCCAGCTTCTAAATTTTATCAAGAATTTATCGCAGAAATAGAATCCTTATCCGTGAAGGGGCCGATTAATCAAATTGGAACCTTAGAAAATCGCAGTGTTTATATTGGTTATCATTGGCCGAGTGAAATGCCCTTAATTCATCCTGGATTATGGAGCGATATGACCGAACAAAAAGGTCTTTCATTAAAGTTTTTATTTATTGTTGCTCTGTTAGCTTGGATGTTTGGTACGGGATTTTATATTCTATTAACCTTAATTGTCGTTCCCCTAGTTAATTTATTAGGGATAGAACAACCTTTATCTCCCTTTTGGTATTGGTTTAATTGGCATAAAATTTCTGATTTAATAACTCAATGGAATGGAGTCACTCTAACGGTTTTTGTCCTGTGGTTATTATTAATGCAGATTTTAAGAATTTCTGTTTATCAACGTGATCGCTATCGAGCAATTCACTATGGCGCACCAGATTTAGCAGAATTTTTTTGGAGATTAGATAAAGTTTTAGGCGAAAATCCCTATACGTCGATGCCCTTTTACGAACCGGAAAAGGAAACAGCTATTGCTAATTATTATAACCAAAACTTCCCCCCAATGAATGTTAATTTAATCGGACATAGTATGGGGGGGTTAGTCATTGTCAATGTCCTGAGAATTCTCTCCGATCGGTTTGGTAAGGAAGATCGCTTAGAATATGAAAAAAACAATATGGGTGATTATCTGCAACTAGACAAACTCATTTTAACTTCCCCTGATATTCCCTTAGAATTTCTTCGAGAAGGTCGGAATAATTATGTTCGTTCTGCTATTTTGCGATGTCGGGAAATTTATTTATTTTCTAGCGATCGAGATTTGATCCTTCGCTATCTTTCTATTTTGGGCAATTGGTTTAGTGAACCCAGTATAGAAATGTCAGGATTACGATTGGGAAATGTTTATTTAAAACCCTTCAAAAATTCCAAAAATCAAATTGATTATCAGCCCTATATTCGAGTGATGATTAGTTCTCAATCGGCAGTACAACCCACTTCAGCCTATGATTTATTTGAAAAATTTAACTATATTGATTGTTCTGAAATGCCAGGATTAAATTGTATCTCCCTTCCCTTAAATGTTTGGACAAGCATGATTATTGATCTGATCAATACCTTGTTTTTTATTGCTGGGAAAGTTGATATTCATGGGGGTTATTCCTTTACAAACACCACCAGCTTTGATATTTTAAAACTTTTAATCACCAGAGATGGACTATCTCGAACAGAAACCCTAGCTGAAATTAATCGCCTGATTAGCGGGAAACCCGTTTTATTTTTGCCCTCTTATCAACCCGTAGGAAACAGCAGTGAAGAAGACTTTTAGAGTTAATGATCATTGAAGAATATCTGAGCAGTATTGATTTCTTCTAATTTTAAGAAGGTTTAGCACTTTCCGCATAAACATCAGACAATAAAAAAATCCCTGGAAAATTCAGATATATGAAACCTAAAATTAAAGATCCCGTAGCTTGGCAACAGGCTGAACTCCTGATGCAGCCTGCTTTGATTCGCCTCCTAGACAACATCCGTAAACAATTAGACGAATCTATCTGGACAGGAAGTTATCAGGAAGTCCAAGATCCTTTCCCTGGATATCGGTTGGAATTAGAGCATAATGGTCAGCACGTTAGTGTCGATATTTGGGAATTGTGTTATCAGATCTGTTTTCAAAACTATCACCTGACCCATACCGCCCAAGAAAGTTTGGAGGTTGAAATTGATATGAGTTTAATTGATCAAGAAATAGGAGATGTGAATTGGCAGAACCTAGAAACTAAAACTCGTCAAATTATTCAAGATTTATTTGCTAATTTAGCCTCAGACGTTCCCCATTCTTGATCTTAATTCTCTATACTCATCAATGTTGAAAAAATTTTTAATCTAGGTGACTCCCGCCATGACTTCAGAATTACAGAATTTACAAGCTTCCATCGGGGCTATTTTTGCCGACTCAAAAACAGGGGAAGCCATTCCCATTAGTTTTAACAATGATGTTGAAGCCATCACCGCCACAAAACAGGGTGTTGCGATCTATGATCGGTCTCACTGGGGATTGTTAAAAATTTCAGGAGCCGATCGACTGCGATTTTTACATAATCAAAGCACCAATTCTATTCAGAGTTTCAAACCCGGAGAAGGTTGTGATACCGTATTGGTCACTTCTACGGCTCGAACTATTGACTTAGCAACGGCCT
>NZ_CM170132.1:1740000-2325000 GCF_057220675.1 Planktothrix sp. PLAVEN19ND | reverse complement strand
GCTACTCAAGCCGACATTCTCACTTCTGGTTCGTCCACACCTGCTTCCGCTAGTGCTTCTCCCTACGCCAGAACGCTCCCCTACCAATACAATAAATCATATTCCACAGCTTCGGTACACCACTTAGCCCCGTTCATTTTCGGCGCGGCAACGCTTGACCAGTGAGCTATTACGCACTCTTTTAAGGTTGGCTGCTTCTAGGCAAACCTCCTGGTTGTCTAAGCATTCCCACCTCCTTTCTCACTTAGTGGTGATTTGGGGACCTTAGCTGGTGGTCTGGGCTGTTTCCCTCTTGACGATGGAGCTTATCCCCCACCGTCTGACTGGTTGTTCTTCCTCTGGGTATTCAGAGTTTGTCTCGATTTGGTACCGCTCTCGCAGCCCGCACCGAAACAGTGCTTTACCCCCCAGATTTTTCCACAACCGCTGTGCCTCAACACATTTCGGGGAGAACCAGCTAGCTCCGGGTTCGATTGGCATTTCACCCCTAACCACACCTCATCCGCCGATTTTTCAACATCGGTCGGTTCGGACCTTCAATTGGTTTTACCCAAGCTTCATCCTGGACATGGTTAGATCACCCGGGTTCGGGTCTAAAAACAATGACTTCTTCGCCCTCTTCAGACTCGCTTTCGCTTGGGCTGCGACATTTTCTGTCTTAACCTGCCATTGCCTTTAACTCGCCGGCTCATGCTTCAACAGGCACGCGGTCATCCGTTAAATCGGACTCCCACTGCTTGTAAGCTGACGGTTTCAGGTTCTATTTCACTCCCCTTCCGGGGTTCTTTTCACCTTTCCCTCACGGTACTGTTTCTCTATCGGTCACACAGGAGTATTTAGCCTTACCTCGTGGTCGAGGCGGATTCACACGGACTTTCACGGGCTCCGTGCTACTCGGGATTCAGCTAGGCTCTTTGAGTTTTCGACTACGGGACTTTCACCCTCTCTGGTGCAGGTTTCATCTGCTTTGTCTAACTCTCTAAGTCCAGTGTCGCTGTCCCACTACCCCAACAGGTAAACCTGTTGGTTTAGGCTGTTTCCCTTTCGCTCACCACTACTCGGGAAATCGCTTTTGCTTTCTTTTCCTCGGGCTACTAAGATGTTTCAGTTCGCCCGGTTCGCTCATGCCCACTTATTTGATTCGGTGGGCTGTTTTTGGGTTGCCCCATTCGGACACCTCCGGCTCATTGCTCGCTTCCAGCTCCCCGGAGTTTATCGTCGGTCGCCACGTCCTTCTTCGCCTCTGTGTGCCAAGGTTTCCACCGTCAGCCCTTTCTATCTTGACCACTTTCTCTTTTTCAGAGATTTTCTGTTCGTTTCCGAACTCCTGAACACCAGAACTTTTCCGGGTTTCTTATTCCCGGTTCTGGTTTCATTAATTTGATCCCTTTTGATTCTTCTATGCAGTTTTCAAGGTTCTGGCTGGAACTTTTCCCAGCATTTACTCTTTCTTGTCGGAAAGCTGTAGTGCTGATTTGTTCTAGGAATATTTTCAGTGGAGGTAAGCGGACTCGAACCGCTGACATCTGCCTTGCAAAGGCAGCGCTCTACCAACTGAGCTATACCCCCACATTGGTTTAGGTGGGCCATCCTGGACTTGAACCAGGGACCTCACCCTTATCAGGGGTGCGCTCTAACCACCTGAGCTAATAGCCCTTTTTCCGAACTTTAAAATACGTTTGAAAGTCTCTTTTTTCCTAGTACGACCTGGGATGACTTTTGAGGGTGCTATATTTGTTGGATTCAACACTCAACTCAAAAGTAGGTCTCCCTAAAAGGAGGTGATCCAGCCACACCTTCCGGTACGGCTACCTTGTTACGACTTCACCCCAGTCATCAACCCCGCCTTCGGCACCCTCCCCCCTTACGGGTTAGAGTAATGACTTCGGGCGTGGCTCACTTCCATGGTGTGACGGGCGGTGTGTACAAGGCCCGGGAACGGATTCACCGCAGTATGCTGACCTGCGATTACTAGCGATTCCTCCTTCATGCAGGCGAGTTGCAGCCTGCAATCTGAACTGTGCCAGGGTTTAAGAGGTTCGCTCTCCCTCGCGGGTTGGCTGCTCTCTGTCCCTCGCATTGTAGTACGTGTGTCGCCCAGGACGTAAGGGCCATGCTGACTTGACGTCATCCTCACCTTCCTCCGGTTTGTCACCGGCAGTCTCGCTAGAGTTCCCAACTTAATGATGGCAACTAACGACGAGGGTTGCGCTCGTTGCGGGACTTAACCCAACATCTCACGACACGAGCTGACGACAGCCATGCAGCACCTGTCTTCTGGTTCCTTTCGGCACTCCCACCTTTCAGCAGGATTCCAGAGATGTCAAGTCCTGGTAAGGTTCTTCGCGTTGCATCGAATTAAACCACATACTCCACCGCTTGTGCGGGCCCCCGTCAATTCCTTTGAGTTTCACACTTGCGTGCGTACTCCCCAGGCGGGAAACTTAACGCGTTAGCTTCGGCACGGCCCGGGTCGATACAGGCCACACCTAGTTTCCATCGTTTACCGCTAGGACTACTGGGGTATCTAATCCCATTCGCTCCCCTAGCTTTCGTCCCTCAGTGTCAGTTATAGCCCAGCAGAGCGCCTTCGCCACCGGTGTTCTTCCTGATCTCTACGCATTTCACCGCTACACCAGGAATTCCCTCTGCCCCTACTACACTCTAGTCTTACAGTTTCCACTGCCTTTACGAAGTTAAGCCTCGCTCTTTAACAGCAGACTTGATTGACTACCTACGGACTCTTTACGCCCAATCATTCCGGATAACGCTTGCATCCCCCGTATTACCGCGGCTGCTGGCACGGAGTTAGCCGATGCTTTTTCCTCAGGTACCGTCATTGAGTTCTTCCCTGAGAAAAGGGGTTGACAATCCAAGAACCTTCCTCCCCCACGCGGTCTTGCTCCGTCAGGCTTTCGCCCATTGCGGAAAATTCCCCACTGCTGCCTCCCGTAGGAGTCTGGGCCGTGTCTCAGTCCCAGTGTGGCTGATCATCCTCTCAGACCAGCTACTGATCGTCGCCTTGGTAAGCCTTTACCTTACCAACTAGCTAATCAGACGCAAGCCCCTCTCTAGGCGATAAATCTTTTACCTTTCGGCTCATCCGGGTTTAGCAGTCGTTTCCAACTGTTGTCCCCGTCCTAGAGGCAGGTTCTTACGTGTTACTCACCCGTCCGCCACTAAATCCCGAAGGATTCCGTTCGACTTGCATGTGTTAAGCAGACCGCCAGCGTTCATCCTGAGCCAGGATCAAACTCTCCATTTTGAAGAATCTGTTAGCTCTTATCTTGACTAATTTAATTAGTCATGTTATTTTCGAGTCATCAACTTTACAGTTGACTCCTCTGTTAGTTTTTTTGACTAGGAGTTTGTAAATTCGACTTTCAAACGTATTCTTTTTTCTAGGTTCGGTGCGCCCTCGTCGCTTTCGTTTCTCGAGCGCATTTACCAATATATCTAACCTCCTAGGGTTTGTCAACCCTTTTTTCCATCTTTTTTTGTTTTTTTCTAAACCCTTCTGATGTAAGGGTTTGGGCTAGGTCGGGTTGGGCAAGCTCAACAGAACAACTGGGCGCTCAACAAAGTTCCGCAAAAAGTTGTCAGACATGGGGGTGATAGCAGTTTTAAACAAAGTTACGACTTTTTAGCCTACGGAAAATCAGGGTTTTCCTTTAGAGGGACAAAAGAGGTGTCTAGTTAAGTTCGGTCGAAATTAGATTAGAAAAAGGGGTTCTGTGTTTACAGAACCCCCCAAGGCTTAATTGAGATCGTGAAATTACTTATTAATAAACAGCACCTTGAGATCCGGTAAGATCAATCGGTTTCATGAAGTACAGTTTACCTAACTGCCATCCATTAGACAGATAATAGGGCAGTTTTTGGAAGAACTGAACCAATTTAGGACTGCCAGAATTAGTAATAGCACTCAACTGTTGGTTATTCTGGACACAAACATCTAACCGGTTATAGAACTCAGGATTACTCACATCCAGCATCACAGGGAAAACACGACCTGCGGTTTGATTGGTTTTTTCAATGACGTGAATATCATAATCCCGGGCATTTAAACCTAGACAAGCGTAGAAGTCCGCCCGTTGTAAATCGTTTAAATACATGGTCGCAAACACAGATAATAGGAAGAAACGACACCAGAGTTTCGCCTTCCAATCATTCAGCATTTGAGGTTGAGATTGCATGATGGCATCAAAGAAATCGCCATGACGGTTCTCATCCTGACACCAATTTTCAAAGAAACGGAAAATCGGGTAAATTCGGCTTTCAGGATGGGCTTCCAAATGCCGATAAATAGTGATATAGCGCCAATATCCGATTTTTTCGGACAAATAGGTGGCGTAAAAAATAAATTTCGGTTTAAAAAACGTGTATTGATGGTTTTTGGTCAAAAATCCTAAGTCTAAGGAGAGGTTAAAATCGGACATCGCTTTATTCAGAAAACCCGCATGACGAGCTTCATCGCGAGACATCAATTCAAAACACTCTGCTAAAACCGGGCTTTTTCCCTTGAGACGACGGCTGAGTTCTTTATAGAGCAGGAAACCTGAAAATTCGGCAGTGCACGAACGCTCCAAAAATTCGATGAACAAACCCCGGGTATCTCCATCAATATGATCCCAGGATTGGTCAAATTGTGCATCTCGGACAAAGTGATGGCGGTTGTAGTCTACGCGAAACTCCTCCAAAATGGCTAAGAGTTCTTCCTCGTTGACGGAGATGTCCATTTTCTCCATTTCCTCAAAATCCGTCGTATAGAAACGAGGGGTGAGGATAGTTTCCTTAGCTGGGCTTTTTACCCCAGGTCGGATTTCATCAAAAGCGGGTTTCTTCAGGGAATCTACCATGTCTGTTGGATCTCTTTCTTATCGCGGTGTGTCTTAAAGTTAGGAGTTCACGGGACATTCCGCCCGTCACCCCGCTTGAGGTTAGGCTGAATTTTTGACATCCTCACCGCCGTAAAACGGACGATGATTCCTAAACTTCACAATTCAGGTTTCTGCTTCTTAGCAACTGCCTCTACCCACAAGGAGTTTTCTGGTCTTATGTTCGCTCCACAGACTATCCCCGCAAGCCCTGCGGTTCTTATATGTCGAAGTCTCAAAAAGAGAATTCTGAAGTTTGTGTTGATTCTAGGGGTGGACTGCCCATTGCCCTATCCTCATTTTCCCGGTCTACCGATTTTTCTGCGCCGCCAGTACAACTGGGCTTCGCTCGTTAGGCTGTCTGAATCCATCGTCACGGGTGGGCCAGTGACCATCTACAATTCTAACACAAAGCCGTCGTAGAACGACGGGGTTTCTACCCATTTTTTCGATGATTAATATTAAGAATTGCAACAAAGTCAGGGATTGATTGACAATTGACCGTGAGCGGTTGATTCAATTTCTATCCGATAGCCGTACTTTTAATCCCTTCTGGCAATCGAGGCCCAACATCTGCTAAGTTGGATAGGGAATCTAGTCACTAAATCGCTCAACTCCCATGGTCTCAATGATCCCCTGGATCGCAGAATTGTTTTGTCCTTCCCATAGGTAACGGATGCCAGCAACATTCATCCATCAATTTAGTAGTGGTTTTACCCTATTTCTCAGCTTACTGGTAGAAGCGATCCCCTTTCTAATGTTAGGGGTTTTGTTTTCCAGTGTGCTGTTGTGGTTTGTCGATGAACAGAAACTTTTGTCTTATATTCCCCCCCATCCCCTGTTAGGGGCATTTGCGGGGAGTTTAGTCGGGTTTCTATTTCCCGTGTGTGAATGTGGGAACGTTCCGGTGGCCCGGCGCTTAATTTTACAGGGAGTTCCCTCCTCGGTAGCCATTGGGTTTTTATTTGCGGCTCCCACTATTAACCCCATCGTGATCTGGTCAACCTGGGTTGCCTTCCGAGATCAGCCGGAAATCGTGGTTTTACGGGTTTTATTCTCTTTAACCATTGCTACGACTTTAGGCTGGTTATTTGGTGTCCAGAAGGATTTAAGACCCCTGGTGCAACCCATGATCGCCCGGGCTTTACCTATTGCTGACCTGGCTGTCCCTCCCCCCTCGGATATATTGGTTTCTCCCTTACTCCAGTCGGGAACCTATTTTTTAGGGGAGTCGGCGCAACCTACTCGCCTAGAGTCCCTTCCCGCCTGGAAAACTCAAAACCTGCTGAAAACCAAAAAAAAAGCATCTGTTAGTGTTAAACCTTCCCGTCCTCATTGGAAAACAATATTTTTGACCCCGACAAAAGAGCGTTGGGGTTCAATGTTGGAAAATATGGTGCAGGAATTTCGAGAATTAGGGGGAGTATTAGTCTTAGGAAGTTTTATCGCTGCTGTGATCCAAGTTGCAGTTCCCCGGGAATTTATTCTAAATTTAGGTCAAAGTCCCGTCACATCGATTCTGGCAATGTTATTGTTAGCGGGAGTTGTTTCTATTTGTTCAACGGTTGATTCCTTTTTTGCTCTATCTTTTTCCTCTGCGTTTACGAGTGGCTCGCTGTTAGCATTTTTAGTATTTGGGCCGATGATTGATATTAAAACCGTGGGATTAATGTTATCGGTTTTTAAGGCTCGGGCGGTTTTTTATCTGGTGATTCTTGCCTTTCAGTTAACCTTTTTATTCACCCTGATTGTTAACTTAAATTTCAGTTAATTTGGCTTTGGAGTTCCACCCAATATGACGCACCTGACTCAACGACTGACCCGCTTCTACAATAGATTTTCACTCTTGTTAGAAAACCCTTGGTTAGATGTAGTTGCCCTGTTCGTTTGGGGAATTTTATTATTAAAATATTGGATTAGTGGAAAACTCTACATTCTCATCCATCCCAACTATTTTGGGTTGTCGATCGCAGCCGGTATTATACTACTGGTTTTAGGAGGATTAAAAGCTCAACAAATTATTCAACAAAGCTCCCGCAGTCCCTCAGCTTCCGTAGAACATATCAGCTTATTTCCTAAAGGCTGGGGTAGTTTATTATTAATCATAACTGCCTGTTTGGGATTATGGATTACCCCCCAAACCTTCGGAGCACAAACGGCATTACAACGAGGTTTAACTGAATCTTTACCCATAACTCGCGCTCAACCCCAAGAGTTTAGGACAGCGGTTAAGCCCGAAAATCGTTCTTTAGTAGAATGGATTCGATTACTCAATCTTAATCCTGAACCGGATAGTTATACAGGTCAAAAGGCAAAAATCACTGGGTTTGTGATCCATCCTCCAGATGTATCTAACAATTATATTTGGTTAGGGCGATTTATTCTCACCTGTTGTGCGGCGGACGCTTATCCCGTAGGACTTCCGGTTTTACTTCCCGAAGGCAAATCTCGGGAATTATATCCCCAAGATACTTGGTTAGAAATTGAAGGCAAAATGTTTACAGAAACTTTTAATAACCAACGGAAATTAACTTTAAAAGCTGAAACAGTTAAAGCCATTCTCCCGCCCAAAAATCCCTACGATTATTAAACCGTAGTAAGCCCGACCGGGCTGATTATACTCAATCCTATGAACAATACTTTCTCAAAGTTTAAACAATTAAAATGGGTTGAACCCTTAGATAAAGCCGCTTGGGTTTTAATCACAGTTTTAACCGTATTAATCGGAATAGTTTTATTAACAGGCGATCGCACCACCCCCCAAGTCAAAGAATTTAGTTGGCAAAACAAACAAATTGGGGCAGAAGATATGGGATTTTTAATTAATTTTAATCGTCCCATGAATCGAGAAAGTGTAGAAAAAAACTTTCAAATCGATCCACCTTTACCTGGTAAAATCAGTTGGGCAGGACGACGCATGGCCTATACTTTATCAGAACCTGTACCCTATGGAACCCCATTTAGTGTGCAGTTAAAAGGTGCTAGAGATCATTTATATGGCGATAAACAAGGAACATTAATTCAACCCTTTACTGGCTTTTTTAGAAGTCGTGATCGCGCCTTTGCTTATATTGGAGTGCAGGGAAATCAAGAAGGAAAATTGGTTTTAGTAAATCTCAGTGAAAAAGAACCTAAACCCATTATTTTAACGCCTGAAGATTTAGTTGTTTTAGATTTTAAACTCTATCCTAAAGGCGATAAAATTCTCTTTTCTGCTATTAATAAATCTGAACAAAAAAAAGGATCAATTTCACCTGAATTATATACTGTCACCACAGGAATTAATCCTCAATCCCCAGGAGAAAACCCTCAACCAGCCCAACCAGTCGGAAAAATTGAAAAGATTTTAGATGCTAAATATTATCGAAATTTAAAATTTGATTTATCCCCAGATGGTAAAATTATTGTGGTTCAAAGGGTCAGTCAAACCAATCCTAATGATGCGAGTCCTTGGTTTATTGAAAGCGGAAAATCTCCTAAACCTTTAAATATACAGGGTGGAGACTTTTTAATTGCCCCGGATAGTCAATCTTTGGTTATTGCTCAAGGGCCTGATTTAACAACCATTTTACCTCTAAAACCTGATGCAAAACCCCTAGAATTTTTACCAAAATTTGGTCGAGTTTTAGGATTTGCCAAGGATGGTAGTGCTGCGGCGATGTTAAAATTTAATCCCGATGGGACGCGATCGCTATTTATAGTTAATAACCAAGGACAAGAACTTGAACTTTATCGCACCCCTCCTTTTGGGAATATCATTAGTGCCGAATTTGACCCCAGTAATAGCCTGTTATATTGTTTAATTACCGAAGTTTTGGATAATCCCCAAGTCTATAAAGAACAGCCTTATATTGTAGCAATTGATATCAAAACTAAACAAGTTGTTCCCTTTGTGATTTTACCTAATCAACAAGAAATTAATATCAGTTTATCTCCCGATGGATTAGCCTTACTTTTTGACCAAACCGTTATTGAAATGGGAGAATCAGATAATCTAAATCAATCCACAAAAACTCAAGCAGGAGATACAATTAAAACCAGTCGCATCTGGATTTTACCCTTAATGATAGATACGCCTACCGATGGTTCCAAACCTCAAGTTAAACCAGAAGAATTGCCCTTTTTTGGTTTCCATCCCCAATGGCTACCCTAAAATAGTAGTAAGCCCTTTAGGGCTAAGAGAGTCCTAAAGGACTCACTACGAAATTAACTAATTAGTGCAAAAATATGAGAGTTAAGTTTAATATTGTCCGCCAAAGTCCTAATACCTCAAGGCAGGTGCAAAGTTATCTCCTCGATGTTGAACCAGGAAATACTATTTTAGATTGTCTTAACCGAATTAAATGGGAACAAGACGGGACTTTAGCGTTTAGAAAAAACTGTCGCAATACCATTTGTGGCAGTTGTTCCATGGGAATTAATGGCCGTTCTGCGTTAGCTTGTAAAGAAAATATTGGCAGTGAAGTCGCCCGTTTACAAAAAATTGCCGAGGCGAATTCCGGTCAAACCCCCTCAAACGATATCCCAGAAATGACCATTGCCCCCATGGGAAATTTACCCGTGATCAAAGATTTGGTGGTGGACATGAGCCGTTTTTGGGATAACTTACAAACCGTTGAACCCTATATTAGTACCGCCGGACGGGCTATTCCTGAACGGGAATTTCTGCAAACCCCAGAAGAACGAGCCCAACTTGACCAAATGGGCAACTGTATCCTCTGTGGAGCTTGTTACTCCGAGTGCAACGCCGTCGAAGTTAACCCCGATTTTGTGGGGCCCCACGCCCTTGCTAAAGCGCAACGGATGGTAGCGGACTCCCGGGATGCCAAAACCGAACAACGTCTGGAACAGTATAGCGAAGGAACTAACGGGGTTTGGGGTTGTACCCGTTGCTTTAACTGTAACTCCGTGTGTCCGATGGAGGTCGCCCCCCTGGATCAGATTACTAAAATTAAACATGAAATCCTAGAACGCAAAGATGCCAGCGCCAGTCGTCCCATTCGCCACCGCAAGGTTTTAGTGGAATTGGTAAAACAGGGGGGTTGGGTAGATGAACGCAAATTTGCTGTAATGGTAGTTGGGAATTATTTCCGCGATCTCAAGGGGTTACTCAGCTTAGGGCCCGTGGGAATGCGGGTGATCATGCGGGGTAAATTTCCCTTGACCTTTGAACCCTCTGAAGGCACAGAAACGGTGCGATCGCTCATTCAATCTATTCAAGACCTAGAAAAACAACCATGACTTCTTCAACACCTTCTACTCCAGTCCAACCCAACCCCCAACCCGAACCCGCCATGGGTTGGACTCGTTACGCCGAACAAATTAACGGCCGTTTTGCCATGTTGGGATTTGTTCTATTAATTGTATTAGAATTTTTCACTCATCAAGATTTATTCACTTGGTTGGGTTTACGTTAGATTTTGTAGAGGCGTTTTATATAACGTCTCTACATATATTTATGACCGCATATTCCAAACAATTCTTTTTGTTGTAAACTTAGAAATCAAATCAACGAACTTTCAAGACCTTAACAATATCACCCGGATTAATTTGAGATTGACCTATCGGTAAAACCGCTAACCCGGTTGTTTGTGCCAAATTAATTAAATTGCCAGAAATTTGACTTCCGGGGGCTAATTGAAACTCATATTCCCCATCTACTAAACATAATTGACCCCATACATAAATTTCTCGTTTTCCTCCTCCTTTTAACTCTTGACGCGATCGCGCCTTTATAAATTCCGGCCCCCAAAACTGAGATAATAACCCCGATTGTTTTTTAATTGCAGGTTGGACAAACCGCCAGAAAGTTACTAAAGCAGAAACCGGATTTCCGGGTAAACCAAAATATAAACAATTCGGGAATTTGGCTACCGTTAAAGGTTTTCCGGGTTTAATCGCAACAGATTGAATATGAATTGTTCCACCCAAGTCCGTTAAAATTTCCTCAACATAATCATAATCCCCAACAGAAACCCCCCCGGTTGAGATCACCATATCGGCTGTTTCTATCGCTTGAGAAATTGCTTTTTTTAACACCTCCGGTCGATCAGGAATTATCCCTAATTCGATCACTTCCGCCCCTAAATTCCTGACCACCGCTGCCAAGGCATACTGATTAGAGTCTACTAATTGTCCCCGTTTTAAAGGGGTATCGGGCGTAACTAATTCATCCCCCGTTGATAATAACGCCACTCGCAAGCGTCGATAAACCGGAACCTGGGTACATTGTGCCGCCGCTAACACCGCAATCTCCACAGCATCCAAAGGAATGCCAGGAGTAAGCAGGGGTTTCTCCAGCTTTGTAATACGATCCTTGATGTCGAACAAAAGCCTGGGGTTTGGGAGCCGATAAAATTTTAACCTGATTTCCGTCCCGTTTTGTTTCCTCCTGTATCACAATGGTATCCGCACCATTTGGAATACAAGATCCCGTAAAAATTCGGGCAGCTTGTCCCATTTGAATCGTAGATTTGGGAGCAGATCCAGCCGGGATTTCTTCAATAATTTCTAATAATTTGGGATGGTCTATGGAAGCATCCGCAACATCTTCATATCGGACTGCATATCCATCCATTGCTGAATTATCCCAATGGGGAAAATCCAATGAACTTACGACCGATTTAGCCAAAACTCGACTAGCAACTTGAGTCATTGCCACCCCTTCTTGATCGATTTCAGTATTCAGAGGTTGGACTAAATTTAATATTATTGATTCTGCTTGTTCTACAGGTAACATTATTTTTTATAGGATTAACTAAGGTTCACTATCTCCTCCGTCCAGCCCTTGGTGATACAGATCACAAAAAAATAGGGAATTGATCATCATCCTTCCCAGATGAGCGTCACTGAAATTTATCATAACTTTGGCCATAATTAGAGGAGAATCAAATAAACTAAACACTAATCACAGCAATCTCTGAGTTTTAGGATTAGAATTTATCAACCTCTCGCCTTACTGTGATATGACCATGATAAAACCAAACCGGACTAAAAGTATCATCCCCGATCCCGAGGATTGGATCACAGAGCATTATGTACTAGCGAGTTTTGCTAACACCCTGAGTACCCTAAAACAACTTTTAGGGGATGAAGACACCCAAATCGATCACAAAATTTCCTACAACCACGAAGGCGAATTAGTAATTGGAACTGCAACCCGAAATCTGTTAAAAGAAAGCTACGGCGATGACCATTGGCAGTATGTCGAAAATTACCTGTCGGTGTATGAATATTAGAGATTAGGTGATCAAATTCAACTCTTTATCCTTGTCTATATAAAAGGATAAATTATTTGGCATGATTATGATTAAAAATACAGGAATTACGCAGCTAGGCTATATTTAGATTAGCAGGGGCTACGAATGTTGGGTTGTTGATGTAAATAAAACTGATAAAGGTGCATCCCTGGGGTTAAATTCGTTATTCTCTGGTTAGCTTAAATTAGAACTATCTGATACCGACTTGTGCTAATACCTGAAACAGAACTGAATTAATAAAACTCAGGGCTAAAGCTCCAATTACAGCACTCCAAATTCCCCAACGCAAGCGAAATCCTTCCACAAGTTTAGCTGCTAAGGCAAACATGGCAACGTTGAGAAGAAATGAAACAAAAGATCCGGCAAAAATCAAAGTTGCTGGAAGCAAAATTAATCCTAAAATCGGACGGACTAAAGCATTAACAATTCCAAAAACCGCCGCCGAAATTAAGGCTTTTTTAAAATCCTCAATTTCAACCCCAGTAAATTGACTCAGTAAAGCAATCAAATATAAGCTAACGGCTGTTACTAACCAAGCAATTAACAAACTAACTAACATTTTGAGAACTCCAGTATTCTTATAACGCCTGATTCTACTCCTAATTCATCACAGTCTGAAGATAAAATTATAAAATCTTTATTTTTCCTTAATAAAATTTAAAAAAACTCGCCCCGCACCATTCATTAGTACGGGGTTAACCTTCAGAAATTAAACATTAAATCGGAATAACAGCACATCTCCCTCTTGGACAATGTATTCTTTTCCTTCACTGCGAACTAATCCTTTTTCCTTTGCAGCATTCATAGAGCCCGTCGCCACTAAATCCTGATAAGCTACGGTTTCCGCCCGAATAAATCCCCGTTCAAAATCAGAGTGAATCACTCCTGCGGCTTGGGGTGCAGACATTCCGGCTTTAATTGTCCAGGCGCGAGTTTCTTTCGGGCCCGTGGTTAAATAAGTGCGTAATCCTAATAATTCATAAGTCGCTCTAATTAGGGATTTTAACCCCCCTTCTTCTACTCCTAAAGAGGCTAAAAAGTCCGTTCGTTCTGCTTCGGATAAATCCACTAATTCCGCTTCTACCTGTGCCGAAATAACGACTACTTGAGCATTGTCTAATTTAGCAACTTCTCGAACTTTTTCAACTTGGGCATTTCCCGTTGCTAAATCATCTTCTGAGACATTAGTTGCATAAATAACGGGTTTTTGAGTGACTAAACCTAAGCCTTTCACCGCTTCTAATTCTTCTTCTGTTAATACAGCTTGACGGGCGGGTTTTCCTTCATTTAATAAAACCGCAATTTTTTCTAACCCTGTCACTTCGAGTTGTGCTTCTTTACTGGTTCTCGCCTGTTTACGGGCGCGGTCAATCCGTCGTTCAACTTGAGATAAATCTGACAAGGCTAATTCTAAATTAATAATATCAATATCTCGCAAGGGATCAACTGAACCCGCAACGTGAATAATATCATCATTTTCAAAGCAGCGAACCACATGAACAATGGCATCCACTTCTCGAATATGGGATAAAAATTGATTTCCTAACCCTTCTCCTTGACTCGCTCCTTTGACTAACCCAGCAATGTCTACAAATTCAATTCGAGTGGGGATAATTTGTTCCGACTTGGAGATTTTTGCTAATACATTTAACCGTTCATCGGGAACTGCGACAACGCCGACATTCGGTTCAATAGTACAAAAAGGAAAGTTCGCCGCCGTTGCCTTAGCATTGGCAACTAAAGCGTTAAATAATGTCGATTTACCAACGTTGGGAAGTCCAACAATTCCGGCTCTTAGCATGGGTTCGATGTTTAAGTTAAACGTTCAATAGAATACTTGATTTATTATTATAAACCTTTTAGGGACAAATTTAACAAATTTCTACTTGAGCAGAATTGAAACCGTATTAGGATACAATCAATGGGGTGTGAGCGTCCTGGCTCGCCAGTTATCACCTAACAGTTTATAAACGCTCACAAAACATACTATATTTGAGTTAAAATATGGATAATTCTCTTAAAATAGCGGATTTATTTTCTGGAATTGGGGGGTTAAGATTGGCTTTTGAAAAGGCTGATTATCAATCTGTTTATTCTTGTGAAAAAGATCCTGCTTGTCAATCAGTTTATTTTAATAATTTTGGAGAACAGCCAGAGGCAGATATTACTAAAATTGATTATAATAATCTTCCTAAATTTGATGTATTAACTGCCGGATTTCCTTGTCAACCCTTTAGTATTTGTGGAAAACGCCAGGGGTTTCAAGATACCAGAGGAACCCTATTTTTTCATATTTGTGAAATTATAGCCATCCATCATCCCAGAGTTGTTGTCTTGGAAAATGTGAAGCATTTGTTACATCATGATCAGGGAAAAACCCTCAAGACTATTTTATATTCTTTAGAAGATTTGGGCTATGCTGTGGATTATAAATTATTGAATGCTAAAGACTTTGGACTGCCACAAAATCGAGAGCGTTTAATCATTGTAGCTTGCAAAGATCAAAAATTTTATTTCTCAAAATTGCAGAGGGTTTATCCTGTTCCTAAATTAAGGAGTTTTTTAGATAAAAAGGGAAATTTTGAATACTTAAACCCGGAAGAATATACGCTGATCGAGAATTATAAACAGCAGTTATCGGGTCTGATTTTTGTGGGATATCGGAATAAGAATATCTGGAAAAAAGGCATTAGACCGAATACCGAACATTTATCTCGGGTACATCATCAACCGAATCGAATTTACTCCATTGATGGAGTCCATCCCACCATTCCATCCCAGGAAACATCGGGACGTTTCTTTATTTATATTCCCGAAGAAAATCGAGTTCGTAAGTTAACTATCCAAGAATGTTATAGAATTATGGGGTTTCCCGATACGTTTAAACTGCATCCCAATTTGGGAGAATGTTATAAACAAATTGGAAATTCTGTTTGTATTCCTCTATTTCAAGAACTTGCCCTACAGATTAGAGAACAAATTTTTGGTTATTCTGATCATCAGCATTTATCAGGATGGACAGTCAAACAATCGATTAAAGAACCTATTCAACTTAAAATACCGGGACTTTTTGAATGAATATGAATTGCAAAGAAAAACTGTTGGAAATCTACAATAACGCTATTTCAATTATTGATATTGAAAATACAATTCCTGAACAGGATAAAAACTATATTTTAGAAATAGGCTCTAAGTGTAAGAGTCAGAAAGGAGTTTATACAGTTCTTGTTACATTACTGACCTATAAGATTTTGAACCCTCAACAAGATATTAGGTATCATCAATCTAATATGCCTAGTGGTTTTTCTGGTCGAGGTATAGATACACAATATATTACACCAACCCTAAAACAATTAGGTCTTCCTGCGATGGCTGAAAGTGGTTGGTTAACCCGTTCTCTTGAACAGCCTTATCCTTATACCTTAAACTATGAAGGGAAAATTAATGATAAAAATGTTAAAAAAGCGTTTTTATCTATTATTGATTATGTTCAAAACAACCCCGAAAAAGCAGAAATTTGTCTACGGTTATTGATGAATCAGGTTATAGAAGTTGCCAAGGCAAATCAAATTAACATTCTTAAATTATCTAATCCTGATAAGATGGATATTAAAACTCTGATCAATTGTCTGGATCAACATTTTAACTTTGACTATGAAACTCGTGGAGGTTCTAAACTTCCTGTCATTGCTTTCTATGCAATTTACAGTTGTTTAGTTACTGAAATTGAGAGATATAAATCCTGTACTCTCAAAATTTTGGCAAGCCATACGGCATCTGATCGAACATCTCAAAGTGCCGGAGATATTGAACTACTTGATGAGGCGGGTAATTTGTTTGAAGCAATAGAAATCAAACATGGGAAAGAAATTGATCTTCAAATGATTCATATAGCCAAAGAGAAAATTATTAAATATAATCCTCAGAGATATTTTATATTTGCGTCCAAAGATATTAAAGAATCAGAATCTAATCTGATCGAGATGGAAATTAAAAAAATAGCAGAAACTCATGGTTGTCAGATTATTTTAAATGGGATTATTCCTACTCTCAAATATTATTTGAGACTAATTATGTCGTTAGAAAAATTTATTGATGAGTATTCAAAGATTATTGAGTTAGATCAGGAAATTCAGACAATTCATAAAACCAAATGGAATCAAATTTTATCCAAATTTAATTAAAAATACTCAATTTGAGAATCTAAAAATGATATTAGATAAATTACAAGCACCTCTATGAATATCCCATATTTGTGCCAAAAATAATTATTTTATAGATGGTATTAAAGAAATCAGATTCCAGATGTATCTCTTACCAATTAGGAGGTAAACCGTGTAATTCCAACATTTCTTCATCTTGTAATAATTCCTGGGTCGGACGCTCTACGACAATTTTTCCCTGGGCTAAAATTAAGCATCTATCGGTAGTTTTTTTAATCCAATTCAGATCATGGGAAGCAATTAATATCACTTCTAAGGGTAACTCAGATAATATGTGAGCTAATTTTTTGCGCCAAGCGGGATCTAAACCGTTTGTGGGTTCATCTAATATTAAAATACTGGGTTTCTAATACTAAAATTGATGCTAATGCAGCTAGACGTTTTTGTCCTCCTGATAATTCATGGGAGGAGCGATTTTCATAATAGATTAACCCGAATTGCGATAAAACCAATCGTGCTTTTTCTTTAGCTTCGATCAGAGACATTCCATAGTTACGCAAACCAAACATCACATCTTCTAAAATAGTGGGCATAAATAATTGATCATCAGGATTTTGAAAAGCAAATCCTACCTGAAGACGAATATCAGAAAGATTTTTAGATTCTAAACTAATACCATTAATGAAAATCTGACCTGATTTGGGTAATTTTAACCCGATTAAATTTTCTAATAAAGTGCTTTTACCCGCACCCGTTGCCCCCATTAAAGCCACCCTTTCACCGGAATTTATGGTAAAAGAAATATTTTGTAAGATCGGCTCTTGTCGCGCGTATCCAAACATTAAATCTTGGACAATTAGGGTTTTTTCAGAACTATTAATTTTTGACATAGGAAAAAAATGTTAATAAACTAGCGATAGTGATCACAATAATTATGGTGAAATTATCTCTAGGTGTTGATTGAGATTCTACGGGTAATTTACCTTGATAACCCCGCAGAATCATAGCATTATAAACTCTTTCAGCCCGATCTAAACTTCGTAAATAAAGAGAACCAATCATAGCGGCACTGGTATAACGTAACCAACCGGAATAACCGGATAAACCTCGCAATTTTGCAGCTTCTTGCATTTGACGAACTTCTGAGATTAATATTTCTAAATATTGCCCAGTTAATAATATAATTTCTTGAAAGGTTGCGGGAATGGGTAAACCTTTTAATGCAATTCCTAAACTATGGGGTGGTAATGTAATGAGAAAACTATTCATGATTAGTAAACATACTAGGGAGCGAGTTACCATAAAACTGGCTTTTTCGTATCCCATGGGTAAGGCTAATAATGAAAGTAGGATTAATTCTGCCCCTAATAGTTTTGAGATAATTTTTAGGTGCGGTTTTAAAAGAATTACCCAAAAAAATGCGATCGCGCTATAGCAGCTTAATGCCCACCATACAGATGTTTTGAGTAAGGCAATTCCGATCACAAGCACAAGAGAAATCCGTAATTTAAACGGGATAGAAAATTGAATCATTGTTGAATTATAACTGATTGGGCTTACCAATTTGGAGAATCCCAAAAGCAATACCAAAACAAATTACACTTCCGATAATTCCAGAAATGCTAGTGCCAATTTCTCCTAATCCTTTGATAGTATAATCAGCGAAAGGTGTGGGAATACTAAACCGCACATTTTCGGCTAATTCACCAAAACCGTGAATTTCTGCAACCTTTTCTAAACCATCGGGCCAAGCTGATGCAAACAAGGATAATACTCCGGCAATTAATAATGTACCAATTACAGGAATTAACCATTTATTTAATTGGGGTTGATCTCCAGGTAATAAATCTGGTCTGACCGTAATTAAATAAGTTAAAATTCCGGCGGTAATTAATCCTTCGCCAATTCCAATTAAACTATGAACTCCGATCATTGCAGGTAAAATTATGGCTGCCGTAGCTGTGCCTGATAAAATCAAATTTATGGAACAAGCGATCGCAGCGGCAATAACACTAATTCCCCCGGCAATACCCGCAGCTAAAGGTAAACGAAAACGGGAACCTCCTAATAATTGTTGGAGAATTTGTGTTAGGATCCAACCTATCCAAACTCCCACAATTGCCATGTTAAAAATATTAGCTCCCAGGGCGGTAATTCCGCCATCAGCAAATAAAAAAGCTTGAATCAATAAAACTGTCGCAATGGATACAGAAGCTGCCCAAGGATTCCCTAAAATTACCGCAGCTAAAGTTCCTCCTAAAAGATGTCCACTGGTGCCTCCAGCTACCGGAAAATTAATCATTTGAGCGGCAAAAATAAACGCGGTTGTTAATCCCATAACTGGCGCATATCGTAATCCTACATTCTCGCGGGTACGCCCCAAACAAACTGCTAAAAATCCGGTGCTGGTAAGACTGGTAACAGTTGCTACTGCGGGAGAAATAAATCCATCGGGAATGTGCATAAACTAAGCCCTGATCCTTGAATTGCTGTATTAATGAATTTATCAACATTAATAGTAAATACCTTTTTTTGATAATTTGCAATCCCCTCTAGGGGTATTGTCAGTAAAAAATAGCAACAAATATCATCTAACTCTTGTATTTACTGACTTTTCCATGAGTAAAAATAAAATTCATGTTAGATGAGCGTATTTAGTAGATATATTGTAATATAGTAATATTTGGAGTTAAATTTTAGATTGTTAATATTTGCGCTTAAGCGCAACAACAACGGAGTTTTTTATTCAATGTTAGACCAATTTCAAACACCATTATTGACGGCTTTAAAAAATTGTGCCAATCAACCTGATACACCCTTTTATGCCCCCGGACATAAACGGGGACAAGGGATTTCACCTTTGTTGATAGAACTATTGGGAACTCAACTTTTTAAAGCTGATTTACCTGAATTACCTGAATTGGATAATTTATTTAATCCAGAAGGTGTAATTGCAGAAGCTCAAGATTTAGCTGCTGATGCTTTTGGGGCCGAAAAAACGTGGTTTTTAGTTAATGGATCAACCTCTGGAATTATTGCTGCTATTTTAGCTATTTGCAGAACTGGAGATAAAATTTTAGTCCCTAGAAATGCTCATCAATCTGTAATTTCAGGCTTGATTTTATCCGGTGCGATCGCAATTTTTATCCAACCCGAATATAATCCGACTTGGGATTTAGCCTATAGTATTACTCCAGAAACCGTTGCTCAAACCTTAGAACAACATCCCGATACCAAAGCTGTATTAATAGTATATCCTACTTATCAAGGAATTTGTGGAAATATTACCGAAATTTCTAAAATTACCCATCAATATAATATCCCTTTAATTGTCGATGAAGCTCACGGAGCGCATTTTAATTTTCATCCTGATTTACCAACCCCAGCCCTAAAAGCAGGAGCAGATTTAACAGTACAATCTACCCATAAAATATTGGGTTCAATGACACAATCTTCCATGCTTCATGTTCAAGGAAATTATATTGACAGAAAGCGTCTATCTCAAACCTTACAATTCCTTCAATCTACCAGTCCCAATTATATATTATTAGCCTCATTAGATGCTGCCCGTCAACAGATGGTAACCCAAGGCTATAATTTAATGAATCGAACAATATCCTTAGCACAAATAGCCAGAACGGAAATTAGCAAAATCAAAGGGTTATCTATTCTTGGAAATCCCGAATTAAAACCGACATCAGGATGTGTTAACCTAGATATTACCCGTTTAACTATTAAAGTATCAAACTTAGGAATAAGCGGGTATGAAGCCGATGAAATTCTCCGTCAACAATTCCATGTCACCGCAGAACTTCCTAGTCTTCATCACCTAACTTTTATGATTAGTTTGGGTAATACTGAAACCGATATTAACCAACTGATTAACGGATTAAAAACCCTCTCCGTTGAACACCAACTTTCTGCGACCCCCCATTCTCCCCTTAATTTCTCCCCTACACCCCACTCCGCGCCTTCTAAACCCCCTTTTTCCTGTCGGGATGCTTTTTTTGCCCAAACAGAAAAACGCCCCCTTAAAGACTGTGCAGGGTCTGTAAGTGCGGAAATTATTTGTCCCTACCCGCCTGGTATCCCCGTATTAATGCCTGGTGAAATTATCACCTCTGATGCTCTAAAATTTTTGCAACAAGTTATAGCGTTGGGTGGGAAAATAACAGGATGTAGTGATCCGAACCTGCAACAGCTTAAAATTGTTAAAGGTTAAATTAAAAATAGACAACTATTTATTTATCTCCAACCTAATCATTAAAAGTTGAAATCTCACCCCCAATTAATTCCCAAAATGTCCAAACTTTGGCCTTATGTTACCCCTGGTATTCCCGATGATTTATTTGAACAGTTGCCCGGTATTCCTTTGAGTAAGCGGGAAGTCCGTTTATTATTAGTATCCTTGATGCGATTGCAACCTGACTCAATTGTATGGGATATTGGGGCTGGAACTGGAACAATTGCGGTGGAAACGGGGCTATTATGTCCCCAAGGTCGAATTATTGCCATTGAAAGGGATGAAGATGTGGTGAATTTAATTCGAGTCAATTGTGAACGATTTGAAGTACAGAATATTGATGTAGTTGAAGGGAGTGCCCCCGAATGTTTACAAAGTATTTCCTATCTACCTCATCGGGTTTGTTTGGAAGGAGGAAAACCAATTAAAGCCATTCTGCATGAAGTTTGGAAATACTTACAACCTCAAGGAAGAATTGTAGCCACGGCATCTAACTTAGAAAGTCTTTATGCTATTTCTGAAGGGTTTGCTGAGTTACAAATCCGCAACGTTGAGGTGGTTCAATCTGCCATTAACCGATTAGAAAAACGAGGTAATCATCAAACTTTTGAATCCGTTAATCCTATGTTTATTTTAAGTGGTGAAAAAATAGATTAAATTTAAAATACGCTATAGATAACTGCCCCAGCCCGTCTTAACTTCTGACTCCTAACACTATGCCTTCTTTGTCTCGCATTATCAGTGGAATTATTGGAATTATTTTAGCCTTGGGAATGCTCATTTTTGGAGGATGGTATTTTACCCTGGGATTAAGTGTAATTATTTATTTAGGTCAATTAGAATATTTTCAATTAGTTCGAGCTAAAGGTATTGAACCCGCGGTTAAAACAACTTTATTTGTTAGTCAAGCCTTACTTTTGACCGCCGCATTTTCTCCTAGTTTAGTCGATGCAATGTTTGCCTTAGCCGGAACATTAGTCTGTTTTTATCTATTATTTAGACCTAAATTATCAACCATTGCTGATATTAGTTCTTCAATTTTAGGCCTATTTTATGGGGGATATTTACCCAGTTATTGGGTACGGTTACGAGTTGGACTTGAACCCAATACTTTACTAGAAAAAGCCTTCGCCAGTCCCATTCCTTTTAATGAAAATTGGTTAGAAAATTGGTCAATTTCTAATTTATCCCCAGGATTAACTGCTACCTTATTAGCTTTTAGTTGTATTTGGGCGGCGGATATTGGGGCTTATATTTTTGGCAAAACCTTTGGTCGGACTCGCCTCTCAGATATCAGTCCGAAAAAAACCGTTGAAGGGGCAATATTTGGGTTTTTAGGCAGTATTATAGTCGCCATATTGGGGTCTTGGTATTTAAAATGGCCGGGGTTTCCTTGGGCGGGTTTAATCCTAGGATTATTAATTGGAATTTCCAGTTTATTAGGCGATTTAACCGAATCTTTAATGAAACGAGACGCCGGAGTCAAAGATTCCGGTCAACTAATTCCCGGTCACGGCGGAATTTTAGACCGCGCCGATAGTTATGTTTTTACCGCTCCTTTGGTCTATTATTTTATCACCTTATTTTTACCTTTATTATAGCCGGGAATAGGGAATTAAAACATTTGTTCAGATTAGCTAATTTTCTACAGCACCTAACGCTTTTAAACACTCCTTTTGACCTGCGGTTAACCCTTGATTTCCTGTAATATTCATGTTAGTATAAGAGTTGGGAATAATTAAAGTTTTCAAACACTTTCCGGTTTGAACTTGCCAAAACTTAATCGTTCCATCTTCACTGCTACTAATTAACATTTCACTGTTAGGATTAAACATAACGGATGTAACAGTATTGCTATGTTCTTCTAAACTATAGAGGCATTTTCCAGTGTGGAAATCCCATAATTTTAAAGTAGAATCATCACTTCCACTAGCGATAGTTTGACCATCGGGACTAAAATCAACTGACCAAACCCAACCTTGATGTCCGAATAAGGTATGGAGACATTTTCCCTGATCTAAATCCCATACTTTGATGGTTTTATCCTCACTACCACTAACTAAAAATTGACCATCGGGACTAAACACAATTGACCGAACTTTATTGTTATGTCCGTGTAAAGTCTGCAAACATTCTCCTGTTTGAATATCCCAAATTTTAATCGTTTGGTCATCACTCCCACTGGCTAAAATCGAAGAATTAGGATGAAAAATAACTGTCCAAACCCAACTTTGATGTCCTATTAAAACTTGCAATTCATCGGTTTTAAGATTCCAAATTTTAATCGTGGTATCTTGACCGCCACTGGCTAAATATACGCCATCTCCACTAAACGCGATTGTCCAAATCCCACCTTGATATTTTTCTGTCGGATATTTCAAACATTTGTAACAATCCCCCGTCTCGACATCCCAGAGTCGGATGGTTTTATCATCACTTCCACTGGCTATGATTTGATTATCAGGACTAAAAGCAACTGTCCAAACCCATTGGGTATGTCCCTCTAAATCCTTTAACAATTGACCTGTTTTGGCATTCCAAAGTTTAACAGTATGATGTAAACTACTACTAACTAATTTTTCACCATCGGAACTAAAATCTAGTGCAACCGTCCACCATTTATGTTTACCAAAAGTTAGAATAGGTTGTCCATCTTCTGGATTTAATAACCGAATATAACCATTAGAATCTCCGGCGGCTAAAACTGTGCCATCAGGACTAAAAGCTAAGGAGTGAATTCCGCCGAAAGATTGAGTAAAAACGGTATTTTTAAAATAACAATTAGAAAAATCAACGTTTTGTAGATTAACCCCTTGTAGGTTAGCTTGCCAAATGGTAAGATTAGAGAAATTATAACCGTTTAGATTAGTCTGTAAATAGCAGAATATATTAATCAAATTTCCCCCAATATAACCTGGAGTTAGGGGATATTGCTCTTGAGCTTGACTTACTAATTTTTTTAAATGACTCTCTAAATTAGAGACGGTTTTAAATTTTTCTAATAAACAGTCTATAATCGGATTAATAATCGTTCTAATTTGGCTAGTTCTGATATAATCTTTAGAGGTAGCCAAGATTAACCCATGACTATTAAATAGATTAAAGTCTCCGGTTATTAATTCTTGAGTGATAGCGACAATTAATTTTTCCGTGACATATTCCATTAATACAGGTTGCAAGGTAAAACACTGTTGATTAGCTGTTTTTTCTAGCAACATTCTTAGGTGTAAGGACTCTAAATAATTCGATAAACGTTGTCGAGAAATCTTGGCAACAAAATTACTGTTTAATTCTACCCTTGAAACAGGTTCTCGGTAAATCGCTAACCAAAATAAAATCTGATGTTCTTCAGCAGAAGAAGATTGAAAATGCCAATCTAATAATTGTCGTAGATTGTCAAAAAAGAAGTTTTCGGTGTTGAGAAATTCGCTAATATTCCCCGCAAATACGTTTTGAATATGACAAGCGGTTAAATTTAAGGCTAAAGGATTTCCCTTATAAACATCAATTAAGGTTTCCCATTCCGTTTCAGTGGCTAAAAATTCACCTTTTTCTTGAAATAGTTGTTTTGCGGGGTCAAGGGTTAACCCCTCCAACTGGAAAAAACGCACAGGTTGATGTTGACCTAATAATTTTTCTAAATGACTAATTTTGACCCGACTGGTTAAAATTAAACAACTTTGATGGGAAACTACTGCAATTTTTTCTAATAATTGTTGATAGTCTTCATAACCGGGTTTATATTTTCCTATGTGAGTTTCTGTGGCGATAATCGTCTCAATATTATCTAAGATTAATAAGTATCGGCGTTGTTTTAAATAAGAAATTAATAGAGAAATTTGTTGATCTAAACTATCTGGTAAATCAGTCTTTTCTTGATGAGATAAAAATAAAATCCAGTCTTTAATAATATCCTGAATTGGAGGAGAATTTAAAAGCGATCGCCAAATAATTCCCTCAAATTCTCCCCTAATTTCTTCTGCTAATTTTATAGAAAGGCTGGTTTTTCCTTTCCCTGGAAGTCCCACCACCGCCACCAGACGACAATGATCTTGGATCACCCATTGTTTCAGGGTGTTTAAATCAGTTTCTCGTCCTAAAAAATAAGATACATCCGGTACATCCGCCCAATCTTGATATAAATTAGAAGAATGATGAGAAGTAGATAAATAAGCAACCTTCCGCTTTAACACTTCTAAACGAGTTTTTGTAATTTTTTCATCAAAAACTCCACTCAATAGCTTCCAGAGTAAAGACGCTTCTTTTTTTATACTATCTAGGCTTCTGTTGTTAGTACGAGCAATTTTAAAATACTCCTGTTGATTCAATGATCCACGCAGAATATCCACTCGAACATCTTTCAAGGATGTTCCCCGTTTGTTAAGAACAATCTCATTGATAGATGCAACTATTTGTTCAGTTTTTTGAGTATCCATCGCACGATATTGGATTGATTAATTGTTGTTTCAGCAGGATTTAGTAGCCAGTAAATCAGGAGCAAAATCGGTTTTGTTCACTTTTATTCACTTTATTATACACCTAACTTCACCTATGCTAAACAAGATGGAGAACAAGACCGATTATTCTTTAACAGTTTCTACGAAAAAATGATCAATCAAGATATTTTTGTGCCGTCAAACTTTGATAAACTGGATGATGAGTCTTTTGATGGATTCTGTTCACTGGGAGGAACAGGCTATAACTTCAAGAGTAAAGATAATAAAGAGACTTCTGCTAAAAAGAGTAAAGTTTTACAGCAAAAAGACATGGGAAGGATGATGTCTGATGAAGTGCGGAAGTGTTTATTAAATATGGGGAATGCGTTAGGGGAAGATGCTGTTCCTGCTTTCAAAGTATCCCTAAACCAGTTGGCAGAAGTTCGGTTAATCCAAAGGTTAGAAGCTACTTTAGGGAAAGATTCTGTTTACTATTTAGCTGTTTCTGCTCTAGGTAAAAATCCATCAAAGATACAGCAGGAAGGAAAATCTCAGATAGATGGTGTATTTAATCAGAAATTATCTGAATATGTCTTTATTTTACCCATTGCTCTAGCCGTTACAGATGGAATATCTAAGCAACAACCTTAGACTAACGGAGTAGGGTCATAATTAACTGCTTACTGTAGCTAATGATTAGCCTACTCTTGATCAAAAACATTGAATTATTCACAACTTGTATACCCGTTTTCGTAAAATTAACCGATTTAAGGAGACTTAAACTTATGCTCCGTTCTGTAAAAATTATTTCCCTGATCACCATAAATATTATAACTCTAGGAATATTACCTAGTTATGGCTTGAGCTTAACTGTATCTTCCGAGGTTCCAACATCTTCTTTAATTCTATTTAGCAGTTCTAAAAATTCCCATATTCCCTCTTTTTCACTTGCTGATAATAGATCTTCATCATTAGGACAGCAAATTGATGCTAAAGCAGCAAATACTTTATATGGCTTTAATGGTGCATATTATAGGATTGGTGGAATACTTTTATGGAGCCACTTATCTAATGAACAAAAATACCAATTTGCTCAATCAATTTGTAATTATCAGGGTTCTGATAATTTGGTGTTGGTGGTTATTGACAGTTTAGGAGGTAACCGTTATGGGGATAACCTGGAAGGTTCTGCAATAATGCTGGCAAGTCTGCACACTCTTTGCCCCGATAGATATCGTCAACAAATAAACAACACATCAAAAGAACTAATACGACAATACCCTTTGATTCCCTAATAAATAAAAGATGAATACATCATATACCAGTTCATTTATC
The DNA here is from genome assembly GCF_057220675.1 of Planktothrix sp. PLAVEN19ND. NCBI lineage: Bacteria > Bacillati > Cyanobacteriota > Cyanophyceae > Oscillatoriales > Microcoleaceae > Planktothrix > Planktothrix sp. PLAVEN19ND. The sequence continues at coordinate 2,298,687 of NZ_CM170132.1, read as the reverse complement.
AATAAGATTGTAAGGGAGGGTTCCGCAACAATATTCAATACTAACCCATAATATTCCCAAACCCGCCCCTCTTAAATGCGATCGCATTTTTACTATTAACCTGTATTCAAACCATAAAATTGATCAGAGGTTAAAAAATGCGATCGCCTTAGAAGGATCGGGCGAGTTTTGGAAGATAATTACTGATAATTCCAGATGGTATCGGAACCCGCCCTTACGGTTCAATTGTTAATTATTCTTGAAATGCGATCGGCATTTTTTAACAATTATTAACAAATTGTAGGGGCGGGTTTAGGAATAATATTGAATTATTAGCTATAATCTTATTAAACCCTCTTAAATGAGATCTCCTGAGAATAGAGGGCGGGTTTAGGGAGATAATTACTAATAATTAAAGAGGGTCTCGGAACCCGCCCCTACGGTTCAATTGTTAATTATTTAGCCAATGCGATCGCATTTTTTTAACAAAATGTAGGGGCGGGTTCCGCAATAATATTGAATTCTCACCAATAATCCTGCTAAACCCGCCCGTCTTAAAAGCGATCGCACTTCCGATTTAGCAAATGCGATCACTATTTTTGAAGGCGAGGATCGCTAGACGGAGGATGCCACCCGGCTCTAATCCATAAACGACGAGCTTTGATAATCGCCCTTTCATTATGATATTGATCGTTAAGGTCTAATCGAGCGCACGTCCCTCTGCCTGTTGGGGTAATACCAATTATTTCTAAACTATCCGCAGACCAGATAAAATGATCGAGCCATTGCTGTTGACGAGGATTAAATAAAGTTACTTCCTGTTCAGTTTCTGGGTCAGTACCAGTAATAAAATTATAACGATTATTATTACAGCGATGACAAGCTAAAGCTAAGTTTTCGAGTTCATCGCTACCACCAATTGATCGAGGTAAAATATGATCGATCGTAAATAAAGTAGAGCTACTTTCTTCCGCAGAATGGCAATATTCACAAAGAAAACTAGCTCTACTTCTGACTAAATTTCGAGTAGCACGGTTTATGGACATGAGGCTGCTATAACTTTAGCGTTAATTAAGGTAAAAATCCGATCTAGTTCTAGTAAACTTGCTAGTTCTACAACCTCTTCTGAAGTCAAAAGATTAGCCTTTTTTCCCTCAGCCAGTTCTTCTAATCTAGCTTGCAGATTTTCCGTAAATTTGAATAAGTAAAGATTTCTGACTTTCTGAATCGAAATCTCACTATCAATCCAGTAGGAAGGTTGTACCATAAGTTCAGCGATCATGGTGATTTAATTACTCAATTACTATATGTAGAGTATTCATTATATCATAAACTTGTTTGATCGAATAAGTTTTCTGTTAGTTTTTATAAATTTATAGATGATCGTTTGCTTATGAAGAAAACAGCGATCGCTTTTTTGGGGAGGTGCGATCGCGCTTATAATTTACTTAAAGGTTCTGGACTTGTTTAGGTAATAGAACTTAGAGATATAATTTATATTATCGGTAATTCTCAAAACCTATGACTCAAGCTTTAACCAAACTCGTAAACTTCGAGGAATTTGTGGAGTGGCTGCCAGAAAATTCGGCGGTACGCTACGAACTGCATAATGGAGATATTGTTGAGATGGCACAACCAGTAGGCGAACACGAGGAAGTTATCAGTTTTCTTAGCATCGAAATTCCTGTTGAGATTAAACGTCTGGGATTACCCTATGGTATCCCCCGCCAAGTGATAGTTAGACCTCCTGAAAAAGACTCTGGTTATTTCCCTGATGTTTTGGTGCTTGATCGCACAAATCTGGCGAACGAAACATTATGGCAAAAACAATCTACCCTCAGTTTAGGTGCATCAATAGCTTTAGTAATTGAGGTTGTATCAACCAATTGGCGAGATGATTACTATTTGAAATATGCCGATTATGAGGAGATGGGTATTCCGGAATATTGGATTATTGATTATGCTGCGTTGGGCGGACGCAATTTTATTGGAAATCCCAAACAACCGACAATTTCTATCTGTAACTTGGTTGACGGTGAATATCAAATCGTCAAGTTTCGAGAGAACGATCGCATTGTGTCGTCAACTTTTCCAGATTTGAACCTCACAGCAAACCAGATTTTTCAAGCGGGTGTAGTTTAGTTTATTCTAATACTCTTAAATGCGATCTCCTGAGAATAGAGGGCGGGTTTAGGGAGATAATTACTAATAATTCCAGATGGTCTCGAAACCCGCCCCTACGGTTGAATTGTTAATTATTATTGAAATGCGATCGCATTTTTATTATTAACCTGTGTCCAAACAATAAATTTGTAGCAAATCATACGGCATTGGACTATTTATTAGAAATAAATGATAATAAAGAAACATCTCGATTGAGTTCATACGTCACGGGTTTTTTATTCTTTTTAACCTTTCCTTGACTAACTGCTAAATTCAACCAATCTTGCATTTGAGAAAGTCTAACTTGTAATAACTCAGCCAAAGATTTGGCATCTTTTGGTTGTTCAAGTTGACCGAGAATTAGGGGTAATACTGCTTCATAAATAGTTTGAGAAACAGGATAAACGGGTGTATCTTTCTGAATTTCGCTATTTTCAGAAGCGGGTTTAAGTTCATTTTCAGTTTGGGGAGATAACGTTAAATCTATTTCTGAATGAGGAATAGAAATTAAAGCATCTTGATCCATTGCAATAACATCAGTTATAAGTTCTTGAAGTGGACGATTAAAAGGCATTTCAGGAAAAGGTTTAGCTCCCCGATTTATTAACTGTTGATTTCCGTCTGGTATTGTTCCTTGCATTCGCACAAATACTGGAACAGTTTTGATTTTTTCTAACGCTTCAACTGCACCCGCCCAGGTTCCTCCTTGGTCTACTGAAGAACTAATAATTAACCCATAATCTGATAATCCATAAATATATTTATTCCGTCCCATAGCATTACCCACATTAAATCCAGCATCAGGATCATAGGAAGAAATTAAGGTTAAATTTCCGCTTTTAATAAAGTGGCGATACTTGCTAGAAACCGCCGATTTTGCTAAACTATCTCCCAGGACTCCCACAACATTTCCTCCTGCATTTAAAGCCACTAACATCGCTGTTTGATCAACTCCTCTCGCCCCACCTGAAATAATTGGTATTCCCTGTTCTGCACAAGTTTGAACAATATAATCAGTATAATTGAGTCCTTCTTCATCAACATCACGGGAACCCACCACCGCTAAACCACCTTGAGAAAGTAGTTCAAAATTCCCCACACCATATAAAATTGCTGGAGCTAAATGTTGAAGTTTTTGTTTAAGACAGCGAGGATATTCAGGATCACTTCTCCCCAATATCCATAACCCTTGACTTGTCCATTTTTCCACCGCTAAACTTAACATCATTCCCCGTTCTAATAAGGAAATAATTCGGTTAGGATCAAGAGGAATGATCATTTCTAATAGTTGTTTTTTAGCCGTTTCTTCTAATAAATTTTTTGGTGTTAATTGCTGTAGTCGCAGACAATTAGCTAACGTATTATATTCACTTAAAGTTAACGGTTGGGGTTCGGTTTTGCGATTTTGACTAAAACTGGCACATAATAATAAAATTGCTTGGGTATCGGGGGGTAATTGATGGTTCAGCATGGGGCTTAAATTTAACTAGATTGAGATAAGGAATTTAGAGCTAAAGCGAGGGGAAAAACTTGACCACTTCCTCCTTGACGTAATAGGGCGGTAATGATAGTTAATGTCCATCGAGAATCTACAAAATCATCGATTAAAAAAACAGCACCTTTTTGAATATTTTCCAGATCAATTTGAAATGCACCATCTAAATTATGAGCTTGTTGATAGCTATTACTCATCGTTTTTTGAGGTTGAGTTGGGCGAATTTTTTGTACCACTGGAAGAAACGGTATACCCAATTTTTCTGCTAATCTTTGAGCAAAATTCGGTACTAATTCAGAACGATTTAAGGAAGGAACACAAGTTACCCAAGTTGGCATCGGTTGAGGTTGCCATCGCTGAATCATTTCAATTACACCCAAAACTAAAGCATCATCAAAATAACCCTTTTGATATTTTCCCATTTTGACCAATTCTCCCCAACCTGCATCCCCCCAAAGAGATAATGCTCGTCCAATTTCTGCCTTGAACCCTGGTTTAATGTTACCTGAAAAGTTGTAAATTTGTAAGGCTCCTTTTGACGGCCATTGTTTGCGAGGTTCAATAATTAAATCACACCGTTTTAAGTATTTAATGGCTTGATTAACTCTTTCTAAAGCAGCAGTTTCAGGGAATAATTGTTGACCCAAACAAACGGCACATTTTCCACAGGGTTGAGCATAGGGATCATCTAAGGCTGTTGATAAAAATTCCATTAAGCAAGATTTACTGTTCATATAATCTTGCATTTGAGCTTGTTCTTGTCTGCGAATTTGAGTTAATAGTTCTATTTTTTGGCGGTTAGATTGATAATCAATTGCTGTCGCATACCATTTCGTTTTTTGCTTAACAACTGGACTGGGAAATTCTAAAGAAAGTAACTTTAAAACCTTGTCAATTTGTCCTCTGGATAAATTACAATATTGTTCAAGTTCAGGAGTTGAAAAACCATTTTGAGATTGATTTAAAGCATTTAAAATCGATTGAGTATGGGCTTCTGGTGGAAAGGCTGTTTGAATAAAATAATTAATAATATCATCATCTTCATCGCCACACAAAAGAATCCCATAAGCTTGTTCAACGGCCCTTCCTGCCCGTCCTACTTGTTGATAATAATGGACAACGGAACCGGGTCTTTGATAATGAATTACAAACCCTAAATCGGGTTTATCAAAACCCATTCCTAAAGCAGTTGTTGCTACTAACGCTTTAATTTCATTATTCAAAAGTTGATTTTCTAAAGGTTCCCGTGATTCTGATTTTCCATGATAGGCTTTAGCATCAATTTCTTGCGTTTGTAACCATTCTGCCACTTGTTCTGCATCTCTAACCGTGAGGGTATAAATAATTCCACTTCCGGGTAAATGGGGTAAGGTTTCTGCTAACCAAGCCAGACGACTAGCGGGGTTAGGAAGGTGAATATTTTGGAGTTTTAAACTATTCCGATTTAAAGCTCCTCGGAAGATATGTAAATTGTCTCCCAGTTGGGTTTTAATATCCTCAACAACTCGATTATTTGCAGTAGCGGTTGTAGCTAAAACGGGAATAGTTTTTGGGAGAGCTTGTAAAATTCTAACAATGCGACGATAATCGGGTCTAAAGTCATGTCCCCAGTCGGAAATACAATGGGCTTCATCGACAACAAATAAACCGATTTTTTGAGAAATTGGAATTAAAATATTGTTTCTAAAGTCTTCATTTCCAAGACGTTCTGGAGAAATCAATAAAAGATCAATCTGTCCTGCTAATAGTTGCGTTTGAATGGTATCCCATTGCTCTTGATTATCTGAATTAATGGTAGCAGCTTTCACCCCAATTCGTTCAGCCGCTACCATTTGATTTCGCATTAATGCTAATAGGGGAGAAATCAATAAAGTCGGGCCTGAACCTTGATCTCTTAGCAGCCGAGTTGCGAGAAAATAGACTAAACTTTTACCCCATCCTGTGCGTTGAACAACGAGAAGTTGAGAACGATTTTGGATTAAATCGGCGATCGCTTCCCATTGTCCATCTCTAAAATTAGCCGTAGGATTATTTAGGGCTTGTCTAAGAAATAATAAGGCTTGATTTTGAAGAATTTCCGTCATATTTTTGACCAGAAACAGGGTTTATATCTGTTAACTTTGAGGATTTTCCGACAAATTTCCTAACGAAAGGGAATTATTTTGATCCAGATTATCTAAATCATCTAAGATGGCGACAATTTCCCGTTCAAAAGTAACTTTTGCCCGATTAGTTTTCCCCCCAATATATAAGCGATCGCCTTCTTTTAAAGCCCAAATTTGAGAATGGGAAACATAACTCATCATCACACTAATCATTAATAACCCAAACCCTAAATAAACAATCGGAATCCCCGGATCAGCTTTGATTTGTAATCCCGTACTCCCGATAATTTCATCAATAAATACCGTCACCCCATCTACTTCCGTAGACATTCCCTCGCGAACCGTTGAAACTAATTCACCCTTGCCATTATAAACTAATACATTTCCTTTTAAGTCCCTAGCTAAAACAGAAACCCCCGCGCTAAAATCCGGTTTAATTGGAATCCAAGTTCCCCAAATTCTGCCCTTTCCTTGGGTGTCTAGTTGTGCCATTGGTAAGCGAAATACAGGACTTTTATTCACTCGCACCCGCAGGGCAGCAATACCCCAATCTGCTTGATAAAAAGTCACACCTTGATGGTGCAAAGGTTCGTTAACGTGAATAGTTTTGCGATCCACTTCTTCCCCCTGTTGATTTAATACCGATAAATCAGAATAAAATTGATCAATTCTGCCTTCAGGATCATAATCAATCCAAAACCGATTCACTTTAACTGACCAATCTTTAGGAATTTGAGATTGAGAAAATTGTCCCGCATCTAGGATATTTTTAACTTGAAAAATATCCCCCCCTGGAACCATTTCTTGAGCCATAAATCCAGTAATAGAACCAATAATAGAACCCGCTAAAATTATTAACATACTAGCATGAACAATAATCGGCCCAATTCTACCAATCAGTCCCCGTCTCGCATAAAGTTTATTACCTTCTTGAAAGACTAAATAATTACGTTTTTTTAATAAAGGTTCTAAAGCTGTTAATGAACCTGTGGTTAATTCAGCACTTAAAGCGATGTTTTGAAATTGTTTAGGTTTATCGTAATATGTCCAGCGACGGGCTGATTTTAAAGTAGGTAATTGTCTGGTAAAGGTGCAAGCTGTTAAGCTACTACCAAATAATACTAAAAGTGATAAAAACCACCAAGTTCTATAAACATGATCAAGTCCAATAAATACAAGAACTTTCCAGGTTAAAAAGCCAAACAAAGCCGGATGTTCAGGGTAATTAGATTGATAATACTCAAGGGATTGTCCCTGTTCTAGCAGTGTCCCTGAAATACTGAAAATCGCAATAATTAATAACAATAAAATTGCTAGTCGTAAATCTGACAAAAGGGGTAAAATCTCTTTCTTAATCATTTTTTGAATGGCTGTTTCTCCATTGATTATTTTTTGTAATAGTGAAAGTTCTGTATCCATTTTTATTCCCCTTTAATTAAATTAAGTAACAGGTAAAAATCTAAACAATAGCGAAAATACACCAAATCCAACTAATAAAACTCCACTGGTGGGTGTAATCCAACTTGACCATTTTCGCATTTCTAGTAACTTTTTAATTGTGGCGGTAAAGGTTCCTGCTAATACCAGTGGCGCGACATAACCCACCGCATAGGCTAACAATAAAACCCCTCCTAAAATGATATCTCCTGTGGTTGAAACCCAGGCTAATAAGGTAGCTAAAACGGGGGTACTACAGGGAGAAGCCACTAACCCAAAGGTTAACCCTAATAAATAGGATTTTAAGTGATGGGGAACGGCTTTAGGTATCCAGCCTATGGTATCAAAAGCGGGTAATTGTAGCGGTAGAGCTTCTAATAAATTTAACCCCATTAAAATTGCAATTAAACTTACAATAATGGGCAAACCCAAACCAATTTGACCATACACTTGTCCGACAAAAGATGCTAAAATTCCCAACCCAGCTAAGGTCGTAGCTAGTCCCAATGCAAACCAGAGGGATTGAATTGCTGCTTGGAGTCGATTTTCGGTTTCATAACCCCCAATATAACCAATGGTAATCGGTAACATTGACAGCATACAAGGAGTTAAACTGGTTAATAAACCCGCAAAAAAAATAACGCCAATACTGACAAAACTTAGGTGATTCAGTTGAGTTTGAACCAGATTATTTGCTAGTTGTGCCAGTTCATACAATTTAATTTGTAGAGTTTCCAGCATGAAATTAAATCAACAGTTTGTTTCCTTTAATATTATAACCTATTTTGACCTTTGATGATTATTCATGAATTGAACCATCTGGCATAACTGCACCTTGTAATATCACAGTTTCTAAGTTAACTCCTTCCAGATTTGCGCCTTGTAAATTGGCATTACTAAAATTAGTAAATTGAGTAGCATCTCGAAACAATAAACTATTGACATCGGCAAAACTCAAGTTACTGTTTTCTAAATTAGCATATTGTAAATTTGTTCCCCGTAAACTGGCATGGGTCAAGTTTGCTTGACTTAGATTTGTCCCCCATAATCTCGCGCCTAATAATTTAGCTTTTTCCAAATTAGCATAGCTGAGATTAGCTAGGGTTAAATTCACTTCTAATAGGCTCGACTGGGTTAAATTAGCTTCAGATAATTTAGCCTTGTTCAGATTTGCTCTCAATAAATTAGTATGTGCTAAGTTGGCTTGTCTTAAATCGGCTCCTGATAAGTTGGCATATTTTAAGTTGGCTTCTCTCAAATTAGCTTGTTTTAAATTAGCTCCTGATAGGTTGGTATTTGACAAATCTAATCCTTGTAAATTTGCCCCTGATAAGTTACAATATTTCCAAATAAATGAATGACAATCTTTGGTTTCCATTAATTGTTTAATTGTTTTTAAATTGGTCGCATTAGCGGGCAATATCCAGCCCACTATTAAACTTAGAATCAACCCAATTTTAATCACGAAAGCAATTCCTTTCATGGCATAACTCAGATATTGATGGCACCTCAACAAATTATAGTTTATCTCAAAATTGCCTCCTAGATGGTTAAACAGGTTTAGGGACACTGCCAATTGCAGGATAAGTCAGTCGTCTGGCAAAAAATGTCGGGTACTGGGTCAGATGATATCTATAGTTTATATTAAAAATCACATCATTTTCTTGACTTATATTGAATTTTGTATCAAATTAGAAGGTAGGATTCTGGCTATACAGAGGACAGTAAAATGCCGACGATTAATTCGACCTGGGATGACTTAATTCTCCAATGTGACGGACGATATTTGACCAATGCAGAACTTAAGCCTCTGCATCAGTACGTTCAGACTTTAAATGCTCGCACCAAAACCTATGAAGTTCTACGGGTGAAATCGGCAGGTTTAATCAAACAAGCCCTGAAGAAATTCATGTTTTCCCATCCAGAAATCATGGAAAAGCATTCAAAACGCTGTGTGTATGATATGTCAATGACGATGTGTCTGATGTCCGTGGCTTTATTACGCGATGACCCGCACTTTTTTAAGGAATCTTTAATGTTATGGTTAGCCAATATTTTGGCAGCCCACGAAAAAAATACCCAATGTCTACAAGCCTATACCTATCTTCAAGAAACCTTACAAGAACAATTGCCTAGTGTGTGTAATCAACTATTAAAGCCCTATATGGACATTATTTTAGAAGTTTTAGATACTCCCCCTAAACTCCTCGCTAATGTTCAAAGAAGTGGGGTTTAATCCAGATTTTTTCATAGAAAAAAATATCAGGGTGTTATTTATTTAATTTCAAGCTACTGATCATTTCATCGCCAATCACTTCAACTTAACTTTGAGTATTGATGCACACAGGAGTTTAATTTATGTCCCTAACTCAACCGGTTACAACTCGTCATGACGCTTCCCCAGAAGAAAGAGAGTTTGTTTTAAAACAAATTTATCAGCAAGTAATAGAACGTCAACTTTATGAGTTTGAACACAAGCAACTTGCGGATTTAGAGAAGGATTTTATCAAGGGAAAAATCGGGATTCGACATTTTTTAAAAAGTCTAGCAGTTCGTTCTGTTTATTTAGAGCATTTTTACGAGAATAGCTCTAATATGAAATTCATTGAAAATGCTTGTAAACATTTTTTGGGACGAGCACCGAGAAGTAATGAAGAAATTCAGAAATGGGATGATATTTTAGTTCGCCGTGGTGTTGGTGCACTGGTTTCAGAGATGGTAGACTCTGAGGAATATCGCAAATCCTTTGGTTATTTTACCGTTCCCTATTGGCATGAACACCGTTATGAATCCGCGAGTGAATATATTGAAAATGAACGTTTAGGTCATGAACACGCAGGGCAAAGAGGCTGGGCAATTCCTAACCATTATCAACATGAATTACACATTGATTGTGATGGGGGAACCTGTGTAAGAGAGGAGGATAAATTAGCCATTGAACCTGCACAAACTACCCCAGAATTATTTGAATTAAGTACGGAGACAAAGATTACACCCAAACATATTCAACGCCTATCAGCCTGTGTTAAAGAAATTACAGATATTCTCTCCCTGTATCCTCAACCTGTGAGTCAAAAAGAGATCGAAACTGACCTTCAGCAAAAAGTATTAGAGTATGTCAGTGCCAGTAACGCCAGTTTACTGTTTAAAAATTAAAACCCGGGTGGGTAGCCCCCACCTTGGATTATAATTAAAACGATTGAAACGACTCTTAAAACTTTGCAACCAGTGATCGTATCCATTATTATGAGAATAAATCATACCTAGGAAATGGGGGTTTAATTAGTTATGGCGACTAACACTGATCAAAAATCAATGGCGAGGTTAGAAGCTCGTCTGAGTCCAGAAATTAAAGCTCTGTTGCAGAAAGCCGCCGATTTAGAGGGACGCACTCTGACTGATTTTGTTGTCGCAAGTCTTCAAGCGGAAGCTTACCGAGTCATAGAGAAACACCAAACCCTGAAATTGAGTATTGAGGATAGTGAAGCGTTTGTCGATGCAGTTCTCCATTCTCCTCAACCTAATCATGCACTTCAAGCCGCAGCGCTACGATATAAACAGGAAATTATATCTAATGGTTCTCAAAATTGAACCCCTCAACACTCGTCAGCATATTCGCTCCGGTTTCTGTTGTGGGAAGGATAGTTTAGATAACTATATTCGTAAACAAGCATCTCAGGATCTCAAAAGGCGAGTCTCAACTGTATTTGTTTTAATTGACAATCACTCTATTTACCCATGAAATCTATTGAAGAACTTTGTCAAAATTTTGGGATATAATGCAAATCAATCAATATCTCCATACTGCTATTTTAGTGTCTAATTTAGAACAGTCAGAACATTTTTATAGTCAAGTTTTGGGCTTAAAAAAGGTTGAACGTCCGTTAAATTTTCCGGGAATTTGGTATCAAATTGGTGAGTTTCAAATTCATTTAATTCAAGCTGAAACTGTTATTAACGATCAAGTTAATAATCAGAAATGGGGACGAAATCGACATTTAGCTTTTTCTGTTGATAATTTAGAGGAAGCCAAACAACAGTTAATCACTCATAATTGTTTGATTCAAATGAGTGCTTCCGGTCGCACTGCATTGTTTACAAAAGACCCCGACGGCAATATTATTGAATTAAATGAAGTATGAAAATTATTGCTTATTGTTATACTGATCCTCTGTTTGAACAGCCTCCTGATCGAATGATTTGGGGATGGGAAGTGGATCGGGTTTATCAGGATTTGGGGGGAAGACAGGAACTCGCAGACCTGTTAAAAGATTGTGATTTAGAACCACCGGATTATTTATTAATTAGACGGTTAGAGGAGTTAGGAAACTCGGTTTTAGAAGTGGGTGATCGCTTACAACAATTAGAATCTTTTCAGATTAATATTATTGCCATTGAGTCCGATTTTAATACCACCGTGGGCAAAATTAATCGCTCTGATTTAATCCAATTATTTCTGGAAATTCAAACCCGCCAACGCAGTCGTCGCATTTGTCACGGACACGCTAAAAATAGAATTAAAGCCTTGCCTCCCCCGGGAAAAGCTCCCTATGGATATCGACGGGGAAAAGAACGTTATATCTTAGATCGGAGTGTTTCACCGATTGTTAAAGAGTTTTTTGATCGGTTTTTAATTTATGGATCTTTGCGGGGTGCGGTGCGGTATTTAGAAAAACGTTATGGGAAAAAAATATCTGTAACAACGGGAAGAAGATGGTTAACAAATCCCGTTTATCGAGGAGATTTAGAATATAAAAATGGGGAAATTATTTCTAATACCCATATTTCAATTATTTCCCGGGATGAAGCCGCCCAGGTGGATCGATTATTACGGAGAAATCAACAATTGCCTCCTCGGACAGCCAGTGCGCCACGTTCTTTGGCGGGGTTGGTAATGTGTGGAGAATGTCAATCTTTAATGACCGTTGCCCGAGTCACCACCTATCGCCAAGAAAGGGAATATTTATATTTACGTCCGATAAATTGTCCGAGAAATTTTAAGTGTAAAGCGTTATCTTATGAAAGGGGATTAGAGTTGACAATTGAACGTATTTGTCAAGATTTACCACAGGCGGTTTCTGGTTTAAATTTACCGGATTTAGAGAGTATTAAACGGGTTATTATGGAGGAGATTCATCAAAAACAAGAGATTTTATTACAAATTCCAGATTTATTAACTTCTGGAATATTAGATTTAGAAACAGCAGATTTAAGAAGTTATAAACTGCGGATAGAAATTTCTCGGTTACAAGGAAAGTTAGCCGAACTTCCCCCGGTTAATTTAAAAGAAACGGCGCAGGCAGTTTGTATTCCGCAGTTTTGGTTAGATTTATCGGAAACTGAACGAAGATTTTATTTTCGAGAATTTATTAAAACAATTGAGATTATCAGAGACGGGGATAATTGGGAGTTAAAAGTAATCTTTATTTTTTAATTAGACTTTAACACAATATTGATTTCGTCCTTTTTCTTTGGCTTCATAAAGTGCCTGATCGGTAATTTCTAATAAATGTTCAGCCGATGTATCCGGTTGGGGAATTTGACAGGAAATACCAATACTGAGGGTAACAATAGAATTAACCATTGAATAGTTATGATCAATTTTTAATTTTTGAACTTCCTCCTGGATGGTTTGAGCTACTTTCAGCGCTCCTTGTAAATCTGTATTCGGTAGAATAATTGCAAATTCTTCTCCACCATAACGGGCAACTAAATCCCGAGTATTAATCACTGATCGATCAAGGGCTTGGGCAACCAATTTTAGACAAATATCTCCGGCAGGATGTCCGTAATTATCATTATAATTTTTAAAACAATCTAAATCACATAACAGTAGAGAAAGAGGTTGTTGTTCCTCCAGCATTTGTTTCCAAGTGTCAGCAAAATATTCATCAAAATGACGACGGTTAGCAAGGGTTGTTAAACTATCATAGGACGCTAAATTTTGTAATTGACGATTAACTGTTTGTAAGTTTTCTTCCGCTTTTTGACGAATTCGGACTTCTTGTTCTAATTGGCTATTTTGTTGTAACAGTTTTTGATTTTGTTCTATAAGTTTCTTTTTTAAGTCACAAATGGTCAACTGATTTTTGACCCGAGCCAAGACCTCATCCACTTTAAAAGGTTTGGTAATATAATCTACCCCTCCAGCAGAAAACGCTTGCATAATATCCTCAATTTGATTCAGCGCACTAATAAAAATGATCGGGATATCATAGGTTTCTAAATTTGATTTTAGCTGACGACATAACTCGTACCCATTAACACCCGGCATCCGAATATCTAATAAAATTAAATCCGGTTTCAGACTCTCAATCGCTATCAGTGCCATGGGCGCGTTTAGGGCTTTACGAACATAATAGCCATGTTGATTTAACAAGGCAGATAAAACTCGAATATTATCAGGTTCATCATCCACAATCAGCAAATTGCTATGAGAACCAATATTATCTTGATTCATGGTTTACCACTGGGGAGTTGAGGATAAAAACTTGATCAATTGTTCTCCAGGTAGAGGTTTGGCAAAGAAATATCCCTGACCAAATCCACAGTCTAATTCCCTGAGTATTTCCAATTGATCAACTAATTCAATACCTTCAGCAACGACATTCATATTCATGGTTTTAGCCAAACTAATAATCACAGGAATTAAGCCGATATTTTCCGATTCTAGGTTCAGTCTTTGGACGAAGGATTTATCAATTTTCAGGGTATCAACGGGAAAAGAATGCAGATAACTCAGAGATGAATAACCTGTACCAAAATCATCAATACTAATTAAAATATGACGTTTTCTGAGTTCTTTGAGAATAGTAGCAACGTGCTTATGATTGTCCATAATTGCACTTTCAGTAATTTCTAGTTTTAAACAGTCGGGGGAAAGTTGACTATCCTCTAAAACTTGATCAATTTGTTCTAATAAATTGGGTTGAGCAAACTGTTTAACGGATAAATTAACACTCACAAATAAATTCGGATCTATTAAATATTGTTCTTGCCAAGTCCGCAGTTGGTGACAAGATTCTGATAAAACCCAATAGCCAATAGCCGTAATTAAACCTGTTTCTTCAGCAATGGGAATAAATAGATTCGGCGCCACTAACCCCTGTTTGGGATGGAGCCATCTAACTAATGCTTCAAACCCGGCAATTTTGCCTGTATTTAAAGAGATAATTGGTTGATAATGAACAACTAATTCCTCTTGTTCAATACCTCGACGTAAATCAGTTTCTAACTGTAATCTTTGTAAAGCTGCGGTGTGCATTGCCGGATCAAACAGATGATATTGTCCTTTGCCCAGGGCTTTGGCTCGGTACATCGCTGTATCTGCGTCTCGAAGTAAATGTTCCGGTTCGTTATAGTCACAATTCCCGATGACAATACCAATACTCGCATTAATAAAAATCTCGTGTCGTTCTAAGTTAAAGGGTTGAGAAAAACACTGTAAAATCTGATCCGCTAGTGTGGTTACATCATGAAAGTTGGGAATTTCTGTTAATAAAATCGCGAATTCATCGCCCCCCAAACGAGCTAATGTATTTTGGGGTTTAACATAACAGCTAAGACGATGAGCAATTAAAATTAGGAGTTCATCCCCGACTAAATGACCCAAGGAATCATTCACTACTTTAAAGCGATCACAATCTAAAAATAACACCGCAAACTGATAGTTCGGATCGGCTTTAGCCAGATGAATGGATCGGCGTAAATCCGTCATCAGTAAAGCTCGATTGGGTAAACCCGTCAAGGAATCATGAAGTGCCATTTCTAATAGTTGAGTGTTGGCTGCTTCTAGTTCCTGAGTCCGTTCTTTAACCCGGGCTTCTAATTCCGCATTCAAGACCCGAATCTCTAATTCTGCGGCTCGTAAAGCCAATTGATTTTGAACTCGGATTAAGACTTCTTCAAACTGAAATGGTTTAGTAATATAGTCCACCCCCCCAACTTGAAAACCTTTAACTTTATCGAGAACATCATCTAAAGCACTCAAAAAAATAATCGGAATGGTGGCGGTGTTCGCATCCGCTTTTAAGTGTTGGCAAACCTGATAACCATCCATCTCCGGCATCATAATATCTAGGAGAATTAAGTCGGGAGCAACGGTTTGGGCCGCCGTTAACGCCATTGGCCCACTCAAGGCTTTACGCACATTGTATCCCTGACGGGTCAACATTCGGGACAATAAATGGAGGTTATCAGGGGTATCATCAACGATGAGAATATCTTCCGTTTTTGTGGGATCAAGGTTATAATGATTCATTTGTCAATCAGATAAGATAGGGGATGGATTTAGGGCATAGCTAAATCACTACAGGCAGCGGATGAAAACCCATGTTGATTTTTCTTGCTAGTATGGGGTGGAGTTTCTCTGGCAGCGATAGTATCGGGTATCGTTTTTAATAATCCTTCATATCAAAATATAATCTGTGATCATAACATTTTTTTGCTATTTGACTCAAGCCCGTTGAGTTGTGATCTGATTAACATTTGTCTAAGGGTTTATCAAAACAATATTAATCAGGAATATACACCTCTGGCTGATCTTTTTTCTGCTCTTGCTGTTGAATTTTAGGTAACTTGAAAAGTACACCGACTAAAAACCAATAATAAACCGCCACCGGATCGGTATCCAGAGGATACCAGTAGGGATTATAGCTAATTAAAACAATAAAAATCCAGAAAGTAATTCCATAGCCCCACAGACTATGATCCTGTAGTTGATGATAAGATTTAAACCCTAAAACCGTAATATTAGTCACTAAGAACAAAAAAGCAGTCACTCCAAATGGCCCAATTTCATAGAACAATTTAGGATAGTAGGCTTCAATCAATCGGGTTTTTCCTAACCCGCGGGCGGAAGTTGTGGCTTCCCCTAAACCATTACCTAAAAAGCCTCGATGGGCTTTCAAACTAAAGTTAGTTTGCTTGGTTAAAAATACCGCCGGAGGATCGGCATTCCAACGTCCAATAAAGTTATCAACTCTTTCGGTCATGACTTCGGGTACGATAATCCAGGTTCCTACCACAAAAACAACCATCCCCAAAACAATCACTAAAAGCCGCTTCATTCTGGAAATGTGACTGGTGGCAACCAGCAGTAAAATCACAATCGATGGAGAGGCTAAAAGGGCTGTTCTTTGACCAGAAACAATGGCATTCAGTATCACTAAAGCCAAGGTGAATAAACCCATTAAACGCCAGCGTAATTTGGGATCACTAAAGGATGTAGCAAAACAGAAAAACGTACCCGAAACTAAAAACCAAGCCCAATGCCAGGGGGCAACAAAGGTTCCGGGTAAACGAATAAAATTTTCTGCGGGTAAATATCCTAAAGCACCTCCCACCAAACATTTTCGCTGCACATTTGCCCTTAATAATAAATGTTCGGGTAAACCCGTATTATCAGGACAGTATCCAGTAATAATTAATCCAAATTGAATTAATCCTAAGATGCAGCAAATTAAGATTAAAATTACTTGTAAGCGAGTAAAAAATTCCAGATCTTGACGATGGCGAATTAGATAATAACCACAGGTGATCAGGGGAATATATCCCATTAAAACTTTTAAGCCAAATAGTCCTACGGCAAAGGGTTGATTATCAGGGGTGGCGTGTTTTTGTAGGACACCATTAACCGCAATCAAGGTGACAATCGCAATGACAAATAAAATTAACAGAGGAATTTTAAGTTGCGGGGGATTAATCAGGGGTAACTTTTTTTTCCTTAATTCCACAACCAAACCAATTAAGGCGGGAATATACAGTCCATCCTTGGCTAAATGAAATAGAAAATGATCGTTACCCACCCAATAGGAAATCGTCCCGGCAAAGGGTAAATAAATTAAAAATGCCCATAATCCTTGGCGGGGATAGCGCCAACAAAGCACCATGATGATCACCAGCAAAGTGATCAGAATGATGGTAATTACACTCAACCCATTGGCAAATAACAACAGTCCGACTAACAGTCCTAGGGCGCTGACGATTCCCAAAAACCGCAGAAAATCCGATCTCGTAGGGGAGATATGTTCACTCTCAATCACGGAATAGGGGGTATCCTGAACTTCCGGGTCATTCTGACCCGGAAGTGATGATTTTTGGGGAGGGCTGTGGAAGTTGGACATCAGAATTTAATTAATTATTTCCAGCCTTCAGAAATTTTGACTTCCCAAAGCTCCTGTACTCGCTGTTGCTGAACAGAGGAAAGTTGTTCAAAGGCTTGCATAATCTCTAAATGGGTATGATTAATAATCAAAGCTGTCAGTTCACCCACGGTTTCAGCTTGTGATAAAGCTAATTGCAACATTTGAGTTTCCAGAGTCGTTAGGTTCAGGTTGTTTTCTGAAGGTAAAAGTGTTGCTGCCATCGGATTTAAAACCAAGGATTACAGAATATTGAAACCAGGGGTGATTTTACTGCTGAAATTAGCGAGAGAATCACTCCAACTATAGCACCACCCAAAAGGGTAAAGGTGATGAGGGAACTAATTCCAAACCCTAACCTCCGCTTTTCTGCGGCTTGGTAATATCCCCAAGCAAATAAAATCCGTCCAATTACCCAAACTCCGCCCAAAGCACCAGCCCAAATCGGACTAATCCATTCAGAGAATAACCATAAAGTTGGAAGAAATAAAACTAATTGTTCTAGGGTATTTTGTTGGACTCGTACCACGCGCTCAAAATTTTCGTCTCCGGTCATTTGAGGAGGCATAATTTTGTATTTGATTCGCGCACGTCCGACATTAATCGTCACGACCAAATACAGCACTAAGGCACAAATTGTAACTAAACTGGGCCAAATTGACATAGACACCTATTTTCTTTGATTCAGTACATTAACCTTTCCTATCCTACACCCGACTCCCAACCTCGGGGGTGAGAGAGAGGTCACACAGGTTTGTGATCAAAAATTTAGCCTCCACCCCTCAATTCCCCTAAAGATGGAGACTTCAATACTGCGGTCTTTGCCACCAGTCCATTGCCCATTTGTGATCCCAATCACTTATACACTGTGCTATCAGTCACATTTGATCTGACCTGTTCGTCACGTCGAGGGTTTCAAACTATCACAGGTTTATCCAAGCTCTATCACTGCTAGTCAAAACTAAACATTAGATACTTGGGTCAGTCCGAAGTAACAGATTAGGTCAAAATGCTGAACTTAAATATCCCAGGTTGCATACCCGCCATGAATCAAAGTCAATTAAAACCCTATATCATTGTTGTCATTGAGGAAACCAACTTATTCAATTTTAGATCATTTGTTAACTTATTGAACCAACTTAACTTAAATTTTGTGATTTCTCCCGATCCAGAAAGTGCTATTTTTCATGCTGAATATAGTAATCCTGATATTATTATCATTCCTTTTGACCCTGATCAAGCTAATGCCCAAGAAACGCATCGACAATTAAAACAGGCAAAAATCACTCAAAATGTCCCTTTATTGTGGATGAATAGTTATTCAGAAATGAACAACCAAAATCCAAGCTCTTTAGCCACAGCTTTTAATGCTTTAAATCCATTTGTAAATTTCAATAATTCCCAGGATAATTTATTGCCTGATATCACCATTAAAACCCTAAAAAACCAAGTTAAACTTCAGCAAGAATTACTAATCAAGTTACAGGCTGAAAACCAACAACTTAAGCGTTTAGCTACCTTGGATGATTTGACTCAAGTGGCGAACCGCCGTCAGTTTTATACCTATTTACAAGAACAATGGCAATCCTATGAACGGGGTTATCTTTCAATGATTTTATGTGATGTGGATTTTTTTAAGTTTTATAATGATACCTACGGTCATTTAGCCGGGGATTATTGCTTACAACGAATTGCTAATGCCATTGAAACTGCGGTAAAAAAAGTTAGGGAATCCAAACCATATTTAGTAGCTCGTTATGGTGGGGAGGAGTTTGCGGTTATTTTACCCCAAGTCGATGTCGAAAATGCTCGAAAAATTGCAGAGGCAATTCAATTTCAAATCCGTTCTCTACGGATTCCCCATCTTTCATCCCCGATTAGTTCTTTGGTTACCAATAGTTCTGGTGTTGCTTGTGCTATTCCTGGAGATCAATCCCATATCCAAGAGTTGATTAGTGCCGCAGATAAAGCCATGTACCAGGCAAAATTTCAAGGGCGTGACCAAGTTCGGGTTGCCCCCCAAATTATTGAATAAATGGGGAATGGGGAATGGGGAATAGCAGGAAAAAAATATAACAATCCTAAATAAGTTTTAATAATTTAAAGTGTCTATAAACAGGCTAAAAATATTTATCCTATTGCTCATTCCCTATTGATCATAAATTTTTAACCCTAATCAAATAGAACTACTATAGGTGTATTTTATGTCTGAAGTAAATGATTTTAAAGACTTAAGAATTTGGCAAAAAGGTATGGATATAGCTAAACAATGTTATTTTCTAACTAAGCAATTTCCCAAAGATGAGTTATATGGAATGGTTCAACAAATCAGAAGATCAGCTTCATCAATTCCGGCAAATATTTCGGAAGGATACGGTAGAAGATCATCGGTCGAATATAAACGTTTTCTCAATATTGCACAAGGCTCTATTAACGAATTACAAACCCATCTTTTTCTGGCTGAATCTGTAGGATTATGTGATAAAAAAGATATAGAATCTTTAATAAATGATCTACAATCTGAAACTAGAATGATTATTTCTCTTATTAGAACACTTGAAAAATAAATCCCTATTCCCCACTCCTTTTTTTTCCATTGCCCATTCCCTATTCCCCACTCCTTTTTTTTCCATTGCCCATTGCCCATTCCCCACTCCTTTTTTTTCCATTGCCCATTCCCTATTCCCCACTCCTTTTTTTTCCATTGCCCATTGCCCATTCCCTATTCCCCACTCCTTTTTTTTCCATTGCCCATTCCCTATTCCCCACTCCTTTTTTTCCATTGCCCATTGCCCATTCCCTATTCCCCACTCCTTTTTTTTCCATTGCCCATTCCCTATTCCCCACTCCTTTTTTTCCATTGCCCATTGCCCATTCCCTATTCCCCACTCCTTTTTTTTCCATTGCCCATTCCCTATTCCCCACTCCTTTTTTTCCATTGCCCATTGCCCATTCCCTATTCCCTAATTATTTATATTTTTAATTAAATTCCCCAAAATTTTCATCGCTTGCTCCAGTTGATCTGACCAGGGCAAACCACAGTTTAATCGAAAACAATTTTTATAGGCTCCCGATGCCGAAAACATTGAACCCGGAGCAATACTAATTTGATGTTGACAGGCTTGTTCATGTAATTCTAAAGCGTCAAAATGAGCGGGCAATTCTACCCAGAGGACATGACCCCCAGAAGGACGAGAAACTTTGGTTTCTGGGGGAAAATAATCACAAATTGCCTGGGTCATGCGCATCACCTGTTCATAATAAGCTCGTCTTAATTGGCGCAAATGTCGTTCATAGCCACCATTGGATAAAAAAGCGGCGATCGCTAACTGATTGACAGTAGCCGTAGCCATATTAGTAAATAGTTTTAATTGTTCGACCTGAGTTTGATATTGTCCTGCTACCAACCAACCCACCCGTAATCCTGGGGATAGGGTTTTACTACAGGAAGCACAATATAAAACTAATCCTTTTTGATCAAAGGCTTTAATCGCTTTCGGGCGGTTTCCTTGAAAACATAAATCCCCATAAACATCATCTTCTACTAAGGGAATATTATATGTTTCTAAAAGTGTAACTAATTGTTTTTTATGTAAATCACTCATACAAGTGCCTAAAGGATTACTAAAATTAGACACTAAGGCACAAGCGGCAATTGAACATTTTTTTAATGCCGTTTCTAAGGTGTCTAAACAGAGCCCCTCCCGTGGATGGGTAGGTAATTCCAAGGCGCGTAAATTCAGTGAGGCGATGACTTCTAATAATCCATAATAGGAGGGGGATTCAATGGCAATGGTATCCCCGGGTTGGGTGATCGCTCTCAAGGATAAATACAGGGCTTCGGTGGTGCCATTGGTAATCAAAATCTGATCCGGTGTGATCGAACATCCGGCTTCCATTAACCGACGGGCAACTTCATGCCGCAGGGGTTCACAACCGGGTAGGACATCATAGGAATGGCAGCGCTGCGGATCATTTCTCAAGGCTTGTCCGATCAAACGGTTTAGGGTAGCCAGGGGAAGCAGGGACGGATCGGCCACCGCCGCCCCGAGTTTAATGATATTTGGTTCCCGCAGGGTGCGATTAATCCGCACAGCGAGGGAGGTATCCACCTTTAAGGCTTGGTGGGGCGGGGCTGAGGGGTTGGGTTCCTCTCGATGGGATAGAACACCTGGACGGACAAAATAACCGGACTGGGGACGCACGGCAATTAATCCCCGGTCTTCTAATAAACGATAGGCTTCTAAGACCGTAGAAATACTCACGTTCATCTGTTGGTGCATTTTTCGCACGGAGGGAATGCGATCGCCCGTTTGTAAAGTGCCTTCAATAATTAAGCCTTCTATTCTATGGGCTACCTGCTCATAGAGGTTTGTACCATTTTCCGTTTCCAGGGGTCTAACTTTCATGGGGTGGGTCGGGGGGTAACAGTTGAGGGTGAGAACTAGCATAACAGTTCAGATCAATAAAACTGTTATGGTTACAATTTAGTATAACTGCATCTGTACGGGTGAGATGGAAAATATAACAATAGGAATAGAACAAGATTAGTTTTCCCTAGTGGGAATTAAGCAAGGATTAAACGGGACAGAATCAGGTTTTTTCGGGTGAAGTGTACTGAAACCAAACACCCCGGTTTGTCATCGGTGTTTGTTTAATTTTGGGATAACTCACCATCCATTTTTAGTGAGGTGAATCGGATGAAAATGAGCAAAAGTTCATCATTAGCAACGCTGCACACATCGTTGACCCTATTGCCCAGTTATCAGGATAAAGGGTTGAGTCTGGGGCAAAATATTCTTCATAGTCTCCAAAGTATTACAGCAATATTTGTGAATGCTTTTGCTTCACCAACTGAACCTAAAATCTGGCAAAAAAAAGATGCTGAGGGAAATATAATCTGGCAGACTTATGATCCGGTTACGGGTGATCAAGCTCGCTTTGATACGGAGCAGGAAGTTAGAATTTGGTTAGAAAAACGTTATAATTCATAAGAAAATAAAACTACCTAAATCCTCCTTAAAAGGGGGATTTTTGGTGTGATCATTTTAATTAAACCACGAAAACAAAAAGAAGTAAGTAAGGGCGGGTTCTGTTAGATATTTGTTAATCACCGCGCATCTCGATTAACCCGCCCCTACAACTGCTATAATTATTCTTGAAACCATTCTTCTACTTCTTCCCAGCCTTGACCTTTTCTAATAATAATAGGTTGATCAGTGGTTAAATCAATAATGGTTGAAACATGATATCCTGGGTCTGAGGTATCATCCACAATAATATCGACTAACTTGCCTAAACTATCATATAATCTGGCTTTATCAACTTCATGTTCTATGGGTAAAGCAATCGGAGCTTGACCTTCTTCTTCTGTGGTAATATGGGCAGAAGTTGAAATAATGGGATTGCCTAAAGTTTTAAGAATGGACAAACAACCTTGATGATTAGGAACCCGAATACCCGTGGTTTTTCGTTTAGGAGACATGACTAATTTAGGAACTAATTTAGTCGTGGGTAATAAGAAAGTGTATGTCCCGGGGACTAATCGCTTAATTAAACGATAAGCGGAGTCACTCACAATGGCATAATCTGTAATATTAGATAGGGAAGAACACAGGAAAGTTAGGGGTTTATCATTGGAGAGTTGTTTGATGCGTCGGACTCGTTCAATGGCTGACTTCACCGTCAAATCACAACCAATAGCATAGACTGTATCCGTCGGATATAGCATCACCGCCCCATCCTTGAGGTCGTCTTTGATTTTTTCCAGGATGCGTTCTTGGGGGTTTTGGGGATGAATTTCGTATAGAATTGCCATAGTAATATGTTGTATTTTAGAAAACAAATTTTATATCGATTTCAAGACTAGCAGACTAACGACAAATTATGGCTAAGATTGGTTATTTCCAATGTCCGACAGGAATTTCTGGCGATATGTGTCTAGGAGCATTAGTCCACGCGGGTGTTCCCCTGGACTATTTAAAAGAAAAGTTAGAGTTACTGGGAATTGGGGCAGAATATGAGTTAAAAGCCGAACCTGTGCGTCGCCAAGGGCAGTTAGCCACAAAAGTTTCTGTTAATTTAACTCAACAAAACTCCGATGATCATGATGATGATCATGATCATGAACATCATCATCATTCTAGTGCCACCCGGCATTTATCACAAATTGAAGCAATCATTATACAAGCTAAATTGCCTCAACAGGTGGAAATTTGGAGTTTAGCTATTTTTCGCAAGTTAGCCCAAGCAGAAGCCGCAGTCCATGGTATGAACGTTGAAGAAGTGCATTTTCATGAAGTCGGAGCGACGGATGCAATTGTGGATATTGTCGGGACTTGTTTGGGTTTAGATTGGTTAAATATTGAACAATTTTATTGTTCAACATTACCGACTGGAGGAGGAACAGTTTGGGCGGCTCATGGTCAATTACCTGTTCCGGCTCCGGCGGTTTTAAAGTTATTTGAAATGGGGAAAGTTCCGGTTTATAGTAATGGAATTGAACGGGAATTGGTGACACCAACGGGGGCGGCAATTGCAGTTACTTTAGCTCAAGGTTTTGGAGAACCTCCGGCTTTATCGATTCAAACTATTGGATTAGGTGCAGGGTCTAGGGATTTACCGATTCCTAATATTTTAAGACTATGGGTGGGCGAACAACATCAATCTCTGGATTCCGATATTTTTTCAACGGTTAATACAGAAATTCAAACGATTGCAGAAACTATTTCTGTACTACAAACTCAAATTGATGATTTAAGTCCTCAAGTGATTGCTTATACTTTTGAATTGTTATTTCAAGCGGGAGCTATTGATGTTTTTAGTCAACCAATTACCATGAAAAAATCCCGTTTAGGCGTATTATTGACGGTAATTTGTCATCCCGAACACCGTCAAGTTTGTGAAGCTATATTATTTCGAGAAACTACAACATTAGGCATTCGTCATACACTACAAAATCGGAGTATTTTGAAACGGGATATTCAAACAGTTGAAACTCAATATGGTGCAGTTAGAGTTAAAGTGGGTTTTTCAGGTAAAAAGATCACGAATGTTCAACCGGAATATGAAGACTGTGCAAAACTAGCTAAACAGCATAAAGTTAGTTGGTTAGAAGTTCATAGATTAGCATTACAAAGTTGGTATGGTTTACCTTAAAGATAGGGAATGGGCTTTTTCAGTTACCAGTTATCAGTTGTAGGGGCGGGTTCTTTTAGATCTTTGTTAATCACCTAAATCTCGATAAACCCGCCCGTACCAGAAATTAGTCATTAGTTATTAGTTATTAGTTCTGAGATTCAGCAAAAAAAATTACCAAACTGAAGTATGATTATATCATATAAATCAGATCGCTTAATTATCTAGCTGGGAATCTATAAAAGAATATTAAGAAATTGGGCTTAACTTCTGGCACTATTTATAATGGAGTTAAGATTGGAGATCAAAAAACCATGAATTATGTCTTTGGCTCTTTCTTTATTCTATTAGCTTATTTAACAATTTCAGGGTTTAAATTAGATCGAGAATATCAACGGGGAGTGATTTTCAGATTAGGACGAATTCAAGCAATTAAAGGGCCGGGTTTATATTGGATTATTCCGGCAATTGATCAAAAAGTTCAAGTGGATATTAGAACCAAAACCGTTGATATAGAACCGCAAGAAACGATTACATCTGATAGTGTAACTATTCGAGTGAATGCAGTTCTTTATTACCGTTTAATTGATCCTTCCAAGGCAATTGTTAAGGTAGAAAGTTATGAAAAAGCAGTTTATCAAGCTGCCTTAACGACCCTACGAAATGTCATAGGTCAAAGTAGTCTTGATGATGTTTTACAAAATCGAGATAAAATTAATCAGAAAATTCAAGAACTCGTGGATGAAATGACTGAATCCTGGGGAGTTGTGATTGAAAGAGTGGAAATGAAAGATGTTGAAATTCCTACTTCTATGCAACGAGCTATGGCAAAAGTAGCAGAAGCACTTCGAGAAAAACGTTCCCGTTTAATTAAAGCGGAAGCGGAACAAGAAGCCTCAATTAAGTTAGCAGAAGCCTCTCAATTAATTATGGCAAATCCTGCTGCATTGGAGTTAAGACGGTTACAAATGCTCTCGGAAATTGGGATAGAAAATAACACCACAACTATTGTGGTGCTTCCCTCTGATATACTACCATTTGTTCAAAATTTGAGTGTTCCACACCAACAAAAACCTCCTCTACCCCCGAAAGTATAATCGCAAGTATGGGGTCTAGTCTTCAACTTTAACCCTCTTAAGGGTTTGGAGACCAAACCCTTAAAGTGATTTTAGGATTAATTATAGACAATATTAATATGCAAAGTAACCCTTTTAATATTAAGCTATAAGTTTAGATGTTGTTTATTTAACCACCGTCATGGACTTCTCATTATCAACAGCAGAATTGCTCAACTTTTCTAAATGGATAGGAATTGCCACTTTAGTTCTGGCTGTAATTACCGTATTCTCATTTATTTTTAAATGGGGAATTAGGTTTAGGTTAGTAGGAATTACCGCCTTTACAGGGGTTCTAACGGGTGGAGTTTTTGGTCTAGGTTTGGGTTTATTTCATCATGTTCAAATTCCTGGGGCAGCACGTTATACTCGGGTCTTTGATGATGGGAGTAGACAGATTGTGATTGCTGTTGCACCTAATATTACCAAAACCGAATTAGATGCCACCTTGCGTCAAGCGGCGTCGGATTTATATTCTTCTGGACGGGGGGGACAATTTCAAGCCCCGCTATTAGTTCGTGCCAGAACCCTTGTTCACCCCGATGCCAACCTTTCTCAACCTCTCTATTTAGGTCAAGTTAAACGTTCTGTGACTGAACAAGAAAATGAAAACTTAGATATTCAGATTTTCCAGAAAAATCTGGCTCGTTTAAAACAATTTCAGTCTTAGTTTTTTGGTTTTTGAACAATTAAATGGGTGGGTTGATATTCGAGAATAAAGGTTGTCATTATCTCTCGTTCTTCTATGGTTGGTGTAGCTAAACATCCTGATGTTCCGGTTTCTGAAACAGATAAAAAAGCCGAGGGGTCATAATGAACACCTAACCCCACTCTTTGTGTGGGAAAAGTTGGTGTAATTGCTGACCAAACCCCGCCAAATTCTCCGGGTGCATCTTCAACGATACCCGGAGCATCAAAGGTATAAATCCCAAAGGGTAATGGTGTTTGAGTTCCCGATATATCGCAGGGAATTTGATGACCAATACGACCGGAAACACAGCGCACGGTATTAATAATTTTACCCGTATTATCTACTAATTGGGTTTGATAAACTTGTAAACCTCCTCCGATTTGTTCTTCGGTTTGTGTGGATATAATTTTAGCACCTGGAATGGCTAAAATTTCGGCATCAATAAGTGTTAAGTATTTCGCAGCCACCCAACGATTTGTACCAATAGGTGTCCAGATTTCACCCTCAATATTAACAGAATCTCCACTAATTTCAACCTGGGTTCCATCGTTCAAAATATCAACAATTTCACCGTTGGGAGTAGAACGGATATTCAGGGTATCATTGGGAGTTGTAACAATAGCTGTAGGAATCATATTATCAATTGCAAGTGTATTATTTTATTGTATCCTATGGGTTTGGATATGCTCTCTTTCCCATAATATAAGTGGCTCGAATGGCTCGGTCATCCCCTAATATAATTAAACTAAAGATGGTTTCGGCAATTTTTAATCGGGTTTGAGGTTCGGAAATTTGTTGATTTCTTAAAGTCATTAAAGGAGTTGAATTATAGTCTAAAACAATAAAATCCGCTTCTTTTCCCAAATTAAAGTTACCAATTTTATCCTCTAATTTTAGGGCTTTTGCTCCGCCTAATGTGGCTAAAAATAAGGCTTGAAAGGGTGAGAGATTTTGATTTTGTAGTTGAGCAACTTTGTATGCCTCATTAGCAGTTTGGAGGAGGGAAAAACTGGTTCCGGCTCCAATATCACTACCCAAACCAATGTTAATGGGATGGGTTTTAGATTTGGCTTCATGGAGTTTAAACAGTCCACTTCCGAGGAATAAATTAGAAGTAGGGCAAAATGCGATCGCTGATTTAGCTTCAGATAACCGTTGAAATTCATCTGGAGTTAAATGAATACTATGGGCAAAAATTGAACGTTCTCCAACTAAACCCGCCTGGTCATAAACCCCTAAATAGTGAGGAGCCTCGGGGAAAAGTTCGGCGACTAATTCAACTTCTTGGAGATTTTCTGAAAGATGGGTTTGTAAATAAACATCGGGAAATTCTGTTAATAATTTTCCAGCTATTTTTAACTGCTCAGGACTAGAAGTTATGGCAAAACGAGGGGTGATAGCATAGAGTAAACGTCCTTTTTTATGCCAAGTTTGGATTAGTATTTTGCTCTCTTGATAGGAGGTTTCGGGAGTATCTTTTAAATAATTGGGGGCATGACTATCCATCATCACCTTACCAGAAATCATGCGTAAATTCCGGTGATAGGCTTCTTCAAAGAAAGCATCAACGGACTGGGGGAAAACCGTGGCAAAAACTAGGGCGGTTGTGGTTCCATTTTTGAGTAATTCATCTAGGAAAAATGCCGCGATTTGTTGAGCATATTCTTTACTACTAAATTTACGTTCTGTGGGGAAGGTATATTGATTTAACCATTCTAAGAGTTGTTTTCCATAGGAGGCTATCATTTCAGTTTGGGGAAAATGAATATGGGTATCAATCAATCCTGGTAAGATTAATAAATTAGGATAATGGGTAATAGTAAACCCTTGATATTTGTCTTTTAAAATGTTATAATCATCGAAGTCTATAATAATTCCATATTCTATAACTAATAATCCATCGGCAAGATAACGAACACTGGTTTCTTCAGATTCATAAAAAGGGTCATCAATAAAGTCTAAAAATGATGAGCGAAATAGTTTTAAGTAGGTCATCAGTGATGGGATTTTAGGTTGGTAAGCTGTTGTGTATTTAAATCGATCAAAGGTATTGGAGGTTCAAAATTGTATATAGGTTTATTAAAAGAAAAAACCCATCTCATTTTAATCCCTGATCTTCATACAATTGTTGCCAAGTTAATTGAGAAATCTTTTTTAAGGTTTTTAAGACAGCCAGGGATTCTGGTTTTGGTAAAGCGAATAAATCTTGTTGAAAAACAGGATTATTTAAGTCTAGTAACACTTTATTCATAATCATTTAATTGTGTTTCTAAATCTTCTAAATCCGAAATTTGAGGTTGATGATTACAATTCCATTCTAAGGCTTGATCTAGTTTTTCTTCCATCTGGGGTTGATGTAACCAATCTTCTTTACTGGAAAAATTTTTCAAAAGAATTTGGGAGAATTGTTGCCATAAATTTCCCCATTCTTTTAAATCAATCACAACGGCGGTTTTTTCTCCGTTTTCATCGACAATAAATTGGATTCCTTTCATACTTTAGGTAAGATTTTAATTGTTTATTGTGGGAAGTCAAAAGTAATCAGAATAACTACAAAAAAAAGTATTAGCAATCATAATGATACTTTTTAACTAAAATTGTGTCCGATTAAGCGATTATAGCGTATCTTTAAATATTGAAGTGTCCAGTGAATAGTGACACTCACCAGCACGTCTGTTTTTCTGGAATGGCGATGACCTAACTCTTTGAGCAGCAAAGCGGGTTGCTCTGCAAACTCATAGACTAAGCTGTTGCGTATTTAAACTGTTTTTTCATAAAGACGAAATTGTGCGATTTTATAAATTTCTTCTAGGGCGGTTATTTTTTCCTGCTCTATCGAATGATTTAACCTTTGTTCAAACGCAGCTAAAATACTGGTTTTGGTCTGATTTTTAACAGCAATAATAAAAGGAAACCCAAATTTATCTTTATAGGTTTGGTTGAGTTGATGAAAGTGTTGATATTCAGCCGATGTTAGACGGTTTAACCCGACTCCGGCTTGTTCTTTTACCGAAGATTCTGCCATTTTTGTTTTACTTCCTAAGTCGGGATGGGCACGAATTAAAGCTAATTGTTGTTGTGAATTACTATTTTTAACGATGGCAACCATTGTTTGATATAATATTTCTATAGTCTCAAATGGTCGTTTTAATTCTGCTTGTTTTGCTATCCAAGGAGATGCTTCAAAAATAGACCCTAATGCTGCGATAAATTCCGCTTGAGTCATTTGATTAACTTGGGATAAGGAATAGGTTTGCATGGGGTTTAACTGCCTCGATAGGTACTATAAGACCAGGGAGAAACTAATAGGGGAACGTGATAAGCAACGGTGGGGTTAGCAATGCCAAAGCGAATGGGAATATAATCTAAAAATAAGGGATAATTTAGGGATTTATATTGTGTTTTAAAATAGTCCCCGACGGCAAAGACTAATTCATAAATTCCCTGATTTAATTCGGTTTCTGTTAATAAGGGGTTATCGGTTCTACCGTCTTGATTTGTAATAGCAGTTTTGAGAAGGGTTCGTTCTCCTATTTCTGAATTAATTTGCCATAATTCAATCTTTAAATTAGCTACGGGACGACCTTGGGCTGTGTCTAATACATGAGTTGTGAGTTTACCAACCATAGGAAAAAGTTAAGGGTTAAAATTAATAATACCTCAGAAACCGGGTTTCTAATTATGGTCTATTAACTCAAATCAAGATTTTTTTAGAAACCCGGTTTCTTTTCTTTTAGTGAAAGGGGCCGCCTAGGATGGTTTTAGATAGAGCCTGGGTAACATCCTGTTCGGTTTCTTGTTGGAGTTGTTGATACCATTGTTGGGTTAAATAGGGATCTTTTCCATAAATTATATCGGCTCTTTTTCGGGCTTTGATAACTAGGGTTGAAGTCCGTTCTTTCCGTTCAGTTTCATATCGTTTTAAAGCATATTCTACTCCTAAATTAGTGGTTAATAGAAATCGAGATAATATTTCTGCATCTTCCATAGCTTGACAGCCTCCTTGTCCGAGGGTTGGGGTGGAAGCATGGGCGGCATCTCCTAACAGTACAACTCGACCTTTAACGATGGTTTCTAAGGGGTCTAAATCATGAATCTCTAAACGGTTTAATTCCTGGGGATTGAGAGTTTCTATTAAACATTGAACGGGAGACGGCCATTGGGCAAATATTTGTTTTAACTCCCGTTGACGATGATCTGGTTCAACGATTATTCCACTAGCCATTGGACAACCAAAGAAATAATAAAACCGATTATTTCCAATGGGCATCATCGAGGCTCGTTTACTTTCTCCGACATAAATCACCCAAGTATTTTTATCTCCTAAATTGGGATTTATTTCAATTAAACCATTCCAATTCACATAACCCGCATAACGCAATTCTACCGGATGACCGACCACATAATCTCGCAATTGAGAATGAATGCCATCGGCGGCAATTAAGAGGTCACCTCGGGTTTGATCTCCATTGGCAAAATAGGCGGTGATACCCTGGGCATCCTGTTCAACGCCGATAAATTGAGTATTCAGTTTAACGGTTTCAATATTATTATTAAAGGCATTTAAAAGCAAGGATTGTAATTCTGTTCGAGACACGGGATAGGGTCGCTGTCCTACGGTTTCGGTTACGGGATGGAGATTAATTTGATTGTATAATTCATCGGTATGACTGCGATATTCCATCCTATCCATCTGTCCACCGATTTTGGCAATTTCATCCCCTAAACCTAAACTATTGAGAACTTTAACCCCATTTGACCAAATAGAAATTCCGGCTCCGGCGGGACGAATTTCCCTAGTTTTTTCATAAATTTCTACGGTATATCCTGCCCGTTTTAGAGCTAAACCAGCCGTTAAACCGCCAATTCCGGCACCGATAATAATAATTTTGAGATGATTCATAATTTTAAGGGTTAGAAGATGGTTCTAGGGCAATTTGACTATAGATTTTTAGGGCGGAACTCCAAACCAAATAACCTTGTTGATTCAGATGTAAACCATCGGTGCTTAATTCCGGTCTTAAATTGCCTTCTGCATCAATAAAGAGGGAATGTAAATTTAAAAAATAAGCTCCTTCTTCCTGGGCAATGAATTTCAACTCTTGATTTAAGTGACGGATTCGTTGATTAGAAATTTTTAATAAGCGATCGCGTCCTTCCCAGTTAGACTGTTTGTCGCTATGGGGAAGAATAGATTGCACCACGATTTGAGCATCGGGATGTACCCAACGTAAATCCCGAATAATATCTCGATAATTATTTAATAATGTACTATCATCTATTCCCCGAATTAAATCATTAATGCCAATCATGACAAAAATAGTTTCCGGTTGAGTAATATCAAATAATTTAACCCGCTTTAATAATCCTGTGGAAGTTTCCCCAGAAATGCCTTGATTTAACCAAGTTCTTTCTGAGGGCAGAAGTTCCGTTGGAAACCACAAACTTAAGGAATCTCCCGCTAAAATACTTAAACGTTCCGGGGGGTTGCTGGCAATGGCATTAGCCTCGCGCCCCAACTGTTCCACCCATTGTTCATAAGTCCAACGATGACGGGGAATACCCATTAACGCGGATTCTGATGCCGAGGGTAATTGATGGGTTTGAACCCCATCCGTCAGGGCCGATACAGAGGTGGCATCAGAAATAGATTGTCTGTGCATCATCAATCCCAAGATGATAAACAAGAGTAGTCCATTGCCGATTAAGGATATCCAAGCCCAATACGGAATTGTTTTCGAGCGAATAAATACTGGATTCCAATGCTGCTTAAACAAAACTAACTCAGCCTAACCTGTTCATTTAACATTTAACCTTGTTTCTCCCAATCTACAAAGAATCCCCATCAAGCTACGCTGTGACGGGGGAGTGTCAATAATCTAATTTCTGTATTCAGCAATACAGTTTTTTGAGTGATTTTCGATTGCCGGGCAGGGTTCGGTTGTGGGTCAACCGTCAATGGTCAACAGCCTTTCACCGGTTTTATGAACCTTAGACTCAAGGATTTGTTTGACCGGAATTTCGATCAAAAATTTAGTGTATTCCCCCACTTCTGACTCGCACCAGATTCGACCTTTATGGTGTTCAACAATAATTTGATAGCTAATTGATAATCCTAAACCTGTGCCTTTTCCTACGGGTTTAGTGGTAAAAAATGGGTCAAATAGCTTACAGCGAATCTCTTTAGGAATCCCCAAACCATTATCGGCAATTTCGACAATAATTCGTTGGTGATTCGCCGATAGAGTTCTAATCAAAATTTGAGGTTGAATCCTAGACTTATCACAGGATATTAAAGAAAACTTATCCTGCATCATTGAATCATGGAGGGCATCAATGGCATTACTAATCAGATTCATAAATACCTGATTCAGTGGCCCTGGATAGCATTCAATTAAGGGAATATTCCCATATTCCTTAATCACTTCAATTCCGGTTAATTTCCCCTGGGGTTTCAGTTTATTTTTCAGAATCATCAAGGTACTTTCTATTCCATCATGAAGACTCACCTGTTTTAATTCGGCTTCATCATGGCGAGAAAAGGTTCTCAAAGACCGCACAATATCTCGAATCCGGTCAGCCCCGACTTGCATGGATTCGACAATTTTAGGAAAATCCTCCTTGAGAAAATCCAAATCAACCGATTCAATCTCTTGCTGAATTTTAACACTAGGATTAGTATATTCTTTTTGATAAATATCTAATAAATTCAGCACATCCCGGGTATAATTGGTGGCGTGAATCAAATTACCATAAACAAAATTAACCGGATTATTAATTTCATGGGCAATCCCCGCGACCAACTGACCCAAACTCGACATTTTTTCACTTTGAATCAGTTTAATTTGAGTTTTTTTAAGTTCTTTCAGGGTGTTTTTAAGTTCATCATTTTTTCGCTTTAATTCCAGAGAAGTTTTTAACCGTTCTTCGGCTTGTTGCAGGGCTTCTTCGGCTCGTTTATGGGCCGATAAATCCCGAAAGGTTCCCAGATAAAACGATTGATAGCCGAGTTTAGCTTGATTAATTGTGGCTTCCAGGGGGAAACAAGAGCCATTCGCCCGACGACCCACAATCTCTTGACGTCCTTGTAATAGGCATTTTTCCAATAGGGTTTTCTGCTCTTGAATCTGGGAAGTTGGCCAATCAAATAAATGTAATATCGAGGTTCCCACTAATTCCGCAGCCGAATATCCAAATATGGCTTCCGCACTGGGATTAGTCCTTAAAATTTCTCCCGATGGATTAGCAAAGGTAATCATGGCATCCGTGGCATTTTCAATAATTGCCTCGGTTTGGTTTAAGGAATCTTCTAAAGCCTGCATCACTTGGTTATAGCGACAGCCAATTTGACCCACTTCGGTAAATTGATTTTGAGGAACCCGTTGTTTAAAGTCTTGGGTACGGGCTTGATATTCCATGACTTCAAACAAATCATAAATTTCGGTTTTGGCTCCATGTTCAGAAATATTTAACCCCGTTGTTTCTGCCTCAAGGGAAACTCGTAATGGGAAGTAATGATTGATAATCGATAGAATCAACCAAGTTAAGCCAAATCCCCAAATAAAAGAAACTCCAATCCCCAAAACTTGAACCAGCAATTGTTCCGTGCGGGATAACCCGGTATTCAGGAGATGGAGATTGCCAAACAGACCCACGGCGAGGGTTCCCCAAACTCCACCCCCCGCATGAACCGCAATCGCATCAACGGCATCATCAATCTGACATCGTTGCAAGGTGACAGACACTAACACCATGACGGCTGCACCCACCCCACCAATTAAGGAAGCCATGGGAGTCGAAATCACATGGGAAGATGCGGTAATGGCAACTAAACCCGCCAAGGAACCATTAATAATCAGTTCAACTTCCGGGCGGCGATGCAATACCCACCCTAAGACCGCTCCGACCAACATTCCCGATGTCCCGGCTAAGATGGTATTCACAATCACCGTGGCGACTCGAATGTCTAAATGTAAATAACTGCCCCCGTTAAACCCTAACCACCCTAACCACAACAACATCGCCCCCAATACGGATAACTGAAGGTTAGAGCCACGCATTTGTTGAGGAGGTTTATCGGAGGTAAAGCGTCCCAACCTAGGCCCAATCACCAACAGAACCGCCAGGGAAACCCATCCGCCAATGCTATGAACGATGGTAGACCCGGCAAAATCCACAAATCCAATTTTTCCTAACCACCCGATTAAATGGTTGGTTTCAATCCCATTCCAGGCCCAATGACCAAAGATGGGGTAAATAATCCCGGAGGTTAAAGCCGCGACTAATAAATAAGCTCCAAACTTCATCCGTTCCGCCGATGCCCCTGAAACGATTGTTGTGGCGGTACTGCAAAACATAGCTTCAAACAGAAAAAATGCGGCTTGCCCCGGATTCGAGGTGGTATCAAAAAAGAAAGCCTGGGGGTCAATACCGCCCATGGCCGCTCTGCTGAACATAATGGCATAGCCAAAGGCCCAAAACAAAGCCACCGAAATGCCAAAGTCGGCAAAATTTTTGACGGCAACATTAATACTATTCTTGGAGCGGGTCAAACCCGACTCTAAACACATAAATCCGGGCTGCATCAGAAAGACTAAGCCCGAACAGACCAGCAGCCAGAGAATATCAATCACTGAATTATTGGTTACTCAATCAACCCGATATTGTCTCAATTTCTCTTAGAAGTTTTTGTGGACTTTTATACCGTTACGCAATCCGTATGGATTTTACAAGGCCCAAACTAGAATCCTTCAGCCCGAAAGCCTTATTTTAGGGGCTAAAACCCTGAAATAAGAAAAAAAAATATTTTAGGTGTTGACAAATGTAACGGGGTTTGGATAGAGTAACAAGCGTGTGAGGAGCGAACCAGTTAAGGACACCGAGACGAAACACGGCCAGTCGCCGGTGTCCTTTCTGACAAAAAGGAAACATACGTTTTTTGTGAAAACTCTGATTTTGAAGAGTCTATCGAGATTAGATTAATATTGCTGGGTTCAAGACGGTAATTGATCCAGTTTTTAGCTGTTTTGTGTGGTTAGCTATTTTGAACCCTGTCTTTGTTATGGGATTATAGAATAGTAATATTCAAAATTTTTTCCCGAATGACCCAGTATTTTGCCACGGTTGCCAAGGGTTTAGAATTTGTTGCCGCTCAAGAATTAGAACGTTTAGGCGCCCATGATGTTCGTCCCGATTTTGCAGGGGTTCATTTCACCGGTTCCCGCCAACTGCTTTATCGAGTTAATCTTTGGGGAAGAACCCTATTTCGGGTTTTAGTTCCGATTGCTGAGTTTCCCTGTGCCAATGGGGAGCAGTTGTATCAGGAAATTCAAAATATTAATTGGAATGACTATTTATCGCCCCTAAATACTTTTGCGGTGAACTGCACAGGCAAAAATGAAATTTTAAACCATACCCATTTTACCGCCTTACAAGTCAAGAATGCAATTATTGATCAACAGCGTTTGGAATTTGGAGAACGTTCCGATATTGATATTAATAATCCCGATTTATGGATTAATCTTCATATCCACGAAAACCAAGGGATTCTCAGTTTAGATAGTTCTGGAACCAGTTTACATCGCCGGGGATATCGTCCGGCTGTTGGGATTGCACCTTTGAAAGAAACTCTGGCCGCAGCTTTATTGGATATGGCAGAATGGCATCCTGATGTACCTTTTTTAGATCCTTTATGTGGGTCGGGAACCCTACCAATAGAAGCAAGTTTAAAAGCCTTAAATATTGCCCCCGGACTATTCCGAGAAACCTTTGGATTTATGAAGTGGAAAGATTTTGATCCTAAATTGTGGGAAAGTCTAAAACAGGATGCTTTAGATGCAAAATTAACTACCTTAACCGTCCCAATTGTGGGTTCAGATGAAGATGAGGATGTTATTTATCAAGCCTCAGAAAATGCTCAACGCTGTGGCGTTGCTGAACAAATTCGGTTACAACAAATGGAGTTATCTGAGGTGGAAGCTCCGGCGAATCATGGGGTAATTATTTGTAATCCTCCCTATGGTGAACGTCTGGGAAATGCTGAAGAATTGGGTGCTTTATATAAACAGTTGGGAGATACTTTTAAACAACGATTTAAAGGCTGGACGGCTTATATTCTGACGGGAAATAAAGCCTTGGGAAAACAAGTGGGTTTGAGAACGTCTCGAAGAATTGCGGTGTATAATGGGGCTTTGCCTTGTACTTTGTTAAAGTATGATCTTTATTAATAGATAAAAAGATGCGAATAAGGATTATTGCAAAGGTGTTATAGCAGTCGCCACATTTATTAGGACATTCTTGAAAGCTAAAAGCTGCTCACAGTAAGTATTTACCTATAGCGAGATTGCCTATTCCCTATTGCCTCTTGCTATAAGTGATAACTGCGATCGCACAATAATAATATCTATCAACCCAGGATTCATTTAATTAAGGAAAAAAATGAAAAAAACTTTAGACTTAATGGGTTCAAATCGGAGTTTTAAGACATTATTTTCTTCTGATTTTAGACGATATTTAAAAGTTATAAAAACCGGGGTTTTAGATCGGTTATCAGGACAAAGGTGGCGGTTTGTTAAACAAAAAATTATGACTGTTGAAGAACAGCAAGATTTTAGAGAACAAATTAAAATCGTTCAAAGGGTTAAAAAAACTAGCTATTTTGAGAATAAAAGACATAATTTAGCAACGGCGATCGCTCAAATTGAAAATATTTTAATTCCCCCAGGCGAAATTTTTTCCTTTTGGTATTTAGTCGGAGAACCTAGTATAAAAAATGGCTATCGAGAAGGACGAGCTATTGTTAATAATCAACTAAAATCCGATGTCGGTGGCGGTTTGTGTCAACTCTCTGGACTGATTTATTATTTAATCTTAAAAGCGGGTTTCATACCTTTAGAAAGATATCCCCATTCCCAAGATATTTATACGGAGGAAACTCGGTTTGCTCCCCTAGGGTCGGACGCAACGGTTGTTTATGGATATAAAGATCTGCGGTTTAAAAATAATTTATCTATTCCTATCTGTTTTCGATTTTATTTGTTTGAGGAAGAAATCATCGGATGCTTATGTTCTTCAGAAACCCTGGAAGAATTTAATATTGAATTTAGAATTGAAGCGCAACAAGAATTAAAAAAAGTGGATACAATTCGTTGGGTTAAAACTAGAGATCAATTCACTTTAATTACTTCTAATTTTTACCCTAGTTTAATAGCTAAAGATTAACAATGATATTTGAACACAACTCAAATAGGATTGCTATAGGTATAGGTGAATTATTTTTAGATTTTTAGTCTAAGTTTCATAAGGAAATAGGGATAAAAATATTCGCACAATTGTTGTTTTTCCAGGAATGCTTTCAATTTCCATATCTCCTTGATAAAACTCAACTAAACGCTTCACCAGAATTAATCCCAATCCAGAACCTTGCTGCTCATAAATATGGCGTTCAAATTGTTGATAAGCGCCTATTCTGGCAATTTGTTCTGCGGTCATTCCTCGTCCTGAATTAATTAATTCAAGACAATAACGATTCATGATTTTATACCCTTTCACCGAGATTAGGTCATTAAAATCAGAGAATTTGATAGCATTATCAATTAATTCTTCTATAATTTTATTAAAAATTTCTTCAGGAATATTAAGGGCTAATTTTTCTATTTCAAAATATAATTCATGATCAATGTAACTACTTTCTTTTCTTTTATTTTCAACCACATTTTTAATTAAAATTTCTGGATCTGATATCACGCCTTTAGGAAAATATTTAAGTCGTTGCGGATCTCGGTTGAGTAATTCTAAATCCGCATAGAGAAGAAAATTACAGGTCAGTCGATACAGACGAGTTGCAGAGATACTAATATTTTCTAACATCTCTTGAATTTCATCCGGTGACATTTCCTCAAAATCCGACATTAATAGTTGTGTTGTCCCGATGATTCCATTCAAAGGAGTTCTTAACTCATGGGGGAGAGATAGGGTAATATTATTACGCAATTCATCCAATTGTTTTTTGTTTTTTTGTTCAAAGGTTTCATGTTTTTGAATTCGACTGTGAATAGCTGCTAATAAATCCTGATGCGTAAAGGGTTTTGTTAAATAATCATCTGCCCCTAAATTCATACCTTGGCGTAAATCAGCCGAGGTTGATTTCGCCGTTAAAAAAATAAAAGGAATGGTTGCTGTAGCTTGATAACTCCTTAATTCTTCTAATACTTGATACCCGTCTAATGCTGGCATCATCACATCACAAATAATTAAATTAGGTAAAATTTCTTTAGCCAGTTTGACCCCGGTTTCTCCATCTTCCGCACCCACTCCTAAAAATTCTTCAGCTTCGAGAATATCTAAAATAATAGATCGAACATTCAGATCATCTTCAATCACTAATATTTTTTTCATAGGGGAAAATGACGGTTATCGTTGTACCTACGTTAATTTTACTCTGGACTTGAATCATCCCACCTTGAATCTCAACTGATTTTTTGACAATGGTTAACCCTAAACCTGTACCTGGAATTACACCCACGTTTTTAGCCCGATAAAAGGGTTCAAATAAATGTTGTTGGTCTTCTTGAGGAATACCGATACCTTGATCTTTTAGGATTAAAATTACTTGATTTTGATTATAATTTAAGTTTAATTCTATATTCCCCTCTTGAGGAGAGTATTTAATCGCATTACTAATTAAGTTATATAAAATATGTCGTAATAGTCTTTCATCTAAATAAACTTGAATGGGTAAGTTAGAGGTATTTATAGCCTGATTTTCAGAATAAATAAAGCATAAGTGTTGTTTGTCTTTTAAACTTAGTTTCATTTCTTCAATCATACCATAACAAAAACTTTCTAAATTAATTAAACTCGGTTGAAAAGGGATTTTTTGGGCTTCTCCTTGACCAATAAATAACACTTGATTTAAAAGTTCTGTCAGATGATTAACGGTTGTTTGAATTCGTTGTAGATAGATTAATTTTTTTTCTTCATCCCATTTATAACCATAATATTCTAAGGCTTCTGCTGAGGCTAAAATCGTGGTTAAAGGAGTACGAAATTCATGGGAAATCATGGAGACAAAACGAGATTTAAGTTGATTTAATTCTTTTTCTTGGTCTAGTGATTTTTGAATTTCTGCTTCAGAATATTTACGTTGAGTAATATCTTTAACATCTCCTTCATAGGCAATAATTTTTCCTTTAAAATCTCTAATAACTCTGGCATTTTCAGAAATCCAAACAATACTCCCATCACAACGATAAACCTCAGACTCAAATCCTAAAACCGTTCCTTGTTCACTCATCAGACGAACAAATTCCTCTCGACGTTGAGGATTAACATAAATTTGATCTGGGATATAGGAAAGATTTTGCATCAAATCTTCCGGGGATGAATAGCCATAGATACGGGCTAGGGCTGGATTTGCACTAATAAAACGTCCAGCAGGAGTAGATTGAAATAACCCCTCTAGGGAATTTTCAAAAATGCTGCGATATTTTGCTTCTGTTAGTGCAAGTTGTTCATAAGCCTGTTCTAATTTCTGTCGCGAGTTAAACCAAGTTCGTTGTAAATGTTCATACAGATAAACCGATAGGTTACAAATTAAACAAGTCCAGAATAAAAATAATAATAACATTAGGGAATCATAGTTAGGAGGAATAACTTCATAGCCGAGTAATTTATTGATTCCAAAGTAATATCCTAAGATAATTAATTGTGATGTTAAATGCCAAATTAAACGCACTGGAATTAATGTGGCTTGACTGACAAAGGTTAATACCCAAGCAAATAAATCAGGCTTGACATTATTATGGACGGTTTGAATAATTTGTTTACTGAGTTCCAGGGAAATTCCTAATCCTAAAAACAGCCATTTTAAATGGTAATATCCCCAGGATGTTTTTAATAATTTCAAACAAGTTAATAAACCTAAAGAGGCAAATATTTGTAAATATAAATTTTGATCAAAAAAAGGCTCTTTCCAAAAAAATAAGCGTAAAAAATTAATAAAAATAGCACTAAAATAAATACATATTCCCACAGAAAATACAAGCTGTAACCGCACCAGCAAAAAATGATGTCGCCACCGTTCATAGGACAAATGGTTAAGATTATTTTCATATTCAGGGACAACATTAACAGATCTTAAATAATTCAAAAAACGTTGAATAACCTGTAAATAGATCAGTTGATTCCTAAGTGCTTTAAACATTGATAAATTTCGGGGTTAATGCTACATTGTCCATTTAACCCTCTTTTGCCACTTTTAGGGAAAACCCCGATTTTCCGTAGGCTAAAAAGTCGTAACTGTTTTCAAATACCCCAAAATGAAAAAAAATGGCATATATATAGCAAGAGGCAATAGGGAATGGGCAATGGGCAATAGGTAAATACTTACTATAAGTAGCTTTTAGCTTTCAAGAATGTCCTAATAGATGTGGCGACTGCTATAGCAACCGCGTCTGGTGGTTGGGACAAGATTTATAGGTGTCATTCGGTACCCCACCCCCGCTTTCGCGAGGTCATACTTTCGTGAGGGCAAATTGGCAGGGGATCGGGTACCAAATCCATGTCAATTTGCCCTAAAGCTTATGGCTACTGCCATAAAATAAATTGTAGTTCCCATGTTGCGACACATCAACAGTGGAATTATCAAAAGAAATAGAAAAATGTGTTAAATAATCTTTATGGCTTGTTCTAAATCTTGAATTGATTTTTGTAAACGTTGTTGAATTTCTTCATCGAATAAAAAGCTGTTATCCTCTTGACGTTGAATTTGTTTATCAACTACATAAACCCCATTTAATAAATATTCCGCGCCTAATTCTGATAAAACCGGTTTTAGGGTATAATCAATACTTAATAAATGGGCAATTGTTCCCCCAGTTGCGATCGGTAAAATCACTTTACCCGATAGAAACTTAGGCGGTAATAAATCTAAAAAAGATTTTAATACCCCAGTATAGGCTGCTTTATAAACTGGTGTAGCAATAATTAACCCCGATGCGGCTTGAATTAATGCTTTTGCAGGTTCTAAAGCGGGACTATTATAGCGTCCAAAGATTAAATCTTCCGAAGGCAGATCCCGAACCGAAATTATATCGATTTCAAATCCATTTTCAGCCAATAAATTCAAGGCATATTCGACAATTCCATAAGTCCGAGAGGGATGGGAAGGACTACCTACAATCGCCACAATTTTTGTCATTTGAAAAACTCCTATTTGTGAATTAAAAAAGTAAATTGATTCAGTTTAGCGATATCTTTGTGAACCTGATTCTGCCAATTGGAATTGATTTTTAACAGAAGAATGACTCTTTAAAACCTGTGCTAAAATTTGTTCAACTAATCTTCCAAAAGTAGGATCACCGCGATGGCGAGGACGAGAAAGGGGAATATCTACATCCATCGTGACTTGTCCTGCTTCTAATAACAAAACTCGATCCGCTAAAACCACAGATTCTTCCACATCATGGGTAATTAATAAAGTCGTAAACTGCTTTTCTAACCACAATTGTTCAATCAAAGATTGCATTTCAATTCGAGTTAAAGCATCTAACGCCCCCAAAGGTTCATCGAGAAGCAGTAAACGGGGCTGACTGACCAACGCCCTGGCTAACGCCACCCGTTGCCGTTGTCCCCCCGATAACACCGCGATCCAGTCCTGGGATCGATCCCCTAACCCCACCTGTGCCAGCATCTCTAAGGCTTTAGGCTTCCAGTCCCCCCGCAGTCCTAAACCGACATTTTCCAATACCCGCCGCCACAGTAATAGACGGGAATCTTGGAACATGACTCTGGCGGAGGGATTTAGTTGATGTAGGGGTTCTCCATCGACCAATACCCCCCCAGAAGTGGGACGATCTAACCCCGAAATTAATCGTAATAAGGTACTTTTTCCGCAGCCACTACGCCCGACAATGGCAACAAATTCTCCGGGTTTAATATCTAAGTCTAAATGGGATAAAACAGAGGTTTGACCAAAGGATTTACTTAATCCTAAAAGTTTCAGATCTGCCCCTCTAATTTCTGTGTTCATAATGTATATTCTCCTCGTATTTCTATTGATAACTCGGATGCCATTGCAATAATTTGGCTTCTAATCCACAGGCGATCGCATCGGCTAATTTTCCGAGTAAGGCGTACATTAAAATACTTAAAACCACAACATCGGTACGCATAAATTCCCGGGCATTCATCGCCATATAACCAATGCCAGAATTAGCGGCAATGGTTTCAGCCACAATTAAGGTTAACCACATAATTCCTAATCCATAGCGCACCCCAACTAAAATTGAAGGTAAAGCCCCGGGCAGAATTACTTGCCAAAATAAACCCCAAGAGCTTAATCCATAGACTTTTCCCATTTCAATTAATCCCGCATCTACGGTTTTAATCCCGTAAAAAGTATTAATATAAAGGGGAAAAAACACCCCAAAAGAAACTAAAAAAAGTTTAGCTTCTTCCCCAATACCAAACCAAAGAATCACTAAAGGAATTAAGGCTAGGTGGGGAATATTCCTGATCATTTGTAAAGAAGTATCGAGAATTTTTTCAGCCCGGAGGGAAATACCATTCAGCAGGCCCAAACCGA
The DNA here is from genome assembly GCF_057220675.1 of Planktothrix sp. PLAVEN19ND. Lineage (NCBI taxonomy): Bacteria > Bacillati > Cyanobacteriota > Cyanophyceae > Oscillatoriales > Microcoleaceae > Planktothrix > Planktothrix sp. PLAVEN19ND. Next base: position 2,255,838 of record NZ_CM170132.1, on the reverse strand, counting down.
CCCCAATAATCCCACCAACAATAAAGCCAGCGATCGCCCGTTGGGTACTAATCAAAATATGTTTGAATAGTTCACCACTTAAGGTTAATTTAATCGCGGCTTGTACCACATCCGTCGGGGCAGGTAAAACCCGATTTGATAACCAACCTATTTGAGATAAAAATTGCCAAATCAACAAGAATCCCACGGGTACAAGCCAAGGAATAATCGGATGATTCAAAGATTTTTTTAACCCTTTTGTAGCCATAATTTAGGAAGCCGTAGGAGTGGGAATTTTTTGTGAACTAGGATGGCGATCATTAGCAATAATTTCCCCAAAAGGACTCATCATATTAGTCTCTAAAGAAGGCGCTTGATAATCCAAAGGCAGATGGGGAAATAATAATTCTGCAACCCGATAGGCTTCTTCTAAATGGGGATAACCGGAGAAAATAAAGGTTTCAATTCCCAATGCTTGATATTCCAACATCCGTTTAACCACGGTATCGGCATCCCCGACTAAAGCCGTACCCGCTCCGCCCCGGACTAACCCCACACCCGCCCACAAATTCGGGCTAATTTCCAGGGCGGTTTTTGAGCCCCCATGGAGTTCGCTCATCCGTCGTTGTCCCTCGGAGTCGGTGCGAGATAGGGCTTTTTGGGCATCTGCGATCGCCTGATCATCGACATATTCAATTAATTCATTCGCCGCATCCCAGGCTTGATTTAAGGTACGGCGGACAATCACATGGAGACGAATGCCAAACTTGAGGGTACGACCTTGAGCTTCAGCCAATTGACGCATCTGGGCAATTTTTGCCGCCACCTGGGCTGGGGGTTCTCCCCAGGTTAAATACACATCAATTTGTTTGGCTGCGACCTGCATGGCTGCCGGGGATGAACCCCCAAACCACAAAGGCGGATGGGGGTTTTGCACGGGCGGAAATAGCAATTTTGCCCCCTGAATATCCAGATATTTCCCCTTAAAATCAACGGTTTTCCCCGCCATTACCCCGCGCCAAACCTGGAGAAATTCATCGGTTAACTCATAACGATCATCATGGGACAAATACAGGCCTTCCCCCGCCATTTCCACGGGATCGCCTCCGGTGACGACATTCACCAGTAACCGCCCTCCCGATAGGCGATCAAAAGTAGCGGCCATTCTCGCTACGGTGCTAGGGGTGGTCATCCCGGGACGCAGGGCGACTAAGAATTTCATCCGTTGGGTGACGGAAATTAGGGACGACGCCGCAATCCAAGCATCTTCACAGGAGCGTCCCGTGGGTATCAGCGCCCCGGTGTAGCCCAGGTGATCAACGGCTTGGGCAATTTGTTGTAAATAGTCCAGATTAACGGCCCGTCCGCCATAGCTGGTTCCTAAATAACGTCCGTCTCCATGGGTGGGAAAAAACCAAAGAATTTGCATTTTTTTATTCCTAAAATTGTCGATTTCGAGAAACAGTAATTAAGAATTAAGACCTGTTAACTGATAAGTGATAACTGTTAACTGATTAGGACAGATTTTTAACCACCGATTGAATACTGATTTCTTTAGGAATGAGTTTTAATCGGTAAAAGGTATCGGCAATTTTTTGTTGACCAGAAATTGTTTCTGGAGTTAAGGGATCAACACCATAATTGCGTCTTTTTTCGGCTAATAACAGGGAATCAATATCAATTCCGGTTTCTTTAGATAGAAACTCTGCTACTTTTTGGGGGTTAGTTTGTGCCCATTGGCTGGTGGTTTTCAGTTCTTCTAATATGGCGGTAACAACCTGGGGATTTTGATCAACAAACTGTTGAGATGCCAAGAAAAAGCCTCGGTTTTCCACTAATCCTGTACCATCGGTTAAAATTCTTGCCCCAATAGCAGTTTCAGCAACGGCTGCATAAGGATCCCAAATCACCCAAGCATCAACGCTTCCTTGTTCAAAGGCTGCCCGAGCATCGGCTGGAGGTAGAAAAACCGGAGTAATATCGGTATATTGCAACCCGGCATTTTCTAAGGCTGCTACCAGTAAATAATGCACATTTGAACCTTTATTTAAGGCAACTTTTTTCCCTTTTAAATCCGCCACACTTTGAATAGGTGAATCCTTGGGAATTAAAATGGCTTCGGCTTTAGGCCCTAATGGTTCATAGCCAACATAAACTAAGGGAGCATTCGCTGCTTGAGCAAAAATTGGCGGGGTTTCTCCGGTATAACCAAAGTCAATTTGTCCGACATTTAAGCCTTCTAAAATTGCTGGGCCAGCCGAAAATTCCGACCATTGAACTGTTATCCCTTGGGGTTGTAAACGCTTTTCTAAAGCTCCTTGGGATTTTAAGGTGTTGAGGAGGGTGGCGGATTTTTGATAGCCAATTCTAACTACTGCACTGGAGGGTGTGGCCGTGTTAGCTGCTACAGGGGTTGGAGTTGAGGTACTGGCAGAATTTCCGCTACTGCAAGCGGCTAAAGCAAAACTTAAGCACAAACTCCCAGCGAATAAACCCATAAAACGTAGAATAGAACGGCGTTTCACGGCTTTTGAGAGAAGTTGCAGCCAAGAAGGGATGTTTAACCGTGCAGACCATTTAGTGATCAAGATTCTTACCTCTGTACAGAATTTATCATAAATTGATAGGGAAAGTGTATTATACTTTCAATTGAATTTCAATACATTTGTAAATTAATTTATTTTCAGATTGATTTAGCCACCACTGCCCGACCCCAGATGGCCACTGGAATCGGTTTAGAATCAGGCCCAACGCTGGCATATTCCCTGAATGAACTTAATTCAAGGTACAATCAAATCAAAAGCACATCTTTAAATAAAGCCTAAAACCGAAAGCGTTAATCATGACATCTACAGTAGAAATTCTCAAGATTAAATTTAATCAAGCATTAGTAGCGGCATTTGGTGAAGATTTTGCCACAATTGATCCGATGGTGGTGGCGTCAACTAATCCCAAATTTGGGGATTATCAATGTAATCTGGCAATGTCTTTAACTAAATCCTTAAAAAGTAATCCCAGAGCGATCGCCACTCAAATTATAGACAATTTAATTATTGATGAAATTTGTGAAACTCCTGAAATTGCTGGCCCTGGTTTTATTAATTTACGTTTAAAAACCGACTATTTACAAATACAGTTACAAAAAATGTTAGGGAATGAACGGTTAAACATTCCTAAAGTTAACCCTAACCAAAAAATGATTGTAGATTTTTCTAGTCCGAATATTGCCAAAGAAATGCACGTCGGACATCTGCGGTCTACCATTATTGGAGATAGTATTGCCAGGGTTTTAGAATTTCAAGGACATGAAGTTTTACGTCTCAACCATGTGGGGGACTGGGGAACTCAATTTGGAATGTTAATTACCTATTTAAGAGAAGTTTCTCCCGAGGCGTTAACTACAGCAGATGCCTTAGATTTAGGGGATTTAGTAGAGTTTTATCGTCAAGCTAAAGTTAGATTTGATCAGGATGAAACCTTTAAAGAAACCTCGCGCCAAGAAGTTGTACGGCTACAAGCCGGGGCAGAAGATAGCCGTCGGGCGTGGCAATTATTATGTGAACAATCTCGGCGGGAATTTCAGTTAATTTATGATGATTTAGGAATTAAATTAACTGAAAGAGGAGAATCTTTTTATAATCAATTTTTACCCAAAATTCTTGAAGAATTAGACAAAATTGGATTATTAGTTGAAAATCAAGGAGCAAAATGTGTCTTTTTAGAAGGGTTTACTAACAAAGAAGGAGAACCCTTACCCTTAATTGTACAGAAATCCGATGGTGGTTATAATTATGCTACAACGGATTTAGCGGCGTTAAGACATCGGATTGAAACTGAGACAGCGACTCGAATTATTTACGTTACCGACGCTGGACAAACCAATCATTTTATGCAGGTTTGGCAAGTTGCAAAACGGGCAGGTTGGATACCAGAAAATGTCGAATTAGTTCATGTTGCTTTTGGAATTGTTAAAGGAGAAGATGGCAAAAAATTAAAAACTCGTTCTGGGGAAACCGTGCGTTTAAGGGAGTTATTAGATGAAGCGGTCAGTCATGCTAAAAAGGATTTAGAAACCCGCATCAAAGCAGAAGGACGCACGGAAAACCAAGAGTTTATTGATCATGTGGCGGAAGTCGTGGGTTTGAGTGCGGTTAAATACGCAGATTTAAGCCAAAATCGCACCAGTGATTATATTTTTAGTTTTGATAAAATGTTATCATTACAAGGAAATACGGCTCCCTATATGCTTTATGCCTATGTCAGAATTCAAGGTATTAGTCGTAAGGGCAATATTGATTGGCAAAAGTTAGAAACGGATATTCAAGTGGTTTTAGAAGCAGAGGAAGAAATAGTTTTAGCGAAACATTTGTTGCAATTACAGGCTATTTTAGAGGAAGTTGCTCAAGATTTATTACCTAACCGTTTATGTCAATATTTGTTTGAATTAAGCCAAAAATTCAATCAATTTTACGAACAGTGCGCCGTTGTCAAAGCGGAAGAACCTCAACGCACTTCCCGTTTAGCATTATGTGATTTAACCGCAAAAACCTTAAAATTAGGGTTATCTCTATTAGGAATTTCTGTCTTAGAACGAATGTAATCTGAAATGCTTAAATGTTTGCTACATCCCCCTGTAGAGACGTTGCATGCAACGTCTCTACAGGGGGGGTTAGAGGGATAATCTGTAGCATCCATCTATAATTGGATTTCATATAACCTGAATACACCGAAAACACCGAAACCCAAAATCATTTGAAACTTTCGGTGTTTTTCTAGGATTTTCAGTAATTTTTGTCAGACTCTGGATAGGAAATTGAATTCACCAATACAGGTATTGTTTCTAAACTATTTTTCTCGATATTGACTGCATGGTTATGGAGAGAAAAATCCAAATAGATTTCATCACTCAAAATCAAGGGTTCAATACCAGTAATTAGGATGTTTTCTTGACTGCTAATTTCACCATCGAGTCCCGTAGAATTGGTTTGTTGTTGACTAATGAACATGGCTCCTAAAATCAGCGCACCCCCAACCCAACCCCGTGTTCCTAAAGTTTCACCGAGTAACCAAAAGGAAAATAGGGAGGCAAATACAGGTTCAAAGGTATAGATAACGGCGGTTTCAGAGGCGGAAACCCAATGTTGAGCGATCGCCGGGAGCCAAGTGGTTACGGCCGTTACCAAAGCCAGGTACAATAGGGGTAAATAATTGCTGCAAATGCCCTCCCACTGTCCCATCAGGTCGGGTATGGCCCATAAAGTCCCCAACACCGTCATCACTACAAGCTGAATGGCGGTTAGGGGTAGAGGCGCGTGGTTGCAGGTAACAGCCTCCAACAGCAGAATATAACTGGTATAGAGTAGAACATCTAACAACATCCAGAAGTCCCCAGCAGTTAGCATTCCGCCCTCCCAGGACATCACCCCCACCCCGACCAAAGCAAGTCCGGCGGCTAAAAACATTCCTCGTCGCACTCGTTGACCGAATAATTGCCCCAATAATGGGACTAAAATTACATTTAAACTGGCAATAAAAGCGGCCCGGTTTGCTGAGAGAGTTTCTAAAGCGATCGCTTGAATTGCTAAAGAGGCAAATAATATAATTCCTAATAGAAAGCCATCTCGAACTAACTTAAAATTTAAAGTCCGTAAATGTAGGGAAAAAGCGATCGCTGCTAAAGCAGATCGAATGGCAATTAATACACCGGGGGATAAATTATCAATCGTTTCTTTAACTAAGGGAAATGTTGTTCCCCAAAGCAGGGTAACAGCTACCAGTAAAATAATACCCTGGATATGTTGTACTTTTGGTTGTGAAAGAGTCATTATAGATATTTAGATTCTAAAACTATTTTAGAACAAATAGACTATTTTTGAGTAAGATTTTTGCTCTCCTACATAAATTATTACATAATTCCCTGGACGGGTTAGCTTCATCCTATAAACCAAATCGGATCAATGGGTAATAAATAAAGTTTTTACCCAGTTTTCTAATCCACTTAATATTAATTGTACTCCCAAAGCTAAAATAAATAAACCCAAAAGACGAGTAAAGGCAATAATGCCATTTTCTCCCAAAAGATTGAGTAAATGATTGGATAGGATTAAACAGCCATAAACTGTAATTCCAATTATAATAATAGCAACAATAATAGCGCCTAAATGTAATAAAGTTTCTGTCGAAAATGCTTCTCTAGCTTGGGCTGCTAATCCTAATGTGACTGTGATCGCCCCTGGCCCTGCTAATAAAGGAACAGTTAAGGGAATAAAGGAAATATCCTTATGTTCTTCTAGTTGAGTAGTTAAGGCTTCTTCTTCGGTAGCAGTTAATTTTGGTTCAGCCTTTAACGCTTCCCATCCAGCCTCAAAAATTATAATTCCGCCTGCAACTTTTACCCCGGACATCCCTAACCCAAAAAATCCCATAATACTTTCCCCAATTAATAGAAAAAATACTAAAACTACCACAAAACTAAGAGTAGTTTTAAGCGCACATTTTTGTTTTAATTCTATAGAATAGCCCGATGCTAATATTAAAAATATTGGCACAGCCCCCAAGGGATCAACAATGGGAAACAAGGAGGCAAAACTGGCTAAAACAAAAGTCAAGAAATCTGCTATCATATTTGTCATTTATTCGGCTGGAATCCGGCATTTTTTCCGGGATATTAAAGCTCAGAAGTTAGTTTTAAAATTAGATCTTCTGACTCTGGAAATCTCGACAGTAGGTGAGTCCGATTTGCTAATTCAAAGTCGGCAAAGTCAAACCCGGGTGCAACAGTACAACCGACAAAACTATAGGGACTTTCCGTATTAGGATAACCCCCAAACCACCATCCCGCCGGAACCACAAACTGTACTTGTTCTCCCGCTAAAATATTAGACCCCAGAATAATATTTTGTACTCCATAGTCTTCGTGGATTAAGATCAGAGTCATGGAACCCCCTAAATAAAAATGCCACATTTCATCGGATTGAATTCGATGTAAACAGGATTTTGTTCCCTGGGGTAATAAAAAATAAATTCCTGTACAATAGTTGCGATCGCCCTTAAATTTTTCGGATAAAACCTGCTGGGAAATTACACCCTGAGAACGATAGGTTTCTCGAAAATATCCTCCTTCTGGGTGAGGAATAAGCTGATATTTTTCAATTAATTCTTCTACACTAATCATAAATTTAATTAAATTTTAGGGTGCGTAAGTCCCAACCCACGCACCAAGGATAAATAACGATTAGGTGAGTTAGCAGTTTGCACCCACCCAACACAGAAATTACCAACCGAAAGCTGAATAGAATTGACTTTCCTCCGAGGGAGATTCCAATATGGTTTCCGCATCGGGATTAACCCGAATTTCCGTACAAAAGGTGGAGGTATTGAACCCACCAAACCGCTTAACCGCACTGGTTCGCATCCGAACATCCGAACCCATAAACCAGAAGCGTTCAATCGCACTCATGGTTTCATATTCAGTAACTAAAATTAAAGCATCGTCCTCATCCATCTCAAATTGACCCGCCACGGGCATAATTTCTGCATAACCCCGTTCTCGCAACATTTGACCTTTACGGGGATTTTCCGGGTCAGGAACAATGGCAAATACCGTTTCTCCCTTATGGTTTTCATCGTCCTTATCCCAGGCCATTTCCCCCGCCCAGGTGACATAAGCACCCCCGGCGGATAAACTGGGGTCAACATTGTGCATCTGACAAATTTCGATCACTCTGGGATCATCCGCATCTAAGCTGGTGACTTGAATATCTGAAAATCCTTTCTCAGCTTGTCTAAAGGCTAAATGGTGGGTTGTTCGTTGCGATCGCCATGTTCCAGCACTTTTCCGAAAAAATTCTATTGCATCCATCACGCTTAAAATTCCTTGACTGACTATGATTTATGGGTTTGACCTCTATCATAAGTCGATTCTGAGTCCATTTTGAATTTCTGTAACAGAGATTAGTTTCAAAATGTGCATTATGGACAGATTGTCAAGGAATTGTTACGATAATTTACATTCAGTGTGATATAGATAAACTTAGTCAGTCCGAATCCATCGTGATTTGTACAACTCAGTAGGAGGAGTGAACATGGAAACGTCTGCAAACCTCAGTCTTGAACAACAATTCAAATTACAAATTCTACGCGAACAAGTCAAAAACTTAAATTTAGAAGAAGCCCAAGACTACCTACTCGAAGTATTACGCCAAAGTATGGTTAAAGATAATCTCCTGCGTCAATGGATTAAAAACCCATAAATCAGTCATCAGTTATCAATTATCAGTTAACAGTTGAGAGTTGAGAATTAATAGTTAACAGTTAATAGTCATTATTTCCCGATGATCTATTTAGATGCGTGAGCAGCTTAGTGATTAGTGGGGAGTTTTGATTTCTTAGCCAACCACTATGAATCAATAGCCATAAACTATAAACTCCCAACTGATGACTCTCAACTGACGACTATAAACTGTTAACTCTCAACTGTTGATTGATGACTGATAACTGATAACTGATTAACCAAATCGACCACTAACATATTGTTGAGTGGATTCTTCTTTAGGGTTTTGAAAAATACTTTGGGTATCATCATACTCCACCAAATAGCCAAAACGTTTACCCCCTTCAATTGCTTTAGCATTAAAAAATGCCGTCATATCTGCAACCCGTGTTGCTTGTTGCATATTGTGGGTGACAATAATAATGGTGTACTTTTGTTTGAGTTCGTGGAGTAATTCTTCGACCGATAAAGTCGAAATCGGGTCAAGGGAAGCACAGGGTTCATCCATTAACACAACATCGGGATTAATTGCGATCGCCCGGGCAATACAAAGCCGTTGTTGTTGACCTCCAGACAGGGCAAAACCGCTTTGACCCAGTTTATCTTTAACCTCATCCCATAATACCGCTTGACGCAGGGATTTCTCGACAATTTCATCTAATTCGGCTTTATTTTTAGCTAATTTATTTACCCGTACCCCGTAGGCAATGTTATCATAAATCGACTTAGGGAAAGGGTTGGGTTTTTGAAAGACCATCCCGATGCGGCGACGAACTTCTACGGGATCAACATTAGGTGCATACAAATTTTGATTATGATAGAAAATATTCCCCTTGAGTTTGAATCCTTGAACTAAATCATTTAAACGATTAAAACAGCGCAGAATTGTACTTTTACCGCAACCAGAAGGCCCAATAAAAGCCGTAACTCTATTTTTGGGAATTTCCAAACAAACCCCCCGAACTGCCTTAAAATCACCGTAATAGATATCAATATTTTCCGTTTGGATTACCGTTTCCATCTGCGTAGAGTGACAGTCATAAACACCAGACATAAAAATTAACTCCTGAAAGTATACAATATCAAAAAAATCAACATCAAAATAGAGTATTTTATTTAGTTAATACTAAATTATGATGACCGTTAGATACAGCTAAAAGTCAGACAGAACCAACTAACCCATAGACAAGAATTCACCGGTTAAAAGCTCAGACTTAAAACTGTTTTTGCCGAGTCGCCAAACGAGCAATTATGCTAGTTAATAAAACTAAAACCACAATTACTAAGGACGCAGCCCAGGCAAATTCCTGTAAAACTTGATCAAATCCTCTAGCAAATTCAAAAACCAAATAGGCCAGGGATGGGAGAGTTTGAGAAAAAAGACCTCCGGGCCAATTATTGGTATAAACAACCGTAAATAATAGCGGTGCCGTTTCTCCAGCGGCTCGGGCGACGGCTAAGGTAACTCCGGTTAAAATTGCAGGTAAGCAGGCTGGAAGTACCACTTGCAAAACCGTTTGATAATTAGAAGCGCCCACCCCCACCGAAGCCCAGCGAATCTCCTGGGGAACAATTTGTAACGCTTCATCGGTAGTACGGATAATCGTCGGTAACATCAAAACCGAGAGGGCAATTGCCCCCGCCAGAACTGAAAACGAACCCATTTTCAAGACAATAAAACTGTAAGCAAACACCCCCGCAATAATAGAAGGAACACCACTTAAAACATTAGTGGTAAATCGAATCCAACGCACAACTTGACCATTTCCTCCAAATTCAGAGAGGAAAATAGCCGCTAAAATCCCAAAGGGAACCGCAATTAAAGTCGCAGTCGAAACCACTTGAATCGTGCCTAGAATCGCACTGGCAATGCCTCCAGAGATTTGTCCCGCAGCCGGGGGAAGTTTGGTGAATAAATCTAAATTTAAACGGGCAGACCCCTTGAGGAAAATATAATACAAAACCGCCACCAACGGGATCAAGGTAATCACAATACAAGCGGATGCAATCCCGGTCATTAACAATTCAAAAATATGCCTGGAACTTTTATTGTTGCGAATTAAACTAAAGTCATTAACTTCAGAATAATTTGGATCTTTTGTCGGATTTGACATACAGAAAAAATACTAAATTTTTCAAGATTATCAGATTTTTAAAACCGGATTAATTACTCCTGATTCAGATTATTGATATTTCGCTTTAACTTGATTAACAATCCACTCCGCCGCAATATTCACCAATAAGGTGAGGGCGAACAAAACTAATCCTGCATACATTAAAGCTGAAACCTGTAAACCCGAAGCTTCTGGGAATTGATTTGCCATCAAAGAGGCAATCGTATTCGCCGGAGCAAATATGGAAGTTTTCAGATTATTCGAGTTACCAATAATCATTGTAGCTGCCATGGTTTCTCCCATGGCCCGTCCTAATCCCAACATCACTCCTCCGACAATCCCAGAAAAAGCCGCAGGAATTAAAACCCGAAAGATAGTCACCCAGCGGGTTGCTCCCAAACCCAAAGAAGCTTGACGTAAATCAGGCGGTAAACTGGCTAAGGAATCCCTGGAAATTGCTGTGATAATCGGCAGAGTCATCACGGCTAAAACCACCCCGGCTGGAAACAATCCTGGCCCAGCCGGGGGGGTACTAAATAAAGGAATCCAGCCGAAATTTTTATACATGAACATCCCAAAGGGTCTTAAAAAAGGAATTAAAACAAAAATTCCCCAAAGACCATAAACCACACTGGGAATTGCGGCTAATAATTCGACCAGAAAGGTTAAAGCGGTGCGAATCGAAGGGGGAATAAAATCTTCACTCAAGAAAATTGCCGTTCCCACACCCAAAGGCACTGCCAATAATAGGGCGATTAACGAACTCATTAACGTCCCCGAAATCATGGGAAAGACGCCATATTGATTCGTCACAGGGTTCCAATCACTACCAAATAAAAACCCTAACCCAAACTGTTGAATAGCGGGAATTGCTTGTTGAGCAATGGGAAAACCCAGTAATAATAAGACGACAATAACCCCCCAGGCAAAAATTTGTGTTAGCCAAATAAACCCTTGATCAAGTTTTTTTTCTATTGGGGAACGAGATTGGGGAAGTCCTTGTACATTTTGACGGGGTATAGTCATATATCAAAGATTATACACGATTAATCACAATAATTGAAATTTAAGGTTACTTAATTTTAACCTTGATTACCATTGTAAAAGATGAAAATTAGCATCTTTATTTTGGGGGAAAAGAAGCAATTTAAAGTTTAACCGCAACCGGTTAAAATCTCTCAAATGCTGTCTTTTCCTTTGGTTTTTTAGTTGAGTTCCCTACAGGTTCTCTCGCAACTTACAAGTTGCAAGTTCAGCTAAAGGGATGACCCCGTTACTCCACTTTAATTGTAAAGTCTGGGCTGATTTGATCCGCTTTTGCTGCCACTTTTTTTACAACCGCCGCAGGTAAGGGAATATAACCTAGTTGGGCACTGGTTTTTTGGCCTTCAGTTAGTCCATATTGAATCATGGCTTCAACAGACTTAGCGATTTCTGGTTTATCGTACTTTTGATAAGCCATAATCCAAGAGTAGGTGACAATCGGATAGGATTGGGCACCTTCAGGATTAGTAATAAAAGCGCGTAAATTTTCGGGTAATTCTACGGATTCAAGGGTTTTTGCCGCCGATTCATCGGTAGCTTTGACAAAACTGCCCGCTTTATTTTGCAAAGAGGCTGTTTTTAAGTTAGCATTTTTGGCAAAACCATATTCAACATAACCAATCCCACCAGGAGTTTGACCGATTTGGGCTGTAACCCCCTCATTGCCCTTACCACCAATACCTACGGGCCACTGAACGGTTTTACCCTCGCCCACACTATTTTTCCAGTCCTCACTCATCGCACTTAAATTTTTAGTGAAAACTCCCGTGGTTCCGCTACCATCGGAACGATAGATGACCTGAATGGGTAAGTCAGGGAAGGTGACACCCGGATTATCTGTGGCTAGGGCTGGATCATTCCAATTAGTAATTTTACCTAAAAAGATATCAATTAGGTTTTGTTGAGATAATTTGACTTCTGCTACATCGGGGATGTTATAGGCTAAAACAATACTTCCGGCGGTCATGGGTAATAGTAGAACGCCGTTGGGAACTTTAGCAATTTCTTCATCGGTCATGGCGACATCGCTGGCACCAAATTGAACTAACCCTTGTACAAAACGTTCTACCCCAGCACCACTACCGACGGATTGATAATCAATTTGTAGATTTTTGGTGCTGCTACTAATATCACTGGCCCAGCGTTGATATAAGGGAGCCGGGAATGAAGCCCCCGCACCGATTAATGCTACGGGTTGTTCCAAACTAATTAATTGGGCTGCTGCTGTATTCGGGGTTGTGGTAGTGCCCGTTGTGTTATTAGTTGCTGTAGATGTCCCCTCAGTCCCGGTCGCCGGAGTGGGAGCCGTAGTAGTTGTGGTATTACTCCCACCACAAGCGGCTAAACTCAAACTCAGAGCTAAGGCTGAAAATCTAGCTACAAACCGACTAGAAGGATTAATCGCATTCAGACGAAACAGCATAAAAAATCAATATTTTGTTAGGGTCGATACCGTAGAGAATACCGTCTCTGTAACAAGTTAAGGTTAAGGGAAGGTTAACGGTTGCAGAAAGTACGAAACAGTCTTATGTGTGCTTTGGTGATAAAATAACTCAGTTTGGATAATTGAAAATTCCGACATGATCAATGTAGTTCCAGTACGACCCGCCCTTAATAGTTTGTCTTCGGTTAGCAATTCCCCATTGGAAGTTCCTGAAGATTGGGAAACCCAAGAAGACCTACAAGTCTGGCTGAATAAATTAGTTGAAAGGATTATATCTGGCGATCGCATTAGTCGAGAAGCAGCCTTAGCTCTAGGCCAGATTGAAGACCAAGAAAAAATTTTATTACTCTGTCAAGCCGCCGATCAAGTTCGTCAAGCCTGCTGTGGTAATACCGTTGATCTCTGTAGTATTGTTAACATTAAATCGGGTAATTGTTCAGAAAACTGTGGTTTTTGTTCTCAATCTGTTCATCATCCGGGGGAAGCATCTCCGATTTATGGATTAAAGTCTAGTGATGAAATTTTAGACCATGCTAAAGCCGCAGAAACTGCCGGAGCCGCCAGATTTTGTTTAGTTTCTCAGGGACGAGGCATTAAATATAATAGCCCGAAATCCTCGGAATTTGAACAGGTTTTAGCCACGGTTAAACGAATTATTCAAGAAACAAAAGTTAAACCCTGTTGTGCTTTAGGGGAATTAACCTTAGAACAAGCTCAGGCTTTAGCCGATGCGGGAGTTACTCGCTATAACCATAATTTAGAAGCCTCAAAAGCCTTTTATCCGCAAGTGGTAACCACCCATACCTGGGAAGATCGGGTACAAACTGTTAAAAACCTGAAAGCGGCGGGAATTCAAGCCTGTACAGGGGGGATTATTGGCATGGGAGAAACCTGGGAAGATCGGATAGATTTGGCTTTCTCCTTAGCTGAATTAGAGGTGGAGTCCGTCCCAATTAATTTATTAAACCCGCGATCGGGAACGCCTTTATCAGAACAATCTAAACTCGATCCTTATGAAGCATTAAAAGCGATCGCCATTTTTCGTTTAATTCTTCCGACTCAAATTCTCCGTTATGCTGGAGGACGGGAAGCAATCATGGGAGAACTGCAAGGAAAGGGGTTAAGATCGGGAATTAATGCCATGTTAATTGGTAATTATTTAACTACTTTGGGTCAACCTCCCGAACAGGATCAGGCGATGTTAAAATCCTTGGGACTCGAAGGGGGTGAAGCTCAAGTTCCTCTTTTTTCCTAATGGTTAATATTTCTCTATTGTGACAGCAACCTCCGAGTTTTTTTGGGCAATTATTGGTGTTTTATTAACGATTGGTGGCACTTTTTTAGAAGCGTTTGTCACCGATCCCTCTTGGATTTGGCAACAAGAAAATGTTGAAGTTCACTCTTTGGGTGTTACCTATCAAATTGGGGCGGTTTTGTTAGTTGGTTGTTTGGGAGGGAAAAATGCCGCCGCCATGTCTCAAATTGCTTATCTGGCTTTGGGATTAACTATATTACCAGTTTTTTCAGAAGGGGGGGGACTGGATTATGTAAGACAACCCACTTTTGGCTATTTATTAGGGTTTATTCCCGGGGGATGGGTCTGTGGATTTTTAGCTTTTAAAGCCTTACCTAAATTAGAATTATTAGCCTTTAGTTGTTTATGTGGATTACTTACCGTTCACAGTGTAGGGTTAATTTATTTAAGTTTAAGTCACGTTTTTAATGGCGTTGCTACCCAAGGAATTATTCTTGGAGATGCGTTTGAAAAATATTCCCTCCAACCTTTCCCTGGACAATTAGCTGTCAGTTGTGCGGTAGCTGTTTTATCTTATCTTTTAAGGGGATTACTATTTTATTAAAGTAGTTTGTTGACCGTTGATTGGTAGGGTCATGATAACCCCGCCCCATTCCCCATTCCCCATTCCCCATTCCCTGATTTATGCGATTTAAGAAAAATTCTGATTTTTGGATAGTTGCTCTGGTGAGTTTAATTGCGGATCACCTGACTAAATTGTGGGTGGTACAAAATTTTGAACTAGGAGAAACTTTACCTCTGTGGCGTGATGTGTTCCATCTAACCTATGTTACAAATACAGGAGCAGCCTTTAGTTTATTTAGTAATGGGGGTATCTTGTGGTTGCGTTGGCTATCATTATTGGTCAGTCTAGGATTAATGGCAATGGCTTGGTTTGGCCCTCGTCTCCACCGTTGGGAACAAGTGGGATATGGTTTAATATTGG
Source organism: Planktothrix sp. PLAVEN19ND (assembly GCF_057220675.1). Lineage (NCBI taxonomy): Bacteria > Bacillati > Cyanobacteriota > Cyanophyceae > Oscillatoriales > Microcoleaceae > Planktothrix > Planktothrix sp. PLAVEN19ND. The sequence goes on along the minus strand of NZ_CM170132.1, from coordinate 2,240,745 downwards.
GGGGTGCATTAGGGAATGGAATTGATCGGTTTATTTCCGGTCACGTCGTTGATTTCCTAGATTTTCGACTAATTAATTTTCCCGTATTCAATTTGGCAGATATTTCGATTAACATTGGAATCTGGTGTTTAATTATTGCCATGTTTACCCAATTAAAACCTGAGTCCTGAAACGAAACGGTACAATAGATACAGACCCATGCAAGTCTGAGTGCTGAAAATGTCCACCCCCTTGCCCCCTCAGAAACCCCAAACTCTCCTGAACACAATCACACAGGTTGTCCAGACACTTCACGCTAAAGTTAATTTTTCGCGGCTGATCCTCAAACCGAATGCTAAAGTCCCGGAACTGATAGTACATCAGGCTGATACTAACAAAGCAGAAGTTTATCCCCTATTAGGCGATCGCTATGTGGTGGGACGTTCTTCCCGAACCTGTGATATCGTAGTCCGAAACCCCCTAGTCAGCACAATTCATGTCAGTGTTGTCCGAGATCCCAAACGGACGGGGTTATTTTCGGGTCGTACCGGGTTTATGATTCAGGATGAAGACTCCACCAATGGCTTATATTGGGGACGACGACGGGTTAAAGAATTGCCGTTGCACCATGGGGATAGTTTAACCTTGGGGCCACCGGAACTGGCTTCTGTGGTTCGGGTCGAATATCGAAATCCGCCTCCTTGGTACCTTCAAACCCTCCGTTATGGATTTTATGGAATCTGTGGGTTGACTGCTGCGGTGGGGATAGTGGTGTTATTCCAGTGGCAGAAATTTGAAGTTGATCCCCTACCGAAAACCGTAACTGGGCCAGTAATTATTCATGCCGCCGATGGTCGCCCCCTCCGACAAGCAAATACCATCGCCCATTTAGAAGCGGATAAGTTATCGGATTTTGGCCCCTATTTACCTAAAGCCGTTGTTGCTTCTGAGGATGCTCGGTTTTATTGGCATTTGGGCATTGATCCATTAGGAACATTACGCGCATTATTAACCAATGTCCGGGATGGGGAAATTCGAGAAGGAGGCAGTACCCTTTCCCAACAGTTAGCCCGGAGTTTATATCGGGATTATGTAGGTACGGAAGATTCTGCTGGACGGAAATTTAGGGAAGCGGTTGTGGCCCTGAAATTAGAAGCGGTTTATGGTAAAAATCAGATTCTAAAAACCTATTTGAATCGGGTTTATTTAGGAATTAATTTATATGGTTTTGAGGATGCGGCTAAGTTCTATTTTAACAAATCTGCCAAGGATTTAAACCTGTCAGAAGCAGCTACTTTAGTAGGAATTTTACCCGCCCCCAATAGTTTTAATCCGATTCAAAATTATCAATTAGCAGTACAATACCGCGATCGCGTGATTAGTCGGATGTTAGAACTGGGCATGGTTAGTGAAGATGAAGCCGATCGCGCTCGCCGTTCTCGGATTGAAATTAATCCTAAAGCTCGGGAGTTTTTAGAAAGTACCATTGCTCCCTATTTTTACGATTATATTTTTGCTGAATTACAGGAATTATTAGGAGAACAATTGGCACGGGAAGGCAATTTTATTGTAGAAACAGCATTAAATCCTTCGATGCAAACGATCGCCGAATCTTCTCTCAAAAGTTCAATTCAGACCACAGGAGCAACTAATGGGTTTTCCCAAGGAGGTCTGGTAACATTAGATTCTAATACTGGGGAAATTTTAGCAATGACGGGGGGTGCAGATTATAAAGAAAGTCAGTTTAACCGTGTTACCCAAGCTCAACGTCAGCCGGGATCAACGTTTAAATTGTTTACCTATTTAGCGGCGCTCGCTCAAGGTATTCCGCCGGGTCAAATCTATTCCTGTGAACCCTTAACTTGGAAAGGACAAAGTTATCAAGGGTGTGAACGCAGTGGGGGTGATATTGATATGTATAGAGGGTTAGCGTTATCAGAAAATGTGATCGCCCTGAGAATTGCTCAAGATGTTGGATTAGACCAAGTTATTGACATGGCAAAACGCTTAGGAATTAAGTCAAAACTTGATCCAGTTCCGGGCTTAGTAATCGGTCAAAGTGAGGTGAATCTGTTAGAAATTACTGGAGCTTATAACACCGTTGCCAATGATGGTTTTCGTAATTCTCCCCATGCAATTAAACGAATTTTAGATAGTAGTGATTGTACGGATTTTAATGATATTAATACCTGTCGGGTGATTTATGCTTATGATCGAGACAATCCCAAGATCCCATCGGTTTTATCTGCTTCTGTGGCGGAAACAATGACAACTTTATTGCAAGGAGCAATTCGTCGGGGAACGGCTAAAAGTGCCTATATCGGATTAGGAGAAGCGGGTAAAACCGGAACAACAAATGATAATGTTGATTTGTGGTTTATTGGTTATCTTCCTGATTCTAAATTAACCACGGGAGTTTGGTTAGGGAATGATGATAATTCTCCTACCAATGGAAGTAGTGCAAATGCGGCTCAATTATGGCGAGATTATATGAGTCAAATTGCTAGATAATTTTTTAGAAATTAAGAGAAAGAGAGACGCGCCGTGGCTCGTCTCTACGGGGAATTATGATTGAAAGATTTGTGTTGGGGTTAAATTTAATTCGGGGAATATAGCCGATTCCATTCTATCATTTTCTCTAAATAAATTTACCATATATTCCCCATCGATCATTTGATAAACTGAAATCGTAGGTTGTTTGGGATTTCCAATATATCGCCGACCGCCTAACCCTAAATAATCAATAATCCAATATTCTTTAATTCCTAATTTTTCATATTCTGATAATTTCATTAAATAATCATCTTGCCAATTGGTACTGACCACTTCTATAACTAAAGGTAAACTTTCACCTTGAGTAATAGTTGATCGCTTTTTCCACATTGGTTCATTTTCTAGCGCATTTTTATCAATAATAGTCAGATCGGGATTAAAACCAGATTGATCAGAATCAATGGCTTTGATAATACACTGTCGAGCGACAAAATAGTTCAGTCCCAAGGATTCTATCTGAATGCCTAATTTAAGGGTAAGAAAACTAGCGACTTGTTCATGAGTTCCTGTAGGCTGCATTTCTTTAATAACTCCTTGATGTAATTCATACCGTCCGTAACCATCGGGAACCCAGTCCAAAAATTCCTCCAAGGTGATTAATTTAACTTCCGATTCTGATTCTAATACAGTTTGCATCATATCTTTTAATGGTTTTGATCAAAAATAATACACATATGACTATAGTATAACAATTCTTAGAAACCCTGTTTCTAAGATCAACCCGGTTTCTTCCGGTTATCTTAGGGTAAAATAAACTTAGGCTCGTTTGAGTTAGATCATCTATGAGTTATTGCCTAAATCCCCACTGTCCTCAACCCCAGAATACCCCAGAGGCTAAATTCTGTTTAACCTGTGGGGCGAAATTGTTATTAAGAGAACGGTATCGCGCCGTTAAAGTGATTGGTCATGGGGGGTTTGGTAAAACATTTTTAGCCGTAGATGAAGATAAACCCTCCCGTCCGGCTTGTGTGATTAAACAATTTCGCCCCCAAATGCAGGGCAATTCTCAAAAAGCTATTGAGTTATTTCATCGAGAAGCAGAACGTTTAGATGAGTTAGGAAAACACCCTCAAATTCCTGAATTATTAGCCCATTTTGAACAAGAGAATCATCAATATTTAGTCCAAGAATTTATTAATGGGCCGAATTTGGAAGAAGAACTTTTGCATCAAGGAGTATTTAATCAAGCTCAAATTTGCCAACTCTTAGATGATTTATTACCAGTTTTACAATTTATTCATCATCATCGGGTAATTCACCGAGATATTAAACCCGCGAATATTATTCTGAGAGAGGGATCTTTATCGGCACAATTGCCCTTAGTTCGTCCTGAATTTTTACAACAATTGCGGGGAGAATCTTCGCCTCAAAATGCCCCTGGGGGTTCTCAACCTCAAGGTCAGTTAGTATTAGTAGATTTTGGAGCGGCAAAGGTCGTTACTGATACTGAAGTTCCAATTATGGGAACAGTAATTGGTAGTCCCGAATATGTCGCCCCAGAACAAACCAGAGGACAGGCAATTTATAGCAGTGATATTTATAGTTTAGGGGTAACTTGTATTTATTTAATGACGCACATTTCCCCCTTTGATTTATATGATATTCATGAGGATCGGTGGATTTGGCGAGATTATTTAAAACAAAATTCTGTGAGTTCGGAATTAGGAAAAATATTAGATAAAATGTTAGCCGTATTACCCAGTCAACGTTATGATTCTGCTTTAAAAGTCCTCAAAGATCTACATCCGAGTGGCATACCTGTCGCGATCGCCCGCCATTTACAAACCCCATCCCCCCCAACTCCTCCACCACCAACCGTTAGAACTCCCATCCCCTCCCAGACCTTACCCCCCCGCACGATCCAACAACCCACACCCCCGCAACAGCAGCGTGTTCAACCCTTGCACCCGCCCTCTTGGAAGTGTGTGCATACCCTCAGTGGTCATCGCAACGCGATTACGGGAGTGGCTTTCAGTCCCGATGGCCAGACCTTGGCGAGTGGGAGTCAGGATCAAACCATTGAAATTTGGCGGCTGGACTCGGGGAAACGGTGGTATACCTTGGTGGGTCACAGTAATTGGATCACGACCATTGCTTTTAGTCCCGATAGCAAGACTTTGGCGAGTGGGAGTCGGGATCAAACCATTGAAATTTGGGATATGACCAAGGGGAAACGGTGGTATACCCTCACGGGTCATCAAGACGGGGTGGAAGCGGTGGCGTTTAGTCCCAATGGTCAATTTTTAGCCAGTGGAAGTCGAGATAAAAGTATTGAAATTTGGAATATGAATAAGGGAAAACGGGGGTTTACCTTAACAGGTCATCAGGATCGAGTTTATAGTGTGGCGTTTAGTTTGGATAGTCAAAAATTAGCGAGTGGGAGTCGAGATCAAACGGTAAAAATTTGGGATTTGAACACAGCAAAGGAAGTCCAAAGTTTAACGGGTCATGGGGACTGGGTTAGAAGTGTGGCGTTTAGTTTAAACGGTCAATTATTGGCTTCGGCGTCTAAAAATGGCATGATTAAAATATGGCAAAATCAACAGGAAAAATGGGTATTATTAAGAACATTAAGGGCAGATGATCAAGAGATATTTAATATTATTTTTAGCCCAGATAATCGGTTTTTAGTGAGTGGAGGAGGGCAGGGAATAATTGATATTTGGGATGTACAAAAAGGGATATTATTAGAAACCATTAAAGCCCATGATAGTGATGTTTTTACGGTGGCGTTTAGTGGCGATGGTCAATGGTTAGCAACGGGAAGTTATGACCGGACGGTGAAGTTGTGGAAACAATCAACTTGATAATTAGAGGTGAGCTTAAAATCTATATCAATCCCAAATAGGTCGCAATATTTTATCGTAGGGGTTGGGTCTCCCAACCCTCTTTGCGCTTGGGTTTAGAGACCTTCTCATAAGGAAATTGCCTCTTTTAATACTTGTTCACGAATGCGTTTTTTTAAACCTTTTTCTGTAACAACATCAACTGGACACCCTAATAAGTTTTGTAAGTCCATCAGGAGTCCACCTAAATCAAAAAGACTTCTTCCAGGTTCAAGCTCAACTAAAAAATCTACATCACTATTGGAATCTGCTTCATTTCTAGCCACAGATCCAAAAATTCGGATATTATAGGCTCCATATTGAGCCGCAATCCTTAAAATTTCTTGACGATAACTTTTCAGCAGGTCATCAAGGTTCATGAGTTTATTAGGGATTAATGAGTTAAAAACTGTATGGGTTATTGTATCATAAATTTGATAAATTTTCAAGTGATTACACTGTTTTAAAGATTAGCGATCGCAACCCCAATCAAATTAACACGCACCATCTTACTAAAATTGATATTAATACAAAAATGAGCGATCGCAAATACAATAATATTAAAACAATAATTTTATTGTTAAAAAGGTAAGTATTGAACTTGGTTCACTAAATCTTCTGGTTCACTTGCTTTGGCAATTATTTCTAAGTCCCGCACACATTCTCCAACGGTGACAGACTGTTGATGTGCGTAAATAACCCCACTAAACTTTACCCCCTCTTGCTGACGACGGTTAGCTATTACTAAAAAATCATCATCTTGGGTAAAGATAACACGATCGAGTTCTGTGGCGCGATCAAGTAAAATTGGATCAGGCGTGCCAGTTCGTCCATCTTCTTGTACTGTGAGAACCTCTATACCGCGCAATTTTAAACCATTTGTAATTACTCGGCGAATGTGTTCATCCATGTAAAGTGCTAGGGTCATTGAATGAGTCCCTGGGTGCGAAGTTTTTTAACTAAAGCAGATTCACCAGCTTGTTGACGTAACGTTTCAACATTCTCAAATCGTCGCTGTATATCGGCATCTAGTTCTTCTTTATTATCCCAGTAGTAAGCTAAGGTAGAATAAATTTGACTCATGCTTAAATAGGGATGTTGAAATTTAATTTCTTCGGGACTCCAACCAAAAGCAAGATGACCGGAAACTAATTCAATTACTTTCATGGTTGTTCCGGCAATGTAGGGAACATTGTTTTCATTCAGTTCTATATACTTGTGTTGTGTTGTAGTCAAGTTCATAGAGTTTGCCTCGTTACTGGATTTAATTATAGTATATTTTCGGCAATTTCTTCTGAAGTGCGATCGCGGTCAATAATTGATATTAATATAAGAATGGGCGATCGCAAATACAATTATATTAAAACAATTAATTGGTGTCTGTTGGGGTGTAGCGAGCGAGGACGCTCGCACTGCTTTAGATCCTAAAATCACAACTACCTTATATATTCTTTCAAGATACTATTACGGTTAGGATGACGTAACTTTCTGAGAGCCTTCTCCTCTATTTGACGAATCCGTTCACGGGTGACATTAAAAATCTGACCAATTTCTTCTAATGTCTTCATCCGACCATCATCTAACCCATAACGTAAACGTAAGACATCTCGTTCACGGGGACTGAGGGTATCTAATACATATTCTAAGTCTTCTCGTAATAGATTCATAGACACTTGATCTTCAGGAGTTTCGCCATCAGATTCAATAAAATCTCCTAAGCGGGAATCTTCCTCTTTCCCAATCTGTGTTTCTAAAGAAATCGGAAGTTGAGCCGACTTAGCAATAAACCGTAACTTCTCGATGGTCATTTCCATGCGAGTTGCGATTTCTACTTCCATGGGTTTGCGACCCATTTCTTGAGACAATAATTTGGTAGTTTTTTTAATCCGAGAAATGGTTTCATACAGGTGAACTGGTAGTCTAATTGTCCGAGATTGATCAGCAATAGCTCTAGTAATTGCCTGACGAATCCACCAGGTCGCATAAGTGGAAAATTTGTAGGCTTTTTCGTGATCAAATTTCTCGGCGGCTCGAATTAATCCTAAACTGCCTTCTTGAATTAAATCTTGGAAAGAAAGACCTCGATTCATGTATTGTTTGGCAATAGAAACCACCAGTCGTAAATTAGACTGTACCATCTTATCTTTTGCCCGACGGCCAAGATGCAGACGGTGGCGGAACTCTGGCAACCTCATCTCAACCGCGCTCGCCCATTCCTGCTCATTGGGTTCGCGGTCGTAATGTTCCATCAATTTCTCTCGAATTCGCTCTAGTTCGAGTAAGTCGGCAATTTTACGAGCGAGTTCAATTTCTTCATCCGCGCGTAATAATCGAATCCGGCTTATTTCTTGCAGATAGAGACGAATTGAATCTTCTGTATAGTGTTTTTTCTTGGTCTGAGCTCGACGCCGGGATCTAACCCATTTACCAGATGGCATCTGGTAATAACCATACAAATGACCATACAGTAATTTAAATTCATCCAAATCTCGGAAGATATAAGATCGAATATGCCAACGAGTGAATACTCCTATTGCCATTTTAGAATAGCTTTCAGGGTTTTCCTTGGGTTCGGGAATTGGAGTTGGAGTTGAACTTGGAGTTGAACTTGAAGTTGAACTTGGTGTTGAACTTGAAGTTGAACTTGGTGTTGAACTTGGAGTTGAACTTGGTGTTGAACTTGGTGTTGAACTTGGGGTTGAACTTGGGGTTGAACTTGGTGTCGGATTTTGAGTCGGACTTGGTGTTGGACTTGGAGTCGGACTTGATGTTGGGCGTGGTGTTGGACGTGGTGTTGGACGTGGTGTTGGACGTGGTGTTGGACTTTGAGTCACCCGAACAATTTTAATCTCAGCTAAATCGCTAATATTTTCTGGGATAGCTTCAGCATAAATTTCATAGCTTCCATCAGAGGATGCTGAAGGAACAAAATAACCGTTCTGATTAATTGTTCCCCCTGTTGCATCCCATTCAATATAATTAGGTTCGATAAAATTTTCCTGTTGATCAAATCCAGTAACTTCAAATTGAAAAGGTTGATCAGATTTAATTTCAAGTTGATCAAATCCAGTAACTTGTAATTTAAAATATTGATCAGATTTAATTTTAACTCGTTCTGGCTGAATTCTTAACCTTCTTAAAACAGGAATAACCTGGATATTAACAGAATCACTAATTTGAGCCAAATTAATACAAGATTCCCCCACCCAATTTAATAAACGAACACTTATTTTAATCGCCTGTTTGATCACCAAGGCTTGAAAAGCGATTTCAAAATTAGATAGTTCTGAAGACGAATTTTCCTCAGAAGCGGTGGAGATATTATTAGTTGTTTCAGATTGATCTTGAATCTCTGTTTCCGCAGAATTAGGCAATAATACACTCGAAATTTTCTCACTCAGAGAAAATAACCGTTCTGTCCGAGATATTAATTTTGCATAAATGCCAAAGGTTAATATTTTTGAGCGAATATCATAGGGAGATAATGGAGAAACTTTAGCCGTTACTTTATATGACCCTTTATCATTATCCTTAGCGGTAAATTTACCATTCCGATCAATTCTTCCCCCTTTTGCTTCCCAGACAATATTTCCTGTTTCAATTTCATTTCCATATTGATCAAACCCAACGACATTAAAAGTTATACTTTCATTGGGTTCAAGAAAAATATTCCGATTAGGATTAATCTGAATCCGTCTTAAAACAGGTAATATATTAACAGTTGCACTAACTTGAAGTAACCCAACTTTGGCGGTTACAGTAACTTGTTCTTGTTCATAACCTCCTTTGAAAACTCCCTCTCGGTTAATTCGACCTCCGGCGGTACATTTCCATTCAATATTATTCACCCAAAACCAATCTCCAATCTGATCTAAACCCATAACTTGAAACGTTATCGGTTCATTAGGTTCAGCAAAAATAGTCTGAGGTGAAATGATCAGATTAGTTAAAATAGAAGGAACAATAATTTCAGCCGTTGCGCTAATTGTTTTACCAGGTATTGAAGCGGTGACGGTGAATTGTCCTTTACTATTATTCCCAACAATATAATTTCCATTGTTGTTAATTTTGCCCCCGGTTGCAGTCCAATTGACATTTTTAATTGCAATAGAATTTTCTCTTTGATCTAAACCCTCAACTGTAAATTGATAGGTTTGACCAGGGTACATTTCTATCAATGATGGAGAAATAATCAAAGAGGTTAATCTTGGACGTTCAATAACTTCAACTTGGACAGATTGACTAATTGTTTCAACTTTTGCGGTAATAGTAACCGTTTTTTCAAAGCGACCCGCAACAAATATTCCATTATTAGGAAGTTGTATATTGTCAGCCGTCCAAGTGACTTGTCCGATGGAAATAGGTTGATTATATTGATCAAAACCTTTAACATTAAATTGTTGAGAGTCCCCACAATATAAAGTTTTTCCTGAAGGATTAATTGTTAACGATGTTAGTTTAGGGTTTTCAGGAATTGTAATTAAAATTTGACAATTAACAGAGTTAACTTGTGCTTCTATTTTAAAGTTAGAACCTGATATATTTCCGGCTGTAAATAGTCCGTTTTTAATCGTTCCCCCTGTAGCAGTCCAACGAACTTGTCCGAGGGAAAAAGGTTGATTATATTGATCAAAACCTTTAGCACTAAATTGTTGAGAGTCACCACAATATAAAGTTTGTCCTGAAGGATTAATTTTTAACGATGTTAGTTTAGGTTTTTCAAGAATTATTATTAAAACTTGACAACTAACTGAGTTAACTTGTGCTTGAATTTTAAAGTTAGAACCTGATATATTTCCGGCTTGAAATAGTCCGTTTTTAATTGTTCCCCCTGTAGCCGTCCAAGTGACTTGTCCGATGGGAATAGGTTGATTATATTGATCAAAACCTTGAACATTAAATTGTTGAGATTTACCACAATATAGACTTGTTTCTAAAGGATTAATTTTTAACGATGTTAGTTTAGGTTTTTCAAGAATTGTTATTAAAACTTGACAACTAACTGAGTTAACCTGTGCTTGAATTTTAAAGTTAGAACCTGATATATTTCCGGCTTGGAATATTCCGTCTTCGACCTCTCCTCCTGTAGCAGTCCAAGTTATATTTTCAATTTTAATCGGTTTATTATATTGATCGAAACCTTGAATAGTAAACTCTTGATAGTCACCACAATATAAAGTTTTTCCTGGGGAATTAATTTTTAACGATGTTAGTTTAGGAGACTCACCTTCTAAAACATTTAAAATTTCTCCTGTTTGCAAATCCCAAAGTTTGATCCAATCTCGACTCCCGCTAACAAATAATTTGCCATTAGCACTAACAGCAATAGAACTAATAAATCCAGTATGACCTGTAATTTTACGAGATTGATTGGGGTATTGATTAGGGCTTTGAATAGGGCTTTGAATATAAATACTGCCATTATTGGTTCCTACGACTTGAATATTACCATTAGAAGTAATATCAAAATCACTGATTGTTTGAAATTTTCCTGTAATAGTCTTAACACATTTTAAACTATTGACAAGTAGTTGAAATTTGGATTGATTATTACTCTTTCCAAAAAAGAAACTCAAAACATCGGTTAAAACAGGAATATTAAAATTTTCATTTTTACCTTGAGTTTTGGGATCTTTTTGCCAAATTTTAACAGTTCCATCTCGACTACCTGTAACTAAAGATTGATCATCAGAACTAATGGCGACATTTTGAATCCAATCTGAATGTTCTTCAATAGTTCTTAATAATTGTTTTTTTGTCAAATCCCATAATTTTATCGTTTTATCTGTACTTCCACTGACTAAAAATTTACTGTCTGAACTAATTGCTAAACAAGAAATCCATCCGGTATGATCATTAAAAGTATGGACAAGTTGTTTCTTTTCTAAATTCCAGACTTTAATGGTTTTATCTGCACTTCCACTAATTAAGGTTTGATTATCTGGGGTAATTTTAACCACATTAACCCAACTTGTATGACCTGTAAAAGTATGCAAATTAATTTTAGTTTTTAAACTCCATAACTTAACAGTTTTGTCAATACTACTACTGACTAAATATTGACCATTGGAACTAATTGCAACGGATAAAACCCAATGGGAATGAGCATCAAGGGTATCAACTAATTGTCCTGTCTCTAAATTCCAAATTCTGATGATTTTCCAACCGCCACCGACGATAATTTTATGTTCTGAACTAATAGCTACACAAGAAATTGTATCTTGAGGTATAATATTAGGCGATCGCAAATTAACATTTTCAGTTAAATAAGGATTATCACCATACAGCACCCAATACGCCGATTGTTTAACCTGTTCTGAAGGGTTGGTTAATGCCTGTTGCGCGAGTAAATCTAAACCTTGATCAAATTTCAGACAGTCTGAAAGGGCTGTAAGTCGTTGTTGCAGGTCTGGACTGGTGAATTTACCCCGAAGATTCTCAATAGCTGGCCGTTCAGAGGGTTCGGTCATGGTCTTAACTATTACAGGTTATCTATCCATTTTAAACTCATAACCCCATTAAATAACAAAGGTTTAATTAAGAAAAATGATCACACTTTATCAAGGGCTTTGCTTCTGCTATAGTGAGAATAATTAACTCGGCAAACCGGATCAATATGGAAATTAACCCTAATCCCCTCGAATTTCTATCTGCCAAGGTTCAAGAAACGGTTAACGATACCCAAAATTTGGCTAACCAAATAGCTGCCAATGTTCAGGACAGTGCCAAGGCCGTAACCGCATGGGTAGAATCCGCCCCCGGTTCCATGGTTGGTGCGGGGGTCGTTGTGACTCAAGAAGCCTTTAAAGTGGCCCATAATATCCGGTTTGAAAACCTACCCAGAGGGTTACAATTAAAATTCGCTAGGGCGGGTGTGCGCCAGGGAATGCGAAGTGTTCAAGAAGCCGCCAAGGTGTTTGAATCTATACCCGCCCAAATTCGCGCCCAAGGGCCAGAAGCCATTCGTAACTTCTGTCAGGATAAAGATTGGAGTCACATCAAAGCCCACGTTAATGGCGGGGGAAGCGAAGCCAATAACGGGATTTTTGAATATTTTTGGGTGAATCGTAAGCGCGGTGGGGTGGACATGACCCGCAAGGAATTAGCCGCGGCGAAGAAGGTTTTAGCGGATGCCGCCTTTAAAACAGCAGTTGTCGAAATCGTTGGGGCAACTCTTAAAGGTGCGATTGTGGCAGGAGTTATTGAGTTGGTATTTTCTATTTTAGAAAACTCTTTATTGTACGTTGAAGGCAAAATTACCAAGTCAAAGTTAGTGAAAAAAGTCGCCACCGCCACGGCAAAAGCGGCTATTGCGGGGGGTGTAATTACGGCCATTCTGTTAACACTTTGTATGATATTTCCCTCCATTGCCACGCTTTTAGGTGCCGTCGCCATACCCTTGGGGGTTGCCGGGATTGGTTTTATGGGAATTCGCGCCTGGGAAATCTTTTGTCATGCTGATCGCTTGTTTGGTATTACTGAACAAACACAACAACTTATGGGACTCACTGAAGGGACAATTTAATTGAAGTTAAACCCTTTTTGAACAGTATAAGCCGGGGCTTCTATAATCATGATGTGATCGGGAATATCTATCACGTCAAGATCAAAAAGATCATCTGATGTTTTGACTAAAATGGATTTTAAAGCCCCTTTAATTTGAGATGCTTTATGCAATAAAGCGAGTGTTTTGTGTAAACTTTCTCCCTGACGCTGTACCCGAACAGGAACGGGCTTTCCTTGATAATTCTGTTTTAAAATAGCATCAATTCCTTGATTTCTTTGAACCGGAATAATATCTAAACTAGCAATAATATTAAGTGCATCTTCATTGGCATTAAGATAGGCTTTGCGACCTTTTTGAAGGAGCAAAGATTCGGATTTAATTGGGGTTTTTAATCTATCTTTAGAAATTTGAACAGCATCGGGAGAAATATCAATTCCCCAGGCTGAACGATTTAATAATTTTGCCGCAATAATTGTTGTCCCACTTCCACAAAAAGGGTCTAATATAATATCCCCAGGATTAGAGGCTAACTCAATAATTTGTTCTAGGAGTAAAATCGGTTTTTGAGTTGGATAACCCACACGCTCTTTAGCTTTAGGGTTTAAATAGGGAATCTCCCAAACATCACTTAATGGGACTCCTTTTTTGGGATCAGCAGGAATGATTTCCCCCTGTTCATCCCTAGCATAAATGGCTTTACCATGCTCATCTCTGGTACGTTTCTGTAAGATTTGATCAATATTCGTAGACTCCGAATAATTACAATAAATGGGATTAAAGATAAATTGATTTGTCTTAGAATAAAAGAATATGGTTTGATGGGCTGGTAATAATCCTTTTCTGGAATTTGACCATCGTTTGTAACTCCAAATAATTTCTGATCTAAAATTTTCTTGTCCAAAAATATGATCTAAAATTGCTCTAATGATATAATTAGCATGGGTATCACAATGTACAAAAATTGACCCATCTTCCCTTAAAACCTTATGTAGAACAACTAACCTCTCATGAATAAATTTTGCATAGTCTTGATGACTTTCCCATAAATCATCATAGCTAAATTCAGATTGTCTATCTCTCGTTTTTAAAGAATGGTGTTTTTGGGTAAAAAAAGGAGGATCTAAATAAATCAGATTAACGAAATTTTGCTGCATTCCTTGGACTATCTCAAGACAGTCTCCTTGAATAATATTGTAAGTATTGTTCATAATTTTTCATGGGTTAATCAATTATCATTCATCTGAAGCCGTATTTTGATCCGCAATTCTTTGTAAGATTGCTTTTAAATCTACACCTGTTCTTTCAGTTACATAGTTCCATGCACTCTCTCCATAGTAATATTCACCGCCAATACCCTTATAAAGTGTCTCTAAAGTTTGTTGAATTCTGATAGCTTGTTGCCTATTGGGGTAATAAAACATAATACGAATGGGTTTATAACCTGCGGTTGATATATAGCAATCCTAAATAGGTTGTAACATTTTATTGTAGGGGTTTGGTCTCCAAACCCAGGCGAAAAGAGGGTTTGGAGACCAAACCCCTACGGAATTTTGTCACAAATTATTTAGGATTGCTATAGCTTTGATTCTAGTATGTTCTTTTGTGATATGATCTCCATCTGTTGTTGCATCTCTCCACTTAATTTCAATGGCATTATTTCCTTCTAAACAATCAATTTCAAATGTTTTCGGTCTTGAACCCAGAGTATTAGTAATTTTGACTGCTTTTGAATCAGGGTATTTTTCTAAGAAAGATAATTGAGTAGCCTTCTCTAAAAATGAACCTGCATAATTATATAAAAAACGACCTTTATTTTGATAAGTATCTATTAATCTTCCTTCTTCCTCAGTGATATGCAAAACTCTATAGATTAAAAAATGAGAAGTATCATCAGCTTCCATTTCTTTTAAACTAAAGTTAATTTGTTTCAGTAGAGCTTCGGAAGATTTTTGTGCTAAATTGTGGATTTTTTCTTCCAAACTTGAAGGCGTGAGAGATGCCATAAATTAAATAATATTTTTATAGAAAAGTATAAGTTATATAGCAATTCTAAATGATTTGTGATCAAAACCCGTAGGGGTTGGGTCTCCCAACCCTCTTTGCGCCTGGGTTGGGAGACCCAACCCCTACAATAAAATGTTACAACTTATTTAGAATTACTATATACAATTAACATTACAGTAAAGCACTCTAATTATAGCTTTAAATTGTTCATCATGTCAATATTATATTTAACACTATATTCTCTATTTTTGATTTCCTATTCTTTACTCTCCAAAATCTCAACAGTCCCCTGATAACCATCAACGCGCACCCGTTGACCATCTTTTAAATAAGTAGTCGCTCCTTGAATATTCATCACCGCCGGGATGCCATATTCCCGGGCGATAATTGCACCGTGAGAAAGTTGTCCACCGACTTCAGAAATAATCGCTTTTGCGGTTAAGAGAATCGGCGACCATCCGGCATCGGTGTAGGGAACTACGAGAATTATATCCTCAGTTTTATCGATGATATTCGTTAGACTCCGACAGATTTTAACCGTTCCTTCCACACAGCCAATACTAGCAGGAATCCCTTGTAAAATAGCGGGATTTTTAATAGTTTTTAATCGAGGTTCAGGTAATAAGTTACCATAGACTACAGGGGGAACTGTGCGATCGCTATCTTCCATGAAAATTTGCCTCCGTTGACTGACTTTAGGAATAAAATCAGGCTCAATTTGCTGTTCTATCCAATCTTTAATTTCATCCCATTCTAAATAGAAAATATCCCCCGAAGTTTCTAGGATTCCTTGATTGATTGCTTGGGATTCTATGGCTAATATTGTCCATCGTAAATGAGCTAAAAGTTTACCGTAAATTTCAGCAATTTGGCTTTTCGTTAAAGTGCGTTGATAACATTGAGCTTGTCGCCATCTTTCCCATCGGGTTAAGGTAGAAACCGTCGAATGTTCCATCCGGTAGTTGCTATTTTTAACAATTTTAAAGAGCATTTCTTTTAATATATCTGGTTGTTCTAACCAATTCGGCACAGAAATATCTGTTCCGACCTCGCTTAAATAACCATAGGTTTGTAACCAATCTTTAAATTGTTGATTTAACTGGGGATTTTCTGCTAGAATCTGATAAAAATATTGGTAGCTTATTTGGTCGGGTTCTTCCGAGGTTTCTCTGATGCGATCAGCCAGGGTTTGTAAGGCTTCCATCGAAGCAATTTCTGGGGCAGTATAGGTAGGTATCCAACTATCAGAAACTTTAAATAAAGTTCGTCGAATCGCTAACCCTATAGGGGCTAGAATATTATAATAAGTCGCTGATTTTAACAGGTTTTGAATGGTTTCAGATCGTTCTAAAAGTTGAGTTAAACTTAGGGATTTCATGGATAATTCTGCTTCTAGTTGTTGTAATATGGGTAAAAATAGCTGTTCTAAATCCTGTTGAAAATCCCGATCCAAATGTCGCTCCCGTTGAACTAATCGCCATAAACCAGGTAAGGAGGGTAAGAGTTTCCCAAGGGGGGGTTTTCCCATTTTTTGTCCTCGAACTAAAAATTCTAATCCCTGTTCAGGTAATCCCATCATTGAAAAGATTTCCCCTAATAAGGTAGCGTTAAAATAGGCGTGGGAACCGAATAATGTCGCGGTTTGATTAAAGTCTAATGGTGCTGCTTTTTCCCCTAAAACTAAAGTAAAGATTTCTCCCCAAACCCCACAGGTTAAGGGGCGATTAATTGACCAAGTTAAGGGAGGAATTACCCCGGGAATGACTTCTGCGGCGATGGTTCGCGTCCAGATAGGATGTAAATTGGTAATGGGGCGACTTTGCAAAATCCAGACTTTTGCTCCATCCCAACACCACTCAATATCCTGGGGTAAACCATGATAAAAGGTTTCTATTTCTTGAGCGAGTTTAACTAATTCTAAAATAACGGTTTTGGGTAAAATAGACGGGGGTTCTAAATCCTCAAAGGAGGTATTAATTTCTATTTCTAAATTCACCGGAGTGACTTGACCTCCGACAACGGATTCTGCCCCCCCGGGTAAGGCTTCAATAATGATTTGTGAACCGCCATCTAGGGGGTTACGGGTAAACATAACCCCAGCGACTTCACTGGCTAAATAGGGTTGAATTAATACCGCTATTCCCGTATCAGGAATTTGTTGATTTTGACGATAGGAAATGGCTTCAGAAGTCCAATAGGATTGACGACATTGAATAATTGCCTCGTGTAATTCTGAAGTGGAATAAACCGGGCCAATGGTTTGATATTGTCCTGCTGCTGAAGCGTAGTTACTATCTTCTCCCACCGCAGACGAACGGACAATTAAGGGAAAATTAACCTGGTCAATTTCTTTTTTTAAAGTAATATTTACGTCTTCTAAACGGTTAATAGCAGGTAAAATCCATCCTAAAGTAACTTCAAATCCTGCCCGTTTTAATTCACTTAATCGGGTGGCTTTTTCCCCACATTGTTGAAGATTGAGTTTATCTTCCAGATTTAAAAATTGTTGTTTCATATAATATCCGAGATCATCTTTTTGAGATAAGTTAATTAAAACTAATTGAAAGGCTATTCCTAGGGCTGCGACGAATTCCCAAGCAGATAAGGGGGAATATTCAGGGGTTTGATGCCAAAACCAGACCCAAAACGGCCCACTTAAACACCCTAAACGGGAGGCCCACAACCGGGATGAATATTTAGATAGGGGTAATAATAAATCACTGAATCGCCAGATGAATAATCCGGTAATTCCACTACTGATGGCAACAATAGGAGAATAGACTAATATTCCCCAGGTTGCATTGGTAACTCCGCCTCCTTTAGCAACAAAATATCGTCCTGCTACTAATAAAATTAAATTTACTAATTGCCAAGCGGGATCATTCGGGAATAATATCTTAGCAGCAATTACTGGAATTATTCCCCTGCCTATTTCCAGGAGAACTGCAACAATTCCTGCGGGTTTTCCTCCTTGATAAAAAGCGGCGGAAACACTAATATTACCTGTTCCTAATCTTGATAACTTTTTGCCCGATAGAAGTTGAACAACCCAATCGGTTAGGGGTAATGTTCCTAAAATAAAGCTGCCCACTAATAGTAATCCGATCATCCAAAAAGACATGAGAAATATTCTCCGGTAATTAGCAAGATCTCAAGCATCAGATCCTAGGGTTAATTGGGTTAGGATGTCGTCGATAGAATCTTTAAAGTTTTAGTTAACCAAAAATGAGATAATGGTCAGGGTATCATTATAATTAAGGAAAAATCAACATTATGGCAAGTAGTAATACTCTATGGATTCCGATTGCAGTGCTGATTGTCGGATTTGTGGCGGCGGTGAGTATTGGATCAATTGCTTGGTATAACTCTAAGCGTCCCCCGGGTTGGGAAGATAAAGAAAGACCGGATTATATTCCTAAAGTGAATCAGGAAGATGAGAATAAATAGGGGTTAAGATTAATTTAACCACAAAGACACGAAGATACAGAGAGGTTGTCAATATCCTCGGTGCTTATTGCTTTACTTTCAAGATGAAAGTCGGGAAGAACACTTGCTTTTCCCGACTTTAAACTAAAAGTAATGGTCTTGAACAATTCTCCTCCAGCAATCAAATTTAACGGTAAATTAACAACGTTTTAGCTTTTCTTTCCTTTGGGAAATTGATTGATTTGGGCTGACCCATAAAAAATCAGGGAATTGTTTTGAATTCGCAGTCTATCTACCTTTAATTGGGTTCCATCTAAAGCAAATTTGTCCAGATCTAATAAATCATTTACATGGTTTACTAAAGCTTGACTCAGGTTAATTTCCTCCTGATTTCCCTGATATTGAACATCAACAAATCGGATTTTCTGACGGTCTTCCACCTCCACCTGAGTTGTGAAATCAACTTGGACGGGTGCTTGTGAATTTCCTAGTAGAATTCCCGATTGAATTCTAAGGTTTTTCTCAGGAGTAACCGTCATCAGGGTTTTTGTAAAGGTTAAGGATTCTCCCTGATATTGCAGGCGCTGGAGTTTTTCTACCACAAAGGGGGTGTTAAAAGAGTCAGTCAAGTCTTCCTCCGTTAATACCACCCGCAAACTGGCTTGAGTCGGTTGTCGTAACTTGACTTGGCCTGTGAAAATCGCGCTGAAATCAATGGACACCGCCTGCACATAGAGTTCCATGACGGCAATGCGGAGGCCATTGTACATCAGCATCCCGTTGCCAATAAAATCGAAACCATCGACGCTTCCCTGCAAAAGCTTGGCTACAGGTTCCGCCCGAACGTTGGCTTCAATTTTTTCAGAACGCTTGAATAAAGCTGCGATCGCAGCCCCAACCGCCTTGCTGACAAGGCGATCGCCACTTTGATTCTGAAAAGAAGTGCTTCCAAACAAAGCCTGTACCATTCCTATTGCTCGTTAGCTGACTTGCCTATTATAACTTTTTATAAAGTTTTGTAACAATCAGTAATGCTTATCGCATAGATAAAGGTTGGATGAGAATTACCGATGTAAGCGCGAATCAATAGCTGATATCCTAAAACGCCTAATAGTGACGCAACCCGTTTGAGGTCTTCGACGACATCTTCAGGAATGCGAATTGTCACGCTGGTCATGGGACGATTGCGATCAAGTCGCTTTTTTAATGTTTTAACTTTCATATTCTGTTCGCTCCTGACAAGTTGCTTCTAAAGTGCTGAAGTCACCTATGATTTCCATAGGAATCAACACAGGATTACGGATCTTCAGAATTCTCTCAGATCCTCCAAGACTAAGATTTCGTTCAGCTTTAATAATCCTAAGCTGTGCCATTTTATGATGATATCGTCGAAATTTATCCTTTAACTCTATATCAATAAGAGTTGTTTGAAATTGTGCATCCTCAGCTTTCCGGAATTTGAACTCTATTCCATTGAGAACAATTGGTTGCCTTGCCATGTAAACTCCATATTAGTTTTCTACGACTATTATTTGCGGTTTTTCCAATACCCCGGCTCTCGACTGCAATGCGTCACGGCTAGAATCAAAATGTAGTCTAGCTCGATCGTATAGAGGATGCTATAGGGAAATTTGCGCGTCAAACATCGCCGAACATTTTCATCAAGTACAGCCCACCGAGTCGGAGATTCTTTAATTCGATAAACTGCATCCTCAATAACATTAATAAATGCCTGTGCTACTTCGGAATTTTGTTCTGCATAGTATTGGACGGCTTCAGCATATTCAGCCAGTGCTTCAGGATGAAATACATACTTCATTGGTCAAGCAACATCCTCACTTGAGCTAAGGCTTTATCCCCTGGAATTGCTTGCACAGCACCGCTTTGGATCTCGTTACGTCGTTTATGGGCCTCAGATGTCCAAGCTGCCTGAATCTTTGGATCGGTATCGAATTCTAAACTTTCTGCGAGTTTTTCTGCCAAAAGCGCCCTTGATGCCATAGGGAGAGATAAAAGTTCTTCTGTCAGTTGTTCAATTGACCGCATAGATCCTCCCTAACTGCTTAATTATAATCATCACAATGTAACAAATTTTAGACCCAATTAAATAGAAACCGTCAACAATTCCCTAACTCTGTTCCTTCGAGACAAGCGCCATCTAAAACCACACCTAAAAATAAGGTTTGTTCAAGAATCGCGCAGAGTAAATTAGCCCGTTCTAAATTCGTTCCTCGCAATACCGCACCGGATAAATTTGCTTCTTCTAAATCGGCTTGAGATAAATCTGCACCGGATAAATTAGTATTTCTCAAATCCGCTTGATATAAAATTCCTTGGAATAAATTCACGCCGCGTAAATCAGCACCCCTTAAATCAATGCCACTTAAATCCAAATTTCCACAGGTGGCTCCAGTTAAAAAAGCTCCAGCAAAACTCGCTTCTTTTACCTCCGCATCGAATAGAATTGCCCCCCTTAAATCAGCATTTCTCAAGTCAGCCCCTTGCAAATTTGCTCCCGATAAATCAGCCCCTCTTAAATTAGCTCGGAGTTGCGCTCCTTGTAAATTAGCCCCGGATAAATTAGCTCCCGACAAATTAGAACCCGATAAATTCACCTGTGCCAAATTAGCCCCGGATAGATCAATACCGGATAAATTCATATTAGTCAAATCTTTAATAGCTCCTTGTTTGAGGGCATTAAAATCAACCGATAGAGTGCGAGTCATGGTCATAATTAGGGATAATTGAAACAACTTAAAGTTCAGATTATTTTTGCAGTTTAGATTGAGGATTTAACTCCTCCTCTAACCACACGTTCGGCAATTGACTAGGCTTTTCAGGTAACTGCATTAAGCCGATTTCAGTTAATTTTACAACGGTTTTTAGTGATTCAACTAAAGTTGGATCAAATCTCGTGCCACTCAACTCCTGACATTTTTCTAACGCCTCTGTTAAACTTAAAGCCGGACGTTTACCTCGGGGTTGAATAAAGGCTTGAAAATAAGCCACCACCGCTAAAATTCGGGATTTAATATCAATTTCTTCTCCTTTTAAACCATTGGGTTTGCCCGTGCCGTCCCAATGTTCTAAATAGTGATACACAACCTCCCGAACTTCCGATAATTCTGGCATAGATTCTAATAATCTAGCCCCAATTAATGTCCGTTCTGACCAAAACTTTCTCGTGGCATCATCCATTTCTTCCGGTGTTTGATTAAACACCTCATCTGGTGCCGATGCTAACCCAATTCTATATAATAATCCCGCTAACCGTAACCGTCTCAAGGTCACCGTTGGCAGATCTAAAATTTGACCAATGGTTTCCGATAAAGCCGCGACTTGTAAGGAAGCACAGGGGTTATCGCGATCCCGTTCATCCACCCGTTGTGCCATTCTTAAAAATGCCTGTAATTTATTGGCACTAATATTACGGCTGACTCGTTTTGCTTGCCCTTCTAATTCCCATAATTCTCGGGTTTGACGGTTAACCGTAATTAATTCCTGTTGAGAAGATTGTAGATAACTCACAATCCGAGAAACCACGCTGGTTAAATCAGGAACTTGATGATAAGGTGTCGCTACAATTTGCTGATGTTGTGCCAATAAACTATCCGCTAATTCAGGATTATAGGGTCGAAACCGCTCAATTAAAATTTCAGCAGATTTACGAACCAACTTTTGATCAAATGTCCATAATCCATAAAATTTTCGTTCGCTATCAATCGTAGGTTTACTATGATGGGCATATTCATTTGCCATCAATTCATGGCACAATAGCATTGTCGTATAACCGGGAGCCAAAATAATTAAATTCCACTCCATCACCAAACTATCAGAACGGTCTAAATTAATTAAAGAAACATTCTCTAATTGTCCGGTGCGATGGGTCAAAAATCCACCATCCCCAACGGCACTAATCACAACATGGCGACAAGATTGAACCAGATCAAAATACCGTTCAGCCTCTTGAAGATACCATTTTCCCTCCTGAAATGTGACTAATACTAGAGGTTGTTGATCCGTTGTCGCATCACTATTTTGCAAAATGTGATCTTCGAGGGCATGACACAAGGCAACTAGGGTATTTTTGAAGTAGACACCATAACTAGAGGGCAGTTGACCATCAGGAAGGGAGGCTTTAAGCTGATTGAGCGTGGATTCTGGATTCATTTGCAAACGCGAGTCCCGACTATTCCTTAAATCTTAACTGTTATGGGCAGAATTTCAGGGTCAATCATCAAAAATTTTCATTTTCTCGTCGAGATTGCTCCGAATTCAGGGTAGGATCATTCCCCGTAAGATATTATTGCTTTTGAAACCCTCTGCATTTTTTGTTGAATTTTTCCCTGAACCTAACTAACAAGAACAAAAAGAAATCATACATGATTCATGAGTTTATCCCAAAAATTTCTCAAGCGGAATTGCCTATAGCAATCCTATTTTACTGATTTTATAGTAAAATAATTTATACTATTTAAACCCAGTGATTTCCTTTGCCTTAATGTTTTCGGGAGAGTCGATTTATGACAATGCAACCAGATTTTTCATCTCTATCTGTTCCACAACCTGTGCCAATGTCCACAGGAACTACAACTTCTTTGGTGGGGGTTAATATTATTACGATTACCCAAAAAGATGTCAATAGAAAGGGTCAATATATTGGAACAACTGGCCCAGATTATATTGAGGTCTCTCCCTTTCTCGCCCCCTTTAACTTTGCCATTTATGGTTTAGAAGAACCCGATACCCTATCGGGAGGGGCTGGAGATGATAGTTTATTTGGAGGGAAAGGAAACGATTCTTTAATTGGTTTAAATGGCAATGATATTATCCAAGGAAATTTAGGTGCAGATTATATTAATGGAGGAGATGGGAATGATTCTGTTTATGGAGGACAGGGAAATGATACCCTTTTGGGTTCGGCGGGAAATGATTATCTGGCCGGAGATAAAGGGATAAATCAGTTAACCGGAGGATTTGGGGTTGACAACTTTTCAATTCGCGCTTTTCCTCCCGAAAATACAGGATCTTCATCCAGTTTTATTCCCACTAATGCAGATATAATCACGGATTTTACCCCCGGAGAAGATGTAATTATTGTTAATGGAGTTCCTTCTTTTGCTCAGTTGCGTTTGACCTCCATTCCCCCAGAAGCCGTGCGAGGAGTATTTCCCAGTATTGAACGTACCCTCGGTGGTGGAACTTTAATTGAAGTTCAAGCCACAGGTCAAATTATTGGCTTTTTAGAAAATATTCAACCCCAACAATTATTAACATCTTCTTTTCTCTTTTTCCAGACTCCTTGAGGTTAGTTTATTAGGTTAAATCTGAATTGTAGGTTTCTCCATCACTTAAGGGTAAAAAGATTTCAACCAGAGTTCCTTGATTCTTCCCTGGACTGACTAATTGAATTCTACCTCCCATCATTTCGACTAAATTTTTGGAAATCGCTAATCCCAATCCGGTACTTCCTAGGGCATTAATTCGGGATTCATCTTCCACAACAAAGGGTTGAAATAGTTTTTCTTGGATTTGAGGTGAAATCCCAATTCCCGTATCTTTAATCGTAATCACAGCCATTTCTTCACTCTCTTGTGTTTGAGGATGATTACCGTGACGAATTTCTGTGCTAATTGAAATACTCCCCCGGTCTGTAAATTTAATCGCATTCCCAATAATATTAATGAAAATTTGTTTAAGTTTTGTCGGGTCAGCTTTGACTTTAATTCGGTGAGAATAGTCCTGTTTATAGAGTCGTAATCCTTTTTGACGAATATTAGAAAATTGTAGGTAAATAGCAGCCGTTAAACAGGCTTGTAAATCAATAGTTTTAATATCAAAAGAAATTCGACCTTCTTCAATTCGAGCTAAGTCTAAAACCTGATTAATTAACGTTAATAGATGGAGGGAAGAATCATGAGCTTGTTTTAAAAGCTCCAGTTCTTCATCTCGATCATCACATAAATCATCCAATAGGAGTTGTAAGGAACCAATAATCCCATTCATCGGTGTTCTTAACTCATGGGATGTTTGCCTAAGAAAATCATCTTTTCGATGATTCATCTCCTCCAAAACTTTATTTTTAGATTCCACCCTGTCATATTTTTCAACCGTTGTTTTCAGTTGTTTTTCCAGATCATCTTTTTCTAGTAGAAACCTTTCTTTCGTGTTTTGCAATAGCGCCTCTAAGGAAGCATTTTTCTGTTTTAAATGTTGGAGATTTTGATAATAAATTAACGCCATTAGAGAACTGAAAAAAGCCACTAACACGGAAACAATCGGTATAAATGCAGTCAATACCGAAAAACTGTGAGCAAGATAAGCCATAACTCCCAATGCTATCAAAGCTATTATAGCAATTGGCACTCTCCACTTTAGCTCCATTGATTGTCTGAGCTTTTGCCCCATATATTACACCCGTCAGTCGCTCCAAAGGTTTAATTTTAACGATGTTAAAACTTCCCTTTCTATGCTATCTTGCAAAGTTGATTTTGAAATCCCCCCTTTTTGCTAGGACGGAAATCTTAATAACTGAGTATCAAATCAGAATTAAGCCCTGAAGGGCTTACTACAAGGAAAAACCTGGCTTCTTTTTTAAGAAACCAGGCTTTCAATTCATCAACTTAGACGCTTTAAAACTAAAATCAGGGTCTATTAATTAAACCGCAACAGCCTTTTTAGTAGTAGCACTCAATTCACCTTTAGCGTACTTAGCTGCAAACTCATCTAAAGTTTGAACTTTGATCTTATCTGCATTACCCGCAGAACCGAATTGATTATAACGATCCGCACAAACTTTCTTCATATATTTGATAGAAGGTTTCAGGAAGTGACGGGGATCAAAGTTAGAAGGATCTTTAAAGGCTGCTTCCCGGAAGGCTGCGGTAATGGCTAAACGGTTGTCAGTATCAATATTTACTTTCCGAACACCGCTCTTAATTCCTTTTTGGATTTCTTCCACAGGAACCCCGTAGGTTTCAGGGATCTGACCACCGTATTTGTTGATGATTTCCAACAAATCTTCAGGAACGGAGGAGGAACCGTGCATGACTAAGTGAGTATTCGGTAAGCGACGGTGAATTTCTTCAATGCGGCTAATGGCCAGAATCTCACCAGTCGGTTTCCGGGTGAATTTGTAAGCCCCGTGACTGGTACCAATGGCGATCGCTAAAGCGTCTACTTGGGTTCTTTCCACGAACTCAACGGCTTGGTCGGGGTCAGTTAACAACTGTTCCATCGTCAATTTCCCTTCTGCACCGTGACCATCTTCTTTGTCACCTTGCATGGTTTCCAGAGAACCCAAACAACCCAGTTCTCCTTCAACGCTAACCCCAATGGAATGAGCCACTTTCACCACTTCTAAGGTGACAGCCACGTTATATTCAAAGCTGGCAGGGGTTTTACCATCGGCTTCGAGGGAACCATCCATCATCACGCTAGTGAAGCCATGACGCATGGCAGAATAGCAGGTGGCGGGAGAGTTGCCGTGATCTTGGTGCATGGCAATGGGGATGTGGGGATAGGTTTCCACCGCCGCTAAAATCAGGTGGCGCAGGAAGCTTTCACCAGCATATTGACGAGCACCGCGAGAAGCTTGCAAAATCACAGGGCTATTGGTTTCTTCAGCAGCCTGCATAATGGCTTGGATCTGCTCCATGTTATTCACATTGTATGCAGGAAGTCCATAATCATTTTCAGCCGCATGATCCAGCAAAAGCCGCATGGGTACGAGCGCCATAAAATTGCCTCCTAAGTCGTTGTTTTGTAAATTTGTTCCGAGGTCGTAACTAATTAAAACAATATTAAGACAATTTGGTAATTTCCGGTGGCTCTGATCAGAAATTTGTTATTTTTTCAGTTGTGGAATACCCGTATTGTTTCGGGAACGCACGAACTGACAGAGGGAATTCCCATCCATCCTCGATGTTTATTTGTTATATGGGTCGCCCGGGGCTCGAACCCGGAACAAATCGGTTAAAAGCCGAGTACTCTACCATTGAGTTAGCGACCCGCGCGTTTTTCCTTTTCTCACGCACAGTTTCTAATAGTAACACAACATTTCTGGGTTGACAAGGGGTTTCTTAAAAAAATGTGGCATTCAAGTGAACGAGCATCTCACAACTGGCTCCAGGCTTGAGATAGGTCAATAATTTTCCCGTATTCATGGCATTGCGGGGGGCCGTCCAAGGTTCCAAACAATAGTAATCTTTACCCTTGAGTGTCCAATACACCACACTCGAATAGGCAGAACTATAGCCAAGGATAATTTTAGACCGACGACTGTGGTCAATGGTGGTGGTGGCTAACCCGGTTAATGGATTAAACAGTCCATCGATTTCCTCCTCCAAGGGATCAAACCGTCCCGTAAACACATGGGTTTTCTGGCTACGTTGATCTCGGTACTGCATCGCCGGAATTTCAAAAGCCAACTGCTCCTTATCCCCCGCTAAAAAATAAGGATGTAACCCCGTGGAGAAGGGCATGGTCTGGGCGGGTAGACTATCCATTGTCCCGCAGAGGTTCGTATAACGTTGGAAAATCTGTAGAGAGTTACCCTTGAGGGTATAGGTAAACTCCACTTCAAAATCAAAGGGATAAACTGAACGGGTTTGGGGATTACTTTGCAAGACCAGGGTAATCGATGCCCCCTGATTTGTCGCCTGTTGTGCTACTGTCCAGGGCAAATTTCGAGCAAAACCATGTTGTTTGAGGGTATAGCGTTGACCCTGATAGGTGTAGGTATCATCGGGTAAATTCCCACAAATGGGGAATAAAATCGGGATTCCGCCCCGCACCGTTAACTCAGGGTTAGCAAACCGTTCACTGTCCAAATACAGTAAGTCCTTACCCTCGACTTGCCAACGGGTAATAATTCCGCCCCTTTCGGGCACAACTTCTAGGCTCGACTGGGTAGTCGGGTCAGACAGGACGTAGGTTTTATATTGTTGATGGGGCTTTAGTGCGATCGCAAACACAGTAATAGTTAGGAATAAATAAACTTTGGACAGGCAAACAAATTCACCAGGGGTAACCGTTAGGATCTTAGCCTATGGCTTGATCAAACTCTCGATTTTTCAAAGGAAGATCAATTTCAGCGTGAGATCCCCTTTCCATTTTCGAGACAGAAACTTCTGATTCCGTTGTTACAGATTGCTGCTTAGGAATGGCAATTTGAAACGAGATTGGGAAATCAGAACCCCGGTAACTTTGGGTGCTAGGGACGGGTGCTTGGGGAAAAGAAGGCAGGGAGATAAACGGATCTTTAATAAAAGGTTGATCAATATAGGGTTTGAGATCATCCTGGGTTGCCGTTTTAGTTTCTAATTTAGGAGGTAAGGGGGATTCGGTCTGTGATATAGATCCTGACTGCTTAATAACTGGAGACTGCATGGGTTCGGAAAACAAGGTTTTCGGCGGTTCCGATGGGACTATCTCCGTCGCCGTCGATGGAATTTCTGGCTTAGGTTCCGTCACTAGGGGCAAAGTCGGTTCTGCCGTTGGGGTTAAGGCGGCATCCACCCGTTTAATCTGTCGTTGCGGGGTGTCTAACACGACGGAGGACTGCATGGGCTGATCAAAAATTTGGGAGAGTCGCCCCACCCGCTTAATAATATCCTCGCCCTTTGGGGTTGAAATCACCTTAGCTTGATATTGGGTGACTTCCACAGGTAAAAACTCGACCTTCATTTGATGGTTAGCGTTTAGGGCAACTCTGAGCACGGCCGTTTCATAATCCGCACGACTATTCCCCCCAAAAATAAAATTCCCCAAGGAGTAAACAATCGGCCGACCTTTATAAATTTCCGCACCCTGTAAGGTATGGGGATGATGACCAATCACCACATCGGCTCCTTGATCGATCGTAAATCGGGCTAAGTCAATTTGCCAGTCCCCCGGATATTCCGCCAGTTCTACACCCCAATGGTAGTTAACCACCACCCAATCCACTTGATCTCGGATGGCTTTAATA
This sequence comes from Planktothrix sp. PLAVEN19ND, assembly GCF_057220675.1. Lineage (NCBI taxonomy): Bacteria > Bacillati > Cyanobacteriota > Cyanophyceae > Oscillatoriales > Microcoleaceae > Planktothrix > Planktothrix sp. PLAVEN19ND. The sequence continues at coordinate 2,212,481 of NZ_CM170132.1, read as the reverse complement.
TCGGCGGCTACCTGCTGATCATAACGGGGATTGGTTCCCGCTAAAGTTTCGGTGGCTGCATGAAAGTCGGCATCATAATAGCCTAAATAGGCAATCCGTTGACCTTTAACTTCAATAATCGAGGGCCGACGGGCTTCTTTCATATCTCGACCTGCTCCCACGGTCTTAATCCCCGCTTGGTCTAAAGTTGCGATGGTTTCCATTAGCCCAGGTTCCCCATAGTCCATCGTATGATTATTGGCAAGATTGACAATATCAATTCCCCCTTCTGTTAATACCTTGACAGCTTCTGGATCGGCTTTAAAATTAAACTGTTTGTTGGGACGGCGTAGGGTAGAACGGGTGAGGGGATTTTCTAAGTTCACCATCGCCAGATCGGCATCCTGATATTCCGGGAGTTGGGCAAAGGGTAGGGAGTAGTTCGTCCCAATCACATCTTCAAAGTGGTCGGACAGGGTGACGTCTCCCCCAAATACTAAAGTCACCGTCGGATCTTGGGGATTTTTGACTTGTTCCTGTTGCACCACCGGAACCACTTCTAGGGCGGCTTGGACGGTATCAGACCGTTTGGGTGGCGGTGCGACCAGGGCTATATTTTCTTGAGCCGGATTTTTCGGTAGGGGGAATACCTCGGCTCTGACTTCGTAATAACTCACCCAACAGCCCAAGACAAAGGCAGAAACGGCCGAACCCATGAGAAACATCAGCCGCAGGGTTTTAAATTTAATCCCATCCAGATTTAACCACCGTCGGTGTCCTTGTCCTCGATAAACTCGATTGGCCGGAGTCACCAGTCGCACCGATTGTTTCCAGAGAATCTCCCCATCTCCTTGATACCTGGCGGCAATTTTTACCCCTTCTAGGTTAGGGGCGTTGAGTTTCCACAGCAGGTGACAGATAAACTTAACAATGCCCTCGGCCATGGGTTCTTGCTGGAACTCGACGAGGACGGGTAAACAGCCTTTACGGTCGGGGGGCGCGACCCTGGCCGAGATCCCCTCGGGTCTGAGATAGGTGTTAATTAAATCGCTAATTGCCCTTAAATCTCCAGTACGGGCTAATTCAAAAATAGAAGGTTGACCTAAATATTCTGCATAAACCATAAAAATACTATCTTCTCCCTTAGAAATTTTGCTTGCAGTTCAGTCTAAATAGTAAAAATAACCCTAACCGCCGACCATAGCGAGTGATTGATGATTAGATTTAACGGTTCTAACATAATGCCTCTGCATAACGCTATAGCGCTACCAATTAAGGTTAGGACAATACTAAACCTAAACCTTGTAACCTGTTCATAACCTACTGTTCCCTGTTCCCTGTTCCCTAGCGCGTAGCACTATAGAACTTTCTGGTGAAAAGTTTAACAGGTATCCTGAGCTATGGAAAAATCTTTCTGGAAAGGGAATGGGGGAACAGGTAATTACGAATTGAGAATTACGAATGGGGAATACTTCGACTTCGCTCAGTAACATTGGGATTGCTATATTTCTATTTTAGCGATTAGAAATCGCGTCTACACAGACCAAACCCACCTTCGTGGGTTCAGAAGCCTTAATTTTTCATTAGTCCACGCAGGTGAACTTCGCTTGTGTAGTAGCGAATTATATTCGCCGAAAACTTTTCTTAGTATTTTTAAACAGAATAAGTTGCTCAAGCCAATTTCCTCAAGTAAGAAATAGAGCCCAATGTATAATCCTGATTTATCAGGGGTTTTCTCCCGAGCAACTAATAACAATATTTAGAATCAGCCGAAGAACTCTATATAATTGGGTGACTCGATGGGAAAAAAGTGGATTTGTCGGTCTATATAATGAAAAAGGAAGGGGGAGAAAAGCAAAATTAAGCCCATCACAAATAGCAGAAGTAAAAGAGTGGGTAAAAGCCGAACCTAAAAATCTCAATAAAGTGGTTATAAAAATTCATAAAAACTGGGGAATTAAGGTGAGTAAAGAAACCATAAAAAGAATGATAAAAAAGTTGAATATGAGATGGAAAAGAATGAAAAGGGGATTAAGCAAAACCCCTGATGAATGGGAGTTAGAGGTGAAAACACCAGAATTATTGAAGCTGAAAGAACAAGATAAAAAAGGCGAAATTGATTTAAGATATTTAGATGAAAGTGGATTTTCGTTAACGCCTTACATTCCTTATGGTTGGCAAGAGAAAAATTCAACAATAATTCTCAAAAGTTCTCAAAGTAAAAGAATAAATGTGCTGGGATTAATGAATTGTAGAAATGAATTATTTTCGGAAATTTACCTCCAAACAATTGATAGTGAAACGGTGATTAAATTTTTAGATAAATTTAGTGATAGTCTAACTAAACCTACTGTGGTTGTTCTCGATCAATCTTCAATTCATACCAGCGATCGCTTTCTCTCCAAATTATCCGAATGGGAGCAAAAGAATTTAAAAATATTTTGGCTACCCACCTACTCACCTAAGCTAAATTTAATTGAAATCTTATGGAAATTTATTAAATATGAATGGATTGAAGTCGATGCTTATGCCAGTTGGTCAAGCTTAATTAAATATCTGAAAAAAGTGCTGGAAAATTTAGGTCAAGAATATGCAATTAATTTTGTTTAGGTACTTAGCAATCCCAAATTTGAGTCACCCATCAAAAACAAAACCATAGGAGCGATCGCGGTCGCAGAACTCAAGACCTACAGGTTACCTTCTTTCCATCACCCATAGCAAGATTGCCTATTCCCCACCCTCCAACAATCAAACAACCAACCAGTACGGGGTAATTTATTTAGGCTTTATGGAAGCTAAATTTATGTTACGGGTTAAAATGGAGTGACAACAGTTTTGACTAGACTGATCACCTTGTAATCCGGTATACTTCCAGGTGCTTGGGTATCCTGCTAAACCTTTTAAATATTTAGGTTCACAAGTAAAATTCAGATCAGCCAGCGAACTTCTCAGGAAAAGTAAAAAATGCTACATCGCAAGATTTATCAACTTTGTTGTGACGGTCGGGAAATCTCCATTTTCTTACGAGATCAGCAACGTTGGATTGAGAAAGCTCGAATTACAGACATTGAGGGAGATCTAGTCACGCTACGTTATGAAACAGATGAGGAGGATGAGGTCTGTTCTTGGGAAGAAATGATCCGCATAGATAGTATTGGATCAGTGAGTCAGAAATTAGCCTCTGTTCCCAAGTGCTATTTTGATCTACCCATTTCTGAAGACTGTCCCGAAGCGGAACAAATTCGTAATCCGACTTCCGAATCTAGTCCTGAATAGGTTGGACAATTTTTGTTCAATCCAATTTCCCAAAAATGGGGGAATAAAGCTCCGTCCTTATCTCGACAGGCTTAGTGGCTTGATGGGGCGGATTTTTGTCTTAGCTTGGGATGCGGCGGTTGCAGCTAATAACTGATATGATGGGGATTGGAAAGTTTAACAAACACGCAGAAATCATGCCCAAGACTGTTGCTGAGGTGATGACCCCGAATCCCATCCTGGTTAAGCCAGAGATGCCACTCAGAGAAGCGCTGCAACTGATGGTGGAAAGACATATTGGTTGTTTACCTGTGGTAAATGAATCCGGTCATTTGGTGGGTTTTATCTCGGGAACGGATTTGATGTGGCAAGAAAGTGGTGTGACTCCACCTACTTATATTACGTTCCTTGATAGTATTATCTACCTGGAAAACTTTTCCCGGTATGAACAGGAATTGCATAAGGCATTAGGCCAAACCGTCGGGGAAGTGATGACTCCTGCCCCGATTATTACGATTACCCCCCATAAATCTTTATCCGATGCCGCCCGGTTATTGAATGAAAAGCGCATTCATCGTTTACCCGTGGTGGATGATTCCGGTCAAGTGATTGGGATTCTTACCTGTGGCGATATTATGCGGGTGATGGCAACGGCGCAGGGTTAAAATTCACTCGGATTTCGTTAATAAAAACAAGGCTGGTCGGGACAGGAGGTTTCGACTCTGGCTTGATGTTGGTTTTTGCCAAGTTTTTAAGAAAATATTGATCTATTCATATCAAAAAATATGATATTATCCTGATCATTTCAAAATGATTTAGAGCCTTCATTTCAAAACCTTAATTTTTATGACAATTACCCCTGAATCTGTTCAGCAGTTGTTAAGTTCTGACGATTTTGGCGATCGCTTACGCGGTGTCAATCAACTCCGAGAACTGCCTCCGGCGATCGCTTTTGAGTTAATTCAAGTCCCGATTAAAGATAGTAATAGTCGGGTACGATATGCTGCGGTGAGTCAGATGGCAACTTTGGGAGAGCAGAATTTAGAAACCTCCTATCAAATCCTACACCATCACCTATTAAATGATCCTGAAATTGATGTGCAAGCAGCGGCGGCGGATGCGTTAGGGGCTTTAAAACTTAAGGATGCCTTTGATGATTTACAAAACCTCTATAATACTACGCCAGAATGGTTAGTTAAACTGAGTATTGTGGCGGCGGTGGGAGTCATCGAAGAACCTCGAGCTTTTGACTTATTAGAAATAGCCCTTCAAGATGATAATACTTTAATTCAAACCGTTGCTATTAGTGCATTAGGAGAATTAGGTGACCGACGGGCAGTTCCTTTATTAGTTCCCTATATCACCAATTCAGACTGGCAAATTCGTTATCGGGTCGCTCAAGCGTTGAGTCGTTTAGGGGGGAGGGAAGTTGAAACTCTGTTAAAACAATTAGCAGAGGATGAAGTCGAGATTGTTGCTAAAGAAGCTCGGGCTCAGTTATAACTTTAGGGGATAAAATACCCCCACAAATCTAGTGAAATAAGAATAACCACAAAGAAATTAAGAGGCTAATAAATGGAGGAGGGAAGGCATCAAGGGATTATTTCCTCCTTCACAAACTTTCCGGGTTAAACCTAGAAGTGAGGGGGAAGTATTTGTTTTTAGCTTTTCCCTTCTACTATGGAATATAGGGTAATAGATATAAGTTCTAAAGAGAGATATAAGGAATTAACAATACCCATGAATTCAATAATATTTGATGTCGCGGTCATTGGTGCGGGAGTTTCGGGTTTAACCTGCGCTCAACAATTACAAAAAGCCGGATATAAAGTTATTGTTTTAGATAAATCAAGGGGTGTGGGAGGACGGATGGCGACCCGACGAGTATCAGGAACTCGTGCAGATCATGGGGTGCGTTATTTGGAACCGAAAGGGGAACTATTACAAGAGTTAATTCAACAATTAATCACCTGTGAACCCTTAGAAAATCAATTAAAACTTTGGACAAATACTCTCTATGAGTTTAAACAAAATCAACTCCAACCTCCAGCTATTTCTCAACCATATTATATCATGCCTTCTGGAATGAGTACCGTGGGAAAACTTATGGCGGAGGGCTTAAATATTCAGGTAAATAGTCGAGTTGAATCTGTGACAATTACAACAGAAAATACTTGGCAATGTCATATAGAATTAACCGATAAAAACAATCCAGAATTACCTGAAATAGTAACGGCAAAATCTCTGGTTATTACCATTCCTGCCCCCCAAGCATTGATGTTATTAGAATCCTCTAATATTGAGTTTAAATCTATTTTTTTAAATAAGATAAAATCCGTTGATTATGAGCCTTGTATTACGGTAATAGCAGGTTATTCTCAAGAACATAATCCAGATATTCCAGATTGGAAAGCGGTAACTTTCTTGGATGATAAAATATTAGCTTGGGTGGGAATAGATAGCAGTAAACGCTTGCATCCTACCCAGCCTGTTTTTGTTATTCAAAGTAATAGTAATTTTGCTCAACAATATTTAGAAGAAACTGATTTAAACGCCGTCGGAAAAAAATTAATTGACCAAGCTGCAAATACCTTATTACCATGGTTAGATACTCCTGAATGGATGCAAATTCATCGCTGGCGTTATGCTTTTTGTCGAACACCTTTAAGCGTTTCTTGCTTAACCAATACAACTCCATTACCCTTAGTTTGTGCGGGGGACTGGTGTGGCGGAAATCAAATTGAAGGGGCGTTAAAATCGGGAATAGATGCTGCAAATTGGTTACAAAATCAAAGTATTTAGAGGGAATGGGGAATAGGGAAGGGGGAATAGGCTGGGCTGTAAGCGTTGGTCTTAAACAAGATGGTCAGGTTCTAGGGGACAAGGATACTGCTCATCCCCGGTTTCCACTTGTAGGGTAGGATGGTCGATATCAAAGTGATGATGCAATTCCTCACTGATATGGGCTAAAAAGCCATCTCCTGGACAGCCTTCGGGCATCACCAAATGGGCAGTCAGGGCTGTTTCTGTGGTACTCATGCCCCAAATATGAAGATCATGGACTTGTGCCACCCCAGGTAACTCTTGCAGAAAAGTCCGTACTGCCAGGGGTTCGATGTGCTTGGGAACCCGATCTAAAATTAATCCTAGGGCATCCCGCAGTAGATTCCAAGTCCCTGCCACAATCACGACCACAATCACTAAACTAATAGCAGGATCAAACCATAGCCACCCCGTGAGTAAAATGGCTATGCCCGCCAACACCACCCCCACGGAAACCAGGGCATCGGCCGCCATGTGCAGAAACGCACCCCGAATATTAATGTCTTTCTTGCCCCCGGAGAAAAACAACAGGGCGGTCAGGGTATTGATCACGACTCCCACCCCAGCGACCCAAATTAGGGTCATACCCGGCACGGGAGTGGGTTCTTGGAGTCGGCGCAGGGCTTCCCAGGTAATGCCTCCCATCGCCAGCAGCAGCAGAATTCCATTGAGTAGGGCGGCCAAAATTGATGATCGCCGCCAACCATAGGTATAGGTTTGATTGGGCGGACGCTGCCCCAGGTAACTAGCACCCCAGGCCAGTAACAGCCCCAGAACATCACTCAGGTTGTGTCCGGCATCGGCCAGTAGTGCCAGGGATTGGGTCATTAATCCAAAGGCAACCTCTATCAACACAAAGCCAATATTTAAACCAATACCGATTTGAAACGCCCGGGTATAAGTTTTTGGAGCATGACTGTGGGAATGATCATGGGAGTGATGATGAACCACAAAAGATATCCTAAATGACTATTTATTCATAATATTAACACGGGGAAGTCGATGTTTGAATCCACAAAGAATTTCCCATGAAATTGTACCAATGGTATTCGCCCAATCATCGGCAGAAATCGAATATTCTCCATCTTTACCTAATAATGTAACGACTTCCCCGACTTGTAAATTGGGAATTTCACTCACATCTAACATAATTTGATCCATGGTAATTGTGCCGATTTGATTAACCCATTGACCCCGAATTAAAACTTTAATTTTATTAGAAAGATTGCGAGGAATTCCGTCGGCATAACCAATTCCAATCACGGCAATTTTGGTTTGTTTTTTGGCAATAAATTGATAGCCATAACTGACTCCTGTTCCGGCTTCGATGGTTTTAACTTGTGTGACCCGGGCTTTAATTTGCATCGCGGGTTTTAAAGTAACTACAGATGCTAAATGAGTTGCAGGATAAAGACCATAAAGACTTAATCCAATTCGCACCATATCATAATGTAAATGACTATCGGCTAAGGTCGCCGCCGAGTTGGCAATATGTAATAAAGGGAATTTCAGATCGGAATCCGATTGCCAATGATCTCGTATTTCATTAATTACATTTTCATAGCGATAATGTTGTTGGCGCATCACCGTGGGATCGGGACTATCGGCCGTGGCAAAGTGGGAATAAATTCCAGCTAATTCTAAATTAGGTAATCGTTGAACTAATTTAAAAAATTCTAACCCTTGTTGCCAAGGAGTTCCTAACCGTGACATTCCGGTATCAATCTTAATTTGAACGGCTAAAGATTGATCTAATTGATTTAAAGTTTCTGAGAATAATAGTGCCTGTTGAGGTGTGCATAAAGTGGGTTGAAGTTGCCAATGGGCGATCGCTTGCACTTCTTCGGCCGTATGGATCGCCCCCAAGAGTAATATCGGTTGCTTAATACCCGCTTCCCGCAATTCTATCCCTTCTGGAAGGGTAGCAACGGCTAACCACTGTGCCCCCGCCTGACCAACGGTTTTCGCCACCGAAACCGCCCCATGTCCGTAGGCGTCGGCTTTGACCACCGCCATTAATTTGGTTTGGGGGGATAATAACCGTTTAAGCTGACGGATATTTTCGGCGATCGCATCCAAATCCACTTCCACCCACGCCCGTTGACGAATCCCAACTTCTATCTCCGAATTGAGCAAAGTCGTGTTTTTAATAGAAATAGATTTTCCACTCACCATATTTTTGTCGTTTAACCCCTGAAGGCGTTAAGCTGTGTTAATATCGGTCAAATCTTATCGCAAAATCCAGCCAATGGGTAGTGTTTTGGTATTGAACGCCTCCTATGAGCCACTCAATATTACGACTTGGCGACGGGCGGTTGTCTTATTACTCAAAGAAAAAGCCGAGCAGGTTGAGCATAATGGAAAATTCCTTCTCCCCGATTTTCCACTGCCCACCGTGATTAGACTGCGCCACTATGTTCGGGTTCCCTATAAAGACATTCCCCTCACCCGAAGGAATATATTGCACCGAGATAGCCACTCTTGTCAATACTGTGGTCACGGCGGCGAGGATTTAACCCTAGATCACATTATTCCCCGATCTCGTGGGGGCGGGGATACCTGGGAAAACTTGGTTTCCGCCTGTGTTTGCTGTAATGTCAGAAAGGGCAGTCGCACCCCCAAAGAGGCGGGAATGACTTTGCGTACCCCACCGCGTAAACCCCATAGCAGCCTCTATTTTGAGGTAACTCGGCACGTTAAAAGCGGTATGAATAAAGAGTGGCAAAAGTATGTAATTGGTCTTTGATTTTGTATTCAGTTGAATGGGGAGCAGAGGGGGAGGGGGAGCAGGGGAGGCAGGGGAAGCAGGGGAAGCAGCAGGGGGAGCAGGGGAAGCGGGGGGAGCAGGGGGAGCAGGGGGAGCGGGGGGAGCGGGGGAGGTAAACTCTTACTATTCCCCATTCCCCATTCGTAATTCGTAATTCGTAATTCGTAATTCCCTGTTCCCTTAAGCAATTTAAAATCGCTCTGTTTCTGACCTTGTGGGCGGTTGAATGCTTCCAGGTTGGTTAATAAACAGGTTAGCTGCACCGTCGTTTTGATAAATACAGTTAATGGTGGGATTAGTTTCTAATTCTCCCGTAAATCCAAAGGTATTCATGCGTTGTCTACAATCTCGCTCTTGTTCATTATTGAGCAGATTCCGTTGTTTTAAAATCGCCCAGTTACTGGTACGCAGAACACATCCGGGTTGGAGTTTGGGCTGTGTGACATAGACATTGAAGGGGTTTAGGGTGACAAAGACACGCAGATCCGTGACCATTGCACTGGCACCAAATTTAATACAGGTTTCGGTATTCGGTGCATTTTGGTCAATAAATTGGCTAGAGGCTACGTTAGATGGGTTTAAGGTGGTGGTGGAACTAATCGCAATTCCAATCCCAATTCCTAAAATCAGTACCCCGCCAATTACTGCTAAAGCCGTGTAATTAAATAGCGAAGATTTAGCAGGTGCCATTTTGGTTCTACGTCTCATAAAAACTCAACAGGGTTGAAACACTCAAACTAGAGTAGAGTATATTCCTTCTGATATGTTATCGCGTTTAGCCGTTGGTTGTGGGTTGTTGGTTATCGTTGTTGGTTGTTAGCCAGCGAGGACGCTCGCACTAGCTCCGTAAGCGTCAACGGTCAAGCGTCAAGACTCAGCAACCTTGTCGCGATCGCAATGATTCATTAAACTATTATGTACAGTCTAATAATTCATAAATTCTGTTCACCCTCAACCCTTTGATTTTTTCAAAAAGGAGAAAAAGCCGTGTCTGTTGAGACAGTACAAAAGAGTGCCACCGTTAGAAAAATTGCTCCCCGTTATCGGGTTTTACTACATAACGATGATTATAATTCCATGGAGTATGTTGTCCAAGTGTTGATGACAACGGTTCCTAGTTTGACTCAACCCCAAGCTGTAAGTATTATGATGGAGGCTCATACTAATAATCTGGCTTTGGTGATTACTTGTGCTCAAGAACACGCAGAATTTTACTGCGAAACCTTGAAAAATCATGGACTCATTAGCACTATTGAACCGGATGAATAAACCGTCTCAACTATAGGATAATGGGTTTGAAATACGATCTTGAATTTTTAAAAGAATATCCAGCTTTTCTGAGAATTGTTATTTTTCTCCTGGTTTTGGTGTTGCTTTGGCTTCCCCTGGCGGCACCTTTTTATTTGTTTGTGAGCGATCGCAATTTTGTTAGTATTATTACCTTGATTTTATTGTATGTCGAGTTTATTATTTTAATTCACTTCTGGGCAAAAATAATTTATCGTGAATCTCACCCTCTAACTCGCTATGGTTTAGTCTTTAATCCTAAAAATTATCAAAATTATCTCAAAGGATTATTATTGGGATTATTCAGTTTAATAGGATTATTTATAATCGAATCTCTATTCGGTTGGGTAATATGGCAACCTGCAAACCCTAATTTTTTAAGAATTATTTTAGAAGGGTTTTTAGTTGCCCTGGGAATTGGTTTTGCGGAAGAATTATTTTTTAGGGGATGGTTACTCGATGAACTCAAACGGGATTATCACCCGAAAATTGCTTTGGGAATTAATAGTATAATTTTTGCGGGGTTACATTTTATTAAACCTTTAGCAGAAATTCAAAGAACTGCTTTACAATTTCCTGGGTTAGTGTTATTGGGATTAATATTAGTTGTCTCCAAACTAGCCTGGTTTCCGGCTTCTTCTAATACTTTACGGTTAAGTCCCTCCGGTTGGTTGGGTTTACCCATGGGGTTACATGGGGGTTTGGTTTGGGGTTATTATATAATTAATATTGGGCAGTTAATTAATTATTCTGGAACCGTTTCTGAGGCAATCACTGGAATTGATAAAAACCCCTTAGCGGGGGTGATGGGGTTGTTTTGTTTAAGTGCAATTGGAATTTTTATCTGGCAAAAATCGTTATTTAGAAAATTAAAGTAATTCTCATATTTGTTGGGCTTTAGTTCCAAGAGGGGAGGGCTAAAGCCCAACAACACCCAACAACAAAGGTTAATAAACCTGACCATCGGGCATGGTTGCACCGTATAAGATGGCGTTTTGTAAATCTACTCCATTGAGTTTGGCATTGCGCAAACTTGCCCCGGTTAAATTCGCTCCTTCTACACAAGCACCATCCAAATTAGTCCCCCACAAATAGGCGCCTTGAAGATTAGCTCCGGTTAAATTGGCGCCGGATAAATCGGCTAAATTCAGATTAGCTTTACTCAAATCTGCATTTCTCAAATCGGCATCCCGGAGGTCAGCTTTCATTAAATTGACCAGAACAAATTGCGCTCCTTTTAATACACTTTCATGCAAATCTGCCTGTTGTAAATTTGCCCCTTCCAGATTGGAAAATCGCATTTGAGCAGCCTGTAATGCTGTTCCCATGAAGTTTGCGCCAGACAATTTTGCCCCACTCAATTTAACATCATTCAGGTCTAACCCACTAAAATCAATTCCTTCTAAGTTTAATCCATTGAGAAACGCACTATTCAAGGTGACTCCATTTAACTGCGCCCCTCTTAAATTCGCCCCGCTTAATCTGGCTCCAGTTAAATTTGTCCAGTTTAAATTGGCTTTTTCTAGGTTGGCAGACCGGAGATTAATTCCCTTTAAGTTCGCCCCACATAAATTCACCCCGGTTAAATTGGCACGGAATAAATTTACACAAAATAGAATCGCACCACTCAGTTTTGCATTAGTCAAATCAACGCCATTTAATTGCGCTCCTTGGAGGTTGGCTTTAGTTAAATCTGCTTCAATTAAGTGGCTGCCTTTTAGTTTAGCATAGGTTAAATTGGTTCCATATAAAAAGGCTCCGTTCAGGTTAGCATTGAGTAAGAAACAACGTTCTAAATAGGCTCTTGCTAGGGAAGCATCTTTTAAATTTGAACTCGATAGATTGGCTTGATTGAGGGTAACTCCAATTAAATTTTCCGCCGTGAGATCTAACCCTCGAAAATCCCGTTCTCCCCTAAGATATCGGTCAACAATTTCACTACTTTTCATGGTATTATCCTCGAAATTCTAATTAAAAAATAATTCAGAGAAAACAACCTTTTTTCAGAAAACTTGCTGGGGATATTTTTTGACTTAATCAGGGTTCAATTTTAATTCGCTAAGTTTTGATTAAGATTTATGAAATACCCAATATTTTCTTAAAAAAAGTTAGTAGATTTAGGAATAATGCTGAGATTACTTGAACTCCGACTTTGATCGCTTCGACAGAGATCACCCTTGAAATTTTTATAAAAACCGATCTAGCTTTTGTTCAATGTCAGATTTATCTTGTCTCTATTATTCAGTATACAACAACAATTGTAACTTAATGCTTTATAAATTTTTGTAACCTTTTTGAAAGACTTAAACATCTCAATTCTTAGATTTTCCTCGGTTTGGGAAAGGGGGAAGTGGACAGTAGCCTATCTATCGTTAAAAATAGCATGGCTAGGTTCCACCCTAGAAATTATAGGTAACTTTACTATCTGTAGATCCAGAATTTGTTGTCTGGGAGATTTAGGAAATGAGAAAAATAAGATAGCGATCGCACCTTTTTTGGTACAATGGCGGTGATTTGTTTGGTGCAACTAACAGCCACTATTAACCGTGAGTAAAGATTTATTTGCCCGTGAAGCGTTAACTCAAATTCCTAAAATTTTAACATTATTGGATCGAAATCCCCATAGTCCAACCTATGGCTGTTTTGATCGAAATTTTTGGCATTATAAAACTAAAGATTTTGCCAATGGTAGAATGCAAGAATTAGTATTACCCCTGGCCTTAGTTTATGATCTGCCTATTTCTGATAATCCTTATTATCAACAACCTGCAATTAAAACCTGGGTAGAGGCGGGTATTATTTATACCACTGATAGTGTTCATACTGATAGTTTTTGTGATGAAAATGTACCCTTAGAACATTCTGCTAGGGCAACGGCTTTTTCCCTGTTTGCCAGTTTAGAAAGCTATCATTTATTGGGGTTAATGAATTATGAAGCCTTACAAGGTTTTGAACGTCAAGCCCATGGTTTAGCCCATTATAAATTTAGTCAGAGTGCGAGTCAGGAAGCTCTAATTCTTTTGTGTTTAGAACGTTTAGGTCAAATGTTACAAACCTCTAAATGGCATCGAATTAAAGCTTCTCGTTTAGAAAAATTATTATCTTTACAAAGTCAGGAGGGATGGTTTAAAGAAAGTGATACTTTTGATCCCGGTTATCATAGCTTAACTATTTCTTTTTTAGCTCAATTAGATGATTTGAGATCGGATTTACGGTTGAAAGAATCTTTAATAAAAGCGGTAGAATTAGTCACCTATTTTATTCATCCTGATGGGTCGTATGGCGGGGAATATGGGAGTTTAAATACCTATCAATTTTTCCCCTATGGGTTTGAATTAGTGGGGGAATGGCTACCGGATGCGTTGAGAATTAATGACCGATTTTTACTGGGAATTAAAAATGGTTTATCCGCTTGTTATGGGGATGATTATTCGTTAGGAAATCAGGTTTGGAATTATTTACTAGCTTGGCGAGATTTTATCCCTGGAAGACCCCAACCTGTGCCGCGAGACGTGGCAAGTATTTGGTTAAAAGAAGCGGAAATTTTAATTAAACGTCGTCCCCATGTGGAATTATATGTAGCTCTAAATAAAGGGGGAGTTTTTAAGTTATTTAGAGAAAATAAACTGATTTTATCGGATACTCATTTTTCCTTACAAGTTCGTCAGGGTCGTCAAATTAAAAATGCTGTAGCCCATCTCATGAGTGATTATACCATTCATGTCGAACAGGATGAAATTTTAATTGAAGGCGGATTAAGTTGGGTTAAATCGCATCCATTATCTTCGTTAAAATTGGTTTTTATGCGAGTTTTAATGTTAATATTGGGTAAGTTTTTCTCCAAGCAAATTCAGAGGTTAAATTCTGCTGAAATTGTTCTGGGAAAACAAGATACACCCTTTAGATTTACTCGGCGATTTCGTTGGGAAAAAAATCAATGGCAGATTATTGATGAATTATATGCTGATTCTTGGCGAGGGGTAATTTCCGCCGGAATAGGTTGTGATCAAACTTCGATGGATATTCCCCTAAGTCGCACGTTTCAACGGGGACAATTACAACCATGGTTAGATGTAACGGATGAGATTAGAAAGTTAACTCCAGGTCAATGTTTGAAATTAGAAAGACGGTTTTAGGGGATTATTTATTTTTATAATAGGGGTTTAAGCTGTTAATTATCTAAATTTTCGAGACGATCCAAGCCAGTAAGGGGTTTCAGCCTCTAAAATATACAGTTTAAATGCTCAACAGCTTACTATTTGTGAGGATTGTTTTCAGTGATTAAAATAACGAATAACCAATGGTTTCATCCAGGTTTACTATTATTTTGGGTAGGACTAGGGATTTTATTGCGCTTTCTGGGTTTAGGAAATAAGTCAGCATCCAGTATTGAAATTTCTACTTTGGTTTTTAGTTTGGGTCACGGTCTGAAAACTATTCCTTTAGATCAAATTATTTCAGCAGATATTTTATTATCGCCTTTGCGGTTTGAAACTGCTAGTCAACCATCGGATGTTATTTATCATTTGTTTACTGAAAGTAATCATCCGCCGTTATATTTTTTGCTGAATCATTTCTGGATGAATTTATTTTCTCAGGAGGGAGAATTAGTTTCTTTAACGGTGGCGCGCGCTCTCAGTTCTATTTTAGGGGTTTTATCGATTCCGGCTATTTTTAGTTTAAGTTATTTTGCCTTTAGATCGCTGATTTTTGCTCAAATTACAGCCGCATTAATGGCGGTTTCTCCCTACGGAATTTATTTGTCACAGGAAGCCAGGCACTATACAATAACCATACTTTTTATTATCGCATCTTTAGGCTATTTAGTCAAGGTAATTAGAAGTTTAGAGGGAGAAAAACCTTTATCTATTATTCAAGTCATGGGTTGGATTATTGTGAATGGATTAGGAATCGCTAGTCACTATTTTTTTATTGTGTTATTAGGGGCAGAAGGGTTGGTTATAGCCGGATTTTGGTTAAGGGATTGGCGAAATAAATTAGGACTTTTTAGCAGATCTTGGTTAAGGATTTATGCGGTAATATTCGGAACATTAATTAGTGGATTAGTTTGGATTCCAATTTTAAAAGCTCTCCCCAATGATCAACTCACAGACTGGATTGCAACCCAATTTAAGGGATTAGGATTTATAGAGCCTTTATTTCGTTTATTTGCCTGGTTAATGACCCAGATATTTCTATTACCCGTAGAAGGAACTCCTCCAATTATAACAGCAATTTCAGCATTGATTTTATTGACGGTTTTAGTTTGGATCAGTCCCGGGATAATTCAAGGCATTAGGTTAAATCTTCAATCATCTGAAACTCAACTTGAAACTAAAATTTTTGGCGGTATTTTAATTAGTATTTTGACCCTATTTTTGATTATAATTTATGGATTACAAAAGGACGTATCCCTGGCGGCGAGATATCAATTTGTTTACTTTCCTGTATTTATTTTAATTTTAGGCTCTGGATTAGGCGTTATTTGGAGACAACCCACAATTCCTAATTATTCTTGGGTTTCACTTCCGCCTATTTTACAAGCTAACGGAAAAAAAATTGTGATTTTCACCTTAATTATGGGATGTTTGGGTGCGTTAACAGTAGGAGGAAATTATGGGTTTCAAAAATCCCAAGGAGCGGATCGTTTAGCCAGTTATATTATTAATGAAGCGAAAACACCTGTGATCATTGCTACAACTCATCAAACTCATGCAGAAACTCGATCTTTGATGGGATTAGGATTAGAATTTAAGCGTCAGCAGGCTAAAAAGTTACCTGAATTTATGTTAGTGAAAAAAACAGATACTCCTTCCCCTACTTTTACAATGGTTTTAACTCAAGTTCAACGTCCCTTTGAATTATGGGCGGTGAATTTAAAAGATAATACGGATTTTAGTCAATTCCGGTGTCAACAAGATCCCCGTCCTCAACCTAAGTTGAATGGATATCGATATCGACGATATTATTGTCGATAGTTGGGTTATGATTTGAGTTTGATCAAATAGGATAAGTTCAAATGCAATTATATCTAACCCTTTCTCCGATAAAATTAGCTAAACGCCTAACGATGGGAGTAGGATTTTTTACTTTTACCAGTATTCTGATACAAATTGGTCGGTTTGGATTTAACTATCGAAAAGATTGGACAGCGATGTTTAATGTTGATCGAGAGATGAATTTACCCACTTGGTTTAGTGCGTTTATGTTGGCGTTTTGTGCTTGGTTATTGGGGGCGATCGCCTCGGCAAAACAAGCTGAACTTGAACAACAAAACTCCTTAACTGATCCCAATGATAATTCTTCGGTAAAATATCGTTATTTCCAACAATGGAAATGGTTATCGATTATTTTTTGGTTATTTGCTATTGACGAAGTAGCTACCATTCATGAAATTTTAATTATTCCTGATA
Organism: Planktothrix sp. PLAVEN19ND; assembly: GCF_057220675.1. Classification (NCBI taxonomy): domain Bacteria; kingdom Bacillati; phylum Cyanobacteriota; class Cyanophyceae; order Oscillatoriales; family Microcoleaceae; genus Planktothrix; species Planktothrix sp. PLAVEN19ND. Next base: position 2,195,957 of record NZ_CM170132.1, on the reverse strand, counting down.
TTGCCAAAGGGTTGAATTTACCTCCCTTTTTACGTTCGATGTGGGTAATTCCGGGAATAATTTTAGTAATAGTTTTTCTGCGTAAATATTGGAAGTTTTGGTTACATCTTCCTAGAAAAACCCGTTATCACTTTATTTTAGCTGCCTGTTTATATATTGGCGGAGCGTTATTCATGGAAATGGTCGGGAGCGTTGTGGCGTTTTATAACCATCAACAAAGTCTAATTTATTCATTAGTAGCCATTGTCGAGGAAATCATGGAAATGATGGGAGTAATTGTGTTTATGTATGGATTGTTAGTTTATATTCGAGAATGGCAAGAAAAGATTAATCTTGAGATTAAAATTTTGCCACAATAGGCTATATAATAAAAGGATATGATCTAAGTAGGAGAATAATATGGTTATGCAAGTGAAACCACTCCTCTATTCTCCAGAGGAGTATTTTAAACTCGAAGAAACCGCAGAATTTAAACATGAATATCGAGACGGAAACATTATTCCTATGACGGGAGGTACGACGAATCATAATCAAATTGCTGGAAACGCTTACTTTCAAATCAAATTAGGATTAAGAGGTCAAAAATATAGATTATTTATTGGGGATGTCCACCTATGGATGCCTGATTATCGGTTATATACCTATCCCGATTTAATGGTAATTAAAGGGGATGTTATTTATCACGAAAATCGCACGGATACGGTTTTAAATCCCTTAGTCATTGTGGAAGTTTTATCTCAATCAACGGGAAGTTACGATCGCGGGGATAAATTTAAGTATTATCGTTCCATTTCTGAATTTCAAGAATATATTTTAATCGATCAATATCAATATTCCGTTGAACAATTTGTAAAAACAGAAACGGGAAAATGGCAAGTTAATTTTTATGAGTCGGCGGATTCTGTTTTAACATTGAGTACGATTGATTTTTCCATCAATTTAACCGATCTCTATGAACAAGTGAATTTTGAAACCTCAGAAGCATAAAATTCTAACGTCACATATTCCGTTTCAACTGTTCTAATTCTTCGTCCATTTCCCATTGTTTGAATTTTGCTTCCAAGGAATCATTAAAAGAATTAGAACTACCATAGGATTTACTCTGATTCCAACCCTGGGTTTCCCTAGAATTTTGAGAGTTTTGTTGCGCTTTCGATTTCGCGCGGTTAGCTTCCACTTCTGCGGCTTTGAGTTTAACTTCTTTGTGACGTTGTTGAACTTGATAATAGACTTCTTTAGATTTTTGAATCCGTTCTTTCACCCCTTGCATCTGTCCCCAAAGTTGATTCCCCTGACGCAAAAATCCCGCTTCCCGTTCTTGAGCCGCCGCTACTAAATCTAAACGATTAGCCACCTGTGCTTTTTGCACCCATTTATGCCATTTCTGGACATCCTGAGCCACTTCTAAAATTTCCGCTTGCAGCTTTTTTTCCTCTCGGTTCAACTCAGCAATTAACCTTAAGGTATCCTCCTCCTGTTCCCGTAATTGTTCTTCTAAAGCCTGCAATTCTAAATGGGGATTCTCCTTGAGAAACTCCTCTAACCGAGTCTCCAGAAATCGACTAAAATCTTCAAATAAACCCATAATTAAACATTAAATATAAGAGAACAGTAGAGACGTGCCACGGCGCGTCTCTCTCCCAAGATTAACTGGAGTAACCCATTTAGAATTGTTGTCCCACAAAGATTGTTCGCACTTCTCCATTCCGACGAATCACAGCCTCCTGGTTCACCACTTCCACCAGTGACCAACCACTCGCGCCAATAGTTTCACCCACATAGATCCGACGGGCTACCCCATTAATTTCAAACAGAGCCGCGGAACGATCACCCAATTCCAGAATTCCCACTAAGGTATGGGCCGTTATCGGGGCAGGGTTTGCTGCCGTTGGCTGTTGTGCGGGTGTTTCCGTCACCGCAGGTGAGGGGGGTAATGGCATCCCTTCCGTGACTCCCCCCCGAACTTGAGGAGTTGGGGGAGTGACTTGGGTTGGTGTTGCGGGTTTGGGTTGGGTTGTCGGTTTAGGGGCTGTTGCGGGGACAGAACTCGAACCCCGGCCACCGGGAACCGTAACCGGAGCAGGGGGTGGGGTTTGTTGTCCCTTGGCCAAGCTGTTCATCACCTGTTGAGACAGAGAGGCGGTTTGATTTGAGGCATCCTGGATCGCCCCGGCCACTCGGTTAATGGCGGCGACGAGGTTATTGGTATCCACCACGGGAGCCACGGTCGCCACGGGGGGAGTCCCAGGAACGGGCAGGGTCGGTAAGGGGGCGTTCGCCACGGGAGGGGGTAATAGGGGCAAACCTAGCCCTGTTTGTTGATTCTGTTGTTCAATATTGGTTAGCGATCGCTCAATATAATTGGAAAATTGAATATCCGCTTTTGTCTTGGCATCTAATACGGGTTCGGGGGACACCGCCACAGGTTCCGGGGCAAATAAACGCCCCAAACCTCCCCGGGTGGCTAACCATAATAATAGGGTGATAAATAACGATGAAAACGCCGCAATTAATAGAATCCGATCCAAGGAGGGAGAGGACTTTTTAACACTCGCATCGCGTAATTTGTCTGGGTCTTCTTCCTCCTGCCGTGGCATCGGAGGTAAAATAATTTGAGGGACTTTAATCGATTTGAGGGAGACAAATTCTGGTTTTACGGCTTCTTTGGGCAGCCGTGGTTCCCCTTGGATCACGCGATCAACATCGGAAAAAATGTCATCCATCAGTTCATCGGCATAGGCTTCTACCGATATCGGTGCTTTGGCGATCGGAACTTCTGAGAATTCTAATCGGGTTTTATTCATTGTTTCTTGAGGCATTGATCGCTCCTTGTATCCGTAAATCGTTAACCTCGATTTATTGATGATACAGCTATTTTATTGATATTTTTATATCATTTGTGGCGTGGAATCTGATCTCTATTGACAAGAAATTTTAGACAAATTTTAGAATAACTGAAAATCCCAACAAGTCTATCACATAATTTTAAATTTGTCAACACCTATCAGATAGAGGTGTCTGATTATGGAAAACTCTTGAGAAACCAATTGTTTTTTAGGCGATCGCTACAAGATTATTTTTTAAAATAGCTACAAAAATACTTTTCTAGGCTTTAAATATAACAGTCTGCGAAGCGTCAACCCCATTCAGCGACCATCCTAAAAAGGTGGCGTGGTGAGGAATCCCCGTCCGTTTACGGCGGGGCGGATGTCAATATCTTAAAATAAAAACCTTAAATCATCGTACTCGGAAAGTGATAAAAGAGGGATATATTGGGGAATGTGGACAGAAATTGGGTGTCTGAAGAAGTCTTGATTAGATTCCCCAGATACCCGGTTTCTTGATTAACGGGTTAATTCAATGGTTTGTGGGGCATCCAGATCGACCTTTTTTGGCGTAAATGTCGATCCTGTATGAGCTCCATCGCAATGGGGATAATTTTTAGATTGACCGCAGGTACACAGCCAATGGGTTCCAGCAGGTAAAGTGACCGTAACGGGGGTTTTCTCTGAGTTCGGGTTCATAGTAGTGTTCTCCAAGTTGAATCTTGCTCAATAGTTCTAACTAGAACTGTATGAATACAGAATAACATAGCCTGACGAGAAATGACAAGAGAAAATCTAAATTTTTGGCAAAAATCCTAGAAAACCTGACGAAGACGATTAAGTAAAACCCTTAGTAGTTCTAGTTCTGAGGCTTCAAGCTGTTCAAACCGTTGTTTGAGTTGGGCAATATGTTGAGGAAATACCCGTTCAAAAGTGGCTTCTCCCTCTGGAGTGAGCTTAACAATAACAGTTCGACGATTATCTGATGGGACTTCCCGCAGCACGAGATTTTTTTTCTCCAGGCGGTCAATCACCCCGGTCAAAGTTCCTTTCGTAATTAAAGTTTTCTCTCCAATTTCTCCCATACTCAAACCCGAGGTGTTTCCCAGAGTGGCAATGACATCAAACTGGGAGTGGGTTAGGTTATATTGTCGAATCAGAGTTTCATCATAATTATAAAAGGCTTGATAGGTGCGTACCAGTTCCCGCATGGTTTTCAGGAAGGGTTCATTGGTGGCGGTTTTAGAGGAATAGCTGGAAGAATCGAACATTTCTGGATTAATAAGACAGACTATCCTAATTAGAATATCTCATATTTGATCGGGAATTTTAAACACAACTCAAATAGGATTGCTATATATTCCCATTAATCTTTAAAAGATCTCTAAAAAATTACTCCGAGATGCTTTATCAGTTGCCAGTCATGTTCTCAAAAACAAAGCTGATATTAGGGTTTAAATCATTATCAATTAGTCAATTATTGCTCCAGGAAATTCTGGGAGTGATTGTAAAGTTTTAACAGAATCTAATATTTTCCTTAAATTTTTGATCATTGACCCAATTTCAGGAGTTTTGGTGTTTATATATTCTCAGGTTGTGGGATAATTCATTCCGATGTTGAATTGCTGGAACGACCGCATCCATGAGTTTAGGAGGGAATACCAATGAAAATTATAAAAACTCAAACCCTATCAGGGCCTAATTATTGGAGTATTGATGTTCACAATCTGATTATTATTCATCTCGATTTAGAAAAAGATAATCGCTACACCCATGAAATTCCCGATTTCTCCGATGGACTTTGTGAAATTTTACCCCATTTAACTCAACCAAAATATCAAGATTTCCTGACAAAGCTAAAAACAGGAATTTTGATCAGTGATGTCATTCTACAAATTGTCCTAGAATTGCAAAGATTAGCCGGAATGCCCGTGGATTTTGGCTGTACTCGTGGGAGTTCTCAACCCGGAATCCATAGAGTGATCTTTCAATATAAAATCCCGGAAGCGGGACGCTATGTGGCTAGGGCTGCTGTCAGATTATGCCATCGTTTAATTGATCATGGATTTTACCCTGAAACCGAACTGCGACACGATTTAGAAGACTTACAAGAAATTTTCTTAGGAGCTCAACTTGGCCCGACAACGGAGGCAATTGTTCAAGAAGCCGAAGCCCGTGGAATTCCCTGGAAAGAATTACCTGCCCGCCATGTAATTCAACTCGGTTATGGCAAAAAACAACGGCGAATTCAAGCCTCCCAAACCGACGGCACCAGTATTTTAGGTATTGAATTTGCCGGAGATAAGGAAGGTACTAAAACCCTCCTGGATGCAGCCCGTTTACCCGTACCCAAAGGAACCGTTATTGATAGTTTAGATGATTTAGAAAAAGCTATTGATGATATTGGTGGATTTCCCATTGTTTTAAAACCCCTAGACGGGAATCATGGTAGGGGCATTACCCTGGATATTCAAACTTGGAATGAGGCAGAAATAGCCTACAAAATGGCTAAAGTTGAGTCAAAAATCGGCACTATCATTGTTGAACGATACTATAAAGGAAATGATTATCGGGTATTAGTTGTGGGTGGAAAAGTAGTAGCGGTGGCGCAACGAATTCCAGCCCATGTTATGGGAGATGGGCGTTCAAATTTAGTAGAATTAGTGGAAGATACAAACCGTGATCCCCGTCGAGGTAGTGGTCACGAAAATATGTTAACTCGGATTGAAATTGATCGCCACAGTATTGATATTTTAAAACAACAGGGCTATCGCTTAGAAAGTATTCCCAGAAAAGGAGAAATTTGTTATCTCAAAGCAACTGCTAATTTAAGTACGGGTGGAATTGCTATTGATAAAACCGATGAAATTCACCCGGAAAATATTTGGATTGCTGAACGTGCAGCCCAAATTATTGGCTTAGATATTGCCGGAATTGATATTACCGCTCCCGATATTAGTCGCCCCCTGCGAGAAGTGGACGGGGTGATTGTGGAAGTTAACGCCGCCCCCGGGTTGCGGATGCACATTCACCCCAATCAAGGTAAACCCCGAAACGTGGCGGTTCCGATTGTGGATATGCTGTATCCCCCCGGAACTCCCAGTCAGATTCCGATTACCGCCATTACCGGAACTAATGGTAAAACCACAACCACCCGTTTAATCGCTCATATCTTTAAAGAAACTAAAAAAGTTGTAGGTTTTACCACTACTGATGGTACTTATATCGGAGACTTTTTGGCGGAAGCCGGAGATAATACCGGGCCTCAAAGTGCTGCCTTAATTTTAAGTGATCCCACCGTGGAAGTAGCAGTATTAGAAGCGGCTCGGGGGGGGATTCTCCGCTCAGGATTGGGGTTTGGTCGCTGTGATGTGGGGGTGGTGTTGAATGTTTCCGAAGACCATCTAGGGTTACAGGATATTAACACCGTGGAGGAGATGGCAGAGGTGAAAAGCGTTGTGGCAAAGGCGGCTAGTGAATATGCGGTATTAAATGCCGATGATCCTTTAGTGGTGGCTATGGCATCACAGGTAAAAGCGAAAATTGCTTATTTTTCACTGAATGCTGATAACCCAATTGTGAGTGAACACGTTGCTCAGGGGGGAGTAGCTGCGATTTATGAATCGGGTTATTTATCCTTTTTAAAAGCAGACCAAATGATTCGGGTGGAACAGATGGCGAATGTTCCCCTCACCTTACGGGGGTTAGCTCCGTTTATGATTGCTAATGCCCTCGCCGCCAGTTTAGCCGCCTATATCCAGGGAGTGACCATTGAGGAGATTAGTCAGGGGTTACGGACATTTCAAATGTCGGTGGAACAAACCCCTGGACGGATGAATTTAATTCCTTACCAGTCTTTCCACATTCTACTCGATTATGCCCATAACCGTGCCAGTTTTCAAGCAATTCTGGAATTTGTTCGCAATTGGCCCGACGGTAAACGCATTGGGGTGGTCTGCGCGCCCGGAGACCGTCGCCCAGAAGATTTTATCGAATTAGGACGATTAGCAGCCCAAATGTTCGAGCGGATTATTATTAAGGAAGATGAGGATAACCGCGGATCTCAACGGGGAGAAGTCGCTAAATATATTGAGATCGGAGTTAAGCAGGAAAATCCCGATTTTGACTATGAGATTATTCTCGAAGAAGCAACAGCGATTAAAACTGCTCTCAGGGAAGCGACCCCTGGTAGTTTGGTGGTGATTTTCCCCGAAGGAGTGAAGCAAGTTCTGGCTCTACTCCAGTCAATACCTGAGAATTAAAAGCGGTGCGTTGGCGTCAGCCCCGCGTGATTCTGCGCGTCCTCGCTCGCTGAAATCTATATCAATTCCCCCATTCCCCATTCCCCAAAAATGAAATTGAAGACAATTCCTGATAAAATGTTATAAAACTTAAAATTATTCACAACTCAAATTAGCGGGAGGGCAACATGGCATTATTTGGTTTGTTTGGCAAAAAAGGGAATTCTGAGTCCGGTGAAAAAACCGGAAGTGGTTTCTATCTCGAAGGTAATGTAGCCCAAGGTATGGGAGATATTGACAGATTCAAGGATTTACCTCCGGTGAAAAAAACCTTCCCCGTTGAAGTTGAAGCCCCTAAATCTACAACAGCAAAGGCACAGAATAATAGTTCAACAGTTTCTGATACTGTTGCTGAGGAATCATCCAGTAAGACTGAACGCCGTCGTGCGGATAAGAGCATGGATATGTATCGTAATCTTGCCCGGGAAATCAAGAAACCGTAACCTCCAGCCACCAGCAATTTAACTTTGAATAGGGTTTAGAACTTGTCTCCAGTTATAGTTCTAAACCCTATTTTAGTTTTATGGGAGAGAAATCTCCCCTAGATCAGTGTAATAATCGATACAAATAATAGATCAATAAGTTTAGACAATTGACATATAGGGAATCAGGATTAGTCTTTGTTTAGTTAATTCAAGGATGTAACCAATATGTTATCAAGTGAGGAACGGTTAGCTATGATTAAGCTTAATGATTATTTTAATCTCGATGAAATTCATGCTGTTCAAAATATTAGTGCGGCGGTAATTAATCTGAGTGGTCGTCAACGAATGTTATCCCAACGAATTGCTTTATTTTGTTTGCGGTTAGTCAATCATAAAAATTTAGCAGAAAGAGAGCAAGTTATCACGATTTTACAAGAGAATCTCCGAAGTTTTGAAGAATCTCATCAAATGTTGATCTTTGGTCAGTTTAATCACAGTTTACAATCTAATTTATCCTCTGCCATTCATAAAATATATTATCTACCTCCCTATAACTTAGATCAACAGGTTAGGAATTATATTGCTGCGGTTAAATCCCTTTTAAGTACGCCAGATCAGGAGTTGGAACTGGATAATTTAGATATGAAATTGATTATGATAGCAGCTTCGGGTAAATTATTAGATGCCTTAGATGCTGTTGTAAGTCAATATCAGTTTGAAAGTGAGGTAGAGCAATTAGAATTAGAAAAACAACAAATTTTATTATATAAAAAAAGCTGTGAAACCACGGCGATCGCCTATGCTCAAGCCCAAAAACTCTCTCATACCTTAAAACAACTCAAGGAAACACAAGCGCAGATGTTTCATCAGGAAAAAATGGCTTCTTTGGGTCAACTGATTGCCAGTTTAGCCCATGAAATTAATAATCCTGTTAACTGTATTTATGGAAATATCAATTGTATTGATAACTATATTCAAGATTTAATTTACATCCTGCAACTGTATCAAAAACAATGTCCTCAACCCATTGCAGAAATTCAAGCCTATATGCAAGGGGTGAGTTTGGAATTTCTAATTGAGGATTTACCTGAAGTTTTTAATTCCGTCAAAATATCTGCGGATCGAATTTTTGAAATTGCCCGATCCCTGAGAAATTTTTCGCGTAAAGATGAATTAACAATAAAACCAATTAATTTACATGAAGGGTTAGAAAGTACGTTATTAATTTTAAAAAGTCGTTTAAAAGAAAAATCTAATCGCCCGCAAATTATCATTCAAAAAGACTATGGGAATTTGCCTTTAGTTGAATGTTATAGTGGCAAAATCAATCAAGTGTTTATGAATCTTTTAGGTAATGCTATTGATGCTTTAGAAGAAGCGACACAAAAATGGGAAAATGGTCAGGAAACTCCTATAATTCATATTAAAACAGAGGTGATCCAACCCGATAGAGTTAGGGTGAAAATTACCGATAATGGGTTAGGAATGGATGCGGATGTAAAAATGAGGCTATTTGAACAGTTTTTTACAACAAAAGCCATCGGAAAAGGTACGGGACTCGGACTATTTATTAGCCGTGAAATTGTTGAAGATTATCACGAAGGAATGCTATCATTTCAATCTGAATTTGGCAAAGGAACCGAATTTATGATTACAATTCCGATTCAATTTAGTTCCTCAGCATCCCTAAATTGTTGCTTAGATTCTATGACCTGTTCTTAACTGAAATAGATATAATTGTTTAACGGATTTGCGATCGCCCAATTCCGCGACGTGGGTTTTGGGTTGACCGATGATCGGCTAAAGAAATCACCGGGGCTTGATTTTCTTCTCTAGCTACCCGAATTAATAACCCAGCTAAAGCTAAACTAGCAATCATGGAACTTCCCCCATAACTAAATAGGGGTAAAGGTAAACCTGTAGTTGGTAAAACGCCCGTTGCTACCGCAATATTTAATAAAGATTGTCCTACCATCACCACCATCACTCCCACCGCTACTAATTGATGTTCAATTTGTCTGGCTTTCATCGCCACTCGTAGGGCTAGGGTGGCATAAATTGTTAACAATAATAACAATAATATTCCCCCAATAAAGCCAAATTCTTCCGCATAAACCGAGAAAATAAAATCACTATATTGAATCGGTAAATAATATAATTTTTGGTGAGATAATCCTAATCCCGTTCCCCAAAATCCACCGGAACCCACCGCCAAAAGACTTTGAACTAACTGATATCCGTCTCCCATCGGATCAGACCAAGGATTTAAAAAAGATAAAATTCGTCGTCTTTGATATTCTTTAATAGTAACACTTAAAATAGCTAAAAATATCCCACCTAAAGCCGTTCCTCCTAAATAGGAAAAAGGCAGTCCCGCCGCTAAAGCAACTAACCAAAGAGTCATCCCACAAAGGGCGGTGGTACTGAGGTTTGGTTGGGTAAGAATAGATAATAAAACTATCCCAAAAATTCCTAACCAAATTAACCGAATTTGCCAATTTAAACGATACCAATTGGCAAAAAAACGAGCGCTTTGTAAGACTAAAAACGGCTTCATTAACTCCGAAGGTTGAATCGGAATTGGCCCAATTGAAATCCAGCGTGTGGCTCCATTAATAGTAGTTCCTAACCCCGGAACTAAAGTCAGAAATAATAGTCCCAGAACAATTAAAACCCCCCATTGGGCAATTTTCAACCAAAATCTCAGGGAAGATTGAACAATAAAACTAAATCCGACTAATCCTACGGCTGTCCAAATTAATTGACGTTTAAAATAATATAATCCATCTCCGGTGTTCGCGTAGGCAATGGGATAGGAAGCGGAAAACATCACAATTAAGCCCACAAATAACCAGAGAAAGGTTATCCAGTGTAACCATCGGGCTTCCACTGACCAATGGGTTACAGAAGATTCCAAAAAGGGGAAAATTTTCCTTAAGTTCATCCCAAAAGTATAACCGTAATAATTAACAATTAACAATTAACAATTATTAATTATTAATTATTAATTGTTAATTATTAATTAAAAAGGTAGGTCTAGCCCACCTTTTTAATCAGATTAAATTCCGATTTAACCTAATAACGCCTTCACTTTAGCCAAAACATTATCAACGGTGTAACCGAATTTCTCCATCAACACACCACCCGGAGCAGATGCCCCAAAGGTTTCAATGCTGATGGTGTCACCTTCGCTTCCGGTGTAACGTTGCCAACCGAAACTACAACCCGCTTCCACCGCCAGGCGTTTGGTCACAGCTTTAGGTAACACAGATTCTTTGTAAGCAGCATCTTGTTCTTCAAACAGTTCCCAACAAGGCATAGAAACCACCCGAACTTTTGTCCCTTGATGGGTTAATTTTTCGGCAGCTTCCACACACAGAGAGACTTCGCTTCCAGTTCCGATCAGAATTAAATCGGGAGTTCCGTTACTGTCGGACAGAATATAGGCCCCTTTGCTGACCGCATCAATCGAGCTACCGTTTAAATTCGGTAACGCTTGACGAGTTAAAGCCAACAAAGTCGGACGATGACGGTTTTCCACCGCGATTTTATACGCACCAGAGGTTTCGTTACCATCAGCCGGACGCATTACCAACAAGTTAGGAATCACCCGCAAGGAGGCAATGGTTTCCACAGGTTGGTGAGTGGGGCCATCTTCCCCAAGGGCGATCGAGTCATGGGTCATCACATAGATCACACCGACTTCCGATAACGCCGATAAACGAATCGCTGCCCGCATATAGTCAGCAAAGACTAAGAAGGTAGCACAATAGGGAATTAATCCCGAACCGTGCAAGCCAATCCCATTACAAATCGCCCCCATTCCGTGTTCCCGAACACCGAAACGCAGGTTACGATTTTGATATTGTCCTTTTTGGAAATTACCAAAACCCTTGATCTCCGTTAAGTTTGAGTGGGTTAAGTCCGCCGAACCCCCAATTAATTCAGGAATAGCCGGAGCTAAGGCATTCAGACAGCCTTCAGAATATTGACGAGTGGCTTTACCTTTTTCTGCGGGAGTGAATGTGGGTAGGGCTTTTTCCCAACCTTCGGGGAGTATTCCACTAGTGCGGCGTTCAAATTCCGCGGCTTCTTGGGGATATTTGGCTTTATAATCTTCCCAAGTTTTATTCCATTCGGTTTCCAGATTAGCCCCGCGTTCAACAGCTTTGCGGGTATGGGCTAAGGCATCTTCAGGAATTTCAAAGGGTTCATAGTTCCAACCCAGGTTTTTCCGAGTCGCGGCAACTTCATCCGTACCCAAGGCAGCACCGTGAACTCCGGCGGTATTTTGTTTATTAGGAGAACCGTAACCAATGATGGTGGTGACTTTAATGAAAGTGGGTTTATCTGTGACAGCCTTGGCTTGAGCAATGGCGTCAGCGATGCCATCTAAATCGGTATTCCCATTTTCAACGTGCAGAACGTGCCAGCCGTAGGCCTCGAACCGTTTGCTCACATCTTCGGTAAAGGAAATCTCGGTATTTCCATCAATGGAAATATGGTTATCGTCATAAAGGGCAATTAATTTACCCAGTCCCAGGTGTCCAGCTAAGGAACAGGCTTCACCAGAAACCCCTTCCATGTTGCAACCGTCACCCAGGATCACATAGGTATAGTGGTCTACCAGTGTAGAATCAGGTTTATTGAAGGTCGCCGCCATGTGAGCTTCAGCCATCGCTAACCCAACGCCATTGGCAATCCCTTGACCCAAGGGGCCAGTTGTGACTTCCACACCCAAGGTTTCAAAGTTCTCCGGGTGACCGGGAGTCACAGAACCCCACTGACGGAATTGTTTAATATCATCTAAAGTGACGCTATCATATCCCGTTAAATAAAGGAGGGCATACTGCAACATACAGCCATGACCTGCGGACAGGACGAAGCGATCGCGGTTATACCATTTAGGATTTTTGGGATTGAACCGCAGAAACCGATCCCACAACACAAAGGCCATCGGCGCGGCACCCATGGGAAGTCCGGGGTGGCCGGATTTAGCTTTTTCTACCGCATCAATAGCTAGGAAGCGAATCGAATTAATGCAAAGTTCTTCAAGTGATTGGGCTGCAACAACCATAATTATGTTATCTGTAGACTTTAGTGAGTGCGTGAGCGCGGATTGTATAGAATAGATTCTATGCCATAAGTCGCTCTGGAATTACCATTAGACCGCACCACAATCATCTCACCACTTGGGACACGCAAGCAACCCAATTCTTAATTTTCTGTCAAAGTTGATCATTTAGCTAACGCATAAGAGGTGAATTTTGTCAATACATCGACCCGTTAATTGTCATGCTCTCCCAAAAACTCTGACGTTGCAGTGGCAACAAACCGCTTAATTTTTGTCAATCTCCCAGGATTTTTCAGGGTTTCGACTATTATTTTTGTCCATCGTCACAACAATCCTCTGGGAGAGTTTTTTCTAGCATGGCTCAAAGCCTTCGGTTTCCTCAAGTAATTGCAATCTATTTTCAATAAAAAATTCGATTTTTCTCTAATTCTTTTAAAATTCAAAACAAATAGATATTATTTGTCGGTTTTATTGATTAAATGTTATCAAATTATCCGGCAAATAAGGTTTCTGAAAAAAGTCAGAAGTTAAAACAGAAACCCTATTTCTTTCAGCTAGGTGTTTGATGTTCTTTTTGTTTCTTCTGTAAATTGTGCCTGATTTCTTTGATCTCCCCTTTCCCGAATTCTTTTAAAAATGTTGCTCAATTAATCCTGAAATTTTGTGCGGTTCAACTTTACTATAATGGGTTTTATCGGGTAACATCACAATATTAGGGCCAGACTTACATTTTTTCAGACATCCTGTTTTTTGAATAGTCACTTGATCTTCTAATCCCCGTTGTACTAACTCTTTTTCTAAGATTGCACAAACCCGATCTCCCCCCCGTTTTCGACAATCTGATTTTTGACAAACTAAGATTTTTGCGGGTTTAACAGTAATAACTGAAGGCTCAGTTAAAGGAATTTCGCCGTCTTGATGAATTTGAGAATTAAAAGCAACTGATGGGGTTAGAGTTGATATCGGTTTTGAACTCGAAAGCACCCGCGTAGCTTTCAGCTTAATTTTTCCGGTTTTAAAATCTTGTTTTTTCTGACCTGTAACCTTTACTTGATAACCCGGGGCTAAATCAGAAATCCCGATAATTCTGGCTTGTTTGGAAATTTTAATTAACAATAATCCCAAAGAAGTCATCAGGGTAATTACTTTAGGTTTTCCATCTTTAATCCCAACATTTTGAATCGTCCCGGTGAGATTGAATTCCATATTTAATGAATGGGTTGACATGATTGAACTCTATTTTGAATCATGAGGACAAACCAGCCCACGGATCAAGCCCTAGACTCTGATCGGTGAACCTATGTTGACCAGGATACCTCAAATAAAAATTATTCTCAATAGGTTAAAGGAAATTTTTCTAAAAAGAGGGCGAGAAGACCTCACCCCTAAAGTTTTTTAATGTTCAAACTATTGAGACAACTGATTTAGACTTGCTATAGATTAATGACCATTAACAATAATCCGATGGTTAAAAAAAGAAATGCACCCTGAACTAAACTAGCAATTAATCTTGAATAAAACTGTTGATTTTAATTTAACTTCCGACCCGACAAACATAGACTAACATATCTTGAGTTGCTTGACTTTGGGGAGAATAAGTGGTATCATATCTCAGGACGTACCAAGTATTGTTATTACAGTTAGCCGCCGCCTGAAGGGTTTCATTACCGATACTGTAAACAAATCTGATTCCTTCTCGGGCTGAAGAAATACTATCCGCATCAACATAAATTTCTTCTCCAGTTGTTGCTTTCCCAATATATACCCAATTCTCGGCCCAGGCTGGATAAACAGCAGTAACTAGGCTGACCATTGCACCCATTAGAACACCGACCATGGATTTCTTCACGATTCTTCCTCTATAGATGAGTTTCGTTACAGATTAGCCGAGAATTGGAGATGGTGGGATAAAACTTTAGATAAAGTTAATCTTTTTATATATCAACTTGATACGGGGTTAGACATCAATGTTTCGACTTCTAACTTCTGTTTATCAATTAAATACAGTTGATCTAATTGTGTCCAAACTTCCTGCAATAAAGCATCTAAACCCATTCCAGCCACGGCGGAAATCATAAAAATAGGGCTTTGATTTAACTCTTGCAATTGAGAGGCAAGGGCTTGAATTTCTGAACTTTCAGTATCAACCGCATCCACTTTATTAAAAGCCACAATTTGAGGACGTTCTCCTAATCCTCTGCCATAGGCTTTCAATTCCTCTTGAATCGTATGATAATTGCCAATGGGGTCACTATCGGTAATATCAATTAAATGTAATAAAACCCGAGTTCGTTCAATATGTCGCAGGAATTCGTGACCTAGCCCCGCCCCTAAATGGGCACCTTCAATTAACCCCGGAATATCAGCAAAAACCGTCCCGTCTCCCGTGGGTTTTCTGACCACTCCCAAGTTAGGAATTAAGGTGGTAAACGGATAATCGGCAATTTTAGGACGGGCGGCGGATAAGGCAGAAATCAAGGTGGATTTTCCGGCATTAGGTAAACCAATAATTCCGACTTCTGCTAATAATTTTAATTCTAATCTTAACCGTCGGTTTTCCCCTTCTAATCCAGGTAAAGCATATTCGGGGGCGCGATTTCGGTTACTTAAAAAATATTTATTTCCTAAACCTCCTTTCCCTCCAGCTGCGACACAAAATTGTTGATTTTTTTCGATTAAATCCCCTAATATTTCATCGGTATTAGCATCATAAACCACTGTTCCCAAGGGCACTTCAATTATACAATCCTCTCCCTGTGCCCCGGTCATGTTTTTCGGGCCGCCTCGTTTGCCATCATCGGCTTTAAATTTATGGTTATATCGAAAATCTAAGAGGGTTTGGAGGTTTTCCACCGCGACTAAGATCACCGAACCGCCTTTCCCGCCATTGCCTCCGGCTGGCCCCCCGGCGGGAACATATTTTTCTCGTCGAAAAGCAACGACTCCATCGCCTCCTTTTCCGGCTTCGACTTCAACTTCAACCTGATCAATGAATTGCATTTTATTTTATTGTATTTGAGATGAGTAAGATATTTGAGTCTCCCATTATTCCTTAAAAAATGGGGAGTTTTACCTCCCTCCTGTTCCCCCCTTATTAAGGGGGTTAGGGGGGATCTGAACCATTGCTAAAAATATTGATTTTTAGCTCCGATTTGCCTGGAAATAATAATAAGTTGCCATCGGAACCACCGTCGCCACGATTAACAAGACCACTACTATAATTGTAGCACTGGCATCGTCAGTTTCTTCGGCGGATTTAAAGGTGCTTTCCACACTAATATTATCTTGTTCTATGGGGGGGCCGGGATCGGGTTCTCCCGATAAAACAGTAGAGATGCGATCGCTCGCTGCAATAAACGCCTCATTATATTTATCGCCTTTGCGAAGCGGATATTTTAGGGTTTTTTCCACCACACTTTCCGCTATTTCATCGGTTAATAAGGATTTAGTTTTTTCTCCGGTTTGGATCGCGGCATTATTGGTGAGTAAATCCAAAACTAATAGGGTTTGATTAGTTGCAACTTCAGGAGTCGGATACCATTTTTGAAAGACTTTTTCACTAAAAGTTTCAATGGTTTCTCCATAATCTAAACGGCGAATAGTTAAAAACCGAACTTCATATCCGGTTTTTTTAGCTAACTCAGATAAGCTATTATTTAAACGTCCTTCCGTACTGCGGCTAAGAACGCCATCGAGTTCCACAACCCAGGTTTGATCACCGGAGGATACGGTGGGAACTTGATAAACTCCCGTGGCTAAAGCAGGAGTTGCTGAAAATCCCAGAATTACTGTTAAAATCAAGGAAATTATGAATCCTGGTAATAAATTTCCCCGATTTAATATTGTTTTAAGCTGTTGTATCATGGTCGAAATTGATGATATAAGTACAGTCTTGGGTGATACTAACTATACAAGATCCTGGGGGTAAGTTGACGGTTGAGCGGTTGACGATTAAGACCGGTAAAAAATCCTATTTGCCAAAACCCAGATCCCTAACCTATTGTCAATCCCACCGCAACCATGAACAATGAACTTAGAACTGATCTCTCCCCTATCACCTTATGTCAAGTTTGTTTGATGTTGAACATCTGAGGGTCGCCTATCCCCACTCCCGATCTCCTCAAATTTGGGCGGTGGATGATGTCTGCTTTTCCCTACAACCGGGAGAACGTCTGGGACTGGTGGGGGAGTCCGGTTGCGGAAAATCCACCATTGGCCGGGCGGTGATGCGGTTGTTACCCACCACCAGCGCAATTGAAGGACAGGTGCGGTTTGAAGGACAACCGGTGTTTGGGATGGATGAAAAACGGTTGCAAAAGTTTCGCGGGGAGGCGGTGGCGCTGGTTTTTCAAGACCCCATGACTCGCCTTGACCCGTTGATGACTATTGGTGATCATTGTTTAGAAACTCTCAAAGCCCATCGCCCTCAATTATCCAATTCCCAAGCTAAAAATAAGGCTTTAGAAGTATTAGAATCGGTGAAAATTCCCGCTAACCGTTGGTCACAATATCCCCATGAATTTAGTGGGGGAATGCGTCAACGGGTGGCGATCGCTTTAGCTTTATTACTTGACCCGAAATTAATTGTAGCCGATGAACCGACCACCAGTTTAGATGTGACGGTTTCGGCTCAAATTTTACAGGAGTTAACTCGACTGTGTGAACAACGGGGAACGGCTATTTTATTAATTTCCCATGATTTAGCCATGGTGGGGGAATATTGCGATCGAATTGCGGTGATGTACCAAGGGAAAATGGTGGAAATGGGATCATCAGAAACGGTGTTTCAAAATCCCCAACATCCCTATACTCAATCCTTATTAAAGTCGGCTTTACATTTACAGGATATTGAAAATAAAGCGGTTAATCCTGGCTTGGAAACAAGTACATCTGCGACTAAACCCTTATTATCAATTAAAAATTTACAACAATATTATACCCTAGAAGCCGGATTTATTCAACAACTTTTTTCTAAGCAAAAAAAATCGGTGATTAAGGCAGTAGATGGGATTAATTTAGAGTTATATCCTGGGGAAATATTGGGTTTAGTGGGAGAATCCGGTTGTGGCAAAAGTACCCTCTCCCGAACAATTTTACAACTGATTCGGGCGACCCATGGAAGTGTAGAATTTTTGGGCACAGATTTAACTCAATTATCCTCCGAACAAGTCCGAAAATATCGCCGTCAAATGCAGATGGTCTTTCAAGATCCCAATGCTTGTTTGAATCCGATGATGACGGTGGGAGAAAGTATTGCTGATCCGCTTTTTATTCATAAATTAGCAACTCCAGAGCAGGCAAAAACCCAAGTTTTAGCCATGTTAGAACGGGTGGGATTAACGCCAGCAATGGAATATTATCAACGGTATGGGGGGGAATTATCGGGGGGACAACAACAACGGGTAGCGATCGCCAGAGCTTTAATGACTCGTCCTCAATTATTGATTTGTGATGAACCTGTAAGTATGTTAGATGCGAGTATTCAAGCCCAAGTTTTAGATTTAATGTTAGAATTAAAAGCAGAATTTAATTTAACCTATTTGTTTATTACCCATGATTTATGGGTAGCTCGGTTTTTATGCGATCGGATTGCGGTCATGAATGGTGGTAAAATTGTTGAATTAGGAGAAACAGAATCCATATTTACTAATCCCCAACATCCCTACACCCAAACCCTATTATCTGCTATTCCTTCCCTCGCCAAAACAATACAATAATCATTTGTAGTGAGGCGTTTACGCCTCTATTCTATCTTTGTTAACCACCTAAATTATTATGAAAAAATTAGTTTTAATCGGTGGAGGACATAGCCATGTGATCGCCTTAAAACAACTAGGGATTAACCCTTTATCAAATGTTGAATTAACCTTGATTTCCGATGTGATTCAAACCCCCTATTCAGGAATGTTACCCGGGTATATTGCCGGGTTTTATAGTTTCGATCAATGTCATATTGATTTACCGTCCTTAGCTGAATTTGCTCAAGCTAAACTTTATATTGATTCAGCAATTGGTTTGGATTTAGCAAAAAATCAGGTTATTTGTAAAAATAATTCTCCCATTCCCTTTGATATTTTATCTATTGATATTGGTAGCACTCCCAAAACCTCAACAATTCCTGGGGCGATCAAATATACAATTCCTGTTAAACCCATTTCTCAATTTTTGCAATACTGGGATCAATTAATTCAGGAAATTAAGCAAAATCCGCAAGAAAAAATGAGATTAGCGATTGTCGGTGGCGGTGCGGGAGGGGTAGAATTAGCTTTAAATATTCATAGCCACCTAACGCAAATTTATCAACAGTTTAATCAACCTTTAAATCAGTTAGAATTACATCTGATTCATAGCGGTAATCGGCTATTATCTGAACGTTTAAGTCAAAAGGTAGAAACTATTCTAAAAAATCGTAATATTCATGTACACTTAAATCAAACTGTTAATCAAATTGAGCAGAATCAGGTTAAAATAATTAGCTGTACATCGGGGTTAACCCTCGAATGCGATCGCATTTTTTGGGTAACACAAGCATCAGCGTCTCCCTGGATTCAAGAAACAGGACTAACAACGGATCAAAGAGGATTTATTCTCGTTAATCATTACTTACAATCTATTTCCCATCCCCAAGTTTTTGCCGCCGGAGATATCGCCACAATGGTTAATTATCCTCGACCTAAAGCGGGGGTTTTTGCCGTGCGTCAAGGTCAACCTTTATTTGAGAATTTAAAACGAAGTTTACAAGAAAAACCCCTAAAACCCTTTATCCCTCAAAAAGAATTTTTAATTTTAATTGGCACAGGAGATAAAAAAGCGATCGCATCGAAAGGAGGGTTGAATCTTGGGCCTAATTCTTTATTTTGGCGATGGAAAGATTATATTGATCAAAAGTTTATGAAGCAGTTTTGAAATTTAATATTAAAGATTAAACTTTTTTATAGAATAAAAAATTTAAAAATTAAATGATAATTCAGAAGTTGGCTATGCCATCGTATGTTATTTCTAACTGGAGAGTCCAGTATTGGCAGAAAAATCAAGCCCCGCTAAAACATCAGGTTCAGAATGATTTTCGACCCAGTTCAGAAAACTTTCTGGGGCTGTTTTAAACTGAACTAAGAGGCGTAGAGTCGCGGCGGGAATTTGATGTAGGAGTTGGGGAGAAGTTAAACATAAAGCTTGAAATTGAGGATTACTCAAAACAGGTTTAGGAAACTCATTAAGTAACTCAATTAAGGTTTCTTTAGGAGTATTCGGGTTGGTAGCCACCAAATGACGAGTGGCAACATCCGCACTAATTCCTAAGATTTTTAAGACCTCGGAAGGGGCGTTAGAATTATTAGCAACCAGTCGGGATAATTCCGTACTTCTTTGACTCAGTTGAACTAAACGTTCACAGGAAGTTGCCGGGTTGGCGGCTTCTTGTTGCAGAATAATGCACTCTGGTAAAATCATAATTTTCGACCAAGGTTGAGTTTATGACATTAAAGTTTTTTTATTCATCTGCGGGTAATTTGGATTTAATTTGTGCAACAAAATCTTTATGATCAACGACGGGTTTAGGAATATAACCATCGGCTCCACTACGCGCTAAAAAGTTTTCCCGATCGCCCGTGGTCGCATGGGCAGTCACTAAAATAACTGGAAGTTGAGCGGTGGCGGGGTTCGCTTTTAACATTTGGGTAATTTTAATCCCATCAACGGCTTTCCCTTCATAATAACTATTGGTTAAAGACACATCCATTAAGATCAGATCCGCTTGTTTGTTTGCCGCCATTTCCATGACGGTTTCCACATCTTCAGTATGTTTTGCCAGTAACCCGCCACGTCTGGTTAAAATCCGTTCAAAGACTTTCCAGTTAACGAGATTATCTTCAACAACTAAAATGGTTCTCATCATGGTCTTACCTCTTGGGGAAACCCTATGTCATCTATCTATAGTTCAAGTGTGTTCGATATCAGCTAAACTGTCGATAGGGATAAGTTCAGGAGTTCTGAAACCTTCTCTATGACTGAATAAAACCTGTTTGATGCCAGTTAGGATAAAAAAGGATGGAAAAGTTCAGTGTTGCGTAGTGAGTCCTTCAGGACTCAATCTTATTCCAAAAACTGGGGAAATAAAGAAAGCCCTGAAGGGCTTACTACGGGGAGGGACGACGGGGAATTGTATGGGTGAGGAAATCATAAGCCATGTCTGTATGGGGAAAAATGGCTCTAGCTTCCGTTAATAAATCCTCTAAAATAATTGAATTTCCGGGGGCATAACGGGGGCTAAAATGAGTCATAATTAATTGTTTGACCCCGGCAGCTAGTGCTACCTGTGCCGCCATGGTGGAGGTAGAATGTAATCTTTGAAAAGCCATTTCTGCATCTTGATGGGAGAAAGTGGCTTCATGAACTAACACATCTGCATTTTCCGCTAATTCTACCGCCCCATCACAAAATACCGTATCGGTACAATAGACGAATTTGCGACCCACTTGGGCTTCGCCACATAATTCCTTACCCCGAATTACTTGACCATTGGCCAGGGTTACAGCCTGTCCCTGTTTGAGTTGAGCATAAATTGGCCCGGGGGGAATCCCTAATTTTTGGGCTGTTTCCACATCAAATCGTCCGGGTTTATCCTTTTCAATAATTCGATAACCAAAGGCTGGGACTCGATGTTTCAACGGGCCACAAACCACTTGATATTCTTCATCTTCAAAAATCATCCCGGGTTGAATGGTATGGACTTTAACCGGATAAGAAAAATGGGTTTGGGAATAGCGAACACAACCCTGTAAATATTCGGATAATCCCGATGGCCCATAAATATCAATCCGTTTGGGATTTCCTGCTAACCCACAACTGGCTAATAACCCCATTAACCCAAAAATATGATCGCCGTGTAAATGGGTAATAAAAATTCGGCTAATTTGACTAATTTTTAAGTCGCTGCGGAGGAATTGATGCTGCGTCCCCTCTCCACAATCAAATAGCCAAATTTCAGCCCGTTGCGGTAGACGCAAAGCTATACTGGAAACATTACGCGATCGCGTGGGAACCCCCGAGCTAGTACCTAAAAATGTAATCTGCATTTACCTCTACCTATTGTCAACAAGCCTAATTTTGATATCCTCCCCATGGGTTAGCCACGACTCCTGGAGTAAGCCCTGAAGGGCTCACTACTAGAGGTTTATTCTTGATTCATTTGAGCATCTTTAACAGCAGCAAAAAATAGAAATATACTTAACGGAATACTCAATGCCAAAATCACACTGGTGGTTAAACTTCCCAGTTCTGGATCTCCCGAAGATAATTCAAAAACTGAACCAACAGAGGCGATCGCAGCTACACAAGAACCCAATAATAAAACCATGCTTTTTGGAGTACCGACCATCTTTAATTATCCTATATTATTTAACGAATTTAACAGCTTTGGGTGAGAATTTATGTTTGGCCAATTCTTCATTTAAAGCCAATTTATTCTCCACTCGATCCACAAATAAAACCCCATGCAAATGATCCATTTCATGTTGAATTGCCCGACCTAATAATTCCGTCGCTTTTAGGGTGCGCGGTCTGCCATTTTCATCTTTAAAAGACACTTCCACGACTTCCGGGCGAGTCACATCCATATAAACCCCCGGAATACTCAAACACCCTTCTTGAAACGGTGAAATTTCCGTACTGGATTTAATAATAGTCGGATTGATCAAGACTAAAGGGGGGTTAGCAGCATTATCCGGTTCGCAGTCAATCACAATCACCTGTTTATTCACGCCGACTTGAGGCGCGGCTAAACCAATACCGTCGGCACTATACATGGTTTGTAACATCTCCCGCACCAGTTGACGAATTTCATCATCAATGCGAGAAACTCGTTTTGCTGGGGTTCTCAAGGCGCGATCGCCTAAATAGTGAATCTCAAAGGGAGGTTTTTCTAACTTTTTCTTTTCAACTAAAACTTGTGAGGTCATAGAAGGGTTGCTCTTAACTTCTGAAACAATATTATCCTCCCTATATCTTAATGTATTTTAACAATTAACACCCATTTCTCCGGTGTTGAGGTGTTAACCAACAACCGATCACCAACAATTATCCCGAATCAACTTGACATTTAATAATTTTTATGGTAGAGCAAGTTAATCATTAGAATTGTCGATTACTACCAAAACCCATGACCGTTGAAATCAAAGTTACTTCTATAGTTTGTCAAGCCTGTGCCAATACTGTTACTAAGGCGATTAAATCTTTGGATGCTGAGGCTGATATTAGTATTGATTTAGAGACAAAAATAGTGAATATTAACGGTAAACCCTCGGAAACCGAGATTAAAGAAGCGATTATAGCCGTTGGTCATACCGTAGAATAGGGAATTTTGGGGTCATAAGTAGTAAGCCCTTCAGGGCTTTCTTCCCTAAACTTAGCCGCAAAACCTAACACCAATAACCACCAGATTAAATTTATTAGTGTTAGGTTTAGGGGATTAAGCCCAGCAAGGGCTTACTACAGGAAATTTCCGGTGTTAGGTTTAGGGGATTAAGCCCTGAAGGGCTTACTACTTTGCCTAATATTCGTTACCCTAGACTCAGGAGCAAAATAGTTACATTTCCGTCATAGATTTTTATGACTCAGGAATTCCATATTTCCGTGACCCCGGTTGGAGATAATGAATATTTGGTGCGCACCGAAAAAGTCGCATCCGGTGTTCCTTTAGCCGAAGAACAAGTTAAATGGCCTGTGGACGAATGGTTAGCCCAGGCTCGTCAATTAATGAATGATCCCCTGTTAGGTCTATTGGAGGGCCAAACAGTTCGTCGTTCTCGGGGTTTGGGCCAAACAATCGAAACTCAACCCACCAGTGATCCGCCTCTATTAAGTTTAGTCGAATTGGGTCAACAGCTTTATCATGGCTTATTTCAAGGAACTTTACATGATAGTTGGACTTGCGCCCAAGCGATCGCCCAAAATCGTCAAGAATTATTACAATTACGCTTAGGCTTAAAAGGCAAACGGTTATCGAGTTTACCTTGGGAAGTATTACACGCCGGAGATCGTCCGATGGCGACGGGAACAGATGTGGGATTTTCCCGTTACCAACCCGGGATAAATTCTATTCTTCAAACCCAAGTTAGAAAACCAAATCAACCCTTAAAAATTTTAATTGCTATTGCCGCACCCACCGACCAAGAAACGCTACAACTAAAGCGGGAAGTATTGCATTTACAAGAAGAATTGCGACGGGAAAATAGACGAAGTAACGGCAATTTTATAGAACCCATCACCCCCGATATTCAACTAACTATTTTAGAACAACCCGACCGAGAACAACTCACCCAAGCCCTGGAACAAGGAGAATATCAAGTCTTTCATTATGCCGGACATAGTAATTTAGGTGTATCTGGGGGAGAATTATATTTAGTCAGTCGTCGAACCGGATTAACGGAAACTCTAAATGGCGATGATTTAGCTGGATTATTAGTTAATAATGGCGTACAAATGGTGGTGTTAAATTCCTGTCGGGGAGCCTATGGAAACATACCAAATGTTGGCGATGAAACTGCCCCATTAAATTTAGCTGAATATGCCGTTAAGCGCGGTATTCCAGGGGTGTTAGCCATGGCGGAACGGATTCCTGATGATGTAGCACTGACCTTAACGCGATTATTATATAGAAATCTAAATCAGGGTTATCCGATTGATTTAAGTTTAAGTCGAGCCAGACAAGGATTAATTTCTGCCTATGGTTCCGATCAATTATATTGGGCATTGCCCATTTTATATTTACATCGGGAATTTAATGGGTATTTAACCGCCAGTCAAGCTAATAATTCGATTCTCGAAGAACAGGAATTTTTACCTTTGCCTTCTGCTTCAGCAGAACAAGATTTGAAGCCAAAATCTACCACTAAAACTCTATCATTATCCGAATTGGATAGCATGAATGATGATAATATCGAAGGTCTATTAGATGATATTGTTTATGAAGATAATTTAGATAATGATTCAGATGGTCTTGATTTTATTGGAGATTTTCTAAGTAAATCAAAGGTTGAAAATCCCCCAAAAAAAACCGAATCAATACCCAATTTAGAATCAGAAAAAACACCTTTTTTATCTTTAAACTCACCGTCAAAAACCATTACAAATAAGTCTTTAACCTCTGATTCTAAAACCTTTCTATCGGGTTTAAGTGCGGTTAATTTATTTAAGGGAAAACGATTATTCTGGGTTTTACCATTTTTGCTAATTCCCTTGGGTTTTGGGGCTTTGTGGTGGCAAAATATGGCTTTACAATCAAAGAAATTAGCCAGTGATAGACAAACTCCTTCAGTTACTGTTAACTCAAATCAACCTCAAGCTACGGATTTAAAAACAGCAAATACTGATTATGTTTTAGGAATTGCCGTTGAACAATTTTATCAGAGAAATCTATTATCGGCAGAAGAAGCAACTACAGAATTATTAGATAGAGGAGCCTTACAAAAAGCTAAAGCCGCCTTAGCTGCGGTGCAGGTTCAAGATTTGAATAATCCTATTGTTAATTTTCTTCATGGTCGGTTAGCTTGGCAATCTATTCAAAGGGGAAGTACGGAATATAAAATTGATGACGTGCGACGACATTGGGCAAAAGCAGTTCAACAAGATCCTAAATCTATGAAGTATAAAAACGCCTTGGGTTTTGCCTATTATACCGAAGGAAAGTTAGAAAATGCCTATCAAGTTTGGATGCAAGTTTTAGAGGTTGAGGAACCTACTTTATCAGGGAAAATTATACCAGGAACTGCTAATAATATCCAGTCTCAAGTTCAACAACAGGATAAGTTAACTGCTTATGCGGGAATTTCTTTGGTTTGGTGGAGATTTGCTCAAACTTTGCCTAGTAAAGAAAAAGAGTTTATGTTGAGTAAAGCGGTTAAATTTAGTAATAAGGTGATGAGTGAAGCACCTACTAAATTTGAACCTAATGAATTATCTCAAAATTGGATGTGGTCTAAGGAGTTAATTCGAGATTGGCAATTATTATTGAAAGAAGAAAAATAGACGATGAACCCTTCTTCTCAAGGTAAAAATGTAGATTAGTTTGTTAGGAAAATCAAGTTTTAGGGGTTTAGCAAATAGGAAGGGTGCGATCGCATTTTATCGCTTTTGTGGTCTGGCCAAAGCAGCAGAATTATTCCCATTTGAAGGTTGCGAAGATCCTGGATAGTTCTTTTTCTGATCGTCTTTCATCACTTGAGAAGGAGTTGGTAAAACTGGGCGATTTTTATATTCGTTAGCTTTACCATTTTTGCCTAACTCGCCAATACAAGGTTGTTCCTTACGCTCAATTTCCATGTATCGGCTTGAATTTTCTGCAACACCAGGCCAAGACAACATTTTTAAGAGGCTTTGAATTCGTGGCACATCATGTAAATGTTTAAATTGTACCCCAGTATGTTTGAGAATATAATCTTCAAACTTCTGTAAATAAGATTTTCTAACCTCATTAGGCTCGATTTCAAAATTATCTCCTGTTTCCCAATTACGCTCTTGGAATAGGTTAGTATATCGATGATGACGGACACTTAATGAAAATTGGGATGTAATAATCTGCACTGCTCCCATTCCTAAAGGTTTACCCATACCTAGCGATAAGCGGTAATTTTTGTTAGCAGCAATATTTAGAACCCACAACAAAGCACCTAATTCTACTTCGCTTAAATTTTCAAACCAAATGGTAAAATCAAAAGATACATTATCCTTTATAGGCTTAATGTCTGTGCGACTCGATTTTTGATCTTCAATTTTACTTTCTCCTACATTATTCTTATGCCAATAGAGTTTATGACCCCGAATTATTGTTTCTTCAGATGAACTGGCATAATGTTTTAATTCCTCTAGTTTATCACTATTTTGAACTAAGTAATGTTGAAATGTTGTAGGTTTAGGGTTATCCAATATTTTGAGAGCTATTGATTGATTAGAATTACCTGTAAGCCAGATGTATTCATCAGCAGAGTTCTGACACTTGGCATCGCTGACAAATACTCGTCCAGCTTGTGTCTGATTTTCTGTTTGTTTAGTGTCTTTAACAAATCCAAAAATAGCTTCTGTTAAATCGAGAGTTGGAGAATTGTAAGAATAATCTGGAAGAAATTTATAGTTAGGTTCGGAAATAAAGTTTTTGATCGATTCCTTGTAAGGTAAGCGAAACATCATTGTGTGTCCAAAAAATACCAACTTACCTTCCTCTATTAGATAGAAGACAGGGTGTATAGGTTTTAGAACACCATCTTTACCGAGAAGATTTTTCTGCTCTTTTGTTAGCTGTTCTTTATAACTCTGAATCATTGAATCTGGATAATCTGGAATATGGATTAGTTGAGCTTCATCATCAGGTAAACCAATTACACATTCCATTTTTTTCTTTCCTGGCATTCCATCTGTTTCTACCAAGACTCCTTGGCATTTAGACTGATGTCCAAAAGGTGGCACGGCTTTTGCATAGTACAGTTCGATAAATCCTCCTTTATGAGGATGCCAAGTCATTGACTCAACGTGAACAGTTACTTTACTAGCGTGTTTGATGTCATGCCAACGAGATTTCACTAAATTCTTAATTTGCGGTATATCTATCTTGACAAAAGATGTACCTTCAACCAGATTCTTAGCTGGTTGAATTGCCCACCCAGAACCTTCTTGAGTTTTAATTATATAACCAGCTTGCATTAGAAAAGAATACTGACGTTCGCCTTCTTCTTGTAGTAAGCGATCGCGGTAAAATTCACCTAAAGATGTAGTATCCGCAAAAGCTCTATAAATTAGTTGTTTATCAGTAACTTTGTCAATTTTGCTGTAGCTAACTATTTCCACTAAAGTCCTTAGCATACCCCGTAGACTGCTACCAGGGATAGTAGGGTAATGATTAGCAGGATTCTCAAAGAATGGGGCGAGAGTTTTACGCTTGTCCTTTTTTTCTTCATCACTTAAATCTTCATCCGATTTATCATTAAACTTAGCAAAGTCAGTTTGGGACATTCCACAGCGAATGTACAACGGTGAAGAAGTAGTCAAAGTACACTTGATTTTGCCAGTGTGAAGGTTGTCATGGTAGCAGTTATGCGTTGGTATTGGCTCTGCTGGAACTATTGTTTCAGGTAATTCTACAAAGTTATAAGGTGCAACTGCACGACGAGGAATATCGTTCCCTTTGTCATCTTTAATAAATTCTGGAACCTCAGAAATATGCTTAGGATTCATTTATTGCTCCTCCCAATATTTTTTAGATAAAAGTACATCAGTTTGAACATCAAATTGCCAAGTATCAGGAAACTCTGTTTGTTTATACTCAAATCGAACACTCTCTAGCGCATTAGCATAGACTTTAGCTAATATTTCTGCTAGATAAGGTTTGAGACTGGGAGAGTCTTCTAATAAATACCGAATTTGTCGCCGTTGTTCAAGAATAGTTACTTCCCAGCCATTGTAATTTTCTGTGCTATTGACATACATTCGTTTTAGAATATGAGCAAAGAGTACCATCAATCTATTTCTTAATTCTCGGCGATCGCTTCTTCCCAAACTCTCCACCTCCTCAATTAAATTATCAAAATCTAGGTAATCAAGATCCCGCTTTCTAAGTTTAGCCACAGTATCTTCACACCAGGCTACAAAATCTTGCTCATAAAGCGTGTCATTTTTTGGTATTATTTCAGCCATGCTTTTGCTCCTCAGTAACTAAATTAACTACTCTGATTTATTTCCTAATATAACCCCTTCATACAAACTTTCAATCGCGCAGTCAAACTCAATGCTTTCTAATCTGACCATCTCCCCATCCGTATAAGCATAATAAAGCCACATTTTTCCCTCCCCTCGATGATAAACTTCAACAGAAATGGATTCAGAATCTACTAAAATATATTCTTGTAAACTCGGAATCTGACAATAATACTTGAATTTGTCACCGCGATCATAACTTGCTGTACCCGGAGAAAGCACCTCAACAATAACTTTAGGATGTTGAATAAAGTCACGGGCTTTCAAATCTTCTGGGTCGCAAGTGACGACTAAATCAGGATAGAAATAACGACTTTTTTCACTAGCCTGAACTTTTGCATCTGACACATAGGCTTCACAACCCCTTTGACGTAAATGAGGATACAAAGCCCTGTATAAGTTGAGGTAAATTTTAGCATGGGAAAGAGTACCTCCAGTCATTGCCAAAATTTCGCCGTCAATATATTCATAGCGAAGCTCCTGCTTAGATTCCCATTCTAGGTATTCTTCCGCTGTCATTTTTTGAGGATATTGGGGTTCAGCAATCATAATTTTTTCCTCAATTTTTCACTTTCTATTTTAACGGATTCTAAATCTACCAATCGACTTAAATAAATTCTCGCCACTCCACTACTATTATCATAATTAATATAGTGGTGAACTTCCAAACGCACTCTATTTTTAAGTTTGCGATCGCTCTCTAACTCAATATCTGTAAATGGGACAGCGTGCCTCAAACCTTGCTGTCCGTCCCATAGTAAAGTAAACCCGTTTTCTTTATCTTTTTGACCATGAGTTCCCCAAAGTATTTGAGGTTCACAGATAAAGTCTGTACCTTCTGGTTCAATGATCAAACGGCTTTGGGGTTGACCATTTACTTTCCAAAGCATAATCTCAGAAGTTTTACTAAATATTCGACATTGCTGAAGCGTTAACCATCTGAGTTTAGCAAAATTATTTTGTGGAAATAAATGTTGTGGTTCAGTGTGAGTAATTAGTGTTCCATCGGTTTCAAATCTTCCCCAAATGACTCCATCATCAGCATGAGCCAGTAAGTATTGAAGATGATGATCTTTCGCTTTTTCTTCTAACCATCCTTTTAAATTGCTCTCAATTTTGCTAACATCATCGATATTCTGACAAATGGGTTTATTCATTGATCTACCTCATTAACTAAACAGTTGAATTAACCAGCGATTGACTTCACCATCATCAGAGGTTCTACTCCGCTCCAAAGCTTCTTCAACGACTGAAATTTGCAGGGGGGGTAAAACTTGAGAGACTCGTATTTCTCGACTTCCTCCATCAATCATTTTAAAAGCAGTAACACTAGCATTATTGGTGTTAATTACCCAATATTCACCAATCCCTAAGCGCTCATAAAGTAACCGTTTTTCTCCCAAATCATCACTCAGAGTTGTTGAGGAAATTTCTATCACTAAAGTTGGCGGTGTATATTGGTTTAAATCAATCGGCTCGTTACTGCGAGGGGGAGGGTTAGAAATTTCTCCCAGATAAAATGCTGAATCGGGTTGGCTTTCTTGTATAGGAGTTTTTCTTAGAGTAACATTCGTAAACTCGACCACTGGAATATTTTTCAAGGTGGCAAATAAACTAATTAATCGCGCCACTACTGAATTATCTCTGCTGTGATTAATACCAAGGGGACTCATTTCAATTTTCATGTAACCATGATCATAATAAAACCTAGCTTTTTCATATTCAGGTTGATTCTCTAACTGTTGAAAATCTTGCCAACCAATCGGTTGCCAAATTTCAGTTAAAATTTCAGGAGTTTTAAGAATTGCTTTGCTCATTATTATTGTTCTCCTTAATGTATTTTACCAGTTCTGATACATAATCTTTTAGTTTTTCTTTGTCACTTTCTGGAGTTATTTCAAGGGAATCATCACCATTTTGTTTAATCTCCCAGGTTGAATCTTTCCAAGTCATTTTAGCCTCTTTTCCCTTCAGTCGTCCTCTCCCAACACTACTAGAACCACCAACAGGTAAATCTTCTGTCCAGAGATCTTTAAGTAGTAGTAACAGTAAGCCTATTTCGTGTTCTATAGGGTTGCGTAATTCTATTTCTAATTTTAGCTCTGTTTTATCATTTGCAAAAATAGGTTGTTCCTGAAATAAAGCTCCGTGATAAGCACCACCAGTAAAACGATCAATCGCAATCCGAGTTTGTACTAAATCAGTTGTATGATTGATGGTACTCTCATGGACAATTAGACGGCTTGCTTGCGATCGCTTTTTATTGACATCCCCAAAAATACATTGGACAATTTCCGGTTCTTTGTCACATTTCGGGTTTTGACCTGATGAACACTGAAGCGTTTTGACAATCCGTTCAGCACGATGTCGCAATACTCCTGCTAAACTTGTACCAGAGAGAACAGATGTTAAGACTTTTGCTTTTAAAAGATTATGTGCAAAGAAGAATAATTCCAAATTTTCAGAACTCCATAAATCTATTTCTGATGGCAACTCACCTAGAATCTGGATAGCTCGGTCAAACAACCATTTAATTTGTTGATTAATTATTCGGTAAGATTTTAAATGCACAACATCAGGTGCGCGTCCTGTTTCAGCTTGACCAGAACGAATAAGTAAGGGACTGGCTAATTGAAAAGTAGCTTGGATGGTGAAGCGATCGCGTTTATCTTCTTTCTCTAATTCATCGAAATCTACTTTATTAATATTAGCTTGAGTAAATGCGTCTTTAATTGATGAATAACTAGGAAGTTCAGAAAATAAACCTGTGCGCCAATGCTCATATTTTAACCAATTTGTGCGATCGCCTGGAACAGTTAGATCAAAATTCCAAACCTGCCATTCTTTGACATGACAGCGACCAAAACCCCGGCGTTTTTTCATGCCAAGAGAAATTTCTCCACTTTTTGAACTATTATTAGGTTCTAAGCCTTGGAGTGCTAAAGCAAGAGCTTTAATTAATTGTTGTTCATTATCATTTTTCTCAATCAACAATTCAAAACCAAGAGGAAATTCAGTACCAGCTTGTAGTAACTCTAAATCATACTTAGCTTTATCAACAGCAGTCCGAGTAATGCTATTAATTTTTACTCCATCTCTGAGTTCTGATTGTATTGGTTTAGTGCCGATAGCATCATCAATAATCAAATTGCTTTGCTCACCATCATCATCTTTGCGAGTTCCACCAAATAAAACAGTTGCTAAATCATCAGATTTTTCATCTGTCAGATATCCATGTTCGCGTTCCCGTAAATAGTTTCGTAAAGCACCCGCAATAGATGAACCTGTTAATAAAACCTTATTTCTTTCCAGATTATCCCGTGACAATGGCATATCAGTAGGACTATCTGTATCTCCTGTACCTAAGCAAGTTGGTGCATCTAAAACTAGAGTTCCGCGTACAATCACACGGCGAATAATATGACGATGATCGGGTCTGTAAGGTAGTTCAAGCATTGTTTTTCTCCTTCATCATTTTTTTTGTAATTGCCAAAATCAGACGCAATGTATATTGTTGGCATAACTTAGAGTCTAAACCAACAGGCTGACTGGCAATTTTGATAGTTGGTTCTTCGTTTTCTGTGATAAAGTGTCTATATTCAGGTTTACTGCGCCAAGCTAATTTAATCCACTGATTTGAATCCTTCAGCCAGTCACAAATTTGCTTATCAAATGCCTCCCCATTCCTCATTTTAATTTTGCTAAACTGTTCTTTCCCAGCTTTGGTCATTTGGCTAGATTCTCGATCTTTCCCTAAAAAGATATCAAGTGCATGGGGTTGATTATCGGGTAAACCAGCCTGAACTTGATTTAAAGCATTTCTAGTAACAATCATTAACCGTGAAAGTTGATTATTTTGAACAGAATTTAACTGGTCTTTATGTGGTGTATTTTGGCTGACTTGCTCGATCAATAACTCATCTAGTTTCTGGAGCAAGATTCTTTCTGCAATGTCTTTAGCAATTTTTTCTTCTTGATCATTTAATGCTTGTGTATTGATATTTTGTTTAATATCTTCTTGTTCGGCACTAATTTCAATTTCTTCTGGTATCCAATTTAAAACTACTCGACCAAAACCATCAACTCGTCTTTCTCCTATTCCTTGAGTTTCTAAATTTATCACTGCTTGAGGATCAAGTGAATTTTTAGGACATTCAAAAACAAAAACGCTACCTGCTGCAATCGCTTGAAATTGTGGTAATGGTAAACCCCACTTTCGATTAAATCCACCAACAATTGTACTACTTGCGTAGGTATCAATTAGCTTGAGTTCAGTTTTTAGAAATCTTGAAATTAAATTAACAAATTCTTGAGGTTCAGTTGTAATTTGTCCACATTCATCTCGAATGATTGTATCGCTAAGGAGAGTAACCGTTAAATTATTTTGACGCTCACTTCTATCTTGCCAGTTAATTCCTATTTCATTCCAACTCTCTGTTGACTTAATTTCATTAATAGGAATAGTTGCATGACCATACCCTGCACTTTGAGAACCACCAAGCCAAACATTAATTTTGTCTCTATTTTTACTATTTTGTATTTCTTTTTCTGGTTTTAGTAAAGGTTTAATTATTTCGGCATCTTCGTCATAATCACAAAAGATCAACGCTTCAAAAGTTTGACAAGAGTCAATTGTTTCATAACGAAACACTTCTCCCGTAGCTTCAGTTCCTCTGCCTTTTTTACGATCTCGTTTGTTATGAATATTAATCCATCGCTTAGTTTCATAAAGAGAAAGATTTGAATATTCATCAATCCAACAAAATGGCTTTTCTAATCGTTTTGGAGATGCGGGTCGATCTTCTATATCTGTTTGGCTAGAATCAAAAACAGTTTTTAAGGTTTCATCTCCTTTTTCTTTATATAAACATAAAGGAGTTGGCAAAGTTCTCTGTTTTTTCTCTGAATTGAATAGATAAGCATTTAGGTAACGGGTGCTGTCTTCAAAAAATAGCGTTCTAATTGTTTGATCTAAAATATCCAATTCCTGAACTTGTTTCTGGCGACAATAGCGACCAATTATCATTCCCCGAATCATACTACCGGGAATATAGGGATAAGACACATCACTATTCGGATCACCTTGTAAGGAAGTCGCTAAAATAGGTTGTTCAGTATGTAATAAAAAGTGAATAACTTGCATTAATTTGCTCCTAAACAATTAAGATATTCAGCACTAATATTTTCCTCTTGACGGTACAAACTACATTGCACATGACCCCGCCCTCGATTACGATCGCTTCCAATGCGTCTAAGGGCTAAAACTCCTGCACCTAATAGCCCTAACATTTCCCGTGTGGGATCGATATCAAAATATAAGGCGACTGTGTAACTGGGTTGAGCATTCGGGCGATCGCGGATGATCACACGCGCATTTCGCAAACTATGGGGATCGGGTGCGCCTGTTTCTGAATAAATTGCCGTTTGCTGACGAATTCCAGTTAGAGAATTGAGAATATCTACAGGAGTCGGAAAACCATCTTCTTGTTGTTGTACGATCGCATTTCTTAAACCCAAAGGAAGACAAGCATCACCAACGTGCATCTGAGCCATTTTTTCCTGAGTGCTTCCCGCTTGTCCAAACAGTTGATATCTAACCTCAATCCATTTTTGTTGTTGGGATTTTGGTAAGAGTAGAATTAGATTATCACACTCCTCACTCAGCAGTCCTTTGAGAGTGCGTCCTCGCAAATAAGGGAAACCATAGCGATCGTGTTCAATTTCAGCATCAATTAATCCTGCAACACCATCTCCTCTTCCAAAAGTTGTATCACTCAGTAGTTTAATCTTGATTGAGTACATTATCTCCTCCTAGTGGGATATGAAATTTCATGCTTTCAATGGCATCAAAGTAATAACATTTATCATTTAGCCAACCTTGTTGTTTTAGTCTTGAATCTGCTCTTGGAAATTCTGGTAATTCATCCCCACAAGCAATTAAAAATTGCTCGGTTGCTTTATCTCCTTGCCTCAATACTTGACGCAAATTTATTACTTTATTTTGCTTATCTTTCCAAGTTTCCCCTTCCTTAAATTCTTGAATCACTTTTGCCAAATCTTCCCACATCAACCAACTACCTGCATATTCATGCGATCGCATTGGACGTACCGTTAACTTTCCACCCTGGTACTCTCGCTCTCGAACTTGACTAATGTTTCCAAGTACACCACTAGCTGCAATATGCCAGTCTATAGCTGAAAACATTGGTTTTTTATCTGAATAGTCTTCAGTTTCTTTTCGTAAAAACTTTTTAGCGTTACCACATAATGCCTCGCATAATTCATAAGCTCTTACAAATGGATAATGAGTTTTGACAATTGCAATACCCGCACAAACTGTTACCTTTCTTTTCTCATCTGGTAGATTTTCCGTATTCTTTTCAAATCGCTTTAAAAACTCAACTGCTAAGGAAATTCCAAGGCGACCATCACAAATAAATGTAATATCATCCCCACCATAAACAATGGGTCGAAATGGAAAATAGTTATCTTTGATACTTACAACTTTTCGTTCAATTGCATCTTTGAGAACTACACCAACTTCTTGTATGGTTTTCTTTCCGGCTCTATCTACAGACCAAGACAGATTTCGCATAGCCACAATATAGTTTTCATTTTTTTCTGAAATTGAAGAACCTTGATTACAGGAATTTTTGGCATATTCTTCAAACCGTTGACCCATTTTATTTCCATCAGCATGAACAATTGCTACATAACTACTTTCTCCTTCTGAACGTCCCATATCATCAACATCACGAGCGACTTGATAAGTATCTGTTAGAGACAGTAAATTTTCTAGTTCTTTATTTGCTATTTCTGCGGCTTTAAGTTTTGCCACAATTTCTCTAGAAGCTAGATATCCTTCTCCCTTTGGTATTCCGTATTTATCATCAGTATCTTCTACAGCAACTAACCCTGTTGAATTACAAGTTGCTGTTACACTTAAACCCAATAACGGAACTGATGCAATAGCTTTTCTTTTTTTTGCGTCTAGTTTCTCCTTAATTAATTTTTGATCAATAATGTCGCTTAGTAATTGAGTTTTCCAGTTAAAGTCTTGATGAGCAATAACAAGATTAAGTCCTGGTGCATCTTCAAGTATTTTTCGGGTAAGATATTTCGTAAATTCTTTTGCTTTTTCGTTTTCGTAATCTCTAAATAAAATAACTGTGTTTCCTCCTCCAGCATAAACTAATTCAGCAACAAAACTAGAGTCTTTATGGATTTTCGGTTCTAATTCATTTTGATCTTTGTTAGGGATATGAACATGACCTATTTTTTTGAGACAATCCTCAACCCATTTAGTAGTCGCCAACTTAACTAAATGAGAAGCACCGATATTTTCTCTTAATCGATTACTTCCGAAAATATATTTCTGAATACCAGTTGTATCAATGACCGTTGCTGTATAATGACTCATTATTTTTCTACCTCTTTAATCCAAGATTGAAGTTCTTGTCCAAGTTTAGGTAAATCTTGACTCCCAAATACTTTAACTTTTTCATCCTTAATTTGAGCTAAAAAATCATTGCGAATTTTTGAGGGATTATTGGAGCAACAAACTAATGCAACTCTTGCTTCATCTCCTCCCATCTGCTTTGCTCTCCGGTAAGCTTCAAATAGTTTTAACTTACAAAGTCCTGGGGTATCATCTGTCGTACAAGAAAGTGCAAACAGTTGATAACCTCGTAAGAAAGCCACATCAAACTCAAATTCAGCAATGTTAGCTTTTGGTGGAAAATTAAATGACATTCCAAATTCATCAATTATATTTTCGTCTTCTTGTTGGATTTGTTTGATTGCTTGTAAAACAAAATCTTCTAACCAAATACCATCTAGCCATTTACATATTTCCTCTGGATATTTTGAATTCTTACTAGGCTTTGGTATTTTTTCTTGTTCTATTAACTTACTGATTGATAGCTTTTTCCCATCTTCAGTAATTTCCAAACTAATTAAGATATTTTGAATATCTTCTGGCAGTTCTTGAATATCTAATAACATAGATTTGAGTTCATCTTTGTTTTTCCAATTTCCCAATTCAACTAGCTTTATTTCTTTATCATTACCATCGTTTAGGGTAGCTATTTCAGTTTGAACTTTTCCTTGAACTTGCAAGACTTTGCGACACCAAGATTTCCATGCTTTTAAGTTTTCTGTTTTAATTAAAACGCTTACAAGCTCAGGATAGACAACTTCAGTTTTTGGGTCTTTACTCAAAGAGAATCCGTGTAGCTGAAAAAGCTGCTTAAGAGAAATACTAGCTTTATCTTTGACAGAGACAGGAGCAATCGGATTATCGAACATCATTTGCATAGTTCGATAATCTAAATAGCTAAAAACAACAGCCTCTAAGCCTTTTAGCTCTAAAAAAGCCTGATAAGAATGAACAGCCATTGCTTTAGTTCCACCTGTATAATTCAATCCGAACCGCAATTTTGGTTCTTTCTGTTTGCTTTCTTCTTCTCGAATTTCTGTGATTTTCTTGTGAATACGCTGCCGAATTTCATGGGCATTAGATTCATAATTTTCTAATCCCACAGTTAATTTTTGTCTTTCTTCTTCAGGAACCTCCAACACTTCCTGTAAGCGTTCTACAGCTTTTTGAGTATGTTCTGTATAAACGAGATAAAGCTTACCCCCTTCTCCCAGTAGTGTCTTTGCCGCTACATAATTCGGCAAAGGATTCTCACCCACCAACAAAAATAGGTGATCAACTTGATAAGCTTCAAAATCATAATGATTTGTACTGGTCATAAATTCCTCTAAATTTAGGTTAACTGGTGAACATAATTTAAGTAGTAAAAAATGCGATCGCTATCCTTCACTCTCCAGGCAAATCCACCTTAAACATTGGAGGTTTCCTGACTCTCGGCAGAACTCTGGATATATTAATCGGGAATTGATCCCGATGTGCCAGATTAAACCCTGATTGATGGCTGATTGCTATAGGAATGAACCCCAGGGGTTTGAAGACCAAACCCCTACAGTTTTTATCACAACGGTTTCTCAATAGACCTTAGAAACCACCAGAGACTTACAAGTCGATAAGGGGTTCCGTATTATCAACAACGTTATTATCAGGAGGAGTTTCAACGGGTGGAGTTTCAACAACGTTGGTATCAGGAGGGATTTCAACGGGTGGAGTTTCAACAACGTTATTATCAGGAGGAGTTTCAACGGGTGGAGTTTCAACAACGTTGGTATCAGGAGGGATTTCAACGGGTGGAGTTTCAACGGGTTGGATAGAAATATTGTTCTCTTTTGGAGTTTCGATGGGCGACGTGGAAATATTATTATTCTTTGGTTCTTCAACGGGTTTAATTAATGCACTATTTGCCCGGACAAAACAGTTTGCAGGCGTGCCATCAAGTTTTTTCTTAACAAAAATCCAAGGTAAAAATTGATCATCTCTGGTGAAAACAAAGCCACTATAACTCACTTGCGCTCGAAAAATCTCATCGGGTTTAAATGTGGCGACCACTGGCCAATTACTAATACTCGGAAATCCAGGGTTATCAGGATTCCAAATTTCTTCAATGCTGGAATTTCCCATCCGACAATTCAATCCATTCGGATCGGCATCAACAACTTGCCAATATAGATGGGAAGATAGGCTCACATAGTTACCCTGAGCATTGGGTTCAGGGAGGGACTGAGCAGCCCAAGTAGGTGTGATTCCCAGTAGGAAAACCAACCCTAAACTCAAAATCACTATCCTATAAATCGCTTTGAATCGGTTTAGCATCATAGTCCTCATTGAATTAGGATTTTTTAGGTATCAGGAATTTACCCTTTGATTTGACTTGGGAGCAACCCCCGTCCGGTGTGATATGGCTATTCCTTGATTCTAACACTTCTTTAGAATATCCTTAAATACTATAAAATCATCAAACCTAAACGTAAAAATTATTCTTCTATTCCCTCAGTGACAATCACTTGCCCTATCCCCTGTTAAACTATATTTAAATCAAACGGTTCCTTATTTTCAAGGGATTTCTGGAACAATTTTAATCAAAGTTAAATGATTATTTAAGGAGCTTGGTGTCAATGGTAAGTGATCAATTTCCACTGGATTTTATCTGGGGAGCCGCTACCGCATCCTATCAGATTGAAGGGGCTGTTGGGGAGGGGGGTCGTCTACCGAGTGTCTGGGATACCTTCAGTCTCACCGACGGACGGGTTTTAAATGGAGACACAGGGGAAAACGCTTGCGACCATTATCATCGTTATGAAACCGATATTCAATTGATGGTGGAATTGGGGATTAAACATTATCGATTTAGTATCGCTTGGCCGCGAATTATTCCCAATGGTAGAGGCGCTGTTAATCAAGCGGGAATCGATTTTTATAAACGCTTAGTTGATGCTTTATTAAACCATGGAATTACCCCCCATGCTACTTTATTTCATTGGGATAGTCCCCAGGCTTTAGAGGATTTATACGGGTCATGGCGCAGTCGAGAAATGGCTCAGGATTTTGCTGATTATGTGGCGGTTGTGGTGGGTGAATTGGGCGATCGCATTACCCATTGGATGACGATTAATGAAATTCCCTGTTTTACCCATTTAGGCTATCAAGTCAATGCCATTCCGCCCCATGCACCCGGAACCGTTGTTTCCCGTCCAAAAGAAGTTTGGCAAACCTCCCATCATGCTTTATTAGCCCATGGATTGGGAGTACAAGCAATTAGAGCTAATTCTCCCGTTCCTTGTACTATTTCTCTAGTCGATAATTGTGCGGTAACGGTTCCGATTGCGGAAACCCCAGAACATATTTTAGCCGCCCAAAAAGCCTTTCATTTATGTGGTCAAAATGGTGGTATTACGGTTCCCGCCTTAACAGGTTCCTATAGTCCGGCTTTACTGGAATTATTAGGTAATGAAGCCCCGGATATATTACCCGGAGATTTAGAAATTATTCATCAACCTTTAGACCAATTAGGATTAAATATTTACTCGGCTACCTATGTCCGCGCTTCCGACAATCCTATGGGGTTTGAATTTCTCGGATTACCTAAAGGATATCCCCGAATGAATATGCCTTGGTTGAATATTGTTCCTGAATGTATTTATTGGGGAATTCGTCATATTAGCGAAACCTTAAACCGAGCAGATTTACCTATTCTAATTACAGAAAGTGGCTGTGCTGCTGAAGATGAATTAAACCAAAAGGTCGAGGTAATTGATACTGATCGGATTATGTATTTACGTCAGCATTTTCACTCAGCACATCGGGCTATTGTTGAAGGATATCCCCTAAAAGGATATTTTGTTTGGAGCTTAATGGATAACTTTGAATGGGCTTGGGGATATCAGCGCCGTTTTGGATTAATTTATGTGGATTATCCCACACAAAAACGGATTCCGAAAGCCAGTTTTCAATGGTATGCTGAATGTATTCGGCAAAATCGGGTCGTTTAACCTCATCTTTAAGCCTAGGGAAAGTCTGGAAAAACTTAAAGAATAATGTATATTCAAAAACAGAGCCAACGAAATCCAAGATTTGTTTAATTTTGTGATAGTTTGTTCTAAGTTGGGGTGATTTTTGATTGGCGAAGTTGATCAATCCGGTCTAAATAAATTTTTTAAGGATGCAGAAATTAAAGGGTTTCCGTTGAGAATTGTCCGTTTAAACGCACCGATACTAATGCGACAGTCCACCTGCGTTAATAAGCTGGGGGCGAACATCGATTTAAACCGCACGGGTTGAGGGGACAAATTCGGATATTCGGTTAAAGGGAGGGTATCCGCATCCAAAATCCGTATCCCGTCCCCTAAAATTTGATCCATCCCATGACGACGAACAATTTCACCCAGAGACATCGGAGAACAAACCCCTTCTACTTCATGACGGGGTTTTAAACCCAATTTTTCGATAAATTCTGCTGTTTTGACGCCCTGAACGATAGAATTTCTCATAAATGCCACAAGAATCGTTACATTTCAACAATTAATCAAATTTGGGAATTTTTAATATTTTTTTAATGAATTGATTTTTATTCAACAGTTTTCAGCAAAGATACCCTAACTTCTATAGTACCATCAAAAAGCGATGTTCAGCCAAAAAGTGATAGCATTGTCTCAATTCAACCCCCAAAATAAAATCTTGTAGAAACTGAGTGTAGTTATTGTTTGCCATGTGATGATGATCACATAATTAGCTAGATTTAATCACAGGGTTCATCGGA
This sequence comes from Planktothrix sp. PLAVEN19ND, assembly GCF_057220675.1. Lineage (NCBI taxonomy): Bacteria > Bacillati > Cyanobacteriota > Cyanophyceae > Oscillatoriales > Microcoleaceae > Planktothrix > Planktothrix sp. PLAVEN19ND. Next base: position 2,155,400 of record NZ_CM170132.1, on the reverse strand, counting down.
TATCTGTCACTGAGTAGCCCTTGATTTTCGGTACAATTAATACTGTAGAACTTAATTTCTACGCCCGATATAACTTTTTTATTCCCTATTTGTAGGAACCCCAAAATGATTTCACCCAAACAAGCACAACTGATTCAATTTTTACGCTGGGAGTTAGCGATCCCCGCGTCCTCAATTGCCACGGCTTTGCGCCACCCCGAACAGGATTCAGGTCAGTTACCGATGATCCTATGGCAGTATGGATTAATTACACTTGAACAACTGGATCGAATTTTTGATTGGTTAGAACGATTTGGCAGCATTATGGAAGCGAAATCAGTCATGTATTCTTATCCTGATTATTCCCAGTCTGTGGATGAAACTATACATATCTCTGTTTCGCTGGTAGCGTAGTTTCCTCTCTTGTTAAACCATTTTGAGAAAATGTCTTAAATCCAATTTTTTAAATTTTGTCTATGTCAGAATGTTTAATTAGAAGATTTCAACAGCCACAATCTAAATTCAACAATCACTAAGTCAGCTTTTGCAAAAGGCTGACTTTAAATTTTATTTAAGAATAATAAACTCCTCAAAAAAGAACAATTGTAAGGTTCAGCCATGCCCACTGGTATAACATCTTCTCCACAAAAAACTCAATTATGACCTTGAGAATATCAAAGATGGGTACCGATACGACGGCTTTCTGTTACAATTTCTGCGATGGTATAGAAAGGTGCAAGATAAACAGCAAAAACCAACTTGGCTGCATCTGTTAGTTATGATGAAATTTGAACAGGCGCTCGCAATTACCGATACATTGGTTTTTGAAAAAACCGGAAAACACTTGACTGACGCACAAACCGCCGTTCTTCAAGGAACTTGGTACTGTCAGAAATACCATGAAATTGCTTTAGAATATCGCTGCACTCCCGAATATCTGAAGCAGGATGTGGGGCCAAAGTTATGGAAATTATTATCGGATGAGTTAGGGGAAAAAGTTGGGAAAAAGAATTTTCGGAGCGTAATTGAACGTCTTTCTTCTCCCACTCCCCCCTCTGACCCCCATCCAACCCCCGATCCTCCGGTTTCCTCAACCCCCGCAAAAAAAAATATAGACTGGGGAGAAGCACCGGATGTCTCTCAGTTTTATGGCCGTCTTCAAGAACTTACTCAACTTGAACAGTGGACTTTACAAGAAGATTGTCGAGTCATTGCCGTATTGGGTATGGGGGGAATGGGAAAAACTTCTTTATCGGTGAAATTTATTCAAAAAATTCATCCTCATTTTGAATTTGTGATCTGGCGATCGCTACGAAACGCACCTCCATTAACTGATATTTTAATTGATTTAATTCATTTTTTTGCTGATAAAACCGAATGTAATTTATCTGCCGACCCCGTCCGTCAAATCTCTCAATTAATCGAATTTTTAAGAACATCTCGCTGCTTAATTATTTTAGATAACTTAGAATCAATTTTACAAGAAGGAAATCTGGTGGGGCGTTACTATCCAGGGTATGAAAATTACGGTGATTTATTTAAACGTTTAGGAGAAACTCAACACCAAAGTTGTTTGTTGATGACCAGTCGAGAAAAACCCAGAGAAATTGCGGCTTTAGAAGGTCAAACGCTGAAAATTCGTTGCTTACCCCTACTGGGTTTAGACATTAAAAATTGTCAAGCAATTATTCATGCTAAAGGAGATTATAGCTCCTTAGAACAATGGCAAGAATTAATTGAACGCTATGCAGGAAATCCCCTGGCATTAAAAATTGTTACCACGACTATTTATGATTTATTTGCCGGGAATGTGGGTGAATTTTTACAACAAATTCAACAGGGAACGGCAATATTTGGGGATATCAGGGATTTATTAGAACAACAATTAGGACGAATTTCCAAACTAGAATTAGAAACCATGTATTGGTTAGCAATTAATCGAGAACCCTGTACGATGGTAGATTTAAGAAAAGATTTATTATCAATTACTTCCTCAGTTGAACTGATCGAAGCCTTAGAATCCTTGAGTCGGCGATCACTAATTGAAAAAGGTGGCGGGAGCTTCACTCAACAACCCGTAGTGATGGAATATATCATTGAAAAATTGATTGAAAAAGTTCTCCAAGAAATTGAAACAGAAACCATTAATATTCTCAATCAATATCCCTTAATAAAATCCCAAGCTAAAGATTATATTAGAGAAAGTCAAACCCGTTTAATTCTACAGCCAATTGTCCAAAAACTCCTCAACCGTTATCGAATTTCAGGAGAACTCAATCAAAAATTTAAAACTCTCATTCAAAGGTTAAAACAACACCGTCATGCCTCCGGCTATGGGGGCGGGAATCTACTAAATCTTTGCCATCACTTAGACCTCGATTTAGCAGAGTATGACTTTTCTCAATTAACACTCTGGCAGGCTTATTTACAAGATGCCAACTTACAAAACGTTAATTTTTCCGGTTCCGATTTATCTCGATCGGTGTTTGCCAAAACCCTAGGAAATTCTCTCACCGTCGCCCTGGGAAGCAACGGAATTTTAGCCACAGGAGATGCAGAAGGCAAAATTATTTTATGGACAGTTGAAGACGGTCAACAATTATTAGTCTGTCAAGGCCAAACCGTGGGGGTGAAGTCCCTCACTTTTAATAGCGATGGCACCTTACTCGCCAGTGGCAGTGAGGATCAAACCGTGCGACTATGGAAAGTCTCAACCGGAGAATGCTTGAACCGTTGGTCAGAGCATCAAGGAACGGTAAATTGCGTGGGTTTTCGTCCCCAAGGAGATTGGTTAGCCAGTGGTAGCGATGACCAAAGTATTAGGGTTTGGGATATTCGCTCAGGACAATGTGTGCATCAGTTCACAGGTCACACCGAAAGTCTATCCACCCTGACCTGGAATCCCAATGGTCAACAGATTGTCAGTAGCAGCGAAGATCAGACGATCAAACTCTGGGATGTTCAAACCCGAACCTGTTTACACACCTTCTATGGAAATGACGCTTGGAACTGGGCTGTTACCTTCGTCCCTTCGGGATCAACTCCGGGCAAAATCCATTTGATCGCCAGCAGTACCCAGGAAAAAACAGTTCGCCTATGGGATGTGAATACTGGTCAAAGTTTTCATACCTTTGAAGGTCATCAAGATTCGGTTTGGATCGTGGTTTTTAGTCCCGATGGAGAACTATTAGCCAGTAGCAGCGATGACCAAACGGTGAAACTCTGGAATATCCGAACGGGGGTCTGTTTAAAGACTTTAACCGGACTGGAAAGTCAGGTTTGTTCCTTGGCTTTTAGTCCCGATAGCCAAACCCTCGCCACCGGAAGTGTAGATCAGATAGTGCAGTTATGGGATGTGCAAACTGGGCAACGATTGCGAACCTTACGCGGTCATCGTCATCAGGTGTGGTCGTTTGTTTTGAGTCCCGATGGTCGGCGTTTGGCTAGTGGCAGTGATGACAATAAGGTGCGACTGTGGGATGTGGGGACGGGTCGTTGTCTCAAACAGTTACCCGGTCATCGGGATTGGGTGTGGTCAGTGGCTTTTAGTCCCGATGGCGGGTTAATTGCCACGGGGAGTTATGACCAAACGGTAAAACTTTGGGATGCCCAGACCGGAGAATGTCTCAAAACCCTACATGGTCATAGTGATCGGATTCAAGCCGTGACCTTTAGTTCCGAGGGTGTGCTACTGGCAAGTGCCAGTGATGACCAAACGGTGAAACTTTGGGATGTACAGACCGGAGAACTGTTACAAACCTTAGAAGGTCATCAGCGTTGGGTGGGTGCGGTGGCTTTTAGTCCCCGGGATCAGATTCTAGCCAGTGGGAGTAATGACCACCAGATCCGAGTTTGGAATATAGTAACGGGCGAATGTTTGGCGGTTCTCGCAGGCCACAGTGATCGGGTTCATGTCCTGGGGTTTACGGACAAGGGTTCTATTTTAGTTAGTGGGAGTTATGATCGTTCGGTGAAATGTTGGAATATTAAAACCGGTGAATGTCTGCAAACCTGGAGGGGTGAAATCGAACGAGTCCAAGGAATTTTATTCTACCCCCACAGAGAAGTTTGGGTGAGTGGCAGCTATGATTATCAGGTGAAGTTATGGGATATTGCCACTGGGGAATGTGTGAAAAATCTAAGGGGTCATGATCACCCCGTTTGGTCAGTTCATGGTGATCCTCATGGCAATTTTTTAGCGAGTGGAAGTCATGATCAAGGGATTAAGATTTGGGACTTACATACTAATGAATGTTTAAAAACCTTACGCGCTGATAAACCCTATAATGGCTTAAATATTACGGGTGTGACCGGAATCACAACGGCTCAAAAAGTTACACTTAAAGCTCTAGGAGCTATCGATCTTAACCGGGATCAAAGTTAATAAGAAATAGCTTTACTGAATCTTTACAATTTCTCATTGATTTTTGCTGAATCTTTATAGAAGTTGTAATGATTTATCAATAGAATATATGTATTCATACAGAAGCCACACTCTGCCTAAAGTTTTCAGTCATCCTTGGTTGGTTCTTACCCCAATATCTGGTGTGATCACAGAGGAAGTGGGTTACGGATAACCGGACGTTGTACTCGCCTCGATACCAGTAGGAGCATACTCCGAAAGAGACGGGAGGGAAAATCGAAATCTCACTTGCTCCACCATCGGGACGGGTAGGAAAACGGACTCAAGGAGGTTATGATGTTGGGTAACAGTGTGGGGTTGTGATCGTTTTCTTGTTGTGTTCGATCTGTCCCTAGAAAAAGAGGGGTTATACCGTGAATAGTTCGGGGTTCAGCCAGTATTACCATTCGTCAGATGAGCAAGTCATTTATGCTCATCTGCAATACTGTGTTGATTTTGAATTGCCCCGACAACTGATTCAGCGTTTCTTTAATCTGTTTATCCAAGGTGGGGAATACCCAGATTTAGCGGTCAATTTAGCGGTCGGTCGGATTGTCGATTCGGATTTAGCCAATATAGAATTTCAGTATGTTCTTAACCGCAGTTGCTATATTTTAATTAACCGGTGGCGCAAAAATCCCCGGGATCAGTGGGCGATTCCTGAACTGATTCATAGTTTTGAACAAACACCCTCGGGTTTGCCCTCCTGTTGGACGGCAAAACGCCTACGTTCATTAGTTAAACGATTTACTGAAACCGAACAATACCAGGCTCTGCGCCGTTTGAGTAAAGTTTTTGAAGAAAAAATCAAAGCGGAAGAAGATAAAAAAAGTGATAGTGTTGAAGGTTTAATTAGTCGTTATCCCTATTTATATGATCATTGTTTCTTAACCGATGATAGTCCCGATGAACAACGCCAGGAAATTCGGGAGATGCGGATGCAGGCTCAGGAAACCTTTGAACAGGATTTATCTCAATATCTCACCTTTAAAAATACTCCTCGGGAACAACGGCTAATCTTACCGTCGGTGGAAAACCCTACCCTATTAACGGACAAAAAATTGAATTTTGCCGTCAAACATTTCACTGGAAGAATTGACAGTTATCACACCTATGATGATTTAGCCAAAATTTTTGTAAATCAAAGTCAAAACGCTCGTACTTATCGGACATTTAAAGAGGAATTGTATGAATATTTAACGGATGCAGTTGATACTAAATATGCAAAAAAACATTTTAATAATCGCTTGTACCGAGAACTTCAAGGGACGCTCTCACACAATGATAGTCAGAAAGTGAATGATACCCTCGTGGCGGGAACCTGTCGCAAGTTATTAAATTTCCTGGTAGTGGAAAGTCCTCAACAACCCCATCACTTTGTGTTTTTAGATTTAAGCAGTAACTTGGGTGTGACTCGTTCAATTGGGTTACTCTTGAAAATTGTCTTAATTTGCCGGAGGGTTAAGTCGGATTTAGAAAAACGGTTCTCGATTTTATTTAACCACTATGCAACTTTCCCCCGAGATAAAGTATTTTGGCTGGTGGAATCTTTAGAAAACCTCAATCTTGCTTTTGGCTTTAACTGGGGAAAGTTAAAATTTCAACAACCTCCGGTTAAATTAGGGATAGGGTAGGGATCTTTCAACCCGAAATTGTTGATCAAAAAACTAGCACCAATGGAGTCAAGTGAACGATTCCTTGGCGCGACTGCTTCAATCACGTTCCCTCAAAAATGGTTTTTCCGTTTGAGACGTTCTGAGAGTGGGTTCAATGACTTTGTTGTTTCTCGACTCGACTCAACATCGCTTCTTGGAGATGGTCGTCATGCAGACGATCTTCAGCCAACAACTCCCGCGCTTGTTCTTGAGTTTGTTCCACCGCTTGTGCTTCTTTGGCTACTCGGTCGAGCATATTTTCGCCGATGTGTTCTTGGTGCTGGCGATCTTGTACCAAGAGTTCCCGAGCTTTATCTTCCAGATTCATATTGGACGTGCTATGGCACGTCTGTATATTCTAGGGAGCGAGGACGCTCCCACTACATACAGTCTATATTTTTTAAATTCACCGTAGCCAGTTGTGAAACTGGTCTAGGGATAATATCGACAACCCTGGGGAAAACTCGCTGTGATCAGGGTAAATAAAATAGGGTTGTAATACTGATTAAATAAGGCTTTTAGGGTGATGTACAAGGGCTGAATGTAGATGATAAACCCACCGCATCTAATTAGTTACATCAGAGAGTGGAACATTGATGTCACTACTCCAAAGGGGCTGCTTCTACTATTCAAAGTGTAGAGAGTTGAATCAGGAAATACCAAACCGCCTTTGACTCTCGCCTTCTGTACACAGTGCTTTACCCAAGGAAACCCATCATGTTTGCACAAGATATTTCAATTCAAGATTCTGAAGTTACTCTTAATTATATTGATCCTCAAGCCTTAGCTCAACTTTTATTACAAGAATTGCAAACAACAGTTAAAGCCCTCCCCGCCAGTGGTCGGACAGTGACGCTACGGATGGCCCTGGAAGTAGAACGCATTTGTGAAAAAAGCAACCGCATTCAAACCTCTGGCGATGTGCAAACCTGGCAATTAAGTTTAGCCCGTCATCGGTTGCAAAAGTGCTTAGAGTATTACAAACTCGGCTCTCGTCAAGGTCGGGTAGAACTCCACTCCCACCTCGCGGCCATGGTCTACCGTCACGTTGCTTCCTTTGAGTCTCAGTTGAGTTTCCAAGCCCGTTACAACTTAATTGAAGACTTTTTACAAGGATTTTATGTCGAGTCTCTGCGGGCTTTTCGTCGGGAACACGCCCTGGAAGCTAACTATACCCCCCATACCCGTTTAGAATTAGCGGAATATATGGCTTTTACCGAACAGTATGCCAAACGCCAGATCGGTTTACCCGGTCGTAACCGTCAACGGTTAATTGTGTTACGCGCCCAAGGGTTTGCTAAAGGTCAACCCCCTGAAACCTCTATGGATATTGAATTAGCCGTTGAAGGTGGCAAAACCGAAGAAGCCGAAGCCCAAAGCCGGACATCCGCGATGCAGCAAATTCGGGAAAAAATGGTGTCTGAAACCGTTGACCCCGCAGAAAGTGTTTTACGCGATCGCGTGATTAATGAACTGATGCAATATTTAGAATCCCAAGGACAAACCGATTGTGTTAAATATTTAAAACTCAAAATGCAAGATCTGCAAGCCTGCGATATTGATAAAGCCCTGGGGTTAACCGCCCGTGAACGGGACTATCTGCAACAACGGTTTAAATACCACGTCGAAAAATTTGCCCGGTCTAACAACTGGAAACTCGTCCATGAATGGTTAGGGGCTGATATTAACCAAAAATTGGGGATGAATAGCGAACAATGGCAAGCCTTCCAAGCACAATTATCTGTCGATCAGCAACAGTTATTACAACTCAAAGACCAAGAAGAAAGTGATAAAGCGATCGCCTCTATCCTCAAATGCACCCCCAAACAAGTCCAAAAACGTTGGGCTAAAATCCTCGACCTGGCTTTCAACTACCGTAACAGCGAAGCCTCAGCCCAGATTTCGCCTGACAAAATGTAATATATTATGAGTTAAGGACGTTCACAAGAGAGAAATTTTTGAATAATAATCTATTACATTTTATCGTGCAGAATATGGGTTTTATTAATGTCTAAATCTCCAAACAATAAGGGCGAGTTTTCCTCTCCCGAACAGAGAGGCTTTCTCGCCCCTATCTTTATATAGTTTCGCACAGTCCAATCGTTTATTCTTCGTCGCCTTCTTCTTGGTCGTCAGTGGGATAGTAAAATCCTGTAGAACGACCTGTGAGAACGGACTTACCGAGAGATAACGCTTTTTCAGCTTGCAGTCTTGCTTTCCGTTTCCAAGTCGCCTTCCGCATATCGCGTCTCGACCTGGACATTTTCTTCTTGGGTACAGCCATGAGCCTAGATTAATGAAGATTTTGCACAAACTACTATAATACCCTATTTGTACCCATTGCTGAAGATTTTTTTCCAGAAAGTTTACAACGATTTCAAAAAGCGGACTAACGCATCTCGATTTTCCTGGGTCATGCTTCTAAACGCTTTTTTAGCAGTTTCGGCTTCTCCCCCATGCCATAATATCGCTTCTTCGAGGGTTCGCGCTCGACCATCATGCAAATATCCAGAATAGGGAGATACGGTTTGGGTTAACCCAATACCCCATAAAGCAGGAGTTCGCCATTCTGTTCCCGATGCTTGAAATTCCGGGCGATGATCGGCTAATCCGGCTCCTAAATCATGTAACAATAAATCCGTATAGGGATGAATGGTTTGATTCGCTAATTTTTTAACGGGATGATTTCCTGTTTTTAAGGTGGGTAAATGACAGGAAACACAATTAGCTTGAGCAAATAACGTTTCGCCTCGTTTGACTTGCGGGTCATCTAATAAAGTTCGGGCGGGAACGGCTAAAGTCTGTACATAGAATGTCGTTAAATCTAAGGTTTTTTGATCAATATCCGTTAGTTTTTCCCCATCGGTAAATAACGGGTTGGTGATTCCCATATCATTCGCATAAGCACCTGCATTTTGTTGAATTAATGTCGGATTTCCAGCTTTCCAACCAAATCGTCCTAATGCTTCCGATTTTTTTTGAGCATCCCAAACTTGATTCGCTTTTCCTGAAATTCCATCCTGATTTTGATCATCGGGATCGGCGAGATTTAAAATCGTTTTTTCAGGAACTGCTTCTAATAAACCTAGGCCAAAAACTGGGGGTGGAACTCTCAAGGATTTTTGAATTTCTGGTAAAATTGGTTGACCATTTGGCAGGGTAATTTTAGGTTGAGGCGATCGCAATTTATAAGACGTTCCATCGCTATATTGACCCGTTTGTTCTTGCCATTCTACATTAACTGTGGCTTCGGGTTTTTGTCCGTAAATTGCAAAATCTTGAATCTGGCTTCCCAGTCCCAAAACAGGCGGTAGATTATCAATTTTAACCGATCCTTCTAAATGATAATTACCTGGTTTAACAGGATTAACTTTCGGCGCACTGACTCTGACTAATAATTGTCCGGGTTCGGGTAAACCCCGACCATTTTTCAGGTGACATCCTGCACAGGAAGCGTTATTAAAAAAAGGCCCTAACCCGGGATGAATGGGTGCAGGTTTAGTAACAAAATTAGCCTCAAAAGCGGTATTAGATTCTGTATGTTTTTTCTTTTCCGTTTCATCTAAATTGGCTAACGGTTGTTCAAAGCTACTGGAACTGCGGTTAAATACGGTGGTTTCTCCTCCCGCTAAAGGGATTTCGGGTTGCAACCTATTTTGAAAATGCCAAAAACTGGATAGGGTAATTCCTCCTAAAATTGCGATTACGAAAATGATTAAAAACTTAATAGGTTTTCTGGGAGGATATTTTAAGGATAAAGTTTGCATTGAATTAATGAAGTGAAGGATCTTGTTTTGATGGTTTGCTTGGATATAGGAAGATGGGCTATGCTAATCCTATATTTTGACGAGGGGAAGCAGTTGTGTTTCTAGGGTAGAAAATAAGGTTGAAATAGCGGTTTTAGCTGATGTTAATTTAGCGGTAGTTTCGGGATTTTTAATTGTGTTTTCAATGGGACTAGAAATTGCATTAACGGCTTCTATGGCTGCTTTTAATTCCTGTTTTATTTTTTGATCTAATTCAGGATTTTTTTGAGCGACTAAAGCACTAATACTATTACTTTGAGCCTCAGTTCCTGAAATTCGCCCTAAATAAACATTCTCAACACTTTTGAGATTATTCTGAAAATCAGTTAGAGAATTTTGGCTAAATCGACTTTCAAAGGTTAAATAATCTTTCGTTTCCAACGGTTTACCGATTTTTTCATTCGCCACTTCATCCAAACAGCCTAACATCCCCTGTAGAATTTCCTCGACGGCGGCTTGTGGGGTGGGATAGGCAGGATTATTCTGAATTCCTGCTGTTGCTAAAACTTCCCGATACGCTGGATTACCATTGACTCCTTCTGCCCAACTTTTGGTTAAATTATTAGCAGATTCATTAAAGGCTACAGTTAGATTCTGTAATAACTTTAACTCTCGTTTTGAGAAATTTTGAGCCGTTTTTTGAGAATCTAAACCAAATAATAAATACTCAATGGTATGGAATCCTTTTTGTGTTGTTTGCAGTTTTTTTACCGACTCTAAGGTAATTTCATCCTGACTATTAATAATAGCAACAACATCCGTTTCATTCACCGGCCAATCATCTAAATCCCCATCATAGCCTAAAGATTCCGCCGGGCCAAAGGCAAAGGCTTCGCTTTGTTCCCAAGGAGAACGAGTCGCTACCCAAGCCTTTTGTGTGGCTTTTAGGGTTTTCTGAGTCGGGTTTTCTACAAACTCATTCACGGCTTTTGAGAGTTCCCCCGCCTCTTTTACTAACTGTTGATAAGTAGGAATCACAACTTGATCTGCAAAATGACTTACCACTAAGGTTGTTCTGTCTGGTGATAAGGTTTGTGAGGATAGATTACTATTAGTTGATGCTGTATTATTGCAACTACTAGTTAATAAGAGTAAACTGGCGATCACACCTGTTCTAAAACAATTGAAAATAGAGTAAGTCATTGATGGAATTGGTAGAGTTTTGTTCATTAAATTGACCCAATGGAGAGTCGGGTTTTAACGCTGTCTCAACTTGAGATAAGGGAACCAAAGCCATGTATTGTTCCTAAACTGCGTTGCCAAGGACTCGGATGCAGTAAATTTACGAAGGGTGAAAACAGAAATAAACCTGCGGATAAAATACTGAGTCCGTAGATACACAGTGTTGCTAAATCTAGAGAACGCGGGAAATTTGAGATATTGGTTTGCATTGGAGGTTCTATCAATTAGGATTAATTCTCAATTATTTGAGAAAACGATAATAATTGTTAACTTCTCTGACAATTGACTTGACAGAAAATCGCCAAAAAACCTACAATGAAACTATCCCGTCTCAATTGAGCGATCGCTTTCCAGGGTTATCGCTAAATCAAGACATCAGGATGTTTCAAAGTGAATAGTTATGGTTTTTGAGTTTAGGCACTAGGCTGATTTGTTCAAATTTTCAGTCTAGTGCCTTTTCTCGTGTTTTTGCAAGCTCTCAATTAGTCTAAATTTTTAAAAGATTAGTTGATAAAGCTTCTCAATTAAGGTACAACAACTTTCAGCATAATGCAAGAGGGGTGAATTACTTGGGCTCCTCCGTCTCCAGACTGGTCAGGTCTAGGGTTAAAATGACGGGGGTGTGGTCGCTGGGTTGTTCCCAAGTTCTGGGGGTTTTATCGATGATGGAATGAGTAGCGACTTCGTAGAGAGGTAATGTTAAATAATGTGTATCAATGCGCCATCCGGTATTGCGTCGGAAGGAGGCTTGGCGATAGTCCCACCAACTAAACTGTCCACCCTCAGTGGTGAACTTGCGAAAAGCATCTTTAAAGCCTAATTCTAATATTGATTCTAAGGCTTGACGTTCAGCATCACTCGCCATAATATGAGTTTCTCGACCCTTGGGGTTATGAATATCAATATCTTCTAAAGCAATATTAAAATCCCCGCAAATACAAATCTTTTCGGTCTGAGTAAACAGAAGTTTTAAATAGTCTTTGAGATGGTTTAACCAGTTTAATTTATAGTGATATTTGTCGCTATCAATACTGGAACCATTGGGAACGTATAAATTTACAATTGCAATTCCATTAATCATTCCGGTTAAAACTCGTTTTTGTTCATCAAAGTTTTGAGAGGGTTCAGTTTTTAAAATATCCGAGAATCCAAAATGAACCGCCTCTAGGGGAGTTTTACTAAAAATTGCGACCCCGTTATAGGATTTTTGACCATAGATATAGGTATTATAACCCAATTCTTCAAAACAAGAACGAGGAAAATCTTTGTCAATGACTTTAGTTTCTTGTAAACAAAGAATATCAATTTCATTGGTTTGTAACCATTGCAATACCTGATCTTTTCTGGTTCTAATTGAATTAACATTCCACGTTGCAATTTTCATTTTATAGACTATCAAAAAATATCAGAATCTTCAGGTTGAGGAAGCAAATTAGAAGGGGGGCGATCGCTACTCCAAGCCCACCAAACAGAGCCACATTGACAGGCATAAAATTCCTGCCATTTGCGACGGTTATTTTCACTATAAACGGGAGAACGACGATTAATCCAAACCTGTTGGGCTTCTAAACTATTAGCGGAACACTCAGGACAGCAAAACTCAGAAGCGTGAATTGCATCGGTCGTCCAATCTGGAGGGGTGGGTTGAAACGCATCCATTGGCAAAAATACTGAAATCAATGATGGCTACTCCCCCATTATACTAGGAATTAGGGTCAGGAATTTCTACAAATTTATGGCGGGAGGATAAGCCCGATTTAATTGTAATTTGGGATTTGGGGACTCCTAAGTGTTTGGCTAAAAATTTAATTAATTCTTGATTGGCTTTTCCTTCGACTGGGGGAGATTTCAGATGGACGGTAAAACTTCCATCCAGTTCTTCATGGAAAGCCTGTTGTTTAGAATTGGGTTTAACTTTAATTTTTAAGATTGCCAAGGTTTTAAAAAACTGCGATCGCTATTATCAATATAGGATACAGCAATTTGGTATCCTATATTGATTTAAGATTATTTTAAAATTAAGCAGTTAGGGGATAATCTAAACTTTCTAAAGCCTGTTTTACTGCGACTAAATTGTAAGGAAAAGGCGGTTTTAAAGGCCGATAATCTCGTTCATGGGGTTGCCCATGGCGCAATACCGCATTCACCATTAAACAGTCTTCTGTACCCAGATTAACTGCACCGTGAGGAACTCCTGGGGGAATTTTAACCACGGTTGGAACCCGATCACTCAAAGGAATATAACGATATTGACGATTTTGTAAAATCACCAGGACAAATTGACCCCGGACAACCAACAATTGATCGGTTTGAAAACGATGGACAAATAACTTCTCTACCGCCCCCGCCTCGACCTGTACCGTCATCGTTTCATCGCTGGTTTGGGGGGTGAAAAATTCAACCATCCCGGAGCGGATCGAGTTGAGTCTGCGAACTTCAACTTGGTGGATAAGACCCATATTGATAGTCCTCACAATGCAAAATTTTATGCTTTTGTCAAGTGTAAGCGGCGTTTCTGTAAAATTTTGTAATAAAATTAACGAAATTGGGTAATAGAGGCATAAATGCCTCACTACGGTAATAGAATTAACGAAATTCGAGAATGGAGGCATAAATGCCTCACTACGGTAATGAAACACACTCAGTACAGAATGCGATCGCCCTTTTCTACAATTTCTATGAATTTTTATAAATTTTCTCTGTTGATTTCTCTGATTAGTTTCACCCTAACTTCCTGTGGATCTTCCCCAAATTCTACCTCAACAAATCCAACTAATTCCAATCAGCAACCCGCAGAAAATACCCTAAAATTATTATATTGGCAAGCACCAACTATTCTGAATCCCCATTTATCAACGGGGTTCAAAGATTCTGAAGCTAGTCGAATTACTTTAGAACCCTTGGCCAGTTTTAATAATCAATTAGAATTAGTCCCATTCTTAGCCGCAGAAATTCCCAGTCTGGAAAATGGAGGAATTGCGAAAGATGGTAAATCCGTGACTTGGAAACTGAAAAAAGATATTCAATGGTCGGATGGAAAACCCTTTACCGCCGATGATGTTATTTTTACCTATGAATTTATTAGTAATCCCAAAGTGGGAACTACCACATCCGGGACATATGAAATTATTAAAGATATTGAAAAAATTGATGAACATACCATAAAAATCAACTTTAAATCCGTAACCCCGGGATGGTATTCGGTGTTTGTGGGAACCGAAGGAATGATTTTACCTCGTCATATTTTTCAAGCCTATAATGGAGAAAATTCTCGACAGGCACCGGGTAATTTAAAACCCGTAGGAACCGGGCCCTATCGAGTCGTAGAATTCAAACCAGGGGACGTAGTTGTCTATGAAGCTAACCCCAATTTTCGAGAAGCTAAAAAGTTAGGATTTGAACGAATAGAACTCAAGGGGGGAGGCGATGCAGCCTCCGCAGCTAGGGCAGTTTTGCAGACGGGAGATGCGGATTATGCCTATAATCTTCAGGTGGAATCTAATGTTTTAAAACCCTTAGAAGCGACGGGAAAAGGTAAGATTGTTTCTAATTTTGGGGCATTAATGGAACGGATTCTGATTAATCAAACCGATCCAAATAAAACCACACCGGATGGAGAAAGATCGAGTTTGAAATTCCCCCATTCTTTCTTTAGCGATCCTAAAGTACGTCAATCTTTAAGTTTAGCGATCAATCGAGATATTATTGCTAATCAACTCTATGGAATTTTAGGCAAACCAACTTCTAATTTTGTAGTGAATCCTGTTCAAGTTGTTTCCTCCAATACTACCTATCAATTTAATTTAGAAAAAGCCAGTCAACTATTAGATGAAGCGGGATGGAAAGATACTAATAATAATGGAATTCGAGATAAAAATGGGGTAGAAATGAACTTAGTGTTTCAAAGTTCCGTTAATCCTTTAAGGCAAAAAACCCAAGAAGTAATTAAACAATCCTTAGAACAATTAGGCATGAAAGTAGAACTCAAAAGTATTGATCCGAGTGTCTATTTTTCCGGTGATCCTGCTAATCCCGATACCACAGAAAGATTTGCGGCGGATTTACAATTATTTAGTACCGGAAATACTAATCCCGATCCCACCGCCTATTTAAAAACCTATACCTGTGACCAAATTCCGCAAAAAGCGAATAACTGGACAGGGGACAATTATTCTCGCTATTGTCAGCCAGAATATGATGCCCTTTGGAAACAAGCGACCACTGAAATTAACCCCGAAAAACAAAAACAAATCTGGATTAAAATGAATGATATGTTAGTGAATAATTATATTGTAATTCCCTTAATTCATCGGGCGGAAGTAGAAGGAGTCAATCAGAAATTAACAGGCGTAAACTTAACCCCCTGGGATTTAACCGTCTGGAATATCAAAGATTGGAAAAAGACCCCGTAGTAAGCCCCGTAGTAAGCCCTTCAGGGCTATCTTTTATTTTATTATTATTCAACATGACCCGATACCTAATCAACCGGATTCTCACCTCCATTCCCACCCTAATAGCTATTAGTATGGTCGTGTTTTTAATCCTAGCTTTAGCCCCGGGTAATCCCATGGGAGAATTTGCTAATAATCCTGCCATTACACCCGAAGTCCGAGAAAATATTAGGCGATCGCTCGGTTTAGACCAACCTATTCCGATCCGGTATTTAAAATGGATTTTGGCCTTTTTACAAGGAGATCTAGGCTATTCTTTTACCAGTCGTAGCCCGGTTTTAGATTTGATTTTACAACGTTTACCCACAACTCTTTGGATTATGGGGGCGGCTTATATTTTAGCGGTTTTAATCGCCTTTCCCTTTGGGATTATTTCCGCTTTAAAACGCTATTCGGTTTTAGACCAAATCATCACAACGGTTTCCTTTATTGGGTTTTCCTTACCCACTTTTTTTACTGGGTTACTGTTTATTATTATTTTCAGTGTTCAACTCAAATGGTTTCCTTTTATTTATAATAGTACCTTAAAAGTAACCAATTTACAAACATTTTGGCAACAAATCCAACAGTCTATTATGCCTATTTGTGTGTTAGGATTCTATCAAGCTGCAATTTTAATGCGGTTTATTCGGTCTTCTTTTTTAGAACAGTTAAATCAAAATTATGTTCGTACCGCTTATGCTAAAGGTTTACCAAAATTGAATGTAATTAATGGTCATATTTTGAGAAATGCCTTAATTCCAGTTGTGACCTTAATTGCCTTACAAATTCCTGGTTTATTTGCCGGATCATTAGTTACCGAACAGGTGTTTAGAATTCCTGGGATTGGGGCGTTATTAATTGATTCAATTTTTCGCAGTGATACCCCTGTTATTATGGGAATTACGATGGTTTATGCTATTTTAGTAGTAATTTTTAATCTATTTGCCGATATTTTATATGGATTATTAGACCCTAGAGTTCAATATTAATTATTAACTATGACTGTCATTCAACCTTCCGAAAAAACCTCCCAAATCCGCCAATCTAAAACTCTAATTCAGACGGCTTGGCGACAGTTTAAACGAGATAAAATCGCCCTTTTAGGATTAATAATTTTAGGATTATTGATTTTAGCCGTAATTATTGGCCCTTGGGTTTATGGGATTTCTCCGACGGAAATTGATTTTGTTAATTCTCTTTCTTCTCCCACGATAAAACATCCTTTTGGAACCAATGATTTAGGACAGGATCAATTAGCCCGTTTATTAATTGGGGGACGAGTTTCTTTAACCGTTGGTGTCGCAGCGATGGCGGTAGCAATTTTATTAGGAACATTAGTAGGGGCGATCGCCGGATTTTATGGCGGAATTATTGATAGTATATTAATGCGATTAACGGATTTATTTATTTCCCTTCCCCAATTACCTGTATTACTATTAGTTATCTATTTATTTAGAGAATCTATTAAACAAATAGTTGGGCCAGAAGTCGGAATTTTCCTATTAATTATTATAGTAGTTGGTGGGTTAAATTGGATGTCGGTGGCGCGATTAGTGCGAGCGAGTTTTCTCACCACAAGGGAACAGGATTTTGTCACCGCAGCTAAAGCAATTGGTGCGTCTTCTAAGCGATTAATTTGGGTACATATTCTTCCCAATGTTTTGAGTCCAGTGATTGTAGCAGCAACTTTAGCGGTGGGAACTGCGATTATTACAGAATCAACATTAAGCTTTTTAGGATTAGGATTTCCCCCCGATGTTCCCACCTGGGGAAGAATGCTTTATGATGCTCAAAACTATTTAGAAACCGCCCCCTATTTAGCTCTATTTCCAGGGTTAGCGATTTTTTTAACGGTTTTGAGTATTAACGCAGTAGGAGATGGTTTAAGGGATGCTTTAGATCCGCAATCTCATTAATTTATTAGTACCTTCAAACCATTCTTGAGAAGAATTACATCAGACATTTCCCATCTTCGTTGTCGTTTAATTATAGCTTGTAATTTAATATTTTCACCCGACAAGAAAATTTCTAATATTCTTAAAATTGCCACTGATCCCGGTTGTCTCTCCTTTCAATTTCAAGAAAATCAGGTTTTACCTCAGAATTGACAGGATGGATTTTATATGTTATTAATTAAACTATAAAACCAATGATAATCAACCATGAAAAAATATAAATTTTGGGCAGTTTTGGCTGTGTTTACACCTGTTGTTTTTGTGGCTCCAACGATGGCTCAATTCAATACAACCGACCCGGCTGTTTTTTTAAGAGGAGATGCTCGTTCCTGTCAAGGCTGTAATTTGCAAGGGGCTGATTTAAGCAATCAAAGCCGAGTTAATGCTCAACTTAGACAAGCTAATTTGAGCAATGCCAATTTTAATGATGCCAACTTCCGTGGAGCATTTTTTACCTGTGCAAACCTCTCCAATAGCACCATGAGAAAAACTAATTTTTCCTTTGCCAATTTTGTTGATGCTAACTTGAGTGGGGTCGATTTAAGTGGTGCAGATTTAAGTAAAACTGACTTAAGTGGAGCAATTATTGATGACAGAACTAATTTTTCTGGAGCCAACTTAACGGGAGCAAAACTCTGGGATGCCGCCACAATTTTCCAGCCCGGAATGAATTTAAACAGCATTCCGCGAGACTACACGATGGAAACTCAGCGGCGCAAATGTAATAACAGAAGATAAAATCAGTCATCATTTGTAGGGGCGGGTTTATTGAGATTTAAGTGATTAACAAAGATTTAAAAGAACCCGCCCGTACCAGTAATCAGTTATTACCCATTACCCATTACCTTAATTTTTATATATGACATCAACAGTTTTGATTACAGGTGCTTCCCAAGGAACTGGTAAAGCGACGGCTTTATTATTTGCAAAAAAAGGCTACAATGTAATTTTAGCTGCCCGGGAACCGGAACGTTTGGAAACCTTGGCAAATGAAGTTTTATCTTTGGGGGTTTCTACCTTAGCAATTCCGACGGATGTCACTGATATTGAACAGGTTAAATATTTAGTGAATCAATCCTTAGATTATTATGAAAGTATCGATGTTTTAATCAATAATGCCGGAATTTGTTTAACTGCATCCGTTGAACATACCACCTTAGAAGATTGGCATGAATTAATGAATACTAACTTCTTTGGTTATGTCAATATGATCCACACAGTATTACCCCATTTCTTGAAACAAAAACAAGGGACAATTGTGAATGTTGGCTCCTTAGGGGGAAAAATGCCCCTGCCTCAAATGGCAGCCTATTGTGCGAGCAAATATGCGGTGACTGGACTCACAGAATCCTTGAGGTTAGAAGTGCAAAAAAAAGGAATTCATGTCTGTGCTGTTCATCCGGGGATTATTAATAGTAATTTCCTGGAAAGAGCGCAATTTCGGGGGGAAGATGAGTTAGAAGTTGAACAACTGCGTCAACGCTTGGACTCAGCTTTAACCTCTACTTGGGTGAGTCAACCAGAAGATATTGCTCAGGCGATTTGGAATGGGGTAGAGAAAAAACAAGCTGAAGTGGTGGTGGGGCCAGCCCTATTAGCAACGGAAACCTATCGATTATTCCCGGGATTAATGCAATTAATTTTAAATTAGTAGAGTCCCCATTGTAGCATGATTTGATTAGTTTTTGCGAATTAATATGTAACGATATTTAAACCTGATGCAGCAAAATTGCTCTTAGATTGAGTTAGCTGCATTGGTCTATATTTTTTAAAATAAACCTAAAGAGTTATAGGAAAAGAGTTGCAAGCAGTTTCAACTGATTTGCAAAATGCTATACTAAAAGATAACACCCCGAAACTGCCTTAAAAAATTGTCTTAACCAGCCCCAAGTCCGAACTCAGCATTAGATAGACCTCAGCAGGGAAAAAAATTCTACCTTTCGATCATTTTTTATCAAAAGTAACTCAGGAGAATCATTATGGTAAATATCAAGACAGAGGAAAATCCTTCTGGCTTAAAAGATTTGGATGAGCAACCCATCCATATTCTCAGCCAAATTCAACCCCATGGCGTTTTATTGGTTTTAGAAGAACCTAGTCTCAGAATTTTACAAGTTAGCAGTAATGTTGAATCAATTTTGGGGATTTCTACCGAAATTATACTGCATAAATATTTAGAGGACTTATTAGATCCTTTCCAGATGGAACGGATTGAAATTGGATTAAAACAAGATAGCCTCGATTTCATTAATCCAACTAAAATTTGGATCAGAATTAAAGGCGATGATTATGTTATTTTTGATGGAATATTTCACCGCAATAGTTCCGGCTATTTAATTTTAGAACTAGAACCCACTACCTCTCAAGAAAGTATTCCCTTTCTGAGTTTTTATCATTTAGCTAAAATCTCAATTAATCAACTCGAATCTTCCTCAAGTTTGATCGATTTTTGTCAAATTATTGTCCAAGAAGTGCGAAAAATTACGGGATTTGATCGCGTGATGTTATATAAATTTGATCTGGATGGGCATGGAGAAGTAATTGCGGAAGAAAAACGAGAGGAAATGGAACCCTATTTAGGGCTACATTATCCGGCATCGGATATTCCCAAACCAGCCAGAAAGATGTTTAGTTCCAACTGGATTCGCTTAATTCCTGATGCAGCCACTGAACCAGTTCAACTCTTTCCTGAAATTAATCCGATTAGTCATCAACCCACCGATTTAACCTACTCAATTTTGAGGAGTGCTTCCCCTTGTCATCTGCAATATTTACACAATATGGGAGTAGCTTCTTCCCTAACCATTTCCCTAATCAAAGAAGGGAAACTTTGGGGATTAATTGCCTGTCATCATCTCACCCCTAAATATGTTTCCTATGAACTCCGCAAGGCTTGTGAATTTTTAGGGCGAGTGATTTTTTCTGAACTTTCAGAACGGGAAGATACAGAAGATTATGACTATCGGATTCAATTAAACCAAATTCAATCGGCTTTAATTGATGCGATGTCCCAGGCAGAAAATTTTATTGATGGACTCACCCAACATCAACCAAATCTTTTAGATTTAACCAGCGCTCAGGGGGCTGCAATTTACTTTGGTGGGAAATTTACCCTAGTAGGAGAAACACCCCCAGAAACCGATTTAATTTTATTAGTTCAGTGGTTGCAAAAACAGAACCAAAAAGAAGTATTTTATACCAATTCTTTACCCAAACTCTATTCCGATGCCCAAGGTTTTAAAGCTATAGGAAGTGGATTATTGGCTATTTCTATTTCTCATAAAAATTATGTGATTTGGTTCCGCCCTGAAGTCATCCAAACCGTTAAATGGGGGGGAAATCCTCACCAAGCATTTGAAACTAGCCAAGCTGAAGGTCAAGTTTTACTATCCCCTCGAAAATCTTTTGAACAGTGGAAAGAAACCTTGCGTTTACAATCCCTACCTTGGAAACAGGTAGAAATTCAAGCGGCTTTAGAACTGAGAAAAACCCTAATCAATATTGTCTTGAAGCAGGCGGATGAATTAGCTCAATTAGCCCATGATTTAGAACTGTCTAACTCGGATTTAAAAAAGTTTGCCTATGTGGCTTCCCATGATTTGCAAGAACCCTTAAATCAGGTGGTGAATTATGTTCAACTTTTAGAAATGCGTTATCACCAAGCCCTCGATGATGATGCCAAACAATTCATTAATTATGCCGTGGAAGGAGTGAGTTTAATGCAAACTCTAATTGATGATATTTTGGCTTATTCTAAAGTTGATATGCAGAGAATTGAATTTCAATTTACCGAAGTTCAAACTGCTTTAGATCGAGCTTTAATCAATTTGAGAAGACGTATTGCTGAAAATCAAGCTACTATTACTTATGATCCGATGCCGAATGTGTTAGGAGACGGGACTCAATTAATGCAGTTATTCCAAAATTTAATTGCTAATGCAATTAAGTTTAAAAGTGCAAAATCACCTGAAATTCATATCGGTGTTAAACGCATTGAGGAGGCTTGGTTATTTGCCGTTGAGGATAATGGAATTGGAATTGACCCACAATTTGCCGAACGAATTTTTATTATTTTCCAACGTCTCCATACCCGGGATGAATACCCAGGAACTGGGATGGGATTAGCCATTTGTAAGAAAATTATAGAATGCCATCGCGGTAAAATATGGGTAGAATCTAAATTGGGTCAAGGGTCTACATTTTATTTTACAATTCCCGTAGGAGGACGCGAAGGTGAGCACCGAAATGGAAGAAAAATCTAAAATGATCTTTCTGGTTGAGGACAACAATGCCGATATCCGTCTGATTCAAGAAGCCTTGAAAGATAGCCAAATCTCCCATGAAGTGATGACCGTTAGAAATGGAGTTGATGCTATGGCATTTCTTCGCCAAGAGGGAGAGTATGAAAATGCCCCTCGCCCCGATTTAATTCTTCTGGATTTGAACTTACCCCGCAAGGATGGGCGGGAGGTATTAGCGGAAATTAAAAATGATCCGAGCTTGAAACGGATTCCTGTTGTTGTCCTGACAACTTCCCATAATCAGGAGGATATTCATCATAGCTATGACCTCCATGTTAATTGCTATATTACGAAATCCCGAAATTTAAGCCAACTGTTTACAATTGTCAGAGGAATCGAAGAATTTTGGCTAAAAACCGTGACCTTACCGTGCGATTAAAAGATATTTTTGAGAAGGATAAAGATAAACAATGCAGAAAGCTTGCCGTCATCAGGGTACGGAAAAAAAAACAGAGGCTCAGTATTTATCTTCTGGGGAAGAAGAATTTTTATCACCCTATTCAAACCCTGGAATTAATCAAAATCCTCACATTTTTTGTTCTGCCAGTTTTTCTTTATTGGAAAGAGAAAGTAAAGCCAGCAATTCGACCATGAAATCTGCTAGTTCAGTGAAAATCCTGTTAATTGAAGATAGCCTTGCTGAAGCCATATTTTTACAAGAATTACTCAAGGATTCTAATTTTCAACCCTTCAGTTTAGTTCATGTTAAACGCTTGGGAGAAGCTCTGAATCAATTACATGATCATGTTTTTGATGTGGCTTTATTAGATTTAACCCTACCTGATAGTCAAGGGTTGGAATCTGTAGAACGGTTAATTGAAAAATTTCCCAGTTTGCCCATTGTGGTTTTAACCAATACTAATGATGATGAATTAGCAATTATGGCAGTGCGTCAGGGGGCGGAGGATTATTTAGTTAAAAGAGAGGTTGATGGTAATATTTTAGTCCGTTCTCTCAAGTATGCAATTGAAAGAAAACACAACTTAGAAAGTTTAAAAGCCATGAATCAATCTTTGGAAATGAGAGTTCAAGAACGGACTAATGAATTGATCAAAGCTCAGGAACAAAATCAACTCCGCTCGGAATTTGTTTCGATGATTTCCCATGATATTAGAAATCCCTTAAATACGATTTTAGCTTCGGCGGTATTATTACAAGATTATGAACAAAAATTATCCCAGGAGAAAAAAGTTACTTTGTTTCAACGGATTCGATCTGCGAGTAAAAATATGGCTCAATTACTTGATGAAGTTTTATTAATAGGACAAGCGGATTATGGTCAACTGCAATATCAACCTAGTTTGATTAATTTAGAGGTATTTTGTCGCCAACTGGTTGATGAAATACAATTAGGGTATGCAGGAAAATCTCAAATTAATCTGAATTTTAAATTAACTATCAAAGAGGTGATGATTGATTCAAATTTATTAAGAAGAATTCTGATTAATTTATTAGAAAATGCGATTAAATATTCTCCTAAATCTGAAAGTGTTCAATTTGATGTGATCGTTCAAGATCAAATGATTAGCTTTTGTATTCAAGATCAAGGGATTGGTATTCCTGCCGATTCCCTTCCCGTAATTTTTGAACCCTTCCATCGAGCAAAAAATGTGGGTTCTATTTCTGGTACAGGGTTGGGATTAGCGATTGTTAAACATTGTGTGGATGCCCATGGAGGAAAGATTTGGGTTGACAGTCAAATGGGAATTGGAACAACTTTTATTGTTCGTTTACCTTTAGTTAAGGAGGATGAAAATGGATAATTACGAATTACGAATGGGTAAGATATAGAATCTTTAATATATGAGCTATAATTAAAAAATAGAGTGATTATTCCCTTGAAAAACATTAAATTAATCTAAATTTACTGTCTCAGTAATTCATTAATTTATCCTTCCCCATTGTTGCGCTTATAGTGCTTAATAGAGGAGCTAAAGCCCAACAACAAAATTGATTACCTATTCCTTCAAAAAACATTAATTCAGCTTAACTATGAATCTAAATTTACTTTCTAAATTATTTAAAATTTCCCCTAAAAATTTAGGTGCGATCGCTTTAAGTTTTCCTTTCCTAACTATTCCGGTTCCAATTTTATCACAGTTGCCCTCTTTCCCATTACAAATTGTCCAAAAATCCCCCCTATCGCCCGCAGAAATTAATAGCATTGCTGGAGAAATTACCGTTAGAATTGATGGGCCAAAAGGTGGGTCGGGATTTATTGTGGAAAAACAAGGAAATACCTATTATGTTTTAACCAATTGGCACGTCGTTGATCGTGTTGGAGACTATGAAATTGTCACCCCCGATGGTAAACGCTACTTTGTTTATTATAGTTCAATTCAACAACTTCCTAACCTAGATTTAGCCCTAGTTCCCTTTAGTAGTTCCCAAAGATATCGAGTTGCAATTCCATCCGATGCTGGTCAAATTCAACCGGGAAATACTTTATATGTAGCTGGATGGCCTCGTTCTGGAAGTTCTCTTGGACAGCGACTATTTTTAAGTACCAGTGGCACCTTTAGCCAACGTCAACAACCTCGGTTTGGATATAGTTTAGTTTACACTAATTTAGTCAGAAGTGGGATGAGTGGCGGCCCTATTTTAGATGGGGAAGGAAAGGTTATTGGAGTAAATGGAATTGTCCAATTAGGCAATGATTCTGATAAAATTGTTTCTGCGGGAATCCCGATTAATTATTTTTTTGATTGGCGAAAAACGGCAACATTATCTTCAGTTCCTACTCCACCCAATCCCTCGGCTCCGATTACCAATAATCCTGATATTAATGCTTCTAATTCATCGCCTGCCAATACAATCGCTGCGGTTAATAATTCTTTCACTTTAGCCACGACTTTAACCGAACAATCAGGAGAAATATTATCCATAGCTTTAGCCTTTCCCTATGCTATTATTGGTAATAGTAACGGAAATCTTTCAATCTGGAATATTACCACCAGTGGACTAACTCGAACTCTCCCTGCTCATCAGGGATCAATTTATAGCATTAGCCTCAGTCAAGATCACAAATATTTAGTTACAGGAGGGGAAGATGGATTAGTTAAAGTTTGGGATTTAGCTACGGGCTTACAATCTGCAACTTTGCCCTTAATTCAAACTATTCAAGCCCATAATAATCCCGTTTTAGCAGTTAAATTAAGTCCCGATGGTAAAATGATTGCCAGTGGAAGTTGGGATAAAACTATTAAACTTTGGAATCTGCAAACGGGTCAACTTTTGAAAACTTTTATCGGACATGAACAGTTGGTTGGGGCGATCGCATTTAGTCCCGATGGTAAAATTTTAGCCAGTGGAAGTAAAGACAGTAGTGTCAAATTATGGAATGTGGAAACCGGAGAATTAATTCGTACCTTAAAAGGTCATGAATTATCGGTTTTATCCCTAGCTATTAGTCCCGATGGGGAGACTTTAGCCAGTAGCAGTGCCGATGGAAGCATTGGGTTATGGAAATTAAAAACAGGCCAACCCATTCGTCGGTTAAGCGGTCATACCGATGGCGTTTGGTCAATCGTAATTACCAGTGATGGGAAAACATTAATTAGTGGAAGTTGGGATAAAACCGTGAAACTTTGGGACTTAGCCACAGGTCAATTAAAAGGAAATTTAAGAGGTCATTCTGGTTATGTGAATGCTGTTGGGATTAGTCCCGATGGTAACACCTTAGTTAGTGGGGGATGGGATGGGCAAGTGAAGGTTTGGAAGCATCTCTAATTTAACTGTCGTTAGGAAGTGATTCTACTACTAATCTGAATTATTCTGTTATTCTATCAAGGTGTTGTAACGTTTAACTACCTACCTATGAAAGTTGCTGTTTTTAGTACCAAGTCTTATGATCGTCAATTTCTTGAGCTAGAGAATCAAGTCTCCCAAGCCAGTCATGAATTTGTTTTCTTTGATGCTCGTTTGCAACCCCAAACTGCATCACTAGCGGCTGGATTTCCTGCGGTCTGTGTTTTTGTGAATGATGATTTGGGAACAGAAACCCTGGAAATTTTGGCATCTCAAGGTACAAAGTTAATCGCCCTTCGTTGTACGGGATTTAATAATGTGAATCTCAAAACCGCGGCTCAATTAGGGATTAAAGTGGTAAGAGTAACGGAGTATTCTCCCTATGCTGTTGCGGAACACGCCGTGGGATTAATTATGATGCTCAATCGTAAATTATACCGGGCTTATAATCGGGTTCGGGATGATAATTTTGCTTTAGATGGATTGTTAGGTTTTGATCTCTATAATCGCACCGTTGGGGTGGTGGGTACGGGAAAAATTGGACAGATTTTTGCTAAAATTATGACGGGATTTGGCTGTCATCTTTTAGGGTATGACGTTTATCCTAATCCCAATTTTGAGAAACTAGAAAATGCTGAATATGTTTCTTTAGAGGAACTTTGGCAACGTTCGGATATTATTTCTCTCCACTGTCCCCTACTTCCTGAAACTCATCACCTAATTAATCATGAAACTATTGCCAAGATGAAATCAGGGGTAATGTTAATTAATACTAGTCGGGGAAAATTAGTGGATACAAAAGCAGTAATTGAAGGGATTAAATCGGAGAAAATTGGTTATGTCGGCATTGATGTTTATGAAGAAGAAGACAAACTTTTCTTTGAGGATCTTTCCACTACGATTATTCAAGATGATACCTTTCAATTACTGCAATCTTTTCCAAATGTTGTGATTACCGCTCATCAAGGATTTTTTACTGAAAATGCTTTAGATGATATTGCGCGTACCACCATTACTAATCTTTCCGATTTTGAGCAAGGAAATCCTTTGAAAAATGAAATTACTGCATCTTGAAATGCTGGGGATTAATTTGGTGATAGGCTGTTTTGAATTTCCTCTAGCCTATTAGAGCAACTGCCAAAATTGTTATAGCAATTCGTGTAGGATTTGCGAGCACAACCTGTAGGGGTTGGGTCTCCCAACCCTCTTTCTTTGCGCCTGGGTTGGGAGACCCAACCCCTACGATAAAATGTTACAACTTCGGCACGGATTGCTATATTATTTATTTCTTAATTGGAGTGCTGAGAAAATCACTCCTACTCTGCTATCGAATATCCCGCCGGACAATTAACTGCTTGATTGCTGAATAATACGGGTTGAGAAGGAACTTTTTGGGTTGATTGATCACTCTCACAGATAATTGATTTCGTGTTGACATTACTAATGGGTGAAGGTTCAATAAAAACCACTCCAATATAGCTTTTTAATCCGTCTCGTTTAGCTATTGCAACCGATTGAACCATATTTTTTTCATCAACAACTCTAATATTATAGCGATAATTTCGAGTTTCCTCGGGAATACCTTTAATAAATTCTTCTAAATTACTCCTAAAAAGATTATACTTAGTATAACTGGCTTGGTTACCTCGATTCATAATCTCAATATATTGTTGTGCTTCTAATTGTGCATCTTGATCGGCTTGTTCTTTTAATTCTGATGCTGTTGGCATTTTAATAGTAACTGAAGTGGCAATTCTAGGGTCTTCAGATGTTCTTTTAAACAGCAAAGGTTGAGATTTAAACGTCGTAATCGCAGGTTGTTCATCCCCACTAATATTTAAGTCTAACTGAAGTTGTCCATCTTCCTGTAACTCAAAAATTGCAGTTCCGACAATTTTTCCTTGAGCATCACGAAACAGCATAAATCCGGGTTTAAAAGTCGGATCAATCGTGTATTGTAATTGTATGGCTTCGATGGGTGTTACAAATATATAAATCTTGCCATCCTCAGTAAAAATAATACCAGAGTAAAGATTAGTAGGAACTTGCCATTTTCCTACTAATTGTTTAACCACCGGATTTTCAGGTTGAGCCGCTAAGATAACAGGAATAATAGCAGAATTTATCCCTAAATTTGCTACACTAAAACCGACTAAATTTAAGACTAACGACAAAAAAATTAAACTTTTTTTTTGACATAAAATCATTGGCTTTTATCCTTATTTTAAGATAATAAATATTGGGATTCACATAAAATATCGAGTCATATTATCCGTTTCTTATCCACTTAAACGCTGCATAATCCAATCCAAACGATGATCTTGCTCAGTTTGAATACCATTTTCAGGTGGTTTATTAGGCAATAGATTGGTACTTTCATCACAGCCAAGATTGTTCACCGTTGCCCGTAAACGAGAGGATAAAAACTTAGTAATAGCACGATAAAATCTCAAAGAAAATAAAACATCTTCGTCTAATTTTTGAGACAACAGAGGTCGAGAAATAGATAATACACAACAATCTTCCGCCGCTTGTACCGTAGCAGAAGGTAAACGTCCATCGACAAAAGACATTTCTCCTAATACCTCACCCCCACCAATTTTTCCCACAATTTGATTCCCCAATGCAGCCACAGAAACATTTAGGGTTCCACTCAACACAATATATAAGGCATCTAAGGGTTGATTTTCTTCAATCAGAATAGCACCAGCTTGAATGGTTTCTCGCTTACCTTCTGTCACCATCCAGTCTATATCCCGATCATTTAATTCCCCTAAAATCAGTGAAGCATTGGTCATAATGTCTTAATTTTTAGAGAAAATAATCAATGGAAAAGCATTTAAATTGTCGATTACATTTTAAATGATAACAAAAGGTTCTATTCCCCATTTTCTTCCATCTAATATAATTCTAGCATTAATTTTTTGCGATATTCCTGGGTTAAAGGATGTTCGTCTCCGAGTAAATTGAAAATAGTTAACATCGCTTTTTTAGCGGCATCTTCTTTGAATTGACGATGGGTTGACACAATCTCTAAAAATAAAGATAGGGCCGCGGGATACTGCTGGGCTAAGGTGAATTGACAGGCCTTAGCATAATTCTGTTCTAATTGGCTATCTCCAGGGGCGGTAGCATCTTTTTTAAATTGAATTAATTGTTTCAACGCCTGAGCTTTCAGGAAAAATTCTCGCTGATCTTCTGGAATTGTATTTAACAGTTTTTCAGCATTTTCAAATTGGTTTAACACAATTAAAAAATTACCCGCTTCTAACACCACCTCCGGTCGATCTGGATAGGCAGAAAATAGCTGATCGAGTAATTGTTTAGCCTGGGGAAATTTTTGATCAGTAATTGCATTTTTTAACGCTTCTAAACTCAGTTCAAAATCAGATTTTAAATTCATTTTACCCAGGGTTTGCCGAATTTGGATTTCCGTTAAAGCACCAACAAAACCCGGACGCACCTCCCCTTGATCAACAATTCTGACATCGGGTACACCTTCAACTTGATACTCACTTGCTAATTCAGGATTTTGATCAATATCAATTTTTGCTAAAATAAAATCGTATTCTTTCACCAACTTTTCTAAGATTGGTTTTAAAATTTGGCAAGGGCCACACCAAGTCGCATAAAAGTCTACCAATACAGGTTTTTCATAGGAAACCTTGATAATCTCTTGCTCAAAGTTAAATTGATCAACATCGATCGCATATCCCATCTAACAAATCCTCCGATTGACTGCGTTTCCCATTTTATCTTAAATGTTCAGAGTTCAGTTATCAGTTATCAGTCATCAATTATCAGTTACAAATTTACCTCTATTGCTTTTTGCCCAGTACAAATTCCTCATGCTAGATTCGAGGATTGTACCCGGTCAGGTTACCCCCGGCAAAGTCAGACCTGAGATATTTGTCCATGGTTTTCCAAATCACAGTGGTCAATTGGAGATTGATATTCCTCAATAACCCCCCTGGCGACCGCGAGGAACCCTGATGGGGCCAACTTGGGGATCTGGTAAGTGAAATTTAATTATAAATGTATTGAAATTCACGCAAAATTAATGTAGAATCCTGGGAGAAATCGATTCAATCCCCCAGACAACAGCCAAAAGTCCAATTTTTTTGGCATTTTTAGATTCTTTTTGATAAAAATAGAGATCAACTGGGTTGAAACTGTAAACAATAGAGGTATTTATGTCTAAAAAAATGATTGGCGGAATCTTGGTTTTTCTAGGTTTTATGATGTCTCCGTTGTGCTGGTGGAATGATTTAATTTTTAACTTACCTATTGCTTATGGATTTGGATATGTTTTTAGCAAACTGTCTCAAGACTTATTTTTTCCTAGTTCTATTTTTGGATATTGGCTCTCTAATTTAGTGGGAATTTTACTCATGCAATATGGAGCGATGAATGTAGTTGAATCTTCCACCCCGGAACGAAATATCAAGAAAGATTTAGCAATGGGTGTGTTTTCATCAACAGCTTTTACTGTAGTTATGGTAGCATTAGTTCAGTCTAATGTGATTGACCTTTCGCTGTTACCTCATTAGACTGTACATCCGTGCAGTTTGAGGAAAAAATCATGTCTGATTTGAGTCCAAATAAACCGTCATTTGGGGACTGGGGTTCTTTAAAACATTGGTTCACCCTACATTGGCGGTTTTTAATATTAGGCATTTCCTTACCTTTACTTTTGTTTGGAATTCTAGCTTTAAAAGTCGGTGAACATCCCAATGGTTTGTCCTGGGATCTGTCGATTTTATCTGCAATTCATACCACTTGGCAACCGGAAATTGAACCCTTAGTTATCATTTTAACTTCTCTTGGTATATTTCCTAGAATTGTATTACTGGTAATTCCAGTTATTTTAACTTTAGGATATCAAAAAAAATGGCGATCGCTTTTATATTTAGTTTTAACTATTTTAGGTAGTGTAATTATCAGTATATCCACTAAAATTTTCTTTCATCGGATGCGACCTAGTTTGTTTGAATCTTCCTATCCTCTACCTGGAGATTTTTCCTTCCCCAGTGGTCATGCTACATTAAGTATGACCTTTGCAATTACTTTAGTGATTCTAACTTGGAAGACAAAATGGCGTTGGTTAGTAATTAGTTTAGGGGGATTATTCACCCTAGTAATTGCTTGGACAAGACTGTATTTAGGGGTTCATTTTCCCAGTGATATTTTAGGGGGTTGGTTTTTGGCGATAACCTGGTCAATTCTCAGTAGTTTATTGTTCAATATCCATCGGTTTAATTCCATTCCAAATCATCAATCATAGACTCCAGTTAACCCTTGAATTATCATCACATCAATGCCCAGATATTCAGAGTTTTTCAAACCCCTTAATCTATTTTTTTTGTTATTATTACTCCTGATATTTTTTAATCCCCTGGTAATTGTTAAGGCTGGAGAACGGGGGGTTTTTATGGTTTTTGGGAAAGTTCAAACTGAAATTTTAGATGAAGGATTGCATTTTATTATTCCAGTGGCGGAAACCGTACAAAAGATGACTGTGCGGATTCAAAAACAGGAAATATCCGCCGAAGCGTCATCAAAAGATTTACAGGAGGTGTTTACCGATGTAGCCTTGAATTGGCATATTATTCCTGAAGAAGCGAATTTAGCATTTCAACAAATTGGGGATGAAAATGCTATTATAGAAGCGATTATTAATCCGGTGATTGAAGAAATTCTCAAAGCAGTGATGGCCAAATATACCGCCGAAGAAATTATTACTCGTCGAGAAAATGTCAAATCAGAAGTTGATAATTTATTAACGGGTCAATTAATTAATTATCATATTCAAGTGGATAATATTTCTCTGGTTCATGTTCATTTTTCCCAACGGTTTATGGATGCGGTGGAAGCCAAACAAATTGCTGAACAGGATGCCAAAAAAGCAGGCTTTTTAGTTTTGAAAGCCATTAAGGAAGCGGAAGCTAAAGTTAATTTAGCGAAAGGAGAAGCGGAAGCTAATGCTTTGTTACAAAAAACATTAACTCCAGAAATATTGCAAAGGCAAGTAGTTGATCAATGGAATGGAAAATTACCCTTAGTTCTGGATGATAAATCAATTCATAGATTCAATCTGGACACCCTACTTAATCGTTAATTTGATCAGCTAAGGATAACATTTTTTCAAAGGTTTGAGAAATTTGGGTTTGAAACCTTTGGCAATGTTTGATTTTTAAAAAAGGTCGAATTAATTCTAATTCTTGACCATAATCTTGACGATGATCAATAATCCCAATTGCTTTTAACAACCCTAATTTTAATTCTTTTTTAACCATCAACTCAGAAATTCCCGCGGCTACATGACCTTCTTCGACAACGGATTTCACCATTTCTCCGGTATTTAAAACTAAAATAACCTTTAATTCATTCAGGTTAATTCCCCAATTTTGCAGAGCTTCTTCCAAACGTTGTTGAGTTCCTGAACCTGGCTCTCGCATTACCCAATCAGTATTTTTAAGCTCTGCTAAATCAACCTTTTCCCGCGCAAACCAAGGATGGGATTGTCCGACAACAATTAATAAGCGATCGCTACCAATTTCCTCTTGATTTAACAATTTTTTTAGGGTGGGTTTGACCTCACCTTCAATTAAGCCTAAATCAAACTGTCCGTTGGCTGTACCCAAACAAATTTCTTCCGTATTTGCTAAGGTGCAATTGACCATAATTCCCGAATATTGCCGTTGAAACTTACTAATTTTTTCCGGTAGCCAATAGTTACCAATAGTTAAACTAGATCCTAATTTGAGTTCCCCCCGTTGGAGATTATTTAACTCTTTTAATCCTCGTTCAGTTAAAGCCACTTGTTCCAATATTTTTTGAGCTTCAAGTTGTAGTAATTCCCCCGCTTCTGTAATTTCAACATGGCGACCAATCCGATGAAATAACTTAACTCGATATTCTGTTTCTAAACTATGAATCGCAGCACTTACCGCAGGTTGCGTAATATAAAGTCCTTCAGCCGCCCGGGTAAAATGTAGGTGTTCCGCCACCGCCAAAAAAATTCGCAGTTGCTCTAGGGTCATTCCAGCCATTATAAAGTCACTTACCTCTCGCATTATCAGGGGATTGGGATTAGTCTGAATGGGGACTAAAACAATTTAATACAATCGAAATTGTATTCTAATGCAAATTGAGTTAATATGCTTTACAATTTTAGTTTAATTTCACTTAGCCAGTATCTTACATGACTTTAGCTCAAAGGATTGCACCTGAATTTAGCCAGCAACAGCGTTATTTCCAACGTCGTGACCAACTTCCTGCAAGACGGGATCACCTGTGGAAAATTCAGTCTGGTGTTGTGCGTACCTTCACCTACCTGGAAAATGGAACCGTTGTAACCCTGGGTTTATGGGGGGTAGGGGATGTGGTGTCACGGGTTTTATCCAAAGCTGACCCCTACTATATGGAGTGCGTCACCCCAGTTCAGGCGACCTCCTTTCCTATCTCGGAATTTGATGATTTGCAGCCCCTATTAATTGAACATATTCATCAACTGCAAACCTTTTTAGAAATTGTCCATTCTCGTCCGGTTGATGAAGCTTTGCATAAATTACTCATGTTATTAGCCAATAAATTTGGCAGTGATGTTCCCCATGGACAACTGATTGAGTTCCATTTGACCCATCAAGAAATTGCTGAAAGTATTGGGACAACACGAGTCACTGTCACCCGACTTTTGAAAGAATTTGAACAGCAAGGGATCATTGAACGGTTGAATAGACAATTTATTATTCTACCCGGACATCAAGCCTTTTGGCACTATGAAATTTAATTGGTTAGATCTTTTGACAAATAAATTGATAAAATTGATTGTAAGGTTACAAAGAGTAACCCAAATCTTTACCTTAATAATTAGTGAGGTTTATACCATCAATGGCTGTCAATTCTAACCCAATGTTTTTTCCTTCCGATGACTGGTTAACCCTGATCTTTCGCCTAGGAATAGCTTTGTTAATTGGAGGTGTGATTGGATTAGATCGGGAGCAACCGAGTAGACCTGCTGGACTTAGAACCTATATGATTGTCAGCTTAGGGGCTGCAATTTTTGTGATGATCACCCTACAAGCCGGGCTAGATCTTAACTCAACTAATGCCCTGAGTCGGACTATTCAAGGAATTGCCACCGGGGTAGGATTTATCGGGGCAGGAATTATTTTTCAACAGTCAAAACCCAACCTTAAACCTAAAGTTAAAGGGCTAACTTCGGCGGCGGCTTTATGGTTAACCGCAGGTTTGGGAACGGCTACCGGATGTGGATTATGGCAGATGAGTTTAATCGGAACCTTAATGACTTTACTGATTTTAAGGGGGTTCAAAAAAGTCAAAGGGACTTCACTTTATCGGCTGCGAGTGTATAGACCCTTTTATAAACAGCAACGCATCTATCGTCCTAAAACCCAAACTCATACCCATACTGAGGGAACAAATTCAGAAGACTAGGATCGCAAAATAAACAAAACAAATGACCCCATTAATTGCTGATATCTTCAAGGGAATTGCCACCTTTACCGCTACGAATATTGATGATATTCTCATCCTCATCCTATTTTTTTCCAAGGTTAATGCCCACTTCCGCCGTCGCCAAATTATCATCGGTCAATATTTAGGATTTATTTTTATATTACTTGTCAGTTTGCCCGGTTTTTTTGGCAGTTTATGGATTCCTGGTGACTGGATTCGTTGGTTAGGTGTGGTTCCTGTGATTTTGGGGATTTCTTATCTCTTAAAATCTGAAGCAGACAAAATGGAAACTTCCAGCCCTATGGCAATGCCAAAAATGCCGGATAACCCGTCTTTCTCTCGAAATTTTTTATCTCCTCAAACCTATGGAGTAGCGGCGGTAACAGTTGCTAATGGCAGTGATAATATTGCGGTTTATTTTACCCTATTTGCCAGTAGTAGTTTAGACAGTTTATTAACCATCATCGGGACATTTTTATTCCTAGTGGGGGTTTGGTGTTATCTGGCTGATCAGTTAACCAATTTCCCCGCTATTTCCAGAATTTTAACCGGGTATGGTCATACTTTTGTTCCCTGTGTTTTGATTGGTTTAGGAGTTTTTATCGTTAAAGAAAACCTTTTATTAGCACTTCTGGCTCTGTTCATTAGTTATGCTTGGGTCTTATTTTCTAGTCCAGATAAAATAACCTGAGTTAAATTTTAAAATTAACGGGCTATTCATTAATCCCTTTAATCATATTAAGCCCTTTAATCATAAATTAACTACTTGCAATTTCAACAATCTAGGTTAAGATGGTTTTCTCTATTTTTGTCTAATTCCAAACAATGAAAACTGAAAATTATACCGAAACTAACCCCCCTAAATTGATGGACTCATCCGAATCTAAGCCTGAAACCAATCAAAAGCGAAAAAAACTCAACCCCTCCAGGGTTCGAGATCATTTAGCCAATGAACGCACCTATCTAGCTTGGATGCGAACTGCGGTTGGTTTAATGGGATTTGGAGTGGTGATTTTACGTCTGCGCGCGTTTCAACCCGTGACTGTCCCTGGCCCTGGCTATGGTTGGAAATTAGGATTATTATTTTCAGGAGTCGGTTTATTAACCGTATTATTATCGACGGTTCAATATTTTGTTGTCCGTCGAGATATTGAAGAAGATAGTTATGAACCCCCTGACCGTTGGGTGATTTTGTTTAGTTTAGCGGTCACTTTATTAGGAGCAGGAATTATTTATTTTGTCTTCACCAGTCCTGTATCCAGTCCCCTTGATTTCGGTGGCTTTTAATAACAGGTGGTCATAGGGTGCAAAGGAATAGGAATAAAATATCAATATCTATTCCTTATCTATTCCTTTTCTGCTTCTACTTGTGCAACTTCTTCAACTAAAAAAACTAATGCGAAGTTCCGCCTCATTTTTTGATTAATAAAATCTTGAACTAAACGTACTTGTCTTGGCGTAACAGGTTCGGTAGCTCGAACTTTTAAATAAGCAATAGGAGGATCTTGTTTCCAATTAATATGAGTATCTTGTAAATCCACCCGTTGTCCCGTTAAGGTTTTCTGTTCAAAAATGTTTCTCAAATCCGTTTGTAACTGTAGTTGAGTTACGAATTGTAAAAAACTAATCCCTAAAGGAACTGCTACAACGGAAGTAATCATTAATGTTAAAGCAAATTGTTTTCGCAGTCGGGAATAACCTGCCAAAATAAAAACTACCATACAAGCTAAGGCAATCCCAATTAAATTAGTTAAATAAAGTAACGTTGCGCCATAACTTAAATCAAAAAAACCTTGAGATAAGGTTAAACCAACCACACAAAGAGGAGGCATTAAAGCCACGGCAATTGCGGTTCCAGCCACCGCATCACTAATCCCCTTTTCCACCTTGGTAAAACCGCTTAATCCTCCTGCTACAACGGCAATTCCCAAGTCAATTAATGTCGGTTCAGTTCGGGCTAAAACTTCCGAACCAAAATCTTCAATCCCCGTTATTTTTCCTAAGATCATTGATAAGATTAGTGCCACCACCGTTCCTACAATAATCGAGATCATACTACGACGAGATAATTCTTGATCACTTTCTAAAATTCCAAAGGCTAATCCTCGCAACGGTAACATAATCGGAGCCACTAACATCGCCCCAATAATTACGGCTGTACTGTTACTTAGTAATCCAAAGGTAGCAATTAAACAAGCTGTTATTACTAAGACAATATAGTTAAAACACAGTATAGATTCAGCCATTAAATTCTGTCGCATTTGGATGAGGGCATCATCGGATACTTTTTTGAATTTGAGCCTACTTTTCATGACGAATATTAAGATTTATGAAAGTTTAACAATCAGCGATTATCGACTACTAGAGATTAATGGATTTAGGGCATATTAGCATAAAAATGATATAATAATATAACTTCTAAATTTAAAGTTTTATGAAAATAACAGATTTAGCCAAAATTCCAGAACAGGAAGTTTCCCATAACCCAGCAATCAAAAAAAAGGTGATGTTGAGTTTAGGAGATTTACCCCACTTAACAAATTTTTCTCAGGCGTTTTTTGCCCCTGGACAGGTAGCGGGCAGTCATTCCCATATAGATATGTGTGAGGTATTTTTTGTAGAATCAGGTTTAGGAAATATCCGTATTAATGGTATAGATTATCAATTAAACCCAGGGGTTTGTATTGCAGTCGAACCTGGGGAGGTTCACGAAGTTAGTAATACAGGAAATACAGATTTAATTTTAACCTATTTCGGTTTACGCACCTAACCTGTAGTAAGCCCTTCAGGGCTTTTTCCCCACATTAACAGTACCTCGTCAATGAATCGCAACAACGATGTTTATTTAATCGTTAATAGGATTAAAATAATTTTTGATAATATTAATAATCCGTTCCGAAGCGTGACCATCTCCAAAGGGATTAATGGCATTTGCCATGTCTTGATAGGTAATTCCATTCTTTAATAAAATACTCGCTTCTGTAAAAATATCCTGTGCTTTTGTTCCAACTAATTTAGCGGTTCCTGCTTCCACTGCTTCAGGACGTTCTGTGGTTGTTCTTAATACTAATACCGGTTTTCCTAAACTCGGTGCTTCCTCTTGCAATCCCCCGGAATCGGTTAATACAAAATAACAGCGATCAATCGCCGCTACTAATTCGGTATAATCCAAAGGTTCGGTGAGAAATACCCGGGGATGACTCCCTAATTTTTCGGTTAAAGGTTCCCTAACCGTTGGATTTTTATGTAAAGGTAATAATAGGGCGGTATCGGGAAATTCATTCAGAATTTCTAGGAATCCTTCTGCTATTCCCTGAAGCGGTTCTCCCCAATTCTCCCGCCGATGAACCGTGGCTAAAATTAACCGATAGGGACTATTTTCTAATTCGGGAATATTGAGTTTAGGTTTTTGTTTAGCAACGGATAATAAAGCATCAATAACTGTGTTTCCCGTGTGATAAATTTCTCCCCAAACCCCTGAATTTTTTAGGTTTTGAACCGATTGATTGGTGGGGGCAAAATGTAATTGGGTTAACTGAGAAATTAACCGCCGATTGGCTTCTTCAGGATAGGGATTAAACACATCATTGGTGCGTAATCCGGCCTCAACATGACCAACAGGAATTTTTTGATAAAAAGCGGCTAAACTCGCAGCAAAAGCCGTTGTTGTATCGCCTTGAACTAAGACTAAATGGGGATTTAATTGTTTCAATAAATCTTCTAATCCGCGTAAACTTCCACAGGTAATATCTGTTAAGGTTTGTTGCGCTTGCATGATGTCTAAATCTTGGTCTGCGGTTAAATTAAACAACGTCATGACCTGGGTTACCATTTCTCGATGTTGACCCGTTAAAACCACCTGGGTATCAAATCCAGAGGTTTGTTTTAACTGTTGAATAACAGGGGCTAATTTAATCGCTTCTGGACGAGTCCCAAAAACAACCATAACTCGGAGAGGAATCGGAGACATAATCATTAATAATCTTCAATAAAAAGTTAAATTAATTTGAGAATTTATCAAGGTTTTACTATCCTGTTTCCCTTTATTAAGGGAGGACGACTTTAAGATTGTTTGACTTCTAAGGTTCTAATTCTGTTGATAGCCGCAGCTAATTCAAATCGTCTAAAGATTGCCAAATCTCCTTGGGGAAATGGGGCAATAATATCTAATCCTTTGGTGGCAATATCATTCATAATTTGATCTAAAATTTGAGGTAGGGTTTTCTCTCCATCAATATACTGTTGTTTAGCATAAACCATTGCCGCCGCGATCGCCCGTAATTGATCTTGAGAAACAATTTGTTCCACCGCAGAAACATCAATATCTTCGGTTCCAAATAACACCTCGTCCACATCCCTAACCTTCACCCGCACATCCCAACGTCCTCGACTGGGATCTAAACTTTCAGACAAAGGAATTCGCGGACGAATTACACCAAAGTTTTCTCCCCCTTCTAAGGTGCGACCCGTACTATATTGATGGGCAATTTCTTTGGCTTTTTTAGTTAATTCTAGGGCTTGAAAATTCTCCATTCCGATTACCTGATCTGCCACATCAAAATAATCTCCACTGCCACCCATAACTAAAATAGTAGACACAGAATAATCGGTATAAAGTTGGCGAACTTTGTCAATAAAAGGGGTAATAGGTTCTTGATTTTTAGCAATTAATTCTTGCATTCGGCGATCGCGAATCATAAAATTAGTAGCTGCGGTATCTTCATCTACTAATAATACCGCCGGAATTGAGGGAGAATTTTCGGTTAAAACTAATGCCTCTAATGCCTCCATAATATTAGCAGCTTGGGAGGTACTACCACTAGCATTTTCCGTGGAGAATTGCGTTGTCGAACGACCTTGCGGTAATTGATTAATAAATGCAGAAATATCTACTCCCGCCACACTGCGACCATCCTCCGCCCTAATTTTTACCGCCGATGGATTGGTAATCACAAATTCCCGACCATCCCCAGGAATATGATTATAAACCCCTAATTCAATTGCTTTTAATAAGGTTGATTTCCCATGATAACCGCCACCGACAATTAAAGTGATTCCTTGAGAAATTCCCATGCCTTTAATTAATCCTTGGTTGGGACAATTAAACTCCACTTCTAAGGATTTTGGCGATTGAAAAGTGATCACATTTTCGGTTAAGGGGCGACTATCAACCCCACTGCGCCGTGGTAAAATTGCACCATTGGCGACAAAGGCAACTAACGCTTTTTCTGCTAATTGTTCGCGTAAATAATCAGCATCTTCCGCCGTTTCAACGTGACGTTTAATAGCCTCTGCATCTAAATTTTGATATCTTAAAGATCGGTCTACAAGGGTGGGAATATCATCACAAATCATCATCGTAGCTTGACGACCTAAAATATTTCGTCCCCGGGCAGGAAGTCCGACAAAAAAACGCATTTCTACCCCTTTTTCTGAAGTAGAAGCGGTTGGACGGGTGCGTTGTAATACATGGTTTCCGCTAATTATGGGTTTAGCAGAAGGGGGGGTTATAGTAATCAGTGAAGCGGCCGTCCGTTCTAATATTTCCTGACCCATTTTTGTCACCCCAATCATGCCACTTTTGCCCGTTCCCCGATGGCTACTTATCTCCATAGAATTTTGATCAAATTCCCGAATTAGATAGTCTCTTAGGGCAATTTCACGGCTGTGGGTGCGGTATAATTCTGGGGGAAATCCCGCAATTTTTGGGGGAATTTGAACACGGAATTTACTGGGTGCAGCAAAGGGATCGCCTTGCACATAATCAATAATTAGGGTGAAATTGGGAAATTCATAAGTCCCTACAATATCTTTATAAGCTTTATAGCCTCGATTATCGAGATCAAATAATAGCTGTCGGAGATTTTCTTGAGTCTTCATATTAGATAAAAAATAATTAGTTTAATTAAGGGAAGTGGGAAGATTAAAGGAGGTCTGACTATTCAGAAGTTCAGCAACTACATTATAAATTATTTCGGCTGATCCTTCAAAAAAGTTGGGATCTAAATTGGCCATCGTGTCACTGGGTTGATGGTAATGGGGCGATCGCAAATTGGCTGTATCGGTGATTAAAACCGCCGGGATTCCTTGATACCAAAAGGGAGC
Organism: Planktothrix sp. PLAVEN19ND; assembly: GCF_057220675.1. NCBI lineage: Bacteria > Bacillati > Cyanobacteriota > Cyanophyceae > Oscillatoriales > Microcoleaceae > Planktothrix > Planktothrix sp. PLAVEN19ND. The sequence goes on along the minus strand of NZ_CM170132.1, from coordinate 2,115,354 downwards.
ATGATCACTGCGTAAAACATCCGGTGTGACCAAACCTTTTAAGGGAATAGGTACAGCGACAAGGGGCGGAAATTGAACGGAATTAGAGGTTGATTTTCTAACGGATTGACCAACCCTTTGAAACACTTTTAATAGGGATAAATGTTGGACTTCTCCCACCACGGTTAAAAATTCTCCTCGATCTGGAAATTCAACTCCAGCAGCTTCTAAAAGGGAAGTTACAGCAATTCCTGGAGGATAGGTTTGACAGCCGGGTAAATGACAAGCATAACCCACCATATCTAATATAACTGCCGCTTGTAAATTTGTCAGATTTTTGGGTTTTTCCGTAAAGGCAAAACTTCCTAAAAGCCCGACTTCTTCTTGATCGAAAAAGACAATTTTTAAGCTGCGAGGGGTGTTTTTTTGAGCCAACAAACGGGCAATTTCTAAAATTACCGCTACTCCACTGGCATTATCATTAGCCCCCGGAGAATTGGGAACCGTATCATAATGAGCAGCGAGTAAGATCACTCCGGCTTTTGGATCGGTTCCTAGATGTTCTGCTACAATATTAACACCTTGATCAAAGAATTGTAAATCGGGAGAAAAGTTCAATAATTCTAATTGTTTGACCAAATAATTTCGCACCCTTTCTCGATCAGGATCTTGAAATCTTTTTCCCACTAATACTTTAAGGTGACTCCATAGTTTGGCGGGATCAATTGTATCAATTTGAGGAGAAATTAGGGAAGGAAAAGGCGTAATCTGAGGTTGAGAATTGATAGAAATTGGCTCTATTTTATCATCGGGGAATCCAGCATAGCATCCGACAATAATTCCGATGGCAATTCCCATCCACAAAAAAATCTTAATCCACGGTTTTACCTTCATTCAAAATTAAAATTAATCGGTTTACTGATTATCTTAAATTGTTTCTCCTCTATTTTTATATGGGGAATGTTAATAATTTCTAATTCTACTAACAATTTAGGATGTTTGGGAAGCCATTCTTCAGAAATAGGTTCAAAATTTTCTGCGGTTTTATAAAATCCAATAATTTCTTCCTCTAAACGATTAGCTAATTGATTAATGCGGTCATAATTGTTTTTAAGTTCAATCCAATTTTTTTGAGCCTGAAAGCGATAAATTTGAGCCTGTTTAACGGCGAGTTTAGCCCTAACTTGTCTTAATTTAATGCGAGTGGATTGAATTTCTTGATCGAGTTGTTGTAAATTCAATGACCAGCGCTGGGCTTCATCTTGGGTTTGTTGTTCTAAGGTGACTAAGGATTCTGGGGAAGCATCAGAGGATAAGAAAACGGTAACATGAAAGTTAGAACGCTTACTTCTTAACCTATTATATTCAGCTTTGACCGCATTAATTTGATCTTTAATCGCGTCCCATTCTGTTTGTAAATCTTCTAAAGTTTGGCTCATTTGATCATTTCCTTTGGGTATTTAAGCAAAAACAACGGTTCGATTTCCATAGACTAACACGCGATTTTGCAGGTGTAAACGAACGGCTCTAGCTAAAACTAATCGTTCTAAATCCTTGCCTTTTCTAATTAAATCTGCTACGGTGTCCCGATGACTAACCCGCACGACATCCTGTTCAATAATTGGCCCTTCGTCTAAATCTGCGGTTACATAATGGGCGGTTGCACCGATAATTTTAACCCCCCGTTCGTGCGCTCTTTGATAGGGATTTGCCCCGGCAAAAGCAGGAAGAAATGAATGATGAATATTGATGATTTGGGAGAAATTTTCGACAATTTGGGGAGTTAAAATCTGCATATATTTAGCGAGAACTACTAAATCAATTTGGTATTGTTTTAAAAGTTCTAACTGTTGAGCTTCTTGTTCTAATTTGTTTTCTGCTGTCATGGGCAAATGATAAAAATTAATGCCAAATTGATCGGCAATAGGTTTTAAATTAGCATGATTACTAATTATTAACGGAATTTCAGCAATAATTTCTTTGGCTTGCCATCGCCAGAGTAAATCTAATAGACAATGATCTTGTTTTGTCACCCAAATGGATAACCGAGGAATGGTATCGGAAAAACGGAGTTGCCAATTCGCATTTAAAGGTTTGGCGATCGCACTAAACGCAGGAGAAATTACCTCACGGGGTAAATTAAATCCTTCTAATTGCCATTCAATACGGGTTAAAAAAATATTAGCACTAAAATCCGTATGTTGATCGGCATGAATAATATTTCCCCCATTGGCATAGATGAAATTAGCAATTTTAGCAACCAAACCTTTTTGGTCGGGACAAGAAACTAATAAAGTTGCTGTAGGTGAGTTCATCTTAAACTTTTATTGATTAAATATAATCAAAATTATATCAAATGTTGTTGCGCTTCAGCGCATTTTATTATTTTTAATTAAGATTAAGATGCGCTAAAGCGCAACAACGGCGCAACAACGGTTTAAGGACAGGATTTTAATTGTGTTAATAGTAATACAATTTCATCTACAGCTTCTCTGAGTTGTTGAGTAGATAAGTTGCTTTGATTAATGGTAATACTAAACACTAAGGGTTGATAATCTGGAGGAGAAATATAACCTGATAAGGAGGTAGCTCCCCTCATTGTTCCAGTTTTAGCTTGTACAATTCCCGTAGCAGAATTATCTGTAAAGCGTCTTTTTAAGGTTCCACTTACTCCCCCAATAGGGAGAGAATTTTGATAGAATTCTGCGGTGGGAGAGGTCGCCATGATTCTTAAAGTTTGTACTAAAGCGGAAGGCGTAACTAAATTATTCCGAGACATTCCTGAACCATCAACGAGTTGATAACCTTTGGGATCTACGCCCAATTGATTTAAAATTAATTTGATTTCTTGGAGTCCTAATTCCACACTATCACCCCGAGAATTTTGTGCGCCCAAGGTTCTTAATAGAGATTCAGCAAAAAGATTATTACTGTCTAGGTTAATGGTTTTAATTAATTCTGATAAAGGGGGAGATTCTACAAATGCTAATTCTTCCGGGGGATGGGAAAAATCAGAAGTTATGGAGGTTTTTAATACTTTAATTCCAGAATCGAGTAATATTTTCTGGAATTGTTGAATAAAGTTATCGGTTGGTTCGATAACAGCCGCATAAGCGGATTCCGGTGCTTGACCTACTCTTAATTGTCCTGAAATTCTGATAATAGGTTGACTGAAATCTCGCCCAATTCTCACAAATTCTGGCTCATTTTCTCTGACAGTTCGAGTTTGATTTTCAATTGTCCATCCTGCCGATTGTTCCGGTCGTACCCAGGTGACTTTTAGGGGTTGTCCGACAGCTTGGGGGGCTAATTTTAAGTCTAGGGAATTTTGATTTAAGATTAAACTATTAATCGGGGCTCCATAACCCGCTTGCACGTCTTCCCATTGCCAAGTCGGATGAATGGGTAAACCGGTAAAATAACCATCTACAGCGATTAATTGATTAATCTGATTAATTCCCCTTTTTTTTAGCTGTTGGGCTAGATCTTTGAGTTGAGTTTCTGTTAAGCTGGGGTCGCCTCTCCCGACAACATAAATATTGCCTTGAGTGTCTCCATAAACAGAAGTTCTAATCCTAAAATTTGCTCCTAATTTTTGTAGGGCGGCGGCCGTTGTTAATAGTTTAGCCGTGGAAGCGGGAATAAAATAATATTGACTATCTCGATCATAAACTGTTATATTTTTAGTGAGAGTTTCGATTAAAATTCCCCACCGAGACCGTTGAAATTGAGGACGATTTGCGATCGCATTAATCGCAGGTTCTAATTCCGCAGGACAAATTTTTGTAGCGGGTGAAGTGGTTTGACCCCAAACGGGTTGAGATAAACTAAATAGAGAGATTAAACTACTGAATAAAAATTTTTTCATAACTATTTTTAAAGTTTAGAGTTTTTAAAACTTAGTTTTTATTGATATGGCAGTCGCACCGAACAGTCCGAGCAAAGACTAACATAGTAAACTTATTAAAGTCAAGTCTATTCCCTATTCCCTATTCCCTATTCCCTATTCCCTATTCCCTATTCCCTATTCCCTATTAAAACAAAATTAGCAATTTTTAGACTTCCTCCCGGTTTTCCCATGCGCTGTTCTCCATTATTTAAACATAATTTTAAATACTCGGTATTTTCTAAGGTTTGATTGACTTTTTGGGCAGCTTGATTTAAGATAAAATCATCCGCAGGTTTAGTTCCGATGAGTTGAATTGATAATCCTAATAATCTTAATTGTGCCTCTGCAAACCGATAGGTAAATGCCGGGCCATTCCCCGGAATTGTAATCACAGGTTTTCCTAAACCTACGGCTTGTTCGTTCGCTGTTCCCGCCATTCCTATGACTAAATTAGCCGCGTTTAAAATATCGGCAAAACTATCAGAATAACAAATCACCTCTAAACCCTTTTTATTGGTTAATCTGCCGTTTTGATGTTGCCAATTTAAACCTCTGGCAATTCCATCTAACTCCGCCATTAAACTAGCTACCGCAGCCACTCGAAATTGAATTTTTTGGGAACTAATTTGATCAATTGCTTCTACTAATTTTAACAGCAAGATTAAATTATTTCTAGCTTCAGGAATACGAGAACCCGGAAGAATAGCAATCATTAGGGATTCAGAATCAAGGTTTAAATTAACTCCCCTTGGGGTAAGATTATCCATCATGGGTGTTCCCACGAATTGAGCATTTTTTATCCCTTGATTTTGTAAATCCTCTGCGGTAAACTGATCTCTTGTAAATACAACCAAACAGCGAGGAGACTTGAGCAGAAAAGGTAAAATCAACCCTAAATTAAGTTTACCTTCATAATAACTCGAATAGGCAGACAGAAAAATAATATAAGGTTTTCGGGTTAAATAGGCGATCGCAGCTACAACAATATCTCCCGTTACCATTAAAATATCATAATATGCAGCCTGTTTCCCAATAATTTGTAATTGTTTACCTAATAAACCTATTAAACCTGATGCGATATCCTTGAAAAAAACCCAAGGATTCATATATAAAAATCCCCCCGATGGTAAAGTTCGAGTCGGAGTCAGAATTGGAACTCCCAACCCTTGATAAATATTCCCCTCTCCCACAATAGGCACTGCCGCCATTTCAACATTTGCATCTAAGGATAATAACGCCTTAATAATCTCCCCATTACAGGTATCCTCACCGTGACCATTACTTAAAAATAAAATTCGTTGATTATTCATAAAACTATGCTACAATTATATAAAAATATTCGTCAATTTAAGATTTAATTCATCTAATGATCAATTTTTATGTAAAATAAAAACTGACAATTCTATCAAACATAACCCCAACCGTGAAATTTTTTGTCTATCATACTCCTGAACTAGCCCCTGCGAATGTTCTTCCCGACTGTGCCATCGTCGTGGACGTGCTCCGCGCCACCACCACCATCGCCACCGCTTTAAATGCTGGAGCCGAAGCGGTACAGGTTTTCAGTGACATTGACTCGTTGATGCAAACCAGCGAAAAATGGCCCGCCGATCAACGCATCCGGGTCGGTGAACGGGGCGGGGCCAAGGTGGAGGGGTTTGATTTAGGCAATTCTCCCCTGAGTTGTACCCCGGAATTTGTCAAAAACAAACGATTGTTTATGACCACCACCAACGGAACCCGCAGTTTAGAAAGGATACAAGCCACCCCGGTCGTCTTAACTGCCGCTTTTATTAATCGACGGGCGATTGTGGAATATTTGATCGCCAAAAGTCCAGAAACCGTTTGGGTATTAGGTTCTGGTTGGGAAGGCAGTTTTTCCCTCGAAGACACCGCCTGTGCCGGAGCCGTGGCCCAAAATTTAGTCCATGAAATGGGTTATCCTTTAGATGATTTTGCGGGAAATGATGAAGTTTTTGCTGCTATTTCTCTTTATTCCCAATGGCAAAATAACCTGTTTGAACTGTTAAATCATGCCAGTCATGGTCAACGATTATTGCGTTTAGGGTGTTATGAAGACTTGCAGTATTGCGCCCAGGAGGATATTTTAGATGTGCTACCCATGCAAAAAGAAACCGGAGTTTTAGTTAAGTCAAACATCAAATAACAAAACGGATCGTTTTGGATAAAAGATGTTACAACTTAACTAAAAGGTCTGAATTAATCATTATCTTGATTACCGTTAGTGAATCAACCCTTTTACCCCCCTTCCAACCCTGTAACCTCCCCCTTTTTCTCCTGGATGGGGGAAAGTTTCTACCGCAGCCCCGTTGCACTTCAAAACTTTTATTTAATGTTATCTACCTATCTACAAATCCTCAGTGATTCTCAGCCCCCTCTAGCGACTTTAGATGATTTTGCCCAACGGATTAATCAAGAACACAAACAGTGTTTAGATTCCCCACAAACCGCTTTAATTCATGGGCGGAATGCGGGAGAATGGTTGCTGCACGTTCAAACTCAATTATCCCCGGAAAATTGGCAAGTTTGGTTTCAGGAACATTTCACTTTTTCCCAACAAACGGCCACCATGTATATGCAAATTGCCAAAAAAATGCCTGGGGTAAATCCAGGTATTTTTTCCTCAACAATTGATTCTATTTCTCAGCCAACAAAAACTCTAGTTATTCCAATTATACCATATTCTCAAGCTCTTAATTCAACGGATGAAGTTAAAAATATTTCTGATAAATCCTCTCAAATTCTACCTCCAAAACCCGACTTGCCGTTATTAAATCCAGAGTCCCATGTAGAGACGTTGCATGCAACGTCTCTACATGGGATTTCAACTGAATCAACCACTACAATTCAGAAACCATTAGAAATATTAGAATCTCCTGTAACTCGGATTCAAATTAACCCCAAAGAATCCAGTATTGATGTTGAATTTACTGCTATCAACCCGCCTAAACCTCCAGCCATTGACCCGCCAAAACCTCCGAAAAAAACCGTAGAAATTATTAAATTAATGATTCCTGGGGTTGTTGTGCCAAAAGCTCGTCCTCGGGTAACCAGAAATGGAACCTATTTACCGCCTCGTTATCGAGCGTGGCGAAATCGTGCCGAAGTAGAAATATATCGGCAAATTTCAGAACAAAATATTACCCATAAATTTCCTTTACGCAAAGCAGCAATTGTCATTAAATTATTAGGAAATCATCGAACAAATTCCGATATTGATAATTTAGCAGGTGCTTGTTTAGATGCGTTAACCTTAAATGGTGCGGGGGTATTAATTGATGACCGCTTAAGTTGCTTACCCCAATTAACCGTTGAATTCGATCCCGATGCCAAAAAAACTGGGGTTTCCATTGAAATTGAACCGTTATAATTTTTTGATTCAAGTCTGAATATGAAAAAGGTTTTAGTTACGGGGGGAACTGGATTTTTAGGGCAAAAATTGGCGTTAAAATTACATTCTTTGGGTCAGGATGTTACCGTTTTAGGTCGTAACTTAATTATAGGCGATCGCTTACAACAATTAGGACTCAAATTTTTACCTGTTGATATTACAAATTTCGATAAAATATTATCAGCTATTTCAGAACAAGAGGATGTGTTTCATTGTGCGGCGTTATCCTCTCCTTGGGGACGGGAGAAGGATTTTTACTTAACAAATGTGATCGGAACTCGGAATATTATTCAAAGCTGTTTAACCCATCAAATCAGACGTTTAATCTATGTTTCCACTTCGGCGGTTTATTTTGATTTATCCCATCGGTTTAATATCAAAGAAACCGATAATTTAGCTGCATATCCGATTCATCCTTATATTAAAACCAAGCAATTGGCAGAACAGGAAATTAATCGCGGGTTTCAACAGGGTCTACCCGTGATTTCTATTCGTCCCAGGGGAATTTTTGGCCCTGGGGATAGGGTGATTTTTCCTCGACTTTTAAAGGTGAGTGAAACAACGGGGATTCCCTTAATTAATGGGGGAAAAGCTATTATTGATATGACTTATATTGATAATGTTGTGGATGGGTTGTTATTATGTCAAACTGCACCAGATCAGGTATTAGGAGAATATTTTAATATTAGCAATGGTGAACCGACGGAATTGTTTGATTTATTACAAAGATTATCGGAAAAACTGAATATTTCCTTAAATTTTAAACCGTTATCATACCCGATCGCCTATACTCTATCAACAGCAATGGAATGGATCTATAAATACTTATTAACCGATCAAGAACCCCCTTTAACTCGTTATACTCTGGGTTTATTAGCCTTTAGTCAAACCTTGGATATTACATCGGCTAGAATTAAGTTAGGGTATGAACCTCGAATTTCGATGGAACAGGGGTTAGATGAGTTTGTGAGATGTGGGAGATTTTGATAAGATGCGCTTAAGCGCAACAACGGAATATGGTAGAAATTACGTTTTTGAAGGCGGGATATTGTACCCATCCAGAAGTCATGGTGCTTCCGGGGGGAAGTTGGAAACCCATGGTTTTTCCAGCATTACTTGCCTTAATTCGTCATCCGGTGGGGTGGATTTTATTTGATACGGGATATTCAGAACGATTTTATCAAGAAACCCAATCTCTGCCGAATAAACTGTATGCGGTATTAACCCCGGTTTATTTGCAACCTCAAGACAGTGCTGTTGCTCAACTGGAACAGTTAGGAATTGCACCCGAGGATATAAAATATATAATTATTTCCCATTTCCATGCCGATCATATTGGGGGATTAAAAGATTTTCCTCAAGCGAAATTTATTTGTTTTGAATCGGGATATAATGCGATTAAAAACAAACGGAGTTTTGCAGCATTAAAAGCGGGTTTTTTATCGGGTTTGATGCCAGATAATTTTGAGAAGCGGGTGGTTTTTGTTGAGAATCATCATACCCTAAAATTACCGGAAAATTTTCAACCCTTTGAATGGGGGTTTGATTTGTTTGGAGATGGGAGTTTAATTGCCATTGAATTACCAGGTCATGCGGTGGGACAAATGGGTTTATATTTAACGGATAATAGGGGAAAACAGTATTTTTTAATTGCCGATGCTTGCTGGTTAAATCGTGCCTATCAGGAATTAATTTATCCTCAACGAATTGCGGATATCTTGTTTGCTGATAAAACCGCCTATCGAGAAACCTTGAAAAAAATTAATCAGTTATATCGAAATAATCCTGATGTTAAAATTATTCCCTCCCATAATTCTATTGACTTAACAGAAATTGGGCAATAATACCCTTTTGATAAATTCCTTCCCCCAGCCAGGAAACTAGGGGAAGGCGACCATAAGGAATTATTTGGGTAAGCGTTGGCGGGCGGTCATGCGCCAAGCCAGCAATTCAGGTAAACGCCAGGTAACTCCATTAGATTTCTGATCTAATTCGTCCTGCTCCAAAGCAGTTTTCCAAAAAGCTAAGGCTTGTTTATGGCGATTTTGGGCTTCCAAAACTTGAGCTAAAATATAGTAAGCCACCACATTAGATTCTTTTAATTCTAAGGATTGGCGTAACTCAACTTCAGCCTGTTTTGGATTATTTTCCAGGAAATAAGCCCAGCCTAAATTCTTATACAAGGCGGCTCGGACTCCTTTATCCTTAACCTGTACCAAGGTTTTTTCTAATTTATCAATGGCTTCCTCGGTTTTGCCATCTAAAATTTCCAATCGTGCTAAATTATTAACCGCCGCCTGGGCTGCTCGGTTATTATCCACATCGACTAGAATTTGATACTGTTTTCTGGCTTCCTCAAACTGGTCAAGTTTCTCATAGGTCGAACCTAAATTATAGTGACCCGCACTTAAAGCCCCATGATAGCGAATGGCTTGTAACAAATTGGTTTTAGCCGATTGAAATTCACCTTCTAAATAGTGTTTATAACCCAATTCATTAAAGGATTTACCCATCAACTGATACCAGACTTCTTTGCGGAAGTGACTATTAACAGTATAAGCAATAGGAGCGCCGGAAGTTGTTGTTTCTAATAGCGATCGCTCAACTAAAAAGTCCAAGGAAGTCTGGACTTCGGTTTCCGTTTCCGAGAGAATCAAATCCGTTGCCAACTCACTCAAAGTTGCAGATTTTTGATTTACGGCCAACCAACAGACCAGACGAATTTCAAGCTCCGACAATTCCTGCTCTGTTCGCAGGGATTGACGCACCAGTTCTTCAATCACTAAGGTATTTTGCTTGATGAGTTTCGTCAGATTTCTCACGGTAAAATCAGGAATCTTAGCCGCCCATAATTTTAAAATCAAGGGATTCCCGCCACATAAATGAATCAATTCCGAGAGGAATTTTCCATCCAAATAGAAGGTTTCTTGACCGGATAAAACCATTTGTTGAGCGTCTTGTTCCGATAAACCAGTGAGTTGTAAAGGGGGTTGAGACGCGAAGTTTTGCCAGGATTGTGGAAATTCCCAGCCGATTAATAAAACACTACTGCGATGGGACGATTCACTAATTTGTTGAAATAAAGATTCATAACTTTTGAAAGCCGCATCTTTACTACCGAGTTGTGAGATATATTCTACCTCATCAATCACCAACAAATATCGAGAATCGGACAAGCTTTTTAACAATTGAGCAATCTGTTCCGAATCATCCCAATCTAAAGGTGCTTGAGAATGTTCGGGAAAAGCTGAGGCGATGAATTCACTCGGGGAAGGTTTATCTCGGAGAGATCGCCAAATCACTTGGTCAAAGTCCGGGGCAATTTCCTGTACCAATTTAACCCCCAAGGCGGTTTTCCCAATACCTCCCATCCCCTCCAAGATCATCAGGTGAGCGCGTTCGGTAACTAATCCTTGTTTTAAGGTGACCAGGGCATCAGAACGGCCATAAAAGGCTCCCAATTTAGGGGCGTTACCCCAATCAATTGAAATATTACTACTGAAACCCTGGGGATCAAGGCCACTCATAGACCGCTTTTTGCGCCCAGATTGACCGTTAATTTGTCCTCCTTGATTGTTGCCATCAGCTTGATATTCTGACAGTAACTTTTGCTGAAGTTTGGCTAATTTTCCCGGGCCAGCACCACTAATGTTTAATTTCCTATACACCTCCCCCAAGCGCTTTTGTAGAGCGTCCTTGCGAACCCCTAATTGCTTGGAAATCGCGGTCATTGGTTCTCCTTGGATTGCCCGTGCCATCACTTCGAGTTCATTGTCGGAAATTCCAACTCTCGCGGCCACAGTCTTTAAAAATTCTCTGGGTACCATATCAAATTTAACCTAATAAATTAAGAGTGAATTTTAAGATTGATGCCTAGTGCTAATTCTGTCAATAGGTTTTAATTTCTATCGATTCATATTCAGAACCAAGGATCAATCCCATCTGATCTCTGGCGCAGAGAAAACACAGCCATAACAATTTTGAGTTATACATCTGAGTATGCTCCACACCTTCAAAAACCGCTCAGTTCTCGCGTGAGTAATTAGTCCAAAAAACTAAAAAACTCTAATTTTTGATTCTATCATAGGTTCTCGGTTTTATGAGCTAATTTTTAAAATTTTGGGTTTTCGGTACCCCCACTACTGAAGCCCGGGTTGATATCGAATCTGCTTTTGATCTGGGAAGACCCTACCCAGACCAATTTTAGGTCTAGCGGGGAGAACAGTCCTAGGGTGAAAACAAGAACTTGAGATGATTTTGGGGATAATCGTTTGTAATCAGATAGGTGCTGCTAGGTTAAAAGTGAAGAAGATTGACCGTTCTAAATTATAGGGTAGGGAAAATTTTGAACAGCAGAGTTGAGCCACATTTTAGCAAAAGATCGGATTAGACAATCGACCCAAATCAAAATTTATTCACCTAGGATCAAACCTCAAAACGAATAGCCACGGAGAATCTAAATTGAATCTTTAAATTGTTCTCAATGTCAAAAAAATAATGCTAATATTTTTAAATATTTTCAAAATCAATAAAAATATGGTAATTAGCCGTACCCACCCTCAAGATCTCCACCATTTAAGCACAGAAACCCCTGACCCTGACCCCTTACCTCAAAACTTAGTACAATCAAGGCGAGTAAAACTATTAGCGACGGGAAAATACCTGCCTAAAAATCAAGTTACCGCCGAACAATTAGGGCAAAAATTAGGAATTGAAGCTGCTTGGATTCAAAAAAAATCCGGGGTAATGGTGCGTCATTTTGTTGAAGATGAAACGGCTTCTCAAATGGGTGCGATCGCGTCTAAAAAGGCGTTAGAGGCTGCGGGACTATCCTTAAGTGATATTGATTGTATTGTTTGTACCAGTAGTGTTCCTGAGCAATCAATTCCTTGTACGGCGGCTTTAGTTCAAAAACAATTGGGCGGTGAGTCTTCGGGAATTCCTAGTTTTGATATTAATTCAACTTGTTTAAGTTTCGTCGTCGGGTTAGATACCCTCTCCTATTTAGTCGATGCTGGACGTTACTCCCGGGTGTTATTAGTCGCTTCGGAAATTACCCAAGGAATTGATTGGAAAGATCAAGAAAGTAGCACCTTATTCGGAGATGGTGCCGCCGCCGCCATTATTGGTAAAACCGATATTCAGGAGGGATCAAAAATTATCTGTTCTCGCCTAGAAACCTATAGTCAAGGTGCGAATTTATCCCAATGTTTGGGTGCGGGAAATCGCTATCATCCCCGGGAATACTCCGATAATATCGATCGGTTTTTGTTTAAAATGCAAGGTCGCGCCATTTATCGTTTGGCGGCTAAAATTTTACCTGGATTTATAGAAAGATTATTACAACCTGCGGGATTAACCCTAACAGATATTGATTTAGTGATTCCCCATCAAGCGAGTTTAATGGCGATGGGTTTAATTCGCAAAGGATTGAATATTCCTGAAGAAAAATGGATGGTAATTGCCACAAATCACGGAAACACGATCGCCGCCTCAATTCCGATGACCCTCCACGAAGCTATCCAACAAGGTAAAATTCACCGAGGCGATCGCATTCTGCTATTAGGAACTTCCGCCGGATTCTCCCTTGGGGGAATGGTTTTAGAATATTAAATAATTAATTAATCAGGAGAAATTATGAATATTTTAATCGTCATTTTAGGAATAATAATTATATCAGAGCGGGCAATAAAATGGGTTTTAATTCAACATTTCTTCCAAAAAGCGCAACGGTTATCTGAATCTATACAAACGGTATCATCCTATCAAATTTCCATCCTACAACCAATCTTAAGCGGTGATCCGACCTTATGGGACTGTCTGGGTCACAATTTAGCCCTAAAAACATCCCATCAACTAGAATTTATTTGGCTAATTGATCAGAATGATGCCCCGGCAGAAATGGGATGTCGTCAACTAATGGAAACCTATGCCGATGTCCAGATTAAATTAATCTCCCTACCTCCATCTCCGAATCAAATTAGTCCGAAAATGTTTAAACTGATTGAAGGAGTAAAACAAGCAAAGGGTAATATTATTGCGGTGTTGGACGATGATACTATGTTACCTAATCAAGCCTTTGATCAATGTCTACCATATTTAGAAAAACCTGATATTGGTGTGGCGTTTGGTTTACCCTATTATGTCAATTTTTCTAATTTTTGGTCAACCTTAGTTTCCAGTGTAGTTAATGGCAATAACCTACTTACCTATATTCCCTATACCTATCTAATTAATCCCTTTACCATTAATGGAATGTTTTTTGTGATCAAAAAAGAAGTATTAGAAAAGGTTAATGGTTTTGCCGCTTTAGATAAATTTATTGTTGATGATTATGCGATCGCCCAACATTTTCGCCAACGGGGTTATCAACTCGCCCAAACTCCCGTTTGTCATGGAATTAGTACCCAAATCCAAGACTCCACCCACTATTTTAACCTAATCACACGCTGGTTTATCTTTCCCCAAGCCTCTATTTTAAAATCTTCCCATTTTTCCGAACTAATTGTCTTTTATTTGACAGCATTTATCCCCACAATGTTCCCGTCAATTGTCTTGATTTACAGTATATTATTTCCTTCTATCTATACCTTGATTTATGTAGTTATTTACTTTGGTCTAAATTATGCCCTGTTAAATAACTTCAATCAAAAATATCTGCGAAATGCCACACCAAAAACCCATATTATTGTATTAATTTTAGTTCAAGTTTTACTGCCGATTCATATTATTATCACCCTGTTTCTACCTCGAAAAATTAACTGGAGAGGAAATATTATGCAGTTAAATAAAGATGGCGGGTTTGAATTTATTCAGCGTCGAGATTCCCCTTAACCGGTGATGCTCAATATCCGAATATAGCAACCCGCGCCAAGGTTATAATATTTCAATACTGATATGAAACAACCAGAACTATTACTGGGTGTTCCCTGTCCCCTATTCCCCATTCCCCATTCCCCATTCCCCATTCCCTGCTGACCATTATGCCTAGTTTGCTTGCCGATGTGAAGAATCTGTTAGCCGATTTAATGGGGCGTTACCAGTCCCAAGTAGATTACTTAGCCATTCGTCTGGAAGAAGCTGAAGAAACAGATATATTATTACGAGGAGATCGAATTGAAACCTTGAGTGAAGGACTTTCCATCGGCGGTCAGGTTCGAGCTTGCTATCGAGGCGGATGGGGTTTTTCTAGTTTTAATCGCCTCTCAACCCTAGAAGATCGCATTGGTGAAGCCATCACCGCCGCCAAACTTATTGGTACCGAAGAAACTATTCTCGCCCCAGTTCCAATTATTCAAGATAGCTGTAACCTACCCTTAACGGGAACCGATCCCCGTCAAATTCCCCTAGCCGAAAAAAAAGAATTATGCGATCGCTACGGCCAAATTCTGCGTAGTGTTGACCCCTGTATTGCCACCATTTCTGTCCGCTACAACGACAGCACCCAAAGAATAATTCTGATCACCTCCGAAGGAACCCTCTTAGAACAATCTTGGGTCGATATGGAAATGCGCTTTGCAGCCACCGCCAGAAATGGGGAAACCGTACAAACGGGACGAGAAACCACCGGTTCCCGCAAGGCCTATGAAGACCTGACAAATCTTGATCAGCAGGTTCGCAGTGCGGCGGGGCGGGCGGTAAATTCCCTGGCCCTTCCCCCCGTTAAAGGGAATGTTTATACCGTTGTCATCGACCCCATTTTGTCCGGTTTATTTGTCCATGAAGCCTTTGGTCATTTGTCGGAAGCGGATATGACCTATGAAAATCCTGATTTATTAGAAGTTATGACCTTGGGGCGTCAATTTGGCCCGAAAAATCTCCAAATCTTTGATGGTGCAGCCCCGACCGGACATCGGGGAAGTTATCAGTATGACGATGAAGGAACTCCAGCGACCACCACCCAACTGATCCAAGATGGGGCCTTGGTCGGTCGCCTTCATTCCCGTGAAACCGCAGGTAAATTAGGAGAAGTCCCTACTGGAAATGCCCGTTGTTTGAATTATCATTTTCCCCCCTTAGTCAGAATGACAAATACCTGGATCGAACGGGGTGATACTTCCGTTGAGGACTTATTCAGTGATGTGAAAGAAGGGGTTTATGCTCGCAATTGGTTGGGGGGAATGACTAATGGTGAAATGTTTACATTCAGTGCCGGGGAAGCCTGGATGATTAGAAATGGCAAATTGGCAGAACCGGTTCGAGATGTGACCTTATCGGGAAATGTGTTCACCACCCTAGCAGATATTGAAGCCATTGGTGATGACTTTTATTGGGATGAATCGGGGGGTTGTGGAAAGGGAGGACAAAATGGTTTACCCGTAGGCTGCGGTGGCCCGAGTTTACGCATCCGCAATGTCGTTGTTGGAGGAGAAGCTATGGAATAACGCAAAAACGGTCAGCCGATTAAATGGTGATCAGGTGTTCCGTCGTCCATCACCGCGTTTAGGAGAAATATCTTCGGTATTTTGATCGTCGTGGCTGTGATGGGTGATTTTTATTTGATCGGAGTTCAGAGACGCAGGGAATTCTCTGGACTTGAAAAACTGAATTTGTTCTGGATCACGCTGTTCCATGATTTGAGGTTGAGGGTCAAAACTCTGAGGCACACTCACAATGGTACTGATCATTAAGACGGTAATAAAGTTAGACATTTTTGCCTGATTGTTGGGACGACTACCTGTGAATACCAATGCTTTAATTACCGATCCGGATCATCAATCAAATCCTGATTGATCATCCCCTCATCAAATGTAAAAAAAATGGAGTGAGTCTCAAATTCCAAGAAATATTATAGATATGATTCTATTGTTTCTTAACTCACTCCTGTGTTTTTTGATCATGATCATTAACGTCCACTTCCCCGATGAGGAACGCCTTGTGTATCAAATTCTGGACTGGTTTGAGTTGCGATAAAAGCTACCACTTCACTTTTTGAAGATGAGTTAACATTAATCGGATTAAGAAGATAACGAGTCAGGGTAGCTACTAACAAAGTCGATAGTAAAATAGTGCTGTAGATTCGCATAAGAGTTGTCCGTATTAGAGTGTCTATTCTCTAATACAAGTTCAATCAAATTGATCCGGTAAAAAAACAAACTTTCCCCAGATTGCTTTTGAGTCCTGTAATAGTGTTAGAATAAAGTGGATAAATTTTGTGATCAAGACTCGGGTAAGCGATCGCTAGTTATGACAACTCAAGAACAGAAACATCCTCAATACAATACTGATCGAATGATTGTTCTGAGTCTTTTAGAGCAAGAAGCAACGGACTATAATCTAGTAGAGTTAGCCCGTTTAAAAATTCGTTATCGAGGTTTTCCGGGGGCGAAGGATATTCAAAGCAATTTAGAAATAATCTTACAAACCTGGGGATATACCGACGAAACTTTATTTGAAAAAACTCGCCAAATTCACGCCACAGGTCAAATTTATCGAGGCAAAAAAAACGATCAAGAAGACTGGATTTGAAGGGTGTATTCCTTCTTCTTCATGGTCAAGGTCAGATTCTCCGGCTAAATCCAGAACAAAATTTTCCTGTGCTACTGCGAGTTTTGTGGCAATTTTGTGCAAATATAGAAAGACTGTCTGATAAGAGTACCAGTGACACTTACAGGTGCTATTACCGGGGAGTTAGAGAAGAAATACTAGGTTACAATTTATGAAGGCTGGCGATCGCGTTTCTGTTAAAACATCTGTTGTCGTTTATGTCCATCCCGAACATCGGAATCAGGAATTTGATACTAAGGGACTTGAAGGAAATATTGTATCTGTGATTACCGACTGGCGGGGAAGACCCCTTAGCCCGAATTTGCCTATTGTTGTGGATTTTGGCAATAAATTCAAGGCCCATTTCCGAGAAGATGAGTTAGAATTGATACAATAGTTTGAGAACATAGGGGACAAGAGAATTTTGATTCATGATTTCTCTTTGTCTCCTATTTTTTACCCAAAAACCAACCTAAAATATTAATATCCCTTCGCATTGTTTCAAGTTCTTGGCGGTGGCGTGCGGCGGTTTGATAATACCAGTAACAATATTGAGCAAATTCATCCCGATATTCAACTTCTTGGTGAAACTCACGGGTCAGTTGATGAGCTTGGAGTGCTGCCACCACACCCTGATCGGGTTGTTTAACTGTCTGTTCCCATTCAAATGGCATGATCACAATCCTAGATTAAGGAATGCTTTCACCTTAACACAGGAATCAGTTATAGCAAGAGGCAATAGGGAATAGGCAATGGGCAATAGGTTGAGATTTCCATTGCCTATTGCCCATTCCCCATTCCCCAACACAGGAATCAGTTATAGCAAGAGGCAATAGGGAATAGGCAATGGGCAATAGGTTGAGATTTCCATTGCCTATTGCCCATTCCCCATTCCCCAACACAGGAATCAGTTATAGCAAGAGGCAATAGGGAATAGGCAATGGGCAATAGGTTGAGATTTCCATTGCCTATTCATTCCCCATTCCCCAACACAGGAATCAGTTATAGCAAGAGGCAATAGGGAATAGGCAATGGGCAATAGGTTGAGATTTCCATTGCCTATTCATTCCCCATTCCCCAACACAGGAATCAGTTATAGCAAGAGGCAATAGGGAATAGGCAATGGGCAATAGGTTGAGATTTCCATTGCCTATTGCCCATTCCCCATTCCCCATCTTTACTACAACCAACCCCGTAACCGATAAACTCCTAATCCAATATATTCTTTTAAGGCTTGGGTGGTTTGATGCAAAGACAGGGTATCGGGTATCCAACTGAGTAAAACTCCTTGCCAAGTTTTTTGAGCCTGATTAATTTCAGAAGGAATCATTAAAAAATCCGTGGGTGCTGGAATCACATCCATTCCTAGACGTTTAAAAATTAATAGTGATCGCGGAGTATGTAAAGCAGAAGTCACTAATAAAATCGGCCCTAGAATATTATTTTCTTTCAAAATATTCTGTACATTCACCGCATTTTCATAGGTATTTAATGAAGTCCGATCTTGTAAAATTGCCGAGGGAGAAACACCCATAGCTTCAGCAATTTTAGCCATATCTTGAGATTCGGGATCACCCCCTCCTTGCCAATTAATTCTACCCCCACTTAAGATTAACCAAGGGGCTTTTTTCTGACCATGTAATAAGGCTCCATATAAAATGCGATCGCCGGCTTCCCCGACATCTACCCAAGGACGTGGCGGTAAAGCAGGTTTAGTCCCACCTCCCAAAACAACAATAGCCGCAGCATTAGGAAGTTCAGTTTTGGGCACATTTTGAGATTCAAGATATCCCACTAATAATTGAGCAACCCCTCGACTACTTCCTAATAATAAAATCACTAGGGCACAACCGATCACGGCTCCTGTCCATCGAGGATATTTCCACAGGGTAAATAGAGCCACAAACATTAATAAGCAACTCAATCCCAAGGGGTAAATAAATAAAGGTAAAAGTTTAGATAAAAACAGAAACATGATAAAAAAATTAATTTTTATTTTGTTTAAAAATCCAACCCAAAAGGGTTGTAGCTTGGGTGGGACGGGGATTTGATTTAGATTGGCGTGGTAATAGCTTGGATTTCGTTAGAATATCGGAAAGATTATCGGTAATGGCTTCAATTTCAAAAGTCTCTGTTGATTCTGGTTTCTGATCTATTTGCCACCATTTGACTAAACAGCCTACAGACCATCCCGATATAATCCCTAACTCTACACTGGTCAGTAACAAATCTCCTACAGCGAGAAAACAGAGGGTAAAAAATAATCCCGTTCCCAATCCTGTACGCAATGCTATTGATGATTTTAACATATATTTTTTGAGTTGGTGGATTCGATTGACTAGCTGATAGATTCATGGGGTTTAGCAGCCTATTTACAGTGTAATATCTATTTTAAGCAATTGAAGAAT
The DNA here is from genome assembly GCF_057220675.1 of Planktothrix sp. PLAVEN19ND. NCBI lineage: Bacteria > Bacillati > Cyanobacteriota > Cyanophyceae > Oscillatoriales > Microcoleaceae > Planktothrix > Planktothrix sp. PLAVEN19ND. The sequence goes on along the minus strand of NZ_CM170132.1, from coordinate 2,096,180 downwards.
TTTGATAAGGAATAGGGCAATAATTAATCGGTTTGTCTTCGGGATACTTTTGGGCAAATTCCACATTTTGATACAGGTGATTGATCATTTCATTTCCCTCCATAGTGAAGGTTAAATAATGCAACCCGGTTTGAATGTATTGGGCTATAACATTTTTAAAAAAATTTGGATAAGCCTGTCTAATATGATCGGGATGATGATAGCCAAACTGTCGATTTGATCCAGTTTCTTCAAATTCTTGAAATAAATCGGGCATTTTATGAAGATACTTTGGATCAGCCAACTGACCAATTAAATCCGCAGCCCGAATTAAACCAGGATAATCGCTGGTACCTCGATGTTCTTCATCATTAGGAACCGGAAAACGAGTTAACTCAATATAGTGTTGAATTGTGTTAATATCAACTAAGAGATTGTGTTCAAAATATTCTTGGATAAACTGTTTTCCCCGATCAACATGATAAGGAGTTAAACTAGCATCAGTTGTTTCCGGTAGAAGTTGAATTGCTGCTGCATTTTTTCCCGTAGCATAGATTCTGTCTTCTATTCTGTCTTGACGACAAATGCCTTTAACATAGCCAATATCATGACACAATAAAGCAATAATTGTATGTAGCCACTCTTGGGGGGAAACATTTTTTTCGCTGAGATATTTTCCCCGCAAAATTGCTTGTCCCGTTAAAGCTACTAAAATCGTATGTTCAACATTGTGGTATGGTGCATTACTTTTTGAAATTCGCTCCAAAGCAAAATTAGCCACCTCGACCATCAAGTCGGCATAATCAAGTTGTTGGTGGCCGTAAACTTGATAGTAACCTCTGTATAAACGATGAATGCAGTCTTGAATCATCAGAGTTTGAGTTCGGTGGCACATATCGAGGGTTTTCCTTAGAGATAGAGGGGATTTTCCATTGAATGGTGATCAAGAATGGATTTACTTATATTTTGATTCAATTTGAACCGAATGAAAACCAGAAAAGCTCATTAGTTTTGCCAAATTTTTACCGACAGGTAAAATTCCCCCAGGCTAAGTTGATACTTTATCCTGAATTCTCTCCTTAAAACCTCATAAAACCTCAGAAATATTCAGGAATTACCAAGATTTGATTGACTTCTATCACAATTCTCTATACACTTTCAGTGATTTCACTCACACCGGGATTAAAATTAATACTTATAATTAAAATGTACCTGTGCGTAAAGGGTATAATGGTCACGGATGGGAGAGGTTTGTGCAAAAATCTTGATTAAAATTGTAACATCATCAGTTTAATCACAGTATTTTTTATGAATAAATTAAATATATTATAACTAGACTATGGATGCTAAAGCAGCATTAGAATGGATTGATCAATTGATTTTTGAACATCAGGGTAAGCATTTCAATGATTTAGAAAGGGAGGTTTTTATTGGCTCTTGGGAAGGGAAAAGTTACCATGAAATTTATCCTTTAAATCCTAGCTATATTGAAAAATATGTTGGCTATAAACTTTGGCAGAAAATCTCTCAAACCTTCGGAGAAAAAGTTACAAAAAAAACAATTAGAGGCGCAGTAGAAAGGTATCAAAACCAAGATGATTGTGTTCGGTTGAGTCAAATTCCTGGGGAACTACTGCAACTCTCTCCGCATTCTTATCGAGTATTTATCAGTCACGGAAATACTGAGTTAAATATTAATTTTGCACAGCAGTTAGAAGCAATTTTAATTCAAGTTGGGCATCAGGTATTTTCAGCCGCTTGGGAAGTCACCCGCTCTCAAATCAATCAACAGGAAACTGATTTTTTAGCTGAAATTGATACAGAATTAAAACACTGTGACTATTTTATTTTACTGTTATCCCCTCAATCAACCCTTAGTGAAATGGTGATTGAAGAATTGCGTCAAGTCCGAGAATTACAAGATACTCATTCTCACCGTTTACCAATAATTATTTCAATTTGGGTGAATTGTCCAGCTAATTTACCCTTAAATCATGATCTAAGAAGTTATTTATTGGGAACCCTTCAACGCAACTGGACAGATCAACAAGATACGACCTTAATTATACAAGAAATTCTGGGTTTTTTGCAAGAGTCTATTCCCGAATCTCCACAGCAAAATTTACGGTTAAATTGGGATAAATCGGAACTCGAAGAACATCCGAATTTAGCAATAGAATCCCAGCAAATATCCTCGGTTTTTCCCCTTTCAATTAAACCCCTTTATTCCTCGGAAATTCCCTCTCCCCTTCCCGTAGCAGAACCGGAATTACCCAGTGGACAAGTCCGTTTAGAATCGGTTTTTTATATTAAACGGGTTCCCCATGAAGATCAATGTTATCACGAAATGACCCATCCAGGGGCATTAATTCGTTTAAAAGCACCTCGTCAGATGGGGAAAACTTCACTGATGGCGCGAATTTTAGAACAGGGACGGGAACAGGGTTATCGCACGGTTCCTTTAAGTTTTCAACACGCGGATAAATCTATTTTTACTAACTTAAATCATCTGTTACAATGGTTATGTTCTAAAGTAACTCGTAAATTAAAATTAGCCCATCACGTTCCCGATTATTGGAGTGATACATTTGGGAGTAAAGATAATTGTACAGCTTATTTTGAGGATTATTTGTTATCAGAAAGTGATACGCCTTTAGTCCTAGGATTAGATGAAGTAGATCGAGTGTTTCAATATCCGAATATTGCCGATGATTTCTTTAGTTTACTCCGAGCTTGGTATGAAGAAGCTAACTATGGAGGAGGAGATAGTGAACTCTGGGAAAAACTCCGCTTAGTAATTGTTCATTCTACAGAAGTTTATATTCCTTTAGACATTAATCAATCTCCATTTAATGTCGGTTTACCGATTGAATTAACCGAATTTACCGCAACTCAAGTTAACGAGTTAGCACACCGACATGGATTAAATTGGGGAGATATTGAAGTCGAAACTTTAATGAGAATAGTGGGGGGACATCCCTATTTAGTTCGAGTAGCACTTTATCATCTGGTTCAATATTCCATAAGTTTAGAACAATTCGCAGAAATAGCACCTACAGAAGCTGGAATTTATGGCGACCATCTCCGCCGACATTTATGGAATTTACAACAACATCCTGAATTAGCCCAAGCTTTTTATCAGGTGGTTTGTTCTCCTCAACCTGTGGAATTAGAATCAATTTTAGCGTTTAAATTACATAGTTTAGGTTTAGTTCATTTGCAAGGAAATGAAGTTACTCCTCGCTTTGAACTTTATCAAAACTATTTTGGTCATCGTTTAATGATTAAAACCTAATAATTTACTTTAATTTTATGAATTTAACATCTACTCAAACCTATCATTATAAAGTCGGTGGACATCTATCTTTAGATACTCCTAGTTATGTGATTCGACAAGCCGACCGGGACTTATATGAAGCCTTAAAAGCGGGAGAATTTTGTTATGTTTTGAATGCGCGTCAAATGGGAAAAACCAGTTTACGAGTCAGAACTTTACATCAACTACAAGATGAAGGTTTTGCTTGTGCGGCGGTAGATTTAACAAAAATTGGTTCCCAAGATATTACACCCGATCAATGGTATGCGGGAATTATGAGGCGTTTAGTCACCAGTTTTCGGCTTCCCATTCATTTAAAAGCTTGGTTACAGGAACGAGAATTTTTACCCCCCATTCAACGGTTAAGCGAGTTAATTGAACAGGTATTATTAGACTGTATTCAACAACCGATTATTATTTTTATTGATGAAGTTGATAGTATTCTTAGCCTGAATTTTTGTGCGGATGATTTCTTTGCATTTATTAGAACCTGTGACGAATATCCCTTATTAACCTTTGCCTTATTAGGGGTCGCCACACCCAATGATTTAATGCAGGATAAAAGCTGTAACCCTTTTAATGTCGGTCGTCCCATTCAACTGAATGGATTTTGTTATCAAGAAGTACAACCCTTAATCAATGGATTTATTGGGAAAATTAGTCAGCCTGAATTAGTCCTAAAAACTATTTTAGACTGGACAGGAGGACAACCTTTTTTAACTCAAAAACTTTGTTATCTAATTCATCAAAAAGTAATTGAAAATACTCAATATTTGGATATTCCTAGTTCTCAAGTCCAGAGTTGGGTTGAACAGTTAATCCATACCCGTTTTATTGAAAATTGGGAATCTCAAGATGAACCTCCCCATTTAAAAACAATTCGAGATCGGATTCTAAAAGCCGATAATCGGATTATATCTCGCTTAACTTTATATCAAAATATTTTGCAAAAAGGCAGTATTCCCACGGATATTACTGTGGAACAAATGGAACTGCGATTATCGGGATTAGTGGTTAAACAGGGAACCGAATTAAAAGTCTATAACCGAATTTATGAAACGGTTTTTAACGAAAATTGGTTACAAAGAACCTTAGCGAGTCAAGAACCAAGTTTTAATCAAATTATTGCCGAAAAAGAACAAAAACTCTTGTCCATGTTGCGAGAGATGGAAGGGAAAGAATTTGATGATATTTTAAGTGAAATTTTAGGTTCAATTGCCTTAAAACTGGTAGAATTAATGTGTGTGGATCGGATGACGATTTATTTTATTGATAAAGAGAAAAACGAAATTTGGTCAATTAGTACCCGATTTACCGGAAATCAAACCACAAAAATTTCAATTTTAGCGAATAATCAAACCGCCGGACGAGTCACAATTTATAAAAAAGCGATTCCCACAACTTCAGATTATTCTGCGGACTGGTATTCGATTTTTGCCGAAACCCAAAATCCTAGAATTGGGTATCAAATTTATAATCAGTTAACCCTTCCTCTAGGAGAAGATAATCAAACAATTTTTGCTTTTGTTCATTTAGTTAATAAACTTAAAAAAAATCATTTTTTAGCCGATTCTTTTCCAGATAAAATTGATAAAGCTGGATTTACTGAAATCGAACCTCAGCAATTTTTACAATATGTTCCCGGTTTACAACGCATTTTAACAAGCTGTTATGAAAGTTATAAACTAACCCAAAAAATACAAGCCTCTGAAGCCCTAACAGAAGCCACTAGAACGGTTCATCAAAGTAGTTTAGACTGTGAAGAAATTATTCAACGGGTGATGAAAGCAGCCAAAAAATTGATGAATGCGGATCGAAGTACCCTATGGTTATTAGATAAAATTACCCAGGAACTATGGACACAAATTCCCTTTGAAGATGGCTCAATTCGAGAACTGCGATTAAAAATCGGACAAGGATTTGCGGGAAAAGTTGCAGAAACGGGAAATACTTTAAATATTCCCTTTGATTTATATGCTCATCCTGATTCGGAAATATCGCAAAAAACCGATCAAAAAACCGGATATCGTACTTGTAGTTTATTGTGTATGCCTGTTTTAAATCCCGATGGTGAATTAATTGGTGTAACTCAATTAATTAATAGGCGCAAACAGGGTGAATTTCCCGAATATGAACCCGATGATTGGCCGACAGCACCGGAATGTTTTGAGGCGAGTTTTGATGCTAATAGTCAAAAATATATGCAGATTTTTAATTCTCAAGTCGGCGTAGCTTTATATAATGCCAGACAATATGAAGCGATGAAACAACACGCAGAAAATACTCCCCAAGGCGTGATTAGCCAAACCTTAGCTATGTTAAATCAAGTTATGGATGGACAGGGGTTTGATGAAATTTTAGATGCCACATTACGCTCAATTACTTTGAAAACAGGAAAGTTATTAAATGCAGATCGCACGACTATATTTATGTTGGATGAAGAACGGAATGAATTTTGGTCAATGATTGCCGAAAGTGAAGAAAATTGTCCCTTGGAAATTCGAGTTCCAGCTGATAAAGGTATTGTGGGAGAAGTTGCCAAATTAAAAAAAGTCGTGAATATTCCTTATGATTTTTATGATGATCCTAGATCAAAAACGGCTCAAGAACAGGATCGGAGAAATGGCTATCGAACTTATTCAATGTTGGCTTTTCCGTTATTAAATGAACAGGGAATTTTAGTGACGGTTGTGCAAGCGATTAATAAGTTAAAATTAGGATGCGATCGCAGTCTTCCCTTATCAGAAAAAATCGATCATCAAGGATTTACAAGTGATGATGAACAACAATTTTTAGAAAATGCTCCCTTAATTCGGATGATTTTAGAAAGTTTTTGTTCCTATCATAAAACCGCCAGAGGACAAAGAGTTGCAGCCGCTCTAATGGCCGCGACTCGTTCCGTGAGTCAAAGTAGTTTAGAACTTGATGAAATTCTCAAACGAGTCATGGCTGCCGCCAAGGATTTAATGATGGCAGATCGGAGTACATTATGGTTATTAGATCGGCAAAATAATCAACTTTGGACTAAAATTACTTTTAATGATGGTTTAGAAAAAGAAATTAGAATTCAAGTAGGTCAAGGGTATGCGGGAAAAGTTGCAGAAATGGGAGTTTCTTTGAATATTCCCTTTGATTTATATGATTATCCTGACTCGGAAACTGCTAAAAAAACCGATCAGAAAACGGGATATCGTACCTGTAGTTTATTGTGTATGCCTGTTTGGAACCCCGATGGCGAGTTAATTGGTGTGACTCAATTAGTTAATAAAAAGAAACCCCTTGAAGACAATGATCAAGTGTTAAGTTATGATACGGAAGTTCCCGAAGCATTTCGAGTTAGTTTTGATAGCAATGATCAGAAATATATGCAAGTTTTTAATAATCAAGTTGGGGTAATATTACAAAATGCTGAACTTTTAGCCGCCGTTAAACACCAGGAAAAAAGTTTCCGCGAAAAATTTAATCAAGGCAACAGGCAACAGGGAACAGGGAATAGGTAATGGGTAATGGGTAATGGGTAATGGGTAATGGAAAGAGTTTACTTCTCCTGCCTCCCCTGCCTCCCCCTGCTCCCCCTGCTCCCCCTGCCTCCCCTGCTCCCCCTGCCTCCCCTGCTCCCCCTACCTCCCCTGCTCCCCCTGCCTCCCCTGCTCCCCCTACCTCCCCTGCTCCCCCTGCTCCCCCCCTGCCTCCCCTGCTCCCCCTGCTCCCCCTGCCTCCCCTGCTCCCCCTACCTCCCCTGCTCCCCCTGCCTCCCCTGCTCCCCCTGCCTCCCCTGCCTCCCCTGCTCCCCCTACCCATTACCTATTACCATTCCCGCTCTAAACGGGGAGGTAAACGCAATTTAGGGAACTGATAAAAGGTGTTTCCCTCATCATCAATTTCGGGGAATGCTGCAAAAACTTGAACTTGATGATCTAAATATTTTTGGGCAAATTCCGGGCTAACTCCGGCTAAAGCTGATAGTTGAATTAGGGATACTTTGCCACCTTGGGCTGCAACTAATCGATAAAATGCCGAATCTAATTGACGTTGTTGTTCTCGACTATTTCCTAAATTAACAATCAATAAAGTTACTAATACACCCAAACCAGCAACGGAAATCAACTCTAGGATAGCCATAATTAATAAAAACTAAATTAAACAAAATATGGGATTAACAATTAACAGTTTATCGGTTCTGTTAATTGTTAATAATTTACCCTAAATTAAGAGGGTTGCACAAGATTTTCAGCCCCTCGAATCACTTTTGCTGATTCAATCACATCTCCTTTTCTCAGTTCTTCTAACACTTCTTTTCCCTGGGTGACATAGCCAAAGACAGCATAACGACCATCTAATAAATTAAGTCCAGCCGGAGTTAATTCCGGTTCAAATAGGAAGAAGAAAACTTGAGAAGATCCACCGTCGGGAATGGCTTCTGGACGGGCTAAGGCTAAAGTTCCAAAAGCAGAAAAGGGCAAAACCGGATGATCTTGATAACGACCAATTTCTTCAAAGGTGGTGTTATAAATCGGTTCTTGATCTCCTTGGGCTAAAATTTCTAACGGAATACCCCGATATTTTCCAGTTTTAGGATCAATAAAACCATCGTCCGCGCCTTCAGGATCTCCGACTTGCAGAGCATAGGATTCTTCTGAACGAATGAATTTTAAGCCATCATAAAATCCCCGTTGCACTAAATCCACAAAATTACCTGCCGTCACCGGGGCACTATAACCATCCACAACCACTGTTAAATCGCCTTTATTGGTTTGAATTTCAACGGTAGCCCGACCTTTCAATTGGGGCAAATTAGAATATTCGGCGGGAACTTCAAAGGGAAATTCCTTAACCATTAATTCTTCTAATGTGCCAATGTTATCTAATATTTTACCCTGAGTTAATAAAAGGGTTTGCGTATCTTTGAGTTCAACGGCTGCCCGTAAACTATCAATATCCTGTTTAATTTGTTCAACTAATACTTGAGCTTGGGGCTGGCGTTCTTCGGGAATATTGGCCAATAATTCTGCCTCTTTGGTGGCTAAAACCCGAGAAGCGGTGGTGATATTGCCATTAATATTACTCCAGCGTTTTCCCCGCAGTTGGGACTTAATGCCTTCCAAACTGGATTGGATTTTTCTCGCTGCTTCGTTATCAATGGGCAGAGCATAGCGTAACAGGGCTTGACCATCGGTAATGGCATTGCCTTGGGGTAGGATACTTTCCCGTTTTGGGGAACTGTCACCCTCCCACCAGGCGGCACTCAGACCCACCGATAGGGTAAATAGCAGCACAGCCACTAAACCCGTTCTCAACCAATGTTTATAGGTGTTTCTCATGGAATTGGACAAATGCAACATAAATCTTAACTTTTGTTCTCTATACTGATATTGCCACTATTTAGCCCGTTGTTGCGGGAAAAAAATTAATCCTCTGTTCCCCGTTCAGGGGTACAATTAGATGCCGATTATTCTGCCCAGGTATTAGCTTGCATGATTTCCAGTAACGACTTTCGCACAGGTGTCACGATTGTATTAGATGGTTCAGTCTGGCGTGTAATAGAATTTCTGCACGTTAAGCCCGGAAAAGGTTCTGCTTTTGTGCGGACAAAGCTCAAAAACGCACAGACGGGTAGTGTAGTAGAACGCACTTTTAGGGCGGGAGAGACTGTTCCTCAAGCGACCCTGGAAAAAAGCGAAATGAAACATACCTATAAAGATGGGGAAGACTTCGTTTTCATGGATATGGAAACCTATGAAGAAGCCCATTTGAAGGAATCTGAGATTGGTGATCGGGTTAAATATCTTAAAGATGACATGACCGTTAACGTGGTTCGTTGGGGAGAGCAAGTTCTGGAAGTAGAACTCCCGAACTCTGTCACCTTAGAAGTGGTCGAAACCGATCCCGGAGTCAAAGGAGATACCGCCACAGGGGGTACAAAACCCGCTATTGTGGAAACAGGTGCTCAGGTTATGGTTCCCCTATTTATTACTAAGGGGGAACGGATTCGGATTGATACCCGTACCGATAGCTACCAAGGTCGAGAGTGAAAACTCACCGAACTATGATTTCATATTTAAGCGGTTTAGGCTGTTGGGCGATGGGTTAAACACACCCCAACGGACTAAATCAAGATAGACTGCAAATTTAGGGGAGACATACCAACTGTGCAACTAGATTTGAACCAGCTTCGTGAACTGCTGGCTGATCTCGATAAAACTAACATTTCAGAGCTAACACTCAAAAGCGCAGATTTTGAACTGACCGTTCGTAAAGAAGTTTCGCCCGGATCTCAGGCTTTGTCTCCGGTGGAAACGCAATTAACGGCTGCGGGGGTTAGTTCACAGTTGGTGTCGTCTCCGGTGGTACCTACTGCGATTGTTCCTCCAGTTGGGGAAGCTCTCACTTCATCGACCCCAGCAACACCATCGGTGGCTGCTCCTCCACCCCTTTCGGCGGAATCAAAGTGGGTCGAAATTACTTCCCCGATGGTGGGAACCTTCTATCGTTCTCCTGCACCGGATGAGCCCCCTTTTGTGGAAATTGGCGATCGCATTTCTACGGGTCAGAGCGTTTGCATTATTGAAGCCATGAAGTTGATGAATGAAATTGAGGCGGAATTTTCTGGCCAAGTAATGGAAATTTTAATTCAGAATGGTTCCCCCGTTGAATATGGCCAGCCATTAATTAAAATTAAACCAGATTAAATTACCAAATCCCATGGCCAGCCATCCAGACATTCTCAAATCTCCTTAAAACCTAAATTCTCGATCAAAAATTGAGCGAGTGATCGGTTGTGGAATTTCTAAACCTTCTCCCCCCAATACCGTTAAGGGTTTCCCGGCAACGGATAGCCAAACTTTGCTGTTGGGGTTGAGGGTTGTAGAGGTATAAACGATTTGCCCTAAGCGTCCGGTCATGGATGCACTTCCCCCACCTTGGGTAAATTCGGGGGATAAGTCCACATAAACGTCATCGTTGTTGATGGTTAAGTTCAGAAGTTTTGTTCCCTTGGGAATTTCACTAAATTGATTCGGGTCAGAAACCCCGGCTAATAATCGATCCAAGGCAATACTTAAAAATACCGTCGGGTCATTTTGGGCTTGAATTTGTACAGGTTGAGAAATAATCGCCAACCGACCGTTTTTATCCTCTACCCAATAAATCCCTAGGGTTTTCTCTACGGTTTCCGATGGTGAGGTCGTGGGCAGTGGTAAGGTTGGGGTTGGGGAGGAGACAACAGGTTCTTTGGGAGAACGGGAGCTTAATGTCCACCAGCTTAACCCCGCGCCCACAGCAATTAAGCAGGCGGCAATTCCTGCCATAATTCCAATGGGAATAACACGAGTCTTTTGGGGATCTTCCATTGATTTTAAATTTTATATTTCATAACATAGAAAATCCTGACTAGGGATAAACCAAGCCAGTCTCAAAACAATAATACTATAATTTTATCAGAAAAATGGGTTTAAAACCCCTAAGTTCCACTTAGGCTTTTTATTCTATTTTAGAGTATACTAAAGAAGTGATTGTGAGCAACAAAAACAATGAAAGCCAGGTATCGGTACAGAATCTACCCAACTAACCAACAAAAGAGGCTGATGTCTCAATTGTTTGGTTGTTGTCGGGTAGTTTTTAACGATGACGAGCGCTTACTGCCAAGAACAATATCGCGAGGGTAACAAAAAACCTTCTAGCAGTGAACTTTCTAAAAGACTGACAGAACTCAAGAAAACCGAGGAAAAGCAATGGTTAACAGAAGTTTCCTCTGTTCCCTTACAGCAGTCTTTGAGGGATTTAGAACAGGCTTATTCCAACTTTTTTAAATCCTGTAAAGGGCAAAGAAAAGGCAAGAAAGTTAAGCCACCTAAATTTAAGAAGCGTAAGTCTAAACAGTCTGCTAAGTTCACTGATAACGGCTTCAAACTCTATCCTGATTCTAGTTACATTCACCTAGCTAAAATAGGTGATATCAAAGTAATCTGGAGTAGAGAATTACCCGCAACACCTTCTAGTGTTACCCTAATCAAAGATAGTGCTGACAGGTATTTTGTTGGCTTTGTAGTTGAGTTTAATCCTCGGCAATTACCTAAAAACAATAATTCAGTAGGAATTGATTTAGGGATCACCGATTTTGCTACACTAAGTAATGGTGAAAAAGTTAAATCTCCCCAACCTTTAAAGAAACAATTAAAGCGTTTAAGGAAATTACAACGCAATTTGTCAAGAAAACAGAAAGGTAGCAAAAGAAGGGAAGTTGCTAGAAAGAAATTAGCTAAACTTCACACTAAGATTTCTGATATTAGAAACGACTTCCTTCATAAATTTTCAACTAAGATTATTCGTGAGAATCAAACAATAGTCTTGGAAGACTTGAATGTTTCAGGAATGGTTAAAAACAGAAAATTAGCCCGTGCTATTTCTGATTTGGGTTGGCGTAGTTTTAGAGCTATGTTAGAAGCTAAGTCAGTCATGTATGGACGTGATTTTCGAGTGATTGATAGATGGACTCCCACTTCTCAAACTTGCTCTTGCTGCGGTTTTCGCGGTGGCAAAAAAGAGTTAAATGTTAGAGAGTGGATTTGTTTGAATTGTGGTATTTCTCACGATAGAGATGTTAACGCTGCAATTAATATTTTGGTCGCCGGAGGACATTCGGAGACTCTAAACGGACGTGGAGAGAAGGTCAGTCTTTCTGCAAAGAAAGCACATCTTGGCGAAGCGTCAACCCGCCAGAATTTCAGCAGTTGTCCCCTGAGCTTGTCGAAGGGTTGATTTGTTGAAATAGATGGAATCCCCGCCCGTTTTACGGCGGGGTGGATGTCAACTAACAGACTAATAACTACTAATAACTGATAACTTATAACTGATCACTGATTAGTCAATAGCTTTTTTAGTTGCGTCCTTCACATCTTCAACCGTATGACGGACTTTTGCTTCGGCTTGCTTGGCTTTTCCTTCCGCTTGAGTTTGGGGATCTCCAGTCACATCTCCCACCGCTTCTTGAATTTTACCTTCAATATTTTTTGCGGTTGCTTTAACGCGATTTTCTAAACTCATGATCTTACTCCGTATTGGCTTGATTCCAGCTAAATAAACCGAATTGAACTACACTGATTTTTTTACAGTTGGCTTAGTTATCTGTACAGATACTAATAGTAAATATAGGAAAAAGAGTCTTCCTTCAGACAGATATCTATTCAATTAATCCAAAATTAATGAATGAGTTCGGATCAAGATTTTAGCTTTTCAGCATTCTCATGTTTTCCTAAAGGTTAAGTTAAGAAAATATAAGAATTATAGGTATTTATAATTATTCGACAATTATTCGACTAGAATGTGAGGGTATTCATAAGAAAATTTACCGTTGCTTAGACCAGACGAGACAGTGTAGCTCTTGGTTTCAAAGGTTTTTTAAATATTGTTTTAATTCTGCTCTCTTTGTCGATCAATTGACTGCGCGTTTTCCATTAATCATTAAGGTATTGTGCAATCATGAAAAATAAATCAGAATTTAATCTCATATTAGGAACCAATTCTCCCGATTTAATTAACGGCACATCGGGTCAGGACAAGATTTTTGGACGTAATGGCGATGATGATATTCGTCCTGGCGAGGGAAACGATATCGTCCATGGTGGCCGAGGAAACGATCTGATTTTCGGGGGAGGCTCCACTGATGCCGAGGACAATGATACTCTGTATGGCGAACAGGGTGACGACCGAATTTTTGGACAAAGTGGAGACGATCAGATTTTTGGTGGTATTGGTAACGATAGTATGGGGGGAGATCTGGGAAATGATCTCCTGGAGGGCGATTCTGGCAACGATACCCTCGATGGTGGCAGTGGCAATGATTATTTGAAAGGTGGCCCGGGAGATGATCTTCTACTGGGCAATGGTGGTGTTCAGGGTGTACCGTCCATCACTTATCCATCCAACGACACCCTAGTGGGAGGGGCGGGCAATGATACCCTAGACGGTGTATTTGATATCGTCACGGGTTCTTCATCCGGAACAGATGAAATAGATATCCTGACTGGAGGTGGAGAGAAAGATACTTTCATCTTGGGCAAGAATCAGGTGTATTACGATGATGGGGATTCATTGTCTCCTGGAGTCAAGGATTATGCACTGATTAAAGATTTTCAAAAACATCAAGACACAATTCAATTGTTTGGCAATTCTAATGACTATGTTTTAGGGGCATCTCCTTTCCATGCTTCTGACACAGGTATTTTCCTAGACACCAATCGGAATAATATCTTCGACCCTAATGATGAGTTAATTGGCGTTGTCTCAGACGTGAAAAATTTACGCTTATCGGGGGCTTATTTTAACTATGTGTAGTTAGTTGTATAATACTGTGTTCCCCGTGCTGGATTATTAACCTCAGCACGGAAAAGCCGTTTTAAAAAAGGAGAATCGATCATGAATACATTATCGGGTATTGGTAGTGCTGTTGTTAACTCAGTTCCGAATACGTTTAAATGGATCAGAAGCGAACTTCAAAAGGATGCAAAGATTGATAGTTTAGAAACGATCATTCAGCAACAAAACAAGGAGATTGAAGAATGCAAGAAAGAGATTGAAAAACTGACTGAAAGATGTCAATATTTTCAAAAAAAACTTGATGATGCAGATGTCAAGTATGATATAACTAAGATTACTGGTTTTATCAGCCGTACAGCCCAAGAAGCTCAAAAAATAAATGAGGGATTTAAAGCTTGTGATGATGCTGGTTATATGGTTGATATAAAGGCTAATTGTTGGATTGAGCAGGCTATGGAGCCAATCTCAAAAAAATATCAGGAACTTTTGACATCAAAGGAACAGGTAGAAAATTTTAAGCAAGACATAAGTAAGTACATGGAATGGCTTTCTAAAAGCCTTCATCAAGGTAGATATCTTGTTTTAACAGATTTCATCACTGTTCGTTCTATTGGCAATCCTATTCCTTATCAAGCAGCAATAGAAGATATAAAAAAACAAGGAAAGGAATCAGATTTAAAATCAGCAGAATTGCACTACTTTGAAATGTTTCTGAATCATTTAAAATCAGAAATGTGAAGATTAAGTAGGTAGGCGTAATTAAACCCAACTAGGTAGATTGGAAAAACCCTTGCTGTAAATGGCTTTCGGCTATGCTGGAATAGTGGGATATTCGGGATATTCTCGCCCACCTACTTATTGTTAATTGGAGCTTGGCAGTTTTTCTTTAATTTCGTTTAGAAAATCTATAAGTTTTCCAATATCTTTTCCGACTTCAGGAACAAAATCCGTTTTTAATTCTGTGGCCTCTTGCGTAACTCGATTTATAAAATCACGCAACTGCTCAACAGGAGGTTGGTCAGGCAAATTGTTCATAAAACATAAACTCCTAAACAGTTTAATGTTAACAAATACTCATTCTGATGCAATATCTTTAATCAGAAATCAATTTATATTTCTTAACAATTTTCAATTTAAGGAATTTGGCGTAAATCTAAGGTTAAAGGATATTCGGGATTTAAGTGTAAGGGTGGAAGTTTGATTAACCCAGATGTGTGGCCTATGGCGACAAATCGTTCTAACATTCGACCTTCTGCTTCTCGATGATTGATCGGAAATTGTTGATAGATTTTACCATTAGGCGGACTCACAAAATAAGTACAACCCCCGATAGAACGGTCTGACCAAGTATCAACAATATCAAAAATTAAAGGATCATGGGGAGCAATAGAGGGATGTAATAAAGAGGTATAGCGTCGCGCCCGAAACCTGACCGCACCGACATATTCTCCTGAATTTCCAGTGGATTTTAATGGAACAGGGCGACCCTGACAGGTAACAATATATCGAGCCGAATAACTATCAATATTGGCAGAATTTCCTAGAGCATTTCTTAATAGAATTTGCACCCTTTCCATCGAGGAATCTACATAACGTGCCGTACTTCCTGACACCGTTTCTTCTCCTAAAACGTGCCAAGGTTCAATTCCATGACGTAGTTCTAATTCTACTCCCTCTTTTGTAATTTCTCCATAACGGGGAAACCGAAATTCAATAAAAGGAGCAAACCAATCAAATTGAAATTCATAACCAACGGTTTTTAAGTCCTCAATAATTGTTTTTAAATCCTCTCCCAAATAATGGGGTAACATAAATCGATCATGTAGAGTTGTTCCCCAACGAATTAACGAATGGTTGTAGGGTTTTTCCCAAAACCAGGCTACTAATGCCCGAATTAACAACATTTGTAATAGGTTCATCTGAGGATGAGGAGGCATGGCAAAAGCCCTAAATTCTAGTAGCCCTAATTGATTTCTGGGGTTCTCAATTGGATACAACTTATCAATACAAAAAGCTGAACGGTGGGTATTTCCGGTAATATCAACTAATAAATTTCTTAATAATCTATCTACTAATTCAGGCGGAATATGGGCTTCAGGTTTTAACTGTTGAAAGGCAATTTCTAACTCATATAAACTTTCATGTCTAGCTTCATCTACCCGGGGAGCTTGACTGGTGGGCCCCACAAATAAATCACAGAATAAAAAGGATAAACTGGGGTGATTTTGCCAATAGGTAATTAAACTTTTTAATAAATCGGGACGACGTAATAACGGACTATCATAAACGGTTTTTCCGCCTATGGTAACATGGGCACCTCCCCCAGTAGGAATTCGTCGTCCATCTAATAGATATTTTTCCGTTCCTAAACGGGATAATCTCGCTTCTTCATATAAAATAGTGGTAATTTCGACTAATTCTTGCCAATTAGAGGCGGGATGAATATTAACTTCAATCACTCCTGGGTCTGGGGTAATCTGAAACCCGATAATTCCGGTATTAGCCGGGGGTGTATATCCTTCTATTAGGACTGAATATTGGAGTTGGGCGGTGGTATTTTCAATGGCCGTAATTAAATCAACAAAACTCCGAGGGGAGGAAATTGGAGGTAAGAAAACGTGAATTTTTCCCTGTCTAACTTCCACACTTAAAGCCACCCGAATCGAATTAATGGGAGATTCTAAGGGTGCAAAATTCGGAATAATTGGCGGATGAGTTAAGGGAATAATTGCTTCCTGTTCAAGTTGATCATCTTGCCAATTTAAAGAACTTAAAGGTAGGCGAAATCCTATGGGTAAATTTCCCGTTACAAGTTCTATTTTGTTGGGGGTAGAAAGTCGCCATTGGCAACTACTCCAATGAATATTTTCTGCCTTTTTAATTGCTAAAATCGGCAATGTATATCCAGCTATAATATTAGAATTTAGTTCGTAAACCGAAATAATACAATCAGATTTAACTCCTAAATTTCTCACTAAAGATTCAATAAAAATCTGGGCATTTTTTGAGGTATAATTATAATCTTTATCCTCCTGAGCATAGAGTTCTCGATTATGCCATAAAGGAATTCCATCTGTTCTCCAATAACACCCTAAAGCCCAACGGGGCAATGCTTCACCTGGATAAGATTTTCCTAATCCATAATGAATTAATCCCCCATTTTGAGCAAATTTAGCTTCTAATCGGTTTAGTAATTTCCCAGCAATTTTGTATTTTTCTTCTCCTAATGCTGCAATCCGCCATTGGGAAGATTCAAAATCATCAATTGAAACAAACGTCGGTTCTCCTCCCATGGTTAAGCCCACATTAAAATGCTGTAAATTGTTTTCAACTATTTCGCCTAAATCATTGATTTTTTGCCATTGTTCTTGCGTATAAGGTTTAGTAACTCTAGGGATTTCGTGATAGCGAGAAACTGTTACCGAAAAGTCTAGTTTTGACTCGCAAGGTTCAAAAGTTCCCTGAACTGGCCGGGCATCTTGGGGGTCGGCTACACAAACTAAAGGAATATGACCTTCAGCAGTAATTAAACCCGAGGTGGGGTCAAGTCCAATCCAACCCGCACCCGGAAGATAAACCTCAGCCCAGGCGTGTAAATCAGCATTATCATAAACTGGCCCTGGCAACCCATCCAAGGGCGGAATATCATTACTAAGTTGAATTAAATATCCAGAAACAAATCGAGCCGCCAATCCATAATGGCGTAAAATTTGAACTAATAACCATCCCGTATCTCGACAGGAACCGATTTTTTTCTCTAGGGTTTCTTCACAGGTTTGGATACCTGGATCTAATCTGATTTGATATTGGATATCTTGAGCTAGTTTCTGGCTTAAATCAAGTAAAAAATTAGAGGTATAAATATTCTGTTGACGATGAAGTTCTACCCAATTTTTGAGTAATTCTCCCGATTCCGTAATCTCTAAAAATGGACTAAGTTCTTTGGCTAGACGCGGTTCATATTCAAAAGGATAGTTGGTAGCGTAGCTTTCAATTAAAAAATTGAAGGGATTAATTGGTTGAATTTGGGCAATTAAATCTACTTCAATTTTAAAATAATCAGTGGTTTGGGGAAAGTTAACCTTGGCCAAAAAATTGCCATAATGATCCTGTAACCAGGTCAGTTGATAGTCGGAGGGGGAAATATTCAGAGCATAACTCAATATCGGTGTCCGACAATGGGGAGCAGGACGCAATCCTATGGTCTGAGGGCTAAGAATAACCGGACGTTCAAACTGATAGGAAATCTGATGGTTAAGACTAACTTTAATGGACATTTTTTAAATATATTAGATATGCAATATTAGCTAGTGACGAAAAACTGGTACGGGCGGGTTCTTTTAGATCTTTGTTAATCACCGCGCATCTCGATGAACCCGCCCCTACAACTAATAACTGATGACTGATTTCGGGTACGGGCGGGTTATTTGATATCTTTGTTAATCACCTAAATCTTGATGAACCCGCCCCTACAATTGATGACCACAATTAGAACAAAATCGGTCTTCTGGTTTGACCGATGTCCCACATTGACTACAAAAAGACTTAGGACTTGCCTCCGGTGAACCCGACCCCATTCGCAATTCCATATCACCCATTCGCATGGACATCGGGTTCATGTTCATCTGCATATCCCCCATTTTTAGGTTCATGGGTTTCATGGGTTCCATTTTCATCGGTTTCCATCGGTTTCAGTGGAGAAACAGGTACGCTCGTGACTTCGTGAACCGTGAGTTGTTGAGAGTCTATCACCGAGGGCATTTCACCCAGAATACTAACGCTAGTTCCTTGAATTTGTAAGCTTCTTTCCCCTTGTTCGGATATGACTTTGAGTACCAGACCATGGGGAGTTTGGAACACCTGGGGGGGTAAAGTCCAAACTCCGGTTGTAAAACTGCTACTCGCTTGTTGCTGTTGTCCAGGGCCACTGCTAATGAGGGTGACAACAGTTTGGGCTCCCTGATTTTCTAAATAAATGCTTTGACCTGTCCCTAGCTCGCATACATAGCCCATAGGAAGGCTCCTTTGTCAATTCTATAGTGCTATTTTGCATTGTAGGGTCGAGTTTCTCAAAGGATAGGGTTTCTTAACAATTGTATTAGAAGTTACTCAAAGAAAAATTAAAAACGATCCATTCTCCCTCAACAATGGCGATCGCTCCTCCCGGAAAAGGATCGGTTTGGGTACGGTTTGGAGCACTAATTAAAGCGGTTAATTTTTCAATTTGTTCAAAATTAGCAGATTTTTTCATAACCTTTTGTAAGACTTTTCGACTGACTCGACGTTGTAGGGCTTCATGGGTTTGACGCAGGGCTAAACGATTGATTTTTAATCGATCTTGACTGCCATTTTCCCAAAATACCACCTGTTGAAATAGGGTTTCTGTGAGTTCTTCTAAATAGTTAACTTCCGATCGCAATAATTCTGCGGTTTGGGCTAGATGAGATTCGACTTGGGGGTTAAAATGGGTTTGTAAATAGGGTAAAAGTTCTTGACGAATGCGGTTACGAGCATAATGCCAATCATTATTGGTACTATCTAGCCAAATTTTTAGGGCTTTTTCTTGACAAAACTGCCCTGTTTGTTCCCGAGTAATTTCTAATAAAGGACGAACCAAAATTATCGAATTTGTTGATATTGAATCAAGAGGACGTTGCCAAGTTAAGGCTTGTAAACCATCGGCACCACTACCTCGAATTAAATTATAAAGTAGAGTTTCAGCCCGATCGCTTTTGGTATGACCTGTAACAATATAGGGATAATTATGGCTTTGAGCAATTTCAGTTAAAACCTGATAACGCCATTCCCTAGCTGCGGCTTCTGTAGCGGGAATAATAGCAGCAGTTTCTCGATAAAAGGGGATTTGCCAACTATCAGCTAATTGTTCAATATAATCGGTATTGGCTTGAGAATCAGAACGCCAACGATGATCACAATTCACCATGGCAATTTGCCAATGCCATTTGGGTTGTAAATCTAATAATAATCGAATTAAACATAAGGAATCCTGTCCCCCAGATACCGCCACCAATAACCGTTGAGATGCAGGTAAAATATTACGAGCGCGTAGGGTACGATGGAGTTGGGTATGTAATAGAGTCCATTCGGAAAGATTAGACATGATTATCTGTAAAAACAGAGAAATTGATAATTATTTTCCCGATAATAACACTATAAAAATACATATTCATTACCCATTACTCCCTACTCATTCATAATTCGTAATTCATAATTCGTAATTCGTAATTCACTAACAAATCCCTATGCCAAATTTATACACGGAAATTGAGATTGCAGCCTCTAAAAGCCAAGTTTGGTCTGCTTTATATGAAAAACAATATTGGTTTAAATGGAATACATTTTTATGGGATCGAGATCCGAGTCAACGGTTCATTTTAAACCAAAAAGTGACCTTAGCGGTGCGTCGAACTTCCCACGAACCTGAAACAGTATTTCAACCCTTAATACAGACGTTAAAACCGGAAATCTGTTTGGCTTGGAAATCAGAAATTCCTGGGTTTAGTAACCAAACTTGGTTTGAACTTCAAGAAATTGGATTCAACCGGACTCAATATATTCTTAGATATAGCGGTACGCATTACAGTTAGGACACTTCTAAATCCAGCCAACTCATTCCCCATTCCCCATTCCCCATTCCCCATTCCCTATTCCCTTTTACAAGGCAATTTCTTCTCCTTGCTCAGTAAAAATTACCTCATTAATTTGCCAGTTAGAATTACTGATAATTGTTTTCCT
Source organism: Planktothrix sp. PLAVEN19ND (assembly GCF_057220675.1). Taxonomy (NCBI): domain Bacteria; kingdom Bacillati; phylum Cyanobacteriota; class Cyanophyceae; order Oscillatoriales; family Microcoleaceae; genus Planktothrix; species Planktothrix sp. PLAVEN19ND. Next base: position 2,075,815 of record NZ_CM170132.1, on the reverse strand, counting down.
CAAACTGCCAAATAAAGCTAATTGTTCACAACTAGATAGGGAATTAAACGTCCGATCTGCATTAGTCGGAACCCGAAAATCAATCGTCACAACCTGTTTGTCTGGCTCCACTTTTATCCGATAATTTAAGGTAAAATCCGAACTACTTTGTTGTTCTAAAACCTCTGCGATCGCCCTTTCTAAAGCCTGTTCTTTAGGAAGCGTAATTTGTCGAGGAACTAACTCAGAACATTGACTATCCACCTGATAAATGGTCACGGGAACGGTGTCAGCAGGGGAGAGAGTTTGTTTTTGAGGTTCAGAGGTCGGTTGAGGGGAAACAGTGGCTTCAGGCGTCGGTGACTGTGGGGTTTCAGTGTCTACCGGAGGGGTACTACAACTACTTAAGCTAAGAATAGTAACACTAAGGATACAAGCGGTCAAAAAAGATTGGATAATGTTCATGGTTCAAAGGGTATTCTGAAAATAACTGTTAGTTTATTCTTCAAGCCTTGAGGTTGATATTCCGCTTTGAACGATCACCCAGTATAATTAAATATTGGATCAAAATTTCGATGATTTTAAACCTCAAATTTTGATTCTAAAATCCTATAATTACTAATTATTTGACAATGGCTACTGCTCCCTGGACTCGCCGCCACATTTTATCCCTAGCTGATTTTACAGCAACGGAATATAATACCATTTTACAAACCGCCACTAGCTTTCGAGAAGTCTTAGGACGTCGCACCAAAAAAGTCCCCGCCCTCCAAGGTCAGGTGGTCGCTAATTTATTTTTTGAACCCTCGACCCGGACTCGTAACAGCTTTGAACTTGCAGCCAAACGACTCTCCGCCGATACCTTAAATTTTGCCCCGGGGACTTCATCCCTGAGCAAAGGAGAAACCATTCTCGATACCGCTAAAACCTATTTAGCCATGGGGACGGATATGATGGTTATTCGCCATAAAGAGGCGGGAGTTCCCTTTGCGATCGCCGCCGAATTAGATCGTTTAAATGCAAAAGTAGCGGTTTTAAATGCGGGCGATGGTCAACACGAACACCCCTCCCAAGCACTCTTAGATTTATTTACCATTTGTCGAATTCTTGACCCGGATCACCCTCAAATTGAACAATTAAATGGCAAAAAAATCGCCATCGTTGGAGATATTTTACATTCTCGGGTCGCCCGTTCTAATATTTGGAGTTTAACCGCTACCCAAGCGGAATTACACTTAGCCGCCCCCCCAACTTTACTTCCAGAATTATTTGCGGAATTTGGCAAAAATCGTCCCGGCAAATTATTTTTACATTGGAATTTAGACGAGGCTTTGGAAAATGCTGATTTTGTCATGACTTTGCGCTTACAAAAAGAACGGATGACCGCCCATTTATTACCCAGTTTACGCGAATATCATCAATTATTTGGTCTGACCCACGAACGGTTAAAAGTCTGTAAACCCCATGTTAAAATATTACATCCCGGGCCAGTAAATCGAGGAGTAGAATTAAGTTCGGAATTAATGGATGATCCAGAATTGAGTTTAATTTCTCAACAAGTGACCAGTGGAATTGCCGTTAGAATGGCACTCTTATATTTAATTGGAGGCGGAAAACCTAATCAATAATTAGGGTTTAATTTTGGGGAGGTTTAATTAATAATTTCCTAAGACTTGTCTTAATTGTTTTAATTCAACTTCGGTTAAATCTCGCCATTGACCCGGTACAAGTCCTGTTAAACTTAAATGGGCGATCGCCACCCTCACCAAACGCAACGTCGGAAACCCCACCGCCGCCGTCATTTTCCGCACTTGACGGTTACGACCTTCGGTTAAGGTTAATTCCAACCAAGCCGTTGGGACGGTTTTCCGAAACCGAATGGGAGGCTCCCTGGGCGGTAAACTGGGTTCGGTAGAAAGTAGTTTAACCTGGGCGGGTTTTGTCCGATAATCTGATAATTGTACCCCCCGAGTTAACTGTTGTAATGCTGTTTCATCCGGTATTTTTTCCACCTGTACCCAATAGGTTCGAGGATGGGCAAATTTAGGATCAATTAAGCGATGTTTCACAAAATTATCATCGGTTAAAAGTAATAATCCTTCACTATCTCGATCTAACCGTCCCACGGGATAAATAGTCGGAATCGTAATAAAATCCTTCAGGGTTTTACGCATAGCTGTTGTCGGATCATCATCGGTAAACTGACTCAAGACATCATAGGGTTTATAAAATAAAATATATCGATAGGACATGGGTAATTAATCTAAGTTTAATTCGTTAAAAACGATAGAATTATTGTTTTTATATTGACGAAAACATCAATCTCGCCTATAATGGGGAAAATTCCCTCAAACCTTGGACGGACAAACTGCAAAAAATTGTTAAGCTCGTCGGAGATGTCTAATAGTCAGAACCCCGGCATAACTGCTACCATACCAATTATGCGCCACTGGCGGCTAGGGTGGCTAGGATGTTTAAATTAACCGTTACTTAAAATTACAGCGAATGGCTAAAGATACTAAAGATAATTCTGGGGCAGAAAAGAAAAAAGCTCTAACCCTTGTATTAAACCAAATTGAGCGCAGCTTTGGCAAAGGGGCCATTGTTCGGTTAGGGGATTCCACCCGCATGAAAGTGGAAACCATTCCCAGTGGTGCATTAACCCTAGACCTGGCCTTGGGGGGCGGTTTACCCAAGGGACGGGTTATTGAAATCTATGGGCCAGAAAGTTCGGGTAAAACCACCTTAGCCCTGCACGCGATCGCCGAAGTCCAAAAAGCCGGAGGAGTCGCCGCCTTTGTCGATGCCGAACACGCCCTAGATCCGAGCTATGCGGCCGTCCTAGGGGTGGATACCGAAAATTTACTGGTTTCTCAACCGGACACCGGAGAAATGGGCTTAGAGGTGGTGGATCAACTGGTACGGTCTGTGGCCGTGGATATTATTGTGATTGACTCCGTGGCCGCCCTCGTTCCCCGGGCTGAAATTGAAGGGGACATGGGGGACTCCCACATGGGGTTACAAGCTCGGTTAATGAGTCAGGCGTTACGCAAAATTACAGGAAATATTGGTAAGTCAAATTGTACCGTGATTTTCCTCAACCAATTGCGTCAAAAAATTGGTGTTGTCTATGGAAACCCGGAAACCACAACGGGGGGAAATGCCTTAAAATTCTATGCCTCTGTACGTTTAGATATTCGTCGAATTCAAACCTTAAAACGGGGAACGGATGAATACGGAATTAGGGCGAAAGTTAAAGTGGCTAAAAATAAAATTGCCCCGCCTTTCCGTGTTGCAGAATTTGATATTATTTTTGGAAAAGGCATTTCTACTTTAGGCTGTTTAATTGATTTAGCCGAAGAAACTGGAATATTAAAACGTAAAGGAGCTTGGTATAGTTACAACGGCGATAATATTGGTCAAGGACGAGACAAAACCCTCACCTATTTAGAAGAAAATGCCACCTTGGCGAAAGAAATTGAACAAAAAGTTAGAGGCGCTTTAGATAGTGGGGCTGTGGTTTCAGCTAATTCTGTCACCCAGGTTGATAGCCATGATGACGAGGATTTCGATACCAGTTCAGAAGAAGAATAACCCTATGTAGTAAGCCCTTTAGGGCTTAGAGTCCTTCAGGGCCCAGAGTCCTAAAGGACTTACTACAATAGACTCAACTTTTGCAGCGCCACTTCGGCGGCTTTTTTTTCCGCATCCTGTTTGCGCTTCCCTTTTCCATAGCCATATACCTTATCCCTAACTCGGACTTCAATGGCAAATTCCTTGGCATGATCTGGCCCAGATTCTCCCACCACATAATATTTGGGGTTTTCACCGGATTTTTCTAACGCCCATTGTTGAAAGCGGTTTTTACAATCAATTAAGGTTTGAGGGGTGGTTTCCGACTGGGGAAAGACCATTTCATTGGCAACGGTAGAAAATAGGGGATGTATAAACTCTCGGACAACATCAATATTGGTATCTAAATAATAGGCTCCAATATAGGCTTCAAAGGCATCACTCAGCAAGGAAGGGTTGGTGCGTCCCCCGTCTCGAATCGCTCCTTTTCCTAACCGTAATAACTCTCCTAAGTTAAATTGCACCGCAAATTTAGCTAGTTGTTTTTCGTCAACCAACACAGACCGCAAACGGGTCATATTTGCCTCACTCATTTTGGTCATATCCTCGGGATAGCGTTTTTTAAATAGCAATTCTCCGACTAAAAATCCTAGGACGGCATCCCCTAAAAATTCTAATCTTTCATTGTCTTCTCCCGCGTTAGGATGTTCATTCAAATAGGAGCGATGGGTTAATGCTTGTAATCGCAATTGTTCGTTTTTAATCTCTGGTAGTTGGGTTTTTGTCATATTATATTTAGGCGATCGCAATTTTTCTCAACTTAGACTAAAATCAATTCTCCATTACAATCTTGAATAATTCCCTCCTTAATTACCGCCTCTACAAATTTACCGAATTTAGCAAAAATTTTTCCATCGGGTTTAGCAATGGATGAGACTTTTTTGTATCCTGCAAGTTGAGGATGGTTTTTGATTAAACGACCTAGCACAGCAAGAGTAGCTTTTTTTCCATCTTTTTGAACCTTTTTGATCAATTCAATTAAACATTTTTTAGCTTCTTCATAAGGAATTATGGCGGGAGAATCTACTGTTTCTGGAGTTGCTTTATCGAGATTAACAGAGTCGATTAATTCATTAATATTATAGGCTATATCCACGGATTTTTTCAAGGCTTTACTAACATTAGCACCATGAATTAATATTACTTTTTTCTCTGACTTTTTCAAATCTTTAACTAAGGGTAAAAAGTCTTTATCCCCTGTAATTAAAATTACAATTTTAATGCTCTTCTCTGGCATTATATCATCTTCGCAATCTTGAATAATCTGATTGTCAACGGCATTTTTTTTCAAGGGAGCAACATGAATTGTTTTAAAACTATTTGCAGAGACTTTCTCTGCAAATAGTTGAGTTTCTCCCCTCCAGTTAGAATAAGCTTTCTTTTTCAATTCCCAGATACAGCCTTGTCGATTTAACCATTGATTCAAAAGTTCAATTTTTTCAAGAGAAATCCGAACATTTTGAACATCCCAAGAAATTGCTATGTTGCCTTTCATAACTGGCTCCTAATTTTTTTTTGATGAATTAGACGCCTAGTATTAATAAAGTTTTGAATTCTAACCCTTCAAACGCCTTTGCCTGAATTAAGACCTATTCGCCATTTCCGAGTCCAAAACAGGACTCCAAAACTAGCACTTTCAGCGCAGTGTCTAAAGAATTGAATTAAAACCCGTAGTTTTGATTGTGTTTGGCTAAAGTCTCAGGTATCGGAATCAGGAATACAGCTAGAGGCAACAGACAGAAGACAAGGGACAGGAGTAAAACACTTAATAATTAAGGATCACAGCCATCATTAATGTCCTAACTGCATTGGCAACTACTGTATTTTTGATTCCGATAGATGAGACAGAAGTCAATTTTCCACTCAAACCTAATAACTAGGTGAATCCACTATAATCAAGCCCTCCGAAAATGTCAAGTATTTTTTTTGCTATTTAGGTTAGGGCCGATAATTTTAAACTCACCGAGTTGAGTCTAAAAACTTGTGATCAAGGTTGAGCTTGCACAAACACGGTTTATCCCATAAATAGCCCTATTTGTGCAAGCCATCACCAACAAAAACAGTTTTTTGTTAAAAAACTCAGATTTTATGACAGTTTACTAAAACATCCTTCCCTGAGATTAGGGATTTTCGTCAGTGTTGTTTTCATTTTCTTTATCTTTTTTATGGCTATTCTTGCCACCTTTGCGTCCAATAGCCGCCATGTGTTCGCGATTTTGGCTGACCGCCTTACCGCCCTTGCGTCCGGCTTCTCTGGCTTCTTCGGAAGTAAATTCGTGAGCGCGTCCCGACTCATGGGCTGCTTTACCGCCTTTACTTGCAATTTCCCGTTGCTTTTCTTGATCCATTGAAGCAAATCCACGTTTTTCCGTAGCCATGATTTTCTCCTTATTTTTTATTAATTGGCTAAACATACTGTATCTGGAGTGATTAGGGTTTACCTTCTACCAGAAGATAGACTTAACCTTTTTCACCAATAAACCGAAACCATACTATTAATAGTAGCATTTCTAATTTAACTCATGGGGAAATGTTCTATTTATTTAATCAATATCCGCTCCAAACCCAGACCTAAAAAGTATGCCTCTACTTAATAAACAATGGTATAAAATAAATCCTTCATTTTTTCCTTTCCCACCTGAGCAAATAATTCATCAAGGGAACTCGCATCTGCAATTAAATGACCTTTTTCCAAAGCCACCCATCTACCTCGATAATGTTGACGATGCCGAATTACCCAATTGAGATTTAAAGGAGTATCGGGGTTGCGGGAGAGTTGCTGAAAAGGCACATTGGGTGACGATAAAATTCTAGCATAGCGTTGAATTTTATCGTGATTAGGATAATCTTGACTGGCTTGAGTAGAGAGGGTTTTAGCTTGATTAAAATTCCCTTGACCCAACGCCAAATCAATCGCTTGAATTAAGTCTTCCGGGGTATCAGCATTCATAGGGATTAAAAACGAATAAACTTCAGCCCTTAACGATTAGCGACCAGAGACTCGAATCAAAGCCAAACGTTGACTGCTTCAGTTTAATAGGTTAGAAAGGCAAACTAAGGCAAAATATTAGCGAATTAAACCCGTTCGTCCGGGTGTTCGCGGATCCAATCTTGCCACAAATCCGGGCGACGTTCACGGGTACGTTGAAGTTGTTGTTGTTTTCGCCATTGCTCAATTTTGCCATGATGTCCTGATAATAAAACATCAGGAACGGGCAGTCCTCTAAACACCGCCGGACGAGTATAGTGGGGATAATCTAGTAATCCTTGTTCAAAACTTTCAGCTTTGAGAGATTCCTCCTTTCCTACAGTTCCTGGTAACAATCGCACCACTCCATTTAAGAGTGCCATAGCTGGAATTTCTCCCCCTGTGAGAACAAAATCCCCCAAAGAAACTTCCCTGGTTACTAAGGGGATAATTCGTTCATCAATGCCTTCATAATGTCCGCAAATTAAGACAATTTGATCACAGTTTAACGCTAAATCTCGGAATAGCCCTTGGTGCATTTGTTCCCCTTGGGGAGTTAAAAAAATCACTTCCCGACGAGGGAATTGGGGTAAAGACTCAACCGCCGCATAAATCGGTTCTGGTTTTAAAACCATGCCCACACCACCCCCAAAAGGTTCATCATCCACTCGGTGATGTTTGTCCTGGGTAAAATCCCGGGGATTAACTAAATGGACATGAGCAATTTCTTTCCCCAGGGCTTTACCCAAAAGACCTGAGCTAAGGGGAGAACTAAAAAAATCGGGGAATAGAGTAATAATGTCAAAACGCACAGTATTATTAGTTGATCACTTAGGCTTAAAATTTTTTTAGGCTCAAACTTGTAACAAACATCTCATGGTATATGATAGTCCATAAACTAAAATATTTGTTAATTCGTATCAAAATATACTAAAATGAAGCAGCTTTTTTGACTCGGGCTTTGCTACCCGAACTGGGTTCGGTTTGAAATTAACCCGTGAAAGAATTGGGAGTCCAAAGCTGATCCTTTAGGTGACTACCACGAAAAACCCGTGGCCCTTCCCATCAGAGGACTCCACCAGGTGAATTCTGATTCAGGAGGGTGGGAGATCAGGTGATCTCGGTCTCCACAGAGGAATCAAAACCAGCCCCATCGAACATGAGGGCAAAACTCATCACTCCAGTAGCTGAACCCAGTATAGATTGATTCGAGGAGACACACTATGCAGCAGTTGACATCTCAAGCCCTTGAACAAATGATTCCCCAACAAACCAAAACCTCTATCATGATTATTGGTGGAGCAGAAGACAAAGTTCATGGACGTGAGATTCTGCAAACCTTTGTTCACCGGGCTGGTGCTTCCAACGCCAACCTTGCCATCATTCCTTCCGCCTCCCGCGAACCCGCGGTTCAAGGAGAGAGATACCAAAAAATCTTTGAGGAAATGGGGGCAAAATCCATTGCCGTCTTTGATATTCGCGAACGCCATCATTGTGAAGATCCCAAGTGGCACGCCTTCTTGGAGACCTGTACCGGGGTATTTATGACCGGCGGTGATCAACTGCGACTTTACAGTTTATTAGCCGATACCCTGCTGATGGAAAAAATTAGAGCCGGGGCCAGACAGGGGCGCATGGCCTTGGCTGGAACCAGTGCCGGAGCCGCCGTGATGGGCCACCACATGATTGCCGGAGGCGGCAGTGGGGAATCTCCCAATCGCTCCCTGGTGGATATGGCAACGGGCTTAGATATTGTGCCAGAATTGGTTGTCGATCAACACTTCCATAACCGGAATCGCATGGCACGATTGGTGAGTGCGGTGGCAGCCCACCCCGATAAAGTGGGCATTGGCATTGATGAAGATACCTGTGCCTTATTTGAAGCCGAAGGCCTATTGCGGGTGGTGGGAAAAGGGTGCGTGACCATTGTGGATACCCACGAAATGTCCTACACCAACTTAGTGAATGCAGGAGCCACCGATCCCCTGAGTGTCTTCAATTTGCGGGTACATATTTTATCCTATGGTGATCAGTATAACCTCCATTCCCGTCGTCCTAGTTCTGCACCCAGCGTGTAAATTCACAGATCACCGACTCCAGGACGTGGTTCAGATCAAGGTTTTCCCCTCTAATTTTGAAGATGGGGAACCCCGATTAGGGGCGATGGAAAATGGGCAGGTCTCGAAAGTTTTAAATCCCCACTGCTCTGATCTCCAAAACGGCAATCGTTGTGAAAAACTGTTCACTGCAAACAGTTTACAAGTCACCTTAGCTTGAAATTGAATAAAGCGGACTATCATCCCGGCCCATTCGGAGCATTATGTACTCACACCCCTATGAAAATTCTTAAAATACAAACCTTAAGAGGCCCTAACTACTGGAGTATCCGACGCCATCAACTGATTGTGATGCGTTTGGATTTAGAAGAATTAACGGAACGCTATAGTTGCGATATTCCAGGCTTCTATAACGGCTTAACTTCTGTTCTCCCCAGTTTAATTGAACATCACTGCTCACCAGGCGTCCGAGGGGGGTTCCTCAGTCGGGTAGAAAGGGGAACTTTAATGGGACACATTATTGAACACGTTGCCCTGGAGTTGCAACAGTTAGCCGGAATGCCCGTAGCATTTGGCCGTACCCGAGAAACCTCCAGTCAGGGGATTTTTCAGGTGGCTTTTGAGTATGATAATGAACACGCCGGCCGTTATGCGGGCCGAGCCGCCGTCCGATTGTGCCAAAGTATTGCCGATACGGGTGCCTATCCCAGTGAAGAACTCGCCCAAGATATTGAAGATCTCAAAGAATTAAAAGCTCAAGCCTCCCTGGGCCCTAGTACAGAAACCATTATTAAAGAAGCCGAAGCCCGGGATATTCCCTGGCAACAACTGAATGCTCGGTTTATGATTCAGTTTGGCTATGGCTGTTATCAAAAACGGATTCAAGCCACCCTGAGCAACCAAACCGGAGTCTTAGCTGTAGAACTCGCCTGTGATAAGGAAGGAACAAAACAAATTCTCCGGGATGCCGGGGTTCCCGTGCCGCGGGGGACGGTGATTCGCTATTTGGATGAACTCCAAGATGCTATTGAGGAAGTCGGAGGCTATCCGATTGCCATTAAGCCCCTCGATGGCAACCATGGCCGCGGGATTACCCTGGATATTACCAAATGGGAAACGGCGGTGATGGCCTACGAGGAAGCCAGTAATGCCTCTAAAACCCGCAGTGTGATTTTAGAACGCTTCTATACCGGTCGAGATCATCGGGTGTTAGTGGTGAACGGCAAAATGGTGGCCGTGGCCGAAAGGGTTCCGGCCCATGTGGTGGGGGATGGCAAATTAACCATTGAACAGTTAATCGAAAAAACCAACCGTGATCCCCGTCGAGGTGATGGCCATGATAATGTCCTAACTCGGATTGTGGTGGATAAAACCGTGCTATCGATGATTGCGGAAAAAGGTCATACCCTGGACACCATTATGCCCCCGGGAGAAGTCTGTTTTCTGCGGGCTACGGCTAACCTCAGTACGGGGGGCAGTGCCATTGACCGCACCGATGAAGTTCACCCGGATAATGTCTGGCTGTTTGCTCGGATTGCTAAAATTATCGGTTTGGATATTGCCGGAATTGATGTGGTCACCCCCGATATTTCTAAACCGCTACGGGAAGTAGATGGGGTGGTAGTGGAAGTCAACGCCGCCCCAGGGTTCCGAATGCACGTCGCCCCCAGTGAAGGCTTACCCCGGAATGTGGCGGGGGCGGTGATGGATATGTTGTTTCCCCCCGGTCAACCCAGTCGCGTCCCGATTTTAGCCGTCACCGGAACCAATGGGAAAACCACGACTACCCGTTTGTTAGCTCACATCATCAAACAAACGGGTTTATCGGTAGGTTATACCACCACCGACGGGATTTATATAGGGGAGCATTTAGCCGAACCTGGGGACAATACTGGGCCCCAAAGCGCCCAACTGATTCTGCGAGATCCGATGGTGGAGGTGGCTGTGCTCGAATGTGCTCGGGGGGGTATCCTGCGGGCGGGGTTAGGCTTTGATACCTGTGATGTCGGGGTGGTACTGAATGTGTCGGCCGATCATTTGGGATTGGGGGATATTGATACCCCGGAACAAATGGCGAAGGTGAAAAGCGTGGTGGCCGAGGTGGTGATGCCCAAAGGCTATGCGGTGCTAAACGCCGATGATCCATTGGTGGTACAAATGGCCGAACGGGTGAAAGCTCAAATCGCCTATTTCACCATGAATCCCGATAATGAGATTGTGTTGAAACACACGGAATCCGGGGGATTGGCCGCCGTCTATGAAAATGGCTATCTGTCGATTTTAAAAGGGGATTGGACGCTGCGGATTGAACAGGCGGTGAATGTTCCAATTACGATGAAAGGTCTGGCCCCCTTTATGATTGCCAATGCTTTGGCGGCCTGTTTGGCGGCCTTTGCCCAAGGGGTGAAAATAGAGCATATTCGAGCGGGTTTGTCAACCTTTATCGCCTCGACTTCCCAAACCCCCGGACGGATGAATTTATTTAATATGGGGAGTTATCACGCCCTGATTGATTATGCCCATAACCCAGCTAGTTACATGGCTTTAGGGGCATTTGTGAAAAATTGGCCGGGGCATCGGATTGGGGTGATTGGTGGCCCGGGCGATCGCCGAGACGAGGATTTTGTCACCTTGGGTCAACTGGCGGCGGATATCTTTGATGAGATTATTGTCAAGGAGGATGATGATACCCGCGGCCGAGAACCGGGTTCGGCGGCGCAGTTAATTAGCCAAGGGATTCAGCAGATTTTAGGCCCTATCCCTGACCCTCGGGTACGTTATGAAACGATTTTGAATGAAACCCAAGCGGTGAATACGGCTTTGGATCGGGCTGGGGCGGGATCGTTGGTCGTGATTTTACCCGAAAGTGTGAATCGCGCGATTCAATTAATTGAGGTTCGCAACCCCATCCATGAGTCTAATAACAATTCCCATTCTCCCAGCCTCAATTCCTCGACGGTGATCAAATCTTCTATCACACTCTAGGGGTGGGTTCTGTAGGGGCGGGTTCTGTAGGGGCGGGTTCTGTAGGGGCGGGTTCTGTAGGGGCGGGTTCTGTAGGGGCGGGTTCTGTAGGGGCGGGTTCGACAGGACTTACGCAAGCACGCTATATATAGAGTGTCAAAAGTAGGCGATCGCATACCAATGATAATAGCAATCGTCCCAAAAAGTCCTGATTATTTATTTAAAAATAAACCCAAAACAATCAAACAAGTTCCATTTTTATCGAAGGAAAATTCAATTCTTTGATTAAATAACTTGACAAAGATTCAGCTTTTAACTGATAGACTGTTTTCTGAGTCAGATGAGCTAATCTTTTCAATTGATTCCAAACTAAAATGGCACAAGCAATATGATTTCTTTGAATACTAGCTTTACGACACTGGCAAGATTCAATCCCTGTTAACTGCTTAATTTCTCGATGAAATTCCTCTATTTTCCAGCGAATAGCACAGGTTTTTTTCGTATCCAATGTGGATGCTTGAGTTAAGTCATTAGTTGCTACATATTCCGTTCTGTTGGTAGAAACAATAACCCGAAATAGCTTGACTTTATGAGATTTAGGGAAATTTTTGATTTTGATTAACTTCCCTGATTTTTCTTCAGTATTAGACCAGTTTAACTTTTCAATTGATTGGTATTTTTCTTTTCCTCCTGTGTCATCTACTAAACGATTCTTTTTCAATGGGCAATAATAAATTTTTCCTAATTCGTCAATCATTGCCATTAGTTTTTGTGACCCATACCAACTATCCATCAGGACTTTTGCGAAGGGGAGTTGTTTTTCTGTCACCAGATTATTCAACATATCAGCTACATGATCTAGTTTGGTTTTATCATCATACTCTGGCTGATATATGCGATAATCAATTACCCAAAATAAACCTAGTTCTGGATTAACATAAACACAGTTAACCAGCCCAATACCTGACAGTACACGATGTTCTGTTCCGCTATATTGACGACGGACTAATTCAATCTTTTCCCCAAACCTTTTATCCAGCACTGTATCATCAAAAATGATCGCACTATTTTCACTTATTTGGATATCTTTTTTGACATTTTGCCACAAAGATTCCGAGGTAAAATTTTCTTTGGTTAAGTAACGGTTTATGGTATCATGGCTAACGTTTTCTAAGTGGTTGGCTAAGTTATTTAAAGTATAATTGTTTGGACTGCTTAATAGATACTGGCAGTAATCTAATTGGCTAAACGACATATTTTTCACCCCAAGTTAACTTAATCAGTTTAGCATAAATATTGACTGTTAAATATCTGTCAATCAGTATGATTTTTGTGTCTAAATTTTATATTGCTGGCGCAAATACTTGAATAATTGGCAGCGTTCGCTGGCTTACCGCACACCATATATAGTGTGCTTGCGTAAGTCCTGTTCGAGTTAACCTTTGCTACCCACAAACAACCGACCAAAACCCGCCCCGATTACTACCCACTACCCACAAACAACCGACCAAAACCCGCCCCGATTACTACCCACTACCCACAAACAACCGACCAAAACCCGCCCCGATTACTACCCACTACCCACAAACAACCGACCAAAACCTGCCCCGATTACCCATAAATCAACGATTAATTCAGTATTATTGTGGGGTTGGGCGGGTTTATAATAATCAGTTGTTGGAAATGGATATTAGTACGGAACCCGCCCCTACGGGGTTGGGATACATTAGGACTTGTGGGAATTCTTTTCTGTCTCAGAGGAGACAGAATCAGAAATATCTGGGGTTGGGCGAGGGTTTATAATGATCAGTTGTTAGAAACAGATATGAGTAAGGAACCCGCCCCTACGGGGTTGGAAGCAATTAGGACTTGTGGGAATTCTGTTCCGTTTCGGAGGGGACTGAATCAGAAGCCTCTGGAGGACTGGAGAGTCCATCTTTAAAGCCTTTGAGACTTTGGCCTAAACTTTTCCCAATTTCAGGAATTTTTTTAGGGCCAAAAATTAACACCGCCACCACTAAAATAATTGCAATTTCCGGCCAACCTAAACCAAACATAATTTTAAGCTACTTTTCTAAAGGGATGAGTTAATGTTTATCCTAAACTGATATTTTAAAATATAAGTCCGAAACGATTAAAATACTTCCATGATGAACACTTCTCCCCCCTCAATTCGAGAACAACAGCATTCCCTCATCCGCCAACTCGCTACCCAAATTGAGGCCAGTTGGCATCAATATCTGGATTTGCAACCCTACCATTTACCAGAGGATTTAGGATATGTGGAGGGACGCTTAGAAGGGGAAAAGCTGATCATTGAAAATAAATGCTATCAAACCCAACACTTTCGTAAACTCCATTTAGAATTGGCAAAAGTTGGCCAAAACCTGGATATTCTCCATTGCGTGATGTTTCCCAGGGTGGAATATGATATCCCCATGTTTGGGGCGGATTTAGTGGGGGGACGGGGCCAAATTAGTGCCGCCATTGTGGATTTATCCCCAACCCATTTGGATCGGAGTTTACCGTTACCCTATCAACAGCAATTACAACCCCAACCCCAACAAAAGTTTTCCCAACCCCGGGAAATTCCCACTTGGGGAGATATTTTTTCGGAATTTTGTTTATTTATTCGACCAACAACACCGGAAGAAGAAACTCAATTTTTGCAAATTGTGACCCAATATTTGAAAGTTCATTGTGAATATGCGATCGCTCAAAACCCGATTTCCGAGGAACAGAAATTAGAAATTATTGCTGGTCAAGAACGGTATTGTACTCAACAACAACAAAATGATAAAACTCGCCGTGTCCTAGAAAAAGCCTTTGGTGAAGAATGGGCTAATAACTATATGACAACGGTTCTATTTGATCTGGCTAAAAGCTAACTTAAGTGGATTTACCAGATTCTGATTTACTGCTTTTTTTTCGTTGAGTTTTACCTGGAGTTTTACTTTGATTTGTTTCTTCAACGGGAGTGTCATGGGGTGATGATTTAATCCCCGCCGGTCGAGTAGTACGGAAGGTCACATTTACTCCTTCATTCGATTGTTCTAAGACTAGCAGAGGCGTGGGTTTGGCTTTTTGATCCCATTCAATATGAACAATCCGCCCTTGAATCGTGGGTTGCCAATTATCATGTTCATCACTAGGACTTAAATAGGTTTCTAAACAATCAATAATTTCATTAATGGTAGTAGATGTCGATTGGGTGGGTAACTTCATCAGTCGCACTTGAATCCGAAATAATACCCGTTTTTTCGAGTCTCCAGCAATTCCGGTTTCATATTCGACATCAAAGATGGAATCCACTTGACGGGCTGTTCCGGCGGTGCTTTGTTCTCCCACGGCCGTTTGAGTCGGGCGGAGGGCGATGGAAATTTGTTGTTTAACTTTCATCTTAATTTGAACAATAATGGCATAGTGGAAAACATCCTCCGCCATCCGCATTCTCAAGTAATCTAAGTTAAATTCCCGGGAGTGAATTAAGTCGGGATTTTTCTCCATTTTGGCAATCGTTCCCACCGCCAATTTATATTTTTTCTGTAGCTCTTTATTCCTAAATATTTCTGTGTTTACCTGTTTAGTTAAAGCCTTGGTTTTGATTTTGAAAAAAATCATACTTCCTAATAGTAAAACAAACAAAACACCCGTCGCCCCCATCCAGATTATATCCGTACCCAGTTGGGGACTTTTAGCCGGAGGTTTTGGGGGCTTTGCTGCCAGCAAAGGCTGAACTAGAATAATTTGATTAGACATAAGTTATAATCACTAAACTGTAGACTCAACTTTCGTAATTTGGAGTAAAACTGTTTTAACCGATCCAAGATATGTTAAAATGAAAACAGTAGGACAATAGTACATCTGTAGTCTTCTAACGATCTGATTGAATTTATTTTAATTGCTCGTTTTTTCTCCTTCAATGTTATTCATAAATTTCATGGCTTTCAGGTTGATAAATTTCTGGTAAAGCTATTAAAAGAAACTAAAATAAACCCTTGATATTGTCATGATCAAATTATTTAACTCCAAGTTATCAAAGATTCCATTCCATTGCCTAGGATTTAGTAAAAACTCACTAAACAAGAGATGGGATAGTTCCCTTTATACCTTACTAGAACCCTGAAGTTTTTATGTTACACTGCAAGCCAGGTTTATGCTTCTACTCTACTGCTATTCTAGCTAAGAATGTTTCCTATTCCCTTGATTTTAGTATTGCGTTGTGAGTTACGAACCCCTACACCACAAATACCGTCCCCAAACCTTTGCCCATTTGGTTGGACAAGAGGCGATCGCTACCACCCTCACGAATGCGATCGAGTCTCAACGCATCGCCCCGGCTTACCTGTTTACCGGGCCAAGGGGAACGGGCAAAACTTCAAGCGCCAGAATTTTGGCCAAATCTCTGAATTGTTCGGCCAATTCCACTCCCACGGCCACTCCTTGCGGGGTTTGTGATATTTGTAAAGGGATTACCAATGGCTCAACCTTGGATGTGATTGAAATTGACGCGGCTAGTAATACCGGGGTTGATAATATTCGAGAATTAATTGAGCGATCGCAATTTGCCCCGGTTCAATGTCGGTATAAAGTATATGTTATAGATGAATGTTTAACTGGAGATAGTTTAGTTCAGACCCGTCAAGGACTCATCCGAATTGATAATCCCCAATTGAAAGGAAAAGAAGTTTTAAGTTATAACGAAGATAAAGGAATGTGGGAATATAAAAAAGTTCTTCGATGGTTAGATCAAGGAGAACGTTCTACCCTTGTTATTAAAACAAAAAATTACGAAATTAGATGCACAGATAATCATTTATTAAGAACAGAAACAGGATGGATAGAAGCCAAAAACGTCAGAGAAGGAATGAAGATCTTATCCCCTGTGAATGTGGGTGTGGAACCTTCATTTACAAATGGGGGACTGATGGAAAAATCCGAAGATTTTCCAGAGGACATCAATTTTATGGAAATGCCTATGGCAAAAAATCCTATAACTTGGATGTCATCATGGAACAAGCTGAAGTTATTCAACCTTTCTGTGCCTGTGGGTGTGGAGAAAAACTGGATGTGCCCCAATTTCTTCAACAAAAAGGTAGAGGAATTCAAAGTATTCAAACTCACTGGGAAAAACATCCTTACAGAAAAGGACACGGAATTTGGGATAAAAGAACCGAACATTTCTTGGCTAAGTCCACAGTTTTGTCAATCGATCAACTTGGGCTTATCTATGGAACTTTACTCGGAGACGGTTCCATCACCTATCCTAACAAAAATAGCCGATTTCCCCGATTGGCTTGGACACATGGAGACAAGCAAAAAGAATGGATGGAATACAAAGCATCTCAATTGTCAGACTTACGACCTAAATTACGAATTACCCCAAATCAAGGGTATGGAAACCTATCCATCTGTTGTCATACCGCTTGCCATATCCAACTCCAAGAAGTCTTTAACGTTGTTAAACCAAATAACAACAAAAAAATCGTTTCTGTTGACTGGCTTAACCGGATTAATTCAGAAGGACTTGCCTGGTGGTACATGGATGATGGAACACTCATCCTTAGCCCACACGGAAGCCCTAGAATTAACTTTTGTACTGAAGGATACTCCGGCGAAGAAAATCAAATCATTGCCAATTGGCTCACCACAAAAGGATATCCAGCCACAGTACAATCCTATACAAAAGCAAAGTCAGGTAAACTCTACTACCGGATCGCCTTGGGTGCTGAAGTCACCAGAAAATGGCTGTCAGACTTTGAACAGTATTCAATCCCATCAATGGAATACAAGTTTAGAAACAGTCGTATCTGTTCAAGCCGGAGAAATCGCTAAAGTTTATGATATTGAAGTAGAAGATCATCATAATTTTGTCGCTAATGGACTTTTAGTTCATAACTGTCATATGTTAAGTACGGCAGCGTTTAATGCCCTCTTAAAAACCTTAGAAGAACCTCCAGATCGAGTTGTATTTGTATTAGCAACCACTGACCCCCAACGGGTTTTACCTACTATTATTTCTCGATGTCAACGGTTTGATTTTCGACGAATCCCCCTAGATTCAATGATCAAACATTTAAAATATATTGCTCAACAGGAAAATATTAATATTGCTGATGATGCGGTTTTTATGGTGGCTCAAATTGCCCAAGGGGGGTTAAGAGATGCCGAAAGTTTGCTGGATCAACTCAGTTTATTATCCGGTGAAATTACTGTTGAAAAAGTCTGGGATTTAGTGGGGGCAGTTCCTGAACGGGACTTAATCAGTTTATTAGAAGCCATTGATTCCGGGGATACGGCTATTATTTTAGACTGTATTCGTAACCTCTTAAACCGAGGACGGGAACCTTTAATTGTTCTGCAAAATTTAGCCGGATTTTATCGAGATTTATTAATTGCTAAAACCGCATCAACTCGTTCTGATTTAGTCGCTTTAACCCAACCGACTTGGGAACAACTGTGTCAATTTTCCCACCGTTGGGATAGTACAATTATATTAGCAGGTCAGAAACATTTACGCGAAAGTGAAGCTCAAATCAAACATTCAACTCAACCGCGTTTATGGCTAGAAATTATCTTATTAGGGTTACTTCCAGCAGCGTTACAAAAATCTGTTATTACTCAAACGGTTACTGTTACCCAAACTCCTCAAAGAATGGTTCAACCTCAACCCGAAACCATTCCCTTTGTGCAACGTTCAGAACCTTCAAACCCGCCACCAAACCCAGTTAATTCTCCAGTTTCTCAACCTACCTATACCCCAGAACCTCAACCCCAAGTTAAAGCAGAAATTCCCGCAACTCCCGCAGAACCACCTATTGTTACTGATGGTAATTTAGATCAAATTTGGCAAAAGGTATTAGCTTGTATTGAACTCCCAGGAACACAATCTTTCTTTCGACAACACGGGCGTTTAATTCAGTTTAATTCGGAAGTTGCATATATTAAAATGAAATCTGAACCTCTGTTAAAAATGGCACAAACTAAACAAAAATTATCCAGTTTAGAAAAAGCCTTTCAGCAGGTTTTCGGTAATTTCGTTAAAATTAATTTTGATAGTAGAGGCGGAAATTCTGTCAATCAAATTCAAGAAGTTAATCCTCCTTCTCCCTCCTATCCTCCCGTTAATAATCCTACGGTTTCTTCTCCTGAAGTTGTACAACCTCCTGTAATTAATACTCAAGAAGAACAACAAATTTCTGAATCTCCAGATCAGAATATTAATAAACAGAATCAAATCGAAACGATTAATAATTATTCATTTAAACCGATTGAAACAGTAGAAACACTTCCGATAAGTCCTGAACAAGCAGATACTCAGGCGTTAGCGATCGCCTCTCAAAAACTAGTCGATTTCTTTCAAGGAAAAATGATTGAATTAGAAGAAAAACCCACATCTAAAACCGCTACTTTATTAGACAAAAAAGCTGATTCTATTGAAATCAATGAAAATGAGAACTTTATAGAAACCGATGATCTGGATGAAGACAATGATGATGATTTTTGATTTCGGGTCTTTGTAATTTCTTCAAAAATACCGGGTATTTCAGAGTATGAAAAACTGCTATATTGTTAAGGAGAGTGGTGCGTGTGTGGAGCTTACGCACCCGACTTGTTTATCTAGCTAGGGAGGTTTTTTCTAAGGGAAAACCTAACTGTTCTCGCTGTTCTAAATAGCGTTGGGCGACCCGTCTAGCTAAATTCCGAATTCGACCAATATAACGGGTTCTTTCTGTCACAGCAATGACTCCCCTAGCATCCAATAAATTGAAACTATGGGAACATTTGAGAACATAATCTAAACTCGGTAAAACCAATCCTTTTTCGATTAATTGCTCCGCTTCTTGTTCATAAAGTCCAAACAAAGTAAACAAAAATTCCGGGTTGGAGGCTTCAAAATTATAGGTACATTGTTCTATTTCTCCCTGGAGGTGAACATCCCCATAATTAATCCTATCAGTCCAGGAAATTTTAGTCATGGCATCCACATTTTGTAGATACATGGCTAGACGTTCTAAACCATAGGTAATTTCGATAGAGACGGGACGACAATCAATACTTCCGCATTGTTGAAAATAGGTAAATTGGGTAATTTCCATCCCATCTAACCAAACTTCCCAACCCACACCCCAAGCACCCAAAGTAGGAGATTCCCAGTTATCTTCTACAAAGCGAATATCATGATCTTCGGGATTAATTCCTAACAGTCTCAAGGAGTCTAAATAAACCTCTTGGATATTATTAGGAGAGGGTTTAATTAACACTTGATATTGATAATAATGCTGAAAACGGTTGGGGTTTTCTCCATAACGGCCATCGGTGGGACGGCGACAGGGTTCGACATAGGCGACCGACCAGGGTTCCGGGCCAATGGCGCGTAAAAAGGTATGGGGGTTCATGGTTCC
Source organism: Planktothrix sp. PLAVEN19ND (assembly GCF_057220675.1). Lineage (NCBI taxonomy): Bacteria > Bacillati > Cyanobacteriota > Cyanophyceae > Oscillatoriales > Microcoleaceae > Planktothrix > Planktothrix sp. PLAVEN19ND. Next base: position 2,055,809 of record NZ_CM170132.1, on the reverse strand, counting down.
CGCCCCTTTTTCGGTATCATAGGATTGGGCAATCAAGCAGCCGCGATCGCTCCAAAATTGATTCAATGTAGCAATAATTGATTGAAAATTCACGGGATGTAATTCTGATCTAATTGTTTTTACGTTAATCAATTTTACCATTAATTTTTGGGCATGGATGAAATGCCTTTAAATAGCATTACTAATCCTCCAATTAAAATTGCGATCGCTATTCCCCCCATCACCGCATCTAATACCCCAGTATTTTCCATTTATTGTTAATTTCCTATCATTATTCTGATTCTATTCTAACACAATTTGTTTTCTCTAATATTTTTACATAAATCTGTAGGGGCGGGTTCTACAAAAATATTAAAATACCATCCTTAATCTAAATAAACCCGCCCTTTTCTTTAATCCTCGAAAAAAGGAGAGAGGGCGGGTTTACAAAGATTAACAGTAGGATGTCAAAAACCCTAGGGAAACCCGCCCCTACAAATTAATGGGATATTAATATAGCGTTAGTTTCAAGTTTGGTTGATAATAAAATAGGTTATTTTTATAAAAATCATGTTAAGACAGTCTAAGGGAAAATTTTTGCTCAAGTCTGAAGCATTACTCGAAGAATTTATCTGGTTACATCTTAAACCTTTGCTTAGTTTAGATCCAGTTAAAAAACAATATTTTATTAATAAACAAAATCGTTCTGATATATTAGGAGTTAACCCAGAAGGTAGACTGGCAATATTAGAGCTTAAAAAAGGAGAAGGAAAAGGGAGTATAGATCAACTATTAAGATATCAAGATTTTTTCAGAAAAGAATCTCATCAAGATCCTAATTTTGAACGAGTAGATTTTAGTAAAAAATTTCTTTTAATTGCGATCGCTTCACATTTCAATAGTTCAACCATTGATTATGCTCAAAAAATGATTCCTGATTGCTTATTATTAACCCATGAAGTCAAACAATACGACAATGGAGAATATTTTTTGCTTTTAAAAAAACTTGACAATAGAATTTTATCAAAAATTCCAATTGAAATCATAGAAGATTCATTATTTGAGTCTTTACCTTCCTTTATTCAGGGATATTTGTTAGACAAACCAGAAATTAGAGAAAGGATTTTATTAATCATTCAAAAAATACTATCTTATAGTCCTGATCTAAGTTTAGAGACTCAATATAATTATTCTTCAAAAGAAATGATTTTTGCAAAATTCAATAAAAAGGGTGAGTTATTAACTGATAAAACTTGCATATCTTTTATGTATGATCCCGCCGAACAAACAGATCCAAAAGATAAATTATCATTATATGTTTATTTACCTACTATCTTTTCAATGGTGACTAAGAATGTTAAAAGAGTAGATAGAATTAGAATATGTACTGATGATTATACCAATGTTGAAAAAATTGAAGATTTTTATACTCGTTGTTATAGAAATGATCCTTGTTACTTAAATTATCCTTTAAGAACAACAGAAATTAATGAAGTTTATAAGAGTTTCCAAGATTATTATATCAATTATCGAAAATATATGAAATCTCGTCAAAAGCTAAGACCAGTTGATGCTTCTGATTTTACTTCAGTAGATAGTATAATCCAGATGGCTTTAGAGGATTGGTCTGTTAGATAATATTTGTGTTATACTCAAAAATATCATATTATTCTAATATTCTCTATCTTGATTTAATCTTTCAGAACAATCCTTATGCCCACCTTAACTGTAACAATAGAACAAATTATTGATCTGATCCAACAATTACCACTAGAACAAAAACGGATAGTGTTGCTAGAACTTGCAAAAGAAGCCGAAACCCAACGCCTAGAAGAAAAATCACGAGAGATTTTAAAATCTCAATACCCTGAAGGTAATTTAGTTGATGAGTTCATTCAAGAACGACGAGAAGAAACAGGTAATGATTGCTAACTGTTCACAGTTGGCTATGATTAATGATAAAATTTATAAACACTAAGAAGTCTGGAAAATATTCTGTACCATTTGTTGATTAGAACGCATTACAGCATTATCTAACGCTGCAACTTCTCCTGAGTCCAAATACCACCCTAACGCCCCTAAATTATCTTGTGCTTGCTCTAGGTTTTTTGCCCCAGGAATTGGAATTGTCCCTTTACAAATACACCAATTTAAAGCAACTTGGGTTAAGGTTTTAGAGCGAAATTCTGCAATTTCTTTCAGACTAGCAAAAATGGGTTGAATTCCCGGTAATAATTTTTTAAATAATCCCCCGCGAATGCCTTTAGGTAAAGGAGTATTTTCCGAGAATTTCCCCGTTAATAATCCTAACCCTAACGGACTATAGGCAATTAATTTAATTCCTAATTCATCACAAACCTCTTTTAACCCTAATTCCGTGACTGGATAGGTCGATAATAAAGAATATTGTACCTGTAAAGTTGAAATCGGAATCCCCCGATCTGCAAATTTTTGATAAACTTTTTTTAAGCGTTTCGGCCCATAATTAGATAAGCCAATTCCTTTAACTAATCCCTGTTCATATAAATCCCCCAAACCCTCTAATAAATTCCCTTCTTGCCAAGGTGCGTAATTAGCTGTAGACCAGTGCATCTGAACTAAATCGACATTTTTTCCTAACCGTTGGGCTGAATTTTCACAGGCATGAATCATCGATTTACGAGTTAATCTCCAAGGATAGGGGGCTAATTTTGTGGCGATACAAATTTGCTCTTGATTAATTCCTTGATATTCTTGAGAAAACTGTCCTAAAAGCGATTCACTGCGTCCATTTAATTTTCCTGTCCCATAGGAATCTCCCGTATCAAATAAGGTGACACCCTGACTAACACACAAATTAAATACTTGTTGTAATTGTGTATCCATACTGGGATCATAACCCCATAGGAGGCGATTTCCCCAGGCCCAAGTTCCGCATCCCATCGCAGGAAGATCTAATTTTTGACGGCTTTCCATTGGTTTTAATTTTTCTAAATAATGTTTATATTAAGAGGAGTTAGGCTATTTCAGTTCAACCAACAGAAAATTTATGACCTCCCTACAACAAGACCTGAACCCCAGATTAACAGAAAGCCCTCAAACCGAAACCGAACAATTTCAATGGACAAAACAGTGGTATCCCGTCGCCGTGGTCGAGTTTCTTGACCCCACCCGTCCCCATGCCATGCAATTGTTAGGTGAAGATATTGTCCTATGGCGGGATGGTTCAGGTCAATGGCGGTGTTTTGCCGATGCTTGTCCCCATCGCCTTGTCCCCTTGTCCGAAGGTCGAGTCGAGTCCGATGGCACACTTTTATGCGCCTATCATGCTTGGCGGTTCAATAGTCAGGGACATTGTGTTAGCATTCCCCAATCTCAAGATGCAGAAACGGAGGCTAAACATTGTTCCAACCCCAAATCCTGCGCCGTTGTTTATCCCACCCAAGAACGTCAGGGTTTATTATGGGTTTGGGGAGAATCTGGTTCCCAAGCGCAACAGGAGAGTCAGTTAAGACCCCCCCGTCTAGTTCCTGAATTAGAGGAAAATTCCGATCAAATTGTCAAGTTACCTTGGGGTTTTCGTGATATTCCCTACGGTTGGGATTTCTTTATGGAGAATGTTTCCGACCCCGCCCATGTTCCCGTTTCCCATCATGGAATTGTTGGGAATCGCTACAAAGATGCCAAATATTATGACATGATTTCCCGGCGAAAAATATCAACTCAAGACGGATTTGCTTTTGAAATTACACCGACGGAACCCAATATTTTAGAGGCGGTTCATGATTTTCAACCTCCCTGTCATCAGAGAATTTCTGTTACCAATATAGATGGAGGAAAAATGATCTTGGCGTTGTATGCAACTCCCACTCGTCCGGGGTGGTGTCGTAACTTTGGCTGTCAGGTTTTAATTAAAGGTAAACAAGGTAAAAAACCTGCCGGGTTAGGATTCTTTGCCTTGTCTATGCCCACTTGGTTAAATCATGTCTTGGCTTCGTCGTTTATGCACCAAGATTTAGTGTTTTTGCACCACCAGGAAAAAACTTTAGCTAAACGCAAAGATAAACGTTGGTTAGAGGAAGTTTTTACACCGAATCCCCAAGATAAAATGGTGATTACGTTCCGTCAATGGTTAGAAAAACGGGCGGGAGGTGGTATTCCTTGGTCAGAAAACTGTAATCCAAATCTTCCCCCCGCAGACTTAAATAAACAACAACTATTTGATGTTTGGACAATGCACACCCAAAACTGTCAAGTGTGTCAAAATGCGCTGAAAAATATTAACCGATTAACGGTTTTTTCTAATATCGCTGCTATCCTTTGTTTTGGGTTAGCAGTTATGGTTGATGCTCGAACGGTTCATCAGTTAATGGCAATGCCTCCTATCGGATTTTGGGTATTATTGGGATGTGCGATCGCTTTTGCTACCTCTGGATATTTCTTGAAAAAATTCAGTCGTTTATTCTATATTTATGAGTTTGAACACGCTCATAATGATTAATTGTATTAGCGGTTGATAGAACCATAAAATTAACCCGTTCAGGCGGGTTTTGTCACATCTTTTTAATGATTGGTCGTCTATATTTACGGATTTTAGATAAGTTCTAAAAGGGTTTACAATTGATTATTTAATTACTTTTAAAGCAAGAAATTTGTATTCCCAAATCCGTATAATTAATCAGATTAATTAATTGAGTTTAGGCTTTTTTTTCTTTACCAATGTCTCCTACAAAGGTTTTGTATTTTTGATCTAATGCCCATAAAGTTTGGAATAATACATTGGCTCCTTGGGTACAATGTTCGGGGGAGGTATATTCAGCTTCGGAATGACTAAAGCCTCCTTTTGAGGGGACAAAAATCATCCCCATATCGGTAATTCTGCCGATTTCTAAGGCATCATGTCCGGCGCGACTAGGAAGATAATAATAATTTAAGTTTAATGGTTTACAGACTGATTCAATTGTGGATTGAATTTCAGAAGCTGCTAAGGTAGGTTTAACACTGAGTAAGGGAGTTATGGAAATTTGGGTATTAGTTGAATTAGCGATCGCTATTATTTTATTTTGCAATTGTGCTAACATTTCTTGTAAACAATTATCAGATAAATCTCGCATATCTATAGAAAGTTCTACCTGCCCGGGGATAATATTAACTGCATTGGGTAATACATTAAGATATCCCACGGTTGCTACGGGTTGAGATGGCATTTTTAACGCTATTTCTCGCACGGATAAAATTAATTTTGCCGCCGCTACTAAGGCATCCTGTCGCATTTCCATCGGCGTTGTTCCGGCGTGGTTAGCTTTTCCCATAATCGTAATTTTTAGGCGTTCCATGCCCACCACCCCCTGCACAATTCCAATAGAAACTCCCTTTGTTTCTAATATGGCCCCCTGTTCAACGTGCAGTTCCACAAACGCCGCCAGATCGGCCCGTGAGCGTGCTGCCGTTGCTAGGTTATCCCAGTTGCCTGCCACTCGTGCTAAACAGCCTTGAATCGACTCTCCTGCCTTCGATTGATAACGATCCGGAGTATCGAGTAACACCGTCCCGGCCATCGCCTGGGCACCGATCATGGTACTTTCTTCGTCGGTAAATACTATCACTTCTAGGGGATGATGGAGTTGTAGATCATGGTCTTTTAAAGTGTGTGCTACTTCTATGCCAGCTAATACCCCCAAGGCTCCATCATAGCGTCCGCCCGTGGGTACGGTGTCGAGATGGGAACCCGTCGCTAAAGCCGGAGCCGTAGGACTTTTACCAGGATAGCAGCCGATGAGATTTCCCGCCGCATCGGTGCTGACGGTCATTCCCGCTTCTAGCATCCACTGTTTCACAGTAGCACGCGCCTGTAGATCTTCCGGGGAAAAAGCGAGGCGACAAATACTTCCCGAAGGCTGTTGACCGATTTGGGCTAAAGTGTTAATTCGGTGATGTAGGCGATCGCTATTAATACGAATTTGGGTAATCTTATCCATGATTTGATACTTCTGAAAACCAATAAATCAAAATTTAATCTTTTTTAACCTCTGTTTTTTATTCTCTCCACAATTCTCTTGATTTCCATGCCATAATACTGTATAAAATGTACTTTACAAGCTAAAAAAATGCTATAAATTGATCGCTGAGTTTAATCAAAATATGACAGATAACACTAAACGTATCTTTATTTGTGGTTCTGCCCTCCAGGGTCAACCGGATCATAAAAATTTAGGGAAAGCAAAATTGATTAAATCTGCTAAAACTTTACCCCTATATCGCTTACACGCGGCGGGCAATGGTTGGCATCCGGCAATTTATGAAATTGGAGAAGACGGAATTTCTATTCCTGGAGAAGTCTATGAAATTTCCCACGCCCAGTATGAACATTTACTAATTAACGAACCTCCAAATATGTATCCAGGGGATATCAAGTTAGAAGATGGGGAAGTCCTAACTGCGATGCTCTATCCCCGGGAATTAGTCGAACACTATCGATGGCCAGATATTTCCGCCTTTGGGGGTTGGGCTGCGTATAAAAAATCAAATCCAATTAATTGATTTATATGACCAAAATATCCCCATCCTTTCTCATTTCTGTCTTGTTGAGCAGTCCCGGGTTGATGATAGGGTCTTCTCTGGTTAAAGCTCAATCGGTTATTCCTGCAAATGATAATACTAGAACATTAGTTACACCCGTAACAGTCCCAGGGAATTCCTCAGTTATTAATATTACCGGGGGAAAAGTTTCTGGGGATGGGGCTAATTTATTCCATAGTTTTCAACAGTTTAATGTTCCCCAGAATCAAATTATTAATTTTATTTCTACCCCCAATATTCAAAATATCTTAGGGCGAATTAATGGGGGAAATCCGTCTTTTATTGATGGATTAATTCAAGTTACGGGCGGCAACTCTAATCTATTTTTAATGAATCCGGCGGGAATAATTTTTGGTTCCCATGCCCGTTTGGATGTTCCCGCTTCGTTTTTGGCAACAACCGCCGATGGCATTGGTTTAAGTTCTGGGAGTTGGTTTCCGGCGGTGGGAGATGCCAATTGGAATCAGCTTGTGGGTCGTCCTAATGCCTTTGTTTTTCACTCATCTGAACCTGGGAGTATCATTAATTTGGGTGAATTAGAAGTCGATGCAGAACAACAATTAACCTTACTAGCCGGAACTATTATTAATCAAGGTTCCCTGCAAGGGGGGACAATTTTAGTGCAAACTGTACCCGGAGAAAACTTAGTTAGAATGAGTCAAGCGGGTTATTTACTCAGTTTAGAAATTAGTCCAACCGTGGAAGAAAAAGAATTAGCGATCGCTCCTTTATCTCTCCCACAATTATTAACCGGAGCAGGAATAAAAGAAGCCACAAATCTGAGTATTAATCAAGCGGGAGAAATTGTTTTAACTCAAGGAAAAACCGTACAATCCGGGGATATTGTATTATCAAATACTGCCACAATTGCCGATAATGCTTTTTTCCATGCGAGTCGGAATCTAACCTTAATTGAAAGTCAACTCTACACCACAGAAAACCTAAACCTATTCGCTAACAATACCGTCATCATTCGGGATGGAAAAATCCCCTTTCAAGCATTTTCTGGGGGAAATCTCACGATTCAAGGAAATCAAAATATTGATATTTTAGCCCTGAATTTTCCTCAAATTCCCCTACAAGCGGGAGGGAATTTAACCTTAATTAGTGATGGGTTAATTTCGGGAGATACCCATTTTGCAGCCAGAGGAAACTTTCAAATCTTGAATTTATCAGGAGGCGGAGGAACCTTTTTCAGTCTCTATGACCCGATTATTTATGCTAATGGGAGTGTGATTTTTGGAGATTATCAAGGGGCTTCCTTAAAAATAGAGGCTCAAGGTTCAATTCTAGGGGGAGATATTAATATTACCCAAGCGGATACAACTTTATTAACTTCAAATGACCCAGAATTGGAAATTTTAAGCAGTAGTCCCAGTTTAATATTGCGTTCAGGACAAACCATAACAAATTCTACTCTCAAGGGAAATACATCACTAGGAAATACCTTTTTTATTAATTCTAATCAAACCCTGGGAAATAATATCTCAGTTGGAAATATTACTACCGCCGGAGGGCCTGTTATTCTAAAATCCCCAGGAGAAATTGTTATTGATTCTATTGATAGTTCTGGAGGAAATATTCAATTAGAGAGTAACGGAAATCTGCTCGTATCAGGAACTTTATTATCTGGGGGTGGTAATATTTTGATCAGCACAGATAATTTATTTCGAGTGCAAGGAACTGTTACTGATTCAACTGGAACAAACGTCAGTATTTCCTCTGCGGGCGAGAGTCAAGATGGCAATATTGTCATTGAACATGGAGGCGGTACGGAGATTCCTTTTATTATTGGAGATGCGAGTCAAAATGGAACAGCAAGGTCAATTACAACAGGTTCAGAAACCCTACAAACGACTTTTGAGGTTCCTGTTCCTCCTGCCCGTTTTACCCAGGGAAATATTACGATTAGTACCAATTATACTGCCCCACCAGAAACCCCAGGGGAACAACCCACAGGGGAAAAGCCTACAGGTGAACAGCCTATAGTTGAACAACCTATAGTTGAACAGCCTATAGTTGAACAACCCATAGTTGAACAACCTATAGTTGAACAGCCTATAGTTGAACAGCCTATAGTTGAACAGCCTATAGTTGAACAACCTATAGTTGAACAGCCTATAGTTGAACAGCCTACATGGGAAATTACCCAAGCCCAGAAGGAACAAGCAAAACAAACGCTTCTGCAACCTCAACTTCGTCAGAGTCTTCAAAATAGAATAACAATTCAAGAACAGCCAGTATTAACGGTTGAACCATCGATTGATGGAACAATTAACGATGAATTATCGGAATCAGGTGGTGGATTAACTGTTCAAATGAATGTCAATAATCAACTTACTATTGAAAATTCATCAATTAGTAATTCCAGTTTGACTACGAATAATCAACTTACTACTGAAAATTCATCAATTGGTAATTCTAGTTTGATCGCAAATTCTATTAAAAATCTTCGGTTGGAGATCAATCAAAGTTTTGCGTCTGATAATATTGAAACTGCGATCTCACAAATTGAAGAATTAGTAAATTTGGAATATCTCAATTATTTAGGAAAACCAGCATCAAATAAGCAATTAACTATAGGGGAAATTCAAAATCAATTAAAATTAATGCAAGCTAAAACGGGCAAAAAAACAGCATTAATTTATGTGTATTCTCGACCCGGAGGATTAGAACTGGTAGCGGTTACGACGGATACAATGGTTCGCAAAACAATTTCAGAGGCAATTCCAGAAAAGTTGTTTGCCAAAATCAAAGAATTTGTGGGAGAAATTACCTCTCCTCGTCAACGCAATACCACTAGCTATTTAGCATCAGCACAACAACTTTATCAATGGATGATTGCACCCGTTGAGGTAACTTTAAAGGTGGAAAAAGTTGATATTATTATGTTGAGTTTAGATTCGGGCTTAAAATCCCTGCCCTTAGCTGCTCTGCATGATGGCAAGCAATTTTTAATTGAAAAATATAGCTTGAGTATGATTCCCAGTTTTAGTTCTTTAGATACTCGCTATCGTTCTATTTCTCAAGCAGATGTTTTAGCTATGGGGGCTTCTATTTTTCGAGAACAAAACTTTTTACCCAGTGTTCCTATTGAAGTCAAAACCATTGCCGAACAACGTACCCAAGGTAAATATTTTTTGAATGAAGAATTTACTTTAGAAAATCTTAAACAACAATATAAAGCCCAACCTTCTCCGATTGTCCATTTAGCCACCCATGCGGATTTTTTACCGGGTAGTCCCCAGAATTCTTTTATTCAATTATGGGATACTAAATTAACTTTAGATCAAATGGAGCAAATGGGATGGAGTCGTCCAACAACAGATTTATTAACCCTTTCTGCTTGTCGAACAGCCATTGGGGATAAGCAAGCGGAATTGGGGTTTGCAGGGTTAGCGATCGCTTCTGGAGCTAAATCAGCTTTAGCAAGTTTATGGTATATTAGTGATGCTGGAACCTTGGGATTAATGACGGAGTTTTACCACCATTTAAGCGAAACCACAACTAAAGCAGAAGCTTTACAAAAAGCACAAGTTAGCTTACTGCGAGGGACGGCAATCTTTAAGTCTGATCATTTATTGCTATCTGAAGAAAACATAGAAATTCCCCTTCCCCCAGAACTCAGAAATTTAGAGAATTTTTCCTTAATTCATCCTTACTATTGGGCGAGTTTTAACTTAATTGGTAGTCCTTGGTAAAAGTTAGGGTTGTGGTCGTGTCTTCCCTCGCTCATGGCTCCAGCTTTTTTGAGAAACTAAAGACAACGCTGAACACATCTGTTATGATTGTTCCTACCACAATCTTTTTGCTCCTAACAACCTAATTCACCCGCTATCTCTACAGTCTTACCCTGAATAGACAGGGCTACTTTGTCCTGGGGAAAATATTTGTTTTACCTACCCCTTATCCTGAAATACCAAGAATTGGGAAGTTAGGTTAAACGGATAGACATTTCCTTGAGTTAAAATCGTTTTTTTAAATCTCAATTTCCCTTAAATCATCCCCAAATTTTATTCCCATGAACGGCTTATTTTATCCTTTTTTCTTTCTACAAATTAGCAATTTATTGTTTTTAAAAGGGCGATCACATATATAAGACTATTCTGTTTAATCAACGTGATTAAATAAAAGTATTTAAAATTTTCCTTCAACAAAATCAAAAACTAGGATAACAAACTCATGCCAAATCTTAACTATATTTGGGCGCAAAACCTTGGCGGTACTGGTAATGATGCTGGCAAAGAAATTGGTGTAGATAGCGCAGGAAATATTTACACGACTGGAGATGGAGATATTACTAATAGTAACTTTAGTATCTTCGTCAATAAGTTAGATAGCAGTGGAAATCCATTGTGGCTAAAACCATTTGGCGTGGGTAATAATGTTGCTGATGTTAATGGTTTGAGTATAGACATTGCAAATAATATCTATTTTACAGGAGCTATTTTTCCAGCTATGGCTGCTCCCGGCACACAGATTGATTTTGATGGGAATGGTACTAACGATGTCACTGGCAATGGAAATCGAGATATATTTGTTGGTAAGTTAGATAATAATGGCAACTTATTATGGGTAAAAAACTTAGGTAGTAATAATGATGATAATGCTAGAAGTAGCAGTGTAGATGCCACAGGCAATGTTTATATCACTGGATCTTATTTTACAGTAGGTAATGGCAATAATATCTTCGTTAGTAAATTTGATACTAATGGCAATATTCAGTGGAGCAATATCTTAAATGGAAGTAGTAATGATGTTGGTGATAGCATTAGTGTAGATAATGCCGGTAATGTGTACCTCACCGGTTATTTTGATAGCCCAAGTATAGATTTTAATGCTGATGGTATTGCTGATATCACAAACGATGGACTTTTAGATATATTTATTACAAAATTTGATACCGATGGTAACTATCTCTGGGCAAAAAACTTAGGAGGAACCAATGATGAAGCAGGTTATGGGATTGAGGTTGATGCACTAAATAATATATATATTACTGGTTATTTTAAGAGCCCAAGTATAGATTTTAATGGTGATGGTATTACTGATATCACAAACAATGGACTCTCAGATATATTTATTGCAAAATTTGATACAGATGGTAACTATCTCTGGGCAAAAAACTTAGGGGGAACCAATAATGAACAAGGGTACGATCTTGCCTTAGATAATTCAGGTAATGTTTACACAACAGGCTCTTTCCAGGGTGTAACAGACTTTGATCCTAACCCAGATTATCAAAGTATCCGCACGAGTAGTCCCGGCAACCTCGATGTTTTTATCTCCAAATTAGACTCTTTTGGTAAGTTTGTCTGGGCTAAACGCTCAGGAGGTAGTGGTTTAGATGAAGGTTATGGCATTGCCATAGATGGACTCAATAATGTGTATACTACGGGTAGATTTTCAGGAACAGACTTTGACCCTGGTTCTGGCCAAGCAGCCGATTACTTAACAAGTAACGCTTTACAAGATCTTTTTATCTCCAAAGTAGATTTTACATTCTTATCCTTTTATGAATTTAATACAGCAACATTTACAATCCCAGAAGGGAATACCACTGCAACCCCTAACGTTATTCAAATTAATCGAACTGAAAACACAACTATTTCTGAAGATATTACTGTCATTGCTACTGGAGGAAATGCGATTGCAGGAACAGATTACACTGCGGGGCCATTTACAGTCAGTTTTGGAATTGGACAAACCAGTGCTTTCATTCCCATTGAAATCTTAGGAAATCAAATTATTGAACCCAATAAAACTCTTAATTTAGAGATTGTAGATTTTAGTGGCGAAGGAGGACTAGGGAATCAATCAATAGCGACATTAAACTTAATAAATGATGATACTGCTTATGATTTTAGTTTAGCTAGTTATACCACAACCGAAGGCAATATTACAACTACTTCCAGCCTTGTACAAATTGTTAAAACTGGTGATATAAGTGTTGCAGAAGATATTACAATTACAGCAACCGGAGGGAGTGCTACCCCGGGAACTGACTACACATCAGGGCCATTTTCTGTTAGTTTTCTAGCCGGACAAACCAGTGCTTTTGTCCCCCTTGAACTGTTAGGGGATTTAGTTGATGAACTCGATGAAGATATTACTTTAAGCATTACAGGTTTTAGTGGAAATGGTACTACGGGAACACTGGTTTCTACTACCCTTAATATTACTGATGATGACACATCAGGTGTGAGTATTATTCAAACAGGAAATAGTACCGATCTTGTTGAAGGTGGCATCACTGATAATTATACCATTGCCTTAACTTCCGTTCCCACTGCACCCGTTACTATTACCTTAACTCCTTCTCATCCTGAAATTGATTTAGGTGCAGGTGCAGGAGTTTCTATTACCTTAACTTTCGCTGCGGATGCTGCGGCATTAAATCCCCAAACCGTTACGGTTACAGCCATTAATGATAGTATCTTTGAAGGAAATCATAGCAGTATTATCACCCATTCTGTCTTTAGTGCTGATCCCAATTATAATGATCCAATTGTTCCTATTACTATTGATGGAATAGCTGGAAATACAGTGACAGCTAATATTACGGATAATGATATTACTGATATTACTCTCACTACCTCAGACATCCTCACATCTGAAGTTGGAGACACCGCTAATTTCAATCTAGTTTTAACCTCCCAACCCACATCAGATGTCCTCGTTAGTCTAACGAATAATGACACCACTGAAGGAAGTTTATCAACTCCCAGTATTACCTTTACTCCTAATAATTGGAGTACCCCTCAACTTGTTACCGTTACCGGAGTCGATGATAATATTCAAGATGGAGATATCTCTTATTCTATTATTACCAATGTTGACCCCAGTAGTGATAGAAAATATACCACCTTACCCCCCGATACCCTAAATTTAATTAACCAAGATAACGATAGTATTGGGATTAACCTAACCACCTCCGACACCCTCACATCCGAAACCGGAGATACCGCCAATTTCACCCTAGCATTAAAATCCCAACCCACATCAGACGTTCTCGTTAGTCTAACGAATAATGACACCACTGAAGGAAGTTTATCAACTCCCAGTATTACCTTTACTCCTAATAATTGGAGTACCCCTCAACTTGTTACCGTTACCGGAGTCGATGATAATATTCAAGATGGAGATATCTCTTATTCTATTATTACCAATGTTGACCCCAGTAGTGATAGAAAATATACCACCTTACCCCCCGATACCCTAAATTTAATTAACCAAGATAACGATAGTATTGGGATTAACCTAACCACCTCCGACACCCTCACATCCGAAACCGGAGATACCGCCAATTTCACCCTAGCATTAAAATCCCAACCCACATCAGACGTTCTCGTTAGTCTAACGAATAATGACACCACTGAAGGAAGTTTATCAACTCCCAGTATTACCTTTACTCCTAATAATTGGAGTACCCCTCAACTTGTTACCGTTACCGGAGTCGATGATAATATTCAAGATGGAGATATCTCTTATTCTATTATTACCAATGTTGACCCCAGTAGTGATAGAAAATATACCACCTTACCCCCCGATACCCTAAATTTAATTAACCAAGATAACGATAGTATTGGGATTAACCTAACCACCTCCGACACCCTCACATCCGAAACCGGAGATACCGCCAATTTCACCCTAGCATTAAAATCCCAACCCACATCAGACGTTCTCGTTAGTCTAACGAATAATGACACCACTGAAGGAAGTTTATCAACTCCCAGTATTACCTTTACTCCTAATAATTGGAGTACCCCTCAACTTGTTACCGTTACCGGAGTCGATGATAATATTCAAGATGGAGATATCTCTTATTCTATTATTACCAACATTAACCCCAATAGTGATAGCAACTATATTAATTTACCCCCCGATACCCTAAATTTAATTAACCAAGATAACGATAGTATTGGGATTAACCTAACCACCTCCGACACCCTCACATCTGAAGTTGGAGACACCGCTAATTTCAATCTAGTTTTAACCTCCCAACCCACATCAGACGTTCTCGTTAGTCTAACGAATAATGACACCACTGAAGGAAGTTTATCAACTCCCAGTATTACCTTTACTCCTAATAATTGGAGTACCCCTCAACTTGTTACCGTTACCGGAGTCGATGATAATATTCAAGATGGAGATATCTCTTATTCTATTATTACCAATGTTGACCCCAGTAGTGATAGAAAATATACCACCTTACCCCCCGACACCCTAAATTTCATTAACCAAGATAACGATAGTATTGGGATTAACCTAACCACCTCCGACACCCTCACATCTGAAGTTGGAGACACCGCTAATTTCAATCTAGTTTTAACCTCCCAACCCACATCAGATGTCCTCGTTAGTCTGAATAGCAATAACCCCCAAGAAGGAAGTTTATCAACTCCTAGTATTACCTTTACTCCTAATAATTGGAGTACCCCTCAAATCGTTACTATTACCGGAGTTGATGATAATATTCAAGACGGAGATATCTCTTATTCTATTATTGCTAGTGTAGAGCAAAATAGCGACAGCGAATATACTCAGTTAGCAGATCAGAATATTACTATTACTAATATCGATAATGATACTGCTAATATTTTAATTAATCCGAATATTTTAAAAATTATAGAAGGAAGCAATAATACTTATTCTATTGTTTTAACAACAGAACCGATAGAGCCGATTACAATTAGTTTTAAGACCGATGCAGAACTCAAACCCATTTCAGATATTATTTTTGATAAAAGCAATTGGAACATTCCTCAAACAGTCGTGGTAGAAGTAGTAGATAATCAAGAATTAGACGGCGATCGCAGTACCACTATCACTCATCAAATCACCAGTTCTGAACCTAG
Organism: Planktothrix sp. PLAVEN19ND; assembly: GCF_057220675.1. Lineage (NCBI taxonomy): Bacteria > Bacillati > Cyanobacteriota > Cyanophyceae > Oscillatoriales > Microcoleaceae > Planktothrix > Planktothrix sp. PLAVEN19ND. Next base: position 2,040,414 of record NZ_CM170132.1, on the reverse strand, counting down.
TTATAATGGATTAACAATCAGTTCAGTTTTTGTAGGGATTCAGGATAATGATTCTCTCGCAGAAATTTCGATTAATCCCACTAATCTTAGTTTAACAGAAGCGGAAGAAAATGCAACCTATCAAATTAGTTTAAGTGCAAAACCTAATAATCCTGTAATTATTAATATTGAAACAGAAAAACAATTACAACCCATTTCATCCCTAACCTTTGATCAAAATAATTGGAATCAACCCCAAACTATTGAAGTCAAAACCGTTGATGATGCGATCGCAGAATCTCCCCAAACCACAATCATTCGCCATACCGTCAATACTAGGGATTCTCAATATATTGGAGTTCCTATTTCTGATATCACCGCCACAGTGAATGATAATGATATCCCCTCCATTAAAATTACCCAAAGTCAGGGAAGTACAGATATTACGGAAGGGGGAGCCACAGATTTTTATGAAGTAATTCTTACCAGTCAACCGATAGCAAATGTTATCGTTAAGATTACCCCCGATAGTCAAACTAACTTAGGAAATGGAGAAGATAACCCGATTGAATTAACCTTTACCCCGGATAATTGGAGTAGTCCTCAATTAGTAACGGTTACTGCTATTGATGATAGCTTAGTTGAGGATGAAATTCACACCAGTACCTTATTGCATTCAATTAGTAGTAGTGATAATAATTATAATAATACAAATTATATTTTTATTGAGCAAGTTAAAACTAATTTACTAACTGTTAATATTACTGAAAATGATAAACCTCTACCCCCGGGAACACCTGGTATTCGTTTAATTCAACCCGTTAACAGTACAGAAGTTTGGGAAGGATTTGGGTCAGATAATTATAAAGTAGTCTTGGAAAGTGAACCGACGGCTACTGTTTTAATTACGATTAATTATAATAACCAAGTAAAAGGAGATAAACAAACACTTACTTTTACTCCAAATAATTGGAATATTCCTCAAATTGTTTGGATTGAAGCTCTTGATGATCAAGTGAAAGAAGGCGAGCAACTATCATTATCACTTAACCATATTACTAATAGTCAAGATAGTCGCTATCACGCTTTAGAAAAACAACTGATATTGAATATTGAAGATAACGATAATATAGACGAAATCCCAAATACAAACTTCAATACTGCTATAGCTTTAAGCTCCAAAGATAATGAAATTATAGCTTCCAAATCCGATGATATTATCTATGGACGAGAAGGAAATGATGAGTTAATGGGTCAAGGCGGAAATGATATGATTTTAGGTCAACAAGGCGCCGATGGTCTCATGGGAGAAGACGGGAATGATTTACTAATAGGAGGAAATAAAACGGATTTTATTGATGGGGGTATCGGAGATGATATTCTATTTGGAGGAGAGGGAAATGATCGGTTATGGGGAAGGGAAGGAAATGATCAACTTTTTGGAGAACTAGGAAATGATCGCTTAGATGGGGGAGAAGGAACAGATACGTTAACCGGATTTTTGGGAAATGATGCGTTTGTAATCAGTGATTCTCTGGGAACTCAAATTCTGGATGAAGTCGATGTAGTGACTGATTTTAAACAAACGGAAGATAAAATTGAATTACCGTCTGGTTTAACCTTTGAACAGTTAAAAATTACTCACAGAACAAATGAACGGAATCAGGATACCTTCATCCAACTCAAGTCCAATGGAAACTATCTCGTAATTTTACAAAAAATTGCAGCTACGAATTTGGATAGTGGAGATTTTATTTAAACGATTTGAAGAATACAGTAGAGTGTGTAAGTGATTGTTTATATTCAATCTTTATTAGAAGATGGGGAAGTCTTAACTGCGATGCTCTATCCTCGGGAATTAGTCGAACACTATCGATGGCCAGATATTTCCGCCTTTGGGGGTTGGGCTGCGTATAAAAAATCAAATCCAATTAATTGATTCCCATGATTAAAATATCCCCATCCTCTCTAATTTTTGTATTGTTTGGAACTCCCGGGTTCGTGATCATTGGGTCTTCTATTGTTGAGGCTCAATCAGTTATTCCTGCAAATGATAATACTAGAACATTAGTTACACCCGTAACAGTCCCAGGGAATTCCTCAGTTATTAATATTACCGGGGGAAAAGTTTCTGGGGATGGGGCTAATTTATTCCATAGTTTTCAACAGTTTAATGTTCCCCAGAATCAAATTATTAATTTTATTTCTACCCCCAATATTCAAAATATCTTAGGGCGAATTAATGGGGGAAATCCGTCTTTTATTGATGGATTAATTCAAGTTACGGGCGGCAACTCTAATCTATTTTTAATGAATCCGGCGGGAATAATTTTTGGTTCCCATGCCCGTTTGGATGTTCCCGCTTCGTTTTTGGCAACAACCGCCGATGGCATTGGTTTAAGTTCTGGGAGTTGGTTTCCGGCGGTGGGAGATGCCAATTGGAATCAGCTTGTGGGTCGTCCTAATGCCTTTGTTTTTCACTCATCTGAACCTGGGAGTATCATTAATTTGGGTGAATTAGAAGTCGATGCAGAACAACAATTAACCTTACTAGCCGGAACTATTATTAATCAAGGTTCCCTGCAAGGGGGGACAATTTTAGTGCAAACTGTACCCGGAGAAAACTTAGTTAGAATGAGTCAAGCGGGTTATTTACTCAGTTTAGAAATTAGTCCAACCGTGGAAGAAAAAGAATTAGCGATCGCTCCTTTATCTCTCCCCCAATTATTAACCGGAGCAGGAATAAAAGAAGCCACAAATCTGAGTATTAATCAAGCGGGAGAAATTGTTTTAACTCAAGGAAAAACCGTACAATCCGGGGATATTGTATTATCAAATACTGCCACAATTGCCGATAATGCTTTTTTCCATGCGAGTCGGAATCTAACCTTAATTGAAAGTCAACTCTACACCACAGAAAACCTAAACCTATTCGCTAACAATACCGTCATCATTCGGGATGGAAAAATCCCCTTTCAAGCATTTTCTGGGGGAAATATCACGATTCAAGGAAATCAAAACATTGATATTTTAGCTCTGAATTTTCCTCAAATACCTCTACAAGCGGGAGGAAATTTAACCTTAATTAGTGATGGGTTAATTTCGGGAGATGCTCACTTTGCAGCCAGAGGAAACTTTCAAATCTTGAATTTATCAGGAGGCGGAGGAACCTTTTTCAGTCTCTATGACCCGATTATTTATGCTAATGGGAGTGTGATTTTTGGAGATTATCAAGGGGCTTCCTTAAAAATAGAGGCTCAAGGTTCAATTCTAGGGGGAGATATTAATATTACCCAAGCGGATATTGCGTTATCCAATTCTAGTGATGCTGATGCGGGTATTTTAAGTGGGAGTCCTAGTTTAATCTTGCGTTCAGGTCAGACTCCGAGTAACTCTCCAAATTTAGAAGAAAGTACCACAATTAATGATACTTTTTTTATTAATTCAAATCAGAATTTAGGGAATAATATTTCCGTTGGTAATATTACCACCACCGGAGGGCCTGTGATTCTCCAATCCCCTGGAAAAATTGCCGTTGACACCATTAGAACTTCTGGGGGAAATATTGAATTAAATGGGGTTGACAATATTTTAATTTCAGGGATTTTAGCCTCTGGTGGAGGGGATATTAAAATTGCCACAGAAAATTTATTACGAGTTCAAGAAACCTTCACCGATTTTAATGGAATTAATGCCAGTATTTCCTCGGCGGGGCAAAGTCGAAATGGCACTATTACAATTCAACATGGGGGCGGTGTAGAGACTCCTTTTATTATTGGAGATGCAGCCAAAAACGGAACCGCCGGGGCGATTACAACGGGTTCAGAAACCTTACAATCAGGTTTTGCTGTTCCCGTTCCTCCGGCTACTTTTACCCGAGGAAATATTACTATTACAACCAATTATACTGCTCCCCCTGAACCCACACCCGAACCCACAATAGAACCCACGGTAGAACCCACACCCATTCCCACGGTAGAACCGATTCCGTTGCCCTTCCCGACCCCAATTCCCCCAATTCCGTTGCCCTTTCCGACCCCAATTCCCCCAATTCCGTCGCCTTTTCCGACCCCAATTCCCCCAATTCCGTCGCCGATTCCTGCACCCATACCCACACAAATTCCCACACAAATTCCTACACAAATTCCCACACAAATTCCCACACAAATTCCCATACAAATTCCCACACAAATTCCCACACCCATTGTCCAACGGGAGAGGGAAACAGTTGAAACACTTTTGCAACCAACTCCTAGTTTGTTAACAGAACCTGATGCGGATGAAAAAGATATAGTCAGGAATAAAACTGAGCAGGTATTGACAATTGATCCGTTAATTGCTCTAACAATAAAGAATCAATTATCGGGAGATACGGGTGAATTAACGGTTAAAACTAATGAAAATAATCAAATCACCCTTGAAAGTTCATCGATTAGTAATTCTAGTATTGCAGAAACCTCTATTCAAGATGTTCGTGTAGAAATTAATCGGATTTTCGATGCGGGTGATGTGGGAACGGCAGTTGTAAAGATTGAAGAATTAGTTAATTTAGAATATGTCAACTACTTGGGAAAACCCGCTTCTACTAACCAATTAACTGTACCCGAAATTCAAAGCCAATTAAGGAAAATTCAAGCGGAAACGGGCAAAAAATCAGCCGTTATTTATGTATACTCTCGACCAGAAAAATTAGAATTAGTTGCAGTTTTAGAAAATACAGTAGTTCACAAAAATGTTCCCGAGGCAATTCCAGAAGTATTGTTTTCCAAAACCAAGGAATTTGTGAGTGAAATTACATCCCCTCGTAAACGGGATACGACCAGTTATTTACAATCCGCACAACAACTTTATCAATGGATGATTGCACCTCTTGAGGAAACCTTAAAGGAAAATAATATCGATATTTTGATGTTAAGTTTAGATACGGGACTTAAATCCCTTCCTTTAGCGGCTCTCCATGATGGCAAACAATTTTTAATTGAAAAATATGGCTTGAGTATGATTCCGAGTTTTAGCTCCTTAGATACTCGCTATCGTTCAATTTCTCAAGAGAAAGTTTTAGCGATGGGGGCCTCTGTTTTTAAGGAACAAAGTGCTTTACCCAGTGTTCCCACTGAAGTTAAAACCATCACCGAACAACGCACCGAAGGAGAATATTTCTTGAATGAACAGTTTACTTTAGAAAACCTTAAACAACAATATCAAACGCAACCTTTCCCGATTGTCCATTTAGCCACCCATGCCGATTTTCGACCGGGTAGTCCCCACAATTCTTTTATTCAGTTATGGGATACCAAATTAACCTTAGACCAAATGTCTGAAATGGGATGGCAACAGCCAACGGCGGACTTATTAACCCTGTCTGCCTGTCGAACTGCCATCGGGGATAATCAAGCAGAATTGGGTTTTGCCGGGTTAGCGATCGCCTCTGGAACCAAGTCAGTTTTAGCGAGTTTATGGTATATTAGTGATGCTGGAACCTTGGGATTAATGGCGGAATTTTACCACTATTTAACCAAAACCAACACTAAAGCAGAAGCGTTACGAAATGCACAAATCAGCTTATTGCGAGGGACAGCAAAATTTCAGTCTAATTCTTTATTCTTATCAGAAGAAAATCTATCAATTCCCCTGCCTCCAGAGCTGGAAAATTTAGAAAATTTATCTTTAGTTCATCCTTACTATTGGGCGAGTTTTAACTTAATTGGTAGTCCTTGGTAATAGGTAATTACGAATTACGAATTGGTAATAACTGATGACTAATAACTGATTTATTCTTCCCATAAAAGAGCGATCGCAAATCTAACTAATTCCCCCATTAACGAAATTCTTTCCGTCGGACTGGCGACCTGTTCCCAACGGAATAAATTCTCCTTAAATAGAGGTTCTCTTTGGGCGCGTTGCACAATACCTTGAATAATCACTTGATGTTGCAAATCCTCAAGTTCTACACCATTTTTAGCCAGGAAATCTAATAATCTTTGGACACTAACCACAAATTTTTCTGGTTCCTGCGATCGCAAAATCCCTTGAATTTGACGAGAAATCTCTTGATACAAAGTTTGATGGTTATTCCCTTCGATTATAACAGGAGAGATCACCGCTTCAGGAATTCCATCCAAATCAGCCGCCGCATTAAAAATAGGAACCTCTAAATTTAATAACCCCAAAATATCCGATCGCTTCTGTATAAGTTTCTGCTTCATGGCCGGATAGGACGTTAAAATCTGTTGACTCAAAAGTTTAGCATTGACTAAATAATTTGCCCTAATATGCAGTAAAAAACTATCCGGTTGGGTTTCAAATCCTTGAATGATCAACTCAAGTTCATGACTCTCCTGTTCTACTTTAACTAAAGTATAAACCAAGGCTTCCCAATTCGGATATTCCGTAAATTCTACCGGAATTAACTGGCTATCTTCTGGCGAATCTTGAGCTAATTCTCCAGGTAAAAAATCTCGGTCACTGGGATAACGATTTTTGGGTTTTTTATTCGTATAATCAAACTCAGTATAAACATATTCACACTCTACTTTATTCAGTTCCACATCTGATTTTTGCCAATTATAAATACAACACCCTGTTAATTTTGCTCCCTCCAAATTTGTTCTAATTAAACGAGTTTCGATTAATAAACTATCTCGCAAATCCGCCTCGCTTAAAATCGTATCCCCCAGATAAGCCCCGCTTAAATCCGCCCGACGGAGGTTTGCCCCCCTTAAATTCGCTTCGGTTAAATTTGACCAAAGTAGATAAACTTCCTCTAAATTTGCCCGTAATAAATAAGCCTTTTTAAAACTGGTTTTTAATAAATAAGCTCCGGTTAAATTTCCGCGACTTAAATCTGCCCCATCAAGAACCGCATCGGTTAAATCTGCCCCCGTTAATACAACTCGGTGCATATCCGCCCCCGTTAAATTCGTAGACCGTAAAGTAGCACCATTTAAGTCTGCTTCCGTTAAGTTGGCTTCAATCAGAATTGCATCTTTTAAATTAGCCCCCGCTAACTGAGATTCTCGTAAATTTGCCTTGGTTAAATTTGTCGCCACTAAACTTGCCCGGGTTAAATTCGCCTCCATTAATTCTGCACCGATTAATACAGCATGATTTAATTTTGCCTGTTCTAAATTAATCTGATCTAATTTCGCGCTTGTTAAATCCGCATTGCTTAAATCCGCTTCAATTAAAACCGCCCAGTTCAAATCCGCCTGTTGTAAAGTGGCAAATCGTAAGTCCGCCTTCGTCAGATTTGCACCACTTAAATTGCTTTGATTCAGATTACTCCGGGTTAATACCGTACTGCGTAAATCAGCCCGACGAAAACACACTCCCACTAATTGAGTTTTGCTTAATACCGCCCAACTGAGGTTAACACCTGTGAGGTTCGCGCCCGTGAGGTTAACCCCCTGCAAATTGACACCGCTTAGGTTCACCTCACTTAAATCAATATAAGTAAAATTGCGCTCTCCCGCTTGGTACCGATCTAAAAATTCTTGTCTGTTCATGGGACAGCTTGAAAAAAGGCCGAAAAGGGTTAATCAACAGTCTATCTTGTTTTTTCTAGTCGTGATGGGGTTGGGGAAGGGGTCGCACCGGAATCTGTCTAACCGAAAAAAAATTTCATCTCCCCCCTAGACAAACCCCAAATGATCTGTTAGTATACTTAATTGTCGCTCCTGGAGAGGTGGCTGAGCGGTCGAAAGCGACAGATTGCTAATCTGTTGTACGGCAGGTAACTCCGTACCGAGGGTTCGAATCCCTCCCTCTCCGTTTTAAAGCCCGTTAGCGAGGATGAAGCCAATCTTGGATTTCCTGGGTTAACCAGGCGCATTCCTCCGCCACAAATAGTTCACCAATATTATTCGTTCCCGAGGTTGTCCGAATCACTACCTGATATTTGGATTGGTTTTTTTCCATAAACACGCCGATAATATTCCCGATGGAACCCGATTGTAAACGATATTTCATTCCCCTGGATTTTCTAAAAATTCTGAATTGGAAATGATCAAATTCTACTTATTAGTAAACAGTAATCAGTAAAGAAGTGGACAGTTGATTAAATCTTAACTCTTGCGCTAATAACTGATAATGCGGATACTTGATAACTGAATTATCCCTGCTGTAACTTCCCATAACACTGCTCACAGATGAAACAAGTTCAGACATTTGTAGTCCGATTTCTCCTTACCCTTACAATCGGTGGTTTAGGATGGTATGCTCTAGCCGCATCGGTACGCATACAAGCCGCACCGTCCCCAAATCTCCCTCCCACCTCAACCCCTCCTCTGTCTCCAGTCCCTAAACCGCCTCAACCTCCATCACCTCAACCCACCATCGACCCCCAACCTGAAGCCCTACGCAATAAACAGCGAATTGTGGTGGTTGGGGATAGTATTACTCAAAGTGGAGGACAATATGGGGGTTATGTCTGGCTATTACAACGCTATTTGAATTTACTATATCCTAATAAACCCGTGGAAATCATCAGTTCAGGTGTTTCTGGGAATACTTCAACCCAACTGAATGAACGATTTAAACAAGATGTTTTAGACAAAAAACCCGATTTAATTACGATTAATATTGGGGTGAATGATGTTTTACAAAGTTTCCAAACTCCGACGACCGCCAGACCGAATATTCCCACAACCCAAGAATATCGGCAAAATTTAACCGCAATGGTACAGGTAGCAACCTCAAAAGCCATTCCGGTTTTATTATTATCACCTACTATTATTCAGGAAGATCTGAGTAGTCGAGAAAATCAACGCATTGCAGAATATATCGCGGTAATGCGGGATGTTGCCCTGCAATATCGCTGTCAATTTATTGACTTAAATATTCCCTTTCGTCATGTCATTATCACCTATCAACGTTATGGGGGACAGGGACAAAATCTATTAACTCGGGATGGGATTCACCCGAATATTGCCGGACATCAAATTATTGCCTATAATATTCTCAAAAGTTGGGGTGTGCCTGAACCCAAAATCCAAAGTTTAAAAATTAGTAATTAATTTAATTCTCTATAGCAATTCTTATCGCTGTTGATAACCAGGGTTAGGGTATAGCAAGAGGCAATAGGGAATGGGCAATGGGCAATAGGTAAATACTTACTATAAGTAGCTTTTAGCTTTCAAGAATGTCCTAATAGATGTGGCAACTGCTATATCACCCCCAGCATGAGTAATTCCCCCTTTTTAGGAATGGTTGAGAATTGTTAATTTTAATCCGGGACTATCCAATGATGCTAATTTACGCGATAATCAATAACGTCTGAAATTCTTCCATCAATTAAGAGGTTGAACTTCAAACATCAAAATTCAGTTATTGCCATTATCGTTTATTTTTGTCAGACCCTAAAGTTATAGCATCTATTACTGAATATGAAATTACAAGACATTTTAGGAACCGAACAACGTTACGATGTGAATGCGATCGCATCGGATCAAGAATTAACTCGCCAAATTCAGGTGATTTTAATTAATTTGACCTTGCTTGATCCCCCATCAGATGGCAGTTTTGGGCAGAAATCTACCGCCGCTCTGCATCGGTTTCAAACCTTAATGGAATGTGAGGAACCCGGATTTTTAGGGGTGAAAACCGCCAAAAAATTAATTGAAACCAAACGGGAACAACTTCCTACCGATGTTCCGGTTCTTAAAATTACCCAAGAAACAATTTTAAAACTCAGACCCGTGACATCTTCCCAATTAAGTGAAGCTGAGAAAAAAGGCGTAAAAGCCGGTCAAGAATTCAAACTTATCGCCTATGAACCCCTGCGCGGTCATATTAGAGTCGCTTTTCGGGGAAATGAATTTGGAGAACAATCAATTTGGTATGTGTTTGACCAACACGCTGAAATTTATCAAGGGAAAAATTTAGTTTATCCTAAACCCCGTCCTAAAAGTATCAAACTCGCTAATTTTCCCTATAAATCTCAACTGGATAACTTTTATAATCCCACCGGGTCTTGTAATGTCACTTCCATCGCCATGTGTTTGCAATATTTAGGCATTCCTCGGCGTACCAGTGGCGGTCAATTTGAAGATGAACTCTATGAATATGCCTTAAAAAAAGGTTATAGTCGCTGGAGTCCCTATGATTTAGCCAAAATTGTTAAAGATTATGGAGCCAAAGATTTCTTTTCCGACCGAGCAACCCTAGAGGAATTACAAGACTGGTTAGCTGAGGGTAAACCAGCGGTACTTCATGGTTATTTTACCGCCTTTGGTCATGTTATGCCCGTGGTGGGTTATGACGAAAAAAACTTACTGGTACATGACCCCTATGGAGAATGGTTTCCCTCGGGATATCGCACGGATTTGAATGGTGCTTATTTGCCCTATTCCTACAATTTAATCCGTCGAGTTTGTATGCCCGATGGGGATTTTTGGGTACATTTTATTACCACGTGAACTACCCACACTTCTCTGTTCACAAGTCCAACTTCTAACATCAAGCGGTAGGGGCGAATGGCCATTCGCCCCTACTTGATTTAGGCAGATATTACTTTTCCATTTGTTGATGGGTAGTTAAAATGAAACTTGATTACGGATGTGTTCTAAATAAAATTTAGCCACTCGGTCAATGGGATTTAGGGCTAAACAAGATTCAAAGGCTTTAATTGATTCCTGATAATTTTCAATATTATAAAGAGAAACTGCTTCTTCAAATAGAGTTTTAGTCGCCAATTTTCCGGCCTTAATTTTAGGTAAATCGGCATCAAAAACTTCAAAAACAGACACCATTTCCGATTTCCCTTTCACATTAACCCGACCCATTAACCGAATGCCATAAAGACTAGGATCTTGTAACGCCTTTAACGTATATTCAGAAATTAATAAAGGCACACCAAAATATTTGGTTAGTCCTTCAATTCGAGAGGCTAAATTCACCGCATCGCTAATCACCGTACTATCCATGCGATTTTCTCCGCCCACGGTTCCCAACATTAAAGATCCCGTATTAATTCCAATTCCAATAGATACGGTTGGTCGGTCGGGTCGCCCCCGGTAACTATTATATTCCACCAGTTCTTGTAACATGGTAATTCCAGCTTTAATGGCATCATCTGCACCCCCATTAAATAACGCCATAATCGCATCACCAATATATTTATCAATAAACCCTTGATGTTGGGTAATTGCAGGTTCCATACGCGAAAGATAGGAGTTAATAAATTGGAAATTATCTTCCGGGGTCATCTTTTCTGAAAGGGCTGTAAAGTCTCGAATATCGGAAAATAAAATAGACATTTTATGTTGTACTCCTTCCCCTAATTTCACCTCGGCAATGCTGTTATAACCGAGGAGAGAGAGGAATTGTTGAGGCACAAAACGAGTGGCAGCTTCTGTTAATTCTAATTGAGTTTGCATGGCAACTTCTAAATTACTATTGACTTCAAAGAGTTCCTCAATAAACTGTTGTCGCTCAACTTCAGCTTTTTTCCGTTCCGTAATATCGGCAATAAATCCTTGGTAATAGAGTAAATTGCCATCGGGATTAAAGACAGGTTTAGCACTGGCAGAAATCCAAATTTTATGTCTATCCGCTCGATAAATTTGAAATTCAAAGTTAGAAACCGTTTCCTGTTCCTCCATTAAATTAATAAATTCTTGATGCCGTTCCGGTTGTACATATAAAGAATACCTAGAAGTATGTAGAATATCCATCAAGGCTTGGGGGGAATCATAACCATAAATCCGAGCCATGGCCGGATTAACATTAATATAAGAATGTTCAGGACTATATTGAAAAATTCCTTCTAAGGCATTTTCATAAATACTGCGATAGTTCTCCTCCGCAATTCTTAGGGCTTCTTCCGCTTGCCGACGTTCGGTAATATCAATTCCCACGGCAACGGAAGCCGAACCTTGCTGATATTTCTGCACCACAATTAAATAGTAACGCCGTTGATTATTTTGCATAATTGGCAGAATTTGGGAGGCTGAATGTTCAGGACTTGCCAGAAACTGATGCAGAAATTTAACATAGTCGGAACCCTGTTCAAAAAATCCGATTTTTTGACCTAAAATTTCTTCAGTTTCCAAACTTAAATTATCCGCTAGATGACGATTGACTCCTAAATAAATCCCCTCAGCATTCATCCAAGAAATTGAACCGGGTACGGCATTTAATACCGCTTCTAGCTGTTCCTTGGCAGCGGATAAAGCCTGTTTTGCCTGTTCTAAATCGGCATTTTTTGCTTCTAATTTAGCAAAGGATTCTTGCAGTTGCTCGGTCATGGTATTAAAAGAACTGGCTAAAATTTCAAGCTCTGTAATCCCTTTGGTTTCAATATGTTGATCCAGTTGACCTTGAGCAATTGCTTCCGATGCGCTGCTTAATTTCAAAATCGGTTGAGAAATCCAGCGGGAGGTAGCAATACCCGCTAAAATTGCGATCGCTAATGCCACTAAACATAAAATAATAGTCAAGCGATTATTGGCATTAATTTCATCCATAAAATCGCTTTCTGGAATCACAACTACAATTAACCAGTCCAGTCCCCGACCATCTTTAAAGGGTAAAACTTGAATAAATTTCCGTTGATTATTGAGTAGAAACTCCGTTTGTACAGGTTTATCTAAGCTGGCAAAACTGCCATATTGAGAAATAATTTGTTGAGTCGCGCCTCTAATTAAGGGATTTTGGCTATCGTTTGCCGGGAGGAGTTTGGCTTGCTTGCCTTCTCCGACGGTGAGGGTTTCATCGGTGGAACTCGAAAGTAACTGGCCAGTGTGATCGCTGACAAAGGCAATACCGGATTTTCCGATCGCTAACCTTGAAAGAAATTTGCGGAAATCATCGGGTAGTAAAACATCCGTGGCGCAAACCCCCAGCAGTTCGTCCGTCTCGGGATTATAAATCGGTTGACTGGCTGTAACCGTGGGTAAACCAGTGGAAAAGGCCAAATAGATATCACTCCAGACCGGACGCCCGGTTTTTTGGGCTTTTTGATACCAAGGGCGTTGTCGCGGGTCATAAACAGTCCCGCTATCCTTGTGTAATGTGGTGGGCCGTCCTTGACCATCAATATTGTAGAGATATAAATGTTGTCCCGTTTCAATGTTCGCCGTCCACAACCCCAAGGTATTATTTTCTAAAATCCTCACCGCCCCTAAAAATTCTCCTTGGGAGTTACCACAATAGATAGCGTACAGAAGGGGAGATATTTTCAATTGATCTAACAGGGGAAGCGCGCTGTCAACCGTTGTAACATCGAGTTCCCCGCGTGAAAATGCACGACTATTGAGTTGGTTAAGTCTGTAGGGGTTTTCAAAATAGCTTTTGAGTTCCTGTTCAATGCGGGCACTCAGTTCGCTACGCAGTTGAGAAGCCAGGGTATTGACGGCTTTTTGAGCATTTCTAAAGGAAAGATACCCGACCAATCCAACGGCGGCAACAATTTGAACAACAAATGTAACAACTAGGGTAGTTCGCAGGCGCACTTTAGGTCTAATGGGGGGAACGGGATCGGGCGCAGGGGGAGTGGATCTCATGGGTGATTGTTAGAATAATTGATCAGGGATCATAGCTTTATTCTTAATCCTGGGCTTTCCAAGAGATATTTTAGGCATAGTACCCTTAAGTTTGATTGACTATCTTTAATCATAACTGTCTGCAAGAGTTACAAATCATCATAATCCTGATCAAAAGTCAAACCCGCCTTGAAACAAATTCAAGGCGGGCAGACGGTTTAATAGAATTTTTCCATTAATCCTATAATTTTTTTTCTTAATTGGGATTGGTTGGGGGCTGTTCCGAATTATTATTAGTCACTGGTTCAACCTTTTTATCTTCGGTTTTAGATTGGGCTTCTTTCCCTGGTTGGGCTGGGGCGATCGCTACATTAACTACAACCCCCGTTACCCCTTTAATTTCTTTTGCTAAGGGATCAATGCGGTCATATTGGGGTTGGTTTGGCACTGTTCCAGCCACCGTTACCACTCCATCTTTAGCTGTAACTGTGAGTTGACTCGCAGGTAAATTCGCCTCTAGTTTAGAGCGCACCTCATTCTCTAAATCACTATCGGCTCGAATTGCATCACCACCGGTCAAATTATTCCGTTGTTCCCGCGCCCGAATATCTTCATTAAGCTGACGTTGCCGCAGGTCACTTTTGGCATCTTTCTGAACGGCTTGGGCCGTTTCTACCGTGGGGGTTTCTGCGGTTTGGTTCGACCCACTTGGTGCACCCGTACTGGTTTTAGCGACATTTCCGCAGGCTATAGTGCTCAGTAGTAAAGCACTACCGATGAGTAAAGCGGTTAATTTTTTCATGATGGAAACTCCTAAACAAAAATATAAAGTAGGGAACACCGGAACCATAAGAGTTCACCCAGTTCTGCTGTTCCCAATTCGGCCATTAATCGCTTTTAAACAGGGAAATTAGTGCGATCGCGACCAAGGGACGTTAATGGTTTTGTTGGGCGAGTTTCTATTAGCGGAACTTCGGTTTGATCATAGACGTGCCATTGTTCAATTTTATGATTGCGGAAAATCGGCGCCGCCCGTTGAACTTCATCTTTTGTACCACTGACCAGCACAACGAAATCACCCCGATCTAGGCGATCGTTATAGATTTTGGTATGTTCAGTGGAGATACCGTCTCCCATGCCATCAAAGCGATCGCTCATTTCAATATCTGCAAACCCTTGGGATTTCGGTTGATGAGAGACTAAACGAATCTGACGTAAGGGGAAACCTGTACTTCTTAAATCGGTAATCGCCCGTTCGGTATCCTGTGGATTGGAGAATACACCCATCGCCAGTTTATTGCCGTTGGTATGCAGGGAATGATCTGGAGCAGAGAAAGTAATATCTCGGTTGAGGTGTTCCGGGGACATCGAAGCCAGACCGGGGGCATCATAAACCCTGTATTCCCGAATATTATGGGTTTGTAAAATTTGGTGGGCGCGGGCAAGATCCGCCTCGTTGCCATCAACAATAATTAAATATTCACCGCGACCGATGCAGTCGTTATAGATTTTGGCATCTGCTTCGGGAATTCCCAGGCCAATCAATCCCCCTAATAACCCTCCGGTGGCAACCCCAATGGCTGTCCCGGCTAAGGTTGTTGCGATCGCTGTAGTAGCGGCTCCTGCTAACATAATCGGGCCAACTCCCGGGATGGCAATACTGCCTAAACCGACTAATAACCCCGTCAATCCACCCAAAACCCCCCCTGTGGTCACTCCCAAGACTGCCCCTTCTTCGGCTTTATTATCAACTCGGTTGGCAACGTGATCCTTGGAAACGGAATCACTGACATCGGCCCCAGCAATTTCCTCGTCATGAATCGCGTCTTTTGTCATCACGGAAACCTGATTCATCGGAAAACCAGAGTCTCTTAAGGCATAAAGAGCTTCTTCCGCCGTACTCCGGTTAGGAAACACACCTACGGCACGCTGATTTTTAGTCGCTACAGAATTAGATTGACTAATGACCATAATATTCTTCCTTGAAAATATCTTAATTTGTTTTTTTGGCTTCAACAAGATCGACTCAAATTATTAAGTCTTAGTGCGAAAGTAAGATGATAAATTTCGTCATCCTGATCAACACTATGATTTTTTAAGTTATCTCATCTCCTCAAGACGATCTGAGGTTTACAGATATTTACTCACGAGTTTTAACTTCCATAATCACTACGTTAACGAGGTCAAAAATATTTTTCCTCTGTCTTTAGAGACAAGTTTTTTTCAGTCATCAGTGATCACTGATGACTGATTATTAAGTTATATCTAAAGAACGATGATTTTCCTGATCATTTGTTTTAGAATGGGAAAGTGTGTATTAACTCTATTCAAACAAAACACCGAAAATCTTAGGTAATTCAAGAAAATGCAACACAATAAACTCCCTAACGATTCCCTGTGGTTTAAAGATGCCATTATTTATGAAGTTCCAGTTCGCGCCTTTGCTGATAGTAATGGGGATGGAATTGGAGATTTTATTGGATTAACGGAAAAATTAGATTATTTACAGGATTTAGGAGTAACAGCCCTCTGGATTCTGCCGTTTTTTCCTTCCCCCTTGCGAGATGATGGTTATGATATTGCCGACTATATTAATGTTAATGGAATTTATGGGAATTTAGAAGATTTTAAAACCTTTTTAAATGCTGCCCACGATCGCGGAATTCGCGTGATTGTCGAATTAGTGATTAATCATACCTCCGATCAACATCCCTGGTTTCAACGGGCAAGATTAGCCCCCAAAGGCAGTAAAGAACGGGATTTTTATGTCTGGAGTGATACCCCAGAAAAATATCCAGAAGTCCGAATTATTTTCCAAGATTTTGAAACCTCAAATTGGGCTTGGGATAGTGTGGCAAAAGCCTACTATTGGCATCGGTTTTATGCCCATCAACCCGATTTGAATTATGAAAACCCAGAAGTGATCACCGCCATTTTAGAAGTCTTAGATTTCTGGATGGAAATGGGGGTGGATGGAATGCGACTCGATGCTATTCCTTATATTTTTGAACGGGAGGGTACCAACTGTGAAAACCTACCTGAAACCCATCAACTGTTAAAACAATTACGCAGTTATTTAGACACAAATTATGCTAACCGAATTTTCCTCGCAGAAGCCAACCAATGGCCGGAGGATGCGGCGGCTTATTATGGTGATGGGAATGAATGTCACCTGAATTTTCACTTCCCCTTAATGCCTCGATTATTTATGGCATTACGGATGGAAGATAGCTTTCCAATTATTGATATTTTAAATCAAACCCCCGCAATTCCTGATAACTGTCAATGGGCATTATTTTTAAGGAATCATGATGAATTAACCTTAGAAATGGTAACCGATGAAGATCGGGATTATATGTATAAAGTTTATGCTCAAGATCCCCAAGCTAGAATTAATTTAGGTATTCGGCGTCGTCTCGCACCCTTACTCGGAAATGATCGCCGTCAGATTGAATTAATGAATAGTTTATTACTCTCCTTACCCGGAACTCCCGTACTTTATTACGGGGATGAAATTGGCATGGGAGATAATATTTATATTGGCGATCGCAATGGCGTTAGAACCCCCATGCAATGGAGTCCCGATCGCAATGCTGGGTTTAGTCGGGCGAATCCACAAAAACTCTATTTACCCTTAATTTTTGATTCTGAATACGATTATAAAGCCGTTAACGTCGAATCCCAAAGTAGTAATCCTAATTCCTTTTTATCCTGGATGAAACGGATAATTGCTATGCGAAAACGGTTTCAAGCCTTTGGACGGGGAACCTTTGAAATCTTACATTCAGAAAACCGGAAAGTTCTGGTTTTTACCCGCACTTATCAGGGAGAACATCTGTTAATTGTGGCTAATTTATCTCGATTTGTACAATCGGTGAATTTAGATTTATCCGCCTTTAAAGGCATGGTTCCCGTGGAGATTTTTGGCCGAACAGAATTTCCTAAAATTAGCGATTCTTCCTATTTTATCAGTTTATCTCCCCATGGGTTTTACTGGTTTATGCTCCAGTTTGATCCAAAAGTCGCTTTATTACCGCGACCTCAAGCCCAATTACCCACTTTTATTGTTCAAAATAATTGGCAAGAAATTCTCACCCAACCCAACCTAAAAACCCGCCTAGAATCTATTTTACCCGCCTATATCTATCGCTGTCGCTGGTTTCTTTCTAAATCTCGCATTCTCCAATCTGTAAAGATTACAGAATCCATTCCTATTCCCTATAAAGACAGTCAAGCAATTATTGTTTTATTGCAAGTAGAATATACAGAAGGATTCCCAGAAATCTATCTTGTTCCTTTAGCCTATGCGGGGGATAAATTAGCAGAAACTCTGAAAATAGAAACCCCTCAATTCATCTTAGCAACGGTACAACAGAATACAGAAACCGGAATTTTATTAGAAGTAGGACAGAATCTTGACTTTTTAAGTTTACCCTTAAAAATGATTATCAATTCTGACCGTTATGCGGGTCGATCGGGTAATTTAATTGCCACCACAACGGAAGTCTTAAAACAACAGGATTTAGAGCAGAAATTAGATCCTCATTTATTAAAAGAGGAGTATGATAATTCCTTTGTAATTTATGGCGATCGCTTCCTGTTTAAACTATTTCGTCGAGTAGAAGAAGGTATCCATCCCGAGTTAGAAGTCCGTAAATTTTTAGAACAAAAACAACAATTAGGATACACAACGCCATTATTAGGGGGATTAGAATATCGTCGTCATCGAGGAGAATCCCTCACTTTAGGGGTTCTGCAAGGGTATATTCCCAATGCCATTAATGGTTGGAATTATACCTTAGATAGTCTGCGAGATTACTTTGATCGAGTCATCCTACAACCCAGTCAAGATTTAGAGATTTTATCTACATCCGGTTCATTCTTTGACCTCTATCAACAACCCATTCCTGAAGACGTTTTACTCCTGATTGGTTCCTATTTAACCAGTGCCGAACTGTTGGGAAAACGCACCGCCGAATTTCATATTGTTCTATCAAGTGATCCCCATAATTCTAATTTTGCCCCGGAACCCTTTTCTACCTTTTATCAACGCTCAATTTATCAATATTCTCGCAATTTAACCGGGCAAGTCCTGTTAAAATTCAGGAAACAACTACACACCTTACCCTCGGAACTTCAACCCCTTGCCCAACATATTTTGAACAATCAAAACTATATTTTAGGTCGGTTTCAAAGCCTATTAAATTTAAAAATTACCGCCCTAAGAACCCGATGTCATGGCAACTATTCCTTATATGATGTTTTGTATACGGGTAAAGAGTTTCTGATCATTGATTTTGAGGGAGAATCCTATCGGTCACTCAGTGAAAGACGGATGAAACGTTCCCCCCTGCGAGACGTCGCGGGAATGTTACAATCCTTTGATTTTGCTACCCGTTTTGCCCTGCGAGAAGAAGTTAATAATGGGATGATTCGCCCGGAGAATTTAGCCCAGATGGAACAGTGGAGCAAATTATGGTCAAACTGGGTTAGTGCGGCTTTCTTGAATAGTTATTTAGAAACCGCATCCCCAGATCGATTTTTGCCCCAAGGAAAACAGGAACTTAACGTTTTATTAGATTGTTATTTGTTAGAAAGAACCATTCAAGAATTGGGCTACCATTTAGATTATCGTCCCGAATTATTAGATATTTCTCTCAAGCGATTAGTCTCCAGTCTTCACTAGGTTATAGGAGGGAATGGGCAAAGCCAAAGAAACCGGGTTTCTAATCAGGGACTGTTGGTAAATAGATATTGATAGAAACCCGGTTTCTGACTTTTGGGGCGGTTCAGTTGTGGATAATGAGGTATAATAGAAGCCAAAGTCAGGCTGAAAATCAACTTTAACAAAAATAATAACTCACCCATGGTAACTACCTATCGTTTAAAAGCTAGTGAACTCGATCAGAGCTTTTTAGAAAGATTAAAAGCCACTTATGGAGATCAAGAAATAGAAATCAGCGTTTCTAACTTAACAACACAACTAGAAGCGATGGCAAACGATCTATCTATTCAAGCTGAGATTCAGCAAATAGAACAGGAATTTAAAATAACTGAAATGGATGGTTTAACTGATTTATGACTATTCAAAGAGGCGAGATTTATTTTGTTAATCTTAACCCTGTTCAGGGCAGAGAACAAGCAGGACAAAGACCTGTGTTAATTTTATCAATTGATTCTATTAACCAACTACCCTTAGTTATTACTGTAATTGTAGGAACAAAAGGTGAAAATATCACCCGTGACTTTCCCACTAATGTGCGTGTTTCTTCTTCTGAAAGTGGATTGCCCATGGAGACTGTTTTTTTATGTTTTCAAATCCGTTCTTTGGATAAAAATCGTTTTCCTGATTCTCCAGCAGGACGAATTTCTGAAACTAAAATGGCAGAACTTGAGACATCAATTCGTTATTGTTTAGGGTTATAGAAATTCACTTAACCATCTTGATACTGTCGTTCTATATTTTCTTACTAAAGATGCGTGCGATCTTTCCTGTATTTTCTACTTGCTTCGTCTTCAGCCAATATCATATCTGTATTCTTTCCATTACCCATTACCCACTATTGATTGTTTTGAGTGGGTTGATGTTGGGGAAAACGAGGAATTTTAACCTGACTCCAATCCACCATAAACGCTAAAATAATTGCTGTCGCCGTTACCATTCCTGCAATCATAGAAGCAGCAATTTTTAACCGACTATAGGGACGTGCTCCTTGCACTTCTCCCGTGCGAGCATTCACTAAAACTTGATATTTTTGATTTCGATAATCATAGGAACAGAGCCAAACTGGAAGCAAAATTGGTTTAAAAGCAATATCTTCATATTCAGTTGAAATATGATCAACTTTTTGTTCATCGCCACCAATATGACAGCGCACATCTTGATGAATTTGACCCGCCATAATCTGCTTGGCCTGTTCAAATCCCTCTTTTAAACTCATTTGGGGACGTTGGGCTTCAAATCCCGCTAAATAAGATGAATTATAGGGTTTCAAAGATTGTTTTAACTCCCAAGGTTCTAAGCCGTTTAAATAGGCAGTATCGACCGATTTTGTAGCCGCCACTAAAACATCATCAAACCAGCGATTGACCCGCCCCGATGCCGGACACCATCGGGTATGTCTGACCTGCCGGGTGCGTTCTTCCTCCTGTTGTTTTCCCTCGGAATCTGTGACCGTAACCCTGTAGGTTTCCGTGACATAATAATAGTCTCCCCGTTCCCCCCGATAGTCACTGGTGGTGTTAGTATCGTAAGTCCAAAAGGGTAAATAAATCCCATGAATTTTTTCCTGTTGTGCCAAGTATTTCAAAGCAGACGGAGCAAACCAGCGACTTTTAATCCACTTTTGAATTTCATTTCGCGCCTGTTTTCCTGTGATTTGAAAGGGAATAATTCCCTCGGGAATCACCGTAGGATTAGCTGCTTGCGGTTGGGTAATTAAAGCGGTATTACAAAACGGACAATTTTTAGCTACCGAGGAGGGTTCAAACAAAATATTGGCCCCACATCCGGTACATTTGACCTCTAAGGCCGTTTCCGATAAGCTCGCAACCGGGGTAGAGTCCCATTGCAAAGAATCGGTATAGGAGCGTTCTTGCGCCCCTGTGCCCGTCTCTGGAATTTCCTCCATCGACCCACAATAACTACATTTGAGTTTTCCCCCCGTCGGGTTAAACTCCATCGGTGCACCACAACTCGGACAGGGAAAATTTTGGATTGATGCCGGGGTGTTCATAAACTGTTCTATAACGCTGGCGGAGGCGGAGGCGGCAAGATGGGGGCTAATTCTGGAATTTGGGCCGCGGCCGTCCAACCTGGGAGTCCCGAATGCCAAACCAGGGTATCGCGTGTTAGTCCCTGCTGGCGCAGTTGGTCTGGGGTCAATGGCCCAACGGGTTGACCATTCTGGGCAATAAACCATTGAATGATGGGGGGAGGAGGAGCAGAAGCCGGGGTATTAAACGTGTTATTTAACTTTTGTGCCATGGCCATTCCTACCCCAAATTCTAAACCCATGTTACCCGAACCTGGATTTTTCGCTGATTCTTCAATGGCATTGGCGGCTTGATATTGGGCATAGTCTTGCAGATTGCCTAAAATTCCCATCGAAGACCGTTTATCAATGGCTTCTTCAACGCTCGGAGGAACCGAAACATTTTCAATATATAACCCGGTAAGTTCGACCCCGATTTCTTGCATTTGGGGTTGAATTCCTTGACGCACTTGTTCGCCAAAATCTGCATAATGGGAGGCAAAATTTAACAGGGGAATTTGAGCTTTTCCTAACCAAGAGGCAAACTCTGTGATGATAATATTACGGAGATGATCTTGAACTTCATCAACTTGAAATAACCCATCTGTACTGACTAGGGTTTTTAATAAATTTCCCGGTTCATTAACCCGAATACTATAGTTTCCATAGGCACGAATCCGCACGGCTCCAAAGTCTGCATCTCTCATGGGAATGGGGTTAGACGTTCCCCATTTTAAGTTAGTAAAGGTTTTTGTATTGACAAAATAAACTTCCGCTTTATAGGGAGAATTAAACCCATAGGGCCAGGCTTTGAGGGTACTTAAAATGGGTAAGTTTTTGGTATAAAGTTCGTAGGTTCCGGGTTGAAAAATATCAGCTATTTGCCCTTCATTCACAAAAATAGCTTGTTGTCCCGGTCGGACAATGAGTTTCGCTCCCTGTTTGATTTCGTTATTATGGCGCTGAAAACGGTAAATTATTGTATCATTCGTAGAGTCAAGCCATTCGATAACGTCAATGAATTGACCTAAAATATTATCAAATAATCCCATGGATTTACCTCAATTTTGTCAGTACAAACTGCTGATTATTCTATTATAGCAATCCTATTTGAGTTCTAAGAACTATTACCCATCAGTCATCAGTTGTAGGGGCGGGTTCATCAAGATTTAAGTGATTAACAAAGATCTAAAAAAACCCGCCCGTACCAGTTTATTAACCATTCCCTTAATTCTCTAAAGATAAACTTCCCAATAAAGCCACGGGAAACACTGTTAAAATATCTCCGATATTCAAGGAATGATTGCCTTTAATCCGTTGATTTGTAATTGTCTCTTTCCAATCATTTGTCCAATCTTCCGGTAATTTAATCGCCGTATCTTTCCAAATATTATTTCCTAAAGGAAACTGTTTGGGTTCAACTAAACTTGTTAAAAATCGGGGGACAATGGTAATTATAATCGTCTGACCATAGGTGCGACCAAAGGCTAAAATATGTTCTCCATAGTCTCCGGTTATTTCTAAGGGAATGTAAGTCCCCTGTTGATAAACTTCCAGATATTGTTGACGGATGGCTAACGCTTGAGTTGTTAAAAATAACTTAATTCTTCCATCTTCTGGTGTTTGTTTTAACTCCTCAATTAAAGATAAAATATTTTTCTGAGAACGGGTTTTAATTTCCTTGAGATATTCCATCCGTTTTTGATAATCAACGGGACGACGATTATCCGGGTCAACTAAACTAAAATCCCAAAGTTCTGTTCCTTGATAAAAGTCGGGTAAACCCGGGCTCGTGATTTTAATTAAGGTTTGGGAGAGAGAATTAAAGATTCCATAAAAGGCTATTTTTTGTTGAAAAGTTCTGAACTGTTGTAAAAAATTATTGTCCTGAGAAGGATTTAAAATTTTATCAATAAAAGCTAGATAACCTTCCTCATAAACTGAGTCAGGACGTAACCAAGCTGTATGAAATTTCGCTTCTCGGACGGCTTTAATCGCAAACTGTTTGACCCGTTCTACAAATTGGGGATATTCAACTTCATCAAAGGGGTAAGAAACCGATTAAATTTTGATACAAGAAATATTCATCATTTCCATCAGGAATAATCCGTCCATCGGTTTCGGTTTTCTGGTTACGGTTTAACGCCATCCAAGTTCTAACTTGGGCTTCCCATTCATCCGGGATTTCAGAAATGACGTTTAAGCGAGCGCGTAAATCTTCGCTGCGTTTTGTATCATGGGTGGAGGTGGTATTCAGGGTATGGGGCCAACTTTTTGCCCGTTTTTTATTAAATTGATGCAGGGTATCGGGACTAATTCCAAAGTGATTGGGTGCGCCACCCACTTCATTTAAAGAAACAAAACGGTTATAAACATAAAATAGGGTATCTTCCACTCCTTTTGCGGTTAATGGCCCAGAAAACTGTTGAAATTTCATCACAAAATGCAACCATAACCGTTTGTTTTCTTCGCTTAAATAGGGGTCGTATTCTAGTAAGAGAAACTTTTCAATTAAATTGAGTTCATTAATCAGTTCAGGATGTTTTCCTTTAGCTTCTTGAACTGCAAATTGAACATAATGTCGATCGGCTTCGCTGATTTGTCCTTCCTTAATATAGGTTCGATAGACTGGAAAGCGGACTAATACTTCTAAAATAGCGGTTTGTAATCCATGTAGGGTTAAGTCTCGTCCGTAACGATATTGACCTGCAATTTGTTTGAGTAATTGGGCTAAATTATCGGCATCTCCGGCTAAGTTACGATTGGCAATTAAGCGTTTTTTGTTAATTAATAGTTGTTTAAAGGATACGGCTAAACCCGTTGCATCTCGATAAATTTGGCTAAACCGGTCTTCATTTTTGCTCTGACAAAATAAACTATTAACATAAATTAAAAATTCATAACCGGAGGTTCCCTCAATCGGCCATTGGATGGGTAAGTCTTCCTCAATTTCTAAAATTTTCTCGACGGTTAGATAAATATTTCCGGCTTTTTCTCGAATAGATTGTAAGTATTGCAGGGGGTTATAGAGTCCATCAATATGATCAATTCTAAGTCCGGTAAATTTTCCCGACCTGACTAATTTAAAAATTAGATCATGGGTTTTATTAAATACTTTTTCATCTTCTACCTTGACACTAATTAACTCATTGACGGTAAAGAAGCGTCGATAGTTTAATTCTTCCGCACCGACTTTCCAATAGGATAATCGAAAAATTTGTTCAGATAATAGTTTATCTAAAAAGTTAAAACTTTCAGTATCTCCGGTTTCCCCATTCAAATATTGAATATTTTCATCAATAATTTTTTTGATATCGGCGTTTTCTTGATACAATCCCCAGAGTAATCCTTTAGCAAATAAGGCTTGCGATCGCCGATCTTGACTTGAGGTTTCATTGGGAATATTTTTAAGAACATAAAGCACCCCTAAAAGTTTAATGACATTCGGGTGTCTTCGTCCTAATCTTTCTTCTAATTCTTTCAGGCGATGACTGACTAAATAAGTATAGGATTCAATTTTTAAGGGGAATTTTAGATTATAATAATTTACACATAATTCTTCTTCTTCATAGGAAATTGTTAATTCTCTATTCTCTAAACAATTACCATAAAAATCTCCTAATAAGGGAGCTAAAACACGACTTTTTAGATCGGAATCAGGATGTTTCCAATCAATATCAAAAAAATCTAAATAATCGGAATCAGAACCATATTGAAAGATATCGGTTAAATATTTATTCTGACTATCATAGGCCATGTGGTTAGGAACAATATCCTGTAACCATCCCATCCCCTGATTTTTAATTTTTTCCATTAATTGATCAAAGTCTTCGGGGGTTCCTAGTTCGGGGTTCAGTTGATTTTGATCAACAATATCATAGCCATGGGTACTTCCAATTCTGGCTTTAAAAATGGGAGACGCATACAGGTCGGAAATTCCCAATTCATGCAAATAATTAATAATTGCTTGAGCCTGATTAAATGGGAAATCGCTATTAAACTGAATGCGATAGGTAGCTACAGGAATTCTCATAGTGATTTTGAGATAAAATTATAGAGAACACTTTGATTTTAGCCTCGATTTTTCATTTTGGTTATCTATCTAAAGATTGAAAATGTTGTTTTAGCTTATAAATTTCAAATATGATTAGATTTTTTCACCCTTGCCATATTAGAGATAATCTTGGCTTTCTTAATTTTTTGCGCTAGTCAAGCAATATCTACATAGGTATAACTTGCAACTTGCATTAATTAATAAATTAAGTTACTAATGAAGTTATAGCCAGACAAGTGGAGTCAAATGTCATTAAAATCACAAAGTTGGTCTTCTTTGACGGGAATTCAGCATGAACTAGAAGTATTGCTAATTTGTGCGAACACCCAGATAAACGCAGAAAGCAGGCAAAGGTTGAAAACTTTACTGCAAGAAACTATAGATTGGGTAGAGTTGGTACAGATGGCGAATCAGCATAAGGTGATGCCACTTTTGTACTCAAACCTGAACGCAATTTGTCCAGAACTTGTTCCCAAGCCAATTTTGACAAAGTTACGAATAGAGTTTCAGTTTAATACTCGCAAAAGCCTTTTATTGAGTGGTGAACTGGTCAGATTGTTGAATTTGTTTGAAACCCAAGGAATCCCACTTCTTCCGTTTAAAGGGCCTGTATTAGCGGCGACGGCTTATGGTAATTTGCTACTGCGACAGTTCAGCGATTTAGATATTCTAATTCATACTCCAGATATTGAACGGTCAAAAGCCCTGTTTTTATCTGAGGGATATCAAATGAAAATTGAGCGCGTCGAACTAACACCGGAACAGGAAAAAGTGTTTTTGCAATCGGATCAAATCTATCAATTTGTCCGCGAAGCTGCTTACCCATTTCTTCACCCCCAGAAAGAAATATTGGTAGAACTTCACTGGGGAATTATGCCCAAGTATTTTTCTTTTCCCATTGATGATCAGGGGTTATGGGAGAACTTAGATTCTGTTGTGATTGCGGGGAAAACGATACCCAATCTATCGCCAGAAAATGCAGTATTAGCAATTACAGGACACGGAACAAAAGAGTGTTGGACACAGCTTGCTCGGATCTGCGATTTAGCTGAATATATTCGCTCTCATCCCCAATTAGATTGGGCAAAATTAATCGAGAAAGCGACGGAAAAAGGCGGTCAACGAATGTTGTTTTTAGGTTTAACCCTTGCTGATCATCTGTTAGGAACAATTATACCCCAGGATATCCTACAAAAAATACAAGCCGATCCAGAAGTAGAATCCCTAACTGATCAAGTATACAAACAGCTTTGTTATTCTGTTGATAGTTCGTTTAAAGATGGTTCAACCACCCGCTTTCATCTCAAGGTGAGAGAACGATTTCAAGATCGGGTACGATACTTTTTGAAGGTTGCAATTACACCAACAACGACCGATTGGTTGGTACTCCCCTTAGCAAAATTTCCCGCTTTTATTTACTATCTACTGCGACCCCTGCGATTAATAATAGAGCAGGTTGTCAAAAGGGTTAAGAAATAACTGAACATTGTTTCAATTTCCTAAAAGTTTTTTGGGGTGTCATCTACTCCCTTCTTACAATAGAGATTTTGATCCTTTAACTCTTTAAAGGATAGTAACACTATGGCTTTTTAATTGAGTCAGAATAAACAAGATTTTTTTGCGAATCGAATCTCAAATTCCCGGAAAATAAACTTGACATATATCTAAGGATAGATTAAAATCAATGGAAATCAAATATAAATAAGTTAATCCACCCAAAAACTAGATCAGAAATGATGAACCCAGACGAAAAATTTAATGCTAATACTCCCAAAGTTGTTCATGAAAGTATTGATGGTGAAGTCGTCGTTGTCAACTTGGAACAGGGAGATTATTTTAGTTTAGTTAAAGTCGGTGCAGATATTTGGGACGGTTTGATTAGAGGTCTTTCCAGAGGGGATATTGTATCAGAAATCATTCAGCGCTATGAGGGCGATCGCACCATTATTGAAAATGCCGTTAATCATTTTATCGAACAATTACAACAGGAAGAACTGATTGTTCCCCATACAGGAGATGCGGTAGACAGCCAAAACAACCCTAACGATCCAACTCCAACCATTACAAACTTAGAAAAATTAAAATTTGAACCTCCCGGCTTACAGAAATATACGGACATGGAAGAATTACTGGCTTTAGATCCTATCCATGAAGTTGACGAGCAAATCGGTTGGCCGAGTGCTAAAGTTGAAGTTTAATTCCTTCAAAAAAGGGAGGAAAAACTCCTCCCAATTGTTTTATAATTATCGCTGAGTCCCAAAAATCAGATGATTACAAATACAGTTGAAAATCCTGATCATTCTGATCAGAAAGACCCTTTAGATTTTTTCAATACTGTTTATGAATTATATGAAAAAGCTGAGGTTTCTGCTGGGGGTTGTATTGACCGTTTTTACTGCATAGCAGGGTTAAAAATTCGGTTGCGGTTTGCAGGGGAAGCCTTAATTCCATACATGACCCCCGCTTTAGGACACTTAGAAACAGAACCTTTTTGCGATCAGGCACTTACAGTTTGTTTGTGGGATAGCACCTCGACAAATACCGTAATGCCACCTCCACCTTGGCAGAGGTATCAACATCATCCCAAGCGTGGAGAGATTTACGGTTTCAATAGCGATCGCATTCATACCAGTTTCCAATGGGGTGCATTTGCGTTAAGTCTGTTGGATAGCGATCGCAATCTAGGAATTTATTGGGTTGAAACAACCGAACAAATTCCCTATTGGGAAAAAGGTTCGCCGCTACGGGCAATTTTAAACGTTTGGATGAGTAAGCGGGGCATTCAGCTAGTTCATGGTGGTGCAGTAGGACTTCCATCGGGTGGCGTGTTGCTAGTCGGAAAGGGGGGATCTGGTAAATCTACAACCGCTTTAACTTGCCTAAATTCAGAGCTTTTTTATGCCAGCGACGATTACAGTTTCATCACCAGCGAACCAACCCCGACGGTGTTTAGCATCTACAACACGGGCAAGAAAAATGCCGATGATGTGAACAGATTACCGTTTTTGGCGGCGGCTATCAGTAATAGCGATCGCCTTTCAGATGAAAAAGCACTTTATTTCATTAACGAACATTTCCCTGAAAAAATTTTGACCAATTTCCCCATCCGTGCAGTTTTAATTCCACGCATTACTGGCAAAACAAATACCTCCTTAACAGCTACCTCTGCTGCTGCTGCTTTAGCTTCACTCGTACCAAGTACCATGATTCAACTACCAGGTTCTGGTAAAGAAGCTTGCCAAATTATGATGCAAGTTTTGCAACAAGTTCCTGCTTATTATTTAGAACTAGGCACTGATTTAGAACAAATTCCTCAAGTGATTTTTGAACTTTTATCTAAAAATAATTGATGCTAGATTCAAAGCAATTGAACAACAAATCCGCAGACCTACAATTAAAATTGTCCTATGCGTGGCAATTAAAGGGAAACCTAGAAAGAGCATTTCTTGGTTATCAGGAAGTTTTACGTCTCTACCCAGATTACTTACCTGCGTATGTACATTTAGGTAATCTGCTGCTAAAAAAAGAACGGATTGATGAGGCATTTCAATATTACGATAAAGCCTTAGCTATAGATGCAGAAGCAGTTGATTTATCTCACTACTATGCCTATCTTGGCTTAATTGTCCAAAAATCTCAGGAGTCTTTACCAAAAAAGAAATCTGAAGAAATTCAAGAAAATCCAGCCGGAAAAATTAATTTATATCACCAAAAAACTTTTTCCTTTCATCGAAGTGGCTGGAGTTTTGCGATCGATGCCTTAAAGCCTTTGCACAACAGTCAAGGGATCTTATTTGATGGATTTCTAGAAAATACCTTTTCTTGGGAACATCGACATGAAGGATCCAGACCCGCTAGAATTTTAGAAAAAATGAAACAAGATGGAGTATTTTCCCAATTAGCAACCTCCGAAGAAAAAGGGATTACTGATTATAATCAGCCTTGGGTTGGTTTTCTCCATAATCCACCAGGAATGCCAACCTGGTTTCATTACCAAGACTCTCCTCAAAGAATATTAGCTAAAGAGATTTGGAAAAAAAGGATTAATTCCTGTGTCGGATTATTTGCTTTATCTGAGTACCAGGCTCAATGGCTGAGGGAGCAAACAGGCAAACCAGTTTCGACTTTAATTCATCCCACAGAAATATCAGAAGTTCAGTTTGATTTTGATAAATTTATCCATAATCCTCAAAAAAAGATTGTGCAGATAGGTTGGTGGTTGCGAAAGCTGAATGCAATTTACCAATTACCTATCGCACAAGATAACCCTTTAAATTACGAAAAAATTAAGCTAACTCCTATTTTTTTCGGTCAGGCTAGTGAATATCTTCAAAAGCTGGCAGAAAAGGAAAAAAATGTAGCTCAATTAGAAATAGAGGAGAAATTTTTCCAGAATACTAAAGAAATACAGCACCTAGCAAACCAAGACTATGATCAATTACTATCCGAGAATATAGCTTTTGTAGATTTATATGATTCAAGTGCTAATAATGCCGTAATCGAATGTATTGCCAGAGCCACCCCACTTTTAATTAATCCTTTGCCTGCTGTGGTAGAATATCTGGGTAAGGATTATCCGATGTACTTTAATAACTTATCAGAAGCAGCCGAAAAAGCTCTAAATACTTCCTTAATTATAGATACCCATGAATATCTCAAGAATTGTGAGACTCGGAAAAAACTTTCGGCTGGGTATTTTTTGAAAAGTTTTGAAGAGAGTGAGGTTTATCAGTTAATTGATTTGGGTAAATGGTAAAGTTTCCCAATCTTTCTGATCAAATCTTAAAAAATCGTACTTGTTTGACAAAAATATTTAAAGCATCTCTTGAGCTTAAACGCAATTCTAAAGTCGTTAAAAAGGAGTTAGAGTAATGACGGAAAATGAATGTCTGGTATCTGTAATCATTCCAGTTTACAATGGCGATCGCCATCTAGCTGAAGCAATCGAAAGTGTTTTGGCACAGACCTATCGACCAATCGAGATTATCGTAGTTGATGATGGTTCAACTGATAATACCGCTAATATAGCGCGATCTGATCAACAAATCCGCTACATTTATCAAAAAAATCAAGGTAACGGAACGGCAAAAAATACCGGAATTTCAGTTGCTCAGGGAGAGTTAATTGCTTTTCTCGATGTTGACGATCTGTGGACATCTAATAAACTGAATTTGCAAGTTAATTATCTTCTTCAATATCCCCATATAGATGCTACAATTTGCCAAATGCGTAACATCTTGGAGTCTGGCAATGATTGGCCTTCTTGGTTAAAAAAAGAGCATATAGATGCAGATGTAGCAGGCTATATTCCCAGTGCTTTAGTTGTCCGTAAAACTGTGTTTGAAAAAATTGGTAATTTCGATCCAACTTACAGACGAACCAATGATGCTGACTGGTTTTTTCGCGCCAAGGATGGGGGTATTGTAAT
Source organism: Planktothrix sp. PLAVEN19ND (assembly GCF_057220675.1). Lineage (NCBI taxonomy): Bacteria > Bacillati > Cyanobacteriota > Cyanophyceae > Oscillatoriales > Microcoleaceae > Planktothrix > Planktothrix sp. PLAVEN19ND. The sequence goes on along the minus strand of NZ_CM170132.1, from coordinate 2,009,718 downwards.
TGCGGTTATACCCGAAGTCCTTTTATATAAGCGTATTCATAACTCTAATTTATCCCATCAAACCAAAGAAATGAACTCAGAACTGATGGGAATTTTAAGGTCATCAATTGAGCGAAAACGCAATCAGAAGCTATCTAATCCTGAGTAAAAAAAATGGAAAAAATGAACTATACCCCTTTGATCAGCGTAATTATACCAGTCTACAATTGCGAAAAGTATTTAGCAGAAACGATTGAAAGCGTCCTAGCTCAAACTTATCAGCCACTAGAAATTATTGTAATAGATGATGGTTCAACTGATGGTAGTGCAGAAATAGCAAAGCGCTTTGGTACTACAGTGCAATACTGTTTTCAAGTCAATAGCGGTACGGCGGCGGCTCGTAATCGAGGAATAGAATTAGCCAAAGGCGATTTTTTTGCCTTTCTCGATGCAGATGATCTTTGGGTAGAAGATAAATTAACCAACCAAATGGCAGCATTTACAAATAACCCCAATCTTGATATCGTATACGGACAGGTTCAACAGTTTATTAGTCCAGAATTGGGGGAAAATCTGAAAGCCAAACTACAGGTTTCTCCTAAATTAGTACCAGGACATATTCCCTCAGCATTGCTAATCAAACGGGAGTCTTTTTTTCAAGTTGGCTTATTTGAAACTCAGTGGAAAATAGCCGAATTTGCTAGTTGGCAGGTGCGTGTTACAGAGCTAGGACTCCAGACAATGATGTTACCCGAATTAGTAGCCAAGCGCCGACTGCATGAAACCAATAAAGGAATTAAACAACGCGAATACCAAGCTGAATATGTTCAGATTTTGAAAGCATCACTAGACCGCCGCCGTGCTAAAGGTTAGGATATTAAAATTGCTGGCTTATAATCAACGGATATGAATTTAAAGACTCGGCTAAACAACATTAAAACTCGTTTCAAAGCTGCATCCAAAGCATTCCTTAATCCGATGCCTACGCTTAAACCAAAAGTTTTTGTCAAAACAGTAGAGCCTTTGGTTACTTTAGATAATCAGCTTTTAGCTGGAAAAAATGTCTTGATTACCGGAGCCGCAAGAAATATTGGCAGAAGTATTGCTATTGAAATGGCAAAACAAGGCGCAAATATTTTTTTTACCGATATTGTTGAGGAAGAATGTTTAAACTTAGAAAAAGAATTAAATACTTATCCAGTGAAGGTGAAAAGTTTTGTTTCAGACATATCAAAGCCTGAAGATATTGATTATTTATATAGCATTTTGGATGAGAACAAAATCATAATTGATATTCTGGTCAATAATGTAGGAATTCAATTTGAAACAATTGGGATAAATAACTTGGATTTGGGAGAATGGCAGAAAACCTTTCAAACTAATATATTTGGGCCGATGTACCTTACCAAAATTATCGCCAAAATGATGGTCAGTAATTCTATTCAGGGATCTATTATTTTTCTGACTTCTATACACCAAGAAATACTTGTTCGCTGGCCTAGTTATAGTTCTTCAAAAGCAGCATTAGGTATGATTATCAAAGAATTAGCGGTAGAATTTGCTCCCTACGGAATCAGAGTAAATGGAATTGCTCCCGGTTGGGTTGTAGAAGATGAGCAAGGGAACCATTTAGATCATGAATATAACCTATTACATAAGTGTTCTATTTCTCCTTGTTATATTGGTAGAGCGGCTATTTATCTAGCCTCAGATTATTTTTCAAAATTCACGACGGGAAACCGTTTTGAAAATTGATGGTGGAGCGACATTATATAGTTATCGTGTTGCTCAAAATCCGCCTATAAAAGTAGTATAAAATTAACAAAAGAAAGCCAAATGTTGCGTATTGCCAGATGGATAAAGAGACAGATCGAAAGGAAATTAGCCGCCAATCAAAAATTGCAATTAGGTGTCAGTCGTCTGGAAGCAAATTCTGAGACGTTTAAAACCCTCTTTCCTAAAAATGCCAAGATCGAGCGCGTAGCTACCGGATTTCAGTTTACTGAAGGGCCGATTTGGATAGCTGAAGAAAAGTATCTACTATTTAGCGATATTCCCGCTAACAAAATTTTGCAGTTGACTCCTCATGGAGAGGTAAAAATATTTAGAAAACCTAGTAATAATTCTAATGGTTTAACCAGGGACAAACAAGGACGATTAATTGCCTGTGAACAGGGGACGCGCCGAGTTACCCGCACCGAAAAAGACGGTTCAATTACTATTTTAGCCGATCAATTTCAAGGCAAAAAACTCAATAGTCCGAATGATGTTGTTGTTAAAAGTAACGGTGCAATTTATTTTACCGATCCTCCCTATGGAATTCAACCGGAACAACAAGAACAACCCATCCAAGGAGTTTATTTAATTCCGCCAGATCATCAAGAAATCATGCTCCTCGCCGATGATTTTTATAAACCGAATGGTTTGGCATTTTCACCAGATGAAAAACAGCTTTATATTGACGATTCCCAATCCCGTCATATCCGAGTTTTTGATGTCAAAATTGATGGTACACTGGCTAATAGTCGTGTGTTTCACGATATGAACATCAAGGAACCCGGCTCACCGGATGGCATGAAAATCGATGTTCAGGGAAACATCTATTGTACAGGAGCCGGAGGGGTGTGGGTGTTTGATTCTGAGGGCAATCATTTAGGAACAATTGTCACTCCAGAACGCCCCGCAAATTGTGCTTGGGGAGACGAAGATGGGCAAAGTCTTTATATCACTGCTCAGACTTCAGTTTACAGAATTAGAGTTAATATTCCAGGTATTCAAGTGACTTAATTAATTAGAACTAAATTATGAATTTTAATTTTAATCAAGAGCAACAATTAATTTTACAAGCCGCGCTTTTACAAGGTGAAGCAGCCATTAATTCTTGGCAAAGATGGAGAACATTGATCAATATTGACGATGTGGATCAAGACTCTTATCGGTTATTACCGTTACTGTATCGCAATTTATCGGCTCATAATGTCACAGATCCATATATTGGTAGACTCAAGGGGGTTTACCGACGTATCTGGGTTGAAAACCAAGTTTGGTTTCAACAAATTCGATCTATTTTAGGCTCTTTTCAAGAGGCTGATATTAAAATCATGCTGCTTAAAGATCCCGCTTTAAATTTGCATTATTATCAAGATTATGGTCTACGTTATATCGATAATCTTGATTTTTTAATTAACCCCACAGATGTTTTAAAGGCTATAAAATTATTACAAGAATTGGGTTGGACAGCCAAAGGAAAAATTTTGAATCCCACTGTTCCTTTTAGTCATTATATTGGGTTTGAAAATGAATCTAAGCAATATTTAAGTCTCCGTTGGCATCTTTTCGCGGATGGTTTTAATGAAAATGCAGAAACCGAGTTTTGGCAAAATGCAATATTAACTCAAGTCAACGATTTTCCCGTTTATCTTTTATCGGCAACTGACCAGTTATTTTATACCTGTGTATTTGGAGGATTAACAAATTCAATTTCACCCATTAGTCGGTTAGTAGATGCTGCAATCATTCTTCAGTCATACCCCCTTGAAATCGATGCAAACCGATTGCTAACATTAGCAGAAAAATACCGTTTTATTATACTCTTAAAATCGAGAATAACGCAGTTACAAGAAATCCTAAATTTACCCCTTTTATCCTTAATTATACCCGAACTTCAAAAATTATCAATTTCTAAATTTGAACATCAAGAATATCAGATGATAACGAGTAAAGAAAACACCACCTTAAATCGTTTAAAAAAAAGATATTTCCAATATTACAGAACAGTCAACACGGATGATTTTAACGTCTTCAATTTTTTCAGTTATCTGCAATCTATTTGGGGTTTAGAAAATTTATGGCAAGTACCCATACAAGTTATAATCCGAGGAATTAAAAGACAGATATCTCGTTAGAATTGCTCAAACTAACTATTAAGTTTCATACAGGACAAAACTTTCAGGTATCAAGATCAACTCTGAAGTATCAGTTAAAATTTCAGGTGAATTTGATCCCGAACCTAGCCATTTTTGATCATTGGAATCTAAGCGTTTATGCCAAGTTTTACCCCTCAAATCAGGACTATAAGAAACCGGATTTTTACTATAATTAATCAGACAAAAAACTTGATTGTCTTCAAACCAACGTCGGAAGTATAATAATTTATTCTCCTCCATAGCTTGAACTTCTTGATGGGTGCGATCGCGTAATTTTAAAGCCGAAATATTCCGCCTTAATTGGATTAAAGTTTGATATAATTTCCATAATACTTGATGTTTTCCTTCCTGTTTCAACTGCCAATTTAACTTGCATTGCTCGAAGGTTTCTCGACTTTGAGGATCGGGGGCTTCCCCCTCCAGATGAAATGCTTCAAAATCTGCTTTTCGTCCTTTCCGTACCGCTTCAATTAAATTCTGGTCTGAGTGACTAATAAAATATTGAAAAGGTGCCGGTTCCCCATATTCTTCTCCCATAAATAATAGGGGAATATAGGGCGATAATAACACCGTCGCGGCGGCCAACTTCAGAGCATCATAGGAGACTAAAGCTGTTAACCTTTCCCCTAATAAACGATTACCAATTTGGTCATGATTTTGACTAAAAACCAAAAAATGATCGGGAGGACAATCTGCGGCTGACTGTCCATGTAAACGTTTACGGTTAGGGGAATAATCCCAGGTATAAATAAACCCTTCTCGGTAGGATTTTGCTAACTGTTCGCAGCGACCATAATCTTGATAATACCCAATATTTTCACCCGTTAATATAGTATGAATAGCATGGTGAAAATCATCACACCACTGCACATCTAAACCATAGCCTCCTACGGCTTTTGAACGGATTAATTTAGCATCGTTTAAATCCGTTTCTGCCATTAAATAAAACTTCCGCCCTTGCTGTTGAGAAAGTTGATTGACGTGCTCGGCTAATTCCTGTAAAATGTGTTTAGCACCCAGATCAAAAATATTATCCGCAGCATCTAATCTTAAGGCATCAATATGAAACTCCCTTAACCAATAGAGAGCATTTTCAATAATAAAATTCCTGACTCCCTGACAATAGGCTTGGTCATAATTAATCGCTGAACCCCAAGGAGTTCGATAGAAGTCGGTAAAATAGGGGCCGAATTGTCCGATATAATTTCCTTCTGGGCCAAAGTGATTATAAACCACATCTAAAATCACCGCCATGCCCTGTTGATGGCAAGCATTGACTAACTGTTTTAACCCTTCTACTCCCCCATAGGAATTTTGAGGGGCATAGAGATAGGTGCCATCATAACCCCAATTGCGATAGCCCGGAAACTGACCAATAGGCATTAATTCAATGGCATTAATTCCTAATTCTAATAACTCCGAAATGCGGGGAATAATTGCGGTAAATGTGCCCTCTGTTGTAAACGTGCCAACGTGCATTTCATAAACAATTAATTCATCTAAGGAAATACTTTTCCAGTCCTGATCCTGCCAAATAAAACAACTTTGATCAATCACTTCTGAGGCTTGGTGAACTCCTTCCGGTTGAGAATAGGAAGCGGGATCAGGATGGGTAACATTGCCATCTAACTGATAAAAATAACGGCTTCCTGGAGGGATATTATCAACCGTGGCACTCCAATATCCCTGTTGATCGAGTTCTAAATCAATTAACCGTTCTTCCGGGGATAGAATCTTAACAGCAACCCGTTTACGCAAGGGCGACCACACTTTGAATTCACAGCAATTGTTGCCTAAATAATTTGCACCGATTTTCATGGGAAATTTTGGGGTAAATTACAGTTTAGGGTGTAGAGATGGGTTTGGGCTTGTCTCCACTTCGTGAATTTCTACGGGTATTTCTAGGGAATTTACCTCGGCGGGTTGTAATAAATTGGTTTCTGTTTGAGAGGGGGTAAAATCCTGAAAACCTTTGATTTTAAACTTTTCGGCTAAGGTTTCCCGTTGATTTACCAAATAGATACTCACTAATGTCAAACAAACACCCAATGATTGTAACGGACTGAGAACTTCTTGTAAAAAGAAATTTCCAAATAAGAGGGCAAAAACTGGAGTCAGAAACGTCAGAGAACTAAGGCTAGTCAGGCTTCCACTAGATGCAAAATAGAAAAATAATCCGTAGGATATGGCACTACCAAATACGGTAGAATAGCCCATGGCCGCCCAACCGGAAAGATCAATATTTTGCCATTGTTGAGTTTCCGAAATAGCTGATAACCCGAATAGGGGGAAACCCCCAATAATCATGTGCCATCCCGTTCCTACCACCGGATCAGCATAGCGACAAACCCACCGCACTAATACCGTTCCCACGGCCATGGATAGGGCAGCTAATAACATTAATAATTGCCCACTATTAAATAGTTGAGAAATATCAATAGAAGTGGTTAATAATTCCGAATTAAGTAACCCTAAAATCCAATCATCGGGTAAACCAATAAAACTAATTCCAATAATCCCAATAGCCAACCCTAACCAGCCCCAAAATCCAATGGTTTCTTGAAATAACCATAGGGATAAAATTGCCACGGCTAGGGGTTGGGAGTCGATCATCACCGATCCTAACCCGGCTCCAGTTCTCATTAACCCTTGGGCTAAAAATCCTTGAAATAGGGTGGCGTCCACTAACCCAAATATTGAGATCCAGAGCCAGGCTTGCCAGCCTTTGGGTTGGGGACGTCCCGACAATATCCCCGCCAATATTACCAAAACCCCTGCGGGAACTAACCGGACTCCCGCCATAAAAAACGGTGTGGTTTGGGGGAGAAGTCCCTTCATCGCCACCATCGCCGTCCCCCAAAAGAAGAAGGGGGCAATTAACAATAATGGTTGAAAGGGTAATTTACCAGGGGTTTGGGGTTGCTGCATTCGCTTCTCCATTGAGGTTGAGTTAGGAGGGATGAAAATTATGTACTTTTATTAAGCCGTTTATATCATATTATTAACCTAATACAGTTCTGTCATTACCCATGATTTGGCCATTTAAACCGAGCTACCGCAAACAAATCGCCCGCATAGAAATTAATGGAGCCATTGGGTCAGAGACCCGCAAACGGGTGTTAGAAGACCTAAAAACCGTGGAAGAACGGAAATTTCCCGCCCTATTATTGAGAATTGATAGCCCCGGGGGAACCGTTGGCGACTCCCAAGAAATTTATAGCGCCCTGAAACGGTTACAGAAAAAAGTCAAAATTGTGGCGAGTTTTGGGAATATTTCTGCCTCCGGGGGTGTGTATATTGGCATGGGAGCCGAACATATTGTGGCTAACCCCGGTACAATTACCGGAAGTATTGGAGTAATTTTAAGAGGTAATAATATAGAGCGCTTATTAGAAAAAGTAGGTGTATCTTTTAAGGTGATTAAATCGGGGCCCTATAAAGATATTTTGTCTTTTGATCGAGAATTAACTGAACCCGAACAACATATTTTACAGGAATTAATTGATACCAGTTATCAACAATTTGTACAAACCGTGGCTGAGTCTCGGAACTTGAGTCATGACACCGTGAGAACTTTCGCTGACGGTCGAATTTTTACCGGACAACAAGCGGTAGAATTGGGCATAGTAGACCGTTTAGGAACGGAAGAAGATGCCCGGTGTTGGGCGGCGGAATTAGTTAAACTTGATCCCAAGAAAACCGAGTGTTTCACCTTTGAAAAACCCAAACCTTTTCTAAGTAGATTAACCGGGAGTAATTTAGCCCCTAATAGCATTATTGCGGCTAACCGTTGGTTAGAATTTGAGTTATCTACCAGTGGTTTACCCCTGTGGATGTATCGACCATAATCAGTTATCAGTTGTAGGGGCGGGTTCATCAAGATTTAGGTGATTAAAAAGATCTAAAAGAACCCGCCCGTACCAGTTATCAGTTAATAGTTGTCAGTTATTAGTGAACAGTTTTTTAAATCATAAGATACCTGTAGTAAGCCAGAAGGATAGGTTTTTACCTGTTTTAATTCTAGGGAAATTTCTAAATTGGGATCGGAAGTTATTAACGGAATCCCACTGCCTAAAATGATGGGGTGAATGGACAAAATTAATTCATCAATCCAACCTTGTCGGAGAAATTCATGGATTAATTGACCTCCTCCTACAATCCAAATATCTTGACCTGGAGATTGACGGAGGGATTCAATAAAGTTTTTACAATCTCCGCCAATGAATTCTACATGATTAGTTTTTGTCCCTTGATCAGATTTGGAAAAGACAAATCCCTTTTTTTTGGGATAGGGATATTCTCCAAAGGTTAGAACTTGCTGATATGTTTTACGCCCCATTAAAACCGTATCAATTTGATCATAAAATTCCGTGTAGCCATAATCCGCATCGGTGAATAACCAATCAATTTCGCCCGTTTTTCTGGCAATATATCCATCTAAACTTGAGGCAATAAACAACCGTATTTTTCTCATGATCATGAGTTGCTTTTATCTAGGGTTAGGTGATATGGATATTTTAGTCAAGCTTCAGAGTTCATAGGCTATTATTGATATCTAATGACTTTAACACTTGCATTCTGCTCTTAAATGTGCTAATAAAACATCAATCAACTAGAGTTTTCACGCAGAAACCATGCAAGCGCAAAACTTCAAACAAAAATTTAAGCAAACGGTACAAACCTGCGTCGCCTCGGACGTGACCGCGTTGTATGGGAGTATGCTGTTGAGAAGCTCTAGTGTTGTCGCCTGTCTAGCCTTAGCAACTGCCCACCCCTTAACCGCACAAGCCGCCGCCGTTGTAGATTGGAAAATTGATCCCAACACCGGAATTGTCGAGGTCGAACTGCCGCCAGGGAATCAGCCCCAATTATCGGTTTATAACCTTCCCCCGCGCCTAATCCTAGACCTTCCGAATACAGAAGTTAAAGTAAATATTACCGAACGCTATGATACAGGCGTTGTTCGTCAAGTCAGTTTAATTCAGGCTAAACCCCAACAAGCTCAACTGGTGGTGGAATTTACCCAGGGTATCACCGTTGACCCCCAAACCCTCGATTTACGGCAAATTGGGATTGATAACCTCTGGGTCTTGCGTCCCACCCTACAAACCTTACCCCCGGAACCCCCTGCAACTCCTCCGAATAGCGTTGCGACCGCCCAACCCCAAACGACTCCAACTCCTGCCCCCTCCCGAACTGCCACCGCCCCCCAAACCACCACCGTTAAGCCGACCGAACCCCCAAAACCTCCTCAATATTCTGTCCGTCAATACGACCCCCGACAAACGGTTTTACCCAACCCCCAACCGACCCGAGATTCGAGTTTAGATGTGGTGCGGTTTCCGGTGAGTCAGCCTAGCCAAGCCCAACTGTTCCCTACCGTTTCGTCACCCCCAAACCCGTCCCTGAAAACCCCGATTGTCCGTCCGGTGGCCACCATTCGCCCAGCCAATTTATACCCATACCCACCTGATTATCAATACCAAGCATCATCCCTGCCCCAAGCGGTTCCCTTTGGTCAACCTTTGCCCCCAGGACAGCAGCAATCCTATCTTAATCCTCGTCCTCCGGCGATTCTGCTTCCGACCGGAACCGCTTTAACCTTACTGTATCCCACGGAAGATCAAGTGCGTTTAACTAATCGTTCTGAACGTCAGGATGTGTTGTTATTGCAAGGGGGAATTGTTGATAGTTTAGGCAATTATATTGTGCCGCCGGATACGCCGATTGTCGGAGAGTTTGAAACCACAGCAAAAGGCAGTCGATTTATTGCTCAAGCGATTAATTTAGACGGTCGTAGTATCCCGATTCAAGGTCAATCTAACTGGATTCCAGGGTCATTAGAAGTTCGTCCCGAACGGGTAGGAATTGGTACGGGTGCGGGGAGTTTAGCGGGGTTTTTAATTAGTGGTTTTACCGGAGTTGGGGCTTTAGTCGGCGCCATTGCTGGGGCGGGAATTGGCATTGGGACTTCTCCCTCGCCCACGACTTTACAACCCGGTCAAATCATTTCTATTCAGTTAACCCAGGATTTGACGACTCCTAATTTCTTTATAGTCAATCAATAGGTTTATTTGGGATAACGTTAATATTCAATTCTATAGCAATCCGCGCCGAGATTCTAACATTTTATCGTAGGGGTTGGGTCTCCCAACCCTCTTTGCGCCTGGGTTGGGAGACCCAACCCCTACAGGTTTTGATCACAAATCCTATACGGATTGCTATATTTTGATCAATAGGTTTTGAGGATCGGGGCGATTTATGTCTAAACTTTTGATTCATCAATATTATAATACCGTTGATCAAATTATTCAATATGGGGGAAGTCGCAAAGAAACTTCAATCCGCGTGGCGTTTCAAAATCTGTTAAATGACTATTGTAGAAGCAAAGATTTTATCTTAATTCCTGAGTTAGAATACAAAACCAAAAAGGGAAAACCTGTATATCCCGATGGGACAATTAAAGATACTCTCAGATTAGATTATGGGTATTGGGAAAGTAAGGATCAATATGATAATTTAGATTTAGAAATTGAGAAGAAACTGGCGAAAGGTTATCCCGATGATAATATTTTATTTGAAGATTCCCAAACGGCGGTTTTAATTCAAGGAGGAGGGGAAATTCTGCGGGTATCCATGGAAGATGCGGAAGCATTGGATACCGCTATTAACGCTTTTATTAACTATTTACGTCCAGAAGTTCGGGATTTTCGAGACGCTATTAGCCATTTTCAAGAAGATTTACCGACCATTTTAACAACGTTGCGATCGCTAATTGATCAACAGTCTATTAGTAATAAACCCTTTCAACAAGCGCGGGATAAATTTTTGCGGGTTTGTCAAGATTCTATTCACCCAGAAATTAGTTTAGAAGATATCCGAGAAATGATGATTCAGCATATCTTAACCGAAGATATCTTTATTAATATTTTCAATGAGTCCCAATTTCACCGAGAAAATAATATTGCTAGTCAGTTACAAGCGGTGATTGAAACTTTTTTCACCGGGGCGACCAAACGCAATACTTTAAGCACTATTGAGCGTTATTATGCGGTTATTCGACGCATCGCAGCTAATATTTATAACCATCACGAAAAGCAAAAATTCCTGAAAGCAGTTTATGAGAATTTCTATAAAGCGTATAACCCAAAAGCGGCGGATAAGTTAGGAATTGTTTATACTCCTAATGAAATTGTCCGGTTTATGATTGAGAGTACGGATTATTTATTGCATAAACATTTTGGTAAAATTTTAGCGGATAAGGATGTGGAAATTTTAGATCCCGCCACGGGGACGGGAACATTTATTACTGAATTAATTGAATATTTACCTAAAGCTCAATTACCCTATAAATACGAGCATGAAATTCATGGTAATGAAGTGGCGATTTTACCCTATTATATCGCTAACTTAAATATTGAGTTCACCTATCTGCAAAAAATAGGGAATTATGCCGAATTTCATAATATTTGTTTAATGGATACTTTAGATCATACGGTTTTTGCGGATAAACAGTTAGATTTATTCTCGATGACGGTGGAAAATACCGCTAGAATTAAACGACAAAATGATCGCAAGATTTTAGTTATTATGGGAAATCCGCCTTATAATGCTAATCAACAAAACGAAAATGATAATAATAAAAATCGCGAATACCCCGCGATTGATAAACAGATTAAAGCTACTTATATTAAAGAAAGTACCGCGCAAAAAACTAAACTTTATGATATGTACTCCCGATTTTTTCGATGGGCTTCTGATAGATTAGGAAAAAATGGTGCTTTGGCTTTTGTGACTAATTCATCTTTTATTGAAGCACGAAGTTTTGATGGTTTTAGAAAGGTAGTTAGTCAGGAGTTTAGTTATATCTATATAATTGATTTAGGTGGAGATATTAGAAAAAATCCCCAACTTTCGGGAGCTAAACATAATGTTTTTGGCATTCAAACTGGGGTAGCGATTAGTTTTATGGTCAAAAAATATTCAAACCAGAAAAATGTACCTTGTCAAATTTTTTATACTCGTCGAAATGAATTTGATACAGCCGAGGAAAAACTAAATTTTTTAGCGTCTATCTCTTTTGAGCAGGTTGATTTTGCTCATGTTACTCCTGATGATAAAAGTAATTGGATTAATTTAACAGATAATGACTTTGATAGTTTATTACCTTTGGTTGCTCAAAAAAATCAAAATTCTATATTTAAGTTAAATAATCCAGGTATATCAACAAATAGAGATTTATGGGTTTATGATGTAGAAAAAAGCAATTTGATAAATAAAATCAATTACATGATTAAAACCTATAATAATCTTTTAGATGAAAAGAACAATAATTATCCAGAAATAATTAAATGGAGTCATGTATTAAAAAAAAGATTTGCACGAGAAACAAATTTTAGTTTTTCTTTGGAAAAAATCACAAAAGCCTGTTACAGACCATTTTATAAAGTATTTTATTATGGGGATTTAGATTTAAGTGACTTGCTAACTGAGTTACATTTTTTAACTTATGGAAAAAATTTAAAACAAAGTAATTTTGTAATTAATTTTACTGGCCCAAATTCTCAAAAACCCTTTATGGTATTAATAAATAATTGTGTTAGTGATTTACATTTTGTAGGTGCTGCTGCTGCAACCCAATGTTTAACTTTATATATTTACACTGAAAATAACGAAAAAATCGATAACATTACCGACTGGGGGTTAACTCAATTTCAAACCCATTATAACGATAAAACTATAAAAAAAATTGATATCTTCCATTATACCTACGCTGTTTTACATCATCCCCTCTATCGACAAAAATACGAACAAAACCTAAAACGGGATTTTCCCCGTATTCCCTTTTATGATAATTTTCCACAGTGGGTAACTTGGGGAAAACAACTGATGGAACTTCATATTAACTATGAAACCATTAACCCCTATCCCCTAACCCGGGTTAATAGTTCGGAAACCGAAATCACCAACCCCAAACCCAAATTAAAAGCCGATAAAATCAAAAATGAAATTATCCTTGATACCGTCACCAGCTTAACCGATATTCCTAAAACCGCCTGGGACTATCGCCTAGGAAATCGTTCGGCGTTAGAATGGATATTAGACCAATATAAAGAGAAAAAACCCAAAGATGAAACTATTGCCAAACAATTCAATAATTATCGATTTGCGGACTATAAAGAACAGGTGATTAACTTATTAATGCGGGTTTGTACCGTTAGTATAGAAACCGTTAAAATTATTCAAGCCATGGAAACCCATCAACATTAATATATAGTAATCCTCAATAGGTTGTAACATTTTAATACTGATATGAAACAGTCAAAAGTATTATCCCTATTCCCTGTTCCCAGATCCTTTAATTAATGTTAACTTACAAAGAACGGAGTCAAAAGATGATAGAATATATGCTATTATTAGCTTATGTCTAGCAAACTTGTAATTGACACCAACGTTTTTGTCAGTGCCTTAATTAGCCCTTCTGGAGCAAGTCGCGCCGTACTTCGTGCCTGCTTACAAGGGAAGTATAAACCCCTGATGGGAACAGCATTATTGATGGAGTTTGAGTCAATCCTGGGGCGATCGGAGGTGATGGCACGCTGCCCAATATCGAAAGCTGATATTGAAGTATTGCTTGCTGCTTTGATGTCAGTAAGTCAATGGGTTCAGGTTTATTATTTATGGCGACCGAACTTGAAAGATGAAGCGGATAATCATCTAATTGAATTGGCGATCGCGGGTAATGCAGAGGCAATTGTTACCCAGAATATTAAAGATTTCCAAAGGGCTGAACTTCTCTTTCCCCAGCTTTCTATTATTTCCCCGGAAGCATTGATTACGGAGTAATTACAATATGGCAACTTTAACGATTCGTTTATCTGATGACAAACATTTCCGCCTGAAGGCTTTAGCTGAATCTCGCGGCATTAGTATCAATAAGCTTATGGAAGAATTATCAACGTTTGCGATCGCTGAGTTTGATGCTCAGACACGATTTCAATCTTTAGCAATGCGGGGCGATGTGGCACAGGGTTTAGAAGTTTTGGATCGGTTGGATGCCTTAAATCAGTAGAGAGTCTGGTTAGCAGATGTTAGCTTGGCAACAGTTTTGTCAAGGGGCGGTAATTCGACATAATGGGGTTATAGTATTGTTTAACTTCTCCCCCCCACCCCTCCACAGGTCAAGGGGAGAAGAATTCTTAAATCTATCTGTGTTTCCCTACCTATCCCCCATAATTCCATCCCGTGCTGGCGAGGTTAAGAATTTCCGCTTCTTGATGAACACCGGCGGCGATGACTTCCCCGACAAATACCGTATGGTCGCCATGTTCAACGCAACCGACCACTTGACATTCCACATAACCCAAGGCGACGGAAATAATCGGACAACCGGTTTCTCCTAAGTAAAATTCGATGTCTTCAAATTTGTTTCCCACTCGATGTTGGGGTTTAAAGAATTTCTGGGCAATGTCTTTTTGGCCTTCTGCCAGGAAACTCAGGGCGAACACACCACTGGTTTTAATCATGGCATGGGATTTAGAATCATTTTTAACACAGTTGACCACTAAAGGTGGTTGAAAGGAGGCTTGTGTCACCCAACTGGCGGTAAAACCATTGACTTCCTCTCCCTCTTTGACTCCACAAATATAGAGGGCGTGGGGAATTTTACGCAGAATTGTTTTTTTAGCGGCTTCGTCTAACACAATGTTAATGGGATATTTAGTGGTTTTACAGAAATTAGTTTAACAAAAAACTAGGATTTAAGACGGCATTACCCCTAAAACATAATCCCATTGATTTACGGAATGATTTTTGCTGATGTCGAAAATGAGTCCGTCCCCTTCGGCGCAAACCTCCCGAATTTGGGGTAATTCTCCAATTTTATTGAAACTCAAAATAGTATAGAGTTTCTGATTTTTATGAACGGTTTCCCCTAGTTTAACATAAAATTCAATCATGCCTCCGCCGGGGGAATAATAGCGTTGAATTGTGTTTTTAGGGGTAAGATTAATCCGATGATTTGGGGTGGAAGCTAAGGGGAAATCTTCGATGGATAACAGTCCTTTGGTCGCCAAATAATTTTTAATTCCCCTAATTCCTTTCTGCACAGATTCGGGATTCATTTCCAACCCCGAACCCAGTTCTAATGTCCAAGATTCAATCTCAAATCTGATATTTTTTCCCAGTTTATTTAATTCGTGTTCTAAGGCTAACCAGGGCTTCATAAAGGCTTCATCAAAGGCATCCCCATCATAATCATTCATTAATATTCCTGTATCCAATAGAAAGGCATTAGCACTTGCTTCTCGACTATGAAAACAATATAAATAGTCGAGGGCGTTATGGGTTGAACTGTGTAAATCAATCACATAATCAGCATCTAGGGCTAGGTTTTGGAGTTGATAGCGATAATAATTATTGTAGGAAACTCCTGGGGAACTCCTGATGGATTTAGCCAGTTGATGGAATTTATTTAAAATAGTTTGACGATATTTTTCTTGAATTTCATCTGGTTCTAAATCCTGATAATCTTCTGCAAATTCGCCAATATCGGCTCCGGTTTTTTCATAATCCCAAAAAATTCGATTCCAGTCTTTGCCATCATAGAGATTATATCGACCGGAGGAAAAATAGTGCGATCGCTGATTCACTCCCAAAGGATTACAAACAGGAACTAATAAAATTTCTCCCGTTAACTGAGTCTTATCCAAGGTGATTAAAAAATTAATTAAATCCCTAATCACCGCATTTCCACTAATTTCAGCCCCGTGTAAATTAGATTGTAAATAAACCTTTTTTCCTGGATTTTCGCCTGTAAACTGATAACTTTGAATAAATAATTGATCGCCAGAAGCGAGTTGAATCAAGGGAATAGTTGAAATATTAGGAATCATAAAATCATTAAAAATTAGGGTAATTTAATTCAATCATCAGTTAACTGATAACTGATGACTGATGACTGATGACTGATCCATTGTCTCTTTTGAAAAAAATCTATGCTATGATGGTGATTTTAACCTTAGAATTAGTCTTATTATTTATATTCCTGTGTCCTACTCTACCGAAAACAATCCCTCCCTGGATCTCAACGCCCTATTTCCATTTTCCCTGGATGAGTTTCAATGCAATGCCATTACAGCATTGGACGGGGGAAAGTCCGTTGTGGTTTGTGCGCCTACGGGTTCGGGAAAAACCTTGGTAGGAGAATATGCCATTCATCGGGCTTTAGCGGGTAATAGGCGGGTCTTTTACACTACACCCCTAAAGGCGCTATCCAATCAAAAGTTTCGGGATTTTCGAGAACAGTTTGGGGCGGACAAGGTAGGGTTATTAACGGGGGATATTTCCGTTAACCGGGATGCGGCCGTGGTGGTGATGACCACGGAGATTTTCCGCAATATGCTCTATGGTACACCGATTGGAGAAGTCGGAACTTCCATGGAAGCGGTAGAAGCGGTGGTTTTGGATGAGTGCCATTATATGAATGACCGCCAACGGGGGACGGTTTGGGAAGAATCGATTATTTATTGTCCCCGGGAAATTCAATTGGTGGCACTATCGGCAACGGTGGCCAATAGTGAACAGTTAACCCACTGGATTTCCCAAGTCCATGGCCCCACAGAATTAATTTATTCTGACTTTCGGCCAGTACCGCTACAATATCATTTTTGCAATAATAAAGGCTTTTTTCCCCTATTGGAAGACTCCCTGAAAAGAATTAATCCTCGCCTCAAAGAAAAAAAAGGTATCCCCCAACGGGGTAGACGCAATGATATTCCGAATTTAACCGCCGTCATCTCCCATCTACAAGAACGGGATATGCTGCCTGCTATTTATTTTATCTTTAGTCGGAAAGGTTGCGATCGCTCCGTTGGAGAAGTGCGTCATTTATCCTTAGTGAATGAAGCCGAAACTGCCCGCTTAAAAGAACGAATTGATGCGTTTTTAGCCTCAAGTCCTGAAGGCATTCGTCCCGAGCAGGTCGAAATTTTATATCGGGGAATTGCCGCCCACCACGCGGGACTTTTACCAACTTGGAAAGGGTTAGTTGAGGAGTTATTTCAACAGGGATTAATTAAGGTGGTATTTGCCACGGAAACCCTTGCCGCCGGGATTAATATGCCCGCGAGAACCACCGTAATTTCTAGTTTATCAAAACGCACCGATGACGGTCATCGCCTGTTAAAACCCTCGGAATTTCTGCAAATGTCGGGACGGGCGGGACGGCGGGGCATGGATACCGAAGGCTATGTGGTGACGGTACAAACCCCCTTTGAAGGGGCAAAGGAAGCAGCCTATTTAGCGACATCTAAACCCGACCCCTTAGTCAGTCAATTCAGCCCCAGTTATGGCATGGTGTTGAACTTATTACAACGGCATAGTTTAGAAAAATCTAAGGAATTAGTTGAACGCAGTTTCGGACAATATCTGTCTACAATTAATTTAATTCCCACTCAACAGGAAATAGAAATCCTGCAAGCAGAATTATCGTTAATTGAAGCCCAATTTGGCTTTAGTGGCGAACAAAATATGGCATTGTTGGAAGAAACCCTAGCCAGTTTTGAAAAAGTTTATGAGCGCCTGCGAGAAGAACGCCGTTTATTAAAACTCCTACAACAGCAAGCCGAAGATGGCCGAATGCACCGGATGGCCAACTTAATGGATATTGCCCCATTAGGTACAACGGTTGGGTTACGGGGAAAAAATGTTCCTACGGCCCGCAAACTGGAGTCTGACCCCATTCCCGCCGTGTTAGTCGCCAAAACCCCCAGTTCGGGACAGGTGCCCTATTTCCTCTGTTTGGGACGGGATAATCGCTGGTATGTGGTGAGTGCCTCTGATATTGTGATTCTGCAACCTGATTCTAAACGGTTAAATGTAGATTATCTGGAGATTCCTAATATTCCGTTTAAATTAGGTCAATGTCGTAAAGGGGACGAGTTAACCGTAGCCATTACCCAACAAATTCCCGAATTAAATATACCCGAACCGCCTCCAGAAGTCATTGCTCAACAGGAACAAGTCGAACGATTAGAGTTAGAATTAGACTCCCATCCCATCCATGAATGGGGTAAACCGAATAAACTGTTAAAACGGTGGCAACGCTGGGCAGAATTAAATGAAATGATTGAAGAAATGCGAGCGGAATTAGAAGAAGATTTAGCCCGTCATTGGGATGAATTTATGGCTTTAATTTCAATTTTGCAATACTTCCAAGCCCTAGATGAGTTGAAACCAACGGACTTAGGACAGGCCACCGCCGCCCTGCGGGGAGATAACGAATTATGGTTAGGGTTAGCCTTAAAGTCAGGGATTTTTGACCAACTCGACCCCCATCATTTAGCAGCGGCCTGTGCCGCTTTGGTTACGGAGGTTTCCCGTCCCGATAGTTGGACGCGCTATGACTTATCGGAGGAGGCGGAAAACGCCCTAGGACAGTTGCGCCATCTGCGTCAGGAATTATTTAAACAGCAACGACGGTATCGGGTGGCTTTACCCATCTGGTTAGAACGGGATTTAACGGGTTTAATTGAGCAGTGGGCCTTAGAAACCGATTGGTTGGAGTTAGTGGCAAATACCAGTTTAGATGAAGGAGATATTGTCCGAATGTTCCGAAGAACTTTAGATTTTCTCTCTCAAATTCCTCATGTTCCTTATTTAAGTGAATCTTTGAAAAAAAACGCTCTGCGCGCCCGTCAGTTGATAGACCGATATCCAATTAATGAGGCAGTAGACTAGGTTTTGACATCCTCCTCTACCTCCTCTACCTCCTCTACCTCCCCTGCCTCCCCTGCTCCCCCCGCTCCCCCCGCTCCCCCTGCTCCCCCTACTCCCCCTGCCTCCCCTGCTCCCCCTGCCTCCCCTGCTCCCCCTGCTCCCCCTGCTCCCCCTGCTCCCCCTGCCTCCCCTGCTCCCCCTGCCTCCCCTGCTCCCCCTGCCTCCCCTGCTCCCCCCGCTCCCCCTGCTCCCCCTGCTCCCCCTACTCCCCCTGCTCTCCCACTCCCCTACCTCCCCCTACATACAGCGGTTCCCGCTGTAATGGGATACACTAAAGTAATAACAAAAATATGATTTGTAAATGAAAGCATTCTCAATAGATTTCCGGCAAAAAATAGTGACAGCACATCTGGTGGAAAATCTATCCATTAGAAAAGTAGCAGCTAAATTCTCTGTCAGTAAAAGTTTAGTCCAAAAACTGGTAAAACAACAACGAGTTGATGGAAATTTACAACCCAAGAAACCCGGGAAACCACAGTTTAGCCATCTCAAAAATGCTGAAGCAGATTTAAGAATAATGGTAGCCGACAATCCTGATGCAACTTTACTGGAATTTTGCGAATTATTTGCAGCCAAGACAGGGAATTGGGTCAGTCGAAGTGCTATGTCTGCCTGTTTACAAAAATTAGGATTAAATCGTAAAAAAAAACAATGCGGAGTAGCCAAGCTGCCACAGAAAGAGTTCAAAAGTTAAGATTAGATTACTGGGAAAAAGTCAAAGATATAGATCCTATCAACTTAGTATTTCTGGATGAAACTGGCGTGATGCTAGGATTGGCAAGAACTCATGCCCGCTCACAACGAGGAACAAGAGTATACGATTTAAAACCTTTTTATCGAGGGTCAAAAGTAACGGCTATTGGAGCAATTAGTATTAAAAAAGTCCTAGCATTGATGACGATGGACAATTCCATGGACGGAAAAGCTTTTGAAGTATTTGTTAAGAAATTTTTAGTTCCTGAATTGTGGCCAGGAGCCGTAGTAGTAATGGATAACTTACCAGCCCATAAACTAGCTTCAGTTACAACTATGATTGAAGCTGTTGGTGCTAAAATTCTTTGTTTATCACCCTATTCTCCTGATTTTAACCCCATTGAATTATGGTGGTCTCAACTTAAGTCTTTCTTACGAAGGTTGGCTCCAACTACAGCAGAAATGGTTGATACCCTAATTGCCGTTGCACTCCATTTAGTCAATCCTCAACATTTAAGAAATTGGTTTGCTAATTGCTGTTACTGTACCTCATAACAGCGGGAACCGCTGTATCTCCAATTTCGCCCCCGTAGCGCAGGCTTCCTCTGCCATTCCTAACGCCACACCATCAAACACAGGGGCGGCCCATTGTCGCCCGGCTTGAATTGACCCCGCCCGTTGAATAATTTCTGCGGCTTGGGCAACCTCAATAATCGCCACTTTAGGATTATATTCCGCCGCCCTTTCAATCATCGGATGCCAAGCCAAAGAATGACCCTCACGATTATTTTTCCCCCCTCGAACTCTCGGCCCAATATTAACTAAACCCTGCTGTTGATAAAACCCAACTAAACGATTTTGAATGCGATATTCCCACCATAAATCCCGTTGATGGAGTCCGGTAACTAACATTTGAGCACCCGGACGGGGGTTAGCAGCATTCGCAACATTAGCATCGGCTGTTAAAACCACCGTTTGCACCGAAGTATTTCCCTTATGAACTCCGGCAATAAAATGTTCTAAAGCCTGGAATCCATCTATATTTTCTCCATACATAGAAATCGTCGGAGTTAACACATAAAATCCTAACGCTTCTAACCGTCGTTTCATTTCTTCAACGGTAATTGAATTCCAAATTCGACCCACGGAAACACCGTTAACACTTGCCCCGGATTGTACACCATTGCTAGTATATTGCATGGGTAAAATTGCAATTGGTTTATTCGTATTAATTCTTATGGGGGCAACATCAGCATGAGTCCAATTTTCTCCAGTATAATTGTAGCGAACTCGATAAATCCCCTGTCCGGCTTCATATTCATAAGACCGACCATCTTCTAAAATCGCCACGGTTTCTGTCGAGTTGGAGTTTTGACACGCAGAAACTGAACTCGGACAGTTAAGATTCTGTGCCGTTGCCGGGTAGGAAAAGCCTAAAATTAGGGAAGTCAAACAAAGTGCAATCTGGGTTTTCATAAATTCATCTAAAGGGTGATTCAAGGTTCAACAGAGGACTTTAGCATAAATCAGGAAAATTGAACCCCATCAGGCTTGTTTAATCATATTTTTTAGGCTTAAACTGAATAAATAAGCGCAACCAGCGACTAAAATAATCGTGGCACCGGAGGTTAAATTAAAAAAGTAAGAAATTCCTAATCCTAGGGTGGTAAAAACCATTCCTAAAATACTGGATAGTAACATCATTTGTTTTAAGTCTTTAACAAATTGTCCTGAAATTGCCGCCGGAATTGTTAATAGGGCAATTACCAAAATTAAACCGACAACTTTCATCACCATCACCACTGTTAGGGCAATGGCAACTATTAACATTAGATAAAGTTGGTCTACTGGTAAATTCCGAGTTTCGGCAAAAACTGGGTCAAAAGAAATGGCAACTAATTCCTTATAAAATAAAAGAATCATCCCCCCAATTAAAATATTTAATATTAACATCAAAATTAAATCCGATGGAGGGACGGTTAGAATACTGCCAAATAAATAACTCATTAAATCCACTTTATAACCTGGGGTTAAGTCGATAAAAATAATCCCAATTGCCATTCCTATTGCCCACATTACACCAATAATAGTATCTGCCCGTTGTTGAGTTTTTCGATATACTAACCCCATTCCTAGGGCGGAAATTACAGAAAATGCGATCGCCCCGAATACGGGACTAAATTTGAAAAAGTAACCCATACCAATTCCCCCATAGGCAGCATGGGCGATTCCTCCACTAATAAAAACAATCCGATTCACAACAACAAATGTTCCAATCATGCCACAGGCAATACTCACTAAAAGTCCTGCCATTAAAGCATTTCTCATAAATTCAAATTCAAATAATTTAATTAATTCTGTTAGCATTATTTTTGATTATATAAAATGGAATAAACCGTTAAGCTAAAGCACGCAACCTAGCGACAGAGGACGCTCGGACTAGAAGGGTTTTACAATGGTTATACAAAAATAGGGCAAGTTAATCATAAACCTACCCGCAACTAATTAAAATAAAGCTCCAATAGAACGCCCCATATTTTCAATTTTCATCGCTTCTATAGCCGCCGTAGGTTCATAACCACAGTGAACCATACAATCTACACATTTAGGATTTCCACTGGATTTACCGTATTGTTCCCAGTCGGTTTTTTCCAATAATTCTTGATAACTGGAATAATACCCTTCATTTAATAAATAACAGGGTTTTTGCCATCCTAAAACACTATAACTAGGACTGCCCCAGGGAGTGCAATCATAGTCTTTTTCTCCGATGAGAAAATCTAAGAATAAAGGATTATGATTAAAATTCCATTGCTTTTTACCTGATTGATAGGGAGATAAAATTTCCCGGAATAAGGCTTTAGTTTGTTCTCGTTTTAGGAAATGTTCTTGATCTGGTGCCCATTCATAACTATAACCAGGGGAAATCATCATTCCATCTAAACCTAAACTTTCCAGAAAATCAAAGAATTTCTGCATTTCTTCCGGCTGAGTTCCCGCAAATACCGTTGTATTGGTTGTCAC
This sequence comes from Planktothrix sp. PLAVEN19ND, assembly GCF_057220675.1. Taxonomy (NCBI): domain Bacteria; kingdom Bacillati; phylum Cyanobacteriota; class Cyanophyceae; order Oscillatoriales; family Microcoleaceae; genus Planktothrix; species Planktothrix sp. PLAVEN19ND. The sequence goes on along the minus strand of NZ_CM170132.1, from coordinate 1,987,318 downwards.
CCTAAATCCTTTTGATTTAGCCACTTTAATCGCTTTTACTGCAATTTCAAATACGCCCTCCCGATCTACACATTGATCATGATGTGCTTTTAACCCATCTAAATGCACACTAAAGGTTAAATAGGGAGAAGGTTTAAATTTGTCTAAACTTTTTTCGAGCAAAATTCCATTCGTACACAAATAAATAAACTTTTTGCGAGTAACTAACCCCTCAACTATTTGATCAATTTGCGGATGTAATAAAGGTTCACCTCCGGGAATTGAAACCACGGGTGCACCGCATTCTTCCACAGCTTTAAAACAGTCTTCTGGGCTTAAATTTTGCTTGAGAATTTCTTTCGGATGTTGAATTTTTCCACAGCCTGAACAGGCTAAATTACAACGAAATAATGGTTCTAACATCAACACTAGGGGGAATTTTTTTCGCCCCATTAACCGTTGCATAAACAAATATTTGCCGACGGTAATTGCTTGTTCAATTTGAATGGCCATTTTTCTCCTTTTAGATCACGGATTTAGATGGATTTCACGGATTTCGCGGATTTTTAAGGACGGGTTAATCAAGATTTGGATTGATTAAAAAAGATCTGACTGAGCCCGCCCGTATCCGTCAAGAGTCAACTGTTAACATAAACCAATTAACGGCATCTTTCAAGGCGGTTTTAATTGAAGATTGAGGTAAACCCAATTCTTGAACTGCTTTTGAAGCATTATAATACATCGGTTGTCTTGACATTTTAACGCCATCTAGGGGAATAGAAGGTTTTTTTCCTAAATTAGCTAAAATCATTTCATCGACCCAGGCAATGCCCAAGGGAAGCCAAACTGGGATGGTTTTTTCGGGGGCGGGTAATCCGGTTATTTCTGACAATAAATCCAAGAATTGTTTTAAGGTTAAATTCTGATGACCTAAAATATAACGTTCTCCTGTTTTGCCTTTTTCTAAGGCTAGTAAATGACCTTGGGCAACATCTCTAACATCAATAAAATTCAATCCGGTATTCACATAGGCGGGCATTTTTTGGCGGAGAAAGCGTAAAATCAAATCCCCCGTCGGTGTGGGTTTTATATCCCAAGGGCCAATGGGTGTACTGGGATTGACAATCACAATATCCTGACCCAATTTTACCACATTTTGGGCTTCCTGTTCTGCCCAATATTTGGATTTTTTATAATATCCCACTAAATTCTCAACCGAACTTTGATAGGTTTCATTAACAGCAACTCCAGATTTTACCCCAATTGCAGCAACGGAACTGGTATAAATTGTTCGTTCAATTTTCGCTTGCCTAGCGGCGGCTAAAATATTACGAGTGCCGATAATATTATATTGTTGTAATAGGTGTTTATCTCTTTGCCAAAGAGAATAATGGGCTGCACAATGAAATAGAACCTTACAGCCTTTTAAAGATTGAGATAAGTTGGCATCTGTTAAGTTTCCTATAACAATTTCAACCTCTAAATTTTTTAAGTTATCTAAATTACTCTCAGGACGAACCAACACCCGAACCGCATAGTTATTTTTCAATAACGATCTAACTAAATTCGCCCCAATAAACCCCGTACCACCCGTTACAAATACTTTGATCATCTCTCTGTTTTCTCCTAATATTTGATTCCCCTAAATCCCCCTTATTGATGGGAAATTTAATATCTTTTATTTGCCTGATAAACTTTGTTTATTAAATCGTTTTTTTATCTTCAAACCTTCATCTTCTAAAAACGTATTTAAAACCGGAACAACAATTAAACTTAATAAAGTAGATGTAATTAAACCCCCAATAATCGCCACGGCCATCGGTTGTCTTAATTCTGCCCCTGCTCCTAATCCTAAAGCAATCGGTAACATTCCTAAAACCGTCGAAGCGGTGGTCATCATAATCGGTCTTAAACGGACAACTCCCGTCTCAATAATTGCCTGATTTCGACCCATGCCTTTTTGACGTAATTGGTTGATATAATCCATCAATAATAATACATTTTTATCTAATAATCCCAAGAGAAAAATTAACCCAATTAAAGAGATAATCCCGAAATCACTTTGGGTAATTAATAAGGCTAACATTGCTCCAGCTAGAGACAAGGGAAGGGTTAACCCCACCACCGTCGGTTCGACCCAACGACCAAATAATAGAAATAGTAACCCTAACATACAAATCACTGAAAACAAAAGCGTGACTAAAAAACTATTTAAAACTTGACCAATTCTGGCGGAATCTCCGGTTAATTTTACGGTGACTTCATCGGTTATTAAAGTTTGAGCAATATCCATTACTTGATTAGTCGCATCTCCTAATAATTGACCTTGGCTTAAATTCGCCGTCACATAAGCCGCTCGTTGACCATTAAATCGTTCAATCTGGTTAATTGTATTGGATGTATTGTCTTCTCCCGTTGCCCGAACATCAACAAAACCGGGTAATTTTGTGACTTTTTCTTGAATGGTTTTAGCTATATTATTTAATTTCGGAATATCTTCTCCTAGCAATACAATTTGCAGGGGTTTTTCATCCCCTGTTTCTACAAATTGAATATCTTCCACACTGACGGTAACATTATCAATGGGAGGTAAATTAGAACGAATTTGATCTTGAGCTTCTAAGGTAGTTAATTGACGATTATTTTTCAATTTGACATAAATTCTACCTCGATTTGGTTGCCCTTTAATCCCAATAATACTAAAGGCTTTTTCCACATCAGGAGTTTGTAAAATAACCGCTTCTATTTTTGTGGCGGTTGTGCGAGTTTTTCTCAGAAAAAGTTGAATGGGATTTCTCGCTAAATCAGTTAACCAGTCAAAAGCTCCTGGCTGTTGAAAAATATCGTTGGAGGGAGAGGAGACGCGCCGTGGCTCGTCTCTACGGGGTTGAGGTTGAATATTGGAAATTTGAGGCAGAGGATAGGAATAATTAATTACAAATTCTCCCCTATCGAGTCGCGGTAAAAACCCCTGTGGGACAAAAGGAATTAAGGCTAAACCCACAATAAAACTCAAAATAGCGATTAGAATAACTCGTTTTCGGTGGGTGAGTGACCATTGCAATAATCGACGATAATTTTCGATAATTGGGTTGGGTTTTGGAGTATAATTTTCCGGTCTATCTTTTGCGGGTTTTAACCAATAAACTGCTAAAACTGGAGATAACGTTCTGGCGACTAATAATGATATAACCACAGCCGAAGAAATAGTCAAAGCAAAGGGTTTAAAAAACTGTCCTAACGCATCTCCCATAAAGGCTACGGGGAGAAAAACTGCTACAATTGTTAAGGTAGAAGCTGTCACCGTTAACCCAATTTCATCTGTTCCTTTAATTGCTGCTTCTCTGGGTGTTTCTCCGGCATCAATTAACCGGGCAATATTCTCCACATCAACAATAGCATCATCTATGACAATTCCAATTACTAATGCTAAGGCTAATAAGGTTATCGTTTCTAAGTTAAATCCAGCAATTGCCATCACAATGCAGGTTCCTAATAAAGAAGTGGGAATGGCTAAAGCGGTAATTAAAGTTGCTCTAAAATTTCTTAAAAATGGGAAGACAATTGCAATAGCTAAAACAACGGCTAATAATAATTCATTAATTGTAGAACGGGTGGCTTTTTTAATATAATCTGCTTGGGTTTCTGCTAAAATTATCTTGACATCGCTTAAGTTTTTTTGGAGACTATCAATTGTATTTTCAACCTGATTAACCACTTCTAAGGTATTAGCATCACTGCGTTTTACCACTTGAACTGCTAAGACATTTTCACCATTATATCTAACCAAAGTTGGCGGGTCTTGAATTAGGGTTTGAGAACTGGATAAGGAGGCGATATCCTTTTTGGCTTCTCGACTTAATCCATCCCCCAAGAGATTAACTTTTAATACCCCTGGTAAAGCTTTTAGTTGGGGAATAATTGCACTTTTAGTAATTGTGGTTAATTCTTTTAAGGTTTTGCTTTCGCTTTTAATCGCGTAGGTAATAGCTGTTGATTCGTTTAGGTTTAATGGAATTATATTGTAGGTTGTTTCAAGAGGTAATCGAATGGTTTTTAAAGCTGTTTCTACTTGATTTGTTGAGGATTCTAAACTCGTACCCACTAAAAATGCCAAACTAACAATACTGCGTCCGGCATAGGTTGATGAACGCAAATCATAGACTCCTGGAATAGATTTTACCCCCGTTTCAATCGGTAAAGTCACTTTTAATTCCGTATCCGTTGCCGTGGAAATTGGTGTAGTGGTACTCACAACTACAACCGGAAACGTCACCTCTGGAAATAGGGCATATTTGAGATGACTAAATGCCAAAATTCCTGCTATAATTACCCCAATCCAAAACCCAATTGCAATTCTAGGATGAGCGATACAAGCACGAGAAATATTGAACTGTTCTCGCATAGAAGGTTTTAGCGGAGACTGAATCATAGGAGGTATTGATAATATATGATTATTAAACTATTTATTGTAAACTATTGAGGGAACACCGAAACACCGAAACACCGAAACAGGGGTAATACTTCTGGTTGTTTCATATTAGTATTAAAATATTACAGCCTCGGCGCGAGTTGCTATAGCTATAGCAATCCGTGTAGGATTTGTGATAAAAACCCGTAGGGGTTGGGTCTCCCAACCCTCTTTGCGCTTGGGTTGGGAGACCCAACCCCTACAATAAAATGCTACAACCTATTTAGGATTGCTATATGAAGATTTAAACTCTATTTTCCAGCGAGTGAGGACGCTCGCACTGCAATATTTTTTGGATTTTATATTAATTTATTGGAGCAATTTTTCAGCACATTCAATCCCCACATCCACAAACTCATCGGGGGATTTTTTTGTCTTTTGAGCTTGGGTATAAATTTTCAGAAACTGCTCAAAACTGTACCGAGATTGAAATTGGTTAATAGTACACTGACAAACCACTTTCGCCTGTTGTTGGGTTAAACCTTCTTGAACACTGCGTTGACTACAACTACTGATATAAGTATTAACAATTTCTTGGGGATATTGATATTTGGGTTTGGGTTGAGTAGAATTATTTTGAGCCAGAGTCGAAACCGGATAAAGTCCTAAAGCCAAGAATAATATAAAATACAACAGACGAACAACGACAAAAGGACTGATAATATTCATAAAGGATTGGTTTTAAATGAATTGGCGACCATTACAATTAAAACATAAATTGTGCCTAAAAATTTTACTGCTAGGGACAATTATTATATTAATCACGCTGTCGAGTAGTATTTGGCATCAATTCCAGAAGCTATCTGTCGCCTCCCAACAACCTGTGGATACATTTTTTGTCCTGGGGGGAAGTATTAAACGGGAAATGTATGTCGCCCAACTAGCAAAACAAAATCCCGATATTCGGATTTTAATTTCAACCGGATCAGATGATCCCTGTATTTTAAAATTATTTCAAATACAACAAGCACCAACACAACAGGTTTGGCTAGAAAAGTGTGCAAATTCTACTTTTGATAATTTTTTTTACAGTCAACCTATTCTGAGTAAATGGCAAGCTCGTCATATTAAATTAATTACCTCTCCCACCCATTTACCCCGGGCAAAATGGATGGCTCAAATTATGTTAGGAGCCCATGGAATTTGGGTGGATGTGGAAACAGTAAAAGAAACCGGAGTTCCCGCAAATCGGGAATTGTGGCTAAAAACAGGAATAGATATCACCCGAACTTTTTTATGGGCGTTAGCAAGTCAAGTGATTCAACCTTCCTGTTCTAATCTAACTCAACTTGAAGGGGTAAATCTGAAAAACTGGTGTCAGGAAAAATTCTCCTGTGAATATCAAAGTGGTATTGACCGAAAATCAATTTGTCAGGAAAGGGAGCCCTAATTAGACCTTAACTTTACATACGCTTTTGACAAAAAAGTCCCCCAACCTTTTATCCCATCGGTTTTACAAGCCTTAAAATTTCAGCACTCAATGTAAAGATTGAGTTAAAGATTTAATAAAAATCATCGGAATCTGCTTCAATTTGGGAACACCCTGGATTAGACAGGACTTACGCAAGCACACTATATATGGTGTGCGGTAAGCCAGCGAACGCTGCCAATTATTCAAGTATTTGCGCCAGCAATATAAAATTTAGACACAAAAATCATACTGATTGACAGATATTTAACAGTCAATATTTATGCTAAACTGATTAAGTTAACTTGGGGTGAAAAATATGTCGTTTAGCCAATTAGATTACTGCCAGTATCTATTAAGCAGTCCAAACAATTATACTTTAAATAACTTAGCCAACCACTTAGAAAACGTTAGCCATGATACCATAAACCGTTACTTAACCAAAGAAAATTTTACCTCGGAATCTTTGTGGCAAAATGTCAAAAAAGATATCCAAATAAGTGAAAATAGTGCGATCATTTTTGATGATACAGTGCTGGATAAAAGGTTTGGGGAAAAGATTGAATTAGTCCGTCGTCAATATAGCGGAACAGAACATCGTGTACTGTCAGGTATTGGGCTGGTTAACTGTGTTTATGTTAATCCAGAACTAGGTTTATTTTGGGTAATTGATTATCGCATATATCAGCCAGAGTATGATGATAAAACCAAACTAGATCATGTAGCTGATATGTTGAATAATCTGGTGACAGAAAAACAACTCCCCTTCGCAAAAGTCCTGATGGATAGTTGGTATGGGTCACAAAAACTAATGGCAATGATTGACGAATTAGGAAAAATTTATTATTGCCCATTGAAAAAGAATCGTTTAGTAGATGACACAGGAGGAAAAGAAAAATACCAATCAATTGAAAAGTTAAACTGGTCTAATACTGAAGAAAAATCAGGGAAGTTAATCAAAATCAAAAATTTCCCTAAATCTCATAAAGTCAAGCTATTTCGGGTTATTGTTTCTACCAACAGAACGGAATATGTAGCAACTAATGACTTAACTCAAGCATCCACATTGGATACGAAAAAAACCTGTGCTATTCGCTGGAAAATAGAGGAATTTCATCGAGAAATTAAGCAGTTAACAGGGATTGAATCTTGCCAGTGTCGTAAAGCTAGTATTCAAAGAAATCATATTGCTTGTGCCATTTTAGTTTGGAATCAATTGAAAAGATTAGCTCATCTGACTCAGAAAACAGTCTATCAGTTAAAAGCTGAATCTTTGTCAAGTTATTTAATCAAAGAATTGAATTTTCCTTCGATAAAAATGGAACTTGTTTGATTGTTTTGGGTTTATTTTTAAATAAATAATCAGGACTTTTTGGGACGATTGCTATTATCATTGGTATGCGATCGCCTACTTTTGACACTCTATATATAGCGTGCTTGCGTAAGTCCTGTCATATAAATTCAAACTACTAACAATACTATCAATAATTCCCGCATACCATTCTGCCGATGTAATATCCGCCGTCCCAATAGCTGTTAAATCAATAGAAACACATAAAACTCCTGCATCTTGTAACCTTTGCATTGTGCGGACTCGCAAGGAAGATTTTCCCATTTGTCGGGAGTTTAACACATAACAAAACTTTCCTGCTTTCAATGCTTGATACAGGTCTTCATCCGCTTGTCGTTTAATATAGGTAGGAGCATCAACGGGTAAACTCCCACCCACTTGATAAATGGAATAGGACATAGGATAAACAGGAAATTTTGCCAGGTATAGAGGAAACCACCACTATTGTTTTAAGTCCTAAATGTTTGCTACCTATAAACAATAGTAATCTGTAAAAGACGGAATGACAACAAATTACCTCTACAATTTACTGCATTCGATCAATAGTTCGGTATTGAATAGCCTCCGCAACATGGGCAGGTTTAATATTATCTTCCCCCGATAAATCAGCAATAGTTCGACCTACCTTTAAAATCCGATCACTTGCCCTGGCTGATAATCCTAATTTCCTAATCGCATTTTCTAATAAACTCTGTCCGACCGTATCCAATTGACACCATTTTTGAATATGGCGACTCTGCATTTCCGCATTTGATTTTAACTGGGGTTCATCTTCAAATCGTTGGCGGGTGCGTTCCCGGGCTGTGATCACTCGTTGTCGAATATTAGCAGAATTTTCACCTTGAGATTGTTGTAAAATTTCCTCTGGTTTTAATCGATTAACAGCCACTTGTAAATCAATCCGATCCATCAATGGCCCCGATAATTTTGCCCAATATTGCTCTCGATGACGAGGCGAACAAGTACAAGGTTGAATAGTATCCCCATAATAACCACAGGGACAGGGATTGGTACTCGCTACTAAGGTAAATTTAGCCGGAAAAATTACCGATTGTTTGGTGCGAGAAACCGTCACAAATCCATCCTCTAAAGGTTGTCTTAAAAACTCTAAAACATCCCGTTTAAATTCTGTCAATTCATCAGCAAATAAGATCCCTCGGTGAGCCAAAGAAATCTCCCCTGGTTTCGGATAGGTTCCTCCCCCAACTAAAGCCGGGCCAGAAGCGGAATGATGGGGACTTCTAAAGGGGCGATCGCTCACTAAAGTTCCCCGATTTTTTAATAGTCCCGCCACCGAATAAATCCGAGTCACTTCTAAGGATTCTTCAAAACTTAACGGGGGTAAAATCCCGGGTAAACGCCGGGCTAACATGGTTTTTCCACTCCCTGGCGGCCCAACAAAAATTAAATTATGTCCTCCGGTTGCCGCAATTTCTAATGCCCGTCTAGCGTGGGCTTGTCCCTTAACTTCACTTAAATCTAAGCCAATTGTTGTTTTTTGAGATAATAAATCCGTTGCGGTTAATTGAACAGGTTGATAAGCACTGGGATGATTTAAAAAATCCGTCACATCTAATAAACTTTTAAATCCATAAACTGATAATCCCTGCACAACGGCCGCTTCTTGAACATTATCTTCAGGAACAACTAACCCGGTAATTCCCATTTTTTGGGCTGCTACGGCGATCGGAAGTACCCCGGCAACGGGTCTTAATCCACCGTCTAAACTCACCTCTCCTAAAAATAAAAAATCCCCCAATAAATCAGCCTTAATTTGTTCTGATGCGGCTAAAATCCCAATACTAATGGGAAGGTCAAAACTCGGCCCTTCTTTGCGTAAATCCGCCGGAGTTAAGTTAATTACAATATTTCGCATCGGGAAATGGTATCCGGCATTTTTTAAAGTTGCTTTTACCCGCTCTCGTGATTCTTGAACCGCCGCATCGGGAAGTCCCAACACCATAATTTTAGGCAGTCCCCCGGAAATATCAACTTCCACCCCGACTTTAACCGCATCAATTCCAACAATAGAGGCACTCCAAACCCTGGCTAACATGGTTTTTAAGTTTAATAATGGGTTCTATTTTTATCAGTTGACAATTGATAATTAACAATTGACAATTAGTTAATTAGGTTGAAAACCTCCTTTTTTAAGAGGAAAAAATTAACAATTTTTCCTGATTGTCAATCCTCTCACTTTAGGGAGAGGTAATTGTTAACTGTCCATTGTCCATTGTACATTGTCAATTGTTGAAAGATCTAAGCTAACACGAAATCCGTCGTTAATTGTGTTCCACATTCTGAACAACATTTGTGATTAATTGGATTGAGTGTGCCACAACTTGGACATACTAATCCTTGAGGATTGGTTTGGGTAATCTTCGATTTTAAACCCATCATATCATCATTCCCATGACCTGGAGCGACCATGGGAAAACAGTCTTCATTCCGAGTGACCCGCACATCTAATAACATGGGGCCGTCATAAGTTAATAATTCAGCGATCGCCCCCGCTAAACTTTCCCGCCGAGAAATATTCAATGATCTAATATTATAAACATCGGCTAATTTAGCAAAATTGGGACTGCCTTTTTCTAAATTTGTTGCTTCATAGCGATCATCATAAAATAAATGTTGCCACTGGCGCACCATGCCTAACCAACCATTATTTAAAATAATCACTTTGATTCCCACATTGTATTGAGAAATAGTTCCCAATTCCTGCATATTCATCTGAAAACTGCCATCCCCACTAATACAAATTACTTGTTCATTGGGTAAGGCAATTTTTACCCCCACCGCCGCCGGAAGTCCATAGCCCATGGTTCCTAAACCCCCGCTAGAAATCCACCGTCGCGGCCCGGTTTTGAGGAATTGAGCCGACCACATTTGATGCTGTCCGACATCGGTGGTATAAAAAGCATCGGGGGCTTGACGAGCAATTTCTACAATCACTTCTTGAGGAGAAATTCCGGTTTCCGGTTGAGAAATTTCCAAGGGATATTCTAAGCGCAGTTGGGCTAAATGTTCACACCAACTCTGATTTTTTTCGGGATTAATACTATCCCCCAACTCATGGGCGTGACGCAACAAATCCACTAAAACTTGACGCACATCTCCGACAATGGGAATATCGGGTTGGCGTGTTTTTCCCACTTCCGCCGGATCAATATCAATATGAATCACTTTGGCATTTTTAGCAAAGTCATTGCCTTGACTCGCCACGCGGTCATCAAAACGTACCCCTAAAGCGATTAATAAATCACATTCAGCCACGGCAAAATTAGCGTAGGCCGTGCCGTGCATTCCCAACATTCCTAAACATAAAGGATGATTTTCATTGAATATTCCTTTCCCCATTAAAGTCGTGGTGAGCGGAATTTGAAATCGTTCTATTAATTCTTGAATTTCGCCATGGGAATTGCTAATAATTGCTCCCCCGCCGACATATAATAAGGGTTTTTTTGCCTGTTGAATTAACTCTAAGGCTTGATGAATTTGGCGGGGATTTCCTTTCACCGTTGGCTTATATCCAATTAGTTTAACTTGACCGGGTTCAACGGGACGATAATCAATCTTAGCAATGCCCACATCCTTGGGAATATCAATTAAAACTGGCCCGGGTCGGCCACTATTGGCCAAGTGAAAGGCTTCAGCTACAATCCGAGAAATATCCGCCGGATTTCTCACTAAATAAGAGTGTTTAACAATGGGTAAAGTGATCCCATAAATATCAATTTCTTGAAAGGCATCACTCCCTAAAGACCCCCGGGGCACCTGTCCGGTAATGGCCACCATGGGCACGGAGTCCATGTAGGCCGTTGCCAAGCCTGTAACGAGGTTGGTGGCTCCGGGGCCAGAGGTGGCCAAACAGACCCCCACCCGACCCGTTGCCCGGGCGTAACCATCGGCGGCGTGGGCGGCAGCTTGTTCGTGGCGGACTAGAATATGTTGGAGATCTCCTGCCTGTTCTGCTCGATAAAGTTCATCATAAATCGGTAAATTTGCCCCGCCGGGATAGCCAAAAATATGTTTAACACCGTGACGTTTGAGACTATCAACTAAGGCAAACGCGCCTGAAACTTGTTGTTGATTTTGCATATCTTTCTCCTGAGAATTAGAAACTCTCGGTTGACGATTAATTAACCTAACAAAAGGATAATTTTGTAATGAATTATTGTTTTATTTTTGCTGTAAAATTTATACTTCTATAATAAGGCAAATTTAGGAAAGAAAAGCTATATTTTTTATTAAATTTTATAAAAGGAAAAGAAAATCCCCATCTTGAAAATTAGGGGATGGGGATAATAATAAATTGAGACTTAGACGGGGTTAAATTGCCACAACAACAGTAACCGGAGTTTCTTGCTGTTTCAGTAATAAACCATATTCTAATCCTTCCACAACAGCTTGATAGGAGGCATCAATAATATTAGTAGAAACTCCCACGGTTGTCCAACGTTGCTGACCGTTACTGGACTCAACTAAAACCCGAGTTTTTGCCGATGTTCCCGAACCTCCATCGAGAATTCTAACTTTATAATCTCGCAGTTGAAATTCGGCAATCATGGGATAAAAATTAACTAAAGCTTTTCTTAAAGCCGCATCTAAAGCCGATACGGGGCCATTTCCCTCGGCAGCTTCTAAAATATCTTGACCATTAACTGCTACTTTCACTGTGGCTAAAGCATGGCAAACTTCATCACTAGATTTATCACAATGGACTTGAAATCCTTTGAGGGTAAAAAAGGCTTTGCGGGTTCCTAATGCTTCTCGCATTAATAAATCAAAACTTGCTTCCGCCGCTTCAAATTGATAACCCTGATTTTCTAAATTCTTCAGTTGTTGTAAAATTTTACGACTGGCGGGATTATTCCGATCTAAATCAATGCCAAAGGTTCTGGCTTTAGCTAAAATATTACTTAAACCCGCTTGATCGGAAACCACAATTCGCCTTTGATTTCCAATAGTTTCCGGGGGTATATGTTCATAGGTTAGGGGATTTTTTTGTACCGCAGAAACATGAATTCCGCCCTTATGGGAAAAGGCAGATAATCCCACAAAAGGTGCGTGATCATCCGGGGCTAAATTTGCGACTTCACTGACAAATCGACTCACTTCGGTTAGTCTTTTAATCTGTTCATCTTGAATACAATTATAGTCTAATTTTAACTGGAAATTGGGAATTAAGGTACAAAGATTGGCATTTCCACAACGTTCTCCATAGCCATTGATGGTTCCTTGTACCATCGTGACTCCTTCTAATACGGCGGCGATCGCATTCCCAATCGCTGTTCCCGAATCATTATGACTATGAATCCCAAATTGCAGAGGAAAAGGAGTTTCTAAGTTTTTTGTGGCTTGAATTGCATCCCGGACAATTTGAGTCACTTCATGGGGTAAAGTTCCGCCATTGGTATCACAAAAAACCAACCATTCCGCCCCCGCTTGCGCCGCCGTCATTAAAGTTTGTAAGGCATAATCAGGATTATTTTTATAGCCATCAAACCAGTGTTCCGCATCATAAATTACCCGTCTTCCCTGACTTCTGAAAAACTGAATGGTATCGGCAATCATCGCCAGATTTTCTGTTAGAGTAGTTTGCAATCCTTCGATAACGTGCAAATCCCAGGATTTTCCAAATAACGTGATCCAACGTGTTCCCGCCGATAAAATCGCTTTTAAATTATCATCTTCTGCCGCATTACTATTCGGTCGTCGGGTCGAACAAAATGCCACGACTTCCGAATTAACTAAGGGTTGTTCTTGCAACTTCCAAAAAAACTGCACATCTTTAGGATTTGCCCCCGGCCATCCTCCTTCAATAAAAGGGATTCCTAAACTATCCAACTGACGCGCAATTCGCAATTTATCATCAAGAGATAGGGATAATCCTTCCCGTTGGGCGCCGTCTCTTAATGTGGTATCATATATCCAAAGTGGATGAGTCATGGCTGATAGGATTTATCGTTAACAATTAATTTAATTCACAGTGCCACAAATATCAGTATTTCATCATATTTTAGCGTTAGGGTTTGTTGCCTTGACCCCTATGGGCTTGTAATCATCCGTCCCAGCTAATTTTTTATTTTTCACTCCCATTCTACTTTTAAATCTCTCTTTTTGGGCTTGAAAAAAAGTAACAATTCAGTTAAGAATTATTGCATCACTTTTATTAAGGGAAACATGGTACAAATTCAAGCTCAAGGGAAAACGATCACTTGCGATCGCGGTGCCAATCTCCGTAAAGTTTTATTAGAGAATGGAATTGATCTCTACAATGGTCAAGCCTCCCTGATTAACTGTCACGGGTTTGGGACTTGTGGGACTTGTTGCGTGGAAATTGAAGGGGAAGTTTCCGAACCCCAATGGAAAGAGAAAACCCGGCTTTCCCTTCCTCCCCATTCCTCTGGTAGCACCCGCCGTTTAGCCTGTCAGGTTCAAGTTTTGGGGGATATCAAAGTTAAAAAATATAATGGTTTCTGGGGTCAGGGTTCCCAGGGAGTGTGGAATCCATAAACAGATTAGAAAAAGATAATCTTTTTCCAGACAGATAGAAATGGCTCAGGCGGGATTTGAACCTGCGACCTTGGGCTTATGAGTCCCCTGCTCTAACCACTGAGCTACTGAGCCTTATTTGATTCACAGTTTACTAGGTTAACACAACCCTTTCCCAAAGATCAACCCCCTGTTTAAAGTTTTTTCAGGGGGCAAGGGACAGGGGGAGTAGGGGGAGCAGGAGGTTGATATGCGCACTTAGTATCCAAGCCTCAATACCTCAACCTCAGCACCTCAAACTCAACACCTGAACAGCCTAATAATTTTGGGATACCGTAGAACTTTCTGGAGGTAAGAGAGCGATCGGGTTGACTGCACCTTGGCCACTAGGATGGACTTCAAAGTGTAAATGGGGCCCCGTACTGCGACCGGTGGTTCCCATTTCCGAGATTTGATCTCCCTGAGCCACTTTTTGGCCTTCGCTGACCAGGATGCGATCGTTATGGGCGTAAACCGTTAAACTGCCGTCGGGATGTTCAATTTCGACTAAATTGCCATAGCCGCCATCATTCCATCCCGCATAGCTAACCACCCCGGGGGCGGCTGCCACAACTGGGGTTCCAATCGGCCCAGCAATATCAATTCCACTGTGCATCCGTCCCCAACGCCAGCCATAACCAGAGCTTAGGACACCCGATGATGGCCAAATATAGCCATTAAAGCGCATAGACCCACTCGGTAAATAAACGTCTGGCCCCGAGAGCGGGGGTAACTGCGGGGAAACCATCTGACCCAAAGCCGGGTTGCTTAAAGGATCATAGGCCTTAGAACCAACGGGGGCAGTAGCCACTACCGAACCTCTGGATGCAGGTTGGAGTTGAGCGACCGGAGACGTCACGCCATTGGGAGATAATTGAGCTAACTGTTCTGAAGCCAAGTTCTGTGCGGCTTGACCAGCCTTTTCAGGAGCATAGGCTTGAGGATTAAACTCAGGATTAATCAGTTTTTGACGATGTGCGGAAGCCGCTCTCTTAGAGGTCAAAACTTCAGCCTTGGGCTGTTCATTTTTTTCTAGGGATACGCTGGTCAACTGATAGCCACTCTGAACCTTATACTCCTCGCGCAGTCGTTCTACCTCAGATCTCAGGCGGTCGCTGTACAATTTGTTGACGGCTTCTGATTTGCTAACGGAAACCTCTTGAACCGCCACCTGTTCGGACAAGGAAGAAAACTTTGCATCAACCGGAATCGCTACGGCTGCGGCTGCTACCGGAGCAGAGGAATCGACCGCACTCATGGCACGGTTCGCCAGTTGGTTCAGGGAGAGTTGATTTAAAGTGCTATGGGTGGGAATCGAACTCAGATCAGTAATATCTTCCCCTGGAAGATCGGCAACTACTGAATCAGCACTTCTAAATTCCGAGGGAAGAACTGCCGGAAGCACCGCTTGAGGTAATCTCCCTCCTAAAAGGCCCAAGTCTGTTGTTGTAGCAGCTTGTTGTGGAGAGGGGGCAGCATCTGGACGAATCTGGGGGTCTTGCCATGGATTCGTTGCAACAGAGGACAGATTGCTAGAAAAACTACTCGCCAGTTGCTTAGGGATTTTTAGACTCTGATTAACACTCAGAACATTAGGATCAGTTAGCTGATTTGCCTTAATAATGGCATCTACAGAAACATTATGTAGTTTAGCAATTCCAGCTAAGGTATCACCCGAACCCACTTGATAAACTTCCGAAACGGTTGGGTACCGTTCATCATTCGGAATCACAAATGCTCCAGATGCCCCTTGGGAGAGAGTATCTAAAGAATTAAAATGAACTGAGTTAGAAACCCTATTGGTTGGCTCCCACTGCTGATTAGGGCGGGTTGGAGAGCCTGAACTATCCACCGATGGATGTAGAATTTCCTGAGTTGCCGAGGGTTCAACCCCAGAAGGAGGAATCTGCTGATTGAATCCGGGGATGGATTCCGGCAGGGTAGCTGATTCAGGTAACGATTCCGAGTTAACACTCGGCCGAGACCCTGGTGTAGAAAGTGCTTCTACGCTAGTCTTATCCGGTTTTTTTAACCCTAAATCCCTAGATTGACTCCGGTTATTTGTCGCTTTCTCATCTGTATTCAGACTGGAAAGGCTTCGCAATAGAGATGGCTGCCAATCGGGTTGGGATACTTGTCCCCCAGAGGTGGGATTTTCCACCGTCGGAGCCGATGCTGCCATCGGTGCAGGTGACTGCATCGCCGGATTGGACTCAGGATTGGATAACTCCGTTGCCATGACCCGATCATTCGTTTTGGGCATAAGGATGCCCGAAGCGACGGCCAAACCGAGAAATGCGACAGAGGTATAAACCTTATGACTGCCAGAGTATGCGACCTGCTGTTTGGTCTGGCCTGTTGCAGTCTGATCTAAATTGGAATCTAAATTAGGCATAACAACAGGTTGATCATGATTTGGAACTGTTCCTTTCAAAGAACGACCTCCTATGGAGAAGCGTGCTGACTGTCCTCGAACCGCTCAAGAACCTCATATCAGTGAAATTAATCACATTAATTATTGACTGAAATCACTGAAGATAATCTTGATTAAGTCAGATTACCTTGATTTTTCAATTTCGGCAACAAAAGCCGAAGTTTAGATCGAAATACGAACCCTGAAAACTAAGGACAGATAAACAATAACCCTTGAGGGTCGAGGATATTTAAAATATGAGTGAATTCTGTTACCAGAGTTCAGATGAGAATTTACACCAGTTCCTACCAGAAATACAACACCTGATCTGGGGCTGTGAATTTCTGGGGATCGGTGGGGAAGATGGATCAAAATCAACAAATAAGACCCTTAAATCAAAGCCAGTCAAGGGTTCTGGCTTTTTTTGAAACAGGAAAAAACACCCCGTTTAGATGAATAAAATCTATCACTGTCGGGGGACAATTGAATCCGGTCATTTATAAAAAAAAGTTATCAGATTAGGGTGATTTTGGGGATTAACACAATATCAGGGTTTGAGGGATGGACTTTACCCCAAATAACCGAGTTGGCGGCGTGCCTCAAATAAACTGGCGGCAACACTCACGGAGAGATTCAAACTTCTGACTCCGGCTTCAGCCATGGGAATATATATTGTTGCGGTGCAAGTCTCCAATACATCGGGGGAAAGTCCGGTGGTTTCACTGCCAAAAAGTAGCCAGTCGGAATCTTGAAACTGGAACTGGACATAGTTAGAAGCCCCTTTGGTACTAAACCCGAGCAAACGGCCACCCCGTTGTTGATGATGGGTTTGAAAGCTGGAGAAATCGGAGTGCTGGGTGAGTTTAACGTAGGGCCAATAATCTAATCCGGCTCGTTTGAGGTAGCGATCGCTAATTTCAAATCCCAAGGGCCCGACTAAATGTAATTCGGTACAGGTTGCTGCACAGGTACGGGCGATATTTCCGGTATTGGGCGGGATTTGTGGCTGAACTAAGACAACGTGGGGCATGAGGTAATTAGACCAGGAAACAAGGGCTTTTGGGTCGGATCAACCCGGTGGATGAGTAATAAATCTATAGTTTTTCTTTATACTTTGTAAAGAAATTTATCGATAAGATATTCTCATCTAATAATGGGCCGATTTTCAGGCTATCAGGGGTTGACAAATTTGATCTTCAAACTCTTTTTCCTGGGTTGCCATCTCCTGAATGGCCTGTTGAATAATCAAGCGAGGATCGTGGCCCTGTTCCGATAGCCGTAACCACTGTTGGGCGGTAGACCCTTCTCGCAGGAGCTTTTTCACCGGAGACAGAAAGCAACTAAACCCGTGTTTTTTGGCAATGGGCCAAACTTCTTCATAGAGTTGCTCAATCCAATCTCTAGCGGAAATCGTGCTGCCGTCTTTCCAATGCCGCAGTTGGGCGTCCAAACTCTGGTGAGCGGCTAGAATTTCATTTTGATCTGAAATTTCGACTAAATCCTGGGCCCGGCTATTTTCCGGGAGTTGACTCCGTTGCAACGGATCAAGATCGGGGTTTTCCAATATTTGCCAGATCCGAGCTTCTAATAACGCTGTGATGGCTAACAGGGCGATGGGGTTGACCATCAAATCACAGATTCTCAGTTCTAAACGGTTTAAATTATAGGGACGGCGATCGCCATTGGGTCGTACCGATGACCACAGGTGACGAACATTCTGCATGGTTTTTTGTTGCAGTTGGGTTTCTGTCCAGTCAATAAAATGGCGATGGCTTTCAAATAAGGGGACAAAAGCCGGGGTTTTGGGGAATAAATGCCAACGGGTGGAATGATACCCGGTAACTTTACCGCCCAAAAACGGAGAGGAAGCACTCATCGCTAAATATAAAGGCGCTTCCACCCGCACCAAACGAATGGCCCGCATTAACTGTTCGGGGTCAGCGATACCCACATTAATATGAATACTAGCGGTGACTACATCCGTACCATAGGTTTGTTCAATATAATCATGATAGGGATTTTGCGGATCGGAGCGATAAAATTTCTCCGTGCCGCCCAGGGGTAGGGTACTTCCGGGGATGATGGTATAGTCGCCCAACTGTTGTAAATATTTTCGGAGTTCCCGCCGGGGTCGAACTAAGGCACACAATAACCGCTCATAATTACACAGGGGGGCGGTTGTGTACTCGACATTGCGACTATCGGGTTCGCGGACGAATCCCTCTAAATCGGCTACAATTTTATCGGACAGTCCCACCACGTCACCTTGGGGAGTTCCGGTATACATTTCTACTTCAAAACCTTTGGATAAAAGCATATTACAGTTATCAGTAATCAGTAGTAGGGGCGGGTTCATCAAGATTTAGGTGATTAACAAAAATATCACAAAACCCGCCCCTACAAGTTATCAGGGTAAGAGTTATTAGAAAAGAGTTGATCAACTGTTTGCTAATAATTGGATCTAGGTTATTAGAAAATAATTCCTATTCTCTATCCTATCATGGATTCTGAACCCCAAGGAAAAATGCTATCGGGTTCATTAGAGTTAAAAATATAGTCATAATCAAAATCGAAGGCTCGACTATGACGAGTGAGGGAGAATCCACAAGCAATCACTTGTCCAGTGGTAAAGGTTGCCATCACTAACTCAATTAATTTCCTCAATTTTATTTCGGGTTTCTGTACATAAAAATCTCGTTTTGCGAAAAATACCCGCTCATCTTTAGGAACAATAATTCCATTCACTTTATGGGCGTGTTGAATCGGTTTGAGATAATTTTTAATAAAATAATCTTGATTAGTTTGTAGGCGGGAGAGTCGTTCATGTTGTACCCAACTCATTTGAAATAGGAGTTTAATCATTTCAAATCCGATGATATAATTAAAAACATTATCTTTGTCTTTTGGGCTTAATGCTAATTTTAAAGCGGACTCTAAATATTGACTGGGTTGGCATCGAGCATCCTGGGCGGAATGAATATAGAATTGTCTAATATACTCCCGCAAAACCGATTCATTTAAGGGGGCTTTTATTTGAAAACCACTAAGATATTGTTTGACTCTTTGCAGGGTATCAATATCTTCTAGCATCTTAGCAATTAAACCATCGGCGGTATATTCATCTAAAAATTCCGCTTGTTTTTCCGGGGAAGATGCACACAGAATATAGCACAGAGAGAGAACATAACGGCGTTGATTCCAAGGTAAACTTTCTGCCCACTGTTGCACTTCTAGGGGGAGTTTGTCAAACATCAAGTTATGTTTCATCAACCCAAAAACATCTATATCTGCTTCATCGTTGAATTCAATATTCATGATCTGATCCCCTTCGGCACACTGAATAAATTTTACCTGATTTTAAAGGATTTGAGGGGTTTTTGTTTGTCCGCGACTGAATTTTATTGAGATACTCAAGAGTTTATACGGTGGGGGTATCCTAGCCCAAAACCTGTCTATAATCTTGAAAACGTTTAATATTTACCGTAGGGGTTTGGTCTCCAAACCCAACCTTAACTTTAAATAGTGTCAGAAGATCCAAACCCGATTATTAAATAGCTTTCATTTCGTTTAATTCTGCTCTAATTTTATCTAAACTGTTATCATAATTAATGTTGTTCTGTTCTTCTTCGTTAGATATTATTTCATCAGGAGCAAATTCTGCTTCTATAATCAGTCTATCACTATAACCTCCCTGACTATATATATGATCTGCATCGGCTTGAAATCTGATTTTACCTGAAATCCACTGTCCAGACTTTAATTGGAGTAACTGACATTCTGTTCCGTTAGGCGGAAATACTAATCTAATTTCATTTAATTTCAGTTTTATTGATTTATCTGTTATTGTTAAATCTTGGCATAACCTATGAGTTAAAGCTGATTTACTATCAGGTTCATAGAAAAGTCTATGTCTCATATTCTCAGTTATCAACTCTTTCAACCTCGATACAGTAAATGTATCCTTACCCAACATTACAATATCGTTATCCTGTTCTAACTTAATAAATGATTCCGTCATTAATTTAATCCTTGAAATTATTATAGATATCCTATATTTTAATTTATGTAGGTATCTATAATTAATCTTAAAAAAATCGTTGTTGGGCTTTAGCCCTTCTTGATGCGCTCAAGCGCAACAACAGAATAAAAGGTTTCGTTGTTGCGCTTTAGCCCCCTCTTAATGCGCTGAAGCGCAACAACGGTTAGTTTCCACCTGATTGTAATAATTTTAAAATCTCGGCTTGAATTCGTTGTCTAAAACGGGGATCATTTTGTTGATGACGGGTGATATCATTGAACTGAGCAATCGTTAATCCCTTCGATTCAATCATGCGTTTTGCTTGGTCACAATAACTTACTGCTAATTGAGGTGCGTTCCCCGGTAAGGCATTAAAACTGGTGGGTTGATCACAAATAATTCGGGGCACATCTCCAACAATTTTTTTAATTTCATTGGCTACTTCATGACGTCGGGATTCTAAGGCTAAAGCTGCCCGGGCATAATTTCTAATCGTTTCTTCACTATAGTTAAAACTATCTTGAGCCTGGGCGGGCGAACCCCAACTTAAGGACGGAAAAGCTTGGGATGGCGTTTGACTCCATCCAATAAAACTACCACAACCGGATAGAATCGCAACGGTTAAGGATTTCGATAGAATTTGACGAAATAGTAATGTAGTTTTCATAGCAGGTTCATCATATATAGAGTTAAATTTGAGAAAATCTTAGATTAGTTTTGTAGGCGCTGGAGTTCCCCTTGAATGCGTTTTTGTAACGCGGGGTCAGCCTGTTGACGTTGGGTAATTTCATTGAAACGAGTAATAGTTAACTCGTTGGTTTCAATGATAGATTTTGCTTGGGTGCAGTAATTGACCGCAATATCTCGAACACCTTTATCCAGGCCATTAATGGTTCGGGTTTCACTGCAAACCACATCGGGGACAGATTTTCCCGCCCCGAATATTGCTTGAATTTCGTTGTATGCGGTCTGGCGTCTGGGTTCAATTCCTAGGACAGCACGAGCATAATTCCGAATTTCCGCCTCACTAAATTCTGGGGACTGTTGGGCCAGAACAACGGTATTAAAGCCAGAAGCGTTTGATACTGAAACATCTGGGACAACTCCCAACAAAACCGCGCCCGAAGAAAATAGTCCCAGTAGCAGAGCACGGGTAAGGGGGTGTTGAGGCCTGAATCGTAAGGTACGCAAAGAATCCATCATATTCAAAGGTTTTGATGC
Source organism: Planktothrix sp. PLAVEN19ND (assembly GCF_057220675.1). Lineage (NCBI taxonomy): Bacteria > Bacillati > Cyanobacteriota > Cyanophyceae > Oscillatoriales > Microcoleaceae > Planktothrix > Planktothrix sp. PLAVEN19ND. Next base: position 1,965,920 of record NZ_CM170132.1, on the reverse strand, counting down.
CACAGGAGCAGGTGAAAGTGCTTAGTTATCTTGAATTATTTTATCGGTAAGAAGTTCCTCATCCAAAACTTAAAAATGCTTTAGCTAAGAATTCCATGTCCAGTCACAAGTTTGACTTCAAACAACTGAGGGTTTAACTTGTACGCAGAGAAAAACTTGATATTCAAAAGGCGTAATCGCAGGAAGTGAAACTTTTTAGATGGAAAATCCATTGTATCCTGAAATGTTGACCTGGAAAATTTAAGAAAGTATGAAGAAAACAAACGGGGTAATTGCCGCAGGACATCCCAAAACCGTTGAAGCCGGGTTGAGAATGTTTGAGGCGGGTGGCAATGCTTTTGATGCGGCGGTGGCTTGTATTTTGGCGGCTTGTGTTACCGAACCGGGTTTAACTTCCCTCGCAGGTGGGGGATTTTTATTAGCTCATACCCATACTAATCAGAATATTTTATTTGATTTTTTTACTCAAACTCCCCGATATAAATGCCCGATATCGGAGTTGAATTTTTATCCAGTTGGGGTTAATTTTGGTCGGATTATTCAGGAATTTCATATTGGTTTGGGTTCGATGGCGGTTCCTGGGGTTTGGGCCGGGGTAATTCGGGTGCATGAAACCCTGGGACGTTTGCCGTTTTCTCTGGTGGCGGAACCGGCGATCGCTTTAGCAAAACAGGGGGTAGAAGTTAATTCTTTTCAGGCTTATACTTTCTCTAATTTGTTACAACCGATTTTATTAACAACGGCGGAAGGACGGGAAATTTACGCGCCTGAAGGTGATATTTTAAAAACGGGCGATCGCTTAATTATGAATAACTTTGCCCAGACTTTAGAGGGTTTAATCTCGGGAGGAAGGGCAGAATTTTATCAAGGCGAAATTGCTCAAAATTTGGTCAGAGATTGTCAAAATAGTGGCGGACATTTAACCTTAGAAGATCTCCAGAATTATAGGGTTATTGAACGGGAACCTTTAACAATTAACTATCGAGGAAAAACGATATTAACTAATCCACCACCGAGTGCGGGCGGAACTTTAATTGCTTTTGCTTTAGAGTTGTTATCGGCTGTGGATTTGAGTGGAATTGAGTTTGGTAGTCACCAATATTTACAGCTTTTAAAAACCGTGATGCAGTTAACTAATATCGCTAGAACAGATCGGTTAGATGGTAATTTATATCAAGATAATATTACAGATACTTTTTTATCTTCTGCCTCTAGTTATCAACAACCGTTAATTCATGCGGTGAATAAATGGGGAAGTACCACCCATATTAGTGTTTTAGATCAAGAAGGAAATGCCGCAAGTGTGACAACTTCTAATGGAGAAGGTTCGGGATATATGATTCCGGGAACGGGAATTATGGTTAATAATATGTTAGGAGAAGAAGACCTAAACCCCCTGGGATTTCATCTCTGGCCGGAAAATGTTAGAATCTCCTCGATGATGTCTCCAACTTTAGTATTAAATCAGGGGAAACCGGAAGTGGTCATGGGTTCGGGGGGTTCAAATCGGATTAGAACGGCTATTTTACAAGTCCTATTAAATTTAATTGATTTTCGGTTTTCTGTGGAAGATGCGGTTAATCATCCTCGGTTTCATTGGGAAAATCACCGCTTGGATATAGAACCAGGTTTTGATCCTGAAATTATTAATACTCTTGATTTATCTGAACAGGATGTAGTCAGATTATGGCCGGAAAAAAATATGTTTTTTGGCGGGGTTCATACTTTAGTTAGAACGGCAGATGGACAGTTATCCGGGGCTGGAGATCAACGTCGGAGTGGTGTCAGTTTAAAGAGTTAATCAATATTATAACACTTTTCCTAGGAATTAATTAGTATTTTTTTACTAAAATGTATTAAAAAATACAACAATTATCTCGGAAAACCATACTAAAATACCCATAGTGTTTTATTGTTTAATAATAGACTAACTTCTGGTTTGTTTGAATAGTTTATTGGAATCATCAGACGCATGAAACATATTCTCGTTATTATTCACCAACCCACTTCTGAGACGGGACGGGTGGGACAAATTCTAACATCCTATGGTTATCAACTCGATATTCGCCTTCCCAGTCACGGGGATAGTTTACCTTGCCATTTAGACAAACATGATGCGGTGATTGTTTTTGGGGGGCAAATGAGCGCGAATGATGAGAATATTTTACCTCATATTCGCACAGAATTAAACTGGATTCCCCTAGTTTTGGAGTCGAAAAAACCCTATTTAGGGATTTGTTTAGGGGCGCAACTTTTAGCCAAAGTTTTAGGGGCAAAAGTATCTGTTCATCCCCAAGATATTCAAGAGATTGGCTATTTTCCCATTACTCCAACGATAGAAGGACAGGATTATTTTAATGATTTGGAATATGTTTACCACTGGCATCGAGAAGGCTTTGAATTACCCTCGGGAGCCGTATTATTAGCAACGGGTAAAACCTTTAAAAACCAAGCATTTTGCTATGAAAAAACCGCCTATGGTCTTCAGTTTCATCCTGAAATAACTGGGGCATTAATGCAACGCTGGATTGAACGCGACATGGAACAATTAACTTTACCCGGAAGCCAATCTATTATAGAACAATTAAGAAGACACCGTTTGTATGGAGTTCAAGGAGAAAAATGGTTAAAAACATTTATTCCGCTTTGGATTCATTCAATTCAATCGGAACAACGTTTACAGCTAGAAAGACGCTCTGCCTAAATAAAATAGGGAATATAGCAATTTGCGACGGGCGATACGGAGGTTGTAACATTTCAATACTGATTTGAAACAACCAGAAATATTACCTCTGTTCCCTATTGCCTATTGCCTATTGCCTATTCCCTATTCCCTTAATCTTAAACATAGTGTAAACACCATTGATTTTTACCGTTATGTTTAGCTTGATAAAGGGCTTTATCGGATTCGGAAATCAATAATTCAGGGGAAGATTTTAATAGGGGAATCTGACTGGCAACTCCTAAACTGACGGTGACATAATCATTAACTAAAGAGTTTAAATGGGGAATCTCAAGTTGTTGCACTTCCAGATTAATCCGAGTAGCCACTTGTGAGGCATCAAATAAGGTAGTGCGGGGTAAAATTACGGCAAATTCTTCACCCCCATAACGAGCGACAATATCACAACTATTTCTAACGGATTTCTTAATTGCTTGAGCGACTTGTTGTAAACAGTAATCGCCCATTTGATGACCGTATGTATCATTATAATTTTTAAAATAATCAATATCACATAAAATTAATGCTAAGGGGGTTTTAGTCTGTAGATTTTGATGCCATAAGGATTTGAGACATTCATTAAACCAATATCGATTCGAGAGTTTGGTTAAACTATCGGTAATTGCCATATATTTTAGTTCTTTATTGACCTCTTGTAAGGCAATTTCAATCCGTTGGCGTTCTTCAATTTCCTGTTGTAATTTTCGCATCGTCAGTTCTAAACTAAGGCTATTTTGCTCTAATAAACAACTGTGTTGAATCCCTTGGGATACCTCTGCTAACATATCAATGACTAAATCGGCTTGAGGGAAATTTTTTAATTCCTCTACTCCTAACCAGGGTAAAGGTTTAATTAAATTAGGACTTTTCCAAATAATTTCAAACTGTTTAATTTCGTTAACACGACCAACATAACAGTGTTTCCATAAATGATGATTCGGTTCAATTTTAACTAACCCCCCTGGAGCATAAAAGGTTTGACAATATGCAGCTTTTCTGACTGCATTAGTTTTAAAACTTTTTGCAGTTTCTACGGATTTTTTCCATAGATAAACTTGAAAATAAGCAGCTTCAATGGGGTCAGAAGTGACTCTTTCTTGACCATATAAGGCTTTAAAGTTATTCACAAATTCATGATTATGGGGAGTATTTAAACTTTGAAAATAACTCCAGCAGGCATAGTGGCCTACACTGGCTTTACCGATACTTTGAACTTCTGACTCAGAAATACTCATCGCCATAATCGGCAGATCCGAGGGTTTAATTCCAGCATCATAATAGGCATTATAAAAGTAAAAATTGCTATCTCCATTTAACGTATTAAAAACCACATCCGGCTTGATCTGTTTAATTTGATCAACAATATCAGTAAAGTTTTTATCTCCACAGGGAAAATATTGTTCTCCGACAACGGTTCCACCTTCATGTTTCAGGAGGGATTTAACTAATTTGTGAGCCGTGCGGGGAAATACATAATCTGAACCTAATAAATAAAATCGTTTTCCTAAATTTTTGAGTGACCAACTAATCACCGGTTGAATTTGTTGATTTAAACAGGAACCCGTATAAAAAATATTAGGAGAAGATTCTAACCCTTCATACTGAACCGGATACCACAGTAAAATATTAAACTGTTCAAATATCGGTTTAACTGCCTTACGAGCCGTCGATGTCCAGCAGCCAAATACCGTAGCCACTTGATCAATAGCTAGTAATTTTCTAGCTTTGTCTTCAAAGATGGAAATATTGGAGGCTCCATCTTCAATTACGGGTTCAATTTCATACCCTAAAATCCCGCCTTGGGAATTAATTTCTGCGATCGCCATCAAGGTTGCTTCTAACAATGGCGTCGCGCTCATCGCCATGGTTCCGCTTAATGAATATAAAATCCCAACTTTTATTTTTTCCATAAAATTTAATATCCTTGAGAGTCTGGCATGGATGAGAACCTGAACCTCGACAATTTAGAAATATTCAATTATCACAGATAGCCGATAAATTTTCAGTTCGTTTGAATACTCTTATCAACAATGATAAACTCCTTAACGAGTTTCTAGGGTTAACTCATAGTCAAACGGTCGAGAAGATTCAGACACCACAACCACTTGATAATCACCAGAATCGGGTAAACGACCTGACCAACGGTTTTTAGCAGAATCTTCTAGTAAAAATTGAGCTTTTTGTGTATAAATGGAAAGTAAAGTTGAGGATTTTGGGGATTTGAGATGCACCTGTAAATCTTGATTTTTATTAAAGCGAGCAATATAGATTTTTCCCTCTCCGGGTTTTAACCGATCTTTTAAGGTTTTTCGAGTTTTTGTAGAAGCAAACTCTACCCGTTCCCAAGCCGTTCCCGCTTCTAAATTTTTAACCAGATCATCGGAAACAGCTTGCCAAACTTGTCCTATTGGTAATCCTAATAAATCAGCATTTCTCGATTGTTCGGGAAATAAATCAAAAAATTTAGCATCCGCCAAATCATATAAGGATTGACTGCTTAAATTTAACTGATTCACTTGTGCTTTTAAGTGATCTAAATCATTATTATAGGTTCCTAATTTTATTCGAGATTGATCACTGAGTTTGGCTAAACGTTGCAAAAATTTATCTGCAATTTTATCCCATTTTTCTCGCCAAATTGCATCGGAGGGTTTATCTGTTAAGGTTCTTCCCCGTTGTTCGGGATAGCGAGTATAAAATTCTTCGTTAACTAAATCCACAAAAAAGTTGAAATCAATATCTAATAAACGCCGTTGTTCTCGTAATGCTTCTTGTCGTTTTTCCTCGGTTTTTGAGAGTTGATTTAAGTCATAATTTGCATAATGATTTAACCCATAACGTCCTCCTAACCATCCAAAAACCCCTAAAGTTAAGATAAAAACAAATACCAGTAAAGGCGTTTTGATAGGAGAAGACTTTCCGGTTTGAGGAGAAAAAGGTTGGGGAGATAAGCTCTGATTGAGGATGGTTTGAGTAGGGTTTATAGAGGTTTTTGGGGGTGGATTTATGGCGGAAAGAGCGACTAAAACATCCTGAACCGATGAAAAGCGATCGCTGTGACGATAGGCTAACATTTTATCTAATATTTCCCCAAATTTAGGATTTAATTGGATGTATTTTCTCCAATTCCAAGTTAAGGTTTGGGGATCAATTAAGTGTTGCGGTTCTTTTCGAGTTAATAACACTAACATAGTTGCTGCTAAAGCATACAAATCACTATTAGGATAAACCATACCCAAACGCATTTGTTCATCGGGGGCATACCCCACTTTTCCTAACCTTGTCGGTGAGGGATTTTGCCCCCCCTGGGCTGCCAATTCCGATTCTACTTTGGCTTGAATTAATTTAACGCCGCCGAAATCAATTAACATGGGTAAACCATCGGATTGACGTTGAATCATATTGTCAGGAGAAATATCTCGATGAATTACCCCGTAACTGTGAATATAGTCTAATACGGGTAAAATTTGGAATAATAATTCCAGCACTTCGGCTTCTGTAAAAGTGTGTTGATTGAGTAAACTGCGATAGTTCAACCCCTCAACATAATCCTGGACAAAAAATAAATACCCTTTATTATCAATTGTTTCTCGAAATAACTCTCGAAATTTAGGAATTTGGGGATGTTTTAATTTATAGAGAATCTCCGCTTCCCGTTCAAATAATTCTTGGGATTTTTTCAAAGCAAAACTGCCTTGTACCTGGGGAGAAAATTCTTTTAAAACACAAAGTTCATCAAACCGATGTTGGTCTTTGGCTAAATAAGTTCGTCCAAAACCCCCATGTCCTAACTCACGGACAATGGCGTAATGATTTCTCAAAACAAGACCCGGATAAATTAATTGACTCATGCGGTGTTAGGGTGAAAAAATGAATGCTGAACGGTTCCGATCTGTCTCAATTTAGAGTAGCAATTTATGAGGACTGTAGCATGGGTCAACTCCGAGACGAACAACGCCAACGGGCAATTTCCGCCTTAAACGGCTTTTTATCTACACCCCTATCAGATTTAATTCAACCCTCTAAAGATAGAGGAGTGACTTCTGTTTTACAATTATTCCAAGATGTTGTCACAAAAGTTCCCGCCTATCAACATTTTTTAGCCGCCCATCATCGGTCTGTTAATGAGATTCAAACCCTGGAAGATTTCCAAACCTTGCCCTTAATTACAAAAGAAAATTATCTCCGCCAATATTCCCTATCCCAATTATGTCGTCACGGTCAATTAGAAACCTGTGATTTGATTGCGGTTTCTTCTGGTTCCACCGGAAATCCGACATTTTGGCCCCGTTTTATTAGTGATGAATTGCAAATTGCCACTCGCTTTGAACAGATTTTTTATGATAGCTTTCAAGCGGATCAACGTCGAACTTTAGCGGTAATTTGTTTTACTTTAGGAACTTGGGTTGGAGGCATTTATACAACGGCCTGTTGTCGTCATTTAGCCACCAAAGGTTATCCGATTACGGTGATTACTCCGGGCAATCAAAAACCGGAAATTTTTCGGGTGATTCGGGAATTGGGAGAACAGTTTGATCAGGTGGTTTTATTAGGTTATCCTCCGTTTATTAAAGATGTCATTGATACGGGAATTATTGAAGGCATAGAATGGGCAAAATATCAAGTTAAATTAGTATTTGCAGGAGAAGTTTTTAGCGAGGAATGGCGGAGTTTAGTCGGGGAAAGGGTGGGATCAACTCAACCCTATTATGATTCAGCTAGTCTTTATGGTACGGCAGATGCGGGGGTTTTAGGGAATGAAACGCCTTTAAGTATTTGTATCCGGCGGTTTTTAGCTGAACATCCAGATATTGCTAAACAATTATTTGGGGAATCTCGACTTCCTACTTTAGTTCAATATGATCCTAAAAGTCGATTTTTTGAAGTCCAAAAAACAGATGATTCTATAACCGGAACTCTATTATTTTCCGGTGATAATGGGATTCCTCTAATTCGATATCATATTGCTGATCAAGGAGGAATTATTGAATTTGAGGAAATGTTAGACTTTTTGAAACAATGGGATTTTGATCCGATTTTAGAATTACAAAAAATAGGCGATCGGGGAATTTATCAATTACCGTTTGTTTTTGTGTTTGGGCGATCGCAATTTATTATTTCCTATTTTGGAGCTAATATTTATCCTGAAAATATTACCGTAGGTTTAGAACAACCCTTAATTAAAGATTGGGTGACGGGTAAATTTGTTATGTCTATTCTCGAGGATTCTGATCAAAATCGGTGGTTATCGGTGGTGGTAGAATTAGCGCCGGGGATTGAAGAAACCGAGGATAAAAAACAAGCGATCGCCACTTCTATTTTAACCCAATTAAAGCGCCTAAATAGTGAATTTGCTAATTATGTTCCCCCCGAATATCAAACCCCTCAAATCACCCTCAAATTAACCGGAGACCCCGAATATTTTCCCCTGGGAGTAAAACATCGCTATACCCGAAAAAATTAAGATCATCACCCTAGGACTGTAGGGGCGAGGTCTCCTCGCCCACTCCCTGTATATTTACTCCCTGTATATTTACTCCCTGTATATTTACTCCCTGTATATTTACTCCCTGTATATTTACTCCCTGTATATTTACTCCCTGTATATTTACTCCCTGTATATTTACTCCCTGTATATTTACTCCCTGTATATTTACTCCCTGTATATTTACTCCCTGTATATTTACTCCCTGTATATTTACTCCCTGTATATTTACTCCTTGTACATTTACTCTCTGTATATTTACTGAAGTTTTACAATAATTCTCCCCAAACTTTACAATATCCCCGTAATTCTACGGACAACCCACAGACTAAAATGCTAAATTGGACTCAAACAAAGTCAATTTCAGCTATCAAGGTGTACGCTATGATCAATATTTATACTACGGGTCGTTTACTAGCCGTTTCCGTTGGCACCATTGCATTTACAATTACGGGGATAAATGCTGCACAAGCCGCCAAGTTTACCAGTATTAACATTTTCGGAGATAGTCTGAGTGATCCTGGGAATGCTTTTAAAGCATCTGGTGGTTTATTTCCTCCAGCCCCCTATTACCAAGGACGCTTTTCTAATGGCCCCGTTTGGACAGACTATTTAGCCAATGATTTAGGACTCAATCCTATTCCCTACATGGACACGAATGGCATACCCTCGGCTAAAGGTGTTAATTATGCTTTTGGAGGGGCAACTTCGGGGAAAGAAAATATTGCTTATCTCTTTGACCCTAAACTTGCTGGACTACCTGGTGTACAGACTCAAGTAGGTGCATTTATTCAACCTTTATTACAACAAGGTAAAACAGCCGATCCCAACTCTTTGTATGTGCTTTGGGCGGGGGGCAATGATTATACCTATGCAAGTAGTAAAGATACTCAGGGAGTTGTTAATAATTTATCCTGGGCTATCAACAACTTATATAATATCGGTGCCAGAAATTTCTTAATTAGCAACTTACCGGATTTAAGTCAAACTCCTTTAGGAAGTAGTGGTGCATTAGTTCCATCGGGGGATTTACAAAAAACAGTTCAAGAGCATAACACTTTACTCAATCAAGAAATTACCAACTTAAATCAATCATTGTTTAATTCTAATATTGCCCTGTTTGATGTTAACAATGTGTTTGAAGATGTGATCAACAAACCTGATCAATATGGGCTTACAAATGTTACTGAACAGTGTTTTTCAAAAACATCAGTTGCAATATTTCTTTGTAGTAATCCCGATGAATATTTATTCTGGGATGATTTACACCCGACAACCAAGGGTCATAAATTAATAGCGGATGCTGCTTATGCAACTATTCAACAAGAATTTAAGTCTACTCCCGAACCTAGTACAATACTTGCCCTAACAGGAATAGGTTTAGGATTCCTTTTGTTAAATAAAAACAAGAAGGTAGCATAAACAAAGCTAAAAAAAGTCCCCGTTGTTGGGCCGTTGTTGGGCTTTAGCCCTCTTAATTGTTGGGCTTCAGCCCATTCTTAATAGGGTCTAATCTCAAAAAAGTCTCCTGTTGTGAGGTTTTAAACCTTGAGAAGATGGGCTAAAGCCCAACAACTAATATGGAATTAAAAAATAGCACTGTGTAAATCATTTGGGCTGAGATGGGAATGAATAACTTCACCGTCTTTAAACCAAACAATTCGACGAGTTTGGCGGGCAACATCGGCTTCATGAGTCACCATGACAACGGTCATTCCACCCGCATTTAATTCCGTGAAAATATCCATCACTTCTTGAGTTGTGTGAGAATCCAATGCTCCGGTAGGTTCATCTGCCAATAATAATACTGGCCGATTCACAATAGCACGGGCGATCGCTACCCGTTGTTGCTGACCACCAGAGAGTTGATTCGGTTTATTATTTAATCGATTTTCCAACCCGACTCGAATTAAAGCTTGCTTTGCTCTTTCTTTACGTTCAGCCGAGGGAATTCCGGCATACATCATCGGTAAAATCACATTTTCTAAAGCACTCAATTGGGGTAAAAGATGGAATTGTTGGAACACAAACCCTAATTTAATATTACGAATTCGGGCTAAATTATTTTCCGACATTTGCGCCACATTTACCCCATCCAAATGATAAGCACCTGTGGAGGGACGATCCAAACAACCGATAATATTCATCGCCGTTGATTTTCCCGAACCCGATGCTCCCATAATTGAACAATATTCCCCTTGTTCTACCGTTAATGTTACCCCTTTTAAAGCCTGAACTTGAATATCACCCATCCCATAAACTTTAGTGACATTTTCTAAATGAATAATAACCGGATTGGTTTGAAAATCTTGATTTTCTGTCTTGTTAGAAATTGATGTTTTCATGATTTTAACAGAATAGGGAATAGGGAACACCAGATAATACTTTTGGCAGTTTAAGCTAAAATCAAAAATCAACTAATCAAAAATCAACCAATTAAATACTTCTTAAAGCCACAATTGGGTCAAGTTTAGCAGCTTGTTTAGCAGGAACAACCCCAAAAAATAATCCAATTGCCCCAGAAATACTAACGGCTGTTACAATCGCAACGGTGGAAACTCCGGCTTGTAAAGGAGTGAAAGCACCGACAACTAAAACGCCACCCACGCCAACCAATGTACCAATCAAACCCCCGGCTGCGGATAGGATCACAGATTCAATTATAAACTGAATTAAAATATCTGATTGGGTGGCTCCGATCGCTTTTCTGAGTCCGATTTCTTGGGTTCTTTCACTAACAGAAACCAGCATAATATTCATAATTCCGATCCCACCCACTAATAATGAAATCGCGGCGGTTGATGCTAATAAAAGGGTTAAAGCTCCGGTAATACTACCCAAAATATTCATCAAATCTTTTTGGTTTCGCACCGTAAAGTCATCTTCATTGGTGATTTTATGACGTAACCTCAATAAATTTTCCACTTGAAATTGGGCTGCCCGCATATTATCTTGACTATCAATACTAATAGAAATAAACGTAACTTGAGTTCCGTAGGGTGATCGATTTCCTACAATTCGATTAGCCATTGTGGTTAAAGGAACAAAGGCATTCATATCATCATTACTGCCAAAACTGGAGCCTTTAGGCTGCATTACCCCAATAACTTGTAAACTTAAATTCCGCAGTCGAACCGATTTACCAATGGGATCTTCAGTTCCAAATAATTGTTGAGCTAATTCTGACCCTAACGCCACAACTTGTTCATTCCGTTTTAAGTCTAAATCCGTAATAAATCGACCTTTAGCAATATCAAAATTTCGCACCGATAAAAATTCCGGTGTGGTTCCAACTATAGAAGCTGAAGCATTATTACTGCGATAGGTAATTAATTCACTGCCATTTAAAGACGGAGCAACCTGTTGAACAGAAGGGACTTGTTCAGCGATCGCAATTGCATCTTCCAAGACCAAATTTTGCGGTGGAAATACTGGACGGCGTTGGGATTCGGGGCTTCCTGGCAATACAAATAAAATATTAGGCCCCAAGGAATTAACTTGACTATTGACAAATTTCTGAGCGCCTTCGCCAATTCCAATCATCGCAATCACAGAGGCATTGCCAATAATAATTCCTAACATGGTTAAACTACTTCGCATTTTATTGGCTAATAGCGTTGTAGTTGCCATTTTGATACTTTCTAGGAAATTCATAATTATTAAGAATCTTGAATTTATTTATACTATTGTACAGTTTTGTGTCAATTTATTAACCCGTGATCCCAGAAGTAAAAATCGGGAGTTTTTAAGGGTTACGATAAAAAAAGTAAAAGACTAAATTCTAACTTAAAACTAAACAATCAATTATGGGCATTGCTACAATTAACCCGGCCACGGGGGAACAGCTAAGAATTTTTACTCCCCTAACAGATGCCGAAATTGAAGACGCTTTGGCTCTAGCAGATCGCGCTTTTAGAGACTATCGGCGAGTCTCCTTTGAACAGCGATCACAATGGATGTTAAAGGCGGCTAACCTGTTAGAAGAAAACGCCGAAACCTACGCCAAAATCATGACCTTGGAAATGGGAAAACCCATTACCTCAGCGATCGCCGAAGTCAAAAAAAGCGCCTCCGTTTGTCGCTTCTATGCGGAAAATGCGGCTCAATTTCTCGCCGATGTCCCCGCCGAAAGTGATGCCAGTAATAGCTTTATTGCTTACGAACCTCTGGGGACAATTTTAGCAGTCATGCCCTGGAATTTTCCCTTCTGGCAAGTCTTCCGCTTCGCTGCACCCGCATTAATGGCCGGAAATGTTGGTTTACTCAAACACGCTTCTAACGTGCCTGAATGCGCCTTAGCCATTGGGGAAATTTTCCAAAAAGCCGGATTTCCTGAAGGCGTGTTTCAAACCCTATTAGTGGGGTCTGATAAAGTGGCTCAAATTATTACCGATGATAGGGTGAAAGGGGGAGCGTTAACTGGAAGTGAACCCGCAGGCGCCAGTTTAGCATCTTTGGCGGGTCAAAACATTAAAAAAACCGTCCTGGAATTAGGGGGAAGTGATCCGTTTATTGTGTTAGAAACTGCGGATCTAAATGCAGCAGTCGAAGCTGCCGTTACCGCCCGAATGTTAAACAATGGACAATCCTGTATTGCGGCTAAACGGTTTATTTTAATCAGTACAATTGCTGAGGAATTTGAAAGTCGTATGGCGGAAAAATTTGCGGCTTTAAAAATCGGTGATCCGATGTTACCCGATACCGAAGTCGGGCCCCTAGCAACCCCAGGTATTTTGACAGAATTGCACCAACAGGTTCAAAGCTGTGTTGAAGCTGGAGCTAAGGTATTAACTGGAGGTCAACCCCTAGAACGTCCCGGAAATTTTTATCCCCCCACAATTCTAACCCAAATTCCTGAAGGAACACCCGCTTACAGTGAAGAATTCTTTGGGCCGGTGGCGTTAATCTTCCGGGTTAATTCCTTAGAGGAAGCGATTACCCTGGCTAATAGCACGATCTTTGGTTTGGGTGCAAGTGCTTGGACAACCAATCGGGCCGAACAAGAGCGTTGCATTCGAGAATTAGAAGCGGGTGCGGTGTTTATTAATGGTTTAGTTAAATCCGATCCGCGCTTACCCTTTGGCGGCATTAAACGTTCCGGTTATGGACGGGAATTGAGCAGTCAAGGAATTCACGAATTTGTGAATATTAAAACCGTTTGGATTAAATAGGGTAAAGGAAGCCGGGTTTCTAGGTTGGGTGTACAGATATAGCAATCCCATTTACATTAAAAAATTATGAACACAGCAGAACTGTTAGTTAAATGCCTAGAAAATGAAGGAGTCGAGTATATTTTTGGGGTTCCAGGAGAAGAAAATATGCAAATTCTGGAATGTTTAAAAACCTCCTCAATTAAGTTTATCACCACTCGCCATGAGCAGGGTGCCGCATTTATGGCCGATGTTTATGGTCGCTTAACCGGACGGGCGGGAGTTTGTTTATCAACATTAGGCCCTGGGGCAACTAATTTAATGACCGGGGTTGCGGATGCGAATTTAGATGGAGCTCCGTTAGTTGCAATTACGGGTCAAGTGGGAACTGATCGAATGCACATTGAATCCCATCAATATTTGGATTTAGTGGCAATGTTTGCCCCGGTTACTAAATGGAATGCCCAAATTGTTCGCCCCAGTATTACCCCAGAAATTGTCAGGAAAGCGTTTAAAATAGCGCAAGCTGAAAAACCAGGAGCAGTGCATATTGATCTGCCGGAAAATATTGCCAGTATGGCTGTCGAAGGTTATCCCTTAAAACAAGATAAGCGAGAAAAAGTTTATTCGGCTTATCAGAGTATGAATGAAGCGGCGATCGCTATTTCTAAAGCCAATAATCCCTTAATATTAGTCGGAAATGGAGCGATTCGGGGGAATGCCAGTGCCGCTTTAACGGAATTTGCTACCCAACTAAATATCCCCGTTGTTAATACATTTATGGGCAAAGGAATGATTCCCTATACCCATCCCTTAGCCCTCTGGACAACGGGATTACAACTGCGGGATTATATTAGTTGTGGGTTTGATAAAGCGGATTTAGTCATCGCCATTGGCTATGATTTAATTGAATATTCCCCGAAAAAATGGAATCCCCAAGGCAAAATTCCGATTATTCATATTGGTGAAACCCCCGCCGAAGTCGATAGCAGTTATATTCCCATTGCTGAAATTATTGGGGATATTTCTGACTCTCTCCAAGAGATTTTAAGGCGTTCAGATCGTACCGGAAAACCCGAACCCTATGCTTTAAAATTAAAACCAGATATTCGCAATAATTACGAATTTTATGCCAAGGACGATGGCTTTCCGATTAAACCCCAAAAAATTATTTATGATTTGCGTCAAGTTATGGGCCCAGAAGATATTGTGATTTCTGATGTTGGTGCCCATAAAATGTGGATGGCGAGACATTATCACTGTGAAACACCGAATACCTGTTTAATTTCTAATGGATTTGCAGCCATGGGAATTGCGATTCCGGGTGCAGTGGCGGCTAAATTAGTTTATCCGAATCGGAAGGTGGTGGCGGTCACTGGTGATGGCGGATTTATGATGAATAATCAGGAACTCGAAACTGCTTTACGAGTGGGAACTCCCTTTGTGACTTTGGTCTTTAATGATGGCGGTTATGGATTAATTGAATGGAAACAAAACGACCAATTTGGCGAATCCTGTTTTGTTAAATTTGGTAATCCTGATTTTGTTAAATTTGCCGAAAGTATGGGATTGAAAGGATATCGGGTGGAAGCAACAACCGATTTAGTTCCTATTCTTAAAGAAGCCCTAAATCAAGATGTTCCGGTCGTGATTGATTGTCCCGTAGACTATAACGAAAACTCCCGCTTTAGTCAACGTTCCGGCGGCTTATGTTGCCCTATCTAACCCCGTTGTTGTGCCACGGATGCCCCTGTCTGCTATCCTTAAACTGATGTTAAAACGTGGTCAAATTATTGGGAATTGAGAGGAATTCTCAAAGTCCCATCGATTGTAAACGGTATTATCCATTTAGGTTAGACTATGGATTTTTCGACTCTTGCAGCCCAGTTGAATGCTGGGGTTATTTGGCCAGAGGGGATTGTAATTGTCACCCTCTTGGTGGTGTTGGTGGGTGATTTAATTGTCGGGCGTAGTCGGTCTTCTGTGTGGACACCATACGCGGCGATCGGCGGTTTACTGATTTCCGTGGGGGTGTTGTACACTCAATGGGACAGTAGGAATACCATCGCCTTCCTAGGCAGTTTCAATGGCGATGATCTGAGCATTGTGTTTCGGGGGATTATTGCCGTATGTTCAGCCGTCACTATTTTAATGTCGATTCGCTACATTGAACAGACGGGAACCCCCTTAGCGGAATTTATCGCCATTCTATTAACCGCAACTTTAGGGGCGATGTTTCTCTCGGGGGCGAATGAATTAGTCACCATTTTTGTGGCTTTGGAAACCTTAAGTATCTCCTCTTATTTATTAACCGGATATACCAAACGTGACCCCCGTTCCAATGAAGCTGCGTTGAAATATTTATTAATTGGAGCCGCCAGTTCCGCCGTATTTCTTTATGGTTTATCCCTATTATATGGACTCTCGGGCGGTCAAACCAATTTAACCAAAATTGCCGAGGTTTTGGCTCGCTCCAATGGCGAATCCCTAGGGGTGGTCATCGCTTTAGTTTTCGTGATTGCCGGAATTTCCTTTAAAATTTCTGCGGTTCCCTTTCACCAATGGACACCGGATGTTTATGAAGGTTCACCGACTCCGGTGGTGGCATTTTTATCCGTCGGTTCCAAAGCCGCGGGATTTGCCCTGGCGATTCGTTTACTGATTAACGCCTTTCCCTCCGTTGCCGATGAATGGCGGTTTGTATTCACTGCCTTAGCCATCCTGAGTATGATCTTAGGAAACGTGGTCGCCTTGGCGCAAACGGGCATGAAACGGATGTTGGCCTATTCTTCCATCGCCCAAGCGGGATTTGTGATGATTGGGTTAATTGCCGGAACCGAGGCGGGATATTCCAGCATGGTATTCTACCTGTTGATTTATCTATTTATGAACTTGGGTGGCTTCATTTGTGTGATTCTATTCTCCCTGAGAACCGGAACCGATCAAATTAGTGAATATAGCGGGTTGTATCAAAAAGATCCCCTATTAACCCTGTGTTTAAGTATTTGTCTATTATCCCTCGGTGGTATTCCCCCCCTAGCTGGATTTTTTGGCAAAATTTATCTGTTTTGGGCGGGTTGGCAAGCGGGTTTATATGGCTTAGTGCTGTTGGGCTTAGTCACCAGTGTGATCTCGATTTATTATTATATTCGAGTCGTGAAAATGATGGTGGTCAAAGAACCCCAAGAAATGTCCGATGTGGTGAAAAACTATCCCGCAGTTCAGTGGAATTTACCCGGAATGCGTCCCCTACAAGTGGGTTTGGTTTTAACTTTGGTAGCAACGTCTTTAGCGGGGATTTTATCAAATCCGTTATTTACTTTATCCACCGAAGCTGTTACTCATAGCACCATGTTTGACAGTGTATTGGTGAAGACAAAAACCGTTGCTCATCTGACAAAATCTCCGTTAATTGCCCAGAGAGATTAGATCTCCCTAAATTCTACCCGAAATGCCCCGTACACGGGGAGCAGGGGGAGCAGGGGGAGCAGGGGGAGACTTCGATCTTAATCTTTCCGTCTCCCCCTTTTTTTGGTTTTAGGGGGGTTTATAATAGGAATATTGATTCAGGTTTTCCTAAACTATGACTGAAATCGATTATGCTCAAGCCTGTAAAGATTTTGAGACAATCTACAATCAAGTGCTTCTGAATCGTCAACCGATTACAATTTATCGAGAAGGTTTAGAAAGTGTCTCTGTGATTGCAACGGCTGAACTTGAAAGTCTGATCGAAACCGTTTATTTGTTTCAATCCCATGAAAATGCAGCCCGTCTTTTAGCTGCGTTAGGGCGTGCAAAAGCTGGAGTTAATCAACCTCAAACTGTTGAAAAATTACGTCAGGAGTTCGGACTTGGCGAAGAAGAAAAAGCCTCAGCCTGAAAGCGAAAAACCCCAAGAATCATTAGCCAATACTTTTCCAGCTAAAGCTAGAATTAAACGAGATCTGGTTTTTGATTCTCAGTTTCTTGAAGATATGGCTTATTGGGTTAAAACTGATCGAAAAATTGCCTTACGTCTATTATCATTAGTTGAAGAAATTGGACGTATCCCTTTTGATGGGACAGGAAAGCCAGAACGCTTAAAATATCAAGATGCTAATGTGTGGTCACGCCGTCTTACCGACAAAGATCGGATTGTTTACTTAGTAAGTGAAGATAGAATAGAGTTTTTACAAGGTCGTTATCATTATAGCGATCATTGATTATTGAATATCAGCTTTAAGTTTAAGGATAAAACTATGGGATTATCATCTTCTACATTACCTGTTAATATTCCCTCAACGGTTCAATTAATGGTAACTTCTGAACAATTTATGGAAATTGCGATCGCTAACCGCGATTTAAAGTTAGAAAGAACTGTTACTGGAGAATTAATTGTTATGCCCCCGACAGGAAGTGATACCGGATCTAAAAATTCAGATATCAACGGACAACTTTGGTTCTGGAATCATCAAAATAAATTGGGAAAAACCTTTGATTCTTCCACCGGGTTTCATCTTCCTAATGGTGCCGATCGTTCTCCTGATGCTGCTTGGATATCTCACAAACGATGGCAACAACTAACCCCTGAACAACAACAAAGTTTTGCCCCTATTTCTCCTGATTTTGTCTTAGAATTACGGTCTAAAACCGATAGTTTGAATGCACTGCAAGAGAAAATGCAAGAATATATAGAAAATGGTGTGCGTTTGGGTTGGTTAATTGACCAAAAACATCAAACCGTTAGTATTTATCGGCAAAATCAAGATATAGAAATTGTACAACAACCCTTGAGTTTATCCGGTGAAGATATCCTACCTGGATTTATATTAGATTTAACAGAAATTTGGCAATAAATTGCAATCTAATTCCCTAAAGGAATTTCGATTAAAAAGTTAGTTCCGGTTCCTAATGCTGAAAAACAGGTGAGTTCCCCGTGGTGTTTATCTGTGACTAAATGATAAGCAATTGATAGTCCTAAACTGGTACCTTTCCCTTGTAATTGTGGGGGAATAAAGGGATCAAAAATGCTTTTCCGTTCTATTTCCGACATCCCAATTCCATTATCTGCGATCGAAATAGCAACGGTATTTTCATTCTCTAAATAGGTGCGAATGGTAATTTTAGGTTGATCCACTAAATCATCCTTCAAACTGGTGGCTTCTAAACGATCAATGGTGTAGGTAAGTAAATTCATAAACACTTGATTTAGTTGTCCCGCATAGCAACCAACTTTGGGTAACGAACTATATTCCTTAACTAAAGTAATACCCGATCTTCCGGCTTTTGCTTGCAGACGATTTTGTAAGATTAAGATGGTACTATCTAACCCTTCATGAATATCAACAAACTTCATTTGAGATTCATCTAAACGGGTGAAATGACGCAGCGATCGCACGACATCTCTAATTCGTTCGGCTCCCACTTTCATCGACTCTAACATCCGGGGTAAATCCTGCTTTAAAAAGCTCAAATTGACTTCTTCTATCTCATCGGCAATTTCAGGAACAATTTCAGGATAATACTGTTGATATAAGCTAACTAAATTCATTAAATCTTCAATATAATTTTTAGCATGAGCAATATTTCCCGAAATAAAACTCACTGGATTATTAATTTCATGGGCAATTCCCGCCACCAACTGCCCCAAGGATGACATTTTTTCGGTTTGAATTAGTTGGGTTTGGGTGCGTTGAAGTTGAGTTAAAATGGTTTCTAATTCGGCTCGTCGTTTGGCTTCTTGTTCTTCACTGCGCCGTAACGCTTGCTCCATTTGTTGACGTTCGGTAATATCTAAACCCACAAAAACCGCCGCCGAACCTCGGTGATATTTTTGGGCAACAATTAAATAAGTACAGGGAAATCCTCGGACATTAGCCGTTAGTTCCCGGGAACTTTTCCAGTGATCTTGAGCAAAAAATTCATAGACAAATTGATTAAATTCTGGGCTAGTTTGGAGAAATCCCACCTCTTTCCCGATGAAGGTTTCCGCCGGAACATTGTAGGAATTGGCTAAATGGCGATTCACCCCTAAATATTTTAAATCGGAACTAATCCAAGAGACTAACCCGGGGACGGCATTTAATACGGCTTCTAATTGATCCTTGGAGGCTAAAATGGCAGAAGACGTGGCTTTTTGTTCAGAAATATCATGGGCAAAACCACAAATTAAGGGTAAACCCGGAACTGAAACTGCACCGAATTCGGTTTCAACGGTTAAAGTCGGATCGGAGGACTCTAATTCTAAATAATTAATTTTAAAATTAACCGGAAAAATAGAACCGGATTTTCTTTGATAACTGGACTCAAAGGTTAATGATCCTTTTTGTTTTAATTCTTGGCAATATTCCTGCCAAACCACGGTAGTTAAATCGGGATCAATATTATGAATATTTAGTTGCAGTAATTCACTTTCCGTATAGCCCAACATCCGACAGGCGGACTGATTCACATAGCAAAAATTACCTTCTAAAGTCATCCAGAAAATAGCTGTTGCTGCCTGATCAAATGCTTTTTGAGTCAGTTGTAATTTTTCTTGTAATTGTTTTTGAGGCGTAATTACTTCTAGGTATAAAATCAACCCGCCAATCTCTCCCGATGCGGTTTGCCAAGGTTGAACTACCCATTTATTCCACTGAATAGAACCCTGGGTTAAAGGGTGGTAGGTTTCCAGTTCCCAACGGGGTAATTTCCCCGCCAAAGATAGTTCGGCATTCTGATACCAAATTTCCGGTAAATGGGGAAACCATTGTTGATGAGCCGAACCGATTAAATTAATATTGCCTTCGCCATAGTCCTGTTGCCATTGGCGGGATACGGCTAAATATCGCAGTTGCGGGTCAACCATCGCCATGGCCGTCGGCAGATATTCCACGAAGCGACGGAAATAATCTGGATCGGAGTGGGCAGAATCTGGGACACCGAACCCAGTCCCAGGGGGGTCGGAGGGGTTGGAAATAGTAGTGGGTTGAACTTGTTTATCCACGATTTGACACTCCCTCAGTCAAAATTGGGTTAGGAAAACTCCATTTGTTTATACAAGATGGAAGATCTGAATTCAATAAAATTGAATATTACCCTGATGAGGGGTGTTACCCTCCATTGTATAATTAGTTGCAGGAGTTTGTCTATGAATTGAGTCCTTTTCTGGAAAATTCCCACCGCAACCGGGGAATCTCATCGAAAAATTATGATTTTTTGCTGCAATTAATTGTTATCTATTATACTGAAATTCGATCTAACAATTAATTCAACTTTACAAAGTTTGGGGTGAGAAAGCCCTGAAGGGCTTACTACGGGGTTAGAAGGGTTTCCAATTGAAAAGGAAATAAATCCCTTGTTCCTGTAAACTGCGATCGCGAGACTCTAATTTAATTAAGGGAATGCCCCAGTCAATCTGTGCGGTTATGCGATCGCCATATTGCCACTTTAATCCTAACCCAATTGATAATAATGTGCGATCGGGCAATGTCAATTCTCCGGGCGCATTCCAAGCCTGACCAAAATCTATAAAAGGTGTAAGTTGGAGGATGCCTTCACCATTTTTAGTTCTCAAAATTGGATAACGCAATTCTGCGGAGGCAAATACCACATTATCGCGTAACAAAACATCTTGACGATACCCTCGCACACTCTCTAAACCCCCCAGTCCCATCTGTTCTAAAGCGAGTAATTCTTGGTTGGTGAGTTGAACATCAGAACGGAGTAAAAAAATCGTATCGGGCGCTAATAAACGTACCCATTGGGCTTGACCGCGCCAGGAAAAATATCGACTATCGGGTTGATCGGAACTGAGGGTGGCATCCAATAATCCTACCCCAAAACTGAGTTGCGATCGCACCGCTAAGACCTGTTTTGGCCCCTGATTCGTATATTCTTGAAAAAATCGCACAATTGAAAGTCGGGTTTTTCCATCATCCTCGGCCCCCCTGGACAGGGGAAAACCCACTCCTAAAATACTTGTGTCACTTTCCTGACGGCCAAAGGTTAATCCTAATGCCAATTCCTCCGTTGGGGTGCGGATAATCGGTTGGCGAAATCGCAATTCATACGTCCGACTATTCCCCCTAATATCCAAATTGTCAAAAGGCGGTTCAATAATTTGGCTATTAGTCGAGTTGAAATAAAATCCTAATGTGGCATTTCGAGATGTCAGGGGAAAGGTATATAAAACATCTCCAATACTACTTCCTTGGGTATTACTAAAGGATAATTCTAAGCGATCGCCCTGTCCTAATAAATTCCCTTCTTTGACTTCAATTCCCCGTTGCCAAGATCCCACCGCCGGAGACCGATTATTATTGGTAAATAAATTCAGATCAAAGGTTTTTGCCGTTTGAAACTCAATATTTAGAATACTTTCCCCAGGTTGAGTTCCCGCTGCCAATTCCGCCGAAATCGTTTTCACCACTGGATCAAGTTGTAGCAATTGTAAAGTTTGTAACAGATGTTTTTGATTAAAGGGTTTCTGAGTCACTAATTCTAACCGACTCTTAATATAGTTGGGGTTTAAACGTCCTTTTCCTTTAATATTAATCTCCGTAACTTTCCCTTCTAAAATTGAAATAGTAACAATTCCATTGGTTAAAGGTTGAGCCGGAATAAATGCCCCAGAGGTAATATAACCCTGTTTAATATATAAATCCGTTACCGCAGAACGGGCTTGCAATAGTTCCGTAAAAGTAATCGGACGACCAACAAAATCTTTGGTAACTTCAGCTAATTTTTGATCAGAAAAAACTGTATTACCTTCAAAATTAAAGCGTTCAATATTAATAGTATTGGGACTATCTGGAATATTGTCTGGAGTTGTTGGCGTGGGAACCAATGGAGAAAACAGACGTTCTGTTGGGGGTAGGGGTTCAGGAAGTTGGGGTTCGGTGCGTCCAGGTTGAGGAGGAATCGGGACAATAGAATGATCGGAGGGCAAAGAATCTGGAATTTCCGCCAACAGAGGACGACTCACCGCAGTTAAGGCGCAATTAATTTGTACTGCTAGAATTAAACTGGCAAACAATTGAGAGTAGACTTGAATATACCGAAGGCGAGAAAATTGCCATAGCAGGATCAATAATTTCAGATTCGGTTTAAATTGTTCTATGGGTAAATAATTAATCGACGGTCGAGGACTTAAAGGGCGCATAAAAAAATGTTTAAATTAGGTTTTACTCAAAAAAATATCAAGAATATACTGGGATCATCATGATTAACCTTTTGGTTGTTTCTTTTCGGGGACTTATTCTTTTAATCATCTCCTCCTTCTTTTATAATCAAAAAATAAGCTAACCCTGAAATATAATTGAGTCAAATTTTTATGACCATGGTTTATCAAGTCCGCCTGATTAACGAAGCTGAAGGTTTAGATTGCACAATTGCAGTTCCTGATGACCAATATATTCTCGATATTGCAGAAGACAACGGGATTCGTCTACCATCAGGATGTAAACAAGGAGATTGTTCCGCTTGTGTGGCTAAACTCCTCCAGGGTCAAGTGGATCAAAGTGAACAAAAATTTCTCCGTCCTGGGGAAATTGCCATGGGCTATACTGTAACCTGTGTTGCTTACCCTCGTTCAGACTGTACCCTGATCACCCATCAAGAAAAGGTTTTATATCAATCTTCTCTGTATCATCAGTCTAGTTCCGATCCCGGTTAATTACTCAATTTATGCCTAATTACCCTAGTTTGATAGATGAGCGTTAATTGTCAGGCAAGGTTTAGGGTTCCGGTTTTGTGTTACAATAGGGAATCATTCTAAAATTCATCTAAAAAATCTAATTTATATACTTGATTCTCAACCTTCTTTTCATAATAGGAAAAAGCCATGTTAGAGAAACTAATTCAGTATTTTGTCTATGAGACAAAAGGCTATATCACTAAAACCCAGATGGTCAAATTTTTATATCTAGCTGATCTTTATTCTGTTAAATGGACTGGGAAACAACTTACTGAACTCGATTGGTATTTGTACAAATTTGGCCCTTGGCATGAAGATATAGACACTGCATTAAATAAAATGGAGGATCAAAAGATTATTCAGAGACTACCACAGGGAAATATAATCCAGCTAAACATCGGTTCAGAAGCAGGTAATGTAGAAGAACTAAAACTTCCTCTAGGTTTGACACTTATGCTTGAGAATATTAGACGAGAATGGGCAGGTTTAAGTCAAAATAAAGTGGATCAGCTATTAGAGTATGTATATAATACTGCACCAATGGTCGAGGTTAAAAATATTCATAAACCTGATGAAAAAGTCAGGCTGAATCTCGACAAAGAAAGAGAAAAACTAATGATTGAATTAGGATAAAAAATGGCTGGACAAAAACCTCGACAAGGTTGGATTTACAGGATCAATCCCTCTAGGGTATCTCTACGTTGTCAACGAAATCATGTTCATATTTATGATTTAGATGAAGCGGGTGAAGTGGAATGTAAGACCACTTCTTGTACACTAACTATTAATTCTAGTCGAGTTTTTAGGGGAGAGCATCCTTATATTGTTTGGACAAGCGATCAATTTCAAGATGAAGCCAGGTACATCAAAACTTTTATCGTGATTCCCCTAACCTCGCAAGAAACCTATAAAGGTTTACCGACAACCTATCCTATTAATTTTACCAGTAAAAATGGTCTTGATAGAAATTCCTATGCTCTAATTCATCAACTCGATACTGTTGATGCTAATTGCTTCAAAGACTCAGAGGGAAATTGGTTAACTCGAACTGGACAACTGGATAAGTGGGATAAAGAAGAGATAGAAAAACGTTTAAAATATGTTTTGAATATTAAGGAAAATCCCAGTGATGATTGGTTTGCTGAAAATGCCTCTCCAGAACTTATAAAAAAGGTTTTTGATTATCTCCCTAAAGACAAAAAAGAGATAGTTATAGAACAATTAATAGAACATCCTGATTTATAGTTAAGAAATTTATTAGTTACTTTTCACTCAACCTTTGTCGATCATTTTCTAACATCTGATCCCGTCCTTAGATCGGTAAAAAATCTTGATCCAGAGTTTGTTCAGGAGTAAAAGGGGACTGACTGGGAAATTTACCGAAAGGTAATTCTGTTTCCTCAGCCCACAAACAAAAGTCGAAATCGTATATTTTAGAGGTGCGATCGCCTAATTGTGATCCGGTCATATCACAATACCCCGTAAGTTTTGCTTTTAATAAAAATCGGGATGATAGGATTTGAACCTACGACCCCCGCGTCCCGAACGCGGTGCGCTACCAAGCTGCGCTACATCCCGATGCCTTAATTAAGACACCTTTAGTGAGTATAACACATAAAAGATCAGTTAGGATCTATAAAGATGTGAATTTATTAGGAAAAGGTAGCCCGTGGTAGTCAAGCCAGACTGGTTAAGAGTCAAAGCCCCTCAATGGGAGCGTGTTGGCAACGTTAAAGGGATTTTGCGGGATTTAGGCTTAAACACCGTCTGTGAGGAAGCCTCCTGTCCCAACATTGGGGAATGCTTCAATGCTGGAACCGCTACATTTTTAATTATGGGGCCAGCTTGTACCCGGGCTTGTCCCTACTGTGATATTGATTTCGAGAAAAAACCCCAACCCCTAGATACTACTGAACCGGAAAGACTAGCGGAAGCGGTGCGAC
Source organism: Planktothrix sp. PLAVEN19ND (assembly GCF_057220675.1). Lineage (NCBI taxonomy): Bacteria > Bacillati > Cyanobacteriota > Cyanophyceae > Oscillatoriales > Microcoleaceae > Planktothrix > Planktothrix sp. PLAVEN19ND. Next base: position 1,940,965 of record NZ_CM170132.1, on the reverse strand, counting down.
GCCTGAACTTAAATCATGTTGTGATCACTTCTGTCAACCGGGATGACCTACCCGATGGCGGTGCGTCCCAGTTTGTTCGGTGTATTCAGGGGGTGCGTTTGCTATCTCCCAAAACGACTATTGAGGTCTTAATTCCCGATTTGTGTGGTAACTGGGACGCCTTAGAAATAATTTTGCAAGCTAAACCAGAAGTTCTCAACCACAATACTGAAACCATCCAACGTCTGTATCGGCGGGTTCGTCCCCAAGGCGACTATCAGCGCAGTTTGGAGTTATTAAAGCGATCGCGCCAACTCAGACCCGAGGTTTATACTAAATCTGGGTTAATGGTGGGACTGGGTGAAACCGATGCCGAAGTTCGGGAAGCCATGGAGGACTTACGAGCCGTTGACTGTGATATTTTAACCTTGGGTCAATATCTCCAACCCACACCTAAACATTTAGCCGTTCAGGGATTTATCACACCCGAACAATTTGATACTTGGCGGGATTTTGGTGAGTCTATCGGTTTCTTACAGGTGGTGGCTTCTCCCCTAACCCGCAGTTCCTACCACGCCGAACAGGTACGAGCCTTAATGCACCAATATCCCCGTTAATATGTAGTGAGTCCTAAAGGACTCCCTCTCAAGGTTCGAGCCTTAATACAGCGATATCCGCGTTAATACCGTAGTGAGTCCTTTAGGACTCCCTCTCAAGGTTCGAGCCTTAATACAACGATATCCGGGTTGATACTCCAGTTTCCCAAAATTGAGACAAAATAGAGATAATATTCTAACCCTTGAGAACGATGACTTGCTGTATCAACCCCCAATGTAAGAACCCAAACAACCCCGATAATACGGTTTACTGTCAAAGCTGCGGTGTCAAAATACCCGACTTGCTGCTGTACAGACGGTTTCGCAGGATCAAATTTTTGGGTAAAGGGGGGTTTGGTCGGACTTATTTAGCCGAAGATCGGGATAAACTGAATGAGAAATGTGTGGTTAAACAGTTAGTTGTTAATAACCCAGGAACAAAAGTCTTAGAATTATTTGAACGAGAAGCGAAACAACTGCAACAACTGGGACAACATCCCCAAATTCCGGCGTTATCAGCCTATTTCTCGGAAAATAATCAACTCTATTTAGTTCAGCAATATATTGAAGGGGAAACTTTAGATAAAATTTTACAAAAACAAGGAGTTTGGACAGAACAGCAAGTTAAGGAATTATTAATCAGTTTATTACCTGTTCTCGAATTTATTCACCAGCAAAAGGTGATTCACCGTGACCTCAAACCCGATAATATTATGCGTCGTGGAAATGGGGAATATGTGTTAATTGATTTTGGCGTAGCGAAAGATTTATCTGGAACGGTAGTCAATACCCAAGTCGGAACCCGTGTTGGTTCTAATGGATATGCAGCGAGGGAACAAATGCAAGGGGGAGAAGCCTACCCCGCTAGTGATTTATATAGTTTAGGAGCAACTTGTTTTTATCTATTAACTAAAATTTCACCTCTGGAATTATGGTCAGATGAAGGGTACAGTTGGACGAACAATTGGCAAAAATATTTAAAGCAAAATCTGAGTCCACAATTAAAGAAAGTTCTTGATCAGTTATTAAAAAAAGATATTGAAGATCGTTATTCTTCTGCTAATCAAGTGTTACAGAATTTACAGATAATACGACCACCACAACCAGCGCCAAAGTTATCAACGCCACCACCGTCAACACCTCGACCGACACCATCACCCCAAGTATCCTGGCAAAACCCTATCTGTATTGCCACTCTCACCGGACATTCATCTAGTTTCTGGTCTATACTCTCTTTTGGTATCTGGTCTGTAGCCTTCAGTCCCGATGGTCGGACGTTAGCTAGTGCGGGTCATGACAAGACGATTAAATTTTGGGATGTCCAGAGCCAAAGGCAAATTGCCACCCTCACCGGACATTCACATCTTGTCAGGTCTGTAGCCTTCAGTCCCGATGGTCGGACGTTAGCTAGTGGGAGTCATAAAACGATTAAATTGTGGGACGTGCAGAACCAACGGCAAATTGCTACTTTCACCGAACATTCAAGTGATGTCCAGTCTGTAGCCTTCAGTCCCGATGGTCGGACGTTAGCCAGTGCGGGTCATGACAACACGATTAAATTGTGGCGAGCGCCGTAGGGGCGGGTTCGCGTTAATCTTTGTTAATGAGCAGAAATCTGAATAAACCCGCCCCCACCAGAAACCGGGTTTCTCAAGATATTAATTAGAAACCCGGTTTCTTTGAGTATTGCGATCGCATTTGGGGCGGGTTTAGCATTCGGGGCGGGTTTAGCCAGATTTTCGATCATTAACAGAGCATTCGGGGCAGGTTTAGCCAGATTTCTGATCATTGACAGAGATAGTCTCGAACCCGCCCCTACAATTGGGGGATTTGATAATAGGGGAAAGTGCGATCGCTTGTGTCTAAATCAACCCATGACAATCACCCTAATTATCTTAATATTACCCAAACTGTAGGGGCGGGTTCGCGTTAATCTTTGTTAATCAGCAAAAATCTAAATCAACCCGCCCCCACCAGAAACCGAATTAGAAACCCTGTTTTTTTGGTATTTGCGATCGCATTCGGGGCAGGTTTAGCCAGATTTTCGATCATTAACAGAGCATTCGGGGCAGGTTTAGCCAGGTTTCTGATCATTGACAGAGATAGTCTCGAACCTGCCCCTACAATTGGGGGATTTGATAATATGGCAAAGTGCGATCGCTATAATTAATATTATGGAAAGTCAACCCAGGGAGATTCAACGTTATGTGACACCAGATGGTAAAATTCCCTTTGATCAGTGGTACGAATCCCTAAGCGACGCTAAAACTCAATATAAAATAGATGCAAGGATAGAACGAATTGCGTTAGGTAATTTAGGAGATTACCGTTTTGTAGGAGCAGGGGTTTATGAGTTCAGAATTAATTATGGCCCTGGTTATCGCCTTTACTTTGGACAAATCGGATTAAAAATTGTGTTATTGCTGTTTGGGGGAGATAAAAGCACCCAAAAACAAGATATTCGTCAAGCTCAGGAGTATTGGAAAGATTATGACAAACATTAAAATACCAACTTCTAAACCCTATCATGATTTTATCATTGAAAAGCTGAAAAATTCTGAACACGCTGCGGGTTTTTTGACCGCAATATTAGAAGAAGAAAACCCCGAACCTGAATTATTGAAAAATGCGATCGCTAAGGTAATTGAAGCAAAATATCAAAATCAAGATTTATCAAACGAAGCCAAATTATGTTATGAAAAACTCAATCATCTGTTAACAAAATCAGGTTGTGCTGAAATTTATGGTTTTATTGAATTATTGAATAGTTTGGGATTTGAGATTTCAATTCATGTTAAAGAATATATTACAGAAGTTGAGGAAGAAGAACCTGCGATCGCTTGTTTCTAAATCAACCCGCCCCCACCAGAAACCGAATTAGAAACCCCTGTTTCTTTGGTATTTGCGATCGCATTCGGGGCAGGTTTAGCCAGATTTTTGCTAATTAACAGAGCATTCGGGGCAGGTTTAGCCAGATTTCTGATCATTGACAGAGATAGTCTCGAACCTGCCCCTACAATTGGGAATTTGATAATATGGCAAAGTGCGATCATAATTCAGAAACTTGACAATAATAGAATGGGCGACTATTATTTTTAGTTTTAACCTTTAAAACGGGACTGACGGGGCTCGAACCCGCAACTTCCGCCGTGACAGGGCGGTGCTCTAACCAATTGAACTACAGTCCCTTGCTGTCGTTCTTTTTTTTGCGACAATTTTTATTATTACTGCTTTTTTCTAATTTGTCAAGCCTTTCTGGGAATTTTTTTTCAGAAAGCCTGACTGAAGCCAACAAATTAGGAGGGATTCTCAGTGAATATAGGGTTTCAGCCCATATACCAGTTAACTCAGGAGCAGGTCAATACTTGGGTTGAGGAAGGACAACAACGGAGTCAATTCGGCCAGTTACCCAGCTATATTCCCCAATTAGCCCAGGTGAACCCCCAGGAATTTGTTGTTAAAATCCTGACGCTCCAGGGCCAATCCTATCAGGTGGGAAATGAAACCCTCCGGTTTCCGGTGATGAGTGTGATCAAGTGCTTTCTCTTATTGAATCGACTGCTGGAATTGGGGGAGGAGCGGGTATTCCAACGGGTGGGGGTGCAACCGTCCGATCAACCGTTTAATTCCCTCAAACAGCTAGAGTCCGATGGCGGATGGCCCCGCAATCCCATGATTAATAGTGGGGCGATCGCCTTAGCGGGATTACTTCCGGGAAAGGATGCGGATACTCGCTGTCAGTATCTCTGTTCCTGGTTAAATCAATTCGCCAATTGTCAGTTAGTCTTAGACCCGGATATTCTGGAGTCCGTGCGTTCAGCCCCCAACGCCAAAAACCAAGCCCTGGTTTCCACCCTGGCGGCTGCGGGTTATGTGGAGCATCCCGAGATCACCCTAGATACCTATAACCAAATCTGTTGTTTATCCGCCACCATTTCCGATTTAGCAAAATTGGGTTTGTTATTGCTACAACCGACGAACCTCCCATGGGAAATTGCTAGTCGCACCGTCAAAACCTTAATGCTCACCTGCGGGCTCTACGAAACATCGGGACAGTTTGCGGTGCAGGTGGGAGTCCCGACTAAATCGGGGGTGAGTGGGGCGGTATTATCGATTATTCCGCGACAGGGGGCGATCGCTTGTTACAGTCCACCCCTTGACCCGCAAGGAAATTCCATCGGGAGTTTATTTTTTATTGAAAAAATGGTGAGAACTTTAAACTTAAGTCTATTTAATTAGTTTCGGAAAAATTGTTGGGGTTTGACATCTAAAGCCAGCCCAGAATAGAATTTGGATTAAATCCTAGATTAATCCCCTATTCAATTGTATTTATGTTACAGGCAAATGGCTTATTTAATGAATCCTTTTATTTAGCACAAAATCCCGATGTAGCCGCCGCCGTTGCGAGTGGAATTATTGCCAATGGATTTCAACACTTTATTGAGTCCGGTCAATTTCAAGTTCGCCAACCTAGTCCCCTTTACGATGAATCCTATTATTTAGCTACAAATCCCGACGTTGCCCAAGGGGTTAAAAGTGGAGCTTTTGCCAGTGGATTTGAACATTATATCAACCTGGGACAGTTGGAAAATCGCAGCCCCAGTATTTTATTTGATAGTACCTATTATTTAACCGAAAATCCGTCTCTTGCCGCCATCGTTGCCCAGGGAAATATTACGGGAATTGAACATTTTGTTAACTTTGGACAGTTTGAAGATCGCAGTCCCACCCCCCTTTATAATTCTAAATATTATTTAGCTCAAAATCCCGATGTTGCCCTTGCCGTTGCCCGGGATGAACTCACCGGAATCGAACATTATATTAACATTGGAGCCGCCGAAAATCGTCAATTTACCCCCTTTATTCAACCCCAAGGTTCTAGTTTACCTAATCGAGTCGCCACCGGGGATACAACCCCCAATTCCACGGTATTTTTAACCCGCAGTTCGGCGGCGGGAACTGTTAGTCTCGAATATGCGAATAATCTCAGTTTTATTAATCCTTTGGGAATTCTTTATAGTAACGTCACAGATATTACCGAACCCGTTAAGTTAACAGCTAATAATTTAACTCCAAATACTCAATATTTTTATCGTTTTACTAATGCAGAAGGAACATCGTCGGTGGGAAGTTTTCGCACTCCAGCTACCCAGGAAACCCAACGTGGATTAAGATTTGGAGCCACCGCCGACGGACAGGGGGAATTAATGCCCTATATGTCAGTTAATAATGTTCCTGAACGCAATTTAGACTTTTTTGTAGGACTAGGAAATACCATTTCTGCTGATACCATTTCCCCCGATTTACCAGGTGTTAAACAAGCGGTTACTCCCCTGGATTTTAGAACTAAATATAATGAGATTGTTTCGCCCCGTTTAGGTCTAAATCCTTGGGCAAATTTACAAGCTGCAACAACAATATATAGCACTTGGAATGATCAAAATTTAATTACGGGTTTTGCCGGGGGAGAAAATCCTGCTTTATCTGCTCAACAGTTATTTTTTGGAACTGACGGACAATTTATTAATAATACTGATCAATTTAATATCGGTTTGCAAGCCTGGAAAGAGTATAATCCCGTGGGAAATCAAGTCTATGGAAACACCGGAGACCCCCGCACTGCTAATCAAGAAAAACTCTATCGATATCAACCCTTTGGTAATGATGGGGCGTTATTTGTATTAGATGCACGCTCTTTTAGAGATGCACCTTTACCTCAAGTTCCTGACCCAGCTTTAGACAGTCAAATTAATCAATTTTTAGCATCTTCTTTTGACCCTAACCGGACGTTATTAGGAAAAGCCCAATTAGAGGATTTAAAGATTAATTTATTAGATGCCCAAAATACTGGAATCAACTGGAAATTTGTTTTTTCTCCGGTTCCCATTCAGAATTTAGGTTTATATGATTCTGCGAACCGTTGGGAAGGATATGCCGCCGAACGTCGGGATTTATTACAATTTATTGATCAAAATAATATCGAAAATGTTGTTTTTGTCTCGGGCGGAGCCGGGGGAACTATTGTTAATGAGTTAACCTATCAATTAAATTTTGATCAACCCCAAATTCAAACCGATGCCATTGAAATTACGGTCGGGCCCATCGGTTATCAGTTAAATTTAGGTGAAAGTTTTATTCCCGGAACCTGGGGTTCAGAAATTATGAATTTTAGTTCTATTGATACCATTACCCAGGATACTAAGGATTTTTACGCAGGGTTAGATACGGCTTCAAGTAAAGATCAATTAGTAGAAAATATTCTGAATAATCAACTGAATGAATTCGGATATGACCCCATTGGTTTAGATGAAAGCAAAATTAATGCGGAGTTAATTAAAGGGTCTTATTTTGCAGTCCATAACTTTGGTTGGACTGAATTTATTGTTGATCCACAAACTCAAAAACTACAAGTTAATGTTTATGGAATTGAACCTTATACCCAAACAGATATCCAGTCAATTCCAGCGAATCTGATTAATCGTCAGCCAGAAATCATTAGTCAATTTGTGATTAATTCAATATAGCAGTCCTATGGGAGTTATAGAAAAGTCGCGGGCAACTCTTGACCGATTTTGGTTGGGGCGGGTTCGCCTCAATCTCAAGATACCTAACCCCAATCTCCATAAACCCGCCCTTTTGTATTAAGCCACAACTGAATGTTCAGGACGGGCAAAAATCATCCGACCGGCGGAAGTTTGCAGGGAACTGGTGACAATCACTCGCACCTGATCTCCGACATATTCACTTCCGGCTTCGACAACTACCATTGTACCATCATCTAAATAACCAATTCCCTGAGAAGGTTCTTTACCTTCCTTGCGAATTTTCAAATCAATAATATCCCCTGGTAAATAGGAGGGACGAATCGCTTGCACCAAATCATTAATATTCAAAACTGGAACTTGTTGTACCGTTGCCACCTTTGATAAATTGTAATCATTAGTTAATAGCGTGCCACTGATTTCTTGAGCAAATCGGACTAATTTGGCATCGACCGTTTGAGGTTCTTCATAATCAATGGGATGAATCGAAATCTGATCGGGATATTCTTCCCGCAGGCGATTTAAAATATCTAATCCTCGTCGCCCTCGCACCCGTTTTTGATCATTAGCGGCATCGGCAACTAACTGTAACTCCTGTAAAATAAACTGAGGCACTAAAATTTGACCTTCGATAAACCCTGTTTCTAACAAACTTTCAATCCGACCATCAATAATACAACTGGTATCAATTACTTTGGTATAGGCAGGTTTGAGAGTTCCTTCTGCCAATAACATCGAGTCTAAACTACCTGGATTAATAATTCTAAAAAATGCCCGTCCGTGGGTATCCGCTAAATTAACCCCAGTGAATCCAAACATGGCACTGGATAACACCGCAAATAGGGGTTTAATAAACCCAAATTCCCGGGGAATAGGCAGTAAAAATAACGGCGCTAACATTAAATTGGCGACTAATAATCCAATCACTAAACCGATAGCACGGGTTATCAATACATCAAGAGGCATCTGGCGCACTTGCTCTTCTAGGCGACGGTAGGTGGTTTGCACCACTAAACCCATAACACCTCCGATTAAAGCGGTAAATGCACCCGTAACCGATCGCAGTCCTTCGATATTTGTGACCTGATCGAGTACGGGTTTCGGAAGTAATTCAATGCCGTAGAAGCCCGTCCCAGCACCAGCTATTATGAATAAAATAATAATGATTGCATCTAGCATGATTTTAAGCCGATGGAAGTGGGTGGGAAATCCTGTTCAGGATATCCGTATGTTTGTGTACCATTATATCCTCTGTGGGAAACCCGATCGGTATTCGGGGGTGAGGGAAAACCGACCGCACCTATTTTATTGACTTTATCGGTATTCAAAATTCTCGAAAACCCGGATTATATTCTCCCCTATCCTGCTTTTTCAGGACTTTTCCATCTTTTTTGGGTTTCAAAGTCGGTAGGGGCAATTTTTCCCTGATTCTGCCAATTCTTCAGAAAAACTTTAGAATTGAATCGGAAAAAGTTATAGTTTATATAAAATATTATGAATAATTTTTCTATTGTTAATTCATCTGAATCCGGTTTTCCCCCTTTAGAATCCCCCAGATCCGCCTATTTACATATTCCGTTTTGTCGCCGTCGTTGTTTTTACTGCGATTTTGCTGTGTCGGTGGTGGGCGATCGCAAACATGGGGATAATTCTGCCATGATTCAAGACTATGTAAAAGTATTATGTCAAGAAATTGCCCAAGAATCCATTTCTGATAATATTTCTCCTTTAAAAACCGTTTTCTTTGGTGGTGGCACTCCTTCCTTATTATCGGTTAATCAGTTAGCACAAATTTTACATTTAGTGGATCAAAAATTAGGTATTGCCACGGATGCAGAAATTTCTATGGAAGTAGATCCCGGAACTTTCGATCAAGAAAAATTACAAGGTTTTCTGGATTTGGGAGTAAATCGAATTAGTTTAGGAGTGCAAGGATTTCAGGATAAACTATTACAATTAGCTGGGCGATCGCATACCGTCGATGAAATTTTTTCAGCCATTAATATTATTGAAAAAACCGGAATAAAAAATTGGAGTTTAGATTTAATTTCTGGTTTACCCGAACAAACCTTAGAAGATTGGGAATATTCCTTAAAAACCCTATTAAAAATTAACCCCAATCACATCTCAATTTATGACCTAATAGTCGAAGATAAAACGCCCTTTTCTCGATATTATACTCCCGGTGAATCTCCCTTACCCACGGAAGAAGCCACCGCCCAAATGTATCGTTTAGCTCAACACCTCCTAACTCAAGCTGGCTATGAACATTACGAAATTTCTAACTATGCCAAACCCGGATTTCAATGTCAACATAATTTAGTCTACTGGAAAAAACAACCCTATTATGGATTTGGTATGGGGGCGGCAAGTTATCTTCAGGGTTATCGCCTAACTCGACCTCGAAAACGACAAGAATATTATGCTTGGGTTAATGGCAATTACTCCTATGATATTGCTGAATTTGTCGATACAACCCAAGAAAAATTATTAGAAACCTTAATGTTAGGATTCCGGTTAGCAGAAGGAATTAATTTAGAATATCTATCGCAACAATTTGGAGTCGAAACCCTAGCCAAAATATTAACAATATTAATCCCTTTTCATCAGCAAGAGTTAGTGCAATTTTTAGATGTCCAGAAACAACCTATTTCTAATACCATTCAACCGGACTTAAATCAAGGGTTTATCCGATTAACAGATCCTGAAGGTTTCTTAGTTTCTAATCAAGTTTTATCGACATTATTTGCAGAATTAAGTGATCTGTAGTTTGGGTTGCATTCCATTTCGGTTTTCCCTAGTATATATTGTATAAAATCTTTAGAGACAAAAACATGACAGAAACACAATTCAACTTTTTTCAACAATGGTATCCCTTATCAATTCTTACGGATCTTGACCCCAAACGACCCAAAGCTGTGACGGTGTTAGGAATTAGGTTAGTAATTTGGAAACCCCACCAACAGCAACACTATCAAGTTTTTTTAGATCAATGTCCCCATCGTTTAGCCTCTTTAAGTGAAGGTAGAATTGATGAAAAAACCGGAAATTTAATGTGTAGTTATCACGGCTGGGAATTTAATACTCAAGGGATTTGTAGCCGGATTCCCCAAGCAGAAAACCCAGAATTAGTTAAAGATAAATTTTGTGTAAAAGTCTTTCCCACCCGAGAAGAACAAGATTTATTATGGTTTTGGGCTGATCCCTTATCGGCTGAATTAGCAGCAAAAACACCTTTACCCCTATCTCCTCAAATTAATGCTGAAAAAGGATTTATTTGGAGTTCCTATTGTCGAGAATTAGAATATGATTGGCAAACTTTAGTCGAAAATCTTGTTGATCCGAGTCATGTTGCTTTTGCCCATCATGGATTACAAGGAAAACGAGAAAATGCTCAACCCATTGCTTTTGGCATCTTACAATCAACCGCCAATTTAATTGAAGCAACAATATCAGTTCCCAATCGCAATATTAAATTCCAGCCCCCTTGTTATATAGAATATCAGATTGCATTTCCCGGGGGCAAACAAGTCGGAATTTTGGCTTATTGTATTCCCGTATTACCCGGAAAATCACGATTAATTGGTTTCTTTCCACAAAACTTTGCTAAAACCTTAGTCCAGATTACTCCTCGATGGTGGGATCATATTATGCTGCGAAATTTAGTCTTGGATAGCGATATGATTTTACTCCATCAACAGGAACGTTTCTTACAACAAAAGTCCACAAAGGAAACTTGGAAAACCGCTTATAAAATGCCAACGGGCGCCGATCATTTAATTATTGAATTTCGCAAATGGTTTGATCGTTATTGTGACGGACAATTACCTTGGCAACAACTGAATATACCAGTCCCCGATTATTTTCCGTTTAATGATAACCGTCAACAATTACTCGACACCTATCACCAACATACCCAACACTGTAGTAGCTGTCGTCAGGCTTTAAATAATATTAAAAAGTTACAGTTGGGGTTATTAATTTATTTTGTATTAACGGTTTCCGGTGTAGCTTTAATGTCCGATTCCTTCCGGTCACAATGGGGAATTCCCTTAATCACGATCGCTCTTTTAGGATTAGGCATTTATGGAATCTTAAAATATTATTTAGAACCTAAATTTTATTTTGTAGATTATATTCATGCAGAGAAAAAGTAAAAGGATCTCGTTTACAACGTCTTTGTGGTTTATCCTTATAAAAATAGAAACCGGGTTTCCTAGGTCAGAAATCCGGTTTCTTGGGCAGGTATATGAGTTCTATTGCAGAAGTTAAACCGTTACTGGTTTCTCCAGAATCAATTTAGAGCGTTTTACCTTTTCAGGAATATCAATCGGATAATTCCCCGTAAAACACGCCGAACAGAAAGTAGTAGTATCTTCCCGGGTAGCGATTAACATTCCTTCCCAACTCAAATAAGCTAAACTATCCACTTCAATTTGTTGACGAATTTCCTCAACGGATTTAGTTGCCGCAATCAATTGTTCCTGACTATCGGTATCAATCCCATAAAAACAAGGATGCGTCACCGGAGGAGAAGAAATTCTCATGTGAACTTCGGTTGCACCCGCATCCCGCAGCGCCTTGACAATTTTGCGACTGGTCGTCCCTCGGACAATCGAATCATCCACAATAATCACCCGTTTGCCTTCCAAGACATCCTTTAACGGGTTTAACTTCATGCGAATTCCCGACTCCCGCATACTTTGAGTCGGTTGAATAAACGTCCGGCCCACATAACGGTTTTTAATTAATCCCTCAGCAAAAGTAATCCCCGACTCCTGGGAAAATCCAATCGCCGCCGGAATTCCAGAGTCGGGAACCCCGATCACAATATCCGCTTCAACAAAGGATTCCCGGGCTAAAATTCGTCCGATTTCCAAGCGATAACTATAGAGACTTTCGCCACACATCACACTATCGGGACGGGCAAAATAAATCATCTCAAAAACACATAATTTCCGGGCGGGTTTGGGACTCCAGTGGAAAGATGACATCCCTTCTTCGGTGATCCAAACCAGTTCCCCCGGTTCCACATCCCGCAGATATTCCGCCCCGATAATATCTAATCCACAGGTTTCCGACGCCAAAACATACCGTTGGGGAGTGCTAGGTAAAATTCCAATCACTAAGGGTCGAATCCCATTGGGGTCACGGACTCCCATCATCCCTTTGGGTGTCCCAATCACTAAACTATAGGCCCCCTGGCACAAGGTAAAGGCACTCAAAGCCCCTTCTAACCAGTCTTTGTTATTATTGACTTCCGAAGCGATCGCTAAAGCAATCATTTCGCTATCGGTGGTGGTCAGAAAATCACATTCCCGCCGGGTTAATTCTTCACGCAATTCGCCAGTATTGACTAAATTACCATTATGGGCTAGGGCGAGGGAACCTAGACGGGTTGAAACCACCGCAGGTTGGGCATTCACCACCCGACTCGATCCCGTTGTGGAGTAGCGGGTATGACCCACCGCCAGATTCCCGGTTAAGTCATTTAAAATAGTTTCGTTAAAAACCTGGGAGACTAATCCCATCTCTTTGTGCAAATGCACCGTTTCGCCATCAAAGGTGGCAATCCCTGCGGATTCTTGGCCTCGGTGTTGCAGCGCATATAGACCAAAATAAGTCAGTTTAGCGACATCCTCCCCTGGAGCATACACCCCAAAAACGCCACAGGCTTCTTCCGGCTTATCGGGTCGTTCGTGATCAACCTGGGCAGAGTGGGTATCAAGGGAATCATTTGGAATCATGTTACGGTTTTGCTCCTGATTGGCAAAGTCAGATAGTGGGATTTATGAATCAAGGCTACTGGATAGTGCGAGTCTAACTACTTAAAAGTTAACATTTTCTTAATCTTATCTCTTTTTAGCCGAAATCGCAAGAAAGCTCCACCTCTACTGTCCTCTCCCTAATCTTTGGGTTGGAATTAGGCTTAACCGTCCAACCGACGTTCAATCCCATTAAAATAGCGATCGCCCATTTTCCCAAGATCAACCTCAATTAAACCCTGATCGTCAGAGGCTAAAATCCGCAACCCTTCAGACTCCGACCCCACAACACCCAAGTTTTGCCAGATATGGTTTTCTTCCCCTAACTGTTGGTGTAAAAATTCTTCCCAAACCGACTGATATTCAGGAGGCACAGAAACCAGAATTCGTCCTCCCCCCTCAGCAAAGAGAATTTCATCCCAACGGACAGCAGCAGCAGTAGAACTCAAATTCAGCTTAACCCGGGCTCCTTTTTTGCCACTCAGACAAGATTCTGCTAAGGCCACCGCTAACCCTCCTTCTGCACAATCATGGGCCGATTTGATCCACCCCTGACGGATTCCTTCTCTACAGGTGGGTTGTACCTTTTGTTCTAGCTCAAAATCCACCCTCGGAGGCTTGCCCGCAATTGTGCCATGCAACACCGCCAGATATTCCGACGCCCCCAGGGTGGGTAAGGTTTTGTCATCCCCCAAAAGATAGATTAAATCCCCTGAACCCTGCCAACCTTGGCCACAAACTTTGGTTAAATCCGTAATTAATCCCACCATACCCACCACCGGGGTTGGATAAATTGATTCCGGGTTGCCATCGGCATCCAGGGTTTCATTATAGAGGGAGACATTTCCCCCCGTCACCGGAGTATTAAAGGCCTTACAGCCATCGGAAATCCCCCGACAGGATTCGGCCAACTGCCAATAACCTATCGGTTTTTCAGGACTGCCAAAATTCAGGTTATCCGTCACCGCGATCGGTTGTGCCCCCACACAGCTTAAATTTCGGGCGGCTTCCGCTACCGCTGCTTTTGCCCCTTCGTAGGGGTCAAGATACACATACCGAGAGTTACAGTCTACTGTTGCAGCTAGTCCCCGGGTTAGGGCAGGGGAGGCAGGGGGAGCAGGGGAGGCAGGGGAGGCAGGGGGAGTAGGGGGGGCAGGGGGGGCAGGGGGAGCAGGGGGGGCAGGGGGGGTAGGGGAGGCAGGGGGGGCAGGGGGAGCAGGGGAGGCAGGGGGGGCAGGGGGGGCAGGGGGGGTAGGGGAGGCAGGGGGAGATATATTTTCTGTTGCTTCCCCATTTTTGGTGAATCGGGGTTCTAGGGGACGTAGGCGAATGACGGCGGCATCTCCCCCCCCGGGAACTAAAACGGTGTTATTTTGAACTTGATGATCGTATTGACGATAAACCCAGCGTTTAGAAGCAATAGAAGGGGTATCTAATAGGGTCAATAAAACTTGGTTCCACGATTGAAATTCTTCCTTAATTTTAATTCCTGAAACCGTAGATTCTGGTAAATTTTCCGGTTTCCATTGCCAGGCTATTTGAACATATTCTGGGGGTTCTGATAGGATTTCTCGCGGATATAAAGGCGTATTTTCTGCTAAGGCATCGGCCGGAATTTCCGCCGCAATTTCCCCTTGAAATAAAATTCTAACTATGGGTTCGGCAATTACAGTTCCCGCCACAACCGCCTGTAATCCCCAACGATGGAAAATATCAATTAACTCCTGTTCTCGCCCTTTTTGAGCGACAAATAACATCCGTTCTTGAGATTCCGATAACAGATATTCGTAGGGAACCATGCCCGTTTCTCGTACCGGAATTAAGTCTAAATCTAGCTCAATTCCTACCCCCCCTTTCGCCGCCATTTCTGATGTTGAGCAGGTAATTCCAGCGGCTCCCATATCTTGGGCTGCGACCACCGCTCCGGTTTTAAAGGCTTCTAAACAGGCTTCGACTAAAGACTTTTCTAAAAACGGATCTCCGACTTGTACCGCCGGACGATCTTGGATCGATTCTTCACTTAATTCGGCACTGGCGAAACTCGCGCCCCCCATGCCATCCCGTCCCGTTGTTGAACCTACATATAACACCGGATTTCCAATCCCAGAAGCACCCGATTTCACAATTTCTGGGGTTTCCATTAACCCAATTGCCATAGCATTAACTAGGGGATTTCCGTTATAAGCCGGATCAAAATAAACCTCTCCCCCAACTGTGGGAACCCCGAAACAATTACCATAATGACTAATACCAGAAACTACCCCTTTAAAGATTTGTCGAGTTCTGGAATCTTCTAATGAACCAAACCGCAAAGAATTTAAGGCGGCAATTGGACGAGCCCCCATGGTAAAGATATCTCTTAGAATTCCCCCTACTCCCGTTGCAGCGCCTTGGAAGGGTTCAATAGCCGAGGGGTGATTATGGGATTCGATTTTAAAGGCAATATGCAGCCCCTCCCCGAAGTCCACAACTCCGGCATTTTCTCCGGGGCCGACTAAAATCCGTTCTCCGGTGGTGGGAAATTGTTTGAGGAGGGGACGGGAATTTTTATAACAACAGTGTTCGCTCCACATCACGCCAAACATCCCTAATTCCGCTTTATTGGGGTGTCTTCCTAAGCGTCGGACAATTTCTTCATATTCTTCGGGTTTGATGCCTTCAGAGGCGATTTCTTCAGCAGAAAAGGGACAGTTATTTTGGGTAGACATCTCTAAAAGCGATCGCACTTTTCACCACAGCATTTCCTATTCTATCTTCTCCTAACTCAAAACTGATTTGATTAAAAAAATTGCCGAAAAAGATAGAAGCTACCCTTGACAAATTCCCGCAGCCATCGTACTATATTCATACGGCTAACGTGAACATACGCTTGATTAAAAAGTCAACACACAAAAACACCCCCCTGATGTCTGGTTCCCCAAACCCAATTTTTAACGACTATTCCACCCATCAATATTGGATGAGTCGGGCTTTAGAATTAGCGCAACAAGCGGGAGAAGCAGGAGAAGTTCCGGTGGGAGCGATTATTATTAATCAGAATAATCAACTCATTTCCCAAGCCCAAAACCGCAAAGAAAGAGACTGTGACCCCACCGCCCACGCCGAAATATTAGCCCTCAGACAAGCAGGAAAAGTCTTAAATAATTGGCATCTCAATACCTGTACTTTATATGTTACTCTCGAACCCTGTCCCATGTGTACTGGAGCCATATTACAAGCCCGTTTGGGGTTATTAGTTTATGGTGCTGATGACCCTAAAACCGGAACCATTCGTACCGTTATTAACCTTCCTGATAGTCCCTGTTCTTACCATAAATTATCGGTTTTAGGTGGAATATTAGAATCTCCCTGTCGTCAACAATTACAATCTTGGTTTGCTCAAAAACGCAGTTAAACAGACAATGAAAAAACTGTCCTGATCACGATCAATCAAACCCTTTAAACTGTTTAAGATCAAGTCAAGAGGTTTATTCAACCCGCGAAAACCGTTATGCTCATCTTTGACTCTGATCAATCTTCTGCAAAAATGTCCATATCTACAAAGGAAACACAGGTTAATTCTGACGTTTCTCCCTTGCTGGCTTCCATTGTTTACCCCTTGGGACAACATCTGGTTTTACCCTTTTATTTTAAATCCTTAGAGGTCATCGGCCAAGAAAATCTTCCCCTACAAGGCCCGGTGATTTTAGCACCCACCCATCGTTCTCGTTGGGATGCTATTATGATTCCCTTTGCTACGGGTCGCTATGTCACCGGACGAGACCTGCGGTTTATGGTCACCGTCGATGAAATGAAAGGACTACAGGGGTGGTTTATTCGTCATCTGGGTGGGTTTGCAATTAACCAAAAACATCCCACTATTTCCACCATCCGTTATGGCGTAGAATTGCTGCACCAAGGAGAAATGTTAGTGATTTTTCCCGAGGGAAATATTTTTCAGGATGACCAAGTTCACCCCCTGAAATTGGGACTGGGACGTTTAGCAATACAAGCGGAAACTAGCCATGATAATTTAGGAATTAAGATTGTCCCGATTTCCGTACGCTATAATCCGATTATTCCCAGTCGGGGTTCTAGTGTTAAAATAAAAATCGCCACTCCCTTGTCTGTGAATGATTATTGTCAAGGTTCACCCAAAAAAGACGCTCAACATCTAATCCAAGATTTACAATTAGCACTGAACCAAATCGATCAACAAGAAGCCTTATAATTAGAGTTACTGGTAATTAATAAGCTGTTACGCGCGTGATGGACTCTAGCTGCAATTTTAAGCCTGGTCAAATTGTGGGATTAAATCATCACAACAGTTGTCTGTATGCAGAAGTTATTCAAGTGGTCGAGGTTCGAGAAGTCTGTTGGGTCAGACCTTTGATGTTAATTCAAGGGTTATCTGATGATCCAGAAGACAATTTTTCGAGTTTGGGCTTTACCCCAAAAACATTTACTTTATCTGATTTACGCCAAAGCCCGGATTTAATTTGGCCGACGCGGTTATTTAAGGCGGCTTTAGATACGGAAGTGATTACTTTCTTAGCCCAACTAGAGACTCCAGAGACCAATTCTCCAGGAGTTAAACGGGTAAATGCTGGTTCTGCTCACCAACAACTCCAAGACTTTATCGGTCAAGTTTGGCGGGCTTATACTGATGTTTTTGAGTCTGGAAATTTTAAAGATTGAAACCATTAATGGCTAGAAACTAAGCGAATTCTACCAGCATCCATTTCTTCCATTAATAATTCTAAGGCCTCATAATCGACATCGGAAACATAACCCAGTCGGGTTAATTCGGTATTAATTGCATTTTCAATTTCAGGAGTCAGACATCTAAAATAGAGAGCTTTTTCAACCAGTTTACGAATCATATTCGTTGCTGACATAGTAGGTACGGATAACTCGCATATTTTTATTGTCTGATAAATCGTAATTTTTACTTGTGATCATATCCTTTTATTTAAAGTGATCCTTGTCACTGAATATCTAGGAACTTTAATAACATTTATTTCGTCCCAATTGCATCTATCTTAAGGTATGTTTAATAGTACATTTTAATACATTTATGGAATATTAAAAAAATAATTGTTTTTTGGGTTTGGTTTCCAAAACCTAAAAATAATTAATACTATGACAACATCAGTGGTAATCTTAAAATAGTGTCGTTATCCATGGGGTGAGGTTTGCCTTGAATGTCGCAGTAGAGAAACTAATTACACCAGAAATTAATCAACCAGCCCGTTATTTGGGTCAAGAGTTGGGCGCCAAACGCAAACCTTGGGAGTCCGCCGTTGTCCGTTGGTCGTTAACCTATCCTGAAGTTTATGAAGTGGGAGTCTCCAATCTTGGCCATGTGATTCTCTATAATATTTTAAATACTCAACCTCGGCAATTATGCGATCGCGCCTATCTCCCCGCACCAGACTTTTCCCAAAAATTACGCGAGACGAAAACCCCTCTCTTTGCAGTGGAGTCCCGTCATTTTTTAATCGATTTTGATATTTTAGGATTTAGCCTCAGCTACGAATTAGGGGCAACTAATATCTTAGAAATGTTAGATTTAGCGGGAATTCCTTTAACTTGGGAAGACCGACAAAATTATTCGGTTTGGGGTGATCCGCAAAATTCTGATCAACCCCATTATCCCCTAATCTTTGCCGGGGGACAAACGGCTACCTCTAACCCCGAACCCTACGCGGATTTTTTTGATTTTATCGCTTTAGGAGATGGGGAAGAATTATTACCCGAAATTGGATTAGTTTTAGAAGAATGCAAGAAAAAAGGTTTAGATAGAAAAGCCGTATTACTAGATTTAGCGCAAATTCCCGGGGTCTATGTTCCCCAATTTTATCAGATGGCAGAAGATGGTTCTATTCATCCCAAACATCCTGACGTTCCCCCCAAAATATTAAGACGGGTGGCCGCACCAATGCCCGCCTATTCGATTAAATTTGTTCCCTATGTGCAAACCGTTCATGATCGGTTAGTCATTGAAGTGAGACGGGGTTGTACCAGGGGATGTCGGTTTTGTCAACCGGGAATGTTAACCCGTCCGGCGCGAGATGTGGAACCGGAAGATGTGATTCAAGCTGTTGAAAAGGGGATGAAAGAAACGGGTTATAATGAATTTTCCTTATTATCTTTGAGTTGTTCCGATTATTTATCCTTACCCTCGGTGGGAATGGAAATTAAGAACCGTCTGAAAGATTATAATGTCAGTTTATCTTTACCCAGTCAACGGGTCGATCGCTTTGATGAAAATATTGCCAATATTCTAGGAGGAGCGCGACAAAGTGGGTTAACTTTTGCCCCAGAAGCGGGAACCCAAAGAATGCGGGATATTATTAATAAAGGGTTAACCAATGAGGAATTATTAACCGGAGTTAAAACCGCCTTTGAACAAGGTTGGGAGAAAATTAAACTCTATTTTATGATTGGTTTACCCGGAGAAACCGATGGGGATGTGTTAGGAATTGCGGAAACCGTGGCTTGGTTACAACGAGAATGTTCTGCTAAAGATCGCAGAAAATTAAACTTTAATTTAACGATTTCTAACTTTACCCCTAAACCCCATACTCCCTTTCAATGGCATTCGGTTTCTACTACTGAATTCCAACGCAAACAGAAATTATTAAGACAAGAATTTCGCCAAATGCGAGGGGTAAAAGTTAACTTTACTGATGTTAGAATATCTGCAATGGAGGATTTTGTCGGTCGGGGCGATCGCCGTTTAGGGCCGGTGGTGCGTCGGGCGTGGGAACTCGGGGCGGGAATGGACTCCTGGTGGGAAAGTTTGGATCGGGCCTTTGGTGCTTGGACACAGGCGATCGAAGAAGCAGGTTTGAGTTGGAAATATCGTCGGGTGGAAAGCGGGGAATGGAATTTAATTGAGGAAATGGGGAACAGTCAAGAACAGGATTATGCAGTATTATTAGATCAGCCCTTACCCTGGGATCATATTGACAGTGGAATTGATAAAAATTGGCTCAAAGAAGATTTAAAACGGGCCTTAGAAGCAGCTATAGTTCCCGATTGTTCCTTTGAAAGTTGTTCCCATTGTGGGGTTTGTGGCACGGATTTTGGTCATAATATTGTGATTAAATCCCCCCCTATTCCCCAATTTGCCGGGGAATTTATTCCCAATACTCAACGAGTCCAACGGTTAAGAGTGGGGTTTGGAAAATTAGGGGATATGGCTTTAGTTGGGCATTTAGATTTATTCCGATTATTTGACCGGGCAATTCGTCGGGCTTCAATTCCCCTAGCGTTTACGGGGGGATATCGTCCAAATCCGAGGATTTCCATTGCCTTTGCCTTACCGTTAGGGGCAACCAGTAGCGGTGAAATTGTGGATTTTGAATTAACAGAATCCATGAATATAGAAGAATTTCGCCAAAAATTAGCTCAGGGTTTACCCGATACTATTCCTCTATATCAGATTCAAGAAGTGCCCCTAGACTTACCCTCCCTCACGGATGCGGTGGAAAAAGCCGAATATTATTTAACCGTAAATTGGATAGGGAAAGAAAACGCTATCCCGGAATGGTTAAATTGGATCAATGCGGTCAAAGCCACATCGGAAATTTTATGGGAGAAAACCACAAAATCAGGCAAAAAGAACATCATCAACTTACGAGAACAATTATTTGAACTCGAGATGATTTCCCCCGAAGATCAGCGCCTCCGTTATGTGGGAAGTTGTCGGAATGATGGGACACAACTACGGCCCGAACTGATGATCAAGATGTTAGAACAGGTAACTGGCCAAGAA
The DNA here is from genome assembly GCF_057220675.1 of Planktothrix sp. PLAVEN19ND. Classification (NCBI taxonomy): domain Bacteria; kingdom Bacillati; phylum Cyanobacteriota; class Cyanophyceae; order Oscillatoriales; family Microcoleaceae; genus Planktothrix; species Planktothrix sp. PLAVEN19ND. Next base: position 1,920,321 of record NZ_CM170132.1, on the reverse strand, counting down.
TTCCAAGTGTTACAGATTCACCGCCAGCAGCTTTTAACCCAATCTTAAAAAACTTCTATCTCAGGTCATAATTTATATTGGCTCCAGTGTTATAATAGGATGCGTTAAGCCAAGTTTTGTGGCATAGGGGCGGGTTCGTCCAGATCTAGGCTACAAACCGACAATATTACTTAATCTCCCCGGTACTCAACTAGGGTTCTCAGAATCAAAAATTGCAGGTTCGCTGACGCTAGGATCAACCCAATTGAACCGGAATCCTATACACTTACTAAAGGTTGGTGTATGGCATTCACGGGTGGCGCACCTGTTATCAGGTGGCTGGAAAATCCACCCAAGCTTAATAGGGCTAAACATCACACCGAAGAAAGTAGCAAAAAAAACTTTGTTTGGCATCTGTCTTGATACCATAAAGAAACAAAAACATTTCAATGGCTAGATTCAAGTCTATTGAGGTGAATGGGGGAGAGATCATCTGGCTTAGAATGTGCGATCTAGGCTGTAGTCTCTGAGGTTTTCGTAGATACGGATACTATATTGGTGAGTTAGTCAAGAGGTCAAACCCAAGTATTGCTTTGGACAGAATCATGATGAAGGTAGATGGATAACAAATAACCGCCTATAATTTCATTTTCCCATAACCTTTGAAGGCTTACATTTGATGGATTTTGGATATTAAATTTGGGTGTTTGTTAACCGTTGATTTTCAATGATCAAAACCTGATTCCCTCTTGCGGTTTGCCCGTTAGCTTGGTGTATCTTTGGTGTCTTCCTAATGGCGCGAAAATTCGCATTAATCAATTTATTAATCACGTCAATATTGCTCAGTACACGCAGCGTAGGTGCTTTCAATATTGCTAAGTTTTGAGGGAATTGAATGTCAAAGCAAATTATTATCGCAGAACAGCAACGAATCGCTGCTGTCTTTTCAGAAGATCAAATTCAAGAACTGGTTGTAGCGACCGGAAATCACCAAGTTAGTGATATTTATCTGGGTATCGTGGAAAATGTTCTACCAGGGATTGATGCGGCCTTTGTCAATATTGGAGACCCGGAACGGAATGGATTTATCCATGTTTCCGACCTCGGGCCATTACGCTTAAAACGCAGTTCCGGTTCCATTACCGAACTATTAAGTCCCCAGCAAAAAGTGCTGGTGCAGGTGATGAAGGAACCCACCGGAACTAAAGGCCCAAGGTTAACGGGAAATATTTCCTTACCCGGGCGGTATTTAGTGTTAATGCCCTATGGCAGAGGGGTGAATTTATCCCGCCGCATTCGCTCGGAAAATGAACGAAATCGTTTAAGGGCCTTAGCCATTTTAATTAAACCCGCCGGGATGGGGTTATTAGTCCGTACAGAAGCGGAAGATATGCCCGAGGATGCGATTTTAGAAGATTTGGAAAGTCTACAAAAGCAATGGGAATTGGTGCAACAGGAAGCCCAATCTTCCCGTCCTCCGGCCCTGTTAAATCGAGATAATGATTTTATTCAACGGGTGCTACGGGATATGTACAGTACCGAAGTGAACCGAATTGTGGTCGATACCAGCACGGGGGTGAAGCGGGTCAAACAACATTTGATGAGTTGGAGTGTGGGAAAAGCTCCCCAGGGGGTGTTAATTGACCACCACCGAGAACGGATTCCGATTTTAGAGTATTTCCGAGCGAATGCAGCCATTCGAGAGGCTTTAAGACCTAGGGTGGATTTACCCTCGGGCGGTTATGTTGTGATTGAACCAACGGAAGCCCTTACCGTAATTGATGTTAACTCTGGCTCCTTTACCCGTTCGGCTACCTCCAGGGAAACGGTATTATGGACAAATTGCGAGGCTGCTACCGAAATCGCCCGTCAGTTGAGGTTACGCAATATTGCTGGGGTGATTATTGTGGACTTCATTGATATGGATTCCCGCCGAGACCAATTACAAGTCTTGGAACATTTTAATAAAGTCCTGAAAGCCGATAAAGCCCGACCCCAAATTGCTCAATTATCAGAATTAGGGTTAGTGGAATTAACCCGCAAACGCCAAGGCCAAAATATCTATGAGTTGTTTGGTAAAACCTGTAGCACCTGTGGAGGCTTGGGCCATATCGTTCAGTTACCTGGAGAACCCGAACCTGAACCCACAGAAACCCCAGAACGAGTCGTTATTCCTAGTAATCGGATTATTACGCCATCGAGCAGTGGCGACACCTCAGAACGGCCCAGTTTACGTCCGGTTCCAGTTTATGAACAGCCGTCTTCCCGGGAAGAACGGGAAGTTGTAGATTTTGAAGCCTCTGATGGTTTCCAAGAGTTAGAACTGCTCAACCATCCCAGTTATCAGGATATTGGTGCCAGCAATGCCCGTCGCCGTCGCCGTCGAATTCGGGATATGGATTCTTTAGGGCGAGAGGAGGAACTCCCCGCCCCTGGTGTTCGGGTGTCTCCAACGGTTAAATATGGGGAACCTCGCTCGGACGTTGGGTTTAGTGAGGGGTTCTCAGGACGAGGTGGATTGAGTGAACGCAGTCGCCCCACGAAATCCGAAATTATTAAACCTTCGGTGGAACCTACCGAGGTAATTTCGGTGGAAATGACTCCAGAGGAACAGGAAGTTTATGCGTTGATGGGGATTTCTCCGTTGATGTTATCCCATGAACAGGTGAAAAATTCTCGCTCTGTGATTGTCACGGTTCGCTCCCCAGGGGAAGCCCCGGTTTCTCCCACGACTTTGATGGATGAAGACTCCGATGAAGGACAAAACCTGCCGTTGTCGATTGGGTCGGGTGAAAGAACTATGCCTGAACGCTCGGTTTCTGAACGGATTATTCTTGACCGAACCCTGACCGATCGGACAAGTTTACCGGTGGTTATTTCTGAGCGCATTGTTCCCGAACGGTCAATTTCTGACCGGATTATTCTCGAACCCAAAAAACCAGAAATACCGGCAATACTAGAAATACCAGAAATAACAGAAACACCGAAAATACCAGAAACCCTAGAAATTGAAGAACCTGAACCAACAATAGAATTTTTTGTCCCGCAAACCGAGGATGAGTCACCATCGGAGGATGCCTCTGAATCAGATACAGATCATCAACCGGGTGAACCGATTATTCGTCGCCGTCGCCGTCGGTCTTCGGCCCTAACAGACTAAGCACAGCTAGGGGATTTTGGGGGTGAGCAGTTCAACTGTTAACCCTCAACCCAAACCTAATCACTTAGGTAATTACCTGAATTCAATGATTTCTATATCCCCGATTTCTTGGTTCTCAACCATGAATGTTTCGTGACTATTTCCGTTTAAACTAAACTGATTATGTCTCAAACTATTGTTGTTAAAATTGGTACCTCGAGTTTAACCCAGTCGGCGACGGGACATTTAGCCCTATCAACTTTAGCCGCATTAGTAGAAACCTTGACCGGACTGCAAAAGCAGGGTTATCGGGTGGTTTTAGTGTCTTCGGGGGCTGTGGGAGTGGGACGCGATCGCTTAGGATTAACCGAACGTCCCCGCACCATTGCTTTAAAACAGGCGGTGGCGGCGGTGGGTCAAGGTCGTTTGATGCGGGTTTATGATGATTTATTTAGTACCTTAAAACAACCGATTGCTCAGGTTTTACTAACCAGAGGGGACTTAGTTCAACGCAATGGTTATGTGAATGTTTATAATACCTTTCAACAACTTTTAAAATTAGGGGTGATTCCGATTGTTAATGAAAATGATACCGTGGCGGTAGATGAACTTAAATTTGGAGATAATGATACGCTTTCGGCTTTAGTTGCTAGTTTAGTTGAAGCGGACTGGTTATTTTTATTAACTGATGTAGACCGATTATATTCCGCCGATCCTCGGGAAAATCCCAATGCTCAACCGATTAGTTTAGTGACTAATATGGAACAACTGGAAGAATTTCAAGTTAAAACGGGAGATTCTCGTAGTGGTTGGGGAACCGGAGGGATGATTACTAAAATTGAAGCCGCTAGAATTGCTACGGGATCGGGGGTGAGAACGGTTATTACGGAGGGGAAATTCCCTCAAAATTTAGAAAAAATTCTGCAAGGAGAGGCTATTGGCACGCAATTTGAACCCCATAATCGACCCGTTAATGCGCGAAAACATTGGATTGCCAATGTATTAGTTCCCATGGGAAAAATATATTTAGATGCCGGGGCAGTTCGAGCTATTTCTCAAGGCGGAAAATCCCTATTGGCGGCGGGAATTACTCAAGTTGAAGGCGGATTTAATCTTCAGGATTCTGTCCAAATTTGTAATTTAGACGGACAGGAAATTGCTCGGGGATTAGTTAATTATAGTCAGGAAGAATTGCAAAAAATTAAAGGCTTACATTCGGATAAAATTCCTGAAATTTTGGGTTATGAGGGAGCAGAAACGGTGATTCATCGGGATAATTTAGTCGTATCATCCTCATTATCTATAACAGGGAACAGGCAACAGGGAACAGGCAACAGGGAACAGGCAACAGGGAAAAATTTTTCACTGTAATCAATACTTTTTTAAAATCAATTTGAACTTGTTTTTTATGTCAGTTTATAATACAATATACGAAATTGTCTATCAAGTTCCTTGGGGAAAAGTTGCTACCTATGGACAAATTGCCGAACTCGCTAACCTAGGGCAAAAAGCTCGTTTAGTGGGTTATGCTTTATACAAAATTCCCTTAGAAACCACCGACATTCCTTGGCATCGAGTGATTAATGCTAAGGGAGAAATCTCTCACTCGATTTGGCGTAAAGGGACGGACTATCTTCAGCGATCGCGCTTAGAATCAGAGGGGATTCAATTTAACAGCCAGGGTAAAATTAATCTTTCCGAATATCTTTGGAAACCTCCGGTTTAACGGGTGGGGACTTGAGCCAGAAAGACTCTCTAACCGCCGGGAATTCCACGAATTCCATGCGGCGTCTTGCTAATCCCTAATTCCCTGCTATAGTGTTATCTCGGCTGATGTTTGATAAAGTTCTTGGGCGAAATCGCGAACTTACAAGCAAAACCGAACTATAATTCCTGCATGGCAAATCACCCCTACCAGGAGCATCGATCAGGAGGTACAAATGGCTGAAATTACTAAGGAAGAAATGCGGGAGCGTTTGGGCAATATTGACCAAATTCGTGATATCATATTTGGATCGCAACTTCGGGACTATAATACTAGGTTTGACAAGATCGAGTCTGATTTGGCACTATTACAGGAAGATGCCCAGGATCGGGTTGAACAACTCAAAACTATTTTAACGGCAGAAATCAAGTCTGTTGTTGAGAATTTAGACAAAAAAATTAAAACCCTGAGTTCAAATTCTCAGGAGGAGTTAACGGATTTAAGACAACAGGCTGATCGACTGAATCGCAAATTTTCCAGTAGTATTGAGGCGTTAGATGAGGCCTTAGATAGTCAAACTAATTCCTTGCGGGAAGAATTGGGACAAACCCGTGATCAGTTACAAGACGAAGTTCGCAGTCTGAAAAATCAAGTCTTAGAAGAATTAGAACGTCGATTTACTTTATTGACAGAGGCAAAAGTCTCCCGGGATGATATGGCTGAAGTTTCTGTTTGAAGTTGGGATGCGATTAAAGGGGACTGAATTTGTTCCAGCTATTAAACAGGCGGCTGAGGAAAAAAATTCAGGTTTTGCTCTCCCAGAACATCATCTATAATTAATTCGGTCAAACTATGACCTTTTCTCAGGGTGATTTAAGTCCAAACAATCAACAACAGGGGAATTCATCTCAACAAAATCCGTCGGATCAGGTTGAGAGTGATCCCCTAGAATTGTTGGTAAATTTATTGATGGATTTAAACGGTTTTAATGATACTAAAACTGAGTCTGTCACCGCTTTACCCTCAGAAGATGATCATTCTAAATCTGATTTTTTAACTGCTTTACTCTCAGAAGATCAACAACCGAGTGATCATTCAAAATCCCATAGTTTTACTGATTTACCCTTAGAAAATCAACCCAGTATTGATTCCATAACAGCCGATGAGATTTCCTCTAAAATAGAATCTATTAACCCGATTCCCTCGATTCAGACTGGATCTTCGAGGACGGCAAAATCAGAAGATGATCTGATTTTGCGACTTCTACCTTTACTGGAAAAACCGCCCTCCGGGGCGATGGATGTGGACTATTCAGTCAGTAATATTGAAGAAGATGTACCGAGGATTTCTGCTAATCCTGTACCCCAATTAGAAACTTCTAAAAATCAGGATATTATTGAAAATATTAGTACCCCTTTACCCTTAGAGCCAACTGATATTAACTCAAAATTAGATTCCGTTAATTTAGAAACAGATTTAACTAAAAATCTCTCCTCAAACCCTGAATTACCATCTCCCAGTCTATCCCCACAATCTTCAACTATTCAGAGCAAAAATCCTGTTTCTAGGGGTAATGATCCTTTGGATAAATTACAGGAATTAATGTTTGGATCTAATCTGGGGGATGACTTAGAAAGTTTCAAAAGCCAGTTGTTGAATTCCGAGTTACCAGAAGTTAGAGAATTAGTCCAAAATATTAATAATAAACTCAGTCAAATTCAATTCCAAATTCATGATCCCGAACAATTAATTGAACTTTTACTGCCCACCATTGGTCAACTTCTGCATTTAAAAGTTACGGAGTCCAAAGAAGAATTAATTCAAGCGTTTATTCCGATTATTGATCAGGTTATTAAAGGGAAAGCTCAAACCGACCGACAAGCAATGAGTGCGGCAATTGCTGATTTAATTCCTGAAGCAATTAGACAACAAATTCAAAATTCTCCTAAAGAAATTGCTCAAGCCTTGGGGCCAGAAATGGGGGCAGCCATTCGAGAACAAATTAAAGTTGATCGGAATGAAATTGCCGCAGCTTTAGCACCGACGATTGGACGCACTATTAAAGAACAGGTGAGTTTAGAACGAGATTCCATGGTAGATGCACTGTATCCGGTGATTGGGAGTACGATTACTCGTTATTTAGGGGAAGCAATTCAAGAAATCAATGAAAAAGTCAGTCAGACTTTTAGTGCTGAGGGTTTGAAACGGAAAGTTCAATCCAAAGTCCAAGGGGTATCAGAAGCCGAATTAATATTACGAGAAGTGAGTCGCTTTGTGGTGCAAGCGGTGTTTTTAATTCATAAAGGTTCGGGTTTAATTATTGCTGAAATTCAACAACCGGATCAAGCGCAAATGGAAGCGGAAATGGTAGCTGGAATGTTAACAGCAATTCGGAGTTTTGTTAATGATTGTATTATGCAGACGGGGGAAGTTTCCGAACTGAATGAAATTGAATATGGGGATTGTAAAATCATCCTAGAAGTGGCGGGATATTGTTATTTAGCAGTGGTGGTAAAGGGGGACTGTCCGAAAGCATTTATTAAAAAAATTCGCCAAACGATGAATACTTTAATTATGAAATATAGTCAGCCTATTGAAGAATTTGAAGGTGATCCAGATTCAGTTCCTGAAGGAGTTATTAGTCAGCTTGAAGGTTTAATCAGAGTCGCAACCCGTTTGAAGACTGAGCAAAAGCCAATAACTTTGTTGATTTTGGGTTCGGTGCTATTGAGTTTGATTCTAATTCCTTGGGGAATCTATCAATATCGACAACATAATTTCCGACAGTTAGAAACAACATTAATCACGGCTTTAGGAGCGGAGCCTGAGTTATCAATTTATACTTTTAAAGTTAAAGCTCAGGATCAAACCTTAGTCTTAGAGGGGAAAGTTCCCACCGCTCGATTAAAAGATAAAGTTGAAAAAATTGCCCAACAAACCGCCCCAAATTTTCAAATTAATAATCGGATTATTGCGGTTAAAGTTCCTCCCGATCCGAGCAAAGTTGCTGCTGAAGTTAAACAAATGGCAACTATAATGAATCAAATTAGTGGGATATCAATTTCTGCTCATTATCAAAATTTCCAAGTGAATTTAAAAGGAAAAGTGATAAAATCTGAAGATATTCAGAAAATTACCCAAGCGTTTAAGAAAATTGAAGGGGTAGATTCAGTGATTGCCAATCTAACGGTGCAACCTTTACCGATAGCTACTAGAATTTATTTTAATTTTGGTTCGGCGGAATTAGTCTTAAAAGATATTCGAGGTAAACTTGTCCCTCTGGCTCAATATTTAAAACGATATCCGGATCTCAAATTGCAAATTATTGGTTATAGTCATGAACAGGAAAAATCCCGAAAACATCCTCAGTTAGCCTTAGAACGGGCTCAAACGATCCAAAATGTTTTAGAGGATTTAGGAATTGATCGGCGACGGATAGAAACAGTGGGTAAAATTGAACGTCCCGAGGGAGTTGATCTCAATCAAGAAGTTTGGTTGAGTCAAACGGTTTTATTTGAGATAATACCGTTACAGTTTCAACAAAATAACCCCCCAAAACCATGATTTCTAAAAAAATTTGCTTAGTTGGTGATTTCGGAGTTGGAAAGACCAGTTTAATCCGCAGGTTTGTGGATAGACAGTTTAGTGATCAATATTTGTCCACCGTAGGAGTAAAAATTTCTCGTAAAATTGTTGATCTAACGGAATTCACTTCAGAAAAAACTGGATCTGTACAATTATTAATTTGGGATATTGAAGGCCATACTAAATTTAAAGCGATCGCCCCGAGTTATTTACAGGGAGCGAGTGGTGTGGTAATTGTTGCCGATGTGACCCGACAGGAAACCGTAGAAAGACTCCCGGAACATATTAATTTATTTCTGTCTGTGAATCCCAAGGGGTCGATCGTGATCGCGTTTAATAAAATTGATTTGATCGATGCAACAGAACTTGAACATCTAATCAAAATAACCCCGGATTTAAAACAGTATGGACAGATTTTATCTAGCTATAAAACCTCAGCAAAAACAGGAGATGATGTAGATACAATTTTCTATGAATTATCTCAGAAATTTATCTCTGGTTAAAGGATTAAATCTAGTTTTTTCTGTATTCTGGGATGAATTATGAATAACCTGTTAAAAAAAATCTTAGCACCAAAACGACTTGAATATTTGACTACTAATTCTGAGTGGGTCATTGTCGAGATGTCCTGGGGTGTAGCTAGATTTGCAGATTGTCCAGAACAATTGCGATTAGGAGAAGATGTCTGTATGGCTTTTCCTGAGTTCATTGGATTAGAAGAAACCTTTAAGAAAATTTTGTTGAGTCAAATCAATCAGTTTGAACTCAAAGGAATTTCTAGGACAATTACTCAGGAACATACGATTTATTTTGATATTTATGTTTTGAAAAATACTGATAATTCTCGCTGTGAGCCAGAACTATTAATTGTATTTGAGGATACAACAGAATGGATTTTAAAGGAACAAAAGATTACTCAGGTTGCCAAGGAGTATGGATTGGCTTTAAGTGCTTTAGAAAAAACCAAAATCTATTTAGATAAAATTATTAATTCTATGACAAATATATTAATTGTCACAGATGATAAAGGAATGATCAAAATTATCAATCAAGCTACATCGGTTTTATTAAAATATTCAAAAGCAGAATTAATCCAGCAATCTATTTTAACTATTTTTAAAGATAATCAACTTAAAAATTATCACCAAGTCAATCAATTTTTATTATCTTCTGATTTATTAAAACCCGTTGAAGTTATCTGTCAGACCAAAATAGGAACCAATTTTCCCGTCTCCTTTTCCTGTGCAGCCCTAAATTTTGATCCCAATGATCCCCAGGAATTCGTTTGGATGGGTCAGGATATGACCGAACAAAAACGGGTAGAATTTCAGTTGTATCAACAAGCCGAACGCGATCGGATCTTAAAAACCATTACACAACATATTCACCAGTCTTTAAGTCTACAGAAAACTTTAGAAACAACCGTGAATGAAGTTCTGACTTTTTTAAAAGCAGATCGAGTTTTAATTTATCGATTTTACTCTTTAGAAGAAGGAAAAGTAATTGCTGAATCCTTAGCAAACTCTTGCATTAGTTCTATTGATAGCATTGTTTTTAGTCCAGATTTTAATTCTTTATTATTATCTTATTTTAAAGCGGGTAAAATTCATGCTATTGATGATATATATAAGATTTCAAATTATAAATATTTAGATTATTTAGTTCAATTAAAAGTAAAATCTAGTTTAATAGTCCCGATTATAATTTATGATTCTTCTATTTCACCCCAGTCTAATACCAGTAATCAACTTTGGGGATTATTAATAGCCCATCAATGCCAGCAATCTCGGCATTGGGAAGTCTGGGAAATAAACTTATTAGAAGAATTAGCCCTACAAATCGCCATTGCGTTACAACAGGCTGAACTTTATCAACAATTACAAATCGTCAATCAAGAATTAGAGCAATTGGCAATTGAGGACGGATTGACAAAACTGGCAAATCGTCGTCAGTTTGATCGGGTACTTGAGCATGAATGGAATCGCTGTAGACGAGAAGGAATACCCCTGTCCTTATTTTTACTAGATATTGATTATTTTAAACAATATAATGATCACTATGGACATTTAGCTGGAGATTTTTGCTTACAACAAGTTGCTCAAGTTTTACGGAATGTCATTCAACGGAATACCGATTTAGTGGCTCGTTATGGGGGGGAAGAATTTGCTATCATTTTACCCAATACCGATATTAATGGCTGTATTCATCTCGCTCAAAAGGTTCGGAAAGCTGTTGAAGACTTAGAAATACCGCATCTCAAATCAACGGTGAGCAAATATATCACAATTAGTATTGGAGTAGCAGGTTTAATTCCCGTTGCAGGTCTGACATCTGAAATGCTTATCTTTCAGGCTGATCAAGCTTTATATAAAGCTAAAGAAAGTGGACGAAATTGTGTTTTTATTGCTACTCACTAAGTCGTGGGACATTCATAAACCGAATGGTAAAAATGACTCAATTTCTGACTGTTGCCCGTTGCCTATTCCCGATTACCTGTCACCCAATATTCAACGGGTTTTTGTTTTGATTGCATCTATTTATCAACCATTTTTTTTGACTCCAAACTTAGAAAAAATTATCATCAATTCAGGGACTATGAACCATTTATTTAAACAATTTTTAATAGCGCGAAAAATGGACTATTTGGTGATTAATCCAGAGTTAAAGATCCAGGATTTTTCTCAAGGGGTTATTCGGTTTGCTGAAGATTCAGAAGGTTTAAATCAAGGAGAAGATGTACACTTTTATTTTCCTGAATTGATTGGAACAGAGGATATTATTGATGCCATTATTCAGGGACACCAAGATTACTTTGAATTAAATGCCATGAGTCGGCAAATTGAAGAAACAACATCAATTTATTTTAATATTTACTTTCTAGGTGTTTCAATTCAAGGAGAACATATCCCCGAATTAATGTTACTGTTCGAGGATGTGACACAACGAATGGAACTAGAACAGGCTTTAGTTCAAGAAACCAATGAATCCCGTTTGCTGTTAAATGCCTATTCCCATTCCCAACAATATATTGATCGAATTATTACCTCAATGGAGGATATTTTAATTGTTACGAATCAGCAGGGGATTATTCAAAAGATAAATCTCGCCACTTTATCCCTATTAGAATATAGTCAATCGGATTTAATTAATCACTCCCTTTCTTCCTTTGTGGAAGATGATACCTTTTTGCAAGAATATTTAAAGGAATCTTCCCTGAAAAAACAGGACTTTTTATTTAAAAATTTGGAGTTAACCTGTCAGAAAAAACATGGCGGTAAAATTATCCTAGAATTTTCGATCTCGACCCTAACAACGGATACGGATGATTCCCTAGACTTTATTTATGTGGGTCGGGATATTACCGCCAGAAAACGCGCTCAACAACGGATGTTTACTCAGTATCAAATTTCTCGGATTCTGTCTGAAGCTCCGAATATTCATGAAGCTTTACTGCAAATTTTACAATCAACTTGTGAAAGTTGGGGATGGATATTGGGAGAGGTTTGGATGTTAGAAAATTTCTCGGAAGCACCCTTAGTTTTGGGAAACAAACTCTCTCAAACCCATGCTTTTAAAGTCAATTCTACTAACCCCAAACTGGAGTGTATTAAACTCTGGATTAACTCAGATTCTGATCCCTCGAAAATTCAGGGACTTTATCAAAAAATTAACCTAGATTCTAATATGAGTTTACCAGGTAAAATTTGGCAAAGTGGTTTTGCCCATTGGATCGAAGATGTGATGGTTAATGATCAATTTACTCAAAAAGATATTGCGGAAATATTGGGATTACACAGTGGTTTTGGGTTCCCAATTAAAGATGGCAAAGAAGTCTTAGGAGTCATAATTTTTTTGGGTTCAGAAATTTGTTTTCCCGATCCTGAATTGATGCAAACTATGACCACTATTGGTAGTCAACTCGGTCAATTTATTAAACGAAAATTGGCTGAAATTGCTCTCCAATATCAACAACAACAAACAGAACGTTTACTTTTAAATATTCTCCCAGAACCGATTGCAGAACGTCTAAAAAAAGAACAAAAAACCATAGCAGAACATTTTTCTGAAGTCACGGTTTTATTTGCCGATATTGTTGGATTTACGCAAATTTCATCTAGCTTAAGCCCGATTGCTTTAGTGAATTTACTCAATGAATTATTCTCAGCTTTTGATCGATTAACGGAAAAATATGGCTTAGAAAAAATTAAAACTATTGGTGATGCCTATATGGTGGTGGGAGGATTACCCTATCCCTGTTCCAATCATGCAATCGCGATCGCAGAAATGGCTTTAGATATGCAAAAAGCAATTCTTGAATTTAATGAAACTCATAATCAAGTGTTAAGTTTGCGAATTGGAATCCATAGTGGGCCCGTCGTCGCGGGAGTGATTGGGATTAAAAAATTCCTTTATGATTTGTGGGGAGATACGGTCAATATTGCCTCACGAATGGAATCCCATGGGTTAGCAGGACGGATTCAAATTAGTGAAGATACTTTCCATCTTTTACCCGATCAATATGTTATATTCAAACGAGGGATGATTTCAGTCAAAGGCAAAGGAGCGATGAATACCTATTTTTTATTAGGCCGAAAAGGAGAAAAAAGTCTCCCTATTATTGAGCAAATTATTCCCGAAAAAAATCAATGCAAAAATGCCGCAGCACAGCATTTAGTTGAAGTGATTCATAATAAACTTCAAGACAGCTATCCCCTCAAATTCGATGAACTTACCGATCGCTCACCGGATTTAGGATAAAATAGTTAAACCCTCAGCCATTAAAAACTTCCTGACCCCTTAAAACCTTAAATGACCCTAGCAGAATCTTGGACAAATCAGTGGCGTTTCCAACTGGAAAATGACTATCCTAACTCTAGTCAAGACCAACGAGAAAGTATCATTAATTGGTTACTGGGAGAACATTTTACCACCTTAGATTCCCTTCCTATTAACCAACAAGAACGAATCAAATTAGGGTTAAACTTTCGCTATCGAATTTTGCAACAGCGCTATTTAGATACGCCGCCGGAAAAAGCCTATCGAAATTTAATGCAGCGATTAGGAAGTTTAATGATTCTACGCCAAAAAGTTCGTCTTTGGGTGGCAACCAGTCGCGATCGCCAGCGGCAAGTGGTGGATGTTTTACAGGAAGTGGTACAGGAAATGTTGAACAGCGATCGCTATTTACAACAACAAATCCAATGGATTTCTCAGTGTACAAGCGATCGCAAATTAAGTAATGCTTTATTATTCACAACGGTAGAAGAATATTGTCTGCGTCCCATTCGGAATCAACCCCTATTAGTTTATCGATTTGTTAACTATTTACGTCGCTCTCAACGGGGAGGATTAACCCAAGTTCCCGCCGGAGAATGGATTAAACAATTATCCGATGAAATTCTATCAGACGAAACTGAAGACACCATTAGTTTATTAGACAATCAAGCGATCATTCAATACGAAGATGAACAATATTTTCAAACCCAACAAAACCAAAGGTTAAAAGTACAAACAGAATTTGAAGACTATTTAATTAAAAATGTAGATTCAACGGCGGCGGAATGGTTGCGACTTTATTTACAAGGATTATCTCAAGAAGCGATCGCTCAAAAGTTGAATTTACCCATTAAACAAATTTATCGACTGCGGGAAAAAGTTAGTTACCATGCAATTAAAAATTTTACCTTAAAACAGAATCCCGAATTAGTCACCAGTTGGTTAGGAACCTCTTTATCCGAACATCGTTTAGGATTAAATTCCGAACAATGGCAACAATTTTGGCAAGGTTTAAACGATAACCAACGTCAAATTATTGAAGGATTAAAAGCCGGAGAAAATTTAGAAACTATTGCTAAAATCCTCAACTTAAAAATTACCCAAATTCAGCAGGAATGGACTACAATCTATTTAATAGCTCAAGATCTTCGGAATTAATTCTGAACAATAAAACCTGATCTCATAATCAACAGCTTCACCTATTTTTTTCCCGTAGAGTGAGTGACCTACCCTAAAAAGAAATATCTTCATAAACAGCAGTCAGAGAACAAGAGAAACTAACACTGGTTAACTCGAGTTCTTGATTTCCTCGATAACTATAAAGTTCCCATCTCCCTTCTGCATTCCGTCGAAAACAATCAACACGCTGGCGGTTTTGACTAATTAATACATATTCTTGTAAGGTTTCTAATTCTTGATAATCAATAAATTTATCCCCTCTATCAAAAGCTTCGGTAGAGGATGAAAGCACTTCAATAATTAAGCAGGGATAGCATTTAAAATATTCAAAATTGGCATCGCGGGAGTCGCAAGTTACCATGATATCTGGATAGTAGAAAATATTTAAAGTCTCAATTTTGGCTTTCATATCTGCAACATAAACACGACAGCCAGTTCCGCGAATATGATTTCTCAGGAGGGTCAGTAAGTTAGCGGTAATGGTAACGTGAGCATCACTCGCCCCAGCCATTGCATAAATTTGTCCTTGGATATATTCATGTTTAATCGGGCTATTCTTTTCGACTTCTAAGTATTCTTCCGGTGAAAGATAGGGATGAGCTTTGTTAAACGTCATAAATTAATCATCCTAAAAATCTAATTCTAATTGTAGTCCAACTAACACAAATTGCGTTAATATAATATTGATCAATGCAACAACCTCCTAAAAATTCCCTATTTCCAGTTGTGAAAACCTATGATTCCGCAAAAACTGACCCTAAAAAATTTCCTCAGTTATCGAGAAGCCACCCTAGATTTTAGTGGATTACATACCGCCTGTATTTGCGGTTCTAACGGATCAGGAAAGTCATCTTTATTAGAAGCAATGGCTTGGGCAATTTGGGGGGAGAGTCGGGCAGAATCAAAGGATGATATTATCTATATGGGGGAATTAGAAACCCAGGTTGATTTTATATTTATTAGTCAGGGAAACTTATATCGGGTAATTCGTAACCGTCGCCGTGGTCAATCAGGAGCCTTAGAATTTCAAGTAGCAACCACCGTTTTACAAGAAATTGAAGATTTAGATCAAATTAAGTTTCGCACCCTCACAGAAAAGGGAATAACTGTCACTCAACAGAAAATTATAGACTACTTAAAACTAGATTATGATACCTTTACTAATTCCGCCTATTTGCGTCAGGGAAAAGCGGACGAATTCATGATCAAACGTCCCGCAGAACGGAAAGAAATTCTGGCGAATTTATTAAAACTAGATCAATATGATGGCTTATCGGATCAAGCTAAAGATTTAGCCAAAAGTTATAAATCCCAAGCCGAAATCCTAGAACAAACCTTAACCAATAATCAAGTCCAAATTGACCAAAAAAGTCAACTGGAACAGGAAATAATTCAACTCCAAAATACCATTGATCAGCTTCAGGAAAAACAAGCCCAAGACCGAGATCACTATCAACAACTACAAGCCCAACAACATCATCGTCAAGCTTGGGAAAAATTATTAACTGGACAACAACAACAGCATCAAACCTTTGCTCAAGATTATCGCAGATTACAACAGGAATTAACTACAACTCAACAGCAAAGTCAAAAATTAGAAGCAGTATTAAAACAAGAAACGGAAATTCAAACCGGATATACCCATTTTCAAACCCTACAAACTACAGAAGAAACCCTATCCGTTCAATTCAAAATCTATCAAGATTCCCAACAACAACGCCAACAGTTACAAGAACAACAACGCCAACATCTAAACAGCTTACAACAGCAAATTCAAGGACTCCAAGCCCGTTTAGAAGCCCTAACCCAACAGGAACAGGATTACTCCCAAATTTTAAGCCAAAAATCCGATATTGAAACGGGATTAGAACAGTTACAAACTGCTCGCAATCGTTTAACTCAGTTTGATCAATTACAATTAGAAGTTACCCCGATTTTACAACAGCGTCAACGGCTACAAACGGAATTAGATCGGGCTCAATCCCGTCAACAAGCTCGGTTAGAGGAATTAAAAACCTCCGTGGGAAAATTGCAACGGACTCTCAACCATCATCGCCCCCAATTAGAACAAAAATCCCAAACCATTGCGACTCAAATTGTTGAACTGGATAAGAAAAAAGTTTATCAACTCAGGGTCAGGGAAAAAGGACAAGAACGCCATGGTTTTATTGACCGTTTGAATACGGTTAAACGGGATTATGAAGAAAAATTAGGGGAACTGGATCAGAAAATTCAACTGTTATCAAAATCGGAAACGGAAGCACCCGAAACCGAAGAATTACCGTTATTACAATCGCAATTTCCCCCCTGTCCATTATGCGATCGCCCCCTAGACGAACATCACTGGAATTTAGTGATTTCTAAACAACAAAACCAACAACAGGAATTCAGAAATCAAATTTGGGTGATCCATGAACAGTTAGTCGTTGCTGATCGAGAACTTAAAATATTACAGGAGGAATATCGACAAATTCAAGAAGATTTATTACCCTACGAAGAATTGCGAGAACAACGGGGAAAAATTCAAGCTCAGTTAGAATCTTTAGATCAAGATGAACAACAATTACAACAATTAATATTAGAAGAAAAAGCCGTTCAAACCATTTTAGAGACAGGTGACTATGCAACGGATTTATATGCAGAATTACAGGATTTAGAACAGAAATTAAGCCAACTTAATTATAATGAACAAAGCCATGCGTTAGCTAGAAACGAGGAAAAACGCTGGCGTTGGGCGGAAATTAAATATAGTCAAATTCGAGATGCTCAGGATAAATTAACAAAAATTCAGACTCAAAAACCAGAATTAGAAACCCAAATTCAAACCTTAATCAAAACCTTAACTGAACAGAAAAATAATTCTGAAATCCAACAAGAAATTATTATCTTAGAACAAAAAATTAGCCAAATGGGTTATAAGGTAGAGGAACATAATCGCATCCGGGCGGAGTTACGTCAAGCTCAAATTTGGTTAACTCGAACCGAACAACTTAACCAAGCCAAACAACAATATCCCATCCTGCAACAACGCCTTCAAGAGTTAGAAACTATCACCCAAGAACGGGTTAAAAATTTACAAGCCATTCAAGGACAAATTGAACTCTTACAACAGCAATTAAAAGAAACTCCCGACCCGACAGAATCATTAAAACAATTAGAGCAATTAATTCAACAACAACAGCTAAAATTAGATAGTCATTTAGGTCAATTTGGTAGTTTACAACAACAACAAACTCAATTAGACAATTTAAATACACAACAAACGGAACTTAAAACCCAATTAGACACCGCCCGCCGTCAATATCGAGTTTATGATGAATTAGGAAAAGCCTTTGGTAAAAATGGGATTCAGGCCCTAATGATTGAGAATGTTTTACCCCAATTAGAAGCAGAAACCAATCAAATTTTATCTCGATTATCTGCTAATCAACTTCATGTTCAATTTGTTACCCAACGCACTAGCGGACGCGGGGGTAAATCCTCAAAAAATACCGCTAAAATGATTGAAACCTTAGAAATTTTAATAGCAGATGCGCGGGGAACTCGTTCCTATGAAACCTATTCCGGGGGGGAAGCCTTTAGAATTAATTTTGCCATTCGGTTGGCCCTAGCAAAACTATTAGCTCAACGGGCGGGAACTTCTCTACAAATGTTAATTATTGATGAGGGCTTTGGAACCCAAGATGCTGAAGGTTGCGATCGATTAATTGCGGCAATTAATGCGATCGCGTCTGATTTTGCTTGTATTCTCACCGTCACCCATATTCCTAGTTTAAAAGAAGCTTTTCAAGCTAGAATTGAAGTTCATAAAACTAGCCAAGGTTCGCAAATTTACCTCTCAATTTAAGATGTCCCAACGATAAATTAAACATTAGTTGTTGTTCGTTGTTGGGCTTTAGCCCCTCCAGAAAGCGCTAAAGCTCAACAACAAACTTACGATTATTAGGTCTGTTTAAATTGCATAGAGCAACTCATAAACCTAGTTTATTATCAAGTTATAAAATTACATTAGAAACTTGACAATCATCAAAATAATAATTAAAATATCAGTATATAGCTTATTTTTTAAGAACAATGGCAACCTCAATCGCCAGTTTCAAAATAACCTGGGAACCCCTTCCCGATGATTTTATTTTACCGGATGATCCTGTGGATAATATTAATCAACCTGCATTAGCCGCCGCCTTAACAGATAGTTTACAAAATGCGGGAAAACTCCCCCCTAATAGTTTAACTCCAACCAATTATGGAATTTGTGCAACGGTTAATGACAAAATAGTCATTAAAGCCCCAGACTGGGCATTTATTCCAGAAATTCGAGTTCCCAGAACCGATATTCAACGCAGTTATACCCCGCAATTACAAGGGGATATTCCGCTTTTAGTCATAGAATTTCTGTCTGATACCGAAGGCGGAGAATATTCGATTAAATCAACCTATCCTCCGGGGAAATGGTTTTTCTATCAAACGATTTTGCAAGTCAAGTATTATGTAATTTTTGAGCCACAGCAGGGCATTTTAGAAGTCTACGTTTTAAATGAAAAGGGAGAATATCAGTTACAAACTGCTAATGCTAATAGCCGTTATTTTATCCCCGAAATGAACTTATATTTAGGAGTTTGGCAAGGAACTCGAGAAAACAGAACCGGATATTGGTTGCGATGGTGGGATGAAAGCGAAAGCCTATTATTATGGGGATTTGAATTAGCAGAAATTGAACATCAACGGGCGGAAAGATTAGCTGCACAATTACGAGCAGCAGGTATTGAACCCGAAGTTTAATTAAACTGAATGGCTTGGAGAAAATTGATCGGATGTCTGAATATTATCCCCGAAATATGATCGGTTATGGTCGCCATACCCCCGATCCAAAATGGCCGAATCAAGCCCGAATTGCGGTACAATTTGTGATTAATTATGAAGAAGGCGGCGAGAATTGTGTTCTACATGGCGATCAATCTTCCGAAGCTTTTTTATCAGAAATTATTGGGGCTGAACCCTTTCATGGACTGCGCCATTTAAACATGGAATCGATTTATGAATATGGCAGCAGAGCGGGGTTTTGGCGGCTGTATCGGCTGTTTACCCAACGTCATATCCCCGTGACCGTTTATGGAATTGCCATGGCCTTAGAACGCAACCCAGAAGCCGTTGCAGCCATGTTAGAGGCGGACTGGGAAATTGCTAGTCATGGTTATCGCTGGATTGATTATAAATATTTTGATGAAGAAATGGAGCGGGAACATCTACAAAAAGCGATCGCCATTCATACCAAAGTTACCGGAAATTCTCCCCTGGGTTGGTATACCGGACGCACCAGTCCCCATACCCGCAAATTAGTCGTAGAAGCTGGAGGATTTTTGTATGATGCTGATAGTTATGCCGATGATTTACCCTATTGGATTTATGATTATGGAAAGCCCCATTTAGTGATTCCCTATACCCTTGATAATAATGATATGCGATTTGCTACCAATCAAGGGTTTAACTGTGGTGATCAATTTTTTACCTATTTAAAAGATGCCTTTGATTTGTTATATTTAGAGGGAGAAACCGCACCTAAAATGATGAGTATTGGGTTACATTGTCGTTTAGTAGGTAGACCCGGACGGGCGGCGGCATTGGCTCGATTTTTAGATTATATTCAAAATTATGACCGGGTTTGGATCTGTCGTCGGGTTGATATTGCTAATCATTGGTATGAGTATAATAGACCCATACCCGAAAACGACGGTCAATGATTAATCAATTTTAACTTAAAAAATATTATGACAGACACAACTGTTACTCTCGATAATAATACCTTTGTGTTTTTATTGGGAACCGATAACAATGATACCATATTAGGAGGGGTAGAAAATGACTTAATATTAGGACTTTCTGGGAATGATTTTTTATCGGGAAATTTAGGTAATGATTGGTTAAATGGAAATCTGGGTAATGATGCAGTTGTCGGAAATGAAGGCAATGATACCCTTTATGGAGGGCAAAATAATGATGTTTTAGATGGTCGAATTGGAGATGATTTACTATTTGGAAATTTAGATAGTGATGACCTAACCGGAGATGGGGGAAATGATACCTTATTTGGCGGTCAAGGAACAGATATTCTGCGAGGAAATGATGGGGATGACTGGTTATATGGAGATAAGGATAATGATACTTTAATTGGAGGGTCTGGACGCGATCGCTTTATCCTAGCGAATAATTCAGGAAGCGATACTATCAATGACTTTACCCAAAGTGAAGATATAATTAGTTTAACTGGAGGGTTAACCTTTGCCCAATTAACTTTAGTTTCTGATCTGAATAATACCCTAATTCGTGTTACCAGTAGTAACGAAATATTAGCCACATTAATTGACGTTTCTGCGAATAGCTTAAATAGCAACGATTTTAATATCCTATCTTAAATTTAACCATGTCTCAACAGATATACCCCCTTAATATTAATATTCATCCCCAACTGGAAAAATCCCTAGGCTATCATTCTAACAATCGATGGGTAGCTTGGTATTGGGAATCTGATATTGAACAAGCATTCTTTACCGATGGTCAAAATTTAGGAACAACTTCGGCTTTATCTTGGCAAATTTTATTACAACATCCCAATATTAGTTCCAGTTTACAACAGTATTTCCCTGATCCGAATCAGCAATATGGGTTACTTTTAGATCGAAAAAACCGTAACCTTTATATCGCAGAGGGAAAACTGATTCAAAATTTATTAGAACAACCCGATAGTCTGAATTTACTTGCTTGTTTAGAGAATCAGAATCAGTCGTTTTCTAATATTAAATATCAATGGAATCAAATCACCCATAATCCTTTACTGTTAAATCTATTAAAATGGGTTCCCTTAACTGTTGGTGTTATTTTTGTCACTATATTAGGCTTAAAAACCGTATCTTCCCTAATTCCCAAAGTAGAACAGCAATTAAAAGTAACTCCTGCTTCTCAACCAATTGTAGCTGGAAATCAAACCTGTGGAGTCGGAGGATCTGATGATTTTAACCATTATGTGATTAAAACATCCCAGTCAAAAGAACTACATTTAATTGGAGTCTATGAAGCCGATCCTAATCATAGTGGAAATCAACGTTCTCCGGGTACAATTTCCGTTAACATTAACCGTCAGAATCAACCCATAATATTAGCTTTATCATCCTATGAACCCGTCACCTGGAAACTGGATATTAAGCCCGGGGTTATAATTGAAAAAATAATTTTAAATGGATATTATGATCAAAATATTATCGGGGTTTCGGGAATTCCAATTGAGGAGTATAGTCAAGAAGGAACCCGTCAAACTTTAGGAAATTTTCCCTATCAATGGAATAGTGTTTCTTCCACTCTGATTAATCAACTTCAACAAAAAACAGGACTTGAAATTACCGCCTTTCAAGGTTGTTATCGGGGCACAGATTTCAAAATAGATTAAATATGGAATAGGAATCAGTCAATAAATCAACTCTTACACTGATAACTGGTAGGGGCGGGTTCTGTGATATCTTTGTTAATTACCTAAATCTCGATGAACCCGCCCCTACAACTAAAAATCATTGTTTTTGTTCAACTCCAAAACCCACTAATAATACGGTTTCTAAGGGGTGATCATCTATCGGTCGTTGATAATTAATAATCCGACGAATTCTTAACTTTGGATTAATTAAAGTAATCGAATCGACCGAAACAACACTGGTGTAGGTCGTTTTCATTAACAATTCCCGGGTTTCCGTATGGTAGCGAAAATGAGAGACCATCGGTTTCGCTTCCTCATAGGCTTTATCCCGCAGATAATCTCCTTCAATAATCGGAAAATCTAATTTTTTAGGGACAAAAAGAATATTTAATTCCTGGGAAACCTCATCCCCTTTTTCTGAAACCGTTTGAAACGCCAGTCGATATCCGGGGAGAGTCTGTAATTCTAAATTTGTTGATAAACGGTGATTATCTTCTAAGACTTTGGCTTTAGCCCCATTGTCTAGGGGATGAATCACAAATTCGGTATGCGATCGCTCAACTTCCCGATAACTTAGATAATGATAGGTACGTTCTGTGATCCATTGACCCACACAATGATCGAAAAACTCCTGGAATTGTCCAATCGACATAATGAATATCACTCCTCTAAATCATCTTTGCAACAGTTTTTAACATTTTTTAGCAAAAATCCCTAGTGATTCTAAGATCTAAACTAAATTATCCTGTTGATGAACTCCTGTGATTGACCCGGAATGTTTAGCCTATAGCGTCGGCCATGCAGGGGAAGGTGTCTGTCTGTTGGTGCGGATAGGATCTCATCGCATTCTATTAGATTGTGGTATTCAGGACATTTCACCCCTATTAGCATCCTCAGATCAACCCCTGGCCGACTTGGTTCTCTGTTCCCATGCCCATGCGGATCATGCTCAAGGTTTACTCGCCTTTCATCAGGCATTTCCAGAAATTCCCATCTATGGGAGTCAGGTTACAACCCAACTGTTAGTCCTCAACTGGCCAGACTGGGAACCCGATCCCCATATCCCCCTATGTCACCCCTTACCCTGGGATTCTCCCGTTGAAATCCAGCCAGGACTCAGTGTTACCTTGTTTCCGGCGGGTCATTTACCCGGGGCGGCGGTAATTTTAATCAATTATGTAACACCCGAACGCAACTATAAACTAATTTACACCGGAGATTTTTTTCTCTCCAATTCTCGCCTAGTCGAAGGCTTACCCCTGGGGGAGTTGCGCGGACTCAAACCCGACGTTTTAATCCTAGAAGGCAGTTATGGAACGGCGCGCCATCCCCATCGTCGTCAACTGGAAAACCAACTAGCAGAACGCTTATATCGGGCAATAGAAGCCCAATATTGCCTCCTCCTGCCGACACCAACTTTGGGGTTAGGACAAGAATTGTTGATGTTGCTTCGCAGTCACCATTATTTTACCGGGCGAGATCTCGATATTTGGGTTGACGGCAGTGTCGCCACCGGATGTGATATTTACCTACAACTCCTGCCCCATTTCCCCGCCAGCGTTCAGAATTTTGCCCAACATCAGCCCCTATTTTGGGATGACCGGATTCGCCCCAGAGTCCGACGACTCACCCCGGAACACCGCTCCCAACTCGGTCAAACGCCCTGTATTGTTCTCACCGATGAATCTGCCGATTGGAATTCCTATTGGGCCGATTCCATCCTGCCTTGGATGTTATTTTTACCCCAAAAACCCGGCCAAACCCTCGATATTATTCTGACTCCCGAATCGGAAGAAACGGGCTTTAGTCCCTGTATTCCCAAGGTTGAAACCTATTTCATCTCGGAACATTGTGACGGCCCTGGGACAACCCAACTGATTCATAACCTGCGACCCCAACATATTATTTTTGTTCACGGATCTCCCACCTATTTAGGGGATTTGACCAATTTAGAAGAACTCAGAAACCGCTATCAACTCCATACCCCCAACCCCGGAACCCTTGTCGAGTTACCCATTGGAGAAACCTTCATCCAGCCGCCCCTGGCTGAAATTGAGTATGAGGGGGAGATTGCCGAGTTTGAAACTCAAATTCACATTACCCTTCCCCCAGGGTTAACCACCGATCCGCGCTGGTTAGGTTTTGCCGATACGGGGTTAGTAGAAGCCCGATGGCAAGGGGAAGAATTAGTATTGCGGGGGATTTCCCAACGGGAGTTCCTGAGTCAAGGCAGCGATCGCCCCATTCCCCGAGATCTCGATTGTTGTGGAAATTGCCAATACTATCGGGGACAACGCTGTTGGAATCAATCCTCGGCTCTTTATAGCTTCAAAGTAACTTCCGATGGTTACTGCCCAATGTTTGAATCCATCGAAAGGATTTAATCGGTTAAATTAAGTTTAAAATAGATGAAGTTCTTAATATTTCCCATGAAAAAATCAGTCTTGTCTATCGGTCAAATTTCCGGTTTTTCTATATTGTTAACGGCGATTATATTTGTTAGCAGTCTATTAGGATTAGTGCCTTCAGCTTTGGCTAATACTACTTCTGTGTCTCCAATCATAGCTAGTATATTTTCTTTTTCTGGAAATCGACCCACAAACCTCGGCATTAAACAAGAAAAATTTGCCCCCTGTCCCACTTCTCCCAATTGTGTTTCCAGTCAAAGCCTAGATGCCCAACATCAAATTGAACCGTTTACCTATCAAGATACTGCTAAAAAAGCCTTTGAAAAGCTTAAAACAATTCTTGAAAATACTGAAAATGCCAAAGTTATTACGGCTGAAACAAATTATATTTACGCCGAATTTACTTCAGATTTGATGGGATTTGTGGATGATGTGGAATTTTATTTAGACGAAAAAGAGGATTTAATTCAAGTGCGTTCTGCCTCTCGTTTAGGGGAATCAGATTTAGGAGTAAATCGGAAACGAATTGAAGATATCCGAGCCAAATTTTAATTGTAGTAAGCCCTTCAGGGCTTTCTTAAACCCAATTGTAGTAAGCCCTTCAGGGCTTTCTTAAACCATTAATCCTCAAAAAAACAAAATCCCCTACAAAAATTGTAGGAGATTTTAAAATTAATCAGATGTTTTTAAGAATGTCCTGAATAATTAGACTCTCTAATTACAGAGCATTACCGCGAGGTAGCACTTCTTCAGGGAAAATAAAGTTTTCGTGGGGTTGATCCGCAGGAGCCATCCAAGCCCGCAGACCTTCATTTAACAGAATGTTCTTGGTATAGAACGTTTCAAATTCAGGATCTTCCGCCGCCCGTAATTCCTGGGAGACGAAATCATAAGCCCGTAGGTTCAGTGCTAAACCCACAATCCCGATGGAACTCATCCACAAGCCCGTGACGGGCACAAACAACATGAAGAAGTGTAACCAGCGTTTGTTGGAAAAAGCAATCCCGAAAATTTGTGACCAGAAGCGGTTGGCGGTCACCATCGAATAGGTTTCTTCCGCTTGAGTTGGTTCAAAAGCCCGGAACGTATTGGCTTTGTCTCCATCTTCAAACAGAGTATTTTCCACCGTCGCTCCGTGAATAGCGCACAACAGCGCACCACCCAAGATTCCCGCCACTCCCATCATGTGGAAGGGGTTCAGCGTCCAGTTATGGAAGCCTTGCAGGAACAGAATAAACCGGAAGATTCCAGCTACCCCAAAGCTAGGGCCAAAGAACCAACTAGACTGACCCAAGGGGTACATCAGAAATACACTGACGAACACCGCAATCGGCCCAGTAAAGGCAATGGCGTTATAGGGACGAATACCGACTAAACGGGCAATTTCCAACTGACGCAGACAAAAGCCGATCAGGGCAAAAGCACCGTGGAGCGCGATAAAAGCCCATAAACCGCCCAGTTGACACCAGCGAGTGAAATCCCACTGAGCTTCCGGCCCCCAGAGGAACAGCAGGGAATGTCCCAAGCTGTTGGCGGGGCTACTGACGGCGGCGGTGATGAAATTGCAGCCTTCTAAATAAGAGCTTGCTAAACCGTGGGTGTACCAGGAAGTCACAAAGGTTGTTCCAGTTAACCAGCCACCGAGAGCTAGATAAGCACAGGGGAACAGCAGAACTCCTGACCAACCCACGAAGACGAAGCGATCGCGTTTGAGCCAGTCGTCGAGGATGTCAAAGGTGCCTCTCTCAACCTGCGGTCTTTCGACTGCAATAGTCATGGACAAAAATCTCCGAATATATAATTACAAGTCGTAAAGGGATTAGGACTCATGTTAAGCATCTCTCATCTGCTATAGCAGAATCTGAGAAATTTTATGAGTACCGTTAATGTTTCTTTACGTCTGTTGACATTATAGAGGTAAATCTTCAGTTGATCAACTCCCCAGCCACCAGAATTCAAAAAAAATCCCACAACAACCCAAAACCCTGTTTCTGACCGACAAAAACAGGGTTAAATCTCCGATCCCATCAGGAGGGCTGTTATTTTTGATATAGCAGGGAACAGGGAATGGGGAATGGGGAATAGGTGGAAAAAGACTTCAATTCAGGCAGTTTGGGCGGTTGGTCAGTCCTCGGCGATAATTTTGGGGACTTTGAAATAGTCTCCTTCCTGTTCCGGGGCGTTCGCCAGAATATCATCTCGTTGGGGATAGGATTCTAACTGATCAGGTCGAGTAATATTACTCAACTCAATAGCCCGGGTCATGGGAGCTACCTGGGATGTATCGAGTTCGTTTAATTGCTCAAAATAATCTAAAATTTCACCCAGTTGAGTCGTAAATTGTTCTTCTTCCTGGGGTGTTAGCTCCAGTCGAGCCAAAAAAGCAACTTTAGAGACTTGTTCACGATCAATAGTCATGTTAAATCGAGCTTAAGATAGGTTAGCAAACCGGTGATTGATTGAAAAGTTTAGTTAAAAATAGATATCGATTTTGCTTCTTCCGGTAACTTTCAGCCAATTTTGGGCTTCAATATAGTTATTCGGGGCTAAACGAATTGCCCTAATCCAATATTCCGCCGCTTGCTTAAATTCTTCTTCTGCGGTGTCTTCGTCTCCCGCTTCCTTGGCTTTTTCCCCCTGATAATGGTAAATCACCGCAATATTATTCAAAGCCTGGGGCATTCGGGGATTTAACTCGATCGCTTGTTGATAATATTCCAACGCTTCTTCATGTTCTCCATTGCTGGCATGAATTAAGCCCATATTATAAAGGACAAAACTCCGATCATAGGGATCTTCCTCTAAGGTTAAGGCTTCCTGGTAGTTTTCTAAGGCTTCTGCATATTCTCCGTCCGCCTGGGCTGACATTCCATCCCGATAATAGGCAAATGCTTCCTTAGCTTTTTTATTGGTAGGCAGCACCTTCAGAATCATATCTGCCATAACCGTAAAGGTTTTATCAATAAAGTTATCGTTACGTTGTGATCTGGGCATAAAATTTTAATCTCCAAAGTTTAAGGCGGGAAACTCCATAATTTTAGGGAAGTTCCAGCAACAGCCTATCGCCTAATCTTACCTTAATCAGTTATCGGTCATCAGTTATCAATGTCTGTACCATTAATTAAATGTAGAGACGCGCCATGGCACGTCTCTACGGGGAATCCGTTAACGGTCAAAGGTTAAGGGTCAACCGTTAACCCAAACTAATGCAATGTTGCGTTAGCTTTGTGGAAAACAGGATAGGATTTGCGGATTTTGTGGGTCACTGGAGAGGCTAATACCATAATCTTCTCCATCAACCAGGGGGCAAAACGGTTGCACCAAACGGCTAAATGGCTTTGCCATCCGACCAAGATTTCCGAGGCATCTTTATCGATCCCAGCCACTAACACCTTAGCGACTTGTTCGGGGGTCATGGGGACGACCCAACGGAATAATTGCAAGTCCCGGGTCATATCCGTGTCCGTTAAGGTGGGTAATAGAGCCATAACCCGAATATTGTAGGGGGCTAATTCTTGGCGCAGCGCCTCTGTAAACCCCAAAATCGCGAATTTAGTCGCCGAATAGGTGGACATCGTAGGGGCGGCAATTTTGCCCATCAAACTCGATACATTAATAATGGTTCCCGATTGGCGGGTGGCCATGCGTCGAGCGATAACGTGAGTAATGGTATACAACCCGATTAAATTCAAGGAGATTTCCTCCTGAACATCTGGGAGTTTGGATTCTAAAAACGGCTTTTGGTGGGCAACACCTGCACAATTAATCAGAATTTCAATTGGCCCGTGAGAACGCCAAGCCTGGGCGATCGCAATATGAACTTGAACCGATTGGGTTAAGTCCAGGGCTAAGGTAATCACCTCTACGCCCATCGGCTCTATTTCTGTGGCTAATTCTGCCAGTCGTTGGCGATCGCGTGCCACTAGAATCAGACGTTTAACTCCATTTTTGGCAAATTCTAAGGCAATTGCCCTGCCAATTCCACGAGAAGCCCCAGTAATTAGGGCTGTTTTTCCTTGAATGTTCATTGCAAAAACCTCCTGTTGAGGAGGAATTCGGTGCGACGGGGCGGGCTTCTCCCACCCGTTTGAGTCGGGATTTTTTCATCCCAAGCGACCCTGACATCCTTTTAGGCGCACCGATATTCCTCTATGCAGCGTGTAAAAAATCTGGGAATGCTAAAAATTTGGTGTCATGATTGTAGAGATTACTAATGGGTCATGATTAGACAACAGACCAGGCTATCTTTTTTCCTTAATTCCTGGTTAACAGAGCAACATTGATTTCAAGCATGGCTCAACTGTCTCCTCAATACGAGCGTTCATGGAAAGACCCTCTATGCACAATCTAGCAAGTCGATCAACAAGTTGCAACATTTTTTAATAAATTTGTCGTAATATTTCTTAACAATAGGGAATAGGGAATAGGCAATAGGCAATAGTTTGCTCCCCTACTCCTCCTACTCCCCCTACCTCCCCTGCTCCTCCTACTCCCCCTGCTCCCCCTGCTCCCCCTACTCCCCCTACCTCCCCTGCTCCTCCTACTCCCCCTGCTCCCCCTGCTCCCCCTGCCTCCCCTGCTCCCCCTGCTCCCCCTGCTCCCCCTGCCTCCCCTGCTCCCCCTGCTCCCTGTTCCCTATTCCCTCAGAAATTGATAAACTATTTCCATCAATTCAACGTCTATATTAAAAGCTGTCCTATTTTTGCGGTTGATCATGCCATTGTCCGACACTCCAGAAAAAACTGTCCTTGATTTACATGAAGATGCAAACCGCCATATTGCTGAACAGCAGTTTGATGAAGCAGTTGCTGTGTGTCAACAGGCGTTAAAATTGCAACCGCGCTTTCTCCCAGCCTACAGTACCCTGGGGTTAGCGAAACAATTGCAGGGGAAACTCGATGAAGCCAAATTTTGGTATACAAAAGCCCTAGATCTGAAACCCGATTGGGCGGAAGTTCATGCTAATTTAGGAACAGTTTATGTTCAACAACAACAATGGCGGGAGGCCCTACAATCCTATGAAACCGCCCTACATTTTAAACCGAATCAAGCTAGAATTTATCAGAGTTTATACACAGTTTTAATTAATCTGAATCAACCGGAAGAAGCCACAAATGCCTGGTATCAAGCCTTAATTTTAGAACCCCAGTCTGTTGTCCCTCAAGAGTATATGGACTTTGGGAAAACCTTAATTGAAAAAGGCAAATTAGAGTCAGCAATTGAATTGTATAGAAAGGGGGTAGAAGTTTACCCGAGTTTGCCCCAATCTTATTATTGGTTAGGGGAAGCATTAAGTCGGAAACAACATTGGGAAGAAGCGATCGCAG
Source organism: Planktothrix sp. PLAVEN19ND (assembly GCF_057220675.1). Lineage (NCBI taxonomy): Bacteria > Bacillati > Cyanobacteriota > Cyanophyceae > Oscillatoriales > Microcoleaceae > Planktothrix > Planktothrix sp. PLAVEN19ND. The sequence goes on along the minus strand of NZ_CM170132.1, from coordinate 1,890,761 downwards.
CCTATAATCAAGCGATTATTCTGAATCCCCAAAGCCATCTATCTTATCAAAGTTTAGCCGATGCTTTAGTGCAACAAAAAAATTACGAACAAGCGATCGCCAATTATCAAAAAGCTATTGAACTGTGCCCAGATTTTTCTTGGACATATCATCAACTGGGAAATGCTTTATCTGAACAGGAACAATGGCCAGAAGCCACCGTTGCTTATTATCAAGGAATCGCTCTAAATCCCAAGTTTTTTGGTTCCTATTATAAGTTAGGAGAAATTTGTTCTAAGACCGGAAAACCCGCAGAAGCGATTAATTGGTATCGTCAAGCCCTGGAGATTAATCCCGATAGTTTTTGGTTACATTTTACCTTGGGAAATGCTCTCTGTGAAACCCAGGAATTTGACCAGGCTTTAATAGAATATTATCAAGCAATTGAATTTGAACCGAATACGGATTGGTTATATCCCCCCCTGGGAAAAGTATTGATTGCTCAACAACAGTGGGCTCAAGCTATTAAAGTTTATTTTAAAGCAGTTGAACTGAATTCTAATAATCTTTGGCTCTTAGATCAATTAGCAGAAACCTTAATTGAACAGCAGGAAGTTGAGACCGCAATTGCTGTTTATCAGGAACGTCTTAAAAGTGACCCTAAAGCTGATTTTTTACATTATAAGTTAGGCAATTTATATAAGTCTCAAGGTCAATGGGAATCAGCGATCGCATCCTATCAAACTGCTATTAATGTCAATCCTAAAATTGCTGAATATTATGCTGGATTAGGAGAAATTTGGTTAAAAAAACAAGAACTAGATCTGGCAATGTCCTACTTAATGGACGCTTTAAAAATGAAGCCAGATTTAATTTCTGCTTATGAAAATATTGCTGAAATTCTACAACGGCAAGGAAAAACAGAAGCAGCCATAAAATGTTATAATTATAAGGATTTGCCCCCGTCACTGGTAGAACAATATTGTTTTGTTAATCCTGATCAATTGATCACATCCGATTTTAGTTCTAATGTCACCTATATTCCAGTTTATCCGGGTAGTGAAATTTTCCTTAATCCTTCTAAAACCGTAGCTCAATTTCATCCGGGTTTTATCTTTAGTCAAGCGACAACTAGGAATGCGTTTATTGTCAAATTGGATCAAGGGAGAGTCTGGGGAGATTCGGCGACCAGTGCGGTGATCACAGCCCATAATGAATTGCTCACTGATATTTCAACCGGATCTGCTGAATTAGTTTTATCCTCCCGTAAATTACCTCCAATTCATCATATTAATGGAACCGTTGCATTTTTGTCGGTACGCTGGGGGGCGGCATTTTTTCATTGGATGTATGATGTTTTACCTGGAATTCACTTGATGCAAAAAAGTGGTATAAATTTGGAGAGTATTGATTATTTTGTGTTTAATAATTATCACTTTTCCTATCAAAAACAAACCTTGGAGATTTTGGGAATCCCTGAACATAAAATTATTCAAAGTGTTGATAAACCTTATATTCAAGCGAAAAAACTGATTGTTCCTGCTCCTAATTTGTTCCAAAATGATGCAACAACTCCTGAATGGATTTGTAACTTTTTAAGACAGCAATTCCTGCCGGAAACAGCAAAAAATAAAACTGCAAATCGTCGCATTTATATTAATCGGGAAAATGCAATTTCTCGGAATGTGGTTAATCAAGATGAGTTGATGCAACGCTTAGAATCCCTTAACTTTGAGAGTGTTGTTTTAGAATCCTTAACTATTTCTGAACAAGCTGAATTAATGGCGAGTGCATCGGTGATTTTAGCCCCCCATGGTGCAGGATTATCCAATATTGTTTTCTGTCAACCTGGAACCAAAATTATCGAATTATTTGCTCCTACCTATGTGCCCCCTTGCTATCGAATTATTAGTAATATTTGTGGGCTGGAACATTACTATTTAATTGGGGAACTGGTAGAGGATACAACAGATGAAGATCTGATCCATTCGGGATTGTTTAATATGGAAATTAATATTGATAACTTAATGAGTTTACTGGAATTAGCAGAAATTACAAAACCTGCTTAATATTTTGGGCATTCTATCGGAACAAAAATCATGCCACAATCTGAAACGCCAGAAAATTCTGTGATTTTTTTATATCAACAGGCATCTCGCTATATTTCTCAACAGCAGTTTGATGAAGCAGTTGCTGTGTGTCAACAGGCGTTAAAATTGCAACCGCGCTTTCTCCCTGCCTACAGTACCCTGGGATTAGCGAAACAATTGCAGGGGAAACTCGATGAAGCCAAATTTTGGTATACAAAAGCCCTAGATCTGAAACCCGATTGGGCGGAAGTTCATGCTAATTTAGGAACAGTTTATGTTCAACAACAACAATGGCGGGAGGCCCTACAATCCTATGAAACCGCCCTACATTTTAAACCGAATCAAGCCAGAATTTATCAGAGTTTATACACAGTTTTCACTAATCTGAATCAACCGGAAGAAGCCACAAATGCCTGGTATCAAGCCTTAATTTTAGAACCCCAGTCTGTTGTCCCTCAAGAGTATATGGACTTTGGGAAAACCTTAATTGAAAAAGGCAAATTAGAGCCAGCAATTGAATTGTATAGAAAGGGGGTAGAAGTTTACCCGAGTTTGCCCCAATCTTATTATTGGTTAGGGGAAGCATTAAGTCGGAAACAACATTGGGAAGAAGCGATCGCAGCCTATAATCAAGCGATTATTCTGAATCCCCAAAGCCATCTATCTTATCAAAGTTTAGCCGATGCTTTAGTGCAACAAAAAAATTACGAACAAGCGATCGCCAATTATCAAAAAGCTATTGAACTGTGCCCAGATTTTTCTTGGACATATCATCAACTGGGAAATGCTTTATCTGAACAGGAAAAATGGCCAGAAGCCACCGTTGCTTATTATCAAGGAATCGCTCTAAATCCCAAGTTTTTTGGTTCCTATTATAAGTTAGGAGAAATTTGTTCTAAGACCGGAAAACCCGCAGAAGCGATTAATTGGTATCGTCAAGCCCTGGAGATTAATCCCGATAGTTTTTGGTTACATTTTACCTTGGGAAATGCTTTATGTGAAACCCTGGAGTTTGATGAAGCTTTAGTTGCCTATTATCAAGCCATTAAACTTGAACCGAATACGGATTGGTTATATCCTCCATTGGGAAAAGTTTTAACCGATCAAAAACAATGGAATCAAGCAATTAAAGTTTATTGTAAAGCAGTTGAACTGAATTCTAACCATCTTTGGTTATTAGGGAAATTAGCAGAAACCTTAATTGAACAGCAAGAAATTGAAACTGCTATTTCTGTTTATCAGGAATATCTAAAAGTTGATCCCAAAGCGGATATTATACATTATAATCTAGGCAATTTATATAAATCTCAAGGTCAATGGGAATCAGCGATCACATCCTATCAAACTGCAATTAATATTAATCCTAATCATCTTTGGTTACTAGAGGAATTAATCAAAACCTTACTGGAACAGCAGCAAACTAAAATTGCAATTTTAGTTTGCCATAAATTCCTAGAAATCGCACCCAAAGCCGATATTTTGCATTATAATTTAGCTCATATTTATCACAATTTAGATCAATTAGATAATGCTTTATTATTCTATCAAAATGCTATCAATCTAAATTCCAAGGAAGCTAAATATTATGCTGAATTAGGAGAGGTTTTCTTAAAAAAACAAGACTTAGAGCAAGCAATGTTTAACCTGATGGAATCTTTGAAAATCAAGTCGGATTTATTTCAATCCTATGACAACATTGCTAAAATTTTACAACAACAAGGAAAAACTGAAGAAGCATTATCTTGTTATAATTATCGAGTTTTGCCCCGGTCAATTGTAGAACAATATTGTTTTGTTAATGCTGATCAATTAATCACATCAGATTCAAGTCATAATGTTACTTATATTCCGGTTTATCCAGGTAGCCAAATTTCTTTAAAACATTCCCAAACCCTTGCTGAAGATCATTTATCGATGAGCTTTAATCAAATAGAGAATCGAAATGCGTTTGTAGTTACCTTAGACAATGGCAGGGTTTGGGGAAGTGCAGTTGTAACTGCAATTATGACGGCACAAAACGAGCTATTAACTGATATTTCTACAGGATGTGCTGAATTAGTTTTATCCTCCAATAAATTACCCCCTGTTCATAAAATTGACGGAACAGTTGCCTTTTTATCAACTCAATGTGCAGAGGGTTTTTACCATTGGATGTATGAGCTATTACCCGGGATTCATTTAATTCAAAAAAGTGGTATTTCTTTAGATAGTATTGATTATTTTGTTGTCAATAGTTGTAATTTGTCTTTCCAAAAGCAAACCCTAAAAATACTGGGGATTCCTGAATTAAAAATTATTGAGAGTCGTTTTCACCCTCATATTCAAGCTAAAAAAATTATTGTTCCTGCACCTAATATTGATCATGTAGCATCTCCTTGGATTTGCCAATTTTTAAAGCAACAGTTAGTTGCTCAAGAGGTTTATAAAATTCCAGCCCATCGTCGGCTTTATATCAGTCGAGGACAAGCAACCCATCGCCATATTCTGAATGAAGATCAGTTATTGCAAAGTTTAGAACCCTTGAACTTTGAGAAGGTTGTACTAGAAACTTTAACAATTGCTGAACAAGCTGAATTAATGGCGAGTGCATCGGTGGTTTTAGCACCCCATGGTGCAGGATTATCACATCTGGTTTTCTGTCAACCTGGAACTAAGGTTATTGAGTTATTTACACCAAATTATATTATTCCTTGTTATCGAATTATTAGCGATATTTGTGATTTAGACTATTACTATTTAGTTGGGGAGATAATCGAGGATGAAATAGAAAATCAGGCTATGGATTTAATCAAGTTGAATATGCGAATTAATATCAATAATTTACTGAGTTTACTGGAATTGGCAGAAATTACAGTAAATTAATTCCCGCTTCTAAAGGTTGAGAACGTTTTTCTATAGTTTGTTCTAAAACCCAAGCGGTTAAATTTTGCCATTCGGGTAAATTACAAAGTTGATTCACCTCTAAAGACTGTCCTAAACTATTAGAATAATGCACAAAACTTTCTGTCCAATTTATTAGGGTTTCTACCAACAAAAATGGCGTATATTGCCAGGATTTTTGCAAATATTCTGCCATTTCAACGGGAAAACCTGTATAATATAAATACCAGGAACTCCAGACCAAGGTACTGTAACGTACCCAATTTTCGATTAACCGAATTTCTAAGGGAATATTGGGAAAATTAAAGAATTTATCCAAAACATAATTAATTGATTTAGCTTGGGAAATTCCATCCCGCATGGTATTTCGGTCATGTTGACGATAACAAACTGTTGATTGACGTAACCAAGCGGATTCACACCCGAATAATGCCATTCTTAAGATTAAATCGACATCTTCCGCGTGGGCTAACCCGGGTTCAAACCCATTTATTTTTAATAACCATTCTCGACGAAACATTAAGGTTCCCATGGTTCCCAAGGGTTTCCAACGTAACCAATTTTCTAAGTTTAATTCGGGAACATAGTCCCAGGGTGTCGCATCCATGAGAAGTTCTCCGGTATCGGTGACGCGACGCCATCCACTTTGAACCAGTCCTAGGTGGGGTTGGGCTTGAAAAACCGCAAGTTGGGCTGCTAATTTATCGGGAAGAAAGATATCATCCGCATCCAGAAACACAATGAACTCTCCCCGCGCCAAATTTAACCCATGATTTCGGGCGACAGAAACCCCTTGATTTTCTTGATAAACATAGCGAATATAGTCAGAATATGGTTGTAAGACTTGACGGGTATTGTCTTGGGAACCATCATCAATAATAATAATTTCGTCAGCATCATAGGTTTGATTAAGAATACTTTCGACGGCTTGCCCAACATAGCGATCGCAGTTGTATGCTGGAATGATTACACTAATTTGGGGAGTTGCTAAAGTATGGGACATAGATGGAATCGGTAAACTTTATTGAATGTTAAACGAATTACGAATTACGAATTATGAATTATGAATTAATAACTGGTAATTCTTAATTATCAACTACTATAATACCTAAAAACGTTATTAATCATCGGTGCTAATTGTGAAAAATACTGTTTCTGTCAAGAAAAGTCAAAATATTCCCTGGTTTGAACAATTGATGGCTATGGTCGCGACGCTGAACTATGGGTTGGTTTTATTCGACCTGAGTTATACGGATCTGCGAGATTACTATTTTAACTATATTCCAGTTTTGACTCAGGTTTATGATCCGATCAAAGGAATTGAACCCCATCAAACCACAGAAAAATATTTAGGTACTATTGAACAATTAAAATCAACCGTAGTTGAAACCAGTTTAAATTCTGATCAAGTCGATCAAATTTTAGCAAACTTACGAAATCAAAGTGAGGAAATTATTAATGAAAATCCCTTTGCCATTTCCGAGAAAAGTGGGACTTTAGAACGGATAAAAAATCGGATGCGAGAGCATATCAAAAATCCCAATAATTCCGCAAAAGAAGCCTTTAATATATTTTGGTCTCAATCTTATCTTAGACAACAAGGATATGATCGAGAAATTCAATGGTTTGAAAAGAATATTAAACCTTTAATTGGCAGCAATTATTATCGGAGTATTAGTGAAAACGGAAAATTTACCCGCACGTTTTGGAAAGTAGATTTACCCTTTACAATTATTTTCATTTTAGAATTTTTGGCCCGAACTTATTTGATTAGTCGTCGTTATCCTAAAGTAACCTGGTTTGATGCGATGTTATGGCGGTGGTATGATGTGTTTTTGTTTTTACCAATTTGGCGATTATTACGAATTATTCCAGTAACGATTCGTTTAAATCAGGTGCATTTTATTAGTTTAGAACCAATTAGAATCCAAATGACTCGGGGATTTGTCGCTGCAATTGCTCGGGAATTAACCGAGTTTGTAGTGATTGAAGTGATTCAACAAATTCAAGGAGAAATTAGGAGAGGAGATATTTTTAAACAACTGTTTTTCAATCAAAATAAACCCTATTTAGATATTAATAATGTGAATGAAATAGAAGCGATCGCCAATCATTTAATTCAGGTTATTATTTATAAAGTTATTCCTAAATTAGAATTAGATATTGAAGCATTATTACGCTATAATATAGAACAGGTTATCGAACAATCTCCTGTGATTCAACAGTTTAAAACCATTCCAGGGTTACAACAAATTCCCCAACAGATTCAAGAAAGAATTATTGCCGAACTTTCTAAATTAGCTACAGAGGGGCCCCAAGAAGCCTATCAAACCGTGACCAAAGCCATGAATGATCCCGTGGGGACAAAATTATCAAATCAATTGGTTAAAAACTTTAATAAACTTTTAGGAGAAGAATTACAAAAAGAACAGGGCTTAGAAGAAATTAAAACCCTATTAGTTGACTTTTTAGAAGAATTCAAAATCAACTATATTCAACAAGTGGATGAATCTAACTTTGAACAAGTTCTTGCCCAGTTACAGGAACAAAGACAACTCAAAGAAACCCAATAAACATAAATGATCCTAGACCCGGGATCAAAACTCGAAACCCGATATCTGGCAATTGCTTTCCCTGTAAGCTAAACTAGAGAAATAGGCGAACCCACAGGGTTCGTCTTTGGCTTGGTGAGAAGACACTGTTTCACGATCTGGAGTGGGATTGACCCACTTTTTTAATGGCAGTTAAGCTCTTGACCCCTGTAGACTCTAGCATTCACGTCAACTATGGCTCATCCTCTAATCCCCCAAATTCTCGACATCGCCACCCCCATCGCCCAAACATTGGGACTCGAAGTGGTCGGGGCAACCTTTTACACCAATCAGAAACCTCCTGTGCTGCGTGTAGATATCCGTAACGCCAGTCAGGATACCGGATTGGAAGATTGTGAACGGATGAGTCGAGCCTTGGATGAGGAATTAGAGACCAGCAATATTATTCCTGATGCCTATGTGTTAGAGATTTCCAGCCCCGGAATTTCAGAATCTTTAACCAGCGATCGCGAATTCGTTTCATTCAAAGGATTTTCCATTATTGTTAAAACATCAGAACCCTACAAAGGTCATTCTCAACAACGGGGAAAACTGGTGAGTCGGGATGAGACTGCGGTTCATTTAAGCCAAAAAGGACGACAACTGGCTATTCCCCGGGAATTAATTACGGAAGTGTTATTTGATGAAAGTGGGGAGGAGTGAAGGTTTTACCCCCGGCGGTGTGCTTCCCCAATTTTCCCTAAAAAATTCATCTGTGTGATCAACAAAAATTAAAGTTTAGAGGATAAAAACCATGTCAATGGTGAGTTTGCCCGGTTTACAAGATATGATTAATGGTATTTCTCAAGAGCGGAATTTACCTAAACAGGCGGTAGAAGAAGCCCTACGAGAAGCCCTATTAAAAGGGTATGAACGGTATCGTCGTACCATCGAAATTCAGACCCAATTTAGTGAAGATTATTTTGATAATTTTGACGTCGAACTCGATGTCGATGAAGAAGGATTTCGAGTCCTAGCCAAAAACCTTACCATTGTTGAACAAGTTAGTAATCAAGATCATCAAATTGCCTTAAAAGACGTACGCGAAGTCGCTCCCGAAGCCCAATTAGGGGATACCGTCACCCTAGATGTTACCCCCGATCAAGGAGAATTTGGTCGGATGGCGGCGATCCAAACTAAACAGGTTTTAGCTCAAAAACTGCGGGATAAGCAGCGCAAAATGATTCAAGAGGAGTTCAAAGAACTTGAAGGCACGGTATTGCAAGCCAAAGTCCTGCGATTTGAACGCCAGTCAGTGATTATGGAAGTGGCTAGTGGTTTTGGTCGCACCAGTGTGGAAGCGGAACTTTCTAAACGGGAACAACTACCCAATGATAACTACCGCGCCAATGCCACCTTCCGGGTATATTTGAAAAAAGTCTCCCAAGGTTCCCAACGGGGGCCACAGTTATTAGTATCAAGGGCTGATGCCGGGTTAGTGGTGTATCTCTTTGCCAATGAAGTCCCCGAAATTGAGGATGAAGTGGTGCGAATTGTGGCTGTGGCCCGGGAGGCCAACCCCCCGTCCCGTCATGTAGGCCCCCGGACTAAAATTGCCGTCGATACCTTGGATCGGGATGTTGATCCCGTAGGAGCTTGCATTGGGGCTAGGGGGTCACGGATTCAAGTGGTGGTGAATGAACTGCGGGGCGAGAAAATTGACGTGATTCGTTGGTCTCCTGACCCGGCCACCTATATTGCCAATGCCCTGAGTCCGGCGAGGGTTGATGAGGTGCGTTTAGTCAATCCCGAAGAACGTCGCGCCCATATTCTGGTTCCCGAAGATCAGTTAAGTTTGGCCATTGGTAAGGAGGGGCAAAATGTTCGTCTCGCTGCCCGGTTGACGGGATGGAAAATCGATATCAAGGATACGGCTAAATATGATGCCGCAGCCGAAGACCAAAAAATCGCCGAAGAACTCGAACGTCAGGAGGCGATCAACAATCGCAACTATGATGAATTTGGGGAGGAGGAGTAGGAGGGGAGTAGGGGGAGTAGGGGAGTAGGGGAGGCAGGGGAGCAGGGGAGCAGGGGGAGTAGTAAAATGCTGACCACGGACTGCTAACCACTAACCACTAACTGCTAACTGTCAACCCATGAAAAATCAACGTCGTTGTGTGGCCTGTCGCCAATTGGGAGCAAAAGAAAGCTTCTGGCGATTTGTCAGGCTCTATCCATCACATCAGGTACAATTGGATCATGGCATGGGTCGTTCGGCCTATCTTTGCCCTAACCCAGATTGTTTGAAGGCGGCTCAGAAAAAAAATCGACTGGGACACGCACTCCGAATATCGGTGTCAGAGGAAGTTTATCAAAGCCTATGGCAACGTTTGGACTAACCTGGAATTGCTCCCCCCATGTCCTAGGAACTAGGGAAGGGTGGGAACAATTGCCAGGTAGCCGAAGGTTTCGAGTTTCTCAATCATGTACTTTAATTCGGTTAGCAACCCTACTCCCCAGATAGAGGACGTTGAGGTCTAAGTTGAATCAAAATGAAGTAAACTGAGTAACTTAATTGATAATTCTTCACCATCCGGTTAATATCTGCTAACTTGATAAAGACAAGACTGAAGATTTGAGGGATTTAATTTCACCAAAAATTAAAATAAAATTAAGAACTGTCAAAGCAGACCTTACATCTGCATCCTTGACACTTAAATAACCAGGGCAGATGATATCGTTATTTAAAACGTGCGGGTTACTGTTGTAAGAGTAAATCGAACTATGTAAACATCAAACCATGGGTAGGTAAGAAGAGGGGTCAGTGGATGAACAACGCCAAAGTCAGAATTTACGAACTATCACGGGAACTTAATTTGGATAACAAGGACATCTTAGCGGTGTGCGAACGGCTCAATATTTCGGTTAAAAGCCACAGTAGCACGATTTCAGAATCAGATAAAGAACGCATTGAAAAATACGTCGCAACTCATCCGAACCTGGGTCAGCTTGAAGTAAAAGCACCCGGATCGCAACCTAACGGGAAATTATCGGCGACGGCACCTAGCGACAAAAAAAGGCAAGAAATTTTAGATATCCAGAAGCCCAAAATTCGGTCGAGCTCCGAGTCCTCCCCCCCCTACGATGAGGCGAGTTCCTCCGGATCAGCTTCCGTTGCTACCCCACCTAAATCACTTGTTTCTTCAAAAGCGCCTGTGAAACCCACGTTAAATCGACCTGTATTATCAAAACCCACTGCTCCGGCTGCATCGGAAACGGAATCTTCCCCGATAACGGCCGAGAAGGTTACTTCAGAAACCGAGGAGATGACCATGGGGTCTTCTGTTGGGGAAATGGAAATATCTGAACAGATTGATTCATCCCTATCGGAACCCGCACCTCTGTCTCCTCCGCCCATTAGACCAGCAGAGCCAGTTCCCGTGAGTGTCAATGTGATCACGGCGGAGCCAGCAGCCATTTCCAAAAATAAGCCCGTTTTAAAGACAAGTAAACCAACGCCTAAACCCGTTGAGTCAAAGTCTAAAGCGGACTCTCCCGAAAAACCAACTCCCAAATCTCAACAAACCACCCCAGAAGGGAAAGAAAAAGATTCAGAGGGCCGAAGACCGCCTCGTAAAGAAATTGGCAGTCCCAGACCCCGCTCAATTTCTGATTTGCAGCCCCCTCCATCGCGTAAGCCAGCGGCTCAGGTGATTGATGAGGATGGAGAATCGACCGAGGGCGCGGAGGAGGAACCCTTAGCCACCACCGACGATTTAGTCAAACGGCCAAAACGGGCTGTAACCCTGACCCGGCCGAACCCCCCCCGCACTGGAAAACGAGGGCCAGCATGGGAGGAGGAAGAAGAAGAAGTTGTAGATACCGCTAAAACCAAGGCGGCTAAACTTAAAGCCAAGCGACGGGCTAAACCTTCCTTAGATGAGGACGACGACGATGAACTGAATGCGTTGTCTCTGCTGAATGCCAACAACGCCATGATCACCGTCTCCCTAGCCCGTCCCCCCAAACCCAAAGCCAGCCCGGGACAAAATGTGGCGACGACAACGGCTAGACCGAAGAAACCAGCCCCCAGTCGGGGTTCCGGTTCTTCCGGCGGAAGTTCGCGCCGGACAGAGGCTAAACCCAAGGCAGAACGCCCGGAGAAAGTAATCGTACCTGGGCCAATGACCGTTCAGGAACTCGCCTCTGCCTTAATCTTGCCGGAAACAGAAATTATCAAACGCCTGTTTTCCCAGGGAATTGCAGTTAATATTACCGAAACCCTCGACTACAACACAATTCTGTTGATTTGTCAAGACCTCGGTGTTGAAGTTGAAAACGAAAAACTCAAATCCGGTGCTATCAAGCCCGACAATATGCTCAACGCAGAGGATCTGGAGCATCTGCAACGGCGTCCTCCGGTGGTCACCATCATGGGTCACGTCGATCACGGGAAAACCACCCTCCTGGATGCAATCCGCGAAACCAAAGTGGCTCAAGGAGAGGCTGGGGGCATCACCCAACACATCGGAGCCTATCATGTCGATATGGAACATGAGGGTAAAACCCAGCAAGTGGTCTTCCTGGATACTCCGGGTCACGAAGCCTTTACCGCCATGCGCGCCCGGGGCGCGCGAGTTACGGACGTGGCAATTCTGGTGGTGGCCGCCGATGATGGTGTCCAACCCCAAACCATTGAAGCCATTAGTCACGCTAAGGCCGCCGGAGTCCCGATGATCATTGCTATCAACAAAATTGATAAGGAAGGTGCCCAGCCCGATCGGGTGAAACAGGAGCTAACGGAATTTGCCCTGGTTCCCGAAGAATGGGGCGGTGACACGATTATGGTTCCGGTCAGTGCCATCAGGGGAGAAAACCTTGATACCCTCTTAGAAATGATTCTGTTAGTGGCGGAGGTGGAAGATCTCTATGCCAACCCCGACAGGGCTGCGAAGGGAACGATTATTGAAGCTCACCTCGACAAGTCCCGGGGCCCGGTGGCGACGCTGTTGGTACAAAATGGCACCCTGCGGGTGGGAGATATTGTGGTGGCCGGTTCTGTCCTGGGTAAAGTCCGGGCGATGGTGGATGACCGAGGCGATCGGGTTGATAATGCCAGTCCTTCCTTTGCCGTTGAGGTCTTAGGTCTGCGGGATGTCCCGGCGGCTGGAGATGAATTCGAGGTCTTTGAAAGTGAAAAAGAAGCCTCGGCTTTGGCGACCCAACGGGCAGAAACGAAACGGGAAACCCGTTTAATCAAGGGTCGGATCAGTCTAAGTGAATTCTCCGCCCGTGCTCAACAGGGTGAGTTGAAAGAACTGAACTTGATCCTGAAGGGGGATGTTCAAGGGTCTGTAGAAGCGATCGTTGGCGCCCTGAAGAAACTTCCTCAAAAAGAAGTCGAACTGCAACTGCTGTTAGCCGCCCCGGGTGAAATTACGGAAACGGATATTGACTTAGCCGCGGCCAGTAATGCGGTCTTACTTGGATTCAACACCACCCTAGCCCATGGCGCTCGCCAAGCTGCCGATCGTGCCGGAGTTGATATCCGAGACTACAACATCATTTACAACCTCTTAGATGATGTCCAGGCTGCCATGGAAGGGCTATTAGAACCGGAACTGGTGGAAGAACATCTAGGTCAAGTGGAAGTCCGGGCCATCTTCCCCGTGGGACGTAATACCATCGCTGGTTGTTATGTGCTATCAGGTAAAGTGATTCGGAACTGTAAAGTCCGAGTCCGCCGGAAAAATGAAGTGATTCACGAAGGTGTCCTTGACTCCCTGAAACGGATGAAAGAAGATGCCAAGGAAGTCAATGCTGGCTATGAGTGCGGTGTTGCCTTGGATAACTTCAACGACTGGGCGATGGGCGATATTATCGAAGCCTATCGGATGACCACCAAACGTCGTACTTTGTCTCTGTCTTAAGTGCAGGCTTCAACCTCTATTGCTATATATCAGCCACCTATTTTTAACCCATAGTAGGTGGCTGGTCTGTTTTTAAGCCTCTGCGGGGTTGAGTGGGATCATTGCCCAGGTGGTGTAGGTTCCAATTGGACTCCACAGGACAAAGGGGAGGAGTAAATAGGCTGCGGTTTGAGATACTGGCCAAACGCTTACCATTAACATCAAGCCTAAAATAAAGCCTGTCCCTCCTAATATTGTTCCGACCCGTAAACTTTTGGCTTTACACATTACCGGGGTATAGGACAAAATCACTAATTCTAATAATAGGTAAAATCCCATTAATACCCAGGTTTGGGATATTCCGGGTTCAGCTTCCCAGACTAAAATTGCTGACCAAGCCCCAGCAATAAAAACGATTATCCAAATTAAAGGAATTGCTTTTTCAAAGGTTAACCAACTGGGACGGGTTAAACGATTAAACCATCGGATATCATCAGGGGTTAATAGAATATTATTGGCTAAGGCGACTAAAAATACCACTCCTCCAATTATCATCCAAGATTTAATCATAATTTTTTACTCTTTTAACCCTATTCAGGTTATTTTAGTGGGTTATTAGTCAAATCTCCCAAAAGCAGGAAAATTGAATCCTATCCCTAAACAACTCCAGCCCATTGCATTAATTTTAAAAGGGAATTCAAATTGACCTTAATATTTTGAGATCCATCCGTAGGAGAACGACCAAAATCGGCAGGTTCACAAAATAAACAGTAATAATCACAACCCACAATATTACTTAATTCCCAATAACAAGATAGCGTCCAATTCGGCATTAAAAACTCAATCACCTGAGTTCCTGGGGAACAAAAAACTAAATTGGTTAAAGCGGCTCCATGGGGAGAAATAATGACTTTAGTATTAGCTAGATAATAGGCTTGTTGTCTGACTGATAAAGTTTCTAAACTCAAGGCTGTAAATCCAAATTGCTGTAAAAATAAGACTACTTCTGCTTCATTAGATACCTGACGATAGGATGCGTTACTTCGACTTAAATAAACTCTTTCTAAAGGAAATAATCCTGGTTTATCTTGAGAATTCAGACATAAACTTTTTAAGAAATCACAAGCCCATTTAGGTGTTCTGGAAGTTTTATGAGAATAGGAAGGAATTAAAATTTTATCTGCTTTTAAAGCTGGATTTTTGCAACTTTCAATAACTTTTTCTGAAGGAATATTTAATAGTTGTAACGTCTCATTTTCATGGTTCAATTGGCATCGATTCACAACAAAATAATCGATTTCTTCAATTAAAAAATGCCGTAATAATAAATCAAATCTAGCAATAATATCAAACATCCAGTGATAATAGTTCTCACCCCATTTTACCGATAAAAATGCCACTGTTCCACTAATATTTTGTGACGCAATAAGATGAGGAGAGTTAACCAATAAAGCTGCGCTTCCGGTGGATAAATCTGTGATTAATTGATTCTCTGAATTGAGAACAGCACTGGTCAATGTATCCGCCCAAACTTTACCTTTAGGAATACTAGAAACAAAGGTTTCTGGGAAATTAATTGAGGTTAATTGAAAATGAGGGTTGAGACTTCCTTCGATAAATTTAGGGGGAGTAAGTTCGATATTGCTAGGCGGATAAACCAGAATTTTGGTTAGATTTTTTTCTGTATGAGTGGTAATAAAATGATCATCTGATAAATTAAATATTTTTTGAATTAAAGGGATTGGTAATTGATGATGAACCTCACAAAGAATAGCATCTAATAGTTGATTTTTTTGTTTAAAAATGGTAGAAATATAATCATAGGCTTCATGGTAATCCGGCTGTATTTGTAATCCTTTAATTAAATAATCTAAAGCAATATCCCATAGTTTTTGTTGAATTAAAATTTTTCCAATCTCTATATAATGCCAGGTTTGTGGATTGATTATTATTGCATTTTGGTAAGTTTTAATGGCATTTTCTAACTGATTTTGAGATAAAAAAACTTCTGCCAACTTCCCATAAAACCAATCTATATTTGGATTAAGCTGGATTGCTTGAGAATAAGATTTAATCGCATTTTCTTGTTGCTGTAATTTCAAAAAAGCATCTCCTAATTTAATATGAATCCAGCAATTTGTAGGTTCAAGCTCAACTGCTTTTTTATAATAATTAAGAGATTTTTCTATCTGGTTTAAGTTAAAAAAAGATTCCCCTATACCAAAATAAGCCCAACAAAAATTATTATTAAATTCAATAAATTGAGTATAGGCTGTGATCGCTTCTTCCCAGCGTTCTAATTTAATTAATACTTCTCCTAAACTATTGTAAAACCAAGGAAAATCAGGATTAATTTGAATAGATATAGAGTAGGCTGTGATCGCATCTTCATAACGTTCTAACTGCATTAAAGTTTGACCTAATTTATAATAAATCTGGTCATTATCAGGATTTAATTCAATTGCTTGATTATAAAAAGATAAAGCTAGTTCCGTGTTCCCCTGTTCCAAACATTGATTCGCAGAAGTTAAATAATATTCTGTTGTTTGTAAATTATTTTTGGTGTTATTATCGTTAAAATCACTCATAACTACTAAATAACCTTTGCCATTTTCAAAAGTTCAATAATAGTATAAGACTTAATTTTTATATTGTCAAAAATGGGAATAGAATTTAATTCGACCTCATCCAAAGGTTCACCGACACAACAGTAATATTCACAGCTAACCATATTGCAAAGTTGCCAATAATAAGAAGTCTCCCATTCAGGAAATAAAAATTCAATTACCTTTGTATTAGGACGACAAAAGATTAGATTAGTTAATCCTGACCCATGGGGTGCAATAATAATTTCTGCATTAGCAAAATAACCAACTTGTTCTTGAAAAGATAAATGTTCTAAACAAAGTGTTTGAAAACCTAATGTTTCTAAAAAGGGTAAAAATTCCGACTCATTGATGACTTTTCGGCAGTTAGCATTTTGGCGACTTATATAAATTCGCTGAGGATAAATACTTGAGTTAATACTAGCGGAAAGAAACTTATTTCTAATGAAATTTACTCCCCATTTTGCAGACTTTAAATGACTCCAATGAACGCAAGATGGCACTAATAATACTGACCCTTTGACATGGGGATAATTACAGTTATCAATTACTTTATGTTCGGGAATATTCAACAGCTTTAGCGTCTCTTTTTCATAAGGATATTGGTGGCGGTTAACGACAAACCAATCAATTTTATTGAAATCAAAATCAGCTTTCTCTAATAAATGCAAACGGGCTATAATATCAAACATCCAATGGTAATAAATTAATCCGAATTGCGCTGATAAAAAAGCTACATTTCCTGATAATTCTAAAGGATCTTGTAATTGCTCACGACTAATCACTAACTCACCACAACCCGTTGATAAATCCTTAATTAACTGGTTTTCTGAAGTCATGACAGCAGATGTTAAAGCATCTCCCCATACTCGTCCATTAGGAATCACTGCAACAAACACTTCTGAGGATAGCATAGAGTTAGGAAACAACCTAAAATTAGCTTCTCCTAATATTCCGTTTGGAGGATTAAAAACTACCAAACTTTGAGGATAAATTGATATTTTTTGAGCCGGGGGATAATCTTGAATATTTATTAGTAAATCAGGTGATAAATTTAAGTGTTTTTCAAGTAGATCAAGAGGGATAACTTGCAAATATTTACATCCATCTCCATCTAACTTTCGTCCCATTTTTTCTAAAATTAAACCCAATTTAACATAACTATCAAAATCGTCCGAGTGTCGTTTTAACCATTGTAATAAATAGGGAATTGCTTCTTCCCATCGTTGTTGATCAATTAAAATATCTGTAATCAATAGATAGAAATTAGAATGATGGTTGATTTTAATATAATTTTGATAACAAGCGATTGCTTGCTCGATATTTCCTTGCTGTTGTAAATACGCTCCTAATTTTTGATAGACTATTTCTAAGTTTAAATTTCCTTCTAAGCACTTGTGATAAATTTTAATAGCTTCTTCCCAATTTCCTAAATTAGAATGCACTTCTACTAAGTTTAAATTTAAGTCAGGATAATCAGGATTAATGTTCAGACAATTACTAAAATTAATATACGCTTCTTCCCATTGTTTCAATTCTTTTAAAACTATGCCTAAATTAAAATAAGCTGCTGCAATATTAGGATTAATAGCAATAAAATGACGATAAGTAGAAACTGCTTTTTTTTCCTGTTTAACCGATTGGTAAGCCTCCCCTAAACCATAATACGACCAGCTAAAATCAGGATTTAATTCTATGGCTTTTTGATAGGCTAAAATAGCTTCTTCCCAGCGTTGTAGCTTACTGAAATTTTCTCCTAAACCTTGATACGACCAGCTAAAATCAGGATTTAATTCTATAGCTTTTTGATAGGCTAAAATAGCTTCTTCCCAGCGTTGTAGCTTATTAAAATTTTCTCCTAAACCTTGATACGACCAGCTAAAATCAGGATTTAATTCTATAGCTTTTTGATAGGCTAAAATTGCTTCTGTAAAATGTTTTTTTTGACTTAAAGCCAATCCCAATTGACAATAAAGATGATAAAAGGTAGGATTAAATTCAATAGCGTAACGATAACAAACAATTGCTTGATCAATTTTGCCATTATCTAAAAATTTATTTCCTAAATTAAACTGATCTTCCGGTTTGATTTTATCAGGTTCTCTAATTAGAATTTGATATTGACATTCGTTAGCGAGTTCCGTTTGATTGGTTGTATTAAAAACATTGGCTAAATCCCTATAAAATCTTGTATTATTAGGATTGATTTTTATTGCCATTTGATAATAATCTGTAGCGGATTTCCATTGTCGCTTCTGAGCATAAATTATACCTAGATTAGCATATATTTCTGCTTGATTAGGTTGTAATACTAAAACTTGTTTATAATAATTTTCAGCTTGCTGGTAGTTGCCTTTTAACTGCATTACAATTCCCATTAATCGATAAGCATCGCCCAAATCAGAATTGTTTTTTAAAGCAATTTCACAAATATTAATTGCTTCATCTAATTGACCTTGTTTAATATAAATTTCAGCTTTTTTGATTATCTCTGATTGGGTCATAATTATAAAATAAAAAATATAAATTTAAGTTAAAATGGGTTTTTGTTAGAATCAATTTCGATAGTTTTTTGATCAAGTGCGATCACTTCTGCTAATTTTTTTTGATTTATATAAAGTTCCACCTATTCATATAAGCTGGAAGCTGACATGGGATTTTTGTGTAATAAATTAGAATCAAAACTCATAAAAATTTATTTCGCCAATTTTCAATCTTTTGTCAATTTATACACCAAATAAAACACCAAACCAGCAATAGCAGGAATTGCCAGCAAATAAATCAATAAAACTTGAGAAATCCCACTGGCTACATATAACAAACTACCGTATGGCCCAAATACAAAAATCAAAAATAAAATCAGTTTAATGGGAGTCCATTTAACGGGTTTTAGTGTCTGCATATTTTTGCCATCTAAATTGGGTAACATTACAGATTTAGGTGGTTTTCCAAAATTATTATATTCTCCCGATGGATTCTGTTTTTTCATTGCTCCTCAATTTGCTTTCCTCAAACTACTGATCATGTAAGCCAATAAGACTTATAATAACAGATTGATTAGCTAAAACTGTAATTTTATGTTGAGTTCATCTCCCCTGGTTAGTGTTATTATTCCGGTTTATAATGGCGATCGCTACCTTAGCCAAGCCATCGATAGTGTTTTGATTCAAACCTACTCAAACTACGAAATTGTTATCGTTGATGATGGCTCAACGGACAATATACCTAAGATCATACAACACTACATAGATACACACCGGAACCCCTCTATAATTCGTTATATTGTGCAATCTAATCAAGGAGTTGCAGCTGCTAGAAATCGTGGAATTCAGGAAGCTAGGGGAAAATTTATTGCTTTACTAGATCAAGATGATGTGTTTTTACCTGAAAAATTAGCCCATCAAGTCGCCTGTTTTAATTCTAACCAAAATGTAGCAATTGTCAATAGTGGTTGGCGTTTAATTGATCAAAATAATGATCAAATTTCTGATATTGAACCTTGGCATGAGTTACCCGATTTAACCCTAGAAACTTGGATAAAAAGAACTCCAATTTTACCTAGCTCTTTAATGTTCAGGCAAGAATCTTGGCAGCAAGTTGGAGGATTTGATTCTCGCTTTAATGGAGTCGATGATGTTGATTTTATTTGGCGTTTAGCATCACAAGGATATGCAGCCGTTTGGCTTCCTGAAATTACTGTTAATTATCGACAACATGAGCAAACTGTTTCTAATCAAAAAGCTAGAGAAAGGGCTGATTTAATTATATCACTTCACGATTATTTTTTTAGTAATCCCCATCTATCCGATGAAATACGACAACTGGAAAAACCCGCTCGATATGAAGCTATAACTTGGATGGCTTGGCATTTATATCATACTAATCATCCTCAAGCAATGGCTGAATTTCTCCAAAAATCTTTACTTTATACTCCTTATACCGTAGCGATTACTATTTCTGACTGGGTACATAGATTCATAGGTTATTGTCAGGGTTATGGTTATGAACTTGATTTAGAAAATTTCTATAATTTACCGGAATGGAAACAATTAATTACGGAAAATATTCCTCAAAATAAACCTAGAGTGAGTGTGATTATTCCGGCGTATAATTGTGATCAATATATTGAACAATGTGTAAAAAGTGTTCTCGAACAAACCTATAATGATTACGAAGTTATTGTTATAGATGATGGCTCTCAAGATCAAATTCAACAAATTCTAAAACCTTTTTTTCCTGTAATTAAATATATCTATCAAGACAATCAAGGAGCAGCAAAAGCCAGAAATCATGGCTGTGAAATAGCGCAAGGAGAATTTTTAGCTTTTTTAGATGGAGATGACTTTTTCTTACCTCAAAAATTAGCCGAACAGGTTGCTACTTTTGATGCTGATCCTAGTATTGATTTTATCCAAAGTGGGTGGTGTATTGTTAATCAAAAAGGAATTGTAATGAGTGTCATTAAGCCTTGGGAAAACGCACCGGAATTGAATTTAGAAACGTGGGTTTTACATAAATGTGTACGTCCGAGTGCCATGATTTTGCGCCGAGAATGGTGGGAAAAAGTGGGAGGATTTGATCATCTTTATCCCCCTACTGAAGACTTAGATTTTGTCTTACGTTTATCCTTAATGGGATGTAAAACCGTTTGGTTAAAAGAAATTCATGCTGGTTATCGTCAACATGACAATAATTTAATGTCGGGGGGATTAAAAGTTATTAAAAATACCGAAATTATTATGGATCAATTTTTTGGCTATCCCGATCTTCCAGATAAAATTCGTCAGTTACGTCCAAAAGAAAGTTATGAGCGCTGGGTATGGTTAGCTTGGCGAATGTATCGAGACCATTATCCTCAATTAATGATATATTGTTTAGAGAAATCCATAGAATATACTTTTTTTACTCTGACAGAAAATATTTGTCAATGGCTTGATGCCTTTCAAAATATAGCATCAGACTATGGGGAAAAAATAGATACTTATGATTTAATTCAATCTCAGGAATGGCAATCTATTATCCATAAAATCATGAACCCAAAACTTACCCCCCAACCTAAACCAACCTTAACTCCTCCCTTGAATAAACCCCATATTCTGTTAATCAATACTGACGACCCAGGTATTGGGGGTTTAGCACAATATGATCATTTAATTCTTTGTGAATTAGCTAAATTAGGCTATCAAGTAACAGCCGTTAGACCTCAACACCATAACCCCTTAGTTGAGGAAGAAAAAGAGTTAGGAATTCAGCAATATTGGTTAGACTATAGTACCAGTAAAGATTTACCACGAATTCTCAGAAATACCCAAGATGCAGAAACCCTTTATGATAAAATTAAGCCCGATTTTATTATTTTTAGTGATGGCTGGCCTTACTCCCATTTTGCCGCTAAACAAGTCGCAATTCAACGCCATATTCCCTATATGATTGCCTTGGGATTAGCTATGCCAGAACATATTAATTTTACCATGGGAGATGGTGTTCCCTACGCCAAAGGAGTATTATATCAATATGGATTAGCCCGGACTTTTAATACCGCAGCCTACGAACATATTCAGATTTTACAAGACCAATTTGGCCTACCTAAAGATAAAGGAAATGTGGTCTATTATGGGCGATCAGAAAAATATTTTGCCCCGCCTAATTTAGCCACTCGTCAACGGTTACGGCAAGAAATTGGTATTCCTGAAGATGGAATTATGTGCTTAACAACTGCCAGGTTAGCCCCCATTAAAGGACATCGGTTTCAGTTAGAAGCGATCGCTCAATTAAAACATACTTCTATCTGGGAAAAATTATACTTTGTTTGGGCGGGAACAGGACAGGGAAGTGATCATGATTTAGAACATGAATTAAAACAAAAAGTTGAGGATTTAGGAGTTAGCGATCGCGTCATATTCTTAGGGCAAATATGGAATATTCCCGACTGGTTAGATGCCTGTGATATCTTTATATTAACCTCCCTAGCAGAAGCCGCTCCCTCCTTTGCAATTATGGAAGCCATGGCAAAAGGATTACCCATTATCGCCTCGGCTGCGGGTGGCATTCCCGAAGGCTTAGGAGATACGGGAAAACTGTTAAGTGATCCTAATATTGATCCCGAAAAAACGGTTAATGAACTTGTTCAAAGTCTTCAAGAATTAGCGATTAATCCCCTATTATTATCTAAAATGGGTGTAGCATCTAAACAACGAGCGGAAGAACTTTTTAAAGAAGACCGGATGTTAAAACAAACCCTAGAAATTATAGAAATTGCTTTAACTCCCCCCCAACAAGATGCCTTGATCAATTTACCCTTAACGAAAACAGAAGTAAAACAGCTTAATCATCGCCTCAAATATGCTTCATTACTTTGGAATGCTTGGTATCATTATACCCAAGGAAATCTCTCTAAAATGGTTGATTTTCTTGAACAATCTTTAAAATACTCCCCCTTTGAATTTGTCACCGAATCTGTGTTAGAATGGGTAAATGATTTTGTGCGATTATCCAATTATAAAAACTATCCTTTGGATGCTTCTACTTTAAGTCAATCCCATGAATGGAAATATGCAATAGAACGAATTTTAGGGATTGTTAGTCGTTGATTCTATTGTTAAAAAATGAAATTAGGATTATCAATTAAAGATGAAAACAGCGTTAATTTGTGGGGTATCAGGACAGGATGGGGCCTATTTAGCCGACCTATTGTTAAAACAAGATTATTCCGTTTATGGCACATCCCGGGATGCTCAAATGTCTTCCTTTAGCAATTTATCCCGTCTAGGAATTCGAGAAAAAATTAAATTAGAATCCATGAGTCTAACGGATTTTAGAAGTGTATTGCAAACTCTAACTAAAATTCAACCCGATGAAGTCTATAATTTAGCAGGTCAAAGTTCAGTAGGATTATCCTTTGAACAGCCTGTAGAAACCTTAGAAAGTATAGCAACAGGAACTCTCAATTTATTAGAAGCCATTCGATTTACTGGGGCAAAAATTAAACTTTATAATGCTAGTTCTAGTGAATGTTTTGGAGATACAAAAGGACTTCCTGCCGATGAAAATACTCCCTTTCATCCTCGTAGTCCCTATGCTGTAGCTAAAGCAACGGCTTTTTGGGAAGTCGCCAACTATCGAGAAGCCTATGGTTTATTTGCCTGTTCTGGAATTTTATTTAACCATGAATCACCCCTGCGTCCCGAACGATTTGTAACGCAAAAAATTATTAAAGCAGCTATTGATATTGCAGCCGGAAAACAAGATAAACTTTATTTAGGAGATATTTCAATTCAACGAGATTGGGGTTGGGCTCCAGAGTATGTAGAAGCCATGTATTTAATGTTGCAACAGCAAGAACCCGACGATTATGTAATTGCCACGGGGGAAACTTATGCGTTAGAATCGTTTATAGAAACAGCTTTTTCCTGTGTGGGATTAGATTGGAAAACTCATGTTAAATCCGATAATAATTTATTACGACCTACGGATATTACGGTGGGTCGAGGAAATCCCAGTAAAGCCGAACAAAAGTTAGGATGGAAAGCCCAATATAAAATGCCAGATGTTGTTAGAATGATGGTAGTAAGCCCTTCAGGGCTTCAATATTAATTCAATTCAAAACAATTAAATCAATGAAATTATGTCTAATTTTACACAGTTAAAAACAACAATCTTTCCGTTATAAAATGGCGATCGCATTTATCAACAAAGAATCCCATGGACAAAAATAGCTTAGTTCTTTTTCAGGTTGATTTACAAGCTCAAAAGGTCTAACGTTTGTAGGGGCGGGTTCGAGATAATCTTTAGAATGCACCAACCATCTCCCTAAACCCGCCCCGTTTTTCCCCCTAAACCCGCCCCATTTTTCAAGATTCCGACAGATTGAAATCTATCGCTACACAGACAAAACCCGCCTGCGCGGGTTGTGAAATCTAGCAAATTAAGAGATAATAATCTTGTTCATAAAGACTAGAACTCTCGATATTATTCATTGAATCACCTTTGTTTTTGGGATTATTAACTACTTATGCCTGACCGCCACGCCATTTAAAAATAATCGTCTCATCAGCCTGCTTAAATTCTATATCAAACAAATCAAACACTACCTCTCTGCCTAACAAAATTTCTTCACAAAAATCGCTTTGTATCCACGCTACAGGAGCCGTAAAACGATGACCTTCTATCTCTATTTCCACCTTTCTTAATAGATATTCAATACTACCACCAATTCCTTCACCACTACCCAGGTTTTCTCCCTCTCCTTTAGTGTAGCCTAATCGCTCACCAAGCTGTCTAGTAATTAAGCTAAAATCAGCCCCAGAGTCCACTAGAATTTTGACTTTTTCTGTGTTTTGAAATTTCAAAATTAATTCATATTTGGGTTGCCAATCGTGAACTTTTAGCGATCGCATTCTCACCGGATAAAACTTAGCAGGTTCAATAAATTCATTCTCAAATATTCGCTCAATCACATAACTCAATTTAGGAGTATCAGGGGGGATAGCATCCATCATTTTTCTGAAATCTCGATCATGACTAATCACGCCTTGATTAGTATAAGCGATCCATTGGCCCCGATATATTTTTAATTGGGGACGATTGGCTTTATACCAATCATTAGTTGTGGCATATTCTGGTTCCATTATTAATATTCTCCCTTGAATAATATCCAGAAAAAATTGAATAATTGAAGATGATAAACTAAGATTAGCACATAATTAGGGGGAACTTTTGAGCAGGTTAATCGTCCTGCTAACAATTGCGCCTGTCGGTTTCAATGTTGAAATTGTGATATAATGTCTCTCGTTGACTAAACCCAAGACCAGCAACCCTTATTTTTTGAGAGTATAGAATCTATTATGGTTACAGTCTTTCAGCAAGCCAACCAACTGTTAAGAGAAGGGAAGTTAGAAGAAGCAGTAGTAGCTTATCGGCGTGCAATTAGTAATAACCCTGATTTTTATTTAGCTTACCATAATTTAGGGGAAGCCCTGGAAAAGTTGGGACATTGGGAAGAATCAGTTGAAGCTTATGGACAGGCATTGGAGTTGAAGCCAGATGTGGCTTGGTCTCTTGTGGGTTTAAGTCGGGTTTTACCACAGGTGGGACAGCTTGAGGAAGCTCAACAGGCTTGGGAAAAAGCAGCCAAGATTGAGCCAAAGTTAGTTGGATTAGCGGGAAATTGGCAAGGGATAGGAAACCAACCTGTTGCAGAAAACAAGATAGAAGATGCAATCGCACTTTACAAAAAGGCGATCACACTTAATCCTGATAACTTACTGGTATATCATAAAGCAATAGCAATTCAGCCACGAAACTATGAACTTTATTTTGAATTAGGTAATGCTTTACTAAGACAAAATCAAATTTATGGCGCAATCACATTTTACAAATTAGCACAGATCCTGCAACCAAATGAGCCGAAAATTTCCTTACAATTAGAAGAATCTTTAAAAAAAAGTTGGCTAGAAGCTAAAAACGTTCAGGTAAATTCAAATAGCGCAGGTAACAATCCTCAGTCAAAAACAACTTTACCTCAACTTCTTGTTCGACGTAGCTATGATTTTAATAGCAGTTCCGATGATGTTTACGCTCAATGGCTGAGGGAAAACTCCCCCAAACCAGCAGATTTTCGTCGCATGGCTGAGATAGCAAAAGTTCTCAAATACCAACCGCTAATTAGTGTTGTCATGCCTGTTTATAACACCGATGAAGTGTTTCTACGGGAGGCAATACTTTCAGTTATAGATCAAGTTTATCCTTATTGGGAACTGTGCATTACCGATGATGCTTCGCCCAAACCCCATGTTCGCAAAGTTTTAGAAGAATATGCGGCTCAAGATGAGCGAATCAAAGTTGTTTTTAGGAAACAAAACGGTCATATTGCGGCTTGTTCAAATTCAGCTTTAGAGTTAGCTACAGGAGAATATATAGCATTACTTGACCATGATGATGTTTTAACACCAAATGCTCTGTATGAAGTGGCATTACTGCTGAATATTCACCCCGAAGCCGATATGGTTTATTCTGATGAGGATAAACTCGATGAACAGGGCAATCGCACTCAAGCCTATTTTAAACCGGATTGGTGTCCTGAATCATTTTTAGCCCAAATGTATACTTGTCACTTGGGGGTTTATCGTCGTGCTTTAATTGAAGAAATCGGCGGTTTTCGCGAAGAATATGCAGGTTGTCAAGACTATGATTTAGTTCTCAGGTTTACTGAGAAAACCGACAAAATTTTCCATATCCCGAAAATTCTCTATCACTGGCGAATTCACTCCGCTTCTGCGGCAAGTGGTATCGCAGCTAAACCCTACGTTTATCAGTTAATTGAAAAGCTGCTGTCTGAAACGATTCATCGGCGGGGAGAACCCGGTCAAATTGTTCAAGTTCCCAACTATCCAGGGAATTATATTATTCGTTACCAAATCCGAGAGTACAAGTTGGTAAGTATTATTATTCCAACTCGGAATCTAGGTACAGTCTTGAATCAGTGTCTCAAGTCGATTTTTGAAAAAACGACTTATCCGAACTATGAAGTAATTGTCATTGATAATGGCAGTGATGAACCGGAAACTTTATCAATTCTTGAGTCTTGGAAGCAGCAAGAACCGACTCGATTTAAGTGTTTTGAGTACAATATTCCGTTTAATTACTCCCGCATCAACAACTACGCGGTAACGAAAGCTCAAGGTGATTATTTGCTGCTCTTAAATAATGATACAGAAGTGATCACACCAGACTGGATTGATGGCATGGTAGAACAAGTGCAAAGAAAGTCAATTGGTGCGGTGGGTGCGTTATTACTTTATCCTGATGGGTTGATTCAGCACGCGGGCGTTGTGTTAGGAATTGGGGAAGTAGCCGGTCATAGTCATCATGGCTTTTTACCCACCCATCCCGGATATTTAGGCAAAATTATCAATGTTAATAACTATTCAGCCATAACGGGTGCGTGTTTAATGTGTCGGCGTGAAGTTTTTGAAGAAGTGGGGGGGTTAGATGAAGAGTTAGTTGTTGCTTATAACGATGTTGATTTGTGTTTGAAGATGCTGCAAAAGGGGTATCGAAATGTTTACTTACCTCATGTTGTGTTGTATCACCATGAGTCAAAAAGTCGAGGCTATGAGGATACCCCAGAAAAACAACGTCGTTCTCTAAGTGAAGCGAAAATTATGCACGCCCGGTGGGGAGATTTAATCCAGCATGATCCCTGTTACAATCCTAATTTAACAAAAGAAAAACGGGATTATACTTTACAGATTCAAAACAATGTTTTAGTAGAAATTCTTTCTGTGTATAGAGAACCAGAATCTGATTTATTATTTGCCTGTGCGATCGATTCCCCTGTGGTTGGGAAAAGATTTTATGATAACGTTGTGATGATCAAGGGCTGGATTTTGGGGAGGAAGTCTAAAGCTGTCACAGTTCAGGCGATACTGTATGGGGAAATCCTGCAACAAAGTCCTGTGAACGGGTATCGGGCTGATGTCGCTAAGGCTTACCCCCAAGTCACGGATGAGTACAGTGGTTTTTACCTCAGTGTCAAAGTGAGTCCAATCCCAACAACAACTCAATTGCAATTGCAGACGGTTCTGCAAGACGGCAGTTGTATTCCGATTGGTTCTGTAGAATATCAGGTTCAACTCCTGAGTTAGTCTTTCTAATTTGGATTTATCCCTCTTCTGTCACTTTCCGAATTAAGCAAGTAGTAAATAAACTAAATTATCCAGAAGAATAAAAGTTGTTATAGGTTATACAGGGGCGCTTCTTGATAACTCCTGTTCATAACCTTGAATTTTGACCGTGATCCCTTGTCCTTGATATTGAGTGGGAATGTGGTATTGAAAAGAATGATTTAGGCTTGCTATAGATTTATAAATTCTATACTAAAAAATGCTGCTTTTGGCTCTCAATCACAAAAATCATCAGGTTTTCCCATTCTGCTGATTCAATCAGGTAAGAAACCTGAAAAGTTTCTGCTTTTGAGGCAGAGTGATTCGCTAAATATTCGATCCATTGCAAAACACTTTCAGTTGGTAATACGGTTTCTTGCTCTAAGGATTGTTTTAAATAATCAATAGTTTTAGCCAAATCTTTTTGAACATAGGCATCAGCAGCTTTTTCTAATACAGAACTATCATAAACTTTAGATTCTTGTAGAGAAAGCAATGTCAAATTTTTATTTTCTGCATTCAAGGTGTGCTTATGATCTAATTGTTCCAACTTCTTATGAGTTTGCTGTAATTGAGTTTGTGATTGTTCCAACTCTGCCTTAACTTGATTAAGTTCAGCGTGCAAGTTTTCTAGCCCTTTATTAGCATAATGCAGTTGAGTATGAACTCTTGCCGAGGAAACTACACCAAAAATATCTTGAGCTTTAGCGATTTTAATTAAATTTGAAAAATCATAAGAATACTGATCTCTGATTTTTTCAACATTCTTTGGATTCTGATAAACTTGATATAAAACATCCAAGGCAAATGCTCGATGATCCGGACGCCCCACCCAAAATGCTAACATACCAATCAAGAAGGGTTTTAAATCTTGATCGACACGATTAACATTCTCCAGCATAGAAATAATGAAAGGTTCAATTTCCCTATCGATATCTGCAATATTCTTCTCAATGTACATTTGTTTGAGAGTTTCGGGAGGAAAAACTTCTGCAAGATGATCAAGAACTAAAGGACTCAGATAGTGTTTTAAAAGCTGACTTAATTCTATATAATGCAAACTATGGGTTTCAGGTTTACCAGCACTGCCTTGACTTTCATGAACTCGAAACTTAGTCAATCTTTCAGACAGAATATGGATTTGATATTTCAGACACATTCTGATCCAGTAATCTAAATCCAGCAGCAAAGCAAATCGTTCATCAAATAAGCCAATATCCTCTTGACAGCGTTTACGAATTAAGGCACTCGGATGGCATAAGCAATTATCATTGAGGAAAAAATTTCTTAACCATCCAAACCGATTTTCTTGATTCGGTCGATCAAATATACCATTGTAAGCACTTTCTCCCTTAAAAGCTTGACTATCCTTATCTATTACTTCAGCATAACTAAATACAATGCCAACATGAGGATTTTCATCTAAAAATTTAACTTGCTTTTCTAATTTCTCAGGATAAAAAGCATCATCAGAATTTAACAGGGCTAAAAATTCTCCTTGTGCGGCTCTGATAGAGTTATTCATGCCACCACAATGACCTCGATTCTTTGCTAAAGATAATAATCGAATGCGGGGATCTTGAAAACTCTTGATCACATTAGCTGTTCCATCACTCGAACCATTATCTGTAATGACTAATTCAAAATCCTGATAGGTTTGAGCTAAAACACTTTGAATGGCTTCGGCAACATATCGTTCATCATTATAAGCAGGCATTACAACTGATACTCTAGGCATGGGCTTTTCCTTTTTTACTGGTAAGTGTATCCAATGAATTGATTTTAAAATTTTTATAAAAGTCTATTATTCCACCAATTTAAAGTTTGATGAATTCCTTCTTCTAAATTATATTTAGTTTTCCACCCAACTTCATTAAATAAACGAGTCGGATCTGCGACGACTAAAGGGGGTTCTGTTGATGCTGCTGGAATGGCTCCGAGTTCAACTAAATCTGCTCTGCCAATCAGATTGGCAATTGTATAAATAATTTCCTTCAGTGTCACAGGCTTACCAGAAGCAATATTAACACAACCTGTTACATCACTCTCTAAAAGCGCGACAAAAGCATCCGCAACATCCTGAACATACAAGAAATCTCGGATTTGATTACCGTGAGAACAGCGTGCAGGTTCTGCCTTTAACAGAGAACAAATAACAGAGGGAACCAGTCGCTCAGGATACTCATGGGGGCCATAAAGCCAGAAAATCCGTCCCCAAGCACTGCTGAGTCCAGTTAGCCCTGAATATGAGTTTAGCATCTCCTGAAGTGCATTCTTGCAAACATTATAAGGAGATTGAGGATTTTTAGGTGTAATCGACTCCGAACAAAAACCATACTTCCAATCATACTCCGCAGAGGTGCCAGCCATCACAACTCGTTCGCCCCCACACTCTCGAAATTGTTTGACTAATTCTAAACTAGCCTGCACCCACAAAAAATTTTGCTCTGATGTCCAGTATTTTCCTGGTACAGCATACCACGCAAAATGCAAAAGATGAGTAGGTTTTATGGTGCTAACTAATTTTTGAATTTGGGTAGTATCCAATAAATTGGCTTTGTGCCAGTTACAACCATTATCTTCTGTGGGCAGATCGTTTGTAGTGATGGCATGAACTTCAAAACCTTTAGTAATCAAGGTTACTAGGGAATGTCTGCCAATGAATCCCCCTGCACCTGTGACAATTACTTTTTTCATAAGCAAAAATCTGGGTAGCTTTGGTCTTTGTCTGAAATTATAACCTCTTGGGTAGATGGCCACTCAATGCCAAATGCCGGATCGTTCCAACGGACTCCTGTAGCTGACTCTGGATAATAAAATTCTGACATCTGATAAAAAACTTCTGTGTTGTCTTCTAATGTCTGAAAACCATGAGCTATGCCTTCTGCAATATAGAGCATTTTTCGATTTTCAGCAGTTAACTCAACAGCAACCCACTGCTTAAACGTTGGTGACTCTGGGCGAATATCAATAATCACATCATAAATCGCCCCCATTGTACATCGAACGAGTTTGGCTTCTTCGTAGGGTTTGGCTTGATAGTGCATCCCCCTCAACGTTCCCTTTTTATGGTTAAAAGAAATATTACATTGAACTAGATTAGGATTTAACCCTCGCTCTGTAAACTCTTTTTGACACCAAGAACGAGCAAAGAACCCTCTTTCATCCGTAAGCATTTCTGGCTCTATAATATAAGCACCTTTTAGTTGAGTTTCGGTAAATTTCAAGCGATCACCTCCACTTGAGGAATAGGGACAACAAACTGACCACCCCACTCACGAATATGACTCATTTGCTCGATAATCTCATCCTTGATATTCCACGGTAAGATCAGCAAATAATCTGGTTTAGTTTCGATAATTTTATCAGGATGATAGATAGGAATGTGAGTGCCAGGTAAAAAGAAACCTTGTTTATAGGGACTACGATCTACCGTATAGTCGAGTAAATCTGTGCGAATACCACAATAATTTAACAGCGTATTACCCTTTGCTGGAGCTCCATAGCCCACAATTGATTTACCCTGTTTTTTGCCATCAATTAGGAAACTGAGCAAGTCACACTTAATAGACTTAACCTTGTCTCCAAAACCTAGATAAGTTTCCAGTTGCTCTAACCCAACTTCAATTTCTTTAGATTTTAGGAGAGAAACGCGATCGCTAATAGGTTTTTTACCATCATTATGTTGCCCATAAATCCGTAAAGATCCCCCATGAGTGGGTAATTCTTCCACATCAAATAAGGTGATCCCATGATCAGCAAATACTTTTTCGACTGTTAAAAACGAGAAATAAGAAAAATGTTCGTGGTAAATAGTATCGAATTGATTTTGTAGAATCAGTCGCAATACATGAGGAAATTCCATTGTTAAAATCCCATCGGGTTTAAGTACAATCTTCATCCCTGCTACAAAATCATTCAAATCAGGAACATGAGCCAAAACATTATTACCCAATAATAAGTCAGCTTGTATTCCTTGAGCAACTAATTCTTTAGCTGTTGACACCCCAAAAAACTTGACTAAAGAAGGAATACCTTTTTCTTCAGCAACTTTAGCCACATTGGCAGCAGGTTCAATTCCCAATACAGGAATATTTTGTTTCTGAAAATACTGAAGCAAGTAGCCATCATTACTGGCAATTTCAATCACTTGGCTATTGACGTTCAAACCAAATCGTTTGATCATCAATTCAGTATAATTTTCAGCATGGCGTAGCCAAGTTTCAGAATAGGAGGAAAAATAAGCATAATCACTAAAAATATGATCAGGCGTTTCAAATTCTTCTAACTGAACTAAAAAGCAGTTATCACAAACATAAGTATGGAGGGGATAAAATTTTTCTGCCTTATTAATAGTATCTAATTTCAAGTAAGCATTGGAAAGCGGAGACATTCCTAAATCAACAAAAGTATGGTTTAATAAATTACCACAAAAACGGCATTTGGATAACATTGAATTTACATCTCCTTCAAATTTTGATCGTCTTGTTTACTCAAAAAAATCTTATACCAATTAATGGTTTCTTTTAAACCTTCTTCTAGGGAATATTGAGGATACCAATTTAACATCTCATGAGCTTTTTTAGCGAAAACATACTGATGCTTAATTTCATTCTTAGAACCTCCTTTTCTCTTTATTTTAAAGATTTTTTAGCAAAATAAGGACTTGCTGGATTCACAATTAACCGTTGTTGACGAGGATCTATTAATACATCCATATCCTCCAGAGGAATAGCCCCTAATAAGACCTCAGTATCTCCTGATAATACCATTGCTCGACAAGTAGTAGAACGATTTTCAAAGCGCACTTCTACAGGGCCAACAATCTCTAGCTTCAACTTTGAACCATCTGCTAATTCAGCAATTTGTTCTTCTAATTTCGGTAAATCTAGCTGGAGTTTAATGCTTTCATTAATAGCTAACATATAAGCACCACTATCAACTAAAGCATTCACTGTTATTTTCTTGACATTTTCCGGCTGGATATATCCCCGTCTGGCTAAAACCAAATCATCGCCACTAATCAATTCGATTTCTGCGTAAGTAAGTCCCATAAGGTTTAATTTCACTCCTTTTTTAATTTGAACTATCAAGTAAAAAATCTTGATACCATTTTATCGTCTCCTGTAAACATTCATCAAGGGAATATTTAGGCTTCCAATTCAGCATCTCACGAGCTTTTTTGGCGGAAAGATACTGATGCTTAATTTCATTCTTGGCTTGATTCAAGATAACAGGTTCTAAATCTTTCTTATCCATCAAAGCTAGAATTTTCTGCACCAGTTCTAACACCGTAATTTGCAGTTCATTACTAAAATTAAACGCCTCTCCCCAGATTTCTTTTCTCTCCATCTGTTCCGCTAAATGCAGATAGGCTAACACCCCATCCCTAACATAAAAATAATCACGGATATAACTACCATCACTACGGATAGTAACGGGTTTATTGCGGAAAGCAGAACGAATTGTATCCGGTACAATGCGATTAAAATTCAAATCCCCGCCACCATAAAAATTGCCGCAGCGAGTAATACAAACTGGCAATCCATAACTAACATAATAAGTGCGACAAATCAAATCTGCACAACTTTTAGACACATCATAGGGGTGTTCTCCTTGTAATGGTGTGGTTTCATCGTAGGGCAAAATATCTTGATCGCCATACGCTTTATCACTAGAAGCCACCACAATTCGACTGACTACCCCCACCCGACGACAGGCTTCTAAAAGGTTCCAAGTACCTTTAATATTAGCTTCAAAGGTGGCTAAGGGTTCACGGTTAGCTACTCCGACAATAGTTTGAGCAGCTAAGTGAAAAACTGTATCAACTTCATACTCATTAATCGCTCGTTCTAGGGTTGGTAAATCTTCAATACAACCCCGAACAATATTAATTTGATGATGCCAGTTTTCTGTATACAATCGAGACTGGGGAACACCATCTCGGATTAAAGCCGTTACCCTAGCTCCTCGCTGCACTAACTCGGCTACTAACCAACTTCCTAATAACCCTGTACCACCCGTAACAAACACAGAGCGATCGCGCCAAAATTGACTCATTTCCATACCTTCCAAGGAGCTTGTTCAGTTTCCCACATTTTATTGAGTTCAGTGTATTCTTTAAAGGTATCCATCGCATAAAAAAAGCCATGATGCTGATAACTCATTAACTGACCCTCCGCCGTTAAACGCTCTAAAGGTTCCCGTTCTAATATACAATGCCCTTCCTCTAAATAATCAAATACTTTGCGGTTAAAGACAAAATAACCCGCACTTACCCATTTGTTATCCTTAATCTTCTCCCCAAACTTCAAAACCCTAGCTTCTCGTTCATCAATGTCCACAATTCCATAACGAGAAGGCGGTTGTACCGTTGTGACGGTTGCTAGTTTCCCATGTTCCTTATGAAAACTGAGTAATTCTCCAATATTGACATCAGCTAGACCATCGCCATAAGTCACCATAAACAGATCATCTTCGATGTACTTCTGGATCTGCTTAATTCGTCCTCCGGTCTGGGTATCAACTCCCGTATTAGCTAAGGTAACCCGAAAATTCTGCTCATCGTGATTATTCAGATAATGAATTTGGTTAGGAACCCCTAAACCGATGGTAAAGTCATTATTCATCGCTTCATAGTTGAGGAAATATTCCTTGATCATATTTCCCCGATATCCCAAACAAGCGATAAAATCTAAGAATCCATAATGGGCATAGAGTTTCATAATATGCCAAATAATTGGACGTCCGCCAACTTCAACTAATGGTTTAGGGCGGTATTCTGTTTCTTCTCGGAGGCGAGTTCCCAGGCCACCGGCTAAAATTACAACTTGCATTTCCTTCCCTTTTTGATAACTTTCCTTAAAAGATACAGGAAAATAGGTTTTGTTCCTCAACTTTGATGGAAGTACAATGAAGTCATCAAAAATCAAGGCTATTGTTACACCTGCGATCAAGTCTAATCCCCTAGATATAAGGCTCGAAAAGACAAAAATCACTGCTTCTCTGCCGCTACTACCTGAAACTGAACTTTTTTGAGTGGAATACAGCTTTTATTTGAACAAACAGCTTGTATTAGTAACTCTCCCTGCTCTACAAGTTCACCTATATCAACAATGGTTTCAAATCCACTCATCTCAGCATCAGGTACATGAGAATAAGCCTGAGCAACATCTGGACGGGGAAAATTCACAAAAACTTGTTTAACAACTACATGATTGTGGATAATTTCTATAACCTCCACTTTTGATTTTTTTCCTAAAACCCAACCTTTCAATATAAGTTCAACTGTGTTGCTGGTGTTGATTTGTTCTACTTCATCCAGATAAAATCCCCAAAGTGCTTCTGGGTCATCTTGTGAACATGAAATTATTGTTTTATTTATCGTGTATTTGTTAGTCTCTGACCATTGATTATTTTTTTGACCTGATGGCACATTATAAGTGTTATTAAACTTTTGCTGTAATTTACTAATTTCTTCAATTAATCCTACAAGATAACGTTTTCCTAGAGAATTATGTTCCGGTTTGCATTTGATAATCACGCATAGGGAGTTAAAGAATGTAATTGAGTGGATATTTTCAAGATCGATTGGGTAAATTGTACAACTATATTTCCTACACAATTCGTTTAATAAGTCTGTTGGTTTTTTTGAAATTCCCCAGTGTTCATAATTAATTATATCAATAAGATATTTAAAAAAAGTAACAGAGGAAAAAGGGTAAAACAAACCACCTTCGTATTCTTTCCAGTATGAACTATGTATATCTTCGACTATGTATATTCCGCCATCTTCTAAAAGAGGAAAATATCTGGCAAAAGATTTTATAATATTTGAAGAATGATGAGAACCATCATCAATAATTATATCAAAACTTTTAGATAATTCAATCACATTACTTTTAACTTCATCAGAGTTTGCATCACCTACAAGTACATGAATCCTTGAATCTTCATAAGTCAAATTGGCACACTTAGGGTTGATATCGCAGCCTACAATTATTTTTGGATTAGAAAAATATTTTGACCATATTTCAAGAGAACCACCATTTTGAACACCTATTTCTAGTAATCTGACATTCATATTTCTGTAACTTTTTAGAATTTGATCATATACAAATAAATATGAAGACCATTTATCAGATACTTTTCCGGTATGTTGTGAATATAATTCTTCAAGCGTCTTACTTTTGAGAGCGTTTTGAGCCGATACTTGACCCAATCTGTTATGTAATTTATCGCAGTTCGGTTTAATCTCAATCGCCTTTTGTAAATATTCAACAGCAGCTTCTAAATCGCCCTGTTGAGCCAAAGCCTCACCCAAACTATACAATAACCAAGCTGAATTGGGATTAACTTTTAAACTTTCTGAATAACAAGTAACAGCTTCATCTAAATTCCCCTGTTGAACCAAAGTAGTACCCAAATTATTATAAGCCCAAGCAAAATTGGGGTTAATTTCAATCACCTGATGATAAAGTGCGATCGCTTGATCCAACTTGCCCATCCGCTTCAACTGATTCGCCTGCTTCAGTAACCGACCTGCACTCATTCGTTGATTATCCATCACAACTCACCCACCAATCCACTCACAGATATGGACATACACTCCAATGCGAGATTGTAACACGGGGCTGAGGGAAATTGACAAGTGCGTAAAGCTACATTAACATACAACAGGGGTAAGAAGCGGTTTCCCTTGTGTTGTTTCTGGAGTTGATAGAGTTGTGAGCGATTTGATTCGGGGTAATCAATTACTGCGGAGTGGTAAGATTGAGGAGGCTGTGGCTGCTTATCAGAGTGCGATCACACATAATCCAAGTTTTCATTGGTCTTACTACAAGTTGGGAGAAGCTTTAGAGAAGTTGGGGCGTTCGGAAGAGGCGGTAGTAGCTTATCGGAAGGCGATCAAACTCAAATCAGATTGTACCTGGTCTCACCACAAATTGGGAGTGCCATTAGCCGAAAGTAGAGGGGGAGACTCCCATGTATCCCCAGTGTATCGTATTTATAATCTAGAATTATCTGATTCTGGTTATTTTTTCAAAAGAAATGAAGTAGACGAACCTCATTATCTTTGGCAAAACTCTCAGAAAGTATTTCCTTCTAATGAAAACTATGCCAAATCTATTTTAGTGTTAGGACAAGATGAATTATATGTCGTTTTATGGAATAGTGGCTTATGGTTTCTTGACGCTGACCTAAACCTTATTGCCAACGAAAATTTACTTATTGATCCCAATTTACAGAATAGTCATTATGCTCAACTATGGCGTTCATATCTTGAAGACATATTACCTCGTATTTGGTACGCACTAAATACTCCAGGGTTTCTTCAAAAATTTCCTGCGTTTGCTCCTGAAGAGACATTTATTCACGATTGTGTTTCGCAAGATGTTAACCAAATAATGGGTGATTTTAATCCGCCTTTTTGTCAAGTCACTCTTGCTGAACTAGATAATCAAGTTCATCTTTTAAGCCATCATTACCCTCCCATTCAAAAAGATTATTTACTTTATAGTCTTGGCACAGAGGTTCACAACTGGCAAGAAAGGGCGATTCTAGCAGGTTTTGTCGAAATAATGTGTCCTTTTTCCGGGCAAGTCATTCAAAGCAATGAATCAATTTATTCGACAAGTTTTACTCTAGGAAAAACGTTAAGCTATAGATTTGAATCCCATGGCGAAATCTTTTTTCTAATTTCTGGCATACATACCAGTGGAAAGGTCGGCTTTTACTTTCCTCGGAGAAATACAGCTTTTTTAACACATAGGTTTTATGATGGTTTTCTGGGTTGGTTTTTAATATCAATTGCGCGAGATTGGCAACTAATTAAACCTTATTTATTGAATAAGAATAAGACTAGAGAGATCGCGGTATTAGCTCTTTTAAATCCTCATGTAGGACACAACCTCTATAATGATTTGTCAGCGCTGGAACGTTTGGACAAAAATAATATCCTCAGTCAAATTTCTCACCTATATCTGTTTGGTGAGGAGATGTGGGCACCAACGGAAACTCTTTTCCCGACTCTGCAAGGTAAAATTAGACCAGTTTCTTCCACCGACCAGCTTCAGGATTTTTATAAAGATAATAAACTTCTTATTGTTGTAGGCGATAACTTCATTCTTAAAAGTATTGCTGATAAAATCATCAGTTATTCCGTGAGTTCATCTGTGAAAGAATCACTTTCTCAAAACTTGCAAGAATTCTGTAAAGAAAAATTTTCCCTGGTTATTTTATTTACATTGCGATTTCAAAATCGAAGTTGGTTGGAGCAAGAAAAGGGGATTTGTGAAATTATCGTTAGTCTAAGCAAAATATTTCCTGGATCAATCGCTTTAATAATTGACGGTAAAAATACAACTTTGAAGGGTGAGAAGCTGCTAAGTTTTGGAGAAGGAGTTTACTTCAAAGAAGAATTATCAGAAATAGAATACAATACAGCAGAACGTATAAAAAACACAATATCTTCCGATAGAATTACAGTAATTAATACTATAGATTGCTCTTTACCCGAAAGTATTAATTGGAGTTTACTGTGTGATTTCTTTGTGGCACCTTGGGGCGCTGGTCTGGCTAAGTGTAAGTGGATAACCAATACCCCTGGATTAATCTATTCTTCTCGTAAAGTGCTTACGGGAAGACCGGATTTACGTATCTATGATGGTCCAACAGTCAGAGAAGATGCGTCTCCTTGCGAATATGTTGATTCAGCTATGGTGTTTGATGAGGGAAATGAAAGTAGCCTGGGTGAAGGGCGGGATAATTTCTCATTATCACTGGGCCACTTATATGACAAAATTGTGAGTATGTGTAAGCGGTTTGGTCGAGTGAAGATGAGGAGTTATCAATTCTATAATCTAGAATTATCTGATTCTGGTTATTTTTTCAAAAGAAATGAAGTAGACGAACCTCATTATCTTTGGCAAAACTCTCAGAAAGTATTTCCTTCTAATGAAAACTATGCCAAATCTATTTTGGTGCTAGGACAAGATGAATTATATGTCGTTTTATGGAATAGTGGCTTATGGTTTCTTGACGCTGATTTAAACCTTATTGCCAACCAAAATTTACTTATTGATCCCAATTTACAGAATAGTCATTATACTCAACTATGGCGTTCATATCTTGAAGACATATTAACCCGTATTTGGTACGCACTGAATACTCCAGGGCTGCTTCATGATTTTCCGGCGTTTGCTCCTGAAGAGACATTCATTCACGATTGTGTTTTGGAAGATGTTAAGCAAATAATGGATTATTTTAACCCACCTTTTTGTCAAGTCAGTCTTGATGAACTAGATAATCAAGTTCATCTTTTAAACCGTCATTACCCTCCCATTCAAAAAGAGTATTTACTTTATAGTCTTGATCTTGGTTCTGCGGGGATAGAGATAGAGGTTAATAACTGTCAACAAAACCGGATTTTAGCAGGTTATGTCCAAATCAAGTGTCCTTTTTCCGGACAAATCATTCAAAGCAATGAATCAATTTATTCTACAAGTTTCAATAGTTTAGTAAAAACAGTGTGCTATAGATTTGAATCCCATGGCGAAATTTTTTTTCTAATTTCTGGCATACATACGGGTGGAAAAGCAGGTTTTTACTTTCCTCGCAGAAATACAGCTTTTTGGATATATAGGTTGTATGGTGATTTTTTTGGTGATTTTTCTTGTGCTTTCTTAGCAGGGATTGCCCGAGATTGGCAACTGATTAAACCTTACTTATTGAATAATAATACAAGTAGAGAGATGGCGGTATTAGCTTTTTTAAATCCTCATTTAGGGCACAACCTATATAATGATTTATCAGCACTGGAACGCTTGGACAAAAATAATATCCTTAGCCAACTTCCTAATTTATATTTGTTTGTTGGTCGGGATCAGGAAATGTGGGCTCCCACGGAAGATATTTTCCCAAATCTCCAGGGCAAAATTCAGCGAGTTTCTTCCACCGACCAGCTTCAGGATTTTTATAAAGATAATAAATTTGTAATTACTGTTGTAGACGATCACTTCATTCCTAAAAGTCTTGCGGATAAAATTATCAATTATTCTCTTAGTTCATCTGTGAGAAAATCACTTTCTCAAGACTTGCAAGAATTCTGTAAAGAAAAATTTTCCCTGGTCATTTTATTTACATTGCGATTTCAAAATCGAAGTTGGTTGGAGCAAGAAAAGGGAATTTGTGAAATTATCGTTCGCTTAAGCGAAACATTTTCTGGAAAAATTGCCTTGCTAATTGATGGTAAAAATACAACTTTCAATGGTGATAGAATGCTAAGTTTTGGCGAAGGTTTTTACTTCAAAGAAGAATTATCAGAAATAGAATACAATACAGCAGAACGTATAAAAAACACAATATCTTCCGATAGAATTACAGTAATTAATACTATAGATTGCTCTTTACCCGAAAGTATTAATTGGAGTTTACTGTGTGATTTCTTTGTGGCCCCTTGGGGCGCTGGTCTGGCTAAGTATAAGTGGATAACCAATACCCCTGGATTAATCTATTCTTCTCGTAAAGTGCTTATGGAAAAAGGAGATTTACATATCTATGATAGTCCAGAATATCGAGAAGATGCGTATCCTTGTGAATATGTTGATCCACTTATGGTTTTTGATCAAGGGGATGATATTCGCGTTGGTCAACCGTTTCGGGATGATTTCTCATTATCGCTGGAGCATTTATACGACAAAATTGTGAGTATGTGTGAGCGGTTTGGTCGGGTGAATGAGTCTAACGTTAATTTCGAGAAATGATATAATTTGAAGACAATAAGGAGTTAAAAATTAATGACGTATTCCCTTGCTATTATTGGTGCTGGTTGGTATGGCTGTCATATTGCGTCATCCCTTAGTGCCATCGGTATGGATGTCACAGTATTTGAAAAGAATGCTAGACCGTTATATGAAGCCTCCGGTAATAATCAATTTAGGTTACATTTAGGTTTTCATTATCCTCGCCATTACAACACCCGAATGCAATCCCGTGATGGCTATATGCGTTTTAGGGAACGCTATCCCCACTTGAGTGCCTCTGTTGTTAATAACATTTATGCTGTTCCTAAGCAAAATTCCTTAATTGATTTTTTAACTTATCGTTTGATCATGACCGCCTCTGGAATTGATTTTTCTGAACCCAATGAACTTAGCATTAAGTTAAATAACATTGAAGGTCTTATTCAATGTGAGGAACAAGTTCTTCTCACTGAAAAAGCAAGGATATATTTTCAACAACGTTTGGGATCAAAGCTAATTTTGAACCAAAAAGTCGAAAATATTGACGAAAAAGAAAATTGTGTCTATGTAAATGGTGAGCGTTTTGATTATGTTATTGATGCCACTTGGGGGCATTTTAAAAAGCCACCTATTGAACTATTTTACGAACCCACAATTCTGTTGTACTATGAATTAAAAGACAATCGAGAAGTTTTCCCAGCCTTAACATTCGTTGACGGCCCATTGTGTTCTATATATCCCACTGAAGATCCCACTTTATATACTTTATCTAGTGTACCCTATACACCAATAAAACAATGCTCTTCGGCAGTTGAGGCACAAAATGTAAAAAATTCCATCGATCAAGATTTTGTATTATCAAAAGTTCAAAGTATGGAGTCACAGATTTCTCAGTATGTTCCTGATTTTAAAGATAGATTTAGATTTATGGCTCCCCAATTGTCTATTAAAACCAAGCCAGTAGGTAGCTGTGATGATCGTTCTTGTTATGTTTTCAAAGAAGGCAGGTTTTTTTATGTAATGTCAGGAAAAATAGATACAGTGTTTTTTGCAACTGAACGGATTTTGTCAATGCTAGATGTTTCAATGGACTCAAAACTTCCTGACGTAATACCCAGTCGTTTGCGTCAAGATTTCTATTCTTACAACAATAAAGAAGGCTAAGGGAAAAATGCTGAATAATTATCAAACGGCACTTATCGGACATACAGGCTTTGTTGGCTCAAACCTGTTGCGTGATCTCCAATTTGATGAATTATATAATTCACAAAATATTGCAGAAATAACTGGAAAAAGTTTTCAGAAAATCGTTTGTGCAGGTGTTAGTGCGGTCAAATGGTGGGCTAATCAACATCCAGAGGAAGATAAAGCACAAATAGACCGACTTCTGAATAGTCTAAAGACTGTAAAACAAGTCGATAATTTTATTCTCATTTCAACAGTGGATGTTTATGGTGAGGTGAATGCTGCTACAGAAGATGATCCTCCTAATCCAGACACTCTGAATTTTTATGGTCGTCATCGCTTGTATGTGGAAGAATTTGTTAAACAAAATTTTCCTAAATACCACATCATTAGATTACCAGCTTTATTTGGTTCTGGACTCAAAAAAAACGTAATCTATGATTTACTCAATTCTCATAGACTGGATGTTATTAATCCTCAATCATCTTTTCAATGGTATCCCTTAGCACGATTAGCTAGAGATATAGAAATTATTGAAACAGCTAATGTGTCTTTGATCAATTTAGCGGCAGAACCAGTAAAAACAGAAGTCATTATAAATCGTTACTTTCCATCGGTTCAAATTGGCATTAACGCAAGTACAGAAGTGCATTACGATATGCACACCAAGTATGCCTACTTATTTGGTCAAAATTCTCATTACGTTATTCAAAAAGATGATATTTTATTGGAATTAGATTGTTTTTTGGAAAAGACAAGGAGCATGGGTTGATGAAATTAGCTATATCTAATCTAGCTTGGGACATTAATGAGCAAGAAAAAATTTTGTCTCTTCTTCCTTCTTTGGGAGTATCTGGTATTGAAGTTGCTCCCACTAAGATAGCTAACTGGGAAAACATCAAGCCTTCTCTGCTTGTGGATTTTCGTAAGAAACTTAATGATAAAGGGCTATGTATTAGTTCACTGCAAGCTATTCTTTTTGGTAAGCCTGACGCTCAGTTATTAGGCGATACTAATAGTTTTGGCATTATGTGTGACCACATTGATTTTCTTGCAGATATTGCTGCTGAATTAGGAGCTAAAGTCGCAGTTTTTGGAGCACCAAAAAATCGTCAACGTAGTAATCTTGACAGCGATATTGCCTTTAATCTCGCCCAAGAAAGATTTAAGCAACTTGGCGAAATTTGCCAGGGACGTATGAAAATAGGAATTGAGCCTGTACCTAGATTTTATGGCTCGGATTTTATTTTAACTGCCGAAGAAGATTTAGCTTTAGTTCAAGCCATAAATCATCCATCTGTAGGTTTACATTTAGATACAGGCTGTGTATTCCTTGGCGACGGTAATATTGATCTAGCCATTCGTGAAGGTATTTCACATTTGATACATTTTCATGTCGCTGAACCTGAGCTTTCCAATTTTTCCTCGCCAAAAGCGGCTCATGTTTTAGCA
This sequence comes from Planktothrix sp. PLAVEN19ND, assembly GCF_057220675.1. Lineage (NCBI taxonomy): Bacteria > Bacillati > Cyanobacteriota > Cyanophyceae > Oscillatoriales > Microcoleaceae > Planktothrix > Planktothrix sp. PLAVEN19ND. The sequence goes on along the minus strand of NZ_CM170132.1, from coordinate 1,847,723 downwards.
GCAAAGACTTTAAATGAGGTTGGATATAACCAATGGATCGCCATAGAAATGAAAGCAAGTGCAAGTGAAAATTCAGTTCAAAATGTTGTTCAAGCGGTCGAATTTGTTAGAAAAACATATAATTCTAGCTTGAACAACATTTCCATTAATGCTGGTCAAGGCTCTTAGCTATTTTGATTGGGTAATATTCTGATTTTTGTCCTGTACCTGTAATCTTTGTTTGAAGGTCTCTTATATTATCTTTCTCAGCAGATTCTGCCCAATCTGCGTATCCATCCCAAATGTTTTGCCCATAACCTCTATTTTTAATCATTGTCTTTCAGTCCTTCATAATCTTAACAATCAGTCCCATCCTACAATTGTACTTTAATTATTCCCAAAAGAGTTTGTATAATCGATCAATGTTCACCGATGCTCTAGGCTGTGGTTATGAGGATTTGGGACGAGAGATGGTTTACCCGAAAAAGGGGGACTTTCAGGGTCTTTAGATTCGGTTTCACGGAATAAAACGTTCGGTTATCCGTACTTGACAAATATTATTTTATGTTTATTAATCGGTGCGTGTGCTGCGCTTACGCACCCTACGATTCAACCGCAGGGTAATTAAAAGGCGATTGAAATCTTCAACCCGCGTCGGCGGGTTTTGTTTGTGTAGATGCGGTTTCAACCGCCTTTGTTTAAAGCTTTGTTTCTATTTCGGAATAGAGTATTTAGATGAACAGCTTACCACCTGATACAATAGACAATCAAGTCAATAGACCTCAAGCAACCCTCTCCATGAAACTGAACTTTCCCGACCTCTGCCAACACCACAACATCACCCCACGCGGCATTATCTTAATTGGTGCTTACGATGGCAAAACCCTCAAACGCCTCAACCTCCCCAATACGGTTAAAACCCTACTTATTGACGCTAACCCCAGCGCCGTCGGACGACTACAAGCTAATTTTGCCGATAGTCCCAATATCCAAGTGGTTCAGGCTGCTATTGCCAACCATAACAACACCGTTACCCTACACCTAACTTCCCTGGAGTCTAGCAGTTCTATCTTGCCCTGGAAACAGTACGGCGAAATTTACCCCAATATTAAAGAAATTCAACAACTCACCCTTTCCTCGCGGACTCTGGATACTCTCCTGGAAGAATTGAACCTTTCTCCTAGTGACTTTAATATTCTGATTCTCGATATTCAGGGCGCTGAACTTTTAGCCTTAGAAGGTGCTACCCAACTCCTGAATAACCTGGATGCTATTTACACCAATGTTCATTATCAAGAACTATTTGAAGGTGGCGCATTAGCGAAAGAAGTTAATCAGTTTCTCACCGACTATCAATTTGACCGTGTGGCAGAGGAAACTCCCTACCATCCCGCTTGGGGAGAAGCATTTTATGTGCGTCAAACTGTTAGGACTGAGGATGGAGTTCATCCGGTTAAACCCCTATCCCCGATTTCTCAACAACTTCTGGAAACCAAACAGGAGTTGGAAATTTTACAGTCCCAATACCAAGAGGTTTTGTTAACGTTAGAACAAGCTCAAGTCCAACTGGATGAAGGTACAGAAATTTTAGTTAAGTTAGAATCTCAACGGGATCAAATATTAGCAGAATTAGAACAATCTCAAACGGAATTAGAACAATCTCAAGTTAAACTGCACGCAAATACAGAAAATTTAACTGAGTTAGAATCTCAACGGGATCAAATATTAGCAGAATTAGAACAAACCCAAACGGAATTAGAACAATCTCAAGTTAAACTGCACGCAAATACAGAAAATTTAACTGAGTTAGAATCTCAACGGGATCAAATATTAGCAGAATTAGAACAAACCCAAACGGAATTAGAACAATCTCAAGTTAAACTGCACGCAAATACAGAAAATTTAACTGAGTTAGAATCTCAACGGGATCAAATATTAGCAGAATTAGAACAAACCCAAACAGAATTAGAACAATCTCAAACCAACCTTAAACAAACCCAGAAAGAATTTGATCAGTCCCGTTCAGAACTGCATGAAGTTCGAGAAGAATTAGAATTAACTCAATTTCAACTCGATGAAGTGCAGGTCGAGTTAGAACAATATGTTTCCCAATTTCATCAACAAAAAGAAGAAATCACCAAACTGCAAACCGAACTACAACAAACTAAAACTCAATTAACTCAAGTTCAATACCAACCGGAAATCACTGTTAGTAAAAAATCTAAATCTGATAATGCAGCAATAGTTAAATTATTAGCAAAAGTTTTAGCAGAAACTATTGAAGATTAGGGAGGATATATTGTGACAGCAACCGCCAAAGAGTTTGGTTTATGCCAAATTCTAAATGTGAAACTTAATTTTCAAGGCACTCCCCTCCCTGTGTTCAATATTCCCAGTCTTGGCTAGTATCGCAGATAAAACCATCTGCGATAACTTCCTCAAAATTGTATGGACATTGTTCTGGAAAAGTTCTTAATGGCAAGTTTGTTTCTCGTAGTGCCAAATCAACTCCGGCTTCAAAGCCATCTTCTAAAGCATCAATTATGCGAGACTTTAAGCTAGGATTACGATAAAAATGGCGACTAATGGCACGGCGTTGTTCTCTGATGGTCAGAAACCAACTGCGAGAACGGTTTTCTGGCTGATATTGCCACTTGAGGAGATGCCCTAACAAGACACTAAGACGACTGACTAATTCTCGGTATTCCTGTCTCCCCAAGGCTTGTACCTCATCTTCTAAGTTTTGCCAATCTAATTCTGATACTTGTCTGTTGGCTAGTACCTGTACTTGCCACTGTGTCCAGCCATAAAAATCTTGTTCGTATTGTGAAACTGTTTCGGAATTCATGGTAATGACTATAAATTATTTAGAATATAGATGTTAAATCTAAGACAAACCCTGGAAGAATATTTTCTCCTGATAAGGTGGTGGGATTTTCGAGAATTTCTACTTCTTGATCAGAACGATAAATTTCAACTCGTCGGTTTTTCGGATCAATTAACCAGCCTAATTTTGCCCCATTTTCCCGATATTCCCTCATTTTATTTTGTAATGGTTTTAAAGCATCACTCGCTGACCGTAATTCCACCACAAAATCAGGACATAAAGGCACAAATTTTTCCCGTTGTTTGGGGGTTAAGGTATCCCAGCGATCGCGTTTAATCCAAGACGCATCAGGAGAACGATCCGCACCATTGGGAAGTTTAAACCCACCGGAAGAATCAAAAGCTTTACCTAAATTATTTTGACGACTCCAATCTTGCAATTGATAGGATAATTCCATATTGCGGTTGCTGGTTTCTCCCCCCGTTGGTGACATAATTACTAAAACTCCTGATGCGGTGCGTTCAAATTTCAAATCTCGATTGTTTTCACATAACTCAAAAAACTGATCTTCGGTTAAATCAATCGTTAATTGTAGAGGAGTCGATAAGTTAATTGTGGCAAATTCCATACCCTTTCCCCATCTAATTTTTTATATTTAAAACCCTAGCTTCTGTAGGGCTTGCCAATCACTTTTGAACTAACTCTTTGATTTCTATTTTACCTTTGGCTGATCTGACAGTCTATAAGGCAGGTTTTTGGACTGATCTATGAATCGGATTAGATCTCGAAGAACCTGCTTCTATAGGATAATCACATAAATTCCGGTCGTGTCCCTGTAATTGGGTTGGGTTGGTGGTGAGATAGTCCCGAAGCCAGTTACAACTTTGTCGCATCTGAGTTTTTAAGTCTAAATTCCCTAAACTCCAGAGAATCGTGGTTCCATTATCCTTGCCAATGGCGAGAATTCCGGTATTTCCCGGACTAAAACTAATACTATTCACAAAATCATTCTGTGGTAAAACAATTAACGGTTGAATCTGATCACAAGCCGATGTGTTCCAAAGACCGTCATTAATTTGCCATAGCCTGACTTTTTTATCATCACTGGCCGTTGCTAAAATCGCTCGGTGGGAATCATAACTTAAACTTTGTACCTGAGCATTATGTCCCAGAGGACAAGAGGCGAGGGGTTTTTTCCCTGGAAGCTTCCAAAGCCTGACCACATCATTTTCAGCGACGGCAATTTGTTGAGAATTGCCCAAAAAAGCCAAGGTCGCCACAGGATTTTTCGCGGGTAATTTTAAGGTCGGTTGCCATTGTTTACCTTTTTTTGTCCAAAGGGTAATACCGTTACTGGGAAGCTTGATGGGACTGTCAAAAAAACTTGCAGATGTGGCTAAGGTATTACCATCGGGACTAAAACGGACATCCCAAACGGCATCTTGATGAAGCAAAGTAGCGATCAATTTTCCTTGTTTGTTCCAAAGTTTAACGGTTTTATCTTCACTGGCACTGGCTAAAGTTTGACCGTCAGGGCTAAATGTCACAGCCTTAATTGCTTGAGTATGACCGGAAAGTGCTTGCAACAACTGACCTTTTTTTGTCCAGAGTCGCACCATTTTATCCTCACTGGCGGTGGCAATTTCTTGACCATTCGGACTGAAACTCACCCAGTTGACTTTACTGGGATGGGGCAAAATTGAAGCAGGCTGGGAAGCATATTGCAGAGGTTTGGTGGCGACCCATAACTTCACGGTTTTATCTTCACTCGCACTGGCTAAACTTTGACCATCGGGGCTAAAGCTCACACTCAACACCCCTTCTGTATGACCCTGTAAGGTCGTATTTAAGGGATCTCGACTCCGATCCCAGATGCGGGCGGTCGTATCGGCACTGACGGATACTAGGGTTTGACCATCGGGACTAAATTCAACACCCCAAATACTATCTTGATGTCCGATAAAGGTTTTGAGTAATACCCCGTTTAAGTTCCAGAGTTTTACGGTGCGATCGCGACTACCACTGAGTAAAAAATTACCATCGGGACTAAAATTGACCGTTAAAATATCATCGTTATGACCCTTAATCGGGGTGTTAATTTCCTGACCTGTTTCCGTATCCCAAAGTTTGAGGGTGCGATCGCTACTGGCGGAAACAATTTGTTTACCATCAGGACTAAAATCAAGATCATAAACGGGTTGATTATGGGCTTTAATTGTGCGAATTAATTGACCATCAATCGACCAAATTTTAATTTCTCCATCCTTACTACAACTGGCAATTGTTTTACCATTGGGACTTAATTCTGCATCAAAAATCCGATCCGTATGACCTTTGAATTCACGAATTAATGTTCCGTCTAAAGCCCATAACTTAATCGTTTTATCATTACTGGAAGTGAGTATTTTCTTGCCATCGGGACTAAAACTAATACTATTAATCACGGCTAGATGTCTCATGGGACGCTGGGGAAGGGGAGTTCCCGTTGTTGTCCATAATAAGACTTGATTTTGACCTGTGTTATTGACTCTTGCTGTAGCGGTGGCAATGATGTTTCCGTCGGGACTATAACGAACCCTGGTAATCGGACTTTTATGGGGAAATTGGGAAGGTTCAGTTAATAACTTACCCTGAATGCTCCAAATTTTGAGCGTCCGATCAAGACTAGCCGTGGCAATCTGCTGACCATCGGGACTAAAACTAACGCCTAAAATGCTTCCCGTATGCCCTTCTAATCGATTTTTTTCTTGAATCCCAGAAATGATCTGCATTAATCCATGGGAAATCTCTGTTTTTGTTTCCTCTGGAGCTTTGGTTTTTAAGGTATTTTGACCAATCTGTACGGTGTTTTTTAATAATCCTAATTGATCTTGTTGATCCGCTGACAAAAGGGCATTTTTAGCAGAAGTTAAGGCTTGAACTCTAGCTTTAACTTCATTCTGACCATTCAGATAAAAGGTGGCAGCAAAACTAATTACAACCGCCCCTACAATCAATCCCATTAATCGTTCTAAACGACGATTTTTTGCTTCGGCTTGGTGGCGTTTTTCCTGTTCCTCTGAAAGTTTTTTGCCTATTTCTTTTTCTTGAATCAGTTGGGCTTTTTCCTGTTGCAGTTTTGTGATGACTTCTTCTTGTTCGTTTCTATTTTGTCGGCGGATAAATCCTGCCAAATAATCATGTACTAATTGATAAAATTCTCCAGTAGCTCCAATATCTCGATAGACTAATCCAGACTTTTCTAAAATATAAAGGATAATATCTAACGGGCCTAGAACCTGCTCTCGATGTAGTTTTTGTTTTAACTCCTCGGCTAATTCCAGGCGTGTTTTTAAAGGGCGGGTATCATTTTCATCGGTTAACGCATATAAAACCACCCGCGCCGTGGCGTCGTTTTCTGGGCCACAATCCCCTATAACTTCTTCTAAAAACCGTTCGACTAACTTTTGTTTCGGGCCTTGTTTTTGATAGCTTTCTAACGTGGCAATATTTTCTGCTTGTAATTGAGTCCCGACCACTTGTAATTCAATAGGACGAACTTCTCCCGCTTCTCCTGCCAAATCTTTAACCAAGGCTTGAATTAAGGCATCTTCTAAATAAAAATGGGCGCGATCAGTTAAACTCTTGATGACGTTATGGGCTTCTTTTTTGCTAAAATTTCCTAAATAAAATATAATATCTTTACTTAAAATATCATTATTAATGGCTTCTAAATCAACCTGGCGGGTTCCTTCTAGTAAATAGTGTAAGTAATCTTCTCGCAAGGAAATAATTATTTTCACAAATGGTAAATTTAAGGCATCTTGTAAAAACTCAAAAAATAGCCTTTGTAATCTTAGAGACTGAACAAAAAATAATTCTTCAAATTGATCAAAAATTAAAACCGTCAATAAATTTTGTCTGGCATTTTCCTTGAGTTGTGCAATCACCCTTACTAAAATCTCTGTATAATCTTGATTTTCCGGTTCTTCGGTGTGTTTCAAATACAAGTCACTCTCTAACACCAAGGGTACGGGAACAGCCGAATTTTCTAACCCTCTGTTCAGCAGTTTTTGTTCTAACTCAATGATAAAACAATTATAGGTTTTAATCACAATGGGAAAGCTAATCCGCGCATCAATAATTTTTTGCTGCAAGGCGGGAACTAATCCGGCTCCTAAAATTGAGCTTTTTCCTACCCCAGATTGACCATAAATCACCGTTAATTTATGATGACTACTCGCCATCCTTTGTAACAGATGTTTAATGGCTTCTTCCCGTCCTGAAGCGGTAATTTCATCGGTAAAATTGGCGGTGATTTCACTCGGATCTAAAGTAGAAGTCAGAGCTTGTTTCCGAGGTTGTAATCGTCCGGCTCCCACAAAGGCATTATACCCATAGGCACTTGATTGATTGCGATATTCTTCCTTGATTTTAAAGGCTTCTTGATAATCTTTCAATTCAAAATAAAGGCGGTTTAACATCTGCAAAATTTGCAGATACAACCAAATTAAATTAACGGTTAAAAGGGTCTTCTTAATCGTCTCTGCCGCCTGTTCTAATTTTTGAATTGCTTCCTTTTTTAACCCCTGCTTTTCTAACGCCTGGGCTAACACATAGAGGAAAAAACTTTCTAATTGATCAATCCAGGGATTATCGGGATTTTCCTTTGCTACTAAAATCAGAGTTTCTAAGGCTACATTAGCTAATTCTTTAGCATTTTGCCAGTCGTGATCCTGTAGAGCTACATTCGCCAAAAATCCATAATCCTGGGCTAGTGGAATCAAAAAATTATTCCCGAGTTCCTGATGTAATTTGCGACCTTTTAAAGCTAATTCTCGCAGACTTTTCCAATCTTTTAAATGGATAAAAACTTCTCCAATTTTATTGAGAAACTTAGCAACTAAATCCTGACGTTGGGCGACTTCAAACCTTTCTATGGCTTGTCCAAAGGCAACACCCGCTTGTCTCCATTCCCGTTCACCATTCGAGCCACGGTGTTGTTCGGCTAAATAACACCAACATAAACCAATATGAAATAATATTAATCCTTCCCATAATAGAGGATTAGAACAATCTTTAAAACCCGTTGAAATTCCATTGACACCGACGATTTCTGGGTCTGGTGGTGATTGTTGTTGCCAAAATCTTAAAGCTTGTTGATATTGTTGTAACGCCAGAGTAACCTGTTGATTTACATAAAAATAGCGACCATAAACCCATTTTAACTTGGCTTCCAAAACGGGATCGATGGGAATTTCTCGACTTTTTAAATCTTGATAAGCCGCTTGCAGTTCGGTTCCTGATTCCGAGCCTAAAATATTAGTTGTGGGTAAAAATCGTTCTGAACCTGCTTCTAAAACCGTTGTAAAAACCGATGAAACTTTTTCCTCTAAAAATTCAATTAATTCATCAGAACTGAGTAAAAACTCATAGGTTGTTGCCCAACTGGTAAAATCGGGAGCATTACGATTGAGTTTTTTCCATAATTTATCATTAATCCATAGGACTAAAGGAAAGGGAAAATTACGAAAGGCTTCCCTAACTAAATTAGCCGAATGCAAGAGTTCATCGATCGCAACAACAGATTCTAAACCATAAACTATTAAAACTGAGGGATAATTGGGCTCTAGTTCGGCCTTAATTGAACCATATAGGGTTTGACTCCCAGGAGCTAACTTAAGTTCTGTGAAGGTCAGGGAACATTCCTGTTTGAGTTCGGCGACCATTTTTTCCCGCAAACTTTCATAATTGCATCGCAACAGCAAGAGCGAAAAACTGCCCTGCATTTTCGTTATTGCTCTGACTAAGGTATGAATCTGCTGATGATTATGGCTGATTGTATTGTTTACGGGGTAAAGTGCCATTTTTATGAATCTCCTTGACGGGGTGATCATCCGACGGTTGATCTTGAAATCGGCTGTTTAACCTTAACTCCCCATCATAACTCAAAGCCATACCTATTCCGGTGTGACTTGTTCGGTTCTATAGCATAAACCATTGTCGATACATTCAGAAGTGCGTCTTTGTTCTGGGTGAGTCAATATGGATTTATGATTGGGGGTATACTTTATTGACCCAGGACTCAAGGGTTCAACTCTCAAATGACTAGAACTTACCCCTTGTGGGTTGGCAAAACCGGGGGTAGCATTGAGTACGCCCGCTAAGGATAATGCCAGGATCAAAGTATATTTTTTTCTCGGGTTGGTCAACATAGTATTTAGCTCCTAATTGATTTCTAAGTTAGTGATTGATGGCTTGATCTAGGGAAAGGCGGGGTACTGAGTTCTGACTTCATATTTAGACTCATCCATTGATTTAGTCTGTTCCCTGGGGTTGAAACTTGCTGGTGACTCTTTAATTATCTAAAATCTACGACGACTTCATGCTTGATTGGTGTGACAGTTTAATTCTCAGTTGATTTCAAAGGGTTTGAGATTAAGATGGTTGGGGGAGTCTCAAGTGTCTAGTCTGTTTGATCAACGGTTCAACCTGTTGTTATGGGAGATCGGGGGCTGGACTTTCTGCAAAGGCTATAACACTTTGGCAACTGACACAAGGGCTGAAGATTTCAAATCAACTGATCTATTCTATTCCAAGGGTTTCCAGGCTTAAATCTGTTTAGGTCGATGGGTTTGGGGCTTTAGGTGGAGGGCTACAATATAAATATAGCAAACTCCGGTTAATTTATCACAAATTTGATGTTTAATTCTAATACTCTTAGTCTAGCTTTATTGAGTGGAAAAGGGGGTGTGGGAAAGACCACCCTTTCCTGTGGGTTTGCCCTCAATTGGGCGAAACAATTTCCTAAGGAACAAATTTTACTGATTTCCACTGATCCCGCCCATTCTTTAGGGGATGTCTTACAAATTCCGGTGACTGATCAAGCTGAAGTTATTAAAAATTTCCCTAATTTAAAAGTTAGAGCTATAGAATCAGAAACCTTATTAACAAAGTTTAAAACTCGTTATGGTGCGGTTTTAGAATTGTTAGTAGAACGGGGCAGTTTTGTCGAAGGGGAAGACTTAACTCCGGTTTGGGATTTAGACTGGCCGGGAATCGATGAATTGATGGGATTATTAGAAATTCAACGGTTATTTCATGACCAAGTTGTGGATCGAGTTGTGGTGGATATGGCTCCCAGTGGTCATGCGTTAAACCTTTTAGAATTAATGGATTTTTTAGATAATTTATTGGCTTCTTTAACCTTATTTCAAGAAAAACACCGCACCATTAGTCAATCTTTTACTGGCCGTTATCAATCGGATCAAGCGGATGTTTTTTTAGAAGAAATGCAGGAAGAACTGGCTTCTGGAAGATCTCGACTTCAAAATCAAGAAAAAACCGCTTGTTTTGTGGTAGCTATTCCTGAACCCATGAGTTGGTTAGAAACCCAACGTTTTTTAGAGGCTCTCCAAGGTTTAAAGATTCCGGTTGGGGGGTTATTCATTAATCATCTTGTTTCTCAAAGTCAAAATTTAGATCGGTATCAGGAACAGCAGAAACTTCTCAAACAATTTCAGGATATTTCAGACCATCATCCTATTTTTACTATTCCTGAACTTTCGACAGAACCCTTGGGAACCATAGCCTTAGAAACCCTATTTTCCCAACTCCAACCTTTAATAATATCAGAAGATTTAGAGGAGCAAATTTTTATTCCTTCTCAACCCTTAGAATTTTCTACCCCCCTAGCCAAATTGAGTGATTTTATCGAGGAAAATAGACGGTTAATTATTGTTGGTGGGAAAGGAGGTGTGGGTAAAACAACTGTTGCCGCTGCTATAGGTTGGGAAATGGCTGAACGATATTCTGATAAAAAAATTCAGATGGTTTCTATTGACCCAGCCCATTCTTTAGGAGATGCTTTTGGGTTAAAATTAAGCCATGAACCCATGGCAATTACGCCCAATTTATTCGGTCAAGAAATAGATGCTGATCAGGTTTTAAATCAGTTCCGGGAAGACTATCTTTGGGAACTCGCAGAAATGATGAGTGGGGAGAAAGATGATCCCAATGCTATGTTAAAACTAGCTTATGGCCCGGAGGCGTGGCGACGAATTGTGTCTCAATCTTTACCTGGAATTGATGAAATGTTATCCCTAGTAGAAGTGATGGATTTATTGGAAAGTCATGAACTGGATTTAATTATTTTAGATACGGCTCCTACGGGTCATTTATTACGGTTTTTAGAAATGCCAACGGCGATGAGTGAATGGTTAGCGTGGATTTTTAAACTGTGGATTAAATATCAGAATGTTTTAGGAAGAACTGAATTTATGGGACGTTTAAGAAATTTACGTCAACGGGTTGTTAAAGCTCAGAAAAAATTGCAAGATCCTAATTATACTGAATTTATTGGCGTGATTCAAGGACAAATTGCGATTGTAGCAGAAGCAAAAAGGTTAACGGAATCTTTAATAGAAAAGGGCATTAGTCAACGCTATATCGTTCAGAATCGCTGGGAACTAGGACAGGAATTAGTAACGGATCAATTTCCCGATCAAACCTTAATTATTTTGCCTAATCTTTCCCGTTCCGTTGAACCGATTGTTAGAATTAAAGAAGCAGCTAAAATTATATTTTAAGTAGGGGCGAATGGCCATTCGCCCCTACTTGATTTAGCTGTTGTGCATTTAAAGTGTTTATTCTAGGGGAAGCTGGCACTACAAGATTAAATTATTAACAGATTAAGTAAAAATAATGGGAGTCAATTCCATGCAAAACTATCTAAAAATTATTCTGAGTTTTCTTGTTATTGCAAGTGGAATAACAGGTTTAATTCCTAGTTATAATCATCTCCACATTCCCTTTAAAATTTCGGCGGGTCGGGCTAATTCCTTGCCTGAAAAAGAACTGGGTTTAGGACAATTTCGTGTAGGAGATTCAGCGTCAAGATTAGATATTTTAGGAACACCGCTTCAAATTCGCAAATATCCTCCGGGTAACTATAAAACCTATCGCCAACTGGTTTATCCTAATTTAATTGTGGGAGTGGGAGACGAAACAATTGCGGTTTTAACGACAACTGATCGCGATTTAGCAACCCCTGATCAGGTTCGTGTCGGAGATTCTCTCAAGCGAATATTAGAGGTTTATGGAGAAAAAGAACCTTATATTGATGGAGAAAACCAATTTCTAGGATATTCATTTTCTGGAGGAAGATATCTCACCTTTAAATTAAACAGCGATCGCATTGTTGAAATAAGTTGTGGATTTCTCCCCGACTAATGGTAAACTAATTTTATTGCCAATCGGGAGAATGTAAGCGTTTCAACTGTTCTAAATGTCGAGTAAAATAGCAGGAATCTAAACGGCTATAATTAAACTGCTCCGCGTTAATAATACTAATCGCCCAAGCCCAAATATGAGCCGTTTCAGTTAACCCTTGAAGCAGACTTTTTTCTATTTCTATTAGGGGGTTAACTTTTTCGTAACCGAGTATAAAAGACTCGCGGATTTTTTTACTGAGTCCTGACTGTAATGATACTTGTAAAAACTTAGCAATATCAAAAGATCGCCACCCATATCCACATTGATCAAAGTCAAATAGGGTAATTTGATCATCGGTGGTGAAATGAGCATTTCCACTATGGGGATCACCCCAACAAATCCCCCATAATGGAGGAATTTTAGGTAAATTTTCCAGTTGAGCTTCGAGTTGAAAGACAACTTCTACTAAATAGTTTAAATCCTTGGATCTGTTTTTTAAATAGGGTGCGATCACCACTAAGGAACTCTCTAATAAATAATCTAAGGTTAAAGGTTGACGTTGAACAGGGGGTTTGAAATTCAAAGAAACTTGATGAATTTTAGCAACGGTTTCACCTAACTTTAAACTTTGGCTAACATTCAAATCTCCGATCGCAATTTGACCCGGAGCATTGACAAATAACACCGCATATCGTTTTCCTTCAGGAGCATTAATTTCCAGAAATAATTGTCCGTCTTTTCTTCTAATGGGATAAGCAACGGGGAGTTGATGTCGATGCAAAAAATCCAGCAATTCCACCTCAAAATTAATTTCATCCTGACAGCGCCAATGTTGATGGGAAATTCTCAAAAAATAGCGCGTAGTTTGAGTTTTTACCGAATAAACATCACTTAATCCTCGATGCCAAAATTTGCATTTTTCAATCGGATCAATGGGATAGTGATTTAAAATTTGAGTGATTAATGCTCTGATGTCTAAGGTTGAGTAACTAATTGGAAAAATATCGGATTGACTTCTAACTCCAGACTCATTCTGCTGAAGATTAGGTTGGTTTAAAAGCATCATATTGATTTTAGGGTGATGGGGAATTTTCCTGATTTGTAGGATAGAGGATGAGGATGAGGATTAAACAACCCAATGGTTAACGATTCCGCTTTCCCCACCAGACAACCTACGGATTGGATAGATTTAGAGATTTGTTATTCAGTATGATTCAAAATCAGGAAAATAAAATATTTTTTATTCAGAGTTTAAAAATTTTCACTAATTTAATAAAAGTCAATATTAGTTAAACTTTCTTTACTCATTTCTGGTTTTAAATTGCCAGAATTGTGCATCACGTTCCAGTATTTTTTTAATGTAAAGATCTATATTTATAAGGTAATCAAAAAAACATAATTTGTCAAGAATTTCAGTTCATTAGGATACAAAATTAAAGGTTTTGTGGCGCGTGCAGTTTCCCTGACGCACTCCACAAATAGTTTAGGGGTAGAGAGTCTGACCTGTGGTGGAATCAAAAATTAAGATCTGGTTAAAATCCAGTTTGACCGTGAGGTGATCGCCCGGACGAATTCGATGGTGAATGGGGACTTGAAATTGAATAGAATATTGATCGGTTTGGGGGATATGGGCACGAACTAAGATTTCTCGTCCCAGGGGTTCGATCACACTGATTTCTACCTCCAGGGGTGATTTTTCAAATGCCCAAACATCTTGCTGTAGATCATCAACAAATTGATCGGATCTGGGAATAAGTCCTGAAGGACTTACTAATTGAATGTGTTCAGGACGAATTCCTAAATCGAATTGCTGACCGTCTTGGGGTTGTAATTTTTCTCGAATTGCAGGAGGACAAGTTAAGGATTGATTCCCTACCCAAAATAAACTATTTCCATAGGTAATGGGTAAAATATTCATTGGTGGATTGCCTAAAAAGGTGGCGACCATGCGATTTTTGGGGCGAGAATAAACCGTTTGTGGATCACCAATTTGTTGAATTTTTCCTTGATGGAGAATGACTATTTTATCGGCTAAAGTCATCGCCTCGACTTGATCATGGGTAACATAAATTGTGGTAATTTTTAAGCGCTGATGCAGTTGTTTGAGTTCTGCTCGGGTGTCATCTCGCAGTTGAGCATCTAAATTAGAGAGAGGTTCATCTAATAGAAATACTTTGGGTTCCCGGGCGATCGCCCGTCCTAATGCCACCCGTTGTTGTTGTCCTCCAGAAAGTTGTTTGGGTTTGCGATTTAATAAATGTTCAATGGATAAAGATCGGGCGACCTGTAAAATTATTTCTTGGGTTTTGACCGGATCAACTCCCCGCATTTTTAAACCAAAGGCTAAATTTTCAGCCACGCTAAGATGGGGATACAGGGCATAATTTTGAAAGACCATTGCCACATCCCGTTTACGGGCTGGAATTTCATTAACTAACAAATTATCAATATAAACATTGCCACTGGTTACGGTTTCTAACCCGGCAATGGTTCTTAAAACCGTTGATTTTCCACAACCGGACGGCCCGACCAATACCCAGAATTCCCCGTCGGGAATTTCTAAATTAATATTTTCAATTGCGATCGCGGTCTGATAGCGTCGGGTGATATTTTCTAAACGAACGGTTGCCATTAGTAATCCATTAAAATAGAATAATTTTTTAGGGTTAATGATTCTGTTCAACTAACTGTTCTAGTTCAGAAACAACCCGATCTAATTCTTCAACTAAAGGAGTTGAATCGACTTTACGAAAGGCATGGACTAAAGATCGATAGTACCATAGAGTTCCTGCTTTTTTGCCCGTAAATCTTTCCCATAAATCCTCCCCAATTTGACGATAATCTTTGACAATTGATTGAGCATTATAGAGTTTATCCGCCGCCGAAACTAAGCGCACCGATGGCGAAGCGTGAATAATATGGTCAATATAGGCTTGTTTTCGTTCTCTCCAAGGAGGTTTGGGAGTCCTATCGGTATCCGTACAACCCTGAACAATTGTGGCGACGGTTTCCCCAAATCGCCGTTGAATTTCGGCTCGAATGGTAGCACCGCCCTGATCTTCGATGGCATCATGTAAGAGGGCTGCGATCGCTTCTTCCTCATTAGCCCCGTATTCTAAGGCAATACTGGCTACTCCCAACAGATGGGCAATATAGGGAACCTCCGAACCCTTACGAATTTGGTTGGCGTGGAGTTCGGTGGCGTAAACTAAGGCGGCGGTAAATTTGTCGGAAAGCATAATTGCGAATTCTGTTGTTCATCCTAAAATATATCAAATTGATCCATTTAATGCTTTAATGTTAAAGGCTTAAAATATTAAAACTTTTAATTGAGTTGGTTGTAGTCAAAAATGGATCGATTTCGTGTAGAAGTGATTGCTAAAACTCCTTGTCCTCAGCAAGTTATTTATGCGGCAATGCACCAAGATTATACAGATATTTTTGTGGCAGAGGAACGGGACTCTTGGCCGTCAGAAGAAAAATGTGGGGAAGTCATTGTTAAGCGTCTCTTGGCAGGAGAAAGGGGACATTACGGCCCCCTAGAACACTGTCAAATTGTCTTGGGTTGTGGTTATTTTCCCCATAGTGTTATGCAGCAAGCTAGAACTCACAGAATAGGAATTAGTTTTGATTGTCAATCGTACCGCTATACTTCAGGAAAAGTATTAGCAGTAGCCGAAGGAAAAAGGGATATTGAGGATGCGTTTTATTTAAGACCTGTAGGAAATTATAGCGATCGCCAAGGCAAAAAATATTACTATTCTCCTGAACAACGTCAACAGGATTTAAACTGGTGTTTAGAAGCCGCAAAACGCTATAAAATTGATATTGATAATGGAATGTCCGAAGAACACGCCCGGGGAAAAGTTCCCTTTGATTATCGTCAACATTTTGTAGTCAGTTTTACTTTAAGAGCCCTATTACATTTTCTGGATTTACGCTTTAAAAAAGATGCCCAGTTAGAAATTCAAAAACTCTGCGATTTAATTTGGCCCCATACTCAAGAATGGGTTCCAGAAATTGCTAAATGGTACGAACAAACTCGACTCGGAAAAGCTCGACTTGCCCCTTAAATCAGTCATCAGTCATCAGTTGTAGGGGCGGGTTCATCAAGATTTAAGTGATTAACAAAGATCTAAAAAAACCCGCCCGTACCAGTTTATTACCCATTCCCGATCGCGGATTTAAGCGGATTACGCAGATTAAAATCCGTGAAATCCGTGAAATCCTCTTAAATCCGTGATCCCTGTTCCCTTTAAATATGAAATTAAACATTTTAAAACTGAATGAAGCCGCAATTTTACCTCAATATGCCCATATTGGAGATGCGGGATTGGATTTATTTGCGATCGCTAATACCACTATTGATCCGGGAGCAAGTCAATTAATTCCCACCGGAATTGCCATTGAATTACCCCTAGGAACAGAAGCCCAAATTCGACCCAGAAGTGGTTTAGCCTTAAAACATCAAATCACCGTTTTAAATAGCCCCGGAACCATTGATGCCGGATATCGGGGAGAAATCGGCGTGATTTTGATTAATCATGGCAAGACATCCTTTAATATTACAAAAGGTATGAAAATTGCTCAAATGGTGATCGCCCCCGTTTTGCGGGTTGAAATTGAAGAAGTTCAACAGTTAAGTGATACAAAAAGAAGCGATAATGGATTTGGGTCTACGGGATTAATCTCCAACAAACCTTACTAATTCTTACGGTTTTATTAGCATGGCAGACTTACCAGAAAACTATCAACCCCCCCTGCGACCAACCTGGGATGAGTATTTTATGATGATGGCTAAACTGGTAGCAACGCGCTCCACCTGTTTAGTGTTTCCCGTGGGTGCAGTGATTGTTAAAGACCGACAAATGCTGGCTACGGGTTATAATGGTTCCCCTTCCGGTTCCATTCACTGTACTACCCAGGGCTATTGTTATCCAGGGTTAAGCACCTGTGATGCGAGTTCGGTGTTACCGTCCCGCGCGGTTCACGCAGAAGCCAATGCGATCGCCCAAGCGGCAAAACATGGAATTTGTTGTAACGGGGGAAGTATTTATGTTACCTTGGAACCTTGTATTTCCTGTTTAAAATTAATTATTTCTACAGGAATTAAGGAAGTCTTTTATGAGACGGTTTTTAATTCTGGAGACAAGGCGATGGTACGAGATTTATATATTAATGATGGCTTAGTTACCTTAAAACAAATCCATCTTTGTGAAGCAATTACTCAAAAAGGGGCTT
The DNA here is from genome assembly GCF_057220675.1 of Planktothrix sp. PLAVEN19ND. Classification (NCBI taxonomy): domain Bacteria; kingdom Bacillati; phylum Cyanobacteriota; class Cyanophyceae; order Oscillatoriales; family Microcoleaceae; genus Planktothrix; species Planktothrix sp. PLAVEN19ND. The sequence continues at coordinate 1,830,484 of NZ_CM170132.1, read as the reverse complement.
CATTTTTATTAAATCCAACATCGATTTTTGGAATGGTTAAGGGGGGAAACTAAATCAAGAATTTAAACAATGGTCAAACTTGAACATCGGAGGAGCTAAATATTGTGAGACTGGTGATTCTAGGTGGCCCAGGAGCGGGAAAGGGAACTCAAGCCAAATTGTTGTGTAGTGATTTGGGTATTCCTTGCTTAGATATGGGTCAGATTCTCAGACAAAGGATCATTTCTGATACAGAGTTAGGCCAACAAGCTAAACCCTATGTGGAAAAAGGCGAGTTAGTCCCAGATGAAATAATGATTCAATTTGTCCGTCAACAATTGCTTGATCCAAATGTGGGGCAAGGTTGGCTTTTAGACGGTTATCCCCGTACCGCATTTCAGGCGGAAGAATTGGATTTTTTATTAGAAGATTTAGAACAAAAGTTAAATTGGGCGATTTATTTTAATGTTCCAGAAATGGTGTTAAAAAGGCGTTCTTTAGCGCGCTCAAGGGCTGATGACCAACTGGGAATTATTGAACGTCGCATTGAACTATTTTATCAACGCACTGTGCCAATTTTAGAATATTATGAACTCACCAATCGTCTTTTAGATATTAATGGGGAGCAATCTCCAGAACAAATTTATCAAGAGATTTGTCAACGTCTCAAGTAAGAATAGATAGATAAAGCCCTGAAGGGCTTACTACAATTACCTTTAATTAATTATGTGGAAACGTCCTGACAATAGACAACCTAATCAACTTCGTCCTGTAAGTTTTGAGCGAAATTTTACTCGCTTTTCCCCTGGTTCTGTGTTAGCAAAAAGTGGAGATACAAAAGTCTTATGTACCGTTAGTATTGAGCCAGGAGTGCCTAAATTTTTACAGAATACAGGACAGGGATGGCTAACCGCAGAATATCGAATGTTACCTGGGGCTACACCCCAACGTCAACCCAGAGAATCTTTCAAATTATCAGGACGCACCCAAGAAATTCAGCGATTAATTGGGCGGAGTTTAAGGGCTGCATTAGATTTAAAATCATTAGGAGAATTTACAATTACCGTTGATGCCGATGTGATTCAAGCCGATGCTGGAACCCGAACCACGGCGATTACCGGGGGGTTTGTGGCGCTAGTTGATGCCTTAAATTCCTTAGTGGAAAAAGAGCAACTCCAACAATTACCCATCTGTCATCAAATTGCAGCCATTTCTGTAGGATTATTAGCAGGAGAACCCTATTTAGATTTGAATTATCCCGAAGATGTAGCCGCCGATATTGATTTTAATTTAGTGATGACCGAAGAATTAGAAATTATTGAAATCCAAGGAACCGCAGAATCCGGTAGTTTTAGCCGGGAAAAACTCAATAAAATTTTAGATTTTGCCGAACTAGGAATTAAAGAGTTATTAGAGGCTCAACGTCAAATATTAGGAGAGTTTATCCTCCTAAAAAGTGAGGAATCATAAATAACAAACGGTGCATTCCCTATTCCCTGTTCCCTGTTCTCCTAAAAATCATCCAATAAAGAACCTAAACGTTTAAGTAAAGGATCAGCTTCTGCCATCGCTTCTGGAGAGGGAGAGACGGTTTCTGGTTCCGGTTCGGGTTGGGGAGGTTTTGACTCCATGATGATTACAGGTTGAGATTTAACTGTTTCTAAACCCGTAGCAAGTTGAGCTAATTTTTGGTTAATTGATGTTTGTAATTGACTCACTTGTTCGGTTAACTGATGGAATTGAGTCTCTAATTTTTCTGTCTTAGTTCCATCGTCAACTATGACTTTTTTTTCTAAATCTGTTAGTTTATTGTGAATTTCAGATAACCGTTCTTCAAGGGGCTGTAAATTCGGTAAAACAGGTAAAACTTGAGGAGGATTCAGGTTAGGAATCTCAGGCGGTGGGGGTGGGGGCGTAGGTTCAGATTTAGATAATAATAGAAATTGCCACAGAGCTTGTTTACAAAGATTGCTAAAGGTTTGATACTTTGCCTGGGATAATTCCTTTTCAATAGCATCTAATAATGTCTGATCTGCGGCATCTTCCGTGAATGTTACCGACTGAGTTTGTTTGCGATTTGCCCACAGCATAATATAAGTCCAGACCTACTGTTATCCCATTATTGAGTTTGGAGCCTGGAAAATTTTGATCCAAACAATATTAACCAGATTCACCCTTTGTTAGTGTATCAGAATCGGGATACCCCAGAGCCAAAATTAAACCCGCCCTTGCCCAGTGGAACTGAGTTCAGGACGGGTTTAATTCACAAAATTAACGTCGGGTTAACTGAGCTTCACCATAGACATACTGTCCTAAAGCATTAGCTTTACGCGAAGGTTGCACTAAATGGGCTCTTAGACCTGCGTTTTTGAGCAGAGGTTGTAGATCTTCCCAGAAAAATTCGCCACCGCCCCCGGTCACGACCACATCCGTTACCCGTTCAGGTAACCATTTAACAACGCGATCGGATAAATCCCGGGCAAAATTTTTCCGTAATTCCGGCACAATATCATCTAAGTTAAAAGGTTTAACGGCTCCCCGAGGACGATATAACCGTTCTCCGGCGGGTTTATGAACCGCTTCAAGTAAGTACAGAGACTGACTATCGGCGCCTTCAATTTTACTCGCCACTTCTTCATAGAATTTACCCATAGCAAAGTTATCACTTTGGGAAACCCCTCTGGCAAAACGGAAGCGATCAACCGTTAAGAAATCGGTGGTTTGATGACCAACATCCACAATCGCCACAGAGAGATCAGCAAAATTGGGAACTTCTTTGCCGCCCTGAGCTTCCAGCCAAATCAAACTACCATAGCCCTCGGGCATGATCCGAACCGTAGTCACATTGACGGCGATCTTTTCGCCCCGATAGAGCATCTCGTGGCCACCACTGAGTAAACGGGTGATGTGTTCCTTCTCTTGCTCAAATTGTGATTGAGAATAGAAAGGCAGTCCTAGAACCACATCAATTTCGCCTTGTAGTTTGAAGTAGCCGATACAAGCAAAAAGTTTAATTAAAGCATCATCAACCTTGGAAGGAGAATCAGAACCATCTTTAAACAAACTGGCTCCAAAGTCAGCCGCCAGTTGACCCACGGCATAACCTGTTCCTTGATATTCCACCCAAATATCCAGAAGGGGATCGGTATTTTTCGACTCAAAGCCACCGCCTCTAGCGGTATCAACTGTCAGTGCTTTGATATTGGAGGGAATGAAAACGACTTCATTTGGGTTCCGACTGGTGGAAGCCTTTGTCGATGTCCGTCCTAAATCAATACTTAAAATCGTTTTTTTGCCTGCTGTCGGCGTTTGCCGACTCAGCATGGAAGCCGCTGCGGCTGCTGCGGCTGGTTGTCCGGGCTGTTTGTTACCACCTTGCATCGGAATATGTTACCTCACGGAGATTCAAAATATATAATGCCTTATCTGTTGCCCATTTTATCTACTTTCAAGAAACCGACAACAATCAGTCAAATCTAGGATTTTGAGTTCTTTCTGGAGAGAACCACAGAAGCAACCGAGTCTAGTAAACCCCGTAATTACTATAGTTACTGGGTTGTGCTCAATTGAAAACCACATTAATGACCAAAAATAACAACTTTTGAGTCTTCTGCCCACATTCAGGTCTTACCGGAAATCTTGTTGAAGGCCCTATGGATGCACCCATGATTTTATTCTATGGTTTCCCTAGCTATTACCACAATTTTAAGGAGGTCAGTTGCCTGATACCGAAATATTACGTTAAATTTAGTTAAGATTATGAATAACAAAGAGCGATCGCAGATTCTATATTCCACACCATAGGCAACGCAATTTATGAAAACATCCTGGAAAACCATAATTCTTTGGACTTTACCCGCCTTAGTCATCGGGTTTTTTGTCTGGCAGGGAGCTTTTGCCACAGCCCCCGCAGAATTCGGCAAAAACACCGCCAGCACCCGTATGAGCTATGGTCGTTTCTTAGACTATTTGAATGCGGGTCGTGTGACCAGTGTAGAACTGTATGATGGCGGACGCACCGCTATTGTGGATGCGATCGATCCCCAACTCGATAACCGAGTGCAAAAACTGCGGGTGGACTTGCCCAATAACGCCCCGGAATTGATCGCCCGGTTAAGAGAGTCCCAAATTAGTTTTGATACCCACCCTCCTCGGAATGATGGAGCGCTGTGGGGACTGTTGGGAAATCTGATCTTCCCGATTTTATTAATTGCTGGTCTATTTTTTCTGTTCCGTCGGTCGAATAATGTTCCAGGTGGCCCGGGTCAAGCCATGAACTTTGGCAAGTCCAAAGCTAAATTTCAAATGGAAGCCAAAACCGGAGTTTTATTTGATGATGTGGCTGGGGTAGAAGAAGCCAAAGAAGAATTGCAAGAAGTCGTTACTTTCTTGAAAAAACCGGAAAAGTTTACCGCCGTCGGCGCGAGAATTCCTAAAGGGGTGTTATTAGTCGGCCCTCCAGGGACGGGTAAAACTTTATTAGCTAAAGCGATCGCCGGGGAAGCCGGAGTTCCCTTTTTCAGTATCTCCGGTTCGGAATTTGTGGAAATGTTTGTGGGTGTAGGGGCGTCCCGGGTGCGTGACCTGTTCAAAAAAGCCAAGGAAACCGCTCCTTGTATCGTTTTTATCGATGAAATTGATGCCGTCGGTCGTCAACGGGGGGCCGGAATTGGCGGGGGAAATGATGAACGGGAACAAACCCTAAACCAATTATTAACGGAAATGGATGGGTTTGAGGGCAATACCGGAATTATTATTATTGCGGCGACCAACCGCCCGGATGTTCTCGACTCTGCCCTCCTACGTCCGGGTCGGTTTGACCGTCAAATTACCGTGGACGCGCCGGATATTAAGGGCCGTTTAGCGGTCTTGGAAGTGCACGCCCGCAATAAGAAAATTTCCGAGGAAGTGTCCTTAGAAGCGATCGCCCGTCGGACTCCGGGGTTCACCGGGGCTGACCTAGCCAACTTGCTGAACGAAGCGGCAATTTTAACCGCCCGCCGTCGCAAAGAAGGCATGACTATGATCGAAATTGATGATGCGGTGGATCGGGTGATTGCCGGGATGGAAGGAACGCCCTTAATTGATGGCAAGAGCAAACGATTAATTGCTTACCACGAAGTCGGTCATGCGATCGTCGGAACCCTGCTTAAAGAGCATGATCCGGTGCAGAAAGTCACCTTAATTCCCCGGGGTCAAGCCCAGGGTTTAACTTGGTTTATGCCCGATGAGGATCAAGGGTTGATTTCCCGTTCCCAAATCCTAGCCCGGATTACTGGAGCTTTGGGCGGTCGGGCGGCTGAAGATATCATTTTTGGTGATTCGGAAGTAACAACGGGCGCTGGGGGCGATTTACAGCAGGTTGCGGGCATGGCACGGCAGATGGTCACTCGTTACGGAATGTCGGATTTAGGGCCTTTGTCCTTAGAATCTCAACAGGAAGTGTTCCTCGGTCGGGACTTTGCGACTCGCACGGAATATTCTAATGAAATTGCCTCTCGCATTGATGGTCAAATTCGCAGCATTGCCGAACATTGCTATCAGCAAGCCTGCCAAATTATTCGGGAAAACCGGGCCGTGATTGATCGCTTAGTCGATCTTTTAATTGAAAAAGAAAGTATCGACGGCGATGAATTTCGGCAAATTGTCGCCGAGTACACAGAAGTTCCTGAAAAAGAACGGTTTGCTGCGGTAATTTAATCTGAATTTCAGTCACAATTCACTTAAAATTAACAAGGGTAAAGCAATTGCTTACCCTTGTTTTTTATCACCCGTAGTAAGCCCTTTAGGGCTGTCTTTCACAAGGTCTAAAAATCTTGTAGTAAGCCCTTCAGAGCTTTCTGCTTCTGAGGCGTGAACGCCTCACTACAATTTTAGGAGATATAAAAGATGATTACTCAAACAGAATATCGGCAACGACGGGAACAATTAATGGCAAATATTAGGCAGGGAACTGCCATTTTTAGAAGTGCGCCCATGGCAGTTATGCACAATGATGTGGAATATAATTTTCGCCAAGATAGTGATTTTTTCTATTTAACGGGGTTTAATGAAGCGAATGCGGTTGCTGTTTTTGCCCCTCACCATGAAGAACATAAATTTGTTTTATTTGTCCAACCGCAAGACCCAGAAAAAGAAACTTGGTCAGGTTATATTACGGGAGTAGAAAAAGCTAAAGAACTTTATGGAGCGGATGAAGTTTATCCGATTCATGAATTAGATGAAAAATTGCCCCAATATTTAAAAAAAGCTGACCGGATTTATTATCGTTTAGGACGGGATGAAAAATTTAATGAAAAGATTTTAAAACATTGGCAAAAACTATTAAGAGTTTATCCTAAACATGGCACGGGGCCGATTGCGATTGAGGATGTTTGTAATATATTACATCCTATCCGTTTAATTAAAAGCGAAACGGAATTAGAGTTAATGCGCAAAGCGATAGAAATATCAGTAAAAGCCCATAACCATTCCCGGGAATTTGCCCAACCCGGACGTTATGAGTATGAAATTCAAGCGGAAATTGAACATATTTTTGGTTTAAATGGGGGAACTATTGCCTATCCTTCGATTGTGGCATCGGGAAAAAATGCTTGTATTTTGCATTATGTAGAAAATAATTGTCAAATACAAAATAATGATTTATTGTTAATTGATGCGGGATGTTGTTATCAATATTATAATGGAGATATTACCCGAACTTTTCCCGTTGGTGGTAAGTTTACACCGGAACAAAAAATTATTTATGAATTAGTTCTGAAAGCCCAATTAGCCGCCATTGAACAAGTTAAACCCGGAAATCCTTATAAAAATATTCATGATGTGGCGGTGCGGGTGTTGGTGGAAGGGTTAATGGATTTAGGGTTATTAGTTGGGGATATTGAGGAAATTATTAAGGAAGAAAAATATAAGCCTTTTTATATGCACAGAACTGGACATTGGTTAGGGTTAGATGTCCATGATGTGGGGGTCTATCAATGGGGTGAAAATCCTCAACCCTTGCAACCTGGAAATATATTAACAGTTGAACCGGGTATCTATATTTCTCCTAATATCAAACCCGTTGAAGGACAACCGGAAGTTCCCGAATGTTGGCGGGGAATTGGGGTAAGAATTGAGGATGATGTCTTAGTAACTTCCGGCGGGTATGAAGTTTTAAGTGCCGGAGTTCCTAAGTCTGTGGAAGCGATGGAAACATAATTTAACCCTAGGTGTAGGGGCAATTGATGAATTTCCCCTACTGTAGTTTTTCGGTGCTGATCATGCTAAATTATTCGATATTACTCTAAGCACCCAAACATAATTATTTACATATTTCTAATTTCCTGTTCCCTGTTCCCTGTTCCCTGTTCCCTGTTCACTTTTTTAACTCGGTAATTTATTGTGCACAAGCACTTACTAAAAAACGACAAATTTTAATTAATTATGACCCATATTTTGATCTTATCTTCTTCTTTGGGGGCTGGACATAATAGTGCCGCCCAAGCCTTAAATCAGGCTTTTTCCCAGTTTCCAGATGTTACCGTTACGGTAGAAGATGCTTTAGAGTATGCTAGTTCTATTTATCGGAATGCCGTTACCAGTATTTATAAACAATTGAGCGAAAAAGCTCCTCAAATTTATCGGGCTTATTATGAAGGGACGGATTTAGGAGATTTAGAACGGTCTTTAGAATTAAATATTGTAACGGCAAAAATAGAACGGGTTTTTTTTAGAAAACTACGACATTTGATTGAAGAAGTTAATCCCGATGCTATTGTTTGTGTTCAGCAAATTCCTAGTCGTTTATTACAATTATTAGAAGAAGAAGAACGTATTTCCAAACCCCATTATGTTGTGATTACAGATGTTATTGCTCATAGTAGTTGGATTAATAAAGAAGTGGATGGTTATTATTTACCCAATGATTTAACAACGGATTTTCTGATTAAACGAGGAGTTGACCCGGCAATTCTTCATGTTACTGGAATCCCGATTAAACTTGAAGTATTAGAATCTAAATCGCAAGTTGAAATGCGAGAACGTTATCAACTCAAAACAGATAAACCTGTAGTTACAATATTTGGCGGGGGATTACATTATAAACGAGTGCGTTTAATGGTTTCTCAATTGATGGACACCTTAGAACTAGGAACATTAATTGTAGCCGCAGGACGGAATGAACAATTGTTAGACTCGTTAACAGAATTAAACTCTACCCCAGAAACGGAACTCCGAAAATTAGGATTAGTTGATTATGTTGATGATTTAGTTGTTGCAAGTGATTTAGTGATTACGAAAGCGGGGGGATTAATTATGAGTGAAGTTTTAGCCCGAGGAAAACCCATGATTATTGTAGACCCATTTCCAGGTCAAGAAGAATGGAATGCCGATTTAATCGTGGCTGCGGGGGCGGGAGTGCAGTTAAGATTACCGGAAATGGTCGCCCATTGTGTAAAGTTTTTGTTAAATCACTCAGAAAGACTATCCCAAATGCAGGCATCCGCTTTAGAATTAGGAGAACCTCGGGCGGCTCTGAATATTGCTGAAAATATTTTATCACAAATCACAATAGGTAATGGGGAATAGACAATGGTTTTTAGGAATAGATAGAATGGTGGTTATTGAATAATCATTACTCCTATTGGAACAATCTAAAAATAAATTTACACCGCCTGTTTCTGGCTATAAATCAACAAAAGGAGATTAAATTTTGATGAGTAAAAATAACTTTTTATGGGGCGTTGCTACGTCTGGATATCAAAGTGAAGGAGGTTATAATGGTGTGGGACAACCTCAAAATAACTGGTCAGAAAGTGAACAAAAAGGCAAGGTAATGAGAACTGGAAACGCTTCTGAATTTTGGACGCGCTACCAGGAAGATTTTTCTAATTGTCAAGAATTAGGATTAAATTCTTTCCGCTTAAGTTTAGAATGGAGTCGAATTCAACCTACAATAACCCCCGAAATTTCTCCTGCCCCAAATTATAATTTTAAGGTCTTAGATGACTATGCAAAACGCATTGCTACCTGTCGTCAATATGGCTTAGAACCCATTGTTACTTTACATCATTTTACCCATCCCGCCTGGTTAGGAATAGATGCTTGGTTATCCTCAGAAACCATAGATGGTTTTATTGATTATGTGACGGTAAGTGTTACCCATATTAATCAACGTTTAACTGACTATCACCAACAGCCACCGATTCATTGGTATATTACCATTAATGAACCTAATATTTTAGTCCTGAATACCTATTTAAGTCGTCAATTTCCCTCTGGAACTTTTACCGGAATTAAAGCAGTTTGGCGAGCTTATAATCATTTATTAGCGGCTCATATTCGGGCTTATAATTCTATCCATGATATTTATGAAAAATATGGCTGGAACCAACCTATGGTGACTTTAAATACCTATTGCAGTGATTTATATTGGTCAGAAAAAGTAATTTGGGATTTGTTAGGCGCCCAGGAAAAAGAAATAAAACCCAAGGAAATCAGAGATTATGTTTATGCCCAAGCCAAACATTTAGAAACATCTTTGCGTCGAGCTTCTTTACCCTTTCAAAAAGATATTCCCTATCAACTGGGACGGTTAGCTCGTTGGACGGGGAATAGGGTTGGTCATCGGACTTTTGACCTTAAACATTTAGACTATTATTGGCAAGAATTAATCCTATCTCCTCGGCCAAAAGTCTATGATTATCTAGCAATTGATTATTATGATCCTTTTATTGCCCATACCTTCCGTTTACCGTCTTTTTCTGATTTTGAATTTAAAACTAAAGGGTTGAGAAATTGGTTAATGACGGGAATTATGAGTAAATGGTGGGACTGGCGAGCGCTCCCGGAAGGATTATCTTTTTTCTGTAAATATTATGCTCAGGAATATAATCTTCCGATTTTAATTGCGGAAAATGGCATGGCGTTACGTCGAAAACCCGATAATAGTATCGCCACTCGGCGCTCTGACCAACTGCATCGCAGCCAATTTTTAGAAGCCCATGTTCGTCAAATTCAACATTTATTACAGGAAAATATTCCGATTTTGGGTTATATGCACTGGTCATTAACGGATAATTATGAATGGGGGTCTTATACCCCTAGGTTTGGGTTATTTAGTATTAATTTTCATCGTGGAACAGAACGGGAAATTGAGGATCATTTAGGCGATCGCCCTTCGGAAACCTATGCTAAACTGATTAGAGAGATGCAATCCTAAAATTAAGGGTGACTAATATTTAATCTTCAGGTTTAAATATTAGTCACCCTCAAGATATTATCGCAATAGACATGGCTATACAGATAACGGATAGGATAGGTTATTATTGATCGACGTGCACCTTGCAAAAATAGACTTTAATAGCGATCGCTATTTTTTCCAGTTTATTATCATATAGTCATAGAATTTTTTCTTAACCATTGGGCTAAAGATTCCTGAGTTTGTTGGTCAGTTGCTAACTGTTCCATCATTTGCACAACCTCGATTTCGGGAACTTCCAGCAAATAGTCATTGACTAACAAAAAAGTTGCCATAACTACAAAAGCAGTGCGTTTATTACCATCAATAAATGGATGGTTTTTAGCCAAACCATAACCATAAGCCGCAGCTAGGTCAAATAAATCAGGTTGACCGTAAGCAAATAAATGTCTGGGTCTGGCTAAACTTGCAGAAAGGAGATTTTCATCCCTTATTCCTAAACTACCCCCATGCTGCTGAATTTGATACTGATGGATAACTTGAACAATTTCTTCAAAAATCCATAACGGTTCATTCACTTCGCTAATTCCCGTAACGCATTTTTATACTTCTCGCTAATAACTTGATAAGCTACTATTACCTTGTCAAATTCAGGCTGATCACAAGTTGAGGAATTATCCGAACCCGTCTTCTGTAATTGTTCAGGTAGTTTCCGGTGTAGTAAATCTATATACTTGCTATCTAAATCTCTAGCTTTTTGGGCAATAGAATTCAAAGAAGCTAGGGCTTCTGGTAACAATTCATCCGGTAACTCTTGGGCTAAGGTAACGATTTTTTGACGTATTTCTTGAGTCATGGTTATTGCCTATAATATTTTAAATTATCAGTCAAATTTTGGGATTATTAACCCGTCACCCCCTCAATTTAACACCTGGAAACCAAAACCACCAAAAACAGATGGGATAGGTTACAGTTGATTGACGCCCACCTTGCAAAAATAGACTTTTTAGTCAATATTGAAGATATTACCTTTGCTCAGATTCTATCCATGTCAGACTCAAACCCAAAGATTAATCCTCCTGAACGGGGATATCTGACGTTTCTAGTCCCCCTGGCGGTGGTTTTGTTTATCCTCCAGAAAGCATTCCCCTTAGCGATTTTAACCGTTGGGGGATGGGGGTCTTGGCGGGTGTGGAAATATTATCAACAGCGTCAACAGGAGCAGTTAGCGACCTTGGATGAGGTGTTTTATCGGTTAATTCGGGAAAACCAAGGACGAATTACGGCCTTAGATTTGGCCATGCACACCCAACAGTCGGGGACAAAAGTCCAGGAATATCTTGACCAACGGGCCACCGAATTCGCCGCCCAATATGAAATTACCGATGTGGGCGGGATGATTTACTATTTTCCCACCGCCCAACCTTCTCAGACCGTTGAACACCCCCTCCCGGTTGTTTCTCCAGAAAAACCTAATTCCGTGGTCTTATTTCCGGTCAACCCGGCATCTAGTTCTATTTTACCTGAAACCCTGAATCAGTCGGAACTTGCCCAACGGTTGGGGGTGCATCCGACTACCCTCAGCAAGTGGAAAACCAAACCGGAATTTTCTGACTGGAGTTATCAACGTGACCCCGATGCTATCTGTTGGAGTTATTCGGCGGAAACGAAACGGTTTTCTTCCCAAAAGTCTCACAAAAAAATTAGCAAAATTAGTGAGTTAATGAAGAAAAATAAAGTTTAGGACTTATACAAATTCAATTGTTACAATGAGTTCGTAGTTATACCCAAATTATTATGCGTCCTTTTCGTTCTCAACCTCCTATTTTACCAAAAATTAGCACCATGCCTCGCAGAAAAACCGAAGCAACGCTCTACCGAAATTTATATCAATTGGCGGTAGAGAAAAAACGGTTACAAGAGGAGTTAGAAAGTTTAGGACAACGCTTTGAAACCGTTACTCAACGTTTAGAACAAATTGAAACTCAAATCCAAGGGCTAGAAACCGACGTTAAACAAATTGCTCAACCGAAACCCCCAGAAACCAAAACGACCCAACCTCCGACTTCCACTCCTCCTAAATCTAAACCCGGTTCTGTTTCAACTTTCACTTTAGACTATTAATTGGACGGGAGAATAGAAAAAAAATTGATAATTGAGGGAAACACAAAGACACGAAGGATGGGAAAGGATCATAATTTAGTCTATTTCATCTTCTTCTTGGTTTGCTTCATCTTCTAAAGCTTGAATTTGTAGTAATAATTCTTCTTCTTGAACTTCAAAATCTTCCTCTGGAATATCCCCCATATCAAAGGCTAACTGGAGCGCCAATAACCGCTTACCTAAATTTTCTTTGTCATCAAGTTCCGCTTCCGCCCTTTCTAGGAGTTGTTCCCCAATCCAGATTACACCTTCAAAGGGTGCTGTGATCGGAGAAAGTAATAATCGTAATACCATAACACCTCGGATTAAGGGTTGAGTTGGGCAAAATTAAACGGGGCTGTAAAGTTATTATAGCGAATTCGCAGGCGGTTATTAAAATAGTGATCTAGTTCTTCTATTTTATCTCCAAATTGGGGTTCCATATCCCAAGGAATTAAATAGGCTGCGTTATAAATCATGGCACTGGTTAAATTATCATTTTCGACAATTTCTTGTGCTAGGGGGTTTAATATCTGCTGAAATTTGCTGATAATTCCCTGTTGACGATCTTGCATCGCCCGTTCAATTTCTTGACCGATACCGATAATTTCATCCATACTCAGACGTTTACCTTCTAAGCTATCGCGTTTTTCCCTTAACCCTTGATTTTCTGTCATTAAAAGGTTTAATTCTTCGGTTTCTTCCCAAAATATTTTCACCCCAACTTCCCGTTTTCCTTCTAATTTATGAAACAATTCTTTTAACCGATCTTGATAGGGAACAATTAACTGCTCTTTCACATTCTCCCAATCTTTTACAATTAATCCAAATTGCAGGGGTAAAACCGTTCGATATCCATGTTGCATTACCTTTTCTAATACATCTTCATGGCCTAATAGGTTGCGCCGACTGGCTAAATAACGTTCTTGTTGAGTCTCGGAATATAAAAAGCTAAACTCATCAACGGGATGGGTTTGTATCGGTTGTTTATCTAACCCATGCAAGGCTAAAGGTCGCACTCGGTTAGTCGGTAAAATCCCATATAAATATAAACCATTTCCCATAATTAAACCCTATTAATTAAACCCGTCGGCTGTGTAAGCGATCGCACCAACACCTATTATAAACCTTAACGTCAACTCTCCAATATAGAAGGGAACACCGCAACACCAGAGAAAATGATACAAGAGTTAGAGAGGTTTGGAGGTTAGGACTAATCTTAGTTTTGCATGAATTAAGTTCAGTTGTGCTAACCCTAAATCTACACTTCCCTCGACCACAATTCCTGTATTCATTAACCGATCTAATAATTCCAAAATCGAAGGATTTTGTGTGGTTTCCCCTGGATAATAGCTTCCTGATTTGGGTAATAATGTTCCAAATTCCGATAACTCAATATTCAAGTCCGCCGGGTCTATTTCAAAGATTTCACATAGTTTTAATACCTGAATTTCTAATTGTTGTAAACTCTGTGCCGCCCGATCTAATTCTTCTTCAGTAAGGGTATTTCCTTCCATCCGTCGGATGACTTGGGCTTCCATTAACTGTCGAATTAATTCCACCAAAGTCAAAACCAATGGCGCTAAACCCGCATCTTTTCCAGAAGATTTCGGCGTAATAATGGTTTCTATCGAAGGTTCAGAAGATGACATTTGTTTAAAATGTTATGGTTGTAATATTTTATCGTAGGGGTTTGGTCTCCAAACCCTCTTTGCTTCTCTACCTGGGTCTACCTAATGTTGTAATATAAAGCACGGCTTCATCCGTAGGAATACCCAAAACTTCATTTACCTGATCATCAAAAAATCCCCCAATTCCACTCACGCCTAAACGCAAATAAAAAGCCCCTAAATTTAAGCGTTGTCCGAGATGACCGGCATCTAAGTGTAAATAGCGGTAAACCCGATCCCCATAATTGGCGATCGCTTTTTTCAAATCCGCCGTATGAAATAATACCGCCGCCGCATCCCGTCCTAAATCCTGTTGTAAACACAAATAGTACAACTCCTTGCGAAAATTCTTAAAGCGAATTTGCCTTAATTCTTGGGCTTTGGGAGCATAATAATAACATCCATCCTCTAAACCCGAGACTCCAGAAACTGCAATAAAAGTTTCAATTAAACTCAAATCAAAATAATCTGGAGAACCATCTAACCCTTGATGAATATAATGGTAAGGTTGATAGGTAAAATCTAAAAGGGCTAAAAGTTCATTTAACATGAGTTCAGCCCCATTATAATTGCGGGTAGATCGTCTTTTTAAAATGGTTTTTTCTAAACCTGATAGATTTTTACCCCAATCAATGGAACTCGTCACCGTTGAAATTTTTGTGCAAAATGGGAAATTATATTTATCTTCTAATATTTCGTCGGTTTCTAGGAGTTTCCAGCCTTGACTTCCCGAAGAATCCGTTTCTAATTTGGTAGATTCATGCAAATAAGCCAACAGTTTTCCATCGGGAATATTAGGGTAATCTATTTGAGTTTCAGAAGGTAAAGCTGTTCTCGAAATCGGTAAGTTTTCATTGATTTCTAATAAATCAGCTAGGGCTAAAACCGCGATCGCTCCTTCAGCATCCGTATCCAAATATAACAATTGATTCAGAATATCATCGGCAAATCCTCCAATTAAATGGGGTCGATAATCATTCATCGCCGCCATTAATTCAATATTACCTAATAAATGACCCGTATCTAAACAAATGCGCCGATAAGCCCGATCTTGATAGCGCCAAGCAGAACGGAAAAAAACCGCCGATGTGACTAATGCTAAATGGGTATTTTCTAATGCTGGATGCCAAAAACAAGCATCTCGTAAATCAGGCCAAACTTGATTTTCCCAAAATTGAACTAAAGCATGGGTTTGGGGTTGATAATGATATAAACCCGCAGGTAAAATCGCCGTCCCCCTGGAAATTAAATAAATTTCCGCCGGATACAAACCCCCCGCCGAAGGTGCCGCCCTCAGATAATGGACTCCCGCCGCCGTGGGGAGTTTGGCCGTTAAACCATAGCTATGCAGCAATAAATGGGACAAACGCTGCCAAAGTCGGATTTTAGGATCACTAGATGGGGCTTCGTCCGTGTCCCGTAGGTAGGGTTTAAGGTCAAAGACCGTGCCGATTTTATACTCTTTAAAGGGAATGGGCTGTTTTTCCCAGTCCAAGGTCTGACCTTTTAACCCTAGGGTTTCGGGGTCATATTTCGTGCGTTCATGGTAGTGTTGGGCAATGGATTTCGGAGATTCTGACATAAGATTAACCTGATGCAGAAGAATAACGCTTTTCTTTAGTGTAGACTTTTCTTTTCAGTTTCTTCCTATTTTCTGTAATTGATTTTTACCCCTCTGAACATTTTGGCGTCTGATACCCAAAACCTGACAGCCAATATCAATCTTGATTATAGCGTTTCAATCTGTAACTCCTTGATCACATTTGCGATCGGTGTTAATATTTTATTTAACAGTAATAATTATACTCTAGTCAAAAATATAAGATTTGGTAGAATTAATTTTATAGATTCAGAGAGGTTGAATGGAAATTTTAAGTGCAACTGAGGCTAAAGCTAATTTATTAAATTTGCTTGAACAGGTCAATCAAGATCATTTACCTAGAATGATTACCAGTCAAAATGGGGATGCTATTTTAGTTTCAAAAGAAGACTGGGAAAGTTTGCAAGAAACACTTTATTTACAATCTATTCCGGGTTTTGTGTCCGAAATCAAAAAAGCTGCACAGTCAAATGATTGGGTATCGGAAGAAGAGTTTATGAGGGCGTTAGATGCTGTGGAAGATTGAATTTAGCCGTGATGCTCTTAAAGATGTCAAAAAGTTGAAGTCTGCTAATTTGGAAAACAATGTGAAAAAATTGGTCGAGATATTAAAACAAAACCCCTATACTCCTCCTTATGAAAAGTTATCAGGAGATCTTCAAGGATACTATTCAAGGCGAATTAATATTAAACATCGTCTTGTCTATTCAATTGATGATATAACTAAAACGATTAGAGTTATTTCAGTTTGGTCACATTATGAATGAGATGAATTTCATGGATAAGGGTTTCAAGCTGAGTTCTATAATCGATTATCAATCTTGATTATAGCGTTTAAATCTGTAACTCCTTGATCACATTTGCGATCGGTGTTAGTATTTTATTTAACAGTAATAATTATACTCTACTCAAAAATACAGTGGTCGTAAGTCAAGGGGAGTAAAAGATTTAGAATGTTAAATCCTATTAATTTAATTCCAACCGCAATTCAAGGTTATAATGGGATTCAGATGTGGCATGAAAAACAAGCTAATCCGCCCCATCTTCCTGATAATGCTCTCTTGCTCTTTAAACGATTTAAAGATGCTTATGATACAAAAAATATTATTAAACTTGGTTTTACTATCTCAGATGATTATCGAGGAGATTTATATGGGGTTTCTACAAAACAGGAGTTTATCAGTAGCCAAAAACGAGTCTTTGATAATTTATCTGTAGTATCTCCTTGTTTGTCGATTAATGTTTACAGTATTATTGAAAATAGTAATGACGTATTTTCTGCAATTATTGATACTCAATCAAAAGCATCGGTTTTAGGAATTCCCCTGACAAATTATGATTCTGCCCCTATTCGTTGTGAAATTCGTCCTGAACAGGGGTTATGGGTGATTACGAAGATGTTTATTGAATGGCGATTAATTTCATAATGTAATAGTTTTAATGAAGTTTAACAAACAGTTTAGTAGATTTCAATTATAATGCTTCGCCTTGTTTCGCGTCTTGTAAGAAATATGCGATCGCAGTATCTCCTAAACCTTTTGTAGCAATTGCACCTGCACCAGCAGAAAGTACACTACCAAAACCTGGCACAAACTTCAAGCCAATATCAGCAATAGCAATCATTCCTGCATTTGCGCCAATACCTACCCCCGAAGTAACAACAAAGTCTTTAACTGTTTGTTCTGAAAACTCACGACCACTTAGCCAACCAATATACATAACCATAAAAGTTTGAATAGTTGCAACGGGTAGAATTGCAGAACCTGGAATGGGGTTTGCGGAAACAATACCAGAAATAGCTACACAAGCACTAACAACAGTCCTGGCAATGCCAAGTTGAAATTCTTGAAAATGTGCCATCCGAGCCAAAGATCCCCTTGTTTCTTGTGGGGTATATTGAATCATTTTTTCTGTTAATTGGTTGATATTCCAACGCTCATCTGTGTCAGGAATTATTAAACCGTTTCTTCCCTCTTCATATTTAGCATAAGCAACAGTTGGAATAACACCCTTGACATGAGGACGCAAGTTTTCTCTTGTTTGCAAATAGCCGTAAAAATTTGTGACTTCTTCTTGAATATTCTGATTTTTTGTTTCATTGTCCGTGGGTAACCAAACTTTAGGAGGATCTAATTCATCACATTTAGTTAACACTCCAATGATTGGCAACTCGCGTTTATATTGTTTCTTAATCTCTTTGATAATTGATTCACAAATATTGAGGTCTTCTTGACTAGCACTGTGAACTTCAGTTGCTTTACAGACGAAAAGGATTACGTCTGGGCATTTTTGATGAATCGCTTGCATAATACTTTCATAAGCTGTTGTAGCTGAATCATCCTGTATTGGAGCTTGAGCATCTTGTAAACCTCTTGTATCCAACAGATGCAATAAATCAATCCCATCGTGATAATAGTCCTTCCATTCAGCCTTACCTGTTTGTGGCTTTGTATGACTAACTTCGGCTACTTTTAAACCACAAATCGCATTAATTAAAGATGATTTACCAGACCTAGACCGCCCAATTACCATAATTCTTGGAGGTCGCAATCCTAACATCACAGAATGCAGATTGTTGAGATTTTCTTGTAAATCTGATTTAAACGGAAAAATCTTAGGAATTTTATCGATAATATCTGTCAACGCTATTATTATTGCTTCATTACGCTTTAAAGCTTGTAGTTGATTTCTATCCTGCTCAATAGCCATATAGGGACTCCCATTATTTAAAAGCTACTAAAGCATATTTTAGCACACATTAATTTAATGTATTAACTATTTATAATTTGAAAAAGTTATAAAATCATGACTATTCAACTTGATCCTCAATCTTAACAAACTTCTGAAACGCTAATTTTGCCGCCCCAATCATTCCCGCTTGATTTCCTAATTCCGCAATTAATATTTCTAACCCCTCCCTGGAACTGAATAATACTCTTTGTTCTAATTCCGCTTTCATCGCAGGCAAAAATAAATCAGCCCCCGCACTAATTCCCCCACCTAAAATGATCGCTTCTGGAGTTAAAACATAAATTAAATTCCCTAATCCTATCCCTAATAACTTGCCATATTCTTGCCAATATTCGATCGCTTTTTCATCCCCTGCTAAGGCTTTTTCCGCTAATTCTGCGGGTTCTAATCCCGTATCCCGGCGAATAGCTTGAACTGAAGTATATTGTTCTAAAGAACCCCGATTTCCACTATTACAAACAGGGCCATCAAAATTAAGACTAATTAATCCTAATTCCGCCGCCGCCCCTTGATGTCCGACAAATAATTCCCCATTTAAAATAATCGCCCCGCCTACCCCAGTTCCTAAAGTTAATAAAATTAAATTTTGAAACCGTCGCCCCGCCCCTAACCACGCCTCCCCTAACCCCGCACAATTAGCATCATTCGCTAAAATCACAGGTAAACCCGTTTTTTCCTCTAACCAATTAGCTAAGGGAACATCCTGCCATCCGGCCAAATTAATCGCTACTTTGGCAATTTTTCCCGTCCCATCCACAGGCCCAGGAGTTCCCAATCCAATTGCTACAATATTATTGACATTTTGCCTAATTTGTGCTACAGCCCCAACTATTGCTACTAACACCGCTTCCGGTGTCGCCGGTTGAGGAGTGGGAACCGTTAAGGACTGATAACAAGTTCCGTCGGGTGCAAAACAGCCCAATTTTATCGCTGTCCCACCCAAATCGATCCCAATAACTTGCACTGTGTTCACTTCTCGTAGTAAGCCCTTTAGGGCTTTCTCATTAACATCAATAATTGAATAAGCCCTGAAGGGCTTACTACTTAAATATCGGGTTCATCAACCATGCGACGGTCAATACTGGAGTTGAAAACGGGTTCCACCCGAATAGCCTTAATCGCACTCGGACGAACAACCATATATTCTTTAGCATTATTATCTTCTGCCCGTTGTTTGATGGGAACATTGACAAATTCGGTACTATCAAATTTGGGCAGTAAAACTTTGTTGTACCACACCTGAAAGTCTTGCATCGTGGGAAACTTAATTTCTTCTCGATGACCCCCCTCAATCATGATGTGAACCACATATTCATCGGGCGTTCTGGGCATAATGACTCGCAGCTAAAAACAGATTGGCTAAACTGACAGGATGTTAACCATTTGCTCTTAGTCTCTCATCAATTGTCGATAAAGTCTACTGACCCAATCATTACAAAAATTTACCAAAAATCGAAAAAAAAACCGGATTCCCCCTTGACAGGGCCGCGGATTCGCGAGAAGATACTTATAATATAATGGGGTGGTTGTAAAAATTTTAAAATTGCAACCACCCCATTATATTTAATTACCAATTAGCATACCACAGCGGCGCATCCGGTGGCAACCCCGAAAATTTAAAATTTTTGTAAAAAAAACAAAACTGGGATTTGTCAAGGTTTAATCAAACAGTTCACAAGAATATAAAGCGATATCCTTAAAATGTTTAGAGACTTAGGAGTAAGTTGTATACTCAATCCCGTTTAATGAAGCTAAACGTCAACTGATATACACAGAATTCATAATGCCGAAACGTACAGACATAAAGAAAATTTTGCTCCTGGGTTCTGGGCCGATTGTGATTGGACAAGCCTGTGAGTTCGACTATTCAGGAACTCAAGCCTGTAAAGCTCTGCGGGAAGAAGGCTATGAAGTGGTGCTAGTCAACTCCAACCCGGCAACAATTATGACTGACCCAGAAACGGCCGAACGCACCTATATTGAGCCTCTAGTTCCCGAAATCGTAGCCAAGGTAATCGAAAAAGAACGTCCCGATGCCCTATTACCCACCATGGGAGGTCAAACCGCCCTTAACTTAGCCGTGGCTTTAGCTAGAAATGGTACCTTAGAGAAATATGGCGTAGAACTGATTGGGGCTAAATTAGAAGCCATTGAAAAAGCCGAAGATCGGCAACTGTTCAAAGAGGCCATGGAAAAAATCGGAGTGGCCTGTTGCCCTTCGGGAATTGCCAATACCATGGGTGAAGCCCTCCAGGTGGGGCATCAAATTGGGAGCTACCCCTTAATTATTCGTCCCGCCTTTACCATGGGAGGCACAGGGGGTGGTATTGCCTATAACCAAGAAGAATTTGAAGAAATTGCCCAATCCGGTTTAGATGCGTCTCCCAATTCTCAAATTTTAATCGAACAATCCTTAATTGGTTGGAAAGAATATGAATTAGAGGTCATGCGGGATCTGGCTGATAACGTGGTGATTATTTGTTCGATTGAAAATATCGATCCCATGGGGGTACATACGGGGGATTCAATTACCGTAGCTCCCGCCCAAACCTTAACCGATAAAGAATATCAAAGATTGCGGGATGCTTCGATTAAAATTATCCGAGAAATTGGGGTAGAAACCGGGGGATCTAATATTCAATTTGCCGTTAATCCGGTGACCGGGGATTTTATTGTGATTGAGATGAATCCTCGGGTGAGTCGGTCTTCGGCCCTAGCTTCCAAAGCCACGGGATTCCCGATCGCTAAATTTGCGGCGAAATTATCCGTGGGATATACCTTAGATGAAATTAAGAACGATATTACTAAGAAAACCCCCGCTTCCTTTGAACCCACAATTGATTATGTGGTAACCAAAATTCCCCGGTTTGCCTTTGAGAAATTCCCCGGTTCAGAACCAGTTTTAACCACCCAAATGAAGTCCGTCGGGGAAGCGATGGCGATCGGTGGCACCTTCTGTGAATCCTTCCAAAAAGCCTTACGATCCTTGGAAACCGGGTTAGCAGGTTGGGGATGCGATCGCTCGGAAAAACTCGACCGTTTAGATCATATTCGCTCCGGTTTGCGCACACCGAATCCAGAACGAATTTTAACCGTTCGGAATGCGATGGTGTTAGGAATGACGGTGGAAGAAATCTATGAATTGACCGGAATTGATCCGTGGTTTTTAGATAAAATGCAGGAAATCTTAGAAACGGAAAAGTTCCTGAAACGCACTTCTTTACCTGAGCTAAAAGCCGATAAACTGTTAGCGGTAAAACGGCAAGGATTTAGCGATCGCCAAATTGCCTTTGCCACCAAAACCACGGAAGATGAAGTCCGAACCTATCGCAAAGGATTAGGGGTAAAACCCGTTTATAAAATGGTGGATACCTGTGCGGCGGAATTTGAATCAACCACACCCTATTATTATTCCACCTATTGGGAAGAAGACGAAATTTTACCCTCAACTAAACCCAAAGTCATGATTTTAGGCGGTGGCCCAAACCGCATTGGACAGGGGATTGAGTTTGATTATTGTTGTTGTCATGCCTCCTATTCTTTACGCGCGGATGGCTATGAAACGATTATGGTTAACTCGAACCCAGAAACCGTTTCCACCGACTATGATACGAGCGATCGCTTATATTTTGAACCGCTCACGAAAGAAGATGTTCTCAATATTATTGAAGCGGAAGAACCCGAAGGAATTATTATTCAATTCGGCGGTCAAACGCCGCTAAAATTAGCCTTACCTTTGCAACGAGCCTTAGAAAAATTACCCCTAAAAACCAAGATTTGGGGTACATCTCCCGACTCGATTGATATTGCCGAAGACCGAGAACGGTTTGAAAAGATTCTGCGGGAATTGAATATTTTGCAGGCTGAAAACGGCATGGCTCGCAGTTTCAAAGAAGCCCTAAAAGTGGCGCGCCGGATTGGATATCCAGTAGTTGTGCGTCCTTCCTATGTGTTAGGGGGACGGGCCATGGAAATCGTCTATTCCGATGAAGAATTGGAACGCTATATGCTGTTTGCGGTTCATGTCGAACCCGATCACCCCATTTTAGTCGATCAGTTCCTACAAAATGCCATAGAAGTTGATGTGGATGCGATCGCTGACCAACAGGGAAACGTGGTGATTGGGGGAATTATGGAACATATCGAACAGGCTGGAATTCACTCGGGAGATTCCGCTTGTTCGATTCCCTACCAAACCCTCTCGGAAGCCGCCATTACCACCATTCGCCGTCAAACCATTGAACTGGCCAAGGCGTTAAATGTGGTGGGGTTAATGAATATTCAGTTCGCGGTGCAGGGGGAAAATGTCTTTATTTTAGAAGCTAATCCCCGGGCGTCTCGAACCGTTCCCTTTGTCTCTAAGGCGATTGGGGTTCCCTTAGCCAAAATTGCTTCCCGGGTAATGTCGGGTAAAAGTTTAATTGAATTAGACTTTACCGAGGAAATCATTCCCACCTACGTTTCGGTCAAAGAAGCCGTCTTACCCTTTGCCAAATTCCCAGGTACGGATGTGCTCTTAGGGCCGGAAATGCGCTCTACGGGGGAAGTGATGGGCATTGATACCGAATTTGGCAAGGCCTTTGCCAAGGCAGAACTGGCCGCCGGACAGGTGTTACCCCTATCGGGGACGGTGTTTATTTCGGTGAATGAACGGGATAAACAGGCCATTGTCCCCGTGGTTCGGGATTTCTTGGCTTTAGGGTTTAAAGTTACCGCGACGATTGGGACTCGCAAAGTGCTTTGGGAAAATGACGTGAAAGTGGAGATGGAGTTGAAACTGCACGAAGGACGGCCGAATATTTTGGATGCTATCAAAAACCAGGCGGTGCAGTTGGCCATTATTACTCCTTCTGGGGAGGAGTCCCGCAGCGATGGGATTCTGATCCGTCGTTCGGCTTTGGCTTACAAAATCCCGATTATTACAACTATTGCTGGGGCTAAGGCGACGGTGGCGGCGATTCGTTCCTTAAAGTCTACTCCCCTGGAAGTGAAAGCGATTCAGGATTATTACGTCTAACCCTAATTAGTCCCCCCTCTCCTCACAGTCGAGGGGTTGGGGGAGAGGTCACACAGTTTTTCCTAGAGAATGAAACAGAGTCCTGCTGGTTAGGGGAGAACTGGGTTTAAATCCCCTTTGGTAAGGCTAGGGCTGTTTCATTCTGTTTAAAAATTGATTCTTTTTGATAACAATATAAAATCCTATGCAACAGCAACAAAATATTTAAGATGACGTAATTCCATGAACACAAAAAAGTTCGTATATTTTATAATTATATCTCTATACTTTTTAAGCATATATATCTCAAAAAAAATCGATACAAGCATGATATATTACCTAAATTACCAATCACATCAGGAGATGCTGGTCGGTAACCATTGTAAGTCCTGTTAATTCTGGATATTTTGTATTTTAGGTTACAATTTACCATGCCAAATTCCTCTAATATCCAAATCTTGAATAGGAAATTGCCCATCCCCATATATTCATCGAAGCGCAGTCAATTGTTGTTGATTTTTCAGCAATTTGACCTACTGCTCAATGTTTAAATTTAACCAATTTATGGTTATAGATAGGGTCAAGAAAACAGCCTATTATTTGGGCAAATTTTTAAGTAAAATTACTAAATACTCATAGTGAAAAAAAATTTCGGTAGACGCAAATTCTTAGTTTATGGTTCGGCAGCCTTTGGCAGTACCCTGTTCCTCAAAGGGTGCGCCAACTCTGCTAACAATAATACCACGAGTTCAACCCCAACCTCAACCGCAACCCCAACCTCAACCCCCAGCGGTGGTGGCGATACAATTAAGGTGGGAATTCTTCACTCCTTAAGTGGAACGATGGCAATTAGTGAAACTACCGTTGTGGAAGCCGAAAAGTTGGCAATTAAAGAAATTAACGCCAATGGTGGGGTGCTTGGTAAACAAATTGAAGCCGTAGTTGAAGATGGTGCTTCTGACTGGCCGACTTTTGCCGAAAAAGCTCAAAAATTAATCGACCAAGATAAAGTCGTTACTGTTTTTGGTTGCTGGACATCTGCCAGTCGGAAGGCGGTAAAAGATGTATTTGAATCGAGAAATCATATGTTATGGTATCCGGTTCAATACGAAGGTCAAGAATGTTCTAAAAACATTTTTTATACCGGAGCCGCCCCGAATCAACAAATTGAACCCGCCGTACAATGGTTATTTGATAATAAAGGTAAGGAATTTTTCTTAGTAGGCTCCGACTATGTTTTTCCCCGCACGGCTAACAATATTATTAAGGAACAGTTAATAGCTATTGGTGGCACAACCGTAGGGGAAGATTATTTACCTCTAGGGAATACGGAAGTTACCCCAATTATTACTAAAATTAAACAGGCATTACCCAATGGCGGTGTGATTTTTAATAGTTTGAATGGAGATAGTAATGTAGCCTTCTTCAAACAGTTACAAGGGGCGGGAATGACCCCGGAAAAATATCCGGTGATGTCGGTCAGTATTGGGGAAGAAGAAGTCCGACAAATTGGTAAAGACTTCCTTTTGGGTCACTATGCCGCTTGGAACTATTTCCAAACCGTTGACACTCCCACTAATAAGAAATGGGTAGAAGCGTTTAAAGCTGAATATGGGCCAGACCGGGTAACTAATGACCCGATGGAAGCCGCTTATTTGATGGTCTATTTGTGGAAACAGGCCGTAGAAAAAGCTGGAACTGCTGATGATTTAGAGAAGGTTAGATTGGCAGCTATCGGTCAAAGTTTCGATGCTCCTGAGGGCAAAGTGACGATGTTCCCCAACCATCATATTTCTAAAACCGTGCGGATGGGACAGGTACGGGATGATGGATTATTTAATATTGTTTGGGCAACGGAAGGCCCCGTTGATCCGATTCCCTGGAACCAATTTGTTCCGGCGACCAAGGGCTTTGGTTGTGACTGGACTGATCCCAAGAAAGGGGAAAAATACAAAATGGGAACGACATAATTAATCAATTTTAATCCCCAAATTATATCCCCCTAGCTCCCAGTTTTAAGGGGGATTAGAGTTAAAGAGACAGTGAATTCTTTTCCTCCGGTTTTCCCTATTCCCTGTTCCCTGCTACAATTTGGAGTTTTTCCTAAAAATGCAAGATTTATTAACTGCCATCTTTAATGGAATTAGCATTGGTTCGGTGCTGTTAATGGCAGCATTAGGACTAGCAATTGTCTTTGGACTTATGGGTGTGATTAACCTCGCCCATGGGGAACTAATTATGTTAGGAGCCTATACAACCTTTGTGGTTCAAAATATCTTCAGACCCCTAGGAGAACCGCTGTTTAGCACCTACATTATTTTTGCCATTCCCATTGCTTTTATCGTCACAGCCCTGGCGGGATTAGCCTTAGAAAGAGGGGTGATTAGATTTCTGTATGGAAGACCCTTAGAAACCTTATTAGCAACTTGGGGTGTGAGTTTGATTTTGCAACAACTGGTTCGCAGTGTGAGTACCACCTTTGTGATCGGAATTGTTATATTTTGCCTGCTATTTTTTGGCGGATTATGGGTACTACGTCGTCGTCCTAATTGGGATAATATTCAACGGTGGGCAGTTTCCGTTTTATTCCTATTATCATCAGGAATAGGTCTGACAATCGGATTAATTATTGGGCAAAGTCAAAAAGCCCTATCAAAACCTTGGTTTAGTGCCAGAAATGTCGATGTTAGCACCCCACCTTGGTTGCGAGGGGGATTAGAATTAGGCTCTGTTCAAATTCCCTATGCCCGGGTTTTTATTATTGTTCTAACCATACTTTGTTTAATCGGAATTTATTGGTTTTTCAATAAGTCTAATTGGGGATTAAGGATTCGTTCTGTCACCCAAAATCGTACCATGAGTGCCTGTTTAGGGATTCCCACCGATACCGTTGATGCCCTAACCTTTGCCATCGGTTCAGGACTTGCCGGAATTGCCGGATGTGCGATTACATTATTAGGTTCGGTCGGCCCCAATACTGGACAAAATTATATCGTGGATACCTTTATGGTGGTGGTGGTGGGAGGGGTAGGAAATCTCCTCGGGACTGTGATTGCTTCCTTTGCCATTGGTGTTACCAGTTATTTAATCGGTTCAGGAACTCTGGCTCTATTATTAACCAACATGAACGCCGCGCCTTTCTTTGTTAACTTTTTCAACTTTTTTGCCACAACCAGTATGGCAAAAGTATTAGTTTTCGTATTAATTATTGCCTTTTTACAAGTTAAACCATCAGGAATCTTTCCACAGAAAGGGAGAACAGCCGAACTATGAACAATGATATTATTCTACCTCAAACCAAGAAGCAGAAACATCAAAAGAAGCTGATTGAAGGGGCAATAATTATGGGACTTGGCTTGTTTTTTGCCATAATTATGCCCTTAATCTTACCCACCTTTCGGTTACAATTATTGGGTCGATTTCTCGCCTTAGCGATCGCAGCATTAGGAATTGATTTAATCTGGGGATATACAGGATTATTGAGTTTAGGACATGGGATCTTTTTTGCATTAGGGGGTTATGCCCTAGCCATGTACCTAAAATTGCAACTACCCTCGGGAGAAATCCCCGATTTTTTTACTCTCTACGGAGTCAATGATTTACCCTGGTTATGGAAACCCTTTTATTCCTTCCCTTTCACTCTATTTGCAGTAATTATTATTCCGGGGATTGTTGCCGGATTATTAGGCTATTTAGTCTTTAGAAATCGAATTAAAGGGGTTTATTTTTCAATTATTACCCAAGCCGCGTTAATCGTTTTCTTTAACTTCTTTAATGGTCAACAACAACTGATTAATGGAACCAACGGGTTAAAAACAGAAACAGATAAGATCTTCGGATTTGTTGTCGGTTCTGCCCCGGTTCAGTTGGCGTTTTATGAAATCACAATTCTGTTTTTAATTGCTACCTATTTACTCTGTCGTTGGCTAACCAGTGGACGATTTGGTAATTTATTAATAGCGATTCGAGATGATGAATTTCGGTTGAGATTCTCCGGTTATAATCCCACTTGGTTTAAGGTTTTAGTCTTTTCGATTTCGGGAGCATTTGCCGGAATTGCAGGGGCTTTGTACACTGTCCAAACCGGAATTATTACGCCCAATGCCATGGATGTTGCCTTTTCCATTGAAATGGTGATTTGGGTAGCCGTGGGAGGGCGAGGAAGTCTAATTGGGGCAATTTTAGGAACCATATTAGTGCGGTTAGGAAAAACCGTATTAAGTGAACAATTCCCCGAAGTTTGGCTATTTTTTCAAGGGGCATTATTCTTAATTGTTGTTACCATATTACCCGATGGCATTGTGGGATGGGTCAGAAACTTTAGTTTTGATCAAGTTCGTGCCTTATTCGGATTTCCTAAACCCGTGGAGACCTATCCCCGTTTAGAAGAAGACCCAGAAATTAAGTTAGAAAGAGAAGAACTTGAACGGAAAATAACCAAAGATTAAAACCATGAGTGCTAAAATTTTAGAAATTAATGATGTCACCGTCAGTTTTGATGGATTTAAAGCCCTCAATCACTTAACATTTAGTATGGATGTGGGGGAATTGCGAGTCATTATTGGCCCAAATGGAGCGGGCAAAACCACGTTTTTAGATGTAATTACGGGCAAAGTTCAACCCACGAGCGGACAGGTATTTTTTAAAGGGCGTAATTTAACCAAAATGCCCGAATATCAAATTGCTTGTTTTGGAGTTGGGCGAAAATTTCAAACCCCGAGAATTTATCTGAATTTAACCGTTAGAGATAATTTAGATTTGGCTTGTAACCGCAATAAAAATGTTTTTCCGACCTTATTTCAACGGACTACAGGGGCAGAAATTAGAAACGTTGCGGGACTTTTAGATACCATTGGGTTAATTGCTAAAGCAGATTTTCCGGCGGCGTTACTCTCCCACGGGGAAAAACAACGTTTAGAAATTGGGATGTTAGTCGCCCAATCTCCCGATTTATTATTAGTAGATGAACCGGTTGCCGGACTCACGGATGAAGAAACAGAAAATGTGGGAAATTTGCTGTTAGCATTAGCAGAAAGTCACTCGATTATTGTGATTGAACATGATATGGAATTTGTCCGACAAATTGCCAGAACAGTAACGGTTTTACATCAAGGTTCGGTATTGTGTCAAGGGGATATGGATGAAGTGCAAAATGATCCTCGGGTGATTGAGGTTTATTTGGGAAAACAAGAGGAGGAGTAATCAACTGCACTGCATTGAAACGCTATATTTTAGGGAGCCCGGATGTTCCCACTACTGGGAATTGGCAATTTTCTGATCACAAAAAGTTAAGTGACTATATAGAATGCCGCTTAGAGAGTTTCAACTTTAAATTTTTTAATCACCCAATTTAAGCCATAGCCTGCGAACAGGCATATAATTGGCATGATTGGGTGTTGGTATAATTCCTAACAACATTAAAGCGAGGATTGGCAAAATGATCGGAATTACAGAAGGAGCGGTTATGGAATCTGTAGCACCGCCGGATATTATGTTAAAAGTATCTGGATTGAATGTTTATTATGGGGAAAGTCATATTTTACGCGATGTAGATTTAAGCGTTACCCCTGGACAAATGGTTTGTTTAATTGGGCGGAATGGGGTGGGAAAAACCACTTTATTAAAAAGTATTATGGGATTACTCAAACCCAAAACCGGGGAGATTTATTTTCAAGGTCAACCGATTACTAAAGTTGCCACGGATAAACGGGCTAGATTAGGAATTGGTTATGTTCCCCAAGGACGGGAAGTTATTCCCCGGGTGACGGTGAAGGAAAATCTATTATTAGGGTTAGAAGCATTACCCAAAAGACCGAAAGGAAAACCAGAAATTCCTGATGAAATTTTTGAATTATTCCCCGTTTTAAAAACTATGTTATCTCGGATGGGAGGGGATTTAAGTGGCGGACAACAACAACAATTAGCTATTGCTAGGGCGTTGATGGGAAAACCACAATTATTAGTTTTAGATGAACCCACAGAAGGGATTCAACCTTCAATTATTTTAGAAATTGAAGCGGCAGTACGGGGAATTATTCAAACAACAGGAATTTCGGTTTTATTAGTCGAACAACACTTACATTTTGTTCGTCAAGCTGACCGTTATTATGCGATGCAAAAAGGTGGAATTGTGGCTTCCGGTGCAACAAAAGATTTAAGTCAAGAAGTCATCCAACGATTTTTGGCGGTGTGACTTGTTTCCTGAGCTTTATTTCCTAGAAGTTGTTCCGCTTCTTGCTGCGAATAAAAATAAGGAATTACTTATAATTGTATCAATCACTTTAAGTTTTTGATAGAATAGAAAAGTATAATTCCTAATATCCAATGAGCCAATTATCAGCGATTAATCTTGGTCGTAAAATTCAATCTCGATGGGTTTGGCGAGGGGTTGATTTGGTGTTATCCCCTGGGATGTGTTTGGGTTTAGTCGGGGCGACAGGAACCGGAAAAACCCTGTTAATGCGAGCATTGGCGGGGTTAGATCCCTTTGATGAGGGGGAAATTCAACTGGGAAGTCGCCCTTTAACCCAATGTTATATCCCTCAATATCGTTCTTTAGTTATTTACTTACATCAACGTCCAGTATTATTAGAAGGAACTGTAGAAACAAATTTAAAAAGGGTTTATGATCTATTAGTTCATCGTCAAAAATATTACAATCCGCAACGGGTAGAAAACTGGTTTTTAGATGTGGGGCGATCGCCTGATTTTCTCCAACAATCTACTCAAAATCTATCAGGAGGAGAAACACAATTAGTGGCATTAATTAGAGGATTACAATTAGATCCATTAGTGTTATTATTAGATGAACCCACCGCCTCTTTAGATCCTAGAACCACGCAACAAGTTGAGTCTTTAATTCAACGTTGGTTAACTGAAAACCCAGAACGAGCTTGCATTTGGACAAGTCATGATCCTAAACAATTGCGTCGGGTAACTCAAGTTCAACAAGAATTACTTTCTGATCAATAATTATATCTCCCTTCTCCTAAAATGTCTAGTAGTTATATTCCGATTAGTGTAGAACAATTAGCCCTATCTGTCTTATTCATTGTGATTAATATTGTCCTATCTTTAGGATTAAAATTAGGTCTAGCTCAATCCTTAATCATTGCCAGTGTACGAATGGTTGTGCAGTTATTATTAATTGGATATGTCTTAAATTGGCTGTTTACCTTATCCCATCCCTTTCCTGTTATTGCCTTAGCAATAATTATGGCAACTATCGCTGGAATTTCTAGTGTTAATCGAACCTCTCGGAGATTTGTGGGAATTTATTGGAGAAGTTTATTATCGGTTTTTATATCATCATTTTTGATTACCAATTTAACCACCTTGGGAATTATTCAAGTGCAACCTTGGTATGATCCGCAATACTTTATTCCTTTATTGGGAATGGTATTAGGAAATACCCTGACTGGGATTTCTTTAGGATTAGATCGATTCATGGAATCCTTAGTTAATCAACGTCAAAAAATAGAAACCTTATTAGCATTAGGAGCGACCCGTTGGGAAGCAACCCATGAAGAAGTTAAAGCCGCTATTAGAACAGGAATGATCCCCATGATTAACTCAATGATGGTGATGGGAATTGTCAGTTTACCTGGGATGATGACGGGTCAAATTTTAGCGGGGGCAAATCCTTTAGATGCGGTGCGTTATCAGATTATTATAATTTTTGCGATCGCCTCCGCCACCGCTTTAGGCACATTAGGAGTGGTATTATTAGCCTGGCAAGCTCTCCTCAATTCTTCCCATCAACTGTGTTTAGATCGGTTAACGAAATAAGAAATTCCTCAATTTAATTATTCCCTACTAGAATAACCCCAAAAAAGAGTTTTTGGGGTATTATTCAACAACAACTAAAACAAGAAATAGCGCTGCGCCATTGGTAAAACCTCCGCAGGTTCACAGGTTAATAATTGCCCGTCTGCTTTAACTTGATAGGTTTCAGGATCAACCTCAATTTTGGGTAAAGCATCATTTAATTTCATGTCAGCTTTACTCAAATTTCGAGTACCTGAAACCGCGACACATTGTTTTTTTAACCCTAATTGTTCGGGAATTTTTGCCTCTAAAGCGGCTTGAGACATAAAAGTTAAAGAAGTAGATGAAATTGCTTTTCCAAAACTCCCAAACATCGGGCGACCATAGACAGGTTGAGGAGTAGGAATACTGGCATTGGCATCCCCCATTTGTGCCCAAGCAATTAAGCCGCCTTTAATTACCAATTCCGGTTTTACCCCAAAAAAAGCAGGTTTCCATAAACACAAATCCGCTAATTTTCCTTCAGCAATTGACCCCACATAATCAGAAATTCCATGGGTAATAGCCGGATTAATTGTATACTTAGCAATATAGCGTTTTACCCGAAAATTATCATGGGATGCGGTCGAATTTTCTGGGTCAGTTAATACCCCCCGTTGCACTTTCATTTTATGGGCCGTTTGCCAAGTTCTAATAATAGTTTCTCCCACCCTTCCCATCGCTTGAGAATCAGAAGAAATCATACTAAATGCCCCTAAATCGTGCAAAATATCTTCAGCGGCAATAGTTTCTCGGCGAATTCGTGACTCAGCAAAAGCCACATCCTCTGGAATATTTCGATCTAAATGATGACAAACCATCAACATATCCAAATGTTCTTCTAAGGTGTTCATCGTATAGGGACGGGTGGGATTTGTAGAAGAAGGTAAGACATTTTTCTGACCACAAACCTTAATAATATCTGGTGCATGACCCCCTCCCGCCCCTTCGGTATGGTAAGTATGAATCACCCGATTTTTAAATGCTGCAATGGTCGTTTCTACGAACCCTGATTCGTTTAAAGTATCCGTATGAATGGCAACTTGAACATCATATTCATCCGCAATTGTTAAACAAGTATCAATTGTTGCTGGGGTAGTTCCCCAATCTTCATGTAGTTTTAAACCCATGACCCCCGCTACAATTTGTTCAACTAAACCTTGGGGTTGACTACTATTTCCTTTGCCTAAAAATCCCAAATTCATCGGAAAGGCTTCCGCCGCTTCTAACATCCGATAAATATTCCATGCACCTGGGGTACAAGTAGTAGCATTAGTTCCCGTTGCCGGGCCAGTTCCACCCCCGATCATCGTGGTAATTCCTGATGCAATGGCGGTCTCAATTTGTTGAGGACAAATAAAGTGAATATGGCTATCAATTCCCCCTGCGGTGAGGATCATTCCTTCCCCGGCGATCACTTCCGTAGAAGGGCCGATAATAATATCAATATGATCTTGAATATAGGGATTTCCTGCCTTCCCAATCTTATAAATTTTCCCATCTTTTATCCCCACATCTGCTTTAACAATCCCCCACCAATCTACAATTAAAGCATTAGTAATCACTAAATCTACGGCTCCATCCGCACGGGAAATTGGAGACTGTCCCATGCCATCCCGAATTACTTTTCCGCCTCCAAATTTTACCTCATCCCCATAATTTGTATAGTCCATTTCCACTTCAATAATTAATTCGGTATCTGCTAACCGAATGCGATCGCCCACCGTCGGCCCAAAGGTTTCTGCATAAGCCCGCCGATCCATTTTATAACCCATTTTCCACTCCTTCAGTAGTAAGCCCTTCAGGGCTTTCTTCAATCATTTAATTCTACAAGCCTAAGTCAAACTAAAATTATTTTTTCTTCTTCCCCTTGTCTTTTTTATCTTTCTTAACCTTCTCTTTTGTATCCTTTTTATTTTCTTCGGGTAAATTCAAATTTAACTGACCTTCCACTAAGCCATTAAACCCATATATTTCTCGACTTCCAGCCATTGTCACTAACTCAACTTCCTGTTCATCTCCGGGTTCAAATCTAACCGCAGTTCCCGCCGGAATATTTAACCGCATTCCTTTAGTTTTTTCGCGTTTAAATTTCAGGGCTTCATTAACTTCATAAAAATGATAATGTGAGCCAATTTGAATTGGGCGATCGCCTGTATTCGCAACTTTAATCTTTAAAGTCGGACGACCAACATTAAGTTCAATTTCACCTGCTTTAACAATCAGTTCACCTGGAATCATTGGTTGTTTCCTCTTATAATATTAATATTGCAAATCGGATCTCTTTATTATACAATAATTATATCCCATTGAAAATATTTCTTGATGTAATTATCTAGGATTATTCCTAAATTGGCAAGAATTTAGGGATAAAACACATTGACATCGAGATTTTATTGATTTAAAATGAGAATAAGCTATAATATTAGTGATAACAACTATATAATCAAGATGAATGCTCAACAGTTAGAAAAACAACTCAATAATTTAAAGCCTGCTGAAAAATTGCAATTGATTCAAACCCTGGCTCACAATTTAAGCGATGATTTTTTACCCAAAGAAACCTCTGAACCTGACTCAATTGCTAATGTGGGGCGTGTTTCTATTCCGGTTTGGAAATTAGTCGGTTATCGCCGTTTAGGTTGGAGTGATTTACAAATCTTAGAAAACTTTCCGCATTTACAAGCTGAAGATTTACAAACCGCTTGGAACTATGCAGAAACTTATCCAGATCAGATCAATCAAGAGTTAGAATTATATCAACAGAATCAACCTTTATCCGTGAATTATTCCCCTTGGGATGAACTTATAAACTCGATTGATCGTTGTACTGTTGATGTATAAATTATAAATTAATATTACACTGTAATCATTAATCGCTCAAAAATCAGTGAAAACACGTATGGTAATTTATTTTAAATTATTTTATAATCCGTTGTGAATAAATTTATATCATATATATTAATAGGGGTCGTCGCTATAGTAAAATTTTAAAAACAGACCAATATCTACAAGAATACAAAATTTATCAAGATAAACTTTTTAAAAAATCTATGCAACTTTCAGGCAATAGTCAATCGATACGTCCTCCAAAAATTAACAAACTGTTTAAGAAAGGGCGGAATCAATGGGGGTTTGGTAGTGAAGAAGCCTTAGAAGATTTTATTTGGGATAATTTGAGCAATTTATTAGAACTTACACCTTTAAAACGTCAATATAAAGTTAATGGAGGTTTTTGTGATATTTTAGCATTGGACAAACAGAAACAATTAGTTATAATAGAACTAAAAAATGTAGAAGATCCAAGAGTAGTGCAACAGTTAACTCGTTACTATAATAATCTAATTACTGTTAAGCCTTTTGATTTAGGGATTGATTATAGTAACTCTATTCGATTAATGGCTATTATGCCAAGTTTCCATCAACAAAATTTTATTGATCAAGAATATAGTAAACTAGCTTTAGAGTTTTTATGGTTTAAAATCGTTAAAGAAGAAAGCCGTTTCTTTTTATCTTTAACTCATCTTGATACTAAGCAAGTAACCCAAGCAGAAATTCCTTATAATGAAAATGAGATCTCGGATCTGGAATCCAATTTATCTGATCCACCCGGCTTCTTATTGACAATCATTGAAAATCAATCATCAGAGCAACAAGAATATATTTTAAGGCTGAGAAAATATATTTTATGTTTTCATGAAAAAATTGAAGAAATTAATAGCAGACGAGGAGTTATTAAGTACGGACGAGGTAAAAATAATATCTGTATTGAAATTTGTCAGAAGATAGGTTCTAAAGACCCAGATCTATATTTATATTTACCAATTCCAGACAGACGAAATAGAAATTTAAAATATGCTATCGGTAGAATGGTAATTTTTTTGAAAAATGATTGGAAAAATATCTACTGGATAGGTTATATTTCCCAACAAAAATTATATTCATACAAACATTTTGAAAAATTTATTCAAGTTACAGATTCTACAGAACCTCCTAGTCAGCTAGAAAATCTAGTTAATATAGCTTTGGAAAATTGGTTAGAACGGCTTTAGTTGTTGTCCTCTGTGTAAGCGTAGCACACCTACTCTATTATCTTAAAGAATAAAAAGTTGGTGCGTGTGGTTTAACCTTACATATCTTACGAATTTGTTTGAGGAATAGCAGAAAGTAAAGAACGTAACGCATGATTAACCGCTTCAGACGTTTTAAAAACTTCAGCAACATCAGGATCTAATGTAATGGTAATTAAAGATTCTGATCTAATAATTTTGAGTTCCAATCGTTTGTTTTTCATTTTCTAAATGAGCAGTTGCTATTAAATGATTCAATTCCTCTATCGCTATTAAAACCACACTTTCCCCTTCAGCACGATTAATAACAATAATATCTCGATTCGCCACAACTTGGTCAAACAATTGAGTTATATTTTCCTTGGCATCTTCTCAAGAAATTTGATTAAATTTTATCAGATTTAGCTTTAATTTTTCCTCTAATTTAGCCGAATCAGTAAAAATTTGATGAAAATGACTACTAAAATAAACTACTTCATAATTAGGTGCTAATTCCTGATTTAACTGTTTCCATAAACTTAAACCTTCCCATTCAAAACGTTCTACTTCTTCCGGTGTAACTTCAGGAGAATCAGATGGATCAGCCAAGTTTAATCGTGCATCAAAAGAATCAGCCCAATTATACAAACGCTGAATAATTTCTTGACTTAAAGGTAAAGATTCTGGATCTAAATCACCCACTTGATCAGGTTCATCCCACCATAAAGGATAACATCCATAATCTGTCATTAGTCTAATTTTTTTAGGCATATAATTGAACCTCTTAAAAAGCGCACCCAAACTTTTATTAATCAAAAAAAATCGTGCGAGAAGCAAATTGTTAATGATTGGATTTCTTGATCAATATGTTGAGGGTGCGATCGCTCACTCTACAAACCGCACCATCAAATGTTAACTCGCCCCTAATTTTTCCGACTGGGAAACACCCGCAAAGCATTTTCCAGGACAGAAACATTAACCCGCATTCCCACAGGTAAAGCCGTTGTCGCACTGGTTCGGGCGATGATTTCCCGACCGGATGGAACCTGCAAACTATAGTGGTTTTCCCGTCCGAGAAATTGGCGATCGCGAATCACAACCGCAGCGTTATCATCGGGTTTAAGAATAAAATCCTCTTGTCGTACCATTAATTCTACCCGGTCTAATTTATCCCAATCGGGGGTAACAGCATCGACAAGATATGGATTAATTGCAAAACAACCCACTTCCGTTTCCCAAAAATCTCCCCGACGTTTGGCGGGAATAAAATTAGCTTGGGTGACAAATTCTGCCACAAACCGAGAGGCGGGTTGTCGATAAATTGCTTCCGGTGTGCCAAACTGTTCTAGGCGTCCGTTCTGCATCACAGCCACCCAATCGGAAATTGATAGGGCTTCTTCTTGGTCATGGGTAACAAAAATGGCGGTGGTTCCTGCTACTTTTAAAATATCGCGTAATTCCTGCCGCAATCTTAATCGCACCTGCACATCTAAATTACTTAAAGGTTCATCTAATAATACTAAAGCCGGATGGGGGGCTAGGGCGCGAGCTAGGGCTACCCGTTGTTGTTGTCCTCCCGATATTTCATGGGGATAGCGTTTTTCATAACTCGATAATCCGACTAATTCTAAAACTTCTGCGACCCGTCTGTGAATCCCTAAACTAGATTTTTTCTTAGTATTTTTTAAGCCAAAGGCAATATTTTTGGCAACGGTTAAATGGGGAAATAGGGCATAATCCTGAAACACCATTCCCACATCTCGTTGTTCTGGCGGTATCCAATAGTCTAACCCGGCGACCTCTCGCCCCCCTAGGGTAATCGTTCCAGTGTCCGGTTGTTCAAATCCGGCAATCATTCGCAATAACGTGGTTTTCCCACACCCAGAAGGGCCTAATAGTCCTAAAATATCCCCTTCATGTAAGTCTAGGTTAACGGCTTGAACGGCTGGGGTCTGGTTTTGAGGAAACTGTTTACCGACATCCTCTAAATGCAGAATTACAGATTGAGTCATCTTTACAGGCATTAATTTGATCTTAGGGTTCAACGGTGCTGTTGAAACTAATATTGCTGAAACTCCATTCCAATTGTACCCCCTTTTTAGGATATATTCTCACTAAGACTTAATTAAATTTTGGGGAGTGTTTGGCTGTGTCATTATCGTCCTTGGAGTCCTTGATCAAAGTCTGGCGTAGTTTAAAGCTGGATGTTTGGACTGTTTTCGTGGTGGCGATCGCCGTTTTGATTGCGACTCCGGTATTATTTGTATTAAGCAGTGTTTTCACCAATTCAGCCGAGGTCTGGAACCATTTAGGCTCAACGGTTCTCCCAGGTTATATTCTTAATTCCTTATTGCTAATCTTTGGCGTTGGTATAACTGTATTGCTGCTCGGGGTGAGTAGTGCTTGGTTAGTAACTATGTGTCGGTTTCCGGGTAGCCGTCTGTTTGAATGGGGGTTGTTAATTCCCCTAGCTGCCCCTAGTTATATTCTCGCCTATGTCTATACCGAATGGTTAGAATTTTATGGCCCAGTACAAACCCTCCTGAGAAATACTTTTGGTATCAGTGGAATTGATGACTATTGGTTTCCTGATATTCGTTCTATTTGGGGGGCAATTTTTTTATTATCTTTAACCTTATATCCCTACGTTTATTTATTAACTAGAGTTGCTTTTTTAGAACAATCAACCTGCACCTTAGAAGCAAGTCGTTCCTTGGGTTGTAACCCTTGGCAAAGTTTTTTTACCGTAGCTTTACCCCTAGCCCGTCCCTCTATTATTGCCGGATTAGCCTTAGCATTAATGGAAACCCTGAATGATTTTGGAACGGTGCAATATTTCGGAGTTGATACTTTTACAACCGGAATCTATCGCACTTGGTTCGGAATGGGAGAACGGGTGGCAGCTTCCCAACTAGCGGCGGTTTTAATGTTATTTATATTGGGATTAATTCTAATCGAACTTTGGTCACGTCGTCAAGCCCAATATTACCAAACGGGCAATCGCTTTCAATCGTTAAACCAGTTTAAACTTACGGGATTTAGAGCCGGATTAGCCTGTTTTATCTGTTTATTCCCCATTGTTTTTGGGTTTTTGATTCCTAGTGTAATTTTATTCAAAATGACCTTAGAAAATTTAGGAACCTTTTTAAATTCCGAGTTTTGGAATTATGCCTTACACAGTTTAACTTTAGCGACTATTAGCGGAATTTTAGCGGTTCTCATCGCCCTAATTATGGCCTATGGTGTCCGGTTAAATGCTAATTCTTTGATGCGATTATCCACCCGCATTGCCGCCATGGGATATGCGATTCCGGGTTCGGTAATTGCGGTGGGTATTTTAATTCCGATTGGTCAATTAGATAATGCAATTGATGGGGTAATGCGGTCTACCTTTGGTATTTCCACAGGATTGTTATTGAGTGGCACAATTATCGCTTTAATTTATGCCTATTTAGTCCGATTTTTAGCGGTTTCTTTCGGGACAGTAGAATCGAGTTTAAGTAAAATAAAACCCAATTTAGATGAAGCTGCGCGTAGCTTAGGATACGGGGCGACTGGAACTTTAATTAAGGTGCATACTCCGATTATGTGGAGTGGATTATTAACGGCCGGAATGTTAACTTTTGTCGATGTGATGAAGGAGTTATCTGCTACCTTAGTGATTCGTCCGTTTAATTTTGATACCTTGGCAGTTCGGGTATATAATTTAGCCTCAGATGAAAGATTAGCTGAAGCTGCTGCCCCCGCATTAGCGATTGTTTTAGTAGGGATTATTCCGGTTATTTTCTTGAGTTTAAGAATTAGTCAATCCCATCACCAATAAAAGGAACCACAAAGGCACTGAGACACCAAGGAAGGAACAAAGATTATATAGTAATCCTAAATAGGTTGTAACATTTTATCGTAGGGGTTGGGTCTCCCAACCCTCTTTGCTTTAGGCAATTTGGTTAATAAACTTGGCGACAATTTTAACAAATTCTGCGGTCGATTCGTAGGGTAAAACGTTACGTCCTGGAATTATAGCAGATTGGCAATTTTTCCAGCCTTTTTCATAAAGTTGACAACGTTGTTCTGGGGTTTCTAAAAATCCACTGCGGCTAATACTGGATGCAGTTGTGCCAAAAACTGCTAAGGTGGGAATCGAAATTCCCGCCATAATATCCGTATAGTTTTGTCGCCAGAATCCAGCTAAAAAGGAATAAACGGCATAACGACTTTGATCATTTTTGGCTCCT
The DNA here is from genome assembly GCF_057220675.1 of Planktothrix sp. PLAVEN19ND. NCBI lineage: Bacteria > Bacillati > Cyanobacteriota > Cyanophyceae > Oscillatoriales > Microcoleaceae > Planktothrix > Planktothrix sp. PLAVEN19ND. The sequence continues at coordinate 1,791,076 of NZ_CM170132.1, read as the reverse complement.
GTTTCTAATAAGTCTAACCAATTTTGATCGACATCTTCAGCCTTGGCAAAAAGTTGCCGAATGGAGAAGGATTCGATAAACTGACGACGACGGGCATAGAGCCAGAATAAATTGCCAATGGGAGAATCAAAGAATAGATTCCAAGCGAGTTTTTGCTGTTTTTCTGAACTGGGTTCACTCATGACTCGCCAAGCTGGGGGGCCAGATAATATTAATCCTTTAATTAAGTTAGAATTAGATTGGTTTTGGAGTTGGGTTAGGGCGATCACAACGGGTAATAACGCTCCTTGTACGACTACAATAACAGGTTTTTGAATAATATTTTGTAAAAAATAATTCAATTGTTCTGCCCAATCTTGGGGATAATAGGCAACTTTCGGAATTTCAGACTTTCCACAACCGATTAAATCGGGATTGTAAATAGCATGATTTAACCCTTGTTTCCGTGATTCCTGACAAAATCGATACCAAAAATTTCCCGATAATCCCACTCCAATCGGATGAATTAATAGTAATGAAATCTCCTGATTATTGGGATTAAGGGTCGAATAATCTTCATAAGAACATTGATATCCCTGCCAATTATAGGATTTTGATTCAGGAGTAAATAGGGAAGATTCGGGATGGGATTTCATAATATTGGTAAATAATTAATTGAATAGATTTTACAGATTACATTAATATTGAAACAAACTATTAAGGTAATCTGCACAATCAGAGTAATCTTTCAATCAGCGTTAACGGTTTGGGTTTCTTCTGTGATGATTTTGGGTTCAATTGTTAATTCTGGCGTGGGAATTTCTATTTCAGAAATGGGATTTTGTTCCTCTGAGGTAATTTCTGGAACTGGGTTAGGGGTTTCTTCAGGTTGGGGTTCGGTGACAGGTTTGGGAATTGGAACTTGATCAACAATTTCAGGTAGGGGTGTCGGAGAATTAGATGTTACCTGAACTGGATTCAAAAAGGGAAGACGGAAACGAGTCAAAAATCCACCCAATTGTTTAATTAGGGATTCAGAAGGGACATCCGGTGTTGTTTCTTCGGGTTGAATTTCAGATGCTACAGGTTCAATCGCAGGTTCTTCCGCTTCTACCACGTCCGATGGAGGAGTTTCGGGTTCTAGGGTTGTTTCTACAGGTTCCGATGGAGTATCTAGGGTTGTTTCTACAGGTTCCGATGGAGTAGTTTCGGGTTCTAGGGTTGTTTCTACAGGTTCCGATGGAGTATCTAGGGTTGTTTCTACAGGTTCCGATGGGGTAGATTCGGGTTCTACCGTTGTTTCCACTTCTGGCGTAGTTTCCTCAACGGGTTCGGCGGTGGGTTCGTCTACGGGAGGCGAAATAACTTCGGGTTCGGTCGTAGGAAGTTCTTCCGGTTCAGGGGTTTCAATCAGGTCTTGAGTGGCAAAATTAGGATTCAGGATTCCTTTAAGTTCTGCAAAGGATAATTTTTCTTGAGTCAGTTGAGACAGGGTATTTTTGAGATTGGGATTATAGGTAATCACCCGGGCGGTTTTATTAAAAACGTTATCAACGGGATTTCCCTGTTCATTCAGATATTCAATTTGTACCCAATTTTTACCCGGTTTTAACCCTTTTATATATAAAGGTTGCCATTTATCGGTGGTGAAGCTTTCGCCGTTAAGGGTAATCCGAATTTGCCAATCTACTATTTCATCTGTTGGATCTTCTTGAGCCACAATATGTAGAGGGGCGTTATTGAGGTAGAAGTCTAGTAAAATTGGTTCCGCACCGTATGCTCCTTGGGGACGGTTATAAGTAAGTAGGGGAAGATTTTGGTCGGGGTCATGATCGGGGGTTTTTGTGAAAACATGAAAGGTGGTTTGGGCAAAAGACCCTTCGTTTTTATAGCTTTCATCCCAGGGATAGGCAGCAAATACTCGGAGAGTATGGGTTCCGGGGTCTAGGTTGGGGAAGGTAATGGGAGTGGTGATATCGTAAACATCAATATTAGGTTGGTTATCCAGGATTACTTGTAAATGTGGCCCTAAACCGAATTTAGGATCTTGGAATAGGGGTAAACCCTGAACCTGAAGTTGCAGATTAATTGTATCGTCTTCAAGCAGTTGATCGGGTTGAGGATTGAGGATGGTAACTTGAGGCTGGTAAGCATCGAGGGATTGATGTAGTTTCTGGATCAGCTTTGGGGGAGAAACTTGGGAAATTGGTAACGCGGATTTGGATATCGTCAGGGTTGGAGGCGTTTGGGGCGGAACTTCTGAGGAGGAATTTCCACATCCAGCCAGACCAAAGATGATTAAGAGTGCTAACAGGGTTTTGAGTTGGGTTTTTACTCTTGTCCATACCTGAAGTATGGGATTTAGCACCCGATTTTTCTGAAGGAAGCCCAATCTAGTTTTATCCATAGGTTTTTTATTGAAAATCATAAGCCCAACCTTAATCTATCGGTTTTGGGGGGGTATTTAACTTCCCTGGGTTCGGTGGGGTGTCACTTGAGGAGTTCAGACTAATCCTAGCGCGGAATTGGGACACCAAGAACCTAGAGATTAAAGTCCGGTGGAATTGATTTTGATTCCAGCTGGAAATGGACAAGGTTTTCAACCTTCTAAGTTATTCTGATAAATTTTAAGTTTTGTAACATTTGTTGAGAAATATTTGACTTTTTGAAACCCTTATGAAAACTAAAATGATGATTCTGTAGGGAATCAGAGGGAATTTTAATTATTGTTACCAAGTCATTCCCCCCAGATTCAAAAAGATGATATATCATTTAAAGACAACAGCTACCCCAAACGGAAAGCCATTGCTATGCAAGGGTTTAGGTGTGGGTTAGTTGTCGAAATAAAATTTTAAAAGCCTTAAGGCAAATGGAAGGGTGTCCTGTTGCCCCCGAACAAAGGTTAGTTTTAGTGCAGGTATAAACCTGAATAATTAGTCTCATAGAAATTCATCTATGAAACGATTTAACGAAACACTAACTTTTGTTAAGGATTTTGAAAAAGGGGTATAACTTCTGTCAGAATCTGCAACGTTACTTATTTTTTGTCACAGGTCGAGGAGAGTCTAAATGACAATCAGTCCTCCAGAGCGTGAGGCAAAAGTAAAGGTTGCGGTTGATAAAGATCCGGTTCCTACATCTTTTGAAAGATGGTCTAAACCAGGACACTTTCGCCGTGACCTCGCCAAAGGGCCAAATACAACCACTTGGATTTGGAACCTACACGCTGACGCTCACGACTTCGATAGTCATACCAGCGATTTAGAAGATATTTCGCGTAAAATTTTTAGCGCCCATTTTGGTCATTTAGCCGTGATTTTTATCTGGTTAAGTGGTGCCTACTTCCACGGCGCTAAATTTTCGAACTACGAAGCTTGGTTGGCTAACCCTACGGGGATTAAGCCTAGCGCGCAAGTTGTATGGCCAATTTTCGGCCAAGAAATTTTAAACGGTGATGTTGGTGGTGGCTTCCACGGGATTCAGATTACCTCTGGATTATTCCAACTGTGGCGAGCTTCCGGTTTTACCAACACATACCAGCTTTATTGCACCGCCATTGGTGGGCTGGTCATGGCAGGTTTGATGCTGTTTGCTGGTTGGTTCCACTATCACAAACGGGCTCCCAAACTGGAATGGTTCCAGAATGTAGAGTCGATGATGAACCACCACTTAGCTGGACTGTTGGGTCTAGGCAGTTTGGGATGGGCAGGTCACCAAATTCATGTGTCCTTACCCGTGAACAAACTACTGGATGCGGGAGTGGCGGCGAAGGATATTCCTTTACCCCATGAATTCATCCTCAACCCCAACCTGATGGCAGAACTGTATCCCAGTTTTAAAGAAGGTTTAACACCATTCTTTACCTTGAATTGGGGAGTCTATTCTGACTTCTTAACCTTCAAAGGTGGATTAAACCCCCAAACAGGCGGTCTGTGGTTATCCGATACTGCACACCATCACCTGGCACTGGCAGTCCTGTTCATCATTGCTGGCCATATGTACCGGACAAACTGGGGCATTGGTCACAGCATGAAGGAAATTTTAGAAGCCCATAAAGGCCCCTTCACTGGAGAAGGCCATAAAGGACTCTACGAAATCCTGACCACCTCTTGGCACGCTCAGTTGGCGATTAACCTCGCATTGATGGGTTCTTTGAGCATCATTGTGGCTCACCACATGTACTCAATGCCTCCCTATCCTTACATTGCGACGGATTATCCCACGCAGTTGTCTCTGTTCACACACCATGTGTGGATTGGTGGCTTCCTGATTGTGGGTGCAGGAGCTCACGCTTCCATTTTCATGGTGCGTGATTACGTTCCGGCCAACAATGTCAACAACTTGCTCGATCGGGTGCTTCGTCACCGCGACGCAATTATCTCCCACCTGAACTGGGTCTGTATCTTCTTGGGATTCCATAGCTTTGGGTTATATGTCCATAACGACACCATGCGTGCGTTTGGTCGTCCCCAAGATATGTTCTCTGATACAGGGATTCAACTCCAACCCGTGTTTGCCCAATGGGTGCAAAACATTCACGCTCTGGCCCCGGGTAGCACTGCTCCCCATGCCTTAGCCAGTGTTAGCCCTGTGTTTGGCGGCGGTGTCGTAGCCGTCGGTGGCAAAGTAGCAATGATGCCGATTGTGTTAGGTACGGCGGACTTCATGGTTCACCATATCCATGCCTTCACAATTCACGTCACAGTCTTAATTCTGCTAAAAGGCGTTTTATACGCCCGTAGCTCTCGCTTGGTTCCCGACAAGAGTGAATTGGGTTTCCGATTCCCTTGCGATGGGCCAGGTCGGGGTGGTACTTGCCAAGTCTCTGGCTGGGATCACGTTTTCCTGGGTCTGTTCTGGATGTACAACTCCCTCTCCATCGTAATTTTCCACTTTAGCTGGAAGATGCAATCCGATGTCTGGGGAACCGTTGGTTCAGACGGCACCGTTTCTCACATCACCAGTGGCAACTTTGCCCAGAGTGCCATTACCATCAACGGATGGCTGCGTGATTTCCTGTGGGCGCAAGCTGCTCAGGTAATCAGTTCCTACGGGTCAGCCCTCTCCGCCTACGGTCTGTTGTTCTTGGGTGCCCACTTCGTTTGGGCGTTCAGCTTAATGTTCCTGTTCAGTGGCCGCGGTTACTGGCAAGAATTAATTGAGTCCATTGTCTGGGCCCATAACAAGCTGAAATTAGCCCCAGCAATTCAACCTCGCGCTCTGAGTATTACTCAAGGTCGTGCGGTTGGTGTAGCTCACTACCTCTTAGGGGGCATTGCTACAACTTGGGCATTCTTCCTAGCCCGAATTATTTCAGTAGGATGAAAACTCTCTGCTCAGGGGCAGGGATTGGCTGAATCAGCTTTCTCCTTCCCCCTGAAGCGGAATAACAAAGAACACGATTTAGTTAGGACTTATGGCAACTAAATTCCCAAAATTTAGCCAGGACTTGGCCCAAGACCCGACAACACGTCGGATTTGGTACGGGATTGCCACAGCCCATGATTTCGAGACCCATGATGGCATAACAGAGGAAAATCTTTACCAAAAGATCTTTGCTTCCCACTTCGGTCACCTCGCTATCATTTTCCTCTGGACTTCAGGCAACCTGTTCCACGTCGCTTGGCAAGGTAATTTTGAACAATGGGTTAAAGATCCTTTAAATATTCGCCCCATTGCTCACGCCATTTGGGATCCCCAATTTGGCCAACCTGCGGTAGAAGCTTTCACCCAAGCGGGTGCTTCTAACCCAGTGAACATCGCTTATTCTGGGGTGTACCACTGGTGGTATACCATCGGAATGCGCTCAAATGCTGACCTGTATCAAGGGTCGATCTTCCTGTTGCTTTTGGCTGCTACCTTCCTGTTCGCAGGTTGGTTACACCTGCAACCCAAGTATCGTCCCAGTCTGTCTTGGTTCAAGAATGCTGAATCTCGTTTGAACCACCACTTGGCAGGTCTGTTCGGGGTTAGTTCCCTGGCTTGGACTGGTCACTTGGTTCACGTTGCCATTCCTGAATCTCGCGGACAACACGTTGGTTGGGATAATTTCCTCAGCACTCTGCCCCACCCGGCAGGTCTGGCTCCCTTCTTCACGGGTAACTGGGGTGTGTACGCACAAAGCCCAGATACCGCCGGTCACATTTTTGGAACCTCTACGGGTTCTGGAACCGCTATTCTGACCTTCTTAGGTGGTTTCCATCCTCAAACCGAGTCTCTCTGGTTGACGGATATGGCTCACCACCATTTGGCGATCGCAGTGTTATTCATCATTGCGGGCCATATGTACCGGACAAACTTTGGAATTGGTCATAGCATCAAAGAAATGATGAATTCCAAAGATCCTCTGTTCGGGATCAAAAATGAAGGGCCGTTCAACCTGCCTCATCAAGGGTTGTACGACACCATGAATAACTCCCTGCACTTCCAATTAGCATTTGCTCTGGCTGCGCTGGGTGTGATCACCTCCCTGGTGGCGCAACATATGTACGCGCTTCCTCCCTACGCCTTCATCGCTAAGGATTACACCACGATGGCGGCGCTGTATACCCACCACCAATATATTGCTGGGTTCCTAATGGTCGGGGCTTTCGCTCACGGGGCAATCTTCCTGGTGCGCGACTATGATGCCGAACAGAACAAAGGCAACGTCTTGGATCGGATGTTACAGCACAAAGAGGCCCTCATCTCTCACTTAAGCTGGGTGTCTCTGTTCCTCGGTTTCCACACTCTGGGCTTATATGTCCATAACGATGTTGTGGTTGCCTTTGGAACTCCTGAAAAGCAAATTCTGATTGAACCGGTTTTTGCTCAATTCGTTCAAGCTGCTTCGGGTAAAGTGCTGTACGGTATGGATGTTTTATTGTCCAATGCTGACAGCATCGCCAGCACCGCTTGGCCGAACTACGGCAACGTTTGGTTGCCCGGTTGGTTAGATGCTATCAACTCTGGTAGCAACTCCCTATTCCTGAGCATTGGCCCTGGAGACTTCTTAGTTCACCATGCCATCGCTCTAGGTCTGCACACCACCACCCTGATTTTGGTCAAAGGTGCGTTGGATGCCCGTGGCTCGAAGCTGATGCCCGACAAGAAAGACTTCGGTTATGCCTTCCCTTGCGATGGCCCTGGCCGTGGTGGTACTTGCGACATCTCCGCTTGGGACTCTTTCTACCTTTCGATGTTCTGGATGCTGAATACCATTGGTTGGACTACCTTCTACTGGCACTGGAAGCACCTGGGCGTCTGGCAAGGAAACGTTGCTCAGTTCAACGAATCCTCTACCTACCTGATGGGCTGGTTCCGTGACTATCTGTGGCTGAATTCGGCTCAGTTAATTAACGGCTACAACCCTTATGGAACCAATAACCTGTCGGTTTGGGCTTGGATGTTCCTATTCGGACACCTAGTTTGGGCGACTGGATTCATGTTCCTGATCTCTTGGCGGGGTTACTGGCAAGAGTTAATCGAAACGATTGTCTGGGCTCATGAACGGACTCCTCTGGCGAACCTAGTTCGTTGGAAAGACAAACCCGTGGCTCTTTCTATCGTTCAAGCTCGTGTGGTTGGTTTAGCTCACTTCACCGTTGGCTATATCCTCACCTACGCAGCCTTCCTAATTGCCTCGACTGCGAGTAAGTTTGGTTGATGTAACTATTAACTGCATCCTCGTTTGATTGGTAATTAAAAATATCCCCTGCCTGCGGGTAGGGGATTTCTATTTATTCTATTTGTTGTTGCGCTTTAGCGCAATATAGGGGTATCTGTTGTATCTGTAAATGCAAGTGACCAACGCACTACAAAGAATCAATAATCTCAATAATCATATCAGTGATAATTCTAATTGAGGTGTATCAGTTCTTAGTCTGTGTTCCGCTTGTTGACAGTATTCTGCCGATAGATCGATCCCAATAAAACTTCTTCCTAGCCTTTTTGCTGCTACTGCTGTAGTGCCACTCCCCATAAAAGGATCAAGAATTATTTCGGCATTTGTTGACTCAATACATCGTCTGGCTAATGCTATCGGAAAAGGTGCGGGATGGGAGTTATTCATTTCTTGCATGAACTCCCAAACATCACCATGAGCATTAGCTTTAGGTGTCAACTTAAATTTTGGCTTCGTTATTAAATAAATGACTTCGTAGGTGGGTAAAAAGTAACCCTGGTTGAAGTTAATTCCTCCTTTTCGTCGCCAGATGATAATTTGTCGGACTGGGAAACCCGAAACTATATCTTGTCTGTCTTGAAGTAAACCGTCTTGAACCCGCCATTTATGATTATAAAATATTGCCCCATCATCTTTTAATAAACGCATCATTTGGGATAGACATTCTCTTTGCCATTCCACATATTTTTCATGGGGCATATTGTCATCATAGTCTGAATAACCATGCACAAGTTGAGCATTTTTCCACTTGCCACCTCTGCCATCCTTCATCCCATTTCCGGTAGAATTTTTCAGGTTGTAGGGTGGGGAAGTTACAACTAAACCCAGACAATTATCTGGCATTTGACTCATTATGGATATACAATCTCCACAAATAAACTTATCTAATAACTGATCCAGAGTCATTATTTATCCTTGATAATAACTTAATGGTTTGATTTGAGTGAAAATTACTAGACTTTGACCTACATTCGCTTTAAAAACACCGATTTTGCCTAAGCTAACGCAGATTTTGTCTCCGGTCAAGAGCTACTCAAAAAAATTGATTATTTTCCAGTGTCCATGATTTGCGGTAAAATACTTATAAACCCAAAGGGGAATAGAAAATGAGTTAAGCTAATGATCAACTTCCCCTTAACTTTGAGCTAGTTTTAGCCTTGGTCAAACAACTGCAACACTATCATAACCCATAGTGAAGATCACCTCCATTTTCTCGGCTAACACTAACATAAATACGCCTTTAGTTAAAAATCTAGTTAAAGCTATTGATTTAATATAAAATGAGTGTCTCCACCTCGATACTAACAGAATTGCTGAAGTTTTTGCCCAATTTAAAGCCCCAAATTTATTTTAAATCCTCTTTAACTGCGTTATCTCATGCGATGGAGGATCAGATTTTAGCTGGAACTGAACAACCTCTGGTTATTGCTACCTTCCAACAGGAAAGATTTTATCGTAAAGAAGCTCACCGTTACCGAAAAATTGCTGAACTCACACCACAGGTTTATGTGATGGCGGCGTTAGAAACGGAGTTTCAAAACTCCTCTGATAATCATGAAACCGTGGCTTTTTACCCGCAAGATCAACTAAGTCAAGAATGGAATTTATTAGTTTTAGGACAATATTATTCAACCTGTTTAGTTTGTGTTGAACGAGAAGATTTAGTCCAGAATTCTGATATATCTGAACAGTTATTGATGGATCAAGCTCGTCCCTTTGAAGGAATTTGGACATCAGATCGGCAAGTTTCTATTAAGGTTGCAGAATTGCTTTTAGAACGGACTTTATATTACCGTCCTGAATTGACTGAAAAGGTAGAACAAGCCTATAGTATTTATGGTATTCGTTCAGTAGCTAAAAAAACCAAAAAATCTTCAAATCCCACTAAATCAAATACTATCTCTACAGATTATTCTTCTCTCAATGATCCCTTTGCTTATCGTTTAGTTACTTATCTACAAGCAGGACAACATGAACTTTTACGAGTCTATCGTTCCTTAGCAGCAAAAGAACGGAAGGAACGTTTAGTTAACTCTATTACAGCAACAATTCGCCAATCTCTAAACCCTCAAGAAGTGATCAAGGTAGCAACCCAGGAATTAGGGGAAGCAATGGGAGCTTGTCGTTGTTTAATTTATCGCTGCAAGGCAACGGATAATTCTGTTAAAATTTCTAATGAATATTTATGTAATGATGTCGTTTCTATCATCGGAAAAACTTGGATATTGCGAGAAAATCCGCTATTTCAAGAAGTTGTTAAACGTCAAGAACCTATTTATATTAATCAAACCGATAAAATTCATCCAGACTGGATTAATAATACTAATAATAACTCAGTAAAGCCAAAAGAATCATTAAAAAAAATTACCCAAAGATGGGAAATTAAAGGTTGGTTAATGATTCCTATTTTATACCAAGGTCAACTTTTGGGAATGGTAGAATTACACCAATGTAATTGTAATCTTTCCCTGTGGCAAGAAGATGATTTGTTAATGGTAGATGCGATCGCGACTCAACTAGGTGCTGCCATTATTCAAGCAGAAACCTATGCCAATTTAGAAGATCTTAACCAACAATTAGAAGCATTAGAACGCACCCGCAGTAATTTAATTGCCATTACCGGACATGAACTAAGAACTCCCTTATCCACAATTTTAATTTGTTTAGAAAGTTTAAATCAAGAGCCGAATATGCCCGTAGAAATGCGAAAAATTATGTTAGATACAGCCTTAACAGATGCAGAACGGTTAAGAAAATTAGTCCAAGATTTTTTGAAATTATCCCATTTAGAAAGTGGCCGTGTAGACTGGAACCCCGAATCTTTAAGATTAAAAGAATGTATTGATTTAGCCATTAGTGGAATTCGTACCCATCATAATCAAAATCAAGTTCCAGGTATTGAAATAGAAGTTTCACCGAATTTACCTTTAGTTCAAGCCGATGGAGAATGGTTAGTAGAACTACTATCTAAACTTTTAGATAATGCCTGTAAATTTACTGATTCTGATGGCAAAGTTACCATTAACGCCAAATGTAATCAAGAACAAATGGTAGAAGTGACAATCTCTGATACTGGACGGGGAATTGAACCTAATCGTTTAGACGCAGTATTTGAGCGTTTTTACCAGGAAGAAGGATCACTACGTCGGAGTGTGGGTGGAACAGGCTTAGGATTAGCGATCAGTAAACAAATTGTAAATGGTTGGGGCGGGATAATTTGGGCAGATTCCCTGGGTAAAAATCAAGGGAGTCAGTTCCATTTCACGATCCCTTATGTTGAAGGTGATTCCTGATTTGTAGTAAGCCCTTTAGGGCTATCTAACTCTGAGTCCTGAAGGACTCACTACAATAGTGACCAGGGTGTTAAAACATGAGATCCTAGAAAAAGTCAACAATAGTAAATTGAGTTAGAATTTCATGGCAAATCAAGCAACAGTTGTGATTACGGGAGCGTCTTCGGGCGTTGGTTTGCAAGCCGCTAGAGCCTTAGCCCAAAAGGGTTGGTATGTGGTGATGGCCTGTCGTAATTTAGCCAAAACTGAACAGGCGGCCGAATCCGTGGGAATGTCCAAGGACAGCTATACCATTCTCCCCATAGATTTAGGATCTTTAGCTAGTGTCAAACAGTTTGTCGCTAATTTCCGGTCTCTGGGTCGCTCGTTAGATGCCTTGGTCTGCAATGCGGCGATTTATATGCCTTTAATTAAGGAGCCTTTATGGAGTCCAGAGGGTTATGAATTAACGGTGGCGACCAACCATTTAAGCCATTTCTACCTCTGCAATGTCATGCTGGAGGATATGAAACGTTCCTCCTACCCCGATCGCAGAATGGTGATTTTAGGGACTGTGACCCACAACCCCGATGAGTTAGGGGGTAAAATTCCTCCCCGTCCCGACTTAGGCAATCTCGAAGGATTTGAACAAGGTTTCAAAGATCCGATTACCATGATTAATGGAAAACAATTTGAACCTGTTAAAGCCTATAAAGATAGCAAAGTTTGTAATGTTTTAACGATGCGAGAATTACATCGCCGTTACCATGATTCAACGGGGATTACTTTTACTTCTCTCTATCCTGGTTGTGTGGCAACAACAGCTTTATTCCGCAATCATTATCCCCTATTCCAAAAGATTTTTCCCCTATTTCAAAAATACATTACTGGGGGATTTGTTACTGAGGAATTATCAGGTGATCGCGTCGCCATGGTGGTGGCTGATCCTGAATATAAACAGTCGGGAATGTATTGGAGTTGGGGAAATCGCCAGAAGAAGGATCGCCAGTCTTTTGTGCAAAAGGTTTCTCCCCAAGCCAGCGATGATGAAAAAGGGAAAAAAATGTGGGATTTAAGTGCTAGGTTGGTGGGATTAGCTTACTAATAAAATCAGGGAGTAGGGACAATACTTTTGGCTGTTTCAATGAATTCTTGTACAAATCCCCTACTTTTAAGTGTGGGGATTTCCCTGTTCCCTATTCCCTATAATTATATCAATAAACGAGGAGGTTAAAATGTCAATTCAAGTTTTAAAACGACGTTTTACCGTTGAAGACTATCAGAAAATGGGGGAAGTTGGGGTTTTTAAAGCCGATGAGAATAATGAATTAGTGGCGGGAGAAATTATTAAAATGTCACCGATTGGAAAACGTCACGCGGCTTGTGTACGACGGTTGGATTATTTATTGAATCGTCAGTTAGGCGATCGCGTTATTATTGATACTCAAAACCCAATTCAATTAAATAATTTATCACAACCTCAACCCGACTTAGTTTCTCCTGCAACCTCGTCCCGATTTTTATGAAGAAAGACATCCCCAACCCTCGGATATTCTGTTATTAATAGAAGTCTCGGATACAACAATTGATTTTGACCAACAGGTAAAAATTCCCCTCTATTGTCAGAGTGAAATTCAGGAAGTTTGGTTAATTGACCTGAATCAAAATATTGTGCGGGTGTATCGAACTCCCACTACTAATGGTTATCAATCTATTCAGTTTTTTACAGTAGAACAAACCTTAACGATCGGTGTTTTTCCTGAATTTAATTTTAACGTTAATCAGATTTTTTGATCTTAAGGAACAGGAACAAAATCATAACCGAGTCCTGAACGATTTCCCGGTTCAATAGTAACTAATTGTAAGGGTTGATTGCGATCGCCCGAGGGTAAAAACCGAATCACCCCCGTTGCTCCCTGGGGCGTAAAATCCGGGGCGGAAAGCGCTTGTTGCACCCCTGTCCGGGTCGGATTTTTACTAATAGCAGCAACCAAGGCTTTTGTAGCATCATAGGAGGTGGCGGTGCGCCAGTTAACCGTTGCTCCCCAGAGTTGATTTGCTGTTTGAGCAAAAGCCGAATTAGGATTAGCTAAAATATGCCAAGGAATTGCTATGACCATCCCCACCGCATCGCCTCCCACCTTCAAAGTTTCCGGTCGATATAAACTATCTCCGCCCAATAACGGTAACTGTTTGCGATTAATTCTCACCACTTGTAACGCCTGTTCAATAGTAGAAGAATCGGGCGTTAAAACAATTACTTCGGCTCCCTGTTGGCGAGCTTGTTCTAGGGCTTGAATGGCATTAAAATTAGGTTTAGCAATATCAAAAACGCTGACTATTTCCCCCCCATCTCCACTTAAAGCCGTGGTAAATTCAGTTTGTAGGGATGTGCTATATTGATTAGCACTATTAAAAAATAGTACCGCTTTTTTCAAGTTTAACTTATTGAGTAAATATCGAGATAAGCTACTTCCAGCAAAGCGATCGCTCGGAACAGTTCTAAAAATATAGTCTCCCGCATTAGAAATAGAAGTTGATGTACTGGTTGGAGAAATTAAAACTAATTTTCCGGCTTCATAAATCGGTGCGGCGGCTTGGGTGGTATCACTGCCAAAATGACCAACTACCCCCAAAACTTCTGAATTATCTACTAACTTTTGAGCAACTTCTTTAGCAACTTCAGGACTATTATCATCATTGACAATCATCACATTTAATGATTTTCCTCCAATTCCTCCCCCTTGATTAACTTCCATTTGAGCCTGAGCCACTCCTCTTAAAATCTCCTGGGCGGTATTCACAGAAGTTCCAATTGGAATAGATACTGCTATAGTATAAAAGGGTTGATTATTTTGCAGAATTTGAGCATTATTTCGATAAACTAAGGCTTCAGGATCGTTTTTATTTTGTTGTAATGCCGCATTAAATTGTTGAACCGCATTCTGATATTGACGAGAAGCGAAAGCCGCAACTCCCGACTGTTTCAGAGCTAAATCTCCCGAAGCAATTAAAACTTTTTCTCCTTGACTCATGCGAGTTTCTATCGACCCCACCGCAATATTAGATGAGGACGCTGGGGGGAAAGTTCCAGAGGGGTTATTCGTATTTAATAGGGGTTTAGGAGAAAATCCGAAAAATAAAAAATAACCCGCCCCTAATAAGCCCCCGGTGATCAGAAGTGCTAAAAATAAGATTAGAGATTCATTTTTTTGAGACATCGGATTATCAATTGATGCTGAAGTTATATTCTAACATTTTTTTGGGGATTAACCTCTAAGTTAACAGACAGAAACATACCCAGCCTAACAAACTTAACGGATTCTAATAAATCCCAGTTTTTCAATTAAATCTTGACCTTGAGACGTTAATAAAAGTTGAGTGTAGGCTTCTCCAGCCTGTTGTTCAGATTGATTATTTTGTTTAACTATAATAAATAAACGTCGGGTGAGAGGATAAGCTCCATTTTTAAACACAACTGGATCAATTTGATTCCGTTGTTGAGGGCAATTTTCCGGGGAAATTAAAGGATTTTTATAAGGTTGAATTAAAGCTCCAGAGGTTAGACCTATAGCGATGGGTTTAATCGTACATTGGGCGACCACTTCTGGAGCAGAAGCATAATAGATTCCCCCAGGATTATTAGCGATCGCTCTTAGGGCTTCTGTGGTGGTCGGAATAAATTTTATCGTCTCGGCAAAACTCTCTCCTCCTAATACATTTGTAATAAAAAATTCTGTTGTTCCTCCGGCTTCTTTCGTCCGAGAATAGGCAACAATGGGAATATTTTCCCCGCCGAGTTGACTCCAATTTGTGATTTTACCCGTATAAATTTGTTTTAATTGATTGATAGTTAACCCTGGAATATTCAAGTTGGGATTAACCGCCACTACAATTCCATCAAGAGCAATAGGAACTTCGATTAAATTTAAGCCCCTTTGTCTGGCTTGTTGATATTCTGATTCTTGTAAAGGTCGAGAAGATTCAGCGAAGGTAATTTGATTATCAATTAACATTTTAATCCCACTTCCTGAACCTGGGGATTGACTAGGATTTTGAAAATATCGTAATTGAAATTGAGGAAAAACAGTTTGAACTTCTGGATTAATTCCTTGACGAATAGGTGCAAAGGTGGTACTTCCGCCATAGGTAAAGACTCCATTCGGAACATTAGGAACTTCAGCAAAGGTTTTAAAATTTGTTGTGGAGGTTTGAGGCACAGAAGTGGGTGAAATTGAATTAGAGGGAGAGGGATTAGAATTTAAGACTGTTGGCAAATTCATATTGCGAGTAAACCACCAAACTCCGCCACTAATTAATCCTCCGGTAATGAACAAGGCTAGAATTAAAGTTGTAGTATCATTTTTTTGAGCCATAAATCTCAAAGGTTTTGGATGTTAGGCAAAATCTTAGCACTTTTGTAGGATTCTTGGGGCAGATATTGATATAATATTACTGAAGGTATGGAATAAAAGCAAAAAAACCATCTCAAAATCATTCAAGGAATAATTGCTTATGGTTTCCTCAATAGAGCCTCAATCTAAACTCTCTTTACAAGAGTTTTTGCAATTACCAGAAACGAAGCCGGCGAGTGAATATATTAATACCCATATCTACCAAAAACCTATGCCACAAGGAGAACATAGTATTTTGCAAACTCGCTTAGTAACGGAAATTAATCGAGTGGGTGAATCGCAAAAATTAGCCTATGGACTGACCGAGTTACGTTGTACTTTTGGAGGAGTTTCTATTGTTCCAGATATCGCTATTTTTGAATGGAATAATATTCCTTTACGCCCCAATAAAAGAATTAAAAATCGGTTTGAAATTCCTCCAGATTGGATCATTGAAATTCTCTCTCCAGATCAATCCCCTAATCGAGTGATTCAAAAAATTGCTTTTTGTCTGAATCATGGAACAAAGTTAGGTTGGTTTATCGATCCCGAAGATGAATCCGTGAGTATTTTTCAACCGAATTGTATTCCCGAAGTTAAATCAGATAGGGATAGTTTACCTGTGCTGAAGGTGTTAAATGATTGGCAATTTTCAGTAACAGATTTATTCAGTTTACTCTATTTAGTCTAATCTTTTCTTGTCCTGGTTTATAAAAATCGTTTAAGTAGAAGATAAATTAACCGGAATAAAGTAGTTACAGCCACGCTAAATACAGCCATAATTAAAGGAACTGTAGTTAACATGATAGAAGGGCCTAATTTTAATAAAATAAAGTATAAAACTCCTATGGAAATTAAGGGGATAATGATAAAATCTAATCCGACTTCGAGCCAACGGTGATATAGGGCAAATATTAATCCCGTGACCGTGACTAAACCAATGATTAATAAAAAAATAGGCGGGAAACTAAATACCTTAAATACAGCAAATCCTAAGCTGGCGAAAACTCCCATTTCAAACCCAATAAAGGCGGCATTCGATAACAATTCTAAGGTAGAAAAAGAGCGAGTTGTTACTAAAGGTTGAACGGGAGTTACAGAAGGAGAAATAGCAGGAGAAGGGATTGGAGGAGGTTGGGGAATGGGTGGAATTTGGGGAGGGTTTAAGGCGGTTAAAACTTGAGTAGCGGAACCAAAGCGATCGCTAGGTGTAGGTAATAACATTTTATCTAAAATATTCGCTAATTCATCGGAAACCCTAACAAATTGTTTCCAGTTTCCATTGATTACTATAACTATCAAATAAATCTTGAGGATCTTTTGCGGTTAATAATACAATACAAGTCACTGCCAAGGCATATAAATCCGTGGAAGGAAACACCGTATAACCTCGCATTTGTTCAGGGGGTGCAAATCCTAAAGAATAAATTCCGGTCGATGTACCCCCTGGACTTTGGGTGACTTGTTTAACCGCACCAAAATCTAATAAATGTAAAAGACCTTGGCGATCGCGCATAATATTAGAGGGTTTAATATCGCGGTGAATCACATCATGATCATGAACAAATTCTAAAATTTTTAGCACTTCTTGGAGAACTTCCCTAACTTCTGCTTCTGAAAATTGTCCTTTTGAATGAATTTCGGTTTCTAAATTTTCTCCATTAATATACTCTTGAACAATATAAAAAAAACATTCTGGTTTTGAGGTATGCCATCCAGGGGCTTCTAAGGGAAAATAGGCAAATAAATCAGGAATTTGGGGATGTTTATTGCCCAATTGTTCCAGAACATGAGCTTCTCTTTCAAATAAAACCTGAGCCGTTGCTAATTGTTGAGCGTTTAAATCCGATGAGGGTTTAAATTGTTTAACCACACAATATTTCAGAGTAGGAGAGCGACGATCTTTAGCTAAATAAGCTGTCCCAAACCCACCTTGTCCTAATAATCTTTCGGGGAGATAACGACCATCTAAAATTAAAGGCATTCCGCAGGTGGTACAGAATTTTTGCTGTACGGTTTTGAGGATCATTTGATCCTCTAAATCGGTAAAATTATTGCGATCAGCCCCCAAACATCCCGGACGAGTACAGTAAATTTTCATAGTGTTGCTGCTGATAAAACATTAAAATTTTAGTTTCATAGTTTTGAAGTTTTAAGATTAAGAAAATTAACAGAATATCAAGTTATCACCTACTTTATTTTTATGGGTTCAAGGTTCTAAGTCTTGAGTATCTTGAAAATCCGTAGGAGAAATAAATGTCTCAATATTAATCGGTTTTTTAGAAGAATTTGAGGAAAAATTATGGGTGTTTAATATCCAACTTTGGGCTGTAAATAAGGGTAAGATATCTCGACTAAAAGCCTCAGATGCCTTGGATTGATAGCGATGATGGTTAACAATGACTGAAAGCATTCGTTTAACAACAACATCTTCAATCACCATGCGATGTAAAACTTTCATTTCTAATTCTTTTTCAATGGCTGAAGTCGAAACAAAAGCAGCACCTAATCCGGCTTGTACCGTATTTTTAATCGCTTCAATGGAATTTAACTCCATTTCTACTTTCAGACAGCGAGGATCGATCTCTGCTCGGATTAAAACTTGATCAATAACTTTGCGAATTGTAGACTGATAATCCAAAGAAATAAAGTCAAGTTGATACAAGTCTTCTTTTTGAATTTTGTCTAATTTAGCAAAGGGATGGGAAGGGGAAATGATTAAGGCTAATTCATCTTCAATATAGGGTTGAATCGTCAAAGCATCTTGCAATTCCGGTGGTACTTCCCCCCCCACAATAGCTAGATCAATTTGTCCATTTGCCACACTCCAAGCGGTGCGTCGAGTCGAATGAACGTGCAGTTGCACCGCCACATCGGGATATTTTTCTCGAAATAAACCAATCATCCGAGGGAGTAAATAGGTTCCGGTGGTTTGGGAAGCACCGACAATTAAGGTTCCCCCTTGGAGATTTTGTAAATCCTCAATGGCGCGGCAGGTTTCCTGACATAAACTCAAGATTTTTTCGCCATAATTTAATAAAAGATGTCCGGCTTCTGTTAATTTAGCTCTGCGTCCTCCACGATCAAATAACGGAACACTTAACTGTCGTTCTAAATTTTGGACTTGTAAACTAATAGCGGGCTGGGAAACATATAAACTATCCGCCGCCCGCTTAAAACTTCCCTCAGTTGCGATCGCTTTGAGAATGCGTAATTGATCTAAGGTAAAAGGAACATCTGTCATTGTGAGAGTGGGTAAAGAATTGAGCAAAAATAGAATCAAAAATCAGATTATTTTAGATAATTTTAACCTCAAGGGTGAAAAACAACTCGGTTAAATCAATCTGATAAAGGTAAAGCCGTGTATTCAGTTGGGTATTGAACATCAATACTATGTTTGTTAAAATCGGGGCTGGCAAACTTGGGTAAAATTTCATTTGTAAATGCCTCGGCTGCCTTGGATCGATAGCGATTCGGATTATAAATCACCGATAACGTCCGTTTGACAATCACCTGATCAATTTTAACCCTTTGCAGCACCCCCATTTGCAACTCTTTTTCAATGGCAGACGTGGAAACAAAGGCAACTCCCAACCCCGATTGAACTGCATTTTTAATCGCTTCAATCGAACTGAGTTCCATTTCTAATTGCAGATGGGTGGTATCAATTCCACAACGGGTTAAAACTTGATCAATGACTTTCCGAATGGTTGATTGAGCATCCAAACTAATAAATTTTAACGAGTATAAATCCTCTTTAAGAATAGTTTCTCGCTGGGCAAATTCATGGGATGTGGGCACAATTAACGCCAGTTCATCCTCCGCATAGGGAACAATTTCCAAGGCGGACATCAATTCCGGCGCAATTTCCCCCCCGACAATGGCTAAGTCAATTTGTCCATTCACCACACTCCAGGCGGTGCGCCGGGTCGAATGAACGTGTAACTGTACCGAAACATCGGGGTATTTTTCTCGAAATAACCCAATCATCCGGGGTAACATATAGGTTCCGGTGGTTTGAGATGCCCCGATAATTAAAGTTCCCCCCCGCAAATTTTGTAAATCTTCAATGGCCCGACAGGTTTCTTGACATAGGGAGAGAATTTTTTCACCATAACTCAGGAGCAGATGACCCGCTTCTGTGAGTTGGGCGCGACGTCCCCCTCGGTCAAACAGTGGCACATCCAACTGTCTTTCTAGGTTTTGCACCTGAAGACTAACAGCAGGTTGGGAGACATAAAGACTATCGGCAGCGCGTTTAAAGCTACCCTCAGCCGCGATCGCTTTCAGGATGCGTAACTGATCTAAAGTGAATGGAAGGTCAGACATATTCCTCAACCTCGGTAAAATAAGGAAGCGTGATGACTTTTAGGATGGGGGATCAAGTTCTTTCAGCATACTGCAACGATGAAGGGTAATTGAAATTAACTTTATTATTAATGGAGAAAAGGTCAAAATGTCTGAGCATTGGCTAACATCTAGCCATTTTGTGATGTTGGGGTTACTTTTGGGGTTTGCGATCGCCCATAGTGGTTTAGCAGCCTTGCGACCTTGGGGAGAATCGAAAATTGGGGCTAGGGTCTATAGAGTTTTATTTGCTTTGGTGAGCATCCCGTTAGCCACGGTTCTAATTATCTATTTTTTTAATCATCGTTACGATGGATTACAACTTTGGATGGTGCAGGATGTGGTTGTTGTTAAACCCATCGTTTGGATCTTATCCGCAATTTCATTTATTTTTCTCTATCCAGCCACTTTTAATTTGTTAGAAATTGCGGCCATTCAGAAACCGGAAGTCCATCTGTATGAAACCGGAATTATCCGCATTACCAGACATCCGCAAATGGTGGGTCAAGTGATTTGGTGTGTGGGTCATACCTTATGGTTGGGGACGAGTTTCACCCTGTTAACTTCCCTGGGGTTGATCTTGCATCACTTATTTGCCGTGTGGCATGGCGATCGCCGTTTGTTAGCCCGTTATGGCAAATCCTTTGAAACCGTGAGATCTCGCACCTCTGTGATTCCCTTTTTAGCGATCGCCCAAGGTCGCCAAACCCTTGAATTCAAAGAGTTTTTCCGATGGGCTTATTTAGGAGTCGGTATTTTTATCCTGTTACTCTGGCAAATTCATCCCCTATTAATGCGTGCAACAGGTAACATAGACTGGTAGCATGATCCCAGGGATATAAAAACACTGATTAATAAAATTTGAGGAATGATGCTATTGTCGGTCAATGAGCAGATGTTTACTCAAGAAGTTCTGGAATCTTCTTCTCCTGTTTTAGTACATTTTTGGGCACCTTGGTGTGGACTGTGTAAGCTAATTATGCCTCAACTGCGTCAATTCCAGGAGGACTGGCGAGGCACAATCAAGCTAGTAGGTGTGAATGCGGATCAAAGTTTAAAGTTAGCGAGTACCTATCGCCTCCAAACTTTACCAACATTAATTATTTTTGATCGAGGTCAGGTTTTATATCGGCTCGAACATTTTCAAGGTCGAGAAGATTTACGACGTCGCCTTGATAGTTTTATGGTCAATTATCCGAGTTCACAACCCACCCGTCAAACCCAGGAAGTTTTGCCTTTAGAAGTTTGACGGGCTTTTTGCAGTGATTAATTAATTAACACTGTCCCGTTTTTTGATTCCCAGGCTAAGGCTTGGGAATGCTTTTAAGGGTTTAAATTCATTCATTATACCAATAAAACTAGCTAGTGGTTGCAGCTTTTTAACACACGGATTCTTTTTTTGAAAACTTTTTGCCCCATCTTCAGGGTCTAACATAACTCAATCTAGCTAAGAAAGAAGGCGGTTTTAAATGGGTAACTACCCGATTTAACGGTAAAATCCGCATTTGATTATGGTGCATAACATTCACTTGATACACTTTTTTATTTGTAATATCTAGTCCCGTTAACCAACCACTTTTTGCGTGATAAACCCCCGTATCAATTCCTAACCATCCCTGACCTTGAACTAACTGTCCCGGTTCAATACCATCAAAAGTAAAGGTAATGGTATGACCAATAATAATTAACTTGTCCGCAAAATAGGGTTTAGGGATATTATGAAATTCTCGCCGTATCCAACAAAATTCTTCCTCATTTTGTTCTTTAATTGACATTTTGGGATGCACCCCCGCATGAACCAGCCAAACATCCCCTAAATCTAAATATAGGGGTAAAGAAGCCATCCAATGCACATGATCCCGAGGAATAATTCCTAAATCTTGATAACTGGTAATCGTAGTCAGACCGCCACTATATAACCAAGCTTGCCACGCTTGGGGATTTTTCCCTTCATCGGGCAACGCATTTAACATCAGTTGTTCATGGTTGCCCCGTAAACATTGATAGGGACTATTTTTGACAAAATTAACCACTTGGGCGCTTTTCGGCCCACGATCAATTAAATCCCCCAAAAAATAAACCTGATCATTTGTACCCGGAGCAATTCGATCTAATAAAGTCATTAGCCCGTCATAATGCCCGTGTACATCACCAATAACAATGCGTCGAGTCAGCATTTTTTATTTAATTGCACACACTATAAGGTGTTCTTCAAAATAGAAATTATCGACTTAAGGCGCGAATAAAACTCTGAAGTCCAGATAAAACACCTTTTCTCGGCCGTTGGACAGTTGGCTCCACTGACGAGTCACCCCCCTGAGTCGCCTGTGCCAGAATCAGATCCAATTCATCGCCGACGGGTTTTGTCGGTTGTTCAGTGATTAACTGGTACTGTCCATCAACTTCTAACCAAACTTCCCACATTGAAGGATAACAACGTCTGAGTGCTGCACCTTCTAGGGATTTGAGGTAATAGCAAGATTCAATGGTCTTGATAAACCTTTCTCGCAACTGACGAGCAGCATATCCTATTCCTATAATAGCAATATCTTCTAGTTTTGGATTAAGTAAAATTACTGGACGATCTCCGGCTAATTGAGATAATTTTTCCATCTGAGCCACTTCCACCGCAGAAGGGGATACCACTAAAAATTGCTGATCTTCTGCTTCTAATCGAGTTTCAACCGGAGAACGAGAAGTACCTAAATCAGTGACCCGAAAAGATGTTTTTCCCCAGTCCCGACGGGCTAAAGCAGCGGCTCCGGTATCGGGAAATAAGACGACTAATTGACTATCAGGTTTCTGAATAACGGGAATAAATTCTAGGGCAATAGATTGAGCTTCTAGTTCAATTTCAGGAAAGACTAATTCGATTTGAATTAACTTATAACCATCATCTAATGCAGCTTTAGTGGCTTGTTTTGCCTGTTCAATTGCCTCGGCTAAACTATTAGGTAATTCGGGCATAATTTTAAATTTATTAATGATTAACTGTTGTTAAAAAAATGAGTGGATATCCCCCTAGATCCCCATTAAAAAGGGGGACTTTTAAGTCTATTTCCCCCCTTCTCAAGCCAGGGTTAGGGGGGATCTCAAGGTCTGTGTATAATTCCCCTAACATCGTGCTAATTCGATACGGGGAACTAAACGCTTGAGGACTTGTTTCACCACCATGGCTGTCCAATCAATATCGGCTTTGGTGGTATCCCGTCCCAGGGTAAAACGAATCCCACCTAAAGCGGTGATTTCGTCATATCCCATTGCCAATAAAATCGGACTGGGACTGAGTTTACCACTACTACAGGCCGAACCTGCACTAATACCAATTCCGGCTAAATTCAGTTGACGGACTAGGGTTTTTCCCGTTAAGGTGGCAGGGTTGATGTGTTTTGGGGCAACACAGAAACTAACATGATGGGGTAAACGATTTAAACGATCGCCTGTGGGTAATAAATACGGCACATCGGCTAATAAGTCAAATAGGCGATCGCGTAACTCCATTAACCGAGACGTTTCTGTCACCATATCCTGGGCCGCTAATTGGCAAGCTAACCCAAATCCGGCCAGGGTGGGGACGGCCTGTGTCCCAGAACGCAGTTGAAATTCCTGTCCACCTCCAGCTAATAACGGAGTTAACTGTACCCCTTCCCGCACATATAACGCCCCTGCTCCCTGGGGGCCATACAATTTATGACTGGATAGGGATAATAAATCAACGGGTAACTGCTGCATATCCAGGGGCAAACGTCCCGCTACCTGTACCGCATCGGTATGAAATAAAGCCCCATGAGCATGGGCAATTTTGCCCAGGGTTTGAATCGGTTGCAGGGTTCCCACTTCGCTCTGGCCATAAATAATCGACACTAGCACCGTATTTGGTTGAATGGCTGCCTGTAAGTCCAGGGGGTGAACACGTCCGCGACTATCTACAGGTAAGCGGGTAATTTGCCATCCCCATTGTTCCAGAAGTTTTGCGGGTTCGGCAATAGCCGAATGTTCCACCGCAGAAATAATTAAATGTTGCGGCTGGGAATATTGACGGGCGACCCCCATAATCGCTAGATTATCGGCTTCTGTTCCCCCGCAGGTAAAAATAATTGATTCCGGTGGGGCGTTAATCAGGTGGGCCACCTGTATTCTGGAGCGTTCTAAAATCATAGCGGCTCTGTTACCCCACTCATGAATACTAGAAGGATTTCCCCAATTTTCAGTCATCACCGTTTGCATTAGGGTGATCACTTCTGCACGGGGGGGAGTGGTTGCGCTATGATCGAGGTAAATTTGCATAGATTTTTATCAATCAAAAGTTGAGTTTTGTTT
Source organism: Planktothrix sp. PLAVEN19ND (assembly GCF_057220675.1). Lineage (NCBI taxonomy): Bacteria > Bacillati > Cyanobacteriota > Cyanophyceae > Oscillatoriales > Microcoleaceae > Planktothrix > Planktothrix sp. PLAVEN19ND. The sequence continues at coordinate 1,767,101 of NZ_CM170132.1, read as the reverse complement.
TCCGCAAGCACAATTAAAAATCGTTAGAATTGAGAGGATTTGAGTTAATTAATCTCCTGGTTTACAAACGTTGTAATCTTCATGAGAAAGAACTTTTTGAGGAACTAATAAATTACCGCTATCTTGACAAAGCATTCGATAATTTCGCGTTACGGGAATACTGACAATAAAACGATTATGGCGTAGTCGCTTACCTCCAAAGTCTCGATAATTTTTTTGGTCACTTAAGCCCGCTAAAATAGTCCTGGCCTTAATCACAACATAATCGGGTAAGCCTCTGAGATCAATGATATCCTGAGTAAAGGAGGCTTCCCATTCTAGTTTTTTGGTTCGTTTGTCCTCCATAGCCTGACTGTGGGAATCCTGTGTCACCTCTTGTTGATTACAACGATGACAAATTTTCCCATATCCTTTATGGCCACAGGGAAATGTCCTCTTTCGTTTTGGCATAGCACAGCAGTGAGGGTGATTCGCGCCTACAAGCTCTGAGCAAGTGCTTACGGCGCTGACAGACTGTTATATCTTTTTCCGTCGGTGACTTGGCAGAAATTAAGTTAATCTCGTCCTATTAATAGATTACCGAAAATTTGGGGTTTAAAGTCCTGTCCCATTCGACAAGCTCAGGGCAAGCCTTCTAGGACGGCTTTTTTTGTCTAGGTGTTGTCAACCTAATTTTAGTCTGCTAAGATAGTTTGCGTAGTAGGTTGCTCACGCAAATGTTTGTTCTGGAGTACAAGCTTAGAGGGAAAGAATATCAGTATCGCTCAATTGATGAGGCTTGTACAGTTATTATTAAAGCTTGATATTAGAGATATTACTCCTCAGTTAGAACCTACCCAACAATGTGTAGGTCTGGATATGGGACTAAAATATCTTTATGCTGACACCAACCAAAATGTTGTTGAATGTCCTAAATATTATCGACGAGCAGAAAAACGTTTAAATAAATTAAATAGGAGGAAATCCAAAAAATTTATCCAAGGTAAAAAACCATCTAATAACTACATTAAGGCTAGAAGAAAGTACGCTAAGGGACATTTAAAAGTAAGTAGGCAGCGAGAAGAGTTTGCTAAGAGACTAGCACTCCGTTTAATTCAGTCAAACGACTTGATAGCCTATGAAGATTTAAAAGTCAAGAACCTTGTGCGTCACCCAAAACTAGCTAAGAGTATTAATGATGCTGGTTGGTCACAATTAAGAAAATGGATTGAGTATTTTGGAGTTAAGTATGGTAGATTAACAATTGCTGTTAATCCGGCTTATACATCTCAAGAATGCTTTAACTGTGGTCAATTAATCAAAAAGTCTTTATCGGTTAGAACTCACATTTGTTCTTGTGGATATTGTGAGGATAGAGATAAAATAGCTGCATTAAATATACTCAAAAAAGCTACGATAGGGCATATCGGAAGTTGGTCGGAAGACCTAAACGCTTGGGGAGATACAACCTCTATCTGGGCTGGTAGTAATACCTGTCAAGACAAGTTGAGTCAGTGAACCAAGAATCCCCGCTCTTTTAGGGCGAGGGAGTGTCAACTGAATCATGAAGCTAGGCAATGGGCAATGGGTTTTAGAAAAATGGGCAATAGACAATAGTTATTGATTTTTTGATTGTTATCTAAAATCTCGGTTAAAAATTCATGCCCCCGAATTAAGTTTAAGGTTCATTGAAAGATAATTCATAGTGATTAGATATTATATATTAATTTCGATACACTCAAATCCGGGCTAATAAATGATCTAAAATTACGGTTGAGTTTAGGCTAAACTATTTATATCCTGATATCTATAATTTTTAAAGACTCTGTAAAATTGGTCATACGCTAGTTAAAGTTTCTGTAAATTTCCTCAACTTATTGCAGTATAAATACTTATCTAAGCAACACTATAGATATGCTCAATCTTCCTGATGTGACGATTATTTCCCAAATCTATGAAAGTGCAAACTCTCTAGTCTATAAAGCGATTCGAGAGGAAGATAATCAACCAATAATTTTAAAAGTTCTCAAAGAAAATTATCCCACTCCCACGGAACTCGCTCGTTATCGCACGGAATATGAAATTACCCAATCCTTGAATTTACCCGGAGTGATTAAAGCCTACAATTTGCAAAAATATCAAAATACCTTGGTAATGTTTCTAGAGGATTTTGGGGGAAAATCTTTGAAACTTTGGACAGAAAAACACCCGTTGACCCTCAAGGAATTTTTACAGATTTCCCTTTCTATTGCGGAAACCCTAGGACATATTCACGCAAAAAATATTATTCATAAAGACATTAATCCCTCTAATATTATTTTCAACCCCACGACCGGACAAGTAAAAATTATTGATTTTGGGATTTCTACCAAATTAACTCAAGAAAATACAACCCTTAAAAATCCGAATGTTCTCGAAGGAACCCTCTCCTATCTGTCCCCGGAACAAACTGGACGCATGAACTGTAGTTTAGATTATCGCACGGACTTTTATTCTCTTGGGGTTACTTTTTATGAATTGCTAACCCATCAACTTCCTTTTGAAACAACGGATGCCCTAGAATTAGTTCATTGTCATATTGCTAAACAACCTTTAAACCCATCAAAGATTAATTCAGACATTCCCCAAGTTGTTGCGGATATGGTCATGAAACTGATGGCAAAAACGGCTGAAGAACGATATCAAAGTGCGTTTGGAATTAAATCAGATTTAGAACAATGTCTGAATCAACTTCAGGATTCTGGAACTATATCAAATTTTGTTCTAGCCGATCAAGATATTTCCGATAAATTCCAACTTCCTCAAAAACTCTATGGGAGAGACAGAGAAATTGAGCAGTTACTCAGTGCTTTTGAGCGGGTTATATCTCACAGTGAAATGATTTTAATTGCGGGATATTCCGGTGTTGGTAAAACGGCTTTAGTGCAGGAAATATATAAACCAATTACCAAAAAACAGGGGTATTTTATTTCAGGTAAATTTGATCAATATCAGCGTAATATTCCCTATAGTGCTGTGGTTAGTGCATTTCAATTTTTGGTTAAACAACTATTAACAGAAAGTGAAGCAGAGTTAACACAATGGCGAGAAAAACTTTTAATAGCATTAGGTGTGAATGGTCAGGTAATTATTGAGGTGATTCCAGAGATTGAATTAATCATAGGAAAACAACCGCCTGTAGCTAGACTGGATGCTAATCAGTCTCAAAATCGATTTAACTTAGTTTTCCAAAATTTTATTCAAGTTTTTACACAACCCGAACATCCTTTAGTTTTATTTATCGATGATTTACAGTGGGCGGATGGGGCATCATTAACCCTAATACAAGTGCTGATGAGAGTTAATTCATCGGGGCTATTTTTCATTGGTGCTTATCGAGATCAGGAAGTCACGTCTATTGATCCATTAATGCTAACCCTAGATAAAATAACCCAACAAGGAATTGTTATTAATCACATTTATTTATCTGCTTTAGATGAATCAAATACCGTTAAATTTATTACTGATTTAATTAATTTTGATCAAGAATCAGTAAGAGAGTTGGCTAATTTAGTGCATTTAAAAACCGGGGGAAATCCTTTTTTTATGAATGAATTTTTGAAATCACTTTATATGGAAGGGTTATTAAGTTTCGATTATCAACATTTAAAATGGAAATGGGATTTAGAGCGAATTAAAAGTCGAGATTTTACTGATAATGTGGTAGAATTTATGATGGAAAAAATCAAAAGTTTACCTGAGAGTACACAGGATCTATTGACCCTATCTGCTTGTATCGGAAATCAATTTGATTTGGAAATTTTGGCTTTGATTACCCAAAAAGAAATCGAGACAATAATCGTTGATTTATATATAGCTGTTGCAGAAAATTTAGTAACTCCCGTGGGAAACATGATCGATATAGAATTGGTTTTGGCTAAAAAACAATTTTCGCTAAAATCCCGGGAAATTCAAGAGATTAAATCCCCCGCATATCAATTTAATCACGATAGAATTCAGCAAGCTGCTTATGGGCTAATTGAAGATAGTCAAAAATATTATTTTCATCAAAAAATTGGTCAATTAATCCTGAAAAATACGACTTTAGATAGGCAATATGAGAAAATATTTGATATTGTGAATCAACTCAATTTTAGTATTCCCTTAATTTCTGACCTGTTAGAAAAACAAGAATTAGCAGAATTAAACTTGATAGCAGCGAAGAAAGCCAAGTTGTCTGCTGCCTATCAACCCGCTTTAAATTATTTACAAACGGGAATAAAACTATTAACAACTGATAGCTGGGAAACCCAATATAACTTGACACTTTCTTTATATGAAGAAGCGGCGGAGATTGCCTACTTAAATACGGATTTTACTTTGATGGAAACCTGGATTGAAATGGTAATTTCTCACGCCAAAACAGTTTTAGATAAAGTCAAAGTTTATGAAATAAAAATTATGGGTTATAACGCCCAAGGAAAATTCAAGGAAGCGATTACAATTGGATTAGAAGTCTTGAATTTACTGGGGATTCGGTTACCCAAAAATCCTGGTAACTTTGATATTTTATGGGGACTATTACGAACAAAACTAAGCCTAGGATTTCGACCGATTAATAGTTTGATTGACTTGCCAGTCATGACCAATTCTTCTGCTCAGGCAGCCATGAGAATTTTAAGCAAAATTAGCAGCACAACCTATATGTTTGCCCCTTTAATGTTACCTTTAGTTGTGTTTGAACAAGTTAATTTATCCATCAAGTGGGGGAATACTTCGGAATCCCCTTTTTCAGCCTATAGTGGCTATGGAACAATTCTTTGTGGTATTTTTGGTGATATTAATGCTGGCTATCAATTTGGTCAACTGGCTATAGCATTGGTCTCAAAACTGAATGCTAAAGATGTAAAATGTAGAACAGAATTTACAGTAAATAACTTTATAATACATTGGAAAGAACCTGTAAAAAATATATTAACTTCCCTTCAGAATGCTTATTTAATTGGACTGGAAACCGGTGATTTAGAATTTGCTTCTTATGCAACTTATGCTTACATCTGTTGTGCTTTTCTGAGTGGTTTTGCATTACCACAACTGGAGTTAGAAGTAGCAACTTATACCCAAGCTGTTCGTCAATTAAGACAAGATAGAAGTGCTGATTTAAACTGTATTTTGCATCAAGCTATTCTCAATCTAATGGAATTATCAGAAACACCGCATAATTTAATTGGACAATCTTTTGATGAACAAATAGCCATCCCCATATTTCATGATAGAAATGATCGGAATGCGATTTTTTTTCTATATTTTTTTAAATTTGTGCTTTGCTTTTTATTTGGGGAAATAGACCAGGCTATTATTAATAGTAAAATTATCCAGAATTATAATGATGGAGCGATCGCCCTGTTAAAAATAGCCCAATTCCATTTTTATGATTCCTTGGTTTGTTTGGGTTGTCATCAAAGTAAATCTGCCTTTAAACAGAATTATTTAAGAATAAAAAACAATCAAAAAAAACTGAAAAAATGGGCAGATTATGCTCCTCAAAATAACCTGCATAAATATCTGCTAGTGGAAGCCGAATTGTGTCGAGTTTTAGGTAAAGATTATTTAGCCATGGGTTATTATGATCAAGCGATTAGTTTAGCAAAAGAAAATGAATATATTCACGAAGTGGCGATCGCTCATGAACTAGCAGCTAAATTCTATCTATCCCGGGGTAAAGAAATTATCGCTAAAGCCTATATGCAAGAAGCTCGTTATTATTATCAAATCTGGGGTGCAACAGCTAAAGTCAAACAATTACAAACCAAATATCCAGATTTATTAACAGTAACTCAACGAGATATTCCTTCTAGTCAAATCACCACCACTGGCTCGAGTTCAAATCTGGATATTGCCACAGTATTAAAAGCATCACAGGCTATTTCTAGTGAAATTGAATTAGAGCAATTACTCTCCCGCTTAATGAAAATTTTAATTGAAAATGCGGGGGCGCAGCGAGGGTATCTGATTTTATCAAACCAGGGAAAACTATTCATTGAAGCGACAGGAACAATTGACAGTAAACAGGTAACGGTATTACAATCGATTCCGGTTGAAAATTTTTTAGAAATCTCCCAGGCGGTTGTCAATTATGTGGCTCGGACTCAAGAGAGTGTTGTGCTGAATCATGCCACCCAAAACAGTCAATTCAAAAATGATTCTTATATCGAAAATTATCAACCTAAATCTATTTTGTGTGTTCCCTTAATTAATCAAGGTCAATTAATTAGTATTGTTTATTTAGAAAATAATTTAACCACAGGAGCTTTTACCACCGAAAGACAAGAACTGTTAAATTTGCTCTCGGCTCAAGTTGCCATTTCCGTTGAAAATGCCCAACTCTATAAGAATATGGCACAATTGAATCGAGCCTATGAAAAATTTGTTCCCAGTCAATTTCTTCAGTTTTTAGAAAAATCTAGTATTGTTGATGTGAAATTAGGTGATAACGTCCAGTTAGAAATGTCGGTGCTATTTTCCGATATTCGGGACTTTACAACTTTAAGTGAAAGCATGACACCGGAAGAAAATTTTAAGTTTATTAATTCCTATCTGAGTCAGATGGAACCCGCTATTGTTGAAAACCATGGCTTTATTGATAAATATATTGGCGATGCTATTATGGCTTTATTTAGCGGGGATGCGGATCATGCTTTAAAAGCGGGAATTTCTATGTTAAAGCGACTGGATAAATATAATATTGGGAGACTCCAAAATAATGATCCACAATTAAAAATTGGCATTGGTATTAATACCGGATCTTTAATGTTAGGAACCGTTGGGGGACAGAATCGGATGGATGGAACTGTGATTTCTGATGCGGTTAATTTAGCCTCCCGGGTGGAAGGTTTAACGAAAAATTATCAGGTGTCTTTACTAATTACTCAACAAACCTATTCTCGGCTCAAAAATCCTTTAGACTATTGCATCCGTACCATTGATATTGTTAAGGTTAAGGGAAAATCGGAGGCGGTGACGGTTTATGAGGTATTTGATGGGGACTCCCCCGATGTTAAGGATGGAAAGTTAGTAACCCTGCCTTTATTTACGGAAGCATTGGATCTTTATACTCAAGGAAAATTAGCTGAAGCGGGGCAACTTTTTGCTGAATGTTGGCATCAAAATCAAGGCGATCTCGTGGCAAAAATTTATGAGAAATGCTGTCAACAGTTAATATAATAAAAAAGCCCCGATTTTTTTATGGTCGTGCATCAAGTAATGAGGATATCGTTACGGTTGGGTTTAACCCTATTGTTAGCTTTGGGTCTGGATGGTTGTGTTCAAACCCCATCCCAATCCGTCTTAAAACCCCGTTTAGAACCCCTGGTTCAAGATCCTTTAATCCAGGTTTATTTTAACCATTCGGAAGCCTCGGTTTATACTGAACCTTATCGGAATATATCTCGTTTTGGAGATAATTTAGAACAAATTATTATTGATACTATTACTCAATCTACATCAACAATTGATCTGGCGGTTCAAGAATTTCGTTTACCGAATATTGCCCAATCCTTAGTGGAACGTCACCAAGCTGGGGTTCGGGTACGAGTAATTTTAGAAAATAATTATCGTCGTCCCTGGAGTCAATTTACCTTGGCAGAAATTCAACAGTTACCAGAACCAGAACAGGCTCGGTATCAGGAATTTCTCTTACTCGCAGATTTAAACCAAGATGGAAAAGTTAGTCCAGAGGAAAGTCAGCAACGGGATGCTTTAATCATATTAGAAAAGGCTGGAATTCCGATTATTGATGATACCGAAGATGGCTCAAAAGGTACGGCGTTAATGCACCATAAATTTGTTGTAGCAGACGAAAAAACCGTAATTGTTACGTCTGCTAACTTCACAACCAGCGATGTTCACGGAGATTTTAAAACCATAGAAAGTCTAGGAAATGCCAATAATTTATTAAAAATTGAAAGTCCAAAATTAGCAAAATTATTTTCTAAAGAATTTAACTTGATGTGGGGGGATGGAGTGGGTAAAAAAAAGGATAGTCTATTTGGAATTAACAAACCATTTCGCGGGGTGCAGAATATTTTAGTGGGGAATACTCCGATAAAAGTACAATTTTCTCCCACGTCGAAAAAACAACCTTGGCAAAATAGCACCAATGGTTTAATTGATCAAAAATTACAGAGAATTAATCAATCCTTTGATTTTGCTTTGTTTGTATTTTCCGCCCAAGATATTGTCAATATTTTAGAAAAAAAACATCAAAATAACGTCTCAATTCGAGGATTAATTGATCCGAGTTTTGCCTATCGTTCCTATAGTGAGGGTTTGGATATGATGGGAATTGCTTTAGTTAATAAGTGTCGGTATGAAGTAGGAAATAATCCTTGGAAACAGCCGATTTCAACGGTAGGAGTTCCTAATTTATCACCAGGCGATCGCTTACATCATAAATTTGGAATTATTGATGGTAAAATTGTTATTACAGGTTCCCATAATTGGACGGAAGGCGCAAATACCCAAAATGATGAAACTCTAATTGTCATTGAAAATCCCACGGTGGGAGTTCATTTTCAGCGAGAATTTGAGCGTTTGTATCAAAATTCAGCCCAAGGGATTCCTAATTGGCTATTAACAAAAGCTGAAAAAGATCTAAAAGCCTGTGGTAATACGGTTATCTCTCAAACTGCTCCTACAAAAACAAGTTCCTCTGGTAAAATCAATCTTAATACCGCTAGTCAACAGGAGTTAGAAACCTTACCCGGCGTCGGGGCAAAATTAGCTCAAAATATTATAGTAGCTCGACAGAAAAAACCCTTTACTTCCCTAGAAGATTTAGATCAAGTATCTGGTTTTGGGCCAAAATTGTTAGAGAAAATTAGCGATCGCATTACTTGGTAAACTAGAATAGGCAATAGTTATTACTAGGGGCGAGTTTATCTGTGATTGGGGTGATTAACCAAGGTTTAATAAAGCCCTGAAGGGCTTACTACTAATATGAATAAAATCGGTTTGCGAGGGCGTTTATTTTTATCCCATTTATTAGTAATGTTAATTGGGGTAACATCTTTAGTGATTATTGGAAAAATATATTCTCCTCGATTTTTTGTCAGTAATTTAGAACAACTCGAAGGCCCAGGATTTCGGTTACAATATATTAGAACTCGCCTGGTCAAAGGCTTTGAAATTGCCTGGAACCGCAGCACCTTTTGGTCAGTTTTAGCTGGAACAACCGCCGCCGTCGGACTCAGTTATTGGTTAACTAAACGCATTACTAAACCCTTAACCGAAATGGAAGAAATCACCCAGAAATTTGCTTCCGGGGAATGGTCAGAACGAATGTCTCCTAATGATATTCCTGAATTAAATCAATTAGCCATGAGTTTCAATCAAATGGCGGCTAGTTTACAAAATGTAGAAAAAGGTAGACGGGAATTGATTGGTGATTTAACCCATGAATTAAGAACTCCTTTAACAATTGTTAGAGGTTATTTAGAAGAAATAGCCGATGGAAATATTGACCCCTCCCCAGAAATTTATCAACAATTAGCCAAAGAAACCAAACGTTTAGAAAGGTTAGTAAATAACTTACAGGAACTCTCAAAAGTTGAATCCGGTTATTTACCCATTCATCAAAAACCCGTTAATTTATATCCGTTATTAGTATCCTTAGTTCAAAAATTTTCTGACCAACTCTTAGAAGATGGGCCGATTATTCAGTTAGAATCACCATCAAATTTACCTTTAGTTTTAGCGGATTTAGATCGAACCGAACAAATTTTAGTTAACTTATTAGGAAATGCTATTTGTTATACAGAAACCGGAACTATTACTGTGAAAATAGGTTATGACTTAAACTTTTTGTGGATTGGGGTTATCGATACTGGAATCGGCATTTCTCCCGAAGATTTACCCCATGTTTTTGAACGTTTTTGGCGGGCTGACCGTTCCCGTTCTCGACATTCAGGTGGAACCGGAATTGGATTAGCCATTACCCGTCGGTTAGTGGAATTACAGGGCGGAAAAATTACGGTTTCTAGTCATTTAGGAAAAGGGAGTATGTTTAAATTTTCACTTCCCCTAGCCAAATAAACCATAATATTTAGAGTTGAAACGGGTATCTATTGATTTTTCCCCTCCCCCTTTCTTAATATCCCTGTTTTCGCTAAAGTGATTGGGATGATTTATCTGGAGCTAACTGTGGATCTAGTTACAGGATTTTTCTCACTGGACTCGATATTCTCAAGTCTGGGATTAAATTTCTTGCCGATTTTGGGGACAGCAACGGAAGCCTTTCCTCCCGTTGAAGCTGAATCAAGCATGGTACTCCTGGGAGTTATGCTGAGTTTAGTCGCTATTTTTGTAGCTAGTAAAGCGGGTGGAGAATTTGCCAATTGGTTAGGATTTCCGCCAGTTCTGGGAGAACTCCTCGGAGGCGTGATTATTGGAGTTTCCGCCCTGAATTTAGTGGTTTTTCCAGAAGGGGGTATCGATAGCACTCAATCTGTAATTATCAGTATCCTAGAAAAAACCGCCGGGTTAAGTCCAGATGCCGCAGAAGCGACGTTTAAAAGTCAAAGTGAAGTTTTAGAGATTTTATCGGAACTGGGTGTGATTGTTCTGTTGTTTGAAATTGGTCTGGAATCCAATGTTGAACAACTTCTTGCTGTCGGAATTCAAGCCTTTGTTGTTGCTTCTTTAGGGGTTGTGGTTCCCTTTGTAGTAGGGACAGCCGGATTAATCATTATTTTCCATGTTCCTGTAATTCCGGCGGTTTTTGCCGGGGCAGCACTGACCGCTACCAGTATCGGAATTACCTCTAGGGTGCTATCAGAAATTGGTTGTTTGTCTACCCAAGAAGGTCAAATTATTTTGGGTGCGGCGGTAATTGATGATGTCTTGGGAATTTTGATTTTAGCAGTGGTTGCCAGTTTAGCTAAAACCGGTGAAATTGATGTAACTAATATCATCTATCTAATTATTAGTGCCACTGTTTTTATTGTCGGTGCAATTGTTTTAGGGAAGTTTTTTAACGGGACTTTTGTGGCCCTGGCTTCCCAATTTAAAACCCGAGGTCGGGTTGTGATTCCTGCCCTAACTTTAGCGTTGCTTTTAGCCTATATTGGCGGCGCGATTCACTTAGAAGCAATTTTAGGGGCATTTGCAGCCGGGTTAGTGTTAGATGAAACCGAACCGGGTAAAGAGTTAGAAGAACTCATTAAACCCATTGCCGATGTAATTGTCCCGGTATTTTTCGTAGCGGTCGGGGCAAAAACCAATTTAGGGGTTTTAAACCCGGCAGTCCCAGAAAATCGGGAAGGATTAATTATTGCGACCTTTTTAATTGTGGTGGCAATTGTGGGCAAAATTGCCGCGGGTTGGGGGGTATTTGGTTTAGATAATCCCAACCGTCTTGGCATTGGCGTCGGGATGATTCCCCGAGGAGAAGTGGGTTTAGTATTCGCCGCCGTGGGTTCGGCTAGTGGTGCATTATCTCCAGCGTTAGATGTGGCAATTATTCTAATGGTAATTATCACGACATTCTTAGCGCCTCCTTTACTGCGAATTGTGTTTAAAACCGACACTCCGCCGCCATTATCCGAAACAACTTAACGGAATGGCTGTAAGAGTTAAGGTATGGTGAGAAAACGAGGAAGCAGTGCGAGCGTCCTCGCTCGCTAGATATCAATATCTCAATATATGTTATCTTTAAGGAGAATAGCAGTCTAACGGCTAAAAAATGAAAGCAATTACAAGTAACCAAGCCAAACAAAAATTAGATGAAATCATTGATAGAGTAATCCTTGATGCGGAGCCGACTATCTTATGTAATGATCAAGGTAAACAAGCTGTTTTAATGTCTTTAGATGAATTTAACTCTTGGCAAGAAACACTATATTTATTATCAAATCCAGCCAATGCAGAACACCTATTAGAATCAATTAAACAAGCCGAATCAGGTAAAAAATCAGTTAGACAATTAGTTGATGAATGAAAATTTCTTTTACTGAAGCATCTTGGGTAGACTATCTTTTAGATTTCACTATCAGAAATAGTAACTTTATATGTAGGGGTAATTCATGAATTACCCCTACATATAGGGATAAAAATCTGTAGGGGTTGGGTCTGGTCAACCCTCTTTGCACCTGGGCTACGATAAAATGTTACAACCTATTTAGGGTTGCTATAGCAAGTCTATTTGAGTTGTACAAATCAAACCCAGGTAAAACTCTTGCCGCGTCAGCATAGCCATGATACAAATGATTTAGACTTGCTATATATAGCAAAATTCCCGATTCGTAATTCGTAATTCGTAATTCCCAATTCGTAATTCCCTAATATATAAACGGACTAATCTCTCCCGCTTTAACATTTAAAATTTGAGTATGTTTTAACCATTGAGCATCAAAAGCCCCTAAATGAGTCGTTGTAATTAAAGTTTGAAATCGGTCTTGAATCGCATCTAAAAGTTGATTTTGTCGGTTTAGATCTAATTCTGCTAAAACATCATCTAAAAGCAGTAAAGGTGGCTCCCTCACGACTTCTTCAATGAGTTGTAATTCCGCTAATTTTAAGGCTAAAACTAATGTCCGTTGTTGACCCGATGAGCCATAACTTCGGGCTGGAGTTTGATTAATACTAAAAATTACATCATCTCGATGGGGCCCAACTAAGGAAATTCCTTGCTGTTTTTCCGCGATCGCTCTGGTTCTAATTTTATCATAAAAAGCCTGTTGAATTTTTTCCGGTGGCGCCGTTGATAAACTGTGATTGAGTAAATCTAAATTAACATTAGGTTGATAACTAATATCCAATAATTCCGTACTTCCACTAATAGATTCATGCCAAACTTTAGCCAAAGGGACTAAACGTTCTAAAACGCGATCGCGACGGCGGATAACCCGAGTTCCAGCCACGGCTAATTGAACATCCCAGAGTTCTAATTCCCCTTGTTTATGGTGAATTTCTGATGTTTCTGGATTTTGTTTAATTTGTTTTAATAAAGCATTTCTTTGGCGTAAAACTTGATTATATTGTTGTAAAATATAAGCATAAATCGGTTCTAACTGTACCAATAAACGGTCTAACCAATGGCGTCGATATTCAGGACTTCCCCGGACTAATTCTAAATCCAAACTAGAAAACTGTACCACATTTAAAACACTCAAAAAATCCAAATGTCGGCGCAGGGATTCCCCATTTAAAGAAACAGTTCTTCCCCCTTGGGAACGCAGAGTAATCCCTAAATCTAATGTCCCTAAATCCCGTTCTAAAGTTGCTGTAACCTGTGCAGTCGGTTGGGGATTGAAAATCAAATCCCGATCTCGACTCACCCGATGACTTTTGAGGGTAGACAGTAACTCGACCGCTTCTAGTAAATTAGATTTTCCTTGGGCATTATTTCCTAATAAAATTGTTTTGGGAGCTTCAAATATAACTTTTTGATCGGCATAATTGCGAAACTGTCGAAGATGTAATAATTTTAAATACATGGCTAGGCAATGAGAATAGGTAATGAGTAATAGGTAATAGGTAATGGGTAAAAATTAGATGTATCTCATGTCCTAAATTAATGATTTTAAAGACTAAAGAATGGGGCAATAAGCTATAGATATAGCTAAAACCTGATTACTTTTATCATATATAAAAATTAAAAAATAAATTACTCATTACCCATTACTCATTACTCATTACCTATTCCTCACTCCCTTGAACCCGTATTACTTTACCATACTATCTAATGGAGTTTTGGGTTGTTACCCCAGCCCAATTCGGTGCTAAGATGCCCTAAACTAGATCAATCAGTGAATTGGGGTTACATTGGAAGGGGGCAGGGATGGAAACCGTAGAAATCACTGATCCGGAGACGCCATCGCACGTCTCTACTGATAACTTATAACTAATTACTGATAAGAGGACAGTGCCATATTTAATTTGTAATCCCGACACAACCGGTGCCATGACCTTTAACCTACAGTTCGGTGTAAATACCATCGGACGGGGACGGGATAGCACAATTTGTTTAGCGGATGTGAGTCTTTCTCGTCATCACGCTCGCATTGATGTCAGCGAAGGAAAAAACACAATTACCGATATGCAGAGTAGTAATCATACCTTTGTGAATGAGGTAATGATTGAACACGCGAATCTTAAATCTGGGGATTTAATTCGTTGTGGTCGTGTGGTGTTTAAATTTATGAATGTTTCCCTCACACCCTCTTTAAAATCGGAGGCTGAAAATTCTCAAACCTCGGTTATTCAGGAATTTGCTACCGATAACAGTTATACTATTATTCAAGATTTATTAGGAACTTCCCAAGCCAGAAATTCGGTTTTAAATATTCGACAACAAGATGCTAATTTAAGAATTGTTGATAAGTTAAAAATTTTATTAGAAGTTAGTAAAGAGTTATCTTCTCCCAATGAATTGAATAAACTTCTGGATAAGATTTTAGATTTATTATTTCAAATCATGAATTTAGATCGGGCGGCTATTTTGTTAGTTAATCCGAAAACCAATAATTTAGAAAATAAGGCGGTTAAATTTCGGGAAGAACCCCTGGCGGATGAACATTTTTATAGTAAAAAAATTACCAATATCGTCAGAGAAACGGGAAATGCCGTATTAATAGATAATGCTCAAGCCGATGAGCGATTTGAGGGGTCTGAGTCTATTCTCTGTCAAGCTATTCATGCCTCGATGTGTGCGCCCTTAAAGTTGCGGGATAGTGTGATTGGGGTTTTGTATGTCGATAATTTATCTTTATCTAATCTTTATTCTCCCGAAGATGTAGAATTTTTAGCCGCCTTAGCCAATCAAGCGGCGATCGCAATTGACAATGCCGAACTCTATAAAAAAATGCAGGAAGAAGCCGTAATTAGAAATAAATTAGAACGGTTTTTTCCGCCAGCAGTGAGTCGAAAACTGCGGGAAGAAGGAAAATTTGATGTGATCGTGGAAAGTGAAGTAACGGCTTTATTTTCTGATATTACTCGATTTACGGAAATGTCTTCTCGGATGCAGCCCCGTCAAGTGATTTCCATGTTAAATGAATATTTTAAACTGATGGTGGAGGAGATTGTTTTTCCCTTTGAGGGAACTTTAGAAAAGTATATTGGGGATGCGTTAGTGGCGGTTTGGGGCGCGCCCTATTCCCGCCATGATGATGTGGATCGAGCGGTGCGAGCCGCCATTGAAATGCAGTGGACGGTAGATAGAATGAATCAACAATGGAAACAGCGTTATGGAGAACCAATTTATATTCATATTGGACTGAATACTGGACAGGTAGCGGCGGGAAATATTGGGTCAGAAAAACTGATTCAATATACCCATATTGGAGATACCATGAATGTCGCCAGTCGCATTTGTTCAGCAGCTAATAGAAACGAAATTTTAATTTCTCAATCAACTTTGGATCAGTTAAAAGATCGGAGTTTACCTTTAGAAACAATACCTCCTGTTATTGTTAAAGGGAAAACCGAACCCCTACAACTTTATCGTTTACATTG
This sequence comes from Planktothrix sp. PLAVEN19ND, assembly GCF_057220675.1. Classification (NCBI taxonomy): domain Bacteria; kingdom Bacillati; phylum Cyanobacteriota; class Cyanophyceae; order Oscillatoriales; family Microcoleaceae; genus Planktothrix; species Planktothrix sp. PLAVEN19ND. The sequence continues at coordinate 1,751,630 of NZ_CM170132.1, read as the reverse complement.
GCAAGAAGTTCAATCAACAGCCCTGTCTTTTTAAATTCAATCATTAAGAAACCCCTGAAGGGGTTACTACGGTTGTTATAATCTGGCTCGTTTTAAGGCTTGCCAACTGGTGTATCCTAATAATCCAGTTGCACCCATGGCATAGGCTAAACCACTCGGTATTCCCGAAAAAGCTAGGGCTAAACTTCCCACCCAAAGGGTGAGAGAATAGATAAATAATACCGTTCGGCGTTGGGATAAACCCGCGTCTAAGAGTCGATGATGCAGGTGGCGTTTATCCGCAGTGAAAGGGGATTTACCATGACGAATTCGATCCAAAATCACCGCCGACATATCTAAAATCGGAACCGCTAGAATGACATAGGGGAGAATAACCGAGGTCACGGCCGTTACTTTGACTAAACCAATCACCCCAACCCCAGCTAGGGTAAATCCCATGAAATAGGCTCCTCCATCCCCCATAAAAATCTGGGCGGGATTGAAGTTATACCTGAGAAATCCTAGGGCACTTCCTGCTAAAGCTGCTGCAATTAAAGCTGCGGCGGGTTGATTCATAAATAAACTGACAATCAACATGACAACGGCGGCAATACCACAAACCCCCGCCGCCAGTCCGTCTAAACCATCAATCCAGTTAATGGCATTGGTCATCCCCACTAACCAAATAACCGTAATGGGTAAACTCAACCATCCAATGTGAACTAGACCCCAATTCGGAATCGTTAAAAAGTCAATGCGGACACCCACCCACCAAGCCAGACTCGCTACCCCAGTTTGCAGGACTAGGCGAGTCACAGGGGATAGGCTAAACAGGTCGTCCGCCAGGCCAATCATAAAAAAGGCAATACCCCCAAGGGTTACGCCCCAAATTTCATATTCATCCCGTGGGCTCAGGGGTTTTCCCGCAGCATCAATAAAGCCACCTGACCCCCAAACCAATAACAGAGCAATTAAGGCACCAGCAAAGATGGAAACGCCACCTAAGCGCACCATCGGTTGTTGATGAACTTTACGATCATTGGGCAAATCAACCCGTCCTGAACGGATGGCGATTTTCTTAACAATCGGGGTACTCCAGATCACAACTAGAGCGGAAATGATAAAAGCGAGTAGGTGGTACAGATGGTGGGGCATCTGAGGTTACAGGTGCAAGAGGTTCTTTAGGTGTCAGCCAGAGTTTACTACATTTGGGAGCCTTTCTCGCAAAAAGTTTTGGCCTAGGGTTTGAGATTTATGGCTTGGGGAGTCTGAAATTGTAGAAATCCCGGCGATTAAAATTGCGGCTACACAAACGATGTCCGCCTGCGCGGACAAATAATCTCCACAGCATCCAAATCTTCAACCCGCATCGGCGGGTTTTGTTTGTGTAGCTGCGGTTTCAACCGCCTTCAACTCTTGGGTCTGCTCTTGGGTCTTGCTTAAGTCATGAGATTTTTCGGTCAGGGTAACACCTTTTTTAGCGGTCATTTGTCTGACTAACTGTTTCCACTCCTCAGAATTCGTTAAACTTTCTGAATCTAGTTCCATGCCCTGGGCTAAGGACAATTTCGAGAAACTTTCTAACCAGGTTAAAATGATTTCACTGGGGGAAGCTGTGGTTAACTTTAAGGCTTTTTGCAGGTGGGCTTTCATTTGAGGGAGTTTACCATTTCGATAGGCATTCCAGGCATCCCAAATTAAGAGGTTATAGTCCATCTCAGTATGTTTTTTAGGATCATTGCTTAGGGTTTGTTCCAGTTGTTGTCGCTCTTGGATTTGTTGGATTTGCAATTGAGATTGGGCTAATTCAATCTGAAGTTGATACATTTGAGATTGCGATCGCTTTAATTCGGTTTGCAGTTGATTAACTTGGGCTTGTTTTTGTTTTAATTCTCGCTTGGTTTCCTGGAATTGGGATTGAATTTCGGTTAACTCAGTTTGGGCTTGTTCGAGTTGAGATTCGGACTGTTGTAATTGAGAATGGGATAAATCAAACTCGCTTTCTACTTGATACAGTTGGGAAGTAGACCGTTTTAAATCTCGCTTTAACTGTTTAACTTGATTACTTGTTTCTTGTAAGTTCTCTTGATCCTGTTGTAGTTGAGTTTTAGTTTGCTCTAATTCTTCTAAAGTTTGATGCAGTTGAATTTGAAAACGTTCTTCCCGTTTTTGGGTTTGCTGTAACTGAGTTGTTAGTTGACTTAAACTTGCTTCGACTTGATCTAGTTGAGATTGAGCATCTTCCCATTCCCGGCGATGAAGCTCATAATATTCTAATTCCTCTTGAGTTTGATGTAACTGTGATTGATACCGCATCACATCAAATTGAGATTGACTTAATTGGGTTTTAGCTGTTTCTAATTCAGTACAGGTTTGATTGAGTTGATAATGAGATTGTTGTAAAACAGACTCGGTTTTACTTAACTGATTTTGAGATTTTTCTAAAACAGATTCGGTTTCTCGTAATTGAGATTGATATTGCTCTAATAGAGATTCTGCTGTTTTGAGTTGGGTTTTCGTTTGTTCTGCTTCAGCTTGAATAACTTTTACTTCTTCTAACTCATCACATTGCTCCTGCAATTGAGCTTTCAGGGATTTATTTTCTATTTCTAATTGACGTAAATTAACCCATTCTTGAAAAGCCCAAGTTTTGTATAGAGAAGGTTTTAATAATTCTTGCCAAGAAAAATCCGGTGTTTGTTCAGGATGCCATCCTCTCCCTTCTAGTTCTTGATAGAGTTCAATGGCTTCGGGAAAGTAACTGTCAATTAAAGTGGGTCGCTGACTATTCGATGAAATTTCTGTTTTCAACAAAGTAGGATCGTAAGCCGTGGGAGCAGGATGACTTAAATTAACGTTAAACTTATGATTAATAGTGTCAATATAGGCGGCTTGATATTGAACAATTGTTTTGAGGTTAGTCAACAAGCAACGATGTTGTTCTTGATTATAAAAATCGAGGATTTTTTGATTATAATGCTGCCAATATTTGATTGCTAATTCGGGTTGAGATTGAAACATTTCATCTCCCCTTCTATACAAAGAGTCAGCGACTTCCCAAGGCGATCGATAAATTAATAAAAATTTGGCTTCGGGTAACAGTTTTGCCCAAAATTCTAAAAATAAGGTAGTTCGAGGTTCTTTCCATCCCCAAATTGAACTTAAGGCATTTTGTTCTATGAGTTGTTTTGCTCGGTCAACAAATTCTCCTTTGATTTCCAGATTATCCTGTAATGTCCAACCCGCACCACTAACTCCTTGTGAGTCCAAAATGTTGATATGAAACTGAGAAAAGTCAATATTTTCAAAATGGCTTTTAATATTAACATGATCTGCACCTAATAAATTTCGGCCAATATGAACCCCCGCACTTTGCAAAATTGATGCGGCTAAGGAGGTTCCTGAACGGTGCATTCCGGTGATAATGAAAATGGTTTGTTCTGTGTTAGACTTTTGCATGATCTGTGAATAATATCTCAAGAAAATAATTTTAGATGAAATTGGTAATCTATCTCACCAAATTTCATGAATATGATCGAGAATTTCTACAAAATTGGCAGTAAGAATTGCGTCTTATAGCAACTCATACTGCCAATTTTTTGGCCTTAATTTTGCCTCTAATACTAGCATGATTACAACCTTCAAGTTGATAATTGTGATCTGATCATATTTTATCAGATTTTAGAAAACGCAGTTCTAAAAAATATGATATTGTGGCTAAAGTCGCATCCACCCATCCCGACACCTGAAGGAGTGGGCTTTCGTGGCGAAAAAAGCTGTAAACAATTATACCCCGGAAGACAAAAGGAACGATTGCCAATAAAACCTGGACAAATTACCACTGTTCATACTGCCATCCCTTCTAAAGCGGGAAGATAAAAACCCTCTCCCTCTTTTTGGTTAGGAAGAAATACGGTTATTCTAGCGCGATTTAGCTGTTCTAAATAGTCTTCCCTGGAAAGTTGAGTGGTTAATAGTTCTGCGTGACATGATTAAAATAATCCCAAACTTTTAAATGTCCCCCGGCAAAACCTCCATAATCTCGGTAAAATAAAATTGACGATTGAGGGGGTTGAGTCGGTTCCGTCGGCGCAGGGGTCAGAGTTGATCAAGATTGGAAAGATTCTATCTCAAATTGAATGTTTTCTAACCAGGACTGTGATCGCTCTAGTTGATCTCGAATTTTTTTTAATTGGGAAGCAGAAAATGACATGAATTAGGTGTAAAATTCAAAATGGGTATAGTGGGGTGAAGACTCAATGGGAACAATTAGGGGGGGATTAGCTTCTGAACCTCTAATAGTTTTTCTTGTATTTTTAGGCAAAATATCCCTAAACTTTCGGTAAAATCATAGAAAATATTGAGAATTTTAGTATGAGTATTAGCTATTTTGAAACCGCCAATCAACTGTTAAGAAAAAGCCAGTTTGAGAATGCTATTGAAAGTTACCAGAAAGCGATTGAGGAAAACCCAAAATCGCCTTGGTATTACTATAACTTAGGGGAAGCCCTCGTCAACAGTGGAAATCCAGAAGCTGCGATCGCAGCTTATCAAAAAGCTGTGGATCTCAACCCTAATTCTCCCTGGTTTAATGACCGCTTAGGCAGTTTAGAAATGCAAGTCGGAGATGTGAGTAAGGCCATAAGCTGTTTTCAAAAAGCGATTAATCTCGATGGCAGCTATTATCAATTTTACACGAATTTGGGCATTGCTCTAACTCAACAAGGTAAGATTCCAGAGGCTATTTCTTCCTTTCACAAGGCGTTAGCACTAAAATCTAATGATGGGGAAACCTATTACCACCTCGGACGGGCTTTTACACAACAAAACCAACAGCCAGAAGCGATCGCTGCTTACCATCAAGCCTTGGAGATTAACCCCTATGGGTCGGAATGTTATTTAGAATTGGCTAAACTTCAAGAGCAGTTAGGTCAAACCGATGAAGCTGTCAAAAATTATCGTCGGGCTTATCAACTCAATCCTAGTTTGATAGAGGCTTATCAGAATTTGCGATCTATTTTAGAACAACAGGAACAATGGGAAGAAATTGTTAAACTCTCCCGTCGTTGCTGTCAGGTAAATTCCCATTCTGCGGTGGCTTATTATGATTTAGGAACGGTATTAATTCACCAACAAGAGTGGGAAGAAGCGGTTATTGCTTTGCATAGAGCTTGTGAACTTAATCCTGATTTTGTAGAGGCTTATCAAAAGTTAGCAAAGGCTTTGGTGACACAAGACCAATGGGAAGAAGTTGTGACTGCTTATCGCCGCTGTGTTGAACTTGACCCTAATTCCGTCGAATCTCAAGGAGGTTTAGCTCAAGCATTGGTTCAAGTTTATCAATTGGAAGAAGCGATCGCCGTTTATCGTCAAGTTTGTCATTTACAACCTTCCTCGGCGGAATTATATGATCAATTGGCACAGAGTTTAGCCCGATTTTATCAATTTGAAGAAGCGATCAGTGCCTACCGCCAAGCCTTAGAATTGAATCCCGAAAATCAGAGTGAAATTCAAGCTCGCCTACAACATATTTTAGACAAACAACGTCAATTTGAAGAAGCGATCGCCATCTATTCTCGTACCCAAGAATTTAACCCCAATTCCTTTGAATCCTATCAAAATTTAGGACAAACTCTGCGACAACAAGGTAACATTGAAAATGCCATTGTCGCCCTCCGGCGCGCCTGTGTTCTCAACCCCGGATCTCCAGTGGCTTATCACCTTTTAGGTCATACCTTTGCTATGTTCCAAAAGTGGGATGAAGCCATTAGTTGTTATCGTCGCGCTTGTGAAATTTATCCCCATTCTCCCGATATTAATTTACATTGGGGTGAGGCCTTGGAACAGAAGAAAAATTATCAAGATGCTTTAGTTTATTTGCAAAAAGCAATTAACCTAAAGCCGGATTTTGATTTAGCTTATGAAGCCATGGGTCGTGTGATTTCAAAAAAAAAGGACGAAAAAGCGAATAAAGGGTAACGCCTTAATTGCCCATTGCCTATTCCCTATTGCCTCTTGCTATAACAACCATCAACTATCAACCATCAACATTAGGCGATTAGCATCAAGGCACACATACCAAGGAAAGGGCTGATCTTTAATAGCGTCCCACTTTTCTTTGAAAACTTCTGCCTGTACATGGTAGTCCTGAGAGTTAGTCGGTGTGGAATTGAATTTGAGAAACAAGGTCATACGGTGGGGAGTTTGGCTGGTGGAGGCTAACCAACAGGGATAAATATTATCGCCCACCGTACCAGAAAAATTAGAATTTGTGGTGATCTTGATTTGGTGCGCGTGGATGCCAATATTAGTTAGAGAATGAGGAATTGCTTCGAGGACTTGTAAGGTCACGCCCCAATCCGTAGCAGTCACGGAATTAGCCCCCTGTATTACCGCCCGTGAGAAGTTTTTGCAACCTGTAAGTTGTGCCACCCGCATGGTGTGGGGATATTCAAAGATTTGATGCTTAGTCCCGGAAGCGATCGCCCGACCCTCAGACATGACCAGCAGGTTCCCACACAGACGGTAAGCCTCCTCTAGGTTGTGGGTGACAAACAGGGTAATGCCCCCATAGGAGGTAAGAGTGGCCAGGAGTTGTTGCTCCATTTGGCTACGGAGATGGGTATCGAGGGCGGAAAACGGCTCATCGAGCAGAAGTAATTCCGGCTCCGTTGCCAAAGCCCTAGCTAGAGCTACCCGTTGTTGTTGTCCCCCCGAAAGTTGGTGAGGGAAGCGATCGCCCAGTCCCTGTAGTTCCATCAGGGCAAGCTGTTGAGTCACTTGTTGTTGGCGGAGGAATTTAGGCAGGTGCTGTAGGCCAAAGGCAATATTTTGGGCTACTGTCAGGTGGGGAAACAGGGCATAGTTTTGAAATACCAAGCTAACCCGGCGTTGATGGCAAGGCAGGTTAATCTGCTGATCAGCATCAAACAGCGTCCGTCCATTCAGGACAATCCGCCCCCTAGTTGGCGTTTCCACTCCCGCCAGACAGCGTAGGGTCATACTTTTTCCCGAACCCGAACCCCCAAGAATCCCCAAAGTTTCCTGCTGGGCAGAGAACGCCAGATTCAGTTTGAAGTTGGCTAATTGTTTTTCAATATCAACGACGAGCAAACAGTTATTATCAGTGATCAGTGAACAGTTATCAGTTATCAGTTGTTGAGTATTTCCAGACTTACAGTTAACTGTTAATTGTTTTCCTCCCTTTGCTGCGGTGAAATTGACTGCCATGAGGCCGGAGAGGGAGATGGACATGATGGCGATCGTCCACAGCCAGGCTTCACGGAAATCCCCAGCTTCCACAGCAAAGTAGATGGCCATGGGCATAGTTTGAGTTTGACCGGGAATATTGCCAGCCAGCATCAGGGTCGCTCCAAATTCCCCCAAAGCCCTAGCGAAAGACAGGGTTATCCCCGCTACCAGTCCTGGAGCCGCTAAGGGTAAGAGAATTTGCAGCAAAACCTGGACTTCATGAGCTCCCAAGGTGCGGGCAACTTGCAGCAAACTACTATCGATTTGCTCAAAAGCTCCCAAGGCGGTTTTGTACATCAGGGGAAATGAAACTACGGTGGCGGTGATGACGGCGGCATACCAAGTGAAGACAATCGAGAAGTTTCCCCAAGATAGGAATTGACCGAGAAAGCCGTTTTTCCCAAAGAGTAGTAATAGCAGAAATCCCACCACGGTAGGCGGCAAAATCAAGGGGGCAATCAGCAGCCCCTCCATCAGAGATTTCCAACGTCCTCGATAGCCCAACATCCCATAGGCTGTGGCTGTTCCCAGAAAGAAAGTCGCGATCGTCGCTAGTCCCGCCGTTTTCAGGGAAATCCACAGGGGCGATAAATCGGTAGTCATAGCCTTTAGATCTGCGGTCACGCCTTAGTTGGCAATGCCAAAACCGTATTTTTTGAACACATCTTGGGCGGAGTTACTGCTCAAAAACTGTATGTAAGTCTTGGCAGATTCCTGATTCCGGCTGGCTTTAATTACAGCGATCGGATAGACGATCGGGGAATGTAAATCCTTTGCGGCAGTGGCGACTTGTTTCACCTGCTTAGAGATTTTGGCATCGGTGAGGTAGACAATTCCCGCATCGGCATTGCCACTCTCTACGGCGCTTAAAACATTACGAACTGAGTTGCCATAGACAAATTTGGGGCGCAATTCTGCCAAAATTCCTAACTTAGTAAAAACTTCTTCGGCATATTTCCCAGCCGGCACACTTCGGGGTTCTCCTATGGCAATTTTTCCTACATTATAGTCGGTTAACTGTTCAAAACTGGTGATACTTAAGGTAGAATTATTTGGCACAATTAAAACTAAACTGTTAGTTAAAAGTTGCCGCCGAGTATCGGTGAGAATCAAATCTTTTTTCTGGAGATTATCCATCTGTTGAGCAGCGGCGGCAATGAAAACATCCACTGGCGCGCCCTGCTCAATTTGTTGTTGTAAAAGCCCAGAGGCGGCGAAATTATATTTTAATTCCACCCCAGAATTAGCAGACTTAAATAGGGGATTAATTTCTTCTATGGCATTTTGTAAACTGGCGGCAGCAGCAGTTAATAAGGTAGTAGCTTGGGAGGTTACGGCTGGGGTGATAGTTCTTGTCACTTGGGGAGGAGTGGCAGAAGGGGAAAAGGCTCCTACAGCCAATAAGACGACAACAACTAGGCCAATTAAAAAATATAAAATACGTTTAGGCATGGCTATTAATTTTAGTGGTTTGTGAACAATACTTAAACAGAAATGGCTTTTATAGCAGTCGCCACATCTATTAGGACATTCTTGAAAGCTAAAAGCTTTTCACAGTAAGTATTTACCTATAGCGAGATTGCCTATTCCCTATTGCCTCTTGCTATAATTTTGTTTAATTTGAATCATTTAATAGTTTAATCTGTTTAATTATTAATCAAAAAAAATAGGTGCAGGTTGACTCTTAACTGACACCCCACACCTATCTTTTACCCTTAAAATTCGTGCATCAAGCAGTAGAACCAATAATCTCCTGAAATTGAATCATATCCATACGGGGATCAACATGACTCACCTTCACCTCAAACTGTTCTCCAACTTCTACGGAACGACTAAATCGCATCGGTAACTCTAAGGCTAACTCCTCTAAAAAGACTAACCCTAAATTGGTATCTTCCCGCAGCCATCGCAACATTGTGGCTTGCCAAATTTCATCGCTATTCCGGCGCAAAAACTCCAAACTCCAATAACGATTGGTTTCCCGTTCCACTTTGGACGCTTCCTTCACCGCCGGCCCTAAACTCATCACAATCGCCTGCATATCTTCTAGGGAAAAAGGAGAGGTTTCACCTCGCAGATGGGCTTTAATTTGAAAATGAGCCAATAAATCACTATAACGACGAATCGGCGATGTCACCTGGGTATAAGTTTCTAAAGCCAAACTCGCATGGCGCGAAGGAGTCAAACCCACCTCACTACGGGGCATATAACGTCGCATAGTACAAGCTCTCACCGCCCCTGGTGGCAGTTGCATCAACTCCTCCTCCGGCGGTAATTCTGGTTGGGGTTGACTGCGATAAGGTAACGGTAAATTATGGGTTTGACCATAACGAGCCGCTACTTCCCCCGTTAAAATCATCATTTCCGCCACCATTTGGCGGGAAGGAGAATCCTCTAAAACCGTAATACTGATTTCTTCCCCGTTCACCTTAATCACCGACTCGGGCATATAAATACTAATTGCCCCGTTCGCATTTCGCCATTCCTTACGGCGTTTAGCCCACATTGACAAAGCATCAATTTCCGGTTCCCCCTGGATGCCAATTTGCAACATCTCATCTACATCATCGTAAGTGAGGCGATAGGTCGGTTTAATATTACTGACATGAATACTATAATCCCTTACCCCACCCGTTTCATCCAAAATCACACCAAAACTCAAAGCACAACAGACCTGGCCTTGAATTAGGCTCATTGGGCCAGTTGCCAATTCCGAGGGGAACATCGGAATCATTCCGGTAGGGAGATAAACCGTTGTTGTCCGGCGACGGGCTTCTAAGTCTAGTTCATCTCCGGGAGAAATCAAACGAGTTGGATCAGCAATATGAATCCAAATTCGTCGTTGTCCATCCTCCAAAATCTCTAAACTCAAACCATCATCAATCTCACGGGTACTCTCATCATCAATCGTATAGACCTTAAGATGAGTCAGATCTAAGCGATCAGAATCCGGATCAGGCGGGGGAGAATCCAAGCAACATCGAGCCACTTCAAGCACTTGAGTTGAAAATTGGGTGGGAATTTGACTCCGACGTAGGGATAGGTTTTCATGCAGACCCCAGATCCCTAAGTCTACTAACAATTGCAACGCAGCTTGGGGCGTTTGAGAACGTTCCAAGGTTGCCAAAGTTTCTAAAGCCGGTGCGACATGGGAGGCATCTTCTCCATACAGCGCCAAACGCTCTAACGCATCCAAACGGGTGCGATCACTATTTTGCCATTCTACCACGACCCCCGCTAGTCTCTTTTCTACCCTCCGCCAATATTCTTGGACATCCCGTTGCTTGGCGCTGTTAACTTCCTGTTGATGTTTTATTTCTGCTACTTGTCCAGGAGAGCGGGGTTCGTAGCGTTCACCCTTCTGTTTGAAGTAGAGTTTATCATTCGACAACAGCACATAACTGGCATAACACTGAGGCGGACTCTGCTCAGAAAATAAAAGCAGAGCCATTTCTTTCGGGTCTACGGTTTCTCCTTGCTCTACTAAAATCTCCCAGGCTACCTCCAAACTTGACGGATCAAGATAAGGCTGCAATTGTTTAGTAAAAGCCAGGATATCCGCAGGTTTGTATGTAGCCCCCGTTACCTCATAAGCAATTTGCCGCGGGTGAATCGTATGAGCCAGGAGGTTTTCATCAATAACGACCCAATGTTTTTTCCCTTCAGGTCGATCAGCAACGGCGAGACGACGCTCTCCGTTTAATCTAAGCTCAATCAGAGTACCCTTTTCCACAGATAAAATTAGCCTTCCTTGTTCACAAAAGGCAACATCGCTAGGATTCTAGCCCGTTTGATAGCTTGTGTTAGATCTCGCTGCTGTTTGCAGGTGAGTCCAGTAATCCGACGAGGCAGGATTTTACCCCGTTCTGTAACAAATTTCCGTAACAATTCGATATCTTTATAATCGATAGGAGTTCCGGGTTTGATCGGAGAAACTTGGCGACGGAAGTAGGTCATGCTGAAATTGATCCTCTATGAATTGTTAAAGTTGATTTAAGGTTTAGGGTAAGTGTTTAAGTTATGGATACTTTATACAGCCATTACTTAATTTCTTTGTGAACCGTGTGTTTGTTACAGTGGCGACAAAACTTTTTCAGTTCTAAACGTCCTGTTGTATTCCGGCGGTTTTTGGTTGTGGTATACCTAGAAACCCCTTGAGAGCGCTTATCAGTATTTGTACGGCACTCCGTACATTCGACAGTAATAACAAGGCGAACACCTTTAGCCATAATCGTAGATAGTTGTGATTATTTAAGCACAAATGTTTATTGTCTCATCTATCGTTTCACTTTGTCAATCAAATGCCGAATTTTAACATCCAAAGAATAACCCCGTCTGCTCCCAATCACAATAGTTTGTCCAATTCGGTCATGAACAGTTTGGGGATGACGACTGGTATC
>NZ_CM170132.1:195000-1737500 GCF_057220675.1 Planktothrix sp. PLAVEN19ND | reverse complement strand
TTTGTCTCGATTTGGTACCGCTCTCGCAGCCCGCACCGAAACAGTGCTTTACCCCCCAGATTTTTCCACAACCGCTGTGCCTCAACACATTTCGGGGAGAACCAGCTAGCTCCGGGTTCGATTGGCATTTCACCCCTAACCACACCTCATCCGCCGATTTTTCAACATCGGTCGGTTCGGACCTTCAATTGGTTTTACCCAAGCTTCATCCTGGACATGGTTAGATCACCCGGGTTCGGGTCTAAAAACAATGACTTCTTCGCCCTCTTCAGACTCGCTTTCGCTTGGGCTGCGACATTTTCTGTCTTAACCTGCCATTGCCTTTAACTCGCCGGCTCATGCTTCAACAGGCACGCGGTCATCCGTTGAATCGGACTCCCACTGCTTGTAAGCTGACGGTTTCAGGTTCTATTTCACTCCCCTTCCGGGGTTCTTTTCACCTTTCCCTCACGGTACTGTTTCTCTATCGGTCACACAGGAGTATTTAGCCTTACCTCGTGGTCGAGGCGGATTCACACGGACTTTCACGGGCTCCGTGCTACTCGGGATTCAGCTAGGCTCTTTGAGTTTTCGACTACGGGACTTTCACCCTCTCTGGTGCAGGTTTCATCTGCTTTGTCTAACTCTCTAAGTCCAGTGTCGCTGTCCCACTACCCCAACAGGTAAACCTGTTGGTTTAGGCTGTTTCCCTTTCGCTCACCACTACTCGGGAAATCGCTTTTGCTTTCTTTTCCTCGGGCTACTAAGATGTTTCAGTTCGCCCGGTTCGCTCATGCCCACTTATTTGATTCGGTGGGCTGTTTTTGGGTTGCCCCATTCGGACACCTCCGGCTCATTGCTCGCTTCCAGCTCCCCGGAGTTTATCGTCGGTCGCCACGTCCTTCTTCGCCTCTGTGTGCCAAGGTTTCCACCGTCAGCCCTTTCTATCTTGACCACTTTCTCTTTTTCAGAGATTTTCTGTTCGTTTCCGAACTCCTGAACACCAGAACTTTTCCGGGTTTCTTATTCCCGGTTCTGGTTTCATTAATTTGATCCCTTTTGATTCTTCTATGCAGTTTTCAAGGTTCTGGCTGGAACTTTTCCCAGCATTTACTCTTTCTTGTCGGAAAGCTGTAGTGCTGATTTGTTCTAGGAATATTTTCAGTGGAGGTAAGCGGACTCGAACCGCTGACATCTGCCTTGCAAAGGCAGCGCTCTACCAACTGAGCTATACCCCCACATTGGTTTAGGTGGGCCATCCTGGACTTGAACCAGGGACCTCACCCTTATCAGGGGTGCGCTCTAACCACCTGAGCTAATAGCCCTTTTTCCGAACTTTAAAATACGTTTGAAAGTCTCTTTTTTCCTAGTACGACCTGGGATGACTTTTGAGGGTGCTATATTTGTTGGATTCAACACTCAACTCAAAAGTAGGTCTCCCTAAAAGGAGGTGATCCAGCCACACCTTCCGGTACGGCTACCTTGTTACGACTTCACCCCAGTCATCAACCCCGCCTTCGGCACCCTCCCCCCTTACGGGTTAGAGTAATGACTTCGGGCGTGGCTCACTTCCATGGTGTGACGGGCGGTGTGTACAAGGCCCGGGAACGGATTCACCGCAGTATGCTGACCTGCGATTACTAGCGATTCCTCCTTCATGCAGGCGAGTTGCAGCCTGCAATCTGAACTGTGCCAGGGTTTAAGAGGTTCGCTCTCCCTCGCGGGTTGGCTGCTCTCTGTCCCTCGCATTGTAGTACGTGTGTCGCCCAGGACGTAAGGGCCATGCTGACTTGACGTCATCCTCACCTTCCTCCGGTTTGTCACCGGCAGTCTCGCTAGAGTTCCCAACTTAATGATGGCAACTAACGACGAGGGTTGCGCTCGTTGCGGGACTTAACCCAACATCTCACGACACGAGCTGACGACAGCCATGCAGCACCTGTCTTCTGGTTCCTTTCGGCACTCCCACCTTTCAGCAGGATTCCAGAGATGTCAAGTCCTGGTAAGGTTCTTCGCGTTGCATCGAATTAAACCACATACTCCACCGCTTGTGCGGGCCCCCGTCAATTCCTTTGAGTTTCACACTTGCGTGCGTACTCCCCAGGCGGGAAACTTAACGCGTTAGCTTCGGCACGGCCCGGGTCGATACAGGCCACACCTAGTTTCCATCGTTTACCGCTAGGACTACTGGGGTATCTAATCCCATTCGCTCCCCTAGCTTTCGTCCCTCAGTGTCAGTTATAGCCCAGCAGAGCGCCTTCGCCACCGGTGTTCTTCCTGATCTCTACGCATTTCACCGCTACACCAGGAATTCCCTCTGCCCCTACTACACTCTAGTCTTACAGTTTCCACTGCCTTTACGAAGTTAAGCCTCGCTCTTTAACAGCAGACTTGATTGACTACCTACGGACTCTTTACGCCCAATCATTCCGGATAACGCTTGCATCCCCCGTATTACCGCGGCTGCTGGCACGGAGTTAGCCGATGCTTTTTCCTCAGGTACCGTCATTGAGTTCTTCCCTGAGAAAAGGGGTTGACAATCCAAGAACCTTCCTCCCCCACGCGGTCTTGCTCCGTCAGGCTTTCGCCCATTGCGGAAAATTCCCCACTGCTGCCTCCCGTAGGAGTCTGGGCCGTGTCTCAGTCCCAGTGTGGCTGATCATCCTCTCAGACCAGCTACTGATCGTCGCCTTGGTAAGCCTTTACCTTACCAACTAGCTAATCAGACGCAAGCCCCTCTCTAGGCGATAAATCTTTTACCTTTCGGCTCATCCGGGTTTAGCAGTCGTTTCCAACTGTTGTCCCCGTCCTAGAGGCAGGTTCTTACGTGTTACTCACCCGTCCGCCACTAAATCCCGAGGGATTCCGTTCGACTTGCATGTGTTAAGCAGACCGCCAGCGTTCATCCTGAGCCAGGATCAAACTCTCCATTTTGAAGAATCTGTTAGCTCTTATCTTGACTAATTTAATTAGTCATGTTATTTTTGATTCACCAACTTTACAGTTGACTCCTCTGTTAGTTTTTTTGACTAGGAGTTTGTAAATTCGACTTTCAAACGTATTCTTTTTTCTAGGTTCGGTGCGCCCTCGTCGCTTTCGTTTCTCGAGCGCATTTACCAATATATCTAACCTCCTAGGGTTTGTCAACCCTTTTTTCCATCTTTTTTTCCTTGTGTGGGAATCCCTTCTATAATCAGCCTTTTAGACGACTCACCCTTTAACAATGTAGATGGCAGGGACGAATATTGTTCCAGGTAAGCCATTCAAAGTTGTGTTTATAGAAAATGATAGGGGGGTATGGCATCCCCAAGGGTTAATTGCCAATGGGGGGATTGATTTTGCCATTGTTCGAGTTTCTCTTGAAGTTGGGGCGATTGGGTTCGGTGAGTCAATATATATATGCGTTCTCGGTTGGGTTGACTCTGGGCGAAATGGATTTCTGTGTAGGTTTGGCTAATGGTGTTAACTAGCTGTTGCCATTCCTGGGCTTGCTGCTGCTGATGGTCGATTTGAAGCTGATGGAGTTGTTTTTTGGCTAAAAAGTATTCTCGTCCTCCCTGGGAGAATGAGTTTATGGGGTTGGGGGGAGTACGAACTGGAGTGGGTTCGAGGGGAATGCCTTGTAAACAATACTCGGTCTTCCCTTGGAATTGCTCTAGTTTTTGTAAATAGTCCTGTTGATGCCGGGCTAAATGCTCGGAAAGTGCGATGGTAGAACGAAAACAAATTCCGAAGCGTAGCGGTAAGAGGGTGATTTGTTCAAAAACAGAACGGATAATTTGATCATGAATTAAAACGGCTTGTATTAATTGTTCATCGGTATCTGGAAGGTCTTGAGCTTTTAATTCAGGTTCTACTAAGGCGGATAATCCTTGAAAACTGATAATTTCTAAACAACCCCTAATCCCAGAAGGTAGTTTAAGGGGTGATGTGGGTGTTTTGAAAAAAGCATAGGTATACATTTAGGTTATCAGTGTGTAAGAGTTTAATTTGAAAGTTAATGATTATAAATTAAGTCTTAATTGTTTCAGAATCATTGTTGATCAGAAACGACTTAAAACTGATTTTTTACTGATAACTGATCGGGAATCCATTCAAAATCAAAGCTAAGTTGAGCAAATCCAGATTTCCAAGGAATAGATAGTTTTAAATTTTCAGGGGAATTATCCCAATCTATTTTGACTCCTTTGATCCAACTTTTAAGTTCAGGGGTAGTTTCTAATAAATTAATGATTTGCAGTTTTAAAAATTCTATTAATTGAGGAAATCGACACCATTCATGGCTATCTGACTGGATAATCGAGTTAGGGATAAGGAGATTTACGTCAAATTTGAGCGGTTGGCTACTGGCAATATCTACTTCCCAAGAATCGTTGGGAAATTCTGCATTTAAAACTGCTAATAATCTCAGGTGTCCGGTTTGCCAAACTAATCCAGGTTGTAGGACTTTGACTTTAATTCCACTAATAAGTTGCATAATATTATAATTGCTTTTAACCATCTGCCATAGTAATCTTAGGGATAATTCTATTAGTGGCATTTCAGGTTGAAGACGCATCAAACTGGAAGGAGATTGGGGACTATAAATAATATCAACTAATTCATCTGCAATTTGAATTAAGTCGATTAAAGAGGACTGTTTGGCTTGAAGATCGGGGGTTGAGATGGTTTCGGCGGAAAGGTTCAGATTATGGGATTGTTTTTGTTGTTTAAGCCAGTGTAAACCATAATTTTGAATTTGGTTCTGAATATAAGGTTGAATGATGCCTGGGTCAGTGAGTCGAATTTGTGTTTTTAATAAAGACGCTTGAGAAACGGAAGCTAAGATCGAATATTCAACATCTTGAATCGGTGTAGGGATAAAAAATTCTTCGTCTTTTTGGTCATTTTTTTGGTCATTTTCTAACGAATAACAAAAGGGACTAACTTCTGATGTTTCAGGATCAGAAATGAATTGAAATCCCATTTTTATATGGATTTGACTTGGTTCCCATTGACTTTTAGGATAAATAATTTCAGTATTTACGGGATCAGTCAAAAAATCAATCTGATTAAAATTATCTTGAATATGATGGGTAATTTGTGTTAACAAAGATTGAACTTCTAAAGGATGCTGACATAGGGAACATTCATTAGATTGAACATAGGCTTCAGTCGGAATAAAAGGAGGAGGGAAAAAACTGGTTGCCAGATCGATTGAATTCTGTAGATCCTCTGTTTTAATGATTAAACTGGCAACTAATCTTAATTTTCCGGGTGTCCAATCTTGATTAGGTAATAAAATTTCAGCATTAATTCCAGTCAATAGTCGCATAAATTGATAGGAAGTCTGTGATAAATTCCATAATAATTGAGGAACTAATGTACTAAGAAATAAAATAACTGGGGGTTGAATATTTGAGTCTTTCTGATCTGATGAATTAGGAAAAATCTCCGATGTAGAAACAGAGTGAGCTTGATAAGCTGTTAAAACTTCAGAAACTTCTTCTATAACATAAGGAATTAGGTTTTCAGGGGTTGGGGGTAAATTGCTTGGCCAGGCTCCATTAGGCGATCGCAAATGGGCAATAATTTGAATCAATTCTTGCATGGCTTGGACTAAATTAGCGGGAATTTCAGGAGAGTGAGAGATAGAATTAAAGGAAACTGAATCAATAAATTTAATTAGGGTTTGATCGAGAAAATCATCTAAGTTTTGAGGTTGAGTTGTCGATGATTTTTCGATAGTATTTATTGTCGTAACTTCTATGGAATCAATTGATCCTATTAATGGATTGTTATTCATAGGTCTTGCTCAAGATTAATAGATTTTACAAAATGTAGGTAACTCTGGGGTTCGGAAGCGGTAAGAATTGCTAAACCTGTTTTTCCCCAGGAAGTTATGGCTTGAGAATTAACTGGGCCAAGGTAATCTCCTAAAAATTTTCCTTCTAAATTCAAGAAGGTGTATTTTCCCTGTTGATCCGCTATAACATATCCCCAAGAGGTAGCGCAAGCGATTATGGGTGGAGAGCTTAAAGAGATGCGAATAATACTTAAGGGCTTTAAGTGTAAAAGAATAAGCTGAGGTTGATCATCGCATCCAATACCCAATACAGTATAGGGTTGAGGAGTGGGAATAATTTGTTTTAAAGGAATGAATAATTTAAGGTTGCCAATAGGGGTTCCGCGGCGGGTATAAACCCTGAGCATATTGCAGTTTTTTTGTTTGAAGTTTAGCCAAACTCCGAGTAAATATCTCCGGTCTAAAAATATAAGTTCTGGAATTTGAGGAACAGAAAGAGATAATTTTTTAATCAGTTTTAAAGCGGGAGAACCCTGTTTATCGGTGAGGGAATAAAATCGCAATTGTCCCGAAAAGGCTAAAGCCATATAACCACCCTTTGGTTCAATGGCAACTCTGTATAACAAATCTTTATATGAGGCTAGATTTAAAGGAGTTAAAGGATTGTTTTTTTCCGCTTTAACTTGATCAGAGTTTTGTGATTCCTGATGATTAGATGTACGAGATTGAATCCCACTTAAATTCAATAAAGATTGAGGATTGTCTTGAAAATTAGTTGCATAATAAATTTTATTTTTGGTCATTACACAACACCCATTTCCCATCATTTGCATTGCTAAAATCGGTTCGGGAAAATGAATTGGAGCTTGAGCAATAACCTGAGTTTCTTCAAGCGACGGAGAAGAATTATTGGGGGGAGACCAAATTTTTAATGTTTGACCAAACCCTGTGTAAAGATAGGGAAAATTAGTAATACAATTTAAGGGGAATTTGGAATTTCCCACCGCAGGTAACGGAATAGAATGATCAACTGATAGAGTCAAATTAGAAACCCGAACTTTGGAGAATTGTTCGTCTTCGGGGACATCGGGAAGTTTTCCCAAAATAATAGAGTCAGCCAGACTTTGAATTTGAGGATTAACTATGGCTTTTCGCAATGCTTCTACCATCTCTGCTGCGGTTTTGTAGCGACGGGCTGGGAGTTTTTCTAGGGCTTTTTGAATGATTGTTTTTAGGGCTTCAGGAATTTCTGTCGGGATCTGCAACCGTTGATTTAAGTGGGCTGACATCAACTCACCGGGTAAGCCATGAAAGGGGCGATCCCCTACTAATAGTTCAAATAAGACAACCCCCACCGCATAAATATCTGATCTAGGGGAATAAATGCCATAAAATCGTTCTGGAGCCATGTAAGCAGGAGATCCTCCGGTAAAAGTGGAGGGCCTTTCTGAAGGGGACAGTTTTCCAGCCAGGGGAAGACGGCGAGCAATGCCAAAGTCTGATAATTTTGGCTGCCACCCTTGGGATTTGAGGGTGAGTAGGATATTTTCAGGTTTAATATCACAGTGAATAATACCCCGTTGATGGGCGTAGTCTAAACCCTCTAAAACGCCGATGATCAGGTCTAATGCTTCTTGTAGACGTAGGGAGTTTTGTTGTTCGACAAGATGACGTAGTGTTCCTCCTTCACAATACTCCATGACTAAATAGCGTCCGGTCTGGATATGTTCAAGACCTAAACAAGCAGCGATATTAGGATGTTGTAAACTGATAATAAACCATAGTTCTTGCAAAAATTGGTGAGTAGGGGCGTTTTGATGACTAAGTTCTTTGAGCGCGACCAGTTGTCCCGTACGGCGATCGCTAGCACAGTAAACTTTACCAAACTGGCCTTGTCCTACTAACCCTAAAATTCGGTATCGAGAAGCCTGCATGGTGTATTTTAGACCACCTCGTTAATGCTATTGCCGATAGTATTGAAGTATACCTAAAATATGGGCATTACTGACAAATTAACCTTATCCAGCGACCAGGGGTGTTTATGTTTTCGACCGTTGAATCAGACTCTACAACACCAGTTACAGGGCCAGCCCCAACTAAAATCATTCAATCTCAAAACCAATATCGCACTTGTCGGATCAAGGTGCCGGATTTGGATCAACCTATTGCTGCGGTTTGTGTTGATCAGGAATACTACAGTTTTTTTAAGGCGGTAGAGGATGCTGAGAAAACGTTAGAAATCGTTGCTAAACTGGGAAAGGTCGGAGACAGCACCGTCATTACCAAAACTCCAAAAGGTTATGCAATTTGGGTGCAAGAGCCTAATGCTCAACTTCATCGTTCTTGAGGCCTAAATTTGTTATGAAAATAACAGGGGAGATAGAAAATAGGCGTGTCTAAGGATACTGAAAGTGTCAATGTGCCGCAATAATGGGATGTTAATGTCCCTGAAATCTTGAATCTAACTGCTAACTTGTGCAATCTACATTGTTTGCGATCTATTGATTATCTAATCTAATTTTTACTACAAATGGCTAAAATACTTCGACTAGAACCGATTGCGGAAGAAATGGCAGTTAAGACTAATTCTAACTTGCTTTCGGCATTAATGACTAAGGAACTTCACGTCCTAAAAGAATGCGGGGGGCGGGGAATGTGTGCCACCTGCCATGTTTTTATTAAGGATGGCATGGATGGTTTATCTAAAGTCAGCCGTCGTGAACAAAGAACTTTGGAAGTGATCACAACGGCTAAACCCAATTCCCGTTTGGCGTGTCAAGCTCATGTTCTTGGGGAGGGTATTGTTGTCGAATTACCCTCTGGGATGTATATTGATGCCATCGAAGATATAGAATCATTAGTCGGGCGACGAGCCGAACAAGAACTTCTGCATCCGATTACTGGGCAAGTTGTGGTTGAAACTGGAAAACTAATCACTCGATCAATTCTGAATCAATTGAAAGAAACTCGTTTACAAGTGGGCGAATATTTAGCTCGAACTCGGAATGCTAAAGATGAATAATAAACAGTTATCAGTTATCAGTTATCAGTTATCAGTCAACCGTTATCAGTATAAGAGTTGAAAGTTAATAGCTTGTTTCAATCCTTAGCTGTTCACTGACATAGACAGTGATGTCTTTTTCTCCCTGTTGCCTATTGCTTATTCCCTACTATAACTGATTTATGTTTACTAATTTAGAACGTTTGAGTGTGGAAGTTGATGGTCGTTATGCAACATCAGAAGAACTGGATTTTTTAAAATCCTATTTTGGCACGTTTAAATATCGGATCAGTGCCTATCAAAAAATCAAAAATAATGAATCGGCGATCATGAATCAAATTCAAGAGAATTTGGAAAAAATGAACCCGGATATCTTTATACAAGGTTCAGTTAATTTAAAATCAAAATGGCATTTAGATACACTCAGAGTTTTAAGATATTCAGCCATGGCGTTATTAATCGATGATCCCGAATATTTGCAACAACGCCTATTAATTTGGTTTTCAACAATTTTACAAGCCTTTAAAGTTCAAGCTCTAACTCAATTAACTTATAAAACCATGACCGATGTGATTATAAGCTATTTAACCCCAGAAGAAAACCATCTATTTTTACCTCTGATTGAACTGACTTCCAATACTTTATGTAAAAAAAGACCTTTATAAAATCCCTTTTTTTAATTAATTATAAATTTTTCCATTCGGTAATGTAGCTCCATGTAACTTTGCACCCTTAATTTCGGCATTGGCTAGAATTGCCCCTTTTAAAGTTGCCCCTCTTAAATCAGCCCCACTCAAATTAGCCCCCATTAAATTTGCATCGGCTAAGTTAGCATTGCCCAGATGAGTATTTCTTAAATCGGCATTAATTAAACAAGATTTACTCAAGTTAGCAGAACTTAAATTACTGGCATTTAAGTTAGCATCCATTAATAAAGCTCCCTCCAAGTTGGCTTCACTTAAATATGCCCCTGCTAAATTAATTCCCGTTAATAATTTTTGTCTTAAATCAATGCCACCCAAATCAGCCCCACTTAAATTAATTCCACTTAAATGGGCACCATTTAAACAGACATTTCTCAGATAGGTTTTGCTCAAATTGGCTTTACTCAGATTAGCACGAGTTAAGTTAGCTTCATTCAGATCGGCTTCTAATAAAGTTGCAGAATTAAGAAAAGCATCGGTTAAATCAGCGTGTCTTAAATTAGTTTTTAACATTTGGGCTTTGGTTAAATCAGCCCCGGTGCAATTAGCTCCACTTAAATTAGCTCGGACAATAGTAGCTTGAGTTAAATTTGCACCGGATAGGTCTACATCTTTCAAATTAGCCTGGGTTAAATCCGTATTTTTCAAGATAGCTTGGCGAAGATTTGCCTTAATTAAATAGGCCTTAACTAAGGAAGCTTGAGTCAAAATCGCCTCTATGAGAATTGCAGAACTAAAATCAGCACTTTTGAGATTGCAATGATTCAGATCCGCCTCTTGTAAATTTGCCCAATTCAGGTGGGCACCTTCAAGGTTAACCCGACTCAGGTTAGCTCCGGTTAAAATCGTGCCACTGAGACTAGCTCCACTGAGATTAGCCCCGGTTAAATTGGCTCCAGTCAAATTAGCCTTACTGAGATTAACTAAACTGAGATGGGCCTCGCTTAAGTCAGCATGACTTAAATCGACACCAATTAAATGCGGTCGATTTTGGGGTTCTCGAATATTAGCTAAACCCATAGTTGGTATGGTATTGGGTCGATAAGAGTTGGTACTCAGAATCATACCTCGCAGACTCACGCCCTTAAAATCCCGTTCTCCATCTCCATATCGACTCAATAGTTCAATCGCATCCATGGGTTAAACCTAAGTTGAGAGTCTCCAATGAGCCCAAACAATCTCCTTTGAATATTTTTATAACTGGCTTTAATCAGTAATCAGTTATCAGTGTGGAGACTTACCAAAGGCGCAAGGGATATTATGATCAGGCGATTGGTGAGTCTATGTGAGTTATTAGTTTACCGATAACTAATTAACATTTCATACCAGTGCTTTCAGAATAGTGTCATGATCTTTCCCTTGATCTACTAAAGCTTCGACTGATTGTAAACGATTACTCAAACCTAGAATAAATTGGTTAGAATCTGCACCCATTGACTCACAGGTTGTTTGAATACAATGGAGATCTCGTCCGGTTAATTGACTAAAAAAGGAGCTAAAAATTCCAGCTTCCAAAAAACAAACGGGTCGGTTCCAGTCTTTAGCAATACTAGCAAAAGGTGAATTTTTGGTAATCAGGATCAAAAATCCCGTGTTAGTATATTGAGCATCTAAATCAAATGTTCCCCAACCATGGGTTTTCCAACATTGTTGTAAACATTGAATGAATTCGATCATTTCCATTTGCGCCACAGTTTTGTCATAATATTCGCTGATTTCTTCACAAAAACGGACATAAAAATTTTTTCCCCACCAGCGACCACAATTGAATAAGACTAAGCGGGCAGCTTGACCTGTTTCTTGTTCCAATCCGGTATAAATTGCTTCAAGGAAGGTTAAGGGAAGACCCAGTAGACGACCTCCGAGGCGATTTTCTAGTAACCCTAATTCCAGATCCCCTTTCACATAGGCATCATAAGCAAAATAGTTGCCTGGAAGTTGAGGTTTAATGAGTAAATTGTTGATTTCAATCATGATTTAAACAGGTGATATTGACGGTTGATGGTTAACCGAATCGCGGTTGTGATGAACAGATATTTTTTTACAAGGGTTTCTATAAAAGTGCTAATCAGAATTGATTAACTCTTTTTGATTCAAGGTTTTAGCAAGTAACTTTTAACTTGTTCCAGGAAGGGTTGGATAAAAACCATTGCCTTTGCTGAGAGTAATTCATTTAAACGGGTATTAAGCAACTGGTAGACTTGAGTATCAATAGCTTGACTATTATGGGCTTGAACTATACCTGATAACCAATCAATCACTCGTCGCTGAAGGTATTCTGAATCATTTAATAACATCGCCATCGCACTATGGCGCAAAATCAGAATCCATTGTTGTAAAATCTGTTCTAAACGTTCTTGTTTTTCCTGGGGAAATATAACTGAAATTTGATCGGCAATGGGCTGAAAAATAACCACTTCTCGATCGCGAAGAAATTCGTAAATTTTTAATCGTTGGGCTAAAGTTTCTGAATAGCTCTTAAAACCCAACAATTCTTCGGTTTGAAGATAGCGATTTTCCGCTTTGACTAATAATTCATTTAATTCAGCTTGCATGGTAATTAGTAATCAGTAATCAGTTATTAGTCATCAGTCATCAGTTACTAGTCATCAGTCATCAGTTGAGGAGTTAATAAATTAACTGTAAACTTCTTAACTGATAACTGTTGACTGTTAACTGATGACTGATTTAAAATAAACCCATTAAATCGTCGATGGTGACATCAAGTTGATCCGGGGTATTAGAAGCCGAAGCAGGTACAATCGGCATAACTCCGACCTGGGGAACTCCTTCCCAATCAATCCGTTGAAAAAAATCAGCGACGGATAGGGTTAAATTGGACTGTGATGAACAGGACTTACGCAAGCACGCTATATATAGAGTGTCAAAAGTAGGCGATCGCATACCAATGATAATAGCAATCGTCCCAAAAAGTCCTGATTATTTATTTAAAAATAAACCCAAAACAATCAAACAAGTTCCATTTTTATCGAAGGAAAATTCAATTCTTTGATTAAATAACTTGACAAAGATTCAGCTTTTAACTGATAGACTGTTTTCTGAGTCAGATGAGCTAATCTTTTCAATTGATTCCAAACTAAAATGGCACAAGCAATATGATTTCTTTGAATACTAGCTTTACGACACTGGCAAGATTCAATCCCTGTTAACTGCTTAATTTCTCGATGAAATTCCTCTATTTTCCAGCGAATAGCACAGGTTTTTTTCGTATCCAATGTGGATGCTTGAGTTAAGTCATTAGTTGCTACATATTCCGTTCTGTTGGTAGAAACAATAACCCGAAATAGCTTGACTTTATGAGATTTAGGGAAATTTTTGATTTTGATTAACTTCCCTGATTTTTCTTCAGTATTAGACCAGTTTAACTTTTCAATTGATTGGTATTTTTCTTTTCCTCCTGTGTCATCTACTAAACGATTCTTTTTCAATGGGCAATAATAAATTTTTCCTAATTCGTCAATCATTGCCATTAGTTTTTGTGACCCATACCAACTATCCATCAGGACTTTTGCGAAGGGGAGTTGTTTTTCTGTCACCAGATTATTCAACATATCAGCTACATGATCTAGTTTGGTTTTATCATCATACTCTGGCTGATATATGCGATAATCAATTACCCAAAATAAACCTAGTTCTGGATTAACATAAACACAGTTAACCAGCCCAATACCTGACAGTACACGATGTTCTGTTCCGCTATATTGACGACGGACTAATTCAATCTTTTCCCCAAACCTTTTATCCAGCACTGTATCATCAAAAATGATCGCACTATTTTCACTTATTTGGATATCTTTTTTGACATTTTGCCACAAAGATTCCGAGGTAAAATTTTCTTTGGTTAAGTAACGGTTTATGGTATCATGGCTAACGTTTTCTAAGTGGTTGGCTAAGTTATTTAAAGTATAATTGTTTGGACTGCTTAATAGATACTGGCAGTAATCTAATTGGCTAAACGACATATTTTTCACCCCAAGTTAACTTAATCAGTTTAGCATAAATATTGACTGTTAAATATCTGTCAATCAGTATGATTTTTGTGTCTAAATTTTATATTGCTGGCGCAAATACTTGAATAATTGGCAGCGTTCGCTGGCTTACCGCACACCATATATAGTGTGCTTGCGTAAGTCCTGATGAAGCAGTTGCATGACTCTTTTCCTCCCTGATGGGTGTGCCTAACCAGTTTAAGTTACTGAAAAAGTCTTGAACAGAATTACTGAGCCAACCCGGGGGATTGTTCATCGCAACACCACTCCATCCTGTAATTTTCGCTGAATATCTCTGGCCGTGGCTCCTTCATTCAGCCAAAAACCCGCAGCATCTATCCGGTCTGGGTTTCCCAAAAGAAACTTACAATAGGTTTCTCCCATGGAATAACATTGCAGTTCGATACAACTTAGGCTTTTCTTAACCAAATTGCTAAAAAATCCGGCAAATAATCCGGCGTAAATATGACAAACGGGTTTTCCCACATCCCCTAACGTCCGGGCAACAGCTGAGTCAAATAGGTTAATAAAGATACAGCCATGTTTGCGATCGCTCATATCTACTTCCCAGCGTCCCCAACCTTGGGCAGTGAAAGGCCACCACCAAGTTTCCAGGAGAAACATCAGGTTAGACTGTCGAATACTTTGACCAAATTCGGCTTCATACCACTGCTGGAAAAAGGCAGCATCCTTAACGCCCCATTCCTTGCCAATGGTATACATGATCACCGAGGAGGCACTACCGACTTCTTCCTCTAATCCTTCGACCAAACCGATGATAAAATCTTCACTGGTAAAGATATTTCGCATTTGATTCCAGTCCGTGACCGTACCCATAGACGGATCAAAGCTGAAGAAATCTTGAAATCGATAATGATTATGGGCTTTAGGATTACTTATTTTGAGTTTGGACTGATGCTCAACAGGATGTTGAGGGGCGGCGCTTGAAGCCATTAGCTGCATACTCCTTTTTAATCTACAGGGTTCAAAATTGGGGTCAAATTTCTCAACCTAGGACTGACAAACAGTAGGGAACACCGGAATAGGGAACAGGGGTATACCTCTTGCCTCTTGCCCCTTTCTTTGGTGGATTCAAGTTATAGGGGATTAATTCTCCTGGCGGATGTTCTGAGTCAGTTTGATTAATGCACCTGTTGTATCTAATTTAACTCGATTCTTTGCCATGAAGCACTACATTTTTTAGGAGTCACTGACAGATGGGGAAATCAACACCGCTGTTGAGGGGAGTGGGTATCAGATTTTGGAATTAATTTTTGTTTAAGTCGCCATAGGTTCAAAAATTAAATCAAGAGGAAGTTGGCGATCGCTCACCCACTTCCTCTGATCAATTAAACAAGAAATCCGATATCTACTGTCGTGCCATCATCATCCGCATCTCGGCTTCGCTATCCTGAATTAGATCTCCACTCACATCCACGATCACGCTGTGAAGTTTGCCCGTAAACTTGAAAGGCGGTTGATAGTCCGGTGTCACAGGCGCACCAGGAGCAATCCCACAGGTCACGCCACTGGTTAAACCGAGGGCTAAGGGAGTCGTCACTGGGACATCAACTTGCCCGACCAATTTGCCATCAATATAAAGCTGGGCGCGACCCGGTGTTCCTTTTCCCTTGGCTAAATCGGGTTGACCTGTCACTTCAAACTCAAAGCGTAACTGGTTACACCAGGGAAAGTAGTTCCGGGTTTGTATTCACGCAGAGACATAGATTTAACCTTTGATCGGGATTTTATAAGCTTGTTGTTAATTTTTTGTTGAAACTGAAAAAATCTGCTTCTATTCTCGCCTCATACTAACAAAAATCCAGCCTCTTTTTTCCTCTACGCCCATGAGTTCGGGGTGTATCTTCTCCCGCGTCGAGACTTGTATATCTTAACATATAAGGCTTACAGATTTTCGTAAAGATTGATGACATCGACTGAATCTAAGGGCGGGTTCGCCGGAATTTTCGTTAATTATCATTAACAAAAATCAACCCGCCCTCTCTTGCACTACAACAAATAATATTGATATCCTACTGAACTAAACGGATAAATTTCTTTTTGCCAACTTGCAGAACTTTACCCTTTAATTCATCACTAGAATTAAATATTAAATCAATTTCAGAAATGCGATCGCCATCTAATTTAACCGCCCCGCCTTGAATTTCTCGCCGCGCTTCACTGCTGGTTTTACACAACTTACTCGCACTAAGAATATAGAATAACTTAGCGGGAAATTGAATCTCAGCCAGGGAAAACTCCGGGACTGCTTCTGCGGTTTTAGCATCCCCTTGAACTAAGGTTAAAGACGCTTTTTGAGCCTCTAATGCGGCTTCTTTTCCATGAAATTGAGACGCGATTTCCAACCCTAATAACTTTTGTTTTTCCCGAGGATTCTCCGGTAATTCATCCAAAGGAAGATTAGTGAGCAGTTCAAAATATTGGTTTAATAGATTATCCTGAACCTTCTCTAATTTAGAATACATGGCTAAGGGATCTTCCGATAACGCCACATAATTTCCTAGGGACTTCGACATTTTTTGTACCCCATCTGTCCCAATCAAAATTGGCATTAATAAACCAAATTGAGGTTTTTGTCCGAAATGCCTTTGTAAATCTCGTCCCACGGCTAAATTAAACTTTTGATCCGTGCCGCCGATTTCAATATCCGCCTCCACCGCCACGGAATCATAACCCTGCATTAACGGATAGAGAAATTCATGCAAATAGATCGGATTTTCCTGTTCAAACCGCAAGGAAAAACCCTCTTTTGCTAACATTTGTCCGACGGTCATGGTTGCCAATAATTCTAATATTTTAGGCAAATCTAATTTTGATAACCATTCCGAATTGTAGCGAATTTCCAAGCGTCCAGGGGTATCAAAATCTAAAATCGGACGCAGTTGTTCTAAATAAGTTTGAGCATTTTTCTGTACATCTTCCGAGGTTAATTGGCGGCGGACTTCGGATTTTCCCGTGGGGTCACCAATTCTAGCGGTAAAATCCCCAATAATTAATACGGCGATATGACCCGCATCTTGAAAAGCGCGTAACTTGCGAATCGGAATGCTATGTCCCAAATGAATATCCGATGCCGTGGGGTCAATGCCAAATTTAACTCTGAGGGGTCGATTGGTGGTTAATAATCGTTGACCTAAATTTTCATCTGGGTTCCCAGAGTTGATAATTTCAGGGAAAATTTCAGTCACGCCGCGGCGAAGGGAGGGAGAATCCTGTAGAGATAGCGCCGATTCCAGGGGTACAGAAGGTTGACTCAATGCCATGATCTTAAAAATTTTTTGCCAATTAGGGTAAAATCCGTTAACCTTGATCCCGGACTAGAAATTTTGATCTTCCGGCTAGGATTCTTATGATTTCCTACGGTCGTAGAGACCAAATCCGATCCATCCACAACTTGCACAAAATGTGCATTTAGGGTTTAACCGCATAATGTTAATGTTATATGCTATCACTGTCAGCTAAAAAAAGTTATATTTCTGTCTGCAAGCCCTAAATGTTGTGTAGCCCTGTTTTCATTGAGGGAGTAAATTAAACGTGTCATCAACTAATGCAATCCCACGCGATGTTAGGGTCAACAACCCTTCAACGTTGTTTGACTTTGTGCAGTCGGTCAGCAAAGTAACGGCCGGAACCTTGCTCGGCGTTACGATGTTAACCAGTTCGGTCGTGGCTGGAGGGTTAGTCGGTTTAGCGGTCAGTTTCCGTAACCTTCCCGATGTGCGGGTATTACAGAACTATGTGCCTACGGAAACCACCCATATCTACGATATTAAGGGGGTTCCTTTGGCCAGCCTCCATGATGAGGCCAATCGTGAAGTAGTCTCCCTCAACGAGATATCTCCCCATCTGAAACGGGCTGTAATCGCGATTGAAGATAGCAATTTCTTCTATCACAAGGGAATTAACCCGACGGGGATTGTACGGGCGTTTATCGCTAACTTTGAACGGGGTTCCACCGTGGAGGGGGGTTCTACCCTGACCATGCAGTTGGTGAAAAACCTATTTTTATCCCCGAATCGTACCATGAGCCGGAAAGCCGCGGAAGCGGTGATGGCGATTCGTTTAGAGCAGATTTTATCAAAAGACGAAATTTTAGAACTGTATCTAAATCAGGTCTATTGGGGTCATAACCTTTATGGGGTGGAAACCGCAGCCCGTAGTTATTTTAATAAATCGGCGAAGGACTTAACCCTGGCGGAATCAGCAATGATGGCGGGTCTGATTCCAGCGCCGGAGGATTATAGTCCCTTTGTGGATTACAAGAAAGCCAAACAGAGACAGTTAACGGTTTTGAAGCGGATGCGAGAACTTCAATGGATTACCCCCCAAGAAGAAGCCGAAGCCAAAAAACAAACCCTACTGGTGGGCAAAATTACCTCCTTTAGCAGCAGCCGTCTTCCCTATGTGACGGAGGCAGTTGTCCAGGAGCTTTCCGAACGCTTTGGTCGGGAGGCCGTTCTCAAGGGCGGAATGCGGATTCAAACCACCATTGATATGAATTTTCAACGGATGGCAGAGAAAACCGTCAGTGAGTGGCATGAGAACTTGTACTATCAAGGGGTTTATAACAGTTTACAAAATGGTCAAATTGCCCTGGTAGCCATTGACCCCCGCACCCATTTTGTCAAGGCAATGGTGGGGGGGGCCGATTATAAAACCAGTCAGTATAATCGGGCGATTCAAGCCCTCCGTCAACCCGGCTCTGCCTTCAAACCCTTTGTTTATTATGCAGCCTTTGCCACTGGCAAATATGGGCCAGATTCCACAGTTTATGATAGCCCGGTGAGTTATCCCGATGGCTATGGCTATTATTCTCCGCAAAACTACGGAGGCGGTTTCTCCGGGGCGGTGAGTATTCGCACGGCTTTGGAACATTCCTTAAATGTTCCGGCGGTCAAACTGGGTCAGGAGGTGGGACTAAATCAGGTGATTGAGGTTTGTCG
This sequence comes from Planktothrix sp. PLAVEN19ND, assembly GCF_057220675.1. NCBI lineage: Bacteria > Bacillati > Cyanobacteriota > Cyanophyceae > Oscillatoriales > Microcoleaceae > Planktothrix > Planktothrix sp. PLAVEN19ND. The sequence continues at coordinate 1,719,057 of NZ_CM170132.1, read as the reverse complement.
AGTCCTGGGGATTAAGAGTCCAATTGAACCGGTTATCTCCCTACCTTTGGGGTCGGTGGATTTAACCCCGATGGAAATGGCCGGAGCCTATGCCACCTTTGCCAATGATGGCTGGCACTCTGAACCCACGTTTATTGTCCAGGTTACCGATAGTCAGGGCAACATTCTACTGGATAATACCCCGAAACCTCGATTAGTCTTGGATCAATGGGCTGTGGCATCCCTAAATAGTGTGTTACAAGGAGTGATTAGTCGGGGGACAGCAACCCGAGCCCAAATTGGACGTCCGGCGGCGGGAAAAACCGGAACCACTTCTTCTGAACGGGATATCTGGTTTGCCGGATATACTCCCGATTTAGCCACGGCCGTTTGGGTGGGAAATGATGATTATACTCCCCTAACCTATGGAGCAACCGGAGGAACCATTGTGGCTCCCATCTGGCGTGACTTTATGTCACAAGCCTTAGATGGAAAACCGGTAACTTCTTTTAAACCGCCTTCGGCCTATACCAAACCTTAATTCTGAATGGGGTTTTGACCCAGGTCAATAATTTTTCCCTGGAGGAGAGTAGAATGAAGGCAGCACTACTCGCTAAGTATGCCTGTGTCTGGCTCTGTGGGAATGGGCTGAAAAGTTATTCCTTTAATTTTTGATATAGCAGTCGCGCCCAACGGTTAGGACAAAGATTGACCCAGCAAATCTGACGGCGAAGTCTTTCCCCCCTGTTGTCGTTCGACTAACGCTCACGGCGCTGCCTGTTGCGGTGTTCCCTATTGCCTGCTATATAAGTGTCTGGGAATTGGCTTTAGTCACTATTCCCTACTTGTTGGAAATTTTTTTTATACGTTAGGATCTAATTTGTTATGGAAAAGAATACATTTTCTTCGCCAAATGTGACTCAGAAAGTGGAAGTTTCAATTCACATTGATTCTGAGTTACTCGATCAAATCAAACATCTCACCAATGACCCTAGCAAGGTGATTGAAACAGCCCTGCGCCAATGGCTTAGAGGAGAGCGTCCAGAGGATGAACTAGCTTTGACACTCCAACGAAACCCTCCGGTTCCGCCTCGAGGGGAATGGAACGATTAAATCAGTTATCAATGTAGAGACGTGCCATGGCGCGTCTCTAGCAGTTATCAGTCAAGAAGTGAATAGTTGATTAACTATTTATCGGAAGCATCTGAGAGATTGAAAACTCAGTGTCTTCAGACTTGAGAGGAAAAGCGATTCAAGGGGTTAAAACCCCCGTGAATATTTCATTAATTCATGTTAGTATATCAGTGGGTCGAAAAATAAACAGAAGGAAATCCGAATGATAGTTCTGGAATACAAAATTAAAGGTAAAATAGATCAATACAAAGCGATTGATCAAGCCATTTGCACCACCCAATTTATTCGCAACAAAGCGATTAGATATTGGATGGATGCACCCAGAGAGGAAAAAATTGATAAATTTGCCTTAAATAAATATTCTACGACTCTCAGAAAAGAATTTCCCTTTGTTGCCGACCTAAATTCAATGGCAGTCCAATCCGCCGCCGAGCGAGGATGGTCTGCCATTAGTCGTTTTTACGATAACTGCAAGAAACAAATTTCTGGCAAAAAAGGATATCCCCGATTCCAGAAAGATTGTCGTTCCGTTGAATATAAAACATCGGGATGGAAACTACACTCAACTAAAAGACAGATTACCTTTACCGACAAAAACGGAATTGGCAAACTCAAGTTATTGGGGAAGTGGGATATCCAAACTTATAATGTTAAAGACATAAAACGGCTGCGTTTAATTCGTCGTGCCGATGGATATTACGCACAGTTTTGTCTGAATATTAATGTCACTGATATTCAACCGAAAACTGGAAGGGAAATTGGTCTTGATGTTGGTATTGAGTCGTTTTACACAGACTCTAACGGCTATCAAGAACCCAATCCCAAGTTTTTGAGAAAAGCTGAACAATCAATTAAGCAATCTCAGAGACAAATTTACAAAAAGGTTAAGGGTTCATCGGGGCGACGGAAAACGAGAAAAGTTTATGCTAAAAAACACTTAAAAGTAAGTAGACAACGGAATGAACACGCAAAGAGAGTAGCGCGTAACGTATGCACATCTAACGATGTAGTCGTCTACGAAGATTTAAGTGTTAGGAATCTGGTTAAAAACCATTGTTTGGCTAAATCAATTAGCGACGCAAGTTGGTATTTATTTCGACAATGGATAGAATATTTTGCGACTAAATTTGATAAATTAGCAATTCCTGTTACACCTCATTACACTTCGCAAAAATGTAGTAATTGTGGGGTAATAGTAAAAAAATCTCTATCAACGCGCACCCATGTTTGTAGTTGTGGATGTGAGTTACATAGAGATACAAATGCCGCTATTAATATTCTGAATCTTGGTCAACAAGCTAGGAGAGGGCATCTCCGAAGTAACGCTAATGGACTAGAAACCTCTGCTCTGCTTGATGAAAGTCTGGTTGAGTAAGTATCTAGGTTGAAGTTAGAATCTCAGTGTCTTCAGACCTGAGAGTGTCAAGTTCACTATGTAGTCGCTAATCCGAATGAACTTAGACGAGAACTCTCATTTTGCAAGTTCGACTTCGGCTGACCCGATCTGGCAGAACTTGGGTGCTGATCTGGTTTTTATTCAAAATGCCACGGGTGATTATTTATCATTTCATTGGCAACGAGATGATCGCTATTCTTTACCTGTGGATACCATTGTCGGATCGTCTATGGGAGAATACTTTAAACCTGTTATCCTTTCTCCCTATCAGGAGCGAATCACCCGGGTGTTAACCAGTTTAATTCCTGAGAGATTTATTTATTCATTTGCTTATGAAGATCAATATATTCCATTAGAACTGACAATGACTCCCGTTTTAGTCTCTAATGGAAAACCAGATAGAGTATTGGTTATGGGCTGTGTTCTGGAACAACCCGAAGAAAATTTAGACCTGAGTATGTCGGAGATTGTTGCCTATCGTTCCCTTCCTTCCAATTTGGAAATCCCCCAAAAAATGCTGATCCAAATTGCTGGAACGATGTGTCGCGCAGTTTCTCCCAGTTCCCATATTTATCAAAGGTTATTAAGTCAAATTGCCCAAAAAATTCGTCGAACCTTAGATTTAAAGCAAATTTGGCAACAAACGGTTAATAGTTTAGGGCAGGTTTTAGGGGTAAGTCGTTGTATTTTATGTCCCTATCGAGTTGAAAAAGAGGATAATTGGAGTTTAAAACAAACCCAGGTGGTGGCTGAATATCGCCGATCAGAATTTCCCATGATGTTGGGTTTGGATTTAGCCATTGCCAATGAGTTGGGTTGGACGCAGGCTTTAGCGACCTTAGAACCAGTGGTGGTCGAACGCACCTCCCCGGATCAAGACCCCTATAAACGCTATTCTATTTTAGTCATCGCCACGTCCTATCAAGATCAGCCCAATGGGATTATTAGTTTGCAACAGTGCGATCGCTTTCGACAATGGATATCGGCTGAAGTGGAATTTATTCGAGAATTAGCTACCCATGTCGGAACTGCTATTGCCCATGCTACCCTCTATCAAGAACTAGAAGAAGCCCGCATGGAGGCGGTGGCTCTTTCTCGGTTAAAAAGTGAATTTCTGGCGAATACGTCCCATGAATTACGCACGCCTTTAAATGGAATTATTGGGTTTTTAAAGTTAGTTTTAGATGGGATGGTGGATGATCCCGAAGAAGAAGAAGAATTTATTCAAGAAGCCCATCGAGCCGCTTTACACTTACTAAACTTGATTAATGATGTTTTAGATATTGCTAAAATTGAAGCTGGGAGAATGGAGATTGACTTAGCTTTAATTAAGGTAAATGAACTTTTAGATGAAGTTGAACATTTTACCCGCGCGCAAATTCAAGAAAAAGGATTGACTTTTACCATCCAAAAAGCAGCTTATGACGATGAAGTCATTGTCTATGGAAATTATCAACGGTTACTACAGGTAATGTTGAATTTAGTTGGAAATGCAATTAAATTTACCCATGAAGGGGGAATTAATATTAGTTTGGGAATTCTTAAACAAACTTTTGTATTTCAAAATCAAGAGTTTCCAGGAGTGGTGGAATTTCGGGTGGCGGATACCGGAATTGGGGTTCCGATTGAAAAACAAGATCGACTATTTAAAGCCTTTTCTCAGGTGGACGGGGGCTATACTCGTCAATATGGGGGAACGGGTTTAGGATTAGTAATTTCCCAAAAATTAGTCCAAACCATGGGAGGAACGATTAAGTTTTATAGCCTTGGGGAAGGATTAGGATCAACGGTTACATTTACAGTTCCTTTGTATCAATAACCCCCGTATCATAGCATTTAAACCACGATAATATGGACAAATATAGACATTTGCGCTATAATTATCAAGCCCCATCTCCGTAGTTCCGGGCCATTCAGATCCAGAGATTCCCTTAAACGGGGGGATTTGTCCAAACAAAATCGATCAGGGTATGGGAGAATTCTGTGCCAGGGGTTGTAAACTGTTTCCCCCAGGTCGGTTGGGCGGTTGTTGCTCTCATAACAATCACAGTCAATCAAATTAGATAAAAACTTTAGTTGCACCCCGAATAATTGTCGCCGAATTTGCTAGAATCTACAGGATTGTCCTGATTATATTTTGTAATTATCCTTGAACCAATCTATCAATCTGCCGAAAGTAGATGACTTTTTAGAAGAATTGGCAGCCATTCAACAAACTGGCTCCAAGCGTGTTGCCTTGTTGGGTTTCCCGCCATATTCCCCTAACCCATCAAAACTTGATTGAGATGATGAGTTATGCCTTGGTTTTAGAAGGGAATCATTTGATTACATCGGGTTCAACGGGAACGAACGCGGCGGCCATTCGAGGTGCAATGCGGGCTAACCCCAACTTGTTGACGGTGATTTTGCCCCAAAGCATGAAACGTCAGCCCAGGGAATCTCGCCAGCAGTTGGAACAGGTGATTCATGTTGTAGAAAATGCCAAGGGCGATGATTTATCCCTAGCCGAAGCCAGTGGGTTGTGCAACCAAGAGATTATTTCTCGGTGCCAACAGTTAATCTGTTTTGCCTACCATGATAGTGTCACCCTCCTAAGTACCTGCGAGGAAGCTGAAAATCAGCGCAAAATTGTGACTCTATTCTATTTGGATTAGCCGTTAATACCCATGTTGAATCGGTCACTCGTACAGACGCGCTCTTGGCACGTCTCTACGCTGATAGATTTTTTATTAAATAATTGCAATTGACTATGGCTTCTACTTATTCATTTGATATTGTTAGTGATTTTGACCGACAGGAATTAGTCAATGCTGTTGATCAAACCGAACGGGAAATTAAAAGCCGTTATGATTTGAAAGATACTAAGACTACCTTGGAATTAGGGGAAACGGCGATTATTGTTAATACCGATAGCGAGTTTACCCTAGATGCCATTCATACGATTTTGCAAACTAAATCGGCTAAACGTAATCTTTCTTTAAAGATTTTTGATTATGGGAAAGTGGAATCTGCTAGTGGTAGTCGAGTTAGACAGGAAATTAAGCTCAGAAAGGGTTTAACTCAAGAAGTATCAAAACAAATCACTAAATTGATTAAGGATGAATTTAAAAAATTACAAGCCTCTATTCAGGGAGATTCGGTTAGGATTTCAGCTAAATCTAAAGATGATTTACAATTAGTAATTCAACGTCTGAAAGAAGAAGATTATCCGGCTGCATTGCAGTTTACAAACTATAGGTAACACAAAAGCCACTCTCCCTTAAATCAAAATCAACACTCATCCGCATTTATCTGCGGATATTCGCCCCCATCATTGGTTACAATTCCAAAGTAATTAATTGGGCAATTTCTTCGGTTTGAAAACCTAAAGCCGTTGGTTTTTGTGCTTCGGGAATTATCTGCACATCATAGAGTTCTGTGACTATTCCTTCTAAACGCAACCAGTGAACAATTGCCCCAGTATTAAGATCAATTGCCATCATACCACAACGCGGTTCGGCATCTTTTTTGGTGAGTAATTCATCTAATTCTAAACCTCCAAATGTTTTGTCATTTCCTCTGGGTTTGGAAAGTCCGACTATGGCCCAATTTTGCCAAAATGCTAGTCCTCGTAAATAGCCTGGACAAAAGGCGATCGCTTCAAATTTCCCTGTGTCTAAATCCACATATCCTAATTCTCCCCGCCCCGAATAGATAATGACACTCTCTATGGCGGTCAAGCCAATGACCTTGTAGATGGAAATGAGGGCAATGATAAGCTGTCACGCACTTAATTTTTTTGCCCACAAGCCTTGCTAGAAGGACTCTAGGCTACAAAATATTCAATTTTGTTTTCGGATAACAGTCATTAATGTAGAGACGTGCCACGGCGCGTCTCTCTAACTCTCGATAATTTTCGGCCTTGGTGGGTTTACTCCTTCAGGCTTTAATAATCGAAATCACCCAATCAAAGGTTTTTAGGACTTGTTGTAATACGGTTTGATCTTCTAAATTAGATAACTGTAATGTTGGCTCTCGATATTCCGTAGGTTCTAAAGGGAGAGATAAACCAATCGCACTCAATTTATTTCGGAGTTCTAACCATTTTTCCCGTTGGTCAAAAGGAGGTTGAGAACCATATTTATTAGAAGAAATTTCTAAACGTCCTGAAATATCAACGGTAAATAACTTTAACTGTTTTCGACCTTTTTCTTTCTGTTGTAATAAAGCCGTAAACCCACCATAAACATCTCCCGTTCCCCACTGTATAATAACCTCTGGTTCCTGAAGTTTTACCCAGTTATGGATTTCTTGAGCTATTTGTGTTTCATCCTCTCCCCGACGCAGTTGGAGTTCTTCAAAAAAGGAAACTTCATCCCAACGACGGCGTTCTCCCGTCGCACTAGATTTTTTTTGTTGGGCTTCCGCCGTCTGACCAATTAACCGAGGAACTAAGGTTTTTAAGCCATCTTGACTGACATATTGTTTAATTTCTAAAGCCAAAACCTCGACTAAATCCGTTTGTTTATTCAGAAATTCTACCACCCGTCTTAAGGAACTATTAATATCATCTGCAACAAAGACTAAACGCAGTTTTCCCGCTTGCAGATTAGTTTTAACTTTTTGCCAAAATCCATCTTCACTCAGATCCGAGCCCAGAAATTCTTCAAACACTTGTTCAGGATCTCGACCTTGATCTCGACAATTGGCTTCAAATTGAGAAATAATTGATTCCATCGGCCAATATAATCCTAAATTTGCCGCATTATCTAACATCTGACCAATCATTTTTTGTCGAGTTTCCACATTGCGGCTGCGTTTAACTGTGACCAGTGTAGGAATAGAATTTTGATCCAAAAATAAATGATCGATTGACCAGCGACTCCCATTATCTTCCTCAGCTGGAAGGGTTACGTCCCGGGAAATTAATAACCACCGTCGTGCAGACGTACCATGGCGCGTATGTACTTGCTCCATTCCATCCCCGGCTAAAAGATTGGGATAAGTCTCTAATAATTCCTGTATTTGGTCTTCAGAATCGTAGGGCTGTTCCATCATTTCAACTAGCCGATCATCATCCTGAATGAGATAAATCCCTCCACCCATATTATTTACCTGTTTAATTCCTAGATTCGGTGATTTCTAATGGTTATTGATAATTTCCCGTAAACACCCGTTCTGCTGGCCCGGTCATATACAAATGTTGATCTTGATTCGACCATTCAATCTCCAGACAACCTCCGGGTAGTTCCACTGTAACAACAAAATCGCAATTTCCCGTTAAAATTCCGGCAACCACAGAAGCACAAGCTCCAGTTCCACAGGCTAGAGTTGCACCAGCACCCCGTTCCCATACCCGCATTTTGAGATAATTGCGGTTAATCACTTGAATAAATTCCGTATTGGTGCGTTCAGGGAAAACGGCATGATGCTCAAATAAGGGGCCGATTTCTGCGAGTTTAATTTCCTCAACATCCTCTACAAAGGTAATACAATGGGGGTTTCCCATACTCACACAGGTGACATTCCAAGATTGTCCGGCCACCAATAGGGGAACATCAACCACTTTCTCATCGGTGGCGGCGAGGGTGGTAGGAATTTCCTGGGCTAAAAGTCGCGGAACTCCCATATCCACTTTAACTTGGCCGTTGGCTTGTAATACCGGAGTAATCACACCCGCTAAGGTATGGATTTTGTAGCTTACGGGGGATGTAATTTGATCGCGGTTTTCCAGTTCAGCGATAAATTTAGCCAGACAGCGAATTCCGTTTCCACACATCTGAGGTTCCGAACCATCGGAGTTGAAAATTCGCATGGTATAGTCAGTGTTGGAGGTTCCTCCGTTCGCGAATATCACGCCGTCAGCACCAATGCCAAAATTGCGATCGCACATTTCTATGGCCTGTTCTGGGGTGATTAGGGGTTCTGACTGATGACGATTATCAATCAGAATGAAATCATTCCCTAAACCGTGATATTTCGTAAATGCAATGGTCATGAATTCCTCCACTTTTATCGTTAGGGTGATTTGGGCGTTTGGGCGAGAGTGAATCAAAAAGTTGAAAATCCCTCACACCTTATCTATTATCGTTTTAATGTTGAATTAAAAACAACTCTATTATGTCTGAATTTAATACCGATTTACCCAGTATTCGCAAAGTTCAAGGGTATACCAAGGATAAAAACTTAGTGGAAGTTAAACTGCTAACGAATGATCTTCTCGCAGGAACGATTATCTGGCAAGATCCCAACTGTATTTGTTTACAAGACCCAAACAACCTACAAATATTGGTTTGGCGACATTCGATTGCTTTTATCCGTCCCAAATAGGAGACCTGTTCAGCATAACCGTTATACAACGACGGTTTTAGCCAATCCTCCTTCCTGATTGGAGATGCCCCGGTGCTAAATTGTGGCGTAATTTTCAAAACCCCGTGATCTTACGGAGATTCAAACTCGATAATATTAACAACATCATTCCCCAACTCTGCCCAGATTTCCTATAATTTATATATAGGTTTATCCCTCTCTCTATAGGGAATTGGGTCAATGCTTTAAATAAAGACTGATCTCTATAAAGGTTCTGTAAAACTTCCAGGATTTTTTATAAAGAGGCGTGACAAACCAATAAAGTTTGCTATTGTAGTTATTAACAGCTTGTATGTAATCACTCTGGTTGCTGAGATGTCCCACTCTAAGGAGACAGACAGGGAAACAGAGTTACGAGTTCAGGGTCACAGTAACCAGTAGGATATTCACACACAGGAGTTCCAATGAAAACTACATTCTTCACAACCTTAATCTCAACCCTAGCTTTAACCGGGATTTGCGCGACCTCGGCCCAAGCGTTTACCTTCACAACCAACTACACCACATCGGATACAAGTCAGTGGAAAAGCGACATCTGGTTAAATTCAGTTAAAATTGAGAATAAAACCTACAGCAATTTCTCCCTGGTCAAAGGTGTTAATATTGTCCAAAACGATCTCTGGACAGGTGGCAATACGGGCGCAGCCAGTAGCGATAGAGGGGATAATGCTTCAGGGGTTAAGGCAGAAAATCCAACGGCAAGTAATTTAGCAGCCTCTCTGGGCAATTTAAACCTCAGCAATATTATTGATACCGAAGACAGTGGCAAGTTTACCCTAGACTTGTTCTTTGGTAAACCTGTGGATAATTTCCTGTTTTTTGAACGGGGCAAGAACAGTCAACTCAGAGTTCAGGCCTTTGATAAAAGTGGTAAGTTGATTGGAGGAGACTCCATTAAACTATATTCATCAGAATGGCAGGGAGCGGGTTATCGCCTTGATACCACAGAAATCGATGGATCTCAAATAGTAGGTTCTTTAGGAGTCAGTTTGTTTGATTTAGGAGTGACCGATGCCAAATCTTTTGGTGGTCTACGGTTAATCAGCAAATCTAGTTATGTGGGCCCTGATTTTAAAGTGGTGGGTCTAAATGTGGCCGTTCCTGAACCCACGACTGTTTTGGGATTAGGTTTAGTCGGTGCTGCTTTAGCTATGTCTCGTCGCAAAAAAGCTCAATAAGGCATATCCATTGAAGAAACCAACATTAGACATCTTTAATTAACTACCGCCCCAGGAAACAAAAGTAGGATGGGGCGGGTTAGATTTTGTAAAATTTGCCGAGAAAACCCTATCTCCTTGTGGATGGGGCGGTCGGTAGATTATGGGAAGGAATATCAGAACAGGACTATTTAGCTATTCACTCCAACTCCCCTAAATCAACCCGAATTCCATATAATATACATATAAGAGACCAACCCTATTTTTTTATAGGGATTTCATCAATTCTTTAAATAAAAGCTGATCTGTATAAAAGTTCTGTAAAACTTTTAGAAATTTTGATCAATACCGATGACGTATCCTACCCATATTGTTATTGTGTTATCAACGACTTGTATGTAATAACTCTGGTTGCTAAGATGTCCCTTGCTAAAGAGACACTCAGGAAAACAGAGTCACGAGTTCGGGGTCAAAGTGACCAGTAGGATATTCACACACAGGAGTTCCAATGAAAACCACATTCCTCACAACCTTAATCTCAACCCTAGCTTTAACCGGGATTTGCGCGACCTCGGCCCAAGCGTTTACCTTCACAACCAACTACACCACATCGGATACAAGTCAGTGGAAAAGTGACATCTGGTTAAATTCAGTTAAAATTGAGAATAAAACCTACAGCAATTTCTCCCTGGTCAAAGATGTTAACATCATCCAAAACGATCTCTGGACAGGTGACAATACAGGCGCAGCCAGTAGCGATAGAGGGGATAATGCTTCAGGGGTTAAGGCAGAAAATCCAACGGCAAGTAATTTAGCAGCCTCTCTGGGCAATTTAAACCTCAGCAATATTATTGATACCGAAGACAGTGGCAAGTTTACCCTAGACTTGTTCTTTGGTAAACCTGTGGATAATTTCCTGTTTTTTGAACGGGGCAAGAACAGTCAACTCAGAGTTCAGGCCTTTGATAAAAGTGGTAAGTTGATTGGTGGAGACTCCATTAAACTATATTCATCAGAATGGCAGGGAGCGGGTTATAGCCTTGATACCACAGAAATCGATGAAGCTCAAATAGTAGGTTCTTTAGGAGTCAGTTTGTTTGATTTAGGAGTGACCGATGCCAAATCTTTTGGTGGTCTACGGTTAATCAGCAAATCTAGTTATGTTGGCCCTGATTTTAAAGTGGTGGGTCTAAATACGGCCGTTCCTGAACCCACGACTGTTTTGGGATTAGGTTTAGTGGGTGCTGCTTTAGCTATGTCTCGTCGCAAAAAAGCTCAATAAGACCTATCTTTTGAATTAGTTAATATTAGACATCTCTAAATCAACCGCCGCCCCAGGAAATGAAAACATGATGGGGCGGTTTAATTTTATGGGTATAGCGGTCGCACGACTCATGGTATTTGACTCATACTCATCCAGAAAACCCGGCGGTGAAGTCTTTGCGACGGTGAGTTAAAATGAAGGCTGATAAATTAGTATCAAAAGTTACAGTTAACCGTTCTCTAAAAATCTTATATCTCAATTACCTTAAAAAAAATAGGGGCAAAAGGCTGTGCGATTTCAATCTTACGATCCAGGTGAATTCTACGATGAACTGTTTGTGGCGAAAGGACAACCTCGTCCCTACGCAGCCCAATTAATTGATCGAATTAATTCTTTATCCCCAGGAGATTTAGAAATTCGACAGGAAGCGGCTAAAACAGCAATGATGAAATTGGGAGCAACTTTTAACGTTTATAATGATAGTCAAGGCACGGAAAGAATATTACCTTTTGACTTAATTCCTAGAATTGTTTCTGCTTCAGAATGGGCTCATTTAGAACGAGGATTAAAGCAACGTATTCATGTATTAAATCTATTTATTGATGATATTTATGGGGAGCAAAAAATTGTTAAAGATGGAATTATTCCCGAAGAATTAATTTTATCTTCTAAAGGATTTCTTAAACCTTGTATGGGGTTAAAGCCACCTCAAGGAATTTGGTGTCATATTACAGGGACAGATTTAGTTAGAGATCAAGGGGGAAAATGGTATGTTCTCGAAGATAATTTGCGCTGTCCATCGGGGGTTTCCTATGTTTTGGAAAATCGCCGGGTGATGAAAAGCACATTTCCCCAACTTTTTGCAAAATTAGGGATTCAACCCGTTGATGAATACCCCAGTCATTTATTAGATACCTTGCTTAATTTAGTCGGGGATCATATTAGTAATCCGACGGTAGTGGTTTTAACTCCGGGGATGTACAATTCTGCTTACTTTGAACATTCCTTTTTAGCCCAACAAATGGGGGTAGAATTGGTCGAAGGACGGGATTTAGTGGTGAGTGATGGCTATGTGCAAATGCGCACCACTAAGGGATTAAAACGGGTGGATGTGATTTATCGCAGAATTGACGATACTTTTATTGATCCATTAGTTTTCAATCCCGAATCAATGTTAGGAGTTCCTGGGTTAACGGAAGTCTATCGCAATGGTCGAGTTGCTCTGGCGAATGCCTTGGGAACTGGAATTGCAGATGATAAAGTGATTTATGCTTATGTTCCCCAAATGACTCAATATTATTTAGGAGAAGAACAAATTTTATCCAATGTTCCCACCTATTTATGTTGGGAACCTAAACAACTAGAATATGTGCTAAGTAATCTGGATCAATTAGTCGTTAAAGCCGCCAATGAAGCGGGGGGATATGGGATGTTAGTCGGAACCCAATCTACCGAAATAGAACGTCAAGAATTTGCTGAAAAAATTAAGGCGAATCCCCGAAATTATATTGCACAACCGACATTATCTTTATCCCGAGTTCCCACCTTACTCGGAGATACTTTTGAGGGGTGTCACGTTGATTTAAGACCCTATATTTTATATGGTGAAGATATCTATGTTCATCCGGGGGGATTAACCCGAGTGGCGATGAAAAAAGGGTCATTAGTGGTTAATTCTTCACAAGGAGGCGGGAGTAAGGATACTTGGGTTTTATGTGAATAAATCTGGATCACGGATTTAAGAGGATTTCACGGATTTTAATCTGTGTTATAGCAGGGAACAGGGAACACCGCAGGAAAAGATGGGTGTACGGCGCACGGTTTTAGCATCAGTCTATGTCCTAACACCCCAGGCGCGACTGATATAATCTGTGTTAATCTGCGTAATCCTCTTAAATCTGTGATCGGATTTCACGGATTTCACGGATTTTTTTGGGGCGGGTTCATCATATTCAACGGTAAACCGTTAACAATTTTTAATATGTTAAGTCGTGTTGCAGATTCTATTTATTGGTTAAATCGTTATGTAGAACGGGCGGAAAATATTGCGCGTTTTATTGACGTTAATCAAAATTTATTATTAGATTCTCCCTCCGGTGTTCAACAACAGTGGAAACCAATTGTTGTTACGACAGGAGACTTAGAAATCTTTAAAGAACGCTATGGAGAAGCGACCGCAGAAAACGTCATCCGGTTTTTGACCTTTGATAGTAATTATCCCAGTTCTATTTTATCTTGTCTGCGAGCCGCCCGGGAAAATGCTCGTTCAGTTCGAGAAATTATTTCCTCGGAAATGTGGGAACAGGTGAATGAATTTTATATGATGGTGAGAGATGCGGCTTTAGGAGATAGTTCCTATCAACTCGCGGATTTCTTCTATCAAGTGAAAATGCGCGGACACCTGTTTGCGGGGGTGATGGATGCTACGATGTCCCATAATGAAGGGTGGCATTTTGGCAATATGGGGAGATTATTAGAACGGGCGGATAAAACCTCTCGAATTTTAGACGTCAAGTATTATATTCTGTTACCTTCAGTACAGGATGTGGGAACAACAATTGATGAAATTCAGTGGATTGCCTTGTTAAAATCTGCCAGTGCTTATGAAATGTATCGGAAACGCAAACAACACCGAATTACCCCCTCTCGGGTGGTGGAATTTTTAATCTTAGATCGGGAGTTTCCCCGTTCAATTGAATATTGTTTATTACAGGCGGAGCGATCGCTTCAATGTATTACCGGAACCAGCCCCGGAACCTGGCAAAACCCTGCCGAACGGGAGTTAGGACGGCTACGTTCTGAACTCGATTATCTGACTATTGAAGAAATTATGCAAAGGGGAATTCATGAATTTTTAGATGATTTACAAAATCGGATGAATCATGTTGGTGAGCAAATTTATGAAGATTTTTTTGCCCTGAAACCGGTGGTTAGTCCCTTTGTCCAGACTCAGACTCAAGGGAGTTCGGTGATCCATCCCCTTCGGTGATTTGGCTCGGGTGCAACCCTCAAAACTTTCAAACCCTCGGTTTCAATAGCCACCGCCATTCCGGGCCGATCCGATCTGAAATTGACCGTGGCGATCGCCAAAATTAGGCCTGAGCGACAACTTTTAAAATTCGTGAGTTGCCATGACCGGGCGTGGTAAAATGTGTAAAAATTCGCCCACATAATTTTTCCCCGAGGTATATTAATTCATGGAAGCAATACTGCTGTTAGCAAAGTTACCCGAAGCTTACTCTATTTTTAGCCCGGTTGTTGACATTCTGCCCGTGATCCCCGTATTTTTCCTGCTGTTGGCTTTCGTTTGGCAAGCCTCCGTGGGATTCAAATAAGAAAACAAGTTTAAGCTATCAGCGTCCAGTTAGAAACCTGTGGGGTTTTCTTAACCCGATCTAGGGTTTAACCTCCCCATCTTTTTAACTTCACGCTGATAGCCTGCTCCCGTTAATATTACTTTCTTCCCCCAATTGTTTTTTGGAAAGCGGGTCTTTCGTTTAAGCGTTGAATATAGTCTAAAACCGCCGGATAGGGGCTTAAATCCAACTGCAACATCAGGGGAATATAAGCCAAAATCGAACCTACAGCAATATCAGCCACGTTCAATTCATCACCCATTAAAAAGGGTTGTTGACTCAAAATTTTATTTAAAGGATTGAGTAAACGAGGGGTTTCTTTTTCCCGATTCGCTTCTATAAAAATCCCCGTTCCCAAGGTAGCATTTCCAAATAATACCCATTGTGTAACTGTGGCTCTTTCTTCAACAGAATTGGGCAATTTACCATGTTTTTCGGCTAAATATAATAAAATTGCGCCCGACTCCCACAGTTGAAAATCATCTTCCACAATAGCCGGAACTTTACCAATCGGATTAATCGATAAAAATTCAGGTTGTAGGTGTTCTCCCGCCACCATATCTAATAAAATAAACTCGTAGGGAACCCCAATTTCTTCTAAATACCATTGAACAATTGAAGCCCGACTGCGAGCACCACCATACAGTTTTAACATGAATCTTTATCCTTTTTTAAGATGAGAACTTTCTAAAAAAGTTTATCATAAAAGTAGAAAGACAAAACAGAATTAATATCCAGACCCAGGAAAAAGAAACGTGTTTGATAATATCTGCAAATTTCTAGCGGAGAATTTTTCCGAGGATTTAGCCAGTTGGTTATTAGGTTTTCCGATTCAGTTAGCACAACTGAGCCCAACAGAGTTATCCTTAGAACCGATTCGCGCAGATTCCTTAATTTTACTCCAATCTGATGAGTTGGTATTGCATACGGAATTCCAAACCCAACCGGATGTAATGATGCCCTTTCGGATGTTAGATTATCGAGTGAGGGTATATCGACGGTTTCCGCAAAAGTCAATGCGTCAGGTGGTGATTTATTTACAGCCAACAAAATCCCCTTTAGTTCAACAAAATACCTTTAGATTAGACAAAACCTCCCATGAATTTGAGGTCATTCGTCTTTGGGAACAGCCCACAGAGGAGTTTTTGAGAATCCCTGGGTTATTACCTTTTGCGGTATTAAGCCAGACTAATGATCCCGCCCTGGTCTTAACTCAAATCTCCCAAATAACTCAACAAATTGCAGATCGGCGAGTTCAAAGTAATTTAATGGCTGCATCTGCAATTCTCGCCGGATTAGTGTTAGAACCAGAAGTCATTCAACGGATTATCAGGAGTGATATTATGCAAGAATCTACCATGTATCAAGAAATTTTACGACAAGGGAAAGAACAGGGTCGTGTTGAGGGTCGCGCGGACGCCTTAAAACAAGTGGCAATTCTATTACTCAAAATGGGCATGGGTTTAGAACAAATTGCTGAAACAACACAATTAACTGTTCCTCAAATTCAAGAGTTACAACAAACCCAAGAACAGGACAATCAAAATAATTAAACAAAAATGGGAGGCAATTTCTTGAAAATCAAGCTAACATTAAGGGATTTTGCCCCCATGAAAATCCCTTAAATAGAATTACAGAACTTGGTGGGTATAAGCGTGTTGTTTGACATTATCTTCCGTCCGAATCATGCGCTCGGAATTTAAAACCCGTTTTCGTTCTAAGGAGTAATTAAATTCTTTAAAACTGGTTCCTAAAGGAATATGAAGTTTAGCTTGGGGTCGATTCTTGTAAGTGCGAGTAGCGGCGATCGCGCGATCGCTAAAATTCTCACAAAAATGGGCATCTGTTGTTAATTCTGCGGGAATTTTAGCCTCTGTGTTCATCAAAATAGAACCTAATGTCACCGCTAAAGCCACTTCATAGGAAGTCGGAACTCCTTTGAGAATTGCTTCTAAAGCCGCTGAGGGAATGGGTTCAACCACTTTTACTTGATGAACTTCCCCATCTTCTTTCACAAAACAGGTCGCTAAACCAATGACGACATAATCATCAGTCGAGAGATCAGGGGCGTTAGGATAAGCTGTTGCAGTTGTCATAAAAATTAAAAGGTTCAGAATTCCAAGAATCATTCGCTGGTTGCATTGTACCAAGTTCCGATCTTCCCCACCCAAACCGAATTAAACCCTGAAAGGGTCTAAACCCTTACCTGACTTTAACAATAGGGATATTGTGAAACTCGTTAAGCTTCACATTTTGCTAAAATATTTAACCAAACTTTATCAAAATACCCCTGGGGTTTTCGGTTGGGCTTGAGCAATGGCCACTGTTGACCCCCGATAAATTTGCTTAGAAACCAGTAAGGTTTTGACTCCGGCGGCTTGTAAGGCGGCGGCTTCGGCTACACTCGGTGTTCCGACTGCTGTTCCCACCCGAGCAGAAGGGTTAGGAACCTCCACAGACCGCAATAACTCCGACGAGAAGGTGCGTAAGGGCCAATTTTTGGCTTCGCACAATTCTACTAACCCGGGTTCATTCCCTTTGCTATCTAAAGTGGCAATGCCGGCGATCGCATTTTCCCCTAAATTATACTGTTGTAAAACCTGCTGAATGGCTGTTTCAATCAGACTTCTAGGGGTTAACCGTCCACAACCGACACCGACCCACAACAGCTTGGGAAACCACGGATTTTTAGGAGTATCAAATCTTACCATCTTCTGCCACTGGGAAAAACTCATTAGGTAACAGTAATCGATTAAGATAGAGAAATTGTTTCTTTGATGATCATTAATGGAAAAAACTCCTATTTATACAATTATCGGGTATGGGGGCATCCTTAAACAGACCCAAAATTTTGAGCCAGTTGTCAATTTTTATTTTAGGTAAAAAGGCGGAGCATCTATAATGGATCAGAGAACAGAACTATTATTAAAACTCGATATTCTTAAAGAATTTTATACAGAAGAAATCGAAACCATTAGCGAATATTTTTCGATTCATAAGTTCTTTGATTTACAGGTGATTATGCCCCAAACAGGTCAGGATTCCTCCTTTGGGATTATTTTATCTGGGGAAGTCAGCATCAGTGATGACAAAATAGAAAATTCCAGTCGGACTAAAGGGGATATCTTAGGGGAAATGGCATTTATTCATGGCTTTCGATCGGATTTTATTGCGGCGAGTGATGGGGCGATCGCGATTATGACCTTTGATGATATTGAAAAGCTCAAACTCAAACACCCTTATTTAGCAGTTAAATTAGTTGATTTTGTTACCCATAATCTGGTTAATAATTTACGCAAAAATGACAAAAAAGACAATACAGAAATCCTAGTATTATTAGCCGATGATCATTTATTTTCAGACTTGATTAATTTAATCAAAGATCATCTTCATATTATCAATAAATTTTCCATCTTCACCTCCGAAAAATTAAAAATAATCTTAGAAAAAAACACAAATTTAACCATTAGTCAAGTCATTGAACCCCAGAGTTTGATTTTGGGTGAAACAGCTATTGGTCATCAAATTCTGTTAGATCAAGTTAAAGCCATTATGTACCTCCGAGATCCGGTAAAAGTCGAATCTAACCCCGCATCCGTTGAAGCCTTATCTCGATTATGTGACTTACAACAGGTTTTATTTGCAACTAATTTATTAACGGCAAATGCCATTTTTCAGTATTTAGAATAAAATTGATTAAGCACAGGAGATCATCCCATGAGTCAACGAGTTTTAATCCTAGGAGGCCGAGGAAGAATTGGCAATAGTGTTGCCGAAGATCTAGCCCAACATACCGCCGCCGAGATTACCATTACCGGACGGAATCTGACAGAAAATATAGGAATTAATCCCCGATTTCAACAGTTAGAATTAGATCTCAATGATCAAGCTAAATTAGAAACAGCGATCGCTAATTCCGATTTAGTCATCCACTGTGCCGGGCCGTTTCAATCTCGAGATTTAGGAGTTTTAAAAACCTGTATTCAACATCACGTTAACTATATTGATGTCAGTGATAATCGAGACTTTACCCGCCGGATTTTAGACCATTCTGAAGCCGCTAAAAAAGCTGGAGTTACCGCTATTATTAATACGGGTATTTTCCCGGGTATTTCTAATAGCATGGTGCGTCAAGGTGTAGAACAATTTGATCAGGTGGAAAAAATCCACTTAAGTTATGTAGTTGGCGGGTCTGGAGGGGCGGGAATCACCGTCATGAGAACCACCTTTCTCGGGTTACAATCTCCGTTTCCAGTGTGGATAAACGGACAATGGCAAACGATTAAACCCTATAGCGAACGAGAAACCATTGAATTTCCTCCTCCCTACGGAAAAACCGGGGTTTATTGGTTTGATATGCCAGAATGTTTCACCTTAGTAGACTCTTTTCCCGTTAAAACTGTGATTACCAAATTTGGCACTATTCCCGATTTTTATAATTATTTAACTTGGAGTGTCGCCCATTGGTGGCCAGAAAGTTGGCTAAAAAATCCCGCCGTGATTGAGTTCTTATCCCAGGTCAGTTATCGGATGACCAATGTAACCGATATTTGGAGTGGTATCGGGGTAGCAGTGCGTTCCTGTGTGACCGGAATTAAACAGGGAAAAACCGTTGATTTTTGTTCTACCATTGTTCATGAAAATACCGCTAAAATTGCCGGAATTGGCACCGGAACAATTGCGAAACTTTGCTTAAAGGGTGAACTACAAAAGCCCGGAGTTTGGCCAGTAGAACAGGTACTTTCGACTCCCTTATTTGAAGCTGGCTTGAATCAACGGGGCGTTAATATTCAAACCCATTTTAATTAGAAATTAAACAGACTAACGCAAAAACGGAGGGCGTTTAGTATCCGTGTCGGTTTTATTTTTAGCCGACTCAGCTAGGAAACGTTTTAAGGCTTTTTCACGGTTTTTCATAAACGCCCCCCAAAACCCGGGTTGAAACTCATCCATCGTTTTCGCTAAAGCCCAAACATCAATGGCTAGGATGTTGTACATTCGTTCATCTTCGCACTTGAGAGTATTAATCTGTTCTAGGAGCTTGCGTTTTATACTAGAAATCGATTGATCTTCATCGTTGGTGGTCATATTGAACGTTTAATAAAATGGCGTAGCAGTTTAGAATCAACAGAGTGAGTTCTAGCAGAATACTTTTGATTAATATGTTACGTCAAACTTCTTTGGGCGCCCTAGGTTTAGTGGTGGGTGGAATCTTAACTGTAGTGGGTTTTGCTGCCTATTTTGCGGATAATGCCACCTTAAACTTAGCTGGATTTTTCTATGGAATTCCCGTATTATTAGGAGGGTTAGCCCTAAAAGCGGCAGAACTCAAACCCATCCCATTTACTCAAGCGACATCCTCTGAGGTCTTAGCCCGCCGAGAACAACAGGCTACAGACACCCAAAATCAAGTCCGCAAGGATGTCACCCGGTATCGCTATGGCCAAGAAGCCCATTTATCCGATGTCCTAGAACGTCTGGGACTTAGCCCCAATCGTGAAGAACGTCCCCTCCTCCAGGGTATTCGAGAAACCCTGATTAATGATTCCTATTCTTTGATTTTAGAGTTTGATTCTCCCTTTATGTCTTTGGAAAATTGGCAAAAAAAACAAGATAAAATAGCTAAGTTTTTTGGCCCTAATTTACAGGTTCAAATTACCCAACCCCGAGAAGAACAGATTGATGTTGCTTTAATTTCAGATCAAACTTAGTTTGGTTCTTTAGTAGATAGTATGCTGAAGTAATGCAAAACCCCATAACCCTAGTTTTCAAGGTGCGCTGTCCCTCGATGACTGGGTTTTATGGTGTAGCACTGCGCGCTAGGGAACAGGGAATACCGGAACAGGCCGCGTCATGAACCCCCATTCTACAAACTCATGACAGGCTTCGACTCCGCTCAGGAGAACCCTGTCGAACGGGAATGGGCAACAGAGCAGGTTACAAGGTTTAGTATTGTCAAACACCTTAGTTGGTAGTGCTATAGTTCACCTCCTCCTATCTAATTACAAATATTTCAATTTATACTAAAATGAACAAAGGTTTTAGACACATCAAAAAGTTCAATATTTGGGGAAAAAGAAACTTTTATAAAACCAGACTCCTTTCCATCGGAATTTTGGCTGTTAACCTTCCCCTAATCTTTTATATACTTTATCTAATTTTTTATGCTCATTCCTTTTTAAGTGGGGATATTTTTACTATTATTTTTATCGGTACAATCGCAGGTGTTTTTTTATTATACCGACATATTGA
This sequence comes from Planktothrix sp. PLAVEN19ND, assembly GCF_057220675.1. Classification (NCBI taxonomy): domain Bacteria; kingdom Bacillati; phylum Cyanobacteriota; class Cyanophyceae; order Oscillatoriales; family Microcoleaceae; genus Planktothrix; species Planktothrix sp. PLAVEN19ND. The sequence continues at coordinate 1,698,171 of NZ_CM170132.1, read as the reverse complement.
CTCGGTTAAACAGTCTATATTGTTAGTAACAAAATCCTTGAATGTGTATTTTAATCAAGGAGAAATTCCAGAATTTACTCCGAGCCATTATCAGGAAATTAATCAACTCTACAAAGCGATTAAATTTGCCATTCAAAGTAATGAACAAAAGATTTTAGATCTCGAAAATATTATTCTATCCCATCGAGAAGAATCCCTGCAAATTGTTCTGGAACGAGAAACCGCAGAAATTCATCTTCGCCAATGTTTAAGTATAGCCAACCGTCATCATTTACCCCTATGCGTTGCTCTAATTAGTGTCGAAGACAGCACGTTAACTGAAAACTCAGATTTTTTAGCAACTCCATCCTCCCAAATTATTCATCTAATGCAGGAATTAAAACAAATTTTGCGAGAAAGTGATTGGGTCGCCCATTGGGAAAAGGATGAATTTCTATTAGCTATTTTCTCGGAATTGCCCGGAACAAAAATAGCACTCAACCGAATTTTAGATCGTTTGGTTAATCAAGAAGAATCCCTTGAAAATAACTGTTCTACTCAGTGTTCTATCTATATTGGATATACAAAAGCTCAACCCAATGAACACTATCGCGCCTGCATTGACCGAATAAATCAAGCCCTACAACAAGCTAAAATTACAGGAGAACGTTGTGTTTTTTTTGAGGGAATAGGGAATAGGCAATAGGGAATAGGCAATAGGCAATAGGGAATGGGTTATGGGTAATAGAAAGACTTTACCTCCCCTGCTCCCCCTGCTCCCCCTGCTCCCCTGCTCCCCCTGCTCCCCCTGCTCCCCCTGCTCCCCCTGCTCCCCCTGCTCCCCCTGCTCCCCCTACTCCCCTGCTCCCCCCTGTTAACTCTTAACTTCCGTCATTTCAATAACACGGTCATCTAAATCTTTCACTAAAAAATTTAACGGTCTTTCGCTGCGAATTTTATGTTTTACACCGCGCAATTGTACCCGCATTAAAATTTGTTCTAAACAATCTTTATCAAAACAAACATGACGTTCTTGATCTTTAGATCCATAACTTGCCCCGCTAATAATATGTAACTGAGTGTTTTTCATCAGTTGATACCATAACCCCTCCGTACCCTGCATTTTAGACGTTGCCGTAGGCCCTACAGGAGCAGAAAGATAAAGGGGATCAATTCCAGCCCCTAATGTTTGTTCATAGTTATAGTAATAATGTAAAGGCACATCTGCCACAGCTAGTCCTAATAAACCTTCATAAAAATCCCGGGCTACATTCAAATCAGAAACCATAATTGTATGTACTTTCGGCGCGCTGGTGAGAAACATCCACATCGCCACCGCATAAGCAGCCAGTAACATCACCATCACTCCCTGAGTGGAAAAAATCCCGTCAAAAACCGGAAATTCAGGGAAAAATGCACTTAACGGTAAAAAATGAAATGAAAAATTCATAAAATTAACGGCTATCAGCATGAATAGATTCAGAAGTAGGGAACCAATAATCGCTGCCATCCCAAAGACTGAGACGATCTGCTAGTGATCATGTTAACAAAAAGTTTCAGCAACTCCTGTACAATCATATTTTTTGAGTCCAGACATTGCCTTTGAACCATGAGTCATCAGATTGATGTGTTTGTATACGGTACGCTCAAACCAGGGGAATGTAACTATCAACGTTATTGTCGGGGGCGAGTCCTAGCCCAGCGTCCGGCTCTGGCCCTGGGAAAACTCTATGCCCTATCTTTAGGTTATCCGGGGATGGTAGCTGGGGATGGTATCGTGCAGGGGGTGATTTTATCCTTTGCAGACCCTAGTATTTTTTTGGACTTAGATCAACTGGAAGATTATCAACCCCATCGCCCGGCTGAAGAAAATGAATATCAGCGACAACAAATTCCGGTTTTTGATCTTAACCATCAACCTTTAGGCTTAGTTTGGGTTTATTTGATGGATATTAAAACCGTTGAGTTTTATTCCGGGGTTTTAATTCCTGATGGCTGTTGGACAAATCAATATTGACCTTTAAATAAACCCCAAGGACATTGAAATACAATGTTCTTGAGGTTAGATTTTTTTAATTTATGGGTCTGGAAACTGGAGCTTTAGGAATCGGAATAATCGGTTGATCCACGCTAATACTAACCGCATTCGGAGTAATAATCGGGATCAGCGGTTCATTCAAGGCAATTTGTAAAGGTTCCGAATTGTTCAGGGTTTCAGACTGGGCAAACATCGGAAAACGCCCGGAATTGCCGGGAATTGTGCTAGAAAAGGTCATGACTAATAAAGCCGCGATCGCAGTTCCTCCCCAAGTTGCTATTACACGAGTTCTCTGATTTAACTTTTGGAAAACGCGGGTGGCCAGTTGTTGCACCGAGATACTAGAAGCAGGGACAGGAGTATTTTGCAGACCCGAACGCAGGTGCAGGAGTTGTAGATAAGTGGCTTTAATCTGGGGATCGGTATCCAGCCACAACTGAACTTGACGACGCTCTGCAACCGTCGCTTCATTGTCCAGGTAAGCACTGAGTAATTGAATTTTAGGGTCAAGATCCGAGGGTTCCTCAGATAGATGTCCCCCGATGGTTGAGTAAGTTTGTAGTTCTGGATCAGAATTGTGCTTCATCGGAACACCCCCGTTGACCAAACATCAAATCAGACATGAGAAATTGGGGTTTAACCTATATAACTATTGTATGGGTATTAACCGGAATTGCACCCGCAAAAGCTGGCAATTATTTAGGGATTGAGATACACTTGCAGATCGGTTTGCAAGCGTTGACGCGCTCTGGCGATTCTCGATTTCACGGTTCCCAGGGAAACCCCGGTAATTTCGGCAATTTCTTCATAAGCTAATCCTTCAATTTCCCGCAGAACAATTGTGGTGCGGAACGCTTCGGGTAAATCGGCGATCGCTTCATGAAGATGACTATAAAATTCACGGGTTGCCATATCCTCATCGGGGCCTGGGCCATCGGCGGCGATTTCCCAATCCATTTCCCCATCTTCTATATTGCGAGGGGCATCTAAAGACAGGGGGGGTTTGACCCGTTTGCGCTTGCGGAGTTCATCGTAAAATAAATTAGTGGCAATTCGACTTAACCACCCCCGAAATTTGACGGGTTCCTGTAGGCGTTTAATATTGCGATAGACCCGAATCCAGATTTCTTGGGCGAGGTCGGCTCGATCCTGCCAGTCTGGAGCCAGGTGATAGAGAATCTTATCAACATGGGACTGATACCGACGCAGCAGTTCTGTAAAGGCCGCCTTATCTGGACAAACCCCCTCTTGACACCGCAAGACTAAATCGGTATTGGGGAGTTGTTCAAGGGGAAGTTGCTCTAGGGGGATAGAGACTTCAGCATTAGACCAGGAGATGGGGATAGATTGGCTCATGGGTGGAACTTGGTTGATGAAAGATTCCGTTAGGGGTTGACGCGACCCGGATTGATAGTGTTCCTGGGTTCAAACTTGTTAGTTAGGATACCAGGGCTAGAGATGAGCTTTTTCACCTAACGGGTGTTTTTCCCTTATATTAGTGGAAGTTTTGCCCTTTGTCATGAAAAATTTCTCATCAAATCCGGGTCATCGTTGTATTAAAGGATACGTTCGCTAGGATTGAATTTCGGGAAAATTGGCGGGTTAATAAAATTTATCTCTGGGAAACAGAAGTTATCAGGACTTACGCAAAACAACCATATCCAGTAGGGGCGAACGGCCGTTCGCCCCTACTGATGGTGTATAATTAGTTATTCTGCGTAAGTCCTAGTTATTTTAAAATTCGCCCCTAAATGAATCTTGTCTCATTAATCCTAGGAGGTATTTAAACCTGGGTATTTTTCTAATTTTCATCTTTTTTATAGGAGTAAATACTGCTTAATTAGAGGTGATAACCAGAAACTATTCTCGATTTTTTCTACTAAACAACGCCGTTGTAAAGATTGTAAGACATTAACTAATTCTAAGTCTAAATTGGGTTGTTTGTCTATTAATTTTGCCAGTTTTAGGGGTTGAGTTTCCCTAGCCAGTATGGACAATATTTGTTTTTCTCTATCGGACAGGCGATCGCACTGTTGCCGTAAAATATCTTTAACATCTTCGGGTAATAAGATGGTATCATTTTGTAATAAATCCGTAACATTGACTCCTAATTCTTGAATCAGAGTTGCGACACTTTTTAACCATAAAGGGTTGCCATGGTAACGGTGAATCAGTATTGAGTAGTCGATTTCTGCTAACCCGTAATCTCTGAGTATTTCCACGGCGGCTGCGATATCTAAACCATTGATTTGTAAGGTACGAATAGGATTATTTTGGCTTTCGATTTGAGAGATTTCTCTGGGTTGTTCCCAACCGATTAAAAGAAAGCAACTTTGATGGGATAATTTTTCTATCTGTTTAAAAAAATGGCGATATTCTTCATATTCTGGTTTATACTTTCCTGCCAATTCGCCACTACTGAAAAAATTGTGAACATCATCTAATATGATTAAACAGCGATGCTTTTGTAAATACTTAATTAGGGATAATGGTTTCGGTTTAGTTGTAGGGGAGTCTAGTTTTTCTGACTGGGAGAAAAGCTGAATTAGTTCCTGTTGAAATTCGTCTAGGGTGTGGGATACGTTTATAGTGCGCCAAATTATGTAATCAAATTGATTTTTTATTTGTTGTACGAGTTGTACTGCTAGGGATGTTTTCCCAATACCGCTCATACCCGTAATAGCAATCAGGCGACATTGTTCTTGTAAAATCCAGGTGGTCAGGGTTTTTAGTTCAGAAGTGCGATCGTAGAAGGTGCCTAATTCTGGCATCTCGCTTAAATCTTGATGTGGAGTTTCAGGTTGTTTTGTGTTAGGTGTTTCTTGATTTTGTGGGTGTGAGTTTGGTGTTTCTGGGGGGTGTCTTCCTTCTCCACAGAAGTTAAAACTACCGCTCATTACAACGTCTTGTGCAAAGTTTAAAACACCAGAGTTTTGTAACCTCTCCATTGCCGATCTAAAATTCTTTTTATTGATATTTTCCCCTAATTCTTCTGAAAGTAATTGCCATAATTCCGATCCAATTTCTCTGATGCGACTTTCAGAACATTCAAAGTCTTTCGCTATTTCTTTGTATGTCTCGCGTTGTAGAGTTCCTCGCAGTACCGCTGCTTGTAAATCGTCAAGATGTTGGCCTGTTTTCTCGAAAACTATGCGATCAGCGAGGTTTAACATTTCTTTAAGATTCATCTGGTTTGGTAGATGCGAGATTTTTTGTATTGTAGCTCACATCTGCCAACATTTTCGTACAATTTCGTACATTTTTGTAGAAAATTAGATTAAAGAGAGTGAAAGTGGGGAAAAAGTGGCGGCAAAATAGAACATTTTTGGGCTAGACAAAAGCTGGGATTGGCTGACATAATTAACAAAGATAAATTAATTAGCTAAATAAATTATACTAATTAAACTCAAACTAAGGAGAGTATAGAGTTGAATTACAAATTTAATCACCTTCGTTTTTCTAGAAGTTTAGTGAATTTATCAGCTATAGCTACTTTATTGCTATTTACTTCTTTTTCATGTTCAAAGGAAGTGGAACCACAACCCTACACTATATTTATAGTTCTAGCACCCATTGGTAATGTCAAACAGATAGATTTAGCAGACAAGTTTTTGACTTATGCAGAAAATGATCTCCTATTTCCTGGTTTCAATTATGAAATTCAAGGTATATGCCAAAATAGTTTAGAGAGTATTTCCTCACCTCAATATCTCCAGCGTGGTTCAAAAGATGCAATTATTACGCAACAAACGAAAGACTGGATTGCACAATCTTTCGACAAAAGCAGTAATCCGATTAAACTTAAATGCACGGAACGAGTGGAGAGCTTATCAAAATTCATCAATATTCTAAACGATTACCTCCGACAAAATCCTAACCGCCAAATATTTGTCTTTGGACAAATCCCTTGGGATGAAATTAGTGACAAAACCTATACACAACTAGAAAATGAAGTTAAAAAAATAGAAAAGAAGGAACAAATAAAAAAAATATACCTTTTTGGTAGATCAAAAACAGCCGGATTTAAAATTGTAGATATTTTCAAACCGTTTGGAGCAACGGTGGTTAAGTCGGAAAGTGATGGAACAACAGAGGTAGAAAATATGGTCAGCAATGCGAAAAAAGAAATAGAAGACACTGTAAAACAAACAAAAAAATGATTTAACGGTTTAAGTAAGTTATTCAATAGAGTTAATGCCATAATTATGAACGATAAAAATAATCAGCAAACCCCTGAAAAAACCCCTATAACCCTGAACTACCAAGCAATTGAAAAGAAGGCTGAGGAGAATACTAATGAGAAGATCAAAGCAATGTTTCATAGTAGCGATCTAAAGGGATGGTTTAAAGGTAGTAACGCTAGTTTATTTGCACGCATTATTTTAGAACTAGAACTAGCCACAGAAAGAATGCTTAGAAGTGAATATTTAATAGCAGGATTTAAGGCAAAAGAAAACTGGCTAAAAGAGGAGCAGGTTAAAATTAAGCAAGATATTGGTAAATATAAGGCTGGTTTAAAGCTATCAGAAGGAGGTGATTTTAATCCTTTTATTATATTAGAGTGGATTTTAAAAATTGGTTTAGCTTTTGTTCCCATTATTGCTTTAATCAAAATTATATACCCTGAAGCTCTAGAAGATAATAATATAGAAATAGATTGGCAAACTTGGCAGATTTGGTTGGCTATATTTGCAGGAATTGCTTTAGTTCAGCTAACATCTGAATCTATTTACAATTGGTTTATCAGTTCATCTAACTCTCAAGAAAAAAAAGAATATAAAAATCATTTTACTACCTTAAGTTTAGCATTAACAAAAAGGTTGTATAGACAACCAAATAAATCTAGTAATCAGGTTGGTAACTCTTCCAATAAAAGTACAATAACTGAACCTAATTATGAAAAAGCCAGCGATCCAAATATTATAAAAGATAATAATGATAAATTAGAGGGTAAGGTTAACTTGAACAATGCTCAAAAACGAAGCCAAATTCGGAGTTCTCATTTTTTTGGAATCGATCAATTTAGTTTATTATTAATTTTAATCTGGCTCTCGGAAGCACTAATTGGAGTAGCAGTTATTTTTCCTTTTATAAAAGCTAAAATTTATGCTGAATTAACGAAAGGTAGATCAGTATTCGATGTATCACCACTTCCACCACCACCATCTACAGTACATTGGTTGGACATATTTTTAGGAGTTTCTATATTTGCTCTGATTAACTTAATTTTTTCAGTTTCAAAAGCAAAGAGACACAATCATACGCTCAGACAAAAACAAGTTTTAAAATCAGCAATAGAATACGAAAAGAATATAAAAATTGACTTAGCACATTGTGAAAAACGCATAAAAGAAGCTCAAAAAGATTTCGGGATATATCGTAAAGAATACAACGAGTTACTGAGAGAAGATGGAGGTATTTTAAATCGACTCAGTGTTTTGTCAAATATGGCTTACACAGAGATGCCAAAACCGATGCAGCATTGGGAGCCAAATACAAAAACTCCTAATTCAGAGGTATTGTCAGAAGTACCTAACCAAACGAATAACAACCACAAAGAAAATCAATCTAGCAATCCAACCGTAGAATCTAGTAATGTTAACAACGAGGAATAACCTATGGCGAACAATAACTCTGGCAATAAAAAAAGTAAGCTAGACCAGTACCTTCATAGGCATTACTGGAGTGATGGTACTGTCGAAAAAAGCTATTCTTCCAATGATGAAGAGATAGAGACAAAAGTGAAAAATATCTTTGATGAAGGACTAAGTTCCGAAAAAACTGATTATTCAGTTAGTAATACTGATGGTCAAGAACTGCGAGAATTTCGTGCTTCCTTGTCCAGTCGTGGGAATTTTGGAAAAAAATCGGAAACATTAGGAAAATCAGGTCTTTCAGAAATATTAGGTGAAGACTTTGGTTATCGTTATGTAAAAGACGAGCTTCGATACGAAGATATTTTACATCCTGATGAAAAATCTATCAGTCAAGGTTACGATCACTTATGCTACGACCCTGAAAATGAGGATTTAGTGGTAGTTGAATACAAAGGGCAAGGTAGCGACAAAACGAAAGCTCAAAAAAGAGTAGATTGGACAGCTACGACTGCTGAGAAAATAATCAAAGCAGAATATCCTTATAACGAAGTTTCTGAATATGAACGGGAATTTGCTCAAAAAATGCTTGAAGGCCTGGAGAGAGGTGAGAGAGTTCGCTATGAAGTTATTCGTAGCTATGTTGATGAAAAAACAGGTGAGTTCTGGACTCAATTAGAGGAAAGTAAATTTCTGGAGAAAGAGTTCAATATTGATGGTGCAGAAGAAACAATAAATGCTTGGGATTATTTGCATCCAAAGAGACTTGAGAATTTAGATGATAAAAATGAAGTTGAAGAATCATCAGATGAAAAAGTAAATATTTGGGAGCTTCACTATCCTGAATATGTTGATGATTCAGATGAGGAAAGTGAACAAGATGAATTAAATGATGATAATGAAGAAAGTTATGATGATAAAAATGAAGTTGAAGAATCATCAAATGAAAAAGTAAATATTTGGGAGCTTCACTATCCCGAATATGTTGATGATTCAGATAAGGAAAGTGAACAAGATGAACAAGATGAAAATTTCTTTGAACGATCAGAGGATAATGATCGCACTGGTGATGATAAAGATATTGATAATGATGAAGCTGATGAATCAGCCGAAAAGGATGAGTCATCTACCAGTGAGAAGAAAGAATAAAATTTTCCAATAAATCTTTATATAAACAACTAGGAGCCAACCATGAAAAATTCATTTATACCCAATCCATTTCTACCTAAAAGAAGAGGAAATAAAGCTATTCTCCCAATGGATTTTGTTAAACAGATACAAAAAGCCGGTCATTTTCCTTCTTTGAGAACAGTGATTGATCAATGTAAGGATATAGAGACAAATGTAAAAGCTTCGTTTTGGTTTAATTTGATTTTTTATCCAGGTTATCGGGTATTTATTGGAAAAATTCGTGAAGTTGTCAGCAGCTATGAGTATGAAGAGATGAAAGCACTTATGCAAATGCTATTATACGACCCTGGAGAAATTAATGCGTCTACAATATTATGGATGCTATCTCTAGCGACTTTCTCATTTTTTCTTTTTTCCTTACTTTCTATTTGGCTAAAATTCGGGAATTTGCAAGTAACAGGAATCATGTTTTTGTTATTTTTGGTATTTTTTGGATTTCACTTCGCTATTTACATGAAGATCGATCAAGAGACAAAATTCACTGACACTTTTAAAGAGCTTAAGGAAAATATGGATGAATGCAATAAAGAGTTTGAGAGATATTTCAAAAAGGTAGTAGCTTTTGAAAATCAAATAGACGAAATAAAAATTGACTCTAAACTTAGTGAAGAGGTAAAAAGAAATGAACTTGAAGTTAAGCGCAACTTATTAGCATTAAACTATGAAATCATTGATTTTGAGTTTGATAAAGGCGGAAAATACAAACAAGAAACAGCAATATTAGATAACCAAATACAAGAACTCAAGAATAATACAGAAATTAAGCGCTTGAGGGAAGAGTTAGATGCGAGGGGGCTGACAGGAAAAGACCAGAGATTTATGGCTTATATGGAGACTATTAAATCCGTTTTAGTAGAGCAAGCCAAAGCGGTTACTACTAATATTAATGAAAAGAGAGACTTGTTAACTAAAATACAATTGATTGCCAATGCAGAAAGCCTAATAGAACAAGATGGTGTAGAGGGTTTGGGAAAAATAGATGTCAAAGATATGATAGAAAATTTGATGGGTACTGGCGAAGTACAGAGTGGGAATACTGTAAATACCACTGCTACAACTGTAGAGGAAGAAGCAGAAGAACTGGATGTTAATGATGACTGGGATCAATCAGTGGCCTAGTTTACAACTATTTCAATAAGGAATATTTATGCAATCTGGAAAAAGAGTTTTGAGTGCAAGTCGTGGAAAAAAAGTTAAACTGATTCTCAGGAGTAGTAAGTCAGTCAAATTTTACAAGAGATCCCTGTATGAACCCACATTTCGGAGTCGAGAAATATCCCGACGTTTTGACCTTAAACGTTTAGATTTGCCAACAAAGGTAGAATCCATATTACCACCAAAAAAGGAAGAGAAAAAAATATTTCTCGGTTTTGGCGGTAATCCCAATATGAAAATCCAGTATCCAATCTGGATGCCTTCACAAATATTTAACAGTAATATTTTTATTGGTGGTGCATCTGGTGGTGGTAAAACCTCGCTGATGTGCCGATTAGTAGCTGGTGCATTAAACACCTATGGAAACCGTTGTGCTAGGGGAGGCTAAAGGCGGTGAAGAGGGTTATAGTGACGGTGCTGCTTTTACAGAATTATCTGCGTATTTAAGTCATAGAATATTGGGCAATAAAAATACTTACCGATGGCCAAGGGGTAACTGCTGGTTTAATCCCCTATTAGAACTGGAGAATAAGACTCGGAAAGATGAGCGTGAGAATCTTTCTATCACCCGAACTAATATCAAAAATTTTGTTAATAGCTTATATGCCAATGTAAGTACCACAGATGCTCAGTATGGTGCAGCGATAGATAGGGTCAAAACTATCATCGGAACCTTAATAGAATACATGATTTATTTTCCACCTGAGAAACCTTCAGAAAACAGGTGTACACTAGAGACATTAGTAGCCTTTATCAACGACCCTAAACAATGGAAGAAAGCTAACACAAAATGTAAAAAATTTAGCAAAGATGATAAATTAGCGAGAAAGCAGCAAGTAGAGATTGTTACAGCTTTAACAAAAAACCGTTTCTTTCTGATTGCAGAGAAGCCGGATGATTTTGCAGCTGGTGTAACCGCAGGAGAACTTAATAGAATTTTAAACTTATTTAATCAACCCGATCTACTAAAATACACACAACCTGTCAAAGATGACAATGGAAATGCTCTACCACAATTAAAAATTAGCGATATTTTCGATCAGCGATCTTTAGTAGTTATTAGTCAGCCATTAAGTGATGACAGCGCCGGAATTACAGGTGCTATATTTTGGGATGCTATGTTAGTTTACGCTGTTAAGAAAGGCCCTAAACGTCAAGGTGAAAATGTCGTAGTTTTTTTAGATGAGACCTACAGATTACCAACTTCGAGACTGGGCGACGCGGCGGGAGAAACTAGACAATATCGTATTGGTCTTGTAGAAGTTACGCCAAAACTACCTGATGATACTAAATGGACAAACGAAAGCATCGTTTATCGAACTATTATTTCGGTATCTCCAGGCATTCAAAAGGTAGTTGAAGAAATATATACTAGGCTATTACCACGTCAAAAAAAGTTAATGAATATAACTATCACAACAAAGGACGGGAAACCTGATGTTGATGTAGAACAGAACAATAATCGTAACAGCGATCAAGCACAATCTGATAAAGGGGTTTCAGTTGCCTCTCTAGGTGATACAGGTGGAAAAACAGCAATTTTTCACTCTAATAATGACTTTATAGGAAGTCAACATCTTTTCTGGCTCGATCTTTACAATCCTTTATTTGAAGAAGAAATTTTCACAGAGCTTTTGCAGAATGCCTTACATAGTAAAATAGCTAGGCACGTAGCTGACTATATTTTAGGTTTAATTGACCCCCCGTGATTTTTTGTCAATAGCGATCGCGTCACCAAAACAAAGCGCGATCGCCGTTAAAACACAATTTTAAAGGCTAAAATAAATGTATATAATCTTAAACAAGCGATATGCCTCTCAGCGAACTTTTACCCACAGTTAATCAATTATCTCATCAAGATAAACTGCGACTCATTCACTTTCTCCTACTTGCAGTTGCCAAGGAACAAGGATGCAGCCTAGAACCTGCTGAAGATACTAATTCAGAAAATATACTTTTGAATCAACTAGCATCAACGAGTGCAGTTGTATGGTCTCCACAGGCAGATCAGGAATCAATTCAAGCATTATCAGAACTTCTAGCTACCGCCCAACAATCAGCCCATGCTTAATAGTCAGCGATTTCCATTTATAGAGCGAATTGAAACAAGATGATTTGTAGTGCGATCGCTCCTCCAAAAGAAAGCGCGATCGCAAATGCCTTGAAGATTAAAAACCCGATAACTTTCACGAAATCGGGTTTTTAGATCATACCTCAAGCAATCCCAAACCCCTTAGATGTCTAAATCAGTTAAATTTAAGCGAGGGGCGTGGGTTTCGATGAACTCCCGACGGGGGGCAACCCGATCGCCCATTAATATAGTGAAAATCCGATCAGCTTCGGCAGCATCTTCCACTTCCACCCGTTTAATCATCCGAGTTTCTGGGTTCATAGTAGTTGTCCAAAGTTGTTCGGGCATCATTTCCCCTAACCCTTTAAACCGTTGAATATTGTAGTTAGCATTGGCGGGTAAACTTCTCAAATGCTCCTGCAATTCTTGCTCATTGTAACAGTATTGATGGTTCCGTCCCCGTTCCACTTTGTACAGGGGAGGACAGGCAATATAAATATAGCCTTGATCGACTAATTCCCGTTGATAACGATAGAAAAAGGTCAGTAATAAAGTCCGAATATGGGCTCCATCAACGTCCGCGTCGGTATTATGACAGCAGAGTCCTCCGGTTCCACAAACAAAGTTTTCATCCCCATCAACGGAGAAGTCATAAACATACTCTCCGACTAATTCAATTTCCTCCGCCTTGACAACTTTTAATCCCATTAAATCTTCACTAATGGGTAAATAATCCATCGGTTTTTGAGTCGGAAGTTGTAGATAGGTGTTAAGTTTTTCTGCCCCTAAATGACGTTGCCAAATTAAACGACAACTTTCGAGTTGTTGTTTGCCACAAAGGGTCAGGGTATAGTAGGGATAACGGGTTTGAATTGGGGCTGTGTGATTCAATTGAGGTTGATGTTCACTGGTACTGCCAATTAATCCCAATTGTCCGAATAAATAGAGTAATCCATTCTTAATTGAATTGGAGTTAGTTGTCCAAGAAATATTCGCCCCACTGGTTGTACCATCCCCTAAGAAATACCCCTCTAAAAAGGCAAGTTGTAAAGGTTCAGTCACCGAGAAAACTAGATCGGGAATTTGTTTTTCATGGGATTTTTTTCCTAATCCCCAAGCCTGTAACAGTCGGGCAGCGACTACACTATTAAAGTAGAGTTTAATCCCCTGACTTTCGGGATCATTATAGCTGCGTGGTGTTTCCCCAAATACCTCTTGAATGGCTGCAATTAACTCAGGAATAAATCGCTCATCTTTTGTGCCTAAATTCAGGCTGACTTGATGTTTTGATAGGCTTCCTTCCGCCACATACCAACCCAAAAACCACATCAATTCTGAAGTAATGGGTAAATAGCGATCGAAGGCTTTATTCTGGTGGGCTTGAGGAACAATTTTTAGGTTATCCCCCAACTGAATTAACTCGCTGGGTGTGAAATATTCAATGGGTTTGTAATGACTCACTTCTCGCCAACGGGCGTTTTTACTGCTGTCATCTTGAGTCAGGAGTTGATCAATTTTAGAGGGTAGGGTTTGATAAACAATATTTTCGTTGCCTCCAATGGTCTCTAAATAATCTAAGAAATTAGACAAAATGGGTCGATTAATTCCCCGTTCCCAGTGACTAATCGTAATCGGTTGTTTGACTCCAATGGCAGTTGCCAATTGTTTTTGAGTCATGCCTAATGCTTGACGTTGGGCAATTAATTGTTGCCATCCTTCGGCATCTAATTCAACCCGAGTTTCACTGAATAATTCCGGTTTGTCAACCTTGGCTAAAATCCGCCGACTGGCAATTTTACGAACATCTTCTCCTTGTAAATATAAGGATTGAGTAACACCCGCTTCATAGAAGGTTCGGAGTAAATCAATCCGGGTTTGAGGTTCCGTTGAACGCGGCAAACGACGACTGGCAACTAACCAATCTCCGGGTTTAATTTCATTGCCTTTTTTGAGTTTAACTTCCCCATTTTCATACACAAAAACACTATGGGAAGATGTGACCTTAATTTGACGATTATAGCGAGTCGTCAGTTGATACATGGGTTCTTCATGCCCGTGACGAATTACGGCTTTAATCGGACGAAAACGGGTGGCATGGGTTACGGGATCAAAAGCAACCACTTGATAGCGTTCTGGGGTGCGTTTCCCTTCGATACACTCATCAATAAACTTGCCAATTTCTACAAATTCAGTTTTTCCGGTATCTTCCATTACTAGCGTGGGTTCATCACCCGCAACGCTCATAATTATGACTTTATGATACCGCAATTGAGAAGCATCAAATTCTTCTCCTTTTATCCCTAATCCTAGCGCTGTAATTAAGGATTGAATTTCATTATTTTTGTAGATTTTGGCATCATCGGTTTTCTCAATATTCAGGATTTTTCCGCGTAAAGGAAGAATGGCTTGGGTACGGCGATCGCGTCCTTGTTTCGCGCTATTATGCACAAATATACCCGCCGATAATGCGAAGTTATGACTATGGGGAACTTCAATATCATAAACATCATGACGTTCTTCTAACCATTCGATAGAAACGACCCGATGATTGTAGTTCCGAATAGCAGTTCTGGTGGCGACTTCATCTCCTTGAAAATAGCAATCGCAAAAGGTTTTAAAGGTCGGATCTTTTTGCGGTTTAAGAGAGTTTGAAGGGTTATATATTTGATAAAGTGAGGCTAGGGTTCGAGCATAATCGCTTTGATTTGATGCTTGATACTGAGATTCTAAACGCTCTTGATCTTCCCGTTGTTTTAATTGATAGGTATTAGCTAATACATGGGTATCAATCCATTGATCAGAACCTGGATTCCAAACCTTTTGATTTCCCTTTAATTCCCCATTATTTTCTAAGTAATGAAACGGCATTAAGGAATCTTCTGGGGTTAATTCTGCGGCTGCTTTATAAGTACGATCACGCAACATAAACGGGTGATCGGGAGTACAAATCAGGGTTTCTCCATTATCTAAAGTTAATTTCACGACTTGGGCATTTTTCTTCGTGAGTCGTGCATTGGTGATGTGTTCAATGGCGATATTGCCACTTTGATTAATGGTGTAGCAAAAATGCTCTTTCCCCTCAGCCTGCTCATCAACAATTTCTTTGATAGTTTTTTCTGATCCATCAGCAAGAGATATATAAGTAAAACTAAACAAACAACCGCCGGCGCTGTCCCCTTCGACTAAGAAAATCTCCGATTCATGGGGATCTCGGGTACTACAATCGGCTAATTTACCTGGCAATGGAGAGGATTCTAAGACCGATTTCCGACGGACTAAATCCCGTGCTCGTCGAGCGGCTTCTGCGGCTTTAAAGGCTTGAATGGCTTTCTCAATGATCGCATCGGCAACCCCGGGATTAAATTCTAAATATTCGGTTAAGGCTTCCCCCACCAAGGAGTCAACAATTCCCCGAACTTCTGGATTTCCTAATCGGGTTTTGGTTTGTCCTTCAAATTCAGGGTCGGGAACTTTGGCAGAAATAACGGCGGTTAGACCTTCTCTAATATTTTCCCCGCCTAAATTTGCCTCGCCTTCTTTGAGTTTATTCCGTTTACGGGCGATCGCATTTAAAGTTCGAGTCAAAACGGTTTTTAACCCTTCTAAATGGGTTCCCCCATCGATGGTTCTAATATTATTCGCAAAACCTAAAACCGTATCACTATAGGCATCGGTACACCACTGCAAAGCCACTTCTATTTGAACATTACTCCGTTCTCCACAAGTATAAATAATATCTTCATGGAGGGGTTGTTTATCGTTGTTCATGTAGGCGATATACTCCCGAATTCCGCCTTCATAACGGTAGGTTTCTATCCGGGGATTTTCGCGATTTAAGAGTTCTAAACGACTATCTGTCAGAGTAATTTTAACTCCCGCATTCAAATAGGCGAGTTCGCGTAAACGGGAGGCAATCGTATCACAATCAAACTCAATTCCGGTGGTAAAAATTGAAGTATCGGGTAAAAAGGAAACGGAAGTTCCGGTGCGGGCTTCTTTAATCGGTTTTGAGGTGAGTTCCGTGGCGGGAGTCCCCCGTTCAAAGCGTTGGGAATATTCTTTTTTATCCCGAAAAACCGTAACTTCTAACCATTCTGATAAAGCGTTAACAACAGAAACCCCGACCCCATGTAAACCCCCCGAAACTTTATAACCGCCACCCCCAAATTTACCCCCGGCGTGGAGAACGGTTAAAACCGTTTCTAAAGCGGACTTTCCGGTTTTAGAATGGGTATCGACGGGGATACCGCGACCATCATCGGTGACGGTGACGGAACCATTGGCGTTGAAATCGATTTCGATGTGGGTGCAATAGCCAGCCAGCGCCTCATCGATCGCGTTATCTACAACCTCGTATACTAAATGGTGGAGTCCTCTTGGCCCTGTGGAACCAATGTACATTCCGGGGCGTTTGCGAACGGCTTCCAAACCTTCAAGGACTTGAATTTGGTCGGCGCTGTAATTGCTGGTCATTTGATCACGACTCCAGTATTGGTTGAGTAAAAACGTCCCTTATGACGTTCTTACAGTAAAATGATAAAACTTTCAAAAATTGTAGCACAAATAGGTTAGAGAGGATCGTAGGGCATTCTCAAATCAAATTTGGACAGGGTTGATATATCCGGTTATTGGTGATGGGCACAAGGAGAAGGAAAGTTGACTATTTGTACAATACCACAGTCACCCCAGTTAATCGTCATCTGTGGTGCGACGGCTACGGGGAAATCGGGTTTGGCGATTCAGTTAGCGGAGCGTTTGGGGTCGGTGGTTTTGAGTGCGGACTCCCGTTTGGTCTATCGAGGGTTTGATATTGGGACGGCTAAACCTACCCTGGAAGAACGTCGGGGGGTTCCCCATTATTTGATTGATATTTGTGAACCAACGGAGACTTTAACCGTAGCAGATTATCAGGATCAAGCGCGAGAATTGATTAATCATACTTCTAATTCTGCTCCTATATTATTAGTTGGGGGGACGGGATTATATATTAAATCCATTGTGCGGGGAATGAAAATTCCTCGGGTTGCTCCTAATCCAGAATTGCGATCGCAACTTGAAGGTTTAGGGCAAGTACAATGTTATCAGATGTTGAAACAAATCGATGCGATCGCGGCACAGAAAATTCATGCCAATGATCAGTTTAGAACTCTACGAGCCTTAGAGGTTTATTATATCACCGGTCGTCCGATTTCTGAACAGCAAGGAGAAAATCCTCCCGATTATCCGATTTTACAAATTGGTTTAAATTGTGAACCAGAAGCATTAATTCATCGGATTAAAAAGCGGACAGAAAACATGATGGAAAGGGGATTTGTGCAGGAAGTTGAACAGTTATGTCAGAAATATGGCACTGATTTATCGTTATTAGAAACTTTAGGATATCAGGAAATTAAACAATATTTAGCGGGAGATATTTCTTTAGAAACAGCCCAGGAATTAATCGTATTACATACCCGACAATTTGCCAAACGCCAAAGAACTTGGTTTCGGGCTGTTTCTGAAATTCAATGGTTTGATGCTGATAGTTCTAATTTATTAGATCAGGTTTGGCAAGCTATTCTTGAGGATGGGTGAAATAATCTTGAAAATTTGCTTTATTTTCCCAAGGTGACAGAAAAATGCTATGATTGAACTAAAAAATATTCAATAAAAATGCTATGAATCTTAATCTTTCCTCTCTGAAATTATCTCCGTCGCTTCCTGTGAAATTTCATATTTTGCTTGATCGTTCAAATGCAACGCAAATACGCGCATCTTTTATAGAACTTCCTAACTAGCAGGTTGAAGCTTCAACACAGGAAGAAGCCCTAGAAAATTTAAAAACGTTGTTGTATACTTATTCTGATAAACTAGAAATTATTCCTTTTGAAATTGAAGAAGTATCTACTCAACAATTGGAAAACCCTTGGTTGAAATTTGCGGGTGTTTTTCAGGATGATTCTGACTTTGCTGAAATTGCTAAAAGTCTTATAATTGAACGATATGATGATGATGTTGAGATTAAAGAAAGTTTAGATTTTGACTTATACGAGATTAAGGTGGGTTTTACCCACCTTATATTAACATTAACTACCCGGAATTGTCACATCAATTGTAGTGACTTTTGATTGATTATCTAAACTACTTAAATCTGGACTAATCAACGCTTTATTTCCGACAACTAAAATCACCAACTTGTCGAAATTAAGATATTGTTGAGCGACTCGTTGAACATCTTCGATGGTTGTTGCTTGGACTTGACGTTGATAATCAAAGATAAAATCTTTGGGATAGCCATAATATTCATACTGCATTAAACGGGATAAAGTTTGAGCCGGATCTTCAAACTTGAAAATAAAAGAATTCAAGGTAGATTCTTTTGCATAGGTTAATTCTTCCAACTTAATTGGTTCTTTTTTTAACCGTTCAATTTCAGTTTTAACCCCTTGAATGAATGGAACTGTTGCTTCAGAACGGGTTTGTCCTCCGGCATTAAAAACCCCGGGATAATCATAACTTGCACCCCAATATCCATAAACAGAATAGGCTAACCCTTGGCGCGATCGCAGATTATTAAATAACCGTCCACCGAACCCGTTTAACACCCCATTCATAACCGCCAATTTGGGATAATCGGGATCATTTAATAACCCGCCTAAATGACCCATTTCCACATAACTTTGATTAAGTTGCGGTTGATCAACAAAGAAAATACCGCCCAAATTAGCTTGAGAAACCGCAGGAAGGGGAGGGATAACGGCTTTTTGACTCGGTTTCCAAGTTCCTAATTTTTCATCAATTAACGCCTTCATTTTTGCTCGATCAAAATCCCCTACAATTCCCAAAATCATAGTTTCAGGATGAAAATATTTTTCATAAAAATCAACTAAACTCTCACGCTTAATATTATTCAAGGTGGCATATTCTGCGATGCGGGCGTAGGGACTATCTGCACCATAAATCACCTTAACAAACTCCCGTGAAGCAATGTCTCCTGGGTTATCATTCCGACGGGCAATTCCGCCTTTAGCTTGAGTTTTTGCTAAGTCTAATTGATCCTGCGGAAACAGGGGATTGCGAATAACATCCGTAAACAATCCAAACACCAAGTCTAAATCTTCTGTTAATCCTGAAAATCCAACACTACCAGAAGTTGTAGAAATTCCGGCTTCAACGGAGGCGGCTTTTTGTTCTAATAATTGATTCAATTGATCGCCGGAATGTTGACGAGTTCCTCCATTTCGCATCACCTCGGCGGTAATACTTGCTAAACCCACCTTATCCGCAGGTTCAAATCGATCTCCGGTGTGAAATAACGCACTTCCTCCTACTAAGGGAAGTTCATGATCTTCGACTAAATAAACTGTAATTCCATTGTCTAATTGATAGCGTTCATAATCAGGAAGTTTAAGGGTTGGTAAGGGAGAAAAAGTTAAATCGGTGTAATGTTTGGGCGTAGAAGCAATTGCCGGAATATGGCTAAACGCGGTAAAAAAGAAGGTCGTTAGCAATAATCCAGCCAAAAAAAGTGTGGATTTTTTCAAGTTTAGGGTTTTCAAAGTCAACATAGTGAATGGAAAGGTTAATCAAGATAGAATGAGTCAGGATAAAATTAGGTGATGTTAAAGTTTATTCCTCGGATAATAGGCGGCCAATGGTGCGTTTTTGCGGAATAAATACGTCTTGAGCCACCCGTTGAATATCTTGGGGAGTAATGGCATCAATTTTTTCTAATTCCTCAAATAAGTTGATCCAAGATCCAGTTTTGACTTCATATCCCACTAAAGCAAATGCCATTCCCATATTAGAATCTAAGGATCTTAACAAACTGGCTTTAGCTTGAGTTTTAACCCTGTCTAATTCGGTTTCAGACACCAATTCTGTTTTCAGTCGTTCAATTTCTTTGCGGAGGGAAATTGCCACTTCATCAACGGTATGACCGGGTGCGGGCATGGCATAAAATAACATTAAATTGGTGTATTTATTACCCGGATATCCACTTGATCCTTGGGCGGTTAAAGCAATTTGTTGTTCTTCAACTAAGGATTTATACAAACGAGAAGTTCGACCATCACTCAGAAGACTGGAAATCATATCATAAATCACAGAATCAGGATGATTAGCCGCCGGACTGGGATACCCTTCCAAATACCAAGGTTGAGTTTTTAAGGTTAAAGTCACTTCCCTAGTTTCGGTTTGAGGTGGCTCAACAATATTCAATTCAGGGGGTTTCGGTCTGGCGGGATAGCGACCAAAATAAATTTCTGCTAAACGTTTGACTTCCGTGGGGTTAACATCCCCAACAATTGCTACGGTTAAATTATTAGGAACATAGTAGGTTTCAAAGAAATTTTTAACATTTTCACGAGTTAAATTTTCTAAGTCTTGTACATAGCCAATCACAGGACGACGGTAGGGATGAGCTTTGAATGCTGTGGCGGAAAATGCCTCGATCATTTGACCAATGGGAGAATTTTCTGTTCGCAAGCGACGTTCTTCTAAAATGACCTGTTTTTCTTTGTAAAATTCCCGAAATACGGGTTCTAAAAATCGCTCAGATTCTAGGGACATCCACAGTTCTAATTTGTTAGCAGGAAGGCTATAAAAATAAGAGGTAGCATCGGCGGAGGTTGTGGCATTGAGTCCTACACCTCCAGCTTGTTCTACAATTCTACCAAACTCATTTTGCTTGACATATTGATTGGCTTCGCGACTTACTGTTTCTAAATCAATGATTAATTGTTTTAATTTTTCCTGGTTTCCTTCGGCTTTAGCTTGTTTAATTTGTGCAAAAATCTGATCTTGCTTTTCTAAAAGAGGTTGTTCGGCTTGATAATTGGTTGTACCAATATGTTGAGTTCCTTTAAAAGCTAAATGTTCTAAATAATGGGCGACTCCCGTTTGTCCGTCGGGTTCATTGGCTCCTCCAACATCGGCATAAATTAAGAAAGAAATAACCGGTGCTCGATGTCTTTCTAAGACAATAAATCTCATGCCATTATCAAGAGTAAATTCGGTAATTTCTCGCTGCACTCGTTTTAAATACGGTTGAATTGAAGAATTTGCAGGGGCAATTTCATCTCCCCAAACAGCTTGAAATCCCATTACCCAAAATAAACATAGACTTAACAGCACAACGGACAAACGTTTCCCCGCAGGGGATAGTTTGTGAGTTCTTTGTTTCCCTCGGAAAAAATAATCCCAAAACATAGGTTTTTAGCGGTATAACTTGACAAAAATGCGAGAACAACTAAGGTCTAATCTATCTTAAAATATCACAAAATCAGAATTTTAACCGTAAAAAATATCAAAGCATTAAGAGTTATATCGTTTCCGATCGGTCTTCCCAGATGAATGATAGGCTCAAATTAGAGCCACATAAGATAAATAAAGTTATGTCGCATCTCCATTCCTCTACAGCATCGGAATTAGAAAACCAGATTCTACTGGCAGCCCGGGGGTTATTTGCCCAGAAAGGCTATGATAGTACCACTACTCGTGATTTAGCGACGGCCGCCGGGGTCGCCGAAGCTACTTTGTTTCGACATTTTGCTAATAAAAAAGCGATTTTGACTGCCATTGTGATTGAGGGATGGGTGGAAATTTTAACGGATTTACTAACAGAATTGAGTGAGATGAGTAACTATAAAGCCGTGGCACAATTGTTACATCGACGTCTAATTAATCTACAGAAAAATGCAGATATCATGCGAATTTGTTTTTTAGAAGCTCAGTTTCATCCAGAATTACGCGATCGCCTTCAATCAGAAATTATTAATAAAATGATCGATGTAACCGAGGCTTTTTTTGAAACGGCAATCCAAAAAGGAGTTTATCGTCCGATGAATCCTAAAATTGTTGCCCAAGTTTTTTTAGGAATGTTTGCGATCGCAGGATTTAGTTATAATACTCTCCTTGAACCCAATGCTTCCCCCCAAGAAATGAAAGAAATGGCTGAAGGATTAGCCGATATTTTCTTGAATGGAGTGTTAGCAAAAGAATAAAAACAGATTACAAAAATTTTGCTTGTTGTACCCATTCTTGAATTTTATTAACAGATGGACATAGATCTCGACGCTGTAAATTAACGACATAAAAGCGTAATATTTGTTGATGTAAACGATGAATTGGTAATTTGGTTAAATGGTTGACTGAACTCACCCCCGCATGAAGCAAAAGTCCACAATATTGACAACCGACGCCAGGAATTCTAGCTAAGTCCGCCATTGCTATCCATTTGTTAATATCTCTAATATTAATCTGGAGCAAATTGGCTAAAATCATTTTTTCGGCTGGAGTTTTGCCTTGTTTTAACAGTTGACTGGTGGTTTTAATGCCATAATTGTTTAATTGGGTTTGATTGTCCGAATTCAAGCCCGGCAGTTGAGAAATCGGCCAATCAACCCCTTGAATAGAGTTATGGGAGTTGGGTTTAAAAGATGTCATCGTTTTGCTATTGTTAGTTTCAGGTTGAGGCGGTCTAATCCTCCTCAATTTGTGCTGTTTGATTCTAACCTATTTTTTTCTAAAATTCAGGGTAGGCTGTTAAGGATTTAAACCCTATACTTGAGATAACGATGATACTAGCACTACCATCGCTTAAATTAAAATCACCCAAATTTCGATTTAATCATGTTATTTAATTATTCCGAATTTCTGATTGATACCCTTCGCCAACGACGCCAAAAACTCAGCTATTTAATTGATTTTCCGGCAATTTTGTGGTCGGGTCGTGAATATTCTCGCAATTTTCCCGCTAATATTTATCCCTTTCGTGCCAGTAGTCATTTTCTTTATTTTGCCGGATTTCCACTAGAAAATGCAGCGATTCGTTTATATGAAGGTCGCTTAGAATTATTTATGGATGATTCCCCCCAAGGTAGCGCCCTTTGGCATATCGAAATTCCCCACAGAGATCGAATTGCAGAACTCATCGGTGCAGATATTTCCTATCCCTTATCAGAATTATCTAATCATCTTGAAGATGCGGCGACTATTGTGGTACAAAATCCCATTACTGCCAACGAACAACGTCAATTTTTGAATTGTCCTTTGAGATCAGCACAAGAGCCCGAAGGAATTGATTTAGAATTAACACAGGCAATTATTTATTTGCGTCTAACCCATGATGATTTGGCGTTACAGGAGTTACGCCAAGCCACAAAAGTTAGTATTAAAGCCCATAAAAGGGGGATGCAAGTAACAAAAACAGCCCGGTTAGAAGCGGAGGTTCGCGGGGCGATGGAAGGGGTAATTATTAGTCATAATATGACCTGTTCCTATAATAGTATTGTGACAATACAGGGAGAAGTTTTACATAATCAACATTATCATAATCCCTTACGACCAGGGGATTTACTATTAGCTGATGTGGGGGCAGAAACGGCGATGGGATGGGCGGCGGATATTACCCGAACTTGGCCGGTTTCGGGAATATTTTCCCCGACACAACGAGATATTTATCAAGTAGTTTTAAAAGCTCATGATACCTGTATTAATTCTATCAAACCAGGGATAGAATATCAAGAGATTCATCGAATTGCCGCAACAATAATTGCCGAAGGATTAGTAGATTTAGGAATATTAAGAGGGAATCCCGAGGATTTAGTAGAACAGGATGCCCATGCCTTATTTTTTCCTCACGGAATCGGGCATTTATTAGGGTTAGATGTGCATGACATGGAGGATTTGGGAGATTTAGCTGGATATGAACTGGGACGGGTGAGAAGTCAACGGTTTGGCTGGTGTTTTCTGCGGTTAAATCGTCCCTTAAAACCCAGAATGTTAGTAACAATAGAACCAGGTTTTTATCAAGTTCCGGCTATTTTAAATGATCCTAAAAATCGAGAACAATATCAAAATATTGTTAATTGGGAACGTTTAGAACAGTTTGCCGATGTTCGAGGAATTAGAATAGAAGATGATGTCTTAGTCACGGAAACAGGAACAGAAATTTTAACCAAAAGTTTACCCACATCTATTCAGGAGATAGAAGATTTAGTTAAAAATTAATGGAGTGAATTTATGCTGAGTCAACAACGAATTAAACGGTTTATTATTTTTTTCCTAGGAACTCTAATTGTCATGGGATTAACCGTAGCTGGTTATGCCTTTACAACCCTATTTTTATCTAATACTCCTACAACAGAATCCCCAATTAGTTTGGCTGAATGTGGGAGTCCCAAGGGAGGAGAAACAGATAATGCGATTGCAACTTTTTATAGCAACAGTGGGCGAGGAAATCTCGCCCCTACCTGGACAAATAAAATCCAGTGGAATTGTGTGTATAATATTAAAGATTTCTCCGGTTCAAATTTAGTAGAACAGTTCAATGTCGCCCGAGATGCTGCCTTTAATCATGGTGGAGGAGTAGTTTATTTTCCATCAGGAACCTATATTTTTAATGATAGCATAAAACTTAGGTCTGGTGTAGTCATTCGAGGAGAAACTCCTGCTATTAAATCTGCAAAAGTCAATAATTATCATCCCCCCTCAAAATTAGTTTTTCCTAAATATGAACCCCAACTTTCAGGAGACGGAACCCCGAATGAAACCGCCTTTAAAAGTATTCAAACCCTGACACCCGACCAAGATAGTAATATTGGAATTATTAACCTAGAGATTAATCGGGCTGCAATTAATATTGTGGGAAATATAGATACCCATAAAAATAGTAATATTATTATTTTTGGAGTTCGCAGTAATAACGTAGCAAAACCCGACCCCCAAGTGCCCAAACTCGAATTTCAGAACCCTTGGCAACGCTATAGTCATCGCTTTGCTTCTAATATTGAACTTACTGGGTATGAAAATATTTTAGTTGCTAATAATCGAATTAATGATAATATTACTGATAATTATGAACAACCTGGATACAAGTTACAGTCCAAAGATAAAAAGACAATTTTAACCTATCAAGAGGGTAGTAAAGTTCCCTTTAATTATAGCAATCATTATGGAATTGTTGTTAATAGAGGTGGGAAACAAGGCGGGTTTAAATTAGCTGGGACTCCCACCACTGAACCCGGACTTTTTAGAAAAGGCATTGTGATTCGAGATAATTGGGTTTACCATACCATGCGAGTGGGAATTCATGCGGCGGGAGATAGTTTAATTATCCAAAATAATGATATTCAAGACCAACCCAATAAAAAATGGTGGACAGACCCCACGGGTACTCGAGAAGCAACGGGGGCAGTTACCTTAGAAAATAGAGGAATTGACTTTTCAGGATGGAATGTTTTAGTTGAGGGGAATAATTATCAAGTTTATCGACATCAAATTGGAGATACAAAATATTTAAGTGTGGATGGAGAAGGAATTTTAATTCAAGAATGTTGTGGGGGAACAACGGTTAAAAATGTTATGATTAAAAACAATCAGGGAAATGCTTATATTGGACTCTATAAAGTTCAAGAAATTAATCATGCAACTATTGAAAATAATCAAGTCCTGAATTCTGATATTTTTGTTATGGCAGATACAAATAATCAACCCTATGGAATGAATCAGGTTAAAATTATTAATAATCAAGTTTCTGGAAATATTCTGGTGAAAGCCAGTTTAGGCGGTCAGGGGAATGAAATTTCAGGAAACAGAGGAAACCAAAGCGGAAAACTAGAGTATTCTTGTTCTATTGAAGTGAATAATAACTCAGGATTTAATACTCAACCCTGTTTTCCGTTACGCTAATTTACCATAATGTTAATTGGGTGGGGACGGGTTCCAACTGATTCCAGGGTAGGGGAGAAATGGGCAGATGATGGGATTCTAACAATTGTTGCACATATTTTGCCGTAGAAGGCGATCGCTCCTCCAAAGGACAATGCACAAAGAAATAAACATCTTTGCCCTGATTTAACCAATGATGAATCGGTGTAATCCAATCTTCTAAAAAGGGTTGGTTCCTCGATAATTGAGGATGGGAAATAAACCGAATTAAAGCAAAGGAAGCTGTGACACTAAATTCTACCGGAACTTGCGGTTTTTTTCGTTCTGAATATAGTTGCGGGTCATCCTCACCGCTATAAATAGGACGGGAATCTAAAATCACTCGTCCAACATTAAAGGATTCTAAAAGCTGTTTTAACCGCTTAAAATTATCTGGCTGAAACCAATCGGGATGACGCACTTCTACTGCTAAAGGCACGATTTGATGCGGCCAAACTTGAAGAAAATCTTGCAAATCTTCTAATAAATGGGGAGAATAACTCGGCGGTAATTGAGCAAAAATAGGGCCGAAACGAGTTCCTAAACACTGCATTTGTTCAACAAACTTTAACGCCCCTGGAATAGCCAGGTTTAGTGACCCTTGATGGGTTAATTCCTGGGGTAATTTTAAACAAAATTTAAAATCCGATGGTGTTTGTTGTATCCAACGAGTTACCGTTTCTGCATTAGGAATGGCATAAAATGTAGTATTTCCTTCTACTGCGGTAAAGCGACGACTATAGAGGGAGAGAAAATCCGCCGGACGACTTCCTAAAGGATATAATTCTCCCACCCAATTTTTATACGACCAAACCGCACAGCCTAAATAAAAGTGACCCATTTTTTTTCTATTTTAAATAGGTGAACTTACCATTTTTTCCCGTTTCATCCATTTTAATTTGGGCAACATAAAACTTTTCTTGCACCACTTCACCTTCGGGAGTAAAAGCAATATTGCCTAAAACCGTTTCATATTTTCCCGATAAAATCGCTTGATTTAATTGTTCTCTTAGCTGTTCTAAGGATAAACTATCGAGTTTATTTTTCTGGTCAACCGCTTTTAAAGCATCCACAAAGACCTGAATTCCGGCGAAGGCTTGGGCGGTAAATTGCGGGGGTTCTTTTTGATTCTGGGCTGCGTAGGTTTCTCGAAAGGTTTTATTAATCGGATTATCAATTTCAGGACTATAGGCTTGGGCAATAATTACCCCATCACATTCTTTTTGACAAACGGAAAAAATATTAGAGGTATTTAAACCATTTCCTCCAATAATTAATCCTTGATAGCCCAATTGTCGTAACTGTTTGATTAAATTTCCTCCATCCGCAGCCAGTCCCGAAATAATAATTAAATCTGGGTTTAAGTTAATCGTAGCGGTGGCTTGATTTTGAAAATCGGTGTCGGTGGTTTGGAACTTTTGAACTGTCACCAAATCTAGGTTTAAATCTTTAACTGTTTGTTGAAAAGTCTCGGTTTCTGATTTACTAAAGGCATCATTTTGAGCGTAGAAAACCGCTACTTTTTTAATATCAGGATTGATTTTTAATGCCGCTTTTACAGCATTCGGGGCGACAACTGCAACCGGGGCAGAAACCCGGGCAATATAATCACCAATTTGAGGCACTCCCTTCGCGGTATTAGAAGGGCCCAAAACCGGAACTTTTGCCCGCTCTGCAATGGGGTCAGCGGCAAAGGCTTGTTGAGATAAAGAAGGGCCTAAAATGCCGACAACTTTCTGTTGAGTAATTAGGGTATTAAAGGCATTAATTGCACTTTGTTCATCGCCTCCCCCATCTTGAAGGGCTAATTTAATTGGGGTTCCATTCACGCCTCCTTGTTGATTAAAATATTGTTCAGCCATTTTGGCGCCAATCACCTGTTCTTGTCCTAATAAGGCGGCATTACTGGTTTGGGCGAGAACAACTCCAATCGGAATTCCTTTAGAATTTTCAACGGTATTTGTCGTGGAATTAGGATTGGAAGCGGTGTTATTTCCCGAAGGTTGAGAGGGACTACAGGCTAATACTAAAGCCCCGGTTATTCCTGATAAGAATAGAGGGATAAATTGTTTTCTTTTAATCATGGCAGTAAAATTATATAAAAATAGTGAGGTTTTTTCAAATCAAGAGATAATCTGAATTATACAACTATTTTTAATTATAGACAAGTGGATATTTAGAGCAGGGTTGTAAAATCAGTAAGCGATGACGCTCGCACTACATTTAATTATAATCATCAAATAAAGTGTATTTTTCTTCAAATACTTCTTGCCAAGATAAAGATATTAATGAGATTTTTTTTCCCATTTCATCCTCAGCATCCTTGACAGCCCGTTGAAAACATTGTTCCCAAATTGAATCAATAAAATTTTGGTTTAAACTGGGAACTTCTTCTTGAATATCAGCAATTTCTTGACGCGCTGAACGAATACTAATAGACCAACTACCACTCCGTTTTTTCGGTTGACATTTCCATTTAATAATGTGCATCATTAACCGGGTTAACTGACTTTTTAAAGCTAATTTCTTGGATTTTCCCATAGATTCAATTAAAACCGCTAACCCAGATCCGGCTTCCATAAATTTTTGCTCCTCTAATAACTCTTGAATTGCGATCGCGGCTAAATATTCAGAACTCGCCGCCAACCATTCCCAATCTTTTCCAGTTTCCATAATAACTTCTATAGCAGTCGCCACATCTATTAGGACATTCTTAAAAGCTAAAAGCTGCTCACAGTAAGTATTTACCTATTGCCCATTGCCTATTCCCTATTGCCTCTTGCTATAAGTTTAATTATAATCAAATAAAGTATATTCTTCCTCAAATACCTCCTGCCAAGATAAGGCAGTTAATTGACATTTCTTTCCCATTTCACTTTCCGCTTGTCTGATGGCTTTTTTAAAAGAAGTTTCCCAAATTGATTCGAGGTAATTTCGATTTAAACTGGGAACTTCTTCTTGAATATCAGCAATTTCATCCCTGGTGGAAATAATCGTAGTTTCCCAACTGGAAGTCCGTTTTTCCGGTTGACATTTCCATTTAATAATGTGCATCATTAACCGGGTTAATTGACTTTTTAAAGCTAATTTCTTTGATTTTCCCATGGATTCAATTAAAACCGCTAACCCTTCTCCGGCTTCCATTAATTTTTGCTCCTCTAATAACTCTTGAACGGCCACCGCGGCTAAATATTCAGAACTCGCCGCCAACCATTCCCAATCTTCTGATGTTCTCATTTTTACCTCAACAAAAAATAACTGAGATCATACTTTTAATTTTATGTCAAGTTTTGGGAACTTAACTTAACATTTCTATTTAATTTAACAAAATATTGCTTAAAATTTAAGAATCATTACAGTTAAACAATGTTATTATTGTTTTAGTGTCAAAATGAATTCTTTAATAGAGATTAAATTGCGATCGCTATGTATAAATACTCCTAGCGATTGGCACAATTTCTGAGAACATAAAACAAGCTGTCCTCATCACCTATCAACGGAGAAACACGCTATGAAATTGGCTTATTGGATGTATGCTGGCCCCGCCCATATTGGTACCCTGAGAATTGCCAGTTCCTTCAAAAACGTTCACGCCATCATGCACGCCCCTTTAGGAGATGACTACTTCAACGTCATGCGGTCTATGTTAGAAAGGGAACGAGACTATACACCTGTGACCGCTAGTGTCGTAGACCGGAACGTTTTAGCCCGGGGTTCCCAAGAAAAAGTGGTTGACAATATTGTTAGAAAAGATCGAGAAGAACATCCCGATTTAATTTTATTAACTCCTACCTGTACTTCCAGTATTTTACAAGAAGATTTACACAATTTTGTGGAACGCGCCCAACTCGATGCTAAAGGCGATGTCATGTTAGCGGACGTTAATCATTATCGCTTTAATGAATTGCAAGCGGCTGACCGGACATTACAACAAGTGGTTCAGTTTTATCTGGAAAAAGCCAAGAAAAAAGGCGATATTCCTGAAGGCAAAACCGCAAAACCTTCCGTTAATATTATTGGAATCTCTACCCTCGGTTTCCATCACCATCATGACTGCACCGAATTAAAACGGCTAATGGTAGATTTAGGAATTGAAGTTAATGAAGTGATTCCCGAAGGGGCATCGGTTCACAACTTAAAAAACCTGCCTCGCGCTTGGTTTAACCTGGTTCCCTATCGAGAATTAGGGTTAATGGCAGCAAAGTATTTAGAAGAAGAATTTGGCACTCCTTGTGTTGATATTACGCCGATGGGAGTGGTGGAAACCGCCCGTTGTATTCGCAAAATTCAACAAGTAATTAATGCTCAAGGGGCGAATGTTGATTATAGTGAATATATTGATAATCAAACCCTGTATGTGTCTCAAGCCGCTTGGTTTTCCCGTTCCATTGACTGTCAGAATTTAACCGGAAAAAAAGCCGTTGTCTTTGGGGATAATACCCACGCCGCCGCGATGACAAAAATTCTGGCGCGAGAAATGGGAATTCATGTCGTTTGTGCCGGAACCTATTGCAAATATGATGGTGATTGGTTCAAGGAACAAGTCAGTGAATATTGCGATGAAGTTCTGATTAGTGAAGATAACGGTCAAATTGGAGATATGATTGCCCGGATTGAACCTTCTGCTATTTTTGGAACCCAAATGGAACGCCACGTTGGGAAACGTTTAGATATTCCCTGTGGTGTGATTGCTTCCCCGATTCATATTCAGAATTTCCCTATTGGTTATAAACCATTTTTAGGCTATGAAGGAACCAATCAAATTACCGATTTAATCTATAATTCCTTTACCTTGGGAATGGAAGATCACCTCTTGGAAATCTTTGGTGGACATGATACCAAAGAAGTGATTACCAAAGGAATTTCGGCGGGTTTCTGATTTGAATTGGACAAGAGAAGCTCAAACCGAACTGAATAAAATTCCTGGGTTTGTGCGCGGTAAAGTTAAACGCAATACCGAAAAATTTGCCCGTGAACGAGGTTTAAACGAAATTTCCTTAGAAGTGATGTATGCGGCCAAAGAAGCCGTAGGAGCTTAATTTTAGGGTGGGCTATGCCCACCTTTTTTGTTACAATCTAAATTAAAGCAACCCCGAATTTTTGTACTCAGCCAGTTTGGGTTAACTTAGTGTTGTTTCGACATAATTTATAAGAGGTAATGTATGTCAAATATTCGGAAAATTTTAGGGAATCCAGGGGACACTTGGGATGATTTAAGTTGGACAGATCTGAACAACGATGAGCAAGCGTTGTGGACTACTTTAGGCTGGAATCAAGCCAGTTGGGAAGAAGACTCTGACGCTCCCGATTCTAATGAGAAATATTGGGAGGAATTAACCGAAAAGGAACGTGATGCAGCAACAAAACTCGGTTATAACCAATCTTATTGGGATGAGGATTAAGGACAAAAGAAAGTTCCCATCCATATTATTGCTCCCATAATTTATAGGGTGCGTAAGGCGTAATTAATTTATTGGGAAATCCAATAATTAACAATTTGCCCCACGCACCATTTTTTGTTCATCAACACGACTGACAGTGATTGATTGAGAGTTGAATGATTAAATTTATAGAATTGGGTAGAGTTATAAGTTTAAGTTTTGTTGGAGGTGTTATATAGTGATCGCACCCTAAACAACCCTAAAATAAAAAGCGATCACATTAATAATTTTACTCCAGATCAAGGGGATTAAAAGTAATTGAAGATTGTGCGCTATGACGAAGATAAAGAATATAAACTATATCCTCTCGAATGGTGAAAATAATCCGGTATTTATTCCTTGATTTCCCATAAATAATTTGTCTGATTTCTTCAGGAAAATCATCGTTTTCTCTAGCTAAAGCAAAACGTTTTGGCTTATCTTGCAAAGTAGCAATAGTATTCATTAAATCTCTAAACCATTGATCAGCATAATTATGGTTAAGATTTTTTAACCAAAGATAAGCAGATTCTATTTCTAGTTTAGCATTCTGGGTTAATTTAACTTGAAATTCCATGTTTATGCTGCATTTCTTCGATGAATTGATTTAGGGGTTGTGTGTCACCTGTTGCTATATCTTCTAATCCTTTTTTAATCCCAATAATAGTTTCTAATTTCTCGATAAAATCTAGTAATTTTTGATAAGATCCAGCATCTTGTACTACTAATTCGGCTTTCCCATTAATAGTTAAAACGATAGGATTACCTGTTTCTTTCATCTGGGTAATCATTTCATTGGTATTCCGTTTAAAGGTTGAGAGGGATTGAATATCTCGATTTAGATTAATCATGGTTGGGGACTTAGCACTAAATTTGCATTAAATTTAATGTTAGCACAAAATAGCAAAAGCGATCGCACTCCTAACTCCCTTACACCCCAAGAAGCGATCGCGCTATGAAGGAACTTCTACTAATTCAGCAATGTGATCGCCCAGACGAATAAAATGTTTAGGATTAAGGGTTAATATTTTATCAATTTCCTTTTTCATGGCTGCATGAGCGATTAAATTATCATAAATTGCTCCACCACTAAACCCTAAACTCACCATATTTTCTATAATTTCATAATAATCATCTTCTGTTAGAGAAATAATCTGAAATTCTTTGAGATTCTCTTTAATAAGTCGTTGAGTTACTTGAGGGGAAAAACGAGGTTGGGAGGGAAAAGAAGATATAACCGAGAATAATTCGGCTAGGGTATGAGTGACAATAAATCCCTCTATTTTTTCGGTTTTAACCTGTTCTAACCATGACCAACAAGAAAAATGCTGAGGATGTTTAACTAATATAGAAGCGACTAAAACAGAAGTATCAAATAATATTTTTACCATGACATTAATTGATTTGTTCTTTCATTTCTAAGTTCTTCAATTATTGTATTAGCATCGGTTAATAGTTCTGCATCAGAAACTAATACATGACCTTCATAGTAAAGTAATGGTTCTTCTTTAATCGGGTTTAAGATTATTTTTCCATCTTGAATTTCTAAAGATAGTTTTGATTCCTGATCTAAACCTAATTGTTGTCTAATAATTTCGGGAATTTCAATAAATCCTGACTGATTTAAGGTGACTAAGTTCATAATATTTTCCTAACCTAAAGTTACCTGTGTATATTATAGCAGCGATCGCACTCCTAACTCCCTTACACTCCAAGAAGCGATCGCACCCTCAACAACCCTACAATAAAATAGGTTACAATAGAAAGGAGTTAAATCATCACCTAATTAATTATGCAACAACAAAGTTTTGATGCAATTTTTGAAAACGGGGTTTTTCGCCCCTTAGCTGATTTCCAATTAACAGAAGGTCAAACCGTAAAACTGATTATAGAATCGGAATCTATCAAAAAAAAAGGCTTTCCTACAACGGGAATTATTGCTCAACTAACAGCAAATCCTATTGTGATTCCTAACTTTCATTCCTTGACACGAGAGGAAGCGAATGAGCGTTGGTAAACCGCAACGTTTTTTTGTTGATTCTAATATTTGGCTCTATCGTTTTATCGTTAATCCTAATGATTCAGATGCTAGAGAAAAACAACAAATAGCTATAAGTATTACCAGTCAAGAAAACCTAGTTATTAGCACGCAGGTTGTCAATGAAGTCTGCTCAAATTTAATTCGCAAAGCCAAATTTGATAATTCACAGATTCACAGTCTAATTGAGGATTTGGGAGCGGGCTGTGAAATTTTACCTGTTTCCTTTGCAACAATTCAGTATGCTGTAAAATTGCGGGATTGCTATTTATTTTCTTTTTGGGATAGTATAATCATTGCTAGTGCAATTTTAGGCGATATAACTGTTCTATATTCAGAAGATATGCAAGATAGTTTAATCATCGAAGATAGTTTACAGATTATCAATCCATTCAGAGATTTAAAATGAGCGATCGCACTCCTAACTCCCTTACACCCCAAGAAGCGATCGCACCCTCAATTATCCTAGAATAAAAAGTGATCGCACCTTCAACACTCCTACACTAATTATCAAATAACTCCATCTGATTAACTTTCACTTCTTTTTGTTTCTCAGCACTTTTAACAACTTCAAAACTCAAACGAATATTTAATTTTTTTTGATTTTCAATAATATCTTGTACTGTAACAATTTGAATCTTATCACAACTTTGACTCATAAATTTACTCTGATAAAAACCAGCAGATTTTGCCGTTTTGATCATATCTTTAGTGGGATTTTCTAAAGTTATAAATATGGCTATACTGGCATTTTCTAGGGTCATTGTTCCTATTAAATCTCGGATATCTCCTGATTTTACTTTTCCTGATTTTACTTGAAAAATTATCTTTTCTGGTTCGTTTTGATCACCTTGAAAGTAAGCAATTCCGTCTACACCTTGATCTGAACCCTTTTTAGTGTTAATGATTCCTTTGTTATCAGTATAAGTTAAGATTGCCCATTTTTCAAATTCTTTTCGAGTGCGATCGTCTGCTTTATTTGCTAATGCTGTTGCACTTTCTATATCTCTAGGAATACCATGGAGTTTAATGGTTTGTAAAACCTCTTTTCCAAAGCTATCTTCTAATCTTTTTAAAATTAAACTAATACTTTGATAAGTAATATCAATTCCTATCCATTTTCGGTCTAATTTTTGGGAAACTGCAACGCTTGTACCACAACCACAATAAGCATCTAATATTATATCATTTTCATTAGAACTGGCTTTAATTATTCTTTCTAATAATGATTCTGGTTTTTGTGTGGGATAACCTAATCTTTCATTTGATTGAGAATTTATCATATCAATATCCATCCACAAATTTGTAATAGGAATACCTTTTAATTCATGCAAATATTGTTTAAATTCGGGGTTTTTGGCAGTGGGTGAAAATCTAACTTTGTTTGCCTTTTTAAGTTGTTCTAATCTTTCTTGAGAATAAGTAGCCATGACTTGCCAACGATATCTACCATATTCATCCTGATATTTAAACCTTTTAAGATATTCACTAGGATAATCTTCATACTGAATATCAAAGTAATATTGTTTTGCTGACTTAACATAAAAATAAATAATGTCATTTAATGTTGAAAAAGATTTAGTAATTGCTTTAATAGTATTTGTGCGTCTTTTCCAAATAATTTCATTTTTATAATCTCCACCCTGAGAACAAAAAACAGCATCTAATACTAATTTTAAATAATGACTTGCATTGGGATCACAATGTAAATAAAAACTACCTGTAGGTTTTAAAACCCGATAAATTTCTGTTATCCTTAAAGTCATACTCACTAAATAAGCAAGTAAACTTCCTGTTCCTAAAACATTCCTTAAACCTATAATTAAATCAATACATTGCTGGGTAAATAAACCATGATAATTAGTAGTAATTTCCTCTATTCCATGAATAGCGTGATCATCCCATTCCCAAGTATCAATAAATGCTTGTGCTTGAGCTTTATCATCGCCACCAATATTATTATAGATTTGATTGTAATTGCGTTTAGAATTAAAAGGAGGATCAATATAACATAAGTCAACTGATTCATCTTTAATGTAACGTCTTAAAACTTCTAAATTATCGCCATAATAAAGTTGATTAACCATTATTTTTAGCAAATTATTTTGCTTGAGTTAAACTTGATTAATCATTTTTATACTAAATTGATTTTTTGTCATGGCGGATAATATCTGATATTACCTGATATTTTATTAAGAAGTATTAATACAATATCTGAAAAAACCTGATAATCTGGAATAAAATTGAGTTATAATGACGAAAAGTGTTACCTCGTCTAACTTTTATGACTGTTACAGAAATTTTACAATTTGTAGATAGCTTAGTATTTACTGAGACAGAAAAGCATTTAGATGATTTGCAAAAAAAGATTGTTGAAGAAGTATTTAAAGGTAAAACTTATAAGCAAATTGCAGACATTTATGATTATGATGAGGGTTATATTGGTGATGAATGTAGGAAGTTATTTAAAATTTTATCTGAACAGTTAGGTGAAAATATTAATAAATCTAATTTTTGTTGGACTATAGAAAGATTTACAAATTCTAGCATTGCTAAAATAGTTAATTTTGAAAATAATTTTAAAAACAATAATATCAACTGGTGTCCCAACTACGCATCATCAAATCAGCCAGAACATCAACAAAGCACTAATATTGATAACTTCAAAAAACCTGAATATGATTTAACCCTAGCTCCTCAAATTATAAATTTTTATAACCGAGAAACAGAACTTAACACCCTTTCTAATTGGATATTAAAGCAAAATACTCGTTTAATCTCAATATTAGGATTATCGGGAATGGGTAAAACCGCTATTGTTAAAAGATTTATTGATTTAAACTTAGATCAATTTGAAGTAATTATCTGGAGAAGTTTAAAATATCCTAAACCTTTAGATTTGCTGGTTAAGGATTTATTGAATATTATTAAACCAGAAGACAAACAAACTATAGATGATCAAGTCAAACAATTATTAGATATACTCATTAATAAAAAATGTTTAATTATCCTTGATGATGTGCAGAATATCTTTACTCCGGGTCAATTTGCGGGACAATATCAACCGGAATATCAAAGTTATCAAAACTTTTTTACCATGGTAACAGAAGTTGAACATCAGAGTAGTTTAATTTTAATTAGTCAAGAAAAATGTCCAGAAATGCAAGGTTGGGAAAACGAATTATATCCGATTAATTGCTTAGAATTATCAGGTTTATATGATCTGGAAATTCTGAATAATAAAGGATTAAAAAATGACGAATCTTGGTTGAATTTAATTAATTTATATGAAGGTAATCCCGTTTATTTAAAAAGTATTGCTATTTTAATTAACAATATATTTGATGGTGATGTTGCTGAGTTTTTAGATGAGAATGAATTAGTGATTACTCAGGAAATGCGATCGCACTTTAACCAGCTATTTCACAGACTTTCACCTATTGAACAACAAATCGTTTTAAAATTAAGTCAATTTGAGCAACCCTTATCCAGAGAAACATTGCGAGAAAGTGTAGAGTTATCATCAACGGATTTAATTAATGGGTTACAATCTTTACAACAACGGTATTTAGTGACTAAAATAAAACAGGATCAAATCATGTTTAAATTGTCTTCTATTTTTGGGAAATATGTAATATTAAATCTAATTATAAACGAACCACGATGATCCCCCCTAACCCCCCTTAATAAGGGGGGAACCGGACTCATAAGTCCCCCTTTTTAAGGGGGATTTAGGGGGATCTAGTCCAGGATAAAAACCGGGGTTTTAGGCTTAAGTTGACATCAATGCGTAGCACTTCCCCCCTTTTTTCCCCACGGCAAGCGACGACACCCGCTCCACAGACCGCCTTCTTCATTCTTTACAAAATTTACAATTTTTTGTGTTTGCACCAACCTATACTGCTAAATGTAGGCTATTGCAGGATAATGTTGAACAGGAATTCAAAGCGTGAACGTTTTGAACCAGCAGGCAAACGGATACTGTAACATCCCGCCACAACCCAATCTAACCTAACCCTCGGTATTAACTGGGTATTCACCCGTTAAAAACTTTAGAGGGTTAAATTTGGTAGCAGATTAAAGCTGAAACCCTTAGAAACATCTATCCTCCCCAAAAGTGAGCCAGACCCCCTCATGATGGAAAGTCTACAACCCTCAAATTAATCAATTTAGGATAAATGATTTTAAATTTCGGGTTTAGTTCATAGAACATCCCCAATCCTAAATCCTTACATTCTCAGTGAAATTTATAAGGAATATATTCTCATGGCCACTAATAGAAAAAAACGCACGACTCCTGCTACCCGTCCCGCTTCTGCCATTAGTGACAAAGTAAAAGTTACGGTTTCTTTAACGGCTGATGTTGCTCAACAGGTGGAAGCACTCGCTAAGGAATTAGGAGTATCAAAATCAGAATTATTTGAACGTTTGGCAGCATCCCAGTTAAATCAGCCAACCCAGGGGGAAAAAACGTCCTCGGAAACTCCAGCCGCCGATGATACAGCCTTAAAACAGCAAATTGAAGCCCAAGCCAATACAATTCAAGAGTTAAAACAGCAACTCGCCCAAACCCATGAAGCCTTAAAACAAGAAGCAGAACAAAAGGTAACACAAACTATTGATCCTAAAACGTATCAGGCTTTACAAGAAACCTCGAAACAACAAGAATCAACAATTGCTCAATTACAGACTCAATTAAATCGAATTCCTGAGTTAGAGCAACAATTAACAGCAACTATTTCCGCAGAAACCCACCAAGCCTTACAAAGCCAGTTAGAACAGGAACAAAAAACCATAGCCCAACTCAATCAGCGCATTGAAACCCTGGAAAAAGAAGTGGAAAAAGGCAATAGTGCTCTAGTTCAAATGCAAGTTAAACAAGAGAGAATTGCCGAATTAGAAGTAAAATTAGCTAACGGGATTTCAGAAGAAAATTATCATAACTTAGAATATCTCTGTGCGGCTCAAAAGACACAAATGGCAACTCTCGAACAAAAATTAGCAAGTTTAATTTCCACTAAAACTCAACATCAAGAAACGGCGAATTATGATGCCCTCAAAAACTATTTGCAAGAACAGGATGATTTAATTAACGTTTTGCAAAAACGGGTTTCAGAACTGCAAGGGTTAGCTTCCTTTGGAGAATCTCAACTCTCCAAATGGCGAAATCGTACCTTCAACGGTTAAAATCAAAGCCAACAATTTAGGATGGGCTATGCCCATCTTGACCCCAAAACCCCCCAAGGGTTTCACCCTCTAAAGACAGAACTCCCAAACTAATAAGTGCTTGTGCAAAATAAATTACCGAGTTAAAAAAGGGAACAGGGAACAGGGAATTAGAAATATGTAAATAATTATGTTTGGGTGCTTATTATTAAAATAAATTAAAATTTTCCGGTTTTCCGACCGAATCCCTAACCCGGGAGGTGTAACTAAAGACTAGAATAAAGCGCAGATGGTTTCATCACAAACAAAATTATGGTAGCTCTTTACGTCAACCCCGCCACTGGCAATGATTTTAGTTCCGGGGAGTCGAATAAACCCTTTAAAACCCTAAAAAAAGCCCTTTCCCAAGCTCAGTCGGGAACCACAATTTATCTCGAACCCGGAACTTATAGTAGTTTAAGTGGTGAAGTGTTTCCCCTGACTGTCGCTTCTGGAGTCATCGTCATTGGCAATGAGTCCGGTAAAGGGAGTGGCATTTTAATCGAAGGCAATGGACTCCATAGCAGTAGTAGTGCGGGGAGTCAAAATATCACGATTTTGATGGAAAATAACGCCCAACTGCGAGGCGTCACCGTTACCAATATCCAAACCCGAGGGACGGGAGTTTGGATTGAATCCCAATCTCCAATCATTGCTAATTCTACCTTTACCCGATGCAAACGAGAAGGGATTTATGCCGTAGGTTCGGGAAATCCTCAAATTCTCAATAGTATTTTTGTGCAAAATGAAGGCTATGGAGTTTCCATTGAAGGGGATATCAAAGGAGAAATCGGAGGAAATACCTTTGAAAATACCGGATATGGGATTTCCCTGAAAAATCAGGCCGCTCCGTTAATTCGGGATAATGCCATTGTCGAAAACCGTTCCGGGATATTAATTGCCGGGGACTCCCAACCGATTCTGCGTCAAAACTTAATCGAACGCAATAGCGGGGATGGGGTGGTAATTATGAATCAAGCCACACCGGATTTAGGAACCGCCCAAACCCCCGGGGGAAATACGATTCGCAATAATGGCGGTTTTGATGTCCAGAATGCCGGAACAGCCAGCCTAACCTCCTTTGGAAATCTTCTTAGTCCTACTCGCGTTAAAGGAACTCTACAAGTCGTGACTCAAAGCGTACCAACCGCCGCATCTGCAACCTTATTTGTTAATTCCGCCACAGGGAATGATTCGGCCTCCGGCGGTCAATCTACCCCCCTAAAAACCATTGCTAAGGCTATTAGTCAAGCCCAATCGGGAACCCTAATTCAAGTCGCTCCAGGAACCTATAACGTCACTACTGGAGAAGTGTTTCCCCTAATTGTGCGCTCAGGAGTAACCATTGTGGGGAATGAGACGACCAAGGGCAAAGATGTCGTGATTCTGGGGAGTGGTCGCTTCAGTAGTCCCAGTTCGGCGGCTCAGAATGTGACGATTTTGATGGAAAATAACTCAACGGTTAAGGGGTTAAGCGTTACCAATGACCAAACCCGAGGCACTGGAATTTGGGTCGAATCGGTTTACTGTAATATCGGTAGTTGTACCCTGACCAAATCCAAACGGGAAGGGGTTTTTGCCACCGGAACGGCCATTGCTGCGGTGACGAATAGTGATTTTATCGAAAATGTGGGTAATGGTATTGCTTTGGGGGGGAATGCTAAGGGGGAAATTCGGGGGAATAAATTCCAAAATACCGGATATGCGATTTCTGTACAAGCCCAAGCTTCGCCCTTAATTATTGAAAACGAAATTCTGGAAAATCGGTCTGGGATTGTGTTATCAGGACAGTCTAAACCGGTATTACGAAAAAATCAAATTAAGAAAAATCTTCAAGATGGTTTAACTGTAATTGCTGATTCTGCCCCCGATATGGGTAGCCCTCAAGATAATGGGGGGAATGTATTTGTTGATAATGGCAAATATGATGTGCAAAATGCTAGTAAATTCACCTTAATTTCCGTGGGAAATCAAATTAACCCGACCCGAACTTTGGGAAGTATTGAGTTTACCGCCAATCAAACTCCGACTCCTGGCCCTAGTCCCACTCCGACCCCGACTCCTGGCGGCTCTACTCCCACTCCAACTCCGGTTCCTGGAGGAGCAAAATTCACCGATATTGGCTCCCATTGGGCGAGAACTTTTATTGAAAGGTTAGCGGATATGGGGATTATTAGCGGTTTCCCCGATGGTTCGTTTAAACCCGATGCCACCTTAACCCGCGCCCAACACGCGGCGATGTTAAAGTCGGCGTTTGAATTAACACCCATTCGCGAAGGAATTGTGTTTACTGATGTGGCGGCGGATTTTTGGGGAAAAGAGGCGATTGACAAAGCAAATCGGGCAGGGTTCCTATCAGGTTATCCCGATAAAACCTTCCGACCCAATCAAAATTTAACTCGGTCTCAAGCGGTTGTTTCTTTAATTAATGGGTTGAAATTAACCGGGGGAACATCTAATAGTTTGGGCGTTTATACTGACCGTGCTCAAATTCCGGCTTTTGCGACTAATGCAGTAATTACGGCGACGGAATTAAATATAGTGGTTAATTACCCGAAAAAAGAGGTTTTTAACCCGTTAAAAGATGTCACCCGTGGGGAAATTGCAGCGATTTTCTATCAAACTTTGGTAGCAGTTAATCGGGCGCAAGCTGTGGATTCTCCTTATATTGTTTAATTCCTAGAAACTGGGTTTCTAACAGAAACCCAGTTTCTAACACAACTGTGTAGATAAATAAGGTTAAATCAAGGAGATAAAAATATGGCAGCACTAATTTTAAATAATCCAGAAACTGCCCCGATTACCGATGAGCAATTTTATCAAATTTGTGTTGCCAACCGCGAATTAAAATTAGAACGAACCGCCAAAGGAGACTTAATTATTATGCCACCCACCGGAGGGGGAACTGGAAAACGAAACTCAGATATTAACCTAGATTTGGGTTTGTGGAATCGACAAACTCAATTAGGAATTGTCTTTGATTCTTCTACTTGTTTTAAACTTCCTCATGGTGGAGATCGTTCTCCAGATGCAGCTTGGATACCTCTAGCAAAATGGGAATCTCTCACCCCCGAACAGCAAGAGAAATTTCTGCCCATTTGCCCCGATTTTGTCATAGAATTGCGATCGCCTAGTGATTCTTTAAAGCCCCTACAAGATAAAATGCAGGAATATATTGATAATGGTTCTCGTTTAGGTTGGTTAATTAACCGCCAAAACCGTCAAGTCGAAATTTATCATCAAGGCAGAGAAAAAGAAATTTTAGAAAATCCAACCACATTATCAGGAGAAGATATTTTACCGGGATTTGTTTTAAATCTTTCATTAATTTGGTAAACGGAAACTGGGCTGACCATCAGCAAAATTAAGCACAAGTTTCCGCCAATAATAATTGAATTTTTTCCTTTTCTTCAGAATCAACGGTTGCCCACTGCCTAACAATATTAAAATCCTTACTAACCTTAGATAACTCTAATAAAGTCGGATCAATTCTATTTCTATATTTTTTTTCCTCATATAACCAGTTCAATATATCCGACAAGTGCCAGATAGAAGGAGTCCCACTATAGATAGGTTTTGGAGATTTTAGTTCATCCTTGACCAACAAATTGCGAATATTTTGCCGTGTACATCCGAGCAATTTAGCAACCTCGGTTAAACTAACAAAATCCGGGCTAACTTCAGTCAAAACTGCCTGGGGAATAGCCCGTTTAACATCCTGAATTGCGCTATAAACTGCTTTTCTAGCGGATGAAGATTCACGGATAAAATTGAGGGCAATTTTCCCCTTTTTACCGATTCCAATTAAGGCATCATCACAGCCTTCTGTTGCCAAACTCTCTAGGTAATTATCGGGATTGACTTTAGTATCTGGGAGATTAAAGTTTAAAATAAAATTATATTCTGACATCTTTTTAGTTCTCCTCTTTCTCTTTTGTTTGATTATGAATAGTGCAGTTATCAATAACACGACGGATTAGTTTAGCATGATTGCCTGGATTTTTAGGGGTACTCCAAACACTGGCAATACAAAATTCTCCGCAGCGACAATCATTGTTATTATAAGGGCAGTAAATCTTTCCCCACGCATGAGAGCCACCCTCTACAATACGCCATCCATTTTGTTCAGCATACTTCAAGGCTGCTTCAATTTCTGGCTTAGGATGTTTTTTCCTAGACATAAAATTTTGAGCTTGTATAAACTATAGTTTATTGTACTCAAATTGTCAAGTGACAACTTATTATAACCTGGATGGAGTGAATAATTTTGCCTTCCAGGTTCTACCAGAGAACCCTGTTCAGGAGGCTCCGCCACCGATGAAAGCACTTTTCCGTTGGTAATATTCTTCGGTTTCGCAGTTTAATCTACTTTTAGGGTAAAATCGGGAAAAAGATCGAGGAATATTAACGTGAGTTAAATTAAGGAGATAAAAATATGA
The DNA here is from genome assembly GCF_057220675.1 of Planktothrix sp. PLAVEN19ND. NCBI lineage: Bacteria > Bacillati > Cyanobacteriota > Cyanophyceae > Oscillatoriales > Microcoleaceae > Planktothrix > Planktothrix sp. PLAVEN19ND. The sequence continues at coordinate 1,655,352 of NZ_CM170132.1, read as the reverse complement.
CGGCATTAATTTTAAATAATCCAGAAACCGCCCCGATTACCGATGAACAATTTTATCAAATTTGTGTCGCCAACCGCGAATTAAAATTAGAAAGAACCGCCAAAGGAGATTTAATTATTATGCCACCCACCGGAGGAGGAACTGGAAAACGTAACTCAGATATTAACCTAGATTTGGGTTTGTGGAACCGACAAACTCAATTAGGAATTGTCTTTGATTCTTCTACTTGTTTTAAACTTCCTCATGGTGGAGATCGTTCTCCCGATGCCGCTTGGATACCTCTGGCAAAATGGGAATCTCTCACCCCCGAACAGCAAGAGAAATTTCTGCCAATTTGCCCTGATTTTATCATAGAATTGCGCTCCCCTAGTGATTCTTTAAAACCCTTACAAGATAAAATGCAGGAGTATATTGATAATGGTTCTCGTTTAGGTTGGTTAATTAACCGCCAAAACCGTCAAGTTGAAATTTATCGTCAGGGGAGAGAAAAAGAAATTTTAGAAAACCCAACCACATTATCGGGAGAAGATGTTTTACCTGGATTTGTTTTAAATCTTTCATTAATTTGGTAAATAGATCATCTTCATACTCCCTACATCCGTCATAATTTATATCAAAAGTTTAAACCCATCCAAATTTAAAAGACAATTTAACATGATCTCACCACAATTATTAGAAATAGAAAAATCAATCAATAATTTATCCTTAGTTGAAAAACTATGGTTATTAGAAAATATTGCTCGAAAAATACGAGAAGGAGATTCCGAGATTAATCAACAAGAATCTATTCAAGAAATTACCCTAGAGGATAAGCTAAATCAGATGAAAGAATTTTTAGCTACTCCTTGGGAGGGAAAAGAGGAGTTTTTAGAAATTATGACAGAAGTTGATCAAGAACGTCATTGTTATTTGGGTCGTGAAATCGAATTATAATCACTATAGGATTGTGTTATTATGTATTTACTAGATACTAATATTTGTATAGCAATTAATAACCTTAATTCTAAAATCGTAACAATATTTTATCAAAAATATTCTCAATGCTATGTTCCTACTATTGTAATTGCAGAACTCTATAAAGGTGCTTACTGTTCTCAGAAAATAGAACAAAATCTTACTAGGATCAACCATTTTTTAAATTTGATTCCAATGATTGTTGACTTTGATCAACAAGCAGCAGTTGAATTTGGGAAAATTCAAGGAGAACTCAGAAAACAAGGGAAACCTACGGGAGAAATTGACGCTATAATTGCAGCGATCGCTCGTTCACGAGGAGATATTATTGTTACAAACAATACTCGCCATTTTATTGAAATCTCAAAGTTACAGATCGAAAATTGGCTAGATTAATAATTCAAGACTTAAGTTTAGAATGTCTATTATTGTGAAAAATCATGACTCATCCTCAAGTTATTTGTATTGGTGAAATATTGTTTGATCGGTTATCAAATGAATTAGGAAAACCCTTAGAAACCGTTAAATATTGGACAGATTACCCCGGAGGTGCTCCGGCTAATACGGCTTGTGGATTAGTGAAATTAGGGACTCCTACGGCTTTTATCGGCTGTATTGGGGAGGATAAATCGGGAGATCAATTGGTAGAATTATTAACTCAAACTGGGGTTAATATTGTCGGAGTTCAACGCCATTATAGCGCGCCGACTCGGATTGTTTATGTGGTTAGAGATGAAAAGGGCGATCGCAGTTTTGCAGGATTTGGAGCGCGAAAAACCACAGAATTTGCTGATACTTATTTACAATTAGAACAACTTCCAAGAGACTTATTTAAAACTGCACAATTTCTGGTTTTAGGGACATTAGAATTAGCCTATCAACACAGTCAAGAGGCTATATTAACAGCCCTTGAATTAGCTAAAAATTATAACGTTAAATTATTTATTGATATTAACTGGCGACCGATGTTTTGGCAAGATTGCGATCAAGCAATAGAACTCATTTTAAACTTTGTTCAAAATGCCGATTTTTTGAAATTAACCGGCGAAGAAGCAGAACTATTATTTAATACCATAGATCCAGTAGCGATCGCTAAACAGTTACAAATTCAAGGAGTATTTGTCACCGCCGGAGAAAGGGGTTGTACCTATTATTTAGCGGGAAATTATGGGAAAATACCCGCATTTTCTGTTAATGTGGTCGATACAACCGGAGCCGGAGATGGTTTTACCGCCGGAATTCTTCATCAATTCTGTAAATTAGGAATAGAATCAATTAATCATGCCAAAATAGCTGAACAAATAGTTAGGTTTGCTAGTGCCGTAGGAGCATTAACCACAACAAAACCAGGTGCTATTTCAGCCCAACCCAACTTAACAGAAGTTGAAACTTTTTTAGATCGATTCTGGGATAATCTGAATTAATCCCCTTAAAACATAGAGATTTTGAGATTATTCAAAGGTTATTAGCTAGGTTTCTTAACCCGATAGTTCAGGGTAACAAACTTCTAATTCCCCATCCCGCAAAAACACCGGCAAAAAATGCCCAAATTTGCCCGCTTTTAACGATATGGTTCCAGGTTCTGACGAAATCGCCAATAATATCCACATTCACTTGTTGAGCTAAAATTGTTCCGTGGGCGAACAAATTTAAACCGTGATCAAGAAAATGAAACCCGTCAAGAGGATTCAGTATTAGAACAATCATCATTATCGCCGACCTTGCTAGATTTTACTTGCAATACCACGAGGGTCATATCATCCCCATTTCGGTTTTCTGCACCAATAAATTGTTGAACTTGTTCAAATAAATAATCCAAAATCGCCTGGGGATTTCTACAATTCTGACACGCCCAATGAAATGCTTGACTAAGATTTTCCTCATCGAAGCGATCGCCCCGTTGATTCATCGCATCCGTAAATCCATCGGTATAATAAATAATTGTATCCCCGGGATAAAGTTGGATTTTATCTTCATAGTAGCGACTATCCGCATCTAACCCAATCAACATTCCCAATGTATCCAACCTTCTAATCGTATTCGTTGCCCTGTGCCATAATAACGGGGGATGGTGGGCTGCGTTGCTATAGGACAACATTCGAGTTGCCGGATCATATTCCGAATAAAATAACGTCACAAAGCGGTTAGAATTTTCCAAATCCGCATACATAACCTGATTCAAATGTCCCAAAATCAAGGAGGGAGAATGGCGGTTTAACACCTCTGCCCTTAACATTCCCCTGGTCATGGTCATAATCAAACCCGCCGGAACGCCTTTACCCATGACATCGCCAATCACAATACTCCAGCGTTCATCGGTATAGACAGAAAGATGATCACTACGTTTGTCAAAATTAGAGGGAATAAAATCATAATAATCCCCGCCCACTCGGTTCGCGGTTTGACATTTGGCGGCAATATCTAAACCTGGAATGGTGGGGCATTTTCGAGGAAATAATTGTAACTGAATTTCCGCCCCAATTTCTAATTCCCGATCTAACCGTTCTTTTTCCCGTAGGGAAGTTGCTAACTCATCATTGGCAATGGCAACAGCCGTTTGATCCGCCACCAACCGGATTAATTTTTGTCGGGTCGGTGTCCAAACATAATTGACATCATGACTAAAAACATATAACCGTCCCCGCTCGATATTATTCACCAAAATCGGTGTCCCGAATAACTGGACATCGGGGCCAAGATAGCGACTAACTTGATAATCTAAATTTGCCGTATAGGTTTGTAATGCCGATTCCGATAGGTCTTCTAACCTGCCTGTGGTGGAGAAGGCGGTAATTTGTCGGGTTACGGCTTCGATCGCTTGCCGAATATCCTGACATTGGCGTCCTTCCTGACAATGGAGCCGTTGAAACCGGACTTGTCCGTTAGGTTTAAATAATACCAAAGCCCCCCCATCGGAATCCGTCACCCGACTGGCAACTAGGGGAGTTAACTCCAAAAATTGATTCAGGTTGTTGAAGCTACGCAGGGCATACCCCAAGGAACTTAACAACTCGTTCACATTTTGCTGTTCTCGATGCAAACGCGCCACCATTTCCTTGAGGGCAAAAACTGGCGTCGTTTCTGGTGTTGCAGAACCCGTAATCGAGTCAGCAAATTGATCAGAGCGTCTAGGGAGGGGCAAGGCTGTCATCTAAAACCTCACGGGGGAAAGGAAGGGGAGCAGGGGGGGCAGGGGAGGCAGGGGAGGCAGGGGAAGCAGGGAAGGCAGGGGGGGCAGGGGAGGCAGGGGAGGCAGGGGAGGCAGGGGAGGCAGGGGAGGCAGGGGAGGCAGGGGAGGCAGGGGAGGCAGGGGAGGCAGGGGAGGCAGGGGAGGCAGGGGAGGCAGGGGAGGCAGGGGAGGCAAACGATTCCCGATTCCCGATTCCCGATTCCCGATTCCCGATTCCCGATTCCCGATTCCCGATTCCCTGTTCCCTGTTCCCTATTCCCTATTCCCTATTCCCTATTCCCTATTCCCTATTCCCTATTCCCTATTCCCTATTCCCTATTCCCTATTCCCTATTCCCTATTCCGGTGTTCGGATAAATAAAGGACGGGGGGTGTTTGTGATTTAGCCACTGAGGAGGGCTTCGATAAACTCGTAGCTGGAAAAGGGACGTAAATCTTCGATACTTTCCCCAACTCCGATAAACCGAATCGGTAAGCCGAGTTGCTGGACAATCGCTAGGGCAACACCACCTTTAGCAGTTCCATCGAGTTTTGTCAAGACTACCCCACTTAATTGAGCCACTTCTGAAAAAACTTCGGCTTGGCGTAAACCATTTTGACCCAGGGTAGAATCCAATACTAACAAAGATTGGATTTTGGCGGATGGAGCGCGCTTATCAATGACTCGACGAATTTTATTGAGTTCCTCCATTAAATTCTTTTTATTTTGCAAGCGCCCGGCTGTATCAATAATTAACAATTCCGTATTGCGAGAGCGGGCCGCTTCGATCGCATCATAAACCACCGCCGCCGGGTCGGTATTTTTTCCCGGGTTCGCCACGACTTCTACACCCGTGCGTTCTCCCCAGACCTTCACCTGATCAACGGCCGCCGCCCGAAAAGTATCCCCGGCGGCGATTAAACAACGATAACCGGATTTTTGGGCTAAATGTGCGATTTTGCCAATTGTAGTGGTTTTACCCGCCCCATTGACTCCAGTAATTAACCAAATATTTAAGGTATCTTTTTCCGGTGCGAAGCTGATAGGATAGCCCTGGGAAAAGGGTTCTTCTAAAATTCCTCTTAATATTTGTTTCAGATAGGCGATCGCCTGTTCTGGGGGCAGGGCTTCTTGACGGAGTTTATTTTGTAGGGCTTCAATGACGCGATCAGTTGCTGCCACCCCGACATCGGCCTGTAAGAGCATGGATTCAATTTCATCAACGGCCTGTTGATTTAATGGCCCCTGACCGACAATGGCTTTTAATTGGTTGAGTAAGTTGCGCCGTGTCCGTCCTAGGGCTTTCCAGAGTTTTTGTAACCAGGTAATTTCTTCTAGGGCCACTTGATCGGGACGCCGACCTTGATCAGCTAAGACCTGAGCCGACCACATAAAGATCTCATCAAACACCATTCCCGCTTCCCCAGAGGCTGTTTCGCTGGTTTCGGGTTCCGGTTCAATGGCGGTTTCTTTCAGTCGTTCTAGGCGGGTTTGACGTTCCGTGGTGGATGCAGCCCAGAAGGGAGCAGGGGGAGTAGGAGGAGTAGGAGGAGCAGGGGAGGTAGGGGGGGCAGGGGAGGCAGGGGGGGCAGGGGAGGCAGGGGGAGCAGGGGGAGCAGGGGAGGCAGGGGGAGCAGGGGAGGCAGGGGAGGCAGGGGAGGCAGGGGGAGCAGGGGGAGCAGGGGAGGCAGGGGGAGCAGGGGAGGCAGGGGAGGCAGGGGAGGCAGGGGGAGCAGGGGGAGTAGGGGGAATAGACTGTAAAACAGCTTCGGGTTCTGGTTCTGTCTCCTCGACTGCAATGGCTTCTACAGGGGTTTCTACAGCCGTTTCCACCTCTGGAGTTTCATCGGTTAAAACCGTCTGTTCAACTTCGGGTTCAACTTCGGGTTCCAGTTGTTGTTGTTTTTGAATATTTTTATAAGCTGCTTTTGCCCACTGTAAATAATCCTCAGAAATTTGAGGTTTTTCTTCAGAAATATCAGCAATTTCCGCCGGTTGATCTACCTTGACGGGTTCAGATTGAACCTCCTTTTCCGGTTCTTGATTCTGATCGTTTTTTTCATTAAATTGACGACGAAACCAATTGAATACCATAGTTTTTTTAAATATTAGTTATTAAGGAGCACCGGGAGCACAGGGAGGCAGGGGAGGTAAACTCTTTCTAAACCCATTACCCATTACTTATTACCCATTACCTATTACCTGTTCCCTGTTCCCTGTTCCCTGTTCCTCGGCTTTTAATTTATCGACAAATCGACGGAGAACGCCATTAACAAAGCGATAACTTTCTTCATCGCTGTAGCGTTTTGCCAGTTCAATAGCTTCATTAATTGCCACTTGTTCTTTTAAATCTAAATACATTAATTCGGCAACAGCGATGCGGAGAATATCGCGATCTATTCGGGGGAGTCGGTTGAGTTGCCAATCTACCAAGACATCGGTTAATAACTGATCAATTTCAGCTTTATGGGTATTAACTTGAATCAGAATATCAAGGGCATAATTACAGACTTCTTGTTGATTGGCTAATTGTACCAATTCCGGTAATTCAATGGCGGTACTTAAACGATTAATTGCCCCTTGAACTAATTCAATGGCTTCATAAACCATTGTTCTGGCACTTTGTAAATCATTGGCTCGAATTTGGCTACTTAAAAGGCGATCGCTACTCCGTTGTAGTTCAGAAACCGCCGTTTCTAAAGACTCCTGACCTTCAGCCGTTAACGTCCTGACGGCGGCAATTAAAACATCATGTAATTCTTGAGTTTCTAGGCGCTCTGAAGTCGCAGGAAGTTGGCTAATTCCAAGTAAAGCGAGTTCACGAGCAGTACGACGGGCTTGCATAAGTTTAAGAATTTAAGAATAAAGATTGTCCGTTTAATTTTCGCTGACCCCAATGCCCTCATCTTCCAGGACAATAACTGGAATTTTATTTTCGCCGTTAACCATCGATTCTAATGGGAGTTCAGATTTAGGGCTAAGGGCTTTCACCGTCGTTGAAGACGTTGTATTGACAATTCCACCCGATACGATAATTTTAAACGCATCTTCTACCGAGAGGGTCAGGTTGATGATCTCGCGCTGTGGAACAATAGCATACCATCCACTGGTGGGGTTCGGGGTCGTGGGAATAAACACACTAACCACTTCCTCAGACAATTTAGACCGCATATCATCGCTCACCGACCCGGTAACAAAAGCCAGTGACCAAAGACCTCGACGGGGATATTCTACTAAGACAACACGACTGAATTTATCATTAGAATCTCGTAAAAGGGTTTCTAAAAGTTGTTTCAGGGTTTTGTAAACCGAACCCGCTAGGGGAATGGCTTGTAAGATTTTTTCACCAAAGCCCAAAAGCCATTGTCCCGCGATATTCCGGGCCATCAAACCAATAAATAAAATCCCCGATAGGGGTACAGCTAACCCGACCAAAACATTTAGTAGGTTAACTAAAATCGGATGCAAACCATCAAAGGGATTAATTTGCTTAGGAATACGGGTCAGAAACTCAATTACGGAACTGGAGATGGTGATGGTTAACCAAATCGTGGTTGCTAGGGGAATCACGACCAACAGACCTGCAATTAAGTCATTTTTTAAGTCCTGCTTCAAGCGTTGGAACACAGAGCGTCCAGTCTCCTTTTTTTCTTGGGTGTTTCTTTTTCCTATTATTAACGATTATCGGTCTTTTGGGTCTTTGCCGCGATCTATCTTGATGGGGAGATCAATGACCAAAGGTCAACTGTCGAATCTGTTGAAATTGAAAATCCCGGGCTAAAGTCCTCAGACTGGTGGCTAAGGCTTGATGTTCGGAGGGAATTTGTTGGACTAAATGCAGAACTTCTTCTTCATCACAGAGGAGACAGGCTTCCTGTAGGGCGATAATCCATTCCTTCGACATCACTAACAGACTTTCAGGGGTTAAGGGCTGGTTAACCGAAGATGAAAGAATAGAGGAACCGGGAGCAGAAGTGGTGGAGTCTGCATAGACATATTTTAATTTCAAATATTCAGCCATTGTACTGAATAGTTCATCTTCTTGGAAAGGTTTACTCAAGTAGTCATTACATCCCGCCGATAAAGCTAAGTTGCGATCAGTTTTGGAAGCATAGGCGGTTAAGGCAATAATCACAGTATTTTCACCCTTTACACTGGCACGAATTCGTTGAGTCGCCTCATAACCATTCATAATCGGCATTCTAATATCCATCCAAATCAAATGGGGCTGCCATTCTTGCCATAAATGCAGAGCTTCTTGTCCATTTTCAGCCTCTTTAACCTGTAGACCGATTTGAGTTAATAATTTGATCATCAGTTGGCGATTTTCGGGTTGATCATCCACCACTAAAATTTTATATTCTGGTTGACCTGGAGCTAAACTTAAGACCTGGCGACTAATTTCTGGGGATTGAATTTGGCTTCTCTGGGTCACTAAGATGGGAATTTCAAACCAAAATATACTCCCGACCCCCTGGGTACTTTTCACCCCCAAATTTCCCCCGATTAACTCAACGAATTTCCGCGTAATTGTTAATCCTAAACCTGTCCCTTCTAGGGCTTTCTTACCCGATTGACTTTGAATAAAAGCATCAAAAATATGATTCAATTCCGCTTCAGCAATTCCCACTCCCGTATCCTCAATTTCAAATCTAAGAATTAGGTTTTGACCTTGACCGTTGAGGAGTGAGGGTTGGCTATTTACTATTGACCTTTGAACTCTAGCGATTGAAGATTGATATCCCCCTGCCTTCCCTACTCCCCCTGCTCCCCTGCCCCCCCTTCTCCCCTGCTCCCCTACTCCCCCCTGAACCCAAGATACAGTTAAATTCACACTACCTTTCTGGGTAAATTTAATCGCATTTCCTAAAATATTAATTAAAATTTGGCGAAGTTTATTGGGATCTGTGATGATATATTGAGGAACATTCGGTTGAATATTCAGACAAAATTTTAATCCTTTGGTTTCTACTCGTAAACGGAACATCTCCCAAATGGATAAAATTAAATAATTCAGATCAAAGGTACTTTCGTCGAAGGTCATCCGCCCAGCTTCTATTTTGGATAAATCTAAAACATTATTGATTAAATGGAGCAGATAATCACCACTGCGACGAATAATTTCTAAATTTTCTTGTTGATAGGTAGGAAGGGCGGAATCATGGCTCATTAGTTGAGCAAATCCCAAAATTGCATTTAAAGGAGTTCTTAACTCATGACTCATATTGGCAATAAAAATACTTTTAGTTTTATTCGCAACTTCGGCGGATTCCTTGGCTTTTTGTAGTTCTAATTCTACTTGTTTGCGATCGCTAATATCTAAAACCGTACCAAACAGTTGTACAATATTTCCTTGCTCATCTCTGACTCCTTCTCCCCGAACTTCCAAATATCGAATTGAACCATCGGTGCGAATAATACGATAATCGAGTTCATAGGAAATTCCCGATTGAATGGCTTGTTTAACATGATGTTCAATATTCCGAAGATCTTCAGGATGAACATACTGTAAATACTCCACATAACTCGATTCAGTCTGGGATTTTTCCAATCCGAAAATCCTTAACATTTCCTCTGACCAACTCATTTTCTGAGTGGCGACATCAAATTTCCAATTGCCAATATGAGCAATGCGTTGAGCTTCCACTAATGCTTCCTCACTTTGTCGCAATTTTTCTTCAGCAATTTTTAGTTCTGTTAAATTTCTAATACTAATCACAACTCCAGAAATATTCTGATTTAATTCATAATAAGGTGCGTAAGTAATACTCAAAAATTGATGTTTTAGACAGGGTAAATCTGACCAACAATGGTAGTGAATCACTTCTCCTTCTAAACACTTTTCTAAGTTGGGTTTCATAATCTGTTCAAATTGGTCTTGACCGACAAAATCCATCACTGGACGACCCATTAATGCTTCTAAAACTTGATGATAAAGATTCAAATAAGCCGGGTTTGCTAACTGATAGCTATAATTCCGATCAATTAAACAAATTTGATCCGTTGTTGCCGCCACAATTCTCTCATAACGGCGTAAGGCTTCCTCCGTCCGTTTGCGTTCACTAATATCTTCACAAATTCCCATAGCGGCAATAATTTGACCTTGGGAATTCCTCACTAAAGCGGTCGATAAACTAATATCAATTAAAGATCCATCTTTGCGTAGACGTTTGGTTTCCACTTGGCTTAAAGTATTAGTTAAAAAAGTATTTTCCACTATTTGTTGAAATTCTTCTTGAGAATCCATCGGAATCATCGGTAATTTTTTGCCCATTACTTCCTGAACATTCCAACCAAAAATCTTTTCCGCCGCCGGATTCCAGACTAATATATTACCATTATGATCAATGACATCAATCGCAACGGGAGCCGCTTGAATGGTTGCTTGTAATAAGTCATTAATCGCTTGTAAAGTGGCTTCAGTTTGTTTACGTTCCGTAATATCTTGATAAACTGTTAAAAATAGTTCTCCCCATTCATCTTCTAATAATACTGTTGAAATCAACAGGGTTTTGGTTTCTCCTAGTTTAGTAATAATCGTGGTTTCAATATTATGTAAATTCCCTTGATGAATCACCTGTTGTAACCGTTCCCCCGCCCGTTGATAAGCTAGATTATTAGGATAAAGTAACCGCATAAAATCGGGATGACTTTCCGTGTCTTCTAAACCATATCCAGTGATTATTTCCATTTGAGAATTAAAGATTAAAAATTCTCCTTTAGAATTACTTAATGTAATCCCGTTGCCAATAGTTTCAATTACCGTTTGTAAGCGTCTTTGGGTAATTTGAAGTTCAGATTGGGCTTTTTTGCGATCATTAATATCAACCCAATATCCCACAATTTCTAAGGGTTGACCTTTTTTATCTCTAACTAATCGCATTTGCATATCTAACCAATGATAGGTATGATCTGCGTGTAGAAATCGATATTCATAATTAAAGACATCCCGCTTTAAAATATGCTCTAATCCTGAACGTAAAAGTTTGATATCATCAGGATGGACATGGTGTAACCAAAAACCAGGATTTCTGATAAATTCATGGGCGTAATAACCCAATAAACGATGGACATTATCACCGATAAAAGTAATTTGATACTCTCCCTCTTGTTGACAACTAAAAATCACAGCCGGACTAACGGTAAGTAAATATTGTAACCGCTCACTTACAGACCGTAATTCCAATTCCACTCGTTTCCGTTCAGTAATATCTAATAACACTCCACCAACACCAGAAGCACTACTATTAATATTAGTAGATAGGGGAAAAAATGAAGCCATCCAATAACTACGAACCCCGGAATAAGTATATTCACCACTAATTTCTAAATCTAAAATTGGCTCTCCTTTACTTAATACTTCATCACAGACAAATTCTAAAATTGTGGTATATTCAGAAAATACATCTTGAATCGATTGACCAATATGAGTATGAGCCGGAATTCGGTGCATTTTGGCGATTGAATCATTAACTTTAATAAACTTTTTTTGATCATCTAAAATTAATAATCCGGCGGGAGCGCAAGCAAAAAAAGCATCCAACCAGGATTCTCGTTGAGCTAATTCTTGTTCTAGGATTTGGCGTTCCGTAATATCTCGTGCTTCGGCAATTAAAAGTTTAATATTTCCGGCTCCATCTAATAAGGGACGGAGGGAAAAATCAATGGTTGTAATTTGATTTCCTTGACCTAAAATATCAATTTCATAGCGAATAAATTCTCCCCTAGCAGCCCGAACAATTGTGTCTTGGAGTTGGGTTTGAACATCGGGGGAAATTGTCCACCAGTGTTCTTCCCAAAAGGGTCGATTTACGACCTCTTGCAGTTGTAAACCGGAAAAGTCTAAAGCAGTTTGATTAAGTTCTAAAATCACGCCTTCACAGGTTAATAGTCCCATGAATTGGAAGGTTTGATTAAAAATCCCTCGAAAACGGGTTTCACTGTCTCTGAGGGCTGCTTCTGCCTGTTTGCGGTCAGTAATTTCAGCCACCACTACTCCTAGAGCCATGGGTTTTTGAGAGTGTGAATTGATCGGAAAATAGGAGACTAACCAGGTGCGATTAATCCCGGGTTGTTTGGGGGTTTCTCCGGTGATTTCAACGGACAAAATTGTTTTCCCGGTATTCAAAACTTCTTGGAATATCTTTTCTTGTTGAATGGCGATTTGAGGTATGATATCTAAGGGGGTTTTACCAATATGATCTGCCACACAAACCCCGTTAATATCTGCCAGGGCTTGATTAATAAAAGTAAACTTGAGTTCCGTATCCAGAATGGTCATTCCTACGGGTGCGCTGGTAATAAAAGCATCTAATAATTGTTGTTTTTGGAGTAATTCTTCTTCCAGTTTTTTACGGTGAGTGATATCTTGAATTTGGGTAATAAAATATAAGGGATTTGCTTGATGATCTCGAACAATAGTAGCATTAAGTAAAGTCCAAATAATCTGTCCTTGTTTATGAATATATCGTTTCTCAATCTGATAGGTTTGGATTTGATTATTTAATAGGCTATGAAGATACTGGGTATTTGTCACTAAATCATCGGGATGGGTAACGGTTTGAAAACTTAAATTTAGTAATTCTGATTGAGTATAGCCGACAATTTCACATAGGGCTTGATTAACCCGTAACCACTGACCATTTAGACCCAAAATTGCCATACCAATTGAGGCACTTTCAAAGGTACTTCTAAATTGTTCTTCACTTTGGCGCAGATGGGTTTCTCGTTTATAGATGAATAAAATTAAGCCACTCAAAATTAAAATAATAATGTTATAAATCAGATAAACTAGAATATAATCGGTAAAAATAAATTGACTAATACCACTGGCAAAGACCATAAATCCTAAACAAAAAATTAATACATTAATCGGGATATGAAAAACTTTTAGATCTGCTAAAAACTGAGTAGGATTTGATGAAAATGATCGTTTATTACTCATCAGAACACCTGCCATTTTTGGTGATTATGGTTAGAATTATCTGAGTGAAAAAATCCGTTAAAATTAAAAATAACAGACAATATTTTTACCTTTATTTTTGGCTTGATATAGGGCTTGATCTGCCTTTTTAATTAATATTTGTGGCGCTTCAGCCTCCAGAGGAATTAAACTACTAACCCCTAAACTTAGGGTAATTACACCCTGTCCAGGGGATGTTTCATGGCATAATTGCAAATTATAAACGGAGTCTCGAATGGTTTCTGCCACTTGTATCGCCCCGGTTAGGGAGGTATTCGGAAGAATCACGGCAAATTCTTCCCCCCCATAACGGGCTACTAAATCCGCAGGACGTTTGAGAGTTTGATGAAGGGCACGGGCAACTTGTTTTAAACAATCATCCCCGGCTAAATGACCATAGGTATCGTTATATAATTTGAAATAGTCAATATCAGCTAAAATCAGAGAGAGGGGCAGTTTTTCCCGTCGAAGTCTTAGCCATTCTTGTTCTAAAACTTGATCAAATCTTCGCCGATTTGCTACTTGAGTTAAACCGTCTAAATTAGCTAGATTTTCTAATTCTTGATTAACTTGGTGTAGTTGTTGATAGAGTTGGGATTGTTCGATCGCGATCGCTAATTGATCCGTGACCACTACAGCTAATTCTACATCGGTTTCTGACCAGGGAATAGAGTAATGTCGAACAATACTTAAACTTCCCCAAGCATCTCCATCAGAATAGACAGGAATTGGCAACCAAATCCTGGAATATTGTTCTATTAAATCCTGATTAAAGGGATCAATAACTGTTTCTGGATCTTTAACACAAAAGGTTTGTAATAATTGTAGACGTTCTGTTAATAAACAACTAGAATTAGATAATTTATTATTGATTAATTTAGCCAGATCAGAATTGGGGGAATATTCAACAACGGGTTGCCAGCTATTGGATTGAGATAAATATTGAACAATCGCCACCCAGTCGGCTTGTAACAGTTGACCAATTTCGGTGACCGCCGTGGAAAATACGGTTGATATTTCGAGGGAATTACGAATCGCCCGAATGACTCGATTCAAGGCTTGTTCCCGTTGATATTGTAACCTTAAAGCCTCTTGAGCCTGTTCCCGTTCTAAAATTTCTAGCTCCAGTTGTTTTTTGTGCCATTGAATGGTGAGTTGATTTTTTACCCGAGCCAACACTTCTTCAACCTGAAAAGGTTTAGTAATATAATCTGAACCTCCTACACTAAATGCTTTGACTTTATCTAAGCCATCACTCAAAGCACTGAGAAAGATAATCGGAATATCCCGAGTTATAATATCCTCCTTTAAGATTTGACACACTTGATAACCCGACAAATCGGGCATAAGAATATCTAGTAAAATCAAGTCGGGAGGACTCTTTTGAATGGTCTCCAGAGCCTCGTAACCATTACTAACGGCTCGAACTTTATAGCCATTTTCTCGAAGGAGATTGACTAACAGCCTCAAATTCGCTAGTGTATCATCAATAACTAGCAAATCTGCCCTAGGTGTAAAATTATAAGATACATACATTCGCGCTAGTTCAGCTAACATAATAAACCTCAGATTAAACTGTCATTAATCCGCTGGTCTGAGATTACTCTCTATTATACCCAGATTAGAGACCCTGGTTTTATTTATTCTATCTCAATCTGTTCTGAACACAAGCAAAGTTAATCATTCTCCAAGATTAAACCGGAGTAGATTTTTCAAGCAAATTTATTTAGTTTAAACCGAAAAATTGTCAATAAAAACTCGGGAAGCCAATAAAAGTTTGAATTTCTTAATGATTTGTTATATTTTGGCGGGAATAGATGTAGCTAAAATATGATAGCTCCCGGGGAGATAATTCAGATATACAGGTTTAAATTATTAATAATATCTACAATCTTAGGAATCATCTGGAATTTATTTTTAGACTCGTTTTTTAATGCTTACTGTTCCGGCGTTCCGATATTTTAGTGTTTTAAGAGTGCGTAGCACTATAGTAGGGAGAGGCGGTACAGGAGGAGATTATTAAATTAAAGAGGAAAATTTCTTGCTAATATTTGATGATCTTCACAAATCTAGTGTTTATATAAAGGGGCTGTTATGTAATTGTAAAATTAACGTAAAGCAATGATCAAATATTGCCAATTATCTGAAATAAAGCTATAATCGAGCCAGGAGTGTTATTACTCAGGGCATCTAACAGTTTATTGGGTCAGGAAAAAATTGATTAGCAAATCTTATCACACTTCCGACCTTTCCACGGGTCACTCCTTTTCTGCTTCTTTGGGAGTGACAGCAGAAGTGATCTATGAGTTTTTCCTACATGGGGTACAAACCTCCAGTCCAGAAGCTGTTTTAGATAGCTTTGAACAACTATTCTTTTACCTGCTGTGTCCAAGCCAGCCCAAAGTGCAAAGGGCTTTAGAGACTATTCTGAGTGTGGAAACCGGGGAATCTTGCTTTCACTCGACAATTCAAAGATGTTGCTATATTCTAATTAATAATTGGCTACTGAGACGTCAACAAAAGTTAATTAAAAACCTGATTCAAAGATTATCAAACCCTCCCAATGTTGATCAAACTTGTTTATCCATTCAAGAAAGCCGACTAATTCTATGGGTGAACCAATTTTTAAATAGTGAAGATTATCAAAATTTACTCCAATGTGCGAATTTTGATCGCAATAATTGGAGTAGCCGTTATCAATCCTATTTATTAGTTCCTCAATATCTTAATCCTCGCAGTTCCAGGGAACAAAAAGAAGTCGCTCGCAATTTAGCAAAACAGCTTAAAGATAAATATAAATTTGATTTGGCGATGTATATTACCCGTTTAGACTCTCCCACGGGTAAAAATCGTAAACTGAATAATCCCACCCAACTCGGGGATGAAGTGATCAATTTAATTAAACAAACGATTTCTACTCAGCGTGTGTTTAATTATGGTACTCAGGCTAACTTGTTTTTACAAAATACTCAAGATTTTAATTATCAAAAATTCAAACAATGTTTGCCACAATATTTGATGTTTAATCTAAGTCAGCAATATCCGGCAAATATTCTGAGGGAAAAAATCGAAGAAAAATTGCAATTTCTGTACCGTCTCCATGATGAGAAAACTGTTAATAAGGCTCTAATTATTAGAACCTGTAACCGACTGCTAGAGTTTTTACTGATTGAACATGGGAAAGCCCCCTCATTTTTATTTAATTTAATGATTCGTCAGGGAAGTCAACTAACTTTAGTGATTTTACTGCTGAAATTGGTATTATTGGGGAGTCCCTGTCGAACCTATTTAGAGATTTGTATTTCCAATTTGGTTCAATTCTATCAAGACCATGCGGAATTCCGATGTCAGGGCTTAATTCAATTTTTAGAAATCTTTAATTTGGTCTTTACCTTATTTACAGAAAATGTCCAATATTTTTTAGTCAAAACTAAAGATTTAGACCCCGGAACTCGGTCGGACACAGAATTAGACACCTATCGTTTATTTTGTCAATTTAAGGGGCCAGATTTACGCCATACCAATCTCAAAGAAATTGAGTTAAAAGGTCGGGATTTACGCGGTGCAGATTTGCGCGATATGGATTTGAAATCTATTAAACTCATTCGAGTAGATTTGAGTCTGGCTAAACTCAGCCATGCAGATTTAAGTCGAGGAATTTTTACAGAAACTAAATTCTTTATTTCTAATCTTAATTATACGAATCTCACGGATGCTAATTTAATTAAAACAGATTTTCGTCGGGCTGAATTGAAGCACGCTAATTTAACCGCTACGAATTTGCAAAACGCTAATTTTAATCGTGCTGATTTAAGGGGAGCAATTATCACAAAAGCGAATTTACAAGAAGCGAATTTAGAAAATACTGATTTAACTGAGGTAGATTTATCGGCATCAAATTTACAATGGGCTAACCTGAATAGAGCTAATTTAAAAGGAGCTAATTTAAAAGGAGCTAATTTAAAAGGAGCTAATTTAAAAGGAGCGAATCTCGAAGAAGTCAATCTGGCAGGGGCTAATCTGGAAGGGGCGAATCTGGGAGGGGCGAATCTGGAAGGGGCGAATCTGGAAGGAGCTAATTTAGAGCGAGCAATTTTATCTCAAGCTAACTTGCAATCCACGAATTTATCTAATGTAAATCTCATGGGTGCAATGGTTAATCAAGCCAATTTAAATCAAGCGATTTTAATTAATGCCCAACTGAGAGATACCAATTTAGCTCAAAGTAATTTGAGTTATGCTGATTTAACTAAAGTAGATTTAACTCGGGCTAATTTAATGCAGGTTGACTTCACTTATGCGTCTTTAAGAGATGCAATTGTTCGTCATACTAATCTCAAAGATGCTATTTTATTATATGCAGATTTACAGGGTGCTAATCTATTTCGCAGTGGGATTTCCCAGGCACAAATTGTAGGGGTTAAATTAGGGAACAATGCGGGATTATCGGATCAAACTCGAATTTTCTTGAAGGGGGAGGAGATTTAATTAAACAACGTAGTGAGCCCTTTACGCCGATAAGATGTGCTTAAGCGCAACAACGTAGTGAGCCATTCACCGGCTCTCATTAAGAGCAGGGCGTTTTCATTGTCGGGTGTAAAAAAGAAAATAAAAGTGATCTTCTTTCGGTAAAATTAAAAATAGATCACTTTTATTTAATTTTAAAAAAGTCATGTTAAACAGTATAATTGAACAACTGAAGTTAGTCAAGGATTTTCGGAAAAATCGGGGTAAAAGACATGAATTATGGGTGGTGTTGACTATTATTGTTTTGGCACTGCTAACTGGCAATGTTACTTATAAGCAAATAGATAATTTTAGAAAAAATCAAGAAAATAAGCTAATTAAATTATTAGAAATAAAGTTGGTAATTAAATCGGAAAGTTTTGAAAGTAAACAGAGTTCTGAAAACGCCAAAGTTCTCTCTATGATAGAGGAATGTGGGTTATTAAATAAAGTATTTACTCTCGATGCTCTCCATTGTAGTAAGGGAACAACTCAGGCAATAATTGAGAGCAAAAATGATTATTTAATTACGGTAAAAGGCAATCAAATGAAATTGCACAAGCAGATCAAAAAATTAGCAAAAGTTGAAAAGCCTTTAACAGTATATGAAGAAAAAGATTTTAGTCATGGACGAAATATTAGCAGAAAAGTATCGGTATTTGATAGCCAAAATGTGAATCATAAAAATTATCCTCATCTTCAAAGTTTTATTGAGGTAGAAAGAACAGGTTTTCGGGGTAATCAAGAATATAATCAAACCTTATATTATATTAGTAGTCAGAAATTAAGTGCGAAAACATTTGCAGAAAAAATTAAAGCACATTGGTTAATTGAAAATCAAGTACATTGGGTCAAAGATGTAAATTTTAATGAAGATAAATCAGGAATAAAAGGGATAGACGTAGCGGGGAAATTCTCGTTATTAGTAACATTAGTTTTGAATATATACAGAAGTTTGGGTTTTAGTTCAATAAAAGAGGGACAGTCATGGTTGGGAAATAATTGGGAAAAGATTTTAGCGATCGCTTAAATTAATTGAGTTTTTAAAACTATTTTCTTAAAAAAAATCAAAAACATTTAATAATAAATAGCCATAAAGTCTTATCAATCAAGACAATGGCTATTTTTTGCTGTCAATAAATATCAAAATTGTTCATTCTTAATATTTCTAACTTATCTGATTAAAATTAGAGGTAATTTGACCGGAAAACTTGATGATTTTTTTTGAAGATAGCGATCGCATTTTGGAAAATGAAAACGCCCCCCTTTTTAATGGGCTAGGGGGGATATTTTTCGGGTAATAAGGGTGGAGATCCCCCCAACCCCCGATTGAGAAGGGGGGATTGAAGAAGTAAGCGATCGCTTATTTCTTAGGATCTAAAGGTTAATCATCCCCTAATAATACGGCTAATAATGCCTTTTGAACGTGCATTCTGTTTTCCGCTTCATCCCAAACTTTTGAACGAGATCCCTCAATAACTTCATCGGTAATTTCTTCATCCCGATGGGCGGGTAAACAATGTAAAACAATCGAATTATCGGCGGTTTTTTCCATTAATTTAGTATTCACTTGATAGGGTTGAAACAGAGGAATTCTAGCTCGGGCTTCTTCTTCCTGTCCCATACTTGCCCAAACATCGGTATAAACAACATTTGCATCTTTTGCCGCTTTAATAGGATCTTCGGTAACAATTACCTCGGTTTTTCCCTGAGCAATATCTTTAGCTTGTTCAACAATATCTGCATTGGGTAAATAGTTAGCCGGGGTAGCAATTCTAACGTTCATTCCCACCATGGCACAGCCTAACAATAAAGAATGCGCCATATTATTAGCCCCATCGCCAAAATAACTTAAAGTCAAACCTTCTAAGGTGCCAAAACATTCTTTAACTGTCATTAAATCCGCTAATACTTGACAGGGATGTTCCCAATCTGTTAACGCATTAATTACCGGAATTTCGGCATAATTAGCAAAGGTTTCTAAATCCTTTTGTTCAAAGGTACGAATAGCCGTAATATCTAAATATCGATCTAATACCCTAGCCGTATCTATTAATGGTTCTCCGCGACTTACCTGGGTAACATTCGGGTTTAAATCAATCACTTGACCCCCCAATTGATACATAGCAACGGTAAAACTAACCCGGGTTCGGGTTGAAGCCTTAGAAAATATTAATCCTAAGACTTTATTACGACGCAATTTAACCATTCCTGATTTTAATTTGGTCGCCAAATCTAATAAAAAATAGAGTTCCTCAATACTAACATCCGCCAAACTTAAAAAATCCCGTCCTTTTAATGTTTCCATGATTCTTCCTAAGTTACTAACAATTATGTTGATCTCCCCTAACCCCCCTTAGAAAAGGGGGAACCGGAGTTAAAAGTTATCCTTTTTTAAGGAGGGAAACCGGACTTCAAAGTCCCCCTTTTTAGGGGGATTTAGGGGGATTTCAAACCCAAGTCAAAGATTGAAAGAGATCAACGCTGTTCTAATTCTAAAGTTTTCTAAGCCACAAAACTGTTCCGGGATAACTGATTTATGGCATCATCTAATAATTCCCATCCCTGAGCAACGGTTTCAATTCTGGCCAAATGATCCCGCAATTCATGGGCCCCAGGAAACCCTTTGGCATACCAGGTTAAATGTTTTCGAGATTGATAAATCCCCCGTTCACCCTTATATTCCCACAACGCTTGTAGGTGTTCTTTTGCACATTGCAACCGTTCAATTACGGAGGGAAGGGTTTTAAATTCTCCCGTTTTCAAAAAATAGTCAATTTCTCCCACTAAAAACGGATAACCCAGAGTTCCCCTGGAACACATCACCCCATCAGCCCCGGTTTCTTGTAAACATTGAATCGCCGTTTCTACAGAAAAAATATCGCCATTGGCAATCACGGGAATCCTTAACTGTTCCTTAACCTGTCGAATCCAATCCCATTTTGCCTGACCGTGATAACCCTGGGCGCGGGTGCGGGCGTGAATAGTAATCATTTTTGCTCCCGCATCCTGAATTCTACGGGCAAAATCTAAAATTGTGATTTCTTCATCACTCCAACCAATCCGTGTTTTTACGGTGACAGGCACATCCACCGCCGCCACCACTGACCGAATAATAGTTTCCGCCATTTCCGGTTGTCGCAATAACGAAGACCCGCCGCCATTTTTAGTAATTTTATTAACAGGACAACCCATATTAATATCAATAGTATCGGCTCCTTCCTGGACGGCTTTTTGGGCAGCTTCGGCTAAAAAATCGGGGCGACAATCGAATAATTGAATACTAATCGGGCGTTCGTTGGGGTCAACTTCCATGATTTTGGGAAGTCCCCGCACATGACAAACTTCGCTGGCATGAACCATTTCAGTGTACATCATGGAATCAGGGGCGTAGCGACGCACTAAGCGCCGAAATACTAAATCTGTAACACCGGATAGGGGGGATTGGAGGACACGACTGTTGACTTCTACAGTGCCAATTTTTAGGGGTGTGGATAAACGGTGTTTTAGTTCGGCGGAAAGAACAGTCATGGTTACAAGGGAACAAATTCTGCAAGTTCGAGTATCTCTATAATAGAATGAGTTAACGGTTTAAATCATTTTGGATTCGATTATGAATTTTCCTTCCAATAATCCCGACCCGTTTCATCAAAATGGCAACGCCAATAAACTGCACTTTCCCCAACCCGAACCCAGTGAAGTTTCTGAAGAAATCGAAGATGTTAAAGGGATAAAACATGACCCTAGAACCGTAGAAATTATTCAACGTTCGTTTATTATTTTAACGGTAATTGGGTTGGTTTTTGGGGTGTTTATGGCGGTGGGGGTTTTGTATTTAATGCAGAGATTTAATATTACCGGACATCCAGCACAATTGGAACAGCCAATCAATCGATAAATGATCAGTGATTAGCATTTTTTATCTCATTGATGGGGCTAATCACTGGATCAAAATTATTCCCGGGACTGATACCGTTTTTGGGCAATTTGTTTAACTTTTTCTGAGAATTTTGGATAATTTTCTAGGACTTTATCGAAATCTTCCTTGTACAAAACAAATAACTCACAGTAAGTTAAGGTTTTTACTGAAGCAGTACGAGGACTATTATAAAGTAAGGCAATTTCACCAAAAAATGAACCCGCCACCATAATGGTATAAACTTTTCCGGTTTTTTCAGAAAAGGCTTGTAATTTTCCCCGTTTGACAAAGTACATTTCATGACCCATTTGTTCTTCCCGAATTACATAGTCATTAGGGGGGAGAATTCTGGGTTTTAATTTAATTACTAAGTCTTCAATAAAACCGGGTTCAGCATTTTGAAATAGGGGAACTTTTTCTAAAAGTTCTTGATAGAGATAACAATACATTTGGGTTTTAATAGAGTGAGGAAGTTCGTCCAATAAATCAAAATCTATGGAAACATCCCGATTATATTCCCACATATATTGGTAATAATCTAAAACATTTTTTTGTAAAGAGCGGGGGATTTTTCTTTCCCACATATAGGATTGAATTTGACCTAATTTATCTCGAAATCGGTTTTTACTAGCATCTAAATTAGCAATTATTGCCGCTACATTCCCGATAATAAAGGCATACAATGATACACCCAAAAACATCACTGTAAATGTAAAGATAAGTTCGACATTATTTTGAGGCGTAATATCACCATAACCTACCGTTGTTAAAGTTGTGATTGACCAATATAAGGAATGCAAATATTGTGTTGTTGTATTTTCTAAATATAAATCATTAATTTGTAGCCAAGATTCTCCCGATTGTCCAGTTATATTTCCAATAAGAAACCACAGACAAGCTATCCAATGATCAATTAAAAACACAACAATTAATAACTCAAACATTCGGACAATAGCCGAATTAAAATAAACATTATTATCCCATTTTCTAAATATCAAAAGACATTGAGAAAACCTTAAAAGCCTAGGTATTCTACATAATCCAATAAAAAACAAAGAAGTATTAGGTAAAAATAAATGAACAAATATATTGATCGGTAAACTCGCTAATAGATTAGATTTAAAGTCTGTATTGCGATAATAATAGCTAATTTTTTGTTTATCTTTAACGACTTCTCCCTCATCAATATAGCCAATATGAAATCTTAAAAAAATATCTGAAATCAAAATAAAATCTGCCAGACAATCTATCAGAAACCAAAAATCAAAAATTATGGCATTAAACGCCATCCGAAAGGGAATAATAAAACAGTTATATAGGGTAACAAAAACCAGTAATGATTCCCAGATTGTTAAGAATTTTGATTCTGGATGTAAAGACGGGATACGAGTGAGGAAAGGTAACATTGAAATGAAAAATTGAGTCTTCAATCAGATTGTATCGCTATTCTTATGCTAAAATTAGCACAAGCTAAATATTACAGTTAATCCCCACTTAACTTATGATTCAAACAACGTTGACCCCGTTTTCACAAAAACTCGGTTTTCCCCTCACAAAACAACCGATTACAATATTACAAATTAATTTAGGAAAACGGTGTAATTTAGCGTGTCACCATTGTCATGTCGAAGCTGGGCCAAAACGTACCGAAGAACTAGACCTAGAGATTAGTTTACAATTGATTGAATTAATTAATCGTTTTCCCCAAATTCAAACGGTGGATTTAACCGGAGGGGCTCCAGAAATGAATTATGGATTTAAACCTTTAGTCGAAGCAGCCAGAAACCTTGAAAAACAAGTAATTGTTAGGTCTAATTTAACCCTTTATTTTGTCCCTGGTTATGAAGATATACCCGAATATTGTGCCAATCATCAGTTAAGAATTATTGCATCTTTGCCCTGTTATTTAGAAAATAATGTGGATAAAATGCGAGGAAATGGTGTCTATCAGGATTCCATTCAAGCCATCCAAGGGTTAAACCATTTGGGCTATGGTAAAATACCGGAATTAATCTTGGATTTGGTTTATAACCCCGCCTTACCAACGACTGAAAAATTTACCTTACCCCCTGAACAATCTCAACTTGAAAAAACCTATAAAGATTATTTAAAACAACAGTTTGATATTCATTTTAATCAGCTATTAACGATTACCAATTTACCCATCGGACGCACAAAATCTTATTTACAGCAGAAAAAATTAGAATCTTCCTATTTGGAGTTTTTAGAATCTAACTATAATCCTAAAACAGTATCTAATTTAATGTGTCGAAATCAATTATCAATTGATTATCAAGGCTATATTTATGATTGTGACTTTAACCAAATGGAAAATATTCCAGCCCGGAATGCTTCGGGACAATTATTAACCGTTAGTGATTTATTAGATGCTAATAATTTAGATTTAATTGACACCGTAAAAACAGCACCCTATTGTTATGGATGTACCGCCGGATGTGGTTCTAGTTGTGGGGGATCTTTAGTTTGAAATTATAGTTGATCTTAACAAGGGTAAAGCCAAATTTAACCACAAAGACACAAAGAAGTTTTCAAGACCAACCTGCTCCGGGATATACTTTTAAAGACTTGGGAGAATAAAATGGGCGTTCAAGACTTATTAAAAAATCTCTTAGATTGGGTTGCTAATTTGGGATTTTGGGGGCCAGTTGCTTTTATTATTATCTACAATTTAGCCACAATATTATTTGTTCCAGGTTCTTTATTAACCTTGGGCGCTGGCGTTATTTTTGGGATAGTTTGGGGTTCAATTTATGTTTCTATTGGTTCGGTGATTGGGGCTACTTTTGCCTTTTTAATTGGACGATATTTTGCCAGGAATTGGGTTGCTAAAAAACTAGAAAATCATGAACAGTTTAAAGCCATTGATCAAGCGGTAAGTCAAGAGGGATGGAAAATAGTGGGTCTAACTCGTCTTTCCCCAATTTTTCCGTTTAATTTACTTAATTATGCTTTTGGACTGACGAATATTTCCTTAAAAGATTATTTTCTAGCCTCTTGGATTGGGATGTTACCAGGTACAATTTTATATGTTTATGTGGGATCTTTAATCGGAAGTTTAGCTCAGTTAGGAATGGGAGGGCGATCGCGTACCACGGTAGAATGGTTATTCTATGGAATAGGGTTAATCATAACGGTAATTGTTACAATTTATATCACAAAAATTTCCCAGAATGCTCTGAATCAAAAAATTAAATAGGTGGAGAGTTCCACCTATTTTTATTGAGATTAATTAGGCTTCCGGGGGCGTAGATTCAGCCTCAGCACTGATGGTTTTTGCCGTTGTTTCTAGTTGAGACGCAATATCCGATTTAATCGAACGTTTATACAATTTTCCGGCATACTCCTCTAAAGTTTCCGTTAATTTATCGACCCAAGTATGCTCAACTAAGGCAATAATCGCCGAACTTCCCGGGGTTAAAGATTCCGACAGTTCTTTAAGATCTTCCTGGGGAAATCCTAAATCCATAAAATGAGTAATTAAAGCTCCAACTCCTGCCCCACCTGCGGTTAAAGCAATGACTCCCAAAGCTCCAATCGGGTTAAACAGGGCAATTAATCCCGCCGTAATCCCGCCAATAATTGCCCCCCCTTTCGCGTCCGTATCTCCAGTTTCACTAATAGCAACTTTGCCTTTTTCATTCTTAACCATGACCGCAGCATTCACAATCGAAATAATCCCTTGTGTTTGCAATTCCTTGAGTTCTTTTAAAACTTCTTTAGCTTTTTCTTGTTCCGGGTAAGCGACAACAACCAACGTTGTTAAATCTTCTGAATAAGTCATGTTTTATTCCTCAAAATTTATGGTTTAAACAAATTAGGTTTATAGGGGCCGAAATCCCAACCCCTCCATTTTACCACACCCCCAATAACAAAGTCGATTAAAACCATGATAAATTGACAAAAGGGGTTGTGATATTTCATTCTAAACAAAGAATCCCAGTCTTAACGGTTAAGGATTTTTATTGTATGAGCTTGAGCGTGATTTTGTTGCTGATAGCGGGTTTAGTCTTGCTGGTTTTGGGAGCAGAACTATTAGTTCGTGGTGCTTCAACCATTGCTTCAATTTTGGGAATTCCTTCCTTACTTGTGGGGCTAACAATTGTTGCTTATGGAACCAGTTCTCCAGAAATGTCCGTCAGTATTCAATCAAGTTTAGTTGGTCAAGCGGATATCGCCTTGGGAAATGTAGTTGGAAGTAATATTTTTAATGTGTTAATCATATTAGGGATTTCGGCTTTAATTGCTCCTTTAATGGTAGCCAATCAGTTAATTCGGTTAGATGTTCCGATTATGATTGGCGTATCTGTTTTAACCTTAATGTTTGGCAGTGATGGCAAAATTAGTCGGGTTGATGGCACGATTTTATTTATTGGAGCAATTGTTTATACTCTGTTTTTAATTTATGAAGCCAAGAAACAAAAAAATGAGGAATCCGAGGAAGATGAATCCCAGACTGTAGTTGAAAATACCCCGAAAAACTGGATTATTAATATCGGTTTTATTGCGCTTGGATTGGTATTATTAGTTCAAGGGTCTAATTGGTTAGTTGAAAGTGCAATTTCCATCGCTAGAGCCATTGGAGTCAGCGAATTAGTCATCGGATTAACTATTGTAGCCGCAGGAACTTCCCTGCCAGAATTAGCCAGTTCTGTTGTGGCTACAATTAAAGGAGAACGGGATATTGCCGTTGGGAATGTCATTGGAAGCAATATTTTTAATATCCTGGCGGTGTTAGGACTATCCTCTGCTATTTCCCCAGAAGGAATTAATGTTTCCCCGGCAGCTTTAAATTTTGATATTCCGGTGATGATTGCAGTGGCGATATCCTGTTTCCCGATATTTTATACGGGCAAATCTATTGACCGTTGGGAAGGTGTACTTTTTTTAGCATATTATTTTGCCTATGCCATCTATTTAATCCTCGATTCTTCCAAACATTCTGAGCTTCCTCTGTTTAATTTTGTGATGATCGGTTTTGTAATTCCCATTACCATTATCACCTTAATTGTCACCACAGTTCGCAGCTATAAAGCCAAACGCAAACGTTTAAATCCTGAATAATTCAGGGTTTATCAGGGCGAGGTTTTCTCACCCCTAGCTTTAGATTAAATCCAAACTAACCTTTGAATCCTACAATTTTTAGAGAAAATATGGTTGCTGAAATTATTTGTGTCGGTACGGAACTGCTTCTGGGTGATATTCTCAATAGCAATGCTCAGTTTTTAGGGCAACAATTGGCTCAATTAGGCATTCCCCATTATTATCAAAGTGTCGTCGGAGATAATCGAGAACGCCTAAAAAAAGTAATTGCGATCGCCTCTGAACGCTCTCAATTATTGATTTTTACCGGAGGTTTGGGGCCGACTCCTGATGATTTAACCGTTGAAACCATCGCTGATTTTTTTGGATTTCCCCTGATAGAAAGACCGGAAATTATTGCAGATATCACTCAAAAATTTAATCAACGGGGACGGGTAATGTCGGCGAGTAATCGCAAACAAGCCCTAATTCCTCAAGGGGCAGAAATTCTGGCTAACTTAACTGGAACTGCACCGGGAATTATCTGGAAACCCAGGGGAGATGGGCTGACAATTTTAACCTTTCCAGGGGTTCCCGCCGAACTCTATCAAATGTGGTCAGATGTGGCAATTCCCTATCTGAAAAATCAGGGTTGGTGTCAAGGAATTATTCAAAGTTGTACCCTAAAATTTTGGGGCATAGCCGAATCCACTTTGGCCGAAAAAGCCGCTGATTTCCTAGATCTAAAAAATCCCACCGTTGCCCCCTATGCTAATCATGGAGAGGTGAAATTAAGAATTTCTGCCCGGGCCGACTCTCCAGAAATTGCTCAACAATTAATTACCCCCATTGAAACCCAACTCCGAGAAATTTCTGGACTCGATTGTTATGGGGCAAATGATCAAACCCTAGCCTCGGTGGTGGGGGAATTATTGCAACAACATCAAGCCACCTTGAGTGTGGCAGAATCCTGTACTGGAGGAGGTTTAGGACACATCCTGACCCAAATTCCCGGCAGTTCTGAATATTTTCTAGGCGGTGTAATTGCCTATAATAATCGGGTGAAGGCTGCTGTCCTCCAGGTCAACCCCGATGATTTAGCCGAACACGGGGCCGTGAGTGCGGTCGTCGCCGAACAAATGGCCATCGGTGTAAAAAATCTCCTACAAACCACTTGGGGTTTAAGTATTACCGGGATTGCCGGGCCAGGGGGAGGGACAGCGACCAAACCCGTCGGACTGGTTTACATTGGTTTAGCGACGCCCCAGGGCCAGGTAGAGAGTCTGGAATGTCGTTTTGGGGAAAAACGGAGTCGGGACTGGATACGGCGGGTCAGTAGCAGTACGGCTCTCGACCTTCTGCGTCGTCATCTGATCGGTAAGGGTTAATGAATGGTTGGGGGAAACAAGAAATTGTCAAGCTATTGCCTAAATTTGTAAAGATTCGTTATGCTGGAGGTGGTATTGTTCAATATCATGCCTAATCATAATTGCCAAAATTGTTAAGATGAAGCTAGTACAGTGTCTCTCTAGGTTTATTTGAGTTAGGCAGTTGCGGATTAGCGACCCTGATCAAACCAATTTTTAATTAATCCTAAATGCCCTGGCTCTAGGAGATGGTTGGGGCTGTAAAAATCCCCTAAATTAAAGAGATTATTCTAGGATGTTCTATTACCAAATGCTTAAAATTTTAGAAACTTTTATAGAATTTTAAGCCAGAATCGGAGTAATATAATAGAATAGGAAATATAGAGGAGATATCTGTTAAGGATAAAACTTGCTAACCCATAGCAAGCCTTGGTTTTCAGCTTTATGCGGTGATTGGGCTAACCATTCGGTTGACCTTAACCCCCAGTCCAGTTGCGTAGCTAGTTTACAGCGAGGAGCTTTTTGTTCAATGGAATACATTGATAGAATACTGGAAAAGTTAAAAGAATGGGCGCGGGAGCTTATTGATGCCCTATTGGGCCCGGCGACTCAACCCGAAGCAGAGCCAATTCCTGTACCCGTGGATGAGCCCCGCCGTCGGAGGTAGTTAATTTAACATTTGATTAAGGTTACTCCGTTGCTAAGTCTTTTAGTATTGCATGGCCCCAATCTGAATCTCTTGGGTCAGCGAGAACCCGAAATTTACGGGAAAACAACGTTAGAAGGAATTAATCGATTGTTGGAACAGGAAGCTCAGTTACTCCTGGTTAAACTCTCGATCATCCAGTCTAACCACGAAGGGGTTTTGGTGGATGCAATACACTCCGCATTCGGGCAACACCAGGGCTTGTTAATTAATGCCGGAGCCTATACTCACACCAGTATTGCCCTGCGAGATGCTATCTCAGGAGTCGGAATTCCGACCGTTGAAGTACATCTAAGCAATATTTACCGTCGAGAAGCGTTCCGGCATCATTCTTTCATTGCAGCAGTGGCGATTGGACAAATTAGTGGATTTGGAGCAGAAAGTTACCGCTTGGGACTACAGGCTTTGGTTCATCATTTGCAGGGGCAAAAACCTTTAGAATCCTCTCCATGAAACCCTATTCACTATCTGGCCAATTTCAAGGGTCTTTTCTAGGAATAGTCCTTGGTTATCGGTTGGGTCAACTGATGAAACTCGGGTCTGAAACCCGATCTCCCGGTTCGTCCCTAAATGGGGGGGGACTGATTCCCGGACTCGCTCAAAGCTTAATTCAACATCAGGGATTTCATCCCCTTGATTACTGGTCGTTAGTAACGAACCAGAGGGAAGAACCTCGAAAATTGGAAATATCTCAAAAACCCGCGATCGCATTGCCCCAGGGGTTAAATTCAGGCAGTGAGGTGGCTGTTGTTGGCTTTCCACTGGCTTTATTTTTTCACGATAATTTGAGTTGCTTACAAAAGTTAAGATCGAATAGCCCGGAACAGTTTGCCAGTGTCTGGGATGGGGTTTTGGTCATGGCGGTTGCGATCGCACAGACCCTAACTCAAAATCCAGAACTCCCCCAACTCATTCCCAATTTGTTAAAGCTGTTACCTACCGAATCCGCTTTAACGGCTCAATTAGACCAAGTTCAAACCCTCCTACAGCAAAAAGCCAGCTTGGAAACGGCCGTTCGTCAACTGACCCAGACCCCAAAACTGAGTCGTTCTCCTCAACCGACTATTCCGACCGATTTTGATCCACAGAATTGGACGGCCTTAGCCCTGGGCTTCTATTGTTTCCTCAGCACCCCAGAAGACTATTCTTTAACGGTTTTGAGATCGCTACAAACCAGATACCACCCTGAAATCACCGCAGCCATTAGTGGGGCTTTATCCGGTGCCTATCAGGGCTTAATCGCAATTCCAGTCAAATGGCGTTTGGAGTTTCAAGACCACTCTATTTGGCCTTCAACTGCTCCAGAAACCGAAAATAATCCTGTAAAACTCAACCCCACCCAGGAAGAACTGCTACAGTTGGCTCAGAATCTGTTTGCCCTTTGGTCAGGGATATATCGCCCTTTCAAACCAATGGTCACTGGCTTTCCTTAAAAACTCAAAGCAATACTATACAATTAAATTCAAACGGCTGCTAAACCCCTTGATCTAGTTTCCAAGCAGATGAATACGCTCCATAGTCTGACGCAACAGATTGAACGGCTTTGTCGCCGCGCCCATTTCGCCTCGCCTCCTACACAGCCTTCACCCACGAAGCTATCTGGTTCCAACCCTTCATTGTTAAATCGTCAACCCCGAAAAGTCAAAAAAAAATTTAGTTCCCTCACCAGTCCAAGCTTTTTCCTGGTGAGTGTGGTTTCCCTAACCAGCGTTATCGGCGTTCGATTTTACAACCAACCCAAATTAGATGTCGGTCGCATTGCCGAGGAAACCATTAACGCCCCCTGGGATGCCAGTGTTCCTGACCTGAAAACCACCGATGAAAAACGCAAAGCCTCTGAAATTGGTGCCATTCCCGTTTTAGTGATTGACGGTGCCGTTAATCAAGATATTGAGCAAACCATTCAAAAGGTATTAGCCCAGGGGACATCTATCCGCAATATCGCCGAACCTTTTCCATTTGTGAATACGGGAATTTTATCCACGGAAGTTCAGCATTACTTGCGCGGGGTTCCAGAACGAGAATGGCAAGATTTAATCGCCCAAGTTGAACAGGTGAGTGTACAAATTCCCTCAACTACCCCACCAAAAACTCCAAATAAAAAAAACCCGACAAAATTTACCGATTGGCAAGAAGCCAATTTAGTCGAAATTCGCCAACACACCCTCACACAATTACAGGCTTACCGTCAGGGAACCACCCCGGTTGAATTTTCACAATTATTATCCGATGTGACCCAAGCCCGTTGGCAATATGCCGCATCATTAAATGCCTTTTCTCAGGAATCCTCTATTGATCAAACAGTCTTTTATAGCGAGTCCATCTTTAGCTGGTCTGAGCAAATTTGGTTACAAACCCAACAAGGAATTGCTCAAATTACCGAGGAGATGTTAGCCCAGGGGATTGCTCCTGGCGTACCCGATGAAATTCTGAAAAAAGCCATTGAAGTCCATGTTAAATATACGATTCCTTTAGAAACTCAATTATTTGCGACTAATTTGTTAGATCAAGTTTTGAAAGCAAATTTAGTTAAAGATCCCGAAGCCACCCGTCGTCGAGCAGAGTTGGTTGCACAAAAAATTGAACCTGTTTTAGTCAATATTAATAAGGGAGAAGTTATTGTTAACAAAGGACAAAAAATTACTCAACGGGATTTTGTCTTACTGGATTATTTTGGTTTGAGTGAACGGGGAATTAATTCAAAAGGATTAATTAAGTTAGTGGGGTTAGTTAGTGCCGGAGTTGGAATTGTTTTATTGGTTGAGTGGAGATTTCATCGGGGCTTACGTCGTCGAGATCGGCTTTTATTATTACTGCTAACCCTGAGTACGCCGATTATTATTTTGTTGAAATTACCTCTGATTAATTTACCTGCGGTGGGGTTATTGGTGGGCAGTTTTTATGGCTCGGCTGTGGGGGTAACGGTTGTGGGTTTACTTTCAATTTTATTGCCGATTGGGATGGAAATTGATAGCTTTCATTTGTTAGCAAGTGTTGTAGGGGGATTAGTCGGAAGTCTTTTGGCGGGACAATCTCGGAGTCGAGAAGAATTAGCGTTACTAGGATTAGAGGTGGGAATTGCTCAAGGTGCTGTTTACTTAATTTTTAATTTGATGGCGAGTGCCACGGCCGGATCAATTTGGTATATCATGCTCAAGATTGTGGGATTACAAGTATTAGAAGGAGTGGCTTGGAGTATTGTTGCCTTGGGGTTAAGTCCCTATTTAGAACATCTGTTTGATTTAATTACCCCGATTCGATTAGCGGAGTTAGCAAATCCCAATCGACCGTTATTAAAAAAATTAGCGACCGTAGCGCCTGGAACGTTTCAACATACAATGTTTGTGGCAACTTTAGCCGAAGCCGCCGCTCAAGAATTGGGCTGTAATGTGGAATTAGTCAGAACGGGAACTTTATATCATGATATTGGAAAAATGCACGACCCTTTAGGATTTATTGAAAATCAAATGGGGGGAACGAATAAACATGATACGATTGATGACCCTTGGGAAAGTGCCAAAATTATTAAAAAGCACGTTAGTGAGGGGTTAGTAATGGCGAAAAAATATCGTTTACCCAAAGCAATTCAAGCGTTTATTCCTGAACATCAAGGCAGTATGCAGATTGCCTATTTCTATTATCACGCCCAACAACTGGCTAAAGAAAATCCTGAATTGGAAGTCCGGGAAGATGATTTTCGCTATGATGGGCCGATTCCCCAATCGAAAGAAACGGGTATTGTCATGTTAGCAGATTCCTGTGAGGCGGCATTGCGATCGCTCAAAGATGCCACCCACGAAGAAGCATTAAATATGGTGAATAAAATATTAAAGGCTAGATGGCAAGATAATCAATTAATTGATTCGGGTTTAACCCGGGCAGAAATGGCAAAAATTGCTGAAATCTTTGTGCGGGTTTGGGAACAAGTTAATCATAAACGGATTGCTTATCCAAAAGCCGCACTCAGTTGTCGATAATCTTATTCCCTATTCCCTGTTCCCTTCTATACTATTTTTCAACCATTAGAGGAAGGAATCTTAGGTTTAATTAATCGTTGAATACTAACATAAAAAGCTAATCCGATTAATCCTACAGCCAGGAAAGAAAATAAAACCGTTCCCATCGTCAATACACCAACCACCAGAGTCCGAACGGCTGCTGACATTTGAATCACGGTAAAATTCTCAGAATGGATAGGTTTGGCTGCAAACTTTCCAGAAATATTATGGGTTAAATTATAAAGACCGAAGGCAATGGCGGCATAAATCCCCGCATTACTAATACAACGGAATAAATTAACTGAATCCGTTTTTGAGGAAATTTCGGAGGTTTTAGGAGTATTTTGAGTCATGGTTTATAATTGGGCTAAACGAATACCAGTGGAGACAAATTTTGCAGTCCAAAACTCTAATTCCGGGTTAGCTATTTGGGTTTTAACTGCTTCTAAAACCCGTAATGCTTCGGCTTCAGATTCGGTTAAGGCGAAAACCGTTGGCCCGGAACCGGACATCATGGTTCCCAGAACCCCCTGGGACTCAAAGGCTTGTCGCAGTTCCAGGACTTGGGGATGTTCGGGTAAGGCAACTTTCTCTAAATCATTGTGCAGTAATTTACCAATTTCCGCGCCCTTTCCGTGCATAATGGCAGAAACCATTGGCCCCGAATGGACTCGGTGTTGACGAGTTTCTAAATCTTCAGCTTGGGAAATATAGGTCTGGCTAAACTGTTGACGATAGGTTTTATAGGCCCAAATCGTAGAAATTCCCAAGTTCCGATATTTGGCTAAAACCACATACAAATGATCTAAATTTTTCAGGGGAGAAAGTTCTTCCCCCCGTCCGGTAGCTAAGGCTGTTCCTCCTTGAATACAAAAGGGAACATCGGAACCAATTTGAGCCCCTAATACTTCTAATTCGCTTTGAGTTAAGCCCAATTGCCACATCAGATCTAAACCTACTAAAACCGCCGCTGCATCGGTGGAACCTCCGGCTAACCCTGCGGCAATGGGAATATTTTTTTTAATGTTAATTTCTACTCCCCCAAATTGTGCCATGGCCTCGGGGAATTGTTTAGCTAATAACGCCGCCGCTCGATAGGCTAAATTGGTGTGATCATTAGGAACTTCTGCATGATCACAACGGACACTAATGGTGTCAATTCCAATCGATTGAATATCAATTTGATCAGCTAAACTGATACTTTGTAACACCATCGCCAGTTCGTGATATCCGTCGGGGCGATCGCCTATAATCTCTAAGTAAAGGTTGATTTTTGCCGGAGCAATTAAAGAATAGGAACGCATTTTTATTCGGAATTAGGATAGATAGACGCGCCGTGGCACGTCTCTACAGGGGGGAAGGAAATAGATAGACTGTTTTTAATCAGTGACTAAATCCGTTATTTCCATCAAGTTAGCTAAATTAACCCATTGTTCAACGCTGAGGTCTTCGGCGCGAACTTGGGGGTTAATCTCTAATTGTTCCAGTAATTGGGTTAATTGATCTCGACTGATCACACTTTGTAAATTATTTCTTAACATTTTTCGTTTACTGGAAAATCCTAATTTGAGTAAGGTTTCCAAATATTGGGGGTTGGTGGCGGGATGGGCAATGGCACGGGGACTTAAACGCAACACCGCAGAATCGACTTTTGGGGCTGGATAAAAGGCCTTGGCGGGGACATCACAGATATATTCACAGTTAGCCAAATATTGGACTCGCACCGACAACGCCCCAAAGGTTTTAGACCCAGCATTGGCCGTGATTCGTTGGGCGACTTCTTTTTGAACTAACAGGACAATTAATTCATAAGGGTGAGGATTAGGCTCAGAAATCGTTCCTAACAATTGTTCAACAATCGGCCCAGTAATATTATAGGGAATATTGGCAACGACTTTATTCGGATTTTGAAACTTAGGAAAACCCTGGAGTTGACCCTGAATATCTAAGGTCAAAATATCCCCTTCTAGTAATAAAAAATTATCCCGATTACCGAATCTTTTAACTAGATTTTGAGATAAATCCCGATCAATTTCCACCGCCACAACCGACCGAGCTACCGATAATAATTGCGTGGTTAAAATCCCAGTTCCTGGGCCAATTTCCAAGAGACAATCCGATGGGGATAATAGGGCAGATTTAACAATTTTACTCAGGGCTTTTTCACTGCGTAACCAATGTTGAGCGAATTGTTTGCGGGGTTGGGGCGATCGCATATAAATAATTAAATAAAAGGAATTACGAATTACGAATGGGGAAATCCGATCAACCGGATAGCTTCACAAATGGCCCGAAGTATGTCAGTATCAATTTCACCCCTAACCATCGGTTAGGAACTCCTGTGACAACTCGCTCAACTTCTCACACAAAATAGGCCGTGTCAAATCGAACTCAATTATTAATCAGTAGTGTATTTATGGCTGTGATTGCCATAAGTACACCCCAAATTGCTCAAGCTACGGAAATTGTAGCTCAAGCCAACCCCCAAGCTAACAAACAGCTTAATGATTTGTTAGAACAGGGTCGGAAGTTGGTGGATTCGGGAGATGTGGAAAATGCCATTAGCATCTATACCCAGGCCGTTACTTTAGATCCTAGAAACCCGAAAATTTATTCTGGGATTGCCTACCTAGAAGCATTACGCGGTAACTTCCAAGTAGCAGCCCAATATTATCAAAACGCCTTAATCCTAGAACCCAATAATGCTGATTTTCAGTACGGTTTAGGGTTTACCCTCGCCAATTTACAACAATATGATGCGGCGGCGGACGCCTATCGTCGAGCCACAATGCTCAAACGAGACAATATCCAAGCTCACCAGGGATTAGCAGCCACCCTATTTCGCAAAGGGGACTATGCCGGGGCAATCCGAGCCTATCAAACCCTCCTGACCGTTGATCCGAGGAATTGGCAAGCCTATTCCGCCATGGGCATGGCGTTTCTGAAGCAAGAGAATGTAATGAAGGCTTTAGAAGTGCTACAACAGGCGGAGATGTTAGCCCCGAATGAAGCCAGTATCCAGATTAAATTGGGTGCTGCTTTACTCAAATATGGTGATCGCAATGGTGGAATTGCAGCCTTTGAAAAAGCCGCCCAACTCGCCCCCCGGGATGGCGATGTGCAATTCCAAATCGGTGAAATTTTCAAGGTGGAACAGAACTTTGAAGCCGCCAGCCAAGCCTATGAACGGGCTTTAGCCTTAAAACCGACCCTGATGGCAGCCAATGCAGCGTTAGGGGAAATTCAACTGGCGAAAGAAGATTATGTCGGGGCAATTATTAGTTATCGTCGGGTGATTGAAAATAATCCCGAGGATGCCGGAGCCCACTTTAATATGGGAATGGCCCTCAAAGGTCGGGGAAGTCGGGAGTCACAGGCGATCACATTTTTCCAAAAAGCCCTGGAACTTTATCAACAACAAGGAAATACTGAAGGGGTGCAAAAAGCCCAAGCTGCCTTAAAGGAATTGCAAAAGAAAAAGTAAATAGAAAACCGGGGCAGTAACTCGCTGCTGCCCTGCTATGATACTTTTCAATTAAGGAACAGTTTGATTTTTACCCAGTCGTATTTTGTAAATACTAAATATTATTTCTAAGTGAGGAGTCAAATATGACCATCAAAGTCAGCGCTCAAAGTTTATCTCAATATTTGATTAGCGCTGGTATCGCAATAGCCACGTTATTTTTAGGGGGACAGCAACCCGGTACCGCCCAAACCGCCCCTGCCACGGAAACCCTGAGTGCGGCTTCCTCTACCCCCATGCCGATTATTCCGAGTCAGTCCCTCAACCCCATGGTTCCCCCCTTGGATAACCCGGGCTTGTTTTTGCCCTCCTTAGAACAGCCCAAGCGTGTAATTTTACGGTTAGGTCAGCGCCGGGTTTATCTCTATCAAGGAGAACAGGTGATTGCCAGTTATCCGGTGGCAGTGGGGAAAGAGGGATGGGAAACCCCAACCGGGAATTTTAAAGTCATGCAAAAAATTGAAAACCCGGTTTGGCAAGATCCCTGGACGGGAGAAGTCCGTTCTCCCGGGCCAAATACAGCCTTGGGATTGCGTTGGATTGGCTTCTGGACAGATGGAAAAGATTCGATTGGATTCCATGGCACCCCCACGGTAAACTCCATCGGACAGGCGGCTTCCCATGGCTGTGTGCGGATGCGAAATGAGGATGTTGTTGCCTTATTTGAACAGGTTGATGTCGGAACTCCGGTTATTGTTGAACCTTAATCTAGTTTAGATATTATTGAGATTTTGGGGAATCAGGGAATGTTAAAGTCTCTCCTGATTCCTTTTTTTATTGTCTCTCAAGGGCAGATTAGGGTTATGATTTGGAAATCAATACTCATTCAAGGGGAAGAATGATGGTGCGGAAACGTCTTTCCGATATGGTACGCCAGGAAACGGAAAAAAGTTCAACGGCTGAAGTGGAAATTGTCCCGAATGAAAGTGTGGTGGTGACTGAATCAACCGCCTCACCTACAACATCGGTGATACAACCGGACTTAGAGGAGAAAATTGTTGAGTTGAAATCGGCTTTAGAAACGGTTCAAAATCAAGAGCGATCGCTTCAAGAAAAAGTATTACAATTACAAGCGGAATTAAACGACAGAAATCAATTTATTGCTCGGATGAAAACTGAAATTCAAGAAGCGGATTTAAAAGGAAAATTACAAAAAGCTCAAGATGCAGCCTTACAATTATCTGAGGTGAATTCTAAATTAATTGCGGAATTAAAAACCCTAAAACAAGAAAATGAATCGTTGAAAACAGCCTTGGAACCTAAAGCTCAACCTTTACCTTTGCCCCCGAAAGCGATCGAAAAACCCAAAGCCCATCCATTAGCCCGTCGTCCCTATTCTTCCACATCTCAACCCGTTTCCGGTGAGGATTTTTCTGATAGCACTTGGTTACTTTAGATCCCTATAGCAATCCTAAATGATTGGTGATAAATATAAG
This sequence comes from Planktothrix sp. PLAVEN19ND, assembly GCF_057220675.1. Lineage (NCBI taxonomy): Bacteria > Bacillati > Cyanobacteriota > Cyanophyceae > Oscillatoriales > Microcoleaceae > Planktothrix > Planktothrix sp. PLAVEN19ND. Next base: position 1,617,772 of record NZ_CM170132.1, on the reverse strand, counting down.
GGCGAGAAAACCTCGCCCCTACAATGACGATGATAAATCGGTTAATATCTAAGCGGGATTAGCTTGCAAAGATTCATCTAACAGACGACGAATTGATGCTTTTTCAATAAACCCCACTAACACCCCATTCCGAACAACTGGGACTTCATTTAACTGTTGTTGTTCCAGTAAATTCACGACTTCTAATAGGGATTGTTTAGCATCAATGATTGTTGTGAATTCAACGGGTTTCATGACTGTTTCAATATGAGTTAACGGCCATTGCGCGGTGGGAATAAGTTTAAGGTCATCTCCGCTAATTTGACCGACTAATTTGCCTACTTCATTGATGACTAAAAATTGTTGAATTGCAGGTTTCCCAATAATATAATCATTGACAAAGTTTCTTAATGAAATGTCTTGAGAAACCACGGAATTTTGATTCACTAAAGCATCCTCGGCGGTAAAACCCGATAATTTATTCCGCAGCTTGGCATCTTTGGCTAAAATCCCGGCATTACTAAATACAAACCACCCAATCAAAATTGTCCAGAAATTAGGAGACCCACCGGAGGTTAACAGAGGTAAAAATCCCAAGGAAATTCCGATTAAACCTAATCCTTGACCCGCCCGACTGGCAAAGATAGTCCCCTGATATTGATTCCCGGTAATTTTCCAAACCAACGCCTTGAGAATATTCCCACCATCAAGGGGTAAACCAGGAATTAAATTAAAGACCGCTAAGGCTAAATTAACATAAGCTAAAAGATTTACTAAAGCCGATAAAGCACCCGTTACTATCAAATAGGAGCCAATAAAATGCAACCCCAAAAATAATAATAAACTGACTAAAGGCCCGGCAATGGCAATCCAAAAAGCCCCGGCGGGTGTTTTCGCTTCTTGGTCTAACCCGGCTAATCCCCCAAATAAAAATAACGTAATAGATTTAACCTGAATTCCTTGTTTGATTGCTACAAAACTATGTCCTAATTCATGGGCTAAAACCGAAGCAAATAGGAGTAATGCGGCAATTAATCCGAGAAATAATGACAGTCCTAAACCTAATTGGGGAAATTGAGACCCCAAATTCCCCCCATAACTGAGGGTCATTAATCCCAGAATCAGAAACCAAGAAAGGTTAATATAAAATGGGATACCGAATAAATTACCGACGCGAATAGAGCCATTCATGTTGGCTACCTCTTATTAATTATCCAGAAGTAGATTCAACCTCTGGTCTTTTATAAACCTATTGTAACGAATTGTAAACAAACTTGGCAATCTCCTCTAGGTTGTATATACCAACCTATCAAGTACGGTTTTCCTCTATCAGTAACCCAAAGAAATAGTTTCCGTGATTCCCTATTTTACCCTAAAAATGCTATTTTCAAACCTGATAATAGGAGCGATACCATTCTACAAAGCGTTGGACTCCGACTTCTATAGAAGTATTGGGTTGAAAGTTGATATCTTGAATTAAAGCATCGACATCCGCATAGGTTATCGGGACATCTCCAGGTTGAATGGGCATGAAATTTTTGATTGCGGGTTTACCCAATGCCGTTTCTAAGACTTCAATCAAATGTAATAATTCAATCGGTTGATTATTCCCAATATTATAAAGTTTATAGGGTGCGTTTGTATGTGGGTTTTCACCGGATTGGGGAATTCTATCTAATGTTCTAATTACTCCTTCTACGATATCGTCAATATAGGTAAAATCCCGCTGCATTTTGCCATAGTTAAACACATCAATGGGTTTTTCTTCGAGAATGGCTTTGGTGAAAATAAACATCGCCATATCAGGACGATACCAAGGCCCATAAACAGTGAAAAATCGTAATCCTGTCATCGGAATATGATATAAATGACTGTAGCTGTGGGCGATTAATTCATTAGATTTTTTGGTTGCTGCATATAAACTAATCGGATAATCTACATTATCTTCTACTGAAAACGGTATTTTTTTATTTGCCCCATAAACGGAACTGGAAGACGCATAAACTAAATGTTTAATTGGGGAATAGCGACACCCTTCTAAAATATTAAGAAATCCCACTAGGTTACTATTAATATAAGCATAGGGATTTTTTAAAGAATATCTTACCCCGGCTTGGGCAGCAAGATGGGCAACTTGTTCAAAATTTCCCTGAACAAATAACTGATTGATTCCCTCTCTATCCGCTAAATCTAGTTTTTGAAAGGAAAATCCTGTTCGGTTTTTTAACTGTTCTAAACGGGCTTGTTTCAGAGAAACATCATAATAATCACTGAGATTATCAATTCCGATGATGGTGTCCCCTCGGTCTAACAAACGTTGACACAGGTGAAATCCAATAAATCCCGCCACCCCGGTCACTAATAAGTTAGCCATTTTTCCCCATATAAACTTCAATAACGAAAAGAAAAACAATAACTGATCCTGTTAGAATCAATTCATTATTGTAGTATAGCAGAGAACGGGAAATAGAGAAAGAGGTTAATTATGTTAAATAAAGGTTTAATGAGTTTAGGAATTTTACCCATTGTATTATTCAATAATTTTACCCTGAATTTGGGCAATTTTCAACCGCCAACAAATAACACTATTGTTCAAAATAATACCCAGGATACAACGGCTTTATTTCAACAGGGAAAACAATATTACAATCAGGGACAATATATTGACGCGGCTGAAATTTTACAACGGGCAATTTTAGGTTTTTCTCAACAGGGAGATCGGGTGAATCAAGCGATCGCTTTAAGTAACCTCTCTTTGGTCTTTCAGCAATTAGGACAATGGCAGAAAGCTGAAAAAACCCTGGAAGAAAGTTTGGGATTGATTCAGGATTCATCTTTTTCTAAACAACCTTTAATTCTAGCTCAAATCTTAGATATTCAAGGTCAATTACAACTAACAACAGGACAGCCTGAACAAGCTATTAAAACCTGGAAACAAGCCTTTAAACTCTATGCTGAAGCAGGAAATTGGTTAGGAAAAATTACCAATCAAATTAATCAATCAATTGCTTTACAAAGTTTAGGACTTTATCGACAATCTTTAAAAACCTTAACAGAAGTCAACGAAAATCTAAAATTGCAACCGGATTCTTTAATTAAAGCAACGGCTTTATTGAGTTTGGGAAATACCTTAAAACAGGTGGGAGATTTAACAACTTCTGAAAAGGTTTTAAAACAAAGTTTAGAATTAGCTAAAACCTTAAATAACTGGCAGTTATTAAGTCAAGTTTATTTGAGTTTAGCCAATCTTAATCGCAGTCAAAATAATTTGGATCTGGCTTTAAACTATTATCAAAATGCCACCAAAATTGCTCCCGATGCCTCGGGAAAAATCCAAGCCCTAATTAATCAATATAGTTTACTGATTGACTTAAACAAACAAACGGAAGCTGAAACTTTGTCAAATCAAATTCAATCTTTTCTGCCACAAGTTCCCGTCAGTCGGAGTTCAATTTATGCTAAAGTTAATTTTAGTAATTATTTAATCAAAGCTGAAAAAAAATCAGAGGGTAATTTTTCTGAAGTGATTGCCCTGATTAATACGGCAATTCAAGATGCTAAAAATCTACAGGATTTGCGAGCAGAATCCTACGCATTAGGAAGTTTGGGCAAGTTTTATGAACAAAATCAACAACCCTTAAAAGCCCAAGAGTTAACGGAAAAAGCATTGCTAATTGCCCAATCTATTAATGCCTCCGATATTGCCTATCAATGGCAATGGCAGTTAGGAAGACTGCTCAAACAACAAAATCACAAAAACGAAGCGATCACCGCCTATACAGAAGCCGTTAATAACCTAAAATCCCTGAGAAAAGACCTAGTATCCATTGACCAAAATGTGCAGTTTTCCTTTCGGGAAAGTGTGGAACCTGTCTATCGAGAATTAGTCGATTTAATTTTACAATCTCCCACCCAGGAAAACCTGAAAATCGCCCGGGAACTGATAGAATCCCTACAGGTCGCAGAACTCGATAACTTTTTCCAAGAAGCCTGTTTAGATCAAAAAATTAAACCCCAACAAATTGATCAAATCGATTCCCAAGCCGCCGTAATTTATCCGATTATTTTAGCGAATCGATTAGAAGTAATTATCTCAATTCCTGGTAAACCCTTACAACAGTATTCCACCACAATTCCTCAAGAACAAGTTGAAAATATCCTGCGGAAATTACGACTATCTTTCCAACCGATTTTTTCCACAAAAGAGCGGATAGAATTATCTCAACAGGTTTATGAATGGCTGATTCGTTCAGCCGAACAGGATCTCAAAAATAATTCGATTAAAACCTTGGTTTTTGTCTTAGATGGTTCCCTGCGGAATATCCCCATGGCTGCCCTATATGATGGTAAAAAATATCTCGTTGAAAACTATAATCTAGCCCTAACCCCCGGTTTACAACTCCTGGCTTCTCGCTCCCTAAAACCGAATCAACTACAAACCTTAACCGTCGGATTAAGTGAAGCTCGCCAAGGATTTTCCGCCTTACCTGCGGTTGCCTCGGAAATTCAACAAATTCAGGAAAATATTCCCACAAAAGTTTTATTGAATCAACAATTTACCCGGGATGCCGTTGAACAACAAATTCAAAAAAACGCCTTTCCTATCGTACATTTAGCCACCCATGGACAATTTAGTTCTAAAGCCGAAGATACATTTTTATTAACTTGGGAAAGTCGAATTAATGTTAAAGATTTAGATTATCTGCTTCGTAGTCGCCAACCCGGAGAACAAAACCCTGTGGAATTACTGGTTTTGAGTGCCTGCGAAACCGCCACCGGAGATCAACGAGCCGCTTTAGGGTTAGCGGGGGTAGCCGTGCGTTCGGGGGCGCGGAGTACCTTGGCGACCTTATGGCAAGTTAATGATACCTCCACCGCCTCCTTGATGGCACAATTCTATCAAGAATTAATACGGCCCCAAGTCACTAAATCCCAAGCCCTGCGCCAAGCCCAGTTAAAACTGTTACAGCAGCCTGAATATCAAGATCCCTATTATTGGGCTCCCTTTGTTTTAGTAGGAAATTGGCAGTGAATTTGTGACTCTGACCGTAGGTTATTAAAGATTTAATTGCGTTTGCTATCCTGGTTTTTAGATAGGTTTTTGATAAAATTAAAATATTAGTGCATCACCCGGGACAAATTCATCTCAGACCAGTCCCGTTGAATCTGATTCCATGATTTATTGGTATTCTTTGGAGACTTATACTTTTATGCCTCGGAAACATTTGCACCAACATTGGATTAGCCTGTCTCTCCTTACCCTTGTGGGAGGAGCTTTTGTTCCCCAACTGTCTGTTATCGCCCAGCCTAACAGTGCTGAGGGCATCCGAATCAGTATGGCTTTTGAACCCCCAGCCGGGGAAGGAATGCCCAGCCGCACCGCCGGGGGAGGTTCTCGCGGTCAATGCCCTAATGTTGCCCAGGGAATCAACCCCCCCTTAATGGCTTTAGTTCCGGCTTTTTCGACTCAGCCGAATAGCAAACAAACGGATATTAAAGGGTTGACGGTGGCAGCAACTCCGACCTTCTTTTTTTATGTTCCCCCAATTCCGGCAACCAAAGCCGCTTTTAGTCTGAAAGATCAAAACAACAACGACATTTACCAAACCAATGTGGCGATTTCTGATCAACAGGGAATTGTTAGTATTGAAATTCCCAAAGACACCCCGCCCTTAAAAGTTGGTCAAACCTATCGTTGGTCATTTGGGGTAATTTGTAGTGCGGAAAATACCACCGAACCTAAAGTTGTGTTTGTGACTGGGGAAATCAAAAGAACCGAACCCGATGCCAGCTTAAAGGCAAAATTGCAACAAGCTAAACCCTTGGAACAGGCTAAAATTTATGCTGAAAATGGGATTTGGTTTGAGAGTTTAACCACCTTAGCCAAATTGCGTCAAACTCAACCAACCGATAGCAATTTAACTCAAGAATGGAAACAACTTTTGGAATCCGTTGGTTTAGAAACGATTGCCAATCAACCATTTGTAAATACCCTTGATCATTAATTAAGGTTAAACTCCCATGCAGTATGAAGTTATGAAATCAAAAAAAACCGCCTTCAGACTTCATACTTTAAGAATGCGAGTTTCTTGGCAAGGGCTGAAGTTATTCCGTTATTTATGGTTAAGTCCATTGATAACCGCTTCAGTCATTGCCTTGCAAAGTACAGGTTTTTTACAACTTTTAGATTGGGCAACTTTTGATCAATTTGTCCGTTGGCGACCCCTGGAAGCTCCCGACCCTCGAATCGTTATTGTTACGATTGATGAACCGGATTTAAAAAAGCTCGGACAATGGCCAATTCCTGATGCTATTTTAGCAAAATTAATTAAGAAAATCAAGCAACAACACCCCGTTGCCATTGGCTTAGATATTTATAGAAACTTACCCGTTGAACCAGGGAATAAGGACTTAGTTACTGTTTTTAAAACTACTCCCAATTTAATTGGTGTAGAAAAAGTTGTTGAGGATCAAAATCGAGCTTCTATTGAACCCCCACCCATCTTAAAAGAGAAAGATCAAGTGGGGGCTGCGGATTTAATTTTAGATGCCGATGGCAAAATTCGTCGGGCATTATTATCCATAAAACCCCCGAATAGTCCTACAATTCTTAATTTGGGGGCGCGGGTTGCTCTGATGTATTTAGAAGCTCAAGGAGTGACACCGGAAATGACGGCAAATCATCAGGTGAAATTAGGAAAAGCCGAATTCATTAGATTTACTAAAAATGATGGGGGGTATATTCGTGCTGATGATAAGGGGTATCAAATCCTATTAAATTATCGAGGATCGCAGGATAATTTTAATAAAATTTCGATAACGGAGGTTTTAAATAATCAAATTCCTCCAGATTTTTTTAAAAATAAAATTGTATTAATTGGCCCCTTTGCTCAAAGTTTAAATGATTTATTTTTTACTCCCTATACCAGTAATTTATTTAGTATCAGCGATCGAACTCCTGGGGTGATTATTCATGCCAATATTGCCAGTAAAATCATTAGTAGCGCCTTAGATGGACGGCCTTTAATTTATGTTTGGTCAGATCGAATGGAGTGGTTTTGGGTATTTGTTTGGTCAACTTTAGGAAGTAGCTTAGGCTGGGTTTATGGGGGAACCCGTTGGACTGCCTATTGTTTGATTTTAGCGACCGGGAGTTTAATTCTGATTTCCTACTGGGCTTTTTTAAGTGGATGGTGGCTCCCCTTAATTTCTCCTCTATTAGCATTAGTTAGTTCGGGAATGGTGGTCACAGCTTATATTGCTAATGTTGAACGTCAAGACCGGAAAATGGTAATGACTTTATTTCAACGTTATGTGACTCCTAAAATTGCCGAAACAATTTGGCAAAATCGAGAGGATTTATTAGAAAAAGGTCAAATCATGGGACAGAAAATGATTGCTACTGTCCTATTTACTGATATTAGAGGATTTAGTACCATTGCTGAACAAATGGAACCAGCTATGTTAATGGGTTGGTTAAATGAATATATGAATGCTATGGCTAATACTGTGTTTGAACATGATGGAGTTGTGGATAAATTTATGGGGGATGCTGTGATGGCGGTTTTTGGAGTTCCTATTCCTAGAAATTCCGATCAAGAAATTGCTCAAGATGCCACATCGGCGGTATCCTGTGCTTTAGCAATGGGGGAAAAATTGCGCTCTCTAAATCAACATTGGAAACAACAAAATCAACCCATAATTTCTATGAGAATTGGGATTGCGACCGGAATTGTCGTAACCGGAAGTTTAGGAAGTTCTCAACGAATGGAATACACAACTTTAGGGGATAGTGTTAATATTGCGGCTCGCTTAGAAAGTTATGATAAATCGTTTTATAATCAAGGAATCTGTCGGATATTAATTAATGAAGAAACCCATAAACAAATTGATAGTAGGTTTCCTACCTGTTATGTTGGTCGGGTTCAATTACATGGACGTCAACAGTTAATTAATATTTATCAAGTCCTGAATGATTAAAATTATGGCGTTGTTGCCCGTTGTTGCGCTTCAGCGCACTCTTGATCAGAGTGTTCATCCCAACAACCAAAAACATTTGTTGTTGTGCTTCAGTGCCCTCATAAAGATTGCGCTGAAGCGCAACAACAAACTTTTAATTAGGATTAAAAGGAGTATATTTTCCCCCCAATGCTTCCACAATAGTTTTAGTATTTTTAACCAACATTTTAATATAGGTTTCTCCCGCACTTCCTGGAATTCCAATCGAATCAGAATATAACTGCTCTGGAGCTAATTTAACTCCCGATTCTTCCGCAACCGTTGTAATTAATTGCGGGTTAATAGTGGTTTCCGCAAAAATAGCTGGAACTCCCGCTTGTTGAATCGAACTCGCTAAAGTTTTAACAGTTTTTGCACTCGGTTGTTCTTCCGTACTAATCCCAATTAATGTACCAATAACCTCTAATTTATAGTCATGGGCATAATATTGAAACGCATCATGGGTTGTCACTAACTTTCTATTTTTAGGGGGAATAGTTGCGATTTGTTCTTGAATCCAAGTATCTAATTGAGTTAACTCCCGTGTCAATTTTGCTGCATTTTTATTGAAAATCTCCCGATCTTCAGGAGATAAAATAATCAACTCATCCCTAATTTTATTCGCCATTAAAATAGCATTTTTAGCCGTTCCCCAAACATGAGGATCGGGTTGTTTTTGTCCTTTATATTGAAAATCCAAAGGTTTAACTACCTCCCCCACAGCCACTTTTTTTCCTTGAGTTCCCGCCGCCCTAATTAACTTAATTAATCCCGGTTCTAAATTATAACCATTATAAAAAATTAAATCCGCCTTTTCTAAAGCAATACTATCTTGAGGAACAGGTTCATAAACATGGGGATCTGTACCCGGCTTTAAAATTCCTAGATGTTCAATTTCATCCCCAGCAATTTGTTCAGTTAAATCAGCAATAATTGTACTGGTTGATACTACTTTTGGTTGATTGCTATTAACAGAAAGGTCGGTTTTCCCTTGAGTACAACTACTTAATCCCGTTAACAGAATCCCGAAAAAAATACCCCTAAACCTTATAGAAAAGGACTTTTGAGCAATTATTGGCAACATCATTTTATGATTTTCATAATCTTTTCATTTTCATGATAGACTAGAAACATCATCCTCCCCCAAAAGGGAATAAAAAACACAGCAAACGCCGATGAACATTATAGACTTCCCCCATCCTAACCCAGCCTTAACTATCGACCACCTTAGCGTCAACTATCGCGGGGTAGAAGCATTGCGAGATATCTGTTTAAACATCCAACCCAGACGACTAACCGGGATTATTGGGCCGAATGGGGCGGGGAAAAGTACCTTAATGAAGGCGATGTTGGGGTTAATTCCAATGGGTAAGGGTGCGGTGGTCTATGACGGAAAACCCCTAATTCAGCAACGTCAACGGGTCGCCTATGTTCCTCAGCGATCGCAAATTGACTGGAACTATCCAGCAACAGTTTGGGATATTGTGATGATGGGGAGAGTGCGGAAAACCGGGTGGTTGCGTCCTTTTTCTGGAGTCAGTCGTCGCATCGCCACCCAAGCGTTAGAAAGGGTAGGAATGGTTGAATATAAACATCGCCCCATTGGTCAACTGTCGGGCGGTCAACAACAGCGTGTATTTTTAGCCCGATCTTTAGCCCAGGAAGCGGAGATTTTTTGTTTTGATGAACCCTTTGTCGGGATTGATCAAAAAACCGAAGCGGTGATTTTTAGTTTATTTCGAGAGTTAGCCGAATCGGGTAAAATTGTAATTGTGATTAACCATGATTTGGGGGAATCCATTGTTAATTTTGATGATTTGGTTCTTCTCAATCAAGAAGTCATTGCTATGGGCAATCGTCAACAAGTTTTGAAAGAAGATTATCTACAACAAGCCTATGGCGGAAAGGTATTTTTCTTTTCTGAAAATGTAGCTTAATTGATTTCGGGATGCAAACAATAACTGCCTTGTTAGTTAACAGTTAACTGTCATCAGTCAACTGTCAACTCCTTTTAATACAGCCGACTTAAAACATAATCTGCTAAACCAATTAACGCCTGTCGAGATTCACAAGTTTGAAAAGATTCCAAATACTTGACCGCTTGTTGGGCATGATAAGAGGCTAATTCCCTAGAGCGTTGAATCCCGGAGCTATCTTTAATTAAGGTCAAAGCCTGTTCTAAATCTCCATCAGCAGTAAATTCCCGCTCAATTAAAGTTTCCAGGTAGGGTTTTTCTTCTAAAGCATAAAGGGTGGGTGCAGTTAAATTTCCACTTTTGAGATCAGACGCTGCGGGTTTCCCTAATTCCTCGGTTAAACCCGTAAAATCCAAAATATCATCAACAATTTGAAAGGCTAAACCTAGATAACGACCATAGTTATATAAATCTTCGGTTTGTTGCGGAGAAACTTCACTCAAAACACCTGCGGCTTTAGAACTATTGGCAATCAAAGAAGCCGTTTTATAATAACTTTTTTCTAGGTAGGCTTCAATGGATAACCCTGTATCAAACCGATTCAGACCCTGTTGAATTTCTCCTTCTGCTAAATTCATAATCACCTGGGACAACAATTTCACCACTTCCAGGTTATCCAAATTGGCTAAATACCAAGAAGATTGGGCAAAGAGAAAGTCTCCTGCTAATACCGCAACTCGGTTATTAAACAAACTATGAACCGTTGGAACTCCCCGACGCATTTCAGAATCGTCCACGACATCATCATGGACAAGACTGGCGGTATGGATCATTTCCGTGATTTCTGCTAACCTCCGGTGCTTGAGGGTAATATTTTGATCGGGCATTGTCATTCGGGAAATTAACAGGACAATCGCAGGACGTACCCGTTTCCCTTTGACACTAAACAGGTGTTCTGCGGCGGCATACAAAATCGGATGTCGTGCACCGACAAGCTGTTTTAAGTTATCGGTTAACTGCCGCAGGTCTGCTTCAACTGGCGAAAATAAAAAAGTTTGCGATGTCATGGATTAGCCAACTCAGGCATTGAGTTAACAAAATTTTACATATTATAGTCTGATTCTAAGCTGTTTCGGCTCAGGGGATCGCATTTTTGCTAAAATATTGTATCGAGAACTCTCCGTAGCCGGAAGCAGTCCTCAAAAATTTAAACACCGTTAACCCTTTAAAAAGGTCGCTTCTGGTGCTTTTGCGCCCCCTTTCCCCTACTCTATTTTTTAGGCTCGGTGGGCGGATTAAATACTGAAAAAAATTTCCGTGAATAGCCTCCATTCTCTAATTTTTATGTTATCTTGGAAGCAGGAGTTTAAGGAATTCTATACATTAGGGACAACAGGTCTAGCGACTGGGTTCAGGAGAATCTATCGCCACCTAATTAATCTATTGGCTTAAGGATAGCCGTTAGGACTTCTCGACGAGCTTCTAACTTCATTCTGGTCATTAGGCTGTCCACAATATCGGTGAGGGGAGTCTCTATTTAGGGTTTGATGAGAGAATCCTGGGTTTTAAAGTAGGGAATCCTCTGCTGAGTTTCGGTATAAGCAATATTTCGGGGAAATGAGAATTTCCCTCGGAGATTTTCTATTTGTGGGTCATCAAGAGCGCAGGCGTTAGCGATCGCGTGTTGACCTGATGTAGCGGGTCTTAAACTTCTGTGATGCTCCTCCTCCTATTTCTTCGGGCTGACTCATGATGTTCTATAACGATATGCCTTTAACCATCCCGCTCCTGGCCGCGGGTTATGTTTTAATGATTTATTTACTCTTAGCCCTTGCTAAGTATACGACAAACATCTCCTGATCGTAGGGGCGAGGTCTCCTCGCCCATTACGGTGTCAGTGTAATTTGTTGACATCCTCACCGCCCTAGAAGTGCGGTGATTCCTCGCCGCGCCACCGTTTTCCGGATGGTCGATAACTGATTACTGATTACTGACGGTTACGGGTTCCATCGTGGGTAAGGTGGTGGCTTCTACTGCGGGAGTAAATCCCAACCACTGCACCGAAAGATCGGCAAACTGTTGAGGGCAGCCACTCACACAAAACCGCGTCGGTTTAGGAGACTGGGTGTTCTGCATTCCTAATAGTTCTAATTCCTTAGCAGTAGCTTTAACTAAAGAAACCGCCGGGTCAACCAACCGAACCTGAGCCGGAAGGATTGAGCGCAACACCGGGGCTAAATGAGGATAATGGGTACAGCCATAAATCAGAGTATCAATTTGCTGCTGAATTAACGGAGTTAAATATTCCCGTGCCACTTGATAGGTATAAGGATCATGAATTCGGTTTTGTTCAATGAGGGGAACAAATTCTGGACACCCCACTTGCCAAACCTGAACCGACGGATCGGTTTCTTGAATCGCATGGCGGTAGGCATTACTGGCGGCCGTGGCGGGGGTGGCAATTACTCCAATCCGTTTTCCTTGTCGAACTGCTGCTTGAGCACCCGGAAGAATAAGTCCTAGTATGGGGATATCAAATTCATCTTGAACTGTTTCTAAGGCCAGGGCGGAACTGGTATTACAGGCCATGAGAATCATTTTGGCGTCCTGTTGCATCGCCCAAAGAATAATCGGACGGACAAACTGCAAGATTTCCTCTCGTGAACGGGTTCCATAGGGCAAGTGCGCCGTATCTCCAAAGTAAAGAACGGATTCATTCGGAAGTTGGCGGTACAGTTCCCTTAAAACCGTTAATCCCCCCACACCACTATCAAATATTGCGATTCTTTTTTGTCGATTGTCCGTTGTCATGGGTTAAAAATCTGTCTTTGATTGTCTTTTATCGAGGGTGGATAGCTCAGTTGTCAAGTCTATCGACGGTTTAAAGCCAAGTATCCTTGCCCCGACCTACCCTACTGCATTACTTCTCGCGATTCAATCACCGATGCCGGAAACCCAACGGCTCAATTTTTGAGATCCATGGGTTGTAAGTCGAAGTCATTACGAGTATGATCTAAAAAGACAAGAACAAGGAGAATAGACTCCATGCAGGTTAAAGAAATTCCTCTCCGGCAGATTCGTCGTCCCCTGCCCCGGCAGACTGATCAAGCTAAAGTAGAACTATTAATGCAATCGATTCAAGAAATTGGGTTGCAAGAACCGATTGATGTTTTAGAAGTCGAGGGGGAATATTATGGATTTTCTGGCTGTCATCGCTATGAAGCCTGTACAAAATTAGGATTAGAAACCATTCGCTGTAATGTGCGAAAAGCGCCCCGTTCTATTCTGCAAAAACATCTGGCTTGAGGTAGATTTAGAAAGGTTTAAAATCCGATATAGTACCCCTAGTTTCCTGTCTGTTTTGAAATTTTCTATTCATCCAATAAAACCTTTAAAGGAGCTTTTTTAATCATGGTAACAACAAATCGTAAACAACGTCTTTATGCAACTCGAATTGATTTACCCGAAGCCACCCGCGCCAAAATTATTGAGATTCTTAATTACAGTTTAGCGACAACATTAGACTTAAAAACCCAAGTCAAACAAGCCCACTGGAATGTCAAAGGGATTAATTTCTATCAGTTGCATTTGCTGTTTGATGAAATGGCAACGGAATTAGAAGGATATGTGGATTTAATTGCGGAACGAGCGACGGCTTTGGGAGGGACAGCCATGGGAACGGCTCGGATGGCGGTTGCCGATACAATTTTACCTGAATTTCCCTTGGATCTCGCTAATGATAAAGATTATGTAGTGGCTTTAGCCGATCGCTATGCTCCTTATGGCAAAATAGTTCGAGAAGCCATTGATAAAACAAGCGCATTGGGCGACGCGGATACCACCGATTTGTATACTGGAATTTCCCGCGCCATTGATCAGCGCTTGTGGTTCTTAGAATCCCATTTACAAGGCAATTAAAGAGCCGTCAATGGCAGATAACTCGTGAACTAAAAATTAAAATGAGTGAATCTGCGTTGCCTGATTGTACTTCCCAATTGCAGGAATTAATGCAACGGGCGGGGGTTTCTAGCTTAGAAGAACTCAGTCAAAATGCTGGGGTTTCCCCGTTACAGATTATTCGACTGCGACGGGGACTGGCGCTGCAAACCCCTGTGGGTATTTTGCTGAAAATTAGCCAGGGTTTAAAGATTTCCCTGACCGAACTCCTATCGGTGTTTGCTGCGGGTGCTGTCCCAGATGAAGAAAAAGCCTCTCCAGGGAATTTGGCACAGGAATATCAACACTTACAAACCCAGATGGAACAGCAACGTTCTGTATTGCTGGAGGAATGGAAACGGGAAAGTCTGCACACCTTGGAGTCTTGGCTCTTACAATGGCCAACGGTGGTCTATCGAGTTCAAGAAAATCCCCAACTCCCGGCGGTCAAATTATTACGCTTTGTAAGTCCGGTGGAACAGCTTATGGGAGAATGGGGAGTAGAAGCGATCGCACCTGTTGGGGCAGAAGTTGCTTATGATCCCCATCTTCACCAGCTTTTGGAGGGAACGGCTCAACCCGGAGAACCGGTGATTGTGCGATATACTGGATACCGACAGGGAAGTAAACTGCTCTATCGCGCTAAGGTCAGTCCAGTATAGGCCTGTTCAAGTTAAATGGATAGATTTGGCATGGAGTTCAACTCAAAGCTATACTAACGGAGTCGAGCGAGTCTTATGGAGGGTTCAACCCCTAAAAAACTATGAGTTCTGATGTTAAAATTCTTAAACCTAACGGGATTTTGGATGGCACTAAAGCGAGTCAATTTCGGCAGGATATTGTTGCTTTAGTTGAGAAAGGAGCCAAGACCATATTAATTGACTTCCAAGATGTCACGTTTATGGATAGTTCTGGTTTGGGTGCATTAGTATTAGCTTTGAAAGCAGTCAGAGCGGCTGGAAGTCGATTATTTGTTTGTTCTATTAATGAGCAAATTAGGATTTTGTTTGAACTTACCAGCATGGATCGGGTGTTCGAGATTTTTGAAAGCCAAGAGAAATTTTTGGAATTTGTTGAAAGCTAACCTGGTGCTATTGGGTCACTAAGACGGGGTGAAAACGGGGGTTGATCTGAATTTATGCAGATTGGTGTTTCCCAATTTCACCCTCAATTCTATTCTTGATCAAAAGTTAATCAAAACTTACTTTTAGGAGTGAGAAATCATCATCAAAGGGATTGTTGGAATTATATTTTTTAACCGTATTTAATACCAATTCTAAAGTATCTGATTGTAAATGATTATATTCTGTTAAAATAGAGATAAATCCATCTAAACCCAACATCGTATTATTCTCTGGTGGTTGGATTTCATAAACTCCGTCACTAAAAATATAAAGATTACTGAATTCTGCAATATCGTGGGTTGCATCTATATATTCAGCGTCTAAAAACATTCCGACGGGCATTCCTCGGGTTTTTAACATTTCAATTTTGAGATTTTTTGGATCTTTGCCAGTTAACAAAATAGCGGGGGGATGACCGGCGCTAGAATACAATAATTTTCGAGTGGAAAAATCATAAACCCCATACCAAATCGTAAAATATTTATCGTTTTGGTAGGTCATTTGAAAGGTAGTATTTAAGGCTTTTAAAACGTTACTGGGTTGATAATAATTAATATTAGGAATTGCCCTAGATCGGAGTAAATTCAGCACGGAAACCGAAGGGAGAGCCGCTTTTAAACCATGTCCTGATGTATCTAATAAATAAATTGATAAATGGTCAGAATCTAGCCAAAAATAGTCAAAGGAGTCACCGCCTAATTGACGAGAAGGAATGAATTTAGTATCAATTCTGATCGGTTCCATTAAGGGTTCGGGAAGGAGCGATCGCACATACTCAGCGGCTTCGGCTAGTTCGGCTTCAATTAGTTGTTTTTGGGTTTGTAAATCTTGACTAAGTTGATGTAATCTTAATCCAGCCCGAACTCTAGCATAGAGTTCATTCATTTCAATGGGTTTAGAAATAAAATCATCAGCCCCCGCATCCAGCCCCGTAACCCGATCAGAAACCGAACCCAAGGAAGTTAATAGGAAAAACTGTGTGGTTGATAATTCCGGGGTAGCCTTAACTTGACGACAGACCTCAATCCCCGTTAGCCTGGGCATGATCCAATCACAAATAATTAATGCCGGACATAGCTGTTTAGCCTGTTCTATGCCTTCTTCACCATTAGTTGCCACACTGACATCATAACCCTGTTTCTTCAGCGTTCTTTTAAGAAGTTCTAAAATGGCAACATCATCATCAATAACCAGAATTTTAAACATGAGTGTTGAGGTACGTTGGTACACCAGATGAGGGTAATCAAGGCTAAGTTAAGACTTTTCTATGAATGCTCTTTGAGTATAGTCTAATTGGAGGGTTGACTGAATTTAAGATTGAAGGAATTTAGGATGATGTTCAGTTAATATTGAAGATTCATACAGTTTGTCCCATAAAAGTTCTGATTAATCCTCTGGAATTTTAGAGCAATAATTTTGTGCAATATTAATGTTCATCCATAGAAGGTCAGTTTAATTTCCAAGGAAGGTGTTTTAACTCCTAAATAGGTTGATTTTGCTTAAAGGTTACAACAAGTCGGGGGCGATCTCTCGCGGTGGAAAGAAGTATTTTACTTGATTTGGCACAACTACGGTTCAATCCAACTGCAAAACTTTCTAAAAATGCAGTAAAGTATAGGGAGACTCAACGAGCGATTACTGATTTCAGTCGGAATAATCAGATCGTTAGTCCCAAGCTGTCTCAGAGGTTCAACCGAGATCACTGGAGCTTGAACTTTCATTTTATGATCATAAACTTATTGTGATTGAATAAGAGGGTTTAAAACCATTGCCATTACCCCAAATTACCCAACTGCAAGTTCCCTCTAGCCTAGACAGTCTAGCTAAGGTCTTGTCCTGGTTTGATCAACTGTATCAGTCCTTTATTCCTAAATCCGTTTGGTTACGCTGTCAGTTAGCTTTAGCCGAGGGGTTTACTAATGCAGTTCGTCACGCCCACCAAGGACTTTCTTCTGATTTATATATTGATTTAGAAGTTACTATTTTAGATCGGCAAATTGAAATTCGGATCTGGGATTTTGGCGTACCTTTTGATTTAATGAAGAAAATCAAGGATATAACGAAAGAAATCAAGGATACTCCAACGGATAGTGATCCTCCTTTAGGTGGGGGTGGCACAAGAGGCTTACTATTAATGCGCGATATTGCGGACTATTTAAGTTATGAACACGGTGAAGATGGACGCAATTGTCTATTAATTATTAAGCAATTTTAAACTGATAACTGATTACTGATTACTGATAACTGATTATTGGTTCGGGTTTTAATAAACCATGAAGAATTTGTGTAGGCGGGTTTTGATGGGGCCAGGCAAAGGCATGGCGAAAGGCGGCTTGTTGACAGGCTTCTAATTGTTCAAACTCGATAATATCGAGGGTTAATAAATTCTCGTATTCAAAAGGTAAACGAACATTATGTAACCCCGCATTATCGGTACAAATCGCAATATCAACCCCGGCCTCAAAACAGCGTTCAAAGACAATTTTTAACTGCTGAATATCCTTGAGGGTTCCCGTTTTAATATAGGTGGTGGGACAAACTTCTAAACATTGATTATTTCTGGCTAATTCCGGTAATAATTCTGGATGTAATAACGGAATTTGGATGCCATGGCCAATTCGCATTAAATAGGGTAATAATTCAGGATAACAACCTTCCGGGGTTTCATATAAATGTCCGGTGGTTTTCAAGCCCAAGGATAGGGCATATTTGTACAAATTGATAAATTCATCCAACCGTTGAGCATAATGATTATCCCCTCCGGCGATATCAACTGCACAGACATATTGGGGCATTTGGGCAGCCAAATTAATAATCGCTTGATTGACTTCAAACGGAAGTCGGGTGTGCATACACAAAATTTGGCTGGTGATAATGGGGGTATCACTCAGTTGACTGGCTTTTCCCACCACCTCCACAATTTCAGCCATACAGTCAATTCTTTGGGACTGACTCAGATGTTCTGGGGTGCGTAAATAGGGTGTATAACGTAATTCTAAATAAGCTAAATTTTCAAAAGTATAAGCGCCGCGCATCAACCGATAAATAAAATAGGGGAGGGTTTCAACGGTCTGCACACTTTCCACCATGGTATGCAGTTCTAAATATTCATCTAAGGTATTGCGGGGTTTGGTATAAAAATCTTCAAACCGTTCATATTCTGCAAAACCTTGGGTAAACTGAGGGTTATGACGTTGGAAATACCGCCACAGAATGCGCGGTACAACTGAACCCCCTAAATGGCGATGTAACTCGGCGTGTAACGGCATAATAGAATGATGATGATATTGACCATTAACCATAGCATAGCCCTATATTTCACAAAACTTAATTTGACAGAGTGCCTGTAATCACAGATAATCAGGATTTGTGTAAACTGTCGGAGTGAAAACTCTCTTGGCTAACGTAGTTGTTATCGGTGCCCAGTGGGGCGATGAAGGAAAAGGCAAAATAACCGATCTGCTCAGTGGTTCAGCAGATGTGGTTGTCCGCTACCAAGGTGGCGTAAATGCAGGTCACACAGTTGTTGTGGACAATCAAACCTTCAAACTGCACTTGATTCCTTCAGGCATCTTATATCCCGATACCGAGTGCATTATCGGTTCAGGAACCGTCATTGATCCCAAAATTTTAATTGAAGAACTGGATCAACTGGAGTCTCTGAAGATTTCCACCAAAAATTTGATGATTTCCCAGACAGCCCATGTGACGATGCCCTACCATCGCCTCCTGGATCAAGCATCGGAAGAACAACGGGGATCTCAAAAGATTGGGACAACGGGCCGGGGAATTGGCCCGACCTACGCCGATAAGTCTGAACGCACGGGTATTCGGATCATTGATTTGATGGAAACCGAGAGTTTACCCGATCAGTTGCGCTGGACGATTAGCAATAAAAACGTTATTCTCGAAAAACTCTATAATCTCCCGCCCCTCGACCCGGAAGCGGTGATTGCGGAGTATTTGCGCTATGCAGAACGCTTGCGTCCCCATGTTGTTGATGCGTCACTAAAAATCTACGCGGCGGTGCAGGATCGACGGAATATTTTATTTGAAGGGGCACAAGGAACCCTGTTAGATTTAGATCATGGGACGTACCCCTATGTCACATCTTCTAACCCGGTTGCAGGTGGCGCCTGTGTGGGTACGGGAGTTGGCCCGACAATGATTGACCGGGTGATTGGGGTGGCGAAAGCCTATACTACCCGGGTCGGAGAGGGGCCATTCCCGACGGAAATGGTGGATGGAATTGGCCAGGTCTTGTGCGATCGCGGTGCAGAATTTGGAACCACCACCGGACGTCAACGCCGTTGCGGTTGGTTTGATGCGGTGATTGGCCGTTATGCTGTCAGAATTAATGGTTTAGACTGTTTAGCCATTACTAAATTAGATGTTTTGGATGGCTTGGATGAAATTAAAGTTTGCATCGCCTATGATATTGATGGAAAACGGTGTGAACATTTCCCCAGTAGTGCGCGAACCTTTGCCCGGTGCGAACCCATTTATGAAACGGTTCCAGGTTGGAAAGAATCCACCGCAGACTGTCGGAAATTAGAAGATTTACCTCCAGCCGCACTCAGTTATTTGAAATTTTTGGCGGAATTAATGAAAGTTCCGATCGCGATTGTTTCTTTAGGTGCGAGTCGAGATCAAACTATTATTGTGGAAGATCCGATTCACGGCCCGAAACGGGCGCTATTAGACGCAGATGGACAACCCATCACCGTTGGCGGTTAATATCTTTTTTTGTGATTCCCTGGTTTCGGCCGGGGAATACTTTTTTCAGGTTAGAGCTACATCTAAAACTGCTTTTGTCCATATTTAATCGAAAATTCGACCGTCTTTAAAATTTAGATAAAACACTAAAGGGGGTCTTAAATGTCTAATTTCATGTCCGATGAAGATAGAATGATAGAAATATATATTAAACATAGAAATTTAAAGAGATTTGTTATAAAAAAGTTAAAAGAACAAGGAATAAGTAGGTAGGCGAGAATATCCCACCATCCCAGTGTGGCTGAAAGGTATTTACAGCAAGGGTTTTCCCTATCTAAATAGTTAGGTTTAATTACGCCTACCTACTTAAATTGTCAAGAAACAACTAAAAATGAATTGCCTATGCAGAAATCCCTGAAAGCGAGTTCATGGAATCTGAAGTAGAGGAGGAAGGATAATGTTAGATATTGTGTTTCTATCCTGCTAATGGTGAGTTATCTTATTCTGTTGATGTTTCAGAAGAAATTTATCAATGGTTAGCGAAATCCGAATTCTCTAAAATTGGGAAGTCGGTATTGCGAAAAATGGAGATTGATGGAGAAACAGAAAAACTATTTTTGGTTAAGTTAGGGAAAGACACTCGCAAAAAGTTCAAGAATTTTTTTCGAGATGTGATCACCCAAGAAAGTGATCAAGTGCTAACTCAACTTGGCGATTCTCCCTCGAAACAGGAGTATCAACAGGCGACATACCGCTTAAAAATCCTGCAAGAACTCCGCAAGTACATCGAAAATCAGGATTATCTGTATTTGCAAAGATGTTAGCTTTCATTCCGTGGCAGAGCCAGGGAACAAGTGTTAATATAACGATAATTGATTGATTAGTTATAAAAAATATTATGAAATTTGTTGACGAATACCGGGATGGAAAACTCGCTCAGGATTATGCCAAAGCGATCGCATCAATCACCACAAAACCCTGGAAAATTATGGAGATTTGTGGAGGCCAAACCCATTCTATTGTTAAATATGGAATTGATGAACTTCTCCCCTCAGAAATTACCTTAATTCATGGCCCTGGTTGCCCCGTTTGTGTCACCGATATTAATATTATTGATCAAGCTATTGCCCTCGCCTCTTTACCTAATATTATTTTTTGTTCCTTTGGAGATATGTTAAGGGTTCCGGGGAGTGAAAAAGACCTATTAAGTGTTAAAGCTACCGGGGGAGATATCCGAATTATTTATAATCCCTTAGACTGTTTAAAAATTGCCCAACAAAATCCCACAAAACAGGTGATTTTCTTTGCCGTTGGCTTTGAAACCACTGCCCCAATCACCGCCATGGCAGTCTATCAAGCCCAGCAACAAAATATTAATAACTTCTCCCTTTTAGTCTCCCATGTTCTGGTGCCTCCGGCGATGGAAGCCCTCTTATCGAGTCCGAATTGTCAGGTGCAAGGGTTTTTAGCCGCGGGTCATGTTTGTACCGTCATGGGATATAAGGAATATGAACCGATTGTTGATAAATATAAGATTCCAATTGTGGTGACAGGGTTTGAACCCATTGATATTTTACAAGGAATTTATTTATGTATTCAACAACTGGAAAAAGGAGAATATAAATTAGAAAATCAATATAATCGTTCCGTGCGTCGAGGGGGAAATGAAACCGCTCAAACGATTATTCAAGAAGTATTTGAAATTGTCCCCAGGGAATGGCGAGGACTGGGAGAAATTCCCCAAAGTGGGTTAGGAATTAAACAAAAATATATTAATTTTGATGCTCAAAAACGGTTTAATTCTCAACAGTTAATTCCCGTTTCTTCCCCCTGCCAAGATTGTATTAGTGGTGAAATTCTCCAAGGGATTAAAAAACCCCAGGAATGTCCGGTTTTTGCAACCCGTTGTACTCCCGAACATCCTTTAGGGGCGCCAATGGTTTCCTCTGAAGGCGCTTGTGCCGCCTATTATCGCTATCGTCAACAAACTAAAATCCCTGTCCTCCAAGGTTAAAGGAGGAGGTTCAGGGTATTCAAATAATTGGTGTAATTAGGAATAATGGAAGGGGACGGTAATCCAAGGTAAACAGACCCAAAATAGTAATATCCAGACCCACCATCCCCAGGTTAAAGGAACAGAATCTTCCGTTAAAATTGCATCTATTCTTTCCTCTAAACGACTACTCCGAATCGAACAACTAAAGGATAAATTGCCATAATCCGGGGATTTAAACGGAGCTTTGGCGAGATATAATAGGGATTCTGCTAATACTAATGGGTCAACTTGTTGGGTTGCATAACGATCAGCCCGCATTTCCCTTAATAATAGTAACTCTTGCCAGAGTTGGTTGGTATTAGGAAGCCAACAGGTTAAAGTTTGTAGCCAACCCAAGGTAAAAAACCAAAAAGTATCTCGATAGTTTAAATGGGCTTGTTCATGGGCAATCACTGCTTCTAAATGAGTCTCATCTAAGAGGTTTAATAATCCTTGGCTGACTACCAATTCCGGTTGCCAAAATCCAATTTGAGCACTATAGGGAAAATCATCTTCTAAAATTCTCGCTGTTTTTCCCATAACAACCTGTTGAGATAAGCGATGAATTCGGCATTGAGATTGCCACAATTGACCGATTAACTGAATAACCGTTAATATTCCCCAACCGACAAATCCCAAAGCCAAAAAATAACTAAACCAACTGGCTTCAAGTCCCAACATTTCCCCCTTTGTTCCCATCGATAATACCGCCAAGGCTGTCATTAACAAAACCAAAGGCGGACAGACAAACAAAAATAGAGATTTTTGCCAGCGTTGCTGCCAACTTCCCCCTTGAGGTAAGGGGATAAGTCGCAAACCAACCGCGCATCCTAGGGCGAATAAAATAATCATTAAGTGCATTATTGTTGTCCCTCCCGTTGGCGACGAATAGCATCAAGGCGTGAGGCAATGGCATCAATTTGATCTAAACTTGCGGTATCCAAACTATCAGCAAAAGAAGCAACTATATCGGGATTACCTATGGCTAAAAATCGATTTAAACGATCATAAGCTAAAATAGCCTGGGCTTGTTCACGGGTGACTAAAGCTTGCCAATAAAAAGCCCGTTCCTGTTTATTGCAAACTAACCAACCCTTATCTGTTAAACGACGCAATACGGTGGTTACTGAAGTATAGGCTAATTCTCGGTTCGGGTCAGATAAAATCCGTTCATGGACATCTTTCACCGTGGTTATACCCAATTCCCAGACTATTTCTAGGATTTCGGTTTCTAAAGGGCCGAGGGAAAGTTGCCGAGGACGATAATTAGGCAGAGGAGCCATAGAGAATCCATAAAAATACTATTATTGAATTAGTGTAATAGATGATTTGAATAAAAATCAAGTTGTTCTGATTTCTCCACTCAATATCTAAAAACAGAAAACCCCCCAAACTCTAATTAATTATAGAGAGTAAGAGGTTTAACTGTATTAAAATTCAGGGTTAATTTATATTACTTTTTCCATTCTTTATCCGCTTGAGCTAATACATAAGCTGCAACATCAGCAATTTGATCGTCTTTTAAACGACCTTTGAAACTGGGCATTGCAGCTTTACCATTTGTCACTTGGGTTTTGATTTTCTCGACATCATACATCCCATATTTTTCGAGATCGGCTTTTTTCAAACTTTTCGCAGCATTGATCAGGTTTTTACCCCCAGCATGACAAGAAGCGCAATTTGCTGAAAATACTTTAGCCCCACTTGCTAAATCGGCGGCGAAGGCATTAGGAACAAAACTTAAAACAGTTACAGCAATGATTAACAAGGCTGAGATTAACTTTTTCATCAATATTCTCCTGTGAGGAAATTTAATCAATTATTCTATGGTGCAAAAGGGTTTTCCCCTTGTCAAAAGACAGGCCGTCAAACTTGTCCAGCTTTAAAATTTAACTTCATATTAATTAATGAAAATCAAACAAAAAAAGTAGTATGGTGAGTGCGCTTCCCTTTCGCAACTCCGATCAATTAAAAATCATTAATATAATCCTTCAATCTGGACTAGGAGAAATCTGTTGAATTTCTTCAATATTAGCCGTTTTAATAATTTGTTTTGCTGCTAAATCTTTAACGCGATTAGATTTTAAACCTTCTAACCACTTAACTAAAATTAGTTCGGCATCATCAACAATTTGTTCTTTTTGTAATTCCATTCTTAATGTATCTACAAACTGTCGTGTTAAGCGTTTTTGTAACTGCATAGCGATAAAATCAGGGGGTTTATTTTTCCCGGCTTCCAGAGATTTTTTAGGACTTTCTGAAATGGTAATTGCAATCTTTTTCACAACACTATCAGCAACTTGTTGAGGCAAATGTCCGATCAAAGGAATTTTATTTAATCCTTTATAAATCAGAGACTGTTGAATAGAGTTAGTGACTTGATAGTGTAGGTAAGCCTCTAATTCAGGACGAATGGTGGGTAAAACTTTAGAAATTGTAATCTCAACAATTTGGTTGGAAATTCCGGGGGGAGACTGGGATTCAAGTTCAATAGCTTCTAAGGAAATCGATTGATAGGAGGAAGGCGGATTAACTAACTTTTTCAGGCTTCCTTGTTTAACAAAATTTTGAATTTTATCAACCCCTTGATTGACTAAAACTTGAACTAATTCCTGAGCAAAACTATAGATTATTTTTAATTTTAGGTAATCAATCGTCGGTTGTAAACTCGGAAAATTGGCTCGATTTAAGTGATAAATGGCTGAAATAAAACGCAAAAATAATAATTTAGGAATTAACAAAAATACATAATACCATAATTTTAAAATTGCCTCCCTTAGTGTTAGTTGAGGTTGGCGAGACCGGAGGACATATATTTCCATTAAAAATATTAAGAAAAACAGGTTGATCCAAGGTAAATCAATCAACCAAAATCGATTCACAAATTGACCATTTAAACTCAATTGTCGAAAATAGAATGACTCCATTAAATCTTGAATGTCATTTTCAAAAAATTCGAGTTCTTTTTCCCATCCTTGTTTTTCTAAATTTTCCACACTCCAAAAGACATAAAAAGCCTGTCTGGAGGATCGATCTGACCAAATTAACTCAGGGGCTAAAAAATTTAACAGTTTAATTTTATATAAAAATTTTAGAGTCGGTGTTAGCCGGGTTGTTACTTTGGGATCTCGGCTATAGATATGATCAATCATGCGATATTTCGCTGCGGTTAATGGCCCCAAATTATGTTCTAATTGTAAGAAATAACTGCGGTCAATAATCTTAGCACTTGATTCTCGAAGTTCTTTAAGTAAAGCCTGGGATTTAGGTGTATCCAAACCATTGTATTTTAAATAAACTTTTAATTCTGAAACTTTAACTAAATAACTTTGAGTTAATCGATCGGGTTCAATCCCTTTAATGATATCATAGGTTAAACTGGGTTCATTAAATAAAATTAAAAACCTGATATTTTTATTAAAAAAATCTAACTCTTTTTGCCATTGTTTTTGATTGAAAAAACTGGGACTCCAGAATTTTTCTAACGCTTGCTGAAAATTATTAATTTTGACATGATTCTGAAAGCGATTTTGAATTTCTGCTAAAGTTCCATAGGAATTGAGAACCCGAAACGGGGGATTTTCTATCAATAATTCTAAACTAGACTCACGAATATCGGTTAATGCTAACTTAACTTCTTCAGACTCAATTCCAAACTGATTAATGGTTTTTTCCAGTTGATCAACTTGCTGCAAATATTGATTTTTAGGTGTATTTTCAGATTGGGTTTGATGTTGACTCCATTGTAAATAAAATCGACGAAGTTTAATATAACTTAAATCAAAAACAACTAAACAAAAATTAGCTGTAACAATCAGAGCTAAAATTCTAGCGACGAGGAGAGATAAACCTGTGCGTTGAGTAGAAATTGGGGGTTCAAATTTCGTCGTCATAGTCACCTGTAGCGAGTAAATTTTAAACGGCTTAGTGATGCTTTTTTAGTTCATTAATTCCTAGTAACACAGTTGCTACAATCATGGGAAGTAGATAATAAATAGCGCGATAGGCTAATAAAGATCCTAAAACATTAGCTGGATTTACTTCTGAAGAAACCAAGGTTAAAACAACGGTTTCAAAAACCCCTAAACCTCCGGGAATATTACTAACCATACTAGCCGTCATTGCTAATAAATAAATGCTAAAACAACTCAGATAAGAAGCGGTGCTACCTTCGGGTAATAATACATATAAAACCCCGGCAGCAGCCCCCCAATCTACGGAGGCAAAAGCAATTAAAGCCAGTGAAACACTCACGGTAGGAAAGTTTAATTCTAATTGTCCAAATTTGATAGGTTTATGATTAAAACTCGCCCATAATAGATAGACTCCAATAATTAGGAGAAAGATGATTCCCACAGGACGAACTGATACAAATGGTAAATCTAAAATACTGGGAACTTTTAAGGGGGTTAATAGAAAAACTAATCCACAGACTCCCAATAATCCCAACCAAAATGTTAAGTTAGTAAAAGCAATTACCTGGGCAATTACACCTGGAGGAACACGCCACCTTGAATATAAGCGATAACGAACAGCACTCCCTGTTAATAGGGCAAACCCCACATTATTACTAATGGCATAACTGATAAATGCACCGATGCCGATCTTAACGTAATTCAGTGAAAAACCGATATAAATAAACGCTAAAATATCATAGGCTGTGGTCATCAAATAACTGAGTATCATCAGGGCAATTGCGCCTAACCTATTAATTTTAGGAAGATTAGATAGACTAATCAAAACATCATCTATAGAATATTTTTCCAGCTTTTGGCTAATGGCCCAAATCGAGAGACAAAATAGAAAAAAGCCGAGAATAGAAGGCACAATCTTACGCATTCGATTCATCTCGGAATTTAACCAGGAACTGGTGGACATTACTTAATTTCAGCTAAATAGTTTTGTAAATCTTGAACTCTTTGCTGAGTCACTTTTGCTAAACATTGGGTTAAAAATAAAGGTTCTGCCGTACCTCCTAACACTTGACTCGATTCAAAACTACAGGTTTTGTCTCGAAAGGAAATCCAAGCCTTTTGCGCTTCAATTAAACGTTTTTTCCGTTCTGGGGATAATTGACCGATAAGTTTTTGGTAAGTTTGATTCAGCTTTTGATCCGCTATTTGATATTGATCAGAGGCACATTTTCGCATTTCTAAAGTATTGCCATCGGGCCGACACTGAACAGTTTGGGCAATTAATATTTCAGGTGCAGCTAAACTCGGATATACAAAAACCGTAAAGTTAGCAATTATAAACAATAGAAAATAAACTTGTAATATTTTTCTCATAGGGTTAAAAAAAATGTTGTTTAAACAAAAAAGTATTAAATTAAGACAATAATTCCTATAGGTGTCAAAGGTAAAATTGCTTAAAACTTAATCCTTTGTCGATAGTTGGCGACCGATTGTACAATTCCAATGGCTATCCAATTACTCAATAATGAAGATCGACCATAACTTAAGAAAGGCAAAGGAATTCCGGTAACAGGTGCTATACCAATATTCATCCCAATGTTAACAAATACCTGAAATAATAACATACAAAGGACTCCAATAGCAATCAAAGACCCAAAAGAATCCTTAGCAGTTTGGGCAATAATCACTAAGCGTAAACAGATAAACCAAAAAATAGCTAATACTGCAATGCAACCGATCAAGCCCAACTCCTCACCCACGGCGGAAAAGATAAAATCCGTATGTTGTTCAGGAATAAAATTCAATTGAGTTTGAGTCCCATGATTAAGTCCCCGTCCATATAATTGTCCGGCACCAATCGCAATTCGAGACTGAATTAAATGATAACCACTCCCCAAAGGATCTTGCTCAGGATTCAAAAACCCAATCAGTCGCATTTTTTGATAATCTTGCAACACATTCCAGAGGATATGGCTTAACTCCCCGGCTGCTAAATTCACTAATAGGGCTAAGGGGCCAGTGAGCCATCGCCAGGGAAGACTCCACCAACCGACAAAACCCATTAATATAGCCCAGACAATTCCCGCTGGAAAATAGATATTAAAAACAACTGCCGTGATTACCGGAGAAAGCAGCAAAATTAGCCAACCCGGATGAATATTACCCCAATACATCATCCCCAAAGTAATCGCACCAAACACCAAAGAAGTTCCCAAGTTAGGTTCAATAAAAACCAGCCCCCAAGGAACAGCAGCGATCGCTAAAATCCGAATCATATCCCTCAAATTTGGAGTTTTTAACTCTTGAAGTAAAGCCGCTAAAGTAATAATAATTCCCACTTTAGCAAACTCCGAGGGTTGGACATGAAAACCCGCAATATTAATCCATCGTTGCGCCCCTAATGCCGTTGTCCCAATAATTTGTACCGCAATCAACAACAAATTTGTGATTCCATAAATCACCCATTTCCACTGAATTAGACGTTCATAACGACAACGGGAAAAAATTAAAGCTAAAGTAAAACCAATCGCTCCCGTCACCCAATGTTGCCACCAATCAGTTAAACCTTGGTTTAACTCCACACTGCGGATCATAATTCCCGCAAATACGGTAAGGAGAAGACAGGCTCCCATCAGCCACAAATCCGCCTCCGCCCAGGCATAAAACATTGAACTCCGGCGACTTCCCCATCGAATTTTTTGAAACATAGTTTTTACTTAAAACACTATTACTTATTTAATGGGTTCATACAGGTATTCAAAGCCATTTCCGTCAAGATCTCGCCCATAAAAGGAGGCCGTACCATCCCGATGTTCATGAATCGTTGTAACGGGAATCCCTTGGGCCTTTAGGCTGTGATAGGCACTTTCCATTTCAGTGCGATCACTAAATACAAAACCAAAGTGAGGGCCAGCCTGGTCATAACCCGGACTCAGTAAAGCTAATCCGTCCTCACCCGCTTTTAAATAAGCCCAGTCTGCATCCTTCCAAACCAAATCCATCCCTAATTTTTGATAAAATGCCACGGACAAGTCAATATCATTTACACAAATGGCAACATGGCCTAGACGTTTCAAGTTCATGATTAGATTGAAAAAATTAATGTTTCCCTAACTCTATTCTAGGGAATTAGAACTAGATTTTGGAGGAGAAAGCCACCAGTTTACTCCGCCGGTTTTTTAGGTGCGGAATTAGCTTCCGGTTTAGTTTCTAAAGCATTAGGAGAAACCGGTTCAACCGACTTAGCTGGAGCTATACCAATACCAGCTTGTTTTTGAATTTGATCTTTATAAACTGCTGGGGCTAAATCCACCGCCTTAGCGAATAAAGGTTCCGCTTCTCCCGAATTTCCCTGTTCTTTTAAAACTAGAGCTTTAGCAAAAACTGGACGAAAATCTTTTTCATCATTTTTGATCGCTTCATCATAAATAGCGATCGCCTCATCATAGCGTTTATCTTCAGCATAAACCTGTCCCAAAATTAACTGCACCGACATTTCATCAATCGTATTAGGTACAGTTTGATTCGCATTCGCCGCCGCTTTGAGGGTATCCTGTAATAATCCAATCGCCGCTTCTGGACGTTTTTGTTGTAAGAATAAATTTGCTAAACCTTGCAAAGCTTGAATATCTCCAGGTTGACTGGCTAAAACCGTGCGATAGGTTTGAGCCGCTCCTTCTTGATCTCCGGTATAGGCTTTCGCCTGTGCCAATAAAATACTGTAGCGTGTATCTTCAGGATGTTTTTTCGCCAGTTTCTCTAAAGGTTCAATCACATCCTTCATTTCGGCCTGCTTAAACCGAATCAGTTCTAACCTCGCTTGTAATAAACCCTTCAAAGCCGTTTCGTTATCGGGTTCTCGCTGCAATACTAACTCATAACCCCGGGCTTGTGCTTGTAAATCCGATTGTTTACCCGCTTGAGCCGATTGTGTGGGAGTGGGAGTCGGTTGTTGTTTCGACTGATTGTTCTGGACAATCCCACTAATCAGTGGCCCCATAGAAAATCCCACAAAGGCAATCACCGCTAAAACCAAGACCACACTAATTAACCCACGACGTTTATCTACCATGAAACTCAATCCTGTACCTATGAGGCCAACTTCCTTGCAGCTAATATGTTAACAGAAACAGTTCCTGTAGAAAGTCCTGGGTTTATCCAATCCGCATGGGGATTCAGTACAATAAGCAAGTTAACCCGTATCAATTTTGATTGCAACGGCCGCCTCCTGCTCAAGCAGGGGTGCAAATGTTGAAATGTCCTGATAGTGTTGATCCTTGATTTAAGTTTAGTATAAAGCCCCGGATCAATTTTTAAAGAAAAAGGGTTTTTACTCGCCGTGTCCTTGCTCCCATAAGGGATATGTCTCCGCTAAGAGGTGTTATGAGTCCTTCTCCGAATCGTTCCTCTCGATCCAAACGTTCTTCAAGCTCAACTCCAGCCAGTGAGCCCGCCGTGAATATGTCTCAAGATGTCTCCATTGATACACCGAACGAAAGTGAAAGTGTAATTGTAGAAACGCCAGAAACGCCAGAAGATCTGTCCCAGACGAGCCTTGGCACGTCTGAGCCGGATCAAATCGATGAAACCGCAGAATCAGAGCCAGATGCTCTCGACTCGATCGAGCGACTCTGGCAACATCCGATTCCGCCCCCCAGCGAAGCCCGTCAATATCGAGCCATTGGATTAGTTCATGGCCGATATATTGCTTCTGCGGATCAGTTTACCCAGGGAACTTTACTCACCAGTGAGGGGAAACTACTCGATGCCGTGTTATTGGGTCGGGTCATGAGTTTAGTGAAAAAACATATTGACTTAGATCAAGATCATCTTTGGGTGGTTTATCCCCGTACCCGCCAAGAAGAAGATAATCTGCACGTTCAAATTATGGGGGTTTGGGAACCCCAAACCCTGAGATCCGATGAATCACCCGAGGATTCCACCGCCGTTACTTCTGAAACTCAATTAGCAGCATCAGAGGAGAAAACGGGAGCTTTGGCGAATGTTCAGCCGGGCTATTTTTCCATTCGGGGTGAAGTGGTTTATCAGTCTCAAGAAGTTGAGAAGTATGTGATTGTTAAAATTCGCCAAGCTCCCCGCAAAGATAATGATAAACCTAAGTTTTTTAAGCTGAAACTCCTAGGGATTGCTGGGATGAGAGCCGTTGGTCATTTCTGGGATTTACACGTTCAGTTACAAGAAGATTATTTAGTCATCCAAGAAAGCCATGATATCGGCATGATTCCGACTAAAAAACGCCGACCTCCGTTTCAAAAAGGAGGCCCGAGAAGACCATCCGGTCAAGGTCAGTTTAACGCTGGATCTTCTCATCCTCCCTATAAACCCAAATTCCCATCGGATGATGCTCCGCCCCCGGCGCGTCGAGAACCAATTCCTAAACCGTTAAAACGCAAATCTTCCCCGGAAGAAAGCTAAAATCAGTGATCAGTCATCAGTTATCAGTTATCAGTTATCAGTTGTAGGGGCGGGTTCATCAAAAGGCGCGGTAATTAACAAAAATCTAACAGAACCCGCCCTTACCCGTTATCAGTAATTCACTCTAAACTAATTTGAGAACCCCAAGTATTTTGGGGAATAAAGGAACGATTGTCAGAGATGGGAGCCACGGGTTCTGTGAGGGTAAAATTGCCGGATTCAATCCATTTTTTTAACTCTTGGGCAACTTCACGGGAACGGGAAATACTGGCGAGGGGGGCGGTTTTGATGGTTTTGCCTTCTAGGTCAATTCTGCCTTTTTTCAGTTGGCTATAAGTCACTAAACCAAAGGTAGGACGCACCCGCCGAGGAATCGCAAAATCAATCACAGGTGCCACAATATCTTGATCGGAAACGGCACAACGAACAATCACCTCTTGATTCAAAACTGGTAACGGAATTCCCACCCCTAACATTAATGAAGGGCCGTAGTTTTTGAAATAACAACCCCGTACCCAATAGGGATTCATTTGTTTTGCATCTCCAATTAATGCTAGGGTCGCCGCTGGGCCGATGGGAGTCCGATTTTCTAAGCGTTTTTGTAGGGGAAAATGTTGGGTTCCTTCCCAAGTAATATAGCCAATTCCTCCTCCGATAAAAATTTTAGTTCCAATGCCAATTAGTTGTAAATCAGGATCGTTGAGCAGGGGGTTTAAGGCGCCAGGATTAGAATAAACCGCATTTCCTAAATAGGGTTGTAGGGGGCCGAGATAAGTATATAGAGGGCGATCGCCTCCATTCACCCCCACAATAAAATTTTGATAGAGATTGCGGGGATTAAATAGGTAAAACTGGTTAATTGTATCTCGGGTGATTGTGGTTTCAAAGGAGTTACGAGGATAACAGTCAGAAACCACCCCAGAGGCTTTCAGATGAATCGATTTTCCCGCAATTAAATCTTCAATCACATGACCTCCACCGCGTTCTCGGGTCTCCTCCGAGTCTTCGATCATTTGCGCCGCACCCAAATATAAATCTACCGCTCCAAAACCACTATAGGCTGGAACTCCATCTAACCAACAGGTTTTAATATTAATTGGGGGGTCGGTATGACCTAAGTTAATCACAGCACCGGAGCCTTCCATCGGTTCAAAGGTTCCAGTAGTAATCACATCAACCTGTTCAGCAATTTGGGCTATATTGTCCGGGGTAACTCGGGCTTTGAGTTCTTCTACCGTCCAAACAACGGCACGATTTTGAATAATTTTATCATTAATTTCAGCAATAGTTTTCATTAGTTTTGGGTTCGAGAGTTAAGAATATCTTGAATTAATATTTCTGGCTCTTAGGTACTGAGTATGCTAGATTAGTTTTTGAAGGGAGCAGACAACCTTTGTTGACTTTTTCAGAGTACAAAACCGTGGGTTGTGTTCGGCATCGCGCACGCAGCAGAACGCCCAAAATAACAATAATTCTACACCTTAATATCCCCCTATACTATAAGGAGGATGTCTAATCGTCAGAATCCCGATTTAGTCCAGGATCGAACCTAAGCAGTAAAAAGTAACTTATAACACCTTGGCTCTTAATAACGCAATGGGTAGTGAGATCATTTTACGAACTTTAGGAACATAAGCCCGTTTACTAAATACATCATAGTGATTGCGTTCAATCGCATCTAAAATTTGTCGATATAAAATTAACGCCGTCCAAACTGGCCAGCGAATATCCTGATTTAAAACACTAATTCCTCGTTCGGCTTCCGCATAGAATTTCCGCGCCCTCTGAATTTCAAAGCGCATTAATCCCTGCCAACGCTCATCCACAATCCCCTTTAATAAATCCGCTTCTGTATAATTAAATAACGCTAAATCATCTAAGGGTAAATAAATTCGGCCCCGTCGCGCATCTTCCCCCACATCCCGCAGAATATTGGTGAGTTGATTGGCAATTCCTAAAGCAATCGCTTCTTGATTCGGAATTATAATTTCTGGGTTAGGATTCCAAGGAGTCGCCAGAGGAGGTTCTATACCCATCACCGCCGTTGACATTAACCCCACCGTCCCCGCCACCCGATAACAATAGAGTTCCAACTCCTGAAACGTCTGATAACGGTTGCGGTATAAATCCATCCGTTGACCCGCAATCATATCTCTAAAGGGTTGAATATCCAAAGGAAAACGATGGAGGGTATCCACCAAAGCCACATCCACATCATCCTTTGGATGTCCAGCAAATACTGCTTCTAGGTGTTCTTCCCAACGATCTAAGGTTTCCTCCGTCGTTGTCGCTGCCATTGGCCCATCGACTAACTCATCAGTTCGACGACACCAAACATAGATGGCCCAGATAGCCCGACGCTTGGCCTCTGGCATCAATTGAGTTCCTAAATAAAACGTTTTGGCATACTCCGCAGTAACCTGACGGCAGAGTTCATAGGAGTCTTCCAAAGATGCCAGAGTTCTCATGCACGGAGTTTTAGAAAGTTGTAGCATTCGTTGTTCTGCTGACCGACAGTGGATAAGCTAGGAAGGGATAGGAGTTGGGGAAGCAACATCAGCCTCGGGGGTCGCTAAAGCCGGAAAACGATCAGAAGTGAGATCTTCTTGAATCGCCTGTGCAGTTAGCTTACCAGAAAGCACAGCCCCTTCCATACTGGCGAGATAACGCTGCATCGTGTAATCTCCACTCAAATAGAAATTAGGGATTGGCGTTCTTTGGGAGGGACGATGGGCTTGCCGTCCCGGGGTGGCTTTATAAACCGAACGGGGGGTTTTCACAACGTGGGATTTCAGCAATTTGGCTTTGTGGGGAATTTCCTCGGGAAAGAGTGTTTCCAACTCCGCCATCGTCGCGGCCACGATTTCCTGATCCGATTTACTAATCCAATCCTTTGCCGGAGCCAATACCAATTCCAACATAGAACGGTCAGGATGGGAATACTCTTTACAGGTATTACTCATATCCGCATAGACGCTGAGTAGGGGAGAACGGGAAAACAGCAAATGGTCAACATTTGTTAACTTCCGATCAAACCACAAATGCACGTTAATCACCGGAACCCCTTCTAAGCCCTCTAGCTGTTTAAAATAGTCCATTTGTTGCCAAGGCTGGGGTAACATCACCTTCAGGGGGTCAACGGGCATGGCGCAAACGTAGAGATCGGCCGTTAATACCTCGTCGGCGGTATCCTCTAACCCGCGAATTAAGAACCCGGCAACAGTTCCATCTGGGTTGAGTAAAAATTCCTTGATCGGAGCATTCAAACGCACTTCTCCCCCTCGCTCGGTGATGTAATCAACTAAAGGTTGACACAGACGTTCCGTAGGAGAGCCATCTAAAAATGCCATTTTAGAGCCGTTTTTTTCTTGGAGAAAACGGTTTAAGGCGGTTAAAATTACCGTTGAGGAGATTTCATCAGGATTGATAAAATTCAGGGCTTTGGACATGGCAATAAACACTTCTTTCTCAACCCTGGGCGGAACATTCTGGAGTTTCAGCCATTCGGAAAAAGAATATTTATCCATTTCTTCGACATATTTTTGACCCTGGAGCATGGCGGGAATTAATCCCAAACCAAACCGGATTTTCTCCGGCCAGGTCAACATATCATTATTACGAAGAATAGCAACCATCCCGTTAATCGGGGCGGGAAGATCAGGAAAATCAAACCGAGAATAAGTTCCGGGTTTCTCCGGTTGGTTGAAGATCATGGAATGTTCTTTCCATTGCAGCCGATCTTCGATGTCCAATTCTTTGAATAACTGCAACATATTCGGATAGGCGCCGAAGAAAATATGTAATCCGGTTTCGTACCAGTCGCCGTCTTTGTCTTTCCAGGCTGCAACTTTCCCCCCCAAAACGTCCCGTCGTTCTAACACGATGGGAGTGTGACCAAGATCGGTGAGATACTTGGCACAAGCCAGTCCCGCTAAACCTGCTCCAGCGATCGCAACTCGCATCAATAACCCTTGGTAAATGTTTTCTTAATGTTTTTTCTGATTATACGTTACATCTTGTTACATTCAAAGGAAACCAAGTCAAAAATTCCGACCGGAGGTGTTGGAGGTGGACGGTTGACTGTGGGGGTCGATTCTCAAGAAACGGTGTTTGGGGCAATTTCAAAATTTAAACAGAATAAACATTTATATCAC
This sequence comes from Planktothrix sp. PLAVEN19ND, assembly GCF_057220675.1. NCBI lineage: Bacteria > Bacillati > Cyanobacteriota > Cyanophyceae > Oscillatoriales > Microcoleaceae > Planktothrix > Planktothrix sp. PLAVEN19ND. The sequence continues at coordinate 1,582,564 of NZ_CM170132.1, read as the reverse complement.
CTCACGAATTCCTCAAATTTGGCATTTAACATCAACTGGAATTGGTCTGTTTTTTAGATTTAATGGGAAAAAACGGGATTATGATTTCACCATTTGATATTAATACCGTTACTGGCCTATCTGAACAAGATGCGATCGCGCGGCTGAAAGAGGAGGGCTACAATGAACTCCCCTCGGCGGGATCTCGTAATCTTTTCTCGATCGCTTGGGAAATTATCCAAGATCCGATCTTCCTATTGCTAGTGGGAGGCGGAGTCATTTATTGGGTTTTAGGTGACCTACAGGAAGCTCTGATTTTATTAGGTTTTGTCTTTTTTATCACCGGAATTAGTCTCTACCAAGAAGGTAAAACCGAACACGCCTTAGAAGCCTTACGGGATCTTTCCAGTCCTCGCGCCTTGGTAATTCGAGATGGGGAGCGAAAACGGATTGCCGGGCGAGAAGTGGTTCGGGGAGATACTTTAGTCTTAGCAGAAGGCGATCGCGTACCTGCGGATGCGATTGTGCTTTCTTGCTCAAACCTCTCCACCGATGAGTCATTATTAACTGGGGAATCCCTACCTGTACGCAAAGTTGCCGCCGTGGGTAACGTGGAGATGGCGCGTCCGGGGGGAGATGAGTTACCCTTTGTATATTCTGGCACGTTGGTAGTTCAGGGACAGGGAATTATTCAAGTCCAAGCCATCGGCGCTCAAACGGAGATGGGCAAGATTGGCAAGGCTTTACAAACCGTCAAGCCAGAAGCGACCCCCTTGCAACGGGAAATGAATCAGTTAGTCAGCCGTTTGTTTGGTATCGCTTTATCCCTGTGTGTGGTGATTGTAGTAATTTATGGACTGACGCGAGGAGATTGGCTGAAAGGATTTCTGGCAGGAATTACCTTAGCCATGGCAATTTTGCCGAATGAATTTCCGGTTGTTGTCACCATCTTTTTGGCATTAGGAGCTTGGCGAATTTCTCAAAATCAGGTCTTAGCCCGTCGCACTTCGGCGGTGGAAACCTTGGGTTCCGCAACGGTTTTATGTGTAGATAAAACTGGGACGCTGACTCAGAATATTATGGCTGTACAACAACTATTTGCCTATAACCAAAAAGAAGATCCTCAGCCCTATAATTTAGAATTAGATTCAAAAAAACCGCTTCCAGAATCGGTACATGAATTAGTAGAATTTTCTATTTTAGCAAGTCAAAGAGATCCCTTTGATCCGATGGAAAAAGCCTTTAAACAATTGGGCGAGCGCTCTCTCGCAGATACCGAACATTTACATAACGATTGGAAACTGTTGCGAGAATATCCCCTCTCACCGGATCTATTAGCAATGTCTCATGTTTGGCAATCAGCCGATGGTAAACAATATGAAATTGCTGCCAAAGGAGCACCAGAAGCGATCGCCGATCTCTGTCATTTTACCCCCGAACAACAGCAAATTCTGGTAGGGCAAATTACTAAAATGGCAGAGCAAGGATTGCGGGTATTAGGTGTTGCCGCATCATCTTTACTTGATGCGCCACCCCCATTTTTACCTCCCCATCCTCCGGTGAGTCCCGATCATTTACCCGATCAGCAACATGACTTTCCCTTTCAATTTCTAGGATTAGTGGGACTGTCCGACCCAGTGCGTCCAACCGTGGCGGCGGCGATTCAAGAATGTTATACCGCCGGGATTCGAGTCGTGATGATTACCGGGGATTATCCGGCCACGGCTCAAACCATTGCCCGTCAGATTGGATTGATGCAAATGGGGGCGATTTTGACTGGGGCGGAATTGGATGGGATGAGTGACGCTGAACTTCAGGAGCGGATTCAAAGTACGAATATCTTTGCTAGGGCAATTCCCGAACAAAAATTACGGATAGTTAATGCTTTAAAATCCAAAGGAGAAGTCGTTGCCATGACCGGGGATGGCGTCAATGATGCCCCGGCTTTAAAATCAGCCCAAATCGGGATTGCCATGGGTGAAAGAGGCACGGATGTGGCTAGGGAATCGGCGGCGTTAGTGTTATTGGATGATGATTTTTCGTCAATTGTGCAAGCGGTTAAACTGGGGCGGCGAATTTTTGATAATCTTCGCAAGGCTATGGCTTATCTTTTAGCAATTCATATTCCGATTGCGGGGATGTCTTTAATTCCAGTATTGTTTAAGTTGCCATTAGTATTACTTCCGGTTCACGTTGCCTTTTTACATTTAATTATTGATCCAGCTTGTTCAATTGTGTTAGAAGCTGAACCCGCAGAAGAAAACGTAATGAAGCGTCCTCCTCGCAATTCTAAAGATCCTTTATTTGGTAGGAAAACTGTGGGTTTGGCGATGTTACAAGGGGGAGCAATTTTAACGATTGTTCTCGTAATTTTTGTGATTTCGCTATATCGCGGACAAGGGGAACTTGATGCCCGGGCGTTAACGTTTACGGCATTAATTTTGGCAAATTTAGGACTAATTTTGAGTGAAAGTTCTTCGCTGCCCCTGAGCTTAAAAATACTGAAATCCCCTAATACTGCCCTTTGGTGGGTTATGGGTGGAGGAATATTTTTTCTGGCGATGGTGCTTTATGTTCCCTTCTTGCGTCAATTGTTTAGCTTCTCTTTTCTGCATCCAATTGATATTGCTATTTGTCTACTGGGTGGCGGGATTAGTTTAGTCTGGTTTGAACAGTTAAAGTTACTTAATCAACCCCAAGGAGTTATTAAATCTAAACCAGGAAGACCTGTCTAAGAAAATCTATAGGGATGCTGGAGATCCAGCAATAAAGACTACTTTATTTGTTCTATTAAAAATAACGGAAAAAATAATGAATCCACAGCCCACATTTTGGAACTTATCTACAGATCAAGTTCTTCAGCAGACGCATTCTACAACCGCAGGGTTAAGCGGTCAAGATGCGAAACAACGCCTGAGCCAGTACGGCGCAAACAGCCTCAAAAAAACACAAAAAACCAGCGCATTGATGCTGTTGTTCAATCAGTTCAAGAGTCCGATTATCTTGATTCTGATTTTTGCCGCGATCCTATCAATTTTTGTTCAAGATGCGACAGATGCCATTATCATTTTGATGATCGTCCTCATCAGTGGGCTATTAGGATTTTGGCAAGAGCGAGGCGCCTCGAACGCGGTCGAAAAATTATTGGCATTAGTGCAAGTTAAAGCAACTGTTTTGAGAGATGGTCAATCTCAAGAAATCTCCAATAAGGAAATAGTGCCGGGTGATATTGTCTTGCTTTGTGCAGGTAAAAATATTCCGGGCGACTGTCTTGTTTTAGAGTCGCAAGATTTATCGGTGGATGAAGCTGCACTGACAGGAGAAACTTATCCTGTTGATAAATTCAGTGGTGTATTACCTGCTGAAACTGGACTCAGCCAACGCACTAATGCTCTCTATATGGGAACTAATGTTATTAGTGGAACGGCGAAAGCAATAGTCGTTCATACCGGAAAAGAAACTGAATTTGGCAAAGTATCGGAACGCTTGAAACTCAGACCTCCCGAAACGGAATTTGAACATGGACTCAGCAAGTTTGGCTACTTTCTGATGGAAGTAACGCTAATTTTGGTAGTTCTAATTTTTGTCGCCAACGTCTACCTCCATCGTCCAGTGCTGGAATCTTTTATGTTTTCTTTGGCGCTCGCGGTTGGTTTAACTCCCCAATTGTTACCTGCAATTGTTAGTGTTAACCTGGCTCGTGGGGCCAAGAAAATGGCTCAAAAGCAGGTGATTGTGAAGCGTTTACCCGCGATCGAAAACTTTGGCAGTATGAATGTGTTTTGCACCGATAAGACGGGTACGCTGACGGAAGGAGAGGTAAAAATTCACTCTGGGGTTGATGGGTCGGGTCAAGAAAGCGATCGCGATCACGAATCCTCGACGCAGGCGAATCGCGTTCTCCTTTACGCGTATTTGAATGCCGCATCTGAGTCGGGTTATGTAAATCCGATCGATAAAGCGATTCGTGAATACAAAACTTTCGACATTTCTAGCTATCAAAAGCTGGATGAAGTGCCTTATGATTTTAACCGCAAACGTCTTAGCATTCTGTTTAAAAAAGAGAATACACATCTGATTGTTACTAAAGGCGCACTGAAAAATATTCTCGATGTTTGCTCAAGTGTTGAAACTGCTGACGGTAAAAAGATAGACATTGTAGACCAGCAAAAAAAACTCCACCAAGAGGCGGTGGACTTGGGTAGTAAAGGATTTAGAGTTTTAGGTGTGGCTTATCGTGATTTTAATCAAGATTCCTTCAGCAAAGATGATGAAACCGACATGACATTTCTGGGCTATCTTGCGCTGTTTGATCCCCCCAAAGCTGGCATCGCAGACACCCTTAAAGAGTTGGAACAGTTGGGAGTCACTACCAAGATGATTACCGGAGACAGCCAGGCAGTTGCTATTAGTATTATTCAGCAGATAGGACTACCTGAACCCAAAATTTTGACAGGCTCCGAACTAGATAAGCTCAGTGATGAAGCTTTGCTCCATCGAGTACAATATACTAATGTTTTTGCTGAGGTAGAGCCAAACCAAAAAGAGCGCATTATTATTGCTCTCAAAAAAGCGGGGAATGTAGTTGGATATCTGGGAGATGGCATTAATGATGCCTCTGCGCTTCATGCGGCTGATGTTGGTATCTCAGTTGAGAGTGCTGTTGATGTTGCCAAGGAAGCCGCGGACATTGTGTTGATGGCAAAGGATTTGAATGTTCTTGTCCAAGGCGTAAAGGAAGGACGGGTGACATTTGCTAATACTTTAAAGTATGTCTTTATGGCAACTAGCGCCAATTTTGGCAATATGTTTAGCATGGCGGGAATTTCTTTGTTTTTGCCCTTTTTGCCTCTGCTACCCAGTCAGATTTTGCTGACGAACCTATTAACTGATTTCCCCGAATTGACGATCGCGACTGATCGCGTAGACCGAGAGTTAGTCAGCAAACCCCGTCGGATGGATATTCAGTTTATCCGCAACTTCATGATCGTGTTTGGTTTACTGAGTTCCATATTTGATTACCTGACTTTTGGAGCACTTTTGTTGCTACTGCACGCTCAACCAGAACAGTTTAGAACAGGGTGGTTTTTGGAGTCTGTAATCTCAGCTTCGATGGTTGTGTTAGTCGTTCGTACCAGGCAATCTATTCTCAATAGTAAGCCAGGAAAATACTTATTGATGGCAACGCTGGCAACTATGGGAGTGACAATGATTATTCCCTGGACACCTTTGGGAACCCTGCTCGGATTTCAAGCGTTGCCGTTGAGTTTTATGCTGGTTCTGGTGGCGATCGTGGTGTTCTATATCATCGCTGCTGAGAATGTGAAACGAGTGTTTTACAGCTACGTAAATTTTTAGTATTCAAGACTCAGCCCTAAAAAGGAGCTAATTCATCCGGGACAGATTGCAAATTGGTGCATCTATAGCAATCCTATTTGAGTTGTGTTCAAAATTCCTGATCAAAAGGGAACACCGCAACAGGGATAATACTTCTGACTGTTTCCCACACCATATTTGGGCAGGTTTTCAAAGCTGTTTCCTGTCCTAATGGCTGGGTAACAACTGCCAAACCTTCAGCGTATCATCAAAACTTCCACTCACTAAAGTATGATTTTGAGGGTTGAATGCCACATTTACCCAAGCTCGATGTCCTTTGAAGGTTCCAAATAATTCTCCATTATCTACTTGCCAGAGTTTCACCGTCCCCGCAAAATCCCCACTGGCAAGGGTTTGGCTATCGGGACTAAAGGCAACGGACTGCACCTTATCTCCATGACCCAGAAGAATTTGCGCCGGGGTATTACTAAAATATTGAGACTCTAATTCTTTTAAATCCCATAACTTAATCGAATGATCCCAACTACCCGTAGCCAAAGTTTGACCATCAGGACTGATCGCCACCGACCAAATCGCCTCAGAATGGGCCTTAAATGTCCGCAATAACTGTCCCGTGTGCCAGTTCCAAAGATCCACAATCCCGTTACTTCCGCCACTAACCAAGGTTTGATTATCCTGACTAAAAGCCAGGGACTCTACCTCTGTGCCATACCCTGGTAAGGTTTTTAGGGTTTGTCCGGTGGATATATCCCATAGCCGAATGGTTTGGTCACGCCCGGCACTGGCCACCTGCTTGCCATCGGGACTGATGGCAACGGCATAGACCCATCCTTGATGACCGTAGAGCATTTTTTTCTGACGGCCAGTCCACAAATCCCAAACTAAAATCGTTTTATCACCACTTCCACTCACTAAAGTCCGACCATCACCACTGATAGCCAAGGTTCCCACGGGTTGAGAATGTCCCAACAGCGTGTTAATTAATCCGCCAGTTTCCGCATCGATAATCCGAATTGACCCATCGGTATTCCCATAGACCACAAATTGACCATCGGGACTGACGGCCATCGACCACACTGGGCCAATGTTCTGTACCAATGTCCGCATCGCTGGGCTGGGTTTGGGGAGAATGGGGGTAAAAGTCTCCGGGGGGGAAACCGAAATCTCAGGAATCTGATAAATGGGTTCTACGGGTTCCATGGGCTCAAAGTGCGATTGAGGAATTCGTGAACTCAGGAATAGGGATAACATTGCCAAAGCTGCACCCCCCAAAGCGGTTAACGTCCATGGATGTTGACTAACCCGAGGGAGTTTAATTGGAATCGGCCCGGATTTTAAGTCTCGGATTACCTCGACCGCCGAAGTATAGCGTTGAGCCGGGTCACGTTCAATTAATCGATTCAAAATTCGGGTTAGGCGATGACTAATGGGGGTTTTGAGATAATCCTTCCAGACCCAAGCATTGGTTTTAATATTCCATAAATCAAAGGGGCTCATTTGAGTCAGTAGATGCAAACAAGTCACCCCTAAACTATAGAGATCATTTTTGGGACTAATTTCTCCTTGCAGTTGTTCGGGGGAAACATATTCGGCTGCACCTTGTAGGGGGTTTACTCCAGCAAAATCAACTAAAACCAGTTGTTTTTTGATCGGAGAATTCGGATGGGAAACGGGACGACGAATAATATTTTCCGGTTTAATATCCCCATGAACTCTATTTTTATGGTGAATGGATTCCAGAATCGGTAGAATTGCACTCAATAAATCCCAAATTTGCAATTCTGAAAACACACCCTCTTGTTCTAGTTCTTCGGCTAAATTGCGTCCGGGAATATAATCTTGTACGAGATAACTATAGCTATTTTCTTCAAAGCAGGCTAATAATTCAGGCAGGGCCGGATGCTGACTAATCTGGTCTAGGGTTTGGCTATACAGACGAAATTCTACCCGGGCTTCGGGAGTAGATAGGGGAGAATCAAGAGATTGTTTAATTACACAGCGCGGTTTGGCGGGTTTATCTTCATCAATTGCCAAAAATGTTCGGTTACAATGGTTTTGGCCCAAAACTCGAATCATACTATAGCGATTTTTGAGGCGCAGTTCTGATCCACAACTCTGGCAGGAAATGGCGTGAGTCGGGTTCTGGGGGTTCTGACATTGGGGGTTGATGCAGTAACTCATAACCAGAATTTTTTAGTATATTTTTATATGATAAGTCTTTCTGAAACTTTAGGTTAATTCAGGGAAGGCGATCGCCTATTATCTTATATATTGCCCATTGCCCATTCTCCTATTATTTTTAACCTATGGCTTTAATTCGTATTGTTCCCTCCTGGGAAATTTCGGAACATCAGATTACACCGGAATCTGTTTTTCTCAATCGTCGTCGGTTCATGAAGAGTTTAATTGGGGCAGGATTAACTGCATCGGCTTTATCTTTAGTGGGTTGTCAAGCAACTTCAAAAACACAAAATAATTCAGTACAGGGGATTTCCGATTTCAAAACCAATCCCAATTTTGCCACGGTTAATCGTCCCGTTACGGCGGAAGATTTAGCGACAAAATATAATAATTTTTATGAATATGGCGGAACCAAGTCTATTTGGCAAGCCGCCCAAGCCTTACCGTTAGAAGATTGGAAAGTTGAGGTTTCAGGATTAGTGAAAAATCCGAAAACCTATGATTTAGAGGATCTTCAGAAAAAATTCCCCTTAGAAGAACGAATTTATCGGTTTCGTTGTGTGGAAGCCTGGGCGATGGTTGTGCCTTGGTTGGGGTTTCCGATGCGGGCATTAATGGCGGCGGTTGAACCTAATTCCGAGGCTAAATTTGTCCGGTTTACCTCTTTTTATGATCCTAAAATTACCACCGGGCCAGGATTTTGGGCTAATGGTTATCCTTGGCCTTATACAGAAGGATTACGAATTGAGGAAATGGCAAATGATTTAGCCTTTTTTGCCGTAGGAATGTATGGAAAAACCCTCCCGAAACAAAACGGCGCTCCTTTACGGATGGTACTCCCTTGGAAATATGGATTTAAAGGAGCAAAATCCATTGTTAAAATTGAATTTTTAAATCAAAAACCCGCGACGTTTTGGAATACTTTGGGCCCGGATGAATATGGTTTCGAGGCGAATGTTAATCCCAACAAACCCCATCCCCGTTGGTCACAAGCCACGGAAAGAATTGTTAGCAGTAAGCCTAGTTTTTCTTGGGAAAAACAGCCAACTTTACCCTATAACGGTTATGGTGAATATGTTGCTAGTCTTTATTCTTAATATTAACTTGATGCACTGGTATAAAATTTTAAGGCAAATTGCCAAAATCTAGCCGAAATAAATAATAATCCCAGGGCTAAAAATCCTGATCCCATCACCCAGGATATGTCAGTTTTTCCTAGGATTGATTCTGCTGGAATTGTTGTTAAAAAAGCGACGGGAACAATAAAGGTAAAAAAGAAACGATAAGCCATAGGATAAGCCACCATTGGATATCTTCCGGCTTCTAATAATCCCTGCAATACTTCCGTCACATTATAAATTTTTACAAACCAAATACTGGTCGCTCCCAGGATAAACCAGATACTATATAAACTGATCATTCCAAAGGAAAGAGGTAATAAACTGGCTAAATAATCTCTCCAGGTTAAGCCCAGTTTACTACCTTGATAAGCGACAATTGAACACCCAAAAATTAAATCGGGCATTCCCCAAGGGGAAACCATACGAGTCGATAACCAAAATTGACTACTGAGGGGTTTAAGCAATACAAAATCTAAGGTTCCTTCTTGAACATGAGTCACAATTCTGTTTAAATTGGGAACTAATATTGTTGTGGAAAATCCTTGTAATATTGTAAATATTCCCAAAACAACTAAGACTTCTTCCCAACTCCATCCTTCAAAACTGTAACCCGTTCGATAAAATAAAAATAGGCTAAAAATACTGCCAATTAAACTTCCTAAACTGGTGATGGCAGAAATCAGAAAGTTAATCCGATATTCGAGTTCTGCTGCGATCGCAGTTTCCCAAAATAAGATTAAAATCTTAAAATAGCGTTGCATAATTCATACAAAATTAACAACAAATCCATTGTAGGGGCGGGTTCACCCAAATGTTAAACTTCTATATAAACCCGCCCAAACCTGTTTTTTTACTTTACTATAGAACAGAAAATAATCGTTCAATCGTGCGTTCATTTTCGTCAGGACGACCAATGGTAATTCGCAGTCCTCCTCCAGTATAACGCACTAATGTTCCTTTGGTTTTTAATTGTTGCATAATCTGGTTTAAGGCTTGATCGGAATTTTGTTTGTCAGCGAGTCTAATATAAATAAAATTAGCATCACTTCGCCAAATTTTTAACTGTTTATTTTCAGTTAAAGCATTAATTAAACGAGTCCGTTCTCCTAAAATTTCAGGAATTACAGCGAGTAAATCTTGACGATTATTTAAGGCTAATAAAGCTGCGGTTTGTGTGAAACTGGGAAGATTATAGGGAAGCCGAACTTTTTCTAAAGCGGTGATTAATTCGGGATGGGCGATCGCATATCCAGCGCGTAAGGAAGCTAAACGAAATGCTTTAGAAAATGTTCGTAAAATCACCCAATTGGGATGCTGTTTTAACTCCTCGATAACGCTGGTTTGACTAAATTCAAAATAGGCTTCATCAATTACCACTAAAATCTGTTCCGGTAAACCACGCAGCCAGTTTAATTCATCTTCTGTTAACGCATTGGCTGTGGGGGAATTGGGATGAACTACAAATACAACTCGAATAGGAGGATTTTGTGTTGTTTCAATCGCAGTTTTAGCCGCCTTTAAATCCATCTCAAAGGTGTCTTGATGCCTTTCTATACTAACAACGGTCATCCCTAAAGTTTGAGCAATAATTCCATACATTGAAAAGGTGGGATTAGCCACTAAAATTGAGCCTTCTCCCCCTAAACAAGTCGCAATTAAGATAGATCTAATTAACTCATCCGACCCATTGCCAACGGAAATATTCTCAGGATTGACAAAGGCTTCATAATTAGAAATAATCTCGTTAATATAACTAGCGATCGCAATTTTTAACGGAAAATGACTGCCATCAGGATAACGATTCGTTTCAATTTCATGTTGATACGTCCACGCCAGCTTTTGTTTTAATTCTTCAGGTAAATCATAGGGACATTCATTAGTATCTAAACGATCTAATATTTGAGTCTCGATAGGACTGCCAGAATTGCCTCCCGGGTGAGGAGCATAGGCGTGAAGTTGGTTGAGGTCGTTGCGAAGAAAAGACAGCATGGCGTTGAGGTAATTGTAATTTTTTATTGAGTTTAGACAAGATCTATTATCTCTTAATTTAGACTAAAATAACATCCCAAAAGCAATATAGCAATCCTCAATGATTGGTGATCAAAACCTGTAGGGGTTGGGTCTCCCAATCCAGGCGCAAAGTGGGTTGGGAGACCCAACCCCTACGATAAAATATTACAATCCCTACACGGATTGCTATATTTTTTACCTCCTAATTTTTGTGGAGCTATTTATTATCCTGATTCAATAGAATAAATTTGCATCTTGTTAACCTCCCTTCATTAATCCTTAATGCTGCAAAAGCTAATTTACAAAGATGGAATTTCTTCAACACTTAATCCAGTTGCCTGAACAACTTGCTCTAAACTAAAACCCATTCGTAATAAATTTAAAGCAACTTCTTCCTTTCCTTCCAGTTTTCCTTCCAGTTTTCCTTCCAGTTTTCCTTCCAATTTTCCTTCCAATTTTCCTTCCAATTTTCCTTCCAGTTTCCCCTCCAGTTTCCCCTCCAGTTTCCCTTCTTGTAGAATTTCTTGATAAATGACTGAATTTCGCATAAGATCACTCCTTAAAAGTCTTTTCACTATATCTTTATTTAAAACCAAACCCGCCAAAATTGCCGAAGCAGCAACGAGATTACTTTGAACCTGTTGATCGGTAATTCCCTCAATTACTTCAGCTACTTGACTTAATATCATGGTCGGATCATCGGTCTGACTCAGTACCGCAAAGGGTAACAATCCTGTTACATTTAAAAACCGTTCCGGCGGTTGTTCCCAAAGACGAATCACCTCAAACTGATGAAAGGTATTCTCCAGACGAAAATTATTTTCTTGGACTAAAGGAGAATTAGTTTGACCCAGATAAATCACCACCTGACGCATGACTTTGTTGGGAAAACGACGATAGACCCTTACCCGATAATCTAACATCCGAAAGGGGATTTTAACATCGGGTTCGGTTTGAAATTCTGTGTGCAAAACCAGATCATCCGATTGCAGTAAGATCAGAGAATCAGCCCGAATTGGTTCCAATGATAACTCTTGGGGACTCAACTCAGTTAATGCAACGGGAGAACCCAACAACCAACTCGCCAAATCTTCAGAAAAATTTTCTGCCAGAAACTTGCAAATACTGTCAAACACCCCGGATTATTCCTCCCCAATCATCTGACCTATTCATTTTACAATAAACAATTTATAATATAAACGGAAAAGTGTTTTTTCTAATTAAATTTATCTATAGTAATCCTATTTGAGTTGTGTTCAAAATTCCTGATCAAAAGGGAACAGGGAACGCCGGATCTGGGAACAGGGGTAATAATTCTGACTGTTTCATATCAGTATTGAAATGTTACAACCTATTTGGGATTGCTATAGAAATTATCAAGACTATTTAGTTGAATCTCTCAAAGATCCATCTGAAGCCGCATTAAGTACCTAAACAAAATTAATTACAAATCCTCTAACCTGTTCCCTATCCCAACTAGGTAATTTATTTTGCACAAGCACTTATATCTTTGGGCAATTTTATAAGAAAAAGATCCTGAACCTGAATTATTATTATCTGCCCTTCAAGATGTTGCAATGGCACTAGGACAAGAAAAAATGTCTCCAGAACAACTTCAAGAACATTTATTGCGTTTGAATCAATTTCTCGACTAACCAGGAAGCCAAGCAATTTATTGTTTATCCAGTTGGCTACAATCTTTAGGACTAACTTTAACTGTTATAGTTAATTCCGAACCGAATTCCACACTAGAATCTGTTGCTGAAACTGTAGAATTTAGACTATAGAATTTCAGAAATCGAGTTTATTCAAGAAACCCGATTTCTACTATTGATTTTAGTTTTTTATTTCCCCTTTTAATAGCCAAAATCCACTAAAAGTCATCCCGGAATCATCCGGTTGTACTAATAGAAAATGTAATCCTTTTGCTAACTGTTTTCTGACTTCAAAAGTTTTGGCAGCATCCATAACTTCCTCATCTTCAAAGGTTGCCATCACCCAACGCTCAACTAAACCTGATTCTAAGATCAATCCATTAGGAGAACCAGGAATATAATTGAAAGCAAAGGGTCGAATTTCCTCTAACCATCTAGCTAAAAGCATAGATTTTTTGCCCCCATTAATAATAATTCCAGGAATCGCTACTACCGACGCTAAACCTATATTTATAGGTAAAAAATTATCTGGTATTTGTAGAATTGGAATCGGACGGTCAGCAAAAAAATCTTGTAAATTTCCGGCAGAAATACTAGCAAATTGCCAGTTATCGCCCCATAATTTATCGGGTAATGGTAAAGGTGGCAGTTGATCTAATTTCACGGGATTATATGGTTCTCCCGTATAATATTCTGACTGAGAATATTGTGTTGAACGTTCAGTTAACCATTGTTTTAAGGTCTCGGTATTTCGATCTGGTTCCACAACAATTCCTAATACTTTTCCTGCTTTTTCTAATAAACTTAAAGACTGCGGACGAAACACTTTAATTTTATCGGGTTTTTCAGTAACAATTATTTGCTGCAACTGTTCAATTAACCAAGTTGAATTTGCTTGCGACTGAGGACACATCGCCATAAACTCAACCTTGCGAGTCTGGTCACAGACTAACAACTCCCACAGGGGTTGTCCGCTTGCATCCTTGAGGGGACGAGAATAAAAATCAGCTTGCCAAATTACCATAAACACAAAAAATCCTAATATTCTGGTTGAAAACTGTTCTATATGTTCAATTCTAAGGTTAAGATTGATCAAATGATGATGAACAGATGTCGGATTCCATCGCTCCCGGTTGTGGGTATCGGATTTCTGGTTATGATTCTAGCTCCTACCTACTACCTCCTAATTATAGGGGGATGATGTTAATTAATTGGGTTATAAAACTATGAATCCTGCTTTGACACAATTTGGCGAACGGATGTCTCATTTAACGGGAGTTCGTGCTATTATGAAAGATATTATTGAAACTTTAAGATTAGGAAAAGGCAAGGATTTTATTAACTTAAGTGCAGGAAATCCGGTAATTTTGCCTGAAGTTGAACAATTGTGGCGAGATTGTACCGCACAATTACTATCGAGTCCTGAATATGGGGAAGTTGTTTGTCGGTATGGTTTCTAGTCAGGGATATAAACCTTTTATTGATGTCATTGTTGAGGATTTTAATTCTCGTTATGGGTTAAATTTAACCGACCGAAATGTATTAATTACACCTGGTAGTCAATCAATTTATTTCTATGCTACCAATGCTTTTGGCGGATATACCACCGATGGTAAACTGAAAAAAATTGTTCTTCCTTTGAGTCCTGATTATACCGGATATGGAGGTGTGAGTTTAATTCCTGAAGCCGTTTTTGCTTATCAACCCACCCTAGATATTGATGAAGTCAATCATTATTTTAAATATCGTCCTGATTTTAGTCAATTAATTATTGATGAAACCACCGGATGTGTCATTTTCTCCCGTCCCTGTAACCCCAGTGGAAATGTTTTAACAGAAGAAGAAGTTAAAAAAATTGCCAATTTAGCTGTTGATTTTAACGTTCCCGTATTTATTGATTCTGCCTATGCTCCCCCATTTCCTGCCTTGAATTTTACAGAAATGAAACCCGTTTTTGGTGATAATATTATTCATTGTATTAGTTTATCAAAAGCTGGTTTACCTGGGGAACGATTAGGAATTGCCATAGGAAATGAAAGCACAATTCAAGTATTAGAAGCATTTCAAACTAATATGTGTATTCATTCCCCCCGTTATGGACAGGCAATTGCGGCGCGGGCCATCGGTTCTGGAGCGTTATCAGAAATTGCGACTGAGGTAATTCGTCCCTATTATCAACAGAAATTCACCGTTGTTGAAACCGCATTAAATCAAGCCATGCCTAACAATTTACCTTGGTTTTTACATCGGGGTGAAGGAGCAATTTTTGCCTGGATGTGGTTTAAAGATTTACCGATAACCGACTGGGAATTGTATCAACAGTTAAAAGAAGTGGGTTTGATTGTAGTTCCCGGCAGTTCATTTTTCCCTGGTTTACAAGGAGAATGGAATCATAAAAACCAATGTATTCGGATTAGTTTAACAGCTACGAACGAGGAGATTACAGAAGGAATGAAACGGTTGGCAACGGTGATTGAACAGGTTTATAATCATTCTATTGTTGGTATTTAGATTATTCAATCTCCCCTGTTAATCAGGGGGGATTATCTATATCAATCTCAGTTAATTAATTTCTATAATCTAGGGGGTAATAACAGGTTAATGGCTATAGCATTTACCGATAGAGAAATGCAGAGAGCATGGAGAGAAAATAGGTCAGCTTATGGTTATGAAAATCCTAAAACTAATGCTCATAGGTTACTCTTATTTTACGCTGTTGAATGTGGTTTGAAAGCAATGTATATGAAAAGAACAAAAAAACATCGTAGTGATTATTGCTACGATCAAAGGTTCAAGCAGGCACAGCATGATATAAATAAGCTGTTAGATTTATTAGCTGCTGGTAATTTAAAGTTACCTAAATTTATATTTATATCAGAGATAAAAGATGATAAAAATAGATCTGAGAAAAGACAATTAAATCCAGGTCAAATTAATCAAATGTGGCGTTATGGTGGTAAACTAGAAAAGTGGGGTAATGAAAGCCAACAACAAAATTCAACAGATGAAGATTTAGAAGCAAAGTTGTTAAACATCTGTGAATTTATTGAACAGGAGCTTAACCGATGAAATTTATGAGATTATTGACTTGGTTTGATGTGCAAAGGGTGATTCGTCGAGAAACAAGTTACGGGAGTCAATTACCTAATGGAGTAGTCAGAATTAATTGTTTTTCAGATGCTTTAGAGATTGGTATTATTAATCTTGAATATCAACCTCAAATTAATACTATTTTAAAAGAATGGTTTGGGGATTGGTATCAAGAGGAACAATTTATTATTCAGCTTGATATAGGTGATTCTACATTACCTGTAGAATTTAGTGTAGAAGATAATTTTTATCAAAAAAATATTGTTGTTCGTCCCTTTTGGGAAGAAATTGCTTATCTTGAAAGTGACGCCGAAGTAATAGCAGAAAGATCAAAATCAGTTCATCTTCCCGAACACTATAAAACACCTCCCAGTTTAATTGCATTCTATTCTTTCAAAGGTGGAGTTGGAAGAACTCTACACTTAGCTGCCCATCTTTTTGCCTTGTTAGAAAGAGCTAAAGAAATAGATAAAGCAATTACGATATTAGTCATTGATGCCGATTTAGAAGCTCCGGGTTTAACCTATTGGAATCGTGCCCAAAAACAACAACCTACTCTTTCATTTATTGATTTTTTAGAATCCTATCATTATTCTCCAATTGACCGAGAACAAACCCTTTCATTTTTAGCAAAAGAAATCAAAAAATCCTCTAAATCCGAAGGAAAGTCAACGGTATATTTCTTACCTGCTTGTCTCAATGATCATCAACTTTTAGATACACCCATTCTTCCTGAACAATTAGTCAGAACTTTGGATGGAACTTGGGAATGTGGAAATGCGCTGCATGGTTTAGGTGATGCTGTTGGTGCAGATTATATTTTTATTGATCTCAGAGCAGGTTTGAGTGAAATATCGAGTCCGATTATTTTTGATCCCAGAATTCAGCGTTTTATTATAACAACAATTACAGAACAATCAATAAGCGGTACAAGTTTAGTGCTTGAACAAATTGGTCGCGTAGCACCGCCAGAAAATAGTATAAATGATCAACAATATTATGATCCATCTTTAATCCTTACTATGCTGACGCCCGAACTCAAACAATTACCAGCTTTTGAGGATGCTTTGGTGAGATTTCAGTCTGCTTATATACAATCCGAAGAAGATAATTTGTATTCAACAAGACTACAAATCAAAGAAACTTATTTTGCCCAGGAATTACTTTATATTAATAATTGGGAAGAAGCACGAGCAAAACTCAGCCCTACTTCAGTTATGAAAATGGCTTTTGAGTGGGCTAACGAACAGTTATATGAGCAGGAAAATCAGGACTTAAATGCAGAAATTACTAATCAATCTGATCCCCTATCAGAAGTTCAGAAACTTATGCAAATCTGCGAGAAGTACGAATATGCTGAACAGGGTGAAGGGGAAGATTTATTAGTGACAGCACCCTTAAAAAATTTAGCAACTCAGTTTCAGGATGACTTACCCCGTGTTGTATCAATTGGTGCTAAAGGGGCGGGTAAAACCTTTAATTATATTCAGTTATCTCGCTTTAAATATTGGGAGAATTTTTTACAAAAGATTGATCCTTCCCAACCATTAGGAACTTCAAAAACCTATATTTTCCCTCTGCTAGAATCAAGAAAACTGAGTGATCAGGCAAAAAAGATTATCAATGAAGCTAGAAATGAAGTTCAAATGGTGATTGGTGACGAGCCGAGTTTTAAATCTTCAGATTGTGTAGATAGAATCAAAACAGCAATTTCCCAGAACTCAGGTTGGAGTGAACGAGAATGGACAGAATTTTGGATTCAAGAGATGGCAAGAGTGATCGGGATTGATGTTGATCAAACCAGTTCTCTTAGTCTTTCTACAATCAATAATGAATTGAAAGATAAATCATTAAAAATCATTTTTCTATTTGATGGATTAGAAGATATTTTTTCTGATATTGCCTCTAATTCTCAACAGAAAATCGCGTTAAAATCTTTGATTGAAGATTTACCTAATAAGCTGTCTGAAATTCGACAATCTAATTTAGGCGTGATCATTTTCTTACGACGAGATTTCCTCCGTTATACGATTACTCAAAATTTAGGACAGTTTGAAAATCTTTACCGTTCTTATGATTTATATTGGAATCAAGATTCTTTTCTAAAGTTAGTTTTTTGGCTTTGCGCTCAATCTAAAATAATTGGTGCAGAGCGAATTAATATAGAAAGTTTTAGCCAACAAGAGTTGATAGAAAAACTACAAGATTTATGGGGTAAAAGGTTGGGTTCTGATCACTCTAAAGAAGCCTATTCCTATTCTTGGATATTTGCTGCTTTAACTGATTTTAATGGCAGATTGCAAGCTAGAGATATTGTCAGATTTTTGTATAATGCGGCAAAAATTACAGTGGAACAATCCAACAATATTCAATTTGAAAAATGGTCTACTAGCAGACTTTTACCGCCCCAATCAATCCGTAAAGCTTTAAAACCTTGTAGTGAAAAGAAAGTAGATGAAGCAAAAGAAGAATATCCAGAGTTTAAAGAATGGGTTGAGACACTAGGACAATATGAAGCACGGATTATTCCTTTTTCTGTAGAACAGTTTCGTATGGAACCAAAAACCGTTAGAATATTAGAGGACATGGGAGTGATTTATGAAGATAAAGAAAAAGAAGATATAGCTCGTTTTTATATGCCAGAAATATTTCGAGAAGGGTTGGGTTTTTCCGGCACAGGAGCGCGTCCCCGTGTGTTAGCATTAAAGAGAAAAGTATTAGGACGAGGTATTATATAAAGATGGATAATTTCAACGCTAATTCACATAATTTTTTGTTAATTCTATCCCACAACTCGATAAACAAAATTAAACGTCGCCCAACTATTAATATCGAGGGCTAAATCATCAGTGATAATCCCCATTTTTTCTAAGGTTGGTTGACTACCTCTATTCAAATCTTGTAAAATTGCATCCGCAATATTCAAAGGATTAGAAACTCGATTAAATTTTAAAATACCTTCATTCTTATTAACATTTCTATCTGAAATTTCTAATGTTTCTAAGAAGGGATTATGACTTAAAATAACGTGGGTTTCTACTAATCCGGTTGACCCTTTGACCATTTCTCCTATCATTTCTGTAGAAGAATTTCCACTATAAATGTTAGCGGTCGGTAAACTCAAGGATTTGCCGGGTGCAATTTGTTGTTGTTGGGGGTCAAAACCTGAATTAAAAATATAAGTTTCTCCTTCACTATTCATAGAAAATACTAGGAAATAAACGGGAAATTCCCCTTGATTTTGGAGTTGATATTGTAAACGACTTCCTAGAGTTAAGGTGACAATGCCGATATTTTCTGAAGCGGTAATCGTGGGTTTATTTAAACTAGACTGAGAATTAATATTATTAGTATTTTCTCGATTGATAGTATTAAAAACTCCTGTGGTTTTTCGTTTAATTAAAACTTGAGATTGGGGGGCTAATAAATTTAAAGACGCTCTCACTTTTAAAGATGAGGAACGTTCATTTTCTGTTGATCTTAATAACTTAATTGCTAAACGGGTTTTCAGTTGAGAAATTAACCTATTCACCGCCACTTTTACCGCTTCTCCTCCTTCGCCAACGGTATCGGGAAGTAAGACTAAACCCTTAGAAAATAACCCATATCTGCCCTGAAATAAAGGTGATAAAGGTGGGTTCAATGCTTGAGCAATAGTGGTATCGGTAACGCGACTAAGGACATAATCCGCAGGTTGATCACCTGCTACAATAGTCATCCGAGGAGAATCGGAAAACGCGCTGGTTGCATCGACCCGTTCAATGCGAGATAATTTCGGATCTAAGGCGATTTTTAAATCAATTTTTCGAGGTAAAATCCGAATTGATTCTTGCACTTTTTGTCCAATTCCTAACCCCGAAAATGACGTTAAATTATTGTTTTTTATTTGGGTTTTGGCATTTAATCCTGTACGAGAACGCAGTTGTAAATAGATAGGATTTTCTAAAGAATCAGACTCTGGTATAATCGTTAATACACTATTTAAACTATAGGAATCTAACACAAAAGCTGGCAGACCAGTTAATAAAATTTTGGCTATTTTGCCGTTATCTTCAACTCCGGTAATTACACCATCAACCGGAGGATAATTAACTAATAAATTCCCTAAAGAAAATTCTGATTCAGTTTTAGGATTAGACCCGGTTAATGTGCGGCGTAGTTGGGGTTGTTGACATGATCCCACAATTTGTTCTACTTCTCCCGCCACTCGACGGATTTGAGCAGATAAATTCCGGGGTGAACTTGCCCCCCAGAGGGTTTGGGTTAAGATGTAAGTGAATAATCCCGCATTAAAGCCGTCCCATCGACCTTCTGTAGAGATTTGGGAAGGTTTGGATGCGGATAAAACTATCCCTGGTAAACCAGGTTTTCGTTTTTCTAATTCTTGACGGGAAATACCTAAACTAGATAATAGTTGATTTTGTAAATCTAATTCTGCGGGATTAATTTCCACAGTTGTGGGACTGGGAATAGCGCGAATTTTTAGAGTCCCTTGTTGATGATATCCTGGATAAATAAAGCTTGTATCTAAAATATTAATTATATTAGAAGTTTTTAGCGATCGCAATAACAACCACAAGGTATCCTCTAAAATATCATTAATAGCTTCCGGTTCTGATAATGCCACATCAACAGGAAGGTAAGAATATTTAATTTGAGATTGATGATCAACCGAATTATCCCAGGGAATACAACTGCCATAACCACTAAAGTGAAACAGCACTAAATCCTCGGTTTTAGCCTGTTCAATTAAATGGGAAATAAATCCCGATTCAATTTGATTTCTAGTAGCTGTTTCGTTGGTTAAAGTTAAAATATCATCGGGTTGAAAACCGAATTTATAAATTAACAAATTCCGTTGTAATTCCACATCCGTTAAACAGCCTTGCAACGGTTCTTCAATGCGATTTGCAGTTGGATATTGATTAATTCCAACTAATAGGGCTAACTTCCGTCGGGTTGGCTGTGCCAAGGCTTGATAAGAACGATAATACAGTCTTTCATTAATCCCCAGCGCCGCCAGAAGTAAGCCAGCCCGTTGTAAAAATTCCCGTCGTTTTAGTCCCATTACCAAAAATCAGTGATCAGTGATCAGTTATCAGTTATCAGTGGTTAGACTTGCCACGGCTCGTCTATAACCCTTATCAGTGATCAGGTTAGAATTGAAAAACAGCTAATAAACTATTAACTATTATATTAACTCTGACACTGATAACTGATTACCAATAACTGATTACTGATTATTCGTTTTCATGGCTTTAATCAATTCGTTAGCAACTTCCGGGCGGGAAAATTCCGGGGGTGGAAGTTCTCCCCTGCGGAGTAATTCTCTTACCTTAGTTCCCGATAAATGAACTCGCTGTTCTGGTGAACTGGGACTGGTTTTGCTGGTTGCCATTCCTTCGGTCACCTTACAGTAAAAAGCGTGTTCAAACATCATCGGAGTAATACCTAATTCCCCTGGTTCAAACTCATCGAAAATATATTGAGCATCGTAGGTGCCATAATAATCACCTACCCCGGCATGATCTCGACCCACAATAAAATGAGTACAGCCATAATTTTTCCGCACCAGCGCATGAAAAATTGCTTCCCGGGGGCCAGCATAACGCATGGCGGCGGGATTAATTGCTAAAATCACCCGTTGTTTAGGATAGTAATGATCAATCAAAATTTCATAGCAGCGCATCCGCACATCCGCCGGAATATCATCGGATTTTGTTGCTCCAACTAAGGGATGCAAAAACAAGCCATCAACGGTTTCTAAAGCACATTTTTGAATATACTCATGGGCGCGATGGATGGGATTTCGGGTTTGAAATCCGACAATAGTTTTCCAGCCTTTTTCTCGAAACATCGCCCGTGATTCTGCGGGGTCAATTTGATATTTCGGGAAGTAGGGATGGGACTGACGCTCTAATAACCACACCGGGCCAGCGAGATTAATTCCCCCTTGATCATAAACCACCTTCACCCCAGGATGTTTTTCGTCCGTGGTGCGATAAACCTTCAGGGCTTCAGTTTCCTTGTCGTAGGAATATTTTTCGGTCAGTTCCAAAACCCCAACAAACTCACCCGTGGGGGAATCTAAACGCACCAAACCCCCTTCTTTCAGGGTTGAGGCGACTTCCTCCGATACGGACAAAGTAATCGGAATTGACCAAGGTAAACCATTGCTCAGGTGCATTTGGTCAACAACGGTTTTATAGTCCGCCTGTTCCATAAACCCAGTTAGGGGACTAAAACCCCCAATGGCGATTAATTCTAAATCAGAAAGCGATCGCTCATCCAACTGAACTCGGGGTAAATATTCCCCTTTGCCCAAAAATTCCTGCCGTTGGTCAGGAGTTGCGATACGATTAATCAGATGTCCACCGTGGGGAGCAATGGCGTCTAGTGATTGACTCAAGGATACCTCTCTGCTGCTAACTACAAAAATAACAATTATTTAATCTTCTGAATTTTTCTATCCTACTAGGATTTGTGCACAAAAAACCTAGGGGTTTAGTCTCCAGACCCAACCGAAACAAGAACAGCCACCCTCAAGCTAGGTCACGGGTATAGTAGGGAATCGGCAACCTTGGATCGGGCAACACCAGAAACAAGAGTTCACTCTCTAGGTTTGAGTGTAGGATTGTTGTAATACGAAATCCCCCAAAAATACCACAGCAATAGTTCAGGACTTACGCACCCAACCAAAGAAACCGGGTTTTTTACAGTTTAAATGCACAACATATAACGCTAAACCTGGTTCTAAACTAGCCGTAATACTTTAAAACATTTGTAATGTCTACGGTGTTTACATTGAGATTTGACTTTCATCTATTGAAGACTGATTTAAATCATTTGTAGCTACATATTCCGTTCTGTTGGCAGAAACAGTCACCCGAAATAGTTTGACCTTTAACAAGTTCGGTGTACCGTAGTTCACCAACCCGATATAAAATATAAGCAAATTAAAATAACATCCCCCTATGAAAATCCTGCACGGAACCTGGATTCCTGAAACCACAGGTGATTTCATCGAACAAGGTGCATTTTACCTTTGGGTTGAAACTTCGACCCGCAAAACAAAGTCAAACCTGGACACACTCCATCCCCAACATCTGAAAGCATCGAGTTTAGAAGCATTTGTGCAAAATGAAATAGGGATTTCTGAAGCTTATTCGCGTTTAATCTCGAATCGGATTTCCCTCAAATACTTTGCCCTGCCAACTTTTAATCAGCAACCGCTTCCTTCCCCAGAATTAGCAAAATACTTAGAAACTGACCTGAGCTTAGAATTTGAAGAATTTGCTACATGGGAAATTACAACTTATCAATTGGCATCTAGTCGGAATACATTTAATTCCCTCAACACAATTATAAAACTTCTTAAAGAGATTCACTTCTTCGCTCAACAAAAACCCTCAGAAATGAGCCTCGGTTCTGACCTGTTTTTTTGGTATCACTATACCCAATTATTTAAACAAATTCTTTACAAAGATCAATATATACCCGCTCTTAAATATCGTCAGCTTGCTGCTGCTAAAACCAAAGGCAAACGTGCAACTCAAACTCCGTTATTTGAAATTTATTCCGGCTGGGAAATTATATCAGAACAATATCAATCCTTAATCACTCAATCTATCAACTCAATGCCTTTAGCCTGTGTATCGGGTTCTCTGGTTTCTCAAAATCCGATTAAATTTTATAACCCAGAAACCTTACTGCGACACTTTTCTGAATCCTTACTGCATCAAATTGTCACCCATACTCCTTTAACAGCTAAGTTTAATCAACAAATTGCTGATACATTAGTGCATCATTGTATTCATCCAAATCCCCAAAATCCCAGAACCAGTCCGGCAGATTTGAAAGAATATCAACAATGGTTAGTGTGGAAAGAAAAACTCACCCACAGCCAAACCGCAGCCGCCTTTGACCTGTGCTTTCAACTCCAAGAAGCCACTCACGAACAAGATAATTGGCTGATTCATTTTTCAGTTTCCTCGAAACAAGACCCGTCCTTTAAGCTGTTGTTAAAAGATTACTGGCAACAAACTCAAAAAAAGAAAAAAGAACTGTATAATTATTTAGGAAAGGATTTTGAGAAATACCTGTTACTTAATTTAGGATATGCCGCCAGAATGTATCCTAAACTTTGGCAGGGATTAGAAACAGATCAACCAGTTGGATTAGAATTAAATCTGATTGAAGTCTTTGAATTTCTCAAAGAAAGTGCCTGGATACTAGAAGATTCAGGATATAAAGTCATCATTCCCGCTTGGTGGACACCCCAAGGTCGTCAGCGCGCTAAAATTCGTTTAAAAACGTCCTCTCGTTCTTCAGGACAAGCCTCGGCGAGTCAAGGATTTTTTAATTTAGATACATTAATTCAATATCAATATTCCCTATCCATTGGCGGTGAAGTTGTTACACCCAAAGAATGGGAACAACTCGTTAATGCTAAAACACCTCTGATTCAATTTCGGGGTCAGTGGATGGAATTAGACCAACAGAAAATGCAGCAAATGTTGGAATTTTGGCAAAAACACACAGAAGAACAACCGGAAATCAAGCTGTTAGATTTCGTGAAAATGTCGGCTTCCTTAGAAGATGAATTAGAAATCGAACATGACTCAGTAATATCTGATTTGATGGGGAAATTGCAAGATAAAAGTCAACTTACGATGGTGGGTGATATTCCCCAATTGCAAGGAACGTTAAGGGATTATCAAAAACGGGGAGTATCCTGGTTACAATACTTAGAAAATTTAGGGTTGAATGGCTGTTTAGCGGATGATATGGGATTAGGAAAATCCGTTCAGGTGATTGCTCGATTAGTTCAGGAAAAAGAAACAATAGATTCTACTTTACCCACGTTATTAATTGCCCCGACTTCAGTGATTGGCAATTGGCAAAAAGAGATTGAAAAGTTTGCACCCCATTTGCAAGCCATTATACATCATGGTAGCGGTCGAATTCAAGAGCTAGAAGCCTTTAAATCGACTTGTCTTAACTGTGATGTTGTGATCACGTCTTTTACCTTAGTTCGTCAAGATGAAAAATTATTCAATCATTTTGAATGGCGACGAATTGTTGTTGATGAAGCTCAAAATATTAAAAATCCCAAAACTGCCCAAACTCGTGCAATATTAAAACTTTCGGCTCAATATCGATTAGCTTTAACGGGAACTCCCGTTGAAAATCGTCTCCTAGATCTATGGTCAATCTTTAATTTTTTGAATCCCGGTTATTTGGGAAAAGAAGCTCAATTTCGCAAATCCTTTGAAATTCCTATTCAAAAGGATAATGACCGGATGAAATCTGCAACTTTAAAGAAATTGGTAGAGCCGTTAATTTTGAGACGAGTTAAGACTGATCCGTTAATTATTAATGATTTACCCGATAAAGTTGAGCAAAAAGTGTATTGTAACTTAACCAAAGAACAAGCGTCTCTGTATGAAGCGTTAGTAAAAGATGTGGCTGAAAAAATTAATGAAGTTGAAGGGATTAAGCGAAGAGGATTAATTTTATCAACACTAATGAAATTAAAACAAATTTGTAACCATCCGGCTCAATTTTTACAGGATGGAAGTGAATTTTCGGCGGCGCGATCGCAGAAATTACAACGATTAGCAGATATGGCAGAAGAAGCTATTTCAGAAGGAGAAAGTTTATTAGTCTTTAGCCAGTTTAAAGACGTTTGTGATGGTTTAGAACGACATTTTAAACATCATTATCATTATAATACCTATTATATTCATGGGGGTACAAATCGCACGAAACGCGAACAAATGATTACTCAATTCCAAAACCCCGAAACAGAACCTTCTGTCTTTATTCTGTCTTTGAAAGCGGGAGGTGTGGGAATTACTTTAACCAAAGCCAATCATGTATTTCACTTTGATCGCTGGTGGAATCCGGCGGTGGAAGATCAAGCAACGGATCGAGCTTTTCGGATTGGTCAAACAAAAAATGTATTTGTTCATAAATTTGTGGCTTTGGGAACTTTAGAAGAAAAAATTGACCAGATGATAGAAGATAAGAAAAAACTGTCTTCTCAAGTGGTTGGGAGTGATGAATCCTGGTTAACGGAATTAGATAATGAAGCGTTTAAACAGCTTATTCAATTGAATAAGGTCGCTTTATTGGAGTAGTTAATTTTGTCGTATTTAAAAGGAGTATGATCTATTATGGCTCAATTTAGTCGGACTTGGTGGGGAAAACAATTTATTGAAGCGTTAGAAGCGTTTAGTGACCCGGCACGTTTGGGTCGAGGACGTTCTTATGCAAGGAATGGTAAGATTCTTAAGTCGAGTATTGATCAGAATCGAATTACGGCAACGGTTAAAGGTTCAATTAATCCCTACTTTGGGGTTTATAAGGAACCTCGATATGATACGACTATTGAAATTACACCGATTAGTTCTAGTGATTGGTCGAAAGCGATTCAACATTTGTCTTCAAAAGCAAGTTTTGTATCTAAGTTATTAATGAATGAAGTTCCTGATAATATTGAGGATGTGTTTTCAGAGTTAGGTTTACATTTACTTCCCCAAAGCGAAAAAGATTTTAAAACGACTTGTTCTTGTCCAGATTGGTCAAATCCTTGTAAACATATTGCGGGGGTTTATTATTTAGTAGCATCCCAATTAGATGATGATCCTTTTTTGCTTTTTCAATTGAGGGGTTTATCTAAAGATGTCCTCAAAGCGGAGTTATCTCAATCTCCTTTAGGGAAGATTTTATCTCAAGAATTAACAACCCAGGAAATTTCTGTACAACCCTCAATATCTTTCTATACAACTATCGAAACAGAAGGCGTACCAGAGAAAATGAGTGCGCGAGAGTTTTGGTTAGGAAGCCATCGACTTCCTCAAGTTGTTGAAGAACCCTCTTCTGTGAGTTTACCTGCTATTTTAATTAAAAAACAAGGAGATTTTCCGGCTTTTTGGAAGAAAGAACATTCTTTTATTCAGGTTATGGAGGAGTTTTATGAACGAGTTAAAACTAAAAATAAGAACTTGATTTAGCTTAGAAACGAAAAACTTTTAGCCCACAGCATAGTCGCTCATTTCCCGCATGAAAGGAGGATAAAAACCTAACACAATATCTTGTTTTGGTACGCCCAAATCGACTAAATCTGCCGCAATATCATGTTCCGTTGAATTGTAAAAAATCCAGATTTTTTCATTGCGAATATTCAGATGTATTATACAATCTTCCAGCGTTTATGCTGCCAACCTAGATGCACAATTTGATAATGATTTCGCTGCGTATCAAAAATAGTCTCCACCTCAAAATCCCCATAAGCGGGCTTAAATTCTGCGTAACCCATCAACAATTGCTGCACAATTTGCTGATAATTCGTTAATTTATCCGTTACTCCTTCCATCGTGAAATTTGCTCCAATTCAATATCGTAAACCATTATTTTTACGGAATTTTCTTGCAGCATTGAGGCGGGAAAATCAAGTTGAAAGAAGCTGTTATAGACAGGACTCATTAGTACGCTATATGTAGCGTACTAATGATTTAGCGATGCCGACAGGCGGCGGTACTGCCATCGCCACAGCATTTGGTATTTTAAATTTAATTATGACCACCTACTTAGGACATTCTTGAAAGCTAAAAGCTGCTCACAGTAAGTATTTACCTATTGCCCATTGCCTATTCCCTATTGCCTCTTGCTATATTATCATTGGTATGCGATCGCCTACTTTTGACACGCTATATATAGCCTGCTTGCGTAAGTTCTGTATAGTGAGCTTGCTAAATCCTCCGTGAGGACACTACCCTAAAATTCTATGTGGGATAATGGAAAAAGATGTCCTAAAATTAACGCGGAGAAAGTATTCAATGAAGATCCTTTTGAAAAACTTCCACCTGGTCTTCAGTTCAGGTGAAGCTATAATTTTCTTAAGGGCACAGAGGTACAATTGGCTATGTCAAATCTTGAGCAAATTGAAACAGCAATTCTTTCATTGCCATCCAGTGAGTTTGAGCAGTTAAGGTTGTGGTTCCTTGATTTAGACTACGAACGCTGGGATAAACAGATAGAGCAAGATATTGAAGACGGTAAATTAGAGACACTTGCTCAGGAAGCGCTCGCTGAGTTTGAGGCGGGTCATTGCCGAGAAATTTGATGCACTATACAACCCGGAAGTTTTGGCAATACTACGACACATTATCTGAAAGTGTTCAACGAACGGCAGATGAGTGTTACGAGTTGCTTAAAGTTGACCCCGCCCATCCATCTTTGCATTTCAAGAAGTTGGGCAAGAAGTATTGGTCAGTTCGGGCAGGGTTAAGTTATCGAGCTTTGGGTGTTGAAGTCGAGAATGGTATTTCTTGGTTCTGGATTGGAACCCATGCAGAATATGACAAGTTGATTGGCAAGTTATAGCATGGCATAACTATTCAAATGCGGCGGACAGCCCAACAATAAGTTAGTTATTAAGGACAATTGCCATACCCTAGTAGTGAGCCCTTCACGCCTCTTTAGGATGCGCTTAAGCGCAACAACGGACGCCATATTTTAATTGTTCCATCTTGACTCCCGCTAACTATTGTTTGATTATCGGGACTAATGGCAATGGAATAAATAATACCCCTATGTCCGGTTAATGTACAAATTTCTTCTCCTGTTTCTATTTCCCATAGTTTAATGGTTTGGTCTTCACTTCCACTGACTAATATTTTATTATCTGAAGTAATAGCAACAGAATGTACACTTCCTGTATGTCCTTCTAATGTTTTAATTAGATTTCCCGTTGCAGGCTGCCAAATTTTAATCGTATTATCTTCACTTCCACTTGCTAATATTTGATTATCGGGACTAAAGGCAAGAGAGAAAAAATTATAAGAACTTTCAGGAATTTCAAGCTCACGAAGGGTTTTACCCGTATCTATATAAGCAATCATAATACTGCCTTTCGGGTTTTCATAGGCAAAGCAAGGACTACCAGAGGCAAAAGTTATTGCATTAATTTTTACGTTGCTTGGATTATTGTGTTGTGGAGTCTCGATACATTGATTAGTATCTATATTATCAAGTATAACCGAAATATCAGTTGTATTTCTAGTATAAATTAAAGGACTAGCAACAATATTTTTGTTTGGATGAATAGCTATACAATTAACCCCATACTTCAAGGTTCTAATAATAGATATTTGTTCTCCTGTTTCTAAATTCCATAATCGTACTGTTTTATCAGAACTTGCACTAACTATGATTTGACCATCATAACTAATTCCAATTCCTCTAACGGAGTCTCTATGCCCTATTAACGTTTTTTCTAATTCTCCTATTTCCAAATTCCAAATTTTAATGGTTTGGTCTTCGCTACAACTCACGATATTTTTACCATCAGGAGTAATAGCAACCCCATAAATTACCCAAGTATGACCAATTAATGTTTGAACACATTCCCACTTTTGAGCTTGATTTTTCAAAGGTAGTGCAAGCGTCTCGCTTGCTAATATTCCCAAATTATTATTGTCTAATATATCTAAATTATCACCTGCTAATACTTCCCCAAAATTAGATAAAGAATTGTTTAAATCCGTTAAAATATCCCTCGCTGACTGATAGCGTCGTTTAATGGCACTTTCAATCATTTTATCCAAAATCAACCCTAATTCCTCACTGACTGGATGTTTTAAATGTTCTCGCCAAACCCAAATACCCTCCTCATCATCAAATAAATCTATCGGTTCCACTTGGGTTAATAAATGCAGACAAGTCACCCCTAAACTATAAATATCACTGGCAAAAATACCCTTTCCCTTCGCCTGTTCGGGGGCAATATAATCAGAAGTGCCGATAATTGTTCCGGTGACGGTAAATGCGGTTTTTTGGGCAAATTTAGCCGAACCAAAATCCACTAAAACAAACTTTCCATTAGGGCGACGAATAATATTAGCGGGTTTAATATCTCTGTGAATTACATTTTTATCATGGATAAAATCTAATAGAGGAAGTAAACAGATTAAAAGATATTGAATCTGAGTTTGATTAAATCCTCCTTCCTGAACTAAAATTTTTGCTAAATTTTCCCCTTCGATGAATTCTTGGATTAAATATTGTTGTTGATTAATCGTAATATAAGCTAAAAGCTCAGGAATGTGAGGGTGTTTCCCTAATTCATCTAACCTAATAGCCTCCTGTGCAAATAATTCCGATGCTTTTTGCCAGGTATCAGCATCTTGAGATTGGGGAAAAAATTGTTTGATGACACAGCGCGGTTTAGACGGTTTATCCTCATCCACGGCTAAAAATGTTTTACCAAATCCCCCTTGTCCAATGATATCTATAGCTTGATATCGGTCTTTTAACCACAGTTGATTCCCACAGGTTAAACAAAATTGACTTTGAGCGGGATTATAGGGTTTAGCACATTGGGGATTCAAACAATAGGCCTTGACACTCTCACCGTTAGGCGGCTGTAACGGGAGATTCTTGCTTAATGACACTTAACTAGCTCAAACAGTGTTAACTGTTCAAACCCCGCCAGTACGTCTGACCCGATTAAGGGTACTTCACAAGCATTTTCACTCACGGTATGTCCTACCGCAATTAAGCCTCTATTTCTAATTACTTTGGCACTAGCTATGTCTCTTTGTTCTGTATGACCACAATACTGACAATTATGCACTCTTTCACTTAACTGCTTTTTGCCAGTATGTTTTCCACAATTAGGACATTCTTGAGATGTACCATTTTTATCTACTTTTAGATAAAATCCATCTCTTTTCCAGCAGACATAAGGTAACACCTGATTCATAAATCCACCTATCCCTGAGTCTAAAGATGGCTTTCTCACAATCCCACGACTCCAAGATGTGTAATTGATGTCCTCTATGAATATATTTTCTCCTAAGTCACACAGATTATGGGCTAGTTTAAAGTGCCAATTTTTCCTTGTATTAGATACTTTTTCATGTAATCTTCCGATTTTGTTTTGCAATTTTAACCAATTGTTTGACCCCTTATTTTTATGTTTTAAGCGTCTTTGTAGCGATTTCAGCTGACTCTGTGCCTTTAACAAAAACTTCGGTGCTTTGATTAATTCGCCTGTACTTGTTGCCAGAAATGATTCAATACCCGCATCTAGTCCTAAACTGGTCTTGCCTATTGGTATATCAGGACATACCTCTTGTGACTGAAACACAATTAGTAAATAATATCCACTCGCTTTTTTTACAATCCGAGCTTGCTTCGGCACAAAACCCGTGGGATATTCCCTTGATTGTCTAATCTTTAACCAGCCTAATTGGGGTAGTTTTACCTTGCCTATTGCTAAACAATTTTTTAACATAGCCGGAAAAACAAAACTACGCATTTTCTTTTTATATCGTGGAAAACCACGACCTTGAGATTTCATATCAGTAAAGGCTTTATCTAATGTTTTCAACGTTTGTTGTAACACTTGAGCATTAACTGACTTTAAATCCTGATTTTTTTGTTTGGCTATGGTTAAATTCTTGGCTTGTACATTGTAATTGGGGTAAGGCTGGTCAGCTGGTATAATGAACTCTGACACAAGCGAACAACTATTAATAGGTGATTTTCTACTGCGTAACCAGTGCTTACGTTCAGCCAAGGCGTAGTTATAAACAGATCGGCAGACATCTAAGATATGCTCTATCTCTAACTCTTGCCGTCTGTTTAAATCTAACCTGAACTGATAAGTAAGATTAATCACTGGCTTTCATGGATTTTTTTGTGACATTTATGTATTTATAATAAACTTACTAATTAATCATGTCAAGTAATTATCATAAAAATTGACTCAATATCAAGCTAATATGGTTTTGTTAGTATTAAGTATTCATCTTAACTACAACTTAAACGCTATGTGTAAAACTACTACTCTCCTAAAGAATAAGGTATGGCTTCGCCATGTTTCTATCTGTAATCGCCCCTTGATTATCTTTCTCTCTTTCTTTGTGTCTTAGTACCTTTGTGGTTATTTTAACACAACAATAGCTGGCAGTGACTCAAAAATAGCCATTGCCAGTCTAAAGTGTGTACATTCAAATTTAGTCTCAGGATTTAGTTAAAAACAATATCCCTGGGATTATTCTTCGTCGTCTCCAGCTTCAACTTGTTTGAGGTGAATATGCTTACGTCCGAGGGAAATTTCAAACTCATCACCAGCCGTTAAATCCATTTGTTTTGTATAGGCTGCACCAATCAACAAGTTTCCATTTGATTGCACACTAATTCTATAACTAGCGGAGCGTCCACCCCGGCCATTTCCTTGTTGTTTGCCATCTAACTCAATTCCCTCAGCATCAATTAGAGCATTGAGGAACTTCATCATATTGACGCGCTCAACACCATTCTTCGTCAGGGTGTAGTAACCACATTCTCTAGCCTTTTCTTCTTTGCTCAGATGTTCAAGTCCTTTGACTTTATCGAGTAAGGCTTCTCCGGTTAGAGGCTGAGGTTGGGGATCAGAACTTTTCTTTTTAACCATTAACTGTGCCTGTAAATGTTTTACAAAAGGTCTTGACTTTTATCGTGGGTGGGTGATAGATCACCCAGATTGTTTAGCTAGATCCTTGCTTGAGAAACTATATTACACTAATTAAGGAAATTATTCACCTATTTTTTAAATTTTTTATTAGATCTAATTCCGGTCAAGGAGTTGAGTGGAAGGGTGGGACATCCAACAACTCAGGATCGGGTTCAGCTATCAGCTTTTTAGCAATAGTATCAATCCCCATCCCATCAACTCTAACCACCTTTAAACCCAAAACTCACCTGTCCAGACTGATGAGAAGTTATCAACTCCAGACTAAACTCTTGAGGGGAGGATATTGCCGTGGTATGGGTGAGAGTTGTAGCGAATTCCGTTTAAGTATGCTCAACTTGGTAGAATTACCTCAAGACCATCTTTGTCCTTTGAAACTCCATTGCCAAGTTATCTATTTTATTACCCAGAATGAAGTTAACTACACGGGGACACTATAGCGTTAAAGCCTTGCTTGATCTATCCTTACAACGGGGGATAGGGCCGACTTCTGTGCAGGCGATCGCACGGCGCCAAAATATTCCTGCACCCTATCTGGAAAAACTCCTGATCGAGATGCGACGATCGGGGTTAGTTGAATCAGTTCGGGGTGCTCAAGGAGGCTATCAATTAGCCAAATCTCCAGCCCAAATCTCCCTGGGACAAATATTAGAAGCAGTGGGAGAAACTATTGAACCTTTACCCCGCCATCAAGCGGATATTGAACAAGCAGAAGACTGGGTAACTTTTACCCTATGGAATCGGTTACATCAAAAGCTGAAAGAAGCACTCTATGGGATTTCCCTCGAAGATCTCTATTATGATGCTCGCAGTTGGCAAGCCGCCCAGGGGGAAGAAACAAGTTTTGTGGTTTAGGGAATTTTGCACCACGGAAGTTGAGTTCAGGATTGATTGTCCTTTTCTATTTATCGATTTTCCATGACGGATTTTAATTCCCTGATCATTTTATTGATTGCTGCTGTCGGTGATTATCTGATTGGAGATCCCAAAAGTTGGTTACATCCGGTACAGGTGATGGGGTGGGTAATTACTTACTATACTCAAATTTTCTTTAAATACTTGAATCAACCGAGAATTTTGCGGGTGGCGGGGGTATTTCTGACCCTAATTGTGGTATTGGGGAGTGCCTTGACAGTGACGTTAATTAGAGATGGGGTACAGGTGCTAGTTGTCAAATTTTCGGGGCCTGAAATTTTGAGCATTGCAGTAGAAAGTATTCTCTTGGCCAGTTGTTTTGCGGGTCGCAGTTTAAGGGATTCCGCCGAGGATGTTCTCTATTGGATTGATCAAGGAGATTTAGTCACGGCTCGTCAACGATTAAGTCGTTATGTAGGTCGAGATACCGAAACCCTATCGGAGTCAGAAATCCTTAGAGCGGTTTTAGAAACCGTGACAGAAAATGCTACTGATGGTGTGATGGCTCCTTTATTTTATGCCTTAATTGGTGCGGTATTGCCGGGGGTCGGTAGTGTCCCTCTGACTTTTGCCTACAAAGCCGCTAGTACCCTCGATTCTATGGTGGGTTATCGAGAAGCACCTTATGGGGATATCGGATGGTTTAGTGCCAAATTAGAGGATATTTTAACCTGGCTTCCCTGTCGATTAACGGTGAGCATGATTGCCATATTATCAGGAAAACCTAGTTATGTTTTCAGCATTTGTCAACGGGATGCTGTTTTTGATCCGAGTCCCAATGCCGGATGGAGTGAATGTGCTTATGCTGCCGCTTTGGGGGTACAACTGGGGGGAGAAAATTCCTATCGGGGGGTGATTAAACAGAAACCTTTCTTGGGAGATCCCCAACAACCGATTACATCTACTACCATTAAAAAAGCATTGCAACTGACTCGATACAGTTTTTTAATTACGTTAGGATTATTTACAGGGGGATTTATCCTTTTGAACGGTGCGAACTAATCCCGAATATCTTAAAAAAACTCAAGATTGTTAATTTTTAATCTAAAATGACAAAAATTGTTGAAATTCTGTCTGCGGCTGAAATCCGGCGAACGCTCACCCGGATGGCTTCCCAAATTGTGGAAAAACATGGGGATTTAGATAATTTAGTCTTACTCGGAATCTACACCAGGGGGGTGCTGTTAGCGGAACTTTTGGCTCATCAAATTGAAGTCTTGGAACAGGTACGGGTTCCAGTGGGGGCGTTAGATATTACGTTTTATCGGGATGATTTAGACCAAGTGGGAATGCGAACCCCAGAAAAAACTAAAATTCCCTTTGACTTGACGGGGAAAACGGTGGTTGTGGTGGATGATGTGATTTATAAAGGTAGAACGATTCGGGCGGCTCTGAATGCGGTAATCGATTATGGACGTCCTGAAACTATTGGGTTAGCGGTTCTGGTGGATCGAGGTCATCGTCAACTGCCGATTCATCCTGATTTTACGGGTAAAAAACTCCCCACCGCCAAGGAAGAACAGGTGAAGGTCTATTTAGAAGATCTGGATGGACGGGATGCAGTCGAATTATTATCTCCGATTTCTTAGAAAAAATCTTTGAAAAAACCGTTGTTGCGCTTCAGCACTCTTAGTCAGGGCTTGAGCCGCAACAACAAACTTTTTTCAGGATGCTTAGGTTTGTTTTCCCTTTAATAAATAGGTGGTCATTTGTCCTTTACCTTTAACGTCAATGATTCCTCGCTTTTCAAGTCGATAGTTTTGTTTTAATACTAAGTAGGTGGTTTCTGTAACTTGAATTTCATCGGCAATTCCATGGGACTCCATTCGACTGGCAATATTAACCGTATCTCCCCATAAATCATAAATAAATTTCTTAATTCCAATGACTCCAGCCACAACTGGGCCAGTGGCAATCCCAATTCTAATATGAAAATTTTGTTGGGTTTTGAGATTGAATTCTCTCAAGGTTTTTTGCATATCTAATGCCATATTGGCGATCGCTTCTGCATAATCATCGTGGGGAATGGGTAAACCCGAAACCACCATATAAGAATCGCCGATAGTTTTAATTTTTTCTAACCCATGGAGTTCGGCTAAATGATCAAATTCAGAAAAGATTTGATTCAGTAAATCAACTAATTGCGGCGGATCAAAACGTCCTGAAAGTTCAGTAAAACCGACAATATCACCAAATAAAACCCCGGCATCGGTGAAACTATCAGCAATGGTACTGGGTTGCAGTTTTAACCGTTGGGCAATGGAATGGGGTAGAATATTTAGGAGTAAACTTTCTGAGCGTTCCTGTTCTTCTTTGACTTGAGTATAGGCTCGTTCTAGGGCTTTACGAGAATTAAATTCCGATCGAGCTAAACGGTCATACAAATACACCGAAAAATTACAAATTAAACAAATCCAAAACAGATAAAGAAATAGGAAATCGGCTGTCATCCAATCGGCGGGAAGCTCAACTTTTAGATTGAGTAAAATTTGACTTCCCTGATAATAAACAAACACCCCTAATTGCGAAATTAAATGCAACGGCCAATACACCGGAATTAAGGTGGCTTGGGAAAAAAACATCAGGGGCCATTCAATGATTGAAGCCCGGGCGACTCCACTTAAGGTTTCTCGAATTTGGGGGGTAATGGTCACCAACCAAGAAAATAGCAGAAACATTGAGGCTGGATGTTGATGACCCAGGGGAGTTCTCAGAATCAATAAACCGATAATTAAACCGCCCTCGACGACAATTTGTGTCGCTAACCAAGAGGGTTGAAAATGCTCAGGATTAAAGAAAAAGTTGTTGATTTCTGAAACACTAAAGGTAAAATAGGAAACCAGGGCTAGGCTAAACCCTAAATTTAAGCGTTTTTGAATGAAATGCTTTCGCCAACTATCATAAGTCGGAGCCTGAGATAAAACAAAACCGGAAGAAAAGATCTTCAATTTTGTGCGAATAAATGCACCAAGTTCTGATAGTCTTGATTCAGTTGTAGTCATGGGTTACTTTGGTTTCCTGAAGGGGGTTCATACAATCTTATGAGGATCAATTATTTTCCAATTACCTGGAATTGAATTTGATAATAACTGTGAATAATAATCCACGCCAAGTTGCATTTTTAGCACTCCGAGACATTAACCGACGGGGGGGACTCGCAGATGTGGTTTTAGACCAATGGCTTCGTGAATCTGAGCTATCAGAGATTAACCGACGCTTAACCACAGAATTAGTCTATGGTTGTGTGCGTAGACGGCGATCGCTTGATAGTTTAATCGATTACTTAGCCCCGAAAAAATCCCATCAACAGCACCCGGATATTCGTACTATACTACATCTCGGTTTTTATCAAATTTGCTATCTGAATCAAGTTCCCAATTCGGCGGCGGTCGATACGAGCGTTGAATTAGTTAAACACAATAAATTAACCCATTTTAGTGGATTTGTCAATGGTATCTTGAGACAATATATTCGAGAATCGGAAAAATGTCCGGTAGAAACTGCTAATTCTTTTAACTCTGTTTTTACGCCCTTTAAATTACCCAAAAATCCCATAGAAAGATTGGGAATTATCTATAGCTTTCCTGACTGGCTAATTCAATTTTGGTTAGATACTTTAGGATTAGCAGAAACCGAACAGCTTTGCACTTGGTTTAATCAATCTCCCGCCATTGATTTAAGAATTAATCCCTTACAAACAACTTTAGAAACCGTAGAATTAGAATTTCAATCTCGGGGAATTTCCGTGAGTCGAATTGCGGGTTTACCTCTAGGATTAAGATTAACTGGTAGTATCGGATCAATTAAAGATTTACCCGGTTATAATCAAGGTTGGTGGTCAATTCAAGATAGTAGTGCCCAATGGGTTAGCTATTTATTAGATCCCCAACCCGGAGAAACTATTATTGATGCCTGTGCCGCCCCCGGGGGAAAAACCACCCATATTGCCGAATTAATGCAAGATCAAGGTCAAGTTTTAGCCTTTGATTCTATGAAATCCCGACTCAAGAAAATCAAGCAAAATTTAACTCGATTACAACTTAATTCGATTCAAATTAAAGCGGGCGACGCTCGGAAATTAGAGGGCTATTTCGAGAGCGCAGATCGACTATTATTAGATGCTCCTTGTTCGGGTTTGGGAACCTTACATCGACGGGCGGATGGACGATGGCGACATGATCCTAAAAATATCCAAGACCTGTCTCAATTGCAATTAGAACTCTTAGAAACCACTCAAAATTGGGTTAAACCGGGTGGCTGTTTAGTCTATGCTACCTGCACTCTCCATCCTCAAGAAAATGAAACCATAATTCAAAAGTTTTTAAGTCAACATTCTAACTGGAAAATTCAAACTCCGCCGGAAAGTTTGGGTTTAACTCCTGAATCTGAAGGCTGGATTAAAATTTGGCCCCATAGACAGAATATGGATGGATTTTTTATGGTAAAATTAATTAAAAATCAAACTTAATTATTATTAACTTTATGCACCTAATTTTATGCCATACAACTGTTGATTTTGATGCCTTGGGGGCGGCGGTGGGATTAACTCGAATTTACCCAGGAAGTCGGATTGTATTGGCGGGGGGAAGTCATCCAGCGGTGAGAGATTTTTTAGCCTTATATCGAGATGAATTTGCTTTAATTGAACGCCGATCTGTCAATCCCAATAAAATTCATTCCATTAGTGTGGTTGATACCCAAAGTTGCGATCGCTTAGGAAAAAGTGCCGAATGGTTGAAGTTAGCCAATTTATCCGCTATTAGAATATACGATCATCATCCTGATATCATATCTGATATTCCCGCCACAGAAACCTATATTGAAGAAGTGGGGGCAACTACTACATTAATTGTAGAACTGTTAAGAAATCAACGCCAAAAAACGGTTTTAACCACCGCAGAAGCAACGGTGATGGCATTAGGAATCCATTTAGATACGGGTTCCTTAACCTTTCCCCATTCCACCGCTAGAGATGCCATAGCCCTCGCTTGGTTAATGGAACAAGGCGCTAATTTACCCGTGATTGCCGAGTATGTAGAACCCGGTTTACCCCAAAAATTACAAGAGTTATTAAGTTTAGCATTAGAACAGTTACAAAAATCAACAATTAGAGGTTATACCGTCGCTTGGATTATATTTAAAACCGATGAATATGTGCCGGGGTTATCAACTTTGGCATCGGAATTAATTGATTTAACCGAAAGTGATGCTTTACTCTTAGCTAATCAATATGGCCGGGGAGAAGGAGATCGGTTAAGTATTATTGGACGATCTCGAATTGAAAAAACCAACTTAAATGAACTATTTAAACCCTATGGGGGTGGGGGTCATACCCGGGCGGCTTCCGTGGTTTTAAAAGAAGGCAATTTTATCGAGATTTTGGAACAGTTAGTTGAACAATTAAAAGCACAAATTCCCCACCCACCAACAGCCCTAGAATTGATGTCTTCTCCCGTGAGAACCATTCGCCCCGATACCTCCGTAGAAGAAGCCCATCGGATTTTATTACGTTATGATCATTCCGGTCTTTCGGTAGTAGATGAACAGGATCAATTAGTGGGAATTATTTCCCGTCGAGACTTAGATATTGCCCTGCACCATGGCTTTAGTCACGCCCCGGTTAAGGGCTACATGACCCCCCAATTAAAAACCATTACTCCCGAAACCACTTTACCCGAAATTGAAGCCTTGATGGTTACCTATGATATTGGTAGATTACCCGTTTTACAAGATAAAAATTTAGTCGGAATTGTGACCCGAACCGATGTTTTAAGGTTACTCCATCAACAACAACGGCCTCAAAAATCAGTGTTTAAAGGATGTATTCCTGGGTTGACTTGTACCAGTGTGGAAGAATTATTAGAAGAAAAATTAGCCACCTCCCTATTAGCCTTACTGAATCGTCTATCATTGTTGGCAGAAAAACGGGGCTGGCAAGTCTATTTAGTCGGGGGTGCAGTGCGAGATTTATTGTTAGCAGAATCGGAAACAACGGTATTACTTAATGATATTGATATTGTGGTGGATGGATGTTATAAAAATGCCAATTTTAACCCAGATATTTTATCACCTGTTTCTCCGGCGGTGGAATTAGCACAGGATTTACAAAAACATTATCCCGCAGCAAGATTAGATGTTCATGGGCAATTTCAAACCGCCGCTTTATTATGGCATAATGACCCAATTTTAGATTCTCTTTGGATTGATATTGCCACAGCGAGAACGGAATTTTATCCCTATCCGGCGGCAAATCCTCAAGTAGAAGCGAGTTCCATTCGTCAGGATTTATATAGACGGGATTTTACGATTAATGCCTTAGCATTACGGTTAACTTCTCCCAAGGTAGGGGAATTATTGGACTTTTTTGGGGGAGTATCGGATTTAGAATCTGGAAAAATTCGGGTTTTACACCCCAATAGTTTTATTGAAGATCCGACTCGAATTTATCGGGCGGTGCGGTTTGCAGTGCGTTTAGGATTTGAAATTGAAGCTCAAACACAAGAGTATATTGGTTATGCGATTAGTAGTGGAATTTATGAGAAACAACGGGAAGAAAGTAATAAATCCTTTGACCAAAATCGTCGGGTTCCTGCTTTAGAAACACGGTTAAAAAGTGAGTTAAAATATATTTTACAATCTCCCTATTGGAAACGGTCACTGCAACTTTTAGGGGAGTTAAAAGCATTGCGGTGTATTCATCCTACTTTAGAGTTAAGTCCGCATTTATGGCGACAAATTCGATCTGTAGATCGCTGTTTACAACGCTTCGATCCCCAAAGAACTTTAAACCATTGGGAGGTTCGTTTGGAGGTATTAGTAGCCTATTTATCCCCAGAATATCGGGAAAAAGTTGCCCAGAATCTTCAGCTACAGGCGGAAACGATTGAACGGTTAAAAAGTTTAGAATCCGCTAAAAATCAGATGATTGAAACAGTCTCTAAATCAGAGAAAAATAGTCAGTTTTTTTGGTTATTTAAACCTTATAGTTTATCAATTTTAATTTTAATCGCGGTGCAATCTCCTCGGGAAGTCAGAAAGCGAATTTGGCAATATTTAACCCAATGGCTAGAGGTTAAACCCCCCTTAAATGGTCATGATTTAAAAGCCATGGGATATAAACCTAGTCATCAATTTAAGCAAATTTTGGATGATTTATTAACGCTGACGTTAGATGGTGAAATTGGCGATCGCGCTTCTGCGGAAGCATTTTTACAAGGGAATTATCCGCTATAATAAAAACTTCATATAACTAAAAAATAATTGCGGTTTAATTCTCGTTTTCTTGGGCTTTAATTTTTTCATAAAGACTATCAAAGGAATGCACAAATAAAATTTTATTAGTTTAAAGGGGCAAGACATGATCTGACTTATCTTTGTTTTAAAACAATTAAAGTAATATCATCATAAACCTTATGTTTACCAATATGCGATCGCACATCATCAATCACGGCTTTCCGAATTTCTCCGGCTGTTAAATGCCAATGTTTTTTCACAATTTCACAGAGTCTTTCTAAAGAATAAAATTTACCTTGATTATTTTCAGCTTCCGTAATGCCATCAGTATATAAAACAACACCATCCCTGGGATTTAATTTAATATTAATAGAACCAATAAAATCTGTAATATCCGCTTCTAAACCAATAGGAAATCCTAAATCTATGGTATCAATGGTTTCCACTAGGGGATAACATTCTGGATCGAACTTTGGATCACAGTCTAATGGCGATCGCACTAAAATCATTTCCTCATGTTGACCACAAATACTTAGAAATCCATTATAATAATCTATCAAAGAAAATGTCAAATTTTTATCGGATTTCATCCGTTGAACATTATCATAAATCACTCGATTTAGGGTGGTTAAAAAAATAATTGGATCTGTTTCATTACAGGTAATTAAAGTTCTGACTGCCGTTTGTACCATTAACATTAAAACCCCCGATTCTAACCCATGTCCGGTCACATCTCCAATGCCAATTTTTACCATGCCATTACTATGTTGTAAAACATCATAATAATCTCCTCCAACTTCATCCGCAGGTTCCATATAACCCGCAATATCTAAATGAACAATTTCTGAAAGTTCTCCTTCATTGGGTAAAATCATTGTTTGTAACTGACGAGTCACTTGTAACTCCGCACTCATCCGAATATTTTCTGAGGTTAATTGTTGGTTGAGGGAGGTAATTTCCTGATTAGCTTTCACCAAAGCAAAAGCCATATTATTAAAGGATTTAGCGACTTCTGCTAGTTCATCTTGATTGTCCAGATGTAGGGTTTCATTCATTTCTCCCGCGATCATTTTTTGAGAAGCAATACTCAAACTATTAACCGTTTGCATCACGGATCGATAAAATCCAATAAAGATATAAATTACCATTAATAATGAAATCAGAACTAGGATAGATAAAAAGATTTGTTTGTGCAGAAATCCGTTAATTCGGTGCTGTAATAAAACATCTAATTCATCAATGGTTTTATCCCATAAAATCCAACTTTGTTCTATATTAGCTTCCGCTTCTGTGAAATATTGTTTCATGGGGCGGGTGTCTCCAGTTCTAATTACATCACTCAGTCCATCAGTGAGATTTTTAAGATTATCAGTGAGCAAATTCAAGTCCTGGGTTAATTTGGGTCGAAGATTACCCCCAGAGTCATGATTAAAAGAGACTTCAAATGTTCGTTTGAGTTTTTCATTATAGTCATTTAAAAGTCCTGAAATAGTTGTGATTTCCCAATATTCTTTTTGAGTTAGCTCCTGTTGTTGACGTTGACTAATATCTTGACTAATTAACCGAATATCTGCTAAAATCTTATTGATTTCTGGTAATTTCAAAAGAGTGGCATCCATTAAATAATAAGTATCTAAATCCGGGTCAAGAATTAAGTTGGATTCGTCACCTACTTGAAATCTAAGTTGATTGATTTGCTCTAAAATAACATAATAATAAACTTTTTGAGTCTGTAAACTCCAGATATTATGATTGTCTTGTAACGTTCTCCAACTATCTTTAATTTCTTGAAAAAGTTCTGTTGTTGATAATATTTCTCCTGTTTTTTGATCAATTTCGTCTAAAATTTTAATCTGCTCTTGAATCTCTACTTTAATTTTTTCTAACTGAGTTTTATCTTCAG
This sequence comes from Planktothrix sp. PLAVEN19ND, assembly GCF_057220675.1. Lineage (NCBI taxonomy): Bacteria > Bacillati > Cyanobacteriota > Cyanophyceae > Oscillatoriales > Microcoleaceae > Planktothrix > Planktothrix sp. PLAVEN19ND. Next base: position 1,540,615 of record NZ_CM170132.1, on the reverse strand, counting down.
GACTCAAATTAAGATTAGCCATTAACAATTGAGCTTGATAAACTTTAGGATAGAGTTGGCGCAGGGGACGGAGATAGATATTCCCTAACTTTTCCTGAGCAGCAAAATCAATCAGACTTTGGACTTCCGAAACCAGAAGATATATCATCAAACTCAAAGGAATGATAAAAATACAACTAATTAAAAGAAATTTTTGGGGATATTTGAGTTTGTTAATGAGGGAAATAGCGGGTTGAAAAAAGCTGATTATTTTCATGAATCTTAGATTAAATTAATATTGAAATCGTAGAAATGAACTCAATTTAACTTGATCTTTACCATTTTTTTTCGCTTCATATAGAGCTTCATCAGTTGCTGAAAATAAAGTTTTAATATCCATCGCATCTACACCAGGAATCGCAGTAGCAACTCCTAAACTAATGGTAATAATTGGTACCCGACGGTTTGGCAATTGATCAGTGTTAAAAGGTAGAGCTAAGGTCTTGATATTCTTACGAACAGATTCCGCAATGTACATTGCACCTTTAGCATCGGTTTGAGGGAGAACAATCACAAATTCTTCACCCCCATAACGGGCAACTAAATCAGCCGGACGTTGAACTCCATCACGAATAGCCTGCGCTACGGCCCGTAAACATTGATCTCCGGCTTGATGACCATAGGTGTCATTATAAATTTTAAAATGATCAATATCACATAAAATCAAAGACAATGGGGCAATTTCCCGCATCATTCGTTTCCACTCAATGTCTACGGAGCGATCAAATTGTCTGCGGTTAAAAACTTGTGTCAGGGTGTCAATATAAACTAGGGATTTTAAGAGTCTATTTTCTTCCTGTAGCTGTTTTAAATTAATCGGAGCATTAGGGTTTTCACTAAGAATTTGGGTGCTAAAATAGAGATGATAGAGTTCACAGGATAGTGTACAGTAGTTTTCCTTCAAATTAACAATGCCTAAACTATATAATTGATAGGCAATAATTGGTTCCAGTTGTATACCTATTTTAGAGGTAGCAACCCGTTGCATGGCGATCACAAGTTCGGGTTTGTTATGTAGAAACAGCCAAAGAGATTGTAGGTGTTCTTTGTAAATTCCCTCTAGGGTCGGAGCTTTTTTTAATAAGTCTTCTAGGCTGATTAAATTATTGGCTAGATGATAAATAGCAAGATGCACTAAATAGGGATGTCCCCCGACTAAACAGGTTAATTTTTGAATTTGAGTATCGCTTAAACTTAGGTGATAACGTTCAGCTAGATTTTGAACTTGAGTAACTGTAAATGGGGGAAGTTCAATGGATAATCCAATATTAAAAGGAGATTGATGAATATTTAAAGATATATAAACTTCTGTCGATTGAACCAAAAATAAGTGTAGATTTTTCCAGGCTAGGTTATGTCGGGATTGTTCATACCAAAATCGAATTAAAGGCAGAAAATTTTGACTAATATTTGTATATTCAAATACAATATTTAACTCATTAAAGACTAGGAATAGTGGGCAATTAATTTGTGGGAAAATATAGATTTCAAAATAGAGCGTACAACTCACTTTACTTCCCATATCTTCATCCCAATAATCGTCTAATTTGGGATCAATTTCTAATTTTCGAGCCACATTAATACACAGCCACCGAAGAAATTTATCCGTATTTTTAAAAATTTCTTGATCAACTTGCAAGAAATCAATCAAAACGGTACGGTATCCCAAGGTTTCTGCATAATCTATTAACCTTAACATTAAGGAACTTTTTCCCATTTTTCTAGCGGCTTTGACTCGCAATAAGCTCCCAGATTTTTCAAGTTCCGTATAGGCTAATTCTTCGCTAGGAGAGCGATTAATATAGAAGGGAGAATTTAAGGCGAGAGGGCGGTCAGGAAATATTAATGTATTTTTTGGTAACATTTTGTTTTGTAAAGGCATAAACTATTAGATGAGTTGAGATTAAATCTGGAAATCAAATTAGGTTTAAAAAAAGGATGCTAATTAAAATATAGACTTTAATTAGTATAGATCCTTAATTCTTGAAATTCAATAGATTTCCCCAAATACCAAGCAATAGAAAGCCCACCCGCCGATGATAGGCTAAATCAAAACTAATGTTACAAAAAATACAATTTCTACACATTACCCCCTGTAGAGACGTTGCATGCAACGTCTCTACAGGGGGTAGAGGGATAATAATCAGCTAAAATCACAACTTAGACATCAGGATAAGCCATCTTATAGGGATTGACAATCTGGTCAAATTCTTCACTGGAAATATACCCTAATTCCAAACAAACTTCCTTTAAAGTTAGATCTTTTTCCAGGGCAATATGAGCAACTTGGGCGGCATGATCATAGCCAATTCTCGGGGCTAAAGCAGTAACCAACATTAAGGATTGTTCAACATAGCTGTTAATTTTATTTCGATTAACTTTTAATCCAGTTAATAAGAAATCTGTAAAATTATGACAACTATCAGATAAAATAGCTACCGATTGAATGAAGTTAAAAATGATCATCGGTTTGAACACATTTAACTCAAAATGCCCTTGGGAACCAGCAATAGTAATAGCAGTATCATAACCTATTACCTGGGCGGCTACCATGGTCATCGCTTCGCATTGGGTTGGGTTAACTTTCCCGGGCATAATTGATGAACCGGGTTCATTTTCAGGTAAGATTAATTCCCCTAAACCACAACGGGGGCCACTGCCTAAAAATCGAATATCATTGGCAATTTTCATCAACGAACAGGCTAGGGTTTTTAACGCACCACTGGCCATAACTAGACCATCATGGGCGGCCATGGCTGCGAATTTATTCGGAGCAGAAATAAAGGGTAATCCGGTTAATTGACTAATCTGATTGGAGACTTTTTCTGCAAATCCTTTCGGGGTATTTAATCCCGTTCCCACGGCGGTTCCGCCAATGGCTAATTCATATAAATCGGGTAAAATAAGTTCAAGACGCTTTAAATCTGCATCGAGTTGAGCCACATAACCGGAAAATTCTTGACCTAAAGTTAAGGGTACGGCATCTTGTAAATGGGTTCTACCAATTTTAACAATATCGGCAAATTCATCGACTTTTTTTTGTAACTCATCTCGCATTTTTTTGACACTGGGAATTAACCGTTGGGTCACCGCCATCGCCGCCGCAATGTGCATTGCCGTCGGAAAAGTATCATTAGAAGATTGGGACATATTAACATGATCATTGGGATGAATCGGGGTTTTACTCCCTAAAATTCCGCCGAAAATTTCAATCCCTCGATTAGCAATCACCTCATTAATATTCATATTAGACTGGGTGCCACTTCCGGTCATCCAAACCTTTAAAGGAAAGTGATCATCCAGTTTGCCATCAATCACTTCATCGGCGGCTTGAACGATTAATTGAGCCTTGTCTGCGGGGAGTTTTCCTAATTCTTGATTGGTGATAGCCGCGGCTTTTTTCAGAATGCCAAAGGCGGTGATCACTTCTTTGGGCATTAAGTCATTGCCTATATTAAAATAATAGATAGAACGTTGAGTTTGAGCCCCCCAATAGCGATCGCTTTTCACCTCAATTTCTCCCATACTATCGCGTTCTTTGCGGGTCGGTTGTTCTGTTGTCATGTTCAGAGTTCTCCCAATTCTAGGCAATTCACTATATTACTCGATTATAAATCTTAAAACCGACTCCCCCAACCTCTTTTCAATGTGAGGGACGGGGGAGAATTTAAGATTAACAATTTCTCTTTCCTAAACCTGGGGTAGAGAGATTACCTGTTTTTCACCTAAGACCAAAACTGCCTAAAACCCAATTTAATACCGTTTCATTGCCCTTTCCATCGCCCGTTTATCATCTTTTTGACGAATATCATCCCGTTTATCATGGAGTTTTTTGCCTCGGCCAACGGCAATATCAACTTTCACCCGTCCTCCCTTGAGGTACATTTTTAGGGGAACTAATGTTAACCCCTTTTGTTCGACCTGTCCCAATAGTTTATTAATTTGTTCTTTATGCAGCAATAATTTGCGGGTGCGCCGAGGATCATGGTTAAAATAAACACTGGCCTTCTCAAAGGGTGAGATATGGGCATTTAATAGCCAGGCTTCACCCCCCCGAATTAAGGCATAGGCATCTTGCAGGTTGACTTTACCCGCCCGAATCGATTTGACTTCCGTTCCCTCAAGGGCGATGCCCGCCTGATAGGTCTCTAAAATCTCGTAAAGATAGCGGGCTTTGCGGTTGTCGCTGACAATTTTATATCCTTCGCTGTTTTTAGTCATGTTTTCAATTTAGCAAATTATTGGGTTGAACATCTAAGGGTTATGATTAATTATAGCAATTTGCGACTTTTTTTAACCGAAATGAATAGAAAATAAGTTAATTAAATCAACTAATATATTCCTTGCGCTAGAGGGTAAAATAATTGATTTCTTTTAAACTGAGTGAGCAATAAAGGCAAATTCAATTAATTTAATCAAAGTTTAGGAATCATCAAAATGCAGAAATTAATTCAAGCTCTAAGGTCTATATCCTTCAAAAATATTTTAGGTGTTTTTTTTGCCGGATTATTAATGTTGATCAGTACCGCTTGTAGTAATAATCCTCCCACGGCTGAGTCATCGGCAGAGGGCAGTCCCAATCAAGCTAAGGGATTAACCAGTGAACTTCCTAGCCCCGTTAAATCTAAGCAAAAAGCGGATATGTACGCCTATAACAACACTGACCAAGATATCGTGGAACGGGTCAAAGATGTATCGGAAAAAGTTAGTAACTCTGCCAGTGAAATGGCAGGGGATTTGATGAAAGGAAGCCAAAAGAACATTCAGAAGGCCGAAGATAACACCAAACAAGCCCTAAATCAAGTCCAGAAGGCGGCGGAAAAAACCTCAACGGATATTAAACGCCAGGCTTCTAAAGGCGCTGGAGAAGTCAAAGATAAAGCCGGAGATTTTCAACGGCAGATCCAAAAATCCTGATCAATTGGCTAAATTATCGACTTAGTTGCCATATCTATCTAAAGGCAGATGTGTCCACAAATCCCATAGAGTTAGATTGTAACAACTATCGCACGTTCTCAATTCGCGCTTTCCCCAGTCAACCAAAAGCTGGGGATTTTTCATCACTTTTTCTCGTTTCCTATTCCCTATTCCCCCTTCCCTGCTATAGTTGTTTGAAGCGTTCAGTCCCCCAAATTTTGATTAATTGGGATTAGGATAGTGAATTCTGCTCCTTCTCCGGGTTTAGAATTGCAACTCATCTGACCCTGATGACGTTCAACAACAATTGAGTAACTAATCGATAGACCCAAACCCGTCCCACTACCGACGGGTTTTGTGGTGAAAAAGGGATCAAAAATTCGTTGTAGCACTTCTGAATTCATTCCTAAACCATTATCTGCAATCGAAATTTTAACCTGATTATCTTGTGTTTTATGGGTGGAAATGGTAATCATGGGGGGATAATCAGCCTGATTCATCAGATGGCGACGATGTTCTAAGGCATCAATAGCATTACTAATAATATTCATAAAAACTTGATTCAGTTGCGAAACATAACAGTTCACTTTTGGCAGTTGACCATAGTTTTTAATCACTTCAATTTCCGTACTGTGGGTAGAGCCTCGGAATCTAGTTTGTAAAATCATTAAGGTGCTATCAATCCCTTCATGAATATCAACAGGTTTCATTTCGGCTTCATCCAAACGGGAGAAGTTTCGCAAACTCAAAACAATATTCCGAATTCGTTCGGCTCCGACTTTCATTGAAACTAATAGTTTTTGTAAATCTGTGACCAAAAAGTCTAAATCAATCTCGGAAATGGTTTCTGTAATTAAAGGTTGAGGTTGAGGATATTCCTGTTGATAGACTTGAATCAGTCGGAGTAAATCTCGAACATATTCACTGGCGGGGGTAAGATTTCCATAAATAAAACTCACGGGATTATTAATTTCATGGGCGACTCCGGCTACCATTTGTCCTAGAGAGGACATTTTTTCGCTTTGAATTAATTGGGCTTGGGTATGTTTTAGTTGGTTTAAAGTTTGTTCTAAACGTAAATTTTTCTCGTTGAGTTGTTGGGTACGTTCTTGAACTTTATTTTCCACGGAGGCATATAACAGGGCATTTTCTAAAGATACCGCCGCTTGGGAAGATAGTAGACTTAAAACTTCAATTCGTTCTGAAGTAAAGGCTCCGGCTGTTAGGTTGTTTTCTAAATATAAAATTCCTAAAATTTTGCCCTGGCTAATAATCGGAGTACATAAAATAGATTTAATTTTATGCTTATTAATATAGGGATCATGAGTAAATTGCCCTTCTAAAGTAGCATTCATTAAAACCACATCTTGACCCGTTCTTTCCACATAATAAATAACAGTTAAAGGTAAATTAGAGCCATTTTCAACATTGATTTTAGGATGAACAATAACTTCTTCGTTATCCGTTGAAGCCTCCGCTTCAATTACTAATTTATCATCGTTGTATAAAATTAAAAATCCTTTTTGCGCCCCGGCATTTTCAATCACAATTTTCATTAAGTTGGCTAATAATTTCTCTAAAACAATTTCTCGCGAGATGGCTTGAGAAGCCTTAATGACCGTGCTTAAATCTAACAGTGCTAAACTACTACCATGGGAGGTACTCAGGGTAACTGATTCCACTTCAAATAAAGCTGGTTTAAGGGTGGCTAAATATTTGAGTTGAGGATATTGGGTTTCTAACTGTTCGACTTTACGAACTGCACCCCAGCGTTGATAGCTATAATAGGCTTCTCGCAGGTGAATATTGGCATATTTGGGTTTATGATGATTCATCCAAAATTTAGCCGTGAGTTCGTGACTGAGGGCAACATTTTGAATAAATCCGGCTTCCTGTGTCGTTGATATTGCTTGTTCATATAAATCAATAGCTTCAAAGGAACGTTGAGAAATCCGAGCCAATTCTGCTTCGACTAAAAGATATTTAGATAGGAAATTGCTGGGACAGTTATCTGACCAAGTTTTAATTTTTTCCTGATTATTTTTAATCTTTTCTAAAAACTGCTGTTGTTGCGATTCTGAAACTCTTTCTAAATTTGCAATTAAAATTAAAGAGGAATAAAAATAATATTCTGTGACGGGAATTAACCCTAGAATAAATTGGAGTAATTCTTCGACTTCTAAGGTAAGTTTTAAGGCTGATTCTACCTCACCATATAGGTATAGAACTTGCAGTTTATAAATTTTGTAAAGACATAGAGAATAGAATTTCTGATTTTGTTGGCTACTCTCCAGATAATCAGCTTCTGTGATTTCTGGAGCGTCAAAAGATAAGAAATCCGGGGTTTCACCGATTAAATTCAGCAGAATTCCTCGGAGTCCTGTTAAGGTATCAATCACTAGATGATTGTCAGTTTTATAGGCGAATTTTAAATAGTTTTTAACTTCAATTAAAAACTTAGGCAAGTTTACACCCTGCGCCATTAAATTTAGAGATTGATTATTTAATAAATAACCAGCATATTGCAAATCTCCTGAGTCTAAAGCGGATTGATAACCTTCATGACCTAAAGCATTTGAATTCTTAATCGGTTTCTAACCAATAGTTGAGACAACTAATTAAGGATGCAGATACTTTATAGACGGGATAATTCCACTTTTTATTCAGTTTTAAAGCCAATTGACCTAACTCATAGGCGGTTTGATATTGATTAAAAATGGTAGCAACTAGAATCCCATAGGTCGCATAGAAAAATCCAGATTCTGGAGAATATCCCGATTTGATCGCAACTTTTACACCCTTGAGAATCACCACTGTCCATAAACTAGGATTACTGACATAGGCGGAGGGGGCTAAATTATGGAGAATTTTTAAGGTGATTTTTTTCTCGGGTTCAACAATTGGGTTTTGCTCCAAGAACGTCGATAGATTATTAATATTGATCAATTTTTGTAGGGACTCTAATTCCTGGGGAATGACCGTTTGTAGATTTTCCGTGGGTAAATCCAAGCCAAATAAAGCTAAGGCTTTAATGCCAGCACTGATAGAGGCTTCATATTTTAATTGTAAGGTATATTGAATTAAAAGTAGATTATAAACTTCGGCTTTTTCTAAAGTAGACTGAGACTGTTTTAAAATTAATTGAATTAGGGTTTCACTTTCGGCAAAATTTCCATTCAGATATTCTATCTCGGCTAGTTCTCGATACAATCCAAAGGTTAAAGAATAATGTTCACCCCAACTATTATCGGGTAGAACTCCAATTCCGGCGATTAAATATTCCCGGGCAGCACCATAGGCGGTGGCATCCTTAGCTTTTTTTCCCGCTTCTAAGTTTAAACTGGCTAATTGTAGTTGTTCTTGTTCATCGGTAATTAAAGATCGACCCACATTCAGGTGATCGACTAAATCAAATACTTTTTCTAACCAATATTGGGGCGGTGTATTAGCTAATAGTAACCGACCGATAGTTAGGTGAACCGATTGTTTTTGAGAGTCTGCAATTAAGGAATAAGCAGCTTGTTGAACGCGGTCATGGAGAAATCGATAATTCAGAACTAGATAGGGATTAATTTGTTCCGGTTCCAAATTATCGGCATCTAGTAGGGGTTTAATTAAACCTTCTTTTAAAGCGGGTAATAAATCTTGGAAGGTATCAACGGATTCCTTACTATAAATTAAGGATAAGGTATTTAAGTCAAATTGATTCCCCACACAGGCAACTAATTGTAAAACCTGTTGAGTTTTCTGGGGGAGTTTTTGGAGCTTACCAATCATCAATTCAACGACATTATCCGTGATATCTAAGGCTTTAATTTCGGCAACATTCCATTGCCAAGCAATTTTTTCCGAGTTAAAATTTAGGAGTTTTTCTTGATATAAAGTTTTGAGAAATTCATTCACAAAAAATGGATTTCCCTCCGTTTTTTTGATCACTAATTCGGCTAAAGGGAGAACGGTATGGCGATCGCTATGAAGGGTATCTGCCACAAGTTCTGTCACCTGTGCCAAATTTAAGGCGGTGAGATGAATTTCATGAATTAATCCTTCCGAACCCGCTTCTGGGGTAAAAGATTCGGATTTTAACCCTTCTAACATCATCATTAAAGGATGGGTGGGACTGACTTCGTTATCCCGATAGGCTCCAATTAAAAATAAATATTGGGTAGCATCATCCGTTAACATTAATTTGATTAATTTCAGGGTGGCAGAGTCAGCCCACTGTAAATCATCAAGAAAAATAACTAAGGGATGTTCTGGTTGACAAAACAGACGAATAAAGTTCTGAAAGACCAAATTAAACCGATTTTGAGATTCGGCTGCACCCAATTCTAATACCGCCGGTTGCGGGCCGATAATTAGTTCAATTTCGGGAATTACATCAATAATAATTTGTCCATTCGGCCCCAAAACTCTTAATAATTTTTCTCGCCATTGATCTAACTTCTCTTGACTTTCACTCAAGAGTAATCTGGCTAATTCAGACAAGGCATTTACCAAAGCAGAATAGGGAATACCGCGTTGAAATTGGTCAAATTTCCCGCTAATAAAATAACCTTTTTTTTCAACAATTGATTTACAAATTTCTTGGACTAATACGGATTTTCCAATCCCCGAATATCCGGCAATTAGCATAATTTCGGTTTTGCCTTGACTCACCCGGTCAAAGGCTTGAATTAGGGTATCAATCTCATTTTCTCGGCCATAGAGCTTTTGGGGAATCTTAAACTGATCGGAAATATCCTGCATTCCCAAGGCAAATTCGCTAACAGTTCCTGTGGCTTGAACTTGTTTAAAACTATCTTCTAAATCAGCTATTAATCCCCAGGCACTCTGATAGCGTTCTTCGGGGGTTTTAGATAGTAATTTCAGGACAATTCGAGAAATAATTGGGGGAATTTCTGGGTTGATTTCATGGGGAGGAATCGGTTGTTTTGCCAGGTGGGCGTGAACTAACTCCATCGGATCGGTGGTGGGAAACGGAACCTGTTGGGTTAATAATTCATAGAACGTTGCTCCCAAGGAATAAAAATCCGTTCGATAGTCTACTGACCGATTCATTCTTCCGGTTTGTTCGGGAGAAATATAGGGGAGGGTTCCTTCTAAATTTTGCGGGGGATGGAGCCGTAAAGATTCCTGAGTTAATCCACTAGAAATACTAAAATCAATTAATTTAACCTGTCCGGTGGCGGGATTAAAAACAATATTAGACGGGTTAATATCTTTGTGAATGAGGTTAGCTGCATGAATTTCTCGTAATCCTTGGGCAATTTTAATCCCGAGGGTTAAAAATCCTAATAGAGTAAATTTCTGAGTAGCTAACAAGATTTTTAACGATTCTCCGCCAAAATCTTCTAAGGTCATGACTAAAGTATTTTGGTAGGTTTGAAGTTCATAAACTTTAATCACACTGTTCAAATTAAAGTTGCGCAGGATTTTATATTCTCGCTCATATTTTTGAATATCAGATTGGGGCGGAAATTCCCCCTGTAGCACTTTTAAAATCACGGGAGAACGATCCTGTTCCCGGATGGCTCGGTAAACAACGGAGTTAACACTTTCGTAGATTTGTGCTAAGATCTGATATCCTGGCAAGGCAATCATGTTTGTTTCCTTCTGCACTGATTTAGGCTGAGTTGGTTAAGCTTTGGTGATCAATCAGAATGTTAATATACCTAAAAAATAATTATTGATACAACCTGAAAATATAGATTTCGTTATTAATTTAAGGTACTGAACCCAGATCAGTCTGATCGGTTAACGGTTGCTCTCAGAGAGAACTAGAAATATAGGATAACACGGCAAGGGGAAAACGAGTATGGCTTTCCTTTGCCGTGTAAAAACAGCCTTTCTTGATATTAGGACTTACCCAAGGACAAAATAATTGTATTGTTACTCATTATTAGATAGCTTCGCCCAGGTTATTCCTCTATGCTTGAGGGTTGTGTACAGAATACAGGCTGCCAGTATTGATAAAAGAACGATGGATGAGCCGATGGTTCCATAACCGAGGCCACCTTTTTCGTGAGATTTGGTCAGAAAATCTCCCAAGGTTGCACCAAAGGGTCGGGTGAGAACAAAGGCAATCCAAAACAACGCAACTTTGGAGATGTCGGTAAAATAATTCGCTGCTAACACCAAGCCAATCAAACTACCAATTAAGAGTGCCCCTCCGGCAAAGCCGAGACCGGAACTATCGGCAAGAAAATCCCCCAAAGCCGTACCTAAAGTATTTGAAATGAGAATAGCAGTCCAATACAATATTTCAACTTTAAGGGTATTGATATTGTTAACGGATAGAGTGCCAAAACTAAATTTCCAGAACGCAAAAATAGCTAAGAGAATGGTAATTAAAATTAGAGATCCCGTGGCGTAGCCGAGCCCTAACGTCCGATCCATGTAATCTGATATCGTTGTACCAGCGGTGCTAGTTGAAAGGATGACCGTCCAATACAATAATGGGTTATAGCTTTTCGATACTAATTGAATCACAAGAGTGACTAAAAATATCCCAATCAAGATCAAAGAACTAGCCGCATAGCCCACATTAAGTGTCATGGATAAAAGATCACCTGCTGTTTCTCCCAAAGTCGTTGCACATATTTTCATAATCCAAAAGAGTGCAGTGATATGGGGGATTTTACCCATGCCTGTCCCGACTTGCTGTTGAGCAACCATACTATTAATAAATAATCTCAATTGTTAATCTTATTATTCTGTCATATTCATTGTGAAGCGGGCTGTTTTCTAAGTAAACTCTTACCTGAATTGTTTCCGACTTAATCCGGGATTAAAATTATCTAATTTGGATCACTTTTCCCTTAATTCTAAATAGAAAAAACACCTGGGAGTCTGGCCGAGTTTCGACCCCAAGTGCTTTTTCTTTATTAATCTCACTCCTCACACTCCTCAAATATACACGATTATTTGGGGATGTCAAGGAAAAACTGAAAAATAAAATTTCCAGCCAGGATCAAAAACACTTCAAATCCTTAGACAACAGACGGTTGAGGCTGGAATTGGAACATGGAATAGATGACGTTTCGGCGAATATCGGTCATCATATCTAAGAACAATTCATATCCCTCGCTCTTATATTCAATTAAGGGATCTTTTTGTCCATAACTCCGTAAACCGACGGACTCCCGCAGCGCGTCCATTTGTTGTAAATGTTCCCGCCATAAGGTATCAATTTGTTGGAGAATGAAGAAGCGCTCCGCTTCGCGCATTAACCCGGCTCGAATTTGATTGACTTGGTTTTCCTTGAGATCATAGGCATTGCGTAACTGTTCATGCAGGAAGGTTTTAATTTCATCTACGGATAAATCCATCAATTGTTCGGCGGTCAAATCCGCTAAAAGATAAACAAATTCCTTGGCTTTCACCACCAAATTTTCTAAATCCCATTCTTCCGAAGGTAAGTCAGGATTAATATAGGCTTCCACGATATCATCCATGGTTTGTTCGCCGTATTTAATCACTTGTTCTTTCAAATCTTGCCCTTCCAAAACCCGTCGCCGTTCAGCATAAATTGCCCGCCGTTGGTTGTTCATTACCTCGTCATATTCAAATACCTGTTTACGGATATCGTAATAGTAGGTTTCAACTTTTCGTTGGGCATTTTCCAGCGATCGGGTTAATAATTTAGACTCAATGGGCATATCTTCATCCACATTAAAAGCATCCATTAATCCGGCAACTCGATCGCCCCCAAAAATCCGTAATAAATTATCCTGTAAACTCAGGAAAAACCGCGTGGAACCCGGATCACCCTGTCGTCCAGCCCGTCCTCGCAATTGATTATCAATCCGGCGGGACTCATGGCGTTCGGTTCCGATCACATGGAGTCCACCATATTCCACCACCTCGTTATGTTCCCGTTTAGTGAAGTTTTCGTACTCATGAACGATCAAGTTATAGACCTCGCGCAATTTTTGAATCACCGGGTCAGTGGTGGGAGCTTTTTCCGAAGCCACCGCTAATAAATCCTCCGCCTGTAACTCGGGTAAACTGCGTTCTCCATGAACTCCCACGGCAAAATCAACCGCATCTTTTAGTTTTTGTTCGGTGGATTTGGATAATTCGGTAGGGAATAATTGGGTCGAAACTTTCCAGGTTTTGGATTTTTTACTCTGATCAAATCCCTGGGCGGCGGGGCGACGGCTACCCGATACTCCAGCAATTACTAATTCCCTTTCATCATCGGGTTTAACAATTTTCGGCATCAAATACTCGCGCATTTTTAGCCGTCCCATAAATTCCGCATTTCCCCCCAAAATAATATCTGTTCCCCGTCCGGCCATATTCGTAGAAATGGTCACAGCCCCTTTGCGTCCGGCTTGAGCAATAATTTCCGATTCCCGTTCTACGTTTTCCGGTTTAGCATTTAATAAATTATGGGGAATTTTGCGTTGTTGTAATAAATTCGAGAGAATTTCTGATTTTTCGACGCTCGTTGTTCCGACTAAAACCGGGCGCCCTTCTTTATGTAAATCCGCACATTCTTCAGCAATGGAAGTCCATTTTCCTTCTTCAGTTTTATACACCACATCGGGTAAATCTTCCCGTCCGGTAATGCGGTTGGTGGGAATAATCGTAACTTGCAGCTTATAGATGCGCTCAAATTCGGCTTCTTCGGTTTTGGCGGTTCCGGTCATCCCCGATAATTTCGGATATAACAGGAAGAAATTCTGATAGGTAATGGTGGCTAAAGTTTGGGTTTCCGGTTGAATATCCACCCGTTCTTTAGCTTCAATGGCTTGGTGTAACCCGTCACTCCAACGACGTCCGGGCATCACCCGTCCGGTAAATTCATCCACGATAATGACTTCCCCATTACCGATAATATAGTTGACGTCTTTAATAAATAATTCTTTGGCTTTTAAGGCATTAAAAACAAAGTGCGCCCAAGGATCATTCGGGTCATATAAATCTTGAACTCCAAATAGTTCTTCCGCCCGGGCAAACCCTTCATCGGTCATCAAAACATTACGGCCTTTTTCATCGACTTCATAATGTTCTTCTTTTTGCATCATTTGGGCAACTTCTGCCGCCCGCATATATTTTTGGCTGGGACGTTCCACCTGACCAGAAATAATTAAAGGAGTGCGGGCTTCATCGACTAACACCGAGTCCACTTCGTCAATAATGCAATAGTTAAACACCCGTTGCACCACTTCATCCATGGAGGTCGCCATGTTGTCCCGCAGGTAGTCAAACCCCATTTCACTGTTTGTCCCGTAGGTAATATCACAGTTATAGTTTTTCTGCCGTTGGTCGGGACTCATTTCTTGCTGAATCAGCCCCACACTCAGCCCCAGGAAGCGATGGATTTGTCCCATCCATTCCGCATCCCGTCGGGCGAGATAATCGTTAACGGTGATGACGTGAACCCCCTTTCCAGCCAAGGCGTTTAGGTAGGCCGGAAGGGTGGAAACTAGGGTTTTTCCCTCCCCGGTTTTCATCTCGGCAATTTGCCCTGTATGGAGAATAATCCCCCCTAGGAGTTGGACGTCAAAGTGTCGCATCCCCAAAACTCTCTTTCCGGCTTCCCTGACAACGGCAAACGCTTCTGGGAGAATTTCATCCAGGATTAGGTTTTCCTCGTCTCGGTTTTTGGCTTTGGCTAATTTTTCTTTAAATTCTCCTGTCTTGGCCCGCAATTGTTCATCCGAGAGGCTTTGAATTTCTTCCTCTAAAATGTTGATATCCGTGACAAGAGGCTGATATTTTTTAAGTTTACGCGCATTCGGATCACCTAACAGAGCTTTTAACATGGCAAGAGCAGGATATGGTTACGAAAATTTATAGTTTTGAATAAATCATTGTTGATTCTAGCATTTCCTGGCTGCATCTGGTTCACCTGACACTGAAGGCCCTAATTTAAGCCGGACTGTACCCGCCATAAACCCGCATAAATACCCGGTGCTTCTAAGAGGTTTTCATGGGTTCCTGACTCAACTAATTTTCCCTGTTCCATTACATAAATACAGTCGGCATTTCTAACCGTTGAAAGCCGATGGGCGATCGCAATTGTTGTTCGATTTTTGGTAATCTTTTCTAAGGAGCGTTGAATGGCGGCTTCGGTTTCATTATCTACGGCCGATGTGGCTTCATCTAAGATTAAGATGGGAGGGTTTTTTAAGACAGCCCGGGCTATAGCAATTCTTTGTCGCTGTCCCCCGGATAGTTTCTGACCTCGTTCTCCGACAATGGTCTCATATCTATTGGGTAAATCCCGAATAAATTCATCGGCTTCGGCGATTTTTGCCGCTTCAATAATATCAGTTAAGGACGCATCAAAACTGCCATAGGCAATATTTTCGGCAACGGTTCCATGAAACAGAAAAACATCCTGACTGACTAACCCAATAGCTTTGCGTAAATCCTCTAATTTTAAACGGTTTAATTCGATGCCATCTATCGTAATTACCCCAGCATTAATTTCATATAACCGCAATAATAATTTCACCAAGGTACTTTTTCCCGACCCCGTAGCACCCACAATCGCAATGGTTTTTCCGGCGGGAATTTTCAGGGATAAATCTTGAATAATCTGATTGCGATTTTGATAGGAAAAATATACGTTTTTAAATTCTATTTCTCCTCTAACTGAAACCACAGGTAGGGCAATATCCCCCGGATGAATTTCTATCGGAGTATCCAATAAATTCATCACCCGGTTAATAGAAGCCATCGCCCGTTGATATTGATCAAAGGTATCTCCGAGGCGGGTTAAAGGCCATAATAACCGTTGGGTAATAAACACTAAAACGCTATAGGTTCCGACGGCTAAAGCCCCAGAAGTGACCTGTAAACCGCCTAATAGTAAAGTGGCAATAAATCCAAATAAAATTAAACTTCTAATTACCGGAACATAGGCAGAAGATAGGGTAATTGCTCGGCGATTACTTTGGCGATAGGCTTCACTATGTTCGGTAATTCTTTGGATTTCATACTGTTCGGCGGTAAAACTTTTAATAGTCGTAATACCACCCAAATTATTTGCCAGTTGTCCATTCAGTAACCCAACTTTTTCCCGGACATCGGCATAACGGGGGGCGAGTAATTTCTGGAACCAAACCGAACCCCAAACAATAAACGGCATCGGTAACATTGCCCACCAAGCCACAGTTGGTGCTAAAATAAAGAAGGCTGCTCCAATTACAATTACCGTGGTAATGACTTGGATAATTTCATTCGCCCCCATATCTAAAAACCGTTCTAACTGGTTAATGTCATCATTTAAAATTGACATTAAACCGCCACTACTGCGTTCTTCAAAATAGGCTAATTCTAAGTTTTGTAAATGTCCATAGGCATCTAATCTGAGATTATGTTGTAAGGTTTGGGCTAAATTTCGCCACAATACTTTATAGGCATATTCAAAAACCGATTCTAAACTCCAGATAATTAAGCTCAAAAACGATAACATTAACAATTGATTAAACGCCCCTTGAATCCCCCACTGGGACAGGAAGGAAACCTGGGGGTTAATTACCACATCAACGGCCCATCCAATTAATACCGGAGGGGCTAAATCAAAGACTTTATTTAAAACCGAATAAACCGTTGCTAACCCAATCGTTTTTTGATAGGGACGAGCATAAACTAGAAACCGTTTTAAGGGATGATTCAGTTGAGACAAGGGACAATCCTAAAATTACGACATCTCTATTCTATAGTAATCGGTAATCAATTTATTCCCTATTGCTTATTCGTAATTCTTAATTCCTTAAATCGATTGAGTCACAATCCGATTTCTCCCTTGTTGTTTGGCTTGATATAAGGCATCATCTGCCAATTTAATTAATAATTGTGAGGAGTTTTTTTCCGTTGGAACTAAAGTTGATATTCCTAAACTAAGGGTGAGAAATTCACTAACTTGGGATTGGGAGTGGGGAATATTTAACTCCCGAATGGCGTTCTGAATTTTTGTGGCTATTTGTAAGGCTTCGACTAAACGGCTTCGGGTCATAATCACCACAAATTCTTCTCCCCCATAACGGGCGAGTAGATTTCCGTGGGATTGAATCACTTGGTTAATAGCTTTAGCGACTTTTTTAAGACAATCATCTCCTTCTAAATGACCATAGGTATCATTGTAGGCTTTGAAATAATCCACATCAGATAAAATTAAGGAAATTGGTTGCTTATCCTGTTTATTTCTCAGCCATTCTTGATTTAAAAACTGCTCAAAACAATGACGGTTAGCAATTTGAGTTAACCCATCTAATCTAGCTAAACGAGATAGGTCTATTTCCATCTGTTTTCGTTCGGTGATATCTCGAATCGCAATAGAAAATCCATCCCCAAGTTTTACGGCAATAAAATGATACCAACCTTGATTATTTTTGCCTTTATAAAAAATATCCTCAATCAGAGGGACTCCAGTTTCTACTAAATTAACAAATTTTTGAAATAGATTAATATCTATTTGTTTTAACATTTTTTTTAAAATAATTTTACCCTGTAAATTATATCGTTCTCTGCTCAAAAGTTGGCTAATAACCGGATTAATGACTAAACACCGAAAATCCATAATTTCTCCATTTGTGGGTTCTCTCACCGACTGAAAGGCTGCAATTCCATCCATGGAAGTATTTAAAACACTTTGAATTAAAGCGCGAGATTGATATAAAATTTCCTCGGTTTCTTTGCGTCGGATAATTTCTGCTTGTAATTCTTGTTCTTTAACTAAACGTTGTTGAATTTCGATTTTTAAGCGATGTTCCTGGGCTTGACGGTATCTAATTTCGGCTTGTAACTGTTGTTTTTGTCTTTGAATGGTAAACTGAGTTTCAATCCGGGCAATAACTTCTTCGACTTGAAAGGGTTTACTAATATAATCAACCCCCCCTACTTCAAAGGCTTTGACTTTATCCCAGACTTCGTTTAAACCACTAATAAAAATAATTGGAATTTCCTCAGTCTGAGGATCACTTTTGAGTTTGTGACACACTTCATACCCATCCATATCCGGCATTTTAATATCTAATAAAATTAAATCCGGTGGTGAAGATTGTATGGCTCTTAAGGCTGACGTTCCATTAATCGCTTGACGAATTTTATAGCCTTGGTGTTTAAGAATTTCTGATAAAACTCTTAAATTTTCAAGTTTATCGTCTATAATTAAGATTCCACCGTGATATTTTTTTTGGTCTCTAATATTCATTAGCTTTGATTTTTTGAATAAGATTAAAAATTTGGTCAATCCTATAATTACAGACTAAATCTGTTAAAGCCTGGGATAGACCTGCCTGTTCCGAAGGGATTTCTTGAATTAAATCTAAAACTAAATCATAATCTAAATCAATACTCGCTTGATACAGTTCCTCAACCCAAACGGAGGGCATTTTGTTAAAGCTCTCATGGGTGAGAATAGAATTGGGGGGTTTGAACAGGTTTGGGGCGGGTTCACCTGTATAAATGTACTCAAGACCTAGATATTTTTCCATCATCTCAAAAATATGAAATTCCCGAAAGGGTTTTCTGATAAAATCATCACAACCCATCGCAAGAACCTGGGCTGTTTGTTCTTCTAAAACACTCGCCGTAACCGCAATAATCACCGTGGAACTGCCCTGGGAATCACTTTTAATCTGTTTTGTAGCTTCTGAACCACTCATAATCGGCATAATCATATCCATAAAAATTAAATTCGGTTTCCACCCTTGAAAAATTTCTACAGCTTCCTTTCCATTGGCAGCTTCTTTTAATTGAAATCCCAAGGGTTGAAGCAATTGGATTAATAATTTACGGTTAGAAATTTTATCATCAACAATTAATATTTTATAGACGGGTTGATCGGCAACTAAACCGATGACTTGCTTGGGATAAAGTTGATGGGATAAATCAATATTTTCAATGGATTTAGCTTGAATATCAAAGGTAAAGGTTGTCCCAATACCAACTTTAGAATTAACTTGAATTTCTCCCCCCATCAGTTGGACAAATTTCTGAGTAATTGATAGACCTAATCCGGTTCCTTCATCGGCTTTTTTTCCCGTTTTGGTCTGTGTAAAGGCTTGAAAAAGCTGATTCATTTCTTCGGGTTCAATTCCAACTCCCGTATCTTTGACGACAAAAATAAGTCGAATTTGTGGGGATGCAATTGGCTCACAAGCAACACTTAAATCTATGCCACCTTTTGAGGTGAATTTGAGAGCATTATTGAGTAAATTAATTAAAATCTGACGCAGTTTGATTTGATCCGTACAGATATATTCAGGGACGGTTTCGGCACAGGTGAATTTTAAAAATAAGTTCTCATTTTCCGCTTTCAGGGAAAACATATCCTCTAAATCTTGAAACAAATGATACAAATTAAAGTTAGTCTCATTTAAGGTTATTTTGCCCGCTTCAATTTTAGCTAAATCTAATAGTTGGTTAATTAAATTTAATAAGTGTTCACCACTTTGTAAAATGATCTTCACTTGTTCTTGATGTTCGGGAGAAAGGGTTGTGCTTCGATTCATTAATTGAGCAAAGCCTAAAATCGCATTCAGGGGCGATCGCAATTCATGACTCATATTTGCTAAAAAGGTACTTTTAGACTGGTTTGCAACTTCAGCAGCCTGTTTTGCCTGTTCTAATTCTGCGGTTCGTTCAGTAACTTTGTGTTCTAGGGAGATATTTAATTGTTGTAATTCTATATTTAATTCTTGTAATTTTTGATTTTGTTCTAAAAGTTGTTCTTCTTGAGTATAGCGTCTTAATGCTTCTTGAACCGTTAAAATTAGGTCGGTTTCATCCCAAGGTTTGCTAATATAACGATACAAACTTGCTTGATTTACCACATTACCAACGGATTGAATATCCGCTTGTCCAGTTAACATTATTTTTAACATTTGAGGATAGTTTTGATGCAATTCAATTAATAACTCATCTCCCTGCAATCCTGACATAATTTGATCGGAAATGACTAATGCGACTTCCAACCCTTCCTGGTATAATTCGGCAATCACTTCTAAGGCTTCTTCGCCACTTTCTGCCGATTCTAATTCATAATTTTGAGGTAAATGCCGTTTGAGTTGTTCTTTGAGACTTTCTAAAATAACGGGTTCGTCATCTACACATAAAATTGCCAGTTGTTTATTCATAAAAAGGGAAATGAGAATTACGAATTACTAATGGGTAATAACCTGAATTATCCCAATGCTGATGCAATGGTTTGGGCTAATTCTTCTTCTGTCCAAGGTTTATAAATACAGCGATATAAATTAGCGTATTTTTGAGCCCGTTTGATGGCTTCTTCATCCGCTTGTCCAGTTAACATCACTTTGATAATTTTAGGAAAGCGACGATGAACTTCAATTAAAAATTCATCGCCTCGCATTTCTGGCATTAACCAATCAGAAACAATAATTAAGACTTCAATGGCTTCTTGTTGTAAATCTTCTATAATATCTAAGGCTTCCGGGGCACTTTCTGCCCCTTCATAGATATACTCATTACCAAATTTACGTTTGAGTTGTTCTAGGATACTTTCTAAAATAAACCCTTCATCATCCACACAAATAATTGCTTTTTCTGCCATTTTTTGATATCCTTGATTTTAATTAAAAGTTCTGGTATTAATTCCAAAATGGGCACGGGTTGATTTTAACATAAATTATGAAATTAGGCTGTGATCAGCCTCAGATCGAGGCAAACAGAGGGTAAAAGTTGTAGTTCCAGGTTGGCTTTCAACGGCGATCTCTCCTTGATGTTTACTAATAATTTTTTTAACAATATCTAATCCTAAACCGCTCCCTTCTCCTAGGGGTTTAGTGGTAAAAAAGGGTTGAAAAATTCGCCCTTGAATTTCAGAGGGAATCCCACAACCAGAATCCGTAATTTTAATTATAAACTCGGTTTCTTTTTCCTCAACTAAAATTTTCAGGGTTCCCTGACCATTCATGGCTTGAATACTATTATGAATTAAATTTGTCCAAACCTGCATTAATTCATCGGGATAACAGTTAAAGGGATGGTTAATTTGATAGATTCGAGTTACTTCTATTCCTCGTTTAAGCTGATTATGATAAAGTTCTAAAACCGTATCAATACCTTCCGTAATTAATACGGATTGTTTTTTCCCACTATTATCATGACGAGCATAATTTTTGAGAGCAAAAACAACTTTAGAAGCTCGTTCTATAGCCATAATCATCGTTTGATTATTCCGTTGAAGTCGCGCTAAATTATAGGCTAAAGTTAATATCCATTCTTGTTCAGGATGTTGCAAAATAGGTAAAATAAATTCTAAATTTTCATAAATGCCAATATCAACTAAAAGATCGGCTATTTTTCGAGAAGATTCTATTTGATAATCTTTTAATATTTGACTCAGTTGACGTTTATATTCACGCTGTTCTCTCGTGGAAAGTTGTTGTGGATTGGTACGCGATCGCTCTAACATACTAAAAAACAGAAGTTGTAGGTCAGGATTGAGTTTTTGAGAGAGTTTAGGTAGTTCAACTAAAGATTCAATTAGAGCTTGATTATTATTATTGATAGAGGCTTGAATTGCCCCTAATGGCGTATTAATTTCATGGGCGATGCCTGCTACTAATTGTCCTAAAGCTGCCATTTTTTCCGATTGAATCAGTTGACTTTGAGCCGCTTGTAACTGTTGCAGTGTTTGGGATAATTCCTTGGTTCGTTCTTTGACTTGACGTTCTAAGGTTTGGTTATATTTAGCTAAAATTTGTTCGGCTTCTTTGCTGGAGGTAATATCAGTAATTGTGCCCACATATCCGGTAATTTCTCCTTGATTATTGCGTTCAGCTAGGGCTTTTCCATAGACCCAAATACTACTTCCATTCGGTCTAATAAAACGATATTCGCACTGAAAAGTCACCCCTTCTTGGAGAAATGCTAACCAACTCGAAAGGGTATGATCTCGATCTTCGGGATGAATTGTTTTTGTCCAGCCCATCCCCGTCGCTTCCTCTGGACTAAGACCGATCATTTCAAAGCTTTGGTCATTGCCATAAATACAATTTCCTTTAATATCTGTGCGAAAAATTCCTACAGGTGCCGCTTTTGCTAAACTGGCATAGCGTTGTTCACTAATTTGTAAGGATTGATTCAGTTGTTGCATTTGAGTTAAAGTGGTTTGCAATTGCTTGATCATATTATTAAAAGAGCGAGTCAGTTCTCCTAATTCATCTTGGCGATTGGTTTCTAAGGGTTGATCCCATTGTCCGGCGGCAATATTTTTTGAGGACTGATTCAGTCGAATAATGGGTAATGTCACCCATCTCGCGGTTAAAATACCAATAATAATTGCCATCATTAAAGTTAATAAACATAATAATAAAGTAGTACGATTATTGGCTTTAATTTGGTCTAAAAAATCATTTTCAGGAACAACTAAAATGATTAACCAGCCCAATTTTTTGTTGTTAGCGAAAGGAATAACATTGAGAAAATGTTTTTCTTGATTAATAGAAAAATCAAATTTTGTGGGAATAGAAATATCATTAATATTTTTAAATTTTGTTAATAAATGTTCTGTTGCGGCTTTAGTGACTTGATTGTGGCTGGCTGTTGCTAAAAACAGTTGATTTTGATCTCCAACTTTTCTAAATGATTGCTCTCCCGTGGAACTTGCTAACAAATGACCTTGAGGATCAATAATAAAAACCTGTCCGGTTTTTCCGATATTTAAGCCTTTAAGAAAAGCAATAATTTGATCTAGTCGGAGGGTTGCTAATAAGATACCTTCGATTTCTTTGTTCTGATTATAGATCGGTTCTAATGCACTAATTAATAAGCTGGGTTCTAACATAGAAATAAATACATCACTCCAACTAGATCGACCTTCTCGTAAAACCTTTAAGTAAGTGGGATGCTGACGTAAATTATAATCTTTTTTAATTAATTTACCTTGATTTCGATTTCCCTGAGCATCGAGCTTGAAAGTATAGAAATTATTGCCCACCTCATCTCCGACAACATTAACTTGAAGATCCCCATTTATGAGTTTTTGCCCCGACCGTTGTTTATTTTGATTGGTCGCAATGCCAATAAAGGTAATATCGGGATAAAGTTGAACCTGTCGCCAAAGATATTTTTCCCAAGGATATAAATTATTTGTGTTTAAAAAACCTAATTTAATTTGATTAGAATTAGTTTGGTTAATCTGTTCGGGAGTTTCTAAGAAAAACTGTAAATTTTCCTGAACCCGTGTACTGACTTGATTGATTAATTGTTGGGCTAAATTTTCAACGTCTTTTTGTCCATTTTTAAAGGAAAAATAACCGACTAATCCTACTGTAGCGGTAATTTGTATGACAAACGGTAAGATTAAAACCGTTCTTAAGGGGAGTTTACCGATGGTTTTGGTTAGTAATTGATTCGGGGGTGGAAGTAACATTATTTTTATAATAACTATTAATAATAGTCAGGGGATACCCATTGGTGTCAACTTAAGCCGAAAATCTGTGATTATAGTCAAGATTAGATCCCCCTAAATCCCCCCTTCGGCAAGCTCAGGGTACGGCATTAAAAAGGGGGAATTGGATCTCCTCCTAGAATATAGGGTTTAAATACACAACAGCTTACTTTTAGTTCAGTTTTGACGAGAAGATGGAGCCAGTTCGGGTTCGGGAGATGGCATCATTGTAGGAGAGTTTTGATAGGATTTATTAAAGCTCATGGCAACTAATGAAAATCCCAAATAAGCGGGTAAAATAATCGCAGTAATAAAAGCCAAAACCGTTAACCAAGACCCTAAATTATTCGATTTTCCATAGGTAGAACGATAGGGATCTTGCTTAATTTGATAGGGGTTTTCTTGAGTTTCTAATCCTCTTAAACGTTTAAATCTAACCCGTCGGTCATCTAATTTTTCCACTAAAATCCAACCTGTTACCGCTTCTTCCTGACATAACCGTTTAAAAACAGTGGGATTGCGAAATACATCTTGACTGGCGCGGACAATCTTGTATTCCCATTCCCTGACTAAAGGTTCAGGAGATTCGGCATTAGAATAGCCGTTAGATTGTACGGATTTTGCGCGCATTTTTTTGATATCTTCTGAGTCGTAGCGAGTCAATGTTTCTTCCTCCTCCTGTTCTAATTCTAAATTGATTTGGATGGAACAGAGCCAGTTAGCGAGTAAAACCGCATCAATCCCTAGACTACTGACCATCAGACTTAATAGGGCAATTTCGCTCATAATTAAGCTGGAGATAAATAACCTTCAATCCACAAATCACAACCCACAGAACCCCAAGTCATTCTTTCTAATAAAAGTGCCTCTGTCATTTGAGTAAAACCCAAATCTCCCACCGGAGAAGGTGCCCCACTGCCCCCGATAATTTTAGGGGCAATAAAGGCTAAAATTTTATGAATGCTGCCATCTTTGAGTGCATTGGTGGCTAGAGTTCCCCCACATTCCCACAACACTGATAAAAATTGACGTTCATAGAAATAAGTCATGACTTGGGCGGGTGTCAAGGGCGACAATTCCGCGACCTCTACCCCCTTATTCCGTAGAAAATGTTGGAAATCTGGATTAACACCCTCCTCTGTTATAACTAAAGTTTTCGCCTCTTGAGTGTCCCATAAATGGGCTTGTTTGGGTAAATCTAAGGTACGACTCATCACCACCCGCAAGGGGTTGGGTTCCCCGGCATCGTGGGTTGTAAGCAAGGGATTATCTCGTCGGACGGTATTTCCGCCAACAATTACCGCATCACAGGTGACTCGTAACTGATGAACTTTTTGTCGGGCTTCTGTTCCCGTCACCCAATAACTATGACCCGTTGTGGTGGCAATTTTTCCATCTAAGGTCATCGCATATTTCCAAATTCCTAGGGGTTGATGATGCAAAATTTGATGAGTAAATGCTTCATTTAACTGTTGACAATCGGCTGTTTCTATGCCAACAATTACCTCAATTCCCGCATCTTTTAAGCGTTGAATTCCCGTGCCTGAAACTAAGGGATTGGGGTCAACCATTCCCACTACCACTTTAGCTACTTTTGCTGCAATTAGAGCTTCTGTGCAGGGGGGAGTCCGACCAAAATGATTACAGGGTTCTAAATTAATATATACCGTTGCTCCCCTTGCTTGTTCTCCGGCATTTTTCAAGGCAAAAACTTCGGCGTGGGGTTGACCCGCCCCCGGATGAAACCCTTCTCCAATAATTTTTCCGTCCTGAACAATCACACAACCGACTAGGGGATTAGGTGCAGTTTTTCCTAATGCTTGACGGGCTAATTTCAAGCAATGCTGCATCATTTGTTGATCAAAATTTAAGGTCATAAAATAGGGAAAATAGGGAAGGGGTAATGGGTAATAGGTAATGGGTAATAGGTAATGGGTAATAAACTGAGAACTGGTACGGGCGGGTTCTTTTAGATCTAGGTTAATCACCGCGCATCTCGATGAACCCGCCCCTACAACTGGTGACTGTTTTAACTGTCCTCCATGGCTGGAAGTTGAGGTAGGGGTTGGGATTCAGGCAGTTGGGGAGTGGTGGAGGAATACCCTGGGGTGAGGGTTGTGAAAATTGACGTTCCCGACGGGGGTTGATTTTGGGCTTTGGTGAGTAAATCGACCGTATCCCCTAAAGCCATGGTTAAACTATTGCGAGTTTCCAGATGGGCTGCTTTTTCGGCTTCGAGGGCTTCAACCAGTTGATGAATGTGTTCCCGGGAGCGATCGCGTTCTAACATCACTTCAATTAATTTTGCCTTAACTTCATCCAAAGTTTTCAACGGGTCAATCTCTTGACGAACGGCGACCCGTACCTGTAACTCATTGGGTAGGGGAGACAGGCGTTGCCATCGTTCCAACTCCCCCCGCAATTCTCCCACTTGTTCTAAATACCGCCCGGCTTCTTGGCGTCGTTGTTGGGCTTCAGTATTGTAGCGTTGTCGCCATTGGTCGGAACTTTCGACCGCCGCGTTAAGATCCCGTTGGGTTTGTGCCAACTGTTGTTTTAAGCGTTTAATTTCATCAAGCCACTGCCGAACATCCTGGGTCATAGAACTGGGAAAAATAAAAAATCGGGCAATTATTGATTTTAGTATTTTATCTAAATCTTGGTAAAATCTGTTAGATCTGATGGAAATACTGTTCAATATAAACTTTTAGAGTTCCTAAATTGTGTTGAATTTTTGCCACCTGTTCTGAACAGAGTGTAATATTTTCCTGTTGTATGGCATTTTCGAGTTGTTCAGCCAATTGAGAAATAATCGTTGCCCCCACATTAGCACTAGAACCCTTGAAGCGATGGGCATATTGTTGTAGGATTGTGAAGTTTTTGGCTGTGAGCGCAGCTTGAATTTCAATAAAATCCTGTTCACTGCGTTCTATATAAACCTTTAATAGCTTTTGTTGAAACTCTTTTTTCCCTCCCGAAATTTTTTGTATTCGTTCTATATTTAAGGGAGAATTATTAGGGTTATCCCCTAATGTTTTTGGGGGGGCTAATTCGGAATCGACTGAAAGGTTGGTATTCTGATTTTTTTGATCAATAATATAAGTCCATTTCATTAAAACGGCTTCTAATTCTTCCGCTTCGACGGGTTTACTCAGATAATCGTCCATGCCAACGGCGAGACATTTTTCTCGATCAGTCGTTAAGGCATGGGCCGTGAGAGCGATAATAATAATATGGTGATCGGTTTCTTTTTGTCTGATTTGTTGAGTTGTGGCATAGCCGTCTAATTGTGGCATCTGACAATCCATAAACACGATATCATATTTTTTTTGGTTCAAAAGTTCTAGGGCCTCCAGACCATTATTCGCTAGATCGGCTTCATATCCTAAGAGGTTGAGTTGATTTAAAATCACCTCTTGATTAATCAGATGATCTTCTGCCAAAAGAATCCTTAATGGTGGATGAGATGGGGTTAAAATATTTTGATCATTGGAGATTTTGACTGAAGATTGTTGTTGGATATTTGATGCGTTCTGGATTGTCATAGCTTTTAAGATCGCATCAAATAAACGAGAAGCTCTTATGGGTTTAGTTAAATAACTATCTATTCCCTGATCTAACATTTTTTCAATCAGATCTCGTTGATTTGTCCGGGTCATTAAGACTAACTTTGTTTGGGATAAATGGCGATCGGAGTTGATGATATCAGCTAGATTAGCTGAGTTAATAGTTAATAACGGTTGATCAAAAATTGCGATCGGGTAGGGTTCTCCTCGGGTTGCAGCTTGGCGCAATAAAGTTAAGGCTGATTCTCCATCTATGGCTTCATCTAACTGTATTCCCCAGGATTGAGTTAAATAACGAATTGATTGGCGAATGGTAATATTGTTATCAGCTACTAATAGCTTTAAATTTCTTAAACTGGCAGGAGCTACTCGATTTTGTTTGGCTTCTCCCAGTAAAAATTGAGCCGTAAACCAAAATGTTGATCCTTTACCTACTGTACTTTCAACCCCAATATCACCGCTCATTAAATGAACTAATTGTTTGGAAATGACTAACCCTAATCCCGTGCCGCCATATTGACGGGTTGTAGAAGCATCAAGTTGGGAAAAACACTGGAAAAGTTTATCCTTGTCTTCTGAAGAAATCCCAATCCCCGTATCGGAAATTTCAAATCGTAATCGGGTTGTATGGGAGGTACTAGATAGTTGATTCACCCGGACTACCACTTCTCCAGCAGAGGTAAATTTAATTCCATTTCCTAATAAGTTTAATAGAATTTGACGTAAACGACCCGGATCTCCGCGTAACTGACGGGGTACATTTGTATCAACAATAATAGCCAGTTCTAATCTTTTTTCTTCCGCCTGAGTTGCCACTAAATCGACAACGGTTTCTAAACAATGTTCTAAATCAAAATCCAAGGTTTCTAGTTTAACTTCTATGGCTTCTAATTTAGAGAAGTCGAGAATATCATTAATAATAGCTAATAAATGTTCGGCACTCACGCGAATCCCGCGCACAAAATCCTGTTGTTTAGGGGTTAGTTCGGTTTTTAATAATAATCCTGCCATGCCCAAAATGCCATTCATCGGTGTGCGGATTTCATGACTCATATTTGCCAGAAATTGGGACTTAATTCGGGCATTTTCTAAAGCGGCTTCCCGAGCTTCTACTAATTCATCAATTCGATCCGCCGCAATCACCACACCCCCAATTTGTTGATTGGGTTCATACCAAGGATGAATCGCCCAGCGAATAATACTTTTTTTGCCATTGATGTCATAAAATACATCTTCAGAATTAGAAATAATTTTCCCCTTTAATCCTTGTTTAAAGGCTTTTTTCCAACTATAGGGCATTTGAGGAAAAACTTTTCTATCAGATTGCTGAAGGGAAAGCAGTTGTTGTTTTAATCGGACTAAACCAAAATCGGAAAACCATTTATCACTATAGGCAATATAACACATTTCTCGGTTAAACATTGCCATGGCAACGGGGGCATGGGTAATAATTTGTCTGAGTTGTTGACTTTCTCTTTCAATAGCATCTTCTACTTGTTTACGTTCCGTAATATTTCGACCCGTGCCATACATTAATCCAGTCTGGGCAATTCTCACGCAATTCCAAGCAATCCACTTATAGGAATTATCTTGACAACGCAGTCGAGCTTCAAAGGAAAAAATGAGAGCTTCTTGGGTATTTTCTTCACTAATGGATTGTTCAACGGAACTTAAATTATCAGGATGAACCAGGGAGATAAAGGAGGTTTTTTGCAGTTGTTCAGGAGTAAAGCCAAGAATTTTTTCTACGGAGGGACTCACCCGTTTAAATCGGAGATCTCGATCTACAATAATTAGTATATCAACGGATAATTCAAAAAAGCGATCGCGTTCTAATTCTAATTGTTTACGAGTAGTAATATCTTCAATCACAGCAATTCCATAGCGTTTTTCTTCCCTGGGACAATAGGGAAATTCATCTAACCATGATCCTAAAGAAAGCGTCAAGTTAATCCAAACAATTGCTCCATTTTTATGAATATAGCGTTTCTCAATAGAATAGCTAGGAATTTCTTGATTAATTAATTTTTGAAATAAAAATAAATCTTTGTTTTTATCATCGGGGTGGGTAAAATCCGACAACTTATATCTTAATAGTTGTTCGCGGGAATAACCGACAATCTCACAAAATTTTTGATTCACTTTTAACCATTGTTTGGAGAGAGAAACATGACCAATTCCAACAGCAGCTTGTTCAAAGGTATCTCTGAATAGACGTTCTTGGGCATGGGTTTGGGCAATTTGTAAAGCCAACTTTTGGTCTAATTTTTTCATTAAATACAGGGCTAAAATCGATCCTAAAATCCCCATCCCTGTCACCGCAAACATGGACAACCATGTCAGTTTAATTTGTTCATTTTGAATTTTTCGGCGTTGTTCGATAAGTTGTTCTTCTTCTTGAATAAATTGACTAATTTCTTGACGGTTTATCTGCATTTGTTTGCTATTTTGTAGCAGAACTTCGGATAAATTTGTAGACGGTTTAGGGGATTGAATTGTATTTAAGTAAGTTTTTAAAAGTTGGTCAGATTGATTTAGGGTGGTTTCGAGGGTTGTCAGTTTCTGAATCCGGTTAGGATGATTAATGGCTAAATGTTTAACTTGATTGAGGGAAATATATAAATTTTTAGTGGCTTTTTCGTAGGTATTTAAATGATTGGTTTGACGGGTTAACGCATAATCTTTCACCGCAATTTCTGCGGTCAAAATCTGTGTCATTAATTCCTGAGCCTGATTGCGAATCAGATAGCTATCGCGGGCTTGGTTTCTAGCTTCTTCGGCTTGGTATTGAAAAATCGCTGCGATCGCCAGACCAATGATTAAACTAGATATGGGAATTCCAGTAATCAGACTGGCTCGATGACGTTGAATAAACCTTAGCCACTCTGGTAAGGAATTTGTGAAATCCGTATTCATATCTCCACCTTAGAGCAACCCGTGAACCCAAAACACCGATATCTGAAGGTTTTAAGCCATCAATCCACCCCCAACAACCTCTACAAAAACACCGATCTGAAGCGAGATCGGTGCATTGGGGGTGTTATGGGTGTTATCTACTCCGCACCATAACAGATCGGGATTCCGCTTTGAGTGTACCCTTGTGCTAGTTCTCAAATTGTCACAAGAATCAAACTCTCTAACATTTTGATTAATCCGGTTAATATGCAATAAAAATTCTAACCAATAATTAAAAAATTTGCCGAATGTTGCCATAATAATAGATAAAATTGGCTCGGTATTGCCAGCATTTGATGAGAACATAAATTCATCTAGCGGTTAACTCCTGAATGGGTTGTCAAGCTGAATTAAAGTAGTATAATTATAGTATATTTTGAAAAAAATTGATCCGCAATAGTCCAAGTCCTGCTTTTCAGGTAATTGGGTTATCTATTGTTTAATTCTGGTTTAACCCCATGAATATTGTAATCATCTCCTCTACGTTTCCCTATCCACCCAGTCGAGGCGGAACGGAGATTAGAACCTTTAACTTGCTCAAATATCTTCATTCTCGCCATCATGTTACTCTAATCACCCAAAGACATTCGGGGGTTAGTGATCAGGATGTAGAGGAATTGCGTCAATGGGTGAGTCAACTGGTGGTTTTTCCCCTCCCTCCCGAACCTCCGACTGGGGCCGTTGCTAAGGTGGGTCGCTTTATTAATTCCCTCGTCCAAAGTACCCCTCCCAATGTCCTTTATCGATATTCCCAAGAAATGCAAACTTGGATCGATCAAGCCGTTGAACAGGGCAAAGTTGATGTAATTACTTGCGAACATAGTGTTAATGAAATTTATATTCGACCGTCCTATTTAAAGCAGGTTCATACCGTTGTTAATATTCATAGTTCTGTAGTAGGTTGGACTCGTAATCATTTAGAAATGGGGGCTTCTCCCCATCCTCAACGCGATCGGATTTATTTACAATTACTCTTAGAACGCTATGAAAAACGTTATGCGGCTAAATTTCATGATTTAGTCGTTACCACCGCAGATGATGAAAAACAATTCCGTCAATTTCAACCCCAGGGAGAAATTCATGTAGTTGCGAATGGGGTGGATTTAGAATTATTTCCCATGCGATCTTTTGATCCGAATAATCATAACTTAGTATTTGTGGGGGCAATGGACGCCTCCCATAATATCGACGCCGCCCGATTTTTCACCCTAGAGGTCTTACCCATCCTGCAAAATTCCTATCCCGATACCACCTTTACCATCATCGGAGCGCGACCCGTACCGGAGGTTCTACAATTAGCGAACTATCCAGGTGTGATCGTCACCGGAGGAGTTCCCCAGGTCGTCGATTATTTACATCAGGGGACGGTCTGTGTCACCCCCCTGCGCAGTGGCTACGGAATCAAAAATAAAACCCTCGAAGCCATGGCCGCCGGGGTGCCGGTGGTGGCCAGCGATCGCGGTTTAGAAGGATTAGCCGTTGATGGGCCGAATGACCCCCATCGGGCTCTGCGGGCAAATACCGTGGCAGAATATGTAGAAACCATTAGCCGACTGTTTGAACATCCCCATCTGAGGGAACAATTGTCGCAAAATGGGAGATTATTAATTGAAACTGAATATACTTGGGAACGAGCCGGTGAGCTTTATGAACAAGTTTTGCTGCGTCGTTAGCCTAATCCCATCCTAATCTGAATCCATGATGAATCCTTTAGGGACAGGTCATCAACCCTCTCCTCGAAAAAAGAGTCAGCCCCGAAAACCTCAGCCTCAAACGGCTAAAACCCCCGCCAAATCAGGCCAACAGCGTCGTCAAGCTCGACGTTCCCAAACGGCTGTTTTACCTGCGGGCAAAAAAACCGCCCCCCAACCTGCGAAATCTAAACCGTCCCAGCCCATTAGCCGATTTTGGAAAAAATGGATCGCCGATGGGGTTGCCTTTACTTTACTATTCGGAGGAACCACCTTAATTGGTGGCTGTGCCTGGTTTAGTTATCAATTAATTGTGAATCCTGATATTGGAGTTTGGTTAAATCAATTGTTACCCAGTTGGACACAAATTCCTCTACAACGCCGAGACTCGATTGTTACCTTAGATGAAATTAATCAGGCTCTCAAAACTGAAGGATTTATGGTGGGAAAATCCCTAACTTTACCGACGGTTGATGCAATTGCAAAAACAGCGAATGAGCAAAAATCCACAGTCCCATTTAACTCTTTATTAGTCAATTCAAATGCTGCGGTTCAACAGTCAAATGATTTATTAATTCCTATTTTAAAAACCCGTGACTCTAGTGTTGCCCATCGCTGCGAAGGGACTTGTCAAGAAATTGTGCAGGTGCGGGTTTATGAAGCCGTTCAAACCCCCTATCAACGCCAGGGTAGCACTCAGTATTATCGGTTAATGCAGCAACTCGATACCCAGGGGCCAGCCGAATCCTTTGTGATTGCTTCCCTAATTGGAACCGAATCTAATCAACAGGGTTCTAATAAGCCCTCACCCCTAACTCGACTCACACAATTTAAAGGAAAAGTTCCTCACGGGGGGGTCTGGTTTAATCTGAATAGTGAGCGAGTCGTGGGAGATAAAACCGTTCCCTATGGACAGATTCTTCATTATAATCCGAGTCGCCATTATTTAAGTATGATGTTGGAATGGAAAAGTGCCGCCGGACAACAACCCATCTGGCAGGAAGTGACCGGAGGCAAAGATCCAGAATTATTAATTGAACAAACAATTGGTTTAGAACCTCAGTTTAGTATTTATCAAGTCCAACCTTTGCAATTTATTCCTAACCCGATTCAATTGACCGCTATTTCTTTAGATGAAACCTTTTTAGATGATTATAATTATCGACAGGCTTTAAGATTAGCTCGTAGTGGGTTATGGTCGCCAGCATTGAATTTAATTAAACCGTTGAAAAAAAATATAGTCTCGGGAAATAGTCCTAATTTGAAATGGTCAACGGCTGTTCAAGCTCAGTTAGATTTAATTGAATTTCATGCTAAAATTACTAAGGCTCAAGCGGTTGCAGCCTGGGCAAGTCCGAGTCAACAAGTATTAGCCAGTTTGATTGATGGACGCTGGACTGAAGCCTTAGAAACCTTAAAAAATAGTCCAGGAAATCAACAGGAAATTGCTAATTTATTAAGATCAAATAGCGGACGGATTAAAAATCGTCTGAACGCAGCGTTATTAGAAAATCCTGAACAATTGGAATTAAAAACCTGGGGAACTTTAATGATTGCGGCGGAAAATGGGAGAAATCGAGCGATTAATTGGTTAGATGAACAACCCAAAACAGAGCAGAAAGACCGCCAAGAAATCCTAGAGTTATTATTAAAATCTATAGAATAAATTCTCTCTCCTCGGGTCATGTCTTTTAACTTATTTTATAACCTATCTAAATTTATGGGAGAGCCAATTTCATCCCCATCTCAAGTCGGTTTTTGGGAAACCCAACGAAAGAAAATAGCGTTTTATTTAGAAGATATTAACACCCCCATCGGGAAAATGGTTAATTTAAGTTTAACCGGATTAATTTTAATTTCCTTAACAAGTTTTATCGCCCAAACCTATCCTCTTTCTGATTTAGTTCATTCTCGGTTAGAATTGCTAGATTTTGTAATTTTAATTTGTTTTACAATTGAGTATTTAATTCGATTTTGGGCGGCTGATAATAAAAAAGAATTTATATTCAATCCTTTATCAATTATTGATTTATTTATTATTCTACAAGGTTATTTAAGATTTTTAAATATTAGTTATTTGAGGATTTTTCGTTGGTTTAGAATCCTACGATTAATTAGATTTATTGATGTTAAAATCTCAATTTTCAGGATTAAAAGCGAAGATGGAGTCATTTTAGCTCGAATTATTTTTACCCTATTAACTATTATTTTTATCTTTTCTGGCTTAATTTATCAAGTCGAACATCCCGTTAACCCAGAGGTTTTTAAAACCTTTTTAGACGCGGTTTATTTTTCCGTCGTTACCATGACCACCGTAGGGTTTGGGGATGTCACCCCGATATCAGATATGGGACGATTTTTAACCATTTTAATGATATTAACTGGAATTGCTTTAATTCCTTGGCAATTAGGAGATTTAATTAAACAATTACTCAAAACAACTAATCAAATAGAAACTATTTGTTCCGGGTGTGGGTGGTCAATTCATGACCAAGATGCCCGCTTTTGTAAACGCTGTGGAACCCCATTAAACCCTTAATTAATATTACCCCCGTTGTTGCGCTTCAGCGCATCTTCTAAAGCCTAAAGCCCAACAACAGATTGATAACCAAACCTGAATATTTTCCCCTGACCATCATCTTGAAAACGCTGTTCTCCCACTCCCACCACATCAATAATTATCTCACGGTCAGGGGGAGTCCAGTCTCCCTGACGGGGTTCAATTTCAATAATTAACTCCTGATTTTCTGGATATACTCGATATTTTGTGATTGAATAAACTCCCTGAAGATACTCGAAAGAATTACCATCATCTTCATATAAAATACCCTCTCCCGTCCCCGGAAAAACCTTAAACGTTAAACTATCAATCGGTTTTTCATCCACATATTGCATCACCGCTTGTAAAGGAATAATTGAACCCGCTTTCACATACAATGGCATCCGTTCTAAAGGAGCATCTGCTAAAATATATTGTGATCCAGCATAGGGTTTTCCCGTCCACCAATCATACCAAATTCCAGTCGGTAAATACACCGCCCGACATTCTATCCCTGGACGATAAATAGGAGCAGCTAAAATCGCCGAACCCAATAAAACTTGATCGGATAAAGTATAGGTTTTGGTATCATTAGGATAGTGATAAAATAGGGGACGAAGAATCGGATTTCCCGTTTGTGTCGCTTCCCAAAATGATGTATAAAGATAGGGTAAAAGACGATAGCGTAATTCTAAATACTCTCGACAAATTCGCTCAACTCGCTCTCCAAATACCCAGGGTTCATGTTGGGAAGTCGATAAAGCCGAATGACCTCGCATCAATGGATATAATATTCCCAATTGCATCCAACGGGCGAATAATTCTGGTGTAGCATTGCCCCCAAAACCCCCAATATCAGAACCTACAAATCCTACCCCAGATAACCCCATATTACATAACATCGGTAGAGACATTTCTAAATGTTCCCAAATCGAATGGTTATCCCCCATCCACACCGATGACCAGCGTTGAATCCCCGCATATCCTGACCGAGTTAAGACAAAAGATCGCTGTTTCGGTCGCAATTTTAACAACCCTTGGGCACTAGATTTTGCCATCATTAACCCATATAAATTATGGGCTTCCGCGTGGGTTGTTTGTTCTTCTATTGGCCCCTGTAAACTCTCTAAAGGAAAGGTAATTTTAGTTCCCTTATCCCCCAAGGGACGGTCATCAATAGCGGGTTCATTCATATCATTCCAAATGCCCGCAATACCAATATTTGTTAAGGTTTGATGGCATTCTCCCCACCATTGTTGCACCTGGGGATTTAAAAAATCGGGAAACACCGCTTTATCCGGCCAAACATAACCATGAAACAGTTCTCCGTTAGGTTTTCTAATAAAATAATTCTGTTTTAATCCTTGATCAAAAATAGTATAATTGGCTTCGGGTTCATATTTAACTCCTGGGTCAATAATTGTCACGGTTTTAAAGCCATTTTTAGATAGATTTTGAATCAAATTCTCTGGATTTGGAAACCGTTTTTCACTCCAGGTAAAAACTCTATATCCCTGCATATAATCAATATCTAAATGAATTACATCACAGGGAAGTTTGCGGGTTCTAAATTGTTTTGTTAGTTCTTGAACAACGGTTTCTGATTCATAACTCCAGCGACATTGATGATAGCCTAATGCCCAACGGGGAGGTAAGGGCATTCGTCCGGTTAGTTGGGTATAGGTATTTAGAATTTGCTCCGGTTTAGGGCCATAAATAATATAATAATCTAATTCTGGGGCGTGGGTTTCCATCTGCAAAATCCCAGGTTTTTTCACTCCAATATCGAAGCGACTCCAGTGGGTACTATTTAAAAAAATGCCATAACTTAATTCCGGTCGTAAGGATATAAAGACAGGAATGGCTTGATACATGGCATCAGTTAAGGCATCATACTTGCGACAATTCTCCGTCCAATTGGTTTTGATTTCTCCCGTTTTATCTAAAAATCCCGTGCGTTCTCCAAAGCCATAAAAATGTTCTTCCGGTTCAATTTTTTTCTCAACTGCTGTTAACCCTGGTTGCCATCTAAACCCTAATTCTGCATCGGTGGCAAAGGGTTGATTTTGTAGATCATAACATTGAATTCGGCAAGGGTGATGTTGCACGGATATTCTGATTTTTTCAGTAATAATTTCTGTGGTTTCTTCGGTTTGTTGGGTTTTAAAGCGAGTGGGTTGCCATTCACTATCATCTAAGTTAACCGCCCAAGATCGACGGGGAAGAAAATTACCAGAAGTAGAATAGCGAATTCTAATTAAATTATCAGCTAATATACTAATTTTAACATGGACATTGCCGCAGTTAAAGAGAAGATGGCGATCGCCTATTTCTACACTTTGCACCGCTTCAATTGTTGACCAATTAGGGTGTAAAGATTGTAATTGTCCGAAATATTGGGGCATATAAATAGGATTTTTATTTTAACTCTATATTATCATATCCAATCCAACTATTTATCCTTGTAATAAAGATTGTCCGCCATCGATCCAAACTTCTGTTCCAGTAATATGACTCGAAGCATCAGAAACTAAAAATAACACCAGTTGTGCAACTTGTTCAGAGGTTCCGGGTTGACCCTGGGTTAAGGGAATATTCCCTTGAGGAAATTCCACAAGTTCTTGAGTTTTTTCTAAGTATTGTCGTTCAGTATTCTGATTAATTTCGGTGGTAATTGCCCCCGGACAAATGACATTCACTCTAATTTTATATATTGCTAATTCTAGGGCGGTCATTTTAGCAAAAGTCACCTGGGCAGCTTTGGTACAAGCGTAGGCTGTGGCTCCAGTATTACTAAACATTCGAGTTCCATTTACAGAAGAATTAATTACCACACTTCCCCCTTGTTTCTTCAGATAGGGTAAGGCATATTTTAAGGTGTAAAAAGTTCCATCTAAATTAATAGAAATGGTCGCTTTCCATTCCTCGGGGGAAAGTTCCTCTAAAGGAGCCCACACTCCATTAATACCCGCATTAGCAAAAACAATATCAATTTTTCCCCAAGTTTCTGCTATTTTATCCATGGACTGTTGCACCTGTTCGGGGTAGGAAATATCCGCCGTGGTCATCATCGCTTCCCCACCGGTTTGTTTAATCTGATCAATCGTTTTTTGACCTTTTTCGGGTGTTCGATCAAGGGTGGCTATTTTTGCCCCTTCTTTTGCTAATAAAAACGCAGTTTCTTTCCCAATTCCCGAACCCGCTCCCGTAATTACGGCAACTTTATCTTTGAGTAACATTAACCGACTCCTATTTAATTTTATGACTATCTTAATGTTTGTAATCTTTTTGATTTTTTACGTCTATCCCAAGAAAGATTTTTGTTTTTTTATGACAGTTTTTAGTTTAGTGAAGGATGGGGGATTTTTGCATAAACCACAAAGGCACAAAGACACGAAAAAAGATGGGTAAGTTCAGCTTTAAGGTAGAATGAATGGAGTTTAAAAGAATGGGTTTATTATTTTTTATGATTTTCCTGAAATTGAAAATAATGTGCTATAATTAACAGCAACGTTG
The DNA here is from genome assembly GCF_057220675.1 of Planktothrix sp. PLAVEN19ND. NCBI lineage: Bacteria > Bacillati > Cyanobacteriota > Cyanophyceae > Oscillatoriales > Microcoleaceae > Planktothrix > Planktothrix sp. PLAVEN19ND. The sequence continues at coordinate 1,503,010 of NZ_CM170132.1, read as the reverse complement.
TTCTTGTTTCTCCCGTCATCTTGATCTTAATTTCTGAATTTTTTACATTTTTCTTTCTATGATGAGTTTATCTTCGGTTACAGTATTGCTCAATTCTACAAGCTCAAAATGGCAGACTGCAACCTGGGATGATTATTTAGCCTATCGAGATCATCCCAGGTTAGAGCGAGTTAAGTTATTTTATCAAGAAGGTTATTTATTAATTGAAATGGGTGCAGAAGGAATTAATCACGCTAGTATTAGCGATTTATTTACCATGGTTTTTGCATTTTGGTTTACTCGTTTTCCCGTTGTTAGTTTTAGTTCATTAGGTCGCTGTCAACTGGAAAAAGCAAACCATTGTGCTTTAGCACCGGATCAGGTTTTATATATTGGTGAAAATTCACCCCGTTGGCAACCGGGAGAACCCCGTCGGGTTGACTTAAATCGTTGGCGGGTTCCTGATTTAGTAGGGGAAGTTTCTGATACCACTTTAGCCACTGATTTAGATGAAAAAAAACAACTTTATGCAGCATTAGGGATTCCTGAATATTGGGTAACAGATGTTAAAGGAAAACAGGTGATTGCCTTTCGTTTACAAGAAAATGGCAAATATGAACAGATAGAATATTCTATAGCTCTTTCGGGTTTACCGATTATACTTTTAGAGCAAACTTTAGAACAATTAACCCAAGTAGAGAATGGTTTGGCGGCTCTCTGGTTTAATCAACAAATTGCTAATATTAATATTAAGGAATAGATATTTTGAACACTTTTCGCAGCTTTGATCCCAAACGTCAACGCAGTTTACTGGCTTTATTTATCGCAGGTTTATGTTTCTGGACAGGGATAACCACACTATTACCAACCCTACCATTATATATTGAATCTCTGGGCGGAACCACACAACAAATTGGTTGGGTCATGGGGGCTTTTGCCTTGGGTTTATTGCCGTCTCGATTTTGGTTTGGCCCCCTAGCCGATCGTAAAAGCCGCAAATTAGTCTTATTAATCGGAACCCTAGTGGGGACTATCGCACCTTTAGGATATCTGTTTGCGGAGTCTATCCCCGTACTACTGAGTTTACGGGCCTTTCATGGGGTGAGTGTCGCCGCATTTACCATCGGTTACAGTGCCTTAGTTGCCGATATTGCCCCCGTTGAACGCAGGGGAGAAGTAATTGGATATATGAGTTTAGTGGCTCCGATTGGGATGGCGATTGGCCCGGCGGTGGGGGGATCAATGCAAGCGATGGTGGGGTATGACCCGATCTTTTTATCGAGTAGCGGATTTGCGTTTTTAGCATTTTTAGGGATTTGTCAAGTTTGGGAACCCCAACACAATAAATCAACAAAAAAAGTGGTTTCTACTTCTTTATTAGAAAAGGGTTTATGGTTGTTCAAAATGTTATGGAGTCCCCCTTTAAGGGTTCCCGCTTTTGTGATGTTAATGGTAGGTTTAATCTTTGGAACTTTAGTCACATTTTTGCCTTTAGCGGTGAAGGAATCGGGGTTGAATTTTAATGCGGGATTATTTTATAGTACCGCCGCGATCGCTAGTTTTTTAATTAGAATTCCTACGGGTCGAGCTTCTGATCGTTATGGTCGAGGTTTGTTTATTACTGGGGGATTAATTTGTTATTTTTTAGCGATGTTACTCCTATCAAAAACTATGCACAGTAATATTATTTTATTGGCGGCATTACTCGAAGGAATGGGGGCGGGGGTTGTGCTTCCGATGATGATCACCTTAATTACTGATCGATGTTTACCGGAACAACGGGGTCAATTTTTCTCCTTATGTTTAACCGGATTTGACGTGGGAATTGCCGTTGCTGGCCCTATTTTTGGCATCTTTGCCGAACAATTAGGATATTCAGTTATGTTTGCCTTAGATGCGGGTTTAGCTTTAATTGCTTTAATTGCTTTCGCTACTTTTTCTAGTAAAACAATTCCCCTTTCTTTCAAATTTGCTTTGGGTCAAGCCAAGGATATTTATAGTTTAAATTAATTCTAGATCGGGTCATCATTTATGAAAAAACAAGAACTGATTGCGCCTTTATTATTAACAGCAATGGCTGGGGTTTTAATGGGTATTGCTGCGGAACCCTGGGGACTGTGGGGGTTAGCTTGGGTAGCATTAGTTCCTTTATGGGTTAATGTTTTATCAAATTTTACCCCCCCTAAACCCCTCCTGTTCATGGTGGGAAGTTTGGCGGTATTTAAAACTCCCTTAATATTAGCTTTAGTTTGGGGAATCGGCTATTACGGAACCGCCTTATTTTGGATTACCGGAATTCATCCGATGACCTGGTTAGGAGTTCCCTGGTTAGCCAGTTTAGCCATTACTATATTTTGTTGGAGTTTTCTCACCCTTTGGGGCGGTGCTTTGGTGATAATTTGGACGGGATTATTTGTGATTTTATCGGATCAATTAGCTCAAAAATTCTCTAAGATTTCCCTAGCCTTAGCCCGAGTTTTAATTGCAACGGTTTTATGGTGTGGGTTAGAATTTTTGTGGAGTTCTACGGCGTTATGGTGGTCTTCTTTATCCTATACTCAAAGTTTTGGGAATTTAATTATTTTGCACCTAGGTCAAATTTCTGGCCCCACAACTATTACCGCCACCTTATTAATTGTGAATGGGTTAATAGCAGAAAGTTTTATTTTAAATCGGGATAAATATTATTCTCAGACTCAAGATCAAAAATCCTATTTATTATTGATTTTAGCGGTATTGTTTTTGATTGCTGCTCATGGATTGGGGTTGATTCTATATAGCATTCCTTCACAAAAAAATCCAGAACAGGCGTTAAAAGTAGGAATTATTCAAGGAAATATTGCTAATGAAGTTAAATTAAATTATTCGGGATTTCTACAAGCCTTAAATGGCTATACAACCGGATATATTACCTTAGCTAATCAAGGAGTAGACTTGGTAATCACCCCAGAAACCGCCCTACCTTTTTTCTGGACTGACTCGAATCAACGACAAAATAGTTCTTTTTATCAAGCCGTTTTACAGCAAAAAGTTCCGGCTATTGTGGGAAGTTTTGCCTTGAAAAAAAATGGATATACGAATAGTTTATTTTCCATGGATGGGGAAGGAAATATTATTGGTCAATATGATAAAGTTAATTTAGTTCCTTTGGGAGAATTTATCCCCTTTAGTGAAGTTTTAGGCAGATTTATCAGAAAATTATCTCCCTTAGAAGCTACATTAATTCATGGAAAACCCACTCAACAATTCCAGACCCTTTTCGGTCAAACCACCGTCGGAATTTGTTATGATTCAGCCTTTGCAGATCATTTCCGCCGCCAAACCCTCCAGGGGGGAGAATTTTTGATTACGGCTTCTAATGATGCTTACTATTCCGTCGCAATTTTAGCTCAACATCATGCCCTCGATGTGATGCGAGCGATTGAAAATCATCGTTGGACAATTCGGGCTACAAATACAGGATATTCAGCCTTTATTGACCCCCATGGAAGGACTCAGTGGATTTCCAATCAGAATACCTATCAAGTCTATGCTGATACAATTTATCGCGATCGGACTCAAACCCTTTATGTCCGTTGGGGGGATTGGCTAATGCCTGTATTATTAATGGTAGGGACAATCCTATTTTTAGTTAAGATTGACCATTTTTGATGAATTTAATTCATACCAATAACTATAGCAACCCGCGCCGAGGTTGTAATATTTTAATACTAATATGAAACAATCAGAAATATTACTCGGTGTTCCCTGTTACCTTTTCAGCCTAACAACTCAAATAAGATTGCTATATGATTAAGTCTGATTCAATTCTAATTGTGGATGATGAACCGGATGTCTTCGATGTTTTCGAGGGAATTTTATTCCGAGAAGGATATCAACTCCATTATGCTTCCAATGGATTTGAGGTATTTAAATTTTTAGAATCCAGTTTACCGGATCTGATTTTATTAGATGTGATGATGCCCGATATTGATGGTGTGGATATCTGTCGCAAAATCAAACAAATTCCGGCATGGCAACCAATTCCTATTATTATGATCACGGCACTGAATTCTAAAGAAACCTTAGCTCAATGTTTAGAAGCTGGGGCAGAAGATTTTATTGGAAAACCGGTTAGTGCCTTAGAAGTTAGAGCTAGAGTGCGTTCCATGCTCCGACTTAAAAAACAGCATGATCAGTTAGAAAAATCCCAGCAAAAACTAGAACAATTGCTGCAATTACGCGAAGATATGACCTATACTATTATTCACGATCTGAGAAATCCCATATTTGTAATTTCATTAACTTGTGAACTCCTAAACTTAACTAATTTAACAGAAAAACAATCCCAAAAAATCAATCAAATTGCCACTTCAGGACAGCAGTTAAACAAACTAATTGATTCCTTACTACTGATGGCAAAACTCGAATCAGGGAAGGAATTACTGAATCCTAAACCGGTAAATTTATCTCTGATGGTTGAAGCCGTTGTTGATGAGTTTGAAGCTCAAGTTATTAAAAAGAAAATTAAAATTAATACTATAATTCCCCAGGTACAAAGGTTTGTGATTGCTGATTATGATTTAATTAAGCGAGTATTAGAAAATTTACTGGATAATGGGATTAAATTTTCCCCTTCCAATAGTGAAATTTTAATAGAAGTTGAATATCCAATTGATCAAAATACTGTTAAGGTTCACTTTCAAGATTCAGGAAATGGTGTAAAAGATGAACTCAAACAAAGCATTTTTAAAAAATATGAAACGGGTCAACGCTTTGAAGGTGTGGCTCAAACTGGGTTAGGACTAGCATTTTGCAAAATGGTGATTGATGCCCATCATGGCTGTCTTTCAATTACCGATAATCAACCAAAAGGATCGATTTTTACCATTGAACTAAAAGCGAAATAATCAGTTAAAAGTAATCAGTTAAAAGTAATCAGTTAACAGTTATCGGTTTACTACCTATTACCTAAAATCTTAATTTTATGTCTAATAATTCTGATAATTATTTTGTTTCTCCTTTACAGAAGGCTATCACGACCGATCCTTTGACTGTGACCCCAGAAACCATATTAATTGATGCGATCGCAATTTTTAACCAATCTCAAACCACCTGTTTATTAACTCCTAATTCCTTGGCAATCAGTCAGGGTAAAACCTGTATAATTATTACTGTAGATCATCGACCTGTGGGAATATTAACCCATCGAGATATTGTGCGTTTAATTGCTCGACGAGTTGATCTACAAAATTTGACCGTAGGCGCAGTCATGACCCAACCGGTGATTACCCTTCAAGAGACAGAATTTACCCATTTAAGTACAACTTTAAACCTATTACAACAGCATAATATTCGTCATTTACCCCTGGTAAATACCCAGGGTAAATTAGTCGGTTTACTCAGCCATCGAGATTTAAAAAATTCCCTAGAACCGACGGATTTATTGAAACTAAGAACCATTGAGGAGGTGATGAATTCAACCGTTGTACAAGCACCCGCTACAATTTCTTTATTAAAATTAGCGGAATTAATGAATTCTGCTCTGGTTAGTTGTGTCGTTTTAGTTGAGGAAAGAATTGACAATCAAGAACGATTTAAAATTCCGGTGGGTCTGATGACGGAAGGAGATATTCTCAAGTTTCAAGCCTTAGATTTAGATTGGAATTTAGAGGCTCAAACCGTCATGACTACCCCCCTATTTTGCCTCAAACCCAATGATACATTATTAGCGGCTCATCTGTTAATGCAGCAATACAATATTCATCGAATCCCGATTGTGGGCGATCGCGGGGAACTGCTTGGTATTATTACTCCAACGAGTATTTTACAAGCCATTAACCCGATTGATTTATTAGAATTAGTAGATTTATTACGACAAAAAATTAATCATTTAGAAGCAGAAAAAGTGCAATTACTTCAAATTCAAAATACCAAACTTGAAGAAAAAATTCAGGGACGCACAGAGGCTTTAAAACGCGCAAATCAACGACTACAAGCGGAGATCCAAGAACGAAGTTTGATTGAATCAAAAATAGCGTTACAGGCTTCCCTTTTAGAGCAGGTCAAAAATGCTATTATTGCGACAGATTTAGAGGGAACTATCATTTACTGGAATCACTATGCTCAAACTTTGTATCAGTGGACAGCCGAAGATGCCCTAGGTAATAATATTATTGATTTTTTTGTTCCTCTGGATCAACAAAATTTAGCCGAGGAAATTGTTTATGAAGTTATCAACACAGGATATTGGGAAGGAGAATTTACCACCTCGCGTAAAGATAGTAGCACTTTACCAATTCATGTTTTTGATACCTTAATTCGAGATCGGGAGGGAAATCCCATGGGTTTAGTGGGAATTAGTTTTGATATTAGCGAACGGAAAAAAGCCGAACAACAATTACACCAACAAGTTCAACGGGAGCGGCTATTTTACCAAACCGCCCTCCATATTCGTCAATCTTTGAATTTAACGGATATTCTGAATAATGCCGTGGTGGATATTCGAGAAATTCTCCATTGTGATCGGGTTTTAGTCTATGAATTTGATTCGACATTTAATGGAACAATTGTGGCAGAATCCGTGGGAGAGGGCTGGACTTCATGCTTAGGGATGTATTTAGAAGATACTTGTTTTAAAACCCGAGGTGCTTTTCATTGTTTAAAGGGTAAAAAAACCGCTATTAATAATATTGAAGAAGCAAATTTATCAGAATGTTATCAACAATTCTTAACTCAATTTCAGGTTAAAGCCAATTTAGTCGTTCCAATTTCAATTCAAGATCATAATCAAGAAAATGGGAATTTTATTTGGGGATTATTAATCGCCCATCAATGTTTTTCTCCTCGCAATTGGCATTCGAGTGAATTAGAATTATTAGATGAAATTGCGGTGCAACTTTCTATTGGTATTCAACAATCCCAGCTTTATCAAAAGGCTGAAACAGAAATTCAGGAACGACAAAAAATTGAGCAAGAATTAAGACTTTTGAATCAAGAATTAGAAACTAGAATTTTGGATCGAACGGCTAAATTAGAGCGTCAAGAACGCAAATCCCGTCTCTTTGCAGAAATCGCTTTAAAGATTCGTCAATCTTTAGATATTGACCAAATTTTACAAACTACTGTTACAGAAGTTCAAAATATTTTAGGGTGCGATCGCCTGTTAATTTATCGAGTTTTTGACAATGGGACAGGAAAAACGATCGCAGAAAGTGTATTACCTGGATGGGATTCGATTCTCAATTTTGACTTTCCTGAAGAAGTTTTTCCCCTAGAATATCAACAACTTTATTCTAATAGAACCGTAAAAGCCATTGCAAACATTCACCAACAATATCAAGATATTACCCCCTGTTTAGTTGAATTTTTACAAGCATGGAAGATTAAAGCAAAATTGATTGTTCCGATTATTCAAAATCATAGTTTTTGGGGATTTATGATTGCTCATCAATGTGTTTCCCCGCGAAAATGGACGGATTTTGAGATTGAACTGATGCGAGAAATTGCCGATCAAGTGGGTGTGGCTTTAGAACAAGCTCAATTAGTAGAAACCCTGCGAGAACGAGAACAATTTATTGAAAGTATTGCCGATAGTAGTCCTAATATTTTATATCTCTACGATGTAGAGCAGAATCGCAGTATTTATAATAGCCGATCCTTAACGACCATTTTAGGATATACCTCGCTAGAATTATCGATAATAGGGGATAACTTTTCAATCCTTTTTCATCCTGATGATCAAGAAACAGTCATTAAACACCTAGAAGAAACGGCTCAAATGAGTGATCGAGAGATTAGTTATGTTGAATATCGCATCCAGCATAAAAATGGAGAATGGTTATGGTTTTCGAGTCATGCTACTGTATTTAAACGAGATTCATCGGGGAACACCCAACAAATTTTAGGCGTGGCTCAAAATATTAGCGATCGCAAACAGGCTGAAGATAATCTTAAACGTCAATTGGCGGCGGTAGAGGCTTCTATTGATGGAATTTCTATTTTAAAAAATGAAGAATATATTTATGTTAATAATGCCCACTTAAAACTATTTGGTTATAGTAATCCCGAAGAATTATTAACTAAAAATTGGCGAGTTCTTTATACATTGGATGTGGTAAAATGGTTTGAAAAAGATATATTTCCCCTGTTACAACAACAAAAATTCTGGCGGGGAGAAACCATCGGTTTAAGAAAAGATGGCACAACTTTTAATCAAGAAGTTTCCTTTACCGTTACAGAAGATGGGGATTATATTTGTATTTCTCAAGATATTAGTGAACGTCAAGCTGCCTTATATGAACGCCAACAAGCTGAAATTCAACTGCGTCAAACCAATGAACAATTAGCGATCGCCAACGCCGAACTCGCCATGGCTTCCCGTCTCAAGGATGAATTTCTAGCCAATATGAGTCACGAACTTAGGACTCCCCTCAACTCAATTTTAGGAATGTCAGAAGTCCTACAGGAACAAACCTTTGGAGAACTCAATGAACAACAAAATCAAGCACTAAGGCTAATTTATAGAAATGGAAAACACCTACTCGAACTAATTAACGATATTCTCGATCTCTCCAAAATTGAAGCCGGAAAATTAAACCTAGAATGCTCTCCCGTTTCTGCTAATGAACTTTGTCAACACAGTTTAAGTTTTGTCAAACAACAGGCCTACCAAAAAAATATTCGACTCAGTTATCAAATTGAAGATGTCACCGAAGCCCTGAATGTAGATGAACGTCGAATGCGTCAGGTTTTAATTAATTTGCTCAATAATGCGGTAAAATTTACCCCCGAGGGTGGACAGGTGCGCCTGGAAGTCAGGGGAGATCCTGATGAAAAAAAAGTTCGTTTTTCTGTAATTGATAATGGCATTGGCATTGCTCTCGAAGATCAAGCGCAATTATTTCAAGTCTTTGTTCAAATTGATAGCCGTTTATCCCGACGTTATGAAGGCACAGGTTTAGGATTAGTGTTGGTAAAAAAATTGGTGGAAATGCACGGGGGGACAGTTACCCTCGATAGCCAACCCGGAAAAGGCAGTTGCTTTACCGTTGCCCTACCTTGGACTCAGGCCCCGTGGGGAGAATCTCTGAGGTTAACTCCAGCCGAACTTTTGGATAGATCAGCCCTGTCTTGGATCGCTCCGAGTGGGTCAAAACGTCCTCTAATTCTGCTGGCTGAAGATAATCCCGATAATATTCAGACCTTGCTTAACTACTTACAAGCTAAGGGGTTTGATTTGGAAGTGGCTAGAAATGGGATCGAAGCAGTTCAAAAAGCGAATAGTTTACATCCAGATTTGATTTTAATGGATATTTCCATGCCAGAAATAGATGGTTTGGAAGCCATGCGCCAGATTCGGGCTGATCCACAAATGGCCAACCTACCGATAATTGCCTTAACAGCCTTCGCGATGGCCGGGGACAGGGAACAATGTTTGGCTGCCGGGGCAAATGAATATCTGCCTAAACCCGTACAAATCCGGCAGTTAGTTCAGTTGATTCAGAATTTTCTATTTGAAAGTCAGAGGAATTTCCATGAATAATCGTACAATTTCAGCCAAAAAATCCCTGATCCATTTCTTTTCCCTGGGCATTTTAATCTGTATCAGTTTGGGAATATTAATCAGTTGTTTTGAACAACCGATAACTCCCCTGCTTGTAGGCGTTAATAATTGGCCGGGTTTCGCCCCTTTATATTTAGCCGAGCAGTTGGGTTACTATCAAAATAGTTCGATTCATATTGTTGACTATCCCTCTACAACCGAAGTTAGTAGCGGGCTGCGTAGTGGGAATTTACAAGCAGGAGGGATGAGCATTGATGAAACCTTAATCCTGGCGGAAACCTTTCCAGAGGTTCGGGCAATTATGTTGATAGATGTATCCAATGGTGCAGATGTAATCCTGGGGAAACCGGAGTTAAAAACCCTAGCAGATATTAAAGGAAAAAAAGTCGGGGTGGAAAACACCGCATTAGGGGCTTATATATTGAGTCGGGGACTCGATAAAGCGGGACTTTCTCTACAGGATATTACTGTTGTTTCCCTGGGTTACTCGGAACATGAAGCCGCGTTTAAACAGGGTGAAGTTGATGCTGTTGTTACCTTTGAACCGGTTCGGTCTAACTTACTGGCAACGGGTGCTAAAGTCTTATTTGATAGCAGCAAAATACCGGGGGAAGTAGTGGATATGTTGGTGGTACGTCAGGATATCTTAGAAACTCAATCTAAGAATTTAGAGCAGTTGGTGCGGGGCTGGTTTATGGCATTAGATTATTTCAAAAAAGAACCGGAAAATGCGGCTGAAATTATGGCAAAACGGGGAGGAATCACAGCGAAGGAATTTTTGTCTTCTCTGAAACTATTGAGTTTTTTTACACCCATAGAAAATAAAAAACTTCTCTCCCAAACCGATCCGAGTCTGGTTAATTCTGCTAAAAAATTATCTAAATTAATGCAAAACAAGGAACTACTACAGTCAAATATAGATTTTTCATCTTTGTTAGATGCTCGTTTTTTCACTCAATTGAATCAATCTAATCCATGAAACGTTTTGCTTTTAGTCTACCTCTGCGCATTACTATTCCCAGTTTACTTCTATTTTTAAGTAGTGGACTAGGTTTCTGTAGTTTTATAACAGAAGTAAACGCAACCTACAAACGTCAGGAAAATAGAGTTTTAGAACAGGCAGATTTTTATAGTGAAAAAACTGTTACCCTCTTAGAATTTGTTTTACGACGGGCTAACATGGATAGTAAAAGTTTAGATGGGGCAAAGCTGGTGATTGGTGAAATGGGAGAAGAACCTAACTTAAAATTATCAGCTTTCTTAGATGAAAATAATGTTGTTGTTTTTTCCAATTATTATCAATTACAACAAAAACCCATAATTAATACAAGTTTTTCCTATCTTTACCCCCAGATTCAAAAGGCTAAACAAACCAAAGTTAGAGAAAAAGTTTGGTCAGATAATCAGCTAATTTTAAAGGTGATTACCCCGGTCATACTTCCCCCCAAACCCAATCAATTGCGTCCTCAAGTGGGAACTCTACTCTCAATTTATGATCTGACTCAAATCAAAAAACAAGCCTATCGAGATGCTTTAAACCGTTCTTTACAAATGAATGCAGTGGTACTGATTATTTGTTTATTAGTGTGGTTATTTTTTGAATTAACTTTAACCAAAAGAGTCTCGCGGTTAGTATTAGTTAGTCAGAATTTAGCTCAGGGAAATTTAAGCGATCGCAGCCGTCTTGAAGGGTCAGATGAATTAGCTCAAATTTCTGCGGCTTTTGATCAAATGGCGGAGAAAATTGAACAGGATACCTATATTTTACAGGAATCTCAAATCGAATTACAACAAAAAGCCACCGAATTAGAAAAAGCTCTCACCCAACTCAAACAAACTCAAGCTCAATTATTACAAAGTGAAAAAATGTCTAGTTTGGGACAATTAGTAGCTGGAATTGCCCATGAAATTAATAATCCAGTGAGTTTTATCTTTGGCAATATCACCTATGCTAAAGAATACACAGATAGCTTACTGAATTTAATTTCATTGTATCAAACCTATTATTCCCACCCTGTCACAGAAATTCAAACCGAAATTGATGATTTGGATTTAGAATTTTTGGAATCTGATTTACAGAAAATTTTCCAGTCCATGCGAGTTGGAAGTCAAAGAATCGCTGATATTGTCCTATCCTTGCGTTCATTTTCCCGTTTAGATGAAGCCGATATTAAAACCGTTGATTTACATGAAAATCTGGATAATACCCTGATGATTTTAAAGCATCGTCTCAAAGCCCAAGCGTCTCGACCGGAAATTAAAGTGATCAAAAATTATGGAAAGATTCCCTTAATTCACTGCTATGTTGGTCAACTGAATCAAGTCTTTATGAATATTTTTATGAATGCTATTGATGCCCTAGAAACAGCCCAAAAAAACAGCCCGCCACAAATTTCTATTCATACAGATATCCTGACTGATTCAGACCAAAAACAATGGGTAAAAATTGAAATTTCTGACAATGGTTTGGGAATGATTGAAACCGTTCGCAGTAGAATTTTTGAACCCTTTTTCACCACTAAACCCGTCGGTCAAGGCACCGGAATGGGTTTAGCCATTAGTTATCAAATTATTGTGGAAAAACATCAAGGTCAACTCCTATGCACCTCTACACCCGGAGAGGGGAGTACCTTTGTGATCAGCTTACCCGTAATCAGTCATCAGTAATCAGTTATAGCAGGGAGCAGGGGGAGCAGGGGGAGCAGGGGAGCAGGGGGAGCAGGGGGGGCAGGGGGAGCAGGGGAGGCAGGGGGAGCAGGGGAGGCAGGGGAGGCAGGGGGAGCAGGGGGAGCAGGGGGAGCAGGGGGAGCAGGGGGAGCAGGGGGAGGCGGGGGATGTAAACTCCTTCTATTACCAATTCGTAATTCGTAATTCGTAATTCGTAATTACCTCTTAACATTGAGGAGGTAAAACACCCGCAGGCTGTGGTTTACCGTTGGGGGGATTAGTAACTAATTCGATTACCCCATCAGCCCGAACTATCCATCCTTGGGCTTCCTGAATTTTGGGTTGTAGAGACGCGCCATGGTGGGTCTCCACAGGAGATGTGGGGGTGACAGGGGATGTTGTCGAGGGTTCAACCAAATTAATCCAATTGATGACCGTCGGTTCAGAACCCAAAGCATCATTGGGACTCGCAGGTAAACCCCCGCGTCCGGTAATTACAAATTGATTTTGTTGATTTCCCGAACAGCGGGTCGCAATTAAGGTGGTGGGGTCAACTAAATTACTCGGTAACGACCCTATCCCGGCACTAGGGTCAACTTCTGGACTGCTAATTTCCACCGCCCCACTGAATGCTGCCCCTAACTCACTGGTGGCGGTAATATCACTTTGGGGAGTCTGAAATTCCCGAAACTGGGTTCCAAACACCCCTTGAGCATTAATTCTCACCTGTCCTCCTTTCCCCGCTTGAGCATTAGCTGTGATATCACTGTTTTCTAAGGCAACTAAATTAGAAGTACCCAGGGTAATATTTCCCCCATCGGCGTTGCTGGCATTGGTGGTAATTTGGCTATCCCGTCGCAGTTCCACTGTTCGCGCCTGTAACCGAATATTTCCTCCGGTTCCAGCGACGGTGGCGGCACTAATGGTTCCTTCGTTATCTAATAAAACCTTATCCGCTTGAATTTCTAAGTTCCCGGCGGCTCCTTTATTGGTTCCCCGCACCCCAATTTCCGCCCCATTTCGCACCGTTAACCTTCTGGTATTAATCCGCAAATCCCCGGCACTGCCCGCCCCACTGGTATTCGACTCAATGGAACTGGGAACAATACCATCGCCAATAGTTCCAAAGGAAACGGATTCTACGGATTTGTCAATATTGGTGGCAAACCCTATAACATCAATGGATTCCGAGGCATTTAGGGTTAAATTTCCCGCCGCTCCTTCCCCGCCAGTCGCCGCCGAAATTTGGGCGCCATCACGCACCACCAACCGTTGAGTATTGACGGTTAAATCCCCGGCGGGTGCAGTACCTTTTTGTCCCTCAACGGTCAACAGGGAAGATGAGGTGAGTAACCCACTCAAAAACCGGCCATCCTCCGATACTCCCCGCAGTTGCACCGATTCCGCATTCACGGTTAAATTGCCCCCTTTCCCTGCTCCCGCCGCTGAAGCAGATACCTGCGCCCCTTCAGCAACGGTCAGTTCCCGGCTGTTAATCGTGATATCTCCCGCGCCTCCAGTACCCAAGGTGGCGGTAAATAATCCCCCCGGGGAAGCGACGCCCGATTTCACCCCCCGCAGTTCGACGGTATCGGCATTCACCGTAATATTTCCCCCCTGACCTTCCCCGGAACGTCCGGGACTGGTGATGATATATCCATCTTGGAGGACGCGCAATTGGGGGGTAATAATATTGATATCTCCAGAATCGCCAGGGCTAATGGTTCCGGTGACCACAATCGAACCATTAGTAATATCAACGGATTTCGAGGCTAACAGGGTAATATTTCCCCCTGACCCAACCCCCACGGTGGGGGTTAAAATGGTCGCCCCATTCATCACCCGGAGTTGGGGGGTTTCCAGGGTGACGTTTCCCGATGCTCCTTCACCCGCACTCACACTAAAAATACCGTCATATAGATTAGTGGGACTAAACTTTTCCGATAATAATTGTTCGATGAAGGATAGGGGTTGAGTGCCCACTAAATCAATCGAATTTTTGGCTTTAATATTAATATCTCCGGCGTTTCCTGTACCAATGGTGGAGGAGGAGATAAAGGCACGATTATCTAATTGAAATTGTTCGGCTTGAATTTGGATTCCGCCACCATTAAGGGCATCTAAAGTATTAGCAAGAATTCGAGAACTATCGGTTAGGGAAACCGTTCCTCCTTGGATGGTAATTAATCCTCCTCCGGCTCCACTGGTATCAATTTGACTTTGACGTAATAATTGAATCGAGCCGAATTGGAGGTTAGGAGAGTCAAATTGTTCCGGCTGGGGTTGTAAAGACCAAGTGCCATTTTTTAGGGCTGCTAATTCGATTCTACCATTAAAAGCGGTAAGATTGCCTTGATTTAAAACCACATCTCCCCCGATTAAACTAATATTTTGACCGGGTTGAACTTGTAATCCTGTTGTTGCACTTTTGCCATCCACTCCTATGCCTAAAGCTTGGGATTGATTGGTGATGGCCCCGGGCTGTTTTCCCAGTTGTAACCCGATAGGAATATTAACGGTTAATAGGGGCGGTGCTTGGGGATTAGTGGCACTAAATTCACCGCCATTATTAAAAATAATACTATTAGCGGTACTAGCAGTAAAAGACCCTCCAATATTTAATTGAGCATTGGGGCCAAATAAGATGCCATGGGGATTAATTAAGAATAAATTGGCTGTGCCATTGGCTTGAATTAAACCCTGGAGGTTAGAGATATTATTGCCAGTAACGCGACTAATAATATTTTTAATATCCACGGAGTTATTGAAAAAGGCGGCAACACCTTCGGGAACTGAAAAGTCTTTAAAACTATGGAATAAGTTAATCCCATTTTGGGTTCCACCTTCGATTTTAATGATACTACCATTGGGGGTAATAATAGTATTTTGAGGTAAGGTTTGATCGGGTATAATTTGAGCGATCGCTTTTGATAAATTCCAACCATTAATCAAAGGAAACACCAACAAAACTAATGTTGTTTTCACAAGAAATTTATGGTTTTTAAGTAAATATTCTGAAGTTGAAATTTTCATATCTAATTCCTTTAATGTAATGAAGGTTTGAAAACTACAGTCGATGCAAAATGGATGATCAATTAATTTCCCTGAGTTAAAATAGAAACTTGTTTTTTATACTCATGTTTTTGAGTCGGCATTTCCTGAGTAATGGGAATTTCAATAATAAATTCTGTTCCTTTCCCTGGGGTAGAAATACATTGTAAACTACCTTTATGTTTTTCAACCACAATATTTTTACTGATAGATAAACCAATCCCCGTCCCCTTACCTACAGGTTTTGTGGTAAAAAATGGTTCAAATAGATGGGCTAAAATTTCCTCGGTCATTCCCCCGGCATTATCACTAATTTTAATCACGACATTATGATCATTAATAATATCGGTTTTAATCAAAATGTGACCAGGATTAACCTGCAATTCTTCAATATTTTTTTGTTGATTGTTTTCTTCAATCGCATCAATAGCGTTGGCTAAAATATTCATAAAAACTTGATTCATTTCGCCTCCATAACATTCAACTAAAGGTAAAGAGGAACTATATTCTTTGATTACATGAATCGCCGGATGATCCTGTTTTCGTTTTAACCGATTTTGTAAAATCATTAAGGTGCTATCAATCCCTTCATGAAGATTAGTTGCTCTCATTTGAGAACCATCCTGACGGGCAAAATTGCGTAAACTCAGCACAATTTCTCGAATCCGTTCTGCACCCACCTGCATCGATTCTAACATCTTAGGCAAATCTTCTAAAATAAAGTTTAATTCTACCGCTTCCACCTCCTGTTGAATCACCGGATGGGGATTAGAATAATACTGTTGATAGAGTTCAAAAATCTTTAAAAGATTGTCAGTGTATTCTTGAACATAGGCTAGATTTCCATAAATAAAATTAACCGGATTATTAATTTCATGGGCAATTCCAGCTAACATTTGCCCGAGAATTGACATTTTTTCGTTATTCACTAATTGAGTTTGAATAATCTTAATTTTCTTGAAACACTGTTCTAAAGCAATTTGATTATTTTCTGATTCTATAATAGATTTTTGTAATTCTTCTTGCTGGGATTCAACCTTTATTTCTAATTGATAATTAATATTTTTAAGCTGTAAATTTTCTCGTCTCTCTGTTTCTAATTCTTGTTTTAATTGATTAAAACTTTGCCGGACTTCTTTTCGATTTTCAGCCAACTTCCAATAGTTGTTTAATTTCAGTAAAAACTCCTCAGTCTCTAAACAAGTAAATAGATAATCTATCACTCCTAAACTCAACCCAGTTTTGATAGTCTCTTGATTTTGAGAAGTTGTAATCAAAACAATTGGAATATTTAGACCCGAACTCTGCAAATGTTGACACAACAGATATTCATTCTCCCCCAGCACAGAAACCGCAATAAAAATCAAATCAGCTAGAGATAATTTTTCCATAGAAACAGCAGCTTTATCTGGATTTATCCAGAATAAATTAACCTGTTTTTGACTAAATAAATCTAATAGAATCCGTAGGTCAATTGAATGGTTATCAATTATTAAAATAGTGGTTAATTCGGACTCACTCATCATTTATTCTTCCTCAATAAATAGGTAAAATCCACTGTTGATTACCTTTAACAAATTGTTTCAACATGGGATTTGACAACTGACCTCTATAACACTGATTATTTCTTTCCCCTGGCTTACCCCAGACTCCCTTAAGAGAACCCCGATATTCAAATCATACAATATTGTTAGGAAATGACAGGAAATTGGCGGATCAGGTTTTGAGGATGGGGGAATGTTAACATACAACAAACCCCCTAATCCCGACTTTCGATGAGCTTTCCATGCCCAGTCTGTGACTCTAACTATCAAAAACCGATTCCAGAAACTTGTGTAGTCTGTGGATGGGATTTACAACTCCATGTATCTATACCAGAAGGTTTAAAACAGGATGAAAAATGTTTAGATTGGGCAAGACAAACTTGGAAACGTCTCCAAACTGTCGATATTTCTCAACAAAAAACCCCTTCTAAAGCAAAAAAAAGATTAACCGTTGCTGACCTTTTACCTCGGTTAGAATCCTTGGAAAATCAACTGCAACAAGCTACTTTAGAAAGACAAAACCTACAAAATTTGTTAGAATGGATATTACATTACTTAGAAACCCTTGACCCTGAATTATTAGTTAATATAACTCCTTCATCTTACCCAAATTTCCCCCAATCAGAACTTAGTATAGACTACAGTTCACTCATCGAATTATTAGCCAATGGAGATTGGAAAACCGCCGATGAATATACCTGGGAATTGATTTTATATATTGCCGAAAGAGAAGCTGAAAAATGGTTAAGACCAGAAGATATTGAACAGTTTTCCTGTACGGATTTAAACACCCTAAACTGGCTCTGGGAATATTATAGTCAGGGATTATTTAGTTTAACAAGTCAATGGCAAATTTTCTATGATTTAGAAGGAGATTATCCAAAGTTTTGTGATCAAGTTGGTTGGCGACGAGGAGAAAGTTGGCTTTATTATGAAGAACTAAATTTCACCCTAAATGCACCAATAGGACATTTACCTATTGTTGGTTGGCGAAAAAGAGCCTGTTATGGTGTAGGTAACACAACACCAAATGAAAATTTATCCTTAATCTTTTCTCGCCTTTCCACCTGTAGTAAGCCCTTCAGGGCTTAATCCTCTCAAATAAAAATATAAGAGAAAGCCCTAAATGGCTCACTACTTTATGATCTCATGTGTTAAAACAATGGTAGTAAGCCCTTCAGGGCTTAATCCTCTCCAACCTAAAAATACAGGAGAAAGCCCTAAAGGGCTTACTACTTTTATGATGTATGAATATCGTAAACTTACACCTGAGCAACGCAAAGAACTGGTTAAACAACGGTTAGCCAAAGGATTTCCTCCCCACTCACCTCCCCATCCTATTCAGATTGAAGCTTTTTATTTATTAACTGTTGCTTGTTATGAACACCAACCCTATATTTCAACACCCCATCGTCGTCAAGAATTATTAAATTTAATTTTTGAACAATTTATTAATGCAGGTTTTGATATTCGGGCTTGGGTTATCCTTCCTAATCATTATCATTTATTGGTTTATGTTGATAAATTTCCAGAATTAAGCCGTTTATTTAATATTATTCATGGGCGAACTTCTCGTTACTGGAATTTAGAAGACCAAGTGACAAAACGCAAGATTTGGTACAGTTTTTCAGACCGGATGATTCGCAATGATAACCATTATTATCAAACTTTAAATTATCTCCATTTTAATCCGGTTAAACATGATTATGTTCCATCTCCCTATGATTGGGAGGAAAGCAGTGTTCATTGGTATATTGAAGATTATGGTCGCCAATGGTTACGCGATGCTTGGGTGCAATATCCGGTTAAGGATTATGGGAAGGATTGGGATGATTGAGAGAATAATAAATAAATAAATAAGAAAGCCCTTCAGGGCTTACTACGAAGTTATTTAGGTTTTTTTAAGATTAAGATATCCTGGTAGTTAGTGGCGGGAGTTCGTCCGCACCATAACCCATAATATTTGGCGGAAACTGTAAAACCTAATGCTTCAATCCACTGCATTACTAATATTTCTCGATGACCCATGTCACTTTCGGGAATTTCTAAATTTGAGAAAAATGAGTCTTCAAATTCATGGATTAAATTTTGAGAACTTTTTCCAGCCTTAATTAGAACTTCCGATTCTTCATTTAACAAAAAGAATGTACATAAACACCGTCCTCCCGGCTTGAGAACTCGATAAACTTCTTTGAGATAATTTTGAACCGCATTCGCATATAAATGGGTAAATACGGAAGTTAAGAAAACAAAATCAAATTGTTCATCGGCATAGGGAAAATCATAGTTTTCTACTTTAATTGTTCCTTCTGTATTATAGCGTTTATTATAAATATTCGCCCATTGAAAGTTAAAGTTAGGTCGATGTTCATGAATCACAGATTGATTCCATTTAATCCATTTTTCAACAATATCAAACCCTTCATAACGGGCAGTATCATCTAAATAATAGGCGAGGGAATAGGCCATGCGACCCACGCCACATCCCGCGTCTAAAATAGATTCGTGGGGTTTTAATTGAGCTTTATTAACAAAATGACCGAGAAAATCACAGGCGACAAATTTAAAACTTCCTCCCACTCCAACCCGATCTTCTTTCTCGGGAACCGGAAGAATAGATTCTAATAAATTAAATAAAATTTCTCCTGCCTGTCCCTTGACTAAAGGAATTAATTGTACTAAAGTATTAAATTTATCCGGTGCAATCCCCTCTATAGGAATATAAATTAAAAATCGAGCTTGGTCAGCGTTAGGTAGGGTAGGAAATAGTTTATAAACATCGGGACTAGGCAGGTTTTTTTCAATTTTGAATTGGGTGATTTCTTGACCCCCAATCATTAACTTAAATCCTTCTATGGGTTCACCTTGAATTGAAGTTACCCATCCTTTTAAACGGACTTGATCCGCTTCTAGGGTAACATCTCCTAAACAGCCGAGGGTTTTGAGGGGGGGATGAGAATTCATAAGATGATTTTTGGTAACTTTAATTGAATGAAGAATTATTACCTTAATTTTATTAGTTTGTCAAGATTTATAGAATTAAAAAATATCAAACATGAATTTTATGTTAAAAACATAGATAGTTAATTCAAATCCAGTATATTGTTGAATTAGGAATTTTTTTGTCTCCAAAATTTAGTTCTAGTGGATATTTAGGAGTAAAAATTATTCTCCCCTCTCCGACTTCAAAGAGAGGTGGAGTTTAATCACTATTACCTATTTTTTGATTTAGACTGACTACAATAAACGTTCTAAACTCTTGACTATAGCCGCCAGTTGTTCTGAATCATATTCCCAACGTTCTAAGAAATCTTGATAGATTCCTGCTCCGGTTTGAACACTGTTTAATAGTTGTTGAAGCCGCGATCGCAAAGGAGAAAAATTCAACTGTTGAATTAAATTAGAAGAACGTTGAACAACCTGTTGTGAACTTTCCTGCATTTCTAGGTTATTGTGTCGATGATGATAGACGACCATTGCCGCGGACATCGCCACATTTTTAACCAGTAAATCCGACACAATTTCCGGCGAAGTTTCTAAGGCTTGAATGATAGAAACAATGGGCTGATCAAAACAAGAACGAGCATCGGTTAAGTAGGTCACAAAAAATCCCCTGGCTCCATTCTGAGTTTTGACTAACTCCGTGATCACCTTTTCAATTTCAGCCTCTGGTAATGAGTTCTCTTCTAATTTATTTAACAACAGTTGGGTAATTTCTATACCTTGCTCAAAGGTAATATTTTCTGGAACTGATATAGATGAATCGGTCATATATCTTTTTTAAATTAAGACTTTGAACACACCTAAAACCCAAAATCCTCTGTTAAACGCCTTGAACTAAGTCTTGATATTGTTCTGCGGATAAGGCATCATCTAAATCACTCAGGTTATCAACCTGAACTTTGATTAACCATCCTTCTCCATAGGGATCATCAGATATAATTTCAGGGGAATTTTCAAGGTTCGTATTGCATTCAATCACTTTCCCACTGATCGGTGCATAGAACTCTGCAACGGCTTTCACAGATTCAAGCGTTCCATACTCTGCCCCTTTCTCAAACCAAGTATCCTGGTTCGGTAGTTCTACAAAAACGATCTCTCCGAGTTGCTGCACGGCAAAGATTGTAATGCCAATGGTGGCAATTTCGCCATCAAGTCTGATATATTCGTGGCTATCTGAATATCTGAGGTCATTAGGATAGTTCATGGTAATTCCTCACAATCGATTAACTCTATTAATTGTTCACCAAATCTATTAAACTACAAAATCAGAATAAAAACAGCTTTGCCTCATAAAGATTATTATGAATCCTCAGACTTTGTTCAAACGCTTTGTTATGGGCGAGTTTTCCCTGAAACGAATGATCCGTTTTCTGATAATTCTCTATGTCGATGTTGGGGTTTGGGCATATTTATATTCTGAACGTTTAATTTTTGTTCCTCAACCTTCTAGTTATCAACTAACTCCAGAATTCCTAACCCTAAAAATAGAGCCAGGTGTAAATATCACAGCCTTATATTTACCGAATCCTAAAGCTAAATATACTATTCTTTATAGTCATGGCAATGCGGAAGATTTAGGAGATATTCGCGTTGTCTTAGAATTACTTCGTCAGATGGGATTTGCGGTTTTTTCCTATGATTATCCGGGCTATGGCATGAGTGCGGGAGAACCCTCGGAACTGGGTGCTTATCAAGCCATTGATGCTGCTTATAATTATCTCACACAACAGTTAAAAATTCCTCCGAATCAGATTATTGTTTATGGCCGTTCTCTGGGTGGGGGGCCATCGGTGGATTTAGCCTCCCGTCAACCTGTGGCGGGTTTGGTTCTGGAAAGTACCTTTGTTAGCACCTTTCGAGTTAAAATAGACTTGCCTTTATATCCTTTTGATAAGTTTCCCAATCTGAGCAAAATTCCTTTGATTAAAGCTCCAGTTTTAGTGATTCATGGAACTGCTGATCAAGTGATTCCTTTTAGTCACGGACAACGATTATTTGCAGCCGTAAATACTCCTAAATTGTCTTTTTGGGTGGAAGGAGCTGATCATAATGATGTCAGTGAAGTGGCGGGCGATCGCTATGAACAGATATTAAAAGAATTTGTCCAAACTATTATAAATTAAATCTTTCTCTATTGTAGATTTGTTGGCCTGTTGTTGCATGAATTTATGTTACAATCGCAGTGCTTTTTTAAAATTTAGCCACGATCTAAATTATATTTTTATTTAGTCAGAAAATGTCAATTGTTAAAAAAAAGGGGAGGAAAGGCTTAAATATAAGCAAAATCTATAGCATTTATCAGATATACCTGTCATATTGATATGCTTTTGGATATACTCATATACTAATGTCTATGGTATGGTTATATTCAACAGCAAAAAGTCTATGTAGCTTTTTGAATTCCTCGCGACTTCAAAAAGCTACATAGCCCTTGGGATAAGGTCTTTCCCCCAAGGTAATTCTTCATATTTCTGCAAACTGATCAATAGGTCGCACCAATGACTGATTTTTTCGTAAAAACCATTTGGTGGATACCCTGCTACCCATTAATCGGAGCTTTGTTATCTACCCTCTGGTTTCCGTCTATTATTCGGCGCACTGGCCCCCGTCCAGCCGGATATGTCAATATTATCACCACCCTATTCGCCTTTGTACATGGGTTATTCGCCCTAACTGAAATTTGGGGTCAACCTCCCCAACAGTTAATCATTCCCTGGTTTAGCATCGTTAACCTCAACTTGGATATCCCATTAGAAGTCTCTGTTGTCACCGTTGCTGCCACCTTAGTTATTACTGGGTTAAATGTTTTAGCCCAAATTTACGCCGTCGGTTATATGGAAATGGACTGGGGCTGGTCGCGATTCTATTCCCTATTAGCCTTATTTGAAGCCGGGTTATGTGGGTTAGTCCTGTGTAATTCCCTATTCCACAGTTACATAATTCTGGAAGTCCTCACATTAGGAACTTATTTATTAGTGGGATTATGGTTTAATCAACCCTTAGTTGTCACCGGGGCTAGAGATGCCTTTTTAACCAAACGGGTCGGAGACTTATTTCTATTAATGGGAGTAGTTGCCCTATTTCCCCTCGCCGGAACTTGGAATTTTACGGAATTAGCCCAATGGTCACAAACGGCCCAACTTGACCCGAAAGTTGCCACTCTATTAGGGTTAGCATTACTGGCAGGGCCACTAGGAAAATGTGCTCAATTTCCCCTACATTTATGGTTAGATGAAGCCATGGAAGGCCCCCTTCCTAGTACAATTTTACGCAATTCTGTTGTCGTTGCCTCTGGAGCTTGGGTATTAGTCAAAGTGCAGCCCGTTTTAGCCTTGTCTCCTTTGGTAACGTCAACTATGGTATTTATTGGGTTAGCAACTTCCGTGGGAGCCAGTTGTATTGCTATTGCTCAAATTGATATAAAACGCGCCCTTTCCTATTCCGTTAGTGCCTATATGGGCATCACCTTTATTGCCGTTGGAACTGGACAAACCCAAGCGGCTCTTTCTCTGCTATTTACCTATGCCTTACCGATGGCATTATTAGTTATGACCACCGGGGGAATTATTAGTAATAATGTTACCCAAGATTTAACCCAATATGGCGGTTTATGGTCACGGCGTCCGATATCGGGATTGTGTTTTTTAGTCGGAATGACCTCCTTAGTTGCTGTTCCTCCCTTTGGCGGTTTTTGGACGATATTAGAGTTAGCAGAAACCCTCTGGAACACTCAACCTGCTATTGCGCTTTGCCTGTTTTTAGTTAATGGTTTAACCGTCTTTAGTTTAACCCGTGAATTTGGGTTGATTTTTACGGGAAAACCCAAACAAATGACCACCCGTTCTCAGGAAGTTTTATGGGCAATGGTATTACCTATGACCATTTTAGCGGGATTTTGTCTGCATATTCCCTTGTTATTAAAACAATGGAATTTGTTACCCCAATGGGAAACAATTAATCTAACAGTTGCGGGTTTATTAATCACCTCGACGGTTTTAGGATGGGGACTTAGTGCTGGAATTTATTGGAATAGTAATTGGCCAAAACCTGTTAAACTGCCCTCTCAAGCTGTACAAGACTTCTTTGCTTACGATTTTTACACAGCAAAACTGTATCGAGTCACGATTATTTTTATAGTCGGCTTCATCTCTAATATTATGTATTGGATTGACCGCTATATCGTGGATGGATTTGTTAACCTAGTGGGAATAGCAACGATTTTTAGTGGGCAAAGTTTGAAATACAATGTTTCTGGCCAAACCCAATTTTATGCCTTGACGATCATTTTTGGAGTAACTTTACTTTTAGGATTTTTTACACTTAATTTGTTTTAAAAGAGTTCCCAATTTTCATCTATAATCCATCCAAAGGATTAATTTTCTGAATGTTCCAATCCACTTAATGTAAAAAAATCATGAACACAACTCAACAAAACTTAAGCATTTCCCGTCGGAATTTATTAAAGTTTGGTGCAGGAGTAGCAGGAACTGCGGCTTTAACTGCGGGATTAGGAACAAAAGTAAATTTGTTCAAAGCTCAACCTGCCGTTGCCCAAAACAATATTACTCCCGATGAAGCGTTAAACCAACTGTTAGAAGGAAACCGACGGTTTATCGACAATAAACGAAAAAGTCCTAATCAAACCATGACCAGAGTTCAAGAAGTTGCCCAAGGACAAGCCCCCTTTGCCGCTATTCTCAGTTGTGCAGATTCTCGGGTGCCTGCGGAAATTATTTTTGACCAGGGTTTTGGAGATTTATTCGTAGTTAGAAATGCCGGAAATGTTGCTACTTCTGAAGAAATTGGTAGTCTTGAATTTGGAACATTAGTGTTAGGAGCAAAAGTCCTGATGGTGATTGGACATCAAAATTGTGGCGCAGTCAAAGCTACTATTGCTGGCAATGCAGTTCCGGGTCAAATTTCCAGCATTTTGGATGCCATTAAACCGGCGATAAAGCCTAATCAAACTTTAGAAGAAAGCATCATTTCTAATGTTAAATTTGTCATCAGTCGTTTACAGGCTTCTCCAGTTATTTCCCAACTAGTTAAAGAAGGGAAATTAAAAATAGTAGGAAGCTACTATAACTTAGAAACCGGAATGATAAAAGTTGTGGCTTAAAGCTAACTGAAGCAAGTTTATCAAACAAACCATCTAAAACTTTGATAAACTTGCTAATTTCTGAATAATTTAGTCATTGGTTAACTTAAATATCCCTGTTCCTCCCACCCTAAACTTATGTTGAGTGCTTTAATTATTATTCCAGTTTTGGCAGTTCTATTAATTGGACTCTTGCCCAAACAATTCTCGGCTTCTCAAGTTCGTTCCATTGCTTTAGCAATAACAGGTGTGATTTTAATTTGGACAATAAAACTCAGCTTTGATTTTGATTTAACCAATCCTAATTTCCAATTGCAAGAATATTTAGCTTGGATTCCCCAATTAGGACTATCCTATAGTTTAGGAATAGATGGTTTATCCTTTCCTCTAATCGCTTTAAGCGGGGTTTTAACCTTTATTGTCATTGCCAGCAGTCACGGAAATCTGGAGCGTCCTCGCCTCTACTACTCAATGATTTTATTAGTGAATGCGGCAATTGCTGGAGCCTTTTTATCTCAAAACTTACTCCTGTTTGTTTTATTCTATGAATTAGAATTAATCCCCATTTATCTTTTAATTAGCATTTGGGGTGGTGAAAAACGTGCCTATGCAGGGATGAAATTTCTGATTTATACTGCCCTTTCTGGGATTCTAATTTTAGCCGGATTTTTAGGCATGGCGTGGCTAAGTGATGCCGGAAGTTTTGATTATTCTGCCATTCAAACCCAGAACTTTGAATTAACAACTCAGTTAATTTTGCTCACCATTTTACTATTAGGATTTGGGATCAAAATTCCCCTAGTTCCCCTGCACACTTGGTTACCCGATGCCTATGTCGAATCTTCTCCCCCCGTGACAATTTTATTAGGAGGAATTTTAGCTAAATTAGGAGCTTATGGTTTAATTCGTTTTGGTTTACAACTGTTTCCTGATGCTTGGCAAGTTATTAGCCCTACCCTGGCAACAATCGGGGTAATTAGTGTGTTATATGGAGCCCTAACCGCTATTGCTCAACAGGATATTAAACGCATGGTAGCCTATAGTTCTATTGGTCACATGGGTTATATTTTAGTAGCGGCGGCGGCGGCGAATGAATTAAGCTTAATTGGGGCAATTGCTCAAATGGTAGCCCACGGTTTAATCTTGGCAATTCTGTTTCAATTAGTTGGAATTGTAGAAGAAAAAGTCGGAACCAGGGACTTAAATATTCTAAATGGTTTAATGAATCCCATTCGCGGTTTACCCCTAACTAGTGCTTTATTAATTATGGCAGGAATGGCGAGTGCTGGTATCCCTGGTTTAGTGGGATTTGTCGCCGAGTTTCCCGTCTTTCAAGGGACATTTTCTGTCTTCCCAATTCACAGTTTACTGTGTATTATTGCCTCCGGTTTAACGGCTGTTTATTTTGTGATTCTCCTCAACCGAACTTGTTTTGGTAAACTGGATAATAAATTAGCTTATTACCCGAAAGTTACCTTCTCAGAACAAGCTCCCGCATTAATTTTAGCCGCGTTCATTTTCATTCTCGGGATACAACCTACTTGGTTATTTCGATGGATGGAAACCCACCGCCCAAGCCATGGTTATTGCCTTAAATCAATCTGTTCCTACCCAAATTGCCATTAAACAATAAACCCCTAGGTCGGGTTCAAATCAATCTTTCTGAACCCACCATTAACCTAACTAGACCCGCCCTATTTATCCCAATTTTTAACAACAATTAAAACCAGGAAAAATCATGAAAACTGCAACTTTATCTCAAACAAAATTACCCCCCTCAACCCATGAATTTTCCGAGATTATTCACCGCTTAGAGGCTGGGGGTGCAATGTTACCCGATACCCCAGAAAACCTAATGCAAATTATCGGGATTTATAAAGCCTATGCAGTGCCAATGGATTTCTATTGGCGGGATTTACTTTATATTGCAGAACAAGTGTTTTTAAATCCCTTACCCTTTTTAAAATACTTCATTCCTCAAGAATATTTAGACTTGCATAATCATTATGCAGGCGATGATGCCGATTTAAGAATTTGGCGAGGAGAAGCAACAGCACACCCGGAATTATTAGCCTTTATAGAAAAGGGTGAAACTGTAAAAATGCCAAAATTATTACATCATTTATGGCATGATCGAGTTAATATGGAATTTGCCGAAGCTTGTATGCAAGCAATGTTTTGGCATCGAGATATGGGAGGACAATTTGATCCCTATTTAGATACCGATGAATATAAAGCTAATGCCGATAAAGCCATTAAAGCCTATTTTAAGAAAAATCCGATGATGATGGGATTATATAACCTATTCCCGGATTTATTCTTAGAACAGGTCAAAATGATGTCCTATTATAGTAATTTAGGATTATTCTGGGAAGTGATGGCGCCAGTATTTTTTGAAATGAGTGATCTTTATGATGAAGGCAAAATTACTAGTGTTCCTGAAGCGATGAATTTTCTGGTTAATGGGATTTTTGCCATTGCTGGACGACCTATTTATCATCATGTTTATATTGATGGGAAATGCTATGAAATTATCCCTAAATCTAAAGGGTTTATGTGGTTATATGAGGCGGCATTACCCTACGTTGAAGCGGTGTTTTATCGCACGTCTCCCTTCCGAGGAACCAAGTCTTATAATGCTCAAGCGAAACAAGTTCCTGATGATCAAAATGACTTCCATTATGGGATTCTTTATGCTGATATTTTTCCCGTTGGGACAGCGGGAATTCCTCCTACATTATTAATGCAAGATATGTTACATTTCTTGCCGCCTTATTTAGTCGAATATTATCAAAAACATTGCCGAGGTGAGGATGATATGTTGATTCAGTTGGCGAATACTTTCCAACGGTCAATGTATTGTGTAACTTCTGCGGTAATTCAAGCGTTACGCACGGCTTTACTGTATCCTTTAGATGATCAAAATCCTAAACATTTGATCGCAAATCGGCAATTTTTTGAAGCTCAATTAGATCGGTTTAAACGCCCTGAAGCACGATTAAGAGATATTCAAAACTCTGATTATCGTTAAATTGGATGTAGGGTGTAGGATTAGTTGTTTAATGTTTATCCGATTAAATTTTCTACACCCTCGATTCCTAAAGTGGCTTGGTCGATGATTCTTGTGTATTGTAATCGCCATTGTAAGGCATTAGAAATCGTTAAATAGTAGAAGCAACTCCATTAATACCAAAAATAGTATACCCTAACCTTGCACCTCCCTCTTGATTATCTTCTAAACTGATAGGGTTAAAATCAGATTTACAACGAGTTCCAAAAATAAAAATCCGCTCACGGTTTTGAGGAATACCAAAATTAATCGGACTAATAATTCGCCATTCAATCAAATAATTAAGAGACGCTAAAGCATTTAAAATAACTTTAAAATGGTGTCCCTGTTCCATGGTTAAAATACGTTTGACATTCTCTAATAAAAAATACTCTGGTTTTTTCGTATCTATAATTTATACAATTCTTTCAAATAGGGTTCCGCTTTTATTCTCCTTAATTAATAATTATTAATCTTGATAGAGATTTTTAGATTAATTTAATACCCATGTTTTGGGCGAGGAGACCTCGCCCCTACGGGTTATTTTTCCTAATCAATTAACCCATTAAAATCACGGTATCAATGACATGAATAATGCCATTATCCGCTTCAATATCGGGAGCAAGTACCGTGGCATTTTTGACTTCAAAACCATCGGAACAGTTAATGGGAATGGGTGAACCTTCCAAGGAAGTAACAGAACCTAATTTTTCTAAATCGGCTTTTGTTAGTTTACCCGAAACGACATGAAATTTTAGAATTCTAGCCAACTGCGGTGGATTTTGAACTAAGGTTTGTACTGTTCCAGGGGGAAGTTTTGCAAACGCTTCGTCATTAGGTGCAAACACAGTAAAAGGGCCAGGACTTTTCAAGGCTTCTACTAAACCTGCGGCTTGAACAGCGGCTACCAGGGTTGTAAATGAACCCGCACCTACAGCAATATCAACAATATCAGCCATGGAGAGAATTTAACCTAATTAAAAAAGAGTGCCTCTAAAAATAGTAAACGAATTTTGAACAGAATTAGAAACCATTGCTAGAATTGGAAAAAGTTGGCAATTGGTAAGTGCTGATTACTTCAGACATTAACTTGAGATTACTCATAGCTAAACTCTTAACATCACTTCCTAATTCGGTCGGGGTTAATTTCCATAATTCATTGCCATGTATGCCATCATCAGCGAGTAGATAAAGTGTATTATTCACATCAACGGGAATGGAAGGATCAGAACTTCCTTTTCCTCGGTTAATATCTGCCACCATCATTGTACCTGTTTCTGTACCATTACTCATCCATAATTCTGTACCATAAGTTGGATCAGTTAATTGAAAATAAAGGATGTTATTGATGGATTCTAATTTTTTTTTGCTAAAAGGGAAACTGGCATTGGGAAAATTTTTGACTAATGTTGTCCCGACATCTGTACCGTCAGTCTTCCATAATTGAGCCGTTGATATCTTGGTATTATCGTCGTATTTTGATATTTGAAAATACAAGTTATTGTCAATAGTTTCCCAGTCCTCAATTGATAAATCTCCTACATCTTTGATTAAACTAATATTGCCATTATTTCCATCTATTTTCCATAACTGATTGTTGGATATCTTGGTAAGAGAGTCATAATTATTCCGAAAAAAATACAAGATATTGTTGACTGTTGTTAAGTGATCTGGAGAATAATTTCCTAAGTCTTGAACTAAGGTTGTCCCGGTATCTGTGCCATCACTTTTCCATAATTCATAGGTTTTTTTATTGTTATTTTCTGGGTAAGAGACGGATACGGAAAAGTAAAAAGTATTGTTGAGTTCTCCCCAAAATTTATTAATATCTCTGATGCTGCCAAAATCTTTAACGACAGTTGTTCCTGTATTAGTTCCATCACTTTGCCAGAGTTGATAATTTACGGGAACCTCTGGCGAATATTGACTATTAACTTCAAAGTATAAGGTATTATTGATAATGGCTGTGTTATCTTCAAAAGTATCACAAAATATTGAATCACCAAAGTCTTTAACCAAGGTTATTCCTGCTTCTGTACCATCGGTTTTCCACAACTGAACCGCAGAGGGAAGGTTAATGGTAGCAAGATCTATATGCAAAACGTTCTTGTCGTTATTAACATCTAAATACAAAACGTTGTTAATTTCTCTGAAATTAGATATAGTATGGCTGAAATCTTTTACTAAAATTGTTCCTGTTTCAGTTCCATCTGTTTTCCATAACTGCTCATCATAGGAGGAGCCTGCTGTAGTAAAATAAAGGTTATTCTCAGTAGGGATAAAAGTATTGATATTCAAAGAACTTCCCAAGTCTTTAACTAACTGAACTCCTGTATCTGTGCCATCAGTTTTCCACAACTGCAAGCTTGAGGTCATTGTGCTAGGATCTGGATTGATGACTTGAAAATATAGGGTGTTGTTATCTACTTTCAAGGCTGAGGAACCGTGAGAGGATAAACCTTGATCTTTAACTAAATTAGTACCCGCTTCTGTGCCATCACTTTTCCACAACTGTTCCTTGGCTGAATAGGAATAATAACAAGATCCAGTTTGATCAGCTTGAAAATATAGGGTGTTATTGAAATTTGTTAACTGATCTGCGGAAAGGTCAAACTGTCCGGGAAAAATATCTTTAACGAGTTCGGCTTTCCAAGGAGAAATAATGGTTAAATCTTGAACCGTTGACATACAATTATGCTCCTTTTTACAGTTTTAAGTTATTTTGTGAAAGGGCTGGGTAAAAATATAACTTCCTAGGAGGCTTTCCAAGCAGATGAACCTGTTTATATTACTTTTAAGTATATATACTTAACAATTTTAATTTTCTAAAAATGGTATTGTTCTTTTCTTAATCATTTCTTCAATAAATTATTTAGATGTATATTTATTTATTAACTATTATTAATATACGGATTCAATCCGTATATTAATCTTTCCAGCCTAGTTTTATAATCAAATATTAATAATTGTAAATTTTAATTGCTACGGAAGTTTTGACAGCAAGCATAGGTATCGAATAACCCGCCCACTAAACTAAAGGTTAGAGCAATAACCAAACAACCTTGTAAGGGATGTCCATTGCCAAAGGTGGCAAGAAATTTAAGCATTTGGTGACAGCCCAACGTCCCTAAATTTTGTATAATAGGCAGGTGACTCATCAGGACAAAGGTGATTAATCCCACGGCAATCAATAAGAGCGGGGCGATAAAACTAAAGGTAATTGCTAGTAGCAAAGAACGAAGGAAATGGGGCAAAATACTCATAAATTTGTCCAAAGGAGATCAGCTATCTTCAACTTGTTGGCGAGTGCCGTTGACTTCAGTTAGATTGGAGATCAGGGAAAATCTAGCCTATCAATTTCTAAGATAGGAGCGATCGCCCATTTTAATCGAATCTGTGAGAAATCTTAAATATAAAGTTAAAAAAATTAAGATTTATGCTTTATAAATCTTGTTGAAGATTTGTATATTTCTAAGTATCGGTTGAACTTTATCCCGTTGTGATTCCCTTGAGTAATTCTAAAACTCGTTCCAGCTTTGGACTTTGGCTACAGCGATTTATGGCCGCCCTGTTATTGGCGGGTCAGGTGGTGGTGCATTTACTCCAGGGTAAAATTCACCGTCGTAACACTTTGGAACAAATGGTAATAGTTGGCCCAGAATCCTTGATGATTGCTCTGCTCACGGCGAGTTTTGTGGGAATGGTATTCACGATTCAAGTAGCACGGGAATTTGTCGCTTTGGGGGCTGTGAATATTGTCGGGGGAGTTCTGGCCCTGTCCCTGGCCCGGGAACTCAGTCCGGTATTAACGGCCGTCATTGTCGCCGGGCGAGTCTGTTCGGCTTTTGCGGCGGAAATCGGCACAATGCGGGTCACGGAACAAATTGATGCTCTTTATATGTTAAAAACTGACCCGGTGGATTATTTAGTAATTCCCAGGGTAATCGCCTGTTGTTCGATGTTACCAATTTTAACCGTAATTTGTTTAGTGACAGGATTAGCAGGCGGCCTATTAATTTCTACTACTATGTACAATATTTCTTCAACGGTCTTTTTAGATTCAGTACGGAATTTTCTACAAGTTTGGGATGTTTGTAGTGGGTTAGTTAAAGGCTTAGTTTTTGGGGCGACCATTGCCATTATTGGAACCAGTTGGGGATTAACTACCACCGGAGGAGCAAAAGGTGTCGGTCAGTCCACCACAACGGCCGTTGTCACCGCCCTATTATCTATTTTTATTATCGATTTTTTCCTATCTTGGATTATGTTTCAAGGGATGGGAAGCTCCGTCAAGGGTTGATAAATTTTTAAGATATTTGCCTGATAATACCCGCACTAGCTGCAAAAATGATGATAATTTTGGTAGAATTTATGGAACTGCTTTTGACTCAAAAAAAACAAATGACCACAACACCCACAACCCAAACATCTAATATCGTTGAGTTACCTCCGAATTATATAATTCCGATGGTGCTGCTGATTAGTGCTTTTCCCCTATTTTTAATTCAAAGATGGGTGAGTTTAGGGATTGCAATTTTTGCCCTATTTTTGTTAGTGCAAACCGCCCTCATTCGTCTGCAATTCACCCCCACGGATTTAGACGTTTATCGTTCGGGTAAACTACTGCGTCGATTTCCCTACCAAGACTGGATAAACTGGGAAATTTTTTGGACTCCTGTACCCATTTTATTCTATTTTAGGGAAGTCAAAAGCATTCACTTTTTGCCGATTATTTTTGATGCTAAATTGTTAGAAACCTGTTTAAAACAACATTGTGGCAGTTTAAAACAGAATTAACAATTAGTTCGGTGGCTAAGTCATCACTTTTTTTAACGGAATGTTAATTAATCCCATAAAAAAGAGGATGGGAAAAGACTACCGATGCAGCAAATCGCTGGCGGTGAAGTCTTTTCCTCCGTTATAGCAGTCGCCACATCTATTAGGACATTCTTGAAAGCTAAAAGCTGCTCACAGTAAGCTGTTCAGTATCTAAATTAGTTATGCAGAAATCTTGAATTTTATGCAGTGCGTTGGCGAAGCCCTGCGTCAGCAGCGCGTCCTCGCACGAAGCGAATATACAGTTTAAATGCACAACAGCTTAAGTATTTACCTATTGCCCATTGCCTATTCCCTATTGCCTCTTGCTATAACTATTACCTGGCATAAATAAAGAGAGTTGGATATAGTCAGGAGTAAATCGGAAAGGGTCAGGAGCAGGCGTATTTTTAGATAAAATCCTGTCTAATTGACCCGGATATTGACCCTCTAATTTTAACCAATGTTGCAGGATTTCTTCTCGGTTATCTTGGGGGTCAACCAGGTGATAAACTCGGACTCGTTTTTTCCCTTCACTTTGGGAGCGCACACAGGTTAAACGATAACCAATTTTATCTAAAAACCGCCGTAAAATAGTAATCGGACTTGAATTTTTAGCCAGTCCAATACCAATAATAGTCTTGATGGCATTGCGATCTTTTAGGGCTATTTCGGCAATGGTTTGTAAGTCAGCATCGGTATTTTTTAAATCTCGTTTTGGATTTTTCAGTAAAGCAGGAATCCCCAATAATTCCATAATCCCAATGATAGCTCCTAACTGAGAACGGTTAAAATCAGGAGCAAAAATATTTCCCTGTCCCTGTTCCATTAACCGTCTAGCAATCAGGGCATCTCGACCGATTAAATAGGGACGACCAACGGTTAAGAAATAGTGGATTCTGAGTTGTTCATACCATCCTTGATCATCTTTATTAATCACATCTGAATTAACAGCAATACCATAACGTAATTTCAACTCATGTTTACGGATAGCCCGGCGTTCTTCCGTGGTTTTGACTAATTGTTGTTGGAGATAGTAATATTGACTATCGCTCAGATCTGGAGCGTTAATCACCGCCACGGATTCCGCTTGATAATTCTGATCTTTGACTGCTAGAATTAGTTCGTTGAGACTAGGACGTTCTGAACATTCGGGTTTAAATTTTTGAGTGGATTTAATCGAATTTTTAGGTATTTTTTTGGCCTGTGGCATCTCAATAATTTGATGACCCTCTGCCATTAACGCAGTTAAAATTGTCTCTCGATAACGCGCCATGCCTGCATTAAATCGCACTGCCATTTTTGCCCAACCCATTAAGGATTCCGCTTGAAATCCTATTTCTAAATCATCTAATTCTTCAAAATCAGATTGTTGTAATAGACGAATATTTAGGCGGGTTAATTTTTGTCCGCTACTGAGTAAAGAACTCATGGAGGTTGCCCCATTTCCTACTTGATTAAATCCTCGGTTTGCCATCCAAATAAATCGCGGAATATTCTCTCGAATTCGTCCCAAGGCTTGACGAACAGAATTTTCCGCTTGAATCCCTTGAAATATTCCCCAAACCGAGGTAAAATGGTTATTAATCTCAATACTAACTCCCGTTTCAATTGAGGGCGATGCTAATACAATATCATACTGTTTTAGCACATGATTCAAATTAGAAATTGCGCCATAAGCTTGATGGCTGGGATCGGCTAAGGATTCGGAATCTATTCTTAAAATAGAGCGATCGGGAAATTGGGTTTGTAAATAGGTTTCTAGGGTACGAGTTCCCCATTGACTGGCTAATTTTTGAGCAGACAAACAGACAAAAGGTTTCCCCCCTTCGGCAATATGTTGTTCTAGGTCTTTCACTAGTTGGTCGGGGGTATTTCCTAAGTAATTATGAATTTTCCAGGCTTCATTCCTTGAGGGTTGCCATTCATTTTGAATAATAAAAGGTTGCAGATGTACCCCCGATAGGCTAGTTAAATAATCAATGGAAATATCACTTAAATCGGCATCGGAAATCACCACTTGACCCTTTCCCCCTAAAATATTTTGCATCAGGGTTTTAAAGGATTTAAGGATAGAAACCCGATGGTTTTGACAGGTTTCTGAGTTTAATCCATGCCATAATACTTGTTCAACTTCATCTAAAATAACTAACCCATTTGACCAATCTTTGGCTTGAAATTTTACCCCAGAATTAGGATGGAGAGAATCAATACATAATCCATATCCTAAAGCCGAATTATGGGTGTCAATAGGGGATTTCATATATTGTAATCCAAATCGTTGACAGAGGGCTTCAATTAATCGAACTCGATGACCAATGACTAATACCCACTTACCGTTTTTAATTGCTTCTTGAACTATGTTTTCTAAAATTTTAGTTTTTCCGGTTCCTTTAGGAGATTTAATCGCAATTAATTTAGCGGATTCAGGTATTTTTATTGAGGATAAATAACGACTATTTAGATCAATATTTGCTGGATAAGTTAACCGATTAAAGGAGAAAGCCTTCCAAGTTTCTAAAGGTGTGGCATCTTGATAAGCCTGATCAAATATAATTTGACTTTGTTCTTTAATTAAATCATCAACTCCCTTACCTAACTTGGGATTCCAGGTGACTATATACACAGAACATTCTGCTTTTGTCAATAAATATCCCGTTTGCTGAATAGCTGAATTGACGGCTTTAATAGTTCTAGGTTTGGTATCTTGATCAAATACCATATAAATTTTACGATTGGGATTGACAAATTGCTGTAACTGCTGAATCAAAGCAGGTTTAGCAATTCTATTTCCATATTTATCTCGGGGAACTCGATACCCGCTATGAATCCCCGGAAGTGCGATCGCAATATATCCGGCTGTGAGTAATGCTCCGGCTTTTTTTGCTCCTTCTGTAATACATAAAGGTAGTTCGGGATGAGCAATCACCCATCGCCAAAATCCTAAGTCGGGTTGATGGGTTTGTAGATCAGAAGGATTAATTTTAACCCCATATTTTTGAGCAATTTGTTCCCAAATTGTTCGAGAAATTCTAAGCGCAAAAATCCCCATAGGTGTGTTGGGAGGATGTTCATATTTAATTAATTTACACTCGTCTGAAGTCAAACGGGGTTTAATCGGCTTAAAACAGCCCCATAAATCAGGATTTCCCGTCAAAATATCAATCCCGGAACACCACCAACCCCCATGATAAAGATGTTGATAACGGTTAAGAATAGGCTGAGATATCCGACCTGTATTTAATCGCGGCAGGGTATCAGAATAGAGAAGATAATCCAACGGACGATACCCCTCTAAAGGAATCACATTCAGTTGAGTGAGTTCTTCATCTACACCACTTTCTGTCCATTCTGTTAAATAGTCCATTTCTCTCCCGTTTCAACTGTGGATTTTTAAGCGTAACCCTAGGATGAAAGCATAAGTATAAAATTTTGTAAACGTTTTGACGTCAAAGAGATATCTTGTAAAAAATAAGCACAATTTACCCTAGACAAAAACAAGTTGAGGTGTTATATTGATCAGAGTATATCTAATTGCCTATTATTCAGTTTGAGTATTTTTTATGCGTTTAAAAATCATATTCTACTTCTAAAATTTCCGTATATTCAAATTCATTGGGACTTTGATGGACTAAGGGATAACGATTTCCGGCTAATTCTATCCAGTCTTCCTCACAATCGGTTTTAGGAGAATTGTAGGATAAAATATATTCCCGTCCGATACGTTTTTCCATTTCTCGCGCCACTTCTCCTCGCCATTGGGTTTTAGTTACTAAAACAATTAATTGATTCGCTAATTGAGGAATAATACTCGCAATTTGTCGGCGATAAATTTCATCTAAACTGCCAAAAGGAGAGTCCATAACAATCGGAAAGGTACTACTATCGGGGCCCATTAAGGTATTTTTTTGACTCCATTCCCTCACCCCTTCAATAATTCCCCCAATAAATGATAAACTTAAAATTTGATTTTCTCCCGTGGAAGCGGCGACTTCGGCCTCCTCTCCGGCGGTAGTTTCTACTAATTTTAATTCATATTTTTCGGTTAATTTGGGTACATAAGGCGTAAAGGAAATTTGACTAAATAGCTTCTGAACTCGTTTTTCTAACTGATAGCGAAATTGTTGGTCTAAACGGTCTTTAACTTCATTTAAACGCAGAATCGTATCCTGAGTAACCGCAATTCTTCTTTGAACTAAGAGTTGTTTCATTTCATTCATTTGCTGCTTATCGATTTGTCGAGATAAACTCTCAATAGTCTGTTTAAAGGTTTGGATTTGTTGCTGATTTGAACCTGTTTCTCGATTCATTTCACTAATTTTAAGTTCAATTTCATCTACACGTTTTTGTAACTCCTGAATGTCCTCATCAGGAAACTTTCTAAGTTTATTAGTAATACTATCGAGTTCATTTTCAACCCTTTGTAATTCCTCTCTACAAGTTTGAATATTAAGTTGTTGACGATTAATTTCTTCCCAAAATTGAATCCCTTGTTTATCTAATTCATCGACTTGGGTACTCAAACGAATCGCCGTTTCATCAATATCCGCAGTCCCAGCCCGATTTAATAGGTGTTCAACCTGTGCACATTCAGTTTTTCCAGAAATTAATTCCGCCCCACAAATACACTTTTTTTGCTCTAATAAATTTTGCACAAACTGTTTTGTAATTCCAGTATTTAACTCTCCTCGTTCTCGCATACCTGAAAATAAACTTCTAAATTCCGCCGTTAATTCCGGGATTAAAACCGTATAGGCTTTAGTAGAAATAGCCCGATTAATGGCAACATGAGCTTGATGGAGTTGTTCTCGTAATGATTGTTTTTTGCGCTCTAATTCATCCCGCAACTTTTGTAATTCCGCCGCCCCACTCAACTCCATTAATCTCTCACTTAGGGTTAGTTTTAGCTGTTTTTGGTTATCTAATTCTTGATTAATTTCTGTATGTCTTTGCGACAATTTATCAATTTCCTGTTCGGCTTTTTTCTTGTCTTGTAAATATTTTTTAGTTTCGGGGTTGCCAATAATTGCTAAATCCGTTTCTAAGGATTTTTTAGCCTCTCCCAAATGTTTGATGGCTCGATTTAAAACTTCTACCCCTAATAATTCCTTAGTCGCATCAGAAATTTCTACTTTGCGTTCATCCCTAACAATTTGCTCAATTCTCTCTCCATCAAAAAAGAAATATTGATGTAAACTTAAGGGTAAAATTCGATTAATAATTTCCTCCGGTGGGTGAGGTGGTATTGCCCATCGGCCATCATCTCCAGCCACCTGCATTGATAATTCACTGCGACTCTGTTCTATCTCATTCCCATTTTTATACGCTCGACAAATGCGTTTAACTGAATATCGTTTATGATCATGATCAAAAACTAATTCAACCCAACATCCTATGGCTTTTGTAGGTTCGGCTTCATTTAAAGCTCGTTTATTAACAAGGTGTTCAGAAATAGAAAATGCTGCACTAAACTTTTCATATAAAACCCAAGTGAAAGCATTCATTAAGGTGGTTTTTCCGGCT
This sequence comes from Planktothrix sp. PLAVEN19ND, assembly GCF_057220675.1. Lineage (NCBI taxonomy): Bacteria > Bacillati > Cyanobacteriota > Cyanophyceae > Oscillatoriales > Microcoleaceae > Planktothrix > Planktothrix sp. PLAVEN19ND. The sequence continues at coordinate 1,464,737 of NZ_CM170132.1, read as the reverse complement.
CCATTATTACCATGAATAACCGTTGTATTCTTTTCTCCAAACCCTAAATGAATTTCTGGAGTTTTCCCATAGAATTGTCGAAAGTTACAGAGTTGAATTGAAATTAATCTCATTTCACCACATCCTTAATAATTTTGAGAATATCATCATTAATATTACGGGGATTTTTCATATACAATTTATCTCGTTCCGCTTGTAATACCCGTTCAATAATTTCTCGCACTTCTGGGGAAGCATTGATAATCGGGTCTTGAGCTTCTTTAGGATTAATGTTATCCCCATAGGTAGATTTTTTCTCCGAGAAAACATTAGCAATAGTGGTAATAATACTTTCAGAATATTTAAACATTTTAATAGGCGTAAAATTGCAATTGTGATCATTTTAATATAAAATCGACAAAAGAATGCGACAAAGCTGAGTTTTAAACCACAAGAGTTGATTAGTCTTAACAAAAATTTATCTTTGCTTGTTGTAATATAAAATACCGAGCTTGTCACCTAATTACCATTAGGCATCGGAAATCTGTTGACAATTGACAATGTGTATACAGATATGTTAACCTGGAATCAAGTAAGAAATAGGCAATTTAGCTTAGCTCTCACAGAGGTAGCAGTTATGTATGGGTCAGAATCTCAAGAGTCAGTCAGCCAAACCCGCGAGGTAACGATCAATATCCGAGCCAAGCAGAGTCAACGTGATTTTATCGATAAAGCGACTAAAATACAAGGAAAAAGCCGATCAGAGTTCATGCTTGAAACAGCTTACCAAGAAGCCCAAGATGTGATTTTAAGCCGCTGTTTTTTTGGGCTAGAGCAGGATGAATTTCAGAAATTCGTGGCGCTGTTAGATGCACCACCCATGAAAAATGAGAAATTACGGGCATTGTTAACCACTAAATCGCCGTGGGATTAGATCGAGATCGAGACAAACTCAGCCCCCCTGAAAAACTAAATTCGTTACATCAAGTTGAAAATTTTGATTCGGGTAACAGTCAGTTAGATGACTGGCTGAAGCATCGTGGTTGGAAAAATGAGTTAGAAGGGGCTTCCCGCACTTATGTTCTTTGTCTGGGTAAAGTCGTCGTTGCCTACTACTGTCTTGCCAACGGCGCAGTAGCTCAAACTATTGCCACAGGAAGAGTTCGGCGTAATATGCCCGATCCAATTCCGGTCATGGTGATCGGAAGATTAGCCGTTGATCGGCAGTGGCAAAACCAAGGTATCGGGCGTGCTATGCTACGAGACGCGATTCTTCGCACGCTACAAGCGGCTGAAATTGCGGGAATACGAGCAATTCTCGTCCATGCGATCTCGGAAGATGCAAAGCTCTTTTATCAGAAGTATGGTTTCACTGCCTCAGTGATCGATCCGATGATATTGATGGTAAAAGTTAGTGATGCTATTATTTCACTTAAGTTAGGGTGAAAGCCTTGGGTTGCTATAAATCTAATAACCCATATCGTTTTTGCAACTGAAGTAATTTTAATCTCGCTTCCCCGGCATTATCAGCTAAATTGGCAAATTCCAAAAACCTTTTTAACTCTTTTCTTAACAAATTTCGTTCAACTTCTAAGGTATTTCTATCCAAATCTGGCGGTAATACAATCATATCAAATAACGTTGCCCTTTCTTTCCCTGGATGGGGTCTTAATATTCTTCCCCGTCGCTGAATAAATTGCCGAGGATTACAACTACTAGCTAATATTACCGCATTTTTAATCGCTGGAATATCAACTCCTTCATCTAAACAACGAATAGCAACTAACCCTTGTAATTCTCCTTGTTCAAATTGTTGGCGTAATTTTTCCCGTTCAATTAAAGGAGTTTCGGCGGTATAAGTATTCACCCGATATCCTAATTCTGACCCTAACAATTCAACCGTGGCTTCTAATTGTCGGGGGGAATAATCCTCTAGGGTTTCTACACTGCCATCCCCACAATAAAATAAAGTATGAGTTGTATGTAACCGGGTTTTCATTAACTGACGTAGGGCATCTAACTTATTACTGGCGGAGGCAATTAACCGAGATCTTTGAATTAATAAAGCGGTGATAGTTTCGTTCTGTTCCCAGTCTTTATCCTTGATCAATGCCCAACCAATGCGAGTGGTTAATCGATGATAAGCTCGACTTTCGGCTTCGGTTAATTCGACTAAAATTGGATAATATAAATACCGCACTAACGCCCCTTGACGAATGGCTTCAGCTAGAGTTAATTCCGGTTGTAAAACTGGCCCAAAATACTCTAAAATAGCATCGCTGCCACTTTGGTCAAAATGTCGTTCAGGAGTCGCAGAAAGGGCTAATCTCAAGCCAATATTTCGGGGTAAACTTTCTTCTAACTTGGGACTTCCTAAATTATGGGCTTCATCCCCAATGATCAGAGTTTTTTCTGGAAAATAACGAATTTGAGATTGCAAACCTTCAGAAATTAAGGTAGAATTAGTGGTAATAACCGTTAAAAAAGACTGAGTTCCGGCTCTTAATTGATAGAGTTCCACCGATAATTGTTTTTGCCAATGACGGACACTTTCAAAAGCTAAAATCGGTTGTAATCCAAACTTTTTAGCCTCCTTTTCCCATTGAATTACTAAATGGCGATAGGGGCAAATAATGATAATTGCTTGTAATCTAATTTGATCATATAATTGAGTAGCGATCGCCAAAGCAGTAATGGTTTTACCGCTTCCCGTTGCCATTTTTAACGTTCCCCGCCCTCGATTAGCAAACCAGTTATTCACTGCTTGCTGTTGATACTCTCGTAGATGCAAAGATAAGGGAATTTGAGGAATACAGTTATCAGTCATCAGTTAATTCAGTTATCAGTCATCAGTTAACAGTTATCAGTTAATTCAGTTATCAGTCATCAGTTAATGGTGAATTTATTAACTGATTATCCCAAGTCAGAAACTCAATTATTAGAAAACCTAAAAAATCAATCCCCATTACTCACTCGTAATTCGCAATTCGCAATTTGTAATTACCCTTCCCAGTCTGGACAGGTTTCTGCTTGGGCACCCATTGGGTGCATTCCACAAACTAATAAATTTCCCCCATAAACTTGTCCGTGATAATGTTGGCATCCTCGACAAGCCGGATGTTCGGTTTCCGTGGGTTGAATATATGTGACAAAGGGATCAAAATGTTCATCCTCGTCCTCTAAATCCAAATCCAAATAAATATCAATAATCGGTTCAAAGATATCATTGATATATTCATCCAATTCGGGAAGAATTTTATTTTGTACCTCATCGGTAATTTCTTCCGAGATCTTGGTGAGTTCGTTTAGTATTTCGTTCAATTCTTCAGTCACGTCTGTAAAAAACTTCTCCATGTCAGAAACGGTTGTTTCTATCGCTTCTACAATACTTTTTGACCAATCTTCCATGACACTGATAACCAGTTTTCTAAATAATTTATATAAAATATAGCAAAAAACAGCTATACCAGAATTCTAGTATAGCGCGATTGAATTAACCCTTCACCTTGAATTTTTTCTGTCGGGTCAACCTCCTAATCTTTCTGGAGACGACGCAATTCCTCCTGTAAATCCCGCACCTGGTCTTTTAACTGATCAACCCCATTATCCCCAGAATCATCATCATCAGAAATCTCAATCCGACGAGGTTCTGGTTTTTTGGATGGGGGCGTGGGTTCATTCGTCGGTTGTTGCACTTGCTGAATCGTATCTTCCACAAAACGACGCGCTTCTTCTGTGGTCATTTCGCCCCGCTTGACTAGCTCATCGGCTAGTTTTTGGGCATCTGTGCGTAATTCTGCCAGAGTTTTACTAGCTTTTTCACCCGCATAGGAGGCTAAACCCACCCCTAAATAAACCGCTTTTTGGACAAGATCTCCGAAACCCGCCATAACGACTCCAGTTTCTTAAAATATTAGTAATTACACACTTGCTGGCTAAAGGTTAATCAACTTGGTCTGTAATCCGTTTTCAATCCCGATATCGTCTCAAAAAAGTGACCCGGAGTTTACGCCTATCAGAAGCATCCCGTATTGCTGCCACCTTCCGGTTCTGACAAGATTTGGGCGTTCCAATCGCATAAGTCCAGGTCATTTACTACTATAACACAATTTTTGATTTTGCAACCCAAAACCCTAAATCAATTTCAAATTACGAATTACGAATGGGTAATCGGTAATAGTTTACTCCCCCTGCCTCCCTCCCCTGCCTCCCCTGCCTCCCCTGCCTCCCCTGCCTCCCCTGCCTCCCCTGCCTCCCCTGCCTCCCCCTGCTCCCCCTGCTCACTTCCTCGCCCTAGCAGGTAATCGTTTCTGCTTCTTATTAGGAGCTTTAGGTTTTAACGCAGGTCGAGGGCGAGGTTGATCTCGAACCGGTTGGTCATGTTCGAGGGAGTCTTCCTCAAAGTAGTCAACAAAAATATCCGCCCCATTCACAATTGCCCCTAAAAGTCGCGGACGATATTTTTTGGGATCGGCTGACTCGGTATCCATTAATCTGTCCGTAACCTCTCCTAATAGCCCCGAGGCGGTGTAAATTGGACGGGTAACAATTACCATCCCATCGGTGTAGGGTTCCAAGGTTAAAACATCATTATTGCCTTCTAAAGCCGGACTATCCACCACCACAAAATCAAACCGATAGCGGACTTCTTCTAACAAACGGCGCAATTCACTCGATTCTAAAACCGTTGCTGGGTGACGCACTCCCCCCGGACTGGGAATCACATATAAGTTAGCCACATCGGGAACTAGACGAATACAACCATATAAATCTCCATAATATTGTAGGGGTTCCACCGCACTCTGGGAATCCAGGGCCAATCCTAAAGATTCTACTTCCGAAGGTGATCGCAAATCCGCTTCAATTAATAGAGTCCGTTTACCACTGCGAGCCGCGGCGATCGCTAAATTATAGGCACTTAAGGTTTTTCCTTCCCCGGTTCCCACACTGGTGATTAAAATAACTTTAGGAGATTTATTTCCCACCCGTTGTAAATTACTGCGAATTTTTTCATAAAATTCCAGATAGGGGGAATAACGTTTAAGTAACAACGGTAAAACATAATCTTCTGGGAATAAAAACACATTAGGCACCACACCCAAAAGGGGAACTTCTCGCTCTTTAAACGCTCCTTGAATTTCTTCCCAGGTGTAGAATTTCCCACTCAACATTCCCAGGACAAAAATAATCACCGCCCCGCCTAAAACTCCTCCGAGTCCTCCCATTGCCAGAATTAAAGCCATACTCAACGCTTTAGGAATTTCGATATCAGGAGCCTGTGCGTCTTTGGCGATCGCTAAACTACTAGTAATTTCAGCTTCAGCCGCTTTCGCATCCACTAACTTCACCTGCATTTGATCATACAAGGCTTTTTTATAAGCTACTTGCTGTTCTAGCCGTTGTTTTTCCGATTGTTTATTCGGAATATCAGCATAATTCCGCTTGAGGTCTTCTCCGGTTTTTTGGGATGATATTAATTGTTGTTCTAAACTTTCCTTTTGAGTTTTTAACCCAATTAAATTTTGAGCTAATTGTTGACGAGTTGGATCAAGAGAAGAATCAACCCTAATTTTATCCACACTGACTAAAGGAGCCGCAATTCCACCTCCTCCCAATACTTCTGAAGCTCGAGATTGTAACTGTTTTTCGGCGGCTTGTTGACGTTTGACTAATTCTGCAACTAAAGGATGTTGATCTTTATAATCCTTGCGTAAAACCACTAATTGGGATTCGATTTCATACAATTGAACCCGCAGTTGAGCAATAATTGGATCAGAGGCTAACGCTTGAGCCACAAAGGCTTGGTCAGCATTTAATCCCAACTGAGATTCTAAACTCATCACTTGAGCATCTAGGGCATCTAACTGTAACTGAATCTGTTTTTGCTGCTGTTCATTGGCTAAAATTGCTGCGGGTAAGGAGCCACCTTCTAAACTTAAAATTGTAGCTCCTTCCCGTTTATCATAATTTTCTAACTCTTTTTCTGCCTGTCTCAATTCTGCTTCGGCTGGTTTTAATCTTTCTTGAATTAGATTAATAATACTATTTAATTGTTGAGTATTAATGACACGACTTTGTTCATACATTGTTTTCATAAGTTTATTCACAAAAGTTACCGCCCGTTCTCGATTAGGATCTAAATAAGCAATGGTAATTTTCATCGGAGAACCGGGAGCATCTTTAGTACCAGCAGCGGCCGGCTGCACCTGAATCGATAATTTTTTTTTCAATTCCTCATTCGGAACCAGATGATATTCTTTCAGAATCGGTTCTAAAATGGCTGGAGGAAGTAACATTTCAGAAGTGAGTTGTTGTCCTTGTTGTTGAATCACCTCCCCGGTTTTAGAAAAGATCACCGGACTACTTTGACCCATCAGAATACCCGTTGCTTTATAGGGAGGAATAGCCGGAGGTTCCATCAACATTGCAGCGGCTCCCGATGCCCCTAACGCTACAATAAAGGTGGCAAAACCCGCCAATTTATATTGATCAAAAGCAATTAAATATCGTTTAACAATCGGTAAAGTCATAATAATATGGGTAATGGGTAATAAAAAATAGGATGATAGGTATTAACTGCTTATTTTTTCTTGTTACTATTACTGCTACCACTACTACTACCACCAGGACTAAATAGATTTTCCACCCCGTTTTGTAACTGTTGGAAAAATAGGAGAAATCCGAGAATATCGCGAAAAGGTTGAGTAAAAGTATTTAAAGCAAAACTCACCCGAGTGATTAAATTGCGGTTAACAACAATCACATCATTGTCTTGTAATAAAACATTATCCGTGGCATCCCCCGCTAATACATTTTTACCATTTAAAAGTTGTTTTGTGGGTTTTCCAGTTTCTGGATCATAACGAATTAAAGCAATTTCCTGTAAATCCGCTAAATTCAAAGGAACGGAATTTAATACATCAATAAAACTACTACCATTTTGTAATGCTACCGTTCCCACCGTACTCACAGGATAACTCAAAATTCTTACCGTAATTTGAGGACTGGCTAAGGTTGATGTCGCCACCAACCGTTGATCATAACCTGACCCTTCATCCGGTTGTAGTTTCGGGATAATAATAGCGTCGCCATTTTGTAATGAAACATTCGGTAAAGCCGTAGCTTCTTGAATGGGAGTATACAAATCGATAATATCTTCGATTAAGCGACCATCGGCCGTCATCCGACAAATCAAAACCGACCGTAAATCCGAGGTGATTCTTGCCCCACCAGCAGCTTGAATAGCCGTTGTTACCTGTCCACTGCCTGGGGGAAGTTGATAAAATCCTGGTCGGGTGACATCTCCCACAATGGTTACACTAACGGCTGTGGGGGCGGCGGCCAAACTATAGGTTTCTAAAATATTCCGAGTTGGCCCTTGATAGGCCCGCACCTCCTGGGAGGGAACCACAATCACATCCCCATCTTCAAGTAACAAATCCACAGGTCTCACGCCTAATAATAACGGTGTCAGCAAATCCACATCCGTTTCTACCACCTGGCCATTAGCTAAGGTACGCCGAATTTTGACCATTCTTAAATCCGCCGCCGTTGTGGTTCCCTGGGCCGTTGTCAGGGCAATCGGGAGTTCAGGACTGGCTAAGGGATAAAATCCGGGTCTAGCCACTTCCCCGGTCACCGTCACCCTGACCGGACGCTGGGTTAATAGGGAAAGATTGGTTTGGGGATTTTGGACAAAAGGAGTTAAACGGCTATTAATAATCCTTTGTACCTGCTCCAAGGTTAAATCCTGAACCCGAATGGCTCCAATTAAAGGTAATAAAATCGCACCATCGGGGGTAACGGCCGTAACGGGGACGCTGAGATCATTAGAACGCTGGCCATTAATAAATACATCAATATAGAGTTGATCCCCTGGGCCAAGACGATAATTGACCCCGCGATTTTCACTTAAACGCCGGAAATAAATATTATCAATGGGGGGGGCAACGGCTCCAGAACGGTCTAAGACGGGATTTCCGGCCCGGTCAAACAGTTGTATTATTTGGGGCCAGGTGGGTTGGGGAAAGCTCGGGGGCCGTAACTTTGCCCCCGGATAGGGTTGGGTGACTACTCCTTGGGGAATCACACATTTTTCTGGAAGATTGACGGTTTGGGCCATAACCCTTTGTCGGCTGGAAAATCCCCAGAGCAAGGTGGCGAAACAGACTATCCAACTGGTGGAATAAAGACTGGCGAGGACTAGGGATACAAAGGTCTGGCGACAACGTTGATTCATAATTAACTCATCTAGCAGCGTCGGTGAAGGAATTGTGGTGTAGCAATTGTGATGTCTACGCAGTTAGGACTCATACTGAGACAGCAAACCTGTTTTTGCCTCCCCATTCCCGGTTCCGATGTTCCCTGCTATAAATAAGGCTTTAGCCATTAGGGATGCTTGTATACTTTCACCCAGGGAAACGGCCACGGGCCAGACATCCTGAATATTATCTAAGGGTTTAATCGGAATCAAAAGACTAACACCCACCCAGGGGGCGCGATGCTGATGGAGTTGGGCCCAACGATCAATCCAAAACCAACGACTTGGGGCGGGATTTCCACCGTTTGGCCAAGCGTACCACTGAGTCACGGCCCAGGTCTGAGTTGCAGTCCAGGCTCTAAAAAATTGAACTTCAATTTCCGCCGGGCTAATTTCACCGGCGGTGGATTTTAGGGAAAAGCGATCGTAACTGAAATCATCGGTTTTCCACCCGAGCAATCCATTCAGATCCATCCATTCCAGTTGAGGCTGATCTTTATAGTAATTTTGAGGAAATAATAGCACCGTTGCTGTCTGATTATCGCGTTTTACTTCTTGTTTTAACCACTGTTTACTGCCCGCACCCAAGGATTCAATTTTAACCGTTTGCCATCCTGGAATTGTCAAACCTTCCTTTCTAATGGTTTGAAGTTGGGGCAAGGTTTGGAGTTGGGGCATATCCATCCATGACCACTTTTGATTAATATAGCCCGGCAGTGCTGCACCGATTAATAATACCATCATTAAGATGACAATGATAATTTTATACTGTTTTTGTTGCAGAATCATATTAGTTATCAGTTATTGATCGGGTTGTTCTAATGGATCTTCGGAATCGATTCCTATATAATGTTGTAAGCCATTAATTAATACAACTAATAAACCCAACATACAGGCTGAATATAAATCTCCGCCCCAACCTTCATGCAGCCAGGAAAATAACCCCTCTTGACCTGTGCCATGGAACAGAGTTAACAAGGTATTGCGAATAATATTGGCAATAATACTAATTATTGCCGCACTCAATAAAAAGAAGATACTTAATTTTTTTGAACTTAAAAGTCCTGTCCAGTACAGTAACATTAATCCAACATAAAGACTGGTAAATAACATTTTTAACCCGGAACAGTGTGGGGCAACTTCAACAATTTGATCATTCACAAACAAATAAATTTGTTCTACCTGAACATTCAAGCCAAACTGAATCAAAATAAATCCAGCAACATGAGCAATAAATTTCTGCAAAGGTAAGGCTAGGGGTTCTATTAAATAGGGTAAATGATGGGGGGTTGCTAGTAATATAAACACTAAGGGCATTTTTTGTAATTTTAAGCCTTCAATTCCTTTAAACGATAGGCAAAGTCCTGCCAACATTAAAGGAAAAGAAAGATTAACTAAATCTGATAAACCGCTCCAATAAAAACCACTCCCAATCAGAATTAATCCGATGCCTAACGGATGGCTGGTATTGGGTAAACGTTTCCACTGATGTCGTTTTGTCCAGGCAATATAAGCTGCAAAAGGCAACCCAATTAAACCATGACTAAAATATTCATGTTCAATGCTGATCGTTTTATGCAGCCAACCGTCATACCAATGAATTAAAAGTGGTGCATACAACAACACCATTAACACAACAATCATCCAATTTAATAGAGATTTTTCCAGCGTGATTGGAATTTTACGATTGATTTTCATAACACTTATTGACGGTTAACCGTTGACCTGAAAAAGTAGGGGCGGGGTCTCCCCGCCCAAGGAATTTCCTTGCCCAAGGAATTTCCTTGCCCAAGGGATTTAGGATAATCTAAGATATAACAGACCCAATTGATGTCAAAACTCGATTAATTTGGTTAGTTGTTAATCCGGGATACATGGGTAAGGATAAAATTTGTTGACTTAATTTTTCAGCTTGAGGAAAGTCTCCTTCTTTGTAACCTAAATATTGATAAGCGGGTTGTAAATGGCAAGGAATTGGGTAATGAATTCCGACCTGTATTCCCTGTTCCGTTAATCTATCTTTGAGGGTATCACGATTAACCGCCGATTCTTCCGTTACCCGAATCACATAGAGATGATAAACATGACCATCGGCACTCTGATTTTCAATCGGAATAATACCCCGTTCTCGCAGTAACAGAATAGACGCATCATATTTTTCCGCAGCAAAATTGCGATCGTGATTCCAAGTGTTTAAATGGGGTAACTTAACATTTAGAACGGCGGCTTGTAAGGTATCAAGACGGCTATTTGTTCCTTTTTCGGTATGGAGATATTTTTGAGGAGCTCCATAATTGCGTAGACTCCGCAGATTTTGGGCAACAATTTCATTCTGGGTTACAACCATTCCCCCATCCCCAAAAGCACCCAAATTTTTACTCGGATAAAAACTAAAAGCCGCAGCTAACCCAATACTTCCCGCAACATAACTTTCTCGCTCGGCTAGGTGGGCTTGGGCTGCATCTTCAAAAATAATTAAATTATGGGCCTGAGCAAAAGCAAACAGTTGATGGGGGGAAACCATTTGGCCATAGAGATGCACCGGAATAATCGCCTTGGTTTTTTTAGTGACCACCTGATCCGCATGGTTGAGATCAATCAGGGCCGTATGGGGGTCACAATCGACTAATATTGGAGTGGCTCCCGCGTGTAATACCCCGATCAGCGTAGCCACAAAAGTATTAGCCGGAAGCAGAACTTCATCCCCGGGTTTAATTCCACAGGCTTGTAAACCCAGAGCGATCGCATCGGTGCCACTGGCCACTCCTACCCCATACGGCACACCACAGGCTTTAGCAAAGGCGATTTCAAATTCTGTTAGGGCGTGACCTAAAACAAAGTCGCCCTTATCTATTACAGCCTGGATCGCGGCTTGAATTTCGGGTTTAAGGGGTTCGTGGATCAAACTCAAATCCACAAAGGGAACAGAAGTTAGGGTGCTAGTCATACAGGAACCATGAGCATACATCAGCAACACCAGCATAACTTAACCTTTAGCAGCCAACTTCTGATCTGATCATTGCAGAAACGATTTATTGTAAAATTAAAACAGAATCCATAAAGTCACAAAATATCAGGGTCGGGTTAGCTGTAGGGGTGTTCCAAACCCTTTGCATAAGGTTAGAAAGTGCGAAAATGACTAACCCTGGTAATCCAGTGTTAAGTCAATTCCCAAGGCCCTTTATCGTTTACTAACAAGGGAAACCACAAAAACTATGCCACAATTGAATCTGATCGATCCCAATGTCAACGGGAATCTCGGGTATGTATCTTCTCCCGTTACTAACGGTCACACTTCTTTCCAACAGCACCGTGATCTTCGGGATCAAACCTCAGAGCATAAGGCAATTCCAGGGATTCAACCACTCGAATTCGATTTGGATGCAACTAATCAACAATTGATTGATGCCGATGCCGTTACTATTGTCAAATGGGCGACGGAAGTATTTGGGAATGGCTTGGTCATGAGTACCAGTTTTGGAATTCAAGCGGCGGTGATGTTGCATTTAGTCACTAGCGTTGTTCCAAATATTCCGATTATTTGGGTTGATACGGGTTATTTACCCACAGAAACCTATATTTTTGCCGAACAGTTAACAGAACGCCTCAACCTAAATTTAAAAGTCTATCAATCTCCGATGAGTCCAGCCCGCATGGAAGCACTACGCGGTCGATTATGGGAAAAAGATGATATTGAATCCTTAAACTATTACGACAAAATTCGTAAGGTTGAACCGATGCAACGGGCTTTAAAAGAATTAAAGGCGACGGCTTGGTTAGCGGGATTACGCGCCGATCAAACCAATCATCGCAAAACCTTAAATCCAGTTGTTCAACATTCGGGGAGATACAAAGTTCATCCGATTTTGTCTTGGAATTCTAGGGATATTTACCAATATTTAACAGCCCATGATTTGCCCTACCATCCCTATTTTGATCTCGGTTATGCCACCGTGGGAGATTGGCATTCTAGCCGTCCTTTAATGGCAACGGATGAAAATGAACGGGATACTCGTTTTCGCGGCTTAAAACAGGAATGTGGTTTACATCTACCCCAAACGGAAGAAGAAGCAAAAAGTTTGGATTCCAGTTACTTATAGGTCAGGTATTTTCCCCCCATCCCCCGTCATATATTTTGGGGGATTTTTTCTTGCGAAAATATTACTCCCTGGGGGTTCACCAGAGGGCGTTTTCAAAGTTGGGTGTAAAATATCCATATCAAAAATTGAAGTAAGTCACCTACCCTACGGTTTAATAGCCAGTTATGATTTTCATGTTCAACCGCAACCGTTAATTTTAACCCTAACGTATTTAACCACAACCCTAATAAATAAATTTCTCGGCTTCCTTCAATTGATAATAACTGTTCTAATGCTTCTAAATGTTGATTAAGTTGTTCCTGAGACAGTTTGCCTTCCCCTAATGCCTTTCCTACATTTGCTAAAGCCTGTTTTAGTAATAAAGGTTCAGGATCTTTTTCTTCCATAATTGCCTCTAAATACCCGGCTGCTTCTTCGGGGTCTTTAAGACTTTCAATTAAAAAATCATGGTATAGCAAGAGGCAATAGGGAATAGGCAATGGGCAATAGGTAAATACTTACTGTGAGCAGCTTTTAGCTTTCAAGAATGTCCTAATAGATGTGGCGACTGCTATAACTTAAATTTTTAATTCCCGTCTGCATGGTTAACTCCTTTGACACTCCCTGTGCCTAAAGGCGTGGGGATTCTTGGTTCACCGAAACCACTTAATCAAAGTACCTTGCAGTGCTTTAACCAGAGGTGGGATTCTCCCCAAGCTAAAGAGCGGGTATGCCCTACCCTATTCGCACGAATGCGAGTTCTTTTTGACTTGAAACTAATTGGTTTCAAAAAAACTGGTTGTTGAGCTTCCCACGAATCTTTTACCCACTGCTGGGGGAAACTAGAACTGTGCAGTAGAACCCTATAGATTCACTTGTCAAGGTGAGCGCGTTTTGCCGTTAGGCATACTAGGTTTTTAGACAGGTTGTTTACCTTTTCGGTGTGACTGGAAATGGTAGCACAATCAGATGTCAATAGACAACCTAATATAAAGCCTAAGTAGAACTTAGGGGTTTTAAACCCATTTTTTCGATAATCTTTCCCATACTTGCGAAAATATTACGCCCGGGGGTTAACCGCACGGGTCAGACGTTACAATGCGTAACAACACGATAGAATAGGAGTGATCTAGCCAGAAACCATATAGACAAGGAGATAAGCAACGCATGGGCAAGGTAGTCGGCATTGACTTGGGAACAACAAACTCCGTGGTGGCGGTCATGGAGGGCGGTAAACCCGTTGTGATTGCTAACTCTGAAGGGATGCGAACCACCCCCTCCGTGGTTGGGTTTACCAAGGAAGGAGAACGCATCGTGGGACAGATGGCTAGACGACAGGCGGTTTTGAATCCCCAAAATACCTTTTATGGGGTGAAACGACTCATGGGTTGTCGCTATTCTGACCTCACCGCCGCCTCTAAACGGGTTCCCTACACGATGCGACGGGATGAAACCGATAATATTCGGATTAAATGTCCCCGGGTGAATAAGGATTTTGCCCCGGAGGAACTTTCGGCGATGATCTTAAAAAAATTAGTCGAAGAAGCGACCCGCTATTTAGGGGAAGAAATTACCGGGGCTGTAATTACGGTACCCGCCTATTTTAATGATTCTCAAAGACAAGCGACCAGAGATGCTGGACGCATTGCCGGATTAGACGTTAAACGCATTTTAAATGAACCGACGGCGGCTTCTTTAGCCTATGGTTTGGAACGGCAAGATTATGGCACGATTTTAGTCTTTGATTTGGGCGGTGGCACCTTTGATGTCTCGATTTTAGAGGTGGGAGAAGGGGTATTTGAAGTTAAGTCTACCTGTGGAGATACCCAACTGGGCGGAACGGATTTTGATCAGAAAATTGTCGATTGGTTGGCGGAACAATTCCTATCAGAAGAAGCGGTGGATTTAAGGCGCGATCGCCAATCTTTACAACGCTTAACAGAAGCTGCCGAAAAAGCTAAAATAGAGCTTTCCGGGGTGGGAGTAACCGATATTAATTTACCCTTTATTGCCGCTACCGAAGATGGCCCTAAACACTTAGAAATTCGCCTGACTAGAGGGGAATTTGAGGGGTTATGTGGGGATTTAATTCAACGGTTACGCCGTCCGGTCAAACAGGCCTTAGCCGATGCCGGATTAACCTCTAATGATATTGATGATGTGATCTTAGTCGGGGGTTCTACCCGAATGCCCATGGTGCAACAATTAGTGAGAAGTTTAATTGATTTAGAACCGAATCAAGGAGTTAATCCCGATGAAGTAGTGGCTGTTGGGGCGGCAATTCAAGCGGGTATTTTGGGGGGAGATGTGCGGGATGTTTTATTATTAGATGTAACTCCGTTATCCTTGGGATTAGAAACTATTGGGGGAGTGATGAAAAAATTAATTCCTCGCAATACAACTATTCCCGTGCGGCGTTCTGATATTTTTTCAACTTCTGAAAATAATCAAACTTTAGTGGAAGTTCATATCCTACAAGGGGAACGAGAATTAGCCGTTGATAATAAATCTTTAGGGCGATTTAAGTTAACTGGGATTCCTCCCGCCCCCCGAGGGGTTCCGCAAGTTCAAGTGGCGCTGGATATTGATGCCAATGGTATTCTACAAGTCACCGCTTTAGATAAAACCACCGGACGGGAACAAAGTGTAATTATTCAAGGGGCTTCTACCCTGTCTCAAGAAGAAGTGAATCGCATGATTAAGGATGCGGAAAAGTATGCAGAAGTTGACCGTTTGCAACGGGAAAAGGTCGAAAAACGCAACCGCGCCCAAGCTTTAACCTATCAAGCAGAACGACAATTAAGGGAAGTAGCCTTAGATTATGGAATGCAATTTGCTCAACGTCAACGGTCAAGAATTGAAACCTTAATTCGTTCTTTAAGAGATAGTTTAGAACGGGATGATGACCGAGGAATTGATCAAATTAGTGTGGATTTACAGGACGCTTTATATGAGTTAAGTCGGGAAGTCTCCGTCTTTACCATGGAGGATGATGAGGATGATTTATTTGGTTCCATTCGCCGAACTTTTTCTGGTGAAAAACGTCGAGTTGATCCCTATGAACCTCAAACTCGCAGTTATCCCCGTTATGACCAACGCAATAACAATGGTAGTAGTTTGGGCGGGGGTACAACTCGTTCCCGTCGCCCCACTCAAACCGATAATTGGGATGATGATGATGATTGGTTGTAATAACCCTAGAAACCCCTGGAAACCGGGTTTCTACTAAATTTAAATTAAATTTAACCTTTAAAATCCTAACATCAACCTATGCAAAATTTTCGGAATTATTATCAAATTTTAGGGGTTTCGCGTGAAGCATCCATTGATGAAATTAAGAAGGCCTATCGACGGCTCGCCAGACAATATCACCCCGACTTAAATCCTGGGGATAAGGAAGCCGAAGAAACCTTTAAAGATATTGGAGAAGCCTATAATATTTTATCCGATCCTGAAAAACGAGCGCAATATGATGATTACAGTCAATTTTGGAAACAAAAAGGGTTCCAAGATTGGCAAAAAAATGCTTTTTCCGGCCTGAAAAACTGGGGGAGTCGTCGGACAATTTCTCAAACTGAAGATGTAGATTATGGGGATTTTTCGGATTTTGATACCTTTGTTGACCAATTATTAGGACGGCGGCGAGAAGTCCGAACCGTTGACCCGAAAGCGGCTCAAATGACGGCGGCTGACCCCTATAATTCCCCTCGGACAAAAGCCGTTTATAAACCGACTCCTAGGGAAACAAAACGGGATATTGAGGCGCGATTAACCTTACCTTTGGAAAAGGCCTATACTGGCGGAACAGAACGGATTCGTTTAGAAGATGGACGGTCTTTAGAAGTGGATTTACCCCCGGGAATGGTGAAAGGTCAACAAATTAGATTAAAAAATCAAGGGATGAATGGCGGGGATTTATTTTTAAAAATTAATATTACTCCCCACCCCTTTTTTAGATTAGAAAAATCGGAAATTTATTGTCAAATTCCGGTCACTCCCACGGAAGCTATATTAGGAGGAGAAATTGATATTCCGACTTTAGATGGTTTAGTTAAAATGCGTTTACCTTTGGGAGTTGTCTCCGGTCAACGGTTACGATTAGCAAATAAAGGGTATCCCAATCCTCAAGGAGAAAGGGGAGACCAATTAATTGAAATTCAAGTGGTTATTCCTAAAACCATTACTCCCCAAGAACGAGAATTATATGAACAATTACGTCAAATTGAAACCTTTAAACCCCGTCAAAATTTAAGGTTTTAATAGTATAGCGCTAGGGAACAGGGAACAGGGAAAGGGTTTCAGAACTCAAAAGTGTCCTAACTGTAATGCGTGGCGCTATATATAGCAATCCTAAATCGATTGTAATATTTTACCGTAGGGGTTGGGTCTCCCAACCCTCTTTGCGCCTGGGTTGGGAGACCGTTTTTATTCAATTCCTCCTTCTTGTTCCCGACGTTTGCGATCTTCAATAAATGATTTAACTAACATTACATCCTCTTTACTTCCAATAATTAAAGGGGTGCGTTGATGCAGTTTTCCGGGAATCACATCTAAAATTTCTTGAGCTCCGGTTGAAGCCATTCCTCCGGCTTGTTCAATTAAAAATGCCATGGGTGCAGACTCATATAATAACCGTAATTTTCCCTCGGGTTTCTTAATCGTACCCGGATATAAAAACACACCGCCTTGATATAAAATTCGGTGAACATCTCCCACTAAAGCCCCACTATAACGGGCCGTATATCCTTCATGACGATGGACATAACGGGTATAATCTCGAATGGATTCATCCCACTGCCAAAAATTCCCTTCATTCACACTATAAATCGGCCCATGATCTGGAATTTTAATATTCTCATTCGCTAGAATAAATTCTCCCAAACTCGGGTCAAGAATAAACGCATGAACCCCGGTTCCAATAGAATAAACGAGAATCGTACTTGGGCCATAAAGAATATATCCGGCGGCAATTTGTTTGCGTCCACTTTGTAATAAATCCTTCGCCTCCCCGTCTTCATCATTACCTTCTTGTTGACGAATCGCAAAAATTGATCCGACATTTAAGTTAGTATCTAAATTCGATGAACCATCAAGGGGATCATAGAGCAAAGTATAGCGTCCAATCGGGCAATTTTCGGGAATATAAAAGGGTTTTTCCATTTCTTCGGAGGCCAAACGACAGACTAAACCGCTTTGTTTGAACACCGAAATAAACACGGAATTGGAATAAACATCCATCTGTTGTACGGACTCTCCCTGCACGTTTACAGCCCCGGTAAACCCCAACGCATCATCCACTAAACCCGACTGAGATAGGCGACGGGCGATGAGTTTTCCCGCCAATCCGATGCGATTCATTAAAGCACTAATATCCTGAGCATCGTGGGAAAAACTCTGGAGTTGTTGGAGAACATGACGGGATAAAGTGGTGCAATCTCGATCTAAGTAATATCCTTGATCAATAGCATCGGAAAAATTAGATTGAACAGATTGATCTACCATAATCAAGGGTCTCCATGTTAGGGGGTTTAAACGGACTTAATCGCTGCTGGCATTTTGTTTAGAGAATTTAAAGCAGTAGCTTGACGAAATGACCGGATTGAGACTAGACGGTTAGCCGTAGAATCCCAGAGAATAAACTTAAAACAATCAGGAATATCTGAAATTCTCAGGGTTTTGACCCCGGCGAGTAAATGTATATTCTGATTATGACAAGCTTCGAGGTTATAGTTGGGGATTCTTTCACAAAGATGATGAATATTATGATAGCCAATATCGGCGGAAAACCACTTTAAAATCGGAGGTAATTCCAGGTAACTACTGCCCTCAATTGCCCCTCGGAGATAGTCCCAACCTTCGGTTTTATGGGCGTAGGAACCCTCAAAGTTATGTTGTACAAAAAACACACAAATAAACAGCGCCGCTGAACAGGTTAGGGTGATGGAATATACTGTCCAGAAAAACCCCCATCCCAGATAATGACTGAGGATAATCCAGCCCCCAACCACACAAATATTGTTAAAAAGTAGATCCCAAAATTCCCCAGTAGTATACCAATTTCTGGATTGATAAGATGAAAAACGCTCCTTTAAACTAATATTAGGATCTTGTTTGAAGGAAGTTAAAATATGAACAAAACAACCATAAATTCCTAGGATTAATGCTAGTCTAGGTTTAATGGCTAGGTAGAAAAACCCGCCCGGAAAAATCATGAATGGATGTCTGAGAAATTCATACCACCCCTGAGCCGATGGACTCAGTTTAGCAAATTCCTCCGTGGAAATTAAAGCCGAGGGGCCGCGATAACGTTCCCAGTCCCCATTGGTTTTGTGGTGATAGGCGTGTCCTCTTGACCAGGGATATTGGGGGATGGCGTTAATCACACCCAGGACAAAACCCACAACTCGATTCGCCTTTTTTGAACTAAATAGGGAGTAGTGTCCGCAATCGTGCATTAAGGAAAAACAACGGACTGAAAATAGGGTGATTAACACCATAATCGGTGGTAGCAACCACAGAGAAATAGCGGCGGCTTTAACGGCTAAAATCCATAACAGCAGATAGGGAATAACGGTATTTAAGATTTGATAAGTTCCCCATAAATTATTACTTTTCCTGTAGGGAGAAAGGACAAAATCTGACTTTTTGATTTGAGTTTCTATCATTATTATTGAAATAAAATGGATATTTTTTAATATCGGGAAATCCGGGGATTAACTAAAATTGAATAAGCATCAATTCCCCCATTAATATTTTTTACCTGGGTAAAACCTTGCTGAATCAACCATTGACACATTTGGGCAGATCTCATGCCATGATGACACAGAATTAAGGTTTCTTGGTGCGGGTCAAGTTGAACTAAAATTTTATCTGACCAGTCGCTATATTGACTTAAAGGATAGTTAATAAATCCTTCTATTTTCGCCATTTCAATTTCTTGAGGTTCCCGCACATCAATTAACTGAATCTCTGCTTGGGAAACCGTTTTAAGTAAGTTTTCTAACTCTTGAACACTAATTTCTGGAATCGGTTGTGTAAAAAATTGTTCTGACATAAAAATGTACCTAATATTCCTGATTCGTAGTGAGCCCTTCAGGACTCTATCATATCTTTAATTAATCACCTAAATCACAAATTAACCTACCTCTACTGATTACTCCTACACTGATAACTGTTACAGACGCGCCATGGCACATCTCTACTGATGACTGATTAAACTGATCACTCTTACACTGATAACTGATGACTGATAACCGATAACTGATTAAAGGGAGATAATACTAGAAATTCCCCGAATATGCAACTCTACCCTCGGCTTTTCATCTCGATAAAAAACCGTGCCTCGATAATCCCCCGTGATACTATTAAAAGAAAGTTGATGACCGTCAGCCACTTCTAATATTAATTCTCCAATTCTGACTTTTCCTTGTATCCCATCGACATCAATTTGTAGGGCTTTGGAACTATAAATATCCGTCAAAAGTACCCATAAACTATTATTCCGTTTGGCTCGTTTAACTTGAATATGACCAATTTGGAAACTAAAGCCATCGGCTTCTGGCCCCAAAAGGCGGATTTTTGTGCCGGGGGGTAGACCCTGAACCCTGTCATCATCCAGGTCAGGATTCGCCTGGGAGGGGTCGGGAGGCGAAAGTTGGAGTAATTTGGGATTTTCGATTAAATCCACCCGGGGAGGGTCGGAATTGAGGGTGGTGGGATCGATGTTCCAATCCTTGGCCCGGCGAGTAATATCTTGTTGAATTTCCTGCGCCCGGATGGGTTCGGCAACTAAGGCATATTCTTTTTGTTTGAGTTTAGTTGCTAACCATCGTTGTTGAGCAAACTGTTTTAAAGCGGGTTCATTACTACTAATAAATCGCTCATAAAATTTAAGAGTGGGGACTAATTCCCCAATTTTTTCTAAAGCAATTCCCACCTCAACCACGGCTAACTTTTGTCGCCAGTTGGAGACCGATAGGGCTTTTTCAATTAAGGCTAAATAGCGACCCCGAAAATCCCTGGCTTGTTCAGGGGTTAAATTAGAACGGGAAATTTGTCGAATTAGTTCAAACCTAAATAGAATGGTCTCTAGTTTACCACATTTTTCGATCGCTGCGATCGCATCAATCCAACGTTTAATTCTAATTAAATAATTAATCCAATCCCGCAGACGATTTTGTCGCTCTAAAGCCCGTCCTAAACAATCTAACTGTTTAATCCATTGTTGATTTCCCGACTTCCCAGATTTTTCCCATTCCACAATAATTCGTTCAAAATCTAAGGCTTTTTCCAAATAGGGTAAACCTTCAGGAAATCCCGATAATTCAGCTTTAGCCAGATAATATTCTCGTTTTTGATTTGCCCCGCTTTCTTGCCAACACCGAACAGCCCGACGTAAGTTTTTAGCCCGATAATAACAATCTCCAGCTAATTCTAAAACCCCATGGTATTTGGCTTCATCTAATCCCTCTAAAACCTCTCCTAACCGTTGCCATTCTTCCGGGTCTAGGATTTTTTCCCGCATCAATATTCTCACTTGACGACTATAATCCTGTACCGCCGATTTCCAAGCCTTAACTAAACGGTTTTCTTTAATCAGTTGACTACTCAAACCTTCCTCTAAAAATTGAGTAAATTGTCGAATATTGGGCAAGGTTTTTGACGTTTGTGCCATAAATTCAACCAAGGGTTTTTCTATAGTTTTTTTCTGGGGAAATTGATGATACCATTCCGCTAAAGCTTGCCAACACATTCCATCCCAGAAACATTCCCACGCCTCTAATTCCTGACCTCTTTTCAGGAATAAACGCCCCGCTTCTCGAAACCGTTTATCGAATTTTAAAGCAAAGGCTTCACATAAATCAGATCTTTCTAAATATCCTAATTCTCGATAAAATTGTTTCGCCCGTCGTAGGTCGGCGGCATTTTTTTGATTCCGACCATTCTCTTCAAATTTTTGGGCTTGGGAGGCTCGGTTATCCCGTTGTAATCCATCTAAATTATCCCCCCAACGGACTCCTCCGATATAGGTTTGCCAATGCTCCGGTTTGTTAACTTGATTTAACCAATATTGATCATACTGTAGAGACGAGCCACGGCGCGTCTCTATCTCTATCGCAGGGTCTGTTTCAACTGTTGCATATTGCCATAAACAGCGATCGCCAATTTCCGTATCAATAATGACTAAATCCGACATTCCTCGACTAGCTGCGACATAAAGTTTATTAAAAAAGTATTCTAATTCTAAGGGATGATTCCCCGTCCCTTGAACATAATCAATTAAAGGTTTTTTATTAAATTCCTTGGCAAATTGATCCCCAAATTTATATAAAATAACCAGAGGAAATTCTAATCCTTTTGCTTGAATTGCACTCAAAATATTCTTAGGAGGATTTTCTTCCGTAGCATCGGGAAATAAAGGGGATAAAAATTCATCTCGTCTAATATAGTCTAACTCCCCTCCCGCTTCACAGGGAACAATAAAAATCGGGGATTTTTCAATATGTTGTTTGAGGGAGTCGGCGGAAAAATTATTCTGTTCAAAAATAAATTTTTGCGGGGTGGGAGACTCCAGATAAGATTGCCAAGACTCCTGGGGTCTTAACTCTTGAATTTTAAATAAAATATGTCGCCATAGATGAATTAAATTCGTGACTTTGACAATGGAAGGACTTGATCTATAATTAGATTCAAGCTCATAAAAAGTCATGGTTAAATTAAGTTTTCGCGTCGGGTCAAGGGCGGCAATCACTTGATCAAAAAAGGTCGCCTTGACGCTTTCCCAGCGAAATCCCGTGGGGTTTAGGGTCTGAAAGGGATCTCCAGCAAAGGCAAAGGGTAAACACCAAACCGGGGGGTATAAATCACAATGGGAAAAGATGGATAACTGCATAATTAAGCGCAGTTCTAAACTGGTAAAATCCTGAGCTTCATCACAGAAAATAGCCGTATAAACGGGTAAATTATCTCCACTAAATTCCAAAACTTTTCTAATCAAATCTTGATCATCCCAATAGCTTTCGCGGGTGGTTAATTGATAATACCAAGGCCAAACTTGCCGATAAATGGCTTGAAAAATATCCAGGGATAAACTCCGTTCTCGTCGGGGAATTTCTTCATAATCATCGGGGGTCATATACCCTTCATTTTGTCCCGTGAGGGTATAACCTTTAATAAAGGTTCTAATAATATGCCAACAAAGTTCGGGGGAATAACGACTATAGCGACGGCTACACCGTTGCCTAAAATCATGGAAACTAATATATTTATCGGGATCAAATTTATCGCTTTCTTCTGGGGGGAGTAAACTTAATAAAAACTGTTGAAAGGATTTAAAACAAATATCAATCGAGGGTTTGTTTCCCTGTCCATCGGCTTCTAATAGAAATTTATGGTGACTTTTGAGGAGTTTTTTTACCCCTTCTTTGGCTTTCCCTAATAATTGTTCATTATAGGTTAAAAACAAAGGATGGGGCACCGAGTTTAATCGTTGACGATGTTGTAAATAATATTTTTGATATCGATAACAATAATCGGCAAACAGATAAAATAACATGGTTGATTTGCCACTCCCCGCCCGTCCATTAATAAAAACTGGCAGGGAACTATTACTAATTTCTGGGGTAGATAATTCATGGAGAATTTTTTCTTCCTCCATCGATAACGCCCAATTAATTCCAAATTCCTGCTCAATTTCTAACCAGATTTCCGAATCTCCTAATAAATAATCGGGATAGGAGCGGCGGGTATAACGGGCTAAATCCTCTAAGGTTAATTCCTGGGTTAAAATATTACTTTGATTAGGGTTTTCTGAGGTTTCTCCCGAAGTAGAATTAAACAGACGGGTGATTTGACCGACTTCTAAAATATCCTGGGAATTGGGATAATGATCAAAGGTAGAAAGTAAAAATAAAACGCTGCGGTTGGGAGTATCGCAGGTGAGAATCCAACTATAAATAATATAGCGATTTTGCTCCGGTTGCCCGGCAATTTCAATCCCTAAAAAGTCAGTGGGTGTAATTTCAATTCCCGACTTTTTCTCCACCAAACTATCCACAATGTCATAATAAGTCCGCCATTGCAGTTGAGTGTCGGGTTGTTTAAATTGTGTGACCCAAATTTCACTTTCACAAATCACCGCATCGGTGGTATTTTTAATCCAATCTGGCCCTTTTAACCAAATTTGACGTAAATCTTCGGGCAAACTGGGGCGACGGGGAAAGGATTTTTGTTCTTCCCGTTGAGCATTAATACTATTTTCTAATTCTTTGGGATCAATTAACGAATCTAAATGACTGATACCATATTCATCGGGATTTCTTAAAAATGCCTCATACTCGTTTCCTCCCCGGGGAAAAACCGCCAATAAACATAAAATGGGGTCATTATTCACCCAGAGAATTTTGCCCAGTAAACGCAAATTCCGCACCGGTCGCTTTAAGTAGGGATAATTCCACTCAAACAGCGCCTGCACAGCCACTGTCCCCTGAGTCTTGATGGTGACGAGTAATTCTGCCACTTGACTCTGGATGCCCTGCTGTTTCGCTTGTGCGTCGAATGTCGGGGTTGTGTAGATTAGCATGACTTCGATTTTGACACAATTTCATTGATGTCACCATAAAGTCATTTTGCGTTATTTAACGGGAAAATATCAAATCGAGTTGAGGAGCAATCGTCAACTGTTAATGGTGATCCCTGCAATCCTGGATATTTTAGGACATTTTGGGATCTCAAACCCTCTAAAAATACCAGAATCAGCAGCAGCCAATGTATTACTTTTGAAGCATGAATGTTTCCTTTGGGCTTTTGAATCTGGTATTACGCCTTTTTAAACCAAATTAATCGACATAATTTTGCATTTTCTCATCTATTAAATGGGCTGATGATGGTAATAAATGGGCTGATGGTAATGGTTCATCTCCTTTAACAAAATTGATCGTAATTTGATCGATATATAAACCAAGGTGAAGTAAGAGGAAGTCGATAAAGATAACGACTCCTAGCATTTCTAACGCGTCTTCTGATGTGCTAGTGAACATATAAATTAATTGTTTATTGCCGATTGTATCAAAAATCAAAGCAGAGATCATTTCCATTCCTAAAGCTCCCATCACATATGTGATGGCGGCAATAATTAATAATTTTCTTTGTTTGATAGGAAAAGACCAAACGAATTTTAGGTAAGACAATCCGAGTAAAAAAACAATCGGTATGGCAATTACAACCCAATTAAAGGTGAAGACTCCTTGTTTTTTAATCCCAGCTATTGAGGAGAGGTTAGTAGCTAGGGCACTGTTAGTTAAGGCATCATGAAGTTGAACTCCTTCATCCCAGCCTAAAAGTAGAAAAATTACAGCCAGAAAACCCCAATGAATAGTATACCGATCCCCTTTTTCTTTTTTAATAAAAGTAATTAAGGCGCATAAAAAAGAGACAAACCAAAGAATGAGAACGGAAAATAGTGTCGGAATATTGCGTTCTGTCCCTAAATTAAAAATATCTGAGAAGAACTCAAAAATTCTATTGTCTAAAAATTTACTAATTATTTCTGTTAATAAACTTAAGCTAGTCAAAATACAAATAATAACCAGCAAAAATTTAATAATTTTTTTGGCAGAGATGGGAATATTTAGATTCATATCTGTTGTTAATCCAAATTATAATCGGTTTCAGCTTAACACTAATTTAACCTGGCAATAACCTAATCTTAACGTTTCTTTATATTAGAATGGAAGCGGATAAAAACAGTTATGAACACTACGGTAAAACACCTCTAGCTCCCCTCTAAACTCATTAAAAATGAGGGGGAGCATTGTGGGGGATCAAAATGTCAATTAACTCAACGAATCATTCAGAAAGGTTGTCCATAAATAAACCCATTACCACCTGTTCCTAAAAAGACGCGACCAAATACTTTCATATCTCCGGTTAATACCCGTGAGCTTCCCCAATATCCTAGAGGATAATCAGCTATTCTTAACCAAGTTGTACCGGAGTCTGTAGAGCGAAATACCCCTGATTGATTAGCGATCTTACCATGAACAAACAGCGTTAGATTCTGACGATTGGGGGCTGCTTTACCAAAACCAATGGTTTGACTTTCTTCAACCTGGGAAATTTTGATAAAATCTTGACCAAAATTGCGGGAGTAATACAGTCCTTGGTCTTGTAAACTCACCCAAACTTCTCCCTCTTGACCGGGAACAGTTTTTACCCTGGCTCCTTGCCAAACACCTCCAGGTAGCTTGTCATTAACAATTTTCCAGGTTTTCCCCCCATCATCACTGCGAAATAATCTTCCCTTAACGTGATGATAAAGATAAAATGTTCCGCCTTTAACCCCATCGGCGGCTAAAATTTGTTGACTATTCCATAAGTGGCTATGGGCTCCTCCGCCCATATCAGGTTGTTCAAAAGCATCAATTTTCTGCCAAGTTTTCCCTCGATCTTGCGTAAAATAGGGCGGTTTATTATCACTAGGTTGCCAGACAATATTATTAACATCCGTAGCGGAAACCGCCACATTCCCAAAGACTAAACTGGGAGGATGGGTTTTCTCGGTAATAGAAGCAAAATTTTGCCAAGTTTTGCCATTATCTTCGGAAAATCCCGCCCGAATTACACTGGGATCATGATGACTTGCACCCACAGAAACAATAAAGTTAGGATCACCTGCACTATAGGCAAGACTGGTAGTAGTATTAAATGCTCCGTTTCCATGGGTAGTTTGGGGAAAGGTGTCTAAATTTTGATGACGAAATCCATCAAGATCGGCGATCGCAGTAATTAAACTTGCTTCTCCTGGGGGACTGATGGCATCAAAAGTTACGGTTTCCTCGATCCCATTCACTCGGACTGACCAATTAAGAGTTTGATCGCGGTTATTTTCTGTTTTTAAAACTCCTAGTCCCGTGGTTAGCCAAAGATGATTAGGATGGACGGGATCAATAGCAATTCCTCCGGTTAATGTCCACCAACTCCAAGTCGGCCACCAAGGAATTCGATCCAAATTATTGTTTAATTTTATCCAAGTTTTTCCCCCATCTTGTGACCGATAAATTCGGGTAGGGGTCAAAGGATAGGTGGCAACAAATAGGGAATTACTATCTTGGGGATCAACGGTAATGGCACTATAATTCTTATTCAAGGAGGGAGTAATATCTTGCCATCCCTCGGTTGTGAATTTCCAAACTGCACCCTGGGGATCTTTTTCCCTCAAATACAAAGTTATGAATAATTCTCCCTTGGAGTTGATCACAGCTTGTTGGGGAACTAAATCAGAATTCGATAATTTTTTTAAAACTTGCCAGGTTTTTCCGGCGTCGTTGCTGTGATAAATTCCTTCCCCTGATACTCCTGCATAAATACTTTGAGTTTTCCCCTCTAATATTCCTGATTTCGGATCAAAAATAACAAAGCTAACTCCGGCTTTATTTTGAGTTTCAGAATGGGGTTTTCCTAGAGGTAATTGTTGGGGATCGATTTGTTGCCAAGTATTCCCCCCATTTTCAGAGTGCCATAACCCATTTAATCGCGAGCCAAAGTAAACGATATTACTATTATTCGGATCAATGGCTAAACGTTCTCCCGTCCAGCGCCACCATTCATTTCCTCCCATCGGTAAAGAAAAAGGCAGAATTTGCCAAGATTTCCCCTGATCTTCTGATTTCAAAAATTTCCCAGAAGGTGGTTCTCCCGAGTTCGTTTTAGTATAAGCTCCGGCTGCTAGATAAATCAAATTGGGGTTTTGGGGAGTAATGGCTAGACTTTCAATATTCAGGGACACGGGTTGGGAAATAGTTTGGGCACTCAACAATTGCTCCCAACGTTGCTCATTTTCCAGCCAACGAAAAGCTCCCCCGGCATCAGTTCTAGCATAGATCAGATTGGGAACCGTTGGATGAATCACAATTCCGGTCACAAATCCGCCGCCGCCAATTTTAACTGGACTCCAAACGTATTGTTCGCCCGTCTGGGTTTTAAAGTGAGATTTATGGGTGGTTTGGGGTGTTGTATTAGAAGACATAATAGATATGGAAGATTGACAAGCAATGATGATCAACAAAGTCCCAACTGCGAATACCAGGGTACTTGAGCGTAAGAGATAGGGTATTTTCACGGAGTTACTGACCTTTCAGGCACGATCTGAACTCAGTGTAATCCACAATTGATAGATAATTTTAATTAAACCAACATTGATCATCTTAAATCAAACTGTTGTCATTTAAGTTAATCAGGGATAACATTGTAGAAAAGGAAATTTTTTAAGAGTGCATCCGATCATTGAATCCCAAATCCTACTGAGCAAAATCTTAGTATTGGTTTGATTTTGGATACACGGGTATTAATTGTAACAACTTCTGTCAATCGCCAACACTGATCAATCGAAAAAAGGAACTTTTCAATGATATTTTATGTAGTGACCGAAAAACACGCTTTTACGATTAACCAACATTTAGAATCTTGGGGCAGAAACCTTTTACCTCAAATCCGCCCGGTTTTTTATGAACAATTAGATAAAATCAAAAGTCTTCCAGTGGGAACCTATATCTTTTCAGATTTAGAGCGTTTAAGTCCTGAAGAATCGGAAATGGCGGCTCAAGTCTGGGAACAACTTGCCAATTCAGGTCAAGGAGTTCGCCTGCTGAATCATCCAACTCGCTCTATGCGACGCTATGAACTATTAAGAACTTTGTATCAACAAGGTTGGAATAAGTTTAATGTCTATCGCATTATTGAAGGGCTTCAACCAGAACGATTTCCTGTATTTTTACGCGGAGAAACCGATCATGCTGGGAGCCGAACAGCATTACTAGAAACTCCTGAAGACATGAAAAAAGCGATCGCGGAACTGTTAGAAACAGGGGATAGTCGAGAAGACAAAATTATTACCGAATTTTGTGATACCTCAGACGAAACTGGACGATTCAAAAAATATGCTGCGTTTATTGTCGGAGATCAAATCATTCCCGATCATCTATTTTTTAGTCCGAATTGGATGTTAAAAATGAGATATTTGGATTTACAGAATGAGGAGATGGTATTAGAAGAAAGAGATTATGTAAAAACTAATCCCTATGAATCCCAATTGAAAGAAGTCGCTAAAATCGCCCGCATACAATATGGACGGATCGACTATAGCATTCTCGATGGCGTTCCTCAAATTTGGGAAATTAATACCAATCCTGTGATTTTAGAACGGTATTATTTAGCGGATACAAACTTTAATCATCCCTTAATTGATCAGAGTTTCTTTACTCGCAGACCGGAATGCTGGACAAAAGTGCGGATTACTCCCGAACACTTACCCGCATATCAGAAAAAACATCAACCTTTATCCATCGCCAGAATTACGGCAGAAGAATACTTTTCCCAGCAGTATGAAAACGCCTTAAAAAGTCTGGATACTCATCAACATTCAACCGCCAAAGTTCCTATTTCAGCAATGAAACGCACCGATGAAAAACCCTCACCCCGACAATTATTATTCTCAGGGCTGAAGTTTCTTCCCTATACCCTAAAAATCAAATTACTTGAGAAGATCAAAGGTCTTTCTTATCAGATTTTCGGAGCTTAACCCACTTAGGTTAACACCCTCAGCAATTCTTTTCTGAGGGTGTCTACATTAATGGTTAGGTTATGAAATTGATTAGTAAAATGTTCAATGGCGATCGCATCATCGAAAATACAGGAATAATCTAAGCCTAAGACTTTACAAAAATAGTAAAATCCTGCTTTTGTATAACCACTATAAAACAATTCAATTACTTTTGTTCCGGGGTCACACCAGAGAAGATTCGTTAATCCCGCACCATGGACGCCAACAATTACAGCAGCTTGTTGAAAAATAGCGATTTGTTCTTCAACGGTGCGGGGAATATCTTCAATTACTTCAAAATCAAATTCTTGCAGCAGTTGTCGAATTTCAGCTTCATTTTCTAAGACTCGTTTACTGCGTCTGGGGAAGAAAATTCGTTTTTTAGGTAAGTTAACCACCGGGGACAAAAACTTTTTCCTCAACAGTTGAATATCCGATGGACTAACGCGATTAATATTACTTTGATTATTGGCAATAATTAAAGATTTTGCCTTGATTTTATAATCAATATTGGCGGTATCAATCAGATGATCTTGATCAATGCCCAATTTTTGCAAATATTCCGTTTCAAATTGAGTTTTAAACAAAGGATAACAGACTTTTGCTGACCGCCAAATTTCTTCACCGCAAGCCTGTTCAATCCGACACAGTTTGACAATTACTAAAGACACAAAACTAAAATATCCTCCAAAAAAATGTGACCAGGGTGCAACAACTAACGGATATTCAACTTCTTTGGTTTTAAATTGTCCTTTAAGTTTTAAACCCGCGGCGGTTCCATAGTCCAAATCTAATAATAGGTTTTGATTCACTAAAACTGTTCCAGATGGACAAAGATTCAAGGTTTTAAACTTGTCATTAACATCAACTTTCCAAACATATTCCGGCTCAAAAATAATATCATCTTGATATAACTGATCTAGGTTATTTAAACTATTCCAGGGAATTGTTCTTCTTCTATCTACCGATTCAAAGACAAAATCTGAAATCGGTTCTTGCTGTTGTTGATAAACAATATTATCCTTCAGCAGTTGAGACGTGGCTTGATGATCTAAAGATTTTCTCCAAAATCCCATTAGATACACCAACCAATTAGAGAGTCGAGAGTTTAATTGAAACTGAATCGGTTTCCAAAAATCCGCAAATTTCATGGTTAGACTTTTTATTTATAAAACAATTAAATCAAATTAAGAGTGCTTATTTTCCCCAACTTCCCGATGCTACCCAATTGCTATATCCTTTCTTTTCTTGCATTTCTTGATTCACTTGAATTGCTAATACTAGATCAATTAAAAACGCAGTTAAGGCTAGAGGACAAAATAAAATGGCTTTAGGTAGGGGTTTTTTAACTAAACTTTTAAACCGACGAATTAAAATAAAACGAGGAATTAACCAACCGTTTTTTTCCTCTATTTTTTGCTGAATTAGTTGATTCAGCCACAGAGGATCTTGCTGATTTCTTTGCTGAATTAATGCCCCAATATTCTGTTCTTCAGTTTGATGTGCTTTTAAATCAGCGTAGAGCAATTGATTAACAGCTTGACCAAAAATCAACCACTTTTCATGACGAAAAAGACGACTAATATCCGTATAGGCTTCAAAAATATGGGATGCAGAGGGCGCCAAAATTACACGATTTGGGTTCTCTGGAGATTTTAATCCGTCGGTGACAATCATGGTATACAAAAAGGCGTCATCCGTCGGTAAAGTTGTCGGTAGCCAGATGGATCTTAACACGGAAGAACGAGCGCAGTAAAGTTGACCACTGATCCAAGCCGCACTACCTTCTACGGGATTATTTCCCGATAACCCTGAAATCAAAGTTGACAGACGATCTTTTAAATTCTGAGCGGGTTTGACGGCCACATCTTTAATCCGTTTATCAACCGTCACAAATACTTCAGATTGGGTTTCTAACACTTGAATCATGGAGTACAGAGTTTGAACTTCAAGAAACTGAATATCTGCCGCCATCACAATCAGATAGTCACTTTCGGGATCGGAAAAATCATGCACATAACGATTGAAAGCATTAGCTAAACCGGGTTCGGGAATCTCACAAATTTTACCCGTGATTTGAGGGCTAATGGAGGATTTAAGCCATTTTTCTAGTAAGGTTTGAGACACTAAAGCCGTATCATCTTTACAACCATTGGGAATCACAAGAATTTCAATTTCCCAATTAGGATTAGACTCGGTGAATAAAGTTTGTTGAAATAAAGATTCTAAAGTAATTGGGATGACAAGGGCTTCGTTATAAGCTAAGATCCCTAAACTAATTTTCCGCTTCATCTTACATTCCCTCAAGAATTATTAAAAACAAGATTAAAGTTGTAGGCAACGTTTCTCTGATGCACCTTGATCCCTAAAAGTTGAAATTATTTCTCTAAAGAAATTTCCGGGTTAATTAATTGATCTGCACCCAAAATAATCCAATCTTTAGAGCCTTGATAACTAATAATTTTAGCAGGAATTCCAACGGCAACGGCTTGATCAGGTAAGTTCTTTGTGGCAACAGCATTCGCGCCTATTGCAACGTCATTACCAATGGTAATTGACCCAAAAATCCTCGCTCCTGGCCCAATAAAAACCCGATCGCCAATTTGAGGACAGCCTCGTTTTTCCCCTCGTCCGCCAATCCCAATTGTAACATCTTGACTGAGTGTACAATTTTCACCAATTGTTACTTGATAATGAATAATAATTCCAAAGGCATGAGGAATAAATACACCGGGAGCAATATTGGCTTTATTGGGCAATTCGCAGCAGGTGATGATCTCAATTAGTTTTTGCCAAATGGCACACAATACTTTTAACACAAAACGAATAATCGGTAGGTGAACTTGTTGATCAACCCAACGACTACAACGATATTGAGTTAAAACCCATAATCCCGGTTTAGTCAAAAAAATCAACAGCCAAGAAGCATTATCCATGACAACATAGCGATCAATATCGCGTTTGAGGTCATTAAACAGGGTTTGAAGATGATCGGGTAATAACGTGATCATATTATGGGATTAGTGGAAAATAACAGTTAAATACACAAGTGTTGATATTGGTCAAGAGCATTTTCCAGGGAAAATATCTGCGCCCGTTCTCGAAGCATTTGCGAGTCCGGGGGAGTTGCTAGGGTGGAAGCGATCGCCGTGGCCATGGCTTGGGGGTCACCAACGGTCACCAACTGACCATAACGACCCGCGGCTAAAATCTCCGACGGCCCACTGTCACAGTTTGTGGAAACAACGGGAGTCCCGGCGGCCATGGCTTCGACTAAGACATTCCCAAATCCTTCCCAAGCCGAAGATAGAACCAAAATAGCCGATGCCGCCATATAAGCATAGGGATTTGATACAAATCCTAACAAAGCCACATCGGTTTCCAGACCCAAGGTTTGAATCAAAGATTGTAGAGCCGAACGTTCCTCTCCTTCTCCTAAGATGATCAGGCGGGCGGGTTGCTGTTGACGCAGTTGAGCAAAGGCTAAAATTAGCGTCCGAAAATCTTTTTGGGCGTGTAAGCGACCCACACCTAAAATAACCGGAGGTTGGTTAGGGGCAAACCAAGGATGATCAACCCGGTTGTGCAGGTTTTGTAGCAGTTCTGGGGTGATAATCGGGTTATAAATGGACTGAACTTTGTGAGCAGGAACCCCAAGTTGAATCAAATTATCGGCAACACCTTGGGATACCGCAATCACATAATCGGCCCAAGGATAGAACCACCCGACTAATTGAGGAGTTAGTCGTCGTTTAAGTTGGGTGGCATTTTCCGCTTCCCGGGAGAGATGATTGTGCACTGTAACGGCAACTTTTGTGGAAACTCCGGCTAATTTTTTAGCCAAGAGTGCAACAAAATTGGTATCTTCTAGGGCGGAAAATAAAACTTTGGGTTGTTTTTCTTTTAAGTAATTGATTAAACGGGGCAGGCTAGAAATTAATCGGGAACTTTCTAGTTTTACAACATTAATTTGGGGGTGCAGTTGGGAGAGATAGGGGCCTTCGGCTTTGACTAAAACCAGATCAACACTTTTTTGGCGTTGGGCAAAACCTTGGGCTAAATTAATCATCACCCGTTCGGCACCTCCGCCTCCTAAATCCATCAGAAAAATGGCAATATCGGTCATGATTATTCAAATTCGGTGAGGGTTAATTAGGCATTGATTTTAACTGATATGCAAGCATTATGTTTAGGAAGAATCGACTGGATAGCTAGGGTAAATCATGGTTGTTCTTCTGGGTTTAACTCGTTTCATTGATAGGGAAACCATCACCACTAAAGCCCAAAATATGGAATTGAATTCAATAATGGTACTTTCAGTGATGTTGTACATTAATAGAAAAATGATGAAGAAAGCCGGCCAGAATTCGATGCTAGTGTTTCCATTTTTCAACCAAATAATAGCCCGAGCATAGGTCACAAAGATGATTAACAAAAATAAAAATAAACCAACTAAACCTAAATCAATAGCAGTATTAATATATCCATTATGACCGTGGGGGGGTTTATAACCTTCTTCTTTCCAAATCACCTCTGCTTCTCCCCTTTCTAGCCAGAATCCCTGATATCCATAGCCCAGCCAAGGACGTTCAGAAATTTTTTCAATGGCAATTTCCCATAGGTTTGTGCGACCACTCAGTGTAGGATCTCGACCTAATGCCGCCAGAATTTCTATCCAGTATTCCACGACAAAAATGGTTAAACATCCGGCAATTAAAGTGGTTAGAACGAGGATAGGAATTACTAAGGTATCTTTCTGGCGCAACAGTTTATATAGAGGTAAAAGAGCCAGGATCATGATTAGTAATAACAGAGCCGTTTTAGATCCTGTTAACAGAATCATCAGAATACACATTCCAAAAGATCCCCAAGCTATTTTAGGCTTTTCGGGTTTATCTAAGGCAACGAGTAAGCAAACAATCGCTCCTAAAACCATGAATCGAGCTAACAAATTTTTTTGAGTGAATGGGCCCCGCCAAGATCCGGCATTCGCTCCAGCTTCGATGGCTGATCCGGGGAAAGCTAGGGTAAAGAAAAAAGAAAAAACAGCAATAAATCCAAACACCCAAGCTAACATTTGTAGTTGTTGTTTCATGGTGAAACGGGATGCAACATATAGTCCAAAATAACTGGTTTGGATCGTTGTAATCCCTTTGCGTTTGGAGAGAGACGGAAAATCAGACCACAAAAATGACAAAAAGGTGTATATGATCAGCATCCAAACCGTAGGATCTCGGATCATGGCGCGAACTGTACTTTGTCCCCTAGCTAAGAGCAGAAGCAGTGTAGTGATATAAAGAAATTGCTGCAACAGGGAGGAAACTTTATCGAGTGGATTGGACATGGGAGCCGTGTCATTCAGAGCATCCGGGCTAGTGTAGAAGCTGGCGAGGCGAAAAATCCCGGTGAGAAACATCATCCCAAAAATTGTAAATCTTCTCTCAAAAGCATCTAACTTGGGGTTCATGGTTTTAGGAAATAGTAAATTGCTCTAGCATAAATTTTGGCAATTTCCCAAGGCGAAATTGATGATAAATAAGCGTTGATATAGTAATTGCAAATCTCGTCTTTAACTTTTCCCATCCAAGCCAAGCAAATCCCAAAAGCTAACATTGTGTTTGTATATTTATGAAGAATTGGGAAGTTGGTTTTCATCCAATATGCCGTCACCACCTGGAGTTTGACTGATAAAGTAGCCTTCTGACTACTTAAGGTGTGGATATTGTGTTTATGAATTCTTTGTAATCCAATTTTTTCTAGCAAACAAAACCCTGGGCTTAAGGCTAAGGCAATATATTTGATATAACTATCACTAATAGATACACTCTCAGCTTCCGGCATTGGTAAAATTTGTGCTAATAATGAATGTCTGAAGCAGATTCCTGATGTCGCTGGTAAGCAGGGGATGAAACCCGTTAAGTGACCTTGTTGAATAGTGGATCTGATATCATAAACACCGGATTTTCCTTCTGCTTCTGAGGCAAAGTAACGGTCTTGAAGTTCAGATCCTGTGTCATTGGCAAATAATTTCAGGGTATGGAAACACCAGCCAATATCAGGGTATTGGTTGAAAATATAGGCAATTTTTTCGATTTTATCGGGAAGAAAAATATCGTCAGAGTCTAAGAAGCAAATTAAGTCTCCTTGGCTGGCTTTAAACCCGGCATTAAAGGCAGAAGCCTGACCGCCATTAGATTTTAAAATGGGTTTAATTCTATCGGTATACCTGGCAATAATTTCTCGTGAATTATCGGAAGATCCATCATCAACAACCACCACTTCTATATGAGGATAGGTTTGATTTAAAGCACTATCAATCGCATCAGCGAGAAACTGTCCATAGTTATAGTTATTAATCAGAATACTTACTAATGGCAGGGTTTCCAAAATCCTATCTCCTGAGAATAATAATGTTGTAAATAATACCAATTGCCCAACAATCCATGCCCCCCCGCTTCGCTCACAATCATATTCTAGCGTTCACGAATGTTTGAGAATAGCGATAGGCAAAATTATATCAAAAACTCCAAAAGTAATCTATCCCTAGATGATTGAGCTTTCTGTAGATACCCCAAGGATTATTTTACATTAAATTTGACCAAATTTAACATCATTGCCTGTGTCATAATTTTACCAAACTTTCGAGCTGGTGGATAAAGAAAGCACATTACATAGTCAGCAAATCCATAGGAAATGACCGTGGCAATGGCAGCACCCATACCTTGATACTTGGGAATTAACCAAAAATTTAGGATCACATTCATGGCCGCACCCGCCGTACTAAAAACAAAAGCAAATCCGGTTAATTCTTCTGTTGTGATCCAGATATCTTTGACGTAACCGAGAAAACCGAACATTGAAGACCAAATATGAACCGCCAAAATTGGGCCAGCTAGAGCATATTCTTCACCAAATATTAAAACGGTGAATGGTGTTGCTAAAAAAGTCATCGGAATGGCAATACAGTAAACCAGTAAAGCTTGGGAGTTACTCAGCTTTTGCAGTTTTTGATAATAAAGTTCTTCACTCACTTTTTTAGCCGCAATTATTGAAGGTGCAATGGATTGAACAATAATCGTCGAAGTAAAGGGCCATAATTCCGAGAGTCGCACAGCAGCCGAATAAATCCCAACAGTTTTGGAATCGGATAATTGACCCAACATCACCTGATCAATTCGCATATAAATCACAATAGAGAGACTGGCAAATATCAATGGGAAACTAATTTTCATCAATTGTTTAGCTCTTTTCCACTTAGCTTTCCAGGCAAAAATATCGTTCCCAGTGATTTTATAGGTAATAATTAACGCCACAATATTCAGACTATTTTCAATCATCACCAGCCAAGCAAAGGCAATCAGAGGCGCTTGAATTTTAAGCAGAAAAATTCTAGTTAAAGTTACTAATATGAACAAACCGTTGCGGATGAAGACGGTGTACTTCATTTCTAGCTGGGATTTAAACCAGCATTCAATTCCACTAAATCCTCGTAAGAATGAAGGAATAGATAAAATAACAACCAGCTTAATCGTTAAAATATTATCGGGTTGTAAAACAAGTATTGTGATTGCTGTTAAGATAAAAACAACCACTCCAGTGATAGTTTTAATCCAAAAATAAGTTCCTAAAATTTCTGATTTTAAGTCGGGATAAGTTACTAAGTCTCGAAAAATAAATTGAGATGATGCTATTTCAAAGAGCGGCGAAAAAATTTCACAAAATGCTAGGGCATAATTCAGTTCTCCAAACTCTTTGACTCCCAAATAACGGGCTACCCATGCCAGCATGATAAAAGCAATGCCCATGCGAAAGACTCTTTCCCCTAGTAACAAGATAATGTTAAAGAAAGCTTTTCGCTGATCTGGTTGCAGTTTTTCTTGAAGTGTGCGAGTAATTTTTTGCAGCATTTATTATGGTATGGGATTAATGTAAATTTTTATAAAAACACCATTATCGGATTTATGACTTTTGTTTAGATAAGAACTTTTTAGAATTTTTCTTCTCCTTATAGGAATAGACTTTGGCATGGTGAAAGTAACTATCAGGTTCTTCACGAATGTTGACATCATTCGCCACTAAACCCAATACATTTTGGCCAGATTTAATTAACAGTTCTTGTACGGCTGTTATGCTTACAGTATCAATGGTTCCCGGTCTAACTACCATTAAAATTCCATCGGTGACCTTACTGAGAGTTAAAGCATCGGCAACGAGTAATAAAGAGGGCGTATCAAAAATGACAAAATCATAATTTTTCCGAAACTCTGCCACTAAAAAATTCATTCGCTTAGAGCCCAAAAGAGCCAAAGCATTGGGTGGAATTACACCCGAAGGCAAAATATCTAAGTTAGGTACAACAGTCCGCACAGCCCATTCCCACTCCGCTTGATTGACAATCACATCACTTAATCCTTTGGGATTTAACTCATAATTTAAGTCCCAAATCTGATGTTGTCGAGGATGACGTAAATCGGCATCAATTAGCAATACCCTCTTACCTAATTCGGCGATCGCCACGGCTAAATTTGCAGAAACTTTAGACTTTCCCTCTCTGGAAACGGCACTCGTAACAACAATAACTTTTAATTCCCGATCAGGACTAATAAAATTCAAATTAGCTTGCAACATCCGGTAGGATTCACTAATAATAGAATGGGGTTCATCCAAAACCGGAATATTTGGTGTTGTCCGTTCGATTTTTATTCCCGCCCAGCGAACTTTTTCCTTGGAGGCGGGAATCATCGCCAACAAGGTATATCGATTCAATAACTTGCGAACTTCCTTAATAGTTTTAATGGATGGATCCATTAACTCCAGTACAAAAGCCATCACCACATAGAGCATTGCCCCAGCCACAACTCCACCCATCAAAATCGTTTTTTTACTGCTAGAAACAGGATTTTTTGCTACAATTGCTGGAGTCAGAATTTGGGCATTTCCCACATTTTGATTCTCGGCGATTCGGACTTGCTGTAGTCGGCTTGTCAGAATATCATAGGTACTTTGAGCTACGTTAAGCTGTCGCATCAAATCCCTTTGAGTTTGTTCTAAACGAGGTAATAGTAAAGCCCTTTCTTTCTGTCTTGATTGCGCCTGAATCAAAGAATTTAACTGCTGAACCAACCCTTGCTTTCCTGATTCCAAAGGTACGAGTTGTTCAATTAACTTTTCTTCTAGTAAGCCATTTTGTACCCCTCCCGGTGGTGCTGGTTTATTTCCTAAAACAAGTTGCATCCTTTCTTCTAGGAGGGCTTCAAGTGCAGCTTTTTCATTTTCTAAGGCCATAATTTCTGGTGTTTTGTCTAAAAAACGAGTTCTCAAAACAGCAAGTTGGTCTTCAACGTTATTTAGTTTAGCTACAACCTGTTGAATTCCTATGGAAGAACTCAGCGCACTTCGAGTAATCGCGGCTTCTGAACTCCCTCCTAGCTTTTGCTGCATAGCTTGAACCTGAGCATTGACCTGTTCTAGGGAAGCTCGAGCTTGATCAATTTGGTTATCCAGATTTTCAATTGTACTAACAACTGTCTTGAGTTCTTCTTCTAAATTAACAATATTATATTTTTCTTTGAAATTTCTTAAAGCAATTTCTGCATCTGTGAGTTCTTTTTCTTTTCGTGGTAACTGTTCCGTAATAAATTGACGAGCAGCAACGGCTTCCCGGCGATTTACTAAAATATTATTTTTGATGTAAAGCTGCATAACTTTATCAACAATTTTTTGAGCCTCAGCCGGGTTGGGACTTTCATAGGAAATACTCAAAATGTCCGTTCCTCTCACCGTCTCTACCCCTAATTTTTTAACGAAGTCTTCATAGACTAAGGGTTTGCCAGTTTTTCTGTTTTTTAGCTGTAATTGCTGAATGGTTTGTTCCGCAATGTCCGCAGACCGAATCACTTCCGCTTCAGTATCTAAGGGACTATCCTTGGCACTCAGGGTATCGAGACTACCAATTTTTCCTTCGGGATCTGAAACT
This sequence comes from Planktothrix sp. PLAVEN19ND, assembly GCF_057220675.1. Taxonomy (NCBI): domain Bacteria; kingdom Bacillati; phylum Cyanobacteriota; class Cyanophyceae; order Oscillatoriales; family Microcoleaceae; genus Planktothrix; species Planktothrix sp. PLAVEN19ND. The sequence continues at coordinate 1,425,846 of NZ_CM170132.1, read as the reverse complement.
AATGCCGAGGTGGGACTAATTTTCTTTAATCGCAGCTTTCCTTCGGCGGCAAAAGTTTTTTCGACGGACATTGCCGAGAATGTTGCCAGTCCGATGGCAATACAGGCAACCCCCACAGATGGCAACCAATGACGCTTCAGAATCAGCCAGTATTTTATAAAATCAATATCTTCTGGATACTCTTGAGGTTCCATAACTACTTAATCATTTACCCGTGTTGTTACACCATGCCTAAAGGCGAGATACTCCCTGATTTCGTTCAGCATTGACCGACCGATTGGAACTCAAACATTTTGAGCATCACTGTATTTATACAATTGTAGAAGTTACACCTCAAGACTGTGTGATCTGAATCGATTCTCTCTACAGGGTTTGTTTGTGTAGTCCATCTGATTCCGTGTCTTCTTGAGGATGATGGTGATTTTCTTTGTATTCAAAAATATGATGATAGAGGTTAAATAAAGCATCACTGTAATGCTCAATGGACAAAGGTTCTACCCGTTTACGCGCGGCCGAACCTAAAGATAATCTGAAGGCGGGATTTTCAATTAAAGACTGCATGGCTGTGGTCAGGTCTTGGACATGACCCGGGGTAATCAATAATCCAGTTTTGCCATTTTCGATGACTTCGGGTATACCCCCGACGGGAGTAGTAATAATCGGAAGTCCCCAACTCATGGCTTCTAAAATCGCCATTGGCAGTCCTTCATTATAAGAGGGAAGTAGCATCACATCACTTTGAGCTAATAATTGATCGCGTTGCTGTTGGTCAATCCAACCTGGAAAAACGATTTGATCTTTAATTCCTAATTGTATCGCTAAATTTTGAGCCTGTTCAACTTCCCCGCTTCCCGCTAGGACTAATTCAACCTGATTTCTATAACTAGGTTCCAGGTTCGCAAAAGCAGTTAATAAATCAAAAATCCCTTTACGTTTATTGATTTTTCCTAAAAAGACAAATTTGAGTTTGCCTATGGGTTCGGTTTTTTGCCATTGTTCAGGCAGGGCGACCGGGTTATTTAGAACCACCACTTGTTCGGGTGCAAGATGACAAGTTTCAATATAATAATTCCTCCAACTTTCTGACAAAGCAATCAAATAAGCGGAACGTTGGAATATCGCTGTAATCAGTTGCCGTATCCCTTGGGGCAATTTGTCATAAAATTCATGGAATTCACAGCCATGGGCATGAAGAATAAACGGTTTTCCCGTTGCCATACAAACTAAGGCAATTAGGCTTTTGCGAATCACACTTCCCCGTTCTGAGATATGGATGTGAACCAGATCAACTTCCCCTTTTAACAACTTCCATAAAAACGCCAAAAAAGCTTTGATAAAGACGATAGCTGTGGACAGCTTGGTAAACCGACTCACCTGACCATTCCAGGTCGTGATATGCTTAATAGTGAATTCCCTTGAGGCTATGTTGAGAATCAAGGTTTCAACACTTCCCATTCCACCTTTTTCTGCGGGAGAAGGGCCGAGCATAATAATTGTTTTGTGTTTGTCCATTATTGACTCAATCTTTTGATGGGTTGTCTTTTTAATTATCCCTAAATGGCAGTGCTACCGGCGATCATCGGTGCAGTTATCTATGCGTATCGTTTTCAAATCTATTGGTTGATAGATACTAGCCTGACTAATTTTAATTGTAACCGCTTTAGACAGTTTTGGCTAGACCGAGATTTAAAGAGATTAGAGATCGGTTCAAGTTCCTAAAAATCGGAAACTTATTACTAAGAATTAATCGCATCAATTTGACGAACAACGGTTAAAGCCGAATAGGAAACTCCGGCTGTTCCTTCTCCGGGATGGGTGGAATCTCCTACTAACCAAAGATTTTTGATCGGGGTACGATTCCCTAAGCCAAAGGGCCCAAAGGTGGAAACCCGTTGACCGACTCCGCCAACAACTCCTTGATCCCGGGCGGTATAGCGTTCAAAGGTGCAAGGTGTGGCGGCTTCCTGATGCAGAATGGTTTCTGGGGTTAGGTGAAAGTAAGACCCTAAACGGGCGATCGCCGTGTTCATATAGTGTTGTTTTAAACCCTGATAGTCCTGAGAATCCCACCATTGTTGGGTTTCAGTGAAACTCGAAGCAATGATCGTGGCTTGTCCGGCGGGGGCTCGTCCATCTCCGGGGTGACTGACGGAGACAAAGAGAGAATTATTTTCACCAATCGGCCCTTGATCATAGAGGAACTGTAGATGGGGTGGACATTCGGGCGGTAGGGCGACCGCTTGCACTCCTAAATAGATCACAAATGCTCCTGATGCCGGGGGAAGTTGCTCAATTCGTCGTTGATAAAGAGGTAATGAAATGGAAAATCGCCGATGATTTTTGCTGTTTTTATCTAACAATTTAATTAGGTTTTGTGGGGTAATATTAGCAACAATATGATCGGCGGTTTCATGAACAATTTCCCCAGTTTTTTGATTCCTAATTTTCACGGCGATCGCTTGCTCCGGTTCTGTTTTAATGGCTTCAACGGTATGCCGCATTAACAGTTTACCCCCATCTTGTTCTAGGGCTTGGACTAAGCGATCACTCAATACCTGCATACTTCCTTGCAGATGAGATAATCCTTGCGGTTCCTGAGAGACCCCCAAAGCCGTTGCCGCGTACAACAAAGCCGTTTCTTCAGTGTCTACCTGGGAATATAACTTTAGTTGCAGATCTAAAAAGGTTTTCAGACGCCGATCGCCGTCTAAATTATACAACCGTAGGGCATCAGCCACCGTCATCAGGGTAAAAGGCAGGGTGATCAAGGTATCGGGGCGAACCGCTTGGATCAATTGCCACAAATCCCATAAATTCCCAGGAGGGAGCACCGGATCACGGGATTGAAACCGCCAACTGGCTTGAAATAGGGTAGTCATTAATTGCCAAAAGGGTTCACTCCCGGGAAATTGTCGCTGTCTTTCCTGTTGCCATTTGGCGAGATCTCGCCACACCTGAATCGGTTCAGTTTCACCAGGTAAAAAAACGGCACAAGCGGGATCACAGGGAGTCGCGGGGGGTAATTCAATCCCCAATTCCGTGAAAATACGGTGATGAATCCCACCCGGTTCGAGTCCCGCTACCTGAGTCGCCCCGACATCAAAGGTAAACCCCCGACGTTGAAAGGTAGAAGCACATCCCCCCGGGACAATTCCTTGGTCTAGGATTAAAACCGAATATCCCCGATGGGCTAATAACGCCCCGGCCGTTAATCCCCCAATTCCAGCCCCAATCACAACCACTCGTTCTGTGTTCACCTTGGCTGATCCTAGTTACTTAAGATATTTTAATATCTTAAAATATCTGATGGCGATTAAGGTTTTATAACTTTGAGGATGTCAATTAGAATATTATGATTGTGGAGACACAAAGTTTCCTGTCTCCACAGCAGCAGTTAAAGAATTTGAGACAGAAACTTTTGAGTTCTTTCTTCTTGAGGATTCGTAAAAAATTCTTCCGGGGTGGCTTCTTCGACTAATATTCCATCGGCCATTAACACAATTCGATCGGCAACTTCTCGCGCAAATCCGACTTCATGGGTAACACAAACCATTGTCATTCCCGACTCGGCTAAAGTTCGCATCACGTCTAAAACTTCGCGTACCATTTCCGGGTCTAGGGCCGATGTGGGTTCATCAAATAACATAATTTTAGGCTGCATGGCTAAAGCTCTAGCAATGGCTACCCGTTGTTGTTGACCGCCGGATAATTGACCCGGATATTTTTTTGCCTGTTCTAAAATCCCGACTCTTTCTAATAATTGTAAGGCCACTTCTTCGGCTTTTGCCTTCGGCCAACGTCGTACCCAAATTGGAGCTAAAGTGATATTTTGTAAAATACTTAAATGGGGGAATAAATTAAACTGTTGAAACACCATTCCCACTTCTTTGCGAATTTCTTCAATATTTTTTAAATCATGGGATAAATTAATTCCATCGATGACAATACTGCCCTGTTGAAATTCTTCTAAGGCATTAAATGTCCGAATAAATGTCGATTTTCCTGAACCCGAAGGCCCCATAATCACCACAACTTCCCCGCGTTTTACTGAAAGGCTAACCCCTCTGAGAACGTGGAAATTATTGTCATACCATTTATGCACATCGGTGGCAATAATTGCAATATCTTCAGTTGGTGATTCAATTGGGTAGGGATTAGGTTGTATTTGTGTCATGGCTTAAAATTGGGGTTAATATTCAACAGTGGATTCCTTGCTCTATATACTATTGTATGGTGTTTATCCCTAGGCACAATTCGGATAGTTTTTTGCTTAACCTTACCCTCCTGAAAATATTAGGGTTAGAGAGAATTCCCCAAAAGTCCCCAAAATCAGTAAAATTAAAGCTGTGTTTCACAACTGACCCACTTCCATCACCCTTTTATCAACTCTGTCTAAGATGCAAGATCCTCAAACCCTCCACAACCAGAAAATTATCCATCTCACTGAAGTTTCTGCAACGGACTTGCCCATTGGCAACCGCTACAAGTATAAGTGCCGAGTGCAGGTCATTTCTAATGAGGGGGAGACTGGACTGCAAAAAGATCTATTGGCTCGAATGCAGCCCAACTGGTTAGTGGATTTGAAGAATCAGGGAGACTGCACCATTGCCATTACCCTATGTTATCGGGAAGGAGACATGACCCATCCCTGGCAAGATGCGGGAACCGTGACATTTGGGACGGAAAATTGTTTCAATGGCGATCGCAATGCGGAACTGGAATTTCCCATCACCACCTGGGAACAATCTCCCCAACTCAAGCTGAAACTCCGCTTAACCCAAAGCAGCAGTGAGGGTAGTAGCAACACGGTGACATTAATTAGTAAACAGAGTAGTTTGGGTCGGCGTGGGAAGGTGGAAAAAGTTGAAGTTGAGCTTCCTCAAGCCACATCCCTAACGCCACAGGATGAAGTCATTGTTAAAGATGTCTGGAATAAGTTGCGGGCGTGGAAAGAGTTACAAATGGAAAAATTCCTCAAGCGCCTGTTACTAGAAGAACCAGAACTTGAGTATTTGTTTGGGGAAGCGATCGATAGTATTAGCGACTTTTTCTATGAGTTGTTTGATTGTGCCATTCATCAACTTCAACCCGAAACCCAAGTGATTGTCGGTGAACCCCTGATGGGTGTTCCCCCAGAAGGCGAACATGGGTTTAAAACCGTTGCCGAATATGGGAATTTGTTTGCCGATGCGGGACTGCGCCCGGAACATTGGATCAAAGCCCGTCAGGTGTGGATGTGGATGTTGCCGTCCATTCCCTATTTAGAAGAATATGATCGGGAAGATTTAATACAAGGAGAGAATTCTGCTCTCTACAAATTTTTTAATACTTATATTATTCTGCCTATGGTGGAAACCCTCCATCAGTATGAAGCCGCATTACCCCCGGAATTGTTACAGGAAATGGCAGCCTGCTGGGAGATCTTTAGCCAGAACAAACAACAAATGGGGATGGAATTTTATCAAATTCTGTTTGAGAAATATCCCTTTGTCTTGCCTATTTTTGGACGGGCAGATATGGATTATTTATCCTTACATTTATTCCAAGCCCTAGAATTTTTGGTACGTTGTCTGAGAACGGGTAGCAGTGATGAGATGTTGCAAGAACTCCGGTTTTTAGGACAGGTTCACAGCTTTGCCGACGTACCGACCTGTGCTTATCCGGCGATGTCAGAAACCCTATTTGTTCTGTTTGAAAGATACTTGCCCAACTTTACCCCCGAATTGCGTCAAGGGTGGCAGATCTTGCTGGATCGGATCATCAACGTGGTGAAGATGCCCATGCTCAATCAAGAACGGGTACTGAAAAAAGCCAAACAGTTTCTCAATTTGATTTCCTCTGAACAGGCTTGGGAAGCAGAGGATCAGGAACGTCGCTGGAAAGAAATTCAGGAGGAAGTCAAAGCCACGGGAACCTATACCCATACCTATGAAGAAGTCGCCTATGGGACTCAGGTGGCTTGGCGTAATGCTTCTAAATGTGTGGGGCGAATTGCTTGGAATAATATGGTGGTGCGTGATCGCCGTCATATCAGTGACCCCGATGAAATGTTCCGCGAACTTCAGGAACACGCCCAATTTGCAGCCAATGGGGGCAACCTACAAATCACCATGACGGTATTTCGCCCCCGACAGCCGAAGGAACGCTGGGGGCCGAGGATCTGGAATTCTCAACTGTTCCGTTATGCCGCCTATAAACTGGCCGATGGCAGTATTTTAGGCGATCCGGCGAATCTGGATCTCACCACTGCCATTATTAACTTTGGCTGGGAACCTCCCCAACCCCGCAGCGCTTACGATATTCTGCCCTTGGTGATTGAGCTTCCGGGTCAAACTCCCAAGATGTATCACTGGAAACCGGAGGAAGTGCTAGAAGTGGAGATTGAACATCCCACCGTCCCAGAATTTAAAGCCATTGGGATGCGTTGGTATGCTATTCCCGCCATTAGTAACTTCTCCGTTCACATCGGCGGAATTCATTATGGCTGTATGCCCTTCAATGGCTGGTATATGGATACTGAGATTATGCGGGATTTCCTCGATGAGTACCGCTACAACAAAATTGAGGAAATTGCCCAAGTTCTGAAACTCGATACCAGTTCGGAACAAACGTTGTGGCGGGATCGGGCGGCTTTAGAACTGAATACGGCGATCCTCTATTCCTTCCAAAAAGCGAAGGTAACCATGGTGGATCACCAAACTGCCTCTCGCCAATTTCTCACCCATGACCTCCGGGAAAAGAAAGCCGGACGGGAATGCCCGGGGGATTGGGGTTGGGTGGTTCCGGCGGCGGGAGGGAGTGCCTGTCCGGTATGGCATCACCAGATGCGAGATTTTTACCTGGAGCCCGCCTATCATCACGCAGCCGACCGTTGGGGAGTCGAAGATGGATTAGATTTGGAAAAACTCACGGTTGTTGCCGATGAGCAGGGCGATAAACAGGATCGAATTTTGATTCTATATGCCTCGGAAACCGGAACAGCCGAAGGTTTTGCCCGCAAAGCCGCCCGTCAACTCAGTCGTTACCGTCCGCAGGTGATGGCACTGAATGAATATAACACCGATACTCTGGCATCGGAAAAGCTGTTATTGGTTGTGACTTCGACCTTTGGCAATGGGGAAATGCCCAGCAACGGAAAGCGATTTCTCCAATGGTTACAACAACAGCCCCGGGCTTCCCTCAACGGTCTGAGTTATTCGGTTTTGGGGATTGGGAGTACGGTGTATGAACAGTTCTGTGCCTCTGGGGTTTCCGTCGATAAGGCACTGGCAAAAGCCGGGGCAAACTGTATTGTACCGATACATAAAGCCGATGAAATTAAAGGACAGGCTGATACCTTTAAGCAGTGGTTAGGTTTAGTATCCCGGGTCATGGGCGAGGATACCACTTCTGGTAGTACCGCCACCGATACCCCTAAACTCACCGTGACGTTTCTGGCTGAAGCCCTACTCTCCCCCACAACAGGGGAACGGGGTATGGCGGTTCCCCTGGTTGCCAATCAAGAACTTCTGCAAGAAGTGGTTCCTGGGAGTCGTTCCACCCGCTTGATTGTTTTTGACTTGACCGATACGGATCTGCAATATGAAACGGGGGATCACGTTGCGGTGTATCCGGCTAATCCCCCGGAGTTGGTGCAGCGATTGTGCGATCGCCTCAATCTCAATGCGGACAGTTACTTTACGGCTGAATATAGGACGGCTAGTGGGGAGGCGTTAGAGGATCAAACCCCCGTTACCGTTCCTAATACGGTTAATCAAGTCCTGTCTGAAGATCTGGATCTGGCATTGCGGGAACCCTTGAGCGAGTTACTGGCCTATCTCTATTCTGTGGTGCAGAACCCCCAGGAAAAATATCGCCTGGAAACCTGGTTAGAAATTTTACGCCAGGGGGATGAAAACCCGGATAGCATCGCCCTCAAGAAAAACCTTATGGATAATTTGATGAGCGTGGTGGATTTGCTGGACGAATTTCCTTCGGCCGCGATTGAACTAGCTCCCCTGCTGGAACTGTTACCCAAGCAAAAACCCCGGCTTTATTCTATTTCCTCCTGTCCCCTCCTCCATCCCCGACAGATTCAAATTACTGTGGGTGTGCTACAAGTGACAACTGATGCGGGGAAAGTGCGTCAAGGACTGTGTTCTAATTATCTGGCCGGACTGCAACCGGGTTCCTCGGTGAGAATCGAAGTTCTAACCTCTACTTTCCGCCCCCCGACGGACTCCCATGCTCCGATTTTAATGGTGGGGCCAGGAACGGGGGTGTCTCCTCTGATTGCTTTCCTGCAACATCGGGAAGCGTTGCAAAACCAAGGAATCAGCTTGGGTGAAGCACACCTTTATTTTGGCTGTCGGAATCCTAGTGATTTTATTTATCAGGAACAGTTGCAAGTGTGGCGCGATCGCAACGTTCTTACGGGGTTAGAGGTGGCGTTCTCGCGGTTAGGAGAACAAAAGCAATATGTACAGAACCTGATGGAACAGCAGCCCGAAAAAATCTGGCAAATTCTCAGCCATCCCCAGTGTCATTATTATGTTTGTGGCGATGCGAAGATGGCGGATGATGTGTTTGCGGTGATGATGGCGATCGCCAAAAAGCAAGGAAAACTCACCCATACGGAAAGTGTTTTATTCTTTGACCGGATGAAGCAAGAAAAACGCTTCTTTACCGATGTTTGGGGGGTGCAGTTGAACTTTAAGGAAACCATTGGTCAAGTCCAAAAAGACAATTATTCTAAAGCCGAACGCTGGCTAAATCGGATTAAGGATTCTGTGGATGCTGACAATCCAGAGTCGAACCCCACAGAAGCACCTCACGGGGTGACAACCCCGTTAAAAGGTTGATAAAATCAAGGAGATAGCCCTCAAACCTCCCTTATTTCGGGGGGTTTGTTGCGTCTTTCTTCTTACCGCCGACCTACACAGTTTTGAATTTATTTATGTTCCGTATTCAATTGTTGTTCTAATTTTTGACTGGCTATCGACATTCCATAACAAAATATCCAATACAGAATCCCAACGAAAATATAAACTTCTAAATGTCGTCCTAAAAACTTAGGGTTGGCTAAAATGGATCGACTCATTCCTAATAATTCCATTAATCCCACAATTGACAGTAAAGTTGTATCTTGAAATAGGCTAATAAACTGACCGACAATAGAAGGAATTGCAACTTTTAAGGCTTGGGGTAAAATAATTAAACTCACCGTTAAGGGGGTATTTAATCCCAAGGCTTTGGCGGCTTCGGTTTGACCTCTGGGAATCCCCTGTAACCCCCCTCGGATGTTTTCGGCTAAATAGGCGGAACTAAACATAGTTAATCCAATAATAGCGCGTAAAATGCGATCGGGTCGCGCTCCTTCAGGAAGGAATAAAGGCAGTAAAATTTGCCCCATAAATAGAATTGTAATTAAGGGTAATCCTCGAATTATTTCAATATAAACCGTGGATAAAATTCTGATTACGGGTAAACTACTTTGTCGTCCTAATGCTAATAATATTCCGATGGGAAAAGACAATAAAATACTGATAATTGACATCAACAATGTCAACATCAGTCCTCCCCATAGGTTGGTTTCGACTACTTTTAATCCCAGTCCACCGCCAATAAACCAAACACAAATTAAGAGTAATAAAAACCAAGAAAAGGGCAACCACTTTCCCAGTTTAGGTTGAGTATTTCCGATAGTTTTACCCCCCCAAGCCCACGCCACCAATAATAATAGCATCACAATTAATAGCAGACGAAAAACTATCGGAGTGGGAGTAATAACCGCCAAAACTCCTGTTAATCCAATCCCAATTAAGATATTATTACTAAATAAAATCCTGCTATTTCTAGCTAAAAATCCCCAGGTTATACCAGATAAAATAGCAATTATCCCTAACATTATCCATAATCGCCAATATTGATCGACGGGAAAACGTCCCACAAAATAGAGGGGAAAGTTAGCGGGTATTACACTCCATTTAGCAGTAGTAAAAGCCCAAGAGATAAACCCTGTTAACATTGATAATAACAGGGAACTAATTCCAATTGTAATTAGGGTATTATACCAAGTATTAAATAGATTGTTTTGTAACCATTCTTTTGTAGTTAAGGCTATGGTATCGGGCGGTTGCTGGCTGGGGGGAGATTGTACGGAATTCATTGTCAATATATAGATATTGTATTTTGGGTTTTTATTATAGCGGTATAGAGATACAAATATACCGCTTATGGAAAAATCTAAGCCTGAGAAGCCCGTAATTGTCCACAGGCTGCATCAGCTTCTAAACCTCTGGAATATCTGACGCTGACGGCGATATGACGCTCTTTTAAGATATCCATAAAATCATTAATTCCTTGGGTATTGGGTCGTTTATAATCAACTTCTTGAATCGGATTATAGGGAATTAAATTAACATGACTTTGAAATCCTCTTAACTGACTGGCTAATTCTATGGCGTGTTCGGGTAAATCATTTAATCCCGCTAAAAGGATATATTCAAAACTAATTCTTCTTCCGGTTAATTTAACATAATCTCGACATTCTGCAAATAATTGGGATAGGGGATAAGCTTTGGCACTGGGAATTAATTCTTCTCTAATATTTTGATAGGAAGCGTGTAAACTTACCGCTAAAGTCACTTGTAAATCATATTCTGCAAATTCCCGAATTTTTCCCCGTAAACCAACAGTAGAAACAGTGATCATTCGTTGTCCGATTCCCACATCTTGATTCAGGGATTTAATCGCAGCAATCACGTTTTCTGTATTTAATAAAGGTTCTCCCATTCCCATAAATACTATATTACTAACTCGTCGTTGAAAATCTTCTTGCACTGTTAACACTTGGTCTATAATTTCATGGGGTTCTAAATTGCGAGTAAAGCCGCCTTTTCCCGTCGCACAAAAATCACACCCCATCGGACAACCTACCTGGGAAGAAACACAAACCGTTAAGCGTTTTTCGCTAGGGATTCCCACGGCTTCAATAATTTGACCATCGGCTAATTTTAATAAATATTTAATGGTTTTATCAGGAGCGATCGCCTTATAATGAATCGTGGAGCGACCCATATTCACATCCCCCATAGTCTCGCGCCATTGTTTCGGAAATACCGTAATTTCCCCTATGGATTTCGCCCCTTTGTGATAAATCCAATCATATAATTGTTTTCCTCGATAAGCGGGTTGTCCCTGCTGTTGTACCCAGTCGGTGAGTTGTTCCAAAGATAACCCGAGTAGGGGAGTTGATGCGGAATTGAAAGTAATCATAGCAGTTAATAATAACCAGTATAGGAAAATTTAGACGGAAATAGATCAGATATTATATCTGATATTTTAATATTTGTTCGGCTGTTAGTTCCAGATTAGGAAAAGTTTTTGATTGAATTTGAACCCCTCCAGTAAACTCCAATTCATCATACCATTCATCAACTAATGTCAGAATTGTGACTTTATTTTCCAAAGGATCAACTATCCAATATTCAGAAATTTCCAAAACACTATATTCTGCTTTTTTGGCGCGGTAATCCGTTCGTTTAGTAGACTCACTCACCACTTCAACAATTAATAAAGGTACGGGTTGATTCAGTGTAATCACCGCTTCTTTATTTTGTAATTCTCGCCATTGTTCTAGTGGTAAAATCACAACATCAGGAATTCTAACTGTATCCCATCTTCCCCCACGGGGAGATTGAATGCCCAAAACACTCTGAATAGCAGTCCAATTTAAACCCATACGCTCGATTTCTGCATCAAAAGTGCGCTCTAAAAATTTGATAATTGCACCGTGTTTTCCTGTTCCTAAACTCATGGGAATTAGTTCTCCGTTAACCAGTTCATAGCAGGTATCTGTACCATCGTTGTAATTGAGATATTCAGCTAGGTTTAGGGGTTTTGTTGTTAATTCAGACTTTACAGTTACCATAAAAGATTGTAGTATGGATATGACTTATACAATTATGACATATTTTGACAATGACTGATCAACATATTCTGCAAGAAACCTTTGATTCTCTGCCTAAATTAGATTATATTCCCCTATTAGATACTATTCTAAAAGAAATTAAAACAACAAATACCCCAATTTTTCAACTTGCTCCCGACGATCAAAATCGTCTCCTCATTCGTGCTTATGATTTTGCTTATAAAATAGCAACTGAAAATAAAACCCTCAATCCCTTAACTCAAACTAACGGTATTCGCGCCGCCACCGTTAATTTTGAAGATGCTGCTAAATTCTGTGATAAAATTAGACAAATTCAACAGTTATTAAAAGAAAAATTAAATCTAGCTTGTCAACCCGAATCTCCTGAAAATATCCTAGCTAAAATTTGTAGTGATCTAGGAGAATTTAATCAGGAAAAAGATGATCTTCCTTTTAACTATGATTTTAATAAACAATCCCCATTTAACTCCAAACGCCTAATCCTGGAAAATAGTTTTACCCCCCATCGTAGCAATGGAAGTGATGCGATTATTAAAGCACATCATTTTAATATTCGGTTTACAGGATTGGCAGATTTTCAAGACAATTTATGCGCATATATTCGACATCATATTGAAACTATTACCGATGAAGATTCACCAGAAAGACGGGATCTCAATGAGTTATTCAATGAACTATTAGCTCGACCCGACTCCAGTTTAAATAACCTCAGAAGCATTATCGATCAAGAAGCGTTACCTCGTCTTTTACGCGATCTAAAAATTGACTATTTAGAGTATCTCAAAAAAGGATGGCAAAAAACTCATCCTAACGTAAATTCCCCCGACTTAACGCTGTTACAAACCTTAATTAATCGCTTAAAAATAGTGATTGAATATGTCAATGATCCGAATTTAGATAACGCCCATTATGACATTACTTATTTAGGAGAAACCGTTAACCTCAGAACTGCATTTTCTCAATCCGATGCGTTTGATAGTTTACCCATTATTCCTGATTATCAAGGAGTAATGGGTGAAAGTTATAATCGCAATAGTAATAATTTTAAAGAATTTAATTTAGGAATACGTTTAAAGCTGAATGGTTCCGTTAGTGCTTATAATGAAAAATCTTCCTTAGATTATCATATCGCAGAAATTGACCCCACCAGTCCCAGACATCGAGAATATTTACAAAATTCTAACAAAGCAAAAAGTTTTAAAACTAGAGTTTTAAAAACCGTTTGTTTGTATTATCTAATTTTTGCGATTGATGAAACAGGAAACACACCCGATGAGGAATATAACCCCATTCTTCAATTTGAACAGGAAGTTTTAAAAGGTTTTCAGTCCCATCAAACGAACCCAGAAGCAATTACTCAACTCTTATCAACCATCAAAAATAAAATCGCTAATTCTGGTTGGGAAGTTAATCAAAAAGTCAATCGTTTAAAATCATTTTTGCAAAATTTTCTAATGCAAAAAACGGTTTTAAACTGTGAACAAAAGACAGTTAAATTACGTTTATACAAAGATATTCTTCACGAAAAACCCATTAATATTATTAATAGTCAAAACTTTTTTAAAATCAACCTAGAAGATGATGATACCAGTCGTTCACGCTCATCTGGGAGGGAAGCATTAGCTTATTTAAAAGTCGAAGAAAATCAACTGAGTCAAGACTCTTTAGCATCTTTAGAAGTAACTTTTACCTTTGATGATGTGCGTTATTTTACCGTAGAGGAAGAACAGAAATTTGCTCTCAGGTATAATATTGATGGAATTAAAGCACTACCTGTGGTGTTTTATCCAATCAGAAAATTAAATGCTGAAGAAATAAAAAAACCAGGCGAAAAATTCAAACCTCTTTCTCTCTATGATAAACATTTTAAAGAGAAAAAGCTAATAGCGATTTATTATAATATTACCGACCTGAGAGAAACTATATTTAAAGATAATCAATCTCCTGAAGCTAGAATTTATCGCCAAGTCTTTAGTTTATTAACCTATTTGTGTATTAGCGTTTGTCAAAATCCCCTCAAAGACCAAAATTTGTTTATTCCTATCTTGCGATTTCATGTCCAAAGTACCGTTGATGATAGCGAAGATGAGAAATACTTAAGGACTTTAACTCGATCTTTAGCACATATTTTAAGACGAGATTGTTTAGCAAATGATCAAGGGTTAAATACAGAAAATAAAGGAATTGAATACCGCACTAGAAATGCTTTATCTTCTCTCTATTGTTTACTTCCCAAACGGTTTAAATTTAATAGTGATTTTAAACCGCAATTAGATAAATTAGCGATTATTGTTGTTTCCAGTTGGGTGAGTGATGCGGTTTGGAATGAACCGGATAAAAACCAACGGATTTCTAATATTTATGGTGAGATTGTTTTAATTGAAAGAGATCCTGATAAATCCGACGTCATTCAGATCAATAACTTTAAAACCTTTTCTAGTAATGAAAAGCATGAACAACTGTATCAAAAACCAACGGTAATTCGAGATGAAATCACTAAATTATATGAAGAAAAAGGATATCGACATTTCTTATATGTTGCGAAAGCACCCTATAGTAGACGTTTGGGATTAATTCGCTCAGAATCTGACCCAGACTCCCTATTTTTTATGTCGGAAACGGTGATTAAATACCTCAAAGATGAAAAACCCGATCTCAAACTTTATCCGGTTTTTATGGACACCTATCCTGCTTTAAATTTAAACACTAAAAATCAAGAATCTTTCTATATTCCCGATGTAGAAGAATTGAAAAAACTCTCTAATGATCCCAGTCAAAGGACTAAAGTATTTTTAAATTTGTTTACGGGAGTTACAGTTGATAAAAAGCGAACTATTTTCAATAGTGTAGTTTGTTATAGTACCCTGTTAAATATCTATGATGATGAACATACAAGAGATGTGATTTCAGGATTATTAGACGATTCTTCTCCTCTCCAAAAAACAATTTTAAACTATATTATTTTGTTTCATTTTTCCCGTTATGAAAAAAGCTATAATAACAATACTAATATTGTTTTAAAGTTAAATCCTTATAGTAAACTCATCGGAGATGAAGGACTGGGAACACTTTCCAGCTTTACTTACTCTCCCAAAAATATTAATTTTAATACTTTAGCATTTTTAACTATGGTTAGAAGTGCGATCTATGATTGATAAATAATTAAGAATTGAGGAATAATTAATGATCTCTCAACTCGGAATACAATTAGGTAGAATCTTTGAAATTGGGTTTAATTTAGGAATTTTAACTTATTTTAAACAAAGACAATTTAAACAATCCTATCAGGATATTTATGTTGCTCCCCTAAGTCAGATTTATCTCTATAAAATTAGTGAAAAACTAGCCAATGAAAATCATTATTTTGATCGGTCAGATCGCCAAACGATTTTGACTTGGGTAAAATTATTTTTACAAAAAGGTTGGACTTCCGGGGTAACTTTTATTCGAGAATATAGGGAAGCAACGGGATGGAAAGATGATCGAGAAATTGAGATTCTCTATTTTCAATGCGATTTTTATAATGATAACTGTTTTAATCTGATCGAAAAAAATGAAAATACTGCTTATCGAGAGGTTTTAGAAACTCAAGGGTTTAATAATGTTGATATTATTCACTATAAAGACACGGGAGAGTTTTTAAAAGCAGATACATTATTATTGACTCGCTATCGTGATCAATATCGAATTTTAGTGGTGGATTTATCAACTTTTACTACTTCTGCGGTCTATTCAATTCAGGATATTAAAAATATTGATACCCTAAAAAAATTATTAAAACAAGAGTTAAATTATATTCGCTCAAAATCTCAATTTTGTGGGTTAGAAATTGATACGGGAGAGACGAATAATTATCAGGTTTTTTCTCAAAAATTAGAACAATATTTTTCTGCTTTTTCGACTAAAGATAAAGAAGCAGTGAAAGTAATTCAAGCTGGTAGTTATGCTTGGAGTTTTTATGATTTTTTGTTGAAAAATTGCTATTTAAAATCTAGTGATATCGTAAAATTCAACTGTTTTGGATATAGCGATCGCCTGATCAATGGAATTTCTCTGAATTCTGAATCATCTTTAAAAATATTAAAAACCTGTTATGAAATCTATCGCCATAAAGTCAAAATTAACATTTCAGAAAATCGTAAACGGGTTTTGAATGTGATCAAAAGTAATGCGTCAAAAAGTTTTAAAAATGGGAGTGAATTGGTAAACTCAATTATTGAAGCAAAACCGAATCAAATTACATCAATCACTCATCAAGAAATCTTAAAGGTAAGGGAATCAGACTTTTTTAATACTGCTGATAATATTCCTGAAACCTTACAGCGATCGCTCCATTTAACCCAAAATAATCTATCTCTAAGAGATGCTCATGCTGAGTTAATTCAGCGATCGCTCTCTGATCCCCAAATTCCCTATTTATTTCTAACTGGAAACCCAGGAATTGGTAAAACCACAGCTATTGCTAACTACATTTTACACCATTTAGAAACCGGAACACTATTATTTTATGTCAGTCCCCGGATTCAAGTCAATCGGGATATTATCGAAAAATTTTGCGATCCTGTTACCCATCAATTAAACAATAATATTATTTGTTTAAATACTAATGCGATGATTTTAAATGATCAAAAAGGAGGTTGTGCGGTTGAATCTTATTATCATCGATTTTCCGAAGATGTACAAATCGGAAAAGTTAAGTTTTTAAATGCTAGTTTAGAGCGCGATTATCAGTTGAAATCTTCCCAACGATTTGGGCGAAATTCCGAAGAAATTTTAGAAGTAAAACCGCGAAATCAAGCGGGAGTTTTAGCGAGTTTATCGGAAGCAATTCATACTTGTTTAATTCATCCTGATCAATTTCCTAATAATATTATTGCGACCGCATCAATTCAAGCGTTAAAAGAAACCCGATCAGGAAATACCTTAAAACATTTAAAACGAATTTTTAGCAGTGTTTATAATTCTTCTACCCGTCGTGTCATTCCTGAAAAAGTTAAACTGCTATCGCAACGGTTGAGAAATATTTTTATTATGATTGATGAAATTACCGGATCACCGGAAGGGGTTGCTTTTTTACATGGAATTAAAACTTTTATCGAAGAATATGACTTATTAAATCCTGATTATGGGTTTAATATTAAAGTGATTACTGCGGATGCTTCTTTAACCTTAAAGGATGTGGTTGAAAGTCATTTATCCGATCAAAATGTCCAAGCAGATAAAATTTTTGTTCGACAGGTTTCCCCAACCCAGCAACAGTGTTTATGGGTGGATCAGTTTAAATTTTTAAATCAATATCCAGCAACTTTAATTAATGCAAATTCCTATCCCGCTTCTCAATTAACAATAGATTATCAGGTTTTGATTCACTCAGTCAGTGACCAAGAAAATAATGAGGATGATCTAACGTTAATTAATCAAATGATCGATATCATTAAAAGCGATATTTTGCAAAGGTTAAATCAAAATCAAGGTCAAATTATTGTTTATATTCAAAATAAGGATAAACTCAAAAAACTGATTGATCTAATTGCGAAGCAACTCCCTAACTTTGAAGCAGAAAAAGATTATTTAGAAATTCATGCGAGTCTTTCTGAGAAGGAAATCGCCAATATTCAACAATTCAAGGATAGCGTTAATGTGATTTTTATGACTGCTTCCGCGTCTCGCGGTTTATCCTTCCCGAATACCCGATATATTTTAGTAGAAATTCCCGGGTTTCAAATCGAACAAAATTTAATGGAAATTATTCAAGTTATCTACAGAGGTCGCGGGGGAAGTTTAGACCAAGGGGAAAAATTCATTAAGTTTTATCTATCGGATAAAGCAATTTATTTTACCCCTAAAGTTGATCAAGATAATCACCCTTTATCTCCAGCAGAATCTCAGGAATTAGCCAAAATTTCTTTACAAGAATCCTGTTTAAGTGCGTTGAATATTCTGATTATTTTAAAAGCATCAATTATGACTAGAATTGTGGGATCGGGTCAAATTGGATTTCAAAGTTATGTGATGATTCCGATTGGGGGAAAGTCGATTAAACAAGGAGGAGATAGTTTTTTGGGGTCAATGGTAACTCTATATCAGGAAGTACAAAAAGAGTCTAAAAAGCATCGTCAAGATCAACACTTAAAAGAGATTTCTCAACGATTATTAAATTTATTATCCGCTCAAAAAATAGAAATTTATCGTCCTCCTGTCACCTCTAAAACTCAACAGGAAGTATCTTATTTATCTTTGGGATGGGAAATTTTATCTAAATTGGAAAAAAGTTTAGATCAATTTTTGGATCTCCCCCCTTTAGAAAAAACCTATGTGCGAGGAAGTTTATTGATTATTCCGTTATCGGAAAAAACGGTTAGGGAAATTAATTATATTGATTTATCTCGGATTTTTGCTTTAGAAAATAGCGATTTTTTTAAACAACTGTGGGGTTTAGCAAAGGGAAATTATCCCAAACAAATTAAGACACTGGTTGCTTCTGCTTTGGAATTAGTCTATACTTTAGTCGAGGTTAAAGAGCGATCGCAACAAGTCATACAAACTTCTAAAAGTTGCGATCGCTATTATGCTTTTCCCATTCAAACTTTTTTAACCTTTTCTGAATTAGAGGAGTATTTTTTAAGCGATCGCAAATTGTTACCTCCATCCTTTCAAGATATTCTAAGACGCTTAGTTTATGCTCTCGCTTCTGCGGATAATATTCTACCTGCTGATGGGAATTATAAAAATCTTCCCTATGTAGTTTTTAATACTAACTCTATGGACAAACTGGGTAAAAATTTATTTAATGAAAATCAACTGTTTCACTCTAAGGAAATGAATATTTTAAACTTAATTTTGTCTCAAATTAATTGACAATTCCAAAGATTTATGATTTAATTGTTTGAAATATAAATTTATTTAAAGAAGGCAAACAATCAAATCAATTTTTTATACACCTTTTAAATCCGAAACTTGAAGATACCCATGATTAAAGAGATTACCATTAAAAATTTTAAATCCATTGACCAGTTTAATTTTAAACTAGGGAGGGTAACGGTTTTGATAGGCGAAAATGGTTGTGGGAAAACTAATATTTTGGAAGCGATCGCGTTAAGTTCAGCCGCAGCAAGTGATAAACTTGATTATGAGTTTTTAGCATCCAGAGGAATTAGAATAACTGAACCTCAATTCATGCGATCCGCTTTTAATTCTGATAATCTTAACAAAGAAATTGAAACATCTTTCCAGTTTAAAACCGATAAGATTATTACCTATAATTTACAACATGATGGGAAACCCTACTCTAGTTGGGTTAGTAAGATTTCGGACAATTCAGAGGAAATTTCTGAATTTAAGAGGATTAGCGAGGGAATTTATCTAGCTTATGAACAAAATACCCATATTTTTTCAAGTTTATCAGAAGCAGATTTTCTTGAACAAAGCGTAAAACGGTATATTATGGAAAATCCTGATAATTCAACTTTAAAAAACTTTTTGATTTTTTCTCCAGAGAATTCAAGTTTACGAATTTTTAAAGAAGAAGGTCAAATTCAACCTTTGGGAATTCATGGAGAAGGATTATTAAAACTATTAACGGTTTTAAATGCAGAAAAAAATCAAGAAAAAATTCAAGAGATAAAAGAAAAAATGCAGCTTATAGATTGGTTTAAGGATTTCAGGATTTCTGATGAATTATCCCTGAATCAAAAAAGCATTGAAATTGCTGATCGATATCTTCTTTCACGAAAACAAAAATACTTTGATCAAAATAGTTCTAATGAAGGATTCTTATTTTTACTATTCTATTTTTGTCTGTTTATCAGTGATAATACCCCTAAATTTTTTGCGGTAGATAATATTGATGTTTCCCTAAACCCCAGATTAGGACGTAGATTGGTTCAAGAATTAGTACAATTAGCAAAAAAATATGATCGACAAGTTATTTTTACCACTCATAATCCTGCTATCTTAGATGGATTAGATTTGGAGGATGATCAACAAAGACTTTTTGTAATTTACCGTAATCGCTTAGGTTATACTAAAGCAGAAAGGATTTTACCCCCAAAACCACCGGAGGGAGAGGAACCTGTGAGATTATCAGAAGCATTTTTACGCGGTTATATTGGGGGACTACCTAAAAATTTTTAGTTATGATTACTTTTGGATTAATTACTGAAGGACTTACAGATCAGATTGTGATTGAAAATATTTTAAGTGGATATTTTAACACAAATGATTTAATTGTTAATCCTCTCCAACCCGAAAGAGATAAGGATAATGAGGATAAATCAGACTATGGAGGTTGGACACTGGTTTTTAAATATTTTCAGACCCAAGATTTTAAACAATCTTTTCAATTTAATGACTATCTGATTATTCACATTGATACTGACGTTTCAGAAGATATTAATTATGGGATTTCTCATCAAGACAAAAATGGTGAATTGAGTCCGGAAAAATTAATAGAAAAAGTTAAAGAAAAATTCAAGATTTTAATCGGGGAAGATTTTTATAGTAAATATTATGATAGAATTATTTTTGCGATCGCTGTACATTCTATTGAATGCTGGTTACTTCCTCTTTACTATACAGATAATCGGAAGCAAAAAATAAAAAACTGTTTAGATACGTTAAATAAAGCTCTTATTAAAACTAAAAATAATTTTACAATTGATGCTAAAAAACCTGAATATTATAGAATCGTTTCTGATCCTTACAGTAAACATAAAACCTTGATAAAATATTATCGCAATAATCCAAGTTTAAAAATTTTTATCCAAGAAATTGAATCCCGAAATATTGTGATACAGTCCGATGATTGATCATTGAAATTCCAATTATGATCCAATAATTTTGATCAGATGGAAAACTTACTGACACCCATTTTTTTACTAACTCTAGTTTTAGTTTTTTTCTTGACCGGAATTATTAGTGTGGTCACGGGTTGTACGTCTTTAATTACCGTCCCGGTGATGCTACAAATGGGGATAGAAGCGGATATGGCGATCGCCACTAATATGTTAGCATTAACTTTTCTAAGTTTAGGGGGAACAATTCCTTTTATTCGGGAAAAAAAAATTAATCCTCAGCGTTTACCAAGTTTAATTATTTTAACAATATTAGGTTCAATTTTAGGTGCTTTTTTAGTTTTTACAATTTCTAAAAATACCCTATCTTTATTAATTTCTTTATTTATGGTTGCGATCGCAATTTTTGTATTTTTAAATCCCCAAACCGGAGTGAAACCCAACCCAACCCCTCCCTCAAAGTTAGCAAAAACTTTAGGATATCTAGTCACCTTTTTATTAGGAATTTATGGGGGATTTTTTAGTGGTGGTTATGTGACCCTACTAACGGCAAGTTATGTGATGCTATTTAATCAAACCTTTATTGAAGCTGTCGCGGTCACTAAAGTCATAAATCTGTTTTCCTCCTTAGTTGCTACTCTAATTTTTATCTCCTATGGACTAGTTAATTATAAATTAGGAATTTTGCTAAGTTTAGCAATGTTTTTGGGAGGAATATTAGGGGCAAAAATTGCCCTTAATACCAGTAATATTTGGATCAAGCGATTATTTATGTTGGCGGTCTTAGGATTAGGGATTAAAACCTTTTTATCGGTTTTATAAAACCTAAGTTTGCGGGATATTTTTCTTGACTAGGAACTCGCGTAACTGGATTAAACTGATGGTTTGACCCAAATTCAAAGGTAATATAGAAATTCCTTCTAAACGAGATTGTACCCAACCTTCCCCCCAATACCACTCATGGAAACCATCAATTCCTTGACTTAATAACAGTCTTAAACAATTCGGTTGACTGACATCCACATAATGTTGAATTTTTACCGGGCCAAGGGAACTGGTAAAGGTTAATCCCGATTGAAGTTGTTCAGGAATTCCCGGGTTAAACTGTTGAGGCCATAACCATTTTTGCAACTGAATCGGACGCAATAAACTATCTCGAATATCAGCTTCCTTGGCGTTTACTTCAATACGGATACTACTTTGTTGAAACGTACCGAGCATAATAATTCTACTTTAATAACTGTTAGTTTTTTGATTATAACATTTTTTGATTATATCAAATCAAAATCAATTTTGACTGACCCCTAACACCTGATCCCAGAAAAAATTAAAATGGGAGCAGGTACAAATTGTGAAAAATTGTAAAAATGGCAGATCAACTGATTCGGGCAACGGCGGCAGAGGGCGGAATTCGGGCTGTAGGAGTGATTACCACCCGTCTGACGGAAGAAGCCAGACAACGACACAAACTCTCCTATGTGGCAACCGCAGCCCTAGGACGCACCATGGCCGCCGGGTTGCTCTTAGCATCGAGTATGAAACGGGCTACATCCCGAGTTAATATCCGCATCAAGGGCGATGGGCCATTGGATGGAGTCTTAGTGGATGCCGGGTTAAATGGCACTGTCCGAGGTTATGTGGGCAACCCCGAGGTGGAATTACCGCCGAATTCCCTGGGCAAATTGGATGTCGGTGGGGCCGTCGGCCAGAATGGTTATGTGCGGGTGGTGCGAGATGTGGGTTATGGCTATCCCTATACCAGCACAGTTGAATTAGTTTCCGGTGAAATTGGTGATGATATTACCCACTATTTGGCTAATTCTGAACAGACACCTTCGGCTTTAATTTTAGGGGTATTTGTGGATAAACAAGGGGTACAAGCGGCGGGGGGTTTATTATTACAAATCTTACCAAAAGCAGCAACGGATGAAGAATTAATTGCTAAGTTAGAATCCCGGGTGGCGAGTTTATCTGGGTTTACTCCTTTATTGAGAGCGCGTCAAACCCTACCGGATATTTTACAGGAATTACTAGGAGATATAGGATTAGTAATTTTGCCCGAATCTCAATTAGTTCGCTTTGACTGTAGTTGTTCTTTTGAACGGGTATTAGGGGCTCTAAAAATGTTCGGGACGGAAGAACTTCAAGATATGATTGAAAAAGATAACGGTGCGGAAGCTAAATGTGAATTTTGCGGAGAAATGTATCAAGCCAATTCCGATCATCTCCACCAACTGATTGAAGATTTACGCATAAAACCAGAACCGGAAGAAGTGAGAAAAAATTCAATTTTATTTTAAAGGAATATTAATGGTTGACAATTAATACTTCCCATATTTTCCCCTAAAATATTTAATGAAATTGAGAGAATTTTAGGAGAAAATCTAATATGAAATCTGTCAATGTTTTCTACACATTCCCCGGTAGAGACGTTGTATGCAACGTCTCTACCTTATTTTATACCTGATTTAAGCCGTGACTTGTTGGGGGAAAAGTTGGCTGATATTTTGACGGGATAAGGGTTTGACCCAGGATAACCAAGTGGCTACTGGTCGGAAACCAACGGATTCATAGAGCTTAGTGGCTCCGGTCAAACTATCGGCATCTACGCTCAGTTTTGCGGTAGTTGCTCCGGCTTTTTGCAGTTGGGATAAACCAGCAAAGAGCATGGCTTTTCCTAGACCTAATTTCCGAAATCCTCGTCGAGTTCCTAACCATTGAATCCAACCGATTTGATCAGAGTTTAATTGAGCCTTACAGAAGGCTGCAAAGGTGCCATTAGGAGCAACGGCGACTAAATCTAATTCAGGTTGATATTCAGGTTGATTCTGCCAATATTTGGCTTGTTCTAGGGTGAGTTCATGATGATCCCAATGATCAATAAAGGATTCATTAAATAAATCGACCCAAGCAGAAATATCTTGTTTTCCTTGGCAATGAGATAATCTAAAATCCGAGGGAAATGGGGGAATGGAAAGGGGAGATTCTAAGGATTTCGCCATGGTAATAAATTGACGATCTACTTTGAATCCTTGTTTTTTTAGGAGTTGATTTTGTTGGTTTTGGTTTTCTAAAGTATAGGTTCGTAGTTGTACGGGTTGTCGTTTTTGTTGTCCGATTTCTCGCAGGCGAGTTTCACACCAGCGCAACATTTCTTTTCCTAAATTGCTAGAGCGGATACTCGGATGAATATATAGACCAAAATATCCATCAATTACCAGTTTAGAGGCTAAGGGTTCAATCCCAATTAACCCTAAAAGTTGATTCTCCGTATCTGTCCACAGACGAATATCTTTTTGAGGATTAACATTAGGAGAAGATAGTCCTAATTTTAATTCTGCTAAACTTTCATCTTCGCTAAGATGATCAACGGTTTGACAGGCTTTAAATAAATGAGCGATCGCAGACCAATCTTTTTGACCTTCGTAGGATTTAATCATTAAGGTATTCATAATAAACTTTTCCGAATATTCGGAGGGTTTTAACTTAATCTTGAACTGAAAAATTTGTACCAAAAACTGGAGGTTGTTGTAGGAATACAACCTTTGATTCTTCTCCATTAATATTAATAACGGAGAGTTTTAAACCTAACCAAAGCTTCGCCGGAAATATCTCAAGACTGAGGTTTTCCGACTTCAATTGATATAGTTCTAGGGTTAAAAATTAATGCTGATGATAAAACTCTGCCCTGTGTGGGGACACAGTAATAGTCAGGTTTTATCGAGTTAGACACTCATAAAAATGGGTTAATAAATTAATTAAATTTTGTTCTTTTAATCGACTTTATGCACAGGTTAAATGGATATTGCCAGTTCGACCACTGGCCCTTGGAAAGTCACCAAACCCGATACAAAAGTCCTTATAATCCGACGAAAAAGGTGTTGTCCTGCTAGGTAAAGAAGAATTTCACCCCCAATGAGGTTTGGTTTTTGATCCCCTCTCAAACCCGACAAGCGCGGGCTGGACTACTCCATTTAAGAGCGAGAGACTGAGTACCGACGTTTCTCCCTTAAGCATAGCCGATCACCCCAATCGGTTGTCAAGTCTCCCAGGTTAAACTTTGGTTATGCTCTTGTAGTCAGGTGTTCACGCCTCAAAGCTTGTAGTGAGGCGTTTACGCCTCAAAGCCCTGAAGGGCTTACTACGTTGGGATTAATTCTTAATGCGATAATTTGGGTAGTTTGTAAACTCATAAAGTTATTATCACTAATTAGAATGAGCGATCGCCCGCCGTCGGGTAAGGGAGAACCCCAAGTTAATCCTTCTATATTATCAATTAAAATATTTAAACGGTTTAAATTGAGTAATAATGTTTTTTCTGCGGGTATAATTGCTGATTTTGCTGGTTTTATACTCTCCAATTCTTGAATATTATCGGCTAGTTCTAAGTTAACTAAAAATAATTTAATCGTATATCCTAAGCCCAAGGAAAAAGATCGTTCTAAACTGATTAAATGCTGATCGTCAATTGCCAATAAATCAACTAAACCCTGTCTATTATACTGTTCTGCAATAAAAGAAGAATTGGCTAAGGGATCGGTAATATATAAAAACTCTTGATCCGGTTGATTGGTTTGCAAATTATATCGCAAAATTCGAGAGGGTGTTCCCCGATCTAAATTCGCTATTTCTCCATCCTGAATTAAGGCATTTTCACTCGCTGTAAATAAATAGTTTTGATCGGGCGTTAGAGTTAAACTTTCTAAGGATAAATTAGAACGGAGTCCTTGATTTTTATTTCCATTCTCATCCATAAATTTTTCAGGAATAGGTAAAGAACGCAATAGTTTACCCTCTAAAGAAAACTCCTTAATAAAAGCTGGAATATTTTGATAAAGATTCCCTTCCGAAACAATAAAAATACCATTTCCAGAAAAAGCAATTCCTTCAGGATCAAGACTATCTTTAGTAAAGGGTTCTCCGGTTTCTGTTAATAACGAAGTCACGCCAATTACACTTACCCCTGTTTCCGTAAGAGAACCGGAACTTAAATCAATCTTTAGGGTATAAAATCGAGCTTTATTGATATTACTAGGGTCATCGGATATAACATAATAAACCTGTTGTTCGGGGTTATAGGTGATTCCTGATAAACCACCGACTTCTGTATTATTATAGATCAATCCCGTGGATAAATCCCCTTGACCCATAAAATCAATTATTGTGGAAATCGCCACACTTGAGGTACTAAAAATCAAGAAAAAGGTTAGGGTTAAAATTATGAATAAAATAGATAATAAAATTCGCATGAAATTCACCTATGCTTTTATTTTTGCGAGATCATCTAAGGGATAGGAAATTAATATCGAAGCCCAATTAAAATATTGGCAATAAAAGGTAAAGATCGATTACTTTGTAATTCCAAAGAATTAGGAACATTTTTTTGAGGTAAATCTCGACGGAAAAATAACGGTAAACTCATCAATCCTAGGATAATAACAATGGCTGTCATCATCCAAATTAACAAACGGTTGGGTTGATAATTTCCCTGTTCAATTTGCCAAAAAACTTGATTATAATTCCAAGCTGCAATTACAATAATAATCATTCCGGTAATCACTAGAATAATCCCAATATTATCGGAGTTAAAAATATGATTATTATAAAAACTTTTTTCTGAAAAAGAGGATTTTAATTGATGTAAAAACAAACTAAATTGAGTGATAGCAAACCCCAAAGCAATTAAAGAAATAGAGGTTCTTAACCAGGCTAAAAATGTCCGTTCATTGGCTTGATGTCCTCGTTGACGATCGGTTTTTTGTTCTTGAGTCATAGATTTAATCTTCCTTTAAAGCTCTATAATTTTCATGATTAATCTATATTACATTGAATCATTAAGAAACTCTGTTAACCATTTTTTAACATGAAATGTAGCGCGACAGTCATCTTCATTATATTGAACAATAGCATCTAATAATTTGCGATCGCCTGTTTTTAACCATTGTTCATACCAACAAACAGATTGAGCCCCATTTGCTTTCGGATCACGCCATTCAAATCCTAACCATTTCGCCACGGGTTTCAGAGCGTAACTTTCCACCGGAAGGGTGACGGTTTCTGTCATTTTGGCATGAAGATCAATAAATCGGTTTAACACGGGTTTCCACCAATAATCTGGGGTATTATAAACCATTGCCAATCGTTTAATGGTTTTAGGTTCATAGTCACAAAAATGGAAAATAGGAGCGATGGGATACATCCAAACTAATTCTAAAAACTGTTTCCAAATCAATTCCTCTTGGTTCTGATTTTCTGCTAAAAACGGATAAAATTTTTGTTGATTTGAACGGTTATCTACCACTAAAATTCCATGGAGATAATCCAAGTTTAATTCGGGTTGAGCTTCAATATCAAAATAAATTTCAACGGGAAATTTTTTTAATTTTGTTTGAGAGTTATCATTAAAAATATCAATCCATTCGCTAGAATTAAAATGTTGTTCAAAACTGATAAATTCTTCCCGACGTTTAATCGCTTTATTCTCTGAATTTGATTCTGCTTGTTTGATAATTTGTAAGGCAATTCCTTCGGCAAATTCGGGATACACTTCTAATTGTTCCTGGGTAGCCTTTGCTAAGGTTTCAACGGTGGTTAAATTAAGTTCTTGTAACCGTAAATAACGGGTCGGAGTCACCCCCGGAATTAAAGAAATATGATTTTGCGATCGCGCCACCTCCAAACAATAACTATGCCATTGACATAAATTACATTTTTGTCTCGCAATAAAGACCTCCGGTTCCTGACCCGATAAAACCATGTTTAAATAATTATTTAAAACCTTCTCCATCTGCGGCAGACGTTGCTCTAAATTAACCGCATAGGGTGCTTTTCCTCGTAAAATCAACCAACCTGTTTCCGGCTGTATTCCTTGAATATCTGTTAATAAATAAGCATGAAACGCCGATATCACTTGATAATCGAGTTTAGGACGTTTACCTAACTTAATATCCTGGGAAACATAAATCCAATCTCCAAATTTAGAAATTCCCGGCTGTTTAACCAATAATTCAGGAGAACTCAATAATCGGATCTGAATCATCTCATCAGATTCTATGGATGACCCATCTACAATAAAATCAGAAGCATTAATTACCTCTGACTTCAGCAAAACCCCTTGGTAGATTCGCTCCACTCCTTGCTGCATTAATTCTATCGTTTGTTTTGCCCCCAACTCCCAATTTCTAAAAAAAGAATTTAGTTTAGAATAGGGATAATTTGATAAAATACTTTGCTGATAGGCAAAACTATCCTGGATTAGTTTGAGTAAAAAATCACTCGGCGGATCTTGTTGAGAAATATCGCCATAACGGTCTAAAAATGCCCGCCTCTGACAGCGTTGATAAAGTAACAGTTGTTTATCGGTGATTAACATGATGATTTGAGTGTCAATAATAAATTCAGATATCCCCTTCAGATTAAACTTAAAAGTGTTCCTTAACAAAAAATAACGAATACTCAGGATTATGACAACTCCGTCCCTAGAAACCCATCGCCAAAATTTTCCCGCATTAACGAATAAAGCCTATTTTAATTATGGTGGACAAGGGCCATTGCCCCAGGTGTCAATAGATGCCATTGTTGAAGGGTATAAATATATGCAATCCCATGGCCCTTTTTCGGGAAAAGTCAACCAATGGCAAAACCAAGAAACCCAATTAACTCGCCATTTACTGGCTACGGAATTAGGAATTTCACCGGAAACCCTAACTTTTACCGAAAATGTTACCGTAGGCTGTAATATTGCCCTGTGGGGAATTGATTGGCAATCCGGAGATCATCTGTTAATTTCCGATTGTGAACACCCCGGAATTTTGGCGATTATTCAAGAAATTCAACGTCGTTTTGATCTGGAAGTTTCGTTTTTTCCCCTGAGAGAAACCTTAAATCAAGGTGATCCCGTAGCGATGATTTCTGAGTATTTAAAACCCCATACTCGTCTATTAGTCATTAGTCATATTTTATGGAATACAGGACAAGTATTACCCTTGACAGAAATTGTTAACCTTTGTCACAATAATTATAACACAAAAGTATTAGTAGATGCGGCTCAATCCGTAGGAGTTTTACCCCTAAACTTAACAGAAACTGGAGTTGATTTTTATGCCTTTACGGGTCATAAATGGTTCTGTGGGCCAGATGGATTAGGGGGGTTATATATTAGCGCTGAATCTTTATCAGAATTATCCCCAACCTTTATCGGATGGCGGAGTATTATGGGGGATGAACAGGGAAAACCCATCTCTTGGACACCGGATGGAAAACGCTATGAAGTGGCAACTTCCGCTTCTCCATTATATGCGGCTTTACGCCAGGCGATCGCTCTCCATCATCAATGGGGAACGGCAACAGAACGCTATCAAAAAATTTGTCAAAATAGTCAATATTTATGGCAAAAATTATTAGAAATTCCCCAAATTAAATGTTTAAGAACCTCTCCCCCAGAAGCGGGTTTAGTTTCCTTTAAACTCACTGATCGAAAATCCCATAAATCCTTAGTTAATACTTTAGAAACCCAAGGTATTTTCCTGAGAACTCTCCTCGATCCTAATTGCGTTAGAGCTTGTGTTCATTACTTTACCCTAACCTCAGAAATTGATCAACTTATAGACGCCATTAACCGGTTTATTGCTGTTCCTTAAATGCCTAGGGTGCGTGAGATACATCTGACGCACCACGCCACTACAATATCCCCAAAAAAATCTCCGACAAATTAATATAAATATCGTTAAAACCTGGAACTAAAACCAATTCATCTTTAAGAAAAATTCGTTTAGGTTTGTAGGGGCGAGGCGCGCATCGCCCCTACGATTATTTAGATTCCCAGCTATTTGTACAACTGATTTAGACTTTCTATATATTGCTTAATTAAAGGTAAAACAGTATAAAAATTCCCTTGTTGTTCGATTAAACACCGTTTTAATAAAGACTGTAGGGCATTAATTAAATCCGATGAATTAGTTTTACTATTTTGTAACAATTTAACTAAATTAACCGGATGGTTTTCCTTTGCCAATAAAGATATCACTTGTTTTTCTATTTCCGATAAGCGATCGCACTGTTGCTGTAAACTCTCCTTCACATCTTCAGGTAACAATAGAGTATTATTTAGTAATGCCTCAATGTCACATTTTCCCAAATCCTGCATCAAATTTGCTATACTTTTTAACCAGAAGGGATTGCCTTGATAGCGTTGAATTATTGCATCCCAGTGAGCAATTGCTGTTAACCCATTATCTCTCAATATTTCCCGCGCCGCTACAATATCTAAACCCGTCAGTCGTAAAGTCCGAATTAGAGAATTTTCGCTTTTAACCTCAGTTATAATTCTAGGTTGTTCCCAACCCGTTAACACCACACAACTTTGATGATGTAATTCTTTAATTTGTTTAAATAAAGTGCGATAGTCTTCATATTCTGGTTTATATTTTCCTGCTAATTCGCCGCTACTAAAAAGATTTTGAATATTATCTAAAATAACTAAACAGCGATACTTTTGCAAATATTTAATTAGAGGTAAAAATTTCTGATTATTGGCAGATAAATCTAACTGTTCAGACTGACAAATTATCTGAATCAAATTACTTTGAAATTCGGCTAAAGTCGGCAATGAGTCAAAATCACACCAAATTACAGACTCAAATTCATCCTTAATTTGTTGAACCAGTTGCACTGTTAACGCCGTTTTCCCAATACCACTAATACCCGCAATAGCAATTAGGCGACATTGTTCTTGTAAAATCCAATTTGTCAGGGTTTCTAGTTCAGGAGTGCGATCGTAAAAAACACCCAAATCAGGCATTTCACTTAAATCATTATGCAGAGTTTCAGTTGATTTAGACTGAGAAATATCCTCATTTTGCTGATAGGGGTTGGGTATATCTGGCGGATGTCTACTTTCTCCACAAATATTAAAACTATGATTAACAGTTTGACCAATGTTAAAAAAATTAGCGTTTTGTAACCTCTCCATTGCGGCTCTAAAATTCGATTTATTAACATCTTCGCCTATCTCTTTTGAAAGAATCTGCCATAATTTTGAACCCGCATTTCTCACATTACTCTCGGAACAATCAAAATCCCTAGCAATTTGTTTGTATGTTTCCCGTTCTAGTGTTCCCCGCAATACCGCTTCCTCTAAATCATCAAGATGCCTACCCGTTTTAGCAAATACTATTTTATCCGCCACTTTTAACATTTCTTTAAGGTTCATTTGGGCCAGGAGATACGAGAGTTTTGTATATCATAGCGTACATGGGCTGATTTTTTTAGACAATTTTGTATATTTTTGTATAAAACTAGATTTCAAGAAGACAAAGGTCGGTAAAAATTGTTGTCAAAATAGGATGTTTTTGACCTAGACAAATCTGTGATTTATAAATATTATAAGGGAAATATTTAAGATATTTTGGGTAATTTGGTAAGAAAAATATTTTATGTTTAACAAAACGGTAGCAATTAGTTTAGCAACAGCAATGATCAGTTTTGCTCCATCTCCTGTCTATGCTGATGGCGTATTTTCAACTGCAAATTTGAAGATTGGTAATATCAATCTTTCTTTGAGTAATTCGGGTAAAGTGCTTACTAAAACAGACGCAGATACAGGAAAATGGTTGGGTCAGCAAGACTTTGTTGAGTTTTATGGCATGATGTGGGAACCTCAAAACAGTGTTCTCTTTGTAGCAGGCAAACTAGCGGGAAGTAATCAACCTGTCCTTGTGAAAATTCGATCTACTGGTGGAGGTGGACAGAATATGTTTGCTTTAGCACCAGATGGAAGCTCAGTTTCTGGATATAATTATCGCTTAGGGTCGCAGTTGATGAAAGTCAAAAATATGAATTATAATGGCGTGTTAGCAATTGATAACGGTTCAGGAGTTATCTACAGAATCAACGGTGTAGGTGGTACTGGAAATAATATGTTTGCACTTGCTAATAATACAGCGTGTCAGACATTGCCAAACTATAATTACTTTGTCGGTTGCAGCTACTATTAATCGCACTCTTAAAAAAAGAGCGATCGCTCTTTCTTGTGATAGTTTTATAGGGAGCGATCGCGTTTCACCAGAAACCGGGTTTCTCAGAAAGCTTTTGTATCCCTACGGAGATTGTTGTTAAGAAACCCGGTTTCTCAGCTTTGTCTGGAAAAACTCGTTATAATCTAAAACTATCAATCCTCTTGAGATGTGGCGATGACTATCAAAGAACTCCTCCTCCAAGAAATCAATAGCACCCCTGACGAACTGCTCACCGATCTTCTCAGCCTGGTGCGATCGCTCAAATCCTCTCCAAACCACCAACTCAATATCTATGAACAACTGCTGGATCGAATCGACTACCTCGAAGCCATCATCGGCATCCGCAAAGGACTCGAAAGCTTCGATCAAGGTGAAGGTATTCCAGCCGATCAAGCCATGACATCGCTACAGCAGCAGTTCAACATTCCCCCTCGTCTATGACGTATCAAGTCCTAATTCAACCACCCGCCTTTGAAGAAATTGAAACCGCCTATCGTTGGATGTGTGACTATCTGAGTGCTAATGCCGCAAACCAGTGGTACTACGACCTCCAAGACGCGATCGCATCACTGCAACAGTTTCCTTACCGTTGCCCAGTTGCACCCGAAGCTGACATAATTGGTCGGGAAATTCGACAACTGTGGGTTGGTAAAGCAAGAACCTATCGGATTCTGTTTGTGGTGGAGGGCGATACCATTGCGGTATTACACATTCGTCACCGCCGTCAAGCTCCTCTAGGTACTGGGCCCTCAGAGTAATCGCATCAAATATTTCATCAAGGGTGATCGCGCTTGTCTAGCGTTAGGGATTTCTCTTAATCAACCTGTTCTGACAACTGATAGATTGGGTCGCAATCTTAGCCTTGCAGTTGAAGTCCGAGTAGTGCGTTAGATTAAAGCGAATTAATTAGAATATTCGGTTAATCGGTGTAGTTTTAATTGTAGGGAGAGCGATCGCCTTCTTAAAAAAGAGCAGTTATCTAACATTAATTAGCAGCCCAAAGAACGGAAATATCGCTGTATTGCTTGAATATTGAATCAGCACTCACCAGCGTCATATTCTCAATTTGAGCCTGAGCAATCAACATACGATCAAAGGGATCTCGATGATGTATTTGAACAGCGTTACTCATTAGATCTTTTGTTGAAATGACTTTAAATCGTAGTGCTTTTAAGTCACTTAAATCGGCTTTAACCTGTTCAGCCGTGTAGAGGTTGGCGCGTACATACTTCCAGAGAACATTAGCACATTCAATATAAAAAAGATCGGGTACAAAAAACTAAACAGAAGGATCATCAAGATGAGTAAATAGTTGATTAACTTTAGAGGTCAATAGATCAGCAACAAATAACTTAATACAAATATTTGTATCAATTACGCATCGTAAAGCAACGGTCATCTATTCCGATCCTCTTGAATTAAAATAGTGCTATCTGTTAATCCAAAATCCCTGGGGTTAACTCTCGGACGATTACTAATTCTTTGTAGAATTGCTGACATAGGTTGGTTATTTATCATTATTTTGTCAGGCTCAAATGATAAGGATTGCGTCAACAGATGAATAACTGCGTCATTAAGAGTAAAATTTTTCTCTGAGGCAAGACACTCAATCTGACTATATAGTTCATCAGGCAAGTTTTCAATCTGAAGTTTAGCCATGGCGATTCCAGAATTACTTAATTTATTATATCACCAGTTTCCATCATATCAATATGATAATTGTAGGGAAAGCGATCGCAGTCTTAAAAAAGAGCGATCGCACTTTATTGGGATAATTATAGGGAGAGCGATCGCATTCTTAAAAAAAGCGATTGCAATTTCTTATAATAATTTTAGGATAAGTGAGTGCTTGAGTTAAAAGAAATAGCACTCGATGTTTGCGGTACAATACCAATGTAGCGATCGAGAGTTAAACTATGCAAACCATCCTTTTAAGTCGTGAAGAAGTGGCACGGCGTGCAAGACAGTTGTACGAAAACACCATCCGTCAACAAGTCGAGGTGAGTAGACATGAGGGCATATTTTTTATAATTTAATTGTGCTATTGAAGAAATAAAACCAGTTAAAATTACATAATTTTTTTAAACTTTATCAGATAAAATCTTGAGGACAAAACAACATGAACAATATATTTTATACGCTGAGTGATGATTGTATGTTAATGTATAAAAAGAATATTTAGATGAACTTAGACAACAACTACAAATTTACAAATAAAACCAACTTTTTAGCTCAAATCTTGAGGATAATATCAAAATGAATAATTCGTTTTATCCGTTAAATAATGATGATATTTTGATGTTCAATAAGAATACATTTACCGTGGAAAATTTTAAAGAAATCCTGATAGATATTCTTAACAAAAAAATGTATATTAAGGGGTATAAAACCGATGGCATAACTGCTTTTGATTTTCATTTATTAGAGAGAATTAACTCCGAATATAATATTGAAAAAAAGGTGATTTTAACAGTAAATCAAAGTAGCGTAAATACCGTCAGTGAAGAAATTGATTGTAAACTCTTAAAATTAGGTGCTGCCTCTTGGAAAACCGGAAAATTGAGATTTAAAGCGATCACCAGCTATCATAACTTATCAGAACCTCAACTTGCCATTGAAATTGAACTAGAATTTTGTCCCGAAGAACCTGAACCATCAGAAACCTCCGATGCTTTCCCCGATAAATTGATACAATAATTACAAATTTACAAATAATACTAGGATTACGGTATTTTTCATAAAACATAAACCTGTAATATCCTGAGATAATTTTTCTTAGTACCTTAGTTTATTTGGGTTTCCTTATATCATAATAAGTACCACAAAAATCCAATTAATTCTGTTAATTTTTATAATATTTTTTGCAAATAATCTTGTGAGTTTTTAAAGACTCAAGTAGAGTATATAAAATATTGTTAACTGGAGATCAACATTGATGTTAGTTCCTAATCGAGACCAATACCGTCCTTCGGAAGAAGAAATTGAGCA
The DNA here is from genome assembly GCF_057220675.1 of Planktothrix sp. PLAVEN19ND. Classification (NCBI taxonomy): domain Bacteria; kingdom Bacillati; phylum Cyanobacteriota; class Cyanophyceae; order Oscillatoriales; family Microcoleaceae; genus Planktothrix; species Planktothrix sp. PLAVEN19ND. The sequence continues at coordinate 1,391,119 of NZ_CM170132.1, read as the reverse complement.
AATGTGGCAAGAATTACAAGTCGTATATACCCCCCTAGAAGATCCATCTGTTAATAAACTCCTGCAAGAATTAAGAAAAATTCTGGTTAATGGGGGGGCGGAGTTCGCCCGATTTAAGGTTTCTCCTCACGCGGTGTTAAATTGGTTTGGCTCCAGGGACTTACTGAATGAAATTAATTTTTTTGAACAATTTGTCACCCTACCCCCAGTGATGGATGGTTTATCAGCTTTAGAAATTGAAACCCCCTTAACCACAGACTTAGATCTAACGGAAGACACCAGTGCCTTCACCTTAGATGGAGAATTAGCAGAGGCCTTATTTTTAGGGGGAGCAGATGAAGAATTTGAAGGAACTGCCAAACAAGCGAAGGATATTGGGATAAAATTTTGTGAGGCTTTGTTTGGGAGTCGCTATGATGAAATTCAGATGTATATTTCTCAAGAACCTTGGACAGAGTGGTTTGCGGGTGTTTCTTGGGATGTGACTTGGTTTGGCATCGATAAGCGAAACTATCAAATTTGGGTATTGTGTATTACGGATACCGATTAATTAGAGATCGATTCCTGGTCAATCAGTTGGGATGACACTTTTGGGTTTTCCCCGCTATAATTGGCTTTAGGGTGAAATTCCAGCCATTGTCATCGAGAATTAACACCTAAATTCAAAAAAAAGATTGCTTTTTCAAAGTTTGTGCTATACTCATGATCGAGGAAGTTGCTTTGAACGGCATCAGCCCTGTATGCAAAGAAAAATCGTTCAGGTTGGAAAGCGTTAACCCTTTAGAAATTAGAACAATTTAAGAGGTATTATGAGCCAAAAGGTTATACACCCGATGGATAAATTACAACGTCAGGTGCATTCCCTAGTCAAGTCTGACATTATCAAACCTTCCGATAGTGTATGGAAAATTGCCCTTCTCTATGGCGATGACTGGAAATATTGGAAACAGGAATTGTTAGAGTTTGGTTTCTCCATGCAAGATCCCCTCAGCGAGCTATTAGCCGTTGAAGCGTGGGACGAAGACGAAGATTAGAAACCTATTTATCAAACCCTCCCTGATTTCAGTTAGTCTGTAATCAATCAGGAATTCGCCCTTTCAAATTCCACTGTTTAAAGTTTTGTATTCCTGTCTATCCATAGCTTTTAGTCCTTTGCCCTTTCCTCCTCCTCTCCTTTGCATAAATCTTCCTCACGATTTTATCAATTTAGGCACTGGGCTAAGGCTTGAGATAGATGTTGAGCCGTTGGATAGCGATCTTTGGGTCGGTATTCCGTGGCTTGTTCAATTACTTTTCGCAGTTGAGGCGTAATAGTCGGAACGTTATCGAGTTCAAAACCATAACTGTTTCCTCGTTTACCATAGAATTTGAGGGGTGTTTCGGCGGTCAGTAAAAAAATTAAGGTTGTACCGATCGCGTATAAATCCGATTGAGTCAGGGGTTGTCCCCGATCCTGTTCCGGGGCGCTGTATCCTTCCGCCCCAATGCGGGTTCCAGGGGGTGTTCCGATTTCCTTCACGGCTCCGAAGTCCAAGACGACAATTCGATGATCTCGTCGTCGCAAAAGCAGGTTTGCAGGTTTGATATCTCGGTGGATCAGAGGCGGATCGAGGGAGTGAATATAGTCTAATATCTCGCAGGTTTGGATCATCCACTGAATCGCCTGTTGGGGAATCACTGGCCCCCGTTGATGGATATACTTTTCCAGATCCGTGCCATGGATCATTTCCATGACTAAATATTTTTTGCCATCTTCGACAAAAAAGTCATAAAACTGGGGAATTCCCTCATGGTTTAAGGCTTTTAGGGTACGGGCTTCCCGTTCAAATAATTCTTGGGCTTTGGCAATTTGTGCCATATCCGCATTCATTTCTTTGAGCACAACGACAACAGGTACAGCCGATTTAGCGGTGGTAGAATCCCAGGCTAGGGTGGTTGTTCCCATTCCTCCCCGTCCGATGGTTCTCAATACTTGATACTGTCGGATTGTGCGTTCAACCTGAATGGGAAGCCCACAATGAATACAAAATAAATTCCCTGGCGTATTCCCCTCATGCTTACAGGAGGGAGGAGTAGCCGGAATCGCAATTACACTGGCCTGGAGTTGAATTTGTAATAAGGGGCCATCTTTTGCTAATTCAATTAAAGCGCCATCCCCCACTAATCCCTGATTCGTGAGAACCCCATTCACAAAGGTTCCATTCGTTCCCTTGCTCACGAGTAACCACGGTGAATTCTGGGTTTCATCCGTTGGGCGGTGTAACTCCAGATGATAACGGGAAACCAAGGTATCAACGATTACAACTTGATTATCCGCCGCCCGTCCAACTCGAATTACCGCCTCCTGTGCAAATGTCCACTGTCTCAGGGGGGTTTTTTGTTTGGAGTCTAACAACGTTAGAATTAACATAAATCAGTTATAGCGCTACGCACGAGGGAACAGGGAACAGGGAACAGGGAACAGGGAACAGGGAACAGGGAACAGGGAACAGGGAACAGGGAACAGGGAACAGGGAACAGGGAACAGGGAACAGGGAACAGGGAACAGGGAACAGGGAACAGGGAACAGGGAACAGGGAACAGTAGAGACGTGCCATGGCACGTCTCTACCAGCCCAGATTCACTACACCCAAGCTCGAACCACAATGGCCGTAATGTTATCGTGACCATTATGTTGATTCGCCAGAGCAATTAAACTGTCTACGGCTGTGGCTAAAGAGGTTTCGGGCTTAAGTAGGGGAGCCAGTTGAGTTTCGCCGAATATTTCTAAGAGGTTATTATCCGTTAAGCCGTCCGATGCTATAATCAGAACCGTATCTTCCTCAATTTCCAAAAACTGCACATCGGGATGAACAAACTGCTCCTCCCGCGGCCCTAGGGCTTGAGTTAATTGATAGGCGTCGGGACGAGAGTAAGCCAGTTCAGGGTCAATTCCTTTTTGAATTTCCCGTTGTCCGACTTCATGGTCAACGGTGACTTGCTGTAACCCATGGGTGCGAGTTAAACGATATAATCGACTATCTCCCACATGAGCCACTGCCACTTGGTGACCAACCACTAAAGCCATCACTAGGGTTGTGCCCATGCGACCCACACCGGAACGGACTCCCTGTTGATTTTCAGTATAAATCGCTTCATTGGCTTTAAGAATTGCATCCTGTAGGATTTCTGCCGTGGGGAGTCCCTCGGGATATTGGTTTTGGAAATAGTCTTTCAGGGTGTCAACCGCCATTTGACTCGCCACTTCCCCTCCAGCGTGTCCTCCCATCCCATCACAGAGAATATATAAACCCCGGACGGAGCTTGTTTGTCCCAGGGGTGTTTCTTCGATCTTGATTTGGGTTTCCATGCCAAAACAGTCCTCATTGTGATCCCGTTGACGTCCGATATCCGTACGTCCCACCGCCTCTAGGGATTTGAGTTTCTGAGCCAGAATCACCGTTGGAGCTTGAGTTAAGCTCGGTAATAGGGGTTCCGTTGGGTCGATGGGTCGGGAGGCTGGAGTCGAGGGACAATTAATTTCTTCTAAAACCACCGTTAAGGCCTGTTGCAATTGTTCAATAGTTGTAATTTTTCCTTCGAGTAAATCGCGTAATATTTCTGTTAAGGAGCCCACTAAAGTTCGTTGGGATTGTTGAAATAACTCCTGCCATAATAATCCTAAATCCGATAAACTCAGGGCAGAATTGGGCGATTCAAAATACAATTGTTTTAAACACAACTGTTGAGAATCTTCAGAGAAAACTCTTAAATTCTGGGTTTCCAATAAACTTTGACGACAGTTCCAAGGTTCCAACAATACCCAGAGTTTTACTAAGTCCTCTAACCAATAAACAATTTGTTGGGCTGTGTTTTTCTTGTTACTCCACAGGTCAGATAATAGGGGTAAATTAGTAAAATCTTCTAAAAGAATCACACTATAAAAAGGCTGTTCCCAGGCATCTTGTAACCGAGGGAAATAGTTAGAATGCTCGGAAGCCAAGGAAAAATATGGCCCGGCCGCCGTAATAATAAAGGTCTCTAATTGGGGGTCTGAGGGGGTAGATGCTTGTTTTTCTAGGGCGTTTAGGGGAGACACCTGCAAGGGCTGGGTATCTAAAACCTTCACCGTAACGGTTTTTCCTGACTCTAGGGGCGGTAAGGAATCAAGGAGTTGATAACGCTGCTGGGGGTCTAAATAGGCTCCAATGGGGAGTTCGAGCGATTGTAGACTATCCTCCTGCGGTGACGGGTCTGCGACGGGACTCAGGGCATCCTGGGGCGCGATGGTAATGGCCTCGATATCCGCTTGGGAGAAAATTTCTTCTTCAGGTTCAATGGCCGCAGGTGTTGGGTCTGACTCTTGAGGAGTATCAGGGGTGAGGGGTTCAGTCTCAATTCGATCTAAAATCGATTCTGCGACGGTATTAGCCCCCTCTAAATGGTCATTATTTAAAGATTCTAATTGATCGGGTTGAGAAGCAACTAAGGACGAAGGGCTAACCACGGCCAGATAAACTGTTCCAGTTACTGTCCCGCAGTTGTGACATTCCAGGGTGTTTAAGGGAACAGTCGCCCCACATTCAGGACAATATTTCTGGGTGAGGGAAGTACCGCAGCTTTGGCAAAACTTATTTAGATTTGGGTTTTCAAATTGACACTGGGGACAAACGACCATAGTTAGATTCCCTGCCTTTTTAGAAATCACACAGGGATATTTTAAGAGTACAATTTTTTATTGTACAACAAGATTAGGAGAAATGGGTCATTCCCAATTCAGGAATTTTTAACACCATTATGTTTAATGGTTAATTTAAGTTTTTGTTTTCTTCCTTGATGATGGTTTGAATCGCGATTGATTCCAGGGTTGATAAAGGAACATTACAGAAATATTGACGACGGAATTGTTCTTCTTGGATGGTAGCCAAGAAGGTTTGGATTAATTGATTGAGGGTTTCAGAAGGATGAAAACTGGATAATTTTTGCCAGCTAATATCTAGCCTCTGATCTTGATATTCAATGTTAAAGCCTAATCGTTTTAAGATTTTCAAACCAATTTTTAAGGGAATTATTCCTAAGTTTAATTGATTTCGGAGTTGTTGAGTAGTAACGGGTTGGTGAGTGCGACTGAGATATTTGGCAATGCCGATCAGTTGTTCCCAAATTTTTTCGGGAGGTAGTAATTCTGGTAGGGTATAAGCGATCGCTAAGGGTTTTTTTTCAGTATGGGCGCGTCGAAACCAAGATTGTAAGTCCTCCCAACAGGTGGGACAGTCTTTAATAATTAGTATATCGGATAAAGGTTGATTAATGTTTTGATTACGATAATCTAAAATAGGATGATCAGCCAGATGAATCGATGCTGGGGGAGTCTGATCTTGAGCAGATTGTAATTCTAAGATTCTAATTTCATATTGTTTTTTAAATGTATTAAAATCTAGTTCTACAATCACATCTGATATTCCAACGGGTAACTCATCTTTATAGTGTCCCCACCATACCCCAGGAAATCCCGTTGATATGGACTGATCCCATAGTTCAAAGGTGGTTTTAATATATTGAACTTTTTGTCCTCTTAAATCCTTTTCTGAAGTATTCCAAGCATTAGTAAACCAACAATTTTGAATTAAGATTTTAGGAACTGGGTTTCCCATCCCACAGGGTTCTAAGAGTTTTAATTCCTGGAATAAATCAAACCCCAATTCGGCGACGGTACAAACCAAATCCACTTGAATATTTTGTTGTCCAATCTCCTGTAAATTAGTATCTAATTGTCCTCGCATTTGGCGATTAATAGCATCTATAAAGATCGAAAGATTTTCCATCGGTAAACTCAACCCGGCGGCGAAGGGATGTCCTCCAAATCGATGCAAAAGATGGGCTTGACTTTTGACTAATTCATATAAATCAATTTGATTCACTGAACGAGCAGAACCCCGGGCTAATTTAACTTCTGAATTTTCGCTTACTTCTTGCTCATAATTGCTTAAATCTATGGTTCCTTCTGTACTTAATAAAATAGTCGGTCGTCCATATTCTTGAGCCACTTGACCCGCCACTAAACCTAAAACTCCTCCTTGCCATTGGGGATCGGATAACACAATAACTTGAGTCGTAGATAGGTCAATTTTTTTCAATTTTGTCATCACATCAAGACTAACTTCTTTTTGTAATCCTTTGCGTCGGGTATTAGCTAATTCGGTTTCTATCGCTAATTCTTGACAGCGTTTTTTATCCTTGCTGGTTAGGAGTTCGACGCAGAATTTAGCATCCCCATAAATGCGACTCACGGCATTAATTCGAGGGCCAAGACCAAAGGAAATATCGGTAGGGCGATCGCCTGTTCGTTTACATAAATCTAACAGTTTGGCAACCCCTGGACGGGTAGTTTTTTTTAATTGTTGTTGTAATTTTTCGATTCCTAATTGAGCTAAATAGCGACAATCCCCTTTAAGTTGGACTAAATCTGCAATTAAACCAATGGCGACTAAATCTAATAAATCTTCTAAGGGACGTTGGGGAATATCGGGTAATGTTTCATATAAGGCTTCAATTAATTTATAAGCAACCGCCACCCCCGATAGATGATATAAAGGATGATCTAAAGACAAATAACGGGGATTAATAATAGCAACTACCGGGGGTCTTTCTGCGAGTAAAGTATGATGATCGGTAACAATAATATCAATGCCTAATTGATTTGCATATTCAATTTCTTTTAGGTTGGTACTTCCGGTATCGCAGGTAACTATTAACTGACATCCCCGTTGATGTAATTGATCAATTCCTGCATGATTTAACCCATGGGATTCGGTTAACCGATTGGGGATATAATAGGATAACTGCTGATTTTCTCGACTAAAAAATTGTCCCAAACCATCCCATAATACGGAAGTTGCTGTGATTCCGTCAGCATCAAAGTCCCCCCAAATTGTGATAATTTCTTGTTGATTTCGGGCTAAAATCAATCGTTCAATTGCTCTTTCCATCTCTATTCCAAATTCAAAGGGACTGGATGGTTGATAAAAATTATAGTTGAGAAACCCTACCAATTGTTGAGGGGTTTGTATACCTCTATGTAATAATAATTGAGCAATATATTTTCCTGAAATTTGAGGGGCGTATTCTTGAATAATCGGGATAATCCAATCAGGAGTCTCTAAATTGGGTTGAATTTGCCACATAGGAATGATGATTTATTTAAATTATAACTTCTTGAACTTGATCAATATTATATAGATTCAGAGAATTTAAAGGCTGATCAAGAGTTAATTCTTCAGAAACCCGTTGACAACGGATAGCAAATTGACAGGATTTACAATGTCCTTGACTTCTATCAACTTGGGGGAAAGATTCACCTTTTTGATAATGGTCTAAATAGTGATGAAATTGATCAATTAGTTGATTTAAGTCCTGTTGATTTTTCTGATGTTGTTGTTGAGTATAGGGAAAGTGTAAATATTGAGGTGGTTGTTTTTGGGGAGACTTAACAAACCAATAGGTCATTGAAACTTGTTCAGGTAAATATTGACTGGTTTCAACTAAAAGATAAGGATATAAACGAGTTTGCCAATTATTTTCTAAAAGCTGGCGATTTTGAGGGCGGGGATAGGTTTTCCAATCAAAGATTTGGGCCTGTTTTTCTTCGGCTTTAATTAAATCATAAATAACGACTAATAAATCCTGATTAAAATTTAAACTGCGATAATGTTCTGCTTCTCTAAAAACGCAGGTTGCAGGATCGGAATTTAACCTAAAAATATCCGATGCTACACCTAAAAACTCAGTATAACAGCGTTTTAATTCTTGATCTTGGGTGAGTAACAAATCCACAGGTAATCCTAACTCATGTTGCTGCATTAACAGGTGAAACTGATTACCCCAGGCGATGCGTTCTTCCTGTTCTGGAGAAGTGGGTGAAACTAACTGATCTAAATAGGTATATTGAAATTTGCGAGGACATAGAGACAACAAATTTAAGTGTTGTTGAGACAGTCTAAATTGAGTCATAGCGATTGGATCAACAAACAGGTCTAATCTGAATTATCCCCTAAAAAAAGTTAAAATAGTTGTGATATAGCAAGAGGCAATAGGGAATAGGCAATCTCGCTATAGGTAAATACTTACTGTGAGCAGCTTTTAGCTTTCAAGAATGTCCTAATAGATGTGGCGACTGTTATAATACTTCAATTTTAAAGTCGTTCAATTACTTTTGCTTGATCTGATAATTTGGCTTGTTGTTGTCCTTGGAAACGAGCATTTCTATTAAATAAGGAGATGGGGGTACTAATTAAATCCACGATTTCTGCTTTTCCGGTTGAAAGTTTGACCATATCCAGGGGTAATTCTTTTAAAACCCAACGTCCTAAGCGATACAGATAATCGGAAGGAGTTAAGGATTCCATTAAATCAATCCCATGGAGTTCATGCAAATACCGATTCGATTCTCCATAGCGTCGCCACTGACTTTTTAATGCTTTTAAGGTAGACCGATGACGGTGTTTAACTATTGCTTGGGATGCTAATTCTAATTGATAATTGGTTTGTTGTTGAATCCGCCAACACATATCAGCATCGCCCCCGGTGGTGAGGTAGGGACGAAATAAACCCACCTGTTCAAAAATTTTACGCCGAATGGCTAAATTAGCGGTTTGACCATAGGGTAAAAAGCTATTATTTAAGGTATGTTTTTGGGATAAAGTTTCTTGTTTATCGGCATATTTTTCTAATAGATTTTGACTGGGTAAGGCGATGATTTCACCTGCTACCAAACCAATATTAGGGTTAGAAAAGGGTTGAATTAATTGCTCTAACCATTGGGGTTCCGGTCGGCAATCCATATCGGTAAAGACAATAATATCACTGGTTGCAACTCTAATTCCGGCATTGCGAGCGGCATAGGAACTTTGGATATTATTTTCTGATAATGAACGAATATTAATTGCAGTAGATGTGGCTAATTCCTGAACAATAGAGACAGAATTATCCCGACTATTGTTATCAACTAATAAATATTCTACTTGATCTGCCGGATAGGTTTGCGATCGCAAATATTCAATTAAATCCGGCAAATCAGTCTCGCCATTATAAACCGGGATAACAACAGAAAGGTTAATCATGATTCGGCAAAAAACCTAGAAAGGATTGTATCCTAGAAGCAGGGTAATTAACACTAAGATAGCATTAATTAAATAAAAACTCCCGACCACTTGGGTTTCTTGCCATCCTGATAATTCTAAATGGTGATGTAGAGGAGCCATTTTGAACAGACGTTTGCCCACACCCTCGGCGTTTTTTGTAGCTTTATAATAGCTAACTTGAGCAATCACAGAGAGGGTTTCCACAAAGAAAATTCCGCTAATTATTAATAACACCCATAAACTATTGGTTAATAGGGCAACCGTGGCTAAACCGCCTCCCAATGCTAAGGCTCCCGTATCTCCCATAAATACTTTTGCGGGGTTGCGGTTGTGGGTGACAAATCCTAAACAACTGCCACTCATACAAGCACAAAAAGTGGTTAATTCCGGTGCGTTGGGGGCGACATAGGCTCCTAAACCCAAAAATGCGATCGCACCTAACCCGCCCATTAACCCATCCACACCATCGGTTAAATTGGTGGCGTTACTTTCAGCAACCTGGACAAAAATTGCTAGGGGCCAGAATAACAATCCCAGAGGAATTGCCAGTCCTAAAGGTAAAGCAACGGTGGTGAAAGTGGCAGATTGAGTCACTGCTAACCACACACAAAATAGCGTTGCAAAACCTACCTGCAACGCCAATTTCATTCGAGGAGAAATCCCTTTATTTGATTTACGTCTTAAAATCTGCCAATCATCTAACCAACCAATAAATCCGTAGGCTAAGGTGAGGGCAGAAACGGCGATCACATGGGGATGAAATTGAGTTAGAATTAAAGATATCGCCACTCCCACAGGAATAAAAAATATCCCTCCCATGGTTGGAGTTCCGGCTTTTTGTAAGTGAGCTTGGGGGCCATCTTCTCGAATAAATTGTCCGGCTTTAATCTTGACTAAAAGCGGGATTGCCCAATATCCTAAGACAGAAACGGCGATCGCACCAATCAAAGCGGGTAAAAATAACGAGCCTTGAACTTGAAATGAATTACTGTTCACCCGGTCTAAACTAAAAGCGAACACACCCAACCCTAAACTTAAGAGGAACAATAGGGTTTGTCCAGACCAGTTGGACGATTTAACCGAATAAAGTTTGCTATCCACAGAAATTTTTAATCCTCAACACCACAAAATCACAATCCCAGAAATCGCTAGTTTCCTAGCGTCTATTTCTAGCTTTCTGATAGATCATCATCATCATCATCATCATCGTCATAGGCAGAGTCATCAACGGAAATCAGATCGGTGATTTCTTCTTCCTCCTCCAAATAGTCAACGGTTGTGGTACTACTGACGGTATCTCGTTCGATTAGACGTCCGGTGGACTCCAACCAAGCTATCAGTGAAATTTCTTGTTTGGAAGGAATCACATCAGCCGGTTCATGGGCTGGGATTTCTCGCAAGGATGGGTTAAGCATTTTTAGTTTTCGGCGTCAAATAGAATTGAGTTAGACTTAATCTAATTTTACACAATCATTGGTTATGGACAGTATCATATTTTTTTAATCTATTTTGAGTCTTATAGATTTAAAAAATCTAACCAATAATTCATTAAACATAAGATAAAACTATGATCAACTCCAAAAAAGCCCTTTTATTAGAAATGATTGCCGGGAAAAATCGCGGTCTACTCGCCACCCCGGGGGATAAAGCGGCTATTTTATCCGCCCTGACTCAACTGGAAGAATTTAATCCCAACCCCCAACCCCTAGAAGTTCCTGAACTCCTGAATGGAAATTGGCGACTATTGTACACCAGTAGTGATGAATTACTCGGAATTGGTCGATTTCCCTTGCTTCAGTTGGGGCAAATTTATCAATGTATTCGGGTGGCGGATCGAAAAGTTTATAATATTGCAGAAGTGCAAAGTTTACCATTATTAGAAGGAATAGTCAGTGTAGCTGCCGAATTTGAACCCGTTTCGGAAAAACGAGTGAATGTTAAATTTAATCGCTTTATTATCGGTTCTCAAAGATTTATTGGTTATCAATCTCCTGATAGTTTTATTGCGGATATTGAAGGTGGGAAAAAGTTTATTGCAATTGATTTTAGTTTACAAGCGCGTGATCAAAAAGGTTGGTTAGATATTACCTATTTAGATGAAGATTTAAGAATCGGACGGGGAAATGTTGGGAGTGTTTTTGTATTAACGAAAGTTCTTTAATTACCCATTACCCAAAATCCATTATGCTATTAAAATACGATCTGAATCTTTGTTTACCTTCTGCGGAAGATTTGCCCGACTCCGACGATACCCCTGTGGATAACGAACTGCAAGATTTAATCCCTGGACTGTTAAAAATCCTCCTGGCTTCTATTTGGTCTGAACGCATGGATTGGTTTTTTGGCGTGGATATGGGAATTTATTATGATCCTGAACAACCTGCTATTGTCCCTGATGGTTTTTTAAGTGTGGGAGTTCCTCGAATTATCGATGAAGATTTACGCTTGAGTTATGTACTTTGGGAAGAACAAGAAGTTCCTATTTTAATCATTGAGGTTGTATCCCATAAACGCCGAGGAGAATATACGAAAAAGAAACAGTTTTATGCAGAAATGGGGGCATTATATTATGTGGTTTATAATCCCCTACGGAAACGTAAACCGCCTTTAGAAGTTTATAAACTAGAAAAGGGTGAATATAAATTACAACCTGGGGAACAGGTTTGGTTGCCGGAATTACAATTAGGAATAGGTCGAGAACGGGGAACCCATGTAGGAATTACGAGGGATTGGCTATATTGGTATAATCAACAGGGAAGCCGTTATTTAACTGCCGAAGAACGTCTACAACAATCTCAAGAACAAACCTATTTAGCCGAACAAAAAATACAACAACTGGAAGAACAATTACGACGTTTAGGAATTAATCCCAATCAACTCGATTAATATTAATTCCAGGTAATGGTTAACCCCTGAAATGAATTTTACCACGGAGAGAGACGCGCCATGGCACGTCTCTACCATGATTTCTTTTTTAAGGCTTGCGATCGCTAATCCACATCAAAAGTTAAAATAGGACAGTTGTGCTAAATGGGATGTGAGTGACCGACCTCGGATGCAGTAGATAGGAAATTGGGCTACAACTGTTTCACCCGTCTACTGTTGAACGATTAACGTCTGTTTTAACATCAAAGCGATCAAATCCAAACCCAGAATATGATAGAACGGTATACTTTGCCTGAAATGGGCAATTTGTGGACAGAGACTTACAAGCTGCAAACTTGGTTACAAGTAGAAATAGCCGTCTGTGAGGCTCAGGCGGAGTTAGGATATATCCCATCGGAAGCCGTTGCAGAAATTAAGGCTAAGGCGAATTTTGATATCAAGCGGGTGCTGGAAATTGAGGCAGAAGTCCGCCATGACATGATTGCCTTTTTAACCAATGTCAACGAATATGTTGGGGATGCCGGACGCTACATTCATTTAGGCTTAACCAGTTCCGATGTCTTGGATACAGCCCTAGCTTTGCAATTGGTAGCCAGTGTGGATGTGTTGTTAGAACGTACGGAAGCCTTAAGTCAGGCCATTCGTTACCAAGCGCAACAACATCGAGATACGGTGATGATCGGTCGATCCCATGGTATCCATGCTGAACCTATCACCTTTGGGTTTAAATTGGCCGGATGGTTAGCGGAAGTTTTTCGTAACCGGGAACGTTTGGTGCGTCTGCGTCAAACCGTGGCGGTGGGCAAAGTCTCTGGAGCCGTGGGAACCTATGCTAATGTTGATCCGAGGATAGAAGCGATCGCTTGTCAAAAATTAGGACTCGAACCCGATACCGCCTCCACCCAAGTCATTTCCCGGGATATTCATGCGGAATATGTGCAAACTTTGGCCTTATTAGCCGCTAGTATTGAACGGTTTGCCGTGGAAATTCGCAACCTGCAACGGACGGATGTTTTAGAAGTAGAAGAATTCTTTGCCAAAGGTCAAAAAGGTTCCTCTGCCATGCCCCATAAACGCAACCCTATTCGCAGTGAACGCTTAACCGGAATGGCGCGAATTATTCGGGGAAATGCGGTAGCTGCATTAGAAAATGTTGCCCTTTGGCATGAACGGGATATTTCCCATAGTTGCGTGGAACGAATGATCTTACCTGATTCTTCAACTGTGGCTCATTTTATGTTAGTTGAACTGACGGATTTAGTCAAAAATCTGTTAGTTTATCCTGAAAATATGCAGCGCAATATGAACCTTTATGGTGGTGTTGTTTTCAGTCAACGGGTATTATTAACCTTAGTTGAAAAAGGGATTAGCCGCGAAGAAGCCTACAAAATTGTCCAATCTTGCGCTCATATTGCTTGGAATAAAACCGACGGGGATTTCCAATCTTTAATTAGGGAAAATGATCAAGTTAAAGCAACATTATCTCCCGCAGAAATTGATGCTTGTTTTGATCCAAAACATCACCTGAAAAACCTTGATCAAGTTTACCAACGGTTAGATATATAAACCTCAAGAAATCGGGTTTTTAAACCTAATTTTGGGGATATATAGCAAGTCTAATCAGTTGCACATAAAAGTATGAAAATCTAATTCATCTTATTCATCGTAGGGGCGAAGCGCGCCTCGCCCTTACGGGAATTTGTACTAATCACATCACCATCATTTTAACCTTATGCTTTCTAAACTCATGATGCGATTATTCTTATTTTTATTCCTAATTTTGGGTATTAACTGTAATTCCGTTCATGCTCAAAATTTAACCGCCCCTCCTGCTGCCCCTCCTAAGTCTCCTCCTTTAGTTATCCAAGATTATAACCAAGTGCCAGAAGCAGACAAATTAGTTGATATTAGAAGCGTTAACCTGAACATTCGTCACGATATTCGCTACGCCACAACTAACAATTTTTTAAAGAAAAAAATATATTCCACCCCTCGATGTTTATTACGTTCTGATGTTGCCCAACGCCTATCAAGAGTTCAACAGGATTTAGAACAAATGGGGTTAGGATTAAAAGTCTATGACTGTTATCGTCCCCTATCTGTAACTCGGCAAATGTGGGCAATTTTACCCGATAATCGTTATGTTGCTAACCCCGCCAAAGGGTCTCGTCATAACCGAGGGGCAGCGGTTGATTTAACCTTAGTTGATTTACGCACCGGGGCAGAATTAGAAATGCCAACCGCCTTTGATGATTTTACCAATAAAGCCGCCAGAGATTACTCTGGAAATTCTCCCCAAGTTCGTCGGAATAGTGACTTACTAGCTGCTAAAATGAAGCAACAGGGATTTATTCCCTTAATTACAGAATGGTGGCATTTTGATGCTCCAGGATGGGATAAATACGGCCTTTTAGATATTCCTTTGGAAAATATTCGTTAAAACTCATTTATTATTAATATCCCGGCAAGTAGAGACATTCCATGGAACGTCTCTACTACAGCGTTTTTTCAAGTTATTTCAAATCTGCCCCTATTTAACAAAAGTTTAGTACAATAATTAGTAAAGCTACTTAAAAGTGGCCGAATCTAAATTGAGCTAAAACACAATGCAATATTATTTTACCGCATTCATCATTACTTTTTTTATCGCCTGTTATGGTTACAGCTATTTAATTGTTAAACTAGCTAAACAAAAAGGAGAAGAATTTCTATTATTTGGAATGTTATTCGGATTATTTGGATTTATGGCGTTTTGTGCCGCTTCTGTTCCCTTTTTACATTGGCTACTAGATTAATAAATTCACCAAATTCCATGCCGTTCTTAAAGCTAAAGAACTACGATTTTCATTATACCCTAAACGGCTATCTTAATCAACCTATTATTCTATTTCTACATGGATTTTTGGGAAATAGTCAGGATTTTGATGCCCGAATTTCTCCACTTTTCCCCCAGTTTTGTTGTTTAACCCTTGACCTGCCTGGACATGGAGAAACCCAAGTTTTAGGAGAGGATAGCTGTTATAAAATGCCGGAAACAGCAGCCGCATTAATAGAGGTTTTAAACCGTCTGCATATTTCTCAATGTTATTTAATGGGATATTCTATGGGGGGAAGATTAGGATTATATTTAACCTTATATTTTCCCCAATATTTTAAAAAAGTAATATTAGAATCTACATCCCCAGGACTTAAAACCGAATCTGAACGCTTACAACGGTTGATTTCAGATACCCAAAAATCCCAACAACTGCAAACCATAGAATTTTCCATATTTTTAGAACAATGGTATCATCAACCTCTATTTAAAACCTTAAAAAATCATCCTGAATTTGATCAAATTTTTGAGCGTCGGTTAAAGAATAATCCCATGGAATTATCAAAATCTCTGCGTTATTTGGGAACCGGAAATCAAATGTCCCTCTGGGAAAAATTACCCAAAAATCAAATACCCCTATTGCTGTTAGTGGGAGAATTGGATCATAAATTTAAACAGATTAATCAAAAAATTAACCAATTATGTCCCGTTTCCCAGTTGCAAATTATCCCAAATTGTGGTCATAATATTTTAATCGAAAATCCTCAAGCGTGGATTAATGTAATTGTTAAATTTTTATCGGAATGAATTATCAATTTCAATTTAAATCCTATCAACGTCCGTTTAAAACCCCGCTTAAAACCGCTCACGGAATTTGGAATATTAGAGAGGGAATTATTTTAAATTTAACCGATGAACAGGGTAATATAGGATGGGGGGAAATTGCCCCTTTAAGCTGGTTTGGGTCGGAAACATTAGAAGATGCGATCGCTTTTTGTCAACAACTTCCCTGTCTGATTTCAACAGAAACTATTTTTACTATTCCTGACAATTTACCCGCTTGTCAATTTGGGTTTGAGTCTGCATTAATAGAGTTAAATCCTAACAGTTTATTTGATTTAGCTAAACTTCAATATAGCGGATTATTACCAACTGGAGAAACGGTATTAACTACTTGGAAAACCCTATTTCAGCAAGGATATCAGACTTTAAAATGGAAAATAGGCGTTGATGATATTACGGAAGAAATCAATATTTTTCAACAGTTAATTAATAGTATAACTGAAACTTTAGAAACCGTGTTTCTGAAAATCCGTCTCAGGTTAGATGCAAATGGCGGTTTAACCTTTGAGCAGGCGCAAAAATGGTTAGAAACCTGTGATTTAATTAATATTCATCAAGACTTGATTGAAATTGAGTTTTTAGAACAACCCCTATCTATTGATCAGTTAGAATTAATGTTAGAATTATGCGATCGCTATTCTACCCCCCTCGCCTTAGATGAATCCGTTGCTAATTTAGAACAATTAAACTATTGTTATCAGCAGGGATGGTCAGATATTTTTGTGATCAAACCCGCTATTTTTGGATCTCCTAAAAAACTCAAGAACTTTTGCCAAAACAATAAAATTGATACCGTTTTTTCCTCAGTTTTTGAAACCGAAATTGGTCAAAATTCGGCTTTAAAAATTGCCTCTGAA
The DNA here is from genome assembly GCF_057220675.1 of Planktothrix sp. PLAVEN19ND. Classification (NCBI taxonomy): domain Bacteria; kingdom Bacillati; phylum Cyanobacteriota; class Cyanophyceae; order Oscillatoriales; family Microcoleaceae; genus Planktothrix; species Planktothrix sp. PLAVEN19ND. The sequence continues at coordinate 1,374,599 of NZ_CM170132.1, read as the reverse complement.
CTGTTATTATATGATCGGGCAGTTGGATTTGGCATTAATCATTGGTTGGTGTCCTAAATTAGATCCCCCTGAAAAAGAAAAATCATTTCTCATAAATAATCAAACTAATTCAATTGATGGCAAATTAGACTTGGGTTTTTTGGTAAAACCTTAATTATTCATCGCATCAGCTTCTCCTTTAGCCTGTTCTTGATTTCGACGATATAATGCAGCCCGATTTTGGGCGGTAGCATAGCGTTCAAAATCGGGAGAAACTGCTTCCATATAATCGGCGGCTTGCTGCCATTTCTGGGCTATTTCTAACCATTCTTGACGGGTATCAGCAAATTTTCCCTCGGCGGAGGCTTCTTCTGCTATTTTCACTCCTCGACTAAATTGTTGGGCTGAAGATAAAGTTTCTGATGGTTTAGGAGATGATTCTATATCGGTTTGTGGCTTAGATTGTAGGGATTCTAATAATTGAAATTGTAACGCATTGTACAGAAGAAATCCCATTAATATTAATACCACAGTAACAGCGATCGCCCAAATTAAATTTTGTTGTAATTGACCTAATTTTGGCTGGTTAGATAAGGATTCAATGGGTAAATCACTTTGATTTGAAACCGAAATTTTCTTAAAAATATTAGGCTTTTTAAGAATAATTTCTTCAGACCATAATAGTTGATTTTCAGGATCTTGAGTAATATCTTCTAACCAGAGTAACTGTTTTTCTTGTCGGATGCGACCATAAATCCTAACTCGACGAATATTACGCGGTGAAATTGATTCTAAAATCCCCCAAATTTTCTTAACAATGATTGATTTTTCTAAGGATTCCGCATTTTTTGCTTCACAAAGTAATTGCAAAACATCATTAATAAAAATAGCCCGATTAGTTACCCCTAAATCCGCCATTTGTTCGTTAAGGATTTGAATGATAGCTGCAATCCGGCCCCTGTGAGCTTGTTTATTCATATTTTGAACTCGATAATGCGGTTTTTCCCCTGAAAAATATAAGGGGGATTTAGAAGTTATCCCCCATCTATTGAGTCATCTTTTATTTTTGAATAAACTCTCCTAATTTACGAGTCATGGTTTCAATTAGTTCCGCTTTAGAATGAGAGGGATTATCCATCTCAACTTCTAAGCGTTGAACCACCTCTGGAGGGAGATTCAGTAAGTCTAATAACTTTTGATACGCGGCGGCTTCTTCGGGGTTAATTTTAGGTTCATCTGGGGTACGAGAACTGGAGTTAATCACTTCATATCCTAAAATGAGTACCAATTCCCGTTCGGCTTGGGTTTCTAGTTTAGGAATTAACTCCTCTAAGGGGATATTTTGCATTAAATAATCCCTTAATTCCTGTTGAAGTTCCTGGTGTTGTTGTTCCTGTTTGGCAAACACACGGCTCAACTGATCTAGCATCAGATTAACTTCTTCAGTGGCTAATTCTCCATCTGACCAAGCCATCGATGCTACAACCCGCAGAAGATTCATTTGACGGGGTGTAATTGAAGGAGGCGGCGGGACTTCCATTAACCTAACCTGTGAATATTTCCCCCTAATCATCTCATAATTTGTGATAGGGACAGCCTAACCAACCTTCAAAGTTTCGTTTCTGTTGGGGGGTGAGTTGCGCCACGGAAACAATTTTGTAATGATTAGGACGGGGAGCGGTCAAGGTAACTTGACAAGTTCGCAATAAATCTTGATGAAAAAATGTTAATTCTATTCTATCCCCTGGTTTGTAATCTTTTAAGCGCTCATGGAATTGGTCGGAGGTGACTTTAAATCCATTGAGGGCTAAAAGTTCATCATTAATATCTAATCCGGCGGTTTCTGCGGGACTATGGGCTTCTACAAATTTGATTATTTCTCTGCCTTTTTCCGATACAACTTTGCAGCCCAAATAGGGGGTTTCATCGGTGGTTTCTGCAACTACTTGTAAACCAAAGGGTTCTAAATATTCATTGTAAGGAAGTTCGGTAACTCCATACAAATATTCTTGGAAAAAATCGCTTAAAGATATTTCCGCAACGGACTCTATAATCTGTTCCAATTGTTCGGGAGTAAAGCCAATTTCTGGTTGACCAAAGGTTTCCCACATTTGACGCATCACATCATCCAGAGAACGGGCATTTCCATGTTTATTTCTAATTAATAAATCTAGTAAAAACGAAACTAATTCCCCTTTTAAATAATAGGAAATTTGGTTATTATCACTATGGGATTCTCGCCGATAAAGTTTAATCCAAGTATCCCAACTGGATTCACTTAAAGGTTGAACTAACCGCCCGTGAGTGGTTTGTAGACGAGTAATTTCTTTGGAAATGGCATGAAAAAAGCCCTGAACATCAAAAATTCCCGCCCGATAGGGAATGACCATATCATAATAACTGGTGGTTCCTTCGGAAAACCACAGGGAGGGAGTATAGTTTTCCTGTTCATAATTAAACACTTCCAAAGCCTTCGGACGAATGCGTTTAACGTTCCATAAATGGAAAAATTCATGGGCGACTAACTGCATAAATCGATTATATTTATCGGAGCTACGGAAGCCAAATCGAGAATAAATTAAAGAGCAAGACTCTTTATGTTCTAAACCACCAAAGCCATGATTAGAAAGATGTAATAAAAACAAATAACGTTCGTAGGGGAGTCCTCCAAATAATTCCGATTCCACGGCGATAACTTTTTGGAAATCCGTAATTAACCTTTCAGGATCAAGATTTCCCTCTCCCCAAATGGCTAATTGATGGGATTTTCCCTCAACTTCAAATTCATATAAACGATGGGTTCCGATTTCAAAGGGACTATCCACTAAGGTATCAAAATCAGGAGCATAAAATGTATTAGATTGATGGGAAATAGGCGGTAAAGTAGTGCTCACCTTCCAATTTTTAGGAGGTTCTATGGTAACTTGAAAGGGTTGTTGTTCATATCCTGGGATATATAAAAATAAAGCCGCCCCATTAAAATAACCGTGAGAACTATCTAAATGATTGGTTCTCACACTTAATTCATTCGCAAAAATTCGATAATAAACGATAATTTCTGTGGCGGAATTAGTTTGAATTTGCCAATGATTTTTACTGATTTTTTGCCAATTTAAAGGGTTTCCATCCTGGTCACGAACAGCAAAATCCTGTAAATGTCGGGAATATTCCCGCACTAAATAAGAACCCGGAGTCCAAACGGGCATTTTTAAATCTAATACGGAGGATAAAATAATATCTTTTTGAATGCGTAAGGTGACTTCAAATAAATGGGATTCGGGTTTGGGAAGGGCTACCCAATACTGTAAGCTAGGAATAATTGTAGCCTGATGATCAGCAAGGGTTTGAATCGCTTCAGTCATAATTTTTATAGCTAAAAAATTGTTAATAAACAATAATTTTCCCCTCCGTTAACAGAAGGGAAAATTAACAACGCTGAATTTTAGCGTTGAATGTTTTTGATTTATTGGCTAGAAAGATGGTTTAAATGTTTGAGATTGAGTAAATGAATGACTTGTCGTTCTTCATCAATATTCATCCAACCTTTACTCATAATTTTATCCATAATTTTAGTTGTTTCTTCCAAGGAAATATCTGTAACATCCGCTAAATCTTGGAAAGGAATATTAAAAATATCCGCCCCTTTTTCCGTGGGCTGACCGTAATTTTCAGCTAATTCTACCAGGGTATTGGCAAGTTTAACCGCCGGAGGACGGTGACGAATTTGATAGCGTTGGTTGGTTTGACGCAAACGACGCACCATCAACTGCAACATTCTATGGTGAAGTTGGGGATCTTTAAACAGCGTCTGGATAAAGCGTTGGGCCGAAACACTAATTAATCGTACGGAAGATAGGGCGATCACATCATTGGCTCGGGGAGATTCATCTAAAATTGCCATTTCCCCAAAGAAATCCCCTCGCCCCAAAATGGCTAATGTGACCACTTCATCCCCTGATAAGCGTCGGACTTTCACCCATCCAGAAACGACAAAATAGACTGCATTTCCCCACGCATCCTCCATGACCACCGCCCTATCAGCCGGATATTCATGTTTGACAGCAACGGATAGCAGCCATTCTAACGTTTCAGGATTGGCTCCTTTGAATAGTGGAAAAAGCTCGCTAAAAGCTTCAGTTTGCATGAGAATTTGCTACGTTTTTTAAGTAGTAGATTACCGATCCACTTTGATGAATAGTACCAAGATATCCTATAAATTGATCTAGTTGCAAATAGAAAAACGGGTCAACCCCTATAAATTTAGGTTAACCCGCAAGCTTGGGAACGCTTAGACCAACTATTTTTGGACAACCAATTTCACGTTGGCGTTTTGCAGACCGCGCTGTTTAACATCAGCTAAGGTCTTGTTAACGGCGTATTTTTGGTTGATAGAGTTGATCAGTTCGGTTTGGTTGTGTTTTTTAGCCACACCCCACAGATCAGCAATTAAATCGAAAGTACCATCGCTGTTGCGAGACCAACCGAGGTCATATTCGCCTTCAAGGACTGCAACCAAGTCGGCACGAACCCGTTGGCCATTATAGCCACGGACATCAGCATTAGTTTTAGTGCTGATACCCAGATCACTCAGAGAAGCTTTCAGGATTTCGGAATCGGCGATTTTAGTACGCAGTGTGCTAAAGTGAGACATTTCGGTATCCTCCGTGAACTGAAAACGAAACAACAACGGTTTGGTTAGAATCGATGCCGTCTTTATAAGGGGACGGCTTTTTTCGTTTTTGGGAACTGCTAGTCAGTTTTAGGGACTAGCCTTAACTCCTATTTGGACTAGGAGCAAGCCTTTAGAACTCCATGCGCTGATATTCAGCGACGGAGGACGCAGCCGGACGTGCACGCTGTCTTGCCCAATCTCGTAGTGCGGTGACCTGTTCGTTCATGGTCTTGGACAAGGGCAGGGTGGACTTAATCGCGGCAATGATATCAAGCTGCGTAAACTCGCGGTCTTGAGCAAAGGCTTCGTACATCGAAGCGATTACGGCCTGCTCAATTTCTGCTCCAGAAAAGCCTTCGGAAACCTTAGACAGTTGTTCTATGTCGAAGCGTTCGATTTCCCGACGACGTTTGGACAGATGAATTTTGAAAATATCTTGGCGTTCTTCTTGGGTGGGTAGATCCACAAAGAAGATCTCATCAAATCTGCCTTTTCTCAGAAATTCTCCCGGCAGGCGTTCAACGCGGTTGGCCGTTGCCATCACAAATACGGGAGAGCTTTTTTCCTGCATCCAGGTGAGGAATGATCCAAAGATCCGGCTTGAGGTTCCACCATCGGAATCTGCTGATCCGCCACTACCCGCAAAGGATTTATCTAATTCATCGATAAATAAAATCACGGGGGAGATTGATTCAGCCGTCTTTAAGGCGTTTCTCAGGTTGGCTTCGGAACGGCCCACCATGGAACCGTCATAGACCCGACCCATATCTAACCGGAGTAGGGGCAATCCCCATAACCGAGAGGTGGTTTTAGCAATCAGGGACTTTCCGCATCCGGGTATCCCTAAAATTAACATCCCCTTGGGTTGGGGTAGACCATATTCCCGTGCTCTTTCGGTGAAGGCGTTGGAACGTTGATGTAACCAGCGTTTCAGTTCTTCTAAACCGCCTACGGAATCGATGGTTTCATCGACATCAATGTATTCTAAGATGCCATTGCGTCGAATCAGTTGTTTCTTTTCGGTCAGAACAACACCCACTTCTTCTTCTGTGAGGCGTCCGGCGGTGACTTGGGCTTTCCGGTAGACTTTTTCGGCCTCATCCTGGGTTAACCCTAAGGCTGCTTTGAGCAGTTTTTCTCGTCCTTCGGTGGTTAAACGTCGAGACCGGGCTTGCTCCAGTTGGGAGGTTAATACTAGATTCAGTTCCTTCATATCGGGCAGAGCGAAGTCCAGAACCACAACTTCTTTCTCTAGCTCGATAGGAATAGATTGGATCGGCGACATTAAGATGATGGTCTTATTTGTGCCTTTGAAACTGGCGATCGCATCCCGCAAACACCGGGTCACTTCAGGGGAATCCTTGAAGGGATGCAAGTCTTTAAATATATAAATACTTCCGCTTACGTTAGGCTCTTTGTGCCGAATCGCCCAATCGATCGCCGCCTGGGGAGAGACTGTGTTAGATTGAACCGCCGTTCTCGTCTGATCGTATTTGACTAAACCGCGAGTGACTGTCCACACATAAACCTCTCTCTGGCGCTTGGCTTGTGCGATTTTGGCTATAGCCTGCTCAGACCGCTCTTCCTCAGAGGTAACGAGGTAGATCAGAGGATATCGGGCTTCAATTAAGATACTGAGTTCTTCTTGCATAGTCCTCGATCCAATAGAGACGGTTTGACGTTTACAGAATCTGCTAGTCCTAACCTTAGACCAAGCTTAAGGATTTAGCAGGGAACCAATTCTTCTTCTCCTGGTTGGGCTGTGCTAGATTCCATCTCTCTCACAGACCCGACAGGCAGTTCATCATCGTTATTAATGCTGGGTTGCTCTGTTAATGAGGCTAATTCCCCGTCCTTAATAATGATGGAACTAGAACAGTCTGGACAGGAGTAAACCCGATGGGTTTGTCCATAGGATGCCTCCACTTCATCTACCAATTCGGAATTGTTCAGGTAAAAAACAATTGCCCGTTCAGCAATGGATGACATCGGCTCTGATTCAACTGCCGCTTTTATTTTTAATTTGCGATGCAGTTCCGGCGGAATATAGAGAGTGACTTTTTGCTTATTTTGCATAAGACTGTGAACTTGTGTACCCGGGTATGTGTCCCAAGATAACGAACCTTTTTCAAGATGTCAAGACGTTATGCCTCTATGACGGCATTTTTGTAATATTTCGTTACATTGTGTCGGTGGGCGGGTAATATAGCTATCCGAATCATCGTAGGGGCGAGGCGCGCTACTACACTACACTACACACCGAATTTGTGTCCATTTTTTAGGGTTAATAGTCTTGATCATTATGAGTGTACAATTCATTTAGACTTGCTATATAAGTAGTTGAGTAACTTTGTTGCTGATACATGAATAACCAAAGACAACCCAGAGAATCCTTAAATAAAGCCTTTCTGAAAGTCAAAGTCAGCCGCAGCGATATTGAACAATTTAAAGCTAATTTGATTAATCTCCTAGAGCAAATCAATGAAAAGGAATATGAAGAATTTCATAAAAATTTGATGGCTGATTTCCTGAAAAATACCTATTATAGCCCTAATTATTTTATTAATACCAAAGAACGTAAAGATCTAGTGATTCACAATCAAAAAGATTCTAAAAGCAGTGTAGGTATTATTCTGGAAGTCAAGAAACCTAAAAATAAAGCGGAAATGGTTAAGATTGAAAACCTGAACGCCAAAGCCTTACAAGAGTTAGTTTTATATTTTTTGAGGGAACGAATTACCCATAATAACCTAGAAATCAAACATTTAATTGCTACTAATATTAATGAATGGTTTATCTTTGATGCTCAGATTTTTGAAAAATATTTTTGTGAGAATAAACAATTAATTCAACAATTTGAAGATTTTGCAGCCGGACGCTTAACGGGTAAAACGACCGATTTTTTCTATAGGGAAATTGCCAAACCTGCCATAGAAAAGATTAAACATGAACTACAATTCACTTATTTTAATATTCAAGACTACGAAGCATTTGTTAGAGATGATAACCCCGAAAATGATGAAAAACTGATCGCTTTATTTAAGTTACTTTCGCCGCAACATTTATTAAAATTACCGACCGCTAATGATAGTAATACCCTGGATAAAGGCTTTTATAGTGAATTACTCTATCTGATCGGTTTAACAGAAACCAAAGAAAAGAATAAAAAACTGATCAAACGTCAACCCGAAGGACAAAGAAATCCAGCTTCACTACTAGAAAATGCTATTTTACAACTTGATAGTTTAGATAAAATTTCCCGACTAGAAAAACCCGAACAATTTGGAGAAACTGCACCCGAACAGGTTTTTAATATTGCTTTAGAGCTATCAATTACTTGGATAAACCGAATTTTATTCTTAAAATTATTAGAATCTCAACTCATTAGTTACCATAAAGGCGATCGCAATTTTGCCTTTTTAAATTTAGATAAAATTCATGATTTTGATGATTTAGATCGGTTGTTTTTCCAAGTATTAGCGGTTAAATCTAGTGAGAGAAAGCCCGATATAAACAAGATATTTGCTAATGTTCCCTATCTAAATAGTTCCCTATTTGAACCTACCGAACTCGAACATCAAACCCTAGTTATTAGTAACCTGAGAGCCGAAAAACTCTCGATTTTATCATCAACCGTCTTAAAAGATCCTAACGGAAATAAACGCACCGGAGAACTGAATACCCTACAATATTTATTTGAGTTTCTCGATGCTTATGATTTTAGTAGCGAAGGGTCAGAAGGAATTCAAGAAGATCAGAAAACCTTGATTAATGCTTCGGTTTTAGGACTAATTTTCGAGAAAATTAATGGTTATAAAGACGGGTCATATTTTACCCCTGGTTTTATTACCATGTATATGTGTCGGGAAACCTTACGGAAAGCCGTTGTCCAGAAATTCAATGAAATTAAAGGTTGGAATTGTCAAACTCTTGATGATTTATATGATAAAATAGAAGATAGAACCGAAGCGAATCGAATTATTAATAGTTTAAAAATTTGTGATCCGGCGGTGGGTTCGGGACATTTTTTAGTGTCGGCTTTGAATGAAATAATTGCGATTAAAAATGATCTAAAAATTTTACAGGATCAAACTGGAAAACGATTAAAAGAATATCAAATTGTTGTAGAAAATGATGAATTAATTATCACCGATGAAGATCATCAACCGTTTACCTATACACCGCAAAACCGAGAAAGTCAACGCATCCAAGAAACCCTATTTCACGAAAAGCAAACGATTATCGAAAATTGTTTATTCGGTGTGGATATTAACCCCAATTCGGTTAAAATTTGTCGGTTACGGTTATGGATAGAATTGTTAAAAAATGCCTATTATCAAGCGGAGAGTAATTACACGGAATTGGAAACCCTCCCGAATATTGATATTAATATCAAGTGCGGTAACTCTTTAATTAGTCGTTTTCCCTTGGATGCGGACTTAAAACCGGCGTTAAAGAAAAGTAAGATTGATATTGAAACCTATCAAAACGCTGTCCAGACCTATCGCCATGCGGAGAATAAACAGCAAAAGCGGGAGATGGAAAGGTTAATTAATAGTATTAAAAGTAATTTTAAAACCACACTTCAAGGAGTTGACCCTAGAAAAACTAAGTTAAGACAGTTAGAGGGGGAAGTTTATAATTTAGAGAATCAACTTTCGCTATTTGAGGAAACTAAAACTGAACAAAAAGCCCGGGAGAAGAAAGTTATTAAGTTGAATAATGAGATTGATAAGTTAAGGGTGGAAATTGAGGAAATCGAAAGCGGTAAAATTTATGAAAATGCGTTTGAATGGCGGTTTGAGTTTCCTGAAATTTTGGATAATCAAGCTAATTTCATTGGTTTTGATGTTGTTATTGGAAATCCGCCTTATTTTTCTCTATCCAAAATCAAGGAAAAATATCAAACTGCTTATTTTGAGAATAACTATCAGACATATACAAAGGTTTCAGATATTTATTGCTTGTTTTATGAAAAAGGAAATTGTGTTTTGAGAAAAAGAGGATTTTTAGCTTACATTACTTCTAATTCTTGGTTAAAAACTATTTATGGTGATTCACTAAAGAAATATTTCATTGAAAATATGCAACCTCAGACTTTATTAAATATTGAAGATATTCAGATTTTTGAAGAAGCAACTGTTGAATCAAATATCATAATTCTCAAAAAAGATAAAGTAAATGAATATTTTGATGTTGCTAGTCTAACGAATAATTATCTTATCGGTTATTCATTAGATGAGTATTTTGATAAAAACTGTTTTCAATTTAAAATACCTAGCAGATCAGAATGGATTATAGGTAATATAAAAACAACTGATTTAAAATTAAAAATAGAGCAATCTTCTAAACTTTTAAAAGAATTTAATATTAATATTAATAGAGGTTTACTTACTGGACTAAACGCGGCTTTTATTATAAATGAGGAAACTAAAAATAAATTAATCTCTGAAAGTTTTAATTCTGCTGAAATAATTCAGCCAATTTTAAGAGGTAGAGATTTAAAAAAATATAGTTATACTTTTTCAAGTCAATGGGTAATAGGTACATTCCCTAGTCTAGCTTTAGATATTAAAAATTATCCAGCTATTATGGCTTATTTTGAAAAAATTGGAAAAAAAAGGTTAGAGCAGTCTGGTATTGAAGGTAGTAGAAAAAAGACAAATAATCAATGGTTTGAAACCCAAGATTCTATTGCTTACTGGAAAGATTTTGAAAAACCTAAAATTGTTTGGGGTGAGATTTCTGATCAACCTAAATTTGCTTTTGATGACTCTAACTATTATGCTGAAGCTACTACCTTTTTGATGATGGGTGAAAAACTTAAGTATTTGTTAGCAATTCTAAATTCAAGATTATCAGAATGGTACTTTAACCAAATTTCAACTACCACAGGAATGGGTACAAATAGATGGAAAAAGTATAAAATTGAAATGTTACCTATTAAAGAACCTACGGAAACTGAAGAATTGTTATTAGAAAAATTAGTTAATCAAATCCTCACCGCCAAAAAATCCCACCCCAATGCAGATACAACAATATTAGAACAACAAATCGATCAACTGGTTTATGAATTGTATGGATTAACAGAAGAAGAAATTAAAATAGTTGAGGGTAAAACCTAAAAAAGATTATCCATTTCCCCTCGTTTCTAGGTTCTACCTAGAAATGCTATTCATGGAGGCTCCGTCTCCTATTATTACTTGAGGCAGAGCCTCAATATTAGTATTCCAATGCTCTGCATTGGAACAAGAAGATCAGGAAAAAAGGGAACATCCGTTAAATTTTTTCTAGCTTCTATAGCAAGTCTAAATGAATTGTACACTCACAATGATCGGGGTTATTAACCCTAAAAAATACTTACATTCCCTTGTAGGGGCGAGGCGCGCCTCGCCCCTACGATTATTTGGATTTCGAGCTATTTTTATAACTGATTGAGACTTGCTATACTTCAGAATAAATAGCGATTGATTCAAGAAAAGTTGATTATTTTAGCTCATCTTCAGATATGTTTGCAGTTTTCATAAGAACACCTAATATTCCGAGCTTTAAATCTTGATTCCGATGAACTGGAACAGAAACAATCCTATTATTTTGGGGATTTTGATAAATATGATGACTACCTTTGATTCTTTTCAAAATCCAGCCTTTTCTTTCCAAAATCTTACAAAAATTTTTCCCAGAAATTGATTTCATACTGCAATTTCCACAATGCGGTCAGTTTCTTTTTCCTTTAGACTTTCATTTGCCACCTCTAACCAACCTTCTATCGCTTCTTGCAGATTTTCCATCACTTCTTCCCACGTTTCTCCTTGAGTCACACATCCAGGAAGTGCTGGAACTTCTGCCCAATATCCTCCATCTTCTGCTTCGTGAACAATAGCTTTAATATTCATAATTGGGTAAAGTAGATATTTTCTTATTTTAGCATTGATGCTATCCTTTCCGGTTAGTGCGACCCCCTTCTATCCCCTATTTCCCCATCTTCTGTTAAATTGATTCATATATATGTAGATGGTAACTTCCATGCAATATCCTGTCCTGAACGTGAATAATCTGCGGGTGGAGTTTGAAACCGACGAACGGACGGTCGCCGCCGTTGATGGTATTTCCTTCCAGGTCGGACGGGGACAAACCCTGGGAATTGTGGGCGAGTCCGGTTCAGGAAAATCCGTCACAGCATTAGCAATTATGGGGTTACTTTCCACCGCAACCACTCAAGTTAGCGGGGAAGTTTGGTTTCAAATTCCCGAATCTGAAGACTATAACTCCTATTCCCAACCCGTTAATTTATTACAACTTTCATCAACTCAAAAACAAACCTATCGAGGCGGTCAAATTTCTATGATTTTTCAGGAACCTATGACCTCCTTAAATCCCGTATTTACTATTGGGTTTCAGTTAACAGAAGCTATTATTCAGCATCAACAAATCTCTCCCAAACAGGCGATGTGGAAAGCCGCATCCTTATTACAGGAAGTCAAATTACTTCCCAGTGATGATCAATTAATGCAGCAAGCATTAGAAGAACAAAACCATCAAGCAACATCCCGTTCTCCCCAGGAATTACAGGATAAACGCACCAGAAAAAGAGAAGTAATTCAACAGGTGAATGCTCAAAAACGAGCCATGTTAGATCGCTATCCCCATGAATTATCCGGGGGACAATTGCAACGGGTAATGATTGCTATGGCTATTTCTTGTAACCCCATATTATTAATTGCGGATGAACCGACAACGGCCTTAGATGTGACGGTACAAGCCACAATATTAGAGTTACTTCAAGAGTTACAAGAATATCGGGGAATGGCGATGATTTTTATTACCCATGATTTGGGAATTGTCGCTCAAATTGCTGACCAAGTGGCGGTCATGTTCCAGGGAAAAATAGTCGAGTCAGGAACGATTAAGCAAATTTTTACAGCCCCTCAAAATCCCTATACTAAAGGATTATTAGCTTGTCGTCCTACCTTAGATAACCCGGCGGTCAGACTACCCACGGTGGCGGATTTTATGGAAGTTGTTACCTTGGAAAATGGAGAAAAAGAAATTCGGGAAAAACCTCAATCGGAAGTTAATAAAATTTATAATAATATTTCTAATAGTGCTTTAAGTTCTAAATCCTTTTTATCAAGTCTGGCCTCAGATCATCCGCTTTTATCGGTTAAAAATTTAAGGGTTGGTTTTAAAATCCCCGGAGTATGGGGTCAAACTAAACGGTTATTTATGGCGGTTAATGATGTTTCTTTTGAGGTTTATCCCGGGGAAACCTTGGGATTAGTTGGAGAATCAGGCTGTGGAAAAAGCACCTTAGCCAGAGCGATTTTACAACTGATTAAACCCTTGAGTGGTCAGGTATTATTTGAAGGTCAGGATATTACCGCACCTTATTTAGAAACAGCTATCTTTAGTGGATTTACCAATTATCGAAATCAGCAACAGTTTAATCATAAAATGCGTTGGGTGCGGCGGAATATGCAGATTATCTTTCAAGATCCGTTTAGTTCCCTTGACCCTAGAATCAGCATTGGGGAGGCGGTAATGGAACCTTTAATTATTCATCAAGTGGGAGATAGTTTTAAGGAAAAATGCGATCGCGTGGCTTATTTATTAGAAAGAGTCGGATTAAATCCTGATTTAATACGCCGTTATCCCCATGAATTTTCCGGGGGACAAAGACAACGAATTTGTATTGCTAGAGCTTTAGCATTAAATCCTAAATTTATTATTTGTGATGAATCGGTTTCGGCCCTGGATGTGTCGGTACAGGCGCAGGTTTTGAACCTCTTAAAAGAGTTACAATCTGAATTTAATCTGACTTATATTTTTATTTCCCATGATTTAAGTGTAGTAAAATTTATGAGCGATCGCATGATTGTGATGAATCAAGGAAAAATCGAAGAAACCGGAACCGCCGAAGAAATTTATCGTCATCCCAAACAAGCCTATACTCGCCAATTAATTGCTTCTATTCCTTCAGGGAATATTAGAAATAGTAACTTTAATTGACAGGAAGACAAACACGGATTATGGATAATTTCAAGAATAACAAATTTTCCCAAATTGTAGTAGAATGGTAAACGGAAAAACTCCCAATTGAGGAGGATATCAACATTGGACGAACTTAGATCTGGATTAGAACTGGCAACAGAAGATGAGTTGGAACAGTTAACGGAACTCTTGTTTAGTCGGGGTTTGAACCCTTTAGACTATGTAAAAACTCCCACCCCCATCGACGTTCAAAGTCGAGACAGGGAAGCCTGGTTAGATGCTTTAGAACAGCGTTTTCGCTATCTTGCCGCCGATGGGGTGACGGTTTTACGGGGAAAAACTCAACAGGTGACTTACCGCCAAGCCTTAATTCAAGTCTGTCATTATTTGAGAATTTCCTATGCAAAAAACCTGTCAACTTCTGATTTAGAAGCGGAGGTTTTTTTGCATCTTTTAGGTCAAGTTTGGAAACGTTTACCCCAGTCAGAACAAACTAACCTCACCCAAAAAATTCAAAAAGCATTAACTGAAACAAAACCTTTACAACCCTTACCAATTTCTGCCCAAAAAGATCCGTTAGGATGGTTATTTAAAGCTGGAAGTTTGGTAGCCGTTAATTCTGTTATTCGACCGATAATTTTAGGACAAATAGCCCGTCAATTTGCTTTACATTTTGCTAAATATCAAGTAGCAAAAGAAGCCTTAATCACAGGAGGCGCAACCGCAGCCACTCAATTTCAAAATTATGTTGCAATTCAAGCCGCAAATCGAGGAATGGCGGTTACGGCAACTAAATATGGGTTAACTCGCAGTGTATTTTCTTTCCTGGGGCCGTTATTATGGACGTGGTTAGTGGCTGACTTAGGATGGCGAGCAATTTCTACCAATTATGCTAGGATTATTCCCACCATATTTACTTTAGCACAAATTCGTTTAACCCGTTCAGATTGGGCTTATTCTTAATACTGATTTAAGGTTTTTTGACCGATTTTAACCCATGCAATCCATACTTTTACCCCACCCAGAACGACGATTACAGTTACCTTGGAATTGTTTACAATGGGGGGTGTTTTTATTTCCTATTCTACCAATATTTGGCAGCATTTCTATTTTTTTAGGGATAATTATTAGTTATCAACGACGGTTTCAATTTATTCGGAAAAATCCCATTAATCAAGGGTTAGCTATTGTTAGTATTTTATTAGTTATTATTTCTATTTTAGCAGATAATCCCCTTGAATCTTTCCTGGGTTTAAATAATTTTATTCCCTATTTTATTATGTTTGCGGGGTTAAGTGAAATTATCCAAACCCCTAGTCAATTGCGACAGTTATCATGGTTAATGATATTTGGTGCTATTCCCGTGACAATTTTGGGACTAGGACAACAATATTTTAGCTGGTCGGGAATTGATAGTTTACAGGGTATTTTAGGCTGGAGTTTACAACTAAATGGTAACCCGGTGGGTCGAATGTCCTCGGTATTTATGTATGCTAATATTTTGGCAGCATATCTAGTGATTGTTTTCACATTAACCCTAGGGTTACTCATTCAAGAATGGCAAAATAAATCCCAGAATGACGATGGTTATATTCTGAATAAAAACCAGAAAATAACACTATTAATTATCACAATATTATTAACAGCAATTGACTTGATTTTAACCAACTCCCGTAATGCCTGGGGATTAGCAGTTTTATCAAGTTTAGCCTATGCTTTATATTTAGGATGGTGGTGGTTAATCTTATTAGTGACTACAGGAGTAACGGCTGTTTTCGGGTCAGCTTTTGCACCTTCTCCGATTAAAGAAGGGTTAAGAATGATTATCCCCGCTTATTTTTGGCAAAGAATTACCGATGAAAATTTTGTGCGTCCGGTAGAAACCCTCAGAATTACCCAATGGAAATTTGCCTTAAATTTAGCCCAAACTCGCCCCTTAACCGGATGGGGATTAAGAAATTTTACGCCCCTATATGAAGCTAAAATGAATGTTTGGTTAGGTCATCCCCATAATTTATTTTTAATGCTGTTTGCTGAAATGGGGATTCCTACAACAGTATTTTTTATGGGAATAATAGGTGGGATTTTAAGTCAAGGATTTTTGTTATTAAAAAATAGCTTAACTAATCCTTCAGAGCGATTAATTTATTATAGCTATTTAATTACCTTTTTAGCGTTAATTTTGTTTAACTGTTTTGATGTCAGTTTATTTGATTTTAGAGTAAATACCTTGAATTGGATAATTTTATCAGGAATTTGGGGAGTTGTTTGTAATACTATTGGTAATTCTACCAAAAACAGTTATAATTAAATCATCTTTTAATAGTCCTAAAAAGGGTAACTTTTATGGTGGAAAGATTAACTCTCAATTTACCCTCTATTCACAATTTAACCGATGAACAATTTTTTGAACTTTGTAGCGAAAATAGAGACTTACAATTTGAAAAAACTGCTGATGGAGTTTTAATAATTATGCCACCAACTGGAGGAGAAACAGGACGAAGAAATGTTTCTATTTTGTTTCAGTTAGAAACCTGGAGTCAACAAGATAAAACTGGAGTTACCTTTGATTCTTCTACCTGTTTTAAACTTCCTAATGGGGCAAATCGTTCTCCCGATGGGTCATGGATACAACTACAAAGATGGCAACAATTAACACCAGAAGCAAGAGAAAAATTTCCCCCTATTTGTCCAGATTTTGTGATCGAATTACGGTCAAAAACCGATAGTTTAACCACGCTGCAAAATAAAATGAAAGAATATCAACAAAATGGGGTAGAATTAGGATGGCTAATTGATCCCATTCAAAAAAAAGTAGAAATATATCGAATCAATCAACCTGTTGAAATCTTACAAAACCCTTTTCAATTATCAGGAGAAAATATTTTAAAGGGTTTTATTTTAGACTTAAATCCTATTTTTAATCTCAACAATTAAACCCTATAAAATCCGATCATAACACCGAATATCCGGTGGACTAGCAACTAAATCCTTAATTGCAAGTGCAGCAGCTTGAAGATGAACATTTGCCAAATGGGTTTGTAAATGCTCTAAACTTTCCCATGTTTCCACAAAGGTAAAATCCGTTGAATCTTCCTGATTTTGTAATAAATCATATTGTAAGCAACCTGCTTCTTGGCGAGTCGGTTCCACTAACCCTAATAATACCGCTTTTAACGCTTCCACCTGATTCGGTAACGCCACAACACGAGCAACAACACGCAAGTTTTGAGTCATTTTCAAGTCCTCGTAAAATTTTGTCAATCTATTATTAACTCATGAAGACAGAGGAAGTTCAATAATAAATTCTGTTCCAGTTCCCACCGATGACCGACAGAGAATTCTGCCTTGATGCCGATCTTCAATAATTTGACGACTAACTGATAAACCAATTCCACTTCCTTGTAATACAGGTTTTGTAATTAATAAATCCTCAAAAATTGCATTTTGAACGTCCTCAGATATTCCTAAACTATTATCTTGAATTGATAAAACCACAGAATCTTGGTTTAAGTCGGTTTTAATGATAATTGTAGGTTTAAATTCAGGATCGCCAGGGTGAGCTTCTGCTTTTTTATCTAGGGAATTAATCCCATGATTAATTAAATAAGATAAAGCTTGATTGAAATGTCCCGGATAACAATTAATTTCAGGAATATTCCCATAATTTTTAACAACTTCAATCGGAGATCTAATTTTAGTGCCTTTGAAGCGACTTTTTAACATTAATAATACACTATCAATGCCATCATGAATATTAAATAAGACTTGGCGATCGCCTTCAAACCGCCCAAACGTCCGTAAAGAATTACTAATTTGATGTAACCGTTCTGCCCCATTTTCCATCGCAGCTAACAATTTTGGCACATCTTCGATTAAATACTCTAAATCAATAGAATCAATTTCATCGGTAATTTCATCGACCGGATTAGGATAATGTTCTTGATACAATTCAATTAAATTCAATAAATCTTTAACATAATCTTTAATATAAGTAATATTTCCGGTAATACAGCCTAATGGATTATTAATTTCATGAACAACACTCGATACTAAATGACTCAAGGTTGCTGTTTTCTCCTGTTGTACCAATTGCAAAATATCCGTCGCATTTAGTTGGGTTTCAGACGGGTTTGTTGAACTCATACTTAAATTTCTCCTTATAATCAGTGTAGAGACGTGCCATGGCACGTCTCTACACTGATAACTGATAACTGATTAAGGTGCTAACGCATTGCCGCGTAACAAACTCGCCAGGGTTTTTGCAGTAATTTTCATCTGAATTAAAGGGTTTGCCGGAACAACGGTTTTGTACAAATAGCTATCAAAGGTTAACTTCTGCACATCCCGATCCGAACACATTTCTACAAAGGCTTCCCGGGTCGCATCCGTCCGATAGAATACCCGTTGCAAAATATCTAACACCAGATAAGTAATGCCATATTTCTTATCCCAGAGTCTAATATAGTCCTTCAGATCCGCTTCTGTCGGAATGCGTTTACCGCTATTGCTGCGTTCCACAATAGTTTCGGCGCACATCCGGCCCGACTTGGCGGCGAAGTAGATCCCCTCTCCCGAGGACTTGGTAACTGTCCCGGCGGCATCTCCCACCAAAGCCACTCGTCCCACCACCCGACGGGGACGGGGATGTTCGGGGATGGGGTGAGCCTCCACCTTAATAATTTTACCGCCTTCGATCCGGTGGGCTGCCCGGGCGCGAATTCCCGCTTGCAGTTGTTTGATCATGGCTTGGTTGGGTTTCATTGTCCCCGTTCCCACGGCTACATGGTCGTATTTGGGGAATACCCAAGCGTAGAAGTCGGGGGAAACATCGTTACCGACATACATTTCCGCCCGATCTTCGTAATAGGCCATTTTATCTTCGGGAATGCGGATGCGTTCTTGGAAAGCGATCGCATAATTATAATCCCCGGCATCAATGGCTTTAGCAATGCGGGAGTTCGCCCCATCAGCCCCAATGACTACATCCACCTCTAGGGTTTTCGGTGTACCTACGCCATCCTCAGCCGTGCTGTGATCATGATAATGCAGCACATAGGGGGCGGAATTAGTTTGAGGAATTTTTAATTGATGAACAGTACCATTTATTAAAATTGCTCCTAAAGAGACGGCGCGATCGCGCATAAACCCATCGAGAATTTCCCGACGGCACATTCCAATATATTCGTCTTCTTTTTCAATGAAAATATCGACCTCACGGTTTGAGGGAGAGATCATTTTCATTTTTCTCACCCGCCGATCAATGACGTGAGCCGGTAAGTCAAACTCACTGACCATACAAAGCGGGATCGCCCCACCACAGGGTTTGGCGTTATCCAGCTTGCGTTCAAACAGGTAGGTTTCAATGCCTGCTTTAACTAGCGTTTCGGCCGCGGAAGCACCCGCAGGGCCAGAACCAACAACAGCAACCCGTAGTGTCAAAGGTCTTCCCCCAATATCTATCTTGTCTTTTTATTCTTGAGTGATGGTATCACAGACCCTCACCAGGAAACCATTTTTCCCCCTTCAGTTGTGACGCTTTGCAATACAGCTTAATATTTTGTAATAAATTATTGGCCATTCCCCATTCCCTCTAAATCAAGAAATCAAATTATTTTTTAGGGCAAATCGGATCAACTCTGTACGATTATTACTATCTGTTTTTCTTAATAAACTACTGACATATTTCTCAACGGTTCTGGGACTCAGGTGTAAGTGATCGCCAATGGCAATATTAGAGAGTCCCTCAGCTAACAACTCTAGGACTTGATACTCTCGTTGGGTTAGACTAATCTCAAAAGTTGGTTGCAACTGGGTAGCGACGGGATCTAAAACCCCATCGGAGACATCACTTACCGTATCCGCCAGACGGACTCGCCATTCCGACTCAATTAATTGCGATCGCTCTAATAAAGCCCTGATCACGACCCCCAACTCCTCTAACTCGAAGGGTTTGGGCAAATAATTATCACATCCGAGTTGATACCCCCGAATTCGTTCTTTGGTACTGGTATGGGCGGTTAAAAAAATCACCGGAAGCAGACGAAAAACAGGACGAGCGCGGACTTGCTTGATCAGTTCATAGCCATCCATCTCAGGCATACCAATATCTGTCACGATCAGGTGGGGCTGATATTGCTCCACCAGGCGCAGCGCCTCCCGACCATTCTCCGCGGCAATTACCGAATAGCCCGAAATGTCCAAGTAATCACTAATCGAGAGGCGAGTCCCTAAATCATCATCAACAACTAGAATTGTTAGAGGCATAGGGATAGGGGGGCAGAGGAGCAGGGAGCAGGGGAGATAGGGGGGCAGGGGGGGCAGGGGTGCAGGGGAGGCAGGGGGGGCAAGGGAGGCAGGGGGGGCAGGGGAGGTAAGCAGTGCGAGATCTCTGATCGCTAACAGTTAATAATTAACAGTTAATAACTAACACCTCAATATTTGACTGTCAACACTCAATTATTGATAACTTGCCATTAAGGATGCTGGTTTTCCTGGATTTCCTGCTAATAATACCCCGCGTTTATTCGTTGCTAAATGTCGCAGAATTTTATAAATGGCTTCAATTTGATCGGGGACTCCCGCTTGTTGGGCGAGGGTTTCCAAAGATAGGGGTTGACCTGAGTTTTGCAGAACTTGAATAATTTTATGTTGTAAGTCCAGAACCTCTGCGGCTGCTTTTTTCCCTGCTTCAACACCCGGTTGATGGTAAGCGTTAATATTCACTAAAGACGCATATAAACCCACCGCCCGATCGTACAAAGCAATTAACGCCCCGACAATTGTGGGGTTAACTTCGGGAACCGTAATAGTAATCGAATCCCGCTGATTTTCATACAATGCTTGCCGAGTTCCGAGTAAAAATCCCGATAAATAATCCCCAGATGTGACCCCAGGTTCAATTTCAATCGAAGGGGAAGATCGATCTTTCAACACTTCAATAAAGGTGGCAAAAAAGTTAGGAACTCCGTCGCGTAATTGTTGAACGTAGGCGTGTTGATCCGTTGATCCTTTATTCCCATAAACTGCAATTCCTTGATAGACAATATTGCCATCAAGGTCTTTTTCTTTCCCTAAAGATTCCATAACTAACTGTTGTAAATAACGACTAAACAACAGCAAACTATCTTTATAGGGCAAAACTACCATATCTTTTTCGCCCTTACCATTTCCGGCATAATACCAAGCCAAGGCCAATAATGCCGCCGGATTGGTTTTTACCTCCGGTGTGCGGGTGGCGATATCCATGGCTTTCGCCCCAGCCAACATTCCCCGAATATCAATCCCCTGTAGGGCCGCAGGCAATAACCCAACGGCCGATAATTCAGAAGTTCGTCCCCCCACCCAATCGGCCATGGGAAAGGTGGTTAACCAGCCTTCAGCATGGGCTTGTTGATCGAGTTTGCTCCCGACACCCGTAACAGCCACGGCTTGTTGGGCAAAGTTCAGGTTTTGAGCAGAAAAGACATTTCGTACCTCAATCATGCCGTTACGCGGTTCTGGAGTGCCACCGGACTTAGAAATGACCAACACCAGGGTACTCTTGAGGCGATCGCCAAGTTTAGCCAAAACCCGATCGATGCCTCTAGGGTCAGTGTTATCAATAAAATGGATATTCAGGACTGGGTGATCTGGGGCTAGGGCTTCCGCCACAAATTTAGGCCCCAAAGCCGATCCGCCAATGCCAATGGATAAAATATCAGTGAATTGGGCTGCATTCGGCGGTTTGATCTCCCCTTGATGAATCTTGGCTGTAAAGGTTTCTATTTTTTCTAGGGTTTCAACGATTTCTAGCTTGAGATCCTGGGTGGGGGCAAGATCGGGGTCGCGCAACCAATAATGGCCGACCATCCGGTTTTCATCGGGGTTGGCGATCGCCCCTTTTTCTAAGGCATCCATGGCTTTGAAAGCCTGATCAAACTTGGGCAATAAGGATGCAACAAAATCATCGTCAAATCGCATCCGACTAATATCCAAGTACAGTCCTAAGCTGTCATGGTAGTATAGCCAATCTTGGTAGCGTTGCCAGAGTTTAGTGGCATCCATAGTCTTACATTCCGCTATATTGATTTTTAGCTTAAAGGATAACGGGTTTAGATTAACTCTTTTTCAGTTAATAATTAACGGTCAAGGCTGTCTCTTGATCCGTTAAACTGAAATGTGCTTGCCACCGGATCCTATAACTATGGCCAAAATTCTTGCGATCGCCAATGGAAAAGGGGGAGTGGGTAAAACCACAACCGCCATTAACCTGGCTGCTATTCTCGCCCACAACTTTAGCACCCTTTTAGTCGATACAGACCCCCAGGGTTCCGCCTGTTGGTGGGCTGAACAGGGTCACGGGGGAGAAATGCCCTTTGAGCATTCTTCGGAGACTGACCCGAGTTTACTGTCTCGATTGCAGCAGGTACAGGACTATGAATTGGTAGTGGTGGATACGCCTCCAGCGTTAAAATCCGATGCGTTATTAGCCGTAGTGCAGGTGGCTGATTATTTGGTGTTACCGACCCAAGCCGCACCCATGGATTTAGTCGCTTTAATTGAAACCGTGAGATCAGCGATTACCCCGTCAAAGGTTCCCCATCGGGTCTTGATGACTAAAGTTGACCCCCGTAGTTTAGGGGATGCTTTTGATGCCCAAAAATCCCTACAAGAAGCGGGGATTCCGGTATTTAAAAACATTATTCGCGCCTATAAAGCCCATGAACGTTGTCCCCTGGAAGGGGTGCCAATTATTCAGGCAAAAAGTCATAATTCCAGGGAAGCCGCTTCGGATTATCGACGGGTAGCGGTGGAATTATTGCGGAGTTTAACGGAAAACAAAATTATTTAAACTTAATTCGATTAATTTGATTTTGTAACTCCTCAATTTGTCGGCGTAAATCTTCGACTTCATCCTGAGATTTTTCGGCTTTTACGTTAACCGAACCTTCTGCGGTGGCTTGTTGATAATGACCGGAACGAATTTCACCATATTCCACTGAATCATTCCACTCTTTTAAATATTGAATTCGTTCCACGGGAAAGGGATGACTTGACATCATGCCTTGACCCCCATTATAAAATAAAAACTTATAAACTTGATTTAAACCATCTTGATCTAAATCGCGATATTGTTCGGATTGACGGATAAATTCATCTAAACTACATTCATGGGCATATTTCGTACTCACTCCCGCTAATTGCATCATGGATTTCATCACAGATTTGAGATCATCCGTTACTAATAATGCCGCCCGGTCTGCCGATAATTCGGCTTTTCTTCGCCATTCATAGAAGGCATAAATTAAGCCACTATTGACTAAATTTCCTAACCCAAAAGTTAATTCCCCAATCATTGAAGCCACACCCATCGCCCAAATTGACATCTGATTTAAAATCGGATGACCACATTTTATATGTCCTAATTCATGGGCTAAAACGACTCTTAGTTCGGCTTCATCTACTAAGTCTAAAAGACCCGTATTCAAAATAATATAGGGGTGTTCCTGTCCCAAGGCATAACTATTAACTTGGGGATTTTGAGAGACAAATAAACCCGGTTCGGGAAAAATATCTAAATCTCGCACACATTCCCGAAAAACATGATAAATACTAGCATATTGTCTAGGCCCTACTTGCAAAGCATTTCCCATTAAGTAAACATATTGAGGACGTTCGTAGATAAATTCGACAAATTTACTCGCGATTAAATCAAAGCCTGGAACACTTCTTAAAGCAACTTCTGCTTCTTTATCTAGGGGATGACGAAAGGCTTCGCTAGAAATTCCGGTGTAAGTTGGCATAATAATAATTTACAGGTTATGTTAATACAATGTTGAGAAGCCCCCAAGGGCTTACGACCTTTTGGATATTCTCATGATCAAACTATCTCCTGTTTCTATTTTAGGGGTTCTGGTTATTTTAAGTGGATGTGGGACTCAACCTGATCCGATGGCGGGTCATGTTCAGCAGGTCACATCCTATTTGACGGGTATAATGGAGACTTCAGCCCAGGCTAAAGCAATTCCTGGTGCGCCCAGTGTTCGGATGACAACTTGTGAGGTAAAGTTGAACAATACAGACCTTTCTGTTCAACAATCTCAAGGGATTTTTCTCTATCAAGAACAAGCTTTAACTCGCAATTTATCAAAACCCTATCGTCAGAGATTTTTGGAAATTATTCCCAGTATTGATAAAAATAGGATTGAGTCTATTAGTTTTAAACCTATTAATCCTAAAAAATGGATAGATTTATGCAAGAAACCTCTATCAGACCGGGTGATCAGTGATCAAGAAATAGAGAATGTAAAGTGCAGTGTATTTTTGAAACCTGTGGGAAATCAATATATTGGTGAAACTCAACCCGGAGGCTGTGTCACTAATTTTAAAGGAGCGGTTAAAGTTACGAATACGATTAAGTTAGATCAAAATGGGATGGAAACTCAAGATCGGGGCTTTGATGCTCAAGGTAAAAGGATTTGGGGGGCTAAAAATCGTCCATATCAATATCAGAAAATAGAGGTTAAATCTCAACATTAAATTAATTCAATTTTAAACAAATCTCTTGATACCAATGATGGAGAGTGTTGGGAAAATGGGGATGATGGAGATCACCGCGCCACAGAATTAACGCATCTTCTCCGGTATCTTGATAATATCCTTTACGACATCCTGCTTCTTTGAACCCAAATTTCTTATATAAATTAATCGCAGGTTGATTAGAAACTTTCACCTCTAGGGTAGCTCGTTCTAGTTTACGTTTCCAAGCCGATACTAATAATTGAAATAATAACGCCTGACCTAATCCTTTTCCTTGATATTCTGGATCAATTGCTAAAATAGTAATATGAGCTTCCTCTAATATTGCCCACAAACAACCAATTCCAATTAGTTGATCACTCGAACTCTCAACATCAGTTAATTCTATTTGAGGGAGTTGGAATTCTTCTTTTTTAGGTTCTTGATCCCCGGTTTTTCCTTCCCGTTTCCAGATGATTAAATCACTATTGGGACTCTCTATTTCCCTTTGATATCCGTCTTTTGTCCAAAGTCCCCCTAAACACCGTTGATCGAGTTCCACAACAGCAGAAAGTTGATCAACCGTTAAGAGTTGTAATTTTAAATACTGTTTCCCCATTTAAACGAACATCTTCTAACTAACCTTCTATTCTATTATAGGGCATGGAAAAACTTCTGATCTTGTTAGTTATTTAATTCCAGATCAGAAGTTTTTCCTCTAATTAAATCAAGTCTCCTCAATTTAATATTGTTTCTGTCTTCTCCGTAAACCCAGTCCGAACACAACTATCAATGCTAAACCAGCCATTGTAGCGGGTTCAGGTGTTGAAACAGAATTTTGGTTTGGAGATGAACCCGGCAAATATGAATTTTGATTACAGGAATTAGCCAGTTGATTCAAATATTGAGAAAGGTTATAACTGGGTTGTTGAGTCGGGCTGCTCAGAGCCATTATTTCTGGAGAGTTAGTATTAATATTAGAGCTAGTTTGAGAGGTTGCTAGAGTTTGAGCTTGCACAGGAATTGTGCTAGAGGAAAAACTAGCAAGACTGAGTGTTAAACAAGCAATTCCTAATCTAACAATGCGATTTATTTTCATGGTGTTCCGTCTCCTTGGTTAAATTAATGAAATAAAATTCCTGAGTAAAAATCAAAGATTATGGCTGAATTTTCACTCAACCATAATCTTAAAGTTGAAACTAAATAATCCAATATCCAAAAGGTATAAACCAAACTTAAAGGGGTATAAAAAAATAACGTAATTTGGTTAGCAGGTGATTCCGAACTGTGTTCCAGGCGAAGAAGTTGTTGATAAAACTCTAAGGATCGCGCCCTTAAATTATTAATACCAGTCCAAGCCACTAACAAGTAATACCCATCAAATTTGTTCAGGGGATTGAGATTTAAAATCACAGTTAATAAAGCAGCCGTCATCAACAGATAACTATTTTGTTTGAGTTCACTATTAACAGGTGCAAATAGAAACAGCCAAAAAGCGATCGCCCAAATTATTAACTGCATAATTATCCCAGCCGCCACCACTAAAACCCGTTTTCGCCGAGAAATTAAACAATATTGGTCAGTAGTATTGGTATAAAATCCAGGAATAAAACCCATACACAATAACCCGATATCTGGCACAATTCCCCCATAATGTTTTAAGGTCAAAGCATGACCCAACTCATGGAATAAAATCACCAACAAACTGAATCCCAACAGTTTGAAAATAGGTGCCCAATTTCCCTGGGTAAAACTTCCCCAAACTTGGTCATGGGTGAGAATTAATCGATGAGAAAACAAGAACCAGATAATAATAGTTTGAATGAAGAAAACAGCCAGGATAATTGCAAATTGTTCTGTCCAAACCCATTTAAACTTATGAACCATTTGGGTTAACCAGCGATCCGGTTTAAACAAAGGAACTTTGAAGTAAAGAATTTGACTTAACTTAAATTTTTTAGCCGGGGGTTGAGTTCCTTCTAACATTCCCGTTGCTGCTAACATTTGTAGCAACTCTTGGATATCTTCTAAAGATACTTTATATTCAGCAATAATGTTCTGAATATTTGTTTTACCAAGTTGGCAAATAATTCGTTTATCGAGTTCATCGACTTGTAAAAATGTCACAAATTGAGGATTCCTTAAAATCCAGTATCCATCAGGATGTTTAATCCAATGTACCTCTGATTTTAACTGCATATTTCTCATCCCTATTCTCTTATCTTAAACTTAATTTAAACACGGGAAAACCTTCAGGCGTTCTGACAATATTGCCTTGTTGATCCCGTTCAACATCAGAGAATATATAATAACCATTTTCATCCTGTTGTAAAGACAAACTCCCATTAATAAATTGATACGCAGGTTGATAAAATTGGGGAATACCTTGATACTCAAAAACTTCACCTTGTTCATCCAATAAAACTGGAGAAACGATTAATTGACCGACCCGATCAAATACCCACTCATTGTTTTTTGGTTCGCGTAAAGGGATAGGATAAATTGGTTGTTGATTACTGGTTTTAACCAGTTGACCTTTTTCATCTCGTAAAGGGAATAAAAATACAGGTTCTCCCCGATCATTTCTAACTAATTCATTCGTTTCTGGGTTGCGTAAAGGAATCGCACTTGGTTCGGGTAATTCTAAATCTAATAACTCAGGATGGGCAGGATGTAAAGAAGGTAATTCTGCATCCGATGAAATGTCATAATGACGAGTATACTGCACGGCAGATTTGGTAAAACCCAAACGTTCTAATAATGATTGAATCCCCTTTTGTTCCGCCGAAATTAGTACATCAATGTCACTGACTTTTAATTGATCAACATACCCAATGCCTGCTAAAATTAATTGTTGAATCGCTTCCGCATTGCGATGTTGTTGCTGTACATATAAACCTAACGCCGAAGCAACACGTCGAGATAAAAATGGGCTTTCTTGTTCATATTGATGACGCAAATTTTCTGGTAATTGTGGGGGTGGGGCTTCATCATAAGCAAAAAAGAAGAAAAACCCCACAATAAAATTAGATTTTTGATCTTCTAAAACCAAACAAAAACAGTTAGATTTTTGCAATTGATAGGTGATATATTGACGAAAATCATAATCCTTTTTCAGAGTTAATGACGGATCAATACTAGAACGTTCTTCTGCGAAAGCTAACATTAAAGGTGCGATCGCATCCACATCTTCCAAAGTCGCCAAACGATGTTGATAAGCCATAATCAAGTTAAAAAATGTAAGTGAGTTAAGGGGTTACTATCGCCTCTGCTGATAGCGGTTTTATATGATATAGAGGTCAGTCAGGGAAGATGCTGGCACTTCCTACCCATCATCAATAATCACTTGAAGGGACTGTCTCTCAGCAATTCTGCCAACTGCTATCAGTCCTGAAGTTAAACCCTTTAAGTAGCTATACATTGTATAAGTTTAATCCAGAATAGTATAGCTTTGTTAATATAACTTAAAGTTTAATCCTCAAAAATTAAGTAGTTTACTATACAAAATACAGATTATCTTTACAAAATCTTTACATTAATCTAAATTTTTATCTAAAAATAAACCATATATAGTGTAATTAATACTCAAAAATCTAATAAAACAATATATATAGCGTAAATATGGCTTTACAAAATATTTACAATAATTGTGAGATAGTTGTGCTATACTCTGACTCACAACAATAAAATTCTTGAAATCAGGGGCGCAATCTATGGGTTGGTCTTGGTTAAATGATAAAAACGGCAGCAAAAATCAAGCTCCGTCGAAAACTCCCCGCAAAAAACGGCATTCAAAACGAAAAACCTTTATTTTAGAGGAAATTATCACCCCCAGTGTGATTATTCCCATAGCGGATTTAGATCCGAAGATGTGTCCTGTCGATGGAGGAAACATTGATATTTCTCCTATCAATGGTTTACCCCCTATTTTCACCGCAGAAGAACTAGGAATAGACCTTTTAATTCCTGATCATTCCCCTGGAAACTTTGATTATACGATACCAGAAATTACTCCTGACACCCCTAATTTAACCCTTGATTTAATTGCCAATAACCCCAATCTAAATAATGAAGACCTGATTAATCTTCAAGCAATTATTGACAAAATCAATCAAGACAATTTAGCTGGGATTATTAATGTTAATTACACCCCTTCTGTTGGGAATCAAACTAATATTATTGATGCAATTAATACCCTGCCAGAACCGATTATTATACCAATTGATCCTCCTGGTAGTCAACCTAATATTTCGGGAAATAATAATCCGATTAATGATTATCCTGACGTTACTCAACCCAAACCCAAACCCGAAGAAAACCCCAACCTTAATTTACCTCCGGCAACCTTGGCTAGTCTAAATCAAGATTTAGCCCAATTAAACGTTATTATTAATAGCAATAATTCCGGTAGTTTATTAGAGGTTTTATCCTCCGGTGCAGCCGAAGAAGCATTAGGAAGAATTAATAATATTTTTGACGCAAATCCAGATTTACTTGAACTATTAACCCAACCGGATGATTTAATTAAAATAGGGATTAATCCAGCTAATATTCAGGTAATTAAAGACTTTTTAAGTGACCCAGGAGTCGCTGCGTCGATGGGTTTACCTGTTTCCTTAGCAGAAGCATTAAGTAACCCTGATTCAACGGTTTTTGATCAATTTTTACTGAATGCTGATCAAGCTCATTATCTATTACCAATTAATGCTAAACAGCCCGTTGTTGGCATTATTGATTTTAACCAAAATCAGCATAATCAGAAAGTTAACGAGATTTTTAACAGTATTAATCCCCTGGTAAAACCCCAAAACTACACCGTTAAAAATAATGATTGGGCAACGGAATTAGTTAAGTATGTCAATCAGTTAAAATCCCAAGGAAAGACCCAAGGAATTGTTAATTTAAGTCTTGATTTATCCCAATTAGATGATATTGGTGTAACAACTCGTTATGAATTAACCAAACAGGAACAACAGGCAATTCAATATGCCAAAGATCACAACGTTTTATTGGTTGTGGCATCAGGAAATACCGGGGGTGTGATGTCAGCTTTAGGAGAAGCTAGTCAGACTTTTGATAATATTATTACCGTTGGATCTATTGATCAATTTGAAGGAAAAACCGACTATTCTGCCTATGGAAAAGGGTTAACAGTAGTTGCCCCTGGTGGAGAATGGCAGGATGATCAAACTGCTTTTGTGGGGACATCCCGTTCTACGGCTTATGTGACTGCTGCTGCGTCTTTAGTTTGGGCTGCAAATCCCGATTTAAGTTGGCAACAAGTTAAAGATTTACTAATAGAAACTAGCCGAGATATTAACAGCGAAGGATGGGATCAACAAACCGGATATGGTGTTATTGATATTAAAGAAGCCATTCGGCGATCGCTAATTACAGAACCCAAAACAACCGAAACTCAAGCCCCTGTTACAGTAATTCCTTTCAGTGGTGAAGGACGAGTTAAAACCCTCGCCAGAGCCGCCGGAGATAACACAGAACAGGCGATTTCTGATTTAGAAACAACTCAAGAAACCCTGGTAAATCAGTGGCAAACCTTATTAGATTTAGGCAACCCAGAACTCACTTTAACTAATTTAGATGCAGAAGTTAAAGCGCAAATTGCCAGTGCTTTTGAACAGTATCAACAAGTTAATACCGATGCTGCTATTTCTGCCGCCCAAGCCCAACAATGGACAGAAGCTTTAGCCTTAGCAACCCAACATTATCAAATTGAAGCCACTCGACTGCAAACTCTCTTACAACAGCAGAAAGAATTACAAAATCAATTAGCAGCTTTGGGGCAACAAAAGTCAGCATTAGAGACAGAAACTCAACAAATGTTGGCTGATATTCAAAAGCAAATTGGAGTAGCAGAATCAGACTTAGCGAAGGCAAAAGCTAAATTAACAAATCCCTTTGCTGATGTGGATGATAATTTACAAATTAATCCTCAACCTTGGCAAAATGCCGCAAATAATGAACAACAATCAGCCTCTAATTTCCGTCAACAGGCAAATGTTCAAAACGCAGCAGCACAAAATTATAATCGTGCGGCAAATAGCATTAATCCGACTCGCTGGCAAGTCGTAGGATCTACAAGTCGTCGTTGCGGGGGAACACAAGAAATTTGGGGATGGGGGAGCGATCCTAATTTATTAAAACAGAAAACTCAATTGCAATTACAAGGGCAAATTTCTGGTCAAAATGTCCAAGTTTTCCAACAGTTAGCTCAACAAGCAGATCAACAAAACGCGGCTTTAAATCAATATGCACAATTCCTTGACAATCAACAAAATCTGAATTTAGGAAATGGCAATACTAATGATGCGAATACTGTTTTACAACTTCTGCAAAAACAGTTATCTGATCAAGAAAATATTGCTAACAATTATCAAAAATTGGCGAATTTAGCCGAGACGAGACGAGCGCAAAATCAAAACAATGCTGATTGGAATAATAGTCAAATAAACCGTTGGCAACAGGTAGGAACTCGACGCACAGGACGCTCTGGAAGCAAGACGGAACCTGTGTATGGATGGGTGCATTATCCTGAACATATTGCTCCCCGCGATCAATCGCAACAATTAGCAAATCAAGCAGCACAGGAACGGGATGTTTATAAACAGTTAGCTTCTCAATCTCAGCAACAAGTCACTGCGCTGCGAGAACAGGTGCGTAAACTTTCAAAAACAGAAATAGTAAAAGATTGGCCTGTTTTGCAACAGGGAATTGAGTATGAAATTACGGCGGATGAACTACGTTTGCAAGCGGAAAAAGATTTATTGGCGTTACATACACCTGTACAACAGCAAAAGTTAGAAACGCTGAATCTACAAATTTACCAAGCGGAAGAACAATTAAAAACGCTGGCAAATCAGAAAATTCCAACGCAACAACAGGCGACGGATTTAACAGAAAATCGCTTGAAAGAAACGCAGACAGAAGTAGAAGCAATTCAAACAGAACGCGCTTCGGCACAAAAGGATTTACAGAATTTCCTAGAAACTGCTGGTTTCTTATTACCTTATCGGGAACGACTCACCGCTATTAAGAAAACAGTGCAACAATTGGAAACTGAAAAACTAGAAGTTGCTCTAAAAATTCAACAGTTAAATGAGGAAAATGCTAAACTTCAACCGTTGAATGTTGAAAACCCCATACCTCCCAATATTGGTGGTGTTTTAAAAAATGAAAATCCGATAATAGACAATGTTGATGATGTTTTACAAAATGAAAATAATGCCAAATATAGAAAAATTTTAAGTCAACAAATTGACTACTGGACGAATCATTTAGAAACTCTAAATCAAGAATTAGATTGGTCAAAATTACAGGAAGATCAGTTAGCTTTAGCGATCGCGGATTCTCCTGAAAGATTAGCAATTTCTGGCTTAATTAAGGAATTGGAAACCGCACCTAATTCAATTAATCCAGAAGCGAAAATCGAAACTCTCAAATCCTATGAAGGCAGTGGTGCGAATTTCTTAGAAGGTTTTGATAATTTGCCTCAACGTCTTGCTGATGCTAAAGCTGAAGACACTCAGACTCAAACAGATTTAGATAAGCTGAATCTGGAATATCGAGAATTGGGTTTACAGAAAGCTAATTTGCAAGATAATCTGATTCCGGCGAAAGAGGGAGAAATTGTTGCGAAGGAGCAACAAATTACGGTTACGGAAAGTGCGATCACACAAACTCAAGACACTTTAAATAACCTGGAAAATCAGCTAACAGAAATCCAAGATTCTTTAGCGCAAAAATCGGTAGAAATTCAGCAACAACAGGGGGTAATTGCTGCTACTCAATCTGAGATTACTAATATTCAAAATCAAGTTGTTGCCAAAAATTCTGAGATTCAGCAACAGCAGTCTGTAGCGCAAGGTAATCAGAATCAAATTAATCAAGCTAATGCTGCTGTTAACTGGTTGGAACAGCAGCGACAAGCGCATCAATCTTATGCTAATTACTGGAATAGTCAGATTGGTGTATTTAATGAAGCTACTTATCTAGCATATAATCCTGATGTTGCCAGGGCTGTAGCTGAACGTTGGTGGGGGAAAAACTCCAGTGGTTGGTATCACTACATGATCCACGGTCGATTTGAAGGACGTCTTCCTAATCCGCAAGCGGCTGCTAATCGTAATGCTGCACAATCTTATGCTAATTCCTACGCACAACAACGAGATGCAGCACAAGTTAATGCAGTACAACTAACTGCTACTTTACGGCCTCAAATTGCGGTAAATCAGCAACAAATTGCTACTTTACAACAACAGAAGCAGTCTTTAACTCAGCAACAACAGGCATTAAATTCTCAACTTGCTAACGAGCAAACTCAACTCCAACAACTGCAACAAGAACAGCAAGCGATTACTCAGCAAGTTAATAATCTGCAATCTCAAATTAACCAAACTCAGAATCAATTAAACGGTTTAAACACTCAACTTGGCAATCAACAACAGCAGCGAGAGAATTTAATTGTACAACTGGCACAACTGAATCAACAAAAATCCGATCTCGAACAAAAGCTAATTGAGAAATATCGGGAGATTGAACTTACTGATAAATACTTTGAGCAAGTAGAAGCAGAAGTAAATCGTCTGCAAAGTCGCTTAGATCTGCTCAACAAAGCGGGAGTTTTAGAGCAAAAATATCAGCAAAATTGGCAGTCTTGGCAAGACGCAACTCAGGCACTAGCAACAGCAACTCAAGCGTTGTTAGATATTCGTAAAGATGGACAACTAGAACGCAATAGCCTAGCACTTTTACAACAAGAATTGAATGAGAATCAGGCAAATTTAGATCGGGAAAAATCTATCCAAAAATCGATTACCGATACCCAACAATCTCTGGAATTTACTAAACTGCAATTAGGGAATCAAAAATTACTGCTACAAAGCTTAATTGACTGTGATAATCCATTAGCTGCCTCCGAGCGAGATTATCTCAATCAAGCCGCCGCACATCAACAAAAAATATGGTATTGGAATGGCAGTTCCTACGTTTATAATAGCGCCGAAGCTAAGGCTTATCGTGCTAGTTTGCAGCAAGCTTCGTTTGTTGCAGATCAGCGTAATCTTGTATGGCAACAAAGACAAGAAACTTCGACAAAAATTAACGAACTTAATCAAAAGATATCTCAGCAACAATCCGAACTGGATCAGAAACAATCTGAACTGACTGCTTTGGGTTCAAAGATTCTCTATTCTCCCTATTCTTTTATAGTACATGAAAGTACTCTTGGATTAAAACGGCTACAAGTTCAAGAAAATACACAGACGCAAATTATCCAAGAGGCAACCACTAAGGCGCAAAATTTAGCGACTGAACTATCGCAAACTGCTCAATTACATTCCACAGCTTTGCGGCAATTGATTGGTTTTGGGATTCTCGCTTCTGAATCTGATGTTGATTTCTTTACTACACAATTAGAGCCACAAGTCAATACCCAATTAGAACATTTAAAAAATGTGAGGAATGACTTAGGAAATGCAATTAATAGCCAAAATCAACAGATTGCTAATTGGGAGAAAACATTAGCTAATACTCAAGATGATGTGAGTAAGCAAGCACTGACAAATCTGATTAATCAAACTAAGACACAATCAAGCAATTTGGAAGCTTTGAAAACATCAAATCAGAGTAATGCTAATGAGTTAAAAGACTTGTTGAATCAGGCAACAGAAGCATTGACACCTTTGCGTCAAAAGCAAGAGTTAGAGATTCGCAAAAAACTTCAGAGTAATGATGGACGATTGGAATCTTTGCAGTCTCAATTAAATTCTGAAAATGCGGCAGATGCGGCGATTAATTCTGGTACGGTTTTAGATCATGTATTATTGGCAGACCAAATTAATCAAGATTTGCGTCTGGGTGCAACGAATTGGACGGAGCAATTCTTAGCAGAAAATCAACAGACTAAGGAATTAGTTACACAGCAACAGGATTTATCTAATTCGGTTGATGAATTGATTGCCTATATTAATAATAATTTGGCCGAACCGGATGGGAATTATAATC
Source organism: Planktothrix sp. PLAVEN19ND (assembly GCF_057220675.1). Lineage (NCBI taxonomy): Bacteria > Bacillati > Cyanobacteriota > Cyanophyceae > Oscillatoriales > Microcoleaceae > Planktothrix > Planktothrix sp. PLAVEN19ND. The sequence continues at coordinate 1,340,437 of NZ_CM170132.1, read as the reverse complement.
GCGCTCAGGCTAATTTAGAAGATGGAATTATGACCCTTGGTGCGGTTGAAATTCGCGCTGATGAATTGGATACTGCTTTTACTTCTACCGAGGATGCAATTGAAAGAATTAAGTTGCGGATTGAGCAAGATGCTAAATTGTGGGAAGAAATTGCTCCGATTGCGATTCGATATGGTGCTGAGTCGCAACAACTTGCCGAATTTACTAACTTAGCTCAAAAACTGCAAGTCGCTAAAGAGAAATTTGATAAAAAACAGCCAGACGCGATCGCATTTGCCACTCAGGAAGTCTTACCAATTGCCCAATCTTTAATTGATCAAACTAATGGTAATCCAGCTTTAGAAACTTATGTCGAAAAAGTCAAAAAATTATTGGCAAAATTCAATGATTTAGCAACAAAACAAGCTGCTAGTGAAGCGAAAGCTGCCGAAGTGCGTCAAGAATGGGAAGATGCAACTAATTATGACGATACGCCCATCAATCAGATTAATTTCGGCAACAAATTAGTAGAATCCCGTCGCGGTCAAGATAACCTAATTTATGTTCGTAACTCCACTGATGGTGGTCAAACTTGGACACAGTGGTTACATACAGGTGGCGGCACTAATTTCGATAGCATCAAGACGGCAGTTGTTGATAATAAACTATTCCAATCAGTACGCGGTACAGACGGTCAAGTTTGGCTCCGCTCTAGTAGCGATGGGGTCAAATGGGCTAATTGGTTCCCTATTGGCGGTTCTATTAATGGCGACTACTCAATGGATGTTGTCGGGAAAAACTTAGTATTTAGCCTTCGCAATTCCGATAATAAAATCTACTCTCGTACTGCGGTTAATGGTACGCAATGGCAGAAGAATTGGGAGCCCGTTGGTTCTACCATGAGCGATATCGTTCAAGATGTAGTTGATGGCAAATTCATTCAGTCCTATCGAGGCTTTGATAACCAGATTTATGTGCGCCAATCTGCTGATGGTGTTAACTGGGAAACTTGGGAACAGATTGATACTGCTATTGCTAAATCTGACTGGCGACAACAGTATTTACAAAACCTACAACAGTCTGATATTCATAACTTAAATCCGGTCACTCGTACTCAATACAAAGACAAGCTAGTAGAAGCAGTACGCGGTAAAGATAACCTGATCTACGGTCGTTATTCTAGCGATGGCGGTAAGACTTGGAGTAATTGGCAATATACCAACGGCGGCATTAATAGTGATGTCCAAATGGTAGTCGCTAATAATGCCCTAATTCAAGTTGCGCGAGGAACTGATAATACTCTCTATGTTCGCCAATCTGCTGATGGGGTTAACTGGAATAAATGGTCAGCCATTACCAGTGGTGTTGATATTGCTAGTGATTTTTCAGTCGATAGTATTGATAACAAAGTGGTATTCAGTGCCCGTGGCTCTAACGGCAAATTCTACAGTCGTACCTTCATCCCTAACGTGCGTTGGACTAACTGGGAAGTGAGTCCACTTAATACGATCAATCCCATTGAACAAAAATTGGTTGACGGTAAGATAATACAGTCTTACAAAGGAGTTGACGATCGCACTTATGTTCGCTATTCCACTGATGGCTTGAAATGGAACAATTGGCAAACTTTGGAAAATGCGATCAATAAAGCCGAAATTAATCAGCAATATTTGGGAGAATTGCAACAAAATAGCGATCAAAATCCTAACCCCGTCACTCGGACTCAATACAAAGACAAGCTAGTAGAAGCAGTACGCGGTAAAAATAACTTGATGTATGGTCGTTATTCGACTGACGGCGGTAAGACTTGGAGTAATTGGCAATACACCAACATTGGCATTAACAGTGATGTCCAAATGGTAGTTGCTAATAATGCCCTAATTCAAGTTGCGCGAGGAACTGATAATACTCTCTATGTTCGCCAATCTGCTAATGGGGTTAACTGGAATAACTGGTCAGCCATTACAAGTGGTGTTGATATTGCTAGTGATTTTTCAGTCGATAATATTGATAACAAAGTGGTATTCAGCGCCCGTGGCTCTAACGGCAAATTCTACAGTCGTACCCTCATCCCTAACGTGCGTTGGACTGATTGGCAAGCGAGTCCTGTTAACACCCTTGACGGCATTTCCCAAGAAGTTGTTGATGGGAAAGTAGTGCAGACATACCAAGGTATTAAGGGTCAAATTTATACCCGTTCCACAGGGGATGGATTGAAGTGGACTGCTTGGGAAAATCACGATGCGATCGCGAAACAATATCAGCAAGAAAAAGAAGCACAACTGCCACTCATAACGCAAGAAACTAGCCTTGCTGCACGTCCGTTATTCCTAGCAGAAAACTCAGAAAATGGTACGGCAATTGACCTATTAAAAGCAGCAACATTAGAAGGTCGCACTTCCAATCAGGAAATTTCTAATCTATTAAATGCAACTCGGGCGGATGTTCTTCTCAATGCAGATTCCGTAGAAGGACGCAACCCTCTGCAAGCGCTATTTGATAAATCGAAAGCAGCCCAAGCCTCTCACGAAGCCCAAGGTCATGCACTTTTAGCGCAAGCCAATTGGTATCAACAACAAGCAGCATATCACTGGGCTGTGAGTCGTAAAAATGGCCCTACTTGGACAGAACAGCGTTGGGTTAAAGGTCGCTCTGGGAGAGGTCATTGGGAAACTGTAACCCACGTTGACTATGACTGGATTGTCTGGCAAAAATATTCACAAATATTCCCTCAATTACGCGCACAGGGATATGCACATTTAGTCGAAGCTGACAAATGGCGCAAGGAAAAAGAACGTATTGAACCTCTGAAAAATCAGTGGGTTGCTGCTAACGATGCGGCGAATACTGCGGAACCTCCTATTGATGAAGCGCGTAATTTCTTTGCCGAATTAGAAGCAGCGCGAGAGTCAATTCCAGGGGATCAAGTTCAACTTGCGAGTTTAGAAAACCTCCTTCCAGAGATTCAGAAACTCTTAGAAGAAGCTGAGGCTGAAGCCGCTGCTCAAAATGCTAAAGTACAGCAAGAATGGGCAGAATATGATACTAATTCTGAGGAGTATCGCGCTGCTATTGCTGACATTTTGCAACGGCGCGGTGAACTGAATACAAAAGCCATTGAAACACAGCAACAATTAGCTGATACTGAAGCTAATGTTGAACGTCAAACTGTAGCTTTAAGTGACGAATTAGAAAGCACTAAACTGCTGACTACGAACCTTGAACAGCAACGTCAGTCGATTGAAAATCAGATTATTACTTTGCAGAATCAAGGTGTAACTGGGGAAGAATTAGATAATTTCAATACTAATTTAGTTCAAATTAATCAATCCTTGAAATTGCTGAATAATAAAGCAGCAGTTCTCACGGCAGAGCAAACTGCTCTCACTCAAAAACGCACGATGTTGACGGCACAAAATGAGGTGATTTTAGCAGAACAGCGATTGCTGGATGCTTATATTAATGACCCGGATGCCGATTACAGCAATTTGCAACAACAATTAGATGATGCTCGTGCTGCTTTGGCGGAAGCGCAACGATTGGCGGAACAAGCAGAAGCGGCTAGTCAGGCTCTTACGGCTTCTTTGCAACAGTTGAAAACCGATTTATTGGCGCAAAATGATCAACATTTGAGGGCTGCTAGAGAACATCAAACAATTTTAAAAGCGTTAGTTGAGGCTACCCAATCGAATGCTAATTACACTTTACAAGCTGCACAAAAACAGCAAGAAGTCAATACTTTAGAGTTCCAAATTATTCAGCGTTTGCAGACAGCAACGGCGGCTGGAAATCAAGAAGCTAAGGCTTTATTGGATGTTGCACAGCGCAATGATATGGCTACGGCTGCGGAGCTTTATTACCGAGATTACAAAGATTTAGCAGGCGATCGCGGTGGTTGTGCTGGCGGTGCTGGTAATGCAAACGATCAGATTTTAGCAGATCGCTATTATGTCGAAATGCTGAATAATCGCGAGTTACAACGTCGCGCCCAAGCTCAAGCTGATGCCTTTGGTGCGGCGAGAAAAACCGCAGAAGCGCAGATGAAAACACTGCAAACACAACAAGAAACAGCCCAACAGTTATTAAATGATTTGAATGCGAAGGTTGCTGAAACTCAGGAGCAACGGGATAATAAAACCCAGGAATTAGCTATTGCCCAAGCCCGTTTAGATGGGATTACTCGCATCCGTGAACAAACGGAGCAAACTTTTATCCAGTTAGTCACTCTGGAAAAATTGAACCTTGCCCAAGCACAATTAGAGCAAGAAATTGCTCAAAATCGGCAAGCGGATATTGACCAAGCGGTGCAAGATCGTCTGGAGCGCGATCGCTTAGAATTGGAACGTAAACGGTTAGAAACTACTGCCAAAATTGAACAACTCAAACAACTGCAAGCTGAGGATGATTTACGACAATCTTTAAATAATGTTCGCGGCGATTTAGGGTTAGCAACCCTAGATCCAACGGAAGATCCCATGCAGTTACAAACTCAATTGGCTGGACTACTTACTTCGCTGAAAGATTTGGAAACTCAGCAACCGGATTTACCTGATAATGTGAAGGCTTTGTTAGCAGAAGCGCGGGGTGATATTAACTTAGCATTGCAAGGGAAAGAAGCGGCGAATATTCAAGAAACTCTGCTAAGTGCAATGGATGGGATGATTGGGCAAATTGAGTCGTATAAGAGTGAGATTAATCGCATTGATTTAGAGGAACAATGGGATAATCAGCTATTGCAAACTGCACAGTCAGATTTGCAAGGTGCTTCTCAACAATTCTTGAAAGAATTGCAGCGGGCGGAGGAATTATCTGGTGAGAAACAGATTATCAATCCGTTGTATGAGGAAGTGTTGAATAAAATCGCTTTAGCTGAACAAGCGGTTGAGATTTCTAGTGATTTGGCGAAGCAAGGAAAGGAAATGCTTGACCAAATTATTGAGCAGCGCATCGAACAACGGAAAATCCGTAAAAAGATGTTCTGGAATAAGATTTTGGGCATTGTCTCAACTGTTTTGTCGCTCCTTGGTACGGTTCTGACTTTTGTACCTGGTGCTAATTTGATAGGTTTGGCTTTGGGTGCGCTCGGTGGTGCTATTAATGTCGTGCAAGCTGCTATTAATGGCGACTGGATGGGGGCGATCTTTAGTGCAGTAATGGCTGGGGCAAGTTTTATTGGTGGTGCGATCGGAAATGGGATCAAAGCAGGTCAGGCAATGGTTATGGGTATGACTAAAGCCGTTGCTCAAAAAGTTTTCACCACTATAAAAGCCTTCCAATCTTTAGCTTCAGGTGCTTTCAATGGCGTGCGAAATCTCTTGTCTGGTGACAAGATTATGGGTTTCCTGCAAATCATGGGTGGACTTGCTGGTGCTGCTACCAGTGGCATTTCTGGCTTCGTTCAAGGTGGATTAAGTGGCCTGAGTGACGTTGGAAAATTTGGCTACAAAGTATTAGAGTCCCTATCTAAAGCTCCCACTTTAATTTATGGAGGGATTAAAGCGATTCAATCAGGAGATTGGGTTGGCGGCATTGGTAACATCATTAAAGGTGTTGTTTCGTTAGGGAAAACTTGGACAAATGATTTTAATGATGGTAGTGAATCTCCTGGGGAGAAAATTGCTAATATTTTAGAGAACATCAGTTCTGTTGGGATTGGTGTGAGCAAGTTTATCACTGGTGGTTTAGAGGGATTGTTAGCTGGTTTAGGGGATATTTTGGATGGGTTGGGGGATGATATTCAGCAGTGGGTTGATAATTTAGTTGCTGGTGGTGAATGTAATTGTCCGTGTCCATGTCCTGAAGAAGATATTGCCGAGTCAGCAGAGATAATTGTTGATGAGATTATTGGGCTAGATTTATCTCCTGCTGAAATAGCAAAGCGGCTTGAAGGTCTTGATCCTGCCTTACAAGCTAAAGTGATAGACGATCTCCATCTCCCAGTAAAGGATCAAATAAGCGTCATTAATCAACTTCCGCTTGCTCAACAGGCTGAGATAGCTCCTCTGCTTCCAAAAGAAACCCAACAAGAACTAGCTGATCGATTTCAAGAAGCAGTTGATAGAGTTACAGAAATTATTGAAAATAAGCATAACTACAATGACTCTACTTCTACAAGCTATCAAGTTGGAATTGGAGCCAATGGAGAACCAATTCTATCGGGTCAAATTAATGAAACTTCTTCTCCTACACAATGGGATGTTTTCTTAGAAATAGTTAATAGGTCTGTTCATGAACAAGAGCTATTGGGACAAATTGGGCAAGAGTTTAAAGATAATTTTCAAGATCCCAAAAAACTGGCAACTCTTGTTGTTAGCGGTGTAGTAGGTTTTGGAACTGGAATAGGTATTGCTAGTGTTGTAGCTGCTATACATACTCAGCCTGAGCTTCTTTGGCTTGCACCTTGGGTAGATCGAACATTATTAACAGTAGGAGGATCTTTCTTTGCTAGCCACCTACAGTTTATAGGTACAGCATGGCAAGAGGCAGGCAGTATTGCTAACGATGCAAGCAAGGAGAATGCTTCAGAAGAAATTATAAATACAAAAATTAATACTGCATCTCTCAACTTTACACAGGCTGGTACTCGGTTTGTTGGCTCTGAGTTGCCAAATATGATTGTTGGAGTTGTTGCGGGGTATGGTGGCTCCGCTAGTGCTTCGTTTAGCTACAAGTGGGGTGGCATTCTCCGACCTGGAACAGCATTAACATTCAAAAACTACGAATACTATAGAAGAGTTTCCAATGAACCTATCACCTTGTATCGAGTTTATGGTGGAGATGCAGGACGCTTTGGTGGTTACTGGTCTAGGAGTCAACCGTTGAATACTCAACAAACTATTCGCGATCTTGCTTTACTTCCAGACTGGGGAAATACTGCAACTAGAGTTATCAAGATTGAACTTCCACCGGACACTCCTTTTTACGAAGGAGTTGCAGCCCCTCAAGGATCATTACCAGGAGGAGGCAATCAAATTTGGGTGGAAAAAGTTGATCCTATGTGGGTTAAAGAGTTTTATCCTCTAAAATGAGAAACTTTTGAACCTACACAAAGAGCGATCGCCCTTCCCCAACCCCACACTCATATCTCATCAAAAACTCAGAGGTAATTATGTCTTCTCAAAACATCCTGCAACAAATCAAAAACTCCCACTCCCTTTTACCAGCGAGTCGCGATCCGCCTTTGCACCCTACGCGATCGCCCTTACCAAAAAATTCAACAAACAGAAACCTGTGCGATGCTATAATTAGAAGATCGATCACCATCAGAACCCCTTACTATAGGACAAGCTCCAACCATAAAATAGAGCCATGTCCACCTCTGACCAAATAATCCACTCACGCTATGCCGATGGTACACCAGTATTTGAGGAACAAGAGCCAAATCGCTTACCGAGTGGTAACAAACCCCTACCCGATATCAACGCTACCGGCCCACATTCACAACTGCGATGGGACATAATTAACAATAGAATCTATCAGGCTCGTGAATTTGATGCTAACGGCTATCCAATCCGCGATATTGACTTCACCATCCCACCTATAGAAACGGCAACTCACGTCCCAATCATGCGCCACCCCCTCATCAACACCTGTGGCAACTCAACGATCCTCAAATCGGCCCGCGATCGGGTTTTAAAACACAAGGTGGCGGCGGTTCTCCCCTAGATTTACCCTAAAAATCGGAGTCAAAACCATGCAAGGCATTACTATTACCGACCAAACCACTGATGGTTTCTTAGCTGTAAACCTGATAGATATCTTACAAGCGATCGCACCCTCTGTTTTAACCAGCCAGTGGCAAATTTCCCACCTAGAATGTCTAGGAACAACAGCAGAAAAACTCCATCAAATCGCCGATACTCAGCAATGGATTTCCGGCGCATTATTGTTACAATTAGCAGCAGGAATTACCCAAGTAATTGACGGCAAATTTCAAGGCAACCGTTTAAATGAAAATCAGCCTTGGTTAACTATCACCGCAGTAGATAGTACAGCTTATGATATTGAAAGCTTAGATGAAAATATCCTTGCTCAAATGCGACAGAAGTTTCAGCAAGTTAGCGAATTGCCAATACTGTTAACTGCCTAATAGGTGCGATCGCCCTTAGCAAAAAATTCAACAAACAGAAACTTTTGCGATCGCCCTTTCCCAAAACCACACGCCCCCTCTGTTTCTGTAAGTTAAACAGAGTGCGATCGCTCCTTTCCCACTTTGACAAAACTATAGCAATTGTAATAGGATAAAGGCTAACTAAATTTAGGGTAATAGCTCATGCCCCAGATTCTCAGAGCCACATACCGTAATGGTACATTCATCTTAAATAATCCCTGCGATCTGACTGAAGGTACAGAAGTGGAATTATTAATCCAATCATCTTATATAACAACAGTCCCTCGGCGTATTGGTTGGGATGAAAAACTTGCGATCATGGCACAAAAAAAAGATGACCAGCTACTTGATGGTGTTAGCACTACCAATTGGGAAATTGAAGAATGGCAATGGTAGTGAATCGGTTCGACGTTTTTTTAGTTAATCTCGATCCCACTGTTGGCAGTGAAATTCAGAAAACTCGACCTTGTGTAGTAATTTCTCCTGATGAGATGAATCATCATATTGCTACAGTCATCGTGGCACCGATGACCACTAAAGGTCAACCTTACCCAACCAGAGTTACTTGTCAGTTTCAAGGGAAAGAAGGATAAATAGTTCTCGACCAAATTAGAACGGTCGATCGAACTAGATTAGTCAAACAGCTAGGACAAATTAGCCTAGATGAACAGCAAGCTGTTTTAAAGATTTTAGCCGAAATGTTTGCTGAGTAGCTCAGCAAACAGACTTTCTCTAAGAAACCGGGTTTCTAAGGGCTGTGTGTGGTAGCTGTAAAAAAGGAGTCTTGTCTTAGTGACGATCGCATATTGACTATTGTCCGCCAAAAATAACAAGCGATCGCCCTTGGCAAAAAATTCAACAAACAGAAACCTTTGCGATATTTGTGATTTCGATGATTTTTGTAGGGCATTATTGTGATGCGATCGCTGTTCTTTAAAGATACGCGATCGCCCTTGGCACGCCGCGAGTCGTCTGCGATGCCAATGGTTATGTAGGGGCAAATGGCAATTTGCCCTCTTATACTTTAGACATTATGCGAGTGGTACATGGTTCACGCAATTCAAAAACATCACACAAACCTGTCATAATTACGGTTACAATCTTGGATCATCCCCTACCCCCTGAATATATCAAAACCCTGGCCATCGCTCGTGGTGTCTCCCAAGCTGAACTGGAGGCGCTACAGTTGGCTGTGGCCGGTTACTCAACGGCCGAAATCGCCCAACAGTTAGAACTGAGTGCGATCGCCGTTCGTAAGCGACTGGGCGAAGTTTATCGCAAATTCAATATTAAAGGCAATGGCCCTGGAAAGTTAGCCCAGTTGAAACACCAACTGATCCTAGAATTTCAATCTACGGTCACCGTCCCTTCATATCAAAGCCAACCCTATCCAGCTTCTAAAATTGACTGGGAACACGCCCCCGACCTCGGTGAATCTTTGGGACGCACGGGCGAGTTAGAACAGTTACAACAGTGGGTAATTAGCGATCGCAACCGTTTAGTTGCGATTGTCGGAATGGCGCAAATTGGCAAAACGGCACTGACAATTAAATTAATCCAACAAATTCACCCTGACTTTGATCTCGTAATTTGGCGTTGTCTGCGTTATGCTCCCCCCTTCGATCAAATTTTGACCGATTTAATTCAAACTCTCTCCGGTGATCAAACCTCCGTTGAAACAGGTGTCAATGGCATTTTTCAATTGATTGAATGTTTTCGCAAACGTCGGTGTTTAATCGTGTTTGATGAAATCGAAAACCTATTTGAAAAAGGACAATTGGCGGGAACTTACCAAGATGATGCTCAAGAATATGGTGAACTATTCCGACAAGTTAGTGAACTCGCTCATTCGAGTTGTTTAATCTTATTAAGTCAAGAAGAACCTCCAGAAATATCACTTCAAGCTGGAATAAATCAGCCTGTAAAAGTTTTACCATTGCCGGGGTTATTAGAAGAAGATGGAAAACAATTAGTTTGTGGGATTCTACCAAATTCTATCTCACAAGAGCAGAAAATTATTCAATTAGTTCAATCCTGTGATGGTCACCCCTTACTATTACGATTAGTAGCCCAAAAAGTTCAAGAGTTATTTAACGAAAATTTAGAAGAATTTTTTGAGTATAATCAACTTTTATTCGGTAATTTTGATAGTTTAGCTTGGTTAGGTAGACATCTCGATCTGGTTTTTTATGATCAATTTGAACGACTATCTGCCGACGAATACCAAGTATTAAATGGGTTAGCACTTTTGTCGAAAAATCCCTCTGCCGAGGAACTACAATCTCAAATTAAAAGTATTAGCGATCCCAATAAATTCTTAACAATTTGGGCATCTTTAGAAAGACGTTCCTTCTTACAAAAAACCTCTGAATCAGGAAAATCAAAAAATACTCTTAATCCTCTTGTTAAGCAATATATAAAGCAAAAAGTTAGAACAAAAATTCATGAATTATTTGCAGACAATCAAGATTATTCTCAACAAAAATCAACTATTTTACAAGCATTTGGCTTACAAAATATTGAGATTAAATCTTACAAAAATAATGGATTTGAACCGCGCGAAAAAGCTGGAAGGTTTTTAAATCAAATTGGATATGAGCAATATATGAAAGGAGAGTTTTTCAGTGCAAAACTGTCTTTAACCTGGGCAATTGAATTACATCCAAATTTAGCGAGTGCTCACTTTAATTTAGGGGCAACTTATGAAAAACTACAGGATATTGATTCGGCTCAAATTCATTATGAACGAGCAATAGAATTTTCCCTAAAAGTTCAATATTCAGCAATTAATAATTTAGCCCGTTTACAAATAAAAAAAGGCAATTATCAAACTGCTATTGAACTCATTGAACCCATTTTATTAAGAGTTGAGCAACCGATGGTTTTAGCCTCACTGTATAAAAATTTAGGCTGGGCTTATTATCAAAAAAACCTTTATTCTCAAGCGGAAATCCTACTTTTAAAAGCATTAGATTTAGATCACCAATCCGTTGCTGCTTATTACCTTTTAGCACAAGTTAAATCTGCTCAAGGGAATAAAAAAGAATCTTTAAAATATTGGCAAGAAGGCTTAAATTGTTCTATGGTCAAAGCCGGATTAAGTGAACCTTGGAAATGGCCAGAAATTGAACATTGGGAATTAGAAGCTCGTCGCCAGTTGCAGATTGAATCTAACTCTTAATCTTGTCTAAATTGGATTAATCATCTTTCTCCCTTTTTAAGATGGTTTAGGGGGGATCTAAGACTCAATTAAAGACCAATAAACTTTCATATTTCCGGCCTTATTTTAGGCTTGAATTCACATTAATATCTCTAATTTCGGTTGAATTTCAGCATCAAATCTAGCTGATTTTAAATCATGAATAGTATCTTCAGCATTTTGTACCCAAAATTTACGTCCAAAACTAACCACCTGATAATGGTCAGGAAATTTACCAATCACTTTAGCAACAACAGGAATATTCGCTTTTCGTTGATCACCGGATGATTGTTCTTCGAGTAAAGCACTAAGGTCTTGAAGTCGAGATAAGTTATAAACATCTTCAAGTGTTAGGTGTAAAAGTACCATGGAATTTGATTCCTCTATTTCCAAATCTTCTAATAAAAGAGCGGGAATTTTATCAATCCGAGGGAGGGTATCCGCCGATTGTAACTCATCAATAATAAGCTGAATTTTATCTTCCTGTTTGTCAGTTTTACCCGTAATTAATACTAAGTCATTTTCATGGGGAAATTCCTTAATCTCTTGATAGGTTCGAGGAAAAATAATCGCTTCCATTTGTCCAGTTAAGTCTTCAATTTGTAAAAATGCCATCCGATCACCTTTTTTAGTGGTATGTAGTTTAATAGCGGTAATTACAACAACCACTTTAACCTTAGATTTTTTACCAGTTAATTCCGATAAAGTTACTCTTTCTTCTACAGAAATCGATCTTAAGATGGATTGTAAAGGATGTTCAGAGACATAAAATCCCAATAATTCTTTTTCAAATTGGAGTTTTTCCTGAACTTTAAAATCCTCAAGTTTTGCTGGTTTTGGTGCATCTTCATGGGTGTTTTTTGTATTAGTTCCACCCCCTAAAATATCGAATATACTTTGTTGACCAACGGCTCGATCTTTGGCTTTACTTTGCGCCCAAGAAATTAATTTATCTAAATGATCAATGGCTTGGCGACGGTTGGGGTTAAGCTTATCTAAGGCGCCACATTTAATTAAGGCTTCTAAGGCGCGACTATTAACCATTTGTAGGTTAATGCGATCGCACAAATCGGGAAAACTCTTAAATTCCCCCCCGTCTTGACGCACTTCTAATAAATGTTCGATCGCACCTTCTCCCACATTTTTAATCGCAGAAAGTCCGAAAATAATACTCTGATCCGAGGGGGTAAAATCCATCCCCGAAAGATTAATGTCTGGCGGGATAACCTTAATTCCCAGAGATTTTTGACAAGATTCAATATATTTTTGAATTTTATCCGTATCCCCACTATTAGCGCTTAATAAAGCCGCCATATATTCAACGGGATAATTAGCTTTTAAATAAGCGGTTTCATAGGTAACATAGGCATAGGCCATGGAATGGGATTTATTGAAGCAATACTCTGCGAATTGAACCATTTGCTCAAATAACTTTTCTGCCAATTTTTGCACGACTCCATTTTTGGTTGCACCGTCAATAAAGAGTTCCCTTTGCTTCTGCATTTCTTCTGCTTTCTTTTTACCCATACAGTTGTGGGCAATAAAATTATTGGCAATAAAATTATGAGTTTCAGGAATGCTTAAATCAAACACTTCTTCTTTGCCTATATACTCAATTCCAACAATTTCATCCCAAAAAACATCCGATTCCGCGATCGCTTTTAATTGGTCATTTTGAAATGCAATCGCAAAATTTTCCACACGATGACGAGATAGACTACGAGAGGGTGTTTTCTGGAAATTTAAACCAGAAGACATAGTACCCCTTGCCACTCCCACAGTCTGATCAATTTTATCCCATGTCATCCTAGTTGCTTTTTTTGCCTGAGCAATTAGTGTAATAACTTCCGGTGGAATTGTATGTTTTGATTGATTCCGAACTTTATCTTTGATCAATAAATAACAAAGTTCTGCTTGCTCTGTTTTATAAGAACTCAATTCAGGCTTAATTAATTCACAAAACTTGAGCATATCTTCTCGTCCGGTAATTTGGACTCGATAAGAAATGTGAGGTTGACCATTATATTTAATAGTTTTCACATTAAAGAGTGAAACAATGCCTAAACGTAGTAGTAGATGTTGAATTTGTTTGATCAAAATCGGAGAAGTTGAAGTATAGTCAGTATGACCAATGCTAGTATCAAAACTTCCATCAGTTGACCATAAAGTTCCTAAGAAAAGTTGTAATTGATTCCGAGATAATGTCAAAACCCATTCGGGAATTTCTTTCTCCCTAGAGTGAGCTAGTTTAATATGATCATCTACCCATTTATTGAAAGAAGAAACAAATCCAATACGAGCATAAGTGACGGATTTTCGCCCCGGATGTACTTGATGATCAATGGGTGCTGGTTTGCCAAAAAGTTCTTTTGCACACGCATTAAAATCATCTATTAATTCTTGATCGCTGTTACAAAAATAACTACAAGCTGGACTCTTTGTGGATAAATGACCGTCTCCAATTAAATACGCGACCAACTTGATTTGAGCATCTGATACTTTACTTTCATTCGTAATAGGGATAGTTTTGGCTAAACCCACGCGATCGCCAATTTTAAAGGATTTTAATGGTTGCCATCCTAAGACTGTATAGAAAAGATGATCGTCAGTGGCTTTAATTTGCTGATTCGTTTTCGTGGTAATTTGCCAAATATCCCGAACTCCATTCGGATGAATTTCCGTGATGGGTTGTTGAATAATTTTTTGAGTATTAAGATTGAGAGAAAAGACTTTTCTACCTAACCAATATTCAGGAGATTGTGCAATTTCTTTTAAGGAAACTAAGTTTCCGGTAGCAGCATCTAAAATTTGCGTAGATCCACTCAAACATCGGCGAAGAATATCAGCTTGACCTAAAGAATAGCCCGCTAAATCTTGAGCTAATCTCATAATTTGTTCTTGAAAACATAAAATTCCATAGGTTTCTTTTAAAATTGGCTCTAACAGGGGATGGTCATAGCTAATTTCATCTCGTCCATGCTTACGATCAATAAATTGGGGAATTAAACCTGCATCTAAGGGCCCAGGACGATACAGCGCTAAAATAGAAGAAATATCATCTAAACAGGAAGGTTTGAGTTTTTTAACAATATCGATCATCCCAGAAGATTCTAACTGGAAAATACCATCTAAATCCCCTTTTTCTAGTAATTTATAGGTTTTTAGCACATCTTCAGGTAACTTTTTATGGGTTTTATAGGCATCTTGGGCTTTTCTTTCAATATCAGAAGGAAGTTTCTCGGGATCAATTTTATAGTGATGTTTTTGTTCAATATAATCAACGGCTTTTTGAATCATGGTTAAATTTTTTAAACCCAAAAAGTCCATTTTTAATAATCCAACTGCCTCTAAATCCTCCATATAATATTGAGTAATGACCGCTCCATCATTATTACGTTGTAGGGGAACAATTTCGTCTAAAGACTGTTTAGAAATTACCACACCCGCCGCATGAACTCCGAAGGTTTTATTAGTTCCTTCAATGCGAATTGCCATATCTAACCATTGTTTAACTTTAATTGTTCCAACTTCTTCCCCGGCATCATTATGAATAGCCACATCTTCATGATCATAAGCTTCTTTGAATTCCGGCGCGGGACTTTGATCGGAAATCATGACGGGCAAACGGGTGGGTTTTCCCCGAGAAACCGGAATTAATTTTGCCATTTTATCCGAATTTTTATAGGAAATTCCTAACACCCTGGCGACATCTTTTAACACTGCTTTAGAAGTCATGCGGTTAAAGGTAATAATTTGGGCTACCTTATCTTCTCCATATTTATCAGTGACATATTTAATCATTTCATCCCGCCTTTCAATGCAGAAATCCGTATCAATATCAGGCATAGATTTCCGTTCAGGATTTAAAAATCTTTCAAATAATAAACCATGATAAACCGGATCAATATTGGTGATTTTTAGGGCATAAGCTACTAATGATCCCGCGGCCGAACCTCGTCCTGGCCCAACGGCAATATTGTTATCTCTGGCAAATTTAATATAATCCCAAACTACTAAAAAGTAAGTAGAAAACCCCATCTGTTGCATCATTTTTAATTCATATTCTAAGCGCTCTTTATAGACAGGTTTAATCTCGCTTCTAGTCTTAGCATTCATTCGTTCTAATAACCCTTTCCAAGTAACTTCTTCCAAGTAGGTATCCGCCGTATGATCGGCAGGAATGGGATAGTCAGGGATACGAGGTTCTCCTAAAATACCCTTATAGGGTTCAACTTTATTTGCAACTTCTACGGTATTATTAATCGCTTCTTGAATGATATCATTTGGTAAGTGATCCAGAAACAATTGCGCCATTTCTTCGGCAGATTTTAAATATTCTGTGCCACTATAGCGCATCCGTTTTTCTTCACTAATTAATTTTTGGGTATTAATACAAAGTAAAGCATCATGGGCTTCCACATCATTACAAGAAATAAAATGTGAATCATTTGTAGCGACAATTTTAATATTTAGTTCTCGACTAATTTTAACAATTTCAACGTTTACCATCCGATCTTCTGGAGAACCATGATCCTGAATTTCTAAATAAAAATCCTCTCCAAATACCCTTTGATACCATTGAGCGACTTCCCTCGCCACATCATAACGTCCTTGTAAAATCGCTTGGGGAATTTCTCCTCCTAAACAAGCACTGGTAACAATTAACCCTTCGTGATATTGTTCTAATAGTTCTTTATTGATACAGGGACGTGCAAAAATGCCTTTTCCTTGAAACCCTTCCAGGTGTGAAATGGTGGTTAATTTAACTAAGTTTTTATAGCCTTGGCTATTTTTAGCTAAGACCACTTGATGATATTTTCTTCGTTTCTTATCCTGAACTTTAACATCACCATTAATCACATACATCTCATTGCCAATAATGGGTTTTATGTTTTTATTGCGGCAGGTTTTAATTAACTCAATTGCCCCATACATAACACCGTGATCGGTAACAGCGATCGCCGGCATTCCTAACTCTACTGCTCGGTCAATTAATTGGGGTAATTGAGATGCCCCATCCAGTAAACTATAATCACTATGAATATGTAAACCTACAAAAGACATGGTTGAGTTCCTTAGTTAAATTAAACTTAAAATTAATTGAGATAAAATGATTGACTTCCGTAATATTAACACAATTTGGGCTTCTGTATTAGTAGAGACTTTGGCTCAATTAGGATTAAAAACTGCTATTCTTTGCCCTGGTTCCCGTTCTACCCCTTTAACAATTGCTTTTGCTCAACATTCTAGCATTGAAACCATCCCAATTTTAGATGAACGTTCCGCTGCTTTTTTTGCTTTAGGAATTGCCAAAAAATCTGCTTTGCCGACGGTTTTGGTTTGCACTTCAGGAACCGCAGGAGCTAATTTTTATCCCGCTATTATAGAAGCCAAAGAAAGTCGAGTTCCTCTATTAATTTTAACCGCAGATCGTCCCCCTGAATTACGAGATTGTCATGCAGGACAAACGATTGATCAAGTTAGATTATATAATAATTATCCCAACTGGCAAGCGGAATTAAGCATCCCCAGTTTAGATTTAGGATTGTTACGTTATTTGCGACAAACCTTAATTTATGCTTGGGAGCGATCGCAATTTCCGATTTCCGGCGTTGTTCATCTGAATATTCCCTTTCGTGATCCTTTACATCCGGTTTTTCAGCCGGAAACAGAAGCATTAAAAGCCATATTTCCTGATGATTTTTTTACCCAAGTTAATCTTTTAAAAACCCCAATTTCCTCTGATTTTGGTGTTGAAAATTATTTTAAACTATGGTATAATTATCACCAAGGAATTATTATTGCCGGAGTAGCTCAACCTCAAAATCCAGAGGTTTATTGTCAAGCGATCGCTGATCTTTCTAAACACTTAAACTATCCCGTTTTAGCCGAGGGATTATCCCCCGTCAGGAATTATTATAACCTCAATCCCTATTTGATTTCAACCTATGATTTAATCCTGAGAAACTCAACCTTAGCAGAAAAACTAGCCCCTGAAGTTGTGATTCAAATTGGAGATTTACCCACCAGTAAAACCCTCAGAACTTGGTTAGACCAGCAACAACCAGATTATTTTATTCTTGATCCGAGTTATCATAACTTAGATGGGTTACATGGAAAAACCACCCATCTTAGGATATCAATAGAACAACTCTCAAAACAAATTAATCAAGCTAAAAATCCAGAACCAACTCATTTAGATAAATCTAAGTTATATGCTCATTCTTGGTATGAATTAGAAGCTAAATCCAGAAATGTAATTGACGAAAAACTAAACCTAATTGAATCATTAATAGAACCTAAAGTTGCTTGGTTACTATCTCAAATTCTACCTAAAAATACACCGATTTTTATTGCTAATAGTATGCCCGTGAGGGATGTAGAATTTTTTTGGTGTCCGAATCATTTAAACATTCAACCCTTTTTTAATCGAGGAGCAAATGGCATTGATGGAACCTTATCAACAGCTTTGGGAATTGCCCATCATCAGCAAAGCAGTATTTTATTAACGGGGGATTTAGCCTTACTTCATGACACAAATGGATTTTTAATCAGAAATAAATTTATCGGACATTTAACTATTATTTTAATTAATAATAATGGTGGTGGGATTTTTGAAATGTTGTCTGTTTCTCGATTTGATCCTCCCTTCGAGGAATATTTTGCCACTCCTCAAAATATTGATTTTGCAAAATTAGCAGCGACCTATAATATTGACTATGAACAAATCCAATCTTGGGAACAACTGCAACAAAAATTAAATCCTCTCCCCCAAACAGGTATTAGAATCTTAGAAATTCCAACTGATCGTAAAACTGATACCCAATGGCGACAACAATATTTAAAACAACTTGCAGAAGGATTAACTTTTTAGAAACCCAGTTTCTGACGTTGCCAAACTCTCCGACGTTTTTGACCCTTTGGAATTGAAGGAAAGTCATCCAGAAAGATAATTTCAGGAATCTGAGCATGAAGACGTTTAAAAAGCGATTCTAGGGATTTAAAAACACCTGCTTGAATCAGATCTTTTTTATTATTTTTGAATTTCAAAGCAACTTCTATCCGATTTAAACTTAACTGCATGACTTGATAATCCTCAATTTCATCAGAAACCATAACAATTTCTCTGCGAAGAAAATCAGGAAAAATTGTTACCCATTCACCATTACTAGACCCATGGGGTAGATAAAAAATATCATCCTGCCGCCCTTCAATATGTTCAATTGCTATTAATACTGACCCACAGGGACAAGGAGTTTTTCGTTCTACTAAAATATCATTCAGACGATAACGAATAATCGGTTGGGTTGTGCGTCTAAAATCGGTTATAATCGGCATAAATCGAGATTTGTCTGGGTCTAAATATTCTTTTTGAATAGCAACAATATCCTCATTTAAGTGTAAAGTTCCATGGTCACAGGTATAACCTAAAAATCCTTCTGTACATTGATAAACTTGATGAATAACTTGATTAAAAACTTTGCTAATATAATTTCGATCTAAAGGGTCAAGCACCTCAGCAACGGAGACTATTTTTTTGGGGGATATTTTTAAAATACCTTGTTTTTGAGCGTCTGCTAACAATCGTAATAAAGAAGCAGGAGCGACTAAAATAGTGGGTTGATAATCATTTAATTGTTGAATATGATCCGTAATTGGTTCTAATAAATCAAAAAATTGAAACTGCAACCGCCGACTTTTTACCGTTTCATATAATCGACTATTTGCTCTCAAAAAAAACGCTATTTTCTCAGGAAACAATATAAAATTGGGTAATAATTTCGCTAGAATTGTTCCTGCCCAAATCCATTGTTCCTGAGAACTAACTAAAAATAATCCTCGATTTCCACTGGTTCCTGTTGATAAACCCACGGTATAACCCCTAAGATTAGGACTAAAATCTCGCGTTTTTTCGGCTTGAAAGGCGATTTCAAATGCTTCTGATGCTGAAATTTTAACGGTATTGAGTTGGTCGAAATTTTCCATCATTTTAGCTTTATCAATTATAGGAAAATTTTGCCAATCTTGAATATCTAAACCTTGATAATACTGTTGATAAAATGGAGATTGAGGTAAAATCACTTTTAAAAAGTTTTGAACCTGTTGATTTTGCCAGGTTAATAATTGTTCTCGACTTTTAAAATGTCTAATATATTTTGTTTTTAAATAGTGATTAAGAATTGTTAATGTACGTTTCATTTTAATAATTCCTTGTTAAGAAAGAGAAATTGACAGACTAAAAAACTATGGGTTCAAGCCAGATTATCTTAGAAATAATAGCAAATTACAACGGAATTTGCAGAGTATAGAGACTTTTCGTGCGAGGATACAAGCTATGCAGTAAAACTACTTACGCACTGCTTGAGTGCAATTAGATCTCAGTAAAGACAATCGCACACTGCTATAATCCTGCTGTGCTATAATTAGAAAATAAAATTAATCTACCCTAGTAATTAATAAAATCATGCTTGAAGATATAGAAATTAATAATTTTAGATGCTTTGAAAGCACTAAAATTTCTGGATTTAAAAAAGTGAATCTAATTGGAGGTAAAAATAACGCTGGAAAGACAGCTTTTTTAGAAGCTTTACTGTTGCATAACTTTCCTCGCCCTAAAAGCATAATTGAACTTAAGAGAATTAGGAGAGAGTCTTCAGAGATTTCAAAATCCAGACCTGAACGCACTTGGGATAATTTTTTTTTAGATCAAAAATATCAGGAGAAAATAAAAATTATTGGCAAGTATTCAGAAAACCTGAAAATCGTAGAGATTTATGTTTCTGATACAATTAACTCTGATTTTTTTGAAGATCAAAAAGATATTAAAAAACTGATTGAATTTATTTCTCAAAATGAATCAGTAACATCACTTAATATTAAAGTTACTCAAAATCAAGAGAGTATATCTGAATCTTCGGTAATTGCAAGCTCAAACGGAATAATTTCAGTAAGTGGTTCAGACTCAACTGATATACCTATTATCCCCTCTGGTTTAAGAATGTCGAATAAAGAGTTAGCTGAATCTTATGATAAAGCTCGCCTGGATGAAAAAGATGGTGAAGTTTTAAAATTATTACAAATTCTTGATTCATCAATTCAAGAAGTTGATAGTTTTTCTATTGGTGAACCTACTTTATATTTAAGAAGTATCAATAAACGTCGCTTACCGATTTCACTGTATGGAGATGCTATTATTAGGGCTACAACTATTATTTTGAAATTAATCAATAACAATCCTAAAATTTTGTTGATTGATGAAATAGAAAATGGCATACATTATACTAATCAACGAGAATTTTGGAGAACCTTATTTCGACTATCAACAGAACTAGATACCCAAATTTTTGCCACAACCCACAGTTTAGAAATGATTCAATCTTTTGGAGATGTAGGCTTAGAAATGGATGAAGAAATCAGTGCTTATTTTGAACTGGCAAGACATCCCAAAACCAACGATATTATAGGAATTAAAAGGGATGTAGAAACCTTAAAATATGCTTTAGAACATGGAAAAGGAGTCAGAGGTGAGTAATCTTTTAATTGTGGAAAGTAAAAATGATAAATTTTTTCTTCAAGCTCTGATTGAGGAATTAAATTATGATATTGAGATTGATCCTCCTATTTTTATTGATGACTATGAATGTTTAGAAGGATTAAGTGAAAAAAGGTTAGTTGAAGCTTTCAAGTCTTTGTTAGCTGATATCCAAAAAAGACAAATTAGTAAAATTGGAATTGTGATCGATATTGATCAATATTCTCAGCAAGAGCGTTTACAATTTATTAATCAATGTTTGCGACAGGTTTTTACTCTAAATAATGAATTTTCTGATATATCACAATTAATAACTATTAATATTCCTGGCTATGATTGTATTGAAATAGCTTGTTATTTTACCCATGTAGAAGGTAAAGGAGAGTTAGAAACTGTCTTAAAACTTATTAAAACCAAAGAATCTCCTTATGCAGATTGTTTAGAGAGTTGGAGAAACTGTTTGGAAAGTAATAATAAATCGATTAGTGATAAAGAATATGATAAATTTTGGATTAGTCTTTATCTACGATTTGATACTTGTTCTTGTTTAGAACGCAAGCAAGCAGAACGAAAATGCAGCATGACAAATTTTAACTATATTATGGAAAATAAAAAAGATATCTGGAATTTTAATCACCCTGTTCTCGATGAGATCAAAAAATTTTTGCACCTTTTCGTTGCTGAGAGTTGATCAAAATGTAAAATCGATTATCCTTCGTCTGATAAATGTTGCTGTAATTTTGTGTAAGTATGGCTGGACATAGTAAGTGGGCGAATATTAAACGCCAAAAAGCGAGAGTAGACGCGGTAAAAGGTAAAGTGTTCGCAAAAATTTCCCGGGAAATTATTGTGGCGGCGCGTCAAGGGGGTGACCCGGCGGGAAACTTTCAATTGCGAACTGCGATTGAAAAGGCAAAAGCCGCTGCAATTCCCAATGATAATATTGAACGAGCGATCGCAAAAGGGGCGGGGAAACTCGGGGCTGGAGCTTCCGAGTTAGAATTTATTCGTTATGAAGGCTATGGAGTTGGCGGCGTGGCGATTTTAATTGAAGGACTCACGGATAACCGCAACCGGACGGCGGCGGATTTGCGAGTGGCTTTTAGTAAAAATGGCGGTAACTTGGGGGAAACTGGATGTGTGAGTTGGATGTTTGACCAGAAAGGTGTTGTTACCTTAACCGGGCCCATTGATGAAGAAAAACTTCTGGAAACCCTAGTAGAAGGGGAAGCCCAATCCTATGAATTAACGCCTGTTAATGATACCGATGGGGCAGAAGTTTATACGGAAATCACGAATTTAGAACAGTTAAGCCAAGTTTTAAGGGAACACAAATTTCATGTTGTTGAGGCGGAATGGCGTTGGATTCCTAATAATATCATTGAAGTTAATGATATTGAAAAAGCTCGATCACTCATGAAGTTAATGAATATTTTAGATGATTTAGATGACGTGCAGAATGTAACGGCAAACTTTGAACTATCTGATGCTTGTTATCAAGCTCTTTATAGCGAATGAAATGCTTGACTCCTTTGATCTTAACTTTAGTTGCGGTTTTGCCCCTATCTATTCAGGGTTTAGCCAGCCCAACTCTTACTTTTTCCCGGGGTTTAGAACTTCCCGTAGTTGATCATAATTTGGCATCAAATACTACAATGTTATTGAGTATTTTTTCTTTAAATGCGATCGTCAGACTGGAGGGTTTAAATTTACCCCATCCCAAAACCATCGGTCAGGCAACAATTCCACTTCAACGATTAGAAGGAAGTCAAGTATTTACCCTACAGCTTGCCATTGGGGGAAAATCCGGTAGCTTTTTATTAGATACGGGGGCATCCACAACCATGATTGCCACCACGGTTGTTCAGGAGTTGGGGTTAACAGGAGAACCGATTCCGAATCAGGGATTAGCCTATGCCGTAGCGGGGGATGATTGTCCGAATATGAATGCTATTTTACACCGTTTACCCCCGTTAGTAATTAATCAAGTTCGAGTGGAAGAATTGCGGGGTTTGGAATTTTCTACAACGGTGATTCCCGAGGAATTATTGGGAGTAGTGGGCATGGATTTTTTAAGGAATTTTGATCTGAAATTAAATCCTAAAACCCGTCAATTACAACTGCTGAATCCTTCGCCTTTACCTGCTGAATTTGTCCCTGAAGCTATCCCCTTAAAAAGTCGTTTGGGAGTGATGTTAGCCTCGGTTAAAATTAATAATCAAGGGCCGTTTACGTTTCTATTAGATACGGGTGCTGATACTATTTTTATTTCTAAACAGTTGGCTAATCAAATAAAAATCGATCATTCCCATCGGCAACCAATTCAAGTTCAGGGTTTTTGTGGGTTAGAAGATGCAGAAGTTTCTCGTTTGGAAAAAGTCACAATTCAGGATTATGATCAAAATAATTTAGAAGCCGTTATTTTATCATCTCCAGTTTTGGATTTACTACAAATTGATGGCATTATTGGTCAAAGTTTTTTAAATCAATACCAACAATATTGGCGGTTTAATTCTCCGAGCAAATCCCAAGACTTTGAAGGAAGTTTATTATTAGTTCCGATAAAATAAGAAACCAGGCTTCTTGAGAAAAACCCGGTTTCTATAATATCGTCTTTAATTACAATCCCAAATCCAGTTTCCAATATTTGAGAGTTCCGGTATTCTCAGGAATAGCATCGATAACTTTTAACTGCCAATTTCCTTGGGCGGAAATATTGATAAATTGTCTCAAATACAGTGTATTTTGTAAGTTATAGGTCGTTTTCAACTGAGTTTTAATCCCTAAAGTTCGATTTTGGAGTAATACCTGATCTCCATCGGGTGCAACTAACCAAACCTCAATATCTCCTAAAAAACTATGTTCAATCTCCACCGTTACCTGGATATCCTGAATCGGACTGGTTTCTGTAATCTCAATTGAACTACTAACCCCCGTAGGGTTATTATCAGGAATCGCCACACTTTGACCATTTTCTTGGGAAATATTCCGAGAAATTTGTTGCTGAACCATGCGTCTATTTTGTGCCATTTCCACAGCCTTAAACGCATTGACTTTGCCATAGCCAAACCATTGAGAATAGCCATTTTTATCATAATTTCCCATCCGAATTCCCAACTGAGGATCAGGATCAGAATCCACAATTTTATCCGCACTTTGTTCAAGAATTCGGCGAACTTCCTGGGCTGTTAAGGTCGGATTTGCTGATAAGATTAAAGCCGCCACCCCAGCCACCACCGGAGTCGCACTCGATGTCCCCCCAAAATAGGGCGTAAAATCCGATTGATCATAACCGGCGGCTCCCATGCGGTCAGTAGTAAAGACCCCCAAACCGGGTAAGGTGCCTTTCAGGACTGGAGGAGTACCGATATAACCCGTTTCCTGTAACCACATCCCCGGAGGAGCATTATTACTCGGAGCACAGACCGAAACTCCAACTCCCCAATTACTATAAGCAGATTTTTTACCCAAACTATTAGAAGCAGAAACCGTAATCACATCGGGATGAACCGCAAATCCCGCCAACCATTTCACCCGACCGCTAATAATATCATTCGGCCAACCGGATTCATCGAGCATTCCGTTTACCGGACGATTGGCGTTTCCAGCGGCAAAAACCACCACACAGCCTTTGCCCTTACGACCCTGGGTGACAGCCTTACTAATCGCTGCTTTTTGTCGGGCTGAGAGGGGAAAATAAATCGCACTCGCCCCCCAACTACAGGAAATCACCGCAGCCCCCTTATCAATGGCCCAATTAAAAATCTGTTCCACCGATTCATCATCCAAAAATCCCGTTGTCCGAATTGGCATGAGGGCACAACCCGGAGCCACCCCGACAATTCCGGTTCCGGTTTCTTCCGCAACAGCGACCCCGGCACAAGCCGTCCCATGATTATCCGTAGGGGCTTCTGGAAGCGGAAGATTATCTTTACCTTTTAGGTCTAGGGGGGCAACAATTTTACCGACTCCTTGGAAATCTGGGTGATTGATGTCCACAGAATCATCACTAATCGCCACCACCACAGAACGAACTCCCCGGGTAACATCCCAGGCTTTTTCGCTGGAAATATGGGAACCAGGTGCGAGTTGGTTGCCCCCATTATGGTTGAGATACCATTGCTTATTGTATAGGGAATCCCGAGGCACATAACAGGGCTGACTTTTAATCACAATATTCGGTTCAGCCAGTAAAACCTGAGTATTACGGGTTAAACGATTCGTAATTTTCAGAGGATTCTCGGAGGAATTAGGTGTCATCTCATAAACAAAACCATGGGGTAAACCGTCGATGGGTTTTAACTCTTTTAATCCAAATTCTGAAGCAATAGACGCTCGTGTTGAGGGATCAATTTCTTCTTTAAACTGAATGGTAAGCTGATTTGTTAAATAGACAACGGAGCCAGGGTCGTTATTGAGTTGGTAAACATGACTCGCAAAGTTAATATCTTGGGAATTGCGAGCCAATTCCATCGCCTCATCCAGTTGCTCAGAGGCGACTTGTAACTCCTCTAAGGAAGGGGGAACACTACTCGCGTGTTGAATGGGAATCGGAGGTTGCGGTAAATCCTTGAGTTGGGTGTTAGGGGAGGATAATTGCACCGTGAAGCGGTCAGAGACTTTATTTAGGATTAATTCTTCGCCCCCCCGTTGCAAAACAAAGCCGATACTCCCGTCGGGAACGCCAATGCCTTGATAGTTTTGTTGTGGAACGTTTGATGAGTTAACTGATGATGTCATATTTAATCTATCCTTTCTCCTTAAAGGTTTAAATCTCGATTAATGTTGCCTTTTGCCCGTTACCCGCTCTATCAATTTACGAGCCCCTCCCCCCAAAAAAATATAACCCTTATCGGTTGAGGCAGGATCAGGTTGTTGGTACAGTATGGGATTGCTCAAGATTAATGATAATATCCATGAAGTTTAATGTTTTTTTTTATCGCGTTCGCGCAATTGAGTCATGGTATCCTCTGGAACTGTTAGCTTCCTTCGACTGACAACCTATCTATCTGTCTCCGTGATGGTAGCTTGGGTTGTCCTGTCGCCGTTTCACGTTAATGCTCAAGAATCTTCTCCAACTGTTGCCCAGGGGAATGTACAGATGGGGGGAGAAACGGAAACTGAGGTTGCGCCACCATCGGGTGATTTGGCTCCCCTCAATCCTAATGATATTCGTCCTTTGTCCCTTGATAGTAGTTTTTTGAGTATTGAGGGCGGAAAACGGCTGATGCAAGAAGCTGATAGTGCCGTTTCTAGTGAAAATTATGCCGAGGCAGAAAAAAAATTCCAGGAAGCTCGTCAAGTTTTTAACCAGTTATCCAATTTTTATCAACAGTTAGCAGGTAGTTTTTCTGGCGTCGATAACCGCATTGCCGATAATTTTAGGAATTCAGCCCGGGACACAGCACAAATGCGCGATACCGCCACCTATCAGTTAGCCTTACTCCACCGAGCTAAAAACCAACCGGAATTGGCCGTCCCTCTATTAATTCAAATTATCCGCTCCCAAGCCCCCACCAGGGACTTAGGCAAAAAAGCTTATCAACAATTACTAGAATTAGGATTTGTGACCGACCCCTTTCCTCGGGCGGGTAACACAACGACTCCACCCACTACGGCGCAATAAGAGAACAGGGGGAGCAGGGGAGGCAGGGGAGGCAGGGGGAGCAGGGGAGGCAGGGGGAGCAGGGGGAGCAGGGGAGGCAGGGGAGGCAGGGGGGCAGGGGAGGCAGGGGAGGCAGGGGAGGAAATCATTAACTTCTAACTTCTGACTTCTGACTCCTGTTTCCTCTAAAATATTTGAAATACTATGGTCTGGGAATGGCGATGATTACACTCAATCAAGTTGAAGCAATGATTAAGTCAGAATTACCGAATGCGGTGGTTCAAGTTCGAGATTTGGGCGGGGGTGACCATTTACAAGCGATTGTGGTATCAGCCGAATTTGAAGGCAAGACTTTAGTAAAACAACACCAAATGGTTTACAAAGCCGTTAAAGAAGCCATGGCAACCGAAGCTATTCACGCTTTAGCATTAAAGACCTATACCCCTCAAGAGTGGGAAAAAGCCAGCACTGAATTCTGATCTAGCTTAATACCCAAATTCTCGGAAATCAGTTAGACTCAAATCTGGGATTCTATGATCGTTTTGCCGATCAATTAACCTATCCAAACCTACCTTATTCTATTAATAAACCATGACAACAGACGCACAGGAAAAAATTAAAGATCTGATCACGAAAAACAAAATCTTTGTTTTTATGAAGGGAACAAAGCTCATGCCAATGTGCGGTTTTTCCAATAATGTTGTGCAGATTTTAAATACTTTGGGGGTTCCTTTTGAAACCCTAGATGTTTTAGAAGATTATGAAATTCGCCAAGGGATTAAAGAGTATTCCAACTGGCCAACGATTCCCCAGGTCTATATCAACGGTGAGTTTATTGGCGGTTCTGATGTGCTGATTGAACTGTATCAAAAAGGTGAGTTACAGCAACTGGTAGAAGTGGCAATTGCTTCATAAAACGGTGTTGGGTATCGGGTTTCGGGTGTTGGGTTGCAGTTGATTTCTGCCTAACCCTCTATCCCTGATATTCCCGCTTTCCCAACCCTTTCTGGACTTCTGCCCTAATAATAATCTACTTGACGTTGAGGCATCGGCATTTCAAAATTCGAGGGGTCGTAAATGTATCGAGTCGCTTCTTCCTCCAAACGACTAACTAAATAGGGTTCTAAGGTATTTGTATGTCTGAGGGCGGCTAAGTAACCGTCTAAATATAACCTGAGATCATCATAACGATAACCTCGATTCCACATCTCGACGAGGGCGTCGGTGAGTTTCTGATAATGGCGAATCGTTAAGGTGTCCTGAAGCATGGTTTGAATGGGGGTTAAGGGGTAATTACTCGATTGAACTAAAAGGTCAGGCCGGATTCCGGGAACTAAGACTCGTCTATTTTCATGTTAACTCTTTCCATCTTAACTTCAGATCAAAATTACCCCGGTTGGCTTTGATACTTTTGACTATTAAGGTGATGGGGAGGTAACAGTAGCTACAAAATCAGAAAGATTACCCTGTTACGCTTGAACTCAACATTGAAGAAGGAAGCTCGCATTCGTGGGATCTGCTTGTATTTCAATTATTGAGGGAAACCCGCATTTACGGTCGCTCTTGGGTTGGCATTTACAGCACGTTGGTTACTTGGTTCATCAGGCTGCTGATTTGCACAATGCAAGGGATATCTTCTATGCTCATCAACCCAATTTAGTGATTTTGGACGCTGAATTACCAGAGGGAAATAGTTTAGAGTTTTGCCAATGGCTTCAGCAGCAACGACAATCTTTAATTCTGATGTTATCGGCTCGCACAACGGAATCCGATATTGTCCGGGGTTTGAGGGCGGGCGCTGACGACTATTTAACCAAACCCTTTGGAATGCAGGAATTTTTGGCGAGGACAGAATCCTTAATGCGTCGTAGTCGCACCATTGTTCCGCCAACCATCTTGGATTATGGATCTCTCAAAATTGACTTGGTACAGCGTCGTGTGCGCCTACAGAGTCAATTGATTGAACTCACTCCCCAGGAATATAGTCTGCTCTATGTTCTCGCCCAGGCTTGTGGAGAACCTTTGAGTCGTTCAGAACTGTTGCGACGGGCTTGGCCAGATGCTATTGACAATCCTCGCACGATTGATACCCATGTTCTTTCGTTACGGAAAAAGTTAGAAACTGACCCCCGTCAACCGAATTTAATCCAAACGGTTCGGAATATTGGTTATCGTCTCAATTTGGAAGTTCTGAAAGCAGAAACGGTTCGCGCTGTTAGACTCAATGGCAAATATCCACCCATTCGCGGAGTCAAAACAGAGAGTAGTGCTTGATCTGATGGAGATCAGGGAATAATCAAAATCTAATCCTTTATTTTGATTATTCCCTCTTTTCACGGGATTATGTCAATTCAGCGTGAGGGCGGTGGAAATTGTCCAAATATCTACTAGGCCTAATAATAAACTACAGCCCAATAAAATAAAATACATCCAGGGTTGAGCCAACGGACGGACATCGGTTGTATCAATTCCTGTTTTTTCTTGGACTATTCCCACAAACTTGGCAAACCCAGCCATTCGCATTGGGAGTAAATAACCTTCCCCCGTCTGACTGACAAAATAATAAACCAGTCCTCCTTGTCCGGTGGTTCTGGGTTTCAAGGCTTTGATCTGATTCCAGGGTAATGACCAACCCCGACGAAATATCGGAGTAATCAAAGAAGAATAGCTTACTTTAATTCCCTCATGATCCACGATTACCCTTTCTGTTAAAAGTGCTAATAAGGCGATCGCTCCGATCCCAATCCCTAGCCAAAGTAACATCGGAGAGATGGGGGAATTGACAGCTTTTGACAAAAAAGGTAAGGGGATCATCAATACCGTATATAAACTTAACAGCGTGATTCTAATAATTGGAGATAGGCGAAATACAATTGGACTAGATAACGCTACGGATTCTACTGTTTCAATATTCATTTTAAACAGCTTTTAAATTGATTAATCTCCAGAAATTCCACCGCGATATTTTAACTCGCAGTGGAATCTCTCCGGTGAGTTTTGAGATGCTTTTATTATCGTTTTTTGGTAAATTAATCAACAGAAGTTAAAGCCGGAGTTGTTAAAGGTTCCTGTTTAACTGTACGCTTACTGGCAAAATTTCTGGGTTGAGTATTTAGAGTCAAAGGTTTATCCTCATAGCTGATAGACTGTTGATCAATCTGGAGCCGATCACAAGGAATATTATCAGCAATAATTGCACTGGCCATACTTCCGGTATGGATTTCCAAAGTTGCTTGCGGAATCGCTTCAAAAACTAAGCGTTGTCCTGGAAATACCACCCGCTCAAAGTACCAATTAGGAACATTGGTGATCCGAGCGATCTGAATATGGCTGGTAGCATTAACATAGCAGCACAAAATTCGACCAGAACTATTTGACGGTAGGGGATCAAGAATTTGAGCCATATCGGGATTTGGGGGCTTTGAGGTAAACGTTTTATTGATTACTTGCTACGTTAACATTTGTTGATCCCAGTTGGTTGTAACCCCGACTACCAATCCGTTATTATACTCATCCAGTTTATCGAAAAATAGGGAATAGGGAATAGGGAATGGGCAATGGGCAATAGGAAGATATAGAATTTTTAATCAACTAGCTACCAAACGAATTTCTCAGAGTTGCGACCCTAAAGGGCAGAAAATTCGTTATAGTGTTAAGGAATATTAAACAAAGTCGATATAACTTCACCCATTTCAGTCCAACTCCCGCCCGACACACAACAGTATCATGGAAGATAAAATCCTTTACGTCCGCCTTCCCTGTAACCCGATTTTCCCGATTGGGGTGGTTTACCTGTCCGACCACGTTCACAAGCTATTTCCCACCGTCCAACAGCGCATTTTTGACTTAGGTGCTGTCCCTCCCTTGGACTATGCCGCCGCCTTGGATGCTTGTGTAGATGAGTTTCAACCCACATTATTAGTCTTTTCTTGGCGAGATATTCAAATTTATGCCCCCGTGGGGGGACGGGGTGGAAATCCGCTACAAAATGCCTTTGAATTTTATTATGCTAAAAACCCTTTAATTAAATTACGAGGGGCTTTAGGAGGATTACGTTTAGCAACATCCTACTATACGGAACTTTGGCAGAATTTAGGATTAATTAAACGGGGATTATCCCGTTCTCAACGTTATAATTCCCAGGCGCGGGTTGTGGTTGGGGGCGGGGCGGTGAGTGTTTTTTATGAACAGTTAGGAAAGAGTTTACCTAAAGGAAGTATTGTTTCGGTTGGGGAAGGAGAAAGTTTATTAGAAAGGCTATTAAGAGGACAGGATTTAGCCGATGAACGCTGTTATATTGTTGGAGAAACGACACCCCGCGATCGCTTAATTCATGAACAACCCATGAATTTTGAAAAAACCGCCTGTGATTACAATTATATTGAAACCATTTGGCCGGAATTTCAATATTATTTTCAAGATCAAGACTTTTATATTGGAGTCCAGACAAAACGGGGTTGTCCCCATAATTGTTGTTATTGTATCTATACGGTTATTGAGGGCAAACAAGTTAGAATTAATCCCGCCGATGAAGTGGTGGCGGAAATGCAGCAACTGTATCAACGGGGAATTAGAAACTTTTGGTTTACCGATGCCCAATTTATTCCCGCCCGTAAGTTTATTAATGATGCGGTGGAATTATTGCAAAAAATCCTTGATTCTGGGATGACGGATATTCACTGGGCGGCCTATATTCGGGCGGATAATTTAACCCCAGAATTATGTGATTTAATGGCTAAAACCGGGATGAATTATTTTGAAATTGGGATTACCAGTGGTTCGCAAGAATTAGTCAGAAAAATGCGAATGGGGTATAATTTGCGGGTAGTTTTAGAAAATTGTCGGGATTTAAAAGCTGCTGGGTTTAACGATTTGGTTTCGGTGAATTATTCCTTTAATGTGATTGATGAAACCTTTGAAACCATCCGTCAAACCATTGCTTACCATCGGGAATTAGAGGCTATTTTTGGGGCGGATAAAGTCGAACCTGCGATTTTCTTTATCGGGTTGCAACCCCATACCCATTTAGAAGAATATGCCTTTGATAAAAAGATGTTAAAACCCGGGTATGATCCCATGAGTTTAATGCCTTGGACAGCCAGAAAATTGCTCTGGAATCCCGAACCTTTAGGATCATTTTTTGGCGAAATCTGTTTAGAAGCCTGGAAGCGCAACCCCAATGATTTCGGACGGACGGTGATGGATATTTTAGAAGAAAAGTTAGGACGAGCACCTTTAGAAGAAGCCTTAAATGCGCCATTGGGTCAGGGAAAAGAGTTAGCAAGTATTCGTTAATTTTAGGTTGAATTGGGGGTGCGGTTATGGTAGCGATCGCACTTTCCGCTATAATTAAATCCCCCAATTGTAGGGGCGGGTTCGAGACAATCTCTGTTAATTAGCAGAAATCTTGCTAAACCCGCCCCGAATGCGATCGCAATACCCAAAGAAACCGGGTTTCTAATTAAGTTAATTGCCATAAATCAAGATATCTTGAGAAACCCGGTTTCTGTTAGTGGGCGAGGACGCTGACCATACCTCCCCTGCGATGCTAAAATCATTGTGCTAGAATCCATCATTAAATCAATCAAAATCGAAAGTAATCCTTAGCCACAACACAGTTGAGGCTTTTAGATAGACAACCTCTATACAGAATCAAAATTTAATTTAGAGTAAACTGTCTCTATCCAAATCTTGATCCCTATCCTGATCTTGCTAGTTCAAGAGGAGGAAGATGGATTTAGACTCACCCTTGAGTCAGTACCCTTGAGTCAGTTTTGAGTCAACTTTTTAATTTTTCCGAAGTTATAAGTCTCACGCTAAAATTAGCATAACTGATAAGCAACAGGTGATGGGAATTAGCTATGTTTGAACGCTTCACAGAAAAAGCCATTAAAGTCATCATGTTAGCCCAGGAGGAAGCACGTCG
Organism: Planktothrix sp. PLAVEN19ND; assembly: GCF_057220675.1. Lineage (NCBI taxonomy): Bacteria > Bacillati > Cyanobacteriota > Cyanophyceae > Oscillatoriales > Microcoleaceae > Planktothrix > Planktothrix sp. PLAVEN19ND. The sequence continues at coordinate 1,308,086 of NZ_CM170132.1, read as the reverse complement.
CCTGGGGCATAACTTCGTGGGAACTGAACAGATCCTCCTGGGTCTGATCGGGGAAGGGACGGGTGTTGCAGCCAAAGTCCTGAAATCAATGGGAGTCAATCTCAAAGATGCCCGGATCGAGGTCGAAAAAATTATTGGTCGGGGTTCGGGGTTTGTCGCCGTCGAGATTCCTTTTACCCCTCGGGCCAAAAGAGTTCTGGAATTGTCCCTGGAAGAAGCACGCCAACTGGGACATAACTATATTGGCACGGAACACCTACTTCTCGGTCTGATCAGGGAAGGGGAAGGGGTGGCCGCTCGAGTTTTGGAAAACTTGGGGGTTGACCTCTCGAAGGTTCGGACTCAAGTGATTCGGATGTTGGGCGAAACGGCGGAAGTGGCTGCTGGAGGTAGTAACAGCCGCACCAAAACCCCAACCTTAGATGAGTTTGGATCAAATCTGACCCAAATGGCCGCCGAAGGCAAACTTGATCCGGTGGTTGGTCGTCAAAAAGAAATCGAACGGGTGATCCAAATTCTGGGTCGTCGTACCAAAAATAACCCGGTGTTAATTGGGGAACCGGGGGTGGGTAAAACCGCGATCGCGGAAGGGTTAGCCCAACGCATTGCTACGAACGATATTCCCGATATTTTAGAAGATAAACGGGTGGTCACCTTAGATATTGGGTTGCTAGTCGCCGGAACCAAATATCGCGGGGAATTTGAAGAACGGCTGAAAAAAATCATGGATGAGATCCGGTCTGCGGGTAACGTCATCCTGGTCATTGATGAAGTCCACACCCTGATCGGGGCCGGGGCAGCCGAAGGGGCGATCGATGCGGCCAATATCCTCAAACCCGCCTTAGCTCGGGGCGAGTTGCAGTGTATCGGGGCAACCACCTTAGATGAATACCGCAAACACATTGAACGGGATGCGGCCCTCGAACGTCGGTTCCAACCGGTGATGGTGGGTGAACCCTCGGTTTCTGAAACCATTGAAATTCTATTTGGGTTGCGCGAGCGCTATGAGCAACACCATAAACTGAAAATTTCCGATGAGGCCCTCGAAGCAGCCGCTAAACTCTCTGATCGGTATATTAGCGATCGCTATTTACCCGATAAAGCGATTGACTTAATGGATGAAGCGGGTTCCCGCGTACGTTTAATCAATTCCCAACTGCCTCCGGCAGCCAAGGAATTGGACAAAGAACTGCGCCAAGTCCTGAAGGAAAAAGACGAGGCGGTGCGTTCCCAAGACTTCGACCGGGCGGGAGAATTGCGCGATCGGGAAATGGAAATTAAGGCTCAAATTCGTACTATTAGTCAAACGAAGAAAGCCGAAACCACCCGGGGCGAAGACGATAGCCCCGTTGTCACCGAAGAAGACATCGCCCAAATTGTGGCCAGTTGGACAGGGGTTCCGGTGAACAAACTCACCGAGTCCGAGTCGGAGAAACTACTGAATATGGAAGGAACCCTGCACCAACGCTTAATTGGTCAGGATGAAGCCGTTAAAGCCGTATCCCGTGCTATTCGTCGTGCCCGGGTGGGTCTGAAGAACCCCAACCGACCGATCGCTAGTTTTATCTTCTCTGGGCCGACTGGGGTGGGTAAAACCGAATTAACTAAAGCCTTAGCGTCCTATTTCTTCGGGTCTGAAGAAGCGATGATCCGCTTGGATATGTCCGAATACATGGAACGTCACACGGTTTCTAAGTTAATTGGGTCGCCTCCAGGCTATGTGGGCTACAACGAAGGCGGACAACTCACCGAAGCGGTGCGTCGGCGTCCCTATACGGTGGTGCTATTCGATGAAATTGAAAAAGCCCACCCCGACGTCTTCAATATGTTGCTGCAAATCTTAGAAGATGGTCGTTTGACCGATGCGAAAGGTCGGACGGTGGACTTCAAGAATACCTTGATCATCATGACTTCTAATATTGGATCGAAGGTGATCGAAAAAGGTGGCGGTGGTTTAGGCTTCGAGTTCTCGGAAAACGAAAATGATGCCCAATACAACCGTATCCGCAACTTGGTGAATGAAGAACTCAAACAATATTTCCGTCCTGAGTTCCTCAACCGTTTGGATGAAATTATTGTCTTCCGTCAGTTGAACAAGGAAGAAGTCAAGGAAATTGCGGTGATCATGTTAAAAGAAGTCTTCGGACGCTTGATCGAAAAAGGCATTACCTTGGAAGTGACGGACAAGTTCAAAGAGCGGTTAGTCGAAGAAGGTTACAACCCCAGCTATGGGGCGCGTCCTCTGCGTCGAGCCATTATGCGGTTACTCGAAGATAGTTTAGCAGAAGAAATTCTGTCTGGACGGATCAAAGAAGGGGATACGGCTATGGTTGATGTGGATGAAAATGCTCAAGTGGTGGTGTTCCAAAGTACCACCAGTCGGGAATTGTTACCCCAAGGCGCTGAGTCTTAATTGACTTGAATTATATCTTTTCTTAAACCCCTCGCCTAAGCATCGAGGGGCTTTTTTTGTTGTTGGGCTTTAGCCCAATTTTCTAGTATATAGCAGTCGCAGCAGATGTTAGGAAGTTCTTAATTGCTTCTGCTATAAAATCGTTAAATAAGTTTCTGTCGGACTGATAGGTAAAGCCTTCAAGGTTTGATTTTGTAAGTCGATTTCTAACCCCAAAGCTTCTAAAGGTATGACTCCTAAAAGAGCATCTTTACCTCCTGGTAATTCTAAGCACTCGAAGGTTCCTTCCCGCTCAAACATTGATATTTTGGCATCTTGGAAAATTCGGGCTTTACCAATACCCATGGCGGTGGCTACGTCCACTTCTTTTAGGAGTTTTAGCCCCAGTTTGGCGATCGCATCTTGTGGTAAACATAAGGTAGTTGCACCCGTGTCTACTAATACATTTTTGAGGGTAATTGAGCGAATTTGCTCTAGTAATATTGTCCCATCTTCTGCTCGAATTTGGTCGGCGCGGTTAGTAATTGTTAGAGTGGTGAAAACTTTTCCCATTGCATTGTGGCTTTGAATTGGCATATTTGTCTCCTACTTAAGAGTTGGAGTTATTGCGTTTTTTAATTGTAACTTATTTTGATGGCGATCGCGTAGGATCAAGAAACCGGGTTTCTAGGGTTTAAAATAGGAATTGTATTGCAGTTGGTATGAAAACAGTGTTGGAATATCCCCTATTGCTTTTAGTTGATGGTCATTCGTTGGCGTTTCGCTCCTATTATGCCTTTGGAAAAAGTCGCCAGGGGGGGTTACGAACTTCGACGGGTATTCCCACCAGTGTTTGTTTTGGATTTTTTAAGTCCTTATTGGATGTGATGGCGAGTCATAAACCTGATTATTTAGCGGTCGCATTTGACTTAAAACAGCCCACTTTTCGCCATGAAGCTGATGAAAATTACAAAGCAGATCGGACGGAAACCCCTCAAGATTTTATTGAGGATGTGGAGAATTTAAAACTATTATTACAAGCCTTTGATCTGACCATTATTACCGCCCCTGGTTATGAAGCCGATGATATTTTAGGGACGTTATCTTATAGAGGAAGTCGGGAAAACTATCGAGTTAAAATTCTATCGGGGGATCAGGATTTATTCCAGTTAATTGATATCGAAAAAAATATTAGTGTTTTACATTTAGAACCGGGTAAAGGTAGCAACCCTACGGAATTTTTAGCCGAACAGGTTTATCAGAAGTTGCAAATTTATCCCCATCAAGTCATTGATTATAAAGCATTATGTGGGGATAAATCCGATAATATTCCGGGGGTAAAAGGCATTGGGAAAACCACGGCGGTTAAGTTATTAGGAGAATATGGGTCTTTAGAAAATATCTATACAAATATTGAAGATATTAAAGGAGCGACTCGCAAGAAATTAGAGGAAGGAAAACCGGATGCGGATCATTCTCAAACCTTAGCGCGAATTATTCAAGATGTTCCCTTAGAAGTGGGTTTAGAAGATTTTAAATTACAAGGGTTTGATCAAGCTAAAATTCAACCGATTTTAGAACATTTACAATTACAAACTTTTTTAGATAAAGTTAATCAAATTCAAAAACAATTTAAAGGAAATATTCCAGTACAAACATCAGAAATTTCAGTTGATACCGACGAAGATGCCAGTTTTTTTACCCGGGAAGAAACCGAAATTGATCAACAACAAAAAATAGCCAATCATCCCTTATCTCAACTTCAACTGCGTTTAATTCAAACCCCAGAAGCCCTAAAACAATTAGTTGATATTTTACAAGATCATACTGATACTAATTATCCCGTGGCTTGGGATACGGAAACCACCTCTTTAGAGCCTAGAAAAGCGGAATTAGTCGGAATAGGTTGTTGTTGGGGAACAGCACCAACAGAGGTGGCTTATATTCCTTTAAATCATACCCAAGGAACCAATTTAGATAAAGCCGAAACCTTAAATATTTTACGTCCAATTTTAGAAAGCGATCGCTATCCGAAAACCTTTCAAAATGCCAAATATGATCGATTAATTTTTAGAGTTCAGGGAATAGAATTAAAAGGCGTGGTTTTTGATCCGATGTTAGCAAGTTACGTCTTAAATCCTGAAAACACGCATAATTTAATTGATTTAACTCGTAATTATTTAGGTTCAGAATTAATCGCCCCAAGTTACACGGAATTAGTTCCTAAAGGAAAAACCATTGCTGATATTAATATTGCTCAAGTGGCCGAATATTGCGGAATGCAGGTGTATGTTACCTTTCAATTAGTCGATAAAATTAAAGCAAAATTGAGCGATAAACCCCAATTAATGAAACTTTTAATAGAAGTTGAACAGCCCTTAGAACCGGTTTTAGCCGATATGGAATATTGGGGTGTACATCTGGATATTGACTATTTACACACCTTAGCCGAACAATTAGATAAACAGTTAGAAATTACCGAAACTCAAGCCTATGAAGTGGCGGGAGAACAATTTAATTTAGCTTCTCCCAAGCAACTGAGTAAACTGTTATTTGAAACCCTAGAATTAAGTACAAAAAAAACCCGACAAATTAAAACCGGATATTCAACGGATGTGAATGTTTTAGAAAAATTACAAGGAGATCATCCGATTATTGATATTATATTAGAACATCGAACCCTAGCCAAACTCAAGTCCACTTATGTCGATGCTTTACCCACATTAGTCGATGCAAACCAACGCATTCATACCAGTTTTAACCAAACTATTACCGCCACGGGACGGCTATCTTCTTCTAATCCTAATTTACAAAATATTCCGATTAAAACCGAATTTTCGAGTAAAATTAGAAAAGCCTTTATTACTCAACCCAACTGGCTATTAGTTGCAGCCGACTATTCTCAAATTGAACTGAGAATTTTAGCTCATTTAAGTCAAGAACCGATTTTATTAGAAGCCTATCAAAATAATCAAGATGTTCATACTGTTACCGCTAAATTATTATTTGAAAAAGAAACTGTTACCCCAGAAGAAAGACGGTTAGGAAAAACCATTAATTTTGGGGTAATTTATGGAATGGGGGCGCAAAGGTTCGCCCGGGAAGCTAAAGTTAGTAGTGCGGAGGGTAAGATATTTATTGAACGATTTAACCAACGGTATTCTCGGGTTTTTGACTATTTAGAACGGGTCAAAAAACAAGCCATTGCTCAAGGATATGTCGAAACAATATTAGGACGAAGACGCTATTTTAATTTTCAAGGCGAGAGTCTACAAACCTTAAAAGGAGTTGATATTAATGAAATTGATTTAACCCAATTGAAGAAAAAAATAGGTCAAAATGATTCCCAACTCTTGAGATCCGCCGCTAATGCCCCCATTCAGGGTTCTAGTGCTGATATTATTAAAATGGCGATGGTACAAGTCCATCAACTTTTAAACCCCTATAAATCTCAATTAGTGTTACAAGTTCATGATGAATTAGTCTTTGAAATTCCCGAAACAGAATGGGAAGAACTTCAACCCAAAATTAAGACTATTATGGAACAAGTGCTGCCCTTAAGTGTGCCTTTGGTTGTGGATATTCATGCTGGACAGAATTGGAAGGAAGCCAAATAAATTCAATACAGGACTGACGCATCACCTCTAAAACAATCCTAAATGATTAGCAGCAAAACCCCTACAATCAAACATTATAACCTATTGAAAACTGCTACATCCGTAGGAATAATTCATGAATTACCCCTACGGATAGGATTATATTCCGAAATTTACGGAAGTAATGAAGTAGGAATTGTTGTTAGGTGTTAGCCCTTATATCTTGGGAATAAGGTCTAATCACCCAATCACAACTTTTAAAACCATGAAAAAACCCGCTAAAAAACCTTGGCAAGTTGCCTTTCTTCTCTATTTTATGTTATTATTTTTAATCGTAATTACAGCCAATGGGGGAAATTTACCCTACGATTTATTAGGGAAAATTCCTAATTATGATATTTATGGACATTTTATTTTATATGGAATAGCCTCTTTTTTAAGCCATTTAGCCTTGGGAGGAAAAAAGATTGTAATTGATCGGATTTTCATTCCCCTAGGGCCGTTTTTATTAACCCTGATAACCATTGCTGAAGAAATTTCACAAATTCATTTACCCCATCGTACCTTCAGTATCATTGATTTGAATGCCAGTTTAATTGGGATTATTCTATTTTATTATCTAGCAGAATTATGGATTTTTTATCATACAAAAAGACTGCGGGAATAAAATTACCCTTGCTTATTCAACTTAATTGTGAGAAAATTCAAAACATCCCAACCGGGGAATTTAGTTTTATTAAAATAGCATTATCCCTTAACCCTATGACCCATTCTAGCCCGATTAACAATATTCCTGAGTCTACTTGGAGTCGCCCCATTGGTTTAGGGTGGGAAAAACCGTATACCGTCCGCTACGCCAGTAATTTAGATGATGGCCCTTGGCACGGAATGCCTCTGGGGGGGTTGGGTGCAGGTTGTATTGGGAGGTCTTCTCGGGGGGATTTTAACCTTTGGCATTTGGACGGGGGAGAACATATTTTTCAGACACTTCCCGCTTGTCAATTTAGCGTTTATGAAGAAATAAACGGTCAGAAAAAAGCATATTCCTTATCAACAGAATCCCCAGAAGATGGTAGTTTATCGGCTTGGAATTGGTATCCTAAAACCACAAATTCTGGAGAACCAACGGGAACCTATCATGCTTTATATCCTCGCAGTTGGTTTGTCTATGAAAATGTCTTTTCCGCCCAATTAACTTGTGAACAATTCTCTCCCGTTTGGGCAAAAAATTATCAAGAAAGTAGTTATCCGATCGCAATTTTTGAATGGACTGCCCACAACCCCACGGATGAACCGATTACCTTAAGTATATTATTAACTTGGGAAAATACTATTGGCTGGTTTACTAATACTTTATCCAGTCCTGAAGTAAAGGTTAGAGATGATGGAAGTCCGGTATATGAATATGAACCAAATTGGGGAAATAGTGTCGGATGTTGTAATCATTTAGTTGAAGACTTTCATCGGATTGGGTGTTTGATGACTCGCCTCAGTGTCAATGAAGAAATCCAAGAAGGAGACGGACAAATTGCGATCGCAACGATTACAAATCCCGCCGTTGAAGTGTATGATCAAACCCGTTGGAATTCGACCGGAAATGGGGAAGATATTTGGCAATGTTTCTCAGAAGATGGCACACTTTTAGATCAAGAAAGTGATCAACCCGCCAAAGAAGGCGAACGAATTGCGGTGGCTTTAGCGGTTAAATTTACCATTAGACCAGGGAAAACCAGAAAGATTCCCTTTTATTTAGCTTGGGATTTACCGATTACTCAATTTGCATCGGGAGTTAATTATTATCGTCGTTATACTGACTTTTTTGGTCGGAATGGTCGCAATGCTTGGTCAATGATTCGTACAGCGATGAAACATTCTGACACCTGGCGAGAAAATATTCAAGCATGGCAAAACCCCATTTTACAGCGTCAAGATTTACCGAATTGGTTTAAAATGGCACTATTTAATGAGTTATATTTACTCACCGATGGGGGCGCAATTTGGAGCGCGGCGGATGAGCGAGATCCCATGGGACAATTTGGGGTTTTAGAATGTTTAGATTATCGCTGGTATGAAAGTTTAGATGTGCGATTATACGGATCATTTTCTCTATTAATGTTGTGGCCGGAGTTGGAAAAATCTATCTTAATTGCCTATGCCCGGGCTGTTTCTCAAGGGGATGATACCCCCCGAATTATTGGTTATAATCAGGCTTCAGCTATTAGAAAAGCCGCAGGTGCAACCCCCCATGATTTAGGTGCGCCCAATGAACATCCCTGGGAGAAAACAAACTACACCAGTTATCAAGATTGTAATTTATGGAAGGATTTACCCTGTGATTTTGTACTACAAGTTTATCGAGATTTTCTATTAACAGGGGCAACGGATTTTGAGTTTTTAAGCGATTGTTGGCCAGCAATGGTTGAAACCCTCAATTATCTCAAAACTTTTGATTTAGATCAAGATTCAATTCCCGAAAATAGTGGCGCACCGGATCAAACTTTTGATGATTGGAAATTACAGGGAATTAGTGCTTATTGTGGGGGCTTATGGTTAGCGGCATTAGAAGCCATGATTGCCATGGGAAGACTCTTAGAAAAAGAAGCGGTTACACCCCATCCTAATACGGTTATTCCTATCTATAAAACATGGTTAGAAACGGCAAAACCCTTGTATCAAAAAACCCTCTGGAATGGTGAATATTATCGTTTAGATAGTGGGAGCGGTTCCGATGTGGTAATGACTGATCAACTCTGTGGTCAATTTTATGCTAAACTATTAGGATTACCCGATATTGTTCCGCCAGATTGTACGATTTCCGCCTTAAAAACCGTTTATAATTCCTGTTTTAAAAAGTTTCATAACGGACAATTTGGAGCCGCCAACGGGGTTAGACCCAATGGAGAAGCGGTTAATCCCAAAGATACTCATCCCTTAGAAGTTTGGACAGGAATTAATTTTGGTTTAGCTGCCTTTTTTCTGCAAATGGGAATGGAAGCCGAAGCCTGGGAATTAACCGAAGTTGTGGTTAAACAAATTTATGATAATGGCTTACAATTTCGTACCCCCGAAGCCATAACCGCCGCCGGAACTTTTCGCGCCAGTCACTATTTAAGGGCGATGGCAATTTGGGCAATTTATAATCAATATAACAATCCTAATTGAGTTTAAAAAACTGTAGGGGTTTGGTCTCCAAACCCTATTCGGCGTTGGGTTTAGAGACCAAACCCCTACGATAAATAAATCTTTTTCGAGATGAGGTTTTTCTATGATTCAAGCTATCCCCAAAACCGTAACCTTTGATGAGTTTATTAATTGGTATCCAGAAAGTTCAGGATGTCACTATGAATTACATAATGGAGCTATTATAGAAATGCCTAAACCCACGGGCAAACATTCACGAATTGCTGGTTTTTTGATAGCTGAACTTAACTTTGAAATCAGACGGCTCCAACTTCCCTATTTCATTCCTAAAGAATGTGTGATTAAATCTGTCCGTGATCAGTCTGGGTATGAACCAGATTTGATTATTATTGATGAAAAACGGGTTAATAATAATTCTCGCTGGGAAAAAGAATCGATTATTACTCAAGGTAATTCCATCCCTTTAGTTGTGGAGGTAGTTTCAACTAATTGGAGTGATGATTATGCGTTAAAACTAGAAGAATATGAAATCTTGGGGATTGATGAATACTGGATTGTGGATTATTTGGGGCTGGGGGGAAGACGATTTATTGGTAATCCCAAACAACCGACTCTTTCTGTCTACCAGCTTAGGGAAGGAGAGTATCAAGTCCAACAATTTCGAGACCATCAACGGATTGAATCGCTAATTTTTCCAGAATTAAGTTTAACTGCTTCGCAGATTTTTCAGGCGGGTCAGCTTTAAATAAAATTATGAAAATGTTGTGCCAAAATATGATAAGTTAAAAAAAGTATTTTGGCGATCGCAACTTGAAACAGAAACAACCCTCTAGTTACAAAAAATTAATTCCCTATATTCGTACCCAAGGTCAAACGATTACTAAAGCCTTAATTTGTACGATTGCGTTTACCGTATTTTGGCCGTTATTAGCCTGGTTAGCCGGACAAATGGCGGGTTATATTGCTAGGGGAGATGTGAACGCTATTGCTCAATTAGCAGGAGTAGCTGCGGTGGTTTTCTTCGTCCGAGGAACGGTACAATATGGTCAAGATACCCTAATGGCGAGAGCCGCCCTCACGATTTCTTTAGAATTAAGAAAACAAGTTTATCGTCATTTACAACAACTGAATATTGGGTATTTTGAAACCGCCAAAACCGGGGATCTTTCCTATCGCCTCACGGAAGATATTGACCGCATTGGGGAAGTGATTAATAAATTTTTTCATCAATTTATTCCCTGTATTTTGCAGTTAATTGTGGTTTTGGGATATATGATTTATCTCAACTGGCAATTAACCTTAGCAACTCTAATTATAGCCCCATTTATGGCGGTCTTAATTGGTTGGTTTGGGGAAAAATTATTAACCTTTACTCGCCATAGTCAAAACCGAGTTTCTAATTTAGCCTCTTTATTAACGGAAGTCTTTAGTGGTATTCGCTTAGTCCAAGCCTTTGCCGCCGAAGAATATGAAATTCATCGCTTTAGTCTTGAAGCCGAACAAAACCGCAAAGCTAAATATTTAGCCGAACAAATTAAGGCTTTACAATTTGTAGTCGTGGGCTTTTTAGAAGCCATGAGTGTGATTTTATTATTCTTTTTGGGGGGATGGCAAATTTCCCAAGGGAATTTAACGGGAGGGGGATTTATTAGCTATATTGCGGCGGTAGCATTATTAATTGATCCGATCTCATTAACTACCAGTAATTATAGTGATTTTAAACAGGGTCAGGCTTCGTGCGATCGCATTTTTGAACTATTAGACGTACAACCGACGGTTTTAGAAAAACCCGATGCTTTTGTTTTACCCCATGTCACCGGAAAAGTTGAATATGCTAACGTAAGTTTTACCTATCCTAAAACCGATTTTTCCCAAAGCTCAGAGGAGAATAAACCTGTTTTAGAAAATTTGAATCTATTCGTTAAATCGGGGGAAATGGTCGCCTTAGTGGGGCCATCAGGAGCCGGAAAAACGACTTTAGTAACCCTATTACCTCGATTTTATGATCGCCAATCAGGAACCATTAAAATTGATGATATTGATATTCAGGATGTCACCTTAAAAAGCCTCCGCCGACAAATTGGCATTGTCCCCCAAGATATTACTTTATTCTCAGGAACTATCGCCCAAAATATTGCCTTTGGTCAATCCTATTATGAATTAAACGACGTGGAAAATGCCGCTAAAATTGCTAATGCCCATGCCTTTATTATGCAGTTTCCTAATGGATATCAAACCCTAGTGGGGGAAAGGGGCGTTAATTTATCGGGGGGACAAAGACAACGAATTGCGATCGCCAGAGCCGTATTATTAGACCCTAGAATTTTAATCTTAGATGAAGCCACATCCGCCTTAGATTCCGAGTCAGAAGCCCTAGTTCAAGAAGCCTTAGAACGATTAATGCAGGATCGAACCGTATTTATTATTGCCCACCGTTTAGCCACCGTCAGACGGGCGACTCGCATTCTTGTCTTAGAACAGGGTAAAATTGTGGAATCAGGAACCCATCAAGATCTCTTAGAAAAAGGCGATCGCTATGCTCAATTTTATGCTCAACAATTTGATTCATCAATTTAAAATAGGAGCCATAAATGGAACAAAATCCTGCGCCGGATGATTCAAAGTTTAAGAATCAAGTACAAAAATTACATCAAATTACCGTTGGCACGCGATGGCTGGTAATTGGACTTTTGTGGATAACCGTTGCACCCTTAAGTTTGTGGGGACTGCGGGAAGAAATCGCCCTTTGGCAAATCTATTTTACCTGGAGTGCGGTGCGCTATGGTTTAGCCTATAACCGTTTTGCGGCGATGGGTTTAGGGTTATGTATTGGTACAACAACAGCCACATTAGTTTGGCATAGTCGTAACATTTTATTCGGGGTTTCTCCTGCCTATCAAAAACGTTTAGAACAGCAGATTTTTAAAATCTTGAAACAGGGGCCAAGTCATCCGCTTTGGAAGTGGATTATGGTGACAGAGAATCACTAATCGCCTCTGTATCAAATTAAATCAGTAATTCCTATTCCTTTTATTTAAAACTTTGAACCAACCAGTTAAACTTCGCTTGAGCTAGGGCTAGAAATTCCTGTGTTTGTGAACTTAATTCATCGGGTTCCGGTTCATATTCCATCAGATCTTCGTAACCCAAACGCCGAATTGTTCCTCGCATCCGACTAGCTAAACACAGGGATAAACCTTGATAAAATCGGGCAGCAAATTTAGAATCACTGTGTATTTTACTATTAAGTTCAAATCGAGAAATAGCTAAAACCCGAGTAGTTTCTAAGGCTTTAACCGTTGCCAAAGGAGGCCGACTATCAATAAAAGAAATTTCTCCCACCACTTCCCCCTTTGTAATTTGGGCTAATTCTCGATCTTCATTCGTACCGATCACCACACTTAACAATCCACTTAATACAAAATATAACGCATTAATCGGACGGCCTTCATAAATTAGCCTTTCCCCGGGGGGAATTTTTTCTACCTTGGCTTTATGGACAACCCAATGTAGATCATCATCGCTTAATCCACCGATAAGAAACAGTGCTTTTTCTGTTTTGTGAGTCATTTTTTAATGATATTTATAGTGGCTTTTATGAAGTAGATACAACCCGTTTTTTCTCAGAAAATAGTCTACCAACTTAACATAAAATGTTAAGGTAACGCGAGATAATCCCACGGAACAATTCTATCATTACTTTCCCTAGATCGCGACTATCAGATAATAAATTTATGGCACATCTTCTGATCTCTAAGGTCTTGTGAATCGGAGAAATAGCCATAAATTCCCTTAAACGGTCTAAAGAAGAATCCGTTCCATTATAATCTTAGATTAGAGTTTTGTCTAAACTTTAATCGGAATTGTCAAAGATTAGTTTTCCCCTTTTGTTGTACCAACTCATATTCTATGAAAAGTAGTGATTCCTCGGATCAATTGCCCTCTACCGATACCCCGAATGCTCAACCCCTACCTTCGATTAACGTATTGACCATGTTTCGGTTAGGTCTGTTTCAAATGGGGTTAGGGATTATGTCTTTGTTGACCCTGGGGGTAATTAACCGGATCATGATTGATGAGTTAAAAGTTCCGGCGCTGGTGGCAGCAGGGGCGATCGCTATGCACCAATTTGTTTCTCCTGCTAGGGTATGGTTTGGTCAGATGTCCGATGCAAAACCCCTATGGGGATATCATCGCAGTAGTTATGTTTGGATTGGGTTAATTTTATTTACCAGTATGGCATTTTTAGCCCTGCAAGTAGTTTGGCCATTAGGTGCAAGTATTCAAAGCAATGGATTCACTGGAATTGCCTATTTATGGGCGGGTTTATTGGCATTAATTTTTGCCGGATATGGTTTAGCTTTAAGCGCGAGTTCCACCCCCTTTACTGCCCTATTATTTGATATTTCCGATGAAAATAATCGCTCTAAATTAGTCAGTATTGTTTGGTCAATGCTAATGGTAGGAATTGTGATTGGGGCGATTATTAGTTCTAAAATTCTCCATCGTCCCGAACTCTGTGGTGCAGATCTTTTAGTTGATAATCCCATCACCACACCAACCACTACAAATTTAACCCAATTACAAACCTCTGTTAATCTGTTATTTATTGTTATCCCATTAATAGTCATTGGTTTATCTTTTCTGGCAACAATTGGTATTGAACGCAAGTTTTCTCGCTACAAATTGCGCTCAATTATTGTTGAACGAGAAGATCAAATTACCTTTAGTCGTGCCCTTAAAGTTCTCACCGCCAGCCGACAAACCGGATTATTTTTTAGCTTTTTATTGGTGATGACTGTTAGTTTATTTATGCAGGATGCTGTATTAGAACCCTATGGCGGTGAAGTGTTTGGAATGTGTGTCTCTGAAACCACCAAATTAAATGCGTTTTTTGGCATCGGAACTTTAATTGGGATTGCCTCAACGGGATTTTTAATTATTCCTCGGTTTGGTAAAAAAAATACGGTCAAAATTGGGTGTGTTGGAGTCGCAATTTGTTTATTGTTTTTTATTGTGGCGGGGTTTTATGCTAATGCTGGATTTTTAAAAGGAGCGTTATTATTGTTTGGTTTAAATTCGGGTATTTTGACGGCAGGGGCGATTAATTTAATGTTAGATTTAACCTTAGCTGAAACCGCCGGAACGTTTATTGGAGCCTGGGGTTTGGCACAGGCCATGGCGCGGGGGTTAGCCACGGTTTTAGGGGGAGCTATTTTAGATTTAGGACGGGCAATATTTCAGGTTCCTTTCCTAGCCTATGGTTCAGTTTTTGCGGTACAAGCTGTTGGTATGATTCTGGCAATTGTATTATTAAATCGGGTGAATATTCGAGAATTCAACGAAACAGCCAAACAAGCGATCGCCAATGTATTACAACAGGAAATGGATTAATCAGTTAACAGTTGTTAGTTAACTGTTAACTAACAACTGTTAACTGATAACTGTTAACTGATTACTGTTAACTGATGACTGATTTTTACCATAACCCTCGTACTGGTTTCTCTCCTCCTACCTGGCGACAGTTACCATAGAGGACTTTACAAACATCGTTAATTTTATCTTGATGGAGCAGAGGAGTTTTAAACCCTTGGAATAATGGCCCTATAATGATTGCCTCATATTCTTGTTTCGTCATTTTTTCAATCGAAATTTGGGACAAGGTTAAATCAGGCGTTAAACTGGAAACTTTTTGTCCGGCTTCAATAGTGAGCGGGTTAGGATTATTCAGATCATTTTTTGATAATAATTTAATTTTACCTTCTAAAACCCGAATCGTTCCCGTACTAACATTGGTTTGATTATTTTTATCGACATTTAACACATAAGTTGTCCCTTGAACTCCGGTGGCAAACCCTAAAATACAACCATTAGCAGGGCCAGAAGCAATTAAAACCCCTTCTTGGACTTCCGCACATTGACCAACCGTAATCTTAGAATTTTCTCCCATTCTGCCATTAGCACCCGTATTAAAATCAATTTGAGCGCGGGCTTTTTCGGTTCTAATTTCCTGTCCTAATGTCGCTTTTTCGTTGACTTCAGCCACTTGATCTTCAATAAATACTTGATTATTATTACCAATAATATCCGTCAAAATAGCCAGATTAATTTGCGCTAAAGCTGGAAAATTAACTAAAGAAAGTCCTCCAATTAAGCCCACAATTTTGCATAGCTCTAACAGCCGATTATGATGATTAACTTCTGGTTTTAAATCCAACTTGAACTTCATTTTTCTAGTCCTTGATTCAAAAATACATTACTTTTAGTCAACCATCCATAGCCTTTAAATTAACCCCTTCACCCGATTAAGAATAAAAGGAGCAATATCATTGACCGATAGAATATGTTGGGCTGCCCCTAAAGCGATCGCCTCTGCGGGCATTCCAAAGACTACACAACTATCCTGATTTTGGGCAATCGTTAATCCACCCTGATCGGAAATAGCTTTCATTCCATCGGCTCCATCCCGGCCCATTCCGGTTAACAAAACTCCCATCGCACTGGCTCCATAACAGTCAGCAACAGACTTTAAAGTAGTTGTCACCGCCGGACGATGACCCGCCAGTGGAGGGGCATTAGAATAGGCAAAGCGACCCGTATGGCTAAATTCTAAATGGTGTCCGTCTGGGGCAAAATAAACCGATCCCGCCTGGGGAAGTTCACCGACCATGGCGATTTTAATGGATAAATGACATTCCCCATTTAACCAACTGACTAACCCGGGCAGAAATCCTTCACTAATATGCTGAACACAAACAATAGGAACGGGAAAATTACTGGGAAATTGTGTCAAAATTGTATGTAAAGCTTGGGGGCCACCCGTAGAAGCACCAATTGCCAGAATTTTAATTGTTTGAGAAGATGCACCGAAAACCCTTGAGGGTTCTACTACAACTTTGGGCTGGGGTGAGGACAAAAGAGTTTTACTGATTAGTGGAGGTGAGGTGATCGACAAATAGTTATTGCTGACATTGGGTTGGGATTTACGATGTTTAGTAAAAACTTTGACACCCGCAAGCACTTTGATTTTTTGAATTAATTCCTGTCCGATCAATTCATAATCGGAGGCTAAACCCGTTTTCGGTTTAGGAAACACATCAACGGCCCCAGCATTTAACAGTTGAAAAACATTTTGAGTATCATCGGATTGAACCGAAGCGCTGATCACCAAAATCGGACGAGGATAAAGTACCATGACTTCCTGGATAAATTCCAGTCCGTTCATTTGGGGCATATGAAAATCTGTACAAACAACATCCGGTTGGACAGTGGGAACTAATGTTAATGCTTCCTTACCTGTTCGAGCAGTTCCCACAATAGTAATGTCTGGAGATGTCGATAAAATTCGTTTCAGAATAATTAAAGCAACGGCGGAATCTTCAA
Source organism: Planktothrix sp. PLAVEN19ND (assembly GCF_057220675.1). Lineage (NCBI taxonomy): Bacteria > Bacillati > Cyanobacteriota > Cyanophyceae > Oscillatoriales > Microcoleaceae > Planktothrix > Planktothrix sp. PLAVEN19ND. Next base: position 1,291,574 of record NZ_CM170132.1, on the reverse strand, counting down.
CTAGGAGAACTCGAATTGGCATTTTACAGTGAGTAACTTGTTAGATGTGGGATAACTACTATTAAAATTAAGAATATCTGATTAAGACGGTGCAAGGGTTTGTACTAAAATTTGATGGAAATTCGCACTGCAATTATTTTTTATTAGATTAACTTTTAATGAAATCTTGATGATCAACAGTAGCAATTCCCTGTTGTAATATAGTTAAAACCTGCGCCATATTTCCAGTTAATAATGATTGTTCATCTAACCATAAACCCGGAAATATTTCACTTTTTAGGATGCCTTCTGAATCTGCTAAAAGTTTAATATATTGTCCTTCTCTTAATCTAAACCAGTCTAATTGTTGTTCATAAACTCGCCAAATTAAATATTCTTGGACATGATTACGACGATAAACCTTTAACTTTTGATGATAGTCAATAGAAGCACTAGAAGCGGCAATTTCAACAATTAATTCCGGCGCACCTTCGACATAATCATCTTCACTAATTATAGATTGTCCCCCCTGTTCAATTCTTAATAAAGCATCCGGTTGAAGTTCATTATCATTATCCAGACGAACAGTTGTATTATCTGCTAAACCGACGCCTGGTGTTGCGGCTTCATAAGTTCCCAACCAAGTCATAATAGAAGCATGGGGTTTTCCATGACTTTTGTAACGTAATGCAGCCGCCATATAGACAATTCCTTCAATTAATTCTGCTTTTTTTACATCAGACATCGCTGCACAACGACGTTCAAATTCAATCCGAGTCAATTGATCACCGTTTTCTAACGGTAGATTTATTAAGGAGGATACCATACTATCAGAGATAAGTATTCACAATATAAACAAGTTTAGCATATTTTAGAAAAATCCTTACGTCTTTTGATACAAAATTTAATTATTTTGCTATAATTAGATTGATTCAATTTTTTCTATATCCTCCAGGCAAGAAATGAATTTAACAGAAATGTACCATTTTACATAATCAATACTGATCAGTTTAAACCCACTAAAGCCACTTTTTAAGTTATTATTATTCTTGTAGGTATAGATTAAAGCTATTTAACAATGAGTCCTCAACACAAAATTCCTCGTCAACCCGGAATTTATGGAATTATTAATCAATTGACAAAAAAATTTTATATCGGTCAAACAGCCAATTTATATAATGCTTATAAAAATCATGCTCGTGCTTTTGAAAATAATGGCAATCCTGGCAATCGATACCTAGTTAAAGATGTTATTAAGTATGGCAAAGAAAATTTTGTTTTCCAAGTTTTTGAAATTATTCCCTCAGAAGAAATAGTTGATAATCAATATTTGAATGATTTAAAAGATATTTATCTTACTTGCGTTTATTTTGGAGTCTATAACCATAGCCATCGCAAGCGGTTAAAAGCTAAAGGAATTCACTTTACATTCGATCAAGAAACAGGATTATATTCGTGGTCAAGAAATCCTGAGACAGAAAACACTAAAAAAGTAAATCCTGATAAAATTCCTTCACAATTAGTAGAAAAACAAAAAAAATTAGAACTTCCTATTACTCCAGAAGCTAGAGAAAAATTAGTTAATTCTTTGCAAACTTCTAAAGGAGGATGGACAAGAAAAGACCTAGAAATAATAGGTGTAGATTGGCCTCCTCCGAGTGGATGGAAAGCTGCTTTTATCAAGTATGGTGAAAATTGGAAAAACTTCTTATAAATTTTTTATAGGAAGTTTATGAAATAAATTAATCCTAATTGATTTACAGATGTTACCGAATACGTTGGGACGATTTTTCCCTCGTTTCTAGGTTCTACCTAGAAATGATATTAAGGAGGCTCTGCCTCCTGATATAATTTGAGGCAGAGCCTCAAAATTAGCATTCCAATGCAGAGCATTGGAACGAGGAAAAATCAAGGCGTTTGTACTAAAATCTGATTGCGATTTGGATCACCAATCCCCGGACGACGACCATCAATATGAGGTTGAATTAATTCGGGCAAGCTATCAGGAGAACCCCATTTACTCACCAATTGCTGTAATAATAAATCCTGATCCGCCCTTAACCCATCTAAATCCGTTCCCCGATTAATAATAGCAAACCAAACTAAACCTCGGTCACGGGTTGGTAGAACACCCGCTAACGCACTCACATCCGATAAAGTTCCAGTTTTCACTGGAGTAGAAACGGGAATTTTGCGATCTTCTAATGTACCTTGAGTGTCTATCCCGGCAATCGGAAATAAATCAGCAACGGTAATATTAGTATCTTGTAAATATCGGGCTAAGGCCATAAACATTCCTACAACTGCCCTGGGAGAAATTTGATTTTCCGGTTCTAAACCCGAACCATTAATTAACCGAATTTCATCGATAGGAACTCCCGCCGCTTGTGATGCTAATTGTCTAACATTCGCAGCCCCGCCTATATTGGCAGCTAAAATTTCAGCCATGAGATTATTACTATAAATATTCATTTGTTTGATAATTTCAACTAAAGCCAAAGACTGATGACGAATAATTGGGGTTGAATTTACCGCCCCAGGTTGAGCAATAATATTTCCTGAAATCACAACTTGAGGTTTAGCTGTTCCGGGTGCCATCCGAGAATGCTGACCAATAATTTCTTCCTTCCAAGATTGAGAATTGAATGCCTCTTTTAATAATTGACCCACTTTCAGCGGCTCAACTTCATAATTCATATAAAAACGATCCGTAATAATTAAATTCCCCGCGACCCCACGAATTCCCATTTGATTTAAACTATTTCCCAAAGCGATCGCTTCTTCCCAAATAAAAAACGGATCACCGTTTCCCGTAACTACTAAATCCCCCTGTACCACCCCCCCAACAATCGGCCCAGTCACCCCTAGAATCGTCTCAAACCGATGTTCAGGGGGAAAAACCTGTAAACACGCCAAAGAAGTGGCTATCTTCGTTAGAGAAGCCGCAGGCAGGGGTGTAGTCCCGGAATTCTTTGCCAAAGGAACCCAACTTGACTGAACCCAAACCCCTTGGACATCCTTAGAAAGTCCCTTAGCCGCTAACCGATTCAAATATTGCTGCACCACCGCTTCCGCCACGGGATCAGGCTGTTGGGGAAACACCACCTGGGATAACTCCGTTTCCAAATTCTCCAATACAGAAGTATTGAGTCCCGCCCGATCCATCCCCGCCATTTGCAACCAAACACTAACTAATCCCGAACTCAGAATATCAATCATTGTAAATCGCTAAACACTATCAAACAAACCAAGATTGATCGTACCAGTGCCAGATCAAGATTGACTTGATCACGCCAATTAAAAAGCCATCCCCCAAGCGAGGAAAAGACAGGGCTTTAGAGCCGTTTTTTTGGTAAAATCCTGAAGGTTTCTCAAAAGTTGGTCAATGAGTTCAACTCGCGCACGAATTGCAATTGACGCTATGGGCGGAGATCATGCTCCCGCCGAAATCGTTGCTGGAGCGCTAATGGCCCAGGAAAAATGGGATGTGGAAGTCTTTTTGGTTGGCGACCCCGATCAAATTGAAGCAGCCCTCAAACACCACCATAGCAAGCTCCCTCTGTCTCAAATTATTCCGGCTGAAGGCACGATCGAAATGCACGAAGAAGCCTTGGGTGCGTTAAAACGCAAACCCAAAGCTTCAATTAACGTGGCTATGAATCTAGTTAAGCAAAAAAAAGCCGATGCCGTCGTCTCGGCGGGTCATTCCGGTGCAGCCATGGCCTCAGCCCTGTTGCGTTTAGGACGTCTGCCGGGGATTGATCGTCCGGCGATCGGAGCCGTTTTACCCACCATGAGGCCCGACTCCCCTGTTCTGGTGTTAGATGTGGGGGCAAATGTCGATTGTCGCCCTAAATTTTTAGAACAGTTTGCCGTGATGGGAACGATTTACAGTCGTTATGTTCTGGGAACATCTGAACCCAAAGTGGGGTTACTCAATATTGGTGAAGAATCCTGTAAAGGGAATGATCTAGCCATTCGCACCTATCAACTCCTAGAAAATCATCCTGAAATTGCCTTTGCCGGAAACGCCGAAGGGCGGGATGTCCTAACGGGGAAATTTGATGTGATTGTCTGCGATGGTTTCGTGGGGAATGTGCTTTTGAAATTTGCCGAAGGAGTGGGAGAAGCAGTTTTACAAATGCTCAAGGAGGAATTAACATCGGGATTACAGGCTAAATTAGGGACTACTCTGCTCAAACCCAGTTTAATGCGGTTTAAACAACGGGTGGATCATGTTGAACATGGGGGCGCCTTACTCCTTGGGGTGGCGGGGGTTTGCATTATTAGTCATGGATCTTCTAAAGCGGCAACGATTGCGAATGCGGTTCGTTTGGCAAAAGAAGCGATCGATAACCAAGTCCTAGAAAGGATTCAATCCCAATATCAAAAACACCCGCAACCGGATGAAAAGGTGATCAGTGGTTAATCTCTATTTCAGGGAATAGGGAACACCGGAACACTGGATGCAGCCTATCGGTTTGGGCATTAGTCCATGTTCTAACCGTGTTTCCACGACTGCTATAAAACAGCAAAATGTTCTTGTTTTCAGCTTTTTCCTGGTTACTGCTCGCTATTTTTAAGATCAAGACAAAGAACAGAGCATCAATGATAACAACAGGCATTGCAATTACGGGTTGCGGATCGGCTACACCCTCGGTTTTACTTGATAATTATGGACTCTCTCAACGGGTCGAAACCTCCGATGAATGGATTACTTCCCGCACCGGAATTTCTCAACGACGTTTAGCTGATTCTGATACCTCGTTGAGTCAATTAGCAATAGCGGCGGCTCAAAATGCGATCGCCATGGCGGCCATTGACCCGGTGGATATTGATTTGATTATCTTAGCCACATCAACGGCCGATGATTTGTTTGGTAGTGCCAGTTTTATTCAATTTCAACTAGGTGCAACTAAAGCGGTGGCTTTTGATATGACGGCGGCCTGTTCGGGATTTGTGTTTGGGTTAGTCACCGCCTCCCAATTTATTCGCACTGGAGTTTATCAAAATGTTCTTTTAATTGGGGCGGATGTCCTCTCTCGTTGGGTTGATTGGTCGGATCGCAGAACCTGTATTTTATTTGGGGACGGAGCCGGGGCGGTGGTTTTACAAGCGGATGAACGCGATCGCTTTTTAGGGTTTGAAATTAGAAGTGATGGCAGACAAAATCAGTCTTTAAATTTATCTTATCAACCCCAACCCCTGGAAATAGTACCCGGTGTTACCATTGGTCAAGGCACCTATCATCCGATTACGATGAATGGTCAAGAAATCTATAAATTTGCGGTTAAAAAGGTTCCAGAAGTCATTGAAAAAGCATTATTTAGGGCAAATTTAACCGTTGATCAAATTGATTGGTTAATTCTGCATCAAGCCAATCAACGCATCTTAAATGCGGTCGCAGAACGATTAAATATTCCCCATGAAAAGGTGATTAGTAATTTAGCAAAATATGGTAATACTTCTGCGGCTTCGATTCCCTTAGCTCTTGATGAAGCGGTGCGAGAGGGAAAAATTAAACCGGGCGATCGGATTATGACCTCCGGTTTTGGCGCAGGATTAACCTGGGGGGCGGCTTTGTTTGAATGGGGGAGATAAGGGTACTGGGAGCAGGGGGAGCAGGGGAGGCAGGGGAGGCAGGGGAGGCAGGGGAGGCAGGGGAGGCAGGGGAGGCAGGGGAGGCAGGGGGAGCGTCCTCAATTAACCATTAACCATTGACAATTGACAATTGACAATTAACTAATAAAAATGACAACAACAGCATGGATTTTTCCGGGTCAGGGTTCACAAAAAATTGGCATGGGATCGAATTTATTTGAACAGTCTGAACATCAAGAACGATTAAAATTAGCTGAAAAAATTCTGGGTTGGTCTGTTCCTGAAATTTGTCAACATCCCGAAGATAAAATATCTCAAACTTTATATACTCAACCTAGTTTATATGTCCTTGAAAGCCTACTAGTTGATCAGTTAAAACAACAAGGACAATCTCCCGATTATGTCGCGGGTCATAGCTTGGGGGAATATGTGGCTTTGTATGCGGCGGGAGTCTTTGATTTTGAAACGGGTTTAAAATTAGTTCAATGTCGCGCTGAATTAATGAGTAGTGCGGCGGGGGGACAAATGGCAGCGTTAATTGGGTTTGATCGAGAACAACTGGATCAACAAATTCAACAAACCCCCAATATTGTTCTGGCAAATGATAATAGTACCGCCCAGGTGGTAATTTCTGGAACCCCAGAAGCGGTTGATCAAGTCTTAGCTAATATTAAAGTCAAACGGGCGGTAAAATTAAACGTTTCCGGTGCATTTCACTCCCCCTTAATGCAGGAATCTGCCACACAATTTCAACAGATTTTAGACGGAATTTCCTTTAATAATGCCCAAATTCCGGTTATATCCAATGTTGATCCCACACCGACCACCGATGCAACGCTATTAAAACAACGCCTCACCCAACAAATGACGGGTTCTGTGCGATGGCGAGAAATTTGTTTACAATTATCAACATTAGGGGTGGCACAAGTTGTAGAAATTGGCCCTGGAAACGTCCTCACGGGTTTAATGAAACGGACTTGTCCCGAAATTCTGTTACAAAATATCTAGCAACCGTTGTTGCCGTTGTTGCGCTTCAGCGCAATCTTAACAGCCTTAGCAGCAACAAAGAAAGACAATATACTAAGGTTTGTTGTTACACTTGAGCACCTCTAAGATGGCGCTGAAGCGCAACAACGGGGAATATTAACCAGACTCACCTAAAATACCTTGAATTTTCTTAAACCCACTGCCCCCAGACCCGATTTGCCCCTATTCCTATTTTTCCCTGGAATGGATGGAACAGGTCAACTATTCACAGTTCAAATTCCTCGGTTAATGGATGGGTTTGAAATTCGTTGTTTAACCATTCCCCAAACCGATCAATCGGACTGGGAAACCTTAGTTAAAAAAACCATAGATTTAATTGAAATAGAACGTAAAACCAACCCCAAACGGGAAATTTATTTATGTGGAGAATCCTTTGGGGGATGTTTAGCTTTATTAGTGGCAATTTTTGCCCCCCATTGGTTTAGTCGTTTAATTTTAGTTAATCCCGCATCATCGATTAAACAACAACCTTGGTTACAATGGGGTTCCTATTTAACCCAATGGGTTCCCGATTGGTTTTATCCCAGTTCTGTTGTCGTTTTATTGCCTTTTTTAGCCGCTTTAGGACGGATTGAAGCCTCAGAACGTCAAGCTTTATTAATGGCAATGAAGTCCATTCCTCAAAAAACTTCAGTTTGGCGATTAGAATTATTACGATTATTTCAACCCACTGAATCCGAGCTAAATCGAGTTAATATTCCGGTTTTAGTGATTGCCAGTGGTGCGGATAGATTATTACCTTCGGTATTAGAAGCTCGATTTTTAACCCAAACTTTACCTAATTCTCAAATGGTGGTTTTACCCGATAGCGGTCATGCCTGTTTATTAGAAAGAGATACTGATTTATACACACTAATTCAGGCTTATTATGTTTCGGAGGAAAGCGATCGCATCGGTTCAATATCAGAGGTAACCGCTCTTTGAACACTACAGAATAGAGATCTCAAGAGTTATTGGTCTTTACTATAGCTTGAGTAATCCGGTCAAGCAGGATTGCCAACAAAACAATTGCGAGTCCTCCCACTGCCGCCATCCCCACATCCAAACGCCCCATTCCTTGTAATACCGTTAAACCCAGTCCCGGAACTGCAATCATCGAAGCAATTACCGACATTCCCAAAGCAAACAACACCGTTTGATTCACTCCCGCCAGAATCGTTGGTATGGCTAGAGGAATTTGCACTTCCCACAGAATTTGTCCGGGGGTTGAACCAAAAGCATAGGCCGCCTCCACCACTTCGGTTGAGACTTGTCGAATGCCCAAATTCGTGAAGCGAATTAAGGGGGGAAGGGCGTAGATAATTGTAGCAATTACCCCCGGAACTTCTCCAATCCCAAAGAGCATGACGACGGGAACCAGATAGACAAAAGTGGGCAGGGTTTGCATGGCATCGAGCAGGGGTCTAAAGGCTTGCTCAAAGCGATCGCTCCGCGCACAGGCTACACCCAAGGGAATGCCGACTATGATACAAAATATAACCGCCGTAACCACTAGGGCAAGGGAAATCATCGCGGCTTCCCACAGCCCAACAAAACCAATTAACGTTAGGGCAAGCAGGCTATAAATGCCCAAACCTTTTCCGGCAATTTTCCAGGTCATCAAGCTAATTAAAAGTAGAGAAATCAGAGGGGGAATAGCCAACAATAAACCGCGAACTTCTGTTAGTAACCAATTAATAGGAATACGAAAAGATTGGAAAAAGGGACGAAAGTTGTCTACCAGGAAATTAATGCCGCCTGTAATCCACTTATCTAGTGGAATGGTGTAAAGCCCGAAGGGATTTAGTAAGATATTCAGTCCTTCTAAACTTTTGTTAGTAGTATTGTTTATTATACTTGAGGGTTTTTCCCCTAGCTGGTTGCTGGTCTGATTGATTTGGGCTAACCACCCATCAAAAAGGTCTTGATTTTGCCTCACCCATTCTTCCGCATGACGACGAATATCTTGGGGTTTATCTTCACCCTTTTTAATCCGATAGCTTTCCTGAATCATATCTTCATAAGGAATTTTAACCCGTTCCAAGAAATGTTTAACCGATGGATGGGCGGCTAAAAATTTCCGGTTAGCAATCACTCGATATTTACCCAGAACCATCCCCAGATTTTTCCCATTGACAGATGTATCTTGGGCGGTAAGATTTCCAATATTAGAGGTGGTAAAAGGAACTTCTAACCAAATAACATCTTGATCGACCTTCAGCACCTGACCGAGCCAGAAAGGACTATAAACATAGGAAAAAAACGGTTTTCCTTGTTTGTAACGAGTTAAGGCATCGGCAATTAAGGCAGTATAATTTCCCTGATTGATTTCCACCGTATCCCGCAGTTTGTAAGCATCCATTTGATGTTCTATTTCTAACTCACAACTCCAACCGGGATCACAACCAACCAGATCGGCTTTGCCATCTCCATCGCTATCAAATAGCTGGGCAATTTTTGGATCTTGAAATTGTTGTAAGTTAGTAATTCCATATTTGTCGGCAGTCTTTTTATCAATCTGATAGCCCTGTATCAGAGGAAAAAGTAGACCGACTTTCTCCAACTTTTTTTCACCGCCAGCATTTTGATAAAATTCATTATGTCCGGGGTCTCCAAAGACGGGAGCAATATCTAAATCACCATTAGCGACGGCGGTATACAGGGCTGGATATGCCACCGATACCAGTGGTGCTGTTTTGTAACCGAGTCTCTCCAAGCCGATATTAACAATCTCAGTTTGAAACCGATCCTCAATCCAATCGCTTGTCCCTGAACGAACAGTTACTGTTTTTCCAGACAAAGCAGAATCGGTTGTTGTTTGGGCGCGGGAGGAAAAACTGATTAAACCGATCAGAAATAGAGTGGCCAGAACTAGCAAAGTTGATTGTTTCAGGCGTTTTTTAATCATAGATTTTCTCCTGTAATATTGATGCTGAGGGGTTCTTTTTGGGGGTCAAAAACTTCGCCAAACCGACTAAGACTAGCAAGGACATCTGCCTGTTCTAAAACTCCCTGAAACTTTCCGGTTTCATCAACCACAACTAGGCTTGGTTCGTTGCGGTAAAGGTGAAAAATATCTTCTAAAGGAGCGGTTGCTTTCACCTGGGAAAAGTTGGTTTGTATCAATTGATTGGTAATGTCTTTAAGGTCTTGCTGAATTTCCAGATCAAGCTGTTGTGGATCAATAAAACCTATCGGTTCTTGGTCAGGATTGAGTATATAAATTCGCTGGAGGTTTTGGTTTTGTATCTGTTGGAGTGCGACTTGATCTAACTCTTGACCGAGAATTAGACAAATAGTTGGACGGGCAATCGTGCCTGCTTTGAGGATTTGCCCTCGATTAACATCTTGAATAAAATCACGGATATAGTCATTAGTCGGTTGATTTAACAGTTCTTGTGGTGTCCCCAGTTGAACAATCACCCCCTCTTTCATCACCGCAATCCGATCGCCTAATTTTAAGGCTTCGGGAGTGTCGTGAGTAATAAAAACTATGGTTTTATTCAACTCTTTCTGAAGTCGTAATAATTCATTCTGCATCTCTCTACGAGTTAAGGGATCGAGGGCACTAAACGGTTCATCCATCAGCAAAATCTCGGCATCCGTTGCCAAAGCACGAGCCAGCCCCACCCTTTGCTGCATTCCCCCACTCAGAGCCGAGGGTCGATAGTCTGCCCATGGAGCCAGCCCAACCACTTCCAAGGTCGCCAACGCTTTTCTCCGACGTTGGGTTTTACTCATTCCCAGTAACTTTAGCCCGTATTCTACGTTATTCACGACAGTTCGATGGGGAAATAACCCAAAATGCTGAAATACCATCGATACTTTAGTGAGGCGAATTTGACGAATTCGTTTTTCATCTATATAAGCAATATCCTCATCATCAATATAAATGTGTCCCCGGGTTGGGGCAATCAAACGATTAATACAACGAATCAGAGTCGATTTACCAGAACCGGACAAACCCATCACCACAAAAATTTCGCCGGGGTTAATGGTCAAAGATACATCGGCAATACCGAGAACCTGACCTGTGGCCTGTAAGATAGCTTCTCGGCTGGCTCCCTGGGAAAACAGCTTCAGGGCAGCACCACAATTCTCTCCATAGATCTTGATCAGATGTTCGATACGAATTTTGGGTTTAGGATCACTCATGCTTTTTTGATCAAAAAAATAAAGGCTTTTGGGTTGAACCAGTGCAAATTATTGATTTTTTATTCTTTAGAAATTGCCTTTTAGTTGATCAAAAAGCTGATCGGGAATGGCGTGTTCTTTTGAATAAACAAAGTTATATTTTTGTTCTAGGGTCTGCCAATCTATAGAAGTGTCTGAAAGAATTTCTTGAGTAAATATTTCCAACGCTTTACCTGATAAACCTTTCTCGAAACATTTTTTCATCAGCAAACGGCTTTCATCGATTTCGCCAATACATTCAAAAGGAGTATGGGTTGATAACCCTAACATTTCTCGGAATGTGGGTAATAAATCTTCATCATCAAACAAGTTGGATTGAAACACAGCATCAACCTGCTCCGGTTGACAAAAAGCCATTAATCCTAACCAAACATAAGCACATTTAGGGCAGGTTTTACACCAAGGTTTTTGGATATTACAGGAATGGATTGTAGAAATAACTTCGGGATATTTGCTTAAGTTTTGAAAGATTCGGAAGTCGTAAATAGGTTGTAAAATGCTGAAATATTTAAGATCCGATAAAAGATAATCTCGAACAAATTGATCTAAAATTTGTTCAGCTTCCAGACTTTTACCCCATTGATGATTAACTTCTTGTCCAATTTCTGACCAAAACAGATTCCCTGTGTTAGCACTTTTTTCATGGGCTAGACATAAATAATTGTATCCTCCATCTAGCATTAAAATTAAGGATTCAAAGATAGAAACTGGGGTTTCTGGGGCGGTAATTCCTGAATTTTCGGGAAAATAGAGTTGGAGAAAGGGAAAGTCAACGAAATCATCAAAAATTGAGATTTTATGGCTTTTAATGGGTTGAACATTTTCCAATACTTGAGCAATTAAATTGTGTTGTAAATTGGCTTTGCCATAAACACTATGGGAATATTGCATAGAAGCGAAAGGAATATCTGCTTCTTGCAACATTTTCATCGCTAAAATACTATCTTTACCGCCCCCACAACCTGTAAGAATTGTATGATTATCCCCTAAAATCGAAACCGGATGACTTTCTCCTATCTCTTGTGAATAGATAATTTCAGGCTGTTGATAATCTGTGACATTGTTTTCATACCAATGTTGACCAAATACGCCTTGATATATTTTGACAAATAAATCTAAAACCGGCTTTTCCAGATGGGAGGAGATTTTGGAAATATCGTAATATTGGGGAAATAAGGAACAGAATTTCATGCCTTCAAATAAGGCAATATGGGCAGCAATGCGTTCTATTAAGGGTTGAGAATACTTTTCTATCAGTGCCGAAAAGCAGACATCATGATAAAAAACTTTAGTAGAAAATCGAAATTTATCGGCACTGTAAATAATATCGAGATGATGTTCATGAATGGTTAAATCATCTATTTTAAGGACTTCAATTTTCATGACTTACCATCCCCATGTATCTGGGCCACCTTTAAACGGCCCCACAATATCCGCCGTAATCCATCCCCCATAAAAGTCCCCGGATTGAGGGGTTACTAGCTCATCGTTAACATAGCAAGCATCCATTAAACAGGCAATAAAACCGTAGTATTCTGCAATGTCTACAAAATCGGAGGTTGGGTCAAAATATCGCCATGCAGCATGATTTATATATTGATCACCGATGCTGACATCGTAATATTGATATTGCCCTTTCCATTCACATAACCCTTTTTTTGGCGTTACAATTAGATGTTCTAATTTAATGTCTTCTGGGGGAAAGTAATAGGTCGGAGGATGACTGGTTTCTAAAACTCTTTTCCCTCTGTTGGTTTCGGCTAAAATAATCCCCTTACAAATTACCTTTAGATGTTTATTCGTGTCTTCTAAACAAGCGGGACGGGGATAATCCCAAACGGATTCTTGACCAGGTTGTGGGGGGATAGGATTGGGTCTCATTGTTGTATAGGGTGTTTAGATTTCTGGGATTAGATAATATCATTGTTTATCTCTTTTATTAAGATATAGCAATCCGCGCCTTCGAGACGGAGATTGTAATATTTGAAGGTAGGGGTTGGGTCTTCCAACCCAGATGCCAAGAGGGTTAGAAGACCCAACCCCTACAGGTTTTGATCACAAAACATTTAGACTTGCTATATCTTGATCAGATTGTATCAAAGTTAACTAATCAAGAATTACCGGATTTACTGACGGTTGATAGTTTGGTCAGTCCTCCATGATAGTTAATCAATTTAGATTCGGCTTTACCGATTTTAGCCAAGCGAAATTGCCACTCCGAAATATCTTCATAGCTGAGGTGGTGGGTGTCACAACTGGGCGTCCAGAACCCACCAATAATTGAGGGATCATCAAAACGCAATAAACCCGATTTGCGAATCGTTTCTCCTTGCGGTGTTCCGGGTATGGGGGAAATAGAATAAGAAGCGACTTGAAATTCAAGGTCAGGGTTAATTTCTCGGAGTTGTTGATGCAGTTCTAAAACGGCTTCCTCAAGACGCAATAAACTGTCATGGTTATCATCGGGAAAGCCAATGATTAAACCATAGACAATCACGGGAAGACCGACTCGAACGATCGTTTGCATCATCTCACAATGCTGTTGCCAAGGCAAAAGCTTGGCATAGGATTCTCGGCCAAAAACCGGACGTTCGGCGGGAATATAACCCAGAAAACCGCCCACTTTGCCATCCCATCCCCAGAGGGCTTCGATCAATTCTTCGTCCGGTGAGAGGTCTGTATGATCGTAGTTGCGTCCTTTGCCTAAAGTCGCTTTTCTCAGTTCCAAACCATTAGGCCATAACAGAGGCATTTCCATTTCTCTTGCGCCTTTGGTAATTTCCAGAACTTCCTCTCGTCCGCCGGGGAACAACACTCTACCGAGAAATTGATCGGAACCCATGACAGTACATTTAGCCCCGGCTTCCTTCTGACGTGCAACCCATTTGAGGGTGGTTTCCGGTGACATCCGCCGATAGCCTGATGTGTAAGTTGGTGTTTGGCAAAAGTCACATTTTCGATCGCACCCAATATCAGGATAGACCGAGCCAATGGGTACAAGGTCTTCGATAAAAGGTTCTTCTGAGTATTCTTGACCCAAACATTGCCGGGCGACGTCCACCGATGGGATTGCCCACTCATCGGGACTCATGGCTTTAGTCCGGGTTCGATAGGAACGGCCATCGGCGAAGATCACACCCGTGAGATCTTCTCGTGGAGTTGTTCCGACTACATAGTCAAAAATCGGCCAATTGGCTGCACCCGATTTATCAGTAACGATGGCTGTTGCACCCGCTTTCAGGTAATGTTCCGGTTCAGCAATGGCGTCAGAACCACCGACGACAACGGGTTTTCCTTTACGCGCTAGATGGGCAATCGTCATACAGGTTACCTGGCGTTCTTGGGTGTAGTTAACGGTAACTCCCCAAGCATCATGGGCTTCTGGGTCAATATCCGCAATCTTCCGCCCCACATAAGCTTTGGTCAGATTCATGCCTTTCCAGGTCACATCTCCAAAGGGTTCTTGACAATCGCCATCTTTGAGATTGACCAATTGGGCATCGAAACCACCCGCTTGCAGGTCAGCCATTAAAACCTGCTTACTCAGGAGAGTGTTGCGTCTATACAATGCCGTCCAGTTATGTCCATCTTCGTCATATAGCCCCAGGGCGGGTACTTCCACGAGTCCAATTGTCGGAGCCTTTTTTGAGGGTGATTTCATAACAATATTCTGGCTACTTGTTAATAAATTTGGGACAAAATTACCGAGGTGGGATACTATTTTGGGTTAGCTAATGCCAATCTTTGTGATCTTTATGCAGGACTAGATTAGTGATTGTCGTTCCTGCGAATAATCATACTACAAAATTGATCGCTATATTTTAAGATTTATAACACCCCCCAATCATGCTAAATTAGTCTTCACTACTTTCAGGGTGAGCCGGAAGTAGAATCCCTTCCTTTAACAAGGTATCCATAAAATTCTTTCGCAAAATCCGCTGAATCTGAAGATGTTTTCCGGGCTTAACTTTGGTTAATGTTCGTAACAATAAGTTAGACTCGCTCAGATTTTCTACGCCATCAATTTGTGTGGGTTCCAGTATATCTGTAGAATTGGCTTTTAACTGTTGTCCTACCTCCTCAATGACTTGATAAATATAAGCTAAATTAGAATCATAAGGGACGCTAACATCTACTACGGCAAAAACATATTGTTTGGAGTAATTGGTAATGGAACCCATATCGCCATTGCGAATAATTTGTAATTGACCATTGGGATGTCGGATGCGGGTTGTTCTGAGTTCAATGGCTTCAACAATCCCTTCTACTGTTGTTTCTTCAGCTTTTCTCAACTCAACATAATCACCCACTAAATAGTAGTTTTCAAACAGAATAAAAAACCCACTGACGATATCGTTAATTAGGGTCTGGGCTCCTAAACCGATAGCAATACCGACAATCCCCGCACCCGCTAATATGGGAGTGGGATTAATATCAAGGGTATAAAGAATGAAAATTCCAACGGTGAAATATATTAAATATTGCAATAAACTCCGAAACAACGGAATCAATGTTAAGCGTCTACTTCTTTGGATGTCTGTCAAATTCTGCTCTTTAAATACCACTTCTTCAATCAATAAGTGAACAACTTCAAATAACACCTGACTCAAGAAGATTAGGGCAATAATTTTAATAATTCGTAGACCAAAAGTAGAAAGTTGGGCGATTAATTGGATCTGTTGTGTTACTAATGTGGCGATGCAAACATAGATGACAAATTCCAGACACCGTTTTAATAAAGGTATAAGGTGTTGCAGACGAGCATAAAATCGCAACAGGTTATCCGAGTTAGAGTATTTGAGGGTGAGAACATCTAGGGTATCGACAATGGCGGCGGCGGCTTTTAAAACCAGTAATCCGACTGCTATAATCAGATAGATCCGTAGTGCGATATAGAGATATTCAGAAACGATGGCGGGTAATTTGAGAAATTGAGTACAGGAAATGATTACCCACAGCCATATTCCGCCTCGGATTCTTTGATAAAGGGCGGTAAAAAAAGCATCAATACTTTCATCATCGGCGGTGCTTCTTTCGATGTTTTTGGCACGAGTGCTGGCTATTTTTAGCCAATATTTCAGCAGTTTAAGAGCGATTAATGCTACAACAACAGCACCAATACTTTGACCAATACCGATTCCGAGGTTAATCCAAAATTCCGGGGGAATACGGCTAATTAAATCGAGTGTATATTGTTGAATATTTTCACCTTGATAGAGTAAAAAACCATTCACCCCGACAATCAAAATACACAGCACTAAGCCAACTAATACCAACAATCTTGTGATGTTTTGGCGCAGGGTTTTGATTCGGGAATCGTTGCTTTTAAAGAGGGAAAATTTAATTAAAAGTTGGGATGAATTTCTAACCAGACCAATCAAGAATAGAAAAACAATGATTACTAGGCTAACTTCAGCCAAGATAATTAATAGGTTGCTCATTTTATTGTAAGAGTCAAAAGTTTAATAGACTATTTACTGATAACTGCTAACTGATAACTGTTAAGTAAGGGCGGGTTTAGTCAGATCTTTGTTGATTAATAAAATTTTGATGAACCCGCCCCTACAAACTGATAACTATATTAACTAAATATCTTGAGCGATCTGAAAACCAACGTGTTGATAGAAATTTGGCTGGAACCAATTGCGTTAATATTTTAACGCTTCTGTACAGTTTGTAATCCAACATCCTCCTAACATCATTTGATGTTGGGTATCAAAAAAGATGGCAGAATTGTCTTCATAAAGAAAATGAGGTTCATATCCACAAAAGGGGTTTAAATTATCACTCAACCATTCCCAAACATTACCTCGCAAATCATAGAGTCCAGAATAACTTTTGGCAGTTTCTAACATTCCGACGGGACTGGGTGAACCGATTGCCAAGCATCATGAAAATAATTGAGGAGGGTTTGGCGATCGCAACAATCTAGTTTTGGGGGACAATTAGATACAAGGGTGTTCATGGTTAATGGAAATGAATGTTTTCTCAAAATAAAGTCCGAAAATCGGGCTTTATCCCTCTTTTGTTATTCTCCAAGTATAATAATATAGAAGAATCAAAAGATCAAACTCTACAAGATAGGTGGGGTAATGGATGTAGAATTACAAATCCTGAAGCATTTGGCGAGAGAGGCTCAGCCAACAGTTGCCATCATAGATGAATATTGTGCCGAGTATAAAGACTTATTTCAAGAAGCCAGAAATTATGAATGCTTCAAATATTTACACTTAGGAATAATTTCAAGGTCACAATTTATTTCCTTTTGTGATAACTGAGATTTTTTATTGTTTAGCGATCATGTCATCAACAACTAGACATTACAAGTTTTCAACTCATTGATGATTCCTTGATATTCTTGAATTTTTTGCCGGGTTTTATCGTTGTTTTTTTATTGATAATTAAGGAGATGGGGGAACATCACCCTTAATTATCCGATTGTTAGCGTTGCTAGTTTGAGGGTTTTGAAATAATATTTAACAATTTTCTAAAGGAATTTTTTCAAGCAGTAGTCAGGGTTGCTCAAATGTCATCTCATCTGTGTTAATTCTTAGTGGAGCAGAAAAGATACAAAGAAATTGACATTGGCTACGAGCCTAGAACCAGGGGGATTTGTGTATGATACAATCCCCCGAACGTAGTCCTAAATTTACGGTTTCGGTGACTTCCTAAGAAAGATTTCAGGAATTTTTACTCATAAGGTTCATACTCTATGTCAAAATTATCAACAGTTTTGGCAAGTTCATTAAGAACTATAAAGTTGACATAGTTATGGAACCTCTCTATCAATACGCCTGGTTAATTCCCGTGTTGCCCCTATTAGGTGCAACCCTGGTTGGAATTGGGCTGATTTCCTTCAACACCGCCACTAACAATTTGAGACAAGTTTGTTCAACCTTCCTCGTCTCAACCTTAGGGGCATCCATGGTCTTATCTTTTGCCCTGCTTTGGAGTCAACTCAGCGGTCATGCTCCCTACACCTATATTATTGACTGGGCAGCGGCTGGAGACTTTAGACTAACAATGGGTTATACCATTGACCATCTAGCGACGGTGATGCTGGCAATTGTGGCGACCGTTGCCTTCCTGGTCATGATCTACACCGATGGTTACATGAATCATGACCCCGGATATGTACGCTTTTATGCCTATCTGAGTTTATTTAGTTCTTCAATGTTAGGGCTGGTGATTTGCCCGAACTTGATTCAGGTTTATATTTTCTGGGAACTGGTGGGGATGTGTTCCTACCTGTTAATTGGGTTCTGGTACGATCGCAAACCCGCGGCCGATGCTTGCCAGAAGGCCTTTGTCACCAACCGGGTTGGTGACTTCGGTTTACTCTTAGGAATATTAGGCATCTATTGGGCTACCAATACCTTTGATTTTGACTTAATGGGGGAACGCTTGGAACAAGCGGTAGAAACGGGTTCCCTGAGTGTGATTTTAGCCACTTTATTAGGAGTATTAGTTTTTCTGGGCCCGGTGGCTAAGTCGGCCCAATTCCCCCTGCACGTTTGGCTTCCCGATGCCATGGAAGGCCCAACCCCAATTTCTGCTTTAATTCACGCCGCCACGATGGTGGCCGCCGGAGTGTTTTTAGTGGCTCGGATGTACCCTGTATTTGAAGGGTTGCCGATAGTGATGAATATTATTGCCTTTACCGGATGTTTTACGGCATTCTTGGGGGCCACTATCGCCCTCACCCAAAATGACATTAAAAAAGGGTTAGCCTATTCGACGATTTCCCAACTGGGTTACATGGTGATGGCCATGGGAGTTGGAGCTTACAGTGCCGGACTATTCCACCTGATGACCCACGCCTATTTTAAAGCCATGTTATTCCTGTGTTCGGGTTCGGTGATTCACGGGATGGAAGCTGTGGTCGGCCATGAACCCGTTCTAGCCCAGGATATGCGTCTGATGGGCGGGTTACGCAAATATATGCCCGTGACCTCCGCCTGTTTCCTGGTGGGAACTTTAGCGATTTGCGGTATTCCTCCCTTTGCGGGTTTCTGGTCAAAGGATGAAATTCTCAGTAATGCCTTTGCCGCCAACCCGATATTATGGTTAGTCGGCTGGTTAACGGCCGGAATGACTGCCTTTTATATGTTCCGAATGTATTTCATGACCTTTGAAGGCAAATTCCGAGGGAATGACACCACCATTCAACAAAATCTGTTAACGGAAGCTAATGGCCCTCAATTTGCCTTTGGCCCTGGGGCGATGAATCCCGAGGAACTCGAAGACGATCATGATCACGGCCATAGCCACGATCCCCATGAATCCCCGATTACGATGATTTTACCGTTAATGGTTTTAGCGGTTCCTTCGGTATTTATTGGGTTAGTGGGGACTCCGTTTAATAATATTTTTGAACTGTTTATCCACGCCCCCGGGGAAAGTTTGAAACAGGTTCAAGAACATTTGGCGGAATTTGAATTAACGGAATTTTTGATTATGGCGGGAAGTTCCGTTGGTATTGCTTTAATTGGAATTAGTGTCGCCTATTTAATGTATTTGGCGGGTAAAATTGACCCCGTGGCGATCGCTACAAAATACCCAGCCCTTTACAATTTTTCTAAGAACAAATGGTATCTGGATGATATTAACGAGGTGCTATTTGTTCGGGGAAGTCGTCGATTAGCACGACAAGTGATGGAAGTAGACTATCGGGTTGTCGATGGAGCCGTTAACCTCACCGGGTTAGTCACCTTAGTCACCGGAGAAGGCTTAAAATACCTCGAAAATGGTCGTGCCCAATTCTACGCCCTGATTGTATTTGTAGCCGTTCTCGGCTTCGTGGTCTTCTCAGGAATTACTGGGTAAATTCATCAGTTATCATTTGTAGGGGCGGGTTCATCAAGATTTATATAATTAACAAATATCTAATGGAACCTGCCCCTACCAGTTAACAGTGGTTAGACGTGCTAACTGATTGTAGCTTAATTTTAATTCCTTCATTTAGTGCTTGATCTATGGAACATTTTCCCTGGCTAACAATTACCATCTTATTTCCCATTATCGCCGCCTTACTGATTCCAATTATTCCTGATAAAGATGGAAAAACGGTGAGATGGTACGCTTTAATTGTGGGGCTAATCAATTTTGCTATCCTGATTTATGGCTTTAATACGGGATACGATTTTCAGACCCCAGGGTTACAACTGGTAGAAAAATATGCTTGGGTTCCCCAAATAGACTTAAATTGGTCGGTGGGAGCCGATGGGTTATCCATGCCCTTAATTATTTTGACCGGATTTATCACCACTTTAGCGACTTTAGCCGCTTGGCCGGTCACCCTCAAACCCAAATTATTCTATTTTCTGATGTTATTAATGTACGGCGGACAGATTGCTGTCTTTGCGGTACAGGATATGTTGCTGTTCTTTTTAGTTTGGGAATTGGAATTAGTTCCGGTTTACCTAATTCTATCAATTTGGGGTGGGAAAAAACGCCTCTATGCTGCTACAAAATTTATTCTTTATACAGCCGGAGGTTCTCTTTTTATCCTGGTCGGGGCTTTAGCCATGGCCTTCTTTGGGGATACGGTCACTTTTGATATGCAGGCGATCGCTTCTAAACACTATCCCCTAAATTTACAACTGTTATTATATGGTGGGTTTCTCATTGCCTATGGGGTGAAATTACCGATTTTCCCCCTGCATACTTGGCTTCCCGATGCCCATGGAGAAGCTACCGCCCCCGCCCATATGTTACTCGCAGGCATTCTGTTAAAAATGGGGGGATATGCCTTACTAAGAATGAACGTCGGAATGTTACCCGATGCCCATGCGACTTTTGCCCCGATTTTAGTGATTTTGGGGGTGGTAAATATTGTCTATGCCGCTTTCACTTCCTTTGCCCAAAGAAACCTCAAACGCAAAATCGCCTATTCCTCAATTTCCCATATGGGGTTTGTATTAATTGGGATGGCATCCTTCACCGATATTGGCATGAGTGGGGCGATGTTACAAATGGTTTCCCACGGGTTAATTGGGGCGAGTTTATTCTTTTTAGTCGGCTGTACCTACGACCGCACCCATACCTTGATGTTGGATGAAATGGGTGGGGTTGGCGTCAAGATGAAAAAGGTCTTCGCCATGTGGACAGCTTGCAGTATGGCTTCCCTAGCCTTACCTGGAATGAGTGGATTTGTGGCTGAATTAATGGTGTTTATTGGGTTTGCCACTAGCGATGCCTATAACCCAACTTTTAAAGTCATTGTGATTTTATTAGCCGCCATTGGAGTGGTTTTAACTCCAATTTATCTGCTGTCGATGTTGCGTGAAATTCTCTACGGCCCCGAGAATAAAGAGTTAGTTAAAAACGAAAAACTGGTAGATGCCGAACCCCGGGAAGTGTTCATCATTGCCTGTTTATTGGTGCCGATTATTGGGATTGGATTATATCCCAAAATATTAACTCAAGTCTATGATTCGACCACCACACAGTTGACGGCATTAATTCGTAATTCTGTTCCGACTTTAGCGCAAAAAACGCCAGAAGTTAAACCGAGTAGATGGAAATTCCTCTCCGTGACCGCGCCTAAAATTGGCAATTAGTTAATTAATCATCAAATATTAGTGATTTCATAAACCTGATTTCTTGAAGAAATCGGGTTTATTTTTATTGCTGATGATTTAGACCGGATGAAAGAGGATGGAGTTAGTTTAATTGTAAGCGATCGCACTCAATCCCGATAAAAATAGTTAAACTAGAAAATAAATCTCTATCTAAACGATTAATATTAACTAATTCATAACCCCTATGTCTAAGAATTTCTCGGTGATTGGTACATCTGCGGAAATCATGGGAGGAACTCCAGTATTTCTAGGTACAAGAGTTCCCATACAAACGCTATTTGACTATTTAGAAGCGGGAGAGTCTATTGATGATTTTTTAGATGGATTTCCCACTGTTAGTAGAGAACAAATTATTGCCTTGCTAGAAGAAGCTAAAAAACAACTGTTCAGCAGGGGAGCTTAATCAGAAAAAAGTTAGTATAATAAAGTTAAAAATAAAGTTGAGCGAATATCATGCACAAAATTGTAAAAGCACATCTAAATCAATTAACCCTTTATGACCAAGATTATTATTTATGGATTCATAAAACTATAGAACAATTACATCATAACCAATTTCAAGAGATTGATCTTCAAAATTTAATTGCCGAGTTAGAAAGTATGGGGAGGAGTGAGAAACGCTCTGTTCAAAGTAATTTAACAGTGTTGTTAATGCACTTACTTAAATATAAATATCAACCGAATAAACGATCTCGAAGTTGGAGGAGTACAATTGTTGAGCATCGACGACGTTTATTAATTTTGTTTAAAGATAGTCCCAGTTTAAGGGGATATGGTCAAGAAATTTTTGCAGAATGTTATCAAGATGCGCGTCAGGATGCAGCAACAGAAACTCAATTAAAAGTTAGTGTTTTTCCTGATGAATGTCCGTTTAATTTAGAAGTGGTTTTAAGGGTTGATTATTTGGCGGATGAAGAATAAGCGATCGCATTTTAACTCAAATCATTGAGAAATAGGACGGATAACAGGATAAAGCTGATTTCTTGAATATTTGGGTTTATGCAGAAGCGTATTCTGAAGAAATTGAACAAGCATTAAAAGAACAAGAAACAGCAATTTAGATACATTTATATATAATGTCTAAGGAAAAAAACGATAGATTTCTTTTCTTTGTAAAACTCTGATAAAAATTACAGTATCTTGTTCTAAAGCAATACCAATCCTGTAGTCACCTACTCTAATTCGATAATAGTTGCCATCGAATTGAAGTTTTTTAATATTTTTAATTTCAATCATTTGACTAACTGTTTCTACTTGTTCAATAATCATTTTGATTGCTGCTAATAAATTCCGATCTTTAATTTTATTAATATCTTTCTCAAAACTGTTCTTGAATTTAACTTTCATGGTTTTGATCTAAAAGGTTAAAAATTGTATCTCGACTCACGGTTTCTGTTGTTTCTCCTTGCTTAATTGCATTAGCTAAAGCAATATCTTCTATAATCTCACTGAGTAAGTCAGATAATAGTTCTTGATCTTCTTGAATTAGTTCTCGAATCGCTTGTTTAAGCAGTTCTTTGAGGTGCTGGTCATCCAAAGTTATAGGAGTGGGAGTCATAGCAATTTTACGGGTTAAACTTGATTCAATAATAAATTATAACCGAGTCATAGAATAAATGATTGAATTTGTAACTAATCTGTAATAAAATCAAACTAACAGAAAAACAGGGTTGGGTTAAATGTCGAGAAACCCAACCGATATAATCCTTGATTTTAAAATAGCAAAAACAGGATCATTCCCCCCGATAAAATCACGATATTTGCGATTAAAAACCATCGGTCAATTTTTTTGACTCGGACAATGGATTCGGGATGTTCACTTTTGATCCAATCTGCGGTAATAATAGTTTCTAAAATCCCGGCAATAATTAAAACATAGACTAAGGCATAGATTTTATCTAATAAAACCAAATACCCAACATCAGGTAAAGCATCGGAATAGGACTGTTGCAGAAATACAATCGTTAATAAAGCGGTGACGGGAAGAATAATTCGAGAGTCAATATAGATGGGATAAAGTAATAAAGAACCCCAACTAGAAAACAAAACTACAAATAACGGGAGTAATAATTTCCAGGTAAAGAAACTCAGGGGACGGGAAATGTGCATTTCAAACCGCAGGGTAGAATAAATCGAGTTATTTTTTCCTTCGTCTAAATCACCAAAATTAGAGGGATAGGGATGGGATAAACTCAGAATTTGAGAATTTCTAATTTTCCATCCGGGAACAGTTAAATCCGCAGCATAACCGGATTCTTTTGTATCTGCGACATAGACTAACTGATTTAATGGATAAACGGCATTTTCAATTGTTACCCCTAACCGTTGTTCATCTAGGGGATAACGGGAAAATTCAAAGGGTTCTCGAAATCGACTTTCTACCCGCATAATTTGATATAAACTGCCATCTTTGAGTTTTTTGGGTTCGGGATAGGCGGGCTCGATGATTCTTCCCCAGTCTTCAACACCGTTCATAAATTCTAAGTTAGCAATGGGGTCAATTTTGCCTTTCCAACGTAACCATAAATAGAAATCCAGATAATAAGTATTGCTCGAAGCATTCAGTTCATAAATATTTTGAGCAAAAACCCCAACGGTGACTTTTTGGGCGGTGGCGGGAATTTCGGTTAGGGGTTGATAAACGGATGAGTTTTTGGGCGGGGTCGGGGTACGGAAATGTTTCCCGATCTGTAAAATCAAGATTAGGGCAACAATACCCAAAGCGGGGAATAGAAATTTACGACTATTTTTTTTAAGGTCA
Source organism: Planktothrix sp. PLAVEN19ND (assembly GCF_057220675.1). Lineage (NCBI taxonomy): Bacteria > Bacillati > Cyanobacteriota > Cyanophyceae > Oscillatoriales > Microcoleaceae > Planktothrix > Planktothrix sp. PLAVEN19ND. The sequence goes on along the minus strand of NZ_CM170132.1, from coordinate 1,267,430 downwards.
ATCCAGTGGGATAGAATGGGTGATGGCATAATATTTCTGACGGTTTGAGTCGTTTTGAGGGGTGAATCGCCCATACAGCAAGTGTTGGCTAAAGTTTATCCCAAACAAATGACTCGGTTGTTGAAAAATAGCTTACAATCCATAGAGAAGTGTTTTGCATCAATAATGATCAAACTGCGTTTAAAGAGATTCGGAAAAAAGCGGGAAGCTAGTTACCGCATTGTGGCGATGAATAGTTTGTCTCGCCGAGATGGTCGTCCCCTAGAAGAACTGGGCTTCTACAATCCCAGAACCGACGAAGTTCGATTGGATAAGGCTGGCATTATCCGTCGCCTACAGCAAGGGGCACAACCGACTGATACTGTGCGTGACATCCTGAGAAAAGAAAATGTTTTTGAACTACTCAAGTCTGGAGTCCAACCCGAAGCCACTGTCGCAGAATCCGCAGTCTAGTCCCAGTTATGACGAACTGGTGCGGTTTTTACTCAAGCCGTTTTTGGAATTTCCAGAATCCCTGAAGGTCGATTGTGAACGTTTTTCTAGCATACGCAGAACTTGGATTCGGTTAGCTGTAGAAGCCGAAGATAAGGGACGGGTTTATGGTCGCGGAGGACGCAATATTCAAGCGATTCGGATGGTTTTAACGGCCCTGGCTGCATCTTCTGGTGAAACGGTCTATTTGGATATCTACAACAATGGCGAGTCCGATGAGCCCGCGAGTCCTAGGGAACCCAGGGAGAGCTTTAATCAGCGCTCCCCTGGTCAATATTCGGATCAAGCTCGTCCAGTCCGTTCAGCCCCTTCTAAGCCTCGTTTGAACCGAAGATATGAAGAATGAGGTGATCTTAATTTTGTTCTTAGCAGTGAAGCCCTAACCATTGCTCAAGGCGGGTTAAGTCGTTGGATTAGTTTTCTCCTGTTGGGCAGAATTGGGTTTAACCAACCCTAACAATTTTGCCCAACGTCTTCTCTTGCGAATTACGAATTACGAATTACGAATTGCGAATGGGTAGTGGTAATTTGGTTTTCAATTTTTATAATAAAAGTCATCATATTTTAGCTATATTTATACTTTATACCTTTTTACCCAACTTTTAAGTCTTGAAAATTAGTACCAAAAAAACCAATTTTGTAATATCTAATGACTGAGCGATTCACCCTTGGGTTACCCAGTATGGAAAGTGCCATGGCGCTTTCTGGTTATCAAGAAGATAATCTTAAAGTTCTATCTCAACAAACGGGGGCTGAACTAGTTATGCGAGGACAGGAATTGCTAATCAGTGGTACCGCCAGTCAGATTCAATTGTGTCAAAAATTAGTTACATCTTTGAGCGAGTTATGGAAAGATGGAAAACCGATTAGTTCTGTGGATATCCTGACGGCGCGCCATGCAATTAATACTCATCAAGAGGATGTTTTTAAAGATATTCAGCGTGATGTTTTGGCGAAGACCAGGCGAGGAGTAGAAATTCGGGCAAAAACTTTTCGTCAACGCCAATATATCCAGGCGATGCGTAGCAATGATTTAGTCTTTTGTATTGGCCCGGCGGGAACAGGAAAGACCTATTTGGCGGCAATTTTAGCGTTACAAGCCCTATTATCTGATCAGTATGAACGGTTAATTTTAACTCGCCCGGCGGTGGAAGCTGGGGAAAGATTGGGGTTTTTACCTGGAGATTTACAACAAAAAGTTAATCCCTATTTACGACCATTATATGATGCCCTTTATGAATTAATTGACCCGGAAAAAACGGCAAATTTAATGGAACGCGGGGTAATTGAAGTGGCTCCCATTGCTTATATGCGGGGTCGGACGTTAAACAATTCCTTTGTGATTTTAGATGAAGCCCAAAATACTACCCCGGGTCAGATGAAAATGGTATTAACTCGCTTAGGGTTTGGTTCTCGAATGGTGGTCACCGGAGATATTACCCAAACGGATTTATTACCCAATCAAACATCGGGATTAACAACGGCTTTAAAAATATTAAAAAATGTTGAGGGAATTGCGTTTTGTGAATTTTCTCAAGCGGATGTGGTGCGTCATTCCTTGGTACAGAGGATTGTGGCGGCTTATGAAAAGCATGAAAAGCCTAAGTAAAAATATATCTCAAAAAGATTTAAGTTGAAGTTCCCAAAAATCTAGTAAAATTAAGTCTTAAAAACTAATTAAATTGGGAACTTGAACCATGGGTAATCTCAAAGCGTTTTTAGAAGATTGTGAAAGTTTAGGAACCTTACGGTTAATTGTAACCAGTAGTTCGGCTGTATTAGAAGTACGGGGAAAGATTGAAAAACTATTTTATGCAGAATTACCCAAAGGAAAATATGCGAATATGCACACCGAGGGTTTTGAATTTCATCTAAATATGGATCATATTAAACAGGTAAAATTTGAAACCGGAGAAGCGAAACGGGGCAATTTTACTACCTATGCTATTCGGTTCCTGAATGAACAAAATGAAGTAGCGTTAAGTGCCTTTTTACAATGGGGAAAACCCGGAGAATATGAGCCAGGACAGGTGGAAAATTGGCAAGGTTTAAAAGAACAATATGGGGAAGTTTGGGAACCAACTCCCCTGGAAAGTTTGTAGGATTAATCATCCAAATTTTGGGATGTTTAAAAACGGCTATGGTTTTGGGCGAGAAAACCTCGCCCCTACAGATTATATGTTTCCTATTCCTTATAAAAAAATGAAAAAATTAATTCTGATTTTTAGTTTAATTGTGGGTTTAATCGTTGGAGAAACCCAAGCTCAAGCGGGACAGTTGGCAGACCGTTTGTCGGCGTTTCCCAATTGGAATCATAAACCGATGGTACAAGCGGTGAAGGAAGATTTATATTATCCCGCATGGATGGAGGGGGAATGGGAGGTGACGAGTACGTTAGTAGATAAAGTGGCTCCCCTCGCGCCTAAAATTACCACTCCTGGGTTTAAAAATGGTTCCGAATTTCTGAATCAACCGCTTCAGTTTCAGGTTCGGTTTAAACGGGTGGAATCCTTACCTAAGTTACAGATTTTTCCCCTAACTTTATTTTTTCCACAACTAGGTTTAGACTCAGAAAATAATGATAAAATCTCTCTTAAGATAGTGGGCGATCGCGCTTTTAATAGCTTTAATATTGGCAAGGCAACTTTGGGAGAAAATGGGATTTTATCGGTTAGGATCGATCCAACTAATCCTAATCGTCAACTTACGGTTTTACCTGGAAATCTGGAATTAACTTCAACGGTGACGGGTCGAAGTAGTGAAATTCCCAGTGAGGATCGGTTTATTGCAACAGAAATCAGTCAACAATTGTTTGAAAGTTCCTCTCAAATTTATTTGAATGAAGTTGAAACAACCACTGGTTACCAAGCAGAATTTGAAAAAACAGAATCAAAGTCTGAAGTTCAGTCAATTGTTGCTGATCAAGTGACGGCGGTTTATTTATCCCCTAAAGATCCCAATTTCTTTGCGGCGAGTGGTCATCCGGTGGCGTTATATCGATATCGACTCAAGTTAGTTAAGAGGTAGGGAAATATGAAATTTAAAGTCGGTTGTCAATTAGAGTATGAAGTCAGGGATTATAGTACATTTATTTTTAATGTCAATGTTGCTAAAACTCGCAATCAACAGATCCTAGAAGAATCTCTAAAATTAGAGCCCAATCTCTATTATGAGGAATATTTGAATCCGGTTTTAGGCAATCGTTATCTGCGGATGAATGTATCTTCGGGAACCTTTTGCCTATCCTATCAAGCTATTGTTAATGTGATTTATGAAGAAACAAATCCCACAACGATTCATGAAGTTCCGATTGCTCAACTTCCTTTAGAAATCCTACAATATATTTATCCGAGTCGCTATTGTCAATCCGATCGATTAATGCGCTTGGCTCAATCGGAATTTGGTTATTTACTGCCCGATTATTCTCGAGTTACGGCAATTTGTAATTGGATTTATGATAATGTCATTTATTTATCGGGGAGTAGTGATCAACATACTTCAGCTTTTGATACGGTAACCGAACGGGCGGGAGTTTGTCGAGATTTTGCCCATCTAGGAATTGCCTTTTGTCGAGCGTTAAATATTCCGGCTCGGTTTTCCTCGGGTTATGCTTATAAACTGCAACCACCGGATTTTCATGCTTATTTTGAAGCCTATTTAGGCGATCGCTGGTATTTATTTGATGCAACCCGTTTAGCACCCCGCAATGGATTAATTAAAATAGGCACGGGACGAGATGCAGCCGATACAGCTTTTGCTACGATTTTTGGAGATGTGGAAATGACTCAAATGAATGTGGGGGTTGAAGGTTTAGAAATGACCTCCGACGAGGATTCTTCCGACTATACGACTCAAGCGATTAGTCATTAAAATCCTCAAAAAATTAATCAGCTTTTCCGTAGTATACTATCTACTAAATCACCCTAACATACAGTTAGAAATAACCGAAAAAATTATGGCTAAAAAACGATTTGTGATTGAAATGGGAATGGGTGTGGATCAACACGGACAGGAGCCCACCATTGCCGCCGCCAGGGCGGTGAGAAATGCGATTGCCCATAATGCTTTACCCGGAATTTGGGAAGTTGCCGGGTTAGATCATCCGAATCAAATGATTGTAGAAGTGCAAGTGGCCGTTCCCTATCCCGAACAAGTTAGAACTGAAGAAGTGTTGGCGGTTTTACCCTTTGGACAGAAAACTCTTACCGTTGAAAATGGGGGAATGGTGGTACAGGGACGGGCAATTGAAGAATTTCAAGACAAAAATGATGAAATGTTGATTGCTGTTGCTGCGGTTACGGTTTGGGTAGAAATAGAGGATTAATAATCAGTTATGGTGTTACCTAAAATCAAAGGATTTTGACCACAAATTAATCTTTTAAGGCAATTATAAGGTTTAGTTGATCAGGGTGCAAACCCTAAACTTTGGCTACACCCTAATCATTCAAACAACTCATAATTTAATATTCCTAGTGGTAGCAGGTTATCAGAAAAAAATGCGAGTATGATGTGATTATTTAGACAGGATAGTACAAACCATCGCCCCGTCTGTGCCAACCAATACCACTGGGATCTTTTTGTTGACTCCAATGACTAAAATGTTCTGCACCTTTAGAAAATTCTTTGGCAACATTTCCTGTATTTACCCCTAAGCGACGAGTGAGTTCTTCCTCTGTTTTTGGTGTTAACCTCAATAAACTTCTGGGATGATTACTATTCACAGAATTTGAGGATCGACGGTTAGTTTCGCTGGAGTTTTTTTTGTCTAATAACTGCTGCATTAAAGACATTTGATCTTTTAAAAGATCAATATCTTCTTTGAACAGTTTCAGTTGCTCTTGTACAATTTCTTCGACCTCAGTTTTTAATTCAGAATTGAATTGAGGTTGTTCCCCATCAAAGAACTGTTTAATCATCTGAACTAAAGCGGCACTTTCAGTTAAGTTGTGCCGTTTCATGTACTGACGCAGTTTTTTATGATAGTCCGGTGGAACGTAAGTAACGGCTCTGATATTCTTTGTTACCATGAGTATAATTAAATTATGCTACCTCAACATTAACACTACTTGTAAACAAGTACGCTACCATTAGCATACTATTAATATTAAACCGATTAGCTCTATTTGGAAAATATCAGATCCAACCTATGACTGAAACCCCGGATACCCAACCCTCTAATCAACCGACATCGGCTAATCTCCCTCGGATCAATGGGGGTTGGCGTCGGACAACCCAACAATTAAAAAGACTATTCCCCACTGACCGAATCGCTAAAACCTTTGTCCAATGGTTTAATGTCAATGAAACACAAATTGCTGAGATTTTAGAAACAATTCGGGCAGAACTCCCCACGACAGAAGCCCTATTAATTGGTAAACCTCAAGCGGGTAAAAGCTCAATTGTTCGGGGATTAACGGGAGTTTCAGCCGAAATTATTGGTCAAGGATTTCGGCCCCATACCCAAAATACAGAACGTTATGCTTATCCGTCTAATGATTTACCTTTACTCATTTTTAAAGATACCGTTGGTTTAGGAGATATCAACCAAGATACTTCCATCATAATTGAAGAATTAATCGGCGATTTGCAGAAAGAAAGTCAAGGAGCTAGGGTTCTAATTTTAACGGTTAAAATCAATGATTTTGCTACCGATACCCTCCGCACAATTGCCGAAAGCTTACGCAAAACCTATCCTAATATTCCCTGTCTATTAGTGGTTACTTGCCTCCATGAAATTTATCCGCCCCAAACTGAAAATCATCCGATTTATCCCCCGGATTTTGAGGATATTATTCGGGCTTTTTCAGCCTTGAAAATGGCGTTTAAAGGCTTGTATGATCAGGCGGTTTTAATTGATTTTACCCTGGAAGAAGATGGTTATAATCCTGTACTTTATGGCTTAGAATCTCTACGAGATACCTTGGCTGATTTGCTTCCTGAAGCCGAAGCTCGAACGATTCATGAATTATTAAATGGAGAGGTTAATAATCAACTGGGAAACATCTATCGAGATGTGGGACGACGGTATATTTTAGCCTTTAGTATTATGGCGGCGACCGTTGCAGCAGTTCCCCTTCCTTTTGCCACTATGCCTGTCTTAACAGCCTTACAAGTTTCTCTAGTGGTGTTATTAGGAAATCTCTATGGAAAAATCTTAAATATTTCTCAAGCTGGAGGTTTAGTTAGTGCGATCGCTGGAGGGTTTTTCGCCCAAATGATCGGTCGGGAACTAATTAAATTTATCCCCGGTTTTGGGAGTGTTATTGCTGCGTCTTGGGCTGCCGCCTATACTTGGGCATTAGGGGAAGGAGCTTGTGTTTATTTCGGGGATTTAATGGGAGGGAAAAAACCTGATTCGCAAAAAATTCAAGCGGTGATGAAAGAGGCTTTTAGCACAGCAAAAGAAAGGTTTAAAGGGATCAATTCATCAAAATAAAGGAGGAAATATGACGGATTTATATGAAACCGATTTTTATGGTTGGATTCAAAATCAAGTTAATTTGCTTAAAACTAAACAATGGCAACAGTTAGATCATCTAAATTTAATTGAGGAAATAGAAGCTTTGGGCAGGAAAGAACGGCAAGAACTTAGAAATAGATTAGGGATTCTCTTAGGACATTTATTAAAATGGCAATTTCAACCTAATAAACGAACCAATAGCTGGTTAGGAACAATTCGAGAACAACGAGTACAAATTAAGTTTTTATTACAAGATAGTCCCAGTTTAAAGCCCTATTTGAATCAAGTTTTACCCGATGCTTATGAATTAGGATTAGCCTTAGCTATTCGAGAAACAAAACTCGGTGAACAAATCTTTCCCGAAGTTTGTCCCTATACCTTAGAACAAACCTTAGATATTCAATTTTTACCAATTTAATTTCCTTATATCCTCCCGCACAAATACCGACAGAGTTTCGATGCAACCCAGAAACCTGGTTTTGCAATAAATCTTAATTGCAGAAGTCAAGCTAACAACAAAAACCCGGTTTCTATTTCTAACTCCGTCTTATTTTCTCAATCATACTATTTTCCCTAAAACTTGATCAACGCTAATACTAAAATCAGGAAAAAATTGTCTGCTTTTCGGAACCGTGCTGCTTAACAGTGGAATTTTTGATATCTTCAATTCTACAAATATCCAAGCGGGAAATAATCGCAGAACTTAAATTTTGTTGATCATTTTGCCAACTCATGATTTTATTTCTAAAATGAATAGTTCCCTGGGTATAAGGATGCCAAATTTTTTCTATTTTCCTTAAATCTTCACAGGGAAGTTTAGCAATATCTCGTTTTTTTAACTTAATTGGATCAGAATATTTCGGATTTTTTCCTAAAACCAACAGCATGATTCTATAGGTTTGTAGTTCAGCTTTTGTAAATTGTTTTGCTAATAATAAATGCTCCAATCGCTGATAATCCGGTTTCACCATAGTTTTTTCCGATACCGTAGCTGTCCTTGCCATCCCAATTATCAAAGATGTAATTGATGCAATTACACCCAGTGAAACAATAACTTTTTCTCGATGACCCATTTTTCATTCAAATTAATTTGTTATTGGGCTTTAGCCCTAATTCCCCAAATTATAAACCTTCAATCCCTTGCTGACATATAACCCGCTCCATATCGAGTTAAAGTTCTTGTAACTTTTGATAACGACCTAATGCTAATAATGGAAAATAATGTTGATAGTAATGATATTTTATATAAAAATGTCCCGGAAATCCAGTTCCCGTAAATTCCGATTCATCCCAGCGACCATCGGAAAGTTGTGTTGAAATTAAATAGTTAATTCCTGCTGTAATTATCTCCATTTCATAGCTTCCTGTTACTTGTCCCGTTGCCATTAAACCAATTAATGCCCAAGCAGTTTGTGAGGCGGTACTAACCCCTTTTCCTTTCAATTTAGGATTATTATAACTGTGGCAGGTTTCTCCCCAACCTCCATCAATATTTTGACAACTAACTAACCAATTTGCCCCTCGTTTCATCAAGGGTTGAAGACAACCATGACCCCACTGTTTATAAATAGGATTAATTACCGCTAATGCTGATAATACCCCACTGGTTCCATAAATATAATTCACGCCCCAACGTCCGAACCAACTACCATCGGTTTCTTGTTCCTGTTTTAAATAGGAAATTGCCCGTTCAATTGATGGTTTCAACGATTGAATTTTCAATTGAAATTCTGAGGAATTAGGATCTAATTCTCCTAACATTTCAATCACTCTCGCTGTAACATCCGCCGTATTAGGATCAATCATGGCTTTTAAATCCCCATAGGGAACTGCATTAATCCAATCCTGATCATTATCCATATCAAAAGCTGCCCAACCTCCGGCTTTGCACTGCATTGAAATCATCCAATCAATCCCTCTAGTTATCGTTGCTGTTTTCAAGGATTCATCGGCAATTTTAGCTTGATTTAATGCCATAACGACCACAGCAGAATCATCTAAATCAGGATAAAATTGATTCATAAATTCAAACGCCCATCCCCCAGGTTTTCCCTGTTTATTTTTAATATTCCAATCTCCATAGTCTAAGATTTGTTGACGAATTAACCACTCTGAACTTTGAGTAATAGCAGGATGATCAGGGTTAATTCCTGATTCAATTAAAGCTCGAATAACCCAAGCCGTATCCCAAACTGGAGATACACAGGCTTGCATTCGATAAGTTTCTTCTGTTTCTATAGCAAAATTATCTATAGCTTCTAAACCCCGTTGAACAATTGGATCAGATACCGAATAATTCAAGCATTTTAACGCCAATAAAGAATTTAACATGGCTGGGATAATTCCCGCCCAATCCCCAGTTATTTCTTGTCGTTCTAAAATCCATTTTTCGGCTGCTTTTAACCCCTGTTCTCGTAAAGGAACAATATTAAATAGTTCGGAAAATTTGAAAATATGATCTAACCCGATAAATATATCTGTCCAATCATTATTTTTAGACAGTTCAAAGATGGCATTTTGTCGTCCTTCAGTATATAATTCATCTAAATTTAGACTAGAATCAAACCGAAAAATAGGTTTTTTATCAAATACAATCAACAAAGGGACGGTACTACTTCTAGCCCAACTCGACATTTCATAAATCGTAAATGGAGAACCTTCGGGTAACAACATAATCCAAGGGGGAATTGAGGGAATTCCTCGCCATTCATAACACCCAATTAAGGCTAAATGTAGCTTAGTAAAAATCCTGGTTTTGGTGATTCCACCCCGTTCTAAAATAAATTTTTTAGCTTTAATTAAGGCGTGATCTGTTTCAGATACCCCTAATATTTTTAATGCCATATAGGCTTCAACGGTGGTACTGAGTTCCCCGCCATCTCCATAAAATAATTCCCAACCTCCATGATCTCGTTGTTGGGAACGTAAGTAGGTTTCGGCTTTAGATAAAGGGCGAGTTTGATCGATTCCCCAAATCTTGTATAAAAGGATAATTTCTGATATAATTGTTACATTAGATTCTAATTCTGCCCACCAATAACCGTCGGGATTTTGTTGAGAGAATAGAAAGTTTTGACTGGCTGCGATCGCATCTTTTAATTGAGTTACAGAGACTTGATTTTCTATTTTCATTGTTATCTGTTTAACTCCTGCTACTGTTTTTGAGAATATCATTTTTTAATTGGTTACAGATATTATATCATATTTTTTGTTGAATTAATCAGAGTTTTATTATATAATAAATTTTAAAGCTAATTTTGTAATTTTTTGTTTAGTGCCGATTTAATGTTGTTATCGAGAAGGTGTTTATGCCAGAAATTAGCCGATTTTTTGGGGCTGTAATTACATTGATTTTAAAATGGAAAATTTAATTTTAACTTTAACGCTATTCTCTTTAATAATATGGATAATATTATTAGGATTTAGAGGTCAATTTTGGCAAGGAGATCAACGGCTTTCTGAGGTTCAAGAACCGTTATTAAATTATCCTTCTGTTGCTATAATTGTTCCGGCTAGAAATGAAGCCGAGTTAATTTCTACGAGTTTGCGATCGCTTCTCAATCAAAACTATCCTGGTTCATTTTCTATTATTTTAGTTGATGATCAAAGTAATGATGAAACAGCAAATATTGCCCAGGAAACTGCTCAAAGTTTAAATCAAACAGACAGATTAAATATTATTACCTCTCAACCTTTACCTGCGGGATGGACTGGGAAACTTTGGGCGATGGAACAGGGAGTTAAATATATTTCTATGTTAAATTATATCCCCCAATATATTTTATTTACCGATGCTGATATTGAACATTCTCCCGATAATTTAAAGCAATTAGTTGAAAAAGCCGAAACCGAAAACTTACAATTGGTTTCCTTAATGGTTTTATTACGTTGTCAAAGTTTTTGGGAAAAATTATTAATTCCAGCTTTTGTATTTTTCTTTCAAAAATTATATCCTTTTCGTTGGGTAAATCACCCTCAAAGTCAACTGGCGGCGGCGGCGGGAGGATGTATTTTAATTCGTCAGGAAGCATTAACTCGCATTGGGGGTTTATCTATTTTAAAACAAGCATTAATTGATGATTGTTCCTTAGCGCAAGCGGTGAAGAATACCCCCCCAACTCTCCTTGGTAAAGGGGGAGAAGAAGGGGAATTACTAACACCCGTAAATCAGGGTTTTTCTATAGGGAGTTTTATCTTTCCTTTTACATCGAAATCCTATTATCCGATTTGGTTAGGGTTAACAGAAACAACCCACAGTTTAAGACCCTATCCTAATTTATCAAGTATTTGGGATATGGTAGCCAGAACAGCATTTAGTCAACTGAATTTTTCGACTCTGTTATTAGGATCAACCCTAGTCGGTATGGTTTTAATTTATTTCATATCACCTCTAAGTTTAATCTGGGGAATGGTTCAGGGAAATGGGTTAATTATAGTCTTAGCTTTATTAACGGGGTTATTGATGGAAACCGCCTATTATCCCACCCTAAAACTCTATCAGCTTTCTCCAATTTTGGGATTAACTTTACCATTTATTGGATTTTTATATGCCTTAATGACTTTAGATTCCGCCTTGAGATATTGGCGAGGAAAAGGAGGAAGTTGGAAGGGAAGAACTTATTAAAAAACCCGGTTTCTAGGTCAGGTTTTAGCTTCAAGAGAATCTTTATTCCCTTCTTTAGATTGCATTTCTTCAATATCTAATAAATTAACAATCACGCCCGCAATAGGAACGGATAGAAATACGCCTAAAATCCCAGCAATTCTAGCCCCAATCATCAAAGCAAAAAACAAAACTACAGGGTTAATATTCACAGAACTTTGCATAATTTTAGGGCCAATAAAATTATCCTGAATTTGCTGTAAAATCACACTGACAACGACTACTTGTAACATCACAAACCAACCACTTTGAATTAAAATAATTAAACTAATGATTAAAATTCCCAAAGTTGCCCCAATTCCTGGGATGAAATCAAATAAGCTAATAATAATCGCTAGAGACAAAGAAAAAGGTATTCCCAAGATACTATAGACTATAAAACTAGATACTCCTAAAAAAACTGATAGTAAAAGTTGACCTCGAAAGAAGCCCAGAAAACTTCTTTGAACAGCTAAAGAAAATTGGTTACGATAGCTATAAGGAACTGTTTTTAATAATAAAAACCATAGTCTTTCACCATCAATTAGCATAAAAAATGAAATAACAAAAATGATAACGAATGAAAGGAATGTATTCGGTAAAGAAGAAAAAGTACCGACAAGAATACTCGCGAGTGTGACTAAAGACTTATTAAATTCAGCTTCTAGGGGAGCGAGATTAATATTAACTTTCCGATTGGTAAAAAACTCTTGTAAATTGTCAAAAGGATTATCTGTTGAGGTTAAATTTTCAACAACAAGAGAGAGAAGCTGTTGAAACTGATTGAAAAACATCGTTCCCAGGGCTAATCCTGTTGCAACTACGATGAATAGACTCAAAAATAGAACAATTCCTAACGCAAACCCTCGACCCAAATAGCGTTCTAAATATCGCACAGGATAGTTGAGAAGAAACGCAAAAATGGCAGCTAAAACAAAGGTAAAAAAGATACTTTCAAAATAGTTAAAAATTAAAATTAATGCCCATCCAGAGGCAAAAAACAATAAAAATCGCACTAAACCATTCGTGCTAATCTGGTTCCAAAAAGCACTATCTTGAGAATCTGGGGGTAAATTATCCATTGGAACGACTCAATTTTAGCCAACCTTAACATTTTAGCGGATCTTGTTGACTTACAATCGCACTTTCTTAATCGGTTAAATTCTGATTGAATGATCTATCTTTAACAATAGTCTATGAATTTTGAGGAAGCAACGATGATTAGACTCAAACTATGGCAATGGATGGTATTGATCGCACCGATGGCAATGATTGTGATTTTTTTGCTAACGGCGGCGGGGGTCACGATTCATGATTGGGGAATGAATTGGATTTGGGCGGTATTTACCTTGATTTTTGTGGGTTGGCGTTGGTTATTAGTCCAATGGACTCAACCAATGCTGAAAGAGATGGAAACCGTCACAGCCAAATTTAATGAGGAACTAGAATTATCCTTGGATCAATCGAGATTACAACCTTCTACAAATTCCAATATTACTCAAGTTGAAACAGCCCTACAAGAAATTTTAAAAGCAGCCCAGAATGATCCGCCAATTTGGGAAGATAGTTCGATTTTTTGGAAACGCTGTCAAGATGTGGTGACAACCGTAGCTAATATTTATCATCCTGAAGTTCAATATCCTATTTTGAGTATTTATATTCCCCAAGCCTATCAATTAATGCGGGGAACTATGGATGATTTGGATCAATTAATCCAAAAGTTATCTCCAGCTTTAAATCAAGTAACCGTTGGACAAGCCTATCAAACCTATCAAGTTTATCAGAAGTTAGAACCCTCGGCTCGTAAACTTTTAAAAGTCTGGAATTGGGCGCAATGGCTGTTAAATCCAGTATCCGCTTTAGCGCGGGTTTCGACCCAAAAAACTACCAATCAAGCCACACAACAATTATTAGTTAATTTGAGTCAATCTTTACGAGAAGTGGCTTTAAGAAATTTGTGTTGTCAAGCGATCACCCTTTATAGTGGAGACACCTTACCCGTAACGGAATTTTCTGTTAATAATCTTTCCTTTCCTCAAGCAAAAACCCAAGCCCTCCGGGATATTTTAACAACGACAGAACCGATTAAAACCTTAGAACAAAAACCCGTTAATTTGCTCTTGGTTGGACGTACAGGGGCAGGAAAAAGTAGTTTGATTAATACCCTATTTCAAATGGATCAAGCCATCGTCGATGTCTTACCCAGTACCGATCAGATTCAAAATTATCAGTGGCAAACAGACACCGGAGAGAGCCTGAATTTATGGGATACTCCGGGTTATGAACAGGTGAATCGTCCTGAGTTACGAGAACAGGTTTTAGACTATGCAACTAACGCAGATTTATTATTATTAGTCACCCCTGCCCTTGACCCAGCTTTGCAGATGGATGTGGATTTTTTACGCGAGATCAAACAGCAGGAATTAGAGTTACCCATTATTACAATTATTACCCAAGTTGATCGCTTACGTCCCATCCGCGAATGGCAACCGCCCTATGATTGGCAATGGGGAAATCGTCCCAAAGAAAAAGCGATTCGAGAGGCTACAGAATATCGGTTAGAACAGTTAGGAGAATATTGCGATCGCGTGTTACCAATTGTTACCCAGGATAGTCAAACCCAGCGCCAACCTTGGGGAGTAAATGGGTTATCTATTGCTATTTTAGAAACGATTAATCCCGCTAAACAAATGCGTTTAGCTCGATTTTTACAAAATCAAGAAGCTCGAATTGTTGCCACGGCTAAAATCATTGATCATTATACCTTTCAAATGGCAACAACTCAAGGATTAGCGGCGTTATTAAAAAGTCCAATTCTGAGATTTATTTCTACCTTAGCCACAGGATCTCCGACTTTAGCCTTGTTACTCGCAGAAAAAATTCCCGTCGAACAATTACCCGTTGTCATTGGTAAATTACAGATGGCCTATGACTTATTTTTATTATTAAATTCAGGAGAGTCTGATCCGATGAATTTTGATTTACTAATTCTCTGGCCGTTGCTATTAGAAAATCCCAATCCCCCAGACAAAAATGCTTGGGCATTTGGTCATGCTTTGGTGGAATATTGGACACAAAAACTAACCATAGAACAAATGCAGCAACGGTTTCAATTTTATTTAAAGTAGGGAAAAGTTTAACGGGTTAAACTTCAGAGATATTTCTCTCAAATAATCTGGTTCTAAAAGATTAGGTCAGGTGGGAAAAATAGTGAGACAATAGGGAAGGGTTAAGGCGATCAGACAAATATTATGCAATCTTTTGATTTAACAACATTAATCGCCAGTTGTGGTGAACTGCGGCAAGACTGGCTTCCAGCGCGGTTAGAACAGGTGTATCAACGCGATCGCTTTACGATTTCTTTGGGCTTACGCACCCTAAAAAGTCGAGGCTGGCTTGATATTTCTTGCCATCCCCAAGCGGCTAGAATTTGCATCGGTGATCCTCCTCCTCGCATTCCTGATACCTTTACTTTTAGTGATCAACTTCGTCATCAATTGGCGGGATTAGCATTAGTTGAAATTCGGCAAGTTGACCCCTGGGAACGAGTTTTAGATCTGCAATTTGCCCAACGTCCGGGGGATACTCCCCTATGGCATTTGTATGTGGAAATTATGGGGAAATATAGTAATGTAATTTTAACGGGATCGGACAATATTATTGTTACGGCTGCCCATCAAGTGAATCTACAACAATCGAGTGTTCGACCCATTTTAACCAATCAATTCTATGAACTTCCCCCCAAATTAACCGAACCAATTCCGAGTTTAAATGAAGATCAATCCCGTTGGCAAGAGCGGGTTAGTTTGATTCCCAGTGCTTTAAAACAACAACTATTAAAAAACTATCGAGGTTTAAGTTCTGGGCTAGTTCAAGCCATGATTGAAACTGCGAGTTTAGATCCAACTCAACCCACTAATAGTTTAAATTCAGAAGACTGGAATCGATTATTTAAAAGTTGGCAAACTTGGCTAAAAACCCTAGAAAATCAATATTTTATTCCCAATTATACTACAAAAGGCTATGATGTTATCCCTTGGAATTTAGAAAATATTTCTGAAGTTAAATCGGTTCAAATTTTACTCAATACTTATTATACAAATCAGTTAAATCAACAGGAATTTCAGCAACTGCGTCATCAAGTCAGTCAAAAACTTAATAGTGTTTTAACTAAATTACAAGTTAAAGCGGATCAATTTATTCAACGGTTACAACAATCCGATGAAGCGGACGATTATCGGGCAAAAGCGGATTTATTAATGGCTTTTCTGCACGAATGGAAACCAGGCATGAAAGAGATTCATTTACCGGATTTTGAGACGGGAAACCCGGTTAAAATACCCTTAAATCCCGAGAGTAATGCCGTCCAAAACGCTCAAAGTTTATATAAACGACATCAAAAGCTAAAACGGGCGAGAATTGCCGTTGAACCCCTATTAAATGAAGTTAAAACCGAAATTAACTATTTAGAACAAGTCGAGTCAGCAATTAGTTTAGTTGAAACCTATCAAACCGCCGAAGATTTACAAACCTTGGCCGAAATTCGAGAGGAGTTAATTCAACAAGGGTATATTAATATTCCTGATTATCGCAGTCCTAATGCTACTGTATCAACACAATTCCATCGTTATCAAACCCCGAATCAGATTGAGGTTATAATTGGTAGAAATAATCGTCAAAATGATCAGTTAACCTCTAAATTAGCGACGGACTATGATTTGTGGTTTCATACTCAAGAAATCCCCGGAAGTCATGTTTTATTACGGTTAAACCCCGGACAGGTTGCTGATGATATTGATTTACAATTTACGGCTAATTTAGCAGCCTATTATAGTCGAGCTAGAAATAGTGAACAAGTTCCGGTTATTTATACTAAACCTAAGCACGTTTATAAACCTAAAGGGGCTAAACCGGGGATGGTGATTTATAAACATGAAACCGTGATTTGGGGGAACCCTCACCAGGCAAAAATCCCATTGTGATATTAATATTTTTGTGATTGTTTTTAATTGGAGTTTAACCAATTTTCTACTTGTAAATTAGGAATATTTTCAAAATGTCGAATATTATCTGTGATCAGAATAAACTGACGAGAACGAGCGACTGCTGCAATTATAGCATCCAGTTCTCCGGTCGGTTTTCCAATTTTTCTTAATTCAGCCTGTATCTTCCCAAATTCTAAGGAAGCTGGTAAATCAAATTCAATAATTGGGATTAAACTGATAAATTCATTTAAGGTTTTTAAATTATCCTCAACTCGACGAGAACAATACACCCCTTTATATAATTCGGCAATCACAATTGTAGACAAGTAGGATGTCTCTGTTTTGACAGTAAACTCAGAAACAGCCAGAGGATTATTTTTTAATAAAGCAATACAAATATTAGTATCTAGTAAATACATAATTTTAATCAAAATCAATCATTTTTCTACCTTGATAGTGATGGCGTTCTTGATCTATTTCTGAAAAAATCTCATCGAGTTCGGGTTGATTTTGCCACGCTCCAAAAATAGCTCTTAAACGGTTCAGGCGTTCCGATAAACTTAAAATTGGTACTGTTTTAACTTCAACGGTAATTTCTACGCCGTCAGGTAGGTCAATATCTTGAAATAATTCAATGGTCTTGCCTCTTTTTATCCCTTTAACTTGCATAGTATCCTTAAAAAGTTTTGTGGTTCAAAATTAGCTGTTCTCTGTTCTCTGTTCTCTGTTCCCTGTTCCCTGTTCCCTGCTATAACTATTTTAATTCAGATAGGCAGATTGACAACTAATCATAATTTCCTGAGTCCGGGGTATTGATTGTAAATATTGCGAAAACAGTTGAGCATCAAAACTTCTAGGATCTCGCCTTTCTCCCGAACGGTCAACCGCCGCATGGGTTGTAATTCGGGCATCAGGAACTCCGGTTTTTGCTATTAACCAGGCTAAAGATTGATATTGTGCGGTGGTATAACCACTGTGAGAATTGGCATTATTTCGACCATCTACAGGGGTTTCTAAAGAAACATGATAGGCAAAATTATTCACCGAAGGCGGACGTTTAGGATGGGTTTTTACGGTTTCCGTTCCCGTTGAACTAGCAAACACCGAATTTCCCGCACCAAAAGCTCTTAAATCCGGGGGAACAATATAAACAATATCCCCGGTTAACATAATTAAAGTATGATAACTGGCTTGATTATCCTCCGAAGCTTGGGCATTTTGGAACAAATTTACCGCACTATAAACATCCGATACCGTTTCATGGATGACCACAATCGGGGCATTATTCACCGCTTGGCCGTTAATATCATATAAAAACCGTTGTCCGTAATTCGTCCCATTCGCCATGGCTTGATACTCATTCGGAGTGTAACCCGCCCCCCCTGGAAGATTGGCCGTTTGCACATCCGTTGGTCGGCGAAACCGATATAACGTTACTGGATTAACGGGTGGCCCAGGTCTACCATTAACTGGGGGGTTCGGGTCGGGTTGTAGGGCGCAGGTTCCCGGCACAGGAACATTATTAACATTAACCAGGGTTTCTGGTTGTGGCTCCTTCACCTTGGGCGGTTCTGGGGGTTTCTCATCCGCTACCAGTTTAGTCTCTGCGGGTTCCGGGGGTGGAGAGACCGTTTCCGCCATCACCCGCTCCAAGGGCAAAGGGGCAGGCTGTTGTTGCCATAATGTCATCCCCTGTGCCACAATCCAATCTCGATTTTTCAGTCCAATTGTCGCCCCCACCGCTAGTAAATAGAGGGTTAACAGTAGAATCGGAGTCCATTTTCTCATGGGTGAGTTTAGCCAGGTTTAAGTGCAGTGTTTTCCAGTGTACTACGACAAATAATCAAGCAAAAAAAATCCACTGGTGATGAGCCAGTGGTGAGGAACGAAACGTGATTTGGGTGTGAGGAGTTAACTTGCCTTTGATTTATAGATTATCGTCAGGATATGAAGTTAATGTGTCAATCCGATGACATTAATATGAAGTTTTGCCCATCTAAGCCGGACAATGAATGGGAGAAGTTTCTAATACTTGACGAATTATATCAGAAGTGACAATATCTGTTACCGTTGCGGCTCCGATGCGGGTCGGTAAAACAAATCGGACTTTTCCAGCTTTAACTTTTTTATCCGTTTGTAGACTCTCTAAAATTTCATCAATCTTGAGTCCGGGGGGGAGTTGGGTCGGTAATTTTGCCTTTTCAATGATCTCAAATTGACGGCGATCGCTATCTTCATCCCATAATCCTAATTTAAGCGCAATTTGACTGGCGGCGACCATGCCAATTCCCACCGCCTCCCCATGAATTACCACGGTATATCCGGTTAAACTTTCAACGGCATGACCAATGGTATGACCATAATTCAAAATTGCTCTTAACCCCGATTCTTTTTCATCTTGACTCACCACATCAGCCTTACTTTGACAGGAACGGGTTAAAATTTCTTGTAACAATCCACTATCTAAAGATTGAATATTATCTAAGTTTTGGGATTGTTCCAATTTATCAAATAATTTATGATCCCAAATCACACCATATTTAATCACTTCTGCCATTCCCGCCCGAAATTCTCGCTCAGGAAGGGTTTGCAAAACATCGGGATCAATTAAGACTAATTTCGGCTGATGAAATGCCCCAATTAAATTTTTTCCTTGGGGATGATTTACCCCGGTTTTACCCCCAATAGACGCATCAACCATCGCTAATAAAGAGGTGGGAACCTGCACCACATTAATTCCGCGTAACCACGTCGCCGCCGCAAACCCGGTCATATCTCCAATAATTCCTCCCCCTAAAGCAAGCATCGTGGAGGAACGTTCTAGTCTATGTTTTAACGCTGCATCATAAATTGTTTGCAGGGTTTGGGGGGTTTTGTATTCCTCTCCGGCGGGAAGGGTACAAATAGCCAGATCAAACCCCGCTTTTTCTAAAGCTGTGCAGGTGCGTTCTCCATAATAATTAAAGATTTCCGGGTTAGAAACTAATAATACTTTTTTGCCTAAATTTAAGGAGGTCATCTCCTCCCCTAATCTGTCTAAATTTCCAGCACCGATGGCAATATTATAGGATAATAAACCTAAATTTACCCGAATCAACGACTCCATATTTTTCCTTGATTAACTCACTCTTAAAAATTGTATGCCATTTTTAACCCGTTACGGATAGTCACAGAATGATCACTCATGATTCAATAGAGTAATGTTTATGGAGATGTCTAATGATTACAGCCGATGGTGCGATCGCTTACTTGGTCATCTATGCGGGTGCTTTAGTCGCAGCAGTGGGAATCCTATTTACCCTGCGTGCAGTTAAACTGATTTAATTCTACCCTGTAGAGACGAGCCACGGCGCGTCTCTACCCGTTGTTGCGCTTCAGCGCATCTTCTCTTAATGCAGGGCGTTTTCATTTTCCAAAATGCGATCGCTATCTTCAAAAAAAATCATCAAGTTTTCCGGTCAAATTACCTCTAATTTTAATCAGATAAGTTAGAAATATTAAGAATGAACAATTTTGATATTTATTGACAGCAAAAAATAGCCATTTATTTCCCAACCATGACTGTCCCTCTTTTATTGAACTAAAACCCAAACTTCTGTATATATTCAAAACTAATGTTACTAATAACGAGAATTTCCCCGCTACGTCTATCCCTTTTATTCCTGATTTATCTTCATTAAAATTTACATCTTTGACCCAATGTACTTGATTTTCAATTAACCAATGTGCTTTAATTTTTTCTGCAAATGTTTTCGCACTTAATTTCTGACTACTAATATAATATAAGGTTTGATTATATTCTTGATCACCCCGAAAACCTGTTCTTTCTACCTCAATAAAACTTTGAAGATGAGGATAATTTTTATGATTCACATTTTGGCTATCAAATACCGATACTTTTCTGCTAATATTTCGTCCATGACTAAAATCTTTTTCTTCATATACTGTCAAAGGCTTTTCAACTTTTGCTAATTTTTTGATCTGCTTGTGCAATTTCATTTGATTGCCTTTTACCGTAATTAAATAATCATTTTTGCTCTCAATTATTGCCTGAGTTGTTCCCTTACTACAATGGAGAGCATCGAGAGTAAATACTTTATTTAATAACCCACATTCCTCTATCATAGCGAGAACTTTGGCGTTTTCAGAACTCTGTTTACTTTCTCTCCCCAACTACGCAAAAGCAGAATATAATACAATCGGTAAAAGCGATCATCTTAAAGAGATCCAAACCATGAAAGTTATTTCCTTGTCCGCACATTTTGATGGGCAGTCTATTCAGCTAGATGAACCCTACAAGTTTGAACCAAACACAAAACTTATTATCACAATTCTCCCGGAACAATCAGCAGAATACGAAGCCTGGTTGTACCTGTCAAAGCATCAACTAAACAATGCTTATAGTCAGGATGACGAGTATCCACTGGATGCAATTAAAATAGCAAATCCTGACTATGAAGGAAGCTGATATTGTTCTAACCCCAATTCCCCAAACTGACGGGAAAATCAAGAATCGTCCAGTCATCCTACTCAGGGAATTACCCCCTTATAAAGATTTCTTAGTCTGTGGTGTTAGTACCCAACTACATCAACAAGTGCAGGGTTTTGACGATATTATTACCCGTACCGATTTCCTACATAAGTTATCTACACAGATTGTTCGTGAAAACCAAACAATAGTCTTGGAAGATTTGAATGTGTCAGGGATGATTAAGAACCGGAAATTATCAAGAGCTATTTCTGATTTAGGATGGAGAAGTTTTAGAACTTTCCTAGAAGCTAAATCGGAAAAATATGGTAGAGATTTCCGAGTGATAGACCGATGGGAGCCTACGTCAAAGACTTGCTCTTGTTGTGGATTTAAAATCGGTAAATTAGATTTGTCTGTAAGAAATTGGATTTGTTTGAATTGTGGCACTTCTCATGATCGAGATGTTAATGCTGCAATTAATATTAAAGTCGCCGGAGGGATGCACGGAGACTTTAAACGGACGTGGAGAGAAGGTTAGACTTTCCAAGGAAAGCGCATCTCGGCGAAGCGTCAACCCACCAGCATTTCAACAGCTATCAATTTTTGATTTGTTGAAATAGATGGAATCCCCATCCGTTTACGGCGGGGCGGATGTCAAGCTCTCAATCTTTGATTCGGTTAGGTTTTCTTGCTGTATTGCCTCGTAATCAAATTATCGGTTCTATTGGAGCTATTTCATCAGAGCGACATCGACACTTACTCAAAACTCTGAGTGATTATCTTGTGAATTAGAGAAAGGGGCAATTGCTTTTGTCAGCAATGTTTTTGTACAGGATAGCGATCGCTGTTTATTCTCTAATTATAAATACTAGCTTTGCTTTCCCTTTCACCGCATAAAGTTTTTCTAGGTTCTATTCTAAACCTGCGTAAGTGGTTGTTGGTTCCTCCGCTGATTCTGCTATGGTGCTTGGAGGTTTTTCTAAGAAAATAATCGGCTTTTGAGTGGGATCAATTCGGTTCCCTTGTTCCTGCATAATACTTTTAGTTTGCTGGGGATCAAAATAGCGAGTAAATTCTTCCCTTTCTTTGGTCACTCTTTCTTCTGTGATTTTCACCTCAGCTCGAATATCCTGAAGTTTTTCTGAGGCAGAACGATGTTGGGGCAAAATCTGAATTAAGGCAGAGAGGGCAAACGCAGACAAAATCAGATTGACACCTAACTTGACGGTTGTTTCCACCGTAAGTAGACCCGGGTTATGAATCGGTCGGCGCCTAGAGGTTCGACGCGCACGGGGACGGCGAGAAGGGGAAACGGGTGGAATAATTTGGGGAACAGGTCGAATCGCAGACATGATCTTTTCACTAACGTCACAACGCACGGAACACCAACAGTAGTAGCGGGTTTTAGCTTTCCCTAAAACGGGTAAAGAATTAACATCCGATGCAGATCCCTATAAAAAACTGTCCCGACACCTTTACCGAGTTAACACACAATACTTTATCCCATTTGGGGTTAATTGTCTGCTATTTGGGTTATTTTTGTCGAGACAGATTTAGAAATTGACCAGTTACCAGTGAATTTTCACTAATAAGTTCGAAATTTTCTATTTATACAGTTCGGTCGCCAAACGGAAGGCCAAAATTCCAGGGATCAAGGCAACAACCAGGGCAATATACACCTGAGTATCTGTTAATGCCATTCTTGAATAGCTCCTTCATAAATTGAGATAATCGTTAACCAATGTCAACTAATTTGGGCATTTTGGGAAGGGTATCGTAACAAAAAGTTGAAAAGCGAACAGGTAATGGGTAATGGGTAATGGGTAATGGGTAATGGGTAATGGGTAATGGGTAATAGAAAGAGTTTACCTCCCCTGCTCCCCCTGCTCCCCCTGCTTCCCCTGCTCCCCCTACTTCCCCTGCTCCCCCTGCTCCCCCTGCTTCCCCTGCTCCCCCTACTCCCCCTGCCCCCCATCCTGAGCAATCGGCGACAAAGATGGCAAACTCTAATATAATCAAAAATTAGGACACTATAGGAATCATCAATCGTTAATGTTAGATCTTGATAACGTTCTTGAATTTTCTCGAAATATAGAGTTAAATCTTCTCGTATTACTGCCGATTTTAATTGCCCTAGAAGCAGTATTATCAGCTGATAATGCTATTGCTCTTGCTTCTATTTCCTGTGGATTGGAAGATCCAAAACTTCAAAACAAAGCTTTAAATATTGGTTTATTTTTAGCTTTTATTTTACGAATTATCTTGATCATTACTGCAACTTGGGTGATTAAGTATTGGCAGTTTGAATTATTAGGAGCTTTATATTTACTTTGGTTAGTATTTCGATATTTTTTCAATAAAAGTCAGGAAGATGATTCAGAAAAAGTATTGCGTTATAAGTCTTTTTGGCAAGTTCTCCCCCTGATTGCCGTAACGGATCTGGCTTTTTCTCTTGATAGTGTCACTGCCGCGATTGCCATTTCAGATCGAGCTTGGCTAGTAATTACAGGGGCAACCATCGGAATTATTATTTTGCGATTTATGGCGAGTTTATTTATTAAGTGGTTAAAGGAATATGTCTATTTAGAAACTGCTGGATATTTAACCGTTGGTTTAGTGGGGTTACGATTATTAATGCGGGTGATTGATTCGGCTTTAGTCCCGCCGGAATGGTTAATGGTTGTTCTCACTCTGAGTTTATTTGCTTGGGGATTTTCCCAACGAGTTGCGGATGTCCCGAATAATAGTTAATCGTTAACGGTTAACCGATAATTGTTAACCGCTAACACCATTAAAACTACTCAACTAACCAAGGTTTAATCGTCGATTCCCAGTTGGCTAATTCAGCATCGGTAAACCAGAGACTAATTTCCCGTTGTGCGGTTTCAATGGCATCGGAACCATGGATAATATTACGGCCAATACTAATCGCAAAATCTCCCCGAATTGTACCCGGTTCGGCGGTTAAGGGGTTGGTTGCTCCAATAATTCTCCGGGCAGAAGCTACAACGCCATCCCCTTCCCAGACCATGGCTACTAAGGGGCCGGAGGTAATAAAAGACACTAAATCCTTGAAAAAAGGTCTTTCTTTGTGGATATCATAGTGGCGTTCGGCTAACTCCTGGCTGGCAATCACCAACTTCAAACCAATCAGGGTAAAGCCTTTGGCTTCAAAGCGCCCAATAATTTCTCCCACCAGTCCACGCTGGACGCCATCGGGTTTAATTGCAATAAATGTCCGTTCCAAGGGAATCTCCTTAACTGTGATTCAAGTTCACAATTTAGATTACCGTATCCTTGGTAACAGATGGCTGGTCAAGATTAACTTAAACCGCTACACTGTCTGATGGTTGCTCAACGGCAAGGATAGAAACAGATGGATGTCAATGCACTCGCCCCTAAAACCCAGACACCCGAGGTGACAATGGAGTCCCCCCAGGTGACGGTGAAAAAGACCTGGACAATTGAAGATAGCGAAAAACTCTATCGGATTCAGGGATGGGGTGATCCTTATTTTTCGATTAATGCTGTGGGTAATATTACGGTTTCCCCGAAAGCGAACCGAGGGGGATCTTTAGATTTATTAAAATTAGTCGAATCTCTGAAAAGTCGCAATATTGAATTACCCTTATTAATTCGTTTTCCTGATATTCTTGAAGACCGAATTGAACGATTAAATGCTTGTTTTGCTAAGGCGATCGCCCGTTATAGTTATCCGGGGGTTTATCGGGGGGTTTATCCGGTTAAATGTAATCAAGAACGACATTTACTGGAAGATTTAGTCCGGTTTGGTCAGCCCTATAATTTTGGTTTAGAAGCGGGTTCAAAGCCAGAATTACTCATCGCTTTAGCATTACTAAAAAATCCTGAATCCCTATTAATTTGTAATGGTTATAAAGATCAAGAATATATTGATACTGCCCTATTGGCTCAACGCTTGGGACAGACGGCAATTATTGTTTTAGAACAAATTGAAGAAGTGAATTTAGTCATCGCTGCGAGTCAACAATTAGGCATTCGTCCGATTGTGGGAGTGCGGGCTAAATTAAGTACCAGGGGGATGGGACGTTGGGGTGGATCAACGGGCGATCGGGCTAAATTTGGCCTAACCATTCCTGAAATTATGGAAGTGGTTGAAAAGCTGAAAAAAGCTGAAATGTTAGATAGTTTGCAACTGTTACATTTTCATATTGGTTCTCAAATTTCTTCAATTAGTGTGATTAAAGATGCCCTACAAGAAGCCAGTCAAATTTATGTGGAATTGGCGAAAATAGGGGCAAATATGAAATATTTGGATGTGGGGGGCGGTTTAGGTGTCGATTATGATGGGTCTAAAACCAATTTCCACGCCTCTAAAAACTACAATATGCAGAATTATGCTAATGATGTTGTTGCCGAGGTTAAAGAAGCCTGTGAGGAGCGAAAATTACCGGTTCCCACATTAATTAGTGAAAGTGGACGGGCGATCGCTTCCCATCAATCTGTTTTAGTATTTGATGTGTTAGGAAGTAGTGATATTCCGATGGATGAACCCCCGGCTATTGCTGAAAAAGATCATCTAATTTTAAGGAATTTGGATGACACTTATCAATCTATTAATGAGGATAATTACCAAGAAGCCTATCACGATGCTACTCAATTTAAGGGGGAAGCGATTAGTTTATTTGGGTTTGGTTATTTAAGTTTAAGCGATCGCGCTAAAGCTGAAAAAATTCACTGGGCCTGTTGTCGAAAAATCCTAGAAATTGTTAGAAATTCCGATTATATTCCCGATGAATTAGAAGACTTGGAAAAGATTATGGCTTCAATTTATTATGTCAATCTTTCCGTCTTCAAATCCGCCCCTGATACTTGGGCGATTGATCAATTATTCCCCATAATGCCGATTCATCGATTAGATGAAGAACCGACAAAACGGGCAACTTTAGCGGATTTAACCTGTGATAGTGATGGCAAAATTGATCAGTTTATTGATTTACGAGATGTGAAATACGTTTTAGAATTACATTCTTTAGAACAGAGTGACGATTTATCTCAAAATCCCAATGAAAAACAACCCTATTATTTGGGAATGTTTTTAGCGGGTGCCTATCAAGAAATTATGGGAAATCTACATAATTTATTTGGGGATACGAATGTTGTTCATATTAAACTTACTCCTCAAGGATATCAAATTGAATCCGTGATTAAAGGAGATACTATGCACGAAGTTTTGGGTTATGTTCATTATGATACGGAGGATTTAATTGAAAGTATTCGTCGCCAGACCGAACAAGCATTAGAACACAGTCGGATTAGTTTAGAAGAAGCTCAACTGCTATTACAGAACTATGAACGCAGTTTGCGACGTTATACTTATCTGCATTAATTTCACGAAAAGATAGTATTTTCAGATATTGGGACTTATCTTAATACTTCTGGATTAATGGGACTTTGAATATTTGGCATTGATGCAAACTTTTAACTGTTCGGCTAAAACTTGAACATGAGGTTCTGCCATAATAGTGATATGATTACCCAATACATAATGAATATCTACTGGTTCTGTAGAAAATTCACTCCAGCCTAAAGATAAATCCTGTGAACATTCAGAAACTAACTCACTATTGGGATCTTCTGGCAAATCTTCGTTAGCGCGTAGAATTGTAAGTTGACCCGGATAAATCTGTTCTGGTAAATAATCAACCAGACATAAACAGCTAGTTTTATAGGCTTGTACGATATTTTCCAGTTCGGTAGTTTCGGCATGGGGAGGCAACATATTAGCCATTTTAAAATAGGTTAAAACATATTTTAATTGTTCCTCCACAGCTAAAGGTTGCAGGGTATTGTAGGAAATATCTACATTCTTGTCTAAATAAACTTCTATACCTTTGCTAACTTCAGCTAACCATCTAGCATGATCCCAATTAATATAATCAATCAGCATTTGCTTATCTTTATAGGTCGGTGCTGAAGAATCAATAATTGCTACCAAAGCAACCTCCTGTCCCAGTTTTCGCAACTGTTGAGCCATTTCAAACGCGACGTTTCCTCCATAGGAATGTCCGCCTAAAAAGTAGGGGCCTTGGGGCTGAAAATCTTGGATAGCTTTAATATAAATACTAGCTATATCTTCAATGCTAGTGATCGATCCTAATTCCCGATACAGATCATTTTCAAAACTGTATAAGGGTTGATCTGCTGCTGCCAAATAACGTCCTAAATGATATAAATAAAATGGTCGTCCCCCCGCTCCTGGAACACAAAAGAAAGGTGGATTTGAACCATTAGGTTGAATAGCGACTAAACAGGACTGATGATTGTGATCTGAATCTGTTTGGATAATTGTTGCTAACTGTTCAATAGTTGGATTTTGAAAAAGCGTAGTTAACGGAATATCTTTGTTAAATTGCTGTTTAATTTCGGTCATTAAATAGGGAGCCAAAAGGGAATGACCACCTAGATCAAAAAAGTTATCCTGCACACCAATTTTGTCAATTTTTATCACTTTTGACCAGATTTGCACCAATTTTAATTCTAATTGGTTCCGCGCTTCAATAAATCTCTCTGAATCACTGGTATTATCAGGAGCTTTCAAAGCTCTGCGATCAACTTTGCCATTGGCAGTTAGGGGCAAAGACTCCAGAATCACAAAAGCACTAGGAATCATGTAGCTAGGCAGTTTATGGGTAAGAAACTGACGCAAATCC
Source organism: Planktothrix sp. PLAVEN19ND (assembly GCF_057220675.1). Taxonomy (NCBI): domain Bacteria; kingdom Bacillati; phylum Cyanobacteriota; class Cyanophyceae; order Oscillatoriales; family Microcoleaceae; genus Planktothrix; species Planktothrix sp. PLAVEN19ND. Next base: position 1,239,688 of record NZ_CM170132.1, on the reverse strand, counting down.
CTCGTTGTTGGTGTCATATCAGGTTGTGGTACAACATAAGCGACTAGGCGTTTATCCCCAGGATGATCTTCCCTGATAATCACACAAGCTACTTTAACAACCTCGTTTTGACTCAGTACGGCTTCGATTTCCCCCAACTCAATCCGAAAGCCCCGAATTTTCACCTGATGATCAATCCGTCCAATATACTCAATATTCCCATCGGGTAAATATCGGGCTAAATCCCCGGTTTTATATAGTTTACTAGCCCCGGCTTTGACCCCCCCTAGCCCCCCCTTACCAAGGGGGGGAAATTTGCTCTCTAGCCCCTCCTTGGTAAGCGAGGGGAAATTGCTCTCTACCTCCCCCTTGGTAAGATTGCTCTTTAGCCCCCCATTAGTAAGGGGGGGTTGGGGGGGTTCAAAGGAGTCAAGGGGAGAGCCAAAGGGATTAGAAATAAATTTCTCTTGTGTCAATTCCGGTCGGTTAAGATAGCCCCGGGCTAACCCAGCCCCGCCAATATGTAATTCTCCTGGTACACCTACAGGAACTGGTTGCAAATAATTATCTAAAATGTAAACTTGGGTATTAGCGATCGCCTTCCCAATGGGAATTGACTTTATAGTGGTCTCAAGTTGTCTAGGAATAGGATAACAACAAGTAAAAGTTGTACTTTCTGTCGGGCCATATCCATTAATGATTTGCGTAAATGGTAGGGCTTCCAGGGCTTTCTGAACATGAGCAACCGAAAGCACTTCTCCACCAATTAGTAGCTGTTTAATTCCTGATAATGCTTGGGGGTGATCATCAATTATGGCGTTAAATAAAGCCGCCGTCAGCCATAAAATAGTAATCCCATGTTGCTCTATTTCATCCCTGAGACCATTCGCTGTAGGCATATTTCCCGGGAAAAGAACACATCTACCCCCATGCAATAAAGCCCCCCAAATCTCAAAGGTGGAAGCATCAAACGCCATAGTTGCTATCTGTAGAAATCTTTGTTTGGCATCGAGATTAACATAATTTACGCCAAACAAAAGACGATTAACGCCACGATGAACAATTTCAACGCCTTTGGGTTTACCCGTAGAACCAGAGGTATAAATTATGTATGCCAGATTCTCCGCAGAAACCGCACGATTAAGATTATCTTGACTTTGCTGGTTAATGGTCTCCCAATCTTTATCTAAACAGATGACACGGGCTGGATGGGTTGGAAAAGAAGAAACCAAAGACTCCTGAGTTAACAGGACTTTTACCTGAGTATCCGTCAGCATAAAGCTTAGACGTTCTTGGGGATAATCTGGATCGAGGGGTACATAGGCTCCACCCGCCTTGAGAATACCCAATAATCCTATAATCATTTCTAAAGAACGTTCCACACAAATCCCGACCAAGCTGTCAATTTCTACTCCTAAAGATTTTAGGTAATGGGCTAATTGATTAGCGCGACTATTCAATTGCTGGTAAGTCAGTTGTTGATTTTCAAATACTACTGCTACTGCATCGGGTGTAAGTTCTGCCTGTTTTTCAAATAGTTGATGAATACACTGATCTTGGGGATATTCGGTTTGAGTTTGGTGACTTTCAATTAATAATTGATCACGATCGCTTTGACTCAATAAAGGCAACTCAAAAATTCCGATTCTGGGATTAACGGTGATCGCTTCTAATAAAGTTTGAAAATGCCCACCCATCCGTGTAATCGTGCCCTGAGCAAATAAATCCGTGCTATAACACCAAACCGCTTCCAGACAGTCGGAAACTTCCCAGAAGTTCACTTCCAGGTCAAATCTGGCTTGAATATCAATAGATAAAGGCAAATTTTGGATACTTAAACCCGATAATTTGCTGTCGGATTGAGGGGTATTTTGGAGAGAAAATATCACCTGTACTAGAGGATTCCGGCTCAAATCCCGGTCTAGCTGCAACTTTTCCACCAACATCTCAAAGGGCAAATCCTGATGAGCGTAGGCTGCTAGAGTTGTTTGCTTCACCCGTGCTAATAAGTCCAGAAAGCTAGGGTTTCCAGAAAGATCGCCCCTTAAAGCTAGGGTATTCGCAAAAAATCCCATCAGTTGCTCGATGGCGGAATTATTGCGGTTGGCGATCGGAGAACCAATAACAATATCTAACTGACGACTATAACGAGAAATTAAGACGAAAAAAGCTGCCAATAGGGTCATAAACAGAGTTGCCCCGGACTCCTGGCTCAACTGCTTGAGCCGTTGGCTTAAGGCTCGATCAAGTCGAAAAACCTCACCATTACCTCGGAAACTCTGAACTGCGGGGCGGGGATAATCTGTTGGGAGTTCTAAAACGGTCGGTGTCCCGGCTAACTGTTCCCGCCAGTAGTTGAGTTGTCGGTCGAGGACTTCACCCGTTAACCATTGACGTTGCCAAACCGCAAAATCAGCGTACTGGATCGGCAATTCCGCCAGGGGAGAGGGTAAACCTTGAACAAAAGACTCATATAAACAAGATAGTTCGCGAAAAAAGATACTCAAAGACCAGCCATCATAGATAATGTGGTGCATTTTCAACAGCAGTACATACTCCTCGGAACTTAGTTTAAGGAGTGTAAATTGTACCAATGATTCCCCAGCGAGATCGAAAGGTTTTAAGGAAGTAGCGATCGCCACTTCTCGAAGACGCTCGGTTTGTTCCTCCGTCGATAACCCCTGTAAATCCTGAATCGGCAAAGTTACTATTGAGGGGGGAGCAATTCGCTGAATTGGTTTTCCTTCTACCATGGGAAAAGTAGTTCTTAAAACCTCATGACGGCGAATCAATTCAGTTAGACTTTTTTCCAATGCTACCAGATTTAGGGGGCCTGCTAACCGCAAAGCTTCTAAGAGATTATAGGAATGACTATCGGGTGAAAGTTGGTGCAGAAACCAGAGTCGCTGTTGAGCAAAGGAAAGGGGTAAATCCTGATCCCGTGAAACCGGAATAATCGCTAATTCAACAGCACTGGAAGGTTTTTTGGCATCTTTTAAAAATGCCAGAATTTCAGCTTTTCTTGTCCCTATTTCTGCTTTAATTTCCGGTGTCATTGCGCCCTTGGGAGCATGATAGCGTAACTTATCTTCCTCAAGCCAAAGTTTAATTTCTAAACCATTCAAATAAGATAAAAATTCTAATACTTTCACTGGCAAATTACCTTTTTAATTAGTTATAGGGAATGGGGAATGGGGAATGGGGAATGGGGAATGGGGAATGGGGAATGGGGAATGGGGAATGGGGAATGGGGAATGGGGAATGGGGAATGGGGAATGGGGAATGGGGAATGGGGAATAAGGATTTATAATTCTCCTTCTTCATAATCTTCTGAGGTTTCGGTAATAGCTAGTTGACCATCCTGTGCAACCGTAAGTACCTGAATAATTTGGGCTAAATTAGCGATTGTTGGGTACTCCAGCAAATTTTGTAAGGACAATTCCACCGAGAAAATATCGCGGGAACGAGAGACAACTTGAGTCGCCAATAGAGAATGTCCTCCTATTTCAAAGAAATTGTCCTTAATTCCAATCCGTTCTAATCCCAAAACCTCACTCCAGATTTGCACCATTTGAGCTTCAATATCGGTTCGAGGAGAAACAAAGCCTGTGGAAAGACTGATAGAAGCTGTATTAGGTGTGGGCAATACCCGCCGATCTACTTTACCATTGGGGGTCAAGGGCAAAGCGTTGAGCAGGACAAAAGCCTGGGGAACCATATAACTTGGTAGTTTTTGTTGGATAAATTCCCTCACTTGTGGTACTAGCTTCTGAACCAACTTACCGTATAGGGGATTGTTGGTGTAGTCAGTCCAGGGTTTAGCCGTAACTGTCTGATTATCCCAAAAAGCGATCGCTTCATAATCGTCAGATTCCGGCGTTGAACTTTTGCGACAGAAAACCACATCATAAGAACCATTCTGACTACTTTCCCACCAACTCAGGTGGACTGTATAGCCCAAATCTTGCCCCAGTTGCCAGAAATGCTCAGGATTGATCCCTACTTCCCCCCTTACTAAGGGGGGGCTAGGGGGGGTCTGTTGTCCTAACAGTTGCCGCAGTTGTCCCACCGTCTCGACGGCTGGGGGATTTTCCAACCAGGTCAAAATTTGTAGGGCTGGCTGTACCCGTTGATTCGGTACATCCCTGATGCCCAAACGTTCTGGCTGTTCCGATTTGAGCTTATCTTGCAGTTGAGCGTATGAAAGTTGGTCGAGTTGCCAATTGAGCCAGGTAACTGCCGAATTTTGCACATTGCCACCCAGATGCAGGGTGACATCATAGCGGAATTGGGTTAACTCATTTTCAGCATGACCGCGTTTGGGCTGAATTTCCACCCAAGCAATTTGGGGAAAGTGCTGTTTCAAGGCGATGAAAAATCTGGGATCGATCAGGAGTTCTTCCTCGGCGGCGACACTCTGATGTACCTGTCTTTGCCATTGCTCAAGGGTTTTTTCCGACTCGGCCCGGGCTAACTGTACGGCGGCATGGTATGGCTCTAGCAACGGTAGACTGCGGACATCCCCCAGGAAAATCTGACCGTGATCGCCGATCGCCGCTATTGCTCCTTCTACTACCCGTAACAGATAATCCACACTGGGGAAATACTGGACTACGGAGTTGATCACCACCGTATCAAAGGCTTGGGAGGGGATATTTTCAAAGTTATCTGCCGTTTGGTGTAATAGCCGCACTGTTCCTAGACCTTCAACCGTGCCACATAACCGCTCCAGATTGCGAATAGTAGCCAAGGAATAATCAGCCCCCCAATATTCCTGGCAATGTTGAGCGACACGGAATAGCAGCAACCCACTACCGCAACCAATTTCTAACACTCGCTGCGGTTTCCCTGCCAAAATTCGGCCCACCGTGCTTTCAACCCACTCCCGCATTTCCTCCGCCGGAATAGGTTGCCCGGTATAACTACTATTCCAACCACTAATATTAAAAGTTGGATCATCCGTTGCTGCTTGGGATTGGCTATAGGAATCTTCATAGAGTTTTTGCCAATCACTAACGTACTCGCTCTGCCATTCGGCCAGTTGTTCAGGTAGGACTTGACCCTTGAGGGCCGGAACTAAGTAGGCCACCAGACCTGTATTCATGGCCGTTGTTGAGGAGTGTTCACCCTGACTATCAGCCCGGGCGATCACAACTGCTGACTGTACTAAGGGGTGTTGGTTCAAAACCGCTTCAATTTCTCCTAACTCGATCCGAAAGCCGCGTACTTTGACCTGATTGTCGATGCGTCCAATATATTCAATATTACCATCGGGTAAATATCGAGCTAAATCCCCGGTTTTATATAGTTTCGATCGGCCAAAAGGATTAGAAATAAATTTCTCTTGTGTCAATTCCGGTCGATTAAAATAGCCCCGGGCTACCCCCGCCCCACCAATATGCAATTCCCCCGGAACACCAATTGGCACGGGCTGTAAATGGGAGTCTAAAATATAAACCTGGACATTGGCAATCGGACGACCAATGGTGACTTTAGAATCAAAAGCACTACATTTTGCCAGCGTTGCACAGACACTAGCCTCCGTTGGCCCATAGGCGTTAAAGAAATTTCGTCCCACTGACCATTGTTTGACCAGTTCGGGAGCACAGGCTTCCCCTGCAACAATAATAGTTTGTAAAGTAAGTAAATTTTCTAAGGGCAGAACTGCTAAGGCAGACGGTGGGAGAGTAATATGGGTAATGCCATACGCTTGTAATCGCTCCATTAAAGGTGTACCCGGCATCAGAGCGTCTTTAGTTCCCAGGTAAAGTGTAGCTCCCGATCCCAGTGCCATCAAGATTTCCGAGATACAAGCATCAAAACTGAAGGAGGCAAACTGGAGAACGCGACTATTAGAATTCAAGCTAAAAGCCTGAATTTGAGCTTGAGCTAAGTTATACAAGCCTTGATGCTCAACCATCACCCCTTTGGGTTTACCCGTGGAGCCAGAAGTGTAAATCACATTAGCTAAATTGGAAGCTGTTACGGCTGTAGTCAGATTATCCTGGGGATTTTGGCTAATTTCTTCCCAGAGTTTGTCTAAAAAGACGGATTTTGCTTGATGTTGGGGTAACTTCTCAATTAGTGTTTGTTCGGTTAGTAGTAACGCCACTTGACTGTCTTCCAACATAAAGCTCAGACGCTCCATGGGATACTCCGGGTCAAGGGGTACATAAGCTCCCCCCGCCTTGAGAATTCCTAATAATCCCACTATCATTAAGGGCGATCGGTCTACACAAATACCGACAAGCTGATCGGCTCCCACACCCAAAGACCGTAAATAATGGGCTAACTGATTAGCCCGACTATTCAATTGAGCGTAGGTCAACTGTTGATTTTCAAAGACCACCGCCACCGATGACGGGGTAAGTTGTGCCTGTTTTTCAAATAACTGGTGAATACACTTGTTATAGGGATAATCGGCTTCTGTATTGTTCCACGCTTCTAATAATTGATGGCGATCGCCCGGATTCAGTAAGGGTAGTAGGGCCACCGATTGCTGGGGATTCTCAACAATTGCTGCTAACAAAGTCTGGAAATGTTCCATCATCCGGGAGATGGTCTCAGAATCAAATAAATCACGGTTGTAAGAGCAGTAGCCACTTAATCCATCGGGTAAATCCCATAGATAGACCTCCAGGTCAACCCGCACCGAATCTAGTCCCGATGCCATATCTTCAACTTTGACCCCGGGCAAATCCCAGGCGGAATCGGGAGCATTCTGGAGAGCAAAGACAATTTGTGTTAAAGGATTACGATCCAAATGTCGTTCTAATTGCAATTCTTCGACTAACATCTCGAAGGGCAAATCCTGATGGTCATAGGCGTTTTGGGTAGTTTGTCGTACCTGGGCCAGAAAAGCCTCAAAACTTGGTTCCTTGGACAGATCAAACCTTAAAGCCAAAGTATTGACAAAAAAGCCAATTAATCCCTCAATGTCTGTACGGTTACGATTAGCGATCGGTGAGCCAACCACCAGATCCGTTTGTCCACTATAGCGAGACAGTAAGACGGCAAAACCCGCCAACAAAGTCATAAACAGGGTAGTGCCAGACCTTTGACTAAGCTGTTTAAGTTGTTGTGTCAGTTGGCCATTGAGTTGCAGTCGCTCCGTAGCACCTCGAAAACTCTGTATAGCTGGACGGGGGCGGTCTGTGGGGAGTTGGTGCAGAAGCGGCACTCCGGTTAACTGTTGTTCCCAGTAACTTAATTGACGCTCTAATATCTCATTTGTCAACCACTGACGTTGCCACACCGCAAAGTCGGCATATTGTATTGGTAACTCTGGTAAATCTGCCGTCGTGACCCCACAGAAACTTCGATAATAGGCTGATAATTCACTGATTAAAACCCCCAACGACCAACCATCCGCCGCGATATGGTGAATGGCTAATAACAGGACATACTCGTTGTTTGCCACTTGCCATAATTTGACTCGCAAAACGGAACCATTGGCTAAATCGAAGGGTTCACAGACGGCTGCTGTTAACAGAGTTTCTAATTGTTGTCCAGGCTGAATATTAACGACAGGCAATGTGAAATTTATACTAGGAGCGATCGCCTGGATGGGTTTATTATCCTTGAGTTTAAACTGAGTCCGTAGAGGTTCATGGCGTTGGACAAGGGTTTGAAAAGCCTGTTCTAAGGCTTTAATATTCAGATCGCCCACCAAACGTAGGGTTAAATCAATGGTGTAGGCTCCACTTTCTCCCTCTAATTGATTCACAAACCACAGACGTTCCTGCGCCCAGGATAGGGGAATATCTTGGTCTCGATCAACAGGCACAATCGCCGGAACCTTTAGACCTAATCCAGTTTGCAATTCATCTAAAATTATATTACTTAACTGAGAAATTTTTGGATATTCAAACAGATAACGTAACGGCAAGGCAATATCAAAAGCCTGTTGACAGCGAGAAATAACTTGGGTAGCTAACAGAGAATGACCTCCTATTTCAAAGAAGTTATCTTCAATGCTGACCCGTTCTAATTTCAGGACTTCAGACCAAATCTGGGCTAGTTTTTCTTCAATGGGATTACGGGGAGCCAGATATTCACCTTGGCCCTGGGAATCGGGGGCGGGTAGGGCGGCGCGATCAATTTTGCCATTGGGAGTCAAAGGTAGAGCTTCGAGCATCACAAAAGCACTGGGAATCATGTAATCGGGCAATTTAGCCTTGAGGAATTGACGTATTACATCTATTTCCAGCGTTACCTCTGGTTTTGTTACAACATAGGCGACTAGACGTTTATCCCCTGGTGTATCTTCCCTGATAATCACATAAGCTGATTGGACACCAACCTGTTGACTCAGTATGGCTTCGATTTCTCCCAACTCAATCCGAAAGCCCCGAATTTTCACCTGATGATCAATCCGTCCAATATACTCAATATTACCGTCAGGTAAATATCGGGCTAAATCCCCAGTTTTATATAGTTTACTAGCCCCGGCTTTGACCCCCCCTAGCCCCCCCTTACCAAGGGGGATTTTCCCCCCCTTGGTAAGATTGCTCTTTAGCCCCCCATTAGTAAGGGGGGGTTGGGGGGGTTCAAAGGAGTCAAGGGGAGAGCCAAAGGGATTAGAAATAAACTTCTTCTGTGTCAATTCCGGGCGATTCAGATAACCCCGAGCTACCCCCGCCCCACCAATATGCAATTCCCCTGCAACCCCAATTGGCACAGGCTGTAAATGGGAGTCTAAAATATAAACCTGGACATTGGCAATCGGACGACCAATGGTAACTTTAGAATCAAAAGCACTACATTTTGCCAGCGTGGCACAGACACTGGCCTCCGTTGGCCCATAGGCGTTAAAGAAATTTCGTCCCACTGACCATTGTTTGACCAGTTCGGGAGCACAGGCTTCCCCTGCAACAATAATAGTTTGTAAAGTAAGTAAATTTTCTAAGGGCAGAACTGCTAAGGCAGACGGTGGGAGAGTAACATGGGTAATGCGATCATCGCGTAATCGATCCATTAAAGGTGTACCCGGCATCAGAGCGTCTTTAGTTCCCAGGTAAAGTGTAGCTCCTGATCCCACAGCCATTAAGATTTCCCAGATACAAGCATCAAAACTGAGGGAAGCAAACTGGAGAACGCGACTATCAGAATTCAAGCTAAAAGCCTGAATTTGAGCCTGAGCTAAGTTATACAAACCTTGATGTTCAACCATCACCCCTTTGGGTTTACCTGTGGAGCCGGAAGTGTAAATCACATTAGCTAAATTAGAAGCTGTTACGGCATTAGTGAGATTTTCCTGGGGATTTTGGCCAATTTCTTCCCAGAGTTCATCTAAAAATACAACCTGTGCCTGATGTTCTGGTAAACGATTAATAACTCGCTTTTGGGTCAGTAACAAAGAAACTAAGGCATCTTCGATCACAAATTGTAAGCGCTCGGTGGGATAATCTGGATCGAGAGGTACATAAGCTCCCCCCGCTTTGAGAATACCCAATAATCCCACAATCATTTCTAAAGAACGTTCTACACAAATCCCGACTAAGCTGTCAGTTTCTACTCCTAAAGATTTCAGGTGATGGGCTAATTGATTAGCGCGAATATTCAATTGCTGGTAAGTCAGTTGTTGATTTTCAAATACTACTGCTACGGCATCGGGTGTGAGTTCTGCTTGTTTTTCAAATAGCTGATGAATACACTGATCTTGGGGATATTCGGTTTGAGTATTATTCCAATCAACTAATAACTGTTGCTGTTCAATTTCTGTTAATAAAGGCAATTGGGAAATTTGCTCTTGAGGATTCGCCACAATACCTTCAAGTAAGGTAACAAAATGACCCGCCAGCCGCCCAATGGTGCTGCGATCAAACAAGTCCGTATTATATTCCCATACACCCCCTAATCCCTTAGCTGTATTCCCGATTGCCAAAGTCAAATCAAACTTGGCTGTGGCATTTTCTATGGGTACATCACTAACGGTTAACCCGATCATTTCTGCTTCAGACCAGGGCGCATTCTGAAGCACAAACGCCACTTGAAATAGCGGTGTATGACTAAGATCTCGTTCGGGTTGTAAGGCTTCTACTAACATTTCAAAGGGCAAATCCTGATGACTATAGGCATCCATCGCCACTTCTCGAACCCGAGTTAGTAATTCGCTAAAACTAGGATTGTCTGATAAATCAGTTCGCAGGACTAAAGTATTAGCAAAAAAGCCAATCAAGCCCTCAATTTCACTGCGATTACGGTTAGCAATGGGTGTCCCCACCAAAATATCTGATTGTCCTGTATAGCGATAAAGCAAGGTATCAAAGGCCGCCAACAGAGTCATAAACAATGTTACTCCTTGTTGCTGACTCAGTTTGATCAGGGACTGGGAGAGTTCCGAGGTCATAGCAAACTCTTGATACGCGCCAACAAAGGTTTGCACTGGTGGTCGGGGTCGGTCTGTGGGTAGGGATAACAAAGCTGGGGCATTTGCTAACTGTTGTTGCCAGTAACTTAACTGATTTTGCAGTACCTCCCCTTGCAACCACTGTCTTTGCCAAAGGGCGAAATCGGCGTACTGAATCGGTAGGGGAGCTAAGTTAGCTAACTGACCTTGACTGTAGGCGTTGTACAGGGTTGTCAGTTCGTGGATAAATACCCCCATTGACCAACCATCACTGACAATATGGTGCATGAACACTAATAAAAGATGTTCGGTCTCCGATACCACTACTAAGGTGGCTCTGATTAGGGTTTGATTGGCTAGGTCAAAGGGTTGAGTTGCTTGGCTAATTACGAATTGTTCAAGGGTTTCTTGGAGGTGTCGGCCATCGACTATTGCTAATTTCCAATTTGTTTGACTCTGAATAACTTGAGTTGCTTGACCATCAACAGCAATGAAATTAGTGAGTAATACCTGATGGCGATCGCAAATTGCTACCAAACTTTGTTCTAAAGCGGACTGATTTAGAGTTCCTACTAGACGCAAAGCCAGGGGGATATTATATAAAGCACTATGCGGCTGCAACTGATCTAAAAACCATAAACGCTGTTGAGCAAAGGATAGGGGTAATTCCGCATCTTTCGCCCTTGGTAAAATAGGTGTAATTGGTGATAAATTTTCTTGTTTTAATTGTTCAATCAAATGAGCTAGTTCTGCTACCGTCGCCGCCGCGAATAGACTTCTTAAAGGAAGTTCTACTTTAAACAGACTCCGAATCCGGGAAACCAGTTGGGTCGCTAATAGGGAATGGCCCCCAATTTCAAAGAAATTATCATAAATGCCCACAGCATCAACTTTGAGTACCTGTGTCCAAATTTGAGCCAGCATTTCCTCCATGGGATTACGAGGAGCCACATAGCGGTCACGACGGTTACTGTACAAATCCGGTGCCGGGAGAGCCGCCCGATCAACCTTACGGTTCGTGGTCAGGGGCAAGGACTCCATAAACACGAAAGCCTGGGGAACCATATACAGGGGCAAATTACTAGCGAGAAACTGACGGAGTTCACTAATCATCGGCATCCGTTCGGATACCACATAGGCGACTAAATATTTATCCCCTGGGGTATCCTCACGGATGATCACGCAGGAAATCTGGACATCAATATGTTGGTTTAGTACCGCCTCAATTTCTCCTAACTCAATGCGGAAGCCCCGAATTTTGACCTGATTGTCAATCCGTCCAAAACACTCAATCCGGCCATCGGCTAGATAACGAGCTAAATCCCCCGTCTTATATAAACGATCAAAGGGTGATTTATCAAAGGGATTATCAAGGAATTTTTCCTCGGTTAACTCTGGGCGATTCAAATAACCCCGCGCCAAACGAACTCCGCAAAGGTGCAATTCCCCTTTGACACCAATGGGGACGGGTTGAAGATTACGATCAAGGATATAAGCCTTAGTATTAGCAATCGGACGACCAATCAGCACCGAATTCATTTTTTCTGACTGCGGATCAAGCAAATCATGGACGATGGCTGTCACCGAAGCCTCCGTGGGGCCATAAACATTCAGACAACTCACCCGGTCGCCGACGAGTCGCTGCCATAGGCTAACGGTTTCTGGTAAAACCGCATCTCCCCCCACCGCCACTAAACGTAAACTGGTGGGCACGGTAGCGAAGCCTTGAGATACCGAGATCGCCCACTCATGCCAATAGGCGGGAGTAATATTTAAGAGAGTTAGGCTTTCTTCTTCGATAAAATTGGCAAAATCCGCCAAGGTCGGGAACATTTGAGCGGGTCTTAATACCACCGTTCCACCTTTTAACCAGGTGGGAAAAATTTCCTCTGCTGCTACATCAAAACCAAAGGACGCAAACTGTAAGACGCGATCGCTTTCCGTTAAATCAAATATTTCGCTAATGCCCCAACTATGGTTAACCAAGGCTTCATGGGTTAACATCACTCCTTTCGGTTTACCCGTTGAACCAGAAGTGTATAACACACAGAGTAAATTTTCTGGTATTACTTGACTGACGGGATTTTCCAGACTTTGAACTGTCAATATCTCGGCAGATTGATCTAATACAATTACCCCCACATCTTCTACGGGTAAAGAACTGAGCAAAATTTGCTGGGTTAGCAATAGGGAAATTTTGGCATCTTCGGCCATGTAGGTTAACCGTTGCTGGGGATAATCGGGATCTAAAGGGACATAAGCTCCCCCAGCTTTGAGAACGGCTAATAATCCTACAATCACTAACAGCGATCGCTCCAAATAAATGCCGACTAAAACCTCTGATTTCACCCCAAGAGATTGTAAGTAATGTGCTAATTGATTGGCTTGAATGTTTAACTGTTGATAGGTTAATTCCTGACCTTCAAATACCACTGCTATTGCATCTGGTGTCCGTTCTGCTTGTTCTTCAAATAAATGATGAACACATTGATGGAAAGGATAGTCTTTTTCTGTGGCATTCCAATCAACTAATATTTGTTTTTCTTCTTCTTCAGGAAGAAGATAGTTTAACTCATATAGCTCTTGGGGCTGGTTTACCATAGCAACCAGTGCATTGAGGTAATATTTACTAATTCTGTCGACTTGTTGAGGGCATAATTTTGAAGCATCGTAATCAAGGTTCAACTTTATTGCAGATGTGCTAGGATTTACCGAAAATTGAGCATTAAAAGTAAAGTTCGTTTCTTCAAAAGATTTTGCTCCTAATACCTGTAAATTATCAAGTTCTAACACCTGTTTGTAGACATGAAAATGAATAAAGTTAAAGGAGGCTTCAAACAAAGATTCACCGCCAAAATCTCTTTGAATTTCAGCTAGGGGATAGCGGCGGTGGGGCAAAAGTTCTTTTTCGGCTGTAAACACTTCTCGCACTAAATCTATCCAAGTACCCCCATTTAATTGCACTCGAAATGGTAAAGTATTGAGGAATAATCCCAAAATTTGATCCCCTTCCCTGTGTTCAGGTCGTCCATTAGTTACCAAGCCTGTTAGTACATCCGAATGATCACTAAGGCGATTTAATACCCGTAAATGAGCGGACAGCAAGACACTCTTGAGGGGTGCTTCTGCTCTTCGGGCGAGTTGTCTTAAACCTTCCCCAAGCTCAGGAGTTAGATCTATTTCTAGTACATTGACTTTTTGGGTTTCGGTGTTGCTTGATACAGAAGACCAGCGCGGTAACTGATTTATGGTGCTATCATACAGTTTTTTACTCCAGTAAGCTTGAGTTTCTGATGAGGCGAGTGCTTGTTGTTCGAGAGCGACGAAATCTCGGTAAGTCAGACCTAATGGTGGCGATACTTCCTCAACTTTTTCTTCCAACAGAGACAAATAATGTTTAAGCAACTCTCTCATCATTGAGGCCACACTCCAGCCATCAAGAATAGCGTGGTGACAGCTAAAAGTTAGATTAAATGTATCTTGAGTACGACGTTGAACAAAGAAGCGTATTAGGGGAGGATGAGTCCAATCAAAAGGTCGTTTCTTTTCGGCTTCAAACCAAGCATTTAAAGCTTCTTCTTGCTCAGAATGGTTTAAATGACACCAATCTTCTACTTCCAGAGGAATTTCAACCTGCTGATGCACCAGTTGCAAGGGAACGCTGAACTTGCTTAGATCAAAAGAAGTTCGCAGTATAGGGTGATGATTGGCCAAATCTCGAAGTGCTACCCGTAAAAGCTGAACATTAAGAGGCGTTTTAAGATGAAAGCTGCTAATTTCGCGGTAGATTGCACTATCTTGGCTATACTCACTGTGATAGAGCATTCCCATTTGTAGCATAGCAAGGGGATAAGCATCTTCTACACCATCAGGTAACTTTTGTTTATCTGCTTCAGAAATCAAACTGAAGGGTTGAGTTAATTCTAAATGCTCAGTCTCATTTTTGTGGGTTTTCAGTTCTTCAACTAACTCATAAATCGTCTGATATTGAAATAGCTTCTGCACAGAGAAATTCAAACCCTGTTCTTTTGCTTTGGATAATACTTGAATACTGCGAATAGAATCTCCACCTAAAGCAAAGAAGTTATCATGAATACCCACCTGTTCAATACCTAAAACTTTAGCCCAAATCCCAGCTAATATTTTTTCTTCCTTTGTGCTAGGAGGGACAAAAACATTTTCTAGTTCCGGTCTAGCGCTGTCAGGTGCAGGTAAAGCACGACGGTCTATTTTGCCGTTGGCTGTCAGGGGCAAGCATTCCATCTCAACAAAAGCACTTGGTATCATATATTCTGGTAGCTTTTGTTTGAGAAAGCGACGTAGTTCTGCAACAGAAAGGGACTGCCCTCCCTGTGGTACTACATAAGCAACTAAACGTTTATCCCCTGGAATATCTTCCCGAACTAGCACCACTGTCTCCCAAATTTGCGGATGAGAAGCCAATAAAGCCTCTATTTCCCCTAATTCGATGCGAAAACCCCGAATCTTAACCTGATTGTCTATTCTTCCTACATACTCTAACTCTCCATTGGGTAAATAACGGGCTAAATCTCCCGTTTTATATAATTTTAATCCCCCCGAAAAGGGACTAGAGATAAACCTTTCTGCTGTCAATTCGTCACGATTGAGATAACCTCTTGTTACTCCTGCGCCTCCTACATACATCTCCCCTGGTACACCGATGGGGACTGGCTGCAAATGTTGGTCAAGCAGGTACAATTGTAAGTCAGGAATGGGATGACCAATAACACTCGCTGTTCTCTGTAAATCAGCTATTTTTAAGGGACGATAAGTTACATGAACGGTAGTTTCTGTAATGCCGTACATATTTACTAGCTGGGGCTGTTGGTCGCCATGTTGTGCAAACCAAGGTTGCAAACTGTTAATTTCTAAAGCTTCTCCCCCAAAAATCACGAAACGTAGCTTTAAACCATTCTGTGTCCCCTGTTCCGCCTGAATTAACTGACGGAAAGCAGAAGGGGTTTGATTAAGAATTGTTACTTTTTCTTGACACAATAACTCATAAAATGCTTCAGGGGAACGAGTCACTAAGTAAGGGACTATTACCAGTCGTCCACCATACAGTAAAGCGCCCCAAATTTCCCACACGGAGAAGTCAAAGGCGTAAGAGTGGAATAGTGTCCAGACATCTTGAGAGTTGAAATGATACCAAGAGTCAGTCGCATCAAACAAGCGTACTACATTGAAGTGGTTAACTAAAACCCCTTTGGGTTTACCTGTTGAACCAGATGTATAGATTATATAGGCTAAATTAGAGGGGTCTGCGGGATGATCTAGGTTTTCTTCGCTGTTTGAAGCTATAATTGACCATTCCCTGTCTAATGCTATTACTTGCGCCTGATTTTGAGGAAGAGAGGCGACTAATTTTTCTTGAGTCAACAACACTTTTAACTGAGTGTCTTCTAAGATAAAGTTTAAACGCTCAATTGGATATTCTGGGTCAAGGGGAACATAAGCCCCCCCTGCTTTAAGGATTCCCAAGATACCTACTATCATATCTAGGGAACGTTCGACAAAAATCCCTACAAGTTCATCTGCTTTTATTCCCAAAGACTGTAGATAATGTGCCAATTGATTAGCACGATTATTTAATTCTTGATAGGTTAAAAATTCATGTTCTAATCTAACTGCGATCGCCTTTGGATTTAGTTTTACTTGTTGTTCAAATAGCTGATGCAGACATAATTCATTTTTGTAGTCAATTTGAGTCTGATTCCAGTCAAATAATAACTGATTACGCTCACTTTCTGTCAATAGGGGTAATTGTGCAACGGGCTGTTCTGGATTAGCAATAATTCCTGTTAATAAGTTGATAAAATTCCCTGATAATCGCTCAATTGTGCTATGATCAAATAAATCCGTATTGTATTCCCAGATTCCGATTAGTCCTGCACCTGGCGGATTTCCAGGGCTAGTTTCGGTGCATCCTAAACTTAAATCAAATTTAGCCGTTCTACTTTCTAGGGGATAGGGACTAACCGTTAATCCCCTTAATTCCAAAGCAGATAAAGGATTATTCTGGAGGCTAAACATAACCTGAAATAGAGGATTATGGCTCAGATTCCGTTCCGGCTGCAAGGCTTCTACTAACATTTCAAAGGGCAAATTTTGATAGGTATAGGCATCCATCGCCATTTCTCGAACTCGTTTCAATAACTCCTGAAAGCTAGGATTACCCGAAAGATCGGTACGCAATACCAAAGTATTAACAAAAAAGCCGATTAAGCCTTCTAATTCCCGTTGCTCCCGATTAGCAATAGGAGAACCCACCAGAATATCTTCTTGACCTGTATAGCGGTAAAGCAGAATATCAAAGGCGGTCAAGAGGGTCATAAATAAAGTCACCCCCTGTTTTTGACTCATTTGAGTGAGGGCTTGGGTCAGTTCCAGGGAAAGGGAAAATTCGTGGCGATCACCCTTTAAACCTTGGACTGCCGATCTGGGTCTATCCGTGGGCAGGGGTAACAGAGTCGGAGCATTAGCTAGTTGTTTTCGCCAATAACTCAATTGTTGATCGAGTACCTCCCCCTGTAACCAGTCTTTTTGCCAAAGGGCAAAGTCGGCATACTGAATCTCTAGCGGAGCCAGAGGTGAGGGTAAACCTTGGGAATAAGCATTATAAAGAGCCGTTAATTCCTGAATAAAAATACCCATTGACCAGCCGTCACTGACGACGTGGTGCATACAGATCAATAACAGATGTTCGTCGGGTGATAGTTTGACTAAACTAGCCCGGATTAAGGGATCTTTGGCTAGATCAAAAGGTTGTGCCGCCTGATTTGTGATCCACTCCTGACTCCTTTGTTTTTGCTGATTCTCTGTGGTCAGCTTTGTTGAAATACTGGGTAACTCTTGCCCATCTACCTGAGTTATTTTCCAAGGAATCTGACTATGAATAACCTGTCTAGGCTCGCCATCAATCACAATAAAATTAGTCCGTAGAACTTCGTGACGCTGAATAATTTCCCCTAAGCTTTGTTCTAGGGCTTGGTGATCAAGTTTTCCTTCTAGGTGTAGGGCTAAAGGAATATTGTACAGAGAACTATTCGGGTCTAATTGGTCTAAGAACCATAAACGTTGTTGAGGATATGATAGGGGGAGTTCGTCAAAGCTCATCGTTTTCTTCTGGGTAGGATCGGTGGAGTCTTTAAAATAGTTGGGTCTGAACCTTCTTGCTGCAACTGGGTGATCGATCCTGCCAAATCAGCTAAGGTCGTCGAGTTAAACAAAGTCCGTAGGGTGAGCTTCACCTTGAGAAGCTCACCGATACGCGAAACTACTTGGGTCGCTAGAAGGGAATGTCCTCCCAGTTCAAAGAAGTTGTCCTGGATACCGACCTGTTCTACTTTCAGAACTTCTTGCCAAATTTGTGCTAGGGTCTGCTCTATGGGAGTGCGGGGGGGGATAAAATTGTCTGTCCGTTCATTAGGTAGATGGGTTGTAGGTAAATTGCGGCGATCAACTTTGCCGCTGGGGGTCAGGGGTAACGCTTCCAAAAAAATGATCGCATTTGGGATCATGTAATCCGGTAGCCTTTCCTTGAGAAAACTGCGTAATTCACTGACGGAGGGCGATTCTCCTGATAGGGGTACGACGTAAGCAACCAAGCGTTGATCTTGATCTTCACGCACCGTTACCACACATTCCCAGACCATCGGATGTTGTGCCAGTAAAGCCTCGATTTCTCCCAACTCAATCCGAAATCCCCGAATCTTCACCTGATTGTCAATGCGTCCCAAGTATTTTAATTCACCATTGGGCAGATAACAAGCCAAATCTCCCGTTTTGTATAACCTAGATTCTGCCAGTTCGGAACTAAAAGGATCACGGATAAACCGTTCCGCCGTCAGTTCAGGACGATTCAGATAACCACGAGTTACCCCCGCCCCGCCAACGTACATTTCCCCAGGAATACCAACGGGTACAGGTTGCAAATACCGATCCAATAGATAAACCTGTAAGTCGGAAATCGGACGTCCAATCACACTGGCGGTGCTTTGCAAATCCGCTTGAGTCAGGGGACGATAGGTGACGTGGACGGTGGTTTCCGTAATCCCGTACATATTCACTAACTGCGGATGTCGATCGCCGTGTCGTTCAAACCAGGGCTGTAAACCCTTTATTTCTAAGGCTTCTCCCCCAAAAATCACCAAACGCAACCTTAAATCATCTTCCATTCCCTGCTCCCCTGCTCCCTCTGCTCCCCCTGCTCCCTCTGCCCCCCTGCTCCCCATTCCCTGTTCCAGTTGAATTAACTGACGGAAGGCGGAAGGGGTTTGATTAAGAATTGTTACTTGCTCTTGACATAACAACTGATAAAAGGATTCGGGCGATCGCGTCACCCAATAAGGCACAATTACCAATCGTCCACCATAAAGTAAGGCTCCCCATATTTCCCAAACTGAGAAATCGAAGGCGTAGGAGTGAAATAACGTCCAAACATCTTGGTTATTAAAGTGATAGCAAGATTCCGTTGCTTTGAACAAACGGACAACCTGAGCATGACTGACTAAAACTCCTTTGGGTTTACCCGTAGAACCGGAAGTATAGATCACATAAGCCAGATTACTCGCCTTAACTGCATTTTCCAAATTAGAGTCACTTTTTTGAGCAATTTTTCCCCAATCTTTATCCAAACAAATAATCTCTGGGATGGGTGTCTTGTCCGTCATCGAATGTTTAGGAATAGACTCTAGTAATTGCTCCTGAGTTAATAAAATCGCAAGTTGGGCATCTTCGACCATGAAGTTTAAACGGTCACTGGGATAGGCGGGATCAAGCGGTACATAAGCTCCTCCAGCTTTGAGGATGCCTAAAATAGCTACAATCATCAGAGGCGATCGCTCGACAGAAAGACCAACCAAGCTATCAGCTTTTACTCCTAAAGATTGCAAATAATGGGCTAGTTGGTTAGCACGGATATTTAATTCACGATAGGTTAATAGTTGATCTTCAAATACCACAGCGATCGCATCGGGTGTAAGTTTAACCTGTTCTTCAAATAACTGATGAATACAATGATCTTGGGAATAATCAACTTGAGTATTATTCCAATCAATTAATAATTGGCGTTGTTCAATTTCTGTTAATAAAGGTAGCTGGGAGATTCGTTGCTTAGGATTGGCGATAATACCTTCCAATAGAGTAACAAAATGTCCTGTCATGCGTTCAATTGTGGCAGCATCGAACAAGTCAGTATTGTATTCCCAAACTCCGACTAATCCCTGATTAGTGTTATCTAATGATAGGGTCAAATCAAATTTAGCCGTAGCATTTTCCCTCGGTAAATAACTCATTGTTAACCCCGTCATTTCTAGGGCGGATTCCGGGGCATTCTGAAGCGCAAACATTACCTGAAATAGCGGTGTATAGCTAAGATCCCGTTGGGGTTGCAATGCTTCTACTAGCATTTCAAAGGGTAAATCTTGATGGGAATAGGCTGCGATCGCCACTTCTCGAAGGCGAATTAATAACTGCTCAAAACTGGGATTACCCGAAAGATCAACCCGCAAAACTAAGGTATTAACAAAGAAGCCGATTAAGCCTTCAATTTCCCTGCGATTACGGTTAGCAATAGGACAGCCAACTACAATATCTTCCTGGTCAGTATAGCGGTACAACAGCGTATCAAAAGCAGCCAACAGGGTCATAAACAGTGTTACCCCCTGCTCACGACTTAGGTGGTTTAATTTTTGGCTTAACTCC
Organism: Planktothrix sp. PLAVEN19ND; assembly: GCF_057220675.1. Taxonomy (NCBI): domain Bacteria; kingdom Bacillati; phylum Cyanobacteriota; class Cyanophyceae; order Oscillatoriales; family Microcoleaceae; genus Planktothrix; species Planktothrix sp. PLAVEN19ND. The sequence goes on along the minus strand of NZ_CM170132.1, from coordinate 1,219,632 downwards.
GTCGAAAGGGCGAACTCTTGATGTAACCCACGGAAGCTCTGCATTGCCGGACGAGGGCGGTCTGTGGGCAGCGATAATAAAGCGGGGGCGTCTGTGAGTTGCTTTTGCCAATAATTAAGTTGAGTTTGCAGGACTTCTCCTTGTAGCCACTGTCTTTGCCAAATAGCGAAATCCGCGTACTGAATATCTAAGTCATTTAAAGGAGAAAGCAACCCTTGGCAATAGGCATTATACAGAGTGGCTAACTCCACCCCCAATACTCCCCCTGACCAACCATCGCTGATAATATGGTGCATGGAAATCAGCAACACCTTTTCTGTTTCCGACAACACGACTAAAGTTGTTCTTAGTAGGGAATCTTCTGCTAAATTAAAGGGTTGAATGGCTTGCTGTAGAGCAAAATCCTGAACAGCTTTTTCCCTTTCTGTTGTTGGTAAATAGCTCAAATCCACCAGTGATAATATCGGGCTTTTTTCTCCTAATTTTGATTCGGGTTGAATAACTTGAATTGGTTGTCCATCAACATTAATAAAGTTAGTCCGTAGTACCTCATGGCGACGAATTATTTCTCCTAAACTTTGTTCTAATGCCTCAAGGTTGAGAGTTCCTTCTAAACCTAGGGAAATAGGAACATTATATAAAGCGCTGTTCGGCTCAAATTGATCTAAAAACCAGAGTCTAGTTTGAGCAAAGGATAGGGGAAGTTCGGCATTTTGGGGTCGGGGTAAAATTGGGGGTTCAACCAGAGAAGACCCAGGGGAAGCAGTTAATTTTAATTCCTTTTCTTTCCCTGGTAGTTCAAGTGTTTGTTGCTGTTTTAACTGTTTAATTAATTGCCCTAATTCAGCTATAGTTGGAGCCGTAAAAAGATGACGCAGGGGTAATTCTAATTGAAAATTAGAACGAATGCGCGACACCAGTTGTGTTGCTAACAGCGAGTGACCTCCCAAGTCAAAGAAGTTATCGTGAATGCCAATTTTTTCTACTTTTAGTACCTGTATCCAAACTTCGGTTAGCATTTCCTCGATAGCATTACGCGCAGATACATATTCATCTGTTCTTTGACTCTGTAAATCGGGAATAGGTAGGGCGCGACGATCTACTTTGCCATTGGGAGTTAGGGGCAAAGATTCCAGAATCACAAAGGCATTGGGAATCATGTAATCTGGCAGTTTTGTCTTGAGAAATTGCCGTAATTCACTCACCAGAAGCGAAATATCTGCCTCTAACTTAGGCACAATATAAGCCACAAGTAATTGATTCCCAGGATGATCTTCGCGCACAATCACACAAGCAGTTTGCACCTCATCCCGTTGATTTAATACTGCTTCAATTTCTCCTAATTCAATTCGGAATCCCCGAATTTTTACCTGATTATCAATGCGTCCTAAATATTCAATATTGCCATCGGGTAAATAGCGGGCTAAATCCCCAGTTTTGTAGAGACGAGCATGGGGATCAGGACTAAATGGGTTAGGAATAAATTTTTCTTGAGTTAATTCAGGACGGTTAAGATAGCCTCGCGCTAATCCTGCACCACCAATATGCAATTCTCCTGCTAAACCAATCGGTACAGGTTGACCGAATTGATCGAGTATGTAAAGCTGGGTATTCGCGATGGGACGACCGATGGGGACAACTTGTCCATTCATCTCTCGCTTACAGTTCCAGAATGTTGCATCAATACAAGCTTCTGTCGGCCCGTAGAGATTGTGCAAATTTACATCTAGCTTACTTAACAAGTTTTCTTGCAGTGCCATTGGCAAGACTTCACCGCCACAGAATACACGTTTGAGGGAGTGACAAGTTTCGATTCCTCCCTGTTCTAAAAGCATTTGTAGTAAAGATGGGACAAATTGAACAGTAGTTACTTTTTCTTGGGTAATTAACCTTCCAAGGTAAGCAGCATCTTGATGACCTCCCGGTTTAGCTATTAGCAACTGTCCGCCTACTAATAAGGGTGCGTAAAATTCCCAAACTGATGCGTCAAAGCCAAAGGGGGTTTTTTGTAATACTTTGTCCTGTTCTTTCAGGGGGAATGTTGTTTGCATCCAGAACATATGATTGCAAAGGTTACGATGAGACAGCATTACCCCTTTCGGTTGACCAGTAGAGCCAGAGGTGTAAATGATATAAGCTAAGTTACTACTTTGAACATTAGTGATTGGATTGTCCTGACTCGACTGAGAAACAATATGCCAGTCAGTATCTAAGCAGAAAAATTGTGTTTTATATTTAAGTATTTTCTCAACCAGATGCTGTTGGGTTAATAGTACAGAAAGTTGAGCATCTTCTAACATAAAGCTCAAACGTTCTTGGGGATATTCAGGGTCAAGGGGTACATAAGCTCCTCCCGCTTTGAGAATCCCCAAAATTCCTATTACCATGGAAAGCGATCGCTCTACACAAATCCCCACCAATACATCTGCACCCACACCCAAGGAACACAAATAATGTGCCAATTGGTTACTACAATTATTCAATTCCCTATAAGTTAGTTGTTGATTTTCATAGATGACAGCGATCGCATCAGGTGTAAGTTTAACCTGTTCTTCAAATAACTGATGGATACAATGATCTTGGGGATAATCAACTTGAGTATTATTCCAATCTATTAATAACTGGCGTTGTTCAATTTCTGTTAATAAAGGTAACTGGGAGATTCGTTGCTTGGGATTAGCGACAATACCTTCCAATAGGGTAACAAAATGTCCTGTCATGCGCTCAATTGTGGCAGCATCGAACAAGTCAGTATTGTATTGCCAACAGAGTTGGAAAACTTCCTCAGCTTCCATTACCATTAAATCCAAGTCTAAGTCTGCACCTCTTTGAAATCCGAGGGGATAGTGACTCATATCCAATAAAGATTCAGACCTATTTTGTGACTGCCAAGTAAAACCTAATTGCCAAGTAAAACCCACTTGACACAAAGGAGAATAACCTGGATATTGAGGTTTCCGAAGTTTTTCTACTAACAGGGAAAAAGGATAATGTTGATGCCTCTGGGCTGCTTTTACCATAAGACCCACTTGAGTAATTAATTGTTCAAAGGTGGTATTTTCCTCTAGGGAAGTTCGCAGGATGACACGGTTAACAAAATATCCAATAGACCCTTGAAAATCTCTCCCATTTCGACCTCTCATGGGAGTTGCTACTAGGATATCTTTTTGATTGCTATAGCGGTAAATTAATACATAGAATGCTGTTAGTAGAAGATTATAAAGACTGATTCCATAAACTAGAGCTAGATGATTAATTTTATCAATCAATACTTGATCTAACTTCAGAATATGGGTAGTTCCTTGATAGGTTTTTACGGGTGGACGGGGTTTGTCTGTGGGCAAATTCAAAACTGGCAATTCCCCGGCTAATTTTTCCTGCCAGTATTGCCAAAGTTTTTCTCCCTTTGCACTAGACAGCATTTCTAACTGCCAGTTAACAAATTCTATATAGGATTTGTAAGAATCATTTTTTTTCAAAGCAGATTCGCTGAACGCAGTCTGCCCTTGACTAACTTTTTTGATCTCAAAAACATAGGCCGATTGAAATTCACAGAGAAGTAAATCAACCGTCCGTAGATCCCCGGCAATGTGGTGCATTGTTAAGAGGAGAATATGTTCTTTTGCTGTTCGAGTAAATAAACTAATTCTGATAACTGAATCGGTTTCTAAGTTAAAATGTCGGTCGGTTTCAGCAAATATTTTTTCTTTTAATTGATCTTCATTCCAACAGGAGGCATCGGTTATCTGAACATTAAATTGCTGTTGCTGATTAATTTGCTGCCTCGGTTTACCTTCATGAACAGTATAGACAGTTCTAAGAATAGAATGGCGTTGAACAATCTGATTCCAGACATCGATAAAAGTATTAATATCTAAATTTGAATTAATTTTTACTGTAATAAATATATTATAAGCAACGCTCTCTGGAGCCATTTGGTAGATAAACCACATAGCTTTTTGACCCATGGAAAGTGGGTAACTTTTTTCGGCAGTTTCGTTCATCTGGGCTTCCTTAGAATTGTTACGGACACACAGCAGCAGGACATCCCTCCAAAATTTTGATCGGAAACTTGCTATGATCACTTGTGCCGTGGCTTGATCTGTTAATTATCCCTACCACTTATATACCATTCTTAGAGAATACTAGCAATTGAATTATTATAATTTCTGATAATAGCTAATCCAACTATAATCAGAATGTATTTGACAAAAGAACAGTGATTGTTGAAACCTATTCTTTTTATCAATTTACTTTTCTGCACAATTAAGGATTATACTTTACTGGTCAGAGATTTACGTTTATTACTAGGATATGGCAACCGAAGTTGTTCAAGGTCAATCCATGATGAATGTCGCTTCAACTTTTACTCAATTTTGGGAAAGTGTAAAAGCGATTGCCGGGCCTTATTGGTATCCGACTAAACCTGGAGGAAGGGCATTTTCCGATGTAATTCGTGCTTGGGCAATGCTGATTCTTTTAATTATATTAATCATTGCTCTAGTAAGTTTAACAGCCTTTAATAGTTTCGTGAGTAACTATTTGGTCGATGTGATTATCGCTAAAGAAGATTTTAATAAATTTGTTGAAACCCTATCTATTTTCGCCGCGGGATTAATCTGTGTAACGATCCTGGTAGGATTTGTTAAATTTATTAGAAAAAGAATTGCGCTTGATTGGTACGAATGGCTAAACGCTTGGATTTTAGCAAAATATTTTAGCAATCGTGCCTATTATAAAATTAATTTTAAATCCGATCTTGAGAACCCGGATCAACGTCTATCCCAGGAAATTGAACCGATTACCAGTAATGCCATGAGTTTTCTAGCAACTTTACTAGAAAAGGCGCTGGAAATGGTAGTTTTTTTAATTGTTCTTTGGTCAATTTCCCAATCAGTTGCCCTAATTCTAGTAGTTTGGACAATCGTCGGAAATTTGATTGCTGTTTACTTAACCCAAGAACTAAATAAGATTAATCAAGAGGAACTTGAAACTAAAGCTAACTATAGTTATGCTCTAACTCATGTTCGCAATCATGCCGAATCCATCGCTTTTTTTCAGGGGGAAAACCAAGAATCAAATATCATTCAGCGTCGATTTAGTAATCTTGTAAACACTGTTAAACGTAAGATTGATGCCGAAAGAGGTACGGAAATTTTTAATCGGGGCTATCAATCTGCTATCCAAATATTTACTTTTGTAGTCCTTGGGCCTTTATATATTAATAACAACGAAGGTATTAGTTTTGGACAGGTAGGTCAAGCCTGTTTAGCCGCTAATTTGTTTGCCAGTGCCCTAGGAGAATTAATCGCTGAATTTGGTAAGTCTGGAAGATTTTCCAGTTACGTTGAACGTCTATCTGAATTTTCAAATGCTTTAGAAGAAATAACCAAAGAACCGGAAAATGTACATACTATTAAAACCCTAGAAGAAAACCATCTGGCTTTTGATCATGTGACTTTACAAACCCCCAATTATGAACAGGTAATCGTTGAAGATTTATCGCTAATTGTTCAACCGGGAGAAGGTTTATTGATTGTCGGGCCCAGTGGTCGCGGCAAAAGTTCCCTCCTGCGGGCGATAGCGGGTCTGTGGAATGCGGGAACAGGTCGTTTAATTCGGCCGCCTTTAGAAGAAGTTTTATTTTTGCCCCAACGCCCTTATATCATATTAGGAACTTTACGCGAACAGTTACTTTATCCTAATCAGAATTTGGCAAAAACTGATGCGGAATTACAAGAAATTTTGCAACAAGTTAACCTGCAAAACTTACTGAGTCGCGTCGATGGTTTTGATACAGAAGTGCCCTGGGAAAACGTTCTATCCCTGGGAGAACAACAACGTTTGGCTTTTGCCCGAATATTAGTTACTCGTCCTAGCTTTATCATTTTAGATGAAGCTACCAGCGCTTTAGACTTAAACAATGAAGGTAATTTATATCAACAGTTACAAGAAACAAAAACCACCTTTATTAGTGTGGGACATCGAGAAAGTCTTTTTGATTACCACCAATGGGTTTTGGAACTCTCGGCCGATTCTAGTTGGCAACTGTTAACCGTACAGGATTATCGACGGCAAAAAACTAAAGAAATTATCAATATTCCCATTGACAATACTCAAATCACCATAGACAATCTTTCTAGTAATCAATCCCCAACTCAACCCATACCTGAAATAGCGGTATTAACTGACGAATTTGAGGGATTTTCCCATAAAGAAATGGAGGTTTTGACCAACTACTCAATAGGCACTATCAGAAGTAGAGCCAGCCTTGGTAAGTCTATCACTGACAAAGATGGCTTTACCTATCGCTATAACAAAGATTCCCGGGTCTCGAAGTGGCTAAGGGTTTAGCGATCAATCAGAATATATAGCAAATCTAAATGGATTGCAAAAAAATCATGAGCAAGATTACTAATCTTAAAAAATATCGGGATTTCTGTGTAGGGGCAAGGCGCACCTCGCCTCTAATATTATTCTTTAGACAATAAAAATATTAAATTTTGCATAAATTCAGGATGGATGAAAAATGACAATAGCCCTCGTAGACGAACCAGATTTAATCAAACAAGTAGTTCAAGATATCCAGCAAAATGAAATTACTATTGCCGCTCAAAAACTGCGTCAACAGGCAAAAAAATTTTGTGAACTTCCCCCCGAATGGCTACTAAAAACAGCAGATGCTTTAGAAAATAACGACTGGAGTATTTTGGCTGAAGATTTTATCAATATGGATTTTATTGGTAAAAATGGTTATTTCTTAATTATTGCCCCTTATAAAATTAATAGACAATGCCAGAGTCAGGTAACTTTAAGTGCGATTTCTGGGAAAATATACGATAATTCTCAACCCTCTATTGAACAATTAGAAAATCTCAGTCGGGAAAAATTTGGCACTTTGGGTCAACCTGTTCCCAGAAACCTTTCCTTTAGCGAAATTGCCAGTTGTGGTCATCTTAGTGGAGAAAAAGGTGAAGCCTTTATTGTTCCCAATGGCTGGCCCTTTCCTAACAGTATTGACGGCCCGGCATTAAACAACACCAGTGAACAGCGACGACGTTTTTTAGGTTCTAGCTATGAATGTATCCAAACAATTTTTGAACCGGAAACTGCTAATTTATTATTGGCCCCCTTAGAAGATGAAATCAATAGTGAACGCTATCGCCACATGGACACTCAAGTACATGAAGCTGGCCATGCAAGCGGTTTAGGATTTGATTTCAAGGCAAACCAGAACCTTTTTCAAAATTATACCTATGCGGGTGTTGAAGAATGGCGATCGGATAGTCTCGGATTTGAGTTTGCCGCTTGTACTTTACCTGCTGAAGAAGCTGGGAAGTTGGTAGCGGTTAATTTCTGTATTCGCTTTGGTTTAGATGCTCACCGTTTAGGCGGCGTGGAAAAAGATACGGATGTTCATGCTAGTTTGATCAGCTTAGAGTATCTTTTTCAAAATGATGCTATTTATATTACTAAAAATGGTCAATTAGCTCTGCGTAATTTGAGTTATCCTGGTTTATTACAAGCGGTGGAACTCCATCGAGCGCAAGCATTATCTATTACCCGCAGGGAGTTAAACCTGAAAAGTCCTACAGGTATTTTCTCGCTGTACAAAATAGACATTCACCCATCAACTCTGTCAGTTTTTCAAGGATTAATTGTGGAACGTTGTCAGGGAATATGGAGACATTTGCAGTAGCATATTGATGACATAATTGTAGGGTAGAAAAAAGCCTTGCAGATCAATCAAAGATCAAAATCGGAGATTAAAAATGGATAAAAATGAATGGATTAGTAAATTTGATAGTTTAATTCTCAATCCTTCAACTCGGGAATTCTACGGTCAAAAAGAGTTTTTTAATGTGGGTTACTGGCAATCAGATACCCAAAATCAACAGGAATCTTGTTTTAATTTGATGGAAAAACTTTTAGAATTTATTCCTGAAAAGCAGGGAAATATTCTTGATGTTGGCTCCGGTTTGGGCGCAACAACCAGTTACCTCCTCAAGTATTATTCCTCAGCAGCAATTGTGGGAATTAATATTTCCCCTGCACAAATTGAAAGAAGTATTTTAAACGCTCCTGACTGCAAATTCCTGTTGATGGATGCGGTCAATATGGAATTTGAGGATAATTTTTTTGATACTATTATTTGTGTAGAAGCAGCTTTCTATTTTAATACCAGAGAAAAGTTTCTAAAAGAGGCTTGGCGGGTGTTGAAACCGGGGGGAAATTTAATTCTCTCAGATATGAGTTTTGCCACGACCGAATATTTAGGTGATTGGACTGTTCCCCAAGCTAATACGGTTAAAAATATTGCCGAATATCAAAATCTTTACCAACAGTTAGGATTTCAACAGTTACAATTCGTGGAGGCGACGGAGGAATGTTGGTTCAAACATTTTCGACATCTAAAATCTTGGCTGGGAGAAGAATTTCAAGCAGAAAAGATGGACGAAGCCACCTATAATGCTAATATTACTGCTATAGATCGTTTATTAAGTTCTTCGGCAATAACTTATTTATTGGTGGCAGCAGAGAAACCAGTCGGAGTCAGTCAGGTTGAATAATCCCTAACTTATCCGGTGTAAATAATTACCAGTTTTTTTAGGATATGCAAACTCAAGTTCCCCCGGACAAAACTATCACCAATCCTCTTTCATCTTTGACTCGATTTTTGCAAGATCTTAAAATTATTGCTCAACCTTACTGGTATCCCACAGAGTTAAATGGACGGGCATTTTCCGATGTGATTTGTTCCTGGGGGATGCTGTTTCTAATGGTTTTAAGCATAATTTTGCTAGTGAGTGTTGATGCTTTTGCCAGCTTCTGGAATCGCCATGTCCTAGATATTGTTATTGAACAAAGAGACCTTTCTAAGTATCTTGATACTCTCTGGCTATCTAGCTTTTTGATTGTGCTGATCACCTGTTTAGTCGCTTTGGCTCAATTTGTGAGAAAAAAAGTTGCTCTTGATTGGTATAAGTGGCTCAGTAGTAACACCTTAAAACAATATTTGAGCGATCGCGCCTATTATAAAATTAATTTTACATCGGGTTTAGAAAATCCTGACCAACGTTTATCCCAAGAAATTGAACCGATTACCACCATAACCTTGAGGTTTTTAACAACCTTATTAGAAAAGAGTCTGCAAATGATCACTTTTCTGGTTATTCTTTGGACAATTTCCCAAGAGATTACCATTTATCTAGTTATCTATACCATTGCTGGTAACTTTATTGCGGTGTATTTAACCCAACAGTTAAATAAGATTAATCAGGCGGAACTTAACTCTAAAGCTGAATATAATTATGCCCTAACCCATGTCCGATCTCATGCGGAATCCATTGCTTTTTTCCGAGGAGAGGAACAGGAAGAAAAAATCATCGAACGCAGATTTAATAATATTCTCAAGAATGCGGAAGAAAGAATCAATTGGGAGAGATTTCAGGATCTTTTTAATCGTGGTTATCAGTCTGCGATTAGTGTTTTTTCGATGTTTATTCTGACACCAATGTTCATTCAAGATAAAATTGATTTTGGAGAAATTAGTCAAGCCAGTTTGTGCTGTTTTCTCTTTTCTAATTCCTTGGGACAATTGGTAAGTGAGTGGGGAACGTCAGCAAAATTATCTAATTATATTGAGCGTTTAGCCTCCTTTTCTGATGGCTTAAAAAGAGTCACCCTAGAACCCAAAAACCTCGCTAGGATTACAACAGTAGAAGACAACCGTTTAGCCTTTGAGAATTTTACTCTACAAACCCCAGATTATGAGAAAGTAATTGTTGAAAATTTATCCCTATCAGTTCCATCGGGAAAAGGTTTATTAATTGTTGGCCCTAGTGGTCGTGGTAAAAGTTCTTTGCTGCGGGCGATCGCCGGTTTATGGAATGCGGGAACCGGGCGTTTAGTGCGTCCTGCTCTCGAAGAAATGCTATTTTTGCCCCAGCGTCCTTATATTATTTTGGGCACTCTGCGTGACCAACTCCTTTATCCCCATACCACTGATCAAATTACTGATCGAGAACTTGAAAAAATCCTAGAAAAAGTCAACCTGCAACATTTATTAACTCAAACTAATGTTTTTGATAAAGAAGTAAATTGGGAAAATATTTTATCATTGGGAGAACAACAGCGACTAGCCTTTGCCCGAATGTTAGTTACCCGTCCCAGTTTCACCATATTAGATGAAGCCACCAGTGCTTTAGATTTAATTAATGAAGAAAGTTTGTATCAACAATTAAAGCAAACCCAGACAACTTTTATCAGTGTAGGACATCGGGAAAGTCTATTTAATTATCATCAATGGGTACTAGAACTTGCAGAAAATTCTCGTTGGCAACTTTTGACCGTTGAGGACTACCAACAGCAAAAATTCGCGGCGATCAATTTTATTAAAAAATCTTAAACTTCCAGATAATAATTCCCTGTATGTTGTAATGTTCTATCGTAGGGTGTGGGTTTCCCAACCCTCTTTGCGCCTGGGTTTGGAGACCAAACCCCTACAGGTTTTTATCACCAATCATTTAGAATTACTATATAACATGGGTGATCTTGTTACCAAACGATTACGTTTAGTGCCTTTTAAATTGCCAATTGTACAAGCAGCAATTATTGGCGATACTGAATTAGGAAAAGTTCTGGACGTTACAGTTGTACCTAACTGGATTGATCAAGAATTTTATGATAACTTGCCAGAAATTGCCAATATACTGAACAAAAGTCCATTGCAAGGGGAATGGGGATGGGGAAATTTAGTGATTCAACAAGCAGAAAATACCCTAATTGGTCACGTTATGCTTAAAATTATTCCAGATATCCCCGATCCCACAGGCTCCCCCACAGGATCACTGGAAATTGGCTATCAAATCGCTCCCTCCTATCGACGACGGGGATACGGATCTGAAGCGACAAAAGCAGTGTTAGACTGGGCATTTTCTCAACCTTCTGTGGAAAAAGTGACGGCTGGCTGCGATGCTGATAATATTGGTTCCCAAAGATTGCTAGAAAAAATCGGAATGCAGCACACACAAACCCGAGCCAATGGTCAAGTATTAGTTTGGGAATTATCGCGTTCTTCTTAGTTTAAAATTTTCCCTTTTAAAGCTATTCTTTACGCAAAACTCAAAAGCTAAATTACGGAGAAAATAGTTCTATGTCTTTGTCTCGTGATGTTGTTTTATTAATTACTCATAGTGGAGATTTTTTTACTATTGATCGGGTCATGGAAGCCCTATTAAAAAAAGGCGTGCAACCCTTTCGTTTTGATACGGATCAATTTCCCCTCAATGTCCAATTAACTGCCAATTTTGGCAAATCAAAAAGCGATCATCAACTGGAATATAATGGTCATTCTATTAGCACAGAACAGGTACAAGCGGTTTGGCTACGACGGATCTGGGAGCCTGATTTTCAGGAATTAGACCCCCAATACCAACAGGCTTGTGCAAAGGAATCAAAGGCAACTTTAAACGGCTTTTGGGACAGTCTGAGGCAGGCTAATTGGGTTGATCATTTAGCACAAATTGAGGCGGCGAGTAATAAACTACTGCAATTAAGATTAGCCTCAGAAGTAGGTTTTACTATTCCGCAAACATTGATCACAAATAAAGCCGAAGCCGCACGGGAATTTTTTCAACAAGTTAACGGCAAAATGGTGAGTAAGCTATTAACGGCTCTTTCTCGTAGTATGGAAAGCACTTCTTTTTTCCTTTATACTAGCCTGGTTAAAGAGGAAGATTTACAATCTGCGGAGTCATTGCGTTATTGTCCAATGGTTTTCCAAGAACAAATTTCTAAGCAACAGGAATTGCGAGTCATTTATGTGAATGGTCAGGTATTTGTGGGGGCGTTAAATGCTTCTGTTTATGAAGATTCTACCGTAGATTGGCGCGCCCCTGGTATCGAGGTTGGTGCTTGGCAAAATCATCAACTTCCTGAAGAATTAATCCGTCGTCTTCAAACTTTTATGGGTCAATTGGGGCTCCTATTTGGAGCTTTTGATTTTATTCTCACGCCGTCGGGAGATTATGTTTTTTTAGAAGTTAATCCTGGTGGCGAATGGGGAATGCTGGAAAGGGATTTGGATTTGCCAATTTCCCAAGCGATCGCCGATACTCTGATTCCTTAAAATTTACTACTTAACCATTATTATTAAGGAGATTTATGACGGTTTTAATTTTCACTTTCAGCAACGATAATGAAAGTATTCCCCTGGTTGTTAAAGCTATTGAAGCTAAGGGTGAAAAAGCCTTTCGTTTTGATACCGATCGCTTTCCTACGGAAGTAAAACTCGATATTTATTCGGGTGATTTTGATGGGGGAATAGTTACCGATGGAGAACAGAAATTAGACTTAAGTGAAGTCTCCTCAGTTTGGTATCGGCGGATGAGATATGGCGCTAAACTTCCTGATAGTATGGATCAGCAATTTCGGGAAGCGTCTCTCAAAGAATGTCGTGTTACCGTCCGAGGATTAATTGCTAGTCTACCGGGCTTCCATTTTGATCCGATGATTAACGTTGATCGGGCTAATAATAAGCAACTGCAATTACAAATTGCCCGACAACTGGGTTTATCAACTCCCCGTACTTTGACCTCAAATAATCCCGAAGCTGTCAAACAATTTGCCCAGGACTGTAAAGAGCAAGGAATTGTTACTAAAATGCTCTCTCAATTTGCAATTTATGGTGAAAATAAAGAAGAAAATGTCGTGTTTACCAGTCCTGTGACTGATGATGATTTAGAGAATTTGGAAGGGCTAAGTTTTTGTCCGATGACTTTTCAAGAAAATGTACCTAAAGCCCTAGAATTAAGGACAATTATTGTGGGAAAACAGGTATTTACTGCCGCCATTGACTCTCAAAAATTAGACGGAGCTACCTATGATTGGCGGAAAGAAGGAAGGGCTTTAACTGAAAAATGGCAAGCCTATAATTTACCCGAAGATATCGAGAAAAAACTACTGCAACTAACGGCTTATTTCGGCTTAAACTATGGAGCTATTGATATTATTGTCACTCCCGATGGTCGGCACATTTTCCTAGAAATCAATCCCGTTGGCGAGTTTTTCTGGTTGGAATTATTTGCTCCCTATTTCCCTATTTCCCCGGCGATCGCTGAAATTCTGCTTACTCCTACAAACCAGAAACCATCTTAGTGATTCAGGATACTTTTTTAATAAAAGTTAATCATTTGTGCTGGATTTCCCTTGACATATTCTGTTAGTCGGTAGTATCTTGGTCGCAGGTCAATATTCCAAAAGGAAATTAACTCATGTCCAAAAATGTTAAAGTCTCTGCGCCCAAAGCAGTCCCCTTCTTTGCTCGTTTCTTAGCAGAGCAAGCCGTGGAAGCTAACAATTCTAATTCTGCTCCTGTCTCTACTTATAAGTATCCTTCCGATTGGGAAGAATATTAAATAGATAAGAGCAATCTTAATCCACAATTTAAGGGAGTAGCAGTTATTTAATAACTGAAAGCTACTCCCTATTTGATGGCTTAACTTTTTTAACATTGGATATTAAACTACTTATAAGCACCCAAACATAATTATTTACATATTTCTAATTCCCTGTTCCCTGTTCCCTCTCCCAACTAGGTAATTTATTTTGCACAAGCACTTACAATTGATTGAGACTTGCGATATCGGGTTGATTAGTGATATAATCCCAGCAATTAGCTTTCTGAAAAGTAAACTACTATGTCTAAAAATATCAAAGTATCGACCCCCCTAGCCGTCCCCTTCTTTGCTCGTTTCTTAGCAGAGCAAGACACAGAAAGCGGTGATTCTACTTCTACCGATATCCCCCCAGTCTGGACTTTGAAGTGGCCTTCCGATTGGGAAGATAGTTAAGTAGACCAGAGCCATCTTGATCAAACTTGATCGAAAATTAAGGGAGTGGCAGTTATTCAATAACTAAAAGCTACTCCCGATTTTTTTTTAATATTAATTTAAAGCAATTTTATATTTTGATACCAGGGAGAAAATAATGTTTGAGTCGTTATCAGGAAAAAAGGTAATTATTATTGGCATGAATTCGGGAGTTGACCTGGCGATCGCCAATAAGATATTAGAATTGGGGGCAAAAGTTGTACTTTCCCACCCATCTCCAGAAAAATTAAATCAGGCGATCGGATTAATTGCTGGAGAGATTGAAGCTAAAACCGTTAACATTTTGAATCAAGATTCAGTTAATACTTTTTTTGAGGAAGTGGGAAACTTTGATCATTTAGTCGTAACGGCGATCGGAGACAGAAATATGCCCCGATCGCTATTAGCAGAAATGACCACAGAAACGGCTGAAGGTGGCATGGACAAGTTCTGGGGAACGTTTTTTGCTGTCCGTGCCGGGTTGAAAACCATAGCTACTGATGGCTCCATTACCCTAACCTCCAGTGTCTCTATGTTTAAATCTTCAAAACTGGGAGGGATTTCTGTGATCGCCGCCGCCAATAGTGCCGTTGCCGCATTTGGGCGCTCACTGGCATTAGAAATCGCACCCATTCGGGTTAACGTGATTGCTCCTGGACTGATAGAGGATACCAGCATCTGGAGCAGTCAAAGCGAGTCTGAACGTTCAGACCTCAGCAAGTGGGCGATCGCAGCCTTACCCGTGGCTCACCTGGGGCAACCCGAGGCACTAGCGCAGGCGGTATTAAGTTTGATGACTAATCCCTATATGACCGGGGTGATTTTGCCTGTTGAGGGCGGAGTAACTCTGATCTAATCGACTCTAGCAGTAGTCATCAAAATTTTCATTCATCCAGGTTAAAATTTCCCCATTTACCCGCTCTGGACATTCATCATGGGCGCAATGTCCGGCATTTTCCAATTCCACTAATTTTAATTGAGAGTAATATTGTAAATATTGACGAGGGTTGGCAAATTTAACTGGAATTAAACGATCCTGTAAACCACAAACTAACAAAATAGGAACCGTTAACTGGGGAAATAGACTTTTAACCGTTGGGCCAAGACGGGGATTTCCCATCATTTTTAAAATCGAACAAAAAGCCCGCGCCGCCCCCCTTTCCAGGGCTGGAGTCACCAAAATATCAACTAATTCATCGGTAATCGCATCGGGATTATTATAGGCTAACTTTACCCAACGCCGGATAAAACTCGGACGACGAGCTAAGGCAAAAAATAACCTTAAAACCGGAGGAGAAGCCACAACATTTTGTACAGTTTCTACCACAGGAATTGCCCAAGGCGGTAACATTTCTAATTGTAATCCCGGGTCAGGAAGACTAATTAAAACTAATCCCTTTGCCAATTTAGGGTCTTGGGATGCCACCATTAAACTCACCAAAGACCCAATCGAATTTCCGACTAAAATTACAGGTTCTCGGATAAACGTTTTCCAAAAGTCATAGACTAAATCTACCCATAACTGAGTATTGTAGGGGGCGATCGCTTTTTCCGAACCGCCGAAACCCAATAAATCTAAAGCATAAACCGTATGGGTTTGACTCAACACAGCCAAATTGTATCGCCAGTGTCCAATCGAAGCCCCAAATCCATGTAAAAATAACATCGGGTAACTGGGACGAGAAGATAGGGACAAACCGGGCCGACTATAGGCGTAACGAATCCGCCAACCCCGCCAAATCCAATCCCGTTGACAACCTACTTGGTCTTGCCAGCTTGCGGAACTTAACAAATGTCCTCCGATCACAACATAACTTTATATCGATCATCTTAACCTTTATGGAATTTAGGTTAAATTTGGAACAGAATATCGATGGGAATGAGTACAATAGGAAACTGTAGAACCATATCACCATCATATTTAATCGCTTGCAAACTTCTTTAATGCCTGTGACCGATAAAAAAATCAATCGCAATTTGCCTCCAATTAACGAAAATATCCGGTTTCCTAAAATCCGGGTTATAGACGCAGATGGCTCTCAGTTGGGGATTCTCACCCCCCGGGAAGCCTCGCGGATGGCGGAGGAAAAAGAACTCGACTTAGTATTGGTTAGTGACAAAGCCGACCCCCCGGTGTGTCGGATTATGGACTACGGCAAATACAAGTACGAACAGGAAAAGAAAGTTCGAGAAGCCAAGAAAAAACAACACACCGTTGATGTTAAGGAAGTCAAGATGCGCTACATCATTGACGAACACGATTACAAAGTGCGCGTCAATCAAGCCAAACGCTTCCTGCAATCGGGGGATAAAGTCAAAGCCACCATTATGTTCCGTGGTCGGGAAATTCAACACAGTCACCTCGCCAAAAGCCTCCTGGAACGTATGGCCTCTGAGTTACAAGAATTGGCTGAGGTGCAACAGGAACCCAAACAAGAAGGACGCAGCATGATGATGTTGCTCTCACCCAAAAAGTAGAATTCAGGTGTTGAATGGCTGACTTCTCAGGGTTCGGTTGCCTTGGGGTGTAGGCTTCAACACCAAACCTCTAATGACAGCCGAAACTGGAAATCCTTCCATCCCCCTTGCTAACAAGGGGGACTTTAACTGTGAATGCTTAAAGCACTACCAATTAAGGTGTTTGACAATAATAAACCTTGTAACCTAGTTATAACTTACTGTTCCCTGTTCCCTAGCGCTATAACATCTGCGACCAAGTTTGTAACTTTTGTAACTCTGTAACATGGGTAAGGTTGTATTGTAGGGGAGTGATGGTGATCAGATTTTGACGTAAAGCATGAACATCTGTCATCCATTCATCCAAGTCTGAGGGTTCATTTAAGAGTTCTACATCTTCCATTAATTCTCCAGTTAACCAATAATAGGTTTTTCCCCGGGGGTCAATGCGTTTTTCCAAAATATCCAAATAACGACGAATTCCTTGGCGGGTAATCTTCACCCCCTGAATATCTTGAGATGGAACACCGGGAACATTAACATTCAGTAACATTGCTTCGGGTAGGGGATGTTTTTCTAAGGTGTGAATTAATTGTTGGGCAAATTCCACCGCCACTTGAAAGTCCCGGGAGGAATAACTGCCTAAACTAAATGCAATACTGGGAATTCCTTGGATTAACCCTTCCATGGCTGCCGAAACCGTACCGGAGTACAGAATATCCGTGGCCACATTCGGCCCATGATTAATTCCGGCTAAAACCAAATCCGGCGGGGTTTCCATCACCCCAAATAGCCCCACTTTTACGGAGTCGGCGGGGGTTCCCGAACAGGCCCAAGCCGTTACGGACGGGGCAAACACATCCTCTACCTGTTCAGCGCGGATGGGATGGTGTAAGGTTAAACCATGACCCGTTGCCGAGCGTTCTTGATCGGGACAAACCACGGTAACATCATGCCCGACTTGGGCTAAACCATTGGCTAAACTGCGAATTCCTTGGGCAAAAACCCCATCATCATTACTAATTAATAGTTTCATTGAGTTAAATTGATTCAGAGAGGGAAAATATACTTTCAGGACAATTTTGAGGGTGAATCAAGATTAGTTTTTTATTCAGTATCCTGATATCCACCCCGCCGATTTGCTTTTTCTATTTCTACATTTTCTGCACTCAATAATGGAACACCAGAGTCAATAATTTTTTCTCGGATTTGTTGCAATTTTATTCCTAAATATGATGAGGCTTTTGGCGTTTCTGTTTGTTCTGTGTCAACCGAATTTAATGGGCTTTGATCGGATAAACTTGGGTTATTTAAAAGGATTATTTTAGTCGTCAAAAAATCTACAAAATCAATCACCTCTTGTTGTTTTTCTTGAGGTAAAGAACGCCACTTTTCTAATAATTTTTGTTCCTGAATCATGGGATTTTGGAGTTGCAACTTTAAATATTATAGCAGTTTCTCCTAAAGATGTGTTAAATATAGCGAGTCTAAATCAGGGGTATAAATCCTTTGAGTCTCCTCGCCCTGACCGGAGAATCTCGCCCCGGGGTTGGAATTAATCTCGAAATTATTTGTAGTTACAATCCATTTAGACTTACTAACGAAACCGAAGATAGTAGCTATCCAATGTTGCCCAAACTTATATTTGAAAATGGTTTAATCAAACAACTAGATTTTTGGATATAGCCGAATAAACGAGTAAATTGGTGGAATGAATCGGGATGGTAAGTAACTTTATCTCCCGCTCAAAATTCTGCTTCTAGCCATTGTAAAAATTAGAGCATTATCAAGTTAAAATCCGACCTAAAGCCTTGGTTTTAATTCCCTTTGTTCAAGGGATTTTTTCAAAATTATTGTCGGTATCATTAGGCAAAAAATAAAAATCGAAGATAATTTTCTATTTTTTGAACCGCTTTTTTAACAAAAGACTACTGAGAAAAAGGGAACAAATTAAGCTACACTCAGCAAAAGCAGGAAAATTTAATCCTCTACCCCATTTAAACCGTCTATTAATCATGCTATGGCAACTCAACTTAGTGAATTAGAAACCCAACTCGAAGACCTGCGCATTGAGGGAACAGAGGCGATCGCAATTTCTCAAACCCTAGAAGAATTAGAACAATTGCGAATTAACTATTTAGGCAAAAAAGGCAAAGTTTCCATCGTTCTCGGGGGTATGGGAAAACTCGACGCCAGCGAGCGCCCTCGAATTGGATCTGTAGCCAACGACGTCAAAAAAGCCCTAGAAACAGGTTTAGAGGATAAACGCACCGCCCTCCAACGTGCCCAACTCGAAGCCCAACTGCAATCGGAAACCCTAGATGTCACCATGCCGGGAGTCTATCATTCCCAGGGCAGAATTCATCCCCTGAATGGCATTATTGATCGGGCTTTAGATATATTTGTTGGGTTGGGATATACCGTGGCTTCTGGCCCGGAAATGGAAACGGACTATTATAATTTTGAAGCCCTAAATACTCCCCCCGACCACCCCGCCCGGGATATGCAGGATACCTTCTATTTACCCGATGGTAATTTATTAAGAACCCATACTTCCTCGGTGCAAATTCGCTACATGGAAGAACACCAACCCCCCATCCGCATTGTCGCCCCGGGTCGGGTTTATCGTCGGGATACGGTGGATGCGACCCATGCGGCGGTGTTCCATCAAATTGAACTGTTAGCCATTGAAGAAGGCCTACAATTTACCGATTTAAAAGGAACTATTAAAGAGTTTTTGCGCCAAATGTTTGGGGATTTACCCGTGCGGTTTCGGGCGAGTTATTTCCCCTTTACTGAACCTTCAGCCGAAGTAGATTTACAATGGCAGGGAAAATGGTTAGAAGTGTTAGGATGTGGCATGGTTGATCCAAATGTGTTAAAAGCGGCTGGCTATGACCCGGAAAAATATACGGGATTTGCGGCGGGTTTTGGTGTTGAACGGTTTGCCATGGTTTTACATCAAATTGATGATATTCGGCGGGTTTATGCCAGCGATTTACGCTTTTTACGTCAGTTCTAATTGTTAAAATAGTGTGGGATTAAATGAGGAGTGAAATCAATGAATAATTTTGTATTGAGGAGTCGGTCTTTTCGGGTTTTAGCATTAGTTGTATTAGCGGTGATGGGGAGTCAATTACCCACTTTAGCAACGATACATACTAAACCCCCGACAACAAATTCTGAAACACAAATCGCTCAAAACCGTTCTAGTTTGTGTCGCGTTATTGGAGAACAACAGGGGTTAGCAGTTCATTCTCGCCCGACTCCGACTTCTCCGGTGGTCGGGGGTGTGGGGTTTAAAACGGAAGTAACTTTAGCCAATAATTCTGGCGGGACTCGTGGCCCGGATGGTCGCACTTGGGTAGAAATTTCTGCCCCAATTAAGGGTTATATTTCTAATGGTTTTCCTGATAGAAGTGGAAATTTACAGGACTGTTCGGGTCAAGTCGAACAACCCAAACCCCCAACAACAACACCCGTAGGTCTGTGTCGTCAAGTCGATTTCGCCGCCGCACCGAATGGGGTTGTGGTACGGGAAAAACCCTCGCGATTTTCTGACCGAGTTGGGAGTGTGGCTTCAGGAGCCAGAGTTAGACTGATGCAGAATTATAAGTTAATTCCTGATCCGAATGGGGAAAAACGCGATTGGGTGGGAATTAGTGAGCCTGTGGATGGATATATCTCGGCTAATACTTTAATTATGTGTCGATAATAGTAGAGACGTGCCATGGCGCGTCTCTCTATATTTAACTCTATTTAACCAGAAAGGCACAAAGAGGTTATAACGGGATTCAAGTTTTTTGAAGAAGTTGGAAAAAATGACCTAATAAATACAATGATCCACAGAGAATTGGTAAGGTATTTTCATCTTGAATGGCAGTATCTAAAGCTGAAATTAATGTGGGATAGGTTTGATAAAACTTTAAATCGGGACATAAACTTTTAGCTAGGGTTGCTAACTGTTGGGGGTCTGCATGGGGGTGATTAGGAATAGGAACTAAATATAATTGATCACCGGGTCTTAATAGGGCTTGAAAAATATTAGTATGATCTTTTGTTGATAACATTCCCATCACCCAACTAATAGATGAAACCTCTAAACTATCTACATATTGACGTAAGGCAATGGCGGCGGCAGGGTTATGGGCTCCATCAATTAATAGGCGATGCTGTTTCCAGGTCATCCATTGCAGGCGTCCTGGCCATTGGGCTTTTTCTATGCCTTGAATTAGGGAAGTTTCGGAAATTTGCCATCCTTGTTGACGTAGAATTTGAATAGTAGCGATCACGATCGCCGAATTAATTAATTGTATATTTCCTAATAGGGGTAAAGGGTATTCTAAACCTTGATAATTAGCCGTTTGTTGCCCACCATTTGCCTTGACCCAAACCGCAGGTTTAACCCACGTTACCGGAGCGTTTAATTCCGTCGCTCGTTGTTGAATAACTTGTTGAGCATCTGGGGGTAAAATACCCACGACAACTGGACAGTTAGGTTTAATAATTCCCGCTTTTTCAAAGGCAATTTCTGCTATTGTTGACCCCAGATATTCTTGATGGTCTAAACCAATGGAAGTAATCACACTAACCAAGGGATGATCACAAACATTAGTGGCGTCTAAACGTCCCCCTAACCCTACTTCCATGACTGCTATATCTACTTTTTGTTGAGCAAAATAGACCCAAGCTGCAACGGTGACAATTTCAAATAAAGTGGGGGGAACTTCATCGGGGAGAATGGCATTTTCTACCTGTTGTAAAACTTGTAAAAAATCCGCTTGTGCAATCGGTTGTTGATTAATTGATAAACGTTCTGTCCAATCGACTAAATGGGGAGAAATATAGCGTCCAACCCGATAACCCGCTTGTGATAAAATAGAAGATAGGTAAGCACAAACCGAACCTTTTCCATTCGTTCCGGCTACATGAATAATCGGAACATTTAGGTGCGGATTTCCTAAGCGTTCTAGTAGGTTTTTAATCCGTTCCAAACCGAGATGAATACTAAATTGTTGATATTTTTGTAAAAACTTTTCCATATTATTTAGATCTCATCAGCAATTATTAAATCAATTATTTCCTGCTGATTTTTGCGATAAATTCTAAAATCACTATCTAAGGTTAATATCGAACTCCCTGGAATTAATTCACTCATTCTGACTAAACAAGCATCGGCTAAAGACATCGGTATATTCTGATAACGCCGCATTAAATTTCCAATAGCTTCAATTTCTTCTGTTAAATGAAAGGGTATTTTAATCACTCCCGATTTTAATAAAGCAATGACAGCTTCCTCTCCTCCATAGGTTCTATGGAGCAAAAAACACGCTTCAGAAATAACCGCTTCACAAGTGAATAATGGCAATTGACTTTTTCCCCATTCAGTCACTGCCCAACTATGATATTGATCTTGGCGTTTTAGATAAGATACTAATGGCCCTGTATCTAACAAAATCTTATTTCTCATTTTTTACCAATTCCCCTGTAAATACTTTTTATTGGTCGAAAGGTCAGAAGGGCCACCATCTAAACAACCTGCAAACTCTTTAGCAGCTTCATAGGCTGAAATCCCTTGTTGTTCTGCTTCTGGAGGTTGAATTTCTGGTTTTTGGGCTTTAAAATGCAAAAATTCAATAAAATTAATCACTTCCTCCTGTTGTTGAAGCGATAAGGTTTTAATTATCTCGATAATGGCTTCTGCTTGAGTAATAGTTTGAGTCATGATCTTCTCCTGTAGTTGATAATAATATAAAATTCCTATATTGAATTTATTATAACATATCTCCACTAGAAAATCACTCAATCTAAATAAACTCGTTAATTGAATCGGGGAGAAAATCACTATCGAGGGTGGCTTCTGGTGTAAACGGACAAACCAGAGGAAATACTTCTAAAGTTAAACCCGTTTCTAAGGCTGCTTCTTGTCTGGCATCTTGATAACATTCCTCAAATACTTCTGTATAGTAAGGTTTTAAGCTGGGACTACTTTTGAATGCTTTTCTCAGTCTTCTACGATGTTCATAAATCGAAGATAACCAACTGTTAGAACGCTGTTCGGGTTGATATTTATATTTCAATAGATGCAGTAAAACAATAATTAAATTACTTTCTAGTGCTTGTTTTTCACTGCGTCCCATAGATTCGATTTCTTCAATTAAATTTCCCCAATCAACCTCTAATAATTGCCCGGTTTTTAACTGATTTACCGTATTTTCAATCCATAAGTAAAAATCTTTTTCATACAGGCTTAAATTTTCTGTTGATTCTAATTCAGGGTGCTTAGAGCTTACCATTGATACCTCCTTTGAGAGTTGAGAGGATTAGGGCCTATTCTATTGATTTATAACCAAAAAAGGCGCGTAAAACGCACCCTATCAACTTATAATTTTTACAGCACAGTACATAAGATTATACTCAAATCCAGAGAGTGAAGTCTTTTCTTACCTGTTGCCTGCTATAGCAATCCGTGTATGGGTTATAATATTTTATCCTAGGGGTTGGGAGACTTAACCCAAGCACCAAGAGGGTTGGAAGACCCAACCCCTACAGATTTTTATCACAACTCAAATAGGATTGCTATATCATATTTAACTTTTAGGTATGGGGGCGGTGGGACTTGAACCCACACGACCGGATAAGGGTCAACGGATTTTCATTCTCCCGTAGCTTTCGCTACTACCAATTGGCGTTGAGAATTGGACTCTCTCTTTACCCTCGGCTTTACGTTAGGGTAGCTCCCGTCGAGTCTCTGCACCTTCCTAGGTATTGATGTTAGATTGGGGAAACTCCCTCGTTTCTAATACCCCTAGGCTTGGCTCAGGATTGCCTTGTCTGAATTCACAGATTTAGGTTTCCCTGAATTTGACAGCTTACACTTGAGAGATTTCTCGCCTCAAGGCTCAATTTATCTTTAAGTCCGTAGCGTCTACCATTCCGCCACGCCCCCGTATTGGGTTATGTGTTGATTCGCTTTTGAATTTTCACATTTCTATATCTAAGCATTTTATTTTGATTTGTGCAAGGGTTTTGGGAAAGTTTTTTTTCAAAAATGGCTAAAACGTTCTCCTATTGGCATTTTTGACTTTTGGGAAAAGACGATAATTTCACCCCCCCTTAACAATCTGGGACTGGGGCGGTAAACTAAGATTGAGTTCACCCAAACTTGAAAATATTATGATTTTGCCAGGTTCCGCCGTGCGAGTCACGAACCCTATTGATACTTACTACGGTTTCCAAGGTCTAGTTCAACGAGTCAGTGACGGGAAAGTCGCTGTTCTGTTTGAAGGAGGCAACTGGGATAAACTGGTTACGTTCAGACGTTCTGAACTAGAAGCTATTGATACCACCGCCGGACGCAAAGGCAAAAAGTAAGGGTAATTACGAATTACGAATTACGAATTACGAATTACGACAAATGGGTAATAGGTAATAGAAACAGTTTACTCCCCCTGCCCCCCCTGCCTCCCCTGCCTCCCCTGCCTCCCCTGCCCCCCTACTTCCCCTGCCTCCCCTGCCCCCAGGGCTGTTTCAAAGTCGGGTGAAAAAGAGTAAAGAAAGAGCGATCGCCACCTGATAAAATGGAAAGCGATCGCCATTTTTTCTAAAAAAAGATGCTAACAAGTTTAATAGAAAATTTAAAAAAAGTCAAGGACTTCAGAAAAAGTCAGGGAAAAAGGTATGAGTTATGGGAAGTGCTATTAGTAGTAGTTTTAGGGGTGATAGGAGAATGTGGTCTAAAAGGAAAGTTGATAACTGCGGATGCGTTACATTGTAATGTCACCGGGAACATATTCAAAGTATAATTCAGGTAGAACGGTGGGGATACAGAGGAAAAAAGTCTGATAAAGAAACGGTTTATTATATAAGTAGTATCTGGGAAAAGGCAGAATTTTTTTCCCAAAAGATTAAAGGGCATTGGGGGATTGAAAATCAAGTTCATTGGGTAAAAGATGTGTTATTTAAAGAGGATAGTATGAAAATTCATCAAGTACGAGCGGCGACTAATTTGGCATTGCTCAACACCCTAGGATTGAATATTTTCAGAGGTTTAGGATTTTTATCAATAACAGAGGGAAGAAGGTGGTTAGGAAATCAGTGGGAGAAATTAGTGGCTATCTCTTCATCCCCAAGTTAAGAATAGAGCGATTAGTTTAGGAAAAATAGAGAAAAATCACAAACGTAAGTCTTACTCCGTAGGGAATAGGAATATTTATGCTATTTAGATAACTATTTCATATAATTAATATTATATAGCCCTTATAGGAAATATTAATTCTTCCGAAAATAGCTATCATGTTTGAGAATTATGGCTAAAAAGTAAGCTATAATTTTCAAACATGAAACAGCCCTGGGGAGCAGGGGGAGTAGGGGGAGCAGGGGAGGTAAACTCTTTCTAAACCCATTGCCCATTGCCTATTCCCCATTCCCCCTCTTTCTAAACCCATTACCCATTACCCATTTCTATAACTGGATTCAGTAATTCTAAGCGAAATTCTTGGCGATTTTCAGGCTTTAAATAACGCTGTTGAAGTTCTTGCCATTTTTGCCAAGATTTATACTGACTTTCTGCTAAAAGATTGATCAAAGTCGGGAGTTTAGAGTTGATTTTTGATGGTATTTTGTCTGCTATTTTTTTTATTAACACCATACCATCTTGTATATCTCCTAAATGTTCTTGAATGGCTTTGATATCTTCTAAATAAGCTAGATATTTAGAACTATAAAAATGAGTAAATAAACTCATTTGATAACGGATTTTCTTCGCTTGCTTTCTTAAATCATGCAAAGATTCTCCCTGTTGCTCTAAAATGATTTTTAAGGTTTCTGGAGTGATTACAGCAGAATTTACTAAATCTTGAGTGATTCCCACTTGCCAACCCGGATGCAAGAACAAATGACTAATTTGGGGAAGTAATAAATCCGGTAAAACTTCATCAATAGGGAGTTTTTCTAGCATTGTAAAATTAGGTTCTTTCACCCAATCCTGTAAATCTTCTTTCAAACTTTGATATATTTTATGTTCTAAAGTCCATTCCACAACTCTAAAGGCTTTGTGACGTTGTTTGACCCAATCCATTAATACTTTATCTACAATTTCTTGTTCCGATGGTGGTAATTGGGAATAATAACTATTTTGTAATAGTTCTAATAAAACATCCAAATCCCGCAATTTTCCCAAACGACGGGCAATTTTACCGATTTTTTCATCCTCGGCAGATTCTGGTAATTTTAATACTGGAGCAAACCCAACCACCGCAGACCTTAACCGTCGCATTCCCACCCGCATTTGATGTAATTCTTCAGGATCATGATCTTTTAAAACTTCAGACTCATGACTAATAACTTTTTCTAGGTGTTTCTGAATCGCTTGTACTGCCCAATATCCTAAAGTTTCGGTTTGAGGATTAGTTGTTGTTTCCATGATAAACACCCCAAAATTTTAATTAATACTTGTTTGATTATAACAATCTTAAATAGTTTTTTACAGAGGATTTAAGATTGTTATAATACGGCATTTAGTCATTAATTACACTGTTTTGTAATTCCGTGACTAGCCGCTTAATCTGGTTATAGGCTTGCCCAGAAGATAGTGTTCCTTGGGTTTCTAAGCTAAAAATTTGGCTAATATCCATCACAAAATCTTGCAATTGAACTTGATCAGATACAGGAAGAATCCGAGTTTCCCAATGATCAATCTGAGTCTGATCAAAAAAATCTGGGGCTGATCTCATAGTTATATCCAAACCCTGCGAATTCTAGGAATATTGTTTATTCTACTATTAAATTGTAATCTTAAACCAAAAATTAATTAAAGTCAAGGGATTAAATTATTAGATTTTTTTTACAAAAGTTATAATATTACCGTTCAAATCTTTATTCTAAAAAGTTAAACAAAAATTAACTCTGAGATCAACTAGATTTAACTAACTTTATATAGTCAAATCCTGAACAGCTTGATCATTTTGGGAAATAGGCGATAAACTGATAACTGGTACAAACGCGCCCGGGCGCAGCCATGCCTAAGGCATCTAGCCCACTGATATTTATGAACCTTGCTTCAAATGTCCGTCCAGAAACTCCCTCAGACTATCCTAGAATTACCCAAATTCATAAATTAGCATTTAACCGACCCAATGAAGCCGATTTAATTGATTTAATTCGTCAATCTAATCGCTATATTCCTGGGTTAACATTAGTGGCAGAAATTGACGAAATGATTGTCGGTCATATTGTCTATAGTGAGATTGATTTAGTCAATCAAGAAACCATTTCTGTCCTAGGATTAGCTCCTTTAGCTGTGCATCCAGAGTTCCAAAATCGAGGAATTGGTAGCCAATTAGTGCAAGTTAGTTTGACACTTGCTAAAATTAGACAATATCCTTTAATTATTGTTTTAGGTGATCCTAAATTTTATGCTAAATTTGGTTTTCAGCCTTCTGTAGACTATCAAATTCACTCTCCTTTTCCTGTTCCTGAAGAATATTTTATGGTTAAGGTTTTTAACGATAAAATTCAACACCAAGGAAATATTATCTATCCTCAAGCATTTAGTCAAGTTTAAACCAAAATTATGTAAAAATAGAAATAAATCAAATCCATATGTCACTCAATGAATTTATTATTTATGCTTGTCCCAGGGGAGAATTAGCGAAACAAATTGAAGCATTTTATCAAGAAAGCCTGGAATTGTGCGGATTAAATGCGGCTCATAATTATATGCCCCATTGTACCTTAACTGGCTTTTTTCAAGATCAAGAATCTCAAATTTCCCTCTATATTCAAGCCCTAGAAACCGCTTACAAGACCGCACAATTAACCGCGATTCCTTTAAAGATTAATGTGACCCAAATGACTTTTCAATCCACTTGGTATGGTTTGGAATTACAAGCCCAAGGCATTCCCTTGTTAATGATTCATTTTGGTCAATTGGTTAATTCACCAACTCGCTTAGAAGCTTTGCGATTAAAAACTTGGCTCCATTTGAGTTTAGCCTATGAATTTCAACCTCAACACGCTCGACAATTAAAAGATTTAGCTCAAAATCGAATTAATCCCTACGCCCAAGTGGATTGGGAATTAAGGTTTTATCAGAGACATCCCGATCATTCCTGGACTTGTCATCAATCTTGGCAATTAACATCCTAGACTCAATTGATTTTTCATCGAATTCCAGACCATTTTGACCCCTTGATTTATCCGTCAATTTGATTCATAATAACTACAATGCTTTATCCCTTGACCAATGCCCAACTTTAGAAAAATTACCCACGTTATTTACGATTTAGACGGTTTACTGTTAGATACGGAACCCCTTCATACTAAAGTTAATCAAATGGTTGCCAACTATTATGGCAAAACCATTGATCATGCCCTCGGTTGCAAAGTTAGGGGTAGAAAATCCCATGATTCTGTTAAACTCTTAACTCAACAGTTGGAATTGTCAGTCACGGTAGAAGAATTCTTAGAACGAAAAGATGCAATTATTTACCAATTGTATCCCCATGTTTTGCCGTTAGATGGAGCCGTTTTTCTAACTCAACATCTGGCTAATCATAATATTCCTCAAGCGATCGCTACCAGTTCAGGAAATCGCCCTTTTACCGCGAAAACCCAAAGTCATCAACAATGGTTTTCTCTGTTTCAATCTATTGTTAGAGGAGATGATCCTGAACTTAAAAATGGCAAACCCGCACCGGATATTTTCTTATTAGTGGCGCAACGTTTAGGAGCAAAACCTGAAGAATGTTTAGTATTTGAAGATGCTTTAGCGGGGGTTTCTGCGGCAAGGGCGGCGGGAATGTCCGTAATAGCAGTTCCCGCATCGGATATGGATAAATCCCTTTATCAAGAAGCCGATCAAATTCTTAATTCTCTCAGTGAATTTGAACCAGAATTATGGCAGTTACCAAGGTTTTAATTAATAAATCAAAGATTAGATATTAGGGGGAAATTAGCGATCATAATTTTCCTCTTTTCCCTAGTTTTTCTCGGACTAATTCAGTATTCTTAGATGATCTAAAAGAATCTTAACCTTTTTTTAACTTAATATATCAAAAAAAATTGATATAATTTAGATATCTCTTTTTTTCAAGCGGTTTAATTTTAATCAATTCACTCATTTATGGCAACAACAACCCCTGTCATTAAACGACTTTCTTTCCTGGATCGTTACCTGACACTCTGGATATTTCTTGCTATGCTAACGGGAGTGGCATTAGGTCACTTCATCCCTGGTATAGAACAATTAATCCATCGGTTTCAGGTGGGAACTACCAATATCCCGATTGCAATTGGCTTAATTTTGATGATGTATCCGCCCCTTGCCAAAGTGCGGTATGAAGAATTAAGCGATGTCTTTCGCAATGGAAAAATCCTGAGAATATCTCTATTGCTGAATTGGGTTATCGGCCCGATTTTGATGTTTTTGTTAGCAATTACTTTCCTCAGAAACTATCCCGAATACATGGTAGGACTAATCCTAATAGGGTTAGCCCGTTGTATTGCGATGGTTGTGGTCTGGAGTGATTTAGCACGGGGAAATACCGAATATACTGCTGGATTAGTTGCTTTTAATAGCATCTTCCAGGTAATTTTTTATAGTCCCTTTGCCTGGTTTTTTCTCAGCGTTTTACCGCCTTTGTTTGGGTTACAAAGCAGTGTGATTAATATTAGCATTGCGGAGATTGCAAAAAGTGTATTCATCTATCTGGGTATTCCTTTTCTCGCTGGTTATTTCACTCGTTTTTTCCTGGTGAAAGCTCAAGGAAAAACTTGGTATCACGAAGAATTTATCCCTAAAATTAGCCCGATTACACTGATTGCGCTGCTATTTACCATTGTCACCATGTTCAGTTTACAAGGGGAAAAAATTGTTCAAATTCCCCTTGATGTTCTGCGAATTGCCCTGCCTCTGATCATCTATTTTGCCATCATGTTTGTGGTTAGTTTCTATCTAGCATGGCGAATTAAAGCCGACTATTCTAGGGCTGTAAGTGTTGCATTTACGGCGACAGGAAACAACTTTGAACTGGCGATCGCCGTTGCTGTTGCGGTGTTTGGCATTAATTCCGGTGCGGCGTTTGCTGCGGTTGTTGGGCCGTTAGTAGAAGTGCCTGTATTAATTATGCTGGTTAATTTGGCGTTCTGGTTTGAACAGCGTTATTTTAAACCTGCTAGCTCGGAAAGTCTGTAATTTTTTCAAGAAATTCAAGCCTGTTACTGTTTTTATTTAAACTATAATTCATCGAAGATTGAACATGAAAAGAGTGATGTTTGTTTGCAAAAGAAATTCTTGCCGTTCTCAAATGGCAGAAGGATTTGCTAGAACTTTAGGAGCCGGAAAAATAGCCGTTACCAGTTCCGGTTTAGAAGCCAGTCGGGTGCATCCTACGGCAATTCAAGTGATGGATGAAATTGGGATTGATATTACTAATCAAACTTCTAACCCTTTAAGTGATTTCCAAGCAGAAGATTATGATGCGGTGATTTCTCTGTGTGGTTGTGGGGTAAACTTACCCGAAGCCTGGGTAGTTCAAGAGGTATTTGAAGATTGGCAATTAGACGATCCTGACGGACAACCTTTAGAAACTTTTCATCGAGTTAGAGATGAAATTAAAGACAGAGTTCAAACTTTAATTGATAGTTTGAGTTAACACTTTTTGCAATAATCAGTTGTAGGGGCGGGTTCATCGAGATACGCGGTAATTAACAAAGATCTAAAAGAACCCGTCCTTACCAGTTATCAGTTATCAGTCATCAGTCATCAGTTATTAGTTATTAGTCCGAAACCCATTACCCATTACCTATTACCCATTACCTAATATATGTTCGATCATCCACCCCGAATTCTATTTTTATATGGTTCTCTGCGGGCAAGGTCTTATAGTCGTTTCTTAGCAGAAGAAGCCGCCCTAATTATTCAGGATTTTGGTGCAGAAGTACGGTTTTTTGACCCCCGAGAATTACCGATTTATGGAAGCGTACCGGACACTCACCCCAAAGTTCAGGAGTTACGGGAATTGAGTTTATGGTCTGAGGGTCAGGTTTGGTCGAGTCCCGAACTTCATGGTCAAATTAGTGGGATCATGAAAAATCAAATTGATTGGATTCCTCTGACCATGGGGGCGATCCGACCGACCCAGGGCCGAACTTTGGCCGTGATGCAGGTCTGTGGCGGTTCCCAGTCTTTCAATGCGGTGAATACCCTGCGGATTCTGGGGCGCTGGATGCGGATGTTCACGATTCCCAATCAGTCTTCGGTGGCCAAAGCCTATCAGGAGTTCGATGAAGATGGGGTGATGAAGGATTCCCCCTATCGCGATCGCGTGGTTGATGTGATGGAGGAACTCTATAAATTTACATTGTTATTAAGAGGACAGGCTGATTATTTAAGCGATCGCTATAGTGAAAGAAAGGAAAAAGGAGTTCAGGAAACGATGATTGATATTGGTAAAACAATTAATGGGGTTTATGGTAATAAGTTCTAAATTGTAAAGAATTGAAACGTTTACTTGTGACTCGCCGTAAGAGAACTTAGTATGAATCCTGTGGTTTTCGTGAACCTAAGCGGGAGCTAAAACCTGGGGGGTTCACGAAAAACCCTAGAACCTTGACAAATCAATAGTTTATTTGACTTTCAATAACAATAATCCCGCTTGCGGGACTGAAACCCTTGAAAATGGAATATAAAGTTTTAGGTTTAGACGTTCTTTCAATAACAATAATCCCGCTTGCGGGACTGAAACAATAAAATACGGAGGCCCTAAAGAGCCTACTACATTAATCTTTCAATAATAATCATCCCGCTTGCGGGACTGAAACATATCCGAGTAGAATCAAAAACAATCTACTGGGAATTTTTAAATTGTCCATGCCGAAAGTTCATATTATTGGTTTAGGAAGATCGGGAAATGCCGCCGCCCGGTTATTAAAATTGCAAGGATGGGATGTGATTTTAAGCGATCGCAATTCCTCCTCAACCCTAGAAACCCAAAAACAACAACTAGAAACCGAAGGAATTCAAGTTGAATTAGGACATACTTTTCAACCCGATATCTCCCTGGATTTAATTGTGGTCAGTCCTGGAGTTCCTTGGGATAGTCCGGGGTTA
The DNA here is from genome assembly GCF_057220675.1 of Planktothrix sp. PLAVEN19ND. Lineage (NCBI taxonomy): Bacteria > Bacillati > Cyanobacteriota > Cyanophyceae > Oscillatoriales > Microcoleaceae > Planktothrix > Planktothrix sp. PLAVEN19ND. The sequence continues at coordinate 1,188,192 of NZ_CM170132.1, read as the reverse complement.
AAAGCAGCCCGAAATTTAGGCATAGAAACCATCGGAGAACTAGAATTAGCTTGGCGAAATCTGCGACATTTGCCCTGGGTTTGTATTACTGGAACCAACGGAAAAACTACAACCACCGCCCTCACTACCGCAATTTTTCAAGCCGCAGGTTTAAACGCTCCCGCCTGTGGAAATATTGGGTATGCCGCCTGTGAATTAGCCTTACAAGAATATCAAGGAATAGAAAAACCCCTAGATTGGGTAATTGCAGAAGTTAGTAGTTATCAAATCGAATCCTCCTCAACTTTAAGCCCAAAAATTGCCATTTGGACGACTTTTACCCCGGATCATTTGAGTCGTCATTACACCTTAGAACGTTATTATGATATTAAAGCCAAATTACTCTATCAATCCCAAATCCAAATCATTAATGGGGATGATCCCTATTTAAGAGAAACCGCGAATAAACGCTGGCTTTCTGCCTCTTGGACAAGTGTTTTAGGGCGAGAAAAATTAGTTGCCAATCCCGAATTAGGATTTTATATTGATCATAATTGGGTAATGCAAAATGGAGAAAAAATAGTTCAAGCCGATGCCTTAAAAATGGTCGGAAGTCATAATCAACAAAATCTCCTGATGTCCGTTGCCGCCGCTCGATTAGCAGGCATAGAAACCCCAGCCATTAGTCAGGCAGTTTCTGATTTTCCCGGGGTTGCCCATCGTTTAGAACAGATAATGAATTGGCAAGGAATTGACTGGATTAATGATAGTAAAGCCACCAATTATGACGCGGCTGAAGTGGGATTATCGGCCGTTAATGCTCCTGTGATTTTAATAGCTGGAGGAGAAGCCAAACAAGGAGACGATACGGCTTGGATCAATCAAATTAAAGCAAAAGCCGTTTCAGTATTATTAATTGGAGATGCGGCCGAAGCCTTTGCCAAACGGTTAATAGAAGAAAATTACTCTGATTTTGAAATCGTGGAAACCCTGGAAAAAGCAATCATTAGATCCTCTAAAATTGCTCCAAAATTAGGCGCAAAAGTGGTACTATTATCTCCTGCCTGTGCCAGTTTTGATCAATATCAAAGTTTTGAACATCGGGGTGATCATTTCCGCCAGTTGTGTTTAGAATTACAATCAGGGCAGGTTTAGATTATCCGTTAGAGAGGATTCAAAATTAATACATAATCCGCCCATATTTATTGATAATCTTCTTCGTGTCTTTGTGCCTTTGTGGTTGTTTAAATATCCCTATTTTGCAAAACAATTTTGAACGATTCTAACTCCTTAGAAAAACCCAGTTTATCCAGTAAAATCACATTATCAACAGCAATTTCTCTTGTAGTTGCTAATATGATTGGAACCGGTGTATTTACCAGTTTAGGGTTTCAAGTCCTTGATATTCAGTCGGGTTTTGCCATTTTATTTTTGTGGTTGATTGGCGGTATTTTTGCCCTTTCTGGAGCCCTATGTTATGGAGAATTAGGGGCGGCCATGCCCCGCTCTGGGGGAGAATATCATTATCTGTCGGAAATTTATCATCCGGTGATTGGTTTCCTCTCAGGATGGGTGTCTGTAACCGTTGGTTTTGCGGCTCCTATTGCCGCCGCTGCCATGGCATTAGGGAAATATATTTCCAGTGTATTTCCTAGTTTAAATTATCCCACCATAATTGCTTTAATTGCAGTAATATTAGTTTCTCTAATTCATACCCAAACCCTGAAAATTAGTAGTGTGTTTCAACAGGGATTTACGGTTTTAAAAGTTGTTTTAATTATTGTTTTTATTCTGAGTGGGTTAACTTTAGGCACCCCTCAACCCATTGAATTTATACCACGTTTTAGCGATATTCCGGTAATTTTCAGTTCATCTTTTGCCGTTTCTTTAGTTTATGTGACCTATTCCTATTCCGGTTGGAATGCTGCGGTTTATTTAGCGAGCGAAATTAAGGAACCCGAGAAAAACTTGCCGAAATCCCTTTTAATGGGTACGTTAATTGTTACAATTTTATATCTACTTTTGAACTTTGTTTTTCTCTATACAACACCGATTGCACAATTAGCCGGACAATTAGAAATTGGTTATATTGTCGCCCAACAAATTTTTGGTAATCTGGGAGCAAAAATCATGGGACTATTAATTGGATTTGGCTTAATTTCTTCCATCAGTTCCATGGTATTAGCTGGGCCAAGAGTTACCCAAGTCATCGGGGAAGATATTCCCTTATTTAAAATTTTGGCTCAAAAAAATCAACATGGAATCCCCTATTATGCCCTATGTTTACAACTGGCAATTGTGATTATATTAATCATCACCGCCAGCTTTCAAGCCGTAATTACCTATTTAGCGTTTACCCTGACCCTATCTTCATTAATCACGGTTTTAGGGGTGTTTGTCCATCGTTTTCGCCATCCTGACGTACCCCGTCCCTATAAAACTTGGGGATATCCAATCACTCCGATCATTTTTTTAGGAATTAGCCTTTGGATGCTAATATTTATTTTTCAGGATAAACCCCTAGAATCCTTAGCCGGATTAGGAACAATTGCCCTTGGTTTACCCTTCTATTTTATCGGTATTCGGAATAAATTGGTGTAATTTATGAAATTCTCAGCCCTATTACTGATCCTTTTAAGTGTTGTTGGTTTGCAGTCCTGTGTTCAAACTGAACCTCAAGAAAAGACTGAAAAATCCCCAGGAATTGAAACCCCCAAAACCTCCCCAGAAACCCCTCCTTCTCCGCTTGATCCCTTAACCCTATATGATCAAAAACAAGCGGATTATTTAACAGATACCGCTAAATTAATTGCGGGAATGAAAGTTGATCCTAAAAGTCAGTTTTATTCCCTAACCCAATCTAAATTTTGGGTGAATTATCATGGTTTTATTGAGCCAGCTTGGTCAAAACTAGAAAAACAACAACTGGCAAAAGTTAGCGACTGGTCAAAACAGGAATTAGCTACGATTAATCAATCTAATCCTCGAATTTTTTATCCCTTTAGTGGGCCAGATTTCTTATATGCTAATTTATTTTTCCCGACCGCCCAAGAATATGTGCTGGTGGCTTTAGAACCCGTGGGAACTATTCCTAATTTTAATGAATTATCCGAAAGTCAGCGTCATCAAAAATTGGGAGATGTGAAAAACTCCCTTTATTCTTTACTTCAGTTTAGCTTTTTTCAGACCAAAGAAATGAAGTCTGATTTATCCAATCAGGGAGTTTTACCTTTAATTTTATTATTTATGGCGAGGACAAATAATAGAATTTTAGACTTACAATATATTGGATTAGACAAAGATGCTAAAATTCAAAAATTTGAAAAAGGCATGATTCCCGGGGTAAAAATTGATTTTGTTTCTCAAGGGGAAAAAGAACCTCGAACTTTATATTATTTTTCCGCCGATATTTCTGATGATGGCTTGAAAAAAACACCCCAATTTAGCAAATTTATCAAACAAATTGAGCAACCCGTTACCTATCTTAAAGCCGCATCCTATTTAATGCACAGACCCGCCTTTGCTGGAATTCGAGAGTTAATTCTGGCTCAAAGTCAAGCGATTTTACAGGATGATTCGGGGATTCCCCTGAACTTTTTTGCCGAAAAACAATGGAATTTCAACTTTTTTGGAACCTATACCGCCCCCATTTCTTTATTTAGTGTTCGCTATCAACCGGATTTAAGGAAAGTTTATCAAAGCAATGCTGCTGTGAAACCGCTTAATTTTGGGGTGGGTTATAAGTTTGGGGTGAATCAATCTAATATGATGTTAGCAACCAAAAAGCAAAAACCTTAATCCTAAAGAGAATGTTGATAGGGTTCGAGGCTATCAGGTTCTACATTACGTTCTTTAAAAAAGATAAACAAAAGTTTATTCAGCATCAGTGAAGTTCACCCCCGTTAGGCGTTTTGCCTAACGAGAGTTTCTTAAAGTCACTGTTTATTGTGGGGAATTATTCTCGAAAAAGTCCGCCGCCGTAATTAAAGAGCTATTAACGCCCAAAAGTTTAGCAACTTGTTGTTGAGTGCTAGTTACCGTCAGAATAGTATTGCCATTTTCAGACGTAATTTGTAACTGAGCAAAAGTCAATCCCCCCGTGAACACAATTCGGTCTAACCCATCTTGGAAATCCGTAATGGTTTCCGTATCAAACTGAGTCGCAATATAGAAATTATCATTGCCCTCGCCTCCGGTCAGGATATCCAGACCCTCAGCACCGACGAGGATGTCATTGCCCTCACCGCCGAGAAGTTGGTCTTCTCCGGTACCCCCATCGAGAAGATCATCTCCTAAATCACCCCAGAGCAGATCATTGCCTTCATTACCATCAACTAGATCGGTTTCTTTACCCCCATAGATTGTCTCATTGCCTGTACCCCCAGCAACGATGTCAAAGCCTTGGTTACCAAACAGGACATCATCTCCTTCATTTCCATTGACAAAATCCATGCCTTGGCCACCGAAGACAAGATCATTCCCTTCATTCCCTTCTAAGACATCCGTGTCTTCACCGCCTAAGAGTAGGTCATCTCCTGAATTCCCATGCAGAATATCACTACCTTGACTGCCGAACACCGTATCTTTACCGTCTCCGCTTTGAATCAGGTCATCTCCTAAATCACCAAAAATCAGATCATCGCCGTCACCGCTAACGACAGTATCATTACCCTGACCCCCATACGCTGTGTTATTTCCCGATTCGAGAGTAATAAAGTCATTTTCTTTAAAGCCCAAGGCTCGATCATCGCCACCCCCGGAGGAAATGACATCCTGATTGTCTGTGGCTTCCAAATTATCGGTATTACCCGTACCATTAAGCGGATTGGCGGTTGCTGGTGGCGTGAGGGCATCTGCGTTGATGTTGATTCCCAGGTATAACACGGTGGGGTCAAATATATACACCGCCGTGGGTTCTGGGGTGGGCTGGGGTGAAACGGTAACAGGCAAGGATTTGAGAGCATCCTCCAAAGCCTTAAAGTCCGGTATGGGAATTTGGGTCGGTGCGGGTGTGGGTGCGGGTGTGGGTGTGGGTGCGGGTGTGGGCTCCGGTGTAGGTGCGGGCGTGGGTCTTGGTGTGGGCGTGGGTATCGGTACAGGTATAGGTATAGGTGCGGATGTTGGTACGGGTGTGGGTACGGGTGTGGGTACGGATGTTGGTGCAGGTGTGGGTACGGGTGTGGGTACGGGTGTGGGTACGGGTGTGGGTATAATTTCTCGGTCATCATTTTGAATGGAGAGACTCAGGGGAGAACCCGTAACCGTGGCTGTGCCAGCAGCCGTAGCTTGACTCAGACTAAGTTCTAGGGTTTCGTTCGGTTCAACAACAGTATCACCCAGGATTTCGACCGCAATCGTCGCAGTGGTGGCATTGGGGGCAAAATTAATCTTACTGCCCGTAGCACTAACTCCACTACCACTGACCAAAACGTTATTGTAATCTGTACCAACGCTGGCGGTACCTCCTAAGCTGAAATCAACGCTACTGGCCTGTTGGGTCTCACCGTCTCGACTAATAGTAAAACTGACAACCTGGCTACCCGTATTCCCTTCTGTGATAGTGGTGGTACTCCCAATCAAATTATAGGTAATATCGTTATCCACTATTTGGGCATTCACCGAGCCAATGGGTCGGGTGGTGGGATAGTTGGGGGCTGTGCTATTGGTAATCCGGTGGGTAATAGCACTGCTGTGATTATGTTCGGCAACTCCATCATCTATCGCCCTGACTGTAATAGTTTGGGGAGTGATGCCCGTGGTGGGTGTGAAGTTAACGATTTGAGATGGGGCAAAGTTAACCCCATCTAAGCTGATTTCGGCTTGGATATCGGCGGTTAATGTTACTTCAACATTCCCCAGGGGTTGCGTATTTAATTGTATCTCATAAGTATCTGTTTTTCCCGCTTCTGTGAGATTGGTACTCCCGCCCGATTGGGTAATGGTGACTCCCGGGATGTCGTTGTCGGTGTTGGTGACATCGACATCGGCGGGTTTGAGGCTGTTGTAGTTGCTGTCGCTGCTGGTGAGAGCACTGAGAATTTCGTAGGAGACATCTCCGTCGGCGACTAAATCATCTACTCCTGTGGCGGTGACAGTTTGGTAGCTATTCCAGTTACCGGGGGTAAAGGTGATAGTGGTGGGGGCAACTGTCCCTTCGGCGATGTTACTACTGCTGAAACTGAGACTGACATCTGCTGTGGGTTGGGAGGTTAAACGGATGTCAAAGCTGGCTTGACCTCCGGCTTCGCTGGTATTACCACTGATGGGTTGAAGTTGAAATCCGGCTGTGTCGTTGTCGATGATGGTGAAACTGTCTGTAATGTCTGGGCCTAGGACAATTCCGGCACTGGGGTTACTCAGGGTGAGCGTTGCGGTTTCGTCGATTTCGTCGAGTTTGTCGTCGGTGATGGTGAAGGTGACTTGTCCACTGCTGCTACCGTTGGGGATGGTGATTTTGTTGGGGACGGGGGCGACGAAATCGGCAGAGTTGGCATCTCCGCTTAGGGTCAGGTCAAGGGTTTGGTCGCCCACAACGGCTGCTGCTGCGGTGACGGTGACGGTAATACTGGTTGTCCCGGCTTCGCTGCCTGTGGTTTGGGATAGGGAGAGGTTGACGGGGGGAATGGCTGGGGACGCATCAACGGTTTTGAAGTTCCAAGTTGTACTGCCACTGATACCAGTATAGGGATTTCCGGCTTTGTCTTGAATGGCTGTGGGGTCGATTTCTACATAATAGTCTGTACTGAGGGCTAAGTCGGCTGTGGGGTTGAGGATAAGTAGACTGGCGACTTTATCCTTTTTGTTTGTCCCGATGCTGACTTTGGGGGACTTGACATTCAGGGTTTCGACAATGGAGTTATCGGATAGTTTCTTGATGACGATATTACCACTGCCAATCTGAATGGCTTCACTGAATTTAATGATTAAGTTATCCCCTACGGCTACTCCCGTGGCATCATCGGTTGGGGTTAAACTCACCACTACTGGTGGGGTGGTATCGACGGGGAGGACATCGTTGTCGCTGTTGGTGACAGCGATATCCTTGGGTTTAATACCGTTAAATCGGGTATCGGTGCTAGTGGAGGCTGCGGCAATAATTTTATAGGGTTTATCGCCATCAACAATAGCATCATCGACTCCGGTGACAGTGACGGTTTGGGGGGTATTCCAGTTGGTGGAATTGAAGGTGACGGCTGCGGGTAAGACTGTGCCTTCAGCCAGGTTGTCACTGGTTAACCCAAAAGTAACGTCGGCGGTGGGTTGACCGTTGAGTTGGACGGTAAAATTGGCTTGACCTCCGGCTTCTGTGGTATTGCCACTGATGGGGGAGATGATAAACGCGGGGATGTCGTTGTCGGTATTGGTGAAGGGAATATCGTTAGGGTTAATCCCGTTAAATCGGATATCGGTACTGGTAGAGGCTCCGGTAACAATATTATAGGCTTTATCCCCATCCACAATCGGATCATCGACTGGCAGAACTGTAACGGTTTGGGGGATATCCCAGTTACTGGCATTAAAAGTAACGGCTGCGGGGGTTACAGTGCCTTCATTGGTGTTATCACTACTGAGGGGAAGGGTGACATCGCCTGTAGGTTGACCGTTGAGATAAATGACAAATCCTCCGGTACCTCCAGCTTCTGTAGTATTGCTGACGACGGGTATTACGATGAACCCAGGACTGTCGTTGTCGGTATTGGTGACGGCAATATCGCTAGGATTAATCCCGTTATAACTGGGATCTTGACTGCTGATGGCTGTGGTAACAATATTATAGGGTTTATCGCCATCAAAGAAAATATCATCAATTCCGGTGACGGTGACGGTTTGGGGTTGATTCCAGTTAGTTGAATTAAAGGTGAGGCTCTTAGCAGAAATAGACCCTTCTGCGGGATTATCACTACTTAAATTAAAGCTAACATCAGTCGTAGGTTGACTCTTGAGTTGAACGGTAAAGGTGGCTGTACCTGCTGCTTCTGTGGTATTCCCACTAATAGCAGAAATTGTGACCCCGGCAACGTCGTTATCAATATTAGCAATCCCAATATCGTTGGGGTTAATGCCGTTATAGTTGGTGTCGGTACTGGTGGTGGCTCCAGTGACAATATTATAGTTTTGATTTCCGTCGGCAATACTATCATCAACTCCAGTAACAGTAACGGTTTGGGGTTGATTCCAGTTAGTTGAATTAAAGGTAACAGAAGCGGGTAAAACCTTGCCTTCGGCGGTGTTATCGCTACTTAAAGGAAGGGTGACATCGGCGGTGGGTTGGGTTTTGAGTTGGATGGTAAAGGTACTCGTCCCCCCGACTTCTGTGGTATTGCCACTAATAGCCGAAATCGTGAACCCTGCCAAATCGTTATCGAGGTTGGTGACTCCGATATCATTGGAGTCTAAGCCGTTATAGTTTGTATCGGTGCTGGTGGCTTTGGCGGTGACAATTTTATAGGCTTTATTCCCATCAATAATATTATCATCGACTCCAGTGACAGTAACAGCTTGAGCGGTATTCCAGTTACTAGGGGTGAAGGTGACGCTGTTGGCTGATAATGTGCCTTCGGCGGTGTTATCGCTAGTTAACCCAATGGTGACGTCGGCGCTGGGTTGGCTGCTTAACCGGACAGTAAAGCTATCGGTGGCGGTGGCTTCGGTGGTGGTTAATCCGTTTTTGGGTTTAAGAACAATTCCGGGGGTGTCGTCATTGGTTAGGGTGACATTCAGGGGCGAACTAGCTGTCCCTGCGGGTGTGCCGTTGCTGAGGGTGAGGCTGAGGGTTTCATCGGGTTCAACTTGGGCATCCCCTAGGATTTCAACGGCGATGGTGGCGGTGGTGGCGTTGGCGGCAAAGCTAATGGTGCTGTTTGTAGCACTCACTCCCGTACCCGTCACGTTAACGTTATTGTAGTCTGTTCCGGTACTGGCGGTTCCCCCGAAACTGAAATCAATACTACTGGGTTGTTGGGTTTCGCCCCCGCGAGTGATGGTAAATGTGATAACTTGGTTGCCCGTATTCCCTTCTTTAATCGTGGTAGTGCTACCAACTACATTGTAGGTAATATCGTTATCGGTAATTTGGGCATTCACCGGGCCGATGGGCATGGTGGTGGGATAGTTGATGGGAGTGGCACTGGCAGTAATCGCGTGGGTAATACTGCTGGTATGGTTATGTTCGGCGACGGTATCATCTACGGCTTTGACGGTGATAATTTTAGCCGCCGTACCATTGGCAGGGGTGAAGGTGACGGTTTGGCTGTTGCCAAAGGTAGTACCATCGGTGCTGACTTGGGATTGGGCATCGGAGGTGACGGTAACGGTGACATCACCTAGAGGTGCGGTATCTAATTGTATTGTATAAGTATCATTTGCTCCCCCTTCGGTAACGGCTGTACTGCCTCCACTTTGGGTAATAGTAACTCTGGGGCTGTCGTTGTCGGTGTTGATCCCAATCAAATCGGAGGGTTTGATGCTGCTGTAGTTGGGGTCGGTGCTAGTAACGGCGCTGCTAACAATTTGGTAGGTTTTGTCTCCATCGACCACCGGAGGTGCATCGTCTACGCCCGTTACAGTGACGGTTTGATAAACGTTCCAGTTAGCGGGGGTAAAGGTGATGGGGGTGGCGGGGACGGTTGCCTCGGCGGTGTTACTGCTGGTGAAACTGAAGCTGACATCGGCGGTGGGTTGGGTTTTGAGGCGGATACCAAAGTTGGCAGTCCCCCCGGATTCGCTGGTATGGCCACTGATGGCTTGCAGTTCAAATCCAGCCGTATCGTTGTCGGTAATGGTGATATTGCCTGTGGTGGTTGGCCCTAAAACAATGCCCGCACTGGGGTTACTGATAGCGAGGTTGGCAGTTTCGTCAATTTCGTCGATGCTGTCGTCAGTAATCGTAAAGGTGACTTGTCCGGTGGTGCTGCCGTCGGTTATGGTGATTTTGTTGGGGATAGTGCCCGCAAAATCCGCAGATGTGGCATTTCCAGTTAATGCTAAATCAACGGTTTGGTTCCCAACAACGGGCAGGGCGGCGGTGGCGGTGACGGTAATACTGGTGGTGTTGGCTTCTGTCCCGGTGGTCGGGGTTATCGACAGGTTAACGGCATCGGAGACAGTTGTGAAATTCCATTGCGTACTCCCACTAATTCCAATAAAGGAATTTGCGGCTAAATCAGCAATAGTTATGGGAGCAATTTCTACATAATATTCTGTACCCGGAGCTAAATTAGCAGTGGGGTTAATAGTGAGTTGATTGCCATTAGTAGTCAGATTAGGTGAACTAACCGCTAGGGTTTCAACAATTGAACCATCGGATAATTTTTTAATCGTGACATTGCCCGTATTACTTTTCTGAATAGCTTCATTGAAGGTGACAATTAAATTATCTCCTAGGGCAACTCCTGTAGCATTATCCGTTGGTGATAAACTGGTCAGGAGTGGAGGAGTCCGATCTGGAGTTTTGAAATTCCAGGGAGTATTTCCACTCAGGCCGGCAAAGGCATTGCCACTCAAATCTTTAAAGGCTGTATTATCAATTTCAACGTAATATTCTGTTTCCGATACCAAATCGTTTGTGGGGTTGATAAATACCTGAAGACTAGATCCACCAGCCGTCAAAAAACTGATATTGGGTGATGTAACTGGTATCGTTTCAAAAATAGAATTATCCGAGAGTCTTTTGATAACAATATTACCAGTCCCTTTAGAAACGGGTTCATTGAATGTGATATCTAAGTTGCCAAACAATGCTATCTGGCCGATGCTATCATCGGCGGGACTTAGTTTCGTAATGGTGGGGGGAATATTATCAAGGGTTGTAAAACTCCAGTCTTTAGCAGTTGTTGCTTTAGAGGGTAATAATCCACCTGAACTTACAAGCGCGCCTGGAGAAATTTCAACGCTGTATCGTGTTTGTCCTGCTAAATCATTGGTGGGGTTAATAACAAGTTCATAACTATTAATTGTAATATTAGGTGAATTTATATCTAGGATTTCAAAAATATTTCCCGCAGCATTCTTAATAACAATATTGCCAGTGCCTTTGAGAATCTGTTGGTTGTAATAGACTGTTAAGTCATTCGCAAGCGGAACTTGTTGCTGATTATTAAAAGGCAGTAAAGCGTTAATCAGAAGTTCTGGAGGTAGAGGCGTAGTGTTCTGAAAATATTGGATTGTGCCCTGGGCGTTCCCAACAAAAGCATCCAAGTTTCCATCCTTGTTAAAATCGGCAAAAGTGGCGGAGTTATTTTGCCCAAAATTTAAGGCACTGAAGGGGTTTGCCGTACCCGTCTGCCGGGTGAAAATTCCGTTGTCGTTTTGAAAGTATTCGAGCGTACCCCCAGAAGTGGCAATAACAGCATCCACGTCCCCATCCTTGTCAATATCGGCAAGATTGGGCTCAATAAGCCCCCCAATATTGACAATATTTAAGGGGTTAGCCGCACCCGTCTGCTCAGTAAAAATTCCGTTGTTGTTCTGGAAATAGTTGATCTTACCCGAGTTGCTCCCAATCGCAGCATCTAAGTCCCCATCACCGTCAAGATCGCCAAATCTGGGTCTAGCATTCTGACCAGCCCTGAAACCATTGAAGGGGTTAGTCGCACCCGTCTGCTGAGTGAAAATTCCGTTGTTGTTCTGGAAATAGGAGATCGTGCCGGAGCTGTCCCCAACAAAAAGATCCAAGTCCCCATCCTTGTCAATATCGGCAAGGGCGGGGTCACTATTAACGATCAGCCTGAAACCATTGAAGGGGTTGGCGGCACCCGTCTGCTGAGTGAAAATTCCGTTGTTGTTCTGTAAATATTTGAGCCCATTCGAGTAGGTACCAACCACAGCATCTAAGTCCCCATCATTGTCAAGATCGGCAAGGTAGGGGGTGCTAGCATTACCAACAGTGATATTATTCAGGGGGTTATCAGCACCCGTTTTTTCTTGAAAAGTAGCCATGGGGATTAATCCTTTATTGCTTGTGATGGTTAGTTGGGGACTGTGGACTTGGGTTGTTTGTCTAACCCGATTGATAGGACGATTATATCGTAAGAAGTGTTCCCTTGAAAATCCTTGAGAGAGAAAAGATCTCACCGTCTAGGTTTGAGCATGAGTCTTTGTAAAATAAGGTGTTTGTGCCACTACTGTAAAAATAAATGATTTGTGAAAAAACCCTACAATAAAACATTATGACCTAAGAGAAAAAAAGTTTTTAACGAGTCTGAGTTTCTCCAGAAATCCAGCTTAAATAACTTACCGAACCTTTGATAATCGGTAAAGCAATAATTTCCGGCACTTCATAGGAGTGCAGTTGTTTAATTCTTATTTCTAAATGTTCAAACTGTCTAAGATTGGTTTTAATGATTAATTGCCATTCATCCTCCCGACATAATTCTGATTGCCAGGTATAAATAGAATGAATTGGGATTAAACTCACACAGGCTGCCAGTTTTTCTTCCACTAACACTTGAGCAATTTTTTCTGCTTCTAAACGAGAACTTGCCGTAACCAAAACTACAGTACAATCTGTTGCCATTAATCTTCTGTTCAATCTTAATTTAAATTATCTTAACTCAACTGCACACTTTTGAGTATGACCTTGATATAAATTAGAGCAGGTTATTGCTAAATCCAGATAAAGTTTTAAGGATTGTGGCAATTGCGCTCCTTGAAATTGAGTATTTTCCAGGGTAGCTCCCAATAGTGACGCATCTCTTAAATCCGCATCTCTCAAGTCTGCCTGTGATAATTTTGCCCAGTTTAAATTTGCCCACATCAGACTCGCCTGTTCTAAATTAGCTCCGGTTAAATCGGCTTTTGTTAACCGGATACCCCGCATTTGAGCTTGACTGAGATTGGCATTCATTAGGGTTGCTCCTTCTAAATCAGCCCCATTTAGTCGGGCTTCATGCAGATTCACCCCATCCAAATTAACTCGACTTAATTTAATCCCATTTAAGTAGGCTTTTTGTAAATTAACTCCCGTTAATTCTGCCCCAAATAAATTAGCACCACTGAGTTTTGCCGAAACTAAATTCGCCCATTTCAAGTTAACTCCGGTTAAATTTGTTTCTCTTAAATTCGAGAATTGCAAATTTGCCGAACATAAATTAGCATTCGGTAAGCTGGCACGTCTTAAGTTGGCTCCGGCTAAAATTGCACCGCTTAAATTAGCATTGGGAAGTTTAGCTTTAACCAAAAAAGTCCCCGTCAAATTGGCTTTGGTTAAGTTCGCATCCCCTAATTTTGCCTCATTCATTTTGGCATAACTCAAATTAGCTCGATGCAAACACGCCCCATTGAGTTTAACCCGACTTAGGAAGGCTCGACTCAAGTTGACTCCAGTTAAATTGGCTCTGGAAAGGTTAACCCCAATCAAAATTACTCCCGATAGGTCTGCTCCTTCCAGGTCTACTTCCGTAAAGTCTCTTTCCCCTTCTTCGTATTCCCTCAACAGGTGATTAACTTGCATGGGCGTATTACTCCGGTTGTTTTGGCTTGTATTTTCAATATAACCGTAAATCTTAAGAAAGTTTTTATATTTTTGTGTTTAACATTTTTTAATAATTGCATTTTGGCAATCGGGTTTCATTATTTCTGATTAAGTCTAAATAAAGTAGGGGCGAATGGCCATTCGCCCCTACCACATAATTAATGATCAAATGATTTGAGATATTCTAAATGATTCGTGTGCTGTACTTACATAACCTACTATTAACGGTTGTAACCCCCATTAGGATAGGGTTGATTGTTACGATTATAACGATCATAACGATCACTGCCATTATAGTTTCCCGAATCATACTGACCATTATAATTCCCGTTATTGTTACCCTGTTGCCAAGTCGCATACTCCTGATCTAAACGTTGATCCAAATTATTATGAGCATCTCGAATCATTTGGGCTTTTTGGGCTGCGGATAAGTTGCGATATTGAGGCTGATTTACCTCTTGTCGCATTTGTTGTTCTAACTGTGCATGACGTTGTTGACGATATTGATCAAATGATTGTTGACTATTAGGATTGTTAGGGTTGTTGTTATTATAATTCCCGTTATTGTTACCCTGTTGCCAAGTCGCATACTCCTGATCTAAACGTTGATCCAAATTATTATGAGCATCTCGAATCATTTGGGCTTTTTGGGCTGCGGATAAGTTGCGATATTGAGGCTGATTTACCTCTTGTCGCATTTGTTGTTCTAACTGTGCATGACGTTGTTGACGATATTGATCAAAGGATTGTTGACTATTGGGATTGTTAGGGTTGTTATTATTATAATTCCCGTTATTGTTACCCCGTTGCCAGGCTTGATACTCCTGATCTAAACGTTGATCCAAATTATTATGAGCATCTCGAATCATTTGGGCTTTTTGGGCTGCGGATAAATTGCGATATTGGGGTTGATTTACCTCTTGTCGCATTTGTTGTTCTAACTGTGCATGACGTTGTTGACGATATTGGTCAAAATTATTTTGAGCCAGAATTAAATCTTGAGAGGGTTGTCTGGCGGAATCCGTGTTAATCCGGTTATTGAGCATCACAGCACGGGCTGGGAGCATTGAACTGGCTAATAATACTAATGTTGTTAAGGTTAATGTCGGTTTCATAGGTCAACTCAACTTAATAAAATTTTTAATCCCTTTATTTATTTTAGGCTAACATCTTTTGAGGGACTTGGCATCATCCCAAAAGATAATTTTCAAGGTCTTGAACAGACTTTTTAAGTTGTCTGGGGTAGATGGGAGTTAGTCGTTTTTATACTCCTGACTTACTCTAATAGTCGATATAAATTGTCAAAGGTTCCCCACTGATGACTGATAACTGGTGCAGACGCGCCAATAGCCTACGGCATCGCTGCGCTTGGGCGCATCTCTACTCTGATGACTGATGACTGATGACTGATAACTGTACTGCACAGGCTTTTAATTCCGGTTGGCGAGAGTCAGGACAGGCGTGGGGATGGGTTAAATTATTGGCTTCTGCATCTGCGGCCCACAACGCCCCCCAGTGCATCGGGACAAATACGGTTCCCGGGGCAATAAAGGCGGTGACTTTAGCGGGAAATTGACAACTTCCCCGCCGAGAACGGACTTGCACAAGATCGCCATTTTCAATCCCCAAATTAGCCGCATCCTGGGGATGAATTTCAATAAAGGGGTCGGGGTGCATTTGTTGGGTTTTTGCCGTTCTCCCTGTGCGGGTGAGGGTGTGCCAGTGACCATATAAACGCCCCGTTGTCAACACATAGGGATAATCGGGATCACTGGGTTCGGCTAACCCCTGGGAATGGTAGGAGCCAAAAATCGCTCGACCGTCGGGGGTAGCAAAATAACTATTGGTGTAGAGGCGTTTGGAGGAAATACTAGAATCAACTTCCCCTGCTGGACAAGGCCATTGGGTTGGCCCCTGCTGTTGCAAACGGTCATGACTTAACCCCGACAGATCACAGGGACGACCTTTAGTCAGTCGCACAAATTCAGCATAGACATCCGCCGAGGTTTGGAAAGCAAATTGTTCTTTAAACCCTAAACGCCTCCCAACTTCGGCAAAAATCTCCCAGTCATGGCGGGCTTCTCCTAAAGGGACATCAAACCCCGGACAGTAGGTTACACGCCTTTCGGAGTTGGTCATCACCCCGGTTTTTTCACTCCATTGGGTCGCGGGGAGTAAAATATGGGCATAAGCCGAGGTTTCCGTGGGATAGTAGGCTTCTTGATAGACGGTAAAAGGTGATTTTAATAGGGCGGCTTTGGTGCGCTCCAGGTCGGGCATACTTACGGCCGGGTTGGTAGCGGCGATCCAGAGAAACTGTACTTCATCCTGTTCTAAACCGATAATCATATCCCAAACGGTGCGTCCAATGTCGGGAGAAATGCCACCCTCGGGAATGCCCCAAAACTGTTCAACTTCCGCCCGATGTTGGGGGTTAGTCACAGACCGATAGCCAGGTAATAAATGGGCCAGTCCTCCGGCTTCCCGTCCGCCCATGGCGTTGGGTTGTCCGGTGAGGGAAAAGGGGCCACAACCGGGTTTACCAATTTGACCGGTCATCAGGTGTAAATTAATTAGCGATCGCACTTTTGCCGTACCCTCGGAGGATTGATTTAATCCCATTGACCACAGGGATAAAATCCGTTTTGATTCTTGCCAATAACGAGCCGCGGTTTCTAATTTTTCAATAGTAATTCCACAGGTTTCGGCAACTTTTTCGGGAGGATAAGATTGTAAAAGTTGAGCATATTCTTTAAAATTACGGGTACATTCATCCACAAAAAGTGTATCAATATCACCCGATTTTAATAGTAAATGACCGATGCCATTAAATAAATCAATATCAGTTCCGGGGCGAATCGGTAAATGCAGGTCGGCGGCTTCGGCGGTTTGGGTATAGCGAGGGTCAGCCACAATTAGTTTAACGTGGGGATTTTTTTTATGATATTTGGCTAAACGATTAAAGATAATTGGATGACATTCGGCGGTATTACTACCCACAATAAAGGCACAATCAGTTAATTCCAAATCATCATAACAACAGGGAGGCCCATCAGCCCCCAAGCTCTGAACATAACCCGATACAGCCGATGACATACATAAACGAGAATTAGCATCAAAGTTATTGGTTCCTAAACAACCTTTGAATAGTTTTTGAGCTACATAATAATCTTCGGTAACAAACTGACCAGAACCGTACATACATAGGGCATCGGAACCATATTCACTGCGAACGGTTTTGATCCGATCCACGATCAGAGTTAGGGCTTCCTCCCAACTCCCCTGGCGGAAGGGTTGGTCTAGGGTTTCTCGAATCATCGGGTATAAAAGCCGATCTCGGTGAATCGATTCGGTGACGGTGGCTCCTTTAACACAGACCATTCCCAAACTAGACGGATGTTGGCGATCGCCTCTCACCTTCCAAATCGGGTTTCCCTGTTCATCTCGTTTAATATCTTGATCAGCCGTTGCTGTAGATAGAATTTCCAAACCACAACCGACACCACAGAAAGGGCAAAGGGTTTTAATCGATTTCATTGTTTTATGAAATAGTTGTCAAGCTAGTTGTTGGGATGATTGCCCACGAATATGGAGGGCTAAAGCCCAACAACGAATTCCAGAATTTATTTAATATAAAAATTGTTAAATCAGAGTGAGAAATTGGGATAATAATTAACTCCCAATTCCTCTTAAAATATTCCCTATGGAACCGGTTTTAAATCCAAGGTTCCTACGGGGGTAAATGTTACCTCAAATTGCGTATAGGGAGTTTGGGTCACATCCGACTTCACTAAATTGGGCAGGGGGGTATTATTCAGATTTTGAGTTGCGTCGGCAGATTTAGCTTCATAACTCAAAATCTCCCCCTTTTGACTCACCTTAACTAAATAAACAGAAACTGCGGTCACTGGAGTATTTGTCCAAGCCTCATTAATTTGGGCAAAAACCTCTTGATTTAACTTTTCTAAATCAGCAGCACTAGGGGTTTTTGCCGTCGCACTACTAGGGGCAGTTGCCACGGAAGCAGGAGAGGACGTTGGCGATGCCGTTGTTGTTGGTGATGTTGTCGGTGATATTGCTGTTGTAGCAGGGGAAGGAGAAGCAGAAGCAGAAACAGAAGCAGGGGCTAAACTCCCTGGGGTTGGGGATGTCGTAGCCACGGGAGACGGAGAAACCATTGGTGAAGCCGTTGTGGTAGGTGCGACCGCCGTTGTTGTCGTTGTCGTCGTAGATGCAACGCTATTGGGACTGGGAGAAGTCGTCGCCACGACATTAGGAGAGGCGGTTGGCGTAGCTCCCAGGGGGGCAGAGGGACTGACAGAAGGACTGACAGAGGGTGATAAGGTAGCAGTGGGAGTAGGGGCTAGGGTGGGAGAGGCTATAGTTGCCGGAGTCGTGGTTTCCGCAACGGGGGTAGTTGCTGTTTCTCCCATCGTCGTCGAGGAAGACTCTGGGGTTTCCGCCTCTTTATTTGCGGTGGTGGTAGAATTGAAAACTAATGATCCGATTAAGGTGGCCAGAATTACTCCCCACAGAGCAAATAACACCTTGGTTTTCGTTTCAGGTGACATTTCTTCTTCGGTCGTTGCGGGGTCAACCCCATGGGTTAATTCAGGTTCAGAACGTTGAGCATAGGGATTGTCTTTGGGGCTAAGGTTAGGGTTAGGGTTAGGATTAGGGTTATCGGGTTGCATATTCAGCACCTCTATTGCTATAGGACTATAACTGGGTGCTATTGTAGTGCTTTGTGCTGATCCGATGTCGGAGGTTGTATCTTCAGTTGTATCTTGATCTTCCTCATGGTGAGCAAAGCGCCGGAATAGGAAATCTAGGGCATAGTTGCGTAATTCATAATATCGGGGATCTTCGGTGATTTTGGCACGGTCGCGGGGACGGGAGAAGGGAATATCTAATATTTCGCCAATTTGGGCTGCCGGGCCATTAGTCATCATCACCAAACGATCAGCTAAAAATAGGGCTTCATCAATATCATGGGTAATCATTAACACAGTGATCCGATGATCTTGCCAAATATTCAGAAGTTCTTCCTGTAATTCTTCCCGGGTAATGGGATCTAAGGCACCAAATGGTTCGTCTAAAATTAGCATTTGGGGACGGGTAGCTAAGGCTCTAGCGATGGAAACCCGTTGTTTCATTCCTCCTGAGAGTTGAGCGGGTTTTTTATTCGCCGCTTCCGATAACCCAACTAACTCTAAATTTTCGTTAACAATTGCCTTATGTTCGGCGGTGGATTTGTCAGGATATACTGACTCAACCCCTAACTGAATATTTTCTTTAGCGGTCAACCAAGGTAACAGGGAATAGTTTTGAAATACTACCATCCTTTCTGGCCCTGGTTCGGTGATAGTTTGTCCTTGAACTGATACTATCCCGGTGGTGGGTTGATTAAACCCCGCCACCATATTTAATAGGGTAGATTTTCCGCAACCTGAGTGACCAATAATGCAAATAAACTCCCCTTCTTGCACCTGAAGATTGACATTTTCAAGTACAACATATTCACCTTTTGCTGTGTTATAGACTTTAGAAACTTGATCAATCAGCAAAAAAGCATCGGATTTTGAGGATGGCATTGGTTTAGAAGAAATACTATCTAAAATTTGCATAATTTTTTAGGCTAAACAACGGTTGACGATGAGACTGTTTTAGGCTGCTATGGGATCGAGGATAATTTCTTCAATCCGAATTTCCTGTTTAATTTTGAGATTTTTGAGATATTTAATCGGATCGTTAGGACTAAAAATAGTGCCATCAAATAGCTTAATGCTTTGACGATCACGTCCTGTCTCGGACAATCCTAATTCCCGGGCGGCTTGACCATAAACATCAGTTCTTAATACCCTTTCTATGATAGAAACCCAGTTTTTGGGAAAGGGTGTAATCCCCCAACGAGCCATTTCTGCCATGATCCAGAGAAATTCTGTAGCATCAGGGCAATTAGTTTTATCCACATAAAACTGATTGTAATTCACCAATAATTGTGGGGGTTGACCATTACCCCGGTCAACGGGGTCAATAAATCCTAAGCGGGTATATTCTGGTGCCGATCCGACATATTCATCCCGACATAATATCTCTAAAATTTCTTCTCGATTTCGCCGATCATCACAATAATCACAGGCATCAATTAATGCTTTGACTAGAGCAACATGGGTTTTGGGATAGCGATTTGCCCAGGCTTCGGTTACGCCTAAAACTTTCTCCGTATGTCCATTGGGGAAAATATCAAAACTATTAGCAATAACAAATCCTAACCCCTCATGAACAGACCGGGCATTCCAGGGCCCTCCCACACAATAGCCATCAATATTTCCGGCTTTTAAATTCGCTTGCATTTGGGGGGGTGGAATCACCGTTAAATTCACATCTTGATCCGGGTTAATACCTCCGGCTGCTAACCAATAACGCAACATTAAATTGTGCATGGAACTCGGGTGAACCATGCCCAATGTATGCACTTTGTCAAGGTGATTTTCGATATAAATTTTAAAATCTTCTAGGGTTTTAACCCCATTTTCATATAGGTTTTTACTCAGGGTAATCCCATTGCCATTTCGAGAGAGAGTCATGGCCGTAACAATCGGAATAGGTAAATTTTTACCGAATCCTAATGTCATCGCCAAAGGCATTCCTGCCACCATTTGGGCCGCATCTAAACGACCTTCTACGACTCCTTGACCTAAGAGTTTCCAACTGGTTTCTCGACTGAGGGTGACTTCACTTAATCCATATTCCTCAAAAATACCTTTTTCTTTGGCAATAATTAGGGGGGCGCAGTCGGTTAAGGGAATAAAACCTAGGTCTAAATTAACTTTTTCTAAGCCATTTTTGGCAACCACCATAGGGGCTTTTTTCGTTGCAGATTTTTTGGCTTTTTTCTGTTGGTTGAGAAAATAAACAATTTCATTCCGTAGGGCATAATAGCTGGGATGATTTACCACTTCCATCCGTTGACGGGGACGGGGAATATTCACCTCTAAAATTTGCCCAATATGCGCTTCTGGGCCGTTGGTTAACATCACAATCCGATCGGATAATAACAAGGCTTCATCGACATCATGGGTCACCATGACGGCGCTGACTTGGTTGGCTTCACAGATTTTCATTAACTGCTCTTGTAACCCTCCTCTAGTTAAAGCATCTAAGGCTCCAAAGGGTTCATCTAGGAGTAATAATTGGGGACGAATGGATAGGGCGCGAGCGATCGCCACTCGCTGTTTCATCCCTCCCGAAAGTTCCCCTGGTCGTTTATCCGCAGCCTGTCTTAAACCGACTAATTTAATATGTTTTTCAACAATTTCTTTTCGTTCGGTTTTCGGCAGTTTACGATAGACTTCATCAACGGCTAAGGCGATATTTTCCCTCACAGTTAACCAAGGTAATAGGGAATAATTTTGAAATACCACCATCCGATCTGGCCCTGGTTCGCGCACTTCTCGCCCTTCTAAAATAATCCCCCCTTCTGATGCTTGATCTAACCCGGCGATAATATTTAATAGGGTGGATTTTCCACAGCCAGAATGTCCAATTAAGGTAATAAATTCACCTTTATTGATTTTGAGTTCAATGTTTTTCAGGGCTATATATCGTTCTCCATTGGGGAGATTAAAAACGCGATGAACGTGGTCAACTTGTACAAATACAGACATAATTTAATATCAGATGGGTTAGGGGGTTTACGGGTACTATTTCAAATTTATTTTTGTTCAGTAGGAACAACTTTAGAAGCAATAAAACCAATAGTTCTATCTAGGATTAAACCGACAACTCCGACATAAATTAAAGCCACGATAATCGCACTCATTCGAGAACTATTATAGGCATCCCAAATAAAGAAACCGATCCCGACTCCACCCACTAACATTTCCGCCGCAATAATCGCTAACCAAGATAGACCGATCCCAATTCTTAATCCGGTAAAAATATAGGGAACTGCGGAGGGAAATAACACTTTAAAGAAGTATTTATGTTTGGGTAAACGTAACACTCTAGCTACGTTTTTATAGTCTTGGGGAATTTGTTGTACGCCGACGGTGGTATTAATAATAATCGGCCAAACTGCTGTAATAAAGATGACGAAAATAGCCGCAGGATTGGATTGTTGTAAAGCAGCTAGGGCAATGGGTAACCAAGCCAGGGGCGGAATTGTTCTAAGAATTTGAAATAGGGGATCTAAGGCATCATACATAAAGGTATTACTCCCGACTAAAATCCCTAGGGAAATTCCTACAATCACCGATAAGCTAAAGCCAACCGCCACCCGTTGTAAACTGGCAATAACTTGCCAACCCAACCCTTTATCGGTACCGCCATTATCAAAAAATGGGTTAATAATTAATTCCCAAGATTCTTTAACCGTTGTAATGGGAGAGGGTAAATTAGGATTTTCTCCTGAACATAATAGTTGCCAAATCGTTAGAAAAATAAAGACTCCAATCAAAGGACGGATTACTTTATTCCGATTATTATTAAACCAATTGAACACAGAATTTAGAAGATTATTACTATCAGGATTGGCTTTGGTGCTAGTCGTCATGATAATTACAAATTAGTTAGTTTTTTCTCTTTAAGTTCCCCTTTACCAACGGGGTTTGGGGGGGAATATTGGTATCAACTTAAACCGAAAAGTCGTTAGGTCGATCCCCCTAAATCCCCATTAAAAAGGGTGACTTTGATGATCCGATTTCCCTAAATCCCCCTGACTTTAATTCTCCAATTCCCCCCTTATCAATGGGGTTAGGGGGGATCATTTCCACAGTCAGGGCGGGTTTATTAATATCATCTGTAGGAATTATTGGCTCTGGAAGAACCCGCCCCTACAGGAAACAGGGAAGAATTAGACTTTTTTGATTGCTAAACTATTGAGATAGGCTTTAGGATCATCGGGGTTAAATTGTATGCCATCAAAGAAGGTTTCAATCCCGCGAGAGGGTGTTGCTGGAATTTCGGCGGCGGGAACATTTAAAGACTTCGCCGCTTCCCGCCATAAATCTTCGCGGTTGACCTTATCAACGGTGGCTTTAATATCTAAATCGGCGGGTAAATATCCCCAGCGAATATCTTCGGTTAAGAACCAACTATCATGGCTCTTATAGGGATAAGACGCATTATCTCTCCAGAATTTCATCGCCAAGGGACTAGCGGTGATTACCCGACCATCCCCAAAATCAATATTTCCCCTAGAGCGCTCAATAATATCTTTAAAAGGCACTTTAAACCATTTATCTTGGGAAACAATTTGACACATTTCTTCGATATTTTCCGGTTTATCACACCATTGTTGCGCTTCTAATACTGCCATGGTTAAGGCTTTAGCGGCTTTGGGGTTTTTATCCACCCAATCTGCTCGCATACTAAAGGCTTTTTCTGGGTGATCTTTCCACAATTCTCCGGTAATTAGTGCGGTATATCCAGCTTTTTGATTGACTAATTGGGCATTCCAAGGTTCACCGACACAGAACCCTTCCATATTTCCGACTTTCATATTGGCTACCATTTGAGGAGGTGGCACCGGAATAATTGAAATATCAGTATCAGGAACTGTACCCCCGGCTGCTAACCAATATCGCATCCATAAATCGTGAGTTCCTCCAGGGAATGTAACCGCAGCTTTGACTTCTTTTCCTGCATTTTTAGCAGTTAATAAAATATCTTTGAATTTGGCACTATCGTTAACAGTAATTTTAGCATCCAGATAGTCTTTACCTAAAGAAATTGCCTGACCATTGGTATTTAATCGGGCTAAAAGATACATCGGAACGGGTTGTTTGGTAATCGTTCCTAATGTCATTAAATAGGGCATGGGGGATAAAATATGTGCCCCATCAATTCCGCCGCCACCGGAACCTAATTCTAGGTTATCCCGAGTTACTGGCCAAGAGGCTTGTTTAACCACCTTAACGTCGGACATTCCATACTTAGCAAAGAGACCCTTTTCTAAGGCAATAATTAGGGGGGCGGAGTCGGTTAAGGCAATAAATCCTAAGGTTGCTGTTGGTATTTCCGGTGCATCGGCGGGATTAATATTAACTGCCGGGGCTGGAGTAGAGGTTGTTGTGGGGGTTGTGGAAGGATTGTTATTAGAAGCACAACCATGAATGATTAGAGTTCCAGCCGCCGTTGCACCAGCCGTGAACAGGAATTTCCGTCGTGAAAGTTTACTCATATTCTATGTTTTGACTCTGTATTAGTAGGGTGTTGATGTGGATTTTGAGATGGATTATTCTTTGACGCGAGCGCCAAATTGTTCCACCAGAATTTGTCGCAAAACGGGTTTGAGATCCTCACAGGGAATGGATTTTTGCACACATTCACCCAGTTGGGCATCTTTACCGACTTTTCCGCCCATATAGAGGTTCACCCCTTCAACGGTTTTGCCGTCTTTACGGGCTTTAGTTCCCATTAATCCAATGTCGGCTACTTGGGGTTGTCCGCAGGAATTGGGGCAACCTGTCCAGTGAATTCTTACGGGTTTTTCTAAGGTTAATTCCGATTCCAATTGTTTAACTAATTCTACAGCCCGATTTTTAGTTTCAACTAAAGCAAAGTTACAGAATTGTGATCCGGTACAGGAAACTAATCCTCGACTTAAGGCTGATGGATTAACTGAGAATTTTTCCAAAATCGGTTCGGTTAAAAACGCCTCTAACCGACTATCAGAAATATTGGGAATAATCACATTCTGTTCAACGGTTAAGCGAAGTTCTCCGATCCCATAAACTTCAGCAATCCGGGATAATTCTAACATTTCGTTAGCAGATAACCGACCAACGGGAATATTTAATCCCACATAGTTATATCCGGGTTGTTTTTGTTGATAAATTCCCAGATGATCCCGTTTTTCCCAAAGAATTTCGTCTTTTTCCGCTTCAGATTCCAAAGCATAACCGATTTGTTTTTCGACTTCAGAACGAAACTTTTCAATTCCCCATTCATCAATTAACCACATTAACCGAGTTTTTTGGCGAACTCCCCTGGGCCCATTGTCTCGAAAGACTTCTAAAATTCCTCGACAAAGACCGACAACTTGCTCGGGTTTAACCCAAACATTTAGGGGAATAGCAGCTTCACAACGGGTTGCGGAAAAGAATCCTCCCACTAACACATTGAAGCCAAAAGTTTCCTGTTTAAATGCAGGAATAAAGGCAATATCATTAATTTCAGCGTGAATCGAATTATCCCGACATCCTGCGATCGCAATATTGAATTTTCGAGGTAAATTACTAAACTCTGGATTCCCTTTTCCTTGGTTTGTAATCATATCTTGAACTTGTTGCACCAACTCCCGGGTATCATAGAGTTCATCGGCATCTAACCCGGCAACGGGTGAACCCGTGATATTACGGACATTATCCATTCCCGACTGAATGCTGGTGAGTCCCACCCTTTCAAACCGCCGAAAAATATCACTCAGATCTTCAATCCGAATTCCTCTTAACTGAAGGTTCTGTCTTGTGGTAATATCAGCACTACCGTCATCACCGTAGCGTTGCACGATTTCCCCCAAAACCCGCATCTGCTCACTGGTGATGACCCCATTCGGTAAACGCAACCGCATCATGAATTTACCTGGAGTCACCGGACGGAAAAACACCCCTAGCCATTTGAGGCGGTGATCTCGGTCGGTTTCGTCCATTGCTTCCCAACCTAATTGGGCGAAGGTTTCTAGTTCGTCTTTAACCGTTAAACCGTCTTTTTCAGCTTTGAATTTTTCAAATTTGTTTGTGGCTGTTTTTTGCGGGACTGTGCTGGTCATAGCGGATTCCTCAGTGTTGCTATGTCTCGAATTTGTCGGGCGAATGACAAATGGATCAAATTTGGCCAAACAGTAACAGGTCTGTGGGACACAAACCGTATCATGGAAGACTCAAATCTAAAATTAGAGTATTGACCTCTTGTGTTTGAACTGGGAGGTTCTTGACCTCAACCCAAAGGTTAAGCAATGTGAATAAGTTAGACCCCTATACCCGATGCAATCGTAGCTAATGTTACAAAACTTAAAACTTTATGAAGATTTTGCATTCTTATCATACATTTTTTACATAATCTGAAATTTTTAGCTAGAATTATGATTCCAAATACTTCTTGTTACGGGTTGAAAAATGTTCGAGTTCCGGTTTGTGTACTGACCGATATTGATGGGGCGATCGCAGCTTCAGCTAATACGGATGGTATGGCTTTAGTTGATATTAAAATCACCTCGGGAATCATTAATCAGATGGCTGTTGTCGGAGGTGTTGAGTTAGAAAATATCCCCTCGGTGGATTTACAGGGGAAACAAATTTGGCCCTGTTTTGTAGATGTTCATACTCATTTAGATAAGGGTCATATTTGGGAGCGATCGCCCAATAAAACAGGAACTTTTCAGGATGCGTTATTAGCAATATTTAAAGATGAAAAAACCTGGACTACCGAAGATATTTACCGACGAATGGAATTTGGGTTAAAGTGTAGTTATGTCCATGGAACCAAAGCCATTAGAACCCATTTAGATTCGGCGGGAAAATTAATAGATATAAATTGGGATGTTTTTAATACCTTAAAAAAAGCATGGGAAGATCGCTTAATTTTGCAAGGTGTTTCCTTAGCGACTTTAGACTATTATTCAACGGCGGAAGGAGAAAAATTAGTCAATAAAGTAGCTGAATCTGGCGGGATTTTAGGGGGTGTTGCCTATATTAATCCTGATTTAGATCAACAAATTGAGCGAATTTTTGCTATTGCTAAAGACCGGAATTTGAACTTAGATTTCCATGTCGATGAAAATGGAGAAGCCGAATCAATTTGTTTATCTAAAATTGCCGAAGCGGCATTAAAATATCAATTTGAGGGGAAAATTATTTGCGGACATTGTTGTAGTTTAGCCGTACAACCGGAGGATATTGTTCAAAAAACCTTAGAATTAGTTAAAGCTGCAAACATTGGAATTGTCAGTTTACCGATGTGTAATCTCTATTTACAAGATCGTCAATATTATCCCTCGGCACTTCCAAAAACCCCCCGTTGGCGGGGAACAACCTTAGTTCATGAATTGAAACAAACGGGAATTTCCGTGGCTTTTGCCAGTGATAATTGTCGTGATCCGTTTTATGGATTTGGCGACCATGATGGGTTAGAAGTCTTTAAAATGGCGGTGAGAACTTGTCATTTAGATCGACCGTTTCAAGATTGGTTATCGAGTGTCACAACCATCCCGGCGGATTTTATGGGTTTACCCGATACCGGATGCCTTGGCGTGGGAATGGTGGCGGATTTTATTATTTTTCAAGGACGGTATTTGAGTGAAATATTATCTCGTTGTCAGAGCGATCGGATGGTGATTAGAAAGGGTAAAATCTTAAAAGAAAAATTACCTGATTATGCGGAATTAGATTAGCTTATTTTTGATAAATTTTGACTACATCCCAGATCCGATCCCCCTAAATCCCATTAAAAAGGGGGACTTTGAAGTCTTGTTCCCCCCTTTTTTTAAGGGGGGGTTAGGGGGGATCAACAATTTTTGTATTAGGCAAATTGTTGATTCTTTAAATAATCAAAAACGCTTTTATCCCCAATATCTCCTGGAATTCCTTGGAATATTTTCCGACCTGCAAAAATAATAAATTGAATCGCCCAAAATGCCAGGAAAATTCTTTGAGCATCAACTGACCAAAAACCAGCCATAAATCCTAATAAAAAAATTGGAACTAAAGGAGTTAAGAGTTTAGTTTCCACGCGATTAAAACAGAAGGCTTCTTTAAAATAAATTCCTGTTAAGGCTACAAAGGTAAATCCCACCCCAAATAAGCTATAAGGATGGTGATAAATGGTTAATGCTAAGGGTTCTGGATCGACCACAGCAAACACCACCGAAGCAATTCCACCAATTAACCAAAACAGTTCTAGCAGTTGATGTAACTGAATTAAATAGATATGAATGGTGAATAAACTCACCCCCAAAGCCAACCAAAAACAGAAGTAGATGGGGGTTAATGCTTGTAGAACCCCGGGGGTATTGAGTTGGAATAAAACTAATCCAGCAGCAACGGTGAAGCACAGGGCTGCTATGATTAGGCCTGTACGGTAAATGATCACACCTTGGCGATCGCGATCATTAATTGTATAATTGCCGAACTGTCCTTGATAAATAACGGGTATAGAGTCCTGTTGTGTTTGTACCATAATTGTCTCTCCTTGAGAATATCAAAAATACCTGTAGCACGATATACTAAATTCTACTCCCTTCCCCATAGAAAAATCTTAAGGCTGAAAGTAGATAGAGGTGTAAACCGATCACGTCTCTATAACTATCAACCTTAAACCAGATTAATTAAAATTATCTAGGGTTGAGACGAAGAACTACTGTGCTTGGTGTAACGGAATGTCTAAACCATATCAAAACAAAAACAAAAAAAAATTACAGCCCCCCGGGGATGATTTGAAACCAATTCAAATTGATGAAACCATTATGTCGGGTTTATTGAGTAAGCGACGAAATAGCCTAGACCACTCCGATCCCAGAATGATACTAAAAAGTATGATTGAACAAATGGAGTCATTGGGATTAATTAATAAAAATTTCTTTGATGTTGAAGATGACGATGAGGATGAAACATTTGATGTAGAAGAATTTGAAGAAAAAGTCAAGAAAATTTTAGGGAATAGCCGGATCAAGGTTAATCAAAAAACTTTAAATAAATATTTTAAGTATTTGAAAGAAAATCTTGAATTACCTTGTTATTTAAGTGGCTCAGAAGAATTTTTATGGGAAGAAGAATATCTTTACGGTTCAGGAAAAATCAAAGAATATGAAGAACTGAAAAAAACTAATCCCTCTTACACCGATGTTTTTGTATTAGAAAATTTTCAGCCTAAATTTGATGATACGGATGGGATTATGGTGGATGTTAAACGGGTCAGCGATAATCGACAATTTACCCTTCCTTTAGCAGAATTAGAAGTATCAGACGAAGATTCCCCCAACCATAGTTTGATAGAAGATTATTTAGCCTGGTTTATAACTTATTCATAGGTTTTTAGACTTAAATCCTGTAGAGACGTGCTATAGCCCGTCCCTACACCCGATCATAACTCCAAATTAGGCGTAAACTCGGTTGGCTTTCACCGTGGCTAAGGCTTCCACTAAACTCCGAACCACCGCCACCATCGCCACTTCGTTATCGAGGCGGTTAATAGCTGAACCCACGCCCACCCCGGCGGCTCCGGCTGCAATCGCCATGGGAGCGGTAATATTAGAAATACCCGAAGCGCATAATACGGGGACGGACACAGCACGAGAAATTTCCCAGGCGGCGGCTAAGGTGGGGGCTGCTTTTTCAATTAGTCCTAATGTCCCGCCATGAACCGGGGAAGAACTGGTTCCGCCTTCGGTTTGGATGATATCTGCACCCGCTTTCACGAGTTCGAGGGCGAGTTCAACCTGCTGGTCAAGTTCGAGGATATGGGGAACGGTGACCGATAGGGTAATATGGGGCAGTAAGGCGCGGGTTTCGTGGGTTAGTTGCAACACTTCCGCCGCTTCAAACCGCCGTCCTTGAGTATAGAAGGCGTCGAAGTTACCAATTTCAATCAGGTCTACACCCGCTTCTACGCAGGTCACAAATTTTTCCGGTTCAACCGCAGAAACACAGATGGGGAGATGGGTTAATTCACGAACAATCTGCACTAAGTTGGGGTCGGCGGCAATATCTACAAAGGTCGCGCCTCCTTGGGTGGCGGCTTTGACCACGGAAGCGACCCGCCCAACGTTGAAGTTGGTTAAACCGCTAATCACTTTTAGGGCGTTACCTTGGTCGAATGCTCGTTGTAAGGATGAATTCATCATAATTTTAGTATTGATGTAGTGAGGCGTTCACGCCTCTGACTATCTTAGGTAAAAACATTGTCCCATAAGTTATGACATTCGGGTAATTGTAATCATAAAAATTATTTGTTATCTAAAATTATAGGATTTTTATTTCAGTCCTCTGTAGGGGCGAGGCGCGCCTCGCCCCTACGATTATTTGGATTTTAAGCCATGTTAATATTTAATTAATCCCTAAATCTTTGGGGTTGTTGAAATTTATATAAATCCTCAATAACTTGTACCCAACTATTTACTAAAGAGGCTAAAATGCGATCGCCTTTTTCTTTTGTTGCCACCGTCGCATCCCCTAAAACCCCGGTTTTGGTTAAATCTTTTGTTACCCAAGCAAAGGGTAAGTTTCCCTCCATACTTAATAAACTATTTTCGGGTAAATTATGGGGATATTCACAAACCGCTTGTTCCATTTTAACTTGTTCTGGAAGTAAGGATAACATTAAACTGGTTTCGGCATCTCCGGCGTGAATTCCGAGTTCTAATTCCTTCGGGGTTAATAATTCTGAGGCTAGATTGGGAACTCGCCAAACAAACAGGGGAAACACGGAAAAATCTTCATAGTTTTGATGTAAGTCCCGCGCCACTAGTTCTAAAATTTGGGGTTGTCCGCCGTGACCATTAATAAAGGCTAATTTTCTAAACCCAGCCCGATAAAGACTTGCGCCTAATTCCATTAATACCGCTATTAAAGTTTGGGAATTCAGGGTTATTGTTCCAGGGAAATGCCAATGTTCATTGGATTTTCCATAATAAATTGTTGGCAAAGCATAGGCAGGAATGTTATCATTAAGTTGGGCTAAGGCGTGACCTGTTACAGCCGTTGCGATCGCTGCATCAACAATTAACGGTAAATGGGGGCCATGTTGTTCAATGGAGCCAATCGGTTGTAAAATAACCACATTACTTTTATCGGCCATTGATGCAATTTCTCTCCAGGTTAAATAGGGGAAAAACCGTTTTGGGGGTATAAAGTTGTGCATGATTAATTTATGATTATTCTACATCAGGGTAAATACTGACAGAATTCATTTTATAGAAAATAGCGATCGCATTTTCCTCACCTTCCGAGTTCTATCAGATTTTTAATCACGATCTCGATATTGTTTGATTAATTCCACAACCTCTGTATGTTGCTCCGAAGATGCCCAAATTAAAGCCGTCCAACTATTCTGATCTTTTGTAGTTAAATCTGCGCCACTCTTTAATAATAACTCCACAATCGGTTTATGTCCGCTTCCAGCCGCACCCATTAACGCCGTTAACCCAAAATTAGTTTGAGCCTGAATATCCGCCCCGGTATCTAATAATAACTGCACGATTTCTAAGTAACCACTTGCCGCCGCTTCCATCAAAGGAGTCCAATTATCATTATCAGGTACATTGACATCTGCCCCCGCTTCTAGTAAGAGTTTTACTATATCTTTTTTGCCTAAAGTAATCGCCGTAATTAATCCCGTATTTCCCTGTTCGTTTTGAGCATTAATATCTGGGTTTTGACTTAAAGCCGTTTTAACCCGATCTATTTCTCCCGTTTCAATTGCCTTAATTAACTCAGTCACTGGTTTCCCTCCTATTGAATTCGTTTATTTAAAAGTATCGATACGCAGTTAATGCTACTTCAAAAATAATAGCATTTATCACCTGATTATTAATCCCTGATCTGAGATTTTCCCCCTCGGAAATTGACAGTTTTTCCAAATTAGGGTAATATTGTCAATAGACTATCATTGGGGATTTTATGTCTAATCCGTTCCTGCACCTCGACTATGAACCCGCATTTGAGGCGTTAGGCGGTGAATATTCCGATATAGTAACGGCGGCGGAGTTCCCGAGGCACCAACTCCGGTTCCGCAATGATTTCGTATTAACCCAGTTAGGACTCAACCCCGAAACCGTTACCGACGACCATTTTATCGAAGCCTTTGGCAAATTTGAAGCCGTGCGTCCCCTGTTAGCGATGCGTTACCACGGCTATCAGTTTGGAGAATATAACCCCTATTTGGGGGATGGACGGGGGTTTTTGTATGGTCAAACCAGGGGAATAGACGGGGAATTATACGATTTCGGGACAAAGGGATCGGGAAGAACTCCCTACTCTCGAAATGCCGATGGTAGATTAACCTTAAAAGGTGGCGTGCGGGAAGTTTTAGCCGCCGAAATGTTGCATCGAATGCGGGTAAAAACCTCTCGGTGTTTAAGCTTAATTGAAACTGGGGAACAACTGTGGCGAGGAGATGAACCTTCCCCCACCCGTTCTTCCGTTATGATCCGGTTTAGTCGCTCCCATATTCGCTTCGGAACCTTTGAACGGTTGCACTATTTTAAACGAAAAGATCTAATCGAAATTCTCTTAGATCACGTCATTACCTATTATTATTCTAACCTGAAATTAGAGAGCGATCGCTATATTTTATTTTACGCCGAATTAGTCAAAAGAGTCGCCGAATTAGTCGCCCAATGGATGGCTTCCGGGTTTTGTCACGGGGTCTTAAATACCGATAATATGTCCATTACCGGGGAAAGTTTTGATTATGGCCCCTACGCCTTTATACCCGATTATAACCTGCAATTCACCGCCGCCTATTTTGATTATGGCAGGTTATATTGTTATGGAAATCAACCCTTTATCTGTGAAGGAAACTTAGAATTATTGCAAAAACCGTTATCTTTAGTTATACCTTTAGAAGAACTCAAAAAAGCCTTAGACCCTTTTCAACAGTATTACCGAGAATTCTATCGTCAACGGATGATTAATCGTTTAGGGTTTGCACAACTTCCCACCCCAGAAGCAGAGGAATTATTGCAAATTACGATTAATTTACTCAAAAATAATCGAATTAGCTATCCCGATTTTTTTATGCAACTGCGAGAACAATTTTGTCAGCAATGGCAAGACCAACCCCAGAATATTTTAAAAGATGCTGAACCCCTGGAACATTTAGACGCTTGGAGACAGCAATATTATCATCATTTACAAACCCTATCCTATCCTGAATTAGAGCAAATTAAACAGCGATTAAACTATTATAATCCTCAAATGGTGATTATTCGTCCTGAAATTGAAACAGTTTGGGAACAAATTACCCTTGAAGATAATTGGCAACCTTTCAATGATTTATTAACACAAATTCAAACAGAATAGCATCGTTTTTTGAGAGAGATAAAACATCGCTCCTACCGGAAAACAAAAGATTTATTGATACTAAGATAGCATCATAAATCCCCGCTAGAGCTACATCTTCTGGGAGATTTAGCCAGATCTAATCTAATTTTCAGTAAATTCAGTTAAAATACAGAAGTAAGACCCTGGGCGTTAACCTTAAATTGGGCTTAACCTCAGCAGCAATTATTTTAAAGGAAAGATCTGATGACGGAAAATCAACCTGCGAATACACAAACCCCGATAACAACATCCATCCTAGACAGTATTAAAGGATTTATCGGCAAGATTCTGAGTAATTGGAAAGTCAGAATCACCCTACTAGGAATTGTGCTTTTAGGAGGAGTAATTTTCACCTTCTTTTATCAACATATTGTAGCAGAAATCGGAATGAAAATGTGGACAAGTAGTTCTGGTGCCAGACCCATTGAATGTGTTTTGAAAGATAGTAATAATGATAATTATGTTAGCTGTAGTGCCTTATTAGGAGATCAAGTTGTCCCGTTAGAATGTAGTTCTAGTTTATTTAATTTGGGTTGTCGAGTTAATTATGGCTCTGCTGTACCCAATGTCAAGGCCTCAAGACCGTAGTCAGCCCTTCAGGGCTGTCTTAATCCAATATCTAAGAGAGTCCTAAAGGACTCACTACATAAACCGTAGTCAGCCCTTCAGGGCTGTCTTAATCCAATATTAAGAGAGTCCTAAAGGACTCACTACGATTTTAATTTTTATCAACTATTTTATGATAATTTTAAATAGGTTTAGATTGTTTATTTTATAATTTTGATGTTTAATTTTAATCGTCAACAAAACCCTTTACAAACCCCCCATAGTGGCTATCATTGGGATGGCAGCGATCGCCGTTTTTTTGAAGGCTGGTACTATCGAGTCACATTACCCCAAGAAAAACAGACCTTTGCCTTCATGTATTCTATCGAAGATCCCATCGGAAATCAACCCCAAAGTGGGGGCGGAGCGCAAATTTTAGGGCCAGATGATGGGTATTTGTGTCGCACCTTTCCCGACGTCAAAACCTTTTGGGCAACCTCCGATCAACTGGGGTTAGGACATTGGGGAAAAACCGATTTAACCGCCACTCCTGGCTATTTAGAACCCGCAATTTTTGAAAATTCGATTCAACAAGGCTATCAAGGAACAGCCACCTTACATCAAGGAAAATTAGCCGATCCGGGTACATCCCAATATTGCCGTTGGCACTATACCATTCAACCGATTTATGGTTGGGGAAATCCTGATCAACCGCAACAATCAACCGCCGGGTGGTTATCTTTTTTACAAATATTTGAACCCGGATGGCAAATTTTAATGGCTCATGGTTTAGCCACAGGTTGGATTGATTGGAATGGCAAAATTTATGAGTTTGAAAACGCCCCCGCCTATGGCGAAAAAAATTGGGGTGGGAGTTTTCCTAAACAATGGTTTTGGGTCAATTGTAATAGTTTTGACCAAGAAACAGATTTAGCCTTAACAGCCGGAGGTGGGATTCGAGATGTGTTATTTTGGTCAGAATCCGTAGCTTTAATTGGCATTCATTATCAGGGAAAATTCTATGAATTTGTCCCCTGGAATTCAGAAGTCAGTTGGCAAATTGAACCCTGGGGAAAATGGCAAATAGCAGCTAAAAATCAACACTATCAAGTCTGTTTAACCGCCACCACCGAACACCCAGGAACTTTATTAAGAGCACCAACCAAAGACGGATTAATCTTTCGTTGTCGAGATACCATGCACGGAAAAATTCACTTGCAATTAAAAGCAGGAAATCGTATAATCTTAGAAGCCACCAGTTCCCTAGGTGGAGTCGAAGTGGGGGGAAATTTATGGCAAGAAACCTGGACAAAATAAATTATATTTCATCCTCACCCCATTAAAATTTTTCAAACAGAGTCACACCAGGGACTTTTTCCTAACTCTTGAACTCAAAAAAGGTTTATACTTTTTATAGTCACTCAAACACCAACAACAATGGACTTTAAAACCACTAACACCTCCTTCTTGAACTGGTCGGGAGATATCCTCGCCCTGGGTTTATTTGAAGATCAGATAGAATTAACCGCAGACTTAGCTATCCTAGATAATCAACTTGCCGGAACTCTAAAAGAACTGATTGAGGAAACCGAATTTAAGGGAAAAGCAGATAGCAATATTTCAACTCGTGTAGGGGGAAATAGCCCCATTCGCAAAGTAATTTTAGTCGGTTTAGGTCAATCCGATGCCCTGAAATTAGACAGCTTACGCCGCGCCGCCGCCAGTATTGCCAAAACCGCAAAATCCCTCAAAGGAAAAACTCTTGGGGTGAGCTTACCTATTTTTGAAACCCCAGAAACCACCGCCCAAGCTATTACCGAAGGCCTAGAATTAGCCCTCCATCAAGATACTCGATTTAAGTCAGAAACCGACGAAAAAGGTCACGGCATTGAACAGATTGAATTATTAGGTTTACCCGATACAGAATCCGCTATTACCCGCGCCCAACAAATTTGTTCTGGGGTCATTTTAGCCCGGGAATTAGTCGCCGCCCCCGCCAATGAAGTCACCCCAATTACTATGGCAGAAATGGCTCAATCCCTAGCCCAAGAATACGGGTTAGAATTGAATATTTTAGAAAAAGAAGATTGCGAAAAATTGGGCATGGGGGCTTTTTTAGGCGTTGCCCAAGCCTCGGATTTACCCCCTAAATTTATCCATTTAATCTATCGTCCCTCGGGCACTCCCCGGCGCAAATTAGCTATTATTGGAAAAGGCTTAACCTTTGATTCCGGTGGGTTGAATATTAAACCCAGTGGTAGCGGCATTGAAATGATGAAAGTCGATATGGGCGGCGCCGGGGCCACCTTTGGGGCAGCTAAAGCCATTGGTCAGTTAAAACCCGATGTAGAAGTGCATTTTATTAGTGCGGTAACAGAAAATATGATTAGCGGCCGCGCCATGCACCCGGGGGACTTTCTAAAAGCCTCTAATGGGAAAACCATTGAAGTGAATAATACCGACGCCGAAGGACGATTAACCCTAGCTGATGCCCTAGTTTTTGCTGATAAATTAGGGGTGGATGCCATGATTGATTTAGCCACCTTAACTGGAGCTTGTGTAATTGCTTTAGGAGATGATATTGCTGGGTTATGGAGTCCCGATGATCAGTTGGCAATGGAGTTAGAAACCGCCTCCAAAACATCAGGGGAAAAACTCTGGCGGATGCCCTTAGAAGAAAAATATTTTGAAGGTTTAAAAGCCATCCACGCCGATATGAAAAATACCGGGCCAAGGGCAGGAGGGTCAATCACAGCCACCTTATTCCTGAAACAATTTGTAGACAAAACCCCCTGGGCCCATTTAGATGTGGCTGGCCCGGTGTGGGCGGATAAAGACAACGGTTATAATAATTCCGGGGCCACGGGTTATGGGGTGCGAATGTTGGTGAATTGGGTCTTGAGTTAGGGTCGGTTTGACGTCCTAATTCTCTCGACTCCTGCTAACCGTCGGTAAGAAGGGGAAAATCAACCCAGAGATTATCCCCCTTCTTGATCGGAATTTCGGGATATCCAAGACAGATCAGTGAGCAATAATTAGGCCAAGTTAAATAAAACTATAGGAAACTTTAAATAAATATATAAAACCACAACAATTTTTAGCAATTTGTAGAATAACATTAAATAATTTCTTACAATTGAGCTAGACTAGCCAAATCTATAAGTTCAGGGTGACAGAAGATCGGCCAGCACCGTGATCACGAAATCTCATAATTAACCCTTGATGGCAAGTGTATGTCAAGGGGCATCGGGTGACAAAATTACCAAGCCCAAATTTTGTAGTGCTTGTCAGTGTGGGTAGTCCACCCTCAGTCCCTAACTCTATCTTAATCGGATTGAAAGCTGCGATCAAACGGATGTTTAAAATTTTTTTCAGCCTTTTTTAAAAATCCCATGACTTTACTAGGATTATCACCCCTGTGTTCCCCTAATCCCATCGGCAACAGTCCCCTAGAGTTTCTGACTTTTGGGTCAGAATTGCTGATCATTTTTGTTCACTATGCCTTAGCTTTTTTACTGATTAATCATTTATTTACCCCCCCTCGGTTAAAACCTTCCTTTCTGTCTAAGGTGGTAAAATCTTTAAACATTAATTGGGCTGAATCCCAACCCTTAATCAAAATTTGCGGGTTTTTAGGATTGGCTTTGATTGCCAATGGAACCCTACATCTAATCCATTTATTAATGTGGAAATATCCTCTCAACCCAGCGTTAAGAGGCAGTCAATTCATCGTAGCCTTAATCTTTTTCTTGGGTATGGGGGGATTAATTAGAGTCATTAATTCTTGCAGAGCCAAAAAAACCTTGATTGTATCTTCAACCCCCGATCAAATTGAGGATAAAGTTTCTCCCTCCCACTCCACATTAGATAAACTGCGATCTAATTTTAATAATTTGTTTAAACTGGATGCCACGTTTCCCTTTAAACTAGATTCCCAGCAACCCATTGAAGAAGTTTTAAAACTGACTAAATTCTCCATTGATAAAGCGGCGGATGCTATTTTATGGGTGGGAGAAGATGGAGAAATTTTATATGTTAATGACGCCGCCTGTCGTTCCCTGGGTTATGCACCCGAAGAATTATTAAGTTTAACCATTCATGATATTAACCCCGACTTTCCCGCCACCTCCTGGTCATTACATTGGAAGATTTTAAGGCGTTGCGGTTCTTTGAATATTGAAGCCCGTCATCGCACCAAACATAATCGGATTTTTCCCGTGGAAATTATGATTAATCATCTGAATTTTAATGGGAGAGAATATCAATGTGCCTTTGCCCGAGATATTAGCGATCGCAAACAAATTGAACGGACATTACGAGAACGCCAAGGAGAATATCGCTCCCTAGTGGCTAATATTCCAGGTGCAGTTTATCGAGGGGTTTTAGAAGAAGATCGGATGATGGTGTTTTTAAGTCAAGGAATTGAAGTGATTACCGGATATCCGGCGGCGGATTTTATTCAAAATCGAGTCCGCTCCTTTAATAGTATTATTCATCCCGATGATCTGGCTAAAGTTAAACGCAAAATTCGGGTCAGTTTTGAATCTCGACAGCCCTATATTTTAGAATACCGTTTAATCAGAGTCGATGGAACAATTCGTTGGGTTTATGAAAAAGGACAGGTTATTTTTACCGAAGAAGATGCAATTTGTTGGTTAAATGGAGCCATTTTTGATATTACCGAAAAACGCCAAGCCTCTGAAGCCTTAAAAGCCAGTGAAGAACGGTTAAAATTAGCTTTGACTGGAACCGATCAAGGATTATGGGATTGGAATTTAGTCACCGGAGAGGTGTATTTTAGTCCCCAATGGAGTTCAATGTTAGGGTATGAAACCAACACAATTCATGGAAAAGCCCGCTCTTGGTTAAAGTTAGTTCATCCCGAAGATCGGGAGCAAGTCGTTGAAGTTCTCAAACAACATTTAGAGGGACAAACAGCCTTTTGTCAAATTGAACATCGGATGTTAAGCCGTTCTGGGGAATGGAAATGGATTCTGAATCAGGGTAAAGTCGTGGTGCGGGATGAACAGCAACAGCCCCTAAGAATGACCGGAACTGTCAAAGATATTGGCGATCGCCGAAAAGCCGAAGAAGCCCTGCGTCAATCGGAGGCCCGAGAACGAGCCAAAGCCCAACAATTAGAACTAACATTAAGGGAATTAGGACAGGCTCAAGCCCAACTGATTCAAACCGAAAAATTATCCAGTTTAGGTCAATTAGTCGCCGGAATTGCCCATGAAATTAATAACCCGATTACCTTCATTTATGGTAACATTAACTATGCCAATCAATATATCCAAGACTTGTTGGAATTAATCGCCCTTTATGAACAGCATTATCCCCAACCCCATGCCGAAATTAAACAGCATCAAGAAACTATTGAGTTAGAGTTTATTCTCGATGATTTGCCCAAAATTTTATCCTCAATGAAAGTCGGAGCCAACCGAATTCGAGAAATTGTGCTCTCACTCCGCAACTTTTCTCGATTAGATGAAGCCGACATGAAACCCGTTAATATTCATGATGGCTTAGAAAACACCTTATTGATTTTGCAACATCGACTACGCCCCCAAGCAAATAACCCCCGGGATAAACGCAATCCTCCCATTCAAATCATTAAAGAATATGGAAACCTACCCAAAACCGAATGTTATCCGGGTCAGTTAAATCAAGTGTTTATGAATCTCTTAAATAATGCCATTGACGCGGTATTAGAAGAAGAATCTAAGTTTTTGCACCCCCTTCCCCATCCCCATTCTCCCACCCCCGGATGGCAAATTTCCGCTACCTCCCCCACAATTCGGATTCGGACAGAATTGAATGAAGCGAACCGAGTCGTGATCCGAATTACTGATAATGGAAATGGCATGACAGAACGGGTCAAACACCGTTTATTTGAACCATTTTTTACCACCAAACCCGTCGGGAAAGGGACGGGTTTAGGATTAGCCATTAGTTATCAAATTATTGCCAAACATCATGGTAAACTTTTCTGTGCTTCTGAAGTCGGAAAGGGCACGGAATTTGTGATAGAATTGCCCTTAAAACAAGAGTTTAGACGCAATTCCAATCGTCTTTTAGAAGTCCATTCCTCCACCGCCTAACCCATTACCCATTACCCATTCCCTATTCCCTATCCCTTAACATGAACTGGAAGCCAAACACTAAAAACCGAACCCTGATCCATCACACTTTCCACCGTAATTACCCCCCCGAGAATTTGACATAAACGCTGACTAATAGCCAGTCCCAACCCAGTACCGCCAAATCGTTTGGTTGTAGAAGGATCAGCTTGAATAAACGGTTTAAAAATATGTTGTAATTGATCTTCGGTCATCCCAATCCCCGAATCTTTAACCCGGAACACTAAATATTGAGACGAATTAGCCACCATTCCATACATAAATTCATCATCTTCTGGAATCGGGGGTTTTTCTTGGGTGCGTTCAGCAATTAAATAAATCGTTCCTTTTTCGGTAAACTTAGAAGCATTGCTGAGTAAATTTAACAGAATTTGTCGAACTTTTGGCATATCAGCATACATAGTTCCAATATTCGGTTTGGTCTTGACCTTCAAAATATTATTATTTTTTTCTGCTAAAGGTGTCGCCGTGGTAATCACATCTTCTATGAGTTTATCAACGGGGAAATTTTCTAAATAGAGAGTAACATGACCAGCCTCAATTTTAGAAATATCTAAGATATCACTAATCATATCTCGCAGATGTTTTCCGGCGGTTTGAATTCGTTCTAAGTCGGGTAAAAAGTCCGTATACCCTAAATCTTCCGATTCATCATGCAGCATTTCACTATAGCCAATAATCGCATTTAACGGCGTGCGAAGTTCATGACTCATATTGGCTAAAAACACACTTTTAGAACGGTTAGCTGCTTCCGCCATAATTTTGGCTTTCTGTAATTCTTCCGTATATTCAGCTACCCGTTGAATCAGATGATTTAAAGATTCAGTTAGCACCCCAATTTCATCGGAACTGGTCACAGGAGCTTGTAGGGCAAAATCCGATTCCTCACTCACCTGTTCTGCCACCTTAATCATAATATCTAAGGGAGTTGCAATCATGTGACCCGTAAAAATTGCAAATACGATGGCCAATCCACTGGAAATAACGACAGTGGTAACAATAATAATATTGCCAATCAATTCAATTTTTTCATAATCTTTTAGAGCCGTTTCAGCCCGCTTTCTGAATCTATTTTCTAGTTGAGTTGTTTCAGCATAAACCGGATAAACTTGAATAATCCCAGTTGTCCGATTTAAGTTAATCAAGGATTTTTGAACTGACTGTAAAATTTGAGGATTCAGATTCGGTTTTTCCGTAGTTTGAATCAGGGTTTCAAACTGTTCTGAATAGTTAGTCAACCGTTCTTTATAGCGTTGGGTTAAGTCCTGTAGGGCTTGATAATCCTGTTGAATTTTAATATCCGTGGTTTCAGGAATATCTTGCAGTTGTTGCAATTGATTATTCATCACAAAAATATTTGAACGCAGGGCGGAAACTCCCCGTTCAATTTTTTCCATGTCCTTGCTATCGCTAAGGAACTGCGCGAGGTTATCCTGATTATGCTTTAACTGGAGTAGACTTTGGCTGAGTCCATCGAGAACTTTTGCCTTTTGTTGGTCAATTTCTAATTGGGTACGCAAAGGTCGCACCGAATAGGTCGCCACCAAGAAGGCCGAGGTCACACCCATAAGGACGACCCCGATTACCACCCCATAACCCCAGCCAATTTTTTGCCGAATGCTTAAACGATTAAACATAGACAGGACAATGCCAGGAGAATTTTTACTTTTGGTTAAGTTATGTTGAGACGAAATTAGAGACATCCGTGAGGTCGCTCTTAGCCAGGAAGTTTATACTATATTCTATGCCAGGTTACGAGGATATTCTTTAATAATATTTTAGGCAGTTATATTCCATTCAATTTCTTCCATTCAATTTCAGCGAAATTAGTGACATTTTTGATTGATCATAGAATCCTTAACACTTTTTTAACATTTTGTCAATTGCAAATGTGACACTTTCACATCTGGTACAAACTGAATCAATCCCTCCAACCCACGCATCTACACTTGAGGGAAAGTGTAAATTGCGATGCCTTTTTTCTGCTTAATGCTAAGAGTATCACAGAAGTGTATCGATTTCCATCAGGTGCAGATTCAAGTTTTAGTTAACCCATATATTTGTTTAAAAACTAGCCAAATCAAGGAAATTTAGGGTATGTTATCTCACCAGAATTCTATTCAAGACCCCGTGAAAACAGTCGTTTTCATAGATTCTAATGTCGAAAACTACGAAACATTACGGCAAGGGGTTGATCCAAACGCAGAAGTTATTATACTCGATCCTAATCAAGATGGAATCGCTCAAATTAGTTCTATTCTTTCTACACAAAAAGATATCGATGCCCTCCATATTATTTCTCATGGCAGTTCAGGAAGTCTAAAGTTAGGAAATACAGTTTTAGATCAAAATACCCTCAGTAAATATACTGAACAGTTCCAAAAATGGCAAACCGGATTAAGTGAAAATGCTGATATTTTATTATATGGATGTAATGTTGCGTCTGGAAGTTTAGGACAATCTTTTGTTACAAATTTATCCCAATTGACTCAAGCGGATATTGCCGCTTCTAATGACTTAACTGGAAACACGGCATTAGGTGGAAACTGGGCGTTAGAAGTTCAAACTGGAAATATTGAAACTGCTTTAGCTTTTAGTCAAAATGCGATCGGAAATTACCAGGGTATTTTATTACCTAAAGCAGCAACTAATTTTACCACCATTAACTCTCCTGTTGTACCTTCTATTCATGATAACTACACTGCTGCGGGTGCTGATTCCGTTACAAACTATACAATGTCTTATGCAACAGGAAATGACGTAAAGTTAACTGATTTTCAAGCTGGTGGAGATCAATACAAGGTTGTCGGGCAGTTGGATCTTCTGACATTACAAAGAGTTGATGAGAAGAATTTAACAGATGTTGATCCGATTGTAAAAGGGGTTAGGAATACTCTGTGGTTTGAGGGTAGTAAAAGTAGTAATACTATTACTATGACCCCAAGTTATCAAAATAACATGGAAACAGCATTGTTAGGCTCCATTTTGAATATGGGAACAGACAATCTGTTTGTCAACGTTGGTGATAATCCTAATAATATTGAACGGGCGGACTTTGTATCAAAATCAGGTTTAACAGCACCCACAGAGAATAGCAAAGTTGGTTTTTTCATTGGAGATCGAGGTGGCAACGACCCATTTAAGATTGCTGCGATTACAAAAATTGATGCTAATAATATCCCAATTGAGTTCGGAACTTTAGTCCCTGTAGGAACAGGAGTTTGGGATACTACTACTACACCGGACTATAAATATACAGCACAAATAACCCGTCGTGATGATTCAGAAGATAAACAACGTTGGTCAAGTCAAACCACGTCAAACGGATCTGTAACTTCACAAAATATCAGAGGTGTATATGTTAGCTTTGCAGATTTAGTTATCAATCCAGGCGATACGTTCTATGGTTACGCCCTATTTCCAAATGATGTTAACGCTGCTGGTATGGATCTTATTGGATTAACCGATGTTCCATTAAATACCGCCGGTGCACTTAGTGTTTCATTAAATACTAAGAATGACGGTGGGTTGGATTTAATTACGGGGGGGTTATTAGTAAGTAATATTGTTAGTGTTGCTCCCATTGTTGACCTCAATGGCGGTGACACTGGATATGGTTATAGTCCAACCTTCACTGAAGGCAATAGTGCTGTTTATATTGCTAATAATAGCGTTGCCACAGTTAGCGATTCTGATAATGATATTATCAGCCTCACCCTGAAGATTTCTAATGTTTCCGATGGAGTTGCAGAAAGATTAAAAATTGGGGGTATAGATTTTCCCCTGAATGCAGACAAAACACAATCAGGAATTACAGTGGGTGGCACCACCGATTTCAAATTTGTCTATAATGACACCCTCAAGCTAGTTACAATAACTCGACCTAATGGCAGTATTATTCCAACGGCTGACTTACAAACTTTATTACGCGGTATTACCTACGAGAATACCTCACAAAATCCCACTACTTCCGTAAATCGTACAATTAGTGTGACTGCTAGTGATGGTGTTAATGTTAGTAATACTGCTGTTAGTACAATTACAGTTGTACCCGTCAACGACGCTCCATCAGGAACAGACAAAACCGTCATCACCAATGAAGATACGGCTTATACCTTCACAACAAATGACTTTGGTTTCAGCGATATTCTCGATAACAATAACTTCGCTCAAGTCAAAATTACCACCCTACCAACAACCGGAAGCCTGACCTTAAACGGTACACCCGTCACCGCCGGGAGTTTTGTTACGGTCAATGACATTACAACTGGAAACCTAAAATTTACCCCCGCTCCCAACCAAAACGGTAATAACTACGCCAACTTT
This sequence comes from Planktothrix sp. PLAVEN19ND, assembly GCF_057220675.1. Taxonomy (NCBI): domain Bacteria; kingdom Bacillati; phylum Cyanobacteriota; class Cyanophyceae; order Oscillatoriales; family Microcoleaceae; genus Planktothrix; species Planktothrix sp. PLAVEN19ND. The sequence goes on along the minus strand of NZ_CM170132.1, from coordinate 1,144,684 downwards.
ACCTTCCAAGTTCAAGATGATGGCGGGACAGCCAATAATGGGGATGTCAACCTTGACCAATCACCCAATACCTTAACCATCAATGTGACTCCGGTTAACGATGAGCCATCAGGAACAGACAAAACCGTCACCACCAATGAGGACATCGCTTATACCTTCACCACAAATGACTTTGGTTTCAGCGATATTCTCGATAACAATAACTTCGCTCAAGTCAAAATTACCACCCTACCAACAACCGGAAGCCTGACTTTAAACGGTACACCCGTCACCGCAGGAAGTTTTGTCACCGTCAATGACATTACAACGGGAAACCTGAAATTTACCCCGGCTCCCAACCAAAACGGTAATAACTACGCCAACTTTACCTTCCAAGTTCAAGATGATGGCGGGACAGCCAATAATGGGGATGTCAACCTTGACCAATCACCCAATACCTTAACCATCAATGTGACTCCGGTTAACGATGAGCCATCAGGAACAGACAAAACCGTCACCACCAATGAGGACATCGCTTATACCTTCACCACAAATGACTTTGGTTTCAGCGATAGTCTCGATAACAATAACTTCGCTCAAGTCAAAATTACCACCCTACCAACAACCGGAAGCCTGACTTTAAACGGTACACCCGTCACCGCAGGAAGTTTTGTTACGGTCAATGACATTACAACTGGAAACCTAAAATTTACCCCGGCTCCCAACCAAAACGGTAATAACTACGCCAACTTTACCTTCCAAGTTCAAGATGATGGCGGGACAGCCAATAATGGGGATGTCAACCTTGACCAATCACCCAATACCTTAACCATCAATGTGACTCCGGTTAACGATGAGCCATCAGGAACAGACAAAACCGTCACCACCAATGAGGACATCGCTTATACCTTCACCACAAATGACTTTGGTTTCAGCGATAGTCTCGATAACAATAACTTCGCTCAAGTCAAAATTACCACCCTACCAACAACCGGAAGCCTGACTTTAAACGGTACACCCGTCACCGCCGGGAGTTTTGTTACGGTCAATGACATTACAACTGGAAACCTAAAATTTACCCCGGCTCCCAACCAAAACGGTAATAACTACGCCAACTTTACCTTCCAAGTTCAAGATGATGGCGGGACAGCCAATAATGGGGATGTCAACCTTGACCAATCACCCAATACCTTAACCATCAATGTGACTCCGGTTAACGATGAGCCATCAGGAACAGACAAAACCGTCACCACCAATGAGGACATCGCTTATACCTTCACCACAAATGACTTTGGTTTCAGCGATATTCTCGATAACAATAACTTCGCTCAAGTCAAAATTACCACCCTACCAACAACCGGAAGCCTGACCTTAAACGGTACACCCGTCACCGCAGGAAGTTTTGTCACCGTCAATGACATTACAACGGGAAACCTGAAATTTACCCCGGCTCCCAACCAAAACGGCAATAACTACGCCAACTTTACCTTCCAAGTTCAAGATGATGGCGGGACAGCCAATAATGGGGATGTCAACCTTGACCAATCACCCAATACCTTAACCATCAATGTAACTCCAACTCCAGCACCAACTCCAGCACCGACTCCAGCACCGACTCCAGCACCAACTCCAGCACCAACTCCAGCACCGACTCCAGCACCAACTCCCGCACCAACTCCAGCACCGACTCCAGCACCAACTCCAGCACCAACTCCAGCACCGACTCCAGCACCGACTCCAGCACCAGCACCACCAGCACCAGCACCACCAGCACCACCAGCACCACCACCAGCACCAACTCCAGCACCAGCACCACCAGCACCACCAGCACCACCACCAGCACCAGCACCACCAGCACCACCAGCACCACCAGCACCAACACCAACACCCGCACCAGAAAATATTTCTCCGGTGGCTGATAACCTGAATGCTGCGGTTTTACCGAATAGTAAGATTCCTATCTCACTATCAGGAACTGACCCGGATGGTAGTATTGCCAGTTTTACGATTACCAGCTTACCGGATATCGCTGATGGAGTGTTACTGCTCAATGGTCAACCCGTAACACTCAATCAGGTTTTAACGCCTCAAGAAGCCTCTCAACTGCAATTCCAAGCCATAGGAACCTTTAATGGGGGTAGTTTTGGTTATACGGTTACCGATAATCAAGGAGCCACCGACTCAACCCCAGCAACGGTAACTTTGATTCGACCTACTGTAGAGAATCAAGCTCCGAATGCAAACAATATTAATCTAATTTTAACTCCGAATAGTACGACAACAGTTCTATTATCTGGACAAGATCCCGATGGAACGGTAGCCAGTATCACGATTAGTAGCTTACCAGATGCAGCTGATGGGGTATTGCTGCTCAATGGTCAACCCGTGCAGGTGAATCAGGTTTTAACCCCTCAAGAAGCTGCTCAACTGCAATTCCAAACCACAGGCAACTTTAATGGTGGTAGTTTTACTTATACGGTTACGGATAATCAAGGTTTAATTTCCCCAAGTCCTGCCGTTGTTAGCTTAATTGCGCCTGCGGTGAATCAACCGCCTGTAGCGAATAACCTGAACGTTTCCGTCACCCCCAATACCACTGTGCCCGTGAGCTTATCTGGAAGTGATCCCGATGGCACAGTCGCCAGCTTTACGATTACTAGCTTACCGGATATAGCTGATGGGGTGCTGCTCCTGGATGGTCAACCTGTAACCGCGAATCAGGTTTTAACCCCCGAAGAAGCGACTCGCCTACAATTTCAATCTACAGGCAGTTTTAATGGTAGTGGCTTTAGTTACACCGTCACGGACAATCAAGGCTTGACTTCTGCCGGAGCCGGAACCATTGGCTTGATTGAACCTCCGGTTAATCAACCTCCGATTCCCAATAATTTAAGTACCCTAGTTATTCCGAATAGCACCGCAAATCTACCGAGTCTATCAGGGACAGATACCGATGGAACCATAGCAAATTATACGATTACAGCTTTACCCGAGCAGACGGATGGGGTGTTATTACTGAATGGAAACCCTGTCACCCTGACTCAAACTATTACACCCGAACAGGCTTCTCAACTGCAATTTAAAGCTACAGGAAACTTTGACGGAGGTGGCTTTAGTTACACTGCTACGGATAATCAAGGGACGGTTTCGGTGCAGTCGGCAATAGTTGATTTAGTCCTGGTGGATGTTAACCAACCTCCGACGGCTAATAACCTTAACGTCCCCTTCTTGCCCAATAGTACCTCCTTGATTCCCCCGTTATCGGGTACGGATGCCGATGGTACGATCGCTAATTTTACCATCACTCAACTGCCCAATCCTGCCGATGGTGTGTTGCTGTTGAATGGAAAACCCGTCGAACTGAATCAAATCCTCACCCCCGAAGAAGCAGCGCAACTGCAATTTCAATCTACGGGTTCTTCAAACGAGGTTGTTTTTGCCTATAAAACCATTGATAACGAAGGATTAATTTCTCCGACAGCAGCTACGGTATCTTTAGTTCCCCTGGATGTGAATTTGCCTCCAGTTGCCAACAATTTGGATCTGCCTGTACAACCCAATAGCACCGTTAACGTGCCTCCGCTTTCGGGAACAGATGCCGATGGTACGATCGCTAGTTTTACGATAACTCAACTACCCGATCCGGCCGATGGCATACTGCTCCTCAATGGTCAACCTGTAACAGCCAATCAGGTTTTGACTCCAGAAGAAGCCTCTCAACTGCAATTTCAATCTACGGGTAACTTCGATGGCGGTGGTTTTAGTTACACGGTCACGGATGATAAAGGAGCAACATCGACAGGGACGACCGTAAACTTAAACTTTCAACCCATACCCAATCAGCCGCCAGTTGCGACAGATCAAAGTCTGGAAACTTCCCCCAATACCCCAATTACCTTTAATATTGCCGATCAAGCCACCGACCTCGATGGCACACTCAATCTGGCTACGGTCGATCTTGATCCGAATACTCCAGGCCAACAAAAAACACTCACCCTGGAGAATCAAGGGACTTTCCAAGTTGATGATCAGGGTAATATCACCTTTACCCCCGTTGCTGGGTTTGCGGGAGTTGCGACCCTCAGTTATACCGTCGAAGATAATCAAGGCACAGTCTCTAATCCAGCCAAAGTTGAGATCACCCTGCCGAATCAACCCCCCGTTGCTGAAAATGTCACCCTTGAGGGAGTTGTTAATAATTCTAGTGCGGTAAAATTACCGGATTTATCGGTAACGGATTTGACGGGAACCGTTGTTAGCTATGACCTCACCAACTTGCCGACGGCGACAGAAGGAACATTATTCCTCGGTGAAACCCCGATTACCGATCCCAGTCAAGCACAAGAACTTACCCCCGAACAAGTCCAAGTCCTAACCTTCACCCCCAATCCTAACTTTACGGGTTCCTTTGTTCTGAATTATCAAGCAACCGATAGTTTTGGTGCAACCTCCAATGTGGCAACCCTCACCATTTCTGTCGTTGCTGCACCATCGGTAACACCCAGTCCCACGCCCAGTCCCACACCCAGTCCCGTTCCGACTCCCACCCCGGAACCAATACCCAGTCCCACACCCGTACCCAGCCCGGAACCCACACCCGTACCTACTTCTGCGCCCACCTCAACACCCGTACCCGCAGCAAACCGGGAGTGTGGTATTTGTCTCCCGGCTCCTAAACTCCTAGACGTGGTATTCCCCGAACCCCCTGTACTGGGTTTAATTTCTCCTAACCCAACCTCGAATATCCTTAACGGCACAGAGAATAACGATACTCTGACGGGAACGGTTCTGAATCAAAGTATCTTTGCCTTTGGTGGAGATGATTGGATTACCGCCTTTACAGGGAATGACAATATCTATGCTGGCGAGGGGAATGACACCGTTGATGCCACATCGGGCAATGACTTAGTAGAAGGTGGACTAGGTAATGATTACCTTCGGGGTAGTTATGGCAACGATACCCTGCAAGGTCAAGAGGGAAATGATACCCTGTTAGCCGGAATTGATGATCCTTCACTTCCCAAGGACTTAGAAGGACAGGATTTACTCCTGGGGGGTCAAGGAGATGATTTTCTCTCGGGTAACGAAAACAACGATACCCTGCTGGGGGGAGACGGTAACGATATTGGATATGGCGGTCAGAATAATGACCTGATATTTGGAGACCACGGTAGCGATACCCTGTATGGCGACGAAGGCAACGATACCTTAATTGGCAGTCCTAGTGATGGTTCGGCGATCGCAGCCCAGGAACAGGACGTCCTCTATGGCTACACCGGAGAGGATTTACTCCACGGAGGTATTGGTAACGATACGGTCTATGGGGGTACGGGTAATGACTTTATCTTTGGTGGCCAAGACGACGACTTACTGCGAGGGGAGTTGGGGGCGGATACCATTTATGGGGATGAAGGCAATGACACCCTCTTTGGTGACAACCTAAATATCAACGGTGAAACCGATCCTCTGAGTAACGAAGGAGATGGCCCCGATCTGCTCTGGGGTGGAGCCGGAGATGATGCTATCTATGGCAACCGCAACAACGACACCCTGATGGGGGGTGAGGGTAGCGATACTGTCTATGGTGGTGAACAGGATGATGTCCTCTATGGGGATGCCGGAAATGATCTGCTGTTTGGTGACCAAGGCACGGATATCATCTGCGCTAGCGATGGGGATGACACGATTTATGGGGGTGTCGGAGGCCATAATATCGTGGGTAATAGTTCCGACCGAGATCAACTCAGTGGCGGGGCGGGCAATGACCTAATCTTAGCTAACGAGGGAGAAAATCTACTCTGTGGCGGTGATGGCAATGATACCCTCTACAGTGGACAACAGAACGATACCTTAAACGGCGGGGCTGGGGATGATTGGTTATTTGGGGATCTCGGTGATGATTTGATCACCGGAGGTACAGGTAAAGATCGTTTTGTCATCGGTGCTGATACTGGTTTCGACCAGATCACTGATTTCCGGGTGGGAGAAGATTTCTTGGTCTTGTCAAAGAGCTTAACGTTAAACCAACTGACTATTATCCAAGAGGGAACTTCTACCTTAATTAGTCTTGGAGAGCAGCCCCTAGTGCGTCTGGCGGGTGTACAGGCTAATTTAATTCTTTCTAATAGCTTTGAGGTCTTAGGTTAAGCTAGATCCGTAGCGTCTTCAAGTCTGTAATATTTGTGACTCGATCTCCTGATTCTCAAAAGTTAATTTTTTCCTACCTCTTTGCGTCTATAACGGGTCTACTGGTCTTGTTATGGACGCTCAGGGGTCTATCTGTTTTAGCGTTTATCCCGGGTTATGTGATTTGGATTTTGCTATTTCTGTCTATTGCGACTGGAATTCTAAGTTCGGTAAGCCGATAAACTTGAGTTTCTAGGTTCTACATCCCAATATTGTCAGCGTTGTAGCCATTGCAAGATGGACTAGATATTGCCCCTTGCTGTAATATTGCATGAAGGGGGTTTAAAACTCACAAAAGATTTTCAAATGTTGTTGTAGACCATTCAAGGAGAGGACATGACCCAAGTTATTCTGGGTGAAAATGAACAGCTAGAGTCAGCTTTAAGGCGTTTTAAGAGGGAAGTTTCTAAGGCTGGTATTTTGGCCGATGTTAGAAAAAACCGTCACTTTGAAACCCCTCCAGAGAAGCGTAAGCGCAAGGCGATCGCTAATCAACGTCAAAGACGTGCTTTCCGCAAACAACGGACATCGTAGCTCTAGTTTTGGTGATTTTCAAAACCTGAAAACTGCTTTTATATCTACCGCGCCCCAACTCCCGCTTAATGCCTGATGGATGAAGCAGGGAGTAACGTCGCGGATTTTGCTTTTTATGGGAATCTTTAATTTTAACGTTTCAATTCTGATTGTTAAGTGCTTTGAATTTGAACAGAAATCTCTGTTACATAATCCACTAATTTCTGCTGATCTTGTTGATTAAAACGTTCACCATCTAAACGATTCAAAACCATTAAAGCACCCCAAAGTTGACCTTGGGAAAATAAAGGCATCGCTAAAGCACTTTCAATTCCCCAGGCTTGCACATAATCTTGGCGAACTCGAAGATCTCCTTTTGTTTGTGCAATTAAAACGGGACATGAACCTTTAAAAGCGGTTCCACACAAACCCGATGTCGCTGCATCCCCTCGTTTTCCCACAATATCTGCTGCATATTTTCCTACGGCGGCTGCATAATAAACTTGCTCACCAGAGGATTCTGCCAGCATAACAACAACCGTTTCAGCTTGCAATAATTCTTGAACTTGTTCAGCAATGGTTTGTAAGGATAGTGGCATATTCATGTTTGTACTTTGCTCAGAGATTTAATTCGATTTAAACACTTATCTTTTAATTCTCATTTCATCTCCCACAATAACATTAAGTTGAGCCCCTACCAGCATAATTAAAGAACTAATTTGTAGCCACAGTAACAAAACTACAAACGCGCCAATTGTGCCGTAGGTAATATTAAATTTACCAAAGTAGTAAACATATAAACGAAATAAATTAGATACTAAAGCCCAAAATACAGCAGCTAAAATTGCTCCGGGCATCAGAGGAGTTCCATGTTTTCGGTAATTTGGCGCATAGCGATAAATAAAAGCATAGTTAGTAGAAACAATTCCCAAAGTAATCGGCCAGCGTAGTTTTTGCCAGGTTTCTAATAGGGTTGATTCTAATAAACAATTTTGTACTGGCGGTTGAATCATGCAAATGGCTAAATCTTCTAAAGCACAGTTTCCGATGGTTTCAATCATACAACTTTGACGGGCAATTCCTTCAACAATTATGTCACTCACTAATACTGATGCCGAGGCTAAAATTAATAATAATATTGTTCCGAATGCTAGGGATAGGGCAATTAATTTATTTTTCCAAAAGGGTCTAATATGAGTCTTTTCCACGCCATGAATATGATTTAAGGCGGTCATCGCCGCCCCAATTACGCCAGAAAAAACCCACAAAGAGGCAATAAAACTCACCGAGAGTAAACTCGAACTCGGCGTTAAAGATAAATGATCAATTCCATTTCCGATTAAATTCTGAACATCTTCCGGGACAATTTGACTCAGTAAAGTTGCCATTCGGTAGACTTCCGTTTGCAATAATTCAAAGGAACTTAAGGCAATTAATAGGGCTAATACCGCCGGAAATAATGCTAGGGTAGCATGATAAGCCATTTCCGCCGCAAAACCAGGTAAACGTTGTTCTAGGGTAGCCTGAATCAGTTTTTTAAAGGTTGTGGGATTCAAATATAGAAAAAAACGGCAGAAACGAATCATCCGTCGCTGAGTTCTTTTAATCTGTTTTATGAGGATAGGAAACAGGACAATTAATTGATCCGCGACGAGATCAGCACCGCGCTGAATCAGTTTAACAAAATGGGTATGAATAGAACAAGGTCGCCACTTAAACGATTTCAGATTTCGCCAGAACATCAAAAAGCTGGCTATGCTCATAAATATTGAGGATTGATACGGTATTCCTAATTTACTAGACTTGGGAAAGATTTTATCAAAAAATAAGATTTTTTTAAGTTCAGAATTGGTTTAGGATCAAATAGTTGTTAATTTAATCAAACATGAAAAACACTATTTTAAACACTAAACCTGAGTATTCTGCCTTTTCTCGATATTGGTTATTTGATCCAAAGATCACTTTTCTAAATCACGGTGCTTTTGGTGCTTGTCCAATTCCGGTGTTAGATGCTCAATCTCAATTTCGCCAACAACTTGAACAACAACCTTGTCATTTTTATGCCCGAGAATATGAAATTTTACTCGATCATGCTAGGGTTGAATTAGCTAATTTTGTCGGAGCAAATCCAGAGGAGTTAGTATTTATTCCCAACGCGACAACGGGAGTCAATACGGTTTTGCGATCGCTGGTTTTCTCAGAACCAGATGAATTACTGACAACCAATCATGAATATAATGCCTGTCGGAATGTATTAGATTTTGTTGCTAGTCGCACCGGAGCTAAAATTATTATAGCAGATATTCCTTTTCCTGTCCATTCATCGGAACAAATTATTGATGCAATTATGGGAAAAGTCTCTCCTCGAACAAAATTAGTTTTAATCGATCATATTACCAGCCAAACCGGATTAATTTTCCCAATTAAAGAGATTATTAAAAAATTAACTCATTTAGGAATAGATACTTTAGTTGATGGTGCCCACGCCCCCGGAATGTTAGAGCTAAATTTACAAGCAATTGGAGCAACTTACTATACGGGAAATTGTCATAAATGGTTATCTGCACCCAAGGGAGCCGCATTTTTATCGGTACAAAGGGATAGACAATCATTAATTCGTCCAGTAACAATTAGTCACGGAGCTAATTCGACCCGCAGCGATCGCTCTCGATTTTTATTAGAATTTGACTGGACAGGAACCCCCGACCCCAGTGCTTATTTATGTATTCCTGAAGCAATTAAATTTATGGGTTCTCTGTTACCTGGAGGTTGGTCAGAATTAATTAAAACTAATCATAATTTAGTGGTAAATGCCCGAAAATTATTATCAGAAAAAATAGAAATAATTTCACCCTGTCCCGATGATATGATCGGTTCAATGGCCGTTTTACCTTTAGGGGAAAGATGGCAAAATTATTCCGATTTGAATCAAAAACTGTGGGAAGAATATCAAATTGAAGTTCCGATCATGCCTTGGGAAGATCAAACGAAACTATTAATGAGAATTTCGGCTCAAATTTATAATAGTTTATCTCAATATGAATATTTGGCAGAAATTTTGTTGGGGTTGTAGGGGGATGTAGTTAAGATGCGCTTAAGCGCAACAACGGCTTATGATGGTCGAGTGAATTGAAGTTGAGAAAAAGATCATGCAAGAAGCTAGAAATGTTTTAGGCGGACAATTGGAAATGTGTTGTTCCGATCCGATGACTGGATTTTATCGGGATGGGTTTTGTTATACTGGGGGACAGGATTTTGGCGTTCATGTGATTTGTGCCCAAGTGACTCCAGCATTCCTCGAATATACAAAAGCCCAAGGAAATGACCTGAGTACCCCCGTTCCCGCCTTTGGGTTTCCGGGGTTAAAATCGGGGGATCGGTGGTGTTTGTGTGCCTCCCGTTGGCAAGAAGCCCTGGATGCGGGTGTCGCGCCCCCGGTGGTGTTAGAATCAACCCATGCCAGGGCGTTGGAAGTGGTTTCTCTGAATCAGTTACAACAATATGCCGTTCAGGGTTAGCTGAAAACGATATAGTAAGAAATTGAAATTATTAACGGTTTTTGAGATCCTATGTTCACCGTAGACATTATTGTTAAATACACTCCCACCCCTTTATCCATTCAAAAAAAATCTGCTGAGGATGCCCAAGGAGCTTACAATCAGATTTTAGACGCACTCCGGGGAGGAAATGCCCAGGTCTTAGAATTTACCTGCGATAAAATCACAGATAAAAAACTGGCAATTCTCAGTAGTGAGATTTCTGCGGTACAAATTTCCGATAAAACCGGAGGAAATGCCGCAGGAAGACCTCCGGGTTTTGTGGGTGCAAAGGCAGAATAGAGGGAACAACAACGAGCATGGAATCTTCAAGTCCAGCGATACGGGTAAAAGAACTATGCTTTAGTTGGCCAAGCGGGGCGCAGGTCTTAAAATCCTGTTCCCTAGATGTTCCTCAAGGTGAGTTTTGGATGCTTTTAGGGACTAATGGCAGTGGAAAATCCACCCTATTGAGATTATTGGCAGGGTTATTACCATCGAAATCGGGAGAAATCGAACTCCAAGGACGGGTGGGGTTTGTGTTTCAAAATCCCGATCATCAATTAGTTATGCCAACGGTAGGGGCGGATGTGGCCTTTGGATTAGTGGAAGATAAGTTACCCTGGGTTGAAGTCAAACAACGGGTAGAAGACGCTTTAACGGCGGTGAAATTATTGGAGTTACAGCGACGTCCGATTTATGCCTTAAGTGGGGGGCAAAAACAAAGAATTGCGATCGCTGGAGCCTTAGCCCGACATTGCCAGGTATTATTATTAGATGAACCTACAGCATTATTAGATCCCGATAGTCAAAATGATTTAGTGATTGAAGTCCAACGGTTAGTAAAAACCCGCGGCATTACAGCCCTATGGGTAACACACCGTTTAGAGGAATTAAACTATAGTGATGGGGCGTTTTTGTTGGAAAATGGTCAGGTGGTAGGTCGGGGTGATCCTGAACCCTTGAAACAACGATTAATGCAAAAAGAATTAAAAAGTTAAGAAATTGATTGAGACACACCGATAAAATCAATCATTTGATGTAACGATCCCGGTTTAGTCACAATTAATACAGTAGACCCGGGTTCTAAAACCGTACTCCCATTCGGGATCACCAAATCATCGTGGGGGTGAGGTTGATAACCTACAATCAAAGAACTCTCGGGAAACCGTGCATCCTGAGCAATTTCGGCCACACTGCGACCCGCAACACGACAACGATCAGGAATCGGCAGCTTGAGCACCTCAATTTGTCCTTGCTCAAAGTGCATCATCGATTCCACTTGCGGATACTCAATGGCATTCACCATCGTAGATACCCCTAATTCCACGGTACTCACAATATGATTCGCCCCCGACAAACGCAACGGCTCGGCAAAATCAGGGTGGCGCATCCGACTTAAAATATGGGGAACTCCGTAATGTTTTGCTAGGGTGACCATGGCTAAATTAAGGGCATCACTTCTGAGCATCGCCGCCAAGGAAGTCGCCTTCCGAATTCCAGCTTCCAATAATACATCCGTACTCACCGCACTGCCTTCAAAGGCCATGGCCCCAATTTTTTCCCGAGCATAGCGACAGGCGATGGGGTCAACATCAATCACCGCCACCGTATGCCCAAGTTCTAGTAACTTTTGGGCTAAACTTAGCCCCACTAATCCCCCACCACCGATGAGAACATACATAGCAATGCCTTAATTTTGGGTTGACAATTAATCTTAGCGTCTGGCAAGGTTAATTGTTAATATAAGACTTATTATTCAGCAGGATTGAGAGTGGATGTTACCGAATTAGTCAGGATTTCAATTATTCTCCTACTGGTTTCGACGGGAGTGGCGCTATTTTCCCGCAAGATTGGGATTCCCTACGTTACAGGTTTAGTGCTGGCCGGTTTGCCCTTCTCGAAATTTCTCTCTCAATCCGTGGGTTTAGACCCGGTTTTAGTGTTGAATCTATTTTTACCCATTCTCCTCTTTGAAGCCGGGATTAATACCGATGTCAGTCGTCTCCGCAGCACCTTTAAACCCATTGCCCTGTTAGCTGGCCCCGGGGCGATTTGTTCCAGTGCCATTATTGCCGTTTTATTAAAATTTGGCCTGGGACTCGATTGGATACCCGCCTTTTTTATGGGTGTGATGTTAGCCAATACCGATACGGTTTCCATGATTGCCGTTTTTAAGGAAATTCCCGTCCCTTCCCGATTGTCTACCATTGTGGAGGGGGAAACCCTATTTAACGATGCGGCGGCTCTGGTGTGCTTTAATCTGATTGCACAACTTTATGCCACGGGTTCCCTCACTGTCCTAGAGAGCTTCCAACAACTGCTGTTTACCTCTGTTGGCGGTGGTCTGGTGGGGTTAGTCCTAGGCTACTTAACTATCCCCATCTTTGCCCGGTTAGATGATCCCCTCAATAGTCTATTACTGACCGTGGCCGTGGCATTGGGAACCTTTCAGGTCGGGCACTTGCTGGGGGTATCCGGTGCGGTGGCGGTGGTGGTAGCGGGATTAATTTTCGGCAATCTGGGACTGTCTCGCCAAACCACAGCCTCCAGTCGGATTACCCTATTGAGTTTCTGGGAATATGCCGGTTTTACCGTTAATACCTTTATTTTTCTATTAATTGGGGTAGAAATCGACCTAGTAACCTTCTGGCAAACCTTACCTGCGGTTTTGTTAGCGGTTTTAGTTTACCAAGTCGCCCGGGGTTTAACGGTCTATCCCCTGTTAGCGGTGGCGAGTCGGTTTGACCGGGTAATTCCTCTGCGTTGGCAACATTTGTTATTTTTTGGGAATATCAAAGGCTCCCTATCCATGGCTTTGGCTTTAAGTTTACCGACCACCCTGCCGGGGCGGGATATTTTAATTACCTTGGTTTTTGGCAGTGTTTTGGTCTCCTTAGTTGGGCAGGGTTTAAGTTTACCTTGGGTGGTTAAACGTTTGAATTTATCAACGGTTTCCTTGATGCAGCAACGGGTGGAAGAATGGCAAGCGGAATTAATTACCGCCAAAGCTGCCCAGGATGAACTGGATAGTTTATTAAAGTCTGGAATTTTACCTAAATCGGTCTATGAAGAAATGCGTTCTACTTATCAAGTGAAAATAGCGGGAGCCGAAAGGTCTTTGCGAGAATTTTATAATCGGCGTCCGGTAGATTTTGAACAGTCTAAGGGAGATTATATTAGTAAATTAGACGCGATTCGGCGGCGTTTACTTTTAGCGGAAAAAGGGGTTCTCAATGAAGCAATGCGGAAGCGAATTTTATCGGAAACCGTTGCCCAAAAGCGTATCCAACTCCTTGACCAGCAATTACTGAAACTGGAGGATGATTAATCAATTATTGACAAAATTTCAGCAATTTTTGAGCTAAACTTACACTTCAATCCACAAGCAATCAAAATAATGACTGATTTAATTATACTATTTGCAGCGGCAGCCATTGGAGGTTTACTCGCTTCCATATTTAGGCAACCTGTTATTTTAGGCTACCTATTAGCTGGGATTATAAGTATATAGCAATCCTTGTAGGGGTTGGGTCTGGTCAACCCTCTTTGCACCTGGGTTTGGAGACCCAACTATTGCCTATTTCAAATATACATATATTTAGTATAAATAGCCGCCTGTCCACAATATTGATCTTGTTCATCTAAAACATTCCAGATGAAAACATCTTGAATTAAAAAGCGTTTTCCACTACTAGAAATTCTCACCCCTTGATAGTTTTTAACAAATCCTTTTGCCGTAGTTTCAGCTAACAAGCGATCGCGTTCCTCCTGTACCATGGGTTCGGCGGTTTTGCGAGAGGGCATTTGGGTGAATTCATCCCAGGTTAACTCCCACATTTTTAAAGCTCTTTGATTCCCATAATTCAAAATTGGATCTGGTTCAATTCCGTGGGAAACTAACACAAATGGCGCGTAAAATAAGGTTTCTGCAACTTCCTCCGGGGTGTCATTGACATTTAACAGGATTTCCCCCGTCCAATGTTGATAACTCCTCAAAAGTCTTTGAGTATGAATTATAATTCTGTCTTGTTTCCAGGGTGAAATCATTTATGATATAAAGATAGTATTTACAAATCTTAATAAAATGACAACCACAACGCCCCCCCAAATAACAACCTCCTTTGAACCCTTAACCTGGACATGGAGAGATCATCAAATCCAGTATACCGCCACCGGGAGCGGACAGCCCTTAGTTTTGATTCATGGGTTCGGTGCATCCATTGGACATTGGCGTCATAATATTTCTATTTTAGCCCAAGGAGGATACCGGGTTTTTGCTTTAGATTTATTGGGATTTGGGGCATCTGCAAAACCCAATCTCGATTATAGTTTAGAATTGTGGGAAGAATTGTTAACGGATTTCTGGGCAGAAAAGATTAAACAACCTGCTATTTTTATTGGCAATTCTATCGGGGCATTATTGGGTTTAATGATGGTTGCTAACCATCCTGAAATATCAACAGGGGCGGTATTAATTAATTGTGCAGGAGGGTTAAATCATCGCCCCGAAGAATTAAATTTTCCCCTCCGGTTAATTATGGGATTATTTGCAAAAGTTGTGAATAATCCTATTATTGGGCCGTTTATGTTCAATCAAATTCGACAAAAACACCGGATTCGGAATACCTTACATCAAGTTTATGGCAACAAACAAGCCATTACCGATGAGTTAGTAGACCTATTATATACTCCTTCTAATGATATGGGTGCTCAACAGGTCTTTGCTTCAATTTTAACCGCTCCTCCTGGCCCTCAACCCTCGGAATTATTACCCCAAATTCAACAACCCTTATTAATTATTTGGGGGGAAACTGACCCTTGGACACCGATTACTGGGGCAAAAATTTATCAAGATTTAGCGAAAATTAACCCATCGGTTGAATTTATTTCGATTCCCGATACGGGTCATTGTCCCCATGATGAACGTCCTGAACAGGTAAACTCTATGATTTTGAATTGGTTAAATAAATTAAGTTTAAAATAAATTTTTGTAAGGGATAGGGAATGGATAATAGGAAATAGGCAATATAGCAATCCGCGTCGAGGTTGTAACATTTTAATACTAATATGAAACAACCGGAAGTATTACCCTATATTCCCTATTCCCTTTTGCTCAAGAATTTTGAACACAACTCAAATAGGATTGCTATATTCCCTGTCATACTATCTAATGAAGAACTAATCTTATGGGTATAGGAAACTACGAACGTCAAAGTAAATACTTTAATTATCCTGAAATTAACCAATCCCGGGAAGAAATTTATTCAGATTTAGATGGCAGGACAAATGAAATTTTGGAACAGAATGCTGATCAGTTTGAGAACGTGAATTTCTCTGTTTTACTCCCTCCCTTATTTTATCAAGGTCAATTTATTAAAGGATTATATTTTAGTGAATCTGTAGATTTGTTAAATAAACTTTTACCCCAACTTTCTGAGGTTTTTTTGTCAATTGCTGATTCCCTTTGGTGTGCCTATCCTTGGTCTAATACGGCTGATGCCTATTTTTGTTTATACGATAATCCCTCCCGGGCAGATTGGTTTAGAAAAACCTATCCCCAACGGGCAAATAAAATTTTAATTCCCGGTTCTAATGCCGATTTTATTAATGAATATTTGATTGCTCCTCAGCCTATTAATATTAAAGATATTGATGTTTTATGTGTGGCTAATTTATCTCCTGTTCATAATTTACCCATGATGGCAAAGGCGTTAAAAATTTATCATAAAAAATATAATAAACCCTTAAAAACGACCTTGATTTTAGAGGATCATTTTGATCCAAGTTATGTTGATTTACTCACGGGTGAAGCTCAATTAGAATGGCAAAAAATTAAAACTATTTTAGCGAATAATTTAGATGATATTCAGGTTGTTTCTCAAGTTGACTATTATCAAGAAAAGCCCCTGTATTATTCTCGATCTAAAGTTTGTCTCGTAGGTTCGCTTTTAGAAGGAAAAAATCGCAGTCTTTCCGAAGCAATGAGTTGCAATACTCCGGTAATTTGTTTTAGGCAATTCAATCAATATGTCAGAGGTAAAGCTGAATTATTCCCTCCAGGATCGGGGTTATTATCGGAATTTGATCCTGAAGCTCTGGCCGATACTATCCACACTGCTTTAGATAATTTAACGGTTTTTCAACCCCGTTTTAATTATTTAAAATACCAAGGTCGTAAAAACTTTTTTAATACTTGTTTAGATAGTTTTTCCTATTATTATAACACAGTTCCTGATTATATTAAAGGACAAGCCTATAATAATTTATGGTTGGATTTAGCCCTACAATATAATTATCAAATCAGTCTCCATGATTTTTTATATGGACGTTCTCCGCGATCGCATTTACAAGGATTAGTTAATATTTATAAAATTCTGAATCAATGGATCACAATTAAATCTTAATAGTAGGAGCGGGTTCGAGTTATCCTATTAATATGCACAAAAAATATCTCTCAACCCGCCCCTCACGGGTTGGATAATTATAACCATGAAAACGATTAATTACCGCAGAATTATTGATTTAACTCATAAAATTCATCCTAATATTCCTTTATGGCCCGGTGATCCAGTTGTGGAGTTAGAAACGGTTGCCGATTTTGCGACATCGGGATATTATTTAAGGCGGTTTTCCCTGGGAGAACATAGTGGAACTCATTTGAATTCCCCTAAAAGTTTTTATCAAGATGGAATGGGAATTGATGATTATTCTCCAGAGTCTTGTATTCTTCCTGCCGTGGTAATTAATATTAGAGAAAAATCCAGTCAAAATCCCGACGCTATTTTAACGGTAAGTGATATTGAATTATGGGAGAAACAGTATAATATTATTCCTGAAAATAGTATGGTTTTACTTTATACCGGTTGGCAGGAAAAATGGCATGATCCCGTTGCTTTTTTAAATATTGATACCGAGGGAAAACTGCACTTTCCGGGGTTTGGGAGTGAAGCAACTCAATTTTTAATCGAACAGCGCAATATTAAGGGAGTGGGAATTGATACCCATGGCATTGATCCGGGTTTTGATGATAGTTTTAATACTAATAAACTGATTTTAAAAAATAACGGTTTTGTCTTAGAGAACTTGACCAATCTGGATCAACTTCCCGCCACTAAAATTACCTTAATGATCGGGATTTTAAAATTAACAGGCGGTTCGGGTTCACCTGTTTCTGTGTTAGCCTTAATTTAAGCTGTCTTAATAAATACCTTTTTAAACTATTAATTTTGGAATTGTTTTATGGGTCTTGATATTTCCACAATGTCCGTGATGGTAAGTGCCTCATTAATTCTACAATCAATTACCTTAATTTACTTCTTTTTTCTAGCCAATAAATATCCAGGGGTCGGGATTTATGCTATCGGAACTTTGTTATCAGCAATCGGATTTTTGATTATTCCGATTTGTCCCTTTATATCTGATCAATTCATTGAATTTAATCTTAAATTTTTGTCAAATTTATTGCTTATATCCTCTCAAATTCTTTACACTATTGGGATTATACAATTTTTAAATAAAAAAGTTAATTCCTTTTTTTTTATTGCTTTAACCTCTGCCTCCTTAGTGATCCAATTTTATTCTATCTATATTAAAAATGATTTTATTATCCGAAATATGGGTATAATTTTTACATCTATCACTGCTTATTTTTGGGCTATTTATTTTTTAATCAAATTCCGAGAAAGATATCTCTATGCGTCATCTATTTTTATTTGCATTTCATTTGTTTTTAATATAATTTTTTTGCTCTTTAGAGCTATTATGATTCCCCTAACTCATACAAAAGCCTTACTAGACCCAAATGTGGTTAATCTAACCACATTTGGGTCTATGTTTTTGTTTGACTACCTGCGAAATGCGGGTTTTATTATGATGATTTGTCAACGTTTGTACCATCAAATTCATCAATTAGCGACTCTCGATTTTTTGACAAACGCATTCAATCGTAGGGCAATGCAACAGTGTTTAGATCAGGAAATAGCCAAATTTAATCGAAGTAAAATCCCCTTTTCTCTGATTATGCTTGATGTTGATCGCTTCAAATTAATTAATGATACCTATGGCCATGATCGGGGTGATTTGGTTTTGCAACACCTGACCACAATACTAAAACAAAACCTTCGGTCAGAAGATATTCTTAGTCGTTGGGGTGGGGAAGAATTTCTAATTTTGTTACCCAATACAGATATTCAGGAATCATTCCTGGTGGCGAATAGACTGCGAGCTACCGTGGAGGAAAACCCCGCCAATAATAGATTAATTTACTATACAATTAGTTTGGGTGTAGGAACGTTTAATCAAGAATATACTGGAAAATTAGATTCCCTATTAATCGCCATTGATCAAGCCCTTTATCAAGCAAAAGAAAATGGCAGAAATCAGGTTATTATTGCTAAAAATTTATAATAATTTATGGTTAGCTAGTCGCTCAACTCTTGAATTCTGACGACTTCAGCCATAATTTCCCCATCGGAGCGTTAAACTAGATAGAAATGAGCGTAGCAACGGGAAAAGGTAGAATGAATAGGTCTTGGATCAAAACCTGGATGGGAGGATCAAATCCTAAACAGATAGTCCCCCAGAAAACGAAGATCGGAAAACGACTGGGACGGCTTTTGGGGACTTGGATCATCGCCCAGGGGGTGCTTTTGGGAACTCCCTCCTTTGCCGATAACACCCCAAAAACCATAACCTATAGTCAACTGTTGCAGAAAATTCAAGCTGGGGAAGTCCAAAAAATTGAAGAAGACCCTTCGCGACAAATGGCGAAAGTCACCTTGAAGGGGGAGAAAGATAAAAAGCCTGGGTCGGTGTATTTTGTCTCCCTATTTGCCCAAAACCCAGAATTGATGCGGGAAATTCGGGATAATAATGTTGAGTATGGAGTTAGCCCTTCGGCGGATAATAGCATGGCCATGGGGCTGATTGTGAATATGCTGATTATTTTTGGCTTATTGGCTATTTTATTAATGATTCTGCGACGGTCTACCCAAGCCTCGGGCCAAGCCATGAATTTTGGCAAATCCAAAGCCAGATTTCAAATGGAGGCGAAAACCGGAATCCTATTTGAAGATGTGGCGGGAATTGAGGAAGCTAAGGAAGAATTACAGGAAGTTGTCACCTTCTTGAAGCAACCCGAACGTTTTACCGCCATTGGGGCTAAAATTCCCCGGGGAGTCTTGTTAATTGGGCCGCCAGGGACGGGAAAAACCCTATTAGCCCGGGCGGTGGCTGGAGAGGCGGGAGTACCGTTTTTTAGTATTTCTGGGTCGGAATTTGTGGAGATGTTCGTCGGGGTCGGCGCTTCCCGGGTCAGGGATTTATTTAGAAAGGCGAAGGAAAACGCCCCCTGTTTGGTGTTTATTGATGAAATTGATGCGGTTGGACGTCAACGGGGCGCAGGTATTGGTGGGGGAAATGATGAGCGCGAACAAACCCTAAACCAATTATTAACGGAAATGGACGGGTTTGAAGGCAATACGGGTATTATTGTGATTGCGGCGACTAACCGCCCCGATGTTTTGGATGCGGCGTTATTACGTCCGGGTCGGTTTGAT
This sequence comes from Planktothrix sp. PLAVEN19ND, assembly GCF_057220675.1. Taxonomy (NCBI): domain Bacteria; kingdom Bacillati; phylum Cyanobacteriota; class Cyanophyceae; order Oscillatoriales; family Microcoleaceae; genus Planktothrix; species Planktothrix sp. PLAVEN19ND. The sequence continues at coordinate 1,124,910 of NZ_CM170132.1, read as the reverse complement.
CGGCAAGTTATGGTGGATTTACCGAGTTTTAATGGCCGCTTGGGGATTTTGGAAGTTCATGCTCGGAATAAGAAGTTATCCGAGGAGGTTTCTTTGGATGCGATCGCCCGTCGCACCCCGGGATTATCGGGGGCCGATTTAGCGAATTTACTGAATGAAGCGGCGATTTTAACCGCCCGACGTCGCAAGGAAGCGATTACTCCTTTAGAAATTGATGATGCCATTGATCGGATTACGATTGGGTTAGCTTTAACACCGTTATTAGATAGTAAGAAAAAGCGTCTGATTGCCTATCATGAAATCGGACACGCTTTGTTAATGACATTGTTGAAGAATTCCGATCCTTTAAATAAAGTTACCATTATTCCCCGTTCTGGAGGAATTGGCGGTTTTGCTCAACAAATGTTTAATGAAGAAATGGTCGATAGTGGATTATATACAAAATCCTGGCTAATTGATCAAATTACGATTTGTTTGGGCGGACGGGCGGCGGAAATGGAGGTTTTTGGGGATTCGGAAGTTACGGTTGGAGCCAGTAATGATATTCAAACGGTGACGAATTTAGCCCGGGAAATGGTAACTCGTTATGGAATGTCAGAGTTAGGTTTAGTAGCTTTAGAAAGTCCCTCGGCGGAAGTATTTTTAGGTCGAGGATTTCCCTCTCAATCGGAATATTCGGAGGAAGTAGCTACCCAAATTGATCATCTAATTCGAGATCTGGCTTTTGAGTGTTATGAAAAAGCCCGAAAACTGGTTCGTGAAAATAGAATGTTAATTGATCAGTTGGTGGAATTACTGTTAGAAATTGAAACTTTGGAGGGAGAACAATTTCGGAAATTAGTGGCAGAATATACTCCTTCGGCCGTTAAGGTTAGTTAGGGAAGGGGGAATGGGTAATGGGTAATTACGAATTACGAATGGCAAAAGTTTACCTCCCCTGCTCCCCCTGCTCCCCCTGCTCCCCCTGCTCCCCCTGCTTCCCCTATTCCCTGTTCCCTATTCCTACGATGAGTTTTCAGGTGTTGAAATGTGGAGTTTGGGGTTTTCCCATTCCGTCAGTTAAAGCATAACTTGTTGTTAATAACCACATCCAAAGTTTAGGATAACGTGGTTCTAACCAGGGTTGAATTTTGCGACTGAAATTAGGAAGCCAACCGCAAAGGAAACTAATCATAGATAACACCATAAATTGAATAAAGTTCTTCAGCCACCTAAAAACTTCTCCGACAGTTACAAAGTCTAAGATCCAAACTAATAATAAAGGGTTTATCCAGGCCGCTTTTAGAGCTAACTTTGTAAAAATCCACCAAGTTGTTCGATCTTTAATAAAGGTTTCGGCAATTTCTTGAGATTCCGTGGCTAAAACCCCAAAAAAAGTATTTAAAATGGAGTTAATTTTTTGCGGGGGTAAATATTTCCCCATGGGCACCATCATCCCTTTAGAAAATAACCAAGTTACAGAAATATTAGTTTGATACGCCCGAATTTGATCTAGGGAATCTGCGGTTAATAAATCATGTTTTAAAGCCGTATTTAATAAGTCCGTTAATCGAGATAAATTCCGCACTAAAGACCCAAATCCGGTAAAGACTAAGGGAGATTGTAAAGAGGCAGCATCCCCAATTAAAATTAACCGATCGACACTAATTTTGCGATCGCGACTGCCATTACTAAAATGCCCCGGAATATAACCAAAGGTCGGTTTTTTCCAAACTAATTTATCCATATCGCAGCGACGATATTCGGGTAAAATAGTGAAAAAATCTTCATACATTTCTAACAGAGAACCTGGGTTTTTAGGATTCACTTGATGATAGTGAAACAGATAAAATGTTAACTCATTGCCCGCCCCGGGAAACAGTTCCCAAATTAACTGTCTACCCCTAGAAATATCCCCGTGACTATTTAAAACATCCCCATAGGTGGCATCCCAAACCCCCGGTTCAAACCCGCCATCAATTACCGCCCCCACCGTCGGACAGACGCTATCAAAAGCCCGTCCTCCGTTCAATTGCCAAGCAATGGGGGACGCTGTTCCCATGGCATCAATTAATAGCCGTCCCGTGGCGGTGCGTTCAGTTTGGCCGGGAATATGAAGGGATTTAATAGTAACTTGATCGGGATTAATATTGGCTTGTAAAAACTCCGTTTCATCCCAAATTTCTCCCCCAGCTTGTTTGAGTTTTTCCCCGGATAATTTTAATAGAATTTCAGCATCTAAGGCAACATTTAAAACCCTGGGGGTATGGAGAATTTCAGCTTGAGCAATTTTAGGATTATAAGCATCAAAAAACTTATGAAATCCATCTTTATATTCTCGGGCGATGAAACTTTCAATTTCCGTCGGGGTAAATAATTTTAAATCAATTAAACTTTTTAACTCACTGCGAGAAATATTCCATTCTCGGTTCATACGACCAAAAGGCAACCGTTCAATTAATAAAACTTTATAGCCTAATCTTGCCATCACCGCCGCATGAATCACCCCTAAAGCACCCCCGATATAAATTAAGTCATAATTTGGGGAATCATTGGTCTGGGAATCATCAGTTTTAAAAATAACTTGCTTCGGAGTTTGGGGATTTCTGACTCCTTCCCGCCAACGTTTTTCCCACCAATAAACCCGTTGGAGATCAAATTCTCCATTAGGCATTTTTTTGAAGTATTTAACCGTTAGGGGATAGTCTTTTTCTAATCCTTCAAAAATGGATTGTTGAGATAAATCAATCTCTGGAGGTTCGGGATATTGATGGGGAAATGCGGTTCTAATTTCGGTTTTTAAATTCTTTAAAAATAGTTTTTCTTGGATTTTAGGCGGTTGACCAACGCGAAAAACTTTTAAATAGGTTGTCCGTTGAACTGACCAAACAAAAGTTGAAAATTCATTCCATTCTGTGCTGTTTTCCTGCTGGGGAGAGAATCGCAACCGAAACCCGTCGGGGGTGATCAATTTTTCCCCATTCGGCGCTTGAAAGTTTTCTTGCAACCAAGTACAAACCTGTTGAGTGCCGGGAGTGGGAACTTCAAGATATAAAATTTCTTTAATATTTGCCATTCTCAGCTTGACCTCAGTTGCAATAACTTTACTAGATCAAGTTGTACCATAAAAGGGTATCAAGGAATTTTGGAAAAGCAAAAATGAGTGAAAAAACAGCAATTCAAGGTTTAATCCAGCAACAGCGAGACTTTTTTGCCACGGGACAAACCCAGGATATCCAGTTTCGCCTTGCCCAACTTCAGGGTTTGAAACAAGCGATCACATTCCATGAAACAGCGATTATTAACGCCATAAAAGCCGATTTAGGCCGTCCTGACCTGGAATCATGTTTTGAGTTTTCCCCGGTTGCTGAACTCAATTATGCCCTTAAACATCTCAAATCTTGGGTTAAACCCCAAAAAATTCCCGCCTCTTTGGGTCAACTTCCCGCCTCAACCTTTATTTATCCCCAACCTTTAGGAATTATCCTAATTATTGGCCCTTGGAATTATCCGTTTCAACTATTGATTTCTCCTTTAATTGGGGCGATCGCGGCGGGGAATTGTGCTATTTTAAAACCTTCAGAAATTTCTGTCAATACCTCTAAAATCATTAAAGATATTATTAGTAAAAATTTTGATTCTGAATATATTACCGTTGTTGAAGGGGGAATAGAAACTAGTCAAGAATTATTAGCCGAAAAGTTTGATCATATTTTCTTTACAGGCGGAACAAAAGTCGGGCAAATTGTCATGGAAGCCGCCGCCAAATACTTAACACCCGTCACCCTAGAGTTGGGCGGAAAAAGCCCCTGCATTGTGGATGATGATATCCAATTAGATTATACCGCAAAACGAATTATTTGGGGTAAATTAATCAACGCAGGTCAAACCTGTATCGCTCCCGATTATTTGTTAGTGAATTGTCTAATAAAATCAGAATTAATTATGGCATTGCAAAAATGGATTAAAACTTTTTTGGGTGATAACCCCGAAACCAGTCCCGATTATTCACGGATTATTAATCAATTTCATTTTAACCGATTACAGCAATTATTAAAAGCGGGTAATATTATTACCGGAGGCAAAACCAACCCCGAAACCCGATATATTGCTCCCACTTTAATTGATAATATTTCCTGGGATGACTTAATTATGCAGGAGGAAATTTTTGGGCCGATTTTACCGATTTTAGAATATCAGGATTTAGGAGAAGCGATCGCCAAAATCAACAGTCGTCCCAAACCTTTAGCATTATATCTATTTTCCAGGGATAAGGATAAACAAAACCGAATATTACAAGAAACATCATCAGGAACCCTCTGTTTTAATGATACAGTATTACAAATTGGGGGAAAATCTTTACCCTTTGGTGGCGTAGGAGAAAGTGGAATAGGAAGTTATCATGGAAAAACCACCTTTGATCGATTTTCCCATTATCGCAGTGTATTAAAACAAACATTTTTATTAGATTTACCTTTACGTTATGCACCCTATAAAGGCAAGGAATGGTTAATTAAAAAAATTCTAATGCACTAAGCTGTTAAGCAGCTAAACCAACACAGATTCAGGACTTACGCAAGCAGGCTATATATAGCGTGTCAAAAATAGGCGATCGCATACCAATTATAATAGCTAATTATTTGTTTTCCCCCCAATGTTGGGGGCTAGGGGGCTAGATGGCTTGAAATGTATAGGGTTTAGACAGATTTCTCAATCGGCAATATTTGCCCCCTAAATCCCCCAAAATTGGGGGACTTTAAGAGGTTGTCCTGTTAAAGCGATCTCGTTTGAGTTACGAGCGAGATCGCTAACTCATTATTACGCTACATATAGCGTATCCTGAGATTGCTATATTGGTGCGGGCGCTGTGATGGAACACCCTACCAATTCAGGTTCATTAATAAGGCGTAAAAGTTTAACGGTTTCGATAGTTTCCATTGCAAAGGTATTACCTTCTTGATCTGTAAAGTCAATTAAAAATGCTTTTTGATCAAAAGACATCAAAACTGTTCCCATTTGCCCTCGACGGAGTAGAATTTGCTGATGGGTGACTTTGTGGGTAGCGATCGCATCTTCGGTTAGAGCAACCAGATCGTATTCTTGAATTTCGTTCATAATCAGTTAGTTATTCAATAGGATAAGTATTGGTCAGGCGGGGAAAATCTTCGGTAGTTTTGATGATCCAACAGCTTAAAACTAGAGATTCTCCAAAATCGGTAAGAAGTGAAAATACTAGGTCATAATGAGTGCCATATTGATCAACTTTGTAAAGTTCTGCCTCTCCTTCAATAGCAGCTTTCTGTAAAGCTTTTTCCAAAATTTCTTTGTTGGCTAGGGTAATACCAAGTCGTTTTTCAAAAAGGAGAGCTTTATGTTTGCCTTTTGAATGTTTGGAGTTGAGGGAATAGCGCTCAAGTTTGTCTCCTAGTTGGGCTTTGTCACCGTTGGGAAGTTTCATCGGTTTGAAGCTATGGGGTTACTCAGAATATCGACATAAATATAGTTCTCAGGATGTTTAAGTGATTCTACAGCTTCTTTTAGATGGTGGCGATTAGCTTCTGTAGATAGTAGATAATCTGTTTCATCGGTTTCAGTTGATTTGCCAATTAATAAAATTGCCTCAATAACAGTTCCTTCTGGCAAATCGAGGGAGGGTAAATCGAGTTTACCATTTTTAATAGTTGTCTTGTATTTAAGGGTATTCATAACATCTGATGGTAGAGAGATTTTTTAATTATAAGCTGTCGTGCATTTAAACTGTATATTCCAGCGAGCGAGGACGCTCGCACTGCAAGGATTTGACAATGATCTAATACCCACACCCCCTTAATCACCCTTCTCCCTTCCTTCGTGTCTTCGTGTCTTTGTGGTTCCTTTCCAACTTAAATCTATTATAATCATCAATAACAGCCTGACCTCACCCCCAACCCTCCCTCACCATGAACGACGCCTACTTACAACTATTACTCGAAATACTAACAGCAATTGACGAGAATACAGATAATCCTAAAGCTGTCTATCCCTTACTCCAAGAAAATAGCGATCAATTAGATGAAACCTTTATTCTCACCTTGCAAGAATGGGCAAAAGAACAACTGCAAGATGCCGACCCCGACCAATCAAATTGCATCAAATTTATCAAGAGTTAATAGAAACTATGGAAGAAGCTTACCTCAACGCTATTGATCAAGCATCTTTAGAGGTTTCTGAAGGAATTTATGAAGCTAAAGAATTAGAAAAGTTAGTCAACAAAGAAGAAATATTCAAGCAAGCGATGGATTTAATTAAAGATGAATAAATCATAACAGAAATCAGGTTTCTAATCTTTATTTATGGGATAAAATCAAGATTTTTGATTCAGAAACCCGATTTCTAGGAGTTGGTAGTTAAAGATGTTTTTCTCGTTCTAACCAAGCTCTCATTTTCCCCGGATTTAATAACCCATAGGGATCAACTTTTTGTTTAAATTGTAATTGTTCTAAATTAATTATTTTCATGCCTCCATCCTCTAAAATATAGGTATGGGGATTAAAAATAACCGCACCCCGTTCTTCATGATAACGAATAATTTCATTTAACCTTTCCTCTGTGGTAAATCGCACTAATTGTAAAGAAGCGGGGTGCATTTCTCCATGTAGTCTTAAAAACTCTAAATGCTGCATCACTTCATCCCCAAAATGATCATAGAGATGTTCCAGTAGTTCTAATTTGCGATCCGCAGGTAAGAGGGTTTGTAAATAGGTAATAGATGGATCAACACTTCGGGCGTGTAAGGTGGTATGGTTCCAACTATATTCTATTATTGTTGTTCCTTTCCCCGTTTCTTGGGATGATTTCTGATAACAAATTTCACCGTTATACTGTTTAACTAATTCTTGAAAGGGTTCTAAGCTGGTTTCAGATACTATTAATAATGCTGCGTGTTTTCCGGCGGGTATTATATCTTTAAATGCAGTAAAATAGGAGGGAATGGGAGACGCAAAAATGGAGACTAATTTTTTAATAATTCCATCGGATAAAGCCAAATCTTGACCAAACCGAGCCGAGGTCATAAAATCATCAAAAGTAACAATTATTTCCGCCCAAGGATAGGCGGGTGCTAGGGGTATTTCTAACTCAATAATAATCCCATTTGTCCCATAGGCATGATTGACTTTTTGTACGTCATCTCCTCTTAATTGAATAACTTTTGGTTCGTCTTCCATGGTCACAACTCGTGCTGCTTGTAAGTTACCGCGATCGCGTAATTGTCCATAATTAATCGAACCAATTCCCCCACTTCCTCCCTCAATAAATCCGCCAATAGTTGCGGTACGATAGGTAGAAGGAACCATGCGTAATTCCCAGCCGATTTCCCGTGCTTGTTTATCAAAAGCTGCCATTTTTACCCCCGGTTCCACACAAGCTAAACCGGGTTTTATCCACTTAATATTATTCAATTTAGAAATATCTAAAATCACCCCTCCTTCCAAGGGAATACATTGTCCATAATTTCCCGTTCCCGCTCCCCGAACCGTGAGAGGAATTTTATATTTTACACAAACTTTAGCCACTTGTAAAATTTCCGCTTCCGTTGCGGGACGTACCACAATATCTCCGGTTTTATCCTGAAGTAACGGTTGCAAAATTGGGCTAAAATGATAATAGTCTTGGGATAGTTTTTTAACTTGAGTTTGATCCGTAATCATTTCAATTCCTGAGAGTTCAGCACATAAGTTATCCCAGTTAATATCAGTTGTCATAATTTTTCAAGCCAATTTGTTTAAATTATAGGATAACCGCTCTCAAAATGGTCTAAAATCTGAAAAGATTCGGTAAACAGCCAAAATATGACCACAAATCAACCTCTTTCTGGATATACTCTACCCGTTTTTGCTTGCGCGGCGGCGGTAGCGGCTTTGGAATATTTAAAAACCAGAAATCAGTCTATTGAACAGGTATCTATTGATTTAATTGATCCGGCGGAAACCGCGAATATTCCGATTGAACAAATAGCGATTTTAACCGATAATTCGGCTTTAGCAATTACCCGTTCCGATCCTGGAGATAATTTAGATTTAACCCGAAATACTCCAATTTGGGCGATGGTGGAATGGTTGGATAGTTCAGAACCCCCCCCAACTGCTTACCAAGAGGGGGCTAGGGGGGGTGAACTTTCAGATGCTATTTTTATCAAAGGAGGAGAAGGAATTGGCTATGATCAAAAGACGGGAAAAACAGCGATCTATCGTTATGCTAAAACTTTATTATTAGCCAATATCGAGAAAATATTACCAGCAAATAAATCTATTTTAATTACCTTTATTTTACCCCAAGGAAAACGACTAGCAACCCGCACATCTAACGCTGCTTTTGGAATAGTTGAAGGATTATCTTTACTGGGAACCACAGGAATTTCTCAACCCTTAACGGTTCCAGAGCAATTAGAACAATATAAAATTCAACTCCAAGAAAAAGCAAAAAAATTTGATTCTTTGGTATTTTGTATTGGTGAAAACGGATTAGAATTAGCTGCAAGAATGGGGATTTCTCCTCAACGCATGATTAAAACTGCCAATTGGTTAGGGCCGATGTTAGTCTGTGCCGCCCTAGCGGAAGTTCAGTCAATCCTATTATTTGGTTATCATGGTAAACTCATCAAATTAGCCGGAGGAATTTTCCATACCCATCATCATATTGCCGATGGACGATTAGAAATTTTAACTGCCTATTGTGCTAACTTAGGATTATCCACTTTCGATCTACAAAGAATTTTTAATTGTTCAACGGCCGAGGATGCTTTACAATATTTGCGAGAATTAGATGCAATCAAAGGGGAAAATTGGGTCAGTCGGGTATATGGAGAAATAGCAAAGACGATTGATCAACGATCCCAGAACTATATTTACACCCATTGTGAAAAAAATATCAAGGTTGGTTCGGTAATGTTCGACCGCCAGCGTAAAATTATCATTAAAAGTGAAAATGCTGATATAATTTTGGGGTAAATTTGTTATTCTAATCGGATACAACAATCAGGTTTATCCTTGGTTGACAATTAAAATTAAAACCCATTAAACTCAATATGTCTCCTCAGACTCAAACCCCAACTCCAACCGAAAATACCGATACGACCGGTGAAAAATTGAACCGACAAATGATCGTTATTCTCGATTTCGGTTCCCAATATTCCGAGTTAATCGCCCGTCGCATTCGGGAAACCGAGGTTTATTCCGAAGTCATTTCCTACCGCACCACCGCCGAAAAACTCAAGGAACTCGACCCCAAAGGCATTATCCTTTCCGGTGGCCCCAATTCCGTCTATGATGACGGGGCCCCCGAATGTGACCCGAAACTCTGGGAGTTAGGAATTCCCGTTTTTGGGGTGTGCTACGGAATGCAGCTAATGGTCAAACAGCTAGGAGGCACGGTAGAACGGGCTAAACGGGCCGAATATGGCAAAGCCTCCCTGCACATTGATGACCCCACCGACCTGCTAACCAACGTGGAACAGGGGGCGACCATGTGGATGAGTCACGCCGACTCTTGCACCCAGTTACCCAAGGGATTTGAGATTTTAGCCCATACCGAGAATACCCCCTGTGCGGCAATTGCTGACCACGAGCAAAAATTATATGGGGTACAATTCCATCCTGAAGTCGTTCATTCTATTGGCGGTCAGGCCCTAATTCGGAATTTTGTTTATCATATTTGTCGCTGTCATCCTACCTGGACAACGGAAGCTTTTGTAGAGGAATCTATTCGAGAAATTCGGAACCAAGTGGGGGATAAACGGGTTTTATTAGCCCTTTCTGGAGGCGTTGATTCTTCAACTTTAGCATTTTTACTGCACCGTGCCATCGGTGATAAGTTAACTTGTATGTTTATCGACCAAGGGTTTATGCGCAAGCTAGAACCGGAACGATTAGTTAAACTATTCCATGAACAATTTCATATTCCCGTTGAATATGTAAACGCCCGGGAAAGGTTTTTAAAACAACTCGAAGGAATTACTGACCCCGAAGAAAAACGTAAACGCATTGGTGCGGAATTTATTCGGGTTTTTGAAGAAGAATCGGTGCGTTTAGGGCCCTTTGATTATTTAGCCCAAGGTACCTTATATCCTGATGTGATTGAGTCCGCCGATACCAATGTTGACCCGAAAAGTGGGGAACGGGTGGCAGTTAAAATTAAAAGTCATCATAATGTGGGGGGATTACCCAAAGATTTACGGTTTAAATTAGTAGAACCCCTGAGAAAACTGTTTAAAGATGAAGTCAGAAAAGTCGGACGTTCGATTGGTTTACCCGAAGAAATTGTCCGACGTCATCCTTTTCCTGGCCCGGGTTTAGCAATTCGGATATTAGGAGAAGTTACGGCGGAGAAGTTAAATATCCTGCGAGATGCGGATTTAATTGTCCGGGAAGAAATCAATAGACGTGGGGTTTATCACGATTATTGGCAAGCTTTTGCCGTATTACTTCCGGTGCGAAGTGTGGGAGTCATGGGCGACCATCGTACCTATGCCTATCCAATTGTCCTACGATTTGTGAGTAGTGAAGATGGAATGACCGCCGATTGGTCACGGGTTCCCTATGACTTATTAGAATTAATTTCTAATCGGATTGTTAATGAAGTTCGGGGCGTGAATCGGGTAGTTTATGATATTACTTCTAAACCCCCTGGAACTATCGAATGGGAATAGGATAAACCTGCGATAAACCCATAATGTAGAGACGTGCCACGGCGCGTCTCTCCGTTATTTTTGATTGTTTTTGATTATTTATTTTTGTTCAATTAAAATAATATGAACCCACAAATTTGTCTAGTCACAGGAGGAACTTCAGGTATCGGTTTAATGACAGCCTTAGAACTCGCCAAACAGGGACATCATGTTTTTATTGCCTGTCGTTCCGAACGAAAAGCCCAGCAAGCAATCAATTATATTATAGCGCAAACTAATCAAGGAAAAGTTGAATTTTTACCCTTAGATTTAGCCTCTTTCGATTCAATTCGTACCTGTGTTAATTTATTCTTAGAACGTCAACTTCCTTTAAATATATTAATTAATAATGCCGGAATTTTTAATCAATCTGGAACCACTCAAGAAGGGTTTGAATTAATTTGGGGAACTAATTATTTAGGGCATTTTTTACTCACTTATTTATTATTAGAGACCCTCAAAGCTTCAGAATCTAGTCAAATTTTATTTATCGCTTCGGATATGGCCCTATGGTCAAAAAATCTAGGCTGGAAATTATGGATACAAAAAACCCCCTTGAACTTCCTGAAATTATATGCTGATTCTAAGGTGTGTTTATTATTATTAATGCGACATCTGCTACAAAATAACTTAAATCAAACCGCCGTTAGAGTTAACGCTGTGCATCCAGGTTTTGTCCGGTCAAATATTAGTTTATCCCATCGTTTAAGCCAAATTTTAAGAGTGGGAAACTCTCCCCAAAAAGTGAGTCGGAATCTGATTAAATTTTTAACAACCCCCGAATATAAATTAATTAATGGTCAATTTTTAAATCTAAATTTTCAACCGATGCCCTTAACAGATTTGGCGCAGAATGATCATTTATCCGATGAATTATGGCAAAAAAGTTTATTCTGGACAGGACTATCTAACCCCATTTCCCAAACCTCAACTCTTTATAATTCAGAGGATGGCATCTGGGGGCCTTATTCTTTAAACTTAACAGAAACTGAACTCCAAGAGATTCAAAAACAGATCTTTACAACGGTTTTACCCCGTTCTCCGATTCATGTATTTTCTAATAGTTATCAATTTATAAAAAAAAGAGATTTTGGATCATTAATATTACTATTAATTCAAGGCTATAAACGACAATTTAATATGGAAAGACACTTAGATTCTCCCGTAATTTTAGAACTTTGTAAAAATCCCTATTTACTCCAAAAAGCCAGGGAATATTTAGGCGAATCTCCCTTTCTTTGGCGTTCAGAATTATGGGCTAATTATCCCGCAAAACAATTAATTCCCCTTTGGCATCAAGATCATTATCCTCACTTATTAACTAAAACTGGAAAAACCATACATATTTATATTGCCTTAACCGAAGTTAATGCCGGAAATGGGTTTGAATATTTACCTAAAAAATATCATAATTTATGTCCTATAAAAATGAATGATCCCTTTAGTGGAAATCCTTTTTTTGAAGTTAAATCAGAAATCGAAAAATCCGCTTTACCGGTAACTTTAAAACCCGGAGAATTTATCTTTTTTACCGATGATTTAATTCATCGCTCTATCTGTAATATTAGTGGTCAAGTACGTCTATCTTTAACCTTACGTTTAGCTGAATCTACCGTCAAAATCCAAGGAAATTATAGTTCTCATCTCCAATCCCCAATTTTACTTTTATAATCATTTTATGAAATAAAATACTGTTGCCTATCCCCTATTATATCAATAGGCAAGTGATGGTTTACAACTTCTTTGTGTCTTCGTGTCTTTGTGGTTAAATTAGGCTTTATTGCTATAGAATTTGACTGTAGACAACTTCACAAATTAATTGCAATGGACTACAAAACAGCCTATAATTTTTTAATTGACCAAGGCATGGCATTAGAAACCCAAAAAAACCCCGATGCTTTTTTAATTCGTTTGAAACAGGGCCAACCCCCGATTCCCGGTCAAGTCACCTCTATTTTATTATCCTTAAAAATTGCTTATGATACCTTAAAAGACAATTCAAACTTTGAGAAAATTTTAGTCTTAGCCTTACATCAGTTAGTTATAGAAAGTCAGCAACAATTTGCCGCGGGTCGGAATCGAGGCATTGAATGGCCTCCGTTATTACAAGAAGATTTACAGCGTATTTCTCTAGGGGTTAAAAGCATTTTTTCCGGTCAATGGTTGGTCGAAAAATAAATCGGGGGTTGACGGTTAACTGTGAATCATCAACCGTCAACTATTCTAGCAATAAGCCGAAATATCTTCTCCACATTCATCCGCCAAATAACATAATGCCTGAAACCGGAGATAGACTAATTCTTCATAAAAAGGATTGAGTTTACACAAAGGTGGAATATGAAACAAAACACGACCCCCGACTGTAATATTTCGTTCAAATGGACATTGAGCCGGAATCAATTGACACAAACGGTGGGCTAATTGGGGGTCTTGGATTTTAATGCTTTCTAGCCAATGGCGAAGGGGACGTAGGGGCGTAAATCGACGTTGTGGGGGGAAAGAGCCAGACGGGGACAGGGGAGCGGGTTCAACGGATGTGATGCCGCGAATCAGGAAAGTGAGGTAGGACATGGTAGCATTAACCTTATTCATTATTTTCATTTGGAATAAAAACCAAACGTGGGTAACCGCTCATGTAGTGTCTACGAAACACTGTTGTAAGTTCCCGTAAAAGATTTGTAGTTCACCACAGAGATTAAAGGTTTCAAAGCCTAAGCAACAAGATATCTGGCCAGAATCAAGTCCTTAGCAAAGGTTTGTATCCTTCTTTGATCATGATGCCCTAAATTTACAGAGTTTTCTCATAAGTTTTATTTAAATCAAAAATTTTTAATATAATAAATACAAATAATTGATTACAACCTAAGACTTGACAAAATTCTTAGAATTTGATAAGGGAAGAAACATTGCAACAGTCAGACTGGAACCCTAGTAGAATTGAACTATTAGCACTCAATGGTCAGGAGTCAACCATCCCATGTCGGAAGAATTAACCTCCTCCTTATTTCCTGTGGAAGCCTCCCCACAAACTCCCCCCGCTTCGGGATTAGGGTTTTTAGGCATTTTTAAAGCATGGCCACAATATAATCAAGGCAATCGATTCTATAAATTAGGACGCTATGAATTTGCCTTTGAACGTTATGATCAAGCTGTTAATTTTAAACCCAATTGGTATTCCGCCTGGTTACGACGGGGAAATAGTTTAAGAAAACTCAAACGTTATAAAGATGCCCTAGCTTCCTATGACCGAGCGATTAAAATTAAACCCGAAGATTATTGGGCTTGGACATTTCGAGGCATTGCTTTAGCTAAATTAGAACGATTTGAAGAAGCAGTTGCCTCCTTTGATAAAGCGATTACGATTGAACCCGAAAATTTTGAATCTTGGTATGAACGGGGGTTGGCATTAGAAGCCCTATTTCAATATAAAGCGGCGGCGGCTTCTTATAAACGGGCTATTGAAATTAAACCCAATATTTCCGCAATTTGGTATCATCAAGGCAATGCTTTAATGAATGAAGAACGCTATGCCGATGCCGTGGCTTCCTATGATCGTTCAATTCAACTGCAACCTGCCAATTATGAAGCCTGGTTTAATCGGGGTGAAATGCTATTAAGTCAACAAAAATATGCCGATGCTGTTAACTCCTATGACCAAGCGATTAAACTGCAACCCAAAAGTTATCAAGCCTGGTTTAATCGAGGAATTGCCTTACAAAAAATCCGCCGCTATTCAGAAGCTATTACCTCCTATGATACGGTAATTCAACTGCAACCCCAGGATTATGAAGTTTGGTTTTATAAAGGTATGGCTTTGTTAAATAGTCAACAGCATCAAGAAGCCTTAACCTGCTTAAATCAAGCCTTACAAATCAATCCCGATTTAGCGGCTATTTGGATTAGTCGCGCTCAAACTTTATTAGAACTGAAACAATATCAAGCCGCGATCGCATCTTTTGATAAAGCCACTCAATTAAACTCTGATTTTCCCGAAGCTTGGTTAGGTCGAGGGAAAGCCCTGTGTGAATTAAGACAATATCAAGAAGCAATTATCGCCTATGATAATGCCCTACAAATTCAACCGGACTTCATGGATGCTTGGAATGGTCGAGGGGAAGCCTTAGAAAAATTAGATCGATTTGAAGAAGCCTTAATTGCCTATGATAAAGTGGTACAAATGACCACAGAAGATACAGCATTAGCCACAAAAGCCGGACTGCAACGAGGGGAAGCCTTAGAAAAATTAGAACGTTATGATGAGGCGATTATTGCTTATAAAAAAGTGATTCGAGTCCAACCGGATAATTTTGAAGCCTGGGTACATTTAGGGAAAACCTTAGAAGCGGTTCAAAAATATTCCGAAGCCGCAGAAGCCTTTAATCAAGCGGTTAAAATTTGGCCAGATTCCTATGGGACTTGGTTACAGTGGGGACTCGCCTTAGAATCAGCCCAACGCTATCAGGATGCCTTAAGTGTTTATGATAAAATTGTTCAAAGAAAACCCGATTATTATGCAGCTTGGATTCGTCGAGGCATGACTTTTGAACAGATGAATTGCTATCAGGATGCTAACCGTTCCTATGGTGTCGCGTTAGAAATGCAACCCAATTCTGCGGAAGCAGTTATTCATCGAAATCGAGTCAATTTAAAGTTAAAAAATAATCCACACTGACTCCCGTAGTGAGCCCTTCAGGGCTCTCTTAACTCAATTAGGAAAAGATAGCCCTGAAGGGCTTACTACCTTGGGTTATCAAAAAGTCTTGCTTCTGGGGTTCCTTTTTGGCAAAATAGAGCATTCAGTCCAAGCTCCGCCCAGTGCAGTCATACCCAGTTCACGAATGAATCCCCGCGAAAAGGCTCTTTTTTTCTTTCAATTAGCAACCTTGTTGAACTCCGGTTTAACTGTAGAACAGAGCTTAACTTTGGTGGGGAAAGATAGCTACCCGCAACTCGGACGCTATCTCAACAAAATGACAGCAGCAACATCAAGGGGGGGCGATTTAGCTTCAGCCTTGGCTTTAGCATCCCGATATTTTGATCGTTGGACAATTGGTCTAATTTCCTTGGGCGAATCTCAAGGAATGTTACCCGAAATTTGCTATCGAATTTCCGAGATCGAAGAACGAAAAGCTCGCCATCAAAATCTATATCGGTCTGTAACCCTGGCGGCAATTACCACAGGTATTAGTATTATCCTGTTGATTCTCACCCTTTGTTACTTATCGGGTTTATCGGGTAGAGGGTGGTTTTTAGTATTAGGAATTTTCGCGATCACTATATTAGCTATTCCTAAAATTTTGCCTCGGCTATCAATGATTAAAAAAATTTCCACCGCCCGGATGATGTTGTATTTGGGAGAATTAAAACTACCCTTAAGTTGTGGGATGTCCTTGTTAGCTGGATTAGAATTGGTTCGCGCTCATATTCCTAAATCGGAAATGAAAGCTACTATTACCATTGCATTAGGTCAAATTCCCGCCGAAAAAACCCTCAGTCAAAGCCTAGAAGGTCGTTTACCTGCGGTAGCCCTGCAAATGTTACGGACAGGGGAAGCTACAGGACAATTAGATTTAGCCCTGCAAAAACTGACAAATTACTATGAGGAGGAACTTGAACAAACCCTGCGCCGTCTACAAGCTGTTTTAGTTCCCGCCACAATTCTGATTGCAGGTACAGTTGTCCTGCTGTTAGCAATGCAAGCTCTGAAATCCCTATTAATTTTGTTACCCTAGTTGATCTGGGGAATTAACTTTCTTGTTGCCTACACCCCCCACCCACAGAGAATTTTCGATGTCCGATTCCCAATTTTTGATAAAAAATTCGACTTTGCCCTTGTGAAACTGAGCAACACCCTTTAAGCTATTAAGTCAAAACACGAAAGTAAGCGCAATTGCAATACTGGGTTTTTCCCGTCGTTGTTTTGAGCGTCTAGTGGGATATTTGACTATCTCTTTTAAGCATAGATGAAAATACCAAAACCTCAAAGACCACAACCAAAATGGATTTTGGGGGTACTGGCTGGAGCATTGATTAGCAACGCTGCTGTACCCATTCCCCAAGCCCAAGCTCACCATCCGGGCGCCTGTCCGCCATCATCGGATTATGCCAAAGTTCCTTCACCGATTGCCGACTTTCCTAACCCGGATCGTACGGTATTCTGTGGGGAAGATCGCGTAATTCTGACTTACGGCCCCTTCCAAGTCCCGATCTTGGTCAGTGAATTAAAGAATTTCGCTGAAACCGGGGAAATGACCAAAACGATTAGCCAAATCGTTAAGGCTTCCAAAATTGAGCCGGATACCCTTCGCGGTCTGATGACCTTAGAAGTCGGCTTTGATTTAGTTCCCTTTGCTTGCATTCTCTATTCCCCAGAAGGTCAAGAGTTAACCAATACCGTTGGGACAACAATTAGAACCCATCGTGGAAAACCAGGAATCCCAAACAGCACCGAAGCGGTTAATGGTAAAGCGATTCGGGCGGCTCTAATCAATGCCCTGAGTGAAGATGGTAAGCTCTCCTTCTTAGATATTGTCAGTTACTATCCCGTCCCGGGAATGTATATTGATGTCGCTAATATTCCCGATACCGTTGATAAAGTCAAAGGCCTAGCGGGGAATCTCGATTCTCTGTTTAAGAAGGCTTCTCAATTTGGCAAAGGTGGCTGTTCTCTACAAGAAGTAGATTTCCCGGCGGCACCCCCAGCGCCACCACCAACGCCACGGCCTCCACTCCCACCTCCACCCCCACCCCTGCCACCAGCACCACCCCCAGTCCGTGGTTTGTGGTAAGCGCGTGAGTCGGAGAATCATCCTTTGATTCTGGTGATGCCATCTATATCAACGGGTGGCATCACTTTGTTTGTTGGCTAAAGTTCAGAAAGTTTCAGGATTTCACCCCATCAATATACTGGCTATCAATTAAAAAGGCTCCTTTCTCAAATAAAACCCCCCAATAGCCACCGGGCCGTCTGTCAATTACAATGCCAACTTCACCGAGTTTAATCACGTTGGATGGACGTAAAATCGGCATGGGTTCTGCTGTTTTCACAAAGGGAGGAATCGCTATCACCCTGACTTTTTGTCGGATTTCAAACTCTTTTTCCATTGATCAACCTAAAAATTAATTTTCTTGTAAGATATCACGGGGCTTTGTCCCTTCATTCATCGGGATTTTGTCGTGAAAAAGAGAAATAACCACGTTAAACTTGAGAGTATGCAAGAAAAAGACCGTTTGAGGGGGTAGTAATTATGGCTACAGATCGCCGAGTTTCCCGGGTGGCTGCACAAATTAAACGGGAGGTCAGCCAGATATTACTGGATGGGATCAAAGATGACCGGGTTGGAATCGGAATGGTGAGTATTACCGATGTCGATGTTTCCGGCGACCTCCAACACGCCAAAATTTTTGTCAGTATTTATGGCACCGAAGAAGCCAGACGAGAGACAATGGAAGGCTTAAAATCAGCAACGGGTTATGTTCGTTCTTCTCTAGGTCAACGTGTCCGTCTGCGTCGGACTCCAGAAGTGGTTTTTTTAGAAGATCGTTCTCTGGAACGGGGCGACAAAATGTTAACTCTATTAAACGAACTCTCCCAGAACCGGAAACCGGATGAGGAGGGGGAGGGGGAGGAGGAGTAGGGGAGCAGGGGAGCAGGGGGAGCAGGGGAGGCAGGGGAGGCAGGGGAGGCAGGGGAGGCAGGGGAGGCAGGGGGAGCAGGGGAGGCAGGGGAGGCAGGGGAGGCAGGGGAGGCAGGGGAGGCAGGGGAGGCAGGGGAGGCAGGGGAGGCAGGGGAGGCAGGGGAGGCAGGGGAGGCAGGGGAGGCAGGGGGGGTAAACTCTTGCTATTACCTATTACCTATTACCTATTACCTATTACCCATTACCCATTACCCATTACCCATTACCCATTACCCATTACCCATTTATAACTGATTACTGATAACTGATTACTGATCACTGAATATGACTCTTTCTCTCGCTGAACAAGTTGCCCAGATGGTTGTGGTTCGTGCCTCTGGTTTTTTGTTTGATCATCAAATTCGTTACTCCCTTTGGGAACCTCCAGCACAGAGATTAGAGCATTGGTTACATGACTTGGGTGTGGGTGGGGTGATTTTGGTCGATGGTAGTGCGGCGGAGTTGGCGATTAGAACTCAGTTGTTGCAGTCCTGGGCTAAATTTCCCCTATTGGTGGCGGCCGATGTGGAGGAAGGGGTCGGTCAGCGCTTTGCCGGGGCGACTTGGTTTCCGCCCTTAATGGCGATTGGTGCATTAGCGGATCAATCCCGGTCACAAGCGGAATTTTATGCCGAAAAAATGGGGGCAATTACAGCCCAAGAAGCCCTAATGGTGGGCTTAAATTGGGTTTTGGCTCCGGTGGTTGATGTGAATAATAATCCTAAAAATCCGGTGATTAATGTCCGTTCTTTTGGGGAAACCCCGGAACGAGTCAGTAACTTAGCGACGGCTTTTATTCGGGGATGTCAAGGATATCCGGTGTTAACTACGGCGAAACATTTCCCCGGTCATGGGGATACAGCGATTGATTCCCATTTGGAATTACCTGTAATTCCCCATAGTGATCCCCGTTTAGCTGAAGTCGAATTACCTCCGTTTGTGGCCAGTATTGCTGCGGGTGTGGATTCGGTGATGATGGCCCATTTGTTGATCCCGGCTTGGGATAGTAAAAATCCCGCTACTTTATCCCCGGTGATTGTTCAGGAACAGTTAAGGCAACGGTTGGGCTTTCAGGGGTTAGTGGTGACGGATGCTTTGGTGATGGGGGCGATCGCAAAACTTTATACTCCCGAAGAAGCCGCAATTTTAGCTGTAGAAGCCGGAGCGGATGTTTTATTAATGCCCCTTGATCCCCAGGTCACCATTGATGCGGTCTGTGCCGCGGTGAAGGAGGGCAGGATTTCCCGGGAACGGATTGAAGCCTCCGTACAGCGAATTAGGCAGTCGAAGGCGAAGGTATTCCCCGACTGGCGCCCTGATCAACCCTATTCTCCCCCTAGTCAAGATCCCCAGATATTATTTTATTCTCTATCTCAACCATCTTCTCAAGCTCTGGTTCAAACCATTTTGCAGGATTCTCTCAAACAGGGGGGAATTTTGCCTTTAGGGGTTCCGAACCCACCTCAACCCTTACGAAATTTAGTGATTGTGGATGATTTACTTAATTGTTCTATTTTAGGAAATCATACCCCAGCGATCGCCCGTCCAACTCAGTTGGGTTATCGCTTACAACTAATTGATTGTCATGATCAAACCGTTGGAGATCTAGGCAATGAATCCTTATTTAGCATTAATTCTGAACCCACCTTGCTGCAAATTTTTATTCGAGCTAATGCCTTCCGTGATAGTTCAGGATTAACACAAATTGCTCAGAATTGGTTAAGTATTCTCTTAAAACAGAACCATTTACAAGCTTTGGTGATTTATGGGAGTCCCTACACCCTGGAACAGTTTTTGCCCCAAATTTCCCCCAAAACTCCTTATGTTTTCTCCTATGGTCAGACTCCCGCAGCCCAGGAGATTGCCTTAAAAGTCCTTTGGGGAATTTAATCGGAATTTAAGAATAACCCAGTATCTTGAATGAAGACTTGATGCTTAACCTATGTCATGGGCTTCCGTCCAGTGACTTTGCATATTGTTATGGGAAAACCCCAGGTATTTGTATTGGCCTATACTGAAAAAAAAATATTTCCTAAAATCAATTTTTAGATTACACTGAATGTGATGCCAAAAACTTCTCCGGCAACGCCAAAGAGGGCGAATTATGACTTACACAACTGTCCAATTTTCATTAGATGTGATCAAAGACGAAGCCCGCCAACTCGTCAATAAGGGGGTTGTGAGCCGTCAGCAACCCATCTATACACTCTGCCAATATATTCCCGCGCGGGAATGGGCTTGTGTAGAGTGTGAGTTAGAAGAATGCGACTTCTTACTCCGAGACCGAATTGGCGACCTGATTGGTCATGAAACCTGGGATAACGACTAAAATCCCAATGAAATTTGAAAACAAAAAAAATCTTTCAGACATTATTAAGTTTGCTCAGTGCTGACTCCTGCGGTTGAGAACTGATTTGCCTGCCGATTCAGGTAGATTGAGGGACTAGAATCGCGATCCTTTAAAGCCCTTTCCCGGCTGTTTTAAGTTCAAAATATCTTAAATGCTTGAAATAAAAGAACTTAGGACTGCTTCTACCGATTGGTCTGATTTCAGAGGGTTTATCCTTCTGGCCTAAATAAAGGAAAGTGACTCTGAGATGCCGGGGTCAAGAATAAAGTTAAAATTTAAGTGCGTGCGATGGGATATCGGTTGCAACATGAAGTTGAACAATTTCGGGATGGGTTCTGCAATTAGATATCAATAAATATAGCTATAACGATAAACCCGCCCCACAATTTTGAACCCGATTCATGTCGATTCTGATTTCCATCAGTTGAGTTGTGGAAGCGTAGTTTATCGGAAATCTAGGTTTAAAACCCCGTCGTTCTGCGACGGCTTTTCCTGGTTTTTTCTCGTCCCAATTAGTCAAAAGTATTGGATTCTCGCAGACGTCTTAATTCATCTCGTAACTCGGAAATTTGGGTTGTAAGTTCTTGAATTTCTTTGACGGGCCCTGGGTCTGACACAGGGGGAATCGTGGAGGTAACAACTTCAGTTTCTGTGATTACGGTTATTGTTTCTGTATTAAGATTCTGCGAACCCTGGGAGAGAATTGTATCCACAAAATTTCGAGCTTCCTGTTCAGTAGTTTTTCCTTTTTCGGCCCATTCTTGGACTAACTCGCTAAACTGGGACTGAATTTTCCCGAAATTCTCATGGCGCTTATCAGGATTTTGTAGGATCTCGATGAGGGAAGATGTCGCACCCAGGGTAACTTGAAATCCCTGATGGCATAAGTCGGTTAATTGTTCAGCATTCATATAGTTAAAAAATTCTTCAAGTAGAGCAGGACGGCAATCTTGCCATCTTGCTATGGGGATTTTTGGGAGAAAGTCTGAAGTAGACCGATTTTTCCCGTATATTCTAACAGCTTATTCCCTCACTTGGTCGAGGTATTGATTCACGTCATCAATAATCCGGGTGAGTTCGGCTTCCGTGGTCAGTTTAATCCGTTCATCCCGGACAGTAATTAAGACTTTCGCTGCAAAAGGACTCGGCCAAATATTAGGATTACAGAAAACCTCTAAAAACACATCTCCGGTATATTGATATTCCATTGGCTTTTGAGGGGTGGGTTTACCGCCACCGGAAGCAGTTTTTGCCGCCACCATTTTGAGTTTTTGCATTAATTCATCCAGTACCCCTTTTAAATTCTGAGCCGCTGCGGGGGTAAAACGCAGGGAAACAGAACCCTGAGTTAAATTAATTGTGAGTGGAGGAATAGACATAGAATAACGATTTAAAACGATAATTGAAATCCTTTAATCTAATTTTACCGTGAAATTAACCTCAATTAACTTTTATATTTTTAGTGAAAATCAATCTCAATAGTCAGATTAATACAAACAGGGTGATATATTAAAAAAAGTTTTTGATCACCGTCAAAACTTAAAAGGAAAAATTTTATGGTTCAGGATAACCGTTCAAAAATTCAATTTGTTTTATTGCTAACACTGGGTTTAAACCTGTTAGTAATGATGATTAAAGTGATTGTAGGCAACATGACAGGTTCTTTGAGCTTACTCGCTGATGCCCTACATAGTGTCACTGATAGTGCTAATAATGTTTTAGGATTAGTTACCAACCATTTTGCCTCTCCCCACCCCGATCGTGAACATCCCTATGGACATCAAAAATTCGATGCTTTGGGAGCATTGGGGATTGGTGTATTTTTAGGAATAGCCTGTTTTGAAATTTTCAGTAGCGCCATAAAACGGGTGTTTAAAGGTGGTGAACCAGTGACAATTTCTCCTAATGAATTATGGATTTTATTAATTGTTTTAGGAATTAATATTTTCGTGACTTATTATGAGCGAGCGGCGGGAAAGCGTTTAGGCAGTGCGATTTTAATAGCAGATGCTAAACATACAATGAGTGATGTTTGGGTGACAATTATGGTGATTGCTGGATTAATTGGGATTTGGCAAGGAACCGTGTGGAATTTGCCAAAATTACAATATTTAGATGTGATTTTAGCCTTTCCTGTGGCATTATTAGTATTTAAAAGTGGTTGGAGTGTCTTAAAGGAAAATTTGCCTTGGTTGGTAGATCAAATGGTGATTGCACCGGAAACCATTAAAGAAATTGTGATGTCTGTTCCGGGGGTGATAAACTGCCATGATATTGCCTCCCGTGGGATGATTGGACGACAGGTTTTTATTGAAATGCACTTAATTGTGGAAGCAACGGATGTAGAAACGGCCCACAGTATTACAGAAGCAGTAGAAGCAGCATTAGGACAAGAATTTAGCCCCGTCAGAATTCTAATTCACGTTGAACCCCCCCAATATAAATCGGAGCAAATTACTTATGAGTCGTGAAAAATTTCCCCCCCTAATTCATAGGAGAGGAAATCAATTTTAACCCCTTAAAATCATTTCTCCTATTTTTTGGGAGCAGGAGCGGGGGTAGCAGGGGCGGGAGCGGGAGCCGCCGGAGGGGGAGTTGTGGCTGCGGGAGAAGGAGTAGTTTCTTTGGGAGCGCCGCCACAAGCAGTTAATAAGCTGGAAGAAGCTATGGCTAAACCTGCAAACACTAGAGCTAACTTTTTCATAGGAGATCTCAAGAAAATTGAAAGTAGGTGAGTAACAAGATTGAGAAAAAATATACCCTAATCTCAGGAATGTTCCTAAATGGTAAGTTAGAAATTCAACCAGAATAGAGATTTAACTATTCAAGTTTGCACCACAACAGTTTGAACTGAGTTGCAGTCATTCAGTTGCAGACTTTTGATTTCTATACCATTGAGAAAGCAGAACCTTCCCTTGCTTATTAAGGCAGGTTTAAGATTTCTCATTGTTCGTCTTCAATATAATACAGGTTTTTCTTAAAAATGGAAGATCCTCTAAGGAAAATTACTTAAACCGATTATTATTGCTATTTTTCCCCGACCGCAAATGGGTGGATATCTAGGGCTTTAATTGTTACATCCCCTTTTCCGTAGGTCTTCCCTGTGATCCCTAGACCCTAAGAGCCAAATTTATTCATTCCTCTAAGCTTCATCCGCTAAAATCTGAGGCTTGGGTTGATAATAGCTGGCAATTAAAGCGATCATTAACCACCATAAAGTATTCACTTGGGGACGATATAAAACCGTATCAACGAAACCATGACCTATCAGTCCTATTAAGGTAGAAATGGCTGCGATCAACCAAAATCCTTGGGTATTTCCTAAAGCTCGGAGTTGTTTTAATTGCACCCATCCTTGATTAAAGGTTACGGTTAATAGCCAGAGAAAACAACTTAAACCGATAATTCCAGTTTCAACTGCCACTTCTAACATCACGGAATAGGCACTCAAAGCCGTATAACGAGGCTGCATATAAAGAGGATAAATCTTATTGAAAGCCACGTTTCCCGGGCCAATTCCTAAGATCGGACGATCTTTAATCATTTCAATGACTGCCATCCAAACATTAATTCTAAAATTATTACTACTATCTCCCCGTCCAACAAACATACTCGCCACCCGATCGCGCACAGGAGGAACAAATGCCACTGCTAAGACGAGAAAAAGGGTTAATCCTGTTAATCCCATCGGTAAAGCCCACTGTCGCCAAAAGGGAGGAAAACTAATACTTAACCAATATAATAATAAGACTGAAAAAGTAAACATTAATAGCACTAATCCAATCCAGCCTCCTCGACTAAAGGTTAAGACTAAACAGGAGGAGTTGACAATAATCATGGTTAATGCTAAGGCTTTCGGTAAAATGCCTTGCCAAACAAAGAATGCAGCCAAACTTAGACCGACTGCGGGTAACAAATAGGCGGCTAATAAATTCGGGTTATCTAAATAACTATAAACCCGGGTTAAGTTAGATTGGGCAGAGGTGGGGTCAACCCAAGTAGCTAAGGCTTCTGCACCCGAAAACCACTGTCTTAAACCATAGACACTCACGAATAAAGCTGTGTGTAAAAATAGGGTAATAAAAATTGAGCGAACTTTTGGCGATCGCAATATTCTCGACATGAAAGCGAATAAAATTAAATAAAGAGTTAATTTCGTCCAGCCACTAAAGGCAGCTATTTTAACCGGAGATAAAGCCGTGGCAACGGTGGCAATTCCCCAATATAATAAAACGATTAAATGTATGGGAGTAAAGGCAGTTTGTGAGGGTTCATCCGTTAGGGTTAATAATAACCACCATCCGGCACAAGCAATTAATAAAACCCCGATTAATGCCGTTCCCACAAACGGAGCCAAACAAAATACAATACTAATTAATAATGCCCCCAAGGGTTCCCCCCACTGTAATAACCAACTTCCCTGTCGCCATTGGTGCAAAAATCCTGTGATCTGGTAGAGAAAACTACTATTACGCCATTGGTAGAGTAGTAGATTTTGCAGGGTAAATTGTTGCCAAATAGTGTTGAGGGTGGTCATGGGCTTTAATGGGTTTTGCGATCGCAGGGGTGAAAACTCAGATGTTAGTATACATTAGTTCAAGGTTAAATTCAAACAAACACTAAGGGTTTATCTTTTAAGGGGGCAAAAGCTTGTGCATCAAATCGATATAAACTTGCTGGTCTACCCGCCCCTCGGGATGTTTTCACCCCGGTATCATAGAGAAATCCTAACTTGAGTAACCTGGTTCTAAAATTAGAATAATCGGAAAATCCTTCTCCTAAAATAGTAGTATAAAATTGGTATAAATCCCCTAATGTAAATAATTCAGGTAACACCTCAAAAGCCACAGGACTATATTCTAATTTATTTTTTAATCGACGATAACCATAGTCTAAAATTTGATTATGATCAAAAGCTAAATGAGGAATTTGATCAATGGGATACCAAGCAATTCCGGTTACTGTATCAGTAATTAATTCCGCTTCTTCAAACCGAACGATCGCAAAATAACTCACGGATAAGTAACGAATATTATAGGAATCTGGGGCTTCTCTGGGGTCACGTTCTGGCCCCCCGAAGGTATATAATTGTTCTAAATATAAATTCTCAACCCGAATTTTTTCTGCTAAAATCCGATAGGCGGCATCTTCTAAAGATTCTCCTTTTTGAACTAAAGTTCCGGGTAAACTCCAAGTCTCGATAAAGGGTTCTTCTTTGCGTTTGACCAATAAAACTAATAGGCGATTTTGTCCGGTATCAACGGAAAAAATCACATTATCAACACCCACTTTAAAATCTTCTAAGATCAACGTTTTATTCATATAATTTTTCTCGGTTAATATAATCTTGTACCTGGGTCGTTAAAACTTCTATATTACCCGTTTGACGATAGTGACTGGAGGAAACGGGTAAACCTGTGATGGTAGCAATAGTTAAGGTCGCACCTAATTTTTTGAGGTGATCTAAGTCCATTTCTATCACCTGATAACCCGGTCGCGGGATAATTAATAATTCTACCTGTTTTAATAGGGTTTCTATCTGATACCACTGGGGAATTTGTTGAATTAAATCTGAACCCACGACTAAAGTATAGTTTGCATCAGACCAGTAATTTTTAGCCCTTTTTAAAGTTTCTAAGGTTCGGCGACTACTGAGTTCAGGATGCAAAGCAATATTTTTTTTCGGGGCGTTAATTTCCGCAATTAATAATGATAACATTGCCATTCGATGTTCTAATAAAGTTTGGTGGGTTTTAAAGGGATTATCCGATGCCCAAACCACAACTTTATCAAACCGTTGAGACAACCAAAGCAGAATCGCTTGATGTCCTGAAGTGGGAGGATCTGCACTGGTTCCAAAGAGGGCAATTTGAGTCATTTTTAATCAGAGTTAATATTATTTTAGATCATCACTCAAGGGTTTGTTCTAATCGACCAGCTAAGGCAATAATATCATCTTTTCGGGCTATTTGTTCCACCCATTCCGAGGGAATATTGTTCAACCCATAATAAATTCCGGCTAAACCGCCTGTGACGGCGGCTGTTGTGTCGGTATCTTCCCCTAAATTAACAGCTTTAAGAACCGCTTCTGGGTATGAAGATGTTGTTAATAAACACCATAATGAGGCTTCTAAAGTATGAATCACATAACCGCCCGATTGAATTTCATCAATTGATAACTGGTCAATACAACCCCTCAAAACCCGGTCAAACCGAGAAGATTCTATGGTTAAACTGGGATGATAATAAATGGGTTTTATGGCTTCTATACCCTGAATATAGGCGGATTTTAGATCTAATCCTTGGAGTAATTTAACCGCAATACTAATATAAATTCCGCAGGCAATTTGGGAACGAATATGAGCGTGTGTTAAACAGGAACATTCATGCACCCACTGGATTAATTGATAGAATGACACCGAAGAATATAAATAAGCCATGGGTAAAATTCGCATCAAAGAACCATTGCCATTACTGCGTTCATCGGTTTCTCCAGCTTCCACTGGATTTACCCCATTTTGTAGATTTTGAATTGCGTTATGGGTGGTTCCTCCAATATCAAATACAACCCCATGGGCTGTCCATTCTTGATGATAGCGCCAACGACAAAAAGATGCGGCGATCGCTTGTAAATTATAGCCCTGACAAAGACTCTCTGCTAAACATAACATCAAGGAACTATCATCCGACCAAGTACCCGGGGGTTGTCGATGGGTTCCATAACCCGTCATCGTTGTGATGGGGTTTTTTAGACGGTCTTGGCGGCTGGTAAATTCCACCGGAACACCCAAAGCATCCCCCACACAAACCCCGATTAAACCGGACAAAATTGCTGATTTTTTCATATTAAAATCCTTTTTTAGTAATCCTAAATCAGACTTAAAAAGCAATAGGGAACACGGTTAGCCCTGAAGGGCTTACTACTATAATCCATATAGCCAAATAATTAATAATGGGGTAACTATAGCTAACATTATAGTCAGGGGAGCACCGACCCGAGTAAAGTCGAAAAATTTATATCCACCGGGACTATAAACCATTGTATTAGTCTGATAACCAATGGGTGTCATATAACTATTAGAAGCAGCAAAAGTCACCGCATACATAAAGGCAAAGGGATTTAAACCTAATGCGACGGAAACTTTTACCGCAATCGGAAGCATCAAAACAACTGTAGCATTATTAGAAAGAACTTCTGTCAGAATCGAGGTGGCAATATAGAATAATAATAAAATCCAATAACCGGATAAATTACCACCCAAACCGACTAAAGTATCGGCTAACCATTGGGTCGCACCGGATTTATCCATAGCTATTCCTAATGGAATTAATCCCGCTAAAAGAAATATCACATCCCAACGCACAGAGCCATAAATTTCTCCGGGTTTGAGACATCCGGTAATTACCATTAAAATTACACCTGCTAAAGCACTAACCAAAATGGGCATAATTTCAAAAGCTGCAAGAACAATAACACCCAAAACAATCGCCAGAGCAATCCAAGCTTTATCCTGTCTTAAGGTTTCTACATCTCGTTCTTCTAAAACCAAAAGTTCCCGGGTGGTTTGTAACCCAATAAAACTTTGTTTTGGCCCTTGAAGTAATAATAAATCTCCAAATCTTAAAGTAACTTTCCCTAATCGCCCTTGGACTAATTCCGAACCTCGACGAATGGCTAAAACCGTGGCATTATAACGTTGACGGAATCTTAAATCTTTCAAGGTGGTTCCAATTAACCGAGAATTGGATAAAATCAAAACTTCGGCTATTTTTTCCTGTCCAGAACTCAAAATAGTCTCTAAAGATTCTTCCTTGAATTTAACATCGGGCAGAATATCTAACCCTTTTTCATCTCTAATTTTTAGTAAATCTTCTCGACTACTTCTAACAATTAAAATATCTCCGACATTTAATACTTTATCAGCTAAAGGTTGAGCAAATCGCATATTATTTTGAATCAGTTCTAACACATCTAAGTCAAATTTGCGTTGAATTTCACTCTCTTTAACCGTTTGTCCGACTAAGCTAGAACGGGGGGTAATGACTAATTCACTCACATAATCCTTTAAACCATATTCGGCTTGAAGAATATCAAAATTTGCTGGTTTGCGGTCGGGTAAGAGTCGAGGGGCAATAACAGATAAATAAATAATCCCAATAATAAAAGTAATAATTCCTAATACAGTAAACTGAAATAACTGAAATTCCCCATATCCCAGTTGTTTGGAAATACCACTAGCTAAAACGTTTGTTGAAGTCCCAATGACGGTAATCATTCCACCCAAAACCGTCGAATAGGATAGGGGAATTAATAATTTAGAGGGGGAAATTTTTTGCTTGCGACACCAATCTTCGACAATCGGTAAGAAAATTGCAACAACGGCGGTATTATTAATAAAAGCAGTAATCGGCCCAACAATTAACCCCATAACTAAAATTTGTTGGCTGGCTGTTGTTCCTCCCCATTTCAATAACCAATCTCGCACGGTTTGTACTACCCCGGTTTTTGTAATTCCAGCACTTAAAATAAACATTGCCATCACCGTAATTGTGGCTGAGTTGCCAAACCCTGATATCCCTTCCTCGGGTGTGACTAACCTCAAAAGCATTAAAACAACGGTGACGGTAAGCGCCGTTAAATCAACAGGAAGCCACTCAAAAATGAAGGCAATTAAAGCTAGAATTACAATACTAAGGGTTAGAACAATGTTCGTCATGTAAGTGAAATCAAGTGTTGATTTTGTGTTTTTGGTTAGGGAACAGGGAATAGGTAATAGGTAATGGGTAATGGGTAATGGGTAATAGGTAATAGGTAATAGGTAATAGGTAATAGGTAATAGGTAATAGGTAATAGGTAATAGGTAATAGGTAATAGGTAATAGGTAATAGGTAATAGGTAATAGAAAGAGTTTACTCCCCCTGCTCCCCCTGCCTCCCCTACTCCCCCTGCTCCCCCTGCTCCCCCTGCTCCCCCTACTCCCCCTGCTCCCCCTGCTCCCCCTGCTCCCCTGCTCCCCCTGCTCCCCCTGCTCCCCCTGCCTCCCCTACTCCCCCTGCTCCCCTGCTCCCCCTGCTCCCCCTGCCTCCCCTACTCCCCCTGCCTCCCCTGCTCCATTAAGACTTAGGAGAAGGAGTCGGTTTAGGGGAAGGACTGACCTTGGGGGCGGGTGAAACCGTGGTATTCGGGGCTGCTGGGGTACTGATGGCCGGAGGAGTAGCCGCCGGTTCTCCCATAATACTGGGATTTCCATTATCGTAGAATCCGGCTAAACAGGCAATCATCATGGTGGCTAAAGTTCCCCCCAATAGGGCTTTCCAGCCTAATTCGGAAATATCTTTCCGGCGGGAGGGGACTAAACCGACCATTCCCCCGACGAAAATTCCCACGGAGGCCACATGGGCAAAACCGGATAAAGCATAACTGACAATTAACACGGTTCTCGGGGTAATTAACCCTTCTTTCGCGGCTTCTGCTAAAGCTTGATAGGGGGGAATGGCTGTTTCTAATAAACGACGACCAATAATGACAGAAGCTGTCCAAGAGTCCTCAAAGGGAACCCCGGTTAAAATCGTTACGGGATAGAAAATAAATCCTAAAATATTCGCTAAAGTGACAACTTGAAAAAAGTCTCCTACTGGACTGGGTAATAAACCCAACCAAGCTGAGAATTGATTAACTAAAGAAACTAATCCTAAAATTAATATCAGAACCGCAGCAATGGCAACGGACATTTTTACCCCATCTAATGCCCCGATAATGGCTGAGTCTAGGGGACTCACTCGTTCCATGAGTTCACCGCCAACGGTTTCTAACTGAGGTTCTCCGCCTTCGTGGAGGATTAAATTCTCTTCTTTTTTTTCTTCTGGGAGTTTTCCTAATGTTAGGGGTTTTTCGGTTTCTGGAACTAATATTTTAGAAATCACAAAACAGGCGGGAATCGCCATAATAGAAGCAGAAACTAAATGTCCTAAAATATTCGGAAAAACAGGTTTTAGAAAACTGACATAAATGGCTAGAACAGAAGATGCAGCCGTTCCAAAACAACAAGTTAAAATTGCACACAGTTCTGAACGAGTCATCTTTTCTAAGTAGGGCTTGACCACAACAGCGGCTTCAATTCCCACAAAAATATTAGCCGCCCCGCTTAAGGCTTCTGCCCCACTTAAACGCATGGTTTTATAGAATAACTTGGCAAAAACATTGGTGACGACTTGAATCACCCCTAAGTTATATAATAGTGCCATTAAACCGGAGAAAAAGATCACCGTGGGTAGGGCGCGAAAGGCAAAAATATAACCTAAATTGACATCGGTAGTTTTTCCGGGAAAGGGAACAATATTGCTTCCAAAGACAAAATTAGCTCCATAATCGGCGGCTAAAAATAAACTATTGAGAAGACTACTAAACCATTGTAAAGCGGTTCTAGTAGGCGGAAATAGAAAGACCAGAAAGGCTAAAACTAACTGTAGGCCAATCCCTAAACCCATGGTTCGCCAGGGGACAACTCGTCTATTTTCTGAAAATAACCAAGCAATAAAGCAAAGGCCAAAAATTCCCAAAAATGAAATCAGATTCAAGTACGTCATAAGTGGTTTTTGAAGGATTTATTGATTGTATTCTGATCTCGTTCGCCATTTGTGATTGTGCAAACCTACCATTAACCCTGTCAAACGTCAATCTGGGGGAATCAGGAAATTAGAAATTGATATCATTTGTATCTATTTCGGTTCAAATTATCCTCACCGAGACGATCAAATTGGATATTTTTCTATTCCCTATTCCCCATGAATATTAATTAACGACGACTAATAAACCACTTATAAACCACTTTTTCCATTTCAATCCAGACAAACATTAAGGCACTAAAACCAAGACAAATTGACAATTCAGTGAAATCCAAAAAGTAAGTTCCAAAGAAACTTTGGAAGGGAGGAAAATAAACTAAGAGTAACTGAAGAGATGTTGTTAATCCTACAGCACCCCATAAATAGGGGTTAGTTTTAGGATTCATTTGGATGGTCAATTGAGTATCGGAACGAACTGCTAAAGCATGACCCATTTGGGCTAAACATAAGGTTGTAAACACCATGGTTTTCCAGCGTTCAGGGTTGCCATCACTTTGAGTATGGTCATAAGCCCAAAGCATTAAAATAATCGTTAAGATGGCAAAAACAATCCCAATTCTTACCATATATAACCCTAGTCCTCGGGCAAAAATACTTTCCCGGGGATTATAGGGAGGGCGTTGCATTACCGCAGGTTCAGCCGGTTCCATGGCTAATGCTAAAGCGGGAAAACCATCGGTAACAAGGTTCATCCATAAAATTTGTAAAGGTGTTAACGGCACACCACCTAAGCCTAAAATTGGAGAAGCAGCAATCACCAACACTTCCCCAATATTACTACCCAGAATATATTTGATAAAACGGCGAATATTACTATAAACAACTCGCCCTTCTTCCGTCGCCGCAACAATGGTAGCAAAGTTATCATCTAATAAAATCATATCACTGGCTTCTTTACTCACATCGGTTCCGGTAATTCCCATGGCAATCCCGATATCTGCCTGTTTCAAAGCCGGAGCATCATTCACCCCATCCCCAGTCATTGCTACAAATTCACCATTCTTTTGTAAGGCTTGAACAATCCGCAGTTTATGTTCAGGAGAAACCCGGGCGTACACACTCACCTGTTCAACTTGTTGTTCTAATTCCGTTTGAGTTAATTTCTGTAATTCCTGACCCGTTAAACTTAAACTATCTAATCCGGCAATTCCTAAATCTTGAGCAATCACTTTTGCAGTTAATTGATGATCTCCAGTAATCATCACTGGACGAATTCCGGCTTCTCGACATAGTTTAACCGCTTCTCGAACTTCAGGACGGGGCGCGTCTAACATTCCGACTAATCCTAACCAAACTAATTCCTGTTCGGCACTTTCTTCCTCTCCTTCGGGGGGTAATGTGGTTAAAGAGCGGGTAGCAAATCCCAAAACCCGTAAACCTTTCCCAGCCATTTCGTTATTTTGTTCGAGAATGAGTTGACGGTCGGCTTCTGCCAAGAAAACCTTTTGATTACCTACAAAAACAGATGTACACTGAGCTAAAATCAACTCCGGTGAGCCTTTAGTAAACATCACACATTCTGGATTTTCAGAGTCTTGAAGCTGACAAATCACACTCATCCGCTTACGTTCTGAGGAGAAAGGAATTTCAGCAACACGAGGGTTTTTGTGATTGTGAATGTCTCTAAATAAACCTACTTTTCCAGCTAAGGATAATAACGCACCTTCCGTGGGATCTCCTAAAATATGCCATTGATTTTGCTCCTGTTGTAATTGAGCATCATTGCACAAAACACAAGCCGTTAAAATCGGTTCTAAAATTTTATACTCAGAGGAAATGGTGTTATTTGGTTCCGAGGTGATCGGTATTAATTCCCCCACCGGATCATACCCTTCTCCCGTGACTTGAAACACTTGATCAAAGGTCTGAACCGATTGCACCACCATTTTATTTTGGGTGAGAGTTCCGGTTTTATCCGAACAAATTGTGGTAACAGAACCCAAGGTTTCCACCGCCGGGAGTTTCCGAATTAAAGCATGGCGTTTGACCATTCTTTGTGTACCAATTGCCAAGGTAACTGTCACCACCGCAGGTAAACCCTCGGGAACTACCGCCACCGCCATACTCAGGGATACTTCTAATAAATCTTCTAAACTACTAAAACTGCCTGTTCTGATCACGCCACCGACTACTACCAAAGCAACCAAAGCTAAAGACCCACTCACTAAGACATTTCCTAACTGGGTCATCCGTTGTTGTAGGGGAGTCGGTTCACTTTCTACCCCCTGGATCATTTCCGCGATGCGCCCGAGTTCCGTGGTCATTCCCGTATTGGTGACGACGACTTGTCCCCGTCCCTGGATCACTTCTGTCCCCATGAATACCATATTAAGGCGATCGCCTAGAGGGGCATCTTCAGCTAATTCCATACTCGGTTTTTTAATTACCGCTTCTGCTTCCCCCGTTAAGGCGGCTTCTCGCACCTGCAAATTTTGGGCTTCCACTAGGCGACCATCGGCTGGAATTTGCACCCCAGCCTCCAGAAACATGATATCTCCTGGAACCAGTTCTTTCGCGGCCAGTTCCAGCATTTTATCGTCCCGCATCACCCGAACTCTGGGGGAAGACATTCGTTTTAGGGCGGCTAAAGCCTGTTCTGCCCGGCTTTCTTGGAAATAGCCCAACATCCCATTCAAAATCACAATTGAAAAAATAGCAACGGCGTCCTTGGGGAAGTTTCCTTTGCGAAAATCAATCACGGCGGATACAATGGCCACGGCAATCAGCATCACGAGCATAATATTCGTGAACTGATCCCATAAAATCTCCAAGGTACTGCGACCAGGGGCTTCTTTTAATTCATTTAGACCATACTGTTGTTGACGCTCAATCACCTGTTGTGGCGTTAACCCGGCTTCACTATCGGTATCTAGGATCTGGAGAGCTTTGTCAGCACTCAAGGTATGCCAGGTTTTGAGGGGTGCTAAGGTTGAATCAGAAGACATTGATGAGGATTCGGGAGATACCATTGTCTAAGTCCTAAAAGTTCCAGCTAATCTACTCTGATTCAATCATAGATGATTTGGAGAATGTCTGAAACTTGTCAGGGAATGGGTAAT
Source organism: Planktothrix sp. PLAVEN19ND (assembly GCF_057220675.1). Classification (NCBI taxonomy): domain Bacteria; kingdom Bacillati; phylum Cyanobacteriota; class Cyanophyceae; order Oscillatoriales; family Microcoleaceae; genus Planktothrix; species Planktothrix sp. PLAVEN19ND. The sequence continues at coordinate 1,090,518 of NZ_CM170132.1, read as the reverse complement.
GGGTAATGGGTAATGGGTAATGGGTAATGGGTAATTTTTCAGGGGAGAAACAGTTGTAATTAATTCTGAAATATCAAGAAAAATTGAGGAGTGAAGCGCAAAAACGAGGGTTAAAAGGAATTAATCAAATAAATGAATATTAAAATAGAGAATAACTAAATAGGAAATGAGCCAGATGATTAAACTCCATTTAATCGTCGGGTCTTGAATTAAAATCCGGCTAGGTTCTTCTCCATCGGCTAAAACCGTCACTAACCATTTATAGTGCATCACCGCATAATAAACAATGGGAACCGTAATCACTAAAGAGGGATTTTTACCCGATTTTATTGTAAACAAAGCATAGCACATAATGGTCATGGTGGCGGTGCTATTTAGGAGAGAATCTAAATAGGGTAAGGTATATTGGGAAAGAACTGGACGTTGTTGGTTTTTGCTTCCCCGTTGATAGAATAACTCTAAATAAGAAGGTTCGGAATTAGGTGATTTTAGCTCGGGCTGTAGGGATGTTTCAGAATAAAAACTTTCTTGATTGATTTGAAGATGTAATAAAGATAATAATTCCGAACGCCGTTTAGAAAATCCTAAAAATAGAGTCAGAAAAAACGTACATAAAACAATCCAAGCCGTCGGCATATCTCCTAACGCATAAATTCCCGCCAATAGCCTCAGAACAAAGCCAAAGGCAATACAACTAACATCAAATAGGGGTATGTTTTTGAGTTTAATAGAATAAATAATATTATTAATCCCATAGAGTAAAACACAGATTAATGTGGGGATTCCTAACCCATAAGTACCTAAAAGGGAAACCGTGGTCAAACCAAATGCGATCGCTAATCCGGTTTTAATAGAAACTTGACCACTGGCAATCGGACGATACTTTTTTTTGGGATGTAGGCGATCGCGTTCCCGATCTTGAATATCATTAAAAATATAAATTGCCGAAGCCATGGCCGAGAAAAAAATTACCGTTAATATTGATAACAGAATTGCCTGGGGTTGTAACAGTCTTCCCCCAAATAAAAGTCCCGCCAAACAAAATAGATTTTTTGTCCATTGATGGGGGCGAATTAGTTTAATTAGGGGGGGCAAAGTTGAGGATTTCACGGGGACAAATTCGGGAGCAGTTTGATAATCATGGGTTTCTAATCTTGATGGAGAATCCTCTGATTTTGGTATTTTCATAGTATTGAAAACAATCAATTATTTAACGAGACATAACAATAATTCCAGTAACAATTAAACCTAATCCAATCATTTGATTCAAGCCAAACCGCTCTCCTAATAAGAGACTTCCGGTTAAGGCAACTAAGCTAAAACCAATGGCTGCAAACACCGGATAGGCGGTAGAAACGGGTAAACTATCAAGAGCTTTAGCAAACACAATTAAATTAATCCCATAAACGATAATAGCTGCCATAAACCAAGGAGATAATAACAGGGTTAATAAACTTGGGTCGGGAGCTTCTAGGCGAGATTTTTTCAGTAATAAGTTACCGATTCCGCTATTAATAGCCGCAATTAAAACTAAACTCCAGGAAATCCAGTTGATTGAGTTAATGTTATTCACAGTGTATAATTAAGAGAGTTGTTTTAATACCCAAAGTAATTTTTCTTTCACCGGGCGACGATGGGCAGATCCCGCTTTTTCCGCTTGTAGTTGATTATAGTTTTGTTTAAACCAATCATAACTTTCACGGAACATTTCATCATTAGAATATTTGGGTTTCCAGCCTAATTTTAGCAGGGGATCGACATCAAAATAAAATTCTTTGTGATAGGTTAAGTAATGCCAAGGAGCGAGGGGACTTAATCCCATCCAGTCTAACAGTTGTAATGTGCCAATGGTTAATCCTGTGGGTAAACTTTTGACTTGAGAATCGGTTTCGGCATATTCAATTAAATGTTCTAATCCTTCTCGTAATGTGCCAAAGCGATCGCTTCCCACATTATAGATTCCGGGCTGACCTAAATCCAATGCTAAAAGATAGGCGTCCATCAAATCATGGGCATGGACAAATTGAAATTTAACGTCACCACTGCCAATTACATAAACGTTTTTTCCCTCTTGAATCCATTCAAATAATATCTGAAAAATCCCTAATCTGCCTTCGCCTAAAATTGTCCGAGGACGAATTACAATTAAGGGTAAATCCGCTTGATCACAAATCTCTCTAACGGCTAATTCCCCCGCTAATTTTGCCCGTCCATAAATTTCAACCGCTTTAGTAGGAGTATTATTAGTAATCGGACATTCAGCCTCCCCAAAGAGGGCGCTAGAACTCATGTGAATAAAACTTTTAACTCCGGCTTTTGTTGCTGCTTCTGCTGCGATTTTACTGCCTTCTACGTTAACTTCCCAAAACTTATTCCCCGATTTTGTTAAGGGAACTAAAGCCACATTATGATGGACAATATCAATGTCTTTCATGGCTTTTTCTACCCCATCGCGATCGCAAATATCACAGCTAATAAATTCAATCTCCGGGGGACGGGTCGGATCTTCCCAAATATCTAAAATTTTAACATCTTCCCCCCGTTGATATAATCGTCTGGCAATTAAATTGCCTAAAAATCCCGATCCTCCGGTAATTAAATGTTTCATGGTTTTATTGTTAATTTTTAAATTTATTTTTTGATTTATAGAATCTAATTAAATTATAAATCAAAGCTCCCCATTCGTAAAGTAAATGAGCGGGTAAATAATGATAAAATACTAGACGTAGTGGCATTGTTCGATTCGCTAATTCAGGATAAGAAGTCATCACCTTTTGAACCTTATATCCACAAAGTTTAAACATTAATTGACTCCGAAGTGCATGGGGTTTGTTACAATATAAAATCACTTCTCCTAATGGCCATTGTTGCTGTTGTTCTAACCATTTTCTTAATAATCTAGCATTATCAAAAGTATCCAAATAGTGGCGGTCTTTAACGTTTTCAGGGACAAAAATCTGGAGTTCGGGACGATGTTTTAGGAGATATTTTGCAGCATACTGTTCTTCTGATTCAGGACATTCAAAACAATTCCCTGGAGAAATATACACTTTTTCGTTTTCATAAACCTGCTTTAAAACTTGTTTTAAAACTTCTTCAAAATAATTGGATAAAAAATAATTTTGGGCAAAGTTTTCTCTAAAAACCAATCCTTCTGTCACCACAATATGGCTAACCATAGTTAATCTAGTCCCCCATAATTTTTAAAGATCCACTTTAGACTTCTTCGCATTCCTTCTTCTAAAGCAATTGTTGGATTATAACCTAATTCCCGTTGAGCTTTAGCAATAGAGCAAGCAATGGTTTTATTCATTTCTGAGAGGACATGAATTTTTTGATGATAAAATCCTAGGGTTTGTAATGTTCCATCAACAACTAAAGCAATTTCACTGGCTAAACCGGGTAATTTTAATCGTTGATGGCTACAGGATTGCTGAAATTCTGTTTCTAATAAATGTTCTATAATATCGATAATATGATTCATAGAATAGGGTTTTTCATCCGCTATCCAATAGGTTTCTCCGTTGGCTTTTTCGGTGATAGCTGCTAATATTAATCCTTGACAAATATTATCCACATAGGCCATAGATCGTAAATTATTCCCATCTCCAACAATTGGCCCTTTTCCATCTCGAATCATCTTAAAAAATAGGGTTTGACGTTGGGGTTGATGGGGGCCATAAAACCAAGGGGGACGGATAATCACGGTTTCAATTTTTCCCTGTTGCTGATAGTTATTTATGGCTAATTCCATCAACATTTTTGAACGTCCATAGTTCATATAGGGATGATAGGGGGAGGTTTCATCAAATAAATGATCGGGATGGGGATTACAACCACAGGGAGAATTTGAAGATACAATAATCGCTCGTTTTATCTGAGCAGAAATCGCCGAATTTAATAGATTTTTTGTTCCTTCTACATTGATTTGATAGAATTGGGATATTTTTTGAGGATGAATAATTCCGGCGGTATGAAATAAAATAGCATTTTCGGCATTTTCACAAAAGCGATCGCAATCTTGGGGATTTCTCAGATCTCCTTGATAAACTTCAATTTGATCGGATATTTTTTTTAATACTGTTGGGTCTTGATTCGGTAAAATTAAACAGCGAATTTTCAAATTATTTTGAGGTTGATTTAGGGGTTCAAAATCTCCTAATCCTTTAACTAAAGATTCGACTAAATTAATTCCTAACCAACCTAATGCACCTGTTATTAAAACTAAATTTGTGTTGAGTTTCTATCATAATTTTATTTGTTGTTGTGCTTTAGCACCATCTTATGTTGATAAGATGCGCTTAAGCGCAACAACGGCGCAACAACTTAGGGATTTAAGAATTTTAACGCATTTCGACGGGCGATCGCCATAATTGAACCTTGGGGATTGACTCCAGGGGCGGTACAAAGTAAACTAGCATCAGCAATATACAAATTATTAAATCCATGAACTTTACCAAAGGAATTAACGGCACATTTTTGTAAATTTTCTCCCATTGGACAAGAAGAAAAAACGTGAACTGTCATTAAATTAGTTTGTTTTATAGGAAGTTGTTCTGGGATTTTAGCTAAATCCTGGGGATGGGTCAAGGGGAAACTATTGGAAATACTAGGATAAAGAATTTTAGCATTCGCTTCAAATAATAATAGGGCTAATTTTTGTAATGCTTCTGATAAATTTTTTAAGTCTTGAGATGTTAATTGATAACGAACCAAAGGATCACGATAAAAGGGAATATTTCGCACTGTACCATAACCTTCTCCTGTAATCATAGCATAATAAATTGCCATTTTTTGCCAATTTTTTTGCACTTCTTCTGTATATTCAGGATGATCAGTCATTCCCACAGATAAATAGGGCGGAGAACTAATTGAGCAACCAAAACTAAATTTAGGAGAAAATTCCTTAACTTGATGGACGGGAACTCCCATATCTAAGCTGTTAATCTCTTGATCAAATTGAGCAATTATTTTAACCGTTGGGTGCATTCTTAAAGCATTACCAATATTATTTTTAATTCCACTTTTTCTTAATAAGGCTGGAGTTTGAATTGCGCCACAACAAACAAATACTGTTTCCGCTTGAATTGTGATCAGTTGTTTATTATAGTTATTGACTTGATCATAACCTGTTAAAATCCAGTTTTTGTCGCTTTGATTAATCTTTTTTATCCAAGTATTTGCTAATAATTTACATCCGGCTTTTAAAGCTCTGGGAATAAAGGTTTCGGTCATCGACTGTCGCGTTCCTTTTAAGATCTTATCCGATGATTCTTGATAACGAAACCAGCGAGGAACTTCTAAAGATTGCCAATTTAAACGAGTTGAACCTTCCTGTAATTTTAAGGAAGCAGCAGGAGCTTTTCCAGGTAAATAACAGACATTAACCGCTTTTTCGCAGGCTTCAAAATGGGGAATTAAATCGGCTTCTGTTAAAGCATCTACTTCAAATTCTCGACTCCATTGTGCTAAAATATCAGGGGGTGTTCGATGATATAAACCACTATTAATTTCACTTCCTCCTCCCACACATTTCCCTTCCACATATTGAATTTTGGGCTGTCCAAAAGCGGCAGTTAATCCCCCATTTCGATACTTTTGGCTCATTTCTTCAACGGAAAAAGGTTGACAGGATTCTAAGGATAAATAGGCTCCTTCTTCAATTAATAAAACATCCCGTCCGGCTTCCGCTAATAAACAGGCGGTAATCGCTCCTCCTGGGCCAGAACCAATCACGGCAATTTCAACTTTTATAGGAGATTCGGAGGGGGAAATTAGGTTGTATTCAGACATAATAATTATGAGATATAATTCAGGGAATTGATATAATCAGATTGCCAATATAATACAACTAGACTTTCATAAAATCGCATCAAGTCTCGGCAAATTTGAAAACGGGAATTTTTCCAGACTTGAATTAGCTGTTGACGTACAGATGGTGATTGAGAATGAAAAAATGAACCTGTACGCAGCAAGCCCCAAATATCAAAAATTAATGTTAAAATTAATAAAGGTAATCTCAGATAATCCGGCATTCGATTCTGTTGTTCGATGACAAAATTAACCACTGAATTATTAGGGAAATACTGGAGAATTGGAGAATCTTTAAAACGATAATCAATCAAAGAATAACATAGGGCGGAGACTGTAGTTGTAAAAAATCGTTTAATCATTGTTAACCTATAGAAAAATCAACCCTAAAAGTTTAAAATAGAAAATAGATTCAATTCCTAAGATGAACTTTTAAATTTTATGCAACAACATAGTGAAATTATTCTAATCGGTGGTGGTTTGATTGGCTTATCCCTGGCAGTTGAGTTAAGATTGCGGGGAGCAACGGTAACAGTTTTGAGTCGGGACATCCAAGAAGCGGCGGGTTTAGTCGGGGCGGGAATGTTAGCCCCCCAAGCCGAACAACTTCCCCCTGGCCCTATGCTAGAATTGTGTTTACGCAGTCGCGCCCTCTACAATGACTGGACGCGCAAACTGGAGGAAATCACGGGGTTAGATACGGGATATTGGCCCTGTGGTATCTTAGCTCCGGTTTATGAGCGTCCCCACTGTACCAGTTTAGAAACGACTCCAGACACCCCCAGCTATTGGTTAGAGCCCGAAGCAATTTTACAGCAACAACCCGGGTTAGGGGATGATGTTGTCGGGGGTTGGTGGTTTCCCCTGGATGGTCAAGTCGATAACCGTCGGGGGTTAATCAACATATTGCAAAGGGCGGCTCAGGAATTAGGGGTTAAAATAGTTGCGGGAGTTACGGTAGAAAAATTGGTAAATTCTCCTAATCAAATTATCACAGAAATTCAGACAAATCAAGGTAATTTTAGGGCGGATCATTATATTTTAACGGCGGGGGCTTGGTCGGGACAATTGTTATCAATTCCGGTATATCCGAGAAAGGGACAAATGTTATCGGTGCGGGTTCCAGATGATATTAAACCCTTACCATTAAAACAGGTTTTATTCGGTTCAGATATTTATATTGTACCGCGTCGAGATGGTTTAATTGTGATTGGAGCTACATCAGAACAGGTGGGTTTTACCTCCGGTTTAACACCGAATGGAATTGAACATTTATTATCAGGAGCTATTCGATTATATCCGGTTTTAAAAGAGTTTGAAATTGAAGAATTTTGGTGGGGATTTCGACCGGAAACCCCTGATTTATTCCCAATATTAGGGCCTAGTTGTTGGCAAAACTTAACTTTAGCAACAGGTCATTATCGCAATGGGATTCTATTGGCTCCGGTTACGGCTCAATTAATTTCTAATTGGGTATTAAATCAACAATATGATCCGTTATTAAATCATTTTAGAGGCGATCGCTTTCAATATAGCAAGTCTAAATCAGTGTAGTGAGTCCTTTAGGACTCTGAGGCGTGAACGAGCAGAAAAAATTGTAGTAAGTCCTTTAGGACTCTGAGGCGTGAACGCCTCACTACAAGCGGCATAATGATATAATTTTTGTAGGAGGATCATTAGCCTTAGAAATAATGAAAATTAAAGATGTCATTAAAAGACTAGAAAAAAAACGCTAAATTATAAAAAATTAGGGGGTTGATTATTGAATTAAATATATCAAACCCGTAGGGGCGGGTTCTGTACAATCTAACAAATCCCACAAATAATCTTTCTAAACCCGCCCCAACCCCAGAAAGAGAAAGCGGGTTTGTTTAGGTTTATTATTATTAACAAATATTCTGGCGAACCCGCCCCTACATTCGGGAAAACCCGTAGGGGCGGGTTCCACAAAATCTAACAAATCCCACCAAAAACCTTTGTAAACCCGCCCCAACCCCAGAAAGAGAAAGACGGCGGGTTTGTTTAGGTTAATTATTATTAACAAATATTCGGGTGAACCCGCCCCTACATTCGGGAAAACCCGTAGGGGCGGGTTCAACAAAATCTAACAAATCCCACAAATAATCTTTCTAAACCCGCCCCAACCCCAGAAAGAGAAAGACGGCGGGTTTATTTAGGTTTATTATTATTAACAAATATTCGGGTGAACCCGCCCCTACATTCGGGAAAACCCGTAGGGGCGGGTTCAACAAAATCTAACAAATCCCACAAATAATCTTTCTAAACCCGCCCCAACCCCAGAAAGAGAAAGACGGCGGGTTTATAAAGGTTAATTATTATTAACAAATATTCGGGCGAACCCGCCCCTACATTCGGGAAAACCCGTAGGGGCGGGTTCAACAAAATCTAACAAATCCCACAAATAATCTTTCTAAACCCGCCCCAACCCCAGAAAGAGAAAGACGGCGGGTTTATTTGGGTTTATTATTATTAACAAATATTCGGGTGAACCCGCCCCTACATTCGGGAAAACCCGTAGGGGCGGGTTCTGTACAATCTAACAAATCCCACAAATAATCTTTCTAAACCCGCCCCAACCCCAGAAAGAGAAAGCGGGTTTATTTAGGTTTATTATTATTAACAAATATTCGGGTGAACCCGCCCATACATTCGGGAAAACCCGTAGGGGCGGGTTCTGTACAATCTAACAAATCCCATAAATAATCTTTCTAAACCCGCCCCACCCTACCAAGATTTAACGTTAATAAAATCGGGTTTATATTGATTTTTATTACGGGGTTGGGCGGGTTTATAAAGGTTAATTATTATTAACAAATATTCTGGCGAACCCGCCCCTACATTCAAAAAAAAAAAAAAAAAAAAGAAAGAAGGGAAAAGAAGAAAGAAGGGTAAAGGGCAAAAGGGCTAAAGGGTAAAGGGCTAAGGAGTCCACGCAGACGGGGAGGAAACAACACGAAACCCGTAGAACACGTCCCGATAGTCGTCCGGGCTTAACCTGTCACGATTGGCACTGCGACAATCCCTGGGATTGTTGACGAACGAACCACCGCGTATCACCCGGTATTGCGTATTTCCCCCAGACTCCCAAACACTGCCATCTGTCGGCGCATGATCATAATTTTCATGCCAAGGGTCGGCGCACCATTCCCAAACGTTACCGTGCATATCGTATAGTCCAAAGGCGTTGGGGGGAAAACTGCCCACAGCAGTTGTCTCTGTTGTCTCTTCCCGCCAAATCCCTTCTGGCCCCGAGCCGTAGGTATAATTTCCGTCATAATTGACTAAATCGGTGGTGATGGTTTCACCGAAATAAAACGGGGTGGTGGTTGCAGCGCGACAGGCATATTCCCATTCTGCCTCACTGGGTAAACGATGGGTACGTCCGGTGAATTGAGAGAGGCGATCGCAAAATTCTACCGCTTCAAACCAATTTACCTGTTCAACGGGCAAGTTATCCCCTTCAAATAAGGAGCGGTCGGGTTCAAGGTCAATCTGACGTTTGGGTAAACTTGCTACCGCCCGCCATTGGGCTTGAGTCACGGCATATTGACCGATCAAAAAAGAGGCTATATTAACAGTATGCTGCGGCCGTTCTCTATCAGTTCGTTCTAGTTCATTATTCGGGGAACCCATGAGGAAAGTTCCGGCTGGAATTACTACTAAATCTAATATGATCCCATTGATATTTTCACTCCAAATTTGGGCTTGGGCTTGCCAACGGTTGTTGATTTGTCCCGTTGAGTTGACGGTTACGGTTTCAAAGCTAACGGTTTTGAATGGGTCGGGATGAACCAATATTTCCAACCATTCCGACACCGACTGGGGACGATCTTCTGGTCTTAATTCTAACCCCTTCATCACCGCTTCATGGACTCTATTACTAACATTAACGACTTGATTTAAAGGTTTTAAAACATCTCGACCCATTCCAGTTCTAACAAAAACAGGCGGTGGGACTTGATTTGTTAACAAACAATATAACGTCGCACTCAAACCATAAACATCTGTATATTCGCCACGTTGTGCTTGTTCATAGTATTGTTCAAGAGGAGCAAACCCATCACTCGCGCTAAAAGTATGGATTTGAGTTCTATTAGGAATAAACTCTCTGGCAATGCCAAAATCAATTAACACCGCTTCGGTTTTCCCGTCCCGCTTCATAATATTGTGGGGTTTGATATCTCGATGCAATAACCCCTTATCATGAACAACCGTTAAAGCATTACCAATTTGTTGAATATAATGTACTGCTTCCGCTTCGGGAAATGCACCCTTTTCCTGCACTAACTCCCAGAAGTCCTTTCCTGCAATATATTCCATTGCAATACAAGGTAAAGATCCCTCCCAAAAAACATTACTAATTTCCACAATATGGGGATGGCGGCAAACGGCGAGTCTGATAGCTTCTCTTTCAAACTTCCGTAAATATTCAGGGTTATCGAGGTACTTATCCAGTAAGGTTTTGAGGGCAATATATTGTCCTTTGTTGTTTCGCGCTAAAAAGGTAATACCAAAACCGCCTTCCCCTAATTTTTTGATGATAGTATAGCGATCGCCATAAAGTTTTGTACCGGGTTGCCAAGCCATATTTTCTCAAATTGATAGCTATGGTTATTATGCCATATTAATTGACTGAAAATATTACCTATTATTTTATTAGAATTTTAGCGATCGCTTTTTCCATCCTCGTAGTGAGTCCTTCAGGACTCAGCCCTAAAGGGCTTACTACAATTTATCGGAAACTACAACCTAAAATATACGGTTAGCCACAATACCAAAACCGATCGCACTCCCTACAGTAGTAGATGTGAACCACAAAGGGCAGCCGTCCAAAGTTGAAGTCAAACCGTCCAAATAGGTTCGGTAAACACACCTTCAAGGAATGGACAAACCGCCCCCAGTATAGAGATAAGCAATCGTATCTTAAAAACTGTATGGAAATTGGACTCGCCGAGTCCAGAAGTCGAATTAAAACGACTAACCTCAAACAGAATCTAACTTTTTTGTCGTAAATTTGGAGAACAATAAACAATATGGGAAAAGTAGTCGGCATTGACTTAGGAACCACTAACTCTTGCGTCGCCGTGATGGAAGGGGGCAAACCCACCGTTATCGCTAACGCCGAAGGGTTACGCACCACACCTTCAGTGGTAGCTTTTGCTAAAAATGGTGACGAACTGGTAGGTCAAATTGCCAAACGTCAGTCGGTAATGAACCCCGAAAATACCTTTTATTCTGTCAAACGGTTTATCGGACGTAAATCAGAAGAAGTTAACAACGAATCTAAAGAAGTTTCTTATAAAGTCCTGCGTGATAGCAGTGGTAATGTTAAATTAGATTCCCCCGCCCGCAATAAACAATTTGCCCCGGAAGAAATATCTGCCAAAGTGTTGAGAAAACTGGTTGATGATGCCAGTAAATATTTAGGCGAAACCGTTAAAGAAGCTGTTATTACCGTTCCTGCTTATTTTAACGACTCCCAACGTCAAGCGACTAAAGACGCGGGTAGAATTGCGGGAATTGAAGTTAAACGGATTATTAACGAACCTACTGCTGCTTCCTTGGCCTATGGTTTGGAACAAAAAAGTAACGAAACTATTTTAGTTTTTGACCTAGGGGGCGGTACCTTTGACGTCTCGATTTTAGAAGTCGGGGACGGGGTATTTGAAGTATTATCAACCTCTGGAGATACTCACCTGGGAGGAGATGATTTTGATAAGAAAATCGTTGACTACCTAGCGGAAGAATTCCAGAAAAATGAAGGAGTTGACCTGCGCAAAGATAAACAAGCCCTGCAACGGTTAACTGAAGCTTCGGAGAAAGCGAAACAGGAACTATCTAGCGTTACCCAAACTGAGATTAACCTGCCTTTTATTACGGCAACCCAAGATGGCCCGAAACATCTGGACATGACCCTAACCCGGGCAAAATTTGAACAATTGTGTTCTGATTTAATTGATCGGTGTCTGACGCCCGTAGAAAAAGCCATCACTGATTCTAAACTCAAAAAGTCTGATATTGATGAAGTGGTGTTAGTGGGCGGTTCTACCCGAATTCCGGCGATTCAAAAATTAGTTCGGGATGCCTTGGGTAAAGAACCTAACCAAACCGTTAACCCCGATGAAGTGGTGGCTTTAGGGGCTGCGATTCAAGCTGGGGTATTATCGGGTGAAGTTAAAGATATTCTGCTGTTGGACGTAACTCCGTTGTCCTTGGGTGTGGAAACCCTCGGTGGGGTGATGACTAAAATTATTCCGCGTAACACGACTATTCCGACCAAGAAATCGGAGGTATTCTCAACGGCGGTGGATGGTCAAACTAACGTAGAAATCCATGTTCTCCAAGGAGAACGGGAAATGTCGAACGATAACAAGAGTTTGGGAACTTTCCGCCTCGATGGTATTCCCCCCTCGCCCCGGGGTGTTCCTCAAATTGAAGTGATTTTTGATATCGACGCCAACGGGATTTTGAACGTGACCGCCAAGGATAAGGGGACTGGAAAAGAACAGTCCATCAGTATTACAGGCGCGTCTACCCTCCCCGATGATGAAGTACAACGGATGGTACGGGAAGCCGAACAAAATGCCGCCACGGACAAAGAACGTCGGGAACGCATTGAACGCAAAAACCAAGCCGATACCCTTTCCTATCAGGCAGAAAAACAGCTTCAAGAGTTGGGTGATAAGGTTCCCGAAGCTGATAAAACCAAGATTGAAGGGATGGTGAAGGAACTGCGGGAAGCGATCGCCCAGGATGATGATGACAAGATTAAAACCCTAACCACGGATTTACAACAAGCCCTATTTGCGGTGGGTTCTAATCTCTATCAGCAAGGAGGGGGCGGTGTTCCTCCTGAAGACGGTGGCCCTAGTGCTGGCGGTTCCACACCTCCAGGTGGCGGTGATGATGTGATTGATGCTGACTTCACCGAATCTAAATAATTTCGTGGTTGTGATGCGGCACCATCTTAGTTGTTGTGCTTCAGCACAATTATTCCTCCCTCCTTGAGTTTAAGCAGGGGGGAATTTTTATTATTATAGCAGTCGCCAAGGTAGTTAGGACATAGACTGATACTAAAACTTAAACAGAGAAATATTTTTTCCCTCCGGTGTTCCGGTGTCCCCTGCTATAAATGCAAACAAAATGAAACCTATAAAACCCCAAAATTCTGATCGTGAAAGAATTATTATTGTCCGCAGAATGCGACGACTAAGTACCCTTTTAGATAATGCGATTCGGGTTCCTGGTACATCAATTGGGTTGGGAATTGATCCGATTTTGGGATTAATTCCCGGGGGTGGGGATATATTAGGAGGGGTGTTATCTATGTATATTGTATTTGAGGCGTTTAAGTTGGGTTTACCCCAGGAAACTTTAGTTACAATGGTATCCAATATTGCCCTAGAAACTATTACCGGAACTGTTCCTGTATTTGGAGATATTTTTGATGTTGCTTGGAAAGCCAATGTTAAAAACGTTGAACTTTTAGAAGATTACGTTAATTCCCCTGAAGTGGGGGAAAAAGCCGATCCTTGGTTTATTATTTTATTATTAGGGGGATTGTTATTATTAATTATATTAATTTCTCTAATCGGTATTGCCGTTTTAGCATTTATTTTTCAGAGATTAAGTGCTATGTTTTAATCGATTTAGTTGCGGATTTTTGCCATAAACTAATTTCCTGCTTCTGTTTGATACTATTGATAACTGCGTCTTAATCCTGCCTCTAGTAAAGCTAGAATAATCTAAAAAACAATTAAAATGTTTTAAATTCCACCGAGATCATCTTTGTTATTGGATCAGTGATCAGGTATAATGGGTTAAGGGTAGGTTTTGACCTACAGCAGAGCAAACCCGAAAAACTAATGGTACGGAATCCGCATCCAAACCCTTAGAAATTGTAGAGTAATCTGTATATTTAACAGTTAAAACTGAAATTCGCTATTAGCATGACATCTGAACATATCCGCCAACGCTCCGAAATTCTCGGCACTCAAGTTATCACCCGTGACAGAGGTAGACGACTTGGGATCGTCAGCCAATTATGGGTAGACATAGATCAGCGTGAAATTGTGGCGATCGGAATCCGTAATAATATTCTAGCGATCGCTGGAATGCCAAAATTTATGTACCTGAGTAGTGTCCGCGAAATCGGGGACGTAATTTTGGTGGACGATGATACCGTCCTGGAAGAAGACGTGGATGTAGAGAGCTACAGTACCCTGATCAACAGTGAAGTGATCACCGAAACCGGGGAACCTCTGGGACGGGTACGGGGCTTCAAATTTGATACCCGGGATGGCAAGTTAGAATCTTTAATTATCGCCTCCATTGGTCTGCCTCAAATTCCTGAACAGGTGATCAGTACATATCAATTGTCCATTGAGGAAGTTGTCAGCAGTGGCCCAAATCGATTAATTGTCTTTGAAGGATCAGAAGATCGACTCCAACAGTTGTCCGTCGGTGTGTTAGAACGTTTGGGTTTAGGAGAAGCACCTTGGGAAAAAGAAGAGGAGGGAATGTATTATCCCCCAACGGTTAAACCTGCTAACCAGTTAGGAACCGGACTTCCCCAAACCACGCCACAACGGGCGGGTCGCGCCCCGGCGGTGGCCCAGGAAGAATCCTGGGATGAAAATGACGCCTGGGAAGAACATCCCGCCCCAGTTCAGCCTTTACGTCAACCCCAACCGATTTATAATGACTATGAGGAAGAAGATAATTGGGGCGATGTGGAACGAGATGAGGATGAGCGCTATCGAGAACGGGAATTAGTTCCAATTGAACCCACTCCCCGTAAAGAACAAAAGCTCTATGCCAGAGAATTAGACTATGAATATGAAGATGAGGTAGATTCCGATGCTTGGGATGAGGGCGAAAATCCCAAACCCTATCAACCGCCCCGAATTAATATTCCAGAGAAGACAAAAATGCCCGAATACGAGGAGTGACATACTCTCACGCTAACCTAGCGGTATAGCGTGAGCTTCTTTTCTTCACAGATAAAGATTCCTGCTTCACAAGCTGAGTAACCTCGCTTGCTTCCACAGGCTGACACCGTAAGTCCGACGGCGTTAAGAGCTAAATTTTTGATATTAATTGCCGCATTGTGATCACGGTCTAAGACGGTGCCACAGTGCGGACATTCATGGGTGCGAACTGACAGAGCTTTAGGAACATTTTTGCCACAGCCAGAACATCTTTGAGAAGTACCATAGGGATTTACTTTCACAATCCAGTTGCCGCGTTTTACCGCCACTGCTTCTAGGATTTGCGAAAACTGTCCCCATGCTGCATCAAGGATTGACTTAGCTAAACGAGTCTTAGCCAAGCCTTTGATATTGATATCTTCCAAGCCAATCAGATCATATTTCTCGCATAACTTATGAGCAACTTGATAGTGAGTATCAAGAGATAATGGCGATGGTACACTTGCATCTTCAATTACGATTGAGGCATACCAGCCATCAGCTTTTTTGATTAGAGTGCAAGTCTTAGGCGTAAATCCATCAGGGATAGGACGATGCACAACCACTGGCATAACGCCAATTTTACTAAGCTTTAAATTATCGCCAATAATATGCGCTCCTGCTTTCTCACTATTAGTTTGTGGAAAAGTGAAAGAGCGTAACCCACCAGACTTTTTAAACCTCGGTCTGCCACCTGGTTTGCCTGTTTTGTCAGGCACCATCCATCGTTGCCATGCTTTATCCAAACGCATCAGATTTTGCTGTTGTACTTGAGCATAAATATCTTTGTACTCAGGAAACAAAACCTTAGTTTGCTTAAGTTCACCAGATTGGCGGTGATAGTTAGGACGTTCTGGAATATCACCAATTGGCTCAAACTTAATTGAGCATCGATCAACCCGGTTTTCACACAAGTGGCTACCAAGCTCTGAGGGTTTTTGTGTTTTAGGATACAGAATCATTGTTGGAATCAATGAGCAAAATACAGATTCAATCTTTGGATATTGGTTATAGGGAAAGAATAGTAGCGATGCTCAAAAAATTAGGAATTATTGGATTACTTACATTCATTCTGTTAGCTGGCCCTCTGACGGGAACAGCTTGGGCGCAAGCGGCAGAAGAAAATCCGATTAATACCGGAGATACTGCCTTTATGTTGGTTTCGGCTGCCTTAGTGCTGTTCATGACGCCCGGTTTAGCCTTCTTTTACGGTGGCTTAGTGCGCTCTAGGAACGTCCTGAATACCATGATGATGAGTTTCATCTTAATGGGCATTGTAGGCGTTACCTGGGTATTCTGGGGATATAGCCTCGCCTTTGATGTCTCAACTCCCGTCTCGGAAGGCTTTGGCAAAGGCATTGAACAGTTCATTGGCGGATTAGATTGGGTATTTTTAAATAAAGTCACCGCCGAAGCCCCTGATCCGATTGGCTATGCGGCCACCATTCCTCACCAGTTGTTTATGGTCTATCAGATGATGTTTGCGATCATCACCCCAGCCTTAATTTCTGGGGCGATTGTGGAACGCATCACCTTTAAGGCTTACTTTTGGTTTGTCCTACTTTGGTCTACATTTATTTACTCTCCCTTAGCCCATTGGGTTTGGGGTCGGGGTTGGTTACAAGCCATTGGTGCCTTAGACTTTGCCGGGGGAACCGTTGTCCATATTAGTTCCGGGGTGTCGGCGGTAGTTATAGTTTGGATAATTGGCTCGCGGAAAAATTTTATGGTAGTTCCCCATGCCCCCCATAATGTTCCTTTTGTCCTATTAGGAATTGGGATGTTATGGTTTGGCTGGTTTGGCTTTAATGCTGGCAGTGCTTTAAGTGCTGGTTCTTTAGCTACCGTTGCTTTTGTCGCCACCATGGTTTCAACATCAGCCGGAGGATTGACTTGGGCGATTGTGGAATGGTATTTACGCGGTAAACCAACGGCCGTTGGGATTGCTAGTGGTTTCCTCGCCGGGTTAGTCGGAATCACTCCCGCAGCAGGATTTGTTACCCCCGTTGGTGCAATTTTAATTGGTTCTATCACCGCCGTTTGCTGTTTCTATGCCGTCAGTTGGCGGGTGAAATTAGAATTTGATGATTCTTTAGATACCTATTCTATTCATGGTGTGGGTGGAACCATTGGGGCTATTTTAACCGGAGTTTTTGCGACAAAAAGTGTCAATCCGGCTGGATTTGATGGACTTTTGTATGGAAATCCAGGACAATTAATTCCTCAAATTGTTGGGGTAGTTGCTACCTACATTTTTGCCGGGGCTGGAACTTTTGTGATTATCAAAATTCTTAGTTCCTTGATGGAAGTGCGAGTTAAACCGATGGTTGAAGAACAAGGTTTAGATATTGATCAACATGGAGAAGAAGCCTATGGCGAAGATTTTGCTTCCGGTTTAAGTTTTGCAACTGGAAGCTTTGCTGGAAAGGAAAGGTAATTTTAGGGATGTAGGGGTTTCATTCCTAAAATGAAACTCCTATAAATCTCATTTTTAGAAACAAATTATCCGGCGGTTGAAACCGCAGCTAAACAAACAAAACCCGCCGACGCGGGTTAAAGATTCTGGAAGCGGATTTTTCCTACCCACATACCCCCTTTGTCCGCGCAGGCGGACATCGTTTGTGTAGCCGCGATTTCAATCGCTGAAATCGCTGTATGCCATTTTATACCTCTATTGAGTTTTAATGTTTGGTGCTATGGTCATGGTTAGCTCTCATTTAGCTATATCTTTAAAACTATTCGCTAACCATTTTAACATATTTTTTTAATATCGGTTGAATGGTGAAAACGGTTTCATTTTCATAGCTGAATTTTTCGATCATTCCCCGTCTTACTAAAGATTGAATTGCTTTAAATAATTCGCCTTGTGACCCTTGACATTTTGCCATTAATTGGGTAATTGAAACGGTTTTACTTTCGTTACTGAGTTGCGCGATCGCGTGTTTCTCGGACTCCGATAACCTCTGATAATGCTGCTGTAATATCGGTGTCAATTCATCGCTTAAAAATACTGCTTGATAACTCAAATATTGAGATACTCTACCGCTAAATAAGTTATTAATAGTTTGAGCGACTAGTTTTAACCAGAGGGGATTACCTTGATAAAGGTTAATCAATTCTGGCCAGCGATCTTCATCTAATAAACCTTTTTCTCTAATAATTTCTGTTGCGGCTTCACCTAATCCAGTTAATTGTAATAAACATACCGCTGAATTATCATCTGTAAATGTTAAAATATCTGAAGGGGGTTCCCAACTATTGAGGATTAGGCAGCTATGATGAGGAATTTCGCCGATAAGTTTAAATAGGGTTCCATAATTTTCATATCCGGGTTTATAATTGCCTGCAAGTTGGCCGCTGTTGAGGATTTGTTGCACGTCATCTAGGATAATGAGACAGCGATGGGTGCGTAAAGATTCTATTAGTATTTCTAGTTGGGTATCAATATTTTCTGGTAAGGTAATTTCGGGTTGATTTGAGAGAAATTGAATCAGGTTTTTGAGGGTTGTTTCTAGGGGTGGGGAAGTGCGAAGACTGCGCCAAATAATGCGATCGAATTGAGTTTGAATTAGGGGGATGAGGTGACGTACAATCGCGCTTTTGCCGATGCCACTCATACCTGTGATGGTGAGGAGGCGACAGTTTTGGTGTGCGATCGCATTTTCGAGGGTGGTGAGGGGTGAGGAGGGGTAGTTGTAGAAGGTTTTGATATCTGGTGCGTCTCTTAAATCGAGTTTTTGTTGGGTGTTGTTTTCATTTGAGTTTTGTGTTGGGGGTGAGTTTTGTTTATGGTTTAAGGTGTCTGTACAGACGTTAATGCTACTTTTTTGTACAATATTAAAGTTTACGAAATTAGAAGATTGAGAAATTTCATATCTTTCCATTGTTGCTCTAAAGTTAGTTTTTTTCAGACTTTTATCAGTCACTCTTTCTGAGAATAGTTTGAACAATTTGGAGGCTACTTTCTTAACATGAGTCTCGGTACAGTTGCAAGCTTTTGCTATCTCCAAGTATTTCTTGCGTTCCCAAATACCTCGCAGTGTATCCTTTTGAATGTCATCTAAATATTTTCCTGTTTTGTCCAGCGCTAGTTCATCCGCTAATTCCAATACCTCTTTAACGTCCATAGGTCATGCAGATGTTAAGGTTGTACCCATTATCCCACTTTTTCCTACTTTTTGCAACTTTAGGGAACTGATTCCTGTGTTTTATGATTTTATCAGGAAATTAATCGGCTTAAAATCAAATACCAAAAGATACCTTTTAGAGTAGGCAAAAATCTAAATTATAAATATAACTATAGAAGAGTCTCTTAAATATTTACCGAACTTTAGGTAGAGGCTTATATCTCAAGAGGCAATTATAAGCAAATCCAACGTGAGAAATATGTTCAGAAAATCTGGGCTAACTACACTAATGTCTTCAGCCGTCTGCGCGTTAGTAGCAACTAGCGCAATTGGTGAAACTGTTTTCGCTCAAATACCAGGACAAAAACGAGTAATCTACAAAATTTCTGATATAAACCAGTTTGATGCAGATGCCTTTTGTAGGGGTCGGTATGGAAATTATACATCTGCTCGCCTCGATCCTCAGAATGACGTTGTTATCTGTGGGACACGGCTGTCTCCTACGCAAACTCAAACAGGTGGGCAAGTCGGAGTGCCATCAGGAGTAAGTGGTACAGCAACAAAAACAGTAAGTGACGCTCAGTGGACACAGAATCCCCATCATCTCTCTGAGGTTTGTGAAAAGAAGCATCCGGGCTACGGTACTTGGGTTGGCGATGGAGGACATTCTTGTTACGATAGCTACTGGACATGGTAGACCGAATATCAACAATGTGCCTTGCCTAAAAGGTTAGGACAAAAATTAGGGGAAGGAGGCGATTTTGCAAAACAGCTTCGCTTTCCCTTAATCCAATTTTTAGTAAACGTGCGATCGCCCTTCCAATATCTCTAAAGATTACTCAAAAAATCTTCAACAGAAATCCCTGCCTGATTTAGAATACTTTTGAGAGTTCCAACTGCCAAAGTTTTGCGCTGCATTGGTATTACACAGCCAACCTCGATCGCGCTTTGAGGATTATCTTCATCATCTATCGGTAATCGTTTCTTCAAAATAGCATGACTGCCTCGCTGCCTTACTTTAATAAAGCCTAAGCCTTCCAAAGCGCGGATGGTTTCTGCACTACTGACTCGTGGTAATTTAGGCACTCAATACCTCAAATGTAGTTAGCAGGCGAGGCGAAGTTTTAGGTAGAGGGAATTCTTCTAAATAAAGTTCCGTTGCTTCTTTGAGATTGGCGATCGCCTCTTCTATCGTATCTCCTTGACTAGCTGTTCCCACTTCAGGACACTCGGCTACATAAACATCCTCTTCCCAATAAACAATTGCCGTGAAAGTATAAGACATTTTTTTGCCAAATTCTTTTTACTCAATATAGCTATTCTTAGAAGGAAAACTACAGAATTGTCAAGTAAGTATCTACTGATTCTGAGGGTAAAACCTTTAAAGTTTGGTTGCGTAGGTCGGGTTCTAATCCCAAAGCTTCCAGAGGAATTACGCCGATTAAAGCATCTCTGCCTCCTGGTAATTCTAAACATTCAAAAGTGCCTTCTCGACCGCATAAAGATATTTTGGCATCTTGAAATATTCGTGCTTTGCTGATGCCTGTGGTAGTGGCGACATCAACTTCTTTGAGGAGTTCAAGACCCAGTTGTGAGATCGCCACTGGAGGCAAGCATAATGTAGTTGCACCCGTGTCTACCAAAACGTTATCTAGCGTGAGGGAACGTATTTGTTCAGTTGGAATGAATCCTCGTGCAGCAGCAGATTGGTCGGCACGATTGGTAATCGTCAGCGTTGTTAAAACTTTACCCATTGATTTGTCGGAAGTTGCGTACATTGTGATCAATCCTCCGAGTTACTGTATCTTAAATTATGACACATTTGGCATCTGGCACAAAAGAACTTTATCATGTTCTCGACCAGAGAATTTATCTGCATTATCTTCTAATGGTAAAGCCGCGATCTCTGCGAGAATATCGGCATGACTTTTATGCTGAGAATCAGACGTTTTCGGAATAACAATTATTTCAACGCTGGTTCCCTCTGGAAGTTCGATTGGCTGCATTAGCCGCAACACTCCCTTTTCATAAATGGCTGCAATTGTCATTGTCATTTGATTATCCTCTCTTAAACTTTAACAACATAACATTTAGCAAGGATGATTCGCGATCGCGTTTCCTTGAGGTCTTTCTTGAGTCAACGCGCTCTTATAGAAACCCCTTGTTTGAGGGTGAAGAAACCGGGTTTCTGATAGTTTTGCTATTTTTGGGAGTTTTGCTCTACCTATTAGCTTAAGCTACACAAACAAAACCCGCCGACCCGGGTTGAAGATTCTGGGGGTGGATTTTTCCTCCCCACATACCCCCTTTGTCCGCGCAGGCGGACATCGTTTGTGTAGCCGCGATTTCAATCGCCGAGGGCTTTATTTCTTATGGGGAATGTCACATTACATTAAAGTCACATTACATCAAAGTCACATTATATCAAAGTCACATTATATCAAAGTCACATTATATCAAAGGCGGTTGAAACCGCATCTACACAAACAAAACCCGCCGACGCGGGTTAAAGATTCTGGCTGCAATTTCAATCGCCGAGGGCTTTTTACCCATGGGAAATGTCAGATCAAATCAAAGTATTTTCATCGCTTCCACAACTTTTTGAGAAATAAAAGGTAAAATTTCCTCGTTTTTACTTTGGGCTTTTCCTTCCGTAAATACTACTAATAAATAGGATTGAGTTGCATCAAGTTCAATATAAGCCGCATCATGGCGAACTTGGCTAGTATGTCCGGCTTTTGACCAGAGTTTTGCCGTTTTAGGTAATCCACCTCCGAGAAAACCTGCGACTTGATTCTCTGGATTTTCCGCTAAATCTTTGGGGTCAAGACTGCGTTGAATTAATGTCATCATCTGACCCGAAGCAACGGAAGAAACCGCCACTCCACCAATAATACTATGCAATAATCGAGCGGTGGCATTAGTGGTTAACATATTGCGATTTTCCATTAATTCCCCTAAAAAAATCCGTTCTCGACCATAGGCTCCATCACCCCAAGTTTTTTGATTCACATTAATTGATTCAAATTCCGGCCAGTTAAGGGTTTGTAAATAACGATTAACTAAATTACGCTGACTTTTCCAGGTTTCAAACGGCCCTGTGGATAATTCTGGCCCGCTGGTAGTTCCGGTTAATACATCAACTACTAAACTGGTAGCATCGTTACTAGAATTAATCATCATATCTCTAGTGGCTCTTTCTAATTCTGGGGTTGTCCGTAACATTCCCTTCTCTTTCCACTCAAAAACAGCCAGTAAATAAAATAATTTCACAATACTAGCCGGATAAATTCGTTCAATTCCCCGATAGTTAAATCCCCGCACGGGATATTTCCAAAAGTCTTCCGGGGTTAAGGCACCCCCGGTATTAACAGAAATAGGCGGGTCATATACTAACCAAGTCATAGCCACTTGATTGGCGGCTAAACCTGGAAATTGGGTGCGAGTTGCATTTATAATGCCAATGCCTTGGGTTTCTAATTGTTCATCGGAATGGAAAAAAGTCATTTCAGGTGTCAGTGTCAGGTTTGCTGGTTTTGGCTAAGTGTCAAAAGTCAACCCTCAACCGTCAATATCCATTAAATTAATATCCATTAAATTAATTATGATTGCCAAACCCTTATCAGATATGATTGAGTATTGCTGTAAAGAGAATTTAGATCTCTATGATGGAGCGGACTGCCAAACTTTAGCAACGCAAGCAGCTGCCTCTCGTCATTTACGTCTACTTCCCAAACCCACAAATCACACAGATAATTCCCCTAATATTCTAGTTCAATTATGTGAAGATAATTATACCGCTTGGCTACGCACTGGCGATCAAAAGCATTTAGAGATGGCGACTCAACCTTATCTTCCTCCGATTTGGTCAGAGGCTCAAATTCAAGCTGCAATTCCCCAGATTATTCAGTTTACTCAAGCCGCAATGGCAACCCCCAATTATTATTTTTGGGGCGGAACAATCGGCCCTAATTATGATTGTTCGGGTTTAATCCAAGCTGCCTTTGCTGATGCCGGAATTTGGATTCCTAGAGACGCCTATCAACAGGAAGCCTTTGCCAAACCAATCACTTTTAATCGAGAACAATTAGATTTTTCGAGTCTTCTCCCTGGGGATTTAATATTTTTTGGAACCGTTGAAAAAGCGACTCATGTTGGATTATATCTCGGAGACCAACAATATATTCATAGTTCGGGTAGCGAACATGGTCGTAACGGCATAAAAATTGATGTATTATCATCAACAGGAGATGCTTGTATTCAGTATTACTTTAAACAGTTACGGGGAGCAGGACGAATAATTTCTAGTTATCAAACTGCTTCTTAATTCCATCTCAAGTGAAGTCATCTGCTGCTTAACGGGGGTAGTTTGTCAGCGAATCAATATAGTTTGGGATTAAGATTGGATATCGATATCCCTAGAAAACTCATACAAATTTTTTCCCGTGGTCTTAGCCCGATACATAGCCGTATCTGCTAACTTAATTAAGGTTTCCATCTCTTGAGCATCCGTTGGATATAAACTAATTCCAATGCTAGTAGTAATTGAGATTTTGTGTCCTTCTAAAACCGTATCTTGAGTAATGGTATCGAGGATTTTTTGGGCTACCCGGGCAACATCCGACTTGCTGGGAATACCCGGGAGAATCACGGTAAACTCATCCCCACCCAATCGAGAAACCGTATCACTCCCCCTTAAACACCCCTTCAGTCTGTCCCCAATGGTTTTGAGGAGTAAATCTCCAATCTGATGACCGAGGCTATCGTTGACGTGCTTAAAGTCATTGAGGTCTAAAAATAACAGCGCAACCATGCGATTTTGACGATTAGCCCATTCTAGGGATTGAGTTAAACGTTCTTGGAATAAAATTCGGTTGGGAAGTCCGGTGAGGGGGTCATGTTCGGCGGAAACCCGCAATTGGGCATTAGACCGCTTCAGTTCAGCAGCAATTTGTTTTAAATTGTCTTCTAACAGTTTACGTTCGGTAATATCTCGAATCACTCCCACTAAATAGAGATTTCCCGCCGCATCTCGGTGGAGCGATCGCTTTGTGGCAATATAATGGGTAATCCCATTAATATCGGTCAACTGTTCTTCATTTTCCTGTTCCCAAGTCGTATTAAATGCCATTTCATCCTGTTGACGAAACAGTTCGGCTTCATGTTTAGGAAAAAGTTGGTCATCACTCTTTTCCATCAACACATTTAACGGATAACCCACAAACTTACAATAGGCTTGATTTAACACAATTTTCTGATGCTCTTTATTTTTCACAAAAATCGGGTCGGGAATCGTATTAATAATACTTTGTAAAAATTCGGTAGACCGTTTTAACTCTCCTTGTAAATGCGCTAAATAAGCAATAATTACCCCCGCAGACCCGATTAAAGCCAAGTGAGCCGGAACCACGGGAATCCACCACCCTTGCAGAAAAGCCAGGTAAGTAACCCCGGTAATCCCAATACTAATTAAAATGATTAAGGACACCGAACGTCGGGGGGATTGAAGTTTCCAACTCAAAGCAGCCCCTACCCAAGACCATCCAAAAATCCACAGCCATTCTAAGGGTTCTGGCCAGACTTTGATTAACGTTCGACCATCTAAAACTGAACTAATAATTTGACTGGTTAATTGGGCTTGTAGTTCAACGCCATACATCGGTTGAGAAGACTTAAATATCCCATCACTATAGGAGGTAAATTCTGAATCTTTAATACTCGGAGCCGTAGAACCAATAATCACAATTCGATTTTTAATTAAATCAGGAGAAACTCGATTTTCTAAAATATCTCGCATCGGAATGGAGGGGAATGTTCCCGCCGGCCCTCGCAAATTAATCAAGAATTGATAACCGCCATCATCGGCCCTAATATAAGAGCCATCATTGGGTTGAAACCGACGAAATACTGTATTTTTAAATTGTAATTCATTAGGATTTTGGGGAGAAGGTTTAGCTTCAATTCCTTTGTTTTTTAAATAAATTGAAGCTAGTTGTAAAGCAAAACTTTTGCGAAATTTTTGCTTGTTTTCTGTGTCGGTAAGATAGAGTAATCCCCTGCGAGCCTTGCTGTCAGCATCTCGAGGTACATTATTAAAACCAATTTTATTTTTATTTTCTAAAATCTCAGGAGGGCGCACCCCAGATTTCCCACTACTTTCTACTAATTCAATGCCAATTAAATTGGGAATCGTTTTGAAAGCCTTGGCTAATTCTGACTGTCCGGGTTCAATGGGTAAATCTCTGTAAATATCTAAACCAATAGCTTGTGGTTTAGCCGCATTAACTTTTTGTAAAAGTCGAGCTAAAGTTCTATCGGAAATGGGAAACCCATACTCTTGTAAATCCTGCTCATCAATCCCAATAATTAAAATCCGATCATCTACAGATTCTAAGGGACGTGCTCGAAAATATTGATCATAAAGCGTCCATTCCGACGGTTGCAAAATTCCTAAAAATCGAATAAAAATCACCACGACCGTCACACCGGAAGCGGTGAATAATACTCGACCTTCTTGAGATAACCAGTGCTTGAGCGGAATTTGACGGCAATACTCTTTAAATATTTTGAACATCGGTCGCAACGATCCTATTTATTTATCTGTTCAAAGTCACTGTCTTACGAATTACGAATTACGAATGGGTTTTGGGTGATATTCAGCGAGCAAGGACGCACTGCTACGCAGGGCTAACGCCAACGCACTGCTTGGTGCTCCCCCTGCCTCCCCTGCTCCCCCTGCTTCCCCTGCTTCCCCTGCTCCCCCTGCCTCCCCTGCTCCCCCTGCTTCCCCTGCTTCCCCTGCTCCCCCTGCTCTCTTTACTTCCCCTGCTCCCGTTGCCCCTGATAGTCGGATAATTCAGCTAATTTTTCTAAAGGTTGGATTCCCGGGTATAATTTACCCCCTATTTCCCAAGTCGGGAAACCCTGAATACCAGCTTTTTTGCAAAGTTGGGTTTGAGAATTTTTGCCGTCAGTAGTGCACTCAATATAATTAATTATAGCAAACGCCTCTTTCCCAAAGAGTTGTTTTTGATCGTAACAGTGAGGACACCAATAGGCTCCATATTCCTTGGCTCCAATTTGGGTCAAGTGACGAGCTAAAGCGATTTCTGCTGGCCCGGATGTGGTAGTAATCGCTAACCCCGTGTTACCACCACTACTATCACTGAAAGAGTTGGGAGTATTGATGTCGCCAACGCTATTGTATAAACCCAGAGCTACAATTGCGGTAATCATCCCGACCCCAAGACCCGATAACCAAAGTTGACCCCGATCTTCCCAATGGGTGCCTATTAAAGTTATAACAAATAGACTCACACAGAAAAAAGCCGAGGCAATACAGTAGGGGCATATTGCCTGAATTCTGAAAAATAGCAGAAACATTAAGTAACTACTGAAACAGACCATGGCAGTAGTTACAAGAAATAGAAGAAACCTCGTCTGAGTTTCCACCGCTTGGCGACGGGCTTTTTGGGTCGTAGGGTTAAAAACCAAAGGAGCAATAGCTAACAGCAAAACCGTCGTATAGGCCAAAAACCCAAATAGAGTTAAGGGTAAACCCAAGACCGTCGCATAAGGACTATTGAGAACTTCTTCACAGCCAGAAGTGGGACAAACCGCCGTCCCACCCAGGAGTTTAATACTGGTTAAATAGACATTTTCGATCACACCGATTAGAGCGATCGCCACAATAATCGGCCGTGACCAGTGATGAATCCAAGGGGTAGAACGTCCCATAAATCAGTTATCGGTAAACAGTTATCAGTTATCAGTGTAAGAGTGAACAGTTAGGAGTCAAGACAATCAACTCGCTATTTCACTGATTATTTCTTGCTTTGACTAATCACCGATAACTGATGACTGATCACTGATAACTGATTCAAGTTCCGGCGGGTTGTTTCTACAAACTGACTGACCCGACTGGGATCAATCGGTTGATGAATCTGTCCATGGCGTTTTAGGGAACTGGACACAATCACCCCATCGGCTGCTTGGATTAAGGTTCCCACATTTTCCCAACTGGCACCACTGCCGATAAAGACAGGAGTTCCCATCGCCGCCGCCCGGGCTAGTTCTAAATCTTCTAAACTGGGGGGACTGCCCGTAGACCAACCGGACAGAATTACCCCATCGGCCAAGGCCCGCTCAATCGTTTCTTGGACAGCCGTTGTCAGGTTAGGAGATCCCAAGGGACGACCATGTTTGACCAAAACATCGGCTAGAATTTTGACATCACTGCCTAATTCTCGCCGATAGCGCAGGATCTCATGGGCGTGACCTTCGATAATCCCTTGATCTGTGGCCATAACGCCATTCAAGACATTAACGCGGATAAATTTAGCCCCCGTACAGGCGGCAATGGCTAAGGAACTGTGAGCGTCGTTACGCAGTACATTAATCCCAATTGGCAGTGTCACTAAGTTCATAATCCGCTGCACAATCAGGGTCATGGCGCTGACAACGGCCGGATCAACTTGATCCTTAGCAAAGGGAGCATCAAAAAAATTCTCGACGATGATGCCGTTGACCCCGCCCGAAGCCAGGGCTGTTGCCTCTTGTTCAGCGCGGTCAATAACCGTTTTGAGATTTCCTCCCCAACGGGGAGAAGTCGGTAGGGGCAACAGATGTACAACACCGATAATAGGATTGGGAGTTTTAAAGATTTGATCTAAGTCCACAGATTTACCTACGACCACCAAAGTTTTACAGCCTCACCTCTATGCCCAAGGCTAAGGCAGAGCATGGGTAGTCTGAAAATGAATAAAGACATTACATTATACAGTTATCAGTTATCAGTTATCAGTTATCAGTGCAAGAATTAACAGTCTTCTGTTGTACTGATTAGGTGTTTACTGATTAGGTGATAGACTATAATCAGCAGTCTATCATATTACCAGTTACCAGTAATCAGTTATCAGTTATCAGTAAAGAATTGAATAGTCGATTAACTTTTAACTCGTACAGACGCGCTCAGGTAAATCTCTACACTGATAACTGATCACTGATTACTGATGAAAATTGTTCTAGTCCTGTTGGAAATATTGCTCGTTGTTTTGATGGTGGTGGAGATTGGGTTACGTCTGCGTTTTGGGCTGGGCTCTCCCGTCTTGTATTTGGGGGACTCGGACATCGGTTATTTATTAGCCCCAAACCAGAAAACCCGTCGTTATGGCAACCAGATTGAAATTAATCAATATTCAATGCGAAGTGCCTCTATTACTCCCCTTCCCATTTCTGGAACGCGGCGGGTGATGTTGTTAGGGGATTCTTTGGTGAATGGGGGATGGTGGACAGACCAATCTCAAACTCTGTCGGCGTTGATTGGCCAACAGCTAGGTCGTCAGGGGCAGGGGGAAGTCCTGAATGTGTCGGCTAATTCCTGGGGGCCACCGAACCAATTGGCCTATTTACAACGGTTTGGACTGTTTGGGTCAGAGGTGATTGTGTTATTGATCAATACCGATGATTTATTCACTGGGCCGCCGAATCCCGGCGTTGTAGGACGCGATCGCAACTACCCTAATACATCACCTCGTTTAGCGTTAGTGGAGGTGTTTAATCGCCGTTTAAAACCCTCTGAACCGATTCCGACCGCCCAACAACCCCAACCTTCTGACCCGGTGGGATATAATTTGGAGAAGATCCAAGGGATTGAAGCGATCGCTCGGCAAAATAATGCTAACTTTATATTAGCCATGACCCCCTTATTGCGAGAAGTCGGTGAACCCGGATCCCGGGATTATGAAATTAAAGCCCGTCAACGATTGACGGAATTCACCCAGGCTCAAAATTGGATTTATATTGATTTTTTGCCGATCTTTAAAGCCACTTCTCAACCCGAAACTCTGTATCGAGATCATATTCATTTGAGTCCCTCTGGGAATCAATTGGTCAGTGAAAAGATTAGTCAAAGGTTAGAAGAAGAATTGAGGGTTAAAAATAAAAATAAATGAAATAGACAGGTTGAATCAGGTGAAAATATTAACTATGCAAGGTACTTTAATTAATCGATATGCTCCAGATTTTGAATTACCAGGAATTGATGATGAAGTTCACCATTTGGCTCGTTATTTAGAAGAATATAGAGCCGTTGTCGTGATTTTTATGTGTAACCATTGTCCCTATGTTCATTCATACTTACATCGCCTGAAACAGTTACAACAAGACTATCAGGAACAGGGTGTAATTTTAGTTGGTATTAATGCCAATGATGCCACTCAATACCCCGATGATAGTTTTGAGAATATGAAAATCTTTGCTAGAGAACAGGGATTGAATTTTCCTTATATTCGAGATATTACCCAGGATGTAGCCCATTGTTTTGGGGCAACTAACACCCCGGAAACGTTTTTATTAGATCGGTCAGGAATTGTGCGCTATCAGGGCTTAATTGATGATAGTCCCCAACTGGCTGAAAATGTCACTGTTCCCTATTTAAAAAATGCGATCGCCCAACTCCTGAACCACGAACCGATTACGACCGAATGCACCGATGCGATCGGTTGCTCGATTAAATGGAGACATTGATAGCTCGGAAAACCATAGACAAATATCTCAGGTCTTAATTGGATCTAAATCCAAAAAACTGAAACAATAGAGGTAAATTTATAACTGATAATGCGGATACTTGATGACTGATGACTGAATATATCCTGATATGATAACCCCGAGGTCTAAGCGACGGGTAACGATAAACCTAATCCGTTCACGAAAATTGGCGATCTTGATGAATACAAAGGCTATGGGGGTATAGATGGGAACAGCGTACAAACGCATTTTACTCAAATTAAGTGGCGAAGCCCTGATGGGAGATTTGGGCTATGGCATTGATCCATCGGTGGTTCAAGAGATCGCTCAAGAAGTCGCCGAAGTGGTAAATCAAGGAGTACAAGTCGCCATTGTGGTCGGGGGCGGTAACATTTTTCGGGGGGTGAAGGCCGCCGCCGGGGGCATGGATCGAGCCACAGCCGATTATGTCGGTATGATTGCTACGGTGATGAATTCCATTACCTTACAAGATGCCTTAGAACAAATTGGGGTTCCAACCCGGGTACAAACGGCGATCGCCATGCAGGAAATCGCTGAACCCTATATTAGACGCAAAGCCATTCGCCACCTAGAACTCAATCGGGTGGTGATTTTTGGGGCGGGTTCGGGAAATCCTTTTTTCACCACGGACACCACCGCAGCGTTAAGGGCGGCGGAGATTGATGCGGAAGTGATTTTCAAAGCGACCAAGGTAGACGGCATCTATGATAGCGATCCGAAACATAACCCGGACGCCAAACGCTACCAAACATTGACATACAGCTACGTTCTCACCCATGATTTACGGGTGATGGATAGTACAGCGATCGCGCTGTGCAAAGAAAATAATATCCCGATTATTGTATTTGATCTCACTGTGCGGGGAAATATCAGCCGGGCGGTGAGTGGTGAACCTGTTGGAACCTTAGTTGGAGGTTTGTGTGAAGTTAGCTGAAGTTGAAGATCACATGGTTAAAGCATTGGAGGCGGCTCAGCGCTCCTTCAATACTATTCGGACTGGACGAGCAAATACCAGTTTATTAGATCGAATCATCGTGGAATATTACGGGAGTCAAATGCACTTAAAAGCATTGGCGAACATTAGCACCCCCGACTCCACCACCATTGCCATTCAGCCGTTTGATCGCAACACCCTGAATATTATTGAGAAAGCGATTTTGATGTCGGATATTGGGTTAACACCGAATAATGACGGTTCTGTGATCCGTCTGAATATCCCCCCTTTAACCAGCGATCGCCGAAAAGAATTAGTCAAACAAGTGGCTAAATTGGCCGAAGATGGCAAAGTCGCCGTCAGAAATATTCGTCGGGATGCAATTGATTCGATTCGGAAACAGGAAAAAAGTAGTGAATTCTCAAAAGATGAATCTGCTGATTTACAAGATTCCGTTCAGAAACTAACAGACAAGTACATCGCTAAAATCGATGAAGCCTTGGCGGTCAAAGAAAAAGACATCACCACTGTTTAACACCAGGGTGAGAGTTGAAGTTGGGGATTTGTTATTAACAGTTAATCCCCGCTTCATCCTTAAGCGAAAAAACCATCAAAAATAGGCAATAGTCAACAATTATCAGTACAAGAGTTCATAGGTGAATCAATACACTCTTGGCTGATAACTCTGATAACTGATAACTAATTAGTAGTTCTTATGACAACAATATTTGACTGTATTATTGTTGGTGCTGGCCCAGCCGGAGGAGCAGCAGCCTATCATTTAGCCAAACGCGGACGTTCGGTTTTAATTCTGGAAAGAGAAACTTTTCCCCGCTTAAAACCCTGTGGAGGGGGAGTTTCTCCGGCGATCGCCCAATGGTTTGATTTTGATTTTAGCCCGGCAATTTCGACAACGGTGGAACGAATTCGCTATACCTGGCAATTAAATGATGCGGTAGAATCCGATATTCCCGTTCCGATGTGGATGGTGCGACGGGATGTATTTGATCAATTTCTCATCCAACAGGCTAAGGGTCAGGGAGCCCAACTCCAGGACAATACAGAAGTTACCGGGATTGAATTTAAAAGCGATCGTTGGCAAGTGAATACCACCACTGAACCCCTAACCGCTAAATATTTAATTGGGGCTGATGGGGCTAAAGGTTCAATGGCAAAATGGTTAGGACTGAAACAGTCTAAACTGCGTCAAAGTCAATTTATGGAAGTGGTAACGGATCAACCGTTATTACCCAGTTTTGAATTTGGCATGGTAAAAAATGGTAGTATTTGGGGATTCCCCAAGGCCGATGGTTACTCCTTGAGTATTGCTACTTTTATCGGGGGAGAACCTAAAAATCTGAAGCAGGACTTACTGGATTATGCCAGTAAAGCGAGTTTAGGCAGTGCAACTATTTATGACCATCCTCTGTGTCTCTGGGATGGAGATAAAACTTTACATACCCAAAATGCTCTAATTGCCGGAGAAGCAGCCAGTTTAGTTGATCCATTATCAGCCGAGGGCATTCGTCCTTCAATCCTGAGTGGAGTTAAAGCCGCAGAGGCGATTGATCAAGCCTTAGGCGGTGTCGGTAATGCTTTAGAAGGCTACACCCAAGTCATGAAAGATGAATGGGGCGCAGATATGGTCTGGGCCGGACGTCTAGGCGGTGCATTCTATCGTTTTCCGAAAGTTGCTTATAAGGCTGGAGTAAAAATGCCCGCCGCCACAAAGATTATGAGTAAAATTTTCTGTGGTCAACTGCGCTACGGAGATATTGCCAGTAAAGCCATTAAACAATTAATGCCCTTTTAATCAGTTATCAGTTATCAGTTATCAGCTATTAGTCATTGGTTATCATTTATCAAAGAAGAAAATAAGTAGGGACGAGATCTCCTCCATCAGTGTCAACTTAACGCCAAAAGCTCGGAAATAAATTTCGGGCTAAGATAACTAATAACTAATAACTGATAACTGATAACTGATAACTAATAACTGATTAGGATATTATTATGAATCGGTTGGATAATACACAACAACTTCAATCTAAATTGGATCAACAGGTCTTACTACATCGGATGACGAACCGTATTCGTCAATCCCTGGAATTACCGGGAATTTTAACCGCCACCGTTGCCGAAATTCGTTCATTTTTGGGAACGGATCGGATTATGATTTATCAATTTAGTCCCGATGGTAGTGGGGAAGTGGTGGCCGAATCTCGCGATCTCGATCGCGATCGCCTTCCCTCCCTATTGGGATTACATTTTCCCGTCGATGATATTCCCCCCCATGCCCGGGAAATGTTTTGTTCCCTGCGTCAACGCACTATTATTAATGTCGGTGAGGGAAAATTTGGGATTAGCAATGACTTAGGAGAAGCCCAAACTCCATCAGGGATAGACTATCGCAGCCTTGATCCTTGCCACCAAGCCTATTTAACCGCGATGGGGGTAGAGTCTTCCCTGGCGATTCCGATTTTGCTCAACTCCCCCAATAACCTAGTCGGTGAAACTCCGCTACTCTGGGGATTATTAGTTTCTCACCACGCCGAACCCCAAACCCTTGCTGAAACAGATATCCAAGTGATCCAGTTATTAGTGGATCAATTGGCAATTGCGATCACCCAGACTAATTTATTAAGCCAAACTCAACAAAAAGCCCAACAGGAAGCCACCATCAATAGTATTGCTTCTCTACTCCATGAACGCCCGACGATTGAACTACAAGAGGCATTAGAAGCCACCGTTAAAGCCCTGGCTGGAGTGGGGGGACGGCTCTATGTTCCGGCCTATTCCCTGAGTCCGGTGGAGGTGTTCACGGCGGGTAAACAGCCCCATGCTCCTATGGGTAGTGCTTCAGGTATTTTAGAGGAACATCCCCTGTGGCAACATTGGTTAAGTCAAGGTTATGAAACGCCCTCCCATCATTCAGGTATACCGAATCAATCCTTATCTCCTTGGGTGATCACCGATGTTTATAAGGAATATCAATGGCGGGTTTTAATCTCAGCCTTTCAGTCCACATTAATCCGAGGATTATTAGTTTTACCGATTCAATCTCGTCAGCAATTATTAGGGGTACTGACCATTTTTCGGGAAGAAATTGATACAGAAACTTTGTGGGCGGGAGAATTTGATCCGAGTATTAAACAGATGATGCCCCGGCAGTCTTTTGAAATTTGGCGAGAGTCTAAACAGGGACAAGCTCAACCTTGGACAGAAGAGGAGTTAACTTTAGCCACAGCATTAAGTCGTAAATTTGCGATGGCGATTCAACAATATCGATTATATCAAGAAGTTCAAATTTTAAATATTAATTTAGAGCAGCAAATTGCGGAAAGAACCTCTCAACTTCAACGCTCCTTAGATTTTGCTAAAACCCTAGAACGAATTACCGATCAAATTCGTCGGACGCTGGATTTAAACGCCACTTTATCTTGTTTAGTGCGGGAAGTTAGAGTTTTATTAGATACGGATCGGGTGGTGATTTATCAACTGATTAGTGGACAGGCGGGAGAAGTTGTATTTGAAGATCGACGGAAATCAATTGGCTCGATTTTGGGGATTAAAACACCCGATGATTGTTTTCCCAAGGAGATGGCGGATCTTTATCGAGAAGGAAGAATGCGGGCTATTTCCGATGTTTATAAGGAAAATTTAGCCCTGTGTCATCAAGAATTTTTAGAAAGTTTGTGCGTGAAGGCAAATTTAATTGTGCCGATTAATCAAGAGTCTAAATTGTGGGGATTATTAATTGCCCATGAATGTACCCAGACTCGCAATTGGGAAGTTGAGGAATTAGATATTTTACAACAATTAGCAGATCAAGCAGCGATCGCCATTTATCAAACGGAATTGTATCAACAAAGTCTAAAATCCGCCCAAAATGAACAGGCGAAAGCGGAACAACTCACCCAAACTTTAAATGAGTTACAAAAAACCCAAAGTCAACTAATTCAAACGGAAAAAATGTTAAGTTTGGGGCGGTTAGTCGCGGGAGTTGCCCATGAAATTAATAATCCGATTAATTTTATCTTTGGCAACTTAATCTATGCCAGTGAATATAGCCAAAATTTATTAACTCTAATTCAACTTTATCAACACCATTATCCCTGTCCTCAACCGGAAATTGTTAAATATATTAGCACCATTGAGTTGGATTTTATTACCCAAGATTTACCTAAAATTGTGGAATCGATGCAAAGTGGGGCCGATCGCATTCGTCAATTAGTTCTCTCTTTACGCAATTTTGCCCGACTAGATCAAGCGGATTTAAAATTTGTTGATATTCATGAAGGAATTGAAAGTACATTATTGCTGTTACAACATCGCCTGAATATTGATTCAGACACGACCTCTCCATCCATTCAAGTGAAACGACAGTATGGCGACCTTCCCCCCGTGGAATGTTACGCCAGCTTACTCAATCAAGTATTTATGAATCTTCTTAGTAATGCCCTAGATGCGTTAGGATTACAAGTGCAGGGAGCAAATCAGTCGCCGTCCTATCCAGAACAGACACAACCCTCTTTAGAAATCCGTACAGCCTTGAGGGATGAAATTACAGCAGCACCTAAAATTGTGATCTCGATCATTGACAATGGTACGGGTGTTCCTAATGCCTTACTTCCCCATATCTTTGATCCGTTTTTTACCACAAAACCTGTGGGTCAGGGGACGGGATTAGGGTTATCAATTAGTTATCAAATCATTGTTGAAAAACATCAGGGATCGCTCCAATGCCTCTCTCACTGGGGAATAGGAACGGAATTTAGAATAGAAATTCCTTTGAGACAATCTTTACCTGATGTGGCTCTCGATTCGTAAACGGTAAAATTCATATCCAAGATTATAAGTGATGTTTTATACTGTAGATAGGTTGGCAAACTGATAGTATTAGGCACTTGTATATGATCGTAAATCAGCATCAATGGGAGCAATTACGAAAATGCTGTCTAAATGACAGTACCTTTGCCCAATTGCAGGGAATTTTAAACCTGAAACTCTTACCTTATGAACTAGAATTATCTAGTTTGACGAGTTGGGAAGATTTACAGGATCTTGCTGACAATAGCGAGGATATTTTTGTCGAAGATGTTACCCATTTAAGGCAACTACAAGACACTTCAAATTCTCTCTTAATTCAAGCTCAATTGCAATCTCAGCGTTACAAATCCATATCAAAAATAATTGGGCAAATCAATCAATGTTTAGACCTGGAAACCCTGTTAAAAAATACGACGGAACAACTCCAGCAATATCTCAAAGTTGATCGGGTGGCAATTGTAAAATGGTATAGGGATACTGAAAATATCAAAGGAAAATATATTGCTGAAACAGTATTACCTGAGTTTAGATCCTTGTTGAATTTTGAGATCAAAACAGAAGAATTATTGGGTTTTAATCCCACCGCACAAAATCATCAACCCCTAGTAATCTCAGATATTTATTATAGCGGATTTAATCCCTTAATGTTCCAATGGATGAGGGATTATCAAGTTAGAGCAAAATTAGGGGTTTGTTTATATAAAAATCAACAATTATGGGGATGTTTATGGGTGTATGATTGTCACCAACGCCGAGATTGGCAACCCGATGAAATTGAATTTGTTACAGAAATTGCTCAACATCTAGGAACCGCAATTGGGCAACGGGAGTTAGGTCAAGCAATATCCCAAGAATTAGAACAACGAAAAACATTAACCAGGGTGATTAGTCGAATTCGAGAAACATTAAATCTTAATCAGCTTTTTCAAGCTACTGTAACAGAGGTTAGACAGCTTTTAAATGCGGATCGAGTAGGTGTTTTTCGCTTTAATCCCAATTCGGGATATGGGGAAGGAGAATTTATCTCCGAAGATGTAGTTGCGGGATTTAATTCGGCTTTAGCTCAAAAAGTAGAAGATCATTGTTTTTCGGATCAGTTTTATAATCTGTATCAACAGGGTAAAATTAATGCGATTCCTGACATTTATCAGGCTAATTTACAAGAGTGTCATCATCAAATTTTAGCCCAGTTTCAAATTCGAGCTAACTTAGTTGTTCCTCTGCTTAAATCCCAAAATCTTTGGGGTTTACTGTGTATTCATCAATGTGATTATCCTCGCCATTGGCAACCCGAAGAAATAGAATTTGTCAGTCAAATTGCTCAAAATTTAGAAGTTGCTTTACAACAAATTGATTATATTGAACAGGTACAAGAACAGGCAAAAACAGTAGCGCAGTTAACTGAAAGACAAAAAGCCAATGAACAGCAAAAATTGTTATATCAAGTTATTGAAAAAATTAGAAATTCTTTAGATATTTCTACTGTTTTTAATACTACTGCCGCCGAAGTTAGAGCGTTTTTAAATGCCGAGCGAGTTGTGGTTTATCGCTTTAGTTCCGATTGGTCGGGTTATTTTGTGGCTGAGTCTGTGACGGAAGGATGGAACTCTTTACTAGATACGGTTTCCCATGATTCAAGATACCTATTTACAAGAAACTTTAGGAGGACGGTATCGAGATAATAAAACCTATGCCGTTGATGATATTTATACCGCCGGACATAATCCTTGTCATATTCAATTACTTGAACAATTACAGGCTAGATCCTATATCATTGTTCCAATTTTACAAGGACAATCCCTTTGGGGATTACTCGCAGCTTATCAAAATTCCTATCCCCGTCATTGGCAAGAGGAAGAAATTAAGTTACTAGCTCAAATTGGGACTCAATTCGGAGTCGCTTTACTCCAAGCAGAACTCTATGCAGGGATTCAAAAAAAAGCGGAGGAATTAGCTCAAGATTTACAACAAACCCAAAGTCAGTTGGTACAAAGTGAAAAGATGTCGAGTTTAGGGCAGCTAGTGGCTGGAGTCGCTCATGAAATTAATAACCCTGTTAATTTTATTTACGGAAATCTGAGTTATGCTACGGACTACACCAGAGATTTATTAGAGTTAGTTCAATTATATCAAAAACAGTATCCTGATATTTCTGAGGAGATTGAAGATAAAATTGAAGAAATAGAATTTGAGTTTATTCAAGAGGATCTCCCCAAGATTTTATCTTCGATGAAAGTTGGTGCTGACCGGATTCGGCAGTTAGTTTTATCTTTAAGAAATTTCTCCCGTTTAGATGAGTCTGAGGTGAAAGCGGTTGATATTCATGAGGGGATTGATAGCACCCTATTAATTCTACAACATCGCTTAAAATCTAAACCCGATCGTCCGACGATTGAGATTATTAAGAAATATGGGAAACTTCCTAAAGTGGAGTGCTATGCAGCCCAATTGAATCAAGTGTTTATGAATATTATTAGTAATGCTATTGATGAATTGGAATCCTTATCTAAGGAGTCCTTAGATACTAGATATTTAGCTATTTCAATTCAAACCCAGTTAGTGCCACCGAGCCAAGAACAACCGATAGAAAGGGTTAGAATTATTATTCAAGATAATGGTCATGGCATTCCTGAATC
Organism: Planktothrix sp. PLAVEN19ND; assembly: GCF_057220675.1. Taxonomy (NCBI): domain Bacteria; kingdom Bacillati; phylum Cyanobacteriota; class Cyanophyceae; order Oscillatoriales; family Microcoleaceae; genus Planktothrix; species Planktothrix sp. PLAVEN19ND. Next base: position 1,052,645 of record NZ_CM170132.1, on the reverse strand, counting down.
AGTTAAAAATCGGGTTTTTGACCCATTTTTTACCACTAAACCTGCGGGTAAAGGCACGGGATTAGGGTTATCGATCAGTTATCAAATTGTAGTGGAAAAACATAAGGGAATGATTGAATGTCAGCCTTTACCCGAAGAAGGGACAGAATTTATTGTGGAAATTCCGGTTCATCAAATCGGATAAATTACGTTCCAAATCTCACCCCAATAGAGTAAAGTTTCTTTGCACCCACCTACTAACTATTCCCCATTCCCCATTCCCCATTCCCCATTCCCCATTCCCCATTCCCCATTCCCCATTCCCCATTCCCTATTCTATTGAGTTTTACTAACCCATTCTACGATGCCATCGGCTAAGGTTATTGCTAGTTTTTGTTGTTCTTGGGGATTAACAATCCATTCAAATTCTTCGGGATTAATCATAAATCCCAATTCTAATAACAAAGATGGGGCAACCGTAGGACGAGTCAATGCCAAATTATTCCAAAATACGCCATAGGAAGGACGGTTAAGTTTATTCACTAAATATTCATGTAAAAAGACGGCTAAATCGTGGGCTTGAGGGTTATACCAAAAGGTACTTACTCCTTTGGTTTTGATGGCATCTCCATTATCGGGTAAGGCATTATAATGAATAGAAAGGGATAAATCCGGTTCCTGTTGATTAATCATTTTTACCCGATCTTGAGGGTACAAATCTTCATCGCCGTTGCGGGTCATAAATACCGATGCACCGCGTTTAATTAGTTCGGTTTCTAATAGTTTAGAAACTACTAAATTGACATCTTTTTCAGGATATCCTGTCGGCCCTTTTGACCCTAAATCATTGGGGCTGCCATGACCGGGATCAATTAAAATTTTTAACCCCGATAAGGGTAAATTTGATTGGAGGTGTGGGGGATTTTTCAGAGATAAAACTAAAGTTGTGCCATCATAACGGAGTTTATAACCCCATTGTTGTTTGGTTTTAAAATGAAATGTATATTGCACCGCATTTTGTGATTCTCCCAGGGGAGATAAAATCGGTTGCCAATCCATACGCGAAATTAAAGGATTATCATTAAACCGAATCGTATCGGTTTTTGCCGTTGTGTTATGGAGGGTTAAGGTTAAACTCTGATCTTCTTGTTTAACGGTGATGGGAACTGCCACTTGTAGAGGAAAAGAAACCTCTAACCAATCCCCAACTTGACGAGAACTAGCACTTCTAATTAAGGAATTCGGCGGGACTGACTCGGTGGTGATCCGGGTTTCATTGGCTTTAATCCACCCCCCATAATCAAGACGTAAATAATCTCCTTGTCGTCCGATAATGGTGGCACGGGTTCCCTTTGGTAAAGGAGTTAAACGGGAATGATCGCTACTCGGGCCAGTGCGGGCTACGCCTTCATCGACGATGACTTCAGCCACTTCAAATTGAGTCGGAGAGAGAATAGAAATTTTCCCCGTTGCCCGTTGGGTAATGGTTTGATTATTCAGGGTTAATTGATATTTTGCTTGACCTAAATCTAAGGATTTTTGGGGATCGGAAAATGGCAAATTCTCGGCGATTTTCCCACATCCTTGATATTTTACTGTATCAGATTTTATCGGTTGATTGGTTCCAGTTAAAACCGCTTTGTTATCGGGTAATTCTAAGCTCTGGGACTGGGGGGATAAAGATAGGATTTGTCCGGCTAATTCAACAGAAACCGTTGATTTTTCTGGGGCGATCGCACTAAAACAAATTAACTCCCCGGGGAGGATAGCCAGATTCTCAGAGGGAGTTAATGAATCCTTTAAAAAGCTGACATTATTCCCAGGGCTCGCTTCAGTGGAAATTCGAGTAATATTAAGTTTGATTTTTTGATCTTTGTAGCGTAAAATGAAATTGTTTTCCCCAAGTTGCAATGGAAATGTGGGTGCAAAGTGACCAGCTTGGCTTCGGGGAACCACTTGACCATTAATCGAAACTTCTCCATCGGGTGTTGCTGTTCCAATCAAAAAAATACGGTCAGAGGTGGTTTTGTGATCTGGCGGCGGATAGGCAACATATAAAGGTTGTTCGGCCGATGTTGAGGATACCAAGACCATACTGATTAGCGTTGTTAGTCCCAGAATTCGTTTCATGAGTGTCATTTGAATTGGTGTTAAACCCATTGTATCGATTTAGGGAGTATGGGTATTACCCCCCATGTTTTCCGGGTTTTAGCTACGATTAATTTTTATTGCCATTAGACAATAGGAATTGATTGCCACTGAGTTTTTGAATTAGGGTATTAGGGTGCAGCCAGTACCAATAGCCACAAGGAATCCATACTATGAACCGTGAGTTTTTTAGCTTAACCGAAAATGATTATATTGTTAAGTTAGGTAAAGATGCCTTCACCATTTCACGATTAAAAGAATTAATTGCCCTACAGTTGGAGGAGCATATCATTAATTATGGAGACTTTTTTAATTTGACTTTTTCTCCTGCTAAACATAATGATTTTTGCTTTGATATGCGTAGTGTTCAATTAATGTTTCCCTTCGAGGGGATGAGCGGTTATTTACTTCCCCTGGGTTCTAAGGATTGGATTCCGGGTCAGGTTAGAATTCAAGCCAATTTAAAACTAGATCCTGAAACTTTGGAACAAAGTTTTTCCGTTGATATTCAGTTTGCTACGGATGAACCTCGATTAATGGATATTTTTCACTATCCCAGCAATTTTAAGGAAGATCAAATTACTAATCACGGGCTTTCTTCCTGCCATTTGCTCCATCAATCTTAAATTTTGATCAATTTAGAGGCTCTAATTTTTGGACACCCCACAGTCAGATAGGATTCACTTCTATCTGACTGTGGAGTGCTGTTTTAAAGCATACCCCGGTTTTTGTTTTTTTAAAAGGCAAATCGCAACCAACGATTGAGGCTATTGATAGAGCGATCGCACACAGAAGGTTGGGGTATGCCCTGATTTTGACTTTCCCATTGGTCGATTAATTGTCGCCCCAGGGGAGTGAGGCGAAAACTATCCGTAATCCCCTGACCATCAACTTCTCGACGCAGCACCCCCACCTGAATCAGCCATAACAGGGTATTTTCTGCGGCTAGTTCCGTTAGAGCCACACGGGTATAGGCACAACTGACCCCAGACTCCCCTGCAATTACAGTCAGACTGACACTGTTAAACCGGATCGTTTGGAACAGTAGCAGTTGAAAGGGAGAACACCGGATTGCCCGTTCTGCCCGTTTTAAAGTGCGTTCAGAATATTGAATTGAAGACTTACCGGGAGATTCCAAAACGGTCATAACGCTCTTAATGGGATAACGTTCTTTTTTGTACTGTATCCCAGATCAAGGGTTAAGAGCGAAAGAATTGATGGCAATATAATACCATCTCACCGTGGTCAGGAACCCAAGCCACCCACTCATCCTCAGTCACTTGGCATAGGAGCAACGCTTGATCATGGCTATAGGGATTGGGTTTTTCCCGCATCTGTACCCAGGTAGAGGGATTAAATTCCGAGGTATACCCAACAATAGGTTGCCATTGGGGTTGAATCCCTGTATCCGCTTGTTTGAGATTAAGTTTCATAATTTTTTGTCCCTTGTCAACCGTTGATGCTCAAGTTCTAGGAGTCTGAACCTGATCAATAAAATTATTTCTGTATTCAGAGTTACATAATTATCAATACAATCCAAGATTCTGTTGCAGAACTTAACGGTTGCGATGTATTATCAGGGCTGAATTTAACAACATGAACGCCGAGGATTCCAATATCGGGATGAAACTTCCCCAAGTTGACGGGCTAACTTTCTTTAGCAAACACAAAAAACAATCAATTTGTTATCCCGAAAGTTGCTCAATCAAAGAAAACGGCGTAAAACTTCCCAAGCTAGGGGTTGTTAAAGCCAGAATCCTAAAAACAATTAGCAGTAAAATTAAATCTGTTACTGGTGCGGGTCTTCTGACTCCCACTTTTGATAAAAATATTTTTTCCAAAACATAACGATTATTAATTATAGACCAGACTGCAAGTCATCAAGAGGATCAGAGAAGTTGTCAATAATTTTTCCTGAGAACTCAGTGTAATTACGGAATATAGTTGATATACTTGAACTACAAAGGCAGTTTTGTTATCGTTGGCTGCCCTGGTTGAAGAATTCGAGGTTTAATTAGGGGGTAAAACGATTATGGTTTCTAGCCTAACATTAAAAAAAACAATCCCATGGGTCAGCTGTTTGCCCTTAAGTATAGCCCTAATTTTCACCTTGGGGGTAAGGTTCGAGGCAACTGTCCAGGTCAGTTTCACTCAGCTGTATAAACAGCTTGACACCTCGCAGTTAATCTGTGAATATGTTCCTCCCGACACGGGAAACCCCCCGGCTGGAGACGGTTCAGGTTCTCGAACCTAATCTAAAACAGGCGGAGATTTCCAGATGCGGTTTTCTTGAATTAAGGTATGAACTTGCCAGTTTGGGTCTGACTGTGGGTAGTCTTGTCGAAAATGCCCCCCACGACTTTCGAGACGAAACGCTGCACTCTTCAAAATCAACTCCCCAATACTCAGTAAGTTATGGGTTTCTCCCCACTGTTTCAAGTCGCTGTGGGCGATTTTTTGTATTTCCAGTTCAGCCGAAAAATTGGGATGTAGAGTCGATAAAAATTGGCTGATAGGTAGGGCTAAAAATTCTTGAGACCACGCTCTTACTTGCATTAATCCCTCCTGCAAATGATCGGACTGGCGACAAATCCCGGCACTCCGCCAAAGAACATCGGGTAACTGAGATCGAATTGTTTTAATGGTAGCATATTGTTCTTCCCATTGGGTGGCGGGTGATACTGAGTTAGGTACGGGAGCAGACCCCACCCCACCCGATTCAGTTTCAGTAAAACCGAGATCTTCAATCGATGCCATTTGGGCGCCGAATACTAAACATTCTAGCAAAGAATTACTCGCTAAACGGTTTGCCCCGTGAACTCCCGTACTTGCAGTTTCACCGACGGCATAAAGTCCAGGGATAGACGTTTGACTTTCGGTATTGGTAACAATACCCCCCATCCAATAATGGGCAGCGGGAGTCACAGGAATGGGCTCATGGAGAATATCAACCCCCCATTGTTGGCAAACCTGAATAATATTCGGAAACCGATACTGGATTTTCTCGGCTGGAATTGAGCGTAAATCTAACCAAACCCGTTCACTATTGGCTCCTGCAATTTGCCGTAATTTTTGTAAATGGCTAAAAATCGCCCGACTTACAATATCTCTGGGGGCTAATTCTCCCCGCTCGTCATAATCAAATACAAATCTGTGTCCCTGGGAATCAATCAGGTAGGCTCCTTCTCCTCGCACCGCCTCACTAATTAAAAATCGAGGAGCCCCGGGTTGGGTTAGGGCCGTGGGGTGAAATTGGAAAAACTCTAAATCTCGGAGTAATGCTCCCGCTCTCCAAGCCATCGCCACCCCGTCCCCCGTACTCACACCGGGGTTGGTAGTGTGAGCAAAGACTTGACCTCCTCCCCCCGTTGCCAGGACAACGGCCTTGGCCTTTACCCAATAAATATGGCTATTATGAATTAAGCTGACTCCCTGACACCGTTGACCCGAGGCATCCATCCATAAATCCAGGGCAAAGGCGGGGGAAATAATTTTAATATTCGGTCTTTCTAAAACTCGTTCTGTCAGGGTTGTGATCACTGCCCGTCCGGTTGTGTCGGCGGCGTGTAGAACGCGGTGACGGGAGTGGGCGGCTTCTAAGGTTAGGGCTAACTGGCTTTGATGGCGGTCAAAGGCCACGCCTAATTCTACTAAACGCTGAATACACTCGGGGGCGTGATTAACCAAAAATTCTACCGCCGACCGTTCACATAATCCGGCTCCCGCTTTTAAGGTATCTTCCAAATGCAGACTGGGAGAGTCATCGGTTGAAATCGCTGCCGCAATGCCTCCCTGGGCCCAATCACTCGCGGACAGGGGCAAAACATCTTTACTGACTAAGCCAATGCTCAAATGTTCGGGTAAACAAAGGGCGGTATATAATCCAGCGGCTCCGGTTCCCACTACCAATACATCAAAGGTTAGGGGAAACTCGGACGGGAGGGAAAGATCAATGGAGGTCATGAGTCAGTGCCAGAATCAAGGGTTGGTTTCAAGTCCAGACGGATTTCAACAGATTAGACTAACTTTAAGGATTATGTTAGATTTTTAAGTCTATTGGCATAATCCTAGCATTCTGACCTGAGAATCAAAGGATGCAAGCCCTAAATTCATTCATGGGGCAGGGACGCGCCAATCGCCTAAGGGCATCGCTTCGCACTTGGCACGTCTCTACACTAAATCCCACCAAATGGTCTAGTCGTAAGCCCCAACATTTAACCGTTGGTCGCCTTCAATAAATACGGATTCTGGAGGCGTTACGGTAAAGTTATCTAAATTCTTTTGCAGAATTTCCTTTTGTTTTTCTGTCAAACCAGAAATTTTCAATACATCTTCCACGGAATTATAGGGAGCATTCTTAATAATGACTGACCCTAATTTCGGAAACATTCCTTTATATTGACGAAAATCTCGCAGGTCGCTATTATTTAAGTCCAATTTATTGCGAACGGTGGCCATTTTCTCGTCAACCCGATTTTTCCGAGGGGCTTCCGTTGCTAAGATCGGGGAAATCAACCCATACTGCATTACATTGACGTTTGCAGCTAAAACATTTTGATCTCCAGTCCATGCGAAGCAACCGACTATCAAAACCAACAAAGCCAACAGGCGACTTAATCGTTTCATCAACGCTTTTCTCCCAACTGACATAAACAGCATTTACAAGAATTTGATATTTTCAGGCGAATCGAGTAGCAGACTGTATTTTACCATCTTAAGAACTTCTACTTCAGTCCCCTAGCTCAATGGAAAAACGGGCTACTCCCCTAGCCAAAAACCCCAGATTTGCAATCACAGTTCAGTTTATGCTGTTGTCAACCTTTTCCGATTTAATGTAAATTTTCTTAAAATTTGTTAACAGTTGGGGGGCGCAATTAAAATTCAGCCGTCCATCTCTACAAAATAGCTAATTATAAGTTTAAATTATCCTTAATTGGTTATAGTTTTAAATTTTAAAATTAAAATCATTTTTTTCGGCTAATTTTGTCAAGAGGTTATTGACTTCCATTCGCAACTATTGACGAAATTCCGGGGTTTGGTGCTATAATACAAAAAAAATAGTCTGGGGAAGTTTGGCTTATTCAAAAAATAGGGGTGAAAAAACCCTATCTTTCGTGTAATCCTAATACTACAGCCCTGAATCTTACCCAATCTGTTGTACAAATTTTTCAGAGGCTAGATCCAGAACCCCAGAGTCGAGCTTGACAAAAATACAGTTTTGTGTATCACGTCCATTTTCGCTGTTTCAAGCGTTTCCAATGGGATGATTTTAAATTGATTAATAATTGTCGCATTTGTTTGAGATTCACCGACTTTCCGCCATAGCGCCAACCGATATAGGCCTGGGAGATTTCATCAATTACTTCAACTTCGGAAATCGAGTGATATTGGTGTAACCAGGACACATATTCTAACGGGGTTTGGGTAGGAGATTTGGGGTATCCTTTACTCGCTAAAACCTGTAAAAGTTGTTGATAGAGACTTTCTTCCGGGGGTAACTTGGCTAACCAGCGACGATAGCGCCAACCTCGCCAAATATCCCAACTTAACCAGCCGAAAAATGCCATAATTGTTGTGACAATTAATCCGCTAAAAATCCCTAACCATCCTTGGGTAAAGAGACTAAAAAACCAGCGAATTACTTGGAATATCCCTAAAATTAAACGGCCTAAAATCGCTTGTAATCCATTGGCAAGTGGAGAAGGGAGCCAACCCGCCACCCAATCCCAAAAGGCTTTTAAGGCACTAAAGGTTTGATCTTCTTCCACTGAGGGAGGAATTAAATCCATCCCCGGAATGGGGTTAAAGGCAAACCAGCCATATTCGGGAAAATATACCTCCGTCATCGCAAAAGCATCGGTATTTTTAACCACATATAATCCTGTAAAGGGATTAAATTCCCCGGGGTTAAACCCGGCTACCAGACGGGCCGGAATTCCAATTGAACGTAACATCATAGTTAAAACCGTAGAAAAATGATCGGGGTAGCCTCCGGTAATTTTTTTTCCGGCGGGACTGTCTTGATACCCAAAGAGAAAGGCTTCTACTAAGTCTTCATTTTTTCTTAAAAACGGCGGTTCTTCTTGTAGTTTATAATTGGGGTTTTGTTTGAGATACTGGGCTAAATATAAGGCTTTTTCATAATCGGAATCTAAGGGTTTTTTGTTCTGGGCGACCTGATGCACACTGGCAAGAATTTCTTCGGTTTTTTTTCTGACTTTTTCTTGAATTTGATCGGGAACTTGTAAATAGTATTTTTTGATTCCTTCAGGATAGTTTTTAGAAGCGGCTTGTAACTGCGCCCGATTGCGCAGGGGAACTTGAGAAACCACCGTATAGGTCATCCCCTCTCGTAATTCTAAAGGCGATCGCAAATTCCCATCGGGATCAATAGCAATTTCCTCCGTCGGGAAATAGACTTCTTTCGGTTTATTCATCGCCGGAATTAAACTCGGAAGTTGTTGAAGTACGGTATAACTTTGAATCACTTCCTGAGTTTTTGCATTAGTGATGGGCGGAAAAAGATTAAATTCATACGACCAACGGGGACGTCTTAAAGTCATGGTTCTATTATTTCGAGAAATTTCCCATCCCTGTCCGGTATATTGGTCAAAAGCTACCACCCGCCAAAATCCCCTGGCTTGCGATCGCACCCTTAATACTTCTTGGGGTTTTAAATTTCCCCGTAAATTCTGATTAATTTTGGTATTAAATCCATAATAGAAGGTATCATTGAGAGTCCCTGCCCCCGTTTCCTGATTTAATCCGGTGCCACCTGCACCCGAATTATTATTATTATTTCCCGAAGACACATAACCCGGATTTAAAATTCGTTGTCCATCAAATTGTCCGGGGGGCATATCAATCGGAGAACTTACCGGAAAAGTTCTTAACTGATAGCTGGGAAACCGAGGGAGAACCATAAAAATAGTTAATCCCAACCCAACAACCACTAAAAAAATAATTCCTAAAGACTTAAAATTGACCCCGCTTCCGGGTGGCTGGGACGTTTTTTTGGCGTTAAATTGAATCTCCCCCAATCCCAAACGAGAACGATAATCTAAAATTAATGTCGGTAAAGCTAAAGCCAAAAATACTAACACCACAGGCCCAAACGCCAAAGTTTGACTGAGAGTTCCCGCTACTCCCATCAAAATTAATCCAATCACCATCGAATAGCCTAAATCTTTCCGCCGGGGTAAATCAAAACTGTGTAAAACCTGTAATTCTATTAATAATCTCGCTAACGCCAACCGTGTATCATTCATTTCCCCAAACAGTCGCCCAAAAAATGCAGCGAGGGCAACTAACATCCCAATAGCAATACAAAATTTAACAGGCACATTGCGATGGTAACGACGAAACCAACTCCAAGTTGCGCCAACCATGCTGACCGGAATTGCCCATAAATTCAGGGGTTCTTCAATAGCAACGTCCGTGGCAATAATCCCGGCAATCACTAATAACTGTACCAATACCCGCAACCCAAGGGAATCTTCTGGTATGGGCTTGGGCATGGCTTCAATCCGTCGCCATAATTGACTAATCACAGGGATTGAATTTGTCATCGTTTCGGCTTGCTCGGCTAGGGGTTCAAAGTTCCACCCTACTCTAACTCAATCTAACCTAAACTTCCAACCCAACCCGCGGTTGGGGACAAATGGCAAAACAGAGGGGATTCTGCTCCTCACTATCCAATAAAACGTGAAGTTGATAAATCTGGTTCGGTTCAGGGTTAATCAATTCCAGGGGTAAACATCCGGGGGAATTACGTTTTTTCGTTACTGATCTGTCATTTCCTAAGAGTTGTAACCGTCCGCCATCGGGAAGTCTGCCCCAGATTTTTAAGATTGTACCAGACTCAGTTTCCACATAGTCTACATCAACGGTAAATGGCCCTAAAGTTGTTAACCATTCCTGATGAACCGTCGATTGATTCAAATGACAATTGAGGGTTAAAGTATGCAGAAGTTCCTGAGTGGCTAACAATAACAACACCATTTGTTGTTCGAGGGTAGCCGTTTCATAACGGGGTTGGGACTCCCTTAAATCTAAAGATCCCCTTAAAGATCCTCGAATTACTAAACCCGCTAATTCATTTAAGGGTTGGGACTCGTTGGGAAATAAAGTTTCCACCGCCTGAACTAATTTAGCTCCTTCTTGTAGGCCAGATTTTAGCAGGGTAAATACAGGAGCCAGTAACTGGGCAAAAACCTGATCGGGTAGGGGCATCGACCATCTCAATTGTTGTCGGTGAACCATCCACAAATGAGTAGCAGGAACCTGTTCTTCTCTAAATACGTCGGGGTACTCATTCAGTAAGTCAGTGCCGATCGGTTCCCACGGAAACAGGGGTGGGTTCATTTCAATCCTGGCTCTAAGTTTTTCTCTTAACACGGTCTCAAATCGGTTTTTCACAATTTCTATCTCTCCTACGGGTGAATATTGAATTTCCGGGCGGAAAACCTGCTCCTGGGGAGCGAGGGGAGCGAATTCATCCCATTCTAGGTTTTCCACCTCAGAAATCTGATCGGGCTGTGTATGGGGGTTTAATCCCTCCTCAGCCGAATCAGAGGTATGGACGGGGGTGTCCCGCCCATACCAGTGTTGTTGTAACAACCTGTCAAAAAATCGGCGTTCAAACCCTTGCTCGTCTTGGTTTGTTTCGTTATTCATCACTAGATGCCCCTGCTCCGGATACCGAATGATTCCTGATTTCCCAAGCCAATTCTAACAACTTAAACCAGCGTTTTTGAATCTGAGCAGTTTTGCAATTTAAAATCTTAGCAATTTCGACCTCGGGTAATCCCTGCTGTTTTAAACTTAATAAACGCTGCTGATTTGCACCGATTTGATTTAAGAATTCTTGCCATTGATGGGGTAATAACCCTAAATCCCGTTCTAAATCTGCTTCTAACCATTGGTGAACTAATTCCCAACGGTGGCTTAAAGCAAATCGCAGTAGATGGTACTTAAATCGTTGCTGTAAATAATCGCGCTGACGAGGCGTTAATCCGAGAATTTCCTCAATTTCACGGGTTGGTAAATCCTGTAACCGCAAGACAAAATAGTCAGCACAATCTTTTTGTTTGTGTTCTTCTAAATAAGCAATCAGTTCTCCTACTACAGTTTCCCTGAGAGAGTCGGACTCTGATTCGTTGGACTCGATGACCATAGCAGCCCGAACTTGTCCGAGGGAGGAATCATGATTACTCGTGTCTGATTCACTTCCTCCGCCCTGGGCGGCTAATTCTAAATCGACAAAACTTTCTTTAGGCTGTTGTTGAGAGAAGGTTTGCGCTCTTAAAATAATCAATTGTTGACTCCGACCTCGGGCTAAAGGAATTCGCCGTTTACCGTAGCGTTCCGTAAATGCCAGATATTCCGCTAGTTCTAACAGGGTTCGAGGACGGTAAGTCGCAGGTAACTGTGCTTCTTTGCGAAAGGCATTGAGGGTTTCTAAATAAAAGGCTTGTAAAAAATCCCTGATTAATTCCAATCGAGCTTGATAACTGGATTGGACTTGAGGAGGAGTAATATATCGATAAACAATCGCGCTCAAGGTACTATGTAATTCTAAAGACCCTTGTTTTGACCCTAGCTGATAATATTGAATACATTGCTGTAAACGATGTTGGGCTAGTGTCATTGCCCAGGTTTCTACATCCCCGGAATCTTGAATCCGTTTGCTTTCTGTACAAATGCGGGTGGCTTCTTCGGTAATTCGTTCGGCGACATCCCGACAATTTTGTTCAGATGCACGGGTGGATAGACTCAGTTCTCTCAATAGCTTTTGGAAAATGGTTTCGCCCCAGCAGATTTCCCCCATGATGTCTAGTTACTACAATGACCCTAACACAGTGATTCTGTGAGTTAGCTTGGATTTCCGGATCATTTTTTGTAGGGGCGGGTTCATCGAGATTGAGGTGATTCACAAAGATCTAAAAGAACCCGCCCGTACCCCTGTTAATATTCTTGATATTTATTTTTTTTAAACCTATGAATTTAGACCCACAAATTCAGTCTTTAATTGATCACGCGCCTCAAGATGGAACAACACCGCAGATTGTGGAAGCGATCGCTCCAGCGTTAAAATTATTAGCGGAACAATTAGAACATCCCGAATATTATATTTTACAAACTTTAGACCAAAGTTGGGTGGTGCAACCGTTTATTAATGTAGATCAACCGCAGATTAAAAAACGAGTGATTTATGCTTTTTCTACCTTAGAAGATGCTTTGAGTTATACGAATCCTGATGCGGATTCTCAGGTTTTAGCGATTCCTTTACCTGTGACCCATATTTTATTTCAAATGGTTGTTTTAGAAATGCCGGATAGTTTATGCTTTTTTGAAACGCCGAATAATTTTCAGTCGGCTACGGAAATTAAACGTAGTGAAATCCAAGAGTTAATTCAAGTTTATTTACAGGACTATCAACAACGGCGTCAGTTAAAATCCCGGAAAATTCCGCCGAATATTGCTTAAGAAGGGAATAGGGAATAGGGAACAGGGGTAATACTTCTGGCTGTTTCGTGAACTACCTACACCGCCCTAATCGGGTCGGTGTAGGCTTCCGAATTCACAGACCGATGCCCTTAAAATTATCATAATTAGTTTCAATCCCTGATAGGGATTATAAGGTATTGCGACTGGACTTCTGCAAGTTTGAACTGCCAGGGGTTAGCCACGTTTCAATCCCTGATAGGGATTATAAGGTATTGCGACAGCCATCAATGATTTGGGGCTGTCGCCATATATCTGTTTCAATCCCTGATAGGGATTATAAGGTATTGCGACGTAAAATTCCACCCCCCGATGGTTGGGATAAGCAGTTTCAATCCCTGATAGGGATTATAAGGTATTGCGACGAAAAGTTCCCTATGTTTTCACCAAACACCCAGGCGTTTCAATCCCTGATAGGGATTATAAGGTATTGCGACCAGGATGATTCAGGTTCCGTTTTCCCAGAAAATTGTTTCAATCCCTGATAGGGATTATAAGGTATTGCGACCCAGCAGGACTGGAGAATATACAATGCAGTTATTCAGAGTTTCAATCCCTGATAGGGATTATAAGGTATTGCGACTACCAGGACTTTTTAAGCCCAACAAATTACCGGATTATGTTTCAATCCCTGATAGGGATTATAAGGTATTGCGACTCCACGAATACCATTTATGAAGCTCTAAAATTTCGTTTCAATCCCTGATAGGGATTATAAGGTATTGCGACATAGATTCTGTAAACTTTTCCTTACCTTTTTTTAGTTTCAATCCCTGATAGGGATTATAAGGTATTGCGACCTGAAAAGATTACGGCACTCTCAAAGCGTAGCGTATGAGGTTTCAATCCCTGATAGGGATTATAAGGTATTGCGACCCGAAAACAATGACAAATCTTGCGATCCTAGAAAGGAATGTTTCAATCCCTGATAGGGATTATAAGGTATTGCGACAGAGAGGGAGAGGAAAGCCCCGTGATTACGCTCAAATCAAGTTTCAATCCCTGATAGGGATTATAAGGTATTGCGACATCAGTCAAGATTAAACACACGGAGTAAAAGATTATGTTTCAATCCCTGATAGGGATTATAAGGTATTGCGACCTCAATGCAGTGCATTGATGGATTGCAACAAAACGAACTTGTTTCAATCCCTGATAGGGATTATAAGGTATTGCGACCTGAGTTTAATAACCCAAATTCATCGGGGTCTATGTTTCAATCCCTGATAGGGATTATAAGGTATTGCGACCCGAAAACTCTGGACTTATTTGGCTGCAACAATGTGCCTGTTTCAATCCCTGATAGGGATTATAAGGTATTGCGACCCCAGACTAAAAATAGTGAAAGAAAACTTATGATGTTTCAATCCCTGATAGGGATTATAAGGTATTGCGACTGGGAGACAACAAACACAGAAGCAAAATCTAATGATGTTTCAATCCCTGATAGGGATTATAAGGTATTGCGACCGTGGAACAATTGGACTTACTTCTCAAAGATAGAGCTGTTTCAATCCCTGATAGGGATTATAAGGTATTGCGACGAGATTCGTTTGGACTGTTTCAGGTAAATATTGACGTTTCAATCCCTGATAGGGATTATAAGGTATTGCGACCCTTGGGGGTGTCCGTCTCTTAGTATCTGAATATTCAACGTTTCAATCCCTGATAGGGATTATAAGGTATTGCGACCATTGGGGAATTATTGGTCAATGGTAAAATATCCCTCTCGTTTCAATCCCTGATAGGGATTATAAGGTATTGCGACGCCTACCACTCCTGAGAACTTGAAACTTAGTAATATTCTGTTTCAATCCCTGATAGGGATTATAAGGTATTGCGACCAGACCCAAGAAATTGTGCCACAGACTCAAGAAACTATACGTTTCAATCCCTGATAGGGATTATAAGGTATTGCGACGCGGGGCAACCTGTTAGGCATTTCCTTTAATAAGTTTCAATCCCTGATAGGGATTATAAGGTATTGCGACAGAACAGAATCCCAGGGGATGAGCATTGATTAAGGTGCGGGGTTTCAATCCCTGATAGGGATTATAAGGTATTGCGACCCTTCTTTGTTTTTAAAATTATAAGTTTGAGTCTGGTTTCAATCCCTGATAGGGATTATAAGGTATTGCGACTCCTGGTGAATATAGTCTGACTCTTGAAATCGTTGTTTCAATCCCTGATAGGGATTATAAGGTATTGCGACATAATTTTGCTTTCCTTTTGTTGATTGTTTGTTTTGTTTCAATCCCTGATAGGGATTATAAGGTATTGCGACAACCTCCATGAAGGTATGGACGATGAAGATATTTCGTTTCAATCCCTGATAGGGATTATAAGGTATTGCGACCTGAGATCGGGGAATAGCTGGGCTAATTCTTCCTCGTTTCAATCCCTGATAGGGATTATAAGGTATTGCGACTTAAGTGTTTCCCACTGAAGTTAGGGGCAACAAGTTTCAATCCCTGATAGGGATTATAAGGTATTGCGACCTGGTTCAGCATTGGTGGTTTAAGGAAGAAGATCCTGTTTCAATCCCTGATAGGGATTATAAGGTATTGCGACCTCAAATCCAAAGTAGCGATCGCACAATGTCGGATGGATGTTTCAATCCCTGATAGGGATTATAAGGTATTGCGACAAGCAAATCAGGGTCGGTTATCAAATCAGACTGGAAGTTTCAATCCCTGATAGGGATTATAAGGTATTGCGACTGTTAATAATCTACTGCCTCCAACCTACAAAGAAAGTTTCAATCCCTGATAGGGATTATAAGGTATTGCGACATAACTACTTTTTTAATTTATCAAGCTATAGGGATATAAGTTTCAATCCCTGATAGGGATTATAAGGTATTGCGACCCTTCAGAATGTAGTCTAGTGCTTCTCAGGATTCTGTTTCAATCCCTGATAGGGATTATAAGGTATTGCGACGCCTTATGGCTGTGGTTCTTCCTCTGCTTCTTGTGGGTTTCAATCCCTGATAGGGATTATAAGGTATTGCGACGTATCCCAGTTGTCTGATAAGAAGCGTTTGACGTACTCAGTTTCAATCCCTGATAGGGATTATAAGGTATTGCGACCTTGATGACTCCTTAGAAAAGAGGTACTATCTTGATAGATTGTTTCAATCCCTGATAGGGATTATAAGGTATTGCGACCTCAAATCCTTGGGGATGACCGCAGGGACTGAACAAGGAAGTTTCAATCCCTGATAGGGATTATAAGGTATTGCGACCCGTAGATACCTCGAACGGTGTCCATGAACTTTTCGTGGTTTCAATCCCTGATAGGGATTATAAGGTATTGCGACATGGATTGTTGCCGATGAAGGTTATGCAAAACTAGGTTTCAATCCCTGATAGGGATTATAAGGTATTGCGACAATAGGAGAGGGATTCTATCAGCAATTACAGCAAAATGTTTCAATCCCTGATAGGGATTATAAGGTATTGCGACCTCAGCCTGATATGGATTCTTGTATCGGTCTCCTTGATGTTTCAATCCCTGATAGGGATTATAAGGTATTGCGACAATAGTCTTAGAAGCCAAAGTTTCAACCCATCATGTTTCAATCCCTGATAGGGATTATAAGGTATTGCGACCCATTCATCCCAAATGAACACCAATTTAGTAAATGATTTGTTTCAATCCCTGATAGGGATTATAAGGTATTGCGACCTTATGGCTGTGGTTCTTCTTCTACTTCTTCTTGTGGGTTTCAATCCCTGATAGGGATTATAAGGTATTGCGACAGAAATGCGATCGCTTTTTTACGTCAAGCTAAATAGTTTCAATCCCTGATAGGGATTATAAGGTATTGCGACAACGGATTGTTGGGGAAGTAAAAGACCCCAGAATCAGTTTCAATCCCTGATAGGGATTATAAGGTATTGCGACTGCGGGCTTCTGGAACCCTTGATATATTTGGTTTTCGAGGTACGATTCTGACAACCTGAATCGAATATATCATTTCAGCCATTGACTTGTCAACGGGCAAAAATAAAAAAAGGCTGAAACCCTATTCCCATAAAGCATTCAGGAATTCTGACAACCTCCTTACCGCCTTAAGACATCTCAAACCCATAACAGATAAACCTTTCAGACCCAAAATTTCTCCTTCTATTTTGAACAGCTATAGGTTGTCGGAAATTGGGCCCCATCAGCGCGTCTTAGTGGGTTGACTGGGAATGGATTGCAGTTGAGTCTGACGAATTTGCCACCAAATCGCAAAACCTCCCGCAATAAATATCACAAATAAACTCAAAATAAAAACTACCTCCTTCCACTTAGACATTGACTTGGAGGGGGGCTGAACCTCTGGCTCAGGAATAGATTCATCATATAATAAAACCTTAGATGCTGCCGTAGGTTCAGACTCCAAAGATTCCATTTTTGTCGGTAGATGAGGCGTTTCTAGTAATACTAATTTTTGCGGAGATACCCCACAATAGGTGAGTACAACCGAGATATTATCATGACCATTCTTATCATTGGCAATGTCAATCCATCCCTGTACCGCCGATTCTAAAGATTGTTCTCCATTTAACACTGAAGCCGAAAAATCTTGCCAACATTGTTCCACCCGTTGATTATCACTTAATCCGTCGGAACATAATAATAATAATCCATCTTCCTCAATAATAAATCGTTGTACCGTTGGTCGTAAAAACTCCGCTTCCCGGGTTCCTAAAGCCTGGGTTAAAGCTCCCGAACCTGACCGTTGAGCAGCATCCCAATATAAGCTCCGACCGTGACAAACCTCCCGATTTGCCACATCATCATCAACAGTTAATTGTTGACAGGAATTCTGAGTAATCCAATAGGCGCGACTATCCCCCACATTCACCAGATATAATTCATGGCAATTGGTTAACTCAATACCTTCGGGGGTTTTTACTTTCTGAGGTAACTGTAAAGCCATGACTAAGGTTGTTCCCATCCGTTGTCTAAATTCTCGCCTCTGCTCATTATTTTGGGCAGCAATAACGTTATTAACAACTCGGGTAATTTCTTGCAGTTGTTCAATAATTAATTCCGGTGGGGCCAACTCCTCTTGCTGGGAAATTTCTGCCATCAAACTATGAATTAAAGGCTTTAAAGACTGTACTGCTAATTGACTCGCCACCTCACCACCATCATGACCGCCCACCCCATCACAAACAATGCTTAAATGGGGAATTAATTTATCATTTGGATAAAGATGAAAATTCCGCACATCAGAAATAGTTGGATAACAACTATCCTCATTCTCTGAACGTCTGACCCCCACATCCGTTAGTCCCGTTACCGCCAAATGTAAGGGGAGTTGAGCCGCCTGTTCCATCAATAATTGATTCAGTTGACTCGCCACCTCTTTTAAGCAGTCCTCCTGGCGACGCATTAATTGGTGAATAGTTTGTAAACGATACTGTATAGTCGGATGGGCTGTTTCTATCAATGCCACCCAAGATTCCGCTAAATCTCGTTGGGTCGGTTGCACCTTGCCCTGATG
Organism: Planktothrix sp. PLAVEN19ND; assembly: GCF_057220675.1. Taxonomy (NCBI): domain Bacteria; kingdom Bacillati; phylum Cyanobacteriota; class Cyanophyceae; order Oscillatoriales; family Microcoleaceae; genus Planktothrix; species Planktothrix sp. PLAVEN19ND. The sequence goes on along the minus strand of NZ_CM170132.1, from coordinate 1,034,512 downwards.
TAATTCTCGCAACCGCACCCGCCAACCGTCCACCCGCAGGTTCTCCTTGACAAACAAACTATAAGCCGCCCCCTGTTCGGTTAAGGGTATCCACAGTTGCAGCATTTGCCATAACCAATAGACCTGACGCACGGCGGAGGATTTCGGCCAAACTTCCACCAAAGTCGGAAAGAGTTGACCCCGACTATCGACGGGAATGTTATCTAATAGTAGGGTTTCCGTCGCTTCTGGGGGAATACCCAAGGGATAAACCCCAAACACCCCAGGAATATGCAAATGATGGGGATATAAATATAAATAGGATAATATCGATTCTGAAAGAATATCGGGCAAAATCGGTGGGGCACCAGGTTTAGTATCTAACCAAACCTGGGGGAAAGTAACATAATAGCGATTTCCCACTAACTGACCGGGTTGAATTTGACTCGCCCCCGAACCTGTCGCCCACAAATATCGATAGGTGAGGGGGGTTTGGCAAGTTTCACAAATTCGATGCCCCAAGGAGTTAGGCGGTTGGGGACAGGCGGGGTTAGTGCAATGAATCGGCGGCGGCGCCGAGGTGCTAATTTGAAATAATTTTTCTAAGGACACGGCTAAGACAGTTAATAGGGGACTTAATCGTAGAAAGGTTAATAATATAAGGGGATTGTAGCTTTTATGGATTTATAGAAATAAACGGGAAGACTTAAAATTCACTATCTTCAAAAAGTGAGAACGGCAACAAAGTTTTATAATACATAGAAAGTACCAATTATTAAAACCTTAACATTGATGAACACAGAATCTTATATTTTTGTTGCGGGTGCAAGTCGCGGTGTCGGGCGAGAAGTGGTCAAATTCCTCCGCCACCAACAGATAAACGTCAAAGCCCTATTGAGAACACCGGATACTCGCCCAGAATTAGAGGCCCTGGGGGTGCGGGTGGTGATGGGGGATGCCCTGGATATAACTGCCGTTGAACAGGCTATATTCGGCCCAGAACCAATTTCGGCGGTGATTAGTACCATTGGCGGTTTACCCAAAGATGGGGAGCGGGCGGACTATTTAGGGAATCTACATTTAATTGACGCGGCGGTGAAAGCTGGCGTCGGGAAGTTTATTCTTGTATCTTCGATTGGCAGTGGAGAAAGTGTGGTAGCCCTGCCTCCCCAAGCCCTAGAAACCTTAAAATCGGTTTTGGTGGAAAAGGAAAAAGCAGAACAGCATTTAATTAATAGTGGGCTGAATTACACGATTATTCGTCCGGGGGGGCTGAAGTCTGAACCCGCCACCGGAAACGGCGTATTAACGGAAAATTACCGGATAGCGGGAACAATTCATCGGGCTGATGTGGCTCAATTGGTCTGTGATTGTTTATGTTCAGAGGTAGCCAATCATAGGATTCTCTCAGCTATTGACCGGAATATGACCTACGGACAATCGGATTTTGAAATTTTGAATTTGAGTTAAATCTAAATTCAGTAATTCTAAGTGTTATGGTAACTACCATAATTTAATACCAAATTTAGATTTAGGCGGTAAAATTTGTAAGTCTTTCATTGCGGGTGAAACGAAGCAATCACGGGGTTTTTGAGAAGTTTATTAGTTTTTTAAATCTAAATTAACCTGGATTCTCGTTTCATCCCAACTATTTTTAACTTGCCAATTTGAATCTTGATTATTTTCCAAATTGGCATTAATATTTTCCGCAACTTGATCGAGTTTATCCTGAGATAAACTTTCGGAATTAGAAGTTTTTGCTTGCAGTTCATCGATACTAATACTAACAATTTCTAAACCATCTCCAGACTGAGCGGAATTGGAGGGATTTTTAGCGTCGGATTTAGACATCTTCACTCTTTTATAAATCAGGATATAACTCTATTATAACCTGAATTCTTAAAAAGGCAAATCATCTTCAAAATCTGGATTGTTTTCTAAAGGTTGTACTTGAGGCGCAATCATTTTTTCAGCTTGTTTAATTCTTTCAAATAAAGAAGAACGAGATTGTTGGCGTTTTTGAATTAATTTGTTAATATTATATTTAACTTTCAATTCTTCTCGTTCCTCGGGGGGTAAAGGTTGATAATCGGGTAAAAAATCCGCCGCCGTCACAACAGGAACCCTAGGGCCTAATTTTTCGATAGGAATTTGGGGAAGACGGGCTAGAAAATAGTCTTTTCTGTTTCTAATTTGTTCCGATTTATTATTAATTTCGGTGATAATTCCGATAATTTGACTCAAATGATGGTTAGACAAAGCCCTCTGAATATCCAGACTTTCCCAGGGAATTTCTAAACTTTCTATTTGTTTTAAAATCTCGGGAGGAATATGATCTAAATTCGGGGGATTGTCCGTTGTTTTTAAGCTAATTAAGGCCTGATTTAATTGACTTTCAATCTGGTTAATCACCTCATGGTGATGGTCTTGAGAAACCGGGTTTTGTAACAGGTCTTGCAGGTTTTGGGTCGCTTGTTGCAAAAGCTCAAGGGTCGCCTGAAGTTGGGGGGAAGGGGTGGATTTAAAGTGATTCAAGGTCTTCTAATTCCTGGGTAGACTGCCATCCGGGTTGCCATAAAGCCCGGTCTTGAAGTTGTTGGGCATTTAACCAAAATCTCACCTTGGGGTCACAGGATGCCACCATTTCGGCAAATACCCATTTGCCTTGATTTTTGCGGTTTGCGACTTGGAAATGCCTCCAACCCCAGGTTTTTTGATTTGCTGTCCATTTAGACCCTAATAGATAGGGGAATTTTTGCTTTTTTGCCATTGTTGAGATTGGGGCACGGGACGATAACAGTAATTGTTAAAGATTGTGACAGATTTTTTGCCCACTTGCCAAGGTTGTTTTTCAATACGACAGGTTGTCATAGTTTATGGTAGGATGTTCCTTAACGCTTAGAAAGTTATATTTTTTAGAGGCAAGTTATGAATCAGATGGTTTCAGTGTCCAAGCGGGTCGCCCTAGTTTTGTCTGTGGCCTTTTTAATGATTAGCACCTTTGTTTTTGGTGTGGGTCAAGCCTCCGCAGAAACCTTTACTGTTAAAATGGGTGCTGATTCGGGGATGTTAAAATTTGATCCGAGCAAAGTAGAAGTCAAACCGGGTGATGTTGTTAAATTTGTCAATAACAAACTCCCTCCCCATAATGCAGTTTTTGATAAATCCAAATCTCCCGATGCAGATGTGGCGGTGAAACTTTCCCATAAAGCATTACTTCAAAAACCGGGTGAGTCCTTTGAAGTTGCCTTCACCGATGATATGCCTGCTGGTGTCTATTCCTACTACTGTGAACCCCACCGTGGCGCGGGTATGACCGGTGAAATTGTTCTGAAAAAATAATTAGAGTCCAGTTACTTTAATTCTTGAATTAATCATTAATTTTGGGTGGTTTTTTGTTAGTAATTAAACTAACAAGAGACTGCCCAAATGTCTTTATATTTTTGTAGGGGCGCGGGTTCGCCTAAATCTCAATGCACCTAACCAAAACATCTATAAACCCGCCCAATTTTACCAAAATTTAACTGTGGGGTTGGGCGGGTTTATTTCGGTTAATTGTTATTGGCTAAAATTTAGGTGAACCCGCCCCTACAGTTTTTTTTATATATAGCACCGGAATGGGGAGGAAAACAAAAAACTTCAAGTTTTTTTCCTACAGGCGGTGCACGGGATTTCTATAGTTATAGTCCCTTAAAACTTTAGACTTTAGATTTTAAATTTAAGATAATTTTGCTTGAGTTGCGCCACCTGTTATAGAGATAGCTAAAACCTTAAAATCATCCCTAACCTAAAACCTAAAGTCTAAAACTGTCAACGATTAACCGATGTTAGCGCAGGTATTTACCACCACCCCATTGTTCAGGACGAACTTTGGGTTCTAATAATAGATATCCAGCCAGATTATATAAATCATCTTCCGTCAGATTTCGCATGACAACGAAAATATCTGAACTCTTGGTACTGGGGTGGGTTTCAGAAATTTCTTCCAGCCCATCATAGGTCGTGGGATTTTTGATAAAGTCGATCAGGGCGACAATATTATCGCGGGAAGGGGATGCCCCGGCTAAGGTTGCAGGACTGAGGTTAATATCAGGATTGGTTTTGGTCATCCCTAAAGCGTGACAGGAAGCGCAGGCCTTATTAAATAGGTTTTTGCCCTTCTTCAGTTGTTTTTCACTTAGAACAACGGTTTCGCCCTGGTCATTTAGGGGCAAAGTCCGAAGTTCTTGGGTCAAGTCTACCGCATTGGCATTAGTGACAAACAGTTGAAAGGTGAAAAATACAGTGGCTATTGCCAGCCAAAAGTATCTTTTTAGCATAGTTCTCCTTATGACTAAGTTAGTGATTAAAAGCTAAATCCAGTCTTGGCTTGATCCGCGAACAGAAGTTAGTTTAGTTTTGGTTCAGGTATTGAATGTCCCTGAACCCAGTGATTAGCTGATCGGCATTTGTCAATCGTCTATTGTTATTTACCACTTTTCACCGTTTCCGAAATATAATTTCACAGAGGGTTAACCGGTGATTGAACTATTGGGACTCTGGGGACTGACGTTGGGCTGTGATTTTAGACATCAAAGCCTTGGCATCCTCCAGGGCTAAACGGGTTTGAGAATGTTGATAGTCAATTCCCAATTGGTCACACAGTTGGAGTACAGCCTCAACGGGGAGATTGTAGTCCTCTGCTATTTCTGTGATGGACAGGTCGGCAAAACCCATAAGTCTGTTTAAACAATAGGTCTTGATCAAAAATTATCAGAAAAATGGGTTTAAAACCCCGTCTTTCTACGACGGCTTTTTATTCTATTTTAGAGTATACTAAAGAAGTGATCGTGAGCAACAAAAACAATGAAAGTCAGGTATCGGTACAGAATCTACCCAACTGACCAACAAAAGGGCCTGATATCCCAATTGTTCGGTTGCTGTCGGGTGGTTTTTAACGATGCCTTAGCATATTGCCAACAAGAGTATCAAAACGGAAACAAAAAACCTTCTAGTAATGAACTTTCTAAAAGACTTACAGAACTCAAGAAAACCGAGGAAAAGCAATGGTTAACAGAAGTTTCCTCTATTCCCTTGCAGCAGTCTTTAAGAGATTTAGAGCAGGCTTATTCAAATTTTTTTAAATCCTGTAAAGGGCAAAGAAAAGGTAAAAAAGTTAAACCTCCTAAATTCAAGAAACGTAAATCTAAGCAATCAGCTAGATTTATGGATAACGGTTTTAAACTCTATCCTAATTCTGATTACATTCACCTAGCTAAAATAGGTGATATCAAAGTGATTTGGAGTAGAGAATTACCCGCAGCCCCTTCTAGTTCTACCCTAATTAAAGATAGTGCTGATCGATACTTTGTTAGCTTTGTAGTTGAGTTTAATCCTCAACAATTACCTGAAAATCAAAATTCCGTAGGAATTGATTTAGGAATCACTGATTTTGCTACACTAAGTAACGGTAAAAAAGTTAAATCACCTAAACCTTTAAAAAAACAGTTAAAGCGTTTAAGGAGATTACAGCGTAATTTGTCAAGGAAACAGAAGGCCTGTACTGAGCGGAGTCGAAGTAGCAGTAAAAGGAGGGAAGTTGCTAGAAAGAAACTAGCTAAACTTCATGCTAAAATTTCTGATACCAGGAATGATTTTTTACATAAACTGTCAACTAAGATTATTCGTGAAAATCAAACAATAGTCTTAGAAGATTTGAATGTGTCAGGGATGATTAAGAACCGAAAACTATCCCGTGCTATTAGCGATTTAGGTTGGCGTAGTTTTAGAACTATGTTAGAAGCTAAATCAGTCATGTACGGGCGGGATTTTCGAGTGATTGATAGATTGATTCCTACTTCTCAAACTTGCTCTTGTTGTGGTTTTAAAGGTGGCAAAAAAGAGCTAAATGTTAGAGAGTGGATTTGTTTGAATTGCGGCACTTTTCATGATCGAGATATTAACGCTGCAATTAATATTTTAGTCGCCGGAGGGATGCACGGAGACTCTAAACGGACGTGGAGAGAAGGTAAGACTTTCTGCAAAGAAAGCACATCTCGGCGAAGCGTCAACCCGTCCAGAATTTCAGCAGTTGTCTCCTGAGCCGTGAGCCAGTCGAACGGTCGAAGGGTTGATTTGTTGAAATAGATGGAATCCCCGCCTGTTTTACGGCGGGGTGGATGTCAAAGGAACCTTTGGTATCTTATGAAAACCAACAATTTGATCGCGATCGCCACGGAACACCGATCAACAGTTGCCGCTAGACAGACTTAGAGGGTGAGACACCCTGAGATAAATCTACGGGTGTATGACCCGAAGTTAGGGGGATAACTTCAGCCGTATGGGATAAGGGCCCGGAGGTTTGGGGAAGACGATGGAGACGGATCAATTGGCCCAAGGTTTTTTTCAGTTGGGTACGGGGAACAATGGCATCCACAAACCCATAATTCAATAGGTATTCTGAGGTTTGGAAGTCATCGGGTAACTTCTCTCTTAGGGTTTGTTCAATCACCCGTCTTCCGGCAAAACCAATAGTTGCTTTCGGCTCGGCTAAAATCATATCCCCTAACATGGCAAAACTAGCGGTCACCCCGCCGGTGGTGGGATGGGTGAGGACGGGAATATACAGCAGTCGGGATTTGCGGTGGCGGTGCAAGGCGGCGGAGATTTTCGCCATCTGCATCAGACTTAACATTCCCTCCTGCATCCTCGCGCCTCCAGAGGCACAAATAATCACCACAGGGTAGTTTTCATTAGTGCCATGTTCAATCAGTCGGGTGAGTTTTTCCCCAACCACTGAACCCATACTGCCGCCCATAAACCGGAAGTCCATGACTCCCAGGGCTACGGGTTCACCTTCGAGTAACCCAATTCCAGTTTGTACCGCATCGGATAATCCGGTTTTTTCCCGGGTTTCTCGCAGTCGGTCACTGTAGGATTTGCGATCGCGGAATTTTAGGGGATCAACCGCATACATTTCGGCATCTAAGGCCATCCAGGTATTCGGATCAATCAATTGCCCAATTCGCTCGTCGCTATTGACCATGAAATGATGACCGCATTCTAAACAAACCTTATTATTGGCTTGTAGGTCTTTGGCATAAGTTAAAGCATTGCACTTTTCGCACTTAACCCATAGCCCATCAGCAATTTCCCGTTCCTGGGGTTCAGGATTGCTCGGTAATAATTTGCGCCGATTTGCGAACCAATCAAATAGGGACATTAAAAATTGTTTTGACTTTTGCTGTTTCTAATTTTAAGACTGCGAGGCCTTGGGAAATTGGGGGATTTCCGTTCGCCCCAGGATTAAATTCAAAATCTATACCATGATAGAACGATAGATAGCAAGTCTTAACGTTTAATCTACGGATTCTAATTCTTCATCGATGGGACTTAATAGGAGTAATGCCTCCCATCGATGGGCTAGGGGGACTTGTAGCCCTACCGGGCTGCCCATCCCCAGGGAAGAACATACCCCTAAGCCAATCACCCGGGTGGGAATATCCTGGGCTTCTAGGACTTGCTGCATTAATTCGGCTTCCCATCGCAGAGCCGTTGTTTGAATGGTGATCCAAGACATGGTATTTCAATTGACAAGGGGAAAAAATAGACCCAGATAGGTGGAGAGGATTTGAGGCCCCCAGAGGGCCGTAATAGTCGCACCCAGGGCGAGAAAGGGGCCGAAGGGGATGGGTTGACGGCGACTGATCAAACCGAATGCGATCGCTCCTCCTCCCACCACAGCCCCGAATAAGCAGGCTATAAATCCGGCTACGAGTAAATATTTCCACCCTAGCCAAGCCCCCATCATCGCTGCTAGTTTACTATCTCCGGCTCCCATGGCCGTTTGTCCTATGACCAGGGTTGCCACAAAGGATATGATGTCAAATAACCATAAACCCAGAACCGCCCCAATGATCCCCGTGATTAACCCGTAACTGGGGGATGGGGACTGGCTGAGTTGAAATCCCAAACCCAGGACTAACCCCGACTGGGTGAGAACATTCGGCAGGGTATAGGTATCTAAGTCAATCAGGGATAGGGCAATTAACCAACTGAATAATACCCAATACCCAAAGATCTGGGGAAGGGTGGAAAAGCTCAAAAATATGACTAAAAATAAAAGTCCCGTAGTCGCTTCTACAATCGGATAGCGGCTCGAAATCGGTGCATGGCAATGTTTACAACGTCCCCGTAACCATAGCCAACCGAAAACGGGAATATTTTCTGAGGGGCTCAACCGGGTTAAACAGTGGGGACAGCGAGAGGGGGGATGCAGTATGGATAAACCCGCCGGAATTCGATAAATCACGACGTTGAGAAAACTGCCTATCGATGCTCCCAGGGCAAACACAATTAAATAGGCAGGTAAACTCAGTAGAAGATTCATGTTTGATCTCGATTTCTGACTTGGGTGGTTAAAACAAATCGGCTTCAATCTGTTCAAAGGGGATAAAATATTCCCCGGGGAGCAAAATCGGTTGACCGGAAAATAATAAGCAACTACGATGATTGCTAGGATTGATGGCTACCCCCGATGGCCGCCGCATTCGTTGGGCGTGGACTTCTACATAGGCATGATAGATCTGTTTAGCCACCCTAATTAAGTCGGCATTAAGCTGAGGGGAGAGGGTTTGAGGGTTAGCCAGAAATTCGGTTTGGAGTTGTAAGGCTTGTACCATGGTAGACCCTCAATTACAAATTTTAGAGGAAAAAAACGGTGTTAATTTATTTGTAGGGGCGGGTTCATTAAGGTTTAGGTGATTAACAAAAATCTCACCGAACCTGCCCTTACAGGTTAATTCCCAAATTGTCAATTTTAAATTAAAGTTTTATGATAAACGATCAACCGACTTTACTGGCACTAGATTTTGATGGGGTTCTTTGTGACGGACTGCTGGAATATTTTCAAACCGCCTGGCGAACCTATTGTCAACTTTGGTCGATTCCGACCGGGGTTTCACCGGAAGAATTAGCTCCTTTATTCTATCGAACCCGTCCGGTGATTGAAATTGGTTGGGAAATGCCTGTTTTAATTCGGGCTTTGGTTTTGGGAATTTCGGAAACTGAAATTTTACAGAATTGGTCACAAATTGCTCACAATATTATTACGGAAGAACAATTAAAAGCGGAAATAATTGGCCCCCATTTAGATAGGGTTCGGGATGAATGGATTAATACGGATTTATCTGGTTGGTTGGGATTACATCGGTTTTATCCGGGTGTGATTGAACGGATTAAACCTTTAATTAAAGATGGTTTTCCTGTTTATATTATTACTACAAAAGAGGAAAGATTTGTGCGATCGCTTCTCCAAGAACAAGGAATTACTATTCCTGAAAACCAAATTTTTGGCAAAGGCTATAAACGCCCTAAATATGAAATTATACGGGAATTATTAGCAAGTATTGAACCGACTCCGCATATTTGGTTTATTGAAGATCGCTTACAAACCTTATTATCGGTGACACAAAAACCGGATTTAAACAACGTTCAATTATTTTTAGCAAATTGGGGTTATAATATCCAAAAAGAACGGGATTTAGCTTCGGAATCTTCAACTATTCATTTATTATCTTTGTCTAAATTTAGCCAGGAATTTTCAGCCTGGTTGACTTTTGAATAGAGCAATCCTAAATAGGTTGTAACATTTTAATACAGACATGAAATAGCCAGAAGTATTACCCCAGATAAGGCATTCCCTGTTCCCTGTTCCTTTTTTACCTTTGATTTAAGGATTGAATATAATTGACTTCTTCTTGCCAATAAGAGGGTAGGCTATTCCAGGGGTCTTTGTCTGGACTATCGGGGCTATCATCTGTGATATAAATATATTGGATATTCCTTTCCACTGCTTTGTCAATATGGCTTTTCATCGTGGCTGCATCGGGTACGGTATGAATTAAGCCCGAAAAACGTTTAGGATCATAATTACTGACATAGGGAGAAGGTTGATAGTTCGGCCATTCTTTAGAATAATTCTCAAAAATTATAGCAATATCTGCGGCGGGTTTACTTAGATAACCTTCGTCTGGATGAGTTCCTTGATTCAGTACCACGGTATCTAAATTGGGTTTAGCTTTAGTATAGTTATATATCTCTTGATAGTAGTCTAATTTATCCGCTCCACTCGCAGCTTCATCGAAGAAAATACCCTGAAGATCGTAGTATTTACTATAGACATCAATATCGTTTTTGACTTGCTGAATATCACGCTTACCATAGTTAGTCGCAACATATCCTAGGATCGTAATATTATCTTGACGCAGATCCTTTAGACCTTTGGTATAGTCCTGATTGGGCGGACTTCCACCGGGGCCATTATTCGGATTAATTACTGCTGTAATGGGTACTTTTTCGGCTGCTTTGACAACTTCTGGCCAAAAATAAGTCTGGGAATTATACCAAGTGGGATAGGAATATAAGGGGATTAGCACTTGCATTTGAGTGGAATGTTCGGGTTGTTTTGCTGAACAGACTGTTAATAAAGATGACAACAAAAATATCACAGTCAAGGTACCAATTTTGGCGTTGAAATTAGGCATTTTGGGGAAAATATTTGGGGAAACTGTTTTTCGACGCTCTCTAACCACGCTTTCATAATTATAGAACAAGTTGGGCGAAATTTTCAACTCCATATTCCGCAGATTTTAGCATTACCTATTCTAAGATTGCCTGATGTACGATATAATTTTAACTATGTTAAGGGGATGAACATAGATAGCCCTACTTCGTTTAGTTTTAAAAAAATGGGTTGGATTTATTTAATTTTAGCCGGATTATTTGAATTGGGATTTTCCAGTTTTCTGAAACTCTCAGAAGGACTAACAAAACTCCCTGCAATTTTGGCGTTTATTGGCTTTGGGGCGTTAAGTTTTTGGTTCTTAAGCAAAGCTATGGAAACCATTCCTATCGGCACTGCTTACGCTGTTTGGACAGGAATTGGAGCATTAGGAACGATAATTGTTGGAATTATTTTTTTTAAAGATCCCGTTAGTTTAGGACGGTTATTTTTTGTGGGTTTATTAGTAGTTTCTTTAATTGGTTTAAAAGCAACTTCTTCCTAATTTAATTCATATTATTTTTCCTCGTCAACATACATCTTTCCATTGGGCATTGTTGCCCCTTTAAACTGTGCATCGCGTAGATTTGTTCCCTCTAAATCTGCCCCTTTTAAATTAGCACCGCGTAAATTTGCCCCTTGTAAATAGGCATTTTTTAGGTTGGCTTTACTTAAATTTGCTCCTCGTAAATCTGCCCCGGCTAAGTTGGCTTCCTGTAAATTAGCCCGTTCTAAATAAGCTCCTAATAAATTAGCCCGTTCCAATTTTGCACCTTTTAAATTTGCCTTTTGCAAATCCGTATCTTCTAAACTGGCTCCTTCTAATACGGCATCAATTAATTGAGCTTGATTCAAGTTAGCTTGATTCAGTTTAGCATAGCCTAACTTAGCTTTTCCTAAATTAGCTTTTTCTAAATTAGCTTTTTCTAGTTTTGCTAACCATAACACTGCTTCTGATAGGTTAGCATTTGTTAAATTAGCCCCATTTAAAATAGCATTTCCCAAATTAGCTTCGGTTAAATTAGCTTCGGTTAAAATTGCATTTTGTAAATTAGCTTCTGCTAAATTAGCATTTTCTAAATTGGCCCCATTCAGATTAGCATTTCCTAATTTTGCTTGTTTCAGATTCGCTCCGGTTAAATTAGCAGTCAAGAAATTAGCCGATTCTAAATTAGCCGATTCTAAATTGGCTTGACGTAAATCAGCCTGTATAAATACAGTATTATTGAGTTGGGCATTTTTTAAGTTAGCTTGCCATAAATTAACCCGTTGTAAATCAGCATTATTTAGGTTCGCTCCGGTTAAATTAGCATATCCTAAATTAGCACTTGCCAGTTGACTATTTCTTAAATCTGCCCCGGCTAAGGTCGCACCGCGTAAATCAGCTAACTCTAAATTTGCATCATTCAAATCGGCATTTTCTAAGTTAGCTTTCCACAAATAGGCTTCTCTTAAATTAGCCTTTTTCAAATTAGCTCTACTCAAATTACAATCAGGGCATTTCTTTGTTTTTAGCAGAGTTTCTTGGGGATTTTGAGGTTGATTTTTTGATGATGATGAGCTTAAACGAGATTGTTCTGTTTGTAAACGTTGACTCAGGCGACTATTTTCTACCCAAATCCAAATCGCTATTAATGTACTCAAAATCGCTACAACTGGCAAAATGATATTAGCAATCGTTTTCCTCGGTAATCGGGTTAAAGGGTCTGATTTTGTACCTAAATCCGGTGATTCTAAACTGGACAAGGGGTTGGGAGAATCAAAGTGTTCTTTTTGGTTCGGTTCTAGCATTTTTTCTAATCATTCTACCCTGGCGGGTCTAGTAGATGACAATTATGTTGTACCTTTCATACCACAATTTTCTACCGATGAGGAGGGGGTTAAATCTCCAAACCGAGATAATTTTTTTCATAATTTTATCCTAAATTAATATAGTTTGTGCAATCTCTTGCCAATATAGCTATAATAGAATAGTTCTGATTCTGAGTCTATGTCACAATGTGAGTCTAATCTTAATTCCCAACAACATCGCCTCCAACTAATCATTCAAGGAATAGTCCAAGGCGTTGGATTTCGTCCGTTTATTTATCGCCTCGCAACGGAGTTAAACTTGACGGGATGGGTGAATAATTCGGTTCGGGGCGTCTTAATTGAAGTTGAAGGTTTCCGTCAGAATTTAGAACAATTTCAATACCGGATTTTAAAGGAAAAACCTCCTCAATCTGAAATTGAAACCTTAGATGCGGTTTGGTTAACCCCGGTGGGTTATTCTGAATTTGAAATACAGGTTTCTGAATCCACAACCCATCCTCAAAAAACCGCTATTGTTTTACCCGATTTATCAACCTGTTCTGACTGTTTACAGGATATTTTTGATCCTAAAAATCGCCGTTATCAATACCCTTTTACTAACTGTACCAACTGTGGGCCGCGTTATTCGATTATTCGGGATTTACCCTATGATCGAAATCAGACCACCATGGCAACATTTACAATGTGTTCCGATTGTCAAAATGAATATAATTATCCTTTAAATCGTCGATTTCACGCCCAACCTAATGCTTGTCCTGTTTGTGGGCCACAATTAGAATTATGGGATAAAAACGGTAATGTTATTGCTAGTTTAAATCAAGCTCTAAAACAGGCGACAAATATTATTCGTTCTGGAAAAATTTTAGCGTTAAAAGGGTTAGGAGGATTTCATTTAATCGTTGATGCTAGAAATGAAACCGCCGTACAAAATTTACGTCAACGCAAACGCCGCCCCGCCAAACCTTTGGCGGTAATGTATCCTAATTTAGAACAGGTCAAACAGGATTGTTACGTTTCAAAATTGGAAGAAAAGTTATTATCTTCTCCTGCTGCTCCCATTGTTTTATTACGAAAGTATGACCCCCCCCATCCCCCCTTACTAATGGGGGGACAAGAAAACCCTCAAACATTTCCCCCCATTACCAAGGGGGGGTTAGGGGGGGTAATTTCCCCAGAAAATCCCTATTTAGGGGTGATGTTACCCTATACCCCTATCCATCATTTATTATTAGCAAACTTGAACTTTCCTATCGTCACAACCAGTGGAAATTTTGCGAGTGAACCGATTTGTATTGATGAAGCGGAAGTGGTGACTCGTCTGAATACCATCGCGGATTTTTTCTTAGTTCATAACCGCCCCATTCTTAGACCTATTGATGATTCAATTGTGAGAATAATTGCAGATCAAGAAATGGTATTGCGTCGGGCTAGGGGTTACGCGCCGTTACCGATTTCTCTCCCTGACCCTGTAGGCGCAAACAGATCCCCATTCTATCAAACTAACTTTAGTTTACCACAATCTTCGGATTTGTCAATAGAAAAGCCAATAAAAATTTTAGCATTGGGTGGTCATTTAAAGAGTACAATTGCAATCGCATTTAATCAAAAAGCCTTCTTAAGTCAACATATTGGGGACTTAGAAAACCCCCTGGCTTTAGCCACATTTCAGGAAGTGATTAATAGTCTGAGTAATATCTATGATTTTCAACCGAATATAATTGTTTGTGACGCCCATCCCGACTATTATTCCACCCAATTTGCAGAAAAACTATCCCAACAGAATCAATATCCGATAGTCCGAGTTCAACATCATGTCGCCCATGTTTTTGCGGTTATTGCTGAACATAATTTACACCCTCCCCTACTAGGAATTGCTTGGGATGGAACCGGATATGGACTCGATGGCACTATTTGGGGTGGAGAGTTTTTTCAAGTCACAGAAACCCAAATTCAACGTATTGCTTCTTTTCGCCCTTTTCCCCTTCCAGGGGGAGATAAAGCGGTATCTGAACCTCGACGAATTGCTTTAGGATTACTCTATGAATTGTGGGGAAATGATCTATTTAATTCTGGGATAAATTTAGAATTGATGGCATCTTTTAAACCTCAAGAATTAAAAATTATCCAAACGATGTTAAACCGTAACTTAAATACTCCTTTAACGTCTAGTGTGGGACGGTTATTTGATGGAGTGGCGGGTTTATTAGGAATCTGTCAAAAGGTTAGTTTTGAAGGAGAAGCGGCTATGGCTTTAGAATTTGCTATTGATGATTTAGAAACCGATGAATATTATCCGTTTGAATGGTTTGATTCTTCCCAACCCCCTTTGGAAAAGGGGGAGAATAGAAGGAATTTTGATCCCCCCCAACCCCCCTTAGAAAAGGGGGAGAATATGGATAATAGGAGTTATAATTGTAGGTATTACCTTAATTGGGAACTGATTATTAAAGGTATATTAGAGGATAAAATTAACGAAAAACCGATTAATTTAATTTCGGCTAAATTTCATAATAGTTTAGTGGAAGCAATAATAGAAATGAGTCAGAAATTAGGCGAAAAAACCATAACCTTAAGTGGGGGATGTTTTCAGAATAAATATTTAATTGAACGGACAATCTCTCGACTTGCTCAAGAAAACTTTAGAGTATATTGGTCACAAAAAAATCCTCCTAATGATGGAGGACTGGCTTTAGGACAAACTGCATTTTTAATTAATCATCAACGATTTGCGCCCAGTCAGGGAAAGACGGGGGAAAGTAGTTGATTTCATAACTGGAATCTTCCCATTCCTTCACCCAGAGGGGAATTTTTCCCGGTTCAGGAGTGCGCGCAAATTGTCTTTCCTTCACCTCAATAATCCGAAAAATTTGCTTGAGGGTGTCTCCTTTATCCAAAGCCTCACAAAGCAGATCATCGAGTTCCGGGTCTACTCGTTTAACCCGGGTTTTTTCATCTTCAACCCACAATAGTTTTAAAGACTCTAAATTGCGGGGACTTAACTTACTTTTGAAATAGACTCGTTTGAGGGTCGCAACCGGGTCTAAACTGCGTTCAACTCGACGAATTTGTTGTAAACGAAGGTAATGCCATTCTGCTAATCGTAACCGTTCTTCAGGACTAATTAACTGTTTGCTTGTGGCGTGTCTCAACCCATATTTCGCTTGAGAACAGCCTAAATTTGCTAACAGATGAATTAACTCTCGTTCTTTCGGTGTTGCCTGTCGTCGAACGATCGTATTAGTTGCTGCCCGTTGCCTTTTGGTTTCCGTTTCCATTTGTCTACCAGCCCATTACAAGAGATAAAATTTCAACTCGACTCAGATCGTCCTAGATGATTTTTGATGTGTAAGCACCATTTTCCGTGAATCACGGGCTACAAGCATCCTCAGACTCACGGATGGGGTTGTAGACAAACGGTATGGACTTGATGATATTCAAACTCAATGGGGTGAGGGTGTCAAGTCGAATGGGAATCGATCGCAGCCAGCACCCGGTTTATTTGAGAGAGAATTTGAGTTAACACGCAGCAAAGATCAATCTAAAGGCAGCTTAACCTAAAACTTGAAACTGTTCTTGAATTTGCTATCAATTCAGTTATATTCAGGAAAAGTGGGTGATTGCAAAAGACCTCTTGAAATCTTTAAAATCTGCCTGCCATAATTAACATAGACTCGCATATCTCGATTGATCAATAACTCAGACGTGACTTGTCCGTAGTGTCCATGTTTGTCCAACTAACCCATCAGGGGTTTACACGAAAGCCATCACTGGAGTTGATCGATTTGGGAATTTTGCCATCAGGTGCATCTTTTATTTTCCTCAATAGACTACTACTATTTTTAATCATAGCCTATCGGGTTAGTCCTTTTTTCGCCCTAGTTGATACTTTGTAAAAGTTGATATTTAGGATAGAGGGATAATTGACCCGAATTTTTATTGATTTCATGAAATAATAAATTCCAAGGTTGAGGATGCACTTATGCGGCTACAGGCTTTGGATGTATTTCGGGGAATTGCGATCGCCAGTATGATATTAGTCAATAATCCGGGTAGCTGGGATTATGTCTATCCTTGGCTGGATCATGCTCAATGGAATGGTTGTACTCCGACGGATTTGGTATTTCCGTTTTTTCTATTTATTGTCGGGGTAGCCATGGCTTTTTCTTTGTCTAAATATACCGAAGAATATCGAGCACCGGAAACCATTGTTCCTAAATCGATTTATCTACAAATTGCTCGGCGGTCTGGGATATTATTTTTATTAGGATTACTCCTGAATGGCTTCCCCAGTTATAACCTCGCCGAAATTAGAATTATGGGGGTTTTACAAAGGATTGGGATAGCTTATTTTTTAGCAGCGATCGCCATTTTTAACCTCTCCAGAAAAGGATTATGGCTACTAGCTGGCGGTATTTTATTAGGCTATTATCTCCTAATGCAATTTGTTTTTGTTCCGGGTTATGGAATCGGAAACCTCAGCCCGGAAGGAAATTTTGCCGCCTATATGGATCGCCTAATTTTAGGTCAATCCCATTTGTGGAAAGGGGGATTTTATGATCCCGAAGGACTTTTTAGTACCTTCCCCGCCGTTGTTTCGGTTTTAGGTGGATATTTAACCGGAAATTGGATTAGAAAACAACCGATTAGAACCGATACCAGTGCCAGTTTAGTCGTATTTGGAATTAGTTGTTTTGTGATTGGTTATTTATGGGCGGAATTGTTTCCCCTGAATAAGTCCCTGTGGACAAGTTCCTTTGTAATTGTTACCGCTGGTTGGTCATTACTTTTGTTAGCTTTCTGTTATGAAACCATCGAAGTCCGATGCTGGACAAAATGGGGATTTCCCTTTAAAGTTATGGGATTAAACGCCCTAACCATATTTGTGGCTTCTGGTTTTGTGGCAAGAATTCTGAATTTAATTAAAATTGGCAATTCTCCCCAAGCCCCCAGCGCTAAAACTTGGTTGTATGAAACCCTATTCCAGTCGGGGTTCGGCGCGATGAATGGATCTCTAGCCTTTGCGATCACCACCCTGTTATTTTGGTGGCTGGTATCCTATGTGATGTATCGCCAGGAATGGTTTGTGAAAGTTTGAAACCCGAAATCGCTACAATGACAGAGAATGACCATTAGCAGCAGAGTGTTATGATCCCAACCGTTATTGAACAATCGGGTCGTGGCGAAAGAGCCTTTGATATCTATTCTCGGCTATTACGCGATCGCATTATCTTTCTCGGACAACAGGTAACCGCCGATTTAGCCAACTTAATTGTGGCCCAGATGCTGTTCCTTGATGCTGAAGACCCAGAAAAAGATATCTACCTTTACATCAACTCCCCAGGAGGTTCGGTGTCGGCGGGTTTAGGGATTTTTGACACCATGAACCACATCCGCCCCGATGTTTCTACCATTTGTCTGGGTTTAGCCGCCAGTATGGGGGCGTTTCTGTTGAGTGCGGGGGCTAAGGGTAAACGGATGAGTCTTCCCCATTCGCGGATTATGATTCACCAACCGTTAGGGGGAGCTCAGGGACAGGCGACGGATATTGAGATTCAGGCCAGGGAAATTTTATATCTGAAAAAACGCCTGAATCAACATTTAGCTGACCACACCGGTCAACCCCTATCACGGATTGAGGATGACACCGAACGGGATTTCTTCATGTCGGCGGAAGAATCCATGCACTACGGTTTAATTGACCAAGTAATTAACCGTCGTCCCTCGGTTTCTAATCCAGTTGTGAGTTAATTAATTTTAAAGTTGTCCTCCCATCTGGGAGCATCGGTGTCAACTTAACCCACGTTAGCCCTGAAATAAATTTCGGGCTAAAAGCGATCGTCATCTGAAGATGACTAAAATCATTCTTCATCAACCCGTTTTAACGGGTTTTAGCTTTGAGCCTGAAATTGATTTCAAGGCTTTTAGACTTAAGTTGACACCGATGATCTGGGAGGCACTTTCAATGGTGAGAATTTTTTCAAATAACGGATTCCCAAAACTGATTAATTCCAGGGAAAAATCCTATTATGATCCAACAACAACTATTCCAAACCCCGATTATTTATTCGGATAGTGACGGTCAACCCATGGCTGATAATACCCGGCAGTTTCAATGGATCGTTACCATCAAAGAAAATTTAGACCTGTTATTTGCTGACAATTCTAATGTGTTTGTAGCGGGGGATTTGCTCTGGTATCCCATGGAAGGAAATAATACAATTCGTCGCGCCCCGGATGTGATGGTGGTTTTTGGTCGTCCCAAGGGTTATCGGGGTTCCTATCAACAATGGCAAGAAGATAATATCCCACCCCAAGTGGTATTTGAGATTCTTTCCCCCGGAAATACAATTAAAGAAATGGCGGCTAAACTACAATTTTATCAACGGTATGGCGTGGAGGAATATTATCTCTATGATCCTGAAAACGTAGATTTTGCCGGATGGCAAATCATTGATGGACAATTAACAATTATTGAAGAAATTCAAGGTTGGGTCAGTCCCCGTCTAGGAGTTCGTTTTGAGATGGCGGAAGAATTACAAATTTTTACCCCCACGGGAGAACGGTTTTTAACGTTTGTAGAATTAGGGCAAAAATTACAACAGGAAAGGCAACGGGCGGAACTAGCAGAAGCTCGATTAAAAGCCTTAGAAGAACGGTTGAAAAGCTTAGGAGTTGATCCAAATCTTTGAATCAGGACAAGGGGTGTAGCTACTGGACTAACCACAACGTATCTAAATAATTAATGCGGGCGGAGGGACTCAAGGCGGTTAAGACCTGTTCTCCGTAACTGCGATGTAAGACCCGACTATCAAATAGGGCGACAACCCCCTGACTATCCCGCACCGTGGCAACGGCTCGTTGGAGTTCACTTAATGCTTTTGGTAATAAATAAAACCGGAACCAATCTCGATGTTGTTGTTTATAGTAGGCGACCTGTCCAGCCACTAAAGGATCTTCTAAAGAAGGAATAGGTAAGGTGGCGATCGCTAATAAATGAGGTGAAGGTAAACGGCCCTGATGTTCTCGCCAAAACTCCCAACCTGTAACTAAAACTGCATTTTCCGGTAAATCCGTGGTTTCTACCCGCACCCGAGAACCAAATTCCGCCGCCATCGCCGTACTTACTTGGGCTTTTAACGGAACATCTTCCACTAATAAAACACTGAATCCTTGGACTGACAAACTCATATATAAAATAGTGTGAAGCTCTTTAGTCAAAGCTATTTGATACTGGGGAGTATTGGGTAAAGGAAAACCCGATGGGATATAAAGTTGGATCAGTTGGCTTTGTCGATCATGGGTAAATTTTACCCCCGTAATTTCTCCGAGTCCCACCGCTTGGCGATAAATCGGAGCCTGTTTATCTAAATCTAAAGCTCCTCCAATCAAAACCACGGGCTGTTGGGGCCAAAGGGGACTTAACTCCGATGCCACATCCACCGGCCCACAAAACAGGGAAAAGGTTCCCAATGTTCGATCCACCACGGCCCATTTTAACTGTTCAGGCCGTTGCCAACGTTGCCAAAAACTCTGCCATTCAGATAACTGGGGATCGATAACCCCATACAGTTGCTCAATTATTTCCTGTTCTGGACTGTCTAAAACATAACATTGATAGGGATTGGGGGGATGTTGGAACAAAATCCGAGTCAGGTGTATGCGGGTGTCTCGAATGGTTTCCCCCTGGTGGGGTTGCTGCTGCATCAAATCATTCCAGTCCTGGGGATGTAAACTAACCGTTAGGGTTTGGCGTGTCCAGGTTTCCAAATCATCAACCCCATCAATCACCGTCAGAATTTGCTGAGGAAAGCGGTGATCCTCCCGGAAGCGACTGGATAACCAGGCTGAAGGGGTTGTTAATAAGACCCCCGAAAAGCTATCATTGGGCCAGAAATCCCCTCGGAGAATGGGTTTATTGACAATTAGGTCAGGATTAATCCAGGGTTGTAAATTCAGTCTTTGGAGTTCGTCCAAAATCCCATCGGGCGCCACCACCATTACAGGTTGGTGCCAGACTAATAATGGTATCCAATAACTCAACCGATAGGAATGATGATAGTGGCTGGGGGGAATCCCCGTTTGAATTAAAGCATCCCGTCCCAAACGTAACGCCCGAGCCACTAGGCGGGCCATGGTCAGATGATGGGGCCACAGGGCTTCGGTTTGGGACTTGAGCAGGTTTCGCAGTAAGTTATGGACTTCAACTTCTATCAAATTCGTTCAAAAACATAGCGGGGAATAGGGAGCAGGGGGAGCAGGGGGAGCAGGGGGAGCAGGGGAGGCAGGGGGAGCAGGGGGAGCAGGGGGAGCAGGGGAGGCAGGGGGAGCAGGGGGAGCAGGGGGAGCAGGGGGAGCAGGGGGAGCAGGGGAGGCAGGGGAAGTAGGGGGAGCAGGGGAGGCAGGGGAGGCAGGGGGAGCAGGGGGAGCAGGGGAAGTAGGGGGAGCAAACTATTGCCTATTGCCTATTGCCTATTGCCTATTGCCTATTGCCTATTCCTAATGACTAAGATAATCAAAACTTTCGATAAAATCAATCATCTCTTTAAAATCCGGTAGATTAGATTGACGGGAATTGAGGGTTAAATCGGCATCGGTTTGACGACTAGAGAGATCAGCAAAGCGTTTGCCAAAATTAGCATTATTATGAACCATTAAACTTTGTTGACTGCTATTTTTTAATAGGGTTTGAGTGGCGGATTTAAAAAATACAGACCGAGAATCACCTTGATTTTCTTTGACTAATAGTTTAAAGTCATTGGCTTTAATAATGACTTGATTCATGGCGGTTAAAATTTGAATTTTTCGATTTTTTCCTAAATTTTCTTCTTTAATTTTTTTCATCAAACTAATAATATTTTTTTGTGTAGGGGAAGAATCATCAAAGGGAAAAATAATCATACAAGCTAGGGGAAATAAATGTTCTTCCCGTTCGACAATAAAGGTTAAAGTTGTGCGTCGATAATCCACCTCAATACTCGGTGGACGATTCATCACCGGATAGACTTGAGCTAATTTATGATAGATGGTCATTAAAATTAAATTAGATTCAAAATCCAACGGAGCATCCACAAAAATTTGCACCAGGGGAAGACTTTGATTAAAAAATTTTTTCAGGGTTTCAGGATTAAAATGTACAACATGACTATGATCTCCATTGGGGCTTAAATCAATCCATTCACATTTGAGATCTTCGGCTTTTAAACTAAATCTATGCACATCATAAAGTTTAGCTCCGGTTAAGGTGGCTCCCGATAAATCCGCCCCCACCCAGTCCGATTGAATTAAATTAGCTTGGGTTAAATCCGCATGAACAAAACTGGCTTTCACTAAATTAGTATTACTTAAATTAGCACCACTCAAATTTGCCCCGCTCAAGTTAGCTTCGCTCAAATTTGCCCCGCCTAAATTCGCGCCCCGCAAATCCGCCCAGCGTAAATTGGCTCCCCCTAAATCCGCCCCACTTAAATTAGCATGGGTCAGGTTTACTTGTCGCATTTCTGCATAGTTAAAATCCGCTTTGGGTAAATCCGCTTTAGTTAAATTGGCTCCCCTTAAATCTGCTCTCCTAAAGCAAGCTCCTACCCCAAAAATAGCGCGTAAATTCGCCCCACTTAAATTAGCATAGGTAAAATCGGTTTGTTCAACTTTGGCTTCCCTTAAATCCGCCCCATTTAAGTTGGCTTGAATTAATTTCGCTTTACTCAATAATGCTTGAATTAATTCCCCGCGAATCAGTAGACTTTCAATTAGAGAGGCTTCGCTTAAATCGGCTCGCACTAAATTGCTAACATTGAGGGTGGCTCGATCTAAAATGGCGTTACTCAAATTGGCATTACTTAGTCGAGCAACATTAAAATTAGCTCCGGTTAAGTTACAGCCACTTAAATTAGCAGAGGTTAAATTAGCGACCATGAAAGAAGCCCCACTTAAATTGGCTTGACTCAATTTAATCCGGCTTAAATTATTTTCATTCAAGTTAATCCCACTAAAATCCCGCTCCCCTTCCTGATATCTTTTAACAATTTGGTAGACTTTTACTAATTCACTTTCAATCATAATGGTGATCCTTTAACCCTGATTAAATGAATAATTATTGATTCTCTATAGCAATCCTATTTGAGTTGTGTTCAAAATTACTGATCAAAAGGGAACGCCGGATCTGGGAACAGGGGTAATACTTCTGACTGTTTCATATCAGTATTGAAATGTTACAACCTATTTGGGATTGCTATAGTTATGGCTTAAGCCTTGATCAAAAAGCCCTAAAATCCTTTAATAAAATTTAGGATAGTTTCTGTATCAAGGGGTTTGGGGTTTAAATAGGGATTGTTCAGGGATTCTGAACTTTCTGATGATTCAGAATAACAGCCTAAACTTCTGCCAAAATAAGCATGGCTATGGAGGATTAAACTTTGATGGCTAGAACTTCTGAGAATGGTTCTTGTGGGATTTAAAAAGAAAGGCGTTGAGGTTTCAATTTCTGCTTGCCAAGATTGGGGAAGTTTAATATCGGTCAACAAACGGATCTGTTGAGCGATTTCCACTCCTAATTGTACAATTCGATTAGATAACTGTACTGGAAAATGACCGCAATTGTCAGGAGTTAACTGTTTAATTGCGGTTTCGATCGCTTTTTGGGTAACATCGGCATCCCTAAAGGGTAAAATGGCAATATAAGCAACATTAAAGAGTTGTTCATTGGATTCAATTTTGAATGAA
This sequence comes from Planktothrix sp. PLAVEN19ND, assembly GCF_057220675.1. Lineage (NCBI taxonomy): Bacteria > Bacillati > Cyanobacteriota > Cyanophyceae > Oscillatoriales > Microcoleaceae > Planktothrix > Planktothrix sp. PLAVEN19ND. The sequence goes on along the minus strand of NZ_CM170132.1, from coordinate 1,011,462 downwards.
ATTACTGTGCGTCGGGAATTAACTTCCAAGGTGGGCGGCTGACTCAGTAGGGAGGATTGTTGTTGCAGATAATGATAAATTTTAGCTAAAATTGTATGGGCTTCAAATCCTAATCGGGTATCAACACTAATTTCTACCGTCGGAAAGGTAGCATTAAAAAATTTATTCGCTTCTTTAGGACTAAAGGTTTGAATCTGATTACTGTCTCCTAGGGGACTTAAATCAATCCAATCACAGGTAATTTCTTCTGCTTTTAAGTCAAAACGAGATACTCCATATAATTTAGCTCCGGTTAAAGATGAACCAGTTAAATCCGCCCCAGTACAATCGGAATTAATTAAATTAGCTTGGGTTAAATCCGCATGAATTAAAACCGCATTCATTAGGTTAGCCCCACTTAAATTAGCTCCACACAAACTCGCCCCACTTAATCGAGCTTGTTCTAAATTTGCCCCACTTAAATTAGCGCCATTCAAATCGGCCCAACGGAGATTTGCACCGCGCAGATCAGCCCCACTCAGATTAGCTTTAGACAGATTTACCTGTCGCAATTCACTATTGCTTAAATTAGCACCTCTTAAATCTCCTTTGGTAACACAAGCTCGATGTAAACTAGCTCGTTCTAAATTAGAACCAATTAAGATAGCATCGGTTAAATTTGCCCCATTCAAATTGACTTGTTCTAGGTTAGCTTGGCGCAGGGTCGCTTCTCGCAAATCGGCTTCGCTGAGATTGGCCCCTATTAATAAAGCATTACTCAAATCGCAACGCATGAGTTCAGCCCGAATTAAAGAAGCATTAATTAAAGACGCTTCTCTGAGGTCGGCGCGAATTAGATTGGCAACATTGAGCACCGCATCATCGAGTCTAGCGCCAGTTAAATTCGCACCACTCAAGCGGGCAACATTGAGTTTAGCTTGACTGAAATTGACTTCAGAAAGATTGGCACCACTGAGATTCGTAATGCTCAAAATGGCTTGGCTGAGATTGGCTTGGCTGAGATTGGCTCGACTGAGATTGGCTTCACAAAGCAAAATACCTGTAAAGTCCCTTGTCCCTGATTGATATTTGAGCAGAAGTTCATCGGCATCCATGCCTTCTAACTCTCCAAATTAGTGAGGTTGATTATAGAAAATTATAGCAAAATATGGTAAAATTTATCTACCTATAAAAAGGGTAAAATTGCTCTAATAATATTAGTTTAAACCTGAAACAATCGTTTTTCAATTCAACTTAATGCTAAATTATTTAATAACCCATTAAATAGCTTTAAATTAACTTGATAAAATGATTGTAAAATTGATCTTTAAGTGATAGATTTAATAACGCTTTTCCCTAATAATTTAAGTGGAGTCTTTATTGATGAATATTGGCATTATCGGACTGGGTTTAATTGGCGGATCACTCGGTTTAGATTTATTCACCCATCGACAACAAACCCAAACCCAAATTTACCTATCCGATTCTCCTGTGTCTCTACCCCTATCCTATCGCATTTTGGGGATCAGTCGGAAACCGGAAACTTGCGAGGTTGCCGTCGCCCGGGGGGTTGTGGATGAGGCTAGTGTGGATTTATCTTTGATGGGTCAAGCTGATATTATTTTTATTTGTACGCCTATTGCTGCGATCGCTCCCACTATTATAGAACTAATTCCCTATTTACAACCCCATACTATTTTAACCGATGTGGGTTCTGTGAAAAAACCGATTGTAGAAAGCTGTTCGGAATTATGGCCGAATTTTGTCGGGGGACATCCGATGGCGGGGAATACGGAAACCGGAATTGACGCGGCACAACATGATTTATTTATTAATAAACCCTATGTGATTACACCGACTAGCAACACGCCCCCAGAATCAATTAGAATTGTAGAATCTATTGTGAATTTATTGCAAGCTAAAATCTACCATTGTCAACCGGAAGAACATGATCGAGCGGTGGCTTGGATTTCCCATTTACCTGTAATTATTAGTGGGAGTTTAATTGCGGCTTTAAGATTAGAAGATAATCCCGATGTTGATTTATTAGCTCACTATTTTGCCAGTTCGGGATTTAGGGATACCAGTCGGGTCGGGGGGGGAAATCCAGAATTAGGATTAATGATGGCAAAATATAATCGAGAAGCCCTATTGCGATCGCTCAAATCCTACAAACAAACCCTAGATCAAATCACCAATTATATTGAACAAGAGGACTGGGAAACCCTAGATAAACAGTTAAATCAAAACCATTGCGATCGACTAAAATTCCACTTCTAACCCGTAGTGAGTCCTTCAGGACTCTCTTATTATATTTATTATAAACGACGATTAACAACCAAATCCCATAACCTTTGGGGTAACTGGATCAAATGGTCTAAAAGTTCCTGGGGCCCAATCCCAAATACCAGTTGTAAAACTAATACAATAACTGCGATCGCAATTGCTGTACTAACACTCGCTTTCAACACCTGAACTGCCCAGGTAAAAACCAACCAAGCTACCAATAAAGAGGCTAATAAAATAATTAATTCAACCATGATAAATTAAAGGGGTGAGAAACCGGGTTTTTCTAGGGATTTTGATACTTAGTATTAGGTTAACGCAAAAACCCGGTTTCTGAGAGTTGGCTGTTAACCCGTAGGGGCGGGTTACGTAACAATATTTGATATTAACAAATAACCTCAATAAACCCGCCCAAACCTAGAAGATCCCCCCTAGCCCCCCTTAAAAAGGGGGGGACAAGATGTGACTTAAAAGGGGGGGACAAGATGTGACTTAAAAGGGGGGGACAAGATGTGACTTAATAAGGGGGGGACAAGATGTTCTTAAAGTCCCCCTTTTTAAGGGGGATTTAGGGGGATCTTCTAGGTTTGGGCGGGTTTAGGCGGTTTTGGGGTGGGAATTTTAGATTAACGCGAACCCGCCCCTACGGTTTTCTAACAGATTTTGCTAAAAAAAAATAAAAATCCTCGCTTCGCTCGGACACAAGGGAAGAAGGGAAAAGAAAAAAGAAGGGTAAAGGGCAAAAGGGCTAAAGGGTAAAGGGCTAAAGAGTCCACGCAGGCGGGAGGGAAACAATACGAAACCCGAAGTTGCTGTCCCGACCGTCCGGCTCGATCCTGCCACGATTGGCACAGCGGCAACCCCAGGGATAGTAGATCCACGAACCTCCGCGAAGCACCCGGTTTTGATTGCTGCTTAATAATTTGGTTAAATTTTCAACATCATAGATTTGATAACGATTATCATTCTTATTCTGCTCATCCCAAACTTCTCCTTGCGTTGGTGCTCCTTCATAGTTTTCATGCCAAGGGTCGGCGCACCATTCCCAGACATTGCCATGGAGATCATACAGTCCAAAGGTGTTGGGAGGGAATTGACCAACGGGGGTGGTTTCCTCTCGATATTTCCCCTTGGGTTCCTCTGCATAGGTTTCAGTTCCCCGATAATTGGCTAAATTACTGGTTAGGGTTTCCCCAAAGTAAAAGGGGGTTTGAGTTCGGGCACGACAAGCATATTCCCATTGAGCTTCTGAGGGTAAATGGTAGGGGCGTCCGGTGCGTTGGAGCAGTCGGGCACAGAATTCGACGGCATCGTACCAGGAAACGTTTTCTACGGGTCGGTGAGATCCCCCCCTAGCCCCCCCTTGGGAAAGGGGGGAACCGGAAGTTCCTGAAGCCCCCTTTTCTAAGGGGGGTTGGGGGGGATCTTCTTCGCTTGTTAAAGGGGTTTGGGGGGAAACTCCTAAAGCCCCCCCTTGATAAGGGGGGGTTGGGGGGGTATCTTTAAAATAAGAACAGTCAGGATCAAGATCCCGTTGAATTTTGGGCCAGTTAGCCACGGCTTGCCATTGGGCTTGGGTGATGGGATATCTGGCCATGAAAAAGGGAGGCACTGTAACTTGATGTTGGGGGCGTTCGTCTTTATCTCCTTCCCCCTCTGGTGAACCCATGGGGAATGTCCCCCCAGGAATATAAACCATCTCTAAGGTGACTCCATTTCCCAGGTCTTCGGTGAAGTATTGGGCTTGCTGGGGTTCCCTGTTGATAATTTCACCCTTTTTGTTAACAGTAACGGTTTCAAAGGAAAATCTTTTCAGAGGAATGCGACCGAGGACACTACCCGGTTTTGCTAGTTCAACTCCCGCTAAGTTAACGGTTTCTGCCTGACCTAAATATTGTTCCCAGTCCCGTTGGGCGTTTTCGGTTTCTCGACGAATACCTCGCGCTTGGGCACCATATCCTTTAGCCGCAATTAATAAGGGTTGATATTGGTCGGGTAAAACCGGAGATAGGGTTAGTGCTAATTCCGACCATTGTATTAACTCGGATTTATTATTTTCTAAATAGGCTTTTTTCAAGGATTTTGCCAACTGTTGCACGGCTTCATCCTGTTGGTCAGTATAGGCTAAAGCTGCCCATTGTTGTCGTTCATAAAGACTTCCTAACCAATGGGGAAGTTGAGATTTTAGCTGTTTTTTTAGGTATTCAATGATAAAATCAGATAATTCTTTTAGTCGTTTTTCTCCTTCTTGGTCTGTGAGTTTGATCAATAATTGATTACGGATATCTGGTTCTATTTCATAGAGTTCTATTAATTCTTCTTCAACAGGTTGGCAAAAATCTGATAACAATATATCCGCGACTGCATACCAAGGAAGTTCAAGTTTAGGGTAATTAGGGACTAAAAATTTTTTCCAAAGACGATAGAGAAGGTCTGGAGTTAAGGTTAGGGGAAAGGCGGCATGGGACGCTAGGTTTAAATAGGAATTACCGTATTGTTGGGTAAAGCTATTAATTCGACTGGTGGTGTCGAAGTCCCAGTTAAGAGAACCCCCCCAACCCCCATTGGTACGGGGGGAGTTAGAGTCTTGGGAAGTTTCTGGGGAAGATCCCCCCCAACCCCCCTTGGTAAGGGGGGAGTTAGAGAAAGAGTCACCCCAACGTAACCAACGCAGCATTTTTTGATATTCTGCGGGGTTGAGGGCAAACATGGGGACTTGTTTGGGGTATATTTTGGCGATGTCTTCCGCAGTCGTATCTAACCAACGGTCACGGGGGAGAGGGTTTAACCAAGCGACACGGGAAACGGTATCGGTGAGGAAGTTAAGAAATTCTACGGTTTCGTCCCAACGGTCAGGAACAGAACGTTGTTTTGCCGCGCCAGCATCACTAATAATTAAAGCAACGGTATTCTTAGGGGAAAATTCACTTAAAACCGTTTCGATATCTTCCCCTTTTCGTAGTTGGGGGTCAAGATATAAGCTATCGGTTGGGCAGTTATGGAAATAGTAAACCGTCGCGCCTGACCACAGGTTAACCCAATGGCGACAAAGGGGATGAAAGGGCGCCATTGACCCTTTTTGGTCGATGAGTAATAGGACTTTTGGGGGTATTTCTAGGGTCTGGGTGGGGGCGAAAACAGGTTTAATGAAAAAACCATCTTTGGTAATTTGTTCAACGGTAGCGGGAATATCTATTTCCTTGAAAAAGGTTTTTGGACGTTGAGGTTTAAAGGTTTCCCATCCTTCCCGTAGTTGTTGACGACTTACGGGGAAATAATAACTTTCTTGCCAATTTACAGAAATAGCAGTTCCCACTTGCAGGTTTTGGGTTTCAATTGTTAAGTATTCTTCCGGTTCTCCATCGCCCTCCTTTTCAATGGGGGTTGGGGGGGTATCATCGGGATTTTCTGGAGTAGTGACTAATTGTTGTTTACCTCCATCGCCCCCATTTCCAAGGGGGGTTGGGGGGGTCTTATCGGGGTTTTTTGAACTTAAAATTAACTCTTGCCAACAGGTATCAAACTGATGTTGTTCTTTTGGAGATTTAACCCAAACGGCTTGACAAAGGTATTTTATTTTATCAAAATTAGTCGGATCAAAACCATCCTCAATAGACCGGGTTAAGGCTTCCACTGCAAAATTATACTGGTCAATTCCTAGGGGAAATCCAGCTTTTTTGAGTTGTTCAAATAATTTTAGCAGTGGTAAAGCGGTTGTCATTTTTGAGGTTAGGTTTTACATGGTTATAGAGTTCTGAGATCCCTTTCTGGCGTAGGGGCGAGGCGCGCCTCGCCCCTACAGACTCGTTAAAACAGCGCCTCGCCCCTACAGACTCGTTAAAACAGCGCCTCGCCCCTACAGACTCGTTAAAACAGATTAATCAAATGGTTAGGGGGGATCATTAGGTTAAATATCCTGATAACTATTAGAACTCTTATGATCTTTGAATAACGTACTTGGTAGAGGAATTCCTGGTTTTTCGAGCATTGCCTTAATTTCCCCCGTAGGATAGTCATAAAGGGCTTTAAACCAATCAATTAATTCACTGGTACTAACTTGTTTAGGGAGTTCATCTTCTTCCATTGCCTCTCGCAGTTTCATAAATTTATCTAAAGCCTCTTTAACTATTATAGCCGGAGGATTCTTGAACCGACTATTAATAATTTCGGTTAACCGTATCCCATCAGGAAATTCTACATAATGATATAAACACCGTCGCAAAAAGGCACTGGGAAGTTCCTGTTCTCGGTTAGAGGTAATAATAATAATCGGTGGTGCAGCTTTATTAGCACGTTCCCAACGAGGTTCGCCATTTTCTTCTCGGAGTTCTTTAACCAGGAATTTCTGTTGGTCAATAGCTAATAATAAATCATTGGGTAAGTCTTTATCCGCTTTATCAATTTCATCAATTAAAACAATAGTCCGACAGTCCTGTTCTCGAAAGGCATATCCTAATGGCCCCCAGTTAATAAAATTTTCTGGGTCACGGGGGTTTATGTTGTCATCTTGTACCTTTTCTTTGTCTAATTGTGCGGCTTGAAGTCTCCCGACATAATCATAAGTATAAAAGCCATCCTGAGCTTTACTGGTAGATTGAATATTCCAGAGTCTATATTTCCATAAAATATCAGGATAACGTTTATTTAATTGATAAGCAACCGCCGCCGCTAACTGACTTTTACCACATCCGGGCTCTCCTTCCAACAGTAACGGACGGTTGAGACGAATGGCTAAATTAACCGCTTCTACTAACCCATCACTGGGATAATAGGGGTAAATTTCTTGGTCAACTAAATCACTCCATTCTCCCCCTTGAGGGGGTTGAAATTCTCCAGTTTCATCTTTTTTATATTGAATTTTGGTATTAGGGTTTATCGGTGTGGGTAGTTTTGCCATTGTCGAATTAAGTCCTCAGTTTTACAGTCGAATTGTCGATATAAAGCCCGAATTATTTTTTCTGTTCCTCCTTGACCTTTTTCTAGGATACTTTGAGAAAGAGTGGCTGGATCTTCTTTAAGCGTTTTATCTAATTTTAAAGCAATTCTAGGGAGAATTTCAATTAAATCTTTTGCTTCAAAAGGATTAGCTGGAGTGAGTTCTGCGATCGCATCTTTTAAAATATCACAATTTTTCCATTCCGTTTGCCAATCATTTCCTCTATCACTAGAGATCATAAACATTAAAATCTTACCAGGTTTTTCTGTATTTACCCTAGCCAAAATCGGTTTCCAAAATTCGTTAATCAAGTCTTTAAAGTCTTTAAATTCATAATCATCAACATTAATAATCAAGAAAATATATTTACTTTTCAAGACTTCATTAAGGGATTGAGCAGGATTTCTTTCATTGAATCTTTCATTGAATATTGATGTTAAATCGTTGATTGAAGGAGAGGTGTGTTTAGAATTACTAAAAAAATCTTCCGGTTGTACTTCTTTGCCAAAAGTTTTAATCTCATATGCAATTCTTCGCAACATCCAAGTTCGACGATAGGAACAAGAATTAATCACTAAAAAGGCTTTAGGTGCATGACTTAAAGCTAAATTACTACAAACTAAATCTTTTTGCTCTTTATGATTAAATGTATTTAAAACTTCTACTAATAAGCTTGTTTTTTTACTATCTTTATGTTTAAACTCTTTATGTTTAACCGGTGTTTCCTGATCTATAACCTCCTCCCAAGATACCCCTAAAACTTCGCAAAAGGCAATAAAAATATCTTCATCAATTCGCTTACCCGATAAAAAATCTTGCCAATTTCGGTAAGTAATTCGATCTGTTATTAATCCATAATTATAAAATAAATCATTCAATTTTAAGCCCTCATTACCATCCTTAATTAATTGATTTATACTGATTAAAGATTGTAACTTAGAATTGTCAGTAAAAATATTAGAAGTAATTCTTGAATATTGATCAGTCGCTTTAGTGATTTTATTCTTTTCGATAATCTTTTTTAACCAATTTAACTTAAGAGTAGGGTTTAACTTATCTTGAATAGAAATTCCTAAAGCAGGAAGAATTACATTTTTAAATTGATACAAGCTGGCTGCTGGTAAGGCTTGGGAGTATTGATCTGTTGTCCATCCTTTACCCCGACGTGCTGTTTCAATTTGCTTTTTTCGGTCTGGTGAAACCTTAACTTTGTTATTCATCCCTCAATGATTAAACGGTGAATACCCCGATCCTGATCAAAACCTGATCAGAATTTGGGTTTACTGAGTCTGGTGTGAGATCGTATCAACAGCTTGAGAAAACAAGGGTTCAACGACCCAAAACTATCAAGCCTGAACCTTGACAACTGCATAGCAACCTTTCGGTTGACATAAAAGGCCATCGATTCAGTTATCTGTTCAGACAAGTAAATCAACGGCTCGAAAACTAATGATTAGTCAGATTGTACAGCAGAACGGTGTTTCCTCGCCTGACAGGGTTAATTATCCGTTTGAGAAGTTCCTGGTCGCAATTAAGGTGATCCCGTCTCATACGTTGACTCTGGAGAAACTGAAAGATTTGGTCACTCGGTTGCATTTACCGAAGGAATGTTGGGAGGCTTTCGTTTTATTTCTTCCTGATCGCTATGGCCATCAAATCCTGTGTCGGAATGATTCTGTTGAGGTGCTGGTGATGTGTTGGGGGCCAGGTCAACTCTCTGGCATTCACCCCCACAAACAGGCCGCGTTGAATGTGACTAAAGTCCTTCAGGGGTCGATCACTCAACAGCGCTATGTTGCCGACGAAAAACGGAAATTATCCTGTTGGAAAGAAGAAACCGTAAGTGCCGGGGAAATTACCTGGACTGACCGTTATGAATACCACCAGTTAGTTAATAACAGTGATGAAGATTGTGTGACATTGCACGTTTATTCGCCTGTCAGAGACTAGGGATTATAGGACTCAATAGAAACCGGGTTTCTCTGAGAGAAAATGCTTTCTTGATAAAAACAAGACAAGAAACCCGGTTTCTCATTCCTTTTATGTCAATTCTGATTTTTCCCTCTGGTGAAACCTTAACTTTGTTAGTCATTCCTAATCGTTACGCGATGAAATCCTGATCAAAACCTGATCAGAATTTTGGGTTACTGAGTCGAGTGTGAGATCGTATCAACAGCTAAGGAGGTTTTATTTTATGGATTGTTTGAGAGATCATAAACAAGGGCGTAGAAAGTGTGACTTAGTACAACTCCCCAATACAACCAAAGAGTTCATGTGTACTGAATGCAAGAGTCAGTTTATTAAAAAAGGCGAGGGTAACGATTTTGATGGGGTTTGGATACTGCTGATTCTGTGTCTGCTATTCTTTGTTTTTCTGTTGAGTGGGTGTAGTAAACAATCAACCAAGTTACTGTTAATCAGAATCGCGGATAGTAGTGCTTCAGCCCTCAATGATCCTCAACAACTCAAAGCATCTAAAGATAGTTGTTTTGGTCTGGCTGATGCTTCTAAAACAGGGGATAAACAGGCTTTAATTCAAGTGAGTCAAGAGGTAATTGCTACTGATCCAGCGATGATCAAAGACTCCAATGATAGCTATTCTCTCTGTCATCAAAAAACTGAATCTAAAGGCCAAGGAACCTATGTCTGTCCGGCTTTAGATTTGGCTCAGGAAATGAGCGATCGCCACCCTGAAACCCCAATTATTGTACTGCAAATTCAAGCCAACGAAGGAGAAGAATTTTGTCCCGATACCTTAAAAAACCTCGCCAATAAAGTCTCGTCCCGACAAGGAAAACTATTAATTATTGGCAGTACCAACGATGGCAATACTGGATTTAATACTAATCTTTGGAGCAGCCTCAAAGATTTACCTAACACCCAATTTTGCAATCAGAATATCCGAAGCTGTGTAAAAGAGTCAATCCAACAAATCAGGAGTAAGTAAAACTATGCTTTCTAAATTCGATGAAGATGTGATTTTACAGGAGTTTATCGCCGAAAAATTATTACCCAATCAACTCCCAGATATCTACAAAATCTACCCGCGTTTAGCTAAAAATCTAACCATTCTTGCGCCTTTAAAGTATGCCTTGGAGATGAAAAGAAAGTATAGCAATCCTAATTGAGCAAAGAGGGTTGGGAGACCCAACCCCTACTTTTTCTATTATTTTGAGGAATGAAAACGATGAACTTCCATAAATCTGTTGTTATTTTCTGTTTGACTATTGCCGCTTTAATGAATAGCCGCGCCCCTTATGCGGCTTTAGCAGGATTTCCGGGGGAATGGCGATGGATCTCAGCAATATTAGTTAGTTTTCCTTTAGTCTATTTCACCGAATGGGCAATTAGTTATGATGTGGCAATTTCCAGTATCCAGCGTGATATTCGCCATGATCAAGAACAAATTGAGTTAAAAAGAACAAAAGCCCAAACCACCAAAAATAAATTAATTGAGGTGCGGGCTGAAGCTGAAAAAGAGGTTTTTAACGCTGTATTAAAAGACTATCTCCATCAACAAACGAAAGTATTTGTTGTCTTAGCGATCGCCCTTTTAATTATTGAATACGCAGCTACTCTGTTTTATGTGCGCTTTCAAGGCGAAGATGGAGATTGGATTACTTATATTGTCCCAATGTTGGGAATTATTTTAACCGTAATTACCGGATTTTATACGGGCAAAATCATTGATTATCCTCGATATAAACGCCAAATTGCTCAGAAGTTTGAAACCTATAATCAACAACGTCAGCAGGAAAATACCAGTGGAATTAAATACGCCAGTCGAGAGTTCTGGGTACTGGATGGATTAACGCAGTATGTGTTAGAATATCCCCAAGCAACTCCCCAACAAATTAACTACCAGGAAAATAAACTTTGGATTAAACAACTCAATTATGAGCGACACAAATTGTTAAAACAATGGCAAAAAGCCATTCATGAACAGGAACGAAAATTAAGTCAAAGTCCAGAGGATTTAATTAGTCGAGAAGATCGAGATCATCAAATTAAAGAGGAGATCAAAGCTATTAATGAAATCTATCAATTAGAACTCTATGAAATTCAGGAGGAATTACGACAACGAGGTTATCCCACTAATGATGTCAATGGAAACATCAATCCCATTTTGAATTAATCAAATTCCAACCCGTAGTGAGTCCTTCAGGACTCTCTTTATCTTATTTTATGTTAGGTTTCTAAACCCAGACGCAAAGAGAAAGAGGGTTGGGAGACCCAACCCCTACGATTTTCACGCAATACTACCCCGTTTTCTTGCTTCCTTATAGGAAATTCCCACATTTCTTAGTCCCGCTTTAATCATTTGTTGCTCCAACATCGTAAAAAATCGAGTGCGATCGCCTCCTTTCACCACCGCTTGATTATGGGCTTCTGCTAACACCACCGGATAGCCATATCCCTTTTGAACTTGCGCCATCACCATTCCCAATGCTAACTCTAATTGGTCAGAATTTTCCACTACCCAAGCCGGAACTTCTAAACGAGCAATTTCACTACCCATATTCACATAACAAAAATAGATTTGATGATGTTCATATAAATCCAAAATTGATGAATTAGAACGCCAGAAAGGACTGCGTTGACCGGGTTTTAATTGGGATTCCCATAATACCGTATCCCGCAGGGGTTCAAACACTTGACAAGGGGCTTTTTTCTCCGCTCCCGTTGAAATTATACCTCCTATCCCCGGACAATGTTGTAAACAATTGGGTTGATCAAAGGGACAAGCCTGTAATCTTAAAAAGGATAAACTTTCACTACTGCGAGAAGCACTTACATATCCAAATAAAGGAATACCCGCTAATCTTAACTGTTCCCAAGATTCTAAAATTGGTAATAAAATTAAATCTCTAGCTTCTGAGGGTAATTGTTCTAAAAACCAATAGATTAAAGAACCATCAACTAAAGCTAAAGTGGGAACATTTAACTGTTGATTTGGGGAAATTTCGAGTAATTGATTTCCCGATTCTGCTAAAATAATCGCTTCCGATACCGCCCGACGATATCCCATCCATTCTTCGGTTTTAATTCCCCATTGCCGGGATAAATATAAATCTTCCGGGCGATAATAAATTTCAGGAATACTATCTAAAATCGGATGACGACTTTGACCATAATGTAAAATCACCCGCCCGACATTAATTAAATAACAATAGGCAATTTCATGGGCACTGGGCGCAATTTGGGAACCATCCGTGGCAAAAACCGTATGGGCGGAAGGTGGCGCATTAATATCAGGACAATAACTTAAAGGTTCTAAGGGAGTAGCTGGTTTAAAAATCATTCTCGGTTTAAATTCTGCATAGTTTCGCATTAACTGATCATCATTTAATTTCGCTTGTTCGATTAAATTTAAAGCGATTTCAATGCGTTTGCGGGATGCTTCAGCTTCTCGATTAATATGTTGGCTCATGCCTTGCATTTGTTGAGCCAATTTTGTTAGATCTAACATAAGTTATTTGAGGAATTATAGTAACTAAAGCAACTGTTGAGCGATCGCCTCACTTGAGACAAATCAATTCTACCCTGAATGGAGTTCCATAATCAGAGTTCAAAATGACAAATTTTGAGTTGATCATCTTCATAATAGATAGAAGCACCAGCATGATGTTTTTGGTAAAGTTCACATAACTTTAAAGCTTCAAATTCTAAACTGGTGCGTCCCGCTAAAGAACGATAATAGTGATAGGTTGGGTCTAATAAAATGGAGTTAGAAATTGCTAAATGTAAGTTCAAAGGATAAATAGCCAGAGGTTGTTTTTCCACAAATACAAATAAATCTGGGACTTCGTAGGGAAATTGAAAATCATCAAACTTTACCTCCGTTAAATATTGTTTGACAAATTCGGCTAAATCTTCATGCCAACCCGCCCGATAATTTTGAGCTAGTTGTTCCGGTGGGGCGACAATAATCCAACGTTTGAGCGGAAATGTTGTGCGAATTTCTAGGCTTTTACGAGCAGCAACTTCATATTCCAAATAATTAATTTTAGCCGGGGGTGGCAGCAGGAAATTACAGGCAAAACAAAATAGTAAAATCAAACAAGCTATTTCTGAATTTCGTCTCAATATTGGGAATAAAAGCCAACTGATAAATAAAAATACTAAGGCAATGAGCAAACTGAGTCCCACAGGTAACGTAATTAGAAATACCCGAAAAAAGTCAAATTTTTCTGGAGAAAAAGCAAATAATAAAGCCAACAATAACCAGGAGATCGCAACCGAAGCCAATCCTAAAATCCGGCTCCCCATCACTCCTACTATTCCGATCAAGGCAAGAATCAGTAATACAGGTGCCGCCATCGCCACCATTGCTAAACAGCAACAGGTATCAAGTACCGCAGTTGGGCGCAATTTTCTGATATGAACCCTGGTAAAACAAGCCAGAGAAAGAACTAAAAACATAGCTGCAATTTCTTCATCACCCACAGCCCACTGTCGAACCAGGGAAAAGTTCAAGCTGCCGATCACAGTTCCTAAAACTTGCTGACCCCACAGGGGTAACTGTTTAGAAATTTCTGGAGACCAGGTAAACAGATAGGCTCCCAAACTGAACATTCCCACCCAAGCAACCGTACCCTTTTGAGTCAAAGTTTGCAGACTGTAACCCACACTCAACACCAGCAAAAACCCAAACAGAGGTTGAAGGAACCTTATAACTTGTGCGCTATCAACCGAAGCCAGCAGCGACATCACAGCAGTCAGAACTGAGAAGACAGGTAAATATTGAACTTGATGTTGAATTTTATCCCAATCTCCCGTTAAAAATTGCTGAGTTAGCAGTAAGTTCTGGTAACTATCGGGAGTTGCTAGGCGCATTTCTAGCAGGGGATGTTCAAAACGCAGTAATAAAGTGAAGCTCAAGATGACGGTTAATACTAGGATTTTGAGGGTTTTTTGAGGACTGTTAATGGTTTGAACACCGATGATCATTAACAATCTTTTTTGATATTGCTGATAAATGAGGGAGAAACTCTTGAAAATCTGTTCCGTAGGGAGTCCTTGGTCAAGTATGTCCAGGAATAAAAACAATAACCCCTGAACAAATATAGTTAGTTTTTCCCTGGCTGTTTTCCGTTGGCGATAATACCAAACAATCAGTAACAATATCGTGTAAAATAGCACCAAGGTTAACCAACTGAACAGATGGAAAGCAGTGAGCGCAAAAACTCCAACTGTTACCACCAATGAGGTTCGGGCGAAGGCACTCACAATTTTGCTGTGCCAATGATGATGATAAGAGCTAGAAAAACTTTTATAAGGCAACCCCAAAAATAAAATAGCCCACAGGGTATACAGCCAAATCGCTGAGATCAAGTCCAGAGCCAATATTTTCATAATTAAAAAAACACGCGAGATTATACCACACTAACACTTGTTAAATCAAGTCGAATTTTGATTTTTCATGAAACATTCATATAAGAACCCTTAATTCTTATTTTTCTTAAAGAATCGGTAAAGTTCGGCTCGGACTATTGCAAGATTCTGGTCGTATGAACCATCATTAGCTTAAGTAAATACACTGATCCGAACAAGTAGTCGGTTTAACTTAAGGTTAACGGTGAAAACTAGGAAAAAGTAAAGATATGTAAACACCTTTACAGTTCTTTACATAGCTGGGTTTATTCGTTTCCGACTACTTAACCACTTTTAAAAGTAGAGGAGGTATCTGTGATGCAAAGAAGTAAAAAGATATTAGTGACTGGAGGCGCTGGTTATATTGGCTCCCATGTCGTCAAACAACTCGGGAAAGAAACAGATTACGAAATCGTAGTCTATGATAACCTCTCTACCGGATCACCCAAAGCAGTGCTTTATGGGGAATTAGTCGTAGGAGATTTAGCAGACTCGCAAAAATTAGCTCAGGTGTTTGCCGAACATCAATTTGATGCGATTCTGCACTTTGCCGCCAGCATTTCAGTCCCCGAATCCACAGCCAATCCCCTGGCTTACTACGGAAACAATACCCGTAACACATTAAACCTGCTGCAATGCTGTGAAAAATACGGAGTCAAAAAGCTAGTTTTTTCCAGTACCGCCGCCGTTTATGGAGAAACCGCAGAAAACCCGGTGCGGGAGTCAACCCCCACCGCACCCATCAATCCCTACGGTTACTCCAAACTGATGAGCGAACAGATGATTCAAGACTACAGTCGAGCATCGGGATTAAAGTATGTGATTCTACGGTACTTTAACGTCGCCGGAGCCGACTCCAGTGGGCGCATTGGTCAAACCAACAAAAAAGCCAGTCATCTGATTAAAGTCGCTTTAGATGCCGCCTTAAACCGACGGGAATCCGTGAGTATCTTCGGCACAGACTTTCCCACCCCCGATGGCACAGGTATTCGTGACTATATCCACGTCGAGGATTTAGCCGCCGCCCATATTGACGCCCTGCGTTATCTGCAAGACGAAAATGACAGCCATATTCTCAACTGTGGTTATGGTCAGGGGTACAGTGTCAAGGAAGTCTTAGCAAAAGTCACAGAAATGTCGGGACGACAATTCCCGGTGGTTGAGATTGAACGACGAGCCGGAGACCCCGCTTGTGTGATTGCTTGTTCCGATAAAATTCGTCAGATTTTGGGTTGGAAACCTCAATTCAATAATCTGGAGACAATTGTGGGTAGCGCCCTAGCTTGGGAGTTGCAGTTAATGTATCCCGAAGAACCAGTAAAAAAGATGCCCAAAACGCCCGCAGCTTTTGCTCTGGGTACAATCCTACTCCAAAAGCAATTTATTTCTCGGAATCAATTGCAAGTCGCCTTGCAAGAACAAACTAATACAGGCAAAAAACTGGGGGAAATTCTGTTGCGGAAGTCTCTGATTTCTCATCAAACTCTGCAAAACTGTTTGCAAGAACAATTCTATTTAAGACAACGTAATTTATTAGCCAGTTAATCAGAGCAGTTTAGACAAAACCCTTTTTAAAAAAACCAGAGTCGAATTCCAATTATTTGTCAATTAACCAGAGTAGTTTAGACAAAACCCTTTTTAAAAAACCAGAGTCGAATTCCAATTATTTGCCAGCTAACCAGAGCAGTTTAGACAAAACCCTTTTTAAAAAACCAGAGTCGAATTCAAAAATTTTAGCCAAAACTTCAAGTAGTATCATTTCCTGTCCGATCCCTCTTTTTTGGATAGACGGGACAATCGGGGCTTTTAATCGGTTCAAAGGGCGTAAATTGTCTCAAATCGCCAAACTGACAAAAGAGGGCTGATACCATTTCTCTTTCACGGTGCAACTTATTCCCCCCTTTTTTAATGAAATCGGGGGGCGAGTGCCCTGCAACTTCACTCCAGATTAATATGACTAATCTTTGATTAGTCACTCATTGAGTACCCATTTTTTATCAAAAATATAGGAGTCATGATGACAAACCAATACGAAAACATTAACGTTGACGGAAAGCTGACGGATTGGACACAGAGTGAGCGCTTAGATTCTGTCTCCGGGACAGGGAAAGCCGGATATGAAATTTACGGCAAATATGCCGCAGATGCTTATGTTTTTGCCTTCAAAGCCGATAGTACGACCATTGGTGCTAATACCACTTTATGGCTGAATACAGATCGGAATACCAAAACGGGTTATACATTATGGGGGTCAACTTCAACAGTTGGAGCCGAATATAACGTCAATTTTGATAGTAATGGTATCCCGGCTCTGTACACTGGGGCTGAGGGCGCAACTAAAGTTTCCGACCTTGATTATACCTTTGATCCCGACAAGAAAATCGTAGAATTTGCCGTTCCCGTGAGCCAATTACAGGGAACACCCAAAGTTGTCGATGCCTACATTGACATTAACAATACTGACTTTTTACCCGGGGATTATGGCAGTCAAAAATATACGGTTTCAGCACCAAAAGTTTTAATCCCAAGAACAGATCTGAGTAAAAAAATAGGTATCGTCTATTCAGACACCACCGCAGCCAAATTCTTCGATAAAAAAGCCTATACCCAGCTATTTCTGTCCGCCCAATCCCAAGCCATGCAGGCTGGAATTCCGTTTGATATTTTAAACGAGGATGATCTAACGGATATTACAAAACTGGTCAATTATGACAGCTTAGTCTTTCCTTCCTTCCGCAACGTTCCCACCAGTAAACTGCAAGCCATTGAAAACACCTTATCAGATGCCGTTTATGACTATAAAATTGGGATTGTTACAGCCGGAGATTTCCTGACCAACGACGAAAATGGTAATGCTTTGCCCGGAGATTCCTATAGCCGGATGCGCAAACTCCTAGACCTGACAAGGGTTGATGGGGGCGGGCCAGTGAATGGGACTCTCACAGCCAAAGATGTAACTAATCCAGTCATGAAAGGGTACGCCGCTAATGAGGCGATTCTTAACTATAGCAACATATCCTATAACACTTATGGCGACGGTGTAACAGACAATAATCAACCCAAGGTTGTCGCAGATTTAGTTGCCAATGGCAAAAATAGCGAGGCGGTGATTACCACCCAAACCGGAGGCCGAAATGTTCACTTTGCCACGGAAGGATTTTTAGCCGATAGTAACTTGCTTTGGCAGGCGCTACAATGGTCTGCGGAAGGGACTGAACCCACAGTACGACTGAATATGAGCCGGGATCAGGGAATCTTTGTTTCTCGGAATGACATGGATCAGTCTCAGGAAACCTATGACGTTAATAATGGAATTTACGATAAACTGCTGCCGATTTTAGACAAATGGAACAAGGACTACAATTTTGTCGGTTCCTACTATATCAATGTAGGTGATAATCCCCCAGACCAAACCACGGATTGGAACAAGTCTGGCCCCTACTACCAGCAGATGTTGGCCCAGGGGAACGAAATTGGTACCCACTCCCTGACCCACCCAGAAGATACCAATGTTCTCACCCCCACCCAACTAGAAAAGGAATTTAATCAGTCCCAATTGGTGATTGAAAAAAATTTAGGAATTAATGTGACTGGTGCAGCCATACCAGGGGCTCCCGAAGGATTCCAAGTCAGTCAAGAACTGAAAAAATACCTCGATTATGTCAGTGGGGGATATTCAGGAGTGGGAGCCGGGTATCCGAATGCGTTTGGCTTACCCTTTAAAGGAGAAGACTATGTTTATTTAGCTCCGAACATGAAGTTTGACTTCTCTTTAATTGAGTTTGAGAAAAAAACGGTACCGGAAGCAGAAGCCGTATGGAATCAAGAATATAACGACATTGCCAGTCACGCCGCCATGCCCATCTTCCATTTTCCTTGGCATGATTATGCCCCAACAACCGCCCCGGGCGCGGCACCCGGTTATACCGAGCAGATGTTTACCAACTTGATCGCTAAGGCTTATAACGCCGGGGCAGAATTTGTCACCGCAGCCGATTTAAGCAATCGGATTAAAACATTTGAAAAAGCCAAAATATCCACATCAAGTACAGGAAATACGATTACGGCTAAAGTTGAAGCCGCTACTAATACCAGCGTCGGTGACTTTGGTTTAAATGTGGAAAAAGGTCAGCAAATCCAAAGTGTGAATAACTGGTATGCCTATGACGCAGACACGGTATTTTTGCCGAAAACCGGGGGCGAATTTACCATTAACCTAGGGACAACTCCCCAAGATGTGACTCGGATTATTGACCTACCGATGCGCTCAACATTGGAGAGTGTTACGGGTGACGGTCAGAATTTAGACTATACCTTTACCGGGGCGGGAACTGTCAAACTTGATTTGAAGATTCCCCAAGGTCAAGAACCGGTGATCACAGGCGCGGATAGCACCACCCTGAACGGCGATATTTTGGAGATGGTCTTTAAAAATGGAGGCTCCCATACTGCCAAGGTCACCTTTGGTACTGTAGATAAACCCCCCACGGTGGCTAGTCCCATTACTGATGTTACCGCCAAGGAAGATGATCCAAGCCAGACCATCGACTTAAGCAGTGTCTTTGATGATGTTGATAACGATAAAAACCTGATTGTCAAAACCATTAAAACTAACAGTAACGAGGCATTAGTTACTTCTAGTATTAGTGGAAATACTCTCACCTTAAACTATCTAAAAGATAAATCAGGTACGGCAGACATTACTGTAGAAGCGACATCCAATGGTCAAACAGTAACTGACATTTTTACAGTCAATGTCGCCCCTGTCGATGATGCCCCCACGGTGGCTAGTGCCATTGCTGATGTGACTGCCGCTAAAAATGCGCCGCAGTCTACGATTGATTTAGCCAATGTCTTTGATGATGTTGACAACGATAAAACAGCCATTACTAAGACCGTATTAACTAATAGTAATACTGGATTAGTTACTCCGAGTATTAATGGAAATACGCTGACCTTGAACTATTTGAACAATCAATTCGGTACAGCAAATATTACAGTTCGAGGTACATCTAATGGCAAAACCGTAGATGATACTTTTGTTGTCAAGGTCAATGACTCCACGGTTACCACCCCCACTGACCCCGTAATTACCAACCCCAATACACCTTTCAATGTTATTAACGTCACCAGTGCCAATAACAATAATGTTAAAGGAACTGCTGCTAACGATCAAATTAACGGTCTTGCTGGGGATGAGACCCTGGCAGGACAAAAAGGGAATGACATCATCAATGCTGGGGACGGGAATGACATCCTCAAAGGCGGGGACGGGAATGACACCCTCAATGGTGATGGCGGGAATGACCAACTAGCAGGTCAATTAGGCGATGACGGATTAAATGGGGGTGCAGGTAACGATATCCTCAGTGGGGGTGGAGGTAACGATTCACTCAGTGGCGGTGCAGGTAACGATAAACTCAATGGGGACGCAGGTAACGACCTCCTGAACGGGGATGCAGGTAATGATTCACTGAATGGGGGTGGAGGTAACGATTCACTCAGTGGCGGTGCAGATAACGATAAACTCAATGGGGAAGCGGGTAACGACCTCCTGAAAGGGGACGCAGGTAACGATACCATCTTTGCCGGAGACGGCGATGATACCCTGATTGGTGTCGATAGTACAACATTTGGAAAAGGCGAAATTGATGCTCTCACCGGGGGTCAGAACAAAGATCGCTTTGTATTAGGAGATTCAAGTCAAGCCTATTACAATGACGGCGATAATACCAACAAGGGATTAAATGATTATGCCCTAATCTCTGACTTCAAACTGGCTGATGATATCATTCAACTGTACGGAAGTGCCTCAAATTATCGCTTACAGTCCCGATATAGTCTCAGTGGTAATACGGGTACCGCTATTTGGTTAAAAACTTCAGGCACGTCGGAGGAATTGATTGCTATTGTTAAAGCGGATCAAACCCTCGCTTTAACTAATAGTAATACTTTCAGTTTCGTTTAGCAGCAACTGGATGAAACCATCCTAACTCAATGTCTAGCGGGCAATCTTCTTGCCCGCAGGACAAACTTTTTTCTCCTCAACCTCCACATTAAAACCTTTTTTGATCACTTTTTGCTCACTTTAAATCCAACAAAACCCCAATATTAACAAAGGATAAAAGTCATGTTTATCTCTACAATTCACAATATTATTGACCGTTTTCCCCTAAATTTACCCAAAACCCCCCTATTCGGAACCGATGGGATTCGGGGAAAAGTCGGAGACGTTCTCACCCCATCCCTGGCTCAACAAGTCGGATTTTGGACAGGGAAAATCCTACAAGCGGAGAATCAGAAAAAAGGGCCGGTAATTATTGGCCAGGATTCTCGTAACTCCAGCAATCTGTTAGCCTCATCATTATCTGCGGGTTTAAGAGCCACCGGATTAGAGGTTTGGTATCTGGGTTTATGCCCCACTCCCACCGTTGCTTATCTAACTCACATTTCTGAAGCAATTGGTGGGGTAATGATTTCCGCCAGCCATAATCCCCCGGAAGATAATGGAATTAAAATATTTGGAGCCGATGGTACAAAGTTAACCACCGCCCTACAAAAACAGATCGAAACTGGCATCCGAGGAGCCGGGGGAAAAATAGCCTACGAACCCGAACAGCCAGTAAAGTATGGATATCAACACGCTCGACCCGAATTATTAAATCAATATCTTCAGTCTTTACAAAACTCCCTACTCCCAACCTCCGATTTGTCGGGTCTACGGATTGTTTTAGATTTAGCCTGGGGAGCCGCCGTTAATTTAGCACCCCAAGCCTTCGCTCAAATGGGAGCCGAAGTCATTTGTCTGCATGATCAAGCCGCTGGCGATCGGATTAATGTTAACTGTGGCTCAACCCATCTCGCCCCCCTACAAGCCGCCGTGCAGGAAAATCAGGCGGATTTAGGTTTCGCCTTTGATGGAGATGCTGACCGAGTGATCGCCGTCGATGGTCAAGGTCGAGTAATTGATGGTGATTATATTCTCTACTTCTGGGGCAAAATGCTGCAACAACAGCAACAGTTACCCGGAAATACGATTGTTTCAACGGTGATGGCTAATCTGGGTTTTGAAATGGCCTGGAAACAGTTGGGCGGGAAGTTGATCCGAACTGCGGTGGGCGATCAATACGTTCATACAGAAATGATGCAAACTGGTGCAATGTTAGGGGGCGAACAGTCCGGTCATATTCTCTGTCGTCATTACGGTATTTCTGGAGATGGTTTGCTCACCGCATTGCATTTAACTGCCTTAGTACAACGTTCTGGCTGTTCCATGAGTCAACTGCGGGAACAAAGTTTTTCCACCTATCCTCAACTGTTAAAAAATCTGCGAGTAGAAGACCGGGAGCGACGTTGTAACTGGCAACAATGTGAACCTTTACAAAAGGCGATCGCTAAGGCCGAAACAGCCATGGGAAATCAAGGTCGGATTTTAGTTCGGGCGTCTGGAACTGAACCCCTAATTCGGGTGATGGTGGAGGCGATTAATGCTGACCTGGCCAATTATTGGTCTGACAATTTAGTTTCAGCCGTTCAGCAATATTTGTAAAAGCAGGTAATAGGGAACAGGTAGGAAAGACTGGATCAGTCTTAATCCTAACTGTTCTGGCAACTGCGATCACCCTCTTAAAATTTCCTGAATTTATGCAATTTTTGTTCATCAATTAATCCGCTTTTTTAAAACCTACTTCCAAAAAAACTCTAAAACTATAAAGCTATGGACGCCAGAATCCCTAATCAACGTTCTTCTCTTGATCCCCAAGGAAAAGCTTCCTTATTTAAGACCGAAGCAATTTCTGGTTTAAACAGCAACTCTCCGTTTACCAGCCTACCCAGCTTTTTAAATAAACCCTATCCTAAATCGGAAGTCGGTTTTGTCAATGAGGGGATTAATGGCGATAAATCCTGGCAACAATTGTTGGTTTTATTTATCATGGCGTTCAGCGTCACCGCCGGAATTTATTTCGTGCGTTATCGCCTGCGGGAACCTCTGCCGATTTTAACTAAATTAGAACAAAATAACCAAATTGGTAAAACAAAATTTACGGGAAAAATTCAACCTGCGAAAACCTTTGCGATCGCTTCCTATTATTCATCCATCGTTGAAGATATCAAAGTAGAAATCGGCGATCATATTCAAGTGGGACAACCGTTGTTAGTCTTAAAAAATATTGAGGCTGAACGGGAACTCAAACAAGCCAAAAAAGAACAACAAACCCTACTCCGAGAAAGAAAAGTTGCCCGACAACAACAGCAAGCCTTGAAACAACAGCAGAAAATCGCTCAACAGCAGCAGTTAGCGGCTTTAAAGCAAAAAGACATGGATTTGCAAGAACAACAAATGGGTCAACAGCAAGAAATCCTCAAGTTGGAACAAAAGATCCAATATTTTGATCAAAACAGCGCCCCCCTACGGGCGAATGTTGCAGAGGCGGAGTCTGAACTCAAAACCGCCCAAAACCAGATGCAGCAAGTCCCCTTACCTCAACGGCAAGATTCTGTGGAACGGGCTGAGGCTCTGTATCAGAAGGCTGAATCTTCCTATCAGCGTTACCTAGAATTGCGGGAACAAGGGGCGGTCTCTGAGGAAAAACTCGAAGAAATCGCAGCCGAAATGAAGGTAGCCCAGGCGGATCTTGACAGTGCGAAAGCGGCGATTGTAGCTTCAGAAACCTTTACCCAAGCACAGACAAAACAATCTCAATTGCAAAGTCAACTGGTGGTTGATCAACAGCAACAAGAACTGACGGACATGAAGGCGAAGTTAAAATTGGCTCAGTTACAATACCAACAATTGACGGAGCAACGTCAGATGGTTCAACAACAGTTGGCGGAATTAAGAGCTATAGAACTTCCCTATGAATCGATAGAAACTAACTCCTCAGACCCAGAAGAACTGTTGACGGAAATTAAAACGACAGAAGTAATTACAGCGACTCGCTCTGGAGTTATAGTGGATTTACCAGTGGCGGTGGGGAATCAAATTTTTGCCGGGACGAAGGTGGTCGATCTGGCGGAAATAGAAAACCTGAATGTGGAAATTCCTGTGAGTTCCCGTTTAATTAATGCTTTACATCTGGGTCAAAAGGCGATGGTCGAAATCGGCGGGGGAGACAAAACCCAGGAATTTGAAGCTAAGGTTGTGAGAATTAATCCTTTACCCTCAGAAGACCTTAACCATCAAGTCATTTTACAGTTTAAAAATGTTAAAAATGACTTGCTGGCAGGTCAGTTAGCCACGGTTTATTTCTGGTGAGCAGCAAAACCTAGGGGGGATCTAAATTATAATGACTATAACCTAAAAAATTCATCCCCTCAATGAGCCCAAACCGCCCCTCTGTACTCTTGACAACTGAAGGTACTTATCCCTTCCACAAAGGCGGGGTGAGTACCTGGTGTCATGTATTAACCCAAGAACTTCCAGAAGTTGATTTTAAACTGTTTGCCATTGTTGCCAACCCTTACCTCCCCCTACGGTATAACTTATCAACCAATGTTAAACAAGTTGTAAAATTGCCTCTATGGGGAATTGATGACCCGGTTGAATATTCTTGGCAATCGCCTTTTTCTAACGCCATTAGAAGTAAATTTCAGACGACCAAAAAAGTTGTCGCTACTCAATTTTTACCTCGATTTGAGAAATTTATACGCGCTATTCTTTTTGAAGATTTAGACATCGATCAATTGGGCGAACTGCTGTTAGACATTCATAAATACTTTCTACATTATGACTACCATATAACCATGATGTCCGCCTCGGTTTGGTCAGTTTATCAAGATTTAGCCTGTAGCAACTGGCAAATTGAATCGGAGCGCCTTGAACCCACCATTAATGAATTAGCTGAAGCTATCCGTTTACTCTATCGTTTTTTGCTGGCGATTAATATTCCAGTTCCCCACACAGATATCACCCATTCCTCAGCAGCGGCATTTTGTGGTTTACCCTGCGTGATTGCCAAATTGGAACGGGGAACTCCCTATCTGTTAACTGAACATGGGATTAATATTCGTGAACAATATCTTAATCTTAACCGTAGTATTCCTTCAGTGTTTGTGCGCCGATTTCTCTATAAAGTTGTGGAAGCTGTGGTCAGGCTTAACTATCATTTTGCCGATCAAGTTTCACCAGTTTGTGAATATAATGCTCGTTGGGAAAAATGGTGGGGAGTGCCTCCTGAAAACATAAAAGTAATCTACAATGGTGCAGATCCAGAACAATTTCATCCAACGCCCCCTGTGAAAAAAGAACGCCCCCAGGTGATGAATATGGGTTTAATTTTTCCCTTAAAAGGTCAGTTAGATTTAATTGAAGCGGCTGCAATTGTCCGAGATAAAATTCCCGATGTGGAGTTTCGTTTTTATGGCAAAGCATCCGATGAGGGATATTATGCCGAATGTTTAAGACGGGTAGAAAAATACGGGATTGAAAAAAATATCAACTTTGCGGGTTTTACCAGCGAACCCTGGCGTGCTTATAGTGAAGCTGATGTGGTAGCCATGTCCAGTATTTCGGAAGGGTTTCCCTATGCTGTGATTGAGGCTATGTTATCGGGTGCTACGATTGTTTCTACCGACGTCGGGGGAGTCAGTGAAGCCCTGGGAGATACGGGGTTAATGGTCAAAGCCGGTCGCCCCCCAGAGTTAGCCGCCGCCATTCTCAAGTTATTAGAATTACCGGAAACTGAACGTCGCCAATTTGGTCAACGGGCTTGCGATCGCGCCTTGGATTTATTTACTCAAAGACGTTTTTTAGATTTACATTTAGAGAGTTATTATCGACTGATGAATAAACCTTTTTCGGATGTTGAAAACCAGCTACAGGAAGTGGAAGTTCTGAAACAATAAAATTATGATTAATCTCGATGAAAAGCTCCAAGAATTAATCCATGCTGTCCAAGAAATTAGTCCTCATTTAGCAAACTATTGGCAAGCCACTGCTATTATTGAATCCCTTGGTTATACAGACAGAATTATCAGAGCAGAATTTGGTTTTGATAATGCTCGGGATTTGGGTCAGTATGTTTATGAATATTTGAACAATGCACCCGTTTCTCCAAAACAAACAAAAAAAGATGATGTTTGGAAAACAATATCCTATGAAATTTTAACTTTTATTAATGAATTTTCTCAAAGTTTTGTTTATGCCCTGCCGTTGATTATGATGTTAGGGATGGAGTATCTCGGGATCGGAGATAAAAAGCAGGTAATCTCACCGGAATTAGCGTCACTTTTTACAATAGTAACCATGGCCAGTCTCACCACCGCCGGTGGATTCGTACAAATGATTAGTCGCCGAGGTCTATTCTACATGACATTAGGCGAAATTCGTCAAGCACAACGAGTTTCTACTTCCCTATTATCCCTAGGAATTATTACGACTATTTTCCTGGGATTCTTGGGCTTATGGTTTGGATTTTATCGAGGCTTATTTGCCGATCATTATATCATTATTGCTGTATTTTACTATCTGTTACTCAGCATTTTGTGGATGTTTTTAGCCGTTCTTTCTATTCTATCACGCTGGAGCGGGCCATTGGTTTTAATTGGGTTAAGTGGATTGTTTCTGTTTTTAAGATTACAGTTGGGTTTAGGCACATTAATTGCACAAATATGGGCTATGTTTATTGGCTTATTAGTGGTTGTTGGATTGGTTTTATTTTGGTTTATTAAACACAAAGATACTGATACAGGTTCTCCCGTTCAATTACCTCGCCTCAGTGCCGTTGTCTATTTAATGTCTCCTTATTTTGGCTATGGATTAGCCTATTTTAGTTTTATTTTTGCTGACCGTATTGTGGCGGGTTTAACCATTAATCCTGCTTCTGGTCTACTATTTGCGATCGATCTTAAATATCAAAAAAGCATGGATTTAGCCTTACTAAACTTCTTAATATTAGTGCCATTATTGCAATATTTAGGATATATATTTATTCGTTATTGGTATAGTAAATCTAAAATTTTAACAATTCATAATTTAGCTAATTTTTCTTCTAGGTTATTTTTCTTTTATTGGTCAGCAATTATCATGGCAATAATATTTTTAGGGTTATCAGTTTTTCTAACTGTAGGTATCCTTAGACCGGATAATTGGACACAACCGGAAACAATGCAAGCATTATGGGGCTGTTTAGGTTATTTTTTCTTTGTTTTGGGTTTATTTAATGGATTAATTTTGTTTAGTTTAAATCAATCCACTACGATTTTTAAAATGTTAGTTATTGCTTTGATTGTGAATATTACAGTCGGGTATATTTTAGCCCATACAATTTCTGTCTTTTTTACCGTTTTCGGTTTAATAGCAGGTGGATTTGTATTTATGATTTTATCGAGTAAAAAGGTCTTTAAAGCTCTGAAAAAACCCGATTATGCTTATTATCTGGGTGGTTATTAAGTGTT
The DNA here is from genome assembly GCF_057220675.1 of Planktothrix sp. PLAVEN19ND. Taxonomy (NCBI): domain Bacteria; kingdom Bacillati; phylum Cyanobacteriota; class Cyanophyceae; order Oscillatoriales; family Microcoleaceae; genus Planktothrix; species Planktothrix sp. PLAVEN19ND. The sequence goes on along the minus strand of NZ_CM170132.1, from coordinate 984,491 downwards.
AGGTAATGGGGATCGCGGATTTAAGAGGATTTCACGGATTTCACGGATTTTAATTTGTCCCCCAATCAAGTCGAGGGCAGGGTTAATCTGCGTAATCCGCTTAAATCCGTGATCGGTAATTACTAATTACGAATTACTAATTACTAATTACGAATGGGTAATAGGGAATAGAGAATATAAAGAGTTTACCTCCCCTGCTCCCCCTGCTCCCCCTGCTCCCCCTGCTCCCCCTGCTCCCCTACCTTCCCCGCTCCCCCTGCTCCCCCGCTCCCTTCTATACAATTAACCTAGGGCTGGTTTCTTTAACCTGTTGTTCTAAAAATTGATACCATTCCTTCATTCCCACCCCGGTTTTAGCAGAAACCTCAAAAATTCGAGCTTGGGGGACAATTTTTTTAATGTTATTTAAAGCCAATTCTCGATCAAAACCCACGACTTCTGCAATATCAATTTTATTAATAATTACCACATCAGCCGTTTTAAATAAGGTCGGATATTTTAAGGGTTTGTCTTCTCCTTCGGTGACAGAAAGTAACGCAACCCGTTGATTTTCTCCTAAATCATAGGCCGCCGGACAGACTAAATTACCAACATTTTCAATAATTAATAATTTGACCCCATCTAAGTTCATGTCAAAAATGGCTTTAGCGACCATATCCGCTTCCAAATGGCAAACATTTCCGGTAGTAATTTGAACCACTTGTGCCCCCGACCGTCTGAGTCTTTGAGCATCATTATCCGTGGCTAAATCTCCTACAATTACCGCTCCAGGAAGATGGGAATTGACATCAGTTAAAGTCCGTTCAATAAAGGCTGTTTTTCCTGAACCGGGAGAAGATAAAACATTTAAAACAAAAAGTCCTTTACCCCAAAAAAAGCCCCGATTTCGTTCGGCTAATCGTTCATTTTTAGATAAGATTGCTTCATGAATGGTTAGGGTTTGGTGAGAATGATCATGATCAGAATGTTCATGGTCATGGTCATGGGTATGAGGATGTTTATGATCATCATGACTATGGATTTCTACTTTTCCAGGGGTAACAGCACAGCCACAATTGGTACACATAATTAAGAAACCTCTAAAGATGTTAATTCTAACTCTTTTCCCTGAAGAATATCAAGGCTATATTCATGACAATGGGGACATTCATAAATATAATTATCCGGTTGAAATTCCACCTGACAATGATGACAATAACAGCGAACTGGAATAGAATCTATTTCAAAAATAGCGGTTTCTGCTATTGTCCCTTTCACCACTACATCAAAGGCAAATTCTAACGCTTCTGGGATCACTCCCGATAATTCCCCTACTTTCATTTTAATCCAATGAATTCGAGTTGCCCCTTGTTGTTTAGCATGGTTTAAGGCAATCTCTAGGGTCTGTTCCATAATACTAACTTCGTGCATAATTTGTAGTAACTCCTTTAGGGGTTTGATTGAGTCCTAAAGGACTCACTACCGTAGTAACCCCTAAAGGGGTTTCTTTTTAGGGGTTTCTTTTTAGTCCTAAAGGACTCACTACGGTTAATTATAATTGATTTGGGGTTTTATTAACAATATTTTTAATGATTTTTAAAGCCTCCTGAATGCCATTAAGAGCTTTTTGAGATAGGGTTTCACAGAGTTCAAAATTTTCTCCTGGGATCGCAATTAACCAGGCTTGGGGTTGTTTTTGATAGAGAAATTGGGTTAAGGATAAAAGCGATCGCGGATTTAAAGAATGTCCCCAATTAAATAAATTTGAGGGTAAGGCTTCTAAGGAAATAATATTAATTGTCTCTCCTTCTAAAGCAGCATCGACAAAAATAACGGTATCAACTTCCGCCATTTCTGCGGCGACTTCGGGGGTGAGTTGATGGAGAGAAAGCGATCGCACATTGGTTAAGTTCCACTGCTCAATTTCACTAATTACCGCTTGACCAACACCATCATCTCCTCGAATGGGGTTGCCATATCCGACAATTAAAATCATATTATTTTCTATATTTTATATTAACAATATTCTATCATAACTTCCTTTTGTTGACTGCGAAGTAATTGAACTAAATCTTCAATTAAATTGCGACGAATTGAAATATTTTTAGGTAATAAAGGGTTCTGATAAAACTCATTAATTTGTTGACCCACTAAAAAATAAATCGAATCCCCTTCGATAATTTCCCGCGCCAATAAAACCGCCCCATTATTATCAGAAGCCAACCGATCAATATCCCCCTTGCATTTTCTCAAAATTTCCGTGGCTTTAGAAATCGTTAAAATTCCTTCTGTGACTAAATCTACTTCTTTTAATTTACCAATGGGCGGTAAATCTTTTCGCATGGTTGCAATATCCATGTCAATGGTTTCCCCCATATAATTTGCCACTAAATTCCCTGTTGTTCCGCCACAAATCACTTTTCGACCGGGGAAATTTAATAATCTATCGGCATACAATTCATCCTGAGTAATATCTAAAGGCGGGCCAGTAAAAATCATGACCGGGTTGGGTTTTCTAACATAAACCCCCACAAAAGTGGCATCATCACCAATTTTTTCCCGATATAAAGAACGGGTTTCAGACATTACTTGCTCAATAATTGTTCGAGAATTAGTCGCTTGACTAATAAAAATTCTCTCCATGTATTTGGCAATATTATCCCAACCCCAGCCAAAATTCATCGTATCCCCTAACCCCGCATAAAGGATACCATCACTAATTGCCCCAATAAAATCTCCCCGCTCTAATGTTCCTTCTGAAGATTGAATTTTTTTCCCTAAAATTTTATCAATTTTGGTTTCTAATTTAACAATGCGACCTTTTTTAAAATAAAGAATGGGTGGATTATCAAAATTAATGACTTTAAATTCATTAGTTAAATGATTAATCGAAATAATCGTAAAAGTTGCATAGGCAATTTTTCTCACCTGACAGATAGGTAAAGTTCCAATCACGGTTTTAATCACTTCCTCTAAAGGGACATCCGCATTTAACATGGTGATTAAAATTTCCGTGGTCAAGGTGGCTAAAATACTCGCTTTTACCCCACTTCCTAAACCATCGGATAAAACAATGGTGCTTTTAGTTCCGGTTTTGGTAAATTTAACTTGGTCACCACAAAGTTCTTCGCCTTTTTTATTCAAACTCAGGTAACAAATATCAAAAAAGTTATCTTGATTCATATTAATTTTAAAGATGACTTAATTCCTGACTCCTGCCCATTGCCTGAGTTACTGATTCACCATTTCAATAATTTTGAGTAAACTAATTTTAGTTTCGGCGGTGGTTTCTCCTAATAACCCGGCAATTTCTTGAGCGACTTTCATCTGATTATCAACCACTTCATTGACTTTTTTAACGGTTTCCGCCTTAATTCTATCAGTTTCTTTTTTGCGTTCCATTTCGGCGGTAATATCGCTCATAATACAGCCAATAATATTTTCATCTTTAATGGGAAAAATAAACTCTCGAATATACAAATGATATTCAGGATATTCCGTTTCCCTTCCTCGAATCACCTGATTAGTTTCCCAAACCGTTTTAAAATGATCTACCGTCCCTAAAATTTCGGTTACGGGTTGACCAATAATTTCACTCGCTTCAACATTAAACAGTTTACAAAAAGCTGGATTAACAACTTTAATCATCAAGTCTGAGTCTACGGCAATTAAACCGTTAGGATCATATTCCCATAAAAGTTGCCAGAGGTGATTTTGAGTTGTTTCTAACATGGTTTTTATCTCAATTCTGATCTTTAATTGCCGGAAGAATTTCTTGCAAAAATCTATCTTCAATATTTTGAGGACTAATATTAATAAAATGTAAGTCCTTAAATTTCATCACAATTCCCGAACTACAAGTTTCTAAACAAAATGAGCCTTTTAGCTCAACTTTGTGATCAATATTATATTCACTCATCAAGGCTTGCAATTTCGGTAACACTTCATACACTCCAAGCTGATGACAAGCGGAACCCATACATAAATATAAGTTTTCCTTTGGCATTATTTTGCCTCCTAATATAGCAGGGGGAGCAGGGGGAGCAGAGGGGGCAGGGGAAGCAGGGGGAGATGATTATTGATACTCCTCACACTACAGCCTACACCCTACAGCCTATTTCATTTAGTGGCGATATTTTTCTTGGATAATTGTTCCGTCCTTTTGAATTAATTGGATGTGTAAGGGCATTTGACCGACGGCGTGGGTGGAACAACTTAAACACGGATCATAAGCCCGAATTCCGGCTTCGACTCGGTTTAACATTCCCTCTGGAATATCATTTCCATGAATATAATGTTGGGCAATTTGAGTCACGGTTTTATTCATGGCTAAATTGTTTTGTCCCGTGGCAATAATTAAGTTAACTTTCTTAATTAATCCGTTTTCATCTACTTGATAATGATGGAATAACGTACCCCGAGGAGCTTCACTCACGCCCACTCCTTCTAAACAGTTAATCCCCGCTTCTGAACGCACCCGTTTTGAGACGACATCCGGGTCATCAACTAACTGTTCAATGGCTTCAATACAAGCTAGAATTTCCACTAAACGAGCATAATGATAGAAGAAGGAAGAAGTGGCGACCCGTCCTCCCGCCCGATGACGAAATTCAATTAATTCTCGGTCGGCATCTTCCGTACCAATACAGTCACAAACATTCAATCTGGCTAAGGGCCCAACGCGATAAATTCCATCGGGATATCCCAGGGGTTTGTAATAGGGAAACTTCAAATAAGACCAATTTTCGACGGCTTCTCCCAGGAAATCTTGATAGTTATCTTCACTCAAACCATCGGCGACAATTTCCCCATTACTATCAATAAATCTTAGGTGTCCGCCGTAGTGTTCCCAAGTCCCATCGGGGGCAACTAATCCCATAAATAATGAGGGGAATTTGCCAAAAACATCGATTTCGGTTTTTAATTCCGTATCTAATAACCGCTTAAAGATACTAATAGCTAATTCGGTGGTTTGTCGGGCTTCGGGTAAGCGATCAATAATCCATTCTCGACCTTCATCGGAAAGGGGAGAACGCACGCCACCGGGAACAGCCCAAGCCGCGTGAATTTTTCTCGCGCCTAATAGTTCAATCACCGTTTGTCCGAACTGACGCAGGCGAATTCCGGCCCGGGCTAAATCGGGATCAGCCGCCATTAAACCAAAGACATTTCGTTTAGCTGGATCACTATCCCAACCTAATAGAAAATCAGGACTACTGAGGTGGAAAAAACTTAACGCATGGGATTGAGTAAGTTGGGCTAAATTCATCATTCGGCGCAGTTTTTCCCCGGCTGGAGGGACTTGTACCGCGAGGATTTTATCCCCGGTTTTGGCTGCGGCTAGGAGGTGACTCACGGGGCAAATTCCGCAAATTCGGGCGGTAATTCCAGCCATTTCAAACATCGGTCGTCCTTCGCAGAATTTTTCAAAACCGCGAAATTCTACGACGTGAAACCGGGCATTTTCGACTTCTCCCGCATCATCTAAATAGACAGATATTTTAGCGTGACCTTCAATCCGAGTTACGGGATCAATAATAACGGTTTTAGACATATTTTTAACCTCTGTAGTTTGTTATTTAGCTTGAACTTTTCTATCCCGTTGTTGCGCTTGGGCGCATCTTTATCAATGAGATTTGAGGATGGGAATTAAGGGTTATAACTTATATCCTCGGGTGCGCTGAAGCGCAACAACGGCGCAACAACGGCGCAACAACGGTTAACCGAATTTGATCATTTCCCGTCCTTCCATTACAGGCATTTTCCCTTCTAATAAAGGAGCGATCGCCGATTTAATTCTATCCGCAGAAGGAGGACATCCGGGTAAAAAGATGTCAATATCAACTAATTCATGAATCGGACGAACTCGCTCTAACAGTTCAGGTACAATTCCTGGTTCGTGAGGCAATTGAGCCCCGATATCACTTAGTTCCAAATAACAGCGTTTTAACACAGGTTCCGTACTACCTAACATATTTCTCATCGCCGGAACATTAGCCGTGACCGCACAATCTCCAAAGGAAATTAAGAGTTTAGTCCGTTTTCTAACTTGATATAATAACTCTAAATTTTCTTCGTTAGCCACGGCTCCTTCCACCAAACAAACATCCACATTTTCAGGATATTCTTTGATGTCACAACCGACGGGACTAAAGACCACATCGACTTTTTCCGCGAGATCAAATAGCCATTCATCTAAGTCTAAAAACGACATATGGCAACCGGAACATCCCGCCAACCAAACCGTAGCAAATCTTATCTTGTCCATTGATGTTTCCCTCTTGCATCTGCTAAGAATTCTAGTTTTTCACTATCCCGTTGCATTTCCGATGTGGTGGTGCCTTTTTTAAAGATTGAACCCGTGGGACAAGCATCGACACATTTACCACAGGAGGTACAAGCATCCACATCCCCCCAGGGTTGATTTAAACCACTAATAATTTTAGCTGCGGCTCCCCGATAGCCGACATCCCAGACGTGGGCTCCTTCAATTTCGGCACAAACTCTCACACACCGAGTACACATAATACAACGGTTATGATCGATGCCGAATTTACTATGGGAAATGTCTACTTCTCGCTCAGGAAAGCGATAGGGAAAACGGCTATGATCCATGCCGACTTCAATCGCAACGTCCTGTAATTCGCAGTTACCATTGGCAACACAAACGGCGCAAACATGATTTCCTTCTGCGAATAATAACTCCACAGTCATGCGTCGATATTCTTGCAGTTGGGGGGTTTGGGTACAGACTTCCATACCTTCTGCCACTTCGGTTACACAAGCGGGTAATAAACGATTAATTCCTTTAATTTCTACTAGGCATAACCGACAAGCTCCTACATCGGAAACCCCGTCTAAATGACAGAGTTTAGGAATTTTGACTCCGGCTTCTTCGGCGGCTTTGAGAACGGATGTCCCTTCTTCAACAGCAACATCAATTCCATCAATAACTAGGGTTTTTACGGACATAATTTTTTATCTCCTCTCAGGTTTAAATATCAAATTTAATCCTTTCATTTTAAGATGTATCTGGTTTCATTGTAGCAGTTTTTTCTAATATTTTTTACGGGATTTTTAGGGCTTTATTTGTGTTATATCAAGGGTTTGATCCCCCCTAACCCCCTTGAGAAGGGGGGAATTGGATTGATCTCAAAGTCCCCCTTTTTAAGGGGGATTTAGGGGGATCAAATCTCGGCTGTAATCAGATTTTTTCAGCCGTCTTTGACACCCATGAAATTAACCCTAGGCTAAACAAGCGGCTAAATCTTCATCGGGGGTTGAAATTGCTTTCAGATGATAGGTGTCCGATAGTAATTGGAATACATTCGGAGAAATAAAAGCAGGTAAAGTGGGGCCTAAGCGAATGTCTTGAATCCCTAAATATAACAGGGTTAATAACACCGCCACAGCTTTTTGTTCATACCATGACAAAATCATGGACAGGGGTAATTCATTCACACCAATATCAAACGCTTTAGCTAATCCTAAAGCAATTTGAATGGCAGAATAGGCATCGTTACATTGTCCCACATCCATCAATCGAGGAATGTTACCAATTTCACCTAATTCTTTATCAAAAAAGCGGAATTTTCCACAAGCTAAGGTGAGGACAACACAATCTTGGGGAACTTTTTCCACAAATTCTGTATAGTAACTCCGTCCGGGTTTGGCACCATCACAACCGCCGACTAAAAAGAAGTGACGAATTTTGCCTGCTTTCACCGCTTCAACGACGTGATCAGCTACACTTAAAACCGCATTATGGGCAAATCCAGTTTTCACTTCCCGGGGGGTTTCATCATCTAAAAAGCCGGGGAGTTCTAGCGCTTCTTGAATCACTGGAGTATAATCAGGAATCCCATCAGCATTTGAGGGTAAATAGCCTAACCCCGGATAGCCCACCGGCCCAACTGTAAACAGTTTTTGATCATAGGTTTCATGGGGTGGCATTAAACAATTGGTTGTCACCACAATCGCCCCGGGAAACTTAGCAAAATCTTTGGTTTGATTCTGCCAAGCTGTGCCAAAATGTCCGAACAAATGGGGATATTTTTGTTTTAAAAGTGGATATCCATGGGCGGGTAATAATTCCCCGTGGGTATAAACTGTAATCCCCGTATCGGCGGTTTGTTGTAACAGGGCTTCTAACTGTTTAATATCATGTCCCGAGACTAAAATAGCTTTACCTTGACGATGATTTAAGGGAACTGTTGTCGGGGTTGGATGTCCATAATGTCCGGTATGTCCGGCATCTAATAATTCCATTGCCCGGAGGTTCATTTCTCCCACTTTTAAGGCTAAACCGACCCAGGCATTTACGTCTAAATCCTGCCGATCTAAAGCAACTAAGGCTTCATAGATGAACTGATAAATCTTTTCATCCTCTTGACCCAGTTCGTAGGCGTGGAAGGCGTAAGAAGCCAATCCTTTGATGCCATAAATGGTGGTTAATTGCAGGGAATAGATATCAATATTCCCACTGGCTTTTTGAATTAAATCTAAGGCAAACTGTTGTCCCTGTTCCGATAAATTTTCCTCAAAATCCGGCTGATAATTACAAATTTCTGGCCAGGAAATGGGGGTGGGACTTTTAGTTTCCACCGCTTGTTTTAAGGTTTCCCGAAATTGTAAAGCCTGTTGGGCCGAGTCAGCAAATCGCTTGGTACTAAAGTTAACATTAGTCATCGTCGAAAACATCGATTCACAGGTAAATCGATCAATTTCTCGATTTGGAATTCCTAGCTCATAAGCTTTTAACGCAATGGGGGCAATACTGCGTAAGCAATAGACTAATAAATCTTGGATTGAATTAACTTCTGGACTTTTACCACAAGCCCCCCATTGATGGCAGCCATTACCACTGGCGGTTTGTTCACATTGTTCGCAAAACATTTTTTATGATCCTTACTTGAAAGTATTGGATACAATGGGTGAATTTTATCTTTGTTGACAACAATATCGTCACCCATTGCAGATATAGCAATCCTATTCGAGTTGTGTTCAAAATTCATGAGCAAAAGGGAATAGGGAACACCGGATAATACTTCTGACTGTTTCATATCAGTATTGAAATGTTACAACGTCAGCGCGGATTGCTATAAAAACCGCCTCATGTTCACCGAAGATTAAGACCCCGAAACCCGTCCGCTTTCTTCGGGTTGCAACAGGGCTGCATATTCCTCTGGGAAATAACGCAACGTACTCAAGACCGGGTTAGGGGCTGTTTGTCCGAGTCCGCATAAACTGGTGGCTTTGACCATTTCCGACAACAGTTTCATTTTCTCAATATCGGCGGTAGTAGCTTGTTTATTGAGAATTTTGGTTAACATTTGATACAGTTGAACCGTTCCGGTGCGGCAGGGAACACATTTTCCGCAGGTTTCCCCCCGACAGAATTCCATATAGAATTGGGCAACTTGCACCATACTGGTATCTTCGTCCAGTACCACCATGCCCCCTGACCCCATCATAGATCCTAATTGGGCCAAGGATTCATAATCTACCGGGGTATCTAAATGTTCTGCGGGAATACAACCGCCCGATGGCCCTCCGGTTTGCACGGCTTTCACCTTCACCCCGCCGGGAATACCGCCGCCCATCTCCTCGATAATTTGGCGTAAACTAATCCCCATGGGGACTTCAATTAAGCCGGTATTGCGAATTTTGCCCGTAAGGGAGAAAATTTTAGTCCCCTTGCTTTTTTCTGTCCCAATGCTGGAAAACCAGTCGCTGCCTTTTTTAATAATTGGGGCAATATTGGCCAGGGTTTCGACGTTATTAATTAAGGTGGGCTCCCCCCATAACCCGGAAACGGCGGGATAGGGTGGGCGCGGGCGAGGAGTGCCCCGTCCCCCATCAATGGAGGCAATCAGGGCGGTTTCTTCCCCACAGACAAAGGCGCCCGCCCCTACCCGGATATCGATGCGAAAATCTATTCCAGACCCAAAGACTTGACTGCCTAAAATTCCCTGACGTTTGGCCTGTTGGATGGCTTTTTGCAGACGGGAGATGGCCAGAGGATATTCGGCCCGGACGTAAATATAGCCCTGGGTCGCACCGACGGCATACCCGGCGATCGCCATACCTTCTAAAATCCGATGGGGGTCACTTTCCAACACACTCCGATCCATAAAGGCACCGGGATCTCCTTCATCGGCGTTGCAGATCACATATTTCTGTCCGGGGGGCATTTTGGCAACGGTGGCCCATTTTAATCCCGTGGGATATCCGGCCCCGCCCCGGCCCCGTAGCCCGGATTTGGTAATTTCTGCCACCACCTCGGCCGGACTCATTTCATAAACGGCGTGGTGGAGGGCTTGGTATCCCCCCACGGCGATATATTCGCCAATTTTTTCCGGGTCAATTTTACCGCTATTTTCTCGAACAATCAGCAGTTGACCACTAAAAAAGGGATGGTTGCGATCGCCTTGGACGGGTTTGGCTTCTCCCCCATTCAGGGCTTCAATAATAGATGGGGCTTCTTCGGGGGTGACTTTCTCGTATTGGAGTCCGGCGGGTTCGACTTCCACAATTGGCCCCCGGCCACAAAATCCCATACAACCCACCCCGACCACTTGCACCCTCTCCTCGAGTCCAGCAGCTTTCACGGCCGCATCCATTTGGTCTTTGACACCCAAGGAGTTTGAGGCCACACATCCAGTTGAGGTACAACAATGAACCCGGATCGGTTTTTGGGATTTTTGTTCCTTCTCGGCTAGTTCTAATAATTCGCTATATTCCATAATTTCTGTTTTCCTCTATATCGTAGGTAATGGGTAATGGGGAATGGGTAATGGGGAATGGGGAATGGGGAATGGGGAATGGGGAATGGGGAATGGGTTTAGGATGTGAAGGTTACGGGTTATGGGTTATGGGTTCACATCCCCTGCTCCCCCTGCCTCCCCTGCTCCCCCTGCTCCCCCTGCTCCCCTGCTCCCCTGCTCCCCCTGCCTCCCCTGCTCCCCCTGCTCCCCCTGCTCCCCCTGCTCCCCCTACTCCCCTACTACCTCTGATTCCCATGCGGCCATCCGCTCACAGGCCATCTCCGCGGTTTGTTGCGCAGCGACTTTGCCATCAAAGACAACGGCTGGAGCAATACCACAGGCTCCAATACAACGGGCGGTCATAATCGAAATTTGACCATCGGCGGTGGTTTCCCCGGCTTTAATTCCGGTTTTGGCTTCTAAGGCGGTTAAAACATCCCCGCCCCCCTTAACGTAACAAGCTGTGCCTAAACAAACCACACAGGTATGGGTGCCATTGGGTTTCAGGGAGAATAAATGATAGAAGGTGGCGACTCCATAGACATAACTGAGGGGAAGTTTCAGATTTCTGGCCACATAAATTAGGACATCTTCTTCTAAAAAGCCAAAGGATTCTTGAGCTTTATGTAGCACCTCAATTAAAGCGTCCTGACGATATTGGTTACGCTTCATGGTCATATCGAGGACTTTAAACCGTTTATCGCCTCCTTTTGTGGCTTCAGCTTTGGGTTTATCAGTTTTTGCAGTAGTTACCGTAGAAGATTGCATAGTTCTGTTCTCTACTAATGATGTGGGTATCACTCATTTTGTAATCAAAGATACCTTCAGAAAAGTTGGGTTCAGTTCACCACAAAAGAGTCATAAATTTAATCATGAACCTTGGGGGACTCAAGGATTATAGACTAGGTTGAGAGTTGTATAAACAACGCCTATGTTGTTTATCTTGATGATTCTGGTTTGGGTTCCAACTTCTCACCTAAATTGTAAGTCTACTGCTAATTTAGGGAAAAAAGTATTAAGATAAAGCAAAGAATTAATTAACCGGGGTTAATAATGGATGTAGCATGGGTCAGACTGAAATAGTGGGACAATCCCTGCTCGAATAAATTCCCTGGATGTTCGATCAGTTTTCTGTCCTTGCTTCAATAAATGTAACATTTTTAGGTGTACCGATGTGTTTAGCGATTCCAGGTCAATTATTGAGTATTTCCGGGGATGACCCCTTGGAAAAAGTCGGCAAAGTTAGCTTTGGTGGAATGGTCAAAGAGGTCAACTTGGCTTATGTTCCAGAGGTTCAAGTCGGTGACTATGTGATTGTTCATGTGGGTTTTGCTTTGAGTATTGTGGATGAACAAGCCGCGCAACAAACCTTAACAGACTTAGAACAAATGGCCGCAATAAGTTAAAAAACGTTAAGCTGTGATCCACTTTCTGCCATTTTTATTAGATGATCTAAAGCAATAACTCAAGGAACGTAGATCTCAAAAATTCTTAATCAAAACTTAAGGAGGTTTTAATCTCGATTAGGATTTAACCTGAGAAGTTCTCAATTCAACAACGACGGAGATCATTAGAGAAAGCTGAATTAATTGTTAAGGAAAATTCTGTCCGTTTAACTACAGAACTACAATCATTGTAAATTCAAACTCAACATCAGCAAGGATGAATTCAGGCGCGGAAATTACCACAATAATTCTGTAGAAAAGCGGGCGATGCCACAAAGTGGCGGCTACGCCATCGCATCAAATTTTTATTAAAGAGAGGAATTCCAAGAATGAATACAAAAAATTATGCAACCCTTGATGGGAACGAAGCCGTTGCCCGTGTTGCTTATCGTTTGAGTGAGGTGATCGCCATTTATCCCATCACCCCCTCCTCACCCATGGGAGAATGGGCCGATGCCTGGGCCTCCGTGGGGGATAAAAACCTCTGGGGAACCGTCCCAGCCGTGGTGGAAATGCAAAGTGAAGGCGGGGCAGCCGGGGCGGTACACGGAGCCCTACAAGCGGGTTCCCTGACCACCACCTTCACCGCCTCCCAAGGGTTGATGTTAATGCTCCCCAACCTCTACAAAATTGCCGGAGAGTTAACCTGTGCGGTGATCCAAGTCGCCGCCCGTTCCCTAGCCGCCCAGGGGTTATCGATTTTTGGTGACCATAGTGATGTCATGGCCGCGAGGGCCACGGGGTTCGCCCTGTTGTGTTCTGCCTCGGTGCAGGAAGCCCAGGATATGGCCTTAATTGCCCAAGCCGCTACCCTAGAATCTCGAATTCCGTTTATTCACTTTTTTGACGGATTTCGTACCTCCCATGAAGTCCAAAAAATTGAACTTTTAGAGGATAGTGATATCCGAGAATTGATCGATGACAAATACGTTTATGAACATCGCAACCGCGCCCTAACTCCCGACCGTCCCGTCCTGCGAGGAACGGCCCAAAACCCCGATGTTTATTTCCAAGGGCGAGAAACCGTTAACGTTTTTTATGATAAAACCCCCGAAATTGTGCAACGGGCGATGGATAAATTGGGGCAGTTGACGGGACGTAATTATAAACTCTTTGAATATCACGGAGCCCCCGATGCGGAACGGGTAATTATTCTGATGGGTTCGGGTTGTGAAACCGTCCATGAAACCGTAGATTATTTGAATGCCCAAGGGGAAAAATTAGGGGTCTTAAAAGTTCGATTATATCGACCTTGGGATGGGGAACAATTAATTGCGGCCCTGCCCGAAACAGTAAAAGCGATCGCGGTTTTAGATCGCACCAAAGAACCCGGTTCCAGTGGAGAACCTCTCTATTTAGATGTGGTGACGGCCGTTCAAGAGGTGATGTTAGGAGATAATGATACCCTTAAAGCTAAGATTAAAAACCTTAAAGCCTTGGTGGGTGGACGTTATGGCTTATCTTCTAAAGAATTTAACCCCGCCATGGTTAAGAGTATTTTTGAGAATTTAGCCCAAACTAAACCCAAAAATCACTTTACCATTGGCATTAATGATGATGTTAGCCACACCTCCCTAGAATACGATCCCAATTTCTCCACTGAACCCGATAGTGTGGTGCGGGCAATGTTCTATGGGTTGGGAGCCGATGGTACCGTAGGGGCTAATAAAAACTCAATCAAAATTATTGGGGAAGAAACCGATAATTATGCCCAAGGTTATTTCGTTTATGACTCCAAAAAATCCGGGGCGGTGACCGTCTCCCACCTGCGTTTTGGCCCCGAACCGATCCGGTCGATTTATTTAATTAGTCGGGCTAATTTTATCGGTTGCCATCAATGGACATTTATCGAAAAATTAGACGTTCTCCAATGTGCCACCGAAGGCTCAACCTTCCTCTTAAATAGTCCCTACGGCCCCGATGAAGTTTGGAACTATCTGCCCTTAGAAATTCAAGAAGAAATTGTCAGAAAAAATATCAAGTTTTATGTGATTAATGCCAACCAAGTCGCCCGGGATAGTGGGATGGGCAACCGCATTAATACCATTATGCAGGTGTGTTTCTTTGCTTTAGCCAAAGTATTGCCGAGGGAAGAAGCGATCGCCAAAATTAAAAAAGCGATCGAAAAAACCTATGGTAAAAAAGGCGCCGAAATTGTTGGTTTAAACCTGAAAGCCGTTGACAATACCCTAGAACACCTATACGAAGTTAACGTTGCCCAGGCCAACAGTACCCTACGGCGGGCCGAACCCGTAGCCGTCGGAGCCCCAACCTTTGTTAAAGAAGTTGAAGGCATGATGATCGCCGGACGGGGGGATGATTTACCCGTTAGTAAACTACCCTGTGATGGTACTTATCCCACCGGAACCTCCAAATGGGAAAAACGCAACGTCGCCCAGGATATCCCCGTCTGGGATGCGGATGTCTGTATCCAGTGCGGTAAATGCGTCATGGTTTGTCCCCATGCCACAATTCGGGGTAAAGCCTACGATGAGGCAGTCTTAGAAAACGCCCCGGCCAGTTTCAAATTTACCGACGTTAAGGATAAAACCTTTACCGGGGAAAAATTCACCATCCAAGTCGCCCCGGAAGACTGTACCGGATGTGGCATCTGTGTGGATGTTTGCCCCGCCAAAAATAAATCCATGCCGTCGAGAAAAGCGATCAACATGGAACCCCAGTTACCCCTGCGGGAACAAGAAGCGGCGAATTGGGACTTTTTCCTCGGCATTCCCAACCCCGATCGCCTCAAATTACGGCCCGACCTGATCCGGCAACAACAATGGCAAGAGCCGTTATTTGAGTTCTCCGGCGCCTGTGGTGGCTGTGGTGAAACCCCCTACATTAAGTTGGCCAGTCAGTTATTTGGCGATCGGATGATCGTGGCCAACGCCACCGGATGTTCCTCTATTTATGGCGGCAACCTACCCACCACGCCCTGGACAACCAACGCCGAAGGTCGTGGCCCCGCCTGGTCTAACAGCTTATTTGAAGATAACGCCGAATTCGGTTTAGGGTTCCGAATGTCCATCGACAAACACGCCGGGTTTGCCCTGGAATTGTTACACAAACTCGGCGGTGAGTTGGGAGATAATTTAGTTACCCAAATTACCGATAACGCCCAAAAATCAGAGGCCGATATTTGGGAACAACGGCAACGGGTTGTCCAACTCAAAGAAAAACTTCAAGGACTCCATTCCCCCGATGCCCAACAGTTACTCAGTTTGGCCGATTATTTAGTGAAAAAATCCGTTTGGATTATTGGGGGAGATGGTTGGGCCTATGATATTGGTTACGGAGGCCTAGATCATGTGATTGCCACGGGCCGGAACGTCAATATTTTAGTTCTGGATACGGAGGTTTATTCTAATACCGGCGGTCAGTCCTCGAAAGCGACTCCCCGGGGGGCCGTTGCCAAGTTTGCGGCCGGTGGTAAACCCTCGGCTAAGAAAGACCTAGGCCTGATTGCCATGACCTACGGGAACGTTTATGTGGCGAGTGTGGCGATGGGGGCCAAGGATGAACATACCCTGAAAGCGTTCTTGGAAGCGGAAGCCTATGACGGGCCATCGTTGATTATTGCCTATTCCCACTGTATTGCCCACGGAATCAACATGGAAACGGCCATGAGTCATCAAAAACAACTGGTGGAAAGCGGTCGTTGGTTACTGTATCGGTATAATCCCGACTTGAAAGAAGCAGGCAAAAACCCGTTAATTTTGGATTCTAAATCACCTAAGAAACCCGTTGAAGCGTCGATGTATGCGGAGAAACCGTTTCAAAATGTTGACCAAGAGCAAACCCGCCGACGCCAAACGGTTGTTAAAAGAAGCCCAACAAGACGTCAGTACCCGTTGGAAAATGTATGAATACATGGCCGCTCGTCCCTTAGAAACTAAGGGGAATAACGGGGCTACTGAGGCTAAACCCGCCCCCACTGCGGAAGGGAAACCGCCGGAAACCACATCGGTATAAACCGTTCTTAACTTGCCCCCTAGATCCCCCCTAGCCCCCCTTAAAAAGGGGGGAACCGGAAAATTAAAGTCCCCCTTTTTAGGCGGAACTGGAAAATTAAAGTCTCCATTTTTAAGGGGGAACCGGATGTTCAAAGTCCCACTTTTTAAGGGGGATTTAGGGGGATCTAATCTCGGCAGAAAACCAATCAATATTAATCATCTAAAACTTAGGACTAAAAACAATGGATTTAACCACAACTTATCTGGGATTAAATTTACGCACCCCGATTGTTCCTTCGGCGGCGGCACCGCTATCGGAGGATATTGATAATGTTAAACGCTTAGAAGATGCCGGGGCGGCGGCGGTGGTTTTGCATTCCTTATTTGAGGAACAATTACTGCGGGATAAATTTGAACTACATCATCATTTAGAATACGGAACGAATAGCTTTGCAGAGGCGTTAAGTTATTTTCCTGAACCCGATGAATACCACGTCGGGCCAGAACTGTATTTAGAACATATTCGTCAGGCCAGAGAATCTACAAATATCCCGATTATTGCTAGTTTAAATGGTTTTTCTCCCGGGGGTTGGGTGGAATATGCTCGACTCATGGAACAGGCGGGAGCCAATGCCATTGAATTGAATATTTATTATGTACCAACGGACTTTAATTTAACTGGAGAACAAATCGAACAAAACTATCTCAATACCATTAGAGATGTTAAGGCAGAAGTTACTATTCCCCTAGCTTTAAAACTGAGTCCATATTTCAGTAATATGGCGAATATGGCTAAACAATGTTGTGATGCGGGAGCCGATGGTTTGGTCTTATTTAATCGTTTTCTGCAACCGGATATTAACCCCGAGGAATTAATTGTGGAACCGGGAACGATTTTAAGTAGTCCCCATGACCTGCGTTTACCGATGCGTTGGATTGCCATTTTATATGGTCGAATTAATGCGGATTTAGCCTGTACCAGTGGCGTTCAACGGGGTCATGATGCGATTAAAGTATTGATGGCGGGGGCAAAAATTACCCAGGTTTGTTCTACCTTATTACGTCATGGTTTTAATTATATTAAAGTCATGGAGGCGGATATGAAACACTGGATGGAAGAACACGAATATCATTCTATTAAACAAATGCAGGGTTCTATGTCCCAACTCCATTGTGAGGATGAATCAGCTTATGAACGCGCCCAATATATGAAGACCATTACCTCCTATCAACCCGATCATAGTTTAGTTTAGACCCCAGCCCAGTCCTCCCTTTGGTCAGGGGAGGATTTTTTATGGTGATTTGGCTAGATTTTGGTATAATGATAGTTTGGCTAAAAATTTTTAAGCGTTTTACCCTAAGCGAAAGAAACCTCATGGAAATTACAATTGAAGGTCAAAAACGACCAGAAGGCTCTAAACCCAATGCTTTACGTCGTCAAGGATTAATTCCGGCGGTGCTGTATGGCCATCAGGGGGCAGAATCCATTAGCATTACCATTCCGGCGAAAACCGTAGAAACCCTACTCAAAAAGAACATTGTTAACCAGGCTCTAATTCAACTGAACATTCCTGATATCTCTTGGAGTGGCAAAACCCTACTGCGGGAAGTACAAAAACATTCTTGGAAAGGATTTCCCTATCACCTGAGCTTCTTCTCTGTGGCTCAACAAGACAGTTTAACCGTTTCTGTTCGTCTGCATTTCATCGGTGAACCCGTCGGAGTGAAAATGGAAGGCGGTCTTTTAGATGTCGTCCTCTCTGAATTGGAAATTGAGTGCGAACCGGGTAGTATTCCCGCTCGTATTGATGTTGATGTCACAGAATTACATCAAGGTCAAGCCCTACACATTAGAGAACTCAACTTACCTGATGGAGTTAAAGCCACAGGAGATGGCGAACAGGTGGTTGTTAGTATCATTCATCCTGAGCGGGGTGAGGAAGGCGACGCCGAGGCTTAATTTTAAGGAGCAGGGGGAGTGGGGGAGTGGGGGAGCAGGGGGAGCAGGGGGAGCAGGGGGAGCAGGGGAGGCAGGGGGAGTAGGGGAGCAGGGGAGCAGGGGGAGTAGGGGAGGCAGGGGGAGCAGGGGGAGCAGGGGAGGTAGGGGAATAAGTGTCCTCGCTCGTCAATAACCCTGAACTCTGAACTTTGAACCCTGAACTTTGAACTCTGAACCCTGAACTTTGAACTCTGAACCCTGAACTCTGACCCCACAGCCTAACTAATAATTTCCTTTAATTTATCCTGTTGAGATACGGGTAAGCGGGGGCCATGAATTTGGACGATTTGGGAACCGAGATAATTTCCCCAACGGGCGGCTTGGGTGGTGGTTAAACCGTTGGTGAGTCCATATAATACCCCACCGGCGAAAGCATCTCCCGCCCCAACGGTATCCACGGGTTTAACCGGGAACCCCGGAACGTGAATGAGGCTTTGGTTTTCCACCACTAAACAGCCCTTATCACTATTGGTAATAAAAACAAAATTCGCCTTTTCTCCTAACTGACGGGCGCAAACCTCTAAATCTTCGCTACCGCAGAAGTGACGCACCTCATCCGCATTGCAAAACAACACATCACAATATTCGGTTAAAACACTGCGAAAATCATCCCCAAACCGTCCCACTAAAAACATATCGGAGAAGGTAAACGCCACCTTTACCCCTAGGCGTTTCGACTGTTCCATGGTTTCAATACTGGCCTTGCGAGGTTCGGGGGCATCCCACAAATAGCCTTCAATATAACTGTATTGACACTGACTCAAATGGTCAATATTAATATCCGTCACGGATAAAGTTGTAGAAACCCCCAAATTCGTACACATGGTGCGTTCTGCGTCGGGGGTTGTTAATACCAAACAGGTTCCCGTTGGCCCTTGGGTACTGTCGGTGGGTTCAATTTCAAACCCAATTCCGGCGGCGACCATATCCTGTTGATAAAATTCGCCATTGGTATCCGTACTCACTTTACCCGAATAAATGCCCGTACCGCCACTTTGGGCGATCGCAATCATGGTATTTGCAGCCGAACCCCCACAGCGTAATTCTAAAGGATGGCTCTCCAATTGTTGTAACAATTTTCCCTGTTTGACCGTATCCATCAGGGTCATGGCGCCTCGGTTGAGGTCATGGCTTTGAATAAAATCATCCTCAACTAATGCCAAAATATCGAGGAGGGCATTTCCCACACCAAAGACATTAAAGGATTTGGGTTCTGTCATTGACTATTTCTATAAAAACGGTTTGAACAATTCAATGATTAATCCTATCAAATTTTCTGTAACTTTTATTTTCAAATCCTGAGAATTTGGTTTTTTCGGTGAGATAATAAAAATAAGACTCAACTGATTATCCTTTTTGCTGGGTAACTCAATTCATTTTTATATTTATTTTTTTTAATATGACTGACTCTGACCTTCCTCCACTTATTCAACAAATGTTAGAACCGGACTTTTATCCCCATCCGGTACAAGAACCCATTGAACTTTTACAAACTCATATTTCATTTATTCTGTTAACGGGAGAATATGCGTATAAAATCAAAAAAACCGTTGATTTTGGATTTTTAGATTATTCGACCTTAGAGAAACGACGATATTTCTGTGAACAAGAATTGCAACTCAACCAACAACAAGCTCCGGAATTATATTTAGAAGTTTTACCGATAGTAGAAATAGGCGATCGCTTTCAATTTGGGGACAATCAAAATCCTGCTATTGAATATACTTTAAAAATGCGCCAATTTCCTCAAGAAAACTTATTTATTAATTTATTTAATCAGGATAAACTCACAAAACAAGAAATGGAGGACTTAGGAAATATCGTAGCTAAGTTTCATCTGAATTGTCCAACAAATGAGGAAATTTTAAAATTTGGAGAAATTGCTCAAGTTCGCCATTCCATTGATGGAAATTATCAAAAAACAGAAAAATATATTGGTTGTTGTCAAACTCAAGAACAATATGAACAAACTAAAGAATATACAGATAGATTTTTTGAAACCTATGAAGCTATTTTTAAAAGTCGAATTGAAAACCGATGGATTCGAGAATGTCATGGAGATTTACATTTAAAAAATATCTGTATTTATCAAGACAAAATTATTTTATTTGATCGAATTGAATTTAATCAAGAATTTCGCTTTGTAGATGTGATTTATGATGTGGCTTTTGTGGTTATGGACTTAGAAGGACGAGGAAGGACTGATTTGGGAAATCGGTTTTTAAATACTTATATAGAACAAACGGGAGACTGGGAAGGATTACAATTATTACCCTTTTATTTAACCCGTCAAGCCTATGTTAGAGCTAAAGTTAATTCCTTAATATTAGATGATCCTGCCGTTTCTGAAGAACAGAAAGAAACAGCCAAACAAGAAGCCACTCAATATTATAAATTAGCTTGGCAATATACCCGCAGATCTCCAGGAGGAATAGTCATGATGTCGGGGTTATCGGGGTCAGGAAAAAGCACAACCGCCCGACAACTATCTAAACAATTAAATGCAATTCATATTCGTTCCGATGCGGTGAGAAAACATTTAGCGAATGTTCCTCTCCATGAACCAGGAGGAGAAGAAATCTATACTCCAGAGATGACAGAAAAGACCTATAAACAACTATTAGAGTTAGGATTATTATTAGCAAAACAAGGATTTTGGGTAATTTTAGATGCCAAATATGAGCAACAAGAACGACGGGGAGAAGTAATAGAAACCTGTAATACCAATCAATTACCGTTACAAATTGTTGAATGTATAGCACCCATGGATATTTTACAAGAACGTTTACAACAACGTCAGGGGGATATTTCTGATGCAACTATTGATTTATTAACATCTCAACGTGCCATATCTCAACCTTTTACAGATTCCGAAAAAAGCTATCTTACTACTATTGATACAACCCAAAATATCGATAATCAATGGAAGAAATTATATTAAAATTTAGATCCCCCCTAACCCCCCTTAAAAAAGGGGGGAACTGGATGCACTTATTCCACCAGGACAGCCCGAAAATTAAAATTCAAAGTCCCCCTTTTTAATGGGGATTTAGGGGGATCTAATCTAAGGGTTAAAGCAGGAGTTTCTAGGGCTGAAGTTGACACTAATACGAATAGCAAACTCCCTAGGACTGATCAATATTTTATCTGCGGTATAATAATGAAATTAAGAAAAAAAACTAGCTTAATTATCTATGGGATTTCCAGTTTAATTTTATCATTGATTTTAGCGATCGCCCTTTTAATTCCGCCCACCTCCCCCCAACCTATTTTAATTATCCCGAATGAAATTAGAGGGGTTTGGTTAACCAATGTTAGTAGTGGAGTCTTATTTTTTCCCTGGGGAATTAATCGTGCTTTAGAACAATTATCGCAACTCAAATTTAATACCATTTATCCCGTTGTTTGGAACCGAGGAAACACCTTTTATAAAAGTGCAGTGGGGAAAAGAGTCATGGGTCGCTCTCAAGATTCCCTATTAAATATAACCCAATTAGGGGGAGATATTCTCTCAAAAATTGTCTTAGAAGGACACCGAAAAGGGTTAAAAGTCATTCCTTGGTTTGAATATGGGTTTATGGCTCCTAAAAACTCGGCTATTGTGCAACAACACCCCGACTGGATTGCTGAAACTCAAAAAGGCGAAAAAGAATTAAATCATTTCAGAAATAGCGAGGATGTTTCCTATCAAACTAAAGTTAAAAACTGGATTGTGAATCAAATTTTAGAATCGATGACGATTCAGAATGTCTGGTTAAATCCCTTTCATCCGCAAGTTCAGCAGTTTATTGAAGATTTAATTTTAGAAGTCGTTATGAAATATAAAATTGATGGGATTCAACTGGATGATCATTTCGGTCTTCCTGTGGAATTTGGTTATGATGAATATACCATTAAACTTTATCGAAAAGAACATAATGGTCAATCTCCCCCCAATAATTATTATGATCAAGAATGGCGAAGTTGGAGAGCCAATAAAATCACTGAGTTAGTTCAACGTATTGTTAAAAAAGTTAAAATAGTTAAACCTAATTGTATTATTTCTCTATCTCCTAATCCCTATGAATATACTTATGAAATGTATTTACAGGATTGGTTAACTTGGGTGAATCAAGGATTAGTAGATGAAATTATTTTACAGGTTTATCGAGATAGTATGGGAAAATTTATTTCAGAATTAGACCACGAATCAGTTCAAATTGCACGGCGGAAAGTTCCGGTCATTATTGGGTTATTAAGTGGAACATTAAGACATCCTGTTCCCATGGAGCAAATTGAAAAACAAATGAAGGTTGTGCGCGATCGCGGCTTTGATGGAATCTCATTTTTTTATTGGGAAACCCTCTGGAGTTATTTTACTCCCGACTCCCCCCGATATCGTCGCCAAAGCTTTAAAACCTTATTTTTAGATTAGCTATAAATCCCATAATATTAAGAGGGTAAATTCAATATTTTCTCAGCATCAATAATATGAATATCAACTCCTTTGAGATATTTTAATAATTGTTGAACAGGTGATCCTTTCCAAACCAATTCCCAGCGAGATTTGCGTGTATGTCCGAGAACAACTTGAGTGATATGATATTGGTGAGCAACTTGAGCGATCGCTTCAGAAACATTATAACTTTTCACCCTAATAAATTCTCCCCCAAACTCCTTAATTAAATCCTGACAAGTTTCTAACAGTAAACTTTCTTCTTTCGTTAAAAAACGTTCTGGATTTTCCACATATAACCCATATAAACGCGCTTTCATCGCATTCGCTAAACGTAATCCTCGCCGCAAAAGTTGAGGGGAATTTTGATAAGTAGAAATACAAACTAAAACTCGCTCATGAACATTACAAAATAAAGTCTTTTCAGTGGTTTCTGCGGCAGCTTCAATATTATCAGCAACTTCCCGCAAAGCTAACTCTCGCAACGCCACTAAATGACGACGTTGAAAGAAATTTTGTAACGCTTGTTCTATTTTTTCAGGTGCATAGATTTTACCCTCTTTTAACCGTTCTTGTAGGGTTTCTGGGGTCACATCAATTACCACAACTTGTGTCGCTTCATCCAAAAGACGATCGGGAATTCGTTCTCGAACAATAACTCCCGTAATTTTTGCAACTAAATCATTTAAACTTTCTAAATGTTGAATATTCACCGTTGAATAGACATCAATTCCATGATTAAGAATAATTTCTACATCTTGATAGCGTTTTTCTCGAATAGAAACCCGGAACATTAGTATGAGCCAATTCATCCACTAAAACCAATTGAGGTTGACGAGCTAAAATCGCATCGGTATCCATTTCCCATAACGTTATTCCTTGATGAAAAACCGTTTTTTTAGGAATAAGTTCTAAATCTATGGCTTTTTCTGCGGTTTCTTCCCGTCCATGGGTTTCTAATAACCCAATTACAATATCAATCCCTTCTTCTTTTAATTGATGTCCTTCTTCTAACATTCGATAGGTTTTACCGACCCCAGGAGACATCCCAATAAAAATTTTATGTTTTCCTCGATTTCGAGAGGATGTTTGATCATAGGATTCAGGGGAATTCTTTTGAGTTTCAATTTCACTGCTGTTAATCATCGTGAATTGGATAGGTTGTCTAAATCTAGGTTTAGTTTTAGCACATTAACTCCCGGTTTTCCAAAAATTCCTAAAAATCTATTTTTGGTATTTTTGTTAACGAGAATTTCCACTTGATTGGGATTCAAAGAACGCGCCTTAGCGACTCGTTGAATTTGGGCGTTTGCGGCTTGAATACTAATATGAGGATCTAACCCTGAACCCGAGGAATAAACTAAATCCGCCGTTGGAGTAATATTATTAGATTGTAGTTGATTAATTCGTTCTGTTACTTTTTTTAACAAATCTGGATTACTCGGTGCTAAATTACTCCCTCCTGAAATTCCCGTTGCTAAACCATCTTTAACGGGACTATAATCAACGCTACTCGGACGGGAGATAAAATAACGATTGGAGGTAAAATTCTGACCGATTAAAGCCGAACCAACAATCTCTCCTTGAGGATTTTTAATCAAACTTCCATTCGCTTGAAATGGGAAAATTCCTTGACCGATTATTAGAATCAAAATCGGGTATAAAATAGCCGTTAAAACCCATAAAACTAGGGTAGTGCGGATGGCGGTTAACAAATCTCTAAACATAGTATATTTTGAAATTGAAGGTACATTTTTTAATGGTTTGACTGGTTTTTAAAACCGTTCAGGTTGCAAAATCACAGCTAATAAATAGAGGGCTATGGCTATTGTGACTAAAATTAAAACTCCAATAGCCCAAGCTGCTTTGCGAGTTATTTCTTCTCCCGTTGCTGCATAAATTACGGGGGCAAAGATTAAATTACAAGATAACAGGAAAAACAAAGAAAGGGGTAAAAAGTTGCG
The DNA here is from genome assembly GCF_057220675.1 of Planktothrix sp. PLAVEN19ND. Classification (NCBI taxonomy): domain Bacteria; kingdom Bacillati; phylum Cyanobacteriota; class Cyanophyceae; order Oscillatoriales; family Microcoleaceae; genus Planktothrix; species Planktothrix sp. PLAVEN19ND. Next base: position 959,947 of record NZ_CM170132.1, on the reverse strand, counting down.
TTTACCTTGAGTTTGAATTAGGGAAATTATTCCTTTGAGTTCACTGGGTAATATTGAATTAAAATCGTCTAATGTTTTCATTTTTTACTCCTATTTTTTTTGACCCTAGAAACCTAGTTTATTTTTATATTAAACCAATAACAGCGATTATGCTATCAATCATTTTAATTCCAATAAAGGGTGCAATGATTCCTCCTAATCCATAAATCAAAATATTTTCTCTAAGTAATTGATTTGCACTGACGGGGCGAAACTTAACCCCTTTTAAGGCCAAAGGAATTAAGGCTGGGATAATTAAAGCATTATAAATTAGGGCGGATAAAATAGCTGATTGACTACTCGCTAACCCCATAATATTTAAACTGCCAATACCCGCCGCAGAAAACATCGCTGGAATGATCGCAAAATATTTGGCAATATCATTAGCAAGAGAAAAAGTAGTTAATGCCCCACGGGTAATCAATAATTGCTTACCAATGGTAACTAAATCAATCAATTTTGTGGGATCAGAATCTAAGTCAACCATATTTGCTGCTTCCTTTGCAGCTTGGGTTCCAGAATTCATTGCTAACCCGACATTCGCTTGAGCTAAGGCTGGAGCATCATTGGTTCCATCCCCGGTCATTGCTACTAATTTACCCTGGGATTGTTCCCGTTGAATTACAGCAATTTTATCCTCTGGAGTGGCTTCGGCAATAAAGTCATCTACCCCCGCTTCTTGGGCAATAACTTCCGCCGTAATTCGATTATCTCCCGTTAACATTACGGTTCGGACTCCCATCCGTCGCAGTTGGTCAAAGCGATCTTTAATTCCTGGTTTAATAATATCTTTCAAGTAAATAATTCCATACAATTCACTGTCTTTACAAACGGCTAAAGGTGTACCACCCAAACGGGAAACGCGCTGATAAGCGATATCTAAATCATCCGTTAGTTGACCTCCACGAGAACGAACAAACCCCTTAATGGCATCAACTGCTCCTTTTCTAACTTCACTGTTATCAGGTAAGTTTGTACCACTCATGCGAGTTCTAGCAGAAAACTCAATTCCTTCGGCTAATTCTCGATCAAAATTAACCATCGCCCCCATTTTTTCCGCGAGTCTAACAATTGATTTTCCTTCTGGTGTCTCGTCAAAAATACTAGCCATGAGTGCCACTTTAGCAACGGCTTCTGGAGTATGATTATTAACTGAAATAAACTCCTCAGCCAGTCGATTTCCTAAAGTAATTGTTCCAGTTTTATCCAAGACTAAAGTATTAATATCCCCACAGGCTTCCACCGCCCGCCCTGATGTGGCAACAACATTAAATTGAGCCACTCGATCCATTCCAGCAATTCCAATTGCACTTAATAAACCGCCAATTGTTGTGGGAATTAACGCTACCAATAGGGCAATTAAAATCACAATACTAACTGGAGTTTGAACGTAATTAGCAATGGGTGAAATCGTCGCAACCACAATTAAAAAAACTTCAGTTAATACGGCTAATAAAACCGTTAAGGCAATTTCATTCGGGGTTTTTGTCCGTTCTGCTCCTTCAACTAAAGCAATCATTCGATCTAAAAATCCTTTCCCCTGTTCCGATGTCACCCGCAAGATTAATTCATCAGAAATAATCCGAGTTCCCCCGGTTACAGAACTAGCAACATCACTTCCTGGTTCTTTCAAAACCGGGGCAGATTCTCCCGTAATTGCTGATTCATCAACGGAGGCAACTCCCGCAATCACTTCACCATCCACTGGAATCATATCTCCAGAAATAACTTTAATTTGATCTCCTTTTTTTAACGATGTGGAGCTAATTTCTTCAATCAAACCATCGGGTAATAATTTTCGGGCGGTGGTTTCTGTTTTCGTAGAACGTAAGGAATCTGCTTGGGCTTTTCCCCTTCCTTCTGCGATCGCTTCGGCGAAATTTGCAAACAGAAGGGTTAACAATAAAATCACTGTGACGAGGAAATTAAAAAAGCGATTATTTTCTCCTTGAACGGTTCCAAATAAGTTAGGATCAAGAACTAATAAGGCTGTGATTATTGTTCCCAACCAAACGACAAACATCACAGGATTTTTAATCATGTATCGCGGATCGAGTTTGCCAAAAGCATCCCGAAATGCCCGTTGATAAAGTCCTTTAGTATTGACTTTTTTTTGCCTTTTTTGTTGTCGTTTATTTAAGCGAGTTCGCATCATAAAATTGCAGGAGTATTTAAGGAAGAACAGAGAGATTATTTGAAACTAGCAATTTGAAAGGCTTCTGCCACTGGCCCTAATGCTAAAACAGGCAAGAATGTTAAGGCTCCTAAAATCAAAATAACTCCCATTGTAACACTAGTAAATAGGAGAGAATTGGTTTTTAAAGTGCCAGGAGTTTCGGGAACAGGTTGTTTATTTAATAGACTTTCTGCTAACAGTAATAACGCCACAATTGGGATATAACGTCCGGCTAAAAGTACAACGCTGGTACTCAGATTCCACCAGATAGTATTATCCCCTAATCCTTCAAATCCTGAGCCATTATTAGCGGCGGCGGAAGCATATTCATAAATCACTTGGGAAATGCCATGAAATCCCGGGTTTGAAATCCCTGAAAGTTGAGGATAGGCGAGGGTAATAGCACCAGGAATTAGAATGGCAATGGGGTGAACCAGTAAAATTACACTGGCGAGAATAATTTGTTGTTTTTCGATTTTTCGCCCTAGAAATTCTGGAGTTCTACCCACCATTAATCCGGTTAAAAACACTGTTAAAATCAGGAAAATGAATAAGTAGACTGTTCCGGTTCCTTGTCCCCCCCAAACAATTTGTAAAAACAGGTTAAATAAACTTGAAAAACCTCCATTTGGCATAAAGGAATCCAGCATTCCGTTAACAGCACCACACATCGTTCCAGTTGCGGTAACAGCCCACAATGCTGTTCCTGCCCAACCGAACCGGATTTCTTTTCCTTCTAAATTCGGGGCTTGTTGACCGAGAACATGATTAACAATTGGGTTTCCTTGAAATTCCCCCAGGGCGGTAATAATGATAAAGCTAGAATAGATTAAAAATACCATTCCAAACAGTAACCAAGCTTGTTTTTTATCCTGGGTAAAAATTCCAAAGGTATAAATCAAAGCAGCAGGAATACTAACCATTGCTAAGGTTTCTATTAAGTTAGAAAACCCATTGGGATTTTCATAGGGATGGGCTGAATTTGCCCCAAAGAAACCGCCTCCATTTTCTCCGAGTTGTTTAATGATTTCAAAATGGGCAATTGGCCCCCTAGCGATGACTTGGGTTCCTCCGTCTAAGGGTGTAACAATTTGCGACCCAGCTAAGGTTTCAGGCACACCTAATGCTAATAAAATGACTGCACCGATTAAGGAAATAGGTAATAAAATTTGAGTAATAGAACGAATAAAATCAACATAGAAATTCCCTAATGCGCGACCTGTTATTCCTCGAATAAAAGCGATAGAAACCGCTAAACCTGTCGCAGCCGAAGTAAACATTAAAAACCCTAATGCAAGTACCTGGCTGGCATAGCTGAGGGTGTTTTCACCGGAATAATGTTGTTGATCCGTATTGGTTAAAAATGAAATGGTTGTATGTAGGGTTAAATCCCAACGTGGAGGATTTAATTGCATGGGATTTAAGGGTAAAACTCCTTGTAAACTGATGATAAAATAGACAAAAACTCCCATGACTAAGTTGATCAAAAGCATGGCACGAGCATATTGCCAACCTGTCATATCCCTTTGTAAACGAACTCCACTGAGTTTATAAATCAGGTGTTCCAGGGGATTAAGTATGCGGTCAAGAGGGGTCTTTTTCCCTAAGAAAACATCAGCAATATAGGTTCCGAGAATAGGAACAATCGCCACTAATAGTCCCAAAGTTAGGGCAATTTGAAAAAAGCCTTGCCACATAAATTATGATAGAGATTAGCCGTAGAATTTAATTTGATTGTCTGACTTTTTCCAGATAAAACCATCTAACGAAAAGTATAATTTTGAGCAGAACACGATATAAGCCAAAAATATAAGAGATATGTAGCTACTCCTATCTGAGCCAATAAACCCCTTGATATAGATGAGTATAACTAGAGATATATACCAATCCTAAAAAAATCTAGGGGTTGGGTCTCTAAACCTAGGCAGAAATAGGGTTGGGTCTCCTAACCCCTGTGATAAAATATTACAGCGCGGATTGCTATAGTTCACTTTCAACGGTAATTTTAAGCTAGATTAAAAATAGTAATTGATAAATAAATTATGATTTTAAAAAATACTTTAAAAATTCATTGGTTAATTTTAGGATTATTTACGGTGGTAATTTTATTAGAATATATGACCCCCGCAGAATATATTTTTGGTTATCTTTACACAATTACTATTTTATTAGCTCACCCCCGTTTGAATCAGAGGATTACCTTACAAGTGACCGTGGTCGCTTGTTTATTAACGTTATTAAACTTGGTTTTTCCGAATCATGAAATTATCAATTTAGCAACAGTCGGTAATCGAGTAATTGCTGTTTTTGCCTTAATTATTACAGGTTGGTTAAGTGATCGCGCTCGTCGTTATGAAGAAGCGATCGCCCAACAACAAGTTCAACTCCAAGCTCACAGCAAACTTGCCAGTGTTCGAGAAGATTTTGCCTCTACTCTAACCCATGATTTAAAAACACCCCTTTTAGGGGCAATTGAAACTCTAAAATCCTTTCAAAATGGACAATTTGGTGAAATTAATTCGACTCAAGAAAAAATTCTTAATATGATGTTGCGTTCTCACCAAAGCAGCTTACAATTAGTTCAAACTTTATTGGATGTTTACCGCAATGATACTGAGGGATTAAAACTAAATTTAGAACCGATTAATTTGGTCAGAATTGCAGAAGAAGCGATCGCAACTTTAATAGCTTTAGCCACAACCCGGCGCATTTATTTGGGTTTAAGTTATCGGGATTCCAATTTTCGGCGATTTCTCTGGGTAAAAGGCGATCAACTGCAACTTCAGAGGGTTTTTAGCAATTTATTAATTAATGGGATTAATCATTCTCCCCGTGGGGGTCGGGTCGAGGTGATATTGGAGTCTGAAGCTAATTTTCAAGTGGTGAAAATTCGAGATCAGGGTTTAGGAATAACCCCCGCAGAACTCCCCAATTTATTTGAGCGATTCTATCAGGGAAATAGCGATCGCCAAGCCCAAGGCTCAGGATTAGGATTATACTTGACTCGACAAATTATTGAAGCCCATGGGGGTATAATTTGGGCAGAAAACAAAATTCCCAATGGAGCGATATTTTGTTTTCGTCTTCCGGCTTTGGCTCAGGGAGAAATTTAACTGTAACACTTAAAATATTTTGAAAAAAGTTAGTAAAAATGCCATCAAACCTATTAAGAGTTTTATTAGTCGAAGATGATGAATTATTCCGTTTAGGATTAAATATTCGTTTGCAAAAAGAACCAGAAATTAAAATTATTGGAGAAGCGACTGATGGAGAAACAGCTGTTGAATTGACAAATCAATATTTACCCGATGTGGTACTATTAGATGTAGGATTACCGGGAATTGGAGGCGTAGAAGCCTGTCGTCAAATCAAACAAAACCATCCTGAAATTCCGATTTTAGTCTTAACTTCCCATTCCCAAAAAAGCCTAATTGAACGATTAATTAAGGCGGGTGCATCGGGATATTGTTTAAAAGGAATTGAACCAAATTTACTAATTTTAGCTTTATATTCTGTGGCGGCGGGAGCTTTTTGGTGGGATCAAACCGTAACGGCAGAAATTCGGACATTGTTTGATAATATCAAATCAGGAGAAACCCAAAATTCAGCGATCACTGATCATGATTTAACCCACAGGGAACAGGAAATTTTAGCCTTAATTGCCGATGGCAAAACTAATCAAGAAATTGCTAATTTACTTCATATTACATCAGGAACGGTTAGGAGTCATGTTCATGCTATTTTACAAAAGTTAGAGGTACGCGATCGCACCCAAGCCGCCATTTTAGCGATTCAAAAAGGATTAATTTCTAAACCTTCATAATTCCTGATTCAACTGTTATAAAATTTGATTTTTGCCTGTTTTATGATTATTCAGATTCATCTAAACGTTTTTGCCATTCTACATCAATTTTATCAGAATTTTGTTCCTCTTGTTCTAATAAATCCGTTTCAGTTGTATAAGCTAAATCATCTTTATTAATTACATTCTTCTTCGCAAATTGGCGGGCATAATTGAGTTTTTTCTGTATAATTGAATTATCATCATCCAAAATATTAACTCTGTCTTTGCGAGTTGTATTGCGAATATTGATTTTTTGATTTTTCCATTGTACCCAGAAATATCTAATTAAAGGAATCGTCAAAAATACTATACCATAAATCAATAGAACTGGATAAATTACATGAACAAATCCTAAAAATCCGGTTAAATATCCAGCAATCTCAGGGCTTTTCAATAAACTCCCTAACATTAATGCTCCAATCAAATTAACCGAACCCAAACCAATTGCTCCCATAATTTGCCCGGAACTTGCCAAACTAAATCGCCAAGATTTTTCCTTTAAATAAGCAGGAACTGACTGAGAATTAGATGCTTTGGCGGTGATTTGTAATTCCGGGAAATGATAGATTAACTGTCCCTCTGGACTCACCTCCGGTCTACCATCAAATCTAGTTAAAATCGGCAACATATAATCTTCATATTCTTGAGCCATGGAACTGCCAATTTCATCTAAATATGGAGTTACTTGTTCAGCAATAATCGCTCCTTTTTGGTTTTTAATAACTTTTGCAATGGTTTGCCATCGGCGTTCTTCTAAATTATAATTCGGATTCCCGTCTCCAAAAATAAACGAAAAAATAGATTCAAAAAAATTCATCTGTTGCTTTTCGCTACTCTTGGCTTTTTGGCGTTGATAATTATTATTATCGACACTATAAAACCACCGAAAATCAGGCATCAACCAAGCTATCCAAAACCAACTACCACCACTACGATTATTACTGGAACTATTATTATTTTGATTTGAATTAATCACAACTAAAATCGTAATAATAGCAGCGACAATCAGAAGAATCGAGGCAATTAAAATAATTCCAAAGGAAATTCTAATCAGATAAAATAAAACTTTCCAAATTTTATTCCACCAGTCTTTTAACTTTAACTGCCAATATTTATTCCGCAGAATTGCTTGAAAATTGCGAGGAAATTCAAAGGCAATATCTCCTGAATCCGCAACTTGCAAATGACCTCCAGCTTCCGATGCCAGGACTAAAAGTTCCCGTTGGGCAATATTAATATCAATTCCGGCTTGAGTTGCTACATCGCCACTGGTGACCCGATATCCCAGTTTTTCAACAGCATTAATAATACTAGGATTAAGAACCATTGTTGCTCCTATTTAATATTCATAGCCGTAGCCCCTTGAGTATCCAGTTGCAAAACCTTAACTTCTGGGTTTACGCCCTCTTGTTTCCAGGCCATCGTCATCGCTACCGCCACCGCCGGGGCTGATATTTTATCGGTTAAAGCTAATAACGTCGGCCCCGCCCCGCTAATAACTAATTCAAAAGCTCCGGCCGTTAATGCCGCCGTGCGCACGGTTTCAAAGCCTTTAATTAAGGATTTTCGATAGGGCTGATGAATTTTGTCCTGGAGAGCCACCCTCAACCAGTCGGGGTTTCCGGTTTCTAAACCTCTAATTAATAATCCCAGATGGGCGGTATTAAAAATCCCATCCGCCCGACTATAGGTTTGGGGGAGAACCTTTCTGGCTTCTGCGGTGGATAATTCAAAATCAGGAATTGCCACCACCGGAACCAGATCAGAATGCCAGGGAATGGGGCAAATTTCCCAGCCGATGCCATTTTCCCCTCTGGATACGGATAATTGACAATGGCCTAGGAGAGCCGGAACCACATTGTCCGGGTGTCCTTCCATTTCAATTGCCAATTGTAAGATATCTCCCTGATTTAAGGGATTTCCGGCTAAGGTATTCGCCCCCACCAGTCCCCCCACAATGGCGGTGGCGGAACTCCCTAAACCCCTGGCTAAAGGAATTCCTAAATCAATCTCGATCTGAACAGGGGGCGGCGTTTGACCCAGATGTTGATAAACCCGAATAAAGGCTTGATAGGCTAAGTTACTTTCATCGGTCTGCACTCCGGCGGCTTCTGTCCCTTGAACCGTAATATTTAAGGTCTCACTTGAAGTATTTTTAAAATTAGAAAAACGCAGCGTATTGTATAGAGTTAAGGCGGCTCCAATACAATCAAACCCTGGCCCCAAGTTGGCCGTTGTTGCGGGAATAGTTACAGTAACAGTGTTAGGCATAAGATTTAAATGTAGTAGGGAATGGGGAATGGGGAATGGGGAATGGGGAATGGGGAATGGGGAATGGGGAATGGGGAATGGGGAATGGGGAATGGGGAATGGGGAATGGGGAATGGGGAATGGGGAATGGGGAATGGGGAATGGGGGAGAAAAGATTTCACCCTCGGGGTTTGGGTATTGCTATATTACCCTGTCTTTCTTTTCCTATTCTGCCCTAGGATTGATCTAAGAGAGCATATTTCAACTGGTTGAATGGATAACACTATGTTACAGCCCATCGAAACCGTAAAACTGTTTAAAAAACAGCCAGAACAATCCTATCTGGCCAATCAAGTGATTTTTGAGGAGGGCGAAACCGGAGATGTTTTGTATGGCATTCTCGAAGGGGAAATCCAGTTATGGGTGAATGGGAAAGCGGTGGAAACTCTGACGGCTGGAGATGTCTTTGGGGAGGGTGCTTTAGTTCAACCCGATCACACACGAGCGTCTACGGCGATCGCTAAAACCGATTGTCTTTTAGCCACCATGGATAAATCTCGATTTCTATTTGCCGTTCAGCAAACTCCCATGTTTGCCTTAGAAGTTCTCAAGAGTTATTCCGATCGCTTACGTCGGTTAAAACACTCTATTTAAACCTAATTAATCTAAGTTATTGTCTCTAAATAAGGAGGCTTTAAACAATTTATATTCGGGTTTAACGGAGTGACGTTTTCACAATCGAGTTCTTCTCCCAGATAAATTCCCAGGGATCGGGCGGTTTCCACCCAAAATCCCTGGGGGTCAATGAGTAGGGGACTATCGGCAAATACCTGATCTAAGGGAACAGTGGTAACAGCATTATTATGCCAAGCCACCATCACTCCGTAGGTTTCCTGGGCAATTAAATCCACCGCCACCTTTCCAAAGGCAGTGCCAATTAATCGATCTAAGGCAGAAGGAGCCCCACCCCGTTGAACATGACCTAAGACGGTGACCCGGGCTTCTACCCCCAGATTTTTTTCAATTTCCCCAGTCACATATTCCCCAATTCCCCGCAGTCGGACTTCTCCCAGGGCATCTTTATAGTAGCGACTCTCCCCATCGGCGGTTTTTGCCCCTTCAGCGACTACCACAATGGCGAATTTCCGTCCCCAGAGATTGCGTAACTCGCGAATGCGTTTACAGAGGGTTTTAATTGAGTAGGGAATTTCCGGGATTAAAATGGCATCGGCTCCCCCAACAATTCCCGAATATAGGGCTAAATGTCCGGTTGTCCGTCCCATCACCTCAACCACCATTACCCGGTCATGGCTGGCGGCGGTATAACTCAACCGATCTAAACAGTCTAAAATTGTGGTGACGGCGGAGTTAAAACCCACGGATAATTCGGTATGGGCAACATCATTATCAATAGTTTTGGGGACAGCAACTAAATTCCAACCGCCTTTTTCGGCAAGTTTCTGCAAAATTGCCAGGCTACCATCCCCCCCAATGGCGATCAAAGCATCAAGTCCTAAATCATAATATCCCTGAATAATTTCGTCCGTATTGCCTTCTGTATCTCCCTTGTTAATCGAACCCAAAATGGTTCCACCCATACTTAATAGGGGATCGGTTCCATGCCGTTCTAAACCATAGGAATTTAATACCACACTTTTTCGTTCAATCAGCCCCTGAGTGGCATAGGGAATGCCTCGGACTTCCCAGTTATACTCAGATGTGGCATGATTGACAACGGCCCGAATCACCGCATTGAGACCCGGGCAGTCTCCGCCACTGGTAAGAATGCCAATTCGTTTACGTTTGTTCATTTAAGTTTAAGCCCAATCGTATACCCTTGAATAGTACAGATTTTCGATCAATTTGTTAATACTGTTAGGGATAAAATTAGTCTTTTTTATTCTTTCTTAACGTTCAGTAAAAAAATCAGGAATATCAGCATTTTAAACCTTTAACCTGGGAATAAACTTATGTGAGTTACCCCAAATATCACCTAACTTTGAAAATCACCGAATCAAGATTAAAATTCTAATTTTATTAAAATTACAGAAAGAAAGAAGCTCAACAATCAACACTTATGCTACAGTTTACCACTAGTTGACAGCTTGAGCCATCAAGTCTGTTTAAATTTTGCCTAAAGGAGTTAATAATATGGCGTTAAGAGTAGGAATTAATGGGTTTGGTCGCATTGGTCGTTTGGTGATGCGGTCAGCTATTAATAACCCCGATATTGAGTTTGTGGGGATAAATGATCTCGTTCCTCCCGATAACTTAGCCTATTTGTTCAAATACGACTCTACCCACGGAGTATTTCCGGGCATCGTGGAAGCCAAGGAAGATGGCATTATTGTTGATGGACATTTTATTCGCTGTACGGCCATCAAAGACCCGACCCAACTCCCCTGGAAAGAAGACAGGGTGGATTATGTGGTCGAGTCTACGGGGTTATTTAGTGACTATGATGGCGCCCACAAACATATTGAAGCCGGGGCTAAACGGGTAATTATTTCCGCGCCCACCAAAGACCCGGAAAAAGTTAAAACTCTGTTAGTTGGGGTGAACCATGAAACCTTTGACCCCGCTTCTGATTTAATTGTTTCTAATGCTAGTTGTACCACCAACTGTTTAGCCCCGGTTGCCAAAGTGATTCAGGATAACTTTGGGTTAGCGGAAGGGTTAATGACCACCATTCACTCCATGACCGCCACCCAACCGACCGTTGATGGCCCCAGTAAGAAAGACTGGCGCGGGGGACGCGGGGCGGCGCAAAATATTATTCCCTCATCTACCGGGGCAGCTAAGGCCGTAACTTTAGTTTTACCTGCACTAAAAGGAAAACTGACGGGAATGGCCTTTCGAGTTCCGACTCCTAATGTTTCTGTGGTTGACCTCACCTTCCGCACGGAAAAAGCCACCAGCTATAAAGAAATCTGTGCGGCGGTGAAAGCGGCGGCTGAAGGCCCGATGAAAGGTGTTTTAGCCTATACGGAAGATGAAGTGGTTTCTTCAGACTTTATTACTAACCCCAATTCTAGTATTTTTGATGCTAAAGCTGGGATAGAACTTAATGCTAATTTCTTTAAAGTTGTGGCTTGGTATGACAATGAATGGGGTTATTCTTGTCGTGTCATTGATTTAATCACAGCAATGGCGAAAAAAGACGGTATTCTTTAATTATTTCTGAACCTCTGTAGAGATACGTTAATGTTGTGTCTCTACAGAGGTTTTGTTCTTATGATCCTGAATGGCGATCGCACCAAGACTAACACCAAATTCGACCCCGACGGAAAGGAGCATCCGGTTCTTTTCGGGCTGCAACTTCTTCTTTAACCTTTTGTGACCAGAAACCATAATCCGAAAGTCCGGTCATGAGACAATCTTGTTGAATTTCTTTTTTTTCGGGTTTGCTAATAGATTTAGTCACTTTATTTTCTGCCTTTGGATTTTTTTCCTTGCTCATAATTCCCTTAACTCCTTGTTCAATTTAAGTAAAAACCACAACCTATATTAAAATCCACATCGACAACCTGAAGATTTAAGTTGTTGATAGCTTCGGTTCGCAAAAGCTGCGGGGTCGTTATAATTAGCACCGTGTAATAATTTTAAGCGAATACTCAGTAATTCATCAACAGTACCATGAACCACATCAACCGAATGATGGGGATAAATAACATCAGGTCTTTTAACAGGAGGGGAAAGGTTAGGTAATCTCATTTGATTTAATCCTTACTGATTATTTATTTTTAATTCCCCCCTTAATAAGGGGGGTAGGGGGGGGTTAATAAGCGCTTGACCAAGAACGAACTTCACCCAAGGTGACAGGAATGGTATCGCTAACATCAATGGTAAAGCGATAGATTTTTTTGGCGCGACGGCTATTTTCCGGGTCAAAGAATTTTAATTTAACATCCCAACAATCGCTATCTAAACGACAGAAAGGACTTTTTTCTACGGTAATACTATCTAATTCATAACCTGCACCCACCGCTTGAGCAAAGGTTTGGGCAGCTTGGAAAGCATTTGTAGAAGCAAAATTTAAAGCTCTGTCTTGAGAGGTTGTACCTAAGTTGCGTAAATCATAATAAATCCGATTTAAGAAGCTGCTTAAGGTGCGGCGAATGGCATCTTCTTGAGCATCACCAGCTTCAGCTTGCACACTTTCAATTGCGGCACTGACTAAGGTATTAACTTTCCAGCCGTATAAACCACGAGTATTATTAATTTCAATTACCGGAACAACTTGTCCTGAGAATAACTTAACACTACGTCCGGTTAAAACACCCGGAATGCTAACTCGTTGCACAAATTCAGGGTTATTTTCTTCTTGAATTTGTCCGCTTAAAAGTGATTGTAAAACCTCATAAACATCTCTGGAAAAACCGCCTACGGGTTCAATCGCATAAATCGGAGTTAACTCTAAATTAAGTGTCCAAATTAACGCTTTAGCTTCGGGTAAATTTTCTCCTAAATAATCTACCATTTGCCGAGCATCGTAGGGATTAGCAGGAATCATTGTTCCTTCAATACTAACTCCTGGCATCAGTTGTTTAAAGGAATCTCTGCGAGCCTCTGAACCGAAATCATAACCCAAAACACCTAAAGCATAAACTAAGTTTTTGCCTTCAAGTTCGCTAGGGGCTTCACTGGCAGTCACAAAATTTGAGGTACGATTGGACATAACGGGTTGGGTTGTAATTTGTTGAGGGAATGAGGGAATATTAATTGGGGTTTGGGTCGTCACAGAAGCAACTATTTCATCGGGGTTTATTTCCGATGCGGGTTGTAGTTCACTATCAAGTTCAGGCTCGTTAATTTGAGTCTCTTGACAACCACAGCCAGAAGCTTCTACGCTTTCTAATTCTAATCCTTCGGACATGGTTTCTCCTGTTAAGTATTCTATCGCATCAAGGATGTTTAATTTTCCCATTAAACAACGACTTAAATCATCGGTGTCTTTGGGATTACAGGGAGTAGCACTTTGTAAAAGAGCATTTTTAACTTTTTGAGGGTCAGGTTTTTCCCCTCTTTTTATTTGCAAACTCAGTAATAAAGCAGCAACTCCACTGACAATAGGAGCCGCAAAACTTGTCCCACTCAATTTGATTGTACCACCGCCAGGTTTTGCTCCTAAAATATCTTTTCCAGGGGCAAGAATGCCTTGCTTTTGGTATGCTTCGCCCCAGTTACTAAAGTCAACGGGTTTACCTTGATCATCCATTGCTCCCACTGCTAAAACAGTCGGTAAAGAGGCGGGAACGTGCAAACATTCACAGCCATCATTTCCCGTTGCTGCGATTAGCAATACGTTGTTTTCTTGGCATAATTGGATAGCTTTTTCTAACCAAGTATCTGCTTCTCCTGCATCGGTTAATTGTCCCGCACTGACATTAATAATTTGTGCTCCGTTATTAACAGCTTGCTCTATGGCACGAGATAAGTCTAATTGCGATAATTTCAAACTTTCATCAGCAAAAACGGGAACAATTAAACCCCGACATTGGGGAGCAATTCCTGTTACTGGTGAATCATGTTGACCGAATATAATACTAGCAACATGGGTTCCGTGAGCGGACATGGAGCCGTTGGCGTTGGCTTCTCCTAATACTAAACTAGGAAGTCGGGTTAAGTCAGCACCGATGAAACAGGGGTGATTTTGATCAACTATACCATCAAGTATAGCGACACAAATTTTAGGATCACCTCTAGTTTCTGACCATAGTTTTTTCAGTCCGGGAATGTTAGTCATTTTGTTCATTTGATTGTATTTGTTTTACCCCCCCCAACCCCCCTTACTAAGGGGGGCTTTTGGAAGATTTTCTTGACTAAGGGGGGCTTCTGAAGGCTTTCTTAAGGATTGAATTTTTTCTGTGATGACTTCACAAACTGCTGAAATATTATCATATACGTCATCATTGGTAAACCTCAGAAAAGTAATTCTAGCTGACTCGATAAACTGTTGTCTTTCTCGGTCGTATTCTTGCGCTCCTTCTTGAAAGTGACTGTCGCCATCAACTTCAATAGCGAGTTTAATTTCTGGACTATAAAAATCAATAATAAATTGAGATACACTATACTGTCGCCGAAATTTACAGTTTTCTAATTGCTTTCCTTTAAGTTGTAACCACAATTTTTGTTCGGCCGCCGTCATGTTATTGCGTAAAAATTGTCGTTTCTCTTTTTCGGAATTTCTGTTATAAAGTTCAGTCATATAGTTTAGTCATATTTAATCATAATTTTGTTCTTTAATACATAGTTCTTTTTATTCCCTGGTGGCTACCCCCCAACTAAGGGGGGCTAAAGGCTTTTAGGGGGGCTAAAGGCTTTTAATTTCCCCTGACTAAGAGTAGCTAGGGGTGCTTCCTCTTATTCTCCCCTTTAATAAGAGTAGCTAGGGATGCTTCCTCTTATTCCCCCTTTAGTAAGAGTAGCTAGGGATGCTTCCTGCTTCCTCTTATCCCCCCCTTAGTAAGGGGGGTTAGGGGGGTAGAAACAGATGGTAATGTTAGTCATTTTGTTCATGTTGATGTTTTCCTGAGTTATTAATCATCAAAAGTGATATTTAATTTGTAAAGGATTTGTAATAACAAAGTCTAATATTTATAAACTGGTTGAATTAAATACCTCGGAGACTTTTAAGTTTAATTCTTTAAGTCCAGGAGAGGCAATTAAATCATCGTTGGTAAAATTACCGATTTCCCTATAGGTATCTCCAGTTAGTTCTAAGACTAAAATGGTTTGAGTTTGAGGATCAACTATCCAGTATTCGGGAATGCCACAATCTTGATATTGTAATTTTTTGGCGATGTAATCTCTTTCTCTTTGAATTTCCCCAGGACTAACCACTTCAATGACTAATAAAGGTGGTGACATGGAAAGAAGAATGGTATTTCTCTTGGAGAGTAATTGAATATGTTCTTCTCGAATAATGGTCAAATCAGGGTAACGGTTTTTCGGTTCACCTCTGACTTCTAATTCTAAGCCATGACCTCTAACTCTATCAGTTCCTAGTATTAAAGCAAAAACCAAAAAAAGGCGATTAGCAATTTGAAAATTAAACCCTGATTCTGGTGGTATTTCTACCAATTCTCCATTAAATAATTCACAGAGTTTTTCTGAATTATCGTCATATTGTAAATACTCAGCAAAGGTTTGAAAGCGGGGTTTCGTGATTAACATCAATTTGACTCCGTTTTAAATGATTTATAATAATAAAGTCTAATATTTTCAATTCTCGTTTTTTCTAATTCGCTTAGAAGAATGTGCCAGAAAGTACAAAGGCTTTTGTCAAAGGTACAAACCGAAGGAGAAGAAGACCCCAACCCAATGCCACTGGGGTAGTAAGCTGTTGGCTGGGGTGCATCTCTCGAAACAGGTCAAACCACTCACCCAAAAAAATCTAAGTCTCGTCTTGTTCAAACCCCGTGCCAGGTATCGGAAAGCCCCGAATTAACAAGGATTGTCCGTCAATTCGTTGATGCTAACCGTGCGCCTTGGCAAGTAGAAAAAGAGTTTTGACATTTTTTGAAGTGAGTGCTAGAATCAAGGGGACTACTCTGCGTCGTCGCCTGCAAAAGGATTGCCAATTCCCATCGCTACACAATGGTGGGGTGTCAGCCCTGTAGTATCACCCTCAGAGGCAGTGGTATTGATTTCCCGTTGGACGGGTGCGGTTTGTTGGGGTTTGATATTTTTCTTGGTCATGTTGATCATGGTTTGTGTCTCGACATTTTCAAAAATTTAGGAATAGTGTAAACTGCTTTTGAGTTTGGTTAGATTTTTGTAACACTTTTTAACAATTCTTTTGCAAATATATTAAATATTCCAGTGCAGTGTGAGTTTCTGTCTGCAATTAATCGCAAAAATACTCACCCCAAAAAATCTAAGTCTCGTTTTTTCCCACCGTGCCAGGTAACGGAAAGCCAGCACTGTATTAACCAAATATTTCTGGTGAGATTCTGTCTGAAATTAATCAGGTGGATGCCAACCCGCTTCAACCCAATTTTTACGGACAATAACAGCCAGATTATTATTTAATCTTAAAGCAATAATTGTCGCTCTACCACAAGCCGTTATTCCCATAATTTCTGTTCCCTCTGGGCTCCAAGTAAAATGTTCTTGCCATTTTTGAAGGCGAGGATTAAATAAAGAAACCAACTCCTCAGATTCAGAATCGATAGCCTCAGTTTGTATCCACTTATATTGATTACATAATTCACAAGCTAAACATAAATTATCTTCTGTATTAGCCCCACCTTTAGCTACGGGCTGGATATGATCAATTTGTAGTCTGCCCATAATATAATCTTGGTGACTAAGGCAATATTCACAGCGATTTCCTGCTCGTTGTCGAATCCTTTGGCGTAAGGCTTCTGTGAGAAAACTCATGGTAATAAAGGGTCTCTTAATCCTCGTCTAAAGGCTTCAGCTAACGCCGTTGATTTTCTTAATTGTCCCATTTGATAAATTGAGATTAAAACCAATAATTCATAGCCTTCAGCTTCAGTCAATCCGGTATTTTTTCCCTGAGCTTGTAGTTCTCCCAAACGTTGATTTTGGACTGCATCCATTTTTAAATTAGCTAATTCAATAACTTCGGCATCTAAAAGATTGGAAACTTCAACATGATTGCCACTTTTTGAAAAATTATTAAAAGCAGGTAAAATGATTTCTAGGGTATCAACTAAAACCTCTGATAGCTCTCGCGCCGTAGCATTTCCTAGACGTTGAGCAGATTCCAGTAAACTTTCAGGTAAATTAATCGTGATTTGAGTCATTTTTCCTGTTAAGATTTAATTGGGTTTACCCTAAGATTATAGCCCATATAATTCTGCCAAAGGTATAAAGCCAAAGAGAAGACCCCAACCCAATGCCACTGGGGTAGTAAGCTGTTGGCTGGGGTTCATCTCTCAAAACATGGTTTGTTTCTCCACATTTAGTTGAAGTTGAATTTGAGAGCATCCTAAATTAAAGATAGGCTACTTGTCAAGATTTTTGTTATAATTATTGACCTAATATTTCTGGTGAGATTGTGTTTGAGTGAGGTAGTGGTAGAATGGACTAGGTAAGTAAAAGTCGTTGGCAAAAGTCTTTATAACTTTCACCAACCCCGCCCTAAAAGTGCGGGGATTGTCTAAACCAATTTAGACAACGAAAGAGGCGAATACCGCAAAAGACATAGTTTGGTACACACTTCCAAATACTTCCCTAGTTTGGATTATCTGTAAGCCTGATTGGTAAAGGCGTTGGGTCAAGCCAAGACATCTTAAGTATGGGGGTTCTACAACTCGTCATCGCTTCCGTAAGGGGGACTTAGTGAAATGTCCCAAGGGTGTTGGTTATGTGTCAGGAGACACCGAAAGACAAGTATCTGTCAGCGATGCTAATTGGAAACGGTTAGGGCAGATTGCTTCTAGTAAAGTACAGTTAATTCGCCGTTCCAACGGGTTGATTGTTACCTAGAAGATTTTGTAAAGCCGTCCTTCGCTTCGCTAAAGGACGGGGTTTCAAACCCAATTTTTCGATGAAAGCAATTCAATCTACTGGAAAGATAGATAAGGTAGGTCAATTATCTTTAGACTACCCAATTAAAGGGACTCCACCCAGTTCCGTAAGAGTTATTATTCTTTGGGAAGAAACAGAAACAGAGGTTAATGAATTTTGGGAACAAATCAAAGAATATCAACAACATCCTTTAATGTCAGCAGAACAATTACAACTGGAATTAAAACAATCTTTGACCGAAGCAGGTTATGATTCAAGGGAGAAAATTGTTGATCTTGTCCAAGATATTAAACGAGAAATATCTCAAGAACGTCAACTTACTTCACTACTGCATCTCACCAAATTACTGAAGAATAAAAACTAGCTATTTTTTGATCGGCGGTAATAATATCGGCTTGGTTTCTTTGGGCAATTGCTACAACTACTCTATCTGCCGGATCTCGGTGTTCCCATTCTAACATTCTAACTTAACACTGTCTAACCAAATTTCCTCATCTATTGGGATAATCCGCACAACCTCAGACCTTTTAAGAGTAGCAATATAGTCATCAATATCCACTCCTAAATCTAATTTGCGGTTTTTAATCTTAATCGCTATTTCCCAGACTGCTATTGATGGCACTAAACCATTTTTTTTCTGTTCCATCTGTTCACAAGCTTCCTTTGCCTTTTGAGAAAGTTTGTCTGGATCTAAACTCCACCAAATTAGAGCGCAAGTATCAAGAACGATTTTTATATTTCCTGCCATTCTTCCGTTGTTGGGGTAGTTAAATCTTCAAAATACTGAACTTTTCCTCGCATATTCTTAAATAATTCCGCCGTTGAATAACTTTTTTTATATGGGGAAATTCTCACCACTGGTTTACTCCCCTCTGTCACCAAAATATCTTCTCCTTGTGACTCCACAATTTGCAACAATTCTAGTAAATTAGCTTTTAATTGAGTTTTGTCAACAGTTTTCATAAAATTTTTTTTCCCTTGTATCCCAATTTTTTCTCGTATCTTCAGCTATTTTACAATAAAAGTAAACTCAAAGCGAAGAACCCAAGCCGATCACCCTGGGGTAGTAAGCTGTTGGCTGGGGTTCATCTCTCGAATAAGACTCCAACTACTTTTGAGGTAAATGTTAGAATTAAGGGGGCTACTCCGCGTCGTCGCCGGCAAAAGGCAAGCCCGGCACCGATTCCCCAGTAAGCCACACCGACCACGAAGCTGCGGTGATCCCTTTAGCACCAACGGTAGCTGTAGTATTTTCCCGTTGCACAGGAGCGGCTTGTTGGGGTTTGAGGTTTTTCTTAGTCATGGTTTGTGTCTCCAAATTTTATGAGTTTTGAATTTAGGGAATCATAACTTAATGCTTTAGGATTTGTCAAGGTTTTTGTAATGATTGTTAGCCCAATATTCCCGAACCATATTCCCCGTGAGATTGCGTCGTTCTGTCGTTATTTTAAAATCAAAAATCAAACAAAATTTATACGACAAATGCCCAAAAAAGTTGGAGAATTGAAACAAATGTTAATGTTACAGAAAGCAGGATTTATACTCTTGCCTAAACGGGGAAAAGGTAGTCATTCTTACTGGATTCATCCCCTTTTACCGAAACCTGTCGTTCTCTCTGGTAAAGACAGCAAGGATGCAAAAAACTATCAGGAAAAAGATATAATGGCAAGCATAAAAGAACCAGAACAATTAGAACAAGGAGATGAACAATGAAATATAGTATTTTGATTCAGTGGTCTGAAGAAGATCAAGCTTATATTGCTAGTTTACCTGAGTGGGGACAATATGCACGGACTCACGGCGAAACCTATGAAGAAGCACTAGAAAACGCGAAGGAAGTTTTAGAAGATTTAGTGTATGGTTATGAGCAAATAGGGAAACTTTTGCCAGAACCAAAGACATTACAGGTCGCTTGAAACCGATTAGTAATTTATGTTGCTCCTTATTCCCCCCTTAGTAATAGTGGCTAAAGTTGCTTATTATTCCCCCTTACTAAAGATGATTAAAAGTGCTGTGCTTCTTATTCCCCCCTTACTAAGGGGGGCTAGGGGGGTAGAAACTCAGGTAAGTGTTAGGAATTAAGGGGACTACTCCGCGTTGTCTCCAGCAAAGGGAGTACATTGTCTGGTGAAAATATCACACTCTGTACTAGCAAATAATGCTTTTTCACCTTGACAAGAAGTTGTTGTCACTTGACGTTGTACCGGGGCAGATTGTTGGGGACGGATATTTTTCTTGATCATTGTTTGTGTCTCCAGATTAGTTGAAGTTTGACTGACTGGATGATAATCTAAGGTTATGCTGGTGGTTGAGTCTTTGTAATGATTATTAACAATGCTTATTAGCAAATAGGTAAAGTTTCTCTATACAATGCTCAAGAGTAGAGTGCTTCTAATGTAAACTAAAATTATTTGATCGATAACTATAACTATGCCAGATTTAACTACTATTCGTGGAATACCTGAACTTTGGACTCATACAAAAGGCGACTCTCGGATTAAAATTGCTATCCTTGATGGTGCGGCAGACTTAGACAGGGCTTGTTTTAAAGGGGCAAATTTTACTCAATTTAAACCCTATTGGACAGAAGATATTGAACTCAATGATGAGTATTATCATTATTTAAAATTAGCGACAGAATTTAATCAACAACAAAAAGCCAAAAAACAAGACCCCGACCACGATAAAGAAGAAGCCAAAAAAGAACGCGAAGCCTTCTTTAAGGATTTTCCTAAACCCATTCAGACACGGATTGATTTATCTAGTCATGCGACCCATATTTCGAGTACAATTTTAGGACAACACGGCTCTCCTGTTGCTGGTATCGCGCCTAATTGTACCGCGATTAATATTCCTATTTCCTTCGCTGGAGATGATTTTATCTCCTTTGTTAACCTCACCCATGCGATTAACGAAGCCTTAAAAGCTGAGGTTAATATTATTCATATTGCAGCTTGTCATCCCACTCAGTCAGGAATGGCTCAAGAAATCTTTGCCCGGGCGGTGAAACAATGTCAAGATAGTAATATTTTAATTGTGGCTCCGGGTGGTAATGATAAAGGCGAATGTTGGTGTATTCCTTCGATTTTACCCGATGTTTTAACAGTGGGAGCAATGCGTGATGATGGACAACCTTTTAAGTTTAGTAATTATGGGGGTGACTATCAACAGAAAGGGGTGATGGCTAACGGTGAAAATATCTTAGGGGCTGAACCTGGAACAGATATTCCTATTAAACAACAAGGGACAAGTTGCGCTGCACCTATTGTTACCGGAATTTCGGCTTTATTAATGAGTATGCAACTGCAACGAGGAGAAAAACCGAATGCAGAAACCGTGCGACAAGCTATTTTAAAAAGTGCTATTCCTTGCGACCCCAAAGAAGTAGAAGAACCCGAACGCTGTTTATTAGGAAAACTAAATATTCCCGGGGCTTACAACTTATTAACAGGAGAACTATTAACAACAGTTGAAACGTCTAAAATTAGACCCTCAGAAATTACTATTTCGGTTAATACTGTTACTCCTATTAAGAGAATAGAAAATACAATTAACAGCCAGTTACTAACTTTAAGTGATGTCGCTACTCCTAGGAGTTCTTCAGCCGTAGCGGTGGCTAATATTACCACGAGTCAACCCACTAACGGGATTACCGCTAGTGCAGTTTCTAAACTAGTTTATGTTTTAGGAACAATTGGTTATGACTTCGGCAGTGAAGCCAGACGAGATAGTTTTAAACAGTTAATGCCACCCGTAGAAATTGACGGAATAACCATTCCAGCTAATCCTTATAATGCTTCTCAACTTGTCAATTATTTAGCTGAGAATCCCTCGGAAAGTAAGTCCTTAATTTGGACTATTAATCAAGAATTAAATCCTATCTATGCCCTAGAAATAAAAGGTGGTTTTGCTGCTGATATTTACGAAATGCTGAACTTAATATTAGCCGGACAAATTGAACCTGAAAGTAGCGATGATTATGTGGAAAGGGTGAGTATTCCTGGACAAATTACTGATAAAACAATTACCCTATTTTCAGGTCAAGAACTTCCAGTTATCACTATTACTAACATCAGGGGAATGTACGGTTGGAAAGTCAACGGTTTAGTGGATGCAGCCCTACAAACTCTTTCTGAAGAACTAGCCGACGCTAACGAAATTGAAATGCGAAGATCTCTGAGTAGTTTTCTGAAACGAGTTTATTTTGATTTGCAAAATTTAGGAAAAACATCTAAAGATCGGGCATTAAATTTTGCAGCAACTAACGCTTTTCAAGCCGCTTCTAGTTTTGCTCAAGCTGTTTCTACCGGGATGGAATTAGATACAATTGAAATCGAAAAAAGTCCCTTCTGTCGGGTTAATAGCGATTGTTGGGATGTGAAATTAAAGTTTTTTGATCCCGAACGGGGTTTGAGAGCCAAAAAGGTTTATCTTTTTACCATTGATGTAAGTTATATGATTCCGGTTACATTGGGACAAGTTCGTTCTTGGTCTGTACCGAAATAGAGATAGGTGAGTATTACATTTAACCGATGCGGGCTGGGTGTTGACCGTTGACAGTTGACGTTTACCACTTGACTGTTGAGGTATTAACACCCTTTCTCCGCATCTTAAAAATGTATTCTTTTTGACAATAACTGTTCTTCTAAGGCCGCAATACGGTTATAGGCGGCAGTGAGTTGGGCCGTTAGTCGTTGAATTTGAATGTCGGCGGTCAGAGAGGGTTCTTGACTATAGTAACTGGTTTCTATATATTCATCATCAATCAAAATATCTTTGTGTTCCTGTTGGGATAGACCTTTGCGGGTCTGGGGAACATTGGGGAGGGACGGGGGAAAAACTATGGTTTTATCGGATGAGTTCGGGGTTTCTTCTGGAGACAAATGATCAGAGACTTGATTCGTAAGCTGTGTGATGATCTCGTATAAGGCATCTACTTTGTGGGTCAAAGTGACGACTTTTTGGGTCAGTCCATCCATAAAAATACTCCTGTTTCAGTAAAAAATTTCCTAAGCTGATCCTAGACAGCACAGAAGCGAAGACCCAATTATTTACTAAATTATTTAACCTTTTGCTTAAGTTTTATGGCAAGGAATAGGGAATAAGCAATTAATCTCAAAACGAGAGTCTTTTTATTATTTTAAATAATCTCGATTTATAAAATTAATTTAAAATCTCCCTATTCTGGAAAAAAAACCCACATTTCTCAATAATAGTTAAGTTTTCCTTATTCCCCAAAGCAAGAAAAATCACTCAATTTCAAAGTTTTGTCATGAAATTTAGATTTTTGATCACAGAGATCTTGAAAAATTGAAACAATTAGTGTACTTATAGCCTAACTCCACCGCCCGGTAGATACTACGAACGGTCTCAATTAAACTGTTCCTGCCCATCGGCGGAAAATGATTGCCAGTTTGAGTCTGTTATGATTAGATTAAGAATTGTGACAAAAGTTTTACTTTTACCTCTTTTGTGAGGGGATTCCGCCCGTTCATATCGTGTTTAGGAGCAGCCACCAATGAAAGCCCTGATCCAGCAAAACCCCCGTGAGATTGCCTCCCAAGTGGCGGACTATTTTAGCCGCAGTGTGGGAAATTGGTATTCAGAACGGCGCTACTACACACTTCCAGAAGGAGACACCCAAGAAGTTGCCAGCGACATTACCGTGGAGTTTTTAGAACCGGGTTGTCCTGATCTGCTCGATATTGCTCAATTACACCAATTAGATGACCCGATGCTCCTCAGTTGTGGGTCAAAAGTCACCTGGAAAAGCTCCAATTCCATCTCCGGTAAAAAAATGTCCACCGGATCAACTCGGTTTGGGGTCTGTGACACCTTACTCTATCGAGATCAGGGGTTTATGACTCCCAAACCTGTTGTCGCCAAATATTATCTGCTCGATACCAATACGTTATGCCTCAGAAGCGAGTACAATGGTTCTGTGTTTGAAGAAGAAATTAAATTGGTGGGTCAACGATACCGCACCCGGCAAACGATTATTTCACGCGCCGGAGAACAAACCATGATCGGTCAGTATTTAGAGAAACGGATTGAATAGCGATAGTGAAGCGAAGGTTTTTTCTACAGGGAATCAGTGCTTTAACTTTAAGTCAGGTCGTAGCTGGATGTAAACAAGCTGCGGCACTGACAGTGGAAGTTCTCAAGGGTTCTGTTCCCGTGCAAATGGCGAACAAATTTCGACAACAGTCTGACCGAGGGGCGGTGAATTTTGTTCCCCAAGCCCAACTCAAAGATTTATTTGAACGCTTGGAAAAAGGGCAATCCAAACGTCCAACTCAGCCGTCGTCCCAAGCTGATTTGGTGATGATTGGGGATTTTTGGTTACATTCAGCCATTCAACAAAAGCTGATTCAACCCCTTGACCCGAAATTATGGCCCGCTTGGTCACAACTTCCATCCCGTTGGCAAAATATTGTCCGACGCAATGCTCAGGGTAAAGTCGATCCCAAGGGGCAAATTTGGGCGGCACCCTATCGTTCGGGTAGTACAGTAATTATTTATCGGGTTGATAAGTTTAAGGGGTTAGGATGGACACCGAAAGATTGGAGTGATTTATGGCGTCCAGAATTACGTCACCGCATTTCTTTACCTGATCAAGCCAGGGAAGTTATTGGTTTAACCTTAAAAAAATTAGGTCATTCTTATAATACACCGGATTTAAGTAAAGTCAAAAACTTGGAATCCGAACTGCTTAAACTTCATCAAAATATTAAACTTTATGATTCTAATAGTTATCTCAAACCGTTAATTTTAGGGGATACTTGGTTGGCGGTGGGGTGGTCTACGGATATTTCGCCAGAAGTTCAATATCAGAATGGTTTAGCCGCCGTTGTTCCTCAATCGGGGACGGCTTTATGGTCAGATTTATGGGTGAAACCTGCGGGGGTTCAATCTTCTCCTACCGCGACTTTAGCAGATAATTGGATTGATTTTTGTTGGTCGCCTCAAGTTGCGACTCAACTCTCATTATTAACCGGGACAACATCCCCAATTATTTTGGAAATGAATCCACAGGAGTTACCCCAATCTTTAAGGGAAAATCCTCTATTATTTCCCGATAAAGCTATTTTAAAAAAAAGTGATTTTCTCGAACCCCTTTCGCCTAATTCCCTGAAACAGTATCAACAGTTATGGGAAAAAATTAGACGGGGAAAGTTACAGTGAATTGCTTTGATTATAGAATGCGATCGCCAACCCCAAAAACACAGAACAATTTTTAGCTATAATATTATATTAACCTCTATTTTATATTTTAGGAATAATGCTAACTGCGGGAACTTTACTTAACCATCGGTTTCGCCTAAAATGCCAACTGAATGAAAATCCCATTCGCCAAACCTGGTTAGCGGATGATTTAATACTTAAAGATAAAGCGGTTGTCAAATTATTAGCATTGGGAGGTTCAATGCAATGGGAAGATTTAAAATTATTAGAACGAGAAGCACAAGTTTTAAAACAACTCAATCATCCCCGTTTAGTCAAATATCGAGATTATTTTTCCCTGGATGATCACAATATTTGGTTTGCTTTAGTCACCGAATATATTCACGGTGATTCCCTCAAGCAAAAATTAGACAATCATCATCTATTTACTCAACAACAACTTTACTGGATCACCTTTGAAGTTTTAGAAAATCTAAATTATTTACATCAACTTCATCCACCTATTTTACATCGGGATATTAAACCCAGTAACTTAATTTGGGGAGAAGATCATCATATTTATTTAATTGATTTAGGATCGGTACAAATTCAACCGAGAACCCCCGGATCAAGTTTTACTGTGGTGGGAACTTTTGGGTATACTCCCATTGAACAATTTGGCGGTTTGGCTATTCCAGCTTCCGATTTATATAGTTTAGGAGCCACATTAATTCATCTATTAACGGGCGTTCCTCCGGCAGAATTACCCCAGGAAAACTTTAAAATAAAGTTTAATGGCGATACCCTTAATCCAGCGTTTAAAAGTTGGTTAGAAACCTTAATAGAACCCGCCGTAGAATCTCGGTTTGCTACCGCTCAAATGGCTTTATCTGCGTTAAATTATCAACCTAAACAGCCTTTGAAAACAATCTCAGAACCTCGTTTAAAATTATCCCAATCTGCTGACCAGTTAAAAGTTGATATTCCCTCTCAGTTTTCCCTACAATATATTTCTCCAGTCCAGAAATTTTTATTCAATCAGATCAATTTAGTTAAAAAAGGTTGGGAAATTGTTCCGGGATCGATTATAATTAAAGGATTGGGATTAGGTGCGATCGCTTCTTTTATTACCTATAAAACTTATACTATTTTAAATCCGGCTATCTGGCAACAGTTTGACCTAGGGTTAGTTATTCTATTCTATTTAATTTTATTAGGGATTCCCGTGGGGATAATTGGATTAATTTACAAAGCCATTATTGATTATAAACCCTTTGAAAAAGTCCGACTCAATTTTAATAATAAAACCTTTGAGATTTTCTGGTCTTCTTATTTACCCTTTCGCAAACAAGGTGAAATCTCCCAAATTCAACAAATTAACTTAATTAGAACTACCGATAATCAGGGTAATTTTTATCCCAGCTTAGAAATTGTCACCCAAGAACCCAATATTTTCTTTTTATCCCGTCGCAAAACCTATCGTTTTGGGCATCAATTACCCGAAGAAGAATTAAAAGGATTAAAACAGGAATTGCAGAAATGGCTTGCTTCTCAAACCAATCTCCCTTAAACTAAAATATTATTATTAATCAACTTAGGATCTGTAATTTTATGGCATGGTTTGAACGTATTTTTGGTGCGGTCACGGGTCAAATTCCCAGTAAACCTGATAATAATGTTGTACAACAGGCGGCGGCCAGTGCTGCCCTTCCCCCCGAAAGAATTGGCATTGCGGGAGAATATGATGAAAGCGGGTTAGCTAAACGGGTGACTTTAGCGTTTGATGAAGACCCCGAACTTACAGATATTGGTTCCCTGTGGGTGTCCCAAAAAGGTGCAACGGTAGTTCTTAAAGGAAAAGTCCCCAGTCAAGGTTTTCTGGAAAAAGCCGTTAATATTGCCGAATTTCAAGCTGGAACTTTGAGTGTTGATACTTCCCAGGTGAATATTGAGTAGGGGAGCAGGGGGAGTAGAGGAGCAGGGGAGGCAGGGGAGGTAGGGGGAGCAGGGGAGGTAGGGGAGGTAGGGGGAGTACCGGGAGATGGGGAAATAATGGAGAGTGGCAAACCCATAGTTAACGCCCCATAGGTCTGTTTTCGGTGTTTGTTTCCTCTGTTCTGTACAATTGAATTAAGAAACTTTTATTTTGCTTTTGTAACTTTAATCAATGTCTATATCAGAGTTAGAGAGTTCTCAAGAACCCTTAGAGAAAAAAGTCCATTTGCCTAAAACCAGTGAATCTGAAACCTTAAAACGGATTCGACATACTGCGTCCCATGTAATGGCCATGGCTGTTCAGAAACTGTTTCCCAAGGCACAAGTCACCATTGGCCCTTGGATTGAAAATGGGTTTTATTATGATTTTGATAGTCCCGAACCCTTTACCGAAAAGGATTTAAAATCCATTCAAAAGGAAATGGTTAAGATTATCAAACGCAAACTCCCCGTAATTCGGGAAGAAGTCAGTCGGGAACAAGCCCAAGAGCGTATCCAAAAACTGGGAGAACCCTATAAACTAGAAATCCTGGCGGGGTTACAGGAACCCATTACCCTCTATCATCTAGGCGAGCAATGGTGGGATTTGTGTGCGGGGCCCCACGTTGAGAATACGGTTGATATTGACCCGAACGCCATTGAACTCGAAAGTGTGGCCGGAGCTTACTGGCGCGGGGATGAAACCAAAGCCCAACTCCAACGGATTTATGGAACCGCTTGGGAAACCCCCGAACAATTAGCCGAACATAAACGCCGCAAGCAAGAAGCCATCAGACGTGACCATCGCCGTTTGGGTAAGGAGTTGGGACTGTTTATCTTCTCCGATTTGGTCGGGCCAGGATTACCCCTGTGGACACCTAAAGGAACCCTATTAAGAAGTACCCTAGAGGATTTTCTGAAACAGGAACAGGTGAAGCGGGGCTATTTGGGCGTCACGACTCCCCATATTGGTCGGGTAGATTTATTTAAAACCTCGGGACATTGGCAAAAATATCAAGAAGATATGTTCCCGATGATGGCTGACGATGAGGAAGCCAAAACCAACGAACAGGGGTTTGTCCTTAAACCCATGAACTGTCCGTTTCATATCCAAATTTATAAAAGCGAGTTACGTTCCTATCGGGAACTTCCCATGCGGTTAGCCGAATTTGGAACCGTTTATCGCTATGAACAATCAGGAGAATTAGGGGGTTTAACTCGGGTTCGAGGCTTTACCGTTGATGATTCCCATTTATTCGTTACTCCCGAACAATTAGAGGATGAATTTCTCAAAGTTGTGGATTTAATTCTGTTTGTTTTTAAGAGTTTACAACTGACCAACTATAAAGCCCGACTGAGTTTCCGTGACCCCAGTTTAGATAAATATATTGGGTCGGATGAAGTTTGGAATAAGTCAGAAGCAGCAATTCGTCGGGCGGTAGAAACCCTAGGAATGAACTATTTTGAGGGTATTGGAGAAGCCGCTTTCTATGGCCCGAAATTAGACTTTATCTTCCAAGATGCCTTAGAGCGGGAATGGCAATTGGGAACCGTTCAGGTGGATTATAACTTACCCGAACGCTTCGATTTAGAGTATGTGGCCGAAGATGGCACCCGTCAACGGCCGGTGATGATTCATCGTGCCCCCTTTGGCTCCTTGGAACGATTAGTGGGAATATTGATAGAGGAATATGTGGGGGATTTCCCCATCTGGTTGGCCCCGGTACAATTCCGACTATTACCCGTCAGTCAAGAATTTCTCCCCTTTGCTCAAGAAATTGCCCTCAGAATGCGCTCTGCTGGAATTCGGGCGGAGGCGGATGCGAGTAGCGAGCGTTTAGGGAAATTAATCAGAAATGCCGAGAAAGATAAAATTCCGGTGATGGCCGTGGTTGGGGCTAAGGAAATAGAAGCTAATTGCTTGAATATCAGAACTCGGGCGGATGGAGAGTTAGGAGCCATTCCGGTTGAAGATGTCATTCAACAACTGCAACAGGCTATTTCGAGTTACGGGAATTTTACCAAGACGGTATAAATTCAGGCTGACACCTAGACAGAACCATCTGATAGGATTGATCTGTCATAACTATAGACTGGATTTGAAACAATGACTGAAGCATTCGATTTCCCTGGGACATTTTCCATGGGGGAATATAACTTATTTTTTATTTTGACGACCCTATTCCCCGATAAAGTCGGTGTTAACAGTGTCTTTCGGGTGCTTCAGTTATTGAAAACTATAATAACTATAAAAAAAACCCAAAAAAATTATGAGTGGAACCAAAAAAGAAGTAGAATCCTTGTTGAGTAACCTACCTGATGATTGTTCACTGGAGGATGTTCAGTACCATCTCTATGTAATCGAAAAAGTCCGTCATGGACTTAAGATTCACGAAACGACCAGGAATCTCATACAAGAGGAAGCAGAAGGTTTATTAAGTAAATGGGTTATCAAGTAGTTTGGTCGCCTCAAGCCATTGATGATATTGATGCAATTGCTGCTTACATTGCACGGGATTCAATTTCTTATGCGGCGGCGGTTGTCCAGAGAATCATTGAGGTTACGCGCAACTTGAGCAAGGCTCCTGAAGCGGGAATGATTGTTCAAGAATTTGGCGATGAAAACATCCGGGAACAATTTGCTTACACCTATCGAGTCATTTATCAAATCCGAGAAGACATTGTTACCATTGCCTCTGTTATTCATGGCAAAACTTTATTGAACATTGAATTGAGTCAACAGTAAATTTTTATTTCATCCCCGTAGAGACGTTGCATGCAACGTCTCTACAAGTTTTTTAGGGTTTGACGAAAGGATTTGACAGCAACTAAAGGATTAGGATGTTGTACATATTCGGCTAATATTGTTAAATTGATATCGGGGAGAATTTCACTATTATTGATTAATTCATAGCCTGATGTTTGCTGAAATTGTTCAAAATTTTCAGACCGGAAATGATAGACAAAAAACCGATTATTCTGCCAAAACCAAACCTCACGGACTCCTAATCTTTGATAGACTTCTAAACGATTAATTCCCCCACTGGTAATCACAACTTCTATGGCTAAATCGGGAATTTCCTTATTACTTCCAATACAATAACTTTCATCGGGTTCGGTTCCCCCGCGCTGTTCTGGGTTGCGCAATGTCATCGAACCGGTGGGATAATATTCTGTATCTGTTTCCAAAAAATAGACTTCTAAAAGGGTTCCAATCTGGGTTTTAATCCTTTCATGATTACGACTAGGTGACATAATTTCTAAAATTCCATCCAAATAGGTTAAGCGAAATTCCAAACTATCCCCTAATTGAGTTAATAGGGTTTCATAATATTCCCAACTCACCTTATCTGTAATATAACGAACTTCTGAACCTTGGAGGTTTTCTTCAGGATTAAGTAAAGTTTCCAGTTTACTCGCCAACATAGTTAATTCTCCTATTTCACAAAATTATATCAAAAACCCCCGTTGTTGCGCTTCAGCGCATCCTCATCCCTATCATAAGTTAACTTAAGAGAGACGCGCCATGGCAATCAAGAGAGACGTGCCATGGCACGTCTCTACGGTAAAACCCGTTAAATAATCTGAGTCATTTTTATTTTAAAACATCCGTAAAAGTTGCACAATGGGCAGGTAAATTATAAACCCCAGGATGAATCGGATTTTGATAACTAAAATGGCGATAATCTAAGCAAAAACGATCCCAATCTGCCATTTGAATTCTAAATAACCAGATAAAAAAGTTAGCCAAACTCGGAGATAAATTAAAGCGAAAATAAATCCGTTTATGATAATATTCACAAGCCATTTCTATCGCTTGATTTAACGTAATTGCCGGATTTCCTAAAACAAATTGTTCCGTTTCTGAGGAAATGGGAGGATGATTCACTAAATAATATACCACTTGAGCAATATCGGCGGAATGGATAAAATGGAAACTTGCATCCGCTTGAAACCAACGAATTAAACCCATCCATTTCACCACATCAGAAATGCCCCCCGACAAATGGGAATAGGGTTTATTTTGTTCTCCCCCTAAAACCAAAGTCGGAAATAATACCCTTAAAGGCGGTAAACTAGGAGCTATTTTTAATAATTCCTGTAAACACTCATATTTAGTTCTAATATAATCCGTACCAATTTCTCCCGCTTCAGGTAATAAATTATTATTTCTATCTAAAATACTAGCGGTTGAAAAATACAAAATTTGTTCACAAACTTGGGGATTTAATAATTTTACTAACTCTAAATTTGCCTTAACATTAATCTCTAATACCTCTTGATATCCTCCCCAAGCGGTGGCAATTAAAATCACCGTATTAATTGTAGGTAATAAATCTTTGAATTTATCAAGTTCTCTTAAATCCCCCTGAATAATATGAATACCCGGACGACTTTGATAATCAAATCCTAATTTTTGGGGATTTCTAACAAGTAGAAATAATTCATCCTCGGTATTTTGAATTAGTTTCTCTACAACATAATGACCAATACAACCACTCGCACC
Organism: Planktothrix sp. PLAVEN19ND; assembly: GCF_057220675.1. Classification (NCBI taxonomy): domain Bacteria; kingdom Bacillati; phylum Cyanobacteriota; class Cyanophyceae; order Oscillatoriales; family Microcoleaceae; genus Planktothrix; species Planktothrix sp. PLAVEN19ND. The sequence continues at coordinate 928,492 of NZ_CM170132.1, read as the reverse complement.
CGTCACAAAAATTCGCTTTTTCATATTATTAATAATTACTCCTACCCTCCTATGGGGCGGGTTTAGATAATTCATGGGTGCGTATTTCAAGATTGACTTGAACCCGCCCCTACAAACGCTATAAATCTTGAATATATCCCATTTATCCTTAACAGTTAAACCTATTCCCCCCTTTTTAAGGGGGGTTAGGGGGGATCAATACAGCTTAACCTTTTAATAATTGATCCGCTTGTTTTGCCGTTTCAAAGAAATAGGCAACGTTTTCTTCTGGAGTATTGGGCAAAACACCATGCCCTAAATTCAGAATATGACCTTGATTTCCCGCTTTTCTAATGGTGTCTAAAATTCGATCCCGGATATTTTCTTTAGACCCGAATAAAATACAAGGATCAAGATTTCCTTGAACTCCAATATTGTGACCCAGACGTTGACGCGCATCGGCCATATCAACCATCCAGTCCACACTCACAAAATCAAACCCGGTTTTAGCCATCCGTTCTAATAATCCCGAACCGCCACTAATATAAAGAATTAAAGGCGTATCAGGATGGGTTTGTTTAACTTGATCAATCACCCGTTTTTGATAGGGAAGGGCAAAAACTTCGTAATCTTGGGGGCTTAATTGACCCGCCCAAGAATCAAACATTTGAATGACTTGGGCGCCAGAATCAATTTGATACCGGACATAAACGGCGATCGCATCGGCAATTTTTTCTAAGAATTTATGCAGAATTAAAGGCTCAGAAAATGCCATTTTTTTAATAATTGCATAATCCTTAGAACTTTTCCCTTCAACCGCATAGGCGGCTAACGTCCAAGGGGCACCCACAAACCCTAATACCGCGGCTTGATTGCCCACTTCTCGACGCAAAGTTTGCAGAATTTCTCGAATAAAAGGAAGTTTTTCTTCCGGTTCAATCGGATGCAGTTTTTCAACTTGTTCTAAACTGCGAATCGGAGGATTAATAATCGGCCCCTTGCTTTCGATAATATCAAAATCAATCCCAATTCCGGGTAAAGGGGTTAGAATATCAGAAAACAAAATCACCCCATCGGGTTGAAAAGCTCGGAAGGGTTGGAGAGAAATCTCAACAGCAATGTCCGTTTTTTCAGAGCGGTCACGGAAGGAAGGATATTTTTCCCGTAGATCACGATAGGCTTTCATATAGCGACCCGCCTGGCGCATCATCCAGACAGGGGGACGATCTAGTTTTTCACCACGAGTAGCGCGCAACAAATAAGGAATTTCGGTCGATTCGGTCATTTTAACGTTACTAAAAGTTTAAAAAAGTTTTTAGGCCAATTCTCAGCTTACCACTGAATGGTTTGACTGTTGACTGTTGACGGGTACAGGCGGGGAAACCCCGCCCCTACAATTAATTTTTGACTCTCCTCTCCCCCTGCTCCCCCTGCTCCCCCTGCTCCCCCTGCTCCCCCTGCTCCCCCTGCTCCCCCTGCTCCCCCTACTTCCCCTGCTCCCCCTGCTCCCCCTGCTCCCCCCAGGGCTGTATTCTCCTATCACCCCTAAAACTACTACTAATAGCACTTCCCATAACTCATACCTTTTTCCCTGACTTTTTCTGAAGTCCTTGACTTTTTTTAAATTTTCTATTAAACTTGTTAGCATCTTTTTTTAGAAAAAATGGCGATCGCTTTCCATTTTATCAGGTGGCGATCGCTCTTTCTTTACTCTTTTTCACCCGACTTTGAAACAGCCCTGGGGAGCAGGGGAGGCAGGGGGAGCAGGAGAGGTCAACTATTACCCATTCGTAATTCGTAATTCGTAATTCATAATTATTCTAGGTTTTTTGAATATTAGGATTAGGTTGAACTTTAGGAACTTGAACTTCTTGTAAATCGGGTAAAATAATCGGAGAAATGGGAGAATTTGTATTTTCTGAAACACTTTCCATCAGATGAGTAATCGGTTCTGTTAATTGATTAGGGTTCATAAAGATGATTTTTGAATTAGGACTTTCACTTAATTGTTGATTCGCGTCAACATATTGTTTTGTGATTAAAAATTTTAAAAATTCCTGACTATTGGTTTTTAATCCCAAGGTATCAGCTAAGACTTTAATAGATTGAGCTTGTCCTTGAGCTTCTAAAATTTCTGCCTGTTTTTGACTCTCCGCAACCCGTTTGCGTTCCATTGACTCCTGTATAGATTTAGGAGGGGTAATATTTTGAATATCCACCCGAATGATAATAATTCCCCAGGTCTTTGTTCCTTCTGCTAAGGCATATAATAATCTTCTATTAATTTCTTTAATTTTAGATAATAATTCTTCCAGATTTGTTAATCCAATTTCTGCGCGAAGTGTGGTTAAAACTAAATTAGAAATTGCTTCTTGGGTTTTATCAGTTTCAACGTTATAATAAAAGTTTTTTAAGTCTTCAATTTTCCAAAAAACCGCCGCATTAATTCTGAGGGTGATTTGATCTTTAGTAATCACTTCTTGAGGGTCAATATCCAATAAGCGTTCACGGTTAGTATCATAATAAACAATTTTCTCCGCCACAGGAATAATAAATTGGAGTCCTGGTTTTAGAGTCCGTCTATATTTACCTAGTCGTTCAACAATGGCTTGGTCACTGGTACTAATCACCTTCACTGAAGAATTCAGTGTAAATCCAATGATGATGGGAAATAAAATACCCAAAATATACTGGAACATAATTTTTTGAAAAAATTATAATTGAGTCGGAGAGTATACCCTGCCATTGTAGCATAATCTTGAGGCAAATCTGTCCCTACCCCCTTAAAAAAGGGGGAGATTTTAAAGATTAGGTTGAGGATTGAATTACACCGGAATGTCCGGTCATTTCTCCGACAGGTTCAAAGCGTCCTCCTAAATATTTAGCCAGAAATTCTTCGGCTACCCCATAGAAATGTAAGCGATTTTCAGGACGGGCAAATCCATGTCCTTCATCGGTATATAACACATATTCTACAGGTTTACCAGCTTGTTTCATTGCTTCAAAAATCTGCTCACTTTCCGCTTGTTTAACCCGGGGGTCATTTGCCCCTTGACCAATCAATAAAGGTTTCTCAATGCGGTCAACAAAAAATAAGGGTGAGCGCTGTTTTAAAAATTCCGATTCCGTGTCTAAATTCCCAACTCGATGATAGAAATTCTTGCGAATTGGTTCCCAATAGGGCGGAATACTTTGCATCAAAGTAATAATATTACTCGGCCCGACAATATCCACACCACAGGCAAAAACTTCGGGAGTAAATGTTAACCCCACTAGGGTCGCATAGCCCCCATAAGACCCGCCCATGATCGCAATTTTATCTTTTTGGGAAATGCCCTTTTCCACTAACCAATTCACCCCATCAATTAAGTCCTGGTGCATTTTTCCCGCCCATTCTCGGTTGGCGGCATTCAGAAAGGCTTTCCCATAGCCCGTTGATCCCCGGAAATTGACCTGTAAGACCGCGTAACCTCGGTTCGCTAACCATTGGGCTCGGGAGTCATAACCCCAGGTATCTCGCGCCCAGGGGCCACCATGAACTAACAGCACCGTCGGGGCGGGCAGGGCAACACCAACGGGTTTAGTTAAATAACCATGAATGGTTAACCCATCAATTGCGGTGTAAGAAATGGGTTCCATGGAGGCTAAAGATAAGCCTTCTAATTTGGGTTTATTACTGAATAAAAAGCTGTGGGTTTTGGTCGGGCGATCGTAAACGTAAAAATAAACTGGGCCGTCATCGGTGACAAAACTAATTAACCATTTTTCATCAGATAATGTTCGACTAATCCCAAATTCCCCCGGACGAATTTGTTTAATTGCCTCGATATCTTCGGCAATAATAGGATCAATAATTTGCCATTCTTCCTTATCTTTATAAAAAGAAACAGCCTCAATATTGCGGGTGGTGGGATGGGCTAATAATCCACCAATATCATATTCAGGATCTTCAGCAATTACGGTTTCTTGACGGGTGGATAAATCCAATGCAATTAATCGTTCAGCGTTGGCATCATGGTTTCCCACCATATACAAAATTTTGCCATCATTAGAAAATAAAGCCGCCCCGCCTTCTTCATCCGGCCCCCAATGACGCAGGGTTTCCCAAGGATGTTCGGGGGTTTCTCGATAGAGTAAATCAAACCCACCATCATCGGTGCTAGAACTCGCAGCCCGGATATTAAACTCAGCATCAGCCGTCCAACTAACAATATTCCCCGGATTTTCGGTATGAAAATCAACGGCGCCATTTTTTAAATTCACCTGATAAACGTCAAAAACCTGCGGATCTCTCAGGTTCATTCCAACTAAAATTTGATCGGGAAAATTGTGATCTAAATTAATAACTTGTGCCCGCACTCCTTGAAATGGAGTTAAGTCTCGGACAACCTGGGTTTGGACATTCACTAAATATAAATGCCAATTTTCATCGCCATCGGAGTCCTGAACATAAATCAGTTGATCCGGGTTATATGTCCAGAAAAAAAATCGAATTCCCCGTTTCGGATCACGGGTTAAAGATTGAGTTTCTTCTTGTCCAACGGTTTTTAACCAAACCTGTAAAATATTCTTTTCATCGGGGGCAATATAGGCCAGATATTTGCCATCGGGGGACAAACTGGGGCTAGTGCGTTCCGGGTTGCCAAATAGCAGTTCCCGGGGAATCAAAGGAGGAAGTTCGGTTACAGTGGCCATACTTTATGTATTCAAAACTTAACTTTTTCTATTGTGACTTAATTTTTCTAGGTTGAGGGGGGACTACGCCACCTTATCTTAGGGTTAACCGTTGAGTGTTAAAGGGATCAGCAGCAGTTCACTACTTTTTATTTGCATCCTTGGACAGAAAGAGTATAACTATATCCCAAGACCTTAATTCCTCCGACATTCAGATTAATTTGATAGGGTTGACTATCTGATCGGGGAGTGCCACTAATTTGTTGGGACTGATTTTGATCCAGAGGAATATCGCCTTCAAAGACTTGATCCGCAGTATCATCTGCATATTTTAGGTACATTTTAATTTTAAATATTCCCGGGTCATTAGATAAAGATTTAATCGTTGCAACATACTCGGTAAAGGCAGCATTGTTCGGAACGATAAAATCTGTGTCCCAGTTTCCTTGATAACCCACGGGAATGCGAGGAATAGTTCCCACATTGGGAGCAGACACTTGTTTTGTAACACTTGTTCCGTCCCCTTTAACAACCGCTAAAGGAGTACAGGTTTGGGCATTGACCGATAAACTCATGGGAAGTAATACAGTTAAGATTCCCAAGAAAAATAGAGGTCGAATCATTATTTTTGTAATAGATTTGATCATTAATTGTGATTCTATCGTTTTTTGTATCCTATTTACTAAGGGCAAAACACAGGGAAACCGTAGGATCTATCCCTCTTTTATTACCAAGGGGAATTTGAAGGAATTTATGCCCTTTTCAGCCTACAGGAAATCAGGCTTTTCCCTCAAAGTGATAAAAGAGGGTTACTTTGAGTCGAGCGATGGATCGTCAAAATGTCACCCGTCCAGAACAAACCTATGAAGCGGTTTTACAAAGTATTTCCCATCCTGGCTTAATTATTGCCATTGACTCGGATGTTCTCTACCAGGTGGTAGAACAGCAAGAATTAGCCGATTTGATTCCCCAAGCTGAATTAGTATTTTTGGAATCCTATCACGGTCACGATGCGTTTTTAATGGACATGGAATCTTTGAATCGTCTACTCTTAGTCTTTAAAGATCAAATATAAATTTCTTCTAATTTGTTAACATGGATGAGGTTTCGGAATATCTGACTGTTTCTGGTTTTTGATGGCAAGATTATGTCTTTGATAAAACTTAAAATCAAGACCAATATCTTAGAAAATATTAATTTTTTATATAAGGGATATGAGAGATTTTTCGGTATCTATCTGTCCGGTTCCCCCTGAACAGCGTCCTGTTAATGAATATCAAGAACTCAAAGAATCTTGGTTTTTTAGCTGGGTGACACTCAACTGGCCCCAATATTTGAGAAAATTGCTCTGGGTATGGTTGATTAGCTGGATTATTTTTTGTCCTGTCGCTGCGGTTAGTTTTACACCGAGCAAATATCCGGGTCAATTAATTCTCGGTGCCGCTTCTGGAGCAACTTTTATTTTAACCTTAGTCGTGATTCGGTTATCTTTAGGCTGGTACTATATTAGATCTCGTCTACTCAGTCCTAGGATTTTCTATGAAGAATCAGGATGGTATGACGGCCAGACCTGGCTGAAAACCCCGGAATTTTTAGTCCAAGATCAGTTAATTCTCACCCATCAAGTGCAACCAATTCTAACTCGATTACGACAAACCTATTATGGAATAGCCGGATTGTTGCTTGGAGGAGGACTAATCTGGGTCTTATTGTAAACAGTTACCGACCTGATCCCATATAAACTCTAAATTTTAAAATATGACACGGGGAAAACGAACACAAGCCAAAGAACTGGAAGTTAGACTCCTGCGGGAAGGACTGGTTGAGTCTACCCATCGGGTGCAAGCGACTGTCTGTGACCACCGAGGACGGGTGTTATCCGTTGCCGGAAACTCCGACACCGCCACCTTTATCCGTTCTGCCTTAAAACCCTTTCAAGCCTTAGCCGTGACCACCACAGGCACACTGGAACGATATGATTTAACTGATATTGATTTAGCGATTATTTGTAGTTCCCATCAGGGAACCGTTGAACAGGCTCGACAGGCTTTTAATATTCTCTGGCGGGCGGATGTTGAACCCGTACAACTCCAGTGTCCGATTCCTGAAGGGAAAAATAGCCCCCTACAACATGGCTGTTCGGGAAAACACGCCGGAATGTTAGCGGTTTGTCAACAATGTCATTGGCCCTTAGAAAGCTATTTACAACGGAAACATCCTTTACAACAACTGATTATTGGTAAAGTCGGAGAATTATTAGGACTACCCCCCGATGAGTTCCTCAGCGCCAGGGATGACTGCGGCGCACCCACCTATTATCTGGAATTGGGTCAAATGGGGATACTATATGCTCAATTGGCTTCTGGAGATAACCTAGACCGGGAACGAATTGTCCGGGCGATGACCCATCATCCTGAAATGGTGGCTGGAGAGGGACATTTTGATACGGAATTAATGCGTTTAACCGAGGGAGAACTGGTCAGTAAGTCGGGGGCGGAAGGGGTGCAATGTGTGGGACGTATTGGCGAAGGTATGGGATTAGCAATTAAAGTTATGGATGGGTCACATCGCGCTAAATACGCCACGGCGATTCATCTATTAAAACAAATGGGTTGGATTACACCGACCATCGCGGAAACCCTCTCGGAAAAATTCCTGACCCTGAGTGATTTTAAGCGTTTGGATGTGATCGGCGAATTATCGTTTTTGTAAATCAGGACTTACGCATCACCGCCATCAACAGTAGGGGTAGTTCATGAATTACCCCTACATCTAGGGTTACATCCCCAAATTTGCGTAAGTCCCGATTCTTGTTACTGATTTTGACAAAAATTTAATTGGGGTTTTGAATCAAAAGCCAGAAAGTTAATTAAAATTCATCGGGAAAGTCATCCGTAGGATTTCCTAATAATTTAAGAATAGTCTCAACATTATTTAACTCTCCAACAATCCGACGGACGGGTTTCGGCCAGACTTTAATTAAGGTGGGGGTGGCGGAAATTTGGTCAGCTTCGGCTAAGTCGGGATGTTTTAAAACATCAATCACTTTTAAAGTGTAAGGATCACCAATAGAACCTTCTAAGAGTTGATGTAGGGTTTGTAAGGTTTTTTCTGTCACCAGACTATTACCGGAGACAAATAACCGCAAAATATAGCCTTTGGTTTCATGCCGTTGGGGTTGAGGAGATAAATTGAGCTTAAAAGCTGGAGATCGAAGTTCCGATTGATTTTCGGGGGTGATGGAATCATCACTTAGATTTGTTTTTTTGACCTGAACAATCAAATCATGATTTTCCCACAATTTGGGAAACTGTTCATAGTAAGTCGCAATAATTAAAGGGTTACAAACTTCTTCGGAATTTTTTGTGGGTTGCCAAACTAAATCCCCAGTATCAAACAGGGTATTTAATAAGGTTTGGTATTGCAGAACTGGGGGATAGGCTTCTGCGGAAAACTGGATCTCTTGGGTTTGGGGGTTGACCCATTGATCATAGGTGGCGGTATAGCAAGGAATTAAAAAATGAGGCGGTTCAGGCAAACCGAGAAATTCTTGTAAATAAATACAAAGATCAGAATGCCAATGACGCTGTTTATTGGGGTCGATACAGTAGGCGACATCACCCCCGGGGGTGAACAAAGCGATCGCTTTAAATGAATGATTGACCGTAGACTGAAATAAACTCAAGGTATCATTCCATCTGTAAAAAATGGGTAATGGATAATAGACTAATAACTGTTAACTGATGACTGTTAACTGATGACTGTTAACTGATGTTGTTAGACTCGCCCGCGCAACATTTGGCTCATCTCGTTGGGGAAAGGAGAAACCTCTAAACAAATCTCCTCCGTAATTCGTCCTTCCTGATAAAGTGTGTAAAGAGATTTGTTCATAGTCGTCATCCCTTCATAGGTATCTTTGAGCATAATTTGATTGATGTCTTCAAACTTATCTTTGACGATATATTCCTTAATCACATCCGTGTTGATCAGAACATCGTGAAAAGCAGCCCGTTTACCATCGGTGGTTTTACACAACAATTGAGCAATAATAGCCACCAAAGATTCGGAAATAGACACTTTAATCGAAGGTTGTTCCTCGGCGGTAAACATATCCAAAATCCGAGTTAAGGTTTTGACCGCACTATTGGTGTGTAAGGTTCCAGAAACTAAGTGACCCGTTTGTGCCGCTTTTAAGGCAATTTGCATCGTTTCTTTATCCCGAATTTCTCCCACGAGTAAGACATCTGGATCTTGGCGCAAAGCTCCTTTCAAAGCATTAAAAAACTTCAAGGTATGACGTCCGACTTCTCGGTGTTTAATCAGGGATTTTTTACTTTCGTGAACAAATTCTACCGGGTCTTCAATAGTAATAATATTGTAGGCATAGTTGCGGTTCATGTAGTCAATCATGGCCGCTAGGGTCGTAGACTTACCTGACCCCGTTGGCCCGGTAACTAGAATTAATCCCTTATGATATTGACAGATTTTTTTAAATACCTCTGGTAACTTCAACTGTTCCAAAGTCAAAATCGACGAACCAATTAACCGCAACACCAATGAAGGGCCATTGAGGGCGTCAAAAATGCTAATCCGAATTCGCACAAAACCTAAATCCGCCGCGCCGTCAAAGTCTAAGTTTTCCTGAAATTGCTGGATTTCCTCATCGCTTAATACCTCCATCAACCAACTCATGAAGGTGTTCAAGTCGGTGTTCGGCCACTCCAAAGGCACAATATCCCCCCGTTTCCGAAAGCGTGGCGGCTCATTTACCCCTAAGTGAACGTCGGAAGCTCCCTCCTCGTTGGCTCGTCTGACAATATCCACTAAAGTTGGGTTTCCCGGGCTTGGGCCCCTATTTCTGGGTGCGACCATCACCCTTGTGGTTGTCGCGGTAGCCTGAGCCGGTGCAGAAAGAGTGGTTGCAGTGGTCGCGCCCGGAGGTGGAGGTGCTTTAGGTGCGGGTGGACGGGGTGGAACCCCTGGAACTCCCGGAACAGGTGGACGAGGCACAGGTGGACGCTCTGATTGTGTCATATCGCGTGACCTTAGAATAGAAACAATTAATTCTAGCTGAAATAGTAAAATCCCATATTCCTAGTTTACCCCCCAATCCTCTGTTGCAGCAAAGAATATCAACAAAAGTTTGAGAGCGAGGATGTTCAGACTCTATTCTTGTTAGTTTTACCCTGAATAATGATAAACTTCAAGCAGAATCAATGGTTGTTTATCAATAGTTTACTTGAGTTAATCAGTATGAATTCAGTGGATTTAGCCTTTACTTCTGCCCTAGAACAAGCCCAATTAATTCGCACTAAAGTTATCTCCCCTTTAGAATTAGTTAATCTTTATTTAGATCGAATTCAACGGTTAAATCCTCTGTTGGGTTGTTATTTTACCGTGATGGCAGATAGGGCTTTAGCATTGGCGAAAACCCAAACGGAACAATTAGTCCAGATTTCAGAGATTAACGATTTACCGCCTTTTTTTGGGGTTCCCATTTCTATTAAAGATCTAAATCCCGTTGCCGGAGTCCCTTGTACCTATGGCTCCCGGGCTTTAATGGATAGAATCGCCACCTATGATGATGGGGTGGTCAGCCGGATTCGTCAAGCCGGATTTAATATTTTAGGGAAAACGGCGACCTCAGAAATCGGTTCCCTACCCTACACCGAACCCGATGGTTTCCCTCCCGCGCGTAACCCTTGGAATTTAGACCACACCCCCGGAGGCTCCAGTGGTGGGGCGGCGGCGGCCGTTGCAGCCGGGTTGTCCCCGGTCGCCCATGGGTCGGATGGTGGGGGGTCGGTGCGCGGCCCAGCTTTTTGTTGTGGTTTGGTGGGAATTAAACCGACTCGGGGGCGCGTCTCCCATGCTCCGGTGGGGGACTTCCAAAGTGGGATTTCTACCGATGGCCCTTTGGCTCGTACCGTGGCCGATGCCGCGGCTTTACTTGATATTATGTCGGGATATATTTTGGGTGATCCCTATTGGCTACCTGATCCGAATCCTTCCTTTTTAGCCGCCACTCAACAACCACCCAAGGCTTTAAAAATTGCGATCGCCCCCTCTATTTTACCCGGTAGTTCCCTCTCCCCAGATTGTGAACAAGCCTTTAAAAATACTGCCCATCTCCTCGAACAATTGGGTCATCAAATCGAACCCATTAACCTGGATTTTAGTGATATTCTGGAACCCTTTATTGCGGTTTGGAAATCGGGAGTAGCCGCGGCGGGAATTCCCCCAGAATATTTAGGCTCAGTGAATCAATGGTTAATGTCAACGGAAATTACCGCCGGACAATATTTGCAAGCGGTGTCTAAAATGCAGGTCGGGGGTCGTCAAATTGTGGTGTCTTTAAGTCCCTTTGATGCGGTGCTTTTGCCCACCTATACGCACCCAGCAATTCGGGTGGGAGAATATGCCCAACTTTCCCCCCCAGAAACCTTACAACGGATTACGGAATGGATTTCTCCCTGTCCCGGTTTTAATGTCAGTGGCCAACCCGCGATCGCGATTCCCACCGGATTTACCCCAGAAGGTTTACCCCTGGGGGTGCAGTTAGTGGGAAAACCAGCCTCTGAAGCCACTTTAATCGCTTTAGCTGCCCAACTTGAAGCGGCACAACCTTTTTCCCACCACCGCCCCCCGATAGCGATCGGATAATTCGATGCTAGACTTTTGGGATTGTTTAACCTCGATCTTAGATTATGGTTCAAATTCCCCTTTCTGCTTCTGCGCAGCCCACCAAACGCCAGTGGAAACAATGGTTATTTCCCCTGAGTCTTTTCACAACTACTATTTTAAGTGGTTTTCCTCCGTTTACCCTTCCCAGTCGGGCGGCGGAATCCGTTGTAATTAGACAGGGATTTGTTTATGCAACGGTTTCCGTCAAAGACTTAAAAGAATTTGCAGAAACGGGGAAAGTTCCCGTGGGGTTATTAGGTTATTTTAGCTTTTTAAAGCCCGAACAAAAGCAACAGGCTTTAGGAGCGTTAAACATTAAAATTAAAATTAAAAATGAAACCGTTGAAGAAATTGTTAATAGTCAGGTGGGAACTAGACTGTTAACCGATATTGATACGATTATTTCTGCGGATAAATCCCAAGGCGGAACCGCGATTAAAACAGCTATTCTGTCTTCAGCTAAATCTGAACAAGGCCTATCCGTTATTAATTTTTTAGAAAACTATCCTTTGCCGACTATTGAGATTAATCTTCCCCGAGCCTTTGGGGTTTTAACACGATTAAATCAAGGATTTTGGCAAACTCAACGCTTGCTTTTAGAAGTCTTACCTAAACTCACCCATGAAGGATCTCAAGCTCCATCAATTCCTTTTGATCCGAGTCAACCCGGGCCAGGGAAAGTGGAAATTACTCGCCTAGAATTGCTGGACAAACAACGTAATCGCAATATTCCCGTTTATATTTATTCCTCCTCAACCGCCACACCCGATAAACCCTTAATTCTTTATTCCCATGGTCGAGGTTCCGATTATCAAGAATTACGATATTTAATGGAACATTTAGCCTCCCATGGCTATACGGTTATTGTTCCTGAACACCCCGGGAGTAACGCGACTTTTGTGGATAAGAATTTGTTTTTATCTCCCACGGAAATTATCGAACGTCCCCAAGATTTGATTTTTACCTTGAATGAATTAGAAAAACTAAATATAAATGATCCCAGATTTAAAGGTAAATTTAATACCAATAATACTTTAGTCTTTGGATACTCCTTTGGCGGAGCAACGGCCTTAGCTTTAGCTGGAGGCGAGTTCCAAATTGATCAATTAAGGAAAAATTGTGATCAGAGTTTTATTACCTTTAGTTTAGGAAAAGCTACCCAATGTTTAGCCGCAGAACTTCCTAAAGATCGCTATAGATTTAGTGATCCACGAATTAAACGGGCGATCGCATTTTCCCCCACCGCTTCGGTTATATTCGGAAAAACAGGATTAAATCAAGTTCAAGTTCCTACTTTAATTCTCACCCAATCATCTGATAAAGTGACTCCCGCTTTACCTGAACAAATTGCTATTTTTCCCCAAATTAAAACCGAAAAATTATTATTAGGGATTTTAGGAGCCACCCATTTAAGCGTTAGAGATCCCGGAACTATTGGGGATCAAAGCTGGATTCCTGTGACTCCCATTTCCGGTGGTGAAATCGTGGGAAATGCCTCACAAGATGTTAAGAATTACGCTAAAGCTATTGTTTTAGCCACCGCCGCCCAACTGACTCCCGAAGCCGAAAAATATAAGATATTTCTCACTCCAGAATATTATCGATATATCTCAACTCCTGCTTTTCCCGTACGTTTAATTACTGATATTCCCCCGGAAACTCAAGTTTTTATTGAAGACTTATTAAAAACTCAGTATTAATGGGTATAATTGTAATTAAGTTAAAAAACTTCGTTGTTGCGATGCGGCGCACTCTTGTTAGGGCTTTAGCAGCAACAACGAAGGGATTTCTTGATGTTGACTTATTGAGATGTACAAACCTTTCAAATCTGATTTAAATAAAATCCCATAAATATCCCTATCTTAAAAATCGCTTATGACTCCTAAAAAAATTCTAGGCTGGGGCGCCGTCGCCTTGGTTGTTTTGTTTATTTCCTCGGGCGATACATTCAAATTTTTACCCAAACCCGCCAGAGAAGCGAGCAAGACCAGCCGTGCGTTTGTTGTTAGTTTATGGCCTAAATGGTTAAAACCTAAAGATACTAACGAACAACGGGAGAAAGAAATTGAAAAACTTGATAAGGGTCAGCCAGTAAAATAGGGAGGCAGGGGGAGCAGGGGAGGCAGGGGAGGGAAGGATTTAGAGTAATTCTATTAATGAGGAGTTAGGAGTTAGGAGTTAGGAGTTAGGAGTTAGGAGTTAGGAGTTAGGAGTTAGGAATCATTACTCCCCCTGCTCCCCCTGCTCCCCCTGCTCCCCTGCTCCCCTGCTCCCCCTGCTCCCCCTGCTCCCCCTGCTCCCCCTGCTCCCCCTGCTCCCCCTGCTCCCCTGCTCCTACTCCCCTCCCCCTTCTCTAATCCTTCTTCATCCAGCTAAACATAGCGCGTAAATCTTTGCCGACTTCTTCGATGGGATGTTCGGCTTCTTGACGACGCATGGCGATGAAACCTGGTTTTCCAGCTTGATTTTCTAGGACAAAATCTCTAGCAAATTGGCCGGACTGAATTTCACTGAGAATTTTCCGCATTTCGGCGCGGGTTTCGTCGGTTACAATCCGAGGGCCGCGGGTATAATCTCCATATTCGGCCGTATTAGAAATACTATCGCGCATTTTGGCTAAACCGCCTTCCACGACTAAATCTACAATTAATTTAACTTCGTGTAAACATTCAAAATAAGCCAATTCTGGTTGATAACCTGCTTCAACTAAGGTTTCAAATCCGGCCTTAATTAGAGCACTTAAACCGCCACATAAAACCGCCTGTTCACCAAATAGGTCAGTTTCGGTTTCTTCGCGGAATGTGGTTTCTAAAACACCACCACGAGTGCCACCAATGCCTTTAGCATAGGCCATTGCCCGGTCGCGGGCTTGTCCAGAGGCATCTTGATACACCGCAAATAAGGCGGGAACTCCTTGGCCCTGTTCGTAGGTGCGACGGACTAAATGCCCTGGGCCTTTGGGGGCGACCATCACCACATCGACATTAGAGGGGGGGACAACTTGACCAAAGTGAATATTAAATCCATGGGCAAACGCTAAGGTTTTGCCTTCAGTTAAATAGGGCTCAATTTCATTTTTATAAACGGTTTTTTGCACTTCATCAGGCAGAAGAATCATAATGAAATCAGCAGCTTTTGCTGCGTCTTCCACACTATGCACTACTAAACCTGCGTCTTTGGCTTTGTGTGCTGATTTACTGCCAGGATATAGCCCGACAATCACATTCACGCCACTATCTTTTAAATTCAGGGCATGGGCATGACCTTGGGAGCCATAACCAATAATTGCAATAGTTTTGCCCGCCAAAATATCTAAATTGGCATCGGCATCATAATACATTCGAGCCATTTGGCTTCTCCTTCAAGTGCTGATTGGGTGTGTATACAAAACTTCCATCATATCATTAAAACTAATCCTGGCGCTGACAAGTTAAATAATAGGGGATGGGGAATAGTCCATGGGCTATGGGCAACATGGGGTTATGGGTTGGTCTGCATAAATCTGTCTAATCTGACAATCCTCGTTTTAAATCTATTGCTAATTTGCTAAAACTTAATTTAGAAATTGTTCCGGTCAGCACCCATTGTCTGACGACTAATCCTAACCAGATTCCGGCTAAAAAAATAATCCAAAATATTAGGATAGATTGGGATTCCAGACCACTGGTTAAGTTCATGCCAAATACACAGGAAATTGCCGTCAAGGGAAAGAAAATTGAGGCTAAAGTATTAAGCCGATGGGCGGCTTTAGTGGAGGCTTCTGTTTCTTTAGCAACTTTGAAATCCAAGGCATTTTTTGTGTTAATATAAAGGATGTCTAAGGTGCGTTCAATTTCATAAGCTCCATCTCTTAAATCAATTAGATCTCGATCTTGAGGGATGGCTTCTCTCGCAGTTTGTAAGGTAGCGTGCAGGTTTTCTATTGCTAACTGTAGAGGGGTAATCGCTTCTAAGAGTGTAAAATAATCTTCGGCAGTTTTAGCAATTTTATAGAATTGATTTAATTCTTCTTCGGCTGAATTATACTCTTTAATATGATTGGTTAATTGTTGCAGTGCCACACCGCCTTTACTACATTCCCAACGACCATCGGGTTTTCGCCAAAATAATACGGCATCTCGCTCGCGATCTCCAGGTTCTGGAGCTTTATGTAATACTAATAATAGATTATCTTCCGCTATTATTGCCCGTTGCTTGCCAAAACTTTTTTGACCCAAGCGATCGGAAATTGTGACGGGAAGATTCCAAGTCAGGGGTAATTTCATAAGGAAAAGAGGTAATGGGGATCACGGATTTAAGAGGATTTCACGGATTTCACGGATTTTAATCTGCGTAATCCTCTTAAATCCTTGATAGGTAATGGGTTTTAGGAAAAGAGGGAATAATGATTACTACTCTTATTAAAATACTCGAAAAATTCATCACCATTGCCCATTGCCTATTCCCCATTACCTATTTTAAAGTTATTTTTAAATCCTTGATAGGTAATGGGTTTTAGGAAAAGAGGGAATAATGATTACTACTCTTATTAAAATACTCGAAAAATTCATCACCATTGCCCATTGCCTATTCCCCATTCCCTATTTTAAAGTTATTTTTAAATCCTTGATAGGTAATGGGTTTTAGGAAAAGAGGGAATAATGATTACTACTCTTATTAAAATACTCGAAAAATTCATCACCATTGCCCATTGCCTATTCCCCATTACCTATTTTAAAGTTATTTTTAAATCCTTGATAGGTAATGGGTTTTAGGAAAAGAGGGAATAATGATTACTACTCTTATTAAAATACTCGAAAAATTCATCACCATTGCCCATTGCCTATTCCCCATTCCCTATTTTAAAGTTATTTTTAAATCCTTGATAGGTAATGGGTTTTAGGAAAAGAGGGAATAATGATTACTGCTCTTATTAAAATACCCGAAAAATTCATCACCATTGCCCATTGCCTATTCCCCATTCCCTATTTTAAAGTTATTTTTTATCTTTTTTCCCGTGGGGATTATCTGGTTTGGGTTCGGGTTCGGAAGATTTTAAGGCTTCATCTAAAACGGCTCTGGCTTCTTCTGCTTTGCCCCTAGCTTCTCGATATCTAAGATTAGAAACTGCGAAATTTTTTAACACCTTAAAGCCGTCTTTTAACTCGGTTATTTCTTCCACCGTCACAGATTGATCTGTGAACAAAATATCAATAGATTCTCGGACTTTTAAGGCTTCTTCTTTTGATTCCATCACCTTCAATTTCAAAGAAGCCAAATTACTCAGAATTTGCACAGCTTCGGAAATAGCATCTTCTTCTTCCAAGGGACTATCATCGGGCTCTTTAACTTCTATGAACTGTTGGGGACTAAAGCCTTCTTCCAATTCCGTTGGTAGTTTACCCGTATCCATCAATTCCATAAGTTTGTCCATCGCTTTCTCCCTGGCTTGAGATGAATCTTTGCCACGGACGGTAAGAACGATTTCGGGACTTTGAGCTAGGGTGTAGCGAACCATATTAACACAGACTGCCTACTATAACTGCTATATTCCATTGTAACAAAGATTAGGTTAAGTTTGTCTACAAATTTTGAATTAATATTTGCAAAAAAATCCCGCTAACCCTTAAAATATAATCAAGATCAAATAGATTGATATGATTTTTATTGAGTCTGAACTATGAAAGAACAATTGATTAAATGGTTGAATCTAGTTTTAGTGGCAAATGTTTTTTTTGTATTATTTAGTTTTTTTTGGTTAGTCGTTGCGGTTTTAGGCCATTCTTTTAAAGTTAATCTGGGGTTGGATTTATGGTATAAACTTTGGGAACCTGTATTTACTCCTGCGATCGGAATTTTAATGGGCGGGGCGATTTTGAGTTGGGTGATTAGTAAAGTTAATCAATTATTTTTCAGTCCTAAATCTGATTAATCCTAAAATCAAGGTTGGGTTTGATCATCTCTAAACCCAACCTATTGAGAAAAATTTTTATCCTTTTAAGGATAAGGAATAATTAGGAATATTCCCCAAGCTAAGAAAGAAAAAATTAAAAGAAAACCCATTCGCCAGTAAAAGCGATCGCGTTCATAGTTTGTCATAGGTTTAAACCTCCTTTTGATCTTGGGGAATTCGGGTAACTCCGTGTTAACCCAACCTTTAGAAATTCCTTATTTTTTGAGTTTTTCTCCTAAGAGTTGATTTGTGAGTTTAGGGTCAGCCCGTCCTCCAGTTTTTTTCATAATTTGACCGACAAAAAATCCTTGGAGTTTGGTTTTCCCCGCGTGATATTGCTCTAATTCCTTGGGATTTTCTAGCAAAACTTGATCAATAATTTCTGCTAGTGCTTTAGGATCGGATAATTGAATTAATCCTTTTGCTTCAACTAATGCTTTAGGAGATCCACCTTGGGTTAAGAGTTCGGGTAATAAATCCTTAGCAATTTTACCACTAATAGTTCCCGCTTCAATTAAAGCAATTAACTCCGCTAATCCTTCCGGTTTTAAAGCGACTTCAGTAACACTACATTTTTCATTTTTTATATGGGCAGTAATATCACCCATAATCCAATTTACCGCTTGTTTAATATTAGCTCCAGCGGCAATTGTGGCTTCAAAATATTTAGAAATAGGGTGATCATCCGTTAATACCCGGGTATCATAGGGTGATAATCCTAATTCTGATTCATAGCGATGGCGTTTTTCTGCCGGGAGTTCAGGTAATTGAGATTTCCAGGTTTTTAATTGTTCAGCAGATACTTGAATTGGGGGAAGATCGGGTTCAGGAAAATAGCGATAATCGCTTGATCCTTCTTTTTTCCGCATACTAATTGTGCGTTGACTTCCTTCTTCCCATAAACGGGTTTCTTGAACAATTTCTTCCCCGGTTTCAATTGCCTTAATTTGCCGTTCGATTTCATGATCAATCGCCCGTTGGATAGCACTAAAAGAGTTCATATTTTTGATTTCAACTTTAGTTCCGAACTCTTTTTGTCCCACCGGACGCACAGAAATATTCACATCACATCGCAGAGAACCTTCCTGCATATTGCCATCACTTACGCCCAAATAACGCACAATTCGACGTACTTCTTGGGCATATTCGGCTGCTTCTTGTCCTGAACGAATATCAGGTTCAGAAACAATTTCAGCTAAAGCAATTCCAGCCCGGTTATAATCCACCATAGAATAGGTGGAACCGGAAAGACGATCACTGCCACCATGAACTAATTTTCCCGCATCTTCTTCAATATGTAAGCGAGTAATCCCAATAGTTTTACGAGTTGCACTGCCATCTTCATCGACGATTTCTATTTCTAAATGACCCTTGATGGCAATGGGTAAATCATATTGAGAAATTTGATAATTTTTGGGCAAATCAGGATAAAAATATTGTTTGCGATCAAATTTACTGTAAGGGGCAATTTCACAATTTAGGGCTAACCCGGCTTTTACCGCATATTCTAAAACTTTTTCATTTAATACAGGTAGCACACCAGGTAGTCCCATACAAATGGGATCAATATTCATATTAGGATCGGCTCCAAATTTCGTCGAAGAATTGGAGAAAATCTTGGTTTCGGTGTTCAATTGACAATGGGTTTCTAACCCAATAATCGCTTCGTAATCAGTTTTAACAGGTGCAGTAGTAGTCATAGACATCCATCGGAATTTTCTTAACAACTACTCTCTATTGTATAGTAATTTTCGATAGATTGTCATATTTTATCCTAGGATTTGCCAATCCCGAATTAGGTGAGAATACCAAATTCCTAGAGCATTAATCAATTGATCCAATCTTCTCCGACTCTAATAGTTAAATCCGAGCCAATTTCCCCCGTTGAGGATGATTTAAGCTCACCTAAACCTAGGGTTTTTTGCATTAGTTTAGCCGCGCCCAAATCTCCTCCTTGAACAATGATTTGGGTCTTCAGTTGTTGAGTGGATTCAATCGGAGCTAAATAAACTTGACTAAATCCTTTATCGGCTAAAAAATTGAGCATTTTCTCGGCGGATTTGGGATTACTAGAAACATTTTGAATTGCAATTTTTAAATCCTTGGATAAAGTTTCATAAGCAGAGGGTTCGTAGGCACTTTTTAAGGTATATCCGGTTGAATCTAAGCGAAAGTATTGATACATGACTCGATCGCGTCCCCGTTCATCAATTAACCAATAACTACTCCCAAAATTATTCTCAGAACTAGAACTCCCAGGTAACATTACCATTTTAAAATTCTGAGGTTCCAGATTCAAACCAAAATTAACTAAGGTTAAAATTTCCTCAAAGTTTAAATTAGTATCAATATATTTTTGCATAATCCGAATAATTTCAGGAACACGAGGTAAAACCGTCGGATCTTTAAGTCGAACTAAAATTGCTTCCATTAACGCTTGTTGACGCTGTACCCGACCTAAATCTCCATAACCATCCCCCCGAAACCGCACAAATTGATCCGCTTGTTCGCCATTAATTGTTTGCCAACCGGGAGCTAAATCAATTTTTAATTGTTGACTTTTATCTTGATAGGACATGGGTTGAGGAATATAAACATCTACTCCTCCTAAAAAATTAACTAATTCTCGAAATGCACCGCTACTAACCCGAATATAACGGTTAACTTCAACTTTATTTAAAATATTTTGAATCACTTCTTTTGCTAATTTAGGGCCACCCCAATAATTAGCTTCATTAATTTTTCCCGTACCATAACCCGGAATTTGAACTTGAGTATCCCGGGGTATTGATAACAGACTCACGGATTTGTCTTGGGGTTGAAAATTTACAAATAACACCGTATCACTGCGACCTTTAAACAGATCGGGGGATGAGGAAGAACTATTTGGATTGCCATCAATTCCCAAAACCAAAATATTAACTGGACGAGATAAACTATATTTAAACCGATGTTGCCATAGCCCATCTAAAATATTGGATTCTGGCTCAGTAAAATCAAATTTTTCGGGAGCCAATAGGGCTGTCATTGCCCCTAGAATTGCCGAGGTACTAGCCAGAAATAAAACCACAAAACTGAAAAAAAATAATTGGAGAACTTTAGGCTTTTTTCGAGAAGGGAATGGAGAAGTCATAGGCTGATTTAACGATAACTTTTGATTTGAACATATAAACTGAAAATCCATCGTCTAACAGTAGGGTTCATTTGTCAATACGATTGAATCATCTTTGATATTCTCCATTCCCTGTTGATCAAATCCTTAAAGTTTTAATCCCGCTTCCTGTAGCCGCTCTATAGAAATTTTAGCGGATTCAGCCACGTGGGAATGATGATCTTTGGCTAAATAATTTAAAGCAGAAAGGCTTTTAGGTGTGACTAAATTCCCCAGGGCTTCGGCTAATCGTTGCCGAACTAACCAATCTTCAGCTTGAGCAAATCGCAGAATTTTATCAACAGATTCAACATCTTTAATTTCTCCGATCGCAGCAATTGCAGCTTGATGTAAAATCACTTCATCACTATCTAATGCAGCCAATAAAACATCCCGGGCGCGAATATCTTTTAGGTTTCCCAGGGAGACCGCCGCACTAAATCTAACCAGCCAATCTGTATCCTCATAAAAAGCTCTAACTAAAGCTTCAAATGCTCGAATATCTCCCAGATATCCCAGGGCTCCTGCGGCATCGGCTCTCACCCCATAATCCGGGTCAGTTTCTAATAGTTTCACCAACAGAAAATAGCATTCTTCTGTTGGTTTAATTCCCAGGGCAAAAATCGCCATAGAACGGACTTGTAAACTTTCATCATCTAGCACTTTTTTAATTAAAGGAACCGCATCCTTTGGCGGAACATTTCGCAAAGAAGCTAAGGCTAATAGACGATCTCGTAAATTTTTGCTATCTAGCTGATCGGCAATATTTTCTAAATCTAATGGTTGACTCATTTGTAAATCAGGTTTGGCTAAATCTTTACTTATTATAGTCAAATTAGAAAAAATTTGCAGAACGAATTGTTAGAGTTTTTGATCAACCGCAAAATGTCCCCAATGTTCTTCCCCTTGACGTTTAGGTGTTGATTCATTTACCAGATGCAGGGAAAGAATCTGAAATTTCCCTTGAAAATACCGTCGAATTTCCGCCGGGGTGATCCCAAAAGGTGGCCCTCCGGCAAGGGAATGGGTAAAAAACAACCCGAATAATTGCCCATCGGGTTTCAGAATTGACTCCACTAAGTCTACATAATCAGCGCGTTTATCTGGGGAAATCGCACAGAAACAAGTATGTTCAATGACATAATCAAACTGTCCTAAAAACTCCTGGGGTAAGTCAAAAATATCCTGTTGTAAAAATTGCGCCGAAGTGGGTAAATATTTTCCTGCTCCCTTTAAAATTAACGATTTATTGATGAATAATTGTTGATATTCTAATGCGTCTTTAATCGCAGAATCCACAAAATCAAACCCAATTACCTGAAACCCATAACTAGCAAATAAGAGGGCATCATAACCCCGTCCACAGCCTAAAATCGCCGTTTTTCCGGGAGGTGGAGCCTCAGAAGATTGCAAAAACTTCACAAATGGCGGGGCGGGTTCTCCTAAGTCCCAGCCTGTGTTTCCTCCTTGATAGCGTTCTTCCCAAAATTTTCTTTCATTAACTGATATAATCATAATTATCTGTATTTTTGAATGGAGTTAAACTGATTAGAGATTTAATAACCTCCTCTCCTGTTAAGTTTCTAAGGTTAAAAATCTTGTGTTTCTTCCCACAAACCCTTTTAGAGTATTGTTATGGAATTTTACCAATCTGTGCGCTATTCATCTGCTTTAGAACAAGCCATTGATCGGAATCCATTTATTATAACACCAGAAACTTGTTTGGCAGACGTGATTAAAATACTGGGTCAATCTCAAAATCATTGTCTTTTAAATTCCGGTAGTTCTTTAGTGGAAGAATCCCAGGCAAGCTGTGTTTTAGTCATTGCTCAAGACTCAGAAAAAATTATTCCTGTACTTCCCGATGAACAACCTCACACGGCTTCGGTTTTAGGAATTATCACCGAACGGGATATTGTTAAGTTAATAGCAACAGAAATTTCAGATCCTGCCAGAAAAAAAACTCTTAATATAATCAGAGCCGCTGAAATTATGTCTCCAATTTCTGTTAGTTTAACAGAATCAGATGATCAAGACATTTTTACAGCTTTATCCCTATTTCGGCAATATCAAATTTTACATTTACCCGTTTTAGATATTCGAGGTCAATTAGTGGGAGTGATTACCCCAGAACGAATTCGTCGTGTTTTACAACCTGCTAATATTTTAAGATTACGACGAGTTGGAGATGAAATGATCACCCAAGTGATTACGGCTCCAGTCACAACATCCGTATTAAGTTTAGCCCAAATGATGACCGCCCATCAAGCGAGTTATGTAGTGATTTTTCAAGCTGGAACTCAGAAAAAATTAACCCCCATTGGATTAGTAACAGAACAAGATATTGTAGAGGCGCAATTTTTAGAATTAGATTTAGCCACAACTTTTGCAACAACGGTAATGAGAAATCTGTCCTTTTCTTTGAAAATCAATGATTCTCTGTGGATGGCACATCAAGAAATGCAAAAACAACAGGTACAACGACTGATTGTTTGTGGAGATGAAGGGGAGTTATTAGGAATTATTACACAGGTTAGTTTATTAAGAATGCTTGACCCGACGGAAATGTATCGAGTGGTTAAACAACTCCAACAATCGGTTCATCAATTGCAAACGGAAAAATTAGAATTGTTAAAAAGCCGGAATGCTGAACTAGAAAGACAAGTTCAAGAACGCACTTCTAAGGTGGAAGAACTGCAACAGTTAAATATTCTCAAGGATGATTTTTTGAGTACGGTTTCCCATGAACTCCGCACCCCCTTAGCTAATATGAAAATGGCAATTCATATGTTAAAAATTGTCCCCGATTCAGAGCGAGGTAAAAAATATTTAGAAATATTAGAATCTGAATGTATGCGAGAAACTAATTTAATTAATGATTTATTAGATTTACAACGTTTGGAATCTTCCGCCACACCTATTCCCCTGGAAAATTTAGATTTATTAGAATGGTTTCCTAATATTATTAATCCCTTTTACTCTCGCACTAAAGAACGGAGTCAAGTGCTAAATGTCCAGTATTATCCTAATTTACAATCGATTAAAACTCACCCGAATAGTTTAGAAAGAATTATAGCAGAATTGTTAAATAATGCCTGTAAATACACTCCCAATGGAGGAGAAATTTTCTTAGGCATTCATTATCGTTCTTTATCTAATTGGCTAGAATTAACTTCGACAACTAAAAACAAACGTAAAACGAAGACACAGAATGTTTCTTTACCCTCTCCCCCCATTTCTGACCCCTTACAAATTGTGATTCGCAACCCAGCCGAAATTCCTGAACAAGAACTTCCCCGCATTTTTGAGAAATTTTATCGAGTTCCGAATTCAGACCCCTGGAAACAGGGAGGAACGGGGTTAGGATTAGCTTTGGTTCAAAAGTTGGTGGAACAATTAAACGGGACAATTCAAGTGGAAAGTAGCCAGAATCTCACCACTTTTACGATTGAATTTCCCCGTTAAGTGACTGCTGATTAAAAACGGGGTATGATCATCATGTATGATTAAATTTAGACACAGCAACACCGAAAATTTTTATTTTTGATCCCTATGAAATATTTAGCTTTAGCAACGGATTTTGATGGAACTTTAGCAACGGATGGTAGGGTCGAGGATTCCACCTCAAAATCCTTAGAATTATGGCGGGAGTCGGGGAGAAAGTTAATCTTAATTACGGGGAGACAACTGGATAATCTTATCGATCATGTTTCCGTAATTCATCGGTTTGATTGGGTGATTGCAGAAAATGGGGCGGTTTTATATCAACCCTCGACTCAAGTAGAAAAAATATTAGCGAAGCGCCCTTCTGAAGCGTTTATAAGCTGCCTGCGCGATCGCATTCACCAAAAACAACAACAATTACAAAACCAAGCCATTCCCGAGGAATTTTCCCGAATTGTTCAAACCCAAGCCTTAGAAACATTAGGGGTTGGACGAGTAATTATTGCCACTTGGGAAGCCTATTTGGAAATCACCCAAAAAACCATTCAAGAGTTAGGGGTTAATCTTAAAATTATTGCCAATAAAGGAGCCGTGATGATCCTACCCGAAGGGATTAATAAAGCCTCTGGGTTAAAGGCTCTTGCTGAATTCATAAACCTATCCCCTGATAAAATTGTAGGGGTTGGGGATGCGGAAAATGATTGTGATTTTTTAGCAGATTGTGGTTATTCCGTAGCCGTTGCTAATGCCTTACCCCAAGTCAAAGAAAGGGTTAATTGGGTCACGAAAAATAGCCGAGGATCAGGGGTTAAAGAATTAATCGATCAAATTCTCAATTCAGATAACTGATAACTGATTATGAATCGTCGTAATTTTTTAACCGGGTTAACCTTAACCGGAATGGCTACTCAGTTTCCTATTCTGGCTCAATCTTCATCAGTTCAAAGCTTACTGAAACCGAACGCTTTAAAACCCGGAGACATGGTTGGGTTAGTGACTCCCGCCAGCCCGATTTTAAAAGAACATTTAAAGTGGATTCAACTGCAATTAGGACAACAGGAACTAGCGGTTAAAGTTGCCCCCCATGTTATGAGTGAATATGGCTATTTAGCCGGAACCGATCAACAACGGGTATCAGACATTAATCAAATGTTTGCTGACCCTAATATAAAGGGAATTATTGCGACGGGTGGTGGTTGGGGAAGTGGTCGAATTTTACCCTTATTAGATTATGATTTAATTCGCAAAAACCCTAAAATTTTTCTAGGTTATAGTGATATTACCGCTTTATTATTAGGATTATATAGTCAAACCGGATTAGTTACCTTTCATGGATTATTAGGAACTTCCGTCTGGAATCCCTATTCGGTCAGTTGGCTAAAAAAAGTCCTATTTGAAGGACAAGCTGTAACCTTTAAAAATACCAATAATGTTCGGGTTGAAACAATTTATCCCGGTCAAGCCCAAGGGAGGTTAATCGGAGGAAATTTATCAGTTTTATCCGCTTTAGTCGGTTCTAAATATTTACCAAATTGGCAGAATACAATCCTATTTGTGGAGGATGTCGGCGAGGATATTTACCGAGTTGATCGAATGTTAACCCATTTAAAACTAGCTGGAATTTTAGATCAAATTTCCGGGTTTATTTTTAGTCAATGTACCGCCTGCACTAAAGGCGAGGGAAATGAACCCTCTTTAACCTTATTGCAAGTATTAACTGATCTCATTCAACCGTTAGAAATTCCAGCTTGGTATGGTTCAATGATCGGCCATATTCGAGATCAATTTACAGTTCCTTTGGGAGTACCAGTAAAAATTAATACCAGTCAAGGAAGCATCGCAATGCTTGAAAATGCTGTAATCTACAAATAAAATAAAAATAAAGACGTATTAATTTTTACATTATTTGCGTTAGAATTAAAATTAAGAATTTTCCCGAATCACGACAAATTTCAAATTTTGATGAGTTTTGTTACCTATGTCGTTTCTTTTGTTCGCTTTTTGCTCGAAATTGTGAATACTTGTATCGAAAAGCGATCGGTTTCTTAAACGGAGGTTAAATTTTCTCAACAATATAATAAGTTTTGTATTTTAAAATACTAGATTTTTAGTAAAAATTTAATAAATTTAAAATCTTTCAAAAAAGTATAGAAATTCTTTATAAAAATTGGCAGACATTGTGGTTTAAGTTGACTACACTTAAGCCAGACTGTAAACCGTAGAATTTAGTTAATTACAATTCTCGCAATTCTGCTTTTGCTAATCTATTCCTAAATCCTCTAATGAACCTATATTTCAAGGAAGCGAACTTTTATGATGTTCTCCCAGTCTCAAGAACAACTGAATGCCGTACCTAGTAGTTCCGTTGATCGAACTGAAATGACACGGATGGCGGTTCAATGGGCGCAGAAATATTATGCTAAAGCAGCTGCTCATCATCCCCGGACTCCCCATCATTTCTTCTTAGAAAATCATGAAGTTGATGTTACCGAATTTGATCAGGATCGTTCCCGCACTGTGGCAGAGTTAATGAAAAATATAAGCCTGTTGGGAACCCTGGCTTGGAATAAAGTAGGAACTATTTTAGGGATTGACTGGAATCGTTATCCGGTGAATAAACTATGTTTACAGGACACAGACACACTGATTCAAGATGTGTGTAATTTATATCATCAAGCCTTAGAAGTTTTTGCTCAATATGAATACCCCTTTCGTTTGTCAGTTTCTCTAGGGAGAGAAACCGTAAAACTGCGTCGCAAATACTCCCAAACTGAACCCTTAATGTTGGTTTTAGTCCAGTTGCAATTCCACTATATGGGTCGAATGTTGTTAGAGTGGATGTCGATGAAAGAACGAACAGTTTTCTTTCTCTACTTCAAAACTTTGGAGGATTATTTATATTCTCCCCTGGGGGAAGTTAATGATTTAGCTGGAAAACATTTATCGGATTCTCCAGCCTTAATTGCGGTTCAACAATTACTCCCCATCCTGACCACCGTTGCCCATCAGGTTTACCACACAGTACATCACTTAAACCCTGGGTATTGCAGTATCAGCGGAAATGTCAAAAATCATATCCTGCAATATTCGAGTACCCGTGATATTGAGTTATTTCAAATTTATCTTTGCTGGTGCGTCTTAGAGAATAGTTTACGTCCCATCCAACGAGAATTATTTCCCATGTGTGTGATTTTATATCCTCGACTCCATATTAGTTGGAAATTAATTCAGGATATGTTAGATGCCCTGTCAGAGGCATTGGAAAATCGGTTACTTCCTCAAAATTTTGCCGTCTTTTCTCCCTATCTTCAAGTATTATCAGAAATATTTTCTGATCAGGTTGTGCAATCTGTATAATCACAAAAACCGGGTTTTTTAAAGAATTAATTTTTGATTTTAGCCCATAGATAATAGTGAAAAACCCGGTTCCTTATTTAACAGTTAGGATTTCCACTTTCCTAATTCATACCAATGTTGAAAGGCTAACCAAATTCCTGATAACAACCCAGCTACACTTAACGTGATCCCACT
Organism: Planktothrix sp. PLAVEN19ND; assembly: GCF_057220675.1. Taxonomy (NCBI): domain Bacteria; kingdom Bacillati; phylum Cyanobacteriota; class Cyanophyceae; order Oscillatoriales; family Microcoleaceae; genus Planktothrix; species Planktothrix sp. PLAVEN19ND. Next base: position 901,097 of record NZ_CM170132.1, on the reverse strand, counting down.
ATAGGGAACTAATAAACCAAATATTGGTAATATTCCCCCAGAAATTGTACAAATAATTGCGACCCAAGAGGCTTGACGGTTTTTCCCTAATCCCCAAACTGCTAATAATAATACTGGAGAAATTACTGTCCAAGCGAGTTTTGCATCAATCAAACGACTGCTATAGGTTAGGGTTAATAAACAGGCAAAAAATAGTCCGGCGACAATCGCAACATCTCCCAAGGTTAAGGGTAAAGACAGATATAGTAAAATGATCCACCACAAAAAGATAGCTGGAGCTAATAATAATAATCGCGGGATCACACCTGTATTACGAATCGGAGCGGTGGCGGTAAATATTCCTAATGGATTTTTAACGGAAATATTGCCTTCATAAATCCAAGAAAGTTGTCGATTTTCCCCGCCTTCTTTGGTGATGGTTGGCACTGCCCCGGCAAATTCTGCATCGGGAAAATTAGCTAAAACATTTAAGCTAAAATTTGATAATAATTGCTCTCCAGGTTGATAAACCCAACGGGGGGCACCTTGAGCTTGATAAGTCACCTTGAAATTTGTAGTTTCCCCAGGAGGTAATTTAAACGGAAATCCATAATCTCCCGGGTTGACTTGTACTAAGGATTTTCCATTTTGTTCGACTTGGAAATCTTGTAATAATAAATAACCGTAAGGTGGGGGAACTTCAAAGAAAAAGTCTGAGATACCTTTGAGTTGATTTTTTACTTGATATTCTCCCACAAAATCAACACTATAAATCCATTGTTTGGTTTCGGGACTGGTAGTTTGATTGATTTTAACCTGGATTTTTGATCCAGATAAAGTCATCCAACGGGGTACAATCCTGGTACTTTTAATTTCAATAGTTTTACCCTCAATATATTTATAATCGGTAAAAGGTTCTTCAATTTCATAGCGAATTTTAGGTGCTGTTTGTTCTAAACGTTCTCCAGCAACGGTGGTGGCAATTTGAGTAATACGTTGTTGTTCCCAATTATGATAGCGATTAGCCAAGGTAGAACAGAGAAAAAATCCACTGGTAATTACCAGAACAATTAGAATTAAATGCGGTAAAGTTTGCATCCATTTCAGATATTGTTCTAAGGCTGTTTTAATAGCAGGAATAGAAATAGAATCCCCCGGTTTTTTCATCGACCAGTTAATTAGGGATAATATTACACCAATTGCTATTAAAAAAATAGCCAATTTCATCAGGATTTTAATCACTATTGATCCCAATTCCATTAATTCATTAGGATGGGTCAAATCAGGAATACTGGGAATACTGCCAAAAAAAATATTCATAGAATCTTTGAAAATTAGTAGAGTGGGTAAAAAACCGGAGTAATTCTTACCCATCCTACAAGACTAATTATTAATTTTCCGAATTAATTCAAATTAATCCAGATTTAATAGGGTGTAACTGCCAAAAACTTTCAAGGTTTCTGTAAAGGTTTTTAATTCCGCTAAAGCTAATTGTACCGAGGGTTCATGACTATCCGCTTCTAAATCCATAAAAAATAGATAATCTCCCAATGAGCGCTTACTAGGACGGGATTCAATTCGGCTTAAATTAATTCCTCTATCGGCAAAAATTGCTAAAGGTTTTGCTAATGCTCCCGGAACATTTGCTGGAACACTAAAGCCTAAAGAGGTATATTTTCCCGATCCTGAAGGTTGTAGACTTACTACCAAAAATTTTGTACAATTATCGGGATAATCATTAATAGGATGGGCGAGAACAGGTAATTGATAGAGTTCTGCTGCTCTTAAAGATGCGATCGCGGCTGAATCCGTTTCATCTCTAACTGATTGTAGGGCTTCTGTGGTTGAATTTTTAGAAATTAATGGCACATCACAAAGGTGTTTTTCTAACCATCCTTGACACTGAGCTAGGGCTTGCGGATGGGAATAAACCACTTGAATCTTAGCAAAATTTTTAGCTTGAGAAATTAACGCATGGCTAATAGGAAGGATTAACGCCTGTTGAATTTGAAGACAGCCAATTTGCCACAATGTATCTAGGGTCATAGTAACACTTCCTTCAATGGAATTTTCAACAGGAACTACCCCAATATTGGCATCCCCTTTGGCAACTGTCCATAAAGTTTGACTAATACTTGAACATGGGCATAACATTGCTTCTTCCCCGGTTTTTTGGGTGAGATATTGAGCATAAGCTAGGGCTGCGGCCTCTGCATAAGTTCCCGATGGGCCAAGATGGGCAATAGAAACAGTCATAATTTTAGTTCCGTAAATAATAAATGGATAGAAAGGGACGTTACAATTATTTATATTATTCTCATCAACCTTACCATTATGATCAAGCGACTACCTATTTTTTAGGGAATACACGCCATTATTCTTGATCGGTGACTCTTGATTGATGAAAATAGTTTGAATAACTCTTAAATTATATTAAGATAAGTTAAAATTAGTAGACTTTTATAACTTTCTATATGTATACCCACTTTCAAGCCTCCCAAACAGTTGAAATGGCTGTACCAGAGCCAAATTTAATTCACCATTATCTGCGTCAACCGAAACGCTTGGTCAAGGCGCTAGTTGATCCGACCCGTTTAGATGCCTTAGCAGAGGACATTTACCGCCTAAAAATGCGTCCTTTGCAGTTTATGATGTTTAGTTTACAACCAACGGTAGACTTGAAACTGTGGATACAGTCCGATGGCACCCTAAACTTAAAATCTGTCGGATGCGAAATTCGTGGAATTGAATATATTAATCAACGGTTTTCCTTAAATTTAGTCGGAAAATTATATCCGGTTGAATTGCAAGGAATTACCTATTTAAAAGGTCAATCTGATTTAAAAGTTAAAGTGGAACTTCCCCCGCCATTATGGTTAACACCCCAACCAATTTTGGAAACAACAGGAAACGGATTATTAAAGAGTGTGTTAATGACGGTTAGACACCGATTAGTTCATAATTTATTATCGGATTATTCCCATTGGTCTGCTGAACAATTAGGGGATGTGGCTCCACAGCCCCAATCTGTTATTCAAGTTTCAAGTGCTGAATGTTAGGGGTTAAATCAGGATTAAAATGACTGAAAATTCAGAACGGGTAATTGAACATGATCGATTATTTAAAGAATTGCTATCGACGTTTTTTTGGGAATTTTTAGAATTATTTTTTCCTGATTTAATTCCCTATATTGATCAATCCTCTATTACCTTTTTACCCCAGGAAGTATTTATTGATATTACATCGGGGAATCGTCGAGAGGTCGATCTATTAGCAAAAGTTAGATTTCGAGAACAGGAAAGTTTTTTCCTCATCCATACCGAAACTCAATCCTACGCTCAAGCGGATTTTGCCCGGCGGATGTTCCATTATTTTGCTAGACTAGACGAAAAATATGCACTTCCGGTTTATCCGATTGCACTATTTTCTTTCGATACCCCCCAACGTCTGGAACCCAATAACTATCAAGTTGAATTTCCCGACCGGAAGGTATTAGAATTTAGCTATGCAGCGATCCAACTGAATCGTTTAAACTGGCGGGATTTTTTACGTCAGCAAAATCCAGTGGCGGCTGCATTAATGGCTAAAATGAGAATAGAACCCCAGGATCGACCCCAAGTTAAAGCGGAGTGTTTACGCTTGTTAGTAACGTTACGGTTAGATCCAGCCAGAAATCAATTAATTTCGGGGTTTATCGACTCCTATTTGCGCTTAAATTCTAGCGAAGAAGTCGTTTTTACCGAAGAACTCAATCGCTTAGGATTAATTCAGGAGGAAAGATTTATGGAAATTGTTACAAGTTGGATGGAACAGGGAATTGAACAGGGAATTGAACAGGGAATTGAACAGGGAATTGAACAGGGGTTACGACGAGAAATAACGTTCATTTTGCGTTTGCTAAGTCGTCGTTTAGGAACAATTAACCCCGAAATTTCAGAACAAATCCGCGGTCTTCCGATTGAACTAGTTGAACAACTAGGGGAAGCTTTATTGGATTTTGAAACGGAGTCAGATTTGTTAAATTGGTTAGCTGAAAATTGTTCCTAATTTTATAAAGGTAGGGATAATTGACAACAACCAAACGATTGACGATGTTGGCAAGTAATACCATAATCTTGGATCGCTTGACGGTGTTTTGCGGTTCCGTAACCTTTGTTTTGTTTTAAATCATATTCAGGATATTTTTTAGCTAAACGAGTGATTAATTGATCTCGCCAAACTTTTGCGATAATACTAGCGGCTGCAATTGCAATAGATGTACTATCTCCTTTAATGATAGTTTGTTGTGGAATTAATAATTGTGGAATCTTCTGATTTCCGTCAATTAAACAGAGTTCGGGTTGAGGATTTAACCTTAAAATTGCCCGTTTCATGGCTAATAATGTCGCTTGTAAAATATTAAAGCGATCAATTTCTTTAACGGACGCCCAACCGATTTTACAATCAATGGCGATCGCTTTAATTTCAATCGCTAACCGAGAACGAATCCCTGGAGTTAATTTTTTACTATCTTTAACTCCAGCGCTGGTTAATTGAGCCATACCATCCTCCGACAAAATTACCGCCGCCGCCACCACAGGGCCAAATAAAGCCCCCCGACCTACTTCATCCACTCCCGCAATTAAAATAGAAGTTAGAGCCTGATATTCTGTCATTTAATTTTAATTTAGAATTGCTATAATTATCAATAATAGATTAAAACGAATCGTTTAAAAATAGAGTTTATGAAAAAGATTGTTTTAATTGCTGGGTTTGAGTCTTTTAATGCTGAGTTATATCGCATAGCCGCCCAGTTAGCCAGCGCTCGTTGTCCAGAATTAGAGATTTGTGTGTTTAGCGATCGCGCGATTTCTGATCAACCGGATACTGTCGCCATGGCCATAAAAAATGCCGATGTTTTTTTTGCTAGTTTATTATTTGATTATGATCAAGTATTATGGTTACGAGAGCGGGTACAAAATATTCCGATTCGGTTAGTTTTTGAATCCGCTTTAGAATTAATGAGTTTAACTCAAATTGGAGCGTTTAAAATTGGGGATAAACCCAAAGGAATGCCCAAACCTGTACAATTTATTCTCAGTAAATTTTCTAGTGGCAAAGAAGAAGATAAACTGGCAGGTTATATTAGTTTTCTCAAAACAGGCCCGAAATTATTAAAATTTATTCCCGTTCAAAAAGTTCAAGACCTGCGTAACTGGTTAATTATTTATGGGTATTGGAATGCCGGAGGCACAGAAAATGTCGTGGCGATGTTCTGGACAATTGCTACTAATTATTTAGGGTTAACCGTTGGCGAAATTCCCCCTCCGATAGAAACCCCTAATATGGGATTATTACACCCAGATTATAACGGTTATTTTGAATCACCAAAAGCCTATTTAGATTGGTATAAAACCCAATATCCAAATGCAGTTAACGATCCCGTTGTCGGAATATTGCTGTATCGTAAGCACGTTATTACTAAACAAGATTATATCCCCCAACTAATTCGCTATTTTCAACAAGATCAATTAATCCCTTTACCAATTTTTATTAATGGTGTTGAGGGTCATGTAGCCGTGAGAGATTGGATCACAACAACCGATGAATTTAACAATCGAGAACAGGGAAAAATTGAAACCTTATCCTTATCAAAAGAGGCTGTAACCGTTGATGCAATTGTTTCTACCATTGGGTTTCCTTTAGTTGGAGGGCCAGCCGGATCAATGGAAGCCGGACGACAAGTGGAAATTGCTAAACAAATTTTAACCGTAAAAAACGTTCCATATTTTATCGCTGCACCCCTACTAATTCAAGACTTATTATCCTGGACTCGTCAAGGAATTGGCGGTCTACAAAGTGTAGTTTTATATGCCCTACCAGAACTCGATGGTGCTATTGATACCGTTCCTTTAGGGGGGTTAGTAGGAGAAAATATTTATTTAATTCCTGAACGAGTTAAACGTTTAACTGGACGGGTAAAAAGTTGGATTAAACTGCGAAAAACACCTCCAGAAAAGCGAAAAGTTGCGATTATTTTATATGGATTTCCCCCTGGATATGGAGCCACAGGAACCGCCGCTTTATTAAATGTACCCCAGAGTTTATTAAAAGTTTTACAAGCCTTAAAAGCTCAAGGATATACGGTTGGGGAGTTGCCAGAAACTGGGGAAAGTTTAATTCAAAAGGTCAAAATAGCCGATGAAACCTTAGAAGCTCAACAGAACTTTAGTTTTGCAGAAAATTCCGTTATTTCTAATCAAGTGAATGTCAATCAATTAGAGAAATGGTTAGGATATTTACAACGAAGTAGGATTAAAAAACAATGGAAATCCTTAACAGAAACCGGAATTAAAACCTTTGGAGAAGATTATCATATTGGTGGAATTCAATTAGGAAATATTTGGGTGGGAGTGCAACCGCCTTTAGGTTTATCCGGTGACCCCATGCGGTTAATGTTTGAGAGAGATTTAACTCCCCATCCCCAATATGTAGCTTTTTATCAATGGCTACAAAAGGAATTTAAAGCTGATGCAATTGTTCATTTTGGGATGCACGGAACTGTGGAATGGTTGCCCGGATCACCATTAGGAAATACGGGCTATTCTTGGTCAGATATTTTATTGGCAAATTTGCCCAATTTATATCTTTATGCAGCTAATAATCCCTCGGAATCAATATTAGCAAAACGTCGAGGTTATGGGGTATTAATTTCCTATAATGTACCCCCCTATGGTCGAGCGGGACTGTATAAACAATTAGTATCTCTACGGGAATTAATAGCTGAATATCGAGAAGATCCGCAGAAAAATTCTACCCTTCAGGAATCAATTAGTCAGCAAATTGTTGATATGGGTTTAGAGGTAGATTGTCCCTTTCAGGAGGGAAAAAAATTAGGAATTGCCTTTACAACCGAAAATGCTCGATTATTTAGTGTCGAAGTTATTTATAACTATTTTATCAAAATTTATGATTATTTACAAGTCTTAGAACAGCGTTTATTTTCATCAGGATTACATACCTTTGGAGAAAATCCAACGGCAGAAGAATTAACCACCTATCTGAATGCTTATTCTACCGAATCCATGAATGAGTTGACCTTGGAAACTGAGACTCAAATTCGAGAATTATTATTACAAACATCCGATGAATTAACTAATTTATTAAAAGGATTAAATGGGGAATATATCCCCCCAGCCCCCGGCGGGGATTTACTGCGAGATGGGCCAGGAGTTTTGCCAACCGGACGTAATATTCACGCCTTAGATCCCTATAGAATGCCCTCGGCTGCGGCCTATTTGAGAGGACGAGAAATTGCTCAAAAAATCATTAATCAACAGTTAGCAGAAACTGGGAATTATCCCGAAACCGTTGCCGTGATGTTATGGGGTTTAGATGCGATTAAAACTCGTGGAGAGTCTTTAGGAATTATCTTAGAATTAGTGGGAGCCGAACCAATTAAAGAAGGAACCGGGCGAATTGTGCGGTATGAATTACAACCTTTAGAACAAGTCGGACATCCTCGGATTGATATATTAGCCAATTTATCAGGAATTTTTAGAGATAGTTTTGCCAATATTATCGAATTATTGGATGATTTATTTGTGCGAGCGGCTGATGCGGAAGAAGCGGAGGAACAAAACTTTATTAGAAAGCACACTTTAAAGTTGCGATCGCAAGGAGTAGAAAACCCGTCCGCCCGTTTATTTTCTAACCCATCTGGAGATTTTGGATCGTTAGTTAATGATCAAATTGTGGATGGAAATTGGGAATCGGGAGACGAATTAGCAGATACTTGGAAAGGACGGAATGTATTTAGTTATGGACGCAAAGATCAAGGACAAGCTAGACCGGAAGTGATGACACAATTGTTAAAAACAATGGATAATGTTGTTCAAGAAATTGATTCCGTAGAATATGGGTTAACGGATATTCAAGAATATTATGCCAATACGGGCGGATTAAAACGGGCGGCGGAAAAACAAAAAGGTCAAAAAGTTAAAGCCAGTTTTGTCGAAAGTTTTTCTAAAGATACCACTCCTCGACAATTAGAAGACCTATTAAGAATTGAATATCGGACAAAATTATTAAACCCGAAATGGGCAGCAGCCATGGTCAATCAAGGAAGTGGTGGGGCTTATGAAATTTCTCAACGAATGACCGCCTTAATGGGTTGGGGAGGAACAACCAATTTCCAAGAGAATTGGGTTTATGATCAAGCCTCTAAAACCTATGCTTTAGATGAAAAAATGGCAACTAAATTAAGACAAGCAAATCCCGAAGCCTTTCGTAATATTGTCGGTCGAATGTTAGAAGCCCATGGCCGAGGATTTTGGGAAACCGATGGGGAAACATTAGAAAAATTAAAATCTTTGTATGAGTTAACCGAAGCAGATTTAGAAGGAGTAACCCTTTAATTTTTCTGGGGCGTTTTCGTGTCTTAGTACCTTTATGGTTCCTTCCTTTTTGCCCTGTACAAGTCACGAAAATAAAATGATAAGCTAGAGCTATGAACCTCGATTTAGGAGAGCTTGGATGGTTGCAAAAAATGTAATAGAGGTTTCTGCGGTTCCCGCCGTCAAAACCGTTTTGGCCGGGTTTCATGCCCTATCTGACCCTCTGCGTTTGCAGGTTATTAATCTGTTACGAGAAAAAGAATTGTGTGTTTGTGAACTTTGCGAACAGTTAGCCGTCAATCAGTCTAAACTATCTTTTCACCTAAAAATTTTGAAGGAAGCCGGATTATTGGGAAGTCGGCAAGAGGGACGTTGGATTTACTATCGTCTAAACCCTAGCCAGTTTGGAGTCCTAGAAGCCTATTTAGCCGAGCATTACCATGCGAGTCCCATTTCAACCTCCCACTCAGATTGTGATTAAGGGAGGCTGTATAGTTGTTAATAGAATTGTCTTCTTTTTAATAAACACTGGATGGAATTGATCGGGCTATAATTAAAGTATCAAGGTATACTTTGTAAGCCGATTCAAAATCCGGCATTCTATGTAAAAATAAACAATCATGTAAATTGGAGTCTGAGACCAATGACCAACCTGGGTTCCTTTTATTGGAGTTCTCGTTATCGAGGCAATGCTACACCTGAAAATATCGTGTTTAATGCTAATTTGCAGGAATTTGCTCAGAAGGTGGAGTTTATCGTTGGCCTCCAAACCGGGGGAAAACTTTCAGCAGAAGAATCTTATGTACAAATCGAAATCTTGTGGGAACAACTTCGAGAGAGTAAACAACATCTGGGAATTGACAAAAAAGCCGGATAATAGCCTGAATATAGAATCACTAAAATAAAGGGCGCAGATCAACTGCACCCTTTATTTTTAGTCTGGATTTTGGCAGAGTTGTTTCTATATCAATTAATGTCTGCCTGTAATTCCGAGATCGCCGTCCATTCTCGATTAATTGCCAACCAATACATAATCGTTTGTTCTATCTTGATTTTTGTTTAAGTCCCGCTGAGTCTTGTCTAACTGTACTCATTTCGACTATGATATAGTTGTAATAAATCGTAAAATGGCCAGACAATCGGGATCAAAATTATCCTGATTTTCTGCAACGAAACTATACTATCGTCAGTTTAAGGAGTATTATTCATGGCTGAGAGCCTGCGTGTTGGCCAAGTCGCCCCGGATTTTAAAGCAACGGCCGTTGTTGACCAGGAGTTCAAAGACATTTCCCTGTCTGACTATCGGGGTAAGTATGTGGTTCTGTTCTTCTACCCCTTAGACTTTACCTTTGTTTGCCCAACTGAAATTACTGCCTTTAGCGATCGCGCCGAAGAATTCAGCAAACTCAATACTCAAATTCTTGGGGTTTCCGTCGATAGTGCCTTTTCTCACCTCGCTTGGATTCAATCCGATCGCAAATCCGGTGGTGTGGGCGATCTCAACTATCCACTGGTGGCTGACCTGAAAAAAGAAATCAGCACTGCTTATAACGTGCTTGATCCTGAAGCTGGAATTGCTCTGCGCGGTTTGTTCATCATTGACAAAGAAGGGGTGATTCAACACGCCACGATCAATAACCTCGCCTTTGGTCGTAACGTGGATGAGACTCTGCGGACACTGCAAGCCCTGCAATATGTTCAAGCTCACCCCGATGAAGTCTGTCCTGCGGGTTGGCAACCGGGCGACAAAACCATGATCCCCGATCCCGTCAAGTCCAAAGAATTCTTTGCGGCGGTCTAAGATTAGGTTTTAGACAAGATTTAGGAACCCGTCTTTACAATTGTGTGAGGGCGGGTTTCGTCTATTCCGTAAGATTGTTTTACACTAAGATGAGTACAAACCACAAACTATTATGCTGACTTCTAACGATTTTACGGGTTTAATTAATCGTCGATTTTGGAATAACTTTTTTCCGATCCCCGCCACTAGCAATTTACAGATAGGGTTGAAAACCCCCGATTTTCAATTACCCGATATTACCAATGGTCAATTAGTGCGGTTATCTCAGTTTCGAGGCGATCGCCCCGTGATTTTAGCCTTTACCCGCATTTTTACCGAAAAACAATATTGTCCCTGGTGTTATCCCCATGTTAGAGCGCTGAATGAAAATTATGAAGCCTTTGTGCAAAGGGGAATAGAAGTTTTGATGATTACCAGTACCGATGAACGCCAAAGCAAAATTGTAGTCAAAGATCTGGGGTTAAAAATGCCATTACTGAGTAATCCAAGCTGTGGCATTTTCCAGTTGTATCAAGTGGGACAAGCCCTGGGGGCGCCCTTACCCGGGCAGTTTGTCTTAGACAAAAAGGGCATCTTGCAATATAAACATTTGTTTTCTTTTTTTGATTACAATGCTAGTATTAAAACCCTATTGGAAGTAGTCGATCCCCTCACGAGTCCCAAAGCCTAAAATCCGTGACTAAACAGACTGGATTTCCCTGGGAATCATAACCCCAATAGGAAGGATAACAACCCTCACCCCAACCGGAATGAAAGGCAATAATATTCAATCCGGTTGATTCATCTAAACAGAAATTTGTCCAATCCCAGGTATCAACATAGGTCTGATCTAAGACTTGATCCAAATGATGATAATAACTTTCAAACTCACTATCAGAAAGAGAAGATAAGTATTTGACCACTTCCCCATCAATAAAACATCCCGTCCCAGAAGTGACGGTATAACCCGATTCTTGATCCTTTTGAGAAGATAGCGCTAATTCCCATCGAACCGCAGGTTGATCTCGAATAACTAACATCCCATAGGCGACCCGTTGCTCTTTTTGGTCATGGAATGTGGCGATACTCAGTTTCACCGGATAACGACCCGCAGCTAGGGTTTGAGTCAAACACAGATGAGAATTAGGGACAACCAAAGGATCACAAACGGCAATTTTCCCAGAGGTTAAAACTAATTCACCGAGGGTATGGACGGAATAGGTAATTTGATCGTTATGTTGATCAAGGGTAGTTTGAAAACAATAACCATGTTGAAATGCTTGATTCAAGTCAGTGGGATTCATCCTTTCTATCTGCCTTCTAAGTGAAAACTTGATGATTTGTCCTTTTAAAGCAAACCGTTTTTAGAGGTAAAGTTTGGTTGTCATTGTAACGAATTATGGGTAAATTTTAGAGATTGACAGAACAATTCAAGGGTTCTATGATAAGTCTTTTTACTTAATTTATGGTCAGGAATTATCAAAAAATCTAGGATTGATGTCCCTCCAAAGCCAAACTAGAACAGGGGTTTGATCAGAAATCCCTGGAATCAAATATTACAACAAAATTCTGATGGATTGCTATAATAATGAGTTGAGTTCAATCCGCTTTAATACTTATTACATTGATTCGACCCTAATTTATGGCTAATCTGATTAAAAATATACAACCCACCCTAGATTTTATTCCGCCTAATTTTAACCCTTTGGTGCTAAAAGTCTGTCAATGGGGGATACCATTTTGGATGAAATGGAAAACGCCCCTAGTTGAAATTAAGGTAGAACAAATCGAACGATTAGTTAATCTTTATCAACAATTTCAAAGCGGAAAAATTAGATTTTTATTAGCTTTTCGTCATCCCAATACGGATGATCCCTATTGTATCAGTCAATTATTATGGCGATTTGTTCCTGAAAGTGCCAAACAACAGGAAATGGTCTTATATAATCCTATTCATGCCCATTTTATGTATGATCGAGGGATTCCTTTATGGGCAGGAAACATAGTTTCTTGGTTATTTCCAAAATTAGGAGGAACACCGATTTTAAGGGGGAAAGTAGATCGTTTAGGGTTACGATCAGCCCGGGATTTATTTATTAATGGTCAATTTCCTTTAGCTGCTGCACCGGAAGGGGCAACCAATGGACATAATCAAAATATTAGTCCTTTAGAACCCGGAATTTCTCAATTAGGATTTTGGTGTGTTGAGGATTTAAAAAAAGCTGAACGCTCGGAAGAAGTTTATTTAGTTCCGGTTGGTATACAGTATTTTTATATTAAAGATAATTGGGAAGATTTAGAAAAATTAATTGCCCAATTAGAAAGGGATTGTAACTTACCCCCATCTACCCCAGACTTAACCTTTGCATCTCTCTATAGCCGTTTAATTCGGTTAGGAAATCATTTATTAGATATCATGGAAAATTTTTATCGTCAATTTTATTATCGGAATATTCCCCCAGATGAAACCCTTGATTTTTCTGATCGCATTAAACGATTATTAGACATTGCTTTAACCGTTGCTGAAGAATATTTTAATCTCAAACCCATGGGAGATTTAAGTAGTCGTTGTCGTCGCTTAGAACAGGCGGGGTGGGATTGTATTTATCGCTATGATCTTAAGGCAAATGATACCTGGTCGGCCGTAGAATTGGGATTAGCAGATCGGGTAGCAACCGAAGCCAGTTTACGAATGTGGAATATGAGATTAGTGGAAAGTTTTGTGGGGGTAACAGGCAGTTATATTAAAGAAAATCCGACTTTTGATCGTTTTGCCGAAACCACTTTAATTGTTTGGACAATGGTAACTCGATTAAAGGGAGAAAACCCTCAAAAACGTCCCCATTTAGGAAAAAAACGCGCTAAATTAACCATTGGTGAACCGATTTCTGTGACTGAAAAATGGTCAGATTATCAAACAAACCGTCGTCAAGCGGTTGCTAATTTAACCCAGGATTTACAGAATGCTTTAGAACAGATGATTGAGCATTAAAATCCCATTCATCGTAGGGGCGAGGCGCGCCTCGCCCCTACACACTGAAAGTCGTTTTTTTAGGGTTAATCATCGTAATCCTACTTTTAAGCAATTCCTTGATACTTGCTATATAATAAATTAACCCAACCTCAAATGAGGAGGAACGGAAATGTCAATTACCGCAGAACAATTCGAGGCATTAATGCCCGATGGTACTCAGGTTGAAAGTGAGTATATAGAAATGGAAAGTACGTTACACTATCTCCAGTTAGCGTTGTTAGTGTCTTGTTTAGATTGGTTATGGAGAGATAGAACAGATTATTTTATTGGGGCAAATTTAACCATCTATTTTAGCCGTCAACAACTGAGAAATCGAGACTTTCGCGGGCCTGATTTTTTCTTGGTGAGAAATACTTCTAAACAGCCAAGAAAATCCTGGGTAGTTTGGGAAGAAGAAGGGAAATATCCCGATTTAATTATTGAACTTCTTTCTAACTCAACGGCAGAAACCGATAAAACGACTAAAAAGAATTTATATCAAGATCAATTTAGAACCCAAGAATATTTCTGGTTTTCTCCCGATGATTTAGAACTAAATGGTTTTAAATTAGTCGGACAGGAATATCAAGAAATTATTCCCAATACCGCAGGATTATTAGAAAGTGAAGTATTAGGGTTGTTTCTAGGAATTTACCAAGAAAAACTACGGTATTTTACTTCAGAAGGTGATCTGGTCTCAACCCCTGAAGAAGCGGCATTAAAAGCAGAAAATCGGGCTAATGAAGCACAAAATCGGGCTGAACGTTTAGCCGAACAATTGCGATCTTTAGGTATCGAACCGATGGAATAAAGACATTTTCAAAAATCCTGTAGAGACGAGCCATGGCGCGTCTCCACGGGGATTAAAAATTCTCAAAAAATGATTAACCCTTGAGAAATGACCCCCTAACCTGCTATGGTAATTGTTGGTCACCTTAATTGTCTTAGTAACATTCTTTATAAAATTTCCTATGGTTAGTTTTTTACTTGAAGTGGGTACAGAAGAATTACCAGCCACCTTTGTTGAAACCGCCATTCAACAGTGGAAACAGAAAATTCCAGCTAGTCTCAGTGAACAATTTTTAACTTTCGAGTCGGTTCAAGTATACGGAACTCCTCGAAGGTTGGCGGTGGTCATTGAGGGACTTCCTAGCCACCAACCCGACCGAGAAGAAGAAATTAAAGGCCCCCCAGCTTCTGCCGCTTTTAAAGATGGAAAACCAACTCCGGCGGCGGAAGGATTTATTAAAAAACAGGGCGTGACCTTAGAAGATTTAGAAATTCGTCCGACTTCTAAAGGGGATTTTGTCTTTGTTTTAAAGAAAATTCCCGGTCGGTTAACGGCGGAAATTTTAGCTGAATTAACATCGGAATGGATTACCAAATTAGAAGGGAAACGGTTTATGCGTTGGGGGGATGGGGATTTGAAATTTCCCCGGCCGATTCGCTGGTTAATTGCATTATTAGAAGATCGGGTTTTACCGATTACATTGGTTAGTGGTTCAGAAGTAGTTAAAAGCGATCGTATTTCCCACGGACATCGGGTTCTACATCCTGAACCGATCTCTATTTCCCATGCTAAAACCTACGCTGAATCTCTCAAAAAAGCCTTTGTTCAAGTTGACCCCCAGGAACGAATTCGGACTATTCAAAAAGAAGTTAAAATCGCGGCGAATAGTGTGGGGGGAGAGGCCGAAATTCCTGAAGATTTATTAGCAGAAGTCGTTAATTTAGTGGAATGGCCGACGGCGGTTGTCGGAACCTTTGATCAGGAATTTTTAGATTTACCCGCAGAGGTGATTAAAACCGTCATGGTGACCCATCAACGGTACTTTCCGATATTAACAACGGAAACCAAAAATTCATCGCCCTTAAAGCCCTATTTTATCACGATTTCTAATGGAGATCCGGCTAAATCCGATTTGATTGCGGCGGGAAATGAAAGAGTAATTCGGGCGAGGTTAGCCGATGGACAATTTTTCTATCAATCCGATTTAAAAAATCCTTTAGAAAGCTATTTGCCCTCCTTAGAAGCGGTGACTTTTCAAGAGGATTTAGGTTCAGTTCGGGATAAGGTGAATCGGATTGGTAAAATTGCGAATTGGATTAGTGATCAACTGAATATTAGTGAATCTGATCGCGATTCAATTCAACGGGCTGCGTTATTATGTAAGGCGGATTTAGTTACCCAAATGGTCTATGAATTTCCCGAATTACAAGGAGTAATGGGGGAAAAATATGCTCGAGAAGGGGGAGAACCCGAAGCGGTAGCAACGGCAATTTTTGAACATTATTTACCACGGAATGCTACGGATAATTTACCCCAAACCCTAGTCGGTCAAGTAGTAGGTTTAGCTGATAAACTCGATACTTTAGTCAGTATTTTTGGTTTGGGAATGTTACCCACGGGTTCCTCCGATCCCTTTGCTTTACGTCGGGCGGCGAATGCGGTGGTTAATATTATTTGGGCGACGGATTTACCCTTAAATTTATATCAACTCCTGAAACAAATTGCGGTGGATTTTGTTAATACTTTTCCTAATGCAATTTTAGGATTAAATCATGAATTATATGATTTTTTCCTGCAACGAATTAGAACTTTATTGCAGGATGAAAAAGCGATTGATTATGATTTGGTGAATGCGGTTTTAGGAGAGAATGATCTGGAATATCAAGAACGGGCGTTACAGGATTTGTTAGATGTTCGAGATCGGGCTTTGTTCCTCCAAACTATTCGTAAAGATGGCAGTTTAAACCAAATTTATGAAACCGTTAATCGTTCAACTCGTTTGGCGAAACAAGGAGATTTAAACACCCTGGAATTGCAACCGGAAATGACAGTTAATCCCGAGTTATTTCAAAAGTCCTCAGAACGGGAATTTTATCAGGCTTTGGTACAGTTAGTGCCTCGAACCCAAGCCTCTCAAGCTACGCGAAATTATCGTCAATTAGTGGAAGCCTTAGCAGAAATCACCCCAACGGTGAGCAGTTTTTTTGATGGCCCTGAAAGTGTTTTAGTGATGGATGATGATCCCAATATTCAACGTAATCGTTTGAATTTATTGGGGTTATTAAGAAATCATGCCCGGGTTTTAGCGGATTTTGGGGCAATTGTTAAAAGTTAAGGGCGATCGCAATATCATATAAGATTCCACTAGACAGGAGAATTGTTTCGGTTTACTATGATTTTCGTGAACTTTCAATTAAAATAATCCCGCTTGCGAGACTGAAACAATAGCAAAAGAATGACTAAACCTACTCCCCCTACAACGGTTATAAGATATCCTGACCAATACGACTTAATAACTGTTGACACTGTTGCTTAAATTCCGAGGTAGGGGGAAAATCAGCAATAGTCCCTTTAATCACCATTAAAGATTGACTTCCTAAACGTTGTTTAAGCTCCGAGGGAGGCATGGGTACTATTTGAAATAAAGCTTGCAATTGCTCTAAAATATTCGCCTGTTCTAAAGGGGATAAATCAAGATTTTGTTCAAATAGTTCTCGTAATTTTGCTAAATCTTCTAAACTGGTTTTCCCATCAGTTATTGTTGAAGATAAACCCCGTAAATCATCCCAAATTAAGGGCATTTCTGCCGGATTTTGAAAAATAATTGGCAACCAACTCGCACAGGGATATTGATCTTCTTTAGCGTGGAGTTTTTCTCTGGCTTCGCGCACGGCTGTATATAAGGTTTTTCCCTTAGAAAATGCTAGGAGAAAATATTTTAAAAATTCCGTAGCAATAGTATCAGGGACGGGTTCTCGCATCACAATAATTTGAGGAATTTGTAAATCCGCTAAATCCCGCGCTAACCCTAACCCATCACAGGAGTTAAAAATGGCTAATTTCAGCCCTCGATTAACAGCAAATCGGAGGGAATATTTTAAATCAGAAATGGTTAAATAATCCGTCGGATTAATATGAATAATACCCGATTCTTTCTCGGTTAAACTATGTCCGGCAAAAAACAGAATATCCCAGCCAATTTCATCGCGGAGATGAACATCCACTTCTAACCGTTGGGGTTGATCTAAAACTGTCACATCCGCACCGATAATCTGTTGTAAAATCGCTCGATCTTTCTGAACATTAATATCTTGATTATTTCCTAAAATCGCTAAAATTCTAACTCGCGTTCTCGGTAGGTTTAAATTAACAGATTCCACTTGGTCGTATTGGGGTAAACTCAAGGCAATTTCCGCTTTGGGGTAATGTTCAAAAATCTCCCAAACTTGCCAAGGAAGTCGCAGCAATGTCGGATGTTCTGTTTGCAGAATCAATCGAATTTCATCTGTTGAATTCAATTTTTGTTGTAATCGATCTTTCAGGGGATAAAATTCTTCTGATTTCAACCAGGTTTTGAGGTGTTTTTCTAACAGTTTTGCCGACTCTTTACATACATCTTCAGAGGAAAAAAGATTAACTTTTCTCCCACTAATCCTCACAGGAAGTTGAAGTTTATGATAAAGGATTTTCCACTGTTGATAGGTGGCTTCTAGTTCAGGAAAGGGGGGCAAAGAACCGGAAATTTCTGTACTAGGTAACATTCCATCTTGTCCTAATTGTAACATCACCGTGAACCCAGTTTTAAAGTCTCCTTTAATAATCTTTAAAATTACTAATTTACCTACAACTAGGGGAGATTTTTTGATAAATTTACGGTCTTGAGTAATTTCTCGACTTGCTAATAGCCGAATTACTTCAGTCATATTAGAACTACGTTCACGATAGTTAGCAATTTCTGAGTCTTTGATTTTTAATTTATCTTGATATTCTGCTTCTAAGGTTTGTAAGGTTTCCTGATAGGTTTGAGTAAAGTTTTGATGAATTTTGGCTTTATCCGTTTCGGGGGGAACCTGCACCCGCACAATAAACACGCCATCGCCTTTATTTTCAATTCTTTGGATAGTTAATTCGGTTTCTGAGTTTTCAACTTGAACTTTTTTAAAGGAATAAATAAACGCTCGCCAATCAACTCCTTCTCGGAAGATTAAATCAACGGTATCTATCGCTTCTTGAAATAATTTAGTAAATTCATCCGGCCCAAATTCTCCGCTACTGGGGCGACGTTCGCGGTCATCGGTTGCGGGTTTGGGATATTCTAATAGATAAATAAACTTACAATTCACCCATAATAAATTAGTGGTGTTGTCAATATTCCAAGTGCTTAAACCATAAGACCCGGTTAAACGCGCTTCTCTAAAATTAGTCCCGATGGCTTGAGTTTGGGCGAGGTTTGCCCATTCTAAATTGGCTGTTTCTAAGGTAGCTTCACTCAGATCAGATCCTCTTAAATTAGCATATTCTAGGTTAGCATTCATTAAGTTTGCTTCTCTTAAATTCAGACCAATAAATGTTTTTCTATATCCATCTAAACTAACAAGTAATTCTCGGACTTGGGCATTTTCTAAAATCGTGTTTCCGACTTTTGCCCATTCTAATTTTTCGGCTTGATACCAGCGTGTATGCTTGATATTAGCATCGCTAAAGTCGGTACTTTTTAATAGGGCTTGATTAAAATGGGCTTGGGTTAGGTTGGCTTTGACAAAGGAAGTCCCGCCCCAGGCAGAAATTGCGATCGCAAATTGTCGAATAATTGAATATTTTTCTTCTTCTTTTAAAACTTTATTGCCAATATTACTACTCACTAATATCAGAATAGTTGCTAAAATTATTGATAATATTACTAAGGCAATTAGGGTGATGATGGCAGGTAAGGGGGCTGGCTCTCCATTAACTACGGAAAACACTTCAAAAACTCTATCATCGGCATTTCTAGTGACAATAGCACTGGCAATAATTCCAATTGCTAATGCTTCGATAATAATTAATAATTTGAAGATTTTGTTTAAGGTAATAGTTGCGATCGCAATGGCTAAAGCTAAGGTAAAAATAACTGTTAGCGTGGCTCCCATTGAAGCTGTAAGGGTGACAATCAGAGCCGGAATTGGGTTTCCTATTTGGTTTGAGTTCATTAAATAGCTGATTCTAAAAACTCGCAACTCTGATAAAATCGGAGTTTTAGCATTTCCTAATGCAGCTAAAATTCCCCCGACAGGAATCAAAACTGCAATCGTAATTCCTAGATTTTGAATTGTTTTTTCTAACCCATTTTTGAGACTAGATATTAATAGGATACCATTCACAAAAATCACAATTAATCCCACGATAAAACTTACCATAAATGGCACAATTGGTTCGGGTTTAGGAGTCATCAATGCAATCGGTTGACCAACGGCTAGTGTAGCAGCGGCTCCTGCTAATCCTGATAGGGCTGCTGCTATCAATAAACTGCGGTAAATGCCCTGTTGTGATAATCCCGCTTTAGCCCCTCGAAAGTTAGCTCCCGTGAGGTTGGCTTCACTAAAATCACAACCCCGAATATCGGCATTAGAAAAGTCTTCTAGGGATAAATCTTTTCCTTTAAAAGAACGATTTTGATAATTTTTTTCGGCTTGAGAATGGAAAGAGTTAGATAACATATTTTTTGATAATTAAGGACAGAATTTTTTGGGATTTATCGACACTTGTATAAGCAGAAATAAAGGATCTGGGTTAGAAATAGGAACAGCTTCACATTTGATTTTATTGTTTTTTAGATAAATAATTTGAATATAGGAATTCAACTCATTTTTTTTTGACCTGGCAATATGGATGGCTCCATGTAATATCGTATTATCTGAGAAAAATTCAATAGAATAGTTTTCCGTTTCGGTTTTGCCATTATATTCTAATGCTGTTAATGATGTTGCTAATACTTGATTTTCATTAATATAACTTTCATGTAGTTTTTCTAAATAGTTAAGAATTTTTATTGCTTCAGTCTCTTTAGCCCGATTGATAAATTTTAGAAATGAGGAAGTTGCAATTACTGACAAAATGCCAATAATTATAATAACAACTAATAACTCAATCAAGGTAAATCCTTGATCAGAGAATTTCGAGTTACGCTGAGATGCACCGAGACGGAATATAGGTTTCATGGGTTAGGTCTGGGTAAGTTCGGTTGAACAATTTTTCAGACAAAATCTAAATCAAAAAATCTTCCAGGATAAAATCATCTTTGGTTGTTATTTTGACACTAAATTTTTCTCCGATCAAGCCTTGTAACGCAATTGATACAATTTCATTCTCTGCGGTATCCTCCAATACAATATCTTTTTTATCATTTAAAATTATTACTTTTAAATCTTTAGGGAGAGGCGATTTATCTGTAGAATAAACTTCCAATAAAATCCGCACTTCTTCCTTAACTCTGGAAATCAAGTTCATAGTTAAAACTAAGGCTGTTTCCTGAATATTAATCGACTTAACTTTTCTCACCCCTAAAACAGAATGGTGCGGTTGCAACTGTCGCAAAGTTGCTACAGCATTCCAAAGAATGCCATCATCTTCGGTGGTTTGAATTTGTTTAACTAAGGTTTCAATCTGGGTTATTTCCGCTTCACCTCCTGGGAACTCAGGGTTTGATTTACCTCTCCATCCTTCTAACGCGGGAGTTGCAGAAAATATTCCAACAACCTCCTCAAAAGTTTGCCATCCCGTCTGAACAATTCCCTGAAACCATTGATTTAAGGGAATAGGTTGTGTCGTTACTTTTGCCTTGAGTTGTTCTAATAATAAGGTTTCATCTAATGTCAACACTGCTTTTACATAGAGATGATAAGCCACCACCGGAACTTCTAATAGGGTTTTCCAGTCTAATTCCTGTTGCTGAAATTCGGGGTTATTTGTAGTTCCCTTATTCAAACCCAAAGCTAAAATTTCTTCTAAACTAGGAGCTTTTTCAATAAATCCTTGTTCAAAGTCTCCCATATCTAATAAAAGGTCATAAATTTTCCGAGATAATCGTTTTCCTACAGGTCTTAATAAATTACAAGTTAGCATCGGAATTACATTGCAAGTTTCTGCAATTACATCCTGTTTTAAACCGGAAATTGTTGTCGGAATTAAGAGATTAGTTGAACTAAGATAGTCAGTTTTTACAGACAGTAACATCACCGAAATAACTTGCCATTCCGGTGTTTCGTCGATTTCTAGTTCCGGTTCCGTGACAATTATCACATAGCGAGGCGGTGTATTTCCATTGAGAAAATCAAAAATAGCAGGGGAATAAAAATGCTGTTTTTCTTCTGGGGTAAATTCCAGAGGACTGAATACTTGACGACTGACTTCCCAAATTTGTCCGGGTTTAATTTCTTCAGGACTAATGATGGGCAATTCTCGGTTAATTTCCATTAATTTCATTGTTGGTTCTCCTTTTTTGGTCAAATAGGCTATTTTAGTTATCCCAGTTTTCTTGAGAGCGCTTGGGTTTTCGACCCTGACGAATGTTTTTTAGTTCCTCCTCTAATTGTTTAACGTTTAACAAGTCTAATTTTTTCCCAACTAAAAGAGCTAATTCCCGATATCGCTTGGAAACCTCCGATTGCTTCAAACCTAAATCTTGAGCGATTTGCTTTTGTTTTTTTTCAAATTTTAATCCTTGCCAAATTTGAAGATACTGTTTTTTGGGATTTTCTTGGTCTACAGAAATAATTGCTGTTTGAATTTGGGCGTTTGTATCGGTTGTTTCTAAATCTTCTCGGATATCAGGAAGATGATTAGTAATCTCTCGACTTTGATTTTTTAAAAATTCCCTTTCTGTTTTAATTTTACGCAGTAAATCTATAATACAATTAGAGGCGACTCTGGAACACCAATGATTAAATTTTTCTAGGTCTCCTTGGGTGAAGTTACCTCTTAAAGATTCTATTAACACTTTTTCAAATGCTGTTTGAGCCGCATCTTCCCAGTTGTGGGACTGTCCTGAAAATCTGTGTTTGGCTATGATTTGACAGAGTTGATAATATTTAGGATCTTTCAAAAGTTCTCGACAAGCATCCCTATCTCCTTGAAGATAACGCTTGAGCAATGCTTCTGGTGGTTCTGATAATCGCATAGCAAAACCTGGTTAGGTGGAAAGTGGATGATTTTAAAAAGGATATATTTCCCTCAAGTCAGTTATAGCATTAACTTCAAAAAAAATTAAATTTACTCATATTATTTTCCTACAGAGTCGCATTATTTCTCGAAAACTGTCATAATATAAAAATAGATGTAACAATTCTTAAACACAATGGCGAGAGACCTAAGGGGCTTTTTAAAACAGTTAGAAGAACGGGGACAATTACGCAGGATTAAAACCTTAGTTGATCCTGATTTAGAAATTGCGGAAATTTCTAACCGAATGTTACAAGCTGGTGGCCCTGGTTTATTATTTGAAAATGTCAAAGGTTCACCCTATCCGGTGGCGGTAAATTTGTTGGGGACAGAACAACGGGTTTGTTGGTCAATGAAGATGGAAACTCCCCAGGAGTTAGAGGAATTGGGAAAAAAATTAGGGATGTTACAACAACCTAAACCGCCGAAAAAGATATCCCAAGCAATTGATTTTGGCAAGGTTTTATTTGATGTGGTTAAAGCCAAACCCGGACGCAACTTTTTTCCCCCTTGTCAACAGATTATCATTGAAGGAGATGATGTTGATTTAAACCAAATTCCGATGATTCGTCCCTATCCTAAAGATGCGGGAAAAATTATTACTTTGGGATTAGTAATTACCAAAGATTGTGAAACCGGAACACCAAATGTCGGGGTTTATCGGTTACAATTACAATCTAAAAATACCATGACCGTCCATTGGTTATCGGTTAGAGGTGGGGCGAGACATTTACGCAAGGCGGCGGAGAAGGGAAAAAAATTAGAAATTGCGATCGCATTAGGAGTAGATCCGTTAATTATTATGGCGGCGGCGACTCCCATTCCTGTGGATTTATCCGAATGGTTATTTGCGGGATTATATGGCGGTTCGGGTGTACAATTAGCTAAGTGTAAAACGGTAGATTTAGAAGTTCCGGCGGACTCAGAATTTGTATTAGAAGGAACCATAACCCCCGGAGAAATATTACCCGATGGGCCCTTTGGCGATCACATGGGATATTATGGCGGTGTAGAAGATTCTCCATTAGTAAGATTTAACTGTATTACCCATCGTCAAGATCCGATTTATTTAACCACTTTTAGTGGTCGTCCGCCCAAAGAAGAAGCAATGATGGCGATCGCTTTAAACCGGATTTATACCCCGATTTTAAGACAGCAAGTGTCGGAAATTATAGACTTTTTCCTCCCCATGGAAGCCCTGAGTTATAAAGCTGCAATTATCTCCATTGATAAGGCTTATCCAGGTCAAGCAAGACGGGCAGCTTTAGCGTTTTGGAGTGCTTTACCTCAATTTACTTATACCAAATTTGTGATAGTTGTGGATAAGAGTATTAATATTCGAGATCCGCGACAAGTCGTATGGGCAATTAGTTCAAAAGTTGACCCGTCCAGAGATGTTTTTATTCTTCCCGATACGCCTTTTGATACCTTAGATTTTGCTAGTCAAAAAATCGGATTAGGGGGAAGAATGGGGATAGATGCAACTACAAAAATACCTCCGGAAACTAATCACGAATGGGGAGAACCTTTAGAGTCAGATATTGATACGGCCGAAATGGTAACCAGACGTTGGGCAGAATATGGATTAAATGATCTGAATTTAACCGAAGTAGACCCCAATTTATTCGGCTACGATATCAGATAGAAGTGTATAAATCGTTGTTGCGCTTCAGCGCACTTCTTATTGGACTAAAGCCTAAAAACAGGGTTTGTTTAAGTAAATGTTCATAATTATTTGCATTTATAAAAAAATTGTTGTTGATGCTTCAGGCTTGATAAGAGATGCGCTGAAGCGCAACAACGGCCTAAAAACAGGGTTTGTTTAACTAGGTGTTTATAATTATTTGCATTTATAGAAAAATTGTTGTTGATTTTTGGGGTTTTATAAGAGATGCGCTGAAGCGCAACAACGGCCTAAAAACAGGGTTTGTTTAACTAGGTGTTTATAATTATTTGCATTTATAGAAAAATTGTTGTTGATGCTTCAGGCTTGATAAGAGATGCGCTGAAGCGCAACAACGGCGCAACAACGGCGCAACAATATTATTGGTTTATTGATGGCTTAACTGTTCATAATCTGGACGAAACCATTGGGGTAAACGGGATAAATCTTGAATTTGTAATTGTTCAGGGCGACAATATAATAACACCGCCAATAGAGGTTTAATCGTCTCTATTTGATTCAATTCTTGATTCATTTGAGCGGCTAAGGTTTTAATGAATTGCTGTTCTGTAGTTGTTAAATTTTCTTGAGAAAAACCACTATATAATAGGCTTCGATAGACTTGACCCAATGAACTTTGATAAACCGATTCTAATTGTGTGGCTTCCAAACCTAACCAAAAATCAGCAAATTGTCGGCGAATTTGACGTAAATCATCAACAATAGCAGCATTAGACGGGTCAATTTTATATAAATTCACACATCCAATTAACCGATTTTGGAATGATTCGATAGGAGTTAATGGTTGATTTTGACTAACATCAGATACCGTCACTTTTTCTAAAGCTGATGGATTTTCAAAGACCCGTTGATATTCTTTTAATAACCATTGAGGTAAACGAGTTTCGGCATTAGCAACAACCATTTTTCCCTGGGGATAATATAACATTAACACCATTAAATGATTTAAAGAATCAGACTGTTTGAGTCCAATCGCCTGTTGAGTAATCTGGTTAACAAATTTTTCTTCTTCAGGGGTTAATAGTTCCCGTTGAATGCCTCGATTTAAGAGAATTTGATATCCCTTTCCTAAATCCGTTGTATACATTAGTTCTAACTGTTCGGTTGGAATTTTTAACCAATGTTCTACCATAATTTTCCGAATAGAACGCAACTGATTAACAATGGCTTGATTATGGGGTTCTAATTCATAATGATTGATATGAGTTACCAAAACCGATAAATACTGTTGAATTGCTTCTCGACTATTGAGTTGAATAGATGGCGGTTTGGGTTGGTTTTGTTGCCAAGTTTGGAATAACTGTTGGAAAATTACGCCCATTTTAGTCGAGTAGGTGCGACTATCCAAAAATTCAGGATTTTGCTGCATTTTTTGTTGAATTTCTTGGCTTTTTTGTTGTCGCAGTTGAGGGTTATTAGCAAGGGTTATCGCTAAATTAATATAGGATTCTTCACTATTAGCAATTAAATCAGGAATAGAGAGCGATCGCAACAAAGAAGCCGCCATCAAGGAACGGAATGATCCACTATCTCGGACGACAAAAACCTCTCCCGCTTGGGATGTTTTGGGGGAAAACGAAGGAATCACATCCCCATCTCGCACAACAGGAACTAAACCCACTTCTAAGGGATCAACTAAAGAATTGACCCCAGAAAAAGGATAGGAGTCTAAATAAATATCAGCTAATTTCAGATATTCTTTAATATCACTGCGACTCCCTTGGGGTTTAATCATAATTAAACGACTCGGATCAACCCCATATTCTGCTAAAACGGCTTTAAAATTATTAATCCAGGGAAGCGCCCGATATTGGGATGCCCAATTGGGGTTAAAGGGATATAAAACCAACACCGAATTAGGGACTTTTGCTAATAGTTTAGCCCAGGTTTCTCGCAGTTCAGGAATAATTTTATAGAAATTTGCACCGGAGATAAAAACAACCGCTTGTTCAGAAATTCCTAAACTAGAACGATGGGGAATGACTTGGGGAAGTTCCGGGGGAGTTGCATAATAACTAAAACAGTGGGCTGTCCCTTCTAAAAGAATTAATTTTTCCCGATATTGGACTTGGGGATTCTGTTTTATTTCTGTTAAAGTTCCCGAAATATAGTAATCCATATTCCGCATTCCTGTAGTTACACAGGATGATGTTGATGTGAGTTGAATGCGGGCTAACCGATGTAATCCTAATAGGGTTATCCCGTGATTAACGGCTGTTACATTGGTTCCAATTAACAGAATATCTAAATCATCATTCCGAATTAATTGCACCTGTTCTGAGACATTTTTAGGCAGTTTTACAAAGCGTTCTACCCGACTTTGACAATATTGTTCTAAGGGATGATTATTCGATTGTAGAGCATATAAAATCACCTCGAATTGAGTTGAATCTAAATACTCAAAAACAGGTAAAGTTGAGTAGGTTTCGGTTTGGGGTAGGAAATGATTACTCAGAATTCCTACGCGAATCTTTTGACGAGTTGGACGTTGGGGAAACTGATAGTCTAAGGAATAACCCAAATGAGTCAGGGCAAATTCCATAATTTCCGCCCGTTTAATATAAATATCTTTGAGATTAGCGGTATTAAAATATAGAGGAATAAAGTTAGCAATTTGGGTGAATTTCCAGGCTAATTCCTGCCAAATTGGAAACTCAGGATGACTGGTAAACCGCTCATGGATATAGGGAATCCAATTTTCTAAATAACGATAATAGAGTTCAGTTTCCCCGCGCTCTTGGAAAAACTGAGGGACGGCCAACATAAATTCAAAATAATCAGGTAAAAACCATTTAGGAATTGGAGCTTGAATATACCAATTAGGGGATAATTGATAGGGATAGCTATATAAAATAATTGCCAATAAATACTGTATTCCTTTGGGTTGATTTAACCCTTGTTTTAGATAGGTATACCAATCTTGAAGTTGAGCTTTTTCTAGGGATGTTAAGGCTTCATTTTTTAACCCACTATTGAGGAGAATTTTATGCGCTTGACCAATTTCTCCTCCATAGGTTTTTTCTAAATAATCCGATTCTAACCCTAACCAGTATTGAGCTACAATCTGCCGAATTTGACGCAGGGAATTGAGCAGGGATTCTGGGTTATTTGTTTTCTTGTATTCTTCAGTTAAATGGGAAACTTCCGCCAAAATTTGAGCCGGAGTTAAGGTTTTGAGTTGAGCTTTAGGTGGTTTTTGAGGAGTAAATAACTCGATAATAGCTTGTTTAACAACATCAGATTGACTACACTTTAAGGCTTCTTGAATTTGGGCAATTACGGCTTTAGCATCTCCATTAGCTAACAGTTGTTGAGCGGTATTAATGGCATATAAACCATAATGTTCTCGGGCTTTATTCGATAAATTAATTGCCAAATTTTCGGGTAAATAGGATTGAGAAAGTTCAATAGATTTTAAAGTATCTGAAATATTAGCCCCAATGGAAATTAACTTAGAACTTTCTGAGGTTGAATGTAAACGATAACAGGCTAAAGGTTGGGGTTCATAAGCAACAGGATAATAGGCGGAAATTCGTTTCCACATTTCCCAGTCAGCGGCGGAACCTGCATTCTCAGAAAATCCTCCTAATGTTTCATAAACACTGCGTTTAACCACCATCGCAGCAAATTGAATGCGCTGCATCACAGCAATTCGTTCTAACCAATTAGAAATAATCCCATTTGTTTCCTGTTCTAACGCGGAAAGGGAGCGTTGTTTTCCCTGTTCATCAATATAATAATGGCGACAAAATCCAGCCCCGGCGGTGGGTTCTTTTTCTAACAGTTCTCGCATCTGAGTATAAAATCCAGGAAGGACTAAATCATCCTGATGCAAAAGATGAATCCATTGCCCCGTAGACCGTTGAATACAATCATTCCAGTTAGGAATTAACCCTAAATTTTGCGGTTGTCGATAGAATTTAACTCGATTTTTACCAATATTTTTAACGATAGCTTCAATTTCTAAATGAGTCGAACAATCATCAACTACAATAATCTCCATTTCTTCAGAATTCGGTGCTTGACTCAGAACGCTATTTAACACCTGTTCGATATATTTTTCACCGTTATAACTAGGAATAATCACCGACCAAAAGGGTCGAGGTTGAGGGGAAAAAACCGGATCAATTCGAGGTGAATTAAGTTGACTGAGTTTAGATAAATTAATATAAAGTTGAGACTCATCAATTTTTTCCATTCCCTCGCCTTTGAGTTGAATTTGCTCATCACAAGTTTCTATGATTTGGGGTGATAAGGTTTTCATAAATTGAAATCGGGTGGCGGGGTCAGAAAAACGGTTCCAAATTCTTAATAAATTAGTTTGTACTGTTTGTTGATGGGTTCCTAATTCAACTACAGAGTTTAATAATTCTGTGATTAATTTGATATAAAAGGGGAGATGAAACTGTGATAAAACTTGATTCGCTAAATCACAGGATAAATTATTCACTAAAATTTGATAGTTTTGATCCGTGGGTTGAATTTTAGAATGATTCAAAAATTGAGCTAACTTTTCCCGGGAGGAGGTATATCTTTTAAAGATTAAAACTTCTTCTTCACGACTTAAATCTTGTTGATGACTTAAGGAGTTTTCTGATAAGTTCAAAGTCCCTAATATTTCTGGAATAAAATGGAATTCTCCCGCATTAGCAATTCTAATATAAAAGTCTTGATCTCCTCGAACCTTGAGGGTTTGATCAAATAATCCATAATTATTATGTAGAGATTTTCGCCACATCGGTTGAGAACCAACTTGGGCTGAAAATAATAATTTAAAACGGGAAAATTCCGGCCATTTCCAGTGGGGTTTGCCAGTTAATTGTTCTAAATTAATAACTTCTCCCGGTGATACCGCTTGCTGATCGGCGTGTACTAAGATGACTTCTGAATGTTGATCTAAATAGGTAGATAACCTTTCTAAAGCATTTAATTTGAGACGATCATCGGTATTTTGATTGGTGATATATTCACCCCTGGAGATCGCAATTCCTCTATTCCAGGCTTGATAAATCGGTTCCCTTTCTTCGGTTTTAATATAAATAATCGAGTCAGGATATTGTTTTTTAAACTCAGAAACAATCTCTCGTTCATTTTCCTGGGAACCGGAATCAATAATAATAATTTCTAATTTTCCTTGTTGAAATAAAGTCTGACTCACTAAATTTTCTAACCTTCCCGACATCATTGATGCCGAATTATAGGTAGAAATAATCGCAGATACTTTAATTTTGGGTGCAGTTAAAACCTTTTGTTTTAAGGCTAAAACTTGATGATCTTCCAACACAATTACAGGGGGAGATGGCTGTTCAGAAGGATATTTTCCTTGCTCAATTAATTGTAACTCCTCTTGAACAATTTGCTTAACTTCTTGAAAATATTGCTCTCGATAAATTTTAGAACGTTGGGTATCATAGGTACGAAATCCGCCAATTAAACTTCTCAATAAATACAAAGGAGCATAACGAGAAAAGCGTAACCAAAGTTCAAAATCTCCCGCCAAGTTGAGATTTGTTTGTAATTTTGATCCGGCTTTTTCCCAGAGCGATCGCGTCCAAAATGTACTTTCTTGTTGAATCCAAGTATGTTGTAATTGTTGATATTGTTCGACCCATTGTTTATCTAAAAGCATTTTTCTTGACCATAAAGGCGTCTGCATTTGACTATGAATATGTCTTCCATTTCTATCCCATTCTGTCGGAATTCCCATCACCCATTCCACCTGTTTATTGTGCCCAAATGTCGCCGCCAGTTTATAAAAAGCATCGGGATGGTATTTATCATCGGAATTTAACCACCCCATAATTTCACCAGTGGTTTTTTGAAATCCAGTATTAACCGCCGCATAATGACCGCCATCCGCTTGACTTTGCCAATGGGTTAAATACTTATCATATTTTTTAATAATTTCAACGG
Organism: Planktothrix sp. PLAVEN19ND; assembly: GCF_057220675.1. Classification (NCBI taxonomy): domain Bacteria; kingdom Bacillati; phylum Cyanobacteriota; class Cyanophyceae; order Oscillatoriales; family Microcoleaceae; genus Planktothrix; species Planktothrix sp. PLAVEN19ND. The sequence continues at coordinate 871,367 of NZ_CM170132.1, read as the reverse complement.
AATTATCCGTACTTCCCCCATCCATAATCATGTATTCTAAGTTAGGATAATTCTGACTTAAAACTGAATCAATACACTCCTCTAAAAATTCACCTTGATTCAAAGAAGGGGTAACAATAGAAATTTTAGGTAAAGATGAAGCAACAATCAATTGAGGAGATACAGATCTGACATTTATTGCGGATTTTTGCCAGAGAATATTATAGGAAATCGGTTGACCAAATTCTTGATAGGATTTTTGAGTCGTGGGTTGCCAAAACTGGCGATAAGCTATTTCTGACATTCCATATAAATCAGGATCAAGTTTAATTTGGTCAAAATTAATCATGGAATTTAAGGTTTTTTGAGTCTCAAATAAATAGGGTAAAAATTGATTTGTCCAAACTTCTGCGGGTTTCACTACCACATCAAAACAATGTAAGGAAAAACCATCGGGTCTTAAAATTCGATCAATATCTTGGGTAATTTGATCAAAAGTTGTTTGATTTTCAGAAATATGTTCTAGGGTAGAAATACTAAAAACACAATCAAAATATTGATCAGGAAGTTCAGAATTAAAGTTGCCAATATAGTCTAAAACAATCCGAGAGTTGGCATAATTTTGAATTTGATTGGGGCCATTTCCTACTCCTTCAAATTTATCTAAATTCCAGCATTCATAGTCCTGTTTTAATGCTTCTAAAACCCGAGAATTTCCCCCACCAATTTCTAATAATTTTGAACCTTTGGCTAAATTCTGGGTAATAAAATTATATACCAATAAATCTTGATAAATTTTCAGGTCACAAGCATCGGGATTAATATTACTATAGACTTTAAACCGTTTAAATTGATTAAAATGACTCCGTTTAGAATAGGTAAAGTCTTGAAAATCCAGTGGTTTTGTTGATGTTTTTAAATTTTGCACGGTTTGAATGAGAGTCTGTTGAATAATGTCAGCCATTTTTGACCAGGAATATTGGGAAGATTGTTGTAAACCCGCTTGAATTAAAGGTTGATAAATTTCGGGTTTTTGAATTTGTTCTAAGGCTTGTAGCATTTCTAAAACCAGGTCTTCATCCACATAATAAGCTGCATTTCCGGCGATTTCTGGAATTGAACCTTTTCGACAGGTAATCACCGGACAACCGCAAGCCATCGCCTCTATAATAGGCATTCCAAACCCTTCATATTTAGAGGGATAAACTAATGCAGTTGCGCCAGAATATGCCTGTTTTAATTCTTGATCACTGAGTTGCAATACATGAATTCTAAACTGTTGAGCATAGGGATAAAATTCAGCTTCTAAAGTGGGTTCTCCTCCAACACAAACAATTTCAAAATCCCGATTATTTTTCAGTTGAGTGAGTGCTTTAAAGAATAATAGAGTATTTTTATATCCTCCCGCACCTAAGCGTTGACCGACTAAAATAAAATAGGGTTTATTGATGCTATTTTTAAATTTAAACTGTTGAACTTCTCCTGGGGTTGCTGGGGAAAATACAGCCGGAACTCCACAATGGGCGACGGTAATTTTATCGGGTTGAATATTAGGGAAAAAGTGAATTAAATCTTGGGCTGTATTTGCAGAAATCGTGATATAGGCAGATGCGCGTTCAATTCCATGATGTTTTTCTCGCCACATGGGAATGGTTAAATCCAGTCCCAATTGTTCTGGAATCATATCATATCCCATAAAAACTGAAGTTGTTGTTAAGGGAGTTGTATAATAGGTAGAAATAAACAGATCGGCATTTTCTTGATCGCAGATTTTCTGTAATAATTGCCGATCTTCTTCGATTTTATCATAATTATATTCAGGAATTTGATAATATTTAATCCCAGGAATTTTAGGGGTAGTGCCTTCTCGGTCTAAAACAATAATCTGTTGAGCAAAACCCTGGGTAGACCAAATTTCTAGTAAGGATTTCCACACCCTCGCAATTCCAGTGTTACGAATTTGGAAAAATACACCATCAATAATAATTTTAATTGATTGCTGATCAGGATTCATCGATTGACGACTAGCTACAGCTTTTAAAAAATCCTGTTCCGTGAGTGAGGGTAAAGTCTGGGGAGAAATTTCTATAGATATGGCTTTTTTCCATGCTGATCCTGATATTTTTTGTTCGGTTAATAGATGTAAACTACTGCCATCAGAATATAAATTTAACTTGAATTTCTCAGCTATTTTTAATAAAGATTGATAGGTATAAATAGAAATATGTTGACCTTCATGGAGAGCATAGTACCACCATTGATCCGGTTGAGGATGATCCGCCGGAAGTAGTTGGGTACTGAATAATAAATTTTTGGAAAACTTCAATAATTTTTCAATTTCCTCCAGGGGATTAACAAAATGTTCAAACACTTCAAAAGTCGTAACTAAATCATAGTTTTCTTGTTGATTTCCTTCAAATCCCTGATAAAATATATTTTGACAATATTGATCATAGCCATAAAAATTAAACCCAAAATCCCGCATCAACCGCACAAATAAACCATAACCGCAGCCATAATCTAAAAACTTGCCTTTGGGATTAAAACATGATATAATTAATTCCTGAGTGATTTGAGAAAATTTAAAATTGCGTGACACTAATCCGACATCACTAATGGCAATTGGATCAGCATAAGCGACCTCTAACCAATAGGGCTTTTCAGTTTGGACAAATCCACAAACTGAACATTTAAAATAATCAACAGCATAGCGATTTAAAATTGTAGCTTGAGCAAAATAGGGAGATAAGGAACTACAAATTTTACAAAGGGAATTTTGGGTGAGTTTTGATTGACTTTCAACTTGCACTATGGTTTGACCTTAAACTGAACTGTGCGAAAAATCTTTTACTATATTACTGCGCGCGAGTGCCGGGGCGATCAATAGCTTTGTCCTTAACCCATTTAGATCACCGAACAACACCAAACGCACTGTTGATGAAAAATACGTTAAGATTAGTAACAATACCATAACAATGAGTCCTGTAGACTCGCCGCAACAGTAGGAGGATAGACCTCGGTGAATAAACGCTGGAGAAATGCGGGGTTATACGCCCTGCTTGCCATTGTCGTCTTAGCATTAGCAACTGCCTTTTTTGATAAACAGCCCCAAACTCGGGAAAGCTGGAAGTATAGTACCTTTATTCAAGAAGTCAAGAGTAATAAAGTTGAACGGGTCAGCCTCAGTTCTGATCGCTCCAGGGCCTTAGTCACGGCCCAGGATGGGAATAAAGTGATTGTTAATCTTCCCAACGATCCGGCTCTGATCGATATCCTGACCGAAAATAATGTTGATATTTCAGTTCTACCCCAAAACGATGAGAGCTTCTGGTTTAAAGCCCTAAGCAGTCTGTTCTTCCCCGTTTTACTTTTAGTGGGGTTATTCTTCTTACTCCGTCGCGCTCAGAATGGCCCGGGTAACCAAGCCATGAACTTTGGTAAGTCCAAAGCCAGAGTCCAGATGGAACCCCAAACCCAAGTCACCTTCGGGGATGTGGCGGGTATCGAACAAGCTAAACTCGAACTTAGCGAAGTCGTGGACTTTCTGAAAAATTCTGATCGGTTTACGGCCGTTGGTGCAAAAATTCCTAAAGGGGTGTTATTAGTAGGCCCCCCAGGAACAGGAAAAACCCTATTAGCCAAAGCCGTCGCAGGGGAAGCGGGCGTTCCCTTCTTCAGTATCTCCGGTTCGGAATTTGTGGAAATGTTCGTGGGTGTGGGTGCGTCCCGGGTGCGTGACCTGTTTGAACAGGCGAAAACCAATGCCCCCTGTATCGTATTTATTGATGAAATTGACGCCGTAGGTCGCCAACGGGGTGCAGGTTTAGGCGGTGGAAATGATGAGCGCGAGCAAACCCTGAACCAATTATTAACGGAAATGGACGGGTTTGAGGGCAATAACGGAATTATTATTATTGCTGCTACCAACCGCCCCGACGTTCTCGACTCCGCCTTAATGCGTCCGGGTCGCTTTGACCGTCAAGTGGTGGTTGACCGTCCCGACTATAACGGCCGGGCAGAAATTCTGCGGGTTCATGCCCGGGGCAAAACCCTGGCCAAAGATGTGGACTTAGATAAAATTGCCCGTCGTACCCCTGGGTTTACCGGGGCTGACCTGTCCAACCTGTTAAACGAAGCCGCGATTTTAGCGGCCCGTCGTAACTTGACGGAAATTTCCATGGATGAAGTCAATGATGCCATTGACCGGGTGTTAGCGGGCCCCGAGAAGAAAGATCGGGTGATGAGCGAAAAACGCAAAACCCTAGTCGCCTACCATGAAGCCGGACACGCTTTAGTAGGGGCCCTAATGCCCGACTATGACCCGGTACAGAAAATTAGTATTATTCCTCGGGGACGGGCCGGGGGGTTAACCTGGTTTATGCCCAGCGAAGAACGCATGGACTCCGGTTTGTTTAGCCGCTCCTATTTGGAAAATCAAATGGCCGTGGCTTTGGGTGGCCGGGTTGCCGAAGAAATTATCTTCGGGGAAGAAGAAGTCACCACCGGAGCGTCTAATGACTTACAACAGGTGACTCGGGTAGCCCGTCAAATGATTACCCGTTATGGGATGAGCGATCGGCTTGGCCCGGTGGCATTAGGTCGTCAACAGGGGAATGTGTTCCTGGGACGGGATATTATGTCAGAACGGGATTTCTCCGAAGAAACCGCCTCCACCATTGATGCCGAAGTCCGTCTGCTGGTAGATGCCGCCTATAAACGGGCAAAACAAGTATTAGTAGAAAACCGCCATGTTCTCAATCAATTAGCCGATGTTTTAATTGATAAAGAAACGGTGGATGCCGATGAATTGCAAGAATTGTTAGCCAATAATGAGGTCAAAATGGCGGCGGTTGTTTAATTCAAGTCCTAAATATTGAATCCGTTTAAATAAAAATAGGGCTATTTCTGTTTCCAGAAATCTAGCCCTATTTTTATGAAATTCGGCCCAAAAAGTCAGGAAAAAGACTGCTAAAGTCTTTTCTTCACTGTTCCCTGTTGCCTGTTGCCTGTTCCCTAATTCCGGTAACTTTGAACCCTGGGGAATTAACGCAAAAAGCAAGCCACAAGCCACAAAACAATAAAAGTAATAAAAGCAATAAATCGTTCTACTGCGATCGCTCCGGCGAGGGAACTCAATAAACTTCCTAATATTAACCCTCCAATTAAACCCACAACGGTCAGTAAAACAGCCCGACCAAACTTATTCTCTTTGCGGTTAAGAAAATAAAGACAAGATCCCACACCCAAGGCTAAAGTTAGCTGTAATAACGAGGTAGCAAAACCCGAATAAAGGCTCAAACCTGCCAATGTGACATATACCCCAGAAGGCCATAATAAATCAGCACGACTGGGAGTATCCCACAGTTGGTTTAACCAATTGGGTTTTGAATTTGCCGCGGGTTGAACACCAGAGGGCGGAGTTGGGGTGACTCGTTCGGGAAAACGAATTCGTTCCGGGACTTTAATTTTGCCCTCTTGTCGCATTTTTAACCGATCCATCAAAATGGCATCATAAGCCGCCTCGATCGATTGCAGCAGCTTAATTTCGCCACTATATTGCTGTTTTAGGCGATCCCGAGCTTCCTGAATTTCATCAAAGGAGGCATCAAGGGTAACCCCAAGCTGTTCGTAGGGACTTTGCTCGCTCATCGGACTTTTTCTTAATACCGTTTTATTTATTGTAAGCTTAACTCAATCTTGATCCAAACCAATGAATCCTATTGACTGACAATCCCTGACCACTGCACCCGTTTTAATTGTTCCCGACGGTAAGAAAAGAATGCCTCCGGGTCTTGATAGGTACAATGGGGTGCGATCGCTACTTGTTCGGGTGTAATCCCTAACTGTTCTAGTTGTAAGCTATTAAATCTTCGCACATCTAAACGAACTTTATCCGGTTCGGGATCGGGGAGTAGGGGGGAATTGGGGAGGTGATAGACGGGTTCTAGTCCCTCGGTATCAGAAACCAAACTTTGGGCTAACTGGGTCGCCACATCTAAGGAAACCTGATAGACTTGTCCCGAAATTGCTGGCCCCAAAGCCACCCGCAGATCTTCGAGTTGACTCCCCTGGGCTTGAAAATGGGCGATCGCCTCTGGAACAATCTTAGCGGCCGTCCCCCGCCATCCGGCATGAACCGCCGCCACTTTCCCCGTTTGAGCATCGGCAATTAACACCGGAACACAATCGGCCGTGGCCACCCACACCGCCTCTGAGGAGTTTTCCGCAAATAAACCATCCGCTTCTGTCAGGGGTTGATCTTCTAATGCTAAATGATCCAAGGGGTCAACGGTTCCGGTTTTCAAGACCCGATTTCCATGCACCTGCTTGACTCGATATACATTCACCCCAGGTTGTAAAACATCCACTAAGTCCGAGGGAGTGCGAGGACTAAAGGAACGGGTAAAAAACCCATGTTGCCAATCTTTGAGCAAACTACAGGTTAGATAGGGTAATCCATCCCAGGTTTGCCAATGCCAAGTGTGCATAAAATTATGATTAGGAACTGTTGCGACTACAAACAACCTTGATTTTAACCCTCGATTAAATAACTTGCGTGACCTTCAACTTATCCCGTTTAGAATCTGCCTTACAAACCTTGATGGACAAGCGCCATGGCACGTCTCTACCGAATATTTATTATTTTGATAGCTTAATTTCCACGAATCAAACCGCCTGGGAACTCTTAGAACAGGGTGAACCTTCGGAAACTGTTGTTATCGCCGGACAACAAACTGCTGGACGGGGACAATGGGGCCGACAATGGCAGTCAAGTCGGGGAGGGCTATTTTTATCAAAAATTGTCGATATCAACCTTCAGGTGACTCAAAAAGCGCAATTAAGCATCAGTTCCGCTTGGGGTATTGCTACGGTTTTGCGCGATCGCTCCTGTCCCGTACAACTCAAATGGCCGAATGATTTAATCTTAAATCAGCGCAAACTCGGCGGCATTCTCACCGAAACCAAAATTTCCGGGCAATTTATTACTCAAGCGGTGATCGGAGTTGGTTTAAACTGGGAAAATCCCGTTCCTGAAATGGGGATTAATTTACAAACCTTTTTTGCCGATGCAGCTACACCGCCGACGATTCAATCCTTAGAATTCCTTGCCGCCCTAGTCCTACAGGGATTAGACCTAGGGATTCAACACTTATCAGATGTTAAGGTTAAGAAAATGTTAACGGGCTATAATCAACTCTTAACCTGTATTGGGAAACCGATCCAGATTGGGGATCAAATGGGTGAAATTATTGGAATTTCGGAACAGGGGAACCTACGAGTCGGTCTTTATCCCAAAACCGAAATCGGTTTTTCTCAAGAAATTGACCAACCGCCGGGTACAATAAGTATCGGCTACGGTTAGTTAAACAATTAAACCGTAGGGGCAGGTTCCGAGACTATCTGGAATTATTAGTAATTATCTCCCTAAACCCGCCCCTATAGTTAGTTAAACGGTTAGATCATTATTGGTTGTGTGAGGAAGATGACGGAACAGAAAAAATATCCAACATCCAATACCCGCCAAGGACGTTGGTACTTGGGTTCAAGAAGTTACGCCCTTTTGGGTTTAGGTTGTCTTACGGGTTTAGTCCTATTCAGTAGCCGTGTGATTGCTACGGATGAATTTTCTATTCCCGCAGAAGCTGAACCTGTGGAAGCTCCTGTTCCCAGCGTTCCTGAAGCCACGACAGGATACAGTGATAGTCTGACTGTTCCGAATACTGAACCCGAACCTACCCATAGCGAACCCCAAGCTGTTCCAGACTACGCTACACCTGATCCCAGTTATTCTGAACCCGCTTATAATCCTGAACCCGAATATTATTCCGAACCGAACCCACCAGAAATTCCCAATATTGTCCCCCCACCTGAACAAGAGATTGTTTTTCCAGACACACCCCCCGCAGCCGAGTCTCCAGCCAATGCTTACATCGACCCCACGGACTACAAAATTGGGGCAACGGACGGATATGAAGCTCCCTCTACAGTGGTATTCTCCGAACGTTCAACTGGATGTGAAGCCTCTTTAGCATTGGGACAAGCCGCCGGAGATTTATGCTCTCCTTCTCCCGCATATCCCTCCTCAATCTATCAGGCGGAAAACAATCAAGTTCCTTACATTGGCAATAATAATTTAGGTTCTGTTCCTAATCCCCTCCTAGATGGAGGCAACTTTGCCCCAACTCAGCCCAATTCCTCTTACTCTAATGGGTTTGTTGCTAACTCCCCTGACTATGGCGGAGGCGGTTATGAGGCCAACTATACTTATACCAGTCAGCCGGAAGCCGTTGATTATGGTTCTGGCGGGTCATACTCCGGGGAAGTCGCCGTTACCGGGTTTAGTCCGATTCAAGTGGGCCCGATGATGGTCAGCAGTATGAGTAATTCCGGTTTGACCTATTATAATCGCACCCAACGTCCGGCGGCGGTGCGGGGAAATGGCAATACCAGCGTACTTTTTCCCTTGACCATTCCCTCCCCCATTACCTCTTTATTTGGTTGGCGTGAACACCCGGTTTTGGGTTATGGCCGTTTTCACACCGGGATTGATTTAGGCGCCGATGAAGGCACACCCGTTGTGGCTTCCTATTCCGGTCAAGTGTCCGTCGCCGATTGGTTAGGGGGCTACGGAATGGCGGTGGTATTAAATCACTCGGAGAAATCTCAAGAAACCCTCTATGGTCACCTATCGGAATTGTTTGTTAAACCTGGAGAGCTAGTTCAACAGGGGGAAGTGATTGGACGGGTGGGAAGTACGGGGGTATCAACCGGGCCCCATTTACACTTTGAGTTACGGAAGTTGACCAGTCAAGGTTGGGTGGCGATTGACCCCCGAAATGATATTGAGGTGGCGCTGGCTCAACTATTAAATACCATGAAGGTGGCGCAAGTTCCCTCCTCAGAATTTATTGCCAAATTAACAGAAGATGTGGAAACCGGAATGCCTAAATTACCCCCGTTACCGCCAGGTGTGGATGTGATGATTCCTAATTTAGAACCTCCGACTCTGAATTTTGGATTTGCAGAGAATCTTAAGAGTCCTGGTTAATTTGTGACATCCTCCCAATTTCCTGAATATGTTAGATTTTTAATAGGTTGGGTTTTAATCACCATCATCAAGGAGATAAAAACATGACTCAATTAATTTTAAATAATTCAGAAACCATCCCCATTACCCATGAGCAATTCTATCAACTTTGTATCGCTAACCGTGACTTACAATTAGAGCGAACTGCCCAAGGAGACTTAATTATTATGCCACCCACCGGAGGCGAAACCAGTAAGCGAAATTCAGATATTAACTTAGAATTAGGGTTATGGAATCGACAAACAAAATTGGGTATAACCTTTGACTCATCTGGTGGGTTTACCCTTCCCAATGGTGCAGATTTTTCTCCCGATGCGGCTTGGATACCCTTAGAAAAATGGGAATCCTTGACCGCAGAACAGAAAACTAAATTTCTACCTTTATCTCCTGATTTTATTATAGAATTGCGATCACCTAGCGATTCCTTAAAATTACTCCAAGATAAAATGCAGGAGTATATTGATAATGGCACTCGGTTAGGTTGGTTAATTAACCCCCAACAGCAACAAGTTGAAATTTATCGTCAGGGACAAAAAAAACAAGTTTTAGACAATCCTACAACCTTATCAGGAGAAGATATTTTACCGGGATTTGTTTTAAATCTCCAGTTAATTTGGTAATAAGTTAGGTTTTTAAGATTAATAAATCTTTTCCAACTGTCTAAAATCCCGTTCCACTTCCGCCCATAATGCCCGATTATGCGGGTCGGTTTTTAAGGCTTTTTTTAAATAATTTCTAGCTTTATCAACTTGCTTTTCTATAATCAATTGTCGTCCCCATCTTTGATAGGAAATCGCTTGCCATTGGCGAATTTCAGGATCATGGGGAATCCGTTGGGCTAACCCTTCAACTAATGCGATCGCCCGAGGAAAACGCTTAGATTTTAAAAGATTTTGTAACTCTAAATAGAAATTTTCCTTGATTTTTTGCTCCTCTGGAGTTAATTCAGGATTAAACTCAATTGGCGGACTTTTGGAGGTGATTTTAACTTTTGTTGATTGATATTGGGGAACTTTAAACCCCGATGTCACGGGTTTTGTAGAAGCCGTAACGGGTTCTAATTCTGCTTCGGGTTTAGCAATAGTTAATAAAAATTTATAGGCTTCTGTAATCGCCATAAACTTCTCTCGGGCGACCTCATTGCCAGGATTGACGTCAGGATGATATTGTCTGGCGAGCTTACGATAGGAAGTTTTCACCGCCTCCAAACTTGCCCCGGATCTTAATCCTAATTGTCGATAATAGTCGGTTGTATCCATCACTAATTGTATCAGTGACTCAATTTAATAATATGGGAAGTAAATTGCACAAATAGAAAAACAATTAGAGGATAAATGGATGGGAAAAACCCATCCAATATTATAGTGAATTGTTAACCCTTAACCTGCGGTTAAAGCCGCGGTCGCCCGTTCTTCAATCACTTGGTCAATTAAACCATAATCCTTGGCTTCTTGGGCAGAGAGGAAATAATCCCGATCCGTATCTTTTTGAATTTTTGCCAAAGTTTGCCCCGTACGCTGCACTAAAATATCATTCAATAAACTGCGGATTCTCAAAATTTCCCTGGCTTCAATTTCGATATCCGTAGCCTGCCCCCTTGCCCCGCCCAAGGGTTGGTGAATCATAATTCTGGCATGGGGTAAGGCCAAACGCTTGCCGGGGGTTCCTGCGGCTAATAGAAAAGCTCCCATGGAAGCCGCTAAACCCACGCAAATTGTGACCACATCGGCTTTAATATATTGCATGGTATCGTAAATCGCCATCCCGGCAGTTACCGAACCCCCGGGAGAATTGATATACAAATAAATTGGTTTATTAGAATCTTCCGAATCTAAATAAAGCATTTGTGCCACAATTCGATTAGCCAAACTATCGGTGACTTCTTGACCCAAAAACAAAATCCGTTCTACACCTAAACGGGTATAAATATCAATCCATCTTTCGTATTGACTACCTGGAAGACGGTAAGGAACACTCGGAATCCCAATCGGCATAGCTTTTCCCTTTTTAACTTCAATTAATTTTAAACCGTTGCCACCAATGCGGGCAGTTCTTTTCGACTTTTTAACACCTTATCAATTAAGCCATATTCCTTGGCTTCTTCTGGTGTTAAATAGAACATCCGATCGGTATCTTTAGAAATTTTTGCTACCGTTTGTCCGGTACTTTTTGCTAAAATTTCTAACATGGTTCTCTTATTATCGAGAACTTCTTTTGCTCGAATTTGGATATCCGTTGCTTGACCCCTTGCCCCACTTTTGGTTTGATTTAAAACAATGGTGGCATTCGGTAAACTCGCCCGAAAACCTTTAGTCCCCGCGGCTAAAATCATGGCTGCGGTTCCCATGGCCTGACCAATACAAATAGTATGAACTGGAGGCTTAATATAGCCCAAAGTATCGCAAATCGCAAAGGCTTCGGTTTCAAATCCAATAGCATCTCCTCCATACCAGGAAGTTCCCGTGGAGTTGATGTAGAAATAGATAGGTTTATCAGGATCGTCAAACTGTAAGTAAAGCAGTTGAGCGATAATCAGTTCAGTAACATCAATCCCGACTTGACGTTTGATGTCATCGGACGAATACAGGGGAAGTCCCAGATAGACAATCCTTTCCTTCAACAGAAGGGATTCTAAGTCTGGTGGGGGAGTCCGAATCGGGCTATCGGTGTAAGAATATGCCGATTGCACAGCTTGAATGGGTTCTCTCATCAGGAATTCTCAACCTTAAACTTATAGAAATAGTAGCGCAACTTCAGGTAATCCTATGAAACTCAGTTTACAAGCTATTCTTAGTGATCCCAACTTTGATCTGTCCGTTGGCAATAGTCAACGTCAGTTGGCGATCTCCATTTCGGCGTTTCCCTCTCAAAGTGATGCCGATGTCCCTTTGAATTTGTGCCTAATTTTAGATCATAGCGGTTCTATGAGTGGAAAACCCCTAGAAACCGTGAAACAGGCGGCGATTGAGTTAGTGGATCGATTAAAACCTGGCGATCGCATTTCTATTATAACCTTTGATCACCGCGCCAAGGTTTTAATTCCCAATCAAGATATTACGGATTTGGACAATATTAAACGGAAAATTCAAGGCTTAAAATCCTCCGGGGGGACGGCCATTGATGAGGGGCTAAAATTAGGGATTGAGGAATTAGGAAAAGGCAAACAAGAACGAATTTCTCAAGGGTTTTTATTAACCGATGGTGAAAATGAACATGGAGATAATGATCGTTGTTTAAAACTCGCCAAACTTGCCGCTACTTATAACTTAACGATTAATACTTTAGGGTTTGGAGAAGATTGGAATTCCGATGTTTTAGAAAAAATTGCCGATGCTGCTGGGGGAACTTTAGCCTATATTGAATATCCCGAACAAGCGTTAGATGAATTTAGCCGTTTGTTTAATAAAATGCAGTCGGTGGGGTTAACTAATTCCTATTTATTATTGGATTTAATGCCCCATGTCCGGTTAGCTGAACTCAAACCCATCGCTCAAGTTGCCCCCGATACCATTGAATTACCGATTCAAAAAGAAGGGGATAAATGGATTGTCCGTTTAGGAGATGTGATGAAAGATGTGGATCGGGTGGTTTTAGCTAATTTATACTTTGATAAATTTCCCCCGGGAAAACAAGCGATCGCCCAGGTTCAAGTCCGCTATGATGATCCATCCTTAGATTTAAAAAATTTATATTCTGATTTGGTGATTGTGGAAGGTAATTTTGTCGGTGATTATCAACCCAAAATGGATGGGTTTGTGCAACAACAAATTTTAACCTTAGCCAAATATCGTCAAACTCAAATTGCCGAAACCAAACTGCAACAAGGCGACCGGGCGGGGGCTGCAACCATGTTACAAACCGCCGCTAAAACTGCTTTACAAATGGGGGATAAAAACGCAGCAACGGTGTTACAAACCAGTGCCACTCGTTTACAATCGGGAGAAGAATTATCCGAAAGTGATAAGAAGAAAACCCGGATTGTGTCTAAAACTGTGTTGAAATAAGCGGGAACACCGCAACAGGGAAATCCCATCCTGAAAATTAGGGGTTTGGGATAATCCGGGTTTCCCAGGGATATGAAATAGTGTAAAGCCAAACTTTCCAATTTTCTAACTGTCTATTTTCTCAATAACAGACACAACCCCTAAAACCCTGATTTTGCTTGATTTAATCAGGGTTTTCCCTTGAAATAAACCCCCCAATTTTCTCTCAACCTTGTAGAACTTAGAATAGTAGCACTCACTAACCACTAAAGCCATTCAATCCCCAGGTAGAGTGAAATCAAAGCATGAGGAAAATGTATGATTTCCAATCGAGTTCGCACCTGTTTAATTGCCACAATTGTTCCTTTTATGATTAGTTTGTTCATGCCGATGTCGGGAAATGCCCAAACCCCCAGTAGTAACGGCAATACTGATATATTTATTCTAAAAACCCAAAATGCCAGCCATAATATGTTTCATGTTCCTGTGATTTCTAATTTTGATTGGTTCAATGATGGAGATAAAATTGGCTTAACCGATGGTATCAATGAAACCGATTTAGACTATACAGAATTAATGGATTTTGATGGGGATGGACGGGCTGATGATGCAGTTATTAAAATCAAATCTACCCAAGAAATTTTAGGCGTTGTCTTGAATGCCGATGACTTTGTTTTAGAAGGTGAATTTGTTTCCATTCCTTCGCTTTTGACTCGACCCATTGCTTGCTTACCTAAAACCAATACAACCACCTGTCAAGTTCCTGCTTTCAACCCAACAATTCTGCAATCTTCATCGAGTGTAAATTCCCCAGAAATTCCTCAACCCAAAGGAGAAATCAATTCTAAAAATTAAACCTGACAGAATATTGACCTTTGGGCATCTATCCCCAATCATCGGATCAAATTAACAGTAATTTGTTAAACTATAATAGCTCTTTAAACTTGAGATTTTATTCCGATGAAACGTTTCGATGTTGTGATTATTGGTGCGGGGCCAGCCGGAGGTCAATGTGCAAGACAACTCACCCAGGCGGGTCAGCAAGTATTATTAGTTGAACAACATGAAACTTTTTCTAAAAATGATTTTTCCAGCGCCGCTACACCGTTAGAAACTTTGGAAAAATTCCATTTACCTGAAACCGTTGTCGGAAGTTTTTGGCAAAATTTAGTGATTGTTACCACAAATGTTAATCAAAAATGGCAGTCTCCAATACCTTTGGGGGCTGTTTTTGATTTTGCCAAATTACGGGGATTTTTAGCCACGGAAGTTACTACCCATGGCGGTGAGGTTTGGATGGGATATCGCTATCTTAGGCATTTTAAGGAGAATCAAAATACCATTGTTGAATTAAAACAACGGTCTACCGGAGAAATTATTTTAGTAGAAACTCAAGTTTTAGTGGATGCGACCGGGCCGACTCGGGCTGTAATGTATACTAAAAAAGCACCTCAACCTGATTATTTAACCGGGACGGGAATTGAATATTTAATTGAACTTTCAGAAACGGATTATCAAAAATATTCTCAAGATCTAATTTTCTTTTTAGGTCATCGTTGGGTGCCCCGGGGCTATTCTTGGATTTTCCCCATGGGAAATAATCGCTTAAAAGTGGGGTCTGCCCAGTTAAATCGTTCCCATGAATGGGTAAATGAAACTCAGACTTTACGTTCCTATGTGGAATTATTATTAACGGATTATTTAACAGAAATTCCTTATAAAATCATTAATCATCATGGGGGAATGTTAAAATATTGTAGTGGATTAGAAGATATTTATTATCAGGATAATATTATTGCCATTGGGGACGCAGTTTCTATGGTGAATATGTTGGGTGGAGAGGGCATTCGTCACGGGATGCGAAATGCCAATATTGCTGCGGGATATATCCAAGATTATCTATCGGGAAAAATAACTAATTTTGCCGAATATCGTCAAGAAATCAAACAAACCTATACTCAAACTTGGAACTGGTCAGAACAAATGGGTTTGAGTAAATATTTACAATATAGTGATCAATCTATTGATAAAGGAGTCTATTATTTAAGGGATTTATCTTTAGAAGATATGATGGCTATTTTATTTGACTATGATTTTAAACGATTATATAAAGCAGGGTTTAAATATTTTCGCTATAAAATTAGTCAGATTTGGACAAGATTAAAACTTAAACTCAATTTAACCTAATTTTGATTATAATAGATCAATATCACCCGATAGGTTGATGGGAGGACAAGCCACGATGACCCAGGCAACGACTGAAAAAATCATGTCCTTGCAGGAGTTTCTCAATTATGATCAGGATACCGATGCTGGTTATGAGCTAGAGGATGGGAGACTTCTATTAATGCCGACTGAAAGCGAAATTAATCGGCGTATTGCTTGTTTTTTGTTTGCCTATTTTCTACAATTAGGTGTTTCCTTTTCTCAGTTAACCCTAAAAACTGAATTGGTGGTGATGGGAAGTCGAACTACGGTACGAATTCCTGAGTTAATGGTATTAACAGAAACCTTAGTACAGGTGATGGAGGGGGCAAGTCGCTCCTTAATTACCCTAGATATGCCACCCCCTGAAATGGTGGTGGAAGTTGTCAGTCCCGGTCAGGAAAATCAACAGCGAGACTATCGTTATAAACGATCACAATATCAAGCCCGAGGTATCCCTGAATATTGGATTATTGACCCTATCCAACAACAGATTACCGTCTTTAGTTTAGTAACGGGACTCTATGAACAGGCTATTTTTACCGGGGATAGGGTGATCAATTCTGCCTTCTTATCAGACTATAACCAGTCCTCTCCTTTGACGGCATCACAGCTATTACAAACACAAAATTAACGAGTCAGTTTTACGTTATTAACGTTCAATTTAGACTTATAATTACATAACTGGCAACAATATTCTACTATCAAGTTTAACTCTAAAAATGACCTCAACTTTAACTCAAGTTTATCCGATTATTTGGGAAAGCGATCGCGCTTCCCTCATTGACCAAACCCGTCTCCCCGATGAATATACCCGCGTAGAAATTACCACCTATCAACAAATGGCAGATGCCATTAAAACCATGATTGTTCGGGGGGCTCCCGCCATTGGAATTGCCGCCGCCTATGGGTTATATTTAGGGGCGAGGGAGATTCAAACCTCAGACCGTCAGGAATTTTTAAACCAACTAGAACCCATCGCCCAAGTCCTGCGGGCAACCCGTCCTACGGCTGTTAATTTGTTTTGGGCAATTGATCAAATGTTGCAAACAGCAACAGCAACCCCCGGCACAATAGAGGAGATTAAAACCGCCTTATTACACAAAGCCAATACTATTCGAGAAGACGATATTAAAACCTGTTTTGCTATCGGAGAAGCGGGGTTAATAGTATTACCTGAAACCCCCGAAAAACTCAATATTCTTACCCATTGTAACACGGGTTCCTTAGCCACGGGAGGGTATGGAACCGCTTTAGGAGTAATTCGTTCTGCTTGGAATTCAGGACGGTTAAATCGAGTGTATGCCGACGAAACTCGCCCCCGGTTACAAGGAGCTAAATTAACCACTTGGGAGTGTGTGCAAGATCAAATTCCAGTCACATTAATTTCCGATAATATGGCAGCCCATTGTATGAAACAGGGGTTAATTCATGCGGTCATTGTGGGGGCTGATCGAATTACTGCTAATGGCGATGCGGCAAATAAAATTGGCACCTATAGTTTAGCAATTGTGGCTAAATATCATCGGGTTCCATTCTTCGTTGCAGCCCCCTTATCAACCGTTGATTTTAAATTAGCAACCGGGGATGAAATTCCGATTGAAGAACGAGATCCTACGGAACTTTATCAGGTAGGAACTACTCGTATTTGTCCCGAAGGAGTGGAATTTTTTAATCCGGCTTTTGATGTGACTCCGGCCGAATTAATTACTGCTATTATAACAGAAAAGGGGGCAGTTATTCCTGGGGAATTAAGACAGTTTTCTGTGAGTTAATCAACCACAAAGACACAAAGGAATGAAGGGGGTATAGCAGGGAACACCGGGGGAAAAGATAGATACATCCATCTGGTGTCCTAACTGCCTTGGTGGTTGCTATATTAAAGAGTTATGGATGGTTG
Source organism: Planktothrix sp. PLAVEN19ND (assembly GCF_057220675.1). Classification (NCBI taxonomy): domain Bacteria; kingdom Bacillati; phylum Cyanobacteriota; class Cyanophyceae; order Oscillatoriales; family Microcoleaceae; genus Planktothrix; species Planktothrix sp. PLAVEN19ND. The sequence continues at coordinate 854,212 of NZ_CM170132.1, read as the reverse complement.
TTAATATTGCCGTCTATTTTTTTATTGATAACTGGCAATAAAGATTTGGTTGGCGGTTAGGTTGATGTTGGTGAATTGTGAGGAAAAAATGCGATCGCTTCCTTGAAATGTGCCGATTTCCGTATAAAAATTATTAACCAATTTTAATACTAATACGGTTTGTAATTGTGGATCAATAATCCAATATTCAGGAATTCCTCGATCTTGGTATTGCATTCTTTTGGCAATATAATCTCTATCTCTTTGTAATTCCCCAGGACTAACTACTTCCATAACAACTAAAGGAGGAGCCATAAAAAAACGTAATGTATTGCGCTTTTCTAATTGTTCGATATGTTCCTCTCGGATAATTGTTAGGTCTGGATAGCGGTTTTTTGGTTCTCCTCTGACTTCTAATTCTAAACCATGTCCTCTGACTCTTAAATGACCGATTAGCAAGGCAAATTGTACAAACAAAAATCCAGCAATTGCAACATTTTTTCCTGACTCGGGAGGCACTTGAATTAATTCTCCATTGAATAGTTCATACAAGTTTTCTGTACCATCATCAAAAGATAAGTAGTCTTCAAAATTTTGAAATCTTACTTGAGCTTGAGTCATATTCAATTGATTCATTACTTCATAATATCCATTTTACGCTCAACAGCCCCCGGATAGCTAACAACAGTAAACCTATCTTGACGTGCCATTGAGTCGTACAATGATCTTGATCGGTTTCGTTTTTACTAGGAGACTTCAATGCCAGAGGCAGTGGGTGTCATACAAGCCCTGGGTTTTCCGGGGATTTTAGCCGCAGCAGATGCGATGGTCAAGGCTGCGCGAGTTACCCTGGTTTACTATGATTTAGCAGAACGGGGTGAATTTATAGTGGCAGTTCGTGGCCCGACATCGGAGGTGGTTCCTGCTGTACAAGCTGGTGTTGAAGCGGCAGAAAAGACGTTTGGCTGTTCGGTGATTACTTACTACGTTGTTCCCAACCCCCCTGAGAACATTGTGGATGTTATGTCTATTGGCTACACAGAACTGAGTGAACGTTTTCGCACTTAAGATAATTTCTATTTTGCGAAAAATATTCAATTGCCACACTTTTAAAGTCTAGTTAATTTAGGAGAAATTCAATGGCAGAACAAGCAGTTGGAGCGTTAGAAACAAAAGGATTTCCAGGGGTTTTAGCCGCCGCCGATGCAATGGTTAAAGCGGGTCGGGTGACCTTGGTGGGCTATATTCGGGCAGGAAGTGCGCGGTTTACGATTATGATTCGGGGCGATGTTTCCGAAGTGAAAACCGCCATGGATGCCGGAATTGCAGCCGTCGATAAAGCCTATGGTGCCGCCTTAGAAACCTGGGTGATTATTCCCCGTCCCCATGAAAATGTGGTCGCTGTTTTACCGATTGATTTTAATGAAGATGTGGAGGAATATCGGGCGGCGGCGGAAGGGTTTACTTTACCCAGAGGTCGTTAATTCAGTTATTAATATTAACCCTCTTTTGTCGCAGGAAGGGACAACCTTGATTTATCGGTTGCAAGGGGGTCACTTCCCACTTTAATTATTCAAGATTTTTTGAATTTAATTCCAGGAAGTTATCAATATTTTTTTTATTTATATTAATCTACTTAATTCCTCCCGAATTAATGGAGGCTGATATCCTAAATTAAAGGCTTTATAACTATCTAAAGAAACATCGGGAGGACGAGGCGCGAACATTTTAATATCCGCTTGAGAACAGGGTTTAATTAAATGCTTTGGAAGCTCTAAAACATCAGCCATGAGTAAGCCAAATTCATAGCGGGAAATCCGTTCTTTCCCGCCTAAATGCAAAATTCCTGATGTAGTTTCTAAGGCTAATAATAATCCCTTAGCGGCAGTATTTCCCCCTACAGGAGTTCTAAATTCATCGGCAAATAAATTCAACTCTTTTCCGGCTTTTAAAGTTTGAATAAAAGGCTGAATAAAACTGCTGGCATGGTTAGGAGCATCCCCAAACATTAAGGGCATTCTGCAAATAGCTGTTCGAGGATAGCGTTCTAATATTCCCTGTTCAGCTAATACTTTCTGTTCTCCATAATAACTAATCGGGGATACGGAATCGGTTTCGCTATAGGGTGGATTTAAACCATTAAATACTAAGTCTGTTGAAGTAAAAACACAGGGAATATTGAACTCAGCACAAAGGTTAGCAATTTCTAAAGAACCAATAACATTAATTTGATAGGATATCTCAGGATAATGTTGACAAAAGTTAGGTTGAGATTGAGCCGCCGCATGAATAACGGCATCAGGTTTAATTTCTCGAAACAGATTTTTGAGTGCTTGAATATCGGTTAAATTTGTCTTCAAAAGACAAATATTAGGGATATTAATAGTTTTAGAATGAGTTAAGCCATATACTTGCCATTGAGTTTGAGCAATTCGGCAAAGATGCCATCCTAAAAAACCACTAGCCCCTGTAATTAAGAGTTTATTCATGATTAATATGATAGACTACAGAGTGTGAACAGCATTAAAAAAATAGGTTTTTTCTAGGGATTCCGCCAGGTACTGGCAATTCCTCGTTTTAGGGCGACCAATGCAGCTTGCGTTCGATCATTAACGTTCAATTTGCCAAAAATATTATTAACATGAAATTTAACGGTACTTTCAGTAATATGCAAAATTAAACTAATTTCTGGATTACTTTTTCCTGCAACAATTAAACGAATGACATCTAATTCACGGTCACTTAATTGAGGACTACTCATCCGTTCAGCTAATTTTGCTCCTACCAAAGATGGAATATAAGTTTGACCTTTAGCCACTGTCCGAATGGCGATTAATAATTCATTAGGGTCAGTATCTTTTAGCAAATAACCCTTAGCCCCTAACCGTAATCCTCGATAAATTTCCTCATCACCATCATAGGTAGTTAACACAATAATTTGAGCATTCTTAAACTCATTTACAATCACTTTAATAGCAGAAGTTCCATCCATGTCCGGCATTCTCAAATCCATTAACGTGATATCCGGTTGATATTTTCTAAACAATTCAATTGCTTCCTGTCCATTCCCGGCTTCAGCCACAACAGTTAAATCTTCTTCTCTATTTAATAAACTGACTAAACCCTGTCTAACAATCGAGTGATCATCAACAATTAAAACTCTAATTTTATTCAGTTGATTAGTCATTTTTATACACCCTTAAAATTCAAAGATTGCAGTTGCTATTAGATGACAAATTTCCTATTAATTTTTAGTTTTTATCAGGACGACGAACTAATACAATCACTGATGTTCCTTGCTTTAATTGGCTTTGAATGGTAAGTCTTGCTCCGATGCGCTCCGCACGTTCTGACATTCCCAAAAAACCGAAACCATTTTTAACGGCAAGAGGATCAAATCCCTGTCCATTATCTTGAATTCGCAAAATTAATTGCGTTGGTTCATAGATTAATTCCAGGGTAATCAGACTAGCATGGCTATATTTAATCGCATTTGTCAAGGCTTCTTGTCCGATTCTCAAAAGATGATTTTCGACTTCAGAAATTAAAAAATAAGGAGTTCCAACCACATCTAATAAAAGAGTTGCCTCAGTATAGGTTTTCATCTGATTGATTAAACAATTTAATGCGTTGCATAAATCACCTTCTTCTAATAATTTGGGACGTAATGCTGCCACGGAACGTCTGGCTTCAGCCAGTCCTGATTGAGCTAAAGTCCGTACCGTTTGAATATGATTAATCGTCGCTTCAAGTGTTTCTGGTATCACTCTTAATGCGGCTCCTGAGTGAATAATAATTCCCGTGAAAGCCTGGGCTAAACCATCATGAATTTCTCGTGCCATCCGGTTTCTTTCTTCTAAAATACAAGCGTCTTGAGCTTGTTTATGAATCCGAATATCTTGACCAATCCCAATGCGTTCCCCTTGATTTAAAGGAATAAATGCCCAAGCCGTTTCTAAGGATTCTTCCGCTTTTATTTTAAGCTGAAATTCTCGCCATTCTGATGTTGCGTTCTGAAGATGGTTTAAAAAAACTTGACTATCTTCATAATTAGGATATAATTGGGTAAGAAAATCTCGATTTTTGAAATCTTTTATTGTCCAACCCAATGTATTTTTTAAAGTTTGATTAGCGAATTGAATTTGGTTGTGATCATCCAACAAAACTAACATTACTGGAATTTGATCAAAGATCGTTTGTAAAACTTCCTTTTGTTGCTTAATCTGTTGTTCTACTCGCTGGCGTTCGGCAATTTCTTCAGCCAGTTGTTGGTTTTGTTGTAATAGCTGTTTTGAGAGTCTTCTCAGACGTAATTGATTTTCAACTCTGACTAAAACCTCTTGATATTCAAAAGGTTTAGTAATATAATCAGTTGCCCCCAAAGAAAAGGCTTTAACTTTATCAAAAACTTCTTGTAAAGCACTTAAAAATATAATAGGAATATCTTGTTTTTGTTCACAAGATTTAATTTGACTACAGACTTGATAACCATCTAATTCAGGCATCATAATGTCTAGTAAAATTAAATCCGGTCGGTTAGATTCTAAAAATTTTAGAGCTAATTTTCCGCTAGGAGCGAGATTAACTTTATATCCTCGACTCGACAACATTCCGCTTAAAAGATTTAAGTTTTCTGGTACATCATCAACAATTAAAATCTGCCCCAAGGCAGAAGAATTAACAGAAATATTCATTTTTTTTTGATGAAAAGGCCATTAATCGGGTTCAGCAGACACAGAGATGCGCGTTGAAACCTGCATGAATTTAATTTAGCAAGCATCAATAGGGAAATTCAACCTAGGAAGATGGGAGTCGGATATTAGACTATTTATAGCTTAAATTATAGACTTTTGCGGTTTTTTAAGCATTTTTTTAATCTAGCAAGCTGGTATCAGTTGTAGGGGCGGGTTCGTCGAGATGCGCGGTGATTCACTCCTATCTCAAAGAACCCGCCCGCGACTCGTTATTAGTCCAAAACCCATTACTTATTAACTATTTCCTACTCCCTTCTTCCACAACCATTTCAATTAAATTCAGTAATTGTTGATATTGAAAATGCTGGATTTGATGGGCGATCGCATTTCCTAATTCTAAATTAAGACTCTTGATTTCTGCGGTGATAGCTTCCATTTTTTGTTGATCCAGATTAACAATTGATTCAAATAAATCTGTTACTAAATTAGAAGGTAAATTCGCTATACTTTGAGTTGTTAAAACCTTTAAATTTACCTTAGATAAAAGAGAAATATCTGATTCTTGATAAATAAATTCTACTCCTAAATGTTTTTGTAAAATTTCAAATATTTTCATATCTCGAAAGGGTTTTCTAATAAAATCATCGCAACCGGATGATAAAACAATTGCTCTTTCCTCATCAAAACTACTCGCAGTCACCGCAATAATTACGGTTTCTTGACCTTGTATTGTATTTTTAATATGTTGTGTTGCTGCATAACCATCCATCACAGGCATCCGCATATCCATAAAAATTAAATGGGGTGAATATTGTTGACAAGATTCAATCGCTTCAATGCCATTACTGGCTTCATAAACTTCAAAGCCTAAACTGGATAATAATTGAATTAACATTGTTCGGTTATCCCGACGATCATCCACCACTAAAATTCGATATTCAGGTTGATTAGGAGCTAAACTCATCACTTTTTGATCAGGAATTTGAGGTTGAGAATCTATCCGATCAAGAATAATAATTTTAATCTCAAAATTAAAAATAGTTCCTTTTCCTACTGAGGATTTTACTTTTAAATCTCCGCCCAATAGCTGAATAAAAGACCGGGAAATCGCTAATCCTAATCCCGTTCCCTGTTGAGAATTCCGACCAGATTGGGTTTGTACAAACGCTTCAAATAGAGTTTCTAATTCTTCCGGTGCAATCCCGATTCCCGTATCTTCGATCTCAAAGAATAACTGATCCGTTTCCGATTTAACCCTTAAACAGACCCCTCCTTCTGAGGTGAATTTAACGGCATTTGCTAATAAATTTATTAAAATTTGACGTAATTTTACTTCATCTGTTCGGATATATTGAGGGAGATAGGGTGATTTTTCAAAGAGCAACTGAATTCCTTTATTTTGAGCTTGAAAATAAAATAAATCCTCTAAATCTTCTAATAATTGATCAAAATTAAAATCATTTTCATTCATGGTAGTTCGTCCCGACTCAATTTTTGATAAATCCAAAACTTGATTAATGAGAGTTAATAAATGTTCCCCACTTCGGGTAATAATTCCTAAATTTTCTTGCTGTTCTGAAGATAAATTAGAAGCACGATTAATTAGTTGAGAAAATCCTAAAATGGCATTAAGAGGAGTTCGGAGTTCATGACTCATATTGGCTAAAAATATACTTTTGGCTTGGTTGGCGGCTTCTGCGCTGGCTTCTGCTCGTTTTCTTTCTGCAATTTCTTGTTGGAGTTCTAGGGTACGTTCTGTAACTTGTTGTTCTAAAGTTGCGTTATAATCTGCTAAGAGTTTTTCCGCTTGTTTGCGTTCGGTGATGTCTTGAAAAGTGGCGATCGCATATTTAACTTGACCGGTTTCATCCACAATCGGTGTACTAGAAACCTCTAAAGAGATAATTTGATCCAGATGATGAATCTCCATATCATCAATTTTAACCGTTTCACCCGCTAAAGAACGAACAATTGGCATTTGATTTGTGGGATATAATTGCTTTGTTCCGGCTCGATAAACCTGACCAACTTTGGCAAATTGCTGATAATTAAGTTCGTGTATAGTATTCATTCCTGTTAGTTGAGAAGATGCTTGATTAGCATAATTAACTTGCCCATTCTTATCCAGAACAGTAACACCAATTGGCATCGCATCAATAAATTGAGTGAGTTGGCTTTCCCGTTCTTTAACTTCAGTGTAAAGTTTAGCATTGGTAATAGCGATCGCGGCTTGTCCTGATAATAATTGCAAAATTTCTAACCTGTCAGGAGTGAAAACTTGTGCGGTTAAACGATTTTCTAAATAAACAATAGCACTGAGTTGTCCTTGATTCATCAAAGGCGCACATAAAATCGATTTTGGTTGATGGGTTTGAATATAAGGATCATGGGTAAACTGTCCTTCACCACTCGCATCATTTAAGACAACTTTTTCTTGAGTTCTAAAAACATAACTAACAATAGATTCTGCTAATTTTTGACAATTTTTAACGGGGCTGGATTGTAATACTCTTACATCTTGACTGTCTAAAATACATTCCGCCTCAATCATTAATTGACCTTGGTTCTCTAAGATTAAATAGCCAATCTGAGAACCAATATTTTCAATCAAAATTTTCATGAGTTGGGACAATAACTTTTCGAGAACAATTTCACCAGAAATAGTTTCAGAAGCTTTCATGATAGTAGCGATATCCAAGGCCTGACTTGAAGGGTTCCCCGTGGTTGATATAGTAGTTAATATTGCTGTCTTTGTTGGCTGATTCATCACAAATAATTGGGAATATTGTGTTTCTAAATGTTTGACTTTAGCCACCGCACCCCAGAGTTGATAGCAGTAAAGAGCTTCCTGTATATAAGCCTTGGCAATTATTTCTTGACCTCTGGATAAATAAAATTTGGCGGCGAGTTCGTAAGCTAGGGCTGCTTCATGAATATATTCATGTTCTTTAGCAAGAGAAATAGCGCGATCGTAGTAGTCAATTGCTTCAATAACTTGCCCCAAACTTCTGGCTTTTTCTGCCTCAACTAGATAAAATTTATGCAAATAATTCATGGGAGCATGATGCGCCCATATTTGCATTTTCTCTTGATTAGTATTAACTCGCTTCAGAGTATTTTCTTTTTCCAAGTTTGAGGAATCAGCAAATTCGCTTAAATGTGCGAGAGAATCATAAAAATGAAAGATAGGTATAGCTGCCATTCCTGACACACCATCTAAATATGGTTCTGCGACTGTCGCGTTTTCAACAGCTTCACAAGACTTGGAAAATAAATAGCATAACACTAATTTATTGAGATAAAGTAGGAAAATTCCTTGTTGATCGCTCGATTTTATATGAAGTGGTAAAAATTTATCTTCGTTATAAAACTCTCCTATTAGCTGGGTGGGATTTTCAGATTTGCCTAATAAGTTAAAAATAATTTGTAAATACATTGACAACCCAATTAAACATCTTTTGTTTTTGATTTTAGTCTGGATTTGGCAATAAGTAATAATATCTTTTTGTAAGTTTATAAGTTCATATCCTACCGAGTAAGCATTAAAACAATAATCAAAAGTAGAATAACCAATAAAATCTATATTTCCTGTTTCAACAGCACTGTAATAAGCTTCTTTTAAAATTGACAAACTTCCTCTAAGATGCTCTTTCCAATGTAATATATGATTGCCAAATGTATCTAAGACTCCCGCTTTTAGGTTTCTAGCATTTAATTTTTCTACTAATCTTAAACCTAATTTTCCATATTTATAGCCAGCTTCAATATCTTGCATATTTGTACATAAAATGACTCCGTAAGTTGCATAAGCAAAACTCGACTTAGGAGCATTACCATATTTAATAGACAAATCAATCTGTGTTAACACAATTGGCGCTAATAATTCTGGAATGCCTATATAGCCAATCGCTAACATTTTTCCTAAAATCGACATCGCTGCTAGAGTTTCGGGATCTGTCATTTTGGGCAAGTTAATTAAGTTTTCTGTTTCTAGTTTTATAGATAGACTATTTGAATATTTTGGCAAGATAATCCCTAGATAATTTAGCACTTTTATTCCAATATTTAGCCCAGCTTTGAAATTGTTTTCTATGAGATAAAATTCAATTTTTAACTCATATACTTTGACCTTATCTAGCACGGTTTGAGCATTTTTTAGTACAATAGTAGCCAAACTTTCCATTTGCTCAAAATTCCCTAAAAGATAAGATGCTTCTGTGGCTTCTTGGTGCAGTTGCAAACTTAGGTTATATTGCACTAACCAAGCATTATCTCCTAGCAATTTTATTCCGGTTTGTAAGTAGTTAAAAGCAGCTTGATAAGCGACGGATGCTTTCGCTTTCTTACCCGCAACTAAATTTAACTGCGCCAGTTCATCTTTTTCTAACTGATCAGAAATGAGTTTAAAGCCTAAATTGAGTTGATTAACTATTTCAAATATTTTTTCATCTCGTTTTTCCGGATCAACATTGTTTAATATAATTTGTCCAATTTTTCTATGCAAAAGTGGCTGATCTTCTTCATCAATTAGACAATAAGCTGCTTGTTGAATTTTGTCATGGGTAAACTTATATTCTAATAATTGAGAATCAGGTAATTTTCCAGCTATGGCTAATTCTATATCTCCCCCATTATTTAGGGGTAAAATCAGATTTTCTGCCATAGCATCATGGAGAATATCTACGGTTTCCCTAAGAGATTTTTGAGCAATTAAAGCCAAATTTTGTAGTTCAAATTGATTGCCAATACAAGCAGCTATTTTAATAATTTTTTTTGTTTTCTCGGATAATTTCTGAATTTTTGATATCATCAACTCAATTACATTATCAGTAAAATTTTTAGCTTGTATTTCTTCTATATTCCATCGCCATTTTTGACAATTGATTTCAAAACTTAACAGTCTTTCAATATAAAGAGCTTGGAGAAACTCATTGATAAAGAAAGGATTTCCTCCGGTTTTATTGAAAATTAATTCAGCTAGAGTTTTAACCTCCTGTTCGTGACAGTGGAGGGTATCAGAAATGAGTTGAGTTACTGTTGGTAGATTCAAAGGCGATAAAAAAATCCGATTAATATTAATTCCAGTTTTAATCATTTCTTCAATCGTTAAACTGAGGGGGTCAGCAGGAGAAACTTCATTATCTCGATAGGCTCCAATTAAAAATAAACCTGCTTTTGCATCACTCATTAATAATTGAATTAGCTTGAGAGATGCTCCATCCGCCCACTGTAAATCATCGATAAATATAGTTAAGGGATGTTCCGGTTTAATAAAAACTTTGATAAAATTCTGAAAGACTAAATTAAAGCGATTTTGACTTTCACCTAGCCCAACTTCTGGGACAGTCGGTTGCTGACCAATAATTAATTCTATTTCAGGAATTACATCAATAATGACTTGACCATTTATGCCTAAAGCGGTTAATATTTTTTGTCGCCACTCCTGTAGTTTTACTTCTGTTTCAGCTAACAATTGCTTGACTAATTCTTGGAAAGCGTTAACAATCGCACTGTAGGGAATATTGCGCTGATATTGGTCAAATTTACCGGAAATAAAATAACCCCGTTTTTGAGTAATCGGTTTATAGAGTTCTTGGACAATAGCAGACTTTCCAATCCCCGAATAACCCGCAATTAAAAATAGTTCACTTTGAACAGAAACTCGCTCAAAAGCAGTTAATAAAGTTTCAATTTCTGCCTCTCTCCCATAGAGTTTTTGTGGGATTTTAAATTGCTCTGAAATATCTTGACAAGCCAAGGGAAATATTGATATAATCTTAGTATCAATTAACTGATTTAAACAGATTTCTAAATCTGCTTTGATGCCAAATCCACTTTGATACCGTTCTTCGGCATTCTTCGCCATTAATTTCATCACTATATCCGATAAAACTTGAGGAATTTCTGGATTGATTTGTGAGGGTGATAAGGGCTGTTTAGCAAGATGAAAATGAACTAATTCTAGGGCATCGGTGCTATCAAAAGGAAGTTGGTGGGTGAGCAGTTCATAAAAACTGATACCCAGGGAATAAAAGTCAGTGCGATAATCTAAACTTCTATTCATTCTTCCCGTTTGTTCGGGTGAAATATAGGGGAGAGTTCCTTCTAAACTATTGGGATTTTTGAGGGTGGGATTTTTCCGAGTAAACGGGGTAGAAATGCCAAAATCAATAATTTTTACTTGTCCGGTGGTGGGATTAAAAACAATATTGGAAGGGTTAATATCTTTGTGGATAATATTAGCTGCGTGAAGAAATCCTAAACTTTCTGTAGTGGCGATCGCAATTTTTAAAAATTCTTCTAAAGTAAATTGTCTCTGTTTCAACCATATTTTTAAAGATTCCCCGCCAAAATCCTCTAAAAACATCACCAAAGTATTTTGGTAGGGTTGCAAATCATACGCTTTAATTACCCCCGTTAAATCCAAGGATTGAGTAATTTGATATTCTGTGCGATAACGAGCAAGTTCCTGGGGTGTGGGGTAATTTTCCTTAAGGATTTTAACAATAACAGGTTCGTTATCTAGCTTTCGGATAGCACGATAAACTAGGGAATTCGTACTTTCATAGATGCAAGTTTGGACTTCAACACCGGGGATAGTCAGCATATTGAAACCGTTCTCCAACAGCAGGTAGACGAGGCTAAATCTGTCTTTAGATAGATGTTTTTTTAGTTAGTATATTTCTAATTTGCTAGATACTAACAATAAACATTCTAGCTATTTAAAAAAGTAGCATAAGTTTGCCTGCTCAGGTAGAGTGGTATCAGGAGTAACAATATTAATAATTTTAAATAATCCCAGCTTATTGAAACATTTGCTGAGGCGTGAATTGCAATCCTTCTAATAAATTATCGGTTAAAATTGCCTCATCTCGTTTTGTTTGAGGGGGTGCATCGGGATAAAAAATAGTCATGGTTTTAGCTTTAGGGTCAACAACCCAAACTCTCAATACTCCAGCATTGAGATAATCAATCGCTTTTTCACTCATTTGACCAAAGGTTTGATCAGGCGAGATAATTTCAATCACTAATTCCGGGGGAATAGGGCAAGCTTCATCAATAAATCGTTCTAAGGGAAGACGACTATAGGAAATATAAAGTAAGTCATGGATAGGAACCCAATCTCGATTATTTTTTTTCAGAGTAACTGCCCATTCTATGCCAATTTCTCCTCGATTTTGACACCATTGGGTTAACAGGGTACACAGAGTAACAGTCAGTCGAGAATGAAAACGTTTAGGAGCCATTTTAGAGATTGCTTCTCCATTAATCAATTCATAGTTTAAGTCAGTTTCGGGAAGGGTCAGAAATTCATTTAGGGTGAGTTGAGTTTTGAGTGTTACCATCAGTTGATTACTCAAATGGGTTTAATAGTAGAGAACAGGAAAGCTTTTAACATCTTACTATCGCTTTGAAAGACTGGGTACAATCTCTCTGGATTGAAATCGTAATGGCATCCGATCTTTTGGGTAAATCAACAGGTTCTGCTGTAAATTATCTAAAGATGAACGACCGTTGACCAACTCCCAATCAAAATGTCGGAGCAGTTGAGCTAACATCACGGTTGCTTCTAGCATCGCCAAATGTTCCCCCAGACAGCGATGAGCCCCTGAGCCAAAGTCAATCATGGGTAATGAAAGGCTACCTTTATTTTCTTCCAGCCAACGTTCAGGGAGAAATTGCTCAGGTTGAGCATAGGTTTGGGCATCCCTTCCCGCAGCCAGCATTGACCAAAATACTTTCGTCCCTTTAGGAATAGTAATCCCCTCAATCACAGTCTCCTTGATGGCTTGTAACGAACTCGAACCCGATGCAACGGAATAAAGGCGGAGTGTTTCTTTAACAATTGCTCGCAGATAAGTGAGTTCTTTAAGACTTTCGATTGAAATTGACCCATGCTTTTCCCATACTTGGTCTACAAGGGTTTGAGCCTTTTGGAAAACCTCTGGATGCAACGCTAATTCACCCACTATGAAAGATAATGTATGGGCTGTGGTATCAGTCCCCGCAATCAGGAATTCAATCATTTCTGCAATCAGTGTTTCCTTTGTGTAGCGAGGTTCTTTTACGGCTATTTTAACCAACATTGATTCAGTGAATAAAGGACTGAGGGAAACAGACTCAATGGGCTGAGAGTCTCTCAGTTGCAAAGCCAGGTCTACGCGAGGTGCTAGAAATTGTTCAACATAGCGTCTGGCTGACCAGTAATTACGAGACGATTGTGTCGGTAAATATTTCATCCAGCGCTTTTCACCCGTCGCCACGCGCAGAAATCGATAGGTGATCACGGACATCGCCTTATAGACTTTTTGAACATCCAGGGGAGGCCCCTCGGAGGTCGGAATTTTGGGATCAACTGGAATGCCCAACACTAAGCAGGCAATGACACCCATGGTCAATTCTACAAATAGGGGATCAACCTGAATCGTTTCTGAGGAGTCAGTTTCTTTAATTTTTGCTGTAATTTGAGAACAGGCTTGCTGAACAACGTTGATATACTGTGAAATTCCACTGGAAGTAAATTCAGGATTCCAGGCTTTGCGACGCCATTGCCATTCTGATCCAGTTTCTCCGATTAAAATTGGGCCACTGATATCGTTCCAAGCCTGACTTGTGCGTTGAGACCGGATCAAGCTACCGTCTCTCATACCATTAATAATCGTACTTTCAATAGCTGATGGCTTACTTAAAATCAGGACAGGATAATCTGTCCAATAAACATACATGGAACCATACTGTTGACTCCAATCAAAGATCAGTTTAAAGAATTGCTTTTTTTTAACCGCCTCTAAGATTTGAGGAATATTGCCAAATAGCCAGTGTCTGGGTGGAGAAGGCAGGGATTCGAGAGACTGATAGCGCTTTCTTTTTTCCCAATAGCGCCAGCCCAGTATTCCTACGAGGGTCAGGAAAATTACAGTCAGAATCAAGGGTAGAGAAACCGAAATCGGAGTATTACTGAATAAAAGCATAAGTTCACATTCCAAAACGATTGAGCTAATCCCTATAACTATAACGATAAGAGCAATAAAGAGAGCTAACAAATAGTCAAGTTTTAAACTAACCCTGGGGTGGGGGGATAACCTGTACTTTTGGCTAGGTAAAAAACCGACCTATCGTAGAGTTACGAGAATAAGGGTTGAGCCAATACAATAGGTTGTTCATAGAAAGAATGTTGTGGTGCTGAATTTCTCAACAGAAATATAACTTATAAAGCTGTTCTTTAAAAAATTATTTAAGGAGAATTGATTGGTGAATCAAGATGCTATTCATCGAAAGATTTTGATTTTATCGGCTAACCCTAAAAGAACAAGTCCTTTACGGTTGGATGAAGAAATGCGAGAAATTAAAGAAGGATTGAAGCGATCGCAGTCTAGGGATTTATTTTCTATTGAATCCGCAGAAGCAACTCGATATCGAGATATTCGCAGGGCTATTTTAGATTATCAACCGAATATTGTTCATTTTAGCGGACATGGATCGGGGGAAAATGGTTTAGTTTTTGAAGATGACACCGGATGTCAAAAGTTAGTGGATACGGAAGCGATCGCCGGACTGTTTCAATTATTTTCTGAACAGGTGGAATGTGTGGTACTGAATGCCTGTTATTCGGAAGTCCAAGCTCAAGAAATAGCCAAATATATTAATTATGTGATTGGCATGAGTCAGGCGATTGATGATAGAGCCGCGATTGAATTTTCAGTGGCGTTTTATGATGCGTTAGGAGCGGGTCAAACTTATAATTTCGCTTATAATTTAGGATGTAATGCAATTAGGATGGCTGGAATATCTCAAGAATTTATTCCTCGCTGGTATGGCGAAAAGGTTGAAAAGTCTACTGTTAAAACTTCACGTTTGATTAAACCCCCTGAATCCGATTCAACTGTTTCTAACTCAGGAGATAAAAAAATGACAGGCGGACGTAACATTAATATTGGAACTGGTAATTATCGGGAGATATCGGTAAATGACCAAGGACAATATGTAGAAGGAAATTATTATAATAATTCAGCAGAGAAACAAAATCTTGCTGAAGTTGCGAATGAAATTCAACAATTGCTTGAACAACTCAGCAAAGCTAACCCCACGAATACAATGACGGGAAAGATGAAAATAGCAGGGGAAGTGATCGAACAAATAGAAAGTAATCCAGCGTTGATGAAGCGAGTTCTCGGTGCATTAAAGACGGGTGGTGTTAGTGCTTTTCAGCAAGCTCTCAATCATCCAGCCACGAGTTTGGTAATTAATGCTTTGGAAGAGTGGCAAAATAGCAAAAGTTAGGAGGGTTTTAAGAATAATGCGATCGCCCTTAACTTTTAAGCCAAGCAATTTTCTCAAGTCTCTAACTCCCGAAGAAAATCATCTACAGAACCTACTGTAATCATACCTTGTGCCGCTTCCTGTCGAATTTCTTTAATTTCTTCGAGTAGTTTTTCTCGACGGTTTCTCTGTAGTCGCTTAACTAAGATTTCAACGATTAGGTTTTGTTCCTCAATTGAGAGGGATTCTACTGTATCCAGTGCTTGTTGAAGCCTTGAGGTTTGTAATCCTTCGGACATAAATTTTTGATATAAAAAATCTATCTTTTGATTATAACATTATGAGGAAGATTTCATAACAAGATTTAGCTTTCTTCGGGTTCGGAACTGTTCTGAACATTCCCTTCAATATAACTACCTTGGTCATTAACGGAGGTTTCTCGATAATCGCCTTTATTAATTTCAATATTGCGATCGCCTGAAATTTCCGTATCGCCTTGGGACACATCCACAGTTCCCGTTAAATCACCGCCAACGACTCCACTAATATTTCCCTGGACGCTACTAATGGTAATATTACCCCGACTTTCTTGATAAGTTTCCACATAAAATTTAGGTTGCTGAATGGCATTTTCTAGTAACTCTTGAAAACGGATAATTTGCTGATCTTTTTCAGCGACAGCGGCTAAAAACGCTTGTAAGTCGCTGTAAGTTCCCGATTTAATTTGGTTATAGATGGCACTATATTCTTGACTGAGGATTGAACGGTTAGCCTCATCAGTAACTTGAGCTTGGAAGTGAATTTTTTCGTTTCCTCGTCCTTCAATTGAAAGCACTTTTAGTCCGGCTTCTGGGTATTTTTCAATTAATTTCTGAAATGCGATCGCAGCTGCACTTGGATCGACTCCTTGATGGTGAAAGATATCCAGAATAGTATAATTTTCTGCCACTCTCCGTAAATCAATATTTTGAGTTTGGTAGAGTTTTTGAGTTTTAATAATTGGCGCGATAAAATCAGTGAAGTCTCCATCTTTAAACGTTTCATTACGGTTATCCGGTTTACGCCAAGGATCGGGGTCTTCTTTGGTTTCTAAACGCATATAAACATATTCACATTTAATCCCGTCAAATTGGGTATCGAGGGAAATTGCCCAATCTTGAATGCAAGCACCTGTTAAGATTGCATTCTTGAGGTTAGTCCCGTAGAGTTGAGCTTGAGCGAGTTTAGCGCGTGTTAAATTTGCTCCTTCTAAGGTGGCTTCACTCAATTTTGCATTAATGAAACTAGCATCGGTTAAGTCTGCATTTTGTAAGTTACATCCCCGCAAGTCTAAACCATCGAAGTTCTGATCGCGTCCATCTCCTGTGACAAGTAATTGCCTAATTTTTTCATTTTCTAAATAGGTTCCTTCGACTTTGGCTGTATCTAAGTTTTTGGCATTTCGCCAACAGGTACGAGTTAAGTTTGCTTTGGTAAAGTTCGTATTAGCTAGAATTGCTCCTGTAAAATCCGCATCGGTTAAATCAGCTTCTTGAAAATTGGTTCCTTTTATTGAACATATTGTTATAGCAAGCGATCGCAAAACTGAATACCGCCAATCTCCAGTAAGTGCCTGCCAACCAATATAAATTGCCAAGCTAATGGTAATTACAGTGCTCAATAATGATAATAATATAGCCCCATATATATCTATAAAATCAAAGCCTGTATAATTTAAAAAAAACGTAGGAGCAGCAGAAACAAGCGCAAGAAAGCCAACGAATATCGCAACTTTAACCTTATAGTTTCGAGTAGTCAATGTTCCCAGAATAACTATAACCGAAGTTAATATTGTGAAACCTGCTATTACTCCTATATCCATGATTAATCCAAACACTAATGGCCCTGTAAAATCTCGGCTTTCATCTGTACTAGGAGCAATAGCAAATATAAAGATAGCGCTACTAAAAATCGCAACTGTGAAAGAAGCCAGAGTATTTCTAAATTCTTTATATAGAGCAATAATAAAAAAAGCCAATAAAACAAATAAACTAATTAAACAAGCTATAACGTTTTTGCCAAGGATAAACATCAAGTCACCAATTGCGATACATGACCAAAATATAATTATTCCAGCTAAGATTGATAAAATTAATGATATACAAATAAGTCCAGACTGAAACAAAATTGATACTCCAGCTTTAGCATAATTAAACTTTACATTTTTAAGAACAGAATTTTGAAAGCTAATTCCTCTAATATCAAGCTGATTAAAATTTCTTTCTGTTAAAATTTTGCCTATTAGTCTTTTATGAGCCTTTACTTCTATCATTGTTAGATTTATTCTCAGTCTTATTGTTGTTAGACTTATTCTCAGTCTTATTATTGTTAGACTTATTCTCAGCCTTATTATTGTTAGACTTATTCTCAGTCCTATTATTGCTAGATTTCCTGGCGTTTTCTCTCTCTTGTGGTATGCTTATGAATGCTGGATACAGACCACTACCTCCCGGATCGCCTTCAGGTTGACAAAGTTCAAGCAATTTTTGATAATCCTCCTTTATAAAGGATAATTTTTGTACGCTATGATTTTTCAAAATACAGCCCATTACATTTGTTCTTTCATCATTTAAAGCATCTGTAAATATTTTTTTAATTTGATTTTTAAGCAGAGATTCTTGTTCAATAAATGAGTTAGTTGTTGTACTAATTTTTATTATTGATAAAGCTGTATAAAACCGTAGTCTTAAATCTATTGTGTTATTCTCTAAATTCTGCTTAAAAAAAGTAATAATATCTTGTTTTAATACCGAATTTTTTATAGAAGTTTGTTCTAATTTAACAACTATTTTTTCTAATTGAATAATAAGTAATTCTCCTAATTCATTAACTACAGAATCCTCATTCAATTTTTCTCTATCGTATGAAATTGAATTTATATCTTTTTCCAGATATTTATTACTTTTTTCTATGATATTTATAAACTTATTTTTTAAGTCAGGATCGTTAGCTAATTGAGGCTTTATTTTGACTAATTCTAAAGTTGCAGTTACTCGTACCCTTACATCTCTATCATCATTTTTTATGATTTCTTTTAAGATAGTAACAATATCATTTTTGAGACTATCATTTTTATTAACAATTTTTCCTAACTCTTTAACAATATCAGATTGAATTATTGGATCTTCAGATTTCAGTTCTGAAGGTTTAGCCAAACCTAGAATTGGATTAAAAATATTTAAAATATTTTCGTCAGCCGTTTTTCCTAAGTATGAAATTACAGTTGATTTTAATAGGTTAACATCTTTTATTTCAGAAACTTTATTAGGGTTTTTAAATAAATCAACCAGAAATATTTCGAGACTTTCTTTAGCTTCTTGATTACCATTAATTGCCAGATAAAACATTAATTGAGCAAGATAATCATTTCTTGTTGACATCAAAGATTGTTTCAAAGAAGAAACTTCTTTTGCAATAATTTTTATATCCGTAGCATAGCTTCCTATAACTGCTAATGCTTCAGCAGCAACATTGGAAATTTTTAAGTTCGGATCTTCAATAATTTCAGCATTATTTAAGTTTTTAATTAAAATTTTAATCATAGTTTCTGTTGGTTCTTCTCTAAGATAGGCTAGAGAAGTAGCAGCAGCAAACTGTAGATTAGGATCATTGTCTTGCTTGATAGCTTGATTAAAAATTATTCTCATCAAACTTATTGGTAGAGTAACTTTTTTCATTTTATTATCACCGTGATCTGAATTCACTTTAATCAAATTAGGTTTACATAATTTTGACCGATCAAAACCATTTTTAAGAAAAGCACTACATTTATCATTTAAAAAAGTTTCTTTATAAAATTCTACTGCTAAAAGCATAGCCACTTGATTTTGTATTTCTTGATCGTCTATTTCGACGGCTTTTATGAGTACCTCAAGTTTCTTATTTGTTAAAGGCATCAATCCGTTACCATTGACACCGATTTCATCTCTAGCTTCCTGAATTACTTTTCTGACTGCTGTACGAGTTTCACGACCAAAAATCCCATCTTCTTTGACTTGAAATCCTGAATTATTCAACTGACTCTGAAGCTCACGAACTTTCTCCCCTCGACTTCCCATCTTAAGAACTCCTGAACTAGCTAATGACTGGCAAGTTTTACCAGATTTCAAAGCATTGCGAGTTTGTTCTCCCACAACTCCATCCACTCTCAAGCCATGAGTTTGTTGTAGTTTTTTCACAGCAGCTTTCGTAATTTTTCCATAATAGCCCGTACTTCTAACACTTTTAGCCATACACCCAGCTTGTTTGAGATCATTCTGCAAGGCCACAACATCTTGACCTCGACTTCCTCTAGCTAATAATTCTGCGGCGAGTACAGGAT
Source organism: Planktothrix sp. PLAVEN19ND (assembly GCF_057220675.1). Taxonomy (NCBI): domain Bacteria; kingdom Bacillati; phylum Cyanobacteriota; class Cyanophyceae; order Oscillatoriales; family Microcoleaceae; genus Planktothrix; species Planktothrix sp. PLAVEN19ND. The sequence continues at coordinate 834,919 of NZ_CM170132.1, read as the reverse complement.
GTAAATCGATCACAGGAGTGAGAATCAAAATCAAAATCAGTAAACCAGGAATAGAGGAAATCTGAATCTCAGGAACTTCTGACTGTTCCTGCTGTTCCTGCCAAATTAACCAAGCTTGAATGCACCCTAAAGTATCCATCGAATATTGTCCTTTTTGTAGTGTATCTGAACGAATCTTGAACTACGATTGTGCTTGCTTTGCCCAATTTACTGTATCTAGCCAATTCTGCACCTAGCCTAATTGCTAGTTCCACTGAACTTGGCCCCCTTGATGGCGCGTTTCAAACGTCCCTTTAGGTCGTAGCCTCTCGTTTGACCCTCAATTTAATCTGTTCCGTTGTCCATTCGGAACTCGCAGAAACCACCGTATTAATATTCCGTTGAGGCGGTGCATCTTCACTGGCTAAAAACTTAGCAAAAAACTGTTCTAAAGGTGTTTTTGCTTCCTCAGCATTTTTACGGGAAATTTCTGTATCTAATGGAGGCAATTCTAACCACTCAAAACTACTTCCATCAAGGGTTGCAAAGACTTTTAAAATATCCTCTCCTTGGTCATAACCGTCTGGTAAACTGGCATCAATTACCCAAGGAATTTCTCCTGCTGCGGGTAACGATTGATAACGTGCGCCACTAGGATATCCTTGTTTAATACTTCCATCTGTTTGAATCACTAATACGGTAATATTCAGGGTTTGGAAAGATTCATTTTTGATTTTCACCAGGACTTTTTTTCCTTCCTCCAAAATCGGAGAACCATCAACCGTATTAAAAGGTTTAGTCGTTAATTCTTCTCCGAGTTCATAGTCATCAGGTAGGGGATACAACTCAAGTTTAATTTTTCCCTGAAGGGGGGAGATGGGATCGTGATTTTTTAAGGCTAAAACGCTGTTATATTTCGATAAATGTAGTAACCGTTTGACTAAACGATCAGCAGCATTGGGGTCATCAACTTTTAACGGACGACATACATTAGTCAGGGGAATTCCATTGGGATCTAAAATTTCATACTCTCCCGATGAATTAATCGAAATTTGATAATCAACTTCTTCATCCCCTGACGCTAATTCTATCCAACCTTTTGCCGTTTTAATAGCAGATTCAACGGCATTTAAAACAATAGTAGGTTTAACTGTTAAGGGTTGACTTCGCAGTTCTTGAAAACGAATTTTACGAACTAATTGCAAATTAGGATAAAGCAACAGTGCGGGCGCGCCTGCTTCAATATCTTCAAGGGTATGATTATCTAAAAATTGGGTAATAGTTGCCCAAGATTTAACTCCACCCAGTTTAGTAACTTTTACTAATGCAATTCGTTGTTCTATTTTGGTTAAATCTGTTGCTGTTAATTGATAAATCGCTAATTCCGACCCCTTTCTAATGCCATGGGCTTGACCAACGGATAACTCAACTTGATTTTTTTTTACATCAACTTGTCGAACAAATCCAGTGAGTTCTAAGGTGCTAATAGTATTGCCAAAAAAGCTGCGATCGCCCTCTCCCTGCAACATGGGGGTTTGTCGTCGTTCAGCGACATTAATTTTGGCTAAAATTTGATTATGTAGAGCTTTTGCAGAGGTTCCTGTTCCCAATTCTTTGAGGGATTTTAATAACCAATAGGTTAACGCCCCATTCTTTTCATTTCCTTCAAATATTCGTTCATAAGCAGATTCATTATCTCGACAAGCGGCAAATAAAAGATAACCTTTGGGTTCCGGTATCCAACTTATACTATTGATATTTCGAGCATTACCTTGATCAGATTTTGAAGTTAGGTTTACACTTTTCCAATGTTGAATTAACTCCTCTATTGGTGCAACTAAACTATCGGTGGGGCGAGGGGTCATATCAATCATATCCACACCCCGCACGCCTTCATCTTTATCAGAACGGGCTGCGCCACCTGAATGACAACTATCTAAAACCAAGGTAACAATTAACCCTTTATCCACCATTTTTTGCATTAGCAAAGCTAATTCTACATCTCGAAGATAACGAGCATCTGAACGACTAATATCCGTAGGAACGAGGGTTTCATCTAACGCATATCCACCTTTTAATTGAGGATAAATGGTTGCTGCTTGGGCACCATGACCAGAATAATGAATATAAACTTGATCATTCGGTTGCGCTTTTTCAGTAATTTCTTTGAATTTAGCCACCATATTTTCATAGGTAGGCCATAGTTCTTGGGGTTCCAAAGGTTCAGGAGAATTCGGATTATTGGAAGCGGTTAATTTTAGTAAATTTGAGTCGGATAATTGCAGTGTCTCTTTCAAAAATGCTTCAATATGGTTAATATCTCGAACACATCCGCCTAAATTTCTCATTGATATTCCTCCAGGTGATGTGGGAGGTAAGTAACAATCTACGCCAATTAATAAGGCATAAAGGTTGGAGGTTGAACTTGTGGCTGAATTCATTTTAGTTACACCCTAATTGCTTGTTGAATTAAATTTGTGATCAGTAAAATAATGCCCTGCACCATACCCTATCAGTGTGTTTAAATTAAAGTTTGTGTCATGAGTAAGTGATGGGCAGAGCATTGTCTTACTAATCTAAAAAACTGTCCAATCTTGCCCTAAAAATAAGGCTCTTTCGGCTTTTCTTCGCCGTGTTAGTCCTGGCAATTCTTGATGTCCGGCTTTATTCCATCTCGGAAATTGATCCGCCGCCCCTGAAAAATCTCCTTGGTTTAATAGTTTTAACAGGGTTGATTGAAACAGGGAACCTGCACCCAAATTAAAAGCAAAAGAAACTAAGGCTGAGAACTGATTAGGATTAATTGAAACTTGTATTGCTTCTGTAACAGCTTCTTCAAATTCTGCTAAATCTTGACGGAGTAATTCTTCCGCTTGGGCTTCATTAATGCCCATTCCGGGTTCGACGGTTTGGGTATGTCCGTATCCAATTGTCCAGACTCCAACTACATCTTGATAGGCTTCTAATTCCATTCCTTCAAAGGATTTAATCAGTTTTACTCCCTCTGAATTAATTGTCATGCCGCCACGAGTTGCACTATCTATCACAACAGGAGGAACTTGATCAATAGAAGCAATGGCAAAGGTTTTAGCCAGAGTAAATTGTAAGGTTTTTTGCAGTAATTTAACCTGTCCGTGGCTGGGAATAGCTTTAATTGCTACACCGTCTTTATATTCATAAATATTGCCATCGGGAAAAATTTCGACTATTCGTTGCATTTTTTTCTCCTTAATTAATTGTTGTTTTAGAAACCGGGTTTATGAATTAAATCTCGATCCCTAATAATTGCGGGTTAGGTGTTTCTGTAGATTGGTCAATTTTACCTTTCCAAACTTCACAAACTGTTTCTGCGGTTGCTGAAGAAATTGCTTTAATAATTAGGACAGCTAAAATTGCTGCAATGGGATACGCTAATTGTAAGTTGGTGGCGAGAATAGGAGTTAATGCTCCGGCTAATTTTCCTAAATTATTTTTAAATTCTCCAGCAACTTTTCCTAGATTTTCTGTCAATAAAGTTTGGCATTGAGTTTGAATTAATTGATCATCAAACAGTTCACTACACATTAATTGATAGGCTTTGACGTTCAATTTTTGAAATAGGCGATCGCCTATTTCAATAGTATTCTGATCAAATCCGCCTCTAGGTGCTACCATTAACTCCACTTCTAAACTATCCAAAGAAGACCCAGAACTAGATCTCGCACTATTCGTGATTTGTTGTTCCTGAATCGCGAGTTGTGCCTTCAGGACATCTTCATCGAATTCTATTAGTTGTTGGGTGATTTCATCCAGTTGACTCATGATTTTTGTGGGTAATAATTAGGTTTAAAAAACTAACTCTAGGACAGGGGAAAATGACACCAACTTTCACCATCCACGTCCCAAACTGCGCGCAAATCGGGATAACTGTAGCGAACATCTCCACCACTTGCATCCGTATCATATCCCCCTCGATATCCTAACCATTTGCCATAGGGATCATTGCAAATCCAAACTGCGGCTTGATCGTCATAGCCTTTGATCACAATAATATGACCGGAATCGGTAAAATAACCATGAACAATCACCGGATTTCCTTTGGCTAAATGTTGTTTAATTTCTAGTTCTGTGGTAACATTTTTAAAAGTAGTATTTTGAAGTTTTCCAGGGCCATATTCTTGACCCCATTCTCGCAGAAGGCGCTGAAGAAATTTATATTCATGACGAGTTTTTACAGAACCTGTATATCCATATTGTTGATCCCATTCTTCGGTTTTACGAAATAGTACATCTTCGAGTTGCACATCATTATTAATGTCTTGGGCTGTGCGAGAATCAATGCCATAATATTTGAGAACCATGGCTACAGAAGTCACGTTACAAGAGCCCACAGGATGTTCTAAATTATTCAGTTGAGAATGATAAGGAACTTTTAGATCAACTTTGGGAGGAAGTACCGGAGGATATTGTTGACTGGCTTCTGTTCCGCGAGAAGTGGCTGTTAATACAATTTCCACATCATTCCCAAAACAGTAATATTGTTTGGGTGCAGTTTCAATCGAACGAGGATCAAATTCATCTAAATAAACTCGAATATATTTCCCTTGTAAATTCGGGGTATAAGCACTAATCGGAATTTCATCTCCGGCTTTATAGGTCAGAATTTCATCGGAAGATAAATAGGCGGTTTCTAAGGGTCGAACTTTCAGGAGAGAATCTGAAGTAAAGCGCAACGTATATTCTAAGGTGTTCATGTCTTTTTCCACCAAACGGGACTTTTAGGTTGTGCAAACTGGTTAAATCATAAAATCAGAAATAGAAAATAGCTCTATCTCTAAGTTCAGTATTGAACTAACCCTTGGGTGGGGAAAAAACCTATACTTTTGGCTAGGTCAAAATCAGTTATCAGTTTGTTGCATGAACTATTATAATTGGGTGTTAAATTCAACCCTAATCCCAACACAGGTGAAACCCTAATGCAGTTAAAAGATCAGCCTAAAATTGTATTAGCACAAGGGGAGGAGCAAATTCTCCTGACTCTTGATATTAATGGCACAACCCACAGGGTACAATTAGAACCACGAGTTACCCTTTTAGATGCACTGCGGGAATATTTAGGACTGACGGGAACGAAAAAGGGATGCGATCGCGGACAGTGTGGTGCTTGTACCGTTTTAATTGACGGACAACGGGTGTACTCCTGTCTGACTCTGGCAATTATGCAGCAGGGAAAAGAGATTACTACCATTGAAGGATTAGCCCATGATGATACCTTGCACCCCCTACAAACCGCTTTTATCGAACAGGATGGGTTTCAGTGTGGCTATTGTACCCCCGGACAGATTTGTGCGGCGGTGGCCTTAATTCAGGAAATAGAACGGGGATGTGCAAGTGCGGTGACACCGGATCTGACTCAGCCTCCGACACTTCAGGAACTCTCAGACCAGGAAATTAAAGAACGTCTGAGTGGTAATCTCTGTCGATGTAGTGCCTATAATGGCATTGTGGCGGCGGTGCAACAGGTGATCGGACAAACTCCCCCACCTGCTGATGCTTTAGTTTTGGTTACTGATAACTGATATGAGAAATTTCACTTATATTCGCGCCACATCCGTGCAGGATGCGGTACAGGGAATCCAAGATCACCCCCAAGCAACGGTAATTGCCGGGGGAACGAATTTAATTGATCGGTTAAAAGGATATCTGGAAACCTCCTCACACCTAATTGATATTTCTCACCTCGAGATGCAGCAGATTGAATCTCACTCCCAGGGGGGATTACGAATTGGTGCTTTAGCGAGTAATACGGCCGTTGCCGATCATCCGATCATTCGCCGGGACTATCCCCTGCTTTCCCGGGCGATTCTATCCGGTGCATCCCAACAAATTCGCAACGTGGCGACCGTCGGGGGAAATCTCCTACAACGCACACGCTGTCCCTATTTCTCCGATCCGGCTTTTCCCTGTAATAAACGACACCCCGGAAGTGGTTGTTCTGCCAGAACCGGAATTAACCGTCTCCATGCCATATTCGGGGCGAGTGATCACTGTGTGGCGGTGCATCCCTCGGATTTTTGTGTGGCGTTAGCTGCTTTAGATGCTGTTGTAGAAGCCCAAGGATTATCAGGAAAACGAGAAATTCCGATAACGGAATTTCACCGTTTACCTGGAAATACCCCCGAACAAGATACCAATTTACAACCGGGTGAACTAATTACATCGGTGATTTTACCTCCCCTAGTCTTTGCTAAATCCGGTGTTTATCTCAAATTGCGCGATCGCACCTCCTACAGTTTTGCCTTAGTCTCCGTGGCGACGGCCATGGAAGTCAGGGATCATCAGATTCAGGCGGTTCGGATTGCCTTGGGGGGTGTAGCCCATAAACCTTGGCGGGCTGTAGCCGCAGAACAGTTTTTACGGAACAAACCCGCAACAGTCGATTCATTTAAACAAGCATCAGAATTAGCTCTACAAGAGGCTAAACCCCTAGAACATAACGGTTTTAAAATAGAAATGGCAAAACGGGCGATCGAACGCGCGCTTATGGCCTCGGTTCAAACAGGAGGACAGGAATGAGCAATGTGATGGGAAAATCCGTTAACCGCCAGGAGGGACGGGCGAAAGTTACTGGAAGTGCCACCTATGCAGCAGAACATCAAATTTCGGGACTGGTTTATGGGGCTTTAATCACCGCGACGGTTGCCAAAGGTCGGATTAAAACCCTCCATCTCCAGGAGGCTCAAGCCAGTCCAGGGGTGCTGCATATTGCCACGGCTGAGAATATACCTCCACTCTCCCCCGTCGCCAATGATTGGGCAACTTCCCAAATCTATGAATCCCGTCTGCCCTTGGCCGATCACGAAATTCACTACGCTGGACAAATTATTGGGTTAGTGGTGGCCGATACTCCAGAACGCGCCCGTCATGCGGCTACGTTAGTTCAGGTGGAATACGAAACCGACACTCCTTTGATTAATCCCAAAAGTGCCTTATTTATCACCGCCCCCAGAACACCGGGTTTAGAACAGGGGGATACCGCTAAATCCCTAGAAACCGCCGAATGTCAGATCAGTGCCACCTACACAACGGCCATGGAACTCCACGCCATGATGGAACCCCACGCCATTATCGCCCATTGGCAGGATAACAACTTAACCGTTTATGAACCAAGCCAATGGGTGGCGCTGCATCAACAAACCTACGCTACCCTGTTTGGCATTCCCCCTGAACAGGTGCGGGTCGTGACTCCCTATATTGGTGGGGCTTTTGGTGCGAAAGCCTTTCCTTGGCCCCATGGAATTCTCTGTACAGCCGTTGCCCGGGAAATCCAACGCCCCCTGAAATTAGTGCTCCCCCGTCAACAGATGACGATGATTGTGGGAAACCGTTCAGCAACGGAACAACACCTTAAAATCGGGGCAACTGCGGACGGTCAACTTCTAGCCATTGAACATCATGCCAAATCCCAGACTTCCCCCGTCAATCCCACGTTTGCCGAAAATTGTATTGCGGTGACTCCGGTGATGTATGCCACGCCCAATTTATCCCTTAAACAAGAAATTGCTATTTTAAATGTGGGGATGCCTACCTATATGCGAGGGCCAGGGGAAACACCAGGAATGTTTGCCTTAGAATCGGCAATGGACGAACTCGCCTGGACGTTAGGAATTGATCCCGTAGAATTACGGTTAAAAAATGCTACCCCCGTACATCAACGCAGCCAACTCCCCTTTTCCGCTAAACATTTTGCCGACTGTTTGCAGGTAGGGGCCGAACAATTTGGCTGGAAAGATCGCCCCCAACAGCCCCGCAGTCTCACCCGGGACGGAAAATTTGTCGGTTGGGGAATGGCGGCGGCGACCTTTCCGGGTCTGCGTTTCATGGCCTCGGCAACGGTGCGTTTATTCCCCGATAGTACAGTCCAGGTGCTGACCTCTGCAAATGATGTGGGGACGGGTGCTTATACGGTGATTGCCATTAGTGCGGCGGAAACCCTGAATTTGCCCGTTGAGAACATCCGGGTGGAAATTGGGGATTCTCAGTTACCCAATGGTGGTCTAGCAGGCGGATCAATGATGACCGCAACCTTGGCCCCGGCTGTTGTGAATGTCTGTGAAGAACTGCTTAAACAGGTGAATGCCAATACCACAACCGAGGCATTACAGATATTACGGGAGTCGGGACAACCCTTTTTCGAGGCTACAGGATCATCTCAACCGGGGACGGAAAGCCGGGAATGGGCGTTTCAATCCTGGGGGGCTCATTTTTGTGAGGTAGAAGTGGATGAACCCTTGGGTCGAGTTCAGGTGACACGCTGGGTGTCGGTGATGGATATTGGTCGGGTGATCAATGCCAAGGCCGCCGCCAGTCAAATTCGAGGGGCTGTGATTATGGGCATTGGGGATGCTTTGATGGAGGAATGTCAGCTTGACCCCCATCTGGGATTACCAATTGTTTATGATTTGGCTACCTATCACATTCCTGTCCATGCAGATATTCCCCGCATTCAGGTGTCCTTCGTGGGTGAACCGGATCGGAATTTTAACCCCGTGGGGGCTAGAGGGTGTGGTGAAATTGGGATTACGGGGGTAGCCGCGGCGATCGCCAATGGGATTTATCATGCCACAGGTAAGCGACTGCGGGATTTACCCATGACTCCCGATCAGTTGTTAGGTATGTGAACGGTTCTTCTCCAACCCAAAACCCCTGTCATGAATGAACTTAAAGCTATTATTAAAGCTTTTGATCAAGCTGAAAATCATCGTCAAAAAACAGCCTTAGCAACGGTTGTTGAGGTTCAGGGTTCAGCCTATCGCCAAATTGGGGCAAAATTGTTAATTTTTGCAGATGGAAAACGAGTCGGTTCTATTAGTGGAGGCTGCTTAGAGAATGATGTCTGTGAATGGGCAAAACAAGTTATCGAAACGGGTCAACCGCAATTAATTATTTATGATACAACTGCCCCAGAGGATATTATTTTGGGTTTAGGATTGGGGTGTAATGGGGTGATCAAGGTTTTAATTGAACCTTTAGAAAAGCATACATATAGACAACAAATTCAGTTTATTGATGGGTGTTTAAATGCTCGAAAATTAGGAGTGATCGCCACTCTATTTCAAATCCAAGAAAATTCTCTAATAGATTTTAAGGTATTGGTTAATGAAACCGGAGTGATGATTAACTCTATTGAAGATTTTCAATTATCTGAAGCCATCATTCAAGATACTAAAACTGCTCTCAATTATCAACAATCTCAGGTGAAAACCTATCTCTGGAATCAGACTGAAGTTCCAGTTTTCATTGATATTATTAAGCCGGCTATTTCTTTAATCGTATTTGGAGGGGGTGAAGATGCCATTCCCTTAGTGAATTTAGCAAAAGAACTGGGTTGGATGGTGACCCTTATTGATCATCGACTTGATGCAGCCACCTCCGGCCGTTTTCCCTTAGCCGATCAAATTATTATTGCTCATCCTGAAGAAATTGAGTATAATTTAAGTCGAATTTTAGCTGATTTTGATGATTATACAGTGGCGGTGATCATGACTCATAATTATCTATGCGATCGGACGTTATTAAAATTTCTCCTCCCCTCATCTTTACCCTATATCGGACTGTTAGGTTCCCGACAACGCACGGAACAAATTCTACAGGAACTTCAAACAGAGTTAGACTTAAATTATGCACTGCTTGATCATTTCTATAGTCCTATCGGATTAGATATTGGGGCAGAAACCCCATCAGAAATTGCCCTTTCTATTCTAGCAGAAATTCGCGCCGTCTTATCCGATCGTTTAGGCGGATCATTAAAATATCGGGTCGGGTCAATTCATCAACTATAGCAATGGGGAATAGGCAAGAGGCAATAGGGAATGGGCAATGGGCAATAGGCAATAGTAAGTTATAGCAGTTGCCACATCTATTAGGACATTCTTGAAAGCTAAAAGCTACTTATAGTAAGTATTTACCTATTGCCCATTGCCCATTCCCTATTGCCTCTTGCTATATAACTAGGTTACAAGGTTTATTATTGTCTTAACCTTAATTGGTAGCGCTATATGACGGGATCAAAAATGGGTTTAATTATTTTAGCCGCCGGGGGGTCAACTCGCTTAGGTCAACCCAAACAGCTATTATTATTTAGAGGAAAAACGCTTTTAACCCATACCGTTGAACAGGCGTTAAATTCCCGGTGTCATCCGATTATTGTGGTTTTAGGATCGCAAGCTGAACAGATAGAGTTAGAAATTAATTCCTTTCCCATCATTATTGTTAAAAATCTTAATTGGAAACAGGGGATGGGTCGTTCTATTCAAACAGGAATTGAACAATTAAAAGCAATTCAACCCGATAGTCTAGGGGTGGTAATTACCCTTTGTGATCAACCCTTTATTTCTGCTGAAATTATTGATAAACTGGTAGAAACCTATGAACAGACTCAAAATTCTATGGTTGTATCTGAGTATAATAATATATTGGGAGTTCCGGCTTTATTTTCTCAAAATTTATTTGGAGAATTAATTAATTTGGATACAACCCAAGGCGCAAAATCTTTAATTAAAAGTTATCCTAATCATCGATGTATTGTGCCTTTTCCGTTAGGGATTCTGGATATTGATACCCCCCAGGACTATGAACAGTTATTACAGATTAGACTATGAATTTTCCTCCTTCCCAACGCCATATTTCTCAGCAAGTTATTTTAGAACACGCCCAAAAACCTCGCCATCGAGGGAAAACAAACCCGATTCATTTATCCCAGGAACAAAATAACCCTTACTGCGGAGATATTGTGCAATTAACGATTGAATTAGACTCTACAGGTGATCTTATTAAAGATATTAAATTTGAAGGGCGAGGTTGTGCCGTTTCCATGGCATCTGCTGATTTAATGGCAGAAGTATTAAGGGGAAAAACAATAACAGAATCTTTGTTAATTATTCAAGATTTTTTGAATTTAATTCAAGGAAATTATCAATTTAATCAACCTTTTGAAAAACTCAATGTTTTTACAACTATTGTTCAGTTTCCTATACGGATGAAATGTGCAGCTTTAAGTTGGTCTACCCTGGAAACAGCCTTAAAATCATATCTTCACAACCCTATTTTGATAGAGTGTGAAGGGCGATCGCATCTTTCATCCTAAACCATTAAGATCTAAAAGTGATCATTTTTGCTCCACAAAGGCAATTTTATCGGAAAATTAGGATAGAATTGAAAGTTAAGGATAACCTAAAATAGCATTTGGTCAACTGAAATAAAAACCTTCAGTGTTTGAATATTAATACTCATGAACGAACTGACGCTAAAGTGGACAGAAGCAGGTCAGTCCCGCACCCAAACCCTGAATGATCAAAAAACCTATCGGGTTGGACGAGATCCCACACGCTGCGATATTGTATTATCCCATCCAACGGTATCGGGATTACATATTGAAATTTTTTTTCATCCAGCTAATCATAACTTCTATCTGAAAAATTTACGAGAAACTAACCCACCGATGATCAATAATCAAAAGTTAATAACGGGTGAGGTTATTTTAAATTCCGGGAATAATATACAATTAGGACAGCAGCAAATAGAAGTAATTTCTATTAATTTTGAACATTTTTCAATTGCACCAACGCTATTATTTTCCCCCGATGAACTAACATCAAAAGCTCCTGTTCATCTCAATCCTGTACAATATGGTTTACAGTGTCCTCAATGCGATCATGTTTCCTCTTATGAACAATTAAATGTAGGTTGTCCTTGGTGTGGGACGTCCTTAGCAGCAGCAGTTAGTGTGGTTTTATCCACCCAATAGATAAACCTCAAAAATCAAGACTAAAAAACGGATGCAAATTCGACTAAGTTGGCAAAATTTAGAAACAGGAGAATGGCGAACCCCGGTTCTAACCCTACCCATTGCATTAGGAAGGGTTTTTGAACGAATGCCTTCTACGGTGAATGGAGAAAAGGTTTCTCGGATTGTTTTAACAGGAGAAAGAGTCTCCCGTTTTCATGGGTTAATTACCCGGGAACAAGGAAACTTGGTGGTCACCGATACCGGAAGTCGCAATGGAATTTTAGTGAATGGAATTGTGCAAACTCGTTGTTGCATTCAGGAGGGAGATACTTTACAAATTGGTCAATATAATATTACAATTTCTTTTATTACTAATACTTTTACCATTCCCAATCAAAAATTATCACAAATTTCCTTTAATTCTCACACAAATTTACCTGTTCCTAATATTTCTACTTCGACAATATCCTCATCAAATCAAGAGAGTTTCCCACCCCCATCCTTTCTGGATATCGCTCAAGTTTCTTTAACCCAATTACAAGCCACAGGATTACCCATTGAGCCAATCGATTATCTAACAATTGGGGCAGGATTAGGGAGTTTTATTTGGGTTGATTCCCTGAGAATTTCGGGTGTTAAATCCCATCAAATTATCGCCTTGGGAATGGAAGATAAACCCTATAATCGTTATCAGAGATTGTGTTTAAATTCCCAAATTCCTCCCCATGAACGGTTGCGGTCTAACTCCGATTCCTGTCCCGATAATCTTTGGGGATGGCCGAGTTATGCCCTCCGAGAATCCTATACAGAATGGCGTAAAGGCAAATTTTCCACCGCTTTAAATTTACTCTGGCAAGTGTTTTCTGAACCGACGTTTGCCGAAACCTATACTCCCCGTTCCGGTTATGTTTTTGATGCGATTGATCGAGAAGCTAATCGCATTGCCTGGTCAAATATCTATCACTATGGCCGGGTAAAAAATATTAGAAAAACCACCGATGGACGTTATGCAATTGCCTATTCCCGTTCCACAGAAAATCGTCGAGATTATGGGTTTATCATTGCCCGATATGTTCATTTAGCGACGGGTTATCCGGCGATTCAATTTCTCCCCGATTTACAGACTTATCGAGAACAAACCCAAGATTTTAAATCCGTTGTCAATGCCTATGAAGATCATCAACATATTTATGATCATTTAGAACAATCGGGGGGAACAGTAATTATCAGGGGTCGGGGAATTGTGGCTTCTCGCATTTTACAGCGTCTTTATGAAGCGAGGGCGAAAAATTCTCAGATCCAAATTTTACATTTAATGCGATCGCCCAAAGCCCAAGGAAATCAATTTCAACAAGCAAAAAGAACCATTGAAAATCATTTTGAATTTCAACCCTTTAACTGGCCTAAAGCCTGTTGGGGCGGTGATTTACGCCGACAATTAGAAACTGCTAATCCTCAAGAACGATTACAACTCCTGGAACAGTGGGGAGGAACTACCACAGCTAATCGAAAAGACTGGCGAAATATCATTAATCAAGGACTGCGCCAAGGGTGGTATCGGATTACTTTTGGAACCGTTGAACAGGTGGAACCCAGCCCTACAGGTCGCACCTTAACTACCATTCGAGAACATGGGTTAAATGCCCATCTTCAGTTAGAAGCGGATTTTATTATTGATGCGACTGGGTTAGAGGCAAAAGTCAATACCAATCCTTTATTAAAAGATTTGGTAGTTCATTACAATTTGCCCTTGAATGCCTTGGGACGGTTGAGTGTGGCGAATGATTTTGAACTGGTGGAAATGCGGAGTTCTACGGTAATAAATGATGCTTTAGGGGGTCGGATGTATGCCACGGGTGCAATTACCCTGGGTGGCCCCTATGCGGCCGTTGATAGCTTTTTGGGGTTGCAATATGCGGCGTTAATTTCCCTGGAAAGTTTGGCTTCTATTTCTGCGCCCGGTTTGGGAAAATTAAAGGGATGGCGATCGCTTTTACAATGGTTCAAATGGGTGAATAATCAACCTCCAAACTAAATTAATAATTTCAAACAATCCCAGCTTGTTGAAAAACTTGCAGAGGTGTGAGTTGCAATCCTTCTAATAGGTTATCGGTTAAAATTGCCTCATCTCGTTTTGTTTGAGGGGGTGCATCGGGATAAAAAATAGTAATAGTTTTAGCTTTAGGGTCAACAACCCAAACCCTCAATACCCCCGCATTGAGATAATCAATCGCTTTTTCACTCATTTGGCCAAAGGTTTGATCCGGCGAGATAATTTCGATCACTAATTCCGGGGGAATGGGGCAAGCTTCATCAATAAATCTTTCTAAGGGAAGACGACTATAGGAAATATAAAGTAAGTCAGGGATAGGAACCCAATCTCGATTATTTTTTTTCAGAATAACAGCCCATTCTATGCCAATTTCTCCTCGATTTTGACACCATTGAGTTAACAGGGTACACAGAGTAACAGTCAGTCGGGAATGAAAACGTTTAGGAGCCATTTTAGAAATTGCTTCTCCATTAATCAATTCATAGTTTAAGTCGGTTTCAGGAAGGCTAAGAAATTCGTCTAGGGTGAGTTGAGTTGTGAGTGTTACCATCAGTTGATTGCTCAAATGGGTGTTGGCTTAAGTTCGGGTATTGAATGGATTATAACAGCATTTTTTAAACATTCCATTGTTGTGTTCATTCGGTGCTTGAGTAATCATTGTATTAGGTGCTTAATCGCTTGTGGTGATATTGGTCACATAATTTCTACGGAAACATCACTTAACCAGACCTAAATCAATCACCCCCCAAACCAGGGGAATACGAGATGATAAAAGTGTCGAGTTCAAGGTCTAGCCATGATGCCCTACGTTAATCTTCTGCCCGGTGCGATTACTGAAATGGTTGCTTCCATCGCTGATAACCACTGTTTAACCCAAGCCGACCGCTACGGATTAATGGCCGCGATTTTGGACGACTCCTTACCCGAAGAAGAACGGATGTGTATTGACCGGGTGTTACGGTCACTGTTGCGCGGAAAAATTGCCGTTGTGAATGAAGTCTCTGCGATCGCCTAAATTCAACACCACAACCCATATTTTGTGAACTCGACAAACTCACAATGGGGAATTACGAATTACGAATGGGTAATCTTGCGATAAACTGATGACTGATGACTGATGACTGAAAATATGTTTCCGAGTTTTCTCCCCGAATCTGTACACAAATTAACCGAAGCCACTTCGATCGCCTTGGCTAAAAATCTCAAATGTGAACCTATTTCTACCCCCTTACGAAAGCAACCGATTCAAACCACTTATATTCGTCAAGGGCAGGGGAGAACCCCAATTTTATTAATTCATGGATTTGATAGTTCTGTCTTTGAATATCGGCGATTATTACCATTATTAGCTTCAGAAAATGAAACTTTTGCCGTGGATATTTTAGGGTTTGGATTTACAGAAAGGGGAACAGAATTTAAGTTAAATCGCTCGGAAATAGCGACTCATTTATATTCATTCTGGCAAACTTTAATTAATCAACCTGTGATTTTGGTTGGAGCTTCAATGGGGGGTGCAGTTGCCCTGGATTTTACCCTATTGTATCCTGAAGCGGTGAAATCTTTGGTATTATTAGACAGTGCGGGCATGAAACCAGGGCCAGTTATGGGTAAGTTTTTATTACCGCCTTTTGATTATTTAGCTACGGAATTTTTAAGGAATCCTAAAGTCCGTCAAGCGATTAGTGAAAGTGCTTATTTTGATAAAACTTTTGCGTCTGTTGATGCTCAAATTTGTGCCGCCTTGCATTTAGAAGCGATGGGTTGGAATCAAGCATTAATTCGCTTTAGTAAAACCGGAGGCTATGGAAAGTTTGGTAATCAATTGCAAAAAATTCAACAACCGACCTTGATTTTATGGGGCGATCATGATAAAATATTAGGAACCAAAGATGCGTCTAAATTTAAAAACGCTATTCCCCATTCCCAACTAATTTGGGTGAAAAACTCCGGTCATGTTCCCCATTTAGAACAACCCGAAACCACAGCGCAATCTATTTTAGACTTTGTTACAAATGAATCATCAAAAAGAGAGTCTATACTTAAGTAATAAATAATAAAGTTTGAATGAGAAATAACTCATATTCCCTGATGCTTTCAAAGCAGATAGAAGAAGTGAACAGAACTTAAAAGATTAATTTCTGTTGAACAGAGGGATATAAACATGGCTGAACTACTGGTACTGAATAATCAAGATTCTGGGTTAGGATCATTAAGAGAAGCGATCGCGCAAGCCAATTCCGGTGATACGATTAAATTTAGTCCCGCTCTAATCGGCGGAAATACCATCACCCTGACCACCGGACAATTAGACATTCCTGTGGGTAAAAATTTAACCCTGGATGGAATGGATAATTCTAACCTGATCATCAGTGGAAATAATCAATTTAGAATTTTTTATCTCAATTCAACCTCCGTTACCCCCACCACTTTAAACCTCAAAAATCTGACCCTGAATAATGGCTATACCCCCGAACGAGGCGCGGGAGTTGCGACCACCCATCAAGGAATTTTAGCGATTGATAATATTAAATTTAATGATAATGTCGCTGATGGTGGTGGCGGAGCTATTTTTAGTGCTTTTGAAGGGAATTTAACCGTTAATAACAGTCAATTTAATCGCAATAAAGCGATCGCAGCTAATGACGAACGGGGAGCCGGAGCCATCGCTTTTTGGGGGCCAAAGAATATTACCGTTACCAATAGTCAATTTATTGATAATGAAGGGATTAATGGCGCAGCAATTAACAGTTTAAATGGCAAACTAACCATTGAAAACTCTAGTTTTTTAAACAATAAAACCACGGCGGCTTTCTATGATAATGGAAAACCCAACCCCTTTTTACGGGGATTTGGTGGGGCTATTTATGCTGATCGCGCCAGTAGCAGTAATGAACCATCAGGAACCATTAGTATTGTTAATAGTAACTTTGAAGGAAATATCGGTCGAGGAGAAGGAGGAGCAGCTTATTTATTTACTGGAACCCAAGATAACGTTATTTTTGAATCTAATGTTTTTAAAGACAATCAAATTTTACCACTCCCGAATGGAGGAAATAATGGGAATGGGGGTGCTGTTGTTCAAATCAGTAATGGATTAAATCGGGGATTTAATATTAGCAATACTGCTTTTATTAATAATACCGCAGCGAGTCAAGGTGGTGGTATTTGGATGATGGATGCTCCCACAACCATTACTAATAGTACCTTCTCAGGAAATCGAGCCGAAGCCACCACAACTCAAGGGAATGGTGGGGCGATGGCTGTTTATGGCCCGACTAATATTATTAATACAACCATTGCTGATAATTACGCGGGATGGGTCGGAGGTGCAATTTCTGCATCATCAGGGGCGGAAGTTACAGTTCAAAACACAATTTTTAATAATAATACCGCCAATAATGGGGGAAACTCTTGGAATATTCAGCAGCAGACTAACCGAAGTTTCACGGATTTGGGTGGGAATATTCAATGGCCAGGAAATCCCAATCAAACCGGAAATGATTATAATGCTACTACCAATATTCAGAAAATTGATCCTCAATTGGGAACCCTTGAAAATGTCAATGGAACTTATTTTTATCCTTTATTAATCGGTAGTCCTGTGATTGATACAGGGGTCAATAATTCATTAACAACCGATCAAAATAATCAACCTCGTGTTGTTGATGGGGATCAAAATGGAACCTCAATTATTGATAGTGGTGCTTATGAGTTTTCAGTTACCCCAATTCCGACTCCCGCACCGACTCCCACACCAACTCCCGCACCAACTCCCGCACCGACACCCGCACCGACTCCCGAACCAACACCCGCACCAACACCCGCACCAACACCCGCACCAACACCCGCACCAACACCCGCACCAACTCCAACACCAACTCCCGCACCAACTCCCGCACCGACACCCGCACCGACACCCGGTTCAACACCGAGTCCGACACCGAGTCCAACTCCAGTATTAACCCCAAGTCCAACACCTGAACCCAATCAAGATGACTGTTCCTGTCAACCTTTTGCTGCTTTAGACATAGAAACAAGTCGTCAACAAAATATCATTCAGAACACCTTAAATGGTACTGAAAATAATGATAGTTTGATGGGAACTGATATTAGTGAAGCTATTAATGGTGGGGATGGAGATGATATTTTATTGGGGATGAAAGAGAATGATAATTTAGCAGGAGATATCGGTAATGATACGATTTTTGGCGGTCAAGGCACAGATTTTATCAATGGCGGTACTAGTTCAGACTTACTTTATGGAAACAAAGAATCAGACTTTATCTTTGGAATGGAAGGAGAAGATCAGATTTTTGGCGGTAACGGTGATGATTATTTAAGTGGTGGAACTGAAAATGATATTTTATTTGGCAATACTGGTAATGATTTAATCTTTGGAGATGAGGGAGATGATACATTATTTGGTGAAGATGATAATGACTCTTTAAGTGGAGGATTAGGCAACGATATTTTATTTGGAAATACGGGTGATGATCAACTTCAAGGAAATGAAGGAAATGATACAATTTATGGGGGTAAAAATGATGACTTCTTGTGCGGTAATCAGGATGATGACTTGTTATTTGGTAATTTAGGAGCCGATATTTTAGAAGGATGTGAAGGGAATGATACTTTGTATGGGGGTCAAGAAAATGATTTGATTAAAGGCGGAGTTGGGAATGATTTTCTGAGTGGAGATTTAGGAGAAGATACCTTAATTGGCGGCAGTGGAAATGATCAATTTGCGATCGCCATCAACGCCGGAAACGATACAATTCTTGATTTTAATATTCAAGAAGATAAGATAAATTTGTTAGGGGGATTAAACTTTGAACAATTAATCTTTGTACCCACGAATAACGCCACTTTAGTTCAGTTAGAAAGTAATGGAGAAGTATTAGCAACCTTAATCGGAGTTGACCCTTCTAACCTTAATATTAGTCGGTTTACGACTTAATCTAACGGCTAGATTTTTTGTCTCTGCTTTAGCTCAAAAATTCTTGGGAGAGAGCAGAGATAACGATAAACTTAGGTGATAAATTAATCAGGACTTACGCAGAATACCCAATTATACACCATCTGTAGGGGCGAACGGCCGTTCGCCCCTACTAGATATGGTTGTTTTGCGTGTATTCCTGTTAATACTGGAAAATATAGTAAAATTTAGATTTATTAAATAAAAAAATAATGCCAAATTCAACCAAAATAGAATTAAGACGTTTACTCATTAAACAGCGTCGTTCTTTATCCCACATAGATTGGAAATCAAAAAGCGATCTTCTTTGTCAAAACCTACAACATAACCCACTTTTTCAACAAGCAAAAACGATTTTATCCTATTTCAGTTTTCGCCAAGAACCCGATTTAAGTTTATTATTAAGTAACACCGATAAAAAATGGGGATTTCCCCGTTGTGTTGAACAATCTTTAACCTGGCATT
The DNA here is from genome assembly GCF_057220675.1 of Planktothrix sp. PLAVEN19ND. NCBI lineage: Bacteria > Bacillati > Cyanobacteriota > Cyanophyceae > Oscillatoriales > Microcoleaceae > Planktothrix > Planktothrix sp. PLAVEN19ND. The sequence goes on along the minus strand of NZ_CM170132.1, from coordinate 815,680 downwards.
ATTGGCAACCTGGGGAAACCTATAATATCAATAGTTATGGTATTATTGAACCCGATGCAAACTTGATGCAACTACAGTCCAGTGAAGTTGACTTAATCTTAGTTCCATCCGTTGCTTGTGATGCCCAAGGATATCGGTTAGGATATGGAGGTGGATTTTATGACCGAATGTTGAGTTTACCCGAATGGAATTTAATTCCAACAGTGGGAATTATTTTTGATTTTGCTTATCTTCCTCAATTACCAATTGATGCTTGGGATAAACCTTTAAACGCGGTTTGTACAGACTCTCAATTTATTAATGTTTCCTATTGTTTACCCGCTTAATTAAATTGAACAATAAAACCATAAAAACAGTAATTATTTATATTATTCTCGGAATAATTGCTGTATTAATGCTATTTCCTCTGATTTGGTTAGTGAGTACCGCCTTTAAATCTCCCAGTGAAAATATCTTTCAATTTCCACCCCAATTTATTCCCCGTCAACCGACATTTCAGAATTTTATTAAAGTCTGGCAAACCAATCCTTTTGGACGTTATTTATTTAATAGTTCTTTTGTCGCCCTATTAACAGTCAGTTTAAATTTATTGTTTTGTTCCTTAGCCGCCTATCCCCTAGCGCGATTAAACTTTAAAGGTAGAGATGGCATTTTTACAGCCATTATTGCCACCATCATGATTCCTTTTCAAATTGTGATGATTCCGTTATATGTGTTAACTGTACAATTAGAATTAAGAAATAGTTATTTGGGAATTATTTTTCCCAGTATTGCCTCCGCATTTGGCATATTTCTGTTAAGACAAGCCTTTCAAAGTGTCCCGAAAGAATTAGAAGAAGCCGCCAGAATTGATGGCTGTTCAGAATTAGGAATCTGGTGGAATGTGATGATACCTGCGGCTAAACCCGCGTTAATTACCCTAGCAATATTTGTGTTTATTGGGTCGTGGAGTGACTTTCTCTGGCCGCTATTAGTTTTAGACCAGCCGGACTTCTATACCATGCCTTTAGGAGTAGCAACCCTAGCCGGAACATTCTCCCTCGACTGGCGATTAATTGCGGCGGGCTCTGTGATTTCTATTGCCCCTGTTTTACTATTATTCTTAATATTACAACGCTATATTGTACCGACAGATGCCGGGTCAGGGGTAAAAGGGTGAATTAGTTGAATTACGAATTACGAATTACGAATTACTAGATTCGTTTCAATCCCTGATAGGGATTATAGGTTATTTCAACTAACTTACTAATCTCGTCTGGGTTATTAGCTTCTGGTTTCAATCCCTGATAGGGATTATAGGTTATTTCAACTTTAGGGCTTTATGATTATTTATATGAAAAGTTGAGTGTTTCAATCCCTGATAGGGATTATAGGTTATTTCAACTGTGGGTGTTACCCCTATCTCTGATTCCAGTCAGAGTAGGGGGTTTCAATCCCTGATAGGGATTATAGGTTATTTCAACCTTTGTTTCTCCTTTGGTTCCCTTAATATTTCCTTGTTTCAATCCCTGATAGGGATTATAGGTTATTTCAACCGTATTTAAGGTCTATTTTAATACTCCACAATTCGTTTCAATCCCTGATAGGGATTATAGGTTATTTCAACTGTGGGTGTTACCCCTATCTCTGATTCCAGTCAGAGTAGGGGGTTTCAATCCCTGATAGGGATTATAGGTTATTTCAACCTTTGTTTCTCCTTTGGTTCCCTTAATATTTCCTTGTTTCAATCCCTGATAGGGATTATAGGTTATTTCAACCAGTTCTGGGTTAAATCCTTGGAGTGGGGATGGAAGTTTCAATCCCTGATAGGGATTATAGGTTATTTCAACAAAGGATTAACTATATAGAAATCATCTAAAGAATGTTTCAATCCCTGATAGGGATTATAGGTTATTTCAACGAATGAGATTCATGATTCAATTGATTCATTTGGTTTCAATCCCTGATAGGGATTATAGGTTATTTCAACCGCCGTCCGGTTCCGCCAAGCCCCCGAGTAGTAAGTTTCAATCCCTGATAGGGATTATAGGTTATTTCAACCAGACGAAAAGATCTGATTTTGCCGTTTTTGGTTGGTTTCAATCCCTGATAGGGATTATAGGTTATTTCAACTCCCAGACCAGTTAATCCAAACCTTATATTTTTGGTTTCAATCCCTGATAGGGATTATAGGTTATTTCAACTTACATCCAATGTATGCTGCCTGAATTTTTTCCTTGTTTCAATCCCTGATAGGGATTATAGGTTATTTCAACGTATCAAAGTACAGGCGCATCAAATTATTCACAGAGTTTCAATCCCTGATAGGGATTATAGGTTATTTCAACGCTCCCCTTCATCAATCGTAGTAAAGAAGGAAGTAGTTTCAATCCCTGATAGGGATTATAGGTTATTTCAACACAGCACCGCGTCGGCGTAATTCTCCGTTTGATTCTGTTTCAATCCCTGATAGGGATTATAGGTTATTTCAACGGCTGATGCGGCTGTCTTACAGTAAAAGAAGGTCAAGGGGTTTCAATCCCTGATAGGGATTATAGGTTATTTCAACTGCGCTATGTTCAACCCTGATAATTTCAGAACAGGTTTCAATCCCTGATAGGGATTATAGGTTATTTCAACCTCCCAATAATACCAATTCGGTCAGGCTGGGTGTAGTTTCAATCCCTGATAGGGATTATAGGTTATTTCAACCCGTAATTTCTGCAATGGTTGGGGCGGGCATACCCGTTTCAATCCCTGATAGGGATTATAGGTTATTTCAACAAGGTGCAGTCAACTTTAGCGTTAATTGGATTCCACCGAGTTTCAATCCCTGATAGGGATTATAGGTTATTTCAACCTTGATAATTTTGTCCAAAATTAAGAAAATCAATGTTTCAATCCCTGATAGGGATTATAGGTTATTTCAACATCCTGATATTTCACTTCTTTCTTGTCTGCGCCCGTGTTTCAATCCCTGATAGGGATTATAGGTTATTTCAACGAGATACCGAAAAGAAATGGTCAGGTAAAACCATTGTTTCAATCCCTGATAGGGATTATAGGTTATTTCAACAAAGGAAATTACACATAGCTTACTTCTTCTATCGCGTTTCAATCCCTGATAGGGATTATAGGTTATTTCAACTCGGCTTGCAATTTTTGAGCTTTTTTCTTAATTTCGTTGTTTCAATCCCTGATAGGGATTATAGGTTATTTCAACATCTATTTAGATTAATTTTTATCGACTTTGGCTTGTTTCAATCCCTGATAGGGATTATAGGTTATTTCAACGCGGAACAGGGCCAGGAGCAATGACGATCAACGTGTTTCAATCCCTGATAGGGATTATAGGTTATTTCAACTTTTGAGACTCCCCAACTCAAGGAAAAGTATTTAGGTTTCAATCCCTGATAGGGATTATAGGTTATTTCAACTCAAATCGTCATCTGGCTCAAGGAGTGTATAAATGTTTCAATCCCTGATAGGGATTATAGGTTATTTCAACCGGTTTGGCTATCTTGAATTGGCTAGAGAAAATGTTTCAATCCCTGATAGGGATTATAGGTTATTTCAACGGGTGATTTTCCCGCCAACGCTTTGTGGCTTGTGCTGTTTCAATCCCTGATAGGGATTATAGGTTATTTCAACACGGATGAAGCGGAGGGGAGACCGGAATCATCGAGGCGTTTCAATCCCTGATAGGGATTATAGGTTATTTCAACCTGGGATGGTCGTTTTGAGTTCATCAAACGATCCTGTTTCAATCCCTGATAGGGATTATAGGTTATTTCAACTGCGATGCTTTGGATCGCCTCAAATATTCCTCTGGCCTAGTTTCAATCCCTGATAGGGATTATAGGTTATTTCAACATCTTTGCAGATATTTTCTGAAACGATTATTTTTGTTTCAATCCCTGATAGGGATTATAGGTTATTTCAACATCCAATATCCTGTGGCGTATTCAATAACAAGAGAGTTTCAATCCCTGATAGGGATTATAGGTTATTTCAACATTAACCGTTATCTTAATTCCTCCTACTTCCATGTTGTTTCAATCCCTGATAGGGATTATAGGTTATTTCAACAATTACGGTTGTATCACCGGAGGTATAGGGAGCCATGTTTCAATCCCTGATAGGGATTATAGGTTATTTCAACATTGATCAGGGGGAGAAGTGGTAATGAAATTAAACTGTTTCAATCCCTGATAGGGATTATAGGTTATTTCAACCTCAAGCCTATACCCAGAAGATTCGACAAGGTTTCGTTTCAATCCCTGATAGGGATTATAGGTTATTTCAACAAGGTATGCTAAACAAACCCCAGGAAAATAATGAGTTTCAATCCCTGATAGGGATTATAGGTTATTTCAACCTTAGGAGCGATGAGCTTATCCCCCTGAAATAACCGTTTCAATCCCTGATAGGGATTATAGGTTATTTCAACCAGTGAATAAATCACTTGAGAGGATCTTACCATGTGTTTCAATCCCTGATAGGGATTATAGGTTATTTCAACGATTAAGACTTTGTTCAGTAGCGGTGATTTGTTCTGGTTTCAATCCCTGATAGGGATTATAGGTTATTTCAACACAAGGACTGGAAAATCCTTCATCTGTGATACTGTCAAGTTTCAATCCCTGATAGGGATTATAGGTTATTTCAACGATCATCGCATTAGCCAGAAACATTCTCTGATCCAGTTTCAATCCCTGATAGGGATTATAGGTTATTTCAACCGCAATCTTCCAGCTATGGCTCAAAAGATATATCGTTTCAATCCCTGATAGGGATTATAGGTTATTTCAACTTCTGAAATGAAAATTAAGTGGGAATGGGAAAAAGTTTCAATCCCTGATAGGGATTATAGGTTATTTCAACGACAAAACCTAAAATTACTGAGACAGATATCAGCAGTTTCAATCCCTGATAGGGATTATAGGTTATTTCAACGTCATTGTTCCCACACCCGTTACGCAAAAAAAATCGTTTCAATCCCTGATAGGGATTATAGGTTATTTCAACGCCACGGCAACAGCTATTAACGGGAAACTTCCGGGTTTCAATCCCTGATAGGGATTATAGGTTATTTCAACGGTAGCTCCCATCAAATATCGAGATGATAATGACCTGTTTCAATCCCTGATAGGGATTATAGGTTATTTCAACCACGGTAAAAGTACCGGATTGGGGGGTGATTAGAGGTTTCAATCCCTGATAGGGATTATAGGTTATTTCAACTTGAGTTTGATCGGATTATAGTGGAGACTAAACGGCGTTTCAATCCCTGATAGGGATTATAGGTTATTTCAACAAGAAGTCGGTAGCTGATAGCGTCCCTGTTGAGTTTCAATCCCTGATAGGGATTATAGGTTATTTCAACCGCCTACACTTCTGGGTTTGTGTACGAGGGAATTGCGTTTCAATCCCTGATAGGGATTATAGGTTATTTCAACACGGGATAGAGCGCCGGGTGTCGATTGCTAATGCCTTACGTTTCAATCCCTGATAGGGATTATAGGTTATTTCAACCGGGGCTGGTGTTGTCAGAATTTCGCCCTTGTAGCGTTTCAATCCCTGATAGGGATTATAGGTTATTTCAACACGAGACTAACTTATTCGGGTTCCGATAGGGTAACTAGGTTTCAATCCCTGATAGGGATTATAGGTTATTTCAACCTGAGTAAATTCTTTAATTGATAGGTATAGGTGAACTCATCATCGTTTCAATCCCTGATAGGGATTATAGGTTATTTCAACGCGTATAGTAATTATCCTGCTTGTTCAGATAATTGTTTCAATCCCTGATAGGGATTATAGGTTATTTCAACGATAGGATTCAAACCAGTTTCAACTGGGTTGTAATCGTTTCAATCCCTGATAGGGATTATAGGTTATTTCAACTGAACTCTCTGAAATCCCTAGTGTATTTCGGTTGTTTCAATCCCTGATAGGGATTATAGGTTATTTCAACGATTTGGTTTGGGCAGATTCTAAAGCTGAATTAATGTTTCAATCCCTGATAGGGATTATAGGTTATTTCAACCGGGGTCGGGGCGTTATTACATTCAAGAAGATTGGTTTCAATCCCTGATAGGGATTATAGGTTATTTCAACTATGGAGTTATACCCGTCTCCTGCTAACGCCCAAGAGTTTCAATCCCTGATAGGGATTATAGGTTATTTCAACAAAAATGTCCGCAAACTTATTAAAAGAGAAAGGGTTTCAATCCCTGATAGGGATTATAGGTTATTTCAACCGGGAGTGCAGTCGGGAGCGTGGGGGGTTTATTCCCTGTTTCAATCCCTGATAGGGATTATAGGTTATTTCAACACAAGACAAGCAATCAGAGGAAATAGGGAAAAAGGTTTCAATCCCTGATAGGGATTATAGGTTATTTCAACCTGAAGTGTTTGATGGCACTCATTCTGTCGAGAAAGTTTCAATCCCTGATAGGGATTATAGGTTATTTCAACTCAGGGCAGATCCGGCACTTTTGTCCCAGACAATCATTGTTTCAATCCCTGATAGGGATTATAGGTTATTTCAACCCTCAAATTCGGTATTGTTAAAGTCTTCATCATCAGGGAGTTTCAATCCCTGATAGGGATTATAGGTTATTTCAACAGTCGAAATCAGCTAAAGGGAACTCCTCAAAACCGGTTTCAATCCCTGATAGGGATTATAGGTTATTTCAACTATAAGAAAATCCTTTGGGGGTATCTCGATAATCCGGTTTCAATCCCTGATAGGGATTATAGGTTATTTCAACAATATTGCTTGAATCATAGCGTTCGATTCGCTCGTTTCAATCCCTGATAGGGATTATAGGTTATTTCAACCTGCACCGACTGTTTACAACATCAGAAACGATTAATTTTTTGTTTCAATCCCTGATAGGGATTATAGGTTATTTCAACATACCCGATTCAGTGGGTTTATGGTAGATGATGAGTTTCAATCCCTGATAGGGATTATAGGTTATTTCAACGTTTCAATTCTGTTCCTATTATATCATCGCTTTTCGTTTCAATCCCTGATAGGGATTATAGGTTATTTCAACCAACCTTTTGTAATTCAATATTTTGCTGTTTCTGCGATGTTTCAATCCCTGATAGGGATTATAGGTTATTTCAACGATCGTGAATGGCGAAATTATTCTAAATTATCTGGTTTCAATCCCTGATAGGGATTATAGGTTATTTCAACGCCTTTATAAGTTGGCAGAAAAAAATTTATGCGTTTCAATCCCTGATAGGGATTATAGGTTATTTCAACCGTTAAAAGCCCAAGATAAACCCACCGACTTGATGTTTCAATCCCTGATAGGGATTATAGGTTATTTCAACTCTACATTTTTTTTTCTTCCCACTTTTTATATGTTTCAATCCCTGATAGGGATTATAGGTTATTTCAACCAAAAGTCGAAGTGACATTGTTCTTAGATCAAGGAAGTTTCAATCCCTGATAGGGATTATAGGTTATTTCAACTCCGCAGTTTTATCTACGGCGGCTCCAGTGTCTTTGTTTCAATCCCTGATAGGGATTATAGGTTATTTCAACTATTTGGGGCAAGGATACTCGGCTTTATATTGGAGGTGGTTTCAATCCCTGATAGGGATTATAGGTTATTTCAACTCCAATCGGCTCAAATATTGCCAAGAGTTGTTCCCGTTTCAATCCCTGATAGGGATTATAGGTTATTTCAACAAAGCAAATAGAATCCGTCACTGGCTCTATTTCTGTGTTTCAATCCCTGATAGGGATTATAGGTTATTTCAACTGGTCTGGGAGATGGATGGCAACCCCGCGATTAAGTTTCAATCCCTGATAGGGATTATAGGTTATTTCAACGTGGAAATCATTGAACAAGAAGGCTTCCAATCTCCGTTTCAATCCCTGATAGGGATTATAGGTTATTTCAACCAACGCAGTATCCATCTTTTCCTCCAACTTAAAAGCGATGTTTCAATCCCTGATAGGGATTATAGGTTATTTCAACAATGTCTTAACTGCCTTAATTGAGGCACAAAAGGTCGCAAGTTTCAATCCCTGATAGGGATTATAGGTTATTTCAACTGAGTCTTACTGCTTCGTTTTTTTCGTCTTCTCTTGATGATGTTTCAATCCCTGATAGGGATTATAGGTTATTTCAACCCTTCAGAATGTAGTCTAGTGCTTCTCAGGATTCTGTTTCAATCCCTGATAGGGATTATAGGTTATTTCAACCTGTTTTTTTGTTTTCACTTTTCCTGCTTTTGCACGTTTCAATCCCTGATAGGGATTATAGGTTATTTCAACAATAATTAAATTCTATACAGGGGTCGGGTGATCTAAATGTTTCAATCCCTGATAGGGATTATAGGTTATTTCAACTTGACGAAAATGGTATGTATCGTTTCGGTGCAATAGACGAAGTTTCAATCCCTGATAGGGATTATAGGTTATTTCAACAAAATAAGCGATCGCTCAAAATAGAAATAATTTGTTTCAATCCCTGATAGGGATTATAGGTTATTTCAACAAAAACTCTTGAGTTCTGATATTTTGTTTCCTCTGGCGTTTCAATCCCTGATAGGGATTATAGGTTATTTCAACGGTTGTCAACAATTCTACGGCTACCGAAATAGTGGTTTCAATCCCTGATAGGGATTATAGGTTATTTCAACTACAGGATATAGCTGGGATAATATACCAATAGGGAAGTTTCAATCCCTGATAGGGATTATAGGTTATTTCAACCCAATGAAGCTCTTGAAAGACTAGAACAAGAAAGTTTCAATCCCTGATAGGGATTATAGGTTATTTCAACCAATGTCTAGGGAGGTTTTGCCGTCCGTCATCAGGTTTCAATCCCTGATAGGGATTATAGGTTATTTCAACTTTAGGGGGTTCGATTCCTTATAGATGGTATAAACCGTTTCAATCCCTGATAGGGATTATAGGTTATTTCAACCTCTGTTGTGCCACCATCCATCTCACAGGATAAGAGGTCGGTTTCAATCCCTGATAGGGATTATAGGTTATTTCAACCATGCGAGCGCCCGATTAACTCCATCAGGAAAAAGTTTCAATCCCTGATAGGGATTATAGGTTATTTCAACGGAAGGATGTTATTTTATTGTTATGATTGACCCTGAGTTTCAATCCCTGATAGGGATTATAGGTTATTTCAACCAAATAGAATATTATGTTTTACGATCTTAATTGTTATGTTTCAATCCCTGATAGGGATTATAGGTTATTTCAACTGCTAAAACCACTCGGTCATCCTTTGTTGCAGGTCGAGTTTCAATCCCTGATAGGGATTATAGGTTATTTCAACAATCGCGATCGCCTGCTAAAATAAAATCAATCCCCGTTTCAATCCCTGATAGGGATTATAGGTTATTTCAACCAACCCTTAAAAATGATCGAAAAGATGTACAGCACCGATGTTTCAATCCCTGATAGGGATTATAGGTTATTTCAACAATCAATTTAGAGTATTTGGTGAGGCTACAGCAACCCAGTTTCAATCCCTGATAGGGATTATAGGTTATTTCAACTTCGGACGCTCAAAATTTCCTGAGTCGTTGATGTTTCAATCCCTGATAGGGATTATAGGTTATTTCAACGCTACATTGGTGGCTTTATTATTAAAAAAAGTATGAGTTTCAATCCCTGATAGGGATTATAGGTTATTTCAACCGCAGGCTTCTGAAACCCTTGATATATTTGGTTTTCGAGGTACGATTCTGACAACCTGATCTAAATGTATCATTTCAGCCATCGACTTGTCAACGGGCAAAAATAAAAAAACGCCAAAACCCTTTTCCCATAAGGTATTCAGAAACTCCGACAACCTCTTTTCTGCCTTAAGACACCTCAAACCCATAACAGACAGAGCTTTCAGAGCCAAAATTTCCCCTCCCATTTTGAACAGCTATAGGTTGTCGCCAAAAACACTAATTCATCATCTCAATTCTGGCTCGCAACCCACTGCGGGTTAACTGTTGCAAGAGTGAATTTGCCCGATATTGATCTCGAAACGCCCCCGCTTGCACCACAGAGCGACCCTGTACCACCGTTGTAAAGGCTTCAGGGACAACCGACCGCACACGGCGAAGGTCTGCATCACTGTTACTTTCCACCACCACCCGATACCGTAATCCCAAGGCCGTCGGACTTAGAGGGATATCCCCCAGGTTTCCACTCGCCACCTCATTTGGGAGTAAACCCCCCCCCGACCCAATCGGAATATCCGGCCCGGGAACCGCTAAAATCCCGATAGCCGCGACAGAAGTCGGTTGAGATTGGGGCGGTTGAGTAATCGCTTGGGGGGTTTGGCGGGGTCGGGTACGGGGGGGAACCGGAACAGGAGCCGGACGACCCAAAATCAAATCAGAAACCACTGGCACTAATAATCCCAGCACCCTATCACCTCCGGTCTGGGGTCTGGGGGCAGGTTGGGGAGGACGACTATTTGGCAGGCGGGGTAAACGGGAAGACTCCGGGGGCGGAACTGGAATCGGAATCCCCGCTGCTGGAGTGGTGGGGCGAGTTGGGGCGGCGGGAACCGGAATTCCGTTAGGGTTAGCCGTATTGGATTCTGGAAGATAGACCGGAAGGGAAGAAGCCGTATTAATTGGGGTCATGGTGGTGGGATCATTGGCCACCCCCGTCCGAGACCCTGGGGCGGTGGTGGGGTTCGAGAGTTGACGGGCTAGGGGAGATGTCCCCGCCATCGCTGTTTGGTAGGGGGACAGTTGGATTGGCCCAATAATTTTGTTGGCCGCCAGTTGATTCCCATAGGCCAGGATTTCTTGACCCTTTGTACCGTTATTGAGGTCATAACGGCCATTATTGCGAATTACGTTCCCCCCGGGTTCTTGGGTATTTCCTAAGTCTGGTAAGGATTCAGCGATCGCTACAATTCCATCCCGTTGATTTCTTTCAATTTGATTATTTCTTAAAATCGGTCGGGCATTGGCTTGAATCACAATCCCGTCCTTATTATCAAAAACCCGATTTCCAATCACAAAAGGGGCTGCATTTTGAGCAATATTAATCCCAAATCCGGTATTTTGAAACTCATTATTTCTGATTTCTGGGCGAGAATTTCCATAAATCGTGATCCCATTTGCCCCATTTTGAATAAAAGAATTGTCTTGAATAATTGGCGCACTAATTCCGACAATAGAAATCCCATCATGGCTATTGCCCGTAAACGTATTTTGAGAGACAATTAAAGAACTCGATTCGATCCAAAGTCCATAACCTCGCTGATTGGGATTAGTAATTGTTACGCCACTAATTCTGGAGCTATTTGCCCCCAACATCGTAATATTTTGTTGAGCCGAAGTTTTGCTGGTGTACCAGCCGCCCCCAGTGATGATGATATCTTTTCCCTTGGTATTGGGATTCCCCTGAAGGGTGACATTATTATGTAAAATAATCGGGAATTGTTCCCCCGTTTGGCTGCTATAGGTTCCCGGCGCCAAAATAATTGCCGTATTTGAGGGAGCCATACTTACGGCTTTTGTAATTGTTTTGAACGGGGATTGTTGCGTCCCTTGTCCCCCATCATTTCCCAGGGTAGAACTTACATAAATCACCGGAATAGAACGATTAGTAGTCGCTGGAGCCGTTTGTTGATTTCTCGGGGGAATCGCTAACCCGCAGAGGGGGTTAAATAGTCCTAATCCCAAACTGATTAATAAAAATGGCGAAAAAGATCGCAGTACCATTAATGAAAATGGGGAAGTCAATGCGATCGCAGTTCGGGGAAAAGATGAACGAAGTTGAGAAATATCAGATAACCTTGTCATTGTTGGGAGGGGGAGATAAAACTGATATCGATTAACCCGTTGTTGCGCTTAAGCGCATCTTTATCATAAATTGCGGATGTGCCCAAGCACTACAACCGGGGGGAGAAATTCACAGGAGTCTGACGGACTAAAATTAGTTTAAAATGTCATTTGCGTCAAATCAGCCTCAATTTTACCTTAAACTTAACATTTTGGCTGTTAAGAATTTTGAACTTTGTTCACACGCACCCAGCATTAAAATCAAACTGGGGAAATTATACCCCGAATCTCACAAAATTACCAACAGAGGAACATTGAATGGATCAACAATATACTCCCCTAGCACAGCCGATTCTCTATCGGATTTTAGATGCTAACCTAGACCGCACCCGGGAGGGCCTGAGAATCATCGAGGAGTGGTGTCGGTTTGGGTTAAATAGCGGGGAACTCGCGGAAGAATGTAAACATCTGCGCCAAGAAATCGCCCGTTGGCATACCATGACCTTACGTTCCTATCGCAACACCGTTGATGATCCTGGCACAGAATTAACCCATCCCCAAGAGGAACAGCGGTCAGGCATTGAACAACTGTTACAAGCCAATTTCTGTCGGGTACAAGAAGCCTTAAGGGTTCTTGAGGAATACGGGAAATTATATGATCCCGAAATGGGGCGCACCTTTAAACAAATGCGCTATCAAGTTTATACCCTAGAAAGCCGTTTACTCGCCCATGAACGTCATAAGGTTTTACAAAATTCCTATCTCTATTTAGTCACTTCCCCCGGGGAAAAATTATTCGCCATTGTCGAAGCAGCCCTACAAGGAGGACTAACTTTAGTTCAATATCGGGATAAAACTTCTAATGATGAAATTCGATTAAAAACTGCCCAGAAATTATGTCAACTCTGTCATCGCTATGATGCTTTATTCTTAGTGAATGATCGAGTTGATCTTGCCGTCGCCGTTGACGCCGATGGAGTCCATTTAGGCCAAGAGGATATCCCGATTCAATTAGCCCGACAAGTCCTTGGCCCTCAACGATTAATTGGTCGTTCTACCCATAGTCCTGAAGATATGAAACGAGCCATTCAAGAGGGTGCAGATTATATCGGCGTCGGCCCGGTTTATGAGACTCCTACCAAGGCAGGGAAGGCAGCTGCGGGTTTAGAATATGTTCGTCATGCGGTTAAAAATTCCACACTTCCTTGGTTCGCCATTGGTGGAATTGATATGAATAATTTTGATGATGTGATGGCGACAGGGTGCGAACGGGTTGCCGTTGTGCGTTCGATTATGAATGCCGAACAACCGACTTTAGTCACCCAATATTTTCTATCCCAATTGCATCGGGTTAGAAACCTCCGATCCCACAAAGTTTTACCTAACTAACCGAAAATTAAGCATGAAAGAAACAATTACGGTTAAAGTTAATGGGGAATTAAAAACCTGTTCTTCGGGGCTAAAACTTCCCCAGTTTTTACAACAACAAGGTTTAAATCCCCGTTTAATTGCCATAGAATATAATGGTGAAATTCTCCATCACCAATTCTGGGAAACTACCGAAATCCAACCCGGGGATATCTTAGAAATAGTGACTATTGTGGGTGGGGGATAACTTACTATTCCCTATTCCCTATTGCCTATTGCCTATTGCCTATTGCCTATTGCCTATTGCCTATTCCCTGGCTCTATTTTTAATAATCCTTGGGTGGGACTGAATAAAAATGTCAAGACAAATAATCCAAATGTTACTAATACAATGGCTGGGCCAGAAGGGAGGTTATAAAAGTAACTGAGGTACATTCCGCTAATACTGGAAATTACTCCAATTATTACTCCTAATATCATAACTAAATGCAGACGTTCTACTAATAAATAGGCTGTGGCTGCGGGGGTAATTAATAGGGATAATACCAGGATGACACCGACGGCTTTTAAACTGGCAACAATGGTTAAGGCAATTAATCCCATTAATCCTAAATTCAGCAGGTTAACGGGTAAACCTGTGGCTTCAGCACCCAGGGGATCAAAGGTATAAAACAGGAGTTCTTTATAGATTAAGGTGACTACAGTTAGGATAATCATAGCAATGATAAAAGTATCCCTAACATCCTCTGTTGTTACTCCGAGAATATTACCAAATAGAAAATGATTTAAGTCAATTTTATTGTCTTTTTGAACTAAAGTAATTAGGGTTATTCCTAATGCAAAAAAAGCAGAAAATACAATTCCCATTGCGGCATCTTCTTTAATTCGAGAATAGGTTCTGATGATATTCATGCAAATTGTACTTAGAATCCCGGCAATAAAAGCCCCGACAAAGATATTAGCATTGAGGATAAATGCGATCGCTAAACCGGGTAAGACCGAATGACTAATGGCATCTCCTAATAATGCCAGTCGTTGCACCATTAAATAGCTACCGACAACGGCACAAATAATTCCGACTAAAATCGCTATGGTTAGCGATCGCTGCATGAAACTATACTGCAAAGGTTCAATCAAAAGATTAATCATTAGATTTAAACTCAAATAAAGTTATATTATGGCTATTTGTAGGGGTAATTCATGAATTACCCCTACAAAATTTTGGGAGATTCTATCAAGCAACAGGGGCGCGTTCTGGAACAATAAAGGTTTTATCGCCCGATAGTTCAAAGATTTCATGAACCGCTTTTAATGCTTCTACGCCCTGGTCTTCATCCACTAAACAACTGACTTTAATTTCAGAAGTCGCAATCATAGAAATATTAATATTTCTGTTAGCTAAAGCCTCAAACATTTTAGCAGCTACCCCGGGATGATGTAACATTCCCGAACCAACAACACTCAGTTTGGCAATGGATTTATTTACAATAATTTCACCACATCCTAATTCAGATACCGCCCGTTCTAAAATTTGTTGAGATTCATCTGCGTCTCCCTGGGCAACGGTAAAGGCGATATCTCGGGTTAAAATCCCATTAATTTGATGACAGCGTTGGGATTGAATAATCATATCCACGCTAATATTATGTTCGGCTAAAAGAGAGAATATTTTTGCCGCCATCCCCGGACGGTCGGGAATATAACGAATGGCTAAACGGGCTTGTTTAACATCCAATGCCACCCCACGCACGGGCGGTAAAGATTGATCAATTAGGAGTTTTTCTGGTGCAGAATCACCGGATTGTTTTTGGGAAATATTCACCTCACAGGATTGACATAAAGCTGTAACAGCCCGTTCACAATCTTCAGCGGCAATCACGCAACTCACCTTAACTTCTGAAGTCGAAATCATCTGAATATTAATTCCGGCTTGGGCGAGGGTATTAAACATTTGAGAGGCAACTTTAGGGCGACCAATCATTCCCGCTCCCACAATACTAACCTTAGCAATAGGACGATCATCGACCGTCACTTCCGCATTACCAATATCGGAACTATTGGGTTTTCCTAAAGCGGGTAATAAGGCATTGGAAATGGCGATCGCTTTGGTAAAATATTTCCGTTCTACGGTAAAGGTAATATCATTAATATTGCCTTCGTGAATAGATTGAATAATCAAATCAATATCTAAATTTTGTAAAGCAATTCCGCCGAATAATTTAGCCGCAATGCCCGGGTGATCTGGTATTCTTAATAAAGAAACCGCCGCTTGATCCGTATCAAATTCAACACCATCGACCGGACGAGCTAATTCTAAGCCTTCTAAGGGTCGAGGCTGGGATTTCGGAGGAATAACTTTTGTTCCAGGATCGTCTGTCCAACTGGAACGAACCACTAAGGAAACGCCATAATTTCGGGCTATTTCTACAGCACGAGGATGCAAAACTTTCGCTCCCAAACTGGCGAGTTCTAACATCTCATCACAGGTGATTTCTGTCATTAGTTGGGCATTGGGAACTAAGCGGGGATCGGTGGTTAAAATCCCTGGAACGTCAGTATAAATTTCACATAAATCCGCTTTTAAAGCCGCTGCTAAAGCCACCGCCGAGGTATCAGAACCGCCCCTTCCTAGGGTAGTAATTTCTAAATCATCTTGACTACTAACCCCTTGAAATCCGGCGATAATTACCACTTGCCCTTGATTTAAGTGACGTTCTATGCGTTCAGTTTCAATATTTAAAATTCGGGCGCGAGTGTGTTCGGCTTCGGTGACAATTCCTACTTGCGCACCAGTTAAAGAAATCGCGGGTTGTCCTAATTCCTGCAATGCCATACTTAATAAAGCAATGCTGACTTGTTCTCCGGTTGAGAGTAACATATCCATCTCTCGACGGTTAGGAGTCGGAGAAATTTGTTGAGCTAAACTAACTAATTGATCAGTGGTTTTTCCCATAGCAGAAAGAACGACAACCACTTGATGATCTTGGGCTGTTTTTAATACCCGTTGAGCAACAGATTTAATGCGTTCAACGGAACCAACAGAACTACCACCGTATTTTTGAATAATTAGCATATTAACTTCAGGGTTAGCAATTGGGATTTGACAATTAAACTAATTTAAGATCAGGCTGAATCAACCTATTGTATTCTACAGGAAAATAGGAGAAAATCACCCTCAAGTTTGGAAAAATATTTCAAGGAATGTTGACATAAAGGGTATGGAAGTTGGGATTGGGAATGCTAATATCATAGCACAGAGAAAGAAAACCCTGATCATTTGATGATCTAATCGGAGTAAAATATTAAATTGGCTCTGTTGCTACCTCTTTAAATTTATAATTTCTGGTGCATTAGATAGGGTTTTTGCGACGGTTTTCACCAGTTCAAATTCCGAAGCATTCCAAAGATGAGGAAGTTGACAATAATGAGCAATTAATAAACCCCAGAGTTGGTTATCAACAATCACAGGAACAACTAAATTAGCCCGAACATAAATACTACGCAAAAACTTTTGATGACAGGGATGAATAGCTTCGGTTTCAATATCGGTGATCGCGCTAATTCTTCCCTGTTGATAAAGTTGAGCATATTCCTGATTAAAACAATTGTCTGCACCCGTAGAACCATAGATTGAGAAGATTGCTTGACTCAAAGATTCAAAAGTAACTTGCCCTTTCCATTGATAATAAAAATAATATAAAATTACTCGATCACATTGCAGTTGAGTTCTGAGTTTATCCAGTTCTGTTTGGATTAAGATATCTCGTCCCATGCTCGTTTTCAACCGCAGTGCAAACCTTTGTAAACCCGGATCACCTGAATTTGGTTGATTTTCAAGGTCTTCGATGTTATTGAATTCGTTAGGGGTTGGGGAAGAATTCATTTAAAGCCAGCAAAATCATATTTCAGTTGGTGATTATATCATAAACTGATAATATTGAGCCGATGAATGCTCGAAAGTGCATTAAATTTTAGCTTTTTTTTGGATTTCCAGCTTATGCTAACAGCCGAACAACAAAAGGAATTATTGATTCAACTTTCTCAATTAATTGCTAAGTTGGGTATTCAATTTATCATGGCAATTCTGATCCTACTCATGGGTCTATGGTTGGCAAAACTTATCCAAAATTTAAGTAAACGTCTGATGATCAAGGCTCAAGTTGAGCCAACCCTAATTAGATTTTTTGTTAACTTAATTTACATGGCAACGGTTACCTTTGTAGTTTTAACTGCCCTGGGAAGGCTGGGATTGAAAACCACATCCTTTGTAGCGGTTTTAGGCGCTGCTGGGTTAGCTATTGGTTTAGCTTTGCAGGGGTCTTTATCTAATTTTGCTTCAGGGGTATTTATGATTTTTTTCCGCCCCTTTAAAGTCCATGATTATATTGAAGGGGGGGGAGTGGAGGGAATAGTTGAGGAAATCCAAATTTTCACGACCCTGTTAAAAACACCCGATAATAAAACAATTATTATTCCCAATAGTAAACTCTACGGAGATAAAATAGTCAATCACTCAATTCAACCTATCCGTCGGGTTGATATTAAGTTAAATATCAGTTATAATACAAACTTGGATCAAGTTAGGGAAATTTTTACGACTCTAGTTAAAAATGATTCACGGATTTTATTAGAACCAATACCTGATCTGGAAATTCAGGAAATAGCGGCGGGTGGGATTAAAACTTTATTAACGGTTTGGGTAGTTAATTCTGACTATTTGCGGGTACGTTCCGATCTGAATCAACAGCTTAAACAGAGCTTAGATGAGGGTGAGATTCAATTGGTTTGATCCCTTTGTTGTTAAGGTGCGATCGCCAAAATTAGAATTATTTGTGCTATAACTACTCATAAGAGTTAGGCAAACTAAAATATGGCATCCGACTTAGATCGTGGAATCATGAAATTTAAAGGGGCGGACAGTCCCACGGCAATTATTATTTCTTCTGTGCTGGTTTTGGGAGGTATCGGCGTTTTAGTTTGGTGGGCACTGCAAACAGCCTATTCTCTGTCTTAATCAGGAACTACAACGGATATTGATATTAAAAGGTCAGTCTCCATTAATATTTTAGCAACTGGGTTTCTGGCAGAGATCCGGTTTTTTTTTACTTCTAACTGTGGGAAACGGGTTATATTAGGATCAAAGAGGTGCGATTAATCTTCGTCGCAGGTCTAGCCAAGGAAAGCAAAACAGTATGTTTGAAATTAAACAAGGGTTATTTCAGTTTGAATTTATGGATAATCACGGGATTTTAGGGGTTTCCCTAGAAGCCGAATTTGACGATATTCGCAGACGCTATATGCAGATTGCTCGTCGTTTGCATCCTGATACCTGTCCGTTTGAGAACCCCCAAGATCGGGAGTTAGCCAAACAATTATTAGCTAAATTAGTCAGTCCGGCCTATAATCAGTTTTCTAAGGAAGCTGAACGCAAGGAATATACACTGCTGTTAAAAACCATTGGCGATCGCATTGTTAAAGAACAGCATAACCTAAAACCGCAAACCGAATCCGCTCAAAAACTTCTGCAAGCCTCCGATTATCAAAATGCCTATGAAAGTGCGATCAAAGCGTTAGCAAAACATCAATATGAATCCCCGGAAAAGGTATTGGAAATTACCGGGCAAATTAGTGAATTAAACCTGGTTTATTTACTTCGTAAAAACCAAAAAGGTGCCGCTCCCCCATCTGCTAAATCTCCAGAACTAACTCCCATCCCGTCCACAGCAACACCTAAAAAAGATTCCTTTGTCGAACAAGCCTGTCACCGTGCCGAACAGTTGATTGCAAGTCAAAACTATACCCAAGCGGCTTCAGAATTAAAAGACGCCATTAAACGGCAACCTGATAATAGTCATTGTCATGGTTTATTGGGGTTAGTTTATTTAAAACAAAATCAACCCAAACTAGCTACTCCCCATATTAATCGAGCCCTACAACTTGATCCGAAACAACCCCAAGCCCTAGAAGCAAAAAAAGAACTAGAAAAGTCCACAACTCCCGCCGGGATAAAATCGAAAACCGCTAAATCCTCCGGTGGCGGTTTGTTTGGTGGGCTATTTGGCGGCAAGAAAAAATAGAAATTATCGCAATCAGGGGCATCGAATCAAAAGTTATTCAGACTGTTTAATTAAATCATGTCTAAACTCACGGGTTTATCATCTTCTAAAATTGGATTAACTTGGTTAATTGTGGCAGCTATTGTCACCATTATTTTATGGCAATTTCCTTGGGGAAGTTATATTTTATATCCCTTCTCTATTTTAGCAACTTGGTTCCATGAAATGGGACATGGATTAACCGCTATTCTGTTAGGGGGCAATTTTTATAAACTATTAATGTTCCCCGATGGTTCAGGAATAGCCTACAATTCCGTGTCTTTTGCGGGTCGCATTGGAAAGGCATTAGTGGCGATGGGAGGCCCTATGGGGCCAGCTTTGGCGGGGGGACTGTTAATTTTATCTAGCCGTCGCTATAAAACCGCCCGTTGGTGTTTAATCGCTTTGGGTTCGGTGATGTTGCTTTCGGTATTATTGTGGATACGGACTTGGTTTGGGGCCGTTGCGATGTCTCTGTGGGGACTATTTGTTTTATTAATAGCTTGGAAAACTCCCCAAGGAATTCAGGCTTGGACGGTACAATTTTTGGGTGTACAAGCGATTGTCAGTACCTATCATCAAAAAGAATATTTATTTGGGCAAAGTTCAGTTAATATTAATGGTCAACAGTTAGTTTCCGATACCGGAAAAATAGCCGAATATTTATTTCTTCCCCACTGGTTTTGGGCAACATTAATTATTATTATTTCTAGTTTAATTTTTTGGGTAAGTTTGAATATCGCCTATGGCTCCAATGATTAAAAATCACAGTTTTAATTAATTTTTATTCCGTGGGTAACAGAATAGGGTATGGTAAGGAAAGTTACAAATTGATCGGTTTGTAACTCTATGTTAATTCTTAATTCTCCAGTATGGTTTATCAACCCCCATCAGGTGCGCGGGATTTACTGCCCCTCGATGTTGCTCAAAAAATTTGGATTGAACGGCGCTTACAACAGGTGTTTCACCGTTGGGGCTATCATCGAATTATCACCTCCACATTAGAACGGTTGGACACCCTGATGGCGGGAGGGGCGGTACAACCCTCAACGGTAATTCAATTGCAAGATGCCGAAAATCAGGGTTTAGGACTGCGCCCCGAATTAACCGCATCCATTGCCAGAGCCATTGTCACCCGCATGGGGAAACTACCCTCATGGCCCCAACGCCTCTATTACAATGCCAATGTCTTCCGCAAAGGTAAAGCTCTGGATCACGGACAACAGTTAGAATTTTATCAAGCGGGTGTGGAACTCCTGGGTGCGGGGGGGTTACGCGCTGATTCGGAAATTCTGTTATTGTTGCGGGACTGTCTGGAAAATTTGGGCTTGGGTAATGCCGATTTGATTGTGGGAGAAGCGGGTTTAACTCAATCGTTATTATCACCTTTTCCTGCGAAAGAACGGGAAAAAGTTAGAACGGCGATCGCTAATTTAGATAGAATTGGTTTAGAATCCCTATCCCTTTCCTCCGAACTTCGAGAGCGCGCTTTATTTTTATTTGATTTACGCGGTCGTCCCGAAACCGTATTATCCCAAGTTTCTCAACTTGATTTAGATTCCTCCCAACGAGAGGCGGTTAATAATCTCAAATCCTTAATGGAATTATTACAAAACTGTTGGGAAAATTCCGAAGTTAAACCCTCAATTACCCTAGATTTAAGTTTAGTTCAAACCTTTGATTATTATACCGGAATTGTGTTTATTGCCGTGAGTGATACCGCATCTGGAGCCAGGGTATTAGGACAGGGCGGACGTTATGACCAACTCCTAGGACTATACCATCCCCAGGGACAAACTGAACCCGGAATAGGGTTTTCTTTTAATATTGAAAGCCTGCATCAAGTGTTATTAGGACGGGGTGAACTCCCCCATCAAACCCCTGCCAGTGATTGGTTAGTGGTTGCCCAAACGTCTCAAGCCGATGCAGCCGCCTTTGCCTATGCCAGTCAGTTAAGACAGTCTGGTGAGTTAGTGCGGGTGGAAGTGGAGTTAGGGCGTCGGGAAACCCCCGAAGATATCCGCGACTATGCCCGACGTCGAGGCATTCATCAAATTGCTTGGGTGAATATTAACGGCGACCCAACCATTGAAAAAATTCTCTGAATTTAGAGTGGGAAAAGGGGAGAAATTTCTAATTCAGTTTTCTCCCTCGCAAATTCGCCCATTGTTAACCCGAATTACATCTTATTTTCAAGGAGGATAAAACCAACCATGCCCCATAGTATTGTCACTAATATTTGTGAAGGTGTCGCCGATTGTGTGGCGGCTTGTCCCGTTGCCTGTATTCATGAAGGGCCGGAAAAAAATATCAAAGGGACTGATTGGTATTGGATTGATTTTTCTATCTGTATTGACTGCGGAATTTGTCTACAAGTCTGTCCAGTAGAAGGGGCAATTGTAGCAGAAGAACGCCCGGAATTACAGAAAACTCCCCAATAAAAAGAGAATGGGAAATAGGTAATTACCCATTCCCCATTCCCTGAAAAACCTGATGATTTAATATGGAACATAATATATCGGGTCAAGAGATTTATCAAAGAATTAATAATAATATTCAGCAGGTAATGAAAGGGCAATCCCTAGGGATTAGAAAGCTATTAGCTGCCTTTTTTAGTGGGGGTCATGTTCTACTTGAAGATTATCCCGGGACAGGAAAAACCACCCTGGCTAAAGCCCTTGCCGCTTCCATAGAGGCTAGTTTTAAACGGATTCAATTCACCCCGGATCTTTTACCTTCAGATATTTTAGGGGTTTCTATTTTTGACCAGAATGAGCGCAGCTTTCATTTCCATGAAGGGCCGATTTTTGCTAATATTGTTTTAGCCGATGAAATTAATCGCGCCTCTCCTCGAACTCAATCCGCTATGTTAGAAGCCATGGCAGAATCTCAAGTTAGTATTGATGGGAATTTGAGAAAACTCAAGGATTTATTTTTCGTGATTGCCACTCAAAATCCCGTGGAATCTCGGGGCACCTATCCCCTACCCGAAGCCCAAATGGATCGATTTGCCATACAATTTAGTTTGGGTTATATTCTGCCTGAAGATGAAGTAAATTTACTCTCAGATCAAATTAATCAAAATCCGATTGATACCCTAAAATCCTGTGTTTCCTTGCCAGAAATTTTTGCTTTAAAACAACAGGTAAAACAAATTAGAATTAGTGCGGAAATCAAGCGGTATATTGTAGATTTAATTAATGCCACTCGCACCGCCGCCGATGTACAATTAGGAGCCAGTCCCAGGGCTTCTATTGCCTTAATGAAAATAGCCCAAGCCTTAGCTTTATTTGATGGCTATGAATTTGTTACCCCCGAACATATTCAGGAATTAGCTATTCCAGTTATTGCCCATCGTTTAGTCTTAGAACCCCGTTCAAGATTTACAGGGAGAACTGCCCCAGTTATTGTAGAAGAAATTATTAAATCTGTTCCTGTTCCTGCTTAGATTTAGGAGAAACCCGGTTTTTGAATAAATTTTATTTTAGGTACTCAAATTTCAGGAAAAACCAGGTTTCTGAAAGGGTATAATCAATAATAGTCTAATAAATTAAATCACCATGGAAATGCTATTAACCCAAACCGAATTAAAACAACAATTAATTACTAAAATTAAGTCGATTCAATCCCAACTGGGCGGAATAGAAGGAACTCCCGTCACCAACATTAAAATTAAACCGGATCTTGCTCAAGAAATCGAGGCGATGGTCATTCAATTAGAGGCGAAAAACCCCAACTATCGACCCTTACTGTTTAAACCATTATTGTTAGATGGAGCTTGGCTACTGCTCTATTCTACAGCCCGAGAAATTCGTAATTTAGCCTCACTTCCTTTAGGGTTAAAAGTCGGAAAAATCTATCAAATTATTGATGTTGCTTCCGGTAGTTTTTTGAATCAAGCCTTCGTTAAACATCCATTAGGATTAATTTCTGGGTATGTGAAAGTAACAGCTAATTTTGAAATTGTTCGTGATGATAATAACTTACCCAATAACCGCCTAAATGTTTATTTTCAACAACGTTATTTAGCCATTTCTAATATTGTAGGGGTTAAAACCCCTCAACTGGAACCCGCCCGGGTTGTTCCCGCCCGAAATCCAGTTGGGCGTATTCCGAGTTTAGAAATTACTTATCTCGATGAAACCTTCCGTATTGGTCGAGGAGGAGATGGGAGTTTATTTGTTTTGATTAAAAGTGAATTACCATAATCGCAGCAGGTAGACGCTGACACTGGCAAACTCCGATGTTAAATCACTCAATTAAGGAGAAATGAAAAGGTTATTTTATCGCCTATTTTATTTCAGTTATGCCGTTAAACAATCCCGCCGAAAACGATTTACAACTCGTGGGTTAATCGTGCTTTCGGGTATTGTAGTGACGGCTTTTTTGGGGTTAGATACTAACCAAAGTTTGACCTATCAAATATTTACCTTTCTCGTCTCTCTCCTGGTGGTTGCTCGGATTTCGGGTCTAGGGTTTCGGTTCCGTTTTAATGCCACTCGAACTTTACCTCGATTTGCCACGGTAGGTATCCCGTTTAAATCTCGTATTACTATTCATAATAACACCAATAAAACTCAAATAGGATTGCAAATTGTTGAAAATTTTGCCGATCCTCGTCCGACTTTACAAGAGTTTATTGAAACTCCCGAACCCTCAGAAAAACAGCGAAATTTTGTTGATCAAATATTAGGTTATTATCGCTGGTTATGGTTAATTGATCAAAAACAATATGCCCTAGAAAAACCCCAGGATTTGCCTTCTCTGCCCCCTCGACGTTCAACGGAAATTGAGATGAATATTCTACCCCGTCGTCGAGGGATTTTGCAATTCACCTGTTTGACCGTTTCCTGTGCTGATCCTTTCGGTCTTGTCAACGCCAGAAAGACAATTTCTTTACCCCAATCTTTATTAATTCTTCCTGCATTTTATCAGGTTCCACCGATTAAACTTCCCGGGTCAAAACAATATCAATCCGGTGGTGTTAGTCTCGCTTATTCCGTGGGAGATTCGGAAGAATTTAGGGCTTTACGAGATTACCGTCCGGGGGATTCTTTAAGAAAAATTCATTGGAAAAGTTGGGCAAAATTAGGCAAACCAGTTGTGAAGGAGGAACAGGATGAGTTTTTTGTCCGCCATGCTTTAATTTTAGATACCTTTCACCCTTTAAAGTATAGTGAATGTTTGGAGGAAGCGATCGCCATTGCTGCTTCGGTCGCCTATGAAATTCAAACTCAAGAATCTCTTTTAGATTTAATGTTTGTGGGTCATGAAGCCTATTGTTTTACCTTTGGTCGAGGGTTAAGTCATACGGACAAAATGTTAGAAATTTTAGCCTCGGTTGTCTGTTGTCAGGATAAAACCTTTGATTCTATTATTCCGATTATCATGGATAGGGTTTCTCTAATTAGTGGGTGTATCTGTATTTTTATTGATTGGGATGAACACCGCAAAACCCTAATTAATTATCTCAATAGTATGGGGATTCATACTTTAGTTTTAGTTGTGACAGATGAGCAAAATTCTGAACAATTGCTTAATTTAGAATCTCTCAATAATAATTTTACGACTTTTTATCCATTACATTTAGGCAAAATCCAAGAGGAGTTAATGCAATTATGAAAACCCCAGCTTTGCTGTTAGGTGCAACGTTAATTTTTTGGGGATGGCAAACGGGGCTATTAATTTTTGCCCTACCTATGGCTTTAATTCTTGAAGGTTATCGCTGGATTCAGTGGCGATGGGATGTGTCCTCAGAGGATATTAAAAATATAGAGAATTTTTGTTTAATTGTTGTGGTTTTAGTGACCCTGGTTTTGATTCTAAGTAATCGCTCAATTCAATTTATTTATACGCTTTTACAATGGCTTCCCATACTTTTTTTCCCCTTGGTCATGACTCAAACCTATTCTGTTAGCGATTGCATTAATATTCATAAACTCTTTTTATTCTTAAATATTTTCTCCTCATCGAAAAACACTGAAGGTTTTTATCTCAATTTAACCTATCCCTATTTTGTCCTGTGTCTGATCTCGACCAGTGCAGCGAATCTTCAAAATTTATCGTTTTATGGGGGGATGTTTATTCTGGTAGCAATTCCCCTATTTTGGGGTCGATCTAAACGATTTTCTCCTTTAATTTGGACAGGGTTAATGATAGGAGTAGGAACTTTAGGTCTGGTTGGATTTGTCGGACTCCATCGCCTCCATTTAACCTTTGAACAAGCGGTGATCGAACAATTAAGCGGTCTATCCTCCCAGGATGCTGATCCCTTTCAAAGAAGAACAGCCATGGGTGATATCGGAGTATTAAAACTTTCTAATAGCATATTTTTTAGAGTAGCTACAGAGGAGAAACAAACAACACCTATTCTGCTGAGACAATCTACCTATAATAAATATAATTTATCGACTTGGTTAGTCACTAATCCTGAATTTCAGTCGATTCAATCGGCTCAAAATTCAACCACTTGGCTATTAACAAAACCCTATCCAAACCATTCTCAAATCACAATTTCTGGACAGCTACAGGAGGGAAAAGGCTTGTTAAAACTGCCCAATGGAGCATTTCAAGTGAATCAATTACCTGTTTTAAGTTTAGAAAAAAATCAATATGGGACAGTTAAAGTAGAAGGTAAACCCGATTTAATCTCCTATCAAATTCTATTCAATTCTAGTGTTAATCTTGATAGTCCCCCCACGGAAGCGGACTTACAAATTCCCAATTCAGAAAAACCAGCTATTGCTCAAATTGTCAAGGAATTAGATTTAAAAGGAAAATCTCCTCAAGAGATTTTAAAACGGGTTCAGGATTTTTTTGATAATAGTTTTAATTATTCTTTGCAATTACTAGGACAAGACCCAGAGACCACATCACTCTCTACTTTTTTACTCAAAAATCGATCAGGACATTGTGAATATTTTGCCACAGCTACAACACTTTTATTGCGGGAAATGGGAATTCCAGCCCGTTATGCGATTGGGTTTTCCGTGAGTGAATTTAGCCCATTAGAGAATCAATTTATTGTTCGAGGTCGGGATAGTCACGCCTGGACTTTAGTATATTTAGATGGGGTTTGGCAAAATTTTGATACCACTCCGGCGGGATGGTCTGCTTTTGAAGATGCTGCTGCACCTCCATGGGAATTGATTACCGATATCTGGTCTTTTTTGGGGTTTCAATTGACCCTATTTCTGAAATATATTCAAACCATAAATCTGTTAAAATATAGTGGGTTATTAATGATTCCGGTGTTGTTAATTGTTGGGTTTCAGGCTAAAAAACGAGTCCATCGTTTCAAGTCTAAAAAAATCCGATCACAACCTATTTTACCCGCTCCCAAACCGGGTACGGATTCAGACTTTTATAGAATTGAGAACTCCCTGAATGAGTTGGGTTTTTTTCGTCATCCCTCCGAGTCTTTAAAATCTTGGATGAAACGATTAAAACGGGAGTCACCTCAAAACCCGTTAATGAATGATTTATCCTCTATGGTTGAACTTCATTATCGTTATCGTTTTGACCCTGAAGGAATTAATCAAGCGGAAAAACAAAAATTAAACGAGATGATCGAATCTTGGTTAAATAGTTATCAAAAACTCGATTAATGACGTTCTAAAATTGTGGTTTACTTCAAAACATAATAGGCTAAAACACTTTGAACCTCATAGATATTTAACCTTCTGTTAAACTCCCGTTCTATGGGGGTAGAACTTCCCGATATCCAGATTTTTAATTCAGCATCAAGGTCAAAATGCCCTGATGTTTCAATGCTAAAATGAATAATACTCCGGTAAGGAATAGAGTGATATTCAATTTTTTTTCCCGTAATTCCTTGTTTATCAACAAAGATTAATCGTTTATTGGTGAATACAATTAAATCTCGCACTAACTGATAAGCTCTTTCTACAGACTCACCCTCTGCTAAAAGTTTTACCAGTCCCGCCTGTAGCTTTTCAGAATCGATTTCAGATGCGTTACCTAATATACCATCCATTAATCCCATAATTGATCTCCTAACTCAAATTAAATAATGTGTTTTTTACAAGTTAAGTACCTACACAAAATTATTTGCACATCCGATTTCTTGCTCTCTATTTGTTTCAATGGCTTTAGGGCAACGAGCGTGTGTAATTAATTTTGTTTACTTACTTATGTCTATTATAGCTGTATTTTTGGGTTTCTGCACAGACTATTTCAATCTGTAGAATAGATTATTTTAGTTAAAATATTGAATCTAAAATTAATATAAAATAATCCCTGTTTCTAATAAAGCGGATTTATACTAAAAACAGTTAACAAAATGGAGGTCATATTTCCATGCCTCAAACCCTTAAAAATCAACCGGGTGGATTATACATACAAACCCTTGACCAACAACCGATCACCTTTCCCCTCAAACATACTAAGGTTATTGCTAAAATTAGCGGGAATCTGTCCCGGGTAGAAGTCACCCAGAGTTTTGAAAATCCCTTTTCCACAACTTTAGAAGCGGTTTATATTTTCCCTTTGCCCGATGAAGCCGCCGTTGATGAAATGTTAATTAAAATTGGCGATCGCATCCTGAAAGGCAATATTAAAAAACGGGAAGAAGCCCAACAAATTTATGAACGAGCCAGACGACAAGGACGCACCGCCGGACTCTTAGAACAAGAACGGGATAATATTTTTACCCAATCTCTGGCTAATATTCAACCCGGTGAACAAATTGATGTGATTATTCGTTATTCGGATAGTCTGAAATTTACCCGGGGAAACTATGAATTTGTGTTTCCCATGGTAGTTGGCCCCCGTTATATTCCGGGGACGGCGATCGCACCCCCAAATCAAGATACGGATTTAGTCCCCGATGCCTCTCGTTTAAATCCGCCGATTTTGCCGGAGGGAATGCGATCGCGCCATGATATTAATATAACCATTGAACTTGATGCAGGAGTGCCGATTCGAGCGATTGATTCTCCCTCCCATCAACTTCAGATTGACCATACCGGACAAAATGCCCGCATCACCTTAGCAGAGGGGGATACCATCCCCAATAAAGACTTAATTTTGCGGTATCAGGTCGCGGGCAAACAGACCCAAACCACGGTTTTAACCCAATCCGATGAACGGGGGGGACATTTCGCCGTTTATCTGATTCCAGCGATTGAGTATGGGACGGATCAGATTATTCCCAAGGATGTGGTTTTTCTGATTGATACCTCGGGTTCTCAATGGGGTATGCCACTCATCCAATGCCAGGAATTGATGCGACGGTTTATCCAGGGATTGAATCCAGCAGACACCTTTAGTATTATTGATTTTGCCAATACGACCCAACAGTTATCTCCGATGCCGTTGGAAAACACACCCCAAAATCGTGCTCAAGCCTTGCAATATATTAATCAGTTAAATGCCGATGGAGGTACGGAACTCTTACGCGGCATTCAGGCGGTTTTGAACTTCCCTGTGGCCGATGTTGGGCGGTTACGGACGGTGGTGTTGTTAACCGATGGATATATTGGTAATGAGAATCAAATTCTAGCGGAGGTCAAGCAGCATCTTAAACCCGGAAACCGCCTGCATAGTTTTGGGGTGGGAAGTTCGGTTAATCGCTTTTTGATCAACCGGATTGCTGAGTTGGGGCGAGGAATTTCTCGGATTATTCGTCATGACGAACCCGTGGAGCCCGTGGTCGAACAATTCTTTTCTCAGATTAATAACCCAATTTTAACGAGTATTCAGGTATCTTGGCAAGGAGAGGGAGAAAAACCCGTTATTTATCCTACTCTAGCACCGGATTTATTTGCAGAACAACCCTTAGTCTTATTTGGGAAGAAACCCGATGACAATTCTGGGGTTTTGCAGATTCGGGGTTCTGTGGCTGGGGGTACGGTTTATCAACAGGATTTTAACCTGAATTTTCAACCGGGGGGAAATCCAGCCGTAGCTCAACTGTGGGGACGATCTCGGATTAAGGCGTTGATGAATCAGATGGTACAAGGGGATACAAAGAGGGGAGTGGAGGCGGTGACGGACACGGCTCTCACTTATCAGTTATTATCTCAGTATACAGCCTTTGTGGCGGTGAGTGATGACGTGCGGGTGAATCCCAGTCAGGCTTCTGTCTCGGTGCAAGTCCCTGTAGAAATGCCGGAAGCGGTGAATTATCGGGGGATTGCATCTAATCATCTTAAGTTGAATCAATTCCCCGGGTCATCGGCGTCGATGAATACCGGAGCATTGGAGAGCCCAGAATTAGAAGATGATGGGGGTTTCTATGATCTTTTCGATCAACTCCCCGGGTCATCGGCGCCGATGAATACCGGAGCATTGGAGAGCCCAGAATTAGAAGATGATGGGGGTTTCTATGAGCTTCCATGTCCTGTTTTAAGGTCTTTAGAGATAGTCAGTGCGACGGGATTAGATGAAGAAGCGATCGCTTTTTTAACTCAACATTTACAATCAATTGAAATTCCAACAGGAATTACAGGTAATTTAGTGTTTGAGTTAAAGATTCATAAAGGACGAGTTAAACAGGTGATATTAGATGAAGAAGGTTCTACTATTCAGGATGCTAAAATCATTGAATTAATTCGGCGATCGCTCCTAACCTGGAAACCGAATCAAACTGACCCCATCACTGTTGTTTTAACTTTGAAAATTGAGGGTTAATGTTAATAAGGGCGGGTTATTTTAGATATGAGTTAATCACCGCGCATCTTGATGAACCCGCCCCTACAACTGATAACTGATAACTGATGACTGACAACTGATTACCAGGGACTTCCTATCATTGTAAATCCTGACCAATAATAGGGATGGGATAGGCTGGTAATATTGGATTCTGTGAGATCTGCCGGGATAGGAATAGTGCCAAAAGTTGTAATTAATTGCTCATTTTCGATGCGAGTTTTGCCTTGAATCATCGAAATTTGTGCGTCTTGTAAAGCGATCGCTTTAATGGGAGCCTGCTTCAAATATTCATAAAACTCACTCATTAATCCTAAAGTTCCCTGGTCACTCACATACCATAAACTTGCTAAAGCCGATTTAACTCCCGCTTGCACCGCTAACCCGGCAAACCCTAATTCTGACCGTCGATCTCCTAATGCTGTTCGACAAGCACTTAAAGTTAATAATTCCACCGTGGGATTATCCCAACCCAAGTTAGGAAGTTCCGTTAAGGGTAATTTTTCATTCCATAATTGAATAAAAGAATTACTTGGAGATCCGGTTTTAAAATCAGCGTGGGTGGCTAAATGAATCACTTTAAAATCCAATCTACGCCGTTGGGATTTCAGATTATCTAGGGTGAAACGCTCGTTTAAGAATTTTTCACCAGGCCAAATTTCAGTAATATTTTGGAGTTCAACTGGAACCGCCGGAAGTGGGTTTTGTTGTTGAAATTGACTAGCTCCCATTGCCAAAACTTCTGCTTGAACTAGGGATTGATACCGAAAGTCAATTAAGCTGGTACTCGGGATTAAACTAATCGCATATTTTTCAACTAAAAATTGTTGACCATCCCATAAAACTGCCATCGGCAAACTCCGTAAACCCGCATCTAGGGAGAATAGAATTGTAGAAACTCCTAATCTTTTCAAATCATCTTCTATCGGTTGAACCATCCATTGATAAAGTTGTTGCGCTGGAACTTGATAACTAACACTATCACGTTTTCTGGGGTTAGTAATTTCGCTTTGTAATTCTCGAACAACGGGGAATAATTTTTCTTTGGTGGCTTCAGGAACGCTATGTCGCAGGGGTTTACCGGAGGAAGGAACCACAATGATTTCTAATTGATCTTCCCTAGAAACAATATAAACAATCGCATAAACCTGTTTAGTTTTTATCTCCAATTCTTTTAACAATTGTTGAACTTCTAAACGATTTAATGGGGTTCCTTGGACTCCTAAATATTGTTGAAATTCTTGATTTCTTGACTGTTCTAATGCTAAAAAGGTAGAATCTAAATTATCAAAGCTAAAAGCAATATCTACCGTTGATAAAAGCTCCTGGGACAGAAAGTTATTATTATAATTAATAATAACTTCAGGAGGAGTTTGTTTCTGTTCTTGTTCTTGGTTATTAGGAGGAATTAATATATTTTGTTGCAGGATCACTCCTGTATCAATCAAGGGTTCGTTTCCACTAGGACTAGGGGGAATAATATTAGGGGCGTCATCGGTTTCAATGGCAATATTTCCCGATGTAAACGAACCTTCAAAACTTTGGGGTGGCAGAATGCTAAAGTCCCCTGTGGTAATGGTGGCGGCAGTTCCATTCACTGTTAAGTTACCTCCGATTTCAAAGGGTGCAACGGGAGGATTCAGTGGCCCTCCAGCGTGACGCAGGTTAATCGAACCCCCACCCAGACGTCCCGCCGTGGAGATACTGGCGGTTCCCGTGGGGGAAAATTTGGTGGGGAAGGAGTTAGTAGCACGGAAGTAGCCTTGGGTGGATTCGGCAAAAACGTTACCCCCGCGACCGTTGGGGGATTCGGCGTTAATAAATTCCACCTGAACATCATTAACCGGGTCGAGGAAAACGTTACCCCCCTGGGTTTGACCTTGGGTATCAATTTGTCCGGTGGTAATGGTGGTTTGGGCTTTGACCGTAAGGTTACCGCCCGTCGAACCCGATGTCAGTATATTCCCAGTTGTAACACTTCCGGTTATGGCTTCTAGGGAAATAGTTCCGCCTTGACCATTGGGGGATGAACTATTTAAGGTATTAGTAGTAATATTACCCCGGGGGGTACTTAGGGAGATTTCCCCACTATTAGCGTTGGGAGATGAACTATTGAGGGAATTAACCGTAATATTCCCGTTGCGGCTATTGAGGGTAATTCCTGGGGATGCAGTAATATCGCGGGTGGTAATATCATTATTGGCGGTGACTACAACCGTACCATTACTGAGGGTATTAGCATTAAAGTTAACTAGATTACTCGCATTAATACTGAATCCCCCTGACCCTAGGGTAATGGGGGCGTTAGCTTGGACGGTTCTAGCGGTAATCCCTAAACCGTTGAGGGGAGATTCGGTGGTAAAGGTATCTAAATTTACATCATTATTCCCCGCATTAAGGGTTAACTTTCCTTGTCCAGCAAGGGTTGAACCGATAAAATCAATCGCTCCGTTACCAATACTAGTATCTAATGTAACTAAATCTCCAGAAATATTAACGGTATTTACGGAGGAAAAGTTAAGTCCGGCGCTGGTGTAGATATTGCCAAACAGGTTAAGGGCGTTTGCCTGTTGAAAAATTAATCCACCTATGGGGTTATTATTATTACCAACGGTATTCAGGGAAATTGTTCCGTTTCCGGCGTTGAGCGTGAGGGTTGGGGAACCCGTTATCGAACTATTATTAAACAGGATATTACCATTATTTCCAGCAGTATTAATCGTAATTGAATTTTCGAGTTGCGTTCCTCCTAAAGCGTTACCAAAATCAACATTATTATTGGTAGTTAAATTTCCCTGTAGGGTCGTGAGTCCGGTGGTATTCACTTGCAAACTAGACAGGGGGTTACTATCACCCACACTGGAAAAAATAATATTACCACTCCCCGCATTTAGAGTTAAGTTACTATTTCCATTAATAGAATTATTAAAAATAATAGCCCCACTATTATTAGTCCCCGATGAAGTTAGGGTAATTTCAGGGGATGCTAGTTGTACAGGACTATTATACTGTTGTTGACTTCCAGTTCCATTATTACTCGAAGTATTAATATTGCTATTTAAAATAATTGGATTATTTCCAGTGTTTAAATTCAGGGTTCCCGCTGCACCAGAAATTGCACTGGTATTAACTTCTCCTAAATTGAGGGTTTGGGGGGTACTAATGGTAATATTTCCCCCATTATTCGGGGAATTGGTATTCAGAATACCGGGGTTTGTCGTAATATTTCCCGCGGAACTATTGAGGGTGATGGGTTGACCGTTGGTGGTGATATTTCCGGTAATAATATTATTGGTTGCGGTGATTTCAACGTTACTACCATTGGTGGTGATAACATCTTGGGGAAGGGTGACAGCATTACTAGAATTAATCCGCAAATTTCCCGTATCCAGGGTAATAGGAGAATTACTATTAACGGTTTGGGCATTAATTTCTAACCCTCCCAGGTTGACCGTATTATTAAATTGAATATTGCCATTTCCCGCTTGGAGAGTTAAACCATTATTATTAGAGGGAATACTATTAATTGTATTGTTGAAAATAATATTTCCGCTTCCGACAGTTCCCGAGGTATTTAGGGTAACAGGTTGATTTAATTCAACGGGATTATTTAAGGTTAAATTACTACCCGTCCCGCTATTTCCCGAGGTATTAATAGTTCCGGTTAGCGCAATCTTTTCTCCCGTCACCGTTAGAGTTCCAGCTTGGTTAGTTTGGGTACTGGTATTAATTTCCCCTAGGGTAATATTAGCAGGGGTTGTAATCGTAATATCACCGCCATTGCTATTATGAGAACTGCTATTAATAATTCCAGCACTGCTATCAATAGTGCCCGTATTGCTATTTAATATAATAGCTTGACCTTGGGTGGTTAGGTTAGCGGTGGTGATATTATTTTCAGCATTAATATTAATAGTGGCGGTATTCGTAGCGGTAATAGGTTGGGTTAAATTAACAGTTTCACTGCTATTGATATTAACTCCTTCTCCTGTAACATTAATTTCCCCATTACTGTCAACCTCTCCACCGGTTAGATTTAAAGTATTTAGGGGATTTGTTGCGCCGATATCTTGATTAATATTAACCCTTCCCGTCCCTGCTTGTAGGGTTAAATTAGCACTCCCTGAACTATTACTATCAACGGTATTGTTAAAGGTAACATTTCCACTTCCGGCGGTTCCAGATGTGGTTAAAGTAATGGTATCGGCATCTAAAATTACCGGAGAATTAAAGGTCATATTATTCCCCGAACCAATAGTAGCAGAAGTATCTATATTATTAGTTAAATTAATTGTATTTCCGGCAAGGGTCAGGGTTCCCGCTTGACTGGTTCCTAAATTAGATTCTGTACGGGTATTCACTGCACCCAGGGTTAAATTTTGGGCTGCATTCAGGTTAATTTCTCCCCCGTCTTCGGTGGTTGAACTACTATTCAGAATACCCGATGTAGTATTAATATTTCCGGTATTACTGGTGAGAGCAATTCTTGACCCATTACTAATAATATCTGATGTGGTAATATCTCCGGTGGCACTAACATCAATAGGACTATTATTAGCGGTTATGGTATCCCCTAAATTAACATCTTGAGTCGCATTAATATTAATTCCCCCATTCTCTACCCTGACAGTGGACTGAGTAACCACATTTCCGCTATTAATAGTTAAGGTTTGTAGAGGAACATTATCCCCTATTGCTTGATTAAAAGTGGCATCTCCTGTTCCAGTTTCCAGGGTTAAACTGTTACTCCCCGCATTACTATCACTATCCCCATTAATTGTTCCATTAAAGGTAACATTCCCACCGCTATTATTTCCCCTGGTTGTGATTGTAACCTGGGATTCAGGTAGAATAACATTAGCATTAAAATTAATATCACTTCCTTGACCTTGGGTCGCTGAAGTATTAATATCTCCCGTTAAATTAATGGTATTATTTCCTGAAGAAATATCGAGGGTTCCGGCTTGACTATTGCTAGAATTAGAGGCGGTACTGGTGTTAATATCCCCTAGGGTAATTGTTCCCGAGGCGTTGAGGGTTTGGTTGCCCCCATTATTATCAGAAGCACTGCTATCTAAAATGCCAGCTTGGGTATTAATTTCCCCATTGGTACTGGTTAAATTAATCGTTTCACCTCCGGTAATTAGGGTTCCGGTATTGATGGTATTAGTAGCAGTTAAATTAACCGCACCTCCAGTTATGGCGGTGGAAAGACTATTTAATGTTCCGGCGGTGGTATCAATATTATTACTACTTTCTAAGGTAATATTTCCCCCGGCGGTGGTCATATCCTGAGTGGTAATATTTCCCGCAGCTAAAATATTAATAATGCCGTTATCGGTCGTTAAAACATTCGCCAAATTCACCTCTCCCCTGGCATTAATGGTTAACCCAGAGTTTGCCAGATTCATCGGTGCTATACTATTAATAGTATTTCCCGTTAGGGTTAAACCATTTAGGGGAATAAGATTACCTACACTATCATTAAAATTGATATTGCCCGCTTGCAGAATTAACGTATTACTTCCCGGGGTAATCCCATTAATTGTATTATTAAAAATAATATCCCCACTACCTGTACTGCCAGTGGTATTAAAAGTAATAGTCGGTTGGGCAATTTGTAGGGGGGCAGAAACCGTAATTGTATTTCCCTGACCTGTGGTGGCGGAAGTATTAATATTATCAGTTACCGTAACACTATTATTAGCAGAAGTTAAACTAACACTTCCTCCTTGGGTGTTTCCACTCGCATTAATAGCACCAACCCTAATATTACCCGCCGCATCAATAGCAATATTTCCCCCACTACCCTGACTAGAACTACTATCAAGGGTTCCAAAACTACTATCAATATTTCCTTCGCTACTTTTGAGAGTAATGTCACCCCCGGCATTGGTTAAGGAATTAATCAATAAATCTCGATTTCCTGATATTGTGATACTTCCTAAACCCGTGGTAGTAATGGGGGTATTTTCTCCAATAATTACACTATTTGTATTTTCGCCATTATTCACACCATCGATTAAAATTGACCCCGTATTACTTTGAATTTGACTCCCTCCAAATATTCCCACCGCCCGACTCTGGGCAACTGCCCCACTGCGACCTTGAATATTAATATCCCCACTCCCCAAACTATTAATTTGAGCGGTATTAATTAAAAGAATCCCATTATTATCGCCCCCAGTCCCATTCCCAGTTCCAGTTAAATTAATGCCCCCGGTTCCTGATGATTGAATTAGACTATTTCCTAATAAAATACCCTGTCCACCCAAAGAAGATGAACTCACGCCAGTTAAATTCAGATTTCCATTAAAAACCTCAATTCTAGGGTTATCTAAAATAAAAATACCATGACTATCGGGAGTCTGACTACTACTACCCACTAAAGTAATATCTCCGGTTCCCGTAGCAGTAATATTTCCGCCACCAAAAAGGGCAATTCCATGACCACTATTTCCGGTAGCACTACTAAGTCCATCTAAACTAATATTCCCAGTTCCCGTTGAAACAATTTCGCCTCCATCCCCAATAAAAATTCCTGGACTTGAAGCTAAACCCCGCCCCAAACCATTAATTGAAATATTACCATTGGTAGTTTGTACCTGTGCATTGGCAATAAAAATTCCCTCGCTAATGTTACCCTCACCACTCACCCCCGATAGATTAATTGTCCCGCTTCCGGTGGTGGAAATAAGAGTGCCATTCAAGATAGAAAGACCATCATTATTATTTCCCGTGGCGTTATTATTTCCATTTAAGTCAATAATTCCCGTCCCCGTAGAAGCAATATTACTCTCACTCAGATAAACCCCCACACTCCCATCGGTTCCGGTGGGAGTTCCTGCTATTTGAATTGTGCCATCAACGGTTAAAATATTGCCTTGGCTCAAATTTACCCCAAAACTATTTGATCCATTTTCGCTATTTCCGGTTAAGTTAATATTCCCTGTTGTGCTTTGTAATGTGGAATTATTATTAATTAGAATCCCAATATTATTTGTTTGAAGTCCTTGACTATTACCAATAATATTAATGGTTCCTGTCTCTGATTTAATCGTAGATTGGTCTAACCAAACTCCTACATTTGTATCGGTTTCTGTACCACTAGTTCCGGTTAAATTAATATTGCCATTCCCAGAATTTAAGCTACTATTGGTCAGCAGAATCCCATGATTAAAAGGTTGGTTATCAACACCAATTCCATCTAGGGTGATGTTTCCCCCTAAACTATTAATTTGACTATTATCAATCCAAATCCCAGAACGAAAAAGCGAATTTCCTCGACCCGTTGCGGTAAAAGATCCTCGGTTTGTATCAATATTTGCATTACGAATAAAAACAGAACCACTATTATTTTTGTCAAAATCCGCATTAAAATTGAGATTTAGTTTATCATTATCATTCGGGATACTATCACTAATTGTCTGTCCATCCAGAATAATATTCCCGGCCGCATTTAAGGTTAAACTTCTTTCTCCCCCAATTCCATTAAAATCTAAGGAAGTTTGAAAGGTAATATTCCCATCTTGGGAATTGCTTCCCACATCTCCGGTTTCTACAACAACATTCCCTTCACTCAGGGCTGATTTTAAGACAAAAACACTTAATCTCGCATTATCATCGCTGGTATTAAATAGAAATTCACCCGTGGGTAAAAGATTTTCATTCAGGTTTGTATTTCCCCCCGTATCATCAACAATATCAATATTATTCGGGTCAAGTAACCAAGTTCCTCCTAACCCAGCAGGGGCAGAAATATTGGGGGCGGCGTTAATATCTAAAATACCGCGACTACTGGTTTCAACAAATCCCCCATTGCCACTTTGCATTCCTCCCTGCACTTGAATTGAACCATAAACTTGAGTTAAGTCCTCTGACCAAACAATAACTTGTCCACCATTTCCTGTGTCTAAAGCATTAGCATTGATAAAAGAATCGGGACTAATAAAGGTTTTTTGTGCCTTGGGAAAATCCCCGAGTCCTTTATAGTCTCCCCCGATTAAAACCGTTCCTCCTCCGGTTAACCCAGAGGCATTTAAGGTACTATTAATTAAGCCGATTCTTTCTCCAGTTAAGGCTAAGTTTCCCCCTAGTTGGGTCGGGGAACTTACATCAATAGTTCCTGATAAAATTGTAGTTCCAGGTGTGGTGGGAACCGTAATTCCCGAAGCAGTTAAAACAACCTGTCCCTGTTCATTGACCCTAACTTGACTTGCATTCACTGAATTTCCTCCGGTGAGTAATTCAGGTAGGGATAGGGGGGTAAAGGGGGAATGATTTTGAGGAATATCTGAGGTTAATTCTAAATTTAATAGGTGTCCGTCCTGGGAAAGTCGAACTAAATTTTCCCCCGTTACCGACGCAATGGCAATATTCCCGGCGGGGGCAGAAATTGTTCCAATATTTAAAACCGTTCCTGCTAATAAGGTTATATTCTGCCCCGGGGAAACCGTGAGATTTCCTAAATTAACTAAACTCCCAGGATTTTCGGAATTAAATACAAAATCCCTGGGAGTTCCGACTAAGGTTTGCCATTGATTTTCCCCGATAGATTGGAACCAATTTTGATTCCCAAATCCAATCGAGCTTGCCGTTGTCGCGGTAAAAGAGGCGGGAATATTTAAACTAGCATTTTCCCCAAAAACAATTCCCGCTGGATTGATCAAAAATAGGTTGGAATTTCCGCCCGTAACTTGAATTAACCCATTAATAAAAGAGGCTTCTCCCCCGGTAACTCGTCCTAATATATTCTGAATATTGGGATTAGAAATAAAGTTCAGAATCTGACCTTGAGAAAGTCCTAACTTTTCAAAACTATGGAATAAATTTGCTCCATTTCCCGATAAACTGCCACCATTAATATTAAACTGATTTCCCTGCTGGGTGACTTGGGTTCCGGTTCCATCCTGTGCCGGAATAATAGTTTGTGCCGTGATTGCATTGGGAAATAGGCAAACCAACAGTACCGATGGAACCATGACCCGGGGAGTGAATAGAACCGGAATTTGTGCACAAGGTTGCAACTTGGGGAGGCGCGTTTGTTTCCGATTCATATTTCTAACCTATCCAGAGAAACTTGTCTCTATCCTAGGCTGATTTTTTCTAAATGGCAACTCTTAATCTTGATAAGAAATCATAAATCTTTATAAAATTTATCAACTTCTATAGTAAACTAAGAAAATGCACTCAATCCCTTCTAATCATCAATGGATCAACATCAACATCCGGTAATTCTGAATCAGTCTGTCGCCACAACGGACTTAGCAACCCTGCGCCATTGGCTACTGGATTTATTTTGTCAGGTCGCTTATAAAGAAGGAGATTTTATACTTTCTTCCGGTCAACCGAGTTCCTACTATATTAATGGGAAACAAGTCACTTTACACCCTCATGGCGCTTTAGCCATCGGCCGTTTGTTATTAGCAATGTTACCCGAAGATACCCAAGCGGTGGCCGGATTGACCCTCGGTGCTGACCCCATGGTCTCGGCGGTAAGTGTGGTTTCTGCCTATGAAAATCGGCCAGTTTTTGCCTTAATTGTTCGCAAGGAAGCCAAAGGACACGGAACCCAGGCCTATATTGAGGGGCCAACTTTACCCCCGGGTGCCCAGGTGGTAGTCCTGGAGGATGTAGTGACCACGGGACAGTCGGCGATGAAAGCGGTCAAACGCCTACAGGATGCGGGATATCAAGCCCATCATATTATCGCTTTAGTAGACCGACAACAGGGGGGCGGGGAACTCTATCAGCAGGAAGGCTTAGAATTTCAGAGTCTATTTACGATAGATGACTTAAAAGCCCATAATGCTATAGCCCTAGGGAACAGGGAATAGGGAACAGTAAGCAGTGAAAGGGTTTCAGAACTCAAAAGTGTCCTAACTGTAATGCGTAGCACTATAGTAGCAATTGTGCCAGAATATGATATCCTCCTGAATACTTTCAATTTCGCGACGTACCATCCCTTCCCAAAAATTATCGATGAACAGCAAACATTTAATCTTGCCTGGATTTGCGCTTTTGTTGGGTACCGTATTCCTGGGGACTGCGGTTGCTAGGGAACTCACCGCAGATGAGAAAACAGTCATTTGTAAACTCAAGGAAGTAGTTAAGGATGCGGGGAGAGACGGTTTTGAATTAGCATTTTGGCCAATTGTCCGCAAGGGGCCAGCGAAAGCAAATGCTCCTCTAACCATCAGACTTGATCCTGCAATAGAATATTTATTTGTGGGCTACTGTGACGAAAATTGTACCGATGTAAATTTAAGTATTAAAACTCTGGATGGGAAGGTTTTACAATCAGAAAAAGATACATTATCTGTGATGCCATTTAAACCTCCGGCTGCTAATATTTATGAACTCAATCTGAATATGACCAGTTGTACCACAAAGGACGGATGTGTTTATGGCATTGGTATTTTAGCGCCGAAAGGAGTTCAGGTTCCCCATGCTCCATCCTTACCCAAAGATATTGCTAAATTTGAGTTTTGCAAATAAAAATAATCAGTCATCATTTATCAGTTATCAGAGTTTTGAAATACAGAATTTTTCCACACACCGCACAAACATTTCTACCCCCATAGCTAAGACAGTTTCATCAAAATCAAAACGGGGATGATGATGGGGAAAAGCCAAATTTTTGTCCGCATTTGCCGAACCCAAAAAGAAATAACAACCCGGAACAGTTTGGAGAAAATAGGCAATATCTTCCGCTGCCATGGTTTGGCATTCTGGCACAACCCCCGCCGGAGTTTCCACTAAAGTTTCCGCCACACTTTGTACCAACTCCGTGATTCGTTTGTCATTAAACACGGTCGGATATAAAGAGGCATAATTAAGTTCATAACTTGCTCCATGACTTTGGCAAATTCCGGCAATAATTTGTTCAACTCGACTTCCAAAAAATCCCTTATAGGTAGGATTAAAATAGCGCACTGTCCCCAACATTTTCGCACTATCAGCA
The DNA here is from genome assembly GCF_057220675.1 of Planktothrix sp. PLAVEN19ND. Taxonomy (NCBI): domain Bacteria; kingdom Bacillati; phylum Cyanobacteriota; class Cyanophyceae; order Oscillatoriales; family Microcoleaceae; genus Planktothrix; species Planktothrix sp. PLAVEN19ND. Next base: position 774,811 of record NZ_CM170132.1, on the reverse strand, counting down.
ATCACATTATCGGTTTTTCCCGCCTGAAGGGAACCCACACTAACAACGGCGGCATCTAAGGGATTAACATTGCGAGAAACAATGGTTTGTAGGGCTAAAACAATATGGGAAGCCACAACAATTGAATCAATAGTTTGATGGGGAATCGCACCATGTCCGCCCTTTCCATAAATTGTACATTGAAATTTTTCTACCGCCGCCATTAACGCCCCACTACGGACTCCCACAGTTCCCAAGGGTAAATTATTCCATAGGTGTAACCCAATTAAAGCATCCACATTCGGGTTTTTTAAAACCCCCGCCTCAATCATCGGTTTCGCACCGCCGGGCCCTTCTTCGGCGGGTTGAAAAATAATTTTAACTAAACCTTGAAAACTCTGACGATGATGGGCTAAATAATAGGCTGTTCCCAATGCGATCGCCGTATGACCATCATGACCGCAGGCGTGCATAATTCCCTGATGTTGAGATTTATAGGGAACATCATTTTCCTCTTGAATGGGTAAGGCGTCTAAATCAGCGCGAATCGCTAAAACTGGCCCAGGTTTTCCACTATCAATAATAGCCACAATTCCGGTTTTAGCAATTCCGGTTTCATGCTCAATTCCCCATTTTTTGAGTTTTTCGGCAACAAATTCCGCCGTTAAAGTTTCCTTAAATCCTAATTCGGGATACTGATGTAAATGGCGACGCCATTCGATTAACTGTGGCTGTAAGTTACGAATATCTAGTCGTAGTCGTGAGAGATTAACGGAATTTAAGCAGGGAATTGTAGAAACCATCGGTATGCGGAAAATCTGAAAAATTTATTAAGGATTAAAACTTATTATAACATTATTTTAATATTTGTAGGGGCGGGTTTTGAATTAATCTTTCAATTGTATAAATCATCTACCTAAACCCGCCCCAATTATTACCCAATAAATTCCTGATTAACTGAAGATCAATGGTGGGTTTGGGCGGGTTTTTTCAGATTATTTCTGCTTAACCTAAATTCTGACAGAACCCGCCCCTACGGTTTATTGGTAACTTTAAAATTAGATTATTTTAATTAATTAAAAATAGTTTCTAAATCTAAATTCGAGGCAATTTGAGTCAATTTTTCCCGATCGGTTGGTGTATCAAGATGCGGTAAAATTCCTAAAACTGGGATTTGGGTTAAAGATTCAATTAAACGGGTAGGAGTCCAATTTTCAATGTCCTGTTCTGAACAGGGTTCGACACAATTTAAGACCAAACCTTTTAGGAATACTCCCGTTTGTCGAGCTAAAGCAACATTAGCCACAACTTGGGCGATCGCACCTAAACGCACCGGAACTACTAAAATAGTTGGTAAATGCCAATCCCTTGCCAAATCGGCAACAATCAATTCATTTGTCACCGGAGATCCTAAACCGCCCAACCCTTCTATTAACACAAAATCCCGACGCTGCTGTAACTGACATAACTGCGACCAAACTAACTGTAAATCGACTATTTTTCCTTCTAATTCGGCTGCAATTGGAGGAGCAAGAGGGGCTGCAAAATGCAAAGGATTAATGTCTTCAATCGACTGACCTAAATCAAAAAGTTGAGTATATAATTCCCGATCCCCCTGGCCAGTTTGAATCGGTTTAAATACCCCTAAACTTCGAGATAAATAATAGGTTTGCCAATAGGAAATTAATGCCGTTGTTAATACTGTTTTCCCCACATTTGTATCCGTTCCGGCAATCAATAAAGTCTTGTTCACCATGCTCACCTATCTCAATATTTTTGATGCTTAAATAGTCTAACGGAAAAAGTTAACCCCGATGCCGTCCCAGCGTCCTAAGCCTTAAAACTTAGATCCCGTTGTCGGTTTAGATTCCGTTCCTGGAACCGGACTCGGCTCCAGTGTTTCCTCCTTGGGAGGTTCCGGGGCCAGACTCGGTTCCAAGGAAGGTTCGGGGGTCTGTTCCGGTGTTGGAATTGGAGTCGGTTCGGGAGTCGGTACAACAGTAGGTTCGGGGGTGGGTTGAGGTGTAGGTTGAGGCGTGGGTTCAGGTGTAGGGGCAAAAGTCGGTTGAGGTGGGGGTGCGGGTGCAAAAGTTGGTTGAGGTCGAGGTTGGGGTTCAGGTGCAAAAGTTGGCTGAGGTATCGGTTCAGGTTCAGGTTCGGGTGCGGGTTCAGGGAGAGTCACCGGGGGAAGGGTATTAATTAAAGTCAGTTCTAACTTATAGTTGCTTTCGGGTAGTCCTGGGATAGCCTTGAGAATCACCGTATAATCCCCGGTGGAGGGGAGAGTTCCCTGCCATAACGATACCGATGTGGCCTGATTAATCGGTTGTTGATCCGGGCCAACCAACGTCAGTAATACTCCATCTCCACTAACCGACGCATAAAACTGTTGTCCCGCTTCCGCAGGAACCACATAATTAATCGCTTGATTCGCCTTGAGATTACCCTCAACTACCTTGGCATCCCCAACGGCTAAATTTAGGCGTTCTGTGGAGGGCGTTGACACCCCTGGAGTCGTTGTTGGAAGCGGCGATGGTAAATTCGGAGGCGGTGTCAGGTTCGGTAATGGTATACCAGGTAAGGGAATAGACGGACTCGCGCTGGGCGGATTTACCTGGGAAGTCTGATCATCAGGGGAACGATCATTGGCTTTCAGCAATCCCTTAACCAAAGCCCAAGAACCCCAAGCCGCTAAACAGGCTACCAGAAAACCCACTATTATCACCGTTGCGGGTTTTTCCCAAATAGGTTGAGAACCCAAAACATCGGGGTCAGGAAGTTGGGGAGGGTTGGGAGTCGGAACCCCAGGAGGATTCTGGGCCTGCTGTTGCACGGGTTGACTGACTAACGGCCGTCCTACCGCCAGGGTGGGAAGCTGGGAAAAATCAGGGTTCGGAGGTTGGGGAGTGGATGGAGAGGTCGGGCGCGGTTGATTTTGCTGTGTCGAGGGAAAATTTAACGGCTGATTCAGGGTTTGTATGGCTTGTTCAACTTCTGGGGCCGATTGATAGCGATCGCTCGGTTGCCGACTTAACATTTTATCGATAATTTGAGCGAAATTATAACTAACCTGAGTATAGGGTCGCCAATTCCAAGATAAAGTCGTTTGATCTAATAAATATTGAGGTTCTTGCCCGGTTAATAAAACAATTGCTGTCACCGCTAAGGCATATAAATCACTGCTAGGAAATGCCTGTCCCGTTTGAATTTGTTCAAAGGGGGCATAGCCTAATTTTCCCACCCGAGTCGCCGGAGGCAAGGTTAAATCAGGGGTATTAATCCGGGTTGCTAATTCAATCACCACCCCGAAATCAATTAAGATCGGGAGTTGATCTTGATGACGTAAAATAATATTATCAGGAGAAATATCTCGATGAATAATTCCTAAATTATGAATATGGGCTAAAATCGGCAACATTTGCCGTAAAAACAGCACAATTTCTGCCTCTGTAAAGGTTTTTGGAAAGCCTGAAGGGGTGTTTTTTCTCTCCATTAATAGGGCGTGGTAAGTTTTGCCCTCCACATAATCTTGAACTAAAAATAACCGTTGGTTTTCTTCAAAAACCGCCCCAAATTGGGGGATTTGAGCATGACGAATTTGGTAGAGAATTTGCGCTTCCCGGCGGAATAGTTCTTGGGATTTTTGCAGGGCGTAGGTTCCGGTTTGGACAGGAATAAATTCTTTCAGGGCGCAGCGCTCGTTAAACCTTCCTTGATCTTCAGCTAAATAGGTACGACCAAAACCCCCCTGACCTAAAATGCTAATCAAGCGGTAGCGGTTTTGTAGAATTGTTCCAACGGGAATAGCAGTTTGAGTCATGCTTCAATGGCGGTGAGTACAGCGAAAAACCACTAATAAAAAATCAATCCCTTATATTATAAGGCTTAGACACAACCCTCAAGGTTAACACCGATGACTGACTACCGATTATGGATTACCGATTACTGATAAATCCATGATAAAATTGTGACAAATGAACTGTGAATGAACTGTGAGGGTTCGCCGTGATCCGTTCTGCTATATTACCCCTTCCTTACTCTGAGCCATTGGTTGCTGATCATGGTCGGTTACGACTATTTTCAGGCTCGGCAAATGTTCCTCTTTCCCAAGAGGTAAGCCGTTATTTAGGAATTGACTTAGGGCCAATGGTTCGTAAGCGATTCGCCGATGGAGAAATTTACATCCAGATTCAAGAGTCCATTCGAGGCTGTGATGTTTATTTGATCCAACCCTGCTGCTATCCGGTCAATGACAACCTGATGGAGTTATTGATCATGATCGATGCCTGTAAACGGGCTTCTGCCCGCCAAATTACAGCTGTTATCCCCTATTACGGATATGCTAGAGCCGATCGCAAAACCGCAGGTCGCGAGTCAATCACCGCAAAATTAGTGGCCAACCTGATTACTGAAGCGGGTGCTAGTCGGATTCTGGCCATGGATTTACACTCAGCCCAGATTCAAGGGTATTTCGATATTCCTGTTGATCATGTCTACGGTTCTCCGGTAATTTTAGATTACCTGATCAGCAAACAATTACCCGATCTGGTAGTTGTTTCCCCCGATGTCGGTGGAGTAGCCAGGGCTAGAGCCTTTGCTAAAAAACTCAATGACGCCCCTTTAGCGATTATTGATAAACGCCGTCAAGCCCATAATGTCGCCGAAGTTCTGAATGTAATTGGTGATGTTAAGGGTAAAACCGCCGTTTTAGTTGATGACATGATTGATACGGCTGGGACAATTTCTGAAGGCGCTCGTTTACTCCGTCGAGAGGGGGCGCGTCAAGTCTACGCCTGCGCCACCCATGCGGTCTTCTCTCCTCCCGCCATCGAACGTCTATCGAGTGGGTTACTTGAAGAAGTCATTGTGACTAATACAATTCCGATCGTACCCGAAAAACAGTTTGATCAGTTAAAGGTTTTGTCTGTTGCTAATTTGGTCGGTGAAACGATTTGGCGGATTCATGAAGATAGCTCCGTGAGCAGTATGTTCCGTTAATCAAGTATCCGCATGATCGGTAATCAGTGATCAGTTATCAGTAGGCTGGGAAATTAATTGAAAGACTTTCACCTAGGTTTGCTGATCAGTCTTTGTTCTAACTATTAGCCACAACTACTATAGCTCGATTAACAGACTCGGTGAAATCCATGATTAAATTCCCTGATCCTTTCCATCCTTTTTTATTAACAGGTTGTTGCGGTATGGGGATTATTTTTTTATCCCTATCCTCCGCTCAAGCTCAAGATCCAATTGATATTCCAGTACCCGTAATTCAGGGAACTCCCGCCCAAACCTATACCCCTGGGGCTTGGCAACCCGTAGCCAGAATTAATCCCAATCAACCGATAACAGTGACCATCACGAATCAAACTGGATATAATTTAGAAACGGGATTAACGACGGGAAAAACAAATACTAAAATTGCTCCAGGGGGCCAGGTTACGATGAATAATGTTCCGGTTAATTCTGATATTGTGATTAATTCCATCGATAGAGCCGCCGTTCTGGATTATGGAATTGATGTGCAAGATAATGGGGTTAATGTTACCGTAAAAACGGGTGCTGGTGTTGCCGGAGATAATGCAATTAATATTCAAAATACCGGGGCAATTTATATTTATTAATTGCTGGTTTTAGACCGGAGAGTTTTTCGTAGTGAGCCCTTCAGGGTTCTATAGATCTAGTTCTTGTCATTATTGAACTTTTTTAGGGGATAAAAATGCGAATTTTAATCATGGGTGGAACCCGATTTATCGGGGTTTATTTAACTAAAATATTAGTTGAACAAGGGCATGAAGTTGTTCTATTTAATCGTGGTAAAAAACCTGCTCCCGTTGAAGGAATTCAACAAATTCATGGCGATCGCACCGATGCCAACCAAATTCAAGAAAAACTGGCTAACCAACAATTTGATGCCATTTTTGATAATAATGGACGGGAACTTAATGATACAAAACCCCTCGCAAATTTATTTAAAGATCGGGTGGAACATTTTGTTTATATGAGTTCGGCTGGAGTGTATTTAAAATCCGATCAAATGCCCCATATTGAAGGAGATGCCACTGACCCGAAAAGTCGTCATTTAGGCAAATACGAAACCGAGAGTTATTTGCAAGCCCAAAATTTACCCTGGACATCGATTCGTCCTACCTATATTTATGGGCCATTGAATTATAATCCCTTAGAATCCTGGTTTTTTGATCGGATTGTGGCGGGTCGTCCAATTCCCATTCCCGGGAATGGATTTCACCTGACCCAGTTAGGTCATGTCAAGGATTTAGCAACCGCAATGGCTGGGATTTTAGGGAATCAAAAAGCTATTGGTCAGGTGTATAATATCTCGGGAGAACGTTATGTTACCTTCGATGGTTTAGCAAAGGCTTGTGCTGTGGCGGCGGGGAAATCCTTAGATACAATTCAACTAATTCATTATGATCCTAAACAGTTTGATTTTGGCAAACGCAAAGCATTTCCCATGCGAGTCCAACACTTTTTTGCCGATGTGCATAAAGCCATTCAGGATTTAAACTGGAAACCCGAATTTGATTTAATTTCCGGTTTAAAAGATTCTTTTGAAAATGATTATTTAGCCCGGGGTTTAGATCAAACAGAAGTGGATTTTTCAACGGATGATGAAATTATCGCCAATCATTAATTAGGTTGATTAATACCGCGATTCTTTTCCAATTCCCCACGAATATCAAGGGTCGCTGAAAACTCCTGATAATATAGCAAGAGGCAATAGGGAATGGGCAATGGGCAATAGGTAAATACTTACTATAAGTAGCTTTTAGCTTTCAAGAATGTCCTAATAGATGTGGCAACTGCTATAACCCAGATTAGAACCCCCTAAACTACCGTTAAAAAGGGGGATTAGGGGGTTCTATTCCCCCTGCTATATTGGCCAGATTATCAAGCCGCCAAGGACGCGAAAGAAAAGCTAGAAACAGAAATTAAAGCATTGAATAGCCAAACAAATCCTACGAGTCAGAGGGATGATGCTTCTTCTCAATAGGATTTTAGAGTTTAATTAATCCGATTGCCAATTGACTCGCTCGGCGTGACCCCAGAATGCCTCTAATTTATAGAAATCTCGTCCTTCAGGTAACAGAATATGGACAATCACATCACCATAATCCATTAACACCCAGTTGCCCTCGCTTTGGCCTTCGACTCTCAGGGGAAGTCGTTCTAATTCTATTTCTACTTGGTCTGAAATGGCTTGAGAAGTTGCCCGCAGTTGAGCTTGGGAAAAGCCGGTTACAATTACAAAATAATCCGCTAAATAGGAGACTTCTGACACACGCAGAACCAGAATATCATCCGCTTTCCGGTCGTCTGCGGCTCGGGCTGCGACTAGGGCAGTTTCCAGACTGGTATACTCATCAACATTGGCGCCAGATATCATTTGCTTAGAAGCATATTGGGTTTGGGAATGATTAACCATTCAGTTTTTTTTCCTCGTGTGAAATCCAGGGTAACAATCAAATTAAGATCTAGTGATTATTTTAATCATTATTTTCGATTTTGGAGGATTCAGTTTTGGGAAAGAACCCAATAGGAGCCAAATAAAATAGGCTATTCGGGGGATAATACCTGTGTAAATAACTGTTCATACCGGTCTAAAGCCTGTTCAATGCTATAATGTTCCTCAGCATATTTTCGCCCGTAATTACCCAAGGTTTCTAACTGCTCTGGATTTTTGTGAAGCTCAGTAATCGCCTGGGCTAAACTCTCCGCATCTTCGGGAGGTACCACAATTCCCCCGCCACTTTTAAGAATCACATCTTTTGCCGTTCCCGTATCAGGAACAGAGCCGATAATAGCACAACCACTAGCCAATAAAACCGGAATTTTTGAAGGTAGATTAAAAACCGTTACTCGTCTTTTTTGCACCACTAATCCCACATCCGCCGCCGCTAACATCTCGGGTAATTTTTCCCTGGGTTCGAGGGGAATTAATAAAACATTTTCCGTTTGATATTCCTGACAGACCTTTTCTAACTGTTGTAAAGCCTCGTGTTCTCCAGCAATGACAAAAGAGATTTCAGGAATAGACCGTAATAACTTTGCTGCTTTAATGACCGTTTCTAAACCTTGAGTTAAAGCAATATTCCCAGAATAAAGAACGACAAACTGATCTTGAAGTTGATACTTAATTTTAAAGGAATTATTCGTTTTTGATGAAGGTTTAATAAAATTAGTATCTACCCAATTCGGAATACAAACAATTTTATTTTTTGGGATGCCTAGTTCTACTAATTTATCAACAAAACCATCCGCAATTACACTAATCCGATTTACCTTTTCATAGGTCAACTTTTCCACAAATTTAGCAGTTTTAATCACAATACCATCGGGATTAACCAACTTCACCCGCAAGGCAGCTTCCGAAACAATATCCTGAATATTCAAGATCACCGGACAACAGAGCACCGAGGCATAAATACTCACCGGAATACTCACCAATAAAGGTGGAACCGTAGCAAAAATAATATCAGGTCGCCAACCGTTAAACGCCTGAACCATGCTTGTGACCATAAAACTACTATCCAGCAGCAGACGATCCAATAATCCAGGTTTCGGGCCACGCACCCAAATATAGCTGCGCTGAATCATCACCCCATTTCGTTCTTCTGTCAGATATAACTTATTCCGGTATCCCTCATAAATCCGGCGTTCTGGATAATTGGGCATTCCCGTTACCACCCGCACCTCATGGCCGCGCCTCACCAGACCCTCTGCGAGTTCTGTCATCAGAGGAGCAATACCAATCGGTTCAGGATAATAGTTATAGGAGTAAATCAGTATACGCATACGCTTTAAATCAGTTATCAGTTATCAGTTATCAGTGATTAGTTATCGCTAATTTAGGCAGATTACAATGATTTCGCAAATTTAGTTTTGTTGCTTTTTAAACCGTGTAATCTGTGTAATCCTTTAAATCCGTGATTAAGTTTTGGGTTTGAGTACCAATAGCATCTCTACCTCAACCTTCGAAGGATCGGGAAAACTAGCACTAATTCCCACACCTCGAATCGAATTTAGCATAGTCATTCTATTTGGTTGAAGGGCGATCGCCGGGGATGCTAATAGATATCCCATTGCCCAAGACGTCATTTTTTCAATATCTAAATAGACATAACTATGATGAGAACTCGGTAGGGATTTGCTAATTTCCTGAAACCGTTGGCTTCGATTCAGGGGATCGGTGGGGTTCTGAGTTATCGCTTCCACTACTGGCCCACCAAAGGCAACAAACATCACATTAGGACTTAACCATCCATGTCCAAATAGTGTTCCCTGTTTGGGATCATTCCATTCCGTCACCTCAATTCCAGATAAACTCCGTTGTTCAATATTAATCGGAGGATTGCCCCCGGCAACCAGAGTATTGAGTTTATTTAACATTGTTTCTGCGGCGGGGCGATCACTAGTTTCAATTAATACCACTCCCCCCAACCCCAAGGAGGCTAATACTCCTTTTTCAGAAGCGATCGCAGCCAGGGCAAACTCCCCGTCCATCCAGCCAAACACCTCCCTATCCGCGTCTAAATTAATCGCTTGCAGTCCCAAACGAATTTGACTAATTATCTTCTTCAAATCCCGGTTATTTTCCCCCAAAGTTAAAAACTCTAACCAAAATTGATGCAGATCATGACTATTTACCAGAGCCAGGGTGTTACTGGGGAAACGATCGATCATTTTCCCAAATTCCGGCAGTTGTTGGGATACTGTGCCATTGGGACGTAACTGAGCCATCGCTGTTAAGCGAATCCCATCCCCCTCTACCCCAACTCCAATGACCATCGATTGAATCGGTTTCACCGAAGATAGGGATTGACCGGATAAACTCAAAACTTCTGGCCAAGTGCTGCTCAAATCCTGTGTTAACCGATCATAATCGGCAATAAACACCGTCACTAGAGGATTAGCAAGATTGGCACTTTTAAAAAATAGGTCGGATTTTCCCGATAAACTGACCAAAGAAGGAGAACCCCTGAAGGTATCGATCGCCCATTTCACGGTTTCAGGATTAGCCGCGATTACTGCCTGATCGTTAATAACTGCCACGTTATATTGTTTTCCGGTTTTTTCGGTATAACTCGATAGAGTCACCCCTCGATATTGACTCTGTTGAGATTTAACATCCGATGAGGCATTTAATTTTTGGGCAAATTGCCAAGCTTTCCATTTATTTTTAATTCCCACAACCATTAATAATTGGGGGTCTGTTACGGGTTTAATTCCATCAGCAGGAAGTAAAGCCACCATCACCCCGCCGATCCAAGGTTGAATATCCCGGTTAAAATTAATCGTGGCCCCTGCTAAACTCTGTTGTTGAAAAATTTTGATTCCCCGACTCACTAATGCTTGAGCTTCCGGTGTGCCAAAATTTTCTAATTCTGATAGGACGTGAGGCGTTACCGACAGATAAGTTGCCATGATTGCCCTATCCGGCACCAGTTTGCCACTTTCTAAGGGACTATAGGCTTTGTACCGCTCGGTGGTTAAGTAAAGGGCTGCGGCGACACTCCCACATACAGTCAGCGCCGCCACAGCCAAAAGTAGCTTAGATTTTTTTCGGGTCAGCATGATGATTTTTTAGCGGGGGTTGGGATGATCACCCAGGGTTTCGGTTAATTTTCTCCATGTTAGCTTGTTACCCTATCGGGGAAGGGGACGAAGATTTGTTAATCTAAAGACAAAGGTGCGACTATTCAGCCATTACGAGTCATTTCAATGAAAGTAGCAGTTACAGGAGCCACAGGTTTTGTCGGCAGTCGTTTAGTGGAGCGACTCCAACGGTCAGGACATTCGGTATTAGTTCTCACCCGTCATCGGGAACGGGCCAAACGGGTGTTTCCCAGTTCTGTCTATTCCCAGTTAGAAATTGTCGGTTACACTCCCACGATATCCGGTGCTTGGCAACAGGCCATTTCTGGATGTGATGGGGTGGTGAATTTAGCCGGGGCGGGAATTGCCGATGAAAGATGGACACCGCAACGCAAACAGGAAATTTTAGAAAGTCGGGCTACGGCTACCCAGAAATTAGTCGAAGCGATCGCACAAGCTAATTCTAAACCTAGTGTCTTGGTTAGTGCTTCCGCGATCGGCTATTACGGAACCAGCGAAACTGCCCTCTTTGATGAACATAGCCCCTCTGGACAAGATTTTCTAGCCAATGTCTGTCTCGCTTGGGAAACCGCAGCCCAACAGGTTAAGGAAGCGGAAACCCGTTTAGTGATTTTAAGATTAGGGATTGTTTTAGCCATGGGGGGAGCTTTAGGAAAAATGCTCACTCCCTTTAAACTGTTTGCCGGGGGGCCATTAGGTTCGGGAGAACAATGGTTTTCTTGGATTCATCGAGAGGATTTAGTTAATTTAATCCTATTAAGTTTAACCAATTCCCAAATTGAAGGGGTGCTTAATGCTACCGCCCCTAACCCGGTTAGAATGGGGCAGTTATGTCATGCTTTAGGGGAAGTTCTCCATCGTCCCTCCTGGCTTCCGGTTCCTGATTTTGCCCTGGAAATGTTATTAGGGGATGCGGCCCAAGTTATCCTCCAAGGTCAACAAGTCCTACCCAAACGTACCCTATCCTACAATTTTAATTATCAATATCCCACCGTTAAACCTGCCCTAGAAGATATTTTATCTTCCTCCTAAATTGGGTATTTTTTAAACACGGATTTAAGAGGATTACGCAGATTAACACAGATTAAAATCCGTGAAATCCTCTTAAATCCGTGATCCCCATTCCCCATTAATAATGAATCATTTTAATCAAGCTCGTTCTAGTTTAAAACAAACTTTATCCCGTTATCACCATTTACAACGGGGGCGCAGGAGTTCCCATCCTGAATTACAAGCGACATTACAAAAACAGTTAGAAATTCTATCAACTAATTTAGAAAAGCTCGAACAAGGAATTATTAGAATTGCGGTTTTTGGTTTAGTTAGTCGGGGAAAATCGGCGGTTTTAAATGCTTTATTAGGGGAAAAAATTCTCCAAACCGGGCCGTTAAATGGGGTAACTCAATGGCCCCGTTCTATTCGTTGGAGTGTGCCTTTATCTCAGATTGAAGAACCGAATCGAATTGATAATATTGACGAATCAAATCCGATTCAAGTGGAGTTAATTGATACCCCTGGATTAGATGAAGTCGCCGGACAGGTACGGGGGGATATGGCTCATGAAGTCACTCGTCAAGCGGATTTAATTTTATTTGTAGTATCAGGGGATTTAACCAGAACCGAATATGAGGCTTTATTAGAACTACAAAATGCCCATAAACCATTAATTATTGTTTTTAATAAAATTGATTTATATACGGAAATAGAACGGGAAAAAATATATCAAAATTTACAAAAACTCGCTAAAATTCAAGATGTTTCTACTGTTGAATCTTCCAATAACTCCCAACCATTTGAGATTGTCAAAGTATCCGCAGAACCCGCACCCATTCAGTTAAGAATTGAATGGCCGGATGGTCGAATAACTTATGAATGGGAATCTCCCGCATCTCAAATTGATGAATTAAAACAGATTATTTTAAAGCTATTAAATCGAGAAGGACGCTCACTTTTAGCGTTAAATGCTTTAGTTCAAGGGAGAGAAGCAGAAAGAATTATTGCTCGTCAAAGTATTCAATTGCAAGCGGCGGAAGCCGAGGAATTAATCTGGAAATTTACTCGCTATAAAGCCCTAGCGGTAGCCCTAAATCCGATTGCGATTTTAGATGTATTGGGTGCAACCATTAGCGATTTAATTTTAATTCGGTCTTTGGCGCGTTTATATGGTTTACCCATGACCAGTTATCAAGCGGGGAAATTATGGAAAAAAATTCTATTAAGTTCGGGAGGATTACTATTAGCTGAAATGGGTAGTGGTTGGATATTAGGATTTGGTAAAAGTGCCGCCGGGTTAGCGACAGATATCGCTAATTATGCCGGAATTGCTATTACTCAAGCCTCGATTTCTGCCTATTTTACCTATACTGTGGGTCAGGCGGCACAAGTCTATTTAGAAAAAGGCTGTAGTTGGGGTGAACAGGGGATTGATACCGCTATTCAAGAGATTTTGAATCAAGTTAACCGAGATAGTTTTATCCTGCGATTAAAGTCGGAAATTGATCAAACTTCCTAATTTAATTTTTTGGCGGTAGATTTAGAAGAATTTGGATCTTTTGTCGGAAAGGTCATAAAATTACCAAATCCCCCTAATGTTTGATATTTATATCCGGCAACTTCGGTGGTATAAACACTAAATAAAATCGCATTTTGTCGGGTTGTGGATTTATCTACCGTGTCTTTAATTAAGTTGCGTTGGGTGGTTACTAAGCTATTACAAGTATTTACTAATGCACTAGAAAATCCTTTTAAAAATTCCGGGACTTGGGATTCTTTACAAATGGATTTTTTAATTTCGGCGGATAATTGATCAGAAGCATAATTAATATATTCTTCTCGTTGGGGATTGGTAAACGCCATGGTTCCAGCTAAAATAGTCAGTAGGATAGCACCTTTTCCCAGATAACCCGAAGATGATTGAGATGGAACATAATCAAGTCTCGCCATGGCATTTACTAAAAATAAAAGACTATCTTGATTATATCTTTCCAGGGTTCCTCTGTCGCTTCAGGATTTCGCTAGAAGCAGAAAAACCAGGTTTTGGAGTAACCGCCTGGAATTGCGACTCTAAGGTAACAAAATAGAGTTCCACATCCAAACTCGGATACCGCTCACGAATTGCTGTATAAGCTTGGTTTAAATAATTAACATGGGCTTGATATTCCCGTTCGGGATTTTCATGTAGGTTAGGGTCAATTAAACTAGCATAGGCTCCACAATCTTGATGATCTAAAATGATCACTTTTTCAATAGCATGGAGTTTATAGGATAACTCTAATTGATCCCAAAAAACCGTTGATTCTGCTTGATGGGGAAAACCAGAAATTGCTAAGGAAGCTCCGGCTAGGGCTGTCCAGTCATATTGTTGGGGTAAAATATTAGACAGAAATTGCTGTTCCGCGCTCATAAACCGAAAATCAATACAACTTAAGACTAAAGCCTTGGCGTGATGATTTGCAGATAGGGCGGGTTTAGCAAATTCCAACAGAGGAATAGAAACAATAGTTGTTAAAAGCGATCGCATAAACCAACGACGACTTAACAAATGGGAACAATTTCCCTGACAGCCACATCCCTGAATTCCCTGAAAATTATGGTTCATGTTTGAAATTCCAACTCTTTTTCTTTAATAGGTTCTTGCAAGGAGCGAATGGCTGCATCAGTGGTTTCAAAACAGTTATTTTGACCAATTTTTTCCAACAGACCACTCCGTTCTAAACGTTGCTGAACTTGAGGTTGTAGACCACTTAAAATCAAACGACAACCCCGACGTTTGAGGTCTTGATAGATGTCTTCAAGAGCTACTAAAGCCGTGGTATCAATATTAGGAACAAACCGCAGTCGTAAAATTAAATACTTGACTTGAGGTTCTTCTCTTAAGAAGGTAGCAAATCGTTCCGCCGCCCCAAAAAACAGGGGGCCATCAACCCGATACACGGCAATTTCTTTAGTCAATTCCAGAGGAATTCCAGGAGGAAAAGCTTCTTCTTGAGGAACTTTAGCCATTTCCAGTTCACTCATTCGTTTGATAAATAAAACACTTGCTGCAATCAAACCCACTTCCACCGCCAGAATTAAATCAAAACCAATTGTAATCCCCCAAGTCAGTAACATCACCCCAAAATCAGCGTAATCTGCCCTCAACAGTAAGCCAATGGTTTCCCATTCAATCATTCTGACACTGGTGACCATCAGAATTCCCGCTAAGGCAGCTAGGGGAATTTGAGCGGCTAGAGGCGCGAATATAACTACAATTAGGGCCAGAGCCACACCGTGAATCACCCCCGAAAGACGGGTTTTCCCGCCAGAGCGGACGTTAACAGCAGTGCGGGCGATGGCTCCCGTCGCTGGAATCCCCCCAAAAAAGGGAACAATTATATTAGCTAATCCTTGACCAATCAGTTCTCGGTTGCTATTGTGTTTATCGCTAACGGTCATCCCATCAGCGACCACCGCCGACAGTAAGGATTCAATACTCCCTAAAGCTGCTAATGCTAAGGCGGGATTAATTAATTCTCGGAGTAAGCCCCAATCTTGCCAATGGGGAATACCATGGGGAAGGGGTAGAGATTGGGGAATTTCGCCAATCATTTGAATATTCAGGTGAAAATAGGCCGTTAGTCCGGTTGCTAAAATTAACCCTACCAAAGAACCGGGAATTAGACGGGTGATTTTGACCCAAAATAGTTTGGTGACAATCACAACGCTGGCAATACTGACCGTTGCCCAATTAATATTTTCTAAATGGCTAAAAGTTTCTAATAATCCAGGAAAAAAGTGTTCACTTCGAGGTAAATCTAGGCCGAAAAAATTATTCAGTTGGCTACAAAAAATAATCACCGCAATCCCATTTGTAAAGCCACTGGTGACCGGATAGGGAATAAATTTCACCATTTGGCCTAATTTAGTCACTCCCAGAGCCACCTGAATGATTCCGGCCATGACCCCGGCTATCCAAACTTTCTCAATCCCGTATTTACTGACAATTCCAATCAGAATTACGGCCATGGCTCCGGTCGGCCCGGTAATTTGTACCTGTGACCCCCCACAGATAGCCGCGACAATCCCGGCGATAATGGCGGTATAAAGTCCGGCTTTGGGTTCGACTCCACTGGCTACCGCAAAGGCTAAGGCTAGGGGTAAGGCTACAATGGCGGCGGTAATTCCCCCGGTTAAATCACCTCGCCAAGAGCTAAAAATATTACCTAAGCCCCGGTTTTGTTTAATTACTTCTTCTGTCATGGCGGTGATTTACTCTAATTAATTTTGTGATAGTCATTTGCGAGCTTCAGAGTTCGGATCTTCGAGATTTTCTAAAGCATCACGCACTTCTACGAGATGGTTATTAAAAACTTCTAGGGCGGCATCAAGAACTTTGAAAATCGCTGGGTCACGGATGCAGTAAAAGATATAGTTTCCTTGGCGTCGGGCTTTGACTAGATTATAGCGACGCAGAATTGCTAACTGCTGAGAGACTGAAGATGCTTCAACTTCAATCCATTGGGCGATATCGTTAACGCTTTTTTCTCCTAAGCGCAAGGTGTCTAAAATCTGGATACGCACCGGGTTAGACAGGACTTTGAAGAAATCGGCTTTGAAGTAGCTGGGCTGAAATGTCATTTCATTAGGTTTCTATCTGAGTATCTTCAAATATATTCAGATAGTTTAGCATTCTTCGGCAGTTATTAGTGCATATTGGTAAAGCTGCTTGCTAATTCTTGTGCCATTTTCAATAAGCTGATCAAGAATCTGTTTAACAGATGTGATCAATCCCCGTTGTTTTGCTAACAAGAGAACACCAACCATACCAATAATTTTTATATTCATTAATAGAGCCAATTGTCTTGCAGAACGTTCATCAATGAGGAGTAAATCAGCATTCAATTCCTGAGCTAAGACAATTGCTGCACATTCTCCTAAATCCAAATCATATTCTAATTGAAACTGATTAACTTGTTGAGGATTTTTAACCCTAATAATTTCTAACCAATTGGCTTCTTGAACAAGCTCGGTTGCGGGATGAAAGCCTGTGTTTATTTCATTGTAGACTTCTTGAGGAATAATTACCTGACCAAAAACATCTCTTAGTAAATTCATCTGTCCGACCTTAGCTAATTCACTAAAAGCCGTTGTATCAGAAATAATAATCACTTGTTATATTGTTTCAAAATTGTGTTTGCCTGTTCTACTTCTTGTTGAAATTCTTCTAAACTCATACTATCATCTAAAATAGACAATCCATATTGACTCATTAAATTAATCAGCGCTAAACGAGAAATTCCTAACAATTTTTCTGCTCGACTATTGCTAATAATTTGATGCTCTAATAAAGTCATAATATAGGCTGTTTTAGCTTTTAATTCTGCTTGTTGATGAATTTCTGTAGAAGGAGGAGAAATATCTAGGGTAAATTGGACTTTGGTTGGGAGTTGTTGAGTTTCCATAAAACTTAACCAATGTTAATTAATTGATTGAATATCTCAGCAATGGAAATCGCTTATCTTCAGATAGTTTAACACACAAAAAACTTGTTGTTGGGCTTCAGCCCATCTTAAGATGGGCTGAAGCCCAACAACGGGGGGGTTTTGGGGTTGATAATCTTAAACTACTGTTTTCCGCAAAAATAATATTAGGGCTTCACTAATTTCTTTTGGCCAATGTTCTTGGGGATAATGTCCGGCTTTTTCTAAGGTGACAATTTCAATATCAGAAATCCCTTTGGCAAAGGTTTCTACGTCGGCAAAATTTAACCAAGGATCAATTAATCCCCAAATAATTTGAGTTGGGCGATCCCAATTTTTAAAGCCAGATTCTATTTCAATCATAGCATCTTTTAAACGTAAGTTTTTTAAGGTTGCTAAGAGCGATCGCCCGGCGGCAGAGGCTTTTAAAAACGGACTGCGATACACCTCTAAAACCTTATCCTCAATCACATATTTACTGCCTCCTTCTAAAGTTCTATCTACTAATAACGGGTCTTGGGTGATCATATCTCCCACAAACGGTAACGCCATTTGTTGTAATTTCCAGGGAAGTTTGGCCGATGTGGAAATAGGAGTATTCAGAATAATTAATTTTTCAATTTGTTCAGGATGACGGAGGGCATATTGTAATCCGACCGAACCTAAAAACCCTTGAACAACTAAATAAAATTTTTCTATTTTTAATTGTTCTAAAAATCCCCCTAACCCTTGAATAAAGGCATCGGGCGTATAGTCAAAATCCCGTTTATCTGGTTTTCCTGAATATCCAGAACCGATCCAGTCCGGTGCGATCGCCCGATATCCCTGTTTTTCTAATTCATCTAAAATCACCAACCAACTATAACTCTGAGAAACTAATCCATGCAAAAATACCACGGGAATTTTATCATTAGTTTCGGGATTTGTTTCCCGATAAAACCAATCTAAAGATCCGACTTTAATCTCGTTTTTAGTAATTGACATAATATTTTCAAGCCTAATTTAACCACAAAGATACAAAGACACAAAGAAGAATAAAAACAGTTGTAGAGACGCTAAATTTAACGTCTCTACAAAGGTTGAAAGCATCAAAATGATTCAAAAGTTAGAAATTCATTTCAGCCGCTTGCACTTTCTCAATTTGTTTCTTCTTCATCACCAGCATCACTTGAGCTAACATCACCAAAGCGATAAAGGCAATTAAGCCAGTAACACGAGTAGAACTTTGCAGAACAATTTCGGTATCATGTTGACCAAAACCGCCCACGTTGGGGTTATTGGTTAACAGATCACCGACTGCAACGGTTTGACCTTCAGAAACAATCACAGAAGGGCCAAGGGGAATTTCATCGACAACGGTTTGACCGTCAGCCTTTTGAATGGTCACTTGAGAAACCCGATTCTGCGTCCGTTGTTACCTGGGTAACGGTTCCAGCAGCAGAGGCTTTATAAACGGTATTATTGCTAGAGTTTCCGGCCGGATAGACTTGACCGCGACCTCGGTTTCCACCGACATGAATAGCAAATTTACCATAGTGAACGGATTTATCCGTTTCGGGGTTAGGAGACAACACTGGGAAGATAATTTCTTGATGTTCTTCTCCAGGTAATGGCCCAACAATCACCACATTTTCTTGATCTTCCCGATAGGGTTGGAAGTACAAATCACCAATTTCTTCCTTCCATTCTTCAGGAATCCGATCTTCAGGAGCAATTTTAAAGCCTTCGGGCAGCATTAACACCGCACCGACGTTTAAACCACCTTTGCTACCATCGGCCGTGACCTGCTGAATGTTGGTATCGTAGGGGATTTTAACAACCGCTTTAAAAACAGTATCCGGTAAAACCGAATGGGGAACTTCAATTTCTGTAGATTTTGCGGCTAAGTGACAGTTGGCACAAACAATCCGTCCTGTGGCTTCCCGGGGAGTTAGGGGAGCGGTTTCTTGCGCCCAAAATGGATAGGCCGCCGCTGACTGGGGTAGGGCAAAATCACTGGTTAGGAAGAAAGCAACCGTTGCTACGGCAACCCAAAGGATTTTCCAAGCCCGCAAACGAGGCATTTTTACTAATTGATCAATTGGTTGCATTACTAATGTTCTATTTCTGGTTAAAGTCAACAGAATCAATGATCACAGAGTTTAGATTTCAGGTATTTATCTAAAATCTAAAATCCTAGAATTTAAAATTTATTAAGACCACCAGGGATTTTCACCCGTGCGGAAATCGGTTTCTGTCCAGGTTGTAAAGCTCAATTTGTCATCCGTAACCGTGGCGTGAACCAGGGGTAAGGATAACGGTGCTGGCCCGCGAACAACTTTGCCTTCGGCGTTATATTGAGAGCCGTGACAGGGACACATAAATTTGTTTTCGCTGGCATTCCAGGGGACAACGCACCCTAAGTGGGTACAAACCGCATTGATTCCATATTCGGCTAAGGTGGAATCGGATTCAATCACCATATAGGTGGGGTCGCCTTTTAATCCTTGGGCTAAAACCCGGTCGCCGGGTTTATGGCTGGATAAAAATTCACTGACGATAACATCGTTACCCAGAGCATCTTTAGCCGTGACGCCACCACCAGCCGCACCGCTAGAAGGAGGCAGAAAATATTTGATCACCGGATACAGCGCCCCGACAGCAACGCCTGTAACTGTACCGAAGGTCAGTAAGTTCATGAATTGACGACGCCCCATACTGGGAGCATCGGAGGTTACTGAAATTTGAGTCATAACTGACGCAGCTTGTCTGTGTGATTGTTACTTATATACTGGGCAAAGAAGCCGTTAATCTACTGAATTTAGTTGAACATCTGACTCACTCGATTGAATGACGGCAAGCCCGATCTTCCTTCAATAAGCATTATCACATTATTTGCGCCCATGTTTATTGGGTGTCTTCCTTTGTTTCAGTCCCGCAAGCGGGATTATTATAATTGAAAGTCAGAATGGGCCGGAGGCTCTATTTCATTTGGGACGCGTTTCCGTCCCGCAAGCGGGATTAAATTAGTCTCAATTCATGAGTTTTAAAGCTCAATAAATTTTAGCTTTAAAAACGGATATTTAAATATATTATTGACGATGCACGAATTCGATTTTTGAAGAAAACCTTTTGTCTAATTGCTTTTGTACATGGACACATTACAAACAATAGATCTGGCAGAAGAAATGCTAAATTTTGCTTTGGCAAATATTGACTATCTCCCTCCTCCCTCACTGTAATAGGGTAATTATTTTTTATTTTGGGTGAATTGTAAGTTTATTGATCCAGAGGCTTTACTATAAGTATAAAGTGATTTTTAGTCGATTATGTCTCGTTCTAAAGCTTTACAATATTACGTTTTTAGTCGTTTACTATTAGCCCCTTTAATGTTGTGGACAATTACCACGGTGGTTTTTTTGCTGTTACGCGCCACGCCTGGTGACCCGGTGGATGCAATTCTTGGCCCCAGGGCTCCGGCCGCCGCCAAGGAAGCCCTGCGATCGCAATTGGGGTTAAATGGTTCCCTGTCGCAACAATATTTTGATTATATGGGGAAACTCCTGCATCTGGATTTGGGCACCTCCCTGACCAGTCGCGGGGAAACGGTTTGGCAAATTATTCAAAATCACTTTCCCGCAACGGTTGAACTGGCTTTATTTAGCATGATCGTGGCCTTGGCCGTGGGAATTACCGTGGGGGCGGTGGCGGCGTCCCATCCCGATACGATTTGGGACACGGGGGGCCGTTTATTCGGAATTATTACCTATGCAATTCCGCCTTTTTGGGCGGGGATGTTGTTGCAATTAATTTTTGCCGTGCAGTTGGGTTGGTTTCCCCTGGGCACTCGATTTCCGGTGACTATTCCTACTCCTGAAGGTTGGAGTGGTTTATATACCTTGGATAGTTTATTTACAGGAAATTTAATGCAGTTAGGAGTCGCACTTTATTACCTCTGTTTACCTTCTTTAACCTTGGGGTTATTATTAAGTGGTATTTTTGAAAGAATTGTGCGAGTTAACCTCAAACAAACCTTAAAAGCGGATTATGTGGAAGCGGCTAGAGCTAGAGGAATTCCCGAATTAAGAATTGTTTTAGCCCATGCTTTAAAAAATGCCATGATTCCGGTAATTACGGTGTTAGGTTTAACTTTTGCAGCGTTATTAGGGGGCGCAATTTTAACGGAAGTAACCTTTTCTTGGCCGGGATTAGCTAATCGGTTATATGAAGCCATTAGTTTCCGAGATTATCCCACAGTGCAGGGAATTGTTGTCTTTTTTGCGGCAATTGTTGTGGTTGCGAGTATTCTAATTGATGTTCTGAATGCCTGTATTGATCCGAGAATTAGATATTAGGACAATTGGGGTGATGACGGAATAGAATTTTGATTCAATTCGATGGAATCTAGGGGCAATTGCAACTGGAATCCATCGAATTTTTCAATCCGATTTCTCGCCATTTCACAGTATTCTGGACTCATATCAATCCCAATAAAATTTCTCCCCATTTGTTGAGCAACTTTGCAAGTTGTCCCACTTCCACACATCGGATCAAGAATTAAATCCCCAGTATTTGACCAAGAATAAATATGATCCCGAGCTAATTCACAGGGAAAGGGCGCGGGGTGATTTTTTGCTTCTTGATCTTCGAGATTTTTTCCCACCACATATTCCCAAATATTCCCTTTAATTTTTTGATTCTTTACAGGTTTTGCCATTTTTGAACGTTTTTGATCATCTTTTGAATAATTTTTATAGGTTGTGCCATTCAGTTCTAATCCGGCGTGCAAACAGTCTACCATTAGGGCGTTATGGGTGGCAACCTGACCTTTACTAAAAACAAACATATATTCAAATTCATTACTATATCTCCGTCGATAAATTTGAGGAATAGGATTTCTTTTTCTAAAAATCATGGTATCATGAAGATTGAAACCAATTTCTTTAAAAAAGATCGCCTGTTTAAAGCTAGTTGCGGTTTCACTTCCCTCAATCGTGGCGTCAGCAACCACCCAAACTATAACGCCTCCTGGTTTAATTACACGGTATAGTTCTCTAGCAATATCTTCAAAGGGAAAGACAAAACCTTTATATTTTCTCAGGTTATCATAAGGAGGGGACGTTAAGACCATATCAATACAGTCATTCTCGAAGTTTTTCATCACTTCTATACAATCTCCTTGAACTATTTTATTAATAAATTCAGTTATACTCATTGATTAGTTACCTGATTTCAAGAATTTTGCTATCTGTGACAGAGTTGATTATTTTGATTTTATTTTCAATTTTATAAACTTTTATAAGTTCCCGCAGAGCTTCTTCATGGGTCATCCGCATTATTTTCTCTCTTTCATCGGCAAGAAATTTGAGAGCTTCTTGTTTCGCAACCTCAATAGACTCAACGGCTGCTTGCTTTTCTTCTTTCCATAGATTTTCTATGATTTGGGAAGAATTTAAGATGGTTTTATTGACGGCAAGCCAATAATTAGACGCATTTTTAGATGGATTTAAGGTTGTAATTATTTGGAATACTTCTTGAATGATATTTTCTATATTTGGTTCTTTTTGAACTAGAGAAAATCGAAGCAACATAGCTAAATGAGAGTATGTAAATATGCACACATTTACTGAGCTAGATTGTTCATAAATTTGGCTAGATTGGTTTGGCAATTGATAAATTGGACAAACCACCATGGCATAGTTTTTACCATGCTTCCAGCGATCCATGTTCTGGATTTTAAAATCCTTTTGGTTTTTAGCAGTTCTACTAAGTCGGAAAGACTTTGCATCTGCTACAAAACTATAGGATTTAGCAAAAACTTCGACATCTGCTGCATCTGCTCTTTCTGTTATAACGTGACTTCTTAGACCTACAGCTTTAAATACTTCAGCCAACAATGAGTCAGTATATTTTGCATATAATTTTTCTTCACTGGAATCATGGGCATACAACTCTGGAATATTTCCGCAAAGACGCAAGTGATCAATAAGGGCTGAAACTCCCTCTTGTTTTATTTCATTACTAAGATCTTGTTTTAAATTCTCATAATAATCACTAAACTTACCACTCAATTGTTGAATCTTTTCAACCCATTGAGTCCGCCTATTAATTGCAATTTTACTTATCAATTTTTCCACAAATATCCTTTATACTTTCCATGTAACTCTGAATAGCTAACTCAATATTTATTTCGTATTGGTGCTATCAACAGGTACTCCTAATTATACCTGATATTTAATTTCCTGTCAATAATATATAAACCAAACTATAAGAGCTAGTTCGCGTCAATCTTCGTTATTTTAGATTCTTATCTAAAATAACTCGCTTTTGTTATCAACACAGAAATTAGATCTCAAAATTTGCCTCAAAAATGGATAGTTTTGATAAAATGGGGGATGAGCGATCGCGATAATGATCATTATGGAAAGTCAACCTAGGGAGATTCAACTTTATCGGGACTTACGCAATTACGCTATATATAGCGCATAGAAAATCTGGCGATTTTCGGCGATTTAGCCCAGAGAATCGTCAGACACCCGGATTAAATTAGTCTCAATTCATGAGTTTAAAGCTCAATAAATTTGAGCTTTTGGGGATAATCTGTTGTTGCGCTTAAGCGCATCCTAGAGAGCCCTGAAGGGCTCACTACTAGGGTATGGCAATTGTCCTTAATAACTGTTCAATAATTGTTTTTGCCCGCCTTCCCCCCGCCGGAATTAAACGATGGGATAAGACATGGGGCGCTAAGTATTTAACGTCATCCGGTGTGCCATAATCTCTACCTAATAAAAAGGCTAAGGCTTGAGTGGCTCGATGTAAAGAAATTGCACCCCGAGGACTCACCCCTAATGTGATTTCATCTGATTCTCTGGTGGCTCTAACTAAATTTAGAATATACTGTTGTAATGGGGTTTCAATCTTAATTTGACGACACCAATTTTGAATTTCTAATACCTCATCCTGAGAAATACAAGGTTTTAAATCATCTACCGTTATTCCATCCGATAACCGTTGTAACATTTGCAATTCTTCCGCTTCGCTGGGATATCCTAAAGTTAAGGATAATAAAAATCTATCCATTTGGGCTTCGGGTAAGGGAAAAGTTCCTTGATATTCAATGGGGTTTTGAGTTGCGATGACAAAAAACGGTTTAGGAACTAACCGAGAAACCCCATCAACGGTGACTTGTCTTTCTTCCATTACTTCTAATAATGCCGACTGAGTTCGAGGTGTCGCCCGGTTAATTTCATCGGTTAATAAAATATTAGTAAAAATCGGCCCGGGTAAAAATTCAAATTCCCCAGTGCGGGGATTCCAAATATTAGTTCCGGTGATATCTGTAGGTAATAAATCCGGTGTACATTGTATCCGATGAAATTGTCCTGCTATCGAACGGGCTAGGGATTTTGCGAGTAAGGTTTTACCCACACCCGGAACATCTTCTAATAAGGCATGACCCCCGGCTAATAACGCGACTAACGTTAACCGAATAGCGTCTTCTTTGCCTACAATTGTCCGGCTTAAATTTTGTTTTAGATGTTCAATTCTTTGTTTCATGGGATATTTTTATTGATAGTAAGACAAAATGCAATGATGTCAATTATAATCCTGGGTGAAAGAGAGAAAGACCAGACGCGCCGTGGCTCGTCTCTACATTGGGTCTAGTATTTCCTTAGCTTGTAAACAATCCGCCTTAATTTGAGTTTTGAGGGCTTCTAAAGAGGAGAATTTCTGTTCTGGTCGCAGGAATTCTTCTAGGCTAACATTTAAGGTTTTACCATATAAATCCCCCGACCAATCTAACAGATGAACCTCCACGGTGACTTTTTGACCTGCGACCGTTGGACGACAGCCAATATTCATCACCCCCGGATGATTCACTAACTCAAAATTAGCATCACCTCCGGTTTCTGTGAGTGATTTCATCCCCATTTCCGATACTTTTACGGCATAAACCCCATAGCGAGGTAAGAATTTTTCCGGGGGTAATTGTAAATTAGCAGTGGGAAATCCGATAGTTCGTCCCAACTGTTGACCCTGAACCACCGACCCAACTACATGATAGGATCTGCCTAATAACTGATTGGCTCGAATAATCGCACCTTGTTCTAAGGATATACGAATTTCTGAACTACTAATTCGCTCGCCGTTTTCACATAAATATAAAGGAACCGTTTGTACCTTAATTCCATAATTTGTGGCAATTTTTTCTAAATCCTTAACAGTTCCAGCCCGTTTTTTCCCAAAGTGAAAATCAATCCCCACACTAATATAATTAGGTTGTAACTTTTGAATTAAAATCTTTTCCACAAATTCTACTGGAGATAAAGCCGCCATTTGTTCATCAAACGGTAATAAAACTAACTGTTTTACCCCCATTCTTTTCAACCATTCCGCTTTTTCATCTAGGGGAGTGAGTAACTTTTTGGGTTGACCTGTAAAAAATTCTTGAGGATGGGGATGAAAGGTGACGACCGTACTATAACCGAGTTCCGATTCTCCCAAATTACTATCCAATAGGAATGTATCCCGCGTCAAATGGGCGACGGGGTTAGCTAAAAGCATCTCTGTCCGTGGTCGGGAATCAATTGGCGGCCTTACATTTAAAATCGGCTGAATCACCTGTTGGTGGCCCCGATGTAAGCCATCAAAGTTTCCTAAAGCAACGGCAGTGGGCGTTAATATGGTATCGAACGATGATGTTATCCACACACTTCACATTTTGACATAATTTGACATAATTTTGAAATTGGCGATCGCCAGGTCAGAAAATTTTGTGAAATCAACCCTAGAGTTAGACTTAATGGGAGAGAGGAGGAATAGAATTGGAAGGAGAACTTAACTGAATCGATAATCCTTCCCTGGCGATTAAACTATTCGGAAACTGTTCGGCCACCTGTTCCCCGGTTTTATCCATAAAATCATCATTATGCAGGGGGTCATGATGGAAAATCACTAACCGTTTCACCTTGGCAGCTTTGGCTATTTTGACCGCTTCTTGCCAAGTTGAATGACCCCATCCCACTTTACTGGTTTTTTCAGAATGATATTCTTCATCCGTATAGGTGGCATCGTAAATTAAAACATCCGCATTCCGAGCTAAAAATAACACATTTTCGTCTAGGCGATCGGGAAAATGTTCCGTATCACTGACATAAGCCGCGGCATAATTTCGCCAATTGACTCGATAGCCGACCGCTTCCCCCGGATGGTTTAATAGGGCCGTTTCCAACACAACTTCATCCCCAATTTCAATCGACTTGCCCACATTAATATCAACAAACTTTAAATCTGCTCCCATAATTTGTAAAGGAACCGGAAAATTAGGATGGAGCATTTGATCATTCAAACGATGCTGCACCGTTGAACCATCGGGGGCAATCGTACCATAAATATAAAAAGTATTAATTTTAATAAAAGCGGGAACAAAAAATGGAAATCCTTGAATATGATCCCAATGATAGTGACTAAAAAATAAATGCCCGGTTACAGGCATTTGAGACAGCAAAGATTGTCCGAGAACTCGTAAACCCGTACCCCCATCAAAAATCAACCGTTCTGAGCCCACTCGCATTTCAACACAGGGAGTATTTCCCCCGTAGCGCACCGTTTCCGACCCCGGACAAGCGATGCTCCCTCTGACTCCCCAAAAGTGAACCGTAAATTGGTTTTGTAAATTAGACATAGGTGTTAATTGCTAGTTGGAGTTAGGCAATTGAGTGGGTTAGGTTGATTATAATTAAGTTTTGGCTGGAAAACTTAATCGTAACCGATAGAGATGTAAGTTTATCTCGGATCAATATTAGCTAATGTGACAAAATGCCATAAAATATCCATAATGCCATTTTAATTTTAGCTCAAACTTGAGATCACAAAACACAAGACTTAACTTGGGATCGTCAGAATGGATAAACTCAGTAAAACCCTTGATCATCTTGAGCTAATTCGGATTAGCCTATCAATCGGGACTCAGCAACTCCGGCATCAAGTTCAAACACTATTATATTCCAGGGATGCAAAGGTCAATTCTTCTAAGTCTTTCCTCGCTACATCCCTACTTCCATATTTTCACCGGGTTCAACCCAGAAAAAGATTGAGCCACCGTCGGTATCAACGTTTGAGAAGTTGGTTGTTTTTCCTAATTCTATTCGGAATTTGGGGCTGGTGGAATAGTAAACTTTTATTTTCAACCGCTTTCGGTGCGCTGGTGATGAGTTGGGTTTACCGTCACTGGGAACTTCCAGTTAACCTCAACCAATGGGACTGGTATCGAAGACTAGAAAGGTCTCAACGTCAATTTTTATTAGCCCTTGGAAGTGGGGTAAGTTCCTGTATATTCCTGTATATTTCTTTATCGATTTGGACAAGCTCCCAGAGTCCAGAAATGGCTTTAAGTCTGATTGGGCAGAATTTAGGTATTCTGGGAATTTTAATCTTTATTATCTGGCAATGGTATCAACAAAAATTCAATATAGGTAAATCTCAACTTAACCGATGGTTAGGAGATTTAACCCAAGAGAATTGCCTAAAACGCTTGATTGCTGTGCGTCAACTCACCACAGCTTTTAAAAATTTTCCCCAACATTCGGGAAATCCACAGTTACTATTAGAAGCTAAACGTTGGCAACCCTTACCGCCCATAGAGTTCTTTCAAGAAATTGATCAGACTCATATTGTTGAGTATTTTCAGTTGATGTTATATCAAGAAAATGAACCCCTCGTCCGTGAAGCCCTATTAGAAGGGTTACAAATTCTGCAACAGGATTACAAAAATTATTCTTAGAAATTAAACTTTAAAATTCAACTCGAAAATGATGTAAAATTAATTGACCATCAAAGGTTCCAAAGGTAACTTTTTTAAGATTACAACCACTTAGTTTTAGTTGAGCATTAGGGAAGTTAAGAGCATCAGAACTCATATGATGGGAAACGCTCATTCCGGTTTCTGCTACTTTTTTACCTTCGATATCATAAGCTGATAAAACCGTAGCACTAGAACTGGTAACCATTCCACAGACTTTCTGAACGGGATATTTAAAGTTGATTTCTAAATGTCCCCCTTTGGGCGCACCCATGATTACAGTGGTTGTGGGTTTAATCACAAAAGCTGGATTAGACGGTTGGAGAGCGATCGCATTTTTAAAAGTAATGCCCCAATGTTGAAACTGATTTTCGATCACTTCAAAACAATATAATTCTTCTAAGGCTAACCTAATTTTTGTTGAGGTTTTAATGGTAAGTTCTTGCTCTAAATTAAGTTCTTCCCGTTGAGGATAAACCGTAATTTCAGTAGAATTAAACTCAGAATTAATAGGATTTTTTAACTCAAAGAGCCCAATTCCATCAACCGCCGGAAAGTCTTCGTCTATCATAAGATTTTTCATAGTGACCCACAACCAAATTAGTGATACTACAGGGTTGATTCGACCATTCTGGTGTCAAACTACTATCTTTTGGGAGGACATTCACAAAAAGATGGGCTTAACCCATGAGGGGTATCACCCCCTATTATAAACAAGTGGAGATGATTTGCAAACACTGGTTTAGGATTAACAAGATCCTACAAAGGTTCTGAGGGGGAATCGGGAAGATTGGGCAGGGGGAGCAGGGGAGGCAGGGGGAGCAGGGGGAGTAGGGGAGGTAGGGGAGGTAGGGGGAGCAGGGGGAGCAGGGGGAGCAGGGGAGGCAGGGGAGGCAGGGGAGGCAGGGGAGCAGGGGGAGCAGGGGAGGTAAACTCTTTCTATTACCCATTGCCCATTGCCCATTGCCCATTGCCCATTGCCCATTGCCCATTCCCCATTGTCTATTTCTTATTGTTTTTTAAGAGGTTAATAATGTTTGAACCCAATGGATTTGGTCAGCGTTCAATTGTCACGTCTTTAGGCAGAATGGTATATTACACGGCGGAGAGTGCCCCCTGGAATATCAATGAAAGTTCTGCCGAATTACCCCCATTAGTATTTTTACATGGATTTGGTGGGGGATCTTCTGCTTATGAATGGTCAAAAGTTTATCCAGCCTTTGTAGATGAATACCAAATTTTAGCCCCCGATTTAATTGGTTGGGGACGTTCAGAACATCCAGAAAAAAATTATAAAATAGAGGATTATCTAACCACAATTACCGAATTTTTAGAACAAACTTGTTCAACTCCCGCCATAGTAATTGCCTCCTCCCTAACCGCAGCCTTTACTATTCGAGTCGCAATTCAACGTCCTGACCTGTTCAAATCACTTATTTTAGTAACTCCCTCGGGATTATCAGATTTTGGCGAAGATTATGGACAAAGTTTATTAAGCCAAATTGTGAAAACACCTTTCTTAGATCGAGTTTTGTATTTTACCGGAATTGCTAATCCTGCTGGGATTTACGGTTTTTTACACAATCGGCAATTTGCCCAACCGGATCGAATTTATCCCGAAATTGTAGCAGCCTATTTAACATCGGCTCAACAACCCAATGCTGAATACGCAGCTTTGTCTTTTGTGGGGGGAGATTTGTGTTTTGATTTATCCTTATATATCAGTCAACTGATCACACCTACGGGTATTATTTGGGGTGAGAAATCATCCTTTACCAGTCCCGAAACAGGTGAACGTTTAGCTAACTTAAATCCAACAGCGATCAAGGTTTTTCAAAAAATAGATAATGTGGGATTAACACCCCATTTGGAACTTCCCGCCGTCACCATTGGGGTAATTCGTCAATTCCTGAAAATGCTTTAAGGCGGTTCAACTCTAGGTAAAATAGAGCTATAGCAATCCGTGGGGGACTTGTGACAACAACCTGTAGGGTTTTAGCTTTCAACGCTAGGTGTCAAGAGGGTTTGGAGACCCAACCCCTACAATGATTGCTATATGCTCCCAAAGTAACGGTTAAGTTTATGGCTAACACTGATTATTTCGATGAACTTCAGTGGCTTCCCGAAGCCAAGGTCAAACTAAAAAATATTCCCTATTTTGTTCGGACTCAGGCTAGACAACGTATTGAACAACTGGCCAGAGAAGCCGAACAAGGAATCGTGACCGCAGAAATGGTGGAACAAGCCCGCTTAGAATTTGGCCAATAACCCCTCCCTCAGAACTTAATTTCCCCCCTCCCCTACTCCCCTTACTCCCCCTGCTCCCCTCGCTCCCCCTGCTCCCCCTGCTCCCCTCGCTCCCCTCGCTCCCCCTGCTCCCCCTGCTCCCCCTGCTCCCCCTGCTCCCCCTGCTCCCCCTGCTCCCCCTGCTCCCCCTGCCGCCCTGCTCCCCCTGCCCCCCACCTCTGACTATAAAAATTTACCCTAAAGCCTTAAACTGAAGGGTGGGATTTTATTGTTTTTTAAGGTTAATTGCATTAACGGTGAGAAAAGTAATTATTGCGGGTAATTGGAAAATGTTTAAAACCCAATCGGAAGCTCAAGAGTTTCTGCAAGGGTTTATTAATCATTTAGATGATACTCCAGAAGACCGGGAAGTGGTGCTGTGTGTACCCTTTACCACCTTGGGGGTCATGTCCAAAAGTTTACATGGGAGTCGAATTCTCCCCGGTGCTCAAAACATACATTGGGAAGATTCTGGAGCCTACACGGGAGAAATTTCTGGCCCGATGTTACTAGAATTTGGTATCCGTTATGTTGTTGTGGGTCACAGTGAACGACGTCAATATTTTGGCGAAACTGATGAAACGGTGAATTTGCGACTTAGGGCAGCCCAACGTCATGGTTTAACCCCCATTTTATGTGTGGGAGAAACCAAACAACAACGGGATGCTGGAGACACAGAAAGGGTGATTTTCTCTCAGTTGGAAAAGGGTTTAATTGGGGTTGATCAAAACAATTTAGTGATTGCTTACGAGCCAATTTGGGCAATAGGAACTGGGGATACTTGTGAAACAAAAGAAGCTAATCGAGTGATTGGTTTAATTCGCAGTAAATTAGTCAATTCTAATGTAACCATTCAATATGGTGGCTCTGTTAAACCGGATAATATTGACGAGATTATGGCACAGCCAGAAATTGATGGGGCTTTAGTTGGAGGCGCTAGTTTACAGCCAGAAGGTTTTGCCCGCATTGTTAATTATCAATAAATCAGTCATTAGTTGTAGGGGCGGGTTCATCGAAATTTAGGTGATTAACAAACATCTAAAAGAACCCGCCCGTACCAGCTATTAGTTAAAAAATTTACAGATCAAACTTATATTTTTCCCATTCCCCATTCCCCATTCCCCATTCCCCATTCCCCATTCCCCATTCCCCATTCCCCATTCCCCATTCCCCATTCCCCATTCCCCATTCCCCATTCCCCATTCCCCATTCCCCATTCCCCATTCCCCATTCCCCATTCCCCATTCCCCATTCCCCATTCCCCATTCCCCATTCCCCATCAAAGAATTATGACTGTTTTTAACCCTTTAAATATTAGAAATAAAAGTTTTCAATGGGGAAAACGAACTTATATTATGGGGGTTTTGAATGTGACTCCTGATAGTTTTAGCGATGGGGGAGATTTTAATAGTTTAGAAAGGGCTTTGCATCAAGCGCAACACATGGTGGAAGCGGGAGTTGATATTATTGATATTGGCGGACAATCAACCCGACCTGGGGCAGAAATTGTGAGTTTAGAAATAGAATTAAATAGGGTTATTCCCCTGATTGAAACCATTAGAAATAGTTCTAATCAATTATTGGCAAATATTCCGATTTCTGTTGATACGACTCGTTCCCAAGTGGCGAAAGTTGCAGTTCAAACCGGAGCGGATATTATCAATGATATTTCAGGGGCTACTTTTGATGCTGAAATGTTATCTATGGTGGCGGGGTTGCAGGTTCCTATTATTTTAATGCACCTGCGAGGAACGCCCAAAACCATGCAAACATTGACGGATTATCAGGATTTAATTGGGGAGTTAGAAGGGTTTTTACAAGGTAGAATTAAAGAAGCGATCGCCCAAGGAATTGCACCTCAAAATATTATTATTGATCCGGGGATTGGTTTTGCAAAAACCTTCAAACAGAATTTAGAAATCTTGAGGAATTTAACAAAATTGCGATCGCTTAATTGTCCGATTTTAGTCGGAACATCCCGAAAGAGTTTTATCGGTCATATTTTAAACCAACCCGACCCAAAACAACGAGTTTGGGGGACGGCGGCGACCTGTGTGGCGGCTATTGCTAATGGTGCGGATATCTTAAGAGTCCATGATGTTAAAGAAATGGTTGATGTTAGTCAAGTTGCGGATGCTATTTATCGGGTGATTGACGAAGGTGGTAATATTTTATCGTAGGGGTTGGGTCTTCCAACCCTCTTTGCTTTTTTGATTTATAATTAATGGTTTAACCTTTCAATAGTCTATTCCTATGTCTACTATCAGGGCGAGGAGACCTCGCCCCTACACTATAATTGATTGTCTAACCTTTAAATAGTCTATTTTTATGTCTACTATCAGGGCGAGGAGACCTCGCCCCTACACTATAATTGATTGTCTAACCTTTAAATAGTCTATTTTTATGTCTACTATCAGGGCGAGGAGACCTCGCCCCTACACTATAATTGATTGTCTAACCTTTAAATAGTCTATTTCTATGTCTACTCCCGAAAAACTCTACGAAGGAAAAGCCAAAATCATCTATCCCACGGATGAACCTGAAATATTACTTGCCTATTTTAAGGATGATGCGACGGCGTTTAATGCTCAAAAACGCGGGACAATTCAAGGGAAAGGAGAAATTAATAATGCGATTTCTAGCCATCTATTTCAATGTTTAGAAGCAAAAGGAGTTCCGACCCATTATATTGATTGTCCTACCCCCAATGAAATGCGGGTGAAACGGGTTAAAATCGTGCCGATAGAAGTGATTGTTCGCAATATTGCGGCGGGAAGTTTATGTAAACAAACGGGGATTCCTGCGGGTTCAATTATTGAACCAACTTTAGTAGAATTTTGCTATAAAAATGATGAATTAGGCGATCCATTATTAACACGGGAACGGCTATTATTAATGAAATTAGCCACGCCAGAACAGTTGGAAAAAATTACCCAGTTATCCTTACAAATTAATCAAATTCTCTCGGAGTTTTTTAATGAATGTGGAATTACTTTAGTGGATTTTAAATTAGAATTTGGGATGACTTCTGAGGGTCAATTGGTACTCGCCGATGAAATTAGTCCTGATACCTGTCGTTTGTGGGATCAATCTGAAACAGACCCCGACCGGCGAGTTTTGGATAAAGACCGCTTCCGTCGAGATTTAGGAAATGTTGAATCTGCGTATCAACAAGTGCTTAAACGGGTTTTAGAACATACTTCCAACCCACCTCAATAAAGCTAAATATTTTGATCCCCCTAAATCCTTTTGTTATAAGGGTTAGGGGGGATCACAACCTCTGATTTTCAAAGCTTTTCGATGTAGAAGTGTCAAAGCTTGTTAAGATGTCAGATGTCGCAGCGATGGTAACGGGTGTAACCATCTCTCTAAGCCTTCGCTGAGGATTGACAAGTTGTAGGTGTGGGATTGTCTAAAAGAGTGAGTATCATGCGTTTATCTCCTGTCTTAGTTGCGGTTTTTACTGCTTCAGCTACGTTTGGATTATCAAACTCTGCAAATGGTCAAACCGCCTATTCTGAATCTGAAAGTTCCCTCAGTTCTCAAGAAGCTTTTGATCCAATAAATCCGAGTTTAAACCCATCGGAAACCCATGGAAAACAATCTTTAGCTGTTAATCAGATTATTCCCTCTACACCTATTAATTCTTTTGAAGGAATAGTTTTAAATAAGACTAAATCGCTCCATCCAGATCTGGCTTTTTCTCTGGGTCAGTCGATTGGGAACTATGTTTCCTTTTCTTGGGTTAATGTTTCCTATTCTCAAAATTTACCTCAATTCAATCCATCTCAACCCCTAATTCATCCTGCTTTAGAGTCTTCTTTGCATCCTGCGGAATCGGAGGTTTTAGCAGAACATTCTATTAGTCTCAATAAAGGGAAAACTACAGAAGATTTAGAAAAATTAGCGCAAGTTTCAACAGAGGTTTCACCTGAGAATACTGAAGCCAATGATTCAGCCATTATCCTAAATAAATCTGAAACCGAAAAAGTCGGTCATTTTAGCTTTCCCGTCAGAACAGAAACAGCGATCGCCCTCAACCCAAACTTACCCGAATCTGATTTATTTCAACCGAGTTTACATAAAGATTCTGAGAAAATAGCCCAATTTCCCCTAGAAGAAGTTTCCGAAAAAATCGCGAGTGCGGAAATTAATAATTTCTCGAATTTAGGAATTATCCTGAATAAATCTGAAACTGAAAAAGTCGGTAATTTTAGCTTTCCCGTTAGAACAGAAACAGCGATCGCCCTCAATTCCAACTTACCCGAATCTAATTTATTTCAACCGAGTTTACATAAAGATTCCGAAAAAATAGCCCAATTTCCCCTAGAAGAAGTTCCCGAAAAAATTGCGAGTGCAGAAATTAATAATTTCTCGACTTTAGGGATTATCCTGAATAAAGCTGAAACAGAAAAAGTTGGTCATTTTAGCTTTCCAACAATACCAGAAGAAGCGATCGCCCTCAACCCAAACTTACCCGAATCTGATTTATTTCAACCGAGTTTACATAAAGATTCTGAGAAAATAGCCCAATTTCCCCTAGAAGAAGTTCCCGAAAAAATCGCGAGTGTAGAAATTAATAATTTCTCGAATTTAGGAATTATCCTAAATAAATCTGAAACCGAAAAAGTTGGTCATTTTAGCTTTCCAACCATACCGGAAACAGCGATCGCCCTCAATTCAAACTTACCCGAATCTAATTTATTTCAACCGAGTCTACATAAAGATTCTGAAAAAATAGCATCATTTTCTCCTATTATTCCATTAACTATCGCCCAAACAACACCCGAAACTTTACCCCCTAATTCCGAAGTTCCAATACAACCTGAAACTCCTGCTACTATCCCCCTTCCTAGCACACCCGCACCCTCGGAAACCGAAGTGTTAGTCGGAGAAATTGCAGTCACAGGAACCCAAGATCAAGGATTAATTGAAAAAGTATATAGCGTTATTTCCACCCAACCCGGACGAACAACAACCCGGACTCAATTACAAAGAGATATTAATGCGATTTTCGCTACAGGTTTATTCCGAAACGTCAAAGCTGTTCCAGAAGATACCCCTTTAGGAGTACGAGTAACTTTTGAAGTAGAAGAAAACCCCCTATTCAAAGAAGTTGTAATTCAAGGGAATACGGTTTTACCCCAAGAAATTATTAACGAAAGTTTCGGCGATCAATTGAATAAAACCATTAACTTAAATCAGATAGAAGCAGGAATTAAAAAAATCAATCAATGGTATCAGGATAATGGCTATGTTTTAGCACAGGTTGTCGCCGCTCCTGAAGTTACAAAAGAAGGTGTTATTAACCTAGAAGTCGCAGAAGGGGTGATTGAAAATATTGGGGTGCGTTTCCTGAATAGTGATGGAGAAGCAACCGATGAAGAAGGAAAACCAATTTCGGGAAGAACCCGAGACTTTATTATCACCCGGGAAATTCAGTTAAAACCAGGGGATGTATTCAACCAAAAAACCGCACAACAGGATTTAGCCCGGGTATTTGGTTTAGGAATTTTTGAAGATGTCCGCTTAGAATTAGAACCCGGAAAAGATAATCCAAGGGAGGCGGTGGTGATTGTGAATGTAATCGAAAAAACCACCGGATCACTCGCATTTGGGGGAGGTGTAAGTTCCGCCGCCGGATTATTTGGAACCTTGAGTTATCAAGAAATTAACTTAGGGGGAAATAACCAACGCTTAGGGGCGGAATTAGAAGCAGGAAATCGGGTGTTTCAAATGGATTTAAACTTTACCGATCCTTGGATTGCGGGTGATCCCTATCGCACCTCTTATACTGTGAATGCTTTTAGACGTCGGACGATTTCTGTGGTCTTTGAAAATGGGCCAAAAGAGGTTTACTTGGCAAATGGCGATCGCCCCCGGGTGGTGAGAACTGGAGGGGGTATTAGTTTCACTCGTCCGTATGCGGATAATGTTTTTGCCGATCCCAATTGGGTCGCTTCCCTCGGATTCCAATATCAACGGGTGGAAATCACCGACTCCGATGGGAAAATTAACCGTACCGATGAATTTGGGAATCAACTGAGTTATAGCGGGAGTGGAAAAGACGATTTATTCACCGTTCAGTTTGGATTTCTGCGAGATCGCCGCAACAATAAACAACAACCCACCTCCGGCTATTTAGTGCGTTTTGGTTCGGAACAATCTATCCCTGTGGGTTCGGGAAGTATTTTAATGAACCGTTTGCGGGCTGCATATACTTTTTATATTCCTGTGAAATTCTTCTCCGGTTTCATTCCCGAAGGCTCTCAATCCTTTGCTTTTAACTTCCAAGGGGGTACGGTAATTGGGAACTTACCCCCCTATGAAGCCTTTCCCTTGGGTGGGACGACTTCGGTGCGGGGTTGGGAAGAAGGGGCGATCGCCTCTACTCGCAGTTTTATCCAAGCCTCCATTGAGTATCGTTTTCCCCTGTTTTCCAAGTTTATTGGCGGGGCGCTTTTTGTGGACGCGGCAACGGACTTGGGTTCCCAGGGGACAGTTCCTGGTTCTCCTGGGGGTGTGCGGGATAAACCCGGAAGTGGTTTCGGTTATGGGGTTGGTGTGCGCCTACAAACTCCCCTCGGGCCAGTGCGGATTGATTATGGGATTAATAATGACGGGGATGGTCGGATACACTTCGGTTTAGGGGAACGGTTCTAAGTCCTAAAATGCACCCAGATGATCTTGTCGAAATTCCCTATTCCCTATTCTCTTGTTACTGAGCGAAGTCGAAGTATTCCCTATTCCCTATTCCCTTGTTACTGAGCGAAGTCGAAGTATTGCCTATTGCCTATTGCCTGTTCCCTTCTATATATGGATTTTAATTTTTTCCTACAATCATTTTTAAATGGTTTATCGATTGGGAGTGTTTATGCTATTTTTGCCCTGGGTTACACCCTCGTTTTTTCAATTTTAGGGGTGATTAATTTTGCCCATGGTGCTATTTTTACCTTGGGAGCCTATTTTACCTATATCTTATCCGGGGGCGTTTTTGGGTTTAATGGATTATTAGCCAATGGCAAGTTACCCTTTCAATTCCCATTTTTTATCGCCTTAATTCTCGGGAGTATTTTAGCTGGGTTAGCCTCAATTGTCTTAGAAAGATTAGCCTTTAAACCCTTGAGAGTTAGAGGAGCCGATCCCCTATTAACCCTGGTTTCAAGTTTAGGGGCTGCGGTGGTAATTGTGAATACAATTCAATATTTAGTGGGGGCAGAAATTTACACCTTTCCTGATAATATTTATGGTAATATTCCCGCAGCAATTAATTTCGGTACAGCCACAAAACCGATTATGATTAGAAGCGTTCAAGTGATTATTTTTACGGTTTGTATGGTGATCGTGGCTTTATTAACCTATTTAGTCAATAGAACTAAGATTGGTAAAGCTTTACAAGCGGTGGCGGAGGATGAAATTACCGCCAGTTTATTAGGAATTAACCCCGAACAGTTTATTATATTAACGTTTTTTGTCAGTGGATTTTTAGCGGGACTCGCCGGAACTTTAGTTGGGTCTAGTGTGAGTATTGCGGGGCCGTATTTTGGTATTGCTTTCGGGTTAAAAGGCTTGGGCGTGATTGTTTTAGGGGGGTTAGGAAGTATTCCGGGGGCTGTAATTGGGGGGTTATTATTAGGGTTAGCAGAAGCCTTTGTCCCGCCGGATTTTTCCGGTTATCGAGATGCGATCGCCTTTGCCATTCTATTAATCATGCTATTAATTCGACCCCAGGGATTATTAGGACGTAAACGCATTCAAAAGGTATAACTAAATATATGATTAATTTTTTTAACACCTACGGCTTTTTAATCGTTTCTATGTTATTCGGAGCAGTTTTAGGGCTATCTATTTATTTACCTTTAATGGCGGGTCAACTCTCCTTAGCAACCCCTGGATTTTATGCGTTAGGGGGTTATATTGCTGCGATTTTATCTACCCAGGTTTTTAAATTTACAGGAACTATTTTTCCCTTACATTTTCTGTTTTTAGAACTATTAATAACTGCCATAATTTCTGCTATTCTAGCCGTAGGATTAGGAATTCCGGTATTGAGATTACGGGGAATTTACCTCGCCATTTCAACGATTGCTTTAGTCGAAATTTTACGCGTTTTAGCCTTAAATTTAGAGATAACTGGGGGGGCGGTTGGTATCTTTGGTATTCCCCAACCCTTTGCAACTCCCCTAGAATATTTATGGGTGGCAATTCCCCTGTTAATTCTGAGTATGGTATTCTTATACCGCTTAGAAAAAATTAAAGCCGGACGCGCTTTTCGGGCAATTCGAGAAGATGAATTAGCCGCCGATTCTATGGGGGTTAATCCTACCCATTACAAAGTGTTATCCTTTACCTTGGGGGCAATTTTAGCAGGATTAGTGGGAACTATCAGCGCCCATTTTCTCAATACTTGGAATGCTCGTCAAGGCACCTTTGATAGTAGTATTATTTATTTAGCTTTTGTTTTAATTGGCGGGTCAAGAACATTTTGGGGGCCAGTTTTCGG
Source organism: Planktothrix sp. PLAVEN19ND (assembly GCF_057220675.1). NCBI lineage: Bacteria > Bacillati > Cyanobacteriota > Cyanophyceae > Oscillatoriales > Microcoleaceae > Planktothrix > Planktothrix sp. PLAVEN19ND. The sequence goes on along the minus strand of NZ_CM170132.1, from coordinate 736,167 downwards.
GGGAATTATTCTCACCGCTTTACCGGAAATTTTACGCGGAATGGGAGAAATAAGTGGTTTACCCCTATGGTTAGCCCAATTCTTAAGGGAAGGTCGTTTAATTATTTTTGGGGTATTATTGGTTTTGGGGTCAATTTTTTATCCTCAAGGTTTAATTACTCCCGAATTATTAAACCAAATTACTCGAAAAAATCCCTGGCGGGGACTATTAAAAAAACAATCATAAGGGTTAAAAAATGATTTTATCAACCTTAAAACCCCTTTTAGAAGTCCAAGGTTTAACCCGATATTTTGGGGGATTATTAGCAGTTGATCAGGTTTCGTTTGCGGTTCAAGATCAAGAAATATTCGGTTTAATTGGCCCTAATGGGGCGGGGAAAACGACTTTATTTAATTTAATTACGGGGTTAATTCCTCCCTCCAAAGGAGCTTTAATTTATCAAAATCATTCTATTACTCAATTAAAACCCTATCAAATTGCTGAAAAAGGGATAGCCAGAACCTTTCAAAATCTTCGATTATTTGGCAACTTATCGGCTTTAGAAAACGTTGTTATTGCTCGTCATATCCATAATCAAGCTAACCTAGTTTCAGGGGTTTTAGGCTTACCAAAGGGAAGAAAAATAGAACAGGAAAACTATCAAAAAGCTCGGGAATTATTAGGAATTTTTGGATTATTAGAACGGGCGGAACAAAAAGCCTATAATTTTGCCTATGGCGACCAACGACGGTTAGAAATTGCTCGAGCTTTAGCCTTAGAGCCGAAATTGTTACTATTAGATGAACCCGCCGCGGGAATGAATCCCAGTGAGAAAAAAGAACTCAGTGATTTAATTAGAAAAATTCGAGATCAATTTCAATTAACTGTGATTTTAATTGAACATCATGTCCCTTTGGTAATGGGGTTATGCGATCGCATTGCGGTGTTAGACTTTGGAAAATTAATTGCTTTAGGAGAACCGGAAATTGTGAGAAATAATCCGGCGGTAATTGAAGCCTATTTAGGAGATGAATAAGTTATGTTAGAATTAGTAACAGTATCGGTTAATTATGGTTCAATTCAAGCATTAAAAGAGATTAATATTGTTATTAATCAAGGGGAAATTGTTACCCTAATTGGAGCGAATGGAGCCGGAAAAAGTACCACCTTAAAAACCATTTCTCGATTAATTAATCCCCGCCAAGGAAAAATTATTTATCAAGGAAAAGATATTACTGATTTACGTCCCGATCAAGTCGTGAAAATGGGAATCGCCCAAAGTCCAGAAGGTCGCCGAATTCTAACTCAACAAACCATATTAACCAATTTAGAATTAGGGGCTTATACTCGCAGCGATCGCTTAGGAATTAAAGCAGATATTGAAAAACAATTTATTATTTTTCCTCGGTTAGCAGAACGAAAACATCAATTAGCTGGAACCCTAAGCGGTGGTGAACAACAAATGTTAGCGATCGCCCGGGCGGTGATGAGTCGTCCTCAGCTATTATTATTAGACGAACCCAGTTTAGGGTTAGCTCCCCAAATTGTTCGAGAAATCTTTTCGGTAATTCGTCAACTCAATCAATCTGGTGTTACTATTTTATTAGTCGAACAAAATGCCCATTTAGCTTTAGAAATTGCGAATCGAGGTTATGTTTTAGAAGCCGGATATTTAACCCTCACGGGTAAAGCCTCTGATTTATTAATTGATGAACGAGTTAAACAAGCTTATTTAGGTTAAAAAGGGGAAAAATGACCCTTACTATTGATAAAACACTTTATAGCAACCTATTAGCTGAAATCAGTCCTCAAGTGATTGAAACCGAGGCGGAGTATGATCGAATTTTAGCAATTGTTGAACGATTTACTTTTAGTCAAACTCTCACCCCGGAAGAACGAGTATTATTAAAATTACTGGTTCAGTTAATTGAAAATTACGAATCAAAAATGTATCCCATCGATGAGTCTACACCTGTTCAAATTCTACAGCATTTGATGGAAGTTACTGGAACTTGTGAAGGGGATTTAGTCGGTGTGATTGGATCAAGTAATGTTATTTCTGAAATTCTTAATAATAAACGTTCTATTAGTAAGACGCAAGCGCAAGCACTGGCTGATTATTTTGAAGTTTCGATCAATTTATTTATTTAGGTAGCTCCCCAATCATATATGAACACTGCCATCGGGTAAAATTGCCCCGGCTAATTTAGCTCCGGTTAGTTTGACCATGATTTTATCCCCAATTCCGACCTTAGCCCCGGTTAAATCTGCACATCTTAAATCAGCGCCACTTAAATCAGCCCCAATTAAATTAGCTTCTTGTAAATTAGCATAGGTTAAATTAGCCTGTAAAAAATTTGCCCTAAATAAATTCGCCTTATATAAACAGGCGGCACTTAAGTTAACTTTATGCAGAAACGCATCACTTAAATCGGCTTCAGTTAAGTCCGCACCGCTTAAATTGCGACTGGAAAAATCCCTTTCTTTTAAATCCGCCCCTTTAAAACTTAATCCACTTAATTCCGTCGGTCTGTCGGGGGGAGGCGTTGGTGCGGGGGGAGTTGGCGGTGGGGGCGTAACCGGAGGTTTACTAGCAGGGGGACGTTGAAAATGATTATTTTCAGAGGTTTTTACGCGACTTTGATAGGGAGAAGATTGATAGGTATAAGGTGGTTTTTGATAGGTATAGGAATTTCCGGCACCATTTGAGGAGGCTCGGGAATGGGATTCTGCACGGGAAACCGTTGAGGAATGTTGAGTTGAATTTGAACTTGATCGACGCAATAAGGAACGCAATTTTTCCCTAGCTTGATTGATTTCCTTGAGTTTTTCCTCAGCGATTTTTTTTAATCGTTGATTTTCTTCGGGAATGCGATCGGGATGCCAAATAAATGCTAAGTCTTTATAGGCCTGATCCACCGATTCTAAGGAGGCTCCAGGCTTCAGATCTAACACTTTATAATAGTAATTCAACTCACTGGGAGTGATCATAACAGGAGTCCACAATTAAGAATTTGGCATTGATAATTAAGAATAAAAAAAGAAAAAATTTCTCAATTCTTAATTTTGATCCTAGTTTTTAAATCAACATCGGATCTAGGAGAGATAGAAACTGGCAATCTATATTAGTGCTACAGCTTAACATAATCATCTCTACCTTGGGGTTTTTTATAGGCGAAATGGGTTTAAAACCCCGTGCTTTGAAGGTTTGCTTCATATTAGGTTGTCTATTGACGCCTAAGTGATGCTACCATTTTCGACAACACCGAGCTAACCTATACAGTAACATCAGTGGTCTGTAAAGCTATTGGTTCAGCCTGGGCTAGTCCTAGTCCATATTTAGCAGCAGGAGTTCTAAAAACTTTACCTCAACTTCTGCCGACAGTTGGTTTGGCAACCGGAACTTTATTTGGTGGAGCTTGGGCTGTTTTGATGGCTTATACTCCTTATATTTCCTTAATTGCTGGTTTGATTTTAATTACTCTCAAATGGAGCGATAAGAAAGTGAAATTCGGAAACCTTGTCTATATTTTTGGAGTTAAAGCCGCAGGGGAACCCGATACGGGGTTTGCCGTAACTTATGATATGAATGAAAAACAAATAAGAGATTATATTGTCGATTTCGCTAAAAAAATGCTTAATGAAGCTAAATCTACTTACGATAAACTTTGGGCATTTAATGTCAATGATGATGAAGAAGTTGCTCTAATGTTTGACCTAACAGATATTAATAACCCAATAGAAATAACTGACCAAACTATCCAGCAAGCTACCTGGGATTTCCTTAAACCTTTCACAGAAGAAACATCAACCCCGTCCAGAAGGTTACCTCCCATTCCGCCACTCTAATTAATCATAATTAATCAATTAAATAATTGTAGGAGTAAATTATGCCAACAATATTTAAGAACACAAAATTCAAAGAAGATGGCAGTGAAGGTCAGATAGAAACAGTTTCAACTTTCTCTGTTTGGGATTGCATAACTCAGAGGTATTCATCTGCACCACCAGTAGTTCTCCGTAATACAATGTTAGGGGCTCTATACTCGCATAAAGAATTTATTATTGGTGAAATTCCCAAAACATCAACTAACCCAAGTTTATTAGACCCTTTTGAAATCCCAGGAAGCAACGAAGGCACTTATTTTCTGGATTTAGCATCTAATTCAAGAACACATGGAAGATTTTTATTTACTCCCAAAAGAACAATTGGGCAACATTATTTTGAAGAAGATTGGAAACGAATTATTTATGGTTCGATATTACATACCGAATGCAATCGAATGTTTTATCGGGAGATGAAATACATTGTTGTTGATGATGAACGTCAAGATCGGGATGGGAATGCCCAAGATGATGGAGTAAATGATGTTCATTGGAACTCTGGAGATTCTCATGCGAAAATGTCTAAAAGTCTTCTATACCTGTTAGAAGCTATTGAGACTGACCCTGGGAATCCAATTGATATTGATCCAAATAATCCTGATCATCCAATAACAGTTCAATTCTGTGCTGCAATATTTAAAGAATGGGTGGCAAAAGGAACCGCTTCCTACCATCCTAAATTTGAATTGGATAAACGTTTTGCTGATTATGATTTAGTTATTCCCCTCTCTTGTTTTAAAGGTAATAAACCCGCACTCGGTAATCATACAGGTAAAGTTCTAATTGGTGTAGTTCATGAGGCCCAGGAGCGCCGTGCTAAACCAGGTTGGATGTTTTGGCAATGGTTTAGTTTTGAAACTCTTGAACAAGATGGAATAATTACTAGACTCCATGAGAAATGTCATCAACTTAGTTCAGCCCTAGATGATATTCATAAATTAGCTGATCTCCTCCGAATTGATTTAGATGAAGCTGAACAAGAATTAGCGAATCTTGACGATAATCCCGATACAGAAGTAGCTTATCTTGATTCGGTTATCAAAATAATTAAAGCTGATAAAGCTGGGGTTTTATTGTTGCATCCTTATGTTCTTAAAAAGGTTAAATTTAGGCTCAGAGATATGTGGAAAAACCTTGCTAAATCAGCAGGTGTAAGGTTCTATTCTGTTATGTTTACTTCTGATACCTACCTGGAAAAATATCAACAAGCTGATGGCAATGATTTTGTTTATCAACCCAAAACCTTCTGTTCACCAAGTTTTAAAGAAGGCTCTTATATTGTATTTGGTAATTCGATGCGACATTGGGGAAATGTTCAACTTTGGAATAATGTTTATGAAGGTAACTTCAAAAATACTAAAGGAATCGTCGCCGCAACTCGTGAACTTTTATTGAGTCTGGGGAGGGATGCCAACGGCGATGATATTCAATTAATAAATAGTCAAATATATCCATCTATTACTGCTGCTTTATATGATATGGATAGCCCTCCAAAAGTTAAGAAATTTCCTAAACTTGCACTCAAAGGAAATCTTCAACAAATTGCCGTTAATTCAATGAATAATCTAGCTGGTCTGGTTGCTAGTTTGATGGCACGAGCTAGAGCTATTGATGCTGAGTTAATTGTTCTCAATATTCCCAGTGAAGGTGAAATGAGAATACTTGACTTTCTTGCCCAGGAGATGCAAATTGCTGTCGATAGCCTAAAATCAGCTTATCCTAATAATCAGCCTGGTCTGGACATGGTGAGGGATTTCCTAGATAAAGCTGGTGCTGATATTCAATGGCTCAAAGACCTAAAATCTGATGATTGTTATTTTACTCGTCCTTGTTTGGTTAATAACAATCTAACTGATACTGTTACTCGAATAATTACTTTAGTTAATAGTTATTATCGACAGCCAAATCTTCAGGAAGATAAAACCCCAAGGGATTATAGATTCACATTATTTTCTAGTGTTATTACTGATGAAGTTCAGGAAGCGATCGCACTTCGGGAACGGGATGCTTATCGAACTGAAATGGGTGCAGCTTTGGCTTATAAAAGAGACACTGAAGATGATAGATTAGTTAAAGAAGTGACGGTTAAATTTAAAGCACAAACTGAAGTTATTCTGAAGGAAACTCTCAGTCCTTTGAGGAAACCTTATCCTCCTAGAACCTGGGCAGCCGCCTACTGGAGAACCAATCATTTAGCAAAATCGGGAACTGCTGGGTTAGTTTTCTTGTTATTTTGTGATGAAATTATTGAAGAACTAAAGAAATTAGAAAATAAAAAGGTTTGGATGCTGACGGTTTATGCAGTTCAATTCACCACATTTGCTCGTCCCCAGTTGAATGCTTGGAACGGGGAGGAACTAACAGTTAGGAGTAGTTTTCTGAATGTGAATGGCAAGGATAAAGTTAGTCTTGAAGGGAAGTTTGACGGACAGCCTGAGTTTATGAACATGGGACTTGTTAACGAGAAAGATATTGCCCAGGTTCCCAACGGGTGGACGGGTCGGGTGAGGATTTATGCTAAAACTTATGAGAATGATAAGTACCCTCGGAGAATGTCACCAAATGATGTTTGCACAAGTCTTTATTTGTTCTCAGTTGATATGGATCAATCCGATATTGATGATTTTATGCAGGATACTTGGTCACAGAGCAGTAGATTTCATCCCCTTTCTTAACGTCCTTCACAGCCAATGCCATCTTTATCATCTTTATCAGTATCGAAGTTGTGGGGGTCAGTTTGGAGAACAACGAATTTCCGATAAGAGATATCCTTCCAATCTAAGTCTGGTGGTGGGGAAGGAATACAAATTTTATTCCCAGCTAAGTCTTTGGGATAAGCAGGGTCAAAGGTTTGATTAGATTGAGCAATAGTTACTCTTTCCATTCTACTTTTCTGGGTTCGCCTACTTCACTATTACCAAAGCTCCTAATCATAATTTCTTTAAAAGCATCAGCACGTTCAATACTGATAAAAGATGCTATTTGTATCGCATTTTTACCATTCGTTATTCTAACCATTGGATAAGCATCTCCACAAAATTTAGACCTCACAGCTTGTAAATTTATTTCACTGTATTCAATAAAAACTGGATAAAAACTAACTGGATAAGCCGAAGAATTTGTTGGTTTGGTATCGCCACAGCTTGGTAAAGGAAATGCGACATTATCAAAAGGATTAGAAGTTGTAAGAGACTGTGTAGAGTTAAATGGCGATCTTGTCACTGATGGAGAATTTGAGGAAGTAGAATTAGCAGAATTAATATTAACAGTAGATTTAGCCAAATTCTGTTGAATTGCATTCCAGAGAGCTTGACTGCCTAAAATTAGCACAGCACCACCCACCATAACACCCATCAAAATGCTGTATATTTTCCAAAGTTTTTGTTTGTCTGTTTGGTCATTCATAGTTTTATTTGTATTTTTTTAAGGGACATCATTGATTTTTTTCAGACCTTTCAGATATTTTCCAATTACCGTTTTCTTGCTTTAGTGTAAAACGATAAATACTGGAATCTGCCGTAGATTTGTTGAGAGTCTCATTGCTATAAAAATAAACTACCTGTTCAATAGAAACCTCAACTTCTGCTTTATTGCCAGTGGTAGAAAAGTAGTTTGTTCCTTGAACTGAGCGACGGCCGTAGTGATAGTAAGCGTTATTTTGCTGTAACCATTCTATTGAACCACCTGGCTTGACAATATCATTATAGACAGTATCAGTGGTCAAGCTGGCAGCTAGTTGGCGATCAAAGGGAGGAGCAAAAATCTTTTCTTTCGCTTGCAGATAGCGCTCAATCAGATTAACAGCTTCTTCTTGTGTTAAAGTATTTGAAGCTGCTGACTGAGGTGATGGGGTAATATTGTTAGGTGTAGATGTTAAAGATTGGGTTGTTGAATTAGAAGGGGTATTAGATTTAGCCAAATTCTGTTGAATTGTATTCCAGGCAGCTTGACCGCCTAGAATTAGTACAGCACCGCCTACCATAACACCCATCAAGATGCCGTATATTTTCCATAATTTTTGTTTTTCTGTTGAGTCATCCATAGGTAAATATCTCCTGTTTGATGAGTAAAACTTTATGAAACTTCAATATTAATGACGTAGCCTGACTGATTGGGTGCAGAAATTTCAACAATATAATCTCCACTATTTGGCAGTTGACCCTGCCATTGGGATACACCGTTTGCAGCATTACCAATTGTTTGATTGTTAGGAGAAATAATTGTCACATTAATATCTCCCTGCCTGATTTGTACAGTCATGCGCTGTCCGCTACCGCAGTTTAGTAAGTAGCGCTTTCTTTGATTTGCTGTTACACTGTCACGAATTGTTGCTCCTGTACTACCTTCATTAAAGCTCACTCGTTCAGTTGAAATCAAGGGTGCAGAAGAAGGAGTTTGCGATCGCACTTCTGCTGGTGGTTGTGGAGTGGTTAAAGCCAAAGAGTTAGTAGAGGATGATTTATTTTCAATCCTGGCTTTTGACATATTCTGTTGAATTGCATTCCAGGCGGCTTGACCGCCTAGAATCAGCACAGCACCACCTACCATAACACCCATTAAGATGCCGTAGATTTTCCAGAGTTTTTGTTTGTCTGTTTGGTCATTCATTTGCCTTTCCTTAAAATTATAAAGACTTCTAATCATCAAATCAGGCTCATAGTTATATCTTTAAAATTTTTAAATAAGTAGGTAGGCGGGATTAAACTTTTCCATGTAACAATATGTAAAGGAGGCTTAGATCAGCCATTAGAAAGCGTTAGAACGATTTACAATCGTTTACATAGGGAGATTTTATAGAGCCTACCTACTTAACTATTCTGCTTTCGTCTTTTTTTTCTTTGGATCTGGAACCATTTGTGCATCTACTATGTCTGTAAAATTGGAGTTAATCCACAATCTTTCTTCATTATCATTAGACAGCTTTTTAACATCATTAGACAGCTTTTGAGTGAGGGAGAATGAAGAACCTTTAGGTGATTGGAGAGGAGTTGCTTTATTATGAAGGTCTAATAACAGCGTACAAACACCGCTAATTGTCATAAATGTGACCATAGAACTTTTAGCGGTATTAATGACAGTTTTTCCAAATTCATCTATCAAGGTGTGAAATCTGTTTCCTAATTCCTTGGAAGCATCTCCTATTTTGGAAGAAATATTATCAGCTTTGCTCTGTGCGTTTGAAATAGTAGTATCAACTTTTTTCATGTTTTCCCCAACCGCATCAATTTTCTTCAGAATTTCTTGTATTTTAGAATTAGCATCCTCAAGATTCTCTTTCTCATCATTTACAGCATCTTTAGACTCGCTTAGATCAACATCGCACTTTCGCTCTGTTTCTTCAAGTTCCGTCAAAGCGTCATCACGGTTTTTAATTTGTTCTGTAATTTCAGACTGTTTTTGTTGCATATCTTCTTTAATTGTTTCCAGCTTGCCTCTGGATTCATCAATCTCGGCTGCTTTTTGCTCCATTTTTTGGTTAATTTCCTGGTAAGCAATTTGCAAAGCATCTCCTTCGAGTTCACCGAGTTTTTCCGAGATGGATTCTAAGTTTTGATCAAGATTCTTAAGTTCTTCCGTCTTAGTTTCAATAATTTGTATCTGCTCATCAACCTCTTGATCTGCTTGCTCAATATCCTCAACTAAAACATCCAGGTTGTTACTATCAGAAACATCCCCCTGATTTTTTCGCTTCGAGTCGGCTGCTTTTTTGGATTTTTTGAAGTCACTCATGGCTACTAATTACCTCCAGTTTTCCTAGATAAAATTTGAATTTCATACTCAAAGCGTTGCTTTTGCTCTTCTTTTTGTTTGATTTCTTTCTTAATACCCTCTTTAGCTACATCTGGTAGATTACTTTCTAACCGCTTCTTCAAATTGATGATATTATCATGCAACCGAGAAATCGCAGCCTGAAAAGCTAAAATTAACTGCTCTCTGTCAGGCTCCATAAACTCACGCATACAAGCAATAACATCATCGTCTGTAAAAAATGTTTCTAGTTTTTCTCTCACTCCCGATTTATTCTTGAAATTTTCTGTAGCTACCCGGCGAGCGGTATCCCAACCAGGGACATAATAGAAAGCTTCACCAGGTGAAAAAATACCTGATAATTGTGCTTCGCCTTCCGTTAAACACATTGCCCTACCGAGATATTCTCTATCATCGGGAGAAGGTAGGCGGTGCATTAGCTTTAAATTTGTAGCATCTACAATCGACTGTGCCAAAGCTGCTGGCGATTGATCGACGACAATTACTCCTTCACCTGCTGCACGCATTTCACGCATGATTTGAGCAAACTTATCAACCACTTGAGATTTTGAATTACCTTCATCCCCTGAAGTTTGGACTTTTCCGAGCATATTATGGGCTTCTTCAACTAAAATTACATGGCGTAAATCTAAATCTGTTGCTCTTTCACCCGTGCGTTGTGGCTGAAACTGTTTAATTCTAACGGTGCGAATATACTCGAAAACAAAAACTAGCATGAACAGAGAAAATAAAGATTGTTCTTCTTTATTTAACCCACCGAGTTCAAAAATCACGGGTTTGCTAAGAAGTTTCGCAAATGGCAGGGGCCTGTTTGCTTGCAGCATTGAACCCTCCCCTCTTTTTGAAACGAGCCGATACAATCTGGCTTTGAGAGCGCCTTTAATGCGATCGCCTACTTCTTGATCGCTTCCATAATTCTTTTGAGCTAAATCAAGAACTTTATTATACAGTTCTTGCATTGTAGGAATTTCTAAGGATTTCCCCTCTTGATCAACATCTCCGCCCCTGCTGTGAGCTAATTGCCACCCCTTCCTTTCATAATAGTAATCAATGGCTTCTTGAATAAAAGACGGTAGCGGATTTTCTAGTGGCAAGGCTCCCATGAAGCAGTCAAATATCCTCGAAATATGCTCCTGTAGTGCAATTCCAGGCATCACATCAAAGGGGTTAAAGCGAAAAGGAGTAATTAATTCTTGACCTGGGGTAAAAATGAGCAAATCATCTTTAAATTCAGGCAGTCGCTTTAGATAACGATATTCTGGTGTCACCTTGGGATCAAATACCATAAAAGGTATTCTATGCTTTTCCCATAACTGAGTCAAAATGTTAAAAGTTGTCGTTGTTTTACCACTACCAGAACCCCCGACGACAAGCAGATGAGTTTTTAGCTGCTCAATATCAAATTCGCAAACCTGATTAGTTTTAACATTGCGGTAGTAGTTACCGATAGTAATTGTTTTATGTTTTGTATCCTTGGATTTTTCAGAAACAAAAGCTGAACCTGTATCGTACTCTACACCTGTACAAGACTGATTGATGGGAATGGGTAAACGAAAAAATGCTGCCGCTTCATCCAAATCTACCAAGCGATGCAATCTTTTAAGCATTCCTGGCCCACCAGGAAATCCAGGCAATATTTTCCCTGATGTATCCCATATTCCGGGTGTACAACTTTGCTCGTTTATATTAACTTGCAAGGCTGTTTGTACTGCATATTCGCTATCAATAACTTGTACAACTCGCGGAGTAACTGTATTTGCTGTACAGGTTGCAGCTAACTGATTAGCAACGCTTTGACAAGCATCGCCATCAGGCGAGAAAACACGGAAACTGTAGAGAAAAACTATCCCTGAATAATACCTTTTCTTGATATCTTCATAAACTGACTTGGCTCTTTGGGTATTGCTGTCAGGATCGATCTCTTCTTCAGGGATACCCTTACTGATTTGATTGAGTACCTCTAAGTATCGAGATATGATTTTTTTCTCATAGCCTTCAACCCTGGTCGGCACTAAGGTTAAATCAATACAAACAGGTTCTTCATATCCTTGCAGTTGCTCAAAAAAGGCTACCATATTATTCGCCTTATTAACTTGAACGCCACCTGGGGAGTAAAAAAAGTTTTGATGTTGTTTATCGTCGGGGTCTAGCCATGGAAAAACTTCTTCTGACTTGATAATTTCATAGCAAGAAAGCTGTTGATTAGACTCAAACCATGAGGGTCGCCAGTCAAATTGATTTTTTGTATTCTCCTCAAATTGGTAGAGAGGCGACCTCAAACTGCTCTTAATATGTTGTGCTTGCTTTTGTTGAAGAATATCTGCTATATTTTGGCTGCTATTGCTTGCCACTCGTGCCAAGAAATAGATGTCTGTCGATTTAGATCCTTGTGGTGCTGGATGATAAACAATTCTCAGACTATACCCGCAAGAAGCGTTAGCACTGGGATCATCAAATTGGGTATAGCTGAAATAAGCTAAACTTTTGAGCAAACTTTTTTGCCACCCGGCAACAAAACCAACTCTTCCAGATGGATCTAAATGTTCCATAAGCTTAAATCGACCTGATGCAAAGTCAGAAACCCCTTTAAGATTAAAGACATTTACAGCATGATAATTGTAAGTATCAACCTCTTGAGGCTGACCTGTTCCGGGTGAAGAACCTCTCCAGTATTTGATTCCAGATGTAGTAGTGATCATGGTGTTTTTTACTGAAACTCATCAAGGATATTTTTCTTGCTTTTGGGGATAATCTCTTCGTTTTTAGTCTCATTGATAAATTCTTTAACAACAGCACCTTTTTGAATCATATTTTCCCAGATAATTCTGTTAGTTAATTGATTCATTATTCTGTGAAAAACTCTCAAATCATCCCACTGAAAACTTCTTGATAGGCGATTGCGCTTCAGTTCTTCTTCTTCCAAATTAATTTTTTCTATTTGCCTGTTTCTTTCTACATCCTCCTCCTGATATCTAGCCAGTTGCGAATCATACTTGATCTTCGCTTTAGCTACCTCAGAATTTGATTGGATGTAAATTCCTAATGTACCAATTACTCCAAGTATGGCAAGGACTTGTAAACCCCCATTCCCTGAAAAAAACAGACCAGTAGCGATAAGTCCCAAGACAACTAAAGCTGCATCTGGAATTAAAGGTTGAGTGTTAACTGCTTGAGGTCGTGTTGGTGCATCTGGAATTTTTTGCGGTTGTTCTGGCTGGACAATCATCATCATTTGGACAGCTGCCCAATTGGAATCGCCGAAGTAATCAATACCAGCAATAAACTGCATATTGGTATAAATTGAGTTCCGAAGAGTTGCTGCTATCCTATCTCTTGTATCCTGATCGATTTTGAGATTGCCTCTGGCACCTTCTACAATCCAACCCGCTTTGGTACAAACAATATCGATGGGAACTTGTTGTGCTTCTAGTTCCTCTTCGAGAAGTTTATATAAGCTGCTGGTGTCAAATTTAATCCCGTTTGTTTCGATGATATCAACAGACTCCCAAATAACCCAGGATTGTGTCAGAATCGCTGGTGTTGGGGGCTGTACTGTGGTTGTTTTACTAAGATAACTCATGGCTTAACTCCTCTGGGTGCAGGAAAGAATTGACTCGAAAAACCTTCCGTTCCTTAGACTACAGCTAAATGCTCCGTTAGAAAACAGTAAATTTACTGGTTTTTAACAAGTATCTTTTAACTCAATAAAATCTTAAACCTCAGTAATTTACTTAAGACTTTGATAATTTATTGATACATTGCAATGCCATATTATATAGTTCTCAACTGTTGGTAATTGCCTACTTTTATTTGAAGAACCGTCATTTATTCCCTTTTCCCCTCGTTTTTGCCCAGGCTCTTAACTTGTCGTAAGTTAGATGGTCAACTTTTTAGAAAGTCTTCTTGCTAACAACTGTTGAATGGCGAATTCGACTTTTTAACCAAAACCAACATTGTTAAACCCGTAACCAAACCCAAAATCCTTTTTTATCGGCGAAATACCCCTAAACCATTGTGAACTGGGGCGGCGGTATCGGGGATACGGTTTAAAAGTTGCCCTCCTAAAATTAAATTCGTCGAACTTCCCCCGTCTAAATTTAGCGCATCAGTGGCTCCTAACTGCTGCATTAAGAGCGCCATTTCAGTTAATTTGGCCCCCACCCCTCCGACGCGGTTATGGACGGTGGCGATGATCCATTCGCCCTTGGCGGTGATTCCCACGCCGCTACGAATGGCCGACTGATCGGCAAAGGCGGGACTAAACCCTTCCGCGATCGCATCTACCACCACCTGTCCGTTTTGTAATAATAAGGGGCCGCCGCCTAAAATATGGGGGAAGGAATTAAAATCCGAGGGGGTAGTTTGGGATTGAATTTGAATAGATGTACCCACAGAAAACGAACTTAAAACACTCCGAAAAGATCGCAAAGTTAATAAATAACCGATTTTAGGAATAGGAATAGCGGAGGTTGTGTTCGTGAGTTCGACTTGTTGTTTAACAATATTATTTTCTACCACAATTACAATTTCATTGGCGGTTAAGGGGGTATAACTTTCCCCCCATTCAGGAGTATAACGGGCAATACCCGCTTTCACATATCCGGTATTCAGTAATTCACAGTCTAAGGGTTGTCCCGATGAGGAAATTAGGGTTTCTTTTAAACTTAAACGAGCTATTTTGAACTGTCCTCTATCATTCCAAGCGATCGCTCCTCGGTTTAAAATTGGCCCTGAAAACCATTGATTTTCCCGCCGAATTGCTCCTAAAGGAAAAAGATTATTCCGGTTAAAATATCCGGCATTAATTGCTCCTAAACATTGACTATGATCAACGGTTTTGGCTAAACTGTCAATACCTTTCATCCCCGTTTGACTTGCCCAAATCGGGCGTAAATTCAAGCCAAAATCAGGATTTACCGTTAACCAAACCACGGGAAAACGGCTATTATTTAAAGTCATATATTGTTGCCGCCACCGTAATCCTTTTACCCAGGTAATATCCCGTTCTATTAAGGCATCTTGCCGTAACTCAATTAAAATACGATTCGGATTATTCAAGGTAGAAACTTTCACCCCATAACCATCGGGTAACGTTCCTTGAATCACCGTTTGATTATTCACAATTTTTACCAAAGGACGGGAGGGTTTTTGAGTTGTGATTGCGGTTTCTCCTTCATTTTGTTGTGCAGAAGTTCCAGAAGTAGGTGTGGGTTGAGATTGTTCTTGAAAGGGTTTAGCAATAGTTGGATTTGTTGTTGCATCGACCACCACTTCCCATTGGGTATTTTGTTGATAGAGTTCCCAGGGAGTCGGTTGATTTAAGGTTATCGTCATTTGAGAAATATTCGCCCGTTCCTCAAAATTTAGGGTTTGAATAGTGCCGATTTTAGAAATAATATTAAGCGTATTTTCTTGAATTTCTAAATCCCAGGCTGATAATTCCGCTAATTGATCAATTTTTACATAACGATATTCGGCATCTAAAAAAGTCCCCGGAGTTGAATGTACAGAAAACCAACTTAAAGGTTGAAGACTGGCTTCCGTTGTATTTAAGGGATTAATTCCTAAAACTTGGATAATTCCCTTATCACTAACTCCGGTATTTGTAGCAATTCCTGAACTCCATTGACTCCAGGGTAACTTCCATTTTCTCCCATTCACAGAAAGATGGGTTCCTGTTTTAATAATTCCGGGGTGAGCTAAGGATATAATATAGGGACAAATAATCGGATTCACTTTTTTTAGCCACACTAAAGCCTGATAAATAATACTAACAACTTCTCCCCGAGTCGCATTAGAATTAGGATTAAAAACTTGGGGATAGGGGTAATTAACCACCAATTCAGAACGAGTTGCGGTGATCATAGCTTCAGTCCCATAGCTGGAAATTTTATCCCCATCTTCATAAATAATTTTTAAGTTTAAACTCTCTCCTGGAGGTAAATTTAAGCCTGAAACTAAAGCTAATAAAACCTGTAAGCGCGTTACTGGACTTTGAGGAAGAAACTGTCCATCAGGAAACCCCGAAATAAAGCCAGATTCATAGGCGGTTTTAATCGCTTCCGCCGCCCAAAACTCCTTGGGAACGTCTTTAAAAGGAATATATTTACGCTTAATAGAAGTGGGAAATGCCACCTTTAAAATAGTCGCAAATTCCCCCCTGGTTAGATTTTGATCGGGACGAAATGTGTTGTCCTTAAATCCACTAATTAAACCCTGAGCTTGCAAACGTTGAATAAAAGGACGTGCCCAATGTTGGCTAATATCTAAAAACAACGGTTGTGAACTGGTCATATTATTAAGGGAATAGGGAATAGGTAACAGGTAATAGGTAATACTTCAACTTCGCTCAGTAACAAGGTAATAGGGAGGAAAAGATTGTACTATCTAGGTTTAATTAAATAAATGAAAAAACTGTAGGGGTTTGGTCTCTAAACCCCAAGTATGAAAAGGGTTTGAACTCCAAAACCTTACAATAAGATCTTACAATAAGATATTACAATCTATTTAAGATTGCGACATCACCATCAGGATTCCTGATTTTCCATAACTTTTTGCAGTTTCTCCGCAATATCTTGCCAATTTTGAGCTAGATCTGTACTCCGATCTTGTCGCAAAAACTCTGCTTCTTTAAAACAATGATTGGCTAAAGAATGGACAACATTCTTAATTCCATGTTCCTCAATTAATTGATTTAAAGCCCGAGTTAACTTTTCGCTTTTTGGTTCTGTCATATTCTGTTCAACTCATGATTCAGTGGTCACAAATTCCATAATACCGCCATTTGTTACCCGATGGATACCCCCTAACCCCCTTTTTATATATACAATCAAGAATTTACTGGCTATAGGAATAAGGGTTAATCTGATTTAATTTTTCTCCTAATTTTCGTTTGGCTTCCATAATTTCATAGGTATTTTGTAATCTTAAAAAATATCCTTCTGAAAGTCCAAAATAACGACATAAGCATAAATCTATCTCAGCCGTAACCGGACATTTTCCCTTGATAATAGCATGAATTTTATTAGAATCAACATCGATTGCCGATGCCAAAGTGTTTTGATTAATTCCTAATTCTTCTAAAAATTCATGTTCTAAGATATCTCCAGCATGGGGATTGTAGAGTAAAATTTCATTCATGATTTTTAATCGTGATAATCAACAATCTCGACTCCTGAAACCTCTCCATTATACCAAATAAAACAAATTCGCCACTGTTGATTGATTCTGATGCTATATTTGCCTATTCTATCACCTGATAGAGCTTCTAAACGATTTCCTGGTGGAATTCTTAGGTCATCTAATAGGGTTGACGCATTGATTTGTCGTAACTTACGTAAAGCTCTTTCTTGGATGTCTGGTGGAAACTTTCGTGATAATTTCCCATTCCATATTTTTTCCGTTTCCTTGCAGGAAAAAGAAGTAATCATAGATAATGGATTGATTTTTATTTTATCAGTCTAACCCCCTAGAGGCGAGTTCTTCCTGACCTTCTGCTTCTCAACACTAATCTATCTAAACCCATCCTAATTAATCCTGTCAATTTTAATTAATTAAAAATTGGGTTGATAAAAATATTTTTATCAAGCAAAAGTGACTGGTGAACCCGCCCTTAACGTGTTTTTTTACAATTCCTATAGGAATTGCTATATTATTAGTTAAGTTTGATTTGTTCTCGGGAGTTGATCACACCTTGAAAATAATTTTTGATTAAATCATTATCTATTGTGATCACACCATTTTCTCCAAACCATTGATCAACAATAGCCACGGATTCTTTATCTCCCAAAACATAACCTTGCATCAGTTTTACGATCGCAAAATTGACCCGATCTAAAAAAGCAGAATTATTTTCCGGGACGATACAAGCAATTCCTTCTCGGGTATAGGGAAGATTAGGAACTACTTCTAAAGCATCGCGGTTAGGGAGGGTTTGTCGAGTTCCTTCTAGCAAAACCCCATCGGAACCAAAAGCATCTATTTTACCCTGTTCTAAAGCAGCAATTCCCTCGCCAATAGTCTTAAATTTGACTATTTTGGCTTGGGGTTGTACGACTCGGATTGTTGATTCACTGCTGCCATTTTCTAATACACCAATTTGTCGATTTGCTAAGGATTCTGGTGTGCCTAAATTACTTCCTTTTTTAACTAATAGCCGGGTTCCTGTCACCCCATAACTTACGGAAAAATCAACATAGCGATCGCGATTCCAAGTAAAAGTCACATCCTCACAAACAATATCAACATCCCGGGATAATACTTTAGGAATCCGCTCACCGATACTAATAGGAACCAGTTCTAAAGTGATTTCCTTTCCTAATTCCTTGGCGAGTTGGGCTTTAATTTGATTCAGAATATCAATGGAATAACCAACCAATTTATCCTGATCATTAACATAGGAAAGGGGAATAAAATCCGTTTGAACTCCGGCGGTTAATACTCCAGTTCGGGCTACTTTTTCCATCACCGTTTCCGCCCAAGCCGGACTCGATAGACCCAGGGACAAAGCAGCACTCAAAGCAGCGATCGCAATTTTTTTAGATAAAATCATTTTTTTCCTCACACAACTTTAATAAAGTTTTCCCAAGCAAACATACGCCATTATATCAAAATTTATGTTATAGTGCCAGAAAAATTATCAAAAAAAGGAGTAACTATTTTGAAAATCAGCACAAAAACTGGATTAGTTGGCTTTTTCTTGGCTCTAAGTGCTTTAAATATTCCGGCGGCAAACGCTACAGTTAAAACCACAAATTCAGCGCTCGCCTCGACAACTATTGAGTCCCGTTTGTTAAGAATTACAGAGACTTTAAGAGACCGAGAAAACCAGTTACAAGAAAAACCGGAAGCCCTAAAACCAGGAGAACAAATCGCCGGAGCTTGGGGGAATGGTGGTGGTGGGTTCGTCAATCGTGGAGGCGGGGGTGGTGGAAACTGGCGCAATGGTTGGGCCGATGGGGGCCGTTTTATCAATTCCCGTTAGTTCTGCTTAGTCTGTTTAGATTTTATCCCCATCTTGAAAAAGGCGTTGCGATGGTGACCAACGCTAACTTTTTTACCCTTTTTAAATCAATTGAGATCAAAATTTATGTTATAGTGCCAGAAAAATTATCAAAAAACAGGAGTAACCCCTTTGAAAATTAGCACAAAAACCGGATTAGTTGGCTTTTTCTTAGCTCTGAGTGCCTTAAATATTCCGGCGGCTAATGCCACAGTTAAAACCCCAGAATCTGCAACCATTGAGTCCCGTTTATCCAGAATTACAGAAACTTTAAAACAGCGAGAAAACCAATTACCAGAAACATCAGAAGCCCCACAACCGGGAGAACAAATCGCCAGGGGAGCCTGGGGTAATGGTGGGGGACGGGGAGGCTGGATTAATCGTGGAGGCGGGGGTTCCTGGGGAAATGGGGGGAGTTGGCGCAATGGGAATAACTGGCGCAATGGCTGGGGTGATGGGGGTCGCTTTGTGAATATCCGTTAGATGTGATTCTCTCTCTCAAAAGGCGTTGCGATTTCAAGCAACGCTAATTTTTTACTACTTTTAAATTAATTAAAATCAATGACAAATCCAACTTTATTAAAATATCAAAAAATTGATCTTAGCAAATTTGGCCCGATTAATTTAGTGGTAATTCAAGCCACATCTTTTTGTAATCTTAATTGTGATTATTGTTATTTACCGAACCGAGACTTAAAAAATACGCTCTCTTTAGATTTGATTGAACCTATCTTTAAAAATATCCTTACATCTCCGTTTATTGGTGATGAATTTACCGTTTGTTGGCACGCGGGAGAACCCTTAGCGGTTCCGATTTCTTTTTATGAATCGGCATTTAAACTAATTCAAGAAGCTGATCAAAAATACAATCAAAAACAAGCAAAAATCTGGCATTCCGTTCAAACAAATGGTACTTATATTAATCAAAAATGGTGTGATTTTATTCAAGAACATAATATTTGTGTCGGAGTAAGTTTAGACGGGCCGGAATTCATCCATGACGCCCATCGTCAAACCCGTAAGGGAACAGGAAGTCATGCCCAAACTATGCGAGGAATTTCTTTCTTACAAAAAAATGATATTCCCTTTTATGTGATTTCCGTTGTTACTCAAGATTCTTTGAATTATGCTGATGAAATCTTTCATTTTTTCAGGGAAAATGGAATTTATGATCTGGGATTTAATTTAGAAGAAATTGAAGGAGTAAATCAATCATCAACTTTAGAAGCCGTGGGGACATCGGAAAAATATCGTGCATTTATGCAGCGTTTTTGGGAATTAACCTCAGAAGTACAGGGAGAATTTAACCTGAGAGAATTTGAAGCAATTTGTGGTTTAATTTATTCTAATTCCCGTTTGACGCAAACGGATATGAATAACCCTTTTGTTTTAATTAATATTGATTATCAAGGGAATTTTTCTACCTTTGACCCCGAATTATTATCAGTGAATATTGAACCCTATGGCAATTTTATTTTAGGGAATGTATTAAAAGATAGTTTTGAGTCCGTTTGTGATACGGAAAAATTCCAGAAAATTTATGCCGATATGCAGGAAGGAATTAAATTATGTCGGGAAACCTGCGAATATTTTGGAGTTTGTGGAGGCGGTGCGGGAAGTAATAAATATTGGGAAAATGGCACCTTTGCCTGTAGTGAAACCATGGCCTGTCGTTATCGAATTAAAATTGTAACCGATATTATTTTAGAACAATTAGAAAATTCTTTGGGTTTAGTGGAAAACTGTTATAGCAATTCTAAATAAGTGCCAAGAGGGTTGGGAGACCCAACCCCTACGATTATAATAATCCATGGTTTTAATTGTGCTCTTACGATGCGCCGCCTCGCAACAACGGGACTGCTAACCCCAAATATTTAATCCCTGCGGGGGTAATTTCAAACCGACAGGGCAATATTTCCACCCCGGCTAAAATTGCTTCTCTTAACAGTTGACCATAAACCGGGTCGGCAGTGTCTCCAGGGGCAAATTCGGTGCAGTCTCCCCGATTAATAAAGTATAACATCACAGCCCGATCACCTTGTTTAACTACTTCAATTAATTCCTTGAGATGTTTTTGTCCTCTTGCGGTTACAGTATCGGGAAATAAGGCAATTTTCCCATCAGACCAAGTAGTATTTTTAACCTCTACATAAATCGGTTTGTCTTCTCCTTTCAGCAGAAAATCAACCCGACTTTTTAAATTCATTCCATAGGGAACTTCTTTTTTAATTTCGCTATAATTTCCTAATTCGGGAAACAACCTTTCTATTAAAGCTAAATTAATGATCTTGTTAGGTAAAGCGGTATTAACTCCAGTCCAAATTAACCCCTGACTCACCGAGTCAACCTCCGAATTTAACTGAATTAACTCCCAAGTGTAGGGATATTTGCGGGTTTTACTGGGGCTGTAGGACACCCTCACCGGGTTTCCTGGGATACAAACCCCGGTCATCGGCCCGGTATTGGGACAATGGGCGGTAATTACCTCCCCCGAGGTTAACTGAATATCCGCTAAAAATCGTTTATAGCGTTTGAGCAAAACCCCTGACTCCAGGGACGGATAGCGATACAAAAAAGAATCCATTAGCAATGGGTTTGAATGGTGGTCAATTCAGATTAAACTAGGGTTTGCATTTTAACCCCTTTGGATATTCCGTGTCAGAAGAACTTAAACGCTCTCGTTCATTAGTAGGAATTGCCACTATTGTTGCAGTTGCTACCCTGATTAGTAAAGTATTTGGCTTAATCCGTCAACAGGTGATGGCGGCGGCTTTTGGTGTGGGGCCAGCCATTGATGCCTATAATTTTGCCTATGTTATCCCGGGATTTTTATTAATTTTATTGGGTGGAATTAACGGCCCATTTCATAGTGCGATTGTTAGTGCTTTAGCAAACAGAGAGCGAAAAGATGCCGAGGCTTTAGTCGAAACGGTTTCTACCTTGGTCGGCATGGTTTTATTAGTAGTAACGGTGGGGTTAGTAATTTTTGCCACCCCATTAATTGATTTAATGGCTCCGGGTTTAAGCCTAACTCCAGAAGGAATAGCCACCCGAAATATTGCCATTGAACAGTTAAAAATCATGGCTCCGATGGCTTTATTTGCGGGGTTAATTGGGATTGGATTTGGTACGCTAAATGCGGCAGATATGTATTGGTTGCCATCAATTAGTCCCTTATTTTCGAGTGCGGCTTTAATTTTAGGATTAGGGGTTTTAATTGGGATTTTAGGGGATGAGGTAGGTAGCCCTAAATATATGGTTTTAGGCGGTGAAGTCTTGGCTTGGGCGACTTTGGCCGGGGCGGTTTTGCAATGGATTATCCAAGTTCCGGCGATGTGGAAATCGGGGTTAGGAACTTTAAGACTGCGATTTAATTTTAAAATCCCGGGATTAAGGGAGGTGATGAAAGTCATGTTACCTGCCACTTTATCATCAGGAATGTTACAAATTAATGTTTATACTGATTTGTTTTTTGCCTCTTATATTCCCCAAGCTGCTTCGGCAATGGGCTATTCTGGGTTATTAGTTCAAACGCCATTAGGAATCATTTCTAATATGATTTTGGTTCCTTTTTTGCCTGTTTTTGCTCGTTTAAGAGATCCTGAACAATGGCCAGAATTAAAAGACCGGATTCGTCAAGCCTTAGTATTAACAGCCATTACCATGTTACCGTTAAGTACATTAATGGTGGCTTTGGCCTTACCGACGGTGAGAATTGTTTATGAACGTTATGCGTTTAATTTGGAAGCATCGGAGTTTGTGGCTTCGGTTTTAGTTGCCTATTCCGTGGGGATGTTCTTTTATTTAGGACGGGATGTATTAGTTAGGGTATTTTATGGGTTAGGAGATGGACAGACTCCATTTAAAGTTAGTATTTTTAATATTTTATTGAATGGGTTATTAGATTTTATTTTGGTTAAATCTTGGGGTGCGCCGGGTTTAGTCTTCGCAACGGTTTTAGTGAATGTTGTTTCCATGGGGATGTTTTTATGGCTATTACATATCAAATTAAATGGGTTACCATGGCGGGAATGGAGTTTACCCTTTTTGGGATTAACAATAATTAGTCTAATTTCTGGGTTTGTGAGTTGGGGAACATTACAAGGCTTAAGAATTTTAACCCCCGGTGATAATTTTGGATTTTTATTAATGGAATTAGTGCTTCCGGGGATTATTGGTTTAATTGTTTTTATGATATTAATTCTATTTCTCAAATTACCCGAAGTGGATTTATTAGTCTCTCGACTTCGACAACGTTTTCAAAGATAATATCTGGCGCGATCACTGCGTCACACACCCTCAGTTTTATCACTATGATCAAGATTATTAACCCTAAAAAATACTTACATTCCCTTGTAGGGGGACGGCGCGCCATAGGTGTCAACGACCGCCGAAAACCTCTGATTATAGTCGAGATTAGATCCCCCTAAATCCCCATTAAAAAGGGGGACTTAGATCTCCTTTTCCCCCTTTGTTAAGGGGAGCCACTGCGGTCTTGGGGTCTCCCCAAGTGGAGCAAGTGGCATGGGTTAGGGGGGATCATTGACTTGGGATCAGCTTAATTTTAAGTTGGTTTTTCTAATGCTAACAATCCCGCACCATAGGCAGGTTCATGACGAGGAGATATAATATTAGCTAAAGGAGCGATCGCATTAACTTCAGTTTCAAATTGGCGACGAAAATTAGCTAATCCTTGCCACACGCCTCCGGTCACTACAATTTCAAAGGATTCTGTCGGTTCAAATAAAGCATCAATCGCGACTTCTGTAGCTAATACTAATTCATTAACGGCATTTTTAATAATATTTTGAGCCACCGAATCACCCTCCGCCGCCACTTGATCCACAATAGGAGCTAAACTGGCAATTTTTTTCACGCCCCATCCTTGACGGTAAATAATAGGAATTAATTCTTCAATGGAATTTAACTTTAAAACCTCCTTAAATTGGGGAATTAAATTCGTATATTCTAGGCGACCATCATAGGAACGTAAGGCAGCTTTTAACCCTTGAATTGCAATATCATAACCACTGCCTTCATCTCCTAAAATATACCCCCAACCGCCGACTCGTTTTGTGATTCCTTGACGATTTTTTCCGAATATATGGGAACCTGTTCCGGCAATTACAACTATACCGACGGAGTGACCTAAACCTCCAACTAAAGCAATTAAACTATCACCATTAATAATAATATTTTCGGGGGTTAATTTCCAGTCAATAGATAATTCGGAATCAGTTTGAATTTCTTGGATCAAATTGCGGATTAAATCAATATCTTCAGCACGCCCTACCCCCGCTAATCCTAAACTAATTCCTTGAATTGGAACTAATCCTTCTAAGGCTAAAAAACTCTGATCAACTGCTTGTTTAATCGCTGAAATAATATTAATTTTAGCTGTATCAATTCCGACTGTTTGATAATTGGATGGCCCGGCTTTTCCCCATCCTAATATTTTACCATCGGCACTCATTAACACACAAACCGTTTTAGAACCGCCACCATCAATTCCTAAAACATGAATCATGATAATTCTGACAATTAAAATTATACTAGGCAAAAGGGAACAGGCAATAGGCAACAGGCAACAGGGTAAGAAAAGACTTTACCATATAGGTTTACTGGATCGGTCTTTGTCAAAAACAATCCCCCTAAAATAATAATAATAGGGGGAAATTTAAAATTACAGAATAATTAACTTTTTAGCTCTTTCTGAGCGAGCTTCAGCAGATTCCATCACTTCTGATAACTTCTCGACCACTTCACCCGGATAATTTTCTAAAATTCGAGTGGATAGGGAAATCCGATGACGACCTTCATCTAAACTAATCACCATGGCTTTAATAATTTGACCAACGGGAAAAAGGGTGGGTAAAGAGTCAACATATTTTTGACTAACTTCTTTAATGTGAATTAATCCGGTTACTCCTTCAATATCCACAAACACGCCAAAGGGTTTGACACCCATAACTTTTCCTTCCACCAGTTGACCGACTTCTAATTGACTAAAACCGATGGATTGAGAGGCTAATCTTTGGGATAAAACAATTTTATTCCGTTCGGGATCTAATTCTAAAATACTAACACTTAAGGATTGATCAACTAAGGAGTCTAGGTCGTCTTTTTCTAAAAGATGCGATCGAGGAATAAATCCTCGTAAAGAATGAACTTCAACGGTCACACCTCCGCGATTTACTCCGGTCACTCTAGCTTGTAAAGATTGGCCTCCATTTTGAGCATCGAGGAGTTGATCCCAAATTTGTTTCATTTCCAATTGTCGGATGGAAAGTAAAATTTGACCATCGGCATTTTGTTCTCTAATAATTAAAAAATCTCGTTCCTCTTTTAAGGGGAGAATTTCGGAAATATCCTCAACTTCTACAACTGAAATCTCTTTTTTAGGAATAAAACCAGGAGATTTAGCTCCTTTAATATCAATGTAAGCACCATCACTGGTATAGGATTCTACCTGACCCTTGACGATTTGCCCTTTGTGTAAATCATAATTCTGTTGATCTAGGGCTTTGGCAAAATCATCAAGAGAAAAGGACGGGTTTTTAGTAGCCATAGCAAAAAGTAAAGAAAAACAAAAATAAAGGTGTTAGGAACCTGCTTATAACGCTGCTCTCGTCTTCAACAACACTCCAATCTTCTGAGCATAACACAGTTAGAGGAGGTCGGGGCAGATGGGGAGTGGGGGGAGCAGGGGAGGCAGGGGAGGCAGGGGAGGCAGGGGAGGTAGGGGGAGCAGGGGAGGCAGGGGGAGCAGGGGGAGCAGGGGAGGTAGGGGGAGCAGGGGAGGCAGGGGAGGCAGGGGAGGCAGGGGGAGCAGGGGAAGTAAACTCCTTTTATTAACCATTAACCATTAACCATTACCCATTACCTATTACCCATTCGTAATTCGTAATTCGTAATTCCCTATAGCTGCTGAAATAGTTGTTTAACCTGTGTCCAGGCGTCTTGGGCGGCGGCGGAATTGTAGGTGCTGCGTTGGTCGCAGAAGAAGCCGTGATCGGTTTTGTAGCGGAATATGTGATGGGGAATTTGATGGGTTTGGAGTTCGGTTTCAATTTGATCGACTTGTTCGTTAGGAATTAGGGGATCTTCTGTGCCAAAAAAGCCATAGAGAACCCCTTGAATGTCTTTTGTGCGGGTGATGGTTGGTGCTCCACCCCCGGGGGTCATGGTGGCAATTCCAGCCCCATAGAAACAGGCTGTGGCTTGGATATCGGGAAGGGTGGCGGCTAAATAAACCACATGACCGCCAAAACAAAACCCGATAGTACCGAATTTGGGTTTGAGGTTAGGGAGGGTTTTTAAGTAGTTGAGGGTGGCTTGAATATCGCTTAACAGGTCGGTGGCGGTGGTTTGATCCTTATATTGTCGCCCTAATTTCATCGCCTCTGGAGTATAACCGACATCAAAACCGGGGGCAAAGCGTTGATAAATGGCGGGTGCGATCGCGATATATCCTTCTTTGGCAATGCGTTCGGTCACATCCCGAATATGGGAATTGACCCCAAAAATTTCTTGAATCACGATCACGGCGGGAAATGTCCCTTCTCCCTGGGGGTAAGCGAGATAGGCTTCAATTTGTAATTCCCCATGGGGAATCTGAACATTGGCCGTGTGTATGGGTTGATTGATCATGATTGTTTAATACGTTATAAATAACTCCCCATACTATACCGACCTATCCCCAAATCGGGTAATATACAGACGGGTCAAATTATTTCAGTTGGTAAGGGATAAAATTAGATGAAAACTTTCTTATAAAAAACAAGTATAAATTAAGAAACTGTTCATCAAAAACAACTAAAAAGCCAATCGGAAATAAAATAGTTGCAATCAAAACGTGTGAAAATTTTCAGGAGAAAAATAGAGATTTTTCTCAAACAGTAATGTCTGGGAAATACACACTTAACCCATTTTGCTTTGATTCCCTTGGAGATTTAATCATGGTTCGGTTTTATATTCAACCTGATAGCGAGATTCCCGCTTCTAACCAATTATTTAATCAAATTCGATTTGCGATCGCCTCTCGACAATTTCCCCCCGGACATCGTTTACCGAGCACTCGTCAACTGGCGATGGAAACGGGATTACACCGGAACACGATTAGTAAAGTCTATCGACAATTGGAAGATAATGGCTTAGTAGAAGCTCAGGCGGGATCGGGGATTTATGTGCGGGCCTTAGGCCATGAAGGGGGATCTCGGTTAAACTCGCCGATTTTAGAAGATTATCCCCAAGCTAATAAAATTATTCAACGAAGTTTAGATGAATTATTATCTCAAGGATGTACCCTCAATCAAGCCCGGGAAATGTTTCTCGGTGAAATTGATTGGCGATTACGGTGTAGTGCGAGGGTCTTAGTCACGGCTCCGGCTCAAGATATTGGGATTGGAGAATTAATGGCTCAGGAATTAGAAGAAGCCCTAAAAATTCCAGTACAGTTAGTCCCAATAGAACAGTTAACTGATCTCTTAGAAAAAGTCCCCTCGGGAACGGTGGTGACCAGTCGTTATTTTATTGGACAAGCTGAAGCTATTGCCGCCCCTAAGTCCGTGCGGGTGATTCCGATTGATATTCATAACTATGCTAAGGAAATTGAGTTGGTGCGGGATGCTCCCAAGGGGACTTATTTAGGAATTGTGAGTCTGAGTTCGGGGCTATTAAGGGCGACGGAAGTGATTATTCACAGCCTGCGAGGGGATGATATTTTGGTACTGACAGCCCAATTAACCGATCCCTATAAGATTAATTCTATTATTCGCACGGCACGGATTATTATTTGTGATCAAGCCAGTTATCCGGTGGTCAAGAATTTAGTTCATACCAATCGAGAGGAATTGATTCGTCAACCTCAATTGGTCTGCTGTCCGAATTATATTGGTGCGGAATCGATTAACTTGCTCAAGCGGGAATTGGGTTTGAGTTAAAACAGTTAGCAAGATTGTGCTAATTATCAATAACAATAGAAAAACAAACTTTAATCAAACAATAGAATGGAACCTTCAATTAATTTAAGATATGCGATTGAGCAACGTCGGGCGGTCAGAGCCTTTCAACCCACGCCGATCCCGAAAGTGATTTTCTCGGAAATTCTGCGTTTAGGGATGCGATCGCCCTCGGGGTTTAATCTACAGCCCTGGCGGTTTATTATCTTACAAAGTCCCGAAGGTAAGGAGAAACTCAAAACCTGTGCTTTTAATCAGCGTCAGGTCATGGAAGCCCCGGTGGTGTTAATTTGTTGTAGCGATCGCCGTGTGGTCGAACCCGAATACATTGAGTCGGTGATTCAACTGGGTCGAGAACAAGGTTCGATCAATGATACCTATGCCAATTATATCCGCACAGCCATTCCCCAGACCTTTGAAAAACATCCTTCCTTTGAATCCCTAGAAACTTGGACAAACCGCCAAGCCATGTTAGCCGTTGCCCATATTATGATTGTGGCCCAGACCTATGGGGTGGATAGTTGTCCAATGGAGGGATTTATGGGAGCTCAGGTCAAAGCCCAATTTAATATTCCAGAATCAGTTGATGTTTGTTGTCTTCTGGCTTTAGGATATGCGACAGAACCTTTTAAAAAATATGGGGGAAGATTTTCCGTTGAACAACTCTGTTATGGAGAATCCTACGGGGAAGTCTGGGAAGGTTAATCTTTAATTGTGTTTCCAGAAAACCCGGATAAAATTTATCCACCGCAGTTCAACCTCTAAAAATCCCCGGTAAAATGTATCACTGATTACAGACAAAATTATGAAAACAGCAATTTTAGAACCCAAACAAAAACAAGATATTGAAAATTCCTCCGAGGTAGAAGCTAAAAATCCTTTTTTGGAGAAAGAAGAAACGCCGGACTACAATCCTTTTGATGTTCAAGATATAGAGGCTTTAGAGGATATTAGTACATCGGTTGAGGAAGAAACTGATCCTGATCAACCGTCTCCCCAAGAAGCAGTAATTAGTAAAAGATTAAATCTAGTTTTACTGGCTAAAATTGCTGCGGTTTTAGTCGTGGTATTTGGATGTATTTATACGGTAACTCGCCCCTGCGTGATGGGAGAATGTCAGGAAATGGATACCGCCAGAGATTTTAGTCAAAAATCTAAACAAACGATTGAAACCGTGAGTTCTTCTAAGGCTCCTATTTTGGCATCGGAAGATTTACAATCGGGAATTAAACTCTTAGAAACCATTCCTTTTTGGTCGCCCCGTTATCCTGAAGCTAAAGCTCTTTTATCGGTTTATCGTCAAGAATATAACGAATTAAATTCGGTAGTTAAATCCTTAAATGTGGCAGCAAAAGCTTCAGAAATGGGTCAAAATCCCCCCCATTCCGTAGCAGATTGGACGAAAATGCAATCCATGTGGGAAGAAGCGATCGCCTTTTTAGATCAAGTTCCTAATAGTAGTATTGTTTATCCCTTTGCTCAAGCCCGATGGCAACAATATCGAGCTAATTTAGGGGATGTGAGAAATCGCTTAAAATTGGAAAGGGACGGGGAACAAATTTTAGCCACAGCCAAGAAAACCGCCCAAGTGGCAGAAGCTCGTCAAGGAGTAGCTAAATATGCCGAAAGTTGGCAACAGGTGTTTGAAACTTGGCAAACCGCAGCCAATACTTTATCGACTATTCCCTATGGGACAACAGCCCATCAATCGGCCCAGGTTTTATTAGCCCGTTATCAACCGAAATTAGAAGCCGCTCGCGATCGCAAAACCATTGAACAAGTGGGTTTAGATGCTTATAATCAAGCGATTAGTAATTCTGAACAAGCCAAACTTTTAGAACAACGTGGGGCTTGGTCTGAAGCTGTTACCTACTGGAGTCGAGCGGTTAGTTACGGAAAACAAGTTCCGGTTAGTAGTTCCTATTCCGCAAAAATTAAGCCCCTTTTAACGACATTTAATGAGTCTTGGAAACGGGCAGATATTCAAAATCAGATTGCATCTCGTTTGGAAAAAGCCCGTCAAGATTTAGGGAAACTGTGCAGTGGAAATCCCAAGGTTTGTAACTACAGTGTGACTGAAAATTTGATTACGGTTCGGTTAACCTCCGAATATGTAAATCAAATTCAATCCACGGCGAAAAATGCAGATCAAGCAGGGGATTCTAAGAAACGTTCCGAAGCTGAAAAGCACGTTCAAACCCTGAAAGTTGCTTTAGAAACGATTAGTCAAAACGCCAAAATTTCCCTAGAAGTTTATGGGGCCAATAACGAAAAAATTGCCACCCATGTTCCGTTGTAAAAATTAGGCCCGTTGTTGCCCTTCAGCGCCCATTGTTGAACTTCAGTGCCCCTAGAAAGAGCGCTAAAGCGCAACAACGGTAACAACGTTTTTATGAATCAATCTGGAGAACTCGCTTTAAAAAAGCAAATTGATCGGCAATTTCTTCAATTACTTTATCCGTGGGTTTTCCGGCGCCATGTCCGGCTTTTGTTTCAATTCGGATTAATACTGGATTTTCCCCAATATGGTGTTCCTGTAAAGCCGAAGCAAACTTAAAACTATGGGCGGGCACCACTCGATCATCATGATCTCCTGTAGTAATTAAAGTTGCCGGATAAGCAATTCCTGGCTTCAAATTATGTAGGGGAGAATAGGCGTATAAGGCTTGAAATTCTTCGGGATTTTCCGGGGAACCATAATCGGAACACCACGCCCAACCTATGGTAAATTTATGGAACCGGAGCATATCTAAAACCCCCACCGCAGGTAACACCGCCGCGAATAAATCCGGGCGTTGAATCATACAAGCTCCCACTAATAACCCACCGTTACTTCCTCCCATAATTGCTAATTTTTGAGTAGAAGTATAGCGTTTTTCTATTAACCATTCGGCGGCACTAATAAAATCATCAAAGACATTTTGTTTCTTGAGTTTTGTTCCCGCTTGATGCCAATTTTCTCCATATTCTCCCCCACCTCGTAAATTTGCGATCGCATATACCCCACCCATTTCTAACCAGACTAAACGACTAATAGAAAACGACGGGGTGAGAGAAATATTAAATCCCCCATATCCATATAAAATAGTTGGGTTATTCCCATTCAGTTCTACGCCTTTTTTTGCCGTAATGAACATCGGAATTAAGGTTCCGTCTCTACTGGGATAAAACACCTGTTGGGTTTCGTAATCATCGGGATTAAAGTCAACATTTGCCTGACGATAAATTGTACTTTCTCCCGTTAAAAGATTGTATCGATAAATGGTATTCGGAGCCGTAAAACTGGTATAACTGTAGAAGGTTTCCGTATCATATCGTTTCCCGCCAAAACCTCCCGCCGAACCAATGCCGGGTAATTCAATTTCCCGAATAAATGACCCATCTAAATTAAATATTTTCATTTGAGTATGGGCATCTTTTAAATAATCGGCAACGAATTGATTATTTAAAATATTCACTCCCTCAAGGGTTTCGGTAGCTTCAGGAATAATTTCGGTGAGATTTTTGGTATTAATATCAATGGCAATTACTCGACTTCGAGAAGCATCCAAATCCGTCGTAAACCAAAAGATATTCCCTTGATAATCAATAAAACTATAACTGGCTTTAAACTCAGAAATTAGTTCGATAACCTTAGCATTCGGTTGAGTTAAATCTTGATAAAAAACCAAGTTTTTTGATTCAGTTCCCCGCCAAACAGAAATAATTAAATACTTGCCATCTTCGGTAACAAATCCATTAAATCCCCATTCCTTTTGATCAGGACGTTCATAGATTAAGGTATCTTCAGATTGGTCTGTTCCTAAACGATGGTAATAGAGTTTTTGAAAATAATTGATTTCTTCTAAAGGTTTTCCCTCCTGGGGTTGATCATAACGACTATAATAGAATCCTTGATGATCGTGTGTCCAAGATGCTCCAGAAAATTTAACCCATTTTAAATGATCCGATAAATCTTCTTTAGTATTAATATCTCTGACTTTCCATTCTTGCCAATCAGAACCGGAAGTTGATAAGCCATAGGCCATTAAATTTCCATCTTCACTAATTGACATTCCTGATAAAGCAATAGTTCCATCTTCAGATAAACTATTAGGATCTAATAAAACTTGAGGTTCGGCCTCTAAAGACTCTAAAACATACAAAACACTTTGATTTTGCAGTCCATCATTTTTAAAATAAAAATAGCGATTTCCTTGCTTAAAAGGAATCCCATATTTTTCATAATCCCAAAGTTGAGTCAGGCGCTTTTTAATCGTTTCTTTAGCAGGAATTTGATTCAAATAACCGAAGGTTACTGTGTTTTGAGCTTCAACCCATAAAGCGGTTTCTTCTGAGTCTAAATCCTCTAGCCATCGATAGGGATCGGCAACGGTCACGCCATGATAATTGTCAACTTGATCAGATTTACGAGTTTGAGGATAGCTGAAGATTGGATTCTGTTCAGACATGGAGTTAAATAATAGGGGTTGGACTGTTTTTTATCCTGTATAAGCGTAGCGTCACACACCACAAACGGCTTAACAGTGGATGAAATTGAGCATAGGGGCAACTTTTGATCAATGATTTTTTGGGATGAGCAAACTTACCTCTACGGATTCTATTATAATTCAAACTGATCATTCTGATGCTATTAAATTTATGATCAATCAACAAATTACTTATAGTCGGGCTTATACCTTAGTTCCGACCTATGATTGTTTTAATCGCTGTAGTTATTGTAACTTTAGAACCGATATCGGTACAAGTCCTTGGTTAACCTTAACAGCAGCCGAAGAAATCTTAAAAACCCTAGGAGATCAAGGAATTATTGAAATTTTAATTTTAAGTGGAGAAGTCCACCCCCATAGTTAT
This sequence comes from Planktothrix sp. PLAVEN19ND, assembly GCF_057220675.1. Taxonomy (NCBI): domain Bacteria; kingdom Bacillati; phylum Cyanobacteriota; class Cyanophyceae; order Oscillatoriales; family Microcoleaceae; genus Planktothrix; species Planktothrix sp. PLAVEN19ND. The sequence continues at coordinate 703,718 of NZ_CM170132.1, read as the reverse complement.
CAACGTTTAGCCTGGTTTAAACGGATTTATGAATTATGCGAATTAGCGATATCCCTGGAATTTTTACCCCATACCAATGTGGGGCCGTTAACTTTTGCCGAAATGAAACAATTAAAACAGGTGAATGTTTCCATGGGGTTAATGTTAGAACAAATCAATCCAAAATTATTAGAAACCGTTCATCGTTACTCCCCTAGTAAAATCCCAGGACTGCGGTTAGAACAGTTAGAATGGGCAGGAGAATTAAAAATACCATTTACCACGGGTTTATTATTGGGAATTGGAGAAAGCTCCGCAGACTGGCGAGATACTTTAAAGGCAATTGCAAAGATTCATAAACGATGGGGGCATATTCAAGAAGTGATTTTACAACCCCATAGTTTAGGGAGTCAACAAAGCGATCCCAGAAACAGTTTTAATTTAGAACAATTACCCGAAGTTGTAGCGATCGCCCGTTCTATTCTACCTCCTGATATTACCTTACAAATACCCCCCAATTTAGTGACTAATCCTGATATCTTATTAGCCTGTTTGGAAGCCGGGGCGCGGGATCTCGGTGGAATTAGCCCCCGTGACGAAGTGAACCCCGATTATCCCCAGGATCACGATCAAACCTTACAGACGATTCTAGCCCCCAAGGGCTGGGAATTGGTGCGCCGGTTGCCCGTTTATCCCCAGTACGATCCTTGGGTATTTCCTGACCTGCAAGGAGTTGTAGCTCAATGGCGAAAAAAACTTGCTATTTCAGAAACACCTGTGCTATATTAAATAGCTGCATGGTCATGGCGGCATAGCCAAGTGGTAAGGCAGAGGTCTGCAAAATCTCCACCCCCAGTTCAAATCTGGGTGCCGCCTTTAAAATAATTCGCGTCCAGATTCTCATGGTGGTGGAGATTTTGCAGTCTACCGCCTTACCTGAGAGACTACCGAAAAAACTGATTTTATCCAGAATCTATCCATTCCCATGATATTCGATAGGATTTTGGATAGATTACTTTTTGCTTACTCATACAAACATTTAATCTAAAACCTTAAATAATTAATTTTTACTTATACCCTCAAAACTAAAAAACCCATTAACACATAAATTTAAAAGTGTCAAATGGGATAAACAGAAAATTATATATAAGGAATAATCCCTATAAACTATCTCTACAAGGTTACTCCCCCTAACCCAGACTATTGATTCTAAGTCGGTTTCAGTTACCCGTCAAGGCACACTACGTTGAAGACACCTTGACTGCTACCTGAAACCTCCAATCAATATTTGTCATGGGTTAGGGGGAGAGGGTATATTCTCCCAATCCTCAGCTAAGTTAAAAATTTTGTCACAGCCATTGGAGAAATTTGTAAATCTTCCCATTGTATGCAGCTTGGGAAGATAACCAGAAAGTTTTAGGATAGGAACGGTAGAAAGTTTTAACCCATGGCTGTGGTGATCGGTGAGTGATGGGAAAAGGGAAGGGGTGAGTGATTGGTGATGGCTCAATTTTTCGATTAAACCTGTAACGACTGATATTAATGACCTTAAAGGAATAGGGCATAGGTGATTATTTTCTATAGCCGCTATCCATTGCGGCTATAAATAGAAATCATCTATCAGACCCCCAAACCTATACCCCTAAGTAGTTTTGGTGAAATTAACTATATTTTCCCCTTATACCCTACTTAGTGTTGACTTTTTAGTGCAAGTTTTAAAACCTATATATAAAGGGTGTTACAGTGATATGCTTTATTCAAGGCGCATAATTAATGTATCGAGTATATTTAATCCTTCAAGACATTGTAGGCTAAATGAATCAGTGTTACACTGTTAGTAGTACCGTAACAGAGGACGCAATCATTATGCCTAACCGTATTCCTAACACCTCTGGACTAGATAAGTCCCCCTGGGTAAATAAACCCATCAAAGTCTACCGACTACCAGAAGCGATCGCACCTAAAGTTTTAGAATATGCCCACAAATTGGATAAGGGTAGCTATGACCGCCAAACTGAATTAGACGCCGCCATTGACACATTAACCCACGCCCTAACCCTACCTGCTAACACAGGGGGTGCTATCAAAAAGGAAATCAAGGAAGCGTTAGCCAAACTCAATAACCTATAACTTTTTTCATGCAATAAATAAGCAAAAGCTGGTATAGCTGGTAAAGCTGGTAAAAAAATAAATTTAACTAAAATAGCTGTGTAGGCCGTGTAAGAAAATGGGAAGTATTGATATATAAGGGTTAGAGGTTTACACAACCCCCCTACACAACCCTACACAACCCCATTAAACACTTTTATCCTAAATAGCTTCTAACCATTACCCTGTAAGCATTACAACATTTACACAGCCTACACAGTAAAAATAATCAAAAAAAATAACCCCTGATAGTTAGTCAGGGGTTTTAGTGTTTGGGGGTGATGGTGGGTTAGTTATCCTTTAATGGGTTCAACCCGTTTTCTTTCTGTCTCAATGCTTTTTCAGCTAACTTAGCCATAATCCAACTAACAGAGCGTTCTTCTTCGTTAGCCCAACGCTCCAACTCTTTTTTGACTTCCGGCTCAACGTAGGTACTGATTAAATCTAGCTTGCGTTTACCCAAGTCTTTCACAGAAACCTCTACAGAACTTAGCATACCTTACTTTACCTTTATTTACTTTTTCCTACTTGCTAATGTACCATACTATCTGCTACTGTATCAACAGGTCAATAAATAACCCGTAGTGCTAACCGTCCAAAGTCTGACACTACGGGTACTCACCCCTAGCTATTAGGAGCATTTTAATTATGACACTGACAGAACTCAAAGCAAAAGCGACCGCACTGGGATTAACCCCTGATGAAGTACGGCAGTACGGTAGCCTATCCAAAAAGGCAACATGGGAGATTGCGATCGCCGAATTTGAGGAGATGAAGGTAGCGGTAGATACTCACTGTGAAGCAATGGGTATCCCTCAGTGGTCATACCCAGAGGATGAAACAGAGGGGTTTGAACCCAGTGCCGATATCGCTGTAACAGTTAATCAGCCTAGTGTTGAAGATTTACCCTTTGACAACCCTACCCATACCCTGATTGATGGGGAGTGGGTGCTGTGTTCTGAAATTGTTGATCCGTCCCGACTGCCAACCCTTAAAGAAACCGACCCACGGTTTGAAGCATGGCAACCCTGGATGATGCCAGGTGAAACCTTTACCACGGGTCGCCAAGTTTACGAAATCCTCTACTTTGATGTTTGGGGGAACTGCAACGCCAAGGGAATTGATACCCGTTGGCATTCATTCCGAATTGAAACCATCGTTAACACCGCGACGGATGATTCTGTAAAAAAGTCTGACCCCATCCCCCCAATTAAGCCAGATGGGGATATGGAAGGTTGGCATCGGTGGGACAAAAAACTCAATCAATGGGTTAAAGAACACCCCGACCAATTGCTTAAAGACTGTTACCAACCAGAATCAGAACCCTTACGGCAACAGCTACTTAAACGAATAAAACCCTACATCGGGGACTGCATCCGATTAGAGGACTTTGAACAGCTTCAAAACGAACCTCTGGACGAAGATACCGCCGCCGTTTATCTCGGTTGGCTAGAGGCGGGTCAGGAAATTTTATCGGAGGCGTTGGCACTATGAAACCCAGGGGGATAATTGATTACTTATTCCCAGGTTTGCTGTACCTGATGTGCTTTCTAACTGGGTTTTATTTAGCAACCAATGTTCATGTCACAATATCACTGTAACACTCATTATGACTTGTTTACGATTGTTTTCTACCAACAACAAAAAAGAGTTTGTAATAGCAACTCGGGACATAAGCGGGTATTTCATTAATCCCGAGTATTACAGGATAACTCTTTATACCCAATCTTCTCCTATAGAGGTTTATAGCTCAGTTATAGAGGACTGGGATAACTGGGATGAATTTGTCGAACAAGTTAAAGAACGGTTCACAGAATCAAACGAATTATTCTAACCCTTTTTATCAAAACAGTTATCAGTGTAACACTCATTCCATAGGAGATTAACTATGCTCGGATTCTTGAGAGGAGATGATTTTAAATCATCAACAATTGCGCCCGTTGACGGTTCCCATAAAGGGATTAGCAAGGATAACGTTTTCAAACGCAGTGCTGATAACGCCATCACCCCTGACAACCCACCGGAAACAATTTTTGATACCTACCGGACAATGCCAGTTTGTGACCGTGTGCGGGAATTTACCCCAGAGGAGGCGGACGGATTAAGCGAGTTAGCACGGGTTAAAAAGCAAAATGCTACTGCTACTAAAAAAGCAGCCGATAAACACGAAGTCATCTTAAAAGCCGAGGCAAAAATCAACCGTCACGGGCAACGGATGATCAGAAACGAAGCTGAATTTGAGGTTAAAACTCAAGGCTACAAGGGAACAACCGCCAAAGCATTACACGGGATGCGTCCCCGTTATGCAGCCATGGGTAAAGGTTTAGAAAAGTCTGAACAATTAGCTGATCAAGCTATTAACAATTTGATGGCTCAATTGTAACTACTCTACTGAGTAGATTTTACAGAGTAAAACTCAAAAACATAAACCCGTCCTTTTGGTTCAGGACGGGTAAGACCCACAGGTCAATTAATGTATCAACAACTAGAGAGATTGTAACATGACAGTAGTACAAATTGAAAGACGCAAAATTGAGTTTTTTGTATCAACAGATATCCCATTGCCTGAATATCGTATCGGTCAACTGGTAGAAGTTTTTTCCTCAGTCAGTTGGGATAACCCTAGCGAAAAGCGTTGGTTCCCAGCGCGGGTAACTGGTATGGAACACAGCCACGGCAAGTGGAGCTATCAAGTTCAATTCCTAAACTGTAGCGGTCAAGGTATTGAATGGGTCAACCCTAAAGATATGTGGCTATTGGAACCTTAACCAAAATGATCCAATTTTATCGCGTTGTCGGGTTCTTTCTATTGGTAGCTAGTGGTGCAAGTTTGGTTAGTTTACTGGCATTATTAATCACTCAATTGAGAGAACTCTTTTTTATTGTTTCCTTACTGTGTTCTATCGGTTTAGGAATCGCAGGAACAGTTGTCTATTACCGCAAAACAGATGATAAAGAATGGGTCTTGGGTTTAGTGTTTATTATCGGTTTGGCTACCGCTTTATTATTAGGGGGTGTCATTCAATGGGTTACTCGGTGATCAATCCGTCTAGTAACGCAGAAGCAATAAAACAGAACTGGAAAACTCACCACCTAATTAACATTTTCCTGCTAACTACTTCACTCCCATTCTGGATTGCTACCCCGTTTTTAACTCGTGACGTAAGCGCTAACAATTGGCATAAGTTTTTTAGATTTACCTCTATAACCTACGCAATTTTAGCGAGTGGCACGTCGCTCTACTTAACAACAAAGTTAGGAGAAATTAAGCCTAAAATTGACGCGATTAAAAAGCGCGAGCAAGCCGAATTTAAACACAGTTTAGCTAGTGATTTATTTCTAGCACAGGGTACGAATACCGCGATCGCACAATATTTACTCACCGACCGGACTACTTCCCTGACTTCCCAAAGCGTAAGTGACTCGGAAGTGACACTAGAAGCCGATACTACCGCTTTTAGCGAGGAAACTTCCGATACTTCCCAAACACCGGAAGTACCTACTTCCGACCTTCCCGTAAGGGGAAGTAAACCGGAAACTGGGTTAAGTGTAGAAGCCGAGGAAATGCTTGAAATGGTAGTTGATGCGCTTGAGGATGGTTACTCAGATACAAAAATAGTAGAGGAGTTAATGGGGTATAAAGGCAGAAACTACAAAAAGGGTAAAAAGGTACTAAGTGAAATAAAACGTTTTTTAGAATTGGAGTGATGGGATAATTAGAGGATGGGTAAACCTTAACCTTTACCCATCCTCTAAAAACGCTCTAAAAACGTAACTGTAACACTGTTTATCTTTGCATATACAGCGAAATACCTATCGGAAACCTTTATAGGGTTTCCGCAAAATAGCACAGTATGTTTCAGGTAGTTGCAGAACAGGTAGAATTAGTCGAGAAAGGAGTACAAGCCTGGCACTTTAACTAATTTCTTCCCATTGTATGTATAACGGGAAGAATAGAAGGTAAGGTTAAAGAACCTACCTTGATACTGTCCCAATAATTCGTTATCCTATTAAGCAATTGATAAAAAAAATAAGGGCGCTTGTTCCACACCCTTACTGTCAACAGAATCTAAATTTTAAAACAATATGAAATCAAATAAAATGACTGTTACCGCTACCGATACACCTAATTATAGTGCAATCCACCAAAAAGCACAACCTTTAGGAAAACTTTACAAAAATACTCGGTTAACCGTTGAGCATTGGGACTACTTGGTTACAAAACGGGGGTTGCCGTTTGATTGGGTTATAGATAACTGCGAGTCAATGACTGCAAAGACCGCTACGGAATACCTGGGATATACAGCCCCATCTAACGGGGTTATGATTCGCAGCAGTAATGCTCAATGGCAGTTTAGACCGGATATCCCAAAGGTTACGGTTAAAGATGACGGGACTGAAAAGGTTTTAAAATACTTAACCCCTAGGGAGGATGAAGGGTACGATGCAATGCTCTTAACCCATCCTGATCATTCTGATTACTGGACTAACCTTGAGAAGTTAAAGGAACGGGCGTATATCATAGACGGCGTACCCTGTATTGCCATAACAGAGGGTGCATTTAAGGCGATGGTAGTGATGGATAACGGCATCCCCTGTGTGTCCGTGTTAGGGGTTGAAATGGGATTAACTTCGGGTAAAAAAGACCCGCAAGGAAAACGATATTTAGTTCACGCCCTAGAAAAATTCGCTAAAGCGGGTTTTGGGTTCTTGATGATGTTTGACGGTGACACCGCTACAAATAGAAATGTTACGGATGCCCTAAAAAAACTTGGCCATCAACTAGGCTTGTTCAATGTTCATGTTCGTGTAGCTAGTTGGACTATGACAAGTGAAAAAGATAAAGGTGTAGATGATTACATCCTTAATAACGGGTTTCCTCAATTCCGTAACGAAGTATTGGCACGGGTTCAACCCTTCACAGAATGGTTAGCTAAGGTTGATCAAGAGTTTAAGGATAGGGGGATTAATGCAGATGATTTACCGACTAATATTCCTGAAATTGAGGCGAAATTTACAAAAGCCAAAATGATTGTCGGGGATAGAATCCGGTTCAACGAATTGACCAAAGAGATTGAATTTGATGGTAAACCCGTAGGATTTGATGAGTTTAAACTAAAGTTAGCTCTTATGTTTAAACTGGATTTAAAGTGTAACAAAGAAGATTTAAAATCTATTGTTATTCAGATTGCAGAAGATAACAGTTACAACCCTATCAAAGAATACTTTAATCAATGCAACGAAAGTCACTCCGACACATCTATTTTAGATGGGATAGCTAAACGATTTTTTGGAACTAATAACCCACTTTATCAAGTATTTGTTAGAAAGTGGTTAATATCCACAGTAGCAAGGGTTATGAATCCTGGGTGTAAGGTGGATACAGCGTTAATCTTGCAGGGGGAACAGGGAACAGGTAAGTCTACATTTTTCCGTGTATTAGCAGGGGATGAATGGTTTTGTGATGATATGGGGAGTGTAAGTGATAAAGACCAAGTTCTCAAAATGCACCAATCTTTGATTACTGAATGGGCGGAGTTAGAGAATATTTTTAGTAAGTCAGATATCAGCAAGGTTAAAGGGTTTTTGTCATCTTCAACAGATAAAATCAGACTCCCTTATGGGGCAAGAACAAAGTCAATGCCTAGAATGGGAACTATTGTAGGGACAACTAACAAATTAGACGTCCTCCGTGACCCCACAGGCGACCGCCGCTTCTGGTTAATACCCGTGGCTAAAAAGATCCCTATTGACCTTTTGAAGCAAGAACGCGACGCGATATGGGGAGCGGCGGTACAAGCCTACAAGAGTGGCGAAACGTGGTATCTGAACAGCGCTGAACAGAAACAATCTACCGCTAACAATGAAGCATTTTCGGCGACTTCCCCCTGGTTAGATGACATTGAGAACTTCCTAGAGGGTAAAGCAACTGTTACCACGGATGAACTATTAAACCTGATGGGAATTAGCAAGGATAATCTGAGTCAGGTTAAGCGCGCCCAAAGCGAGATATCCGATGTCATGACCAAACTAAAATGGGTCAAGACTGAAAACTTAAAGGATGATAACGGCAATCGTAAACGGGGTTACAAGCGTCCTGTAGTAACGGTTCCTGATACAGAGGGAGATACACAATCCCCTTACACAACCCCCCCTAGCTGTGTAGATGACTGTGTAAGCTCAAACCCCGACACAGAGGGAGATACACAGTTTACACGGCCTACACAGCTAAAAACACAAAACTTTGAAAATATAAAATCAGATCCCGTACCGATGCCTAAACCAGAAGGGTTCAAGGTTGGTGACAGGGTGATAGAGGCGTGTCAGAAAACCGTTGACGGGCATAAACTTTATGGAAGCGTTGTTGAAGTAGAGGAGCCACGACGGGACGGTATGGGGGGTATCTATAAGGTCATGTGGGATAACGCCTCAATCCCTGGGTTGATGAACAGCGTCTATGAGCATGATATAAAACCCTATCAAGGCTAGTGTTTGTCTAAGTGGGGTTTTAAGTGTCTACTTTTTACCCTCCTGAACAGATACCCGGTTGCAACTTAATGGAAATCGGTAGTAGGTAATCCAGGGGGGTTTTAAGTGTCTACTTTTTTACGGTTCTGTAAAAATATTTTCTATCTTCCCTTTATACATACCTTGGGAAGATACACGCTCATCACTCCCGATCCCTACCGACACTGGCCCAATAAAAAAGCAACCCTGGTTAGAGGCCCAATAAAAAAGCAACCCTGGTTAGAGGCCCAATAAAAAAGCAACCCTGGTTAGAGGCCCAATAAAAAAGCAACCCTGGTTAGAGGTTGCCTGATAAATATTTAGATTAGTTGGGTTCTAATCGTCTAACTGGTAGATGATTCTGAGTAGCCGTTGTATATCCTTGTCTTTGGTATCGATCCCTTGAGTTTTTAGCTCACCTATGGCAATGTTTAAAGGCAGGGGATAACTGGATGCTGAAGATGCCAACTCATTGGCTAAAGCAATCGTCTTGCGGTTATAGAACTGTTCACTTGCTGATACTGAATGACCCATGTTTTGAGCCAACACACCCAATGGTAGTCCTGACAATAAACCCATCATTTTCCCTAGGTGTCGGAATGAATAACCCTGAGTCGTTGGACAATTCCATTCAGCAAGTGAACGCCTTAACGCTCTTTGAAACCCTTTAGCCATAGTTTCAGGTTTACTATCCATATCTGGTGTGTATTCTGGCATTTTTTGAGGCAATGCTTGAATATTTAGATAATCCAATATTTCCTTGTTTCTTACCATCGGATAACAAAACCGACCGCCTGTTTTGTTGGTAATAAAGTGTTTGTTCCGTGCCGTATCGGTTACGGTGAACCCATTACCTAAAATTAATAACATTTTAGGATTATTTTTTTTATCATTGAAAGCAGGGTTAACACCCTTAGAGTCCCCGTACTGTTTACCCTTTTCGCCCCAGAGGGTTTTGACTTCCTTATCGCTGATAGGTTTACAAAGATTGATTGCACTCATGACTTCAGCAGGACGCAATCCGTAAACTACACACATTTTAAATACCCATAACCATCCCTCCCTTGCCATTGCTTGCTTTTCTGGCATTTCTTGGACTAACTTCTCTTGAGATTGTAACCATTCGAAGAATTGCTCCCAATCAATGGCTTTAGTATTCTCACCTCGTTTTTTTTCGACTTTAATCCTGTTCAACTTAGGTAAGATATCTCGTTTAGTCGATTCAGGACAATAACTAATTATCTTTTTAATTTTGCCTAACGCTTCATATTGTCGTGTATCTTCTGGGAACGATTCCCAGAATAGCTTGACGTTATCCCATGTTGGGAACTCATCCCAGTTAGAGCATTTTAGAAAGTAGTCGGTATATGCAGTTTTAAAACTCCCTTGGCAACTAACACTATCTCTTGACCGCTTCTCACCCGTAAACTTATGCCGTCCTGAGTAATACTCATTCTCGATAATCTCGAAAATTTGACGGTAAGTCAGGCGGTCATCCGCTCCTGCTCCCTTGATGGGAATAATATTTTGGTTGAACCATGTTTCCCAGTCAGAGGCATTAATCCCATCTCGTTTACACTCATTGAGTTTCTGTCTTAACTTCAGGCACTTATCCAGGAACTCATTAATCCCTGAGATACTCCATTCACATCCTGACGCTAGGCTTGTTCGTTTACCCCCCTGCCATGGCTCAATAAATTTGAAATTGAGTCTGGTTTCAACCCGTTGGGCAACACCTTTAGGTATTAATGGCTCAATAGCTAACCAATGCTTTAAGACATCCCCATAGGTTCCAAAACCATCTATAGGGGCTTTATCCAATCTATCCATTTTCTATCCATTCCAAAATAAGTGATTAATTTTGGATAGACTATGGAACGGTATAATCGGTATTTGAGGTATTCTTACCAGTTCAAATCTGGGTGCCGCCTTTAAAATAATTAATCTATCCTACATACTCTTTGGAGAGTATTTTTTGTTTTGTTAATAGCTGTTTTTCAAGCAATTGGAAAAGTTAGAAAGCTAATCATTTGGAAACAGGGAAAAGCAGATTCTCATTTGGTCAAAAGGGTTCGCTTAGGTCATTTGCCCGATGATGCTACCCTTGAACAATATAATATGATCATCACTTTTGTGGTCAACAGTCCAGACGCCAATGTCTATCTTTATGTTTATGGAGAAACGATTTATCCGACGTTGGTAGCTAATGTGGAGAATCGGCTATGGTTAGTAATGATTGGCTTAGATGGGGTTTTAGAAACTGCTTTTCCTCCCGATGACCCGGAAGGGTATCTATCTAATTAAGCCTTTATCTATCTGGGTTTAGTTAAGGAGTTAGAAATATGAATCCTCTATTAAAAAACTATTGCGTGAGTGTTGAGTTTCCTGATGTTAGTGGTGCGGAGCATTTAGAAATGTTACAAATGCGCGATCGCCTTACAGAAATTGAACCTCAACTCACTGAGGAAGAAAAAATTTTATTGACAAAAGCAGACCGTCAATTAGTTGAGAATGCTAACATTTTTTATCAGGAATTATCACGTTTTATTAATTTAACAGAGAAGCGCAAAGCTCAATTTATTTGTCCTCAACGTTGGTGGTGGTATTTAGATGTACTAGCGGTTTTGCCCATATCCTGCAAATAATAGTAAGCTCAAAGATTGATAGAGAAAGGTTTAGGATCATAATTTAACACTAAAACCTCATTAATTTTACCTCGTTTAACAGCATTAGAATTGATACTGCGGGTTGCAGAAACAATTTTAGTTGTATCTTTATAATCTTTATATAAATCTGAAATAAACTCTGTTTCTGAGTTACTCAACATTACATGACATCCTTTTTCTGTTAATTCATCAACAACTTGTTTTAAGCGTCTTTGTTCATTCTGATTAAACCCATTAATATCATATCCGGTGAAAGAAGCGGTATTAGAAACCGGATCATAGGGAGGATCAAAATAGATAAAATCACCTTTTTTGGCATCTTTAACCGCTTCGGCAAAATCAATATTTAAAAAAGTTACTTTATTTTGATTAAAATAATCATTAACTCCTCTTAATACAGCCTCGTCTAATATATTGGGATTTTTATAACGACCAAAGGGAACATTAAAATATCCTTTAGAGTTCACTCTAAATAATCCATTGTAACAAGTTTTATTTAAATAAATAATTCTAGCTGCTTTTTCGGCTTCGGAGAATTTAAGATAGTCTTTTTTAAAACGATCTCTTTCACGAAGATAATCATAGTATTCTTTTGAATTGCTGGTCTTGTGATCTTTTAAAATCTCAATCAGTTCTTCAACATTATCCTTAATCACTCGATAACAATTAATTAATTCGCCGTTACTATCATTAACAATTGCTTTTTTAGGCTGTAACTCAAATAAAAGTGCACCTCCCCCCAAAAAGGGTTCAAAATATGTAGTCTTACCGATATTTTTAGGGAGATATTTTAGGATTTCAGGTAATAATTGCCGTTTCCCTCCTGCCCATTTCAAAAAAGGTTTAACTAGAGGATTTTTTTGCACAGTCACAGGTCAGTAATTCCTCAAAATTTTATTAACATATTTCATTTTAGCTTGAATTGAAATTCTAGTCAATATTTTGATTTAAAATTAAAATATTGATGTATTCTATCGATTAGAGTTATAATAAGTTATGAAGCCGTTAAACATCTAAATCAAACATCTAAATCGTAAACCTCATACCGTACCAGTATCTATAGCCTTCGGCATACTAGAAATACTGGCTAGAATATAGAAGTGCCCAAGAATAACAGATGAATACCCCAATTTCTAACTATCAAATTATTGAGCAAATTTATCAAAGTGCTAATTCAGTGGTCTATCGGGGAATTCGTTTAGAGGATTATCAACCTATAATTCTTAAAGTCCTGAAAGAAGATTATCCCACTTCCGTCGAACTAACCCGCTATAGACAGGAATATCAAATTACCCAAAATCTGAATATAGATGGGGTGATTAAATCCTATAGTTTAGAACCCTATCAAAGAACATTTATGATCATTTTAGAGGATTTTGGGGCATCCTCATTAACTCAATTTATTCAGAATAATTCTACCCTGGAAAAACGATATACTTTTCCTATTGATCAGTTTATTAAAAATGCCATTAAAATCACTAAAATTTTAGGAAAAATTCATGGTGCAGGTATTATTCATAAAGACATTAATCCTGCCAATATTGTATTTAACCCCCAGGGAGAAAAACTAAAAATTATTGATTTTGGAATTTCCACAACCTTCACCCGTGAAAATCCCATCCTGAAAAATCCCAATCTCCTAGAAGGGACTTTAGCTTATATCTCCCCAGAACAAACCGGACGAATGAACTGCTCCTTAGATTATCGCACGGATTTTTATTCTTTGGGAGTAACTTTTTATGAACTCTTGACCGGACACTTACCCTTTGAAACCCAAGATTCTTTAGAGTTAGTCCATTGTCATATTGCGAAACAACCGATTCCGCCCCATGAAATTCAACCCACAATTCCGATGGTTTTATCAAAAATTGTGATGAAATTAATGGAAAAAATAGCGGGGAATCGATATCAAAGTACCTTGGGAATTCAAGCGGATTTAGAATCCTGTTTAAACCAGTTACAAACAGATAAAATCATCCAGAATTTCCCCTTAGCTACTCAAGATATTACCGATAAATTTCAAGTTTCTCAAAGACTTTATGGACGGGAAACAGAAGTGCATCAACTCCTAACTGCCTTTGCCCGTGTCACATCTTCAGAACAGCAAAAAACCAGGAAAGGAGAAACAGAAAATCATAAAATTGAGATGATTTTAGTTACGGGTTATTCGGGGATTGGTAAATCATCTTTAGTTCAGGAAATTTATCAACCCATTACGGAAAAAAAAGGTTATTTTATTTCAGGAAAATTCGATCAACTTCAGCGCAATATCCCCTATTTTGGAGTTGTCAATGCCTTTAAAGAATTAGTTAAACAACTATTAAGTGAAAGTTCAGAACAACTCAATCAATGGCGCGAAAAATTATTAACTGTATTGGGAATTAATGGACAGGTGATTATTGATGTAATTCCCGAGGTGGAATTAATCATTGGCAAGCAGTCTCCGGTCGCTGAAATCGGGTTACAAGAATCTCAAAATCGGTTTAATTTTGTTTTTAAAAATTTTATTCAAGCCCTTTGTACACAAGATCATCCTTTAGTGATTTTTCTGGATGATTTGCAGTGGGCAGATGGGGCAAGTCTGAAATTAATTGAACTCATTCTAACGGATGGTAATATTCAACACTTATTAATCATTGGGGCTTATCGAGATAACGAAATCCATCCGACCCACCCGTTGATGCAGATGATTAATCAACTGCATCAGGCGGAATTAAAAATTAATTATATTCAGTTAAAACCCTTAACTTTAGAAGCAGTAAGTCAACTGATTAAAGATACTTTATACAGTGACATTTTATCCGTAAAACCTTTAGCGGAATTAGTCATAAAAAAAACCGCAGGAAATCCTTTTTTTATTAATGAATTTCTAAAAATGCTCCACAGTGAAAATTTGTTAACTTTTAACCTCTCGCCATCTTTCCCAACTCAAGGCAGAAGTTTAAGGGGATGTTGGCAGTGGAATATTGAAAAGATTGAATATAAAAACACTACAGATAATGTCATAGATTTGATGACTAGTAAATTTAAAAAACTTCCAGAATCTACTCAAGAAATTTTACAATTTGCTGCTTGTGTCGGAGCTTTTTTTGACTTAAATACTCTTGCTGTTATTAGTCAAAAATCTCCCACCAAAGTCTATCAAGAGTTGACTGTAGCATTACAATCTGGTTTTATACTCACAACTTCAGAATTAGATTCTCAACTCTTAATCCAAGATTATAAATTTTTGCATGACCGGGTACAACAAGCGGCTTATGCTTTAATTGACCCTACCAAAAAACAAGAAATTCATTTACAAATGGGTTGTCTATTATTAGAAAACATTAAGCCAAAACTACTGTCTGAGGAAGTTTTTGAAATTGTTGATCACTTAAATTTTGGTTTGGTAAATAGGCAGAATATCGCAGCAGTTTTACGAGGAAAACTAGCTGAAAATGAGATCTCAAAACTAAATTTTATGGCAGGTCAAAAAGCCAAATCTGCCAACGCCTATCAAGCCGCCGCCGAATATTTTAATCAAGGGCTAAACTTCCTCCATCAAAGCAGTTGGCAGACGGCATATCCCTTAACTTTAGCACTGCATCAAGCGGCCATAGAAGTCGCCTATCTCAAGGGTCATTTTAATGAAATGGAAACCTTGGGAAACGTTGTTTTAAATCAGGCTAAAAATGCCCTGGACACAGTAAAAGTTTATGATGCTAAAATTCAAGCCTCGGTGTCTCAAGGCAACCTAAAAGCCGCCATTAAAACTGGCTTAGAAGCACTAAAAATCTTGGGCATCAGCTTACCGGAAAAACCCAGTCATTCAGATATTAATAATAGCTTAAAACAGACTGCTTTACTCTTGAATGAATATGAAATCAAAGATTTAATTAATCTGCCTCCGATGGTGGATTCTCAAGCCTTAGCAGCGATGTATATTCTTTCAAGTATAACCGCTTCAACTTATATTTCCGATCCTGAGTTATTCTTGTTAGTAACCACATCACAGGTTAATTTATCCATCCAATATGGCAATACCACCGAATCCGCAATGGGTTATGCGTGTTATGGCGCTCTTTTATGTGGAGTTGTCGAAGATATTGAGTCGGGTTATCAATTTGGGGTCTTAGCTTCCAATTTAGTTAAAAAACTAAACGCCCAAAAAATAAAAGCAAAAGTAGATGATGCTTTAGCTGGTCATATTATTACTTGGAAAGACCATTGTCAGAAAATGCGACCCATTGCTATTGAAGGGTATTATAGCGGATTAGAAAATGGAGAATTAGAATTTTCTAGCTATTGTGGTTTTTGGGTTTGTGTGAGTCCCTATTTTGTTGGTCATGAATTAAGAGATCTTGAACAAGAAATGGCTACTTATAGTCAAGCAATTAGCCAAACCCGACAAGAAGCAGCCGTGAATTGGATTGCTATATTTTGGCAAGCTACACAGAACTTATTAGGAAAATCAGAAAATCCGATGCAGTTAACGGGTAATATTTACAACGAAGAACAATACCTTACCCTGGCAATTGCAGCAAGTGATCGAGTTCAAATCAACTTTTTTTATCTAAATAAACTGATATTATGTTATCTGTTTAATCATTATGATCAAGCCCAAGATCATGCCATTCTTGCCGAACAACATTTAGATGGTGTCATGGGAATGATCGTTGTTCCTATTTTCTATTTTTATGATTCTTTGGTGCATTTAAAATTATCAACTCAGACCACAAATTATGACCCAGAAATTTGGATTAATCGAGTCACTAGGAATCAAAACAAAATGCGAAAATGGGCAACTCATGCCCCAGACAATTTCTTAAATAAGTTTTACTTAGTTGAGGCAGAAAAAGCTCGGGTTTTGGGACAAATCCTAGAAGCAGAAGACTATTATGAACAAGCTATTTTTCAAGCATCGGAAAATAAATTTATTCAAGAAGAAGCATTGGCTTACGAATTAGCAGCTGAGTTTTATTTGAGCCGAGGTAGGTTAAAAATTGCTCAAACTTATATGAAAGAATCCCATTACCTTTATAAACGTTGGGGAGCCAAAACGAAAGTAGAGGATTTAGAAACTAAATATCCCCAGTTAATTTCTTCTTTATCCTCAATTAAAAGTGTTAATTATACCCTGCATCTCAATTCTCAATCCACAACAGGAACCCAATCAGATGAAGTCTTAGACTTGGCTGCGGTAATCAAGGCATCCCAGGCAATTTCAGGTGAAATTTTAATCGATAAATTGCTGATTATTTTAATGAAAGTTTTAATCGAAAATGCCGGGGCGCAACTGGGATATTTAATTGTGAAAACTGGAAATCAATTTCTAATTGAAGCTGAAGGATCAGCCGATTCTGATAGGGTTAAGGTGTTACAGTCGATTCCGGTGGATGGGAGTTATTTAGTCGCTAATTCTATTATTAATTATGTCGTTAATACGGGAGAAACCGTTGTTTTAAAAAATGCGAGTTGCGAAGGAAAATTTATTAATGATCCTTATATTAAAGTAAAAGATTCTAAATCAATTCTCTGTTTACCTTTGATTAGTCAAGGACGACTGACCAGTATTATGTATTTGGAAAATGATCGGGCAACAGGTGCATTTACCCAAGATCGTTTAGAAATATTAAAACTTTTATCTACTCAGGCTGCGATCGCCATTGAAAATGCTAAACTCTATGCAAATTTAGCAGAATCTAATCGAACTTTGGAAACCAAAGTGGAGGAACGCACGGCTGAGTTAGCGATCGCTAAACAAAAAGCAGAAGCCACCGCCGACTCTAAAAGTGCATTTTTGGCAAATATGAGTCATGAATTGCGATCACCTTTGAATACTATTCTGGGTTTCACTCAAGTGCTGCTGAAAAATTCTGATTTAACCGCAGAACACCGGGAAAAAATTCAGATCATTCATCGCGGTGCTGAACATTTGTTAGCATTAATTAGCGATGTCCTTGATATGGCTAAAATTGAATCGGGATGTACGACCCTAAATCCCATTAATTTCAACCTTCCTAACTTTCTCAATGGCTTAAAAGAGATGTTTGATTTGAAGGCACAGGAAAAAAAATTGGATTTTGTTTTGGAGTATAGTTCTAATCTTCCCCAGACAGTATTTTATGATCAAGTAAAGTTACGTCAAGTCTTAATTAATTTACTCAGTAATGCCTTTAAATTTACGTCATTAGGTCGGATAAGTTTGCGGTCTAAACTAAAAAAAATAAATGACCAAAATTATCTTGATTTTGAAGTTGAAGATCAAGGATGTGGAATTTTTGCCGATGAAGTGGACAAAATTTTTCAACCTTTTATTCAAACCAAAGCTGGACAGCAAGTGCAAGGAGGAACGGGCTTAGGATTAGCAATTAGCAATCATTTTGTTCAACTGATGGGAGGGAAAATTAGCGTGGAAAGTGAAGTAGGAAAAGGAACAATTTTTAAGTTTAATATTCCCGAGCAAGCCGTTACAGATGCTCATGCAGAAACTTCTGAAAATAAAAATCAAGTGATCCCCTTAGAACCCGATGCCAAAAATCACAAAATTTTAATTATTGACAATCATCCAGATACCCGACTTTTGCTAATTGAACTCCTCCAACCTTTGAATTTAGACGTTAAGGAGGCAAACAACGAGACAGAGGGCATTCAAATGTGGGAAACTTGGCAACCCGATTTGATTTTAATTGATGTACAAATTCCCAGAAAAAAGGGAGATAAAATAACGCAGACAATCCGAGAAAAAGAGCGAGAAAAAGCAGAATTAGAACCCTTTAACCCCGTTAAAATTATTGCGATTAGTGCCAGTCACTTTGATTCAGACTTCGACCAAAATCAAGCAATGGGGTACGATGATCTGATCAGTAAACCTTTTACAGAAGCAGATATTTTTGAAGCTATCTATGGGCAGATTCAGGTTGAAATGGGTTATAGTAGAGGTGACTTCCCATTAGAGGAAACCTCAAGTTCTTGGAATCCTAACCCCGAAATTTCGTCAGTGTCTATATTAACCCGTTTAGTGGCTTTGACTCCTGACTTAATTGATCGCTTAGAGCAGGCTGTGATTCGCCTCAACACTAGTTTAATCGAGTCCATTTCAAAAGAGATAAGCACCAACGATCCCGTTTTATCTGAAGCGATACAGAGGTTTGTTGATGATTTTGACCATTCCACGCTATGGGATTTAATTCAAGCAGCTAAAGCACAACAATAAATGCAACAATGAGTATTTTTAACGAGGAACAAACTGCCAATATCTTAGTAGTAGATGATACGGTCGATAATTTGCGTTTATTAGATACTTTTTTGAGTGGTTGTGGCTATAATGTTCGGCTGTCCAGGGATGGCAACTTTGCCATTCGATCTGCTTTAGAAGATCCTCCCGATCTGATTTTACTGGATATTATGATGCCTCCACCGGATGGCTATGAGATTTGTTCCCAGTTAAAAGCCCATGAACAAACCCGTAATATCCCGATTATTTTTATTAGTGCTAAAGACCAACTTTCTGATAAAGTTCAGGCTTTTTCTGTGGGAGGAAATGACTATATTACGAAACCTTTTGAATTAGAAGAAGTAGAAATACGAGTTAAAAATCAGCTAAAAATATCGAGACTGTCTCAAATTCTGAGTCAACAAAACTCCTTACTGAAGGCGGAGAATAAAATTCAAGAGCGTATCCGATCTTCCCTCAACCTAGAGGATATCTTGACAACGGCGGTGGAAGAAGTTCGCGAGTTTTTATCGGTGGATCGGGTGTTGATTTACCAGATTTTACCCAATGGAAATCGTAGCGCGATTACGGAATCAGTGGAACCGGGATGGCCGAGTATTAAAGGTCAAGTTTTTCCTGAAGAAATTTTTATAGGCGAGTTTCAATATTATGATTATCAAGAAAAATTCCTTTTAATTGAAGACATTAATCAAGTAACAATGACACCGGCTTTAGAAAATATTCTACGTCAGTTAAAAGTTCAAGCTAAACTGTTAGTTCCCATTGTCAAGGATTCAAGCCTTTGGGGATTTCTGATCGCCCATAATTGCCGAGGGCCCAGAAAATGGCTTCACTCAGAAATTGAATCAATTCGACACATTAGCATTCAGTTAGCGATCGCGGTGCAACAATCCACTCTATTTGAACAGGCTAAAGCTGAAATTATCGAGCGTAAAAAAGCAGAAGCAGCCCTAAAAAAAGCCGTGAATGCCGCCGATATTGCCAACCGAGCTAAAAGTGAATTTCTGGCAAATATGAGCCATGAATTAAGAACACCCCTGAATGCAATTTTAGGTTTTGCCCAATTAATGAATCATGATTTATCTCTCAAACCAGACTATCAACGTTATGTAGAAATTATTAACCGGGCGGGAAGTCATCTTTTAGAATTAATTAATGATATTTTAGAAATGTCTAAAATTGAAGCGGGTAGAGTCACCTTAAATAAAACCGACTTTAATCTGATTTCCTTCCTGAATAACTTACAAAATATTCTCCAAATTCAAGCCTTAAAAAAAGGATTAAACCTTGTTTTTGAAATCCCCCCTAATATTCCTCAGTTTGTCCAGACCGACGAAGGAAAACTACGTCAAGTTTTAATCAATATTTTAGGCAATGCCCTCAAATTTACTCAAATGGGTTCTGTGACCCTGCGGGCTAAATTAAAACCCGAAAATCAGGCTGATCAATCAGTAATTATTTTTGAGATAGAAGATACTGGTTTAGGGATTTCTTCAGAAGAAATTAGTCATTTATTTCAAGCTTTTGCCCAAACAGAAACCGGGCGCAAATATCATGAAGGAACCGGATTGGGTCTAGCCATTAGCCGTAAATTTATTCAATTAATGGGGGGAGATATTACGGTACAAAGTGTCGTTAATCAGGGAACAATTTTCACCTTTGAAATTTTAGTGCAACGGGTGGAATCTCCAATCCTTCATTCTTCAGTTTTTCACCCCCCTATCCTTCGTTTAGCACCCCAACAACCTAGCTGTAAAATTTTGGCTGTTGATGATGTTTTAGAAAGTCGCTTGCTCCTATCAGAAATTCTCAATGGCGTAGGTTTTCAGGTCAAGGAAGCAGAAAATGGTCTACAAGCGGTCGAACTTTTCCAGATTTGGAAACCCGATTTAATTTTTATGGATATGCGGATGCCCGTCATGAATGGATTAAAAGCCACCCAAATGATTAAAGCCGATTTACTCACTCACAAAACTCTGATTATTGCACTTACCGCTAGTGCTTTTGAAGAAGATAGGGCGATGCTTTTGGCAGCAGGCTGTGATGATTTTATTCGCAAACCGTTCCAGAGGGAAGACCTCTTAGAAAAAGTTAAGCAACATCTCCAGGTAGAATATATTTATCAAAAGGGGAAAAATAGAGAACTTGAGAACCTGGAAAAATCAGAAACTTTACCAACCGAAGATATCAAGTTACACCTAGCAAAAATGCCACCAAAATGGGTAGAACAACTCCATGAATATGCCTCTCAATGTAGTGATAATGGAATTATGGTTTTACTCCAACAAATCCCCCCTGAAAATGTAGCTTTAACCCAAGCTCTAACCTCTTTAGTTGATAACTTTCAGTTTGATAAAATCTTAGCCTTGCTGGTTATTGATAAATAGGTGATGGGTAATTACGAATTATGAATTACGAATGGGTAATAAACTGATGACTGATTATTTTTTACTATTGCTTTATAAACGAATGATTCCTTGATCAAATACTTGATCATTCGTATCAATTGCTTGAATTACCATCCGATCTGCATAAACCTCAATTGCAGTAAATCCAAGGGTTGAGGTGGCAGTTGCTGTCCACTCTGAACTTCCTACAGGACGTATACTTGCCCCTCCATTACCATTAACTAAATAAGTTGTACCATGAATAGGTTGGGTACGTTCATAATTATGTTCATGACCATTCATATAGAGTTGAACCCCATATTTTTTAAATAAAGGAGTTAAGCGATTGATCAATGCTGGGTTCACACCATATAACCCAGAAGAATACATCGGAAAGTGACTATAAACAATTTTCCAAGGAGTTTGACTCCGTTGAAGTTGGTCTTCTAACCAAGGTATTTGTTTGTCCCAATCGGCATTATCATTCGCATCTAAAACGAAAAATTGTACAGGATAATATTTAAATGTATAGTAACGACCCTGCATATTAAATAAAGGATAAGTCACCTGTCGATTACCATTTTCTGTTCTAATATCATGGTTTCCTAAACAGGCATAAAATTTAACATTTTGTTCCAGTAAAGATTGATAGGGTTTTTCAAATACATCCTTAATTTTTTCAATTTCACCATTAGTATAAATATTATCTCCGAGTAAAGTAACCACTTGAAAAGGATGATTTTGATGATAGCGAACCATTGCCTTTGCCACTTCATATTGTCCTGTTTCTCCCGTTCCCGCATCTCCAATAGTGACAAAACGAAATAGGAGTTTATCTTTCGGAATGGATGCGATAGTGTAGTCGCCACCTTGCGGCATCGCACCGTTCCCAGGAGAAATTTGTTGTTCAAGCATCTCAGGAAAGCTCAGGATTTTTCGAGTAGTTCCCAATCCGATAAAACCAGCAGCACTCAAGCTCGCTAAAAATAGAAATTGACGTCTTTTTAAGGACATAGGTAAGAGTAAATCAACTAATTATAAACATACTTTTAGTATAGAGCAATCCGCGCCGGGATGCTAATATAAAATCAGATTTAGTAATGACTTTTTTTAATAATTGGAGTTAATCGCCACCTGCTTCTGAAGTCAAATAACGTTGAATCTCCCTGGGTTGACTTTCCATTATGATCATTATAGCGATCGCTCATTCCCCATTGTATTAAATTTGGGGATAGCAAAAAAATATCAGTTTTTCAGAAATCGAATATTGTCGAGTTGTAGTTAAGGTCTAAGTTACTCAACCTATGGTATCAAGATGTTTACCAGTATTGATAGGTGTGGCTTTTTGTTTTGAGCTATTTTAGTAAAAGGATGAACTTAATATGCAACTCAGCAATAATGAAAGAATTGGTCAGTCTTTGACATTATTAAGTCAAGCACTATCTCCTTACGTTGAACAAAAAATGAGAGAAGTTTATGGCAATAGTTGGTTTTCTCAGGTCAATCTTTGCCTATCAAACAAGAACAATTTTAATCGAAGTGATGAAGAAATTTTCCAAGATGTTTCTGCTTTATTAACTATAATCAATCAACGCTGGGATAAAGTTTTCAAGAAATATTTATCTTCAGAAAGATATTTAATCAGTGAATTGATTGAAGTCCGAAATAGATGGGCGCATATTAATGGCTTTTCACCAGAGGACGCTTTTCGCGCTTTAGATAGTATTCATCGGTTACTTGTAAAAATTGGTGCTGAACAGGAAAAAACTGTTGATGCTCATAAACAAATTGTTTTTAAACTTCTGACTCAAAAACAATCTAATTTTTCTCAAGCTCAAATGTCTCAAGCCGATGAACAAATTCGAGAGCAATTGAAAGAACTTTTAGATATTATTCCCTTTCAAGATGCAAGATTATTATTACGAGCATTAACCCATCGCAGTTATATGTTTGAAAACCCGACTAAAACACAAGGAGATAACGAACAACTGGAATTTTTAGGGGATTCTGTATTACAATTTTTAGCGGGAGATTATGTCTATGAAAAATATTTCGGTGAACAGGAAGGACAATTGACCCAGAAACGAGAAAAAATTGTTAGTAATGAAGCGTTAGCAATATTAGCTCAGAAATTTAATTTAGGAAAATGGATAAAATTAGGGAGAGGAGAAGAATTAAGCGGAGGTCGGACAAATCCAACTTTATTAAGTAATACCTTAGAGGCGGTCATTGGAGCTTATTATAAAGATTCTGGTATTGATGCAGTTTGGGAATGGTTAAAACCGATGTTAGAACAATTAGAAACCATAAAAATAGAGCCTAACTGTTCTCAGGTATTGAATGATGCTAAAAATACTTTTCAACATTGGGCGATAACTAATCATAAACAAAATCCTGAATATATTGTTATTCAAGAATCTGGAAATGCTCATAATAGAGTCTTTACTGTAGCAGTTAAAGTCAATGGTATTAGTTATGGTCAGGGAACAGCTACAAGGATAAGAGATGCACAAAAGCAAGCTGCTACCCTAGCTTTAAATAAATTAGGATTAATATAAAATGATTTGTAGGGGTGGGTTCACTCAGAGCCTTATAACTCACAATTGATGTTTATAAACCCGCCCAGACTTTTTCAAAATCGATTATTCTGCATCTCCTTCTATAAGCTGCTCACAGTAAGTATTTACCTATAGCGAAATTGCCTATTCCCTATTGCCTCTTGCTATAAACAACAGCTTATCCCCCAAAACCAGATTGGAGAGCATACCGCTTCCGCCTCAAACCCACCCCCCGAATCAATTCAGAGGGTGGTATCCTGAGATTTTCCGCTCAACCATTAGGTTGAAACTTTCTAAAGACTAGGGTCACATTATGACCCCCAAATCCAAAGGAATTGGATAAAGCCACATCAACCACTTGGGCGCGACTCTGGTGGGGAACATAATCTAAATCACAATCAGGATCGGGATTATCCAAATTAATCGTCGGAGGCACCCGATCTTCGGCAATCGCCATCGCCGTTGCCACCGCTTCAATGCCTCCCGATCCCCCTAATAAGTGACCGGTCATTGATTTAGTCGAACTAACCGTCACTTTGTAAGCACTCTCGCCTAATATCCGTTTAATTGCTGCGGTTTCCGTCGTGTCGTTAGCCGAGGTACTGGTTCCATGGGCATTAATATAACTAATTTGATCCGGGGTAATTCCGGCATCCTTGATCGCTAAGGAAATTGCCCGACTTGCGCCTTCTCCCCCAGGAACCGGGGAGGTCATGTGGTAGGCATCACAGGTCATCCCATAACCCACCAATTCCGCATAAATCCGAGCGCCCCGACTTAAAGCACCCTCTAATTCTTCTAATAGTAAAATTCCGGCTCCCTCTCCCATCACAAACCCATCCCGATCGCGATCAAACGGACGACAGGCCTTCAGGGGTTCATGATTGCGAGTAGACAGTGCCCGGGCCGCGGCAAATCCCGCCACCGATAACGGAGTAACCGCCGCTTCGGTGCCGCCACAAATCATCGCTTGAGCATAGCCCCGTTGAATTAAACGAAAGGCATCGCCCACGGAATTGGAGCCAGCCGCGCAGGCCGTTACCGAACAGGAGTTAGGCCCCTTTGCCCCCGTATGAATAGCCGTGAGTCCGGCTGCCATATTGGCAATCATCATCGGGATCATGAATGGACTACAGCGATCGGGGCCACGATTTAAATAGATCTCTTGCTGATCTTCAAGCACCTTCAGTCCGCCAATACCCGTGCCAATAATGACACCCACCTGTTCTGCATTTAAGTCATTAATCACGAATCCGGCATCAGAAACGGCTTGCTGACTAGCCGCCACCGCAAACTGAGCAAAGCGATCCATACGCTTGGCTTCTTTGCGCGAGATGTAATCACAGGGGTCAAATCCCTTTACCTCACCAGCAATGCGACAATCGTGCTTTGACGCATCAAATCGGGTGATTGGGCCAATTCCATTGCGTCCGTTAATTAACCCGTCCCAATATTCAGCCTTGGTATTTCCCAGCGGAGTAATTGCCCCTAAACCTGTTACAACAACGCGCTTCAAATTCATCGTAGTCATGATATTCGATTCAAAAATTGATCACCCAAAATGCAGAACGTCGGTGAGAACCACAACCAACGTTATAATGGCAGTTTAATTAAGATGGGTTAGGATTGCCTAGTTCAGACAGTCGGATACAGGAAAGTTTCTGTGGGACTGACCAACGGCTAATCCTCCGCTTTTTCTGTTGATTTTACCCCAGTTGCAGATTAAGCCAATGCTTTGGCTTGGTTGTCGAAGTAGTCTACTGCTGATTTGCTGTGATATAGTCTATAGCGTCTTGAACGGTCTTAATATTTTCAGCATCTTCATCAGGAATTTCGGTATCAAATTCTTCTTCTAATGCCATAACCAGTTCTACTATATCCAGAGAATCGGCGCTTAAGTCTTCAAAGAAGTTAGCCGATGGAATAACTTTCTGTTCATCAACGTCCAATTGTTCTGAAATAATTTTTTTTACTCTTTCTGCGATGTTGTCACTCATAAAAACCTCATAGGAATTGGAAAACTCAGTGTCTTTAGACCTGAGAGAAAATGATTCGACATTGCTCATCAACCAAGATTCATAGCGGTTTTAACCGCCTGCAATCTCCTTTCACTGGGGGAAGGGTGTTGCCATCCGGTGGAGATCTATGTGTCTCCTTTCACCCATTGCTGGGGTGATGTTTGCTCTATTGGATGTCGCGTATACCATTTTATCTGAAAGGGGGATCACCGCAGCAACGATCTCCTAACTTTTTCTGGTCTGGAATTTCGGGTTTCGGGGGTTTGCTGTGGGCTAAAGTCTTTTGGAATTTAAGATGAGACGGGTTAGTATCGTTTTTATCTGCCTTTTAACTGTTGACAAAATTCCATAGCACTGTATATCGGATTGTTTGTCAGTAGGAAAGGTTAACTCGAACCCACCCCTACACCTGGTAAGAAAATCCTGTGAAAATTTATCGGACTGTGACGGAATAATTAGTTTTAAACGGTTTAAAACTATTGTTATCTTTGGAAGTTCCTTT
This sequence comes from Planktothrix sp. PLAVEN19ND, assembly GCF_057220675.1. Classification (NCBI taxonomy): domain Bacteria; kingdom Bacillati; phylum Cyanobacteriota; class Cyanophyceae; order Oscillatoriales; family Microcoleaceae; genus Planktothrix; species Planktothrix sp. PLAVEN19ND. The sequence goes on along the minus strand of NZ_CM170132.1, from coordinate 677,737 downwards.
CAGTTCTAATTGATAAATTCCTGCTTGGGGAAATATAACTTCTGTTCCAGGAATACCCTGATATTTTTCCGCAGCAATAGCTTTTAATTGGGGCCGCATTAATGGTTGAGTATTTGGGGAGCGAGGTTCGCGATAAATTGCCAATTGACAATTACATTCAGACAGGGGAATAATTTTGCCTCCACGACGGGTTAATGCAAACCAAATTATGGCTTTTTCTCCCGCCCGGGGATTATGATTTGGTTCTAGGTGGAATGTTACCGCCACATCTCCAGACACTTCCACTTCATGGGCAATAGCCAGGTTAGAATAGGAGAATTTTTGCAGGGGTTGAACACAGAGGAATGTTCCAATAATTAATAAAAATTTTAAAGACTTATTTTTGTTTAAGGGGTGCAACATAAAATTTCTCTAATCCCAATATTGACCAAACCGGAAGATACCTAATTAATAATACCATTAAAGTTAAAACAATAAAAATAAAACCTCTTAATTGATCAAGAAATGTTAGATCAAATCTACCGAAATAATTAGAACCAATTAACAGAGCATGAATCACAGCTAAAACCAAAGCTGGAACCGCTAATAAATGAATTCTCCGCCAGAATATTCCTAAATAATTTTGAATATGATCAAAACTGGTGATCGCCGCAGGAATCATCAATAATAATGCTAACCCGCCAGCTATAATTCCTCCTTGATGTTGGGGAATCATAAATTCAAAAGCAGTTAAATTCCATTGAAACGTATGATCTAACATTTGCACCGTATGAACAATTGCTAATACAAAAGCTCCTACCCCTAAAAAACGTCTATATTTTAAAGGTTGTGACCATAGGCGACTAATAGGACGAGCAATTAAGGCTAACATTAAACTAATTAAAGAACCATATCCCGTATAATCAACATGATTTCCGGTTCTTAATAGGGTTAAAATTCCAATTAATAAGGTAATCCATCCCCCCAGTCTAAAGAGTTGATTTCGACGGTCGGTGGTGAATTTTCCGGTTAATAATCCTACGCCCAACATCGTTGGAAAAGTTCCTATCCCAAAGGCTAACATAGTTAGCATTCCTAACCCCAAATTTCCTGTCTCTGCGGCTTTAATTTGGGCTGTGTAAAGAAAACCACAGGGAATTAAACCCCAAATTAACCCTAATAAAATCGGGGTAAAAACATGATTTTGTAAAGATACATTCACCATCCATTTACTCAGGTGATTATGTAAATTTTTCGGGGATAAAGGATGGATAATTGGGAACCGATGAAAGACAGTTGGATTAATTTGAGCTAATCCTAAAATAATTAATAGAATTCCAGTAAAAATTGCCATTCCTTGGCGAAAAATACTGCCAATTCCTGCCACTTGTCCCCCGGCAATTAAAACTGAACCCAACCCGCCAATCATTGCCCCAACTAAGGCATAACTAAGAATCCGGCCGAAATTTAATAAGAGATGAAATTGCCAGGGAATTTTGCCAGGAGAGAGGGATTCATCGGAAACAGAAAAAGCAACGGTTAAGGGGCCGCACATTCCTAAACAGTGACCAAAACTCCCAAGAAATCCTAAAGCACCAATTAATAATAGGTCAATGATCATGATTCCGTTTAAAAGCGGATTTTATAGAGTTGAAACAACGTTCCGGGCTGGCGTTTTAAAATTTTAGCTCCCGTTTCTTTGATGATTTTTTCCCAATTATCTAAGGTTTCCAAGAAAACTTCCGTGCCTAAATAGGTTTCTAAAATTGCCCAATCTTCGGCTAATTCAGCATCGGGAATCAGAACATCAAAAACAAAATCTCCCCCGGGTTTAACTACCCGCTTGACTTCTTTTAAAACCAATTTCCAATAACTGATCGGATAGTAACAACTCCATCCCGTGGCGATCGCTAAATCAAACTGATTCGCCTCATATTGCAATTGATGACCGGGGGCTAAATTTACCCCTTTAAACAGTTTAGAATTTAACTGTGGCCCTCGAATATTCAGGGCATCCTTAGCCACCGTACTAATTTCTTGACCATAAAATAAAGCTCCCCAATCTCGCCAGGGGTAAATTAGAAAACTCACCCCACAACCGATATCTAAACAGTGCTGATTTTTTTGCGGTTTGGCAATTTCCCAAAAGGGGGAAGTGATTTTTTCTGATAAAGTTCCCGCCATGCGATCGCGAAAAATTTCCATCGTTTCAACCTCTGGGGGCAAATCAAAAGATCCCCCTTGATATTCTCGATTAAAACGATTGGCAATCGAAGCGATCGCCCTTTCCAAAGGGTCGGAACTCACAGACAAATTGAAAAAACCCGATGAATTAGAAGATTTAGCCATTCATTGTAAGATGTGTGAAGAAAACCTCTAGGTTTGGAGACCAAACCGCCACAATCAAAGATTACGACCTCGGCGCGAATTGCTATAGCACTCTATTTTGAGCCCTTCAATGCTTTTTTAAAGTTTTTCCGATAGGAAGAATTAAATACAAACAAAACTGGCCATAACAGGGAGAAGATCAGACGGTTTTGGAAACTGCGGTTGAAGTTGGTATTTTCAAACCCCGTCCAAAATTTCCAGATTCCACCCGCATAAATAACGACCAATACTAGGGTAATTAGGGGATTCATGTCTGAAAGATTTTATACCTAAAGGATGATAGACATAGTGAACATGGGTTTATTCTAGCAGTTAATCTTAGAGAATGGTCATTGGGGATAAAATGGGTTAAGAGGGAAGCGATTCAATCGGAAATTTGCTATCCTATTATTGAGAAGGTTTTTAATTATAACAAATTTATTTAAAAACCTAGCTGTGATCAAATCTGGAAAACACCTGATCACCAAATCAGCCTAAATCAATCAGGAGGATATATGCGAGCAGTGCTAATGGCAGGTGGATCAGGAACACGACTACGACCGTTAACCTGCGATCTGCCTAAACCAATGGTACCGATACTCAATCGTCCGATTGCTGAACATATTATCAATCTCCTCAAACAACATAATATTACAGAAGTGATTGCCACATTGCATTATCTTCCCGATGTGATGCGAGAATACTTTCATGATGGCAGTCATTTAGGGGTACAAATCACCTATGCGGTGGAAGAAGATCAACCCCTGGGAACCGCAGGTTGTGTTAAAAATATTGCCGAACTTTTAGATCAAACCTTTTTAGTAATTAGTGGAGATAGTGTTACGGATTTTGATTTGACCGCCGCGATCGAATTTCATCATCGGAAACAATCCAAAGCCACCTTGATTCTAACCCGAATGCCCAACCCCATAGAATTTGGTGTGGTGATTACCGACGAAAATCATCGGATTAATCGCTTTTTAGAAAAACCCGCCGCCAGTGAAGTTTTCTCCGATACGGTGAATACCGGAACCTATATTTTAGAACCAGAAGTTTTAGAGTATCTTCCCTTTGATCAAGAATGTGATTTTTCCCAAGATTTATTCCCCTTACTTTTGGAAAAAGGGATACCCATGTATGGGTTTATTGCTAATAATTATTGGTGTGATATTGGTCATTTAGACATCTATCGAGAAGCCCATTATGATGCCTTAATGGGGAAGGTGAAACTCAAAATTGCCTATCCCGAACGTTCTCCGGGTCTGTGGATTGGAGAAAATACCTTTATTGATGAAACAGCTATTATCGAAACCCCGGTTTTGATTGGTCGCAATTGTCGCATCGGGGCGAGGGCGCAAATTGAAGCCGGAAGCGTGATTGGCGATAATATCACCATCGGAGCCGATGCCAATATCAAACGACCGATTATTTGGAATGGGGCGATTATTGGGGATGATGCCCATTTGCGGGCCTGTGTCATTGCTCGCGGTGCGCGGGTGGGTCGTCGCGCCCATGTCCTAGAAGGGGCGGTGGTCGGTTCTTTATCCACGGTGGGGGAAGAAGCCCAAATTAGCCCCGGGGTACGGGTCTGGCCGAGTAAAAAAATTGAGTCCGGGGCGACTCTGAATATTAATTTAATTTGGGGGAATACAGCCCAACGCAATTTATTCGGTCAACGGGGAGTACAAGGATTAGCCAATATTGATATTACCCCGGAATTTGCGGTTAAATTGGGGGCAGCTTTTGGGTCAACTTTAAAACCCGGTTCTTTGGTAGCAGTTTCCCGGGATCAACGGCCGATTTCTCGGATGGTAACTCGTTCTTTAGTGGCAGGTTTAATGTCCGTTGGGGTGAATATTATTAACTTAGATGCCACCGCCATTCCCATCACTCGTACGGCTATTCCTACTTTAAATGTAGCCGGAGGAATTCACGTCCGCCTCTCCCCAGAACGGGCAGACTATCTATTAATTGAATTTCTGGATAATAAAGGGATTAGTATTACCAAAACCAAAGAGAAAAAGATTGAAGGAGCTTATTTTAAGGAAGATTTAAGACGGGCGCAAATTCCAGAAATTGGTAACGTGAGTTATACGGTTGATTTATTAGATATTTATAGTGCCAGTTTTAGTAAACATATCAATAGTGAAATTTTACGCTACAGCAACGCTAAAGTTGTGATTGACTATGTTTATGCGGTTTCTGGAGCAATTTTACCCCAACTTTTAGCTAAATTTGGTTGTGATGCGGTGGTTTTAAATGCCAGTTTAAATCATACCGCTTTATCAGTTCCTGAACGGGAAAATTTACTCGATCAATTAGGGCGAGTCGTCGAAGCACTACGCGCTAATTTTGGAGCCCAGGTTTATGCCAATGGGGAACAATTTATGTTAGTGGATGAAACTGGAAGTCCCATCCGTGGGGAATTTTTGACCTCCCTGATGGTGAATATGGTCTTAACTTCCCATCCCCGCAGTACCGTTGTGGTTCCGGTACATACTTCCTCCGCCGTCGAACAAATTGCCCGTCGTTTCGATGCTAAAGTCATCCGCACCAAGGCAAATCCAACGGCCTTAATGGAAGCTTGTCACCGCAATCCTAACGTAGTTTTAGGTGGCAGTGGCGATATGGGATTTATCTTCCCCCAACTGCATCCCGGGTTTGATGCCATGTTTTCTATTGCTAAAATTATTGAACTGTTAACCAGCCAGGAACGATCGCTAACCCAGGTACGAGCCGATTTACCCCACGTTGTCCATCGTCGCTATACCGTGCGTTGTCCTTGGACGGTTAAAGGAGCATTGATGCGGCATTTAGTCGAAACCCATTCCCCCGAAAACTTAGAATTAATTGATGGAGTCAAATTAATTAACTACCAAGACGATAACTGGGTTCTGATTTTACCCGATGCGGGAGAACCCCAGGTTCATATTTTTGCCAATAGCATTGATCGCGATTGGGTTGATACGACCTTGCGAGAATATCGCAATTTAGTTCATGATTTTGTGAATCAATCTCAAGGGATGGATCACCGCGAAGATATTTAAGGTAAAAAATTAATCAAAAACCGTTTAAATTTTCCAATAAAAATGTCATGATTGAAAAAACTCTACTCTAGGAGAGAGTTTAACCTTGTACTTGAATTTATTGATCAAAAAATGAACAGTATTATTCTAATGGCGGAGATTATTCAAGATCCGCAACTTCGTTATACCCCCGATAATCAAATTGCCCTGACTGAAATGTTGGTTCAGTTTCCCGGACTTAGGGATATTGATCCGCCCGCTACTTTAAAAGTAATTGCCTGGGGAAATTTTGCTCAAGAAGTTCACGAAAAATATCATCAAGGAGATCAAATTATTATCGAAGGTCGTCTGGCAATGAATACCATTGACCGGCAGGAAGGATTTAAGGAAAAGCGGGCAGAACTGACCGCCCAACGGATTTATCCGGTACAAATGGATCTTTCCAGACCCACCCAAATCTCCGATCCCGCTACCTCCACCCAAAATAAAGTAGTTCCCTTGGGATCTCGTCGCGTGGCTACTTCTAATCCTGCTGCCGATGAACCCCAAGAGTCCCGTCGTCCCCCGACTAATTCTGCCCCTCCTAGAACTACTCCCCCCGATGAACCGGATAACCCCGATTATGATCCGATTCCTTTCCTGCGACCTGTGCCATTCCAAACCATTAAGATGGGATTGGTTGACTTTTGGGAATTAGAAATCAATTGTCCCCGAGTTGGGTTTGAAAGTCGAAAATTTTAATTTTCGTATCAGTTAAGCTGTTGTATATCTATAGCAATCCGCGACGGGTGAGACGGAGTGTGGGAGCGTCCTCGCTCCCTAGAATATAGAGTTTAAATGCACAACAGCTTATTCCATCCTTGTAATGTTTACTACAGATACTTGATCGGCTGGCTATTGCCTATTGCCTATTGCCTATTCCCTATTCCCCACAAGGAGATCGACACCGGTGAAATTATCACTCCGTCAACTTCTCGTTATTCCTTTTGTGCTACAAATTGCGATCGCCGTGGGAATAACGGGATTTTTTTCTTATAGAAATGGGCAAAAGGCGGTCAATGACTTAGCCACTCAGTTACATCAAGAAATTAGTAGCAGGATAGAGTTATCCCTAAGAACCTATCTGGATCAGGCTCATCTTATGAATGAGACGAATAAAAACGCGCTGACTCAAGAATTTATTTCTTTAACAGATTTCACGGGTTTACAAAGGTTTTTTCTGGGTCAACTCAAGGCTTTACCTTCCATTGATTATGTGGCTTGGGGAAGTGAACAGGGAGAATATATTGGTATTCAAAGAATCAATAATCAACAATTTAATCTGGAAATTGTTCAGAATTCTACTCAAGATTGGTTTCATATTTACCGCTTAACCCCAACGGGAGAACGGGTTAAACTCCTGGAAAGATTGCCTAATTATGATCCCCGTCGTCGTCCCTGGTATCAAGCGGCAAACGAAGCTAAAACAGGTGTCTGGACTCCAATTTATCTTTGGTTTTCTCGCCAAACCTTAGCCATCGATGCTGTTTTACCCCTTTATGATGCAAAAGGACGTTTATTAGGCGTACTAGATACAGCCTTATACCTGTCAGATATTAGTAATTTTCTGAGGAATGTGAAGATTGGTAAATCTGGACAGAGCTTTATTATAGATCGTTCTGGTCTTTTAATTGCTAGTTCTTCAGCCACTAATCCTTTTATCATTAAAGAGCATGAACTTCAAAGAGTAAAAGCGATTAACAGTGATGATATTTTAATTAAGGCCACGGCTAAAAATATACAAAATAAGGTCACAAATTTTGAATCTATTCAAGAGTCTATTGCTTTAGATTTTAAATGGGAGCAGGAACGATATATTGTCAAGGTTTTTCCCTTCTCAGATCCCAGGGGTATTGATTGGCTAATTTGTATTGTAGTTCCCGAACGGGATTTTATGGATTTGATTATTCATAATACAATATTTACGTTATTTCTGTGTATTTTATCTCTGATAATAGCAACTAGTTTAGGAATAATAACAGCCCATAGAATTACGGCTCCTTTGATTCAATTAAGTCAAGCTAGTCAAGCGATCGCCCAAGGAGAATTAGACCAGAATATTGAATTAAATCGAGAAGATGAACTGGGAATTTTGGCGAGGTCATTTAATCAAATGGCTATGCGATTAAAGCGCGTTTTTGAGGAGTTAGAAATTCGAGTGGAAGAACGCACGGCTGAACTCAAAGAAGCTAAGGCACATATTGAAAACTATAATAAAAAATTAGAAGAACGAGTCTATCAACGAACGGCCGAACTTTCTTTGGCTTTAGAAGATTTACAAAAAACACAAATAGAATTATTAAAACAGGAAGAAAAACTAAAATTTGATGCTTTTCACGATAGTTTGACTGGGCTGCCTAATCGGGCTTTGGTATTAAAAAAAATTCAGCATTTAATTGAAATCAATCAAAAAGAAAGCTATTATTTATATGCGGTTTTGTTTTTGGATTTAGATCGTTTTAAAGTGGTTAATGATAGTTTGGGTCATTTGGTCGGAGATGAATTATTAAAGAGTGTAGCCCATCGCTTAAGAGCAGAAACCAAATCTCAGGATACCGTTGCTAGACTTGGGGGAGATGAGTTTATTATTTTACTAGAAAATATTCACAATGAAGATGAAGTGACCGATGTAGCGCAACGCATTATTGAACAGCTTAAACGTCCTTTTTATATTAACAATAACCAGATTTTTACCGGGGTTAGTATTGGAATTACCCTCAGTTCCATGGGATATTTTCAAGCGGAAGCCGTAATTAGAGATGCGGATATTGCCATGTATAATGCCAAACATTTAGGCAAAGGTTGTTATCAAGTATTAACCCAGGCTATGCAAATTCCAGCCCTGCAACGTTTAGAACAGGAAAATCAGTTAAGACAAGCCTTAATTCGTCGGGAATTTATTTTAAACTATCAACCCATTATTGCCTTAGCAACAGGGAAAATAACAGGATTTGAGGTATTAATTCGTTGGAATAATCCCTTGAAAAACATGACTAGTCCTGATGATTTCATTCCAATTGCGGAGGAAACAGGATTAATTCAAGCGATAGATTTATGGGTATTAAAACAAGCCTGTTACCAAATGAATTGTTGGAACCAGCAATTTCCAAATTTACCCCCATTGAGCATTAATATTAATCTATCTCCTATTGATTTAAAACAAATCAATTTAGTAGAAAAAATTCAGCAAATTATGGACAATTATATTCTAAAGAATTGGAGCTTAAAACTAGAAATTACTGAAACTTGTTTTTTAGAAACCCTAACCTTTAATAAGGATTCAATCCACCAACTCCTGGCTATCGGAATTGAGTTATGTATTGATGATTTTGGCACAGGCTATTCCTCTTTGAGTCGGCTACATAATTTTCCCCTGTGTACCTTAAAAATTGATCGTTCTTTTGTTAGCCAAATCCAGTCGGAAGCTAAGGGATCAGAAATTATTCATACGATTATTATGTTAGCCCATAGCTTGGGAATGGATGTGATAGCAGAAGGCATTGAAACAAAGATTCAGTTAGAAAAACTAACCGAGTTGGGGTGTAATTATGGACAGGGTTATCTGATTTCTAAACCATTGGACTGTTCCAAAGCAACGGAGTTCTTAATGAGTCAACTTAGTTAATTAAAATTGACCTCTGAGCAAATATCCGTGACTCAATGAGATACCCAAAATAATACCCAAACCATCCTTTACAATATTTAACAATAGGATCAGACACTAGAGGGGCTTCAGTTTAAGCACAATCGAGTCAAAGAAATTAACTCTGTCAAAGGATAGATATAGCTTTTTCACAAAAGAATGTTATAATCCTGGAAAGATTAGATATCGGTAGCCTAGTTTGCTAGGGCATCAGGAATGTTTTTGCTCCTTAGTGTAAGTTCTACCCGTTTGCCTCCGAGTTCCAATCTCCGCACACCCCTTGATTTTTGACTGAAAAGGTAATTAATGACGATTTATGTAGGCAATCTGTCTTACGACGTAACAGAAACCGACCTCACAGCAGTTTTTGGTGAGTATGGTTCTGTCACAGATGTTCAAATCCCTATTGACCGGGAAACCCAAAAAAAACGGGGTTTTGGCTTCATCAAAATGGCAACGGATGACGAAGAAACCAAAGCAATTGGTGAACTCGATTCGGCAGAATGGATGGGTCGAGTTCTGAAGGTGAATAAAGCCAGACCCAGGGAAGATCGCAAGTCTTCTGGTGGTAGCTGGGGAGATAAACAGAATTACTCGCGACGCTACTAAAAATTTGACCCACGGAAATCTAGTCAATGCTAGGAACATTGGTGGGCAAGGGTTTTTTTGTGTAAGGTAAGACATACCGAGTTTTGGGCTTGTGGAGAGGATGTCAGAGTGCTTGCACTAAAAGTGCTCCTCCGTGAAGCAAGAGCCCTAAGATCAATCCCTAGGATTGTTGCGGGAGTGTCAGTGCCTGTTTTTTAACAGGTTGTGCTAAAGTAATCAGTGAGAGTAAAATTCGGTTGTAGCTTTTGTTTGTAGTCTTGATGGGCATTTCCCGTTTGGTTTGGACAGGCTTCTCTCCGAAATTCTAACCTCCGCACTATTTTGATTTTGGAGATACCCTATGTCTATTTATGTCGGTAATCTTTCTTACGATGTCAGCGAGGAGGATCTGAGCAGCGTTTTTGCAGAGTATGGTGAGGTTAAACGAGTTCAACTTCCTAAAGACCGTGAAACCGGCCGAGTCAGAGGCTTTGCTTTTGTGGAAATGGAAACTGAAACGCAAGAAGACAAAGCCATTGAAGAACTCGATGGTGCTGATTGGATGGGTCGCACCATGAAAGTGAACAAAGCCAAACCCCGTGAAAATTCAGGTGGTGGTGGCGGTGGTCGCTCCTCCTATGGTGGTGGCGGTGGTAATCGTGGCGGTGGCGGCGGTGGTCGCGGTGGCGGCGGTGGTCGCTACTCCAATTAGGATTTGACTGCGGGCATATGCTCGACTTCATCTAAATAAGAAAGCTTAGGTAGTAATACCTGAGCTTTTTTATTGGTTAGGTCGTAATATCTAAGCTTTTTGATTTGAGATTGATTTGGGTTGCTAGATCGGACTGAATTCCAAGATTCAAAGGTTCCTCAGTAAAGCCAAAATTTGGGGAATTGTTGCAGAACTGTCAATTTAATTAAAAATAGGTTACACTAAAGTGGTTAATGAGAGTGAAATTCGGTAGTGGCTTTTGTTTGTAGTCTTGATGGGCATTTCCCGTTTGGTTTGGACAGGCTTCTCTCCGAAATTCTAAGCTCCGCACTATTTTGATTTTGGAGATGCCCTATGTCTATTTATGTCGGCAATCTTTCTTATGACGTTATTGAAGACGATCTAAGAGGGGTCTTTACAGAGTACGGTAATGTTAAACGGGTTCAACTCCCTACAGATCGTGAAACCGGTCGAGTGCGGGGCTTTGCTTTTGTGGAAATGGAAAATGACGCAGAAGAAACAGCAGCTATTGAAGCACTAGATGGAGCGGAATGGATGGGTCGAGACCTGAAAGTGAACAAAGCTAAACCGAAAGAAGACCGAGGATCGTCGGGTGGTGGTCGCTCCTCCTATGGCGGTGGTGGCGGTGGTCGTAGTCGCTATTAAATGGCTTTTTGACCCTTCGGTTTCATCTAAATAAAGAAGGCTTAGGTAGTGATACCTGAGCTTTTTTTATTAGGGTAAAATTTCATACAGAAAAAATTGTAAACTTATATTTCTACAATTCAGTAATCCTTGATAGCTCAAGTGTAGATCGTTAAACTTGAAGACTGAGTAAGTGCGATAGTTTTTGTTCAAATCTTCTACCTTCATACACAGCTTAATCAGGCGATATGAATACAACTAAAACCCTTCATGCTCTATTCGGATTAATTTTTTGGTTGTGGAATGTGACCTTCCTCACCGTTGTTTATATTTGGATTTTACCCTTTCTAGCAATTTTCCTGGTTTTAGCCACCTTTGCTGGAGAAATCGAACTAGAATTTACCTTAACAATACTTGCTTTAATTGCAGTTCCCACCGTTTGCGTGATTATTGCCAATCGGCATTTTCGCCAAAGACCTGTAGAGTTAATCCGGTTATTTTATGGTGTAGAAGCACCGCTATTTTTATTCTGTCTGGTGCGGTTATTTATTCTGCGGGAAATGACCCCGGCTAGTCGTTTTGTATTAAGCACTATTTTAATTTGTATCACTGCCTTTTTTGTAGAATTAGTCTGGGGATATTTAGGACAAAAACAGCATAAAACCTCTGGAGTTTTATCAGGAATACAACTGGCTGTCCATAGCCTGATGTTATTGGTCGGATTTTATTTAGGAATAGTTCTGCTGTATTATGCTGTTCCGGCTGCTGTAGTTCTGTTAAGACAGTTATTTTCATTTCAGTGGTTAGAATATTTGTGGTGGGATTTAACTCATAATTTCTTGTTAGGTTTTGCTGTGGTGACGATTCTTTTCGCGGGAACAGCAACATTATTTTTAGGAATGCCTTCGGCTTTAGTTGCTCTTTATGTTCATTCAGGACAACGAATATTACGCAACTTTTCAACCCAATATGGTCGGACTCGCACCGCTCAAATATCATTAGGAGTTGTAACCCTTTGGACTGTATTATTAATCGGTTTCCTTCGTCAACCTCAAGTTTTAGCCTTTCAAAAGTTAGAAAATATTCCCCAAACCGAACCCCAAAAACAAGAATTATTAGCCCAATCTGAATCTATTCGGAAAGGATTAGTCAATGCCTATTTATCCCCCTATCGTTATTTAGGAGCGGTTAAAGATAGTAATTCGATGGAGGCAATGTATAAAGATGTTTTTAATTTGCCTCAACCTCTTTTAGATGGGATTCAGAATAGTTATAATCAACTGATGTCTCCCTTTCTTTATCAAGGAGATTTAGAGAAAGATGCGGACAAAGCCGAGAAACTCTATGCTAATTTTTTTGATACTCCGATTGAAAAAGCCGAACGTCTGGCGATTCAACACGCGCTTAAATCTACAGTTATTTTAGATGATGCTAAAGCGGGTTTATTGAATATCAATCAGAAAAAAGTTTGGTTAGCCAAACAAGAAGTTACTGTTCAAGAACAGGGGGACTGGGGCGAGGTGGAAATCCACGAAATTTATCAAAATCAAACTAAGGATGTAGAGGAAATTTTTTACTCTTTCACCTTACCTGAAACCGCCGTAATTACGGGCATTTGGTTAGGAGATACGAATAATAAAGCCAGCCGTTTTCCCTTTACGGTTTCTCCCCGGGGGGCGGCGCAAAAAGTATATAATTCTCAAGTTAAACGGGAACGTCCCGTTGACCCGGCATTGTTAGAACAAGTGGGAACCCAACATTATCGACTGCGTGCATTTCCTATTCCGCCGAAATTAGTTTCTTGGGAGATAAATAATCCTAACCCTCCCGCAGAATTGCATCTGTGGTTAACCTATAAAGTCATGGTTCAAGGTAATCAATGGCCCTTGCCTAAATTGGGAGAAAAACGTAATATTTTCTGGACAAAAGCCACAGAAAGAATTAGAAATCAAAAATCAATTAAAGGATTTGAAAAGGACTGGTTAGAGGCCAGTTTACCCGCCGCTCAACAGCCGATGCAATCCCATCAAGTCAGTTTAGCTGATTATAAAATTACGGCTCAACCCTTTTAGCAGAAAAGGATTATATTTTACCCCATAATCAACGATTTGCGATTATTTTGGATACCTCTCGCAGTATGGGAACCCATAAACAGGAATTAGCGAAAACCTTAGATTGGTTTAAGCAGAATATTATTCCCCAGAATCAGACGGATTTATATGTAACCGCAACGGCGGGAAATCAGCCCCAATTTATGAATGATTTGCCACAGTTTCAGGTGAAGCAAAAAGTCTTTTATGGAACCTTACAAATTAAAGAGATGTTACGCCAGTTTGTACAGTTGCGAGGTAATAAAACCTACGACGGAATTGTATTAATTAGTGATGAAGGCAGTTATGAGTTATCAGAAGATAAAACCGGGGTTCCTCAGCTTGCAGTTCCCCTGTGGATTGTGCATTTAGGTTCCCTGGCTGGTGCTTATGAAGATGGAACTTTAAAGATGATTCAAAATAGTGGGGGTGGGGTTTCGACCGATATTTCGGAAGTGATGAAGCGGGTGGCGACAACGGAACAATTAACCCAAAAATTGGCAGGTTCAACTCAACCCAAGTCAGGAAAAAATCAAGAAAAACCCCAGGTTTTAACCGTGGCGGATGGCTATGCTTGGTTCATGGAAAAAACAACGGAAAAAGCAACAGAATCTCAGGGGTTTGAACAAATTGCAGCGCGATTATTAGTTCGGGGGTTAAGTCAGAAAAACCCTGAACAACAATTGGCTAAATTAGATGCTATTCATGCGATCGCCAAGACCTATAATATTGTTACTCCCTATTCTTCGATGATTGTTCTAGTGAATGATGAACAACGTCAAGCCTTGAAAGCCGCAGAAGCTTCTAATGATCGATTTAATCGGAAGATAGAGGATGGTAAAGAACAGTTAAATAAACCCAATAATCCACTTAATAAAGCCGCTAGTGTTCCTGAACCTGGAATGACGATTGGTTTAGGGGTTATTGCCCTGTTTATTGTTGTTAAATCTCAAAGAAATAAAGATAAAAATTGGTTTTGATATTTAATTAAATGATTAAATTAAAAGCGATCGCTCTTTAAACCCCAGAAAAATCATTCCGAATTTGCTGTAAAGTTCGATAGAATTTTTGACGATGAATCCATCCCACATAACCCGCAAAACAACAATTTCCCACCGGGTCAATCAAAAACACATGATCAACTTCTGCTAAGTTTTTCCAAACATTGATTTTTATATTATTCTCTAATATAATGTAGGGGGTTGAATATTTTAAATCTTGGAAATGGGTAGGAGTCATACCCGGAATTTTTTGTAAGCTGTTTATAATACTTAAAAGTTGTTTTTTGTTGGGATCAGGATTATTGATGGGTTCATGGGGTTTAGTATTATTGAGTTCAATATTGAGTTCAATTTCAGCAACGGTATATTCACCAGAACCGAGAATCACACCGCCACTTTTATTATAAGTTCCTCGTAACTTTCCATCAATATAAAGTTCAAGACGTCCACACCAATCTTGACCAAATAACCCTCTGCGAATTCGTTCTGTTAGACTGTAAGTTTTAATCATAAAATTCAATAAATTAACTCCTTCTTGCAAAGCAGAAGAAATATTAATTTTTGTCCCCGTCACCAAGGAAAAATAATGTTCATTTACCCGAATATAGGCTTCATCCCGACCTTCAATTAAGCGAACTTCGATTAAACTGGTATTCAGGGCCGAAAGTTTAATAATAGATTCCATAATTAACCTCAATTGTAGGGTGTGTAAGCGCAGTGCGGGCAATCACCTAACACTTATTTTAACCTATTTTAACCTATAGCACTACGCACTCTTAGAACACCGAAACACCGGAACAGTAAGCAGTGAATGAGTTTGCTGGATTTAGAATTGTTCTAACTGTCATGCGTAGCGCTATATATAGCAATCCGCGACGCGCGAGACGGAGGTTGTAACATTTTATCGTAGGGGTTGGGTCTCCCAACCCTCTTTGCGCCTGGGTTGGGTCTCCCAACCCCTACGGGTTTTGATCACAAATCCTACACGGATTACTATAGTTACCCCAAGTAAGGAGAATTGTCCTTAGTTAAGGGGATTGGTTGGGGCTAGAAAGCTTAATCCGCAATTGTGTGAATTTTTAAGAAATTTGTACCCCGAGCTTTTTTAGTTGGAACCCCCCCAATAATTAGAATTTTATCTCCAACTTGAGCTAAATTCCGGTCTAATAATTTAGTTTGGGCGAGATCAATTAACCCTTCAAAAGAATCGACTTGATGTTCTAATAAAATCGGTTTCACACCCCAAACTAAATTTAAACGGTGATAAACTTTATGGTTGGGAGTCAGGGCGATAACGGGAACCTTGGGTCGTTCTCCGGCGGCTAAAATTGCCGTATATCCGCTACTGGTATAGGCAACAATACAATGTAACTTCAGGGTTTTATCAATGATATTCAACGCTTCACTTAAAGCATGGGTTTCATCAGACATCACCGCCGGATAATTTTTAAATTCGATTTCCGGTTCAACATCACTGGCAATTTTCGATAACATTTGTACTGATTTCACCGGGAATTTACCAACAGCAGATTCTCCCGATAACATCACCGCATCCGTACCATCAATAATTGCATTGGCAACGTCACTGGCTTCGGCGCGAGTCGGACGGGCACTATGAATCATGCTATCTAACATTTGGGTGGCGGTAATCACGGGAATCCCTTTTTGATTACACATCCGAATGATTTGTTTTTGCAATAAAGGGACTTTTTCGGGACTCATTTCTACCCCTAAATCCCCCCGTGCAACCATTAAACCATCACATTCATTGATAATAGATTCTAAGTTAGCGATCGCTTGGGGTTTTTCAATTTTAGCAATCACCGGAATTTCTGAAGCCCCCTTTTGGGCTAATAAAGTTTTTAAGGCGATAACATCCTCAGCCCGACGAACAAAACTCAGGGAAACCCAGTCTATCCCTTGAGAAATCCCAAAGTCTAAATCCTGTATATCTTTCTCCGTTAAGGAGGGAAGACGCAAAATTAAACTGGGTAAATTCACCCCTTTACGACTTTTTAGGGTTCCTCCTTCAATGATGCGACATTGAACGGAATTTCCTTGAATTTCTTCTATTTTTAATTCCAATAATCCATCATCAAGTAAAACTTGCGATCCGGGCTTGGCTTCTTCGGATAAATAGGGATAATCAATGGGGACGGTATTCGGTTGATTTTCAAAACTATCAACGGGAACTAAGGTTAATAATTCACCTTCAACTAATTCTATTTCTCCCGATGGTAGCAGACCAATCCGAATTTTTGGCCCCTGTAAATCCTGTAATAAGGTAATCGGAGTATCACATTCTTTAGCAACTTGTCGCAGCAGTTTTACCATTTCCGCATGATCTTCATAACTGCCATGGGAAAAATTTAATCGAGCAACATTCATTCCTGCATTCAGCATTTGACGAATAATTTCTGGGGATTTACTCGCCGGGCCAATAGTGGCAACAATTTTGGTGCGATTTTTGAAAGGTTTAGTCATGGTTTTTTACTCCCAATGGAATAATAATTAAAAGTTCTTGGGATCAAATTTAACTCTTGTCTAGGATATTCTATCAATAGTTTACCCGTTGAACTAAAGTGTTGCATAGATTGTTTCACCTGGGATAAATCTTAACCCTAATTTAACTTTTTATGTGTTGAATGAGATAATCAAAATAGCGATTTAAGATAGGAAAGAGTAAACTATGGAAAGTATTTAAAAGTTTAATTTCCAATCCGGGAGCGATCGCAAATTTATTTTTATTCATCATTCCCCTGACAATTTCTTGAGCAATATCCTCGGGTTCCCAAGGTTTCACGGTTCCGGTAATGGCTTTTGTTTCTAAAGGTTTAGTCTTATTTTCAGCGATTAATTGCGGGGTATTAGTATCCGGGGGATAAACAATAGAAACTTGAATTCCCAAGGGTTTTAATTCCCCTCGCAGGGATTCCGCTAATCCTCTGAGGGCAAATTTAGTAGGACTATAGGCGGTATAACCATAAATTCCAATTAATCCAGCCCCCGATGAAATCATAATAATTTTACCCTGTTTTTGTGCTATCATTGTAGGTAAAACTTCTCGAATACAATACAAAGATCCCCAATAATTAACCGCCATTGTTTGTTCAAAAACTTCTAGCGGAAGTTCTCTAAAATACCCCGGATAGGCCGTACCCGCCGAGAGAATTAAAATATCTACGCCTCCCAAAACTATTATGGCTTGTTTGATAGCATTTTCCGCTTCTTCCCGCACCGAAACATCCGCAGAAAGGGTAAAAATTTTTTGCTTTTGATACAATTTTACCGCGTTAATTTCCTTTTGGGCTTGGTCAAGGATGGTTTGATTTCGAGCAATAAGGGTTAAATTTGCCCCTAAACTCACTAATAATTGAGCCGTTGCTTTACCAATTCCACTGGAACCGCCAGTAATAATAATATTTTTTTGATTAAAATTCATAAGTACACCGTAGGGGCGAGGTCTCCTCGCCCAAGTCTGGGTCTGGCTGACGGAATAAATGGGAATGTTCCGGGTTATATAATTTCGATCTAAAAGTTGAAGCCTGGGGCGTTTTTGCTAAAGCGGGACTAATTACATAAAGGGTGGTTCTAATTAAGTTTTCTTCCTGGGTAACTTGTGCCATTTTTTCTAAGGGAACTACCCGGATTTTTTCATCGGGCCATCCCAAACGATAACAAATAGCAATCGGCATTTCTGCGGGATAATATTTGATTAACTTTTGCTGAGTTTCTTCCACATAACGCGCACTCAAATATAAACATAAACTAGCTTTATGAGCCGCTAAACTTTCTAATTCCTCATCCGCAGGAACACTAGTTGCTCTCCCACTCACCCTGGTTAAAATAATTGTTTGTACCAATTCCGGGACAGTTAATTCTATTTTTAATTTAGCCGCCGCATCTTGAAAAGCACTAATTCCAGGGACAATTTCAAACTCAATTTCTGCCTCTATTAGTTGTTGTATTTGCTCATAAATAGCCCCATATAAACTCGGATCACCCGAATGTAATCTGACAACAGAAAGCCCTTGATGAACTCTTTGAATCATGAAAGGAACAATTTCTTCTAAGGTTTTATCAGAGGTTTTAATTAATTCTGCCTCCGCCCGCACCCCCTTTAAAATCTGTTGAGGAACTAGAGAATCGGCAAATACAATTACATCCGCACAGGCTAATAATCTTTGAGCTTTCACAGTTAATAATTCTGGATCACCCGGCCCTGCTCCAACAATATAAACCGCAGGTTTGAGTAATGCGATATCCGGTTCCATGATATTCTAATTTCCTAAAATTGACGCTGGATTTCTATTTTTTCCGGATCTCAACTGAGCCACTGAGAAGATAAGAATGGTAGATGCACCCTGGTTGAAGCCCTAACAATTGAGTCTAGGGCTTTTTTTATTCGGATTCCGAGGGATGGGATTTCTGCACAATATCGGGTAAGGTTCGCTTCAATCCATATAACCAAATTAAACCAAATAACCCTAACATCATCGCCGTCAAACTAACCAGTTGAGCCATTTTTAAAGACCCTAACATTAAACTATCCGTGCGTAATCCTTCAATCCAAATTCGACCCAAACTATAGGTCAATAAATAGACCAAGAATATTGTCCCTGATTTTAAAGGATGTTTGCCTTTTAAACCTTTTAAGAATAAGGTGATTAATAGGGCAAATATAGTTAAATTCCACAGGGATTCATATAAAAAAGTTGGGTGAAAATATTCGTAGGATTCAAAACCATTAGGGCGGCGTTCCGGGGGAATATAAAGTTTCCAAGGTAAATCCGTTGGACTTCCGAATGCTTCAGAATTAAAAAAGTTACCCCATCTGCCGATAGCTTGACCCAAAATCAAAGAAGGGGCAATTATATCGGCTAATTGCCAAAAGGGAATTTGTTTGATTTTAGCAAATAGTAAAGTGGCTATTAATCCGCCGATAATTGCTCCATGAATGGCAATTCCTCCCTTCCAAATTGCCATAATATTCCCGGGATTATCGGCATAACTTTCCCATTGAAATACCACATAATACAATCTGGCAAAAGGAATCGCTCCAATCACTAACCAAATAGCTAAATCTCCAATCAGTTCGGGATCAATTTGGCGACGACTGGCAAGATACCCAGATAAGGATACTCCAATCAAGACCGCCGAGGCAATTAACAAGCCATACCACCGAATTGATAACGGCCCGATTTCAAAGATGATGGGGCCGGGAGAGGTAAATTGAAATGCTAGAAATAAGTAATTTGTATCCATAATAGCTGATTTTGAGCCAAGCCATTGTATCACTCCTTGGGGATCAGATGTCAGTTTTAATTTTTTTTCCTAGAAGAAAGTTGATTAAAATATGTAATCAAAGGAATTTTAAGATATTTTGATCGGGAAAATGGGTACAATAGGATTTATTGTGCTTTCCATCAATTTTTAACCCTTTAGATGAGATCGAATCAATCATTTTTATGATTTTAGGATATGGGTTTTCCCCTTAAACCGTGAATGTTAATTTATTTTAATTCTTAATTTCTCCTATGTCTTCCTCCAATTTACCCCCCAATTCATCGGATTTAGCATCAGGATTAGCAGCTTTAAAACGGAAGGATTATCAACAGGCGATCGCTTTTTTAGAACCTGTTGCTCAATCTGATAATTCCGGTCAATTTAAGGCACAAATGGGGTTAGTGATTGCTTATGAACGCACAGGAAATACTAAATTAGCGATTAATTTATGTCAGAGTTTAACTCAATCTCAGCAGGAAAATATTAAAAATTGGGCTACGGATTATTTAAGACAATTATTAAAACGCCATCCCCCTAAACCCCAAAATATTAGTCCTAATATTGCACCTCAACCTTCAGAATTACCCCCTATTACAGAAACGGGTTTTATCCCGTTAAATCCTAATCTACAACCCACAAAAGCTAAATCGACTCTAGCCAAAACTCCCAAACTTTCCTCCCCATCACCTCCGAAAAAGTCCCCGAATCCTTCTTTATCTCAACCCACACCTTTAAATCTGAAAAAAACCGCAAAAATCCCCCCAAGTTCTCAAGCAAAAATTCCCGATTCTTCTATTAATTTAGAACCGGAAATTATTCAACCGCCACCCCCGCCTCAAGAATGGCAATGGCGACAAGCTGGACGAGCTACGAATTGGCAACAACTTAAACCTTTACAATTGAGTTATTTTAAACTAGAACAATTATTAATGGCTGTCGGTTTAACTTGGTTTATTCCGATTGTTTTTGCTTTTATTAATAATAGTTTAAATCAAATTTGGATTTGGCAACCTATTTTAAATCCTTGGCAACAATTATCCAGTCAACCTTGGCAAATTATTTTTATTATTTTATTTATCTTTGCTGTGGGTTGGATTTGGCAAACATCCCGATTGTTTGCGGAACTTTCCCTAACTGTTTTAGCAATAATTTGGTTAACTCCTCGTTTATTAGAGGAATTGATGAAACTCACGAATAATAGTTTATCTTGGCTGCCTATTGTACAACCGATTCCTTTATTTTATCAAAATCCCACCCCAGGAGTTTATATCACCCTATTGATTTTATTTATCTTCTTACCTTGGTTATGGGATGGATTGTTAAAACTGAGTTATGGATTAAAACCTTTACCTTTAACCACATTATTTAATCAAAGTCAAGAAACCAATAAACTATTAAGAAATTATTGCCAAAAGCAAAAATTCAAAGTACCTGAAATTAAACTATTACCCATTGATGATCCGGTAATTTTTTCCTATGGAAATTTGCGACGATTTGCTAGAATAGTTGTGAGTCAAGGATTATTAGATCAATTAACAGAAGATGAAATTGCCGTCCTATTTGCCAGAGAAATTGCGACCATCGGGGAATGGGATTTCACGGTAATGTCTTTGGCAACATTGGTTAGTCAAATTCCCTATTTAATCTATTGGTATTTAGCAGAATTAACCGAAAAATTACCCGATCTTAATATTCCGCTTCCAGCCATTATCCGAGGTATTTTACATCAAATTTTGAATGCAATCGCTATTTTTATCTGTCCGTTATGTTATGGATTATATAAACTTTTAAGATTTCCCTCCTTGTATTTATCCCGTCGTCGAGTTTATTATAGCGATCGGGTTGCTTGTAACCTCACCGGAAATCCCAATGCTTTAAGTCGTGCATTATTAAAAATTACGATAAAATTATCCCAAACCATTCAAACTGAGGGAAAAACCAGCTTTCTTTTAGAATCTTTCGATAGATTGATTCCGATTAATCATCAACAGGCTTTAACCTTAGGTAGTTTAACAGCTTACAGATCAATCAATTCTTTATTAACCTGGGATTTAACCAATTGTTACACCCCTGAATTAACCTTAAATCAATCCCATCCCCTAATTGGAGAACGCTTAAAAATCCTCGGTTTTTATGCGAATTATTGGAAATTAGAACCCGAATTTGATCTATCAAATATTACCCCAGCTAAACCCCCCAAATTACTCACCAACAATTCCCCCTTATTACTACAAGGTGCGCCGTTTTTTGGTATTCCCTCTGGAATGATCATTGGGGGAATCATTTGGTTAATGGGGGGACTCTGTTCTCTTTTAGGACTATGGCAATTAGAATGGTTATGGGGAGACTATTGGATTATGACGGCTTCAATTACCATTGGTTGTGGCTTAGGTATTTTAATTCGGATTAATCCCTTTTTTCCCGAAATCAAACCCACTAATATTTTAAATCAACCTAACTTATCGGATTTAGTGGTCAACCCTAAGACTATTCCGGTTGATAGTCAACCGATTTGTTTAACTGGTCAACTCCTCGGTCGAAGCGGTTTAAGAAATACCTTTGCTCAAGATTTGATCCTACAAACCCCAAGCGGAATCGTCAAACTCCATTATCTCCCCGAAAAAACCCCCCTGACCAATTTTTTGCCACGCATTCGTCATCCCCAGGAATTGATTACTCAAACGGTTAAGGTAACGGGATGGTGGCGACGGGGGGCGACACCCTGGGTGGATGTGGAAACCCTAGAAACCTCCGATTCTCGGACAGTCCTACGGGGGGGACATCCCCTGTGGTCAACGATTTTGGCCGTTATTCTCACCCTCTGGGGGGTTTACTTGGCATCTCAAGGTGGCTGGTAAAATGAAGTTGATCCAGAAAGATTGCTTTTTTTAACCGATTAGTGATACATTCTTTAACCAAAGAGTCAAAACAACCTTATCCCTTTTTGGATAGAGTTATTCCGATCACTCGGTTGATGAAAGTTCAGAAAGTTTGCCAAATTAAATGCGAAAATCTTGGCAGAACCCTAGAACTATGTTCCAGGATGTGCTATCCTAGGGATTGTCCTATGACGATCCGGTACTGGAAAACCCATAGCAAAGGTTCTAGGTTCCACTCAATAGCCTGACTGGTACAAGGCGAAGCAGCAACTTAAAGAAATGATTCAATTTTTGTTGAATGCTGTAATCAACTATTGGCAATGCAAAGTCAGGAAGTTAACATCCAGTGAGTTAACTTTATATGGTTTTAGCTATAGGAAGTTAAATCTATTTTTGAACACAGAGATAACAAAACTCTATAGCATTAAGTTTTGACAGATGGCAAAAAGTTTACAAGACAACCGAGCAAACCCGCTTTCCCTACATGATAAGTTCAACATGGAGAGAATAATAGGACTTTATCTTAATTTTAAGATGGAGTTGGTTGTTGAGTTTAATTTAACCAGCCCAAGTGCTGATGGCTTGGGGGTTGATCCTCAACTTGTGTTTTTAAACGACACAGGTTGGGGATGATTTCGTTTACTTATTTTTCATTTAACTTGGAGGTTCTACTTATGTCCGTTCGTCTTTATATTGGTAATCTTCCTAAAGAATTAGAACGCAAAGAATTACAAGATGTCTTTGCAGAAGAAGGAGATACCGTTTCTGCTAAGGTAATTACCGATCGCAAAACTGGCAAATGTCGAGGTTTTGGATTTGTAACGGTGCAGACCGATGAAGTCGCGGATCAAATTGTTGAAAAATATAATGGGGTAATGTTTAGAGAAAATGCTCTAAAAATAGAAAAAGCATTACCTCGGAAAAAAGGAAAAGGTGACGGTGTTGGTGAGGGGGAAAACGGTGGGGAAGATGATCAACCTCAACAACCTCAACAACAACAACAGCCGGTTCAACAACCGGTTAAATCATCGGGTAATATGCCGAAAAGTGGTGGGAGTGGTAAAAACCGGAACAAAAAATCAAAACATTCTTCCGGTGGTCAAACTTCTACATCGAGAAGCAGTGGTGATGATTCCTTCCAACCCGATCCTCGTTGGGCTAATGAATTAGAAAAACTAAAACAAATTCTAGCCGCCCAAGCCGCCAACCCTTAATTTTCTTGGCTTTGTTTGAATGAGAATGAACCCGCCTGAATCAATATTGAGGGGGGTTCTTTTTATCTTAGCACTAAAGGCGAAGAACCTTATGAACCGTTTAGAGATTGAAAACCGGACAATTTTACTGGCGTTAACGGGTTCCAGAGGTTATGGACTGGACACACCCACTTCTGATTACGATTATCGTGGGGTATTTATTGCCACCGAACCCTATTATTTGGGATTTAATATTATTGAACAAAAAGATCGGGGTTGGGAAACAGAACCCACAGAAAAGTTCCCTTTTTTATCTCAAGATACCTGTTTATATGAATTAAAAAAATTTCTGAAACTCTTGATTGATAATAACCCTAATATTTTAGAATTATTATGGTTTAAAGATTATGTTCATTTGACGGAAGTTGGGGAACGATTGAAAGAACATCGTCAGATTTTTTTATCTAAAAAAGTTAAACAGACCTATTCTGGCTATGGCTATGCTCAAATTAAAAAGTTAGAATCCCATCGCCGTTGGTTATTGAATCCACCAACGGGGAAACCCACAGCGGCGGAATTTGGTTTGGTGGAGACACCACCCTTAACCGTTAGTCAGATGAATGGTTTTTTAGAATATTTATATGGGTTAGTTCGCGATCGAATTGAATTTTTAGAACCCACCCAAGAACTCTATAAACTGCTAACGGCGGACATCGATTTTAAAGGGATTTTAAAACAGTATCCCCTACCAGAATCTACTTTAGAAATGACTCAAAAGTTGTCTAATTCCTCTAATGATTTTATCCAATTATTGCAAAAAAGTCAACAGTATCAACGGGCTTGTAGAGAATACCAACATTACCAAGATTGGAAGAAAAATCGCAATCGAGATCGGGCGGAAATGGAGGCGAAGGTGGGATACGATTGCAAATTTGCCATGCAAGCGATTCGGCTATTAAAAACCGGAATTGAGGTCTTAGAAACCCAATCTTTAATAGTAGACCGTCGGGAAACTGGAGATGCGGAGGAATTATTAGCTATCAAAAAAGGGAAATATACTTATGATCAGGTGATGGAAATAGCTAAAGGTTTGTATGAAAAACTCGACCAAGCGGCAGAAAATTCTACCTTGCCAAAACAGGTAGATGCGGAAGTTGTGAATCAACTTTGTATTGAATTAGTGTCTCAGCAAGGATTTGGATCACAGATTTAAGGGGATTTCACGGATTTCACGGATTTTAATCTGTCTCTTAATCAAATTGAGGGCAGGGTTAATGTGCGTAATTCTCTTAAATCCGTGATGGGGAATGGGTTAAGAATATCACCTTTTAAAAATTCCACATCACTGGACTATCATCTAAATAATCGGTAACAGTCTTTCCAATTTTATCGATTTCTGCAAGATCTTCGGGGGAAAGAGGAATCTGAGTCGCCAGAGTATTTTGTTGGGCTTGTTCGGTATTTCTAAACCCAATAATGGCGTTAGTTTGAGGTTGAGCAATTAACCAAGCGATCGCCAATTGTCCTAAAGTACAGTGATAACCTTCGGCAATGGGTCTTAATTGGTCTAGGGCATTTTGTACCCGTTGATAATGCTCTTTATCGGCAAACAGTTTATTTTTAGACCGATGATCTCCTTCGGAAAATTGATGATCATGACCGAATTTTCCGGTTAATAATCCTTGAGCTAAGGGAGAATAGGCTAAAATCGAAATATTCTGTTCAATGCAATAGGGCATGGCATCTTTTTCTACCTTTCTCCAGAATAAGGAATAGGGGGGTTGTAGACTTTCTATTCTTCCATATTGGGCAGCTTCTTCTAATTGAGAACGAGAAAAATTAGAAACACCAATTGCTCGAATTTTTCCCTGTTCTTTTAAGTGATTTAAAGCCTTCATAGTTTCTGCAATAGGAACAATTTCCGAATTCATAAATCCAGAAGGCCAATGAATTTGATAGAGGTCAATATAATCGGTATTCAGATTTTTTAAAGATCGTTCACAAGCTTCAATCACTTGATCATATTTTAAATGATTGGCAAAAACTTTACTAGCATAAACAACTTGATCCCGGACATCAGATAGGGCTTGAGCTACAATTTTTTCCGAGTGTCCTTCCCCATAAATTTCTGCGGTATCAACGGTGGTAATACCCGCATCAAAGGCGGCACGAATGGCTTTAATCGTTTCTGCATCTTCAATGCCCACCCACATCCGTTTTCCCGCTTGCCAAGTTCCGATTAAAATGGGAGTAATTAAAATATCAGATTGACCCAGAGTTCGTTTTTTCATGTTGATTTTCCCAGTTTCAGATTATTATTGTATATAATTTTAGCAAAAATTAGCATCTATAGTTAAATCATGGAAACCGTCACAAATTACGCTTTCAAAGAATGGGATATTGCCATTCAAGCCTTAGAAATGGGTAAAACCATTATGTTATTAAGAAAAGGAGGAATTCGCGAACAGGGGGGGAAATTTAAGGTAGATCACGATCAAATTCTACTCTATCCTACCTTAGAACATCAAAAACCCACTTTATTAAAACCTGAATATGCGAACCTTGTGCAACCTGTCCCTTCTGGTTGGCATCCTAAAACCATTAAAATTAGCAGTTTTGCTGAAATTACTCACATTTTATCATGGAATAATGCTCAAAATGAATCTTCAATCCATTCTTTAATAAAATATCATATTTGGAATGAAGAATTTGTGCGCGATCGCCTTCAATTTAAACCCCAGCAACCCCTCTATATTTTATTACTGAGAACCTATAAACTCTCTCAAGTTTATAACATTCCTTATCATCCTAGTTGTGGAGGCTGTCGTTCTTGGATTGAGTTACAAGAAATGATTCCTTTAACCCATAGTAGACCTGTTTTAACTCAAGAAGACTACAATCAACAAGTATCAACTATCCATCAAATTCTCCAAACCCCGTAGTCAGATATTCAGGACTCTATTCTTCTTAAGAAAGCCCTGAAGGGCTTACTACATTGTAGTGAGGTGTTCACGCCTCTATCACGCCTCTATTCTATCCTTTTTAATAAGAAAGCCCTGAAGGGCTTACTACGAGTTATTATTCTTTAGTATAGAAAGATAAAATTGGCTGATTTAAGGTTGGAGTGATCGCATTATGCCCATCTCTCGTTATTTACTTTTAATTTTTGGAATTTGCCTAATTTTAGGGTTAATGATTTGGCTGGTGAGTTCCCTATCGGCTCTTTATACCCAAGTTATTTGGTCAGCTAATCCAATTTTAGCAAATTTGCTACTTTTGTTATTAATTATCTTGTTGGGATTAGCGATCTTTGCCTTTTTTTATTATACTCGATTCTTCCAAAAATCAGGGAAATCTCGCAAAAAACGGCGACCTTTAAAAATACCTTTAGACAAGATAGAAGCGGCGGAAGCATCGATCAAATCTGTACAAGAACAGGTCACTCAAATTCAAGATGAAATTGCTAAAAAAGCGTTATTAAGTCGTTCTCAAGATATGGCTTCAGAATTAGCTAAAGGCAATATTCAAGTGGTTGTATTTGGTACGGGTTCGGCGGGAAAAACCTCTTTGGTTAATGCTTTAATGGGTCGAATGGTGGGGAAAGTTAATGCACCCATGGGAACCACCGAAGTTGGGGAAACCTATCATTTAAAATTAGATGGAATTGAGCGGGAAATTTTAATTACCGATACCCCGGGAATTTTAGAAGCGGGAATAGCCGGGTCTGAGCGGGGAAAATTAGCGCGTTCGGTGGCGATGGATGCTAATTTATTATTATTTGTTTTAGATAATGATTTAAGACAATCAGAATATCAATCTCTACAAGCCTTAGTTAAAATTGGCAAGCGATCGCTAATTATTTTAAATAAAAAAGATTTATATACAGAAGCGGATCAAAATATTATTTTAGCTAAACTTAAAGATAGAGTCAAACTATTTTTAGATGCCAATGATGTGATTTCTATTGCCGCAAATCCGCAATTAATTAAATTAGAAACGGGAGAAATAATTCAACCGGAATCGGATATTATGCCCTTAATTCGACGCATCGCCCTAATTTTAAGATCCGAAGGAGAAGAATTAATTGCGGATAATATTTTATTACAATCCCAACGCTTAGGAGAAGAAGCCAGACTCTTAATTGATAGTCAAAGAAAACGGGAAGCTGAAAAAATTGTTGAGCGATTTCAATGGATAGGTGCGGGGGTAATTGCAGTAACACCTTTACCCGTAATTGATTTAATTGCTACAGCAGCCGTTAATACCCAAATGGTGATAGAAATTGGTAAAATCTATGGGTGTGAATTAAATAGCGATCGCGGTCGAGAATTAGCCCTATCCCTAGCAAAAACCTTGGGAAGTTTAGGAGTAGTTAAAGGGGTGATTCAGTTAGTCTCAACCGCCCTACAATTAAATTTAGCAACCTTAGTGGTAGGACGGGCAATTCAAGCAGTGAGTGCGGCCTATTTAACCCGAATTGCAGGTAAAAGTTTTATTGAATATTTCCGCCAAGATCAAGACTGGGGAGATGGAGGGATGACAGAAGTAGTACAACGACAATTTCAGTTAACCCGTCGGGATGAATTTGTGAAACAATTTGTGCAGGATGCCTTTGCCAAAATTATTGAACCCCTGAATTTTAATTCTACTGAATTGGAGGAAGAAGAACAACCCATCGAACCAGATATTAAACCGTTATTAAAGCGTTATTTAGATGATTGGGAAGACGAATAATCAGTGATCAGTTATCAGTCATCAGTTATCAGTTTAGGAGTTATCAGTTTAGGAGTTAACTAATAACTGAGATTATATCTTTTTTTCACCTATTCCCTATTCCCTATTCCCTATTGAATTTCCAGTTGTTTTTGAGTTTTAACTAAAGTGCGATCGCCTCGAATTAATTGATATTCTGCTTTCCAAGTTCCAGAAGTTAAAGGTTGTTGAGGATTATTTTTTTTCCCCACATAACCAATCCAAGTTTTACTGGAATCATTGACAAAATTCTCATTATTTAAAACTCTTTGTCCTTGGGGATTATAGAGATTAAAAATCATTTTATCCCCACTTAATACCCCATAAACCTGTACCCAAAATAACAACGCCGGACTGTCTTGGGGTAGGATATTTTGATTAAATTTCCCCTGCCATAATTCATCCATCGTTGGAGGTTGAGCGGAAAATCCAGCCCGAATTAATCCCGTGGGAATATAGGCAAAAGACTGTTCCCAAATCGGGTTACGAGTCACATTACACCCGACCGTTGCTCCCGGCCCCACAAAGGGATCAATGACTTGCCCCTGATAATTAATAGTGAGATGAACATGGGGAAAAGATGCCAAACCCGAAGCTCCCACCGCCCCTAAAACCGTCCCTTTTTCGACCTGATCCCCGGGTTTGACCTGGACACTTCCCCGGCGTAAATGACAATATTGGGTTTCCCACCCCGCCCCATTGGGAATCGAACTATGGTCAATCACCACACCATTGCCACATTCCGTGCCTTCCACGGTCTTTTTATCCGCTTCCGTTTGAATTCGTCGATCTGCTATCCCGTCCCGTACACGCAATACCGTCCCCCCCTGGGAGGCTAAGACCGGAACCCCTCTAGCCATGGCTTGTTCGTCGGGTATGGCAAAATCCGTGCCTTTATGCCCATCGTAGGTTTGCCGTCCACAACCAAAATCCACAGCATTAGGGGTGGGATCGCGATCGGGGTATAACAAAATAAAGCAATCCTGACCCAATTGACAATCAATCGGTTGAGCAAAACGGGGATTTTGGGTTTGGCTGATCAGTTGTTGGGAGATGCCTTTGGCCAGGGTCTGAGCTTGTTGTAGGGAAGACTCAGCCGTTTGGGTGACTTTAGGACTCCAACAACTGACTAATGCCGTTAACCCCAAAGTTAGGCAGAATGCGATCGCGTATTTTTTAACCGTGGAAATCCTCATAAGTAGTAAGCCCTTCAGGGCTATCTTGATAAGTAGTAAGCCCTTTAGGGCTATCTTGGAAGAAGGAACCCTAAAGGGCTCACTACGGTTTATCAGGCTATCTGGAAAGAAGGAGGCGTGAACGCCTCACTACGATTTAACGGAAGATAATATCCGATTGTACGGTTAAACTGAGGTCTTGACTCGGATTAATCACCACCACATCCACTTTACTCCGTCCCACAAAGACTCCAGTAATGGCGCCGAGTCCCGCACCGACTAAAACTTCTTCCGTGGCGATCGCATTATCCCCAGCCACCGCACCAATAGCTGCTGCGGCTGCGGCTCCAATGGCTGCCCCACCAATAACAGATTTCGCCGAGGCTCCTTTGCGGACGGTTTCGGTGTGGGTTACAACTTGAGAATTTGCATCCAGGCGAAACCGTTTTCCGGCACTAATAATGACTTCACTCGCCACAAATTGAGACCCCCCAGAAGCAGGTTGTAATTGTCCAACAATTTCAGCACCCGCCGGAATCCAAACCCGTCCCTGGCTGGTAACAACATCCTGTGCTACCGTGATCGTTAGGGAAACGGTTTCATTCGGCATAACCACGATTTTTTCAGCTTGGGAGTATTCCACCGGAATTTGGGTTCCTGCTAAAATTCTATCCCGTTGTAAGGTATTGGGAAAGGCTTGGGCGGTGGCGGGAATAGCTTGTAGCAGAGGTGTGACCACGGCTGTTGTTAAGCCCAAGGCTAGGAAAACTGACAGTCCTGAACGGGATAATTTAGAAGTTAACATACACTCAAACATCCTTATTTTTTCAAGTTCTGAATTTAACTCTTATAACCTAAGAGTCGATAGAATCGCTTTATTGTTCCTTTGAAGATTCAATTTGACCGGACAGAACTTATATTTAATTTCTAATCAACGATACTATAGTGCTACCAATTAAGGTGTTTGACAATACTAAACCTTGTAACCTGCTCATAACCTACTATTCCCTATTCCCTATTCCCCATTCCCTATTCCCTGTTCCCTGTTCCCTGTTCCCTGTTCCCTCTTAATCAAGTAATTGATTCCTAAAATATACTCGATAAAGTTCACAACTATGGACAACAGAATCTCCTTTCAGGGTGACAATGCCCATACTATCTAATTTGTACGTTACCACAGAAGCTAGTTTAATCGGTTGATCGGCATAAATCACCTGTTTAAATGCTTTTTCAAGTTGAGGGTCTGCCTGTAAAACCGCTAAAATTCGCCGTAGGTGACTACTATAAATTCCCGTTTCTGTTACCGCTTCTTGTAACAGTTGTTTTAGGGTTAATTCCCCTCGACATAAATAGTATAATCCCAGTCTAACTAAAAAAGGATGACCACCAACCATTGCCATGAGTTGCTTGGTTTGGGTGGGAGTCCAGTCCAACCCATGACGCAGGGCTAAGGATAAAACCTGTTCAGCATCAAAAGCGGGTAATTTTAAAGGTAATCCCACATTAAAAGGGGATTGATTAATATTTAAGGGAATATAAATTTCCGTTGAATAGGTTAAAACTAAACGTAACTTTTTCCAGGTATTATTACTTTTGGCTTGCTCATACCAAGACCGGAGAAGTGAAAAAAATTCTTCGGCAATATCAGGATATTCAAAGAGACGATTAACTTCATTTAATCCTAAAACTAAATTTGTCTCAATTTGTTGTAAGAGATAAGCCTCAAAATAAATAGTACAACTGACCTTACTACCCATATCTTCATCCCAATAGTCACCAAGATTGGGAGGAATTTTCAACTTCCAACTAATATTTCGACTAAACCAACGAAAAAATTTATCTACACTCGAAAAAATAGTTTTTTCTGCCTGTTGAAAATCAATATTAACGGTGCTATAATGATGGGATTCAGCTTGATTAATAATTCTTAAAAGTAAAGAAGTTTTGCCCATTTTCCAAGGGGCTTTAATCCGAATAATACTGCCAGGTTTGGTGATTTCTTCATAGGCAAGGGTTTCAATCGGAGGACGTTCAATATATAATTTGGAGTCTAAGCCCACGGGCGCACCAGGGAACTCTAAAACAGAGATCAAGGTTTGACATTGAAACTGTTCGAGGAGTTGTCGTTGGGCTTTAGTTAACGGACGGGACTCGAACACCAGGCGTAAATTATTTTTGCCAATGGGTTCCTCCCAGAAATCACTTAGGGTTGACCAAAGTTCCGACGCCGCCCGACTTAGGTATTCTTTGACATAGTTAGTTTCCGAAGCCATTAACGCATAGGTTTTACCATCCCAAGAAGAACGTAAAATCATTTCTTGGAGGGATGTCAGACCCTCGGGTAAACTGACTTTGAGAATATCAATGAGTTGATCAATGGTCATTCAGTCAGGTGTTGTGTTCTTGAAGCAATGGCTTACTGGTTCCATCTAGCAGGCAACACCCCAAAGGGTGAGAAAGACTTGTAATGTCCTAATTGCCTTGGTACTGCTATAACTCCCATGTCAATATCCTTGCATAGACTTAACCATTTTTGCAAAATTCAAGCAGAAGAAAGTTACAAGAGGTTAACTTTAGGGTATTGACAAAAATTGATTTTTATGAAACATCTATGAATATTGGGTTTTAGGAATTTGTTAGAGAAAAATTCAAGCATTTAACTCTGAATTTTGGTATTAAATTATACTAAATCAATACTAAATCTTGATAGATAGGATTCAAAAACCTACTTTTTTATTCGCTATTGTCTAAACCTTCATCTAAATTTTAACAAAATGTTTACTTTAGGAGTTGGGGCGATGTCGATATAATAAAGTCAATAATCTGATGATTTCCCCCTCATGTGCTATGGAAAAAATTCTATATAAAATCAAAGAAAACCCTTTCAATTCAGGTTTTATTGTCGATCATCAAGCTGGGTTATTAATCATTAATTTAATCCCGAAGATATGAAATTCTTAATCACCATGACGGTTATTCACAACCATTATCAACCCTTTTTAGTTGCTTTCTCCTTCTTAATCGCGGTGATTGCCTCCTATACCGCTTTAGATCTCGCCACACGAGTCACCCCCGAATCACCCCCCCAAAGTCGCCTACTGTGGACGTTAGGCGGTGCTGTTGCCATGGGAACAGGCATTTGGTCAATGCACTTTATCGGGATGTTAGCCCTAAAACTCCCCCTGCCCGTGACCTACAACCTGGTGATTACCCTGGTCTCCTGGGGGGTAGCTATTATCGCCTCGGGACTAGCTTTATTACTATTCAGTCGGCCGAAACTCAGTTTGGGGGTGTTTTCCGGCGGTGTGGTCATGGGATTAGCGATCGCCTCCATGCACTATCTAGGCATGGCCGGAATGACCGTTGCTGGAGCCATGATGCAATACAATTTAGGGCGAGTTTTGCTGTCGGTGGCGATCGCAATTATTGCCTCCATGGTGGCCTTGGGTTTGGCATTTTACCTGCGAAACGCCCCCTCATCGGCGTTTAATCCCTGGAAGGTTTGCAGCGCCGGGGTAATGGGCATTGGGATTAGTGGAATGCACTATACGGGAATGTGGGCCATATCCATGGTCGAACAGTCTTCTGTTCCCGTCAACTTAATGGAAACCAATGCTAATTCCGGGTTAGCGGTACAAATTGGAATTGTCACCTTAATCCTGTTAATTGGAACCCTAGTAATATCGGTTTTTGATCAACGGTATACCAGTCAATTAGTCTATCAAAATGCTCTGCAAGAAAGTGAAAAACGCTTCCGTTCTCTAATTCGAGAAATGCCCGTTGGTGTATTACTTTTATCTCCCCAAGGAACAATTATTTTGAGTAACCAAGTCTCTCAAGATTTATTAGTACAAACCGAACCGGAATTAGAGGGAAAAAATATATTTTCCCTATCTTGGAAATTTCTCGATGAAGAAGGGAATCCCTTAACCCAGAAAATGCAGCCCATTCATCAAGCAATTTCCCAAGGGAAACCCATCCACAATTTAATTTTGGGACTGACTCAAAGCCAGTCCTCTCAACTCAGGGCTTGGTTATTATTGAATATTGATCCTCAGTTCAATAGTGCAGGTAAATTAGAACGAATTGTTTGCACTTTTAATAATATTACCGAACGGAAAAAACTGGATCAAAAACTTGCCGAATCTCAACAATTTTTAAATACAATTATTGAAAATATTCCCTTAGCCATCTATGTAAAAAATATTGAAAATGATTTTAGATTTGAACTCTGGAATAAATCCAGTGAAACCATATTTGGAGTCAAAAGAGATGAAATTTTAGGCAAAAATATTTATAGTCTTCTACCTCAGAAGCAAGCGGATTATTTTCGATCCCATATTTTAGAAATTTTAAATCACAAAAAAGCCGTAGAAATCCCGGAATTTATGATTCATAATCTAGCCGATCAAGACCTAATATTAAAAACACAAAAAATCCCGATTATTAACCATCAAAAAATCACCCATATGTTGTGTATTTCTGAAGATATCACCGACAGCAAAAATACCCAAATTGCTTTAGAAGAAAGTTTAAAACGGGAACAAGCCCTAGCAAAAGCAATTCAAAGAATCCGCCAAACCTTAGACATAAAAACAATTTTTTCCACCACTGCTTTAGAATTAAGACGAGTGCTTAATTGTGAACGGGTTGTGGTGTACCAGTTCCGCCCGGACTGGAGTGGAGAATTCATCGCCGAATCCGTTAGTCCGGGTTGGATGTCTTTATTTGAAGAACAAAATACTAATCCCTCATTACAGGAAAATACCACAGAAAATGAACGGTGTACCGTTAAACTATTTGAAAATAATTCTTCTAGCAATTCCTCTGTGCTCCAAGATACTTATTTGAAAGATACCCAAGGAGGTCTATATAGTCAGGGAGCTAACTATCGTGCGGTTACTGATATTTATAACGCTGGATTTAATCAATGTTATATCAACTTATTAGAGAGTTTTCAGGCTAGAGCCTATATTATTACTCCGATTTTTTCTAACAATCAATTATGGGGTTTACTCGCCACTTACCAAAACTCTAGTCCTCGTCAGTGGAAGGAAGTAGAAATTAATATTGCCATCCAAATTAGTAATCAGTTGGGCG
The DNA here is from genome assembly GCF_057220675.1 of Planktothrix sp. PLAVEN19ND. Taxonomy (NCBI): domain Bacteria; kingdom Bacillati; phylum Cyanobacteriota; class Cyanophyceae; order Oscillatoriales; family Microcoleaceae; genus Planktothrix; species Planktothrix sp. PLAVEN19ND. The sequence goes on along the minus strand of NZ_CM170132.1, from coordinate 643,262 downwards.
TCGCTTTACAACAAACTGAATTATTAGAAACCACACAAAAACAATCGATTCAGCTACAAAAAGCAGTCGTAGCAGCTGATACAGCCAATCAAGCTAAATCAGAATTTTTAGCGAGTATGAGTCATGAGTTAAGAACACCCTTGAATGCAATTTTAGGGTTTACTCAATTAATGAATGAAGATCCTTTATTGTCTTCCAAACATCATAAATATGTGGGGATTATCAATCAAGCAGGGGAACATTTATTAACCTTGATTAATGACGTTTTGGAAATGTCTAAAATTGAAGCCGGAAGAACTACCCTCAACCAACATCAGTTTGATTTAATTAGTCTCCTAGAGGGGTTAAGAAAAATGATGCAAATGCGGGCAGAATCCCAAGGCTTAGAATTAAAATTTGAGTACGCACCCGACCTACCCCGTTATTTAGAAACTGATGAAGGAAAATTACGACAGGTTTTATTAAATTTGTTAAGCAATGCCATTAAATTTACCACTCAAGGGGAAATTCGAGTCAGGGTAAAACGGGAATATCAAATTGTTCAACCCGAATCTTCCTTAGCTTGTAATTTAGAGGATTTAGATGGGGAAAATTTGGCTATTGATTCCGCGAATCAGCAGAAATTAGAGTTTATTTTATTTGAAGTCGAAGACACGGGGGCGGGAATTGCTCCCGAAGAAATTGACCTGCTCTTTGAACCCTTTAAACAAACTGAATCAGGACGAAATTCTAATCAGGGAACCGGATTAGGATTAGCCATTAGTCGAAAATATATACAACTTATGGGCGGAGATATTCACGTCAGAAGTCAGTTAGGAATCGGAACTTTATTTAGCTTTGAAATTCCGACCCATTCTTTGGAGTATTATCCATTGCCTGTGAATACAACTAAAGCTAAAGCAATTTATCTTGCACCCGGACAGCCAGACTATAAAATTTTAGTCGTCGATGACCGTTTAGATAGTCGTTTATTATTGAATGAATTATTATCAAGTCTGGGGTTTAAAATTGAGAATGCAGAAAATGGTCAAGAAGCCATTGATTGTTGGAAAACTTGGCAACCAGACTTAATTTTAATGGATGTCAGAATGCCCGTCCTAGATGGGTTAACCGCCACTAAATTAATTAAAGGTACACCCCTAGGACAACAAACTAAAATTATCATTTTAACCGCCAGTGTCTTTCAGGAGGATCAAGAACAAATTTTAGCCTGTGGTTGTGATGATTTCGTTACTAAACCCCTAGAAGTTGACAATTTACTGGAAAAAATTAGCCAGCATTTAGGTGTACAATATACCTATCAAGAAAATGAAACTCAGTCAGAACAATCAAGTTCTAATTTCCCTACGAATTCAGAAGAAAGTTTAAGTTTTCTCCTCACTACTATGTCCCCACAATGGCAAGGAGAACTCTATTATGCGGCGGCTCAAGGAAGTGATGAGAAAATTGCAGATTTGATTGCTCAAATTCCCCCTGAAAATCAGGAATTAATGACTATTCTAAATCGGTTAAACATGAATTTTGAATTTCAAACTATTTTAGAACTCACAAGTGACCAGATTACGAAGGGACAACCCTAACCCCATCAAACCATCCCCTGCGTCAAAGTTCCCGCTATCCTACTCCGTCATTAAGTTAGTTATTTATGAATATTAATACCGATCAATTTAAAGCCGATATTCTGATTGTTGATGACAATGTTGACAACATTCGTTTTTTATCCGATTTCCTCGTCCAGCAAGGATATCAAGTGCGGAAAGCGATTAATGGAAATGTGGCTTTAATGGCTGCGAGAACCGTAATTCCCGATCTGATTCTTCTGGATATTAATATGCCCCAAATTACCGGTTATGAGGTCTGTAAAATCTTAAAATCCGATCCCAAAACCAGTTCTGTACCCGTTATATTTTTAAGTGCTGGAGATGATGTCAAGGATAAAGTCCAAGCTTTTGAAGTCGGAGGAATAGATTATATTACTAAACCCTTTCAAATCGAAGAAGTTCTCATTCGAGTTCAAACCCAATTAAAACTTCAAGTCCTTCAGAAAACCCTGAAAACTCAAAATCAAGCCTTAGAAAAATCCGAGGCGGAAGTTAACGCTTTATTTAAAGCGATGAAGGAATCAATTGTGGTTTTTGATGCGGATGGGCATTATCTAAAAGTGGTTACCCCCAATACCCAATTATTATATAAGCCGGAACAGGAAAGAATTGGTCAAACGATTCATGATATTCTCCCCCAAAAACAAGCCGATATTTTGTTAGCAGGGATTAAAACCGCTTTAGAAACCCAGGAGACCATTGAAGTTGAATATAGTTTAATTCTCGAAAATAAAAAAACAGATTTATCCGTTAATATTTCTCCTATTTCCTCTAATTCAGTCTTGACTGTGATGCGGGATATTAGCGATCGCAAGCGTCGGGAAGAAGCCCTAAAATTAATTGTAGAGGGGACAGCTTCTAAAACCGGAGATGATTTTTTTCGCTCCTGTGTTCAGCACTTAGCTGAAATTTTAGGTGTTCGTTATACATTTGTAACCGAATGTACCAATCCCCAAAAAACCAGAGTTCGCACCTTAGCATTTTGGCTTCATAGAAGTTTTGTTGATAATATTGAATATGACTTAAAAGGAACACCTTGCCATGAAGTTATTGAAAATGGGGAATATTGTTGTTATCCCGATAATATTATTAATCGGTTTCCAGAAGATCAAGATTTAGTGGAGTTAAAAGCCCGTAGTTATGCGGGAATTCCCCTGATTGATTCATCAGAAAATGTCATTGGTCATATTGCTGTTTTGGATACCAACTGTATGCAAGATGACCAAACTAGAGAACTGGTTTTAAAAGTATTTGCAGCCCGGGCTGGCGCCGAATTAGAACGGAAAAATACCGACAAAGCACTCCAGGAAAGCCGAGAACGTTCGGAAAAACTATTACTGAATATTTTGCCTCCATCGATTGCAGAACGTCTCAAATATGATAGCAGTTCTATTGCCGAAAAATTTGATGAAGTCACCATTTTATTTGCCGATATTGTTGGGTTTACGCCCCTTTCAACTCGCATTCAACCCGATGAATTAGTGGAGCGATTAAATCAAGTGTTTTCGGTGTTTGATCAACTGACAGAAAAGCATGGTTTAGAAAAAATCAAAACCATTGGGGATGCCTATATGGTGGTCGGAGGTTTACCCCTATCCAAGCCAGATCATGCCGAAGCTATGGCTCAAATGGCTTTAGATATGCAAAGAGCGATCGCCAATTTTCAAACCCAATATAACGAACCTTTACAAATTAGAATTGGCATCAATAGCGGATCAGTTATTGCGGGAGTAATTGGGGTGAAAAAATTTATTTATGACTTATGGGGGGATGCGGTTAATGTCGCTTCTCGGATGGAATCCTCCGGTTTACCGGGGAAAATTCAAGTCACTGAAGCTACCTATGAACGCTTAAAAAATTCCTACATCTTGGAAAAACGCGGACAAATTGAAGTCAAAGGTAGGGGGGAAATGACTACCTATTGGTTAATTCAAGAAACTGTTAACTCTAGGAATCAGGAATAAACTATATTCATCAATCATGAAGATCACTTAATTCCTGACCATTACCAATTGTTCACTCCATAATTGCCTTAAATATGAACTCATCTACCCTCAACTTCACTGCTGTTATGACAGACTCTATCGATGAAATTCTTAATAATGCACCCTGCGGTTTTTTGTCATTTACCGATGATAAGATGATCGCCATAATCAATAATACATTATTAAAATTACTCGGCTATGAAACCCACGAACTCCAGGGAAAATCCATGAACTCAATTTTACCATTGGCCGGGCGTATTTTTTGCCAAACCCATTTTTTTCCCTTATTAAAATTTTATGGAAAAGCAGAAGAAATCTATTTTTCTTTACGTTCAAAAGATGGAACCGATATTCCCATGCTGGTGAATGCAGTTAGGAGAGAACACCAAGAAAAATTTTTTAATGATTGTATTTTTACCCCAATTAATCAGCATACTCAAATCACAGAAATCTTAAAAAAATTAGCGGAATGGGGTATGGGAAGTCATGTCGTCAATGCGGCAATTAATAATCCCGAACAATTAAAATTTCAACGGTTTGATCGGACTATTTTATTTATGGATATTCGAGGATTTACCGCCTGGTGCGAACAGAGAGAAACCCGATCATGTGGCTACGGTATTAAATAACTATTATCGTCATGTGGAACCCATAGCAGCCCAATTTAACCCCCTAAAAGTTAGTTTTACGGCCGATGAAATTATGGCAATTTATGCCACACCCCAACAGGGAGTAAAAGCAGCGATCGCCATGCAAAAAGCAGCCTCAGACATCCTCAAACCCGAAAATATTAGTACGGGTTGTGCCGTCCATTGTGGTAATGTAATTGAAGGATTATTTGGTGGTAGTGGCGTAAGAACTTATACCGTCATTGGTGATGTTGTGAATACTGCTAAACGTTTAGAAGGTGCGACTCCTGCCGAAGAAATTACGATTTCTGATACAGTTTATCAAAGTATGAGTCATTTATTAGAAGTAGAAGCAAAAAAGCCCATTGATGTTAAAGGAAAAGCCAATTCTTTAATAGCATGGAAATTGATTAAATTTCATATCATAGAATAGAGAATCGCTCAAACTTTTGATAACGGTTAATTAAAATTAAGAAAACAAAACAGATGATAGTGACTGAAAATATTCTGAAAAGAAACAACGTAAAAATTTTGGGACAAGGAACACAACCCCTATTATTTGCCCATGGGTTTGGCTGTGATCAAAATATGTGGCGTTTCATCACACCTGCTTTTGAAAATGACTATAAAATTATTGTTTTTGACTATGTAGGGTCAGGAAAATCAGATATGAATGCTTATAGTGTAGAAAGATATGCTGATCTCCAGGGTTATGTTCAGGATGTTCTGGATATTATTACAGCTTTGTCCTTAGAAAATATATTTTTTGTCGGTCATTCTGTGAGTAGTATGGTGGGTCTTTTAGCCTCAATTAAAGCTCCCGAATTATTTCAAAAGATGGTTTTAATTTGTCCTTCCCCCTGTTATATTAATGATTCATCGGATGATTATATCGGCGGATTTGAGCGCTCAGATATTGAAGATTTACTGGATCTAATGGGTAAAAATTATATCGGTTGGGCGAGTTTTCTGGCTCCCATTGTCATGCAAAATCAGGATCACCCGGAGCTCATTCAGGAGCTAGAAGCCAGTTTTTGTTCAACTAATGCGGTGGTGGCTAGTTGTTTTGCTAGGGCAACTTTTTACTCCGATAATCGCCCGGATTTACTGAAAGTTAGAACACCCTCATTGATTTTACAATGTACCGATGATGCGATCGCTCCAGTAGAAGTGGGATACTATCTTCAGCGCTACCTTTATGAAGGTACCTTAAAATTAATGGAAGCTACCGGGCATTGTCCCCAGATGAGTCATCCCCAGGAAACAATTAATTTAATCAAAGATTATTTATCCGATAATTTTAAGGAATAGAGATAGGCACGGTTAAATTTTGTCAACCCCTGGGCCGTAATTGGTGGGATCGGCTTCATAATTAGGGGCAAAAATCCGAATTCCGGCTGTGGCACAACAATCTCGGATATTTTCATTCAATTGGGAGCAAGCTTGTTCAATTCCTTTTGAAGTTTTTCCCTGAAAATACTCCACATTCATATAGGCATTGAGCAAATAGGTAACGTAAACTTCGTTTAGTTCCCCTTGTAGTACGAAAGGTGGCGGAGACTCAAGCATTCCTTCCGTACGCAACGCCGCTTGGATCAAAGCCTCGTAAGCTTCGCGCCAGGGGACTTCATACCCTAAATACACCGTCGTCCGCAGGATCAAGGGCTGGTTTAATTCTCGATGGCTAAAACTGAAGTTTTCAATCGAACTGGTACTTATTTGAGAATTGGGAATACTAACAACGACATTCGTAGGAGTCAGGATACGAGTTACCAGCAGGGTTGTTTCCATAACTTTCCCAGAGATATCCCCAATTTTAATCCGATCACCCACCCGAAATGCCCGAGTATAGATCAGAACACTACCAGAAACGAGATTAGAAATAACAGAGGTAGAGCCCAGAGAAATCAGCAGCCCTAAAAACACAGATATCCCTTGAAACGCAGGAGACTGGAATCCCGGCAATAACGGAAAGATAATCACTGCCGCCAAAGCAATAATTAAAAAATTAACCAGCTTTTGGGTAGCATCGGCCCACTCGCTATAGAAGCCCGGTAAAGAAAATGTCCCGGTACTCAATTCTCGGAAGAAAGGTTTGGATAAGCTCAGAAGAAATTGGGTCGCAACAATGACGAGGATAATTGTCAACAAACTGGGCAAATAATTGATAAAAGCTTGCCACCCCGTTTGTAATGTGGCGACCAAATAGCCCTCCAAGGTTTTGGCTAATTCCCTCGTCCAAGGAAATTGTCTCAGGACAAAGGGAAAATAGGCAGCCAATAGCCCTAGAATCATCCCCACCTGCACCAGCCGAACCAGCCAAAGAATGATATTGTCTAATTGGTTGGCACGAATCAGTTCCCAATTGCCAAACCGCACGGGGCGAATATAAGATTCTTCCCAAATTTTGAGTCTTTGGTCAATTCTGGCAAAGACGTTATTAGTAATCAATAAAATAATAATCAGAGCCACGGTGGCTAAAACACTCCACAAACTAGCACGCAGCAAATATTCCAGACTCCTTTGCTCTCGGTAGCGACTGACTCCCGCCTTGATTTTTTCTAAATACAATGTGGCTAATTCAGGGCGCGGTTTGCCCGCTATTTGGGCATCGGCGCTGGAGATTGTGGTTAAAAAAAGATTGCCAGCACGAATTACCGTTAAGGGAATGCCGTCCTTGTCCCCCGTATAGATTTCAAGTTCGTTCAGAGATAGGGCTTGGTTGTCAGCAAAATCCTTCAAGCTTTGGCTCATGCGTTGAGAACGTTCTGAAGGAGACGAACCGCCTAATTCAGTTTCAATCACAAATAAAGTTTCGTTGTCTAGTATTACAGACCCACGGTTAGACTCAATTGCGGGTACATTGGGTTTAGGGGATGGAGAATTCTGTGCCACCACTAGAGGAATGGCGGTGACCATCAGAAAGGTAACTAGCAGCCAGGTGATAAAAGTTTGTCCAATTTTTTTCATAACAGATATTTAGCCCATAATTTGTAGGTCAACCTGGGTAAAATCCTCAATTACAAATGTTACCCCCAAATCTTTTAAACGATTAGGATCATGGGTAGAAGCAACCCCAATGGTTTTAATCCCCGCAGCAATGGCAGAACGAATCCCAGAAGGAGAATCTTCAAAAGCGATCGCTTCTTCTGGTAGAATATCTAACTGTTCTAAACAATATTGATAAGGGGCTGGATCGGGTTTACCGATGCCAATTTCATCGGACAAAACCACACTATCAAAATAATCTGATAACTTTAGAATTTCTAGGATAAAATCTGTATTTTCCCGAGGCGCGTTCGTGACTAAACCTGTTTTAAACTCTTGCTGATTTACCCAAGCCAAAAAGTCCATCAACCCGGGTAATGGCTGTAAATCAATAGCTAGTTCTCGAAATTTTAATTCTTTTAAATCTACCATCTTTAAGATATCTTCATCGGAAAATTCAGGAAATAAATCCCCTACAATTTCAGCATTGGTTCTGCCACTAATCCGAGTTTGATAAAAATGATGATCAATGGTCAATTTATAAATTTCTAAAACCTTTGCCCAAGTCAGATAATGTAATGGGTCACTATTAACCAGAGTTCCATCTAAATCAAATAAAATCGCTTTGAGCATAATGATATTATATCGAGTATAAAACTTAAATAGGACTGCTATAGCAATCCTATTTATTGCCTATTCCCTATTCCCTATTCCCTATTCCCTATTCCCTATTCCCTGTTCCCTTCTATACATTATTTCTGAATCGAACCATCCGGCATAATTGCCCCTTGAAAATTAGCGCCTTTCTGGTCTGCTCCCGTTAAATCGGCTGAGTTCAAATCCGCATCTTTAAAGGTGGCTCCATTCAGTTTAGCATTATTCAGTTTAGCCCCTCGAATAAATGCCCCGGTCAGATTTGCTTGACTCAGGTTAGCATTTGTTAAATTAGCTTGATTTAAAGTAGTTTCACTTAAATCTGCTCCGGTTAAATTAGCTCCGGTAAAATCAACAGTATCTAAAAATGCTCCCTTGAGATTCACACCTTTTAAATCCGCTTGACTAAAATTAGAATTATTCAATTTAGCCCCGGTTAAATTTTGCCCTTGCAAACTTTTTCCACTAAAATCACATCCAAAACATTCTTGATCTTGACCTAACTGAACTTGAGCGGCAGGCTTTTGGCAACCCGTAACAGTTAATAATAAAAGACTAAAACCGATAATCGTTGCCCGGGTAAAAGGTTGTATTTTTTGAACTTTCATGTTAGACATTTTTGGTTTATTAAAGATCCTATATCCTTCCCATTGCCCATTGCCCATTGCCTATTCCCTCTTAATTTCCCCAATATCGTCGCCAATGAAATAGATTTTCTGTCCAATCAAATAATACCCTATTTTGACAACGGCGTTGATGTGTCCAGGCGATCGCACTTTGATGATAAACCTCGGAAAAGCTGGGAAAAATCGGGGGAAATTCAGCTAAGGTTTTCAGGTTTACCCCTTGACGAATTGCCAAAGCTAGGGTATTAATCAACTCACTCCCCTGGGAACCGACCACCGTAGCCCCTAAAAGTTTACCATCGGCTAGACCCACGAGTTTACAAAATCCCGTGATTTCCCCCGCAATTTGCGCCTGGGCGATCAGGTTTAGGGATTGTCGCGATACAATCACTTGAGTTCCATACCGTCGTTTCGCCTGGGTTTCTGTTAACCCCACCTGTGCCAATTTAGGATCGGAAAAAATAGCCCAAGGAATGCCTTGATAATCAACCCGAAACCTCGGCCAGTATAGGGCATTTTTCAGGGCAATTTGTGCTTCATATTGGCCGATGTGTTCAAAGGGATATCCCCCTAAAATCTGTCCACATCCATAAATTCTAGGATTAGTGGTTTGTAATTTTTGATTCACCCATAAATTATTCCCTTTAAACTCAACCCCGACCCCGCTTAAATTCCAAGATTCTATATCAGTTTGAGAACCGCAACTTACCAAAATTTCATCCACTTCTAAAGCCGTATTTCCCGCTTGAATCCATTTTTTATCAGCAATTTTTTTAACCTGAATAATTGGAGTTTGGGTTAAAATCTTGACTCCTTCGGCTTCTAATTGACCTTGAATCAACTGCACCGCCTCGGGATCTGCTTGGGATAAAAGTTGAGTCGCTGAGGTAATTAGGATCACTTCTAAACCTAAACGAGCGAAATATTGGGCTAATTCAATGGCTTTGGGATCACCTCCAATAATTGCCAATCTTTGGGGTATTGTTTCTGATAAAGTTGGCAATTTTTCTAAAAACAAATCTAGGGTTTCTGAGGTCAGAAATCCTGTGGATAATAACCCTTCAATGGTGGGAATTTTAGGGATAGAAGCGGGGGCTAATAAATAGTTGCGCGATCGCAATATCCGATTATTAACTTTAAATCCCAGACGGGGAGATTTGATAAATTCACCCTCACCCACAATTACATCCACACCCCCAGCCCCTAACCGTTGATGTGAATAAATTTCCTCGCAATTGTTTCTCACCCAATCGACCCCAGGTTTGAGCGGTTTTCTGTTAATATTCGACCCGTCCCACACCGATATAGGATCAAGTTTCGGGAGAGATAAAACCCTGGAAAACAACCCGGAATACCCCGTTTTTTCCGGTTCGACTAAAGCAATTCGCCCCTGCATTTGACTCCCCAATAAGGCAGCATAGCGTCCCGTTAAACTCCCTCCTAAAATCACCAAATCATAATCCAACATACAAAAATCAGTTATCAGTTATCAGTCATCAGTCATCAGTCATCAGTTGTAGGGGCGGGTTCATTAAGATTTAAGTGATTAACAAAGATCTAAAAGAACCCGCCCGTACCAGTCATCAGTCCAAAAATCATTCCCTATTCCCTATTCCCTATTCCCCATTATTTCTGAGCCACCACAAATTGAGAAGATAGCAATTCCAAAGCCGCTTGATATTGGTGATCGGCTTCCGTTGCGACTTGACTTCTAAGTAAGGGCTCCGAAGGAATTACCCGATCGGGCATAATTCCTAATTTGTTAATATCAGTATGATTAGGCGTTTCATACTTAGCCACCGTCACTGCTAATCCCGAACCATCGGATAAATCAAATAAGGATTGAATTAACCCCTTTCCAAAGGTTTTTTCCCCTACTAAAATGGCTCGATGATTGTCATGTAAAGCCCCGGCTAAAATTTCACTGGCACTGGCAGTTCCTGGGTTCACTAATACCACTAAAGGAGCTTGAGTTAAAGCCGAACCCACCGCTTCAAAACTTCCCAGTAACCCTTGACGATTGACGGTATAAACAATCGTTCCTTCATCTAACCAAAGCCGGGCTATTTCTATGCCCGATTGTAATAATCCCCCCGGATTATTTCTGAGATCCAAAATATAGGCTTTTGCCCCTTTTTTTTCTAAAGATTGAATCCCTTGGGCTACTTCTTCGGTGGCATTGGCACTAAATTGACTTAAACGAATATAACCTAATGGAGTATTTCCCAAATCAGAACGGAGTTCGGTAATGACGGGGTTGAGGGCAATGCGATCGCGAACTAAAATAATATTTTTCGGGGTTTTGTCATCAGGGCGTAATACAGTTAAAGTCACTTGACTGCCCCTGGGCCCCCGCATCCGAGCCGCCGCTTCATCCAGAGTTAACTCAGAGGTTGCAAAGCCATCAATTTTCAAAATCCGATCCTGGGGTTGAATACCCGCGGCTTCTGCGGGAGAACCATCAATGGGGGCAATGACGGTCAAATTTCCCGTTTCCCCGTCCTGGGAGATTTGTAATCCCACCCCCATCAATTCCCCGGAGGTACTCACCTGTAAACTGCGATATTGATCTGGTCGTAATAACCGGGTAAACGGGTCATCCAAGGTGGCTAACATCTTCTCAATGGCATCATAGGTCTCCTCGCGGTTTTTGAAGGGTTGTCGGACTAGTTTCTCGCGGATAGACCACCAGTTTTGATGGTTGAAACTTTCATCCACATAAGCGCGATTAATAATTCGCCAACTTTCACTCAAGATTTTTTGATCTTCGGTCAAGGCCAGAACCGGATTTGTCCAAGTGATCCAGATTAAGCTAACTTGCAGAATGATTAGAAATGCTATGGGAAAAACTCGCTTTTGCATGGTGGTAATTTAACGATGCTTGCAGATTGGGTTTAGGAATCAACGGGTTTAAGACCCTTCTTGGCTTGATTTTTAGCCTCAGCCCTGGGGGATTCTATCCCGGACAGGTTGATTGCCGAGTTTTGTGAAAATTGAGTTGAAGTTATCGGAAAATTGGGTCTAAAACCCCGTCCTTACTTCGACAGGCTCAGTAACCATCTAGGACGGCTTTATATGGATGTAGCAATATTGTATAGTTAGGGAGTTGGTGCGATTCGTTTAACCTAAAATAAGTTGAAAGACTTATGGGACGGTTAACCCAGAACACTGGTGATAACTGATTACATTTATGGGTGAAATTCCGTGAATTAAGTCCCATCCCTCAAGTGCTGAGGTGAAAGCATAACCCCTAGTTTGCTTGGATAGCAACCATCAGATTAAAGCGGGGTTAAAAGGTAGAACTACTGGAAGCCAAATTTGGTAACTACCAAGCAAGAAGTCCATGCGTAGCATAAGCAAAGATGTGTTTGAACCATCGTTAGAATTGATGGTGTAATGGCTAAAATCAATATAAAAACTTGATTAACACCAAGCCAAAAGGCAAGGATAGGGCATAAGCAGTTCAACTTCTGACTTATAAGCACCGCCTAAGAAACCCGGTGGATAGCATCACGCTAAAGATTTCAAACCAATGTGTAATCGGAACGAAGTAACCCCTATATATCTCTGGAAAAGGTCGAAAACCAGTAAGTAGCTAACGAATGATATATAGGGGAGGGATGGTATCAAAAGCGAATGCCCTTGGTAATGCAAGGGATATGCTGACAGATGCTCGGTAATTCCAAAGAAATAGAACAAGTAGCAATGAATATATCTAAAACGCAGAACAATCTGACGGTGGAGTGGAAAGACCTTAATTGGCGCAAGCTAGAAAAGGTAACTTTTAAGTTGCAAAAGCGAATATTTCAAGCGAGTGAACGAGGCGATGTTAAAGCAGTTCGTAAACTTCAGAAGACCCTGATTAGGTCTTGGTCAGCAAAATGTATAGCGGTTCGCAGGGTAACACAAGATAACCAAGGTAAAAATACGGCAGGTGTGGATGGAATTAAATCTCTGACCCCAAAGCAACGTATAAACCTTGTAGGACGATTAAAGTTAACCAATAAAGTTAAACCAACTCGTAGAGTTGAAATACCTAAACCTGGTACAACCGAAACCCGTCCATTAGGAATACCCACAATTAATGACCGCGCATTGCAAGCGTTAGTCAAACTAGCGTTAGAGCCAGAATGGGAGGCTAAATTCGAGCCAAACAGTTATGGTTTTAGACCAGGACGTTCCTGTCACGATGCAATCGGAGCAATATTTAGCAGCATTAAGCAGAAAGAAAAATATATATTAGATGCTGACATTGCTAAATGCTTTGACCGTATTGACCACAAAGCGTTACTCTCCAAAATACACACATACCCTACATTAAGCCATCTACTGAAAACGTGGCTCAAAGCAGGGTACATGGACGGAAAAGAACTTTTTCCTACCAATGATGGTACACCACAAGGCGGGGTCATTTCACCTCTACTTGCGAATATTGCCTTACATGGTATGGAAGAAAGAGTTAAGCAATACGCCGAAACTCTAAAAGGGGCAAAAACGATAAATCGTCAAGCCCTTAGTTTAATCCGATATGCTGACGACTTTGTAATAATCCATGAGGATATAAAAGTTGTCAAAAAATGTCAAGAGATAATTGCTGACTGGTTGAGTGATATGGGATTGGAGTTAAAACCAAGTAAAACAAAATTAACCCACACCCTCAATGAAATTGAGGGAAATGTTGGGTTTGAGTTCTTAGGGTTCCATGTTCAACAACATAAAATAGGTAACTACCGAAGTTCAAAAAAAACGAATGGAACACCGCTAGGTTTTACAACATTAATCACACCCTCAAAAGCTAAAATTAAAGCTCATCTTGTAAAAATAGCTGAAGTAATAGACACCCACAAGACCTCCCCACAAGCTGCTTTAATTAGCAAGCTGAATCCAATTATTAGAGGTTGGTCAAACTATTACTCAACAGTGGTTAGTAAAGAAACTTTCTCGAAAGTTGACAATCTAACCTATGATAAGTTAAGAGCGTGGGCAAGAACGAGGGGAAAAGGGAACATCAATAAAGACAAATACTGGCGAACAGTAAATAACAGGAATTGGTGTTTTAGTACAGAAAACGGATTAAAATTAATCGCTCATACTGATACGCCAATCGTAAGGCATATTAAAGTTAAAAGTGAAGCTAGTCCGTTTGATGGTAACTGGATTTACTGGAGTAAACGACGAGGCGAATATCCAGAAACTCCCAAAAGAGTGGCAACACTTATCAAGAAACAAAAGGGTATTTGTCTTCACTGTGGTTTGTATTTTACAAGTACAGACAAGGTAGAAATTGACCATATTAAACCAACAACATTAGGTGGAAAAGACACTTATGAGAACTGGCAACTTCTACACAAACATTGTCACGACACAAAAACGGCAAACGATGGTTCTTTAACTAAAAGTAATACAATTACCAATAGTTGAGAATTATGAAAATAACCCGTTTTGAATCGTACCTATAACAAAGGTGGTATTATCAAGGAGCCGTGTGAAGCGAAAGTTTCATGCACGGTTCTGAAGGAGAGGTTAGGGGGTAACTCCCTAATCGACTCTAACAGAGCAATAACCAAGTTTTCAGCAAAAAAAAATTTTTGAATACCGCAGGGCTTGCGGAAAGGCATAAGCCTAAAGTCTGTGGAGCGAACATAAGACCAAAAAACTCCTTGAGGGTAGAGGCAGTTGCGAAACCCCAGCAATGGGAAGAAACAGAAACCTAAGTCGTGAGTCTTAGGAATCCCCGTCGCTTCAGCGCGGGGTGGATGTCAACGAAAAAATGGGTAGAAACCCCGTCGTTCTACGACGGCTTTGTGTTAGAATTGTAGATGGTCACTGGCCCACCCGTGACGATGGATTCAGACAGCCTAACGAGCGAAGCCCAGTTGTACTGGCGGCGCAGAAAAATCGGTAGACCGGGAAAATGAGGATAGGGCAATGGGCAGTCCACCCCTAGAATCAACACAAACTTCAGAATTCTCTTTTTGAGACTTCGACATATAAGAACCGCAGGGCTTGCGGGGATAGTCTGTGGAGCGAACATAAGACCAGAAAACTCCTTGTGGGTAGAGGCAGTTGCTAAGAAGCAGAAACCTGAATTGTGAAGTTTAGGAATCATCGTCCGTTTTACGGCGGTGAGGATGTCAAGATGTCTTAAAGCAATAATAATAGGCAGCCATTTATTTTTAGGAATTCTAGCTTCATGTTTTCTAAGGGAATCAAAGAATCTCAGACTTTCAAGTGGTTTGATGAACGGCTGGATATCCAAGCACTGGATGATGACATTTCGAGTAAGTATGTACCCCCTCATGTCAACATCTTTTATTGCTTGGGTGGAGTTACTTTAGTTTGCTTTTTAATCCAGTTTGCCACTGGATTTGCGATGACGTTTTATTACAGACCGACCGTCACAGAAGCCTTCACTTCCGTTCAATACATTATGACGGATGTGAGCTTTGGTTGGTTAATTCGCTCCATCCATCGCTGGTCTGCCAGCATGATGGTGTTAATGATGATCCTGCACGTTTTCCGCGTTTATCTCACCGGCGGTTTCAAAAAGCCCCGGGAATTAACCTGGATCACGGGTGTGATTTTAGGCGTAATCACAGTTTCCTTTGGGGTAACTGGTTATTCTCTGCCTTGGGATCAGGTTGGTTACTGGGCGGTGAAAATTGTATCTGGGGTTCCTGAAGCGATTCCCGTTGTCGGTTCAACTATTGTGGAACTGATGCGGGGTGGTACAGCCGTGGGTCAAGGTACTCTTAGCCGTTTCTACAGCTTACATACCTTTGTCCTACCTTGGCTGATTGCCGTCTTTATGTTAGCCCACTTCTTGATGATTCGGAAGCAAGGGATTTCTGGCCCCCTCTAAATTCCAGGGACGGGCTAGGGTTGGGTTTATCGCTACTCCTGCATCGGTGATCATTTCGAGAAAGTTAACTTTTCTCTAACGGTTTGGGAGTAGCTTTTGTTAAACTCAAAAGACTAGCAATCATCGGTTAAATTTTCCCAGAAGGAGCGTATTTTAATTATGTCCATCTTAAAAAAGCCGGATCTCAGTGATCCAGTTCTGCGCGCTAAACTGGCTCAAGGCATGGGTCACAACTATTATGGTGAACCCGCTTGGCCAAATGATTTGTTATATACGTTCCCTGTTGTAATTTTAGGAACTTTCGGTTTAGTGGTAGCATTATCGGTTCTTGACCCCGCCATGATGGGAGAACCCTCTAATCCTTTTGCCACCCCGTTAGAAATTTTACCCGAATGGTATCTCTGGCCAACCTTCCAAATTTTGCGGGTCGTTCCCAATAAATTGTTAGGAATTATGTTGATGTCTTCGATTCCTTTGGGCTTAATTGCGGTTCCTTTAATTGAGAACGTTAACAAGTTCCAAAACCCCTTCCGTCGTCCTGTGGCAACGGCTGTTTTCTTATTTGGAACTTTAGTAACCCTGTGGTTAGGAATTGGGGCCGCCCTTCCCATTGATAAGTCTTTAACTTTGGGATTTTAGACGACATCCTCCTAAAATTTTTGATGATATGATACCTGTGGATTCACCGGGATAGCGTGTTAGGCTAGGTCTGGGAGCATCACAGGTATCCTTTTTTATGGGAACAATTGGAAAAGGCGGAATACAAAACAATATTATTCTTGAAACCCAGATATGTTATTAAAAAAATACCCAAACTTAGATCAAAATCGATTAATTTGGTGCTTTTTAGCTGTTTTTTCTTGTGAAGGTGGGATTCAATCCTATGTTAAAGATATTTTAGACGCTTCCCAAACGATTAAACCTATTTCTCCCTCCTCAAACCTTAATATTAATCCCCAGAATCAGGTTTTAATTTTACGCGATGATCCCGGATGTCCTAACCCTTTGGAAACTTTATCCAGTTCGTTTCAATTTGGGTATTTTAAATCTCAAAATCCTCTCTGGGGACGAATTAAATTAGCGATCGCTTTACTCACCTATGCCTTCCAATACCGACCACGACGGGTGCTGTGTGGTCATATTAATTTAGCCCATTTAGTGCAAACTATTTGTCAACCCTTGGGCATTCCTTACACCGTATTAACCTATGGTAAAGAAGTCTGGGAACCTCTACCCAAAAAATATCAAAAAGCTCTACAAAATGCTGATCAAATTTGGACAATTAGCCGCTATAGTCGCGATCAAGCCTGTGCTGCGAATCAGTTAAATCCGAATCAGTTTCAAATGTTACCCTGTATGGTGGATGGGGAAAAATTTACCCCTGGCCCTAAACCCCAGGACTTAATCCAGCGCTATCATTTACAGGATGCCCGGGTATTGATGACCGTGGCCCGTTTATGGAAAGGTGATCCCTATAAGGGAGTGGATGTTACCATTCGCGCCCTCTCCCAAATTGCCCTAGTCTTTCCCGATGTTAAATATTTAGTCATTGGTCGGGGGGATGATCAACCCAGATTACAACAGTTGGCGCAGGATTTGGGGATGAGTGATCGGGTCGTTTTTGCCGGATTTATTCCTACCGAGGAATTAGTCGATCATTATCGGGTGTGTGATGGTTATGTTATGCCCTCTCAAGAAGGGTTTGGGATTGTTTATTTAGAGGCGATGGCCTGTGAGAAACCCGTTATTGCTGGGGATAACGATGGGTCAGCCGATCCCTTACAGGATGGAAAATTGGGTTGGCAAGTGCCTCACCGCGATGTAGAAGCCGTGGCAGAGGCTTGTATTCAACTGCTTCGGGGTGAGGATCAACGCTGCAATGGGCCTTGGTTACGCGAGCAATGTTTGGCCTATTTCGGAAAACCCGCCTTTGAGAGCCGAGTCCAAGAGTTGCTGGATCAAAACCAGGGGCAAGCTTGATTGAACCACAAAGACACAAAGAAGTTGTGAATACTAACCTGCTGGTTGCTATAATATCATAGAAATTAAAATATCAAAGTTCAAATTTTTAAGGGTTCCATCAGATTAAATCTGGCTTGAATAATTAAGGAGATAGCTGTGAACCAAGAGCGGTTCAAAACTCTACAAATCAGACTTTCCGGTTTGACTAACTGGCTGGTTACATTAGCTGTAATTGGCATTTTAATCTCTATTGGTTTGGGTTGGTTAGTCAAGGGGGTTCTGATTTTAATTGCGGTAATTGCGATTACTCCGATTTTGGTGATTTTGGGTGTCCAGTGGTGGTTGAAACGCAATCTAATTCAAGATCAATGTCCGGTTTGTAGCCATGAATTTCCGGCTTTTAATACCACTCAATTTCAATGTCCCAACTGTGGAGAACCGTTAAAAATTGAACAGGGGCGTTTTAGTCGGTTGACTCCTCCAGGGACTATTGATGTGCAAGCGGTTGATGTTTCAGTTCAACGGTTAGAAGATTAATTTAAATTCATTCAATAAAACAAAGGAGCATACATTTATGTCTGAAGATAAAACCACTATTTTAGTTACCGGAGGAGCGGGTTATATTGGTTCCCATGCTGTCCTAGCACTACAGCGTTCGGGTTATGAAGTTATTATTCTCGATAATTTAGTTTATGGACATCAAGACTTAGTAGAAACGGTATTAAAAACCGAATTAATTATTGGGGATACGAATGATCGTCCGTTGCTCGATCAGTTATTTTCCAGTCGTAAAATTGATGCCGTGATGCACTTTTCTGCCTATGCTTATGTGGGGGAATCTGTTAGTCATCCTGATAAATATTATCGCAATAATGTGGTCGGAACTTTAACGCTTTTAGAAGCGATGCAAGAGGCGGGAATTAATAAGTTTGTGTTTTCCTCAACCTGTGCCACCTATGGGGTTCCTGATAGTGTTCCCATTCCTGAAGATCATCCCCAAAATCCAATTAATCCCTATGGGGCGACTAAATTAATGGTAGAAAGAATTTTATCGGATTTTGATATCGCTTATGATTTTAAATCGGTACGTTTCCGTTATTTTAACGCCGCCGGAGCCGACCCAGATGGGTTATTAGGAGAAGATCATAATCCCGAAACCCATTTGATTCCCTTAACGTTATTAGCCGCCTTAGGCAAACGAGATTCGATTTCGATTTTTGGAACCGATTATCCCACACCCGATGGCACTTGTATTCGAGATTATATTCATGTTACCGATTTAGCAACCGCTCATATTTTAGGGTTAGAATATTTATTGAATGGCGGAAAAACAGATGTTTTTAATTTAGGAAATGGCAAAGGATTTTCCGTGAAAGAGGTGATAGAAACCGCTAGGGAAGTTACGGGAAAAGAGATTAAAGTGATAGAATGCGATCGCCGCCCTGGAGATCCACCAAGTTTAGTTGGAAGTGGAGAAAAAGCCCGAACCATATTAGGTTGGAATCCTGAATATCCCGATATTGAAAATATTATCACCCACGCTTGGAATTGGCATCAAAAACGACACACCTAACCCCGTAGTAAGCCCTTCAGGGCTTTCTTTCTAATACTACGATCACAAACCCTGTTTCTAACAAAATATGTCTATCTTTAATAAAAACTATCTCAAAAACTCGGTTTCTCAATGGGATGACTAGGACTAAGCCCTGAAGGGCTTACTACAATTGTTGTTAAACCAATACATCCGTGAAGAACGCCGTGATGAGATATATGATAACTTCAAGTTAGCGCAGGTAGAACAGCAAAAAGGTGAACTGAAGTTTTCCTCTAATATTAACGAACTCAGACAATTAATAGAGGAATAATCGTGGAAGTTAGTTTTAGTTCAGCTTTTAAACGTGCCTTTAAAAAGCGGATTAAAGGTAATACAGATTTAGAGGAGGCTTAACCATGCTCACACTTAACCTTGATGACGAAGCTGAAAAATATCTGATTGAGATATTATCTCAGGAAAAAACTACTAGCCAAGAATTAGTGAAAAAACTCTTGCGTAACCATTTGACTAATTTAAAGCCATCTCAAACTATTTTGGAAAGAATGGGAGGTTATCCCGAATATTTATTAGAAGGCACAAAGGATTTATCAGATAGAGAGACTCGCAAACAAATCCTGGGAGAAAATATCAAAAAAAGACATGAAGAACGCCAAAAATTATGACTAATTATTATCCTTTAATTCTAATTGATAGTGGAATTATGGTCGCCTTTTATAATCGCCAAGACCGCTACCATCAACAAGTTGTTCAATTCTTTAGCACTTCGACCAGCCAGTTAATTACAACGGTTAGTTGTATCACAGAGGTTATGTGGTTACTTGCACCCAATATTCAAGTACAAAATGAATTTTTATCGGCAGTGGAAAAAGGAGTTTTTCTAGCTGAACATTTAATCTGTGAAGATTATAAACGCATGGCAGAACTAAACTTAAATTATCAAGATTTACCAGGAGATTTTAGCGATTTATCATTGGTGGCAATTTCTGAGCGTTTAAATATTCCCGCGATCGCCACATTAGATAAAGATTTTGATATTTACCGTCGTTATCGCAATCAACCTTTTATTCGTGTTTTTTATCCTCAATAACTCATTCACGTTTCTAAAATAGTCCGTTGCAGCCAAGTCATAATAGTTTGAATCAGGTGCGGCTCTTGGGGTTTCGCTTCTTCGTAGAAAATGTATCCCCAGAACAGAAACCGGGTTTCTTAATTGAATCTTGGGTAAGCTGCTAAAACTGTCTCAGAAACCCGGTTTCTTATCTTTCTAATCTCTTAAAATCATATTAATTTGTTTCTGAACTTGATCTAATTTTCGACGTTGTTGCTCAATCCAATCTTTTTCCGATTCCTGTTGTTCGCTGGTTTCTTGTTCATATCGGTTTTGTTTTTCTAAAAAATCATTGTAAAAATTAATAATTTCTGTTGTAGTTGATAATGCAAAATCAAAGAATTCAGAAAATCTATCTTGAACATTGTCTTCTAGGATTTTATTAACATTAAGAACCAAATCATCCCAGGTTTCTCTTTTGATTAGAGAAAAAATGTTGTTTGAGTTGTTTAAGAATGAGTCCCAAGTTGGTTTTATCCACTCTTGCATAAGATTACTACTTTGACCTTTTATGTTAATTAAATAGTTTTTTTCATAAAAATATAAACTAGGATTAATTGAAAGATTTACTCGCTTTTTTAAAGCAAGTAAATTAATTATATTTTGAATATAATCAAATCTTAAATTAGATATAATTTCAATTAAAAGATCTAAATTAGTATTGATTAGGCTGATTATCTCATTATTGATAACTTTTATTGCCTTATCTAACCCTTGAATCATACCATCTTTATCGGAATAACCCAAGTCTTTCTTATATGTTCCGGTTTTACTATCTTTAAACCACGTTTCTTTAAGCTGTTCACATTGATTTAACCATAAATTTTTAATTTCTGGAATCACTTCTGTTTCACATTTCTTCTGTAACTCACGAATTCTAAAATCAATCGCTGCTAGTTTTCCTATTTCTTCCCAGAGTTCAGACTTGGGGACAGTCATAATTCTAGCTTTACTATTCCAGACATCCTCAGCATGATCTAAATCTTTATAACTAATTTCCATTAACTCTTTTAATCTAACTGCGGACTGTCTTAACTCCTGATTACAGGATTGAATCGACTGATTTAACTCCGTAGCGGATTGTTTTAACTCGCAAGATTCACTTTGATTGTTCAGTACAGAAACCGTTGAATAAGTAATAGACTGGAAGATATTTAAAAATTCATTCATTATCATTATTTTCAAGTTAAATCTTCAAATGCCTAGAGTCTCCTTGAAAATCGGACTGATAAATATTTAGCAAAATCGTAGTAAGCCCTTCAGGGCTAACTCATCAATCCTAATTATGAGGGATAAATTTACCAGCAAATATGGATTAAGCCCTGAAGGGCTTACTACGATAGATATTGGGCAATGCGACGACTCGCACCTGGTTGTCCGAGGCGACGTTTTCCGTTTTCTGCTATTAACTTTAATTGATCGGAGTTAAGCAGAAGCGATCGCAATATTTCAGGAATTTCTGTAGGATTTTCTACTATAATTAATGATCGACCTAATAAACGCTGTTGATTATTAGCAAAGGTGGGGGTAAATTGCGGCCCCTCGCCCGGAATTGCGATCGCTGGTTTCCCTAAACCGACAAATTGTTCTGTAGCAGTTCCAGCCATGGCGATCGCAATATTCCCTAAAGCTAAACAATCATTAAATGCTTGATTTGTCAAGATTAATATAGCATTTTTTTGAGAAAAAATTAATTCTCCATGACCCCAAGGAAAGTTAAGATTAGGTAATCTTAAATCTGGGGTTTCTTGCCATTGGTGAAGCAAGAGAGATTGACAAAAGGGTTGCAGGTCTAAACTGGAGGCGATCGCACCTAAAAATACCAATTGTTGATAGCTAGGAAGGGAATTTTCTGTTGATCGGATCGAGCTTTGAATAATTGCATCTACTCCTTGTAAAATTATATCCCAATTTCGATTAACTTCGGGAGAACGAGAACCAGGTAATATTGTAATGAATAGCGATCGCTGTGTTTCAATCTGGAGTTGATCAATAGTATTATTATAAATATGAGGTTCTAAATTATCCATCATGGGATTTCCTAAATCAATCGCCGTAATTCCATATTTTTGTAAGGTTTGAGTTGTTATACTATCCCTAGGAAATACCCCTAAACACCGAGAATGATTCATTAACCAACGTTCCCAAGGAAAATAAATTGAATCACAATATTTATACCATCGCCACATTCCAGTTAGGGGTAATTTTTCCTGTTCATCCCGGAGATAATAGTCGGATTTTGCGGTTCCAATAAAAGCATAATTTCCCCCACTTAACCAAGCTAAAAATAAAGGAACAATATCCCCAACGGCGAGAATTATTCCCCCTTGTTTTACCCACTGGCGAATAGTTTGATATTGCTGAATAATTAAGGGAAATAACCCCGCTTGTAGATCCCGCCAGAGTTGGTGTTTATCCATATAAATAAATCCCCCAGAGGGTAGGGATTTTACTGATCCCATAATGGGAACGTTGTCTAGTTGAGTGTAAGCTTGTCCTAGTCCCACTAAGGGTAAAGCGGCAATTTCTGGGGGATGGGGCTGTTTTTGGAGTTCTCGTAAAATCCTAACGGCGATCGCATCCTCCCCATGACCATTACTCACCGATAGAATTTTGACAGTCATGGTCTAACTTCCTCAATAGGTTGTAATATTTTATCAGTTATCAGTTAAATCAATAAAGTCAAGGTTTCTACTGATAAAAAAACTGTGATTTATTCTTGACTGATTATGCGGATACTTGATGAAGCAATTCTGTTTTTGAACCTTATTTAATCCGATTAAATTATATGATTTTACCTACCCAAAAAATTCCCCCATTGGATTGTTTAATTATTGATTATGATGATCAGAATGTACAAATTTTATCGCAAATTTTGGGTGAGCAAGGGTATCAAATCAGAAGATCTTTAAATGCAAATGTGGCTTTAGAATATTTACAGACTAAGATTCCTGATATTATTTTTTGGGATTTTTCAGAACTTGAAGATCAAAGATTAAATCTTAACTATTTTTCTCAATATTGTGAAAATAATCAACAAAATGTTGCTATTTTTTTATTGATTTCATATTCTGATCATAGCTATTCCATTCCCTTAGACTATGACGGCTATTGTGACTACATCAGAAAACCGTTTCATCCTCCAGAAATTATTCTGAGAATCCAGAATAGCCAGCATTATCGTCAAAGTCAGAAAATTTTAAGCGAATCTTTACTTCAACTGGAACAGGAAATATCCGCCCGTCATAGCGCCGAAAGTCAACTGGAGCAAATCAGTCAACAGTTACAAACGACAACGCAGCAACTCAAGCATTTGAGTCGCCTTGACCCCCTAACTCAATTAGTCCATCGTCCCTACTTTGATGAATATTTATTAAGAGAATGGCAACGTTTAGCCCGGGAAAGAATACATTTATCCTTGATTATTGGAGATATTGATCGGTTTAGGGACTATAACGACTTTTATGGATTTGATCAAGGAGATATCTGTTTACAAACCATCGCCCAAACCATGGCCGCCTGTATTAAACGTCCGGCGGATTTAGTGGGGCGTTATAGTGGGGAAAAATTTGCAATTTTGCTTCCCCATACAGCCCGGGGTGGGGCGATCGAAGTAGCCAAACTGATCCGAGCTAAGATTCAACAACTGGAAATCCCTAACCCCAAATCGGAGATCAGTCCCCACCTGACTCTAAGTTTAGGGGTAGCCACAGCGATTCCCACACCGGAGTTGCCCCCCTATCCGTTGATCGCCATTGCCGAAGAAGCACTACAGGAGGCCAAACAGCAAGGGGGTGATCGGATTGGGGTGGGAGTCCGTTGGCGTTAGAAACAGCTTCAATAGGAATTAAGATTTTTTAGTATCGATTTGTTCTGTGTCTCCATCCTCATTTTTCCCTGTGTAACTCAGTGTTGTCCAATGATCGAGGGTGGTTTGATTTACCTGGGATTTGGACGGGACTGCATGGGCAGAAGGTACGGAAAACACGGTAAAACTTGTAGACGCAACAAGTCCTAATAAAACAATAATATTTTTCATGAGATGACCCCTGATGGCTATTAAAATCGATGCCCTGATTGAACAGAATAGGAACATAACAAGGTGGTGACAACCCGATCACACCCTGGAGAATTGCACGAGGGATATGGGAAGCGGCTCCGGTCGATGCACATAAGAATTAGCCGCTTCTGGATTTGACACTCCGAGTAAATAGGCTATGCGCCCCTTCACCAAGATTTTTAAAAGTCCAAATACGGACTCTTAAAGGCTTAGTCAATGAGCCTGTACAAACTTCACTAAGGTTTACACCCTATGTTGTCGATGCTCTTGTGTTTTATCTTCGCTCTATTTTGAGGATTTGGGGAGCGGGGAGTCACCCATCAGGGGGGGTATTGTAAAACTTCAACTTCTAGTTAAATTAAAGACTGTGTAACATCTGACCGAAAAGAACTCAAGAGCGATGTACCAGCAGACGCGACCAGCAGCATCACTCTTTTTTTAATTAGTTTTCCAGTAGGGATTCAAAAGTATTGCGGAGGAATTTGATATCGGCAACTCTAGCCACTAATAGATTTTGCTGTCCAGCGTCCTCTAGGCGCGTTTTCCAATATTGGATGCTGTCGGCGTTATTCATCCAGAAGTGAATTACCGTATCGACCACTTGATCGACATTCCAACCCCGTTGAGGAGAAACCGTTTGCACAGACTCAATAAAAGTATCGAGGGTACACTTATGATTTCCCAAGTATTCAACCCCTGGGGCGGGTTGTTGGTTTAATTCCTGTTGTTCATAAAAAAAGGCAAGAATGGGAGAAACACCCACTAGATCAAAGGTGTATACCATCGGTTCCTCCTGTCCATTTTTAAGTATTTGTTGGTTATAGCAGGTAAATTGGCTGAAGAAAGTAAATTTACTTACAACTTACCCAGATTTTTGGGATTTTGGATCGGATTTTGCAAAAATTCACAAGTAGGGAAAACCCCACCTCAAACATCAAAAAAAGATTTAATTTTGATAACAATATTTAATTAATAATTTAATTATTTTTTAAGGTTTTAAGTCGTCGGGTCTATTGCAATTTAATAACATTTCTGATTCTGCTTCCGATAGCTCAATGGCTTCTACAGGAATTTGACTTAACCAGCGTTGAAATGATCGGCCCCCGGGAGCCATAAACCCTTGTAAATGGTCATAGGCGGAACGGCGATAAAACCCACATAAAGGTTCCCAACGGGACTGGGTTTGAGGAACAACGGCTAAAATTGTATCGGGGAGAAGGGTTAAACGGGTTTGCCACTGTTGAATAATAGCGGGTTCTAATCGAGGCAAATCACAGGCTAATAACCAAATCCAATCAAAGGGAATTTGTGATAATCCTTGGGATAGGGCGATTAACGGCCCTTGGTTCGGTTCCGTCTCTAATATAACTTCGTAATCCTCGGTTAATAGAGTTTCATACCGTTTGGGCCAAGGGGTAGCAATATATACTTTTTGGCTACAGACCGCCGCCACTTGATAAACTCGCTGAAGCAGGGGTTTTCCTTCATAAAGAACAAAAGCCTTATCCTCACCCATGCGAGAACTTTGTCCCCCAGCTAGAATTAAAGCCGCAATTGATAGATCTTTGTCCATCATTTCAAATCCCCATGCAAAAAATAATGTTGAAGCTCCCGTAATTTAGCCTGAACTTTCCCCTGGGTTAGTAGAGATTCAGCCATTGATAATCCCGATTCTAAATTTTGACACACCCCAGAACGCCAGAGATAAAAACCCCCATTCCAGAGGGCGGCTTTCATAAATTCACTACTTTGACCCGTTAAAACCGTTTGAATTTGTTCAATTAAAATCGGAGTGGAGGACAGAGGAACTTCCCGACCTTCAAACCCGTAATCCCGGGGATGTAATAATAATCGTTCAAAACAAATATCATCGAGTTGTGCTGGTATTTTTGTCGGGTTTTTCAAGGCTTGAGTATGTTGACTAGGTTGACGTAGCCCAATAATACAAGTGCGATCGCGGGGTAAATCACAACTGCCTTCTAAACCCTTAACCGTTATAAATTCCCTCACCCCACGCCAACGAAACGCTTCCCTAAACATAGTTTCTGTCGGGGGATGCACATACCCACAGACCACCGTTGCTGGCCCTAGATAGGGTTTCCAGATCAATTCCATTGTCGCTAGAGGTGGACGTTTCCCAATTTCCCGACGATAGGTAACTAACTTTTCGGCGGCCAAAAAATGTTGGGGAAGATAAACAAACCCCAAACCCAATTCGGCAAATACCTTTTGTACTTGTGCTAGGGATAATTTAGACCAGTCCAACCCCAACCCCTGCCAAATTTCAATTAAAGGAATTCCCTCCTTTGTGGGCATTCGCTGACCCCCGTGTAAAATTACCCGCACCCCGGCGGTGACTAAAATTAAGGCCGTTAAGGGGGCCATGGGAGCCGTGCGAGACCGACCATCGTAGGGACACCCTAATATAAAGGGCGCGGAAGCAACAGACTGAAGTTGAGGGCCGATTTCTTCATAGGCATCTAACATTCCAGCCAATTCTTCCCCCGTCGGGCGTCGGATGCGATGGGCAATCAAAAATGCACCAATTTGAGCCGGAGTTGCTTCCTCTAATAGCATTAATTTCATAGCTTCGGCTGCTTGAGAACGGGTTAATGCTTCACTGGTATGGGTACCACTGCCCACTTGACGAAGTAAGTCCCTAAATCGATCACTCATGTTTATAAGTTTTAAATGTAAGATTATCCACTATAGCAATCAACGCTAAGGTTATTTCAACAAAGTAATTTGAGGATTTACAGAACTAATTGATCCATTTCTTTGATGGGGAATACAGTCATGAACTAATTGCCAAAAATAGGCGATCGGAGGAATTTGCATTCGATCGGGTGTGGTTACAATTACCACTTCACGAGTCCAATTTGTATCTACATCCTCAGCAATTAAATCAGAAGAAGCCGAAGGTTTGGAAGAGGAAGCTAATTCTCTAACCGCCAAAGTCGGATCGGTTTTAGCTTCTAACAGGGCGGAATAGGGTAATAATGCAATTAGTTCTCCTTGACGAATGACACCGCGAAACCCATCTAATGTATTTAACTCTAAAACGGCATTCAGTTTTGCCTCGGCTTTATTAAAGTTTTCTTGAACTAAACGCTGCATTCCATAACCATCTTTAAAAACAACTTGGGGATAACGAATTAATTCATCCCAAGGAACTTGAGCATATTGGGTTAAAGGATGGTTACTTGCCATTAATACTTGAATCGATTCTTGATATAGAATATCAACTAAAAGTTCTCCACTGACGGTAAAAGAACGATTATTCATAATAATGGCAATATCTACTAATCCATCTTTCAGAACTTTTAAAGCTCGATCACTTCCCAGGGAGGTTACTCTTAACTGAACCTCTGGATAAGCATAACAAAACTTCTGTAAAACCGGGGGTAAATAGGAGGAACAAACCGAATGAATCACCGCTACACAAAGCTCCGGTTGTTTGCCCATCAACAAAGATGCGATTTCCTCTTTAGCACTATCCCAGGTTTGGCAAATTTTACGAGCATAGGGCCAAAAACGTTCACCTCCAATTGTTAATTTAACTTGACTTGTGCGGTGAAACAAGGGTAAACCGAGTTCTTCTTCTAGTCCTTGTACCTGTCTACTAATTGTTGATTGAGTTAGACCCGATTTCCGTGCTGCTTGTTGAAAACTTCCGGTCTCAGCAACGGACAGAAAAGATTGCAGTTGCTCTAAACGCATAAATACAGTTATCAGTTATCAGTAAACAGTAAACAGTTATTAGTCATTAGTAAACAGTAAACAGTAGACCGTAAAAAGTTATAGGTAAACATTTATCATTAATCATTTACACTGATAACTGGTAACCGATGACTGATTTTAGGTACGGGCGGGTTCTTTTAGATCTTTGTTAATTACCTAAATCTCGATGAACCCGCCCCTACAAATTTCTGATAAAGCCATGAGAACTGCCTGTTTAATATCAGAACTAATATTTTCTTGCTGGGATAAATTTTGTAAATGTTGATAGGTTTGTTCGGGTTCAATTTGTTTTAAGGCTGAAATACAATGGAATCTTACTGAGGGATTCGGATCAACCAAAAGGTTAATTAAGGGATTGATTGCTTCTATTAACCCTAGTTTTCCCAATCCTAATGCAATCAATTGTTTTATTTTGGGATCGGAAACTGCGGGATGATTACTATTAATCAAATTGATTAAAATTTGAGTAGCTTGTTCCTGCAATTCCCTGGTTTCAATTCGTCCTATACACTGAACAGTTTCTTGAATTAGGGTAATTTCTTCTATTGTTATTGGGTTTAAATTTAGATTGAATTGAGGATCAAAAGTCAAGAAAATTTCCTGTAAATAATCTAAACTTTTAGCGGTTTCGATCCATCCCAAGGAACGAACCCCATCTATTTTTAAGGCAAGGGGAACACTTTGAGATTGCACCTGTTCAAAGATGGCAGTAGCAGCTTCATCGGTTTTTAAACGGGCTAAAGCGAGTTGAGTTTGTTGACAAACTTCTGGTCGAATATCCCATAATAAGGGTTTCAGTTTTTCGACTAAATTGATATTTTCTAATAAATCTAATCTTACTCCTAATCCAATGACGGCTTGTTTTCTCACATCAGCAACTGGATCATTTAAAGCTGCTAATAAAATCGGGATAACTCTAGGATCACGAAAACTCCCTAATGCCTCAATTGCCATTGCTCTAATTTGAGAATTTGGGTCATCAACAACGGTTAATAAGGGAGGAATAGTTTCAGAATGACGAATTTGAGCCAGGGTTTGGGTTGCTAATAATTTGGAATCGGGTTTTTCTAATAATTGAGTTAAAGGTGCGATCGCTGAAATTCCAAAACCTGCTAAGGTAACTGTAGTTATTTCGTGCAGAGATATTTCTGCTTCTGTCGCTTCAATTTTAGCATTTTTAAGTAGATTAATTAAGGGCTCAATAATTAATTCTGATTTAAAATTCCCCAAAATTCGAGCCACAAACCAACGCATTTCTACATCGGCTGTTTCATCTTGTAAAATATTAAGCAGTGGCTCTAGGGCAATGGTGCCTAAATCGGGTAAAATCTTACTAATTTCCCATCTTTGTTGAAAATCTCCCCGTTCTAACTGAGTTAAAACTAAATTCAGTAATGCTTTTGGATCTTGTTGTGAAAAATCAATCTCTGAATTTTCCATAATTTTTTTTAAGAAAGGGAACAGGGAACAGGGAACAGGGAACAGGGTAATACTTCCGGCTGTTTCATATCATTATTAAAATGTTACAATCCATTTATACTTGCTATAGTTATAAATTATCTTAATTTTAGAATGTTATGCAACACTTTAAATATTCTTCGATTATTCATGCCCCTGTAGAAGTAGTTTGGGAGTTTCATACCCGCCCCGATATTTTACAAGTGTTAACTCCTCCTTGGCAACCTGTAGAAATCCTGCGACGGGAAGGGGGATTAGAAATAGGGGCAATTTCTGAATTTCGGATAGGATTAGGGTTAATTTCGGTGCGATGGGTTGCAGTTCATACTGAATATAAACCCTATGAGTTATTTACCGATGAACAACAGGAAGGACTGGTCGAAAGTTGGGTACATCGACATCAATTTGTGGCTGAAAATGGTCATACCCGTCTAACGGATGCGATCGCATTTTCCCTACCCGGTGGAATATTAGCCGAACAAATCTTAGGAAGTTGGGTTAATAGTCGTTTACAAGATATGTTTAATTATCGTCATCAAGTCACAAAAAAGGAATGTGAAACCTGAATCAGTCATCAGTCATCAGTTACCAGTCATCAGTCATCAGTTACCAGTCATCAGTTACCAGTTATCAGTTATTAGTTATTAGTTGATTGACAACCCATAATCCATTACCAATTCGTAATTCGTAATTAGAATTGCTATTTTTTTTCAACAGGTTTGACTAAATAGTCAGAGGAAATTGGTTCTGCTTTTTTTTGATAGACTAACCCTTGGTAAATCATTGAGGTCACTTCCCCATAAGTTGCCGATTGGTTTGGATTCAAAGTATTTTTATCAGGATAATTAACCACTAATCCGGCTTCCGTTGCCGCCGCCACACCTTCAATTGCCCAAGGAGGAATTTGATCCGCATCCTTAAATATTTTTAAGGTTTCTTGGGAATTAGTTGCAGGTTTTAAGCCTAACCCACTGGCTAAAGCTACTAAAACTTGAACCCGAGGAATTGACTGTTGGGGTTGAAATATATCCTTGGGATATCCGGCTAAAAAACCCGATTGATTAGCGGATTTCAGAGCGGATTTAGTTGCCGAGTTTCGGGGAATATCTTTAAATTGAATAGCAGGTTGTTCCGGTTTAGGATTAAACGCCTTTTGTAGTTCGGTGGCAAATTGTTCTCGGGTAATTTTTTCATCGGGTTTAAACTGTTTTTGATCCGATCTAACGGCCCCATTTTGATTAGCAAAATACAGGATAAATGGAGTCGCCCAATGGGATTCGGTCGTTGTTGTGGAAGATGGGACGATGGCAGAAGCTAAAGGGGTTGTACAAATATTTCCTGCTGTGGGTTGAACCGAACAAGCGGTTTTTGTTTTTGTTGAAGTTGTGTTCTGGGACGGAGGAAGAACTGGGATAACTTGGGGTTTAAGGGAGGGCTGAATTGGTTTTTGTGCTGGGATTAAAAAGGCTAATCCCAAAATAGCTGAGGTCGGTTGTTTCACCTGTGGGGTCGGTGAAATGGGGGTTGTTGTTGCTGGGGTGGGAGTTTCGGACGCAGGGGAAACCGCATCGGGAAGTGAATCTTTTGGGATTTCGGCGACGGTGGGATTGGTGGAAGGGATGAGGGTTGTGGGGGAGGTTAAATCGGGATTGAGAACTAATTTTCGGTTGGGTTGAGTTAAAACCCAATATAAAATTGTCCCAATTGTGGCTAGGGCAACAACAATGGCGATGATCTCATCTAGGGGGAGATTAGACCGAGGATTGGGGGGATAGGATTGTGACATGGATTACTGGCAAAATAAAGTGGAAGAATAATAAAGCACCCCTTAATTGGGATTAAAGAGTGCCTTTCAAATAGATAAAAAACGAGGGGAATTTAGGGGATAAAATTCACCTGGTTTTAACGGACTCAAAGATTAATTGATAACTCGCAATCCGGCGGCTTCTGGGTTATATCCACCCATTTCTACGGGGACGGATTTAACGTTCCAGATTTCTTTACAATATTCGCCAATGGTGCGATCGCTGGAGAATTTACCCATCCGCAGGGCATTGAGAATCGACATTCTCGTCCATTTTTTGGAATCTTGAAATGCCACACTGACTTCCCGTTGACAATCAATATAGGATTGATAATCGGCGAAAAGCATATATTCATCGTGGTACATCAAGGAATCCACCAAAGGTTTAAACATTTCCTGATCGCCATGGGAGAAATAACCCGATGAAATTCGATCGATCACCGCTTTTAATTCAGCATTGTGATTGTAGTAATCCATGGGTTTATAGCCCTGGGATCTTAATTTATAAACTTCTTCGGCGGTTAATCCAAACAGGAAGAAATTCTCAAACCCGGCTTCTTCACGGATTTCAATATTGGCTCCATCGAGAGTTCCAATGGTTAAGGAACCATTCATGGCAAATTTCATATTTCCGGTTCCAGAGGCTTCTTTTCCAGCCGTAGAAATTTGTTCGGATAAATCCGCCGCTGGATAGATGCGTTGACCCAAAGAAGCGTTAAAGTTCGCCAAGAATACCACTTTCAAACGGCCGCGCACATCGGGATCTTTATTCACCACTTCAGCAACGGCATTAATCAATTTAATGATTAATTTCGCCATGAAATAACCGGGAGCCGCCTTTCCTCCAAAGATAAAAGTCCGGGGACAAATATGGGTATTGGGGTTCTGTTTGATCCGGTTATAGAGGGTAATAATATGCAGGACATCCAGATGTTGGCGTTTGTATTCGTGAATCCGTTTCACCTGAATATCAAAAATAGAATGGGGGTCAACTTCAATCCCATTAAATTTCCAGATATAATCGGCTAACAGTTTCTTGTTGTACAGTTTAATTTGATGCCACTGTTCGCAGAATTCGGGATCATCAACGTAGGCCTCTAATTGACGCAGTTTGTCTAAATCTTTCAGCCAACCGTCCCCAATTTTAGAACTATAAAACTCGGACAAGGTGGGATTACTTAATAAAATCCACCGTCGAGGGGTGACACCATTGGTTTTATTGAAAAACTTCTCGGGCCAGAGTTTATAGAAGTCCCGCAGGGTATCTTGTTTCAATAACTCCGTATGCAGGGCCGCCACACCATTCACCGCATGACTACCGACGCAGGCTAAATGGGCCATCCGCACAAATTTTTCCTGCCCATCTTCAATTAAAGATAATCGTCTGATTAAGTCATCATCATTGGGATACCAACGCTGCACATCATCAATAAAACGGCGGTTAATTTCATAGATGACTTGCAAATGACGGGGTAACAAATACTCAAATAAACCCACAGACCATTTTTCTAGGGCTTCGGGTAAGAGGGTATGGTTGGTGTAGGCAAAGGTTTTTTGGGTGACGCGCCAAGCGGAATCCCAATCGATGCCATATTCATCTAACAATAATCGCATTAATTCCGCGATCGCAATCGCCGGGTGGGTATCATTTAACTGAATGGCGGCGGTTTCATTCAGGTTATAAAGACTGCTGTTGTGTTTGAGATGGCGTTTGATAATATCCCGCAGAGAACAGGCGACAAAGAAATATTGTTGTTCTAGGCGCAATTGTTTCCCTTGGGGGGTATTGTCATTGGGATAGAGGACTTTAGAGATGGTTTCCGATCGCATTTTATCAGCCACCGCCCCATCATAATTTCCGGCGTTGAAGGCGTCAAAGTTAAAGGCATCACTGGCTTCAGCTTTCCACAGTCGCAGGGGGTTGACGGTGTTGGTATCATAGCCGGGAACGGGCGTATCGTAGGGAATCCCGATCACGGTTTTGGAGGGAATCCAGCGAATGCGTTCCCGTCCTTTTTCGTCGTGATAGGTTTCGGTATGGCCCCCAAAGTTGACATCAATCGCCTGGTCAGGGCGAGGAATTTCCCAAGGATTACCAAATCTTAACCATTTATCAGGGATTTCGGCTTGCCAGCCATCCTGCATGATTTGGTGAAAAATCCCAAATTCATAGCGAATTCCGTAGCCCACGGCGGGAATTTCCAAAGTAGCGAGGGAGTCGAGGAAACAGGCGGCCAATCGTCCTAAACCCCCATTTCCTAAGCCGGGATCGGGTTCTTGTTCGAGAAGTTCATCTAAATCTAGTCCCGATTCTTCGACGGCCTGACGGATGCGATCGTACAGGTGCAGGTTAATTAAACTGTTCCCCAGGTGTCGCCCCATCAGGAATTCGGCCGATAGGTAGTAAACGATTTTGACGTTATTGTCATCGTAGGTTTTAAAGGTTTTTAACCAGCGGCTTAACAGGCGATCGCGCAGGGTATAGGCCAAGGCCATATAAAAATCTTCCTTGGAGGCAATGGCTTCATATTTGCCAAGCTCATAGAATAGATTATCGGCAAACGCCCGTTTCAGCGTTGGCACACTGGTTCCAGTCCGATCATCCTCGATTTGGATGGGACATTCATTAATCGGAATTAACGATTCAGTCATTTATTCTCCTTGGGTGGGCATCAATCAATGGTAAAGGATCATCCAGGTAATAGAATACAGACTCGCGCTGAGTTCGTGATGTTGTATTGATGACGGTTTGCTGATATTTTCCCTCTGGATGTTTCTGATGGCGCAAAACTTAACTTTATGTTTACAAGTCGTCGCTCTTAACTTGTCTACAGCTTACAAAAATTTCTTTGATAAACGGGCACTATCTCGCAAGATAGTCAACGAAAACGTAGAGACGTGCCCGAGCGCAGGGATGCCATAGGCTATTGGCACGTCTCTACTTGCTGTAGAAGATCTAGGGGTTAAAAATAGGGTTAGAAACCATAAATTAGCCAAGGCAATTAGTGATTGTGGCTGGGTAATGTTCTGCACGATGTTGAAGTACAAAGCCCAAAAAGAAGGGAAAACCTATCAAGAGATTGATCGATTTTTTCCTGCTTCTAAAACTTGTCATGTCTGTCTAAATCAAGTAGGGGCGAATGGCCATTCGCCCCTACCGCTTGATGTTAGAAGTTAGCCGATCAAACATTGAAGCGTTTAATGATGTAATTCGTCTTTTAGATTAATCTATACTATTCTTGAACAGGTCGCCACACTCTAACTGTACCATCTTTACTTCCACTAATTAACTTTTTACCATCGGGAGTAAATACAACAGCAGTAACCGCTTTGTCATGTTCTCCTAGTGTGCAAGGCGATGACTGCGGATTTTTTAAATCCCAAATTTTTATCCTTGTGTTATCGCAACCAGTCGCAATCAAGGAACTATTGGGACTAAATGCAACGCAATTAATGGGTTGAGATTCTTTCCAATCAACAGGATATTCTTCTTTTGTTTTTACATTCCATACCTTAATTACACCGCCATTACTTCCGCTTACTAAAAATTGTCCATCTGGACTAAAAGCCAATGAATTTACAGGAAATTGATCTGATGGTATCTTTAAAATTGCTTTTTTATTTGATATTTTCCATAGCTTAATATAACCCCGACGATCTCCACTAGCAAGTATTCCCTTATTAGAATCAACTGCTAAACATATAACATCATCAGAATGACCAGAAAGTTCACCTCGTTCTATTCCTTCACATTCTGCATCCCATAGTTTAATTTTTTCACCACTAGCACTAAAAACTATTTTACTATCAGGACTAAATAGGACTGCTTTAACTCTTTTAAAGTGTCCTTGTGTTCCTAAATCTTTACAGTCATTGGTTTTTAAATTATAAAGTTTTATTTTATTTTCATCGATTCCTTCAATCATAGCAGTAGCAATTAACTCGCCTGTGGAATTAACTACAATTGGAGTAGGAAAGCCACCTAACGAAATTCTTGTTCCAGAAAATTTGGGAATAGGTTCTTTTTCTGAAATTTTCCAGACAACAATATCACAATCATAGCGTGCAGCAAAAGTTTCTGAATCAGGAAAGACGGCTAAGGAAGCCACTTCTTCATTATTATATATTTTTTCATCTATAATCTTCCAAGAACTAGAATTAAGTTCTAATCTTTCTTTTTGTGGCAAAGAAAGCTGCTGTTTTTCACCTGCAATATACGCAGTAAGTTTAATTAAGTTTAAAGATTGACCAGAAGGTTTTATATATTCTATTGACTCTGAAGGAAAAATTGAAATCCTTGTTATTGCTTGCCAAAACTCTCGATAATAGCTGATAACTTGTTGATGTGCTGCTTCTAAATTTTGTTCAGTCACAACAATATCTGGGAGAAGTCCCTGGAAAACTAAACCTTCTATCAAAGATATTTCTCGACCAACTGAATCTTTTAAACAACCATTACCATCAATTCCCGTATTTTCTGCCGTTGCTTCAATAATTCGATAAATTATCGTGAAATCTGCGGCTTTAGAATACAGAATTTCTCGATAAAATGCAGTTCCTTGTTCTGTTATATCCCCCTCTGTTACTCTAGCAAGTATATTACCTATACCTGCTTCACAAATAAAATTAGGAGCAACAACAGTTCGATAGTCAAGATATGGATTACGGCTCACTAAAAAACACCAAGATTTAAGATTATCTATCATCGCTTTAAATTAGATTCAGGGAAATTATAGTCCAGTCGGTTTTGAATATCTAAGAAACACTTAATGGTGTAATTAAGGGCAGTTTCTTCATCAGTAACTTTTTTAAGAGCTTCTTCCTTTTCTTCCTGTAACTGTAACTTCCTATTATTAGCAACTTCTCTCTTTTGTTCAATAGGAGTATCTAAAAATTCTATTAACCTTTCTAATATATCGGCTGCAAATTGATATTTTTTAGGCAAAAGATGGCTAACTCTACTAACGGCTTCACCAACTAACTCGCCTAGCCAATCCCAGAAAGTAACATTAGCTTCAACATCAATGGAAATATCAGAAATTTCTTTTTTTTGTTCCATTATCTCTTTTAGTTTTGTCTGAATCATATCTGGCAAAACACAAGCTAGAGGAACTTCAACTTGAAAAGGTTTAGGCAAAGTTTGAGAATTTTTTGCCATACTTCCATCCTTTTGCAACGTGGCAAAATCTTTGCCTACCGCACTAATAGGAATTAATCGAATTGGAATATTACCCCTGCTACGAGTTTTAATTAAATTATTAAATTCAGGAATTTTGTATAAACAATCTATAATTTCTTCTAAAGTATATTTTCCTTCGAGAATATCCCATTTACTAATCACAAAATGAATAGGTTTATTTTGGATTTCTTGCATGATATTCAGCATATTAGGCAAATCGTTAACAGCCCAAACCCGACCCAATGCTTCACCCTGCATTAAAGCAAGAAGTCTTTGACCATCCAGCAAACCCAGTAAAGCATCCGCATTTTTAAGTTGATTATCAAATTCAGAATCTTCTTCTCCCATTTCATCATTAATTCGACCTCCAGCATAGTCCAAATAAGTAAACTGACAAGCTGAGTAAATGGGTAAACCCTCAGTTTGCACACGGCAGGTAAATGTCCATTCAGAAACCTCGCTGTAGGTTGTTCCTTTCGGCCATTTTTCATCAACGGCAATTTGTGTATAAAGGTTGTTTAAGCGTTTCCTTTTTTCTGCACTTTCAACTTGAAGGAAAAAGCCTGCATCCCCCTGTGTTGATAACTTTTTGTATAGACTAGCCAGGAAAACGGTTTTCCCTGAACCAGATGGCCCTAACATAATGACTGAATAAGTATTCATGCGAATCCGTGAAGTAAATCCTCAAGGTTGCTGTTGCGTCCCTTTATTCAGCATCTGTCAAAAGTGGAATTTTGTCTGTCGGAAATATCAGAGATTTTGTCGGAGGTTTTGTCGTATTTGTCGGAATTGTCGGAAAGTCCGGTATAATACAATAAAATCTAGCTAATTCTTGACATGGATATTCAAGAAGTCCTAACAATTGCGGATGATCTCATATTTGCAAGTACGGGAAAACATTTAGACCATCTGCAAAAAGCGATACTAGAGGGAACATTACAGGGTCAAACCTATACCAAAATTGCTGAGGATATCCATTCTAGTGAAGGCCATATTCGAGATTTGGGCGCGGAAATTTGGAGAATTTTCTCAAAAGAATTTGGAGAGACTGTTAGTAAATCTAATTTTAGGGCTATTTTAGAAAAGGCTAATTTTTATAATTATTCATCAGCGATTGTTAGTAATACTGTAACTGTTAATAACGTTAATATTTGTTCTGAGGGAAGATGCGCTGAAGCGCAACAACGGGGTCAGGATAGAGTTTGTTTAGATTGGGGAGATGCACCAGAAATATTGACGTTTTATGGTCGTCAGGAAGAAGAAAATTGTTTAAAAGAATGGATGATTGAAAAACACTGTCGTTTAATAGCACTTTTAGGTGTGAGTGGAATTGGTAAAACATCTTTAGCATTGCATTGTGTTGAACAGATTAAATCTGAATTTCACACGATTATTTATCGAAGTTTGCGATTTTGTCCAAGTTTAGAGGATATTTTAACTCATTTTTTAGAAGTATTTTCTGAATCTTCAGTGATTCCTAAAACTTTAGATGCTAAATTGACTCAACTTTTAAAATATCTGCGTCAATATCGCTGTTTAATTATTCTCGATGATGTCCAGATGTTATTTGCACCTCAAGAGTTAGCCGGATGTTATCAAGCAGAATATGAAAATTATCGCTTATTTTTCAAACAAATTGCTGAGGTTTCTCATCAAAGTTGTTTGATGCTCTTGAGTTCAGAAAAACCTAGAGAGGTTGCAGAATTAGAAAATGATGCTATTTCCTCTTTAGTATTAGGAAGTTTGGGAGAAGCATCCAAACAAATATTAAGAGATCAAAAATTAAAGGATGAAACCGAATGGAATGAGTTAATTAAACTTTATCAAGGTCATCCCCTGGGTTTAAAGTTAACAGCGGCTTTAATACAAGAGTTTTTTGGTGGTTGTGTCTCTGAATTTTTGGGGTGTTACCCTCCGATTTTATGTGAATCTTTGCAATTTCAATTGCATCAACAATTAGAACGTTTGACAATCTTAGAAATACAAATTATGAATATATTAGCCAATGAAAATGAACCTTTAAATTTATCTAAAATCAATCATAAAATTCAATTGCCTTATCCCGAAGTTTTAAAAGGTTTGCAATCTTTAAATTTACGGTTATTTTTGAAAAAAGTAGAACAAAATAATATAAAATTATTTACTGTTGATTCCATGTTCAGAAATTTTTTAAAAAATACCGCAAGGAATAGGGAATAGGATAGAAAGTCGCAAGCACATAGAGTAGTGCGAGCATCCTCGCTCGCTGAGGTAATACTATAAGCAAGAAATTCGGTTTCTGATAGTTTTAACCTAACGTATATAATCCCCCATCCCGTCCACAAATCATCACCTGATTATTCCAAACCACAGGCGTTGACTCAAAGGAAACTTCCGGTTTAAATCGTCCCGTTTGTTCGACTCTTAACCGATAATATTCCCCCCGTTGATTAGGAATCGCATTGCTTTGATTTGCTCTGGCTTCCTCCCAATATAAATTAAATAAATAAACCCCATTATATCCAGCCGTTACTAATTTATAACCATCGGTAAAAATAGGCGTTGAAATTGAGGCTCCGATTTTTTCCTGGACTAATATTAAAGGAGTTTTATATTCTCCCTTTCCTAATAGCCCGGAAACCTTTTTATCCGTTGTGATCATTTGAGAACCAATATATAAATAACCATCAATCGCATTAGTAGCAAAAATAGC
This sequence comes from Planktothrix sp. PLAVEN19ND, assembly GCF_057220675.1. Classification (NCBI taxonomy): domain Bacteria; kingdom Bacillati; phylum Cyanobacteriota; class Cyanophyceae; order Oscillatoriales; family Microcoleaceae; genus Planktothrix; species Planktothrix sp. PLAVEN19ND. Next base: position 604,358 of record NZ_CM170132.1, on the reverse strand, counting down.
CGGAAATCCATCGGGGTTATATTCATCATTTAAGGCGACAGAACCTATTATACCGCCATCCCAGGTATTGAATTTTCGATTTTGGGTGGGTAAAAACCATTCCACACTCTCTTGAGGTTCTCGGTTAGGATTGAGTTTAAGCACACCTCCATTTCCCGGAATATATTGTTTTTCAATTGCACAAAATAACTTCCCCTCCTGAGAAATAACCGCCGACCCATCAATATCAGAACCCGTATAAAAATCCCAAATAATTTTTCTAGTTTTTAAATCAATTCCATAAATATGTCCCGAACCCGATGCCATAAAAATTCGATTATCTAACCGAGATGGTGAGGATTCACTAACTAAATTTCCTCCATGTCTGCTACTATCTCCATCCTCATAAAGTTTGACTTCTGATAGAATTTGAGGTTGTAAAAACCCTGATTTTTTCTCCGCCGTTTTAACCGAACTATTGAGAAAATAACCGATCGCATTTTCCCCCGCATTAAAAATAACTCCATCCCCTAAATATAAGGGCGAACTATCATTATCTCGACTATAACTGGGGGTAGAACGTAAATTTAACTTCCAGATTTCTTTTCCCGTCCTAAAGGAAATTGCCCGAAAACTGGTGGCTAATCCTCCTTTTGACATACTGCTACGACTCCCCTGTAAAACGACAATTCGGTTCTCATCCGTTGCCGTTTCATCAATATAAATACTTGAGGTTCCTTTAACTACATCATCAAATTTATATCTCCAAATTTCCTTTTGAGTGTCTAATTCTATTTTTCTTAAATAATGGTCAAAAGCTCCTATAATTAAATAGGTTTTGCCGCGATCGCGGGTAATAGTCGGTTGTCCTGTCCATCCCGCCCCACTCCAAACTTTACGGGTACGTCCCACATAAGTTACCCCTGTTCCTAATGGAAATTTATGAATTTCTTTCAGATTTTCTGGCACTCCTCGCCCATAAAAACGCCGTTGATCATTACCCAAATAAGTGGGAATTAATAACTCAATTTCTGGATCTAAAATTGATAATAAAGTTTTAAATTTCTCTTGAACTTCTGCCTCAGATGTGTTAAAATTAAAGAATTGAGAAACACCCGAAGGCAGTAGAGATCCCAAAGAAAAATAAGCAGCAAGTTGATTAAAGCGTCGTCGAGAAACCATAATTTTAAAATTTTGATATAATCAATAATCCCCGTAGAGACGTTTCATGCAACGTCTCTACTTAATATTAAACCATGAATTGCTAATCAAAAAATCCGTACCCAGATTTGATATAATTAATAATCCCCGTAGAGACGTTGCATGAAACGTCTCTACTCAAAACATCTTTAGGTATTTCTAATGGTTAATCGTCTTTCTGAATCCAAAAGTCTCTATCTTCGCAAACACGCAGAAAATCCGATTGATTGGTGGCCCTGGTGTGACGAGGCTTTAGCAACAGCAAATCAGCAAAATAAACCCATATTTCTTTCGATTGGTTATTCTAGTTGTCATTGGTGTACTGTCATGGAAGGAGAGGCATTTTCCGACCCTGGAATTGCTCAATATATGAATCAACATTTCCTTCCAATTAAAGTTGATCGAGAAGAACGACCCGAAATTGATAGTATTTATATGCAAGCCTTACAAATGATGACGGGTCAAGGGGGATGGCCGTTAAATATATTCTTAACTCCCGATGAAAGAATCCCCTTTTATGGCGGAACTTATTTTCCCTTAGAAACCCCGTTATGGTAGACCCGGATTTTTAGAAGTTTTACAAGCTATTCGTCGATTTTATGACTTAGAAAAAACCAAATTGCAAGCGTTCAAAGATGAAATTATGACGCATTTGCAGCAGTCTACAATTTTACCTGTTTCTACATTAACTGAAGATTTATTACAAATAGGATTAGACGCTAATACTGGAGTTATTAGTCGCAATGAATATGGGGGGCCAAGGTTTCCCATGATTCCCTATTCCGAGATGGCATTACGAACAATTCGGTTTAATATTGAGTCAAAATATGATGGAAAAGAAGCCTGTACCCAACGGGGTTTAGACTTAGCATTAGGGGGAATTTATGATCACGTTGCGGGAGGATTTCATCGCTATACCGTTGACCCGACTTGGACAGTTCCCCACTTTGAAAAAATGCTCTATGATAACGGGCAAATTGTTGAATATTTAGCGGATTTATGGAGTGCGGGGATACAAAAACCGGCTTTTAAACGTTCAATTCAGGGAACTGTTGAATGGTTAAAACGGGAAATGACTGCCCCGGAAGGTTATTTTTATGCTTCCCAAGATGCGGATAATTTTACGACTCCCGAGGAGTTAGAACCGGAAGAAGGAGCTTTTTATGTTTGGAATAATAGTGAATTAGAAAAAATATTAACTTCTGAAGAATATGCCGCCCTACAAGAACAATTTACTATTACAAAATCGGGAAATTTTGAAGGTAAAAATGTCTTGCAACGGTGCAATGCAGATGGGTTAAGTGATACGATTGAATCGGGTTTAAAAAAACTGTTTAAAGTTCGGTATGGGGAAATACCAGAAACCTTGAAACTGTTTCCCCCCGCCCGCAATAATCAGGAGGCAAAAACCCATCATTGGTTAGGTAGAATTCCTCCGGTTACAGATACTAAAATGATTGTGGCTTGGAATAGTTTAATGATTTCCGGTTTAGCCAAAGCTGCAAAGGTTTTTGGAGAAGTTGAATATTTAGAATTAGCCACAAAAGCGGCTCAATTTATCCTAAATCATCAATGGTTAGAGGGACGTTTACATCGAGTCAATTATGAAGGAGAACCGGATGTTGTAGCTCAATCTGAAGATTATGCCTTACTCATTAAAGCCTTGATTGATTTACACCAAGCTAGTTTAATATTAACCCCCAGTTTAGTATCACCCGATTACTGGTTAGAACAGGCGAAAAAAGTTCAAGAAGAATTTAATAATTTACTCTGGAGTGTGGAATTAGGAGGTTATTTTAATACCGCCCAAGATACCGGAAAAGATTTATTAGTTCGAGAACGCAGTTATATTGATAATGCCACTCCCTCGGCGAATGGGGTCGCTATTGCTAATTTATTGCGTCTGTTTTTATTAACAGAAAATCTGGAATTTTTAGACCAGGCAGAAAAGGGATTAACCGCCTTTAGTTCCGTGATGCAGAAATCCCCCCAAGCTTGTCCTAGTTTATTTACGGCGTTGGACTGGTATCGAAATAATACCCTAGTTCGGACTTCTCCCGAACAAATTTTAGGGTTAGGTGTGCAGTATTTTCCCTCGACTATTTTTAAAGTTGATAACACGCTTTCCGATGATATTATCGGCTTAGTTTGTCAGGGATTAAAATGTAATAAACCTGCCCAATCTACTGAAGAACTGTTACAACAGTTGCAAGCTAGTCAAACTCGTTCTTAACTTAAATTATTGGCTGTGTAGGGGCGAGGCGCGCCTCGCCCCTACGATTATTCGGATTTCTGACATTGAATTAAATATGATATAATTAAGATTAGGTAAAATCACGGTTGATTCTGAATCCCATGCTCAATATTTCTCAAATTCTCGCTCAAGAACTGTCCCTTAAACCCTTTCAGGTAGAAAACGCACTACAACTGTTTTCCGAGGGTGCAACCATTCCTTTTGTAGCGCGATATCGCAAGGAAATAACGGGTTCCTTAGATGAAATTCAACTGCGGGATCTTTCAGAACGTTATACCTATTTAACGGAATTGGAAGACCGGAAAAAAAGTATTTTAGAAGCGATCGCATCCCAAGAAAAACTCACCGATGAACTTCGAGAAAAAATCGAAACCTGTTTACAAAAAACCGAATTAGAAGATTTATATTTACCCTATAAACCTAAACGCCGAACCCGCGCCACCATTGCTAAAGAAAAGGGATTAGAAACCCCTAGCCCAATTTATTGCTAATTTTAATCAACCCAATTCCCCTACCCCTGGTTTAGAATCAGAAGCGGAAAAATATATTTCCGCAGAAAAAGGCGTTAAAACCATTGAAGAAGCATTAAATGGAGCTTCTGATATTTTAGCAGAAATTGTATCCGAAAAAGCTAATTTACGAGCCTATTTAAGAGAATATTTAATGAATCGAGGGGTATTTGTTTCCCTAGTAAAAGAGGACTATCCCGAAGGGTCAACTAAATTTGAAATGTACCGCCAATATCGAGAAAATGTACAGGATATTAAACCCCATAATTTGTTGGCATTATTGCGAGGAGAAACGGAGGGAATCTTAAAAGTTGAGATTGAATTTGATCAAGATTTTGTTCAGTCCTATTTAGAATCTCAGGAAATTAAAACTAAAAATCCTATTATTAGAAAATTCTATCAGCCGATGTTAAAAGATGCCTTTAATCGGTTAATGAAAACCTCTTTAATCAGTGAAGTTAGAGGCGATCGCAAAACCTACGCTGATTTGGAATCAATTAAAACCTTTGAATCGAATTTAAGAGAATTATTACTCGCTTCCCCGGCGGGAATGAAACCCACCTTAGCCATTGACCCTGGATTTAGAACTGGGTGCAAAGTTTCCGTGTTATCAGAAACCGGAAAATTCTGTGAATATCATACGATTTTCCCCCATCAAGCGACGGGTCAACGTCAAGAAGCCGCGCAAAAAGTTAAACAATTAATTGATAAATATAAAATCGAATTAATCGCGATCGGAAATGGCACCGCCGGACGAGAAACCGATGAATTTGTAACGGAAATTATTGCTAAATTAGACCGAAAACCGATAAAAGTTATGGTGAATGAATCCGGTGCATCAATTTATTCTGCTAGTGATGTAGCCCGACAGGAATTTCCCGATTTAGACTTAACGGTGCGGGGTGCTATTAGTATCGGAAGACGGTTACAAGATCCCCTAGCAGAATTAGTTAAAATTGATCCCAAGTCCATTGGTGTCGGACAATATCAACATGATGTAGATCAGAAATTACTGAAGAAAAAACTCGATGATACTGTTGAAAGTTGTGTTAATTATGTGGGAGTGGAATTAAATACCGCCTCCAAGGAATTATTAACCTTTGTATCAGGAATTACCCCAACAGTTGCCCAGAATATTGTCAATTATCGCAATGAAAATGGAGCCTTTAAAACTCGAAAAGAACTGTTAAAAGTTGCTAAATTAGGCCCTAAAGCCTTTCAACAGGCGGCGGGATTTTTAAGAATTAGAGGGGGTGTTAATCCTTTAGACAATACCGCAGTTCACCCCGAAAGTTATCCCGTTGTGGAAATTATGGCGAAGGATGTAGGAATTACCTTAAATAATATTAGTCAATTTAAGGATAAAATTAAATCCGTTAAACTGGATAAATATGTTACTGATACCATCGGAATTCCTACCTTAAAAGATATTATTAGCGAATTAGAAAAACCCGGACGCGATCCCCGGGCTGAGTTTAAATATGCCACCTTCAAAGAGGGAATTAAAGAAATATCCGATTTAAAAATAGGAATGGAATTAGAAGGAAGTGTGACTAATGTAGTGGCTTTTGGTGCATTTGTTGATATTGGTGTGCATCAAGATGGGTTAGTCCATATTTCCCAAATCGCCGATCAATTTGTCGATGATCCGAATAAATTTGTTAAGGTTGGACAAGTAGTTAAGGTGCGGGTAATGGAAATTAATGAGAAGTTAAAACGGATTAGTTTAACGATGAAATTGTAAAGAATTAGTGTAAAATAGAGTAAATGACATACTAAAGAATCGTTTTTAATGGGGAGTTATCAACTTTGCAAGAACAGTTAAAAGGCATCAATATTTATTTAATTGGGATGATGGGGTCAGGGAAAAGCACCATTGGTCGATTATTAGCCAAACAGTTAGGGTATCGATTCATAGATACCGATGACCTAATTAGCCAAACCACCCATCGGTCTATTACTGATATCTTTGCCACGGAAGGAGAAGCGGTTTTTAGAGAGTTAGAATCTCAAGTTTTATCGGAAATTTGTGCCTATAAAAAATTTGTGGTGGCGACGGGAGGAGGAATTATTCTTAAACAAATGAATTGGAGTTATCTCAGACATGGAATGATTATTTGGCTGAATGTTCCCGTGGAAGAACTCTATAACCGTTTAAAAGAAGATCAAACCCGACCCTTATTACAACATCCCGACCCGTTACAACAATTACAAATTCTATTAGAACAACGTCAATCTCGCTATGCTCAAGCCGATCTCGAAATTAAAATTAATCCCGGTGGTATCCCGCAACAGGTTGTTACCCAAATCTTAGAAAAAATTCCCACTATTTTAAAACCTCAATCCCATGGTTTAAATTAAACTGTAAAATCTTAAACTGATAACTGGTACGGGCGGATTCTTTTAGATATGAGTGAATCACCGCGCATCTCGATGAACCCGCCCCTACAACTGATAACTGATAACTGATAACTGATGACTGATTATCGCAATCCTGCTCCCACCGTTGATATTATTATTGAATTAAGCGATCGCCCGGCTAGACCGATTGTATTAATTGAACGCAAAAATCCGCCCTTTGGATGGGCAATTCCTGGGGGATTTGTGGATTATGGAGAATCCGTTGAAACCGCCGCCATTCGGGAAGCAAAAGAAGAAACGGGATTAGATATCGAGTTAATTGAACAATTTTATGTGTATTCCGATCCGAGTCGAGATCCGCGTCAACATACCCTTAGCGTTGTTTTTTTAGCCACAGCAATTGGCGAACCCCAGGCGGCGGATGATGCGAAACATTTAGAACTTTTTGAACCCTGGAGAATCCCCCAAAACCTCTGTTTTGACCATGATCGGATTCTCAAAGATTACTGGCGTTATCGCCATTACAAAATTAGACCGCCACTGAGTTGATCAGTAACGGTCTAATTTTCCAGGATGCCAGGAGGGAGACTTGAACTCCCGACACGAGGATTTTCAGTCCTCTGCTCTACCAACTGAGCTATCCCGGCTTGTTTTCACTTTCACTAATCTAGCAAATAGAATTGAGTTTGGCAACCCCCCGGCGAAGAAATTTTTTCTGATCGGCATCGATCATAGTATTTTATTCTAGGGGTTTGGTCTTCAAACCCTCTGATTAATTGACTTTGGAGATTCAGCCCTCTGGTTTGGGTTCACAAATCTTATTAGGAAGCACAACGATGAAGCACAACAAACCCCCCGCAGAGCTCATTGGGGTTGGCTTAATTTGGCTGGTGGTGGCGGTGAGCGATCGCCTCTGGTTTAGGATGGATCGGTCTGTTCCCGCTTGGGATCAGGCGGATTATCTGAATGAGGCTTTAAATTATTGGCAAGTTTGGCAACACCCCCAATGGTTTTCCGGGGACTGGTGGACTCAGATGTGGATGATGTCCCCTAAAATTCCCCCCTTGACCTATTTATTAACTATTCCCTTTCAGAATTTATTAGGAACTGGATCGGATCAAACTAATGCAGTTCATCTATTATTTAGTGCTATTTTATTCGCTTCAGTTTATGGTTTAGGAACCCTATTATTTAACCGTTCCGTAGGATTTTGGGCAACGGCTATCTGTGCAATTTTACCCGGACTTTATCACCATCGGTTACAATTTTTGCTCGATTATCCGTTAACAGCTATGGTGACATTAAGTTTCTATGGCTTGACTTTATGGTGGGTTTCTGGTCTGAATAATTCCGATAAAAAACTAACTAATTCTTGGTGGTGGGCTATTCTATTTGGGTTCACCTTTGGGCTGGCTCTTTTAACCAAACAAACGGCTCTTTTTTTCCTATTTACTCCCCTATTGTTGGTGACGGTAGGAGTTTTAAAAAAACGCCAATGGCAGCGATTTTTACAATTATTCGTGGCGTTATTATTATCAATAGCAATTATTTTTCCTTGGGCGAGAACCAATTGGTTATTAATGTTAACATCGGGAAAACGAGCGACGCTTGATTCTGCGATCGCCGAAGGTGATCCGGCTTTAACCAGTTTAGATGCTTGGACATATTATTTTAAATTACTTCCCGCCCATGTTTCTTTCCCCCTATTAATTATTCCGATTATTGGTCTTTTATTCTATATTATTAAACACTATTCTTTGTCTTGGAATCAACAGCATCATCCCTTTGAACATTTCTCAAAGTTAGAATTAAACTGGATATCCTTAAAATGGTTAGCAATATTTTGGTTTGGGGGATATCTCCTCTGTTCCCTAAACCCTAACAAAGATTTCCGCTATAGTTTACCCTTACTCCCGGTTTTAGCGATTGTTTTAGCCTATTTTTTAACCCTATTTCCTCAAGGTTGGGGGCGACAAATTCGCTGGGGAACCTTGGGTTTAGGGATAATATTAATGATGTTTAATTTATGGCCAATTGGCAGTTATCCGGTTAGACAGGTAATTAGAACTTTCAACCCGGGAAATGAACATCATGTTTATTTAGGAAACCCTTGGCCCCATGAACAAGTAATTACTGCTATGATTGCATCACAACCCTATTTAAAAAGCAATTTAGGAGTATTACCTTCAACGCCAGAAATTAATCAACATAACTTAAACTATTATGGTTCCTTACAGGGTTCTCAGGTTCACGGGAGACAGGTGGGAACGAATAAAAATCATGTTTTACAAGATGTGCGATCAATGTCTTGGTTTGTGACTAAAACCGGACAACAGGGTTCAGTAAATCGGGTACAGGATGCTCAACAAATGACGATGCAAACCTTAGAAACCAGTCCCGAATTTAAGCTGAATCAACAATGGCTATTACCCGATAATAGTTTTTTGAATTTATATGAAAGAATTATTCCCTTTGTAGAAGTTTTACCTATAAAAGAATCGATTCCCAAAATAGAGTTAGAACGGGTTTTAATTCCGTCTCAAGCTCCCCCTGGTCTTCCGGTTCCGGTTACTTATCAATGGCGAGGATCGTTACAGGATTTGCAGCAGGGAATTGTGATTTTAAATTGGAAGTTAACTCCTTCTAACCCCAAAGGTTTATCATCTTGGATTCATGATCATGGGATAGGAACAGGACAATTATATGGGGATGCACCGAATCAAAGTTATCAAGTCACAGAACGAATGGCGATGTTTCCTCCGGTTGATTTGATTCCAGGAAATTATCAATTAGAAGCCACTTATTTGAACCGAGAAACGGGGAAAAACTATAAAATTAACACCCCTAATATTACCTTAGAAATTGATCCTAAAACGCCTCCCGTCGCCGCCCCCGAGTTAGATTTAGTGACGCAGTTAAGACTATTAACCGTTAATTTACCCGCAGGAATTAAGGGGTTAGATCCGATTTTTGCTCAGGTGGGAAGAATTAATCAATATGATCCGACTCAAGACTATACAATTCAAGCGGAAAAAGCCTTAGAATATCGGTTAAAACAGGAGCCTAATCGATTAGATTTTGCTTATAATTTGGCTTTGGCTAATGTTTTACAACAGGATGCTGAAGGTGCGATCGCAGCCTTAAAAATAGTAACTCAACTTGATAGTAAAAATCCCAATGCTCACGCCTATTTAGGGTTTGTTTATCTGTATAATTTACAAGCAAAATTAGCAGAACAGGCCCTAAAACCAGCTTTAGAGTTAAACCCCAATCAACCTGAATTTAAGGTTTTAGTCGGGGTTTCTCAACTCCTACAGGGGAACTTTATTCAAGCTTGGCAGAATTTACAAGTCTTGAATAAAATTAAAAGTTAGGTAGAGATTGCTCAGGAGTAAATTAATTCCTAATCTAAGATAGCCCCGCGTTGTTTGAGGTTGAGTTTAGCTTCAGGAGAAAGTCCCACCACACCGACAAATTTAGCGTTTTCGATAATAGTATCGGTGAGATAAATTCCACTTAAATTAGAACCGCTTAAATCTGCATGACTTAAATTAGCCCTGGTTAAATTGGCTCCAATTAAGTTAGTTTCTTTCAAATCTGCATAACGTAAATCCCGTTCTATTCCCCCTTGGGTGACAATTTCTTGAACCAGTCGCCATTTGTCACTCAGTTGGGTAGTTTCATCAATTAAGGTTCCACTTAAATTTGCTCCCCTGAGATCAGCCCCTAAAAGGTTAGCACTTTTGAGATCAGCCCCAATTAAATTAACTCCGGTGAGATTAGCATTGGTCAAAACTGCTCGAGTCAAATTCGCATTAATTAATTTAACATTAGTGAGATTAGCCCCGGTTAAATTTGCCCCAATTAGTTTAGTATAAATTAAATTGGCTCCACTTAAATAGGTATTAATTAAATGGGTGCGGTTGAGATAAGCACCAACTAATTTAGCTCCATTCAGATAGGCACGGCTTAGATCCGAACCACTTAAATCAGCACCACTTAAGTTAGCATTAATTAGGTTGACTCCGGTCAAATCGGCTTCGCTTAAATCCGCTTCTTGCAAGTCGGCATTAATCAGATTTGCTCCACTTAAATCGACACTACTTAAATCAACGCCATTGAGTTGAATCCCAATTAAAATAGCGCCTCGAAAATCCCTTTCCCCGTGGGTGTATTTTTCTAGTAATTGTTTAATATCCATTGTTTAATGTTTAATCTAATTCTTGTTAGCCTGACTCGACAATAAATTGGCTATTGATGAACAAAGATATCGGGGGTAAAATCTATAATTTATTACGATTCCGACGAGCAGAACGTAATAATTTCACCCGATAAGGATCGGCATCTGTACGCCAGTAGACACGATAACCCCTGATTTGAGCACAATGATCTTCTAAACATTTTAACCAACCCAGGCGCGTTTGAATCAATCCAAAGTTATCGAACAGTCCCCATTTTTCCTCTTGGTCAGAGAGTTTTACCAACTGTTGATGGTGGGGATAGTCTGGGGTGACCAAGGTGTGTTTGCGATGCAAAATTGGGGGGTTGGGGCCATCATAGGTTTGATAGCTGACATGAAGATCCCGCAGGTCAATTTGCATACAGTTACTCAGGGTCGGATGGGTTTCGAGATCAAAATCGGGGGAAAATAAATAGGAAATTTTGGGAGTTTTGATATGAAACTTAATTAAGTTTGCCCCTTCAGGACGACCCAGGGTTTGACTAGCACATCCTTCATAGAGTCGCAGTAATGGAGATAGTTTTTCCAGTGCGCAAATATGAATCCAGAGGGAATTGGCTCGTTTTTGACCCACTTCACTGTTTTGGCAATGGTTGGCAATGATTTTAGGATCACCCAGAGTATATAACATTAAATCTGCTAAATCACAAGATTTTCTATAACTACCGAATAAACCTTTTATATCATTTTTCATTGCTTCTGAAAGTTGAAACAGTTTCGGACGATGACTAAATCGACTTAAGGCAATATAAACCAGTAAATCCTGACGGCGTTTATGGGCAATTACGTCCCATTCTTCGGGATTTGTAACTTGTAAAATGATTTGAAAGGCTCGTTTCAAACTGCCCAATTCCTGTTGTAGTTGTTCGGCTTCTGGAAGTTCGGTTTCCACGGGTAAACGACCGCGATCGCTGATGAATTGAATTAACGGTTGAAGTAATTCTTGATAATCTTCAAACCGTTTCAAAGTTAAACGAATTCGGGGAGAAGTTAACCGAGATCGGAAGCGAGAGGCTCGAAATTTTTCGGCTTCGCTCTCATCCCGAAACACAATATAAACCCCTAAATCTAAGGGAATTGCATCAACATTTAAGACTTGATCAATATAAACTTTGAGTTCTTCCTGTTGATAATATTTTTGAAAGGTATTGCGACTGGTAATCACCCCATCCCCATACACCATAATCCCTTTTTCTTGAGCATCCACTAATACTTGGGCTGCAACAATTAGGACTTTTTGAGCTAAATTCCAGGCTTGAATTAAGGCTTCCCGTCGTTCGTTTTGACATTCAATCACATTAATCACATACCCCAAATTCACAATATCGGATTCTATTTGGGGAGTTTGGGGAGAATAATAAGGATCCCATCCGCTCCCTGTATACCCCTGTTCTGTTAATCGTTGAATATCCCCCCCATATCCACAACCATAATCAAAAAAAGTGCTATGTTCTTGAAACACTTCCGCTTCTAGGGCTAAACGCACCGGACGGGATAAATGTTTACGAGGAATGGCGGCGCGATGACGTTCAATTTTGGGTGAAAAATGTAAGGCATTTTCCGAATTAAATTCGGTTAAATTATTGGTAATTTCTGAAAGTTTCATCACCCGATGATCATGGATTTCTACTCCATGTTTATGTAAGTGTTGTTGCCAACCCTTGCGAGTTCCAATGGTTCGGTATAAACGAGTTTCTGAGTGAATAAATTCCTGATGGGATGAAAGTTTGGGCGTTTCTAATAATCCTAATCGTTCCTCTGTTTTTGTGAGTTGTTTAAACTTTTGATAATGGGGATAATTAGGCGTAATAAAGGTTTCTTTTCGATGCAGAATCGGAGGATTATCACTATTAGAATAATCCATAATATTTACCTGTCCGGTTTTAACATTCACTTGAAAACTAGCTGTTAAGGCAGGATGGGGATCTTGATCAAAATCAGGATAAAATAAATAAGAAATCAATGATTGATTGGTATGAAGTTTAATTAGAGTAAAGGGTTTTAATGATGGTAAATAAAAACGACTTAATTGTTCGTATAGTCTTAATACAATATTTAACTCATTTAAGGCTGAACGATGAATATATAAAGCGTTGGGTAGTTTTTTCCCTAGGGGACTTTGCTGGCAATATTGAGTGATAATATTCAGATTTTCAACGGTTATTAATAATTGATTGATCAAAATACAAGTCTGTTGATAACTGCCAAAATAGTTGGAGATTTCCCGTTGAATTTCGGGAGCAAAATCATCAAAAGCTTTGAGACGGGGGGGAACTTGTCTTTGTAGAGCTTGTATAGCCAAAAACATCAGCAAATCATTCCCAACAGCAAAATCCCGGTTAGGAGAATTCAGTTGAGTTAAAACCTCAGAGGTGGTAAGGGATTCCCCAGAGTAAGTCCGGGGAGGAAAAACAAGATGATGACTACTACTCATTCATCTGACCCCCATGAAAACGTGGCAGTTTGTTCTGATTTTAAGGCAAGAAACCGGAATTAAGAATTAAGAATAATAAAGTTTAATCTAAGAATTTCTTAACTATGGCTAACGAATCTCTGTTTCCGTCTAAATCTCCATATCTGACAATCCCAGCCCAACAAAATTCAATAATCCAACGTCGTAGGACTCATAAAGGGGTAATTTTATTATTGTTAATTGGGTGTTTTTTTGGAGGTTTAGGAATTAAACTGGTACAGTTACAATTAATTGAAGGAGAATATCATCGTATTCGGGCGGAAAATAACCGTTTACGCCTGATTCCTGTCCCGGCTAAACGGGGGCAAATTTTAGATCGAAACGGGGATTTATTAGCGGGAAGTCAACTCTCGCGCTCCGTATATTTATGGCCCCAGGAACAGTCTCCTGAACAATGGAAAATTACAGTAGAACAACTCCATGCTATTTTAAATGTTCCCGCTGCTGAGATTCTGCAAAAATTAGAAAAAACCGGATATCGATCTCGAATTCCGGTGAGAGTTAGTCCAAATCTTTCGGCTGAAATGTTTATTGGTTTAGCGGAAAAAGTCGAAAATTTACGCGGTGTTGAAGTGCGAGCAGAATCTCGGCGTCATTATCCCAATGGAAAATTAGCGGCTCATATTTTAGGTTATATTGGGGAGGCGACATCAGAAGAATTAAAAGCAAATCCTCATGATCCGATGGGAATGATGGCTGGAAAAATGGGAGTTGAAAAATTAGTAAATTCCCAAATCAAAGGCATTTGGGGGAATCGATTACTGGAAGTCGATGCCAAAGGTCAGGAAATTCAAGAGTTAGGGTTACAATCTCCTAAACCGGGTCAATCAGTTCAGCTAACATTAGATTTAGCCTTACAAAAAACTGCCGAAAAAGCCTTGGCAAATCGTCGGGGGGCGGTGGTGGTTTTAGATGTCAAAACCGGAGCGATTTTAGCCTTAGCTAGTGGCCCAACTTTTGATCCTAATTTATTTACAAATCAGGTAACAAATCAGGACTGGAAAAAGCTACAAAGTGCTGAACAACCGTTATTAAATCGAGCTTTACAGGGATATCCCCCAGGGAGTACATTTAAGATTGTGACCACTGCGGCGGGAATTGAATCGGGGAATTTTTCCATTACTTCTAAAATCCCGACTGCTGCATCAATTAAAATTGGGGGGATTTCCTTTAATGAACATGGAAAGGGTTATGGTGTAATTGGATTTAAAGAAGCTTTAGCTTTTAGTAGTAATACCTTTTTCTATCAAGTTGGGGTGAAAACGGGAGCAGAAAATATTGCCAAATGGGGCAAAGAATTAGGAATTGCAGGGACAATTAATTTGGATTTATTGGGGTTAGATGGCGCCAATCATGGGCAAATTCCTACTCCTCAAGAGAAAGAAAAATTATATGGCGAACCTTGGTATATTGGGGATACGGTGACCATGGCAATTGGTCAGGGTTTAGTCTTAGTTACCCCGTTAGAATTAGCTGTGATGGTTTCTACGGTAGCTAACAGTGGTTGGCGAGTTCAACCCCATTTATTAACATCTCAAACTAATAAAATCCAAACAAAACCGATTAAAACGAAAATTTCTGCGTCAACTCTAAATCTGATTCGGGCGGGATTAATTGATGTGGTAAAAAAAGGAACTGGACGGGGTTTAAATGATGGTTCAATTCCTTTAACCGGAGGAAAAACAGGAACGGTGGAAATCCCTGGACAGCCTGATAATGCGATGTATGTGGGGTTTGGGCCAGCCAATAAACCGGAAATTGCGATCGCCGTTGTGGTCGAAGCCGGGGGATATGGGGCGGTTTCTGCGGTTCCAATTGCTCAAGATATTTTTAAAACCTATTTTAGCAAACATAGCAATAGGAAATAGGGATTTTTTTATGGGGTATTAATATCCGACTACCAATCATTTTATAAAAGGCTTCAATAATGATTTGTGAAACCCGTAGGGGTTGGGTTTTCCAACCCTCTTTAAGCCTGGGTTGGAAGACCCAACCCCTACAATAAAATATTACAACCTATTTAGGATTGCTATATGTTGTTTTAACACTTGTTTTAAATAAATTCCCGTATAAGATTTAGTGTTTTTAGCAATATCTTCCGGGGTTCCTTCGGCAATTAATTCTCCTCCTTTATCTCCTCCCTCTGGCCCTAAATCAATTACCCAATCTGCACAACGAATCACATCTAAATTGTGTTCAATCACTAAAATAGAATTGCCTTTATCCACCAAACGTTGCAATACATTTAATAATTGATGCACGTCATAAAACGATAAACCCGTTGTCGGTTCATCAATTAAATATAACGTTTTTCCCGTGGCTCTTTTGGATAATTCTGATGCTAATTTAACCCGTTGGGCCTCCCCTCCTGATAAGGTTGGGGCGGGTTGTCCTAAGCGAATATAACCCAAACCCACATCCGCTAAAGTTTGTAAACGACTCGCCGCCCGGGGGATATTTTGAAACACTTCTAACGCGGTTTCTACGGGCATATTTAACACATCCGCAATCGAATATCCTTTATATTTCACCTGTAAAGTTTCTCGATTATATCGGGCTCCTTTGCACACTTCACACTGCACATAAACATCGGGTAAAAAGTTCATTTCAATCACATTAACACCCTGTCCCCCGCAGGCTTCACACCGCCCTCCTTTAACATTAAACGAAAATTGTCCAGCCTTATAACCTCTGGCTTTCGCTTCAATGGTTTCGGTAAAAACCTCTCGAATAATATCAAAAACTCCGGTATAGGTAGCGGGGTTAGATCTGGGGGTGCGACCAATGGGAGATTGATCAATAACAATGACTTTATCCAATACGTCTAACCCTTCTATGGCTTTTAAATCCTTGGGAAAAGGCACTTTTCGGGTAAAATGGTGTTGTAAAGCGGGGTACAGTAATTCATTCATTAAGGTGGATTTTCCCGAACCGGAAACCCCCGTAATACTCACCAGTTTTCCTAACGGAATTTCCACGGTAATTTTGTTTAAGTTATTGCGGGTAGCATTAATTAATTTAATTGTTTTTCCATTGCCTTTTCTTCTTTCTGCGGGGGTTTCAATTTGCTTTCTTCCTGATAGATAAGCTCCGGTTAAAGAGGTTTCAGCATTTAACAAAACCTCTATATTTCCCTGGGCAACAATTTCACCGCCATGCACCCCTGCCCCCGGCCCAATATCTACTAAATGATCCGCCGCCCGAATAGTTTCTTCATCATGTTCAACCACAATTAAAGTATTTCCTAAATCCCGTAATTTGATCAGGGTATTTAAGAGTTTTGTATTATCCCGTTGATGTAACCCAATACTGGGTTCATCTAAGACATATAAAACCCCCGTTAAACCCGCTCCAATTTGGGTCGCTAACCGAATCCGTTGGGCTTCTCCTCCTGATAGGGTGGATGCGGTTCTAGCTAGGGTTAAATAGTCTAATCCTACATCGAGTAAAAATTGCAATCTAGCTTTAATTTCTCGGAGAACTAATTCCGCTATTTTGGCTTGTCTTTCGGTTAGGTTTAACTGATTAATTCGGTTTAAACAATCCTGAATTGAAACTCCTGTTAGTTCATCGATTTGATATTGTCCCACTCGCACCGCTAGGGCTTCGGGTTTGAGTCGTTTTCCCAGACAAACTTCGCAGGGTTGATCAATTAAATATTGTTCTAATTTTTGTTTTTGTAATTCGGAAGCACTGTCTTGATATTGACGTTGTAATAATGGCAATACCCCGGCGTAGGGTCGATAATAACCTTTGTTTTCTCGATAGCGAGAATCTGTTTCAATTAAAATAGGTTCCTCTGAACCATAAAGGATAATATGTTGTTGTTCTTTTGTGAGTTGATTCCAATGGGTTGTAATCTCAAAACCAAAGGCTTGACCCACACTATGTAAGATGGATAAATAATAGGAATTATCCTTATCTGACCAAGGGGCAATGGCCGTATAAACGGGTTGAGTTAAGTCGGGAATTACTAACTCCGGGGAAAAGGTTTTAAGATGTCCTAAACCATGACAATTCGGACAAGCCCCAAAGGGAGAATTAAAGGAAAATAACCGAGGAGAAAGTTCTTCCATCACCGCCCCGTGTTCGGGACAAGCGAAGTTTTCAGAAAAGACTAATTGTGAAGATTCTACCCCTTTAATTGAGGGGGATTGAAAGTTATCGGGTTCTGGGAGATCGCGATATTCTGGATCTTTTTGATCTTCAGAATTATCATCTAAGAGTTTGATAATTGCAATTCCATTCGATTGTTTTAAACAAGTGGTTAAAGAATCGGCGAGACGTTCTTGTAGTCCTGGTTTTTTAATTAAGCGGTCAATAACAATTTCAATATTATGGGTATGGTTTTTATCTAATTCAATATTTTCTGAGAGTTCCAAAACCTCATTATTCACCCTAACGCGCACAAATCCTTGGGAGGCTAAACTTGATAATAGCTTGCGGTGGGTTCCTTTTTTTCCCCGAACCACCGGAGCTAGGATCATAAATTTGGTGCGGTCTGGGAGTTCCATGATCCGATCGCACATCTCATCGATGGTCTGGGGGGCAATATTGCGATCGCACATCGGACAATGGGGCTGTCCCGCCCGACCAAACAGCAACCGCAAGTAATCGTAAATCTCCGTTACCGTCCCCACGGTAGACCGGGGGTTATGGGAGGTGGATTTCTGGTCAATAGAAATGGCGGGACTCAACCCCTCGATGGCATCGACGTCGGGTTTATCCAGTTGTCCGAGGAATTGGCGGGCGTAGGCGCTCAGGGACTCCACATAGCGGCGCTGACCTTCGGCGAAGATGGTATCAAAGGCCAGGGACGATTTCCCAGAGCCGGAAACCCCGGTAAAAACGATGAGGCGATCGCGGGGTAACTCCAAATCAACATTTTTCAAGTTATGTTGTTTCGCCCCCCGAATGCGGATGGTGTTGGGGGAGTTGTTGGGATAGGGTAGGGGGTCAGAGAGCAATTTTGAGTTCACTACATTTCGAGTGGTACAGTCCTTAATTATCTTAGCGTTATCGTAGATTTACTGAGGATGAGAATGTTGGGTTGTGTTCAATAATTGAAGATTTGGTGAAATTGTGTCATCATAAAATATGACAAATTTGGAATAAAAGATCTGATATTTTAGATAAAATAGTAACGGAAACAAATTTGTATGAATTACGATTAGATAATACACCCAATAATCCGCGAATTTTTCTTTGTGCTTTTGTTGGAAGGCGTTTTGTCCTATTACATGGGTTTAAAAAGAAAAGTCGCAAAACACCTAAAGCGGAAATTAGTATTGCGGTTAGACGACGCGATCGCATCATTCAACAACAGGAGGGAAATTAATGACAGAAACAAATATTCAAGATGTTCTGGCTTTCCTTGAGCAAATTATTCCTGATACCCCAGAAATGCAACTCATCGAAAGACAGGAATTATTTAGATTAACCTTAACTCAAGTGATGCGAAATTTGCGAAAAAAATCAGGTTTAACCCAAGCGGAATTAGCTGAAAAAATGGGAGTAGGTCAAAGTTGGGTTTCTAAGTTAGAAAGTGCTAATAATGATCATGCTTTTGAATCGGTTTTAGCTTATTTAGATGCTTTGGGTGCAGATTTCGAGGTAACGATTTTACTTAAGGGTAAAAAAGTAGCAGTTATTCCAGCGTTGTTGAGAATGACACCAGAAGAATTTGAAGCATCACTATCAACAGTATTAGATGTTTCTGAAGAATTAGAAAACAATCATCAAGATATAAATAAAATACCCCTAAACAGAATAAAATTACCTATAGGTTGAACTCACTATATGACCGAGATCAAGATTAATAGTGCAATGGATGAAGAAAAAAAGAAACGCTTAGAAGCTAAAGGCTGGAAAGTAGGAACTGTGGCTGAGTTTTTAGAACTAACGCCCGAAGAAGTGTTATTAGTTGAAATTAAATTAGTATTAAGTCGTAAGTTAAAAGAACGTCGTCAAAATTTGATGACACAATCAGAGTTAGCTGAAAAAATTCATTCTAGTCAACCGCTTATTGCTAAAGCAGAAAATGGGGATGGTTCGGTTTCTATTGAGTTGTTAATTAAGGCTATTTTAGCTACAGGTGCTACCCCTCAAGAGATCGGAGATTTAATTTCTAGTATAGGATAGTTAACAATAACCTGTAGATTGAGATAGCGATCGCATTTAAGCATTTGTAAGATCAATTAAATGCAGTGTTATGGACTTAGAATTGTTATAAATTGGTATCAATATCAATATCCCTTTCTTTTTAAACATGAATCCAGTCGTTCAATATCTCCTGGATTTACTGTACTACCCATCCCTGTTTCAGCAGCACATTCATTTACATCTGCCTCTGTATCTCTATTTGTATCCTGATAATTCGAGGAATCACTAAATATATTGGAACAGAAATTTAGAATAAATAGTAAAATTATTGCAATTGTAAAGATTACCATTGTGTTTTGGGTTACTTCATACTTATCGGCAGGTATTATAGATACTTCCGAAATAGAAATCCGTTTTTTTAATATAGTCTTTAGCTTATTTTGTATTTCATGATCAATTTCTTTCGCAGTATCAAATAAATAAAAGCTATGTTCTTGTTTTGACTTTAATATAATTTTTATTCCATTTTTAGCGATAATTATTTTTTCTACTTCCCCTAAAACACAATCAAAATTATCATCAAGTCCAATACCTTGATAATTATTTTTCATTTGTATTAAGCTGTGAGCAAAAATATATATTAATATTTTTTCTTTTCTAATCAATAAAAAAGCTATTTTTGTTTTATATCTTCCACCAATTATAATTTCAATATCAGAATAATTATTTTGATCATAAAGATATGTTACAAGTTGAGATAACCCAGCCAAATAAACAGGTTCCCCCACCCCAACATGAGGGAAATAACTAATTTTATAAAGTAAGTTCCTTAAATCTTCTTCACATTTAATTTGTTCTTCTACACATTCCTTTTTATTAAGATAATAGTTGAGATTGAATAAAACTTAATCCTTGATTAAATTGTGATATCATTCTGCAATTCAAGCGATTTAATTCTGCTTTAATTTCGGGGGTATCAAAATCTCGTGAATTTCGATTTAAAAAACAAGCGATCGCAGGTTTATGTAGATTGAGATGAAATAGAATTGAAGTATAAACTAAGGCATCTTGAGGCATCAAACCATAACAATCTTCATGGGTTGTGGCTTCAGAGATAATATCCGCAGTCAGTGGAATAATATCTGCATGACTCAATAATCGATTTCTATATTCTGCAAATCGTCTTTTTTCTTGAACATCAATATCAACTAATAACCGGAAAAGTTCTCTAATATTATTCTGAATCAAATTTTGGTATGAAGCTGTCCGTTCAAGCTGTTTAAATTCCCGATCCAGATGTTGCTGTAAAGCTTTACGGTTTCTATCTTGACGAATTAATTTTTCATGAGGTTCAGCTAAACTATAGGCAGGAATGATCAGTTCTGCACGTCCTCCTTCACAAAGTAACAGAATTTCTTCACAGCTTTGAAACTGTTCTTGTTCAAAAACTAATTCTAGGAAAAAATTAGTCTCAACGTAGATCTTCACGCAATATCCTCATATTGAAAGTAACCTCCTGCTATCGCTTTCCCTAGTCCTGAATCAACTAACCATTGTTGAGATTGATCACTCACATTAGGAAAGATTGAAGAATGAATAATTTCTCTTAACCAAGAAGCCACAATCATTTCAAAGCTTTGACCACTAATTTTATTCGCCGTAACTCCGACTTGTTCAAAGTAAGGTTGAAAAATAGGAGTTGCATCAATAATATAAGAAGGTTCTGCGATTTGTTTTTGATGGTTGAGATTAGACCATAAATAGATTGAATCAGTGAAAACTAACATCAGATAAGGACATCTGGGAAAATTTTGACTCTCAAAAATCTTCTGGCTTAATTCTATAACCCAATCTAGTGAAGGCTTGGATCTACGCTTAACTTCAACAATTAATATCAGTTGGTTATCCCGATTATAAACTGATAAATCTACCTCCCAACGAGACTGAAAAACTTGTGATGCAGATTGATCTCGCTCAAAGGTAGTAATTTGAGGATTGTCTTTAGTATTTTTGACCTGAAGTTCTACTAACAAACGAGATGCGATCGTCTTTTGTTCCTCCTCTGGGAGTTTTTCTAGTTCTTCTATTACTTGCTGAAGTAATTTATTCATGGTTTAATTTATCCTATTCTCTGTGTTGCTTAATCCCTATCTTCTAACCCTCGTTTAATTCCCTCAATTGCTTTTTCAGTATCATCCGCTTCCCATGTTAAGATTTGATTGAGAAGTTCAGTGACAACATAATTAATATCCTGTCCTTGCTTGGTGGCTTTTTCTCGTAGTTTTGCTTCCAGTTCGGGAGTCAGTGTTACAACAATTGACATAAATATTTTTTGAGTGTTGTTAACCTTTACAGCGTATTATAGCAAGAAATTAGAGCGATCGCTGCTTAACTTCAACAATTAATATCAGGATGAGATCGCATTTTGTTCCTCCTCTGGGAGTTTTTCTAATTCTTCTATTACTTGCTGAAGTAATTTATTCATGGTTTAATTTATCCTATTCCCGTTGTTCTTTAACCGCCATGCTATCTCTTTAATAAGCATACTTTTATTCGATTTTTTACCCCAAACCTGAGAGTATCAAACCCAATCTTCATCATCATCATTGGAATTCTGATTTTTGGGTTCAGTATCAGCTTGAATTTTCGTTTTCGGAGGCGGGGTAATAATTCGATAATCAGCATCATAAACCGTTTCGACTTTCCCGACTCCGGTACTACTAGAATCTCGATCCTCGTAGGAATAAGAATAAGATGAATCCGATGCAGTTAGGGGTTGTTTTTCTGGAGAATTTCCTCTCCCATCATCTCCTTCCCAAGTGGGGTTAAAAGGTTTAACTTCCGTTTCCCAATCATCATCATCTGCAAAACCACTCCGACGGGGTTCCGGTTCGGAAGAACTAACAGGACTAACGGAACCATAGGCGGTATAAACCGATTCTGGAGTTGGTTCGACGGGTTCGGGAGTATAACCCCAAGAAGAAGGATTAACAGGGTCTAAGGGGGCTTTAGCAGCAGGCTCAGAAGCCGTTTTAGAGGGAGAAAAAGGTGTAACCCTCTGAGGGGTAACTTGAAATAAATTATGAATAATGGAATAGGTTAATATTCCCGTTGCGATCGCTATTAAAATCCAAATTGAAAGGGGCAAAGTTGGCAGTTGATTACCTAAAAAAATTAAAGATAGAGAAGGGGATAGATTTTGGATCGTAAAGATCGCTAAACCTCCCACAAGCACCAGTAAACTAATTAATTGTGTAATAGACATTTTAGGAATTACGAATTAAGAATTAAGAATTACGAATCAGGATCACGAATTCAAGAGGATGACGCAGATTAACACAGATGAAAATCCGTGAAATCCTCTTAAATCCGCGTTAAGATTTAGGAAAAATAGGGTTCGTCGTTATCCTCTGAGGCTTCACTACCACCACCGACTGCAACTAAATCAATTTGTTGACGATAGTAGTCTACACTTTTCACCTGGACTTCGACATTATCCCCGAGACGGTATTGGTTGCGATTTTTGCGACCGACTAAAGTTTGTTGACGAGAACGGTATTCATACCAGTCATCCTTGAGGGAGGAAACATGAACCAGTCCTTCCACCCGTAAAACCGTACCGCCGGGGGACTTCACCTCAATTTCCACAAAGAATCCATAGGACTGAACCCCAGTAATCAACCCAATGAAGTTTTGGCCCGTGCGTTCCTTCATGAATCCGGTTTTCTTGAGTCCCTCTAAGTCCTCCTCCGCATCCACCGCCACGCTTTCCCGTTCACTCAGATGAATCACTAACTGGTTAAACTGACTTTCCAACTCATGCTGAATTTCCGGGGGGAGCACATTCCAGGTAATTTTTCCATGACAGGAAGAATGGCCTAAATCCACCCGTTCCTTAGCGCGGGTGGAACGGCGATCGCGTCCTTCCTCAAACACGCTTTTGAGTACCCGCAAAATCTGTAAATCGCAATAGCGAGACAGGGGGGAGGTGCAATGGGTATAACAGGGAAGGGCCAAGCCAAAATGAAGTTTAGCGGTGGTGCTATAAACCGCCGGTTTGAGAGTTTCCTCCAATAAATAACTCAAAACCCTTTCCGCCCTGCTGTTTGCCAATTCTTCAGTAAATTGTTGGAACGTACCCGGTTCTACCTCCTCATCTTCCTCCAAAAATAATTCCGTCCCCAAATGGGTTGCTAATTTAGCTAACTCCGAGACATCAGAAGCTTCTGGAGGCGGTTGGACGCGGTAAATAGCTGGAACACCCAAGGTGTTTAAATGACTGCCAACAATTTGATTAGCCAATACCACTAACTCAGAAATCATCGACCGGGCTGGAGACAAAGAAGATAGAACAATTGGCCCTAGTTCCCCTTCATCATTAAAGTGGCAATGGGTATCGGGTAAATTGAGTTCAAAACTGCCCCTTTCCAGGCGAATTTGGCGTACCGCCCGACTGAGTTCCAGTAGGTTTTCTAGGACATTAGCAAAGGGGGAGGGTTCACCATCGAGAACGGCTTGGGTTTGGTCAAAGGTGAGTTGATGATCTACCCGGATCACACTGGGTTGGATCTCGTATTCTATGACCCGTCCGGCCATATCTAAGGTGATCATAATTGATAGGGCTAATCGGTCTTCGTCGGGAACTAGGGCCAAGCGATCGCAAGAAATTGTTTCTGGATAAATCGGAATCAATTTATCCGCTAAATAAATCGCCGTTCCCCGTTTGCGGGCTTCTCGGTCGAGATCACTATCGGGGAGAATATAGTGGGCAGCATCGGCTAAATGAATTCCTAATTGCCAAAGATCGGATTTAGTTTGTTCAATACTAAAAGCATGATCGATGCAGGGGCGACGCTTGGCCCGTTCTTCATCTTCTAAAACCGAAAATTCAGGATTACCTAAATCCGGTTCAAAACTCATGGTTAAGACATTGCGAATATCAGCCCGATTTTTTAAATCGCTTTTTTTCAAGGTACGGTCAATTGCCTCGGCTTCGCGTAAAGCTCCGGCGGGCCATTTGCGGGGTAAATCGTGTTTACAACAAACAATATCTAAATCATCGGCATCTTCAGCATCGGAACCGAGAATTTGGACAACGTGACCGAGGGGACGATGGACACCAATGGGATAACGCAGGACTTCGACATGAACTAAATGATCCACCGCCTCGGCTAGTTCAGAAGGGTCATTAATTAAATCTAATTCAAATAACAACCGATCATCTAAAGGAACTGCCCGATACCCGGTTTTTGATTGTTTAATTCGAGCTAAAACTGAAGGATTAGCCCGTTCTAAAATCACATAAACTTCTCCTTCAGGGGAACGGCGACGACTACCTTCTTTAATGATTCTAACGAGAACCCGATCGCCATTCCAAGCGGTACTCAGATGACTTTCGCGAATATAAACATCTTCGGCTCCTTCAGCATCTTGAATAGCAAAACAGAAGCCTTTACTCGAACATCGTAGTTTCGCCTCCACAATTCCTTCCTCGGGAACCCGGCGATAACGACCTTTATCTTTTTCCAGAATGCCAATTCGTTCCAAAGCATCCAAAGCAATTTGAAACCTTCGGAGACTTTCCTCGTCGGGGGCGAGTTTTTTCTCTAAAGCCTTGGGGGTGACTAATTTATCATCGGAAAAATAGGCTAACAGTGTAGCGATTGAAAATTCCATGTAGCGATTAATCCTCTTTGTCAGAATCAGGTTTCGGGTATTAGGGATGGGTATTTAGTGTTAAATGGGTGAAGGTTGAGCAAAGAAGTGATTTCTGCTTTCCACACATCGGACACTCAACACCCAACCCCCAAAACCCCATCTTTAAAACACCTGGGGGGAACTTCTCACGGGCTGATTTTACCAACCCCATAAGGACAGTGTTACAATCCACGGATACACAGAAGCCGTCCGTTAGATAGGTCGGCTAAAGGCAAACCAGAGGATACCCTAGTATCTATTCCCTTGGGCAATGCTAACTTCGAGCTTGTGGAATAGCACCCAATGTTAATTCCCTTGGTGGTTGTGAGATAGGGTATAGAATTTGTGACGTTTAGCTTTGTGAATGACTAACATTAAAGTATATCGTAGTTTGTTTAGGAATTATTGATTATGTTGGCTCAATTGCGATCACGTTATCCGACGGGAAGTTTAATTTCTGAGCTACTCACCATTTATCTGGGAAAATATGTGGTGCGGGCGGTGGTCGAAATAGACGGGGTGATCCTAACAACGGGATTAGCCGCCGCTGATACCGTGGAGTTAGCAGAAGATCAAGCCAAAAAACGGGCGATTCAATCCCTAGATCTCGATACCACCCGACCCCAACCTTCTATCCCTAGGGAACCTTTAAAACCGACACCCCCGGAACTCAAACCGGAGGTTTCCACTGCTGTTTCTGTTCCCGCAGTCCCTCCCACCCTTGAGAGTCCGCCCCCCTTCGCCCCATCTTTTATCCCCGATGAAGATTCCGGGGGAATTCCCTCCGGGTCTCTCACCTCCGATGATTGGTTATCAGCCACCTATATTCAGCCCAAAACCGACAAGACCCCGGACAATGAGACGGAGAGCAAATCCAAGGGTTCTAAAGGACGTAGTGCTTCCTTGCCTCCGGTTCCTGCAAGTCCCGAAGGTGTCCCCACCTATCCCGATGAACCCGAATTTAGTCAAGCCTCGGCGGGTTTCTGGTCGTTCTTTGGAAACAACGGATTTTTCCTCGGATATTGCTAAAACGGATATTGAATTAAAACGGCTACGGTGGACGCAGGAACAGGGTCGCGCCCATTTACAAAAAACCTACGGGAAGCGGTCTCGCCAGCATTTAACCGATAATGAATTATTGGATTTTCTGCACTATTTAGAGTCCCTTTCTACCCCGACCGAATCCCCCTAAAATCGGTTTTATTCTCCCATAATATGGACGACTAATTCCCTGGTATGACGATGACGTCGATGTTCCCAGAGATAAATTCCTTGCCAGGTTCCTAATAGTAACCGTCCCTGGGAAATCGGAATTTGTTCAGAAGTATGGGTCAGAATAGTGCGAATATGGGCGGGCATATCATCGGGCCCTTCGGCATCATGGATATAATAATTGCCTTCGGGAACTAACTTAGATAAAAAGTTCTCTAAATCCCTGAGAACATCGGGATCGGCATTTTCTTGGATAATTAAACTGGCGGAAGTATGACGTAAAAATAGATGGCAAATTCCTGTTTTTATCCCAGAATTTTTAACTACTTCCTGTACATAAGCCGTAATTGTAGAAAAGGATTTTCCACTGGTTTGTACTTCCAAAATTTCTTGATAATGCGCCATAGTTAATTCGTAGTAAGCCCTTCAGGGCTTAATGATCCTTAAATATTAAAGTCAACCCATAAGATAGTCAATCACAGATTGAGCGATCGCTTCATTCCCATTTTTATCTAAGGTTTGAGATAAACGGGGTTTGATCAAAGGTTGGTACAGAAAATTCCAATCCTGTTGAAAAAATTCCGTCGTTGTAATAATCTGGTGAGTCCCATAATTTTGTAACCATTCTAATAAAACGGGAGCTTCGGCAAATCCATCTCTAGTTAAAGAAACTACAGGAATATCTAATCTTAATGCCTCCGCAAAGGTACTATAACCGGGTTTAGAAATTACCTGACTACAAAGAGGCATTAAATCCACCGGACGCACATGGAAGGGACGGGATTTGTGATCCGGTAATTTCTGAGAATTACTGACTTGAATTAAATTGGGAAAGGGGGGTAAATGCTGATCAAAGGTAATAAACGTATAATCCGATAACCGTTCAATATTATGGTGGGGAATTGCTGATAATCCCAAACCGCCAAAAGTTAATAATATGGTTTTTTCCGGTGGGGTTTTAATTCCTAACTTTTCCCGCAGATAGTCTAAATCAAACCGAGGATTTCCCCCGGTTAAACCCACATCAATTTGATCGGGAAAAGCCGTCATCGGTTCATGGAGAGGAAACCGAAACAGGCGATCGCACCGACTAAAACAACCGCAAATCCAATCTGCTAACTCCATAAATTCTTCCCCCCAATCTCGATAGATAAAATCCCAGCCAAAATTCCCCATCATCCAACAGGGAATCCCCGCAGCTTTAGCAATTTCCGTAGCCAGGGGAGAAATATCAGCTAAGATTAAATCAACTTTATTTTGTTTAATAAAACTCACTTCCCCGGCAATAATCGCCCGTTGCTGTTGACGGATTTTTTGCCATTGTTCCAGGGTTGCTGCCTTATCCATGGTCAAACTATCGGACTGTACTACCCCCACATCAAAGCCTCGGGGACGGATAATAAAATCCCCATCCAAATAAGATTCTAATAACCATCGGGGGGCTGTTGTGACTAAAATTAATAACACATCAGGAAAACGCCTTTGAATTTCATTGGCAACCGCAGAGGTTCTAACCGCATGACCAAAGCCATGATTGGTAATCGCTAAATATACAGTAGGTCTTGACATTATGGAAAAAATTTAGTTTGGATTAGATTAACAGAAATTCAATTTTGGTGATTTGATCAAATAATCATACTTAAGATAGATAAAAATTAAGCCGATTTCACCTAAAGTCACTAAAATTAGAAACTAAAAATCCATGAAAGTATTGCTGATCTATCCTCAATTTCCTCAATCTTTCTGGTCTTATGATCGCTTCATGGAAATTGCTGGTCTCAAAGCAGTGATTCCACCGTTAGGTATTATTACAGTTGCAGCCCTATTACCGCAAGACTGGGAGATGAGATTTCGCGATCGCAATGTCGCCTATGAAACCCAAGCCGACTGGGACTGGTGCGATCTGGTAATTCTTTCTGCCATGCTAGTGCAAAAACCTGACTTTCAAGGCTTAATTCAAAAAGCGGTGCGTCTGGGTAAAACCGTAGCTGTCGGTGGCCCCTACCCCACCTCCGTCCCCCAGGATGCCCTCGACGCCGGGGCTGATTTCCTGATTCTCGATGAAGGGGAAATGACCATTCCCTTATTCCTAGAAGCTCTGAGTCGAGGCCAAACCCAGGGGATCTTTCGCTCGACGGAAAAGCCCGATGTTAGCCACAGTCCCATCCCCCGTTTTGACCTGCTGCACCGGGAGAGTTACTTGATGATGGCGATGCAGTTTTCCCGGGGCTGTCCCTTCAACTGCGAATTCTGTGACATTATTTCCCTTTATGGCCGCAAACCCCGCACCAAAGAGCCGTCCCAAGCCCTAAAGGAGTTACAAACCCTCTATGATCTAGGTTGGCGCGGTTCTCTGTTTATTGTAGATGACAACTTTATTGGCAATCAGAAGAACGTTAAATCCTTTCTGCGGGAATTGATTCCCTGGATGGAGCAACACAACCATCCCTTCACCTTTATTACCGAAGCCTCGGTCAATTTAGCCGAAGATGATGAACTCCTACAACTGATGGGAGAAGCGGGTTTTTATGCGGTTTTCCTGGGAATTGAAACTCCTGACCAAGATAGCCTCAAATTCACCCGCAAACAGCAAAATACCCGTAGTCCCCTATCCGAAGCCTGTCGTAAAATCAACCAGGCGGGGCTACTGATTTATGCCGGGTTTATCCTGGGTTTTGATGGAGAGAAGGCGGGAGCCGGCGATCGGATTCAGGCTTTCATTGAAGAAACCAGTATTCCTCAACCGATGCTGGGTATCCTTCAAGCTCTCCCCAATACAGCCCTTTGGGATCGGCTGAAACAAGAAAAACGCTTAATGGAGGAAAATGGTCACCCCACCGGCGACCAAAATACCCTAATGAATTTTATCCCCACTCGCCCCATGGCTGATATCGCCCGGGAATATGTAGAAGGGTTTTGGACGTTATACGAGCCAGAGAATTATCTGCGACGCTGTTTGCAACAATGCTTAAAAATTAACTGCTCCCCAACTAAAAAACAAACCATGCAGTTTCCCCTGGGTAAAGGGTTAAGATTAGTCGCCCAGGTCATTTGGCATCAGGGAATACGCCGACCTGAGCTTCGGGGACAGTTTTGGCGTCAACTTTGGATCATCCTGCGGAAAAAACCCCAACTGCTGAATCTGTATCTGGGGCTATGTGCGGCTGGGGAACATTTCTGGGAATATCGCGCCTTGGCTAAAGAACGGATTGAGCAACAGATTAATCTTCACCCCTTAGCAACCCCTGAAGTCAAGATCCTCACCTCCTCACCCCTACAGGTCTAAAAGGATTCAGAACTTGGGCAAATTTGGGGATTTAAGCTCATAAGTAGGGGTAATTCACGCATTACCCCTACTTTCTATGGAAGTGATGGGTAAGTCCCGTTTGGGAATCACTGAAATTGAGTCAGCCGTTAAGTTGGGTCTCAACTCAATCTTCCAAATTACACGGGAGGTTTTTATAATTCAGAGATTGAATATACTATTAATTCAGGAAACGTGCCGAATTATTGAGCAAAAAGGGTGCAGAAGCTCTAAGGTAAGTCTTGAGGGAACAAGGAGCCACCAAGTCAGTAGCAAAGTCCTTCCTGGCTTCATCGACCACCAGGTGTGTGTGAGTTTTGTGTTGTACCTGAGAAACTTAAGTTGTGACCAGTGATCAAGGGCAAATTGAATGAAATTCTGGACAAAAAGCCTGATGTCCAGGCTTGTGATCTATTTTTTACTGCTATCTATGGTCACTGTCCTTGGGGTGGCGGCGGTCGCATTTCAATGTGCTAAAACCTCCATGCAGCAACTCATCTTTGAGCAGTTGGAAGTCACGGCTACCCTGAAGGAAAGAGCTTTGAATTTATGGGTGGAAAACCAAAAAAATGCGACTTTTTCCTTAGCACAGTTACCCGATATTAAAACAGCTACCAAAATTTTAGTGACTGATGATCCGAGTTCCCAAGCATGGCAGGATTCTCATACTCAAATTCGGCAATATATGGCTTCGGTATTAGCTACCAAACCGGACTTTCAGGAAGTTCAGATTTTGAGGGCAACTGGGGGACAAATTGTTTTTTCTACTAATCCCCAATCGGAAGGTAAATATCGGGATCAGGAAAAATATTTTCAAGCGGGTATTTATAAGACTTTTGTGCAAAATCTTGATGTTTCATCTATTACAAATAAACCAACTTTAACGATCTCGACACCGATTAAGGGATCTAATCAGGATGTATTTGGGGTGTTAGTATTACACCTTAATATGAAAAGAATGGAAGAAATTATTTTTGATAAAACGGGTTTAAAAACCACGGGAGAAACCTATTTATTTGATCGATCTCAGATATTTTTTACCGCCAAACAATTTGATCGGTATGACTTTCCAGAAAAAGTCAATAGTCCAGGGATTAGAGATGCTTTATCGGGAAAAAATGGCTATAAAACTTATATCAACCATGCCGGGATTCCAGTGATTGCAGTCTATCGTTGGCTGGATAGACAGCAATTAGGATTATTAGTGGAAATGCACCAATCAGAAGCTAATCAACCGGCTAAAAGATTGGCTTGGATTATTTTATTAATGGGATTAACTTCGGCTTTTATTTTAGCAGTGGGAGTTTATATTTTAGCCCTAAAAATTACTCGCCCAATTGTCAATATTACTAAAATGGCAACTCAAGTCTCCGATGGAGATTTGACGTTAGTGGCTCCAGTGGTTACTGATGATGAAGTCGGACAATTGGCAATTTCATTTAACCAAATGACTCAACAATTACGCCTTCTATATACGGGTTTAGAAGAAAAGATTTCTCTCCTTCAGCAAAAAGAAATCGAATTAAAAAATAGTTTAAATCAGCTAAAAGCCGAAAGGAAAGTGAGTGAAGTTCAGGAAAATCAATTAACTCAAGCCTATCAAGAAATTAGTCTGCTCAATGAAAGGCTAAAAACTGAAAATTTGGATTTAATGTCAGAACTAAAGACCCAAAATCGACGACTCTATCAATTTTTAGAAGCAATTCCTTTAGGTGTTGTAGTTGTGGATGCCCTGGGAAATTTATATTATAGCAATAAAGTGGCTCAAGAGTTGTTGGGAGTTGAGGTTTTATTTTCTAATCCTCCGTTACAATTGAACGTTTATTCAAATTCATCATCAACCACAAAAACACCTTACATTTTAGAGAATCTACCCATTTTTAGAGCCTTAAATGAGGGGTTTTGCTGCATTGATACATTAGACTTTCAATACTTAGATAAGACAATTCCGTTGCAAATGTGGGGAACCCCAATTTATGATGAATTTAGAGAAATAGCCTATGCCATTGGTGTGTTTCAAGATGTTACTGAACGCCGAAAAGCCGAGGAAGAACGTCAACAGTTTATTGAGGAAATGTTTGAGATTAATTGTAATTTAGAATTGGCTTTAGATCAAGAGGAACAATTGACAGATGCGGCAGGGCGATTTGTTCCGAATCAGTTTTTGGCTTTTTTAGGATATGAAAGTTTAGTGGATGTAAAATCTGGGGATGCGGTGCAGAAACAAATGTCGATTTTGTTCTCAGATATTCGCAGTTTTACCCAAATGTCTGAACGGATGACACCCGAAGATAACTTTAAATTTATTAATGCTTATTTGTCTCGCATGGAACCTGCTATTACTGAAAATCGAGGCTTTATTGATAAGTATATCGGCGATGCAATTATGGCTTTATTTGGAGGAAGTGCTGATGATGCGGTGAAAGCAGGAATTTCTATGTTACAAAGATTAGCAGAATATAACCTCACTCGTCAACGTCCCGATCGCCCTCCAATTAACATTGGGATCGGAATTAATACCGGGGATTTAATGTTAGGAATTGTAGGTGGACAACACAGAATGGATAGTACCGTGATTAGTGATGCGGTTAATTTAGGATCTCGCTTAGAGGAATTAAGTAAAAGGTATGGCATTCCCTTATTAATTAGTGAACATACTTTTTTATCCCTTGAAGATCCTAATATTTACTCCTTCCGAGTGATTGATAGAGTTAGGGTGAAAGGGAAATCAGAAATGGTCTCAGTTTTTGAAGTTTTTGATGCCGATCCGCCCTTGCTCTATCGAAAAAAAGTAGAAACAAAAACCTTGTTTGAGCAAGCCTTAACCCTATATCATCTGGAAGCCTTTCCCGAATCTGCTCAGTGCTTTGAAGCCTGTCTGCAAGAAAATCCCTCGGATCAAGTGGCTCAAATTTACTTACAGCGTGTGATTCAATCCTTATCAAGTAATTAAAAAGAGTCCCAATTAGATTTTTATTGCATGAGTAAATATTTTTACCCTAACATGATATAATGAGCTACTGAAGTTTTTAGAATCAGGCGATCATGGAGCAGTTAACAAAAAGTTTTTGGCTCTGATTGAGTTAAATTTTATCCTCTACTCCAGTAGCCTAAAAATACTCCAGTTTCCCATTTTTTAGTGCCTTTTCCCGATTTTTTACTGTTTCTCCCCTGAGTTATTTTTTGTAAAAAAAGCACAGTAGCCCAAATAACTTTTTATGTATCCTCACTCAAAGGATTTATGACACAAATTTTTGGTGACTTTGTTGAAGTTCCTCCAACAAGCAATGAATTTCTCGTCATTGGTTTCTCTCCGAGTTCGATTCCCCTGAAACACCGTTGGCGCAATAATGGATTATCCGCTAATTTTATGGCTGATTATGTCACGACCTTTTTTCCTAAAAGTGAAGATGATCCCACGACGGCAAATTTACAAAATGAAATCAAAAGTGCCGTGAGCTTTATCGCCAATGAATTATTAGAAAATGCGATGAAGTTTAGTGATTATAATGTCAATTATCCGATCAGCATCCAACTGTATTTAAAAACTGATCGATTAATCTTTGTTGTGGTCAATAGTATTAACCAGGAAAAATTTGAATCCTTCCAACTCTTTATTGAAAAACTGATTCATTCTGACTCTCAAGAATTTTATATTGAGCAAATAGAAAAAAGTTTGGACAGTGAGAATAGTTCTGGTTTAGGCTATTTGACCATGATCAATGATTACCTAGCCCGATTGGGCTGGAAATTTGAGGATCTTCAAACAGAACCTAAAGTTATGACTGTCACAACCATGGTTCAGCTTTTCATTTAACATTTAAAATTGATTGATCAACAGTAAAATATTAGGATTATAACAATGGTAACCAAAGCAATTAAAGCCGAAGACTATGAAGTCATGTATGAGAGTAACACAACTACAGTAACTTTATCAGGCTCCTTACGTTTAAGTGGACTAGAAGACACTAACCCTGTGATTAAATTGCTCAATGAAATTTTGGAAGAAAACCCATGCCTGATTACTGTTAATCTCCAAGAATTAGAGTTTTTAAATAGTTCTGGTATTAATATGCTATCTAAATTTGTAATTAAAGTTCGCCAGAAAAAAGATACTAGCTTAACAGTTTTAGCCTCTACAAAAATTCCCTGGCAAGGAAAATCTCTGAGGAATTTACAAAAACTTATGCCCTCTTTAGAGCTAAAGATTGAATAGTAAACTTTATCCCTATTTAGGATGGAATTTTAAATCTAAACTGGATATTTATAGAATATATAAACAGTACAAAGATGCAGAATCCTCTCCCAAAATCGAATACCGAACTATTATTGGAAACCGAAAAACTTTGCCGAAAACTAGAACAGTTAAAACGGGAAAAGTTTGATTTAGAAATTTTGCTGGAAACAACAATATTTCATGCAGATTTAGTTGAAGATCAATTACACGAATCCAATCTACAACTTCAATTAGAAATCCGAGAGCGAAAAGTGGCTGAAGCTAAATTAAAAGCATCAGAAATTCAACTGAAAGCCTTACTAAAAACCGTCACTCAAGCTAATTATGATCTGAAAATAATCCTAGAAACTACAACAGTTCATGGAGATTTTATCGAGGAGTATACCCACAACCTGAGTATTCGAGACCCTTTGACGGGTTTGTTTAATCGGCGTTATCAAGAAAAATCCTTAGAACGTCACCTGAAACACGCAAAGAAACATCAGCAAAATCTAAGTATTATTATGGGTGATATTGATCATTTTAAAAATTTTAATGACCAATGGGGACATCAGGCTGGAGATGTGGTTTTAGTAGAAATTAGTAAATTTTTAATTTACAATATTCGTCAATCGGATATTGCTTGTCGTTATGGGGGTGAGGAGCTAATCTTGATTTTACCTAGGACTTCATTGGAAGAAGCTAAAAATTTAGCAGAACAACTGCGCTTAGGAATTGAAAAATTAAGCCTAGACAAACCGCATCAATTTTTACAAAAAGTGACGATTTCTTTAGGGGTTGCCAGTTTTCCTGAACATGGATTATCGAGTCTTGGAATTACTCAATCGGCTGATCTAGCTTTATATCAAGCTAAGGCTAATGGACGAAACTGTGTCGTTACAGCCCATGAACTTTTGCGTTAGGAGATTGTTTTTTTTTCAACATTATCAATTAATTTTTGAGTTACTATTAAATCAATAGCATTCTGAATCTGATCTCATCCTTTAAGGTAAATATAAGTTAATGGAAAATGAGCATCTTTCTCAAAAGCAACTGTTAGACTATATCAGCCAACTTCGCCAGGATATTGACATTCTTAAACAGGAAAAAGCTGATCTGGAAATCCTATTAGAAATTATCATTGATCATGGAGATTTAGTTGAAGCTCAGTTACATGAATCCCATGAAAAACTCAAAGCTGAAATCCAACAACGCTATTTAACCCAACTTAAATTCCAAGCCTCTCAAGAACATTTACAATCCTTAGTCGCTTTATTAACTCAGGAAAAAAATGACTTAGAGTTAATCCTAGAAACAACCATCGAACATAGTAATATTGTCGAGGAATCCCTACATTATGACAGTATTCATGATCCCCTCACAGGATTATTTAATCGGAGATATTTAGATCTCGTATTACCCCAGGTCTTTAACTCAGCCCAAAAAACACAAGAGTGTTTAAGTATTTTAATTGCAGATATTGATTATTTCAAGCAATTTAACGACAATTTCGGTCATAAAGCTGGAGATATTGTTTTAAAATTAGTCTCTCAAGCGGTACAAAGTGTGATGCGAACTTCCGATCTAGCTTATCGTTATGGGGGGGAAGAATTAGTATTTATTTTACCCAATACAAATATTGAAGTTGCTGAAATTATTGCGGAGGAAATCCGTCAAAAGATTAAAAACTTACAGTATGAGTATTCCTATAATTTCTTAACAGGAGTGACTATATCAATTGGGGTCGCGGGGTTTCCTGAACATACTCAATCCTGTGATGATTTATTACAATTTGCAGACCGGGCATTATATCAAGCTAAAGCCCAGGGACGCGATCAGGTTGTTGTTATTGATCCTAATGCTATTCACCTATTTTAAATTGATATTTCCACTCTAATAAAATCCCGCGACACTGAAAACAAACCAAATCCTGGAGTAAATCTTCAATGCCTAAAATATTCGTAGGATAGGTCGCGCCCAAATAGTTCTGATCTACTAAAATATTGGGCAACAGTTCCGCTACAAACCCATACAATTTTTGATTAGAAAATGAACTATTAATCAGCCAACCCTCATGATTTAGAGGAGTAATTTTATCAAGATCACAGGGTTTAATTCCCAACTCCTTTTGCAGAATAATTGGAACCGTTTCTAAAGGAGTTTTTTCTGGGGAAACCCTTCCCCCTGGGAAATCCAAGGTGGTTTTTCCTACCCCTGGACGATACATCGGTCTAGGGAACAGGAAATGCTGATTTTGAATTGTTAAAATTACAACAGAATCGGCTTTTTCAACCCGCCAATAGTCTAAAATTTCGCCTTGATGATTTTCTAATTGTTCTGCAATAATCGTAACCCAAGGAGACGGTATTTCTAGTAACTTTTGAACCACTCGCCAAGGATTAGAGGGGTAATCATTTTTGCTCATTTCATCTTTTTATGTTATACTAAAGCCAAGGATTTAAGTATTAAATCCTTGGCTTGAATTTAATCTTAACTTACCGATCCTTTTCTTGCTAACTTTGACATCAAAACCATGAAATTCAATGCTCGTTTTTTATTACCCATCCTCGGGCTTCCTATTACCTTGATTTTGGGAGCTTGTACAATGGTTAAATCCGATTCTAAATCCATGGTTTCTGAATCAGCAACTCCCGTTAGTTCGGAAACAGTTCTGACCCAAAATAACGGGATGATGCCAGGAAATCATAGCATGATGATGGATTTAGGGCCGGCTGATGCCGAGTATGATTTACGCTTTATTGATGGGATGATTCCCCACCATCAAGGCGCGATTAAAATGGCTGAACAGGTACTGCAAAAATCTAATAATCCTGAACTTAAAAAATTAGCAGAGGAAATTATTAAAGCCCAGAAAAAAGAAATTGCTCAGATGCAGGAATGGCGGAAAACATGGTATCCCCAAGCGAAGGGTGCTGTCATGTATCATGCGGCTATGGGTCACAGTATGTCCATGTCTGCTGAACAGATGGAATCAATGATGATGATGGCTGATTTAGGTGCTGCTGATGCAGGTTTTGATCAACGATTTATTCAGGCGATGATTCCTCACCATGAAGGGGCATTAACTATGGCAAAAGATGCTCAATTGAAGTCAAAACGATCTGAAATTCAGCAACTTTCCCAAGCTATTTTAACTTCCCAAGCAGCAGAAATTAAGCTAATGAAACAATGGTTAAAACCAGGATCTAATTAATCATAAATTTTCCCTTAACCGTCATCCTTTAAATCTTGGGGATTTAGGGATGATGGCAATTAAAGATTTGGTAAATTGAGGTATAATATCTAATATCTATATTGACCTTAGAGACTTTAAAATTAATAACCAATCAATTACCCATCAACCATTATGAGCAAGGATAAAACCTCACAACCGACCTTGAATACAGAATCGACAACTCGGACACCGCCTTGGGGTCAGGTTAGCTTACTCGAGGAAGGTGAGCGCTATCGGATTAATCGAATTGTGGTAAATCCGGGTTATCATATCAGTACCCAAATGCACTATCATCGCAGTGAACACTGGATTGTTGTGGCAGGAACCGCTAAAGTGATCTGTGGCGGAGAGGAAATTTTACTACTTCCCAAACAGTCCACCTATGTTCCCATGAATACCCCCCACCGCCTAGAAAATCCTGGGGTAATTCCGTTAGTCATGATTGAAGTCCAAAATGGCGAATATTTAGGGGATGATGATATTACTCGTTTTCCCGAAGAAGATGTCAAAAGCCAGACTAAAAAATAACTCGACAGAAGGCACAAAATGAGAGACAATTGCCCTGAGTCAATCGATCTTCGCCTTTACTAAAATACTCATGGATTTAAAGTCTCTCATTCGCAATATTCCCGATTTTCCTAAGCCTGGAATTTTATTTCGAGATATTACTACCCTGTTACAAGACCCCCAGGGACTTCGATATACCATTGATTGTTTAACAGAAAAATGTCGTCCTTTGTCTCCTGACTATATTCTCGGGATGGAGTCCAGGGGGTTTTTATTTGGAATGCCCTTAGCTTATCAATTAGAAGTAGGTTTTATTCCGATTCGTAAGCCCAAAAAATTACCCGCAGCCGTCTATCGGGCAGAATATGAATTAGAATATGGGACAGATTGTTTAGAGATGCACCAAGATGCCATTTCATCGGGGCATAAAGTCTTAATTGTTGATGATTTAATTGCCACTGGAGGCACAGCCAAAGCCACGGCAGAATTAGTTCAACAAGCCGGGGCTACGGTGGCAGGATTTTGTTTTGTGGTTGAACTTAACGGGTTAAAAGGACGGGAACAATTGCCCGATGTTCCGGTAATTAGTTTGTTACAATATGATTAATAGTTTTAGAGTTTTTCCGGGAGAAATTTGTTAGTTATCAAGGGGTAAAATTAAGATTATGAGTGAAACATTAGTCTATATTGGTAAGCGCTTATTACAGGCACTTTTAACTCTACTTTTAGCATCGGCTTTATGTTTTACCATTACTCAACTTGCCCCCGGAGACTATTTAGATAACCTCTCCAATAATCCTCAAATTTCCCCCGAAACCTTGGAACAATTGCGACAGCAATTTCACCTAGATCAATCTCCCCTAGAACAATATTGGTATTGGTTAACCCAAATTATCACTAGGGGAAATTTTGGCTTTAGTTTTGCCAATCAACGTTCTGTGACTTCCCTACTGATAGAACGAGTTCCTGCTACCTTATTATTAGCGTTTTCATCGTTAATTTTAACCTGGGTCATCGGGATTCCATTAGGGATAATTGGGGCGGTGAATCAGAATCGTTTTACTGACCGATTTTTGCAAGTTATTAGTTACACCGGACAGGGTTTTCCCAGTTTCATCACGGCTTTATTATTATTATTTTTCGCTCAAAAAACCTCCCCTTTATTTCCCGTTGGCGGCATGACCAGTATTAATTTTCCCGATTTATCACCCCTGGGAAAAATAGCCGATATTGCTTGGCATAGTATTTTACCGACCTTAGCATTAAGTATTACCAGTTTTGCCGGGTTACAACGATTAATGCGGGGGCAACTTTTAGATGTTTTACGTCAGGATTATATTCAAACAGCGAGGGCGAAAGGACTGCCAGAAAATCGGGTGATTTATATTCACGCCCTGCGGAATGCGATTAACCCTTTAATTACATTATTGGGCTTTGAATTTGCCAGTTTATTAGGGGGAGCTTTTATTGCCGAAACCTTTTTTAACTGGCCGGGATTGGGTAAATTAATTTTACAAGCGGTACAACAACAAGATTTATATTTAGTTATGGCGAGTTTAATGATGGGGGCGGTGATGTTAATTATTGGTAATTTATTAGCGGATTTACTCTTAAAAGCCGTTGACCCCCGAATTAAATTAGAAGATTTACGATGAAATTTTAGAGTTAAAATAGAGGTAATAGAATCAAAATAAATTGGGGTAAGCCTAGTTTGCAATTTTAAGGAGACGGTTTAAATGCTCTCTGAAGTTTATTATATTCTGCGCTCGAAAGCTGATGGACGGTATGTGACTGCCCATCCTGACCCCGATAGTCCATCGACTTATTTGTTATTATTTTCAGAAAATTTTGATGCTTTGAGTTATTTGAACAAACACGCTACGGATGTCAAAGATCGGTTTGCGGTAGAATCGGTTACGGGTTATCAAATTAAACCGATTTTACAGCGCTGGGGATTTACGGGTATTGCGATGGTTAAAGATCCCCTTTTACCGCAGATTGAATTTATCCAAATTAAATAAAATTAAGCGGGTAACAAAACAAAGTAAACTGATAGCGATCGCTATTTTCTCTTTGGTCAATTAGAACCGCTTCAAAATATTTGCTAGGGTTTTTATCCCTAGAAAACCTCTATCTGTACCAGCGACTCAGGACGCTTGCACTACTTTTTGAGCAATTTTCTATATTAGTTTCTAAATTAATCTAGTCTAGATGTAGGTTCAATTCTTACCATCCAAGGAACTTTTGCAAATACATCATTCCATCCTGTAATGGGTACAATAACCTTTAACCTAAGAACACCAATGTCGTCATTGCTGACAATTACACAAGGGCGAGTTTTACCGATTTCTAGGTTTGATCCGGTTCTGACCATTGAATTAAAATACTATATTGGGAGCGCATTTTTTATCCTCCTATTGTAAATTTTCCAAGGATTTCAAGGCTTTTTTAACATCTTTAGTAGAACTTAGGGGTTTTAAACCCATTTTTTCGATAAGATAGAGAAAGCATTACATGACACCATGGCGAGTTTAAGCAATTCGTTGTGCCGCACCATCGAAACTGGTGAAACTACCCCAAGATTAAGATTAATTTGATGGCAACTCTGAATCACTCAACCGTTCGTAGGCTCAAAAATTTGCCCCAAATTCCCAGTGTGTGGGAAGGAGATCGGCGTCCAATGGCGACCGATGCCAGTCCTAGTATCGATACAGACTCCGAAACTGCGGGCGAATGTATTATTTGGGTAGATGGTTCCCAGGGGATGGTGCGAGCAATGGATATGGTTGCACCGGATATGGGGCCAGAGGCAATTGTCCGCACCCTACTCAGGGCGATCGAACATCCCCAAAGTCCCGCGCCTGTAGCCCGTCCCCAAAAAATAGTGGTCAAAGATCGGGAAATTCAATTTTTTCTGCGAGGGGTTCTGCAAAATTTAGATATTGTCATTGAATATGTCCCGGATTTACCTCTGATCGATGAAATTTTTCGGGGGTTGCAGGAAGTAGCCCAGAGTCGGCCGCCCCAACTCCCCCCCCAATATGCGAAAGTGGTGACGGAAAAAGCCTATCAAATTTGGCAAGATGCTCCTTGGGAACATTTAGGGGATCATCAGATTATTTCGATTGAATTAAACTTATTTGGCATTAATACCTTATATGTTTCCACTTTGGGGAAATTGGGGATGGATTATGGGGTATTGTTATATCGTTCTTTGGATTCGTTAAAGCGGTTTCGAGAAAGAATTGTTCGCAATAAATCCTATGAAAATTTAGAGGAAGCCTTTTTAACTCAGGACTGTTTATTTGTTACTTTTGATCGCACCGATGGTTTTGATGAGGATGAGGACGAGGATGATGATGATTTTGTCACGATCACTAATTTATCCCCCTCGGAAATTGAACCCAATTTTGGCAATCTTCATCCCTTAGAAGGATTACGTTCAATTTTGTATGATGAAGAAGCGGCGATTGTTTTAATCGCTTTAGAGGCCTTACATAGATTTTTACGCGATCATCGTCAAAAATTAGCCCGATATGAATTTCCCAGTCTAAACCGTCGGTATCGAATTCCGGTCGATTTGCCCGATGGGGAAAAAAAACAGGTCTCGGTGAAGGTGGAAACTTTACCCGATATTGCCTCGGAGTTGGCGTCAATGGTGGCGGATGATGATGATGATGACGACGAGGATATGGACGTCGATGCTCCACGGTTACGCGACGATTTAGTCCCGCCTAAATCTTTCTTGAGTTTGGGAGTTGTCCCTTGGGAAACGGCCAAATATTTGCGCAGTAATACCCAATTTCACCAAGCCGCAGAAACAGAAATTCCCGAACTCGGAGAGGGTTTACCAGTGGTTGTAATTCAAACGACTAAACCGAAAGCTGAGATATTAATTCGCAGTTTACAGGATGCTGGAGGACTGCAAGGAATTGGTTTTAATCCAGGTGAAGATCCGATGGCGGGTTCTAATTATGACTTGGGAATTTTGAAGACAGAAGATGGAGATTTACATTTATTTGGAGAGTTTATTGAAGATGATCCGGTGCATCAAGAAGCGCGGAAAAAATGGGAACAACGCTGTAAAAAAACTAAGGGTTGGTGTGGTTTAATTATTGCCATGGGATTAACGGGTGCTTCCCGAGGTAAACCCCAATTTAAGGATATGATGGCTTTATTAGAAGTTCATTTTATTCCTTCTGAAGACTTAGATTTAGGGCGATTACAGTTAATTCCGGCGGAATTTTAAAAGATTTCCCCTCAATAAAAAAAAGGGGGGAATCATTCCATAGTTCAGGGTATAGCTTTTATCTCAAACTCTATAGCAATCCTATTTGAGTTGTGTTCAAAATTCCTGATCAAAAGGGAACAGGGAACGCCGGATCTGGGAACAGGGGTAATAATTCTGACTGTTTCATATCAGTATTGAAATGTTACAACCTATTTGGGATTGCTATATTGTATTAACTTTGAAATTCTGATAACAACCAAGCACTAACTTTCCCATGATTGGTTTGACGACTACGACGAAATGCTTCCTCTAATATCCCCATTTGTAACCCCGGTAAAACGTGAGATTCTTTAATTCTATAACTCCCTAGATTTTCAACTTTAAACGCAATTACCTTAACCGCTTGAACATCAATAATCCAATATTCCTGTACCCCTAAAGATTCATAAAGTAGTCGTTTTTCCCCTTGATCATCTGCTAAAGAAGAATAAGCAACTTCGATGACTAAATCAGGCGCCGGAAACTGATCTAAATCAATAATTGTGGTTTCCCAAGGAATGATTTCTGCATTGTCAGCAATATAAAAAGAAGCATCGGGTTGGGCTTCGTCAAACCCGGTTTTACGGTAGGTGCAGTTGTCATGAGCATCTAAATCAATATTCCGCAATGCTGCAAATAGATACAGCACTGCAATAATGGTGGCGTGATCACGGGAATGGGGATTTCCTAGGGGTGACATTTCTAACCTCATGCGTCCATTAAAATAATAACCTCTGGCGTTAGAATAGATGGGATTATCTAATGCAGCCAAGTATTCATCCCAAGTTGCTGTTACCCAGGTATCGGTCGGGAGTAGAGTTTGAATAGGACTCATAACGGTATCATTGATGAGCGATCGCTTTTATTTTAACAAATTCAAACACAACTTACCAAGTGCTGTTAAATAATTTTTTTCCCCTGCTAAGGGAGTTTATAATAATAAAATTTTACCAGAATTAAACTTAATTGGATGGTATCATACAATAAATATCAATAACAAAAAGCCCAAGGATAACCGAGGCGCTTTCAACCCATTTTTTTTTGTGAACTAGGAGGATTATTATTTATGGAACAGACTCACGAAATCTTAAAACAACAACTGAGTGCCCTATCCCAACGCTATCCCGATTTAGGCAACCGTCTGGCCGAAACTGCACAGAAACTCAAAACCGCAGGAATTCCACCGACAAAAACCTTAGTAGATGAACTGATAGCCTACTCCCAAGACTTTAGCAAGATTCAACAAACCCTACTCAGCCAAGGACAACCAACGGCTAGTCAAGCCACCTCCGTACAAGAGTTAGAGACTTTATTGCTAAATCTAACACCCGCTCCGGCTCATCAAAAAACGCACCAACAGGCCTTACAAACTTTAGAGCGAGTTCTCTCCCTAACCCACAACGAACAAAAAGAGTTTCCCCCGTTACAAACGGCTCAAAATCAGGCTCGGGAATTGCAAACTGCGATTTCTCAACAAACAAATCAACTCCATTCTGGGGCGGAAGCCTTAGCTACAGGAAATCATCCCTTGGTGGCCTTAGTGAATTTAGTCGAAAAACAAGAGAGTTTAGACGATAATCAATGGGCAGTTTTAGAAGAACAAATTACGAGCGCCTTTGGTAAATCTTTGGGTGTGGCAATTTCCAGAGGAAAAATTAATTTTACCATGCCAGCCGTCGCCCCATCTGCTGTTGCTGCTCCGAAACCAGCCATTCCTGATATTGTAATTTTAGATGAACCTCAAGGATCAAGAACTCCTGAATTAATTATTGTTCCTAGTATAGATGTCACGAAATTACCTCCAACAATTGATGGTAAAAATATTTTCTTTGGCAATGCTCCCCTAGCAGGTAAAACTCAAGAAAAAGCCAGTCTTTCTAATATTAACTTAAAGATTTTAGTCCATTTACAAGGATTAGGCGATCGCACTTTTGCCGCCAGGGAATATGCCGGAACTCGGGGACAGGGAAGACGTTTAGAAGCCTTTCAAATTAATATTGATCCCGCTATAGAAGGTTTAAGTCTGCGCTATATGGCTCATATCGCAGCCATTGGGGACACACCCCTAACTCCCGAAGGTGAACTGGTGGGAGAGCGGGGCAAAAACCGACAAATCGAAGGATTAGCGATTGAACTAATCGGCCCCCAAGCCCCTAACTACAGTGTTTTTTATACCGCCCATATCCAAAATAAAGGAGATGTTCCCGTCTGCACCAACGGCCAATACTGCGGCACCAAGGGTCAAGGGTTAAGAATTGAAGGGATTAAAATTTGGATTGAAGCCAAGTGAGAAGGGGTAATGGGTAATGGGTAATGGGTAATGGGTAATGGGTAATGGGTAATAGTTGGCTTCCCCTGCCTCCCCTGCCTCCCCTGCTCCCCCTGCTCCCTCTGCCTCCCCTGCTCCCCCTGCCTCCCCTGCCTCCCCTGCCTCCCCTGCCTCCCCTGCCTCCCCTGCCTCCCCTGCCTCCCCTGCCTCCCCTGCCTCCCCTGCCTCCCCTGCCTCCCCTGCCTCCCCTGCTCCCCCTGCCTCCCCTGCCTCCCCTGCCTCCCCTGCCTCCCCTGCCTCCCCTGCTCCCCCTGCTCCCTCTGCCTCCCCTGCTTCCCCTGCTCCCCCTGCTCCCCCTGCCTCCCCTGCCTCCCCTACCCCTGAAGTGCCACAACTAACACCAATAAAAAGGCTTCTGTCCATTCAACC
The DNA here is from genome assembly GCF_057220675.1 of Planktothrix sp. PLAVEN19ND. Taxonomy (NCBI): domain Bacteria; kingdom Bacillati; phylum Cyanobacteriota; class Cyanophyceae; order Oscillatoriales; family Microcoleaceae; genus Planktothrix; species Planktothrix sp. PLAVEN19ND. The sequence continues at coordinate 560,101 of NZ_CM170132.1, read as the reverse complement.
ACAGCCCCATAGGTATCTCCGGTGTGTCCTCCCAGACGGGCGTTAAACCAAGCCCCAATTAAAATAGCGATCGCACTTCCCCCCAAGGCTAGACCCACGGCCACTAACCAGTGTTGGGGATGGAGGATCACTAAAACCCCACTTAAAGCCATCAGCATCAGCACACCGGGAATTAAATCCCAGGAGGAATAGGGGGTATCTTTATGAAAAGCCCCCTTTCCCGTGGCTTTCAAATAGGGATAACGGGCGATCGCCACCAACTGTCCCCACCGTCCCCAACCCGCGACGGCCATTAAAATTAATCCCCGGTTAGCCGTCACATCCTGTAAAGCCGCGACCTTCAATAAAACGATCGCGATCGCAGCCATTACCCCAAAAGCTCCCGTAACACTATCCGCCATCACCTCTAACCGTCGATTCGGGTCAGCCACCGCTAAACCATCGGCCGCATCCATCGCCCCGTCTAAATGCAATCCTCCGGTTATTGCAATTCCGGTGACAATTACCAAAACCGAGCGAGTCCAGACCGGACACCCTAAAAGAGATAATCCCCCATCCATCAATCCTAAAATCCCCCCAATCAATATCCCGACCACCGGAGCTAAACGGGCGATCCCTCTAAACTCCAGCGTCCAAGAGAGGGGAATGGGAAAACAGGTATAAAATGCGATCGCGGCGGCTAAGGCGGCTCCCTGTCGTTGGCAGAATTGGGAGAGCGATCGAAAGTAATCCTCTGGCATGGTAAAAAATTAAATTGGCATAGATGTATAAATATTTTCTAGGTTATGCCAGAATTGAAATAACAACTCAGGTTTTGTCTGAAAGTCAAAATACCTGGCACCAGAGTTCACCAACTCCAGGGTTGTTAAATCGCCGATCCAAAAACAAATCCATCCTTTTTGATTAATTTCAACGATCAAAGATTAGAGAAGGAATAGAGGAACAAGAGATTGAAGGTTTACCCATTAGCAGGTGTATGGTCGCTCTTCTACCTGTATAGCCAGATGCCTTTATTTACAATTCCTCAAGACCTCGGGATGGGAAAATTTCAAACCTACAAATTTCATTCAACAGAATCATCGCCATTCTGTAATTCACAGATTACATCTGAGGCTTTTGTTCCATGAGTTATGATCAATTAGACTACAGGGTGTCTGCTCCTTGCATTATTGATACGGGGATCATTGTTAACAAGCGGGATATGCAGAAACTGCTTGTTGATTTGGGTCGCGTCCGTTATCTTAATATTCAAGACGGACAAGTGTACAGCGAAGCAGAAGGATACATCCTAGAAGTTTTTGCCAATCCTCAACAGGCGACTTTAGTTGCCAATCATTCGTTGTATTTGAATGTTTATAGTTTCGATTACTTAGAACTCAAACAATCTCCTGAGCAAGAAACTTATTTTGATCTAGTTCAAGAAGGAGGGAGATTATTACGATTAATTCCCTTAACAAATCCCTTACAAGAACAATTTAATCGTAACTTTAATACAGCGGCTCTTGATGCGGTCATGGATCAAGTTTTGTCATCAAATTGGGAGAATCCCCTTGATGATGAAGACTGCCCATTCTAAGTAATTAAGCCGTTTTCTATTGTTTTATGTCACATCCTTTTTCCTTTGAAGTTCAGGCGTGCTGTAGTCAAACTAAAGCCCGTGTTGGCTTATTTCATACTCCCCATGGTTGGGTAGAAACCCCGCGATTTATGCCCGTGGGAACCCTCGCCAATGTCAAAACTCTGACTCCAGCACATCTCAAGGATGCGGGCGCCCAGATGGTGTTATCTAATACCTATCACCTGCATTTACAACCCGGGGAAAAGATTGTGGCTGGGGCGGGGGGACTCCATCGGTTTATGGGCTGGGATGGCCCCATGCTGACGGACTCCGGCGGGTTTCAAGTCTTTAGTTTAAGTAAAATCAACACCATTACCGAAGAAGGTGTTACCTTTCGTTCCCCCCATGATGGACGCTTGATTAACTTTACCCCGGAACTTTCGATCCAAATTCAAAACGAATTAGGGGCCGATGTGATTATGGCCTTTGATGAATGTCCCCCCTATCCGGCGACGCGGGAGGCGGTCGTCAAAGCCACGGAACGGACAAAACGCTGGTTAGAACGCTGTATTAAAGCCCATAAACGGCCTGACCAAGCGTTATTTGGGATTGTTCAGGGGGGCGTTCATGCGGATTTACGACAACAGGCGGCGCGAGATTTAGTGGAATTTGATCTCCCCGGATATGCCATTGGTGGGGTGAGTGTGGGGGAACCTTCGGCCTTAATTGAAAAGATTGTGCAGGTGACAACCCCAATTTTACCGTTTAATAAACCCCGTTATCTCATGGGAATCGGAACCTATCGAGAAATGGCCCAAGCGATCGCGGCTGGGGTAGATGTGTTTGATTGTGTGATTCCCACTCGTTTGGGCCGTCACGGGGCGGCGTTGGTTCAAGGAGAACGATGGAATTTAAAAAATGCTCAATTTCGGGAGGATTATCGCCCCTTAGATGCCACTTGCCCCTGTTATACTTGTCAAAATTTTAGTCGAGCTTATCTGAGTCATTTGGTACGGGCAAAGGAAGTTTTGAGTTATACATTAATTGCGATTCATAATGTTACCGAATTAATTCGTTTTACCCAAAGAATTCGAGAGTCGATTTTAAATAATCGGTTTGCGGAGGAGTTTCAATTTTGGCTCACCTCAACGGATGCCGAAGCCACCTTAGAGGACTACGAAATCGACAAACGTTCCGATCATTAACCTTCCCCCGTAGTAAGCCCTTCAGGGCTTCTTCAGTGGTTTTTGACATTTTGAGTATCTTAACAATGGCAAGGTTTAATTTAACCACAAAGACACCAAGACAGAAAGTTTAACCCCCCTGTTTTTTCTCTAATTCCTCAATTCTGAGTTGGGTTTCCTGGGCTGCTTTTTGATTTCCGGTTTTTTCCAGAATGGCTAAGGCTTCTTTCCAGGTTTGGAGGGCTTGGGAATATTCCCCTTGCCCGTAATAAAGCGTGGCTAAATTATTCAAAGCGGTGCTTAAATTATTTTGATCATTGGCTAATTTTGCCAGTTCAACTGCTTTTTGATAGGAGCTTAAAGCCTGATCAGGTTGTTTTAATTTTTCCTGAATTTCTCCGATCAAATTATGAATTTTCGCCGCCCCAGTATGATCCGCAATTCGAGTCATGAATTCTGACGCTTGTTTTAAATAGACTAAAGCCTGGGTATCGTCTCCTAATTGACGATATAATAACGCCATATTACCTAATAGCCGCCCGACTCCAGCTTGATCGCCAATTTGACGCCGCAGAGCTAGGGCTTGTTGATAGATTTCTAAGGCTTTTTGGGTATCTCCTTGAACTAAATATAACGCCCCTAAATTATTTAAAGTGCGACTGAGATCCCGTTTATCCCCCACTTCTTCCCGAACTTTTCGGGCGTCTTGATAGAATTTTAGGGCTTGATCATATTGTTTTAAACTGCTATAATCATAGGCTAAATTATGTAAGGCTTCGGCAATATTTGGTCGATCATTAATAGACTGAGCAATTTGTAAAGCTTCTTGATGAAGTTTTAATGCTTCTGAGACTTTGTTTTGATTGCGATAGGAAAATCCGATTAAATTTAAACTCCGACTGATTCCTGTTTGATACTCTGGATTTTTGTTTTCCGCTTGTTGATTTAATTGTCGATAGGACGTGAGAGCTTGTTGTAGGACTTTTAAGGCTTCTGTATCGTTGCCTAAATTGCTATAAACCTCTCCAATATAAGTTAGGGTTTCCGCAATTTCTTCGGGTTTACCTTGTTTTTGTTGTTGTTCTAAAACCGTTTTAAATGTAGCTAAGGCTTCGGGAAATAACCCTTGACGAAATTGTTCAATTCCGCTTTTAAATAAAGCATTAATATCAGGTTTTACTGGGGTTTGAGCTAGAACTATCATTGATTGTCCCCCGATAAAATTGAAAGGGGGTGTATGGAGCAACAACAAACCGACTCCTACGCCGAGGGAAACTGGCAAGACTCCCGCACTAGCCGTTAAAATACCCAGGGATTTTAATAAAAAAAATCGGTTTTGAAACAATAACGAATTATTCATGGCAATATTTAAGAATAAACACCGGATATGAGAGAAAAAATAAGGGAATGGGGAAACACAAAGAATTGATATTCGGTGATTTCTCCTATCCCACCCGCGATTAAGTTCACCTCTATTTAATATTGATCAAAATGCTCCTAAATTTAACTGTTGATACCATTCTTAACCGTGCCTTAGCAGGTGATGACCTATCCCCGGAGAAGGGAGTGATTTTGCTCGAACAAACTGATCCAGCTATTCTGGAGAATATTCGGGTGGTGAGTGACACTTTGCGATCGCAACAAGCTGGGGAAACGGTAACTTATATTATTAATCGCAATATCAATTTTACGAATATTTGTGAACAGCATTGCAGCTTTTGTGCCTTTCGTCGAGATGCGGGGCAGGAGGGAGCTTTTTGGTTAGAAATTGAGCAAATTTTGGAAAAAACAGCCGATGCAGTTGTAAGGGGGGCGACGGAAATTTGTATGCAGGGGGGGTTAAACCTGGAAGCAAAAATTCAGGGAAAATCCTTACCCTATTATTTGAATTTAGTCCAAGCCATTAAGACGGAATTTCCTCACCTGCATTTTCATGGATTTTCACCCCAAGAAGTCCAATTTATCGCCCGAGAAGATGATCTCAGTTACGCCGATGTGATTATGGCTTTAAAAGATGGGGGAGTGGGTTCGATGCCGGGAACTGCTGCGGAAATTCTAGCAGATTCAGTCCGAAATATTATTTGTCCCGAAAAAATTAATACCGCCACTTGGTTAGAAATTGTGGAAACAGCCCACCGTTTGGGGGTTCCGACCACGAGTACCATGTTATCGGGTCATATTGAAACACCTCAACAGCAAATGCACCATTTAGATCAGTTGCGATCGCTACAACAAAAGGCCGAGAATTATCCCGCTAGAATTACGGAATTTATTATTTTACCGTTTGTGGGAGAAATGGCTCCAGCCCCTTTGCGACGACGGGTGGGACGGGATCAACCGATTTTAGCCGATACCCTGTTATTAACAGCCGTGGCTCGAATTTTTCTGGGAAATTGGATTTCTAACCACCAACCGAGTTGGGTGAAATTAGGGTTAGAAGGGGCGAAGGAAGCCTTGCGATGGGGTTGTAATGATATCGGTGGTACTTTAATGGAGGAACACATTACTACCATGGCGGGTGCTAAAGGTGGCACTTGCATGGAACCCGAAACCTTGAAAAATGCGATCGCCTCCCTGGGGCGTCCCTATCAACAACGGGATACGCTTTATAATTACGAATTACGAATTACGAATGGGTAATGGGTAATGGGTAATGGGTAATGGGTAATGGGTAATGGGTAATAGAAAAGACTCGCCGGGATGAAGATTAAATCATCTTGACGAGTCGGAAGGACAAAACAGAAACTTTGATTTTTAGGCGACAGAACTACCATTTAATTCTTCAGTTAATTCTTCGATGGAACTACCATTTAATTCTTCAGTTAAGTAATCTAAAACCGTATCAAGGGTTTGCTGTTTTACCCAACCCTTCATCACTGCAACTTCTCCAAATCGCAGGTTCAATCGGCCTTGTTCTTCTAGGATTGAGTCTATTTGAGATTCGTCTAACAATTTAGCTTTATAGAGATAGTAACCTAAAGGATGTCGATGTTTAGAAAGTCCTAATTCGGGCAAGAAGTCGGCGAAGAAATCGACAGTTTCCTGTTCCAGCCATCCTAACTCTACGACGAAAGCACCGAAGCGTTTTTCCGGTTGTTTCTTTTGTAATTCTAAAATCTTCTTTACTTGTTCAGCAGATAATAAACCAGCTTTACTAAGCAATTGTCCTAAGCGGGGAGATTCCCAATTCACAAATTCTTGTCGGGTGGAAAACGGAGGGTTATACAGTTTTAACTTTTGTAATATTAGTAGCCAGAAAAAAGGAAAATCCTCAACTAGATACCGCTTCCACATCCGTCCGGGTTCTGAAAATAGGCGGTATAACCATTCGATTCCTAGATCGCTCATCCATTTGGGAGAGCGTTTTTTTTCTCCCGCTTCAAAGTCAATTGTTGCACCAATCGCCAGAAAAACTTTGACGTTTTTGAGTTGATTTCGGTATTTAGCAATCCATTTTTCTTGTTTGGGGGCGCCGACACCAATGGCTAATACGGTAGCTCCAGACTCGTTAATGCGAGTGACAATCCGTTGGCATTCTACCTCATCTTTCTCAAACCCAAAGGAAGGAGAATAGGACTCTACAATCATTTCTCTACCGACTTTGGCATTGATTTTTTCCTGAGCACGTTTAGCGACTCCCTCGGCGGCTCCCATCAAAAAGATGGTCATTTCTTTATTGTCTTTATAGTAGTCGTAGAATGCTGGAAATAAATCTGACCCTGAAATTTTTTCTTTGATGGGTTGACCTAAAAATTTGGAAGCATAAATCAGGATTTTACTATCACAAACTCGGTAGGTTGAACCCTTATAGATCTCGTAGAATTCTGGATCTTTTTGCAACTTCATCAAGTGATCAACATTAGGCGTAACGACAGTACCACCCTCGGAACCCAGTCGTTCCAGAAGCTCGATGATGGTAATGTTATGAATCCGTACATTGAGGATGTTAATTTCGTCATCCATAGGGTTTTTCCGTCCTGTCCTAAAAAATAATGGGATTAGCTCAATTTAGCGATAGCCCAGTCGAAATCATACCACGACACTCGACTCCGCTATTGGCTACGACCTGATGGTGAAACGATTGAATTGTTAACTTGTGTTTCTTTTAGATTTTCTTGATTTTGCCACCCGTTTCTTCGATTCAGAGACTTAGCTCTATCTGTTACTAACCTATTAGTGTAGCTAATCGATCAATGAGGAGCTACGACTTGGTAGTTATATTAAGTAGAGGAAAGCGGTTATGAATACATCAATTCTACAACAAAATTCGGCATTTTAGCTAACTTTTTTTGTAAAAATTCATGAGAATTTATGTAAAGATTTGGTAAAAATCCCCTCCGGTTGAAAATTTTGTTATAGAATCACATCTTACTGGTCTATTTACCTTAAAATCGCTGAGTGTATTCTGACTCCTGCTAACAATTATCTGTAAAATAATCAGGCCAGTTACGGTTTCGAAGGTGGACAATGATTGATGAAGGCATCGTCAAATATTCCTGTGAATGGGTTTTGGGGGAAGCAGTTGCCCTTGAATCGATCAAATCTTTAATCCAATGGCGGAATCGCATTCATAAATTAGGATTAATTGGAGTTTATGACAATGGCATTGGATTTGGAAACATCAGTATCCGTATTCCTCATACTTTACAATTTATTATTTCCGGGAGTCAAACCGGACATTTAGCTCAATTAGAACCCGAACATTATACCGTTGTGACGGATTTTGATATTCAACATAATCATCTCACCTGTTGCGGGCCAATTCAAGCCTCCTCTGAATCCCTAACCCATGCCGCAATTTATAGTTATCAACCCCAGATTAATGCCATTATTCATGTTCATCACCCCCAACTTTGGCACAATCTATTATATCAAGTTCCAACTACCCTTAAACAAGTTCAATATGGAACCCCAGAAATGGCAAAGGAAATGTTTAGATTGTTTGATCAAGAAAATTTAAGTCAGCAAAAAATATTAGTGATGGCTGGACACGAAGATGGATTTTTAACCTTGGGAAAAGATTTGGATGAAGCGGGAGAAATATTAATGAACTATAGCAATCCTATTTGAGTTGTATCCAAAATTTAGGCTTAAAAGAGAGCACCGGAACACCAGATAACAATGTCAAGCCTAATTTAACGACATAGAAGGGGATAATGAAGACACAACATATTGATTACGTCCTTGAGCTTTAGCTTGATAGAGTCCTTGATCCGCGATTTCGATTAATTGTTTAGAATTCATATTTTGCGAGGGAATAACCATGCCAATTCCTAAGCTACAGGTCATATAATAACCCACCGATGAACCCGAGTGAATAATCTGCAATTTTTCAATCTGTTTTTGAATATTTTGGGCGATTAAAATAGCTTCTGCTACCCCGGTTTTGGGTAAAATAACGGCAAATTCTTCCCCCCCATATCGAGCGACGAGATCCGTAGGATATCTCATGGCTTTACAAATAGCCTGAGCTACCTCTCGCAAAGCCTGATCCCCTGCTAAATGTCCATAGGTATCGTTATAGGGTTTAAAGAAATCTAAATCGCAGAGAATCACCGATAAGGGGGCTTGTTCCTGAGATAATTGATACCACTGAATTTGTAAATATTCATCAAAATAACGGCGGTTAGCAATTCCGGTTAAACTATCAAAAGTTGCCAAATATTTTAATTCATGATTGACAATTTTTAACTGATGATAAAGTTCTGATTGTTGAATGGCGATCGCCAGTTGTGCAGCTAAAGAAACTAATAATTCCTGTTCCCAAACCTGCCATTTTCGAGGACTTGAACATTGATGAGCGACTAGCAACCCCCACATTTTTTGTCCATGCAAAATCGGAGTGACTAAATAAGCTCGAATTTTAAGTTTAATTAATAGTTTTTGATGACAATGACTTAAATTATCTGTGTAAATATCGGCAACGGATTTAACTTGATCGGTCTTTTCCAGACTCAAAGTTTCCTTAATGCAACAATCCTTATATCGATTACCTAACAGAGAAAAACACCCCGAAGTACAGGATTCTGTTAAGACTTCTCCCTCTTTATCGCTATCAAAACGAAAAATAATCACCCGTTCATTCTGTAGAGCCTGACGAACTTCTGTAACGGTAGTATTGAGAATTTGACTTAATTCTAGGGATTCGTGTATGCGTTGGGTGAGTCGGGTATTCAGTCGTTCTCGTTCCGCTTGCTGTTTGAGTTGTTGTTCAATTTCTAAGCGATCGCTAATATCCCGAGCCAAAGTATGAATTAATTGTTGTTCCCCAACTTGAATTAACCCCAGGCGCACTTCCACCGGAAAAGTGGTTTGATCTTGGCGACGGTAAGTTCGTTGTAGGGTTATGGGTTGACCCTGGACTAAACTTTGAAAAAATATTAGCGGCAGCGGATCGACTTCTATCTGTTGAAGGGATAAACTTAAAAGTTCCTTTCTGGTATAGCCCAAACTCTGACAAGCAAATTCATTCACATCCAAAATCTGGCCATTAAAATCATGCAACAGAAATCCATCCGCCGCCTGTTCCACTAACGCCCGAAAACGAGTTTCACTTTGCATCAGGGCGATTTCCGTTTGCTGTAACCGTTGGGACGCCAGACGCAAATCCAACTGTTCTATCACCAATTCCCCCAGAGATTGCAGGGTTTGCACTTCCAATTCACTTAATTCATGGGGGTGATGATCCATCACACAAAGGGTTCCTAAGCGTTGTCCATCGGACGTACACAAAGGAGCCGCCGCATAAAACCGCAGACCAAACTCTCCCGTGACTAAGGGATGATCACACCATTGGGGATCAATTAGGGTGTCATTGATGCAGTAAACGCCCTGATTATACATGGCAAAACCACAGAAACTGCCTTCTCGATCAACTTGAGGACAATCAAGTCCCTGGCGGGATTTAAACCAAATTCGATCTTGATCAACTAAACTGACCAAGGAAATCGGAACCCCGAGCAACCGAGATGCTAAAAGCGTAATTCGGTCAAATGCTGCTTCAGAAGCCGTATCTAGGATGTTGTAATGATAAAGTGCTTCTAATCGTTGATTTTCCTGAAGACTCGGAGATGGAGACATACCTTAAGGTAACCTGGAATAACTACCGATTATATTTGGTTTGGATTAGCACACAAGCAAGAAGATGGTAAATTGGGATTCAATTGATACAAGTGGGTTGAGAGGCTAAGAATCTAGGAACTTGATTGGGATGCGATTCTAAACATATCTATAACACATTTTTGGTGTTGAATTTTTGTAAAATATGATACCGTGGACAGGCATAAAATTTGAAACTCAGTTATTGCCCGCATTCTAACACTCTCCATCGTCAGTTGGGGTTTTTAACAGAAAGTAAAAAATTAGACAAGATTACACAAACTTAGACATATAATCTGATATAATGGCAATGTGTATAATTGATTATCAGTAACAGAAGCGGCACAACTTAATTACTGATTAAAATGAAGCGTCATTCTTTAATAGGACTGGTTTTAACAACATTTTTTATAGTTTTAATCATTCAAATCCCAACTATTGCAACCGACGATAAAATTCCATTTAAACCTCACCCCTTACCAGAAAGTTTAGAACATTGGCAAGACTCAAATAACCAAGGTGATTATTTTGATAAAATTGAAGCCCCTAATTTTGGTTATTTAGTTTTTTCAAACTTTCCAATCAAAGTTTATATTGAAAATCCTGTTTCCGATCAAAACTGGAAAGAAAGTATTACATCTGCTATTTTTAAATGGGATAATTATTTGCCTTTAAATCTTGTTGAAGAACCGCAAAATTCTGATATTGAAATTATCAGAAAAAATCCTCCCCTAGACCCCCAGAAAAAACGCGCCAGTTCCGCAGAAACTCGTTACAAAACTTCGGTTAAATATACCCCCCAAGGGTTTCCCTATTTATCCCACCGCTTTACGATTTGGTTAAGTCCCACCCAAACCGGAAAATATATTCAAGCCGCCGTCCTTCATGAATTTGGTCATGCTTTAGGAATTTGGGGTCATAGTCCTGAACCCACAGATGTCATGTATTTTTCCCAAGTTCGAGAACCCCCGCCTATTTCTGCTAGAGATATTAATACTTTAAAACGGATTTATCAGCAACCGACTCGCTTGGGATGGCCTGTATTGTAGTGGGTAATTACGAATTACGAATTATGAATTACGAATTATGAATAGGTAATAGGTAATAGGAAGGAAAGAATTAACAGTCAGATTTGCTGGATCAGTCTTAATCAAATACCATCAAAAGCGCGACTGCTATAACGCAAAAATCCAGTCCCAATGACTAAGGTCTGGTACAGAACAACCAGACCTTAATCGTTATAAAACAAACTAAGTTGACTCAAGCAAATTTCAGATAAGTTAACGAAAAAAGCAAAACACTAAACTAAGGTGGACAACAGATTGCAACTTTATCCAATCAGAAGTATTGCACTAGGAAAGTCGATACAGACCTTTGTTCTGATATTGACCCCAAAGCCAACTCAATCGTTATCGTTTGGAAGCTCCAGGCGAGTTCTTGACCCTCTACAATATCAACAGTTGGGTAGTTCACAGTGCCACTGACGGCGTTGCAATGGGATTAAAGCGGAACGGACACAGGCATTTAATCCGGCGGGGTTGTTATCAACAGTTGCGTTTTGTTGAGTGGTGTCCTATACCTATTAAGTTAGCATGACTTTTGCGATCGCCAACCCCAAATTTACTAAAATTTACACAGTTTAATATTTTGCAATAATTAATAACAGCAATTTCAATTAGTTAGTATAAATAACGCTTTAATCTATGACTTTTAACCATCCGTTGTTTAAACGATTAATAATTTCACTGATTTGTTTGCATTCGCGTAACCCCAAAACTTGGTCAGAAAAAACTAAAGCCATTAACCCGTTTTGGTCGGCGCGGGTAATTTTGCCTGTGGCGTAAATTTTGCTAACGATACCCTGGATATCAATAGATGTTCCCGATAATGCCTTGTTCATGCTTCCATCCGGTCAGGTCAATTTGTAATCTATACAGACCCGTTGACTTGGGATCAGGATGATTGAGTACCAATATGATTATCGGGATGGGTAAATTGTTGAGAATTAAAGGACAAATCCTCCAGTTAAACTGATTAAATCAGAGATTAATTAGTAGAAACGTAAGTCGCCAATCCTCTGAATTTAAGTCCTAAAATAATATCATTCCATTCTGAACCTAAATAGTTTCCTGTTTTGGTAATAGCATTAATAAAGTAGAATCCATCTAAATCTGTTGCTTGTTCTGCCCAATTATTAATATCAAAATAGCCAATTTTATTAAACTCTGTTACAGCTTTATCATGGTTTTCATCGGGTAATACATAGAGATGATCACCTGATTTCTCAACAATGGTTACACCACTAGCTTTGCGAATTTTTAGTGGGGAAGCAGGCTGTAACGGGTTATATCCTTGAATGATTTTCATGTCGTCAACCTCTACTTTAGTTTGATGATTATATCGGATGTTTGGAAGTAGGATACGATTGATCTTGATATGATCAGTATCTCTAGTAAAGTCGATTTTTACAGGAGAAATTGTTCCAGTTTTTTCCCCGTTATCAAAATCTTCCCTACCTATAAGCCGAAAGACGGAATCTAATTATGTAACGGATGTGACAGTTGAGCAAGTGGTTTTGCTGTTATCGTTATTTTTTGTAAAATTTCCGGTTAATGATTATCCTTTCCTGAATAAAAAACCCCTCTCCGGTATGGAGAAGGGATAGGAGGCGGTTAAAGGGATTTGGGGTTTTAGTGGACTGCTACGGCGGGTTCTTCCAATATAATTTCGCAGGTATCGCCGTTATATCCCCGTTTGGGCTGGACAAAAACTTGATCACCCGCTTGCAGTTCCAGTTTGTTCAACTGTTCTTTACTTAAATGGGCAACAATTTCACCGCCATCGGCTAGGGTTAAATCCACTTGAATATCCCAGCCCAAATGAGTCAACCGTTTCACCTGGGCAACAGCACTAAGTTGTTGATAATTACTGGTATGTAATTCCAGATCATGGGGACGAACAAAAATATTAGCAGCAGTAGAATCTAAATCAAAATCTTGAAAGAGTGTGGTGTTACGGGGTAACAGATTCACGCTACCGATAAATTGCATAACAAAGGGGGTCGCCGGGTGATCATAAATTTCTGAGGGGCTTCCCACCTGTTCAATTCTGCCTTTATTCATCACCACAATCTCATCCGCCACCGCCATGGCTTCTTCTTGGTCATGGGTGACAAAAACGCTGGTAACGTGAACTTCATCATGCAATTGACGTAACCAACTGCGCAATTCTAAGCGAACTTTGGCATCTAAGGCCCCAAAGGGTTCATCGAGTAATAAAACCTGGGGTTGCACGGCTAAAGCCCGGGCTAAGGCCACTCGTTGACGTTGACCACCAGAAAGTTGAGAGGGATAACGATTTCCTAATCCAGTTAACTGAATTAAGTCTAATAATTCTTCGACTCTGGCTTTAATTTTTTGCCGAGGATGTTTGCGAATTTCTAAACCAAAGGCGATATTTTGACGGACAGTGAGATGTTTAAATAGGGCATAATGTTGGAATACAAATCCAATATTGCGACGTCGGACATCTAAGTGGGTTTGATCCTGACCATGAATAATAATTTGTCCACCAGTAGGAGGTTCTAATCCGGCGATCGCTCTTAATAAAGTGGACTTTCCTGAACCAGAAGGCCCTAATAAGGCGACTAAAGTGCCATCTTTAATTTCCAAGTTAATATTATCTAAAGCTTGAAAATTACCGAATACTTGAGAAACGTTGTTAACTAGAATACCCATAGTACCTCACAATAAAATAGTGGAATTAGAATCGGTCAAATGCGAATTACGAATTACGAATTACGAATTGAGGAATGATTAAAACAATTCGTGAATTCGTGATCTCTAATTTGTAATTAATTTATCCGTGACTGGTTTTTCTTTCTAATATCTCCTTGAGAACTAAAGTAACTAAAGCCAGTAAAGCTAAAATGGTGGCGGCACCAAAGGCAGCTTCGGTTTGATAGTTTTTGTAGGCCTGTTCCACAAAGGTTGGTAAGGTTAAAGTTCTGCCGGCAATTAATCCAGAAACAACCGCCACCGCTCCAAATTCACCCATAGCTCTCGCATTAGTTAAGAGAACACCATAGAGCAAACCCCATTTAATATTGGGGAGGGTAACGCGCCAGAAAATTTGGAAATCCTGAGCCCCTAAAGTGCGGGCGGCTTCTTCCTGTTCTGAACCTAATTCTTCTAAAACTGGAATCACTTCTCTAGCCACAAAAGGTAAAGAAACAAATAGTGTGGCGAGCACCATTCCTGGGAGGGAGAATAACACCTTAATATCCAGGTTTTCTAACGCTGGCCCAAACCAACCGTTGCGACCATATAACAGCACAATCATTAACCCGGCTACCACGGGAGAAATAGCAAAGGGCAGGTCAATAATACTAATTAATAAGGTACGACCTCTAAATTGATTTCTAGCAATCACCCAAGCGGCGCAGAGTCCAAAAACCGTATTGGTCGGAACAACAATCAAAGCAATGATTAAAGTTAGTTGCATTGCTTTTTGAAAGTCGCTGGTATTTATAGCCGTGATAAACTCTTGGGTGCCTTTATGAAAGGCTTCGTAAAAAACGGCTACGGCTGGAATAAATAAAACCAGAGCCAGATAGAGTAAAGCAATGCCAATCAGCAGCCATTTAACCCAAGGGAATGACTGAGATTGAGCAGAATTTGGTTGCGAAGATGCCATAAAAGGTAAACAATTAAAGAGTTAAAAATCTTAACTTTTCAGAGAATAACGGCGTCCCCACTGTTGCAACGCATTGATTAATACTAATAAGAACAATGAGATAATTAAGAGGACTGTACCCACGACCGTCGCACCTACATAATCATATTGTTCTAAGCGCTGAAACACTAAAATTGGGGCAATTAAATCTTTAAAGGGAATACTCGAAGAAATAATTACTACTGAACCGTATTCTCCTACAGCCCGGGAAAATCCCAGGGCAATTCCGGTTAAAATTGGTGGCATTAAGGGCGGCAGTAAAACCCTGACAAAAGTTTGGAATTCCGATGCACCCAATGACCAAGCTGCTTCCTCCGTTTCCCGTTCCATTTCTTGCATAACCGGTTGTAAAGTTCGTACCACAAAGGGTAAGGAAATAAACAACATGGCAACAAAAACCCCTAAACGGGTGAAGGCTATTTTAATCCCAAAGGGAGCAAAAAATTGTCCAATCCAACCGTTATCACTATAAACCGTTGCTAAGACTAAACCAGCAACCGAAGTGGGTAAGGCAAAGGGTAAATCAACGGCGGCATCGATTAATTTTTTCCCAGGAAAGCTATAACGAACTAACACCCAAGCGATTAAGGTTCCCATGATTCCATTAATTGCCCCGGCGGCTAAACCGGTTACAAAAGTAACGTTATAAGCGCTCATGGCAACAGGACTAAAGGCAATTTTCCAAAATTCCTGGGGGGATATGGTTAAGGATTTTGTAATTAATGCTGCAAAGGGCAGAATTAACATGAAAATTAGATAGGAAAAGGTAAAAACCCAAGGAAAAGAAAGCCGCCCCCAAAATTCCTTTAAAGGGTTATTAAAAGCGGGTTTCTGGGTTTTAAATGGGTCTACAGAGGTCACCATTAATGTTTAATACTCTACGGGGAATAGGAATTGACTTGATGGTTTACCAACCATCTACTTCTGATTGTGAATCTCGCCAAATTTCAACATCCAAATCGGAAAGATAAATTAGGGCGCTATCAATTTGTTGGGGAGTTCCTTTCAGGAGTAAATCAAACCAACCATCTTCCCGGGCATTCTGACCTAAAATTGCTCCAATAATGTTCACTTGTAAACCATAATCGGAAGCTAGGCGAGAAATCACGGGTTCTTGGTGGTATTCCTTGGGAATTCTGACTCTAATTCGGGAATCAGATTGATATTTTTCTCTAGCATTTAATCCAGATAAATCTGTATTTTCTTGATCAATATTCGGAGAATTTAAAGACATTTTAATCTCCTCAAATAAATGACTAGAATTTTAGGGACTGAATCAATCTCTATTTAGATTGGGAAATTTTGGCTTGGATTTGATCAAAAATTGCTCCATCCGCAAAGAATTTAGTATCCACCTCTTTCCAACCTCCTAAATCCTTAATGGTGAACAGTTTTTCAACTTTAGGAAATTGGGTAGCAAATTCGGCTTCTACTGTGGGTTCAACGGGTCGGAATCCGACTTTGGCAAACTCTTTTTGAGCTTCCGGTGTAAACAAGAACTTGGTAAAAGCTTCTGCCACTTGACGGGTTCCATGTTTGTCTACATTTTTATCGACAACGGCAACGGGGTTATCAATGGAAATGTTATAATCCGTCGGCACAATATAGGGTTGTTTATCCCCTTTTTGAGCAGCTAAAATCACCTCGTTTTCATAATTAATTAAAACATTGCCTTGACCCTGTTTGTAGAAGACATCACTGGCTTCCCTGGCATCTTTTGGCAGCACCGGAACTCGACGAAAGACACTTTCTACAAAGGTTTGAGCTTCTTCTGGAGTGCCTCCGGCTTGGGTGATGGAACCCCACAAAGCCAGAACGTTCCACTTAGCTCCACCGGAGGTTTTGGGGTTGGCTGTAATTACTTGAACATCATCCAGGGTCAAATCCGACCATCCCTTAACGTTGGTATTGCCATCCCTAAGCACCAAAGCCGCGACGGATTTATGCACAATTGACTCATTGGGAAGTTCCTGTTCCCAACCGGGTTGGATGAGTCCAGCCTTCTCTATTTTGGCGGTATCTCCAGCTAGGGCTAAAGCCACCACATCGGCATCGAGTCCATCGATAACCGCACGGGTTTGGGAGCCTGAACCCCCATAACTTTGTTCAAACTCTACAGTTTGTCCAGTTTGGGCTTTCCACTGTTCTACGAACTTAGGAATGATGTTCTCATAGGCAGTTTTAGTGACTGCGTAGGATACGAGGGTGAGTTTAATCGGTTTATCCGTTTGGGCGGCTTGGGGCGCGGGACTATTCGTGGCGTTAGGAGAGGGATTGTTGGCGGTATTGTTGGGTGAGGAGCAAGCTACCACCATGCAGTTGAGTGCAAGTCCAGTCAGGACATAGCCAATAGACTTAGCAGAGAAACGTTTTGGGGGTAACGGTGAACTGATTCGCATTATCACACTCCTGAAATCCGTCTGGAATTTATTTACACAGTCTTTTGTTTTTGACTGCCTTTGGATTCTATACTAAGTTAGTTTGAATTTCAATACATCTGCATTACAAAAATTAAAAACTTAAATTTATCAATCAATGTCTTTACCATGTCAAAATACATATAGGTTGACCCAACAGCCCCATCAAAGGCAGTCCAATCGATGCTATCGTGCTCTGGTGTTCAGCCCCAAAAAATGGTGTTCTAGGAAATGTACGTCCGGCATTGCCACCCCTAGACCAGCCACAACTATTCAATCCGGTGGAGTCAAACTAGGGAAGTAAAATATGCCAGCACAATTGCCCTCAGCAGATGAAGCAGAGTTAGCCAAACTTTTGATTCAGAGTAACTACCTATTCCGAGACTTGGAAGTTAAGTGGCTGGCTCCGTATCTTTCCCCAGTCCTGACTATAGAAAAACTGTATTCTAATCGTCCTGTCTACACGGCTTTTCGTCCCAATATCTTTTTAGATGTTCTCTATATTATTATTAATGGCGGGCCTATTATTACTCGGAGTACACCCCTAGACCGGATTATCGCCATCAGCTACCCGGGGGGATGTTTCGGGATGAGAAATCTTCCCTTTGGTTTTGGCCAGATGAGTCGAGCCTTTCCTAGTTTAGTCGAAGCCTATAAAACCACCGATGTGATTAAACTTCCCCTGGATACCCTGAAAGAAATTTATCAGGATAGCCCAGTGGTGCGGGAACGTTATGATAAATTCTTTGAACTGCGGGAAAAATTTCAGTATCATCTGCTTAATTGTAGTTCCTATCCTCCTCAAGCCGTGGCGGCGCTATTCAGGGCATTGGTCTATCAAGAACGCAGTCTGGGAAATCAACCCCAGTCCGACGGAGTTTATATCTTCGATTTGCCTATTGATGTGATTGCCCGTTCCTGTCAGTTAAACCACCGCACCGTTGAACAAGTTCTCAAGGGAATGCAGAAAGTTAAATTAATTGAAGCGGCTAAATCCAATGATTCTTCAGAAGATACGATTCGAGTCATTGACCCCGAAAGACTTAAAGAAACCTATAGTGCTACCCGGGATAAGGTTTCGTGGTGGCCGTTGAAGTAGTTACGGAGTAGGGGGAGCAGGTGGAGCAGGGGAGGCAGGGGAGGCAGGGGAGGCAGGGGAGGCAGGGGAGGCAGGGGAGGCAGGGGAGGCAGGGGAGGCAGGGGAGGCAGGGGGAGTAGGGGAGAGCAGGTGGAGCAGGGGGAGTAGGGGAGAGCAGGTGGAGCAGGGGAGGCAGGGGAGGCAGGGGGAGTAGGGGAGAGATAATTAGTGTCTGATTTTTGGGTTTTGAGGGGTGAGTCCTAATTGGGCAAGGGGCTTGAATAGGGCGCCGCCCAGGAGTCCCAGGGCAACACTAAAGGCGAGAATCAAACCGATGGGAAGTTGAACAGACTCGAAAAATAGGAACCTCAGAGCAATCGGTGTGGCGTTTTGGACTGCAAGAATGGCAATCGTACTAATCCAGAAAGCTAGGATAAAACTGGTGACAATGGCGGGGGCATTAGGCATAAATGATCACAATGTATCCAACGAAAAAACCTATTGTTTATTCTAATCAATTTTCCCGTTGCCTGATAGATATAAAATACCCTAGCTTTTATTTTTCGGGGTAAAAAGCCAGGGTGAGCGGTTATCAAAAAATATCAATGTTTTCAATAATTAGAGTTGAACATTAACATCATTAGAGTGGGTGGTATCTTGGAAATCCCGACGTCCGCCGCCTCTGTCGGGTTCGTAGGGGCCATTAAGTCCCGTGCGGGCGGAAAGTAATTGTGAGGTGCTAACAACATCTGATAATTGATTAGAAGCAGAACTCGCTGCTAAAGCGTTAGTAGTAAGACCAACCAATAAACAAACTGATAAAACTAAAGATGTATAGGTTTGCATAATAAAGTGTCCCTGTAAGTCTGTCCACTTCCTTATACAAACCGTTAATATTTAGATCAGGATAACTGTTAAAAGTTTTTGTTATATCCGGCTATAACCCCTCTAAAATTAACCATTGACCGGAGAAATTTAAACGTCCATAAACTTTTAGGGGGGAAGGACTGGGAATATTTTGTAATTGTTGGTTAATTTCCGGGTATAGGGTGACTAATTTCCAGCTTTGACCGATAAACTGTCCTTGAGTTAGGGTGAAACTATAGTCTTGGTGACTCTGACGCTGAAAAATACCCTCGAAGGCGTGACTATCTTTAGAAAGATGACAGGGGTTTGAGGATGCCGGACAATTACCATCAATGGGATATAATTCGGGATGATCTAAATAATAATATTGCCAGTATAACCAATCGGGATGATCGGGTGGTAAATTAAATAAAGGAATCACGGCTTGCGGGGCAATTATATCAGTTAATAGGGCATTTTGTAAGGTTCTAACGGATAATTCCTGGGGTTGTATTCCCTGTTCAATACATAAAGCTGCGGCCATTCCTGCGGCTTGTCCAATTCCTAAAACCACAGGTTGCAAACGAGTCGCACCGTTAGCAATATGGGAAACGGAAATATTTTTTTCACAGACTAATAAATTCTCGATACTAATAGGAATTAATGCTCGATAGGGAATAGTAAAGGGGGTTCCTGTCCACCGTCCACCCCAACGTAAACTTTTGGGTTGCAGGGTTAATTGAAATTGGGCATAATGATGATCGTTAGCGTAATTTCCGATCGTGATCGCTTCACATTCTCCAGTTTCATTGAAAGGTAAGGTCGCAGTATAACCCTTTTCAATCGGTAAAATATCTGGTTCTATTATTGTTGTTAATCCTTCAATTCGGCGACTTTCTCGATAGTAGGGATGGAGAGCAAAAGCCGATAAAATATCAGGATTACTATTAAAATTAGGTCGATTTTCTAGGGAAAAGGTTCCTGTTGCCAACCCATATCTCCGTCCTAATTTTATTTGAATAAACCGGGCAAAACTGAGACTGTGCCAGAAACTTTCCTGCCAAAATTGCAGCCGTTCAGAGTTTGAACTGATTAATCGATCTAAATTTTGATCATAATCATTTCCCTGTATCGGCCAGTTAATCATAAACTTATTGTCGGGTAATCTACCATAATTAAGAAAAGATTCTATATCATAATTTTTCCAAGCATTAGTAAATAATTCCGGGGTATGAATGGGGGGAAGGGGAATTTCTGGGGCTATGTTACCTTCTCCAAAATCCTCCATAATAAAAACCCAGGTGGGAGCTTGAACCGGAGTCGTTTTCATTAATGTTGATAGTTCAATTGGGGCGCTGGGTTCTTGCCATTGCCCTTGCAATTCCCATCCCCAACGATAGGGAATTTCTGCGAGTTCTAAAAGATCGCCTAATTCCGTTCCATCTATAATAATTTTAGCTTGAATAGTACAGGAATTAAATCTAACCTCTGTAATAATATTCCCTTTTTTAATAACTTCCAAAGGTTGTTCTTCCGGTATCCATAATAAATTGGGTTCTGATTTCACCCAATCGGCAAAAATATTCGCCCCTATTTGGGGATGATAAGTAAAGAAACTCACCCAAGCATTATCTAAACCTTGGGGTTGACGGTGGTTTAATTCGCGTAAAAATGCCCCCCAAATTCCGGTTTGAAAAGCGACTAATTCATTCCCATCCGGTGCAACAACGCCCCCAGAAGTTAACATTCCTCCTAACATTGACCATTGACTGACTAAAATAGTCTTTGCCCCTCGACGGGCGGCTTGCAAGGCGGCGGCTGTCCCTCCCGTCCCGCCTCCAATGACTAAAACATCCGCTTGTAAATGATTCATAGTTATTTGTTAACAAAAAAAACAATCCAAAAATTATCGGTTAAAATAGAACCCAGTAGTAAGCCCGACCGGGCTTAATCTGATAAAAGTTTAGTAGTAAGCCCTTCAGGGCTTAATCTGATAAAAGTAATCACCGACGGCATCTATATAACTAATGTTTTTTGAATAATCCTTGGGAAGAAGCCCTGAAGGGCTTACTACTTTTATATTTATTGGGATGCAATGGCAAAGATTCTATCTTCAAATTCTAAAATAACTGCTAATTTCCTCTGTTTATGGGGGGTTTGGCTTCCGGTTGTCGTGATTCTGGGATATCTCCCCGAAGCCCTTGCCCAAGGGCCAGTGCTTCAACCGATGATGAATCTTCCTACGAGCGATACGGGTTATACCCTTGGCCCTGGGGATTTGCTACAACTCGATATTTTTAATGTTCCTGAATATAGTGGTAATAATGGTCATCATCAAGTCTCGATTGATGGTTCTGTGAATTTGCCTTTAATTGGTAATATTTCAGTTCAAGGAATGACGGTAGACCAATTAACAGCAATAATTCAACAGCGCTATGGGGAATATTTACAACGGCCGATTTTAGCCCTTAAATTAATCGCCGCCCGTCCTCTGCAAGTAGCGGTGACGGGAGAAGTTCAACGTCCGGGGTCTTATATCGTCTCCCCATCGGCGGCCACGACCCCGAATAACCCCCTGATGGGAACCCCAGAAGTCTCAGGAACCGGGGGACGTTTACCGACAATTACAAGGGTATTGCAACTGGCCGGGGGAATTACCCCCAGTGCAGATATGCGACAAGTAAAAATTCGGCGCTCAAGTGGAACAGGGAGGGAAAAAATTATCAATTTGGATTTGTGGGAACTCCTGCAAACGGGAGATTTACGCCAGGATATTACCCTGCGTGACGGCGATACGATTTATATTCCCACCAATACCGAAAACAATGCGGCGGAATCTTCTCAATTAATTACGGCTAATTTTGCCAGTAATAATAATCAACCCATAAATGTTGCTGTTGTTGGTGCGGTAAATCGCCCCGGAACCCATACCCTAACCTTAGAAACCATTCCCAGAGTTTCCCCGGAACCCGGTCAACCCGCCGAGGGTTCAGTGGCGGCGACTGGGGGACTATTTACGGTGACCAAAGCCCTGAAAATGGCGGGGGGAATTACTCCGGGCGCGGATATCCGTAATATTCAGGTGCGACGCCTAACCCGCACCGGAACTGAACAACAGATTACCGTGGATTTATGGAAACTGTTACAGGAAGGAGATTTGAGTCAAGATGCGATGTTACAACAGGGCGATACGATTGTAGTTCCAACGGCGACAACAGCCGAAAGTCAACAAAATGCTGAGGTGGCGACGGCGAGTTTTTCTCCCGATACCCTGAAAATTAGTCTGGTGGGTGAGGTGGTATCCCCAGGGGCGAAAACTCTCCCTCCCAATACCGCTTTGAATCAAGCTTTGGTGGAAGCGGGGGGATTTAATGAATCTCGGGCGAATAAAAAACAAGTGGAATTAATCCGCATCCATCCTAACGGAACGGTTTCTAGGCGCCAGATTTCCATTAATCTATCGGCGGCTGTGAATGAGGAAACTAACCCTATCCTCAGAAATAATGATGTAATTGTTGTGGGTCGTTCCGGTGCGGCTAGTTTCCGAGAGGGTTTAGGAACTGTGTTAAATTCATTAAGTCCCCTGAATAACTTTTTAGGACTTTTTCGATTTGTGAATATTTTAAACTAAAAAAAACTATGAAAAACCGAAAATTATCTCAAATCTCTGTTATTAAAAATACTAGGAAACCTTTACATTCTTCGGAAGAAACCTTATATTATGATGCTGATTTATACCCGGGATATGATGAAGAAAAATCGGATTTCTTTAAAATTTTAGGGAAGCGAGCGCTCGCAGTTTTAGGCGTCACTACCGCCGTCACCGCCGGGGTATATCTATGGACAATTAATCAAACTCCTGAATATAAAGGGTCATTTCAAATTTTAGTCGAAACTACTCCCGCAAAAGATAGTTTACCCTTAGACTCCAATTCAGAAAAAAAATCAGACCTCGATTATTATTCCCAACTGGAAATTTTACAAAGTCCCAAATTAATGTCGGGAATTTTAAAAGGGATTCAAACGCGCTATCCTGAAGTTACCTATGATTCTCTATTTAACCAAAAAACTGGACAAACATTTTGGGAAAAGGATACCCTGGCGATTAAACCATTAAAACAGACTCGGATTTTTGAAGTGAGTTATCAAGGTTCTGAACCTCAAAAAGTCCAATTTATTTTAGAAAAAATAGCTGAAGGTTACTTAAAATATAGTCTACCCAAAGATGTCAAGGATCAACAACAAGAACAACAATTAAAATTAATTCATGGGCAAATTGCCACCTTAGAGAAAAAACTTCTCCCGATTAAACAAGAAATCCAGAAACTCCAACAACAATATAATTTTATTGATCCGAAACTACAAACTGAATATTTATTCAAACAAAAGAGTGAATTACAAGCTCAAAAATTAGAAGCTCAATCCCAACTTTTTCAACAGCAATCTCAATATCAAGCCTTACAAAAACAGTTAGGATTAAAACCCGAACAAGCCCTGTTAGCATCCGCCTTAACTCAATCCCCGAACTATCAAGGGTTACTTCAAGAGTTATTAAAGTTAGAAACAGAGATAGCGATTGAATCCGCCCGTTTTAAGGGGACAGCACCGCAAATTCAGGCATTATTAGATCAGCGATCACAAATACTTCCCTTATTAGAAAAAGAAGCTAAAAATGTATTAGGATCAAATAGCAATCAAGTCGATCCTAATATTATCCGGTTTCAAGATTCGATCCGAATGGGAATGATTCAGCAGTTAGTTGTGGCGGCGAATAATATTGAAATGCTGAAGGTGAGAAATGAAGTTTTAGAAAAAGCCACCCAAGAATTCAACCAATATTACCAAGTATTTCCCAAGGTTTTAGGTCGATATAATGATTTACAACAACAGTTGAAAACTATTACCAATCAACTCACAGAACTGACTAATAAATCTCAAGAAATACAACTCAAATTTGTTCCCAAAGTCAAGTCAGAACCCTGGGAATTAATTGCCCCTCCTCGGATTCCTAGTAATATTAATGGAGAATTAATCACCGTTTCTCCTAATGTTCCTTTAAATCTCGCCCTAGGGGGATTAGCTGGATTATTCTTGGGGGTAATTACGGCTCAAATTTTGGAACGATTTAACAATGTTTACCGCACTACCCACGAAGTTACAGATAGTATTTCCTTACCATTATTAGGGGTAATTCCAGCTAGTAATGAAGGCTTAATCCTTCCAAATTCAGTTGCACCAACTATTGATATTTCTGATATCACCTACCCCGCTTGTAGTCCATTCCAAGAGGCATTCCGAGCCTTAAATACCAATTTACGCCTATTAAACCCTGAAGGTTCTGTGCGGTCTTGTGTGATTACTTCCGCTACTCCAGCCGATGGAAAATCAACCATTGCTATGAATTTAGCCCAAGGAGCCGCCGCCATGGGTCAACGGGTTTTATTAGTGGATGCTGACCTACGTTGTCCCCGGATTCATACCCTGTTAGAAATCACAAATCAGTTGGGATTAACTAACATTTTAACTCAAAAATTAGAGTTTAAAACCGTAATTAAAAAAGTTGCTTCTGAGGAAAACCTATATGTTTTAACCGCCGGAAAATTTTATCCCGATCCGACTCGGTTATTATCCTCAAAACCCATGCAGGAGTTAATGAAACAATTGCGGGAATCCTTCGATTTAATTATCTACGATACCGCCCCAATTTTAGGGTTAGCCGATGCGAATTTGTTAGCCCCCCATACCGACGGATTAATGATGGTTGTCGGACTAGGAAAAACCGACCGAGAAGCCTTTAGTTTGGCCCTGCGGGAAATTAGCACCGCCGGGGTTCCCGTATTAGGAATGGTCGCTAACGGGGATAAACGAGAAACCCATTATTATCGAGATTATTAGAATCCCTTATTAGCTAGGATTGGAAATCAAAAAGCTGCTTATCGGACTTGAACCGACTAATAAAGTTAGAATACCGATTCTATCGTTGTTCTTCTTCCCTCAATCTGTATCGTAAAATAAACGCGAGGGAAAAGTGAGGGAACAAAAAACAGGAACTTTCAAGGATTACGGCGACTTGGTTGCATTTTTTAACAGGAAGCAACCCGAATGTCCAAAAGGGGTCGCACTCAAGCTAGAGAAAAGAAAATACCTTAGCTTGCAGTTTGTCCATCCGGGGACAAACAAACGACTTCCCAAATCTTGTAACGCGCAATTTACCGAGAAGGGCATCCTTGAAGCAGTTGACAAAGCATGGAAGGTTTCAGAAGCATTAAAACGTTTTGCTGTAGCGAGCGAGTTTTGGGCTTGGTACGATACCGAGATTCTCAATAAGAATAATATTGAGAATGATCTGAAAACCTACCGAGAGATATTTGAGGAAATTAAAGATAATTTCTTTAAAGGAAAACATCGCAATACAGGGAGACCAAGGGAGCGAGATATAACAAAGCCAGGGGGTGTTAGTGATAACAAAAGTTATCATCAATGTTATGGTTTTTACCTTGAAAAATTTAAAAACCATTTAGATGATCGTCCTACTTGGGACTTGATAAAATCAATATGGAATACATGGGAGCAGGGAACAAAATCATACAAAGATTTTAAAACCGTTGCTATTGCTATCGCAGAGTCATCTCCTAATGGAGATGACTTGCTAAAAAGAATCAAAAAAATTAATGTAATACAGGATAAATTCCGAAATAAACAAAGTATTGCATTAGATGATTTTTTAGCGTGGTACAAACGAGAATATAGCAACATTGAAAGCATAAACCGAGAAGATTGGAAAAACGCTAAAAAATCATGGCTATGGGTAACAGCTATGTGTGTACTGTATGGTCTAAGACCATCTGAAATTGCAGCGTCACAGAATTTGTCAGAACCATTCAAACAGGACGGGGTAACTATTTACCCTATAAGTGATACTGTAAACAATCCAAAATGTACGTTAGTTGTTGGAGAATTTACATATTTTGGTTCATCTTCTAAAACGGGATTAAGAGTTGTCAATCCAGTCCCGCTTAATCATCTCATAGATGATTTAAAAATACGGGAACCATTGTTGCCAGAGTATGTCCCTTCTCCAGTTTCAAAACCAGAATGTATAGCAGGTGGTTTTGATGCCAAATACTACAAAAAGCTAAAAAGCTATAACTGCCCAATATCTCAAAAATATGCTTTTCGACATTTGTATAATCAGTTGTTAGAGATGTGCGGCATCTCTACGACTATACGTTCTCGACTAATGGGACATAGTGAAACTACAAACACAGGGACATATAAAAAGCGTAGAAATCTTAAGACCGAGTTAGCAATCATCAACGCTGAAAACAGACAACCGTTAAGCCTAGAGATAGCCAGGTTACAGATTGAATCCTCTGGCTTCGACCTAGACGATCCATCGGTTAAAGCAATTCTGCGAATCATTTACCAGTTAGACGATTAGAACCCAACTAATCTAAATATTTATCAGGCAACCTCTAACCAGGGTTGCTTTTTTATTGGGGCAGTGTCGGTAGGGATTATGAATGTTAATCGCAATTCTTCCCGTTATACATACCTTGGGAAGATAGAAAATATTTTTACAGAACCGTAAAAAAGTAGACACTTAAAACCCCCCTGGATTACCTACTACCGATTTCCATTAAGTTGCAACCGGGTATCTGTTCAGGAGGGTAAAAAGTAGACACTTAAAACCCCACTTAGACAAACACTAGCCTTGATAGGGTTTTATATCATGCTCATAGACGCTGTTCATCAACCCAGGGATTGAGGCGTTATCCCACATGACCTTATAGATACCCCCCATACCGTCCCGTCGTGGCTCCTCTACTTCAACAACGCTTCCATAAAGTTTATGCCCGTCAACGGTTTTCTGACACGCCTCTATCACCCTGTCACCAACCTTGAACCCTTCTGGTTTAGGCATCGGTACGGGATCTGATTTTATATTTTCAAAGTTTTGTGTTTTTAGCTGTGTAGGCCGTGTAAACTGTGTATCTCCCTCTGTGTCGGGGTTTGAGCTTACACAGTCATCTACACAGCTAGGGGGGGTTGTGTAAGGGGATTGTGTATCTCCCTCTGTATCAGGAACCGTTACTACAGGACGCTTGTAACCCCGTTTACGATTGCCGTTATCATCCTTTAAGTTTTCAGTCTTGACCCATTTTAGTTTGGTCATGACATCGGATATCTCGCTTTGGGCGCGCTTAACCTGACTCAGATTATCCTTGCTAATTCCCATCAGGTTTAATAGTTCATCCGTGGTAACAGTTGCTTTACCCTCTAGGAAGTTCTCAATGTCATCTAACCAGGGGGAAGTCGCCGAAAATGCTTCATTGTTAGCGGTAGATTGTTTCTGTTCAGCGCTGTTCAGATACCACGTTTCGCCACTCTTGTAGGCTTGTACCGCCGCTCCCCATATCGCGTCGCGTTCTTGCTTCAAAAGGTCAATAGGGATCTTTTTAGCCACGGGTATTAACCAGAAGCGGCGGTCGCCTGTGGGGTCACGGAGGACGTCTACAGGGTTGACCCATTCAATACCTTGACCGCTACAGTTTAGGAATTGAACTTGATAGCTCCACTTGCCGTAGCTGTGTTCCATACCAGTTACCCGCGCTGGGAACCAACGCTTTTCGCTAGGGTTATCCCAACTGACTGAGGAAAAAACTTCTACCAATTGACCGATACGATACTCAGGTAATGGGATATCTGTTGACACAAAAAACTCAATTTTGCGTCTTTCAATTTGTGTTACAATCATGTTACAATTCTTTTTAGTTAGTGTTGTAGTTGTACATTTTGATTTGACCCGCCCTGGCATAAAAGGACGGGTTTATGTTTTTGAGTTTTACTCTGTAAAATCTACTCAGTAGAGTAGTTACAATTGAGCCATCAAATTGTTAATAGCTTGGTCTGCTAATTGTTCAGACTTTTCTAAACCTTTACCCATGGCTGCATAACGGGGACGCATCCCATGTAATGCTTTGGCGGTTGTACCCTTGTAGCCTTGAGTTTTAACCTCAAATTCAGCTTCGTTTCTGATCATCCGTTGCCCGTGACGGTTGATTTTTGCCTCGGCTTTTAAGATGACTTCGTGTTTATCGGCTGCTTTTTTAGTAGCAGTAGCATTTTGCTTTTTAACCCGTGCTAACTCGCTTAATCCGTCCGCCTCCTCTGGGGTAAATTCCCGCACACGGTCACAAACTGGCATTGTCCGATAAGTGTCAAAAATTGTTTCCGGTGGGTTGTCAGGGGTGATGGCGTTATCAGCACTGCGTTTGAAAACGTTATCCTTGCTAATCCCTTTATGGGAGCCGTCAACGGGCGCAATTGTTGATGATTTAAAATCATCTCCTCTCAAGAATCCGAGCATAGCTAATCTCCTATGGAATGAGTGTTACACTGATAACTGTTTTGATAAAAAGGGTTAGAATAATTCGTTTGATTCTGTGAACCGTTCTTTAACTTGTTCGACAAATTCATCCCAGTTATCCCAGCCCTCAATAGCTGAGCTATAAACCTCTATAGAAGAAGATTGGGTATAAAGAGTTATCCTGTAATACTCGGGATTAATGAAATACCCGCTTATGTCCCGAGTTGCTATTACAAACTCTTTTTTGTTGTTGGTAGAAAACAATCGTAAACAAGTCATAATGAGTGTTACAGTGATATTGTGACATGAACATTGGTTGCTAAATAAAACCCAGTTAGAAAGCACATCAGGTACAACAAACCAGGGAATAAGTAATCAATAATTCCCTTGGGTTTCATGTTGCCAAAGCTCCCGCTAGAATTTCTTGACCCGCTTCTAACCAGCCGAGATAAACGGCGGCGGTATCTTCGTCTAGTGGCTCCTGTTTGAGTGTTTCAAACTCCCCATCGGTCATAGTCACTCCTATGTAGGGTTCCATCCGTTCAAGGAGTTGTTTCCGCAAGGGTTCTGATTCTGGTTGGTAACAGTCTTTAAGCAATTGGTCGGGGTGTTCTTTAACCCATTGATTGAGTTTTTTGTCCCACCGATGCCAACCTTCCATGTCACCTTCTAATTCAATTGGTGGGATGGGTTCAGACTTTTTTACAGAATGATCCGTCGCGGTGTTAACGATGGTTTCAATTCGGAATGAATGCCAATGGGTATCAATTCCCTTGGCGTTACAATTACCGTAGTGATCAAAGTACAAGATTTCATAGGCTTGATGACCCGTGGTAAAAGTTGCACCAGGCATCATCCAGGGTTGCCATGCTTCAAACCGTGGATCGGTTTCTGCGAGTTCAGGGAGTTGGCTAGGGTCAACGATTTCAGAACACAGCACCCACTCCCCATCAATCATGGTATGGGTAGGGTTGTCAAAAGGTAAATCTTCAACACTAGGCTGATTAACTGTTACAGCGATATCGGCACTGGGTTCAAACCCCTCTGTTTCATCCTCTGGGTATGACCACTGAGGGATACCCATTGCTTCACAGTGAGTATCTACCGCTACCTTCATCTCCTCAAACTCTGCGATCGCAATCTCCCACGTTGCCTTTTTGGACAAGCTACCGTGTTGACGCACTTCATCAGGGGTTAATCCCAGTGCGGTGGCTTTAGCTTTAAGTTCTGTCAGTGTCATAATTGAAATGCTCCTAATAATTAGGGGTGAGTACCCACTGGTGAAAGTTTGGCGACCGATACCAGTGGGTTTTGTTGTGACTATATAGTACATCATACAGAGTCAAAATTAACTAGAGTTAGCTAAAGTTCATCAAGGTGATGTACCATATAGAGTAGATTACATCGTAACGAGGTAAAATGTCAATGATCACAATTACTCAAGAAATGCCGACAAAATTAAAACGGCTAAGTATCTATTTAGATCCGGAAATAAAAGATGCTATAGAAAATATGGCAAAGGATGAGCAACGCAGTTTGGCCAATATGATTTCCGTGCTTATAACAGAAGCATTAATCGGTAGAGGTATTGTTTCAAAAAGAAAGGATAACTAACCCACCATCACCCCAAACACTAAAACCCCTGACTAACTATCAGGGGTTATTTTTTTGGCTATTTCACTGTGTAGGCTGTGTAAATGTTGTAATGCTTACAGGGTAATGGTTAGAAGCTATTTAGGATAAAAGTGTTTAATGGGGTTGTGTAGGGTTGTGTAGGGGGGTTGTGTAAACCTCTAACCCTTATATATCAATACTTCCCACTTTCTTACACGGCCTACACAGCTATTTTAGTTAAATTTATTTTTTTTACCAGCTTTACCAGGTTAGTTACCAGCTTGTTAGGGGGTAGTGTACCAGCTTAAACTCTTACACAGAGGGAGTCTTTACCAGCTTTACCAGCTATACCAGCTTTTGCCTATTTATTGCATGAAAAAAGTTATAGGTTATTGAGTTTGGCTAACGCTTCCTTGATTTCCTTTTTGATGGCACCCCCTGTGTTAGCAGGTAGGGTTAGGGCGTGGGTTAATGTGTCAATGGCGGCGTCTAATTCAGTTTGGCGGTCATAGCTACCCTTATCCAATTTGTGGGCATATTCTAAAACTTTAGGTGCGATCGCTTCTGGTAGTCGGTAGACTTTGATGGGTTTATTTACCCAGGGGGACTTATCTAGTCCAGAGGTGTTAGGAATACGGTTAGGCATAATGATTGCGTCCTCTGTTACGGTAGTTAAAACTTTCTACCGTTCCTATCCTAAAACTTTCTGGTTATCTTCCCAAGCTGCATACAATGGGAAGATTTACAAATTTCTCCAATGGCTGTGACAAAATTTTTAACTTAGCTGAGGATTGGGAGAATATACCCTCTCCCCCTAACCCCTGACAAATATTGATTGGAGGTTTCAGGTAGCAGTCAAGGTGTCTTCAACGTAGTGTGCCTTGACGGGTAACTGAACCGACTTAGAATCAATAGTCGGGTTAGGGGGGGAAACTTGTAGAGATAGTTTATAGGGATTATTCCTTATATATAATTTTCTATTTATCCCATTTGACACTTTTAAATTTATGTGTTAATGGGATTTTTAAGTTTTAAGGGTATAAGTAAAAATTAATTATTTAGGGTTTTAGATTAAATGTCTGTATGAGTAAGCTATGGGGTATTCCCTCAATTACCCGATAAGCTGTAGATAGATTGAGGGAAAAGTGAGGGATAATTGGTAGAGCGGTTCACTCGTAATGAACAGGTTAAAGGTGAAAGACCGATAAATAAAGCGTTATAGGATTGGAAATCAAAAAGCTGCTTATCGGACTTGAACCGACGGCCTGTTCATTACGAGTGAACCGCTCTACCAACTGAGCTAAAGCAGCAAGGAATTTATATTTGCACGATGTCAAATTATAGCAAAACCTGATCTCGATTGTCAACATTTTTTCAGGACAACGGCAAAATCTGATTTTATATTAGGGAACAGGGGGAGCAGAAGCAGTGCGTTGGCGTCACGTCCTCGCTCGCTTAATATCACCCAAAACCCATTCGTAATTCGTAATTCGTAATTACCCATTACCTATTCCCTTCCCCCGATACCATTGAGCTAATTTTGTCGGGGAAATTCCTAGATAATATCCGATGACCATACACTGATTCATAAATGTGGTTTTGAATATGCCTAACTTTTGCCACCGTCGTCCTGATGTAATTACAGGACTTGATAAAATCTCAATTTTCCCTAGACGATTTAAACGACGGATGAATTCAAAATCCTCCATAATCGGTTGTTCAGGAAATCCACCTATCTCCAAAAAAGTGGTAGCTTTGATAAAAATAGCCTGATCTCCGTAGGGCATTTGTAAATATTTTGAACGCCAGAATACGGTGGTTTCAATGAACCTTAAACTCAATTCGGGGGCATTAATTTTTAATTGAAACGCTCCGGCAATTATATTAGAATCGTTCAAAGTTTTTCGGATTTCCGTTTCAAATCCTAGGGGTAATTGAGTATCTCCATGCAAGAATAATAAAATCTTCCCCGTTGCCACCTTTGCTCCTACATTCATTTGTAGTGCCCGTCCTCGATTTGTCGATATCACTTTCACCCCCAAACCTTGAGCTATTTCAACGGTATTATCCTGACTTTCCCCATCAACAATAATAATTTCTATATTTTCTGCCCGTTGAATTGTAGAAATTACCAACCCAATATTTTCGGCTTCATTTAAAACCGGAATAATGATTGAAACTTTTTCAGATTCAAAACTAAAATTCATCGAAGTATTATTGAGCCAACCCCATCAATTTCTAAAGTAATTAATAATTTATCACATTTTCTGAGATAATAATAACCATATAAAAAACGGGTTAGATCAGCGAGTAACAACACCACAAAAAACGTCGTTGAACCGTTGGAACACAACCCGCACACAATGAGGAAGCATTAATGTCCGATAACCTTAGAAGTCAAGCCATTACCCAAGGAACCCAACGCACCCCAAACCGTGCCATGTTGCGGGCGGTGGGATTTGGGGATCACGATTTTGTCAAGCCCATAGTCGGGATTGCCAACGGTTACAGCACCATCACCCCCTGCAATATGGGCATCAACACCCTAGCATTGCGGGCAGAAGCCGCCCTAAAACAAGCGGGGGCTATGCCGCAAATGTTCGGGACAATTACCGTCAGCGATGGCATTTCTATGGGGACTGAGGGGATGAAATATTCTTTAGTTTCCCGCGAGGTAATTGCTGACTCAATTGAAACCGCTTGTAACGCCCAAAGTATGGATGCGGTTTTAGCAATTGGTGGCTGTGATAAAAATATGCCCGGGGCGATGATTGCCATTGCTAGAATGAATATTCCGTCCATTTTTGTGTATGGTGGAACAATTAAACCCGGACATTATAATGGTAAAGATTTAACTGTTGTTAGCGCTTTTGAAGCCGTCGGACAATATAGCGCGGGAAAAATTGACGAAACAGAATTAATTGAAGTCGAACGTCGGTCGTGTCCAGGGGCGGGTTCCTGTGGGGGAATGTACACAGCAAATACCATGTCTTCTGCCATTGAAGCGATGGGAATGAGTTTAATGTATTCCTCCACCATGGCAGCAGAAGATGAGGAAAAAGCCGAAAGTACAGAAAAGTCGGCCTATGTGTTACGAGAAGCGATTAAAAATGGTATTCTTCCCCGTCAAATTATCACCCGAAAAGCCTTTGAAAATGCGATCGCTGTGATTATGGCCGTGGGCGGTTCAACTAATTCAGTTTTACACTTATTAGCTATTGCTAATGCCATCGGAGTTGAACTCACCATTGATGATTTTGAAGTGATTCGGGCGAAGGTTCCCGTATTGTGTGATTTAAAGCCCAGTGGTCGTTATGTGGCTACGGATTTACACAAAGCCGGGGGTATTCCGTTAGTGATGAAAATGTTATTAGAAAAAGGCTTAATTCACGGGGATGCCTTAACAATAACTGGGAAAACTGTTGCCGAACAATTAGCCGATGTTCCCTCCGAACCTAGTCCCGACCAAGATGTAATTCGTCCTTGGAATAATCCTATGTATGCTCAAGGACATTTAGCCATTTTAAAAGGCAATTTAGCCACGGAAGGTGCGGTTGCTAAAATTACCGGAGTTAAAAATCCAGTGATTACTGGCCCAGCCCGGGTTTTTGAATCGGAAGAAGAATGTTTGGATGCCATTTTAGCCGGAAAAATTAGTGCTGGTGATGTGATTGTGATTCGTTATGAAGGGCCGAAAGGCGGGCCAGGAATGCGGGAAATGTTAGCGCCAACTTCGGCAATTATTGGGGCAGGTTTAGGGGATAAAGTCGGATTAATTACCGATGGTCGTTTCTCTGGGGGCACCTATGGCATGGTGGTCGGTCATGTTGCCCCAGAAGCTGCGGTTGGTGGGAATATTGGTTTAATTCAAGAGGGAGATAGTATTACTATTGATGCCCGTCAACGGTTATTACAAGTGAATATTTCCGAGGAAGAATTAGCCCAACGTCGGCAAAATTGGCAAGCTCCAAAACCCCGTTATACTAAAGGAGTTTTAGCCAAATATGCGAAATTAGTTTCATCTAGCAGTATTGGTGCTGTGACGGATTTAAACTTAGGTTAATTCTCCCATACCTAGGCGTGAAAACTCGTAGTGAGCCCTTCAGGGCTCATTTAATTATATTATTTACTCTAATTGTGTTACTAAAAATGGATTGATAATTATTGTTTTTTGTTCAATGAGTTGATTAGCTTGCATATCTTCTGAATATAAAGTATTACAATTGTGTTGTAAAGCCGTAGCCAGAACTAGACTATCCCAATAAGTATAACCGTATTTAGAATTAATGTCTAACGCTGTGATCACTTTTAAAATATCTATTTCCACAAATGATTGAGGTAAAGTTATTATTAACCAACTCTCTCACTTTAACAGACTTCTTCGGTGAATTTTGGGAGTAAAGATAAACCCAGAGGTTAGTGTCTAATAAAACCTTATTTTTCATAAAGTTCCTCTCTATTAAATTCATAGTCATCAGGAAGAATCAAGGAATGTTGATCTACAAACTCAAAAAATCTTTGCTTTTTGACTTCAATTTCATCTGTTTCCACAAGAATAACTTTCAAACTTTTTTCTTCCCATTCATCACTTAATTTTTCAGAGAGGATCAGATTACCATTATTACAAGTTGCTTGGATAACTTTGTACATTGTAGCGATGATCTCCTTTTGTATTAAATCTTTTTAGCAATTATAACCAATAGGATCAATTTTTACCAACTTTTTTTAAGCAGTAAAAAGCGATACCTACGGTAAGCGCAACTTAACACCCGTTGTTGGGCTTTAGCCCTCTATTATTCAGCTAAATTCAACAATTCGGAAACTGTTACAAACCGATAGCCACGTTTTTGTAATTCAGGAATTATAATTTTTAACGCTTCTATGGTTTGAGAACGATTTCCGCCGCCATCGTGCATTAACACAATATCCCCTGGACGGGCTTGATTTAAAACGCGATTTGCTAAAATTGAAGCTGTGGGTTGTTGGAAGTCTTTCGTATCAATAGACCACATAATAATGGCATAATTTTTACTGCGGGCATAGTCGGCAACACCATTATCTAAAATTCCCCCAGGCGGCCGAAATAACCGGGTTTTTAATCCCGTCATCAACTGTAACTTTGCCGATGTATTTTCAATTTCGGCTTTAGCTTTTTGCGGTTCCATTTTTGGATAAGAATGCGTCCAACTATGATTCCCAACGGCGTGACCTTCCTGAACTACTTGCTTAATAATGTTAGGATATAACGGTAAATTTTGGCCTAGAATAAAGAAGGTGGCTTTAACATTAAACTCTTTTAAAACTGTTAAGACCTTGGGTGTTTCTGGCCAGGGGCCATCATCAAAGGTTAAGGCAATAACTTTTTCTTGATTTCGAGGGGAAACATTATGAACGGTTTTGCCTTTATAGCGTTCTGGAATTAAAGAATAATAGGGTTTTTCTGGTTTCTTTAAATTAGGTGGTGGAAAAGGTTTTCTAGGAATAAAAGAGTCTGGTTTTCCTAATGGTGGAATTGTCGGATCTTCCATGCCATTTTCAGCAGAATTAATCGGTTGTGTGATCACCGAATTTTGAGCTTGTAGTCCAACAATAGGTAAGGAAACAGCAACTTGTCCATGATTAAAACTCACTACAAATATTCCACTAACACCACCGAGTAGAATCTGTGAAAACCGTTGAAAATTTCGGGAACCTATCATTGATTTTCAAAGTCAGGATAATCTGACTATAGACTACGAGACTTTCCCTCTAACTCCCGTAAATCTTAACTAAATATGAGAATGTTCCTGATCGGAAACAATTTCGGCTTTGTTGGGTGTTAGTGCGATCGCAAATAAAAATGACACTAACGGCCCGACAATGAAAATTGCTAATTCTAATCCGGTCATAGTCTACCCCCTGTGGGTTGCGGTATCGGTTTACCCCTCGAATGCAGAGTTAATTGTTAGTCCGATTTCTGACTAATCCTGGCTCAAAACCCGCTTCCGCATCAGAGAACGTGCTGATAATACCCTGGATATTCTCCAATATACTCTAATCATCGTCATGTAGTATCTATTAATCTTCTGAGCGGTCTTGATTTAACTAAATCTTTAAATTCAGATCATAAACCTTTGCAGAATCTAAACTTTATTCATGAATCTTTACAAAAACTATTTGAATAACTAATCATATTCAAAGTTTTTCAATTTAGGAACTCCAAACCAAAAATCCGTGGGAATCAGGGCTTTCAGGGTAGGATCATGACCACCGACTTGATGGGTGCGGAGAATCCAGAGATAGGCTCCTAATTGGAGGAAAATCATGGCGATTTTATCATTAATTAATCGCGGTAATAATGAGCGCCAACTAGAGCTTAACCGAGACAGGGTTTTTAGGGGGGTTTCTTGAGTAAAACGCCCTAAAGTTGGAGAACCATATTGCCAATCTTTTCGGACTTTCCTTCCAGCAATTAAGATACTTTCTAAACTGGCAACTAAGGTTCTTAATTGAATGAACCGTTGGGCTTGTTCGTGGTGGGGATTTTCTCGTAACCATTTCATTAATAGGGGATTTAATTCAAACTGCGCCAGCATTCTTCTTAATGATAAATATAAGGCTTGACTGGAATCTTGAGAACAGGAATTAATTGCACTGACAAAAGTGGTTCCAGTTCCATCCCCTACGCGATATCGAGCGGTCATAATATCTAGTTCATTAATCACAATATCCAAGGGAGAAAACTTGAACCCATCAAAATCATAATCTTGGGTGAGGGGATCAAATTTAATTAGAATATCGGTAAAGGGACGAGATCCTAACCAACCGAATTGACGATCGCCACTATACCTTGTCCAGTCTAAACTTCCTGAGATTATTCCATCACAATTATGGGTATAAATTTGGCGATATTCGATGTTAAATCGCAGGTCTTGAGTAAGGCGATCGCGCACCACCGTAGCGATTCCATAGGCAAAATGTCCGAAATAAATCCCAAAGGGAGTATGATCTCCATTTGGCCCGCCAATGCCTCCATAAACGTGCATTAATAAGGCTCTATCCCCTTCTTTCCAGAGGGATTCCGGGACAATATTGTTAGTGGAATTATCCTGATTAGGATTGAGGAAAATTGTCTTAACCTGTCCTTGGGGTGTGACTTTATTTTTCCAGTATTCCCAGTTAATATAATCTAGAGTTTTTTGTTGTCCTGAAATCACCAAATCAGGAGTTAAAGAAAATAATTGATAGGGGGCGATCGCCTGTACTACAAACTGACCATCAATATTTTTCTGTCCAAAAATATACCATCCTGAAGCATTAACCGGAGATTGTTCTAAATCCTGATTTATTGAAGATAAAGCCCCATCTCGGTTAGCAATGACTGAGGGTAAATAGACCCTTTCTTCGGGGCCGTTAAATTGTTGAGAGGCGGGAGAATAATGACGCACCAAAAAGAAGTCATTGCCTAAATTTTCAATAAACCGAACCAGGGCATAAAATCGGCCAGTAATTTCAACTGGATCATGTTGAATATACAAACTTGGACGTTCTAAACCCGTATCTTTCAAGACTACAGGATCTTTTAAAACCACAATCATATCATCCTGGGGTCTAGCTCCGGCTATGGATTCTAAGGGGTCAACTTTTGACCAACCATTGATTCTTTCTGGGTGAATATTACCTTGGGATTTACTAACTTTTACCTGATCAATAAAGTTGACATCCTGGGTGACTAATTTAACTCTTTCCTTGACAGAAGAAACCTGTAAATCCCATCTTAAATTAACAATTTGTCCGACTCGATGCTGATGGGATGAATCGGCATGATAAATCTCAAATAATACGCCCTGCACCTGTTCCCGCTCTGATAATTTAGGTAAAATTAATCGACCTATCCAATTCCCTACGGGTTGATATAATTCGGGATTAAGAGTTTGTTTAACTGGATAATATGCAACTTGGTTAAAAGGGGCTTTTTTGTAGAGTTCATAGTTACTAGATTTTTTGAAAATATTAGGATCTAGCCCAGTAATTTCCCAATTTTCTAATAAAATTCCAGTGACAATATCAACGGTTTGTTGCAGATGGGTTTTGCCATTTGGTAGTTGATTATCTCCCATCGGGCCACCCATCATATTGTGTCCCACTGGCCCCAAAGAGATAAAACTAATTTTGCCCCGCCGTTTGGCAAAATTCCAGTTTGATAACAGAGAAATCGGCCAGCGTCCAGGGAAAATAATTGCCCCCACTTTTTCCACGCTATCCTGATCCCCAACCAGATGATAGAGATGTTCTGCTACCATTGTCCCCGTATTTCCACTGATCACACCTGCAATAGAAATCACTGTAATCGGGGCTTTAATGGTACGTTTAAGAAAGGTTACAGCCCCCATGGACATTTGACCGCCACCACTGTAGCCAATCAAAGTCACTGGAACTTCACTATCGACGGGATAACCATAGCTGAGTAAACTATTATACAGAACTTGCGCCAGGCCTTGATTTTGAATCGGGCCGTAACGGGGATCGGCTGAAACGGCTACTGAGACGACATTTCGGGCGTTAATGATAAAACCAATGGGGTTGGCAGGATTTTGAACTACCATGGAGTCAATCATCCGCCACAAAAAGGATAGGGGCCGATTTTCAGTTAAGGGTTTATTAGTAACAGAATAGGGCATAATCCCTTTAACAATTGCTACATTATCGGGAGTGGCAATGGCAAGGGCATCTAAAAAACGTTCAACTTCTGGTAAATATTGATAGGAGCCTTGATTGATTCCATCTAAATATACAACATAGTGATTAAATGGGGTATCAATATTAGGATTTTCGACTAATGTTCCGGTATTTTCTAAGGGTTGAACTCCATACCATCCTGCCCACCAAGTTAAAGATTCTAGCGGTGTTAGGATAATAGAAATTAATAGAGCAATTAAACCAAATTGAACTAATTTCAAGCCTAATCTAAAGCTATGATTAAGGAGACTAAACCCTACTGTTAAGGGGTTATTACTATTAGGATATAAAATTAAAACTAATAAAAAGCCCAACAATGCCAGGGCTACAAATTTAACGGTAGATGAACTTTTTTGTTTGGGAACATCTTCTTGCTGTTCGGCTTCTAACCAAATTTCCTTGCCTACGGTAATGATTTGAGGCTCATTCCCGTCATACATGACCATTTGTTCTAGTTTTTTCGGGTCAGTAATTAATGAAGTTCCTGCCACCGAATTAGATAACCAACCACTAAAGGCTAAAATCGGACGACCAATAGTTCGTTGGACAATTTGGAGGACAACCCAGCCGATTAAAGTACAAATAAAGACTGACCAATCTTCAAATCCGGCAATGCTTTCTAGTCCGATAAATTGAGCCAGTAAACTCCAAATTGAAAGGAATACTCCAATTGCAATTCCCATGTAGGGTAAAGCAATTAAAAACCCTAACATTTGAGGGGCATAACTGAGTCCTAGAGTTCTAAAAATTAGATCAAAACTTAGAGAAACATCAAAAAACAGGTTACTTGCAATCCAAATACTCCCGGCCCATAATCCATAACTTAAAGCAAAAACAATCGCAGAAATTCCTAAGCTGAGAAAAAAACGAATGGGTGTAACTTTATTGGCAAATAAAACAATACATTGTCCAATTGCTTGTGATAACCCGGCGATGAGAACAATAATTAATGCTACGGTGAGACCATCGGGTAAGGTATTAATTTGATCAAAAACTTCTGGGTTGAGGGCAAATGCCCCTGAAACCAGATGCCAGAATTGGTTAAATGCGGTTTCCATAAAACAAAAATTTACTAAAGATGCAATTAATGGTTTTTGAATGGTTTTAAGTCTAACCTGAACTACCATAAAAAGCAATATTTAGAGTGACTTATGACTAAATCAATCTATGTTTCAACCGTTGAATAAATTTCCAGCCCTTACTTACCGTGATACACTCGAACAATTAAATAACTGATTGACAGGGCTAAAACTGCAATAGCAAGTCCAATCAAATCTTCACCTCCTTTTTTATCGAGATCAAAAATAATGATTTTTCTTCCTACCGCAATTAAGGAGGTGACAATCACTAACTCAACTTGAATAACGTGTTTTTTTAAATAGGCTGAGATATTTTCTAAAATCTCTATAGCAATCAAAACATTTAAGAATAATCCAAAAATTTCAAACAAAGAATTTTTAAATATTAGAGTAGAATCCGTTAACAATTTTTGGGCTAAATATAAAATTAGTTGACCACAGCAAACGACAATAACGATTATCATAGCAATTGATAAGGTTTTAGCGATCGCCACTTGAATTTCTTCTAATATCATTAAGAAATTTTCGTCGCTAAACCAATGGGTGAGGGATTCAAAAAAAGTTCTTTTGTGTGACATAGTGACCCGTGAATTGGAGTTGGACAAATTAATATCAATATATAATTTATAGTCAGTTAATGCAAGATTATTTTTTAAAATCAATCTAACCAGTCCAGAAATCCGGTTTTAAAAGTTTCCGGGCTGAATTCAACAATCATATCTATTGAAATTAATCTATATTAGTATGCTGGGTTAAGCGTCAGTAAAACTCAACGTAATCAAACTCTATTATCCTTGTTGGGCTAAAATCATATAATCGTCAATAGTATAACTTGAATTATAGTTTAAATTAAAATAGTCCTTACAAAGAGGACTAATATAACTTTGACGAGGCAATTTTTCCCTTGCTAATTTACCAAATTCAGAGGGTGATAATTGTTCTCTAGTTCCTGTAGATGTCAAATATTTATACCAAACTAATTTTAAACCCATTTCTTCAATAAAAGATTTAATTACACTGTATTCTAGGTGATAGTCTTGGCGATGTCGTAAATTATACGCTTGGAACAACTTCTTATCTTGAACAATGAATAACACATAACCGTCCGGTTGTAAACAGCGATTAAAAATATGTTGAAAATTACTATTAGCTTTTTGTCTGAGTTGGGGTTGATAAAAGAAACAATGGGAAATGATAATAAAATTAAAAAAATTCTTAGGCATTTTGTCAAAATTAGACTTGTCTCCTAATAGGTCACAGGTATCAAAGCGAAAATAAGCATTAGTTGTTTGGGGTTGTTGCTCAACATATCGGCGCCAAAACTGAAGTCCCCGATATTGAAATTTAGCT
Organism: Planktothrix sp. PLAVEN19ND; assembly: GCF_057220675.1. Taxonomy (NCBI): domain Bacteria; kingdom Bacillati; phylum Cyanobacteriota; class Cyanophyceae; order Oscillatoriales; family Microcoleaceae; genus Planktothrix; species Planktothrix sp. PLAVEN19ND. The sequence continues at coordinate 519,055 of NZ_CM170132.1, read as the reverse complement.
TGTTTTTCTAAAGAATAATAGGCAATTTGAAACTCCGAGGAATTCATCCCTGGATAATTACTTCTAAGAAACAAATCTAAACCATAAATCATCGTCCCAGGGCCAGCCGCAATATCCAAAATATTGAGATGTTTGGGTAATAACCCGGTTTTGTAAATTAAAAACCAAGCTAAATAAGCACCATAAACATTGGTTAAAAAATAGCGTAAAAAATAAACATAAGGACTCAATTCAAAACTATATTCAGGATCTTCTCCAAATTTTAAGCCATTCAAATCTTCAACGGCTTCTTTTAAGGAATATTCAAAATTTTTTCTTTGACTCATTTGTTTAAATTCATCTTCAATAAAACGAGCTAAATTTAACTCAAAATCATTAAAAATATCAGTATCAATTCCTGTACATTGAATTAAATTATCATCCGGCTCAATTAAATTAAATTGTTTAGTAATTCGAGCAATAATATTTTGATCAGGAATAATCAAATTTTCTTTCCCAAAATCAAACTCAGAGGGGAATGAATCTAATTGTGAGAAACTTTTAATTTGTTGTTTTAATCGTAAAATTTCTTTCTGTTTTTGCTTTAATTCATAATCGGTTTCTAACTTATCTTGAAATAACTTTTCCAACCCAGAAAGTTGTGTTTTTGAGCGTCGAATCTCTTGTAAAATATTCCGAGCTTGTTGTTCATTTCCTCTCTGTAAAGCTAAAAATAACTTCAGAGATTGCCAACTCTGAATAATTCTATTAATCATAGCCAAACCCTTCTCGTCCCTCTTTAATTTCTACATCACCAAGCAGAAACTCTAATTTCTGTTTAAATAGAAAATAGTTTTCCTGTTCTTGATTATACCACCAAGCATATTTTTCTTTCAGAGCGATCGCTTGATCACGAGTTGACGCAACTAAACTTTTATTTTGGGTCGCGTGAAATTCTTGAATCACTATCCTATCGACAAAACTTAATTTTAAAATAAATTCGTCTTGATCTTCTGGTAAAGTTGGTAATAGCGGCGTAATTGTAATCGCAAATCTGATATCATATCCAGCCGTAAAAGGAATATTATATCTTAATTTTCCTATGGCTTTAATTCGAGATTTAATACTGGGTGATTGAGGTTCAAAATCCCGTTTTACCGCTTCACTTCCCGTGGGAATACTTAGATTAATTCTTAAAGTTTTAAACTGTTGTAATAAATCAATATCTCTAGTAATCATCGGACTCCGAGTTTGAATCACTAGAATCGGTTGATACTTGACCATCACCCCTAATAATTGCCTAGTTAGTTGTACTTTAGCCTCAATAGGTTGATAGGGGTCAGTAACACTACTCATATAAATACTGGGCGGTTTTTCGGGATGACGACGACACCATCTTTCTAACTCTTTTTCTAAAATTTCTACGGCATTTTCTTTAATAATTACCCAATTTCCCCAATCTTTTCGCATCTGGGGATTAGGACTAAAAGCCGTAGCATAACAATAACTACATCCATATTGACAGCCTCGATAGGGATTAAGAGTAAAGTCATAATCTCGAATAAAACCCGTGGCTTTATTTAATAAAGATTGAGCATTTTTTCCATAAACATTGACTTGACCAAATTTTTCTTTAACCAGAAATTGATGTCGAGATAACAAATCATCGGAGTAGTTAATTTCTGACATACTTCAACATAGAAGGATTATAGAAAAGGATATTGCGAAATGTCTGAAAATGCAAGAATCAGCGTATACTAATGATTTAGGTTAATTTATATTCCATTAATTCTATGCCGAGTTTAGCTGAAATCCACAACTTAGGATTTGAAATTATCTTAGTTGCTGGTTGGTTAGGTTTAATTTTAGGGGTAGCAGAAGGACTAAATCGGATTTTTGCTGTTAATGCCGAAGTTTCGCGTAAAATTGTTCATATTGGTACAGGAAATGTGATTCTATTTGCCTGGTGGCTAAATATTCCGGCGTGGGTGGGAATTGCAGCGAGTGTGCTTTCAGGAATTATTGCCCTGATTTCCTATCAAACCCCGATTCTTCCGAGTATTAATAGTGTGGGACGTAAAAGTTTAGGGACGTTTTTTTATGCGATTAGTATTGGGGTTTTAATTGGTTGGTTTTGGACAATCAAACAACCTCAATATGCGGCTTTAGGTATTTTAGTGATGACCTGGGGGGATGGTTTGGCGGCGGTTATTGGTCAACAATGGGGTCAACATAAATATCAAGTTTTTGGTAATGGTAAAAGCTGGGAAGGTTCTTTAACAATGCTGTTTGTTAGTTTTGTTATTTCCGGTGTTATTTTATTAGCAACTCAAGGAAATAATCAAATAATTTGGAGTATTTCAATAGCTGTGGCGGTTGTAGCTACGGGATTAGAAACTTTTTCAAAGTATGGAATTGATAATCTAACTGTTCCTTTAAGTAGTGCGTCACTAGCTTTTTTTCTGAATCAAATTTTTTAGGTATAGTAGGGAATTACGAATTACGAATGGGGAACAATAACAATAACAATAAATCCCCCATAGGAGTTATGGGAGATTTAAGTAGATTTTGAAACACATCATAATATTTGATCACAATTATTTCTAGTGTTTCCAACGAGGATCTTTATTGGGATTACCTTCAAAGGGTTGTGTGCCTACCGATGGGTAGACATCATCACTAACAATAAACATCCGCCCGGCGGCTTCAGTTAAATAGGTCATCATTTCTTTAAGAGAACGTAAAATATTCATAACTCCTAACCTCAACTCTATTATCCAGGCTTCTATACTAATCATTCTATCGGAAAAAATTAGAAAATGTGCGGATTTGCAACATTTATTTGCACTTTTGTATTTACTAAAGTTATACTATCTGTTCAAATTGTAAGAAATACTTAATTCACCTGGTTCGGGGTTGGGTGACAAGACCAAACCCCTACAAACCCGAGCAAGGTTTAAGACTGCAATCCTTTTAAGACCTTATCGGTAAAAGCATTAATTGATTTGCCAACATTTTTTTTCAATTTCCAGGCTTTGAATGCTACTTCATAATCCTCTCCTTCCAATTGATAGGTTTTCCAAGCTCTGAGGGTTAAAAATAATCCCCAAGTTAAAAAGACAAAGGCTGCAAATCCGATTCCATGCCAAATAACGAGGTTAATTAAAATCAAGAAAGAGTTAACAATCCCAAATTGAATCAGATTTTGTTTCAGTCGATTCTGGCGATAGGCATTAAAAACCAACTTTTCATCGGCTTCTTGTTTTTGTAACTTCCATTGCTGTTCAGCTAATTCTAAATCCAGGGGAGAAATTCCTAAATCTTTGGCAATGTCTAACAATTCTTGACGAGTCATTTCCTCGTTATCTTGTTTGCGAGAAATAGCAATATAGAGAATTTCTTGTATATCTTCCTGTAAATAGGTCGGGGTGATTTGACTGTCTGAGTTGGTCATAAGTTTTTCTGATCAAGCTAAAATACGAATAGGACAAGGTTTACAGTTGATCTGCAATCCTAATAATATGAAATCTTAATCTAGCCTAACCTATCCTATCAGGGTATAGGGCGAGTTCTAGGGGCGAGATTTAAGATAAAGTTAAAAAAAGTCGGTTATCAATACCGTTACGAGGAGAATCGTTCATGAATCTGGTTGTACTCCAGAATGGATTAGATAATATTTCTTTTGCCATTTTGTTGATCACCCTATTGTTGTATTGGGTGGGGGCGGCGTTTCCTAATATTCCCTATTTGTCGGTGTTGGGAACTGCGTCCATGGCGATCGCCAATCTCTCCATTGCCACGTTATTAGGGGCAAGATGGATTGAGGCGGGTTACTTCCCGATTAGTAATCTTTATGAATCCCTGTTTTTCCTGACTTGGGGTTTAACAACCATTCATCTAATTGCCGAACAAATGAGTCGGAGTCGCTTAGTTGGGGTGGTCACCTCTCCAGTGGCGATGGGAATTGCGGCCTTTGCTACCCTGAAGTTACCGCCCCAAATGCGGGTCGCTGAACCCCTCGTCCCAGCCTTGAAGTCTAATTGGTTAATGATGCACGTTAGCGTCATGATGTTGAGTTATGCAACATTAATGGTGGGATCTCTGTTAGCGATCGCCTTTTTAATTCTCACCCGGGGACAGGAAATCGAGTTAAGTGGAAGTTCTTTAGGAACCCGGATTTCCCGAAATCATCATAAACCCGTTAGCAATGGGATCAATTATGCTCCAGAAATCCTGGCGGAGTCCCAGCCCAAAGGGTTCACGACCAATGGTAATAGCACAACAGCTGTGTTAGAGTTCGTCAAAACCGATAACCTGGAATCGACTCCCCTGCTTTCCCCACAGCGATTAACTTTAGTGGAAACCATTGACAATATCAGTTATCGGATTATTGGATTAGGATTTCCCCTGTTAACCATTGGGATTATTTCCGGGGGAGTCTGGGCGAATGAGGCTTGGGGTTCCTACTGGAGTTGGGATCCCAAAGAAACTTGGGCGTTAATTACTTGGTTAGTGTTTGCAGCCTATTTACACGCCAGAATTACTCGCGGTTGGCAAGGTCGAAAACCTGCTATTTTAGCCGCCACGGGCTTTGTGGTGGTCTGGGTGTGCTATTTAGGAGTTAATCTATTAGGAAAAGGTTTACATTCCTACGGTTGGTTTTTCTAAATCAGTTAATCCCTAGTACAAAATACAATTTTCAGGACATAAACATGAGCGATTTTACCTCTATTCTCGATGATGATGATGTGATTAATACCAGTGAAAGTGCATTGATGTTTCAATGTACTTTTAAAGCCAGTGAATTCCTGTCAATTATGGAATCTAAGTTAGAGGAAGAAAATTTATTTAAGGAAGGAATTGAGTGTCAACTCTTGCGTCCGGGTCAATCTTGGAAAACCGGAAAATTTCGGATTTGTTTAGAATTTTCTTCCGATGAACCGGATGTTGAAGCTAAAGGAGGTGTCCCAACTTCTGAATATGCTTCCCCGACAATTCCTTCTGATTCCAATTCGGATCTACCACCTTTTGTTAACCAACCCACTAAAAGTGTAGGAATGTGGAGTTAGTGATTCGTCGTAAATTTAACGCAAATAGTAGTAAGCCCTTCAGGGCTTAGAGGCGTGAACGCCTCACTACAAATAAGGCTTACTGTAGAGAACCTAACCTCTCTCTACAGTAAACATGGTTATAAATTAACCAGGATTACGCCATAAAACTTTGGGCATAATTTGGCTATTATCAACTCGATGCTGATACTTAACAGCAAAATTCAACAAAGAATCTAACAGAGAATCCGATAGAAAATGGGGTTGTAATCCTAAATCCAATAAATTAGTATTCTTAGCGTTGAAATAATGTTCTTCTAGTTCAACACGAGGATTAGGAATATTTTCGATTTCCACATCTAACCCTAACGCAATTCCTGCTTTTTTTACCATCATTGCTAAGTCACCGACGCTATGCAATTCGGTAAACTGATTAAACACCCGGAATTGTCCAGAATCCGCTGGATTTTCTAATGCTAATTCGATACATCGTACCGTATCCCGAATATCCAAGAAGGCTCTGGTTTGTCCCCCAGTTCCATATACGGTCAAGGGATGACCAATAGCCGCTTGAATACAAAAACGGTTTAACGCCGTTCCAAATACCCCATCATAGTCGAGACGATTAATTAACAACTCATCCATCCCGGTTTCTTCCGTCAACACCCCATAAACCACTCCTTGGTTTAAATCCGTTGCTCGCAGACCCCAAATTTTACAGGCAAAATGGATATTATGGCTGTCATGAACTTTGGATAAATGATAGAAACTGCCAGGTTGTTTGGGATAGGGTAAAGTATCCTTACGGCCGTTATGTTCAATGGTAATATAACCTTCCTCAATATCAATATTGGGAGTTCCATATTCTCCCATCGTTCCTAACTTCACCAGATGACAATTAGGGAAATGTTCCTGCATGGCATACAATAAATTTAGGTTGCCAATCACGTTGTTAGTTTGGGTCAGGACAGCGTGTTCTCTATCAATCATTGAGAAAGGTGCAGAACGCTGTTCTCCGAAGTGAATAATCGCTTCCGGTTCAAACTTCAGTAAACTTTTAATCAGGAAATCGTAGTTGTTAATATCCCCAATAAATAGGTCAATGGATTTTCCAGTTAAATCTTTCCAACGCTGAATTCGTTGCTGAATTGGAGCAATCGGAGTTAGTGTATCAATACACAGTTGTTGATCCCAATAACGTCGAACTAAACTATCCAGAATACCGACTTCATAGCCACGGTTAGACAAATACAATGCTGTCGCCCAACCGCAGTAGCCATCACCACCAATAACCAGGACTTTCATAAATACACTTTTTGAATCTTGATGTGCCAATACTCGGTAAATTTATCAGGAAAGGGGGTCAAATTTTTACCTCGTCAGCAAAACTTGTCCAGCGCACGAATTGAAATGGCCCGGCTAAGGCCCCCCACAGTTGTTCATCGGTTTCGGGGTCGTGTCCTCGGTCGTGACTAATAAAGTGGTGTTCGTCGATTTCAAATTCACTTGCTAGATAGGTGACTTTCCCTTTGCGTTCCACCATACATCCTTTCCCTGGTTCGACTTCTCCTTTAAAACTATGTCCTGTCCAATGGGTAATAAAAGAACATTGTGCCATTTTTTTTAATCGTTCTTTTGTTAACCCTTGAAGTCGTTCAGGTTCCCGGGATGCACCATAAAATTCTTGTTCATTTTCAATCACATAATTCTCAATTTCAATATGATTTTCTACCGGAACTAATTTTAATACCCGCACTCGATAGGGTTGTTTTAAGTTAATATCATAGGCTTGTTCTAAATACAAGCTCACCCCATCTAATAATGTTACAGGTAGGGGACGCATACAGACGCGAATATGGGCAAAAAACGGTGGATTTTCAAATGCTTGGGCTTGGTTGCTGAAGTCCGCCGCCATTAATTGCGCTAGTTTAACAATATCAGTGGAATGAGTCATAACTAAATTCGATTGAGATCAGAATCAAAGTTATCATAATATAGATGACATTCCGCAGTTCATTGGTGTGTTCTTTTACCCAGATTCTATACTGACAACACTAACACAAGCTGTACTTGGGAGTTATTACTCCTATCTGTATTTTTGAATCCATTTTTTCTTGTTGACCAGAATTTGTTTTTCAATATTAGGAAAGATTGCTCCTAAACATTGAATCAATACAGAGGGAATTTGTGCTAAATAAATCAGGATGTTTTCTTTTCTTGGTAATTTAATAACTTTTACAGGGTAATCTCTAAAAATAATTTTAGCCAAACAAATCATTTTTAAATAACGAACTTGATCACAATATATATAAACAACTTGAATTTGATGATACGCGAAATTATCTAAAATCAATTTTGTATATAATAAATTGTGTAAAGTGGTTAAAGATTTTTCTTCTAAAAATAAATCTATATCTGATATTTTATTGGTGATTATTTGCTTCATTAATTGAGCTTCAGAAATAGGGGATTTTGTAAAACTACATCCACCACTCAGGATTAATTGATCAATTTTTTCCTCCTTGATATGGCTAATTACAAAATCAAGATAATCAGTCAGGTTATCGTCTACAATATTACCATAGCCACAAACAATTCCTACTTTCATATTTATTTTCTTATATTTTTTAGTTTTGTTTACCCAGAGTCCAACTATAAGCTATTTTTAGCATTCGCATGAATCGAACTCTATTTAAAATTCCCAGTTGAGCATAGGATTGTAAACCTTTAATTAAGAAAAAAATAGATTTCATAATTTGTTTTTTATGCCAATAAGCTAAAGCTAAATCCAATAAACAACTAGCTGTTCCATGTCTATTCAAACTAGCTTGTCTCATTTCTAGGGCTATTTTAAAATTTTGGATAGCTTGTTCACACTTATTTTCCGCCAGATTAATCAAACCTAATTGTTCATAACAATCAGAAATTCCTTGGTAATTCTCGGTCTTTTTATAGCCTTCAAAAGCTACTATTGCTAATTTTTTTGCTTCCGTCAAATTTCCTTGGTTAAGATAGATATAAGCGAGATGATGAGCAATAAAAACCTCGGCTTGAATATAATTAATTTGTTTGGCTTTTTCTTGAGCATTTTGCAAAACTTTAATCCCTTGGTCATACTGTCTTTTTCTCCGTAAAATAATGCCTTGATGCACTTGTGGAGTAATTATTCGATGAATTAATCCCAGTTTTTTCCTTAAGTTAATAACTTGATCATAAATTTCTAAAGCTTGATCAAAATGACTCGCATTCATTTCATAATGAGCCAAAATCTCAAGCATTCCCGTTTTAATATCATCAAGCTGAAAATCTGATTGAGCTAGATTTTGATGCTTCAAATTTTCATCAACAATCACTAACCATTTTTTCAAGTTCCTGATTCCATCTTGATAATTTCCCAAGGAAACTTGATACATTGCTAAATGACAATTTGCTTTTATATGTTGTAAGGATTGAGGATGGGATGTAGCAGAAATTTCTTGAAGAATTTGAAAAACCTGTGTCGGATTTTGATTTAAACTACTTAACGTTATAGCTTTTAAAAGTAAAATATCATTCAAAATTTTGCTACTGGTTTTTAATGAATCTATAATCTCTTGAGTGACCCCCAGTAAATTTTGATAAGAACCTTTGAAAAATAGATATTCAGATAAAGGGAGTAATAGATTAGTCGTAGAAGGATTAATAGCAATAGGAAGTTCAAAAATAGTGATTATAGTAGAATCGGTTAGTACCCATTCGGGAATTGTACACAGGTGGTATAAGGCTTCTAAGCTATTTTTGACTTTTTGTGAAGATTGTTCATCTGAATGAGTTTTATAGCCCATCAAAAACTTAACCGTAGCTTTATAATTCATCTGTTGAAAACGGGGTAGGGTCTTAAAAAAGGCAGAATCAAGATTTAATTGTGCTAAAATCAAATCAATAGAGTTTTGATATAGAGCTTGATTGGGGAGTTGAATCATCAGGGTTAATCCATGTTTTTCAGATATTCTAGGGCGATACTGCGGATTAAATTATGCTGTCTAATTACATATTGCTGATTTTCTAAACTATCTTCAAAAAGAAAGCGATCGCGCAATGTTTCTAAAGCAATTTCCTGTTCTTCTTCTCCACAGTCATCTTCTAATAAACTTAACCAATAATCAGGAGTAACAGCACAGCGATAGATGGATGCAGAACAGAGTAAAAGATAAGCATTAAACGCATCTTTTTCTAAACGACTAAAGGTGATTTCTAGTCGAGAACGGACTCTTTTTCTGAGATTCCCAGTATATCGATCTAATTTCCATTGGTCATTCGCACCTTGAATTATACCTTGTTCTTTAGCTTCGGCGATCGCTTTTTCTACTTCTTCAATTTCCTTTCCGTATGTATTCCAGTAAGCAACCACATTACCAAAAAAGGGTTTGTCACCAATTTCACCCGAAATAACCCTTAAAGCTAAAGGATGACCTTCATAGGCTTTACCAATACGCTCTAAATAAGGTTGATGACCAGAAGCAGGTTCAATATCTAATCCTGTCTTTTCAAACAATGCTAATTGTTCTGATGGTTCAAGTCCACTTAAACGTGTAGAATCCCAGAAATTTTTATAGCGAGAAGGCATTTGTCCGGGTAATTCTTGAGTTGTGAGAATCAAACGACTTTGACAAATAGAACTCGCTAATAAGGCGTGAAAGAATTTAACCCACCCTTCATCTTCAAAATCACTCCAACCCTCGTCTTCATTTCCCTTCATAATCAATTCTAGGGAATCCATCACAATCAGATAACGATGATTGCTCAAAAAATTGACTAAACGATGAAGGAGTTGTTCTGGATTTTTACGGTCTTCTAAGGTAACAATCTGTCCCCATTTTTCTAACCAATGAACCGCAACACTAGCAAAATCTGATGCTTGGTTTTGATTATCAAAATTCTCTGAATGAAATTTTGTCCAGTTATCTTTTAACCAATCTTCCCGTAAATCAAAGACTAATTTTTCAGCTAGGGCGGTTTTGCCAATTCCTGTAATTCCTGTGATAATTAAAACTCGACAAGAACCTTCTATTTTATGTTTTAATTCGGTGAGGAGTTGTTCTCGACCAACCCAAGATTGATCATATTGAGAAAATTCTGGAAGTTGTTCAGGTTGAGAAGATGTCGGACTAGAATGATCTACAACATCTTCCCAATTTACACCAACGGCTTCACAGAGTTTAATGAAAACATCTTGGCTGATTGCTATTCCTGCTCGGAAACGCTTTAAAGTTGCAGGCCTAGTGTAAGATTCCTGACACCAACTCGTAGAATCTGCGTCAAAGCCTTTCTTTTTTCGAGCCTGTTCAATGATTTTTTTGCCTGATTGTGAGAGTTTGAGTGTAACTGCCATTTTATCTCCACAAATACATGAAGTATTATAGCTTTATTTGTGGTAGGTAAATCGGCTGTAAACATTGCCCTTTTTTACATATTGAGTGTTGCCGCAGCATCTTCAGAACCCCGAATGCGTTCCTCTAAAAACTGGGTATATTCTTCGCATTGTTGTTCGCATTGTTCGTAGGTGCGGCAAAGTTCCTCAAAGAACGGTTCAAACCGATCATATTGACGATCTTGCCAGCAGTTTTGTAGATTCTGCCATTGACTGATCACACTTCTCCAATCACATCCGATCATTTCCTGAAAGCGTTGTAATTGTCGGAGTAGTGCTTCAGTGTCTTCAATACTGATACCAGCTATTCTACTATTTCTATGGCTATTAACAGATAGCATTTGTCTAGGTTGTTTATTGCTCTGCTGATTCTCTATTTTGTTTGGGGAGTTAGAAAGCCAACTAAGAAAATTAGTAACGAAAGCTTCTTCAGAATAAATTCCTAGTCGCGTTGCTTCATCACATATTTGATCGCTGGAGTATTTATCTTGCCATTCAATGCGCTTATTATCTGCTGTGCTTAGTTCATCTAGTGTATTCAGTGCAATCAGTAGGGTAGACTCTGTTAATGCCGGATTCTGAGAATCAATCCACCTGATTGTGAATGTTTCCTGGTTTATGACTCGTTTAGCAATATTCTTATTACTCTTGCCAGACAGATGATCTTTGAGACGATCGCGAATGTCTTTAGAGGTGTTTTCTGCTTTGCCAACATATAAATTTTTCCGATCTTGACTATCACGAATTAAATAGACACCACCGTGATATTTACCACCTAATTGATCCAGAATTGACCAGTCATCATGATGAGGTGTAAATTGAAAGGGATTAGACCATAACGAGTTGAATTTCATCTGAAAATATCACTTTTTTTATGATAACCATACCCAAATTATGTATACAGTGGGTATACATTTCACTCCAAAACAAAGCTAAATGTGATTAGTGCAAGAGCCAATTTTTTACATATTAAGTGTTGCCGCAGCATCTTCAGAACCCCGAATGCGTTCCTCTAAAAACTGGGTATATTCTTGGCATTGTTGTTCGCATTGTTCGTAGGTGCGGCAAAGTTGCTCAAAGAACGGTTCAAACCGATCATATTGACGATCTTGCCAGCAGTTTTGTAGATTCTGCCATTGATTCATCACACTTTTCCAGTCGCCTCCAATCGTTTCCTGAAAGCGTTGTAATTGTTGAAGTAACCTCTGGGTATCCTCAAAACTAATACCAGTAACTCCACTACTTGACGATCCTCTAAATTCTTTAATTTTTGCTTCGTATGGCTTTCGTTGTTCAGAAGTTAACTCAGGATGAGCATTAAGATAAGCTTGAACGGCATCTGCTTTCTTTGCATTTTGGTTGGTTGCGTTTTGACTAGACTGACTTGGCTGGCGCTTTTCACCATATCCTTCTACGTCTTGCTGCTCCTTATTTTGATGAATTTTTTTGTCTATTGATGATTCCATAATTTCTACAAACAATTTTGGATTGATTTTTCTCAAACATTAAAACTAAAAAAGTACAGCACCATTTTTTACATATTGAGTGTTGCCGCAGCATCTTCAGAAGCACGAATGCGCTCCTCTAAAAACTGAGTATATTCTTCGCATTGTTGTTCGCATTGTTCGTAGGTGTGGCAAAGTTCCTCAAAGAATGGCTCAAATCGATCGTATTGACGATCTTGCCAGCAGTTTTGTAAATTCTGCCATTGATTAATCACACTTCTCCAGTCGCCTCCAATCGTTTCCTGAAAGCGTTGTAATTGTTGAAGCAGTGCTTGAGTATCTTCAACACTAATACCAGTAATTCCACTACTACTCATAAGTATTCCTCCAAGAAATTGTTCAAAAAGTGAAAAAGCCTTAACCCAATGCTTTACGCACTGCTTCCTGATAGCGATTCAACTGCTCGGCGGCATTTCTTCCTACCTCGACAGCTTGAGCGATCGATTGGCGAGTTGAGTCGAAATTTTGGGCAAATTCGTCTCTTTGTCTACCAATAAAAGTTTCGCTACAGCGTGACCACTCGCTATTAAGGGATTGCAATTCTTGTTCAAGAGTATCTTGAAAATTGGCAAGGGCGCGAGCAAATTCCGCTAAAACTTCAGGATCGACATGAATATCTACGGACATAATCAACCTCCAAAATTGGTGAAATAGAAAGAGTAAACAAACTCATTGACGCTGCTTTAATACTTGAGCATAAGTATCAATCATCGATGCAGATAGCAAAGCATAGGGACGAAACTTTTCCGGGGAATCGGGAGTAGATGCGTCGGTAAAATAGGCTTGGGAATCGCGTAAGTTTTTAGCAACGTTCTCACCGAGAAAGTCTTGGGAATCGCGATCGCTCATTTTAAGAGCCACCCGCAAATCAAAGTGAGTCAATGCAGCCCGACTACCGCCAAACAATTGCTGAACGACCTTAAAATCGGTGAGCCATAATACTATATAAATGCCTAATTCCGAACCTTTACTAGCAACTTCTAAAAGCTTTTTGGCATCGGTTGACATCTCTTCACCTATACGTCCTGTAACAGGGCGAAAGCGATCCATTTGGCTGAGACTACCCACCGCAAAGATAAAGAAAAGAGACTTGCCAAAATCGATTGCATCGGTATTAGCTTGACGAATAGCTTGGCGACGATCAAACTCTTCTACCACTTGTTGCCAAATTGTTTCAGCCCGGACAATTTGCCGATCTGCATCAGCAAAACGCTTACCTAATGATACATCAAATTGTGTACTAAAGCAATTGCGAAAGCTAGGCATTAATTCAGCGACATCTCCATCGGATAGGGAAAGATCGATGATTTTAAAAGCAATAAGTTCGGGCGGACAGGTATAAATCAAACCAACAAGCATTGCTCCTAACATACCAAATATTTCACTCTCAGCGTTGCCAATTAGGAGCAAGTTGTTGCGAGGACGACGACGGAAAATAGCTCTAATTTGTCTGCCGATTCTCATTGATTCACCAAGCCAGGTCATACAAGGACTTTCAATCGTTATCCAATCTTTTTCCTGTAGATGCTGTTGATTTAACTCTTGAGAAGATAGCCATTGATCGCACTGGATTAGTGCTTTGAGTTCAATATTACGTTTGAGTTGGGCAGGTTGAATCCCGTTGAACACAACAGTAGGAATAGAACGTTGAAAATTCCGCTCCTTACTTGTTTTTAAAATAGCTTCCATTGCGGCAAGGCGAGCGTTGGAATTAATAAAAGCGACTTGTCCGATGCGGTTACAATTTTTTTCGCCGAGGCGATCGTTATAAGCAAGTTTACCCGCCCGGTCTAAAAGTTCTACCACATCAACATTCCCTTCTGCCATTACCATTGATGCGGTGGATCGGCTCATCTGCATAGCCATTCGCACTGCTATTTGTTCGTAGATCCGCTCGCGAAAGTTTGTCACACGCGGCGACTGAGAACTCAGTAATAAATGAATGCCAAAAGAACGTCCCTGTTTGATAATTGTCTCCAGAGTATCATTGAGGCGATCGCACAAACGACTATCTGCTTGTAAATACATCTGTTGATATTCATCTATTACAATCAAAATCCGAGGCAAGACTTTACCTGTAGCTTTTCGATAGGAATTTAATCCTGCTGCACCGACGGATTTGAATGCTTTAGCTCTAGTTTCAATTTCCGAAACTGCTCGATTCAAAACACTTAGTCCAAATTCTACATCGCTTTCAATAGAAATTACTTGCGCCTGGGGAAGTATTCGTGTGGGGTCTGGATCGTTAAGGGCATTAGGATTACCAATGCGATCAGGCGTAACGTAAATCTGAAATTCTACCCCCTCTTTATAATCGAGCAAATAAAGTTCTAATTCTTCTGGTGAATAATGCAGTGCTAAACTAAAAATAATAGCGTGTAATGTATAGCTTTTACCCGACCCTGGAATCCCAGCCAAAAGTGCATGGGCTGGTTCGTAGGAACCATCATCGTACATTCCTACTAAAAATTCTAACTTATCCCTTGCCCCTGCCATCCCTATTGGTACGTGCAGGTTATTACTGCTGTTACTTGTCCAAAGATGCTCTGGATAAAGGAGATCGAATGGTACAAAATCATTAGGTACATTTTTAACTGCTTCGCTGACCATAGCAGCAATTCGATTGAAATCATCACTATTGGGTGCTGTGTCCAAACGGATACGAAATGCTTCACCGTCAGGAAGTTGTAAGGTAAAAAGTGGTATACCCTCATGCTGAAAATCCTCAGTTTGTAGTGCTAAACATTCTGCTGATAGTGCTTCATTACTTTGAATACCTAAACAGGTTAGACTTGCCCGATCTTGAGAGTCAATACTATTCACTTTAACTGCTAATATTTGACCTAATTTTACTGCTTCTTCAGGGTAACGAATGCGCCGTTCTGTCATCTGAGCAGTGGGTAACATACCTTCTCTACCAGGCAAGAATTCTACAAATGCTCCTGAGTGAAGAATTCGCGTTATTCTTCCTAAGTAAACGTAACCCACTTTAAAACTGCCTGGTCGTCGGAAGCTACCGCCTGTAGTCAACCCATAAGCAGGACGCAAAACAGTACACCAATCATCAAATATTTCATAGCGGAAATCCCGTGGTTTTTCCAGGGTGTCGTCGATGTGCAAGAGTACATATACGCCTGCTTTTGCTCCGTTAAGGATTAAGCTTTTTAAATCCTCGATCGCTGAACGATCAAAACTAGATGGAAAGTCGCCAACAAATACATAGCGATATGCTTCCGGAATTGCTGTACCATCAGCATTATAATCTTCGATCATTTCGTAGTTGCGACTGAGGTAATTTTGAATTACCTGTTCAACGTGCTGGGCTAGAGTACGTAATTGTTCCCGAATATCTTCACTACGAGTATAAGTTTGTTTGCCTACAATTTGATCAGGAAAGTTCCGAAAGGGAAATGTATTTCCGGCATTAACAGGGTCAATAAAAATAGCTTTGCAGGTACAAGCAGGCATTGAGGCAAGTGTGCGTACTGCTAGTGATTCCATCGCTTGTAATGCGGCCTGACGAGAATCTCCGTCATTACTAAATATGGCAATATGACCTGATGAGTGCCGTTTAGCAGTTTGCTCATGGGCACGCAAGGTCAGAATAGCTGGTACTGTGACTTCTCCCTGTTCCCGTTCAATAAATAAGTCGCCGAACCGAAAAAGACTACATGGACTATTCTGATCGGGAGAATGATAATTGGTCTCCCAGCGTTGATCTTGCCAAGGCCATAAGGGGGTATGTAATTTGTTAACTATTTCAGTAATTACGTGCTGTTGTTTATGCCATTCATCTCGCAGATTGTGGGGCTTAACTTCAGTTGCATCATAGCGTGCAGAAAGCATAAATGCTCGGATGATTTCTATGCGATCGCGTGCTTCTTGACGCAGATTTTCTAACTGATCACGCAGTTGTTTTTCTCGATCATACTTCAGCCTCTGTAATCGTTCTTCCTCTTCGGTAAAATAGCGATGGAAGTTTTTCAACTTTTTATCGATCTCCCGATAGATTTTAAACTTTTTCTTAACATCAGCCATTGCTATTCTGGCTATTGTTAATGCCAAGATTGCCATTAAACTGACCAGGATTGCAATCGGTAATATGTCAAAATTTTTCAGTTGATTGTTAAGATAAGTAGTCTTTACTATGATCATAACAACAATAGTTAAAAAAATAATTAATAAGATAATAAATACCTTATGTTTGGCAGAATCGAATTGAATTAAGCTTTCTTTAAAGCTTTCCTCTAATACGTTCATCTCTTTTTTTAATGATTGTAAATCAGCATCGTTCCTCTGTTGAATATCACT
Source organism: Planktothrix sp. PLAVEN19ND (assembly GCF_057220675.1). Lineage (NCBI taxonomy): Bacteria > Bacillati > Cyanobacteriota > Cyanophyceae > Oscillatoriales > Microcoleaceae > Planktothrix > Planktothrix sp. PLAVEN19ND. The sequence continues at coordinate 502,802 of NZ_CM170132.1, read as the reverse complement.
AAGTTGACGCTGAAGGTTTCCTTGAAAAGTTTGCAAAGCCTTGAGTCCATCCTGCAAATTTTGAAAGACATCCAGTAATTCTTGTCGATCCAGTTGTATAAAAGAGATAGCAGGTTGGCTATAAGCAGGTCTACTGAGTCCATATTGTAATGCTAATGCTAATGCTTCTGCCAATTTATTTTCATACCATGAGGCTTCTAACCGAGAGTTTTGCAACTCTCGGTATCTTCGATCCACTAAAGCCAGAGCAATGTAATACTGCTTGAGTTGTTGGTAATGTAACATAATTTTTTAGAGTTTAGTCAGTTGCTTCTTTTGCAGAAACAGGACACCGCCAGATACAGTATAGACTGCTGCACCTCCTAAAATAAAAGGCTTTTGGTCATTTTTAACAGCAAAAGCCACGCTACCAATTAGAATAGCAATGAGAGCATGAGCGATGGCAAAACCTTGCAGTTTGCTCTTCGTTTTTTCTCGCAATTCTTCATAAACTGGATGACCACTTCTCAAAGCCGGTGTAAATTTTGTCAGGGCTTGATACACAGGAAATAAAGTCCCTAAATTTGCTAGTGGAAACACAGAAATAACCAACAAATTTGACATTTGTTTAGCAAAATCTTCTGATTTCTCCTGTGGCAACTTTGAAATTTCTTGCAACTGGTCATCGAGTGTCCTGATCCCACCCGTAAACTCTTGTCGCTTTTTCTGAAGCTTTTGACGATATTCCAAAAAGGCAAAGCTGGTATTGCTATCAATGGCTTGTGCTGCTGAAACAGAAAGTAATTCTGTTTCTAAAATGGTTTTGATTAACTTTGTGAGGTTTATCCCCAAGGCGGTTTCAATTTCCAATTGCATCGCTTCTAGTAAAGTTTTTTGTTGTTTAAGGTATTCATCTTGTACTTCTTCATAAAACACACCTAATACAAAGCGCGAATAGTCAAATGCTTCACCCATACGAGTTTCTTTGTTTTGACGGATTAGTTGAAGTTTAGTTTTGCTATCAGCCAGCACTTCAGCAATCGTATCGAAGGTTTCGGTCATCTGATTAGTGAATGTATCGATCTCAGTAATATTATTTTTAAACTGCTGTTGACGATCTCGGATACGGGCTTCTACACGCGCTAATTCATTAGGATCGATAATGTCTTTGTATTGGAAGTTTGTATCAACTACAAGTGATGTCAGTGAATGGGCAGAATCATCATTGGAATTGCATATATCATAAGGCAACTGCTCAAGTTGCTTTTGCATGGAGTCAAAAATTGCTTCATTCTCGCAAAAACATTCATACAGATACTTCACAATTTCAGTAAAGGCTTGCTTAAGCTCGTCGGAATACTTTTCAACTAATGTTTCAAGTTCACCATTCAACTGACGGAATGTATTGCTTGCTGTATTGCGATCGCTATTGTTTTCAATGCGATCGTACAAAAACACATAGGCTTTCTTCGCCATAAACAACAAAACAAAGGGTTCGAAGATCAATGCCTTATTATGAAAACAATCAAACACCAACTGCTGGAGCTTGCCCAAAAAAGCAGCCATATCACTGTCAAGAGCCGGTTTAAGTTCCTCCGTCTTTTCGCGCACTTGTTCTTCAACTTCGGCTTTCTTCTCTTTAAAGCGCTCTAGTGCATCTTCATACCGTTCTTTTGATCGCATCATTTGATCGACTAAACGCCGATGCAAATCGACTTTATTGTTATACTCATTTACTTTAGCGTTGTGACGAGCAACAGCATTATGGTCAGTGCGATCCAAAAACAGTTCACCTGGTGGAGAACCAGGGCGGTTAGAATCTGCACGATGTTGCGCTACTTCAAGTTCAGCTTCTGTTTCTCGGAGACGCTGCTTGAAACTTTCTAAACGTTCTTCACATCGGACTGCAAATTCCTGAATTTTTTGTTTGGTTTTAGCATAATTGTCTGCCTTAATAATACCAGCCAATTCTTCGTCGCTGTAGTTAACGCCCGAATCACCCAGCTTGATAAAAAAATTGATATTGGCAATGGGGGCAATAAGATCACGAACTACATACAGAGATTCATTGCTTGTGATCTGGTCAACCATGATTCTTCCTCTCACTATGTCAGGTGATAATTTTTGTTCATTAATAATCAGGAATTTGATAGATCATATATCTCTTAAAATTCCCCATATTTTGACAAATTTGGAGCCAGGCTTCTTCTTGCCTAATGACAAGATATTATGAACTAATCAAGTCTTTTTATTTCATCAAATAAATAGTCTAAATATTCACCCGATGATACTTGCTCAACTCCGCTAATATTGGGACTAATTTCTTCAAAAAGATGCCGATTCTCTACTTTCGTTTGCACATACCAAGTACCACTTCTTTTAAAAAAGTGATCATGGTATTTGGGATTTCCTTTTTCAAGTGCGTCCGCCGAATCAGCATCCAAAATGCCTTTATTCGAGCCAGATTCTTTGTATTTGTAATATCTTCCGTTTTGACGATGGTATATCGCTCTTGACCAGGCTGCCATAACTCAGTTCCTCGTTTGGCTTAACTACACTGCCATCATCTCAAAAGCTACTTTGGATGTCACGATCTGCTAAGATCAATTAATTACTGATCTCAACTGATCTTGACAATTAACCTAAACTAACCATGACAGGTCAAACCTTGATGGCATCTGAAGAAGGACAGAAAAAAATCAGAGAGGCTATTGAAACTAAAAAATGGAATGTTAGTCAGAAGGATACTAGACCTTTAGTAGCAGCTTGTTTTAAGTACATTCAACAATATCAAGCAGCCCATAATTTGGGTAACAATGCTCGTGAGTGGTTAAAAGATTTTGAACAGATTTTTTATTGTGAAGGTGCTAAAAATCAAACCGAAGCACAAAAAATAGCAAAAATAGCAGAAATTAAGAGAGAAATAATTAAATCATCAAAATATACTTTACTGGATAATATTAAAAATTTTATTGAATCTGGTGAACTTTTTGTAAAGAATATTTCTTGGGGAACTTGGAATAGATTTGCTTCAAAATCTATAAGAAAACCTGTGAATGAGACTGCATTCAAAATTTATTGTGCTATTCTGGATTTGGATTGGCAAGAAATTCAAGAAATGACTGAGCAGCTACCTCCACAATCTGATAATTTTTCCTTAAAATCTAATTTAGATGAACTTCCCCATCAGTCTATATTCTATGGGCGAAAAACTGAGTTAAATCAGTTATTGGAATGGCTGAGTAATAAACAAACAAAAGTTATTCTACTATCGGGAATGGCTGGAATTGGTAAAACAACTTTCATCGTAAATCTTTTAGAGCAAATCACAGATCAGTTTGAGTGTATTATTTATAAAACTTTATCTAATCCTAAGCCTTTTTCTTTATTTTGGCATGATTTAACCGAACAATCTACAAATTTTACTGAAGATATAAAACCAATTATTGATTATTTTCGTAACCATCGTTGTTTACTTATATTAGATAATTGGGAAGAACTTTTAAAATCAGAAAATTTAGCAGGTTATTACCGCCAGGAATATCAAGAGTATGGAGAGTTATTAAGCCAAATAGCTAAAACATCTCATCAAAGTTGTGGGTTATTTATAAGTCAAGAAAAACCGATACAATTTGAAATGTTATTATCTCAACAAATCCCAGTTTATTTGTGGGATTTAAAGGGATTAGATCCAGCCTCTGCTCTCCAGATTTTTGAACATCAAGGATTGGGTAAAGATACTCAAGTTTTAACTAATTTAATCAGACGTTATAGTTATCACCCTGGAGTTCTTAACCTGGTAGCACAGGATATTAAACAAGAATTTAATGGGAATATTTTACAATATTTTAAACAAAGTTCACTCCTAGTAAGTGATGTTATTAGTAACTATATTATCCAGGCATTTACCAAACTATCATCACAGGAAATAGATATTATTTATTTCCTGGCTATTGTTACTGAAAATTTGTCCCAAGAACAGTTAAAACAAGTTTTTGATCACTATTTATCAGGTACAGATATTCTTGATACGATGAAATCACTCAAACGGCGATCGCTCTTAATTCAAGATGCTAATAATACAGAAATAACTTATAGCCTACCTCCATTTATTAAGAAATATGTTAGTAATTTATTTGTAGAAAAGTTTTGCGCTAATATTATAGCAGTGATCAAAACCAAAAATTGGCAAAATATAGGATTATTGAGGACTCATCCTTTAGTTTATCCTAATCCTAATAACAACTTAATTAATCCTAAACTATCGAACAAAATTATAGACAAACTTATTAATTTAAACTGTTCTGAAGATTTATATACTCAATTACAAGATTTATTATTCAAACTGGATTCAAGTTCTGGTTTAGGATATTTCCAAATCAATATTAGTTATTTATCAGGTGTGATTAATCATGGAAATAGGACAAATAATTAATCATAGATATCAAGTGATCTGTCTTTTAGGAACAGGAGGATTTGGAGAAGTTTGGGAAGTCTATGATCTCCAAGATCAAGAACATAAAGTATTAAAAATACTCCAGCAGCATAAATTTCAATATTATCCAGAAAAAGATCAAAATAAAATCATTTCTCTGTTTAAACAAGAAGCAAAAGTATTACAAAAATTAGCTCATCCTGGTATCCCTAAAGGTTATGATTACTTTACCATTACCCCAGAAGGTTATTTAACACCATTACATTGTTTAGTAATGGAAAAAGTTACTGGAGAAAATTTACAACAGTGGTTAGAAAAAAATCAAAAAATCCCTAATATAATAATAGCTCTAAATTGGTTAAAGCAATTAACAAAAACTATTGCTATAATTCATCAAGAGAAACTGATACACCGAGATATTAAACCAGAAAATATTATCTTAAAGTCTGATGGAACTTTAGTTTTAATTGACTTTGGTAGTGTCAGACAAATTACTGCAACTTATTTAATTAAGATGGGTAGTAATGAGTCGGGTACAAAAATTTTATCACCTTTATATGCAGCACCAGAACAATTTGATGGGATCTGTTTTCCCCAATCAGATTTTTTTACTTTAGGACAAACTTTTGTTAATTTATTAACAGGTAATAGTCCAGAGCAATGTCTAAATAACAATAAAACAACTTGGAAAGATAGCCTGAAAACAGAGTTTCAATCATTAGCTAATTTAATTGACTATATGATCGAAGAATATCCGGGTAAACGTCCTCAGAATACATCAATTATTTTACAATACTTAGACGCGATAGAACAAGAAAAAAACGAAAATATTAATCAAATTTTAGAGCTAATAAAACACCAAAATTATTGGCATTATTTCTTGTTAATTCAGAAACATAAAATTTTATTAAATACAATTCCTATAGCTACCTTTTTAGTTGTAACCTCTCTAATTTTATCTTTATTATCACCTCAAATTTCTAGACAACTTAATGAGAGTGGTTTACAAGCATTTAACCAATCCAATTATAATAGTGCTTTATGGCAATATCGTTTAGCCTTATTTTTTAATAATAAATCTGTTTCGGCTCATCATAACTTAGGATTAATTTATGACAATCAAGAACAATTAGGTTCAGCCAAAAATGAATATAAAAAAGCTATTGATATAGGGAATTTAGACGAATCTTACAATAATTTAGCTCGTTTAGAAATTTTAATAGGTAATTACAATCAAGCTATTACTTTAATTAAGACCAGTTTAAAAATTAATCCTAATTCTGAGATTAAAACCAAACATAATCTCTACAAAAATTTAGGCTGGTCACAATTAAAATCAGGACAATTATCGGCTGCGAAACAATCTCTAAAACAGGCAATTAACTTAAACTTAAATCTAGCACCACCTTACTGTTTAATGGCACAAGTATTAGAGGCTGAACAAGAATCAGCACAGGAAGAATGGCAAAAATGTTTAACTTATTCTGCTCCAGATGATCAGCCAGAAATCAAAGAATGGCAAGAATTAGCAAAGCAGAAAGTTAAACAATAATGATTTTATAAAACTAAGCTAGATTGCCTATAATCTAGGCAAATCTAGTTAGAATTACAAACTACTTTGTTCCTCCTGTATTACCATCTGGACAATTATGATTAACCTTAACTTCAAAAGGATCTGGAGAAGCAAAAGCAGGTTGATTATAAGGCAAAATTTTACCGATTAAGTTAACACCATGAAGCATTAAACTCACAAGGAGTAAAATTTTAGTCAAAGAAAGACGTTTCATCACAGATTACCTCTCAATCTTAAGTGGGATGAGAAGCTCGTCGGCCAACTGTGCTTACTCGTATATTTCCAGAATGCTTGATTTATTAGGGTTAAATTACTCAGTTTGAGATCAATCCTGTTCGTGCAACAAAGTGAACTAAAACTGAACCCATAAACCAATAACCCTATGCTCTCTTAGCTTGTTAAAACAGTCGATACGGTTCAAGTCAGGGCTTTGAACATCTGATATAATGAGAAGTCAGGTCAAGTCAGGTTAAGTCAGGTAGGAGTGTTTAATCTTATGGAATCTCAATTCAGTAACTTAAGTGAAGATGAAGCTTTAGAAGTCGCAAATAAAAGTTTTTATGATAAATTTCAGCGTTATGTGAGTGATGTAGAAACGATCATTTTTCGTGGTTCTTGGCAGGATAAAACTTATCAACAAATAGCTAATGATTCAGGCTACTCCTTAGATTATTTTCGTGGAGATGCTGGTAATAAATTTTGGCAAAAACTTTCAGAAGCCCTTGGAGAAAAAGTAAAAAAAGACGATTTTAAAGCCGCTATTGAGCGTAAATGGAAAAATTATCAAAAGCCAAATCCTCCTGATTCTCCTCCCTTAAATTATCGGGAAGAAACTTGGCAAAAAGAAAGAACTTATGGTCAATTTGTAGGACGAAATCCTGAAATAACTGATTGGACTGTTTACAAACAGTTGAAAATAGTTATAGAATAATAAATAGATTCTATTTTAAATTCTGCGCTATTAATTTTATGATCAACGTAAAAACACTGAATATGCCGACGGTAAATATTATTTTAATAGCTGTTATTGTAATCTTGTCTAGTTTAGGAAATACTGGAGTTGCGATCGCTCAAAAACAAAAACAACCCGAACCAGAAAAACCTTTATTAGATGATTTTTCTCCTAACCCATTATTCAGTAAAGAATCCGATCCCTTACTCCCTTCTCCTCCCCCTGACGGTCAAGTTTTAGGTCAAAGTCAACAGCAAATATTAGAACCTGAATTAGTTAAACTCAATGCGGAAGCTACAGGATTATTAGTGGCGGGAAATATTCCAGGTGCGTTTGAATTATGGAACCGAGAGTTAAGGATTCGTCGTTATTTTGGATTGTCTCAAGAAATTGCAGCTTTAAATCGAGTCGGGTTAATTGCTTGGAATAATAGTCAAAGATTATATATAAAATTTATCACAGAACGTCTTGATCAAATTTCACAAAAACTTAACAAGGAAAAGATTAATGATCTTCAATTATGGGAATCCTTGGGATTAGCATTTAAGAATATTAGGGCTAAAAATTCAGCTTTAAGCCTATATCAACAATTATTAGAAACGGCAAATCAAAGTCAAGATAGTTTAGCCCAAGAACAATATTTTAATGAAATTGCTCAAATTTATATGATGTGGTTAGACTATCCCAACGCCGCCCAAACCTATGAAAAATTGTTAGAATTACAACAGGAAATCCGCGCCATTAAAGGGGATGTACTACCGCCGCCAACCCAACCAGCTACACCGGAAAATCCCAACCCCACACCCCCACCCAGTGAAGTGCGATCGCTACAACAGTTGGCTTTTATTTATGAACAAACAGGAGAATATTTAAAGGCTATTTCTGTTAAAGAAAGACTGGCTGGATATTATGCAAATCAGCAAAATTTATTGCCAATTCCAGAAATTAAGTTAGGTATTGGTTGGAATTATGAAAAATTAGAACAATTTGAACAAGCGGGATTAACTTATCAAGAGGCCTACAGTATTGCTACTTCAATTCAACAGTTTGATAACGCTAGTGAAGCATTAGGGAGACTGGGTAAACTCTATCGGTCTCAAAATCAAATTAAAACCGCTTTAGACATTTACCAAGCCCAAGTTTTAGTCAATCAACAGGCTTATAATTATTATGGAATGATGAATGCTTATGATCAAATAGGAGATATTTATTTATCACAAAAAGCCTATCAATCTGCGATCGCCGCCTTCCAACAAGGATTAGGATTAGCACAACAGTTAAAATATCGAGAGGATTATTTTGTTAAAAAAATTGATCTTGCTACTCGTCAAATGAATCGTTAAATTTTAGTAGAATTTGGCATCAGGTATACCCAAATCCCCTGACTCCGGCTTTATTCGTATCTTTGTGGTTGCTTTAAATCAAAGCAATATCGTCCTGAATATCCTCAATCCAGTTAAAAATAGGTTCATCAGAATGACGATGATATATTTCTATATATAACTCTCTAACTAACTGTTGAATAACAGTTTTTTGGATCTTTTCTGAATTATTATCATCAATAATCATCAAGATCATTTCTGTAGTTTGAGTTCCATCTAAAGCAGGTAAAATATAAATAATATCTTGTAATTCTTTTGCACCCAACCGTTTATAAAAGGCAATTCTACGCTGCTTTAATTCTCGATGATCTCCAAAATCAGGATGTTCAACTTCTAAGACTAAGGTTTTCGACTCTTTTTTAACCAAATCTATCAGATAATTCAAAAATTGAGAACCGATTTTAATATTTCTTAAATGGGGGATTGTTGCTAAATAAGCTAATAAGATAAAGTTAGAACCAGGCAGGGGATATAAAATTGATATCAAGGCAAATTCTTGTTGAAAATAACCCAACCAGAGTTGAGTTTTTTGAGTTAAAATTGCTTCCCGTATCCAAGGCGTTGGAATTCGTTCTGGAGATAGAAATGTTTCTTCATAAAGTGCGATCGCAGTCTCAAAATCAGGATGATCAATATTCTGAATCTGCTTAAATTCAATTTCAGGGTTAGTTGAATACATAGGAGATTTTAGTTTAACTTAATTTTGGGATTAAATATATTATGACTCCTAGGGGGCGGGTTTATAAAAGTTATTAGTGGGAAACAAAAATTATTACAGAACCCGCCCCTACAATCTGATTCATCTTGTAAGTCAAACTAGAAACCTCGTTTCTAGTTCACCCAGCTTAACCCTAGTATAAATCCGCACTCCTCTTGACAGTGTAGTATAAATGTAATATGCTTGACATAGATTGATATTTAGATACCCCATAAAATTCTTATGCCTTACGAAACGTTAAATCTTTCTACCCCTAAACCCGTCCTATCTTGGGCGAATCACGATTTAGGTTCAGCAGAAACCCAAATGGCGAAAAACGTCGCTTCTTTGCCCTTTGTCTTCAAGCACGTTGCTTTAATGCCCGATGTTCACTTAGGAAAAGGGGCATTAGTCGGTTCTGTAATTGCCACAAAAGAAGCCATTATTCCGGCGGCTGTGGGGGTCGATATTGGTTGCGGAATGTGTGCGATCAAATTACCTTTTATTGCTGAACAAGTGGAGGGGAAACTCAAAAAAATTCGCCAGGAAATTGAAGCAACAATTCCGGTGGGGTTTGATCAAAATAAACATATTGAAAAAGCTGTCACCAATTGGCAAGGATGGCGAGAATTTAAAGACCTGCATTCTAAAGTTCAAAACTTAGAATCAAAAGCGATTAAACAAATGGGATCTTTAGGAGGTGGTAATCATTTTATTGAACTGTGTTTAGATGAAGAAAACAACGTTTGGTTAATGTTACATTCCGGTTCTCGACATATTGGAAATATGTTAGCCCAGAATCATATTGACACCGCAAAAAACCTAGCAAAATTAGCAGAACTTAAACTTCCCGATCCAGATTTAGCTTATTTTGTATCAGGAACTTCTGAATTTGCAGCCTATTGGAATGATTTACAATGGGCGCAACATTACGCTCGATTTAACCGAGATATTATGATGGCACGGTTTAAACGAATTGTGGAAACAGCCGTGGCGGGTGGTAAACCAACTCAAGCCTTATTAGAAGTTAATTGTCATCATAATTATTCTGAAAAAGAACTGCATTTTGGCGAGGAAGTTTATGTAACTCGTAAAGGTGCTGTCCGCGCAGCAGAACAGGATTATGGGATTATTCCTGGTTCAATGGGGGCAAAATCCTTTATTGTGAAAGGCAAGGGAAATCATGATAGTTACTGTAGCTGTTCCCATGGAGCGGGGCGCTTAATGTCTCGAACTAAAGCCAAAAAAACCTTTACTTTAGATGATTTAGTTCAACAAACTAAAGGAGTTGAATGTCGGAAAGATACAGGAATTATTGATGAAATTCCGGGTGCTTATAAATCCATTGATGAAGTCATGAAACAACAATCAGATTTAGTTGAAGTTGTGGCAACTTTGAAACAAATTCTCTGTGTCAAAGGCTAAAAATTCCGTAGGGGCGAGGTCTTCTCGCCCTCTAACTTTAAACCCGATAATTTAATCGGGTTTAGGGTGGGAAAAACTCACTCCTAGGATTGTTTTTGTTCAGTAACTAAGGTTAAACTCACCCATTCTCCTTTGCCATTATATTGACGAATTAAACGCTGTCTAAGATTCGGTCTAATTAACCAACCCGCCTCAAAAAAGCAGGGTTTCCCTAACTCTACTTTCTCAGGAATTGTCGCGGAAGCCCCATCGGGTAATAATATTACTTTAACGGGGTTTTTTCCTTGATCAAAATAAAGAATAGACCCATCAATTCTTGCTTTTGAGGATATTTTAGTTTCCTGAACTCCAAAAGTTAGATTTTGCTGAAGTTGATGATCATTATCTAATTGTAACTGCATTCGAGTTGAATAAGATTCAGGAGAACGTAAATCAGGATAAATGGTCATTGCTTCTCCTCGCCATTCTCCTAATAACGCCTCAATGGTAAAGGGAGGATATTTAACGATATCAGTTCCCCGACGTTTTTCTCGAATTAATGTTAAACTTTCTAACTGACCATCGGTGTTGAATAGTTCTACTAAACGTAACCGTTGATTTTCATAAATAAATCCAAATTCTGCACCAGATTGTGAAACGGGAGACAGTTGAATTGTTCCTTGAGAAAAGGCACCATTCTCAAAAAATAAAAGATCTCGTCCCAGAGATTGATATTCTCGGACTAATTCTTTAACTTCCGGTGGAGCAGTGGGATCAGAATTAGGATAAAATCGTTTTAGGGTCAGTCGTGCCGTTTGATTGTCATTGAAACTTTCTAGGGTGAGATGACTGGGAATATCAGTGATCAATTCTCCTTGGGGTGATAATTGAGCGAAAGACCCTTGCCATTCTCCGATATTTTTTAGAAAATTTTGCCATTGACTGTTCATTTTTAATTCAATTAATTAATAACATTGATAATGAATCAGGATAATAAAATTATAACACTTTTAACAGATTTTGGTTTAAAAGATGTTTATGTCGCGGTAATGAAAGGGGTGATTAGTCAAATTAATCCTCGAATTAATATCATTGACTTAACCCATGAAATCCCACCTCAAAATATTGCCAATGGTCGATTTTGTTTAATGAATGCTTATTCCTATTTTTCGGAAGGAACAGTTCATGTTGCTGTTGTTGATCCTGGGGTGGGAACCCAAAGAAGGGCGATCGCAATTCAATTTAATAACAATTATTTGGTGGGGCCGGATAATGGATTATTGACGGGAATTTTAGAACCTTTTTTAACTTGTGAAATGGAGGAGATAAATCGCAACAACTTAATTGCGGTTGAATTAAATCATCCTGAATATTGGCGTACTGCTAAACCGAGTACAACCTTTCAAGGTCGAGATATTTTTGCTTCGGTTGGCGCTCATTTAGCATCCGGTGTTCCCCTGGAACAACTGGGAACCATAATTGATCCCAAAACTTTAGTCAGGTTATCTTTACCGCCTTGTCAAGTCCATGATTTAAAAATACAGGGATGTATTCAATATATTGATGGATTTGGAAATTTAGTCACCAATATTCCCAGGGAATTAGTAGCTGATAAAAATTGGTATGTGGCGATTAGTAAAGCCAAAAATAAGAAAAGTAAAAAATTGAATAAAAAAAAGCAAAAGAAATTCAAAAAAAACCTCAATTCCCAACAGCAAATTCTTTCCGGTTCGTCCTACCTGATTGGTGCGGGTCAAACCTATGGCGATGTCCCCTTGGGTCACTTTGTCGCCTTAGTGGGTTCCCATGGTTGGGTAGAAATTGCATTGAATGGGGGAAATGCTCAACGAAAATTAAAGGTTGATTGGGCCACAAAGGTACAAGCCTTGTTTACCTAGGATAGAACATCTGAACACCCAAGGATTACGGAAATAACAGGGGTGGAACATCCCTACCACCCTACAGGGTTTTCTACACTTCTCAATCCCCATAGGATTTGTCATCTTAGATACAGGTAGGCAATATTGGAACTGTAAAATGAAAAATCTGATTCAATCTTTTTATAATTGGTATCGTGTGACGCTACGGAATACGAAATATCGTTGGGTTGTAATTTTAGGAAGTTTAATTTACTTGGTGAGTCCCCTTGATATTTCTCCCGACTTTCTGCCCATTGTTGGATGGTTAGATGATGGGATTATTGCTACAATTTTAGTGACCGAAGTATCTCAATTATTGATTGAAGGGTTAAACCGTCGCAAACAAACCCAGAAAGCAACAGAGGTTAATCCAGTTGATTCAATGGGTCATGATCAAACCGTTGTGGATGTTTCCGTTAGCTAGAGAGAATATTTATAATATCAATCAAAAATGCAGTAGAGATAGATAATTATTGATCTCTACTGCATTTTTTATGAGTTTTTGATACTGATAAATTTTGGATTTAAAAAATAAGTCTATCTTTAGGTAGATGCTAGGGTTAACACAATATCTGGTAAATTGCATCTAATGATTCATGATTTTTACATTATTTTATCAATGTTAAAGATCAACAAGCGGTAGCACAATTAACGGATTAAACTCCCTATTGCTTGAATTTATTCCCAGTCCAACTGGCTTTAAAATTAGGTGTGCATTTATACAGTGTTAATTGAGGGTAAAATAGCCAAACCGAACCTTTTCCATTAGGATAAAATTAGATTAGGCAATGATGACATCAAATTATTCAAGATCTTCCGATCCAATATTTTTCTGAATCACCGAGCAAAATGGGGCTGAACCTGTGAACACTAACCTCTCGAATGCTCAAACCTACGAAGCCGAAAGGCAAAGGGCTGAATTCCTAGGGGAACTCAACCCAGCAAAAATGGCGTTTTTAAGCAGTATTAGTCATGAATTTCGGACTCCATTGACCTTAATTCTGGGTTCGGTTGAAGAAATTCTCCAGAGTCAAGACTGTCTTAACTTCTCTCAACGGGAACAGTTAACAGTCGCCAAACGTAATAGTTTACGATTACTCAAATTGGTTAATACTCTCCTTGATTTTTCCAGTATTGAAGCCGAACGAATTCAAGCAGTCTATGAACCTACGGATTTAGCCACTTTAACAATCGAACTGGCGAGTATGTTTCGTTCAGGCATCGAACGGGTGGGAATACAGTTCATTATAGACTGTCCCCCCCTACCCGAACCCGTTTATATTGACAGGGAAATGTGGGAAAAAATAGTAATAAATCTTCTATCTAATGCTTTTAAATTTACATTTAAAGGTCAAATTATTCTTTCTCTGCGCTGGGTCTCCCATGGCGTTGAATTAGAAGTACAGGACACCGGAATTGGGATTCGAGCCAAAGAAATCCCCCGTCTGTTTGAACAGTTCTACCGCGCCCCGGTAGAGACCTGCCATGGCACGTCTGTACAAGGGAGAAACTATCAAGGATCGGGCATGGGTTTATCCTTGGTCAAGGAATTAATCCAATTACAGGGTGGCACGATTAATGTCACCAGTGTCCCAGGACAGGGCAGTTGTTTCAAGGTCTCAATTCCCTCCGGCTATAGTCATTTGCCGGCGGAGCAAGTCAATCTCCGTCCGCCCAATTCCCCTGGTGTCACCCATCTGACCCCCTCCAACACGATGACGACCTATTTAGATGAAGTCAAGAGTTGGTCTGCGGAAACCGATGTTGTGGTTGAAGTTCAACAGATGCCCCCCCCCCAATTACCCCTTCCCCAAATCTTATTAGTGGATGATAGCCCGGATCTGTGCAACTATGTTCAGCGTTTACTGAGCAAGAAATATCAGATAAAAGCGGTAAATAGTGGGTTAGCCGCATTAGAGAGCATTCGGGAAGAAAAACCCGATTTAGTGATTACCGATGTGATCATGCCCGAATTGAACGGCTTTGAACTGCTACAAATTCTGCGCCATGATCCGGACACTCAACGGATTCCAATTATTCTGCTTTCCGCCCGGGCGGGGGAAAATGCCCTGATTGAAGGCCTAGAAGCCAAAGCCGACGACTATCTAATTAAACCCTTTTCTGCCCGGGAACTCCTGGCCCGTGTCCGGTCGATTTTGGAAATGACCCGACTCCGCCAAGAAGCCACAATTCGAGAGCAAGAATTAATTAATACTAAAGCCCTGGTGATTGATATTCTCGAAAGTATTACCGATGGCTTTTTGTCCTTAGATCATCAGTGGCAATTAACCTATGTGAACGGAGCGTCAGAACGGCTCTCTGGTAAAACCCGAGAGGAATTATTAGGGCGTAATTTTTGGGATATTTATTCTCACTTATTGGGCTTTAAGTGCAAGGAAAAACTACGTCAGGTAATCCAAACTCAGGTGGCTGACCATTTTGAAACCTGTTTGGTTGAAGACAACCTCTGGTATGAAGTTCATGTCTACCCCTACGAACAGGGTTTAGCGATTTATTGGCGAGATATTACCAAGCGCAAACAGGCAGAATTGACCTTACTTAAAAGCGAAGAACGATTACGGGTCGCCCTCAAAAGTGCGCCAATTACCTTATTTAATCAGGATCAAACCCTCCGCTATACCTGGGTTCATAATCCCACCCTCCACCAATCCGATCAGGAGATTATCGGTAACACTGATTTTGAGTTGTTACCCCAGGAGGGAGCCGCTCGACTGACTCAACTTAAACGCCGGGTTTTGGAAACCGGGATCGGGACGCGAGAGGAAGTCCCGATTTTCAGCCAGGGACAGCAATACTGTTTTGATTTAACCATTGAACCCCTCTACAACCCTAACCATGAAATTATCGGGATCACTTGTGCAGCCGTTGATATTTCGGACTACAAACGAATAGAGTTAGCCCTGCGCCAAAGTGAAACCCAGGCAACAGCTAGGGCCGAGGAGTTAAAAACCTTTATGGAAACCGTTCCGGCGGCGGTCTGGATTGCCCATGACCCCCAGTGCCACCAGATGACGGCGAACCGGGCTGCCCATGAATTGGTGCAGTTGCCCTCGGGCTCGGTGGTGACGGCGACTCCCGAGGATGGCTCCTATCCCTTTGAATTCAAGATTCAACGCCGGGGCCAAGATATTCCCCCAGAAGATTTGCCCATGCAGCAGGCGGGACGGACGGGAGAAAATATCGAGTCGGAATTTGAGTTTGTTTTTGAAAATGGGGAAGTTCGTTTTATTTATGGTCGGGCGGTTCCTTTACGAGATGAAGTGGGGGAGATTCGGGGGGTGATTGGGGCGTTTTTGGATGTGAGCGATCGCAAACGAGTCGAACAGGAACGGGAACAACTGCTAATCAGGGAACAGGCCGCCCGGGAGCAAGCCGAAATGACCAACCGGATTAAGGATGAGTTTCTCACGGTTTTATCCCATGAATTGCGATCGCCCTTAAATCCGATCTTGGGTTGGACAAAACTCCTACAAACTCGTAAATTCGATTCCCAAGGCACAGCCCGGGCTTTAGAAACCATCGAACGCAATGCGAAACTCCAAACCCAACTGATTGAGGATTTATTAGATATTTCTCGAATGTTGCGGGGAAATATGGTCTTACATAAACAACCCGTTAATTTAATTACAATCATCACCTCGGCGATAGAAACTTTTAAATTAGCCGCCGAAGCCAAAGAAATTCAAGTCAGATTTGAAATTGCTCAAAATTCTGGTTTCTCCTCCCTTTTAATCTATGTTTTGGGGGATGAAACCCGACTGCAACAGATTATCTGGAATCTATTATCTAATGCCATTAAATTTACTCCCCCCGGGGGTATTGTTGAGATTTACTTAAAATCTGGGGAAGATCAAGTCCAAATTCAGGTCAAAGACACCGGAATTGGTATTAATCCTCAGTTTTTACCCTATGTATTTGACTATTTTCGTCAACAGGATGGGACAAACACCCGCAAATTTGGGGGTTTGGGACTGGGACTCGCCATTGTCCGACACCTAACGGAATTGCATGGGGGAATAGTCAGCGCGAACAGTTTAGGCGAAAATTTAGGGGCGACGTTTTCGGTGCAGTTACCCTTAATGAAATCTGTAGAGACCTGCCCGGGCGAAGCCATGCCGAATATTGGCACGTCTTTACCACCGCCCCCGGCTCAAAATCCGGTGATCAACTCCATTAATTTAACCGGCTTGCGAGTTTTAGCCATTGATGATCAAGCTGAGACCCGGGCTCTAGTCGAGTCGATCCTAACCCAAGCTGGGGCCCAAGTAAAAATGGCAGGCTCCGCTCAGGAAGCACTCTTGATGATTCAGGAGTTTTCCCCCGATGTCTTAGTTTCAGATATGGGAATGCCGGACATGGAGGCCTATATATTTGGGGATGAGGTCAGAAACAGATCATCAATTCCCGTCATCGGATTAACAGCAAATCCAGAAGAAACTAACGGCTCCCTCACTAGGGACACCAGATTTCAAATCCACTTGGCTAAACCCATTGTGGCTAATGAATTAGTCGCTTGTGTTGCCACTTTAACCCATCGCCTTCGGAACTCCGCGATTTGATCAAGATCTGTTAGAATCAAATGACTATTTATCAGCCCCTTTTCCCCAACAGCAAAGTGTCTAAAAATACTGTCCCCCCTGAGTCTACAGAGCAATTCACTTCCTGTCAGAAACTCGAAACGCCGGAGGATTGGAAACAGACTGTTGAGCAGTTATTTTATTTACAACACAGCAGTCATCTGTTGATGGCAATTATTGATCCTCAAACCTTAACGGTGCATTACGCGAATCAATCCTTTTGTCATGTTTGTCAACTGAATCCAGCCCTATTAGGGGCGGAAACGGGGTTATCCGTAAATCCACAGAGAAGTTATAAAAATATTGAAGTTGCAGATCGACCCTTAAACGGATTAAACCTGAAAATTCAAGACCTATTCCCACACTGGGATCATTTAACCTTAGAAAAACTCTATCGTTATCATCTGTTGCATAAAATTTTAAAGCAGGATTATGGTATTGATCTGCAATCTTTACAACTATTAGATCAGTCCGTGATCGCAATTTTGAATTGCCCGGAAACCTTAAAACAAAAATTTATTAGAATTTGGTTAAATTCAGATTTACTGCAAATCAAACGGCGAGATCCTAAACAGGATGAATTTGCCCACTTTAAACTCAAATTAATCCCCGTTTCTGAGCGAGAGGCTTGGTTTTCACACCCGGAAAATTTTAATCAACTCGCCCAACAGTTAACTTTAGATCACTATCAAATAGAAGGAGTATTGTTATTAGAAGGGTTGGAAATTACTCGACCCGAAAAAATGCGTCGCATCACCTATCAATTAATTAGTCGAGATTTAACTACTCAATCTGACTATTGGGAACAAATAGAACGGCAATTAAATTCTTTATTTAGCGTCAATAACTGTTTATTATTACGCATTCAAGGTCAAGAAGCAAAACTATCTTTGAGTTTGAATAATTGCACTACTGCACCTATTATTTATTCCTTGGATACGCTGAATGACTCCCCGATTATTCAAGCGGTTCAACAGAATCAGGTGCTGAATATTCCTGACCTTCGCCAACAATGTCCTACGGATTTTGAACGCCATTTACGCAAACTTCATGTCCGCTCTTTATTATTAATTCCCTTAGTCATTCAATCAGTTAATTTAAAAGGCAGTCAACAAATTTTAGGGGTGGTGGGGTTAACCAGTGATCGCCCGAATCATTTTACCCTAAATGATGTTAAAAATGCCCAGGAATTAATCCCGGCTTTTATCACCGCTTTCTGTCATTCTTTACAACAACAATTCACCAAATTACGCAATATTCATCCTTCGGTGGAATGGCGATTTTTACAAGAAGCTGAACGTCGCAGTTGGGGATTTAAACCAGAAACTATTGTCTTTGAAACCGTTTATCCCCTCTATGGAATTTCAGATATTCGGAGTTCGTCTGAACAACGTAATTGCGCCATTAAAGAAGACTTATTAGAACAATTTCAACTGGCAATTAATATTGTCGAAGTTTTATGTGAAACCCAAGATTCAGCCTTGGGAGAACAACTCAAACAGGATTTACAAAATTATTTAACTCAACTGCACGCTGAGATTAATGTTGAGATAGAAATGAGTGCAACAGATTATTTGGAAAAACATTTAGAAATTTATTTTGATTATTTTTCTCAATGTAATACCCAGGTACAAAAGGCATTAAAACAATATGAACAAGCCTGTGATAATGAACATGGATGTATTTATAAAGCCCGATCTAAATACGATGAAATGTTACATCAAATTACTGACAATTTACAACAAACTTGGACAAATTGGCAAAAGCAGATGCAGACGATTATCCCCCACTATTATGATATGGAAATTAGCGATGGAATGGATCATATTATCTATGCGGGAAAATCCATTGATTCTCGGTTTACTTCCTTCCATATTCGCAGTCTCCGATATGAACAACTGCGGGCAATGTGTGATTGCGCCCGATCCCTGTTTAAATTAAAATCAGAACATAAAATTACCCTGGATTTAGTCCACCTAGTTTTAGTCCAGCATACACCCATTGATATTTTTCATGATGAAAATACCGAAGGCATTTTTTCAGTTAGGGGAACCCGTGATATCCGTTATGAAATTGTTAAAAAACGCATTGATAAAGGGATTGATAAAGAAACGAAAACCCGCATTACTCAATCAGGAATGATAACCATTGTTTATTCAACCGAAGAAGAACGAGAAGAATATGAACAGTATTTACGCTATTTGCATCGGGAAGGTTGGGTAACGGATAAAATCGAATTTGGAGTGGTTGATCCACTTCCAGGGGTCAGTGGGTTAAATTATGCCCGTGTTGCTGTTATAGGTAATGGGTAATTACAAATTACGAATTACAAATTACAAATTACTATTCCCTATTCCCTATTCCCCATTCCCTAAAATACGGATATTCCCATATCCAGAGTGTAGAAAACTTTACTCACACAATTGGAAAAATTTGTTTATCATAGAGAGGAACTTAAGCCTATTATTGAGGATATAGCCATGTCAGAACCCACTCAAAACAAACTCGCCTCGGATTTAGAAAAAGCTCAATCTGAAGGTAAATTACGCGCTGAACGAATTCGGGAAATTGTTAAATCTTCCATCTCAGAAGTCGGTTCGGAATTTAAAGGCGGTTCTCAAGAAATTCGAGATTTAGTTAAACAGGTTGTAGGAACAGTTTTAGAAACTGTCAAAGGAAAAGGCGAGGAAGTTCAAGAAAATGTGACTGCTTCTATTGAAGGAGTAATTGATGGTATTAGTCAAGCGAAACAGGAGTCGATTGCTAAAACTCAAGCGGAAGTAAAACAACTACAAGCTCGCATTGATCAACATGAACAGGAGTTACAAAATAATATTAATTTGGCTTTAAGTGATATTCAAGAAGTTGGAACCAATAAGTCAGATCAGGTTAAAACGGCGATTGAATCCGCTATTACAACCATTAAAAACAGTGAAGAATCTACGTTAATGCAGAAACGTTACGCCCAACTCAAAGCTCAATTAGCTATCGTGAATGCTAACTTAGTTGGACGTTATGGACAACGTTATGAGGAGGTTAAGGATTATTTAGAAGAAGCACAATCTTGGTATGAAAAAGCCAAAGACGAACCGGAAATTTATACCGAGAAAATTGATGAGAAACGCAAAGATTTTGAAGTAAAATTAGGAGAAGCAGGAACGGCGATCGCTCAAAAAGAAAAAGAAATTAAACAGCGTTTAAACGATCTATGGAAATCGATTTCTGAAACCTTTACTAATAATCAGTCCCAACCTGATGAAAAAAAAGAGGATTTATCTGATATCAACAAAAATACCCTTTAAAATAATCTGAGGCAAAATTTATGATCGCATCATTATTAACGTTGGTAGCAACAGCCCTAAGTTTATTAGTGGTTGATTTAGTTGTACCTGGGGTAAATTTATCCACCTTTTTAGTAGCTTTAATTGCGGCGGCGGCTATTGGGGGAGTCAATGCTTTTATTAAACCGATTTTATCAACATTATCCATTCCCCTAAACATTTTAAGTTTAGGTGGTTTTTCATTCATTGTGAATGGTTTTTGTTTCTGGTTAGCTTCGGTTTTCATTCCTGGATTTCAAGTACAGGGTTTATTAGCTTTTATTTTGAGCCCCGTGATTTTATCCGCCGTGAATGCTTTTCTCAATGGCTATTTTGTAGAAAAATATCCCCAATTCTTTAATTCTCAAGAGTCCTTAAACCAATCAAAAACTACTGATTAAACCGTAGGGGTTGGGTCTCCCAACCCTCTTTATGCCTGGGTTGAGAGACCCAACCCCTACCCTAAAATATAGCAACCTCCGTCTCGCGCGTCGCGGATTGCTATATATCCTGTGATGCTTTTTCTAACCAGTTAATAATTTCGGGAGGTAAAGGTTGGCGTTGACGAGTTTTAGGAGCAATACAAATATGTTTTGTTATCGCTTCAGCAATTAATTGATCAGAGTTATCCAATCTGATTTCATATTGAATTTTGAAAGAATTTTCATTAATAATTTCAGGATTTAATCTAATTAAAATTTGATCTCCACAGAATAAAGGAAACCGAAAATCCACACTCGCATGAACAATTGGCATGGCAAAATCAGGATTAGCAAAAAAACTTTTAAGATTAATTTCTGCCTGATTTAGAGAGGCTTCATAGGCTTCATGACCCATTGCTAAAATATTAGCAAAATAAACCACCCCCGCAGCATCCGTATCTTGAAAACGAATCGTTCGCTTATAGATATATCGCAAATCAGTCATCAGTTATTAGTTATTAGTCTATTACCCATTACCTATCACGGATTTAAGAGGATTTCACGGATTTAATCTGTGTTAATCTGCGTAATCCTTTTAAATCCGTGATCCGCTTCTATTATCCTTTATTTTTGATCAACATTACATCAATAATGTTATTAGCCATCGGTTCGGAAATCTCTAAAACATTAAACAGTTTATCCAATAAGGCTTCTTCTTCTTCGGTAATGACTCCATCGGCTAAAGTAATATCAGTAACCACAGCAAAGGCAGTTTCTCTGAGTTCATGGGGCAATTTTTTCACCGCCTCTTTTAATAATATATCCGCTCCTTGTGCTTGTAATTGATTTAGGAGTTGATCAATCATTCCTCGCATTTTTTCCCCGGAATAATCACTAAAAAGCTGCATTCGAGAGAAGGTTGTGGTAATAGCTTGGGATTCACTTCCAGTAATATAACCATCAGCCGCTACCGCAATTAATGCGATCGCCGCAAACGCTTCCGCAGAATTAAATTGAATGGCGCTTGACATTGTGAAAACCTCCTGAGGTGATTTCGCGTTATCGTAGATTTTTCCCACGCCTATGATTACACTATCTGCGGTTTTTTTCCAATTTATTTTCCAAAAACTGCCAATTCCGCCATCAAAAAGTCAATAAATTGCCGCGCAGTTCGTCCCGAACGTCCATTATGACGAGTCGCCCATTGTAGGGCGCGAAACTGTAAATCTTCAGGACTGATTTTAATTCCCCCTTGACTGGCTAAATGTCTTACCATATTCAAATAGGTATTCTGGTCAGCAGGTGGAAAGGTTAAGGTTAAACCAAAGCGATCGCTAAAGGATAATTTTTCCTGTACCGTATCCCAAACATGAACTTCATCTTGATCTTTCGGGGAAGGTCGATCTTCAAAATATTCTCGAATTAAATGGCGACGGTTAGAAGTCGCATAAACAATCACATTTTGCGGACGGGCGGTGAGGTTTCCTTCTAATACGACTTTTAAGGCTTTAAAAGCATCATCATCTTCTTCAAAGGATAAATCATCCACAAAAATAATAAATTTCTGCGGTACTCCTCGTAATTGTTCTACCACTAACGGTAAGTCTTTTAAATCGGATTTTGCCACTTCAATTAAACGTAAACCGCGATCGCTATATTCATGTAATAACGATTTAATTAAGGAGGATTTACCCGACCCACGACTGCCATATAATAAAACATTTAAAGCTGGATATCCAGCCAATAATATTTCTGTATTTTTTAATAAAAGATCCCGTTGATTTTCATATCCGATTAACTGGCTCAAATGCACTGGATCAGGGTGATTAATAGTTAATAATTTGCCATTTTGCCAACGAAACGCATCGGCTTGGGCAAATAAACCCGTTCCAAATTTATGATAATGATTCGCTAAACTTTCTAAGGCTTCTGACCAATTTTCTAAGGTTTTAAATTTATTTCGTAAGGGTAATTCTTGGATTTTTTCTAACGGTTCCGGTTGCGGTTGCCAAATTATGGGGTTTTCCGATAATTGGGCGACGGTTCTTAACCAATGGCTGATTTTTTCCCCGTTATATTGATAGAGACTTTGGAGGATTTTTAAATCTTGTTTTGCCGCTTCAATTAAAACCGGAGGCAATTGCTCAAGAGAGGTTTGTTGGGCTTGTTGGGTAAAGGGATTATCCGCCCTTAAAATTTGAGTAATTAGATGTTCTTGCCAACTTTGTTGATATTTGGCTTGGACTTGAAACCAACTACCATAAGCTTTTAAACAATTTAAAATACTCGATTCACTATGATGAAATGTTTCTAAAAGATATAAAAATGCTTGCCCGATTTCATGATCAAAAATATCTTGATACAGTAGTAGGGTGGCAACCTGACGCTGTAGGAACCTAACCTGTGAAATAATGGGGCTATTCAGAGAAGACATAAAATAGGATTAAAAAGTAACAAATAGGAATTAATGATTAACTTCGTATTATAGCAAAAAATGAGTCGATAATACCATAAACTTTTATAACGTTAAATTTTAATTTTTGATACAATTTAGAAGAATTGTTAATCCATAGATTCCTAGAAGTTGTATAAAGAAACTTTGTAGTTGTTTTTTGGGCATGGGTTATGATGGATTTTGGGGTAATTGCGGCGATCGCCTACGGTTTATTAGCATTTATCGGTGGTATTGTGGGTTATACTAAAGCCAAAAGTAAGATTTCTCTATTTGCGGGTTGTTCCACAGGAATTTTACTGATTTTGGGTGGTATTATCCAAATCCAAGGAGTAAGCTGGGGATTAATATTCTCCATTGTGCTTTCGGTTTTTCTGATGATTACCTTTATTTCTCGTTTACTCAAAACCCGTAAATTTATGCCCTCTGGATTAATGATTATTGCCGGATTTATAGCAGTTACGATGATGGGGTATCAACTACAAATGGTTTTATAATCAAATTTTATAAGGCAATATTCAATGGGCTTTTAGCCATTTTACCAACATTTTAAATCATTAAAAGTCCGGTAGAGATTGCTATATAGCTATCCGTGTAGGATTTGTGGAAAAAATCCCGTAGGGGTTTGGTCTCCAAACCCTCTTTGCACCTGGGTTGGATATTCCAACCCCTACAATAAAATATTACAAATCAAAAAATATTACAATATATTTAAAAATTGCTACATGATAGACAAAATGTCGTACGACGGTTAACCTATAAGCACTGGGATATTACTTATTGCGGAGTTTGAAAGATGAACTATGAATATCTTAACCGTTCCAGTTCTTCCTGTAAACTTAGAACGTCTGAATCGTTTACTCAGGGGAAATTGTCACCTGCAACAAAAATTGCTATACCTGTTCCTGAAACAAGCTGAAATCCGAACTCAGAGCTTGCGCCAAGGGATTGTCAATCGGGATTTTATCAGTATTAAACAACAAGCTCATGCTTTAAGAGGATCAAGTGCAACCGCAGCCATATTACAAATCCCAGAAATTGCGGAACAACTCGAAAATCTCGCCGAAGCAGAAAATTTAGAAGGAGCAATGGAGTTAGTTGAAAAACTACAAGAGTGTTTAATTCGGGTTCGAGTTTTTGTCCAAGAAGAAACTTTATCTCAATCAACTCTTTGATATCTAATTAATAGAATGGCTCTTATAATTAGATTTCATATTAATTAAGCAGCACTCGTACCTAAAATCTTCCTAGCGAGCGGGGACGCTCGCACTAATATTCAGGGAGATAATATTAACTCCAATCAACTCAAAAAACCTTACTCAATCCAACCGGAACGTAAAGCCCGAACCGCAGCTTGAGTACGATCATCCGCACAGAGCTTATTCAGAATACTGCGAACATGGGTCTTAACCGTTCCCACCGTAATATAGAGTTTTTCAGCAATTTCAGCATTACTCCGTCCAGCCACAATTAATTCTAAAACCTCCAATTCCCTGTCCGTTAAAGGACAAGATTTTAAAAATTCTTGATACTCAGCTTCTACCGCATTAATCATCACGGTTTTCTGATCACCCGCAGCCGGAATATCCGGTTGTTTTTTCTTCGCTTGTTTGAGAACTGTGCGGGCAATCACGGGATCAATCCAAGCATTGCCTTCATAGGTTGTATAAATCGCATCCTTGAGTTTATCAATACTCACATCCTTAACACTATAGGAATCTGCACCCGCTGCAAAAGCTCCCATGACCGCATCGTCATTATCGTGCATGGTCAGAATCAGAACCTTGGTTTCCCGCGCCCCACTACTGGCAATATGTTGCTTAAACTTTTGGGTTAATTCAATGCCATCCATATCCGGTAAACCGATATCAATAATGGCAATATCAGGCTGGGTTTGTTTGAGAATTTCCAAACCCGTTTTTCCATTAGCCGCCTCCCCAACAATCTTAATATTACTGTCCTGTTGTAATGCCGTTCTCAAACCCACCCGGGTTAAATCATGATCCTCTACCAGAACAATATTGATTTTAGTCATAACGGAATTTTCCTAATTGTTGTAAAAGTCTGTATTATTTGCCAATTTGTTGTTAAAATTAATCACAAATTCAGGGCGAATATTAACCTCATCACACTGTATCTTTGAAAAAAATTTCCCAAATTATGCCCCGTTCTATTACCCCACCTCCAAAATCCAGCGATCGAATTTTAGCCGTTGACGACTCCCCAGATAACCTATTTTTAGTAGAAGCTATTTTAGCCGAAGAAGGATATGAAGTTGTCTGTAAACCTGATGGCATTTCTGCCTTAGCCTTGATTAAAACCCATCCTCCTGATTTAGTATTATTAGATGTAATGATGCCAGGGATTGATGGCTATGAAGTCACTCGACGGATTCGCAAAAATCCCGATCTTCCCTTTATCCCCATTTTATTAATTACTGCCCACGATCATTCTAGCGTGGTTGAGGGATTAGATGCCGGGGCGGATGACTTCATTCGCAAACCCGTTGAAGTTGATGAACTTTTAGCCAGGGTGCGATCGCTCCTAAGACTTAAACATAGCATTGATCAACAGAAAGCGATGTCTCGACAACGGGAAGACTTTGTTTCCCGCCTGACCCATGATCTGCGGACGCCTTTGGTAGCAGCCGATCGAATGTTACATTTATTCCAACAAGGTGCCTTGGGGGAAATTTCTTCTCCAATGGCAGAAGCGATCGCATCCATGATTAAAAGTAACCAAAACCTTCTGCAAATGGTTAATACCTTACTAGAGGTTTATCGGTATGAAGCGGGTAGAAAAACCTTAACTTTCTCCTATTTCGATTTAGGTCAATTAGTCCAAGAAGTAATAGCAGAACTCAGCCCCCTGATTCAAAATAAAGAATTATCCCTGCAATTTACCCCTTCCCAGGATTGTCTAACCCATGCCCCGGTTATTATTGGCGACCCCTTAGAAATTCGGCGGGTTGTTACCAATTTAGTGGGAAATGCGATTAAATTCACCGATCGGGGGAGTGTCAAAATTCGTCTGTATTCAACAGAAATGCAACTCAATATTAGCAATCAGCCTCAAAAAGTCATGATTTTGGAAGTTGAAGATAGCGGAATTGGTATAGCTCCCGAAGATCAAGTTCTCATCTTTGAACGATTCCGTCAAGGCGATAATAAACGTTCGGGTAGTGGGTTAGGATTACACCTGATTTCACTAATTGTAGAAGCCCACAAAGGCATGATTCAAGTAAAATCCCAAATCGGTCAGGGAAGTCTATTTAAAATTTGTTTACCCGTTAACCCCCAATTCGGCGGTTAAGAACAGGACGAGTGATGTCTGTTTGACTTATACTGATAAGTTGCCCTAATTTAAACCTTAGTTTAACTTTCATTAAGAGTCATGCGAACCCACTACTGCGGCAATCTCCGATCCACCCATCTTGGCGAAACTCTCACCCTCTGCGGATGGGTTGATAGGCGTCGCGATCATGGGGGTGTAATATTTTTAGATTTACGCGATCGCACGGGTATTGTTCAAATTGTCAGCGACCCAGAACGAACCCCTGACTCCTACAAGGCCGCCGAAGGTCTGCGAAATGAATATGTAGTTAAAATCACCGGGCGAGTCTCCCAACGTCCCCCCGAGTCCCTCAACCCCAAATTAGCCACCGGAGAAATTGAAATTTACGCCGAACGCATTGAACTGCTGAATGGACTGGGAAAACAATTACCCTTTCAAATTTCCGCCTCAGAAACCGAAACAGTTCGGGAAGATTTACGCCTCAAATATCGCTATTTAGATTTACGTCGAGAACGCATGACTCGCAACTTACAATTGCGTCATGAAGTGGTCAAAGCCATGCGGCGGTTTTTAGAAGATCAAGAGCATTTTATTGAAGTTGAAACCCCCATTTTGACCCGTTCAACTCCTGAAGGAGCGCGGGATTATTTAGTTCCGAGTCGAGTTAATCCTGGAGAGTGGTTTGCTTTACCCCAATCGCCCCAACTGTTCAAACAATTATTAATGGTATCAGGATTTGATCGGTATTATCAAATTGCTCGCTGTTTCCGAGATGAAGATTTACGCGCTGATCGCCAACCGGAATTCACTCAATTAGATATGGAAATGAGCTTTATGACCCAGGAAGGAATTCTGGCGTTAAATGAAGCATTAGTTGCTCATATTTTTAAAACCGTTAAAGGCATTGAAATTCCCCTTCCTTTCCCCCGTTTAACCTATAAAGAAGCCCTAGATCGTTATGGGAGTGATAAACCCGATACCCGCTTTGGTTTGGAGTTAGTGGATGTTTCCGATATTGTTAAAAATTGTGGTTTTAAAGTATTTTCAGGGGCCGTTACTTCCGGGGGAACGGTAAAAATTTTACCGATTCCGGGGGGAAATGAAGCGATTTCTAATATGCGAATTAAACCCGGTGGCGATCTGTTTAAAGAAGCCTGTGAAGCGGGGGCTAAAGGGTTAGCATTTATTCGGGTACGGGAAGATGGCATTGATACCATTGGTGCGATCAAAGATAATTTAACCGCCGAACAAAAACAGGAAATATTAACCCGAACCAATGCTAAAGCAGGGGATTTACTGTTATTTGGGGCGGGGGATATTGCTACGGTAAATAAAACCTTAGACCGTTTGCGTCTATTTATTGGGAAAGAATTAGAACTGATTGATCCGAGTAAAATTAATTTATTGTGGATTGTTGAGTTTCCGATGTTTGAATGGAATGACGAAGAAAAACGTTTAGAAGCCCTACATCACCCCTTTACTGCTCCCTATCCCGAGGATATTCATGATTTATCCCAAGCCCGGGCGCAGGCCTACGATTTAGTCTTAAATGGCTATGAAATCGGCGGTGGTAGTCTACGGATTTATAAACGGGAAATTCAAGAACAGGTATTTTCAACTATTGGATTAACCCTGGAGGAAGCCTACAGCAAATTTGGCTTTTTATTGGAAGCTTTTGAATATGGAACCCCTCCCCATGGCGGTATTGCCTACGGTTTGGATCGATTGGTTATGTTATTATCGGGAGAGGAATCTATTCGAGATGTGATTGCATTTCCTAAGACCCAACAAGCGGGTTGTTTATTAACTAATGCCCCTTCAAGTGTTGATCAAAAACAGTTAAAGGAACTCCAGGTTACTTCCACTTACAAACCCAAAACCGACAAATAAACCCATTCCACATTCAGTTGTGAAAAAAACTATGGGGGTTGGGTGCGTAAGTTCCGAACCTATAACGCTTCCCCCATTAACATGATTGATTTAACCAATTCATTAAGTAATGGTGCTAAAGTTTTTTAAATCAGTAAATATAATCGTTGCGGTTAAAGTTTGGGGCGGGAAAACTCCTGATTAGATAAGATTAAATTTATAGGTAGAGATATTGACGGAATGATTCAAGCAAGTTAACCTTGATTATCAACACTAAAATCCCGTAGGGTGTGTAAGGATAGCCTAAGTACAAACTCACTAAATTCTGTTTAACAACATCTAAAAATAAGGGGTAGCATGGTTAAAATCAATGGTGTGATGATGCAATGTTTCCACTGGTATCTTCCGGCCGATGGAAGCCTGTGGAATCAAGTCAAAAACAACGCCCAGGAATTAGCTGATGCAGGAATTACGGCTTTATGGTTGCCTCCGGCTTATAAAGGAACTGGGGGCGGGATGGATGTGGGATATGGGGTTTATGATATTTATGACTTGGGAGAATTTGATCAAAAAGGCTCAATTAGAACTAAATATGGCACTCGTCAACAATATTTAGATGCCATTAATAGCCTGCATAAATCAGAAATTGAAGTCTATGCAGATACGGTATTAAATCATAGAATTGGGGCGGATGGAACCGAAATTGCCAAAGCAACTCCCTTCCCTAATAATAATCGTAAAACCCCTAAAGGAGATTTACGAGATATTAAGGCTTACACAATTTTTAACTTTCCGGGTCGGAAAGGAAAATATTCTACATTTGAGTGGCATTGGTGGCATTTTGATGCCGTTGATTATGATGAATTCACCAAAGAATCGGGAACAGTTTATTTATTTGAAGGTAAGACTTTTGATGATTATGTTGCCCTAGAAAATGGCAATTTTGCCTATTTAATGGGGGCAGATTTAGACTTTCAAAGCGAGGAAGTCAGAAAAGAAATTAGCAACTGGACAAAATGGTATCTTGATACTACGGGTGTCGATGGATTTCGCTTAGATGCGATTAAACATATTTCGGCTTGGTTTTTTCCTGATTGGTTAGATGAAATAGAAAAATATTCAGGTCGGCAACTATTTACTGTGGGGGAATATTGGTCGCCTGATACTAGCATATTGAATTGGTATTTAGACACCGTAGGTGACAGAATGTCGGTATTTGATGTTAGCTTACATTACAATTTTCACTACGCCAGTAAAGCAGGAGGATATCATGATATGCGGACGATTCTGGATGGAACATTAGTCAAAGACCGTGCCATGAATGCCGTTACTTTTGTGGAAAATCACGATTCCCAACCATTACAAGCCCTAGAATCCGTGGTAGAACCATGGTTTAAACCCTTAGCTTATGCAATTATTTTATTACGTCAACAGGGTTATCCTTGTATTTTTTATGGTGATTATTACGGCGCAGAATATGAAGATAAAGGACGGGATGGTAATACCCATAAAGTTTTTTTACCCTCCCATAAACAGTTTATTGATCAATGTCTTTATGCGCGCAAAAATTTCCTTTACGGCCTTCAATATGACTATTTTGATCACCCCGATATTATTGGTTGGACTTGTCTAGGAGACGAACAACATCCGAAAGCAATGGCGGTGATTTTAAGTGATGGGTCGGAGGGAATTAAACCGATGGAAGTTGGGAAACCTAATACTAAATTCTATGACCTGACGGGGAATATTAAAGAACCCATTGAAACTAATGATTCCGGTTGGGGTGAATTTTCTTGTAAGGGGGGTTCGGTTTCCATTTGGGTTCAGGAGTAAGGAATTACGAATTACGAATGGAGAACACCAGATAATAAGCTGTTGAGCATCTAAAATTGTAGGGGGACGGCGCGCCCATTGGTATCAAGTTCATCTGAAAAACCATGATTATAGCTGAGATTAGCTCCCCCTAAATCCCCCATAGTAAGCGAGATATTATTACTAGATTTATCGATATTTGTCTGTCTTCTATACAACCAGAAGAAAAGTTAGAAGTGGTAGATAAATTAATTAACTTTATCCAAAGATTTGATGATGATCTAGGGTATATTAAAGATTACAATTCTTGAATATATTAACCCTGAGAATTTCGGTTGTCCAAATTTACCTATTTTTTTAATTAAAATGCACAGAATTGCAGCCACACCAGGGGGATGGAACCCCGATACAGACGGAGTTATTTTTATTGAACAAACCCCGGCGCCGATTATTTTTTTAACGGCGGCGGATACGGATATTCAAACCTTAGCCACGGTAGTTTCTAAACTTCCGGCGGATTTTCCCCCGTTGCGAGTCACTAATTTATTGCAATTACAACAACAATTAACCATTGATACCTACGCAGAAACTGTTTTAGAAAAAGCTCAAGTCATTATTTTAAGACTGTTAGGAGGACGTTCCTATTGGTCGTATGGGTTGGAAGTTTTACAAGATATTTTTGCTAAAACCAAAACTCAATTAATTATCCTTCCGGGGGAAGATCGTCCCGACCCTGACTTAATCAGTCATTCCACCGTATCGTTATCAATTGTTGATCAAGTTTGGCGCTATTTAACTGAAGCCGGAGTTGATAATTTTGCCAATGCTATGCTATTAATTGGCAATCATATTTTTAATAAAAATTATCCGATTATTCCTCCAGTAACTATTCCAAAAGTTGGTTATTATCCCTGGAATCAAACCGTAAAATCAGATGATTATATTGCGACTGTTGGAATTGTATTTTATCGCGCCCATTACCTATCTGGCAATTTAGATCCGATAGATTCCCTCTGTCAAGCATTAGTTAAATTAAACTTAAAACCTATTCCTATTTTTGTTTCTTCTTTACGAGATCCCGATCTACAAACGGAAATTTTAACCTATTTTAATTCCGGTATTCAATTATTAATTAATACTACCAGTTTTTCCATTTCTTCAACTTCAGAAGATGAAAGTCAACCGCCATTATTTTCCTTAGATATTCCGGTTTTACAAGTTATTTTAAGTGGGGGAAGTTTAGAACAATGGGAGAATAATTTTATGGGACTTTCACCGAGGGATATTGCTATGAATGTCGCCTTACCCGAAGTGGATGGACGGATTATTAGTCGAGTGGTTTCTTTTAAAGCGGTGGAAAATTGGCATCCTACCTTAGAAACTAATGTTGTGCGATATGTAGCGGTACAAAATCGGATTAATTTTGTCGCGGAGTTAGCAAAAAATTGGGTTAATTTAGGGAAAAAAACCGCATCAAAACGACGAATTGCTATTATTTTAGCGAACTATCCCTGTCGAGATGGGCGCTTAGGAAATGGGGTGGGTTTGGATACGCCAGCCAGTTGTATTCAAGTTCTAAAAGCCTTAGAAGAAGCAGGATATTTTCTGGAAAATTCGCCTGAAACCGGAGAAGAATTAATTGATCAATTAACAACAGGAATTACCAACGACCCGGAAGGTTGGGAGTTGCGATCTATGGATCAAAGTTTATCTTTTAAAGACTATCAAGACTATTTTTCTACCTTACCGCTATCTATTCAAACTGCTATTAATAACCGATGGGAACATCATTTTCAAGAGGAACAAAAGACCTCTAAAGGCTTTGCTATTTCAGGCATTCAACGGGGGAATATTTTTATTGGAATACAGCCCTCAAGAGGATATGATCTTGACCCAAGTTTAAATTATCATGCCCCGGATTTAGAACCCACACCGGATTATTTGGCGTTTTATTATTGGTTGCGATCGCAATTTCAAGCCGATGCTATTATTCATTTAGGAAAACATGGAAATTTGGAATGGTTGCCGGGTAAAAGTGTAGGATTATCAGAAAACTGTTATCCTGAAATTGCTTTAGGGGCGTTACCAAATTTTTATCCCTTTATTGTTAATGATCCAGGGGAAGGAACCCAAGCCAAACGCCGTTCCCAAGCGGTAATTTTAGACCATTTAACACCCCCTTTAACCCGTTCAGAACTCTATGGATCATTACAACA
Source organism: Planktothrix sp. PLAVEN19ND (assembly GCF_057220675.1). NCBI lineage: Bacteria > Bacillati > Cyanobacteriota > Cyanophyceae > Oscillatoriales > Microcoleaceae > Planktothrix > Planktothrix sp. PLAVEN19ND. Next base: position 470,478 of record NZ_CM170132.1, on the reverse strand, counting down.
ATTAGAAGGGTTAATGGATGAATATTATCAAGCCCAAAGTTTAGATCCTTCTCGGTTATCGTTGATTTCAGAAAGAATTATTCAGTTAATTCAACAGGAAAATTTAGAGGCAGAATTGGGTTTACCCAAACTGAATAAACAAGCGGTTTTACAAGATCAAAATTCTATTTTTACTGAATTAGATCGATATTTATGTGAATTAAAAGAGGCACAAATTCGGGATGGATTACATATTTTTGGTCAATGTCCCCAGGGTGAACAATTAAGGGATTTAATCATCTCTATAGCCCGTCATCCTGACACTAAACGATTGGGTTTGAGTCGGGCGATCGCCCAAGATTGGCAATTAGATTTTGATCCCTTAACTTCAGATTACGGGGAAATTATTAATCAAACTATTAATAATCAATTCTGTCGCACCGTTGGGGATGGGGTGGCAGTGATTGAAGAATATGCTATTAATTTAATTGAAGAATTACCCCCCCTAGCCCCCCCTTGTCAAGGGTGGGGACAGGAGTTTTTAATAACAATTCCAGAAAACCACCCAAAACCTTCAGTTCCCTCCATTACTAAGGGGGTCAAATCTATGGAATTAATCCAAAAAGAATTAAGCTGGATTCAGAATAAATTATTACCCAATTTATTGAGAACATCAGAAGAAATTACTAATTTATTAAAAGGTTTAGAAGGTCGATTTATTCCCAGTGGTGCATCGGGGGCGCCAACAAGAGGAAAACCCAATGTTTTACCCACCGGACGTAATTTTTATTCCGTTGATATTCGGGCTATTCCCACGGAAACCGCCTGGAGAGTGGGAGAATTAGCAGCATCCGTATTAATTGAACGTTATACTCAGGAAAATGGCGAATATCCCCGCACTTTGGGGTTATCAGTTTGGGGAACTTCCACCATGCGAACTGGGGGAGATGATATCGCTGAAGCCTTAGCATTATTAGGGGTCAAACCTGTTTGGGATTATCCTTCGCGGCGAGTAGTTGATTTTGAAATATTACCTGTTTCGATTTTAGGTCGTCCCCGGGTGGATGTGACACTAAGGATTTCAGGGTTTTTTAGAGATGCGTTTCCCAATTTAATTGATCTATTTGATCAAGCGGTAATTGCTGTTTCTAATTTAGATGAAACTGAGGATCAAAATCCTTTAGCTGCTCAAGTTCAAAAAGAAACTCAATTTTGGATAGCAGAAGGGTTAACAAAAGAACAGGCAAATTTGCGATCGCGGTTAAGAATTTTTGGCTCTAAACCTGGGGCCTATGGAGCGGGTTTACAAGGATTAATTGAATCCCAAAACTGGCAAAATGATCAGGATTTAGCCACCGCCTATATTAACTGGAGTAGTTACGCTTATACCAGTACAAATTCTGGCTATCAACAGGGAATTTCCGCCTCCGAAGCCTTTGAAAATCGGTTAGAAAAGATGCAAATTGTTCTCCAAAATCAAGATAACCGAGAACATGATTTATTAGATTCCGATGACTATTATCAATTTCAAGGAGGAATGACCGTTGCGGTGAGAACTTTGACGGGGAAAAATCCTGAGATTTATTTCGGAGATAATGCTATTCCTGAAAACCCAAAAGTTAAACTTTTAAAAGAAGAAATTGCTAAGGTCTATCGCTCCCGGGTGATTAACCCGAAATGGATAGCTGGAGTTATGCGACATGGCTATAAAGGAGCTTTTGAACTATCAGCAACCGTCGATTTTTTATTCGCCTATGATGTGACGGCAAATTGTGTTGAAGATTTTATGTATGAAGGGGTAGCCAATGCTTATATTTTTGATCAGAAAGTCCAACAATTTATTCAAGAAAAAAATCCCTGGGCATTACGCGATATGGCAGAAAGATTATTAGAAGCGCATCAACGCCAATTCTGGCAAACAGCGAGTCAAAATATGATCGAACAGTTAAGGGCAATTGTTCATGAAGCCGAGGGAATAATTGAAGGCAAGGTTTAACGGGATAGTTTTGATTTATAATCGGACAAGAGAAATCCCGATTAACCGAAATTATCTAATTCCAGCTAACAATTGCTATGAGTCTATTGTCCATATTAAGCTTACTCATGAGATCAACCCGTAGAAATAGTGGGGTGATGGCGATAGTTTCTCTGATGATATTAATGGTTGGGTGTTCATTCAAGGAATCCTCTCAACCTTCTGTTGCTTCCCAAACTGCGATCGCCGCTTCTATTACCCCTAATTCTCAACCGTTGAATCAGAATAAAATATCAGGAAAAAACGAAAATTTACTCTCTCAAAATCCTACTAAATCTCAAATTTGTATCGAAGAAAATCCCTTTGATGAATCGGTTAAATTTGCCCTACAAGCCTCTAATTTAGCTCAAACCGCCCAATCTCAATCCGATTGGGATGAAGTCGCCCGCCTCTGGTTACAGGCGGTGGCGTGGATGCAAGCGGTTCCTGCTAATAGCCCTAAACGCATCTTTGCTGAGAAAAAAGTAGTTGAATATATGCGAAATTTAACCTATTCTCAACAGCAAGCCGCCCGTTCGGGTTCAGTTTCCCAGTTTCCTAGTTTTGATAGTGAACCTTTAGATCAACAATTAAAATTATATTTGTCTTATTTAAGTACCGTTGGTAGACCAGATATTTTAATTGTGGGAAGTTCTCGCGCATTACAAGGGGTTGATCCGGCACAAATGCAGCAAGCTTTAGCTAAAAAAGGATATCAAAATTTAAGGATTTTTAACTTTGGGGTGAATGGTGCAACGGCGCAAGTTGTCGATTATATTTTAAGAGAAGTTTTAACCCCAGAACAATTGCCTAAATTAATAATTTGGGCCGATGGAGTTCGGGCATTTAATAGTGGTCGAATTGATCGAACCTTTGAGGCAATTATGGCTTCCCAAGCCCATCAAAAAATAGCTGCTGGCATTCGCCCCCAATTAGCTAAAGCCGAACCAAATTCTCAAAGCAAATGTTATCAATTGCCGAACTCTTGTAAACATAAAGATAACTCTAAATTTCAGTTTAAAACTTCTAATTTTATTAAAAAAAATGATTATAATTTAGCTGATAATTCTTCTGAAAATGCCCCATCTAACTATCAAAATTTATTATATCGTCCTTCAGAATTTAATTTTTCTGCTACTCTAGTTTCCTTAAATTCCATTGAAGCCAACGGTTTTTTGCCCCTATCCGATCGCTTTAACCCGAATACTTATTATCAACAAAAACCCTATGTTTCGGGAACCTATGATGGCGATTATCGAGGATTTAATTTAGGAGGAGAACAGGCCAGAGCCTTTGATTCAGTTGTGGCATTTGCTAGTTCTAATAATATTCAATTAGTTGTTGTCAATTTACCGATCACAGATGATTATTTAGATTCTGTTCGATGGTCTTCTGAAGTCGAATTTAATCAACAAATGAAACAGTTATCTCAGGAATATGGCTTTATTTTTATCAATTTATCAGAAAAAGCCTTAAGGCAATATCAATATTTTGTTGATCCGAGCCATTTAAACCGCTATGGAGCTAGTTTAGTGGCGCGAGAAATCGCGGCTAACCCGACAATTCCTTGGCCGCGTGTCAGATAACATTAACAGGGTTTATTGTATTAATAAACCCTGTTTTCCCAAAAAATTATTGAGAGGGTAAATCACCAAAGCGATCGCGGTATTGTTGCAATAAGGTTTCCATTTCTGCTAATCGTTGTTGAGCATTGTCAGCCCGTTGGCGTTCCTGTTCTAATTGTTCGCTAACTTCTTGATAGGAGAGAAAGGGGATACCATCGGGACGATAAATTTCTAATTCTTCCCCGGATAACTCATAGCGAATGCCTAAACGGGGACTCACCCAACCGTTAATTTCTTCAATTACATCTAAACCCATTTCCCGACGAAACCACCCTTTCAATTGATTCCTGTCCGGGTCATAGATATAATATTCTTCTACTCCATAACGGTCATAAAATAACAGTTTTTTCTCCATATCCGTTTGGGAATTACAAGGAGAAAGAATTTCAAAGACAACTTGGGGAGGAATTCCATCTTCTTGCCATTGTTTATAGGATGGGCGATCGCCTTTAGGTCTGCCCAAAGCAATCATCACATCCGGTGCTTGCACAATTGTATTGCGTCCTTCCACGGGATACCAAAACAAATCTCCGGCGACAAATACATTCGGATCATTTGCATAAAGTTGATCTAAATTCTGTTTAATAATAACAATCCAACGGAATTGTTTTGTATTATCAGCCATTGGTTTACCGTCACTTTCTGGATAAATAATATCAGAAGATGGCAGAGATTGTAGTTGAACCATAACTTTATTTTAGCTCTATCAGTCTAGTGTAACCAATTTATCCAATTTTGGTAACAGATCAGGGATAATAATAACAAGACGATGAGAAATAATAGGATAGTATCGTGGAAATTAAACAGGTGATCATCGCCCATAAAGCCCGAGATCCGTTAAGCAAACGCTGGGCGGAACAATATGCTAAACATTTAGAACAGCGTGGATGTCATGTCTTAATGGGGCCCAGTGGGGCTAAAGATAACCCCTATCCGGTTTTTCTCGCTTCTAGTAATGTTTCCATTGATTTAGCAATTGTCTTGGGTGGGGATGGCACAGCTTTAGCCGCTGCCCGACATTTAGCTCCCGAAGGAATTCCAATTTTAGCGGCAAATGTCGGGGGACATTTAGGATTTTTAACTGAATCTTTTGAAGATGTTGAAAATACGGAATTAGTGATTGATCGACTATTTGAAGATCGCTATGCGGTGCAAAGTCGGATGATGTTACAAGCAACGGTTTATGAAGGAAATCGCACGAATTTAGAACCCGTGAGCGATCGCTTTTTAGCCCTAAATGAAATGTGTATTAAACCCGCTTCCGCCTATCGAATGCCCACCTCATTTTTAGAGATGGAAGTGGATGGAGAAGTGGTTGATCAATATCAAGGAGATGGTTTAATTGTCGGAACTCCCAGTGGTTCCACTTGTTATAATACCTCCGCCGGGGGGCCGATTTTACACCCAGGAATGGCAGCGATTAGTGTGACTCCTATTTGTCCTCTGAGTTTATCCAGTCGTCCGATTGTTTTACCTGCGGGTTCTGTTGTTAGTGTTTGGCCGTTGGCTGACACGGAACATGATACCAAACTCTGGATGGATGGGGTATTAGCCACCTCTATTTGGCCGGGTCAACGGGTGGATGTTTCCATGGCAAATTGTGAGGCAAAATTTATTATTCTGCGGGAAAATTATTCGTTTTATCAAACCTTACGAGAAAAATTACAATGGGCTGGGGCAAGAATTAGACATATTAATAATCATCGGAATTGAAGTGAATAGGAGACTCTCATACAGGATTAACTCGATCAGAATCCGAAATCCTCAAGCTCACCTTTGTAGATGGAGGTATAAAACTTCTATGTAGGTTGAATTGAAGCCAATGGAAACCCGATTGCAACACCTAATCCAAGAATTAGAAGACTTGGTAGAAGGAGAAACAGAAAGTTCAGACCATCCCTGGTTAACTCGAACAGTTTTAGAGCAGTTATTTCATCAAAAATATGGATCTACCCTAGAAAATATATTACAAGATTATGGTTATTTTGACCTGAAAACATTTCTGAGAAAAAGCCATATTTTTGCTATTTATGAAACACCAATTCCTCAAAATTTTTATATTTCTTTACTCCGAAAAACGGTTCCTGGTTATCGCCAATCTTCAATCAACAATCAATCAATGTTTTATACAGTAAAACGTCCTTGGAAAGTTGAGAAAAGTACGATCAAAGATTTGCCGAATCAAGGATATTCTAAAAAATCTGCTAAAGTTTCCCCAAAAAATAAGAGTTCAAAGCCAATCTCTAAAAAGTTTAATCCCACTAATAAAAAAATTCAATCTCAGGATGATTTAAAATTTTGCTTAGTAGAAATAGTTAAATATTTACTATCAAATAACCGAGAAAATTATGTCAAAATTGATGAAATAAACACAATATTTTACAGCAATTATGGTCAGAATCTCAGAGAAGTCAGGTGTAATATTTTTCCCGATATTAAATTGATAGATATACTGCAAACTATTCCAGAACTCAAATTAGAAAAAATACAGAATACTTGGCGGATTACTCTTGGTAAGTAGTCAAACAAAAGTTATTCACTGATCAAGACGAATAAATTTCTCCTGAATTAAATAGTTTAACTTTAACCTTTATGATTTGTTGTAGTTAGGGATGCGTGATTATGGTATTTTCTCGCACCCCGACAACGGTAGCCAGTAATCCTAAACAATAAACTAAGAGCTAGTTTTTTTGCTAGTAGTTGAGGATTTTTTAGTGGTGGTTTTGGTGGTTTTAGCTGTGGTTTTAGAAGCTGTTTTTGTCGTTTTAGACTTACTCCTAGAACTCGAACCCGAATCCGCCTTTGCCGCCAACAATTCCAACGCTTGGGCTAGGGTAAACGCCTCTACCGCCGCATCCTTGGGTAAGGAAGCATTGATTTTCCCATGTTTAACATAGGGCCCATAACGGCCATCATAAACATTCACAGGTTCATCATCTGCGGGATGGGTTCCTAACTCGCGTAAAGGCGGAACTTCTTTTTTACCCCGTCCTCCTCGACCACTGGTTTTCGGTTGGGCTAACAGTTCTAAAGCCCGTTCTAAACTAACGGTTAATACGTCATCAGGGGCTTTCAGCGACCGATAATCCTTACCCTCTTTCCCCTGGTCATGGACAATGTATGGCCCAAACGGCCCCAAGGCGGCTTTAATCTTAGCTTCGGTTTCAGGATGGGTTCCCAACAGTCGGGGTAGGGCCAATAACCCCAAAGCCATTTCCAGGGTGACGTTTTCCTTATCAACGCCTTTGGGAATAGACACCCGTTTCGGTTTTTTACTGTCTTCGGCTTCTAACCCCAATTGCACATAGGGGCCATAGGGGCCGATTAATATATAAATAGTTTCTCCCGTTTCCGGGTGAACCCCTAATTTTTCTGGCCCTTCGGTTTTTTGTCCCACCAATTCCCGAATTACCTCCGGGGTTAAATCCGCCGGAGTTAAATCCTGGGGAATGGAAGCGGTAATCATCTCCTCTCCCGTTCCCGCCTCAATATAAGGGCCAAACTTACCGATACAGACGCGATATTGAATGGGATCATTTTCATCCCCCAACTGTTCTAACTCAATAGTTCGGGCGACTTTGGTATCAATTTTACTGGCTTGGTCTTTAACCTGATTTTCCAGTCCCGCATCGCCTAAATAGAATTTTTCCAAATAGGGTAGCCAAGGAGCTTCTCCGGTAGCAATATCATCCAGGGTGTCTTCCATGCGGGCGGTAAATCGCAAATCCACCAAATCCGGGAAGTATGTTTCTAGGAGGTTGGTAACCGCAAAGGCCGTAAAAGTTGGAATCAGGGCGTTATTTTTTAACTGAACATATCCCCGATCAATAATGGTTCCAATCACGCTGGCGTAGGTACTAGGGCGACCAATGCCTTCACTTTCTAGGGTTTTAACTAAAGATGCTTCCGTAAATCGGGCTGGGGGTTGGGTTTCGTGTCCCACTACATCTAACTTTTTGCAGTCGGGATGGTCACCCACTTTCAGGGGGGGTAATAATACCTCTTGGTCTTCCAAGGCCGCTTCTGGGTCGTCGGAACCCTCCACATAGGCCCGCAGGAACCCGGGAAAATCAATCCGTTTCCCCGTACTGCGGAATCCGGCATCCTCAACCTTTAACTCAACGGTAATATTGGTTTGGCGGGAGTCGGCCATCTGGGAAGCCACGGTACGCTTCCAAATTAAATCATAGAGGTTGAGTTCCGCCCCACTCAGGGCTGTTTCTTGGGGAGTACGGAAAGAACTGCCCGCCGGACGGATGGCTTCGTGGGCTTCCTGCGCTCCTTTGGATTTCGTCGTATATTGTCGGGGTTTGGGACTGAGGTAGTTTTTCCCATATTTTTGTTCCACACATTCCCGGGCGGCGGTAATCGCTTGCTCTGATAAATGCACAGAATCCGTTCTCATATAAGTTATATAACCCCGCTCATACAAACTCTGGGCCGTTTGCATGGTTTGACGGGCACTTAACCGGAGTTTACGGTTGGATTCCTGTTGCAAGGTGGAGGTGGTAAACGGAGGAGAGGGTTTGCGAGTAACGGCCTTTTCCTCTAAGTTGGCAACCGTCCAGGGTTTACCCGATAACCTTTGTTTTAAAGCGTCCGCTTGGGCTTCATCTAGTAAAACGACCTTCCGGCCAGCGGCAATTTTTCCCGTACTTTCATCGAAATCGCTCCCGGTTGCGACTTTTACCCCGGCCAGACTCACCAGTTTAGAATCAAATCGACTCTGGGTATGTTCCAGCAGGGCTTTTAAATCCCAATATCCCCCAGACCGGAAGGCCCGACGCTCCCGTTCTCGGCTGACCAGTAAACGCACGGCCACGGACTGTACCCGGCCGGCGGATAATCCCTTGGCAATTTTTTTCCACAACAGGGGGGAAAGGGTATAACCATAGAGGCGGTCGAGGATGCGGCGGGTTTCCTGAGCATGAACCAGTTCTTCATCAACGGTGCGACAATTTTTTAGGGCTTCACGAATTGCCTCTTGGGTAATTTCGTGAAACACCATCCGTTTAATGGGGACTTTCGGTTTCAGAATTTGGAGTAGATGCCAACTAATACTCTCTCCCTCGCGGTCTTCGTCAGTAGCGAGCACGAGTTCGTCCGCTTCTTTGAGGGCGGCTTTGAGTTCTTTAACAATTTTTTGCTTATCTTTGGGGATAACGTAAATGGGTTCAAAGTTCCCTTCCACATTCACCCCCAATTTAGCCCAGGTTTCTCCCTTATATTCTTCGGGGATTTCCTCAGCAGAGGGTGGAAGGTCACGGACATGACCCATTGAGGCTTCTACCCGATAACTCGATGGTAAGAAGTTGCGAATGGTACGGGCTTTGGTTGGAGATTCAACGATGACTAAAGTTGACATAGCACCTTCTCAGGTTACAGCAAACACCGGACTTGGGGAATGAAGAAAAGCGTTGGGAATTGCTTTTGTTGACAATATTAGCACCACCTTTACCCACAAAACTTTTCACAAACCCTGAAAGGGTTAGGTGAGGGGATATCCACACACTCAGGATATGATTAAATTTTAGATGCACAACTGAAGACAGTTGAAGCTGGATCTGAACGATAGCAAAAATTTCTAGTCAATCCATCACCTAAATAACTATGAGTAATCACCTTCTTGTCATTGAAGATTCAGAATTTGACTCTGAAGTTCTCCAAGCAGAATCACCGGTTTTGGTCTATTTTTGGGCGGGTTGGTGTGGCCCTTGTCGGCTTGTGTCTCCTTCTATGGAAGCGATCGCCACAACCTATAGCGATCGCTTAAAAGTGGTGAAAATGGAGATCGATCTCAATCCGATTACCGTGAAATCCTATAAAGTAGAAGGAGTTCCCGCTTTAAAATTATTTAAAGCCGGGGAAGTTGTCCAGTCCCATGAAGGAGCCATTCCTAAATCTAAATTAATCGATTGGCTAGAAGCTGGTTTATCTGCATAGGAAAAGTTGCTTTTTAAATAGAAACTTTCAAGACCGCTATACACTCCCCTAAATTGGGTCTGAAGCCCTGCTATTAGGGTGGTAGAGGCTCCAGATCTAATTTTTAGGGTTGAAAAACAAAAATAGGTAGACTAAGCCCTGATAAAAAATTATTGCCACTGTCATTCTGAATGGAGCGATCGCGCCATGAAGAATATCGCCATTATCAGTATGCAATTTATTTTATTTTACCGCTTACCATTAATCAGTGAATCGCTTTTCTCCTATCATTTCAAAATCTGGGAAGCCATCACTTTGACTTCTGAATTCATCTTTTCAATTTTAGCGGTAAAAATATTCATAGAGCAATCCTAAATAGGTTGTATAGCAAGAGGCAATAGGGAATAGGCAATCTCGCTATAGGTAAATACTTACTGTGAGCAGCTTTTAGCTTTCAAGAATGTCCTAATAGATGTGGCGACTGCTATAACATTTCAATACCGTTGTTTTATCCTATAATAAATAGGAATGAATAAAAATCCTAGGTAAAACTTAGGGGCTTTAGACTCTTTTTTTGTAATTCATTATGAAATTTGCTAATCGTTTAGACCTATTACGCTCTAATGTTTTTGCTGATATGGATCGAGCTAAAGCCAAGGCTGTATTAGCAGGACAAGATTTAATTGATTTATCCTTGGGTTCTTCCGATTTACCCGTGGCTGATCATATTATCACCGAAATTCAGGAATCTTTATCCGATCCGAGTACCCATGGTTATCTGTTATTTCGCAATACCCAGGAGTTTCGGGAAACCGTCGCCCATTGGTATCGCAACCGCTATGGTATTGCCATTGATCCAGAAACCGAGGTTTTACAATTAATTGGTTCCCAGGAAGGAACGGCCCATCTGCCCCTGGCCATCCTCAACCCGGGTGATTTTGCCCTCCTGCAAGATCCGGGTTATCCCTCCCATCTGGGCGGGGTATATCTAGCCGGAGGTCAAATGTATCCGATGCCTTTACGGGCGGAAAATGACTTTTTACCTGTGTTTGAGGATATTCCCGAAACCGTATTAACACAATCTCGGATGATGGTTTTGAGTTATCCCCATAATCCCACCTCCGCTACGGCTCCTTTATCCTTTTTCCAGAAGGCAGTGGAATTTTGTCAAAACCATGATTTAGTGTTGGTTCACGATTTCCCCTATATGGATTTTGTCTTTCCCCGGGGAGAACAAACTATAGCTGAATTAGCCCCATCTATTTTACAAGCCGATCCGAATAAAACCGTTTCCATTGAGTTCTTTACTTTTTCTAAGTCCTATAATATGGGGGGCTTACGGGTGGGGTTTGCCATTGGTAATGCGGAGTTAATTTTGGCTTTACGCCAGATTAAAGCGGTGGTTGATTTTAACCAATATCAGGGAATTTTGAATGGGGCGATCGCAGCTTTAACCGGGCCCCAGGAGCATATTGCCCAGAATATGGAGATCTTCGCAGCCCGACGGGATGTGTTTATTCAAGCAATGCAGAATATGGGCTGGAATATCCCGAAACCCGAAGCGACCCTCTATATTTGGGCAAAACTCCCTGAGCCCTGGTCAAAGGATTCTATTGGTTTTTGTCAACAACTGGTGGACAAAACTGGAGTCGCCGCTTCTCCGGGGGCAGGATTTGGTAAATCTGGTGAAGGATATGTCCGATTTGCCTTAGTTCATCCCCCAGAGGTCTTAGCAACGGCCGTAGATCGGATTGCCGAATTTCTAAGAACATCCTAACCTACCTTTTATGCTCAGAAAAACCCAGAATCAATCATTTTAAATTATCAATAATTAACTGTAAATTTATTCTGTGCCGGGGTAGGAACAGCTTTTGAACCCGAAATCTTAAAAGTTGTTAATAGATTAAAAATTTAGCTCCCTTCCCCGATACACTCAATAGGCAGATCAGTCCAGAATTCCCAAGCTATTATGTCTAGTACAACCTCGCAACCTTCAAATTCCGATCCAACAACCCCGATAACCCGCCATCAAATTGTGATTGTTGGGGGAGGAGCCGGAGGCATTACCGTCGCCGCCCAACTAATGCGGAAAAATTCTAGCCTCGATATTGCCATTATTGAACCCTCAGATAAACATTACTATCAACCCGCTTGGACGTTGGTGGGTGGGGGAGCCTATGACATTGAAGATACAATTAAGGATGAAAAGGACTGTATTCCTCCAGGTGTCAAGTGGATTAAAGCATACGCGGATAAATTTGAACCCGAAAATAATTTAGTGATTACAAAAGATGGTCAACGGATTAATTATCAATACTTAGTAGTTTGTCCGGGAATTCAAATTGATTGGCATTTAGTTGAGGGATTAAAAGATGCGATTGGGAAAAATGGTGTTACCAGTAATTATTCCCTGGAATATGCCCCCTATACTTGGGAATTGTTGAAGAATTTTAAAGGGGGAAATGCAATTTTCACCTTTCCCTCCACACCGATTAAATGTGGAGGAGCACCCCAAAAAATTATGTATTTAGCCGATGATACTTTCCGCAATAATGGGGTACGGGAAAACAGCCGGGTGATGTATTGTACGGCGGTAGCTAAAATGTTCCCAATTCCGGGCTATTGTGAAGCCTTGGAAAAAGTGGTGGAACGTCGGAATATTGAAGTAAATTATAAACATAATCTCAAAGCAATTCAACCGGAAACAAAGGAAGCCATTTTTACGGTGACAACGGATAACGGTGTGGAGGAAGTCAGGATTAAGTATGATTTCATTCATGTCACACCGCCTATGAGTTCTCCTGATTTTATTAAGAATAGTCCCTTAGCAGTGCAACCTGGAGGATGGGTGGATGTGAATAAAACCACGTTACAACATAATGTTTATCCGAATGTTTTTGCCTTAGGAGATGCGTCTTCTTTACCGACTTCTAAAACGGCGGCGGCAATTCGCAAACAAGCACCTGCTTTAGTGGAAAATCTCTATGGTTTAATTCATGCTCAAAAACTAACGGGAAGTTATGATGGTTATACCTGCTGTCCGTTAATTACGGGTTATGGAAAAACAATTATGGCGGAGTTTACATACGAGAATAAACCCGACTCTAGTTTTCCCTTTGATCCTACACAAGAACGCTATAGTATGTGGTTAGCCAAGCGTTATGTTTTACCTTGGTTATATTGGAATCGGATGTTAAAAGGCGCGCCCTTTGAAGCGGAGCGTTTGAAGAAGTTAACCGGTAAATAACGTAGTAAGCCCTTTAGGGCTTCCATAGACAGTTGACTATGAACAGTCAACCGTCAACCATCAACCATTTAAAACTCAATAGTTTGTGGCGCTCTGGGGAAAGGAATTATATCCCGAATATTCCCCATCCCCGTCATAAATTGTACCACTCGATCAAATCCTAATCCGAATCCGGCGTGGGGGACGGTTCCATATTTTCTCAATTCCAAATACCACCATAATTCCTCTGGGTTTATTCCTAAAGTTTTCATGCGGTTTTCTAACATTTCTAACCGTTCTTCCCGTTGGGAACCTCCGACAATTTCTCCAATCTTAGGAGCTAAAACATCCATCGCCCTAACGGTTTTTCCGTCCTCATTTAAGCGCATATAAAAGGCTTTAATTTCTTTGGGATAGTCCGTGACAATTGTGGGCTTTTTAAAGTATTCTTCCGCTAAATAACGTTCATGTTCTGATTGTAAATCCAACCCCCAACTCACCGGATATTCAAACTGTTTATCCGCTTTTTCTAAAATTGCGATCGCTTCGGTATAAGTAATTCGTCCAAACTCATTATTAATAATATTATTAGCCGTTTCTAATACCGATTTATCAATCCTTTCATTGAAAAATTCCATGTCTTCAGGACATTTTTCTAACACCGATTTAAAGATATGTTTCAAGAAATCTTCGGCTAAATCCATATCCCCTTCTAAATCACAAAAAGCCATTTCTGGTTCAATCATCCAAAATTCGGCTAAATGGCGAGAAGTATTAGAATTTTCCGCCCGAAATGTCGGCCCAAAAGTATAAACATTGCCAAAAGCCATCGCCATAATTTCCGCTTCTAATTGCCCACTTACGGTTAAATAAGCTGGTTTTCCAAAGAAGTCTTGACTATAATCTACTTGTTGAGATTCTGTTAGGGGAATATCCTTTAATTTGAAATTAGTTACACTAAACATTTCCCCCGCTCCTTCACAATCACTGGAAGTAATAATCGGAGTATGAACCCATAAAAAACCCCGTTCTTGGAAAAATTCATGTACCGCCGAAGCACAGGCATTTCTCACTCGAAAAACTGCCCCTAATGTATTAGTCCGGGCGCGTAAATGCCCAATTTCGCGGAGAAATTCAAAGGAATGACGTTTTTTCTGTAGGGGGTAGGTTTCGGCGTCTGCATCCCCATAAACCTTAACTTCAGATGCTTTTAATTCTATCCGTTGTCCCTTGGCGGGAGACTCGACTAATACCCCGGAAATTTCTACCGAAGCACCTGTATTTAGTTGTTTTAAAATATTTCCATAGTCGGCTAAATCGGGATTTAATACTACTTGCAAATTAGCTAAAGCTGAACCATCATTAACTTCTACAAAGGTAAATTCTTTTAATTCCCGTTTGGTTCTGACCCAACCCTGAATTGTTACGATTTCGTCAGGTTTACCAGTTCTCAAAAGTTGAATAATTCTACTCACGGTCATGTTGTTTTATCCTTTTGGCTACTATAGCAATCCACACCGAGGTTATAATATTTTATGGTAGGGGTTGGGTCTTCCAACCCTCTTTGCACTGGGTTAGGAGACCCAACCCCTACGATAAAATGCTACAACCACTACACGGATTGCTATATATTATTCCTAGATTAGCGAAAAATGGAGCGATCGCCAATAAAATAACATTAATTAACTAAATCCATGTTCAGCTAAAAACTCTGGGGTAATTTCTGTTAAGGCGGAAATAGCGGAAATACTATCATAACTTTCAACGGAATTCAAGTTTCCTTTGAGATAACTTTGTAAAAACTTACCAACATATTTTCCTAAAATATCCGCTTCAATATTAACCCAACTTCCCGGTTGTAAATAGCGTAAATTCGTTTCTTGATAACTATGGGGAATCACCGCCACTTGAAACCAATTACCCTCAAGATCACAATCAGAAATTGTTAAACTAATCCCATTGACCGCAATGCTACCTTTGGGCACAATATAAGGGGCAATTTGACGTCGCCAAATATTGCTGGCATTAACGGGAGCACCAAACCGCATTTCCCAAGAACTTGCTGTCGGAATCACGGACTGGAGACAACCGACTCCATCAATATGACCCGTAACAAAATGTCCCCCTAACTTACTTCCGGCTCTCAGGGACGTTTCTAAGTTAAAATAACCATCTAAACTCTGTCCCAGTTTTGTCCGATTTAAAGTCTCAGGAGACGCCGTGGCGATAAACCCCTTGTCCCGAATTTCTACCACCGTCAGACAAACTCCATCCACTGCTACACTATCGCCGATGGCCAAATCCTGGAAAATTGAGTCTACATCTCCCAAAACGCAACTAATTTGGAATTGATCTTGTCCTATAGGTTGAAGGGTTGCCAGCGCTTGAATGAGTCCTGTAAACATAGAGCAGTTAGTTGTTAAAGGTTGAGGTGTTGATGGTTGAGGTGTTCACGCTTAACGGTTAATACCTCAACGGCTAAAATCCAATGTCGATTCCGACAAAAATCAAGGCATACTGGAATAAAGTCGGTGTGAGTGTGTATCGCTTAACCACTGAGTTTGTCGGGAATATTTGATAGAGAGGCTAATAAACCCAATGATTGAAATGAAAGTCGCTGGAATTGCACTCGACGCGGCTACACGCAGCCCCATTATTCTACTGCGAGATGCAGTCGAGAGACGTGCTTTACCGATTTATGTGGGCCAGGATCAAGCCAAGTCCATCCTCGGTGCTTTAGAAAATCACAAACCACCCCGACCCCTGACCCATGATCTATTTGTTAATCTTCTCGAAACTTGGGATATGACCCTGGAAAAGATTATCATTCATTCCTTGCAAGATAGCACGTTCTATGCAGTGTTAATTGTGCGTCAAGGGGAAATCAGGAAGGAAATTGATGCTCGTCCTAGTGATGCCATTGCTATTGCTTTACGCACCGATAGTCCCATTTGGGTGATGGAGGAAGTGATTGCAGATGCTTCTATTCCCGTGGATAGGGACGCGGATGAGGCGGAAAGACGGGCGTTTCGAGACTTTATCTCTAACTTGAGTCCTTCGGATTTAATCAAACGTTCAGAATTGAATAAAACCGATGAAACACAATAGGAGAGAGGGGGGAGCAGGGGGAGCAGGGGGAGCAGGGGGAGCAGGGGGAGCAGGGGGAGCAGGGGGAGCAGGGGGAGCAGGGGGAGCAGGGGGAGCAGGGGGAGCAGGGGAGGCAGGGGGAGCAGGGGGGAAATGCGTCTTGTACTTGCTAATAACCAAAAACTAATAATAACTAATAAGCAAGAGTTAATCATCAACTAATCATCAATATATCAATAATGCGTTATAGGCGGTTTGGGAAAACGAACCTGGATCTTTCTTTATTTTCCTTGGGTACAATGCGTTATTTAGCATCTCCAGAAAATGCCTGTTTAACAATCAAAAAAGCGATTTCTCTAGGGATAAATCATATTGAAACCGCACAGGGTTATGGTCAAAGTGAGTCTTTTTTAGGGGCGGCAATATTGGGGGGTTTATCCCTGGAGCGATCGCAATTTTATATTACGACTAAAATCACCCCCAATTCTAACCCAGATGTGTTAGAAAAAAAAATTGATCAATCCCTAGAACGCCTGAATTTAGATTACCTAGACTGTCTAGCAATTCATGGAATTAATACCAGAGAACACCTAGAACAAACCCTTCAAGGATTATCAGGAGTTGAGAAAGCGATCGCCGATGGTCGAGTTCACCATTTAGGGTTTTCAACTCATGCTCCCCTTGAAATCATTTTAGAGGCAATTCAAACAGATTTATTTCAATTTGTCAATCTGCATTATTACTATTTCTTTCAAAGAAATGCGATCGCCCTTGAGTTAGCGGCTCAAAAAGATATGGGGATTTTTATTATTTCTCCGATGGATAAAGGTGGACAACTTTATGCTCCTCCAGAAACCTTAAAAAATCTCTGTGAACCGATTTCTCCCCTAATATTAAATTACCGATTCTTATTAAATGATCACCGGATTACAACTTTAAGTTTAGGGGCGGCGACCCCCGAAGAATTAGATAACCCTTTTTTAAAAGTAGCTGATAACGATATTGAATTAACCTCAGAAGAAATAGCCATTTTTCAAAAATTAGAAACCCAAAAAATAGAACGTTTAGGAACAACAAAATGCAGTCAATGTGATCAATGTTTACCCTGTCCAGAACAGATCAATATTCCCGAAGTATTACGGTTAAGAAATTTAGCCCTGGCTTACGATATGATCGAATTTGGCAAATATCGTTATCAAATGTTTGAAAATGCCGGTCATTGGTTTCCAGGTAATAAAGCAAATCGTTGTAACGACTGTGGCGACTGTTTACCCCGTTGTCCTGAACAATTAGACATTCCCACTTTATTAAGAGATACCCACGAACTGCTGAAAGGGCAAGAAAGAAAACGACTTTGGGAATAAAAATTATCTTCCTTCGTCTCTTTGTGGTTCATTTAATCATATCATAATTTATGAATTTTATCAATAAATTAGCTAAAATTTTTATCTATATCTTGATTTTTAATAGTTTCATTTATCCAGTGCGATCGCAAACATCTCCAGAAATTTCTCTGAATAAACCTACCAAACACTGTTTTTCAGAAGATGCTGTTTTACCCTTTCCTCCCCTATCTCAAACCGAACCAAGCATTCCTAATCTTTGGTTAGCCGAAAAACTCTATGAAGACAAAGTTATGAAAACTTGGTATATTGAAGATGGTGTTGTGCAACTTTCACCTAATCTTTATTTAGATTCTTTTATAACATTAGTAGTAGACCGAGAAAAATGGAATGCAGAACAGTATTTAGGACAATATGTACTGGTCAATCGATTTGCGACCGTAGCTCAAAGTTATGGTTATAATTTGCGAGTTTGTAACCTTCAAGGGGATTTACTTGCCTATTATTACTGTGATTTTACCATATCTCCTTTAGAGTGTAAGGTTAAAATTCGATCTACTGGTTTAAGAAGACGGGATTTTAAATAATTGTAAAATTAATTTTAATATTTGGATCAAGGGATAACCTATAAAAAGTTTTGAATCAACAACAAAATATTACTCTGAATCAATCGATCGCACTGGCTAATTTATTTCACGTCGATTCTAGTTTATTTCTGTTTAATTAACACTATTTACCAATACAAAACCGACTAAATATCCGATCTAAAACCGATTCTGTAACTTCTTCTCCCGTGACTTCCCCTAACGCATGAATCGCACCTCGGAGATCAATTGTCCAGAAATCAAAGGGAAGTTGATCATTAATGGTTGTTTCCACCTGTTCTAAACACAATTTAGCACGGGTTAAAGCGGCGGCTTGACGTTGGTTAATGGCAAACTCCAAATTAGCAGCTTGAATATTTCCTCCGTAAACTGAATTTAATATTGCTATTTCTAAATCTGGAATACCTTGATTTAACCCGGCTGACATAGAAACTATCTCAATATTTTCTATCATTAAACTGTGAATTATGGTCTGTTTCAACTCCTCTAATTGCTCTGAATGAACCTGATCAATTTTATTAATTATAACAATAAAATGACGGTGTTTGATCTGTTGATAAATCTCTAAATCTGCTTCCGTCAAACCCACAACAGCATCTAAGGTGAATAACACTAAATCGGCAGATTGGGCGGCTTGATGCGATCGCTCAATACCAATTTTTTCCACTTGATCTTCCGAGTGACGAATTCCGGCGGTATCTAAGACTTGAATTGGGATTCCTCCCACAACTAATTGCGATTCTACCACATCCCGAGTGGTTCCAGGTAAGTCCGTAACAATGGCGCGATCGCTCCGACTCCAAGCATTTAATAAACTCGATTTTCCCACATTCGGACGACCAACAATTGCAACTTTTAACCCGGTTCTTAATAGTTCTCCCGTGTCAGCCGTTGCTAAAAATTGCGATAATTGTTCTAAAACTTGATGAATTTGGGCGATAATTTCTGACTCATTTAACGGGGGCAAATCTTCCTCAAAATCCACTCTGGCTTCAATTTCAGCTAAAATATCTAAACAGGTTGCCCGTAATTCTCGAATCGGATGGGCTAATTTTCCTTGTAATCCTGCTAAAGCTGTTTGTGCGGCCGCAATGGATTGAGATCCGACTAATTCCGCTACACTTTCGGCTTGGGTTAAATCTAATCTACCATTTAAAAAAGCTCGCAGGGTAAATTCTCCGGGTTGTGCCAATCTTGCCCCTAATTCTATACACAATTGCAAGACTTGTTGAACCGCAATTATCCCCCCATGACAGTGAAATTCTACCACATCTTCCCGGGTATAGGAACGGGGAGATAACATTAATAATAACAACACTTCATCAATGTTTTTTTTAGTTTGGGGATGGCGAATATACCCATATAAAATTCGGTGACTTTCCCAAATTTGTCGTCCGGGAGTATCAAACAACTGTTGGGCAATCGATTGAGCTTCACTCCCCGACATCCGCACAATTCCGACACTTCCCTGTTGCGGTACAATAGCCGTGGCGATCGCCACAATTGTTCCCCCAGTTCCCAAAAATTCAGCCATTTTTTCCCATTGATAACATCAATTTTATCTGTAATTTTAACGTAAAAAATATTAAGCAATAGTCAATAAAAAGAGTTCACCCCCCCCTGCCCCCCCTGCCCCCCCTGCCCCCCCTGCTCCCACTGCTCCCTCTGCCTCCTACTTACCCTCCACAAACCTGTTCAATCAACTCCACAACTGCACTGCGAGTTAGTTTGTCCTGACCCTCTGCTAATACATTTAAAGTGGCATGGGCCAAAGCTAGAGGAATTCGGCAAAAATCCAAGGCGGGGCCAGAGGGTAACGCCTCGGTGTAGGCATCTGCTAAGGCTAAATTCCGTTTTGCATAGCTGTGCATTTGTTCCGATGTCCAACCTTCGGGAAAGAAATCCACCCCTCGACTCCCATCATCCTTGTAATTCCGCAGAATATTCACCGCCTGTAACCCTCGACCAAATCCAATGGCATGAACTCGGTGCGTTTGTGTACCATCGTACCAAGCCCACAAATCCGACAACAACAGCCCCACAGCCCCCGCCACACCGAAGGTATATTGATCTAACTCCGCTTCGGTTTCAATTAGCCAATTGCGTTCAGCCCAAAACGCCATCCGGTCAGCCATCGCCGCCGTTGCATCCCAAATCCGAGGGCCAATTCGTTCCGGGGCTAATTTAGCCCATTCTCCCACCCGTAGGGTGACTTCTTCCAAGGTTTCCGTATCGGAAAATTCCGCAAACCAATCATCCACAATGGTTTCTCGACACACCGCCGCTTGAAAATTTTGGCTCATCCTATGCAGCAATCGGGCTTTTGTGGCATTATCCAAACCGGGATGATCTTCAACTTCATCAATCGCCCGCATACACAAATACGCAGACGCCACGGCTTCTTGGAGCAAAGGAGGTAAACGATTAATGGGGATATAAAACGTTCGACTTGTATCTTGCAGGACGGACAGGGGATCTTTTTGCCAATTCATTCATTTAACTCCTCACACCAAGTTAGCCCTTTAATTGCTGTACTTTCGCGCTCGATATTGTACACCGGAATCGGTCTCATACTCCAAAGCGGAATCTGGACTTCCCTAGGCTATCATCGAAAAAATGGGTAGAAACCCCGTCGTTCTAAGACGGCTTTGTGTTAGAATGTGGATGGTCACTGACCCACCCGTGACGATGGATTCAGACAGCCTAACGAGCGAAGCCCAGTTGTACTGGCGGCGCAGAAAAATCGGTAGACCGGGAAAATGAGGATAGGGCAATGGGCAGTCCACCCCTAGAATCAACACAAACTTCAGAATTCTCTTTTTGAGACTTCGACACATAAGAACCGCAGGGCTGGCGGGGATAGTCTGTGGAGCGAACATAAGACCAGAAAACTCCTTGTGGGTGGAGGCAGTTGCTGGGAAGCAGAAACCTAAATCGTGAGGTTTGGGAATCACCGTCCGTTTTACGGCGGTGAGGATGTCAACTTGTCAGTAACAGTGTTGATCAGATAAGCTGTAGTCAGGGTAAATCTCCAAACGTAACACTATGCTGCAAGCGGCGACGCAGAATCAAGGTGCTATTGGGACGCCAGCGAAGTTTGATGTTGAACTTCGCAAAGTGTTCAAAGTTTTTAATGGGGAAACGGCTGTTCGTGGCGTGGATCTCGATATTCGTCGAGGAGAATTTTTTAGTATTTTGGGGCCATCGGGTTGCGGTAAAACCACAACACTGCGACTGATAGCCGGGTTTGAAATGCCCTCGGCCGGAGAAGTCCTAATTCGGGGTCAGTCCGTTACCCAAACTCCCGCCTATCTGCGTCCGGTGAATACGGTATTTCAGAGTTATGCCCTGTTTAACCATTTGACGGTTTGGGAAAATATCGCCTTTGGACTTCGGCTAAAACGCCTCATCAAGCCGGAAGTTGAGGAAAAAGTTCGGGAAGCCTTAGCTTTGGTCAAAATGGAGTCCTTTGCTAACCGTTATCCCTCTCAACTATCCGGGGGTCAGCAGCAACGGGTCGCTTTAGCCAGGGCTTTAGTTAATCGTCCGGCGGTATTATTATTAGATGAACCTTTAGGGGCTTTGGATTTAAAACTGCGGAAACAAATGCAGGTAGAACTCACCAATCTCCATCGCAATTTGGGTTTAACTTTTATTATGGTTACCCACGACCAAGAAGAAGCCATGAGTCTGTCTGATCGAATTGCTGTGATGCACGATGGCAGAATTGAACAAATTGGCAGTCCTAACGAGATTTATGAATATCCTCAAACTCCTTTTGTTGCCGATTTTATTGGGGATACCAACCTATTTCGGGGTACGGTTGAAGGTGTCGATGCTACCAGTTTATTTATAGTTACAGAAACCGGATTAAGTATTGAAATTCAACAGATTGAAATTCCAGGTATTCAACTCCCCCAGCAAGATTTAAGAACAGGTGCATCGGCGGTTGTTAGTGTGCGTCCTGAGAAGGTGACATTGAGTTTTTATCCCGTGGGCAACTCGGTGAATTGTTTTGAAGGTCGTTTATTAAATACAATGTATTTGGGAACCCATATTCAATATGTGGTGAAATTATTATCAGGGGAAAATGTGATGGTTCGTCAATCTAAAACCTTCGATAGTTTACCCGATAGCAATACCCCCATTTATGTCTGTTGGGGAACAACGGATTGTTTAGCACTACCCGACCAAAAATAAACCCGTAGTAAGTCCTTCAGGACTCTCTTAACTCTCAACTCCATTGAATTTAGATAGCCCGATTTTGCCATACCAAAAAATTAAAAACAAACCATTAAACTGTTAAGCAGTTAAACTTTATATTCTAGCCGTTGATAGTGAAACCCTACAGGTTTAGATATGAAAACTTCAGAAAAACTGTTTTTTCTTGCCTTACTTCCTCCTCAACCTATTCAAGATCACATTACGGAAATTAAACATTATTTTGCTCAAACCTATAATAGTTGCCATGCCTTGAAATCTCCTCCCCATATTACTTTACAACCCCCGTTTAAATGGTTAACTGAAAACCTGCCAACTTTAGAACAACATTTAACAACATTTGCCATTAATCATCCCCCTATTCCGATCACCTTATCGGGGTTTAATGCTTTTCCTCCGCGTGTCCTGTTTGTAGATGTAATCAAAACACCAGAATTAATTCATATTCAACAACAGTTAATGGATAATTTAGCACAACAGCTTAATATTGTTGATGAAGTTTCTAAAAAACGTTCGTTTTCTCCCCATATTACCGTCGCTTTTAAAGATTTAAGTCGAATAGCTTTTAAAGCCGCATGGCTAGAATTTGCCCAACGTCAGATTTATTTCGAGTTTATTGTCCCTCAATTAACTTTATTAATTCATAACGGACAAACCTGGAATATCAAAACCGAGTTTCCTTTCCTTAATCTTGATTCTCGTCTGTAGTCTATTATTGGCCATTTGATAAATTTTTCGCCGATTTCCAGGGAATTTACTTGACAAAATCCCCCGGACGAGATACAATATTTATAGGGTTGACATGGGCATACGCTTGACTAATTGTTCAACACAGGCACAAATCAAAATCAAGGATTAAAGTCACTCGAATCCTGACGGTAGTTAGGTTGTGGCAACAAAAAAAACGAGTATGGAGGGACTCGAACCCCCGACCCTCAGGACCGGAACCTGATGCTCTATCCACTGAGCTACATACCCACACTTTTATTAATGTAGCATATTCTTGAGAAAATATCATTTTATTTTGGGAATTATGGACTCAATCCACATTTCAGGGATTCGCAGCTACGGCTACACCGGATATTTACCCGAGGAACAGGTTTTGGGACAATGGTTTGAAGCCGATATCACCCTGTGGTTAGATCTAAGACCCGTGGGGAGTAGTGATGCGATCGCCGATACCCTCGACTACCGCCAGACCATCAAAACCGTTGAGAACGTGATTAAAACCAGTAAGTTCGCCCTTTTGGAAAGATTAGCCACGGAAATTACCGACACCCTATTACAACAACCCCGAGTGGAAAAAGTGCGGGTACAGTTAACCAAACCCGCCCCCCCCATTCCTGATTTTAGTGGCAAAATCCAAATTGATATCACCCGTTAAGTGATCAGTTATCAGTCATCAGTTATTAGTCATCAGTTATTAGTCATCAGTTATTAGTCATCAGTTTACTGATCACCGATTACCATTGGGGCGATGATCGGAGTAGCTTCACAGCTTGTTCCGGGTTGAGTGGGGCGCAGAAGAAATACCCCTGGCCAAAATCACAATTTAACTGTCTTAATTTTTTTAGTTGTTGGGCGGTTTCTATGCCTTCTGCAATCACATTCATCCCCATTTTTTGAGCAATATTAATAATCACGGGAACCAGGCCAAATTGTTGAGGATCTTCGTCTAATTCCCCAATAAAAGAACGGTCAATTTTCAAGGTATCAACGGGAAATGAATGCAGATAACTCAAAGAAGAATATCCCGTGCCAAAATCATCTAAACTGATTTGAATTTCCCGTTGTCGTAACTGATTTAATATAATTTGTGCGGTTTTAACATTATTCATAATGGCACTTTCTTTGATTTCCAATTTTAAACAGTTATAATTCAGATGGGTTTGTTCAACAATTTGATCCAGTTGAGAAATTAAGTTGTTTTGGCTAAATTGTCGAGGGGTGAGATTAATACTAATAGTTAAGGGAATTTCCGAAAATCGTTGTTGCCAATGATAGATCTGTTCTCCAGCTTGTCGCAAAACAAAATTACCAATTTCCGTAATTAAACCCGTTTCTTCAGCTACAGGAATAAACTCATTAGGAGAGATTAAACCCCGTTGGGGGTGCTCCCAACAAACCAAGGCTTCAAATCCCACAATTTTACCAGTTTTCAACGCAATAATCGGCTGATAATTGACTCCCAGTTGTTGTTCTTTGATTGCCGTGCGTAAATCCGCATCAAGCTGTAAAAAAGATAGGGCATTTTTATACATACTAGGATCAAAAACTTGATAACAGGAAATACCTCGGGATTTTGCCCGATACATCGCCGTATCCACATCGCGTAAAATTTGTTCCGGTCGGGTATATTCCGGTTGACTATAAGCCACTCCAATACTGGCATTAATATAAATTGGATAGGATAGAATAGAAAAGGGTTCCGCCAAAATAGCAATAATTTTCTCCGCCGTTTGAATAGGGATTTCAGGTTCGGTTAAATCCGTTAATAAAATCGCAAATTCATCTCCCCCAAACCGGGATAAAATATCAGTATGGGATAGGGTAGATTTTAACCGTTGGGCAATAGCAACTAATAATTGATCCCCAACGGAATGTCCCAAAGAATCATTAATCACTTTAAACCGATCGCAATCCAAAAATAACACCGCAAAGAGATGATTGGGATGATCTTGTAATTGTTTAATAGTCGATTCCAAATGTTGAATAAATAAGACTCGATTGGGCAGGGTCGTCAACTCATCATAAAGAGCTTTTTTCAGTAATTGAGCATGAACATCTTCCAGTTCTTGGGTACGTTCTTTCACCCGTCGTTCTAATTCTGTGTTCAATTTTACAATTCTTTGGCGGGCAAATTGTAACGATAATTGATTTTGAACCCGGACTAAAACCTCATCAAATTGAAACGGTTTAGTAATATAATCAGCCCCCCCAGCCGCAAAGCCTTTAATTTTATTTTGAACTTCATCTAAAGCACTTAAAAAAATCACTGGAATATCGGCGGTTTCAGGATTATTTTTAATCTGTTTACACACCTCATACCCATCCATCTGGGGCATCATAATATCTAATAAAACAATATCAGGTAGTTGAATTTCAATCGCCCTCAAGGCAATGATTCCATTTAAAGCTTGACGGACTTCATAGCCGCGGCGGATCAACATTCTCGATAGTAAACGCAAATTTTCAGGATTATCGTCGATAATCAAAATATTGCCTTTATAAATCTCAGTTTGGTTCTCAATCATTGTATGTTTTTCGCAGAATCTTCAGGTTTTTTTGCCCATTCCATCACTTGATCAAAGCGAAAATTATCCACTAAATGGTTCAAATATTCAGCCGTTGCTTCATATTCAGGAGGGATTTGACTAATTAACTGGAGTAGTAAGCGATCGCTACATTGAGCCGCCGCATGATAGAGTTGTTCCACCCATTCGAGCGGCATCATCTGTGAGGGAGTGGCAGAAACCGGAGGTTGAGTCATAGTAGCACTATCGGACTGGGTAAGTAATCCCGATGATTGAGATAAAAATGGGGGCGCATATTGATACTGCACCTTTAAATATTCACCTATTTTGTCTAAAAGTTCATCCTCTGGAAAAGGAGTATATAAAAAGTCATCACAACCCACCGATAAAGCCAACTGTTTATCCGTCTCCGACCCCGATGGAATCATCCCTAGAATAATCGTTTGATGGGGGTTGACACCCTCGAATTCGGCGTCAGAATTGATCGACCCCTCCACGGGAATTTCCCAGGGAAATTCCTCCTGACGAATTTTTTGAATCGCCTCATAACCATTCAAAATCGGCATCCGCATTTTGATCAAAATTAAGTGAGGTTTCCACACCCGCCAAAGGGTCAAAGCTTGATCCCCGTTTTCTGCTTCCTGGACGGTAAAACCCATCTGTTCCAAAAATTCAGTCAGATGGGCAGCCGTGGAAATTTGATCCTCAGCCACCAACAGACGATAGTTGAGTTGATTCGGGGATAGACCTATAATTTTTCCCGAGGAAAATACCGGAGATTGCGGTGAAATTTCGGGGAGTTGGACAGGAATTACCAACTTTAATTTTATCCCCTGATTTGAGGAATGTTCTATCATAATTGTTCCTTCCATCAGGTGCAGAAATTGTTGGCTAATGGGTAAACTTAATTGTTCTGTATGGTGGAAGGTGAGACTGCGTTGAATCGATGTAAAGGGTTTAAATAAATCCTGAACTTCCCAGGATTGTCTATTTGATACAGTGGTTTCAATTTCAAATTCCAGTCGAATATTTTGGGTAGAATAATTGGACTCCAAACCCGAGGATTCCCAAGGGGGGAATAAGGGTTTAACTCGAAATCGAAGCGTCCCCGATTCTGTCCAACTCATCAAATGTCCCAAACAATTCAACAGAATTTGTCTGAGTTTATTTTCATCGGTAATAATCCATTGAGGAAGATTTTCAGCCCGTTCTAATTCAAATCCTAATCCTAATGCTTTAATTTTTGTTTTGAGTAAATCTTGAATATAATCTAACCCTTGAAATAAATCAAAGCGAGTCGGATTTAAGCTGATCTGGTCGGCTTCTAGCTTAGACATCTCCAGAATATCATTAATTAAGGCTAATAAATGTTTACCACTCCGATGAATAATCCCAATCTGTTCTTGTTGTTCAGAACCTAGGCTAGAATCAAGATTCATCAGTTGTGTAAATCCCAAAATTGCATTCAGAGGAGTGCGTAATTCATGACTCATATTTGCTAAAAATTCACTTTTAGCCCGGTTCGCAGCATCGGCAGCTTCCTTAGCTTGAGAAAGTTCTTCTGATTGTTGTTGAGTATGGGTTAATAAAGCCACTTGTTGCAATGCCACTCCCAATTGGGCACCAATTTGTACCACTAAATTAATTTCTGATGCTTGCCACTGACGTGGACTTGAATGTTGATAGACCGCTAACAGTCCCCATAATTTTAACTTAGCCCGAACCGTGGTAGAACTTTCGAGTGTAACGTCCACCGTGGGTGACACCATTTGACAAAAAATCGGGACAATTAAATAGGCTTTAACCTGCATCTGTTCCAATAAATGTAAATAACAATCGGGAAATCCAGCTTGGTAAATATCAGAAATACACAAATAACTCAAGCCATCACGATGCACTCCTTCTTGAATATCTCGAAGATAGGTATCTTGAATTTTATCTTCCTGATTTAAACTCGATAAAACGCAATTTTCCGGTTCAAAACTGCTCGGATCAAAGTGTAAGTCTTGAATCGATTGATAGATTAAGGGTTGATAACCTGATGTCAAGGATTCTGCCACAAATTGACCTTGACCATCGGAATTAAACTGATAAATTCCCACACGATCACTATTTAGTTCATAACGGAGTTCCTGAGTCGCCGTGGCAAAAATTGTCTCCGCATCCAGAGTTTGACGCATTCGACCAATAATTCGCGCTTGGGTTTGTTGACGCTGGGCTGTTTCCCGCAGTATGGTTTCTGCCTGTTTAGTTTGGGTAATATCAATAATTAAACCATCCCATAAAACGCTGCCATCTGGTTGAGATTCAGGACGGGCATTTCCCTGCAACCATTTAATTTGACCATCCTGATTAATAATCCGCCAGGTATAACTCCATGGCTTTAAACTTTCAGCCGAATCACAGATGGAATTGAACACTCCTTGAAAATCTTCAGGATGAACTTTTTCAAATAATTGATGCACATTAATCATCGCCTGGGCGGGAGATAAACCATATAAATCCCAACATCCTGAACTGGCATAGGGTAAACTCATAGAACCGTCAGGATGTAAGACAAATTGATAAATCATCCCGGGTATATTATCCGCTAAATTTTGATAGCGGGTTTTACTCCGTTCTAATGCCTGTTGGGTTTCTTCCGTGGTTTGACGAATGGCAATTAATTCCCCCACCAGTTTCAACCAATTCTGGATTTCTAATGTCCATTCAGTACATCGATGGAAGTTCATAATCCCCATAAATCCCTTAGCTTTTCCACCTTTAATTAAGGGAATGAAAATCAGGGATTGACAATTGAGACGCCTTAGAGTTCTTTGATCCTGGGAAAGTAAATCGGGAAACTGATCCAGATCGGAAATTGCTAGAATTTCAGTTTTTTTCAGTTGTAATTTTTGATGAATAGCTGGAATAGTTTGACCGGATAAAACTGGACAATAATTCTGTTCACTTTGTTGTTCCGTTTGCCACCATTGGGCCGTGATTTTCCAAGGCACAAATTCAGAGTTAGAATTAAAAATAAATGCCCAATCACAGTCAAGGAACTGACAAACTTCTTGCAGGGTATAACGAATGGCATTTTCTATAGTATCATTAATAAATAGCCGAGAAATATGGGTCAGCAGGTTATCCATGCGGGATCGATATTGCAGTAATTCCTCTGCTAATTGCCTCTCTAGTTCGGCACCTGCCCGCTCTGCAAAAATTTTTAAAATGGATTCTTGACTCAGATTCAGTTGTTTATTTTGGGTATCTATTATTACTAATATCCCAATCACGTCTCGATTAGAATCAAATAAAGGAATTCCCCAATAGCTTTGAGCTTGTAATTCAGCTAACTCTGGATCATTCGGAAATAAAATCTGGACATTTTCACTAAAATGACAGGGTTGAGCCATTTTAATCACCTGATCACAAGGGGTTCCCGATAATTCATAAACCCTATGATCTTGCCAGTTTTTTCCATTCCAAAACGCCAAGGTAGTTAATTGGGGCGGGGATGATTTTAAAAGTTTAAAAACGCCAGCATAATTCACTTGTAAAACTTCAGCTAAATAGTAAACACAGGAACGAAAAAATTCTTGACCTGTTTTTGCAGCCGTTCCTTCTACAATTAGTTGTAAAGCTCGTTCCGTTGTTTTGTGTTCCGTAATATCCGATGCTGTACCTCTGATCCCAATTAAATCTCCCTCGGAACTATAAACAGGAAAAGCATTCACTAATAAATGCACCCATTTTCCCTCTTTAGATATACTAATCACATGATTTCTAACTAAGGATTGACCTGCTAAAATAGGTTGAAATATCTTTTGAACATAAGAGACTTGATCCAGGGGGACAAAATAGGAAAATAGTTTCCCGATCACTTCTTCCGGTTCATATCCCATAATTGTTTTCACCGCCGGACTCACAAAGGTATAATATCCTTGTAAATTCACTGACCAAATAATATCCTGAGACGTTTCAACTAAATTCCGATATTTATTTTCACTTTTGATTAATGCTTCTTCAATTTTTTTCTTGTCTTTTTGCGATATTTTCTTTTCGCTGATATCATTAAAAATTGATAAAATATAAGTTTTTGTTTCTAAAACAATCAGTTCTTCTGACAATAATAATTGTTTAATTTCCCCGGTTTTGGTTCGTTGCCCAACGACCTGATTATGAATGGGTTTTCCCTGTTGAATTTTTTGGATTAACTCCTGTTCATCTTGAGGATTCAGCCACAAATTTAAGTCTATCGCTCGTTTACCAATCACTTCAGATTCTTGATAGCCAAAGGTCTTGAGAAAACTAGGGTTAACATCTAAAAAACATCCCTCTTTGTATGTTCTTAAGGTAATTGGATTCGGACTGTTTAAAAAAACTTTAGAAAATTTTTCTGACCGTTGTTGACGAGCTTCTATTTCAGCTTTCAGTTGAAGATTTTGAATTTTGAATTGATGATGTAAACCTTGGATTGTTAGTTGATGGTGAATTCGAGCTAGAACTTCATCTTTTTGTAACGGTTTGGTGATATAGTCCGCCGCCCCCCTTTGAAACGCTTTTACTTTTTCCGATACTTCCTCAATTACACTCACAAAAATAACGGGAATATGCTGAGTAGTCATATCCGCTTTCAAGCGTTGACAGACTTCATACCCATCCAAACCCGGCATCATAATATCCAATATGATTAAATTGGGCAAAGTCTCTACAGCCATCTTTAATCCCAATTCCCCAGAATTCGCCAATTGAACTTGATACCCCTGCAACGTTAGAAGTTTCCCCAAATATTTCAGGTTAATCGGAGAATCGTCAATAATTAAGATATTAAGTGCTTGATATTCAGTAGCATCCATAATCGGTTATCAGTCATCGGTTATCAGTTATCAGTTGGACGTGCGGTGAGGGTGGCAATGTTGCTGCTTCTGCTATTGGCGCATCTGTGCCAGTCATCAGGTATCAGTGATCGACTCTGGAACTGATAACTGTTGACTGATAACCGATAACTGATTCTAGGCTTTTCTTAAGAGTTCTGCCCGAATTGAGCCGCCTTTCCATGTCCAGTCCTCCCGTTCTTCGGTGGGGACAAAACAGGCCCATAGGCTTCCCGGAGAAACTTCATAGAAATTTTGAATTTCTGCGATCGCCACGTCTCCCCAAGGCGCTCTCACCTCAATCAAATCCCCCAAATGAAACACTTCACCCCCTTGATTTTGAGCTTCTTCGAGTTCAACCCAAGGTTTAGGCGGGGTCACATCGGGGCGACGGGGCCTACTAAACGAAGGTTTATCCCGATCAGATGGCGAATTAGCGCGGCGGACTGACTTTTCACTTCCGGCGGGTGTGAGTCGAATCTCCGCCACCGGTTTCGGTCTAATAATTGCCGGAGTTTTCTCATCCATGAATAAACGGCTCCATCCAAATTGAATATCACGGGTTCAGATCAACATTCTAATCCAACAGACATCAGAGTAACACGGACAACAAAAAGCTCAATTGTTAAGAAATCGAGGATTTTTCCCCTCGCCCTTACCCCCAATTGGATATCGGTATCATCTTGAAATACCCACAAAATGAATTTGCCCTGATAAACGTGCTAGGTTAGTTTTAGGCAATATGCTTGTTCCTATTTCCCTAGCCTTGCTGTTCCCCGACCGTTGTATCTTTCGGAATCTGAGTTAATCGGGTTGTTTTTTGTAGCAGCAAAGATTCACCGTTTCAGGAGTCACCCCGTCATGAATCAAAAACCCCAGGATCTTCGTCGTAGTGCCGCCGAAAAATTTATTGAGTCTTTTGATCAAGAATTATTACGCGCATTCCAAGAGTCGGAGGCAGTGACTCCTAACCCACAGCCTGCACCTCCAGAACAAAAGGTCTCCGTTCCCCCTCCCCCCAAAGTCCGCGAAGCCATTAGCTTATCGGATTTGGAAGCTGCGATCTCGGATATTGAACAATATCTACATGATCAACATATTGCAACTTCGGACGAGTCCCCAGAATGACTTGTTCTAAATAGTTTGGCGTTGGGCTTCATAGAGCATCAGGGCGACGGAAATCCCCACATTCAGGGATTCCACCCCTCCCTGTAATGGAATTTGAACCTGATGGTCTGCTAGGGCTTGAATATCGGGAGAAAGTCCAGCCCCTTCATTCCCAAATACCAGGAGAGTTGGCCGGGTCAGATCTAATTGCCAATAGGACATCGAAGCCTGGGGAACTGTCGCTACAATTTGTAATCCTTGTTGCTGAAAATGGCTGATATCCCTGGCTAAGTTAGGGCTAACGGTTTTATTTAAACGAAACCAAGCCCCCGCAGAAGCCCTTAATACTTTCGGGTGGTCTAAATCGACACTATCGGCACTCAACCACAACCCCTCTACCCCCGTGGCCGCAGCTGTCCGAATAATGGTTCCCAAGTTACCTGGGTCTTGCAGGGTTTCTAAAGCAATGCCTAAACCTTGAAGGGTTTGGGGTTTAGAAGGAATTCGAGGTGCGAGGGCAATCACGCCATCGGGATGAACGGTTGTCGCCATTGCCTCCAATACTTCAGGACTCACCCATTCGCATCGGGGGGTATCTTGGCTTAAACGTTCAAGCAGCGGTTGATGACGCCCTTGCCAGGAGGAGGTATAACACACCGTGGTTAGGGGATAACCTACCTCACAGGCGGCTTCTACTAAGTGGGTTCCTTCGATTAAAAATAACTGGTGTTCTTTACGTCCCTTGGCTTGATGCAGTTTGCGAATTTGCTTTACCAATGGATTTTGCAGACTCGTTAACATAAGACCTGATGGATAAACAACAATAGGGGCGCGAAAATCACACCCCTAACCGTTCAATGCGGAACCCGGGACTTGAACCCGGAAGTCTTTGCAAACACTAGAACCTGAATCTAGCGCGTCTACCAATTCCGCCAGTTCCGCTTTTTTATTTAATTGCACAATTATTAATCCTGCCATAGATTCTAAAACTTGTCAATCCCCCAGGATTGAGAATTTGACGGGCAACACTGGAGGAAAAGGCCAAAAATTGTGGCTATTGCCGTTCATTTAGGGGATAATCAGGATCGCCGAGTCCACCCATCCGGTCAGGGGGCCAAAACCGCACCGTTGCCCGACCAATAATATTCTCCCGGGGGACAAAACCCCAATAGTGGCTATCGTAGCTATTGTTGCGGTTATCTCCCAAAACTAAATACTGGCCTTCGGGAACTGTTCCCGGCCCCCAGTTATATTCGGGTCGTTCGGCAATATACTTTTCTGGGAGAGGTTGACCATTGATAAATACGGAACCGTTTTTCACCTCTACCGTTTCACCAGGTAAACCGATAATTCGTTTGATGAAGGCGTCCTTATATTGTTTTTTCAGTTCATCTGTGGGGTTAAAGACCACGACATCCCCCCGATGGGGGCTAACCAACTTATAGCCGACCTTATCAATAATCAATCGATCATTAATTTCTAAAGTCGGTAACATTGACCCAGAGGGAATATAGCGGGCTTCGGCAACGAATGTCCGAATCCCCAGGGCTAAAAAGATGCTCAAACTAATGGTTTTCAGGATTTCTACCCAGGGGTTTTCTTCCGGTTGAGAGGAAGATTTAACGGGATCTGGTTCTTGATTGGGTAGGCTGCTCATAAGCGGGTGGTCACAGAACAAAAAACTACATTCATCATATCAAATTTGTCTACAATTGGGGGTTGATAGTTCCCTGCGGTGACAAATTTGCGGTTAAATAGTTTTATAGCAGATTAGATCAAGGTAATTATGTCTGAATTTTATAGTGTATTAATTAATCAAGCCCGAATTTTGTTACCCAATGGTGATTTTTTACTTGGAGATGTTGCTATTATTCATGGTAAAATTGTTGAGATAGCTCCAGAAATTGATCATCATACCCTAGGGGAAGATGACTGGGAAATTATTGATGCCCAAGGGTTGACTTTATTGCCAGGTGTGATTGATCCCCAGGTGCATTTTAGAGAACCGGGTTTAGAATATAAAGAAGATTTATATACGGCCAGTTGTGCCTGTGCCAAAGGGGGAGTGACTTCTTTTTTAGAAATGCCCAATACCCGCCCCTTAACCACCACCCAAGCCCTTTTAGATGATAAATTAAGACGGGCGGCGGAAAAATGTATTGTTAATTATGGCTTTTTTATTGGGGCGACGGCGGAAAATTTACCAGATTTATTAGAAGCTAATCCCACCCCGGGAATTAAAATTTTTATGGGGTCAATGCACGGGGATTTATTAATTGATCAAGAAGAAATATTAGAAAGTATTTTTGCGAAAGGCGATCGGTTAATTGCGGTTCATGCGGAAAATCAAGCTCGAATTAATCAACGTCGTCAAGAATTTGCGGGAATCACAGATCCGGCAATTCATTCTACCATTCAAGATAATCAAGCGGCATTAGAAGCCACTCAACTCGCGTTAAAACTTTCTAAAAAATATCAACGACGGTTACATATTCTGCATCTGTCAACGGGGGAAGAAGCGGAGTTATTACGTCAAGAAAAACCAGACTGGGTAACAGCAGAAGTCACACCTCAGCATTTGTTATTAAATATAACAGATTATGATAAAATTGGCACCTTAGCCCAAATGAATCCCCCCTTGCGATCGCCCCAAGATAATCAGATATTATGGCAAGCATTATTAGATGGAGTAATTGATTTTATCGCTACCGATCACGCCCCCCATACCTTAGAAGAAAAGGCGAAAGGCTATCCGAATACACCCTCGGGAATGCCAGGAGTTGAGACTTCTTTACCCTTAATGTTAACACAAGCGATCGCCGGAAAATGTACGGTTCAACAGGTATCAAATTGGATGTCTACCGCCGTGGCAAAAGCCTATAAAATTCCCAATAAAGGGAAAATAGAAGTGGGTTATGATGCGGATTTAGTGTTAGTAGATTTAAACAATTATCGTCCGGTATTACGGGAGGAAGTGTTAAGTAAATGTGGTTGGAGTTCCTTTGAAGGATGGGAGTTAACTGGATGGCCAGAATATACCCTAGTTGGGGGAAAAGTGGTTTATGGAAATGGAAAAGTTAATTCAGAAGTTCGCGGTCAGGCGTTAAGGTTTGATGCTTCTTAAAAAAACTGTAGTAAGCCCTTTAGGGCTTTTTTATTGGGAATATATTATTATCCCAATAAAAAAGCACACCCTTCGTTTAAATTGTAGGGCGTGTGCATTTTAAATAATAATAGAAAAAAATACAGATTTTACTGACGTTGACTGGTTATGAGAACGAAATTCTGATTCCCATGTGACTGATCGTCCGTAGACTGATTGTCTATGAAAGGGGATCATAATTTCATGGAACAGTCTAAAACACAAGTTTTAAAGGCTTTAGGAATTTTGATTAGACAATATCGAATGTCTATTAGAATTTCTCAAGAGGAGTTAGGGTTACGTTCTCACCTAGATCGAACCTATATATCTGGACTAGAACGGGGTGTAAGAAACCCTTCTTTGACGGTTCTAGTTTCTCTTGCTAGTGGTTTGAATATTACTGTTTCAGAACTGCTTGAGAACTTAGAAACAGAGATAAGGAATGTGGAGTGAACCCAGAATCAGCAGAAAGTTTAAAATCCAAACTTAAATCAGGTACATCACAGTATAAAGTTTTCGATTTATTATCTGATCAAAAGTGGCATTGTCGCAACTGTGAAGGGAAAAAAGTTGCTTCTAATCAATACGCTGGAGGTGGCGGAATTCAAGGTTTAGAACGAGGAAATAGAAGCGGTCGTCCAGGGTTAGTGATTGAAACTAAGCGAGAATTATGTCAAGTTTGCCAAAAAATTACCACTTGGGATCGATGGACAGGAGAAACTAGGGAAGCGAATGCTTCTGCTAATATTCCTCCTAAATTAGTGAAAAGAATTTTAGAAATTTACAGTCATACAGATGTGATTGAAAATCGGAAACGGAAGGATCATGAGTTAGTGATTGATCATCGTTTTCCAATGGGACGGTGGGGTCAAAGTGAACCGAATCATGATGTTAATATGAGTGAAGCTGAAATTAGAAAGAAATTTCAACTCCTCAAAAAAGATGATTCTGGAAATCATAATCTTTTAAAGTCGAGAAGTTGCGAGAATTGTATTAAAACAGGAAACCGAGGAACACCATTAGGAATCAAATTTTGGTATGCAGAAAATGAAATATGGCCTAATCATATTCCTCAATCGGGTTCGGAAGCCGAGGAAGGATGTGTCGGTTGTGGATGGTATAATTTTGAGGCTTGGCGAACTGCTCTTAATGCAACTCTAAAGCAAGTTGAATCTCAGAAGTTTTTGGAATAGTTGATAAATCTTTCTCTTTCCCTAAACTAATACTGTCTAAATAGGGAATCAGAGCATATCCAATACATTCTGCTAAACGGGGAGGAACTGCATTTCCAATTTGCCACATGGCTTTTTTCATCGTTCCTTCAAAGATAAAAGCATCAGGAAATGACTGTAATCTAGCCATTTCACGGGCAGAAATTACTCGATTAAGATAGGGGTGAATATGGGTTCCGCCGTGATTTTCTTTAATCGTCATACTAGGTTTACCCGGATATTGACGTTTGAACGCATCAAGATAGGTTTCATATAGAGAACCTCCGGCGGGAACTTGTGCAATTCGCTGCATATATTCAGGGGAATGACGAGTCCATTCATGATTAATTTCAGGAATGGGTGTATATTCAGGAAGATCGGAAATAGCCGATTCAATGGGTTGATATTGTTCCGGTTGAAGTTGAGGTTTGGGATAAGGGTTTTGGAGTCCAAATCTATTGGCAATAAATATCGCTCTAGGTCGAATTTGAGGCACTCCATAGGTAGCAGATTCAAGAATAACAACTGAAATATCCGAGTAACCAATGGATTGAAATTGTTCAAATATTTCTTGTTTAATTTCCCCATTTTTCATTGTTAAAATACCGGGTACATTTTCCATGACAACATACCAAGGCAGAATTTCTGACACAACACGAATAAACTCTTTAAATAAGTTATTTCTGGGATCATCGGGGTTCCGTTTTCCTGCAACAGAAAATCCTTGACAGGGAGGGCCACCCACAATAAGATGAATCGGAGGGAAATGCAATTTTTCTAACCATTTTATTGAGTTAAATTCATGAATATCACCACAAAAATAATTACAATTAGGAAAATTTTTTTGATGTGTAGCTGAGGCAATGGGATTAATTTCAACACTGACTACAGGATTAAATTTAGCTTGAACTAAACCTTGAGTGAATCCCCCCGCACCACAAAAAAGATCGATAAAGTTATAGTTAAATGAGGATAAGGGCTGATTGTCAATATCAATAAAGACTTGATTGGGATCACGCTGATTTGTTAACAGTTCGCGTTGAAGTTTCTGATAGCGACCTAATTTTGCTTGTTTTGTTTTTTTTGCAGTGGATTCTATTTGCCCAGCCGAAAATAAAGATAACTGTAAATCCATACCGAATACCTACAAATGTTGAATTTTAGACAAAATTTTTAAAAATCGCCTAAAATATATTTTTTTATTTAAGACAAAAAAATATATTAAATAGTAATTATAAGTTAATTTCCAAAAATTGTCAAAGATGTCCTAACACCCCTCCAATGAAAATCCAGTTGATTGAGGATAAAAAAGCACACTCTGTCTTTAAATGGTAAGGCGTGTGCTTTTTCATGATTCTATTTTGAAATTCAATTAGTAGACTTTTAACTGACTAATTTCTTAGCTAATTCCGTTGCTTGACGATAGGCTTTAATCGCTTCTTTCAGATCACCCTGTTCTCGTAAAGCATCACCTAATTTATGGTAAACTTGCCAAGCATTCGGTTCTAATTGGATAATTTGGCGATAACAATTAATCGCAGATTCCCAGTCTTGAGATTCAAACCAAATATCCCCTAATGTTTCTTGAATTGAAACTAATTTGGGATTTAATTTCACCGCTTCTTGATAGCAGATAATCGCTGCTTGCCATTGTTGCTGTTGTAAGTAAATATCTCCTAATAACGCTTGAGTTTCTGCTAACCAACTGCTTGTACTTGAGGCTGAAAAATCAGTATTTTCCGATAATATATGGGTGGGATTGAGTTGTTGAATTGCCACTTGATAGGCTTGCTTATAATGGGCGATCGCCGCTTCTAATTGATTTTGCTGTTGTAACCCCTGGGCTAACCGTTGATGGGCAATAACGTGCTGGGGGTCACGCTCCAATACCCGCCGATAACAGATCATCGCTTGACTAATTTGTCCCCGTTTCCAGAGGGCATTTCCCAAACTGAAATAATCCTCTAATGTGGCTTTTTCTGGGGCTAATTGCAGGGCTTCATACAGACAATCTTCAGCATTTTCTGAACGTCCTACTGTTTGCCACAGGTGAGAAAGTTGATGGTAAGCTTGGGGCTGGGGTTGAATTAAAATGGCTTGTTGATAACAGGCGATCGCTTGTTGCCATTGTTGTTGTTGAGCAAAAATATCCCCTAATTCTAAATACAATCTTTCGTTTTTGGGCTGTTGAGAAATTGCTTTTTGGTAACAAAATTTAGCTTTTCCCCAGTTTTTTTGTTCAACAAATACCTTAGCTAATAGTTGATAAATAGCCACATCTTTAGGAGTTTGTTGTAAAAGTTTTTGACATAAACGCAAACAGGATTCATATTTTTGTTGCTGATAATAAATCTGGGCTTGTTGTAGAGAAATCGGTTCGGTTATGGTAGGATTAACAGGATTTTCTGAAATTATAGTTGCAGAAGATACTCCCATTGTTAGGACAGATTGAGTGGGTAAATTCCCCGCCATTAATAAGAGAATTTGCCGATAGTCAGAACTTCCCGTAATGCCTTTATTCTGATGCAAAAGGGCTTGGGTCAGGTTTTGTAGTGCTAATAGTAACCGAGGGTTTAATTCCAAGGCTCGACGATAGCAAGAAACTACCTGTTCCCATTTTCCCTGGGAGACTAATACCTTTCCTAAACTATTATAGGATTCAAAGAATTTAGGATTTAAATGAATCGCTTGTTGATAAAAACTTTCCGCTTCTACTAATTTTCCTTGGGCTGCGAATAATTCTCCCAAATTATGATAGACTTCAATGGGGTTAGAATTGCCTTCCAGGGCGCGACGATAACTAATTTCGGCTTGATCAATTCTGCCTTGACGGAATAGAATATTACCCAGGGAAAGATGTTCCTCTGGTTTGATATTTTGAGGTTCTAAACTAAAGGCTTGATACCAGCAAGAAGCCGCTAGTTCTGGTTTACCAATTTTACTCCAAACCTTTCCTAAATTTCGATGAGCTAGGGCTAAATCGGGTTGTAATTTTATCGCTTTTTGATAGGAATGAATAGCAGGTTTCCACTGTTTGAGTTGGGCATATAAATTCCCTAAATTAGCATGAACAATAGCTTCATTCGGTTTAAAATTAACAATATATTGATACCATTTTAAGGCTTCTTCCGGTTTACCTAAACCCTGTAAAGCTTTTCCTAACAAGTGATAAGCCTCAACGGTATTCGGGTAAAGTTGAATCACTTTTTGACATTCCTGAACAACCCGTTGATAGTTTTTCTGTTCAAAGTAATTTTCAGCCGTTTTAATACTATTTTCTATTTCAATTAAATTAGATTCTGTCAGGGTTATATTTTCTTGTTTTGAGAGGCGAAACAACTCTAAGGATGTGGGATTTTTACCTAAAGAATTTGCTTCGATCACCGTCAATTCTCCCGAGGGGTGATGATGTCCATTTTTATGAGAAGAAGTAGTAACCATATTAATGCTTGAACTCCTGTGATGATTTGGCGATGGAATTTGTTGTAACTCTAAGGAAATTTCAGCCGGATTAATTAAGGGCTGATCTCTGGCTTTAAACCGAGTAGAAACTGGGGAGATTGCAGTTTGATTCTGGAGGTCAGAATCTAAAATTTTGAGAATTTTTTCTAAATTATTAATTTTGACATAAATATCCTCAATTAAGGGAGATTGATACATTAACTTTCGCAAAGGATAACATTTAAAAACTTCCCCCGTGATATAATAATGTTTGAGTTTTAATTGTTGACTAATTACCCAGTAATAGTGACGAATATAATGGGGAGAAACCAGTTCAATAACAATGGTTTCAGGACGACAAAACATCAAATTTGTCAACCCCGCACCATGGGGGGCAATAATGACTTTAGCATGGGCAAATAAACGGGCTTGTTCTGCAACAGATAAAGTTTCTAATTCAACCGGAACAACTCCCCATTCACTCAGGTAAGTAATCACATCATTTTCATTCAAAACCTGCCGATATTTAGCTTGGTTTCGACGAATAAAAATGCGTTCTGGATAGGGATGATTAGAGGGAGTAATCTCCTCAGTAAATAACTGACGGTTAAAGTTGATTACTTCAGGAGTAACCCATCCCACCGACCCGGTAAAGGACGGAATAATCAGTTGTTTGGCTTGGATATAAGGATGGCGATCGCTTTCTATAATTTTAGATGCAGGAATCCCTAACTTTTGTAAGGTTTCTCGCTGAAAAGCAGCTTTAATACTATTAATTAAAAACCAATCAATTCCTTGCCAATTTGGTTTTTCCTGCTGTAAAATTGCAAAGCGAGGCATGATATCAACCATCCAATGAAAATAGACATTTCCTGATAATCCCGATAACACAGCAACGGAACCGGAAACTTTTTCTAAAGGCGGAAATTCCTCTAAAGAAAAGACTTGATGTTGTTTCCAATCAATTGGATCTGATCCGGGTAAGGGAGTGGGATAAAATCGGGATAAATCGGTTAAAAGTTCATTTTTGGAGTTGAGAATTGCAATCGCATTACAAACATTCCACCAACTTTTCTGAGGGGCAATCCATGCTTTTCCATGGGGGATAATAGTAATAGATGGGGGTGGACTATCCCAGGGCAGATCTCTGGGTTGAGAACAGTCATAAATTCCATCATCTAAACGAGTGGGATTTAAAAGTTTGAACACTCGATTTAAACAGATCGGACAGTCTAAACCCTGACATTGGGGATGGTTAGAATCCGATTGATCAAAATTAGCATTTAGTTTAACTTTTAAACCCGCTAATTTCTGCTTTTTGTGGTCTGGTTTTTGCTGTTCTAATACCCACGTTAACCGTTGATAGATTTCCGGCTGTTCTGGATTAATTCCTAATGCTTGATGATAATAAATTGCCGCAGAAACAAACTTTTTTTGCTGGACAAAGGATTCTGCTAATTGTAAATAGGGATTAATCCAATTCGGGTCGGCTTTAATAGACTGTTGATAATAATATTCTGCTTGCGAATAATTGCGATATTCTGCTAAAGTATTTCCCAGATGAAAATGAACCTTAGCAAAATCGTGATAAACCTCTAGGGATTGGGGATTCTGTTGTAAACCCTCAATTAATTTTCCACAGGTAATTCTCGCTTGATCAAGTTCGTTATCCCCTTTTAACTGTTTAACATTCTGACAGTAAGCAGTCATAAAAGGTTGTTCTAACTCAATAATTCTTTGCAAATGAAATAGGGATTCTGCCAGTTGATCCTGTTTTAAGAGTGAGTTTGCACATTCACTATGGGCAGAAATTGATTCCGGTTCAAACTGAATCAGTTGTTTAAAATACTGAATAGCTACTTCATGCAACCCTTGTTTCTGAAAAGCCTTACCTAAATTTAAGTAGGCTTCTTTTAAATCCGGTTGCAGTTGAATCGCTTGTAAATAACCGGCGATCGCTCCATCAAAATTGCCTTGTTTAAAATAAGTATGGGCAAGGTTATGATAGAGTTTGGCTGACTGTGGACAATGAATTAACCCCTGTTTAAAGGTTTGAATCGCGGCTTCCCAATTCTCTTTCTGAACCCAAATTAATCCCAAATTAATATAGGCATTAGGAGCTTCAGGATTCAGTCGAATCGCGATTTGATAGCTTTCCTCGGCTGCATCGATTAAGTCCTGTTTTTGTAGCGCAACCGCTAGATTATAATAGGCTAAATCGGAATCAGGATCTTGAATCACGTCCTGTTGATAGCGTTCAATTTCCCTCCGTAATTGGTGATTTGAAATCCCTATTGTTGACAGGGCTAGGGATGAACCTTGACTTCCCGCAGATGGATGTATTTTCTTGACATCAAAAGATAGTAACACAGGAGGATTGTCCGATAATTTTGTGTTATTAATAGGACGATTATTCATGGGAGATGGGATGAGCACAAATGGGTTAATTCTTGCTTAAATTAAGCGGAAGTTATTGTCATTAAGGTTCAAGTTTGCACCCATTTGAATCATAGGAGTTGCTTGTCCTTGTTTATCGAGGTAATACAATGTTCCCGTTACATTGTCATAGACTAGGTTGGCGCTACCTGCTACTAAAGTATTATTCGGATCAAAGTTTCCAATGACAGTCAATTCTCCAGACTCAAGAGAGCCATCTGTTTTTGTACTGATAGCATTAAATAAATCTGCATCTAGGAAAATTTTGTCTTCTGTCACGCTAAAGTCGGTGAGGGTATCTAGCCCAAATTCGTCTGTAATGCTATTGGGTGTTGATTGACCTGTAAAGACAAAGCTGAAAGTATCTGAACCTAAACCGCCAATCAAACTATCATTACCTTTATCCCCACTTAGGTAGTCATTTCCATCTCCACCGATGATCGTGTCATTGTCTTGACCACCATAGAAGGTGTCCTCCCCATCTCCACCGATGAGACTATCCTGACCTAAACCTCCGTAGATCAAATCATTTCCGACTCCACCGGAAACAACATCATCACCGAGATCTCCAAATAACCAGTCATCGCCTTCTCCCCCATCTACGGTGTCATTGTCTTGTCCAGCGTAGACGGTATCATTGCCCGAACCAGCGATAATGGAATCATTGCCTTGGTTACCAAACAGAACATCATTGCCAGTTCCGCCAAATATCAGGTCGTCTCCTTCATCTCCAAAGATAAGATCATCTCCTCCACCGCCATCGACCGTATCGTTACCTTTTCCGGCATAGATGGTATCGTTTCCCTCTCCTCCGTATAGGAGATCATTCCCTTGGTACGCCAGGATAACATCATCTCCATCACCAGCACAGACTCCATCATCCTGATTACCCAGAATAATTTTATCGCTGCCATTAGAACCAATTAGACTATTAGATTTATCGGCAAACCCTTCTATAATAAACCCTCCATCTTTGGAGTCAGGGATGGGTTGTATTAGGTTGGGTTCCGTTGGATTTTGACAGGGTAAAGACATAGTAATAACCTAATTTGTAATGATAGGGCGATAAACCAATCGGTTTTTGAAGTTGAAATTTCGACCTTTTAAAGTTTCAACCCTGAGCCTTTTAGAGAGAGACTGGAAACAAGTCACAGATAAGGGTATTAGCTTGTCTTTGGTTAGGGGGCAAATTATGAGGATCATGATTAATTTCGGGGGGTTAAGTTGTTGTCGTTGTTCAGTAACTCTTGATCCCCCTGGAAGCCCTATCGTTATTTGGGATCTCAGGTTAGAGTTTTCTGAAAACTGCTACCCCTACATACCAGTATTTAAACAAAGATCAGGATTGCCACCAAAACAATTTATATAAACAAATACCCAAGAATAATGAAAATTTATGGTTTTGTATAAATGAACAGTAATCCGATCTATAACTTGTTGCAAACAAGACTAAAAATCTTGATTAATTAAGAATAATTTTCAGGAAATCCGTGATGATCAGGTATTCTATTTTTAGGTAATCTTCCTGATCTGACTGGATAGGGCAAACTTAGTTTAAATGACTCCTGAACCGGATTAAAGATGAAAAAAAGATTAATTTTTTCTTAACTTATTTGTAAAAATATAGGCATCAAAAACCAACCTTAACCCAAAGAATCTTCCGCCACAGACTGAATTAATTCCAATTAGTTCCCCAATCATCTTAACTTATTGTCTTATTGTCTTTGTGGTTACTTTAATAAAGGATTTAACCAATACAAAATTTGTTTTTTAAGTTGGTTTAAATCTTGATAAACCGCTTGTTTAATCCACTGACCAATAGCATCTAAGGGGGTAAAGGTTTCTCCCACTGACCAGCTAACATTTTGACCCAGGGGAGTTTGATGATCGCCATTTAATTTTTGTAAGGTGGTTAACCCGGGGAACTTTTGATCTAAAATATGATGTAAATTAGAAGTTTGATCGAGAGTATCTTTAGAGAATTTAATTAAAAGATTTCTTCTAATTCGATAGCGATCGCTGACTAAAATATTAGTTTCTTCGGGAGAGGGTGTAAACTCTACATCCATAATTTGAGAAAGTTGTTCCACTAAAGGAATTGACCGACGGGCGGGATAATTATTAAAAGACATTAAAATATTTCCCGAACGTTCTATGGGAAATAAAGAACCCATTAATAAATGAACTTTACACCCCATACTATGTCCTAATCCATAAATGGGTAAGCCTCGCCGTTTTAATAATTGCAAATCATATAAATCATATAATCCATCTTCAAATATCTCGAAAACTTCTTGAGCGATCGCAGTATGATCTAGGGTATTGATAAAAGGAGTCGCCACAATTGCATAACCCTGATGAGCCAGTTCTTCAAGTAACCAACGATAGGTTAAATGGGGTGCAGTTGCCACAAAAGCCCCCCCCAAAAAATGCACAATTGCTTGAGGGCGGGGAGGAAGCAACACCCAATTTCCTGAAATAGAAAGCCAGTCCATTTAATTTTTTATAATTGTTATTTTGACATAAAATTAATACCCTCTATGAGCATAATTTTGACCATGTTATAGAGGGATTTATACTAATTATACCTAAATTTAGGAATTTTGGGCAGGTCTAATTATGCTTTATTTCGATAGGATTTGGCAAGCATTTGTGCAGCGAAGACACCACCGATAAATCCAAATAAATGTCCCTGCCAAGAAATCCCATATTGTGAGGGAAAAACACCCCAAATTAAGCCCCCATAAAGCCAACCGACAACTAAGGATAAGGCAATAGAAGCAAAACTGCGTTCAAAAAATCCTCTTAATAGGAGAAATCCTAAATATCCAAAAATAACTCCACTTGCTCCAATATGAATTGTGTTAGGCGAACCAAATAACCACACCCCCAAACCACTGAAAATCATGGTGATGAATGTGACAATAAAAAAGTCTTTAACATCCCGCAACATCACAAACCAACCTAGTATAAT
Source organism: Planktothrix sp. PLAVEN19ND (assembly GCF_057220675.1). Lineage (NCBI taxonomy): Bacteria > Bacillati > Cyanobacteriota > Cyanophyceae > Oscillatoriales > Microcoleaceae > Planktothrix > Planktothrix sp. PLAVEN19ND. Next base: position 426,032 of record NZ_CM170132.1, on the reverse strand, counting down.
CAAGGGTAAGGTATTAGCAGCTAAATGGTTGAAATTTCCATGTAAAAAAGGAGCAAAGAAAATACCTTGTAACCCTTGAATATGATGGGGACGAATTCCTAAGCGATTTAAACTACCTCTAAATACAAAAAAATCAATAATTTCCATTATCCACAGGAAAGCAACAATTCCCCCTAAAATTAGGATATGGCTTTTGAGTTCCTGAGTCAGTGATGTTTCAGTTCGGTTAGACATAATCGTTTAGGGTTGGAAGATAACGTGATTTTAGTTAACTACAAAACTAGCTCCCGTCGTTTCGGATTCGGCTAAGATTAATTATATGATAGTCAAAATTCTAGTCAATTGTCTATGAAAAATGTTAAATTAGGAAAATATCTTAGCTTAAATGATTTTTGTACTTGTACAAACACTTATCAAAAATATTCCGATAAAATTAATCCCTATCCTAATTCAGCAGCATCTATTCAGGCATTAAAAAACCTAAATTATTATATTGTTGATCCGGTTATTGATTATTTTGGTTTGGCTAAATTTAAACTTACCTATGGTTTTTGTTCTGATGAATTAAGGATTTATTTAGACAGAAAAGATCCGACTACCGGAATAAAAAATGGTCGCGTAGCCCCTAAATTGGATCAACATATTGCCCATGAAGTTAAAAAAAATGGAGAATATTACTGTCAAAGGTTAGGTGCGGCTTGTGATTTCCTAATTTTAGATTTAGATAGTGATCAATTAGTAAATTGGATTTTAAAACAACGTCTTCCCTTTGATTCTCTTTATTTTTATGGTAAAAATCGACCGATTCATATTAGTTATGGCCTCCAACATAAACGCGATATTTGGACATTTACTACCACAGGGAAACCGACTCAAAAAGGAATTGAACTTTGGATTAAAACCGCAAAGGAGTTTTTGTAGATTCTCTGGTTTTAAAAGAAAACTTCCGATGTTGTTTGTGAACACCAGAAGTATTGAATAGAGTTAAATTAAACCGTTAATTGACACTGGGGACAATTACATCCTGTAATGGGGGTTTTACTGTGATCTGTTGTCCAATTTGAGGCTAAGGCTGGGGATATTTGATTGAGATTCAAGGCAGGTTTAATCAGGGTTTGAGGAGAAATTTTAAGGGTTAAAAATGCAATTCTAGTAGGAATAATGGGGGTCAATTGAGCGATTAACCTATGGGTCTGGCGAGAGACAAACATCGGTTGTGTGAGTGTCAAAACCGAGATCACAAAAACACTCAATGCTAGAATAAAAATCGGGAATTTCTTGAGCAAGTTCATAGATAAAATGATCACAATATTGTGTTTTAACCTGTTACCTATTTGGGGGAATCGGATCAGGATGATACATTTATTATAGAACAAGTTTCAATATTTCATCCTGAAATTGAAAATTTAGTTTAAACTGGGTAAGATCAACTGATCATAAATTTTGTAAATATTAAAGGAAAATGAATCATGAAAGCAACTGTATCCCGTTTGATCATCTTACTACTTGCTATTGGTGAAGTGTTTACAAGTTTATCGGCGATCGCCTTAGCAGGTGGCCCCCCTCCAGGTAAGCCAGCACGACCTCAAGCCGCACCCGCAACCACCCAACCTAATCCTAACTCTAATTCAGAAAAAGATGATCTTCCCCCTCGATTTCCCCTACCAAGTGCAAGAGTTGGTGCGGTGAATGGAATCGTCACTATTAAATTAATTAATAATAGTAATGTCCCGATTCAATATCAACTAATTGGAGGAACTCGTCAAGAATTATTAGCCAAAAATGCCACAATTCAAGTCCAAGGTTCACCCCCAATTACTCTTACCTATCAACGCCAGGATGGGGGATCATTATTGGTCAGACCTAAGCAAACTTCCCCTGGAGTTTTAGAAGTGCAATTTGAGGTAACAAATAATTTTAGTCTCGATACAAGATCCCTGAATATTACGGAAGCGGGATCGGTATTTTTAAATTAATTTTAATTCGACTACCGCACCTCTAAATTTAAGGCTTTAAAATCTGTTGATCGACATCTGGATCTAATCCAGAAACTAAGCCATTTTCATTGAAATAAATTTGACGAATATCAGCAGGTAAATTCTCCTCTAAAGTGCGATATGCTCCTTTTAATAGTTCTTTTACTTCATTCGGAGAAACCGACTCTCCCTCGGCTTGTAAATAAGCAGAAATTCGAGTTTCACTCCAATGAAATGTTTGGGCCATCACCAGAATTAACCTCAATAAAGGTTCCATCCGATCTAATACTAATCCCACATAACACCACAGAGGAGGAGGCGCTGCTGATAAGGAATATTGGATAGATTCAACCGGGGGTAAATCCGCTTGATTAATACAAACTGCGGTAATATTAATTAACCAATTTTGTAGCGTATTTCCCCCCTCTGTGCTGTCTTGTTCTCTTAAATTTAACGGGCGCATTTCATAAAAAATATGTCGCCAGGTTTGAGAGAATAAATAATCCGCTTGTACAGGCGATCGCACTGAATGACGAATTAAAGTATAGACAATTAAACCGTAACGGCAGAAAATAGCAACAAAGTATTTCCCCTGATCAGGATAATTCTGAAACAGAGTTAACAATTCCTGGTCTTTATGATGAAATAGGGATTTGACCAGTGTATGGCCTGATTCGGGTATTTGAAGCGTTTGCACGGCAACTCACAGCAAATTTTAGCTGGATAGTGTTTTCCGGTTGCATCATAGCTGATCTTGGATCTAAAATCAACTCTTGAACCTTTATTCATTATTTGTTGAGATCCCAGCCCATTTAATTCAATATTATTTATTTTAATTTATGGATTTTTTACAAAAAAAACAGTCCCATTATACCCTAGAAACTCGAAAGGCCAGAAACCTATTAATCCTATTACTTCCGGCTACAATTTGGTTACTAATTTTCTTTATTATTCCTCTGATTATTGTCTTAGTTTATAGTTTTTTAGAACGGGGAACCTATGGGGGAGTTACCTGGGAATTTACTCTGAAAAATTATCAACGATTAGCTAATGATTTATACCTAAATATTTTTTGGCGATCGCTAGGACTTGCCTCTTTAACTACCTTAATTTGTTTAATTATTGGTTATCCCTTAGCATTTTTTATTGCCACATCTACGGCCCGTTGGCGAAACCTGTTATTGTTTTTAGTAATTATTCCCTTTTGGACAAACTTTCTAGTTAGAACCTATGCGTGGATGATTATTCTTCGTTCTGAAGGTATGATTAATACTTTTTTACAAAGTTTGAATTTAATTTCAGAACCTCTGAATTTACTATTTACTCCCTTTGCCGTTATTGTCGGTTTAATTTATGGTTATTTACCCTTTATGATTCTACCATTATATGCCACCATTGAACGATTAAACTTTTCTTTAGTCGAAGCGGCTCAAGATTTAGGTGCAAACCATATTAGAACGTTTTTCAGAATTATTTTACCCTTAACTTTACCTGGAATTATTGCCGGATCTATTCTGGTTTTTATTCCGGCTTTAGGTGCATTTATTACCCCAGATATTCTCGGAGGCGCAAAAACAGTTATGGTGGGAAACTTAATTCAAAATCAATTTTTACAAGCCCGGGATTGGCCTTTTGGCTCGGCGTTATCAATGGGATTAATGATATTAGTATTAATTCCTGTTATGATTTATTTTAGAAGTTCTAATACTGATAATTTATATTAAAACCATGAACATTAAAACCCTAGATAATTTTATTCATACTTGGGGAAAAACCGGATTAAAAATACAGGCTACCTTGGTTTTTTCCTTTCTTTATTTACCGATTTTAATTTTAATCATTTATTCCTTTAATTCTTCTCGATTTAATTCAAATTGGATGGGATTTACGTTAAAATGGTATCAAAAGTTATTCAGTGGCTTAACAGAAAGTACCGCCGATATTTCTACCCAAAGTCTCTGGAATTCCTTACAAAATAGCTTGATTATTGCGATCGCTTCCACCTTAATAGCCTCCATTTTAGGAACCATGGTAGCCTTAGCTTTAGAGCGCTTTCGGTTTCCAGGATCTAAATTACTAGAAGCATTATTATTATTACCTATTATTATTCCTGAAATTACATTAGGCGTTTCCCTATTAGTCTTTTTTACCTTAGTTTTTAGAATCCTAGAAAATCTCACCGGAATTCACTTGACTTTAGGCTTACCATCGGTAATTATTAGTCATGCCACCTTTAGTATTGCCTTCATTACTATTACGGTCAGAGCGCGTTTATCCGACTTAGATCCAGCTTTAGAAGAAGCCGCATTAGATTTAGGAGCAAATGAATGGAAAACCTTTTGGCGAATTACCTTTCCCTTAATTTTCCCCGCTATTTTAAGTGGCGCATTATTAGCTTTTACCCTCTCCTTGGATGATTTTGTTGTTACCTTTTTTACCACTGGAGTAGGCGCAACTACCCTACCTTTATTTGTATATGGAATGATTAAATTATCCGTCAGTCCAGTTATCAATGCCATTTCAACCTTAATGTTACTCGCTTCTCTTTTTTTGGTAATATCATCTTTAAAATTACAAGATGGAGTTAAGCTAAAATAGCGAGCGGTGACCCTCGCACTACTTGTATTTATAACCGATTAAGTTTAAAATTAATCAATCCATAACTCACCCTAAACTTTGATATTAATTTATAGAACATGAAACGAATTTTAACCTTAATTCTGCTATTCTGTTTGGGTGTATTTTTACCCTTTGGTTGCACAGCAAATCAGTCTAACACCCCTCCGACTGCCCCTACAGCAAATGTTCTGAATCTTTATAACTGGTCAACCTATATTGACCCCGAAGTGCTTAAAGCCTTTGAGGAAAAATATCAAGTTAAAATTAATTATGATACCTATGATAGTGCCGAAAGTCTTTATGCTAAATTAAAAGCCGGAAACCCAGGTTATGACCTGGCATTTCCCCCAGATTATATGGTTAAAATTATGGTAAAAGAACAAATGTTAGAGGAGTTAGACCCGGCTAATATTGCTAATATCAAAAATATTGAACCAAAATTTCTAAATCCTCCCTATGACCCAGGAAATAAATATAGTATTCCCTATCAATGGATCACGTTAGGAATTGGCTATAATCTCAAAAAAACCGGAGAAGAAATCAATAGTTGGTCAGCCTTAATTGATCCTAAATATAAAGGTAAAGTGGCTTTATTAGATGATATGCGCCATACAATGGGGGCAGTTTTAATGTATTTAGGCTATAGTCCCAATACAAAAAAACCTGAAGAAATCAAAAAAGCCCAAGATTTCCTAATTAAAAATAAAGATAATATTGCCGCTTTTGCTCCCGACACAGGTCAACAATTGTTAAATCAAGGAGAAGTTAATTTAACCATGGAATATAGTGGCGATATTTTTCAAGTTATGGCAGAAAATCCAGATTTGCGATATGTTATTCCCAAAGAGGGAAGTATTATTGGTATGGATAATATGGTGATTCCCAAAGGCGCGCCTAATAAAAAACTCGCCGAAACCTTTATTAACTTTATTTTGGAACCGGAAAATAGTGCCAAAATCTCTAATTTTATCGATTTTGCTTCCCCAAATAAAGTTGCTATTGATCAGAAATTAATTGACGCTGAAAACTTAAAAAATCCCGGTATTTATCCCCCTCCAGAAGTTTTTGAAAAACTCCAATATCTCCAAGATGTAGGAGAAGCCACCCAATTATATGATCAAGCTTGGACAGAAATTAAAGCGGGTGTGGGGAATGGGTAATGGGGAATGGGTAATAGGTAATAGGTAATAGAAAGAGTTTACCTCCCCTGCTCCCCCTGCTCCCCCTGCCTCCCCTGCTCTCCTACCTCCCCTGCTCCCCCATGAATGCTGCCGTTGAATTATTGAACGTTTCTAAATTATTTAAAGGATTAAATAGCCAGGATTTTTTGGCTGTTAATCAACTGAATTTACAAATCAAAACTGGAGAATTTTTCTCCTTATTAGGGCCATCTGGTTGTGGAAAAACCACAACATTAAGAATGATTGCTGGATTTGAACATCCGACTTCAGGGGAAATTTTAATTCATCAACAACCGATGAAAAATTATCCTCCCTTTCATCGTCCCGTTAATACCGTCTTTCAAAATTATGCCTTATTTCCCCATTTAACTATTGCGGAAAATGTTGCCTTTGGACTAGAAATGGAAAATTTGCCCCGTCCCCAAATTAAAAGTAGAGTTTTAGAAGTATTATCCTTAGTTAAATTAACCGATTTTCAAACTCGTTATCCCCGTCAACTATCCGGTGGACAACAACAACGGGTAGCTTTAGCTAGAGCATTAGTTAAACAACCAAAAGTGTTATTATTTGATGAACCTTTGGGGGCTTTAGATTTAAAATTGCGAAAAGAAATGCAGTTAGAACTCAAAAAAATGCAGAAACAATTAGGGATTACTTTTGTTTATGTCACCCATGATCAAGAAGAAGCTCTAACCATGTCTGATCGAATTGGGATTATGAATTATGGAGAATTATTACAAGTAGGAAACCCGATGGAAATTTATGAATATCCTCAGACTAAATTCGTCGCTGATTTTATTGGAGAAACCAACTTTTTAACGGCAAAAGTAACCGAAACCCAAGGACAAGAAATTACCCTTTTAATTGATGAAAAACTCCCGATTCATCTGACAGCATCTCAACCTATTATACTAGGACAAATAATCAATTTAGTCATCCGTCCAGAAAAATTAACTATCTATCCTAAGACCCATGAAAATCTGGGAAATTATCAAAATGCACAAACCTGGGAAGGAACTATTGAAGAATCTGTTTATTTGGGAACTGATACCCGTTATGGAGTGCGTTTAACTGATAAAATTTTAATCATTATTCGCCTGCAAAATTGGTATCAAGATGATTTGCAACAATTTAAAATTGGCGACCGGGTTAACGTCGTTATTTCACCGAATAGTATTCGGATAATTGACAATTAAAAACTGAATTATTATATATAGCAAGAGGCAATAGGGAATAGGCAATCTCGCTATAGGTAAATACTTACCATGAGCAGCTTTTAGCTTTCAAGAATGTTCTAATAGATGCGGCAACTGCTATATTTTAATCTTAAAAAATATTTCAAAACAAAAAAACGCCCATCCTAATGGGCGCTAAATCAGGGTGCAATACCATCAATATTCTGATATCATATTATAGTTGATCAGAACCATATCGGATCGGGATTTTTAATAAAAATTAACAATAATATTCTCCAAAACTTTTAATTGTTACTTCCATGACTCCAACATTAATCGGACGGTGGCAAACTCGTCTATTTCTATTTGCAACTATTGGTGTTTTAGTAACCTTAGCCTTTTTGGGGTTAAAAATTAATGATCAACCCCGATCAATTTATTTTTGGGTTTTAGGATATATTACCTGTTTTGGCTTTTTTTGGGATATTCTGTATATCAAAATGCAACAATTTCGCTGGGATCGAGATTGGCTAGGTGTTTTTCAACTCTTAGCCGGAATTTGGGAAGGCTTATTTTTAGTAAATCTGATCAAAACAATCGGTTTACCCGGTCTTTCTGCTTCAGAATTTAATTTGGGACTATTTATTTTCCACTATAGTTGCGTTTGGGTTGCTATTTTTATTGCTTCCCAAAGTATAATGAGAATTTTATTTCCTTACTGGCGTTTTCGAGGGGGACAATTATTTTAAGTTTTAGGGTGCATAAGAGCTTCTCTCCCGCACCCTTTTCAATATCTTAAAACACCCGCCGATCAACCTTCAACTATCTCAATTTCCTTTAAAATTTTCAGAGAAGGAATATTAATTGGAATCATTTCTCGCCTAGCTTGGTTTAAATCATGAAAACTCCCACATAATAATAAGCGATCGCCTGCTTCTAAATCCAAACTTCGATTCGGCCAGCGATAAAATTTATCCTCTCGACGTAGGGCTTGAATTTGTACCCGAAACCGATTTGCTAAATCTAATTTAGATAAAGATTTACCAATTACCGGACTATTTTCGGGAATATTTAACCATTGACAAGAAATACTTTCCGCCGGAATCGTCACTTCTCCTTTTGCCAATTGATCTAAAGTTTCTAAGGCGGCTGCTTCTCCCACCACTAATAACTTATCATCCTTTTCTAAACGAACTTGACCATCGGGATAATCAATTTCTTCTCCTGTAAACCGTCGAATAGCCATCACACTAATTCCCGTCATCGGACGGATATTACTTTCTTCTAACGTCATTCCTATCAAGGGAGAAATCACAGGTAAAGTATACCATTTACTATTCATTTCTTGAGTAGCCTGCTGTAAATCCCGCGCCACTTCTTGAGCCGATTGTTTCAGGCGAAAATCAGAATACTGACTTTGACGAATTTTCTGTATTTCCTGTTGAATTTTATCCCCTCCTAACCCCATTTTTGTTAATACATGATTTGATAATTCTAAGCTGGCTTCAAATTCTGGTTGCACTACCTCTTTCGCCCCTAATTGATATAGTAATTCAATATCCTTATCTCGATCTGCTATGACAATTACATCTAAATTTGGTGAAAATTCTAAGGATCTTCTTAAACATAATCGGGTACTCATGGGGTCAGGAAGGGCGATCGCCATGGATGCTGCCCGATCCACCCCGGCAGCTTCTAAAACGTGCAAACTAGCTGCATTTCCATATAAATAAGGAATCTGATTATTTCTTAATTCCTGTACTGTTTGTTCAGATTGATCAATCACAACCACCGCATAATTATGAGCTTGTAAAAGCTGAACTAAATTACGACCAACCCGACCATATCCACAGACAATAATATGGTTTTGTTGAGGTAAATCTTCGGAAATATTCGTGATTTTTTTACTGTTTTCTAAAAGATTAGATAAATCCCATTTTTCCTCAATCCAATCTAATAATTTCGGAGCAAATTGCAAAATAAACGGGGTAATCATTAATGTTAAAGCTGTCGTCCCCACAATTAATAAATAAACCCGTCGAGAAACCAACCCTAATCCCTGTCCAGCACTGGCTAAAACAAAAGAAAACTCTCCTATTTGAGCTAATCCTAATCCGGTAATAATTGAAGTTCGCCAAGAATAGCCAAATAATTTAACTATCGGAATAATAATTAAGGTTTTTCCAGCTACAATCAGCAACATTAAACCAATAATCAATTCTAAATGTTCCCAGAGAAAGATCGGATCAATTAACATCCCTACCGCCACAAAAAATAAAGCGGCAAAAATATCCCTGATCGGTTCAACATAGGTTAAGGTTTGATCGGCATATTCCACTTCAGAAATCATTAACCCGGCTACAAAAGCCCCCATTTCAATCGAAAAACCCAAATGTTCTGTTAACAGAGCAATTCCCAAACATAAGGCGACAACCCCTAATAAAAATAGTTCTTTACTTTCAGTTTTTGCTAAAAATTGTAATAACTTAGGAATTACCCAAATTCCGGCAATAACTGCCCCTAATGCAAATAATCCAATTAATAAAAGCGATCGTCCCACCGCTTCAAAAATCACCCCGCCCTGGGGTTGATTTAAAGCAGGTAATACCGCCAACATTAACCCCAAAGCCAAATCCTGTACCACTAAAATCCCTAACATTACCTGCCCTTGAGGACTCGCCATTTCATTGCGTTCCATCAAACATTTCAGAACAACGGCTGTCGAAGATAGGGATAAAATTGCTCCTAAAAATATGCCTTGAATTGGAGAAGTATCCCAACCTAAAATCCCCATAGTTAGGGCGGTAATTAATATCGTAAAGATAATTTGTAACCCGCCACCTCCTAAACTAATTCCCTGGACTTTTTTTAACTCCGCAAAAGAGAATTCTACCCCCAAAGCAAAAAGCAGAAATGCTACTCCAAATTGAGCGAGGGTTTCGACTTGAATTAACTCTTTAATCACCCCTAATCCACCCGGGCCAACAATGATCCCACCAATCAAATACCCTAAAATCGCCGGTTGTCGCAGTAAGGAGGCTAAAAGTCCTCCAACAGTCGCAGCGGCAAGGACAAGGACTAAATCTACAATTAAACGAAAGTCTTCTGGCACGGTTAATTTTAGGTTAAATAACTCAATGTAAAATTATATTACTAATTCTTAAGATACTAGAATTGTTAAGATTCTGGGATTAGTCCTAAAATTTTAGGGGGGTGACCCGTCAACATTGGAGACAAAACAGAAGATGAGAATAAAAATCCCTCGGGGGATCAAATCGTTGGTTTTAGCCCTAATCACCGTTGGGGTGGTTCTTGCCGTGCCGGGACTAGCTGCCCAGGTACGGGTCAATCCTACCGCCCCGGAGTTGGGGAATACCTTGTCTGTGGTTTTGGAGTCCCCCACTTCCGCCACCCCCACGGTTACTTGGCAGGGCAAAACCTACCCGATGTTTACCACTGCCCCAAACCGGATGCGGGCCTTATTACCGACGACACCTTTGGATCAGCCGGGAACTAAATCCCTACAAATTAATGATGGGACACAGGGACAGAACTTAACGGTACAGTTGCGCGATCGCTCCTTTCCCACCCAGTCCATTTGGCTACCCCCCGATAAAGAAGAACTCAACGGTACGGATAAGGAATTTGATCGGGTGGATGCGTTTAAAGCCTTGGTGACTCCCGAAAAATACTGGAAAGGCCCATTTTTACGTCCCAATGCCGGAGAAATTACTACCATTTATGGCGTCCGCCGTTACTACAATGGCGAGTTTGCCAAAGACTATTACCATCGGGGCGTAGATTATGCCGGGGAAATGGGATCGCCCGTAGTTGCCCCAGCAGCCGGACGAGTTGCCCTGGTGGGACGAGAATCCGAGGGATTTGAAATTCACGGCAATGTCATTGGTTTGGATCACGGTCAGGGGGTGGCAAGTATTTTCATGCACCTCAGCCGGATTGATGTGCGGGAGGGAGATTTTGTCCAACCCGGTCAAGTGATTGGGGCGGTGGGAGCAACGGGAGCATCAACTGGGCCGCACCTACATTGGGGTCTCTATGTTCAGGGCCAAGCTGTTGATCCGGTTCCCTGGCGCTATGCAGCCATTGAGTGAACGGATGTGTCGAAAATCATAAACTGATGGTGGGTGGGTTAGGCCTAATTCCCTCAGTATTGTAAAACTTCACTCAACTTCTGGTTGAATATTCTCAGGAATAGTATTTTGTTAACAAAAGAGATTAGCGAAACGGATTGCCTCGGCTTTCCCTATGGAGTAGTATGGAGTATGACTTAAAAGCCAAAGACGGTTAAAAAGCCCTTGAAAATCCGGTCACACAAGCGTCCTTACCTAATCGGTTACTAAAAGGACTGCGCCTATTGTCTAGGACAAGCAAAAGGGTTTAACAAGAGGTAATTAAAAAAGAGTTGAAGGAAAAAAGCAGTCCCAAATGCTTTACAGCTATGGGATAGGGGGTGTTGTAGTTCACCCAGTCCGGTTCACCCCGGCCAAGTAAGACCTGAGATATTTGTCTATGGTTTTTCTAACTATTTAAAGATTTAGGAGACTCTCGTTTTCCCGCTTTATTGCTGTGAATTGCAGTGGTGAAGAAACCAAAAAGCCTTTTTGGCGGGAATATTGAGGCGCATAGTCGTTAAAAATAAAAATTATACGAAGTGCAATAGCATTATGAGTATTGAAAAGATTGTTGAGCAAGCGTTAGGAGACGGGTATCTGACCCCTTCGATGGAGGCAGAGGTTGGAAGAATTTGTAACACCGCTTCAGAACTGTCTATTGAAGAATATATGGCTTTGGATCGGTTGATGGGTGCTTTGTTAACGGGTGAAGTCGTTGTTTTGCCCCGCAAACAATTTATTAATGTCATGGAGGAATTAGTCCTCAGTGAAGCGATCGCCAAGGTGGCAGAAATCGAAGAAAACAGCGAGCAAACCCTAGATGTGGGAGATATTGCCGCCTATGCCCTCAACCGTCTTCCACCCCTTTATGCCACCACGGAAGAAGGGGCGCAATTCCAACGTTCAAGGGCTAAAGAAGAACTGCAAGCCCTGATTTCTGGTCAGATCAAAGCTGCTATTGAACGCAACATTAACAGCGTTGCCCAACATCAAACCGTTCTGGGTAAGGCCGGTGGCGACACAGTATTAACCCAAGTGAGTGCCTTGTTACAAACCTATGCCCAAAACTACGAACGCACCAGCAGTTAGAACCACCGATTAAGACCGATAGTTCTGGTCAAGACTCCCCCGCTTCCCTTGAGGGTACAGCAGGGGATTTCTATTTTTGCGCTTATTGATAGATGCTTTGAATCTCAGCCCTAATCAGTCTCACACACTCTCCAATGGCTTAAAAACCTCAAGGATATCAGGTATCTTGTTGGGAAATCCCGACGGCTTGATTGGCACGCTGTTCCCGCTTCTTGCGTTCGGCCTGGGTCATTTCTTCGATCATAATCCGAGCTTGGGCTAGTTTTTCCAGATTGCTGCGATAGAGATCTAAATCCTTGAGCAGTTTGTCTTGGGGTAAATTTAGGACTTCGGCCATTTGACCTAAAATTTGTTCCCTGGTCGCCTTGTCCTGAATGCTTTTGGGATCAGCCTGTTCTAAAAGGGTAAATAAACCAATGGCAAATAAACGACTGTATTTGAACTTGGAATTATTGATAATCCTTTGAAAATGCCCTTGTAACTCCTGATCTGACTCCCCATAATTAGGAGATTTTAAACTGGCAATTAAGTCTTTAATCGATAGATTTTGGGCCAATGCCTGTAAGCGTTCAGCATCACCCCGATACCGTTGGGGGTCATCTTGTTCAGCTTTGATCAGAGCATTATAAATCGATTCTTGATCAGATAAGGGATGATACCCCTGCATGAAGCGATCAAAAGCCGTTACAACACCCAGGGCATAAATGGGGTCATAGCTAAAATCAACATTGACCGAGAGCAAGTGCATTTCCACCATCAACTCCTCAACCACACGACGATAGATCGAGTTGATGGGACGAGTATGTAGACTGTAAAAAGTACGCTTTGTATCTGAAACCGTGCGGATGTTGTTCACAAGCCAATCTTAAAAGGGACTAAATATTATTCTAATTTTTGGCGGTCGGATTGTAACGCTTTCCCGTCACTCATGCTAATTCGTTGAAGTCGGGAATTAGATTCGACTATCGTGGAAAAAAACACTATAGCAAGAGGCAATAGGGAATAGGCAATGGGCAATAGGTAAATACTTACTGTGAGCAGCTTTTAGCTTTCAGGTTGAATTGGGCTTTGAAGCTACGGCGGATCATTTTTTCAGCTATGACAAAGGGATTGACCCTGGTACGGGAAAGGCATTATGGGGAGCTCTGTTAGGGCCATTTCAATTTCAAAAACGCTGTTGTTTTGCGACAATGTTACCTGAAAATCCCACTTAAACCCCAAAACCTACCGGTCAGCCCCGGGTAGAGACGCACCCAAGCACGTCCCCACCGATGAAAGGTGACCTTTGGGGTGAGAAACCCAGGATATTTTAACTTCAACTGGCTCTTACCCCGCCTTCAAGGGCTTCATCTTCTGCCTCAAAAATCTCAAATACAGAATCCATCATGGTCACCTCAAATACCAACTTGGCTTCGGGATGAACATTACAAATTCGGAAGCTGCCCTTCACTTTGTCAGCATCTCGCATTCCAGCAACCAGTGAAGTCAGACCTGAACTATCAATAAAGTTCACTTGACCTAGATTTACCACGACATGGCGACTCAATTTAGATATACATTCCTGCAACTTGAGGCGGAATTGCCAAGCTGTTGTGATGTCTAGGCGTCCTGTTGGTGCCAAGACAATGACCTTTGTGCCATCCTGGGTCGTATGTTCTTTTTGATCGATATGAATCACTGACCGTCCCCTCGGAATTTTTGATATTGCTTTGGTTGCTTATCTGATCTGTAGTTTAACTCAGACCTGTGAGTTGGGAGCAGTCCAGTTCACCCAATCTTGAGGCTTCAAGAAAGTATCATACAGTTCTGCTTCTGGAGTCCCTGGTTTTGGCTCATAGCCATATTCCCATCTTACCAGAGGCGGTAAAGACATGAGAATTGACTCAGTACGACCATTGGTTTGTAGACCAAAAATTGTTCCCCGATCATAAACCAAATTGAATTCCACATATCGACCCCGCCGATATAATTGGAACTGCCGTTCTCGATCTCCATAGTCATTAGAACGCCTGCGTTCTACAATCGGCCCATAAGCGGGTAGAAAAGCTCCTCCACAGTCTTGTGCAAAACTGAACAAAGAGTCCCAATCTTTTGGATTAGGGATTCCCACCTTATCACTATACAGGGCGGCTGCTCCTTTCGGATCAGGGCCTTTATAGAGTTGGCTTTGTCCATCTTGATAGTCAAAAAAGATACCGCCTACCCCCCGGGTTTCTTGCCGATGTTTCAGATAGAAATATTCATCGCACCAAGATTTAAATACAGGATAATAGTGTGGATCGTGGCGATCGCAAGTTTCTTTTAAGGTTTGATGGAAATGGTGGGCATCTTCGGCAAAGGGATAATAGGGGGTTAAATCAATACCGCCCCCAAACCACCACACGGGCCCGGCTTCAAAATAGCGATAATTCAGGTGTACCGTGGGAATATAGGGATTGCGGGGATGCAAGACCATGGAAGTTCCCGTGGCATAAAATCCATATCCGGCGGCTTCTGGGCGTTGGGCCAGAATCGAGGGGGGCAATGTTTCGCCCCAAACCTCGGAGAAGTTCACTCCGCCTTGTTCAAAGACATCGCCCTCTCGGATCACACGAGATCGACCGCCACCTCCTTCGGGACGCTCCCAAGCGTCCTCTCTAAACTTGCCAAGGCCATCAAGCTGTTCTAAGCCTTGACAAATTTCATCCTGGAGTTGTTTCATAAACTGACTGACACGGGTTTGAGAGTCAGTCGCAGGGATCAAGTGGGGCGTAGTAGTTTCCGATACCTGAGAAGCTGTCATAATTTTTTTTAACCTATTTCGCGATCGCAAACAATTGGTTGTAATCTCACCAAGCGTTATGATCATGTCTGCATTGTGTCCCCTGAGTCAAGTGACTAACGGGAACTTCTGCAATCAAACCCTAATAGTGTAAATCTTGTTTACATTAATTTTAAGTTACCTTAAGCTTTTTTCAGACTTCTCCCCAAAATATTAAGAACTTTTGAATCACCCAATTCTTTAATAATAAGGGGGAGGGATAAATGCTCTATTCGCCAAAATAGCCTTCCGTCCATTGCTCAAACTGGGAACACTCTTATCCAATATGCTTGATATCAATACAGTATTAGAGGTATTACGACCTGTACAAGACCCCGAACTCCAAAAGAGTTTGGTGGAGTTAAACATGATTCGTAACATTCAGATCAAAGGAGGGGAGATTAGTTTTACCTTAGTTCTCACTACCCCCGCCTGTCCCTTGCGGGAATTTATTGTCGAGGATTGTCAGAAAGCGGTTAAACAGCTACCTGGGGTGGAAACGGTTGTTGTTGATGTTACGGCCGAAACTCCTCAACAAAAGGCTTTACCAGACCGTCAAGGCATTCCAGGGGTTAAAAATATTCTGGCTATTTCTAGTGGCAAAGGGGGCGTGGGAAAAAGTACCGTGGCGGTGAATGTGGCCGTTGCCCTGGCTAGAATGGGGGCTAAAGTTGGGTTAATTGATGCCGATATTTATGGCCCTAATGACCCCACGATGTTAGGGTTAGCCGATGCTCAGGTTGTGGTACAGCAAAGTCCCCAGGGAGAATTCCTAGAACCTGCTTTTAATCATGGGGTGAAGTTGGTTTCTATGGCCTTCTTGATTGATAAAGACCAACCTGTAATTTGGCGAGGCCCGATGTTAAATGGGGTTATTCGTCAATTTCTCTATCAAGTCAATTGGGGTGAATTAGACTATTTACTGGTGGATATGCCGCCCGGCACCGGAGATGCTCAACTCACCCTCGCCCAAGCTGTTCCCATGTCCGGGGTCGTAATTGTCACCACGCCCCAGTTAGTGTCCCTGCTAGACTCCCGTAAGGGGTTAAAAATGTTCCAACAGTTGGGGGTTTCGGTGTTGGGAATTGTGGAAAATATGAGTTATTTTATCCCTCCCGATGCCCCGGAGAAAAAATACGATATCTTTGGTTCCGGGGGCGGGGCAAAAACGGCCCAAGAATTAGGTGTTCCTTTGCTGGGGTCTATTCCGTTGGAAATGCCTGTCCGAGAAGGGGGAGATATCGGGGTTCCCATTGTCATCTCTGAGCCTAACTCTGCGGCTGCTTTAGAGTTAACGGCGATCGCCCAACGCATCGCCGGAAAAGTCTCTGTCTTCGCCTTAACTTAGGTTTTGATTGTTAAGAGGTAGGGGTGGAGGCGACCCCTATTACTGTCAACTTATAGACTGTAGTGGCGGGTTCTAATAGCTCTAACAAATCCTACCCTAAATCTTAATAAACCCGCCCTCTTTCTATTAACATATTTTGGCAAAGATGGGAGGGTTTAGAGAGGTTATTGCTGGGATGTCAAAGATTGACGCGAACCCGTCCCTACATTTTGTGATGATTTTAATACTTTAATCACCGCAAGATAAAATATAATTTTGAATCACGGAATCAACTGTAAAAACTATTTCATTGTCTAAATTTTGTTTTTCAATTAATCCTCGTCTTTCTAAGGAAAGCAGCACTTTAAAGAGTTGATTTGGAGTATCAGAAAATTGTCCTAATAATTGTGATAGTAGAACAGGTTGAGGGTGGGAAGACAGAAAAGCGATCGCTTCTTTTTCTAATTCCGATAATCGCTGATACTGTTGTTGTAAAATTTGGGTTAATTCATCTCCTAAACAGACAGGTTTATAACTGATATATTGATTAATTTTACCTCCAAATAATTGCTTGATCAAATGATTAGCTAATTTTAAATAAAGGGGATTTCCTCGAAATAGATTAATTAATTCTGGGTAATTTTCCTCATTCTGTAATCCTTGGTTTTTCAATATTTGCGTTGCTTTTTGTCCTAAACCTGTTAAGGAGAAAATTTGAGTTAAACCACTCTCTCCACTCAAGGTAACGACTTCTAAGGGAGGTTCCCAACTATTGAATAGTAAACAACTATTATGGGTTAATTCTCCGATCAGTTTAAAGAATTTACTATAGTTTTGATATTCCGGTTGATAATTGCCCACCAGTTGACCGTCTTTAAATAGACACTGAACATCATCTAAGATAATTAAACAACGGCGATCGCGTAAACATTCTAATAAAATTGCTAATTGACCATCGAGATCATCAGGAAGATTTAATTCCGTGTGGTTTGATAAAAATTGAATCAACTCTTTTAAGGTTGTTTCTAAACAAGAAAAGCTACGAAGACTCCGCCAAATAATACAATCAAATTCTGTTTTTATCTGTTCAACTAGATGACGGGCGATCGCACTTTTTCCCATTCCGCTTATTCCTAAAATAGCAATCATGCGAGATTGTTTTTCTAGGATTGATTGTTTTAGAGTATTGAGTTCAGAAGTGCGATTATCAAATGTTGCTAATTCCGGTGCATCTCTTAAATCAATTTGCGGTTTTATAATCGAATATTGTTGATTTTCTGTTGCTGTTGGTGGGGCGTTTTGTTTCGCTTTTGGGGGTTTTGTAGAGTTTCCACAATAACTAATATTTTCGATTTTAACATCCTTCCAAAAGTAAGCAGAATGAATACTATTATTTAATTGAATTCTTCCAAATGTAGAGCGTAAATTAGATTTATTAACAACTTCCCCAACTTCCTCTGATATCACCTGCCATAATTCCGATGCAGCTTTTCTAACATGAGGTTCGGTACAGTTGTATTGGTTAGCAATGTCCCCGTATTTTTGACTATCCCACACCCCCATTAATATCGCTTCTTGCAGACTACTTAAGTGTTTCCCTGTTTTTTCAAATACCACTTGGTCAGCCCATGTCAGCATTTCATCAAAGTCCATTTGACTTAAATATTACAAATGATTAACTATTATTTCACATTTTCCGATTTTTTGCAACTTTTTCCTACAAAATTATATTTATATACTCATTTTAGGTTTTACCTTGAATAAATATTAACATATATTGTACAAAATCCTATATTTTGCACCTTGCAAAAATCAGAAAGATGCTCTATAGTAATAAAATCAAATACTCACTATGTAAAAAGTATAACAACTGTTAAAACTCAAAGCCAAATAAATAATTAAGGTTAAGTTATCATGGTCTCACAAAAAACTTTGTATTTTAGTCTAACTATTTTATCCTTTTTGCCGTTTTTTAACTTCAAATTTACAAATAATATGGTGTTGCCATCCGGTTCAAAATGGCTGATGGCGGAAGAAACACCAGCAGAATTGGTAGATGATTTAAACAAAGCTACACAGATTTTTCAAGAAAGGGCAAATCAAGCTAAACAGTCTGAAGCAAAACAGTATCTCTCGTCAATGAGCAAAGGGCAGCAAGTATTTTATGTGGAAAACTCTTTCTTTGCATCTAGGTTAGAAGGGTTACAATACTTAGGTATAGGTCTAAAATCAGAAACAGATAACTATTCTTACAGTATTATTGAGATTAATAAAGAGAAATTTGTTCAAATGGTAGCTTTAAGCAAAAGAGATGAGTTAAGAACTTACACAGCAATCGTTGGTTTGCAAGGGACATCAGGGAACTATTCTTCAACATCGATACTTTGTGAAAGTAATCAACCTACGAGAGATTTTCCCCCAAGACACGAAGATGCTAATAGTTGTCCCCCTGGTTATTCAGAGGTTGAAAGATAATAGATGTGTAAGGTTGGTAACAATAAAAAAGATGAGGATCTTAATCGAAAGTTGAGCAATAATCATGTCCGGTGTAGGGGCGAGGCGCGCCTCGCCCCTACGGGGAATTGAGGATCAGCAATAGTTTTATAAAAGGTTAAAACCCCATCAATATAGTTCGAGATGATCAAAATTTAAAAGGGAAGATCAATCAGTAATTCACTTTTAATTTTATTTAAAGGCGGATGTTCTGGATCATCTTCCCAACGTAAGGGATTTTCAATAATGTATTTTCTAATTGCATTTAAAGCGGTTTCATCTCTGATAATTTCTTCATAATAATCTCGTTGCCAAATTAATCCTTGACCGGAATTATTACAAATTCTATTAATAGATTTAGACACAGAAGATTTATACCAACCCACAACAGCACCCAAGGATTTTGGAGCAGCACCATGAGGTCGTTGTGTTGATTCTGAAGATATTTCTTGTTCTGATAATGATGTCCGGTGTAGGGGCGAGGCGCGCCTCGCCCCTACGGGGAATTGAGGATCGGCAATGATTTCATGGAAAATTAAAATCCCATGAATATGATTCGGCATGATGATAAAATAGTCTAATTCAACATGAGGGAATTTTTCAGCAATTTGTTGCCAGGTATTAAAAGCGATCGCCCCTAAAGAATTAAATCGCATTTCCCTTTGAACAATATCTCCAAATAAACATTGTTTTTCCTTCGTGCAAATCGTAACAAAATATCCCCCAGGTTGAGTATAATCGTATCCTTTTAAACGAATAGAACGCCGATGATGAATTTGTGGATTATAGGGCATATTTTTTTGATGATAAAAATAGATAATCTACATTCGAGGTTTAAGTTGAAAGTATTCGCACCCGTAGGGGCGAGGCGCGCCTCGCCCCTACACCGGAGGATTGAGGATAATCAAATTTACTATAATTAAATAGATTACCCCCTGAACTCAAATATAGTCATGACGATCATACCCATTTAACTCCCCCAAACTGTGTTTTCTGCACTCCGTAGCTCGACAAATATCTTGACTTTGAGAACTATTGTAACAACACCTCGAAGCAGATGGGTCGGGGGAGAGGTCACACCCGTTTTTGGAGAAAATCAAACGGCCCTGTCCCGATTCCCGCCACTGGGTGCTATAGTTTAAAATTGTCTGATGTTAAGTGGCTGTTTATTTTTAAACCTGCAATTATGCTACTGATTACCCTATTACTCTACGCCGCTTTAGCGGGTGCTTATTTGTTAGTGCTTCCGGCTGCCTTATATGCCTATATGAATGCTCGTTGGTATGTGGCCAGTTCTTTTGAACGCGCATTTATGTACTTTTTAGTCTTCTTCTTTTTCCCTGGATTAATTCTTCTAGCTCCCTTCTTTAATTTCCGTCCTCAACCTAGAAAAATTGCCAGCTAATGCGACGAATTGATGTTATTGCTATTGGAATGCTCGTCTTTTTGATAGGTGGATCGATCTACCTAATTTTACAATGGGCGGGTCTGAATAGCGTTGATGCTGGCATCTGGAGTCAGACTTTTTTAGTCGGTGGTTTATTTATTTGGTTACTCACTTATTTATTCCGGGTGGGAAGTCGAAATATGACCTATAACCAACAACTGAAAAACTACGAAGATGCGGTTTTTCAAAAACGACTGGAAGAAATGACTCCAGAAGAATTGGCTCAATTGCAAGCGGAAGTTGAAGCAGAAAAAAATAATTGAAAATCTTACTTTTTTTCTGCTTAATTATTGGATAATTAGTTGGTCTATTTGAGTTTAATTTTAATGATTTCTGTTTCTCAGTGCTTTGAATCCTTAAGAACTTCGGACAAAAAAAACTGTGCTTTAATTCCTTTTATTACCGCCGGTGATCCGAACTTAGAAACAACCGCGAAAGCCTTACAAATTCTGGATCAAAATGGGGCTGATTTAATTGAGTTGGGGGTTCCCTATTCTGACCCCTTAGCCGATGGCCCGGTAATTCAAGCCGCAGCAACTCGCGCTTTACAAAAGGGAACCCGTTTAGATCAAGTATTAGAAATGGTGACAACGGTTAGCCCAACCTTGAAAGCCCCAATTATTTTATTCACTTACTATAATCCCATTTTACATCGAGGGATTAAACCCTTTTTAGAACAGATTTATCAAGCCGGGGCGAGGGGTTTAGTTGTCCCAGATTTACCCTTGGAAGAAGCGGAAACTTTATTGGAACCCGCCCGTCAAATTGGCATAGAAGTGACGTTGTTAGTGGCGCCAACCAGTCCGAAAGAACGGATTGAGTTAATCGCCCGTCAGTCCCAGGGGTTCATTTATTTAGTGAGTGTTACCGGGGTTACGGGGATGCGTACCCAAGTCCAAACCCGGGTTGAAGATATCCTCAAGGAAATGCGAGGTCTAACGGATAAACCCATTGGGGTTGGGTTCGGGATTTCTCAACCGGAACAAGCGACCCAAATGCGAGACTGGGGTGCAGATGCGGTGATTGTCGGGAGTGCTTTCGTTAAACGATTGGCGGAAGGAACACCGGAACAGGGTTTGGCGGATATTGGTCAGTTTTGTCAATCCCTAAAATCGGCAATTCAACACTAAAATACAGGACTTGTATGCCAAGTCCCCCGTTTGGGTATTAAATGTAACTATTTCCGTAATTTTTCAAGGACGATATAGCCTTTTAAACAATTGTTGTGTATAATTTATTTAGCTGAGTGTGTTTGTGATCAATTCACACTTGAGTCTATTCAATCTTTAGAACTTCCAGAGTGAGAACACTCGGTTGTTTTTTGGGGTTTCCTTAAAAGAAAGCAAGAACGCTGGAGGTATGGTGCTCCCATAAACACATTACCTCCAGCTCCTTGAAACCCTCGTAATGTGCCTTTCTGTTTATTATTATTGCAACCTTGCCAAACGATTGCAAGAGGTCTTTTGCAATCACCCACTTTTAAGGTTAGATGGGTCTACAAGTCTCTTGGTAAGCGGGTTGTTGGGCTTTAGACTTCAAGATTGCGCTGAAGCGCAACAACGGCGCAAGAATGAAAAGACGCGGCCATCAGTAATAGTTATTGATGACCGCGTTATTGGTGGGAAAAATTCAGGAAAAACAGAACAAACCTAACTGTATTGCTGACCCGAATTCTTTTCCGGTTCTAAGTTGAATAGGGTTTGTAGGGTTTGCATGGCGCGACGTCGGGCTTCTATATCCTGTTGGGCGCGCAGTTGTACCATGGGGTCATGGAGAATTTTATTGACAATTCCCCGGGTTAGGGCTTCAATTACTTCTTGATGTTTGTCGGCGAATTCTGAACCTAAGCGAGATAGGGCTTTTTCTAATTCCTGTTCTCGAATCGTTTCAATTTTATCGCGTAAACAGTTGATCACAGGAACAGTTTCTAAGCTGCGCCACCAGACCTCAAAAGCTTGGACTTCTTCTTCTAATAAAACTTCGGCTTCCTGTGCCATTTTACGACGACTTTCATGGTTTTGGGCTACAACCGCTTTTAAATCATCGACGTTATAGGCTTGAACATTGGCTAATTCGGTGACATCGGTAGCGATATTTCGAGGTACAGAAATATCCACTAACATTAGGGGTTGAGATGGGGTTAAAATCGTTTCTAATTTAGCTCGGTCTATAATGGGTTCCGTAGCGGAGGTACTGGTAAATACAATATCAGAATTTGCCATTACAGACATCATTTCCGACATGGTATAAATCCGTAAATCAGCATCGGGAAATTGATTTGCTAATTCTTTCGCCCGTCCTAGTGTCCGATTTAAAATAGAAATTTGGTTTGCACCTTTTGATAACAAATGCTGAACCAATAACCGAGACATTTTGCCCGCGCCTAAAATGGCAACTCGATAATTACTTAAGTTCTGGACTTTCATCTGCACTAATTCCACCGCAGCCGAACTAATAGAAACCGCCCCTGTACCAATGCTGGTCTCGGTTCTCACCCGTTTTCCGGCGGTTAAGGCTTGGGTAAATAAACGGTTGAGAATGCGACTAATCCCTTTATGTTGTTGGCTTAATTTATGGGTTTGTTTAACTTGGGATAAAATTTGTCCCTCCCCTAAAACTAGGCTATCTAACCCGGCGGCAACTCGCATTAAGTGCATGATGGCATCATCATGAATCAGGGTAAATAAATGGGGGCGTAATTGTTGTAAAGGTAATTTACTTTTTTCTGATAAAAATTGAGTAACTTCCCTGATTCCAGGTTGAGTTTCTGTTGCTACTAAATAAATTTCTAAGCGGTTACAGGTGCTAAGAATCGCAACTTCTTCGAGATGGGGATAACTTAATAAATGAGCGATCGCAGCCTCTAATTGGGGTTCGGGAATACTCAATTTTTCACGAACTTCAACGGGTGCGGTCTTATGACTCAGACCTACAACAGCAATATTCATAGAACAGTTGTTATAAATATGGTTTCAAAAATCAGTAATTGGTAATCAGTAATCAGTAAATTGCTAATAGTTTTCAAGTGTTAGCCAAAAAAACCAAAATCTAAAACTGATTACTGATTACTGATCGCTTAAATTTTAGTGCAACTGAATATTTTTGGGTGCGCCAAACATATGAACAGTATCGACAAAACGAGCAGTTTTAGACAGAGAAGAAATGACTAAACTTTGTGTCCGAGCGCCACCACTAAAGAAGCGCACTCCTTCCATCAAGGTACCTGGTGTGATCCCACAAGCCGCAAACAACACCGTTTCACCGGAGGCTAATTCATGGGCATCATAGACCTTATCAGCATCATTGATTCCCATTTCTTTGAGGCGATTCAGATTCCCTTCTCTGCTTTCCCCAATCAATCCGGTTTTCACCACTTCGGGATCATAGATTAACTGACCTTGGAAGTGACCACCTAAAGCCCGCATCGCAGCAGCAGAAATCACCCCTTCTGGTGCAGCCCCAATTCCCATGAGTGCGTGAATATTGGTTCCTGAAAAGGCACAGGAAATCGCGGCAGAAACATCTCCATCACTGATCAAACGCACCCGAGCACCGGCTGTACGAATTTCATTGATCAGGTCTTTGTGGCGGGGACGATCCATCACCACCACCACTAAGTCCTCAATGGCGCGGTTCATGCAGTCAGAGAGAATTTTCAGGTTTTCGGTGGCGGATTTGTTAATATCAACGTGATTCTTCGCCACCGCCGGGGCTGCTAATTTCTTCATGTAGAAATCAGGAGCCGCAAATAAACCACCTTTTTCGGAAATCGCTAAGACAGCCATGGAGCCATTTTGACCATAGGCGACTAAGTTAGTTCCTTCGCAGGGGTCAACGGCGATATCAATTTCCAGCAGTTCGTCGGGGTTACAGAATTTAGCTGCATCTTCCTGGGTACAGATCCCCACTTCCTCACCGATATAAAGCATGGGGGCTTCGTCTCTTTCCCCTTCCCCAATTACGATCCGACCTCTCATGTGAATTTGGTTCATGCGTTTACGCATGGCTTCCACGGCCACATGGTCGGCTTCATTTTTGTCGCCTTTCCCCATTAAACGAGCCGATGCGATCGCCGCTTGCTCGACGACTTCAATAATCTCTAACCCAATAACATTATCCACAGAATTATTTCCTCCCAAGAACTGAGATTGCCGAATTATTAGACACTCCCAGTGTTTTAGTCTATCAGAGGGGGGGATGCGGTTTGCATTTGGGGGAGTTTAGTTTTTGTTAATTTTTACTGCGAGTCAGGGGAGTCAGCATCTATATACACTTCCTCTGGACTAAAAAATCGCTTCGGTCAACCGACAGGCTTCTAAATCCAGAATTGCCAATTTGTCGTAGGCTTGATTAATCAAACGTTCTCCCCGTAAGGCTCCGGTATTAGCCCCCGGACAAATATAGTTCAGGGTATGGGAATTAAAGCGCTCCAAGATTAATCGAATACTGTTTAATTGTCGGGGCCAATGGAAGGTTTTGGCGGTGCGTAGGGGAACCGGTTGGCCTTGGAGATTGGGTAATAGATGGCGTCCGGTGAACAATACCCCCCCATGCCCACTAAAATAAAGACAGGATGAACCAGGGGAATGTCCAGGTGTCCAAAAAACTGAACTCTGGGAACTCAATTTTAACTCAGTCCCAAAAGTGGTTACCTTGGACTCGGGTAGTAAGTAAGCTTCTTGTTCCTGGATCAGAATATTGCATCCTAGGGTTTTTTGAATTTCTCGGGATGAGCCAATAGCCGCCCGATGGGTAATGAATAACCACTGAACACCCCCTAGCTGCTCGATAAACTGCTGATTTGTCGGATTCCAAGGGGGAGCATCGATCAAGATGTTTGTCTGGTTCTCCACAATGAAATAGGCTGTTCCGCCCAAGGTTTCCCGGTTAGGCGGGAAAGCGTAAATATTTTCCAGCACAAGCCGGGGGGATTTGGGAACAGAACGCTCCTGTGACATATTATTAGATTAATTTTTACGGTGTAATTGTCGATTTTAGCCAATAAAAACTGCCGATGATCATGTTATTTTGGTTAATAATTTTGGGGTTGATGACCTACTGGCTACTACAAAGGGGTGTAGCTCAAATTACCCGGACTCCGGTTTGGTTGCTGTGGTTGGTGATGATGACTCCGGCGTTCATTTGGGGGACTTGGATCTGGATCTACGATCAAAAACCCATTCCCGCCGGGTTAGTGATTATTCCCTTTATTGTTTGTCCCTGTTTATATTGGTTTTTAGTGCAGTGGGGTCGTCTCCCTCCACCATCACCGGAATCAGATATCGCCACTGCAACAAAACCGATTCTTCCCCTGGAAAAACCCAGTTTCCCCCGCCCTCTGGATCAACAGGAAGAAGACATTCTTCGCAGTTGTTTTCCTTGGACAGTCTTTCCCTTACATAATATTGAATATCGCTTACAAGCGGTGATTTGTCGGGGTCAGTTACGGTCTAATCCTGATCGGGCTTATCAGACGATTCGAGATAATATTCAGGCTAAATTTAGCGATCGCTTTTTAATTGCTTTTCAACAGGATCTTCAAGATAAACCGTTCTTTGCTTTAGTCCCCAATCCCTATCAAGAAAAGGCTGATAATCCCCTTCAATCTGAACCCTTAACCCGTCCTATTTTGGCTTTCTGTTTATTTTTAATTACCCTATTTACAACCACGGCGGCGGGTGTCGAAATGGCAAATATTCCTCTGGATGCTTGGCAAGATCACCCAGGTTTATTATTAGCAGGATTACCCTATAGTATCGCTTTAATGGGAATTTTAGGAATTCATGTATCGGTTCATTATTTGGCGGTTCGTCGGTATCAAATGCAGACGACTTTACCTTATTTTATCCCGATTCCTTTTTGGTTAGGAACTTTGGGTGCTTTTATTCAAATGCGCTCGCCTTTTCCCCATCGCCAAGCATTATTTGATATTAGTGTTGTTAGAGTTTTAGCTGGATTGATCATGAGCTTACCGCTATTGATTTGGGGGTTAAGTCAGTCAACGGTTGTTCCCTTTGATCCCAAAACTTCAGGATTTCTAAATTTTGAATCTTTGAATCCTAGTTTTTCATTTTTACTAACGGTATTGAGTAAGTTGATATTAGGTGCTGGGTTAACTTCTGAACACGCTATCCATTTACATCCGGTGGCGATCGCGGGATATTTAGGATTAATGATAACAGCATTTAATTTAATCCCCATCGGACAACTAGATGGCGGTCATATTGTTCATGCTATGTTCGGTCAAAAAATCAGTCTAATCATCGGTCAAGTAGCTCGATTTTTAATCTTAATTTTAGCCTTAATTCACAGTGAATTTATCATCTTAGCCCTATTATTATTCTTTTTTCCCTTACAGGACGAACCCGCCTTAAATGATGTCAGTGAACTCAATAATATTCGAGATGTTATTGGGTTATCAACCTTGGGATTATTATTATTATTAATCCTCCCGATGCCTTCGGTTGTTGCTCAATGGTTTAATTATTAAGTAAGTAATGGGTAATGGGGAAGATATAAGCTGTTAAGCATCTTAGAACACTTGAAAAATCAATCACTATTGCCCATTACCTATTTCCCCTTTGAAATATTATCGCAAAAATGCCCGCGAAGCTGGATAATAGAATAGGGATTGAAATTTTGCTTGTCTTTCATTGGCAGGTTCAGGTGCTTCATCCCATAAACTTTCATAGAAAAAGAACGAAAACCCTAAGCCATTTTGACGCGCTGCTTGTATCTTAGCTTGAATTTGTTGCATCCCTATCGGTCGATTTCTTAACCCTGTTAGAATTCCTACTCCGGTCGGAATTTTGCCCCGCGCCTCTTGAATTTCTGGTTTAACTAATTCTCTCACAAAACTTGGTAAATCGGGTCGATAAATCTGCACAATTAACTCATCAACTAGATTTTTTTTCACCCAACTTACCCAGTCTTGAAGATGACTATTATAAGCGGTATGATAGGGATTAGGAGCAACAGAAAAAATCGCTTTGGGATTTTTTGCTTTTACGGTTTTATGCAATTTTTCCACAAATTCTGTAATTTTATTTGCACGCCAACGCACCCAAGCAGGATCTTTTGGGTCTTTCGGGGGGAGTGAATTCGTTTGTTGCTGATACAACTTAACCGTATAGGGATCATAACCAAATTCAATCGGTAAACTCAAATGATCATCAAATTGAATACCATCCCCTTGATATTGGGTCATGACTTCTAACACTAAATTAGTAATTAATTGTTGGACTTCTGGATGAAAGGGATTTAACCAAACTACCTCTCCGGCGGCGCCTTCCCAGGTCTGAATTCCATCTTGGCGGCTGGTTAACCACTGGGGATGATTTAAGGCTAATTCCGAAGATGGCGAGGTCATAAATCCAAATTCAAACCAAGGAATTACTAATAACCCTTTTTGATGACTCAAATTAATTAAATCTGCTAAAATATCTTGTCCCTGTAACCCCCGACGAATAAAGGGCTGAAATCCTCCCGCTTGAGCTACTCCACTGGGATAAAACACATAACCCGAATTCCAAACCACCGGATAAATTGTATTAAAATTGAGTCGTGCTAGTTGATTAACTGCTTCCTGTAATTTAGCATGATCTCTAACAATATCTGTATCATTTGTTGTCACCCAAACCCCTCTAATTTCTGGAAAGATTTTGGGAGTATTCGCCATACCAGGGTGGGCGGATAACAAAACTATTAATCCCAGACCTAAAATCATCAGAGAAATTGATTTTAGTATTTGTTTTGTGCTTTTTGAAAGACCATATCGCCACGAACTTTTCGCCATGAAACCCAAGTGTATAAGTTTAAAACAGAAATCAGCAATTTAGCAGATAATCCTGTATTTTTAGAATATTTTAATAATCTACCAAATTTTGCTGACTTTCTAACCTTGAATCTCAATTTCAGAGTAGACTCACGGTTTGAGTCGGAGTAAAGTCGGGAAAAACTCGACCTATCTGCTGAGAATTGAGTTTAAACTGACTCGCTAAAATCTGAGAGATCGCCTCTCTAAAATCCGTTGTCACCTTTAAATCCCGTTGTTCAAATAACTCCGACTTAGCTAAACCCGGCCATTTACCATAAACTTTTCCCCCTTGGATCGCCCCGCCCAAGAGCCACATCACGTTCCCATAGCCGTGATCCGTCCCCCCATTACCATTTTCCTGAACTGTGCGGCCGAATTCCGACATCACCACAATTGTTGTATCCCCATAAACATCCCCTAACCGTTCCACCAACGCCATTAAACCCTCTGATAAAAAAGCTAACCGATTCGCTAAAAGTCCGGTCGATCCTCCCTGGCTAACGTGGGTATCCCAGCCTCCCAGATTCATGAAAGCCAGTTGAATACTCGGATCTCGCACTAACAAACTCCCCAATTGTCGAACTTCCCCCGCAAATCCCTTGGGTAAGGGTGCTCCTTGGTTGGCGGCTTGCATTTCCGCATCCAATTCCTTCAGGAGTTGTTCTCGGGCGGTTCTCCCTTCTCGGTAGGCTAAACTGAGGGCGTCGTTACTGGCGTAAAGTTGATCAAAAGCCGCCTTGACTTGATCCCCATCAATAGGAAGTTCCCGGGTACTGTTGGAATTGAGAGTAATATTGGCAACGGACTGGGAACCGGATAAAATACGGGGTATCACCGTACCCACGCTGACAGCCTCAACGGGAGTATGTCCAGGCAAAACACCTAATAAACGGTTCATCCAGCCATCGGCGGTTTTTTGAGTGTTGGGGGTTCCAGTTTCCATCTGGTCTTGGGCTTCAAAGTGGGAACGGTTAGAAATCAGAGAACCTATCGCATGAACAAAGGCTAAATTACTTTGCTTCCAAAGAGGTATTAGGGGGGATAAAGCTGGGTGAACCCCAAAAAAACCATCTAAATCTAACGCCCCTTTTTCGGTTCCGGGTTTGGGAATGGCAATTATCGGACGGGCGGCATAATATCCGGGTTCAGCATAAGGAACTACCACATTTAAACCATCAATTCCACCTCGGAGAAAAACCACAATTAAGCGTTTTGAGCAGGGGGAAGCAGCCAGGCTTTTGGCAATCCATCCGTGAGTGCCTAAAGTTGCGATCGCTGATGTACCTGAAATTCCTACAAATTTTAAAAATTGCCGTCTATCCATTGTGTTAACCTGATTGATAGAACTAAAAATAGGGATACATCTTGTTAACTGAGTCGAGAGAATGATTTAATATTAAGGGTTATTTAGTATTCCTATAGGTTAACATAAAACCGGAAGATTGAGAGGAGAAGTTAAACATGATTTTAAAACGTGGTGAACCTGGGGCTAAGGTTCGAGAAATTCAAGGTCAGTTAGAACAGTTGGGCTATAATATTGGTCGGTTGGGAATGCCTTTTGATCAGAATTTGGAAACTATTATTAAAGCTTTTCAAGAGGAAATGGAATTACCGATTGATGGGGTAATTGGGGAGGCTACTGTCCTGAAAATCAAACAAGCAATAGCGGCGATTAAAAGTTCTAATCCCATTCAATCTGAACCGTCTCCCAGTCCCAATGAATTAGGGGATTTTATTAATGGAAATTGGCAACAATGGCAAGTAATTTCTGCTAAAAAATTAAATGCTCGTAGCGGCCCAGGATTTAATTATAATATTGATACGAGTTTTCCCACGGGTACGGTATTAATCCCCCATCCTGAGTATCGTTATCCGATTAAATTTGATCAAGTCGGTAAACCTTGGTTAGTGGTTTCCTATCAGGGGGGAGCGTTTTTTGTTCGAGCGAATCAACGCTTTATTGAACCCGTTGTTTAATTAAGATTACTAACGTTAATTTTAAATTAAAATAGGGATATTAAAACAATGATTGCTCTTTCTGACCCTAATTATCTAACTCCAGAACAATACCTAGAAATCGAAACTAAAAACACCATCAAACATGAATATATTAAGGGTGAAATCTATGCAATGGCGGGAACAACCGACACCCATATAAAAGAGGCGGAGCCTCCATGAAAGAATTGCAAACGACGGAGAGAAATCACCAAGCTATTGTTTGCAAGTTATTAACTTCTTGAAAATGGGCATCCCGTGTTACTAAAATCAACTGATGTTGTAGTGCAAGGGCAGCAATCCAAATATCATTTTCAGGCAAAGGACGACCTTTAAGTCTTAACCTGTTTTTAATATCGCCATATTTCTGAGCAGTTTCACTATCACATACCAGCACTGTACTGCTGGAAACTAACTGCTCAATTCTGATCAAATTTGCTTGAATTCGTCCTGATTTTCTAGCACCATAATACAATTCGCCAATAGTAATACTGGCAATAAAAACCTCATTGGATTGAGCCAGGTTATTTTTGATTACAGTTTCATCGGCAAAAAGAGCAATAATGATATTAGTATCCAACAAATATCTACCACTCATTAATATCTACCCTTTCACAATCTTGCTCAATAGCTTGACGCATAAATTCAAGGTCATCAAGAGGAATAGAGCCAGCAAAACACAGCAATTTCTGCCCTGTTGTCCCTCGAAGTTCTGTTTTTACTAATGTTCGCGCAAATTCCAGTACCTGCCATTGCAAATCCTCCGGCATGACTTTTAGCTGTTCAACAACTTCATCGATGATAGAAATGTTCATCTTGTGTTCCTCCTTTCTACCATTCTACACTGTTACTTTATGTTCTTATCACCTTAGTTCTCTGACCAACAATATCCTTTTTCTCCTGTTCCATCACCAACCCATTCTAGCGGTCTATCAAATTCTTTTACATAAAAAATGATTCTGCCTCCGTCACCGTCATAGTGTTCCCAACGTTCAATTATTCCTTGTTTATAAGATGAACTGTTTTTATGGTCGTGAAGTGCTAAATAGAGTGCGGTATTAGCCGTTTCTTCCGATACTTTCCAATCCCCACTTTTGAATCGACCGTCTCCTAATTCTTCAATATTAAGCCCATTTCTACAAACAAAATGAATACCTAAGACTTTTCGAGCCATGATTGATATTATCCTTAATTCAAGTATTTATTGGATATCAGAGGACTACTATCGGCAATAATAATCTGATTAATCATCCCGTAATTCGTCAGCAATTTGGTCATCATCTAGGTTGATTACTGGAACTTGTAATCGTCCGATTTCGTACATAAATTGCAGTTTATTCATTCGACAAAATTCGGCGGCTTTTCCGAGAGATAGTCGCCGTAACTCAAATAGCTTTACTGCCAGCAAAAAGAGCAATTCAGCTTCTAAGCTTTCGGGAGATTTACCAGAAGTAACGAGCAAATCATCGGGATAGGGAAGGGACAGATTGGGCATGGTCGTATTGGGATTTAATAACTGTCAATAATCAGCTAAAATGGTCGATATTTTAGGCAGCTTTTCCCGGGTAAATCGTGCGTTCTCCTTTAGGAATAGAAATCCAACCTAATTCTTGTAAACGATTGGTTAAATTAGAAATACTCACCCCTAACTCATCTTTGATGGTGTAAAGGTGTTGCCAATTGGTTAAATCTCGGCCGACTCGTTTGGCTTCTAAAATTGGGCGAGGCATTAATAAACAACTGGCAAAATATTGGGCTTGCCATTCAATAGATGCTAAATGGGTATCTTCAATAGTAGCTCGACAAACAAAGGGTTCATCTAATAGATTGTCCGCAGTTTCTGACCCTCCAGACTCTAATTGATCATGATTAATATGTAAGACCCAATGACCGATTTCATGGGCAATAGTAGACTCAATAAAGCCCTTGGGTTTCTCTTGAATTTCTTCATTAATTTCGATTAGTCGTTCTGTTGGCAAAATTCGAGCTGCGATCGCCCCCTGTTCGTCGGGTTGAATGCAATCCCAAACCACCCCTAAATCCAGGAAATCTGCCACCAAAGAAGCCTCAAACGGCCACTCTGGGGCAAAATTGGGTGTGGCTTGCATCCGTCGCAAAATCTCATTTGCCCGCCGCTCAATCGACTCTCGACGATAAAAGCGATAGGGTTTCAGGATACTCACTTATTCAACCTCCCGCGCTGCCTCAAAGATTTGCTGGGCAAAGTTTGGATTTTCTTGCATTCGGCGGAATAGTGCCGTCATACTCTTATTATTTTCTTTGAGAAATGTCTCATAATGCTGAGGTATTCGCCCCGCCAAAAAGATTAATTCCTCCTCATCTAAACCCAAATTTCTTGCTAAACCCCTAATTACATCTTCTTTAGGAGAGTAGTCTGCGCGGTCATTCTCTAGCTTGGATAAATAGGTGAAATCCACTTCCAGCAATGCCGCTAACTGACGCTGTGAGTAGAATTTCTCTTTCCGCGCTTGGCGAATTAGATTTCCAAAGGTTTGTTCCATAGTACATTCCTCCCGATTCCGATAATACTCTGGTTTGAATAAAATTTCAACCCACTACCACCAGTCTACTCCTTACGAGTCACCAAGGGGTAGAGATGGGGAAATCGGGATCAAAAAAATTTTTCCTCTGGGACTTGACGATTACATCAACATTGACTAAGATAGGGGAAGTTGAATAAAAGTTCAATACCCAAAAGCGGTTTGTGGCTTTTGTGGTAAAAGTCTGATGATTCAACCTAAATCGAGTGCTAACAACACCCGATTAATTAGGGATTGAGGTTTTAGTAAAAAAACCAAAATCCATACCGGAGGAAAATGCCATGCTCAGAACTTGGACAGATACTCACTACAAATTAGAAGACGAGGATTGGCTTTATATTGCCATCCATGAAGAACAAAGTTCTGCATCCTTAGTCTGTCCAGGTTATGCCCGGGATGGGGAAGGATTTAGTATTCATTTTACCACCGCCCATACCCATTTGTTAGAGCATTTGTTAGGAGTTTTAAACCTTCTCAAAGCTCAACAACAGCCTTTATATACCTATCCCGAACCGGAAAAACAATCCCATTTAATTCGATAGGATATTTTCCAAATTAATTAAAATTTAGGCGAGAAAATTGAGATCCTTCTCAACTCGCCTTGATAGGGAAAATTAGTGCAAAAATTCTGAATTATTAAGGAAAAGAAAATGACTAAAACCTTAGAAAGAGCGACGTTTACTGTCTTTGGTGCAAAACCGAAAGAAGCCCTATTAGTGCCTGAAATTCCAATTGCTGTTCGCAATAATTGTCAGTCGGGACAGTGGACAATTGGAGACACGGATTATGGTTCTAAATGTTCCATGACTATCTTGAAATTTAGCAAATTTTTTGGCAGTTTAGGACAAACAGAACACACTTTATGGGGACAAATTTGGTGGGTTGCAGAATCAGGAGAATTACCGAAAGGTGTCGTCATGGTCACTTATTTAAAATCTCGGGGATTAAGTGATTTCAACCGTTTAGTGGCTTCAGTTCAAGCCCGAGGGGTGGAACCTGCAACGGGAATTTTTATCCCTGAATTCAGCAAACATTCCGGCCAGAAACCTGATGAAAATGGAGTTGTAAAACCCATTAATTATTATAGTTTAAAATGGTCTTGGCAGGAACGCACGGATTGGTCGATTGTCGAACAAGCGGCGGCGGTTTTATCCGATCCGAGTAATTTATCACGGATGATTGACTTAGAAGGAACTCGAAAAATGGTCTGTTTAGATAATTTACCTCCCCATGAAATTGCCTGTTTAATGGCGGCTTATGCGAAAGGAGAGGAACATTCTAAATTGATGTTAAATTCAGGACAAGATATTGGATTACCTCCGGCTTTAGATGCCGTTTCTGTGTAAGTTATTGAGGGCGGGTGAATATCTGGATATTTTCCCGCCTCCTATTTTTTTGTTCTAGGAAAATATGAAAAAAATAATTCACTTGAAACCTGGTGATTCACTTGAACATCAATTTATTCAAACCGGAGAATTAACCTATCAAGTTCGTCAAGATACGATGCACGATTTGGAAAATATCGGTGAAGATATTAAGCATTTATCTTTAGTAATTCAATCGGTTCAGCGCAATTATCAGGCGTTGTTAGACCAAAATCAACAACTGCAAAGTTTATTGCTAAACTTAGTTAAAAATTGCTATTGTTGGGAAGGAAATCGTTGTCAGAATTGTCAAAAGATTCTACAAGCGATCGCTAAAAATCCCACCCATCTTGATCCAGTACCGACTGAAAAATATCAAGATATTGTGACTCAACTGCGAAAACAAAATTAACCTCTAACGGGATATCCACCCGTTGCTTATTCATCTAGCTGATGTTATAAACGGAGAAACTGATCATGACCCATTCCCCTTTTGTCCCCACTAGCAAAACCCAACTTTTAGCCGCCTTTCAACAAATTTTAGCCGAACAAAAACGCATTGAGTCAAAAGTTGCCACGAAGGAACAGGAAGCGGAGCAAGAAAAAGGCAAACAAATTTTAGAAACTGCGGCGACTTATACGGTCGATAGTATTGTTAAAGGGTTAGCAGATTTACAATTAGATTTTGGCTCTGTTATTACAGAATTAACGGAAAAATTACGAACGGAATCAACAAAATTAGAGGAATTAAACCGAGGAATTGAGGTCGAAAATCAGCACTTCAAGGAAATTCATAAAATTCGGATTGTGGCTGATGCTTTACATATTTTAACCCAAGAACATCAAGAAAAGTTAAGTTTATTAGAACAGAACGCCACCCTGGGTCAAGAAGTTTTACAAAAAGATATTACTACAAAACGCAAAATCTGGGAAAAAGAACAGCAGGAATTTGATACTACGGTTGAGGAAGAAACCGAACGTTTAACCCGCAATCGTGAACAAGGGGAAGCTGATTATAATTATGAGTTAGAAAGAACTCGAAGAATTGAAACGGATGAATATGAAGATGTCAAACGGAAATTAGAACGAGACTTATTAGAATCAAATCAAGAAAAAGATAAAAATTGGACAGAAAGAGAACAAATTCTAACGCTAAATCAAGCGGAATTTGAAGCCAATCAACAGCAAGTTGCGGGATATGAAGAACAACTAAAACAAGCCCATGATCAGGCGAAGGAAGAAGCGATTCAAGAAGCCACACGAGAAGCAAAAGTTAAATCAGATTTATTAGCTAAAGAATGGGAATCTAATAAACAGGGTTATGAGTTACAAGTTCAATCTTTGGAGCAAACAATTCAACGACAAAATGAACAAATTACCCAAATTACAACTCAGTTACAAGAAACCTTAAAACAAGCTCAGGATCTAGCAATGCGGGCTTTTTCTAGTTCAAATAGTTCTAATAGTGGGACTAAATAAACCCTAGAATTTAGCTGATTTTAGTTCTTACCCGTACCTCAAATAAAGGAAAATAAAATGACTAAAAAAGTAAGCGATCGCAATACTAAAGCCGAACTATTAGAAGCCTATCAAGAGTTAGCTCAAGAAAAAAATGATTTAGAAACCCAGATTAAACAACTGAGTTCTACCCCCAAAGAAGTTAAACCCATTAGTGAGGAAAAAATAAAACCCATGACCTCTACACCTGTTGTCCAAAAACCTAAAATGCAGCAAACAATTGATAATTTATTGCTATTACAAACCGGGTTTGGGAGTGCGATCAATGAATTATCAGAACAACTAACCTCTGAAGCGATAAAACTGGGAGAATTGCGTCAAAATGTGACCCAGGAATTGCAACAATTGGCAGAATTACATGATTTAGAAACCGTTGAAGATGATACCTTAGACACTTTAGTTCAACGCTATGAAACCAGTGCAAAAACCTTTGATCAGGAGTTAAGTCTACGACGAGAAACCTTAGAACAGGAATTTCAAGAACAGCAAAAAGCATGGCAAAAAGAACAGGAAGAATATCAACGGACAATTAAGGAACGCAATGAAACTTATAAGAAATCGCGATCGCGGGATCAAGAAACCTACAATTATAACTTAGAATTACAACGAAATATTGATAGCGATACCTATTCACAAACCCAGAAAACCCTGTATAAACAGCTTGAAGATTTACAAAAAGAACAGGAAAAACAATGGTCAGAACGAGAAAAAACCATTGCTGAACGAGAAAAACTTTATGCAGAAGTTAAAGCAAAAGTAGCAGAATTTCCTCAAAAGTTGGAAGATAATATCAAACGGGGGAAAGACCTGGGAAGGAATATTGGCAATTATCAAGCTAAAATTAAATCAGATTTACTGGCAAAAGAAGTAGAAGGTCAGAAACAATATTATGAATTGCGGGTTAAGTCCTTAATGGAAACCATTCAAAGTCAAGAGACTCGCCTACAAACCTTATCAAAACAATTGGATTCTGCCTTAAAACAGGTTCAAGATTTAGCGGTCAAAGCTATAGAAGGAGCTTCTAATGTGAGTTCGTTCCAAGCGGTAAAAGAAATTGCTTTAGAACAGGCTAAAAACCCCAATAAGGGCAAATAGGCAATCTTGCTATGGGGAGAAAGTCTGAATTTGATTGAGTTTGACTAACGGAGGAATTTATTATTGGCATTTTTGAGCAATTTTTGATACTCTAGGATGAAAATATCTTTGTCAATCTTAGTCAGGATACCGATTGCTATGAAATCTCAACAGATGATTACCTTTTTTTCTGAAATTGTCACCCAAAAACCCGAACTATTTTCGGCAGAAGTTTTAAATGATTTAACTCGATTAGAAATGGTTTTGGATAACTCCGAGACGGAATCGGATTCTGATCGAATTGAATCTATATCGGAAGCTATTATTGAGTTTTGTGATGTCAACCCTCAAATCAATTCTAAATTAACAGAAATTGCCTCGGAACCTGAACTTAATGCGGCTGAAAACTTGGAGGAAAATCAAATTCAAATCTTAAGTGATTCTGTTAAAAAAGTTTTAGATTCACACTTTTTGAACCGCTCCAATGTTTAAATGTATCGCAGTTATATGTAAGGGTAATTCATGAATTTACCCCTACATATAATTCATTCACGAGGTGTGCAAAAAGCACAACAACGGGCAAAAACATAAAAAATAACGCGAGATTTGCCGATCCCGCGTTACCCGAGTTTAATTGAACAGCTAACCGCTAAAAACTAGACCGCTGCTGCAACTTTTTCGTTAGCCCCGACTAAGCGCTCGTAGGTCGCTCGCATTTTCAGACCAACTAACACCTGGAATAATCCGCTACCATTATTGGAACCGGGATACTCTTGGCGTTCACGGAGGAGATGGGTCATTTCTCCATAGTATTTCGTAGACAAATTGCTTAAGTGTCCTTCGACGTAGATCATTTCATCGAGGTTATCGAATTGACCATCAACTTCGAGGATAGACACTTCGTTTCCGTAGTAGTTATCGGGGCCATAATACATTTTCAGACCCGGATAGGAACAGGTCAGTTTACGTCCGCAAGGTGTCCAGTAAATGGTTGATCCTTGATCAAATAAGTAGGCGGGTTCGAGTCCTTCCACACCTTCTTTCTGTACCAAACGCACTCGCAGGACTTTATGTTCCTTGTCTTCAGCAATCAGGTTCGTGGGCAGAATTTGAATCACCACATCAGCATATTGCTTTTGAGGGTCAATATAGGCTTCAAAATCGGGACGGCGAGCATTAATTGCCGCCAAAACATCTTCATAACGATGTCCCCGTTCCGCCATGTCGCGCTGAATTTTCCAGGAAATTTTAACTTCGTCGCTGATATCCAAATAAACACTAAAATCAAGCAGCGATCGCACCCGTTCGTCATATAACGGATGTAACCCTTCAATCACAATAATATGATTGGGATCGATCCGTTCGGGGGGATCTAACTCGCCAGTTTCATGATTATAAATGGGTTTATCAACGGATATACCATTTTTAAGAGCGTTAACTTGCTGATACATTAAATCGAAATTATTAGCTCTAGGATCAAGAGCAGTAATTCCGGTTTCTTTGCGTTGCTTACGATCTAAACAATGGTAGTCATCTAAACAGATAACCGTCACAAAATCTTTTCCAAAGATGTCTGTTATCCGACGTAAAAATGTTGATTTTCCGCACCCAGAATCTCCAGCAACACCAATTAAAACCACGCGATTCGGCTTATTTCCCATCTTCCTCTACCCTAAAAGAAACTGTTGACAACTTAGATCATTGAATTTAGAGCATTAAAACCTTGACCAATGCCAGAACCGTCGAGTCTTCACCTGATCCGAAGGTGGAGTAAACCTCAACTTTGTGGTAGTGAACAGACTCCCAACTGACAGAAGGCCTTGCACTTAGGCAAGCTAAGTATTTAATACTAACTTTTGTTTCTGATTTTACCAGAAGGGGATCATCCCTACAAGCATTAATTTCAATATATGGCAATCCTATTTGAGT
This sequence comes from Planktothrix sp. PLAVEN19ND, assembly GCF_057220675.1. NCBI lineage: Bacteria > Bacillati > Cyanobacteriota > Cyanophyceae > Oscillatoriales > Microcoleaceae > Planktothrix > Planktothrix sp. PLAVEN19ND. The sequence goes on along the minus strand of NZ_CM170132.1, from coordinate 387,535 downwards.
TATATCCAAAATTTAGGATCAAAAGGGAACACCGGAACGGGCGACACCACAACACCGCAACACCGCAACAAAAGATAATCAACGGCGTGTTACAGATTCGGGGAAGGAGGGGGTTATGTGAAATCCCAGTAGTATTATTATACAATAAAAGTTATGGCTTGTTTCAGGAAAATATTATGGCATCTTTACCGACGGAATTGCGGAAATGGTACGGGCTTCAAAACAGAGAAGAAAAGGATTGGATACCAAATTAAAATATATTAGAACAATTGGGTCAGAAATTGTGCTATATCCAGTCAACTGATTAATGATTTTAAGAGGATAAAACATGAGTTGTGTTAGAAAAAATTTATCGTTATCAAAAATAAATTTATCTTATTTAGAATGGAATTCTGTTATTGAAAGTTCCTCGGATACCAATATTTTGTTATTACATGGGTTAGCAGATCAGGCATTAGTCTGGAAAAAATTAGGGGAAAAATTAAGCGATCGCTATCATATTATAGCACCTGATATGCGCGGACATGGGGAAAGTAGTAAACCCGACCACGGCTATACTTTCACCGAAGTTATTGAAGATTTAGCAGCCTTAATGGAGCATCTAAACTGGTCAAAAGCCCATATTTTAGGGCATTCTTGGACAGGGAAACTGGCAGCAATTTGGGCAAAACAAAATCCTGAACGGTTTAATAGTCTGATCTTAGTTGATCCAATTTTTATTATGAAACTTCCGGGTTTGTTTAAATTAACTCTACCAATTCTATATCGTCAGTTAGATTGCTTAAAATTAATGGGGCCATTTACCAGTTTTGAACAGGCGGAAAATCTGGCTAAACAATTAGCTCAATTTTCGGGATGGAGTGATTTACAACAGGAATTATTTATATCGGGAATGGAACAAAAACCCGATGGAAGTTGGGGAAGTAAATTTGGAAGTGCTGCTAGAAATGAAATTTTTGAACAGGTGATGGAAGTTCCTGGGTTAACCGAAAATATTGATATTCCTACATTATTAATTCAACCGGAAAAAGGTGTAAATCGTATGGACTGGCAATTAAAACCCTATAAACAGTATTTAACTCGATTAGAAATTCAGCGTGTGGCGGGAAATCATTGGTCATTTCTAGTCGAAGCTGAACATTTTAATCAAACGGTTGAAAGGTTTTTAAATAATCAAATTGTGGTAAAATGACAATAATAAAAATAGAGGTAAAATTATGGATTTAGAAATTATTGCCCATAGGGGTTTTTCGGTGATGGCACCTGAAAATACTCTGGTCGCGTTTAATGCTGCGTTGCAACAGGGGGCAAATTCCCTAGAATTTGATTTACAAATTTCTGCGGATGGAATTCCGGTTATTTTTCATGATCAAGAGTTAAACCGAATCACCGGAGTATTGGGTAAAGTTTCTGAAAAAACCGTGGCGCAATTAAAAGAATTAGATGCGGGTGGGTGGTTTGCAGAAAGATTTGTGGGGGAAAGTATTCCGACCTTAGAAGATGCGATCGCAACCTTTCAAGCGGTTAAAGATTTTTTGTATTTTGATGTTAAACCCGATCATCAATGGTCAGATCAGGAAATCCAACAGTTAGGAGAATTATTAATTCAAAATAACCTCCTAAAAAAATCTATTATGACTTCCTTTAATCAAGGATTTTTAGACCAAATTCGGAATTATTGTCCCGAAATCACCTTGGGATATTTTTTAATTGATCTTCAGCAATTTGAACAACAATTACAAACAGCAATTAATCAGGGAAATGCTATTTTAACCGTAGATTATCCTGTGATTTTAGAACATCCCGAAATAATTACCCAGAGTCGAAATCAGGGGGTAGATATTGTGGCTTGGACGGTGGATGATTTAGAGGATTTTAAAAAGTTAGTTAATCTGGGGGTAAAACGGATTATTACTAATTCATTAATTGGGAATCTTGAAATCAATCAACATAAAACCTAAATTCCAGTTACCACTTCCCAAAAATGGGTTTTAAAAGTTTTTAAATCAACAGTAATTTGCATTTCCTTTCCCCAAGTATAGACCTTGAAATTAATCAAGTTACTGTTTTGATTAATCTCTATTTCACCTAATAATGCCACCCAATGATTAGGATAGGAAAAAACGGGCGGTTGATTTAGGAGTAAACCAGAATCATTAATTAAAGCAAAGGCAACACCACCGGATTGAATCATCTGATTTGCCGTTTCAATGGCTTCTAAATCTCCAAATAAGTAAGCATTTCTATAATTAACGGTTTGATAGCCTAAAATTTCTTTAATCCATCCTGCAATTTCCCAAGGTTTAGTCATTCCAGCTAAATTTCTTAAGAGTTGAGGGGAATTCGGATCAACAGGAAAAATCATATTTTCCGACTCTCTGAGGGTAGATAATACCATCCAATCTACTTGCGGAATTTGTAAATTTAAGGGACTTTCTTGTAACCATTGAGGCGGAGAAATCCAGCGATTGGTTTGGGTATGAAATCCTCCAATTTGAAACAGATTTCGACAAAGTTGAATATAAGCTAGAGGATTTTTTCTAATCAGTTCAAAAATAATTGCAGCCGGGCCACAAAAGGGTTGAGTGCCTTGATTAATATTAAACGGATTAACCAGACGCGATCGCAATTCCGTAATAATTTGTTGTTGATCTAATCCCGTCCAAACTCCAGAAATTTTTGAATCTTCAAACTCAGTAATTGCTATTTCTGCTCGTCTTAAAATATCAGAATTTGCTGTCATATTTTATATAGCAAGAGGCAATAGGGAATAGGCAATGGGCAATAGGTAAATACTTACTGTGAGCAGCTTTTAGCTTTCAAGAATGTCCTAACAGATGCGGCAACTGCTATAACTTATCCAGGGAAGATTGCTCCTTTAAATCATTCTGAAATTTGGTTTCCATTTCTAATTCTTTATTCAGGAAATAGTTTAAAAATGTCCTAATTATAGCAATAGCAGCTAACTGACCTAAAGCAACAAAAGAGGGTGTAACGGTTGTGAACAGAATATCTGCACCTAACTGAAATTCCAAGGCTAAAGCTAACCAACTGCCAAAGTTTAGACGTAATTCTATAAATGGAAAAATTTGCCGACGACGGAAACTCGCCAGGGCTATTTTTAAGGTACTAATTAATCCTAATAATATACAAAAAGCCGAAAGAGCTTCTAAGCAAAATCCTAGAAGATGAACAAAGGAAGATAAACTATTTTTTAAAGGTTCTAAACCCACCATAAATTTAGGGATGAAGAATTAACTCAGTGCCTCAGACAAATAATCGGCGGCGGCTTCAACCACGGCGATCGCATTTTCATACATCATCCGAGTCGGGCCTAAAATTCCCACACTGCCAACTGGAATATTATCCCGTCGATAGGGAGCAGAAACCAAGGTACAGCCTTGAATGGGTTCTAAGGGATTTTCCGACCCAATGCGAACCGTAACCCGTTGTTCTTGTTTGGGATTAGGGAAAATTAACGGCCACAATTGTTCCTGTTCTTCTTCTAATAAGTGCATCAAAGTTTTCACCTGTTGCAGTTGCGAAAATTCAGGTAAATGTAAAACTTCGGCAATGCCACTAATCAGAATTCGAGTATATTCTGGGGTTTGGCTCCGAAAACTTAAATCCGTTAATAACCTTCTCAAAAAGTCAGAATAGCACTGAAATTCCCGATCTAATTCACTCCAATCTAAAATCGAAAGTTCAGAAATAGATTTGCCTCTGAGTTGAGCATTTAAAAAATTAGAAAGCAGTTGCAATTCCTGTTCTAAAACTTCTTGATCTTTGGGTAAAAGATTAACTCCCATGGCCTCAGAATCCGAGAGAGAATTAGCTGGAGATAAATCAATTAAACTGGACTGAGTTTGATAGGAGTCTGTCACCACCACTAACATGATTTTCCCCGGTTCTATAGAAACTAAATGCAAATGTCGTAACCGGGTAGTGACAGTTTTCGGAAGTGTAACTAAAGTAATATACCCACTCAGGGTTGATAAAATTTGTGATGCCCCCCGCAAAACCGCTTCCAAACTACAGTTTTTTAAATTCAGTTGTTCGCGTAACAGGTGCAGCGCCTCATCTGCAACGGTTTCTGAGGGGGTAATCAGTTTATCGACATAAATCCGATACCCTGAGTCCGAGGGGATGCGTCCGGCGGAGGTATGGGGCTGATACAGGAGTCCAGCCCGTTCTAAAACCCCCATGCCATTACGAATAGTGGCGGGACTGACTTTGAGGTTGTATTCTTCCACCAAAGCCTTAGAACCCACGGGTTCGGCCGTCGCAATATAGTGACGAATCGTTGCCCAGAGAATATGATGGTGTCGCTCTGTCAAATGCACTTGTGTAAACATTTATTTTTGATACAGATTTGACTAACGAAAGTGCGCTATGGAATCCGGCAACTCTGAAATTTACAGAGGTTGATGACTCACAAAATTTTTAACAGAGTTTTGATATCCAAGATAACAGATATTTGAATGAAACTGGGAAATTTGATCCCATAATATTATTATCTAAGCAAATTTATTCCAATGGCGACCATGCCTTTTCAGCCTGTTCAGCAACATAGGCAGCAACGGTGGTAATTTCTCTGGAAGTTAACCGACTTTTAAAAGCTGGCATCGCATTTTTACCATTGGTGACTTGGTTAATAATTGCAGCCAGAGGATTTTCTTCGTATCCTTTTAAGTATTTAATCAATGCTTCTTTTTTCAGCGTTTTGTTAGCAACTATAACGTTATTTCCGTTAATATGGCAAGCCGCACAGGAGTTGGAAAAAATGGTAGACCCACTTAAAACCCCTTCTGCTAATGCAGGTTTGGACACAAGGACTGTTAACAATAGAAAACTCAAAATAAGGACTGATAAGAGCTTTTTCAATGGAGTCTCCTTGAATCAAAAATAGCTAACAAGAAGATTTTACTCTTTAAGTTGTGCAAATCGACAACCATTCCCCCATCCAAAGAAAGGTCAAGTCTCAAATCAAAACAAACGGGCTGGGCGTCAGTCACAAAGTTTTAAGGGGTCATTCTCCCAATCCTCTAATTTTAATCAGGAGGATTTCCCTGTTGCCCGTTGCCTTTTGACCTTTTGTGATCTATCTCACTTGTTATTAATGGGGACGATCACATCCATAATAGCACGAAAATCATTAAATAGAGTGAGTCAGTAGCGGATATTTATACCCCTTAACGAGTTGCCTTTGAGTATGTTGATGTCTGAAACGTTATCTATTCCCGGCTTGAGTTTCAAGCAAATGATTGAGAAAATTCTCCAGACTGAATCGATGAGTCGGCAAGAGCGATATGCCCTGAGATATTGGTTATTGCGCCAACTCAATGAACAGGAAAAACACTTAGTTCGTACCCTCCAAAAAGCATTAAGTGCCGGGCAAATCAAAATCGTTGATTAGTCGTTTAGAGGGTTAAACACACGGACTCTGGCCATTCTCGACACCAGGATTTCATTTCTGTGACAACGGGAAGATGAATACGATTCCAACTAAACAAACCCTGGTTAATTTCTGCATAGGAACCTTGATGAAACTGGACTTCTCCAGGGGATAAACCACTTTCTACAAATTTAAAGGTTAATTTGGAGGGGTTAAGTTGTTTTTGGAGTTGCTTTCTCCACCAGTTTCTATGGATAATTCCGGTATAGGTACTCCGAAAACTACCCGCAAATTGCTGACAGTTCCACATGACTAAATTACAGATTAATCCGAGGGTTTGTTCATCGGTAAAGGGTAAATTTTTAAATTCTTTTTGAAAGTTGGTAATAATAAATTGATCAATAAAAATAGCATTTTTATAATAGTTTAAAATTGGGTTAAAAAAATCCATATTCTCTGATTCATCGGTACAAATCAATAAAAGTTCTTCCGGTGGAAAAATTTCTTTTAGGGTTTTTAAGATTAAATAGGGATGGTCTGCTTCTCGATGGGGAATCCAGTTGCGATAGTCTGTAAGACGAATATGAATTCCATTATATTGTCCGAGGGTTTGAGAGATTTTATCGGCTAAATTCCGATAAATGGGTTTAAATTGAATCGCTTCCATCAGGGAATAGAGCGTAGGGGAAGGCAGATAAAAAAAGCGAGAATAATAGGCTAAATTACAGGCACTAAATTCTAAAATATCCTGTTCAACATCCTGTACAATGATGCGATTTTCAGCAAAATCAGATAAAACCTTGGGGTCAATTGTCATATTATTCGGAACAAAAACCGCATTAACTAATCTAACCTGACTTTGATAATGGCTGAGATTTTTTCCTTGGGTTTCTGCTAAAAACTCTGAATAGTTTAAAACAGGAATGGGAAGTTTATCCACTAAATCTAAAATCGTTGGAAGTTGGTCAATATTAATAATATGTTTCCGACTTTCAGGCACTGATAAAAAATAGCCTCCCCGCACAGGTAAAATGTTTTTCTCCTCTCCTACAGAACCATAAAAGACTAACTTTCGTTGGGTTAAATAGGCTAATCCTACGGCTATTTCTAACCCCATTAAGTTATTATTTAAGCCGGATTCATAATCTTTGTATAACAGATAGCGTGAGGTCATGAAATTGAAAATTAAGAAACTTTAGCGGAAGAAAAATTTAATAGTTTTCCTTGGGCAGACTCCAAAATCACATCCCGGGTAAAAGCACTTGCTTCTAGGATTTCTAGTCCAATTAATTCCCCATATTCATTCAGTTCGGCCGTCATATTAGGGCTGATTTCAATACTCCCAGTTTCCGGTTCGTCTGAAAATTTTAAATGCAGAATATCTTCTTGTTCAAAATAAGTCATTTTTGTAGGATTCATAGATTACAAATCTCCCAGTTTTTAAACAAATCGGTAGAGTTTGTGTAGGGTGGGTTCAGACCCACCTTTTTGGGTTAAATTTTACAAATCCAATTATAGGGATCGGGTGCTTTTCCGGTTTTAATGGCTTCCAATTGTTCTAAAATAGATGGGGCATATTTACGTTCAGAAATCGGAGGTAAAACTAAATCCCGTCCTTGATATCCAATTTTAGAAACCTGGGCAATGGTAGCTGCGGTTTCCCATGCCAAAAGCCTCTTGTAAAATCCCTTGGTCATGGGCTTCTGCCACTTCTTCTATGGAAATTAACCGTTCTTCCACTTGTACCCCTTGATCTCGGAATAACTTTAACACACTATCGCGGGTAATTCCTTCTAAAATGGTTCCGGTTAATTGAGGTGTTACCACTACATTATTAATCACAAACGCTAGGTTCATAGTTCCACATTCTTCCACATATTTTCTGTGGACACCATCGAGCCAAATTACATTATCATAACCCAGGGCTTTGGCTTCTTTATCAGCTAATAAACTAGCAGCATAATTTCCCGCACACTTTGCCGCCCCGGTTCCCCCTTCACAGGCTCTAATATATTTATCCGTGACGATTAATTTAACTGGTTCAGAATAATAGGCTCCTACGGGACAACTCATAATAATAAAAGTATAGTGAGTTGAAGGTTTTAAACCAATAAATTCATCGGTGGCAAAATACAACGGCCGAATATATAAACTGCCCTCTGATTCAGGAATCCAACCGGAATCTAAACGAATTAATTCCCTTAATCCTTCCATAAAAACTGCTTCAGGAATCGGGGGCATACAAAGTCGATGAGCCGATTGATTAATCCGTCTAAAATTAGCATCCGGTCTAAAAATCAAAGTTTCTCCCGTGGCACTTTTATAGGCTTTCATCCCTTCAAAAACAGCCTGGCCATAGTGGAGAACTGCCATGGCTGGAGTCAGGGTTAAATTGCTGTATGGCATGATTTTCAAATCTTGCCAAGTCCCATTATCATAGGTAGCAATAAAAATATGGTCACTGAAGATTCGACCAAAGGGAATATTATGTAAGGTTTCTGGGGAAAGACGGGAGCTTTCGGTTTTTTGAATCAGAATTTTTTGAGTTAGTGTTTCCATTATAGCTTAGGTGGTCAGGGTTTGATTGTTTTTCATCAGAATAGCATGAATAACTGATAACTGATAATGGGGATACTTGATAACTGATTAACAGAAACTACTCCCATTTTTAGAATGAGGATAGAAATAGGAGGAGTTGGGGCAGACCCCGGTTAATTTTGATCGTTTTTGGCAATTATCCAAACGGCATGAACAATCCCGGGAATAAATCCCAGCAGGGTTAGGAGAATATTCAGCCAAAATGCTCCGCCAAAACCAACGGTCAAAAAAACGCCCAAGGGCGGTAAAAACACAGCGGCAATTAAACGAATAATGTTCATATCACTTGATTACAACTTCTCTATCATTTTAGCAATTTTTTCAATTAGAATAGGGAAACCTCTGTAATATCTTAAATTTTATGTCCATGTTGTTCGATATTTTTCCCTTCCAATTCCATTTTGACCCCAAATTGATTGCCGGGGCAACCCTCTGGTCTTTAGCATTGTATTGGGGCTTTTCTCCGGTGAGTGAATGGGTCACCCATCAATTAAATCGCTGGTTTAATTATGCAGAACGAATGTTATATCCCTCAGAAGCTGAATATGAACGGACTCGCCAAGCTCGAGAATCTCAAAATGCGTTTTATGCGTCTTTATTTAGTATTGTTCCCTTTTTAATTTTGGGATTTGTATGTAATTGGGGAATTGAGATTGGTTTAGATAAAAGTTGGTCAATTAGTATGGGAATCATTGCTTGTATGAGTGGGGGAATTTATGAATTAGGACGACAAGACGGTAAAAAAGGAATTAATTCTTAATCATGAATTTCACCATTCGGCATGATTGCCCCGTGCAAAGTGGCTCCGGCGGTATTCGCACTACTAAATTCTACACGAGTTAAATAGGTATAACTTAAATTCGCATTTCTTAAGTTAGTTCGAGCCACGGAAGCATCGGTTAAATCTGCTTGAGTGAGATTGGCTCCACTCAGATTGGTTCGGGTTAAATCGGCGCGAACTAAATTGGCTCGACTCAAATCGGCATTACTCAAATTGGCATTACTTAGTTGAGCGTCGGGGAGAATGGCATCACACAATTCTACCCCAGGTAATTGAGCATCAATTAAAATCGCCCGTTCTAATTTTACTTTTTTTAAATTAGCTCCAATTAAGTTTGCTTCGGTGAGATTTGCTTCAGTTAAAAAAGCAGATTGTAAGTTGGCTTGACTCAAGTTAGCTTGACTTAAAATCGCTCCTTTTAAGACAGTTTCGGTTAAATTAGCTCCGCTTAAATTCGCCCGAGTTAAATCAGCCCCGGTTAGATTTACCCCTTGTAAATCCGTGCCTCGTAAATCAGCCCCGCGCAAATTCACGCTTTCATAAATTCTGGGTTCATAGCGCAGATTAGCCCCTCTTAAACAGGCTCCTCTCAGGTCAGCCCCTTGTAAATTTGCCCCTCTTAAATCCGCTTGAATCAGGTTCGCATCTAATAAGGTTGCGAGGGCTAAATTGGCTTTCCGAAAATCTGTTCCTTGTAAACTTGTGCCATGAAATTCGGCATCATTCAGGTTAGCACTACTTAAATTCGCTTTATTTAAAATTGCCCCATTAAACCTAACTCCCCTCAGATTAGCCCGGGAAAAATTAGCCCCATTCAAATAGGCTAAAATAAAGTTAGCTCCCTGCAAATCTGCACCACTTAAATTAGCACCAATTAAGTCCACACGACTTAGTTCAGCACTTCTTAAATTCAGCCCTTTAAAATTCTTTTGTCCGGCTCGATACTGTTCGAGTAGTGTTTCCTCATCCATGATTGATTATCTCTGAGTTCCAGTATAGGTAAATTCTTGAACCCAAGCTATTGACTTACTACCAGGAGTTCGAGCGTAAACTTTAACTTTCTGAATCGATTGAATTTTCAAATCCAGCAATTTTTGATGGACGAATTGACTCATAGAGGCTTGATTTGGCACCTGATCTGACTCTAGTATAATGTGTAGACAGCCCTCTTTTGACTTGGTGAGAGTGTTAATTCCTTGGAGTCTAAGAGATTGGCTAATTACTGTTGCGATCGCTTTAGCATGGCCTTGTTTAGCCAGTTCTAATAATTGGGCTTGAGTCAATCGAGGTTCTAGGTGGTCTGGGTCTTCGCCCTCCATGACTATTGTGGTCTTATGCTGAGATAATCGTTGCTGTTCTTCCACTTCCGATTGATGCAGCACCGCCGCTAAATCTCCGACTTTAGCTTGCAGGACATGAATAAATCGTCTTAAAGATTTATATTTAATCTCTAATTGAATTTCAGGAGGATGACTTTTTAATTGTTCATTTAGGGCTAGTTCCAAATGTTTTAAAATAGTGGTTAATGGCACCAGGGCATCTGCCACACTATGTCCAACAATCTGCTCAACTTCTTGCTCCAGGATTAGCTTTTTTCTGATATCATCACTCATTTCTCCTGAGTCTGTGGGCGGGATATCAATATTGCTAAAAGCGGTGGCGGAAGTAAAGTCAGAAAAACTACTTTCGCTAATTGTAGTAAAATGTTGAGTTTTTAGCAAACCTGACTCCAATTTTTGGGGATTAGGGGATAATAAATGCACGGTTTCACTTTCATTAATATCAATGGCATTATTAGTTAAAGAATACTGCTGTAAAACTGAAGAACGGGAGGCGAGTGTATTTCCCTGAGAATGATTAAACCCCGAATCCGAATAGGATTTAGCTTTGGTTTCATAATAGGGGTTGAGGGCGTCTAAAATCACCGTCACCACTTGAATATTTTCGTCCGTATCTTCTAAATATTCTGCCATCTTATAAAGATGGGATTTTAGCCGTTCTAAGTTAGGAAAAGTTTGTAAGAGTTCGTGAAGTAAATCATCGAGACTTTGATTTTTGAGTTGTGACCAATCTTCATCTCGATAGTTGAATTCCCGTTCTAAACTCGAAAAAATCACCAGTTTTGCCCTTAAAGGATTGGTATGCTGCATGATTTTAAACCGCACATCAAATAAATTCGATATGTTGCGAATCTGACGGGCGGGAACACCTTGACTAAAATAGGCTGAAGATAGAGAATTTAACTCCTCTGGACTAATTTTTATGGTTTCTGAAGCAGTAATTGATAGTTGATTGAGTTCGGAAATTTCTCTGGGATCAGGCTGAATATAAAGTTGAATAATCTGGGCTTCAATTCTCTCTAAAACCAGATTATATTCATTTTTTTTATTCAGACGAGATAGAATATTATTCAGAATAATTTTAAGCGGTTCAAATTGGGGATGTTTTTGATAAATATTTTGGAGTAAAATATTCAAATTAATGCTATCTAGGATATGGGAATCATTCTCCCATTTTCCACTATAGGCACATAACAGAACTTTCTTAATCCGGGTGATATTCGGATCAGTTTCTAAATTTTGAGCAATCTCATTTAGGCGGGATGGGGTTGGCATTTGGGTCTCCAATACAGAAAGTCAACACTGTGGGAAGTGACTTAGGGATATCCGGCACGAGGGTCTTGGAAATAACGGAGTACATCCGGTTAAAGGAATATTCAAAACGAAATGCAAAATCCCTGATGATCCGCTCAAACACATCTTAATTATAAAAACCAAAATTTCTATTTTTGACTGACCATTTTTGATTCTCCCATCTTAGAATACAATTTTAATCCGTAGCAGCCTAATATATTATTTTACGCTATTTTTTATTGAAATAGCTGTAGGATTTTTTGCTACTCCCTTACCCCCGAATTCATACGGATGCAAAGTTTTGATGGGATTGTGATTGGCAGTGGAATCGGTGGCTTAGTTGCCGGGGGGCTTTTAGCTCATTCTGGTAAACAAGTGTTGATTTTAGAGGGTCACAGCTTGCCCGGTGGGGCTGCCCAAGGTTTTTCTCGTCAGGGTTTCCACTTTGACTCGGGGCCATCGTTTTATTGTGGACTGAGTGATTCCCAGGGTTTAAACCCTTTGTCGCAAGTCCTGACTCGTTTTTATCCTCAGAAAAAACAGGAAAAAGCCGAACCTCTCTATCGAGCTTTAGAAAAAGTTATTCCCAATTTACGTCAACGAATTACCCTAGAATTAATTGGCACTCCCCTCACCCATGCCCGGTTTTTACGGCGGTATCAAGGGACTTATGGCCCCGCTATTAGGGCAGGAAAAGGCAGATTTCCTGGGCCGTTTACCCCGATTCAAGGCTTATATTTAGTGGGAGATAGTACCCAACCTGGAATTGGAGTTCCTGCGGTTGCCGCGTCAGGAATTCTTTGTGCTAATTGTTTATAGATTCGTTTTCTTCAAACAGTTTGAGTTGAATATAAACTAAAATTAAAGCGATCGCTAATAAAATACTCGCTGCCGCCGCGGCATAGCCAAAATCAAATTGAGAAAAGGCTTGATCATAAATATAATACACTAAAACATTGGTCGAATTTAAAGGGCCACCACCCGTAATCACATAAGCCTGTTCAAAACTTTTTAAAGTAAAAATAGCGGTGGTTACTGTGGCAAAAACTATTGTTGGTTGTAACCCGGGTAAAGTAATATATAGAAATTGTTGCCAAGGATTTGCCCCGTCTAATTGAGCCGCTTCATATCGACTTTGGGGAATAGTTTGTAACCCGGCTAAAAACACGACTAAATTAAAGCCCAATTGTTTCCAAATACTGAGTAAAATTAATACGGGCATTGCCCAGGTTGTACTACTTAACCAAGGAATCGGATCAAGTCCTAATTGGGCTAAGAGTTCGTTAACTGGCCCCTGGGTTTGAAATAACCAACGCCATCCTAATCCGACCGCCACTAAAGAAGTAATTGAGGGGATAAAATAGGCGGTTCTCAGAATATCTCGCAGAGCAAAAGTCCGATCTAAAAGTACCGCTAAAGCCAAAGAAATAATTAAACTAGGAATCACCGTTGCGATCGTAAAATAAGCAGTATTAAATAAAACTTGCCAAAAATCGGGACTCAGAAATAGACGAATATAATTATTTAGTCCCACTCCATGAACTCCCGAACGGGTAAAACTTCCTTGGGTGAAACTCAGGTAAAATAAATATAGAATTGGCCATAAAATAAATACCCCCATCAGCAATAAAGCCGGAGCCAGAAAAATCCAGGCCATGATAGCATCTTGATCCAAAAGCTGTTTCTGAGAACCCGGTGAAGAAGCCATAACCCGAATCAATTTTGATAAAGTTTCATAAAAGTATTTTACAATGGTTAGGTTAATTTATTCTGGGTAAAACCTTTAATGGATAGGAAGATGACCGAAATTGACCCCACCTCCTGTTTGATTTCTCCAGCAATTCCCTCGCCTTTATTTGTGCAGGGATCTCCGGTAAAAATTGGAGTTTTAGCCTCTGGAAGTGGCACGAACTTTGAGGCGATCGCTCAAGCCATAAAAGATCAACAACTCAATGCCAAAATTCAGGTTTTAATTTATAATAACCCCGAGGCTAAAGTGATAGAACGAGCCGAAAGGTTCGGAGTCAAAACTATTCTTTTAAACCATCGTAATTATAAAAAACGGCAAGATTTAGATCAAGCAATTGTTCAAACTTTAAAAGAGCATGATGTGGATTGGATTGTCTTTGCCGGGTGGATGCGAATTGTCACGCAAGTTTTAGTGGATGCTTTCCCCCATAAAATCATTAATTTACATCCGAGTTTATTACCGAGTTTTCCGGGAATTAGAGGGGTAGAACAGGCCTTAGAAGCTCAAGTAAAAATTACAGGTTGTAGTGTTCATTTAGTCGAGTTAGAAGTCGATAGGGGCCCAATTTTGATGCAAGCCGCAGTGCCAATTTTACCCAATGATACCCCCGAAACCTTGCACGCTCGAATTCAAATTCAAGAGCATAAAATTTTGATTGGGGCGCTTTCTTTGGTGAGTCAGTGGCAAAATGCGATAAATTAAAATACAGTGCCATCACTCTCTAATTTGAGGGGAGGAGAACCATCAAAACGGTGTTGTTTAGCGATTTCCCGTCCGGCATTCCAGGTGCCACCTTGTAAGACTTTAACGAGGGGCAATTCTTGGGAGGTAAAATTTAATTTTTGGCGAAGGATTTCCGCAATTTTATCGAGTATAATAATCGTGAGCGATCGCCATTCTATAATCACATTAGAATCGGGTTTGTGTAGTTTTCCCGATAAATTATTATCTTTTAATTCCAATAATCCTAAATCTAAAATTAATCCCCCGTTACGATATTCTGCTAATCCAGTTAATTGATCTAAATCAATAATTTGCAATCCTAAATCCTGTAAAGGTTCAAGTAAAGAATAGGTTAACCACTGGGATAATTTATGGAAGGGAACAAAGGGATATTCCGAGTCTAGGGCTTCTAACCCTGAATAATACCAAACATCTCCTAAATTGACTTGATTTAAAGTTAATCGTCCCGGCCAAATTTCTCCTAATCCTTCTAAAATAGCGGTTAAAACAATAACAGCACTGAGTTGATTGTCTTGGGTTTGGGTTAAAAAATAATCCGCTAATTTCCCAGGTCGGGGATGACTTTCTCCAAATAAATGAGGATAATTAGATAGGGTTTCACCGAGTTTTTTTAGGAGTTCTAATCTGCCTTTTACTCCCGTTAAAGAATTATTTTCATTCACTTGAAATCCGGTGATTAATTGGGATTCCGTTAAATTCATTAATCCCTGGGCATCGGCTTGAAACGGATATTCAATCTGACTAGAAAATAAACCTTGACTAAACATTTCATAACTGGCAATAGCTAACCCCTCAGAACGTCGCCAAATCAACCCGGTTTCTGATTCTTGATAATGCCATTTTTCCCCCGCTCCGGCATCTAGTAACACGCTAATAATGGCTAAATCAAGTTTAGCTTGGGTTTGTTCTAACCGGGATAAACCATTTAATTGTTTTTGTAAGTTTGCAATTCTAGGAATATTACCGACTTCAAAATGTCGCCAGCGAGAATGGAAAGGGACATTGAGATCGGGATAGTTTTGAGTAATATTATCTAAAACAAAATTAGCCACAAATTCTAACTTTTCTGGATGATAAACAAAATGTTGTAGTTGATTAGATAAGGCTAAATTAAAGATAAAATTACAACGTTCTCGAATAGCTTGAGGAGAACGAAAATAGGCGATCGCATTTGAATAATTTTCTCGATTTTGCATTTTAATATTAATTCTTGTAGGGTGCGTAAGCCAGCAGCCCACGCACCATTTTATTAACAATTTAACTTAGGATTTTGCGCCCAAGTGCAACAACGGGTTAATAATCTCGACCTTTAATACCAAGTAAACCTTCTGGGTCTAAAACTGCCCCTTCCGTATAATACCCGGCGGCTTTTTTCGCTTCAATTTCCACTTGAGCATCCGCCGGAATTAAATCATCAGGAATAGCAATTCGTCTGACCACTTCAATCCCCGAATTCACAATCGCATCATATTTCATATTACTCATGGAAACTAACCGATCAATCCGAGTAATTCCTAACCAATGTAACACATCCGGCATTAACTCTTGAAACCGCATATCTTGCACCCCAGCCACACATTCTGTCCGTTCAAAATAGGCATCCGCGCGATCGCCTCCAGTTTGACGTTTGCGCGCATTATAAACCAAAAACTTTGTTACTTCTCCTAACGCTCGTCCCTCTTTTCTATAGTATACAATTACTCCGGCACCGCCTTCCTGGGCTGTTTTAATACATTCTTCAATTCCATGCACTAAATAGGGGCGACAGGTACAAATATCTGACCCAAAAACATCAGATCCATTACACTCATCATGAACTCTAACTGCAACGGGAAGATCGGGATCGGTAATCGCGGCAATATCCCCCACAATATAAACCGTAACTCCCCCAATCGGAGGTAAAAATACTTGTAAATCAGGACGAGTAATTAACTCAGGAAACATTCCTCCGGTCTGTTCAAATAATGCCTGACGTAAATCACTTTCTGTCACCTTTAAACGATGGGCAATTCCGGGTAAATACCAAACGGGCTCAATTGCAGCTTTTGTTACTACTAAATCACCATTTTTCTTCATGATTTCGCCATCAATTTTTAACCGTCCTTTCGTGGCTGCGTCATATAATTCTGGCATATTAATATGGGCTTTTGTAATCGCAATGGTGGGGCGAATATCATAGCCTTTTTCCAAATATTCAGTAAATGCCTCCCCAATAACCGCGCCAAAGGGATCGAGGGCGACAATTTTATCGGGATCTGACCAACTAGGGTAAGGGCCGATTTTTACGAAGGGGGAAGTGTTAGTTAAGTCGGCGCGGTGGTCGGTTTTCAGATTGCCCTGGACGACGGCTAAGGCTCGATAAATGGCATAGGAGCCCGAATGGGTGCCAATGACGTTGCGATGGCTAGGATCGGTGAGGGTTCCAATCAGGGGGCCACGTTTGCCGGGATCGGCATTTCCCCAATGGATGGGGATGGGTTTGGCGCCGTAGGAGGTGGGGTGAGAGGTCAGAACAATATGCCTCAGTTTTGGATCTTGCTTTTGGCCAGCCATTGTTGTGTCCCATGCTATTCGGATATTCCTATTATGGGCATATTGGGGGTGTTTTATTTTTTCAACAAGATCCCTGGACGGCATTTTTTATTTCGGAGACTTGTAGGTTTTTCCCAATAAAAACTAACTGGGTTTGACGGGATTCTGTGGGTTTCCAGAGACGATCATAAAAGGTTTCAATCCGATCGCCCACTCCCTGTAATACTAACCGCATTGGTTTATTTGGAACTGAAACAAACCCTTTAATTCGGTAAATTTCCTGTTGTTTCACCATGGTTTTTAACCGTTGAATTAAATCTTCCGGTTCAAAATCTTGGGTTAAAATTACCGGAACCGAATTAATATTATCATCATGGTCATGTTCTTCTTCGGTGTCATGATGACTGGGACGGGCTTCTAAATTATCCTCAACCGCCGCATTAAACCCTAAAATTACATCGGGATGAATATTTCCCTGTTGACAAGGAACGACTTTAACTCCTGCTCGCAATTCCTGTTTTAACCAGGTTTCAACTTTCTGTTGATTATCTCGATCAACATGATCGGTTTTGGTTAATAAAACTAAATCCGCACAGGCTAATTGATCTTCAAATAATTCCTCAATTGGGGTTTCATGATCTAAGTTAGGATCGGCTTGACGTTGGGCTTCCACAGCCTGAATATCCCCAACTAAAGTACCATTAGCTAAGGCTTCACAGTCTACTACAGTGATCACACCATCCACCGTTGCCCCGGTGCGAATTTCCGGCCACCGGAAGGCTTGAACTAGGGGTTTAGGGAGAGCCAAACCCGAGGTTTCAATCACAATATGATCGATTTTATCTCGTCGTTTGAGCAGGGCTTGCATGGCGGGGAAAAATTCTTCCTGCACCGTACAACATAAACAACCATTAGTCAGTTCTACGAGGTTTATTTCTGGGGTTTCATCGTCACAAACTTGACAGGATCGAATTAATTCACCATCGATTCCAACTTCTCCAAATTCATTGACTAAAACGGCAATCCTTCGCCCATGATTATTTTGTAATAAATGACGAATTGTGGTAGTTTTTCCACTTCCTAAAAATCCAGTAATTACTGTAACGGGAATTTTGGCAGACATAATATTTATAAGAGGGAACGGGGAACAGGGAATTACGAATTACGAATTACGAATGGGGGAAAGACTTCACCGTCAGCTTTGTTGGATCAATCTTTATCCGGGTTGTTATAATTCAAAGTTTGCAGGTTAAAAGTAGAGATATTTTATCAATATCTCTACTCAATTCTAATTAGGCTCAACTAGCTGACAATGGCTAAGGATAAACCTACTACACCAATGGCTAAAACAGCAAAACCTGAATATTTGATCAGGGAAAATTGGCTATTTTCTAAGGTTTCCTTAAAGGATTGAGTCAGTTTCATTGTGGCTCCAGCAATCATCAATTGAATGGCTGTAAACCCAACTAAATAGGAGATTAAGGGGGTCATTTCGGCTCCCATAATTGATTCTCCGTAGGCATAACCATGAAACAAACCCGCCACACTGGATAAACCAATTAATAATGCTAGGGGTAACTGTTGTTTGAGAACTAATAACAGCCCAATTGTGATCACAGAAAGGGCGATCGCGATTTCAGGAATGGGTAAATTAAAACTCATTAAATGAATTCCGGTTCCCAACATTGCGGTTAACAGAAAAGCAACAATTATCCAACTACCGCCCACAATTCCGGCTGCAATTAAACCGATGGCAATAACAAAAGCCAAATGATCAATTCCAATAATCGGATGGGCAAGTCCGGCGAGAAATCCTTGAAAAAAGTTTTCCGGGGTTTTCCCTCCAAAGGCATGATGGGCTTCCGCAGGTTGCGCCATTAAGAGCAATAATAAACTCACCCCTAAAACCAAAATTCGATTGCTATTTTGTAGCGAAAAGTTTTGAAAAGACTTTAACATTTTAAACACCATCTGTACCGCGCAGATGTGCGAAAGAACAATCTGATTTCGGTGGGTGTTCTGACTTAGAGATTAATATTCTCATCACAGTTGCGGGACAGTGTTGGATTTGCGCCAAACTTTCCCCTTGCTTCTAGCGACTGTTCCCCGCTAAAACCGAATTCATATCTTTCATTATATCATAATTTCTCCCGATATTCAACCAGGAGAAATACTTAAATTATTACCATTTTTTATAGGAAAGGAATTTTCCAGACATCGTAATTTTAACCCGATCGCCATTGGGGTCTTCGATTTTATCCACATCCAAGGTAAAATCAATCGCACTCATAATTCCGTCTCCAAATTTTTCATGAATCACGCTTTTAAGAGGCATTCCATACACCTGCACAATTTCATAAAATCGATAGATTAAGGGATCGGTCGGAATAACTGGATCAAGTGATCCTTTGACGGGATAATCCGTTAGAATTTCAATATATTCTGAATTTAAACCTAGAGCTTCAACTAATTTTTTAGCCTCCTCATAGGAAGCACTCGCTTGTCGATAAATAACCGCAGCAATCCAAACTTCATCGCGCCCCAGCAGTTGTTCTAAATCCGAAAAGGTGACCCCTTTAGATTTTTTTGCCGCTAATAACTTTTCTGTAATTTCTGAAACAGCCATTTGAAGTTCCTCGTAGAATTTATCGGTTATAACTCGTTTCAAAGTATAAAATATTTTGCTAGTCATTCAACGGAAGTATTTAATTTTGGGGAATGGATCAATCCTATGCAGGTGGATTTTTCGGTAGAGGTTTAGGCGGAACAGGTAAAGTCCGGGTATGATTGGTTTGTAATTGTTTGACAACGGATAATAACCGTCTTAAATTGGGTTTAATCACCTCTTGATGTTCTTGGGTGAGTTCATCTAATCGGGTTTGAATCTGGGATAGATCGAGATCGGAAACAGGGTGTCCAGATTTTTCCTGTTGTAATTGATCAATTACGGCTTGAATTTCCAAAAATCGCCCTTGAAAATCCACTTGTAAAGACTCTAAATGAGCCGTTTCAGTTGAGGAAAATGTTTGTAATTCTTGCCGAAATTCTGCTCTAATTTCTGCTAAGGCCAGGGAAATATGTTCGGTGCTGGAGGTTACCGCTTGTCCTAAAGCTGCGACTTGTTTTGCTCGATAGGCCGAGTCCAAAGCTTCCGTGGTAGGAAAAGCCTCTAATTTTTGCTGGAGGGATTGAATTTCTTGTAAGAGTTGTTGCCTTAAACCCACTACTACTTTAACGGTATTTTTTTCTAATTTTTCCACTGAGTCTTGAGCTTGAACAATTTCAATTTGATTTTGATGGGTTTGTTGTTCTAAACGATAACGGTTGGCAACATTTAGCGATAGGGCTAAGGTGAGGGGGGCAACTCCATAAAAGGCTTGACCCGAAAGGGCTACTACTCCCGAACCGACAGCCGAACTGATCAGAGAAACATACTCTGCTAACTCTAACCAATGCCGTTGTTTCAGGGAAGAAAAAACCGTTTTAGGAAGAATAGAGTTAGGCATCGGCATAGGACTAGAAGTTATAGCAGGTCGATTGGGATGGGCAGAAGACGCTGGGGGAAACATAATAATCTATTCTACTGGGGATATTGGGACACAGTGGTTAACTCCAGAATACAAAAAATTATGGCTATCCGCACTAAGAATTAACAATTTGATTATCGGTTCGGTGAGTCCTTAACTGTTAAGATGTTTTGGGAGTACAAAATTATCTTAATTTCTGGTTTGACATTGGAGTTATCTGGATTTTAACACCCTTAATGCCTAGATTCAATCTTAAAGGTTAAAAAAAGGGGTTTGCCCCAACGGTAACCCCATAGACAGAAAATGGTAATTCCTAGGAGAGTAATGATCATGAAACCGAATCAAAATCCCAAATCTGATCAATTGAGATCAATTTTTAGTATTACTACTTTTGTAATTTTAGTCCTAGGAGTAGGGTTTTTGAGTGTGAATTTTATTTTGGCTTTAGTTCATAAATTCTCATCAACTGTTTAACGGGTTTTAGAGGATAAATTTTCTAATTTGATAGCATCGACTTTCTAAAATAGGTATTTTTAATACTCCCATTTTTTTGTCAAGTTCCCGAATGGTTTTTTCAGGAAAGCTGGCTAGTTTTTCCTGGGACTCCCAACGAATCGCCATGACAATTTCTTGATTTTCCACATCCACCCAAACTTCTTTTCCGAGAAACCCGGGAAACTTCTTTAGTCCGGCTGTCCAAACTTCTTCATCTTTTTGAATAAATAGCTCCCATTGTTCCGGGGGAACTTTGAATTTTAACCACTCAATAACCATAGTTTTTATTAAGATTAATTAAACTACAAAGACACCAAAAAGTTTTAAAAACCCTCCCTATTGCTATATTTTGCAGAAGTAGGAAACCAGAAACCATCGATGATTTCCTACTCCCAATTCCTTTTAACCTTTAAAATATTGTCCCCCTAAACGCATGGCATCAGCAATATCCACATCTCCATCCCCATCCGCATCTAAAAAACTATTTAAAACCGAATTAGAACCTGATGCAGATTGTTGTTGATTAGTTCCTGTTTTGAGCAGGTTTAAAACTAAAGGAACCACCATAGGTAAAACGGATTGAATGGTTTCGGCACTAACCCCGGTATGTTGGGAAACGGTTTGAATCAATTGCTGTTGCTGACTTGAAGAAAATAGCATTTCCACGGCTTGGGGGTTAGAAGTAATTCCAGCAAATTGATTGACTAGATTTTGTACTCCATCATTTCCAATTTCGGTTTGTTTTTCTTGTAAAGAAGACCGCACCGAACTCCCCACCATTGACATCACCATTTGACTGGTTTCAGGATCAATCCCTAATTGATTGCCAAACTGTTGAGCGGTATTCAGAATACTACTGATTTGGTCGGTGTTTCCCACTGTATTGGGATCATTCAAAGCTGTTAAAATTTGATCAAATAGTCCCATAGTATGACTCAACCTCTGATACAGATGAACTACAGTCTAGTTTATCCTAGATTTGATCTATTGGCTTAATTAAGTCGATAAAAAGCTAATAACGGCCTCAAAATTTAAGGGACGAGAAAACAAATATCCTTGGGCAGCTTCGCAGCCTAACGACTGCAAAATTTCCTTTTGAATTGGAGTTTCAATTCCTTCGGCAATAATATCTAAGTTTAAACATTTGGCTAAATTAATAATGGTTTTGGTGATTTCTAAATCTTTTCCTTGATATTGTAAATTTTCAACAAAACTTCTATCGATTTTTAGGATATCTATGGGTAAATTCTGTAAGTAACTTAAAGAGGAGTATCCCGTCCCAAAATCATCAATTAAAATTTTGATTCCCCGATTTTTTAACTGCGTTAAGATGCTGATACAATTAGCGGAACTTTTCATCAAGCTAGTCTCGGTAATTTCTAATTTCAAGCGACTATAATCTAAATTATTGGATTGAATAATCTGATCAATTTCTGCCAATAAATCAGGATGATGCAACTGCACTTCTGATAAGTTAACACTCATACTCAGATCGGGAAACCGTTGTTGCAACTTATATAAATCCCGACAAGCTTGTTCTAAAACCCATCGTCCTAGAGGGATAATTAATTCTGTTTCTTCAGCAATAGGAATAAATTCAACCGGAGGAATTAAACCTTTTGTGGGGTGTTTCCAACGCACTAATGCTTCAAAGCCCATAATATTTCCGGTGTTTAAATGAATAATCGGTTCATAATTCAAATGCAACTGTTGATGGGTGATCGCCTTTTGTAAATCTGCCTCTAAGGTTTCTCTTTGGGTAATGGTTTCTAGCATTTGAGGATGATAAAATAGGGTAGCACTTTTTCCTTGTTTTTTTGCATAGTACAGGGCAATATCAGCAGATTGTAAATATTGTTCGGGATATTTCCAGCTAAATTCGCTACAAACAATTCCCATATTAATTGCTGAGGTGAGGTTAATTCCGTTTAAATTAAAGGGGGTGATAAATTGATTTTTAATGCGATTGATTTTAGAATTTAAACAATTAATATCAATAAAATCAGGAATTAAAATAGCAAAGTCTTCGCTATCGACTCTAGCAACAATATCTTCGACGCTCATACAATTTTTTAAACGATGACTCACTTCAATTAATAATTGTTCAGCTAAATTGTAACCCCAACTATATCTTAGGGATTTAACGGTATATAAATTAATATAAATTAAAGCAAAGTTTTGAGAATCAACAGGGATTTCTAAACAATATTTTAAGCATTCAATTAATTGGCTACGATTGGCTAAACCAGTGAGAAAATCTTGAAACGCATATCGTTGTAATTGTCTTTCAGCTTGTATACGGGTAGTGATATCCTGGGCTAAAACCACCTGGGCAGATTGATCGTTCCATTGTAATTGATGAGAAAGCATTTCTACTTCGATTAAGGTTCCATCTTTTTTTTGATGTTGAGAAAAATTTCCAAGATCAATATTTTCAGGATTACCGGTGATTAAACTCCTGAAAAATTCCGACTTTTGATCAGGATAAATATCTAATATTTTCATTTTCAGAAATTCTTTTTCTGAATAACCATAATGGGCGATCGCTGCCTCATTAACCGCCAAAAATTTTAAAGTTTTCAGATCGTAAACCCAAATCGGTTGAGGATGACTCAGAAACAAATCTCTATACCGTTTTTCTGAGAGTTGCAAACGCTGGGTTTCTCGATGAATTAAATAATAAAGTAAAATACTGGTAATCAGAACAAAGAACCACCCTTTAATAGTTTGAAGAAATGTAATTGAATAGGGATAATTCGCTAATATTGCTAATACTTGATCAGAAAAAGCAATCCAAAGACTCCCAATTACTCCATAAATTAAAGTAATTTGGTAGGCTGAATTCACGAGTAATTTTTGCCAAAATTTCATAGATAAAGGCACAGCTAAATGAGTTATTTTTAGTGTAATAGAAGCTGTGTGAACATTGGCTGGGTAGGGAAATGTAGCAATCCTATATAATTAAATAAGATTGGGTTGTTTTAAGGATGATCCGACCCCGTTAACTCAATCAGTCTTTTCAGGGTGATTACTTTTTCTCGATGAAGGGGTGCAAACCATTCTAAATTGATCACCATTACTTCCAAGGTATAAGTATCTGGATTCAAGTAAATTCCCGCCGCCCGGTTTGGGTCTAATTCTACCACCCAATATTCTGTTCCATCCACCAAATGTAATTTTCCCCGTTGTTCTAACTCTAAAAGGGCATGATCTTTAGGACTAGCCCAATTTGCATCCACCATCAACCGCGCTTGAGTAATACGATGGTCGAGGTTCTCTGTTTTCCACTGATTGTGTTCAGCGATTCTACACAGTTGCTCTAACTCAATCTCACCAAATTTTGTTGATAGGGGAATCGGTTTGAGTGAGCCATTAGCACTAAGAAAGGTTTGAGTTGATTTGGTAGCCACAATCATGTTTGTTATGCTCACGGATAAACTATTTTGACTTGCGTTCCTATAATCTAAGTATTTCTGCTAAATGTCAGTGATTATAAGGGGGTTATGGTTGTGATGTGCTGATCTGATCTCCGTGATAACACGCAGAATCTGTTCTGACTGAATTAACATTACCAGAGTGACCTAGATCACAAACCCCTGTGAAGGGTTGGGTTTTATCTATAGATAAATAATGATTAGTTTTTAGATTTTGATAATGTTATCGTTCATTTTATCTGCTTTTATATATTATTTTAACTGTTTTATTTCTAGTTACTTTTGATTTAACCCGAGATTATCTCCGTTAATCTTGACAATTTGATACGATCTATTGATCTTAATCAAAAAAGGTTACAATTCGGAGATTTAAGAAAGGCTATTACGAGTTAAGAAATTAATTTTCCCATGTTTATTGTGAATTTCATACCTGTTCATTCCCTTTCCATAATTGCCAATTGATATAATTCACGGGATTCTTGCTTAACTTTTCCCGACATGGCGGCTAACTGTAAATTAGCAAAGGCATGGACATCCTCAGAATCATAATGGGTGGTTTGTAGCATTCGTCTTAATTGGTTTTCCATATTCAGGCTCAGATAGCCCGCAGACATCACTTCTTGAACTACATCACGAACACGAATACAAGTCATGGCACATTCCTACTATTGAAAAGTTGTGATAATACCTAGTATCAGGGAGTTTAACAAAATCTGTCGTGATCCCGATACACTGACTGTACTGATATTTAATGTCAGGGTGGGGTGATAAAAAACAAGGTTTAATGGTGATCCTGATCAAAGTTATCAAAAAATTGGCTCTAAAACCCCTATCTTATGGTTAGGCTTTATAGTCATTCATCGTTAAGGGGTACACTGTCCTTTGTCTTGACCCACAGGAGAAAAGTTAGGGATCAGACGGCTATTAACCTCCTGTTCTGGCAACCAACCCTGGTTCCCCGCCTGTAGGGATGGAGTAACGGGGGTATCGGGAGATGACAATGGTTGTGTTGCATCAACCTGAGACAACTGGCCATTAACTGATGCTTTCGTGGTAGGAGTCGAACAAATTTTGACTTCCACCCAGGTTCCCCCTTGAGGAGTAGACTGTTTTTGCTGAACCTGAAACACCGTTCCCTCTGGAACAGTTCCCTTAACAGTGTTTTTACCAAATTCCGTGAGCAGAGTAATTGGCTTGGAATTGGCGGTCGGATTTCCCAATTGAATCAAAGATTGTAGTTTTAAGAGACTGGTGGCAGAGGCTGTGGGAGTGGAGGTTGGAGGATTAGAAAGACTATCCGTAGGGGTTGGAGTGTCTGTCGGTTGCGCTTGGGGATCGTGGTTGAACATCCCTAAGCCGTAGAGTAAAGCCCCTAGAATCCCTAATAACACAGCAATACCCAAGGATAGGAACCAAATCTTCTTGACCCCAGACTGGACTGGTCTAGGGCGACCAATTACTGTTTCCATTGATGAATCTTCAGCATCGTTTGTATCGGAAGAATCATCCCCCAACTCGTCGGTTAAAGGAATCACAGGAGGGATACAGATCTCTTTCTGGGCATCGGGATCATCCTTGGGAACTACCGTAATTAATAACAAAGCAATGGTGACGTTATCATGGCCGTTTTGAGTATTGGCAATTTCAATCAGACGATCCCGAACCGTTGCTAAATCAACTTCCTGACGCAAAACGGGTAAAATTTCGGCTTCCCAATATTGTTCCACCCGATCGCGATCGCTTAACCCATCAGAACATAATAAAAACACACAATCTTCATCCAGGGGAAACCGTTGTACCGTTGGATGCAGCGTCACCGATGAAGTAATCCCCAGGGCTTGAATTAAGGCCCCAGAAGCCCCCTGTTGCAGAGCATCTCGATAGAGGGCACAACCTAAACGCACCTGGCGAGAAGCCACATCATCATCCACCGTCACTTGATGACAACCACTGGAACTAATCCAATAAACCCGACTATCCCCTAAATGGATTAAATAAATTTCATGAATATGGGCCAAAGCCATCACCAAGGTGGTTCCCATGCGTTCCCTGCCCTGACGGTTTTCATCATCGTTGCGTTGACAAATCATGTCATTGGCGATGCAAGTTGCCCGTTTTAATTTAGGAGTTAAGGATAATGGATCCCAATTGGCTTGATGCAGGGGCATTTGTTCCACCTGCTGACGCAGAACATCAATCGCCATTGAAGATGCCACTTCTCCGCCGTCCTGTCCCCCAATTCCATCACAAACAATAGCCAGAGCCGGTTCAGTTACGGGAACTAGGATGGGTTTACTCCCCTCGGGATAGCAGGCATCCTCATTATGGGAACGAGTGGGGCCAGCATCCGTTCCCGCGGCAATCTCAATCCGACGATGATAACCCCGTCCGCAAATAGAAAGGGCTTGATCCAATTGTTGGATCAGTTGGGTTGAGGTGCGTAACTCACCCGAGATCATTTGATGGGTCAGTTGTCGGAGGAATTTTTGAATTTGAGGCTGGGCGGTCGGAACCCACTGTTGCCAAAAATAACCCAACTGTTTGAGGGTGGGATTATGGATGTCTAAGTCTAATTGCAACAACCGAACAAATCTTCCCTGAACTCGCAGCAAATGGGAATTAAGCAAACTTGAAGCAACCTCTTGACGGGTTAGGGGTTGCCAAAGTTGAGCGATTTGCCATAACCAATTCAGTTGGCGCATCGCTGTGGCATCGGGCCACAGGGCTGCTAGGGTAGGCATTAAGGTTTCCCCATGGGTGGCAATCGGCCCCTTTTCTAAGAGGATGATCGGTTTATGATTTGTGCCTTTTGCCGGGGAGATGACTCCATAGACCTGCGGAATGTGCAACCGATAGGCAAATAATTTTAGATAGGGAGAAATCTGATCAGAAATCTCGCTGGGTATGTCAGGCAATAGTTCTGGCCGCGTATCAACCGCAATTCTATTGGTTTTGAGGAGGTAGCGATCTGCGAGCAGTGTTCCCGAAGGCTGATCTTCGATCCCTTCGCCTACAGTCCACAGATAGTGTTTTGCCACAGGATTTTGCATTTGGGTTCCTCACGCCTGGCGTTGCCACTCAAAAGTGATCTTCTAAAATTAGGATGGTTTACAGTTGTTATCCACCCCGTGGGCTGGAGGCGATAACACCAGAACCACAATAGATGTCCAATCGGTGCCTAATTTTGATAACTCACCCTAAAAATTAGCAGCAATTGGCAATCAAGATCAGGTAATCTGAACTATTGTAGCCTTTGAGCATCACTATCTGCTTGACCATTTGTTGTTAATTTTTCTTGGCTCTGGGCAAGGATACTTACAGCATGAGTGATTCTCCCCCTAACCCCTCCGATGACCCTAAATTATTACCTTATTTGGAAATTAATGAACGCTTGACTCAACTCAAAAAGTCCCACGGTCACTATTACCAGATGATTAATTTAGAGGTTTGGGCTTTAATTGAAACCATGGATCAGTTTTTTCCAGGTTCTTGGAATCGATTTATGAGTAACCGTCAACTTTCTATGAAACAGTTTTTACAGCGTCAGCGATCGCAAAAACCATCCCCAGCACCTGATGAGTAAGTGAATTTGAGAGTGATCATCATTTTTAGGGCATCTATAAACTCTTGATAAAGGGTCTGTATACAGTAAGTACAGGCCCTTTATGGTTATAATTTTACTAACTGCCGACTCGGGGTAATCCCATGCTATAGTTCACCGCCCGACAGTCGAGGTTATAGCTAATTTCACCTTTTTGGATCAGCGATCGGACTAAATGCTCTAAATCCGATCCGATTCGACGTAAATTATATTCGGTGAGGTCTTCGCCACTGAACGCTTCGACTAACTGATCAAATTTGCGATAGACTTGTTGCAAAGCCTGATCGTTCCAGTTAAATTCGTTATCGGGATCAATATCCAAGGTCAATACCTGTTGATTGTCCACTAACTCCTCATCTTGAATTTCCGCCGTATAAATATGAATATGGCGGGTTGTTGATTTCAGCAGCATAAGCGGTTTAACTAAATAGATTTTATCGGGATTGTTTTTTATTTTGACATTACTCTAGGAAATAATGACTAATTTTTGGGATCAAATTTTTAACTTTGCACTCACCACCGCCACCGATGTTGGACAACAGTTAATCCTCGATTTTGGCACAGTCCAAGCTGCGGAAAAAGCTGATGGCAGTTTAGTCACCCAGTCTGACCAGTGGGCGGATCAAGAAATTCGCACCCGCATCGCTAATACTTTTCCTGATCATGGGGTGATCAGTGAAGAAGCTGAACATATTTTTCCGAATACCGACTGGTGTTGGGTGATTGATCCTTTAGATGGTACGACTAATTTTGCCAGAGGGATTCCGATTTGGGGGATTTCCCTAGGATTACTCTATCAAGGCACTCCCGTATTTGGTTTAATCCATTTACCGCCTTTACAGCAAACTTTTCACGGGTTTTGGTTCGGTTCATCGGGGTTAACTGGCCCAGCAGGAGCGTTTTTAAATTGTAAACCCATTCATGCTAGTTCTGATGCTTTGAGTTCTAATCACTTCTTTAATTTATGTTCTCGAAGTATTGCGATCGCTCCCCAAATTCCTTGTAAAATTCGGATGTTAGGGATGGCGGCTTATAATTTTCTCACGGTAGCCGCCGGGGCTACATTAGGGGGAGTTGAAGCCACTCCTAAAATTTGGGATATC
This sequence comes from Planktothrix sp. PLAVEN19ND, assembly GCF_057220675.1. Lineage (NCBI taxonomy): Bacteria > Bacillati > Cyanobacteriota > Cyanophyceae > Oscillatoriales > Microcoleaceae > Planktothrix > Planktothrix sp. PLAVEN19ND. Next base: position 358,942 of record NZ_CM170132.1, on the reverse strand, counting down.
GCCGGAAGTTGGGTAATTGTTAAAGCGGCGGGTGCGGTTTGGTGTCCCCTCTCTCCCGAACCCTTCCCCCTAGAAATTGGACGAAATTATGCTAGTCAATCTTATCCTACATTAGTTGTAAGTCAAGTTGAATTATTATCAGTATTTCAACCCTTGGCTATTGATTTTATCAATTAACTAGAAACCGGGTTTCTCAAAGAAACCCGATTTCTAAACTTTACACCTTCACCCCATTAGCAAACTTAATTTTTAAATAATCATCTTCCATTTTTGCCCCCGAAGGTTGTAACATAGCTAACGCTTGGGGTAACACTAAATTCCGGCGATGATTACCAATTCTGATATTCAATTCATCTCCGGTTTTATTGAGTTGAACTTGTTCTTTAGGAATCCCAGGTAGATACAATTCTAGCGTATATTCATTATTGTCTACCACCACTCGAAGTGTATTTTCTTGATAATAAACCTGGCTAGGATCTTCATCCTTATATAGCACTTCTTTCAATCTTTCTAGGGCTTCAAATCCACATAACTCCTCGGAAAATAATGGCACTTCCTTAACGGGTAAGGGGTTAAAATTGTCGTAGATTTCTTGACGATATTGTTTTTGATTGTCTTTCCATTTTTGGAAAAAAGGATCAGTCACTTGTTCAGGAATAATCCGATTAGAAATAACTAAATCTGTCGAAACATTATACAAACTTAAATAGGCATGGGCGCGTAAAGATTCCTTAATTACCATTTTTTCAGGGTTCGTAACTAAACGCACGGAGGTTTGCATATTATCGGTCAAAACCTTTTCTAAGGCTTCAATTTTTTCATAAAATTCATAAGGTGCGTCCATCACTTCTTTATCAGGTAAAGAAAACCCGGTTAATGGTCTAAAAATCGGTTCAAATAGAGGACGCAACGCCACCGACATTCCTTGTAACGGTTTGTAAAATTTTCTCATATACCAACCGCCCACCTCGGGTAAACTTAACAGTCTCAACGCGGTTCCCGTTGGGGCAGAATCAATAATTAAAACCTCAAAATCTCCCTCATCATAATGGCGTTTCATCCGCACTAGACCAAAAATTTCGTCCATTCCGGGCAAGATAGCCAGTTCTTCCGCCTGGACACCATCGAGTCCTCGCGCCTGTAATACCTGACTAATATAGCGTTTCACCGCCCCCCAGTTGCCTTCGAGTTCCATCAGGGCGTCCAATTCTGCCCCCCACAGGTTGGGTCGGACGAGACGGGGTTCGTGTCCCAAGGGCATATCAAAGCTGTCGGCGAGGGAGTGGGCGGGGTCGGTACTCAATACCAGGGTTTTATGTCCCAACTCGGCACAGCGTAACCCTGTTGCTGCTGCAACGGAGGTTTTCCCCACGCCACCTTTACCCGTCATTAAAATTACGCGCATACCGTTTTAAGATTAAAATTTGTTTACATTATTTAACTGTAGCGGTTTTTCATCGAGAATAACTGTTTCACCACGTCCAAGCGTGAACAGTCCCAATAGTCGATATGGCTTTCAATCAGGTTATGGGGGTTTAATTTGAGTTCACTCCGTCCCGGGATAGAAATTCTGGGTTTCCAGGGGAGGGGTGTTGTCCAACTGAGTGTCCAACGGGTTTCTATTAAATTCTCAGTTTGAGTAATATTATGTAAATCCAGTTGAATCTCTAAAAACCAAGTTTTCATAAATCCAATCATTTGTTGATAACGTTGTAACCCGTTAAATTGATTCATCGGGTCTGCAAAATAAACATTATCAGCATAAATACTATAGGTTTGATTATCAGGAAATTGTTGATAATCTTGTTTAATAATCTCAATAATATCCATAATTTTAGGGTGTGTAAGCGCGGGGTACGCACAATTTATACAGTTTATAGCAAGAGGCAATAGGGAATAGGCAATCTCGCTATAGGTAAATACTTACTGTGAGCAGCTTTTAGCTTTCAAGAATGTCCTAATAGATGTGGCGACTGCTATACCATCAAATTGCGGACGCTGACTCTAATATAGGTTTTTGCGATCAAAAATCACTATGTTTTATTATAAAGGTTTGTGAAAAAGTCACCCAAACTTTTATAATATTAAGTTAGAATATGATATCCTGACAGTTGGGTGTTCGTAATTATTCACATCTATAAAACGTTGTCGATGCTCTAGCCCCCGGCTTTTGCGCTAAAGCGCAACAACGAACTCGGTTAATTTTGTCAAATTTGGAAATGCAATATGGAAGCATCTACAGACTGGCAACAGGTTAAGGCATCTTTTAAGAAAATTTGGGGTTATGATGATTTTCGACCGCCCCAAGGGGAAATTATTAAGAGCTTATTAGATAAAAAAGATGCCTTAATTGTCATGCCGACTGGAGGGGGGAAATCCATCTGTTTTCAGCTTCCGGCACTATTACAAACTGGATTAACTCTAATTATATCTCCCCTGGTGGCATTAATGGAAAATCAGGTTCAGGAACTTCAAGATCTGCAACTTCCCGCCGCCTTAATTCATAGTCAATTAATGCCCCAACAACGACGAAAAACTTTAAATTTAGTTGAAAAAAATCAATTAAGACTCCTCTATCTTTCCCCCGAAACTCTATTAAGTCATCCCGTCTGGAATGTAATTTCTCAACCCACGGTTCAAATCAATGGTTTAATATTAGATGAAGCCCATTGTTTAGTTCAATGGGGGGATACCTTTCGCCCTGCTTATCGACGGTTAGGGGCAATTCGTTCGACTTTATTAAAACTTAAACCCTCGGGGACAAAAATTGCGATCGCAGCTTTTACTGCCACCGCTGATCTTGATGCTCAAGCAACAATTCAAAGGGTTTTACAACTACAAAAACCTCAGAAATTTCTCCTGAGTCCTTATCGATCTAATTTAGAATTAAATATTAAAATAGTTTGGACTCCTAGAGGACGACAACAACAGTTAATCCAATTTATTCAACCCAGAAAACATCAAACAGGTTTGATTTATGCTAGGACTCGTAAAGACTGTGAACAATTAGCTCAATGGTTGCAAACAGAACAATATTCAACTGTTGCTTATCATGCTGGGTTAAGTTCAGAAGAACGCCGAAAAATAGAAAAAGATTGGTTACAGGAAAAGATTAAATTTGTGGTTTGTAGTAGTGCCTTTGGCATGGGAATTAATAAGAGTAACGTGAGATGGGTATGCCATTTTCAAGCCCCTTTTTTATTATCAGAATATATTCAAGAAGTGGGACGGGCGGGGAGAGATGGTAAATCGGCGATCGCTTTAACTATTATTAGCGAACCGACGGGTTTTTTCTATCCCGAAGATAAACAACGACAAAAATATTTAATCGAAAACCTAGAAAAACAATATCAATCGGCAAATCAATTAATTAAAAAACTCCCAGCAACGGGAAACATAGAAACCCTATCTGAACAATTTAAAAATAGTGCGATCGCCCTTTCTATTTTACACGCTCAAGGACGATTAATCTGGCGAAATCCCTTTGATTATGAAATTATATCCCAACCTGCAAAATTGCATCAAGATCAAAATAGTAAAGCCATTAAACAAATGAATCAATACTTAAAAACCCGTGATTGTCGGTGGAAGTTTTTATTACAAGCGTTTGGGTTTAATTTAGAAAATCAGTTTCCAGGATGTGGTCATTGCGATCGGTGTAAATCTTCTCGTTAATCATCGTATAATTGGGTAAATTATATCCATCTGTGGGTTTTTGTTGTCTATGTTACCTCAAAACCGAATTCCCGCCCATCCTGGGAAAATTTTATCGGAAGAATTTATTATTCCCTTAAACTTAACTCCAGTGGCTTTAGCGGAACATTTGAGGGTTCCGGTGCAGCAAATTAATGAAATTGTCAAAGGAAAACAAGGGATTACACCGGAAACAGCTTGGTTATTGGCTCAATCTTTCCAAACTTCTCCTGAGTTTTGGATGAATTTACAAATTCAATATGATTTGGCTTTAAATCAACCTACAATTAAAACACCCCCGATTATTTTATCTAGTTCTTAAAGTCGGATGGCAATATATTGGGGAAATCTAAAATAGCAGTTATTCAAGTCCCCCTAACGATAAAAAGTTAGGATTTTAATACAAACCAATCAAATCATCATCATGGAAAACAACACAACTACTGAATCAACTCTCACCGCCGAACAACACCGTTTAAAAATGCAACGGCGCAAAGAAATTCAGGATCAACGAGTGGCAGAACGCAGTCAAACTAAAGGATTAATTATTGTTAATACCGGAAATGGAAAAGGAAAAACCACCGCCGCTTTAGGGATGGTTTTAAGGTCTTTGGGTCATGGATATCGGGTGGCTATTATTCAGTTTATTAAAGGCGCCTGGGAACCCGCAGAAAAGGCGGTTTTTAGTAAATGGCCGGAACAATTAGAATTTCATGCGTTAGGAGAGGGCTTTACTTGGGAAACCCAAGATCGAGATCGAGATATGGAAAAAACCCGGGAAGCCTGGAATTTAGCCCTAACTTTTATTAGAAATTCTGAGTTTAAATTAATTTTACTCGATGAAATTAATATCGCCATTAAACTAGGTTATTTACCCGTTGAAGATGTCTTGTCTGGACTTGCAGAAAAGGCTGAGGATACCCACATTATTTTAACGGGTCGAGGCGCTCCCCAGGCTTTAATTGAACAGGCAGATTTGGTGACAGAAATGTCTTTAATTAAACATCCTTTTCGGGAACAAGGTATTAAAGCTCAACCTGGGATAGAATTTTAAATACCGATTTCATATTGCCTGAATAGGCTTCATTCCCAGGGGCGAGTTCATCCCAATTGAGGTAATTAACAAAGATTTAATTGAGTCCTGAAGGACTCACTACTTGAGTAATAATTAAATCAGAGAACAGGGTTGATTAATTGCTTTTTTTAAGAGAGTTTTATACTCTTTATTTTTAATAATATAAGAGCCAAATCTTTCGAGGTGAGGATTATTCATTTGAGCATCAAATAAAATAAACTTTTTCTCTCTTAACCGTTCAACTAACTTAACCATTGCCACTTTGGAACCATCGGGGATTCTAAAAAACATTGATTCTCCAATAAAAGCCCCACCAATGACAATTCCTAATATGCCTCCAGCTAATTGATCTCCTTGCCAAGTTTCAAAACTATGGGCAAATCCAGCCTCGTTTAAGGCATGATAAATTTCTTTTAATTCCGATGAAATCCAAGTTTCTTCTCGATTAGCGCAGCCTTCTACAACGCCAGTAAAATCTCGATTAATGGCGACAGTAAACCGATTTTGATTCAAAACCCGTTGCAAAGAACTCGGATAGCGAAATCGTCCATCTAAGGGAATTAGAGCCCGTTCTCGACTAGAATACCATTCCAAGCTATGTTCCCCATCATTTGCCATCAAAAAGTATCCTGCTGCATACCCTTGAATAATTGCGTTGACATCATATTGCATAGGTGACAAACTTTGCTATACTTTGGTTAATATACTAAGGAGTATTGTCTCATCTATGCTAAACCTTAACTCATCCTTTATGTTAGAGAGTACCTTAACAAAACTTCTCAACAAAACCGAGAAAACCTGGGGTTATCTCCAAGTCTATCAAAGAGGAGAATTATATTATCTCACCATCCCCGGATATGGAGACGATATTCTAAAATTCAGAGGTAATGATTCCACCTATTCCTATCAATTATATTGGTATAAACGTCCCGATCCTTCAGTCTTTGTAGAGGCAAAAGTCCAAAAAACCTATAGGAGAGAAACAAAGACCTACGACAAAGCTAAGAGTTTTCAGATTTGTTTTAAAAAAGAAGCTAATCCCATTGAATCCTCAATTAATCGGTTATTTGCCGAATTAATTAAAACCAAAATATCAGAAGAATATAAGAGTAAAGATTCTCCGATTATTACCCTAGTTCAAGACTAGAATCAGAGTGTATATTTGTGGGGGCAGGTTTTCCCCAATCTATCTTACTCACAGAAAACTCAATAAAACCCGCCCGAACCCAATTTTGAAAACAGCATAAAAACAGGTTAAATAAAATTGAAAAATCCTTAACAAACTTATGAATGAACCGATTGCACCCATCACCTTACCCCCTAGTGAGAATTTGCAACAGGAAGGGGAATGGTTAAAACAAACCTTAAATCGTTGGTTGGATGAACAATTTATCCCTGAAGTAGTGAATGAAACTATTGCACAGCGGGCTGCTCAAATTTATGTTCGTCAACGGATGGAAGGGGAAAATGATGTGGGTTCTTTGGTGCTGGCGATTGTGACTGAAATGGAATCTTTTGATTTTTCTAAAAGTTTTTTTGGGGAATTTGTGATCGCCAATGCGGTCAGCGATTTGTTATTAGATAGCTTAGGAATTGAACGCTGTTGTGGACGCTCTACATTCCCAGACTCTCTGGCTTAGTTAAACGACCAGTGCTCTATGTCCTCCCATAAAATGACTGAAAATTCCTGTTTTACGGGGGATGACAGGAAAATGTTGGACATTGGCTTAAATCTTAAAGTTTTCTGACCGACAGGTTGACCCCGAAAGGTAGTAAAGTACGAGAACAGGGTGAGATTGAACTTGGGCTGATCGGTAGACGGAGGATTCCATCTGGCTATGACAACTTGCAGCAAAAATGGCGATGGAAGCCGACTTTACCGCCAAAGCATAAACTTTCACTGATTAGGTTCCAAGATCCTCTGTAAACTTTCAATTTATCAACTTATTTTATCAATCGGAAAAGCAATCTCTGGTTTTCCGTAATCTCCTTTTAAAATCCTGTAGACCCCTTTTAATTAAACCTTAAAATCTTTTTCAATCATGATTAATCCAAACTTTATCAAACACCAAATTGAAATTAATTCCTTTACTCATCAAGAGTTATTGGAAATTGCCTTAACCCATCCCGATGCGATTGGAGAAAACCTAGATTTAACACCCAAGGAAAGGAAACTCCGAACCTTGGAATATTGGGGAATTACTCACTTGGGTTCTAACTTGTTTAGCCAGATGGTGAGTGATTATTTACATCTGCACTATTCCCACTTAGGAGAAGCAACCCGGACACTTTTAAAAAGTGATTTAGTTAGTCCCATAATTCTAGCAAAATTAGCGTTAAAAATCAAGATTGATCAAGGGAGTGATTTGGGAAAAAACTATCCTTTAAAACCGGAGTTTGAACAACAAAAAATATTGTCAGAAATGTTTGAAGCCTTAGTGGGTGCGATTTATTTAGAGTGGGATCGAGATTTTGAGAAAACCTATAATTGGTTAGTTAATCAATTTATTGCCAAGGTGGTAAATCAAATTCTGATGGATTTGTTTGTTGAATTTGTCCCGGCTGCGGATTGGGATGCTAACTTTTATCCTTGGTTTGGTTCCAATCATTTAACCTGTCCTTCTAAAAAATCCACATCCCAATCAACCTGTATTTTCTGCTCCTAAAATATCAGACCCTGAAGATCAACCGATCATTTGTACTTCAAATTATGAGTACACTTGAGAACAACAAAAATTTTGAAATATTGAATGCAATCACTTGTTTTCTTTTTAGTAGCAGCTTTGGGAGAAATCTCTGGCTGCTATACTTTTTGGGCATGGCTACGCCTGGGAAAAAGCATTTTCTGGCTGATTCCTGGCGGAATAGCACTGATTATTTTTGCCTCAGCTTTGACTAGGGTTGATGCTTCCTATGCGGGCCGAACCTATGCAGCTTATGGTGGAATTTATATCCTTTCATCTATCTTTTGGCTATGGATAGTTGAAGGAGTAAAACCTGACCGATGGGACTTAATGGGGGCAATAATTTGTCTGGTGGGTACAATTGTGATTCTATTTGCTCCCCATAGAAATACTTTTTGATCCTGTCCTATTTAAAATGTTACCACCGTCCGAATTGATTCTCCTTTGTGCATTAAATCAAAGGCTTCATTAATTTTTTCAATCGGCATCACATGGGTAATTAAATCATCAATATTAATTTTTCCATCCATATACCAATCCACAATTTTAGGCACATCCGTCCGACTTTTTGCCCCGCCGAAAGCCGTGCCTTTCCAAACCCTTCCCGTGACTAATTGAAAGGGACGGGTACTAATTTCTTCCCCCGCCCCGGCTACCCCAATAATCACACTAATTCCCCAACCTTTATGACAACATTCCAGGGCTTGACGCATGACTTTAACATTCCCAATACATTCAAAACTATAATCCGCGCCACCGTCAGTTAATTCCACTAAATAGGATACCAAATCTCCTTCAATTTCTTTCGGATTCACAAAATGGGTCATACCAAATTTTTCCGCCATGGCTTTTTTATTAGAATTAAGATCAACCCCAATAATTTTATTCGCCCCAACCATTTTTGCCCCTTGAATCACATTTAATCCAATCCCTCCTAAGCCAAAAACCACCACATTTGATCCGGGTTCAACTTTAGCCGTATTAATCACCGCACCAATGCCCGTTGTCACCCCACAACCTATATAACAAACCTTTTCAAATGGAGCATCTTCTCGAATTTTTGCTAAGGCAATTTCCGGTAAAACCGTATAGTTAGCAAAGGTAGAAGTTCCCATATAATGATGAATCATCCGACCATTTTTAGAAAATCGACTACTACCATCGGGCATTAAACCTTGGCCCTGAGTCCCGCGAATTGCTTGACATAAATTTGTCTTAAAACTTAAACAATATTGACATTGACGACATTCTGGAATATACAAAGGAATAACATGATCTCCGGGTTTAAGACTTTTTACCCCATAACCAACTTCAACTACAACTCCGGCTCCTTCATGACCTAAAATAGCGGGAAATAATCCTTCAGGATCGGCACCGGAAAGGGTATAGGCGTCGGTATGACAAATCCCTGTCGCCTTAATTTCCACTAAGACTTCTCCCTCTTTTGGGCCTTCAAGTTGAACAGTTTCCAAGGTTAAAGGTTTTCCAGCTTCCCAAGCCACAGCAGCTTTAATATCCATAATTTATTTTTGATTCGGGGATAATATGAACTCTAATTCTTCCACTTTAGAAGCAATTGCCCGTTTTTTCAACTTTCGAGAACTTCAGACTAATTTTAGGATTGAAATTATAGCCGGGTTCACAACTTTTATGACCATGGCTTATATTTTAATTGTCAATCCTGCTATTTTATCCAATGCTATTTTCCTACAAACATCGGGGGATTTATTTGGAGAATTAGCGATAGCAACCGCCCTGGCTTCTGCCTTAGCAACGTTAGTTATGGGATTATATGCTAAATATCCCTTTGCTTTAGCCCCAGGAATGGGATTAAACGCCTATTTTGCCTTTTCGGTGGTGTTAAAATTAGGCATTCCTTGGCGGGTGGCGTTAGCTGCTATTTTAATTGAAGGCTTAATTTTTATCGCCTTAACCCTGAGTCAATTTAGAACTAAAATTATCACCGCTATTCCTGAAGGAATTAAACACGCCGTCGCCGCCGGAATTGGTTTATTTATTGCCTATATTGCCTTGACGGGTGCAAAAATTATTGTGACTGATGTAGCCACCACCACCACATTAGGAAACTTAAATGATCCGATTGTATTAATTACAATTGCCGGAATTTTGATTACTTCTGCTTTAATTGTCCGTCGAGTTACCGGGGCGTTATTACTAGGAATTTTAGCCACAGCCGGGTTAGGATGGATTCTAGGAATTGTTCCTTGGCCCCAAGGAATTATCGGTTTACCTCAATTACCTGTGGATTTATTCGGTCAGGGAATTATTGGGTTAAAACAAGTTTTAGAAGTGAATTTTTTCCAGATATTTACAATTACTTTTGTATTTTTCTTTGTAGATTTATTTGACACCGTAGGCACTCTAACCGGGTTAGGAATGAAAGCGGGTTATATTAATCGTTTTGGGGAATTTCCGAGGGTTAAAGAAGCATTTATGGCCGATGCGGTGGGTACTACAACCGGGGCAATTTTTGGGACTTCAACGGTAACTACTTATATTGAATCCGCATCGGGAATTTCTGAGGGGGGAAGAAGTGGATTTACGGCTGTAGTTGTGGCAATATTATTCACAATTTCGATATTTTTTATTCCCCTATTATCAGCTATTCCCAGTTTTGCTACCGCCCCGGCTTTAATTATTGTGGGGGTGTTAATGATGGGGAGTGTTCAATATATTCGCTGGGATGACCCGGCAGAATCTATTCCGGCATTTTTAACTATTTTTATCATGCCTTTAAGTTATTCCATTGCGGATGGTCTAGCCGTTGGTTTAATTACTTATCCTGTGATTAAGTCCTGTCAAGGCAAGTTTCATGAAACCAATATTTCTATGTGGATTTTAGCGGTTATTTTTATTTTGAAGTTTGTGTTTGTGGGAAAATAATAATAGCTAGTAGGCAGTAATTTGATTTTACTTACTATTACCTGTTCCCTATTCCCTATTCCCTACTATAATTTACCCCCAATATAGTTTAATTTCCATAAACAACCAGACATAAAATTAGTAAAAATATGAGCTATAATTGGAACTAATAAATTACCTGTGGCGATCGCACTATACCCCAAAATAAACCCAACAACCGTTGCCCAAATCACATAAGGCCATTGTTGAGAACCACTAAAATGTAGCACCCCAAAGGCAATACTAGAAACCACTAAAGCCAGAGTTCCTAATCCCAAATCCGATAACATAACTCCTCGGAATAATAATTCCTCACTTAGTCCAGGTAATAAGCCTAACCAAATTAAATCCGGCCACAATAAAGGAGTTAAGACTAATTTTAAATAGGTATCTGCACTGCGACTATAGGCAGGCCAGATTCTATACATGACAAAACTAGCCACTGTAATTATTAATCCCACACCTAACCCCAACCCCAAACTAACCCAAGTTAAGTTAATTGGTAACAGGGTAACATGACTCAAATATAACCAAGCTTTTGCGATCGCTAATAATATAATAGCCGTCCCCCCCATGGCTATCAAAACCTGAGTCCGGGTTAAAGATTCGAGTTCAAAATTGTTGGGTGTTTTTTGTTCTACCACGGGAGTTAAAAATTAATAGGATTGAAGTTGATTCAAGGATAATATATTCGGACGCAGGGAGTTCGGATCAAGTCCAGCTTTATGCGCCACTAAAACCCCCAAAGCCTCTAAATAAGAGTTTACCTGTATTGCCTTAATTCCTAATTGTTCTGGGGTAACTTGCATGCGGGTGTGATTTTCCCCGACGGCAATAATTTGAGTCGTAGTTTGGCTAAAACTAAGCACCGCAGACCCCCCACAGGCTGTAGCTGGAACCACAACCGCATCCACCTGATCAGCCCAAATTGTCCCCGCCGTAGCAGTTGTGACGAACTGGGGGGCGCGACTCAACCCCACTAACACACAGGGTAGAAACGTATAGCCCAATTCCTCCGCCGCCGAACGGGGGGATAATTCCGTGTCAATGGCCAGGGGAGAAAGGGCCGGAGCGTGGGCTGCCGGAATTTGAAAGGTGCGGACAATTAAATGGCTAATCACCGCTTCCGCCCCCGCTAAGGGATCAACCCCCTGTCCATGACGATAGGCCTCTAAAACCTGGCTATTTTCCGGTTCAGGAAAACGGACTACCACGGCGATCGCCTCGGCTTTAGCATCCTTAATTAAGCGTTCTGCGGCCCGTAACAGGCTGTCTGGGTTGCCAATCGTTCCCCAGGAAGCCCCGGACTCGGAGGTTCTCAATTCCACGTTCAGGGGGGCATCGGTGACCACATAGTCCGTTAAAGTTAGGCCTAGGGTTGCCCTAGCTGCGTCCGCCACTTGTAAATGTCTGAGGCGCAATTCCGGCTCCATGGCTTGATCCAGGAGTAACCCCACCCGGTTCCGGTGGACAGGTTGCAGTCCCCACTGTTGGGCAGCCCATTTATCCAGGGCAAACCCTTCCACATAGAGGGTATTGGGCATCGGCCAATACAGTTGGGCTCCATTGAGAACGTTAGGATGGGTGATCAGGGTATCGGCCACTTGAGCGATCGCCCGCGCTACAGGTAAACCATCCCCCGCATATCCACCAATGGCCGCACCAATGCCCGTTGGGATAATTAAAACAACCGTATAAGGACGAGGCATAGGAGATTAGGGGGAACAAACTCAGAAAAGTTAACTATTAACCATCAAACCTTAGAGGTTTCTTGAACAGTTACAACGGCTTCAACATGGGCTTTTTGTTGTTCTGGATCAATACTGCTAATTGCCCAACGCAGGGGTTCACCCCGTTTTTTTAATTCCGCTTCAATAGCTTGATTTAACTGCGTTGGAGACTCCAGCAGATCAATTTCAGCCGTAATAAAATGGGTGGTCATGTTTGTGTTTAATCCTCGATGTTTTTTATTGTCAATATTCAAATGTTGTTAGCCAGTGAGGGAGGAAGCTCGCACTACTTCTAACTAAGATCTCTGACCAAATTGACGATCATAAACTTCATCTTCTTTTCCGGCAACCAGTTTCAAATTAGAACGGGGATAGGCAATACAGAGAAGGACATAACCTTCGGCCTGAAGGTCAAGACTTAATCCCATACCCTCAGTTTGATCAACTTTACCTTCGATAATTTTGGCTGCACAGGTGGTACAAACTCCGGCATTGCAAGAATTGGGCAACTTAATTCCGGCATCCAAGGCAGCTTGGAGGATGTGTTTATCCTCTGGAACCTCGACTGTTTGGACGTTTCCTTGATTGTGAAATTCAACTGTATAGGTTTGAGACATCGTATTCTTATTAGACCCTGAACCATTGTATCCTTGAGTGCAGTCGATCTGAGTATTGAGCCTTCCTTGTTGTTCAAAGAGACATTAAATTAGCCAGACAAACTAAATCAACTTTTGTCATCCATCCTAAGATATATATTACAAAAATATCAACTAGGCAAGATCATATTGAGTTTTACGGTTAAAATTTTTCGGCGTGCCTACTAAGAGTTGAAACCAATGTGTTACAGTTGTTGAGGTTAGATTTCTCTCGTCAACGACGGTTAATCTCCTCACTCTCCTGTGCCAATTTTGTAGCTCGTTGGAATAATTGGAATAAAATGTAGCCTTTTTCACAGAGTTTAGTCTGTGAACGCTAGTTATAAAATACAGAACTTTGATAGGATAGAGCACCTGTGCTAAAAATAATGGAAAATATGAATAGATTTGATACTAAACTTTGGCAACGTTTTTTAATAATTGCCCAACCTTTCTTTTATCCTGTAGAACCAGGAAGTGGCAAGGTTTTTTTGAGTTTATTATTGTTATTATTAATCTTTCTGTCTGCTACGGTATTTGTTTTGGTGAGTGCCGTTGCTGTTATCAGTCAATCTATTTTTCCCGAGTTCTTTAATAGCATTGCTCCAGGTTTGTATGAATTGATCGCCAGGATTATCTATTCTCGCTATATTATTATCATTCTTTTAATGCTTGTCGTTCCCATCGGAACATTTTTATTGTACAGAAACCAAATTAAAACCCGTTGGCAACCTTGGGCATTTTTAAGTGTGCTTTTATTTATATCCCTATCTGTCAGTGGATTGAATGTAATTCTTAGCTATGTGAGTAACTTTTTTACGACGGCTTTAGCCGAAAGAAATCAGGATAATTTTTGGCGTTTTCTCTATGTTTATGCCAGTGTGTTTGTAGTAGGAACTCCCATTATTGTCATGTATTCTTATACCCGCGATCGCTTGGGAAACTATTGGCGGAAATGGTTAACGGATAAATTTTTAGACCAATATTTAAGTCAGCGAGCATTTTATAAAATAGAATCGGAAAATAAACTTGATAACCCAGATCAACGAATTACAGAGGATATTAAGGCATTTACGATTACCAGTTTAAGATTTTTACTAATTATTCTAAGTTCAATTATTGATGTAATTTCTTTTACTGGAATCCTCTGGTCTATTTCTAAATCTCTTTCCATATTTCTCTTGATTTACGCTTCTGTTGGTACGATCATCACGGTTTTTATTGGACGGCGTTTAATTCCTCTAAACTTCAATCAGTTAAAACGAGAAGCGGATTTTCGTTATGGATTAGTTCATGTCCGAGACAATGCTGAATCCATTGCCTTTTATCAAGGGGAAGAACAGGAACTAATCCAAGTCAAACAACGATTTTTCAAAGCCTTTGAGAACTTTAATTTATTAATTGGTTGGCAGAGAAATGTTGATTATTTTACTACAAGCTATGGATATGCTGTGGTGATTATTCCTTCGCTGATCTTAGCTCCTATTTATTTTGCCCAAACAATTAAATATGGGGATATTACCCAAGCTGGTTTTGCCTTTAGTCAAGTTTTAGGGGCTTTTTCAATTGTAGTAAGTCAGATTGGAGTGTTAAGTGCTTTTGCCGCTGGAATTAACCGTTTATCAACCTTCTCGGAATTTTTAGAATCTCCTAAGTCTATGGAGGAAGGTCAGACACAAATTGATATGAAAGTTGATTATTCCCTAGCCTTAGAACACGTTACTGTCAACACACCCAACTATCAAAAAATCCTGGTTAAAGACCTATCTCTGAGCTTACCCGAAGGTCAAGGATTATTAATTATGGGTCAAAGTGGAGTCGGAAAAAGTTCTTTATTACGCACCATTGCCGGGTTATGGACATCAGGGACTGGGCGGTTAGTTCGTCCTGAACTCTCGTCGATATTATTCCTACCTCAACGTCCCTATATGATTCTGGGAACATTGCGTCAACAATTACTTTATCCTAATAGTAATCGAGAGGTGAGTGAAACGGAATTACATCAAATATTACAGTTAGTGAATTTAGCCGATTTACCCGAACGAGTTAGTGGTTTTGATACTGAATTAGATTGGGCTAATGTTCTTTCTGTGGGAGAACAGCAACGGTTAGCTTTCGCGCGATTATTAATTAGTCAACCTCGCTACGCCATTTTAGATGAAGCCACCAGCGCCTTAGATTTAAAAAATGAAGAACTACTTTATAAAAAACTACATGAAACCGGAACAACTTATATTAGTGTTGGGCATCGAATCAGTTTATTGCGCTACCATGACAATGTTTTAGAACTCATGGGAGATCAAAAATGGCGTCTGCTTTCTAGCGAAGAATATCGGGCGGAAATGATTTGAGCATTTCCATCTTTAATCGGCTGAAATCGATGCAAAAAAACGGCAATCTTGACAGGGGCCAAGGGGATTCACCGCACAGCGTATCAGTTCAGAATGGGCATTAAAACGACAGTTTGCATCTCCCAGAATCCAATGTCCATCGATTAATATTCTATCTTCAGGTCGTTGTACCGATTGCACATACAAGGAAATTTTATGTAGTCGGTAACGACCGGATTTGAGTTGATAGCGATGACGACGTTCTAAAACAGTATAGGTTTGACCCTGGAAATTTAGATAATGACCCGGTTGGGGTGTCCAATCTAAACAAATACGTCCAAGGGATTGATGGGATTGTGTTAGAATCAATTCCGTTGGTAGTGAATTTGGCTCCATGATGGTTTGATTTAATTCAACAGCTTGTAGGGGAGGGGACTAACACTGGGTTCTGAGGCTTCCTCTGATATTGTAGTGATTCCTTTAGGACTCTGAGGCGTGAACGCCTCACTACAAAGAACTTGGGTGAGCAATGCCCACCCTAATCTTACATTAACCTACAGATTAATGTCCAATACCGACATATTGGAAACCGGCGGCTTCTAATTGTTTTCGATCTAAGAAATTTCGGCCATCAATCATAAATGCCGAGTGCATTTTTTTCGCCATTTTCGCATAATCGAGGTTTTGGAATTGTGTCCAGTCTGTAATTAAAATTAACGCATCACAACCATCGGCTAATAATTCAGGATCGGTTTCAACGATGACACCCGTTAACCCATGACGCATCCCACTTTGGGAAATAATCGGATCATAGGCTTTCACCTTTGCCCCTAAACGGTTCAATTCTTGGATAATATCTAAGGCAGGAGCATCGCGTAAATCGTCCGTATCAGCTTTAAAGGTTAACCCTAATAATCCAACGGTTTTGCCTTTGAGAATTTTCAGCACTTGCTGTAATTTGTCAATGGCAATAGTGCGCTGACGGTTATTAACTTCCACCGCGGCTTTTAATAATTGGGCGTCATAATTATAGTCATCGGCCGTATGAATTAAAGCCGAAACATCTTTCGGAAAACAGGAACCCCCCCAACCAATTCCTGCTTGTAAAAACTTATTCCCAATCCGAGAATCCAAGCCAATTCCTTGAGCCACCTGGGTCACATCCGCACCGACGCGATCGCAAATATTAGCAATTTCGTTAATAAAGCTAATTTTAGTTGCTAAGAACGAGTTAGCCGCATATTTAATCATTTCTGCCGAACTCAGATCCGTTAACACAATTGGAACTGGGGGTAAGGACGGATGGTCAGAATGTTTTCTCGATACTAAAGGTGCATACAATTCCTGCATCACCTCCAGGGCTTTTTTGTTGTTGCTTCCTAACACAATCCGATCGGGATTAAAGGTGTCATAAACCGCCGAACCTTCGCGTAAAAATTCCGGGTTACTCACCACATCAAATTCAACTTCAATGGGTGATCCTGCTAACCCTTTTTCTTTTTGTTGCTCGGAAACACCATCTAAAACAATCATCCGCACCCAGTCCCCGGAACCAATGGGCACAGTGGATTTATTCACAATCACTTTATAACCTTTGGTCAGGTTGGAACCAATTCCCCGGGCAACGGCTTCCACATAACGGGTATCACTTTCCCCTGTGGGTAAGGGTGGAGTTCCCACGGCAATAAATAACACCTCACCATGTTCTACACCTGCACTTAAATCCGAAGAAAAATCCAGACGTCCAGATTCCATACAGGATTTCATTAATTCCGGGAGTCCGGGTTCATAAATCGGGGACTGTCCCGACTTCATTAATTTGACTTTTTCCTCATTATTATCAATACAAATAACATCATGTCCGATTTGTGCCAGACACACTCCGGTTACTAGACCCACATATCCCGTCCCAATCACACAAACACGCATAAATCTATCCTCAATTTTTTGACCGAAACATTAACAATCTTATTAACGCTGAACAATTGACCGTTAACCAGGATTCCACTCTTTTCAACTGTTGTAGATGCGTTCCCGAAAATCTTTCACTGTCAATTCTAATCCTTGATCCAGTGGGATGGTCGGTTCCCAATTTAGATAGGTTTTAGCGCGAGTAATATCGGGTTGTCGCTGTTTAGGATCATCCTCCGGTAGAGGTTTAAATTGAATTTCTGCATCCGGGTTAATCATATTCTGAATTTTTTGGGCCAGTTCCAAAATGGTATATTCCCCCGGATTCCCGATATTAATAGGGCCAGTCTGATCGCTATTCATTAAGCGGATGAATCCCTCTACCAAGTCTGACACATAACAGAAACTCCGAGTTTGGGAACCATCCCCATAAACCGTTAAGGGAATCCCTCGCAGGGCTTGGACAATAAAGTTACTGACCACACGCCCATCATTTTCTAACATTCGGGGGCCATAGGTATTAAAAATCCGTACCACCCGAATGTCTACCCTATTTTGACGATGATAGTCAAAGGCTAAGGTTTCCGCCACCCGCTTTCCTTCGTCGTAACAGGATCGAACCCCAATACAATTGACGTTTCCTCGGTAGTCTTCCGTTTGGGGGTGGACATCAGGATCACCGTAGACTTCAGAAGTGGAGGCGAGGAAAAACCGAGCTTTGATCCGTTTGGCTAACCCCAACATATTCATGGTTCCCAATACATTGGTTTTGATGGTTTTGACCGGGTTGTATTGGTAGTGAACCGGAGAGGCGGGACAGGCTAAATGGTAGATTTGATCGGCTTCCAACCGAATGGGTTCGGTAATATCATGACGGATCAGTTCAAAATAGGGATTACCGATCCATTTCAGGATATTTCGTTTTGTCCCCGTAAAAAAGTTATCCAAACAAATCACTTCATGGCCTTGTTCCATTAAGCGATCAATCAGGTGTGAACCTAGAAAACCCGCGCCACCTGTAACTAAAATTCTCATGCTTACACTTGCTTGTGAAATTGTAGAGAGTTAAACTTGGATGGACAACAATCAATCGTAGGTAAGCTGAATCCACTATGGGTTGATTAAAGTTAAGACTTGGCTTTGGACACACCCTAGCTATACCCCACAACATTGATATGTTGCTGTCTGTTCCAACATCTATCCTACTCGATTTTAGATTTTTAGCGATTATTTAATATTTATTCTACAGTTAAATTAATATCAATGGCAATTTTTCTTAACAGTGTTGGTGAAAGATCATGACCTGGATGAACTCGAAATTTATGAGCTTAATAAACTTCTTTTTTCTGACTCTGATAATGTCTCTAAATACAATTCAATTGCCTCCTGAATATTCACTTTAATCTCATCAAATGAATCACCCTGAGATTGACAACCTGGAAGTTCAGGAGCATAAGCATAATAACCGTAATCGTCTTTTTCAATAATCACACTAACTTGATATGACATAGAGTTTTAAGTATTTTTATAATTGATCTTTGTAGTAGAGACGTTAAATTTAACGTCTCTACTACAATAAATTTAACGTCTCTACTACAACAATTTAGGATTCTTGATTTAAGCGTAATACCGCCATAAATGCCTCTTGAGGAACATCCACAGACCCCAAGGATTTCATCCGTTTTTTACCTTTGGCTTGCTTCTGTAAGAGTTTTTTCTTCCGACTAATATCTCCCCCATAACATTTGGCTAAAACATCTTTTCTTAACGCCGGAATACTTTCACTGGCAATCACTTTAGAGCCAATTGTGGCTTGAATGGGAACTTTAAATTGATGACGGGGAATCAATTCTTTCAGTTTTTCCACCATTGCCCGTCCAACATGATAGGCTTTATCTCGGTGAACAATCATCGCCAAGGAATCGATCGGATCTTTATTAATCATAATATCGAGTTTAACTAAAGTATTTTCTCGATATCCAATAATATGATATTCCATACTCGCATAACCACGAGAACGGGATTTCATCTGATCAAAAAAGTCCGTTACTACCTCCGCTAATGGCACTTCATAAACTAAGGTTGTCCGTCCCTGGGCTAAATATCGCATATCCTTAAATTCACCCCGACGACCTTGGGCTAACTCCATTAAACTCCCTACATAAGCTTCAGGAGTAATCATTTCTACCCGTACATAGGGTTCTTCGATTTTTTCCCTGTGGTTGGGTTCAGGTAAACGACTGGGGTTATCAATCATCATCACTTCTCCCTTTTGAGTTGTAACTTGATAAACCACCGAAGGAGAGGTCACAATTAAGTCTAAATCATATTCCCGTTCCAAACGTTCTTGGACAATTTCCATGTGCAGTAACCCTAAAAACCCACACCGAAAACCAAATCCCATCGCACTAGAAGTTTCCGGTTCATAGGATAACGCCGCGTCATTTAATTTCAGCTTTTCTAAGGCTTCTTTTAGGTTAGGATATTCGTCAGAATCCGTGGGAAATAAGCCACAAAATACCATTGGTTTTGCTTCTGTATAGCCAGGAAGGGCTTGTTCGGCTTGGCTATTTGCTAAAGTAATCGTATCCCCAACCCGGGCATCTTCAACGGCTTTAATCGCAGCAGAAAAATATCCCACTTCCCCCGCGTGGAGTTCATCAACCGGGATTTGAGTTGGAGATAATACGCCAATTTCATCAATTTCATATTCTTTTCCCGAAGCCATTAAGCGGACGCGATCGCCTTTTTTTAGTCTGCCATCCATCACCCGAAAATAAACCACGACCCCGCGATAACTGTCATAATAACTATCAAAAATTAATGCGCGTAATTTCTGATCAACCGTATCCTGGGGTGGGGGAACTAAATGCACAATAGACTCTAAAATTTGATGAATTCCCACCCCTTCTTTCGCCGAAGCTAACACCGCCCCGGAACAATCTAACCCAATAATTTCTTCAATTTCACTTTTAATCCGATCTGGCTCCGCTCCGGGTAAATCAATTTTATTTAAAACCGGAATAATTTCTAAGTTATTATCTAAGGCGAGATAAACATTAGCTAAAGTCTGGGCCTCCACTCCTTGAGACGCATCCACCACCAATAACGCCCCTTCACAAGCCGCTAAAGACCGAGACACTTCATAGGAAAAGTCAACGTGACCCGGAGTGTCGATTAAATTTAAGACATATTCTTCACCGTCATCGGCTTTGTAGTTCATGCGGGCGGCTTGCAATTTAATCGTAATTCCCCGTTCTCGCTCTAAGTCCATGGAGTCGAGAAATTGTTCTTTCATTTCTCGTTTTTGAACCGCACCCGTTGCTTCCAAAAGCCGATCCGCCAGGGTAGATTTCCCATGATCAATATGAGCAATAATAGAAAAATTACGAATTCGAGAAACTGGAACGTTAGTCATAAAATGATATTCACAGGCATAATAGGGGAGACTCCCGTTAAACTAACGAGGGTCTACTTCATCTATTTTAACAAAATAAACCCAGGAACACCGATTTTTTCAGGGAAATAGAGGGGATTAGGGCTGTTTTTCTAATTCCGACTTCATCCGTTCTAGGGTACGGTGCATCTGTTCAAACATTTGGTCGGGGGTAATTCCAAACTGACCGAGTTGGGTGCGTAACTGTTCAACGGTCATTTGGGCCATGAAATCCTCGGAGAGTTCAAACCGCTTCATGAAAATCCGGTAACGATCCATCACCGCTTCCATTTGCTCAATATAGAGTTTTTTCCCCGCCCGATCAAACTTGCCATAATCACTCCCGAGTTTGATCATGGATTGATAATCTTCAAATAGCTGTTTAGCTTCTTGTTGAACGATGTCTGAATCAAAGAATCCCATAGTTTCTCGATTTTTTTTACTAGTAGGGGGTTTGAGTTTCATAGACTGGAAAGATTCTCTCCTATTTTAACCTTTTGAGAGGGGGTTACTCACACTCCCACAGGTGGCAATTTCCGTACTGATGGCCAGCGCAGAGGATCACAACCCGATTTAGGTCGCTTTTTGAGGAAGTGAGTGAATAAAGGTAATTGGTATTAGTCTCAAGAGTAGAATGCAATTATAGACTTTAATAATTCTTCTACACCGGGAGAATGGACTAAATTGAATTTTAACGGCTAGGAACAAAATCATGATCAAAATTATCAAACGACTCAGTATTATTTTTTCTGCCATTTTTCTGTTGAGTGGCTGTGTTAAATATGATGTGGGAGTGACATTTCAGGATCAAACCCATGGTCAAATTGTTCAAAAAATTCAATTGGGGGAACAATTAACCAAATTTAGTCATGATGTAGTAGATGAATGGATATCTAGTTTAGAAGGACGGGTTAAACAGTTAAGAGGAAAAACAAAACGACTGTCTCAACAGGAAATATTAGTTACTATTCCTTTTAATAATGGTCAGGATTTAGAGACAAAATTTAATCAATTTTTTAATCCTGCTGAATTCAACAATAAAAAATCCCAGAAAAAATCAGATATCGAACTTCCTAAATTTTCTGCAAATTTAAACCTTAAACAAAATAATTGTTTTTTTGCCCTACGCAATCATCTCAACTTAGAATTAGATTTGCGATCGCTTTCCCTACTCTCCACCTCAGAAAATGTACTAATTAGTTCGGGGAATCTATTGAAATTAGAATTTGCCTTAACCACTCCCTGGGGTGCAACTGTGATTAATCCCATCGGTATTCCTGAAGGATCACAAGCACCTCTATTATTCAATGTTAATCTGGAGGGAAAACAGGTGATCTGGACACTTAAACCCGGAGAAATTAATCAATTAGAAGCGATTTTCTGGGTTCCCAGTCCGATTGGGATTGGGACAGTTATAATTATCCTAATCACGGCTTTAGGAATTTATCTCAAATATACTTTTATTCCCAAATTCAAAGCCGGACAATCCCCAATTCCCACTCGTGCTTAACCTAATTTCAAAGTCGCAAGTAGCGATAAAGTCCCTCGTAGAGACGTGCCACGGCGCGTCTCTCCATTCAATATACTTGAAAACTGTTACTGAGCGAAGTCGAAGTATTACCCCAAACCCATTCCCCATTCGTAATTCGTAATTCGTAATTAATCAGGGTTTTGGTCTACAATAGTTTAGATATGCAGCGAACTACTGAGTTTTGAACCTTCAGTGATTTCAGGCGATTCCGCAATTTATAGCCCTAACCCCATCGAACCCATTCCCCCACCCCTTGCCACCCCTCAAGATGCGTTAACGGCTCTCTCAGAGGGGATTGCGCTTCTAATTGACCTGGCACAACGGGGGGAAATTGATCCTTGGGATGTGCAGGTAATTGATGTAATTGATCGTTATTTAAGTAAACTGACCCCCCCAGAGGAATCAAGCTCCAGCAACAATTTTGCTGAGTTGTCCCAGTCAGGTCAGGCGTTTTTGTATGCCTCCATGTTAGTCTTGCTCAAGGCTGATAGTTTAATGGCGACGGAAACCCTCGACCCTAGTGCGGGCTTAATCGAGGGGGAAGAATTCCTTGACCCTGAAGATGAGGGAAATGGGATTCAGCGCCCCCAACAACTGGAAAAACAAATCCGGCGGCGGGCTGTTGCCAAAATTCCCCAAAAACGGCAAGTGACGTTGCAAGAACTGATTGAACAGTTGCAACTGATGGCTGCTACCATTGCTGCCCAAAAAGCCCGTCCCCGTCCCCGGGCGAATACGGCCAAAAGCAGAGCCACTACCGCAAAGGCGATCGCTGAGTTGGCCCACCAAGAAAATTTAGTCGAAATGGCCTCAGAAGTTGAGCGACTCTTAAACCAAGGATCACAACAGAGTCCAGAATGGTTTGATTTGGAGCAGTTACTGAGCCTGTGGTTGGAGATGAAGCAACCGGAACAGCCTCCGCCCCCAGAAGAAATTCCCATTCAGCATGGCCCCAATCATGATCGGGTGGGGGTGTTTTGGGCTCTATTATTATTATCGGCCCAATCTAAAGTGGAACTCGCTCAAGAGGAATTTTATCAAGACCTAAAAGTTCGTTCTTTGACAGAACCACCTGCAAAGTCTTGAAATCAAGGGATTTGAACTTTTCTGGGATCTTACGGATTAAGCACCATGAACCTTGATAGGCTATTAATTGACGAGCATACTCAAAACTCAGATTGTAGAATGGAGCAGTTCTGCTGTGCAACTGCTTCGTGAATACAAAGCAATTGCTGATTTTGATCAATGATTTGCGTCTGAGTGAATAATTTTAAACATAGCTTAGGGTTGTGAGGAAGTGAACATGAAAGCCATGATTTTAGCAGCCGGAAAAGGAACTCGTATCCGTCCAATTACTTATACCATTCCTAAACCTTTAATTCCGATCCTGCAAAAACCAGTGATGGAATTTTTGGTGGAATTACTACGAACGCACGGTTTTGACCAAATTATGGTCAATGTCAGTCATTTAGCTGATGAAATTGAAAACTATTTTCGTGATGGTCAAAAGTTTGGCGTTCATATCGCCTATTCTTTTGAGGGACGAATTGAAGACGGAAATTTAATTGGAGAAGCATTAGGTTCGGCCGGAGGGATGAAACGAATTCAAGATTTTAATCCCTTTTTTGATGATACTTTTGTGGTTTTATGTGGCGATGCTTTAATTGATTTAGATTTAAGCGCGGCGGTAAAATGGCATAAAGAAAAGGGAGCCATTGCCACCATTGTGATGAAATCTGTTCCTAAAAATGAAGTTTCTAGTTATGGGGTTGTGGTCACTGATGAAACAGGTCGGGTTAAAGCTTTCCAGGAAAAACCCCCGGTGAATGAAGCCCTCAGTACAGATATTAATACGGGGATTTATATTTTTGAGCCAGAGATTTTTAAATATATTCCTTCGGGGTGTGAGTATGATATTGGGAGTGAATTATTTCCCCATTTAGTAGAAATTAATGCCCCTTTTTATGGGATTTCTATGGATTTTGAATGGGTAGATATTGGGAAAGTCCCTGACTATTGGCAAGCCATTCGCAGTGTGCTATTAGGATATATTAAAAATGTTTCTATTCCTGGTCAACAGGTGCGTCCGGGGATATATACGGGGCTGAATGTGGCGGTGAATTGGGATAAAGTCAATATCCAAGGCCCGGTTTATATTGGCGGAATGACTCAGATTGAGGATGGAGCGACGATTATTGGCCCGACAATGATTGGCCCAAATTGCTGGGTTTGTAGCGATGCCTATGTGGATAATAGCGTGATTTTTGAATATTCCCGTTTGGGGCAGGGAGTCCGTTTAGTGGATAAATTGGTATTTGGGCGCTATTGTGTGGATAAGCTGGGGGCTTCTATTGATGTACAAGCGGCGGCACTTGATTGGTTAATTACGGATACCCGTCAAGTTTTTAATAATAAATCTTCTGAACGACAAGCAATCGTCGATTTATTAGATAATACTTAATCTAAGCGGTGTCGGTGTTCGGTTTTCCTGCTCCGTTACCCGCCACCGGAATTAACACTCAACAAAAACTGCTGATGTCTTCTTTGATTTACGATCAATCTAAGTTTATTGTTGCTGAATCGGGTGCATCTTACTATCAGGATGATTCGGGTGATTTTTCTGTGGGTTCAGGATCATTTGTTGAAGTATTAGTAGATGTTCCTTATGGTTTTAATACAGACGAACAAGAAGAACAAAAACTATTTACATATCGAGTTTCTCAAGATTTAATCATCAAACCTGGAGATATTGTTAGTGTTCCTTTTGGGAATCAACAATTAGGTGGAATTGTGATCCAGTTAATGAATAAACTGCCTCCAGATTTACCTGAAAATAAAGTTAAAGCTGTTGAAGATATTATTTGTAATGGTTTCTTCCCTTCAACCTATTGGCAACTATTACAGCAAGTTTCTAATTATTATCAAACCCCTTTAATTCAAGTGATTCGGACGGCTTTACCCCCGGGATTATTAGGGAAAAGTCAACGTCGTATCCGTTTAATTCCTGAAGCTATTCCCCGGGATGCTCAATTATTTTTAAATCCGGCGGCGAATTCTATTTTAAAACTTTTGCAATCTTCAGTTACAGGAGATTGTACTTGGAAATATTTAAAACAAAATGTGATTAATTCTCAACGGGGGTTAAAAGATTTATTACAACGAAACTGGATCGAAAGTTATTTAGAACCCCCCAGTCCTCCCCGTCCCAAATTAAAACAGGCGGTTACGTTAGTTGATGATATTATCCCCTTAGATTTAACCTCCCGTCAACAGGAAGTTTTAATTCTGGTGATTAAAGTTCTCAAGCAACAGGGGGGAGAACTGTGGTTGAATGATTTAATTAAAATTTGTAGTACCAGTTCTAGTCTGTTAAAAAACTTAGCTGAAAAAGGCTGTATTGTAATTACTGAAAGAGAAGTTCTCAGACAGGATCAAGGAATTTTTCAAACTTCCGATCAGCCTAAACTTTTAAATCAATATCAAACGGAATCTTTACAAGCAATTAACTGTTTATCCAGTTATGCTCAAATTTTATTACACGGGGTTACGGGTTCGGGAAAAACCGAAGTTTATTTACAAGCGATCGCCCCTATTCTAAACATCGGAAAATCCGCCCTAGTCTTAGTTCCTGAAATTGGCCTAACTCCTCAATTAACTGACCGATTTCGCGCCCGTTTTGGCGAACAAGTCTTTGTCTATCATAGCGCTCTTTCCGATGGAGAACGTTATGATACTTGGCGGAATATGACCCTCGGTTTACCCCAAATTATTATCGGAACTCGTTCGGCTATTTTCGCACCTTTACCGAAATTAGGATTAATTATTTTAGATGAAGAACATGATAGTAGTTTCAAACAAGATCAACCCTCTCCCTGTTATCATGCCCGAAAAGTTGCCCAATGGCGGGCGGAATTAGAAAATTGTCCGTTAATTTTAGGATCGGCAACTCCATCCTTAGAAAGTTGGTTAGAAATCAAACAAAAAACTCAACAAAATCGGTTTTATTTATCCCTTCCCGAACGCATTCAAGCGCGACCCATGCCGCCGATAAAAATAGTGGATATGCGCCAAGAATTGCGTCAAGGAAATCGCTCTATTTTTAGTTATGATTTACAAACTGCCCTACATCAATTAAAAGAAACTCGTCAACAAGGAATATTATTTATTCATCGTCGGGGACATAGTACCTTTGTTTCCTGTCGTAGTTGCGGTTATGTGATGGAATGTCCCCATTGTGATGTATCCTTAGCCTATCATCATGAACATCAAAACGCCGCCCAACTTTTAAGATGTCATTATTGTAATTATAGCCAACTCTATCCCCAACGCTGTCCCGATTGTGACTCTCCTTATTTTAAACATTTTGGCAGTGGAACGCAACGGGTTACAGAAGAATTAAATCGGTTATTTCCTGAGTTGAAATGTATTAGGTTTGATAGTGATACTACCTCTCGAAAAAATGCCCATCGCACCCTATTAACTCAGTTTGCCAATGGAGAAGCGGATTTATTAGTGGGAACCCAAATGTTAACTAAAGGATTAGATTTAGAGTCCGTTAGTTTAGTGGGAATTGTATCCGCAGATGGGTTATTACATTTATCAGATTATCGAGCTAGTGAACGGGCTTTTCAAACCTTAGTCCAAGTCGCAGGACGAGCAGGAAGAGGGAATGATCCAGGGCGAGTGATTCTACAAACCTACACCCCCGAACATCCGGTGATTCAAGCGGTACAACGTCATGATTATGAGTCTTTTGTTGCTACGGAATTACAACAGCGACAGGAGTTAAATTATCCGCCCTATGGTCGTTTAATATTGTTACGTTTGAGTAGTTTTAATCAGCAAGATGTTGAACAAACTGCCCAAAGATTAGCAGAGTTTTTATTGGAAAATAATCCTAATTCTGATTTTGAATTATTGGGCCCGGCTCCGGCTCCAATTCTTAGGGTCGCTAACCGTTATCGCTGGCAAATTTTAATTAAAACTGCTCAAGATTCTTCTATTATTTTACCTAAATTTTCTGATTTTAATTCCGGTTCTGTTTATATTACAATTGATATTGATCCTTTGCATTTATAGAGGTTTTTGACTTGTGATTTTAGGGTTTCAAGCAACGCCAAAGCCTGTATATTTTCTAACCCCAGGTTCGTGAAATCCTAAAACAATGTCTTCTTGAGATATCCCGGCTTTTAAGAGGTCGTTAGTAATCCCATATTCTGTATTATCACACTGAATCCAAACTTTATGATTGAGGATTTCAACATGAATTAAACAACTATGAATGTGGCGTTGATTTTCCCAACCTTCTGAAAGGATTAAGTATTGATCATTAATTAGATCAAAGACTTTGCAATTTCTGATATTCACATTAGCATAAGCAATCTGACTATAAGGGTCGAGAACTGAGACAATAATTTGGCGGTAATGGTTTAGTTTATCCATTGAATCACAACCTCCTGTTCTGGTTCAAAAACAAGTAATTTGATTGTTTTATCTTCTAACAATATTTTTCCAATTTCTTCTGTAAATAAACGATTAAATACAGGTTCACGAATCGCTAGATAAAGTATTCTTTCACAACCCAGACGGCTTAAAACTTTCTCGTATAAAATGTATTGACCTAGGGCATTTTTTAAATCTTCTATTTCAGATGGACTAATGAAACTTTTCACTTCGACGGCTATTTTTTGTTCCAGCTTTTCAGCAATTAATAACTTATCAGCAGCTAAGTCAATGAAAATATCCTTATTACCTATTTTCAGGCTTAGAGGATCATGGATAATGATCCAGCCATCTTTAACAAGTGCATTTTTAACGGTGTCATGGTAAATATCTTTGGCTGGCATTTGTATACTATATCTATAATTATAAAATATGGCGATAGAGATGTAACGGGAGTTTTGACCGTTTTTTAAAATCGAGAAAAGACTTATAACTGCCGCGCTGTTGACGTTCTAAAACGATAATTTTAGCCGCATTGAGATGCAATCCTAAACTCACTAATTCATCCATGGATAAAACATTTAACCGTCGCCATGAATGATGAATTTCTCTATTAATATCAAACCCAAATGAAACTAAAGGCTCAATCCTTTTTAACGTGGCTTCAGGAATTCCAATTAATTCGGAAAGTTCTTCTAAACTCGTGAAATTATAGCCTTCCCGTTTCATTTCTTCAATTTCATTAGCATAAACAATTGGTAAATCTAAGCCATGAACTAAGTCATGTTTAGAACAATTATTAATATCAATTTGATCTCGATGTTTAGCAATTAATTTAATCAGGTGGGATTCATGGGAGTTGGTTAAAGAATTAGGATAGGTTTTGGCTAAAAATTCTTTTTTCAGGGCGATCGCCGTGGCAATTTGAGCAATCCAAATAATTCCGCTCCAAGAACTATTTGATAGGATAAAAGCTGCCGCCACAAACCCTAAACCAGTGTAAACCCAGGATTGGGTTTTGGTTTTACTCCCCGCATAAACAATGGCTAATCCTCCTAATACGGGAAACAAAGACCAGTATAACCACTGCGGGGTTTTCTGAAACCATTGGGATAGATTAGACACCTTGAATGTCACTCCTATTAATATTTACAATTCATTTAATAATTTGCGACGTTTTTCTTCATATTCTTCGGCGGTAATCGCATCTTGGTCATAGAGTTTTTTCAGTTGAGCAATGGCGGTAGTGACATCCTGTCGAGAATGGCTCCCATTTAAAACTGCGGTATTTACACCGGGATTAAATTTACCATCAAAGGCTTGATCGGACATTAATAATAAACCCAGAAAATCAAAGAAGGCAAGAATAGCGGGAATAAAAGTCCAGGAAAATAGGAAATAGAGAATTCCGCCAAAGTTTTCCCCTAAATAAAACTTATGAATTCCAAATGCACCTAAAAAGAAAGCGAGTAAGGCAGCTAAAAATTTATTTTTCATGAGGTTTTCTCCTGAATTTAAAATATTCAAAAGACTAATCTAAGTTAAATCAGTGGGAATTAGAGATCAATTTTGCGGGTGGGGCTTTTGGAAAGCCTAGCTATCATAAAGTATAACAAAACCATAGAAGTTTGTACTTCTATGAGTGTTAAATATCCTTTCACAAAAATATTAGAATCCCAAGTCGAATTGAAATAAAAAATCAGAAGACCCAGTACACCGTAGGACAGGAAACGGAATCGACTCCACAAGGGCTTGGGTTGATTAGTCTTAGAAAGAGTCATATTGAATTACACATCCTTAGGAGTCAAAGATAAAACCTTATAAGATTTTCAAATCCCCTATATTACTTTAACACATCCAAATTAAAAGATTCCGCAATTAATAAGTCTTCAATTCCCCTTGAGTCTTGGGATCTTGAGGGGTTGTAGTCAAAACTCGTATCCTGTGCTACACCATATCTAAAAATATTTGCTATCTTCATAACAACACATATCTTCCTAGAAGGTAGTGGACAATTTGTCAAATACTTGTTACACTTGTTAACAATACTGGAGAACCCGTAAGGAGTCAGCCATGAACCAACCCGCAGAGTTATCTCTTGAGCAACAATTCAGCCTCACCTCCTTCAAGATGCAAGTCGGTCAAATGAGTCCAGAACAGGCTCAGGAGTTTTTGATTAATCTCTATGAACACATGATGGTCAGGGAAAATATGTATCAACATTTTCTCAAACACCATTGGGGACTCGAACCCAATTTTGCCCAGGAGTAGACCTTGAAGCGTTTACAGTCGGCGACCTCTATCTTTCACTTTTTTCCGTCGCTCGGAAACAAGTTAAGGTAATGGGGCGTCAAACTGCTGATTTCAACTCACTTGGGGTTAAATTTTGATTCCAGATCAGCCCGGAACTCTTATTTATTATTTACGTTCTAGGGTCGCTTCCATCACACTAATTAAATTCAAAGAATGCCCCGCCATGATTCCACCGCAATAATAGTAGTGGGCAGAATCGACTTTTCTAATGGTTTCAAAGCCATTCCGACGTTGGCGTTCGTCTCCTAAAACCCGATAACGTTGGACAATCGATTCGGGGCTAATTAAACCTTCGCCTTCGATTTTTCCGAGTTGACTATGTTGTAAAACAAAGGTATATTCTCTCTCATTGCCATCTAATCGTCCCCGATACTGTAGGATAATATCTTCATGATCGCTGTTCGGAAAAACTAATTTTGTCACCATACTGAACCAGTCGCTTTGATGCCAGGCAATAACTGTTTTTCCGCGAAGGGCAATTGGCATTTGACTCCGATCAATCCAATTTCCTTCTATTAACCATTGACCAGATTCCATCAAAAATGTGTGAGCCACAGTGCTATCCTTATTTGCACCAAGATTGAAAAAATCTTATCGATTTAAGTCACTGGTTTTGATCCTATCATATTGGGAGTCAAGACAGGGTGAATTTCTCCCAATAAAACTTCGGAAACCGCGCCCGTTACCGAAGGTAAATTTCCCGGAATTTCTAATAGTCGCCAATAGGCTAAAACGGCAAAAGTGATCGCTTCTTTAAAATCAGCATTTAAGCCTAGTTCTGAAGTGGAAAAAACTGGAATTGGGGTAAATAAAGTTTGTAAACGCTGTTGTAAATAGTGGTTATGGCTACCCCCCCCACATAATAGGATCTGCTCTGGTAACTGGGGTAAGAATTGATGATAACTGTGATGAATTGAAACGGCGGTTAATTCCGTTAAGGTGGCTAAAATATCCGCAGGACTTAAATTATAGGGTTCAGCTTCTCTTAAACAGCGTTGCCAATAGTCCACCCCAAATAATTCCCGTCCCGTTGATTTTGGGGGCGGTTGCTGAAAAAAATCCTGCTGTAACCACCCCTCAACCATGGCGACGCAGGGAGTTCCCGTCGCCGCCCAAGCTCCGTCCCGGTCATAGGTTTGAGCACCTTTAGAGAAATACTGTACAGCCAAATCTATTAAAGCATTTCCCGGCCCGGTGTCCCAGCCTAAAATGGGGTGATCGGTTTTTGGAAGATAAGTCACATTGCCAATACCCCCCAGATTTTGAATGCAGCGATGGTATTGGGGATGGCGGAGGAAATAGGCATCGAGAATTGGAACTAGGGGCGCGCCGTGACCCCCAGCGGCGATATCCGCGACCCGAAAGTTACTGACGGTGGTTAAACCCGTTAACTGGGCGATTAGCTCTCCCCGTCCCAGTTGCAGACTGTAACCCAGTTGATTGCCTTGGGGGGGACGATGAAACACCGTTTGACCGTGGGAGCCAATCAGTTCGGCGGGTTCACAGGACTGTTGTAGAGTTAAAGCAGCATGGGCAAAAACCGTGGCGATCGCATCATCTAATTCGGCTAGTTCGGGCATGGATAGAGGCTTTCCACCGCATAAGTCCAAAATTTGCGATCGCAACTCCACCGGATAGGGAAAGGTTGTCCCAGCCAGGAATTCCAACTGCAAACCTCCAGGGAAACCCGAAATCTCCACCAGGGCCCCGTCAATCCCATCCACCGAAGTTCCACTAATCAAACCAATCACACGCATGGGACTAACTCTGGTATTTAATCAATCGCGACCACAATCACCGTAATATTGTCCTTACCCTCCCGATCTTTGGCAGCTTTGATTAGGGTTGTCGCTGCGGTATCGCAAGCTCGAATTGATTTTAGATGGGAAGCAATAATCCCGTCTGAGAGTTCCTCGGTCAAACCATCACTACATAATAATAGGCGATCTCCAGACTGGACATTCATCTGGTCAATCGCAATTTCCGAGAGATCTTCGCGTCCCAAACACTGGGACAAAACATGACGCCAAGGATGGGTGCGAGCTTCATCTTGGGTGAGACGGGAGGATTTAACCGCTTGAGCCACCCAAGTCTGATCCTCTGTAATTTGTTCTAACTGATGTCCCCGTAAACGATATAACCGGGAATCCCCCACATTCGCAAACCAAGGACTATCGAGATCTCGGAATAGAGCCACAACCGCTGTGGTTCCCATATCCGAGCGTTCAGGATGTTGTTGCTGATCCTCTAAAAGTGCCTGGTTGGCGGCGACAAACGCATTTTTGAGGATAGTTTGGGATGCTTCAGAACTATCCCAATATTCAAGAATGTGTTCTTTAATGGTTTCAGCAGCAATCAGACTGGCTTCCTGGCCGCCCGCGTGTCCACCCATGCCATCGGCGACAATAAAAAAACGGCCATCGGGATCAATATAGTAAGCATCTTGGTTGACGTTACGAACATTGCCCGTATCCGTCATTCCAGCAAAATAACGTTTCATAAACAAGTAAAGATTGACCTCTAACTCCCAAGCAGGTTGGGCTCTTAAATTTTCCTATATCCACCCCGGAGGATCATTAAGAAGTGTTACAAAATAGATGACCAGCCACGGAGATATTTACATCATCCGATCCAAACGATCAATCCGTCGTAACAGCCTCAAGAAAGCAATCCCCAGAGCAACAGCTAAGAATACTACAAACAGAGCTAATCCCACTTTATCACTAATGAATAAGAGTGTCGCCGATAGAGTCAAGGCGGCGATTAAGACGGTGTAATTCGTCCCCATTTGCACATTACTCATTCGTCTTAACGCCCGGTCGGTTTCCGCCAGACGAACCCGCATTCGCAGGTCTCCCTGTTCGAGTTTCTCTAGGGTATCTTCAATGCGTCCGGGTAAACCAAAGGCCGAGGAACCGACTTGAACCGCTTGGCGACTGAATTCATTAAAAATACTATTGGCAGTATTGGGAAGATTTCCATTAGACATAAGCTGCATGGCAAACGGCTGTGCCACCTCCATAAAGTTGAATTCGGGGTCGAGTCCTTTTCCGACTCCTTCTAAAGTGGAAAATGCCCGCATCACAAAGGTAAAGGTTGCGGGAAAACGAAAGGGTTGGTCATAAGCAATTTCATACAAATCATCACTAATAGTGGCAATGGATTGATTTTCAAAGGGTTGATCCATAAAGTTGTCCAGCATATACTGAACTGACCGACGTACTGGCCCCATATCCCCCGTAGGTGCGATCGCTCCCATGGCAATTAAGGATTTAACCACCCGGTCGCCATCTTTTTGAGTGATGCCAAATAGGGTTTCCATGAGTTTTTCCCGCAGATTGGAGGTAATTTGTCCCATCATGCCAAAATCATAGAAAATCAATTCTCCCCCGGGACTCACCGCAATATTACCCGGATGGGGGTCAGCATGGAAAAAGCCATGGTTGAGGAGTTGTTCTAAATAGGCTTTTGCCCCCATTTGTGCCAGTTCTTTACGATCAAGTCCCGATGCTTCTAAGGCTTCATAATTGCTAATTTTAATCCCGGGAAGATATTCTAAGGTCAGAACTCGGGGGGAGGTATATTGCCAAGAAACCCTCGGCACTTTCACCCAATCAAAATTACGGAAATTCCGCCTAAAGGTATCGGCATTTCGACCTTCATTCAGATAGTCAATTTCTAACCATAAAATCCGACAACATTCGTCATAAATTCCCACCCAATCTCGACCTTTTCCCCAACGGGGATGATTTTGGAAATAACGAGCAATGCCTCGCAAAATTGCTAAGTCAATTTCAAATAATTTTTTTAGTCCTGGGCGCTGAACCTTTACCACCACATCCGCACCCGAATGGAGTTGGGCTTTGTGAACCTGACCTAGACTCGCGGCAGCTAAGGGAATTGGATCAAAATTCTGGAATAAATCGTGAACGGTTTTACCCAGATCTTCTTGAATAATTTCTTCGCTTTGTTCATAGCTAAAAGCGGGAACTTTATCTTGAAGTTTGGAAAGTTCTTCTACATATTCAAAGGGGAATAAATCTGCCCGGGTGGAAAACAATTGTCCGACTTTAATAAAAGTTGGCCCTAAATCTAAAAAGGTTTCTCTCACCCAAATTGCTTGCGCTCGACGACGAGCATTTTTTTTATCTTCGGTAAAACCGCCCCAGTAACTCCATTTTTTACCATCGACCCACAACCAAGTTAACCACGTCAAAACAAACGTCCAAATGTCTATAAAACGTCGTTGACGGGAATAATTTTTGCGGTTCCAACGGTAGGCTTTGCCTCCATAATTTTTGCCTGGAGGAGTGACTAAAGGCGGATTAATTCGGGGTTCTGGTTCTGAACCCCGAATCGAATGATCAACAGGAACTGACACAACCGTTTCCACAATGAAGTTAACCCAATAAGCGCTTATTTTGACTACAAAAGAGTTTAAACGGTACGATTACGATATTTTTGCAGTTCGGAGCGTAATTCCGCAACTTCGGCCCGCAGTTCGTCAATGGTGGCCTGTAAGTCTACGGGTTCACTGTTAGATGCGGGAAAGCTACTGTCGCCAACAACGGTTGCCACTTCTTGGGCAGCGCGTTCCATCACCTGTTGGGTAAACTGTCGTAGATTTTCTTTCTGTTCAGCCTCAAATTTTCCTAGTTCACTCAAAGCGTTGGTCAGACTATTTCCCAGTTGTTCGTACAGTCCTTCAGCTAAGGCACGGCCTACAAAAAACGAATTCACGGTGGGTTTACTCATAAAACTTAAGTTTTGCTAACTTCGGTAACAAATTATAACCTGCCTTCCTCATCTTAAGGGTTTTATTTGGGCAAAAACACCTCTGTAGAGACTTGCCACGGCGTGTCTTTCGGTGATTTTTGAGTTATTCGGCTAACCCTTTGGTCTGTTGCTGTTCCAAGTTTGCTAAGGTTTGGGCTTGGAGTGCGGTTTCGGTTGGGGTGGCAATTAATTCACCTTCTGGACTAAAATAACGCAGTTGTTGATGTTAGAGTCGATGCTGTCATCATCTGAATTATAGCAAGGCGATCGCAGTTTTATAAAAAAGGCAGAAAAAAACAATCACGTTTAAATTTTATCCTGCATTTTTTGTGTTTTTCTTTTTATCATATTTTTCTCCAAACATTCAATAATTTTATCAGAAACATCAATACCTGTAATTGTTTCAATGCCCTCCAGTCCAGGGGATGAATTCACCTCTAAAACTAATGGCCCTTGATGGGAACGAATTAAATCAACCCCTGCTAATTTTAACCCCATCACTTTTGCCGATTTAATCGCCATATTCCGTTCTTCTGTTGTTAGTTTAACATTTTCTGCTCTCCCGCCTCGATGTAAATTCGCGCGAAATTCTCCCGGGTTACTGATGCGTTTCATCGCCGCCACCACCTTATCCCCAATCACCAAACAGCGTAAATCTTCACCATTAGACTCATGAATAAATTCTTGCACTAAAATATCAATATTTAACCCTTGAAACGCTTCAATAATCGATTTAGCTGATTGATAGGTGTCCGCTAAAATTACCCCCATACCTTGAGTTCCCTCTAACAATTTAATAATTAAAGGTGCACCTCCCACCTGTTCAATTAAACTATCAATATCTTTAACAGAATTAGCAAACGCAGTTTTAGGTAAACTAATTTTTTCTTTAGCTAAACTTTGCAACGCATTTAATTTATCCCGAGAACGGGCAATAGCTTGGGATTCATTTAAGGTAAATATTCCCATCAGTTCAAATTGACGAACAATCACGGTTCCATAAAAGGTTTTTGACGCGCCAATTCTAGGAATAATAGCATCAAATTCTGTTAAATATCTGCCT
This sequence comes from Planktothrix sp. PLAVEN19ND, assembly GCF_057220675.1. NCBI lineage: Bacteria > Bacillati > Cyanobacteriota > Cyanophyceae > Oscillatoriales > Microcoleaceae > Planktothrix > Planktothrix sp. PLAVEN19ND. The sequence goes on along the minus strand of NZ_CM170132.1, from coordinate 323,401 downwards.
TCACAAATCACAGTTGGACTCTGAGAACTCAGCGAAATATGACATCTTAAATAATCAATAATCTCTATCTCATGCCCCCGTTGTTCCCCGGCTTGTCTGATTCTTCTAGTTGAATAAAGGGAACCGTCTTGGGATAATATCGCAATTTTCATAAATAAACTTTGTCTTAAATGCTGGGGTTTTCTGCTATTAAGAATGACTTAAAAAGGATTGATGACAGTCAATTAAAAACCGTCCTTTAATCGCTTGTCTTCCTAATAACATCCGAAATCCCATGGCATCCCGATTGGTTAAAGTTAACTCAATTAACCATTGTTTTCCCATCAGTTCAATATCTGTTAAAATCACGGGTCTTGACTCCATAAGTCCACCGGAATTACGGACAGTTCGATATTCTATTAAGTCCACTTCAGCACTGACCGTATTCAGGGTATCCCGTTGAATTGGATGGACTTTAAACCGCACCCGTTGTTTATCCTTAAATTCCAAAATATGAATATCAAAAGCGTGCAAACTTGATGACCGCGCCCCCGTATCAATTTTAGCTTTAATTTCTCCAATTCCCAAACTGGGTAAGGCCACCCACTCCCGCCATCCAATTGTTAATAATTTGGTTTTACTCATAATTTGTTGTTAGGCTTTAGCCCATTCTTCAGAGCGCCCAAGCGCAACAACGTACTTTAGTTAATAGTTGATAGTTAACGAGCGAGGACACCCCCCTGCCTCCCCTGCTCCCCCTGCTCCCCCTGCCCTTATTTTTGTGGCCGATTGGGAGAACGATAAAAGGGACGTTTAACTACTGTTGCGGGGTAGGTTTTGCCCCGAATTTCAATCTCTAAAGATTGACCCACTTTAGATAAGGCGGTGGGAATATAGGCCATAGAAATGGCTTTTCCTAATGTGGGTGATAGGGTTCCACTGGTAATTTCTCCGACGGTTTCACCATTAAATAAAACCGGATATCCGTGACGGGCAATATGGCGTCCTTGCATTTCTAACCCGACTAATTTTTGGCTCACTCCGGCGGCTTTTTGCTGTTCTAAGGCCTGACGACCAATAAATTTTCCCTTGGTGTCCCAATGAATAATCCAATTTAAACCCGCTTCTAGGGGAGTAGTGGTTAAACCAATATCTTGTCCATATAAAGCCATGGCCGCTTCTAAACGCAGGGTATCTCTGGCCCCCAAACCACAGGGCGTCACCCCGGCGGCGGCTAAACTTTGCCATAATTCCACCCCAACAGAAGGAGCCACCATCACCTCAAAACCGTCTTCTCCGGTATATCCTGTGCGGGCAATAAAGGCAGTTTTTCCTAATACTGTTGTGGTGATATGACCAAAAAATTTAACTTCAGAAAGATTATCGCTGACAAAAGGCTGTAATGTGGCTTCAGCTTGGGGCCCTTGAACGGCTAATAATACTTTATCTCGGGATAGGTCTTCTAATATTATCCCCTGATCCTCGATATGGGCGCTAATCCAAGCTTTATCACGGGATTTAGTCGCCGCATTCACAATCATTACCCCTTGGGGCAGATTCGTTACCTGATCAATCCCCTGATCATAAAAAATGATATCGTCTAAAATTCCCCCCTGGGCATTTAAGAGGGCGCTATATTGGGCCTCACCCGGTTGTAAACGGCTCAAATCTGAAGGGACGAGAGATTGTAAGGCATTAATCAGGTTTTCCCCGCGTAGAACAAATTTGCCCATGTGGGAGATATCAAACATTCCCACCGCTTGGCGGACAGCTTGATGTTCTGGGTTAATTCCGCTAAATTGAACCGCCATTTCCCAACCTGCAAAGGGCACCATGCGGCCATTGAGTTCAACGGAGACGTTATACAGGGGAGTATGAGAAAGGGTAGTTGTCATAGGGGTTGTCGGGTTTCAGTGTTCGGGTTTTGGGTCAGTCGTTGAATTTCTCCCGTGTGATTATCATACTACCGTTGAACTCTCAATACCCAACACCTGAGTTGTGATATTAGAATGGTTAGAACCGCTCAATTGTCGTTTTATAGGATTTATTCATGTCAATATTGGCAGCGATCGCCGTTCTTGCAGTATTAATTTTTGTTCATGAACTGGGGCATTTTTTAGCCGCCCGTCTCCAACATATCCATGTTAATCGTTTTTCCATTGGCTTCGGCCCGATATTATGGAAATATCAAGGCTCAGAAACTGAGTATGCAATTCGAGGTTTACCCTTGGGGGGATATGTGGGGTTTCCCGATGATGATCCTGAGAGTACCATCCCGAAAAATGATCCCAATTTACTCAGTAATCGTCCCGTTTTAGATCGGGCGATTGTGATTAGTGCGGGGGTGATTGCTAATTTGATTTTTGCCTATTTTTTATTGGTAACTCAAATTGGAATTATTGGGGTTCCCAGTTTTAACCCGGAACCGGGAGTAAAAGTGGCAGAAGTCACTCAAAATGCGAATTCTGCGGCCAACCGAGCCGGAATTGAATCTCAAGATATTATTTTGGCTGTAGAGGGTCAGGAGTTAGGGGCTTCTGAAACTTCAATTAAAACTCTGATTGAAGTTATTCAAACCCATCCGAATCAACCTTTATCCGTACAGATTAAAAGACAGGATCAGGTGTTATCGGTGAATGTGGTTCCCGATTTAGGAAGTGATGGGAAAGGTCGAATTGGGGTACAGTTAACCGCAAATGGAGCAATTGTTCGTCATCGGGCTGCGAACCCAATTGAAGCATTAAGCAAGGGTGCAACGGAATTTCAACGGATTATTAACTTAACTGCATCTGGTTTTGGACAATTAATTAGTCGATTTAGTGAAACCGCAGAACAGCTATCTGGCCCGGTGGGAATTGTCAAATTTGGGGCGGATATTGCCCGTTCCGATCCATGGAATTTGTTGCAATTTGCGGCGTTAATTAGTATTAACTTAGCCTTCATTAATATTTTACCCCTTCCGGCTTTAGATGGCGGTCAGTTAGCCTTTTTGTTATTTGAAGCTCTGAGCGGTAAACCCTTACCCGAGAAAATTCAAGAAAATGTGATGCAAACGGGTTTGATGTTGTTATTGGGATTAGGGGTTTTCTTGATTATTCGAGATACGATTAATCTCACGGATTTAGGTTGGGTGCGATCGCTCTTTCAACAATAAACATCAATATGGTGACTCAGAAAAAGCGCAGCCCCAAACAACGAGCCCTGGAAATTTTATTGCGACTCAAACGCTTGTATCCCGATGCCACCTGTAGTTTAAATTATCAAACTCCGGTGCAATTATTAGTCGCCACCATTCTATCGGCCCAATGCACCGATGAACGGGTTAATCAAGTGACTCCGGCCCTATTTGCTCGGTTTCCCGATGCCCAAAGTCTGGCCCAAGCCGATATTACCGAACTAGAAACCCTGGTACGGTCAACGGGGTTTTATCGGAACAAAGCCCGCCATATACAAGGTTCCTGTCAACTGTTGGCGGAAAAATACGGGGGACAACCGCCTAAGTTGATGGAACAACTCTTAGAACTTCCCGGGGTGGCTCGCAAGACCGCTAACGTGGTGTTAGCCCATGGTTACGGGATTAATATGGGGGTGACGGTGGATACCCATGTTAAACGGCTGAGTCAACGGCTAGGATTAACCACCCATACCGATCCTATTCGGATTGAACGGGATTTAATGCCTTTGATTCCCCAGGAAGACTGGGAAAATTGGTCAATTCGCTTAATTTATCATGGTCGGGCCGTCTGTACAGCGCGTAGTCCAATGTGTTATAATTGTGAATTGTCTGATTTATGCCCCTCTGCTCAAGGATCAACCGTCCCCAGCGCAGGAAAAAAACTTGCTAAAGCATAAATAATTATTTACAAGGAGAACAGCCTTAATATGGCTAAGAAAAGCATGATTGAGCGCAATAATAAGCGCAAAAGAACGGTAGAAAAATATGCGGAAAAACGCGCTGATCTGAAAGACCAGTTCGAGCAAGCTGGGTCTCAATTAGAAAAAATGGAAATTCACCGCAAAATCCAACAACTCCCCCGGGATAGTTCCAGAACCCGTGTCAGAAACCGTTGCTGGTTAACTGGACGCCCCAGAGGGTTCTATCGGGATTTTGGATTATCTCGGAACGTCATCCGCGAAATGGCCCATGCTGGGTTATTGCCCGGTGTGGTTAAGTCTAGTTGGTAATAGATAAGGGCGAGGTCACCTCGCCCCTACAAACGCGTTTTAACGGGCTAATTTGGGTTAAGCTGACCTAACTTTAAAACATCCAGAAGTATTATCCCTGTTCCCTGTTCCCTATTTCTCAAGAATTAAGAACAAAACTCAAATAGGATTGCTATATTAAAAAAATAATAATTAGACTAAAAATTATACTATTTTGCGTTTGTTCATATCTGCCAGAAATAGCTGTTGATATTTCAAGAATTTGTCATGCCATTCTTTAAAACGGCGATCGCCATCACGGACTAACATCTGACGATATTCTTCGGAAGGGATATAAAGCTTTTTAGTTGCCATAGTTTTGTTGTTCTAATTGTCGCACGGTTGGAGTATTGCCAACGGGGGTAATATCGGAAATTTCAGGATGGGGGGTCAGGGTGTTGTGATGCTGTTCATGGAGACATTCTTGCACCTCCAATGGAATTTGAAACGGTTTCTGTTCATCCTTCCATTGATAATGACTATTAACCAACCGTTGATAAAGTCCCGCTTGGGTTTCCGGTAATTTTTGCCCCCGTTTCCAAGTCCGACATAATAACGCTAACCGCAGGGGATTTTTAATTAAATCATTAATGCGGGTTTGGTTGGGTTCTTTTAACTGTTTTAATAATTCCTGACTCTGGGTTTTATCATTAAACCATTGTTCAATAAATTCCTGAATCTGTTGGGAAAATGGCACAATTTGCGAACCCGCGAAGGCGGGTTTTGTCTGTGTAGACGCGGTTTCAACCGCCGAATAATACGTCGAAGAAGGCGAATAAGTATCCGGCGAATGGAATTCGCGACTACACAAACGATGTCCGCCTTCGCGGACAGACGCGGTTTCAACCGCCGAAGAATTTTGTTTTTTTGTAATCAACATCTCAAACCCAGCAACCCATTCCGGCGAAACTCCCGTTAAACTTCCCGTCGCATCGCGTAACCAATTTTGAGTTAAATAATCTCGTATGGGTTTATCAACATCCGCCAAGCGAATTAAAATCGGATAACCTAAATTTTCCTGTAAAATCCATCGAGCAATTTGATATAATAAGGTTGTTTTTCCCGCCCCTGGTTCCCCAATAATTGCTAACCGTTGACCTTTACTTTTACTATTTCCCTGTCGTAAAATGTCCTCAAAAAATTGATTAGGTTCGTTATAGGTTTTCGTTATTTCCGTTTCCGCTAATTGATAAAATTGTGACCCGTCCTCTGGGTTCACTTCCTGTTTTTGTCGTTTTTCCTGTTCCCGTTTCGGTTCCACTAACCCCAAGGGAACATAAAAATCGATCCCTGTTAACGGGTTATTCTTGAAAAAGCGTTCTTCGTAGGCGTCGAGGCGAGATTCACAGATTTGATGCCAGTTAATATCAGGAATTGGGGATACTATTGTTTGGGGTTGAGGTGAAGATTGTTGTTGTTTTTGAGATTGGCGATATTCTTGTTTGAGGTGACTATGGAGAATGTCAAACTTACCTTTTTTAGCAGTTTCTAACTCAGGATAACGATTTTCAAAAGCGCTCTGCCTCCGTACCCTAATATTACTTATATATTCAGGATGTCTGACCGATCAGCCATCAATGGGGAGGGGTTTAGAAAAATATTATAAAGATTGTCTCGAATTTGCTCCCAAAAGACAATAAATCCTTAAATTAAATAGGAGTGTAATTTTTTCACCCTAGGATAAATCTATGGCTGATACGATTTTTAACAAAATAATCCGTCGGGAGATTCCATCTGATATTGTTTATGAGGATGATTTGTGTCTGGCCTTTCGGGATATTGCCCCCCAGGCCCCAGTTCACATCCTGTTGATTCCTAAAAAAACTATTCCGCAACTGGCTGATGCTACACCAGAAGACCATGCACTTATGGGACATCTAATGTTGAAGGTGAAACAGGTTGCTCAGGATGCGGGACTGGACGGCGGCTATCGGGTTGTCATTAATACTGGCGAAGATGGCGGACAAACTGTAGATCATCTTCATTTTCATATTCTTGGTGGCCGTCAACTGCAATGGCCCCCTGGTTAAATTCTTTGGGCGAGTTGATCTCGCCCCACCCCGACACAGCAGAAATCAAAAGATAAGATTTCCTGATTACATACATTGGGAAAAATTTTATTAAAACCTCTTTACAAAACGCAATCATCTGTGTCATATTAGTAGTCAAGGTAGTAAAATAACTACCAACGAACCTCGACAAATACATAGCAATCATACCTAACATGACAACCACGATTCAGCAGCGCGAAAGCGCCTCTATCTGGGAACGGTTCTGTAATTGGGTGACATCCACCAACAACCGCATTTATGTGGGCTGGTTCGGTGTTCTGATGATCCCCACCCTGTTAACCGCCACCATCTGCTACATCATCGCCTTTGTCGCAGCCCCCCCAGTGGACATCGATGGCATCCGTGAACCCGTAGCTGGTTCACTGTTATACGGAAACAACATCATCTCTGGTGCAGTTGTTCCTTCCTCAAACGCCATCGGTTTACACTTCTACCCGATTTGGGAAGCAGCCAGCTTAGATGAGTGGCTGTACAACGGTGGCCCTTACCAGTTAGTGATTTTCCACTTCTTCATTGGCATTCTGTGCTACATGGGTCGGGAATGGGAATTATCCTACCGTTTAGGGATGCGTCCTTGGATCTGCGTCGCCTACTCTGCACCCGTTGCAGCAGCAGCCGCCGTGTTCCTGATCTACCCCATCGGTCAAGGTTCCTTCTCTGATGGTATGCCTTTAGGAATTTCTGGAACCTTCAACTTCATGTTAGTGTTCCAAGCCGAACACAACATCCTGATGCACCCCTTCCATATGTTAGGCGTTGCTGGGGTGTTTGGTGGTAGTTTATTCTCCGCCATGCACGGTTCCTTAGTTACCTCCTCTTTGGTGCGTGAAACCACCGAAGTCGAGTCCCAAAACTACGGTTACAAATTCGGTCAAGAAGAAGAAACCTACAACATCGTTGCAGCCCACGGTTACTTTGGTCGTTTAATCTTCCAATATGCCAGCTTCAACAACAGCCGTAGCTTACACTTCTTATTAGGTGCATGGCCCGTGATCGGGATTTGGTTCACCGCTTTGGGTGTATCCACCATGGCCTTCAACCTGAACGGTTTCAACTTCAACCAGTCAATCATCGACTCTACCGGTCGCGTGATCAACACCTGGGCTGATGTGTTAAACCGCGCTAACCTGGGTATGGAAGTCATGCACGAGCGCAACGCTCACAACTTCCCCTTAGACTTAGCTTCTGGTGAATCGGCTCCTGTGGCTTTGGTTGCTCCTCAAATTAATGGTTAATTTTTAACCTCAATATTCCAAAAGACGCTCTCCGCGAGGGGGGCGTTTTTTGGTGTTTTTGGGGATGTTAGGAATGAAAAACAAATGAGGAAAAGGTTTCAGTATCAGTCTTTATAACATCAATCTTTTTTTATTATGATTGGTAGGGATCAGCTGCATCCATGGCTATCGATTGTGGGAATCGGAGAAAATGGACTCGAAGAATTAACCTCCGTGGGACGAATTCTCCTTTCCCATGCCTCTGTGATTGTTGGGGGTGAACGTCATCTTGCTATGCTACCCCAAGAAGATAAACGAGAAAAACTCCTCTGGGATTCGCCAATTGAAGATTCTATTTATGAGATTATTCGTCGTCGCGGTCAAGCCGTCTGTATTTTAGCTAGTGGTGATCCGATGTGTTATGGCATTGGTGTGACCCTGACTCGTCACATTCCGATCAACGAAATCACAATTATTCCATCTCCATCTACCTTTAGCCTCGCCTGTAGTCGTTTGGGTTGGTCGCTCACGGAGGTAGAAACATTAAGTTTATGTGGTCGTCCGTTAGCTTTGTTAAATGCGGTACTTTATCCGAGAGCTAAATTATTGGTGCTCAGTGCTAATCGACAGACTCCCGCCATCGTCGCCCAACTGCTAACCCAACAGGGCTTTGGGGAGAGTCAGATGGTGGTATTAGAACATCTAGGGGGAACCCGAGAACGCTGCATTGAGGGGACTGCCTGTGGTTGGAATGCCACGGATATCGCGGATTTGAATGCGATCGCGATTACCTGTATTTCCTCCCAACCCGTCCCCCTCCCCCCTCGCCTCCCCGGACTGCCCGATCTTGCCTATCGCCATGACGGACAGTTAACTAAAAGAGAAGTGCGAGCGATTACCCTGGCGGCTCTAGCTCCCCTACCCAGACAACTACTGTGGGACGTGGGGGCGGGTTGTGGCTCCATTGGGATTGAGTGGATGCGGAGCGATCGCCTTTGCCAAAGTATTGCGATCGAACAGCACCCGACCCGATTACAATATATTGCTGATAATGCAACGGCATTGGGAACTCCCCACCTCAAAATTGTGGCGGGAAAAGCGCCGAGTGCTCTCCAAGATTTGCCCCAACCCGACGCTATTTTTATCGGTGGGGGGATTACAGTCCCCGAACTCTTAGAAACCTGTTGGCAAGCATTACCATCGGGCGGTCGTTTGGTTGCCAATGCTGTTACCGTAGAAAGCGAATTAATGATCTTTCAGTGGTACAGTCAATTAGGGGGAGAACTGATCCGCATTGGGATTCAAAGGGCTGAACCTGTGGGTAAATTTTTAGGCTGGAAAGCCATGGCTCCAGTAACTCAATGGGTTGTTTTAAAACCTTATTGACATCTTTGGTGGTTTGTTATTTTAATGAACTGAATGGTTACTCAGACATCTTTTGCTAATTCACAGCCCAATCTGGAGCAAATTATTTCAGTGATTACAAAACCTATCATTGGAGAAACTTGTCATCAGGTTAAATTTAGTGGGCCTGGACTTTTTTGGGAATGTAAATCAATTCACGAACGTTATTGACAGATATAATTTAATTGAGTTTGATTATTGGTTTTTCACCCAGGAGAGAACACTTTCTACATCTGTAACGGTCTCCCCTTCAGGAACAGGGGGACGTTTTACCATGACAACGGGTAATCCTAACTCCCGGGCGGCAATAATTTTGGCATAGGTGGCATTACCCCCGCTATTTTTACTAACAATTGCCCCGATTTGATATTTTTGTAAAAGCGATCGCTCTGACTCTAAAGAAAACGGCCCCCGTTGCAGGATTAACTGTCCGGGGGGGATGGGCAAATCGGTTTCAGGAGGGTCAATCATCCGCATCAAAAACCAGATATTTTTTATATGGGCATAAGCAGGGAGTTCTTGCCGACCAATGGTGAGAAATATGCGTTCAGCTAACCCTGGTAAAGTCTTTGCCGCCAATTGATTCGTGTCTACCTCAATCCAATCATCTCCTAATACTTCTTGCCAAGGGGGACGAATTAGCATTAATCGGGGAATACCGCATTCGGAGGCGGCTTGAGCAGCATTAAAGGAAATTTGAGCGGCAAAGGGATGGGTGGCATCAATTACCAAATCAATGTGTTCCTGGCGTAGATAGTTTGCTAATCCAGCTATTCCCCCAAATCCTCCGATCCGAAAAGAAACCGGGTTAGTTTGAGTGACGGGTTGCTGAGTTCGACCTGCTAAAGAAGCGATCGCTTCCACACCTGGAATTTGATTAATTTGAGTTGCTATTGCCACCGCTTCGGTCGTTCCTCCTAAAATCAAGACTCTTTTTTTATGATTCATAGAAAATGGCTAAAATAGATTTAATTTGCTAGGATTATATTCATTCCCGCTATAATAGTTTTAATTTAAAATTACCCTAAAATAAATAATTATGAACCAATTCACCTTAAACTTAGAAACTATTGATCTGACAGATGAACAGTTTTTTAAACTTTGTCAAAATAACCGAAATTTAAGATTTGAACGGAATTTTAACGGAGAATTAGTAATTATGTCACCCGCAGGAGGAAAAACCGGGCATCGGAATATTGAAATTGCCTATCAACTGCAAAGGTGGAGTCGCCAAAATCCATTCGGAATTGCTTTTGATTCCTCTACAGGATTTAAACTGCCTAATGGTTCAGATCGTTCTCCTGATGCGTCATGGATCTCTTTAGAAAAATGGCAGAACTTAACCCCCGAAGAACAGGAAAAGTTTTTACCCTTATGTCCTGATTTTGTGATCGAGTTACGTTCTCCCAGTGATAATATTAAAACCCTTCAAAATAAAATGAAGGAATATCAAGAAAATGGAACTCGTTTAGGATGGTTAATCGACCCTCAAACAAAAACGGTAGAAATTTATCGACTCAATCAAGAAGTGGAAATATTAGAAAATTCCTTAACCTTATCAGGAGAGGATATCTTGCCCCAGTTTATCTTAAACCTAGAACAAATTTGGTAAATACAGAATTTCAAGCTGATACCGACTCCATCATATCAGAATCAAGGGTAATTTGTCTAGTTATCAACAAGAATATTTTTATATAATTAAATTTAGCATACAGTTCAATAACAAATAATTAATTATTATTGAACATCAAAAAAAAACAGCTTATTTTTGGGATAGAGGGAAAAAGTGTGATCAGCCCAACCCATGTTTTAAACCAATCAAAAGCCCTTAATTAGATTGATCCCCTTTAAGATAAATCCGATCCTACTCGAATTCGAGTCAGGTACTCTCCGATAACAGCCTGGGTAAACTCCATTAGAATATTGATAATAATGCTAATATTCCTTTTTAAAAAATAAATATCCTGGTCTTAGGATATTCCTTAGGACATCAATTTTTCTCCCAAACTGACATCCACCGAAAATCTATGCCGGAGGTTTGTTAACCTTTTTTTAATTTTCATTAAAAAATGTCAAAATTTCAGGGTAATAATCGTAAAATGTATAGGGAGGGGCAGACAAAAAACTCTTGGTGTGTCAAACACTCTGCAAAAAGTACGATAACTACGAGTAATCGGATAGATAATGCACAGAAACTAGTTGATGCTCAACAAACACAAGACACAAGCAGATCAAGACCAACTTTATCCTATTGCATCTATTGATCAGGGGTGGGTGATAGATGCGAATCAAGAAGTTGGATTACTAGACAGCCCCATACTGATTCGGGTGATTGCAGACCTACTGCAAGTTGCCTTGATTGTCAGTCATCTGGGTGATGGTCGGGTTTTTTATTGTAATTCTCGTTTCCAACAGACCTTTGGATTGCCTCAATCAGAAATATCGAACTTTGCTGAATCCGATATCTTTGCTAACCTCGCGGATAGAGAAATTCTGCTAGAGAAGTTGCAAAAACAGGATGTCACACAACAAACTCTACAAGTAAAACGGTTAGATGGAACGCTCTGGTGGACATTAGTATCCATGCGTCTGCTAACAGTAAATGGGGAAAAGTTGATTCTATCCACCTACTCCGAACTTCTCCCCAATTCACCCACTCAACCCCTACCACCTGGCTATATTCCCAGCTTTGACCACTGGCAACAGGGGGTGATTCTGGTGGGTGCAGAACACCAAATTATTGATTGGAATACCGTCGCAGAACAAATGTTTGGTTATGATAAATCCCAAGTTTTGGGTCAAACTCTTGCAGCCTTGAATTTATCACCGTTACATGATTTAGCTATTGACCTATGTAACTCTGAGCTTGCCGATGAATATTCCGACTGCACCCGCGAAATTCCCTTCCACCGTCGGGATGGGAGATTGGATTACTGTTGTGCTACTTTTTTACCGCTTAGGAATCAATTGGGTCAGTTAGTTGCCACCTTAATTAGCACCCAAGCCATCACGGAAGAAGTTCCCGCCCTGGCACCGATAGACCCGCTTTTAGCCACCTTGCAGTCTAGGGTCAGCCAGCAAGCCACGGTCGCCTACCTCGGTCAACAGGCCCTGATTCATTCTGACCTCTCCGTCTTAGTCAATGAAGTTGTCGGTGCCGTAGCGAAAACCTTGGATGTGGAATACTGTAAACTTCTGGAACTCATGCCCGGAGGTCATGCTTTTTGGTTGAGGGCGGGGGTGGGTTGGCAAAAAGGACTGGTCGGCAATGCTAGGGTGAGTGCCCATATTAACTCCCAAGCCGGGTATACCTTACTCAAGAATGAACCCATTGTGGTAGATGATTTACGCGTGGAAACTCGATTTTCTGGAACTCCCCTGCTGCATAATCATCGGGTAATTAGTGGTATGAGTGTGGTAATTGCCCGTTGGGGACAGGATTCGGGCTTGAGTAAAAAACAGGTAGAGTCCCCTATTTCAAAGGCTTGGGGGGTTTTAAGTGTCCATAGCACTATCCATCGCCAGTTTACCCTAGAAGATGTACATTTTTTAGAAGCGATCGCGAATGTGTTAGCGGCGGCGATTGAAAGTCATCGCGCCCAAGAACGTTTACAATTGATGGAACGAGCTATTAATAGTAGTAGTAATGGGATTGTAATTACCGATGCGACACAACCGGATAATCCGATTATTTTTGTGAATAATGGATTTGAACGAATTACAGGATATAGCAGCAGAGACATTTTAGGAGAAAATTGTCGATTTTTACAGGGGAATCATTCCAACTATGCAGCCATTGACGAAATTCGTCGTGCGGTATTAGAAGGAAAAGAGTGTCATGTCGAACTACAGAATTATCGGAAAGATGGGGAGTTTTTCTGGAATGAACTTTCCATTGCTCCAGTATATAGTTCCAAAGGATATTTGACTCATTTTATTGGGATTCAAGCAGATATAACTAAACGGAAACAATCTGAACAAGCCCTGGTTTCACAATCCCAAGCCTTAGCTCAGTTTAGTTCTAATCTCAAACATTTGCATCGGATTACAACCTATAATCATCAAAATTTAGATGAACTTTTTCGAGATTATCTCCAAGTTGGATGCGAGATTTTTCAACTATCAATTGGTTTCATTAGCCGATTAGAAAATAATAATATTATTATTGATACCGTTGATTCCGATTTAGATATAATTCAACCAGGTATGACCTTGCCTTGTGAGGAAAGTTACTGTGTTAAAGTCATTCAGACCCAAATGACTCAAGTTCATACCGAAATCGGGCAAAATCCTGAATTCAATCGACTCCAAAGCTATCAAAGGTTTCATCTCGAAACCTGTTTAGGAACTCCGATTTGGGTCAATGGTGAAATTTATGGGACATTAGCTTTTGCTGCTTTAGAGGTTAAAACCGTAGATTACAAATCCTATGAAGTGGAAATTTTAGAGTTAATGGCTCAAAGTATTGGTCGATTTATTGCGGCCAATCAAACAGAAAAACAACGAGTTAAAGCCGAATTAGGTCTGCGAGAAAGTGAGGAGCGCTATCGCCGTTTAGTTGAATTATCTCCTGAAACTATTGCCATTCACAATGGAGAACAATTAGTTTATATTAATCTGGCTGGAGCTAAACTATTAGGAGCAAATCGCCCTCAAGATTTAATCGGTCGCTCTATTTTTGATTTTCTGCCTCCTGATTATTTTAATTCCATTCATACTCAAATTCAAGATGATCACAATGAACAGCAACCTCGGTCGTTAATAGAACAAAAATTAACTCGATTAAATGGAGAAGTTATTGATGTAGAAATTGTCGGAATTCCAGCTACCTATCAAGGTCAATCTGCGATTCAAATTATTATTCGGGATATTACTGAACGTAAACGATTTGAAGCCCAACTCATGTATGAAGCCTTACATGATGCTCTGACTCAATTACCTAACCGGAGCTTTTTTAATGAACGTTTAGCACAGGTATTAAAACGATCTAAACAAGAACCTAATTATGAGTTTGCAGTCTTATTTTTAGACTTAGATAGATTTAAAGTTGTTAATGATAGTTTAGGACATTTAATTGGAGATCAACTATTAATTGAAATTTCCCATCGTCTTTTATATTGCGTCAACCCATTAGATACCGTCGCTCGTTTAGGGGGAGATGAATTTACAATTTTGATTAATCGGGTTCAAAGCATCGCCGATGCAACGGCAATGGCAGAGAAAATTCACTATGAATTAACCCAACCTTTTTATATTCAAGGACATGAAATTTTTACCACCGTTAGTATTGGAATTGTTCCCAGTCAAGACCATAATCAGCAATCGGAAAATAATAGTGAATCCCATCAATGTTTATTGTATAATAATCCTGAAGACTTTTTACGAGATGCTGATATTGCTATGTATAGAGCCAAAGCTAAAGGCAAAGCTCGATATGAAGTTTTTGATTTAAATATACATAGTCAAACCCTGTCTATATTGCAGCTTGAAACTGATTTACGACAAGCTATTTATGGAAGAATCCAAATTGGAAACCCACAGCACTCAGAGTTCGTAACTCATAAAGAAATCCACAATTTCAATGGATTAAAAACCACAGAACATCTATTAGAAAGCTCAATCACTCAACCTTCAAATCTCAAGGGTTTTAAAGTCTATTATCAGCCAATTGTTTCTTTATCTAGTGGTAGAATTACTGGATTTGAAGCCCTAGTCCGTTGGTTGCATCCCACCAGGGGTTTAGTATCGCCAATAGAGTTTATTCCAGTTGCAGAAGAAACGGGTTTAATTATTCCATTAGGGGCTTGGGTATTACGAGAAGCTTGTGAGCAATTGCGAGTTTGGAAACAAAAATTAACCCAAAAGTTTGTTTTAGTTAATACAGCCTCTACGGAAAAATCTGATTCTCAAAAGCAAAAATCTAATAGTAATATTTATCCCCTAACCATGAGTGTTAACCTATCGAGTAAACAGCTTTGTCAATCGAATCTATTAGAACAAATTGATCAGATATTAACAGAAACGGCTTGTAATCCCAGTGATTTAAAACTGGAAATTACCGAAAGTGTGATTATGGAAAATTTAGCTACTTCCTTTATGATCCTGGCTCAACTAAGATCTCGCAAAATTCATCTATCAATTGATGACTTCGGGACAGGTTATTCATCCTTGAGTTATTTACATCAATTTCCCTTAAATAGTTTAAAAATTGATCGTTCATTTATTAATCGTTTAGATCATAAAAACAAAACCTTTAGCGGTAAAAAAAGCCAACCCTTACAAATCGTTAAAGCCATTATTTCTTTAGCGCAAAATTTAGACTTAGATGTGATTGCTGAAGGGATAGAAACCCGCGAACAAAGGAGAATTTTGCAGGAATTAGGCTGTCCATTCGGACAGGGTTATTTATTCGCTAAACCCCTAGAAGCCGAACAAGCGACCCAACTATTACTATCGGAGGTTAAAGAAATCCAATGATCACACTAATTTTATACAGTAAACCAGGCTGTCATTTATGCGAAGGACTCCAGGAAAAATTGGAGAAAATTCAAACCTCACCCCAAAAATCAGGAGAATTTCAATTAGAAATCCGAGACATTACTACCCGGGAAGATTGGTTTCAAGCCTATCAATATTCGATTCCTGTCCTGTTTAAGTCTGGTGAACCTGACCAACCTATTCCCCGTCCTTCGCCTCGAATGTCGGTTATGCAGTTGGAACAAATGTTACAGAAGTATTTGGAATAGGGATCACGGATTGAAGAGGATTACGCAGATTAACCCTGCCCTCGACTTGATTGGGGGACAGATTAAAATCCGTGAAATCCGTGAAATCCTCTTAAATCCGCGATCGGTAATGGGTAAGGTTTATTAATACCAACCTACTTACAAAACCCCTTTGGAACTGGGGATAGTGTTTGCCCGACGGGAATCAATTTCTACTGCCATTCTTAGGGCTCTAGCAAAGGCTTTAAACCCGGCTTCAATAATATGATGGGAATTGATTCCATCTAACTGACGTAAATGCAATGTTAGTTGACTATTATTAACAATAGCTACAAAAAATTCTCGGACTAATTGAGTATCATAGGTTCCCACTCGTTGGGTCGGAATTTCTAACCCATAACTCAGGTGAGGACGACCGGAAAAATCTAAAGCAACTTGAACTAAGGCTTCATCTAAAGGGGCAATAAAATGACCAAACCGGACAATTCCTTTGCGATCGCCTAAAGCTTTAGCTAAAGCCAAACCTAATGTAATTCCCACATCTTCATTGGTATGGTGATCATCAATTTCAATATCTCCAGTGGCTTGAATTTCTAAATCAATTAAGCCATGGGATGAAATTTGGTGCAACATATGATCTAAAAAGGGAACTCCTGTAGAAACTGTGCAGATTCCAGTTCCATCTAAATTCACCGTAACATTAACTTCTGTTTCCCCTGTTTTGCGGTATACCGTTGCAATTCTAGGAAGCATATCTAAATTAGAATTTGCAGTATTAATAGAAGGACGATCGCTAATTTGCATAATAATTAAGGTAAGAAACTATAGAATCTATTTTAAAGTTTAAATAGGGAGTTAGATGTCAGGAGGAAGAAGGCAGTGGGGTTTAAGGTCTGGGGTGCAGAGTTCGGACTCAGAAGTTAACGATTCCTCATCTTCTCCCCCTGCTCCCCCTACTCATCTTCAAGCCCTACATTCCCATGATGCAATAACCCGAATCGACATACAGAATTTGACCTGTAATGCCGCTGGATAAATCGCTACAGAGAAACGCAGCCGTATTGCCCACTTCCGTTTGGGTCACCGTCCGTCTTAGGGGAGCCATGGACTCAACGTGATGGATCATGTCTAAAATCCCACCCACGGCTGAAGATGCCAAAGTCCGAATCGGGCCAGCCGAAATGCCATTCACCCGAACTCCCAAGGGCCCCAACTCCGCCGCCAGGTAACGAACATTCATTTCTAGGGCTGCTTTAGCAATTCCCATCACATTATAATTAGGAATCACTCGCACCCCTCCCAGATAGGTTAGGGTGATAATACTCCCCCCTTGGGTCATTAAAGGTTTAGCCGCCGCACTCAGTTGAACTAGAGAATAAGCACTAATATCCAGGGCGCGGGTAAATCCAGTCCGGGATACATTGCTAAAGTCTCCAGAAAGTTCCTCTTTTCCTGCGAAGGCCAGACAATGGATCAGAATATCAATTCGTCCCCATTGGTCACGGATAGCCGTAAATAACTCCTCGATTTGAGCATCATTCTGGACATCACAGGGCAGAAATAAACTAGGGTTGATGGGTTCAACTAATTCTTGCACCTTTTTTTCAAAACGACCTTTCTCATCGGGAAGGTAGGTGATTCCAAGATTAGCTCCAGCTTGGTGAAGCTGTTGGGCAATGCCCCACGCAATGGAGCGATTATTGGCAATGCCGGTAACAAGTGCGTTTTTTCCGTTCAAATTTAGCATAATAGATTATTCTATAAGCAATTGGTATCCTAATCAAAGCCATGGATTTACCCATTTCTACCAGGGATAAAACATGGATCGGACAATCATCGGTTGATTCAACAGATAAATGATGCAATTAGCGTAATTAGCGTAAACTGAAATACGGAAGATATATTAGAGCATTGTTAGTGCAAGGGATCGGGTCGTGACGTATGATAGACCGTTAGCAGAAGTGTTCCGCAGCATCGGCGGAGGGGCGTTCCCTCCCGTCGTGGAAAGCTTTGAACGGGGTAAGACGATCTTCTTTCCCGGCGATCCGGCGGAGCGCGTCTATGTTCTGATCAAAGGTGCGGTGAAATTATCCAGAGTCTATGAAGCTGGAGAAGAAATTACTGTCGCTTTACTTCGAGAAAATAGTGTATTTGGTGTTTTATCGTTAATTACAGGTCATCGGTCGGATCGGTTTTACCATGCCGTTGCCTTTACCTCTGTAGAATTACTCTCAGTTCCAATTGAACAGGTAGAGAAAGCCTTGAAAAGCGATCCCGAACTGCCGATGGTGATGTTGCGCGGATTATCGTCTCGGATTTTACAAACGGAGATGATGATTGAAACCTTAGCTCACCGGGATATGGGATCAAGATTAGTTAGTTTTCTGCTGATTCTTTGTCGAGATTTTGGCGTACCGGGTAAAGATGGAATTCGGATTGATTTGAAACTTTCCCATCAAGCGATCGCAGAAGCAATTGGTTCCACGCGAGTTACGGTTACTCGTTTATTAGGAGATTTACGACAAAAAAACATGATCTCAATTTATAAGAAAAAGATCACAGTCCATAATCCCGTTACCCTAGGTCAACAATTTACTTAATCTACGGTTAGGTTTCCTAGATTAACCCAGAAAAGATCTAGGAAACTTGCTCATAGATATAATGAGAGAAAATTGAGCAAACTGCATTAACTAGATAATTAAATTTTTAGATTCTCAGGTCTTAAAATCCTGAGTTTCCACTCTCCCAGATTTTTCTTACTTTATGACCGCAGGAATTATCCTGGTTATATCCATCTTAGTTTTGGGTGGCGTGATTGCAACGGTTAGTGATCGCCTGGGAACTAAAGTTGGAAAAGCCAGGCTGAGTTTATTTAATCTCCGCCCCCGCAACACTGCTATGGTTGTGACCATTTTAACTGGCAGTGTGCTTTCGGCATTGACTTTGGGGATTTTATTTGCTTCGAGTAAACCCCTGCGTCGGGGTGTGTTTCAAATTGATCAAATTCAAAGTAGATTGAATGATGCTCGGAAGGATTTAACTCGGGCAGAAGATGAAAAAAGGCGAGTAGAAAAGGATTTAACAAGAGCTAAAACGGAAATCAACACCGCTATGGCACAGTTAAATATGATCAATCAATCCCTACAAACGGCTCAATCTCAAGCTGTTAAAACAGCAGAAGAATTGGAAAGAACTCAGAATCAATTGGGAGATCTTCGGAAACAATTACGGAATATTCAGGTGGAAAGAACGGCAACGGAAGCCGAACTGAAAAATAGAGAAAATCGACTCCAAGAAGTATTTAAACAAAAAAAAAGTTTACAATTAGAAATTCAAAAACTCAGAACTGAACGTCAAAATTTGATTTGGCAACAAGAACAGGTCAAAGCTCAAATTCAGAATCGCGATCAGGAAATTGCTAAACGTTCAGAGGAAATGAAACAGCAGGATCGGGAAATTGAACAACAGGAACAACGGATCAAAAAACAGGATCAAATTATTGTGAAACGGGAATCTCGTTTGGAAGAATTGGAAACAGAACAGAAAAAATTAGAACAGCAAAAACAAGTTTTAAGTCAACAGGTTGAACTGATTGGACGGGATTTTCAATTATTACGAGAAGGAAGTGTTGTTTTAGAAAGAGGACAGGTTTTATCCAGTAGTTTAGTCAGAATTAGTGATCCAAAAACTGCAATTCAGGCGGTTAATACTCTGTTAAAAGAAGCGAATAATTATGCCCTTGAGTCTGTACAATTGGGAAATACAAAAGCGGGTCAGGTTCAAGTCATTCAAATTACAAAAGTAGAAGTTGAAGATTTAATTAATCAAATTGATGATGGTCGAGATTATGTGGTACAAGTGATTTCGGCTGCTAATTATTTAGTTGGAGAAACAAAAGTATCGGTTTTTACTAAAGCTGAACCGAATCGATTATTATTTACCACTGGAGAAATTATTGCGGGAACAACATTGAATCCTTCTACTTTATCTAATGAGCAATTGAGAAGGCAAATGCAACAACTTTTAGATGCCTCCAGTTTCCGGGCGCGTTTTGTTGGAATTGTGGGTGGAACAGTACAAATTGGAAATGATAGAATGGATACATTAATTCGTTTTTTCCAACAAGTCCAAGAACATAATCAACCCTTGGAAATTCAAGCTGTTGCTGCTGAAGATGCCTATACTATTGGGCCATTGCGACTGGATTTATTGGCACTTCGCGATGGAGCAGTGATCTTTAGTACCCGACAACAACAGGAACAGCTTAATAATTCTAATCCATTAGATAATCCATCTACTCAGAGACAGAATAATATAGGAAATCCAACCTCTCAATCTAATTATACTCAATACGATGATCAAAAATAAAATGATTTTAGGGTTTGATCCCGGGCGAGAAAAATGTGGAATTGCGGTGATGGGTGATGGTTCACAGTTATATTATCATGAGGTGATTTTAGCGGCGGATGTTCCTACAATAATTCAATCTCTTTGTCAACAATTTACTATTGAAACGGTGGTGATGGGAGATCAAACTACTTCAAAAATGTGGAAACAAAAACTAACTGAAATTTTACCGGAATCCCTTTCTATTATTCAAGTGAATGAACGATATTCTACCTTAGAAGCGCGCGATCGCTATTGGCAAATTTATCCCCCTAAAGGGTTAACTTGTTTAATTCCCAAAGGAATGCGAACCCCACCCCGTCCGATTGATGATATTGTGGCGATTGTATTAATTGAACGATATTTGAATCAGTAATCAGTTAACAGTTAACAGTCATCAGTCATCAGTTGTAGGGGCGGGTTTATCGAGATTTAGGTGATCAACAAAGACCTAAAAGAACCCGTCCCTACCCGAAATCAGTCATCAGTTAAACCTTTCTGGGTATAGGTTTCAAAGAAGGTATCATCAAGGTCATAACCGAGCATTTGAGCCATAGCCATCAGGCGGGATTTGTTGGGGATATTCTGTTGGACGAGCCAGTGGTCGAGAATAAAGATCTTTTGCATTAAAAAGATTTCTAGGGCTTCGGGGTTATATTGGATGCCTTCGGTGCGATGGAATTGATGGGGGACGAGCATTGCCACATACCTGGCTAATTCCCCAGATTTCCAGTCCAGAAAGAAGGGGAGCCAAGGATATTGGGCGTCTAGGCGAATAAACCATAATCGGATTTCAGGAACTTCTGAAATTTCTCTGGGGTCTTCTGGGTCACGGGAATAGTCGATATCGAAGCTAATTTGCTGTTCATAAGCTGTAATATCGGTATTTTCGGGGATAGGATCGATTACCCTTTGTACAGGGGACAAATCTAAACGATTTACTTGCTCAGAATTCAGCTTGATGATAATTGCCATTCAATGTCAACCTTTGCAGATAGAAACCACTGTTTACTATAAAATCCCTAAGATACAATAGAAAGTATAGTCTAAGTATGGGATCGGTGATCCCAAAACTATTAAAATTTGATACATAAACCGAGGCGAGAATAGTGAAACCAATTCGTTCTTTAGAAGATGCAATCAATTATTGTCAAGCTAAAGGAATGCGGCTGAGTCGTCAGCGCCGTTTAGTTTTGGAATTGCTTTGGCAAGTTCAAGAACATTTATCAGCCCGGGACATTTATGATCGATTAAATCAACAGGGGAAATCCGTTGGTCATACGTCGGTCTATCAAAATTTAGAAGCCCTATCGCGGGAAAATGTGATTGAATGTGTAGAACGTTCGGAGGGGCGTTTATATGGACATATTAGTGATTCCCATTCCCATGTTAATTGTTTAGATACCGATAAAATTTTAGATATTCATATCGAATTACCCCCGGAATTATTAGCCCAAGTTGAACAACAAACTGGCGTTAAAATTACAGATTATCAAATTAATTTTTATGGTTATTCTGTTAATTCAGTAAATATTGACGAAACTATTCAAGCGTCTTAGCATAGTTTTAGTGTTCTTTAAAATAGAGAATTTTTATTCAAAATTCAAACCTTGAAAAATACGATTAACTGTTAAAAATAGGTAATTTTTCATTCCTAAAGAGGGTGCGGGGACGGAGCTTACCCACCCTACGGGTTGGACAGCAGGTATAGTGGAACAGAATACAACTATTTTCAATTCAGTGGGTAGTCTGCAACAATAGCGCCTATGGAAACATCATCTTTTCAAATCACCCTGTTAATCGTCATTACGGTCATGGCGGGGATTTCGGCTCAAGTCTTGGCAGACTACCTGAAAGTTCCTGCCATCGTGTTTCTGCTATTATTCGGCATTCTGGCAGGGAATGATGGCTTGAGTTTAGTGCAGCCCAATCTTTTAGGAAGTGGTTTAGAAGTGATTGTCTCCCTATCGGTAGCCTTAATTCTGTTTGAGGGGGGATTAAGTTTAGACCTGCGGGCACTGGGTCAAGTCTCTGGGAGTGTTCGCAATTTAGTCACCTTTGGCACTTTAATCACCCTAATGGGGGCGGGAATCGCGGCCCACTGGTTGGGGGAATTTCCTTGGCCAATCGCCTTTCTGTATGCAGCTTTGGTGGTGGTTACAGGCCCAACGGTAATCGGGCCATTGCTGAAACAGGTTTCCGTAGACCGTCAAGTTTCCGCGCTGTTAGAGGGTGAAGGGGTTTTAATTGACCCAGTGGGGGCGATTTTAGCGGTTTTAGTCCTCAACGTTGTCCTGAATGGCAATACTGACCCCCTAGAAATTATGGGACAATTGCTATTGCGTTTAAGTATTGGCGCAGGAATTGGGTTAATTGGGGGTGGAATTTTGGGATGGTTATTAAAAACTGCCCAATTTATGTCGGAAGAATTAAAGAATTTAGTGGTATTAGCGGCTCTATGGGGATTATTTGATACGGCTGAATTACTAATGAGTGAATCGGGGTTAATGACCACAGTTGTTACCGGAATGATGGTGCGTTATGTCGATGTTCCTGATATGCGTCAGTTACTCCGATTTAAAGGGCAGTTAACCATGTTGGCGGTGTCAGTTTTATTTATTTTATTAGCGGCGGATTTATCCTTAGAAAGTATAGTAGCTTTGGGATGGGGCAGTGTATTAACGGTTTTAGCTTTAATGTGGGTGGTGCGTCCGATTAATATTTGGCTTTGTACTTTAAATAGTAACCTGAATTGGCGACAAAAATTATTTGCTTCTTGGATTTCACCTAGGGGAATTGTATCGGCTTCGGTTGCTTCTTTGTTTGCGATTTTACTCACCCAACGGGGAATTAATGGGGGAGACTCAATTAAAGCTTTAGTCTTCCTAACTATTATTATGACGGTGGTAATTCAAGGATTAACTGCCCGATGGATGGCTGAAAAATTAGGAGTAACTTCCCATTCGGTAACCGGAGCGGTGATTGTGGGTTCAAATCCTTTGAGTCGATTAATTAGCCGATTGTTCCAAGAACGGGATGAGTTAGTGGTGATGATTGATACTGATCCGGTCGCCTGTGAAAAAGCCCGACAGCAAGGGTTACGGGTTTATCAAAGTAGTGCCTTAGATCCTAATGTTTTGGAAGAAGCGGGATTAGAATTGATGGGAACATTCCTGGCGATGACGAGTAATGGGGAAGTAAATGTGGTACTCGCTGAACGTGCAGATACGGAATTTAAACCGCCCCGGGTATTGGCTTTATTTCCCAGGGAACCTCAAACTAAAATAACTGTTAATCGTGATAAAATTCAACAGGCTTTTATTCCCGATGTTTCTTTAAAACAGTGGAATACCTATCTGGAAGACAAGGAAGTAAAATTAGGGGAAACGGTTTTACGTCAACCAGAGTTAGAATTTCAAATAGCCCATCTACAGGCGTTAATTCGCTCAGGGGAATTAATTCCTTTATTAATAGAAAGAGATGGCAATTTTCAAGTTTTAGCCGCCTCAGAATCTTGGCAAGTCGGAGATCAAATTATTTATCTGCTTCATGATCCTAAACCAACCTTACTCAAACGTTTATCCGGTTCTCAAAAATCTAATTTAATCCTAGAAAAACATCCCGCCGTTGAGGAAGTTCCTCTATCAGTAATCAGTAATCAGTTAGTGGAATTGAAATGATCACCAATAATTTCAGCAATCACATCTTGAATTGTTACTAATCCGACTGTCCCTCCAAATTTATCAACAACTCCATACCGAAACTATAGGGAATTCGGCCGTGACAAAAAAGGCATTAATCGTAATTAAAAATAGCACTGAGAACAATCGCCCCAGCACATCGCCCGTTGTAAGGGTCATGATTACCTTTTCAGAAAATCCAGATGTCTATTGCGCCACTGGAATTCCTGACATCTGCAATTGCATTTTTTGGTCAGGATAATCAGTTAAACTCATGGTTAATTCCTTGGAATTTTCCACTAATGCCGTAGGAATTGTGACCGTTCCTTGATAAACTTTGCCACTAGGAGGCAATTGGCCAGGTAATTCTTCCACACTGGCGCTCAAAGCACGACCCTTGTCATCGGTAACATTTAAAAAACTATAGAGAAATCTAACAGATTCTTGACCTTCATTTTTTAGGTTGACATTTAAAACCAAAGAATTCCCTTTACGAGTCGCTTCTACCACTTCTAAACTTACCCCTCCATCACGGCTAACAATGGGAAAAACTGATTTATTATTTACTACCGGGGCGGGGGAACTTTCAGTTTTCGGTTTTTGGGCTTGGGTAGAGGTGGGCTTATTGGCCACTTTAGCCGATGCACTCGCCACTTCTTCCTTCCCTTCCATGCGCTTCTTGACCGTTGCTAGGATATCCTTCTCTTTGAGCAACAGCACCCCATCATGGCGGTTTCCATTTTTATTTTTATTGGCTAAGTTGTTTGGACGCACATCGGGTTGTGTAATTTCTTTCAACGCCGAACGACCCAGACCATAGCCCCAAACGGAACTGGTAAAGCCAGCACCAAACATCATGGTTAGTAAAACGACAGTCAGAACAACAGTTGAATTTAGTCCCATCTCAAAATTTAGATATGATTTAACTTGCCATTTTAACGGCTAATGCCTATAGGATATGCTATCACCTACACAGCTTATTCAAAATTTAGCCAAAATTAGTGATCGCGGTTAACAATTTTGGGTGAGAGTATGATATTGTACTATTGGAAGCGCCCTTGGCCGATTGGGGAGGCAGCGAACTCATAATTCGCCTTCAGACTGGTTCGATTCCAGTAGGGCGCATCAGCTTAAACCCCATCCCTGGTTGAATGATGATTGAGGCTCTCCCGTACTCGGGACGCTCACCCCAGGTTATAATCTATTCCTGATTCGGGGGAGTTAGGTTTTCTATTCTCCTTTTTTCATCATTTTTTCCACAAAATTAGTATAAATTTCTCCCCTGATAAATTCGGGATTTTCTAATATTTTTTGATGAAATCCGATGGTTGTGGGAACCCCAGTAATCGCAAATTCTCGTAACGCCCGTTTCATTCTTAAAATTGCCGTCGGACGGTCTGGCCCCCAAACAATTAACTTGCCAATTAAAGAATCATAATAAGGAGGAATTTCATAATCCGTATAGACATGGGAATCAATTCTCACCCCATTTCCCCCCGGCGGTAAATAACCACTAATCTTTCCAGGATGGGGACGGAAATTATGTTCGGGATCTTCGGCGTTAATCCGACATTCGATGGAATGACCGCGTAAAATTACTTGATTTTGAGTTAATAATAACCTTTCCCCTTGAGCAATGCGAATTTGTTCAGCAATTAAATCTAATCCGGTGATCATTTCCGTAACCGGATGTTCCACTTGAATCCGGGTATTCATTTCCATAAAATAGAAATTTCCCGATTGATCAACTAGAAATTCAACGGTTCCCGCCCCGGTATAATTAATCGATTTAGCCGCTTTTACCGCCGCGTTTCCCATCTTTTGACGCAGTTTAGGAGTAATAAAAGAACTGGGGGCTTCTTCTAATAGTTTTTGGTGACGTCTTTGAATCGAACAATCCCGTTCTCCGAGGTAAATTACATTGCCATAATTATCAGCTAAAATCTGAATTTCGATATGGCGAGGACGTTCAATAAATTTCTCTAAATAAACCCCCGGATTTCCAAAAGCGGCTTCCGCTTCCCCTTGGGCGGCGGCAAAGAGTTTAGGGAGTTCCGAATCTTCCCTAACTAACCGCATTCCCCGACCTCCACCCCCGGCGGTGGCCTTAATAATCACCGGATAACCGATTTTACGGGCCAGTTGCAGGGCTTCTTGGTCATCACTCAGGAGTCCATCACTGCCCGGGACGGTGGGAACTCCCACCCGTTGCATGGTTTCCTTAGCCGTTGATTTGTCTCCCATTGACCGCATGGCGTGGGGTGTGGGGCCAATAAAAGCAATATCGTGATCGGCACAAATTTCGGCAAATCGGGCGTTTTCGGCTAAAAATCCATAGCCCGGATGGATGGCTGTGGCGTTACGAGTCAGGGCAGCGGCGATAATATTGGGAATATTCAAATAGCTTTTACTGCTGCTGGGTTCCCCTATACAAACGGCTTCATCGGCCAGTTGGACATGAAGGGCGTGGCGATCAACCGTTGAATGAACAGCAACCGTCGCAATACCCATTTCCTCGCAGGTGCGAAGAATCCGTAAAGCTATTTCCCCTCGATTGGCAATTAATATTTTTGAGAATCGCATCTTTTATTGACGTTGCTATTGCTGTTCACCCGATCGGACATTTTTTAGGTATTAGAATGACCCAGTTTGTCCATTCAAGAACCTTTGATGTACAGTGGTTTTACCATTTTAACCCAAAGTATCCCCCGGCTCCACAAGATTCGGAAACCGGGTTTCAAGGGATGAATTTTTATTGAATCAGTATAGAGAACGGGTTTATGATAGTTAATGGGATGTATTTACTGAGTGGCAACCATTTGTCGAGCTTTCATAATAATTGATGCTGTTTCTTCTTTTAAAGTTTGCTCCTGTTTTTCTAATTCTTGAAGACGATCCATCAAAACTTCTATCCTTTTTTCAGGAGATAAGCCTTTAAGGAAGTCTACTGCAATAACATTAGACTCACCCTTTAACCAAGTCAAAAATCGCTGAAGTTTTTCTCGATTTTCTGCTTTAATTTTTGAATTTGAGAGCCTATTTTCAACAGATGATTGTATATCTGATGCAGAATATTCTTTTAAACCTCCGTTTGTTGATACCGCTTTCAATTCTCTGACTAGCTGTTTGATATAGTATTCAGAAAAACCAAAAGATTGAAGATGAAGTTTTGTGATTGTGTTTAAATTACTACCCATTTTTACCTCCTTGATCTTGACCAAATTGTTTGAGAAGATCGCTAATATAATTGGCTTGTTCCAGAATTGTTGATCTTAGTGTTGGAACTAATTGATTAGCATAAAAATCCTGAATCTTAGTTAACTGTTCCACTAGGCCACTAATTTGCTGTTTCTGTTGATTATTGATTCTTTTTTGAGCACCCACTTCATAATTACGTTTTTTCAAATCTGGGCCAGCATAGCGAATCATACACAAAATAGCTTCTTCCTTTGTGTTTACATTCTCTTGAGAAGCATCAACTGCCCTTTTTACATCTGCTTGTGTCCAGTTAAATTCGTTAGCCAGTTGTTTGATTAATTCTTCTTTACTCGGCATAATGACAACCTCTTTTAAAAATCAACAATTTTTGTGCCAATTGCTAAATTGCAACCCGGATGTAATAGCTTAAAATTTTCAGGTTTGTTAGCAGCAGATCCCAAATCTTTTAGTGGAAGAACATGATGTACAACTGCATCTTCAAACCGGAGTGAGGTTTTACAAGCTGCACACATACTTCCTTGAAGTTCAAATTGCTTACGCTTCCAAGTCTTACCTGAATTGGTTTTTAACCAGTTATTAAACTGTTTTCTCGGATCAATGACCCCTTTAGCTTTTTCTAATTTTTGCTCTGTTTCTTGACGAAGTTTTTCTTCTTGCTGAAGTAGGACAAAAAGTTCGCCATATAATCGAGCTAAATTATCAGCCGAGTTTGTTTCCATACATTACTGGCTTGAGTTTAGGCTATACATCAATTATAGTATAAAATGAATCTCTAATTGATGCAACCCCAAAATTAGTTAGAGGCTGTTTGACTGAGTTTTTAATTGACATTAATTGGTTATTAGAAACCCGGTTTCTTTGAGAAATCGGGTTTCTAATATTTAAAACGTTCCTGCTAACGCTTCCACACAACGTTCACAAATGTTAGGATCTTCTTTTGATTTCCCAATATGAACCGAATAATTCCAACAGCGATCGCATTTTTCCCCATCGGCTTTCACCACACCAATTCCCAAATCTTCAAACTGTTGATTATAGGGTAAACCGTTTAAAGGTGCGGGAGTATCTAATAGTTCAACCTGGGAACAAATCAACAGATAACGCAATTCATCCACCCCATTATTATCTTTTAATTCTGTAGTTTTGGGGTTCATTTGTTGCATCTGTTGACGCAAATCCTCATCCGCAATATATAACAACACTTTGGCTTCTAAGGAGGCGCCAATCATTTTGTCCTGACGGGCTTTTTCCAAGACAACATTAACATCACTTCTAATTTGTCGTAACTGTTGCCATAACGTCCCTAATTCTGGCTTTTCCCAGTGTTTTTCTAACCTTACCCAACCCGCTTCAAAAACCGAAGTCTGGGGCGGAGAATAGGGAATATTTTGCCAAATATCCTCGGCTGTATGGCATAATACGGGGGCGATCGCCTTCGCCAAATTCTCTAACGCCACGGCTAAAACCGTTTGACAACTCCGACGCCGAAACCCATCAGCCCCACTAATATATAACCGATCTTTGGCAACATCTAAATAGAAATTAGATAAATCCACCACACAGAAATTCTGAATCACCTGGAAAAATCGGAAGAATTGATAACTTTCAAAAGACTCTGTTACCTCAGTAAAAACCTCCGTAATCCGGTGTAACATATATTGGTCTAATTCCGGTAATTCCTCGTATTTAACCGTATCTTTACTCGGATCAAAATCATGCAAATTCCCTAATAAAAATCGGGCAGTATTTCTGATTTTGCGGTAAACATCTCCCATCTGTTTCAGGATATTTTTACCCAGAGGAACATCGGAAGAATAATCGACCGAAGACACCCACAACCGCAGAATATCAGCGCCATAGGGGGGTTCTTGCTGTTGATTTTTCCCTCCTTCAATCACAATTGCGGGATCAACCACATTTCCGATGGATTTACTCATTTTCATCCCCTTTTCATCGAGGACAAATCCATGGGTTAATACGGTTTTATAGGGAGCATGACCAGAGTTAGCCACACTGGTTAATAAACTCGATTGAAACCAGCCGCGATGTTGATCAGAACCTTCTAAATACATATCCGCCGGATACTTTAATTCGGGACGTTGATTAACAACAGCCGCCCAGGAAGACCCCGAATCAAACCACACATCCATGGTATCGGTTCCCTTGCGGTAAGTCTTGCCATTATTATGATATTCTACGGGTAATAATTCCTGAATGGATAACTCCCACCAGGCATCCGAACCCTTTTCGGCAATAATAGTTTGAACGTGATTAATTGTTCTTTCATTTAATAACGGTTCGTTGGTTTCTTCATCATAAAAAACCGGAATCGGAACCCCCCAACTCCGTTGTCGAGAAATACACCAATCACTGCGATCAGCTACCATGGAAGTAATCCGATTTTCTCCTTGGGCGGGAATCCATTTGACCTCAGAAATCGCTTTTAAAGCCGCATCTCGGAACCCTTCCACGGAGGCAAACCATTGTTCTGTGGCTCTAAAAATTGTGGGTTTTTTCGTGCGCCAATCGTAGGGATATTTATGTTGATAGGGTTCTTCTTTTAATAGGGAATTAACGTCCGTTAAAGCCTGAATAATTGCCCCATTTCCCTCTCCTAAAACATTTAATCCTTCAAATTTTCCCGCTTCATCGGTAAAGTTTCCTTGATCATCCACGGGGGATAAAATCGGTAAACCATATTTTTGACCGACAATATAGTCTTCCTGACCATGACCGGGGGCGGTATGAACTAAGCCCGTACCGGATTCGGTGGTAATATAATCTCCCCCAATAACTATCGGACTTCTCCGATTAAATAGGGGATGTTTATAGGTAGAATTTTCTAAATCCTGACCTTTAAAAGTGGCTTTAATGGTTAACGAATAACCCAAAGTTGCTGATAATTGTTCCGCTAAATCCGCCGCCACAATTAAATATTTAAACGCAGTAGGTTTTTCACTTTCCCCCACTTCCACAACGGCATAATTTAAAGCCGGGTTAACCGCAACGGCTAAATTACCCGGAATTGTCCAAGGAGTTGTTGTCCAAATTGCTACCCCTAATTCCGATAGAAAGGGCGCTAATAATTCCCGCAAAGGTTCAGATACGGTTAATAGTTTAAAAGCGGCAAATAAACTGCGGGAAATGTGACCTTCTGGATATTCTAATTCCGCTTCAGCTAAGGCGGTTTTTGAACTGGGACTCCAGTGCACGGGTTTGTGTCCTCGGTAAATATATCCCTCTAAAAACATCTTGCCAAATACACCAATTTGGGCGGCTTCATATTCGGGTTTTAAGGTTAAATAGGGGTGTTCCCAGTCGCCCCAAACCCCATACCGTTTGAAACCGGTTTTCTGTTGTTCAACGGCTTGTAAGGCGAAATCTCTGGCTTTGTGACGCAAAGTTAAGGGGGTTAATTGTTCCCTTTCCCCGGCTTTCATGTTTTGTAATACTTTCAATTCAATGGGTAAACCATGACAGTCCCACCCGGGCACATAACGAACTTTACGACCCTGTAAAATTTGATAGCGATTAATAATATCTTTAAGAATTTTATTGAGAGCATGACCAATATGCAGCGTCCCGTTCGCATAGGGGGGGCCATCATGTAAAATAAATAATTCGCCGGGGTTATTTTGTGATAGGCGTTGATAAATTTCCTGTTCAGCCCAAAAGGCTTGGATTTCCGGTTCTCGCTTCACGGCGTTTGCCCGCATATCAAATTTTGTTTGGGGCAAGTTGACGCTATCTTTATAGGATTTGGCTTCTGTCACAACAGTATCCTGAATGATTCTTGTTAATTGATTTGTATTGTATCCTAACATCGTAGTGAGCCCTTCACGCCTCAATTATTGATCTGCAAGTCGCAAATCGTAGTGAGCCCTTCAGGGCTCAATTATTGATCTGCAACTAAGACAGTGAACTTGATCTACAAAACCCGCCCTACCGGAGTAAGACGGGTGGGATGAGAATTAGAGTAAATTAGGAATGGGTAACGGCGTATTCGTTAATAGAATTCAGGGCATGATCTCCGGGTGAAATTGTAACTTTCCCCTCTTGATCCACATCAATAAATGCCCGATCGCCATCCTTAATTGTTCCAGCTAATAAGGCTTCAGCTAAGGCATCTTCTAACAGATTCATTAAGGCTCGACGTAAGG
The DNA here is from genome assembly GCF_057220675.1 of Planktothrix sp. PLAVEN19ND. Lineage (NCBI taxonomy): Bacteria > Bacillati > Cyanobacteriota > Cyanophyceae > Oscillatoriales > Microcoleaceae > Planktothrix > Planktothrix sp. PLAVEN19ND. The sequence goes on along the minus strand of NZ_CM170132.1, from coordinate 292,359 downwards.
GTCTGGCGCCATAATTCGGGTCAAAACCCACATTAACTAAATGATCTTTAAACCCTTCACTGACGGTTAAAGTAATATCTCTTTCGGTTAACCGAGCCAGCAGATCTCGAAGTAGAATTTCGGCAATTTGTCTAACTTCGGATTTTTGCAATTGACGGAAGACAATAATTTCATCCAAACGGTTAAGAAATTCTGGCCGGAAATATTGTTTGAGTTCCTCATGGACTAAATTTTTAATCCGGTTATATTGCTGATCTTCTTGAGAAGTTGCAGCCCATTCAAATCCTAAACCGCCACCACCTTTTTCAATTACCTTAGAACCGACGTTCGAGGTCATAATAATTAAGGTATTTTTGAAACTGACCGTGCGACCTTTGGCATCGGTTAAACGTCCATCTTCTAAGATTTGTAATAACAAATTGAAGACATCGGGATGGGCTTTTTCAATTTCATCAAATAGCACCACCGTATAGGGACGACGACGGACAGCTTCAGTTAATTGTCCGCCTTCGTCGTAACCCACAAATCCCGGGGGAGAACCGATTAATTTAGACACCGTATGTCGTTCCATATATTCCGACATATCTAAACGAATCATCGCGTCTTCTGCCCCGAAGAAATAGGTCGCTAGGGCCTTAGTTAATTCGGTTTTTCCGACTCCCGTGGGGCCCGAAAAAATGAAACTGGCAATGGGGCGATCGGGATTTTTTAATCCTACCCGGGCACGACGAATGGCGCGAGAAACGGCTCCTACCGCTTCATTTTGACCAATTAAACGTTCATGTAAGATATCTTCCAATTTCAATAATTTTACCGATTCCGATTCGGTTAATTTATTGACATTAATCCCTGTCCATGCAGCTAAAATTTCGGCAATATCGTCTTCAGTTACGACTAAACCCGTACCCGCGATATCGGTTTTTTGAGTCGGGGTTTCCAGTTTATCTTTAATTTCCAATTCCCGATCGCGCAGTTCACTGGCTTGATCGAAATCTTGGAGTTTAACAGCCGTTTCTTTTTCGCCAATAACTTTAGTTAATTCCCGTTTTAATTCCCGCAATTCGGGGGGAACTTTGGAATTCATCACCCGAACTCGGGAACCCGCTTCGTCAATTAAATCAATGGCTTTATCGGGTAAAAAGCGATCGCTAATATAACGATCGGATAGGGTCGCCGCCGCGTATAGGGCCTGATCGGAAATTGTTAATTGATGGTGTTGTTCGTAGGCGCGACGCAACCCGAACAGAATTTCCACGGTTTCTTCCACGGTGGGTTCGCCGACCATCACCGGTTGGAACCGCCGTTCCAGGGCCGCATCCCGTTCAATATATTTGCGGTATTCATCCAGGGTAGTCGCCCCTAAGCATTGCAACTCACCCCGGGCGAGGGCGGGTTTGAGCATATTGGAGGCGTCCATTGTCCCTTCGATGGAACCTGCACCCACAATGGTATGAATTTCATCGATCACTAAAATGATATTTCCGGCGGTACGAATTTCTTCGACGATGGTTTTTAGGCGTTCTTCAAATTCCCCCCGAAAACGAGTTCCAGCAATTAAAGTTCCCATGCTCAAGCTGATCACTTGTTTATTTTCGAGGACGTCGGGAACATCGTTATTGACAATGCGTTGGGCTAAACCTTCGGCAATGGCCGTTTTTCCGACGCCGGGTTCACCTACTAACACCGGGTTATTTTTGGTGCGTCGTCCCAGAATTTGAATTACCCGCTCAATTTCCCGTTGACGACCGATCATCGGGTCAAGTTTGCCTTCGGCGGCTAGTTGGGTGAGGTTGGTGCCGAATTCGTCGAGGGTGGCGGTTTTGGTGGACTTGCTGCGACCGCCTCCTCCGGGGGCGACGGTGGCTTCTTCCCCAAGGGATCGAATTACCTCAGTCCGCACTTGAGAACGGTCAACCCCTAGATTTTCGAGGACTTTGGCGGCGACTCCTTCATTATCTTGGAGGAGTCCGAGTAAGATATGTTCGGGGCCAATGTAGTTATTCCCCATTTGTCGCGCTTCCTTCATCGCGGTTTCAAAGATGCGTTTGGCCCTAGGGGTAAAGGGAATTTCTACCGGGAGGAAACCTGACCCGCGACCAATAATGGCCTCGACTTCTTTTTGGACTTCCCGCAGGCTTAACCCTTGTGCCTTCAAGGTTTTGGCAGCGACACTGGTTCCTTCGCTCATTAAGCCCACAAGAATTTGTTCTGTTCCTACAAAGTTATGTCCCAGGCGTCGGGCTTCTTCCTGAGCTAACATCACCGCCTTAATTGCCTTATCCGAGAAGTATTCAAACATTTTTTCTGCTCACTCCCTATATAACGTTTATTTTTATGGAGTTGTCATCCCTGGTGGGGAGACGATGATAGGTTTTAATGTCCCGATGTAAACTTTTATTGAGATACTACAATCTAATGTAACGTTATTTGGTCAAACGTGCAGTGAGGACACCCGTAATTTTGATATGGGGTTGCAAACTGACCAATTCCCCCCATTACCCATTCCCTATTCCCCATTCGCTTTTATATCAGAATTAAAGGAAGAAGCAGAAATAAATAAATAGGGTAATAAAAACCCAATAATTGTTTGTTACACAAAATGATAATAATGCTATAATATAATCAGAGAAAAATCTGATAGTAGTAATTTTTAATCTGCCAAATATTCTGATCTATTGATATCGAATTGAAGTAAAATTAAGGAGGATAATTATTATTGTGGTTTTGGTGCGTGCGCTTTGCTCACACACCCTGCGGGTTGGCGATTGCCTGCTTCTATAAATACTCCAAATGATTCTTCATTTCCTCGGCATTCAGTATCTCCCAAATTAATACTAACCCTTGCAAAATTTGCCCAATAGATTTACTGCTTTGTGGACAGTAAACAATACCCGAATGGGTAAAACCAGCATGATGTAGTCTCAAAAAATCCGTATCCTGAGTAAAAACAACTCGCTCTTGAGACCGGGCAAATTCTAATTGTTGTTCGTCAGATTTCCCGATCATTTCTTCTTCTGGAGTCGTACTAACATCAATTCTACGTCTTCGCAACCCACTTGCTATAGCAAGAGTTATATTTTCATCTAAATGAAATTTAATTTTACCCATGCTGACGATTTTTTAATTTTTGTTGCAATAGTGATGGGGTTTCAGTTTGCAATTGACGGGCAAATTCTTCGTCAGCTTTGATGGCAGATCGGATTTCATCTCGATGATCATGATAATAGGCTAAAGCTGCATAAATATCAGATAAGGTAATACTGGGATAATGATAAAGAATTTCATCAGGCGACATTCCCATTTGCTCATGCCAGATAACAATATCCTGAACTCTAATTCGATGTCCAGCAATACGGGGTTTTCCCCCACAAATTCCAGGGGTAATTTCAATATGTTCTTGAATGACGGTAATAGACATAATAAACCGATGGTAACGGGAAAATTAGCCTCGCAATATTATAACATACTTCCATCGAATTGAGGTAAAATTAAGGGGAATTATTATTATTCTGGTTTAGGTGCGTAGGCGTTGATAGCCACACCCCACGGGTTGATGGGATGATTTAAACTTTTTGATCTGAAACTCAAAATAAATATCGTAGGGTGGGTAAGCCCGGCGCACGCACCAACGCCTAAGAGGGTTTGGAGACCCAACCCCGACAATCATTTTTTTGTGGAATTAGGAGTTAATTGAAGCCCTGGAGACGCAGAAGGACTAGGTTGATTATATTTTTTCAACCAATCTTTCCCGACTTGAATGGTTAAGTCAGATTCTAAAAATCCCGTACTTTCTACCACAACCTTACCAAAACCCAGGGATTTTTGTAAAGATTCAGCACTCTTAATATCGCCATCCTGAGCGACAATTTTAGTTTCTTCTAAGGGTTCTGTCCAAGGTTTAGAAATTTTGACATTCCAAAATCCCTGATCATTTAAAGTGCCAACCAATTTATCAATAGCCTCAGAACTATCATTACTATCTTGAATAGCAATTCTTAAATCTTTGGGATCAATATTATCAAATTTCCAAACATCCTGACCAAAATCAAAATGTTGAGCCACTATATTTTCTAAACGGGCTGCATCGGGTAACCAATAGCTGGCTCGATATTCTTTCGGGTCACTAAATTCCCCTGGAACCATTAGCATTTGTACATTTTCCCGTTTAATATTAGTGGCAAAATCAACTAAGGCGACTAATTCTTCTAAACTTAAATTGGTATCAATATGAGACTGAACAATTGACATAACTTGAGGCAGTTTAGAAATGGTACTCACATTTAATGCTTGTTCCATGAACTCCCGAATTAGCATTTGTTGACGTTGTACCCGTCCGATATCACCTAAAGCATCATAACGGAAGCGTAAAAACTGTAAGGCTTGCGCTCCATTCAGGTGTTGTTCCCCTTGTTTTAAATTAATATAGAGATGTTGGCTATCATCTTGATAGTGCATATCTTTGGGAACGTAAATATTCACGCCTCCCATGGCGTCAATTAATTTTTCTACCCCTTGCACATTCACCCGCACATAACGGTCTATTCCCACACCGCCTAATAACTCACTGGTGGCTTTTGCACTTAACGCCGGGCCGCCATAATAGTTAGCATCATTAATTTTAGTCATTCCCCGACCTTCTACATACGTCCGAGTATCCCGGGGAATGGATAATACTTTTAACTGTTTATTAGCCGGATCAAAGCGGATCAATAGCATTGTATCCGATAACCCTTTAAAGGAATCCACCAAGGCATGGTATCCCGCTTGCGGGTGGGAATCATCTTCCAAATCTGAGGTTAAAACCTTTACCCCCATCACCAGAATATTCACCGGGCGGGTTAATTCTGGCAGTCTCATGTTGGTAGTCGCCATTTGACCTTTAGAAAAAACCGCCGCTTCTTCGGGGGTTAGTTTTTGCTGTAATAGAGGTGTTGTCGATAGAGACACGGCTAATAAAGCTCCGGCGGTGGCCGAAATCATGGCGACTCCAGCCAAACCTAAACCCAGTCCTAACCACCGTCCAGGACTAGATTGAGCTAATTTCCTGAGATTGGGTTTTGACGGGTTTGGCAATGGTTTTTGACTCTGATATCTTGGTGCTGACACGGACTTCCTCACACAATCAATAAATAATTTTTAGAGAGAATACACTGATGGCGAAATCGGGGATTGTTTTAGAACCAACCTATTATGGCAGATGTTTGCCTAATACTTGTTCAGCTAGGCGGCTAATTCCAGGAAGCCATAGCGGTTGACGTTTCCAGACTTTAATCATTAAGCCTAAGCTGACAATAAAATAACTGCTTGTCAATAGACTACTGGTTAATAACATCGGCAGGGTGATCGATTCCGCACTATAAGCTCCAGTTTCTAACAATATCAGTGCTGTTAACCAACTGAACGCTAACACAATCACTAATCGACTGACGGCTTGTTGTTGTTTTGTTCCTGACCGTCGATATAGTGTCCACAATGCCGGGAAGAAACCCAATATGGGAATTAGATAAACAAATAACTGCAACCGTTCATGTTCAGGATTCTCATACAGGGGATTGGTTTTCATAAAATAGAAAATAAAGTAAGCACCGAAAACAGAAAATATTTTCTCAACATCTAAAACCAGCAAACCCAATACCCCGATTCTGATACAATGGTGACAACTTGAGATGCAGGAGAACAGATTACCCCATGACCGCAACCCAGAAACCGATTGTTATTTCCCCCTCCATATTATCAGCAGATTTTAGTCGTCTTGGTGAAGAAATTCGGGCGGTGGATGAAGCTGGCGCCGATTGGATTCATGTTGATGTGATGGATGGTCGCTTCGTTCCCAATATTACCATTGGGCCATTAATTGTGGAAGCTATTCGTCCGGTAACGAAAAAACCCCTGGATGTCCACTTAATGATTGTGGAACCGGAAAAATATGTCGAAGGTTTTGCCAAAGCTGGCGCTGATATTATTTCGGTTCACGCCGAACACAACGCTTCTCCACACTTACACCGAACCCTGGGTCAAATTCGAGAACTGGGTAAACAAGCGGGTGTGGTTCTGAATCCTTCTACTCCCTTAGAATTAATTGAATATGTCTTAGAACTTTGTGACTTGGTGTTAATCATGAGTGTTAACCCCGGTTTTGGCGGTCAGAAATTTATCCCCGGAATGGTGCCGAAAATTCGCGCCCTCCGTCAAATGTGCGACGAACGAGGTTTAAATCCCTGGATTGAAGTCGATGGCGGTCTGAAAGTCGATAATACTTGGCAAGTCTTGGAAGCCGGGGCTAACGCTATTGTGGCGGGTTCGGCGGTGTTCAATGCCCCTGATTATGCTAAAGCTATTGAAGGAATTCGCCATAGTAAACGTCCTAGCCCTGAGTTAGCAACGGTCTAATATTCCATCATGAAATGTTTGCTACAGATTCCCCAGTGTAGAGACGTTGCATGCAACGTCTCTACACCGTGGGTAGAGGGATAATCTGTAGCATCTATAATTGGATTTCATTAATCTGAATTTGATCGGATTTTTCTATATTATTACCCCCCTTGATGATCGAGAGGGTTAATTTTATGTAAAAATTTAACAACTTACTCTTTTCTTCATCGCCTCCTGATGCTAAGATTCAATTCAGAAACTTGAATTTAGTAAAGTTAAACTTTATAAAAATAGGGTAAAAGCCATGGGGATTAAAACTGCTATTATTGCTGGCTTGTTTTCTTTAGTTCTTCCTGTATTTGTTCCCGTTGCTTTCGCAACATCGAATTCTGGTTCAGGAATCACAGAATCCTGGCAGGAAAACGGTAATTCCGGGGTAAACTCCAGCGTTACAGACACAGAAACGGCTAAACGGGAACTGTTTTCTGAACCCTTTTATCAATCTGAACCTCAGCCCCCTCGCCATCGGGAACGGGTATTATCCCAAGGCACTCAAGGCTCCCAAGTCACGGGGTTACAACAACGGTTAAAAGCCCATGGGTTCACCCCGGGTAAAATTGATAGTGTTTTTGGCCCACGGACAACGGCATCGGTGCAGGCGTTTCAGCAGGCTAAGGGATTAGAAGTGACGGGTGTTGTAGACCGCGATACCTGGCAAGCTCTATCGGCGGAGCCCCAAGTGGCTAGTTCAGTTCCGGTTAATCAGGAGGGTGTTTTATCCAGAGGTTCCCGGGGAACGGATGTTCGTGTATTACAGGAACGTTTAATGGCTAAAGGCTATCGTCCCGGCCCGGTTGATGGGATTTTGGGTTCTCGCACCCTGGCGGCGCTGCATGAATTTCAAATTGCCCAAGGCTTAGAAAGCAGTAATCAAGTTAATCAAACAACTTGGACAGCTTTGAATAGTGAATCGTTGCTTCCCGAAACCCCCGCTCGTTTAACAGAAGAAAATCCTAATTTGAATGAGAACGAAAACACAGATTTAGGAAGTAGTTCTGAAGAAAAAGTCTTCAATTTAGACGGGTTCACGAACTAAAATCATTCCCACCCCTAGAGACGTGCAAAGGCGCGTCTCTTTTTCTCTCTTTGAATATTGAGGGGAATCATGGCATTATCATTAGAAATTAAACGGGTAACATCTAGCGATTTAGGTTTATTAAACCAATTATATACAGAAATAGATGGAGAATCTCCTCTGTCTCTATCGGAGGTTGAACAAATTTTTGAGCAAATTCAGCAAGTTCCCAACTACAATATTTATATTGCATGGCTGAACGGTGAACCAGTGGGTACATTTAGCTTATTATTTATTCCGATGATTTTGCATCACAGCAAATCTGCGGTTATTGATGCCGTGATTGTCACTTCTGGTTACAGAAACCAAGGAATAGGTAAAGCCATGATGCACGAAGCTCTCAAACTCAGCCGGGAGGCGGGATGCTATAAAGCCATGCTGTCGTCTAATTTAAAACGGACTAACGCCCATCAATTCTATGAGTCTTTAGGGTTTAAACAGCATGGTTGGAGTTTTATTCTGGAACTGTAACCCAAAACTTGAGATTTTAGGGTAATTTATTAAAGGTATTTTGTCTGAACACACTTAACTCCGAACACGATGAATATTCTTGCTGATTTTCTATCTAAACCAACTCAAACTAATTCCCCTCAAGTTAAAAAAAGTGGCAGAGGAATCTATATTAAATCACCTCAAGAAATAGAAACTATGCGACAAGCCGCAAAAATTGTGGCAACGGTATTAAAAGAAATTTCCGAACGGGTTGAACCAGGGATGACCACGGCGGATTTGGATGCTTATGCAGAAAAACGGATTCGGGAAATGGGAGCAACCCCAAGTTTTAAGGGATATCATGGATTTCCGGCTTCTATTTGTGCTTCTATTAATAATGAAGTTGTTCATGGCATTCCTAATCGTAGAAAAGTCATTCGTACCGGAGATGTTTTAAAAGTCGATACGGGTGCTTATTATCAAGAATTTCATGGAGATTCTTGTATTACTATTGGGGTGGGTGAAGTTTCTCCAGAGGCAAAAAAATTAATTAAAGTGGCTGAAGAAGCCTTATATAAAGGCATTGAACAGGTCAAAGCGGGAGCTTATTTACTCGATATTGCGGGAGCGGTTCAAGACTATACAGAAGCCAATGGTTATAAAATTGTAGAAGAATTTACAGGTCATGGAGTGGGAAGAAATCTACACGAAGAACCCTCGGTTTTTAATGCCCGTACCCATTCTTTACCTAATGTTAAATTGAAGGCGGGAATGACTTTAGCTATTGAACCGATTCTGAATGCGGGTTCTCGATTTACAAAAATTTTATCGGATAAATGGACAGCCGTAACCATTGATAATGCCTTATCTGCTCAATTTGAACATACGGTTTTAGTCACAGAAACCGGCTACGAAATTTTAACAGATCGTTCTATAATAGGTTAAGGAATAATAATCAGTTATCAATCGTAGGGGCGGGTTCATCAAGATTTAGGCGATTAACAAAGATATAAAAGAACCCGCCCCTACCCATTCGTAATTCGTAATTCTTAATTCCCCCAATGATTCGCATTCAAACAGTTAACTATTCTGAACATTTAACAGAAATTAAAGCAATTCGACATCAAGTTTTTGAACTTGAACAAGGAGTTGATCCTGAATTAGAATTTGATGGGAAGGATGAATCAGCCCAACATTTATTAGCCTATTTAGATGATTATCCGATTGGAACCCTGCGTATCCGCTATTTAGACCCAGAAAAAGCTAAAATCGAACGGTTAGCTGTTCTGGCGACCGCTAGGGGAATGGGCATTGGTCAACAATTAATGGAATGTGCCCTAGAAGCGATCGCTCAAACTTCGATTAAAATAGTGATTGTTAATGCTCAAGTTTATATTAAAAATCTCTATTTAAAATTAGGATTTGAAACAATAGGAGAACCTTTTCAAGAAGCTGGAATTGCCCATATTAAAATGATTAAATATTTAGGAAATAGGCAATAGGAAAAGTCGTAAATTAACCCAAATCAGAGGAGGGTTTGGAGACCAAACCCCTACAATATCTTTCTATGGGTTCTCTGGGCTTTTCTCCGGTTGGGTGGGGGGGGATTGTAACTCGGATTTAACTGAAGTTGGTGGTTTGGGTTTGGGGGTTGGGGTTGGGGACGGTGGGGCTTCCTCGGTTTTCTCATCTTTAGGAGATTCAACTTCCACCTCCGGGGGAGAAGATTCAGCCATGACTAATCCCCGTTGTTTAACCCGACGAATCAATAAATTAGCCACTAATGCGGTAGCTCGGTTATCACTTTCTAAGTTAAATTCCGAATCATCGGTATCTATTTCTACATAACGAGATACCACTTCCATGATTTCCTTACGCATGGCTTCGACCATTTCCGCCGATAGATCAGCCCGGTCATGGGCTAATACCAACTTCAGGCGTCGTTTAGCCTCCTCTCGACTGGTTTGATTATTTCGAGGAAAAAGTCTTTCTATGAGTTCATTAATTTTCATTGGGGTTTACAGGATGAATACAAAAAGCCACCAGATCAACAATTTCAAGATATATTTTTAGCCAACTTTAGGGGATAGAAAACGACGCAGTTTGGCAAAAAAACCTTCTGGACGGGGGTTAAGGTCAAGGAACGCTACTTTTTCTCCTTCAATTCTACGCACCACATTCGTGAACGCTTGGGCTGCTTGGGATGGGGTTTCTGATAACACCAAAGGTTCTCCTTTATTGGTAGAAACAATCACATTTTCATCATCGGGAACCACCCCAATTAAAGGAATTGCTAAAATTTCTTCCACATCCTGTACCGACATCATATCGTTGGCTTCCACCATTAAGGGCTTAATCCGATTAATTAATAACCGAATTTTTTTCACCGAATTTGCCTCTAATAAACCAATCACCCGATCCGCATCTCTAACGGCTGAAACTTCGGGAGTAGTGACAATAATTGCTTCTTTAGCAGGGGCGATCGCATTTTGAAATCCCTGTTCAATGCCCGCCGGACAATCAATAATAATATAGTCATATTTCCCCTCTAACATCGCCACTAATTGCTTCATTTGATCGGGGGTAACAGCCTCTTTCATCCGGTTTTGAGCCGCGGGTAATAAAACTAAACGGGATTCTCGTTTATCTTTAACTAAAGCTTGTTCCAGGCGACATTCTCCCGATAAAACCTCCATTGCCGTGTAAACAATCCGATTTTCTAAACCCAAAAGTAAGTCTAAATTTCTCAGACCAAAATCCGCATCAATTACGACAACACTGTGGCCCCGTTTTGCCAAACTCATACCCAGATTAGCGGTACAAGTAGTTTTTCCCACCCCTCCTTTTCCAGAGGTAATCACAATAACACGACTCATATTTTAAAAATTTGTATTCAGCAATAATCGATCCGGTGTTCAGAATAACCTATTTTATTGACACTTGGCGCATCACCCATCACCCATTACCCATTTATATCCAGGGTCAATACTCTAGCCTTGGCCACTTCCTTCGCGGGACTAATCCGAATTCCGGTGCTATTAACATAAGCCACTTCTGGGTAAAACTGTTCGGGGGAGGTTTCTGGGCCGCGCGCCACTTGATCCGCAATCCGAATTAACTTAGGTTCCATTTGCAAAGCCATAATTGAACTATTGCGGTTGCCTTTTGCCCCGGCATGGGCATTTCCCCGTAACCGTCCCCAAATAATAATATCCCCATCGGCAATCACCGAACTCCCCGGGTTCACATCCCCGACAATTACAATCGTCCCTGGATGACGAATATCTACCCCAGAACGCACGGTCATTTTCAAATATAAGGGCTCTGCTAAGGGGGCTGTAGCTGTCTCTGGCAGGGGTTGAGCCAGGGTTTCTCGCTCTATATCCTGATCGACGCTATAACCCGCCATAGCTGCTGCTACTGCGGTTTGGCGACGGCTGGTTTTAACCCGTTTGAGTTGGAGTTGGACTTCCGTTAATGCCTCAGCAATATCTTGGAGTTGACGCCCATCTAATAACCTATTTTCCGCCATTAGATAAACTTCCGTATAATCTTGTTCTGCGTGTTCACCCCCGTTCAGGCGATGTTTTAACTGTTGCCAGAGTTCTGTCCAGGTATTATTAAGGTTAGCATTAGTCTCGGTATCTTCACGGTTGTTTTCTGGAGGTAAAAATAACAATAACCGTCCCGCTTCAGTTTTGAACCGAACTTGTAAATTAGGATCAATCTCAGGTGAAATTACAGGAGATTCAGATTCAGTTATTATTGGTTCAGATGTTGGGGTATCTAAAGACATATTAGAAGGGAATAGGGATCACGGATTTAAGAGGATTTCATGGATTTCACGGATTTTAATCTGTCCCCCAATCAAGTCGAGGGCAGGGTTAATCTGCGTAATCCTGTAATTATTGTAAGCGATTAAGGACAATCCCTAACCCCCCAGTAGAAACCTTACAGGCAACGTCTCTACTGGGGTGAATGCTAAAATATATAATTTGAATTTCCAACAGAATTAAATTTCCCCAATTCTTTTTTGAACATTAATTTTCTTCCATAATTCCTGTTTAATTCGGTTGAGAATTGAAGTTTCATCTAAGGTTTCTAAAATATGTTGAACCACCGCTTTTGGCCCTTCTTCTCCCCAGGATGCACCATTGGCTAAATAAGCTTTTGTCACCTGTCCAATAGCATAACCAGAAACCCCGGCGATCGCAGCTTGGGGAATAGCAACAGATAGATAGGGAATTAATGATAATCCTCCGGTTGCTGGAGCGGTTAATCCTAATAGACTTTTTAAAGAACTTAAACCAAAATTTGCTACTAATTCACTGGCGGTAATTCCTCCCATACTTAAGGCAATTTTTTGTAATAATTCCACCGCCCCCTGTTGAGTCATGGAAATTCCATATAATTTAGATAGGGTTAAAATTAACGCTACATCGATCATTGCTCCGCTTAATAAATCAATCATCATCATGGGGTTTAAGGCGATCGCAATTGATTTAGTCATCACCCCATTCCAAATTATTCGGTTAGCACTAGATCCTCGAATTTCCATTTTTCGCCGGACTAATTTTTCATTCACATCCCCGGCATATAACATGGTATTTAAGGCGACTAATGATTTCCCTTCCTGATCCAAAATCTCTAAAATTTTTAACTTTAATTCCTCAATTTGAGGTTCTCCTCGGGTAATTTCGGCACTTAAAGTTCCATCGGGGCGACGAATAGCTTTAGCGACTAAAGGAGAAGCCGCCGCCATCACAATTTCATCGGGAGATAACAATTCTTTAACTCTTTCATCTCTAATTTTTTCATAAATTGCCTGTCGATCCGCTTCGGGATATTGATCAATTTTATTAAAGACTAATAACATTGGTTTTCCCGCTTCTCGTAATTGCGAAAGGGCATCATATTCAACTTGGGTAATATCCCCGGCGATGACAAATAATAATAAATCCACTTGTTGCGCCACCTGACGAGCAATTTGTTCCCTGGTTTCCCCATCTACTTCGTCAATTCCTGGGGTATCAATCAGTTCAATTTGAGAAATTTTATAGGAAACCGTAGGAATATTAGATGTCTGGTTATCGGTCATTTCCCATGGCTGAATTTGAGTAGTTTGGGTGACCCCATGAATTGGGCCAGTGATAAATACTTCTTGACCTAATAACGCATTTAAAACCGAAGATTTTCCCCGTCCTACCATTCCAAATACGGCAATTTGTACACAGGTACGGTCTAATTTATCCATCATTCTTTGCAACCCCCCAATATCGGGTTCTAAACCTTCTCTTTCTGTGGGAGTTAAGTCAAGATGGTCTACAATCTCCCGTAGGGCGTCTTGGGCATGACGTAAATTTAATTCCGCTTGTAGGTCGGTGAAACTCAGTAGAGTTGTATTAAGTTCGTCATCTAAAGTCATAAAAACCTCGTTTAATGGGGAATGGGGAATGGGGAATGGGGAATGGGTAATAGGTAATGGGTAATGGGTAATGGGTAATGGGTAATGGGTAATGGGTAATGGGTAATGGGAGTTAAATAAAAATCAATTCTAAATTGGTTTTATGGGTTGAGAATATATCCCAATTTTGTTTCAACCCTTCTACAAATTGAAAATCTGCTGTGCGGATAAGTTGAACAGGGGAAAAGTCTGGGAAATAAGGGTTGTGTTCTCTCTAAATGGATTCATCTGATATTCCCCATCCTCTAAATTACACACAAACAATGTAGGTTGCTTGGGTCTACCAATAAGCTTTCTCGGCCCCAATGCTGCGTAATCCAGAATCCAATATTCTTCAATTCCCATTTCTTCATAATCTCGAAATTTATTATAATAATCATCACGCCAATTCGTTGAAACCACTTCGACAATTAATTTCACTGAATCATAATTTTCGATAATTGATTCGCTTTCCCATCGAGGTTCAGACCCTAAAACTTCTTGATTTAAAACAATAATATCCGGTTCATAACCAGATTGTCCACGCTTGGGTTTGATAATCGATTCTCTAGGAATAGTCCATATACCACCTTTGCCCATCTGCCTAATTATAATTAATAATTGTTCCATCAGGGAACCTGTTAGATTTGAATGTTTTCCCCTGGGTTTGGGCATTTCAATAATTACTCCTTCATGCAGTTCATAACGAACTTCTGAGTTTTCGGGATACCAGTTGATAAATTCATCAAAGCTGTAGATTTTGGGTTCGGTTTGGGCTGAAGTCATCGGTCTTTCAAGAAAGTATCTGTTCTTATTGTGGCAAAAAAGTCAGTTATTGGGTCAATAAAAAAATTTTGCTGTCAGAAGATTTTACCTCTGCTGATGAAACTGTTCTCCATTCTTATTGACCATTTTAATTTTTTCAAGTTTATCTGATGAAAGACAAATCAACCCCGCCAAAGTTGGTACTTAAAGCAATATTTAAGTTTTCTAAGACTTTTACTAACCAGAGAACTCCATCTTGAGAACAGGACTCGTAATGATTAAATAAAATGGCGAATCGTTTTTCTAGGTAGGGTTTGACTTTTCGACAAATTAAAACTATTTTGAGTAATAAACCTACGGTCATGGTTGGCCCCACGTTGGCAATCAAATCGATAAAGACAAAATGATTGGGTTTTTGGGAACTTTCAACCACCAGAAAGTTTAATATTTGGTTACAAGTTCTCAGGAGGAGAAATTCATTAAAATTTTCATCATCACTATGGGGAATGGTATTCTGTAACTGTTTGTATAATTTATCATTGAATTGATTACGGATATAGGATGAATCAATAGATGTTGGGCTGATATATTCATATAAACTGTCTTTAAATTCTCGAAAAGATTGATTGGTTTGAGTGTGGGATAAAAAATTTTGAGCTAAATCTTTATAGGTTTGTGTCCCTTCTATTTTGCCCACAAATTGTTTCAAGGCTGCAAACAGTTCTCTATTATTTAAAAAAGTGGGATTAGGAACGGGAGAAACAATTTTTCTGGCTTCTTCTAGGGATGTCCGTCGGGCGATGGTGGCGAGTCGCATTTGATGGGCTGCATACTGGGATAAATCCAGTTCATATTTCCGTTGTTTCTGAACTTGAATTAGTTGAATCATTTGTTGATGTTCATAGGAACTATCATCACTGAGTAAACAATGTTTATAAAGATAGGGATAGCGAGGAATTAAAACTCTCAATGGTTCGGAAGATTGGGTTTTATAATCTAATTCAGCCGGCTGGTTAATGACTTCTGCAAATCGTTTTAAGGCGAGATACTGCTCACTTTTGGTAAATTCATAAACTAAATCTCCCAACTGACGAATATTTCGAGCATAGGAATAAACTTTGCGAATTTTAGGAATAGATTCATCAAAAAGTTGAATTAATTTATTAATTGCTGTTTTCCGTTGGGGAGAAGTATGCCAGCGATTCACTAAAATATAAAAACAGCGATTCAGGATATGATTAAAGTCCTGAACCTCTAATTTTGATACCACTAATTTATTTAAGGCTTTAGAAACCTCTAAATCTGGATATTCCGTTCCTTCAATAAATAATACATTCAGCCTTTCGATCAGTTGCTTAGGCTCCTCTATTTCTACCTTTTCGAGCAAATGATCATAGAGAATTTGTTCTTCTTTGAGGGTGGCTCGGTTAAAAGGATTGGCTAGATTGTTGTTCATTTTTGATTACCCATCTACTCAATTTGAGTGTGATTGTCTGGTTAGGTTTTCTGATCACTATAAATCTATGATTTTGACCCTGATTAAATTTTAAAATCAACCCTAAAATAGCAGTGTAGAGACAGGAATATTGGGTCGGATTACATCGGATTACAGATGATAGAACTTAGATTAAAAACTATGCAAAAAAAGTTTTTAAAAAGAAGTTGAACCCTTGATATTCTGGGCAGATACTTCCTAGAATATCTCGGTTATCCTGACCCGAGATCAAAGACTAACACCGCTATTCAGTTTAACAGATTTATAAAAGAACTATTAGGGGGAATAGTTGCAACTAATAATATATTTTCTGTGCTTGTTATGCTATTTTCAACAACTAGGGCTGAAATCGCAATCAATCTCAATAAAAACCGCCACAAAACCCGTGATATTTTAGAATATCATATCTGGGTAATCAATAATAATCAATTTTCAAGAGTTTCAGAGAATGTCTAATCTCATCACTCTCGGTCAGATTGCTCAGATTCTAGCGATTAATTCACCATTTTACAGTGATTCCACGGATTCTACAACCGTGATCGGGATCACCACCGATACCCGCAGCATTAAACCTGGAGAGGTGTTTTTGGCGCTACAGGGGGAACACTTTGATGGCCATAACTTTGTGGAACAGGCGATTAACCAAGGGGCGATCGCCGCAATTGTCACCACGGATTTTGCCCAAAATCACCCGGATTTACCCCTTTTCCCCGTTCCTAACCCCTTAAAAGCCTATCAACAGATTGCCCGATGGTGGCGGGATCAATTTCAGATTCCGATTATCGGGGTTACTGGGTCGGTGGGGAAAACCACAACCAAAGAATTAATCGCCGCCGTACTTGGAACTCAAGGTAAAGTCTTAAAAACCCAAGCCAACTATAACAATGAAATTGGGGTTCCTAAAACCCTATTACAACTCACGGCTGATCATGATTTTGCGGTCATCGAAATGGCCATGCGGGGAGCCGGACAAATTGCCGAATTAACCCAAATTGCGCAACCCACAATTGGGGTAATTACTAATGTGGGGACGGCTCATATTGGACTGTTGGGGTCAGAAGATGCGATCGCTCGGGCCAAATGTGAACTCTTAGCGGAAATGCCGAAAACCAGTTTGGCGGTATTAAATCAGGATCAAGAACGTTTGATCAAGACCGCCGCTAAAGTTTGGTCGGGAAATACCATCACCTATGGGTTAGCAGGGGGAGATCTGCGAGGAGAATTAATAGACACCCAAACCCTACGAGTCGAAGGAGTAGATTTACCCTTACCCCTACCCGGAGAACATAACGCCTCTAATTTCCTGGCTGCATTAGCCGTATTCCGTGGAATTTATGGGTCGCAAACCTCCTATACATTCCTTCAGCAACCAATAGCAGTACAGTTACCCGATGGCCGGGCGAAACGCTATGAATGGCCAGAAGATATTGTGATTTTAGATGAAACCTATAATGCCGGGTTGGAATCAATGTTGGCGGCTTTGCGGTTACTAGCTCAAACTCCAGGAAAACGCCATATTGCGGTATTAGGGACGATGAAAGAGTTAGGGGCGCGATCGCTCGAATTCCATGAACAAGTGGGGCGCAAGGTACGGGAACTGAATTTGGACGGATTATTGATTTTGGCAGAGTTTGAAGAAGCCAATGCCTTAGCAAAAGGGGCAGGGGGCATACCCTTAGTCGCCATTGTAGATAGTCAAACCGCCGATGCTCACCACCAAATGGCACAACAGTTGAAAGCCTTAATTCAGCCCGGGGATCGGATTTTATTTAAAGCTTCCCATTCGGTGCAACTGAATCGGGTTGTAGAATTATTAGGATCGGATTTTCAATAGAATCAAAGGGCAGTCATGATCAGTGATCACGCTTGAGTGATACCCTGAAAGATGGCAATATTAAATTCTTCTAAAGCTTTCCGAGACAAATCGGAATCAACTTGTATTAACCCATAAGCAAACCCATGGTCAGCACCGCAGAAAAAACAAATGTAGGCCACGTCACTCAAATCATTGGCCCGGTTGTAGATATCAAATTTCCCAGTGGTCACCTGCCGGAAATCTACAATGCCCTCAAAATTAGTGGCAAAAACGAAGTTGGTCAAGATATTTCTATTGTTTGCGAAGTCCAACAACTTCTAGGGGATGGTCAAATCCGTTCCGTATCCATGAGTACCACCGATGGTTTAGTCCGGGGAATGGAAGTTGTTGATACGGGCGCTCCGATTAGTGTTCCCGTTGGCCCAGCAACCCTAGGACGGATTTTTAACGTTATCGGTGAAACCGTCGATAATTTAGGCCCGGTGCAAACCCAGGAAACATCTTCCATTCACCGTCCCGCCCCAGCTTTTACTCAGTTAGAAACAAAACCCTCCGTGTTTGAAACGGGGATTAAAGTGGTAGACCTGTTAGCTCCCTATCGTCGGGGTGGCAAAATTGGTCTGTTCGGTGGAGCCGGAGTCGGCAAAACCGTTATTATTATGGAACTGATTAACAACATCGCTAAGGCGCACGGGGGAGTGTCCGTGTTCGGCGGTGTGGGCGAACGTACCCGGGAAGGGAACGATCTTTACAATGAAATGATCGAGTCTGGGGTGATCAATACCAAAGACTTGACCCAATCGAAAGTGGCTCTGGTTTATGGCCAGATGAACGAACCCCCCGGAGCTAGAATGCGGGTGGGTCTGTCGGCTCTAACCATGGCTGAATATTTCCGCGATATCAGCAAACAAGACGTGCTCCTGTTTATTGATAATATCTTCCGGTTTGTGCAAGCGGGTTCTGAAGTATCGGCTCTGTTAGGTCGGATGCCCTCGGCGGTGGGATATCAGCCCACTCTGGGAACGGAAATGGGTGAACTGCAAGAGCGGATCACTTCTACCAAAGAAGGCTCTATTACTTCAATTCAAGCGGTGTATGTGCCTGCGGATGACTTAACTGACCCCGCTCCAGCTACCACCTTTGCTCACTTAGACGCCACCACCGTATTATCCCGGGGTTTGGCTTCTAAAGGAATCTATCCGGCGGTTGATCCCCTGGATTCCACCTCGACGATGTTACAGCCGTCGATTGTCGGTAGCGAACACTATAACACCGCCCGGGCTGTGCAATCCACCCTGCAACGCTATAAAGAACTGCAAGACATCATCGCCATTTTAGGGTTAGATGAACTGTCGGAAGAAGATCGGATGACCGTGGCTCGCGCTCGGAAAATTGAGAAGTTCCTGTCTCAACCCTTCTTCGTGGCGGAAGTGTTCACAGGTTCTCCCGGTCAGTATGTCACCCTGGAAAAAACCATCAAAGGCTTCAATATGATTCTGGCTGGGGAACTCGATGACCTGCCCGAACAAGCTTTCTACATGGTGGGCGACATTGACCAAGTGATTGCTAAAGCCGAAAAACTCAAAGGCTAAGGTTGACCGACTGTTGTTGGGCTAGGATTGGGAGGGCTAAAGCCCAACAACGGCCCAACAACAATCATTTTTTGATCTCGATAATATTTTATTAACTCTTGACAAATGACATTAACTGTGCGTGTAATCGCCCCGGATCGGACGGTCTGGGATGAAAATGCTGATGAGGTGATTCTTCCGAGTACAACGGGTCAAGTGGGTATTCTGACGGGTCACGCTCCCCTGCTAACCGCCTTAGATACCGGGGTTCTGCGGGTTCGGTCGAAAAACAAATGGACTCCCATTGCCTTGATGGGTGGGTTTGCTGAAGTGGAAGCCAATGAAGTCACCATCTTGGTGAATGGTGCAGAACGGGGTGATACTATTGATTTAGAAGCAGCCCGTACTGCCTACACCAAGGCTCAAGCTGATTTAGAAGCGGCTGAAACTGGTGATTCTAAAAAAGCCAAAATTAAAGCGACAAAAGCAATTAAAAGAGCCAGAGCGCGGTTACAAGCGGCTGGTGGTAGCGTCGAGTGACAAACAAGAAACCGGGTTTCTACCTTAACCTTTGCTACTAACAGAAAGCTCAATTAAGAAACCCGGTTTCTGAGCCGTGCCAGGTATGCCAATTATTGAAATAAAACCCGTAGGGGCGGGTTCGACAAAATCTTTCAAATCTGACAAATAATCTTGATAAACCCGCTCCACCCCACCAAAATTTAACGTTAATAAAACCGGGTTTATATTGATTTCTATTATGGGGTTGGGCGGGTTTATTTAGGTTAATTATTATTCACAAAAATCCCGGCGAACCCGCCCCTACATTCAGGGGTTGGGCGGGTTTATTTAGGTTAATTATTATTCACAAAAATCCCGGCGAACCCGCCCCTACATTCAATCGATGTCATAAATCTTAGGGAAAATTATCAATATCTTCAGGTCTTAACATTCCCGCCTCTGTTCTTCCGGCAACTTCTAACATTTTATAGTCCCAATTCTGTTAATAATTCCTGCATCATTTCCCAGGTTAATCCCTGTTGAATATAATGGGGTTCGGTGGGATTGTAAGGACTTAATAGACGATCAATTTCCAGGATTTTGGCCGTATTAGGAATAACAGGAATATCAGGATCAAAAGCTGTGGGACGCATTAAGGAACTAGAAAATCCTTTAAAAATGGCAATTTCATCGAATTCGCCATCGATTTCAATTTTAACAATTAAAACTTCTTGAGGACGTTTAGTGGTATATTGTTCTAAGCGATTCATGATTAAAGTTCCTAATGACTTGAATTAAACGAGGCTAAATAGGAAAATTTTTGCAAGGGAAAATTAATAGTAAAAGTAGCTCCTTTTCCCTCCCCTTCACTTTCAGCTTTAACCGTTCCTTGCTGCAATGTCACTAACTGTTTGACAATCGCTAATCCTAACCCTAATCCTCCATGTTGTCGAGTGATGGAACTATCTGCTTGTCGAAAAGATTCAAAAATAGATGATAAGGAATCCTGGAGAATCCCTTGACCCGTATCCTGAACTTGAATACAAGCTTGAGTTGAATTAGCAGTTAAACTGATGGTTACCGCTCCTCCTGGGGGTGTAAATTTAATTGCATTATCCAAAAGATGCTCTATAATTTGTTGTACTCGTTCTGGATCTCCAGCCACACTATCAACAGATTCATCTATTTTTATTTGTAGTTCAATTCCTTTAGTTATTGCCAAAGGTTCAAACATTTGTAAAACCGATTGAATCACCGACCGTAAATTAACTGAACTCAAATTAATCTTAGTTTTCCCTTGTAATAAATTAGAAATATCTAATAAATCTTCAATTAATTTCGTCAAAGCTTTAGCATTACGTTCCATGGTTTCTAAAGCGATTTGGGAACGTTCCGGGGTTAAAGAACGGGTACGCAAGAGATATAACCAACCCAAAATAACATTTAAAGGCGTTCTTAATTCATGGGAAACAATAGCTAAAAATTCATTTTTTAACTGATTAGCTTTAGCTAATTCTTCCGTTTGTTGTTGCAGTCCGGTTAAAGCTAGTTGTAATTCTCGTTTTCTTAATGCTAATTCCTGGGCTAAGGTTTCTAAATCAACACTTTGAGTGGTTAATTCCTGCTGCAATAAATCTCTTGTCCGTTTAATAATAATCCAATTACTCACCCTTGCCCGTAATTCTTCCACAGAAAAGGGTTTCATCAAATAATCTTGCGCCCCTTCTCGTAACAATTGTACCCGAGATTCATCATCTGTTTTAGCAGTTAAGATCACAATGGGAGTAATATTCAATTCTGGATAAGTGCGAACTTTCTGCACCATTTCATCCCCACTCATGCCCGGCATCATAATATCACTAATAATTAAATCGGGATGGAGGGCGAGTGCTTGATATAAACCTTCCTCTCCATTCGTCGCAATTGCGGTGTTATAGTCCGAGGCTAAAGTTGTACAGACAAAATGACTCATGGTTGGATTATCTTCTACCACTAATACCAAAGGTTTTTCCGGTTGGGAAAACATTGATAGGGGTGGATCAGATCCCAAAGTTTTGAGTTCATCTAACCAAGGTTGAACCTTCTTGTTATTATCTATATTCGGAGTAAAAATCAAAGATTCATCTACCGTTTCAGAGGTTGTTTTTAAGGGAAACTCCACGATAAACAATGCACCTCCCTGGGGTGCTTCCTCAACGGTAACATTCCCTCCTTGAAGCTCCACAAATTCCTTAACAATGGCTAATCCTAATCCCGTCCCCCCAAATTGCCGACTCAAACCCGTATCAACTTGACGAAACCGTTCAAAAATTGCCTGTCTCAGTTCAGGAGGAATACCAAATCCAGTATCTTGAACCTGTAAAATTGCCCAAGGAGAATTATTTTTCTCAGACAGGGATAAACCGCAATAAATTCTACCGCCTTGGGGTGTAAATTTAAAGGCATTTGAAAGTAAATTCAATAAAACTCTTTCTATTTTTTCTCCGTCTATTTCTACTAAAATCTCATCGGGTGTATTCACAACAAATTCTATATTTTTTTGCTGTGCTAAACCCTCAAAATTTGCTGCCATTACTCGCACTAACTGAGCAACATCCACCGAACTATAGTGAAGCTGCATTTGACCTTCTGCTAATTTTGAAACATCTAATAAATCATTAACTTGTTTCAGTAATAAGCGAGCATTTTGTTCAATAATTTTAAGATCTTTATGATGTTTTGGAGTAATTTCTGGTGAGCTTAATAGTTGTTCCGTTGGCCCCAGAATCAAGGTTAAAGGAGTCCTCAGTTCATGACTCATATTGGCAAAAAACTGAGTTTTTAGGTGGTCTAATTCCTTGAGTTGACCGTAAATACTTTCTAATTTTTGATTAGCAACCTCTAAATTTTGATGACGTTTTTCTGACAGATGAGCCGTTTCAATTAAGCCTAGGGCTTGGGGAACTAAAGGAGGTAATGCTAAAGCAGTAACGACAGAAACAAAAGCCGTAATCACTTTAATCATCCCTGATAACCAATACATCGGATTCCAGAGTGTCCAGACCTCCATAACATGAGTAATTCCACAGGCAATAATAAAGGTTCCAAAGGCTAAAAACATCCAATGAAAAGGAATTTCTCGACGGGATTTATGAACAAAATAAACCAATGTAATGGAAATCGAAAGATAGGCTAAAGCAATCATCAGATCGGAACTAACGTGCATCCATACCAGTCCGGGTTTCCACAGAAAACAATGACCATGGGGAATAAAACTAGACCCATTAAATAGGATATTGAAAACGTCTGGTATAACACTTTCAATTGAAATCGGAATCGATAGGATAACCAGAGGAATTGAAAGAATCGGATTGCATGGAGTTGTGATCATTGTCACCACTGATAATATAAAGATGGGTATTTAGGGGATATATATTCTTAGTCTAAGCTACTCTAGGGCAAACAGAGTTTTGAACACCAGCACGACAACTACTCAGGGATATATCAACGCTTCCCACCATGATCGAAAAATTGGGTCTAAAATCCTTAACTTCGTAGTTAGGCTTTATCAAGAAAATGGGTTCCACTTCGGCAGGCTCAGTACACGGCTTCTAGGACGGCTTTATATTGGTGGGTTGTCTATTGGCATCTGATGGTGCTACTATTTCCCATAACACCGAAAGGTAAAAAACCTGTCTAAAAACCTAGTCGCCTAACGGCAAAACGCGCTCACCTTGACAGTTGGAATCTATAGGGTTCTACTGCAAAGTTCTAGCTCTCCCCAGCAGTGGGTAAAAGATTCATGGGAGCTAAACAACCAGTTTTTTGAAACAAATTTGTTTCAAGTTAAAAAAGAACTCGCAGCAGTTCAACAGGCTCACTGCGAATAGGGTAGGGCATACCCGAATTTACGCTTGGGGAGAATCCCACCTCTGGTCAGAGCACCCAAAGGTACTTTAGATTAAGTGGTTTCGCTGAACCAAGAATCCCCACGCCTTTAGGCAAAGGGAGTGTCAAATTAGAATGTGGAGGCAGTTGCAAAGAAGCACCAAACCTAAATCTTGAGGTTTAGGAATCGTCGCACTTTTAGGGCGGTGAGGGTGTCAATAAGGCAACTTTGAAAGATCGTACCGAATAAGGCGAATTCATGACAATGCCACAGTTTGACAAAACCCATGTCTCTCCATCGGAACCCAACGAGGAAGTTTCGAGTCCCACCCTATCGGAAAATGCTTTAGAAACCCCGGTAGAGGAAAACACCAAGACCCAGAAAAAAATCCCGTTGAAACTTCCGGCTTGGTTTTGGGGATGGCCGTTTCTGTGGCTGATTGTCTTACTGGGGTTTGGGACGATGGGGACAGGGGCGTTGTTGTGGTTATTGACGATGCCACCCGTCCCAAACTGTGAGGATATTTCGTCCCTATCTCCCGATAGCGAACATTTGTATTGTGCCGATATTGCCACAAAGTCGGGCAAAATTGAACCCTTACGTCAAGCCTTTGCCCTGGTTGCTAGTTGGCCGGCTGACCATCCCCTCCAGGGACTCGCCCAGCAAAAAATGAAAGAGTGGTCACAGGCTTTAATTACCATTGCAGAGCAGAAGATTGAAACGGGAAATTTAGAAGATGCCTTAGCCATTGTTAATATTGTCCCGAAAAATACCCCCGCCTATGAGTCGGTTGCCGTTGCCATTGAGGGATGGAAAAATAATTGGGATCAAGGGCAAAAAATTTATGACAAAGCCCAAGCAGCAATGAAGGCATTAGATTGGAGTAAAGCCTTTGAATATGCCCAGGCTTTATCTAAGTTAAATAATAGTCATTGGAGTGAAAAACGGTTTGATGAAATCATGGATCGTTTGAGCTTAGAGCGTCAAGGGAATCAACGACTGAATGAAGCCCGGGAGTTGGCTAAAGACAACACCCCGGAAAAGTTAGCGGAAGCGATCGCCTTAGCTAATCAAATTGATAAAAAACTTTATATTCAAGCGGGTGCAATTAAAGAAATTAAAAATTGGAGTCGATCTTTACTCGATTTAGCCGCTAAACAATTAAAGGAAAAAAATATAGACGGTCTGACAAAAATTGCGGGTTTAGTTCCTAACTATTCCCCTTTATATTCGGAAGCACAAAATTTAATTTTAATGGCCCAAGTGAAAGCCCTCAGTTGGAATCAAGCTAGTAGCAAACCCATTTGGCAACAAATGGCGATTCTGTGGGAAGGACAAGCAACCCTCGATCAAATGGGCAATCAGTCCCTTCCCTATGAGGAAGCCAAAGTCACCTCTAAAGAAGTCTCAGGACAAATCCAGGATCTGATCAATTTACAGTTGGCGACGGCGGTGGCAACTATTCAGCATCCTTTTGCCTTACAACTGGCGATTGATCAAGCTCAGATGATTACCCCCCAACAGCCTCGGCGGGTTCATGCTCAAACCTTAGTCGCCCATTGGCGTAAGGAAATTCAGCGTCTTGAGGATCGACCCTATCTGGCTTTAGCACAACGGTTAGCCCAGACGGAAACCCCGCAAGGATATTCCCTGGCGATACAACAAGCCCTTCAGGTGGCTTTGGGGAGTCCCTTGCGGGTGGAGGCTCAAACCTTAATTGCTGAATGGAACAAACGGATTGAGATTATTGAGGATCAACCTGTCCTGAATGAAGCTTTAGCCTTAGCCAAGGCAGGTAACCTCAGTGCGGCGATTGACAAAGCCTCCAAAATTGGCAGCCGTCGAGCGTTGTATAAGCAGGCACAGGATAAAGTTTCCGGTTGGGTGGCTACAGTTCAAACCGCCGAAGATCGGCCAATTTTGGATCGAGCTTATAATTTAGCGAAAAAGGGAAATCTGAGTGGGGCGATCGCCGAAGCTGCTCAAATTCGCTATGGTCGGGCATTATATTCTGAAGCTCAAGGGGCGGTGGCAGGTTGGGCAGCCGAAAGAGATGCGGCGCTTGCGGTACAACAAGCCCCCACAGAACCCGCTCGTCCCGCGTATCAAGATTCCTACTCGAATGATTCGGGTTATTCTAACAATTCCGAACCCAGCTATTCCGAACCCAGCTATTCAAATGATTCGGGCTATTCTAACAATTCCGAACCTAGCTATTCCGAACCTAGTTATTCCGAACCACCTAGTTATTCACAACCTAGCTATTCCGAACCCGCAGCATCTCCGGCTCAGGAGATTGCACCCGCCCCGGCTGAACCCGCACCAGAAACCCGCCCCGGCTGAACCTGCCCCTAGTGGTGGAAATAATGCACCCGATCCTAATTTATTCTTGGAGTAGAGACCGATCATGGTCGGTCTCTACTCGTAGGCGAATCCAACCTAATAATTAAGCCGCAACTAAACCACTATGAATTAATAAAGGTTTTGTACTCGGTTCCCGTCCTCGGAAGGCTTTAAATACTTCCATGGGATGCAAACTTCCCCCTAGGGCTAATACCGTATCTCGGAAGCGTTGCCCAGTTTCAGACACCGCATTTTCATTATCTAATCCGGCTTCTTCAAAGGCGGCAAAGGCATCAGCACTTAATACTTCTGCCCATTTATAACTATAATATCCAGCCGCATAACCCCCGGCAAAAATATGACCAAAGGCGCATAAAAACGCATCTTCAACTATTGGTTTTAAAACCATAGTATTCTCGGCAATCCGGTTACGAACATCATTAACGGTTTCATTTCCTCCGGGTTGATAACGGTGATGTAATTCGATATCCACAAAGGCAAAATGTAGCTGTCTTAACATGGCTGTCCCGCTCATGTAGGTTTTAGCCGCTAATAACTTTTGATAATAATGTTCGGGTAAAGTTTCTCCGGTTTGATAATGTTTTGCCATGCCAAATAATGTGGCTTGGTCATAACACCAATTTTCCATAAATTGGCTAGGCAATTCCACCGCATCCCATTCCACGTTATTAATTCCCGCCGCTCCAGGATAGTCAACGATGGTTAACATATGTTGCAGGCCGTGACCAAATTCATGAAATAAGGTTTCTACCTCTCCAAAGGTCATTAAACTGGGTTTATCATCCACCGGGGGCGTTTGATTACATTGTAAATAAGCCACAGGTAATCGGACTTTAGTTTCGCCATTTTCGACGAATTTAGCCCGGTTAATACAGTCATCCATCCATGCCCCTCCCCGTTTTTCTGCGGGGCGACTATAGGCATCTAAATAGAAAAATGCGATGGGATTTCCGCTTGAATTAGCCACTTGAAAATAGCGCACTTCTGGATGCCAAATGGGAGCTTGACCATCGGCGGGAGTAATTATAATTCCAAAGATACGTTGAACTAATCCAAATAACCCATCTAGGACTTGGGGTAAGGCAAAATAAGGCCGTAATTCTTCATCGGTAAAGGCAAATTTTTCTTCCCGTTGTCGCTCTGACCAAAAACTAATATCCCAATGTTGTAAATTCTCGGCTTCTGTGGCTCCTTTTGACCGCGCAAAGGCTTTTAAATCTTCAAATTCCTGTTGAGTTGCTTGATAACTGACAAGGCGTAATTCTTCTAATAAGGCTTCTACGGCTTCCACATTGGGAGCCATTTTGCTCTTTAAACTCAGTTCGGCAAAACTATTGAAACCGAGAATATTGGCTTTCTGTTTTTTGAGTTCTAAAATCCGTTCAATTAAGGGAAAATTATTCCATTCCCCACTCGATGCCCGACTAATATAACCGCGATAAACTTGTTCTCGCAGGTCTCTCCTCTGACTGTATTTTAAGAAGGGGCTAAAACTGGGTAAATCTAAAGTAATCTGCCAGGGGCCGTTTTCGGCGGTGGCATTTTCCGACCCCGATGAACGGGCAGCTTGAGCAGCTAAACTGAGTAAACTTGGGGGTAATCCGGCAATTTCTTCCGGTGTTGTTAAGGTTAAACTAAAGGCTTTTGTCGCATCTAAAACGTGATTAGAAAACTTAGTTGAAAGCTCGGCTAATTCTAACTGAATGGCATTAAAGCGATCGCGATCTTCTCCTTCTAATCCAACTCCAGATAATTCAGCATCTCGTAAAGCCGTATTCACAATTCGTTGTTGAGCCGAATCTAAATTATCCCATTCATCGCTATTTCTTAATTGTTTAAAAGCCTGATAAATTGCTTTACTTTGATTGAGTTTATTGATAAATTGAACAATATTAGGCTGAACCGTTGCATGGGCTGTTCTCAATTCAGGACTATTTTTAACTCCCATTAAATGACCGACAATTCCCCAACTCCAGGTTAACCGTTCCTGTAGTTTTTCTAAGGGTTCAACTAAATCCTTCCAAGTGGGTTTGACATTAGTTTCTAACTGAGTTAGATCCTGTTCTAATTCTGTTAACAGTTGCGTGATCCCAGGGACAACCTGATCGGGTGTAATCTGTGGAAAAGGGGGTAATCCCTGACCAATTAATAGGGGGTTTTCTGTGATCGTGGAACTCATACTTCTATTGTTTTCAATTTAGGGGGTAAGACATCTTATATAGTATCAGAAATTTGAATATTGTTAAAATATTTGTGCAGCTTACCCAGCTTTAAAACCAGAACCACCACCAACTTTTTCGTTTTCCATTCGGTCTAATCGTACGCCCATTCATTTTAGCCGTGGCTAATTGTTCATCGGTGACAATGGCATCGGTCAGATTAGCACCACAGAGATTCACCCCTCGCAAATTAGCCCGATTTAAACAGGCATTTCTCAAATTTGCACCCCGAAGATCCGCCCGTTCCAAATTAGCATTACTCATATAGGCTTTAACTAATTTAGCATTTCTGAAATTAACATTTGTTAATCTTGCCCGACCAAAATTAACTTCTGTTAAATCGGCTCCTTGAAAATTCGTATTACTTAAACGGGATTCGTAAAAATTAGCTCCAGACCCATCAAAATTTTCTAAATTTAAACCACTTAATTCACAGTCTGCAAAATCCCGTCTGCCCTTTATATATGCAGTTTTTAATGTGTTTTCATTCCATTTTGGGGCTGAATTTACCGGGACAGAAGCAGAATTAAATTTATTACTTGCACTAGAATCAGAGATCATGCTGACTGGAGCGCCTTGATTGGAACTGAAACTACTGATTAGAGCAGTTTGATCATGAATATCCTGATCTCCTCCCAGGTTTCCTGGTTTTTTCTTAGCTAACCGTTGTTTCCTTTCCCGAATTTGTGCACCTATTTTTTCTGAAGTCAACATCAACCCGGTATTTTCATTGAAAACAGTAGGTTCATTCGTAGAAGTTGGTAATTTCGAGTTAGAAGTTGAGTTAGACTTCTGCTGCATTACCATGCCTTCTGAAAGACCTCCATAACTAAATTCAGAATCTAATGCTCGCAGAACATCTTGCGCCGATTGATAGCGATACTGCACCGAAAATTCTAACATTCGTTGCAATATACTGCAAAAAGAATCACTCACATCCAGATGGGGTTGCCACAAAATTTCCCCCGTAATTTGATTACTTTCAAAGGAATTAGGAGACTTCCCGGTCATCAAATAAACGCAGGTCATTCCCACCGCATAAATATCACTGGCATAAACCGGACGCAAGGCCATCTGTTCGGGAGGAGCAAACCCCGATGTGCCGATGGCAAAATTAGTAAAAGCCGTTTGTCCAGTTCCCATCATTGTGGCTTGGTTAACTTGATCTTTAACGGCTCCAAAGTCAATTAAAACCAGATTTTGATCAATTCGCCGACGTAAAATATTAGCAGGTTTAATATCTCGGTGAATCACTTCTTGACTGTGAATATAATCTAATATGGGAAGAATTTCCCGCAGAAATTTTTTGGCTTCTGCCTCGTCAAAAATACCCTTTTCCTTGACCTCTTGTTTTAAGGTACAGCCATCCACATATTCTTGTACCAGATAAAATTGTTTTCCCCCGACAAAATAATCAATCAGGCTAGGAATCTGAAGATGATCACCAATTTTACCCAGGGTTTTTGCTTCCCGTTGAAATAACTCCCGTGCCATTTCTAAAATTCGAGCCGATGTCGCCGTGGGTCGCAGTTGTTTGACCACACAATTCGGCTGTTCGGGTAGGGACATATCAGCAGCCAGAAACGTTGCCCCAAATCCTCCTTTGCCCAAAGGTTGAATCACCTGATAGCGATTTCTCAGCAGCAATTTTGAACCACAAGCCTTGCACTTGAGGGCATCATCTAAATTTTCAGGTTGAGGGCAGGCTGGATTAACACAGTAGCTCATGATGTTTGAGATTGCTTTTTACCAGTGAACGGGGAACTTGCAAAACCCACAGGACGGACGATATGATACTGGATTTGTGTTTTACTTATTCCTCAACGACTATGCCACCCTTGAAGCATAAACATTCGTTTTCTATTAATCTTGCTCTTGTAGCAATATTTGAACGCATTGACACCACAATCATAACACAAAATCCTTAGAGTTTCAGTGGTTGAGCTTCAACACCTTAATAATCAACACTTAACACCCGACTTGATGCAACAATGGATTAGGAACATTGAAAGCGAATCACGATGCGTATTTCTCTAAATTGGTTACAAGAACTGGTAGATATCCAGATGACCCCCCAAAATTTGGCAGAAACCCTAACGGTGGCGGGGTTTGAAGTAGAAGATATTGAAGATTGGCGTTCCTGGGCTGATGGGGTTGTCCTGGGAAGAATTATTCAGGCCGAACAACACCCCAATGCCGATAAATTAAGGGTTTGTCTAGTGGATATTGGGGGTTCAGAACCCCTGAATATTGTCTGTGGAGCACCCAATGCAGCAGCAGGAATGGTTGTGGCTGTAGCAACCCTAGGAACTTATTTACCTAAAATTAATTTAACCCTGAAAAAAACTAAATTGCGGGGAGTTTCCTCCGAGGGGATGATTTGTTCTTTAGCTGAATTGGGATTAGAAAAAGAGTCCTCGGGAATCCACAGTTTTAACCTAGAAAATCCAATATTAGGCAGTGATATTAGACCCTTATTAGGGTTAGATGATGTCATTTTAGATGTCACCGCCACGGCTAACCGCGCCGATGGCTTAAGTATGGTGGGAATTGCCCGGGAAATTGCCGCATTAACCGGGGCAAATTTAAGAATTCCTGAACCGCCGGAGTTGTTAATTACACAGCCAGATGAATCGGAATATTTAGCAATTGAAATTGCCGATAAAACCGCCTGTCCCATCTATATTGGCACGATGATTAAAGGAGTGAAAATTGCGCCTTCTCCCGATTGGTTACAACGGCGTTTACAAGCCGCGGGAGTGCGTCCAATTAATAATGTGGTAGATGTCACGAATTATATTTTATTGGAATGGGGACAACCGCTTCATGCCTTTGATTTAGATCGGCTAAAACAGGTAACTCACTCTCAAGATTTAACCGTGGGTGTGCGGTTTGCTAAATCCGATGAATCGATAAAAACCTTAGATGGTCAAACTCGGAAATTACAAGAGCAAAATCTGTTAATCACGGCTAATGATTATCCGGTAGCTTTAGCTGGAGTTATGGGAGGGGAAGAAACAGAAGTTTTTGCCCAAACTCAAAATATATTGTTAGAAGCAGCTATTTTTTCCCCCATCACTATTCGTCGTTCCGCTCGAACACAAGGACTACGCAGTGAGGCTTCTACCCGTTATGAACGCGGGGTAAATCAGGCGGAATTAGAATTGGCTTGTCGGCGGGCTATTTTATTACTAAAAGAGTTGGCTTCTGGGACTCCAACTCGTCAAGAAAGCGATCGCAGTCCCCTAGAAATTCAGACTCCTGAAATTACATTAAGGTTAGATAGAATTAATGCTATTTTGGGACAACTGAAACGAGACGAATCTCCCTATTTATTACCCGAAGAAGTAGAGAAAACCCTGACGGCTTTAGGATGTAAATGTAGGGGCGGGTTCATTCAAATTCCGGCAATGAGCAAAGATATCACAGAACCCTCCCGTACGGAGTCTCCCAATAATTCTGTGGTTTGGCAAGTTACGGTTCCCCCCTATCGTTATCGAGATTTAGAACGGGAAATTGACTTAATTGAAGAAGTTGCCCGTCTCTACGGATATGATCAATTCCGTGACACTTTACCCCGTCAAGGAGTATCGGGTTATCTTCCCTTAGAACAGGTGGCAACCCGACAAATTCGGGCGGCTTTTCGCGGGGAAGGACTCACGGAATTAATGCACTATTCCCTAGTCAAAACAGCAGGGGATAATCAAGTGGTTTTAGATAATCCTTTGTTTGTGGAATATTCGGCTTTACGCACCGAAATGTTAACCGGATTAATTGATGCCTTTGTCTATAATTTAGAAAATGGCAATGGGCCGTTAAATGGCTTTGAAATCGGTCGAATTTTCTGGAAAGAAGGGGATCAATATAAAGAACAAGATGCTGTTGCTGGGATTATGGGAGGAGACTCTAGTTTTGGCCGTTGGGTTCGCAGTGGTCAAGAGCAACCCCTAACTTGGTTTGAAGCTAAAGGGATTTTAGAAGCGGTATTTCAGCGCTTGAATTTAACCGTTGAATATAAACCGGAATCTACCCTAGAATTGTTACACCCCGGACGCACCGCTTCTTTATGGTTACAGGGAAAACGGTTAGGAATTTTCGGACAATTGCATCCGCAACTGTGTCAAAAACAGGATTTACCGAATCAAGTTTATGCCTTTGAATTCCAGTTATCGGTATTATTAGAAGGGATGAATCGCCCCTCTAATTTAGTTCGTAAGTTCAAACCTTTTTCAGCTTTCCCCGCTTCCGATCGCGATATTGCTTTTTTCGTCCCCGTCGAGGTAGCGGTCGCAGATATTCAACGCTGTATTACCAAAGCCGCCGGAAATTTATTAGAATCGGTGGAGGTTTTCGACGAATATCGGGGGAAAAATGTACCTGAAGGTCAACGGAGTTTGGCTTTTCGTTTAGTTTATCGGGTGAGCGATCGCACCTTAACTGATAGCGATATTGATCCCTTCCAACAAAAAGTCCGAGATGCTTTAGTGCAACAATTTAACGTCAGTCTCAGAAGTTAGATATTAGTCAACAATCAACAATCAATCAGCAACAATTATGCCAAAATATGTCATGTTCGGAAGCTATTGTGAGAACGTTCTTGAGAAACGAGAACCCTATCGGGCGGAACATTTAGAACGATTAAAACAACAAAAAGAATCGGGAGTTTTATTAACCATTGGCCCGACTCAGGATGTTACTAAAATATTTGGGATTTATGAGGCGGAGGATGAAGCAACCGTGCGTCAGTTAATTGAGTCTGACCCCTATTGGCAAAATGGGATTTGGACGGAATATGATGTTAAAGCCTGGATTCAAGTCTATTAAGATTAAGGCTAAATTTATCCCACCCAAAATTTCAAAAATTATCCATTTTTGATTTGTTGAAGTAGATGAAATCCCCGCCCATTCACGGCGGGGGGGTGTCAACCCTAACCCCCTAAAAAATACTGTAATTTAATATTAATCTTAGTGTTTTCCCCCGCTACCACCACCGCCGCATCACTGAATTTGGGGGGCCCGGTGAGAATGGTGGGATTTTTAGAAAAACCAAATCCTTCGGTGGGAATTCCTAAAGCATTTCGGTTAGCCGTTTTATCGTTATTCGCATCATGAATAACGGCAATAGCATAACTACCTGGTTGTAAATTATCAAAATTCATCACCACAGGAACTTCTGTAATACTCACACAACCGCTTTTTATGGCATCATCTCCATTACTGGGGAAGCCTTTATTACTCGCAAATAAACTCGCACAAACTTGTCCATTTTTATTTTTAAACCCATCAATAGTCAGGGTTATTTTGCTTTTGGTTTGAGCATGAACATTAACAGAAACCGAAAAAATACTGACAAAAAGGAAAGAAGTCAGAAACATTAAGGGTTTTGCAGATTGAATCATTGGGGGATTTTAGGAAATGGGTTAAACGGGGATTAGTCTGTTTAAATTATCCCATAATTCAATGGTTTTGTAAAGTTGTTTTGTTTGGCGATCGCCTCCAATTCATACTCAATTTAGAAATTCAATCTGATCTAAATCCAGATTAAAATTCTCCTGACCGATATTAAATAAAGTGGCAAGACGATCACCTTTTTCTGTATAAGTTAATTCTATTTTTAGATAACTTTCCGGTTTATAGGGCAAACGATCCGCCCATTCAATGGCAATAATTCCGGGTTCTACTTCGATTCCTTCCCAATATTGTTCTAAGTTCAAGTGTTCAATTTCCGATGCTTCTAATCGATATAAGTCTAAATGGTAGAGAGGAATCCTGCCATTTAGATATTCATTAATCAAAGTAAATGTCGGACTTTCAACGCAGTCAGAAATGTCTAAACCTGCTGCTAAACCTTGAACAAAAGTTGTTTTTCCGGCTCCTAAATTCCCTTCTAATAATAGAATACTATTGGCTGGGAGCGATCGCCCTAATTGTTTCCCTAATTCATGGGTTGCTTGGGCATTGGGTAAATGGAATTGAGTCATAATTTTATATGAATAGTTTAGAAAAGATTAAGCCCTAAAGGGCTTACTACTTTGTAGTGAGTCCTTTAGGACTCTCTAACCTATGGGTTAGTTTTGCCAAACCATCTTAATAAAACTTGGGCTAACCGATAGGGATCATGGCGTAAATATCCGGTATCGGGATCAACATCCATAACATTACTCATCACAATTCTGCGACCCAATTGTTTAACCAGATCTCGATCTAAAATAACTGGATGAGAGTCTTCTTGAGCATAGCGAATTAAAGCATTAGCTGGGGGAACTGTTCCTTGAGTTAACACCGCATCAAATAATTGATAACCGCAGGCTTTATCAATGGCTTTAATATGATCGGAAACGGTATAACCATCGGTTTCCCCTGGTTGCGTCATAATATTACAAATATAAATTCGAGGAACATTTCGAGAAGCAATGGCAGCGGCGATTTCTGGAACTAATAAATTAGGAATTACACTTGTATATAAACTACCAGGGCCAATAATAATCAAATCTGCCTCTAAAATCGCTTGCACTGCTTTTGGTAGGGCGGGAGGGTTGGGGGGAATACAACCAATTGTCAAAATTTTTCCCTTAGCTTCAGTAATACTAGATTCCCCATGAATTCGGCGACCATCGGCTAATTTTGCCCATAAATTAACATCTGTTAATGTGGCGGGTAGGACTTGACCTCTAATGGCTAATACCTTAGAACTAGCGGCAATTGCCTGTTCTAAATCTCCTTCAATTTCACTCATTGCAGTTAAGAATAAATTTCCGAAACTATGTCCGGTTAATCCATCTCCGGCGGTAAATCGGTATTGAAATAATTCCGTTAATAATCGTTCTTCATCAGCTAGGGCGGCGATACAATTCCTAATATCTCCCGGCGGCAATACCCCCATTTCTCGACGTAACCGTCCTGAAGATCCGCCGTCATCTGCCACAGTAACAATGGCGGTAATATTCGCACTATATTCCTTCAATCCCCGCAATAGAGTCGATAACCCAGTTCCGCCCCCAATCCCCACGATTTTCGGCCCCCGTAATAATCGGCGATGACTCAACAAACGATCGACTAATTGTTCATCTCCGACCGGATAAAAGGCTTCACTAATGGAATTGAGACTGCGGGTTTGACTCCAAAGAACTAGGACAACCCCCAAGGCAATCATCAATGGCCCCGAGATATAATTTGGCACAACGGTGGTAATCCATCCTAATAAATTTTTCAGCAGTTGTAGGATGTAATAAATCGGAGTCATTCCCGTCGAGATTGCCAACCCTAAACTAGCCACTAACACCCCCGTGGCGCTAACCGCCATCCACCGCTTGATAAACAACCCAGGAGATAACCATTTAAACCATTGGTTAATCATCCGGGGAGAACGATAGTTCGATAGGCCAAGATGGAGTCTGAGTTTCATAATTCTGCGGAGGGTGTGTTTGAACAAACCAGTTGACATAGATAGTGTTTTACTCTGATATACAGGCTTTTACAGACAATTTAGACTACGCGAGGTTGTACTGATCGTAAAATAACGGACTAGAGGTTAATCCCATCGGGCTATCGGTGTTTTTAATTTTTCTCAACGAGGGAGATCAAAGTGATGATAACGATTAAATCGTTTGCTTAACAACCGTATCGGGTAGAAGTTACATGATAAGAAGGGTTTAGCGAAATGATCAAAGACGGTAACAAGGGAAAAACTCCAAGGATTAAAGTTGAACCCGTCGATTTTAAGGATAACTTGGTTTTATCAAAGCAATCAGAATCTTTAGAACCTTTAATTGAATTAAAAGGAGTGAGTAAAGCCTTTGGTTCGCAACGGATTTTAGATCGGGTTGATTTAACGATTTATCGGGGAGAAGCCTTGGGAATTATCGGCCCTTCAGGAACGGGAAAATCAACAATTTTGCGAATTATTGCCGGACTTTTGCCCCCCGATGAAGGGGAAGTTTATGTGTTAGGAAAAAAACGGCAAGGATGGGTAGATGATATTACTGATCCGATTGGAATTGCTATGGTATTTCAACAGGCGGCTTTATTTGATTCTTTAACGGTGACAGAAAATATCGGTTTTTTACTCTATCAACATACGAAATTACCTACTAAAAAAATCAGGGAATTAGTGAATGAGAAATTGGAAATGGTCGGGTTGCCTAATATTGGCGATCGCTATCCCGCCGAATTATCGGGAGGAATGCGAAAACGGGTGAGTTTTGCCCGGGCAATTATGCCAAATCCAGAAAATCCTCGGGAGACTCCAGAGGTGATTTTATATGACGAACCTACCGCCGGGTTAGATCCGATTGCATCAACGGTTATTGAAGATTTAATTAGGGATTTACAACATAGTGGAAAAGGTTGCAGTACCTATAGTATTGTGACCCATCAAGATAGTACGATTCGACGCACGGCGGATCGGATTGTTTTTTTATATCAAGGTTTAGTGCAATGGCAAGGAACAATTCAGGAAGCATTTACCACCGATAGCGCGATCGTAAAACAGTTTTTTAGTGGTAGTATTGATGGGCCGATTAAAGTGGCTAAATAATATATTAATGGGGATCACGGATTTAAGAAGATTTCACGGATTTCACGGATTTTAATCTGTCCCCCAATCAAGTCGAGGGCAGGGTTAATCTCCGTAATCCTCTTAAATCCTTGATAGATAATGGGGAGTAGACTTTTCCTCTTTATTAAGGATTTTCTAATAATAAAGCTCTAAAACCAGCTTGTATAAAATGAAGGTCAGCCGTTACTGCATTGATTAAACCTTTATCTGCCATAACAATAAATGAAATACAGTCTGTTAAACCCCAAGTTTTATCAGGGCGTGCTTGATAAAGTTGAAGCGCACGAGTTAGTAAATTTGTATCTACAGTAACAACATAAATATTGTCTGTCTGATAACATTGTTGAATAAATCTAACAGCCGGATTCCGATTAATAGCACTCAACGCATTAGCAACTTCCGTTAAAACTGCTTCTGTTACCCATACTTCATCTGCATTTCTAACGGGATTTAACCATTTTTTAGCTTGATCATGATACTGATCACGAGGATTTAATAAGGCTTGAATAAAAACCGTATCTAGCAGTAAACGGGAATTGCTCATTGAGAATTATCTGGATAACGTTTTGCTGTTCCATATAAGTAATGATCGTGATTGATTGACCAATCTGGAGGAGCCTCAACAGTTCCCGTTATTGATTCTAAGATATCCCAAGCATTTTGTTGATTTTGAACAAAAGTTATCTTTTGCTCGGTTTCTTTTTCGTGTTCTGTATTCCCTTCAGTATTCAAATAAGTTTGTAACCATTCTGCCAGTTGACGGACTTCAATAGCAGATAATTTTTGAATAGCCGCTTCAACTTCTGTTAGTGAATTCATCCTATTTTAGCGGTTAAGTAACAATTTGATTTTAACATTATTTCTCAATCCCTCGTTCCCTCGTTTCTAGGTTCTACCTAGAAATGCTAAAATGGTGGCTCTGCCACTCGTCAACAATAGAGGCGGAGCGTCAATCATAGCATTCCCAGGCTCCAGCCTGGAAACGAGAAAATAAATTAGTGCTTTTGCCTAGTTTTGACATATTGTGCCACCACCGGATTTAAACTAAAAAAAGTTATTTTTTCCCGCTCTTGTGTCTCCAATAAAAATCGCATACACAGGGATTTTATCGCATTAATTAAGTCGGAATTAGATAATTTTATTTTGTTTAATATTTCTGATAGGAGAACTCCTTCTGTTTCTTGGACAAGTTGAGTGATTACTGCAACTTCTTCTTCTGTTAATCTTCCTAATAGTTGCTCTAAACGCGATTGTAATGATTCATCTAAAAGGGGCATATCATATTCCAAAAAATCAGCAACTTTACTACTAAATAATTCTCGAATCAGGGCAGCGGTTATATTTAACCAGAGGGGGTTGCCTTGATAGGTATTAATCAGGGTTTCCCAGGTTTCTGTATCTAATAATTGATATGAGCTTAAAATCTCTTTCGCGCCTAGACCTAAACTCCCTAAAACTAAAGAATGAATAGGGGAATTTGATTTTTCTAATTCGGCAATTTCCCTAGGTTTTTCGGAACTAATTAACAGAAAACAACTATTATGATTAACTTCGGTGATTTGTTTAAAAAATAACTGATAATCTTCATAGCCTGATTTATATTGTCCAGCAAGTTGACCACTGCTAAAAAGTGCCTGCACGTCATCGAAAATAATTAGACATCGGTATTTTCGCAGATAATCGAGAGTTTGGGAAATTTTGGTTTCGATATTTTGGGGGATTTCTGATGATTCGGAGAAAATTTTCAGGATTTTGGAAAGATATTTTTCTAAGGTAGGGGAAAAGCGGAGACTCCGATAGATGATATAATCAAATTGGGTTTTGATTTGGTCAATTAGGTGAAGGGCAAGGGTGGTTTTGCCAATACCACTGATTCCTAGAAGTGCGATTAAGCGTGTACGATCTTGTGTTATCCAGTTTTCGAGGGTGGAGAGTTGGGGAGTGCGATCGAAAAAGCTGAATATTTCGGGTGCGTCGCCTAAGTCTATGTGGATTTGTTTGGGAGTTTGTTCGGGGTTTTGGGGAGATGTGGGCGATCGCGTTTTTTCTGGGCAAAAGTTGAGGTTATTAATCGCTACATGACCCTGACCAGATGAAAAATTGTAAATTTTACCACTGTCTAATATTAATCTAAAATTTGCCTTTGTCACGTTTTGACTCACTCCTTCTGAAAGAATTTTCCATAATACTGACCCTAAATTTCTAATATGACTGGTACTTAAGTAAACTTCTTCTGCAATTTCTGAGTACGTCCGATCTTGTAAAGTTCCACGTAAAATAGCTTCTTGCAGACAGTCCAGGTGTTCTCCTGTTTTTGCAAGGACTAGCTCATCCGCGAGTTTTAAGACTTCTGCGATGTCCATAGGTGAGAGATCTTACAATTTGAGTATTATAGTATTATATCGTATCTTTCGTACATTTCGGATAATTCAGATTTATTTTTCTGGGAAAGTCAGGATTTTTTGGATTGACAGGCTTTATATTGAATAGATAATCTTGTTTTAGTAGCTATAGCAATCCTAAATAGGTTGTAACATTTCAATACTGATATGAAATAGTCAGAAGTATTACCCCTATTCCCTATTTCCTGTTCCCTGTTCCCTTTTGATCAGGAATTTTGAACACAAATCAAATAGGATTGCTATAGTAATCAACCTAAGTTAGAAATCTAAACGTTTATGAGTGGAAAATGGGAACCAGCAGGAGATGGTGTTCACGAGTACCAAGACGAGACAGACCCTAAGCCTGATGGTACTTACACAATTTCAGTACGTCAAATAGGTCAATCAACCAGATACCCCCATGTAAACTTTGATTACAATCCAGAAACAGGTGATTTAACTTACAACCATACTTCCTTCAGCAAAAGAAATCGTAGTGGGATGAGAGAAGTTGTACAGACAGCCGTAGCATATTTGAAAGGTAAAGGAGTTTTATAAACGCGCATTAGCATATTCTTTTTCTACATCCAGCTAGTTTAAGTAATTTGGAGTGTGTTATGTCTGAAATAGTAAAATTCAGATTACCTGACGGTAATCAGATCACGGTGAAGTTGATAGATTTCGATAGAGACTTAGATCGCCGAGATGGGGGTGTCACGATAGAACCAGTTTCCGGTAATGCTAATTCTGTACATCACCATTCTTTTGAGGATAGAGATGGAAATTGGAACCTGCTGATTCGCGATCAAAACAATCAAAATATCATAGCCTATGTTCTGAACAAACGAAATGGTAGTTGGACTGAGAGAGCCCTTACAGATGCAGAGAAAAGGGCTAGATAAATAGCTAGTATACATCTAACAGGATGCGATCGCTCCCTCGAATCTACTATGCAATAGCCAAAAGGATGCGAGAGGGTGCAGGGGGCGATTCTTCTTCTTAATATCATTGATAATTTTAAATTGGAGTATAAATATGAGCGATATTAAGAAAAGATCCGTTCCGATTAGTCACATACTCGCAGCGTTTTTTTTCCCCCCGCTTGGCGTATTTTTGACGGTCGGGCTTGGCGCTCATTTTTGGATAAACCTGGTACTCACATTATTTTTTACCTGGATTCCGGGAGTTATCCACGCTTTTTGGCTGCTTTTTAATCACAATGCCTTAGTTAATAAAAATGAAGCTAAAACTTCTAGTCTTCCTAATCCTAATGAAATAAAATACCCGACTATTGACGAAAGTCAACTAAATGACGATCTAAGTTCAGCAGTAGGAATAGATTATCGAAACCTAAGAAATTTTCTAGCAGTTAAGGATTTTAAATCCGCTAATAAAGAAACTGAATCTATTTTCAAGGAGTTTTTCTTTATAGATATTGGAAGGGTTAGTGTTGACCCTGAGAGACCAAAAAGTATTCCTTGTACAGATATATGCACTATAGATAGACTCTGGGTAAAATATAGTAAAGGATATTTTGGTATTAGCGTTCAAGATGACATTTGGTCTGATATTTTCTTGAGTATGTACCTTAAGGAAAAAGATTTTGCTAATCGAGAAAAACTTGAAAAGACCGACGAACAACTTCGCCAACTTGCTTTGTTTGAAAGTTGGCGTAAATTCAATAACAAATTAGGGTGGAAATCAGACATAAAATATATTTATGATTTTTCAGCACCAAAAGGTCATTTACCAGTCCTATATCATCCTCATAGTAACAGTTGTTACTGTGCTATGACAGTCTTATTTGATCGACTTCGTAAATGTCTTGAGTAGAAAAAAGATACCTAGGCTCCGCAAACAAGTCGCCCAACTTAATCAAATGAATTCTATATAGCAATTTCTGCTCAAGAGTGAGGAAAATGCGATCGCCCTTCATTTTCCGAAGTGTGATCGCCCATCTTTCTTAAGCCTCAAACGGGTTAATTAATGTGAGTTCAGCAATCCACCGAAAATCGTCTATATTTCTTGTAACTAAAGTTATGCCATAAACCAAAGCTGTTGCCGCCATAATAGCATCCCCAAGAGTCATTCTCCTCATCTGTCGCAACGCCACTGCTTGATCAAGTACAGCGTTAGAAATCGGTAAAACCTCCACAACATCAAAAAACTCCTCAAAATACAATCTATAATCTTCAGTTAGTCGGTGATAGCCCAAGACTTCAACGTAACTTATTGCCGATACAACTATGTCATGTTCGCCAATAAACTGCCTAATTTGCGTGTTTTCTGATCGGGAAGCGTAGATAATAATATTACTATCAAGTAGCATTATCCATCCCTACTTGGAAGTGGACGATATCGCGCTTCACTTAATTTATCGACATCGACGCTTATTAGAAGCGGATAATCTCGATCGTGCATCGCGATCTCTGAAAACAAACATCAAATTCTCGAAAGAAGTTGGTTTGCCCAAGAATTAAGGGCATCTGAGAGGATTGTGCCCAGGCAAATGCTAGACGAACTGGTTCCAGATTCCCAATTTGAACATACACAAATACACCCCGCGCCTCAACCCTTGCAAGATTTCCAGTCAATGGCAAGCGGACAGTTTGTTCCTCCCAAATTGCACCCAATTGCACCCCTATGTCATAAGGTAATAGGTTGACCGCAGACCCAGTATCTAGCAGTGCATTCGCGGAGACAGAAAAGCCTGCATGACTCAGAGTGATGGGAATCGTGGGTAATGCTTCATCGTCAGAAAAGGGAAACTCGATTGTACTAGGCATGAG
This sequence comes from Planktothrix sp. PLAVEN19ND, assembly GCF_057220675.1. Lineage (NCBI taxonomy): Bacteria > Bacillati > Cyanobacteriota > Cyanophyceae > Oscillatoriales > Microcoleaceae > Planktothrix > Planktothrix sp. PLAVEN19ND. The sequence continues at coordinate 250,651 of NZ_CM170132.1, read as the reverse complement.
TAGATGCCTCTTGGTCATCCCGAATCATCTGCATCAGAATGTTTGCAGCTTCCGTTGCGTCGTAGGGCGACCAAACCGGATACTCTGATGCAGAAAAAATAACTTGTAATTCAGCCTTTGGGATTTGCACAGCTAGGAGTTTGAAGAGAGATAATTTGTCTGACTGGCTCAGATTGTTCACCAAAGGAATTAACTCAGCGAGAGACATGGTTTAAACTCCCAGACATACGATAATACATTTATCATAAGCGATTGAGCCTCTAGTGCAGCTTGGCAGAAATAACCCACCACTTGAAAAAAGGCAAAAAGCTGAATATACAAGGTTTCTTCCCTTCTGCCTTCTGCCTTATTGCACTGGGAGAGTAGCGATGTACAAAGACCCAATTTTGGAACAGATCCACAAGTACAGAGAAGAAGGCGATCGCACCAAGCGTCTTTAGTTAGTCGATGATAACCTAACACTTCAACGTAACTTATTGCCGATACAACTATGTCATGTTCGCCAATAAACTGCCTAATCTGTGCGTTTTCCAGTTGGGAAGCGTAAATAATAATATTACTATCCAGTAGCATTATTTATCCCTACTTGGAAGTGGACGATCTTGACGTAACTCTCGCTGCCATTTTACCGGATCGCTAATATCAGCACAGACATTACTTGCTGCAATTTTTTCCAATATTTCAACTGTTTTTTGGCGACGAAACTCAGCACTTAGACTCGATCTATCTTCTTGAAAAGTAACGTAAACTCTAATAGGGCGATCGCTCTGTTTGGGAACCTCCCGCGCCCATTCTAAAAGGTTGCCTTTCAATATAGCTTCATATATTCTCTGCATACCATCTCTCAACTATTTTTTTACTATTCTAACTCTTGAATGACTGTTTCGTCCCTGTCTTCCCCAAACGGTGATCGCACATTTCTATCTTCCCCAAAAATGTGATCGCACTCTGATCTTCTCCAAAATGCGATTAAACTTGACCAGGCAAATCCAACGCAATTAATAGAGCTTGATTCAGCAGAAGTATTGCTTCATCACTAAGTATTCCTCGTAAACTCAATAAACGAGATTTAGATAATACCCGTACTTGATCTGCCATAGCTATAGAATCGTTGGTTAATCCACCGTCGGGAGCTTTAATTAATACTTGAGTCGGATAAACTCGTTTACCAGTTTGATAAGTAGTGCAGGGAATAGCTAAAACTACAGGGCTATATGTATTGATTGTAGCTCGACTAACGATAATAACAGGACGGGTTCCTCCTTGTTCAGAACCCTCAACAGGTTCAAGTCGAGCATCATAGACTTCTCCCGGTGTTTATACTGAGGATTCCCCCAATTGCAACGCTTCCCAACTCGCTACCGCAAACTCAGCCTCCATCTGTAGCACTTGAGATTGATACTCTGGATCTTGTGTCATTTCAATCAGTGCTGCATCAATTTCTGATCGTTTATCCTGAGTTTGGGTTGTTACCCGATCGCGCATCAATGCTAACAATACTTCTAAAAGTTTTTGTTGCTCGTCAGGAGTGAGATTTTGAGCCTGACTCAGTACCTCGCTGTAAGTAGACATTATGCTTGATGTTGAGATTTTTTTTGTTGGTTGTTATTATAGCAATTTAGGATGGAGGGAAATGCGATCGCACTTCGTTTTCAAAAATGCGATCACCCTTCTTTTACCTAATCAAATGGATTTAATATACTTTTAAAAGGAAATACAAAAGTATGTTAGGATCTAAGAGGTATAAGTCCTGAAGATTTAACTCCATGACTCAATCACTACCAAAAAAAAGCCCACCTCGCGGCAGAATATTCCCAGAACACACCTTATCACCCGAAGCACTAGCTCGACGCAAAGCTGAACGCGAAGTATTTCATAAGCGTTGTCGAGCAATTTTTGAGCAAGTTCGCCCCGCTCTCATCGCAGAACACTATGGCTGGTATATTGCCATTGAACCTGACAGCGGCGACTATTTCATTGACAAAGATCAAGAAGTAGCTAGTCAAGAAGCACGTCATAAATACCCTGATGCCGTACATTGTATGTTTTGCTTAAATGAAAGTGGAGCTACTGGCAAAATATGATTCAGGGTACTTTTGGAAGTAGGGGTGAATTGTTTTTTGAAATTGATTTGATTACTGCTGATGGCTTAAATCTAACTGTGGAGGCAATGCTAGATACGGGATTTACAGAATTTCTGGCAATTAACAAACAAGATTTAGATGGTCTGGATTGGCAATTCATCCGGCAAAATGAAATGATCACAGCACAAGGAGAAAGCACTTTTGATGTTTATGCTGGCAAAATACTATTAGGTGAACAAGAATTCGAGATTCCAGTTTTTGCAGGTGATGAGATTCCTGAAGTTTTACTCGGTTCGAGATGGTTAACAATTTTGCCGTTAGCGGTGAATTTTTTGGCGGGAGTTCTCACATTGGGGTAATAACTGATTCTGTCAATCGATCTTGACGTAACTCTCGCTGCCATTTCACCGGATCACTAATATCAGCACAGACATTACTTGCTGCAATTTTTTCCAAGCATATCATCTCTCAACTATTTTTTTACTATTCTAACCCTTGAATAATTGTTTCGCCCCTTTCTTCCCCAAAGTGCGATCGCACATTTCTATCTTCCCCAAAATCTGGTAATGGTGCATCAAAATCATTACTTGTCCATATTTCTCCCCGGTGTAGTCCGGCTATTCGAGGTACATTTTGTTGAGAAATAGGAACTAGACGAGCCAACGGGTTATTACCATCTGTCAGTAAAATCTCTGTCCCTTCATTAACCAGGTGTAATAATTCTTGTACACTCATTTGTGCTACACTAATATCTACTATTTTTTGAACTGTGGTCATATTAAGTTACCATATTGTTACTATTATATCTCGATTGTAGTAAGCCCTTTAGGGCTAGGATGCGTGAACGCCTCACTACTTTAATATTTGCGTTCTTGGGGTTCAAATAGGGTAATTTTTACCGGACGATAGGCTAAATCAATACCCACCGGAGAATAATAAGCTAAAGTATGTTTTAGGAAGGTTTCATCATTGCGTTGAGGATAGTCTTCTCGACTATGGGCACCTCGACTTTCCTGACGATTTAAGGCAGAAGTTAAAATCATATTTCCCACGATCATCAGACTTTTTAACTCCAACGCTTCAATTAATTCCGTATTCCAACATTTGCCTTTATCATCTAAATAAATCCGTTGATAACGATTTTGCAATTCTTGAATTTGACTTAACCCTTCTTGCATAATATTATCAGTTCTAAACACACCACAATGAGCCGTCATGGCATCTTGGAACTCTTGGCGCAGTTTCCCAATTCTATAGTCTCCTGACTGATCTAATAACCCTTGTAATTGCGTTTGGGATTCTTTCAAATAACGCTGTTCATCAATTGTTGGTAACTTGCGATTTTGCACAAATTGGGCAATAGCCGCCCCGGTTCTTTTTCCATAAACCACACATTCTAATAAGGAATTACTGCCTAAACGATTGGCTCCATGTACCGACACACAGGCGGCTTCCCCTGCGGCAAATAAGCCATCCACAAAACTATCAATACCGCTTAAAACTTGCCCATTAATATTAGTCGGAATACCTCCCATAGAATAGTGAACTGTTGGACGCACAGGCATGGGTTCCACTGCCGCATCAATCCCTAATAAACGGTGGGCTTCTTCCCAACAAAAGGGAATCCGACTCATGATTTTTTCCCGTCCCAAATGTCGCAAATCTAAATAAACATAGGGCCCCCCCGCACTACCATCGGGGTGAATTCCCCGGCCTGCCCGCAGTTCTAAAGTAATCGCCCGAGAGGTAATATCTCTGGGTGCTAATTCCATCCGACTCGGGGCGTAGGTCGCCATGAACCGTTCCCCATTACTATTAATTAAATAGGCGCCTTCCCCCCGCACAGCCTCGGAAATTAATACCCCCACCGGATATAATCCCGTGGGATGGAACTGGACAAACTCCATATCTTGCAGGGGAACTCCCGCGATCGCCGACATTGCCAACCCGTCCCCCGTTGAAGCGTAATCATTGGAAGTGGTATTAAACGCCCGACCGTACCCCCCGGTGGCGAACATCACCGCCTTAGCCCGCACAACGGTTAACTGTCCGTCATTAATACGGAACATGACCACACCCTTCGCCTGTCCATCTTCTAAGATTAAGCGCAGGACGTACCATTCATCATAAATCTGCACACCATAGCGTCGCAGGTTGTTCACCAGTTCGTGTAAAATCGCATGACCAGTTTTATCGGCGGCGTAACAGGTGCGATTATGGGAATGGCCGCCGAAGGCGCGTTGAGCGATGCGACCATCGGGAAGACGGGAAAATAAGACGCCTAAATGTTCTAAATCAATAATGACATCCGGGGCTTCTTTGGCTAAAATTTCGACGGCATCTTGGTCAGCTAAATAGTCTGAACCCTTGACCGTATCAAAGGCGTGGGCTTCCCAACTATCACTTTCATCAATATTTTTTAAAGTAGCCGCAATACCCCCTTGGGCGGCCACGGAATGGGAGCGGATGGGGTGAGTTTTGGCAACAATGGCTATATTTAAGCTGGGGTTAGTCCGGGCAATTTCTACCGCCGCCCGACATCCTGCCAACCCGCCCCCAACAATAATCACATCATGTTCTAGCATCTTAATCAGTTATCAGTCATCAGTTAAGGAGTTATCAGTTAAGGAGTTATCAGTTAAGGAGTTATCAGTTAAGGAGTTATCAGCATAAGAGTTATCAGCATAAGAGTTAATCAATTAACTGTAAACTTCTTAACTATTAACTGATAACTGGTACGGGCGGGTTCTTTTAGATTTTTGTTAATCACCTAAATTTTGATGAACCCGCCCCTACACTGATAACTGATTTGTTTAGGAAGCCGGAAATTCAGCACGACTGGGTTCGTCTTCAATCAAGGGATCTACGGATAAAATTTCAATATGGTTAAATAAAGTGGTGACGAATGCAAAGAGCAGGAAAGGTAAAGACAGCACAACAATTAGGCCAACCGTCGCTAAAGCATAAATTTGACGGGTTGTACTCCACAGGGCTAGGGAAGTTGCTAAGGCGATAAAGATGACAATTAACCAAACGATGATTTGGCTATAGATATCGCCATAGGTTAGTGTGCATCGAATACGATACTTTTTCAGATCTTGCATTGGTTCTCTCTCGATAATATTACTTTAAACTTCCAGGTTAAAGGATTGATTCAATTTTGGAAAATTTCTCAACATTTTAATCACAGTTGTAATTTAACTTTACATTCTGTCAAACATTCGGCATCGAAAATACTCAATTCTTTATTCTTTCAGGGATTCTTAACATCTAACTTTAATTCTTATTGCTTAAGAGATATGAAATCACTTTACTTTCTTTGCTTTTTGACTTAGCAGAGCAAATTAAAATTTGTTATGGTAAACTCGATGAAGTATAAATCACAAGATTTAGAGAGCCTAGATTGGCAATTCATCAGACAAAATGAAATGAATGGGATTTAGGCTGAATATTATGGATGGGTTGGAATTATTGCAGCGAAAGGCAAAAGGAGAATGGAGTTTTAAAGGGGTGGATTTAAGAGGGGCAGATTTGCAAACTTGTGATCTAAGTAAGTTAGTCTTTATCGGGGCGGACTTGAGTGGGTCAAATCTCAGTTACGCAAATTTAAGTCGAGCTTCGTTGCGCGGGGCCAACTTAATGGGGGCGAATTTGAGTTATGCCATTTTGAAACAAACCAGTTTATATAGCACCCAAATGATGGGGGCAAATCTTTCCCATATTAATCTCAATGGAGCGAATTTAACTCAAGCTAATTTAAGTTATACTAATCTTTATCAAGCAGATTTAAGCGATGCAACTTTATATGAATGTAATTTAGAAAATGCCTGGTTAGTGGGGGCAGATTTACGGGATACCGATTTACACAAAGCCAATTTTAAAGCCGCTAATTTAACCGATGCTAACCTAACCGATGCCATCGGGTTTAATCATGAGGATGCCATGATTTACAATACGATTATGCCCAATGGTCAAGTCCTATTATCAATGTTTTGACACTCCCTGTGCCTAAAGGCGTGGGGATTCTTTGTTCATAGAGCCAACTTGCTCGAACAGGATTTCTCCAGCCCGAGTAGAGGTCGATTCTCCCAAAGCGTTGCTCATGTCTAGCATGAAAGTTCCCGTATGCCCTACGGTACTCAATCCTCGACTAAGGATATTTCTAGCTGCATTTTCATCTCTATCCATGACACAACCGCACCTACAAACATGGGTTCTAGTGGATAGCGTTTTCTTAACAATTTCACCGCAACTAGAGCAATATGAGCTGGTATATTGCGGATTTACCGCTACCGTGACTCTTTCAAATACTTTCCCAAAATATTCAATCCAGACCCGAAACTGATACCAAGATGCGTCATTAATAGACTTAGCTAAACAATGATTTTTTACCAGATTTTTAATTCTCAAATCTTCGTAGGCTATCAAGTCGTTAGACTGAACTACGCACCGTGCTAATTTCACAGCATGGTCTTTACGTTGCCTACTTATTTTGAGGTGGCGTTTCCCTAAAATCTGTCTAGCTTTGCCTCGATTTTTTGAACCTTTGACTTTTCGGGAAATCCGACGTTGTGAACGTTTAAGAACCTTTTGACCTTGACGGAGAAATTTAGGATTCTCAACCGTGACTCCATTTGAATCGGTGTAGTATTCCTTCAAGCCCACATCTAGTCCAATAGTATTTCCAGAAGGTTTTGTATTTTCTTTCCGGTCAACATCGACACAGAATTGAACATACACGCCGTCTGCACGTTTTACTAACCTCACCCGTTTTATTTGGCTAATTTGGTAAAAGTGTAAGTCGCGTGTGCCTTTTAACTTGAGTTCACCAATATTTTTTTTATCGGTAAACTTTATGGATTTTCTGTTATCTGCAAGTTTCCAACCCGTTGATTTATACTCAACAGAACGACAGTTTTTCTGGAATTGGGGATATCCTTTTTTACCAGGAATTGACTTTTTGCAGTTCTCGTAAAAACGACTAATAGCAGACCAGGCTCGTTCAGCACTAGATTGTCTGGCTTGAGAGTTGAGTTCATTAGCAAACGGAAAATTCTTAGCAAGCACGGCGCAATATTTGTTTAAATCGTACTTATCTATTTTTTTATGATCCATCCAATAGCGTAAACAGCTATTGCGGACAAATTGTGCTGTACGAATTGCTTCCTTTACTGCTTCAATCTGACTGGCTTTTCCGTAAGTTTTGAACTCAAACACTAACATTGCCTTACCTCTAGCCTGATTTCTTATCCTATATTTTTGGGCACAAGATTGGTTGATATTGCAACAAAGGTTTACAATAAAAAGCCTAAGTAGAACTTAGGGGTTTTAAACCCATTTTTCCGATAAATTAACCGTTAAGGTTTTTCCATTAACCAACACTTTATCCCCTGTGACTAACTTTCGTCCCCTGCGAGTTTCAACCTCACCATTGACTTCAACATCACCAAATTTAATTAGGATTTTGGCTTGTCCCCCGGTGGAGACTTCACCCATAAATTTTAGAAATTGATCGAGTTTAATGGTTTCAGACATAAATCAAAATCGGTAAACAGTAAACAGTTATAGCAAGAGGCAATAGGGAATAGGCAATCTCGCTATAGGTAAATACTTACTGTGAGCAGCTTTTAGCTTTCAAGAATGTCCTAATAGATGTAGAGACTGCTATATCAGTTATCAGTGTAAGATTTATCAGTGTTTACAGTTAATAAAAAATTAACTGTAAACTTCCTAACTGATAACTGTTTACTGATGACTGATAACTGATTTTATTCGTCTTCGTCCTCGTCGTCTTCGTATTCGTCATCAATTAACTCATCATCGAGGATAGCCGATAATAAAGGATCATCTTCACTATCTTCAAATAGGACTTTGCTGCCTTTGCCGAAACTAGAGGTTGCTGCTTTGGGTTCTGGGGGTAATTCCCGTTCAAAACTGTTATAGACCCGGGCGGTTTTATCATCCAAGACCACATCCCGCAGTTCGTCCTCGTCTTCCTCATCCAAATACAACGTCCCGTTATCGAAGCCATACTCGGCATTACCGGATTCCTCATAGGCATTGAATCCCGTTCCCGCCGGAATCAGGCGTCCGATAATCACGTTTTCCTTGAGACCGCGTAACCAGTCGGATTTGCCCTCAATCGCCGCTTCAGTCAAGACCCGGGTGGTTTCTTGGAAACTAGCCGCCGAGATAAAGCTATCGGTATTTAAGGACGCCTTGGTAATCCCCAATAACACGGGGGTATATTTGGCGGGGGCACTTCCAGTAATCGACATGGCATCATTCACCTGTTCCACCTGGCGCAGTTCCACCAATTCCCCAGGTAACATAGTCGTATCGCCCCCATCATCAATCCGCACCTTAGAGGTCATCTGACGGACAATCACCTCAATATGCTTATCGGAAATATCAATCCCCTGGGACTGATACACCGACTGCACCTCGTTGACCAGGAACGCTTGACACTGGCGGAAACTGCCCAAAGCCGCATCATACATTCCTTCCCCCTGTTCCAGATAATGGTCATAGAACACTTCTAGGATTTCATGGGGATTGCTAGGGCCATCGGTCAGGGTTTGTCCGGCTTCTACTTTGTGACCATCGGAGACAATTGGGGATTGACCCGAACCCAGGGGATAATCCGTAACCGTGCCATCATTTTCAATCACCCGTAGTTCGGTGACGTCATCATCCATCGTCACCTGGGCAGTTCCCGGACGTCGGGCTAAAACGCAGGCTTCCTTGGGTTTGCGGGCTTCTAATAATTCTTCAATTCGGGGCAACCCTTGAATAATATCTCCGGTTTTGGCCCGTTCAAACACCAGCAACACCAAGTTATCCCCCCGTTGTACCAAGTCTCCGTCCTTAACGTGGAGAATGGCACCGGAAGACACCCGATAGGGCCGACCCCGACGCAGGGTAATCTGATTTCCCGTGACCGGGATAGTCCCCTGACCCACGATTTTGTCACCAACGGCAATGACTTGACCGGACTCCGATAGCTTAATCCCTTCAGCAATTTCAATCCCTTCTACCAACAGTTGACCCAATTTCACCGTCGGTTTAACGCCTTCGGGCAACTCAATGGTCATTTGGTCAATATCTCGTACCACTAAACAACGGCGCAGAATTTCCGACCCCGACCGAATCCCCTGAATAATCCCGTCTTCCTTACACATGATTTCCGTGCGGGTGACCACGGCGCCTTTTTCTATTTCATCTCCATCCTTGACCAGTAACCGAGTGCGGGTACTACCCTGGGTGGCATCAGCAATTACATCCCGACGAATTACCAAGGATTCTAAAATCACTAACTGTAACTTCCTGACATCGGGGTCATTCTCATCGGGCAGTAACTCAATATCAGCCGCTAACTGCGGGGCTTCGATGCCAATACTAATCACTAACTGGGTTCGTAGCAGTTCCACCCCTTCCACAGACCGTACCCGTTCCCCATCTTTATAGGTTAAACGTTGCACGGCTCGCAGGACAATAGATTCGTTCAGAGATTCCTGAGAAGGTACAGTAGGATTTTCGGGAACGCTAAACTCCACCACAGGGCGCAACAGCAAGGCTGGGCCTTCGGGAGTTTCCACATATTCCACATAATGCAAGTCCTGAGACACAATTCCCGGAATCACCTCTTGGCCGGGATTGACAATCTGGCCATCAATCGCCATCACCATTTCCGGGTCATCCACCAGATGCAGTTCCCCGGGTTTGATGACGATTTCTCGCAGAATATCATTTTTCTGAGTAACTTCAATCACCCCATTACTCTGACAGAAGATATCCTTAACCACTTCCATCCCCGCTTCCACATACTGTCCATCCTCAGTTAACAGTAGGGAAATATCCTTATTCACCTCATGGCATTCTTCGGGAATCCATAATAAAGTGCCTCCCTGGGTGACTTCATAACCCTGTTTTCCCTTACCCCGTTTGGCGACTTCCACCCCGGCGTATTTAATAATCCCCCCGGTTTTGGTGCGGTAGCTATCATCCATCAGTTCCGCAATCACATCGTGGTTTTCCACTTTGGAACCCGGACTGACTTTGAGCATGAAGCGATGGTTACTATTGGTTTCAATAATATGTTGTTCCCGTCCCTGCATCTGTACTAAGCGAACTAAGGCTTGATCCAGCAATACCGAAGCGGTAATAATCTCAATTTCCCGAGGTAGCTCATCGGGAGCAAACTGTTCCCGAATTCGGACTAATCCCCCATGCTCAGAAACCAGTTTGGTTTGGGCGAGAACGCTTCCTGGATGCACCTGGTCACCATTTTTGACCAATGGTTCCGCCGCCGGGGGCAGGTTATACACTTCTCCTCCGAGAACCCAAATCAGCCCCCCCCGTTGGGCGATGCGGGTCATGTTCCCTTGACGGTCGGTTTTTTCTTCGGGAACCACATCAGCAAATTTGACTTCCCCAGCTAAGTCCGTGGCCACGTCCTTGGTGGCTTTTTCCGTGGTTTTCCGGGCTGTCCGACCCCCAGCGGCAATTTCCGCTAGGATTTCGTCAGCTTTGACCCTTTGGCCTTCTTGAACAATAATCGTTGTTCCTTGGGCGATACTGTGTTTTTCGGTGTTTTTTCCGCCACCTTCGACAATAATCTGGCCGGTGCTTTCCACGATAAAGGCATCATCCCCGTGACGGGTACGGAAGGGACGGACTCGCAGGGATTTGGAGAACTTGACTACCCCATCAATTCGAGCTCGGATCATTCCGGCGGCTTCGGCGGTGAATACCCCTCCAGTGTGGAATGTCCGCATGGTTAACTGGGTTCCGGGTTCGCCGATACTCTGGGCGGCAATAATTCCCACCGCTTCCCCCAGGTTAACGTTATGACCATGGGCTAAACTCCAGCCATAGCAATGTTGACAGACGGAACGATTGGCTTCACAGGTTAGAGGCGATCGCAATAGCACTTCCTCAACCCCGGCTTCCTGAATAGCTAGGGCTAACTCCTCACTCACGGAGTGATTTTTCACCGCCTGTTCTGACTGATATGTGACAATTTCTCCGGTTTCCGGGTGGCGAACATCTTCCCCTAACACCCGGCCCATTAACCGATCTTTGATCGGAATTAACACCCGTTCCCCATCGGTCATACTGCGAGTCCAAATCCCCTTGCTGGTTCCGCAGTCAATTTCCCGCAGGATCACATCCTGGGAAACGTCTACTAAACGGCGGGTTAAATACCCTGAGTCGGCGGTTCGTAGGGCCGTATCTACTAGACCTTTACGCGCCCCATAGGAGGAAATAATATATTCCGTAACGGTTAAGCCTTCCCGGAAGTTGGTTTTAATCGGTAAATCAATAATCTCCCCTTGGGGATCGGCCATTAATCCCCGCATTCCTACTAACTGACGGACTTGGGAAATATTCCCCCGGGCGCCGGAGAAGGCCATCATATAAACGGAGTTCAGGGGGTTACTGGCTTTAAAGTTTTCCACCACCCGATCTTTCAGGGCTTCGGACGTCCCATTCCAAGTATCAATAACTTTTTGGAACCGTTCAACTTCGGTAATTTCCCCTTTAATATAACGGCGTTCTGTATTTCTAATTTCTTCTTCCGCTTCTTCTAATAAGGCTTTTTTGGAAGGGGGAATCTGTAAGTCATCAACACTAATAGAAACCCCGGCTTTTGTGGCATAGGTAAACCCTAATTCCTTTAATTCATCGGCAATTTGGGCGGTACGAGCCGTGCCATAATTCATAAAAGCCCAGGACATGATTTTCTTTAATTGTCCTTTATCAATAACTTGATTCCGAAAGATTTTTTTGTTAGTCATGATGTAAATCAGTTATCAGTTATCAGTTATCAGTTACCAGTGCAAGATTAATCAATGTAGAGACGTTGCATGCAACGTCTCTACACTGATTACTGTATTAGTGTGTCTTGAACGGTTTTATTGAAAATGACACGTCCCGGGGTAGTACGGATATATTGAGCTAGAATATTACCCTCGGAATCTTCTCGAACTCGTCGCATTAGTTTCCCTGTTTTTTTGCCCACATAAGTTTTAGTGATCACTCCAGTTAAGTCGTCTGTATGTTCGACTCCTATCTGTTCTGTTTCATCCGATAAAATCTCCCCATCAAATCGCACCATAACATAGGAATGTAAACCCAAAGCACCCTGTTTATAGGCTAAGATTACGTCTTCTAAATCAGCAAAATAGCGGTGACTTTGATCCTCTAATTTGGGGTTTTCTGCGGTTAAATAATAACATCCCAACACCATATCCTGACTGGGTGTCACAATCGGTCTACCCGTGGCTGGGGATAGGATATTATTCGAGGCTAACATCAATAACCGAGCTTCAGCCTGGGATTCAATCGATAGGGGGACGTGAACAGCCATTTGGTCACCGTCAAAGTCAGCGTTAAAGGCGGGACAAACTAACGGATGCAGTTGAATCGCCCGACCATCGACTAAAATCGGTTCAAAGGCTTGAATCCCTAAACGGTGCAAGGTTGGGGCGCGGTTTAGCATCACCGGATGTCCTTGGATGACTTCTTGTAAGACTTCCCAAATGCTGGCATCATTCCGTTGAATCAGTTTTTTCGCCGCTTTAATATTGTTCACTAATCCTTGACGAATTAGGCGGTTAATTACAAAGGGTTGGAACAATTCAATTGCCATTTCCCGTGGTAAACCGCACTGGTGCATTCTTAATTTTGGCCCCACCACGATAACCGAACGTCCAGAATAATCGACCCGTTTTCCTAATAGGTTTTGACGGAATCGTCCTTGTTTTCCTTCGATAATATCGGAGAGGGATTTTAAGGGTCGATTATTCGCCCCCACCACCGTCCGACCCCGGCGACCGTTATCAATTAAGGCATCAACAGCTTCCTGTAACATCCGTTTTTCGTTACGGATAATAATTTCTGGGGCGAGAATTTCCTGCAACCGGGCTAACCGATTATTTCGGTTAATCACCCGACGATATAGGTCGTTTAAGTCGGAGGTGGCAAATCGACCCCCATCTAACTGCACCATTGGCCGTAAATCGGGAGGAATGACGGGAATCACATTCAAAACCATCCAATCTGGTTTGGAACCTGTCGCCACAAAGTTATCAATTACCCGCAATCGTTTAATTAATTTGGCGCGTTTTTGTCCCTTAGCAACGGCAATTTCTTCGCGTAATCTTTCGGCTTCTTCTTCTAAGGGAATATCTTCGAGCAAACGGGAAATGGCTTCGGCTCCAATTCCGACTTCAATTCCGGTTAAGGTGGAATCCTCACTATAAATTTGGTCTTCAATTTCTAACCAAGTATCTTCAGTTAATAACTGTTTATATGATAGGCCATCATAGTTACCCGGATTTAACACCACATAGGCGTTAAAATAAACAACCTGTTCTACATCCCGCAATGGCATATCTAATAAAATAGCCATATAACTGGGAATCCCTTTCAGATACCAAACATGGGTCACAGGAGCGGCTAGTTTAATAAAACCCATCCGGTGACGACGAACCCGGGATTCTGTTACCTCCACCCCGCAGCGTTCACAGACAATTCCACGATGTCTTACCCGTTTATATTTCCCACAATGACATTCCCAATCCTTTGCCGGGCCAAAAATTCGTTCACAAAATAACCCGTCCATCTCCGGTTTCAGGGTTCTGTAATTAATGGTTTCAGGTTTTGTGACCTCTCCAACCACCTGACCATTCGGTAGGGCTCTTTCTCCCCACTGGCGAATGCGTTCTGGAGAAGCGATTCCAATTTTAACGTAATCAAACCGTTGTTCAATTTTAGCCATTTTATTCAGGGAATAGGGAACAGGGAACGGGGAACAGGGAATAGTAAAGAATTCAACAGTTGGTTAACTTCTCAACTGATAACTCCTCAACTGTTAACTGTTAACTGATGACTGATAACTGATGACTGATAACTGATAACTGTTAACTGATGACTGATAACTGATTACTCGTCTTCTTCGACTGAACTACTTAAATCATAAGTAGGTTTAGCGGGGGCAAAGTTATTGGAGGTGTAGGTCATCCGGGTAGCTGGAATATCAGCCATCAGGTCTACTTCCACATCTCGGCTTCCACCTTCGTCGGTGGTTTCCACTTTATGCACCGCAATATCCAAACACAACGACTGCAACTCTCGCATCAACACCTTGAAGGACTCCGGTGTCCCAGGACGGGGAATGGCTTTACCCTTAACAATAGCGTTGAGGGCTTCGTTGCGTCCCTGCATATCGTCGGATTTGACCGTTAACAACTCCTGCAAGGTATAAGCGGCTCCGAAGGCTTCCAAGGCCCAAACCTCCATTTCTCCAAACCGTTGTCCTCCTTGTTGGGCTTTTCCTCCCAAGGGTTGCTGAGTTACCAAAGAGTAGGGGCCAGTAGACCGGGCGTGAATCTTATCATCAACCAAGTGAACTAGTTTCAACATATAGGCAATCCCCACGGTGACGGGTTGGTCAAAGGGTTCTCCGGTACGACCGTCATAAACAATGCTTTTCCCAGGATAATTTTCGTTAAATAACCAATCTTTCTTGGTTTTATCCCGGGCCTCTTTTAACTTCCCGTGCACGGTTTCCCGAGACATTTCTGGCCCGTGCATTTCATCAAAGGGAACCACTTTGAAGCGTTTTTTCAGGTTTTGACCCGCCCACCCTAATAAACATTCAAAGATTTGGCCGACGTTCATCCGACTGGGTACACCCAAGGGATTCAAGACAATATCCACAGCCCGACCATCGGGGAGATAGGGCATATCCTCAATCGGCAGAATCCGAGACACAATCCCTTTATTCCCGTGGCGTCCGGCCATTTTGTCCCCGACTTGGATTTTGCGTTTTTGCGCCACATAAACCCGCACCACCATATTCGCCCCCGGGGGTAACTCATCCCCCTGTTCCCGGGTGAAGACGCGGACATCCACAACCCGACCTTTTTCTCCATTGGGAACCCGCAGGGAGTTATCCCGTACATCCCGGGCTTTTTCTCCGAAAATTGCCCGCAGTAATTTTTCTTCCGGGGGTTGGTCGGATTCCCCTTTGGGGGTGACTTTCCCGACTAAAATATCCCCTGATTCCACCCAAGCCCCGACTCGAATAATCCCGTTTCCATCGAGTTGGCGTAGGGAGTCTTCCCCGACGTTGGGAATTTCCCGGGTAATTTCTTCCGGGCCGAGTTTGGTTTGTCGGGCTTCAATTTCGTATTTTTCAACGTGGATGGAGGTGTAAATATCCTCTTGGACTAAACGCTCACTAATTAAAATCGCGTCTTCGTAGTTATATCCCTCCCAAGGCATATAAGTCACTAGGATATTATGACCTAAAGCCAGTTCAGCCCCTTCGGTGGAGGAACCATCGGCTAACACCTGACCCGCCACCACCTGATCTCCTTCATAAACCAAGGGGCGCTGGTTTAAACAAGTATCTTGGTTAGAACGTTGATATTTTTGTAACTCATATTCATGTTCTTTGCCCGTGGTATCCATGACCCGGATACAAGACCCGTCAATATAGCTAACTTCCCCATCGGTACGGGAGACAATCACCATCCCGCTATCCCGGGCGGCTTGGGCTTCTAGTCCGGTTCCGACTAAGGGCCGTTGTGGACGGAGCAGGGGGACGGCTTGCCGTTGCATATTAGACCCCATCAAGGCCCGGTTGGCGTCGTCGTGTTCCAAGAAGGGAATCAAGGAGGTGGCGACGGAGACAATCTGTACCGGAGATACGGCGGCATAGTCCACCTGCATGGGAGTTGTGGTGGTGAACTCCTGGCGATAGCGCACCGGCACAATATCCCCTAAAATTGTCCCCTCGGCATCGGTTCTAATATCCCCTGGAGCAACCCGCAGGTCGTCTTCTTCGTCGGCGGTCATGTACACCGCAGGTAAGTCTCGACGGACTTTACCATTTTCGACTTTATTGTAGGGGGTGGCAATAAATCCGTAGGGGTTGACCCTGGCTAAGGTTGCCAAAGACCCAATTAATCCGGCGTTTGGCCCCTCTGGGGTTTCAATCGGACAAATCCGACCGTAGTGGCTGGGGTGAATATCTCGGACAGCAAAACCAGCGCGTTCCCGGGTTAGTCCCCCTGGGCCAAGGGCGGATAAACGGCGTTTATGGGTCAGTTCCGCTAGGGGATTGGTCTGATCCATAAACTGCGATAATTGGGAACTACCGAAGAATTCTTTAATGGCAGCCACTAGGGGTTTGGGGTTGACCAGGGAGGCCGGAGTTAAGGCGTCGGCGTCACTTACGGTCATCCGTTCTCGGATAATTCTTTCTAAGCGGTTTAAACCGACCCGAATTTGGTTTTGCAGCAGTTCGCCCACTGACCGTACCCGACGATTTCCTAAGTGGTCAATGTCATCGGTTTCGCCAATATCAAATTCTAGGTTAATCAAATAATCAATCGCCGAGAGAATATCAACGGAAGTTAACACCCGGGTAGTATCGGGAATGGTCAGCCGCAGTTTCTTATTCAGTTTATAACGTCCGACCCGTCCCAGGTCATAGCGTTTGGCATCAAAGAAGCGGTTATTAAGTAACTGTTCCCCACCAGCTACCGTCGGGGGTTCCCCGGGACGGAGTTTGCGGTACAGTTCCATTAAGGCGTCATCTTCGGTAAATTCCCCTTCCCGTTCAATGGTTTTTTCAAAGTATTCGGGGTGACGCAGGGCATCGAAAATTTCGTTATTGGTGAGTCCCAAGGCTTTTAATAAGACCTGGGCGGATAGTTTGCGGGTTTTATCAATTCTGACCCACACTAGGTCATTTTTATCGGTTTCAAATTTTAACCAGGCGCCTCGGTTGGGAATTAGGGACGCACTATATGTCCGTCGGCCGTTTTTATCAATTTCAGATTTATAATAAACCCCGGGACTTCTCACAATTTGGTTGACGATGACTCGTTCAGCCCCATTGATAATAAAAGTTCCCCGTTCTGTCATTAGGGGTAAGTCCCCAATAAAGACTTCTTGTTCTTTAATTTCTCCAGTTTCTTTATTAATTAAACGAGTCGGAACGTACATTTGAACGGCATAGGTACTATCCCGTCGTTTGGCTTCATCAACGTCATATTTAGGACGTTTAAGTTTATAGTCTTTAGCTAAAAAATGCAGTTCCAGTTTCCCTGTATAGTCGGTAATAGGGGAAAAACTTTCTAATTCTTCAATCAACCCGGCTTCTAAAAACCAACGGAAACTTGACCGTTGAATTTCAATTAAGTCAGGAAGTAAAAAAGTGGGTTCGTTATGGGTTAGACTTGCCATTTATCAGTTATCAGTAATCAGTTATCAGTAATCAGTGATTGAGTTAATTGTTATCAGTTATCAATAATCAGTTATCAGTCATCAGTCATCAGTTAATCGTTAAGAAGTTTACAGTTAATTTATTAACTCCTCAACTGATAACTCCTCAACTGATAACTGTTAACTGTTAACTGATAACTGAAAGAGTTGACAGGCGTTATCGGTGGTTTGTTGAGATAGGGTTTCTAGGGAAATGTCCCGTAGTCGGGCAACGGTTTCGGCAACATGGCGCACAAAGGCGGGTTCGTTCCGTTTTCCCCGTTGGGGAACAGGCGCTAGAAAAGGACAGTCCGTTTCGATTAAAATTCGATCAGACGGAACTAGACGGGCGCATTCCTGAATGGCGATCGCATTTTTAAAGGTCACGGTTCCGCTAAAGCTGATATACAGTCCCAATTCTAAAAACGACTGTTGTTCCTCGGGAGTGCCTCCCCAACAGTGCATGACCCCGGAAACTTTGCCCCGTTGTTGCCAAAATTGCCTTAGTAGAGGAATCATGCTTTCTGTCGCCTCCCGACAATGGATAATCACAGGTTTATGCAAACGATAGGCAATTTCTAGCTGTTCGGTAAAAACCTGGATTTGTTGATCTCGGTTATCGGCTTTATAGAAATCCAGCCCCATTTCCCCAATCGCAACGACTCTATCATCGGATTGGGCAAGTTGGGTAATGGTTTGGGCCGAGGTAGAATCCCAGAGTTTAGCATCCAAGGGATGCAACCCAACAGCAAAGCTGAGTTCCGGGACTTGATTGGCAATTTCCTGTATTTCCTGAAATTCTCCCGGGTGAACACAGGAATGCACCAAACGGACTACTCCCGCCTCTTGCCATCTCTGCCGAATTGCGTCTAAATCCGATGCCAAGGCTTTGAAGTTAATATGGACGTGGGTATCGATCAGTTGCATAGTCCCTTTACTCAGATTGATCAGCAATCAGTGATCAGGATCAAGACGTGCCGATATCGAGCCATGCTGTTAGGCGATTGGCGCGTCCGTAATCAGTTATTGGTTTTTTCGTGCCAGCGTCCTCGCCGACTCCTTTATATTCTTATTAGCTGTTTACTCATAACTGATTACTGATTACCGTTGACTGATCACTGATGAGCTAGGCTGCAACAGTTTGGTGGCGCTTTAAAGCTCTAGCCAAGCGAGATTTTTTCCGAGCACCATTGTTAGGATGCAGCACGCCCTTTTTCACGGCTTTGTCGATTTTACTAAAGGCAGCCGACATTTGTTGATTGACGGCGGTGAGATTATCGGTTGTAGGGTCAGTCCCGAATTTATCAACAGAGGTCAGACATTTTTTCATTAAAGTCTTGACGGCTGACTTGTAAGATTTATTACGCAACCGATTGCGCTCTGCGATTTCGACTCGTTTGACAGCAGATTTAATATTAGCCATAGGTTCTGATTGAAGAAGACGCAGGTATTCCGATTAGAGATACTAAGTTACAGACATACCAATATAACATTTATTTTGTCAAATTTAACCAAACTTCCTATTCACCTACAGGAAGCATCACAAAAATTATGGACTCCAGTCATTGTAGCAAAAAAAAAGGGTTTAACGCTCTGTTCTTGGTTCAACAAGCCCCGTAACCATCTAGGATAGCTTTTTGTGCTATACTGAACCAGGTATGAATCCCCAGAGTGTTGCCCCAGTGGCTAGAACTCTAAAGTATCGCTTAAGGATACAAAGTCTGGGTATGGACAGGGAAACCAGGGGTAGAGGTTCATCCCGGTTGTCTGTTCCGTATCTGCTTCTGTGTGTGTTTTTTAAGGTTGGCACTCCGAATCACCATGCTGCGAATTATTACTCAGTGGGTTGAAGCACAAGCTGAATTGCGACGGATCTCTGACCGTACCCATGATGACGCGATGATCCATAAAGAAGCAACCGTGCGGGAAGTCTTGCAAACGGTTCGGCGTCAAGGGGATAAGGCACTTCTGCACTATACGGAAGAATTCGATCAAAAAATATTGACATTAGATGAGTTGCGGGTGAGTGGTTCGGAGTTGGACGCAGCTTACCAGCAAGTATCGAAGGAATTGTTGGATGCGATCCAATTTGCCCGCCAACAAATTGAAGCCTTTCACCGCCAGCGCACACCTAAGTCCTGGGTGCAGTTTGGAGAGGATGATATTGTCCTGGGCAAACGGTTTACTCCCGTTGACCGGGCGGGTTTATATGTACCTGGGGGAAAAGCTTCGTACCCCAGTACGGTTTTGATGAATGCGGTTCCGGCTCAGGTAGCCAAGGTTCCCCGAATTGTGATGGTGACTCCCCCAGGGCCAGATTCTAAGGTGAACCCGGCGGTGTTGGTGGCGGCTCAAGAGGCGGGGGTTCAGGAGATTTATCGGGTCGGTGGGGCGCAGGCGATCGCAGCTTTGGCCTATGGTACGGAAACGATCCCGAAGGTGGATGTGATTACTGGCCCGGGCAATATTTATGTCACCTTGGCAAAAAAATTGGTTTATGGCACGGTGGGGATTGATTCCCTGGCTGGGCCATCGGAAGTTCTGATTATTGCTGATGGGGCGGCGAACCCGGTTCATGTGGCGGCGGATTTATTAGCCCAGGCTGAACATGATACCCTGGCGGCGGCAATTTTATTAACAACGGATTCGGCCTTAGCCCGGCAGGTGGTGGCGGAGGTGGAACGACAGTTGGTGAACCATCCCCGACGCACGTTGACGGAAAAAGCGATCGCCCACTATGGGGTGGTGGTGGTTGTCGATTCCTTAGAGGCCGCGGCGGAGTTGTCCAATGAGTTTGCCCCGGAACATTTGGAATTAGAAGTAGCCGAACCCTGGGACTTACTGGAGAAAATTCGCCATGCCGGGGCAATATTTTTGGGTTGTTCGACCCCGGAAGCGGTTGGGGATTATTTAGCTGGCCCTAACCATACTTTACCGACATCGGGGGCAGCCCGTTATGCCTCGGCCCTGGGGGTAGAAACGTTTATGAAACATTCGAGTTTAATTCAGTATTCCCCCACGGCTTTACAGAAGGTTGCAGGCGCTATTCAGGTGTTGACGCTGGCTGAGGGTTTACCTTCCCATGGGGACTCGGTAAGGTTGAGAACGGAACCTTCACTGTGAGTGATGGCTGTTAACTTTGAGGTCTTACCTTTAGAATAAGGGTTTGAAGTGGTAGGATTTCAAGGCGCGGTGATTTTCCAGTTGTTTAAAGGAGACGTTTTTGTGCTAAATACGATTTTGGTTGCTGTGGATGATTCACCAACTGCTAAGTTTGTGATTAAGGCGCTGGGTCAACTGCAATTGCAGCCCACAACCAACGTGATCTTCTCTCATGTTGTTCCGACGGTGGAATCGGATTTTGATCTGGTGGCGGATCGGCCCGGCCACCGGACGGATGAATTTCCCTATGGTCATCTGGAAAAGCAACTACGGGTTTATCAAGATCAGTTAGATTGTGAGACGGAAATTGAGATCGTAGCGGGTGATCCGGCGGAAGAAATCATTCGATTGGCCAATATTTATCAGGCGGATCTGATTATTATTGGAAATCGAGGATTAACGGGAGTCAAGCGAATCTTGGAAGGATCGGTGAGTTCTCAGGTGGTTTCAGAGGCGAATTGTTCGGTTTTGGTGGTTAAGGAAATTTAAAGTGAGTGGTAAGTTGCGATCGCCAATCAGTCTTTAAGTATCAATTTATCTAATCTAAATAAGCGCATTAAGCCCCAAACCTGCAACGTTGGAGTTGGCTTTTTGGGCAACTTAATAATAGTAATAAATCCTATTTTAAGTAAAGTAACCAAATATAACGCTAAATATAGCGGAAAATAAGATTTTTGTCAATCCCTGTCACTAAATATGGAATTAGAGTACAGTGGTAAGGCGTCAATTCATTATAGCATTGGGTAAAAATATTGACTATGCAATCAACATCACCATCCCTTACCATCACCCCTAATAAAAATATTAAAGTTATTAAACGAGATGGTAGTCTGGCCCCATTAGATGTCTCTAAAATTCGAGAAGTCGTTAACTGGGCTTGTGAGGGAATGGAGGCGAATCCGATTACCCTAGAAGCGGGACTCACCACCCGTCTGCGCCATGGTGTGACCACCCGAGAAATTCAGGATAATTTAATTAATTGCGCCTTGGAGTTATGCAGCCCCTCCGACCCAAACTGGCGTTATGTGGCGGGAAGACTACAGATTTGGAGTTTATGGAAGGATACCTTAGTCCGTCGGGGTTATGAATACGGCGACTATTGCAGAACGGTTCATAATAAAGTGGAACAGGGACAATATGACGTTCGGATTCTGACCTACACCGCCGAGGAACTTCAAGAAGCCGGCAGTTGGATCAACCCCGAATGGGATAAGGATTATGATTATGCTGGGGCTGTTTTGTTAAATAAACGCTATTTATTAACGGATGAATTACCCCAGGAAGCTCTATTAACCTGTGCATTGCTATTAGCAATTGTGGAAAAACCCGAAAATCGGTTATTTTGGGCTAGAAAGTTTTATCAAGCGATCGCCGGGCGGAAAGTTTCCTTAGCCACCCCAATTTTAGCAAATTTAAGGATTCCTCACGGCTCCTTAAGTAGCTGTTTTATCACGGCAATGGATGATAATTTAGAAAGTATTTTTGACACGATTAAAGATGCCGCTAGAATTTCTAAAAATGGCGGGGGTGTGGGTACAAATGTCAGCCGAGTCCGGGCAACGGGCAGTTGGGTGATGGGGAAACAAAACACCTCGGGGGGTGTGATTCCTTGGATTAAATTATTAAATGATACGGCGATCGCCGTGAATCAAGGCGGACGTCGAGCGGGGGCGATTACGGTGAGTTTAGATGTCTGGCATTTGGACGTTCCTGAATTCCTAGAAATGCAGACGGAAAATGGCGATCAACGTCGCAAAGCCTATGATATTTTTCCTCAATTAGTGATTCCTGATGAGTTCATGCGTCGGGTAATCAGTCGAGAGGATTGGACACTGGTTGATCCCTATGAAGTTAGGGAAAAACTGGGCATTGAATTAGCCACAACTTGGGGGGAATCCTTTGAAAGTGTTTATCAAAAAATAGAAGCCAACTTAGATACGGAAATCACCCTTTATAAAAAGGTTAATGCCCGGGATTTATTTAAGTTGATTATGCGTTCCCAAGTGGAAACCGGAATGCCCTATTTATGGTTTAAGGATACCTCAAATCGGGCAAATCCGAATCAACATGAAGGCTATATTCCCGGGGGGAATTTATGTCAGGAAAGTTGGTCAAATGTCAAGCCCGGAGAGGAAGCCCATACTTGCAATTTAGATTCGTTAAATTTGGCAAATATTGAACAGGAAGAACTGCCCGAAGTCTGTGAAATTGCGGTGCGAATGTTAGATAATACGATTGAAATTACTAACACTCCTTTTGAAGCCAGTAAAAACCATAACCAAAAATATCGGACAATTGGGGTCGGGGCGATGGGATTAGCCGATTGGTTAGCTAAACGTCGCTTAACCTATAACCATTTAACCGAAATTAGTCATCTGTTTGAGGATATTGGTTTTTATTGTACCAAAACCTCTATGGAACTCGCTAAGGAACGGGGGTATTATCCAGCTTTTCAAGGTAGTGCTTGGAGTCAAGGAAAGTTAATTGGGGCGAAATCTGTAGAGTGGTTTTTGCAACACGCAGCCCAGAAAGAACGCTGGCAACAATTGAGTTTAGATATTCAAAAATATGGGATTCGCAATTCTCATATTACCGCGATCGCCCCTAACACATCTTCTTCCTTAGTTCAAGGATGTACCGCTAGTATTTTACCCTGTTATAGTCGTTTTTTCTATGACAAATGGGCAAAAGGAACGGTTCCCATTGCTCCGCCGTTTCTTCAGGATCATTTTTGGTTTTACCCGGAAAATAAAAGCCTAAATCAACAAATTGTTGTTAAGGCGGTGGCGACGGTTCAAAAGTGGATTGATACCGGAATTTCCATGGAATTAATGTTCAATTTGAATGAGGGCGTGTATTTTCCAGATGAACCCGATCGGGCTATCAAAGCTAAGGATATTTTTGATACCTTAATCTTAGCTTGGCAAGAAGGCTGTAAGGCGGTTTATTATGTCAGAACGGTACAGCGTGATAGTTTCAAAGAAGCCGATGATGGCTGCGTTGCTTGCGCTAATTAAAGGCTAACAGGCTAACTTTATAGAACTATGTCATACTGGTGGAGGAAAGTTATCTTAAATTCCTTGACTTTACGAGTATGACTTTAGACTTTGCTTCATCCCCAGCCCGGGACAAAAATGGGCGTAAAAAGCCCTTAACGATGCCGATCAATCCGATTTTCAATCCCAATGGAAATGATGATATTAATCATCGTTCTATTTGGTTTGGGGAAACCACAAATTTAATGCAAGTGCGACCTGAACTGGTCGTTTGAACTGGGACTGCGAAGTCCTCTAGGGATTTCCACCCCTAGCCCTCGTAGAAAAGACTCGCAAGAGTTCGACGACTACCAAAGTAAGCAATGAAATGGTGGGAATGCACGTCCTAAATGTAGCCTGAAGCTGCTAGGGTTAAGCGGTCAAGGAGCTAGAGGGAAAGATGGGAAGGACGAACATGGTCTAAGTTGTTGATTATGCTGCGTGATAGTTTGAGGAGCCAAATTACCCTGATAGGCTCTAACCAAAATGGTAAGGAGGTGGTCTAAATATATTGCATTTATTTAGACGTGGAAACAAAAAGCCTCCCGCAGTAGAGACAGCCGCCCTAACCCATCGAGAAACTTCAAACGATACAACAGGATAAGCCCTACAAAGTCTTAGTCGAGGTCGAAAAACTAAGTAGGCTAATCGTAAGAAAGGCGGAATCCTTTGGAGGGTAAAGGATGAGAGAAAAAGCGAAAGCCCTTTTGTAATAAGAGGGATAGGGGTTCAAAATTTGCCCCTGACCGAAAGGAATAGCAGACTTCTCTTGGGTCTTATACGGAAAAGACAATGACAAAAGAAACCAAACGGAGATAAAAGTTAGATGTCAGCGAAACTGATAAATGGAGTCAACGGACAATTAGAGGACTGGAACCAAATAAATTGGAAGAAAGCCCACAAGATTGTTAGGAATTTACGTCAAAGAATTTTCCGTGCCAGAAAACTTGGTCAGTGGAAGCAGCTACGACGGCTGCAAAAACTGTTAATCAGAAACTACGCCAACCTATTGCTAAGTGTCAGACAAATTACTCAGGTTAACACCGGAAAGAAAACTGCGGGAATAGATAAGGAGGTTGTAAATACACCCGCACAGCGAGTAAAACTTGTCCAAGAATGGAAGATGCCAAAAGCAAAAGCCACAAGACGGGTGTATATACCCAAAGCAAATGGCAAGAAACGTCCTCTCGGAATTCCCACCGTAAAGGATAGAGTCGCACAGGCAATAGTCAAAAACTCACTAGAACCAGAATGGGAAGCAGTGTTTGAGCCTAATTCGTACGGATTCAGACCCGGAAGAAGCTGTCAGGATGCTATCGCTCAATGTTTCCAAAGATTAAGCGTGAAAAACAGCAGAGAGACAGACTCTTATATTCTGGACGCGGATATTGAAGGATTTTTCGATAACATTGCCCATGAATCCATTCTGAATATGATTAATTCATTTCCCAAAAAGGAACTAATCAAAGAATGGTTAAAAGCAGGATTCGTCTATGATTGTGTCCACAATCCCACCAATACAGGTACTCCGCAAGGAGGTGTTATAAGTCCACTACTGGCTAACATTGGATTACACGGACTAGAGGAAGTAGTTGAAAGCCTACCAGTCTATCAATACCATGACAATGTAAACAAGAAAACTGGTAAGGTCTATCAACATAAAACTAGGACTACTCTAGGTGTCATTCGATATGCAGATGACTTTGTAATAACATCAAGGGATAAAGAGACACTAGAAAAAGTGCTAATCCAGATTAAGCAATGGTTAGCAGAAAGAGGACTTAATATTAGCGAGGAGAAAACAAGGATAGTACACATAGAGGACGGATTCAATTTCTTGGGGTTTAACGTGCGTCGCTATAAAGGCAAACTATTAATCAAACCTCAGAAAGAAAAGGTCTTAGCTTTTTGTCAGAAAATAGGGGAAACCATATCAATGATGAAAGCTTCGACTCAAGAAGAAGTCATCAAGAAGTTAAATCCAATTCTCCGGGGCTTTGCTAACTACTATAGAGGTGTAGTTAGTAAGGAAGTCTTTGAATATATCTCACATAGAGTATGGCAATACCTTTGGACATGGGCGCGGCGTAGGCATCATGCCAAATCAACAGAATGGGTTAAAAAGAAATACTTCACCCGGTTAAAAGGGAAAGATTGGACATTTATGTGTCAAGGGACTGGTAGGAAAGGAAAGGAAAAAACCTATATCCTATATGACATCAGTAGTACACCCATAGAAAGACACATAAAAATCAAAAGCAATAGCAGTCCAGATGACCCTAACCTTAAAGAATATTGGGAGAACCGCAACACAAACAACGGCAAGAAATACTGGGCAAAAGGTTCTAAATATGAACAAGTAGCCAAAGAACAAGGATGGAAATGCGCCGTTTGCGGAGAACACCTATTCAATGGTGAAAATATCGAAACCCATCATATAGTACCTGTTGCAGAAGGTGGAACGGACGACACCGAAAACCTGATGCACCTGCACAGTGCGTGCCATAAGCAGGTACACAGTAAAACCAAGTTTGAAGGCTTGAAGTAAGGCTTGAGCCGTGTGATTAGTAATAGTCACGCACGGTTCTTAGGGGAGGGGAGAGCGGTGACGCTCGAACCTTACCCGACTTAAATGATGTGCGTTATTCCTGGGCCGTGGGTTTGTATAAACAAATGCGCGAGAATTTCGTGCGACTCGTTTTAGCCTAAAGATGCTCAAACCCTTGTGTTATAAAGCATCGGGACGGTTAGTTCCTGAATAGTTTAGGAATAACTTTTGTATCCATCTAGGTGAGCTTAATTTAAGCAAGTCCTAGCCTCTGAGTGCAAGAGGAAACGCCCTGACATATCCATCTTGGATAGCCCCTACTAAGGCGACTGATTATCAATTTAGTAAAGCGGGGACAGTTTCAAAACTGATAATTGCTGAAAACAGTTAAGAAGTGGCAGGAACGTCATGGGTAGAACAAACGAAGTACCGTTGAGCCATCGTTATCGCGCAGCAGGGAATATAAGCTTGTGTTATGGACACGCCCTGCGTCGGAAATAACCGACAAGAGTAGAGAAATCCGATATCGAAATTTTCTGGATTTGCACTTCTCATACCTCCGGTGGAAAGGTACGCCCTAAAACGTTCAAACCAATGGATACAAAGGAACGAGATAACCCAATTTCAAGCTCTTAATATCAGGTCGAAATATTAAGAAGTCAGTCAAGACAAAAATCTAGGAAACTAGGCTGAAATTGGGAAGGATGGGATAAGAAGCAAACGCTCACCATGAATTGACATGGAATGCCTAAAAAGGGATGGGGTAATGCCCGAGATAAGCAGACGTATCTCGCAATATGCTGATAGCTAGATTTTGGAAGTAGTAGGTTAAATGTCTAATTCACATTCGGAAATTAAACCCAATAGTGAGGAATGGAGAAACATCGATTGGCGTAAAGTCGAGAGATATGTCTTCCGCTTACAAAAACGAATCTACGCAGCTTCACGAGATGGCGATGTGAAAAAAGTCCGCCAGTTTCAAAGAACACTCATGAGGTCATGGTCAAGCCGAGTCTTAGCGGTACGACGGGTTACTCAAGATAATCAAGGGAAGAAAACAGCAGAAGTGGATGGAGTTAAATCTTTATCCCCAGAAGCTCGTTTACACCTTGCAGGACGACTTCAGATGACAGGGAAAGCCAAACCAACAAAAAGAGTATGGATACCCAAAAGGAATCAAAAAGAAAAACGTCCGTTAGGAATACCCACAATGTACGACCGCGCAGCACAAGCATTGGTTAAATTAGCCCTAGAACCCGAATGGGAGGCGAAATTTGAACCCAATAGCTATGGCTTTAGACCAGGACGTTCTTGTCACGATGCGATGTGTCAAATTAAAAATCACCTAAAGCATGAAGCTAAATATGTACTACATGCAGATATAGCCAAATGCTTCGATAAAATTGACCATCAAAAATTACTCAATAAACTTGGCATGAAAGGTAAAGTCAAGCATCAAATTAAAGCTTGGCTAAAATCTGGAGTTCTCGATAACAGACAATTTCATGAAACCATTGAAGGAACACCACAAGGGGGAGTTATATCGCCCTTACTGGCTAATATCGCCCTTCATGGATTAGAGGAACGACTAAACGAATATATCAAAACTGTTCCTCTAAAGGACTGGAATCAGACGCAAAATAAATGGCTTGTAAAAAGCAAAGAAAGAAGGATAAGTTCATTGGGATTTATCCGATATGCCGATGATTTTGTAGTTCTTCATAAGGAAAAGTTTGTCATTGAGAAATGCCAAGAAATTATTATTGAGTGGCTGAGTGACATTGGTTTAGAACTCAAACCTGAAAAAACCCGTATTTCTCATAGTTTAGAGACAAATTTATTCTCTAATGGGAAAGCTGGGTTTGATTTCCTTGGCTACCATGTACAACAGTACAAAGTTGGTAAACATCATCAACATAAAGCCGGAAATAAAAAGGTTGAATTTAAAACCTACCTGACTCCAACCCAAGACAATCTCAAAGCTCATCAAGAAAAAATCAAGTCAATTATCCTTAAACATGAAAGTAGCCCCCAATCTGTTTTAATTAAAGAATTAAATCCTGTAATTATCGGATGGAGTCGCTATTATTCATTTTCCGATGCTCAAACATTAGGAATTTTTAAAGGGCAAGATAATTTGACTTATCTAAAACTTAGAAGATGGGCTAAGAAAAGATGTAAAACGATAGGGAAGGCTTCAAGAAAATATTGGAAAAGAGATGGCACAAGAAATTGGGTGTTTATATCCAATGAAGCTAAATTATTTTTCCATGTTGACTTTGAAACCACAAGCAATCCTTTAGTTTACAACAAAGTCAAGGGTGATAAAAGTCCTTATGACGGAGATTGGGCTTACTGGAGCGCAAAATTAGGTAAAAACCCTAACGTACCTCAAAGATTAGCAAAAATCTTAAAGTATCAAAAGGGTAAATGTAACCATTGCGGACATTATTTTTACGATGAAGATGTGATTGAAATTGACCATATTAC
Source organism: Planktothrix sp. PLAVEN19ND (assembly GCF_057220675.1). Classification (NCBI taxonomy): domain Bacteria; kingdom Bacillati; phylum Cyanobacteriota; class Cyanophyceae; order Oscillatoriales; family Microcoleaceae; genus Planktothrix; species Planktothrix sp. PLAVEN19ND. The sequence goes on along the minus strand of NZ_CM170132.1, from coordinate 222,050 downwards.
ACCTAAATCACAAGGCGGAAAAGATGAATATAAAAATCTTCAAGCCCTTCATCGCCATTGCCATCATCAGAAGACAAGATTGGATAAACAATCTTGTCAGGAAGTCTGATATTTCAGTAAGCGTATTGAGTAGCCGTGTGAGGTGAAAGTCTCATGCACGGTTTCGGAGGAGAGATGGTTAATGGCAACATTACCATCGACTCTAACTGGGTACCTGAAAAATTAGATATTACTCAGGATGTCGTGGATGTGCGATTCGTTTAACCTAAAGTAAGCTGAAAGGTTTATGGGACGGTTAACCCAGTTGTTAAAACTGGTGATAACTGATTACATTTGTGGGTGAAATTCCGTGAATTAAGTCCCACCCCTCAAGTGCTGAGGTGAAAGCATAACCCCTAGTTTGACTGGGTAGCAACCAACAGATTAAAGCGGGGTTAAAAGGTAGAACTACTGGAAGCCAAATCTGGTAACTATCGAGCAAGAAGTCCATGCGTAGCGCAAGCAAAGATGTGTCTAAACCATCGTTACATCTAATGGTGTAATGGCTAAATCAAGACAAAACTTGATTAACACCAAGCCAAAAGGCAAGAATAAGGCATAAGCGATTATCTACTCGACTTATAAGCACCGCCAATAAATCCGGTGGAAAGCATCACGCTAAAGACCTCAAACAAATGTGTAATCGGAACGAAGTAACCCCTATATATCTCTGGAAAAAGGTCGAAAATCCAGTAAGTAGCTAACGAATGATATGTAGGGAAGGGATGGTGTCAAAAGCGAATGCCTTGTTGTAATGACAAGGATATGCTGACAGATGCTCGGTAATTCCAAAGAAATAGAACAAGTAGCAATTTATATGTCTAAAACGCAGAACAATCTGACGGTGGAATGGAACCAAATCAATTGGCGTAAAGCTGAAAGATTGACGTTCAAGTTGCAAAAGCGAATATTTCAAGCGAGTGAACGAGGCGATGTTAAAGCAGTTCGCAAACTTCAAAAGACCCTGATTAGGTCTTGGTCGGCAAAATGTATCGCGGTACGTCGGGTAACACAAGATAACCAAGGTAAAAATACGGCGGGTGTGGACGGAGTAAAATCTCTGAACCCGAAGCAACGTATAAACCTGGTAGGAAAGTTGAAGTTAACCAATAAGGTAAAACCAACTCGTAGAGTTAATATCCCCAAATCTGGAGCAACGGAAACTAGACCACTAGGAATACCCACAATCAACGACCGCGCATTGCAAGCGTTAGTTAAACTAGCGTTAGAACCAGAATGGGAGGCGCTCTTTGAGCCAAACAGTTATGGTTTCAGACCAGGACGTTCCTGTCACGATGCAATCGAAGCAATATATGTCAGTATCAATAAAAAAGCCAAATATGTGCTTGATGCTGATATCTCAAAATGTTTCGATAAAATCAATCACAAAGCATTAATTTCAAAAATACACACATACCCTACATTAAGCCGTTTAGTAAAAACATGGCTCAAGGCAGGGTACTGTGACGGAAAAGAACTTTTTCCTACCCATGATGGTACACCACAAGGAGGGGTAATTTCACCCTTACTTGCGAATATTGCCTTACATGGTATGGAAGAAAGAGTCATGCAATATGCAGAAACTCTGAAAGGGTCAAAAGTAAAAAATCGTCAAGCCCTTAGTTTAATCCGTTACGCTGATGACTTCGTAATAATCCATGAGGATTTAAACGTTGTCAAAAAGTGTCAAGAGATAATCGTTGATTGGTTAAGTGATATGGGATTGGAATTAAAACCAAGTAAAACAAAATTAACCCACACACTCAATGAAATTGATGGAAAAGTCGGGTTTGAGTTCTTAGGATTCTATATACAGCAGTACAAAGTAGGAAACTACAGAGGTGCTTATAGTGCATACGGAATACCACTAGGTTTTAAAACATTAATCACACCCTCTAAAGTCAAAATCAAAACACATCTTGCCAAAATAGCTGAAGTAATAGATACCCATAAAAATGCACCTCAAGCGGCTTTAATTAACAAGCTGAATCCAATTATTAGAGGTTGGTCAAACTATTACTCAACTAAAGTTAGTAAGGAGACTTTCTCAAGAGTTGACCATCTAACTTATGACAAGTTGAGAGCTTGGGCAAGAACGAGGGGGAAAGGGGACATCAATAAAGACAAATACTGGAGAACAGTAGGCGACAAAAATTGGTGTTTCAGTACAGAAGATGGAATAGAACTAATCAAACACGCCAGTACGCCAATCATCAGGCATACAAAGGTTAAAGGTGAAGCTAGTCCATTTGATGGTAACTGGATTTATTGGAGTAAACGAAGAGGCGAATATCCTGAAACTCCTAACAGAGTTTCTAAATTAATCAAAAAACAAAAGGGTATTTGTCCCCACTGTGGTTTGTATTTCACAAGTACAGACATTGTAGAAGTTGACCATATTAAACCAACATCATTAGGTGGTAAAGACATCTATGATAATTTACAACTTCTACACAAACATTGCCACGACATAAAAACGGCTCATGATGGTTCTTTAACGAAAAATAAGCAATTACCAATAGTTGAGAACTATGACAAGAGTCCGTTTTGAATCGTATCCATAACAAGGATGGAATTATCAAGGAGCCGTGTGAGGCGAAAGTTTCATGCACGGTTCTGAAGGAGAGGTCGGAGTGGTAACGCTCCTATCGACTCTAACTATGTTAACTTAACTCCCGATGAACGTTGGGCATTTGATGGAATTTTAAGTTATTTAACCTTCTTAGATTCTGTTCAAACCTGCAATATTCCTCATCTGAAAAGTTGTGTAACTGCTCCAGAAATCAGTCTTTGTATGGCGGAACAAACTTCTCAGGAGGCGATGCACAATCAAAGTTATCAATACATGATTGAAACGATTATTCCATCTGATCGGAGAACCTTTGTTTATGAATTTTGGAAAACCGATAGTGTCTTGCGCGATCGCTGTGAATTCATTGCCGGGATTTATCAACAATATATGGATAATCCCACCCTGGAAAATTACTTTATTTCCCTGTTAGCAGACTATATGTTAGAAGGGATTTACTTCTACAATGGGTTAAATTAGTGGCCCCCTAGCACCGCGAGATGTTAGTGAAAACTCATCAAATTGCTGGAACCCCCTAAAGCCTTTATACCAAAGCGAAATTAGAAATGATTAGCGCGCCAGGTGCGAGAGCAGAAAAAAGTTAAAGGATTGATTGGAAGCCGCAAGGGATCTAATCTTTACAATGGGCAATCAGCAGCCAAGCTCCTCATAAAAGGAGAAGGTTCAACGAACAGAGGGTGAGTATCTTTAACTCAATTCTTTTACTTATTTTGAATTGAGATCAAGATAATGGTATGTTCTAGCCCCTACTGAAAGGATGGGTAGTAGCGTTATCTACTTCTACAATTTAGCTTCACGGATGTTAATGCCGGGATCTGCTGATATTTTCAAAATGATTAATAGGGACGAATTGAGTCATGTTCGGTTATTCCAAAAATTAATTCCCGAAGCCATGGAAGTGTTTACCCACTCCGTTGATCAGATTTATGAAATGTTCAATACCGCCGTTGAACATGAATGTAAATGGACGAATCATATTGTGGGAAATAATATCTTGGGAATCACGGAATATAGTACGGAACAATACACCAAATATCTGGCCAATATTCGGTTACGGTCTATCGGTTTAGAGCCCCTTTATCCCGATAAAAAGTACAGTAAAAGTCCCTATACCCATTTAGAACGCTTCTCGGATACCAAAAAAGAAGCCCATACTAAAGCTAACTTCTTTGAAGCCAGCGTCACCAGCTATGTGATGTCTTCTGGGGTCAGTGGTTGGGACGAAATCTAACCCATCGTAGAGACGTGCCATGGCGCGTCTCTCTTGTGGCTCTGTTGCATTTCTCTACCCCAATCCTAAAATTTGTGTCACCATAGAGAAAATAGCTTTCTAATGGTTTTTGCTCAAACTCCGTATGAATACTATCCGTCCCACAACCGCTGCTCTAATTCCGATAGAAAGACTCAAACATTTAATTAATCAATCCATTACCACCCTAGAAACCCTACTTCAAGACCCAGCAGTTTCTCCGACTGAACGAGCGAATATTGCCTTAAAAATATTAGAAATGTCGGGATGTTCTTCCGTTACTCCCCTGCAAGTTCCACACTCTCCATCCTTACTAGCTTCATCCACAAATTTTAACGCTTCTTCTATTTCCCAACCCGCTACAACCACCGTTGAACTTCTCCCTCCTTCCGCCCCAATTGTAGCGGAGAACAATCTGGAAATTTTACCTGCCAATTATGTGCAGATTGAAAATTTTTTAAAACCTCAAGAACACAAAGAAGCCTTAAAAATTGCTTTCAAACAACCGGATAAATTTGTGGGTTCTAAAACAACTACTCAAGCCAGTAATTATCGAAAATCTTCCATTCTATATGCCACTTTGTTTCCTGATTTCTATGAATTACTGCGTAAAAAACTAATTGCTACAATTCCTTCTATTCTGACTCAGTTAAACCTTTCGCCCTTTACCGTTTCTCAGGTGGAAATGCAACTAACCGCCCATAATGACGGGTGTTTTTATAAAATTCATAATGATTCGGGGAGTCCCGAAACCAATACTCGCATAATTACTTATGTCTATTATTTTTATCAAGAACCTAAAAACTTTTCGGGGGGAAATTTAAGACTGTATGCTACGGAATGGCAAAATGGTTATGCCTTGAATGAAGGGGAATTTATTGATATTGAACCCCATAATAATAGTATTGTTTTTTTTGATAGTCGTTGCAAACATGAGGTCATGCCTGTTAGTTGTCCCTCCCAACGGTTTGAGGATGGACGCTTCACCCTCAATGGTTGGTTTCGGGCAGGCTAACTCAATATTAGATAGTCGCAAAAAGCGATCGCCTAATTTAAAGACTGACCGCTTTTTAAGCCTAGATTGAAAATTGGATTAATTAGGAAAACCACTACAGCGAACACCCTTCTGGAGTATAAAGGTTTAAATATTTTCCTGATATAGCAGTTGCCACATCTATTAGGACATTCTTGAAAGCTAAAAGCTACTTATAGTAAGTATTTACCTATTGCCCATTGCCCATTCCCTATTGCCTCTTGCTATATCCAACCATAGGCTTTTTTATCATCACCTAACGGTTTTCCTAACCACCATAATTGCTGATTAAAGCAACATTCAATTAATTCGACATCAACATGATTTGGGATTTTATAAATTATATTATCAGAAACAGCATTGGGAGATGAACGTACATTAAGATTGGTGTCCGTTGACAAACTAACAGTTGCAAATTCTCGATCAGAAAGTAGAACTAAGGCGTGGGGTTTATAGACATACCAAACCATACTTTTATCTTTGCCACTTCCTAATGATGCAACTAATGTAAGTTTGTAATGATCGGGGTTGTGATCTTCGTAACTACTTAGAATTAAGCGACTCCCGAGCGGAAAATTGATTTTTTGAGCCTCTGTTAAGGTTGAGGAATCAACAGGATGCAATTTTAACAGGGTTGTGTGAGTAATAATTAATCGCATTTTTATTCGGGGTGTAATTTGATTTTGACTTCACCGACGGTTTCATAAATTCGGGAGAATTCTGAGATCCAGATGCTCCATTAATTGAGTTTATGACTTTTAATTATTTTGCTATTCTAGCACGCAGGAAAAAGAATACTTAATCCTTGATCTCAAAAACATACATAGTTATTTGATTTTGTCAATATAAATTACAAATATTTACATTTTGTAATAATCAAAAATATTTCACGAGGGGGATTAAGCCCGGAGTTTTTTGGCAGAAATGCTGCCTAAACTCAGCATAAAATTGCTTAAATCAACAATAAATTGGGATTTGTAGCCACTATTTTGTATTTTTTACACAAAAAACGCATTATGGTATCTTGACAAAAATTCTACATCTTCGGGCTCAACCTGTCAACCCCCTAATTTTTCGTCAAAAATATGAGAATTATTCTCAATAATTTGGCAGTTTACAGTTGTTTACAATTCTGAGTGTTTGAAATTTTAAAATCATCTGTACAGATTTATTATTTTTACTTATTTGTTTTTCCTTGGGGATGGGAGATAATAGAGTTAAAAATAATAGTCGATAATTGAATGTCCGTTTCAAGCTAAAGTAAGAGACGTTGCTCTAGCGGTCAGCATGATTGAAGTTGAAAAGTTGTGTAAAACCTACGGTTCTACTGTAGCGCTGCGGGATGTTTCCTTTGCGGTGGAACCTGGGGCAATCTTAGGATTTTTAGGGCCGAATGGGGCGGGAAAAACCACCACCCTGAGAATTTTATCGGCCTATCTTCCGGCGACCAGTGGAACGGCGAGAATTGCCGGGTTTGATGTGCATGAAAAATCCATGGATGTGCGACAACGGATTGGTTATTTGCCGGAAAATCCGCCGTTGTATCCCGATATGACCGTGGAAAGTTATTTGTATTTTGTCGCCCAGATTAAACAAGTTTCGGCGGGCGATCGCCAAACCAATGTAGAAACGGCGATGAGAAAATGCGGATTATGGGACAGGCGAAAATCCCTGATTAAAAAATTATCGAAAGGCTACCGTCAACGGGTGGGAATTGCTCAAGCCATTGTCCATGATCCACCTGTAATTGTATTAGATGAACCCACGGTCGGGTTAGACCCGCGACAAATTATTGAAGTCCGCAATTTAATTAAGAGTTTAGCCGGGAGTCATACGATTATTTTGTCAACTCATATTTTACCTGAAGTGAGTATGACCTGTAGCCAAGTGGCGATTATTAATCGAGGTGAAATTGTGGCAACGGGGACACCGGAAACCCTGATGGAACAGTTGACAGGAGGTTCGGGATATGAAGTAGAACTCGACGCAGAAATAGAGGCGGAAAAATTAGCCAGGTTGAAACAGATATCGGGGGTAAAGGTTATTGAAAAAGTGGGTAATTTAGGGGAGTCCAACCGAGGGATATGGCGATTGGGTTGTGAACGGGATCAAGAACCCGCATCGGAAATTTTAGCGATGTTACTGGCATCGGATTTGAAAGTCTATGAACTGCGGCGGACTCGTGCGAGTTTGGAAGATGTATTTTTAGAGTTAACCACCCAAACTCAGCCCGAAAAAACAGAGTTGCTAACAACAACAGACTCCCAGACCATAGAAGATATAGAAACCGAGGAAAATATTAGTTCGGAATTGGGGAATGAGGAATCTAAAAATATAGAAGATACTGATTCTCAACCTAAAAATTCAACATTAGATCGGGAGGAAGAATAATTATGCTAATAATTTTGAACAATATTATGGCAATTTATCGTAAGGAATTACAGGGGTATTTTGCCTCTCCCTTAGCCTATGCCATTGCCGGAGTGTTTTGGCTAATTACCGGATACTTTTTTATTGCGATTTTATTAGGGCCAGAAGGGTTAATTCAACAGGTTGCCTACCGAGATCAGATGGGAATAACCGAACCCCCGATTGATTTACCCTATGAATTTTTACAGGTCTATTTGCGCTTGATTGGCACCTTATCGTTATTTGTGTTACCGATGTTGTCCATGGGTTTATATGCAGAAGAACGGAAACTGGGAACTTTGGAATTATTAGCCACTTCTCCCATAACAAATTGGGCAGTAGCCACGGGAAAATTGTTAGGGGTGCTGACGTTTTATGTAACTATGATTTTACCGTTGATGGGATTACAAGTATTAGCCTTGAGTGCCTCTAAACCTCCGGTTTCTCCGGGGTTATTTTTATTAGCTCATTTGGGGTTAATTTTATTGGCGGCGGGAATTTTATCCCTGGGAATGTTTATTTCTTCTCTGACCGATAGTACAATTTTGGCGGCGGTATTTACCTTTGCGCTGGTTTTATTTCTCTGGGTGATTGACTTAATTGGTGGGAGTCTGGGGGGAGTGTTAGGAGAGGGGTTAAAACAATTATCTCTAATTTCTAGTTATACTAACTTTGTGCGAGGAATTGTGGATAGTAGTAGTATAGTCCTGTTAGCTAGTTATATTATTTTAGGGGTATTTCTAACAGCACAGTCCATTGATGCTTTACGTTTCCAACGTTCTTAATCATATGCTCAAAACCCAATTTAAAATCAATCGTCAATTTATACAATTCCTATTCTGGCTTGGCCCTAGTTTGATCGTCATGGGATTATCTGCGGGGGTCGTGATCGGAAGTTGGGAACCGATTCCTTTAATCTTAATTATTGCCGGAGTTGTAATTTTAGGATTATGGTTTTTATTCCAAGCCTATTTTAAACCCCAAGATCAGTCTCAAACTCCCTATTGGACTCGCCGCTCTACCCAAGCCGGAACTAATGCTTTAGCCTCGACGGTTTCTGTATTCCTAATTTTAGGATTAATTAATTTTGTCGCCATTAGAAATAACTTGCGCATTGATTTAACCGAAAATCAACAATTTACCCTATCTCCCCAAACCCAAAACCTCGTTAAAACCATTGAACAACCGGTCAAAGTTTGGGTTTTTGACCGAGGAAAAAATCCCCAAATTCAAGAACTATTAACCAGCTATAAACGCCTTGGAGGGAACAAGTTTCAGTATGAATTTATCGACCCCCAAGCTCAACCCGGACTGGCGCAACAATTTGGGGTACAAGAGTTTGGAGAAATTTATTTACAATCAGGAGAGAAACGACAACGGGTGAGGAAAGAAGCCTTAGAACCCTTAACCGAATTAAAACTAACCAATAATATTGAACAATTATTCAGTAACCGAACTTCTAAAGTTTACTTTATCCAAGGTCATGGAGAGCGACCCCTGAGCGAAGGACAGGGAGGATTATCAGAAGCGGTCAAAAGTTTAACCGAAAAAAATTTTATTGCTGAACCGTTAAATTTAGCCGAACAAACGGCTGTTCCAGTAGATGCGGATGTGATTATTTTGGCGAGTCCCCAACGGAAATTATTTGAAGGAGAAGTTAAGGCCCTAGAAACCTATTTAGATCAAGGAGGTAGTGTTTTATTATTATTAGACCCGCAAACCAATCATGGTTTAGATGAACTCCTAGAAAAATGGGGCGTTAAAGTTGATCCGCGCCTGGCTATTGATGGGTCGGGGGGCGGCCGTTTAGTGGGGTTGGGGCCGACCGTTCCCATTGTGCGAGAATATGGTAAGCATCCGATTACTCAAGATTTTGGGAATGGAATTTCGATTTATCCCTACGCCAGTCCGGTGGAAACCCGCACCATTGATGGCATTACCGAGAGTCCGTTAATTTGGACAAATGATCAAACCTGGGCGGAAAGTGATCTCAAAAGTCCTGAACTCAAGCTGAACCCGGAAGTAGACCGACCTGGCCCCCTTTCCCTCGGTGTTGCTTTGAGTCGTCCCCAGAAACCCGCCGAAAATTCCGCAACTCAACCTGCTCCAGAGAAACCCGAAGCCCGGTTAGTGGTGTTTGGAAATTCCCAATTTGCTACGAATGGATGGTTTAGCCAGCAACTGAATGCCGATGTGTTTCTTAATTCTGTGAGTTGGTTGAGTCAGTCTGACCAAGAGACTTTATCCATTCGTCCGAAATTAGCCACCAGTCGCCGAATTGCTATGACTCCACCTTTAGGACAGGCACTCAGTTGGTTGGCGTTATTGGTTTTACCGTTATTTGGGTTTGGCATGGCGGTGTTTCTATGGTGGAGAAGACGTTAGGTAGAATGGGAATTTTGATTGGGGACGACTGAACCCCAAACACGAATATTAGGAATACGAAACAATATCTCATCTTCTCATTGGTTGGGGGATAGTCCCGGGATATCAACATTTGTAGAAGGGTTAAATTCAACATACAATGATAATAGACTCATGGAACTCAAGATGTTCTATGAGTTGATTCGGCTATTTTCGACCTGCTACCCAACAACCACACATCTTTAAACCGTATTTCTAATCTTGTCTTCCTTGTTGCTACCGGACAATGTTTAGGAATAACACTACTGAATTTTTAATTAATTTCTGCTGCTTACTGTTTAGACATAACAAACAAAGGCACTGGAAGCATTTTTGATGCACATTCTTTGTGTTTTTTTAATTCAGTGGAGATGATAAAATTATGTTGATTTTTCTCTTGTCTTGGGTAGTCAATGGGACTGTTTTTTTACCTGAATATTCTGGAATAATCCCTGATATTGCAAGTCATTCTCGGGTTAAAATAGCTCATTATTCCCCATCTTTGATCATTCTGGCTCAAGTTGGAAAACCCGATGACGATGATCCAATTGTTCCTCCCAATTAAACCCCCATTCATCCCCTGGGGCTGTTTCATTTTCTATAGTGCTACGCATTACAGTAAGGAGGCTGGGGGGTTAGGTCACAGAACTGTAATTGATGAATTCTCCCTACATCTGGGATTAAATCCCCCAATTCCCGCCAGTCCCATTAAATCTAAAACCCACACTCAGGGTTAATTGAAAGTCGCCAAGTCCGGTTAAAACCCGAACCAAAGGTATCATAACTGTGACCTAAACGATAGGGAAAATGTCCCAAGGGAATGGTTTTAGGATCGCCTGTTTCATAGCTCATATCCCGAGGTCTAATGGGCCAGCCCACGGCCTGTTCAAAGGTTTTGTAACGGTCTTCGAGTGTCTCCGAAGAATCGCCCGAGGCTTTGAGAATCTTACCCTGAACACTTAAACCAAACCGCCCACCGGAGTATTTGACCCAAAGCCGATCAACCCCCTGGAGTTCTGAACAGGGAATCTCAGAAATCACCAGGGACGCCGGAATATAAGGGCGATCTTCTATCGGAATTCGATAGGCTTCAAAGAGTTCCAGAGTTTTCCAGTCCGCTTTGATCCATTGACCCGTCGCTAACGCATCAATCACCGCACAATATTTAACCCGATGGGTGGGTGATGGAGGCGACCCCATTCCACACCCCCCCACTCACCCCGTTGCCCGTGGTGGCAGGTAAATGTCCTTGGGGGGCGCGGGGGGAAAAATTCAGTTGTTCATATTTTAGCCACTGGCCCCCTTTGCGCCAACCGACGCGATCGCCAAATTTCTCAGCTATATCGGGGGTATACTCACCGATTATCCCCCCCAGAGATGTCCAAATTTTTTCCTGTTGGCTAAATCCAAAACGACCATCACTATAGTAATTCCACAAGCGATTAATTGTTTGTAAATCCTCACAGGCTAAACCCGACCCATCCTTTTTTCCCAACCAACCTTCTGCTTGTCGGTTACTCAATTTAAGTAAAATCTGAAAGGTTTCTTGATCGGCTTCTTTCCAGCGATTTTCAGTTAACAACTGTTTTAGGGGTTGATAGTTTATATTGGTATAGGAGGTCAAATTAAAGACTGGATCGGGTTTAGGCTGTTGACCCCCAAACTGACAAGCCTGAAAACTCCAAAAGCCTATCAATACCATCAATCGCCAAGTTAAAGATTTTTGTAACATCTTAAGAGTGGTTGTTTGAGGAAGACTAGCTAAAATCAATTCTATAAATTGCGAAAATCATGATATTATTCTAATAATATTGCGGTTTTATATATTATTAGTTAATCCTTGAAAAACCCATAATTTAACTTCCCTCCTAACTCGGATAGAACCTAGCACAGCTTAATCGCAGTCCCAGCGTCGTTGGGTTATTCTTTCCTGGGGTTTCTCTGGTTCTTGCTATCTTTTTTGTTACAATAACTGGGCAGCTTCAATCCAATTTCCCATAAAATATAATGTTATCATGTTTTCACATTCATGATTTTTATTACCCAAAACCCATTACCCCTTAACCCTTAACCCTTATGACATTTTCAACGATTCCTTTAATTGGGCTACGCGCTGATCATTTCCGCCATCCTTTGGATTTACAAGCCACGAATACCTTAAAACAATTTCCCGGTTTAGATTTGTTAGTGCGGCAATTGTTAGGAGGTGTGGGAGAACAGTTTTTTTATTTAGAAAATATTGCTTCTAGTATTTTGGTAAGTGAAAAACAGTTACCCCATTTGCATCAATTATTATTAGACGCTTGCAAAATCTTAGATTTAGAGCCTCCGCAACTGTATATTCGCCAAAATCCTGTTCCCAATGCCTATACCTTTGCCATGCGGGGAAAACAGCCGTTTATTGTAATTCATACCTCCTTAATTGAATTATTAACCCCAGATGAAATTCAAGCGGTGATTGCCCATGAGTTGGGACATTTAAAGTGTGAACATGGGGTTTATTTAACCCTGGCGAATTTAGTGATATTAGCGGCTAATCAATTATCTCCCTGGGGAACAATGTTGACCCAGGGTTTACAGACCCAGTTAATGGAATGGGTACGTTGTGCAGAATTTACTTGTGATCGGGCGGCATTACTGGCTACCCAAAATCCTAGAATAGTGATGTCGGTATTAATGAAATTGTCGGGAGGCTCTCCCAGTTTAGCCCCGCAACTCAACTTAGATGCCTTTGTCGCCCAAGCTAGAACCTATGATCAAATTAGTAGTACGGAACTGGGAGAACTGCTTAAACAAGCCCAAACAGCCCAATTAAGTCATCCCCTGCCGGTGCTACGGGCGAGGGAAATTGATCGTTGGTCAAGTAGTCCGAATTATCAGGACTTGCTAAAAAGAAAGTTTATGGTGTATGATGGTGAAGCCAACCGAAAGGGCGGGTGGCGGAATTGGTAGACGCACCGCACTCAAAATGCGGCGGCTTCGGTCATAAGAGTTCAAGTCTCTTCCCGCCCACTTCAAAGCCTTAAAGAGCTTCACTCTCGTAGTAAGCCCTTTAGGGCTTTATCATTATTTAAAGGTTTTTGTATCCCAATCACCCCATATTAAAATTATTTAAACATGGACATCACCCTAAATCCCGGTGACTTAGCCCCGGACTTTGTTCTACCCGATAGCGATGGCAACCCCGTGGGTCTGAGTGATTTTCGCGGGAAAACGGTGGTTTTATACTTTTACCCCCGGGATAATACCCCGGGATGTACAAAAGAAGCCTGTGGGTTTCGGGATAATTACGGAGAATACCAAGAAAAAAATATAATTGTTTTAGGGATTAGTACGGATAATTCGGCTGCCCATCGTAAATTTATTAATAAATATCAGTTACCCTTTCCTCTATTAGTTGATGAAGGAGGAAAAGTAGCAACTGAATATGGCAGTTACGGACTGAAAAAATTTATGGGGAAAGAATTTATGGGGGTATTTCGTCATACTTTTGTGATTGATACTGAAGGTCTGATAAAAACTATTTATCGCAAAGTTAAACCAGAAACCCATAGCCTAGAAATTCTGCAAACCCTTGATAAACCATAGGATTTTCCTGATTTTGTACTTATGATAGGGATAGGCTGGTTAGTGGCAAAAACTTAAAAACGCCCATATTCTTTGAATTAGAGGAGAAAAAAACACTTTGGTTGTATCATTTGCCAAATATGTTTGGAAGTTTGGACAAACGGTATTAGGGATTATTTTTCGTCATCCTATTCCCGGAACCAGTATTATCCCAATTCTACCCGATGGCAAAATTGTGCTGGTGCGCCGTCGAGATAATGGCAAATGGGCCTTACCCGGAGGCATGGTAGATTGGGGTGAAGATATCCCCACCACAATTAAACGAGAACTGGCAGAGGAAACTGGGTTAGAATTGGTTAAAATTCGCCGTCTAGTGGGGGTCTATTCTGCACCTGATCGAGATCCGCGAGTTCATTCTATTTGTGTTGTCGTCGAAGCGGATGTTCAAGGTAACTTTCAAGTTCAGGACATCCAGGAAATTACGGAGGTCAAAGCCTTTCCTATTACATCTCTCCCCTCCGGTTTCAGCCATGACTGTGAACGACATCTTCAGGACTATTTACAGGGTTTAACCACCTTAGCGTAAGGTTTTGTCCACGATATTAAAAATTTAGGATGTATCAATTATTTCATCACTTCCGAATTCAAGTGTCCCAGGGACAGATTTTCTGGCGTGAAGTCGGTGATGGCCCAGCAATTATTTTTCTCCATGGGTCTTGGACGGATAGCAGTCAATGGGTGCCGTTGATGCAGCATTTAAGCCTGGATCATCATTGTTTTGCACCGGATACCTTGGGATCTGGAGAGTCTCGAACGGTTACAAAAATTCACCCTTCGATTAATTTAGAAGTTGAGTGTTTAGCTGAATATATTCAAACCCTCAAAATTAAAGAAGTTTGTTTAGTCGGTAATGGGTTGGGGGCTTGGATAGCAACCCGTTATGCCTTGAAATATCCCGAAACGGTTAAGGGTTTAGTGGTAATTGCCCCGGAGGGAATAACCTTTAAAAACTATAAAAAAGAATGGGGATGGAAGCGACAATTAGCTGCTCATTTTTCCCCGTTATTTTTGTTTTTGAAACTGATTTATCCCCTAGGGTTTCTATTGGGACAAGGCAAAAAAATGAAGGCTTGGTTTAGCGATCGCCAAATTATGCGGGAGTGGCCGGTTGCCAGTAAACTCTTGTACTGTCGTCGATGGAAGGAAATTCAAGAGGAAATGTTGAATCAACCTCTGGAATTGTTGAAGTTGCCCACTTTGGTTTTACAAGGAGATGAGGATACCGCCACCGCCTTGAACCAGAGTAAAACTTTCTCCGAGATCGCACCGATGGCTCAATATCAGATGATTGAGGGGGGAAAACCGAATTTACCCCTACAAATGCCGGAGGTTATCGCCCAATATATTCGGGAATTTATTACCCATCAGGTTCAGTTTTCAGAGCCGCCATCCCCCGAAATATTAGATCAGGGTCAGCCACAGGATGAATACCCCTATCGGGAAACTGCTTGGTAAAGTAGGAAAGTAACAAATTGCGATCGCCTCCGGTGATCACCATCGCCCCCTGGGGATATTGTTTTTGCCAGGCTTCGATAAAATCGCGTATTCCCGCCAACAGGGTATAAATAATTCCGCTCTGAATTGCCTCTGGGGTTTCCGTAGCCCAGCGTGGTGGCAGTTCGGGGGGAAATTCAATTCCAGGTAAGGCGGCGGTTTTCTGAACCAGGGAAGACCGTTGTAGCCCTAAACCGGGTAAGATAGCCCCTCCCACTAACTTTTGATCGGCATCGGCGGCGGTGAAGGTCAGGGCAGTCCCGGCATCAATCACTAAAATTGGCCATCCATACTTTATTCCCGCTCCTAAGACCGCTAAGGCGCGATCAATACCTAGGGTTGAGTACATTCCGTTCAGGGGAATATCAGCTAAGGTCAAAACCCGAACTTGGGGGAATGTTGCCAAATATTCGGTGGGTTCGCAGACCACTGAAGCAACAATTAAAGGCAAATCATCTTTGAGGGTGGGGAGTGGCTCGGTATTGTCCTCATCCCAAGTCTCTAATACCGTTTTACCTGATAACTTAGCCCAATGTCGCCGAGAATTTCCCAGCATTAACCCTAACCAGGGACGATTTCGGAATGAGTATAATTGAGGGGATTGACACATCTATCTTTAGGAATACTTTCAATTTTATCGAGAATATTGTAAAATATCTTTACATTCAGGTTTCAGGGTTGACAGTGCATCTGCAAACTCTATTTTCATGGATCAGTGACCATCCTGATATTAACCCGCTTAACCCAAAACTTTTTCTTCGCCTCAAGCTAAGAAATATCTGATTTATAAAGTTGATCAAATTTTATTGAATAGTTATTGGGTACAATTTTATGTCTATACTTGATTTAGATTCTCCATACTGTTCATTACCTAAAAATTCTCTTTTTAGCAATTCTGAAAACTTATCATCAGTTACCGCCTCTGAAGGGGATACAGAAGCACACCGGATGCAGTTTTATGATCTAGTCAATCAGATTAATAAAGAAATTATTAGTACGTTGGATTTAGATCAGGTATTGAGTTCTGCTTGTCAACATTTGGGGCGAATTATTAACTGTAGTCGAGTCAGTATTTTAGTTAAAGAATCTCATTCTGACCATGAATTTACCACTAAAAATGAATATAATCAAGGTGAATATTTAAGTCAGTTAGGGATTAAACTCAATGTTGATGATAACCCCCATTTACAAGCCTTATTATCTCAATCTCAACCTTTAGCAGTAACAAAATTTCAAGAATTTCCTGGTTTTGGGGAAACGATAAAAGCCTTAATTGATCAATTAGATATTAAATCTATGTTAGCGGTGGCTGTGCGCTATCAAGGGGAAGTCAAAGGGATTATTGGACTGCATCAATGCAATCATGAACGGGAATGGCAGGACTGGGAAATTCAACTTTTAGAGGGTATTGCTTCTTCCTTAGCGATCGCAATTCATCATGCACAACTCTATCAAGAAAGCCGTGCTAAGGGGGAACAAGAAGCATTATTAAGATTAGTGATTAATCAAATTCGGAGTAGTTTAGATTTGACGGCAATTTTAAACACCGCAGTGGCGGGAGTTCGGCAAGTTCTGAATACAGATCGAGTTGTGATTTATCAGTTTATTAATGGTTGGGAAGGAGAAATTAAAGTAGAGAATTATCGAGTCCCTTGGCCATCAATTTTTGGAGATAAAATTACCGATAATTGCTTTCCCGAACAACATGGGCAACTCTATAAAAATGGACGAGTTCGGGCAATTGATGATATTCATAAATCTGATTTAGATCCCTGTCATCTGAATTTCTTAGATATGTTACAAGTTCGAGCCAATTTAGTTGTCCCGATTATCATGGGAGCAGAAATAGAAGATCATCAACCGCAGATAGATGGTCAACTTTGGGGATTATTAATTGCTCATGAATGCAGTAATCCTCGTTCTTGGAAAAACTGGGAAATTGATGGATTAAAACAACTTGCTGATCAATTAGCGATCGCCATTAAACAAGCACAACTTTATACACAAGTTAAAGAAACAGCTTGCCAATATCAACTCCAAACTCAAGAGTTACAAACCACATTAAAAGAATTAAAAACCACCCAAATTCAATTAATTCAAAGTGAAAAACTATCAAGTTTAGGTCAAATGGTAGCCGGAATTGCCCATGAAATTAATAATCCCAATAACTTTATTTATGCTAACATTTCCCATGCCAGAAATTACGTTCAAAACTTGCTAGAAGTTGTGAACAAATGTCGAGAGTTTAGCCCAGAAGTAGGAGAGTTTTTAAATCAAATTGGTGAGGAAATAGAACTAGATTTTATTAGAGAAGACTTTCCCCAGTTAATTGATTCTATGGAACAGGGAAGTGTGAGAATTCGTTCTATTGTTGACAGCTTAAAAGATTTCTCCCATTTAAACGAATCTGAATGGAAATCCGTTGATTTAACCGAAGGTTTGGACAGTAGTTTGGCTTTGTTGGAACATAGAATGAGTCAAGTTAAAGTTAATAAAAATTATCAAACTATTCCCAAAATTAATTGTTTCCCTAGTCAAATTAATCAAGTATTTTTCCAAATTTTAAGTAATGCGATTGATGCGGTTAAATATTCTACTGAAGGTGGACAAGTGACCCTAACTACAGAAGATCACAGTCCAGATTTTATCAGAATTAAAATTAAGGATAATGGATTGGGAATTCCCGATGAAATTAAATCCCGAATTTTTGATCCATTCTTTACAACAAAACCCGTGGGTCAAGGGACAGGAATGGGACTGGCGATTTGTTATCAAGTGATTGTTAAAGCTCATGGTGGCAAACTAGAAGTTAATAGCAAAGAAAAGCAAGGAACAGAGTTTATTATTGAAATTCCTTGTCCATAACATGATACCATCAGAGGAATCCCCCATGAGGGCTAACCATGAACTATTTGAAATATTATATCAGGCATCTATCTAAAAAAGTACGGTTGCAAACAGTTTTGATTATTCCATTTTTGCTGCAAATTATTCTTGCCGTCGGATTAACCGGGTATTTATCTTATCAGAATGGACAGCAAGCAATTAATGATTTAGTCGCGCAATTACAAGCAGAAATTGCTCATCGAATTAAAGAACGTTTAGATAACTATTTAGCCAGACCTTATTTTTTAAATCAAATTAATGTAGAAGCCATTGAAATGGGGCTTTTGGATCCAAACAACCCGGAAGATTTAGAGCGACATTTTTTTAAACAAATTCAATTATTGAAGTCAGTCCAAGGGATTTATTTTACTAATCCTCAAGGAGAAATTATTTTAGTCCATCACAGTCCTTCTCAGGGGTTTCTTACCTTGATTAGTGAAGATTTCCCCAAACGAGCAGTTTATAAATTAGATCAAAATGGGAATCGAACTAAACGAATTGAAACGGATTTTTATGATGCTAAAATTCGACCTTGGTATCAAAAAGCTATGGAAGCTAATCACACGCAATGGAGTGATATTTATACTTTTTCCAGAGGGGATGTCGGAATTACTTTAATTACTCGTATTTATTATGATAATGGAGAATTTCAAGGATTTATAGGTATTGATTTACTATTAGAATTAATCAGTAATTTTTTACAAAATATTAAGATTAGTCCTGCCACTCAGACTTTTATTTTAGATGCGTCAGGGCAATTAGTTGCGACTTCAACTGGAGAAAAACCCTATATTGAACAAGGAAAAAATAAATTTAGAAAATCGTTAAAAGCCGTTGAAAGTTCTAATAAGTTAACTCAATTAACGGTAAAATACTTAATGCAAACTTTTGGTCAATTTAATCAAATTCAGAAGTTAGAGCAATTAGAATTTAATTGGAATGGACAAAAATATTTTGTGCAAGTGCTTCCCTATAAAGATGATTATGGTCTAAGTTGGTTCGTGGTGGTAGTAATTCCTGAATCGGATTTTATGGAACAGATTCATGGCAATAATCGGACGACTATTTTATTATGTTTAGGTGCTTTAGGATTAGCTACTATTTTTGGAATAATTACCAGTCGTTGGGTAACTAAACCTATTTTTGAACTAAGTCAATCCGCGAATGAATTATCTAAAGGAAACTGGGGAACACCAGTTAAGTGCGAACCAATTTATGAATTAAGAACTTTGGCGAAAGCATTTAATCAAATGCGAATTCAGTTAAAAAAATCTTATCAACAATTAGAAGAATATTCCAAAAGTTTGGAACATAAAGTAGCAGAAAGAACCCATGAATTAGAAGAAGCAAGAGAAGTTGCTGATGCTGCTAATCTGGCTAAGAGTACCTTTTTAGCTAATATAAGTCATGAGTTAAGAACGCCATTACATTCAATTTTAGGATTTAGTCAATTAATGTCACGCGACCCTATTTTTATCAAAAGTTATCAAGAGTTAGGGATTATTAATCGCAGTGCTGAACATCTATTAGAACTGATTAATGATATTTTAGATTTGTCCAAAATAGAAGCGGGTAAAATTATATTAAATGAACAAAGTTTTGACTTTTATCAATTCTTAGACAACTTGGAGGCAATGTTAAAAATTAAGGCGACTTCCAAGGGAATTCAGTTTATTATTCAGCATGATGATGAGGTTCCTCAATTTATTATTAGCGATGAGAAAAAATTACGTCAAGTATTAATTAATTTGCTGGGAAATGCTATTAAATTTACGACAAAAGGTCGAGTCATTTTACGAATAAAAACCATACCACTTTTAGAAAATAAAACAGTTGAAACTACTAAATCTAAACTAGATCTTAATTTTGAAGTAGAAGATACAGGCATAGGAATAAAAACAGAGGAAATTCAGGATTTATTTAACCCGTTTGTCCAAACTGAATCAGGAAAAAAAACTCAACAGGGTACTGGTTTAGGGTTAGCTATTAGTCAAAAAATCGTGCATATACTAGGAGGAAATATCACCGTTAATAGTATCTTTGAAAAGGGGAGTATTTTTCAGTTCACAATAGTAACAACTAAGGCAGAATCTTCTGAAATTTCACACCAACAACCTTTAGGAAAAGTTATTGGTTTATTCCCTAATCAAACTGCTTATAAAATATTAGTAGTCGATAAAGTTTTTGAAAATCGTTTATTAATAAAACAATTGTTAAACTCCATAGGATTTGAAGTTTTTGAAGCCGAAAATGGTTTAGAAGCGATTCAAGTTTGGGAACAATATCAACCTGATTTAATTTGGATGGATATGCGAATGCCTGTGATGGATGGATATACAGCAACTCGCCAGATTAAAGAAAAACCCAAAGGTAAAAATACAGTGATTATTGCTTTAACCGCTAATGTGTTACAGGAGGAAGAACATATTATTTTTGAAGCTGGATGTGACGATATCCTTAGAAAGCCGTTTAAAGAGGCTCAATTGTTTAGTAAAATGGCTAAATATTTGGGGATTAAATATGTTTATGAAAACGAAAATATTCAGGATTCCTCACCTATAAACCCAACTCAATCCTTGACACCAGAAAATTTTAAAGAAATGCCCTTAGCATGGGTAAAACAATTGCATCAGATGGCGCTAAGTGGAGATGATGCCAAGGTAAAAGAGTTGATTCAACAAATCCCTGATTCTCAAGTAGAACTAGCAGAAATTCTGAACATATTAGTCAATGAATTTCGATTAGATACCATTAGTAATATCACAAAAATTATAATTTAATCCCCTTTATTTGTGACAAGAGTATTTTTGTGTTTCCCTATTTCTGGTCGCTTTAAATCTAATTAAATTCGTTTAAAAACTAATACACCATTCTTTTGATATGATAATTTAAAATTGGGTTTTGCTTTTAATTGAGTGGCATATTTTTCCCCTAAATCTTTCGTGTCTGGCCAAGGATGACGTAAATTTAAAATCACATAATCAAATTCTCTTAAATTAAAGTCTGGTGACACTTGATTGAGTAATTTAATAGTTTTACGATGGGTAAAATGGGGGGCAAGTCGGTTATCGGTTAGAACTCCTCCCTTGGTGTGAATTTGGCTGACAGCTTTTTGGGTTGCTGACCAATTATTAATTCTAGTAAAATAGCCTAAAACTTGTGTATGATCTGCCCATAATAAGAATACTAAACTTGACCAAAGTATGATCCATTTCGGTAGTTTTTGATGGGGAATTGTAAATAGATGAGAAGAAGACCCCCCCCGTTCCTCCTTTGCTAAGGGGGGGTGAAAAGATGAAGACTGGTAATCAATTTCTTCCGAGGGTAAAGAGGAGTCAGAGGATACATTTTCACCTGCTTCTTTCCCCTCCATTAGCAAGGGGGGGACGGTGGGGGTCTGAAATTTATTCCATAAACCCCATAAACTATTAGCAAGTCCTGGCTTTTCTGCTGCTAAAGTTTGAATCATAACTAATAATAAAAATGGTAACGCCGGGAGAGAATATTGATAGATTAAACTGCGTTGCATGGGGTCAATGGATAATATATTGAGTAATAAAGTAGGGATGGCGGGAACTAATACAATAAACTTTTGAGGATTTAACCACCAAATCACCCCCACACTAAATTCCAGCAGATAAACAAAGGTATTGATAGAAAATAGTTTCCCTAAAATTAATTGGGGTTTAATAATTGTATTGAAAATCACCCCGAAAACCGAATCCCCTAAATAATCATATCGAGATACTCCGGCGGCTTCTTGACCACTATAAAGAGGAATCATAACCTGAGTTGCAATTAAAAACCAGGTGATTCCTAGCGCTATTGCTATCATTCCATAGAGACGCCGTTGTTCAAAAAATATCAACCAAAATCCAATCGCAATCACAGTTAAAGCTAAAACTGCTTTACAGGCTAATATCCAAATAATTGCTATAATAAACCAGATGATTTTTTTCTGTTTTGCTGCTAAAACTGCTCCAAAAATAGCGGGAACGGCTAAAACATCGGGATGGAAATCAAATAAATTAATATTAAAAATTTCAGGGTAGAGTAGATAAGCGATCGCAACTGCCAAAGATAACCGTTGGTTTAATCCAGCTAATTGAGCTAATTTCCAAGTCAATCCGGCGGCGGAACTCAAACAAATTGCTTGGACTAAAAACAACCAATAAACAGTAGGATAAATCTTATATAATAATGATAAAGGATAAATAGCGATCGCGGCATGATCTCCCAAAAAATGAAACCCTAAAAAAGAAGAAATAGGTTGCCTTCCTATACTAATTAAGTATATAATTTGGTCATAAATGCCTAAGTCATAGGCAGTAGACTGAAATAAAAAATGACGTAAACTACTATAAAAAAATAAAATAACTGTGCCAATTCCCATAACTCTCCAGATAGAAACGGAAAATAGGCTGTTAGTCTCTATCGATGTTGAAGGTTCGGGATGGTCTGGATGGGTTTGCATTTTGTTCAATACTCACAACAAAATTCAGTCTACCTGAGTGTGAATCTTATGAACAGTCGAATCTTTGATTGCACCCGAATCTTTTAACTCATAGATGACATTCCCAAACCGATTTGAGCAGGAATTGGGCAATGGGGATCAACCATCGTACTATGGTTATATCAAATAGTTCTTAAGAAAAGATGAAAGCAATTACACTTCTGGGTTCTACAGGTTCCATCGGGACTCAAACCTTAGACATTGTAGCAGAATATCCCGAACAGTTTCGGATTGTGGGGTTAACCGCCGGACGGAATATTACCCTGTTAGCCCAACAAATTCGCGCCTTTAACCCCAGTATTGTTGCTATTTCTAATCCCGACCAGTTACCCGAATTGAAAGCCCTGATTGCCGACATTGACCCCCAACCCATTTTAATCGCGGGAGAGCAAGGAATTATCGAAGTTGCACGCTATGGGGACTCAGAAGTTGTTGTTACCGGAATCGTCGGTTGTGCGGGATTATTACCCACCATTGCTGCGATTGAAGCCGGAAAAGATATCGCTCTGGCTAATAAAGAAACCTTAATTGCTGGGGGGCCGGTTGTCAACCCTTTAATTGAAAAACATGGAATTAAATTATTACCTGCGGACTCGGAACATTCAGCTATTTTTCAATGTTTACAAGGAGTTCCCCAAGCGGGATTAAGACGAATTATTCTAACAGCTTCTGGGGGTGCTTTTAGAGATTGGCCTGTCGAAAAATTAAAAGAAGTCAAAGTAGCCGATGCCATTACCCATCCTAACTGGTCAATGGGCAAAAAAATCACCGTTGATTCAGCCACAATGATGAACAAAGGTTTAGAAGTAATTGAAGCGCATTTCTTGTTTGGATTAGATTATGATGATATAGAAATTGTGATTCATCCCCAGAGTATTATTCATTCTTTAATTGAATTACAAGATACGTCTGTTTTAGCGCAATTAGGTTGGCCGGATATGCGTTTACCGATTTTATATGCCATGTCTTGGCCAGAACGAATTTATACGAGTTGGGAACGTTTGGATCTGGTTAAAGCCGGAAGTTTAACGTTTAAAGCACCGGATGATCAAAAATATCCTTGTATGTCTTTAGCCTATGCAGCAGGACGGGCAGGAGGTTCAATGCCTGCGGTTTTAAATGCGGCAAATGAACAAGCAGTTGCTTTATTTTTAGAAGAAAAAATTGAGTTTTTAGATATTCCTCGTGTAATTGAATTGACTTGTGATCGTCATCAAATTGATAATCGTCAAGATCCTACATTAGAAGATATTATAGAAGCAGATCGTTGGTCAAGACAAGAAGTAATTACTGCTTCTGAAAAACTTCATCAAAAAATAGCGGTTTAAGTTGTAAAAAAACGACTAATAAGCTTAAATTTGAATGAGTTTATAAATCGACTGAGACTGCAAAAATCTTAGGGTTGAGGCGGGCTTCAATCCTATAAAAAAATCTAGGTTCATTTGATTGAGCGCAGTCTGAATCAGATCAACTGGATCACAACAAAAAAATCCTATTCAGATTCAGGATTTGTATAGGGATCAACATTCGGATCTTTTACAGGTTCAGGATGAAGATTAGTATAGGGTTGTAAATTAGGGTCTGCATTAACATCGGAATCAGATTCAGGATTTGTATAGGGATCAACATTCGGATCTTTTACAGGTTCAGGATGGGGATTGGTATAAGGCTCAGTATTGGGATCTCCATTCGGTTGAGGATGACTAGAAGTAGACATTAGCTTATAACCTCCTTAATTTGAGATGGGTGGATTGTTAATCAGAGTCTAAAAAGTAAATTTTCCTTTCGGGACTTCACTTCTTTAAGTGTATACGAGCGAAGACCCCAAATTATATCATACATAAAGTAACAAAGTGGTGACAATCAAAGGGGAATTTTGCATGACTACGCAGAAGCCTATGTTTTCCAGCACAGCGATCAGTTTAACTTATTTCTAGGTAAAACCTAGAAAGCCCCCATCTGCGGAATGTGGGTTTAAACCCATTTTTCCGATAATACAGCGGTTCCCGCTGTAATGGGATACACTAAAGTAATAACAAAAATATGATTTGTAAATGAAAGCATTCTCAATAGATTTCCGGCAAAAAATAGTGACAGCACATCTGGTGGAAAATCTATCCATTAGAAAAGTAGCAGCTAAATTCTCTGTCAGTAAAAGTTTAGTCCAAAAACTGGTAAAACAACAACGAGTTGATGGAAATTTACAACCCAAGAAACCCGGGAAACCACAGTTTAGCCATCTCAAAAATGCTGAAGCAGATTTAAGAATAATGGTAGCCGACAATCCTGATGCAACTTTACTGGAATTTTGCGAATTATTTGCAGCCAAGACAGGGAATTGGGTCAGTCGAAGTGCTATGTCTGCCTGTTTACAAAAATTAGGATTAAATCGTAAAAAAAAACAATGCGGAGTAGCCAAGCTGCCACAGAAAGAGTTCAAAAGTTAAGATTAGATTACTGGGAAAAAGTCAAAGATATAGATCCTATCAACTTAGTATTTCTGGATGAAACTGGCGTGATGCTAGGATTGGCAAGAACTCATGCCCGCTCACAACGAGGAACAAGAGTATACGATTTAAAACCTTTTTATCGAGGGTCAAAAGTAACGGCTATTGGAGCAATTAGTATTAAAAAAGTCCTAGCATTGATGACGATGGACAATTCCATGGACGGAAAAGCTTTTGAAGTATTTGTTAAGAAATTTTTAGTTCCTGAATTGTGGCCAGGAGCCGTAGTAGTAATGGATAACTTACCAGCCCATAAACTAGCTTCAGTTACAACTATGATTGAAGCTGTTGGTGCTAAAATTCTTTGTTTATCACCCTATTCTCCTGATTTTAACCCCATTGAATTATGGTGGTCTCAACTTAAGTCTTTCTTACGAAGGTTGGCTCCAACTACAGCAGAAATGGTTGATACCCTAATTGCCGTTGCACTCCATTTAGTCAATCCTCAACATTTAAGAAATTGGTTTGCTAATTGCTGTTACTGTACCTCATAACAGCGGGAACCGCTGTATATAGAGCAGTCGCGGTTAACAAAGACTGATTCAGAAAACCTTATCGTGAGGTCTTTTGCCCCTATTGCCCGTTGCCTAGTGCCCGTTGCCTGTTACCTGCTATATATATGTATCTGCGTGTGTCCGAGATTAGACGGTTGACCCCTGTATCGGACAAAAACAATTAAATTTGGATGCCATCATTTGTTCCCTAGGCGAGCTACCCCCAGGAACAAAAAGCTGAACCCCATATAAAGCAAGGATTTGCTGGGCATGAAAAACTTTTTCCCAAAAAGGGTTGACATCTTGAGAAAAGACTGATAGATTTATAAAAGTGTCGAAAAACAAAGACACACCGAACCTGGACAACTAAAGAGTTTGAAAGCCAAGTTAAAACATTCTTAATCTCGTTATTAAAGAATTGATTCTTAATCAGGGAGTTTAACACAAACTTTCTGAAAAAGCAAAAAATTCTAAAACTTTGAGAAACAAGTTTTAGAGCCAAAACAACAGATTCTTCAAAATGGAGAGTTTGATCCTGGCTCAGGATGAACGCTGGCGGTCTGCTTAACACATGCAAGTCGAACGGAATCCCTCGGGATTTAGTGGCGGACGGGTGAGTAACACGTAAGAACCTGCCTCTAGGACGGGGACAACAGTTGGAAACGACTGCTAAACCCGGATGAGCCGAAAGGTAAAAGATTTATCGCCTAGAGAGGGGCTTGCGTCTGATTAGCTAGTTGGTAAGGTAAAGGCTTACCAAGGCGACGATCAGTAGCTGGTCTGAGAGGATGATCAGCCACACTGGGACTGAGACACGGCCCAGACTCCTACGGGAGGCAGCAGTGGGGAATTTTCCGCAATGGGCGAAAGCCTGACGGAGCAAGACCGCGTGGGGGAGGAAGGTTCTTGGATTGTCAACCCCTTTTCTCAGGGAAGAACACAATGACGGTACCTGAGGAAAAAGCATCGGCTAACTCCGTGCCAGCAGCCGCGGTAATACGGGGGATGCAAGCGTTATCCGGAATGATTGGGCGTAAAGAGTCCGTAGGTAGTCAATCAAGTCTGCTGTTAAAGAGCGAGGCTTAACTTCGTAAAGGCAGTGGAAACTGTAAGACTAGAGTGTAGTAGGGGCAGAGGGAATTCCTGGTGTAGCGGTGAAATGCGTAGAGATCAGGAAGAACACCGGTGGCGAAGGCGCTCTGCTGGGCTATAACTGACACTGAGGGACGAAAGCTAGGGGAGCGAATGGGATTAGATACCCCAGTAGTCCTAGCGGTAAACGATGGAAACTAGGTGTGGCCTGTATCGACCCGGGCCGTGCCGAAGCTAACGCGTTAAGTTTCCCGCCTGGGGAGTACGCACGCAAGTGTGAAACTCAAAGGAATTGACGGGGGCCCGCACAAGCGGTGGAGTATGTGGTTTAATTCGATGCAACGCGAAGAACCTTACCAGGACTTGACATCTCTGGAATCCTGCTGAAAGGTGGGAGTGCCGAAAGGAACCAGAAGACAGGTGCTGCATGGCTGTCGTCAGCTCGTGTCGTGAGATGTTGGGTTAAGTCCCGCAACGAGCGCAACCCTCGTCGTTAGTTGCCATCATTAAGTTGGGAACTCTAGCGAGACTGCCGGTGACAAACCGGAGGAAGGTGAGGATGACGTCAAGTCAGCATGGCCCTTACGTCCTGGGCGACACACGTACTACAATGCGAGGGACAGAGAGCAGCCAACCCGCGAGGGAGAGCGAACCTCTTAAACCCTGGCACAGTTCAGATTGCAGGCTGCAACTCGCCTGCATGAAGGAGGAATC
>NZ_CM170132.1:0-190000 GCF_057220675.1 Planktothrix sp. PLAVEN19ND | reverse complement strand
AAATGATCTGTTCCATTGGAGGTTACTTGAGATGCAATTGCCTTAATCTTGGCTAAATCCAGATAATTGAATACCGTTGGTGGGACTCGGAGGCCATCCCAAGTGGCTAAGCCATAGCTACTAATTTTTCCTTGACTAGCCGCTTTTTCTAATACTTCAAATGCCAGCCTTAAACGGGGATAAAAAATTTCTGGCGAAACTTCAGATAATTGCATTTCAGGGTTATGAAGATAATAAATATCAATTGTTTCTACTCCCAAATTATCCAAACTGCGCTCCAGTTGATCCCAAATATATTCCGGGTGTAAACAGTGACATTCTGCAACTAAATCCTCGGGTTCAATCGAAAATCTACTGTTTTCAATATATCGAGAATAAAACCAACTGATTCGATCTAAATCGGGAATAAAACCTCCTTTTGTACAAATAATTAACTCGTCTCTGGAGATAACTTCATCCCGGATTAAAGCGCGTAAAGCATCACTTATACTCCATTCAGCGTGCATATAACGATAATTAATTGCGGTATCAATCAGATTAATTCCATTTTTAACCGACTCGATAATTGCATCGGTGACCAGATCATCCGTTCGGGAGTCTGCGGCTCCTAAATAAGTGCCAATACCTATCGAACTTACAACCCAATCATTAGCTTCTCGAAAATGAGCAGCGATACAGTCTTGCTGATGGCGTTCTCGATATCTTTGGGTTCCCGTCAAAGTCGCTTTACCTAAAATTTTCATAGTGTATTATGGTGTATTTAAGTTTAAAAAAATCTGAAACTTGGTTTATACTCTCTATTTTAAACAATTCTTTCGTATCTTCTCGTTTTATTGCTATTTTGTTACTAATGAATCCAAAATCCTAGTATCGGTAATTTCTATGCCATCCTTGAGATATGCCTATTTTCCGGGCTGTGTTGCCCAAGGTGCTTGCCGGGAACTGTATCAGTCTACGCAAGTTCTCACCGAAGCGTTAGGCATTGAACTCGTTGAACTGAAAAAGGCGTCTTGCTGCGGTTCGGGAACCTTCAAAGAAGATTCCCGACTGTTGGAAGATGCGGTCAATGCCCGTAATATTGCTTTAGCAGAAGAATTAAATTTACCCTTACTGACCCATTGCAGCACCTGTCAAGGGGTGATTGGTCACGTCGATGAACGGTTAAAAGAATTTCAGGACAATGACCCAGCTTATATTGAAAAAGTGAATGGGCTACTCAGCAAAGAAGGCTGTTCACCCTATCAAGGGACAACGGAAGTTAAACACCTGCTGTGGGCCTTAGTCGCCGATTATGGTTTGGCTGAAATTGAACGCCAAGTCAGTCGCAAACTATCGGGTTTGAAGTGTGCTGCCTTTTATGGCTGTTATCTCCTCCGCGCCCAAACCCATCTCCCCTATGATGACCCCCATCAACCGGAATCCATGGAAAACCTGTTTCGGGCTGTGGGGGCAACTCCGGTATATTATCGGGGGAGAACCCAATGTTGCGGTTGGCCTCTATCGAGTTACGCGACGGAATCCGCCTTTCAAATGGCTGGAAAACATATTCAAGAGGCGATTGATAACGGTGCAGATTGTCTGGTAACGCCCTGTCCCCTGTGCCATCTGAATTTAGATTCTCGTCAGCCGGAAGTCGAAAAAGTAATCGGTCGTCCCTTGGGTTTACCTGTCCTCCATCTTCCCCAATTAGTGGCCCTCGCCCTGGGTATTGACTCCCAACAACTGGGTTTAGACCGCCATGTTGTTTCCACAAAGTCTGTGTTGGACAAAATTAGAGCGTGAATTGTGAACTGTTAGGGCGGGAAATATTACATTGTTTAAAGTTTTATCGCCTTATGTGTATTGGAAGTGAAACACTGGGGTATTGTGATGCAATATATGGGATGATCCCGCTCCTATTAAGCTGGACTTCTAACCTGTATTTAGGGCAGAACTTGTAACATTTTGATATCTACTGGAGAAATCATTCAATGTCTCATACAGTCAAAATTTACGATACCTGTATCGGCTGTACCCAATGTGTTCGGGCTTGCCCCACTGACGTCCTGGAAATGGTTCCCTGGGATGGTTGCAAGGCTGCTCAGGTAGCTTCCTCTCCCCGCACCGCAGATTGTGTCGGTTGCAAACGTTGTGAAACTGCCTGTCCTACAGACTTCCTGAGTATTCGGGTTTATCTCGGTGCTGAAACCACTCGTAGTATGGGTCTAGCCTACTAAACTCTGCCTCAAAGCGGGTGTTTATCTCAATCCATAATGTATTGCTTTCACCCGAAAGGATACAGTGGGTTCAATCTTCACGAAGGGGGGAAATTCCACCCCTCTTTTTTATTGGGATATTGGCCGTTGACAGGGTTGGCACGGACATCTTTTTACCTTAATTAACGCTAAAGTTATATAGCAAGAGGCAATAGGGAATAGGCAATCTCGCTATAGGTAAATACTTACTGTGAGCAGCTTTTAGCTTTCAAGAATGTCCTAATAGATGTGGCGATTGCTATATAGCAAGTCTAAATCAGTTGTATTAAGGGTTTAAAATTAATTCATTGTAGGGGCGAGGTCACCTCGCCCTTACAGGGGAATCTCGCCCTATTTTTAGAATGAATTGTCTTGACACTTTTTTGTATAATTCATTTAGACTTGCTATAGCAGTATATCCATAAACCGTTAATGTTAAGAATTAGTATTGAAAACGTAGGAGACAACTTGAAAGCTCTTTTAGAAAGAGTAGCTCAAGGTGAAGAAATCATCTTAGACAAACTTTGGATACTTTGCATTTAGCGATCGCATTTTATTATAAAATTTCTTTAATAACAGCAGATGAAGGTTTAGCTGCGAGTGCCAAGGTATCAGGAGTTCCAGTCCAAATTTTAAGACTTTAGCGGGATCACTTTTATTGTTTGAATACAGGTTAATAATAAAAATGTGATCGCATTTGCTAAATAATTAACAATTAAACCGTAGGGGCGGGTTCCAAGACCATCTGCAATTATCAGTAATTATCTCCCAAAACCCGCCCCTGCAATTTGTTTTAGATATGATCCGGTCTGTCTCTATCAGACTAGAGTTTGATTACCAAAGGTGGTAGTTCCAAAAACAACATAACTCTTGCCTATGGTATTATCAAATAAACTGCCTGGTGCGCCGATGAGGATATCGTTAACGCTATCTTGGTTAATATCCCCGGCACTGCTAACAGCAACGCCTGATAATTCATTTTCGGCAGTTCCATTTAAGAAAAAGCCCTTTTCACCATTTAAGTCTGAACTATTTAAACTAGCCGGAAATCCTTTCTGACTACCAAAAACTACATAGGTTTTTCCGGCGCTTTTAATTCCATTTGCAGTGGCTCCTGAAGCACCAATGATAAGATCATCAATCTTGTCTCCATTGATATCTCCCGCGCCTTTGACGGAACCTCCTAATAACTCATCGGGTTCTACTCCATTAATCACAAATCCGTTATTTCCATTCAAAGTAAATAGGTCTATTTGTTGAGTAAATCCGGCTTCTGTTCCCAATACAACATAAGCTTTTCCTGCGTTAATTTGATTGTTGCCTGGAGATTGAGAAACACCGATAATTATATCTTCTAAACCATCAGCATTAATATCTCCTGCACCGCTAACAGATGAAACAGAATAACCATCACCTTTGATTGTAAATCCATTAGTTCCGTCTAAGTTTGAAAGCGAAAATCCGTTTTGATATCCTCCATCTTTGCCAAACAAAACGTAGGTTTCTCCCCCTTTAGGATTGCCTTCAAGTGAGCCTTGTTCTGCACCGATAATTAAATCATCAATTTGATCTCCGTTGATATCCCCTGCGTTACTAACGGTGGTTCCTGCTAATCCGTTATTATGATTAATTACCATACCGTCGTCCCATTGCAAATCGGTGGGGTTGAAGGCGGGAGGAAAACCGTTAAGACGACCGTAGACAATATAAACTTTACCCAAAAAGGTATCAATTCCAGCCGGGGCAGCAACGGCTAAATCATCTAATCCATCATTGTTGAAATCTCCGGCACTACTGACGGCAAGACCCGAATAATCTAAGGGTTGATTACTGTTAATTGCAAACCCGTTCTTCCCATTTAGATTAACGAGATTAAATCGAGTGGAAAAGGCTTGTTTTGAACCTAAAATAACGTAGGTTCGACCGGAATCATTAAGACTATTGGAATCCGAGGAAAAAGCACCAATGATTAAATCTTTTAGCCCATCCCCATTAATATCTCCGGCTGAACTAACAGCACCTCCACTAAAACTTTCAGTTTCAAATCCTTCGATAATAAATCCATTAGTACCGTTGAGGGTAGACAGGTCAAAGTTAGCTGGAAATCCTTGATTTGTTCCAAAGACAACATAACTTTCCCCCGTGGCATTAATATTATTAGGATCGGCAGCAAATCCTCCCACGATAAAGTCATCAATGGTATCACCGTTGAAGTCTCCAATATTACTGAGAGAACTGCCTGCAAAGTTCCCGGCTGCACCTGTTACAGTAAAACCATTGTTACCATTAAGAGCGTTAAGGTTTATGGCAGGAACAGTAACGGTGATAGTTCCGGTTGCGGTTTTTTGATCATCAGCAATGGTATAATTAATGGTATCAATGCCGACAAAATTAGTCGGGGGAGTATAGGTCAGTTGATCATCAGTTTTGTCATCGGGAGTACCGTTATTATCGAGTTGAATTGTGCCGCCTTTAGCAGTAGTTTGATCATACCCGGTTAATGATAGGGGAATTCCGGTGGTAACGATATCGTTAGTGAGGGGATTAATTTTAACGGGGGTATTGGCAAAGGTACTGATAAAATCAGCTTTTGCTTCGGGGTCAACTCGAATAATTAGGGAACTTTCTGGGGTTTTTGATCGTAGCGCACTTTGCAGAAATGACTCGTCAAAATTGCTGAGTACGAGGTCAATAATTGCAGATTGCAGAATAGTGGGATCGGTAATGCCTGCGGCCAGTGCCATTTGTTCAGCTTTCTGACGATCCGCCGGGTCGAGGTCGTCAATAGTAACGTATTCTGAGGGAAAATATCGGTTGGTAAAGGTTTCCGTATCTTGACCGGGTTTGTAATCAAAGAAGGACTCTGCTTGAGAAATGCGCCAGCTATCTTCGTACTTACCATAAAGAACCTGGGGTGTAATGGGTTGGCTGAGTACAGTTCCGTCGCGCAGTGCAATATCATCGTCCGTTTTGCCGTTATTATTGCCACCCAGACCGACAATTTGTCCTTCTCGACCTTGAGCTAGGTAAGTGTTAACATCGAGGAGCGGATTAGACCCGTTGCTGATATCGACAACAAGTTGTTCCCCTGCTTTGTTAAGAACTACCCTATAAGTTTTGCCTTTTCGATGGATACTTCCGCTACCGACACTAATAGAGCTATTGTCGGGAATGTCAGTAGGTTTACCATCAACTAAAAGAGGAGTTTTTTCTCCTCCGTAGAAAGCAACTCGCTGACCGTCTATTTTGGTAGCTACGGCTGTATTCATCGATACGGAGGAGCTATTATTAAATGGTTGTTGCCTGACTTGAATTTCTAGGTCTCCAGTTGTGGATTTTACGAGTATAAATTCACCGACTGATTGAAAGTCATAATGCAATCCGTCGAATGTGACTAAGTGGGGATCGCCTGTGTCTGGGAAACGTATTTCGGGTTGGGGAGGTTTGGGTTTGTCCTCGTCATCATCGTCGATAATAGTTCCTGTTGCTTCAGCGGAGTCTGTACCTTTACAGTCAGCAAATAGTTTACCATTTTGGTCTTTGACTGTTAGTGTAAAGGTTTCATCAGCTTCTTTTTGAGTATCTCCTGTTACGGGAATTTTAATTTCACCACTGGTTTGACCTGCTGCAATTGTGACTGAGCCACTACCTTTAGGTGAGCTATAGGATAGCGTTACTACCTCGTTTGGCACATCGCGTAAGGTTACTGGGAACACCATGTCTTTAGTGCCGCTATCTCCTTCTTGAACACTGGAATCCGAGATGGAAACGGGTAAATTATAGGGGATTTTGTAGGTTTTTTCAACCACAATATCCTTAACAGCAATTGGATCAAGGGTAGCCAAACCTTTGGTACCGATAATAGGTAACGTTGGAAATGGAGCAAAACCATTAGGCGGTATTTTTTGGGGGGGGAATAACCGCAGATTAATAGGATTACCCAATCCTATAATAGGTGATTTGATATTAGCAGAGAGAGCCGGCCCGCCAATTTGACCATAAAATTGGGGGGTAATTCCCACTTCATTTGTTAATTGTCCTTTAAGTTCATACTTAGCGTTGACTTCTAAAAGTCCACATCCCTCTGTGGGGGCATTAAATGTAAATGAACTCCCGATAGGTAAAGGCCCCTGTGATTGTTGACCCGGGATCGACATAGTAACAAGAACTTGTTCAGGATCGAATTTTATATCTTGCTGAAGGGCTAGTCCTAAAACAGCTTTTAAATCTAAAAGCTCGTATTTTAAGTCAACGGAAAGTCTGTTTTTTTCCAGATCATCCTTTGCGTTTTTAGCCTCAGCTTCAGCCTCTGTTTTTTGTTTTAAAGCATCTTCTGCTACTTTCAGTGATTCTGGAGTTTGCATATTTCGCAATCCATCTACTGCGAGATTATAATATTCGTTGGCTTCTTTAGCTTTGGCTTTTGCTGAGTTGTCATTAGGGAAACTAATGCCCCCACTGAAAAAGGGTTTTGATTGGGGAGCAACTAAGGAAATAATTTTATCAATGTCAATTGAACCCTCAATAAAGTTTTCCCTGCCTGTCACAATAACTTGAGATAATCCACTACTATCGGGAACAACTTTTGTTTCTTTATCTAAACCAATTCCCTTAGGAAAAGACTTAGATTTTATAGAAACAATGTCATCGGCGAAATTTATATATCCTTCAGGATTCAGGAGAGGAATAGGTTCAGGTGGACTAGAAAATCCAGGAAACAATATATTACCCCCCTGTTCTTGTCCGGCTGGATTGCCCACGACAATATTCTTCAAACCCGTTGATCCCACATTATATTTCAGATCAACACTAAGTCTGGGTAATTCAAATCCCTTACCATTGATAGATACGGTTTTGGGTTCAACACTTGGCTGCCCAGCAGAAATGGAAAAAGATGCACCATTCTTAACTTGATTCGGAGTATTGACTTGAATATTAACAGGATAATCGAGCTTTTCTATCTTTCCAACTTGACCTAACTTAATATACGGATCTAGTTGAGCAGAAACATTCAAATCCCAGTCAAATTTTAAACTGGGAAGGGTAAATGGTTCATTAGATTTGTTGATGGCAATCTCAGGAAGAAAGGGTTTTTCTGGTATTCTTTCGGGTAAATTAAATGGTCTCGCCCACTCAGCAACATTACTACCCTTAAAATCGAGTGTATCTGATTGAACTTGTTGCTCAATACTCACCCCTTCCCCATCCCAAACAACGATCGCACTATCATCCTCTCCCTTCAACGCCGCCAATTCCCCCTGACTCAACCCCTTACCCAGAACTAAATCAGCAAAAAGTTCTCCTTCATCCCCAGGAGAATCGATCGCATTGAGTTGAGCATCCAGATAATGACCATATTCTTCTAATAAAACCGATGCGATCGCCCCTACATTCCCAGTATTTTCATTCACTAACTCCTGGGATAAATAAATCGTATTCGTAGCAGCAGCAAAAGCACCTCTAGCATTATTAATTTCAGCAGCAGGACGAATTTCAATAGCCGGAAAATCAATTAAATCCGTTGTTTCCCAATTTCTTTGATTCCCTAATGCTATTTGCATCTGAGTCTTAAAATCCGCAGATGAAGCAAAATTATTGAGTTGATTTTTAGCAATTTGTAACGCTTGTTGTACCGGAGAAGTTTCCGTTATTTCCAAAGTGTTGAAAGTTTTCATAGTGTTAATGATGGTTAAGGGTTGATAGTGGGTCAGAAACCGGGTTTTTAACAAAAGTTGGTTTTCCACCCGTGAGCTTTGGGGAAAAACCTGGTTTCTTAGCTAATTGCAGATTGTAAACCTCGCCTCTGTCTCAAAAAAACTCCACAGCATGGGTATTTTTTGCCAAAAGACTCGGTGCGATGCCCAAAAGTCGAACTGTTGTCGAACAAATTTGATCATGGCAACAGACTACCAGGCACTCAGGAAAAAAAAGTTGCCAAAAAGTGACGATTCTGTTGGAATAAAGTGACAAAAAGTGACAAAAGGTGAATCAAGCGGTCTAAATCCCGACACCAAGGGGAATAGACTCTGTTTCAATTCCTATTAATTAATTCCCTGTTATGCAATGGATCATGAAGAAATTGTTGCATCTATCAAGTTGATTGTTTATCATAAAAGAAGTGTTGAGGCGATCGCATTTAAGAGGGCGGGTTTAGATAGGTTATGGGTTAGAATTAAATATTATTGCGGAACCCGCCCCTACAGTTTGTTAAAAAAATGTGATCGCATTTGACAATAATTAACAATTCAATCGTAAGGGAGGGTTCTGAGATGATCTTTAATTATTAGTAATTATCTCCCTAAACCCGCCCAATTCCTTTGGAGTTATTACCGTTGGTTATAGAATTAATTGCCAAACATTATGCCAGGGCTTAAGATAAGATAAACTAGGATTAATATTCGAGACAAGACCCATTGAAACAGGAGTTTTGAATTCATGTGTGGAATTGTTGGTTACATTGGAACTCGAATTGCCAGCGAAATTTTAATGGCTGGGTTAGAAAAATTGGAATATCGAGGTTATGATTCGGCGGGTTTGGCGACAATTTGGGAAGGGAATATTCATTCTGTTCGGGCTAAGGGAAAGCTCTATAACCTGCGGGAAAAATTAGCCCATGTTGAGATGCCCTCTAGTATTGGAATTGGTCATACACGCTGGGCAACTCATGGCAAACCGGAAGAACGGAATGCCCATCCGCACCTAGATCCCAAAGAACGGGTAGCCGTTGTCCAAAACGGGATTGTGGAAAATTATCGGGAATTACGAGAAGAATTAAAAGCCAAAGGTTATGAGTTTAAATCCGATACGGATACGGAAGTGATTCCCCATTTGATTGCTGATTTTTTAGCGACTTCAACTACTAAAAAAATATCTTTTTTAGAGGCTGTGCGTCAAACGGTTAACCGTTTAGAAGGAGCCTTTGCGATCGCAGTTTTATGTGCAGATTCTCCCAATGAATTAATTGTTGCCCGTCAACAAGCTCCTTTATCCATTGGTTTAGGTCAAGGAGAATTTTTCTGTGCCTCCGATACCCCGGCTTTAGTTCCCTATACCCAAGCGATTTTAAGTTTAGAAAATGGGGAAATTGCTCGTTTAACCCATTTGGGTGTAGAGGTTTATAGTTTTGCGGGAGAACGTTTACATAAAGTTCCTCGGATTCTCAATTGGAGTCCATCTTTAGTTGAGAAGCACGCCTTTAAACATTTTATGTTAAAGGAAATCCATGAACAACCGGGAGTTGTTCGGGATTGTTTACAAGCCTATTTAGATGCTGAATTGGAGTTGGAACCGGAAAAAATCACCGAAAAATCTAAAGCCAAAAAACGACCTTCACCCATTCATTTAAGTGTTCCCTCAAACTGGTATCAAGACTTAGAACAAATTGAAATTCTAGCCTGTGGAACCAGTTGGCACGCCAGTTTAGTTGGGAAATATTTGTTAGAACAAATTGCAAATATTCCTACGGTGGTACAGTACGCGTCCGAGGCTCGTTACGCACCGACTCCCCTGCGACCTAATACTTTAACTATTGGGGTTACGCAGTCAGGAGAAACGGCTGATACCTTAGCATCCTTGGCAATGGAACAACAACGGCGGATAAATGCCCCGGCAAAATACGCGCCTAAACTATTAGGAATTACCAACCGTCCTGAAAGTTCTTTAGCCCAATTAGTTCCCCATATTATTGATACCAGAGCCGGAATTGAAATTGGGGTGGCTGCAACCAAAACCTTTGTCGCTCAATTAGTTGCCTTTTATTTATTGGCTTTAGATATTGCTTGGCATCGTCAAAGTTTGCCCGAATCTCGCTTACTTGAAATTATCAAGGATTTGCGACAACTTCCGGCTCAAATGGAACAGTTGTTACAGGGTCAAGAAAAATATATTGAGGAGTTAGCCTCTGATTTTAATGAGACCCAAGACTTTATCTTTTTAGGGCGCGGAATTAATTTTCCCATTGCTTTAGAAGGGGCATTAAAATTAAAAGAAATTAGTTATATTCATGCGGAGGGATATCCGGCGGGAGAAATGAAACATGGCCCCATTGCCTTGTTAGATGAAAAAGTGCCCGTAGTGGCGATCGCAATGCCGGGAACTGTGTATGAAAAAGTGATTTCTAATGCCCAAGAAGCCAAGGCGCGAGATGCTCGTTTAATTGGGGTGATGCCCTCAGAAGAACTTGAAGCCAAGGAAACCTTTGATGATGTTCTAGCCGTTCCGATCGTGGATGAAATTTTATCCCCGATTCTAACCGTAATTCCTCTGCAATTATTAGCTTATTATATTGCAGCCCGACGGGGTTTAGATGTGGATCAGCCTCGGAATTTAGCCAAGTCAGTAACGGTTGAATAAAGCTCTATAGCAATCCTAAATCAATTGTGATAAAAATCTGTAGGGGTTGGGTCTCCCAACCCTCTTTGCGCCTGGGTTGGGAGACCCAACCCCTACGATAAAATGTTACAACCTATTTAGGATTGCTCTAGTGAGTCATCTGTGGATGTAAAAACCAAATAAAGTTCTATACCAGAAAATAATATTGTATACTTCTGGTATAGGGCTTTTCTGCCGATTGCTATAGTTTTTAACCCAAATCCTGGGTAATATTTTGAAATAACCAATAATCCTGATATTCTGATAAAATAAACTCCATAGCCTCCTCAAACTTGATCTCTAAATCATAATTTTGAATATCTAGGATCATTTGATAAAACAACTCAAATAAAACTCTATGGTCTGGATTCCAAAGCATTAGTTTTCCATTTTTAGAATGTTGAAGTTTTTCTAGCTCAAATAGGCTTTTCTCACCACTAATGGGATAATCGCTTTGATCTCGACATAGAATAAATTTAAAATTGGGTTTCAAAAGCAATAATTCATTCCAGTTTTTCATCCGATGAAAAAAGGGTGCTCCAGCTAAATGTAAAAATCCGACGACAAAACTATGGGTTTTAGTTTGAATAACTAAATGTTCAGGAATGACTCGTTTTCCTAAGTGTAAAATATCAAAACTCAAGGGAGAAATCACTAACATCAAGGCTTCTAAAATAGTTGTTAATTTCCCTAAATCATCACTATCAGCCAGGATTTTAGGCTTGGATAAATTGGCTTCTAAACAAATGCGTTGCGCCTTTAAATAGTTTTTGAGTTCACGTTTAGCAGCAGAATCAAAAGAAGGGACAAATCCAAATAATTCCCCATTAAATATTTCTAAATTTTGCTGATTTTTGTCTTCTAAAACCTTAACAATTTGTGTCATCCCCTGTTTCATTTGTTCTAGTTCAATTTCCAACTGTTTTAACCGTCTTTCCATCTCACCTTCATCGGTTTGTAATCCGGGAATCAGTTGATGTTTCGGCAGAGGAATTCCATCGACTTTATAGCGGTAATAATCCGCCGCCACATTTAAAACTGTCCGAATAGAAATATGATTTAAAATCGCAGTGATTTCGTCCCCTTCAAATAAATCATCCAGAGTGACATCTAACCCTTGTAATTTTAAATTTAATAACTGCTTTAACTCTTGATTGGAAGGACGGTTGAGAAACACCTGGGACTGGGATACCCGATCAATAATTGACCCGTCAAAAACCTGTTTAAATTGTTGCCAGCGATCGGGAAATAGGTTTAAAATAATTAAACTATTGGGAACATGGGTAAAAATCTCTTTAATCGCAGTTCCAAAACAGTGTAATAACCGTTCATTGTGTTTTAATCCTAATCCTTCTAACTGGTCAAAAACAATGATTAAAGGTTCATCTAAGAGGGATAAACACCCCAAAACCTTTAACGCCTCTAAAGACGCTTCCTCCCGACTCAATTCATCTTCCCAAGAGGGTAAACCCACCCGGTCTAATTCTTCTTGGGGGAGATTATTCATTGCTAACCATTGGGTAATAATTTGACGGCGATTAAAGTCCGTATAGCCACAAAATTTCACAATTCCCTGTAAAAATTTAGGGGCGTAACCCGCGGCGGAAAAGTTATTATTCCACCACTCCAAAGCCCGTTTTTCAATATGTTGCCAAAACTCCCGTTTTGTTTTGGTTTCTGCCTGGGATAAGTCGGTAAATAGCTTTAAATTTCCCCCTTGAATCAGTTGTAATATCTTTTCATCTTTTTGGGTTTTTGAGGTAAAATAGTTATCAGTAGATTTAATAATTTCGCCAAAACTATTGGCTAATAAATACTCAAGCTGGGTATGAATACTATTCGGAACAATTTGAATTAAGGATTCTAAAATTCGACTATAGGTATGGAATAAAACCGTATCAGGATTATTGGGTTGACGGATAAATAATAATCTATTTTTGGCTAATAAATCCTTGGCTAATCGCATCATCAGATGGGTTTTTCCCGACCCGGGTTCCCCAATCACAATTGCTCCTTTTGTTTGATGATTAAAGTCTAATTTAATATCCCCTAAAATGGCTTTTAAGCGATCGCATTCCTCCGCAAAAATCCCTCGAAAATCGGGGTGATCCTGAAAAGGAGTATCAACCCGACTGGTTCCAAAAGGATTGGGTTGGGTTTTTAATTCTTTTTTGAGAAATTCATTGACAATATGTTTATAAAGTTGATAGGTAAATAACGCATCATATTTGGCTCGATGGGCAGAATCTTTGATAAAAAATTGACCGTCTAATTTCAGTCTCAGATGTTTACTTAAAGCCTCTAAAGAATGACTATTTAATTGGGGTAAATAGCGTTGAGCCAGTTCAAAGCTACACTGAAAATCTAATTGAGGAGCAGAGATTCCCACGGCTTTAAACGTATTTCTCAATACTTCAATATCATGTTGAGCATAGTGACAAATAATAACTTGAGATTGGGCAATTTCCAGAAATTCTTTTAAAATTACTTTTAAAGGTTTAGTTAGATGGGCAATTTTAGGACTTTGGGGATGATTTTCCACAAAGGCTTCATACATTAATTCTCCTTGATCATTGACAATCGCTAATTCTCTTAAAATCGGCTGTCCTTCCGTATCAATAACAATAAAGTTTTTTGTAGTTTTCATAGTAATTCATCACAACAAATAGTTTGTACACAGAGAATCAAATGATCGAAATCACAAGATTTGCTTGATTTCCCTCACTCCCTTCTCTGTTCATTGTCACTCAAATTGAACGTTATTATCACAGAATTTTAGAGATGAGCGTCCCCGATTTAACTGGGAAAATACGGAATAATTAAATTATTGAGTTGATCTCTATTCTTTCCACCGTTAAGGATTTGGAGGGTGATTATGAAAGTTTATCCTAAACCTCTGCGCTCTAACCCCTATAATAGTTACCGCGACCCTAAAACGGGACGCTGGTTGGTTGTCAAACCCCTAGAGAATTCGGCTAAAATAGATTAAGTGTAACGTTTTGTAAATCCGTGAGTTCGACTAACTGACGGACTGCTAAAACGAACTTAACCCTTTAGACGGCCAATTCCCGTGACCCCAAAACGAATTTTAATCTGGTATCGAAACGATTTACGACTTCATGACCATCAACCCCTATCCTCAGCATTAAACACTCAAGCACAGATTATTCCTGTGTATTGTTTTGACCCCAGACAGTTTAAAAAAACCTCCTATGGATTCCCGAAAACCGGAGCTTTTCGCACTCAATTTTTATTAGAAAGCGTTGCAGATTTACGTCAATCTTTCAGGAAATTAGAAAGTGACTTAATCATTCGTCAAGGGAAGCCAGAAATCATTATTCCTGAATTAGTTAAAATCCTCAATATTGATACGGTCTATTATGATCAAGAAGCCACTTCCGAAGAATTAACCGTAGAACAAAATTTAAAAACTGCCTTAGCTGCTTTCGGGGTTGCTGTTAAATCCTACTGGGGTGCAACCCTTTATTCTATCTGTGACTTACCCTTTTCTATTCCTCAACTTCCAGAAATTTTTACTCAATTTAGAAAGCAAGTTGAATCTAAATCAATTATCAATACTCCGTTTTCTTCCCCCCAACAATTACCCCCTTTACCCGAAATTGAATTAGGAGAATTACCCACAATTCAAGATTTAGGTTTAGAAATGCCTGTTTTTGATCCTCGGGCAGTGATGGAATTTAAAGGCGGAGAAACCGCAGGATTAAACCGTTTAAAAGATTATATTTGGGAACAGGATTATCTCAAAACCTATAAAGAAACCCGCAATGGAATGTTAGGGTCAAATTATTCTTCTAAGTTTTCCCCCTGGTTAGCTTTAGGCTGTTTATCTCCCCGACTAATTTATAATACGGTTCAAACCTATGAAAAAGAACGGATCAAAAACGATTCAACTTACTGGTTGATTTTTGAATTATTATGGCGAGATTATTTTAAATTTATTGCTTTAAAACATGGAAATAAAATATTTTATCCTCAAGGTCTACAAGGAATTTCTATTCCTTGGAAAGACAATCCCAAACAGTTTGAACAATGGCAACGGGGAATCACAGGTTTTCCCTTGGTAGATGCGAATATGCGAGAATTATTAACCACAGGATTTATGTCAAACCGAGGGCGGCAAAATGTAGCCAGTTTCCTGACTAAAAATTTAGGAATTAATTGGCAAAGAGGAGCAGAATGGTTTGAATCTTTGTTAATTGATTATGATGTGTGTAGCAATTGGGGCAACTGGAATTATACCGCCGGAGTGGGTAATGATGCCCGAGGATTTCGCTATTTTAATATTCTCAAACAATCCCAAGATTATGACCCCCATGGAGATTATGTTAAACACTGGCTCCCCGAATTAAGGGATTTACCGCCCTCAAAAGTTCATCAACCTGGGAAATTATTACCCGTTGAACAAAAACGCTTTGGGGTAATTTTAGGTGTTGACTATCCTCAGCCCATGGTTGATTTAGAAAAATCCGTTAAAGTGAATCAATTGATTTATGAAATTGCTCTGGGAAAATAATTATTTCACATCGAAGAATAAGCAATCGATACAGTATTACAATCTATTGAGGATTGCTACGGATCGAAGAATAACTCAAAAGTTAGTCTAAGATCAAGTGAGAAGTAATATTTATGATTTTGATGTTCCGTGCAATAGCTTAAATTCAAAGCCCAACTATTGCAAAATTTAAACCTATGCCTGATTCTATTTCCCCATTTGTTGTCCAAGAAAACCAAGGTTTCCAGGCACTTTTTACCGCGTCCCTGGATGCCTTATTGATCGTTGACGATCAAGGATATTATCTCGATGCTAACCCGGCCGCCTGTGAACTTTTGGGGGTGTCTCGTCAAAAGCTGATCGGATCTGAGATCCGGGATTGTGCAAAACTGGGGTTAGATTTCAGTCCAGCTTGGCAAAAGTCCCTTGAAACCCGACAGGATAAAACACAGGGCGAATTTTCCCTGCTCCGGCCCGATGGATTGGTACGACAAGTCAAATATGCGATTACGATTAACTTTATTCCCCATTTTCACCTGTTGACATTTCGGGATATGACGGCACGCCAATACCGCCGTAGCCCAGGTAAAAGTGTCAGAAAAACCCCTCTGAAACCTCCAACGGAGAGAGAAAAGCCCCACAGTCAGTTAGGGATACAGACCATCGATGAGGAAGAATCTCGGTTACAAAAAATTGCTCATCATATCCCTGGGGCAATTTATCAATTTTGTCTGCATCCCGATGGCCGATCCCATTTTCCCTATGCCAGTGAAGGGATGCGGGCAATTTATGGGCTTTCCCCAGAAATGGTGCGGGAAGACGCTAATGAGGTTTTTAAAACCATCCATCCTGAAGACCTAGAGCGGGTGAGTCAGTCCATTATTGATTCGGCTAAGGATCTGATCCCCTGGTGTTGCGAATATCGCATTTTT
The DNA here is from genome assembly GCF_057220675.1 of Planktothrix sp. PLAVEN19ND. Classification (NCBI taxonomy): domain Bacteria; kingdom Bacillati; phylum Cyanobacteriota; class Cyanophyceae; order Oscillatoriales; family Microcoleaceae; genus Planktothrix; species Planktothrix sp. PLAVEN19ND. The sequence goes on along the minus strand of NZ_CM170132.1, from coordinate 173,951 downwards.
CATCCCCAGGGAAAATTATTATGGGTGATGGGTCATGCCACCCCCCGACGGGAAGCGAATGGCAGCACGACATGGTATGGCTATATTCAAGATATTACGGCCCAAAAAGCCACAGAGCAGGCACTCCGCCTGAGTGAAAGCAAGTTTCGTAATTTAATCGATAACCTCAATGATATGGTGTTTATCGCCGATCTTGATGGCACTTTCAGCTATATCAGCCCCACGTTTAAAGGAGTGATGGGCTACTCAACGGCCCAACTGTTGAATCGCTCCTTTTCGGATGTCATACATCCCGAAGATTTGCCGATTTGTTTAGATGTCTTCCAACGCTCTTTACAAGGGGAAAAATCCCGGGGGGCTGAATATCGAGCTTTACATCAAGATGGGAATTATTATTGGCATTCGGCTAATGTGTCGAGCCTCACTAATGACCAAGGACAGGTGATCGGGTGTTTGGGGATTGCCCGATATATTCACGATCGCAAACAAGCGGAAATCACGGTACATGAAAATCATGTCCGCTTACAACTGGCTTTAGAGGCAGCCAGTATCGGGACGTGGGACTGGAATCTACAAACCAATCAGTTAGTCTTTTCTAAGCAATGGAAAGCCATGTTGGGCTATGGAGTAGATGAATTTGAAAATTCCCTAAAAGCCTGGGAAACCCGAGTACATCCAGAGGATCTAGGGTCAGCTTGTGATTTGATTGACCAACATATCCAAGGCAAAACCCCGATTTATGAAATTGAATATCGCCTACGTTGTAAAGATGACAACTATAAATGGATATTAGACCGGGGACAGATCATCGAATGGGATAAACAGGGTAAGCCCGTGCGTTTTATTGGGATTCATTATGATATCACTGAACGCAAAGCCCATGAACTAGCCCTACAAGAAGTCGCCAAGCAACTGCAAAAAGCCCAACAAGTGGCTCATCTGGGTAACTGGTCTATAAATGTGACTACAAATCAACTCAATTGGTCAGAGGAGGTATTCCGCATCTTTGGTATGACTCGGGATCAAGGAGAACCCTGTTTTCACGACCATCTGCAACAATTTCACCCGGATGATCGCGCCTTCTTGGAAGCACGAATCACCGAAGCCCAGCAAGGCATTCCTCAAAACTTTGATATTCGCATCCTCCGCCCCGATGGAGAAATCCGCCATATCAACACCCGGGCAGAATTGGAGTTTCAGGAGGGGGAATTGGTGCAGATGTTTGGGACGGTGATGGATATTACCGAACGCAAGCAGGCTGAAGCCCTACAAGCCGACCTACTCAATCGCACCCAACTCTTAAATGACATTAGCAGCGAAATTCGGAACTCCTTGGATTTGGATACGATTTTAGAAAGTGCGGTTCATGCTATTTTTGCAGAACTCAAGGTAGATATTTGTACCTTTGGTTGGTATCGCCCTGATTTTGACCCCCCGACCTGGGAAGTGGTGCGGCAACAAAAAACCCCAGAATTTAAAAACTGCCTTGGCTCCCATCCCTTGAATCAGTTTCCTCAACTGTTTGAGCGTATTTTTAGTGAACAACTCTATCATTTTGATATCAGGGTTTTAGGGGATGGAGAACTGACTGCCTTTTGTCAGTCCATGGGAATTACCCTCTATTTAGCCTTACCGATCCATAGTCGCGGTAAAGTGGGGGCTTTTGAGTTAGGACGGTGTACGGGTGATTGCCCTTGGCAGGATAATGAAATTGAGTTGTTACAGAGTATTGCCAATCAGGTGGCGATCGCCATTGACCAAGCCCAACTCTACCAGGAATCACAAACGAAAAGCCGAGAACTTCAGAAAGCCTATCGGGAATTACAAGATACTCAAGTTCAGTTAATTCAAGCGGAAAAAATGTCGAGTTTGGGGCTATTGGTGGCCGGGGTTGCCCATGAGATTAATAACCCCGTTAACTTTATTTATGGTAACTTAATTTATACTTCAGAATATACCGAGCATTTATTATCACTAATTCAACTTTACCAAAAGTTCTATCCCCATCCCCCAGAAAAGATTAGGGATTTTATTGAAGATATCGACTTAGATTTCCTAATTGAAGACTTTCCAAAAACTATCCATTCTATGAAAACCGGAGCCTCGCGGATTCGGGATATTGTCAAGTCTCTGCGAACTTTTTCTCGGTTAGACGAAGCGGACTTAAAAGCCGTAGACCTGCACGAAAATATCGATAGCACTCTGGTTATTTTACAAAATCGCTTGAATGGTCGGGCGGGAAATCCCGAGATCAAAGTGATCAAAAATTATCAGGACTTACCCCTGGTTGAATGTTATATTGGTTTGTTGAATCAGGTGTTTATGAATCTGTTTGTCAATGCGATTCAAGCTATTGAGGAGCGACAACACAGTGAAATGAATTCGGATTATTATGGCATCATTACAGTCACCACCAGGATTGAACCTTTGAATCGGGTATTTATTTCGATTCGAGATAACGGTATCGGCATGAGCAAAAGAGTTCAAGAGCAGATTTTCAATCCCTTTTTTACGACCAAATCCGTGGGTAAAGGCACAGGAATGGGATTACCGACTAGCTATCAAATTGTCACTAAAAATCACGGTGGGGAGTTAAATTTTACTTCGATTTTGGGAGAGGGAACGGAGTTTTTTCTGCGGTTGCCTTTACGAGAAACAAAAGCACAACCAGATAAAAACAGTTAATGGGACTTAAAAAAAAGTAAGGAGCTAAAATTGTGATAGATTAATCGGTGCTGGATCTGATCAAAATTATGGTTTGTTCCTTTACCCAACCCCAAAATATTTTTACTAACTCTGTACAACGTTTCCAACGCTATTGGTGGAGGACGTTGCTCATTTGGTTTTGTCTGGTCGCCCCAGCCCAAGCCCAACTCTTATTAAGGGTCGCCATCGAAGACGGTGCAAATCAGGTTAAAGTCGGCAGCACCACCCAGGCTGTTGTCCGAGATGGCAATGGTAAAGTCCTAGGGGAGTTGGCGGCGATGGGAGGGGGTGTCGCCCAAGCCAAATCGGGAAATGTAGCCCTGGGAAACTGGCAAGGATCTCAACTCTGGGTTGATCCCAGCAATGGGGGTAATGTTTGGATAGGTAATGGTTGGTATCGAGGGCGGGTATTACTAGTGCCTCGGAATGGCGGTTTAACAGCGATTAATTACGTTGATTTAGAGCAATATCTCTATAGTGTTCTGGGGGCGGAAATGGATGGCGGATGGCCCCAGGAAGCCCTGAAAGCTCAAGCTGTTGCAGCGAGAACCTACGCTCTCTACAAACGTCAGCGTAGTAATGGGGTTTTTGATGTCGGAGATGATCAAAATTCGCAGGTCTATAAAGGTTTAATTACTGAATCCACGGGAACCCTGGCGGCGGTGAATGCCACCCGGGGACAGGTTTTGACCTATAACGGTCAAGCCATTTTAGCAGCCTTTCATTCTGCTTCTGGGGGACATACCGAAAACGTTGAGGATGTGTGGAATGAACCCTTACCCTATTTACGGGGAGTCCCTGACTTTGACCAAGGAACTCCGGTGTTTGAATGGACAAAAACCTTTTCTCAGGGAGATTTAAGTAAACGGATTTCTGGTGTCGGGAATATTACAACGATGACTCCGCAACGGACTTCAGCCTATGGTAGTATTCTGGCGATGAAAGTAGTTGGCGACAAAGGGACGCGAATCATAAGTGGAGATGCGATCGCCTCAGCTTTAGGACTTCGCAGTACCCGGTTTCAAGTCAATCGCAAAAGTGGGACAACTAGTTTTCAGGTCACGGGTCGTGGCTTTGGTCATGGGGTAGGTTTGAGTCAATGGGGAGCCTATAACTTAGCTCGGGGTGGATATGGTTATCAACAAATTCTAGCCCACTATTATCGCAATACGACCTTAGCAAAAATCGATGTTCGTTAACCGTAGTGAGTCCTTCAGGACTCTCTGATCATATTTAGAGATATCGTAGTGAGTCCTTCAGGACTCTCTGATCATATTTAGAGATAGGGAAGAAGCCCTGAAGGGCTTACTACGGGACGAGGGTTTCCGTAACTGCTAAAATTTGATCAAATTGAAATTCGTTAGCCAATTTTTTCAGGGTAAAGGCTAAAGCTGAATAAGGTTCAGGGATTTGCTGAATTAACTCAAAAATCCGTTTTTCTTTGGTACAGAGTACCGCTTCATGAAATTCTTGAATCCAAGCTGGAGGCATTAATAATAAAGCATCTAAGGTCAGATTAGAAGGGTCAGAGATTTCCGGCAAATTGGCTCTTAAATTTTCTGAATGGTCTGATTCTGCATATTCATATTCTAATCCTAAATAAGTCGCCATTTTTTCAAAAATAATAGAATCTCGGAAGGGTTTACTCACAAAATCATCACATCCAGCTTGCAAAACCTGGGCGCGTTCTTCTTCAAAAGCATTGGCGGTTAAGGCGATAATAATGGGGGAATTTTTATCGGTTGAATGAACTCGAATGCGCCGAGTTGCTTCCATCCCATCCATCACCGGCATTCGCATATCCATCCAAATTAAATGGGGTTGCCAACTTGACCACAATTCTATCGCTTCTTGACCGTTAATTGCTTCTTGAACTTCAAACCCTGTCATCGATAATAACTGCACTAAAACTTGACGATTTTCGATCGCATCTTCCACCACTAAAATCCGATATTTAGGTTGTTCTGGAGCTAAACGAATCACAGATTTTTTAGAGGGTTGGGGTTGAATATCTCCGCTTTCTGCTAAACCCGCTTGAACAAAAAATTTCACGATTGTTCCTTGTCCTAAAATACTATTAACAGTAATATCTCCTCCCATCATTTGTACAAATTGTTGACTGATGGTTAACCCTAAGCCCGTCCCTTCCTTAGACTTTCTACCTGTTTCTGTTTGTCCAAAGGCTTCAAATAATAATTCAATTTCGTCGGCAGCAATACCCGGGCCAGTATCCTCCACTTCAAAAGTAATCATCACAGGTTTTTCCGTAGATAATATCTTGATTTCTTGCTTGACCCGCAAAATTACAGAACCAGATTCAGTAAATTTAATCGCATTTCCCAGTAAGTTAATTAAGACTTGGCGCAGTTTACTTTCGTCTAATTTTAAATATTGAGATCCGGTTTGATCTCGTTCAAAAATCAATTTTAATCCTTTGGTTTCTGCTTTTAATTCTAGCATTTCTTCCAAATTATTTAATAAATGATAAAGATCGAAAGTGGTCTCATTTAATGTCAGTCGTCCCGCTTCAATTTTTGACATTTCTAAAACATCATTAATTAAATCAAGTAAATGTTCTCCACTGCGTTCAATAATCCTCAAAGATTCCCGTTGTACAGAACTCAATTGATGATTTTTAGCTAAAATTTGTGTAAAGCCTAAAATTGCATTTAAAGGGGTTCTTAATTCATGACTCATATTCGCTAAAAATTCACTTTTAGCCTGGTTAGCAGCATCGGCGGTTTCCTTGGCTTCCTGAAGTTGAGCTAGGAGTTTAGCCTGTTGAATGGCAACCCCTAACTGATTGGCAACTTGGGTTAAAAGACTTACTTCTCGCAATTCCCAATGACGGGAGTTATTATGTTGATAAGCACCTAATAGTCCCCAGAGAATTTCCCCGACAAAAACTGGCACTAAGATATAAGCCTGAATCTGAAATCCTTCTAAAACCCGCAGATGAGATGGGGATAAAGCGGCTAGAACAATATCATCAATAATTAAAGGTTCGTGGTTTTGATATTGACCAATTTGGGGATATTGCAAATGGGTATCTAACCAGAGATTTCTATGTTCTGCTTCTTCTAATGGAATCCCCCCAGAAAGTTTAGACTCAAAGATAAATTCTGCACGGCGTTCTGAGATAAAATGATAGACGACAACCCGATCGCACTGAAGAATTTGTCGGACTTCTTGGGTGGTGGAACTAAAAATAGTATCAATATCTAAGGTTTGGCGAATTCGATCAATTACCCGTGCTAAAGCTCGTTCTTGCTCGGCAACTTTTGCCTGTTCTTCTGAACGTTTTTGAGCTTGGGTGAGGAGTTCTGCCTGTTGCAAGGCTACTCCTAATTGTACAGCAATTTTCTGCACAAATTCAATTTCTTTTGTCTGCCATTCCCGAGGTTCTGAACATTGATGAATACATAATAACCCCCATAATTCATCGCCTTTGAGTAACGCCACAACTAAATTAGCCTGAATTTCAAATTGAGATAAAAGCTGTACATAACAATTGCTTAATCCCTCCTGATAAATATTGGGTAAAACCTGAACATGACCCAAGGGATAATTCTGAGCAAATTTTTCCCCAAAACAGTGATCTTCTATATGAGTTTCTAATACCGAACAAAAGGGAGATAACACATTTTCCGAGACAAATTTTCCTAGATTCCAATGGGAATGGGGTTTAAATTTAAACACCGCTACTCGATCCGCATTTAAGAGTTGACGCACTTCCGCCGTTGCCGTTTCAAAAATCGTATTAATATCTAAAGTCCGGCGAATTTTATCAATCACTTGTGCTAAAGCTCTTTCTCGTTCTGCTTCTTCAATTAAACTTTCCGATTGACGATGGAGTTCGGCTTCTAATATGGTTTCTAAATCTCGTTTTTGCTGTTCCGTTTGGGCGAGTAATTCCGCTTGTTGAATTGCGACTCCTAATTGTCCGCCAATTTGAATTAAAAAATTAATTTCTGATTTTTGCCAATTTCGCGGGCTTTGATTTTGATAAGCTGCCAATAGACCCCATAATGTTTTTCCTTGATATAGCAACCGCCAAGGCGGTTAGGACACAAGACGCAGTACATTCTCAATTGCCTCTCGTAAGGAATCAAAGTGAGTTAATTGATGACGGATTCGACTCTTTAACCACGACCAAGAGTTCTCAATCTTGTTAAGATCAGGTGAATAGGGTGGTAAGTACAATAGTTGGCAACCTACGTCCTGAATCAATTGTTGAATTCGCCCACCTTTATGAAAGCTGGCGTTATCCATGACAACAACCTGCCCAGGTTTTAGCACGGGTAACAAACAAGTTTCTAACCAGGTTTCAAACACAATTCGATTACAAGCTCCATCGACAGTAAAAGTTGCCATCAGATTTTGGTTACACAAAGCAGCAATCATATTGACTCGTCCTTGACGTCGCCCGGACTTGAGTGCATGAAAACGTTGCCCTTTGAGATTCCATCCATAATCATATTCGTCTCGGCTATCCATGCCTGATTCATCGACGTACACAATCTTTTCGGTTGGCAAAGTTGACAATTGGGCTATGAAATCCTGCCGTTTAGTTTCATCTCGTTCTCGGTAACCATAAGTTTTTTTTTTCGTGTGAAACCAATTTTTTTTAAAGCTCTTGAAATAGTGCGAGTGCTAATTTTATCTTCCCAGAGTTGAGCCAGTTCCGCTTGGGTTTTATCCCCATAAATTTTAGCAAACTGATGAAATTTATCCCAGTCTGTAATTTTATGGTTATTACCGGGTGGTCGATTAGGCAGAGCTTTAAAATCTCCTGTTTCAGCTTGTCGCTTCAACCATAAGTCAATCGTGTTCCGACTAACATTGAGCAGTTGACTAACTTCACTTTTTTTCATCCCATCTTGTTGAATGGCTGTGATCACTTTTGAACGCAAGTCGTAACTATAAGGTTTAGCCATAGGGGAGCAAGCACAACGTCAAAACAGAACTGCTCCTATTCTATGTCCTAACCGCCTTGGCGGGCGCTATAAATGGCAATAATCGCATAGGATTTAGCTTCATACTTTTCTAAGGTTTGAATATAACAGGGGGAAAAATTGGCTTGATAAATATCATTACAAACCCTAAATATTTCTCCTCTGGTAAAATCTCCCCCTTGGGTTTCCTGTAAATAGCTATCGGTGATGGAGAGATGGGATAAATATTTGATACTACATTCACTCACATTGCGTTTAAATTCTGGATCATATTGTTGTTTTTCAATTAAAGATTTCCATTCTTCTGTTTTTGATTCCACTAAAAATTCTCCCGTCCAATCGGGATTAAATCGATAAATTACCACCCGATCTGCTTTTAAAAGTTGACAAACTTCTTGGGTTGTTGTGGTAAAAATTGTATTCAGTTGCAAGGATTGACGAATTTTATTAATAATTGCAGCTACGGCTTTTTCTCGTTCAACGGCCTGATTAACTGCTTGGGTTAAATATTCAGACTGCATTTGTAACTGTTTAACAAATTCAGCGTGTTGTAAGGCGATTCCTAAATGGGTGGCAATCTGACGGACAAATTCTATTTCCGACTCTTTCCAAACCCGGGAGCCAGAACATTGATGAATGCACAATAATCCCCATAATTTTTCCCCTTTGAGTAGGGGGGCAACGAGATTGGCTCTAATTTGAAATTGGGATAACATTTGTACATAACAACGGGGTAATTTTAAAGTATAAATGTCATCGGATACCCAAATTCTACCCTGAGTATAATAATTAATATAATGTTCCCCAAAACAATGATCTTTGATTTTTGCAGATAAAGCTGCACGGAAATGAGGTAAAACGTCCTCAGAAACAAATTCTCCCCATTCATATTTAGAATCAAAGTCAAACTTGTACATTCCTACACGATCGGCATTTAAAAGTTGACGAACTTCAATGGCTGTGGACTTAAAAATACTATCTAAATCTAAGGATTCTCTAATTTTACTGATGACAGCAAATAAGGCTTTTTGTTGTGCTACTTGATAGGGTTCTGTACTCTTATTTTTTTCGAGTTCTATGACTTGTTTTTGTAGACTGATAACTTCTTCAATTAATTGTTCTTGGGTTGCGGTACTAATGGAAATAGATGGATTTTCAGACATAGCTTTCCTCAAGTAATATAATAATACAATTTCGCCCTTGTTTTTTGGCTTGATAGAGAGCGCGATCTGCCAATTCAATCAATAATGATGGACTGGAATCTAGCCGAGGAACGAGACAGGTTATGCCTAAACTTAAAGTAATATAAGAACTAGCTTTAGATCCGGCATGAACCAGTTGTAAATTTCCTACTTTTTCTTGGATATTTTGAGCGATCATTTGGGCTTCTGATATTTGGGTTTCAGGTAAAATAATCCCAAATTCTTCCCCCCCATAACGGGCAACTAAACCGGGAGAACCGTAGATGGCTTGACTAATGGCTTGGGCGATCGCTCGTAAACAATCATCCCCCGCTTGGTGACCATAGGTATCATTATAGGACTTAAAATAATCGACGTCACACATAATCAAAGACAGGGGTTTTTGTTGAGCAATGAGCCGCTCCCATTCCTGTTGTAAATAGTGATCAAATTGCCGTCGGTTCGCCGTTTGAGTTAGTCCATCTAAATGGGCTAATCGATCTAATTCTTGGTTGAGTTTTTGCAATTCCAGTTGAGATTTTTGTAAGGCAGCTTCAATTTCTTTGCGAGCTTGAATTTCCTGTTGTAACCGTTCATTTTGGGCGATGAGTTGTTGATGTTGGGTTCGTAAAGTCAGATGATTTTTTACTCTCACTAATACTTCTTCCACCTGAAAAGGCTTAGTAATATAATCAACTCCTCCCACACTAAAAGCTTTAACCTTATCTAAAACATTATCTAAAGCACTAATAAAAATAATCGGAATTTCCGCCGTCATCGGATCGGATTTGAGGGATTCACAGACCTGATATCCGTCAATATCGGGTAACTTAATATCCAGAACAATCAAATCTGGAGGTGCTGCTTTGGCTGTTTTTAATGCCATGACTCCTTTTGTCACCCGCCTGACCTCATATTGATGTTCCATTAACATGGTGGATAATAGTCTTAAATTATCAGGTTTGTCATCAACTAATAAAATACTTCCCAAGGGAGATTCTGAATTTGCAAAATCAATCATTATCAATATTGGGGAAAAGGTTAAAATGAACTATGAATAAATTAATGTCTAAATTTTGATGATTTAAAAAATCAAAAAATCTGATCTTTAACTATTCAGATGATTTTATCAGAATTATACGCTGTTTATTGACAGATTAATGTTTCTAATTATATCAAGGATAAACCCGAATACAGCCAAGACTAAATCGACTAACCCTAGTAGTTTGTGATAAATTAAACCCATAATCCGTAAAATTACTTAATTCTGCTCCCTACTAAAATCTTCATCTCCTTGTCATATCTTTGCCACAGCAACGTCATATTCAACCTGTAACTTCAAGAATATCGGGGTAAAGCACTGAAAAGTTCTATCCCCTTAAATCCTTATAGATAGAGGTATTACAATGAAATCTGATTTTGATGCTTTAAATTCTCCCCTAGAGTCCCCTCGGTTGGAATGGACGGAAACACCCCGTCCAACTCAACGTCCGAGAACCCAATCTTTAACATCTTTATCTTTAGTTTTATTAGGGGTAGGCGCAGGAATCGCTGGGATGTCTATTCTGCCTCAACTCCAACGCCCTCAACCCACCATCCCGACGGCGATATCCCCCGTACCCCCGACCGCCCTCCCCGCCCCGGTCAGTGCCAACCCTGGGACAATTGCCACTCCTGACCTGGTAGCGACCGTGGTACAGCATTTCGGGCCAGCCGTTGTCCGAATCAACGCGACCAAAACCGTTGAAAATCAGACGCCACAACAGTCTAATGATCCCTTTTTTGAGCGCTTCTTTGGTTCTCAAATGCCCAATGCGCCTCAACAGGAAATTGTTCGGGGTTCCGGGTCAGGATTTATTGTTAATTCCAATGGTCGAATTATTACCAATGCTCACGTTGTTGATGGGGCAACAAAGGTATCGGTTGTCTTAAAAGATGGTCGTCAATTTGAAGGAAAAGTGGTTGGCACTGACCCTGTAACTGATGTTGCCGTGATTCAAATTCAAGCTAATAATTTACCGACCCTGACCATAGGTAATTCTGAGGCTTTACAACCAGGGGAATTAGCGATCGCTATTGGCAACCCATTAGGATTAGATAATACCGTAACTGTGGGTATTATTAGTGCCACTGGTCGTTCGGGAAGTGAAGTTGGCATTCCTGATAAACGAGTCAGTTTTATTCAAACCGATGCTGCTATTAATCCTGGTAATTCTGGTGGGCCGTTACTCAATCAAAAGGGTGAAGTAATTGGGATGAATACCGCGATTATTCAAGGTGCCCAGGGTTTAGGATTTGCGATTCCGATTAATCAGGTTCAACACATTGCCGATCAAATTTCCACCACGGGAAAAGTTGAACATCCCTATTTAGGAATTCAAATGGTCACGCTTTCTCCTGAAGTCAAAGAAAGTTTAAATCAAGATCCCAATAGTCCAATTAGTGTCAATGAAGATCAAGGGGTTTTGATTGCCCGAGTCGTGCCCAATTCTCCCGCCCATAAATCTGGACTACGCGCTGGAGATGTGATTATTCAAGTGGATAATATCACCGTCACTAAAGCCGATGAAATCCAACAAATTGTTGAGAATGTAACGGTAGGAAGTCAGTTAAAAATGCAAATCAAACGTCAAGGTCAACCCTTCAATTTAGACGTAAAAACCGGAGCTATCCCCATTAATCAGTAATTAGTGTAGAGACGTGCCATGGCGCATCTCAGTGTAGCACGTCTCTACTAATTGCTGATAGGATCATGAACCGTAACTAATTTTGTCCCATCGAGAAAGGTAGCTTCTACCTGTACATCATGAATCATTTCGGGAATACCATCCATAACATCTTCCCGCTTTAAAACTGTTTTTCCATAACTCATTAACTCCGATACAGTTTGCCCTTCCCTAGCCCCCTCTAAAATAGCAGCCGTAATATAAGCAACGGCTTCAGGATAGTTTAATTTTAGTCCTTTTGCTTTCCTTCTTTCTGCTAATAAAGCAGCCGTAAAAATTAATAACTTATCTTTTTCTTGCGGGGATAATTGCATAAACTTTTCTGAATAATTTTTAAGAGATTAAAGTTGCCAGACACGAGGTTTGACGATTGATTTTCCCGTATAATTTTGACGGAGCAACTGCCAAACATCCGTAAACCAGTTTATCACCTCTTGGGTCGAATTTCCCCGATAGCGACAGAGCAATCCAGATATTAATTGGGTCACTCCAGCTTGACTAGAAGCTTCTCGCTGTGACCACAATTGTCTTATACTATTAACAATATCTTCAGAAACAGGTTGTCCCACCCAAATTAAGCTGGCAATTACAGATTTTCCTGCCAGACTATGGGGACTATTCAATATTTCTTCATTTGCGATAAACCCCTGTCGATCAATCCAAACCGGACAGCCATTCTGCCAGATTTCTGTACAGGATTTCCACTGTCCTTGATTGAATATTTCTCCCCTGGCTGTGCGTCCAAATCGGGTGATTTCCCATCCCAAATAACAAGCATCGGGAGCTAAATTAACTCGGAGATCTTGACTAAAAATAGCTCCATTAAAAATAATTATTTCCCGGGGAATAAATTCTAAATAGGCTTTTTCTTGGACTTCAATTTTAATATGATTATGGGCAGTTTCTCCCGAACTTCGATAAATTTTACTGGCTGCGGGAGTGGTTAATACTACTTGGGTTTTTGGTTGTAAATTAATGGTTTGAGATAGGCGATCGCCCCCTACCATTCCTCCGGCGGTATGTAGTATAATACTATGGCAGATCTCCTGACCTTCAGGATAAAAGGAACGTTGAATTTTTAATGGAGCTTGACTATAGGCTTTTACTAACTGAGTGGAATTGTTGATTTTTTGATAATCTAAATCTAATATTCCTTGCCATTGCGAGGCATTGATTTCTAAATTTTTCATAAAAGTAGTAAGCCCTTCAGGGCTTCTTCAGGTTGTTATCATTGCTAAACTAATCATTGTACATCGTTATTAATAGTAGTAAGCCCTTCAGGGCTTCTTCAAGTTTTTATCATTGCTAAACCAATAATTATACATCGTTATTAATGTTGATTTTTACTATAACTCTAGGGAACAAAGAAAGCCCTGAAGGGCTTACTACGGGATTAAGTGGGATTTAATAAATTTAATGATAGCATCTAATCCTTGTTGAGTTTTTAAATTGGTAAATACAAAGGGTTTGTTTCCTCGCATTTTTTTCGCGTCCCTTTCCATAATTCCTAAATCTGCACCGACTAAGGGCGCGAGATCAATTTTATTAATCACTAATAAATCGGATTTTGTAATTCCTGGCCCACCTTTGCGGGGAATTTTATCTCCGGCGGCTACATCAATAACGTAAATGGTAATATCCACTAATTCCGGGCTAAAGGTAGCCGCTAAATTATCCCCACCACTTTCTACAAATAACAGATCTAAATTATTAAATTTGGTTTCTAATTGTTCAATTGCGGCTAAATTTAATGAAGCATCTTCTCTAATCGCTGTATGGGGACAACCTCCGGTTTCTACTCCTAAAATGCGATCGCTTTCTAAGGCTTGGGAATTAACCAAAAATTGAGCATCTTCTTGAGTATAAATATCGTTTGTAACCACCGCTAATTGATAGTCGGTGCGCATTTGCTTACACAAAACATCAACTAAGGCTGTTTTTCCTGAACCCACTGGCCCGGCAATTCCAATTCTTAAACCAGACATAAAATTAAGAGAAAAACTATCTAAGTTAATTATACCATAAATTGATATAATTAACTTCTAAATAATCGACTATATTGGGTTTCATGGGCCATGCTTGCTAAGGCTAATCCCCAATTACAACTCACTAAATCCTCATCTTCTAATTTTAAAATAGCCGTAGCTGTTGATTCTATTTCTGGGTGTAATTGTAAGAGTAAAGTTTGACCCATGGTTTGACCTAGGGGAATTAGTTTTACCCCAGCATTAATTAAATTAGTCGCCCAACTATAGAGATATCCCAGTAGGGCATTTTTGAGATCAAGATCCCAATAAACTGCACCTAGTCCAAATGCGATCGCATAATTACAAGGTTTGCCCACTTTTTCCGTCCAATCTTTCAAAGGAGGTAACTCTAAATCTGTTTTTTTTACCTTTTCCAAATTAACTAAAAGCTGGATTAAAGTGTTCCCCATCTGCCAACTTTGTTGTCGCAATTCGGCCGTTTCTTTCGCCGCCGTTGACCATTGATTCCAATAACTAAATTGGTTATAATCTTGATTAATCACACAGCGATAAGCCCGAACCATTAAGGCAGCTTCTAACCGAATTGCTCCATAATTCAGGTCTTGAATTAACCACTGTAATAAACTAGAATGATCAGTAATAATTTCAGTTTCAACTAAAGTTTCTAAACCCTCTGAATAACTATAAGCACCCAAGGGTAAAGCTGGACTGGAAAGTTGTAATAAATTTAAAATCATTAAAAAAAAGCCAAGATATAGAATCTTTAATATACTACCTCAAATCAGAAACTATAATAATTATTGGCATCAATATATTATACTCCCTATTACCCATTACCCATCACGAATTTAATAGGATTACGCATTAACGCAAATTAAAATCCGTGAAATCCGTGAAATCCTCTTAAATCCGTGATCCGCATTACCCAATTATTAATGATCATGTCCATAAGCTCCCCTTTCAGGATAAAAAGGAGCAATTTCTTCTTGAATTGTTAATCCTTGATGCACTAACATTGAAGATAATACAGGATCGGGGGAAAATCGTAAATAGTCGGCGGTAATTTCTAACTGAACATGACGATTTCCTAAATGATAAGCCGCTTTTAATAAATCGAGGGAATGGTTAGCCCTGACCGTAATAATAGGTTCGGGTTTAGCAACAACTTTTGCCCAAATATCTTGAGCATCAGAGGTTAATAAATCCCCCGCCTTTAAAACTATTCCCCTGGGAAGACGAAGATAATAGGTTTCACCCTCTAAAGTTTCAATATATTGACGGATTTTTGTGCGTTGTTCTGCGGTTAGAGCGAGATGAACTGTAACCTTTTGATTCTCTTTCTCTGGAACTAATTGCGTAAAAATAATCATAATTGCAGATGATTAGAACTAATCGAATAAAGTTTAACTGAATCTATTAATAAATTCCTTGTTGTTGTGCTTGTACACTGATTTCAAGAAGGGCTAAAGCCCAACAACTTTTAGATCAAAATAGGTTATTCCTTCAGATAGATGAATTTAACCCATAATTTTAGGTAAATTTAACCTAATTATCTCATCTAAATCAATTCGTTTTTAGTTGAGATGAACCTTGGGAAAAACCTATGAATAATCAACCTCGAAATCAGCCCCATTCTAATCAGGAGAATCCTGACCCCGTAAGGGATGAATCTATTCGTCAAAATGAAAGAACTAAAGTTAATAATGATATAGCTTGGAGCACATTAATTGGTATAGGAATTGCTGTATTATTATCATTAGGAATTGGTTTTGTAGTTTGGCCGAGTTTATTTAAACCCGATGACTCCAAGGCTCCAACCGTAGGGCCGGGACAATCGGAATCTAATACTCCCAAAACTCAAGCTCCAGGGCGAGATACAGTGATTATTGAGAGAAATCGAACTCAAGTTGTTCCTGTTCCCGTACAAGTCCCCCAACCTAAGCCCAATGTTAACGTAACGGTTCCCCCTGTGGCTCCTCAATCCGCTCCCAATGTTAACGTAACAGTTCCCCCTGTGGCTCCCCAACCCGCTCCCAATGTTAACGTAACAGTTCCCCCTGCGGCTCCCCAACCCGCTCCCAATGTTAACGTAACAGTGCCTCCGGCGGCTCCTCAAGCTCAACCAACAAAGGACGAAGTATTACCAGAAACCAATTCTAGTCCCACTTCTGAGCCATCTCCCCCAGCGTCTGGGGACACCAATGGGTCTGGAAATTAAAACCCTATTCCCTGTTCCGGTGTTCCGGTGTTCCCTGCTATACAATTAAAGATTGTCTAAATTCAATCAGATTTAATGAGTCCAGTAATGGTTAATACGGGTTTGTCTCCGATTCGGGTGGGAATTTTGGGATTTGGCGGGCTAGGACAGGCAGCAACACGGGTTTTAGCCCCAAAACAGCAAATGCAGTGGGTAGCTGTGGCCGATCAAAAGGGTTATGCTTATGATGGGGAGGGACTGAACCCGAATCGCTGTATTGAGATCTATCAAGCTCAAGGGTCAGTGGGATATTTAGAACCCCATGGAGTTCTGAGTAATCAGAGTATTGAAGAATTAGTGAAAACCGCCCCAGGGGTTGAGGGGTATTTTCTGGCTTTGCCGAATTTACCCAATGATTTTATGGCCAGTGTGGCTAAAACCTTTATTCAGTTGGGATGGCGAGGGGTCTTAGTCGATGCGATTAAACGCACAAGCGCCGTGGAATTATTATTAGAACTCAAAGACGAGTTACAAGCCGCTGGAATTACCTATATGACCGGATGTGGAGCCACCCCCGGGTTATTAACGGCTGCTGCTTCCCTCGCCGCCCAAAGTTATACGGAAATTCATAGCGTTAAAATTACTTTTGGGGTCGGTATCGCCAACTGGGAAGCCTATCGCGCTACCATTCGAGAGGATATTGGTCATTTACCCGGATATACCGTTGAACAAGCTAGAGCGATGACCGATGCCGAGGTAGAAGCCTTATTAGCAGAAACAGGCGGGTTACTGACCTTAGAAAATATGGAACACGCCGATGATATTATGTTAGAGTTGGCGGGTATTTGTTCACGCGATCGCGTTACTGTCGGTGGAATTGTGGATACTCGCAACCCCAAAAAACCCTTGAGTACAAATGTTCAAATTACAGGCCGAACCTTTGAAGGGAAAGTTTCAACCCATACCTTTACTTTAGGGGATGAAACCAGTATGGCAGCTAATGTTTGTGGGCCAGCTTTCGGCTATTTAAAAGCAGGAATTCAACTGCATCGTCGAGGGATTCACGGTTTATTTACGGCGGCGGAAATTATGCCTCAATTTGTTAGATAGTAGGGAATAGGGAACAAACCAATTCAGGTTTTAAGGGTTATTAAAAAAACTCAGGGAGATTAAAATTCTACCTGAGTTAAAACTGGATTTTTTGATGTTCATTATATTTTTATTAATAGATAAATGCACCTGGTACTCTGATTTTGATAGTAGTTTTATTGTTGGGATATGCAATTGATTAAATCTTGTAAATACAGCCTGAATTGGAGTTATCTACTTCTCAAATAAAGTAGCGGCATGATGAGTACCGCTACTATTTGGATAAGATGAAGGCTGAGGATCTCAACAGTATGAGACAGATATTAACGTCATTTCTGAGGAGTTTGGGATGATTAATTTAATCATCACTTTCCTAGTGAGATTGACGACGACGCGAAGCCAGCATTCCACCGAAGGCTAAAGCTAAACCAACTAATGTTGTGGGTTCAGGAACTTCAACAGGTGCGGTAGGTGTAACGACTGGAGGTACAACGGTTACAGGTACGGGAGGTGTAACGACTGGAGGTACGACGGTTACAGGTGCCGGAGGTGTAACGACTGGAGGTACAACCGGTACGACGGGTGCCGGAGGTGTAACGACTGGAGGTACAACCGGTACGACGGGTGCCGGAGGTGTAACGACTGGAGGTACAACCGGTACGACGGGTGCCGGAGGTGTAACGACTGGAGGTACAACCGGTACGACGGGTGCCGGAGGTGTAACGACTGGAGGTACAACCGGTACGACGGGTGCCGGAGGTGTAACAACTGGAGGTACAACTACGACAGGTGCGGGAGGTGTAACAACTGGAGGTACAACCGGTACGACGGGTGCGGGAGGTGTAACGACTGGAGGTACAACCGGCGCGACATAGTTACTAACATAAACATCACTTTTCCCACCAGCTACAGCAATGCCTTGAACGTGCATTCCGATTTTTAACTGATTAGCTTTTAAGCTATTAATCACGCTATCAAAGTTAGCATCAAATAGGATGCCCAACTTGTCTCCTTTATCAATTCCAGCCTTACCAGCACCTTGTTGAGTTGATGCAAAACCAAAGCTATCTACCCAACCGGAAATGTTATTAGATTGAGCTAAATTTTTATTTTCTGATGCGAAACTAACGTTTCCCACATTGAAATCTGGTGCAAACGCATTGAATTTCAGTAAGTTACTAGCATCGGAGAACTTAATCTGACTAATAAACGCATCGGATATTGCACCTGTATTTCCAAACTGGAACAGAACTTTATTAGTGTTGGTTTGGCTAACATTAAAATTGAACTGACTAAAAATGCTATCTCCGGCTGTGTCGCCACCGAAGACATTACCAAATCCAAAATTTGTTGTATTGCTTAACGTTAAACCTCCTGCTTGTGCAGGTGCCGCAACTAGGGAAACGGCAACTCCAGTAGCTAATATAGTAGAACCGATAATTTTAGATAGTGTGGTTTTCATCTGATCAGCCTCATCTTTTATATTTTATAGCCTGGGGTAGAAACAAGGGGATTGAACTGTGCCGTTCTTTGTCTCTTTGTCCTACCCTGTTACCAATATTACCCAATATACTTGGGGGTTGTCTATAGATTTTAGTAAATATTGGTTATTTTTACCGAAGGTTTACAATAGGTCGATACAAATATAAAGGGATGATGAAATTAGCTAAAAAAACCTTTCTATCGGATGTGTGGACTTTATATCTACCTAAAATAAAAATGAATGTTTGGGGATCAAAGCTGTGAGTTTGATCACAAGATCCCGTATAAATATCTCCGTATATAGGTGGTAAATCATACTTGATCCTCTGCCATATCCGCAAAAAAACGCAGATCAGCATCAAGTTTTTGACCGTCGGAGCTTTTTTGAGCCTTAAATGGGAAAACTCAACCCTTGAAGGGGAATCTGTTGTTGAGAGGGGCTTAATTTAGATTGTAGAAGGACGCCAAAGTTGCCTAAACCCATCGGATCAATTAAAGAGTGTAAGCATTCTCGTCGTTGTAATACTTCTGAAATAGAATAGTCTGAAGGTTGGGATAGAGCGGCGATGCGATCGCCTAACCCTAAAGCCATTAAAAATAAAGCCTGTTGTGTAAACCCAACGGCATCAATTCCCCAGTCTTTCCCATAAAGTTGTAAGGCGGTAAAGTTAACATGGGCGGTGATATCCTGGCGACCAATATTCAGATAGGGATCGTTATGATGACGATGTTGATAATAACATTGTAGAGTTCCTTCTGTGCGACTGGGAAGATAATATCGTTGCGCAGTGTAACCATAATCAATGGTTAGAATAAAACCTTGATTTAGTTTAGTAGAGATGGTTTTCATCCAGTCTAGGGCGACTAAATTAACTTCTGTTCGATATCCTTCTGGATAAAAATTAGAGCATAAATTAATATCGATTAATTTAAAATAGTCTGTAATTTTTTCGGTAGAAAGTTCGGCAATAATTCCTTTAAATTTAACCTCTGAATCTAAGGTAATATAAATTTCTTGAAGTTGTTTGTTTTGGACAATAACTTGATGGACGGGAAAGGCATCGACTAATTCATTGGAGAAAAAACAACCGATAATATTATTATTGGGAATATCCTCCAGGTCACACCATTGAATTGATATTGCATCGGAGAGAGTTTTTTTAAGTTGGTGTTGTTGTTGCGCTTTGAGGAAGTTAGATTTCTCGATAATAATATAATTTAAACTTTTGAAAAATGCAGGATATTTTTTTTGTAAAAATAACAGAATATCGCTGGCTAATATTCCTTGTCCCGCACCCATTTCTACTAAAGTAAAGGCGTTAGGATAATCCAGAATTTCCCACATTTGGAAAAATTGTTCCGCTAACATTTCCCCAAAATCCGATCCTAAATAGGGAGAAGTCACGAAATCCCCTTCCGCGCCTAATTTGGGTTTATTGATGCTATAATATCCATATTCTGGGTGATATAAAACCCAGTTCATATAATCAGCAAAAGTAATTCTATTTTGAGGATTATCCTTGATTTTTTGAGCAATAAAATCCCATAAATTTAGATTGTTTTCATGATCCATATTCAATAATTATTTATAATATTAATACAGTCCCCGTTGTTGTGCTTGGGCACTTCTTGAAAGAGGGGCTAAAGCCCAACAACGGCAGAGGAGCTTAGGGTTGATACCGAATATTAGCATCTTTTAAGCGGTTTAAGGCTTCTCCCAAGCGATCGCAATCTGCAATTAAACTAATTCTAAAATAGCCTTCTCCCCCCATACCAAAGGCATTTCCTGGGGTAAAAACCACACCCGTTTGTTGTAAGACCGTCAGGGCAAAATCCGTGGAATTCATCCCCGGAGGACAGGGAACCCATAAATACATTGTAGCTAAGGTTTTAGGCACAGTCCAGCCCAATTCTGCTAACCCTTTAATCAGAAAATCTCGCCGGGTACAATAGCGTTCTTGAACTTCTTTCAGGTAAGAATCCGGCAAACTTAAAGCCGTTTCTGCGGCCGCCTGTAGAGCCGAAAATACTCCATAATCTAAATTAGTTTTTAAGGTTCTTAACCCCTGTAAAACCTTAGAATTGCCCACCGCAAATCCCACCCGCCAACCCGCCATATTATAGGTTTTAGACATAGTGTGGAATTCCACCCCAATTTCCTTTCCCCCAGGAATTTCTAATAAACTGGTCGGTTGATAACCGTCAAAGGCTAATTCGGCATAACATAAATCGTGAACCAGCAGAATTTGATATTTATGGGCAAAGGCAACAATTTCTTCAAAAAATTCTCGAGGGGCGGTTGCACCCGTGGGATTACTGGGATAATTAAAATAGAGAATTTTAGCTTGTTCAGCCACAGAATCAGGAATCGAACCTAAATCAATTAACCAGTTATTTTCCGGCTTCAAAATAATAGAGTGAACCTTCCCCCCGGCAATAATCGGCCCGCGAAAATGTACGGGATAGGAAGGACTCGGGACTAAGACTAAATCCCCCGGATTAATATAAGCTAAAGCCAAATGACCTAATCCTTCCTTTGACCCTAATAGGGGTAAGGCTTCGCCATTGGGGTCGAGGGAAACACCATAGCGACGGTGATACCAATTGGTAATTGCGAGTCTAAAATTAGCCGTCCCTTCAAAGGGTGGATAGCCATGATTTGCCGGATTTTGTAGGGCTTGAATTGCAGCTTCAACCACCGGTTGCGGGGTTGCCCCGTCGGGGTTTCCCATACCCAAATCAATGAGATCTAAGCCCTGTTGACGGGCTCGGGCTTTCAATTCATCTAAACGGGCAAAAACATAGGGAGGTAAGGCTTGTATCCGGTCAGCAGGGCTAATCCAATCTAATGTCATTGGTCGATAATGTGAGGTTAAAACTATAGGTTTTGTTACGGAAAAAAATCCCTTCTCAATTTAAGGTTGGGAAAATGAATCAAAATAATTCAATCTCTAGCCCTAATGGGTAGTTCTTTATTGTCCCCTGATCGGGTCTACTTTTTTCCTTCCCGTCTCAATTCTTAATTCTGATATCGCAGTTTGTCTAGGACTCAGGGTAGGGGTCTTTAGTATTTCCCCATTCCCTGTTCCCTGTTCCCTGTTCCCTCTTTCCTAATATAGAGTTAAGGAGTTGAATTCTTCAGCTTGACTTCAACTATTGGGGCTGTGGTTGATACCATAGCGGCCATTAACTGTTCGGGAACCACTTTAAAGGGTAAACGGTGAATATCAGAACGCTCATTACAGGCAACATCGGCGGCTTGTCGCAGTTGGGCTAAGGTGATTTCTCCCATCCCCAAATCATTCAGGGTTTGGGGTAAACCTAAATCGGTGTAAAACTTTAATAATTGTTGTCTAGCAGTGGCGGCGAGTTGGTTGCCCTGTACCATTTCCTCTAAACGCAGTTGTACTAAAATCCCAAAGGCGACTTTTTCCCCGTGTAAAGTCCCATGACTGGCTGCCACATGGGTTAAGCCATTATGAACCGCATGGGCGGCTACGGTGCGACATTGAGCGCCCCCAATACCGCCAATTACTCCGGCGAGTAATACCGTTGCATCAACAACTTCCCGCCAGGTTTCGCCCCCCGGTTCATGTAGGGCGGTTAGGGATTTTTGTAATAGAATATCTCGCAGGACTCGCGCCTGTTGTACCGCAGCGATCATGAAGGTTTGATCGGAATGTCCACTGCTAACGGAGGCTTCATACCATTTAGCGATCGCATCCCCAATACCCGCCACTAACATCCGTTTAGGAGCAGTCTGAATTAGGGTATAGTCCAAAATCAATAAATCGGGACAACGGGCTAAACTCACATCATATAAAAACGCCCCATCCTCGGAATAGACATTAGAGAGGGCTGTCCAAGCGGCGCAGGTTGCCCCAGAAGTAGGAATAGTGACGATAGGGAGATGGCATTGATGGGCGATCAGTTTAGCCGCATCTAGGGCTTTTCCGCCTCCCGTCCCAATAATAAAATCGGCTTTATGGTTACTAACGGCTTGACGTAGGGCGGTTAGGCTGGTTTCGCTACAGTCAGCGCCGTAGGAGACTTGAGAATATTGGAGTTGATGACGCTCTAAAATCGGTTGTAGGGCTTGAATAGTGAGGGGTAAGGAACGATCGCCCCCAATGATTAAGGGTCGTTGACCAAAGCCTGCGATCGCCTCTCCTGCTTGTGTTAAGGCGTTATTGCCGCGCAAAACTTGGGCTGGGGCAATATTTAAACTCACAACCGAAGTGGATATTAGATTCTGGGTTGAGGAAGTTTGAGGCATAGCAAGTTCAGTCAGTGGTGCTAAATCCTTTACTTTATCGCATTAATCCCAGATTTGACTAAATAGTTACCAATTTTGTAGACCGTTTTTGATTATAGATTCCTTCCCCACTCCAAATTTCAT
Source organism: Planktothrix sp. PLAVEN19ND (assembly GCF_057220675.1). Classification (NCBI taxonomy): domain Bacteria; kingdom Bacillati; phylum Cyanobacteriota; class Cyanophyceae; order Oscillatoriales; family Microcoleaceae; genus Planktothrix; species Planktothrix sp. PLAVEN19ND. The sequence goes on along the minus strand of NZ_CM170132.1, from coordinate 151,228 downwards.
CTTGATTTCATTCTGCTAAGTTAAGCTGGAAACCAAGCAATTACCCTATATTAAATATGTATTTAATCAACCGTCGCCAGTTTCTCTTTCTTAGCACTGGCACAGCGATCGCCGCATTAACCCAGTGCAGCCACAATACCAATTCGGTGTCGTCCATTCAACCCGCTAATCTCACTGCGCTGACAACCAGCAGTAACGGACTATTAGAGACAGCATTAGAAGCACGTCCTGGTTTAATCAGACTGGGACAGCAACAGGGAAACCTATTGACTTACAACGGCCAAATTCCTGGCCCACGCCTAGAAGCCAAGCCTGGAGACACCGTAAAAATCCATTTTACCAATAAGCTCTACCAGGCCACAAATCTCCACTATCACGGTCTGCATATTCCCCAAACCGGAAATGCGGACAATATCTTTCTCAGCGTCCCTCCAGGCGAAACCCAAACCTACGAATTCACCTTACCGAAAAATCATCCATCTGGTACCTTTTACTACCATCCCCATCTGCATGAATTGGTAGCAGAGCAGGTGTTTGGTGGGTTGGGTGGCATCTTTGTCGTGCGCGGCGAATTGGATGATATTCCAGAAATTAGGGCGGCTAGGGAGGAATTTCTATTTTTGAAAGACTTTGCCCTGGATGCCAATGGACAAATTCCCGCCCCCGGTCACATGGACTTGATGCGTGGGCGCGAAGGAGCGATTCTGACTGTCAATGGTCAGGTGAACCCAACATTTACCATACCCTCTGGTGGACTGTTGCGATTTCGGATTGTGAATGCTTCCACTTCCCGGTTTTATCGTCTCAGTTTGGAAGATCATCCGTTTTACTTAATTGCGACCGATGGCGGCAGCATCGCCAAACCCGTGGAACTGCGCGAACTGTTGTTATCTCCGGGTGAACGGGCGGAAGTATTGGTTCAGGGCAAGCGTCCACCAGGACGGTATCGTTTACTCAGCCTGCCCTACGATCGCGGTGGCGGCATGGGAATGATGGGTGGTGGGATGATGGGTGGGATGGGGATGATGGGTAGTTCAGCGCCCATATCCAATCAGCCTGATCTGATTGCGACCTTGACCTATAAAGATGCGATCGCCACACCACTCCCCTTACCCGAAAAACTGATTCCGGTTGAAACATTGCCCCAACCTAGCAAAACTCGCCGCATTGAACTATCAATGTTGATGGGGATGGGAAATGGCATGGTAATGCAAATGGCTTTTCTATTCAATAATAAAACCTTTGACATGAATCGAGTTGATGCCACTGTCAAGTTAGGAACAATTGAAGATTGGGAGCTTGTGAATGTCGATCCCGATGGTATGGAACATTCTTTTCACCTACATACTAATCCCTTTCAAGTAATTAGTCGCAATGGTAAACCCGATCCTTATCAGGCATGGGAAGATACGCTACGAATTCGTGCCAATGAAACCGTTCAGATTCGGATTCCCTTCCGCGATTTTACTGGGAAAACTGTATATCACTGCCATGTTCTTGATCACGAAGATCTTGGCATGATGGGAATTGTGGCAGTTGAAGCCTAGTAATAAATGTCAGTTCGTTGATAGACTCCCTGTGTTATACGAAGATTAACACCGGGAGTCTATCAATAAATTTTAAGCTATTCTATAATCAGTAACAGGGAAAGAACAAAATGACAATCTTTCAACCCCGATCAGAAACTCCTCCTCTCTCTAGTTTGTATGAGCAAGATTTTTATTTATGGATAGAAAAAACGATTCAATTATTAAATGCAGAAAAACTTTTAGAACTGGATCGAGATAATTTAATTGCAGAATTAGAGAGTATGGGGAGGAGTGAGAAACGAGCGATCGAGAGTAATTTACGAGTTTTGTTAATGCACTTACTCAAATATCAATATCAACCTGAACGCCGTTCTAATAGTTGGCTATCTACGATTATAGAACATCGGATTAGAATTAGTAAAGAGTTGAAAGCTAGTCCCAGTTTAAAGGGATATTTTGAACAAATTTTTGATGAAACCTATCAAGATGCTAGAATATTAGCATCTGTTGAAACGGGTTTACCGTTAGATATTTTTCCGTTAACTTGTCTCTTGACTTCTGAACAGGTACTTGAGCGTGATTTTTGGCCTGAAAGTTAAGCGATCGCACGCTATAAATATTGAATTTATTTAATTTGGATATAGCCACCGATAGAACCGGATTTAGTATTAAGACCTCACAAAGCTTTTGCTGTTTCATGTACAGACTGAAGAAAATGAATGATCTCCTGCATAACTGAAGATGAGCGTAAAATCTCAATATCTTCTTGAGTTAATTGAGTAATTATCTGTGATCGATGAGCAATCTTTTCTGATTTAGAAAGCAATTGAAAAAATATAGTTTCCATATCAGGAACAGCAGCAATCACTTTAACAGGCGTGTTAATAGCTACGCTTTCAACGATTTCCTCAATATCTTTGAGGAGTTCTTGAACTAATTCTGGTACTACTGAATCTGCATCAACCACAATAACAACTGGTACTTGCCGACGCACAACCAGAGATCGCGCAAGTGACTTAACAGCAGATACTCCACCAGCAGAAACAACTTTCACATCATTGAGTAATTCTCCTGGCAGCACAGTTGTAAGTAATTGTTCATCAAAAAGCCCTTCACAAACAATGTAAGCAATCATGGAATATATCTCTCTCTAAAGTCGTAATCAGGCAGTCCCTCTTCTATATATGCGCGATATTTCAGGACTAATGGTTCACAGATTTTTTTATTATCTAAGGCATATTTTATTTCTTCTCCATTCCACAGCAGAATTGCCTGTGGTGACGAGAAGCATGATAAATTCCGAGCTGGATTTGTAAAGCCAGTTCGACTAAAAACTAATCCCACTATACCTGCGGGACGACGTAAAAGCTGATTGCGAAGTTTAGCAATCGGAGCCATATCAACGTTTGTTTGCTCTGCAAAGTCTTTGCTTTCAACTAAACAAGAAAGTCCAGAACAATACACGACACCATCAATTTGTTCAACTACTTCTCCAAAAAGTTTCACGCTGTAAGGCCATCTTACCTCTGCACCATCAAGTTGAAACGTTCGTAGAACCAGGTACTCAAAAGCTTTCCCTGGTTCCCATTCTGGGGTGTTACGATTATCGATGTCGTCCCATAGAGTTCTTAACCCATCCCATTGCAGCGATGTAATCATACTTTCGTATTTTGTTGCTGTTGCCAATTGTAATCCTCCAACTACACGATTTCAAGTTATCTACTTAACTCTAATCAGATTTCAAAACAGTAGGCAGAGCCTGAATCGAATCGCACTAACTATTAATTATATCGCAGTTGGGATATAATTAATAGTAATCCTATTTGATTTAATTTCTATATCAATTATCGAGATACAGGTTGAACCTGCTCTAACAATTGTTGTAATTCCTCCCCTTCGATCACTTCTGTTTCTAATACTTTTTGAGAAATTTCCGTTAATAAGTCTCGGTTATAATTCAAAATCGCTAAAGCTTTTTGATGAGCATTATTAACAATATCCTTGACTTCATCATCAATGGCTTCGGCGGTTTTTTCACTCATGGGACGGCGAAGATTAGCGTCTGAATTGCCTAAAAAATTATTCACTTTGGCTTTTTCATAGGCTAAGGGCCCCAAAGCTTTACTCATGCCATAATTGAGTACCATTCTTTCAGCTAATTCCGTTGCTCGTTGCAGGTCATCTGAAGCGCCATTAGTCACATTTCCAAAAACTAATTCTTCAGCAGACCGTCCGCCTAATAGCATGGCAATTTGTTCGCGAAATTCAATTTCATCCATTAAAAAACGGTCTTCCGTTGGCATTCTCAGGGTATATCCTAAAGCGGACATTCCCCGCGGCACAATCGAAATTTTAGTCACCTTTCCACCTCCGGGCATTAACGCTCCGACAATGGCATGACCGACTTCATGATAGGCGACAATTTTTTTCTCTTTTTCATTTAACACGCGACTGCGTTTTTCTAACCCGGCAACCACCCGTTCAATGGCTTCATAAAAGTCCTCTTGTTTAACTAATTTGCGTTGATTTCTAGCCGCTAATAGGGCAGCTTCATTAACTAAATTGGCTAATTCTGCCCCACCAAAACCCGGAGTTCTAGTCGCAACGGTGTGTAAATCAACATGATCTTCTAATTTAACTTTTTTAGCATAAATTTCTAATACCGCTTTACGTCCAGCCAGGTCGGGTCTATCCACTAAGACCTGTCTATCAAAGCGTCCGGGGCGTAATAAGGCCGCGTCTAAAGATTCCGGGCGGTTGGTGGCGGCTAATACAATTACCGTCGCATCTCCGACCCCAAACCCATCCATTTCAGTTAATAATTGATTCAGGGTTTGTTCTCGTTCATCGTTACTGCCACTTTGGAAACTTCCACTACTTCTGGACTTACCAATGGCATCTAATTCATCAATAAAAATAATACAGGGGGCTTTCTTTTTCGCCTGTTCAAATAAATCTCGCACCCGGGCGGCTCCGGTTCCGACAAATAATTCTATAAATTCTGAACCAGATATACTAAAAAAGGGAACTCCCGCTTCTCCAGCTACGGCTTTTCCTAATAGGGTTTTTCCGGTTCCTGGGGGGCCGACTAATAACACGCCTTTGGGAATTTTTGCCCCAATTTCGGTGAACCTTTCGGGACTTTTCAGGAAATCAACAATTTCGGCTAATTCGGTTTTGGCTTCATCAACTCCCGCCACATCTGCGAAGGTAATATTATCGGTTTCACCTTTAACAAAAACCTTGGCTTTACTTTTATTAATTGATAATGCTCCTTGGGGATCTCGTTTCATGAAATATTGAAACGCCACGACTAGAATTAAGGGCGGAATTACCCAATTTAAGAGCACATTCACCCAACTTTGTTTGGGAGGAGGAGAGGCTCCAAATTCAATGCCTTTAGCTTCTAAGCGTTTGGGAAGTTCTAAATCAAAAATTGGGGTTGTGGATAAAATTCTTTCCGGTTGTTCATTTTGTGCTTTAATTTGGTAAAGAATTTCGTTTTCTCCGACTAAAACTTTGGAGACTTTACCATCTTCAATTTGTTGGATAAAAAAACTATAGGGAACTTTAGGCAAACGAGGGCGAGTCAGTTGAGGAAACAACCAATTTCCGATTAATATGACTCCGGCTGAGATTAATATAATTTGGGTAATTTTTTGAGAACTAGGTAATTTAGGTCTTTTTTTAATACTCATAAAATTTGGCTGGTGGTTTGCTCTCGTTAACCTCGGCTCTGCCTCTGATGGTCATTCCCTGGTAGAACCAGGGAACCAGAGGGGGATAGATTAATTATGTGATCGCCGTGGCAACTTTAGCCTGATATTTAACTTGATTTAACAACTGTTGCAGATTTTCTCCTTCAATCACTTCTGTTTCTAATATTTGTTGGGCAATTTGCTCCATTAAATCCTTATTTTGGTTGAGAATATCTAGGGCAATTTCATGGGCATTTTCCACCAATTGTTTCACCTCATCATCAATGGCTTTTGCGGTTTCATCACTGACATAACGGCGAGGATTCATCATCATATTATCGCCCAGAAATGTATTTTGTTGACCCTTTTCATAGGCCAATGGCCCCAATACTTTACTCATCCCATAACTGGTGACCATGCGTTCAGCTAAATCCGTTGCCCGTTGTAGGTCATTTGTTGCCCCGGTGGTAATACTTCCAAACACCACTTCTTCCGCCGAACGTCCCCCTAATAAGGTGGCAATTTCGCCTTTAATTTCTTCTTCACTGAGTAGGAAACGGTCTTCGGTGGGCAGTTGTAAAGTATATCCTAATGCTGCCATTCCTCGTGGCACAATCGAGATTTTGGCAACTTTATTTTGACCGGAAACTACTGACCCAACAATGGCATGACCGACTTCATGATAGGCGACAATTTTTTTCTCTTTTTCGTTGAGAACTCGGGATTTTTTTTCTAACCCGGCAATGACCCGTTCAATGGCTTCGGCAAAGTCGGCTTGACTGACGGTTTCCCGTTTATTTCTCGCCGCTAATAAAGCCGCTTCATTAACTAAATTGGCTAAATCTGCGCCCGCAAAACCAGGGGTACGAGTGGCGATCGCTTTTAACTCCACATCGGGCCCGATTTTAACTTTTTTAGCATAGATTTCTAGGATCATTAAACGACCGGATAAATCGGGACGATCCACTAAAACTTGGCGATCAAATCGACCGGGACGCAGTAACGCCGGGTCTAAGGTTTCCGGTCGGTTAGTAGCAGCTAAAACGATCACCGTGGCTTGTCCGGCGGCAAACCCATCCATCTCGGTTAATAACTGGTTTAGGGTTTGTTCTCGTTCATCATTTCCCCCGTACATTCCGCCACTGGAACGGGATTTTCCAATGGCATCTAATTCGTCAATAAAGATAATACAAGGGGCTTTCTTTTTGGCTTGTTCAAATAAATCTCGCACCCGCGCCGCCCCGGCACCGACGAACAATTCTACGAATTCCGAACCAGAAATGCTAAAGAATGGAACCCCTGCTTCTCCGGCTACGGCTTTAGCTAATAGGGTTTTTCCTGTTCCTGGAGGGCCGACTAATAACACCCCTTTAGGAATTCGAGCTCCGATTTGTAAAAATCGTTGGGGAGTCTTTAAGAATTCCACCACTTCTTCTAATTCGGTTTTGGCTTCTTCTACCCCGGCTACATCTTGAAAGCTGACTTTAGTTGCTTCATTCTCGACATAAACCTTGGCTTTACTCTTACTAATAGAAAGTGCCCCCTGTGGCCCTCCTAATCCTCCGCCTCGACTTTGCATAAATTGTCCGACGGCGACCCAAATTCCCACAAAAATTAAGGGGGGAATCACCCAACCAAGTAAACTAGAAAACCAAGTATTTTTAGGCGGTGCGGCGGCGGCAAATTCGACACCTTTGGCTTCTAAACGTTTGGGTAAATCCATATCAAAAATTGGAGTAGTTGATAGAATTTGTCCGGCTTCTTCCTGTTCTCCTTTGACTAAATAGCGGATTTGATCTTGGCTAAGATAAACTTGGGACACTTGTCCGTCTTCGACTTGTTTAATGAATAAACTATAGGGAACCTGGGGAATTTGTGGCCCGAATAATCCAGGTAAGGTGAGGTTAGCAATTAAAAAGATAATTCCTAACCAAAATAAAATACTTCCGATGGGAAGATTACGGGGAAATTTAGGTTTGTCTTTTACACTCATTGTATTTGGTTAAAGGTTGACTGCTAAGGGGTAATTACGAATTACGAATTGGTAATAAGTAATGGGTAATGAACTTTTAGTGATTTTATCAAAGTCTGAAATTGTTAGAATTTATTTGGGATTCCTATATTATATAACAATTTCAAATTGGTTGTATAACACAAAACCCTTGACTTTTGGCTACAAACCTTCTCTGATTAGGGTTTCTGAATGATTATTTCGATGACTCGCCGCTTGGCAATGGGATCAATTCCTAATAAACGAATATAATCCTGGGGATGTTCGGTTAAACAGGCTTCAATTCCTTGAATAATAGTGGCTTTTGATTCATTACTGTTTAACCCACAACTATTCCATGACCCGGTTTTGAATCGACGTTGATCAGCAGATTCTAGGCTAACCCGATAGCCACTAGATAAAATATAATCGATTTTTTCTAGCACTTCAAGGGGTAATTTACTACTCTGGGTATTCGGTTCAACTGGACTCCGAAAACTCACGGGATTTTCAGAATTTACCGGGATTGTGGAGGCTCCAAATTGACTATTAAATGTCCGAAATTGATTATATTCTTCTACTAATCGCATATCTTGAATGCGTTTTTGTTCCCCGACCATCAATTTACCCATTTCAATTAAATGGGATAATTTAAAATTGGGGTTCTGGAATTCGGGGGGTTTTTCCGTGCTATTAACAATCCGCTTAGAAATGCTTTCTACTCCCAATTTATGAATAAAGTCACGAATTTGTTCATCATAAATTCGCGATCGCACGGCACTAAAAAAGTCCAGGGATTGTTCGGGAAAAGTATCTACTAATTCCGTAATATCCTGTTGGGATAGTTCACCCGTGGGGAAAATCCCGCGTAACACGCCAATGCGTTCTTCTCTTGTCGGTTCCCAATAAAATTTTTCCATCCTTCCATCCCGAATTAAAGGCGCATATAGGGTGGAAAAATCATTGCCTGTAACGATAATTGGAATCCGATTTAAGGGCGTTGCATCATAACTTCCGGGTAATTGTACATTGGTCGGATTATCCGCTATGTTCATTAATGTAGCATTGACTAATTGAGTATTAACGGTATATTGAGTTCCCGAATCAAACCGTCCCGCACCCGCATCCAAATCATTAATAAATAAGGCGCACATTTGCCCCCGAACCTTCACTTGTTCCGAGGCTTCCCGATACCTTAATCTAATTAATCTTGCCGGATCTCCGGCATCGGGACTTTCTAATTCTCCACCGGAGATCATCACGGGTTCAAAACCCATTTTCTCAAAAACTAATTCACACTGAAAGGTTTTTCCCTCTCCCTTGCGTCCATGAATTCCTAAGATTAAAGGAACTCGTACCCCAGGTAATTGTAAGAAATTTTTAGTGATATGAACTGCTAATTTATCGAGAAAACGAGGCGAAACATAATAGGACATATTGAATCAGTCATCAGTCATCAGTTATCAGTTATCAGTGTAAGAGTTATCAGTTGTCAGTGCAAGAGTTAATTTATTACTGGAAAAATAAATCACTATAGCAATCGTTTCATATCAGTATTGAAATGTTACAACCTATTTGGGATTGCTATATTACCCATTCGTAATTCGTAATTCGTAATTCCCTATTGTCGATCTAACCAATCTAATAGGCGTTTTGAGACTTTTAATTGATTGTTGAGTATTTCATCCGATGCAACAACCACACCCAAAATGATGACTAAAGAAATAATATCCATAAAGTGCGCCCTCACGCAGATTGACTAGACTGTGTAGTTTTGTTATGAGACTATCGTAAACTGTACGGTCTAGTTTTGTCAACATTTGAATTATAAAATAGTTTCAATTGTACTACATCTTGATCAAGGGACTCGACTTGACCGTAGTGGAATTATTTGTCAAGGTGAAGGACGATATGGATACAAGGAGGGAGAAAAATTGCCGACACTGGGAGTCAATATTGACCATATAGCCACGATTCGCCAAGCCCGTCGTACCGTTGAACCCGATCCCGTAGCGGGGGCTGTGCTGGCGGAATTAGCGGGGGCTGATGGGATTACGGTGCATTTGCGCGAAGATCGACGCCATATTCAAGACCGCGATGTGCGACTGTTGCGCCAAACGGTGAGAACCCATCTGAATTTAGAAATGGCGGCGACCGATGAAATGGTAGCGATCGCATTAGACATCAAACCCGACTATATAACCCTGGTTCCCGAACGTCGGGAAGAAATTACCACCGAAGGGGGGTTAGAGATCGCTGGACAAATTCCTCGGATGACCGATGTAGTAACCACCCTACAGGAAGCCGGAATTCCGGTGAGTTTATTTATCAATGCTAACCCCGAACAAATTGCAGCCTCGGCTCAAGTGGGGGCTAAATTCATCGAACTGCATACGGGATGCTATGCAGAAGCCACAGGGGAAGACCAGGTTAGGGAACTGGGGATTTTAGCCGAGGGGTGTCAACGGGCCTTAGAAGCCGGACTACGGGTGAATGCCGGACATGGGTTAACCTACTGGAATGTTTATCCCGTTGCCGCCCTCGAAGGGATGGAAGAACTCAACATTGGTCATACAATAATAAGTCGGGCAGTTCTCGTCGGTTTAGAGCGAGCCGTCCGAGAAATGAAACAAGCGATTCTTGGGCAACTTTAAGCCAGAAATCGTCCCATGATAGAATTTACAACGATTAACCATGCAGACTTATTACTACGTTTTAGGCAGTCACAAGTTTTTACTTGAGGAAGAACCCTTAGAAGAAGTGTTGCGCGAACGCGAACGCAACTATCAGGAACAGGAAAAGGAAATTGATTTTTGGTTGGTGCAGCAACCGGCTTTTTTAGAAGCGCCGGAAATGGCTGATATTAAAGCCAAATGCCCTCAACCGGCGGTGGCGATTATTTCCACCAATAAACAAGTGGTGGTCTGGTTAAAATTGCGTTTGGAGTATGTACTGACCGGAGAATTTCAAGCCCCGACCGCTAGTATTCCTGATGCTTTAAAGTCTTTAGCAACGGCGGTTTGAAAATCCCGATCCAATAGTTGACCGTGATCAGTACAATGAAAGCTGTTGCTTAATTGTTGTCAACTGCGGTGTTTATGCGTCAAAGTGGTGTCAAAAGGTTATCTGCCATCTGGGTTTCTAGTCTGCTTACGGCCACCAGTTGGGGTTTAGCAGTCCAAACCAGTTCAGCCCAGGAAACGTGTGCCGCACCAAAGCCTGGAGAATATTTGTTATTAATTGTCAGTAACACTTCAGAGGAACAAAAATTGGTGCAGCGCACGTTACCCAATGACATCAATAGTGAGGTTTGTCGCTATTTGACAAATTTAGTGACCCGGGTGGGAGGATTTAGTGATCCTTTAATTGCCGAGGATTGGGCTACCTATCTACAGGATAAGGTTAAGTTACCCGCCTATGTGGTGAAACAGGAGGTCACGGCTATACCCCGTCCGAGTCCTAATTCTAGTCTTGGCCAGACTCCAATTGTTCGAGAAACCCCGCCAACCCCTAGGATAGAGTTAGCACCTAATCCTCAAACATTGGGGTCGGGTTATGCAGTTTTAGTGGATTATTTGAATCAGCCGGAATTAGTTCAAAAGTTAAGAACCCTAGTCGGTGAGAATGTGGGTTTGGTTTCCTATGGTCAGCGACCCTATTTATTAGTAGAATATACGACGGATTCCGAACGAGCAACAGCAACTTTAAAGAAGTTAAGCAGTCGGGGCTTTTGGTCAATATTAGTGGATAGTAACCGGGTAACAGTAGTTAGTCCGACGGTTAAACCTTAGCTTTAGGAGGGAACAGGGAATAGGGAATAGGGAATAGGGAATAGGGAATAGGGAATAGGGAATAGGGAATAGGGAATAGGGAATAGGGAATAGGGAATGGGGAAGAAAAAACTTTACTGCCAACGGTTTGCTGCATTAGTCTTCGTGCTAACTGTTGGGCGCGATTCCTCTGGTACCTATGGACATGGGAAAACCAGGTTTTTATAGAGAAGTTTGGACAAGATGCACGGGCCAAGTTATCTCGGCAATTGATGCAATAGCAATCCCCAACCCTAAACCCACAATCACTTGAAAGGGGGTATGACCTAATAATTCAATTAATCTTTCTTCGCTTAATTGTTTATTTTCTTCAAAGACTTCATCAATAATTTGATTTAAAATGCGGGCTTGTTTTCCGGCAGCCTGTCGGACTCCGGCGGCATCGTACATCACAATAAACGCAAAAACAACAGCAATGGCAAAATCAGGACTTCCCCACCCCATGGTTTTGCCCACTCCCGTTGCTAAAGCCCCCACAAAAGCCGAATGGGAACTGGGCATTCCTCCGGTTGTCACCAACACCCGCAGATTAATTTTGCCATGTTGGACTAGCTCCACCGCTAATTTAGAAAGTTGAGCCAGAATACAGGCTAACAGGGCAACCCATAACACTTGGTTATTGAGGATTTGAGAAAAGTCTTGCATATAATATAAATAAATAGCTTTAGTGAGTGCGATTAGTGATAAAATCCGCGATCGCTAACAGAGGAATAGCCCGGTCTCCATAGTGAGATAATTCAGCTTTTGCCGCTTCAATTAAGTTTTGGGCCTGACGTCGGGATTCATCTATGCCCCATAAACTGGGATAGGTGACTTTTTTAGCCGTTAAATCCTTACCTGCGGTTTTTCCTAACTCCTCCTGGGTTGCCGTAATATCGAGAATATCATCCACAATCTGAAACGCCAAACCAATATTGCGGGCATAACGAGATAACCCGGCAATTTCCGTTTCCTTCGCCCCTCCTAAAATCGCCCCACAGACCACACAGGCCTCTAATAATGCCCCGGTTTTATGGGTATGAATAAAAGTTAGGGTTTCTTCGGAAACATCCGTCAGTCCTTCCGAATCTAAATCCACCACCTGGCCCCCCACCAAGCCAGCAGCCCCCACCGCCCGACCTAAACGGGCAATTACCTGTAAAACTTGATGGGCCGGAACATTGGAGGTTTGGGTGGCCACAAATTCAAAGGCATAACTGAGTAAACCATCCCCAGCTAAAATCGCAATATCCTCTCCATAAACCTTATGATTGGTCAGTTTTCCCCGACGGTAATCATCATTATCCATGGCCGGGAGGTCGTCGTGAATTAAGGACATGGTGTGAATCATTTCTAGGGCGCAAGCGGTGGGCATAGCCATTTCTACAGTCCCGCCGACCAACTCACAGGTCGCCAAACACAAAATCGGTCGTAAACGCTTTCCTCCCGCCAGCAGAGAATAGCGCATTGACTCATAGATTTTTTCAGGGTAGATTAGGGGGAGAGAGTCATCTAAAGCCTGTTCTACTAGGGTCTGCCGTTGGCTCAGATAGGCAGATAAGTCAAACTGAGGGTTTTCCAACGGTGAGTTAATTTCGCTTACCAATACCATGACGAGTGCTTGTTTATAATAGGGGTAATGTTAACAAAAGTTGACTCCTGGAGACTTAATTTTTCCCTTCATCGCAGGAGCCAAATTTTAACTCCACCATTTTACCAAAAAAATGGGTCTAAAACCCCTCCCTTACTTAGATTTTCTATCGATTGATAACTATTTACCGATTACTGATTACTGCACCTTTTCCAAATAACTCCAGAAGGTGTTTTGCAATAACATCGCCACGGTCATCGGGCCAATACCCCCTGGAACTGGGGTAATATATTGGGCGATGGGTTGAACACTCTCGAAATCCACATCCCCGACTAGGCGAGATTTACCATTATTATCCGTAATTTTATTAATTCCGACATCAATCACAATAGCGCCAGGTTTCACAAAATCCGCCGTAATCATTTGCGGACGTCCGATAGCCGCCACCACAATATCCGCATCCCGGCTAACTTTAGCTAAATCCTGAGTTTTGGAATGGGCAATAGTTACGGTACAATCAGCTTCTAATAGCATTAAAGCCATCGGTTTCCCAACTAAAATACTGCGACCTAAAACAACGGCGTGTTTTCCTTTTAGCTCGATATTATATTCCTGAAATAGTCGCATAACTCCGGCGGGGGTACAACTTCTTAGCCCCTTTTCCCCCCTCGCTAACCGTCCTAAATTTTCCGGGTGCAAACCATCAGCATCTTTCTTGGGATCAATTTCATATAGTAACCCAACGGAGTCCAGATGCGCGGGAAGGGGTAACTGAACTAAAATTCCATCCACTTGTTCATTTTTGTTCAGTTCATGGATAATACGAGTGAGTTCTTCTTGGCTTGTTTCTGCGGGGAAATGTTGACCAAAAGATGTAATTCCCACCTTAGCACAGGCTTGTTCTTTATTCCGAACATATACCGTACTGGCCGGATTATCCCCCACCATAATCACCGCTAAACCGGGCGGACGTCCAACTTTAGATTGCCATATTTCTACCTGCTCTTGTAGTTGGGCTTGAATCTTTTTGGCTGTAGATTTACCGTCTAATAGATTATCCATAATTCGCTCTCTCTTTTGTCAATTAATATATTCAGTGACTCTATGACCTTTTCATTTTCACAGAAGTTCACCAAAACCTGGCAAATTAGTATTGTATTACTATTTGTGACCGGATTAGTCAGTTGTCAAAGTATTTCCCACTCTGAAAGTTGGATTAATTTTAATACCGCTAAAATTGAACTGCTACAACAAAAACAGAAAATAGGTGCTAAAGTTTATCTCCGAGGTAAAGTCAAAAGTCATGCACCCTTTTTAGGGGCTGGTGCTTATCAACTCCAAGATGATACGGGTTCAATTTGGGTATTTACCACTCAACCTTTACCACCCCTCGAACAAGACCTATTAATTCAAGGAAAAGTAGAATATAAAAGTATTTTAATTAAGGAGATGAAAGGAAAAGATATTGGAGATGTTTATGTCAAAGAAATTAAACGGGAACAGGGAACAGGTAATGGGTAATGGGTAACAAATTATGATTCAAGTTGCTATAGCAATTCTTTATCGAGATGGAAAGTTTTTATTGCAGTTACGAGATAATAACCCTAATATTGTTCATCCTGGGGTTTGGGGATTATTTGGGGGACATTTAGAACCCGGAGAAACCCCAGAAAGTGCCTTTAAACGGGAATTACTTGAAGAAATTGGTTATAATGTTCCTGAGTTTCTTCAATTCAATTCTTATCCAGATTCTCTGGTCAATCGGATTGTTTTTTATGCCCCTTTAACGGTTGATTTGAGTCAATTAGTCTTACATGAAGGCTGGGATATGGGATTATTAACACCCGAGGATATTCAAGCTGGAGAATGTTATTCCCAAAAGGCAGGAATGGTCAGATTAATAGGGACTCTGCATAGAAAGATTTTATTAGATTTCATGGCTCAAAAGTTAGTTTAAGCCACAATAGGAACACTACCATCATCGGGTAAAATAGAACGGGGATCAACCTTTTCTCCATCGGGTTTATGCAATTCAAAATGTAGATGAATCGAATATCCTCCCCCATCAATTTCTAATCCTTCATACCCAAAACCCGAACCGCCTCGCACCCCGATAAATTGACCTTTGGTGACGGTTTGACCCACTTTAACCCCAATAGATTGTAAATGAAAATAAACGTGTTCCCAACCATTAGAACGTTTAATATAAATTGCCCGACCTTCTGCACCACTGGGATCATTTTTAATATAATCAACCACTCCATCACTCGCCGCATAACATTCATCGGGAGTATATCCCCCAATATCAACACCTGCATGAAGTCTTCCTCTAGCATAACCAAATTCAGCTATAGAACCCATACTGGTTCCCGTCATTGGCCATATCCATTCTGCATTAGATACCGCAAAGGAAGCCGAAGAAACGGAACGGGAGGCGGTTAATTCTTCATCGATTTCTAAGAGTTTAACTTGATGAGCCGGAACAAACCAAGTCGTCATATTCTTGGGTTTAGGAGATAGGAAATTAACCTGTAAATGGTTATCTTCTGCTTGGGAATAACTTTCTATTTCAAATATTGTATCACGATAAACGGATATTTTTTCATTATAAGCAACAGCTTCGGCTGCAACCGGATGCAGCTTAAAAATCGTATGTTCTAAAACTTGTAATTTCACGGTTATCTCCTGATTTAATTTATGGTTTTTAGGAATTGTGTTAAAGCCGGAATTAAATATTGAGTTAATGTATAGGCATCAACCCCTAATTCCGTGCGTTCTCTTGCCGCTAGAATCCCGGCTTGGGAATGCCACCAAACCGCCGTATTTACTATTGATTGTACAGGTTTTTCCGCGAGAATCACAGGGGGTAATAGCCCCCCTAATAATCCCGTTAAAACATCCCCACTTCCCCCACGACCTAAAGCTGGGGTACTATCGGGATTAATCCAAACGGTTTTAGGGGTAGCAACACAGGTTCTAGCCCCTTTTAAAACAATAATAGCACCCGTTAATTCGGCGGCTTGTTTGGCTAATATTATTTGATTTTTTTCTAATGCTATTAATTCCGGGAATAGCCGTTTAAATTCTCCTAAATGGGGGGTGATAATTGTGGGGAATTTACGAGAAGATAGGGTAAAAAATGGATTCAACTTAGCTAAAATATTTAAAGCATCCGCATCTAAAATAATCGGACAGTTTGCTGGTAATATTCTTTCCACAATAGCCTGAGCTTCGGTCGTTAATCCAGGGCCACAAATAATCGTTTGATAGCGTCTTAAATCCAGATCTTCTGGAAGTTCAAGAATCGCTCCATTTTCAGTTTCTAAACAGCCTATAATTAGGGCTTCTGGTAATTGTAAACTTAACCAGGGTTTAATCGAATTAGGAACAGCAATAGACAGCATTCCCACACCGCTTGCTCTGGCTCCTAATCCAGCTAAAATAGCGGCTCCTGTATATTGTTTGGAACCTGCTATAATTAGTAAATGACCGTTTTTATATTTATGATGATTAGCGGGACGGGGCAAGGGCAAACTATTAATTGCAGTATCCTGAGTGATGCGATTTAGGATAGGAGATTCCCCGATAATAGCATTAATATCCATCAAAGGAATATCAAAATCAATCAATTCGGCTCTGCCTATATAATCTAATCCGGTATCTTGTAAAAAAGCCTGTTTCCATAGTCCTAAACAAAGGGTAATATTGGCTCTAATTGCTGTTCCTAATATTTCCCCTGTATCGGTATGAATTCCCGATGGTAAATCAATACTAATGACAAGTTTATTCCAATTATTAATTATATTGATAGTATTGGCAAGTTCTCCGGCAATTTCTCGCTCTAAACCAAATCCAAATAACCCATCAATCAAAATATCACAGTCATATAATTCCTTGATATTAGAACTAAAATTAATTCCCAAACTAATAGCATATTTGGCATGGGATTCCGTTAATTCTTTGCGCTTTGAAAAGGGACTATAAATTACAATATTATAGCCGAGAAAATAGAGTTCCCTAGCTACCACTAATCCATCACCGCCATTATGTCCTGGCCCTACTAATATACCGATTTTATCAGCCGAGGTAATTGATTTTTCTAAGAATAAAGTCCGTAACCTGTGGGTAATTTTTCCGGCAACTTTTTCCATTAAAGCCGCCACGGGTATCCCGGCGTAAAAGATACGTTCTTCAATATTTCGCATCTGTTCAGAGGTAACAACAATTTGTTGGATTTTTTCGGCTCTAATTTTATGATTCATGATGAGATCCAATAACTATATGAACATTATGAGTCACCATAAAAACACGCTCCCTGCTGATGGTGATAACATTTGTGATCGCTATTTATTTTAACATCAATTTTCGGGATAAAAAACTTGGTTTCTGGCTGTTGTCTGTTTCCATAAACCCAATTGAAGTATGATCAAATTGATGGAAGGGTTAATCACTGATTTTGCTTATGCCGACTAAACCAGAAAGTTTGCAAAAATTTGTTAATTATTGTCAACAGTATATCATTGGGGATAAAAAGGGACAGGCACAAATATTTTTAGATCGTTTTTTTCAGGCTTTTGAATATGAAGGTGCATTACAAGCGGGTGCAACTTTTGAACAACGGATCGCAAAAGCTGGGAAATCAGGAAACATGGGGTTTGCTGATTTATTGTGGAAAAATCGTGTTTTAATTGAGATGAAAAAACGGGGAAGCAATCTTCAAGATCGAGATTATCGTACCCAAGCTGAACGATATTATATTAGAATTAAAAAAAGCGATCGCCCTCGTTATGTTATTTTATGTAATTTTGATGAATTTCATATTTATGATTTTGATAATCAACCCGATGACCCAGTTGATATTATAGCGTTAGAAGATTTACCAAAACGCATTCGGGCTTTTAGTTTTTTGGAGGCGAAAAATCTCCGCCCTCAGTTTAAAAATAATCAAGTTGAAATTACAGAAAAAGCAGCCAGACGCTTAGGAGATGTTTTACATTCTTTATTAGAAAGAGGTGAAAGAAATAATTTTAGAAAATACACTCCTCTCCAAGCCCAACACTTTATTTTACAGTGTGTTTTAGCGATGTATGCGGAAGATATTGGTTTACTTCCTGCGGCAATGTTTACTCGTTGTTTACAAGATTGTGTCGAAAATCAAGGCAATTCCTCTGATATTTTAGGTGGACTGTTTCAAGCAATGAATCAACCTGGGGTTGTCCTTGATGGACGCTATGTAGGAGTCGAATATCTTAATAGTAGATTATTGGATAAATTTTATCCCATTCAGTTAGAATGTGGGGAGTTAAATCTATTATTGGCTTGTGCGGGGCAAGATTGGAGTAAAGTTCGTCCTTCTATTTTTGGAAATTTGTTTGAAGGTGCTTTGAGTTATGCTGATAAAAATAAAGATAAATCAAAACAACAACGTCATGCTTATGGCATTCATTTTACCTCGGAAGCTGATATTAGAAGTATTGTATTACCGACCATTCGGGAATATTGGGAAGATAGAATTAGTGCAGCTAATACCTTAAAAGAGTTACAATTATTATATCATGAATTAATCAATTATAAAGTCCTTGATCCGGCTTGTGGTTCGGGAAATTTTCTCTATGTAGCCTATCAAGAGTTAAAATATATTGAAAAAATACTGTTAGAGAAAATAGCTAATTTTGAGGATATTTCTGTTTATACTCAAAAGGTCAGTCCTCGACAATTTTATGGCATGGATATTAACGCCTTTGCTGTGGAATTGGCGAAAGTTACGTTAATGATTGGCAGAAAAATTGCTATTAATCAATTAGGGTTAAATGAGTCCTGTTTACCCTTAGATACTTTAGATAAAAATATCATTTGTGCGGATGCTTTATTTACCAATTGGGTACAAGCGGACGTGATTATTGGAAATCCTCCTTTTTTGGGGAGTAAACACATTCGCTTAACGTTAGGAGATGAATATGTTAATCAACTATTTAAGCGTTTTCCAGGGATTAGAGATGTTGATTTTTGCGCCTATTGGTTTAGATTAACCCATGATCATTTAGGGGATCATGGAAGATCGGGTTTAGTGGCGACGAATTCTATTAGTCAAGGTAAAAGTAGGGCGATTTCTTTAGATTATATTACGGAAAATGGCGGTTATATTTATCAGGCTATTTCTTCTCAGCCATGGTCGGGAGATGCTAAAGTTCATGTTAGTATTGTGAATTGGTCAAAGCAGAAACCTAATCAATATATTTTAGATGGACAAGAAGTTACTTTGATTAATTCTTCCTTACAGTCCACGGTAAAGGTTTCCCAGGCGGTGAGACTGAAGGCAAATTTAAACCAATGTTTTCAAGGTGTAATTCCTTTGGGGATGGGTTTTATTATTACGGCAGAAATTGCTGAAGACTGGATAAATAGAGATCAAAATAATCGACCTATTTTAAAGTTGTTTTCCATGGGGGCAAATTTAGCTCAAAAACCTTTAGGAAAACCGGAAAGATGGATTATTGATTTTAATGAAATGACCTTAGAAGACTGTCATCAGTATCCCTTACCGTTTGAGCAAATTAAAAATTATGTTAAACCAGAAAGATTGAATAATCGAGCTAAAAAAGCTCGGGAATATTGGTGGCAGTTTTTCGCAACTCGACCGGGAATGAGAGCGGCGATCGCTAATTTATCTTATTATTTTACAGTCCCTCGATTATCAAAATGGGCAATTTTTCTTCCCGCATCTGTTGAATGGTTAGCGGGAGATCAATCGGTAGTAGTCGCAACGGAAGACTATTATATCTTAGGAATTTTGTTATCTGATACCCATAGAATTTGGGTGAAAGCGCAAAGTTCAACCTTAAAAGGGGATACCAGATATACCCACACCACTTGTTTTGAAACCTTCCCCTTTCCTCAAACCCCTAGAAAAAATACAATTGAAAATATTAGGAAAATTACAATCGAGTTACACGAGTATCGCAGTCAAGAAATGATTAAAAAAGGCTGGGGAATTACTCAACTCTATAATAAATATTACCATGAACCGACCTCAAAACTCTATAAATTTCATCGAAAACTCGATCAGTTAGTCCGGGAAGCATATCATTTTAAATCCCAGGATAATATTTTAGAAAAACTCTTAGAATTAAATCAGGACTGTGCGAGAAAAGAAAGTCGGGGAGAGGTTATTATGGGTGCTGTTGCTCGGTGATTTTTGCAGTCACCACAAAGGCACTAAGACACTGATGATTTTGAAATTGATTTATCACAAATTTATGAACATTTTGTAACGGAATTGTTAATCTATCTTTTTCTTCTAAAACCTGTTTTGCTTGGTGAAAAGCTGCATAGTAAGCTCGACTAATAGCCGATCTAAATTTAGCTTGTTCACTAACAATAACCGTTTGTCCCGCTAAATTTTGAGCTAAGGTTAAATAATCCAACCAATCAAAAGTCATAAATAATCATATCTGACATAAATTTGACTGCGGATATCACCGTCATAGCTTCCTAACCACTGATCAGACAGTTTTTCAATTTGTTCAATTGCTGCTTCTGTATCTGCAATTGTTCTTGTTAGGTAAACAACCAATTGGGACTCAGCTAATTCTGGATCTAAAATCCAGTCAAGAAATACATTTGATTCTGGGAAATATTGGCTGATTAAATCTTTACCTAATACCAAAATTGATAATAGATGGGGATGAATTGCTAAAAATTGAACAACATCATGCTCACGGCGAAACTGATAGAATAATTTTAAATCATCTATGTCCGCTTGATTGACAACTAGAGATTGGGAGATAGTGCCGATCATAGTATTAACCAAACTTGATGGAGTTAGTTGAATCTTAACACAACCTATTGCCCAAACTATGAGTCACCATAAAAAATTCTCTACTTTTCATGATTTTATCCTTGATTTTCTTAGATTGATTCCTAATCTTTCAAGTTGCTGCAATTTCTAGGAGTTGTTTAGGCATCCTCTTTACTTTCTGTCGCCTGCTGTTCAAATTCTCTAATGATGCTCCGAATGTCATCTGCGTCAATATCGACTTGTTCAGATTTGGCGTAAATCGTCAGTAAAATAATTGCCGTTGCTGTTTTGATGTAGTAAATTAGACGGTAGCCACCACTTTTACCTTTCTGAATGTCGCTATTTCGGACTCTCAGCTTGAAGACGACATAACCAACTTCCGGTATTTGATCTCCTGGTAACTCTCCTTGCTCCAGTTGTTCGATGATGGGTTGTATATCATTCCGAATACTGCGATATTTCTTGGCAAGAGTGCGTAGATTTCGTTTGAATGTTGACGAAACTTCAACTTGAATTAAAGGCTGTTTAGACATCTTCAATTCCTTCCCAAAGTTGAGCAACTGGAATAGTTTGTCCAGTCATTGCTTCCTGCCAAGCTTGACGAAAATCTGCTAAGACTTCTGCTTGAGATTTATCATCTAAATCTTTCTGTTCTGGAATTAAAACAATGACTTCTACACGACTATTTTTATCTGTTATGAGGGGATGATCTAAGGTTAGTTGTCCTTGATCATTAATTATTGCCATGACTTTCAGTGCTTTCATTGCTACTCCAAAATAATTTAAGTGGTAGTTTTTAGGTTGATTGCCAATCTTTCAAGTTGTTGATTTATCCAAATAGTCGCCGTCACTTTATCGGTTTTAATTGCTCGTTCTACTCCTATTTTAGCAATTTCTAGTAGTTCTTTAGATTTTTGCCGATTCTTTCTTATTGCAAATAATTCCTAAAAAATAAAAGGTGAAGAAAGTCAAGAAATGTGAAAAATAATGACATTTTTCTTGTCGAATTGTTGCGAAGGGTCATCAAACCTGCCCAGAATAGCCATTTTCTGGTAAGAATACTCAAAGGGAAGTCCTAATGATCTGGCAATGCCCATCGCCGATCCCCTTAAGAGAGAAGCAGACAAAAAAGGAACCAATTAAGATATGTTTACTTATGTAAAACCCACCATTAGACACATCCAGCCAGATGACCTGAACGGGCGACAACTGATGAAAGTGGTCTATGTGGTGTTAGAAGCGCAATATCAAAGTGCCCTATCGGCGGCAGTCCAGTCCATTAATGCGAATAACCCTAATGTCGCGATCGAAATTAGCGGTTATTTGATCGAGGAGTTACGATCTCCCGAAAACTACGAAAGTTTTAAACAAGATTTATCCCAGGCTAATATATTTATAGCCTCCTTGATTTTTATTGAAGATTTAGCCGATAAACTGGTTGAGGCCGTAGCCCCCTACCGGGATAGCCTGGATGTGGCCGTGGTGTTCCCCTCCATGCCTCAAGTGATGCGTCTGAACAAAATGGGGACGTTTTCCATGGCGCAACTGGGACAAAGCAAAAGTGCGATCGCCCAGTTCATGAAGAAACGTAAAGAACAGTCGGGGAGTTCTTTCCAAGACGCCATGCTCAAGTTGCTGCAAACTTTGCCCAAAGTCCTGAAATACCTGCCGATGGACAAGGCCCAGGATGCCCGCAACTTCATGTTATCCTTCCAATATTGGTTAGGGGGGTCTTCCGATAACCTGGAAAACTTCCTACTGATGTTAGGGTCAAAATATGTGTTTAAGGGCAAGGACAAGCTACAATTTGCCGATCCCGTCACCTATCCCGATATGGGTATTTGGCATCCCCTGGCGCCCAAAATGTTCGAGGACGCCAGCGAATATTTCCAGTGGAATAATAGCCGCGACGATATTTCCGACGACCAAAAAGATCCCCTCGCCCCCTGTGTGGGGTTAGTGCTGCAACGGACGCACCTGGTGACGGGAGATGATGCCCATTATGTGGCCATGGTACAGGAAATTGAAGCGTTAGGAGCGCGGGTATTACCGGTGTTTGCGGGCGGGTTGGACTTTTCTAAACCCATCGATGAGTATTTCTGGGATAACCCCCCGAAAGGCATTCAGCCCCAACCGATCGTGGATACTATTGTGTCGTTAACCGGGTTTGCTTTAGTTGGTGGCCCGGCTCGACAGGATCACCCCAAGGCGATAGAATCCCTAAAACGGATGAACCGTCCCTATATGGTGGCCTTGCCCTTAGTCTTCCAAACCACGGAAGAATGGGAAGAAAGTGATTTGGGCCTGCATCCGATCCAAGTGGCGCTACAAATTGCTATTCCTGAACTTGATGGGGCGATCGAACCAATTATTATATCAGGACGGGATGGGGCCACCGGAAAAGCGATCGCCTTACAAGACCGGATCGAAGCGATCGCCCAACGAGCCTTAAAATGGGCTAATCTGCGGAAAAAACCCAAATTAGACAAAAAAGTTGCCATTACCGTCTTTAGCTTCCCCCCGGATAAAGGAAACGTGGGGACGGCGGCCTATTTGGATGTGTTCGGGTCTATTTACGAAGTCCTCAAAGCCTTGCAGGGCAATGGCTACGATATTCAAGACCTGCCAGAGTCCGCCGAGAAACTGATGCAGGAAGTCATCCACGACGCCACGGCCCAATATCAAAGCCCGGAATTAAATGTCGCCTATCGGATGTCCGTGGCTGAATATGAGCAGTTAACCCCCTATTTTGATCGCTTAAATGAGAATTGGGGGCCACCACCGGGAACCTTAAACACCGACGGTGAGAATTTATTGATTTTCGGTAAACAGTTTGGCAATGTGTTTATCGGAGTTCAACCGACCTTTGGCTATGAAGGCGACCCGATGCGGTTGTTATTCTCCCGGTCAGCCAGTCCCCACCATGGCTTCGCCGCCTACTACACCTATTTAGAAAAAGTCTGGCAAGCGGATGCGGTGTTACACTTTGGAACCCATGGCTCCTTAGAATTTATGCCGGGTAAACAAATGGGGATGTCGGGAGAGTGCTACCCCGATAATTTAATTGGCAGTATTCCCAACCTGTATTACTACGCCGCCAACAACCCCAGCGAAGCTACCATCGCCAAACGGCGTAGTTATGCCGCCACTATTTCTTATTTAACTCCGGCTGCGGAAAATGCCGGGTTATATAAAGGTCTGAAAGAACTCAATGAGTTAATTGGGTCTTATCAAACCCTAAAAGATAGCGGTCGGGGTGTGGCAATTGTTAACACCATTATCGATAAGTCTCGAATGGTGAATTTTGACCAAGATATTACCCTCCCCGAAACCGATGCGGCGGAATTAACCCCCGAAGCACGGGATCATGTCGTGGGACAGGTCTATCGGCGGTTAATGGAAATTGAGTCGCGGTTGTTACCCTGTGGTTTGCACGTTATTGGCAAACCCCCCACGGCCGAAGAAGCAATTTCAACTCTGGTAAATATCGCCAGTATTGATCGGGAAGAAGATAATCTTCTCAGCTTACCCCGAATTATTGCCAATAGCCTCAACCGCGATATTGAGGAACTGTACTCTAACAATAACTTAGGGCTGTTAGCGGATGTGGAGTTATTACAAAAAATCACCGAAGCCTGCCGCGCCGCCGTTATCGCCCTGGTTCACGAACAAACCGACGCCGAAGGACGGGTTTCTCTGGTCTCCAAACTCAACTTCTT
This sequence comes from Planktothrix sp. PLAVEN19ND, assembly GCF_057220675.1. NCBI lineage: Bacteria > Bacillati > Cyanobacteriota > Cyanophyceae > Oscillatoriales > Microcoleaceae > Planktothrix > Planktothrix sp. PLAVEN19ND. The sequence goes on along the minus strand of NZ_CM170132.1, from coordinate 127,094 downwards.
TAATATGGGTAAAAAAGAACCCTGGATTGAAGCACTCCATGAGTTCGGTTTTACCAAAGTTGACCCCGAACCCATTAAACCGTTATTTGAGTATTTGGAATTCTGCTTACAACAGGTGTGCGCCGATAACGAGTTGGGCTCCTTGCTGCGGGCGTTGGAAGGAGAATATATCATCCCGGGGCCAGGAGGCGACCCCATCCGTAACCCCGATGTCTTACCGACGGGCAAAAATATGCACGCCCTCGACCCCCAGTCCATTCCCACGGCGGCGGCGGTGAAGTCTGCTCAAATCGTCGTAGAACGGCTGTTAGAACGGCAAAAGGTCGAAAATGGTGGAAATTATCCCGAAACCATCTCCGTCGTCCTGTGGGGAACCGATAACATCAAAACCTATGGGGAGTCCCTAGCACAAGTGATGTGGATGGTGGGGGTTAAACCCGTACCCGATGCCCTGGGACGGGTGAATAAGTTGGAGTTAATTTCTTTAGAGGAATTGGGACGGCCACGCATTGACGTCGTGATCAACTGTTCTGGGGTGTTCCGCGACTTATTTATTAACCAAATGGCGCTATTAGATAAAGCGGTAAAAATGGCGGCCGAATCTGATGAACCGTTGGAGATGAATTTTGTTCGTAAACACGCTTTAGAACAGGCGAAGGAGTTAGGAGTATCGGTCAGACAAGCGGCAACTCGCGTGTTTACCAATGCCTCCGGTTCCTATTCGTCTAACGTCAATTTGGCGGTAGAAAATAGCAGTTGGGAACAGGAATCAGAATTACAAGAAATGTACTTAAAGCGCAAATCTTTTGCCTTTAATTCTGATAATCCGGGGATAATGGAACAGGATCGAAATATCTTTGAGTCGGCGTTAAAAACCGCAGAAGTGACGTTCCAAAACTTAGATTCTTCGGAAATTAGTTTAACTGATGTCTCCCATTATTTCGATTCTGACCCGACGAAATTAATTGCCAATTTACGCAAGGATGGCAAAAAACCGACCTCTTATATTGCGGATACGACAACCGCAAATGCCCAGGTACGGACGTTATCGGAAACGGTGCGTTTGGATGCCCGGACTAAACTTCTAAACCCGAAATGGTATGAAGGAATGTTATCTCATGGTTATGAAGGAGTGCGCGAACTTTCTAAGCGCCTTGTTAATACAATGGGATGGAGTGCTACAGCCGGGGCGGTGGATAATTGGGTGTATGAGGATGTGAATGAAACGTTTATTCAAGATGCAGAAATGCAGAAGCGTTTGCTGAACTTAAACCCCCATTCTTTCCGTAAGATTATTAGCACGTTGTTAGAGGTTAATGGTCGCGGCTATTGGGAAACCAGCGAGGAGAATTTAGACCGTCTGCGGGAGTTATACCAAGAAGTTGAAGACCGTATTGAAGGAATAGAATAAAATCCTTATTCCCCTGTAGAGACGTGCCATGGCGCGTCTCTACGAGGTCTAGTAAACACAACCCTGATCTGAATATAAACATTAATTTCAGTAGTAGAGAGACGCGCCGTGGCACGTCTCTACGAGGTTTAGGAAATATAGCCCAGATCTGATATAAACATCAATTTCATTAGAGAGACGCGCCGTGGCACGTCTCTACGGGGTTTGGGAAATATGACCGTGATGTGGGATAAGAATAAATATAGGATAGACAAATATGACATTATATAAAAATAAATATCGGATTGAATCTACACGATTACCTCATCATAATTATGCTGCCAATGGCTGGTATTTTGTCACTATTTGCACAAAGGATAAACTGTGGTTTTTTGGTGATATCGTTTCCGGTAATATTCAATTTTCTGCTATTGGTGAAATTGCGACTAAATTTTGGTCAGAGATTCCGAGTCATTTTCAGGATGTTTCCCTAGATGCTTATATTATCATGCCTAATCATTTACATGGGATTATTGTAATTGAGCGATCGCATAACGAAGAACATGGAGAGACGCGCCGTGGCACGTCTCTACAAAAAGCTGATGAATCTAACAAATTTGCCCCGTTAAAACCAGGTTCCTTACAAGGCTTATAAATCTTCTGTAACCCGTTGGTGTCGTAAAAATGGTTATGATAATTTTGCATGGCAACCCCGATTTTATGATCATATTATTCGAGATGAACAGGCATTAGTCAAGATTCAGGAATATATTATTAATAATCCGGCTAAGTGGGATGAAGATCAAGACAATCCTGCTAATTTGTGGATGTGATCTTGTCAGGGTTACAAATATCGGTGTATAATTGATACTAATATTTTATTATTGTGGTTTGTCGGTTCAGTCAATAATTGAAAAAGAGCGATCGCTACTATTATTTAACATGGACTATTATGAGATTCCATAGAAGATTAACCAGCCGAATCATCTGCACTACGAATACAACCACAGGAATTGCATTGCATGATCGTCTCAACACCTGCTAAAGTCCTCATTGTAACCTTAGCGAAAGGATAATGATCGAGAAATAAGGTAAACCCTTTCATAATAATGTTTTTCTCACGCGCATATTCTGCTGCTTCAGTATAACTTATTTCTTCATGCAAGGTTTTACATTCGCAAGACCGGCAGTATAAAGTCTTTTTAAGAGCCATAACAATAACCTCGTTATTTTTTATCTAGCTTGCTGACTATACTAACTGACTCACCCAAAACTCAACAGCCGAAAAAGTTGGGAAAAGTAGGGATTTTCTCAAATTGATTAAGAAAGGTTGAAAAAGTTGGTAAAAGTTGCTAAAAGTTGGGTATACTCACAATAGCAATTTTATATTTTTACTTATGGAAGTTCCTCAGATATTGCAATTCGTTGATGAATCTGTGTATACCAAGACAGGTAAACATCTCAACAACTTGCAAGGAAAAATTGTTAGGGGAATACTTAATCGTCAAAAATATGCTGATGTTGCTGAAACTTACGGTTATAGTGAAAAGCACGTTAAAAAAGTCAGTCACGAACTTTTGCAAATGTTATCAGATGTTTTTGGGGAACAAGTAAAAAAAAGTAATCTTGAATCGGTTTTAGAACGACAAATAAATGTCAATATAACTTTAGGTAATAAAAACACTCGCAATAATAATACTGTAAGTATAGCTTCTATTAACATTTGTCCTGTTCCTTCTTCCGTTAGTTCAGATGAAACTCAAACTGAAACCATTGATAAATTAAGAAAGTTTGGCTTAAGCGATGAGCAAATAGCAGAGGCATTGAATCTGTCATTATCATTAGAAGATTTAAAACAGAATATGATATAATAGTAAGGTTTAGATAGTGCGATCGCTAACTCTGCTGAATTTGAAAGAGGATAGATGAGATGACCGTCATCGATCAAGAACAGGTAATTACAAGCCTTAAATCGGTAACTCAAGACATTTCAGTCTATGGAGAGGATTTTTTAGGCTTTTATCAATTTATTTTTAATAGTATTCATCAAGCTCAGGACAAATTAGAGCAGTTAGAAGGTTTGGATTTAATTGTGATTGAAGATTTATATCAAGATTATGAAAAAATTGCTGACCAAAATTTAGTCTTGCAAAAGAAAGAACGAGAAGTATTACAAGTGTTGAGTTTGGGAGATTTTCAACAAGATGCTGAAATCACAGAGGTATTATCAGAAATCTTAGCTGATTTTTTACTAGAGTATTTACTGATTCCAATTTTGAATAATATTAATTATGAACAATTTTTAGCCCAATCCAGTTATTATCAGAAATTATTCAAAAATGGGGTAACAGTTTATGAAGCAAAAAGACGCTTATATTGAAATTGCACAACGATATATTCAAACTGCCAAGCAACATCAATCTTTGTCAATTAATACCCAAGAAGTTATCGGTTTTCTAACTTATCATGGGTTGGAATCTATTGCTGTTGCTGTGATTGTTCATTATAAAAGTAGCGTTCCGCTTAATCATGAAACGAAGTTAAGAATGTTTTTAGCATTCTGTAAAAAACATTTATCTAATTCAGTGAATCTTAAACTGATTGCGGCTTTAATTATTCGCTTAGAAAAGAATGGGTACAGAAGTAAGTTTCTCTATCCTGAGTTAATTGATGAAAATAACTTTAAATCCCCTCAACAACAAATCACGTTAACAGAAGCAGGGCTACTGGTTAAAGATGTGGAACGAGTGATTAATCAGATCCTGAGTTCAATTTAGTATTTTATGCTATTATTTATAAAATACCCTACTCAATCAATCTCCTCTGATTATGCAAGAAATTCACAAAAATTATATTGTTGATGAAAATCAAAATCCGATTGCTGAGTTTGAGAAAATCGAAGAAATTTTAGAAAATTACTTCTTAGGTAAAATGATGGAAGATGAAGAAGATGCAGAAATTTTATCTCCATCAGAAGCTGTCAAATATTATCAAGGATTAAAAGAAAATAATCTGGGTTGATAAATATTGGTTTGGGATTGGTTTCCCTAATAATTATGACAGTTTAATTACATCAAAGATCGCATTTTTCTTCGTTACTTTCTGTTTCTGTAGTTGGCTCCAGTCGGTTACAAATATTTAATAAATATAGACGGGTACTCACTGGAAGACGAGGTAAGGGCGCGTCCAGATTCGGCCAGGTGGGTAAATCAAAGCAAGGACAGCAAGTGGCAGGCATTCCGGCGGTTTTTATCGGAACAAGTAGGGAACAGCGCCCACAGGATTCGATTTCCCATGCTGAGGAGAGTAGGGTTTCAATGGTTTGCTCTGTTCCGTCTAAATAGCATTCTCCAGATTCAGCAGAGAGGATTTCTTTCCAACAGTCCTCAAACTCTCGACTATATCTTTCTCCTTGAACTACAGGTTGAGGTAAACGCGATTCTGCACCATTGCGAATCCATACTTTTTTACCTAACTGAAACCAGTGGGCTAAATATTGTTTAACTTGATGTTGTGAAGCCATAATTTTACTTTTTTGAGTTCTATTATATAGATTTAAATTAGCTTTTCTCGAATAGGTACTAAGTGAGCCATCTAATGATCTCAAAATATATTTGCTAACCCCCAATTTAAGGCGACAATTTTAAAACGGCTAGTTCGGTTCTCTACGAATGAGTACAAATTATTTAGACTAATGAAGTTAAAATTTACTTGAATTTTAAACTGTTACTTGAGCCTAATGTTAATCAGGCTAGTTATTACAAGTTTAATCGAAAACCTTCCCTTAATTAGATTATCTAAGTTTATAATTCTCACCGCTCCCAGCCGTTCCTAAAGTTTTTTTACTTACTTCCCATTATATGTAGGGATTGAAGAAAATAGAAATCTTCTCCGGCGGGGAGAAAACCTCTCCAAAGGGACAAAATAATTAGCTCTTTCATCCCTATAAAATTTCTGAAATATCAACTTGACAAATTTTAGAATCTGTGCTAGTGAATTTTCAGTTTTGGGGGATGTGAGCAACAATTAAATAATTAAATTTTTAGATTGAATATTCCCAAGGATAATGAATAAATGGACACAAGTGGACTCGAACCACCGACCCCCACGATGTCAACGTGGTGCTCTAACCAACTGAGCTATGCGTCCGACAATTTATAAATCTAGCACAATCGCCTAGATCATGCAAGCTTTTTTCAGATATTTTTTTCCTTGTGAGTAATCACAAGGGAAAATTACCCGATTGTATGGGATTGAGTTTGTTTGATCACAATAATATGGAGCTAAGCGGGCTCGAACCGCTGACCCCCGCAATGCCATTGCGGTGCTCTACCAACTGAGCTATAACCCCTTGCAATGTTCTAATATAGTTGTTTAACGGGTGCTTTGTCAAGTAGTATGGAAAACTTTTTTTAGGAGTGTCGGAGGGAAGGTATCCGTCACCCCCAATGACCACTAAAAGTAAGAATAAGCGTGTTGAGACATTTGGGCGATGTGATCAATACAAGATCCCATCAGGAAGTAAACTAACCCCATAGCTGCTGCTGAAAGGGCCACCAATATCCCAGCCAGCATGAAGGAGAATTCTTTGTACTCGACGGCTTGCTTCATCAGATGTAATGACCAAGCAACCAGAGCCACATCAATTATTAGAATAGGAATCAACATAAGTTACGTTTCGTAACATTTCCCCTATTCTAACAGGTGTTCCGATCAGAATGCCAGTTTCGGCAATTTCATAACTCCGTAGCAGATCAGCAGAAAGGATTCATCCCATTCCCCATTCGTAATTAATTACAGCGATCGCAACAGCCCTTAACCGTGATTTCATAGGCATTCACCCGAAACCCCGGGGGTAAGGGGTGAATCGGCAAATCACCCAGGACATCCCACTCTAAATCCTGAATTTGACCACAACACTCACAAACAAAATGGTGATGGGGTTCCACCTTGGCATCATAGCGAGTTACCCCTTCATCCAGTAGCACCTCTCGGACTAATCCCACCGATCGCAGAACCGTCAAAGCACTATAAACACTAGCTTTGGAAGCGATAGGCAGTTCCCGGTTAATCTCGGTGAGAATATCATCCACCGTCGGATGATCATAACGGGACAAGAGGTTCGCATAAACTGCAAACCTTTGGGGGGTAATGCGTAACCCCTTCTGTTTCATCTGTTGGCTGATCTCTGTGGTTCTGTTCTGACCTTCCATAGCTTGCTGTATTGAATCTTCCTTTACAGATCATAACATTTATTTTAAGTTACTGAACTTTACATCAATTTTATTCTTACCCTTGACAAAATTAAAACTAAGAATTATTCTTAGATATGACGAGATCAACAAGAGGAGACACCATGGACTTATCCAACGCAAAAACCGCCCAAAATATAGAAGCCGCCTTCGGTGGGGAATCGATGGCCAACCGTAAATATCTATTTTTCGCAGAAGTAACAAAAAAACTCGGGCTGGGGGATTTGTCCAAACTGTTTCGGGAAACCGCCAATCAAGAAACAGAACACGCCTTCGCCCATTTCCGCCTCCTGCATCCTGAATTAGTGGTTACTGACCCCGATGCCCTATCCGACGAAGAAAAGAAAAAAATCGCGGCTCGGTGTTTGGAGTTAGCCATTGAAGGGGAAACCTACGAATACACCACCATGTACCCCGAATTTGCAGCCCAAGCCCGAGTAGACCGGGATGAGCAGGCAGTGAGTGAATTTGAAGAACAAGAGGCTGAGTCCAGGGAACACGCCGGAATCTTCCGCAAAGCCGCCTCGAACTTTGGCCTGTTAGTTCCGATTGAACATCATCACGCCAACCAATATACAGAAGCCCTGAACACACTACACGGTGAGGATGCGACCCCCAAAGCTGCCAGTTCCGATCCTCAAACCCAAAAATGGATTTGTCGCCAATGTTCCATGATTTACGATCCCGTGGTCGGTGATCCTGATTCTGGTATTGCCCCGGGAACCCCCTTTGAAGCCATTCCCGAAGATTGGTCTTGTCCGATTTGTGGCGTAAGCAAAAAGAGCTTTATGGTTTACGAAGAAGCGATCGCAGCCTAACCCGTTTTCCCCAGATCACCAGAAAAAACCCGCCCATCCGATCACTGTTTTCGGGGGCGGGTTTTTTATTCTTTATTCTTACTTAAGCTTGCGTCACCCGTTGAGTCGGGGGCATCACCACTTTCTGGGCCAGACCCAAGGTTTTTAAAACCCAAATTGACCACCAAGTCATATCAAGTTCCCACCATTTGAGTCCGGCTTTCGCAACATTCGGATAGGCGTGATGGTTATTATGCCAGCCTTCCCCGTAGGTGAAAATCGCCGCCCACCAAAGATTCCGAGAATTATCATCGGTGTCAAAGGTGCGGTATCCCCACATATGGGTGACCGAATTAATCAACCAGGTACTGTGCCACAAGACCACAGCCCGGACAAATACCCCATAAATCACCCATGACCAACCGCCGATCACATAAAGCAGTAAAGCCACGGGAATTTGCATTAACAAATGATAGCGATCTAACCAACAATAAAAGGGATCTCGCGCTAAATCCGGGGCAAATCGTTTGTAATGTTCAGCATCAAAAAAGGATGGACGAGGATAGAAAATCCACATCATGTGACTCCACCAAAATCCCCGTTTTGCAGAGTAGGGATCTTTATCTTCATGTTCGGTATGGGCATGGTGCAAACGATGTCCAGCGATCCAAAAAATCGGCCCTCCTTGTAAGGCACAGACACCAATTAAGGTAATCACATATTCCAACCATTGGGGAACCTTCAGGCTGCGATGACTTAATAAACGATGGTAGCCTAAACAAATTCCGATACTGCCAAAAAACCAGTGTAGAAATATAGTAATTCCTAACGCTGACCAAGAAAAAAACCAAGGTGCTAATAAAGCCAACAAATGGATAATACTGAAAAACGCAACTGTTAAACCGCTTAATTTTGGTTCATTTTCCGGCGAAGTTGCGACTTGAGATGTCATGAAAATATCCTCAATCTAATAATGTTTGATAAATCGATGCGGGGGAATCTCGGTTGATTGTAGGATAACATAAATTTTTGTAAACCCTCCCCTCCCTGTGAAAATTTTAGATTAAATATTCACCTATTTTGCTCTCCTTTACTAAAGAAATACCATAAATTAATCCATTTCCTTAGTTCACATTAAAATCAAAATTTATCCTGGGGTTATTGGTGTTAAAATTGAATGGGCAATTACCGGATCTTGATAACTCCCCTGATTATGGATCATTTGCACCGCATTTGCCAATTTTTCAATCGGTGCATCTTTCAAGCAAAACCCATTTGCTCCTGCCGATAAAGCCTCTGATAATATTGATTCTTGGTCAGGCATCGCCAAAACTAAAATCTTGGATGGAATCACATAGGAACCCGCCTGAACTTTCCTCACCATGCGGATAAACTTGACCAAATTCATATCGGGTAGGGTGCTATCGACAACCGCCACATCAACATCAATCGATTCTAGTAACACCAAGCCCGTTTCGGCATTGGTAGCTTCGCTGGCGACTTCGATTCCGGGTTGCGATCGCAGATTCTTTCTTAAGTTCAGGCGGGTTTCCTCATTATCTTCAATGATAGCCACCTGAATCGTATCATATTTTTGTTGAATTTTAGGATAACTTTCGCAAGCAGATAAATCATTAGCCGCGCCACAGGCAGAAATTGTTCCTAAAAAGTCAATATCTGCCGAATTTTTCTGTTGAGATTTTGTCATCTGTTCCGGGGTCAAAATCTTGGATTCATCAAAGCCAAACTCAACCTCTGTATGGAATCCTTTTTGTTTCACCCGTTTTAAATTATAGAATCGTTTATTCCAGGTTGTTTTGACAAATGCCCATAAACAACCGAGTAAATAACGGCGTTTAAATGGATCTTTTTCTAACCAATATTCCAGAAATTTCCAAGCATAAAACCGAGCATAATTTTGCAGCACTCCTTTAAGAACATCTTCCCTGGTCATATTATCGGGTTTAATAATTGGAGTCACAAAATTATAATGGGAATAATCGCGAATTTCCACTCGATCTTCTAAATCTTGAAACAGTTCAGAAAACGGCCAAGGAGTGTACATATTCCAATTGGTCATATCCGCTTTCCAATCCCGCGCCATCCGATAGGTTTCTAAAATTGTTTCTGGGGTTTCATTGGGCAGTCCCATAATAAACTGAACCTCCGCCAGAATTCGATTTTCTCGCAATAATTGAACCGCTTTTTTATTATCGGCAATGGTGGTTTCTTTTCTAAATAAATTTAGGTTTAATTGAGCCGCGGCTTCCGTTCCTAAAGACACATGAACTAATCCGGCTTGGCGATATAACGGTAATTCTTTCTCATCTCTGAGGATATCCGTAACCCGGGTATTAATTCCCCAATGAACTCCTAAATTCCGATCTATTAATTCCTGGCATAAAGCCACAAATCGAGATTTATTAATTGTGGGTTCTTCATCGGCTAAAATAAAAAATCCGATCTGATATTCTTTAACTAAAGTTTCGATTTCATCAACAAAATGTTTCGGAGAACGAGAGCGATATTTCCGCCAGAATTTCCATTGAGAACAAAAGCGACAGCGAAACGGACAACCTCTGGAATAATTAGGAACCGCAACTCTAGTATTCAGAGGAGTATAAATATATTTATCCCAATCTAATAAACTCCAATCTGGGGTTAACGTGTTTAAATCTGAAATAGGAGGATGGGCAGGAGTTGCGACAACTTTACCCCCATCTAAAAAGGCAATTCCTAATATATTGTGACGTTCTATTTCATCCGTACCATTAGCGATCGCTTTTAATAAATTAACGGTTATTTCTTCCCCTTCCCCTCGAATAATATAATCAACCCAAGGAGCTTCACTTAATACTTCCCGATACATATAAGTCGGGTGAACACCCCCCATAATTGCCTTGGCATTCGGGCAAATTTGTTTAACAATTTTTAGAGTATTTTGAGACTTATAAATCATCGGAGTAATAGCTGTTGCCAGCACCACATCCGGTTGACGATCTTGAAGAATTTTCGCTAATTCTTCATCCTCAATAAAGTTAGTCATGGCATCGACAAATTCAATGTCGGTAAACCCGGCGGTTTTCAACGCCCCCCCGACATAGGGAACCCAACTCGGGGGCCAATTTCCGGCAATTTCGGCCCCACCGGAATGATAATTGGGCTGAATTAACATGATCCGCATTTGCTTTCCTCCTGAAATGTTCAGTTTCTCTCCAGACTTGCGAAGCAATGTAGATTATATAACCATATAGTGATTAAAAAGAAAATTTAATAATAATTTAACACTTCGTAGTGAGGCGTGAACGCTTCTACGCCCTGAAGGACTTACTACAAATAAGATAGAATTTGGTAGTTTCTTGTAGAAGTTGAGCATCGTGTTAAAAACGTCAAAATGGTTTTATCAAACCTGCATTTATATCGGTTCATCTTTGATCTTGTGGGGGTGTGCAAAGCCTTTTTCGCTAGTTTTACCAACCGAAATACCTGACTTAGAAGTCTCCGAAACCCCGAAAACCATCCTAGAAAAACCTGTTAATAGTTTAGGAGGTTATTTCTATTCCAACGGTGAAAATGCTTTGGGGCCGTTTACCCAGGGAATGCTGCAAAAATGCCGGGACTTGAATGGTGGCCAAGTTTGTAATACCCAGGAATGGCCTGAATCCTTATTTATCAAAGCCTATGGAGAGGGGCGTTGTCCCAATGGTAGTCGCCTGAATCGAATTTTGGGCTATTGCGTAGAAGGAAAGGAGGCGTTAGGCCCTTTTTCTCAAGAGCTTGTCGCTACCTGTGAGGGAACTGACGGGGGCAAGGCTTGCGGGTCAACTCGCTGGAGTTCTAAATTTTTGTATAAAATAATACGCGATAAAGGACTAATTACTCCTGTCGCAGATCGTCCTCCTCAGTTTGTTCTCCTAGCTTTTGATGGTTCCTATTCCCTAGATGCCTGGAAAAAATCTCGCAACTTTACTCAAAGTATGGCAAAAAAAAATATCCCGGTTCACTTTACCTATTTTATTAGTGGGGTTTATTTTGTGAATAATGAGAAACGCAACCTCTATAAACCTCCTGGGGGAAAGGGTCAGGGACGGTCTGCCATTGGTTGGGGTGGCACTAAGCAAGAGATTAATCTCCGCCTAGAACAGTTAAATCAAGCATACCAAGAGGGTCATGAAATTGGTTCCCATGCGGTGGGTCACTTTGATGGGAGTCGCTGGAGTGAGACGGACTGGAAGCGAGAGTTTGAATATTTTGATCAGTTTATTTTTGATGCCTATAAAATTAATGGTTTGAAGGGTACTTTTGACTTTGACCGCAGTGCCATTCAAGGTTTTCGCGCTCCTGAGTTGGGTCAGAGTCCGGGTTTATACAAAACCTTGAAGAAAGAAGGATTTCGCTATGATACTAGCAAGGTAGCAGCAGCGAATTACTGGCCAAAACCAGAAAATGGGATTTGGAATTTTCCCCTGGCTTCCCTAACGACGGCAATTACCCGCAAAAATGTTCTGTCGATGGATTATAACTTTTACTATCTGCATTCCCAGGGGAAACCTAACTCTAGTAATGCCAAGCACTACGAGGAAGATACTTTTCAAACTTATTTAAAATACTTCCAGAGTAACTATTCTGGCAACCGCGCGCCTGTAAATATCGGTCATCACTTTTCGGCTTGGAATCAGGGGGCTTACCAGAAGGCACTGTTTCGCTTTGCTGAGGCGGTTTGTGGGAAACCAGAAGTCCGATGTGTCACCTATAGTGAGTTGGCGGATTTTATGGATTTGCAAACGCCGGAACAAATTGCTGTTTATCAGAAGGGGGATTTTCCTAAACTGGATTTAGGGAAAATGAATTGAATTATGTTCTCATTTATCAGAATTTTTTGACTCGTAAATTCCGCAATGTCAGAAAACATTCAATTGCTTTTTGATAAAACTATATGGTAGTATAATTTTATAATCAATCCTGATTCCTAAAGGGGTGAAAAACCATGCTCTTTCGCCAATTGTTCGACCCGGAAACCAGTACCTATACCTATCTAATGGCGGATGAAACCACTCAAGAGGCGGTTTTAGTCGATCCCGTATTAGAACAAGTGGAACGAGATTTCACCCTGTTGCAAGAGTTGGGGCTGACCTTGCGCTATTGTTTGGAAACCCATGTTCACGCCGATCACATCACTGGAACTGGGAAATTGCGAGAACTAACTAAATGTCTGGGAGTTGTTCCAGAAAACGCTATTGTTAATTGTGCCGATCGCTGGATTAAAGATGGAGAAATCTTAGAGATTGGGGATGTTAGAATTGAAGCGATCGCAACTTGCGGACATACCGATAGTCATGTGGCTTATTTAGTGAATGGCGATCGCATTTTAACCGGGGATTCCTTATTAATTCGAGGCTGTGGACGCACGGATTTTCAAAGTGGAAATTCTGGGTTACTTTACGATAATATTACCCAAAAATTATTTACCCTTCCCGATCAAACCGCCGTCTATCCCGGTCATGACTATAAGGGAAGAACGGTTTCTACTATTGGAGAAGAAAAACAATTTAATCCTCGTTTTGTGGGTCATGATAGAGACAGTTTTATTAACATGATGAATAACTTAAATTTACCCGACCCCAAAAAAATTGCTGAAGCCGTTCCCGCCAATCAACAGTGTGGAAATAAAGATTAAAGTGATAAGATTTTTGAAGTTCATTTTAAACATCCTATTAAAATGTTGTATAATACAATAGATCAGGTTAATTCAAATTACTTAATTGATCAATTCTAAAAATATGGTTAAATCTCTTAGCGATCGCTTACAGTCCATTGATTCCGAAACCTTAAAACAATGGCTAGATCAAGACAAAATTACTTTAATTGATGTTCGAGAACCTTCTGAACACGCCGGGGAATATATTGCCGGATCAATTCTAGTTCCTTTATCCACTTTTGCTCCCGCAAATGTACCCTTAGATCCCTCTAAATCCGTTGTTTTGTATTGTCAAACCAGCAACCGTAGTGGACAAGCGGCTCAAAAATTATTGGGGGCAGGATTTGAACAGGTGATCCACCTACAGGGGGGATTAAATGCGTGGAAACAAGCGGGATATCCAACAGTTATTAATAAAAATGCTCCCATCAGTATCATGCGCCAGGTACAAATTGTCGCAGGGTCATTGGTTTTAATCGGAACCTTATTAGGGGTATTTGTTTCTCCCAACTTCCTATTTTTAAGTGGCTTTGTCGGAGCCGGATTGCTATTTGCAGGAATTAGTAATACCTGTGCTATGGCAATATTATTGGCAAAATTACCTTATAATCAGCGTGCTTAAGTTAGGAAGAATGCGGGAATATTTTCCGATTTTAGATTGGGGATTAAATTACAAACGAGACGATTTAACTGGAGATTTAACCGCCGGAATTATTGTGGCGAGTTTATTAATTCCCCAGGGAATGGCCTATGCAATGCTGGCAGGTTTACCGCCGGAAGTAGGACTCTATGCCAGTATTTTTCCTCAGATTGTTTATGCGTTTTTGGGAACAGCTTCCATGCTATCTGTGGCTCCGGTGGCGGTGGATTCCTTAATGGTAGCAGCAGCCGTTAGTGCGATCGCCACCGAGAACACACCGGAATATTTGGGATATGCTTTAACCTTAGCATTATTAGTCGGAATTATTGAACTTTTAATCGGAATTTTTCGCTTAGGATTTATCGCTAATTTCCTGAGTCAAGCGGTAATTTCTGGGTTTATTAGTGCGGCGGCAATTTTAATTGGATTTAGTCAAGTTAAGCATCTTTTGGGAATTAAAATCCCTCAGACGGAATCATTTTTTGATACGGTTGTTTCTATTATTCAAGCTAGTCCCAATCTGAATATCATCACTTTAGGGTTAGGGATCAGTAGTTTAGTCTTCCTATTATATTTTAATCGCGGTTTAGGACAATATCTTAAATCTCAAGGGGTTAAGGAATCGATTATTATTCCCCTGACTAAAAGCGGGCCGCTAATATTAGTCATTCTGAGTTCGGTTTTCGTGGGAGTATTACATTTAGATCAAGGATTTGGGGTGAAAGTCGTGGGAGAAATTCCTAGGGGGTTTCCGCCTTTTACCATACCTAATTTTGATTTAAACAATATCAAATTATTAGGGACTTCTGCCTTAGCTATTAGTTTTGTCGGGTTTATGGAAGCCTTTTCTGTTGGTCAGTTTTTAGCTAGTAAAAAACGCCAAAAAGTTGAAGCGAATCAAGAATTGATTGCTTTAGGAGCATCGAATATAACGGCTGCATTCACCGGAGGCTATCCCATAACAGGAGGGTTAAGTCGTTCTGTGGTTAACTTTTCATCTGGGGCAAATACAGCCTTAGCATCAATCATTACGGCATTATTTCTGATGTTAACTGTTTTATTTTTCACCCCCTTATTTTATTATTTACCTCAAACCAGTTTAGCGGCAATTATTTTAGTGGCGGTGGGAAATTTACTCGACTTTCCCACCTTAAAACGGTTATGGAACTATAATAAACTCGATGGAATTACTTGGGGTAGTACCTTTATTGCGGTGTTGCTAACGGGTGCGGAACAGGGAATTATTTTGGGGGTATTGATTTCTCTAGTTTTACATTTAGCTCGAACCAGTAAACCCCATGTTGCTATTTTAGGACGGGTGGAAAATACGGAACATTTTCGCAATATTTTACGCCATCCGGTGACAACTAGCCCCCATATTTTGGCGGTGCGAATAGATGAAAGTTTGTATTTTGTCAATACCAAATATTTAGAAAATTATTTATTAAAATTAGTAACAGAACAAAAAGAAGTCGAATATTTACTGTTAGTCTGTAGTGGGATTAACTCGATTGATGGCAGTGCTTTAGAAACCCTACAGCGTCTGATAGAGGATTTACACCAGATGGGAATTGAGTTTTATCTTTCTGAGGTTAAAGGCCCGGTTTTTGATCAATTAGAAAAAATTGGGTTTGTGGATAAATTAGGACGAGATCGGATTTTTTTAAGCACCGATCAAGCCATCAAAGAACTATCTCAAAGGGTTTCCCTTTAACCCTTAATTGATTTGATAGTGGCATTCCCTGTTTTTTCTGACCTAAAGATGGGATAATTTAATTATCTTGTGTTGAAAAGGATGCTGATGCACGATTCTACTGTAAAACCGATCACCCGTAATTTTTCACTGCTTGTGCCCGTACCTGAAATTCATTTGCTTTCCGGTCAGGATGTTTGTGAACAGGAAGGAAAAGTAGCGTTTGGGAGTCAAGATTTTGAAGTTTTCCGCAAACTTGACCAAGACCGAAATGATCGGATCGTTAAAGTTTTTATCTATGCAACTTTGCAAGAAAATCGTTCCTTTATTCCTAAAGTCACCTGGCAAGCCCTATATATTGGTCATGTAGACTCGCGCCGAGGTCGCCATCCCCAAGGAATGAAATATCGTCCAGCTACAGCCGCCAATGATGCCCCCAATTTTGCTATTTTTTGGGAAGTCACCGACCTCAAACCCTTAGATATTCCTCTGAATATTTCTAATTTCAAAGCCGTGGGGAAAAAAGATGCCTTTCAATCTCGATTTATTCCAGAAAAGCCGTTAATCATTCAATATTTTTAAAATATCTACAAATTTAGTATAAATTCTTCATGAGGTTAATTAAATATTCTCGCTTTCACAAAATATTGTAGGGGCGGGTTCTGTAATAATCTTGAATTGTCACAAATAATTTTAATCAACCCGCCCTACTCGCTCATGGAAATCTACAATTAACGATTAATTAAGATTGTGTTGGGGTCGGGTCGGGTTTAGTAGGTTTTGGGATGAGTTTTCTAGGTTGACTCGAACCCGCCCCTACGGGGTTTGATGAAAATTTAGGCGGGAAATGAGATAAACTATAGACAGCTTAATTTATCATTTCATTAATAATACCGTGTCTCCTCAACCTACAACTACTGCTAACACCAAAGCACTCGCCGCTTTAGACGATCAGCTTTCTAATCGTTTTATTCACCTTGATCCGGCGGGATATTTTATTATTTATATTGACCGAGAAGCGGGATTAATCTGTGCCGAACACTATACCAATGCTATCAATGAAAAAGGATTAGCTGTTGATCCTGAAACCGGAGAACCTTTCCCTTGTACGGGAAGTTTGAAGCGCGAACCTACGGCTATTTTTACGGGAAAAACCGCTAAGGAATTAGGGATTAAAATTACCGAAGAAACCCAACCCTGTCCGGTCAGTTGTTTGGATCATGCGTTGTATCTGGGACGGGAATTTGTGCGGGCGGAAATCTCCTTAATTTCCGGGTCTGATTATATTCAAGATTAAATTAACTAGAGACGTTGCCACCAACGTCTCCATCCTCTTGATTAGAGATCGCCACCACGAAAAGCTAGTAAGATAATGACTGCCGGGCCAGCAACCACAATCAGACCTAACATTGTAAGCTGGGCAATAAGCTCAAAGTTGATATCGCCCAAAAAACTGGTAATTGCGTCCATTATTCCTCCAAACCTAACGAGTGTAAATATTGACTGTTGGTAAAAATCAACAGTTGATCTTACCAGGCGATCGCACCCTCATTTTAAGATTTTTCACAAAACGCAATACAACTCAGGGGATATCGAACCCAGAAGCCGTAATCGGGTTTCCTATTCCCTGAGATAGAGGATGGAGTGGCTGATCTGAGATATAGAGACTAATCTAAGGACAGAACGCGGTAATCGTGGTAAAGTCATGCTCATCAAACCCATTTTAATAAATTCCAAATCACTTGAATGCACATTGCTTGGCTTGGAAAAAAATCACCCTTTTGCGGTAACGTTACTTATTCCCGGGAAATTACTAACGCCCTGTTAGACCGGGGCCATCGAGTTAGCTTTCTGCACTTTGCCCATGAAGGAACGAACGACCGTAACCCAGAATGGCAACTGGAAAACGGTAACTGGAAAATCTCGACTGAGGACAAAAATGGCAAGGTGACACCCTTTCCCATGACTCAGGAGGTGTCTTTACCCTGTCTGTATAAGTCCCAAGTCTATACAATTCCCACCCTCAGTTCTAGCAAAGTCTTAACCAAGTCCCTAAAACGGTTAAAACCCGATTTGGTTCATGCGTCCCTGACCCTTTCACCGTTGGATTTTGTCTTACCTGAAATTTGTGCGGAACTGAATATCCCCCTAGTGGCGACCTTTCATACGCCCTTTGACCATAAATTACGGAATTTTCAATCCGGGACACAACATTTAACCTATCAAATCTACGCGCCTTTTTTGGCAAACTATGACCGTGTGATTGTCTTTTCCCAAGTCCAACGGGAGATGTTAAACCGTCTGGGAGTCGAAAAACACCGGGTAGCTGTTATTCCCAACGGAGTCGATGGGTCGAAATATTCTCCCGGGCCATCGAGCTTTAAGGAGGAATTAGGGGCGGAACGGGTTTTTGTTTATCAAGGCCGTTTGGCTACGGAAAAGAACGTAGAGTCCCTACTCAAAGCCTGGAAAAAGTCGGACATGGGGCCGGGTTGTCTTTTAGTCATCGTGGGTGATGGGCCCTTAGCCCCCTCTCTCCAAGCCTCCTATGGGCCAGAGGATGGGATTATCTGGTTTGGGTTCGTCGGGGATGAAGACCGACGGATTGAAATTCTGCGGGGGGCCGATGTCTTTGTTTTACCGTCGATGGTGGAAGGCTTATCAATCTCCTTATTAGAGGCGATGTCCTGTGGTACGGCTTGTGTAGCGACGGATGCGGGGGCGGATGGGGAAGTAATGGAAGGTGGCGCGGGAATTATTATGAAAACCCAGGGCGTGACCTCCCAACTACGAACTCTGTTACCGTTATTACGAGATCATCCTGAAATGATCCCCCTAGTGGGTCAAAAAGCCCGTCAACGGGTTTTAGAACGCTATACCCTTGATCAAAATATCACTCAGTTGGAACATCTCTATCGAGATTTATTACAAGAACAGCGTTTGCCATTAAGCCACGTTGTTTAACCTGTAGGGGCGGGGTTCTCCCGCCCTTACTCAGTTATAATGCCCTGAACTAAAGTTCGGGCTGAAAGCTAAAGTTATCTAAAGATAACTAAATACCTGTCTTTCTTAACCCGTTTTAACGGGTTTGAGCTTTGAGCCTGAAATTGATTTCAAGGCTTTTGGTGCTTCGCCCCGACAATAGGGTTTAGTAAAAACGGGAAACCAGAATATAGATAGACCCAACAAAAAGGAGGGGCAATATCGGGCTTATGATGGTTATGTTACGCAATATGCGATCGCACGTAATCAAAAACTATGAATGGATAGAGCTTTGTATTATGATTATGATTTTTTCAGATAGATTATAATAAAATCTTATCTACCAAAATTTAAAATTAATGTCTTTTCCAGTCGAAATCACATACAAAATTCCAAAACTTTTTGGAGAACAGCAGAAAAGTTTTCTGCTTTATAGTGGACTAACTATATTTGTTGGGCCTAATGGATCTGGAAAAACTCAGGTTATGCGACACTTGAAAAATAAACTTCGTTGGTATGCTGAAAGCAGAAAAGTAAGGTATCTCTCAGCAGGTCGTATTGCTCCCTTTGAAAACTTTATATCTAATTCTACTGGACAACAAGGTAAACCGCAATATGACAAGGCTAAGTTAGGTGGTAAGGAACATAATCAGTATCGACATAACGCAGAGACTGGTTTCGGAGATTTTCATACCTTAAGTTCTAGACCAGACCTCTATATAAAAGTAGCTGCTCGACTTCAAGCACTTTTTAAACGGGATATATATATTGACTGGGATGCGGGGAATCTCAATGTAAAGTTTAAAAGACTTGATTTACCTGGTCAGTCCTATTCGTTTGCTCGCGAAGCAAGTGGATTGCTAAATCTTGTGGTCATACTTGCTGCTTTATATGATGATGAAAAGTGATAAAGAAGCATTCTTTAGTGAACGTCCTCTACTTGTTGAAGGGCCTAGTGATGCCATTATCTGCAATGCAATTGACCAATGCTTGAATCTCTATTTAGGAGTAGCAGGAACACAAATTGTGCCCGTAACAGGTAAAGGTAGTATGCCTGTTACAGCAAAATTAATGCGTTTGATTGGTAAAAAACCTATTATTCTTGCTGATTTAGATGGATTGGCTGATGGAAACGATTTAGCAGCTATTTTCTTCAATGATGCAAATGCCGAAAAACTTGTTCAAGAGAAAGGACATGGTAGCCTTAGTCAATTTACTAACCAAGTATATAGTGATTTTTGTCAAGCAGTTGAACAACATTGGTATGATCTTCAATTAGATGCCGAAAAACATACATACTGGGAAAATAGAGAGCGAAGTAAAGATGAGAAAATAGCTCGACAACGTTCAATGATGGCTGTTCTTCTATCTTCTAATGAAAGTCAAAGGAAAAATTGGAATAATTCTTTGTTTTGGGAAAGTTTATATACAAGGCTTGTAGCCTTACTAAATGCCATTGAGGAGGCTGGATGTTTTATCCTTCGGAAAGGAACAATTGAGAATTACTACCGATTTTCAGATTCAGCTACCGCTTCTGATAAGCCAAGGGTTGCCGCAGAAGAAGCTGAAAAACTCAGTTTTGAGTCAAGAAGCTTTATTGAAAAACACTATGCAGATGTGGTTAGAGCTTTAAGTTATGCTGCACAAGCACCAACTATTGATGAAGCGACTAAAGTTTCTGAGCTTCTTCTTTCAATTGCTGCTCCCATGTTGAGCCAATTGAAACAGGATACAAACCAAACCCAATTAGAAGCAATAGCAGAAAATATCTTACGGGAGAGAGCTACACTTTTTCAAGTGACAAATAATTCTACAGCAGATAACTTGTCAATTAAAATTGATCTTAAATCTCAAACCCTTAAGGTTTCTGGCTTTCCAATTGTTTTAACGAAAGGTCATGATCCTATCAAGGATGTTGAAACGAAAATAAAACGCAAAGACTTGTGAATCATGCTAGAAATTTCTAAGACGGTAAGCATCCCAGAGCATGAAATTGAAATGAGTGCAATTCGTTCTCAGGGTGCAGACGGGCAAAATGTTAATAAGGTCGCCAGTGCAATTTAGGAAAAGCTTACAGGTAACAAATAGCTATAATTAAGGTACAAGTTTTAGTATAAACTTCCTTCAATCCATTGAGTCAATGACTTTGCCCAATCAACCCCCCTACAACAGTTTAAAACCCAAAGCAACGAGTACAGTCGGTCGCGGAAAAGTTGTTAAACTAGATGCAAGTCCGAGCTTTTCTAAGTGGAGTGATGAATTCGTTACTTTGTACTTAGGTGATAGCCTTGAATATTATGCTCAATGGGAACAGCCCACTGTAATTGTTTCAGATGGGGCTTATGGTGTTTTAGGATTTGAAGGAGATACATCAGATCATCTTGATCTACCTCAGTGGTATGAACCTCATATTCAAGCTTGGTCAAAAGCAGCAATGCCTTGTACTACACTTTGGTTTTGGAATTCAGAAATCGGTTGGGCTGTTGTTCATCCCATTCTTGAAAAATACGGATGGCGTTATGTAAATTGCAATATTTGGAATAAAGGGAAAGGTCATATTGCAGGTAATGTTAATACAGAAAAAATTCGCAGGTTTCCAGTTGTTACAGAAGTTTGTGTTCAATATGTTAGAGAAGTAACGATTAACGATTTGCCTTTAAAAACATGGTTGCTAAAAGAATGGAAACGTTCAGGACTACCCCTTAAACGCGCAAATGAGGCTTGCAGTGTTGCTGATGCTGCAACCAGAAAATATTTTGATCAAGGACATTTATGGTATTTTCCTCCGCCAGAAATGTTTGAACGTCTAGTTAATTATGCAAATGAAAAGGGTAATTCAGAAGGTAAACCCTATTTTTCCTTAGATAATCAACGCTCTTTGACCAAACAAGAATGGAGCAAAATGCGCTCCAAATTTCAATGTCCTCACGGGTTTACAAATGTTTGGGAACGTTCTGCTTTACGAGGAAATGAACGAATTAAAACTAAATCTGGTAAAGCGTTACATCTCAATCAAAAACCCCTTGATCTCATGAGTCTGATTATTCAATCTTCTAGTGATGAAAATGATATTATCTGGGAACCGTTTGGAGGTTTGTTTAGTGCTTCTCTAGCAGCACGTCAATTAAACCGAAAAGCCTATTCCTGTGAAATTGACCCTGACTATTTTTACTGGGGTACAGAGAGATTTAATCCAGAATTTTATCAATACTCTCTTCTTTAATATCCAAATAACTTTGTAAAGCTTGCTTAATTCTTTCCTCTTTACGGCTGGATAAAAGTCTATTCCATTGCCCGATTTTCATACTACACATTTCAATATTAAAGACACGCTGCTTAAATTGCTCAATACCTGGATGTACAATTCGATCCATTTTTGCAAAATTCGTATCGAGTCTATATTTATAGCGGATGAGTAATTCGCGTAAAAGTAATTGATATTCTCTGGTTGGTTTGTAAATTCGTCCTTCACTAGTTTGGTCAAATTGGAAGTGATTTTGACTATCTTTGAAACGTGCTGTTATTTCCGTTGCGAGGGGAAACCAGGCTTTAATTTCTAAACCTGGTATGGGTTGAACGTTACCTACAAAAATAGTATCGGGAAAACCAGGGTCTTGCCGTTGCCACTTGCCAAACTCAGAAAAATCATCTTGTTTATTCAGAAACTCAACTGTATTAAATTCAATCAAATTCCCCAGGAGTGGCGAAAGCTTTGATATTACTTTAGATAGATTAACTGCGGCATCTACAGAAATCGGTTTGGAAATATCCAACAGATCAAAAATATGTCCAGATAAGCCATCTAAATAATGAGAGGCTAGTCTGATTACATCTTGTGTATTCATCTTGCTTTTCCACAAAATATATGTTCTAATTCCTCGTTAATTTCCCTAAGAATGTCACAGGGATCTATACCCATTACACGGGTAATTAACAAAAATTCAATCACATCTAATCGTCTTTCGCCGTTTTCATATTTAGCAACAAAAGATTGGGGTTTATTGAGAGATTGAGCAAGGGTTGCCAGAGTCAACTTAGCTGCCTTGCGTGCTGCAATCATGCACTGGCGAAATATGTCATACTCAGGGCTAAAAATGGTTTTCATCTTGCCTTTAGTGAAGCAATATCTTTACCTCAGACAAGATAAACCCAATTTAGGATAATCCCAAATTAGGATATTTGCGATCGCCTTCCTCTATTTCTCAAACCCAATTTTCTGATAACTTAATAGGGGCAAAGTAACCCCTCCCCTATAACTGATGACTGTTTCCACGCTTGGGCAAATTGGGAGACATATTCTTCCTGTTCGGTGGTTTCTACACAATATTCACGGGTATGGCGGACAATTGCGATCGCATTTTCTGGAGTATAACCCAAGGTGACTAAGCAACAAGACACAATCGTTCCCGTGCGTCCAAATCCCCCCATACAGTGAACCACAACAGTTTTACCTGCTTTGGCTCGGTCGAGAATTTGGGGAACTAAGTTAATCACTCCTGGCATGGAGGTGGGAACTTTCATATCGGGAATGGGAAACCAGATGGTTTCCATCCCTCTAGCTTGGGCTTCGGGGAATAAGGTGGGAATTTGGACTTTATGGAATTCGTGGGGTTCAATCAGGGATACCAAAACATCGGTGTGATAGAAATAGCGCAGGCGGTCTAGGTCATGATATAAATTACGATCCCAGAGCAGGTGCATCCCTTGATGGGATTTTCCGGGGGCGTAGGTCATGCCGATTTTTCCGGTGAAGGGGATGACATCGGGGGGGAGAAAATCAACGTTAATCGGGAAGTTACTGGATGTTCTAGGATAGTTCATGGTCAAGCGAATGGGTTTTGATGTCAACCTGCTTTACAAATTGTAATCAAAACCTTAGCTTTGGTCTACATTGCTCAACAAAATCTGATTATTGAACTCAAACAGGAGATATAGCGCTAGGTAATAGGTAATAGGTAATAGGTAATGAGTTTGCACAGATTTAGAAGTGTCCTAACTGTAATGCGTAGTGCTATATCAAGTCTAAATCAGTTGTACAAATAGCTAGAAATCCAAATAATTGTAGGGGCGAGGCGCACCGCATTAATGTCAACTTAAGCCGAAAACCTCTGATTATAGCCGACATTAGATCCCCCTAAATCCCCCTTAAAAAGGGGGACTTTGAATTCCTGTTCCCCCCTTGTTAATGGGGGTTAGGGGAGATCATTGACTTGGGATCAGATCCAGGTAATTCTGGTTTGATCGCCTACTTTTAGCGTTAAGTTGACACGGATGGGCGCGCCGTCCCCCTACAAGGGAATGTAAGTATTTTTTAGGGTTAATAACCCCGATCATTATGACTGTACAATTCATTTAGACTTGCTATAGTGCTACCCATTACAGTTATGACACTTCTAAATCTGTGCAAACTCATTCCCTATTACCTATTACCTTATTCGGATTTAAGTGATGCCATATCGATACAGAAGCGGTACTTAACATCGGACTTGAGCAGTCGCTCGTAGGCTTCGTTAACCTTCTGGATGGGGATAACTTCGACATCTGCGGTGATATTGTGCTGGCCGCAAAAGTCGAGCATCTCTTGGGTTTCTGCGATGCCGCCAATATTAGAGCCGGAGAGACTGCGACGCCCCATGATCAGGCTGAATGCCGCGATGTCGAAAGGCTTTGGGGGTGCGCCGACCAGGGTGATGTTGCCGTCCCGGGTTAGTAAATTGAGATAGGCATTGATATCGTGATCGGCGGATACGGTGTCGAGGATGAAATCAAAGCTGCCAGCGTGCTTTTGCATTTCGTCGGCGTTGCGAGACATGACCACTTCGTCAGCACCCAGGCGGAGCGCGTCCTCTTTCTTATTCGCTGAGGTGGTGAAGACGACGACGTGGGCTCCGAAGGCACGGGCGAACTTCACACCCATGTGGCCTAGTCCCCCCAGACCGACTATGCCGACCTTCTGGCCCTGGGTGACACCCCAGTGGCGCAGGGGCGAGTAAGTTGTGATCCCGGCGCACAGAAGGGGCGCGACTCCAGACAGATCGAGGTTGGCCGGAACGCGGACAACAAAGCGTTCATCGACGACGATGCTATCGGAGTAGCCCCCATAGGTAACGCCTCCGAGGTGTTTGTCCGGGGAGTTGAAGGTGAGGGTCAGGTTGGGGCAGAACTGCTCAAGACCAGCTTGGCAATTGGGACAAGTGCCGTCTGAGTCAACCAGGCAGCCGACGGCCGCGAGATCTCCGGGCTTGTACTTGCTAACGGCCGAGCCAACCTCGGTGACACGGCCAACAATTTCATGACCGGGGACAATGGGATAGACCGTGGGCATGAAGCTGCTCCACTCGTCACGCACGGAATGGATGTCGGAGTGGCAGATACCACAGAACAGGATTTCGATCTGTACGTCGTGTTCGGTTGGCTCACGGCGCCCGATCTGGCTGGAAGCCAGGGGTGATGTGGCACTGGCTGCGGAATAAGCTTTTGTGTTGTACATCAATTAATGCTCCTATGGGTGACTAGCAGGTGAGTCTTTTAGTTAATTAAAACTGAGTTTTCTCTTGAACAAATTGTAATCAAAATTTTAGCTTTGGTGTACGATGAGTTCTCTTAGATAATAAAACCGATCATTTCGCCAGTCTTCCGCTTTTTTTCGTCCGACATATCCAGCTAGAGGGGAAGACAGTTCGACCAGGATTTCATGAAGTTCCCGTTCTGATAGGAATTGAGGCTGATTTGAGCAATAACGTCCATGAATTCCTGAAACTGTTGCTTCTGCCATTTGAGCATTATTTAGATAGTCTTTGACTACTTTAATAATATGCGATCGCAATTGTAAACGATTAAACACGATTTTAATATATTCATCTATGTTATCATCCATTTGACCCCATTCCTCTTGATCCCTTTTCTTTTTTTTAAAATACTTTTTGAGTTCAATTAAGTCAACTGAACCGGGATATTGAGCTTGGAGTTTAACGAGCTTTTCTAATGTTTCAGGATTAATAATTGTCATCTTATGTACTTTTGCTTCCTCGTTCAGTTGTTCAGTAGGTTCACCAGGGCCTATAATTAATTTAGTGGTGTCTTTGAGCAGTTTTTCATCCTTTAAACGCAGTGTTGCTAAATTGAAAAGTTGAATTGCGGTATTATTGGGGATTTTTTTGCCTGCTTTACATTCTCCAACTAATGGATAGGGTTGTGAACAAAATAAGTCTAATCCACCTGCACCTCCTTTATGAGCATAGTCTATAGTAAAACCTAAAAATTCTAAGCTTTGTTTAACAATATTCTCAAAGTCTGTTCCGGCTTGATAGTTGCTTTTGCCTTCGTCTAGTTCTTTACTTCGGTTTCCGAATGCTGCTATTTCATTAATCCAATTTAAGCTGGAATCATTGGTTAAATTGGCAGGTTTTGAAGTTTTCCAACCTAAGAGTTGATGAATATTGGCTTTTAAAAGGTTTAAACCGAGTTGTTCTTCCTGGGATAAAGGGTTAGTTTGGAATTGGGCGATCGCATTTTCTAATTCTTCTAATTCTGGATGTTCTGGGGGTTGACGATTGAGAATTTTTCGATATTGTCTTTCAAAGTTATTATCATCTAAAATTGCCTGACTTTCATCAACCGTTATGGCATAAGGAAGGGAAATAAACCGACTATTAGAAACCGGATCAATTTCTAGGGGTTGGGGAAGTCGATAAACTCGAAAATACGCTAGAAAAATATGACCTCGTTGTTCTAGGGTTTTATGTAATGCTGCTTCTGTCCAAACGGTTAATTTTGATAATTCTGCAAAATGTTCGGGTTCATTCAGGGTTTGGCAAAGTTCACATTTAGCCCAAACTTTGATTTTAATTTTCTCCTGATTAAGTTCCGCAATACTCTGTTTAGCTGTTGGAATAAAACCAGGACGATAATATTGTTCTACGGGTAAGGAATTAAACTCTATATCTGTTGGATATAGGGCAAATTGTTCCCCTAGGCGCATAAATCGCCGAGGCATTAACAATATATTTCGACCTTGGTTTAAGGCTTCAATATCAGGTGCAGGTAGACACAAAGCTGTTGAAATTGTAGTCATCTGAATCAAAGAGTTTATAGGATTAAGTCACTATCTAAACTAGAGGTAACGTGAGGCATAATAATAGAAATATCTTCATCAATTAAACCATCGGGTGCTTGACCGGAAGGGTCACTCAGAATTTCACAAATGATCGGATTTTTAAGGATTAATTCTGATTTTTCGATAAATTCAAAAATTTCTTCTGGTTTTACTCCATAACTGTCTTGATTTTTGTAAACTGCGTATATTGCTAATAAAGGTTTAATATCTTCCTTGGGTAAACGAACCCATTCCCCACCTTTTTCGTCTTGCAGTTCTTTAAGATATTTTTGCGCTAATTTGGCATTACGACCAATTGTTTTAGACCGAACCAAACACCCTCGCGTTAAATCAAATCTTTGATAATCTCCAAGTTGTCTAAGAATGGCTTGGACTATAGCTCCTCCTGATTGCTGAATCACAGCTAATCCAATTTTAACAGGTTGACCGTTTTCTATTCCATTGATTTTGAAATGAAGATAACAGTTTGTCTGTTTAAATCTTTGGATACTTTTAATTTCGACATTTTCAATCGTTTTTCCGATGATTCGTTCAAAGCTAAAAGCTAAGGTTTCCGCAAGTTGATCACTGTCTTCTAAAAGGTCGGTAATTTTCTGTTCAATTTCTGCGAGTTCATTTTCAAAAGCAGGTTTAACTACATCTAGGTTAGCTGGAGAATCAATTTTGTCTTTTTTCCAATGGGAAGCACACCAACTTAAAACATCTCTAGTCATTGGTTTTTGCTTCCCTAATTCTATCAGTTGAGCTTGAGTAAATGGATATAAAGAATGAGGAGGATCGACTTGATACTGGGTGTAAAATTCTTCTAACCATTGAGATACTAATGCTACAACATCATCTGGTTTTAAATAGTTTAAATAAATCGGTTTTCCCAATTGAGGATAATTGGCAATTCTATGGATAACTGCTTCTGCTTGTTGCAAAGATTTAACATCCTGTAACCAAGTAGGTTCATACATTGCCAGAACAAATAAACCCCGCTTAATGTTATTGAATAAATCTTTAGCGAAACTAGCAGTGATTTGGGGTAAGGAAAAACCCGTTAACTCATCAAACAAAGGTGCATCAAGTTCATCAAAACAGATAACTGGTATTTTATATTGACTAACTAAATTCAGAATTTGGCAAGTTGTCTTAAAAGATTCTACTTCTTTTTCTCCAGTTTTGAAGTTTGGTAATCCCATATCTTGAGCTTGTCTTTCTGCCAATTCCATTCCCGATAACCAATAAGTTGCATACATGGCGTGGGGACTAGAAAGTGTCCATAAAATAGATCGAACGATATAGGGATTTTCAATGATTTGATTTTTTTGTGGGAAAACTAAATCTGTTAAATGATCTAAAATCCTAGTAGAATATCGATTTAGCCACTCAGGAAATTTTTGAATATATTGTTCTGCGGTATAGTTCCATCCTTTAGCTTCATTAATTAAATGGGCTGCTATTTCTTGCCATTGCATGATTCCTTGATATTGACCATAAGCTCTTAAACTGGAAGTTAGGTTTTCCAGAAATTTGCTTTTAATTTTCGAGAGTTTTTCTCCATATTCGCCCATATAAATAAACAAAATTTGATCGGTGTGTTTAAACTGATGACGAATGCGGCTAATAACTTGAGTTTTGCCTAATCCTCTTTCACCAACAACTGTAATCCCTACAGTTTGCATAGAGTCTTGATTTATTTTACTAATAGCCTCAAAAACCGTATCAGAAACATGAGCATTAATCGAGGGTGCATCGGGTAAACTTTTATTCCAGACTTGAGAATTTCTAACTACTGTATGTCCAGCAAACGGGTTATGTTGCTGAATCAGATCGTCAATACTACTAAACTCAGAAGCAGACATAATTTAATCAAAAAGAATAAGTGAACAATGAACAAATGAGAAATTTTATAACCGTTTAGCATAACAACGTAAACCAACCAGTTCTGTGCTGATAGAATCTTCAATTTTATCTAGTGCGCTATCTTCTACACTCCCTCCAATCAGTTGAACTAGATCATTAGCTTGCATTTCTAACATCCATTCACTGAACTGTGAACGAGTAACCTGCTCACCGATAGTCCGTCGGATGCGATAAATTGGGACTAAATTATCATAGTTATAATCCTTATTTAATTGATCATACACCTGAAGGGCGATCGCTTTAAACTCCTCATAGGAAGCGATCGCAGTTTCTTTAACAAATGTTGCGGAAGTTATTCCTTGATTCAATTCTCGAATTAAACCCACTAAACCATTAGCTAAACGAGCAGCGATAACCGTTCCATCAAACACAAAATCAGGACTACTTAAAGCATCAATTAACATTCGTTTTCCCGTATCTGTGATCGATACCATAGGGGTTTGATTTTGCTTATAAATCTTAATCGCTTCGGCCGCTTTCAATTCTTCATAAATTGTTTGAGCAACGCCAATTTTTTTGTTATTGCGTTTTTGCTTAACTTTACTGGTCAATTCACTTTTTTTGACTTCCCCCTCCGTCCCACTCATCGCCCACAAGGTCAGGAGGAGGCGAGTTTTATCCATTATTCCCTTCGTAGCAGTAACCGAATTAGACGAATCCAGAGCAGGTGTTAAGGACATATTATTAATCAGACTATGGAAAAATATGATCAAATTTTACAGCAAACTTGTCTCAATTAAAAGCACATTTGTTCATTTTAATGAGGTAAACTCCGTATATTCTCGTAGAGTTTATAAAATGTTGATACTAAGGTTGATGGATTTCCAGGCTTTTGACCTTAACGGGACATTTTTCTGAAAACAATTGTGTGAATTGATAAAACTCAGGATAGTCAAGGTTGGGATTTGTTATACTCTGCTATGATTAGCGACCTAAATAGAGGACGGAAAACAATGGGACAAACTCTACTCGAACAACTACGGGAAATTACCGTTGTCGTGGCGGATACTGGAGATATCCAAGCCATTGAGATGTATACCCCTAGAGATGCAACCACCAACCCCTCCTTAATTACTGCCGCTGCCCAAATGCCCCAATATGAAAGTATTGTGGATGATACCCTCAAAAAAGCCCGTCAGGAGTTGGGGGGAAGTGCTTCTCCGGCGGAAGTGGCAAATTTAGCTTTTGAAAGGTTAGCCGTGGCTTTTGGATTAAAAATATTAGCCATTATTCCGGGGCGCGTATCAACGGAAGTCGATGCTCGATTATCTTATGATACGGAAACCACCATTGCTAAAGGTCGTTATATTATCGAGCAATATGAAGCGGCTGGGATTTCCCGCGATCGCATTTTAATTAAAATTGCCTCCACTTGGGAAGGGATTAAAGCCGCCGAAGTCCTAGAAAAAGAAGGAATTCATTGTAATTTAACCCTGTTATTTGGCATTCATCAAGCGATCGCCTGTGCAGAAGCTGGGGCGACCTTAATTTCTCCCTTTGTCGGTCGGATTTTAGATTGGTACAAAAAAGATACTGGACGAGATTCCTACCCCCCCGAAGAAGACCCGGGCGTTTTATCTGTTACCCAAATTTATAACTATTATAAAAAATTTGGCTATCAAACAGAAGTGATGGGGGCAAGTTTCCGTAATATTGGGGAAATTACCGAATTAGCTGGATGTGATTTATTAACAATTTCTCCCGCCCTCTTAGAAGAATTACAATCAACTATTGGCGACCTTCCCCGCAAACTCAATCCCGAAACCGCCGCTAGTTTAGACCTGGAAAAAATCTCCATTGATCAAGATACCTTCAACCGAATGCACGCCGAAGATCGGATGGCTTCGGAAAAATTAGAAGAAGGAATTAAAGGGTTTTCTAAAGCCTTAGAAGCCCTAGAAAAATTCTTAGCGGATCGATTAGCAAGAATTGAAGGAGAAGAAGTAATTAGTCATGCGGCGGAAGACATTTTCCGCGCCTATGATTTAGATGGCGATGGCTATATTACCCGGGAAGAATGGTCAGGAACAGACGCCGTATTTGATGCCCTCGATCAAGATAATGATGGTCAAATTACCGCCGAAGAAATGGCGGCCGGACTGGGTGTATCCTTCCATTTAGCCACGGTTTAAACACCCAAAACTTGAGGAAAAACTGTAGAGACGTGCCACGGCGCGTCTCTCTCTACTGTATATTTATTCAAGTTAAACAATCTCTACCCTCAAGGGTAATAATTTTACTAATATGAGTCCATTAATTCCCAATTCTATTTTCAACTCTCTAATGGCTGATTATTCTGAAACGACACCCGCTTTAGAGGATTTGCAACGAGAGTTTGCGGCTAACCTACTCTATCTTCAAGGTCAATTACCCACAACCGCAACCCCCCAGGAGTTATATCAAGCGTTAGCCCATACCGTTAGACAATTTTTAATGCCTTCCTGGGTGAAAACAACTCAAACCTATTCCCAAAATAAAGTTAAACAAATTTGCTATTTTTCCACGGAATATTCCGTAGGATCTCATCTAGCTAATCATTTAGTTAATTGCAATTTGTGGGAACCTTTGAAACAATCCCTTGAAGCCTTTAACTTAAATTTACAAGACTTAATTGATCAAGAAATAGAACCCAGTTTAGGATATGGAAATGTTGCCCAATTACCCATCGATGAATTAGATTCTCTTTCTACCTTAAATCTTCCCGCTATTGCCTATGGAATTCGTTATGAATTTGGGAGTTTTGATCAAGAAATTCATCACGGTTGGCAAGTCGAAAAGATAGATAAATGGTTGCGGTATGGAAATCCCTGGGAAATTGCCCGTCCCGAGGCTACGGTGAATGTGCAGTTAGGGGGTCATACGGAAGCCTATTATGACCAACAAGAACGCTATCGGGTGCGTTGGATTCCCCAGCGTTGCATCAAAGGAGTTCCCTATGATACACCGATTTCTGGTTATCAAAGTCATACCGTCAATACCCTCAGATTATGGAAAGCAGAACCCATTGTTTCCTATAATTCTCAAGATTTTAATATCGGGGATTATTACGGCATAGTTCAGGGAAAACCTTATGTTGAATTACTCACAAAAGTATTATATCCCCATGATGAAAAGATTCAACAAAAACAACTGCGTTTAGAACAACAATTCTTTTTTGTCTCCTGTTCTCTCCAGGATATGATTCGGAATCATTTATCTACCGGAGAGAGTTTAGAGACGTTTCATCAGCACTATTCTATTAGACTACACGATACTTCTAATGCGATCGCGATCGCCGAATTAATGCGATTATTCATCGATGAATATGCCCTAGAATGGGAAAAATCCTGGTCGATTACTAGACAAACTTTTACCTATCTTAACCCGACCTTATTACCGGAAGCTCAGGAAAAATGGTCTGTGGGATTATTAGGAAGTTTATTACCCCGTCACCTAGAAATTATCTATGAAATCAATAATCGATTGTTGATTGGAGTTCGCAATCAATATCCGGGGGATTTTGGGAAGTTATCCCGACTATCTTTGATTGATGAAACCGGGGAAAGATATGTGCGGATGAATCATTTAGCTTGTATTGGAAGTTATGCGATTAATGGGATTTCTCTCTGGCAAACCGAAAGGTTAAAGCAATCAATTATTCCCGATTTTTATGAATTAACACCGGAAAAAATTAGGACAATTAGCAGTGGTATTACCCCTCGGCGTTGGTTGGTTTTAGCTAATCCCCGTTTAACGGAATTAATTACTCATAAAATTGGTAATAGCTGGATTAAAAATTTTGCAGATCTACATCGTTTAGAATCGGAATTAGATTCGGTAGAATTTCGTTTGGCTTGGCGAAATATTAAGCAAGAAAATAAACGAAACCTGGCTAGTTATATTCAGCAGAATTGTGGGATCACGGTAAATATTGATTCTATTTTTGATATTCAAATTGAACGAATTCAAGAATATAAACGGCAACATTTGAATATTTTAAAAATTATTACTCTCTATAATCGAATTCGGAAAAATCCCGATCAAGATTATGTTCCCCAAACCTTTATTTTTGCAGGAAAAACTGCCCCAGGTTATGTGATGGGGAAATTGATGATTAAATTAATTCATGCGGTAGGTCAAGTGATTAATTCTGATCCGGTGATTGGCGATCGCTTGAAAGTCGTATTTATTCCGAATGTTAATCAAACTTTAAGTCAACATATTTATCCCGCCGCCGATGTCTCTGAACATTTAGCCATGGCGGGGAAAAAAGCCGGAGGAATTGCTATTTTAAAGCCAGCTTTTAATGGAGCCTTAACTCTGGGAATTGTAGATGGAGCCAGTGAGGAATTACGCGATGCGATCGGAGCAGAAAATTTCTTTGACTTCGGATTAAGTTTACCTAAAATTGAAGTTTTAAAAGCCAAGGGTTATAATCCTTGGAGTTATTATCATGAAAATGAAAGCCTGCGGGAAAATATTGATCAAATTGCATCGGGTTATTTTTCCCAAGGCGATCCGAATCTGTTTAAAACCTTAATTGATACCCTCTTATATCACGATGAATATATGGTTTTTGCCGACTATCAATCCTATCTGGATTGTCAAGATAAAATCAGCCAAACCTACCGAGATTGGGAAACCTGGACGAGAATGTCTATTTTAACTGTAGCCCGTTTAGGTCGTTTTTCTGCCGATGGAATTGTCCAAAATTATTCTCAAAATGTTTGGCATATTAATCCGATTTAGTATAATATCAAGTTTAAGTTTTTTGCACCCTTTAACCCGCTAAATGAGTAAAATTACTTTTGCAGAGCAGTTCCGCTACAGATTTGACAATTTCATGTCAAAAGGCACCATTGCTTTAGTCAGTGGTTTAGCACTGGTGTCCTTCGCCTTTATTCTGATTATGGGATTTTTAGTGAGTCTCACCAGAGTTGCACCCCCAGGGGATACGGCGCTTAATCCCTTTGAGGCAATGTGGGCTGTTTTAATGCGTACCTTGGATGCGGGCACCATGGGAGGCGACCAGGGATGGTCATTTCGTCTGGCGATGTTATTAGTTACCTTTGGCGGAATATTTATTATTAGTACCCTGATTGGTTTACTTAGTAGCGGCATTGATACCAAGTTAGAAGACCTGCGGAAAGGACGTTCACGGGTGATTGAAACCGATCATATTGTGATCCTGGGTTGGTCAGTACAAATCATCACTTTAATTAATCAACTGATTTTAGCTAATGCTAACCGTTCCGATACTTGCATTGTTATTCTCAGTCCTGAAGATAAAGTTCAGATGGAAGATCGACTCTATGATGGGTTGGGGAAACTGCGTCAAGTTCGCCTCGTTTGTCGTACAGGAAACCCCAGTAATTTAGCGGATTTAGGCATGGTGAATATTCAGGCTGCCCGCTCAATTATTATTTTAAATGAATCTCTAAACCAATCCGATACTCATTTAATTAAGACTCTTTTAGCAATTAAAAATTTACCCCGTTTAGAATCTAAACCCTATCATATTGTCGCTCAAGTTCAGGATATTAATACCCTCGATATTATTCAACTGATTGGACAGGATGAAATTGAAGGATTACTGACTCAAGATTTAATTTCCCGCATGATTGTTCAAACTTGCCGTCAATCGGGTTTATCGATTGTTTATATGGAATTATTGGATTTTAGCGGGAATGAAATCTATATTCACGAAGAACCTGCTTTACAAAATCAATCCTATGGAGATATTCTCCTAGCCTATCTTGATTCTTCGGTGATCGGAATACAATCAACCGATGGAACAATTCAACTCAATCCGACCCTAGATAGGATCTTGCAACCGGGAGAAAAATTAGTTGTTTTAAGTGAGGATGATAGCACGATTCGCCTATCCGGTGTTTCGGAATTTGCGATTAATCGGAGTGTGATGCAACTGACGAAAGAAACAGCCATCTCGACTCCCGAACATACGTTAATTTTAGGGTGGAATGATCACACTCCTCGGATTCTAGTTCAACTGGATCAATATGTTGCCACTAACTCCAGTGTTACCCTGGTTTCACCTTTCCCAGAAACCGATATTATTAATGTCTTAAATACCTTGAATTTACAACAACAAACCCTGGAGTATTATCAAGGATCAACCACCGACAGAAATGTTTTAGAATCTCTCAATTTAGAGAGATATCACCATGTTATTGTGTTGTCTAATCCTGAATTAGAACCTGAAGAAGCCGACGCTCAAACCTTAATTACCTTAATCTATCTTCGAGATATTGCCGACCGCAAAAATCCTAATATACAGATTGTCACTGAAATGTTAGATACCCGCAATCAAGCCTTAGCTCAGGTGGCGCGTCCCGATGATTTTGTGATTACTGAACAAATTATTAGTCGGATGTTAGCCCAAGTTTCAGAACAGAAAAACTTAAATGCTGTATTTGCCGAATTATTTAGTCCTCAAGGGTCAGAAATTTACCTTAAACCAGTCAGTAATTATGTCACTATTAACGAACCGATTAATTTTTATACCGTTGTTGAAGTGGCTAAACAACGGGGAGAATCAGCCATCGGTTATCGGTGTTTGAAGGATGCTAAAAATTTAGCCAGAGGTTATGGAATTGTGATCAATCCGAAAAAAGATGAAGTGATAAAATTTTCCCCTAAAGATCGGATTATCGTTTTAGCGGAGTCCTAACATCAAGCCGGGTGCATCGCTATTTGTTGATATTTAATCAGGGGTGTTTCTATGATGCTAAAAAAATAATTATTTGTTATAAATCCCGGGTAATTTTTAGTTAAAAATTATTGCGAAAACTTGACTTAATCCTCTATAAACAACTACTGTTGTATATCCTCAGTATTAGGATGGAAAAATGATTACTTCAGAACCCATCATTTTAAGTTTTAAAAACGTCACTTTAAGCGACGAGCAATTTTATCAACTTTGCCAAGATAATGAAAATTGGCAACTCGAACGAACTGTCGAAGGAGAATTAGTAATTATGCCCCCCGTTGGTGGAGTCAGTGGTAATCGAGAATCAGATTTAAACGGTGAACTTTGGTTTTGGAATCGTCAAACTCAACTGGGAAAAGTTTTTAGTTCTTCTACTATATTTCGCTTACCCAATGGTGGCGATCGCTCTCCTGATGTGGCTTGGGTAGCTAAGGAACGTTGGGAATTACTAACACTAGAAGAACAAGAAAAATTTTCCCCAATATGTCCTGATTTTGTGATTGAATTACGTTCTCGCACTGACTCCCTAACCCAACTTCAAGCAAAAATGCAGGAATATTTGAACAGTGGTTTGCGCTTAGGTTGGTTAATTAATCCCCAAGAACAACAAGTAGAAATATATCGTCCTAATCAAGCTCTTGAAATTGTCAAACTACCCACAACTTTATCAGGAGAAAATATCTTGCCGGAATTTATTTTAAACCTACCTCTTTTTTAATTATTTTGCTTATTAACTACAAAATTCACCTTAAAATAACCATAGGAGTAAATTAAAAATGGTTCAATTACTAACTAAAACCTATTCCTTTGAAGAATATTTAGCTTATGACGATGGCACGGATAACAAATATGAATTAGTTAATGGAGAATTAAAACTTATGCCTATTGCTAGTGGTTTTCATGCTTTAATTTTGGTTTTAATCTATGATATTTTAAAAGCGGAAATTGATCGAATTCAACAGCAGTGGAAAGTAATGCCTGGTACAGTAGGAGTAAGAACAGCCAAAAAGAAATCAAGGATTCCTGATTTAGTCATTTTGTCAGAAAGTCAATGTCAAGAACTCCGAAAAATGTCCGCCGCCGTTTTAGAAGCACCTCCCCTATTAGCGGTAGAAATTGTTAGTCCGGGTAATTCTGATGATGATTACCGTTATAAGCGTTCTGAATATGCGGTTAGAGAAATTCCTGAATATTGGATTATTGACCCAGAAACCGCAAAAATCTCGGTTTTATTATTAGTTGCTGGTTTTTATGAAGTTACCGAATTTACAGGTGAACAGGAAATTAAATCTTTACTTTTTCCTGAATTAAAGTTGACATCTAAACAGGTTTTTGAGGTCTGAAATTTTTGATTAAAAACGAGACTTGGATTTTTCGGAGTTTGCTATAATTATAAAATTGATATTTTTTTCACAAATTCTTGATGTTCTACGGTTAATAAACCCTCTTGTAAAGCAGTTAATACTTTAGCCAAATTTCCGGCTAATAAAGCAGCTTTATCTAACCATAATCCCGGGAATACTTGAGAACAAATTATATCATCTGTATTAGGCTCAAGTTGAATATATTCTCCTTCATTTAATCTAAACCAATCAAATTGACGGTCATAAACTCGCCAAACTAGATATTCTTGTACTCCATTACGACGATAAACGTTTAATTTTTGGTGCAAATCGTAGGAAGCGGTAGAAGCTGCAATTTCTACAATTAATTCTGGTGCACCTTCGATATAATCATCTTCACTAATGCGCGACTGTCCTCCGGTTTCAATTCTTAGCAGTGCATCGGGTTGAGGTTCATTATCCAGGTCAAGACGCACTGTAGTATTATCCAATACCTCCACTCCTAGCGTAGCAGCTTCGTAAGTGACTAGCCAACCCATAATTCCAGCATGGGGTTTACCGTGACGTTTTGCTCTAACAGGAGATGCCATATAAACTATTCCTTCAATTAATTCCGCTTTTTTGAGATTAGGCAATACCTGATAACGACGCTCAAATTCAGCACGGGTTAATTTGTCGCCGTTTTCTAAGGTCGGAATAGTTAAGTTGGTCGAAATTGCATTAGCAGCTATCATCAGCTTTTTTTTGCTATATACGGATGTTAAGTATAGCATATTTTATATAATCTGCGGTTAATATAGCAAGTCTAAATCAGTTGTCTAAATAGCTGGAAATCCAAATCATCGTAGGGGCGAGGCGCGCCTCGCCCCTACACACCTTTCCTAATATTCAAAAAGCGATCGCTTCCTTATTGATTAAAACTTACTTTACCGCCAATCTCCCTGAACTGTAAACGCCGCCCAATAATAGGGAGATTGCCATTTTCCCGATTTCCACATTTCTAACTGAGCCTCTCTTAAAGCGATAATGGGATTCTTACCCCCCTTCAATATCGGCTGATAAAATCGAGTCATTAACTCAGAAGTTGACGCATCATTAACACTCCACAAACTAACAACAACCCGCCGCGCACCAGCATACATAAATCCCCTTGTCATCCCCACTAAACCTTCGCCTTTCGTCTCTTTCCCTAAGCCCGTTTGACAAGCACTTAATACCACTAATTCCGCAGGTAAATTTAAGTTAAAAATATCGTGGAGACGCAAAAACCCATCCTCAGCTTGTCCTTGTTGATTAAATAAGGAAAACACCACTCCCGATAGTTCAGGATTGACAGAATCCAGTAAACCATGAGTAGCAAAATGAACTATTTGATATTCAGATAAATTGGGATTTTTGGCTTCTTCTAGGGAGGCTTGAAAGTCTAGGGCTTGTAACCTTTGATTTTCAGGAACTAATGCTAGAATTTTCTCAGCTTCGGTGCGGGTATACTCCAGACGGCCATAAGCTTTAGGCCCTTCCCCAATACCTAAATTACGGGTAGCCCGTTTGAGGGCTGACTGGTTTACAGTTTCTCCAATAGCCCCCCTTTCTAAGGGGGGTTGGGGGGATCGACTTGTCAGGCGAGAGTCATTAAGGCTGAAAACGGGGTCGGCTAATACCGCGACAGTTTTGGCTACCGTTGGGCGATTTTGTAGTTGTTCCCGTTGAATAGCAATGGTT
The DNA here is from genome assembly GCF_057220675.1 of Planktothrix sp. PLAVEN19ND. NCBI lineage: Bacteria > Bacillati > Cyanobacteriota > Cyanophyceae > Oscillatoriales > Microcoleaceae > Planktothrix > Planktothrix sp. PLAVEN19ND. The sequence continues at coordinate 88,844 of NZ_CM170132.1, read as the reverse complement.
GAAGTTGAGGGAGAGGTAACAATTTCATGCTCTACTAAAAGGGGTGTATTAGGTTGAGATGGAATGGGTAAGGCGGCAAAGGGAATATATTGTAATACCCCATCCCCAACAATTAATAAACGTTTATTTCCCAGTTGAGAAGCTACGGGTTTTAGTAATATTTCACTGAGGGGGAGTCCGCTTTCTACGGAAGTAGATTCATTAATTTCTCGCCAAGGTTTGGCAATTTCTTCTATTTCACGTTGTTTAGGTAAAACATAGCTGGTGATGCTATTTTTAGTTACAGCCCAGAGATAACTGCGGTCTTCTCCCAAGGAATATTGTAATAGTAGGGTATCATCATCAAGGACTTTTTCTTGGATTTGTTGTAGGGTGAGAGGCTGGGGATATTTGAGGTTAGCATAACGGGGACTGGTAAGGCGAATTTTAGCTTCTAATTCGTCGAGTTGATTGAGTAAAGATTGAGATTGTTGTTTAATTTCATCGAGTTGTTGTTGGGTATATTCAGCGCTTAAGAGTTCCTGTTTGCGACGTTCTACGGCGTTGAGTTGCCGTTGTAAATTTTGTTCCTGTTCTAATAGTTTGGGGTCAGCACCTTGGCGAATATTAGCACCCGCTTCGGTGAGGAGTTCTACAAGACTTCTAGCACGACTGCTTTCGCTGGCATGAAAAGCTAAAGCATCATATCCTTTTTGGGGGTTTTGTTGATGTAGCTGCATTAATAAATCAATATAAAACTGGTAATAATCTTGGACAGTGGCAAAATAAGATTGTCGGAGTTCCTGACTACCTATTTTTGTGCGAAGTCCTTCGATAATTTTAATTGCAGCTTCAATATTAGTCAGAGATTGATTAAAATTGCCTCTATCTCTTTCTATTCGAGCAATTATTGCTAACTCGAATGCTTGATTACTAAGATTTCCCATCCCTTGCCATAGTTGCAGGGATTGGTTATGGTATTTAAGTCCTTTCTCGTAATCTTTTAACAAGTAATAGGTATTGGCAGCACGGGAAAACTCAAGAGCTTTAAACCCCGAGTAGGTTAAGTTTTCAATTATTGGAATTGCCTGGTTTAGATATATTAGTGCTTGATCTTTATCTCCTAACAAGCTATATACCATAGCCAATTTTACCAGGGTTTCTGCTTCCCAAATAGGGAGTTTTTGAGCTTGGAATATTTGCAGTGACTGATTTAGATATTCCTGCGCTTGTTGGTAATTTCCAGACCAATAATAGATACTACTGATAGCATTGAGAATCTGGGCTTCTTCTGACTGGTTATTCAATGATCGCCAGACTGAACGTGCTTGTTCATAGTAGGAAATAGCTTGTTCTGTATCGTCTAAAATGGTGCGATAGGTTAAACCAATTTCTGATAGCATCTGGGCTTGACCTGCCGAATCATTGAGAGCTTCCCAGAGGGAAAGAGCTTGTTTTTGGTAGGATAAACTGGTATCAATATCGCCTAGCTGTATGTAGAGTTGACCTAAAAATTGGAAAGACTGAGCTATCCGATCTTTTTCTCCCAGATCTTGCCAAATAGAAATGGCTTGGTTGTAGTAATTAATTGCTTGCTGATAATTACCTAAATTACTGGCAGTAGCACCCATAAGTTTTAGCACGCTGGCTGCCTCACTCTTGGAGTTAATAGCTTGCCAATATGAAAATGCTTTTTCGTATTGAGCGATCGCACTCTGATTATTGCCTGATAATGTGTAAATTAATCCCAAGGCTTTCAGGGTATTAGCAGCATTTGCAGAGTCTTTTTCGGCTTCATAGAGGGTGATGGCTTGGTTAAAATAAGCGATCGCTTGCTCGAAATTGCCTAGAGATTGGTATGTTGAGGCAATTTTTGCTAAAACGAGAGCTTCTTGAGCTTTTTCCCCTGTGGTTCGCAACAGAGGTAATGCTTGTTTGTAGTAAGATATAGATTGCTGTAGTTGATTCAATTTTTGGTAAGCCAGCCCAATCCTAACTAAAGAAGTGATTTGATTGGGAATATTTTTTTCAGCTTCAGATAATTTTAATGACTGGTTTAAATAGTTAATTGCCTGTTGTTGTTCGCCCAAGTCCGAGTAAGCAATACCCATACTACCCAGAGTTTTAGCTTCTCCATGTTGATCGGCTGCGGCTCGAAATAACTGGAGTGCTTCTTGATATTTAGCGATCGCTTGTTTCAAGGATTCTACAGTTTCTTGATTTTGGAGTTGCAAGGCTTCAGCAAAGGCTTTTTCAGCAAGTTCTTTAGCTGTCTGTTGTTCGGTAGTAGCTGGCTGTTGTGCTATATTTGATATTGGTCTTTTGCCTTGATTAAAAAGGGGTTTGGGTGTGGCGATCGCTAACACTCCAGGGAAAAGGAATAATATAGTTGTCAGTAATGCAGTCCCCCAAAATTTATTTTGTTTATTCATTGGTTTAGGGAATGTTTTTTATTTTTATTTAACATCATTATACACTAATTTTTACCCTATTCTTCAGCGAGTCAGGACACTCGCACTGCTGAAGGGATAAAACTATGCCAATGTCAAGAACTCTTTTTCGGTTTCAAGTATTTTCCAACAGATGAATTAACAGAATTTTTCCTTAACCATTGGGCTAAAGAGTCTTGAGTTTCTTGGTCAGTTGCTAACCCTTCCATGATTTGCACAACCTCGATTTCTGGAACTTCTAATAAATAGCTATTCACTAACAAAAAAGTTGCCATTACTGCAAAAGCTGTGCGTTTATTACCATCAATAAACGGATGGTTTTTAGCTAAACCATAACCATAAGCGGCTGCCAGGTCAAATAAATCAGGTTGACCGTAAGCAAATAAATGTCTGGGTCTGGCTAAACTTGCAGAAAGGAGATTTTCGTCCCTGAGTCCTAAACTACCACCATGCTGCTGAATTTGATCCTGATGGATGACTCTAACAATTGCTTCAGAAATCCATAAGGGTTCATTCACTGGGCTAATTCCCTTAACGCATTTTTATATTTTTCGCTAATCACTTGATAAGCTGCCATTGCTTTGTCAAATTCAGATTGATCAATAGTTGAGGAATTATCCGGGTGAGTTTTCTGTGCTTTTTCGGCGAGAGAACGCAAAAAAACCAGGGCTTCTGGTAACAGTTCATCAGGTAATTCTCTGGCTAAGGTAACGATTTCTTGACGCATTTCTTGAGTCATGGTTATTGCCTATTATATTTTAAATTATAACAAAAGACATCTGATCACGGCTTAATCCGGTTTTTTCTAACCTATTAATATTCCTCTTAACTTATCAAATGCAGGGGCGTTCCTACGGTTACGGGTTGCTCAATCTTTGCCTGTCCTACTAACCCATCACGGGAAATGATTTTCACTTTTCCTGTACCATTAATAGCAGTAAATATTGTTCCTGTTGTCACCTTTCTTAAATCAATTCCCCCTAACCATAATTGGGCTGTGTCACCACTGACTGCCGTTACAACTGCTTGGGCAGGAGATTTGGGAGAATTAATAAAATAGGGCAGTTGTTGTTGATACCCACTCCCCACTTTAACTTCATAACGGGGAACTTGGTTGTATCTTTCAGGAATTTCTGGGAGAATTTTTTGAAATACTCGTTCAATATTGTTGTCTTCCTGCCAGAGATAATAAGTTAGTAAATAACTAAATAGACCAGATTGAAAACCATTAATATTTTCTTCCCGCGACAGTTGGTTTGGGGAAGTTGCTGCTAATACGACCCCTTTAGCTACCCCGGTCTGATAGCTTTTAACAAATTGTTCGGGAGATAAATTTAATCGAGATAACCACTGTTGCTGATAGTTTTTTTCATCAGAAGAAACTAAAATATTTTTACCTCCTTCCCTGGAACGCACCCGGACTTCTCGGGTAGCCCCACCGGAAAAACAACTATCTAAAACCACCGTCACATTGTCGGTTTTCAGGGCTGACATTAATAAAAATAAGGTATGCCCCATAATATCTTGGACAACTCCCCCAACTTCAGGATATCCGGCAGGTAAGTTACTATTAATAGGAACAAAGGTTCCATTTAATCCTTGTCTATCTCCTAATCGGGTTATAATTGGATCGGGATCAAAAATCCGAGAACCATGCCCCGAATAGTGATAAACCACAATATCTCCGGGTTTAGCTTGTTTGATTAAATGTTCTTCAAAGGCGGTTAAAATTCCTGTCCGGGTGGCTTCGGTTTGGGGTAAAATATAAATATCTTTAGGATTAAATCCGAAGCGATGAATTAACAAATAGCGTTGTAAATCTATATCGTTGACACATCCTTCTAGGGGGTTGAAAGGATATTGATTAATCCCTACTAATAAAGCTAGTTTGCGGGGGGTACTTTGGGCGAGGACTTTGCCAGCTTGTTCAGCTTTTTGTTGGAATAGGAATTGATTAATTCCCAGAGTTGCTAGTGCTGAACTTGCAAATTTGAGGAAATGACGACGATTAATAAGGGTCATTTTAAAACTTATTAAGAAAAGCATTTTTTAAATGTGATCGCTGTTCTGAATCAAAAAGCGATCGCAAACGGTATTTTAATAACCTGTGCCAGCATCTAAATTAGCTATTTCTGAATTGACTTTTGCAGAACACCCAGATAGTATTGCTAATTAACCATGATCGGTCGTCTCATCAGGAGGTTTACTAATTCCTAGACTTTTTTTGGATGAACGTAATTTTTTCCAAAGTTGTTTGATTTGTTGATAAGCTTCCTCTGAACTTACTTTCCCATTCGTCTCCAATCCACAAATATAGTTAACTCGCTGGGCAAATTCCTGCAAGTTGGAATTGAAAATGAGTTTTTCTGGGGTAAACTCTCCCTGGTAGCGACTGCGAGGGTAGAGAAAATCATCGCGTTCTGACATAGCTATCTCCCAAACAATTAGGACTGTGGGGTTCCGAATAGGACGGAAAATGGACAATTAGCCACCACTGGGATTTACCAAAAGCAGTTAAGGGCTATTGATATTCTATTGAGTTTAATCCTCATTGTACTTAGCATAGCCTATCTGCTTGATTAATTGTGCCTTTAACAACTATTGACTAAGCCGTGGCTGAATATTAAGACTGGGAGTAGTAGGGGCTCTGGGTAAATCTGATAGCAGCGAGAGCCTAAACCCTTACAATGTTTGTGAATACAATCGTGTTGAGGATGTGAATTTCAGTGGCCAATCCATTTTTAACCGTTAACGACGAACCCATTCTCTTAGGTCAAGCCCTAAAATACCTGCAAACGGCTGGGAAACTACAGCCCATGGTAACCGATATTTTGCGAGAATATATCCTAGATCGGGAATTGCAATCCCGAACGGATTTGGATATACCTGCTGCTAGTATTGAACAATCGGTAGTGAATTTCAGATTAGAACGGAATCTCAGTGACCCCCAAGCCTTTCAACAGTGGTTAGAAAGTAACCGCATGACCTACGAAGCCTTTCACCAACAAATTGTTTCTGGGTTTAAACGGGAAAAACTCAAACTCTCGATTGTACAACCTCAACTTGAGGAATATTTTCAGCAACGGAAACCTACTTTAGATGCAGTGGTGTTATCCCGAATTTCCTTGAATGACTATGAACTTGCAGAAACATTAGTCTCTCGTTTAAAAGAACAGGAAAGCCGATTTGAAGAATTAGCCCGAGAGTATTCCATTACCAATGAACGCTCTTTTAATGGGATGATGGGAGCCGTGGGTTGGTCAACTATTCCCGATCCCCTCAAGGTCATATTACAACAAACCCCACCTGGACAAATTGTTGGCCCGATGGAAGTGGAGGGAGGCTGGTGTATTTTCCGAGTGGACGAGTTTTTAGAAGCCTCCTTAGACAACCCTCAAGTTAGACAACGGTTGCAAAACGAATTATTCGAACAGTGGTTAAATCAACAACTACAATCCGCTAAAATCTCCCTGAATATTCAAGATTAATTCTCTAATAGTAGGGCACAGAAAACGGTTTAACGGGTAACAAAAACGACAATAATTTACTCTCTAGGTTTGAACATTAGTGTTTGTCCTAACCTTGCTTCTGCGATAAAAACACAGGAGTTAGAATTAATTCTAACTCCTGTGTTTTTGCAATTCTGCCCCCCTGGAGATAATATTCCATCCCTTGAAGTTTTCTACATATCTGTTAAGTTCAGTAATATTACTGAATTTACGGGTAAAAATTTGACAGATTAATTGAGCAAAATTCAGTATTTTTTCTAATTGATTAAGGGGCGTATTCAAAGTTAATATTTTGTCTAATAAAAAGATTACCGAATCATTCCCTAGGTCAGCGGTTGGATTGCTCCTGATTCAAGGGTAATAAGTGCTGATGTCGTCTTCTGAATCGCAAAACCAGCTTTAGGGTATAAGCGATTGTACGCCTAAATAGAGCAGCTTGATGTTGCACTCTCATGTTGTGTTAAATCTAGGACTGACGCTTAGGAGTCGCTATTTCAGAAGGATTCTGAGGTATTTACTCCGTTTGTAGAAGTTCAGCTTGTGGAAAATTAAGTGTTTCAACATGACCAAACTTTGTAAACTCTCTGTTTTTGGATTAAGGAGCTACCCGGAATGCGATTAAAAAAATTATGTTTAGTAGGAATATGCACAAATTCAATTGAATCAATAGAGGAGGGCGGTCAACATGACATCTTTTGAGTCTACTGACAGCAATAGCGTTGAAGCAAATGGAATATCTCTAGAAATAGTAAATCCTAACTCAATGCTGTTTTCTACTAGGGTTTATCCCATTCCCAAAAATGAGCTTGGGGCTACTACTAACATTGAATTTACTGTACGTATTATTAATAATACTTTAAATCCAATTCGCCTCAACCCATACCAGACATTTATTCCAGAGCTTTTAACAGCAGATGGTCAGCCCCTACAAAAACAAATAGCTACTGTGCAGCCTGTTACCAACACTCACACAAACGAAAATTGTTCATCAATACAACAGCCCCATGAAACCAGAAAATTTACTCAATGGGCAGTCAAGTCTGAATTACCGACAACTACTTCTCTAACTGCCAAACTCTCTTGGTACGACAACTTGCTCCAACTTAAAATCCCTACTGTTCCTCGTTTCTTGCTTAACTCTAATAACATCTGGTGTTTCAATTTAATCGAGTCAGCAAGCTATCAGTTTCGATTCATTTTGAACACTAACCACGAGACAACATCCATCGTGGAATCAAAAAGAAACGAAGTAAAAACTGCACAGCCAATTGGGTCAGAAGTCGTGGCAACACCTTGGGTTAATCTTCGCCTAGTTCAACCCGTAGCGACTGATAGCAGTGCAATTGAAATTGATGGTCTCCAATTCAAAGTTGAGATGCCGGAGACTGTATTGACGATTCCCCCTAGATTACCTAGTGCACAGACTCCTGTAAAACTAGGTATTCGCGTTACTAATAATACATCAGCCGTTCTTCGCTTTGAGCAAATAGGTTCTCTTGGCTTCAATCTAATAGACTCCGACGGTAAAGAAATACAATTCACTGAGGCGCAATGGAGACGTTGGGTAGACAAGGGACTAGAGTGTTACATCGTTCAACCCGGAGAAAGCGAAATCTTGGTTTTAGATGGAACGCTTTCCTGGCATTGTTCTCAACTACAACTTGTAATTCCTAATAAAGCTGGTGGGTTTTATTATTTTCGTGGGCTAAAGCAGGGTATATATCAAATAAAAGCTATCTATCATACTTCTGAACACAGAGCAAACTACCTAAATAAAAAGGGAGTGAAAAATGTCTGGAGTGGCTGGATAGCGATGCCCTTTGTAAAATTTTGCATTGTTTAATAAACATCAAAAAGCTATGAAAATCTTATTAAGGCAACTTCTCTTTGTTGGATTTGTGTCAACCTTCACAGTTACGCTAACTGAACGTTCAACTGTTGCATTTACTCTTGTACCTGCACAACCAGGCGCTACTTCTAATTGGAGACCAGTTTCACCCTACCTTATACAAGATAATTTGGGCAACTTCTATGAAGGTAGTACAGAAGTAGATACTAGATTATGGATGCAGCCTATACCTCCAGGATGAACTGGGACATTTAACATCACACTTGGTCTCTGGGCAACTGCGTCTGAAAGAGGATTTTTCGGGTGGAATTTTCAGCCAGCAGAGCAGGAATTAAAAGGTAGCTTTGATATCGTAAATTATCTCGCCTGCGGTTATAGCGTACTTTGTGGTATTGAAAACCCAGGGGAACCTGATCCCAGGGATAATGGAGTTGGCGCTACTTTTTATTTAAAGTATCGTCCAGCACCTGATGACCCTCAACCTGGACAACAAGGTAGACAACTCCATTGGATTCAAATGGTACGAGCTAACTACGGTGTAGGTTTCCCAGGTGGCCCTATTTTACCTGGTCTTCCGTTCATTGACAATTTGGCGAAAAGGGACGACCCATACTACGATACTGCAGCGTTTCCCGGTGAAGCAGGCGAAGACTTTTTTATGGACAGACCTTATAGCCCCGGTGAAATAGCAGCTTTATCAGAGACTTATTTCGAGGCAGAACTTTACCTAGTTGAGGAGACCACACCTGTAGGAAATCCGGTAAGGGAAGTCACAATTTATAATGGCATCAAATGGGGCTGGATAAATAAAATCTCCCCTATCTGTCCAAATAATACTATTAAAGTTAACGGAGTCTGCCTTCCTCCTCAACCCACCCAAACATTTTCCAGCACTCTCACCGCCGGCTCCAACGAAAACCAACATCAAATCAACGGCTTAACTCCAGGAAACTACTTTTATGCCTGGACTAAAAATGACCTGCCCTCAAATCAATGCAATCCCAACACCTACTTAACTACATATAACAACAATAGCTCTTGGGATGACGACGACAGCAGTTTAGTCGGAGACGGCTTCGCTTCTGCACTCGCAGGTATCGTAGCCGATGACGGTACTATTAATCTAAGTGTCCGTGCAGCAAATCCAGGGGGTCGAGGAGAAGACAGTGGCGACTACGAACTTTATACCACAGTCTACCATCCTGAATCTGCCCCACCAGACATCATCGTCGGAAGCAGTGGAGGTGGGGGAGTCGTCTTTCAAAGACCCCGGCCAGGTGGAACCCAACAAAATCCCATCCTACCCACCAGTAGTAGTTCTGGGGGTTGGCAAATCTTCAACAACGTACCCGGTTGTCGGTTTATTCATATTGGGGGGATGGGGGATCTTTCAATGGCGAAAAATTCAGAAGGATAAAGAGCCATGAAATATCTCTATACTTTGTTGTTAGCTCTGAGTCTGATTCTGATTAATCCTTGGGGTGATAATCGAGGCGAAATCTGGACTTATCCTAAAGTTTTTGCGGTTCTACTCATAACTCTATTAAATCTTTCAATTCTCTGGACAGAAAGATTTGATTTAACGATCTTAATAAGTTCAGTAATATTACTGAATTTACGAGTAAAAATTTGACAGATTAATTGAGCAAAATTCAGTATTTTTTCTAATTGATTAAGGGGCGTATTCAAAGTTAATATTTTGTCTAATAAAAAGATTACCGAATCATTCCCTAGGTCAGCGGTTGGATTGCTCCTGATTTAAGGGCAATGAGTGCTGATGTCGTCTTCTGAATCGCAAAACAAGCTTTAGGGTATAAGCGGTTGTACGCCTTGCACCGGAGCAGCTTGATGTTGCACTCTCATGTTGTGTTAAATCTAGGACTGACCCGAGGAGTCGCTATTTCAGAGGAATTCTCATGCGTAACTTTTTGATTTTCTGTTGGGCTTTGGCTTTAGTTTTAGTAGGGCAAATAACGCATTTTCTGATGCCAACCGAGTTAAGTGCGACGGAAGATTTAGGCATGAAGAAATTCGCTAACTTGATATCTGTTGAATCGACTGACAGCAATGCAGTTGAAGTCGATGGTATCCGGTTTGAAAGCTTAATACCCCAACGGGTGCTAACTATCCCCCCTAACAGACCTGATGCCCAAATTCCCGTGCAACTTGGTCTTCGCATTACGAATCAATCCCAAAAACCCGTTCGCTTTACTCGGTATGATACCCTTTTCCCACTACTTATAGGGCCGAATGGTCAACGATTACAGCTTGGAGGAGGTAGGAATTGGAGTGCCTCGCCTGGTGTATCCGATTGTCCGTTACTTCAGCCTCAAGAGAGTGTGACATTCTTTCTCGACGCCAGGCTTTTCTGGCAAGATAATCTGCTTCGACTTGGAGGATCTGATGGATTTGGTGGTATTTGGTTTTTTGACGATCTCAAGCCAGGTACATATCGAATCGCTCTCGGTTACTCCATATCTTCTACGCCAGTGCTACTGGTATATGACCCAGAAATAAAGACATTCAGAAAATTAACCGATCTCTGGAGAGTTCCGGTACCTACACCCTTGGTAGAGCTTCGCTTAGTCCAACGCTGATTTGTATAAAAAGGAACAAAAAATGCAATTACGACAATATCCCTTAGCTTTCTTGGCAACCACTTTGTTACTCACCATAACCGAGCAGCAAGGGGTCGCTTTTACATTAACGTATCAACCTGGTGGCACTTACACCGCTTTGAAGCAATACCAACCCTCGAATGGTGGGCAAGGCATCGTGCAAACATCTGTTCCATTTATCGTCAGCCCAATTGGGACGGATAATTTTCTCGAAAGACTCAGAGCAGCTTTTCCTGCCAGTACAGGCTGGACTTTTAATCAAGCGACTAAAGACATAGCGGGTAATCAAGTGCCATTTGACTTAGCTGGTAGCTTTGATATTAGCCAGTATTACGCTGATGTTGTATATCAACCTGCATATTTGGGTTTATTTGAACCAGTGGCTGTAGGGGCGCAAATTCAACTTCATTACACTCCAGGTCTAGGTGATCCAACACCTGCAATCAATCAACTTCACTGGATTCAACGGGTAAGGAGCAACCATAGTTATGCAACCAACACCCATGGCGATAATGAAGATGTCATCGATGTTCCTCCTGGGCAGAGTAACCCGTTTTACGACCTAATTCCAGGTATTGCCTATACGGACGAGGAAAATTTCGCAGATGGGCCGAAACGATTTGATATCCAGAACAATCATCTTTGGTCAGCCGAACTCTTTTTGGTTGAAGTACCTGACCCAATCAAGCCAAAAACAGTAACAGTGTACAACGGTATGTCATGGGGTTGGAGAAATTTATATACTCCTGGGCCTCCTCAACCCACCCAAACATTGTCCGGCACTCTTACCGCCGGCTTCAACGAAAACCAACATCAAATCAACGGCTTAACTCCAGGAAATTACTTTTATGCCTGGACTAAAAATGACCTGCCCTCAAATCAATGCAATCCCAACACCTACTTAACTACATACAACAACAATAGCTCTTGGGATGACGACGACAGCAGTTTAGTCGGAGACGGCTTCGCTTCTGCACTCGCAGGTATCGTAGCTGATGACGGGACTATTAATCTAAGTGTCCGTGCAGCTAATCCAGGGGGTCGCGGAGAAGACAGCGGCGACTACGAACTTTATGCCACAGTCTACACCCCTCAATCCTGCATTTCCAAATTAACGGTTTAATCATTGGTGGAGTTATTCTGGCTCTTAGTATTTTTCCTCAAGTTATTAATTGGAAAATCGACTATACAGCCACATCAGGTCAACTCTTACAGACTAATATTTTAGTTAGCACAATTTTCCAAACCCATCAGCCGATTGGTTTGTATTCCCATCGGGGACACACTGCGTTTGTGTTAGCAGCAGTGGCGGTATTAGCAGTCACCTGTTGGCAGAAAAGATGGCTCAGTCATCGTAGATTAGTAATTTTTCTCATCCCAATTATTTTAGCTTTATTGTGTACTCAAAACCGAGCCGCTTTATTGGCTTTAATCGGAACAGTGATTTACCAACTCGGACGCAAATCTTATCAATTCTTAATTCCGGCTGCCCTAGTTGGTTTGCTAGTCATTGGTATGAATACAACTACCCGTAAAATCGAGAATCTACCTTTAATCAAACAAGTTACATCAGGTCGCATTTATTTAGGGCAACTATCAGGAGCGGGAATTGTTCAGCGTCCTCTATTGGGATGGGGGATGAATGGTTTTGGAATTGCTTATCCTTATATTTTCAATCCTAAGTGGCAACCGAGAATTGTTCATCTGGGTGATTTTAGTTTTGAATACATCAATAAAAAAGGCGTAATTGACAGAAAAGCGATCGCAACCCATAAAGCTCACAATTTAATTTTAGATAGCTGTTTATCGGTTGGTATTTTGGGGATGGCGTGCTATTTGGGACTGTTTGGTTTTAGCTTATGGCAAGTTATACAGTCACCTTACCGTGGGATGGAAGCCATGGCAATCTGTTATTTAATTTTTACCCTAACCTGGTTTGAATGCGCCCAATTTACCCATCTATTTTGGTGGGCACTCAGTCTGTGGGGGCACAATGCTCAAATACAAAGCAGAAAAAGAAGGGAAAACCTATATCGAAATTGATCGGTTTTTCCCTTCTTTTAAAACTTGTAACGTCTGTCTAAATCAAGTCGTAGGGGCGAATAGCCATTCTCCCCTACGACTTGATGTTAGAAGAACGCAGAGACGTACTAGAAGTGTAGGGAGTTCACTCTTTTTCCTTCGGCCCGAATACCATTTGCACCACCATGGTTTCTCCTCCCTGTTGATGATATCGATCTGCCCATTGCCGAATAATTTCATCTAATTCTTCAATGGCTCGATCAATTCGTTCACGGGGGATATCTAATTCTTCTAAAACCCTCATTACCCTAGGCTGACGTTCAGCCCACTCCTTCATTAATTTGAAATATCTGGCTGTATCTTCCACCATAATAAAAGTTCTTTCCTCCTGATCTTCGGGGGAATAGGTGGCTCGATTTAGGGCATAAAACGGCATTCCCCAAGGAGATTCGATTTTGATTACGGTTTCAGAATAGGTTAAACGGCGTTTAATATGTTCGGCTAAGGCTTCACTTAAAGGCATTCTCCGATTGGGCTCTAAATCTTCCTGAGAACGGGTATGTAAAAAATCAATTAATTCCATAAATTGAAAGGAATTAATTAATTGAGCATCGGGTAAACCTTGAGGCAGTTTACTTTCAATTACCCGCTTTTCTTCTTGAGTTAAACTACTCCCGGAAATCCGAGAACGTCCCGGTTGCCAAGGATAATGTTCTAACCAAACATAGGGAAACTGAATCAAATATCGAGGTTCTTGAGACCCCAACATTTTTAAGAGTTTGCCTTCGGTTAATGCTTGTTGAACTTCCTCAACAATCACCTTGACTCGCTTGGGTTCAATATGGTGCAGGTGTCCTGTCATTCTCAGGTTTTTTCCCTGTTCCATATAGGTCATATAAATGGCGCATTTTGCCGCCGTGGCAGCCGCATCAAGGAACGCCCCATGTCGATGTCCACTGGTTCGCATGGCACTAAAAGCTAGATATAACAGAATCTGATCCATGGCACTGGGGCTAAGACTTTTGATCAGATCGGTGTCTTTTGTCATAGAAACCTCATAGAAATTTAGAAGTGAGCGTGGCTTTATTCCTGAACATAAAAGAGACTGAAGGGGTTTCAGTCACCTACAAAATGCTCAAGTTGATCACAGCAACAAACCAACGACTGCACCGCTCATGAGTCGGTAGGCACTTTTGCATTGTTGATTAGCCTATCAAAATTAAGTAGATTATTTAGCACCCTTGGCACTCAGGGTTCCAATATTAATTGATTGATCACACAAATCTATTCTATCTTAAATATTGTTCGCAACAGCTTATTAAACCCCATATTAGCGGTTATATCAATTGGGGTCAACCCATCAAAAATCAAAAAAACCCAAAAGCCCAAACAACCATTAACCTCCCTAGCCTGATGTAGATAGCTAGAGAGGTTAATGGTGTAAAACTTGCTAGATTAGGAGCGATTGATCTGATTTGCTATATCTGTGAACATCGCCAGACTCGGCCCTGGCCGACGACGGGGGGTGGAGGCTTGGGGCATTAAATATTCCGTAGAAAAGTTCACCCCGGCAGGTGTTTTTACCTGGGGGTTAAGGGGGGCGGGTTCCTTAACTGGGGATGGTTGAGGGGGAGGAGGAGCAACGGTCGTGGTTTTTGGTTGAGATGCGGCTGGTTTTGCTGATGCTGCTTTGGCTTGGGGTGCTGGTTTAGACTCGGCTGGGGGTGCTTTTTTATCTTGAGCATCGCCAAACTCTAAATAATAGTCATCTTTTTTCTTGGAACCCAAAATTTTATTTAACATTATGCTTACTCCGTGGGTATTTTTAGGAAATTTAAAGCCTTAGCCCTGAATTCAGACTAGGGAAAAATGAAAGATTTGTCTACAAAAATTTACATATTGTTACATTTTGTTGAAATAAAACCACCGATTTCCCCAGGTTGAGGTAAAAAATTTCTCATCTGTTTGCATTTATTTACAGATTTCTCAGAATAGGAGTGAGCCGTTAATCAATAACCAGTTGGATGACTGTCCTCCAATTGCATCCAGAATCTCCCGTGATAGTCTAAGTTGGAACCAATATTCATCCAATTTTAAATCCCATGGATAACAGCACTCCTCGCAATCCGGTTTTATTGATTCACGGTATATTTGATACCAAAGCAATTTTTAAGACCATGACAACCCATCTAACTAAACGGGGATGGGAAATTCATAGTCTGAATTTGGTTCCCAATGACGGTCGATTTGGGTTAGAAACCTTGGCCAAGCAAGTTGCAGAGTATGTGACTCGAACCTTCCTCCCCGAACAACCGATTGATTTAATCGGGTTTAGTATGGGAGGAATTGTCAGTCGTTATTATCTCCAACGCTTGGGAGGCATTGAACGAGTTCAACGTCTGATCACGATCTCCTCCCCCCATCACGGAACCTTAACGGGATATCTTTACCCCACCCTAGCTGCATCTCAAATGCGTTCCAATAGTCCGTTTTTAGAAGACTTAAATCGGGATTTAGAAATCCTAGACTCGATCAATTTTACCTCAATTTGGACACCTTTAGATGGGATGATTGTCCCGGCCCAAAGTTCTCAAATGCCCATTGGTCAAGAATTCACGGTTAATGTTTTTCTTCATGCTTGGATGGTGACTGATCCCAAGAGTTTAGCATTAGTTGAGAAAGCCTTAAATTCACCCCTAAAAACCTTAACCCCTTCGGTGTCACCCGCTACCCTTTAAAGGTCTCCAACCTGGGCGTATTCGTTACAGCCAAATACGGCTTCGGGATGACAGTAATATTTGAATTCCAATAGATTATAAAAGGGATCTTCTAGGAAAAAAGTGCGATGTTCTGTGGGTAAACTCGGAAAACGGCGTTTGGGTTCTTGGTAAAATTTTAGGTGTTTTTTTTGGGCACGGTCTAAGAGGGTTTCCCAGTCCGTCTCGGAAGTAAAGATTAACCCAAAGTGTCGGGGATAAATCCCATTTTGGGGTGTAAGGGGTTCTTGACTCAGATGGGCGACAATTTGATGGCCGTAAAGGTTCATAATCATGGAATTACGGGTTTCTCGACCGATTTCGCAGCCTAACCCCTCCCCATAAAAGGCTTTAGTTTGTTCGATATTGTTCACGGGAAAGGCAAGATGGAATAATGTTTTATTCATGGTTTTGAGATCGAATTTATGATTTATGAATTAGTGTCGCTTAATCCTTGGTTATTTGCGATCGCTTTAAATACAGTTTTAATTAGTTTAGGGGTGATTGTCGCCAAAAAGTTATTAACCCCCGCCGGATGGATTCATGCTTGGATATTGGGAGTCCTGATTTGGGGATGTTTGGGTTGGCGGGGTTATTTGATTGTGGTGTTCTATTTTTTAGTGGGTTCGGGTGTAACCCGGATTGGCAAAACCCAAAAGGAAGCCGCGGGAATTGCGGAAAAACGCGGGGGAGCCCGGGGGCCAGAAAATGTCTGGGGTTCGGCGTTAACGGGGATGTTATGTGGGTTAGGGGTATTTTCCCTACAATTATTGTTTCCTGATGCAGTTGGAATACAATCTTGGATTCCACTATTATTATTAGGATACGTTGCTAGTTTTAGTACAAAATTATCCGACACCTGTGGCAGTGAAATTGGCAAAGCCTACGGGAAACAGACATTTTTAATTACCACCTTAAAACCCGTGCCTAAAGGTACGGAAGGGGCTGTAAGTTTGGAGGGAACTTTAGCTGGGGTGGTGGCTTCTATTGTCGTTTCTGTGTTAGCTTGGAGTATCGGTTTAATTGATATTTGGGGGATAATTTGGAGTGTGATGGCGGCGTTTATTGCCACTAATTTGGAAAGTGTAATTGGGGCAACCTTACAAACCAAATGGACATGGTTAACCAATGAAATTGTGAATTTTATTAATACTTTAATTGGGGCGATCACTGCGATATTTTTTGCTTATTTTTGGCAATTTTTATAATCAGCTTTAGGGGTGAACTTCACAGGATCAAGGGTAAAAATCAGACTCGCTAAAAAACCCATTTCTCAGACCTTATTGACTCAAATTGTTAGATTATGACGCTTATTGTTGCTGGAGAACGTAGTGGAGTTGGGAAAACAACAATTACACTAGCGATTTTATCCTATTTAAAGAAACACAATTATAATATCCAATCTTTTAAGGTTGGCCCCGATTATATTGATCCCATGTTTCATCACTATGTTACGGGTAAACCTTGTTATAATTTAGATTCGATTTTAACTTCAGAATCCTATATTAAAGCCTGTTATGATCAACATATTCAGGCCTGCGATTATGGTTTAATTGAAGGAGTTATGGGTCTGTTTGATGGGATTCCTAATGGGGAAAAGGTTCCAATTGCTTCAACGGCTCAGATTGCCTTAATTCTTGATTTACCTGTGATTTTAGTCTTAGATTGTAGTCGATTATCTGGTTCTATTGCCGCGATCGCAATGGGGTTTAAAAACTTTAATCCTAATATAAAATTAGCGGGTTTGGTTTTAAATAAAGTGGGAAGCGATCGCCATTTAGAACTGTTAAAAGCTTTCTTAGAACCTCTGAATATTCCGATTATAGGAACGATTAAAAGACAAGAAAATATTGTGATTCCCGATCGCCATTTGGGGTTAATTCCCACGAATGAACTGCCTCAGATGGATTTATTCATTCAAGAGTTAGCTGAATTAGCCCAAACTTGGTTTGACTGGGAACAATTATTACCCTTATTAAAAAATACTCTAATTTCCGATCCTAGTCATCCAGTTAAGCAAGAAAATTCCATCCCTACCCTATGGGTTGAACATAGCTATCAACCAATTAGAATTGCGATCGCCAAAGATGCGGCATTTAATTTTTATTATGCTGATAATTTAGAGATTTTACAACAGTTGGGTGCGGAATTAATCGAATGGAGTCCTTTAAAAGATGCTCAACTCCCGACCGATATTAAAGGATTATATTTTGGCGGGGGGTTTCCCGAGGTATTTGCTCAAGAATTAAGTCAAAATCAGTTAATTTTAAATGCAGTTAAAACCGCTATTTTATCAGGGATGCCAACCTATGCAGAATGTGGGGGGTTAATGTATTTGTGTGAAAAGATTATTGACTTTGAAAATAATTCTTGGTCAATGCTGGGAATATTACCGACCACTGCGGTTATGGGAAAACGCTTAAAATTAGGATATTATCAAGCAAAAGTCTTAAAAAATACGCCCTTATTATTAGAGGGAGAAATCATCACCGGACATGAATTCCATCGGTCTGAACTGATAGAAAACTCGTCTGATCCTTTATATGAAATGCAGCGTTTTATGTCATCGCAAACCAACGCCCCCGTATTAGAAGGTTGGGGAAATTATTCCAATGTTCATGGGTCTTATTTACATCTCCATTGGGGAAATAGGGTTGATATTCCTACGCGGTTTTTAAAGTCTTGTATAGAATTATAGGAGGGAGGATCACGGATTTAAGAGGATTTCGCGGATTTCACGGATTTTAATCTGTCCCCCAATCAAGTCGAGGGCAGGGTTAATCTGCGTAATCTTCTTAAATTCGTAATTCGTAATTCGTAATTACCCATTACCCAATTGACTTAACCTTTCTTGGAGAATTTCTGCTTGTTTTTCCGCTTCTGCTAAACTATTGCGGGTATTTTCTACAACTTCTGGTTCCGCACGGTTAACAAAATTTGGGTTATTCAAATTCCGTTGAAACCCTTGAATTTCTTTTTCTACTTTTGCTAATTTTTTCTGCAATTTCGTTTGAAATGCAGCTAAATCAACTACCCCCGCTAAGGGCATTAATACCTGTACAGTTCCCACCACTCCGGCAATAGTTTGACCTTCATTTCCGGTTAACTGTTCGGTAATGGTTAATTCTTCAACTTTCCCTAACTCTTGAATATAGGTTTGTCCTCGTTTCAAGATTTGCTGTTCTTTAATGCTTTCACTTTGCAGAATCGCATTAACCTTAACTTTCGGTTTAATATCCGCTTCCGCGCGTAAATTTCGGACGGTACGAATGGCCCCAATAATTAACTCAAAATCCGCCTCTAGTTTCGGATCAATAATGCTGATAATTTCACTGGATTGCTCTTGACTAATCGGGGAATAAATGTTAGGAGTTTCAATGTTTTTATCTGCTTTTTGACTCCCGATAAATTCCGTTTTCAACTCCTGTAAAATCTTCCCAAGTTCCTCCCGTTGAGATGCTTTCAGCAAATAGCGATACACAAACCAACCGGAATATCCCATCCCAATTAATTCAAAAATTGTAGATAATAAGGGTAACTCATTAATCGCATTTAACGCGGCAACAAAACATTTAATTGTTAAAAAGGCAACAAAGAATAGACCCGTCAGAATTAGCGGTTTTTGATATTGTTTAAAGAAACCTCCTAAAACCTCCGGTAATTCAAACAAAATTGTAATGGATTGACCTAAAATTGAATCAGGATCATTCACAAACTTTCCTAACCGTTGCACTTCTAGGTCTAATACATGATCTTCTACTACCACCGGATAGGGTTGCAACGCTAAACAAGATTCTTCTCCCGTTTGGGTTAAACTATGCCATATTTCTTCGGTAATATGGGGCATAAACGGATGGAGAAGTTTTAAAATCCCTTCTAAAACATAAGCTAAAGTTTGTTGGGAAACCTGACGAGAGGCGTTATTTTCTCCTTGTAAACGGGGTTTAGCTAATTCAATATACCAATCACAAAAATCTCCCCAAATAAACTCATAAATGCCTTTAGCCGCTTCACCAATACCGTAATTATCCATATCCTCACGGGTTTGTTTGACGGTTTGGTTAAAGCGAGATAAAATCCATTTATCACTCAGTTCTAATTGATTAATATTGGGTTCTCCTAACTGTTTGGGAGATTTTCCGTCTAAATTCATCATCACAAACCGAGAAGCATTCCAGAGTTTATTGGCAAAATTTCGAGACGCTTCAACAGATGCAGATTCGTCGGTTTCTCGATTATATTCTAAGCGAATATCCTGCCCTGCCCCGATGACTTCTTTCATTAAGGTAAACCGTACCGCATCAGTTCCGTATTTATCAATCAGTAATAACGGATCAATACCGTTTCCGGCGGATTTTGACATTTTCTTGCCGTTTTCATCCCGAATTAACCCATGAATATAAACGGTTTTGAAAGGCATTTTATCGGTAAAATATGCCCCCATCATCGTCATCCGGGCAACCCAGAAAAAGATAATATCAAACCCCGTTGACAGGGTACTGGTGGGATAATATTTACTTAAATCCAAAGTTTCTTCCGGCCATCCCAAGGTGGAAAACGGCCATAAACCGGAAGAAAACCAAGTATCCAAAACATCAGGATCTTGTTCTAAAATTACAGTTTCTCCGAATTTGGCGATCGCTTTTTCCCTGGCTTCCGCTTCATTTCTGCCGACAACAAATGGCGTGTTATCGGTAATTTTACCGCCCGTTTCACTAACCGCATACCAAGCCGGAATTTGATGTCCCCACCACAATTGTCGAGAAATACACCAATCATCTAATTTCACTAACCAATCTCGATAAACCTTTGTCCAACGGTCAGGAACAAAGACAGGAGCATCCTGATTATCTAAACAATTTAATGCCTTATCTGCCAGAGGACGAATTTTAACAAACCATTGGGTTGATAATAGCGGTTCTACCGGAACTTTACCGCGATCGCTATAGGGAACCGTATGTTTATAGTCTTCAATTTTAACTAAAAATCCCTTATCTTTCAGGAATTGAATCAGATTTTTTCGCGCTACAAATCGATCCTGTCCGGCGAAGGGCCCGGCATTTTCATTCAGAGAACCATCCTGATTCATAATATTAATCATCGGCAGTTGATGCCGTTGACCCATTTGAAAATCATTCGGGTCATGGGCCGGAGTTACCTTAACACAACCCGTGCCAAAATTCGGATCAACAAAATCATCCCCAATAATCGGAATTTCCCGTTTAATAATCGGTAAAATCACCGTTTTTCCAATTAAATCTTTATAGCGAATATCATTAGGATTCACCGCCACCGCCGTATCCCCTAACATTGTTTCCGGTCGAGTGGTTGCCACTTCCACATAACCCGTACCATCGGTTAAAGGATAGCGAAAATGCCATAAATTCCCATCAACTTCCTTATTTTCAACTTCTAAATCCGATACCGCCGATTGACTCGCTGGACACCAATTAACTAAATATTTACCCCGATAAATTAACCCATCTTCATATAGTCTAATAAAAGCTTCTAATACTGCTTTTGATAACCCTTCATCCAGGGTAAATCGTTCCCGCGTCCAGTCACAAGAAACCCCCAACCGTCGCAACTGATTAACAATAGTTCCGCCGGATTCTTGTTTCCATTCCCAAGCTCGTTGTAAAAATTTTTCTCGCCCTAAATCGTCGCGGGTTTTTCCTTCAGCTTTAAGTTGTCGTTCTAAAATTGTTTGGACTGCAATACTGGCGTGATCCATCCCTGGCAAATACAAAGCGTTATGACCCTTCATCCGGTGATAGCGAATCAGGGCATCAATCAGGGAGTTATTAAAGGCATGACCGATATGGAGATTTCCCGTAACGTTGGGCGGGGGAATCATAATACAATAGGGTTCCCCGGGTTGGTTCGGGTCAGCTTTAAACACCTGATGGGCTTCCCAATACTCTTGCCATTTGGCTTCGGTACTAAAGGGTTCGTATTTTGTGGCTTGGCTTGGGGTGGTTGCAGTCATGTTTCGACAAGATGGGCAATTTTAGACAATCTTTTCTATTCTGCCATATTTGGGGTTGAGGGCTGCTCTTTGATCCTAGAAATGCTGAACAGTATAGGTTTGAGCGATCTTAATTTTTTTTTGAAAAAGGGGTTGACATTCCCAGAAAAAGCGAGTACATTAGTAAATTGTGAGAGGCAAGCGGAACACAAACGACTGCAAACCTCAAACCCAGGTAAAAGTTTGTAGAGCTTTCCTGGTGCCTATGGCTCAGTGGAACCACTCCGATCCATCTCGAACTCGGAAGTGAAACGCTGACACGGCGAAGATACTTGGAGGGTAGCCTCCTGGGAAAATAGCTCGGTGCCAGGTTAATAATCAAAAACCCCCTTCCAGTGATAAATCGGAGGGGGTTTTTGTATGAATAGATTTTTATTATTTTTTTATCAAAGCTATTGGTAGGCAAATACATCAACATTGATAGATTTAACAGGTTAGGATCGGGTTCATAAATAGTAATAATTTTGGTGATTTCTGATTCTTGGCATGAAACTTGGATGTGCAGAACTTTACCTGTTCTCTAATTGAATTAAATTAGCCCTGTATGGTAAAATTTAGCTATTTACTATTCCTGATTAAATTGAGGTTGAGAAACAAATTTTTGATTTTGATCAATAGAATAACCCGTAGCGGAATTCATTAATTGATTTACCCTTTCGTTTGCTTCAAAACCAGGCTGTTTTAGGGTTGAAGATTGATTAATATTTGAGAGTGTGACCTGAGTTTTTTTAACCGCTTCTGCTAAAGGTTCTAATTTTTCCGACATTGATTTTTGTCTTTCTAAACGTTGGGTTGAGTTAAATAATCTCCCCAAACCATTAATTAAGTTTTTCAGGTTATTTTGCAATTGTTCATCCCCGGTTAATTGGCTCACATCTTCACTAATTTTTTGCAGGGTTTGTAGGGTATTTCGAGTGGAATTTAAAGTTTCTTGAATGAGGATTAAATTTTCAGGATCACTCACTCCCTTTGATAAATCTCTGAGGTTAGCTGATGTGGCTTCTGCATTCGCTGAGGCGGCTTCCAAATTTTTAATAATATTAGCCTGTTCTAATTGAGTCATGATCGGGTTTAGACTTCCGACTAAAACACTGAGTTCCTTGGTGGTTTGATTAATATTTTCTAAAGTAGAAATTAAACCAGAGCGATTATTGGCTAATAATCCATTAAATTGATTACTAAGAGCGCCCACTTGATTCGCCGCCCGACTGACAGAATTTGCAGAATCAATAGTCGCTATGGTGACTTCTTTTGTGTCTTTTTGAACAACAGTTGAAAGATTAGCCATTTCTGAAGTCAAAGCATTAACTCCCTGGCTCACCGATTGATTTAACCCCCCAATTCCAGTCCCTACAGACGCATTGAGTTGTTCAATTTCTGACTGGGTGACAGCCAAAAATTCTGATATTTTTCCACTTAATTTTATAGCTTCTTGAGCCGCACTAGAACTGGACTTTGCCGCGGAGTTTAAGTTAGTAAATAATTCAGGATTTCCATATATTTCTGCAAATTGATATAAACTCCCAATCAGTTTCATAATATCGATTCCCGGTTCCCCAGAAATTCGCGTATTATTACAAAGAATAGTTTCAGGACAATCGGGACTCATTGGATCGGCATTAGCCAAACTTTGAGAAAATTTTCCTTGAGGAATAATGTCAATATATCCTTCATTTAATAGACCAATTTGGTTAGATTGAATGATCACATTCCGAGGAATAATAAAACTACTGGGTGTAATTTCTAAGATGGCATCAACAGCATTTAAGGAAGCTTTAAGTTGAACCAATCGACCGACTTTAACCCCTCGATATCTGACAACTGTTCCGATTTGTAATGCAGACGCATCAGAAAATTCTGCAATAATCGTGTAACTACTACTTCCTAAACTAATATTTTTCAGCCATAAAACTACGGCTCCAAGTAAACCCAATCCTAACAAAATTAATAGACCCACAGAACCTTCCCGAATAGCTCGTGATCTCATAGTTTTCTCTCTCACAATTAGGGTGAACTTTTAACATCATAAATCTGGTATTTCCCTCTAACTTAACTGGACAACAATTTGATTATTTAAAAGCAGTTTATCGGTTAATAAGTCCTCAACCGTAATTCGTAAAAATCGTTTTTCATCCACTTGAAATAAGACTTTAATCCGATCACTTCCTGGGTTTCCGGGTGGGGTTAATTGAGCAATGGTTCGACCGCCTGGGGTATCATTCAAAGATTGGACAATTTGGCTTTGATCTAAACGACGGGTGACCAAGCGATCGCCATCAAAATACACCTCTGTTCCTCCGGTTTCATCTCCTAATTCCCCTAAAATCAATTCAATACTGGGTTGATTTTCTAAAGATGCACCCAACAATAATTCTATGGGTGTTGTCATCGGATAGGGTTGACCTGATCTTATAATTGAATGCCAACTATGGCAATTATCCCGACGATTCCAGTAGCGAACCCCATAGCTATGATATAAAAAATCTTCTATTTTTGTCCCTTGATTTAGTTGTAAAGCTCCATGGGAAATCGCCTCGAATGGCTTTTCACAGCGAATTTTATCATGATCAAAATATTGCTGAATCCAAGTTTGTACCGATGGAATTTGGGCACTTCCTCCCACTAATAAAACAGCATTAATATCAGAAACTTCAATTCCTTGACGGCGAGCTTGTTGGAAGACTTTACCAATAGAATCATCTAAGGTTTCAAAAAAACTAGCATTAGTAAGAATAGTTTCAAATTGATTCCGGGTTAAGGTTAATTCATAACTATCTAAGGTTTGATCATCGAAATAAACTTCCGTTGCTTGGGTTTGTAAAGATAATTGAATTTTCAAGCGTTCAGCTAAACGAGTTGTTAAGGCTGTTTTGGGTAAATCTTGGGTTTTAGCAAAATAATCCAATAACCAATTATCAATATCAGAACCCCCTAAATTTTGCCCCGCTTTGGCTAAAACCCTAGCAGTTTGTACCCGTTGTCCTGATGATTCTGCAAAGGATTTTTGTCCCCATTTTAAAATAAAGCCTAACGGTTTTTTATTGCTATTTATTTCTAACCGAACTAAGGAAAGATCTAATGTTCCTCCGCCTAAATCAATTACCAGTAAAAGCTCTTGATCGGCTAATCCATAACCTAGGGCCGCCGCCGTGGGTTCATCTAATAATTTTACCTGTTCTATATTAAGGGATTCAGCAACTTTTCCGAGCCAATGACGATAGGATTCAAAGCTATCAACCGGAACCGTAAAGACTAAGGAATTAAACTCTATAGGGATTTGACGAATCTCGTTCACAATTCCGTTTAAAAATAGGTCTCCCACTCGTTCAAAGCTAATAATCTGACCATCAATTTCGGGTAAAAATCCCTGAATATTACTGCCAATTCCCCGTTTAAAGTTCCTGAAAAATCGAGGATCATTACTAATATCATAGCCTCCATCCCGCACTTGTTGACCCAATAAAATATCCGGTTGAATCGCATCTTTTAGATAAACTAAACTCGGAATTAGGGGCGGATTTTGGCTGGAAATTTGGGATAAATTAGGCAGTTTTAAGGTTTCGGGTTTTTGTGTCGCCGAATTCCAACGAGAAATCACTGTATTACTGGTTCCAAAATCAATCGAAATAGTCATTTTTCTAAATACTTTATAATAGAAATAATTAAGAGTTTGCTTCTTTTTCTAAGATTAACGTAACTGGGCCATCATTTTCGATTGAAACTTGCATGATGGTGCCAAATTTTCCTGTTTCTACTTTCAAACCACTCAGACACAATTGTTCAACAAACTGTTGATAAAGCTTTTCAGCCGTTGCTGGAGGTGCTGAACAATCAAAGGACGGACGCCGACCCTTGCGACAGTCCCCATAGAGGGTAAACTGACTCACCACTAATAATTCACCCTGGATTTCTTGGATGGATTTTTCCCATTTTCCGGTGTTGGTTTGGGGATCGGAAAATAGTCTTAATTCTAAACATTTTCGCACCATCCAATTAATCTCTATTTCGGTATCTGTCTCAGCAATTCCTACTAATAGATTCAGTCCTCGCCCAATTTGACCGATAATTTCACCTTCGACGGTAACTTGAGACCCATTAACTCGTTGAACAATGACCCGCATATCAGTAATTAGTAGGGGCGAGGTCTCCTCGCCCAATCCGTTATCAGTAATTGGTTATCAGTTAAGATTTAACTGTATATTTTAACTGTCAACTGTTAATCGTTGCTATTTTCCAAAGCCTTTTCCTCGACTGGTAGAGGGAAGACATAAACAATGATTGAGTTGAGATCGCAGGGTTTCATGATCTAATTCCTGACCAATTAAAACTAATTGGGTTTTGGGTTCAGTTTTCCACTCATCATCATCAATAGAAAACCGTTTTCCGCTTAGATGAAAAATATGACGTTTGGGACTTTCATCAAACCATAAAATTCCTTTAGCTCGAAACACACTTGCGGGAAGTTGGTTATCTAAAAAGTATTGAAATTTTCTTAAAGAAAGGGGTTGATCACTTTGAAAAGAAAGGGAGGTAAAACCATCATTTTCTAAGTGGTTGGAATGGTCATGATGGTGGTGATGATCATGATCATGATCATGTTCACAATGGTCATCACAGACATGATCTTCATGGTCATGGTCGTGATCATGTTTGTGCTCGTGTTCATGGGATTGATCATCAAAATATTGATCGGATTGAAATAATCCCACACTCAGAATTAAAGGGAGAGCAACTTGAGAGTTACTGGTGCGTAAAATTCGGGCGTCTTTTTTCATATCCCGAATTCTGACTTCTAATAAATCTACCTCTGCTTCATCCACTAAATCAGTTTTATTTAAAACAATAATATCCCCGTAGACAATTTGACTATTGGCGGCTTGACTATTGAATAAATCCAAACTAAAGTTGGCACAATCAACCAAGGTGACAATAGAATCTAAACGAGTCATATCGCGTAATTCTGTACTTAAAAAAGTCAGAGCGACCGGGAGCGGGTCGGCGAGTCCGGTGGTTTCTACCACCATATAATCCACTTTTTCAGGACGTTCTAAAACCTTGTAAACTGCATTGACTAAATCTTCATTAATGGTGCAACAAACGCAACCATTACTTAACTCAACCATCGTGTTATCTTCATTGGTATTGATAATCAATTCATTATCAATTCCAATCTCCCCAAACTCATTGACCAGGACGGCGGTTTTGATTCCCTGTTGATTGGATAAAATATGATTCAGCAGGGTTGTTTTCCCACTCCCGAGGAACCCGGTAATAATGGTGACAGGCATTCCCCGTTTGGGGTCATCCATGGTTAATTCTGTCTCAGGTGTGACGGCGGACTGCATAGGGGTACTACCAAAAACGTCAAAAACTCAAACTGTAATTTTCAGTGTATCGTATTATTCCTACGATGACAAAGTTTCTACCTGGGAATCTCAAAAAAAATTTTTGCTTAAAATTTCAGAATTAAAGGTGATGGAATAAAACCTTTAATAACTGCTCAACCACAATTTTCCAGGTAAATCTTTTTGATACAAAATCAGGCCCAATTTTTTGGAGGGATTGATAAAGGGTTTCTTTTTGAATGACCATTTCCATTAACTGTAATAAATGTTCCTGATCGGGTTCTAAAAAAAATCGAGTTTCCCCTGTTTTTAAAGTCATTTTCTCGAACTTACTTCTGATTTTATAGACTAATGTGTCATCTGTAAAATCATCCGTTGGCCCCCCGTCGGTACAGATAACTGGAATACCAGAAGCCATCGCTTCTAATACCGGAAGATTAAACCCTTCGGCGGCATAGGGAGACACATAAGCATCGGCGGCTTGATACAGTTGTGCCATTTCTAGGGAGGATAAATTATTCCCAATATAAACCATTCGAGAGGAAATCCGTTGTATTTCTGTCTCGGTTAATGTGTCTTTTGTCGCCTGTTTGAGATAGTCTTTAGACGGAAAAATAGCATCTCTACCTTTTAAAACTAATCGAGCTTGGGGATATGTTTCTGTAATCTGGGCGAAGGCTTTTAAAATCCGATCAATTCCCTGACGTTCATTCCACATTACTCCAATATTCAGGAAGATAAAACAATCATTCCAGCCAAATATTGTTCTGAGTTCCTGTCGTTTTTCTTCGGGTAAAGGATGATAAATATTAGGGTCAATTCCTAAAGGAATCACTACCACTCGTTCAGGAACAGCCCCACTACGAATAAATCCTTCCCTCGACCAATGGGAAGACGTAATAATTAAGGTATCAGAATGGCGATGAGCTTCTCTAAAACATTGAATTTTCATGCCATTTAAAATAGAACGTGGCACAATTCCCCATTCTGTACAGCCAAAAATTGCGGTTTTTTTACTAGCAGAAGCTGTTAAATTAAAGGGACAATAAATCCGTAGGGTAACATCCGCTTGTTGCTCGGTTTGAGGAACCGGAATTCGGTCTAATAAATCTTCAGCTTCAACACTTAATAAATGTTTGCTGGGTTTCCAGTCGGAGGTTACATAGGGAATATCTTTATGAAAAACTTTTAACGCGGGATATTTAACCATTTCCAACAGTTGATAACTGTTGATAAAGGAATAGGAATGGGGAATATCTCGCCATCCTTCGACAATAACACTGTGGGGAGCAGATAAAGAAACAGAATCTTTAATCATGGGATTTGCCCAGGATATTGCTGTTTGATCCTGGCAAATTTCTAAGAGTTGATCAACAGTATGTTTCCAGGTATAATGTTGATTAACCCAGTCAGGAGCAGTTTTTCTAGCCTGTTCTCGCCAGGTAGAGTTATCTATGGCTTCCTGCATTAATTCCGCCAAATGGTTCCAATTTGGATGCAGAAAGAATTGACTTTGATGTTGAATAACTTTAGTTTTAAATCGAGTATCTATTTTTAAGGTAAACTCTGGATTGATAATTTCCTCAGTTGCTCCTCCAGAAGTGTAAATAATCGGTAGTCCCGATGCTGCTGCTTCTAATACGGATAAATTAAAGGCTTTAGCAATATCCACCGCTAAATAAGCATCGGAAATTTGGTACAATTGGGCTAGGGATGTACAGGATAGGGTTTGATTAAAATAGGCAACTCGCTGTTTAACTTGAGTAACTTCTTCCTCAGTTAATACCTGTTTACTAGCACTGGTTAACCACTGGTTAGAGTCATGGAAAAAATCCGATCCTTTTAAAACTAATCGCGCCTGGGGATATTTTTCTATAATACTAGAAAAAGCTCTTAAAATTGGTTTAATTCCATCTTGATCCTGTAAACTTCCGACATGGAAAAAGATAAAATAATCTTCCCATCCCCATTGTTTTCTTAATCGAATTCTTTCTGTTTCAGTTAAGGGATAATAAATTTTGGGATCAACACCCCAAGGAATAACCTTTATTTGTTCAGGATTTAGACCACTGCGAATCAGTCCTTCCCGTGACCATTGGGAGGGGGTAATTATAGTAACATCGGGATTAATAATTTGATTTTTTAAGTGAAATAGGGGTTTAAGTTGGGGGGAAGAATCAATTAAAATTCCCCAGGGTGCAGTGGCATAGACCAGGGTTTTTTGACTGTGAGATGAGTTAAAATTAAAGGGTTGATAAAAACGGATAGTAACATCAACCGAGGGATTAATGGCTTGAGGAATTTGTTGTAACTGGGTTTCTAATTCTGACGGGAACAATCCGTTTAAATGTTGCCATTGGGGTTTTAATCCGGCAATATCTTGATGGGTTATTTCTAAGGGCGATCGCTTTAACAGTTCCAAAAGTTGGAATTGATTGGCAATACTATAAGCATGGGGAATAAAACGCCAACCTTCAACATGAATTTTCATAGATAAAAATTTCTCCTCTTTTCCTGGAATCAGTTATTATAACACTCAAAAAAACAAACCATCATTACCCATTTATCATGGAATCTCTCCCCATCCCCCTATTTAACAATTATAAGATAGTTAATAACAGATCAATAGATAATTTCTCTTGACGAATGTTCCTGTAATGATTAGACTAAATCAAGAAAGTGAATAGAATTAAAACATAGTTTTTGATCCGTATCCACCCCGGAGACTAACTTACCGCAAATCTTGGAATTCACCCGTTGTATCAACTTTTATCTGTTCTGGGAGGGGTACAAGTTCTCGGAATTTTAGGTGCATTAATTTTACCCCCTTGGTTTGCCGGAGTAGCGGCATTAGTTGAAAATCTGTATCTACAACCGAAATTAATTGCTGAACAACAGGGGGAAAGTCCTGACCCGGGTGACGGGGTATCGTCAGGGAACTAATGTTTCATTTTTGATGACTTGCTAATTCCAGAGGCTAAACTAGATCCGTTGCCCCAAAAAAACATTGGGAAAACTAGCCCCCCCTTGCTCTGTTTTCCCCTGACTGCATCCCGACTTCTTCAACCGGTGAAATTCTATGCACTACGCGCTCCAACGCCAACTTAAACGCCTAGGTCTTGATCAACAAACTCCTCCGGTTGATATCACTACATGGCAAGAATTTCTGGAAGTGGTTAACCACAGCTACCATGAAGCGGATCGGGAACGAAATTTAATCGAGCGATCGCTCACCCTATCTTCCCGGGAAATGTTGGAATTATATAACCAACAAACTCAAGAATCGGCGGCCCGTTTACAAGCCGAACGGAATCGAGCCAAATCGGTGATTAGTTCCCTCGGGGCGGGGTTATGTATTTTAAATCCCCTAGGCCGTTTGTTATCAATGAATCCCGAGGCCGAAAGGCTCCTAGGATGGTCGGAAGTTGAATTAGTCGGAAACCCGATTTTAGAGTGGATTGGAGGGCGATCGCAATTATCCTTAGATGGGTTTCAACAGATGACCGAATCCTCCTCCCCCGGAGAGTTGACCTCTCTCATGGAACCGATCAAATCCAGTGATGATCAATTTCTCTGTGCCGATGGCAGTATTTTACCCGTTTCCTATGTATTAACTCCGATTTTGGAACAAAACACTTTTATCGGAGCCGTTTTAGTGTTTTTAGACATTACCGAACGCAAACAAGCTCAGTTAGAAGCCGAACGATCGCTCTCTCTCCTCCGCGCCACTTTTGATTCCACCGATGCCGGAATTTTAGCCGTTGATCGTACGGGTAAAATCTTAAATTTTAATCAGAAATTCGTGGAAATGTGGCAAGTTCCCACCACCCTATTTAAACCTCCCCATGATCAATCTGCCTTAGCCTTTGTGTTAAGACAATTAAAAGATCCACCTCGATTTCTCAAAACGGTAATGCAGCTTTCTTCTGAACCGCAAACACCAACTTATGATGTGGTAGAGTTCAAAGATGGTAGGATTTTTGAGTTATATTCCCATCCTTCCCAAATGGGGGAAAAATTAGTGGGCAGAGTTTGGAGTTTTCGAGATATTACCCAACGGAAACGAGTGGAAAAAGCCTTGCAATATCGGGTAGAATTTGAACAATTAATTACTAATTTATCGACTCACTTTATTAGTTTAACCACCGATGGGATTGAAAATGGCATTCAACAGGCTTTAGAACGAATTAGTATCTTTATTGGGGTAGAACAAAGCTATTTATATTTATTCGCTGATCAGGAAATCCAGATGAATTCGGTTTATCAGTGGTTAGCAAGCAAAAGTCCCAATCTTGGCTTGCAGGAAAACTCCAGATTAACCGATTTATTAAAAAAAATATTACCCTCAAAACTTTACCTGTGTGATATCCCTTGGTTAGAAAAACAACTCAACCGCTATGAAAATATTTATCTAGCCATTCAAGATTTACCCCCAGAAGCACTAAAGGATTTAGAATATTTACGACAATTTCATCAAAGTTTAGAATTATCATCCTATTGCGAAACCGATACTTCACCTGCAATTGCATCCATTATTCTAGTTCCGTTAGTCTGTCGTCGCGCCCTGGTGGGCTTTCTGCGATTTGATTCTATCTATTCTAGTTATACCTGGTCATCGGACAATATTGCTCTATTGAAAATGGTAGGAGAAATGTTTTCTAATGCCATTGAACGCCAACAAACCGAAGAATTTTTACGAAAAACTGAAGCCAAATATCGCAGTATTTTTGAGAATGCCGCCGAGGGAATTTGTCAAACAACCCTAGAAGGGAAATACCTCAGTGCTAACCCGGCATTGGCAAGAATTTTAGGCTATAATTCCCCAGAGGATTTATTACAAACCGTCACAAATATTGGTGATCAATTATATATTAATCCTCATCGTAGAACCGAATTTATCACAGCAATTCAAAACAATAATTCAGTATCTGGGTTTGAATCCCAAGTTTATCGCCGAGACGGAAGTATCATTTGGATCTCAGAAAATGCCCGGGCTGTTCAAGATCAAAAAACCGGAAAACTGCTCTGTTTTGAAGGCACAGTCGAAGATATTACCGAAAGTAAACAAGCCGCAGAAGCCCTGAAACAAGCCAAAGAAGCCGCCGTTGCCGCCAACCGAGCTAAAAGTAGCTTTTTAGCCAATATGAGTCACGAACTCCGTACTCCTTTAAATGCGATTATTGGCTATAGTGAGATTTTAGCAGAAGAAGCCGGAGACTCGGGGTATGAAGATATTGTTCCCGATTTAGAGCGGATTCGTAGTGCTGGACGTAACTTGCTATCTTTGATTAATGATATTTTGGATATTTCTAAAATAGAAGCGGGGCGCATGGATTTGTATTTGGAAACCTTTGAGATTCCGATGTTAATTGAAAGTGTCGTCGCCACGGCTCAACCGCTTGTAGATCAAAATAGAAATACATTGGACATTCACTATGCCCCCAATACCCCCAGCACCATGCTCGCCGATTTAACCAAAGTTCGACAGGTTTTGTTGAACCTGATTAGTAATGCGGCTAAATTCACTTCGGATGGCCAAATTACCCTCGATATTTGTCTAGCCCAAACCCTGCCCTGGGGAGACTTTCACCCGCAGGATCTGACCGTAGATCCCAAATCAGGCTATATTGCTTTCCAAGTTCGAGATACCGGGATTGGCATTACTCCCGAACAACAAAAACAACTATTTGAACCCTTTACTCAAGGGGATGCCTCGACCACTCGCCGTTATGGGGGAACCGGATTAGGACTCACCATCAGTCAACGCTTCTGTCAAATGATGCAAGGTTCGATTAGCGCGAATAGTGAACCTTCCAAGGGTTCCACCTTTACCGTCTATTTGCCCCTCTGGGTTCAATCCCTATTCTCAGAACCGGAAAACCCGACTTTGCAACCCGAACCCGAGGAACCTTTGGGACAACAAGATTTAATCAGGGTCGAACCCACCTTGACAGTTAATAACTCATCGGCAACTATCTTAGTCATTGATGATGATCCTAATACCCTAGATTTAATCAAGCGATCGCTGATTCGAGCCGGAATGCTGGTAGAAACCGCAGCAACAGGAGAAGAAGGACTTCAGCGTGTCCAGGAACTGCGTCCCGATGCCGTGATTTTAGATATCATCCTACCAAAAATGAGCGGTTGGGCAGTATTATCAACATTAAAAGCCGATCCTAATCTAGCTGAGATTCCAGTGATCGTGTTATCGTTCATTAGCAATAAAAATCGAGGGTTTGCTTTAGGTGCATCGGACTATCTGACAAAACCTTTTGATGGGAAGCGTCTAGCCACTTTACTGAGTAAGTATCAACCGGATCGGAAACGGGATATTCTACCCCTGGCTAATCACATTTTAGTTGTTGAAGATGATCCCATAATCCGACAAATGTTACGCGGATTATTACAGCGACAGGGTTGGATAGTTCAAGAAGCGACCGATGGCGAGGTAGCATTGCAACTGATCCAGCAGTCACCGCCCAGACTGATTCTGCTTGACTTAGTTCTTCCCAAAAAAAGTGGTTTTGAGTTGATCCACGACCTTCACAGAGCCGAACAATGGGCGAATATCCCAATTATCGTAATTACGGCGGCGGAATTAACCCCCACAGAATGGATGCAATTGCGGGGCCATGTGGAGCAAATTCTTCAGAAAGGCAGTTATAGCGGTGAAGACCTGTTGCGGGAAATTCATACCTTATTAAATGCTAGTCTGAAACAGTTTCCATTAAATTCTAAATCGTGAAAATTCTAACCCTAAACTATTAATGTTGAGATCAGATCATGGTAAAGATTTTATTAGTTGAAGATAATGAAATGAATCGGGATATGCTGAAACGACGTCTATTCCGAAAGGGATATGAGGTGTTTATTGCCGTCGATGGGGCTGAGGGTGTGGCACTAGCCCATTCGACAATGCCCGATCTGATTCTGATGGATATGAGTTTACCTGTGATGGATGGATGGGAAGCCACCCGACAAATTAAAGCCGATCCAAAAACCAAAGCCATTCCCGTAATTGCCTTAACGGCCCATGCCATGGCAGGCGATCGAGAAAAATGTTTAGCCGCCGGGTGCAATGATTATGATACAAAACCCGTAGAATTTTCCCGTCTATTGGAAAAAATAGAAGTCTGTTTAAAGAAAGCAACAGCACCATAATCAGTTATCAGTAAACAGTTATCAGTTATCAGTCAAGAGAAAATATAAATCTCTACTCTTAACTCTCGGTTCACAACGGTTACTGAAATCTTGTAGAATTTGCTAAGAGCGATCTCAATTTTTATCTGAGCAACTGATTTGATGAAAACCTTAGCTGGAGGCGTGGTACTTGTTGTTACTATCCCAAGACGACAGTAGGAGCCACTAATAAGAGATGGACGCTCAACCCGATCGCGTACTAATTGTTGATGATAATGAGGTTAACCGTGACCTCCTGGCTAAACGACTTCAGCGCCAAGGTTACGGGGTGACTGTGGCTTCTAATGGCTTTGAAGCTCTGGAAATGATGGCATCAATGTCCCTGGACTTGGTGTTACTAGATATTATGATGCCTCAAATGAATGGCTATCAGGTCTTGGAAACTTTAAAAGCTGATCCCGCCCTGCGTCATATTCCCGTGGTGATGATTTCGGCGGTTAATGATATTGACAGTATTGTTCGTTGTATTGAATTAGGGGCGGAAGATTATTTATCTAAACCCTTTAATCCGGTTTTATTAAAAGCTAGAATTAATGCCTGTTTAGAAAAAAAACGCCTACGGGATCAAGAACAAGCCTATTTAAAAAAGTTAGCGGAAGAACAGGAAAAATCCGAACGATTATTATTAAATATTTTACCCGAAGCGATCGCCCAACGTCTAAAACGGGGAGAAAGCACTATTGCCGATAGTTTCGCCGATGTTACAGTTTTATTTGCAGATATTGTCAATTTTACTAAATTATCCGCTAATTTATCCCCGGCTCAATTAGTGGAAGTTCTCAACGAAATTTTTTCGGCTTTTGACGAATTAGCGGAAAAATATGGCTTGGAAAAAATCAAAACCATCGGAGATGCTTATATGGTGGTGGGGGGACTCCCTACTCCCCGTTCTGACCATGCAGAAGCGATCGCAAATATGGCTTTAGATATGCAAAGGATTATCGGTCAATTTCGGCTTGAAGGCAATGAACCTGTACAAATGCGAACCGGAATTAATATCGGTGCGGTAGAAGCGGGAGTTATTGGGACAAAGAAGTTTACCTATGACCTCTGGGGAGATACGGTAAACACCGCTAACCGCATGGAGTCCCATGGAGTCGCAGGCAAAATTCAAGTCACAGAAACTACCTACCAACGTTTAAAAGATAAATACATTTTTGAGGAGCGCGGCATTATTGAAATTAAAGGCAAAGGCGAAATGTTCACCTATTTCCTCACCGCCCGAAAAGATTAAATTGGGTAATGGGGATCGCGGATTTAAGAGGATTTCACGGATTTCACGGATTTTAATCTGTCCCCCAATCAAGTCGAGGGCAGGGTTAATCAGCGTAATCCGTTTAATCCGTGTTCAGATTTTAATCTGTGTTAATCTGCTTAAATCCTTCGTCGTAAAATAGTTAAACTTAATCCAAATAATCCTAAAGATAGAGATACGGCGATCGCCGTGACTAAAATTAAAGGTTGGGTAGCTTGGCGAACAGCGATCGCACAAAGTGCCCACATAATTACAAAAGGATAGGCAATTTCATTGCGTTCAATAATTAAAATAGCCGCTGAGGTTCCGGCAATAACTAATAAAATCGCTGTCCATAATTCCGGTGAAATTCCCCCGCCTTTCCATTGCCAATTTTCCAAAACCAAAGCTACATTGACAATGGTTGCGACACTAATCCAAGCTAAATAAATACTAATCGGAAGATCAACATACCAGCGTTCTTGTTTAGATACTCTAACCCTGCCAACATTTAATCGTAAATAAGCCACAATTAAGGAATTTAAAATGGCTATCATTGCCCCCAGGGACAAAAAAAACATCTGATATTGAAATAAAAATACCCAAATTATTTGGGCAATACTAGCCAAAACCAAGGCAAAACCTAACTTCTCTAATCGCGGATTTTCCTGGTTTTGAGGTAAAAATTGATATCGGGCAAAACCGAATAAACCTAGATAAATTAAGCCCCAGATGGCAAAAGCATAATTAGCCGGAATAATTTTAACATCTCTAAAAACTGTATTAGAAATTTCTCCAATTGTTAACCCATTAAAGGGAGCTAAATTCGCTAAGACATTAATTCCAAATGCGACTATAATCGCAATTAAATTTGCCCATTGTCTGAGGGAGTTAAGATGGGAGTCCTGAGAATTAGTCTGCATGGGTCTAATAATTATTAATTATAAGTAATGGGTAATAATGGGTAATGGGTAATGGGCAATAAACTAATGACTGATGACTGATGACTGATAAAAAAATCCACCAGATACAATCAATAGCATCTGGTGTATCTATTTTAATCGTAATCGCTAGAAACCGTGATTCCTTGAATCCTATTCAACGCCCTGGGAAACCGAAGGACGAGGAACCACCCGACGATTTAATTTCGGTTTGGAAGACGGGAGTGGCATTTCTTCCTCCTCGGCAGCGAATTCGGAATCTAACCAACTGGGGCGAGTTTGATCGTAGGCTAGTTGTAAAGCCGCCGCCGCGATCGCCTGGGGATCGTATTCCTCACTCAATTGGGCCACAATAGGCAAGAAGGAGGCAACCCGTTCTCCGGCTAAAGCTTCCCGCACCCGTCCTTGTAACCGTTCAATATAACGGCCTTCAATTTGCGATCGCTTAGGAACCGACAACACCGTAAAGTTATGATTCAAATGGCGCTCAATTAACCGCAGTTTCCGGCGATCAATCGGCTGAATCAGCGTAATGGCGATTCCTTCCCGTCCGGCGCGACCTGTCCGACCAATCCGGTGAACATAACTTTCCGCGTTATCGGGTAAATCGTAGTTAATTACATGGCTGAGATGATCCACATCCAATCCCCGGGCAGCGATATCCGTGGCCACGATCCAACGCACCTGACGGCGACGGAATCGTTGCAGTAGCCGTTCCCGTTGGGTTTGGTTCAAGTTACCATGATATTCGTCAACGCTATGACCGGCGGCTTGCAGGAAAGTCGTTAACTCCGCCGCAGCTTGTTTGGTGCGAACAAAAATAATCGCTGATTCGGGATCTTCTAATTCTAAAATCGGTTGCAACGCCCGGGCTTTTGACCACCCACGGGGAGCCATATAAGCACGCTGTTCAATGCGTTTAGGGGTAGCTTTGGGGTTTTCAGCTTTAATGGTGACTGGATTTTTGAGGAATTTCTTCACCAGTTTCCAAATCGAAGGCTCCATCGTAGCCGAGAAAAACGCCGTTTGCCGATCTTCAGCAACGGATTCTAGGATTTTTTCTACATCCTGAATAAAGCCCATGCTTAACATTTCATCGGCTTCATCCAACACTAACCACTTAATCCGGTCAAATTTCAGATTACCCCGGTTGAGTAAATCTAAAATCCGTCCAGGTGTGCCAACGACAATCTGAACACCTTGTTGTAACCGTTGGATTTGTCTGTCAATGGACTGACCGCCATAAACGGTTAACACATACAAGCTGCGATCATCGGTCATTTTCCGAATCGCTTCTTTAACCTGCATGGCTAACTCCCGAGTCGGGGTCAGGATTAACGCTTGTACGCCCTTTGCACTTGTATCCAGTTGCTCCAGAATGGGCAATGAAAAGGCGGCTGTTTTGCCCGTCCCGGTTTGAGCCAGTCCCACCACGTCCCGTCCAGACAAAATATGGGGAATTGCTTCGACTTGAATGGTGGTTGGCTCGCTAAAGCCTATTGTTTCCAGATAACTAGCACGTTCTTCGGAAATTCCTAAGCTTGCAAAAGATGGACTCATTCATTCTCCTATCTATGTGTTTTAGCCCGGTTCCTGACCCTACCCTATCCATTTGAGACACTTTTACTACAATGCAGAGGTTTATTAGTTTTGCTATAACGCTTGACGTAGCTCTCTACAAACGTTGAGTTACGCTGTCTCTCGGGCATCTTGGAACCTATTTACATTCCAAGGTCTTCAAAAGTTCCTGAACTCACTTTTTTTCACAACCGGTGAGGTTGTTTAGTCAATCAGACTCTTTATAGACCATCTCTCTCTAGGATAACGCTTAACATTCAGAAATATAACAACAAATTTCTTAAAATTTGTGGCGATTTCGGTGAAATGGCTTACCTGTAAGCTTTTAAGGGCTAACATTTTATTCTAAGACGTAACCATAGAGATCATAAACATCGGCATCGGTGATTTGGACTTTCACCATTGAACCCAAACGGGCATCGCCTTCGATATAGACTAAACCATCTACTTCGGGGGCGAAACGGGAAGAACGACCGATCAGTTCTCCGGTTTGGGGATTTTGTTGTTCAATGAGAACGTCTACCACCTGTGCGATCGATTTTTGATTTTGCTTGAGGGAAATGGGTTGCTGTACCTCCATTAAGGCATCCCGGCGGGCATCCATGACTCCTTGAGGCAGTTGATCCGGCAATTTATAAGCGGGGGTTCCTTCTTCGGGAGAGAAGGTAAACACGCCAACGTGATCAAACTCGTGGCGCTGCACAAATTCCCGCAGGTGTTCAAAATGTTCCTCAGTTTCTCCTGGGAAACCAACAATAAATGTGGTACGAAGCACCGCATCTGGGATAGCGGTTTTCAGCGTTTCGATAATTCGATCGTTGACTCGTCCTTGCCAGGGACGGTTCATCGCGCGTAACACATCGGGGTGTGAATGTTGTAGCGGTAAATCTAAATAGGGTAAAACGTTAGGGGTGTCTTGCATTGCTGCAATTACTTTTGGGGTTAACCCCGTTGGATAGGCATAGTGCATCCGTATCCAGGGAATATCAACTTTTCCTAATGCCCTTAATAATTCTGCCAGTTTGGGTTCACCGTAGAGATCCAGTCCGTAGTTGGTCGTGATCTGAGAAATAAGGATTATTTCCTGAACCCCTTGATCGGCTAATTGCTGGGCTTCAGTAACAATTGATTCTATAGTACGCGATCGTTGGTTTCCGCGCAAGTGGGGAATAATACAAAAAGCGCAACGATAGTCACAACCCTCCGCTACCCGCAGATAGGCAACGCCTTCACTGGTGGTACGATAACGGGGAACAGTTTCATCGGCGATATAGGTGGGTTCGGCGGAAACTTCTTTAACTCGTTCTCCCTGTTCCACCCGTTTGATCACATCGACAATCTTATGATAGTCTCCGGTTCCCACCACCGCAACGGCTTCGGGGAGTTCATCTAAAAGTTGTTCTTGGAAGTGCTGCGCCATGCACCCGGTAATCACAATTTTCTTTTTGGCGTCGGCTAATTCTACCAGGGTGCGAACCGATTCTTCCCGGGCGGCTTCGATAAAACTACAGGTATTGACAATCACGTAATCCGCTAATTCTTCGTTAGAATCAACCTGATAACCGGCCTGTACCAATAGACCCAAGATGTGTTCGGTATCAATGCGATTTTTTTCGCATCCGAGGTGAGAGATTGCAATAGTTGGCTGAGTTGCCATTCTAATAAAATTCTGTATGAAGATTACACAACGAATCTCGGATTATAGCATATATTTCAATCTTTGGTTAAAATCCTTCGGGTGAGGCTATCCCCGCCCAGGCGCTAACACTATCGCATTTTTGGTAATATAATCTCAAAAATCAGGAGAGTTTTTTATGTTCTTAAAGCGAATTTTATTACTGGGAACTATTTTATCTTTAGGGGTATTTTTTCCTGTACCTGTCAAAGCAGAATCGACTCCCAAACCTCCATTAGAATTATCTCAACAATCTGTTTCTGAAAGTAAACGTCAACTGATCAGAGAATTAATAGAAATCACCGGAGGAGAAAAACTCTTTAGACAGGTTAGCCAAATTACATCCGCCCAACTTCAACAAGAATTTACTGGGATTTTAGAATCTATTGTACCAGAAACATCGGGAATCTCTCCAGAAAAGAAACAAGAGATGATTAATCAAATTAACCAAGATATGAGTCGCATCCTAACTCAATATAATCAAAAATTAATGGAAAAACTGGATTTTAACCAAATCATGGAAAAAGTTTATTATCCTTTGTATGATAAATTCTTTACAGAAGAAGATTTACAAACCCTAATTGACTTTTATCAAACACCCACAGGCAAAAAAACCATTACTGTTATGCCCCAATTACTCCAAGAATCAATCCAACGATTCTCCCAAATTATTCAACCTCAAGCTACCCAAATTTTTAAGGAAATATTTCAACAAGAAATAGATCGTTTTAATTCAAAATAATTAATTTTTAATTACATTCGTATCCAAAACATAGCGATTACCACTCATCCCGTAGATGCCTCTGTATTATAACTGCTTCTCCTTGCCAATTTAATCGCCCCACTAAATCAGAGAAATCATAGTTTGATTTTTGCTTACCCTCTGATAAAACTGGATTTATAACCCCTAAAATTTCCTGTTCTTTTAGTAATTGTAACGCCGCTAGGATGACTTCAGAAGCCGATGAATATTTGCCGTTTTCGACCGTTGACTGAACAAACTGCTCAAGTTCAGGAGTTAAGGAGATATTCATAATAATTTTTGGGGTTACGTCTTAGGGTTTACAATAGAAAATGAAATAGCCCTACCCTAATAAATATAGCATGAAATCTAATCTTTTTTCCCTCTTAACTCACGGATTAATTGTCTCCTGTCAAGCACCGATTGATTCCCCCCTACATGATCCAATTGTCATTGCAGCGATGGCTAAAGCCGCCGTTAACCAGGGTGCATTAGGGGTGAGAATTGATACCCCAGACCATGTTAAAGCGGTGCGTCAACGGGTTTCTCAACCCATTATTGGGCTATGGAAACAACAAATTCCTGGGTTTGATGTGTATATTACGCCTCGATTTGAAGATGCCGTGGCGATCGCTAACTCCGGGGCTGATATCATTGCAATTGATGCGACTCTGCGAGACCGTCCCCAAGGAGAAACCGTCAGGAATTTAATTGCTAAAATTCATCAAGAATTAGGTAAATTAGTGATGGCGGATGTGGATAGTTTAGAGGCAGCAATAGGGGCTGTAGAAGCGGGTGCAGACTGTGTGGGTACAACCTTATATGGGTATACAAAAGCCACCCAAAATCAATCTCCTCCCGGTTTTGATTTATTATCCCAAATGGTGAAACAATTGCCAGTTCCTATAATTTGTGAAGGAGGAGTTGCCTCACCCCAAATGGCTAGAAAAGCTCTGGATTTAGGTGCCCATGCTGTGGTAGTTGGTACGGCAATTACAGGAATTGACTTATTAGTTAAAGCCTATCAATTAGAATTATCTAAGAATCTTTGATCTAATTTGGCTAATAATGCCCCCAGGGTTTCAGCGAGAATACTGACTAAACGGTAAAATGCGATCGCACCTAATAAAATAGCAGGGGAAAATTGTTGACTCAATAAAGCTAAAATAGTTGCTTCAAAAACTCCTAATCCTCCGGGTGCACCTGGAATTAATAATCCCAATAACCAAGCAAAACTATAGGCTCCTAATAAGATCGGAATTTGCTCAAAAGTGAGGGGAGTTAAGGCAAGTAAAGTCAACATAAAACCCGACCATCTTAATAAAACAAAACTTGCCCCCCCGAATAGGGGTTTGAGGGGATAATGATCTAATTGACAGGAGGCTTCCTTGGGAAAATCAGACAGTTGTTTTTTGAATTTTGAGGTTTCTAAATATTTCAGAATTGGGTTTAAAATCCGAGGATGAATCCCAAGTCCTAAAGCAATTAAACATAGAATTTGTATGATCCAATAGGAACTATGATAGCTGATTAATGCCAGTCCTAATGCGGCGACTGCCATGATTAATGGCTCAAGTAATACACTTAATGCCGCCGCTTCTAGGGCAATACCAGAGTCTTTCATCGCCATAATTCGCCCATAAAAATGCCAAATATTCCCGGGCAGATATTTTGCAAGATTAGTGATTAAATAAAGCTGTAATCCCCAACGAGGTCTAATCGTTTGCTTAAATTCTTTAACAATAATTAACCAGACAAAAGCTGACCAAATATGGGCGCAAAGGGTAATAATTAGAGCTAATCCGAGATAGATCCATGCCGTTGAACTAATATCAATTTCTGAAATTTCTTGCCAATGCTTTCTAAAACTTGCAGCCAAGAAAAATAATGTTCCTCCTAGGACTATCCATCGTAAGTAAGGTTTAAGGAAGCTGAGGGAGTCGATCGCAAATTTAATTAAACGCCCTAAAAATTTAGGTTTTGGATCAGCTTTTGACTGCTGAATTTTAAGTTTTATAGGTAGCATTGTAAAGTTCTCGTGATTAACAGACTTCCCCCGTATGGTATAATCTAGGCACAAATCACCACAAGCAGGAAAAGGTAACTTGGTATGGCACCAAAATCTGTATCTCCCGTTGTACTCATTATCTTGGACGGATGGGGTTATCGTGAACAAGCCGACGGAAATGCCATAGCCGTTGCCAATACCCCGGTGATGGATAGCCTATGGATAGCTTACCCCAGAACCTTAATTCGCACCTCTGGGAAGGCAGTGGGTTTACCAGGGGGTCAAATGGGAAATTCAGAAGTGGGTCATTTGAATATTGGTGCGGGGCGCGTTGTTCCCCAAGAGTTAGTCAGAATTTCCGATGCGGTTGAGGATGGCACAATTCAAAATAACCCGGCATTGTTAAAAGTTTGTCAAGATGTTTTAGACAGAAACGGCAAATTGCACTTGATGGGTTTATGTTCCGATGGTGGTGTTCACTCCCATTTAGATCATTTATACGGACTTTTAAACTTAGCAAAAGCTAAAAATATTAGGGATGTTTGTGTTCATGCGATCATGGATGGTCGAGACACAAATCCTAAAGACGGAATTAAATATATTAAGCAACTTCAAGAACAAATTGATGCTATTGGTATCGGTCGTATTGTGACAATTAGTGGCCGTTATTATGCCATGGATCGGGATAAACGATGGGATCGAGTTAAACAAGCTTATGAAGTGATGATCAGCAAGGGCGAAGGCAATGGATTATCCGCCGCCGATGTGATGTTATCTTCCTATTCTGAAGGCATAAACGATGAGTTTGTGGTTCCTTCTCGGATCGCGCCTGGGGCGGTGGAAGCTGGGGATGGGGTGATTTTCTTTAACTTCCGTCCTGACCGGGCGAGGGAGTTAACTCAGGTGTTTGTTGATGCTGATTTTAAAGAGTTTGAACGTTCCTATATTCAGCCCCTGAGCTTTGTAACTTTGACTCAATATGACTCTCATTTTCCCGTATTAGTAGCTTTTGAACCCCAAAATCTAAATAATATTCTCGGACAAGTTATCGCTGAACATGGGTTAAAACAATTACGCACGGCGGAAACCGAAAAATATGCCCATGTCACCTATTTTTTTAATGGCGGTTTAGAACAACCCTATCCCGGGGAAGACCGAGAATTAGTTCCCAGTCCTTCGGTTGCTACCTATGATTTACAACCGGAAATGTCTGCCGAAGCGGTGACAGATGTGGCAATTGAAGGCATTGAAAAGGGGATTTACTCGCTGATTGTGATTAATTACGCTAATCCTGATATGGTCGGACATACGGGGATGATGGGTGCGGCGGTAAAGGCGGTTGAAACCGTTGATCACTGTTTAGGGATATTGTTACAAAGTATTAGTCAAGCTGGAGGGACGGCGATTATTATTGCCGATCATGGTAACGCAGAATATATGTGCGACGCCGAAGGAAATCCCTGGACAGCCCACACAACTAACCCCGTTCCCTTTATCCTAGTAGAAGGGGAAAAACGCAAAATCCCTGGTCATGGAACCGATATTCCTTTGCGGACAGATGGCTGTTTAGCGGATATCGCGCCCACGATTTTGCAGATTTTGGGTATTCCTCAACCCCCGGAAATGACGGGTGTTTCTATGATTGAATCCGCCGCCTATGAAGTTCGGGAAAATCGGACTCCGATGCGGGTAAAACTTTAAATTAATTCCTGGAAAAATAGGTTATAATTAAAGGTTTGAAGGTTTAATTTTTCTGTTCAAATTATCAACTTCTTAACATGGTTACTCAAGTATTACAAGCGGTTTGGTCTTTATCGGCTTTAGGGATTATTATTCTGGTCTTACTCCACAGTCCTAAAGGAGACGGTATTGGGGGTATTGGTGGACAAGCTCAATTATTTACTAGCGCCAAAAGTGCCGAAACTACCTTAAATCGGATTACTTGGATGTTGGCAATTATTTTTATGGGAATTACAGTTATTTTAAGTGCTGGTTGGATTAAATAGGGTAGTCAATTTTTGCTCGAATCCTTAACCCCCTTGTTCTTGTAGAGAAGGGGGTTAATTTTTGTTTTTAATGCCGATGCTAATAAGCTGTTGAGCTGTTCTTTTTCTAAGCGATCGCATTCTTCATAATAAGCCATAATTTCCTGATCAATACTGGATTTATTCACATGATAATAAGTTAAAGCTGCATAAATTTGTCCTAAATTTAAGTGAGGAAATTCTTGTAAAATTTCTTCAACAGTCATGCCAGCATTATAATCAATTGCAACACTCATTACTGACATTCTTGTTCCCGTAATCCGAGGGCGACCCCCACAAATTCCGGGTGTAGAAACAATTAATGTACCAATATCTGTTAAGGTTGTTGATATTTTAAGATTTGCGGTAAAAATTTCAGATATTACTCATTATAACCTCAATACCATTCTAAAAATATTACCCTCATATAGCAATCCTATTTGAGTTGTGTTCAAAATTTGTGCTCAAAAGGGAACAGGGAACAGGGAACAGGGAACAGAAATAATACTTCTGGCTGTTTCATATCAGTGTTGAAATGTTACAACCTATTTAGGATTACTATAGATTTTCTTTAGGAGTTCCATAGATATAATGATTATGCTGTTCTGCCCCATCAACAGGAAGAAGTTGAAGTTCATCCTCAGTCATATCTTGAGTTAAATCCTGGG
Organism: Planktothrix sp. PLAVEN19ND; assembly: GCF_057220675.1. Lineage (NCBI taxonomy): Bacteria > Bacillati > Cyanobacteriota > Cyanophyceae > Oscillatoriales > Microcoleaceae > Planktothrix > Planktothrix sp. PLAVEN19ND. Next base: position 44,218 of record NZ_CM170132.1, on the reverse strand, counting down.
CAATTTCCCAAATGGGTTTTCTTTTCATTTCAGAGGCAACTAGATGTTGATAATCGGCTTGAATAACAGTTTTTAACTCAGAAAAAATTAAATCCAGTGAATCTCCTTGGAAGGTTTGTTCAGAGAGTTCAGGACAATAGGCTAAATATCCTGAATCCGTTTTTTCTATGGAAACATTAACTTTATAGGACATAACGGTTAAAAAAATTAGACAAGGATTAAAAATAAGGTGAGCAAAGCCCACCCTAATATTTAAAGATTAGATTCCTTGAGGTTTATAATTATGCCAATCCGTGGCTTGTTCATAGGCATTAGCAACTTCTAATAACCGAGATTCCCCTAACGGTTTGCCAATTAATTGCATCCCAATGGGTAAGCCTTGATCATCAAAACCGCAGGGAACACTAATACCGGGTAAACCCGCTAAATTCACGGGAATTGTCATTAAATCTGATAAATACATACTCAAGGGATCAGCCGTTTTTTCCCCCGCTTTAAAGGCCGTTGAAGGTGCGGTCGGACAAACTAAAACCTCCACTTGACTAAACGCCCGATCAAAATCTTCCTTAATTAAAGTTCTGACCTTTTGGGCTTTCAAATAATAGGCGTCATAATATCCCGCCGATAACACATAGGTGCCCATCATAATCCGGCGTTTGACTTCCGACCCAAACCCCTGCGCCCGGGTTTTCTGATACATTTCAATTAAATTATCCGCATCAGGATAACGGAAACCATATTTCACCCCATCATAACGGGCTAAATTAGCCGAAGCCTCCGACGGAGCAATCACATAATAAGTCGGTAAACCATAGCGAAATCGAGGACAAGAAACCACTTGAATTTCTGCACCGGATTCCTGTAAAACACTAATAGCTTTGGTGACAGTTTTTTCTACAATCGGGTCTAATCCTTCTCCAAAGGTTTCCTTAATCACCCCAATTTTAATTCCACTTCGGGCTCTTAAAGAAGGTAATAGCCCGGAAACATAATCGGGAATGGGCAGGTTTAAACTCGTGGCATCTTTCGGGTCGTGACCAGCGATCGCTTGTAATAAAATAGCCACATCTTCCACAGAGCGTCCAAAGGGCCCAATTTGATCCAAAGAGGACGCATAGGCCACTAACCCATAGCGAGAAACTAAACCATAGGTGGGTTTGAGTCCCACCACCCCACAGAAGGACGCGGGCTGACGAATGGAACCCCCCGTATCCGAACCCAAGGAAACCACCGCTTCTCTGGCTGCTACGGCCGCAGCAGACCCTCCCGATGACCCCCCCGGAATCCGTTGTAAATCCCAAGGGTTGGCTGTTACCTGATAGGCAGAGTTTTCCGTCGAACTGCCCATGGCAAATTCATCCATGTTGGTTTTTCCCACCATCACCGCCCCGGCCGCGGCCAGTTTCTGGGTAACAGTAGATTCGTAGGGCGGGATAAAATTCTCTAAAATTTTGGAACCACAGGTGGTGCGAATTCCCTCGGTACACATATTGTCCTTAATGGCGATGGGAATTCCCGCTAACAGACCTATTTCTTCCCCTCTGGCAATTTTGGCATCCACTTGACGGGCCTGCTCTAAGGCTCTATCCGCAGTCACACAGAGAAAGCTCTTTAATTGGGGTTCGAGTTGTGCAATCCGATCCAGCGCTTCCTGGGTGATCTCAACGGCGGAGCGCTCTTTTTTGATCAGTTGTCGGTGCAACTTACGGATGGATGCCATACTCTGTTATTCCTCATGTTCTTAAAATACCCATATCAAAGTTTATCACCAGGAGGGGGTGTTAAGGGGAGACGGGGGAAGTGGGGCAGGGGGAGCAGGGGAGGCAGGGGGAGCAGGGGGAGCAGGGGAGGCAGGGGGGCAGGGGAGGCAGGGGAGGCAGGGGGAGCAGGGGGGCAGGGGAGGCAGGGGAGGCAGGGGGAGCAGGGGGGCAGGGGAAGCGTGGGAGGCAGGGGGAGCGTCCTCGCTCGTTGAGTATCAGCCAAAACCCATTCGTAATTCGTAATTCGTAATTCGTAATTCTCAGAAATTCTGGTTTTGATCCGGAAAACCCTTAAAACCATCAGATAGACTAACCAACTTTCCTGATGCTGAATCGGAGGAATGCCACCTAAAGCGCACATTGAACCCTACCTAACGCCCGATGACCTAAAAGCTCGCTATCGTCAAGCACGAGACACGACAGAGGCTCGTCGATGGCATTTGCTTTGCCTTGTGGCGGGGGATTGGACAATTAAACAATCGGCGGAAGTGGTGGGGTTAAATTACGACTATGCCAAAGAAATTATCCGGCGCTACAACCGCGAGGGGCCAAGTTCTGTGAAGAATCGCAGCAGGGAGCGCCAACCCCCCATCGCCAAATCTTTGCTCACTTCAGGACAACAACAGGAACTTATGCAAGCCTTACGGGGGCCAGCACCGGATGGTGGCTCTTGGTCTGGCCCGAAGGTGGCCGAATGGATCGCTGAAAAAACGGGGCGTCCTCATGTTTGGCCCCAAAGGGGTTGGGATTATCTCAAACGTTTGGGGGTGAATTGGAAGGATTAAACTATCAAAAATGATTGGGAATAAATTTATGAAAAACTCTGTTTTTGGGAAAGGTTTACAAATTGGTGCGATCGCTTTTAGCACTTTTTTGGGATTAACTTCTGCTAGTCACGGACAGGAATTATCTACAAATAGTTCCTGTAATTTTGGTAACTTGATTACCTGTGAATCTTCTGGGGTTCAAGTGTCTGAACGTCAGTATGCGGAAACGATGAGACAGGAGTTTTATTGTGATCTGAGTTCCGATGGAATTCCGACGACATTTGTTAAGAATACCAGGGGAACTTTCCCTGTAATTCGTTGGGTTTCTCGAATATTTGATGATGCGGGTTATGTTCCTGAAACTCGTTGTCGTCAGGTGTCTTCTAAATTCCAACAGTTTCAGAAACGGGGTCTATTAAATTATGTCACGACCGGGCGGGTTAATCAACAACCTGTGATCTGTGTTTCTAATGCTCAAGATGGGCCTTGTTTGGGGATTTTATTTACGTTGAAACCGAATCAAAATGCTAATCGTACTTTACAACAGTTATTTGATCTGAGGGCGAATGCCAGTGCTGGGCCTTTGGAAGAAAGTAATGGTCGATTGTATTTGGATATGAGTCAGTATATTGAGGAGCAAGGGAGTGTTTCGGCGATGGATTCGGTGCGGTTGGATTAATTCTCTTGGACAAAAAAGAGATTTATTTTGATTCAAGTTATCATGGTTAATCGATTTCTAAGTTTTCTAAAAATTACAAGAATTACGAGTATTGGTAGTTGTTTTTTAACCCTGCCAATATTTGTTTTTTCTGATCTATTTTTTAAGTCGTCATCTTTGCAGGTTAGGGCTGGAAGTTCGATCCATTTCTCGATCAAATCGGAAACTTTTTGCGGGCAAAATTCCTGTCAAGTTTGTACCCCTAAACAATTGCAAATAATTGCACAAAGCATTACAGTTAAAATTTTATCGGGTTCGGCTTGGGGGTCAGGAATTTTAGTGAGAAAAGATGGAAATATTTATACTGTTTTGACGAATCAACATATTTTAACCCCGAGTTATCCGCCTTATTCCATTCAAACCCCTGATGGTCAGGTTTATTCGGCTAATCCCATTTCAAATTTTCAGTTTTCAGGACAGGATTTAGCGTTATTACAGTTTGAAAGTGTGAGAATTTATGCGATCGCTAATCTCGAATATTCTAACCTACTTCAGCCCGGGGATAAGGTTTTTGGGGCGGGTTTTCCTTGGGTGGAACGGTCAGATTCACCGGATATTATCGAAATTAATAATAGATCTATTTACCCTAAAAATACTTTGAATTTAAGGATTAATCATAAACCACTGCCTTCTAAGTTTTCCCAACTAAATGAACCGGAATTTTTACCAAAATTAGGATTTAATTTAACCAGAGGTCGGGTTTCTTTATTATCTAAAAAAGCAATTCAACAGGGCTATAAAATCGGTTATACTAATCCGATTCAAAAGGGCATGAGTGGGGGGCCGTTATTAAATATTCAAGGAAAAGTGATTGGAATTAATGGAATGCACGCCTATCCTCTTTGGGGAGATCCCTATATTTATCAAGATGGTTCTTTACCCAGTCCCCAACTCCGAGAAAAAATGGTGGAATTAGCTTTTGCTATTCCCATCGAACAGGCTATACTCTCTTTACCTCAATTAGATCAACCTGCGGTTTCCCCGTCGATATTAATGAATAATATTAATTATCCTATTTTTGATTATTTACAGATGAATAAGGATTGTAAGCATTAAACTTTTTTGTTTGTTTATAGGGGCTGGAGGAGGGGCTAAAGCCCAACAACAAACTCTTTAATAAATTTCAACTAAAAACCTCATCTTCTATGCCTAACCACCACTCGCCCAAATTCATTAATTCTTGATGCAGTTGGGCTAACTCTTGAATATATTCTTCCTGGGAAATTTCCGAACGGCGTTCTTCGAGTTTTTTTAACCGCAATTGTACTAATAACCAAGACTTAGAAATACCATTGGTACTTTCAATATATCGGGCCAGATCCTGACTATTCATGGTTAAAATTTTAATCAATTGAGATAATAAAAAAAACAAGACAGTCCTAAAAATAGAATGACTGTCTTGCTGTTGGTTCAATCTATTTCAGAAAGAATGCTCAATTATGCAGCAGCGAAGTTTGCAGCCACAAAATCCCAGTTCACCAATTGATTGAGGAAGTTTTCAATGTAAGCGGGTCTGGCATTTTGGAAGTCTAAATAATAGGCGTGTTCCCAAACATCCAAAGTTAATAACGGAGTAGCTCCATCCACAATAGGAGTTCCGGCATTAGCGGTTTTGGTAACTTTCAGAGTGCCATTATCTAATACTAACCAAGCCCAACCACTACCGAATTGAGTCGTCGCGGCGGTTTTGAATTCTTCGATAAACTTGTCAAAGCTACCAAAGTCAGCATTAATTTTTTCGGCTAAAGCACCTGTGGGTTGGCCACCGCCACCGGCTTTCAGACTATTCCAGAAGAAAGTATGATTCCAGACCTGGGCCGCATTGTTGAAAATTCCAGCTTTGTTAGGGTCGTTGGCGGTTGCTTTGATAATTTCTTCTAGGGATTTATCCGCTAGTCCTGTCCCCTCAACCAGCTTATTCAGGTTTGTGACATAAGCCGCGTGGTGCTTACCATGATGGAAGGAAAAGGTCTTGGCCGACATTTTGCTTGATTCTAAGGCATCGTCGGCGAAGGGTAAGGCGGGAAGTTCAAAAGCCACAGTGTTTTCTCCTCTCTAAATGGGTGTCGGTTATTCTAAACAAATCTTCACATAGATTTGATTTTATATCAAAAATTACAAAAGTTGGCGATTTTGGCCATTTAAGTCTTGATTTTCTGTCTCAAGGAAGGGGGCGTCTAAGGCTAACCGAGATCTCGAAACTAATGATTGAGATATCTGAGAAATTTGTTAAGATTCATTAATTGAGTTGAATTCAACCCCTTTTCACCTGTTTTTTCCCAAAAAAAATACTATGACGGAACCAATAAGTACCAACAATGAACAATTTAGCCTGGATGTCCAACAGGTGCGGGAAGAACGGTCGTTGATTTTAAATCAAATTGATAATGCGATCGCTCTATTCAATCATACTCACCAATTAATCCTATTCAATCAAAAATTAGCCGATATTTGGGGATTATCTCCAGAATTTCTCAACCAAAAACCGTCTCTGTCTGCACTGATTGATCAAATTTTATTACAAGGGTATTGGGAAGCAAAACACTGTCAACAACTGCAAAATTGTTTAGAACAAGTCGAGATTGATAATTTATCCTTTTGCATCGAACAAAATAACCGAGTTTGTCTGGAAATTGAAAGCCGATTATCCTCTAATGGCAGTCGATTATTTACCTTTCGAGATATTACCTATTATCGCAATTCCCAAGCCAGCTTAAATACAGAAGTCCGCCGACTCAGATTTTTATTAGGATTAAATGAACGCCTACAAAACTCGGATAATTTACAAGAGATTGCCCAGTTTGCCTTAAATTATTTAGTCTCGGTGATGGATGCAGCTTTTGGAGATGTGAAAGTTATTTCTGGAGAGGGAAAAAATCGCCAAGCGGGAGTCCTGATCAATCGAATTTCCGGTCAATTTATTGCCACCTATGGAGAACCTGCTGTTGCTTCCATGCGGGAAGTTTTAGACCAGGGAATTCCCTATGGTCAAGGTTTATTATGGGATGTGGTCGAAACGGGGGAACCTTTATTTGTTGACAATTATGCCCAACATCCTAAATCTGTTCCCAGATTTCGAGAACCCGGATTAGGTCGGTTAGGAATCTTTCCGATTCCGGCAACTAATGGCAATATTATTGGTGTTTTAACCTTAGAATCTAGGGATTTAGATCGTTTACAAGAATATCCTCAACGGGATATGTTAAATGCGGCTTGCCGAACCCTGGGAGCCTCGATTGAACGGGTACAAGCTCAAGACCGTCTACAACAAATTAATGAAGATTTAGAACGCGCTTCTCAACTTAAATCTGAATTTTTAGCCTCAATGTCCCATGAATTGAGAACTCCCCTGAATAGTATTTTAGGCTTTTCTGACTTGCTCAAACGTCAAATTGGCGGCCCTTTAAATGAACGTCAACTCAACCATTTACAACTGATTGAAAAAAGCGGTCAACATTTATTACAACTGATTAATGATATTTTAGATTTATCCAAAATTGAAGCGGGTAAAACCGAATTAGATTTACAATCGGTGGATATTCACCGCCTCTGTAATGAATGTTTAAAAATGATGCAGCCTCGGGCTGATAAAAAGCGGTTAAAAATGTCTGTAGAATTAGATTATCGTGTGCATCATGCGTTTTTAGATGAACGACGGGTACGCCAAATTATTATTAATTTACTCTCCAATGCGGTTAAATTTACACCGGAAGCCGGAAGTATTAAATTAAGTGGATTTTTAGCCTATGGCAGCCAAATGATTCAGGATTATCGACCCGATTGTTCTCCGGTAAATGCCAGTACACCCTATCTTTGTTTAGAGGTTCAAGACTCAGGAATTGGCATCCCAGAAGACCGGTGGCATTTGTTGTTTCGTCCCTTTCAACAGGTCGATTCTTCCCTCACACGACGCCATGAAGGTACGGGATTAGGATTAGCTTTAGTTAAACGATTGGCGGAGTTACATGGGGGAACAGTTTCCATTAATTCAATAGTGAATCAAGGTAGTTTATTTCGGGCTTGGTTGCCGTTAACGGAAATGCGAGAAGAACTCAGTTTAAATCCTGAATCCTGCGATTTATCCTTACAAAAACTATCTGAATCTTTAAAAGATCCTAAGCCTGATTCTGAAAATTCCCCTAGAATTTTAGTGGTGGAAGACCAACCCTTTAATCAATTATTGGTTTCGGAAGTTTTAGAATTAGAGGGATATCGAGTCGAATTAATTAGTAATGGTCAGACGATGTTAGATGCGATTCAGTCTCCCCTGGTCACGGAAACAACACTTCCTAATTTAATTTTAATGGATGTACAATTACCCGAGGTCGATGGGTTAGAATTAATGCGTCAATTAAAGGCTCATTCTATCTGGCAATCTGTTCCTATTATTGCTTTAACAGCCATGGCAATGTCCGGCGACCGAGAACGCTGTTTAGATGCGGGTGCTTCGGCGTATTTAAGTAAACCTTTGGATTTAGATTTGATGATGGTTTTGGTTAAATCTTTTATTCCTTCTGAGTCTGAAATCAATAAAATCAATGAATAAATAATGAGCAAGTTCTTGGGATGGGATGAAATACAAATTTACTGTGATGACCTTGATAGATATTTCTGTAACTTCGATGAGTTGTTTGATCATTTAAAGTTGAATAAAAATAATAGTGAAGGAGAGGTTTTTGAAATCACAATCATGAAGTTTAAAAAGATTCAGTATTGGTTTCCTGATATTGACTACATCCTTAAATATATAGCCGAAAATTATGAACTTCCATCAATGGACGAAATCATCCATAATATTTATCAACAGAGTGAGATTGAATTTGAAGAATTTAAAGACATTGAGACACTAAACGGTCAAGATGAACTTCAAAGAGTTTTAGATAGCTTTAAACAATCTCAAAACCTAGAAACACTTAAACAGGCTTTAGAATCTTTCCGGGGGGCTAACGAAGATTTCTATTATCTAGTGCCGGATACCAATAACCCAGAAATTCATTGCTTTGTTTTTCAACAGGATGAATTAATTCACCAGGGATTGAAAGAGAAAACAACAAAATAGGGAATAGGCAATAAGCCTGATTACTGGTGGGGCTAGGAGACCTGATTATAAAATTTCCTTTAAGTTTTGAGTGGATTCATTCAGTTTTTCACCACCGATTTTAATTTGACTAATTCCTTTGGCGGTTTCATTAGCTCCAGATGTTAAATTATTCATGGCTTGATTCACTTGCCCAATGGCTAAAGCTTGTTGAGTTGAAGTTAAAGCAATCTGTTGACTACTTTGAACAATTTGTTCAATAGACTTGGCTACATCTGAAAAAATTTGAGCGGTTTGGTGGGCAATATGTACCCCTGATTCCACCTTTTTAGTTCCTTCCTCAGTGACAACAACAGTTGTTTGAATCATCCGTTGAATATCATTCACTAAAGTATTAATTTTTTGGCTCGATTTTTGACTCGCATCCGAGAGTTTTCTGATTTCCGAAGCCACGACAGCAAATCCTTTACCATGTTCTCCGGCCCGTACCGCTTCAACGGCGGCATTTAAAGCTAACATATTCGTTTGATTGGATAAATCACTGACCACATCCGAAACGCTCCCAATTTGATGGGTTTGTTCACTTAACTGTAGAATTTTTTCGGCAATGGATTCAACTTTAACTTTTAGGGTTTCTAATTCTTGGAGGGCTTTCTGAATGGCAAGGGTTCCCTGTTCGACCCTCTCTAGGGCTTGTTTTGCCCCAAAAACCGCCCCTTCTGCTTGTTGCGCCGATTGTTGGGAGGAAGCGCTGAGTTCATCCATGGTAACATTGGTTTCTTGAACGGAAGATAATTGTTGATTGGCAATCCGTTCCTGTTGATTAATAGTGGAAAAAATTTGACTGGAAAAAGCTGTGACTACGGCAACAACTTCTAGTATAGAATTGACTAATTTTTTGAATAAAATAATTCCAAAAACTACAAAAATGACCCCAACAACCAGGGTAACAATCACCGCAACTCGAATAAAGTTATTAATGGGTTCTAAAACCACGGATTTAGGGGTTTGATATAATAAAATAAAGGGATTTTCCCGAGTCACTTGATTAGGGAAGATGGTATTGTAAGTCATGATATAGTCAACACTGTCCGTCACCAAACCGCTTTCTCCCGACATCAGTTGATTAACAATAGCTTCTGGGTAGTCATTTCTTAAATTATTATTATTATTATTGAATTCAAACCCCCATTGCTTGTCTGCAACCGGATTTCTTAAATAATATCCATCTTGATTAATCACAAAAAACTGTTGCTGCATTTCTAAAGTCAAGTTATGGTTATCCGCAATTTCAAACAACCTCTCAACTAAAATATTGGCAATTAGCATTCCTCGTTTTTCCCCCGCCCGATTATAAATGGGAGTACCATAACGAATAATCGGTTTATAAGGAACTTCAATTTGATCATTTTCTCGACTCAAATTAATCGGAGATACATAAATTTCTCCCGATTTTAATTGTAAAGTTTTAGAAAAGTATTCCGATGAAGATACATTCCTTAACTGATCAGATGGCATCACTTTAACTTGATTGTTGATGACCTTGATCCTTACCAATTCATTGCCCTTTTCATCAATATAACGTAGTTGATCATAATAGGGTCTATTGTTCAGGAAAGATGTAAAAATAATGATTAGGCGATTATTCCAGCTTTCATAGGTAGATTTGTCTTCGGGATCAATGCCTTTATTCTCTCTAGATCTCACAATTCCTTGAATGGGTGGAGTTTCGCTTAAATATAGGATATCAGACTTGAAATTATCCAAAAAAAGATTGATAGTTGCTCCGCTATTTTGTGAATCATTCTTCATGGAACGAATCACTGAATCAATCAAATATTGGCGAGAATTAACAATATTGAAAGAACTGACAGCTAGGACGGGAAAAACAATACTAGCAATGAGTAAATATAAAAACTTGCTTTGAGACTTTCCATACCCACCAAATTTTAACATACTTTTTTTGAACTCATGATTAATTCAGGCTCAGATCATAGCATATTTTTTCTCATTTCCGAAATTTGACGACGAATTTAGTATTCCTAATATTAAAATTATCAATATTTGTTTATAGTAATATATTGAACATTGATAGTAGGCGATCGCTATTCTTTCAAAATGTTATAAGTTATAATGAGTTGTATTAGATGCTGAACAGCTTATCAATGCGCGAGCAGCCTAACAATTTATGGGAAAATTAAAAATATGACAAGTTCAACGAACAATAGACTGCAAGCATTGTATCAAAGCGACGATTATTTATGGTTGCAACAAACTATTAAATTATTAAAAACAAAAGATTTTAAAAATTTAGATATAGAAAATTTAATTGAGGAGTTAGAAAGTTTGGGAAGAAGTCAATTCAACAAAGTCAGAAGTCTTTTAAGGCAGATTATTATTCATCTTCTCTTGTTGGAATACTGGGAGCAAGAGTATGAGCGAAATTATCGGCATTGGCAAGCAGAAATCATTACCTTTCGAGATGATTTAACTCATGAACTAACGACTAGCTCAAAAAACAAGCTAATTCCAGAATTAGATTCTATTTATAATATTGCCGTGAGTTTTGTTAGTCAAAAAACGGGTTTATCTAAAAGTATATTTCCGGCTATTTGTCCCTATTCTTTTGAACAATTATTAAAGGATAGCTGGTATCCCCTAAATAATCTAAACCGTATTGACAAATAGTGATTTTAATGCCTAGAGTCAGTGTAAGCTGTTCAGCAGTCAAACTGTATATCCTAGCCAGTGAAGACACGACAAGGGCTTGACGATTATTCAATACTTAACCAAGTAAACATTTCTTTTACTGACAATTGTAGGTCTTTAAGATGCTCTAAAACAGGTAAAATTTCTTCATCTATTTTAACTTCTGGAAATAAATTAGGCTGAAATATCATTACCGATTCATCTTCGGGATCAATTAACCATCCCAACTGTGTTCCTTGGTTCAGACAAAATATGATTTTTCTGATCACTTTATTTGCAGATTGTTCAGGAGATAAAATCTCGATTACCCAATCGGGATAAACTTCAAAACGATTTGCTATTTTTCCTTGTTCAGTTTTAGGAATCCGATCCCAAGTAAAAACACTGATATCTGGGACAAGAGAACGACCGCCAAAAGTACACCGCAACTCAGGAAAAGCATGGGCTAATTTTTGAGGTAATCCCACTTGGTTAATCGCTGTAACTAAACGACCTTGTAAAACACTATGTTGTCCTTGGGGCATGGGTTTTTGTTCTATTTTTCCGTTAATATATTCACTATAGGGTTTGGTTTCAGGATATTCTAAAAACTCCTCTAGGGTGATTTGAGGTCTAACTTGAGTAACAGCAATCATGTTTGATCTCCTAAAAAAAATGGATAACTTATGTTTCATGGATTAAGATGGTTGCTTCAATAGCGTCTTCTGGTAGCCCCGGTGCGAATATCTGCCAAATGATCTTCAAAAATTAGTTGAATAGCCATTTTTAAGCTTTCTTTAGCTTCCTCTATAGTTTCCCCCTGACCATTAGCCCCAGGTATTTCAGGACAAATAGCCCAGTATCCTCCTTCCTTTGCTGTTTCAATGATAGCCGTTAACTCTGCTTTCATGAATATCTCCTTAGATACTGATTGTATCTAGTGGAACAGATGAATATTCTCTCAATTATAGATTAGAATAAAGGAATTAGGGGATGCGATCGCAAATAATTGATGACAATTTATAGGATAACTGGTATCCCCAAAATAATTTAAACCGTATTAATTAACAGCAATTTCAATGCCTAGAGTCAGTGTAATTATTCCGACTTATAATTGCGATCGCTTTCTTGCCGAAGCGATTGATAGTGTTTTAATGCAAACCTATCAAGATTATGAAATTATTGTTATTGATGATGGTTCAACGGATGAAACTTGTCAAGTTTTAGAGTCTTACTCAAAGAAAATTAGATATTTTTATCAACAGAATCAAGGTTCGGCTGTCGCTCGTAATTTAGGAATTCAACAAGCTCAGGGTGAATTTATTGCTTTTTTGGATGCAGATGATTTTTGGCTATTACCGGAAAAGTTAGCAGAACAAGTGAATTGTTCTGAGCAACAACCCAGTCTGGGGAGTGTACATACAGGCTGGCGAATTGTGGATGCAGGGGGTGAGAAAATTATTGATGTGGAACCTTGGCATGATATTCCTGATCTGAATTTGGAAAGTTGGTTAATGTATAAACCTGTTAAAACCAGTGGCATGATGATTCGTCAACACTGGTTAGAACAGGTGGGGGGGTTTGATGGGGAGTTGCGCCAATCCCATGATGTTGATTTGGTTTTACGTTTGGCGTTGATGGGGTGTGAAGCAGCTTGGTGGCGACGGGTGGCGGTGGGTTATCGCAGGTATCAGGGGAACACGACCAGAAACACCAAAACTCAAGCTGAATGTGTGGTGAAGGTGCTGGACAAGTTTTTTGCTCATCGGGATTTACCGGAGCAGATTCGAGGTATGGAGCATCAGGTGCGTTATCATACGTTAGTATGGTTGGCTTGGTATCACTATGATAAGGGTTTATATGGGGAAATGGCTCGATTTCTGGATGGGTCTTTGGAATATACTCCTTACTACAGGGTAGAAACTATTTCAGACTGGGTAGAGCAGTTCAAAAAGTTTTCAGTTCAAAATCACTTGAATTTGGATATTTGTTTATTGACTGATTTACCTGAATGGCAGCAACTAAAAATCTTAAAAAATATCAGATAAAGTGATGACAGATTCTAGGGGATTAGAGGAGGATGCTACGAGTTTGGATAAGCCTATGTTAGTCTTGGGGGAGACAAGTGAGAGACCGGGGGCTATTGATGCGGGGACGGCTCAATTGGTGGGAACGAATCCTGAGCAGATGGTGTCTACGGCTTCAGTGTTGTTGAGCGATCGCTCTGCTTATCAGGGTATGGCAAGTGCAATTAATCCTTTTGGGGATGGTCATGCGGCACAGGGAATTGTCAAGGTTGTGGGTAGTTATTTGGGATTAGTGGGGTAGGGGGAAATTAAATGGAAAGTTACGAGCGTTATCGGTCTTTGGTGAAGGAGGCATGGGAGCAGTATCGGCAGGGTGATACTGTTAAAATGGCTAGGTCGTTGGAGCGGTCTTTGGAGTGTACGCCATATTTGAAAGCTGAAACGGTTTCGGATTGGATTACAAAATTTATCTACTTGTCAGCCGAAACAAATACATTATTTGATGCAGACTTATTAAGTGATTTAGAATCCTGGAATCAAACCTTATCCTTTTCTGTCAAGGAAAACCTAGCAACGGTAATAAAACCAATTGGTGATAAATACTATATTTTTGATGCCCAGGAAAATATAAAAAAATTAACAGGTGAACCTATCTGGATCACCATTCCAGTATCAGAGGCTAGTTATTATAATATTGAGGGGTCTATATTTTCAGAAGAAAAACTTCCCAAAAAAGCCTTGGTACAAGTTCAATTTTTGGCATCAGATTCTAAGCTGATTCCAGGTCCTATTCAGGGATTATCAAACTCAGGAGAAATAGGACCTTATATATACTTGAATACCAATCCTGATATTAAATCATTTAATCTGGGAATATATATCCAAAATTCAGTTTTTTATTTAAAACTTGGTTTTAGAACATGGAGCAATAATAAGCCTATATTTATTGGTTCTCAACTTGAAGTAATTAAAGCTAAGACTGTGGCATGGATACCTAGTTTTGAGTATCCTGAACCTAAACCAACTTCTAATCTGGTAATTGCAACATTATTAGATAGATTTTCAGAAGATTGCTGGAAGTATGAAGCTAATATTATTCCAATAGACATATCAATTTGGCAACAGCAGTTTGAAGATACCAAACCAGCTTTTTTCTTTGCAGAATCAATTTGGGAAGGTAATGATGGAAAATGGGTAGGGGCTATGACAAAATATGTTGAGAAAAAATCTAATCCTCTCAAAGATATTATTAACTACTGCAAAATCAAGAAAATTCCTACTGTATTTTGGAACAAAGAAGATCCTCCAAATTTTGATATTTTCATAGAAGTAGCGAAGGAATTTGATTATATATTCACAACTGATGAAAATTGCGTAAAGGCTTATCAAGAAATTTGTGGTCATAATCACGTTTATAGTTTACCGTTTGCGGCTCAACCATGTATTCACAATCCAGGTGGTAGAAAAATTATCTTGAATAAAGTCTGTTTTGCTGGTAGCTGGTTTAATCATAAGCACCATGAGAGGCAGGAATTGACAAGTATTCTTTTAGACCCTGCTTTAGAAAAAGGTGTAGATATATTTGATCGTTATTTTGATTTATCTTTAAAAGATGAACGCTATCGTTTTCCAGAAAAATATCGAGATGCTATTCTAGGAAGCCTTAGTTATGACAAAATGCTTTCTGCTTACCGTACTTACAAGGGAATATTGAATGTAAACACGGTGACTGATTCTCCAACTATGTTTTCCCGTCGAGTCTTTGAGGCGTTAGCTTGTGGTACACCAGTTATTTCTACTAAATCTGTAGGAATGGAAAAGATGCTGGGCAAAATTGTCAAACTCACTCATAATAAATCTGAAACTTCCGAATTTATAGAAAAATTACTTAGTGACGAGGAAGATCGACAGCGTTTAGCTCATTTAGGCTATCGTTATGTTCATCAAAATCACACATACAAACATCGCTTAGGTTCTGTTTTAGATAAATTAGAGATTGTTAGAGAGGGAAAAGACACTCTCCCTCTAGTTTCTGTTATTTCAGTTACTCATCGTCCGAAAGATTTAGATAATTGTCTGCAAAATTATCAACGGCAGGAATATGATAACAAAGAGCTTTTATTGGTTTTAAACGGAGATAGTTATAAAGTAGAGAAGGTAAAAGAAAAAGTACAGAAATTGCAAAATATTAGAATCCTTGAATGTCGTGACAAATGTTTGGGAGAATGTTTAAACTATGGAATAGAAAATTCCCAGGGTGATTACTTAGTGAAATGTGATGCTGATGATTTATATGGCAATAACTTTATCGGTGATATGATACTCCCGTTTACCTATACAAGTGCAGCTATTGTTGGCAAGTGGAGTTATTATATTTTTCTAGGAAATAGCAATCAGTTATTAATTCGATTTCCTGGTAATGAACATAAATTTACTTCTTTAGTGTCGGGGGGAACAATCATGCTTAAACGAGAAGTTTATGAGAAAGTTCGCTTTCCCACCAAGAATATTAGTGAAGATACAACATTTTTGAAAGACTGTATTCAAAAAAAATTAAGAGTCTGGTCAACTGACAAATACAACTTTGTTCAAATGCGTAGCAAAGAATTGGATGACCATACTTGGAAAATAGAGGAAGGTGAAGTGTTATCAAAACCGCATCACTTGGTCGCTAATAATTTAGATTTAGATCAAGTTTTTGTCTAAATTCTAATTAGAATAGAGTGTTTTTAGTCGTTAATCTTAAGAGTGCTAGATGAAGAAAGTGGAACTTGGTGATTAACCTATCTCGGCAAATTTGCTGATAAAATCTTGATTGCTGATTATAGTAAACCTTTCAGGACTAGACAGTTCTTCAACCATCATAATCCAGTTTATACCTCCTCTGTCAACAATAGTACCAACAGCATTCGGGAAAAATTCTTGAAGTTTATGATCGTCAAATGATTGACGATGACCACCTGGTTTATCATGCCACCATACAGGTTCGGGTTCATTGTAGGGAACAGTCGTCACCAGACGATTTTTAGTAACACGCCTTAATTCTTTTAAAGCGACAGGAAAATCTTGAACTTCTAAGTGTTCTAGAACCTCCATAGCAACCACTGTATCAAACTGATTATCTGAGAATTTGAGATTTACTACTGACATCTCATAGAAGCTGTAGTTCTCTTCTGGCATAATTAGCTTACTATTTTTCCTGATGTCAATACCCACAACTTTATCAAAACGTCCTGATTTGGTCAAAATATTTGATAAAGCCCCATTACCAATACCAACATCTAAGACTGATTTACCCTGAACAAGCTGATAAGCTATGAATAGACGTTTCCAATCATAGTTGGAGTAAACTCCGACTCCCCCATTGGGGAATTTATCTTGAAACAACTTATAAGTATTATCAAATGCTGAATTAGTACCTAGAATTGAAGAAATATTCATAATCAAAGACATTGTTTTGTAGATTACAGAAGAGTTTGTTTGAGGTTAATGCGAGCAGAATAGTTGTATTTTAGTCTGTTGATTGCATTGACTGATGATTTTATCATAGTGTATACCTCAACAAAAGCCTTCAATGAAATTTGACTCATTTATTATTAGGTTTATGCAACAAAACTCTAGCTCCTTTTATTCTCATTTCTTCAACATCTAGTTTTATAGGAGCAATAGAAGCTACATACTCAGCTTTATTTTTATCAAAAAACTCATCTGGGTAGTCTTCCCACTTGGCAATTTCAAAATCTGAATTTTCACATAGCTCAAATACAGAGTTCCTTGTCAACCTAGACAAATCTAGCCTATCATATATTCTGTTAACACACTCGTCTATATTAATATCTGCATTTGCTTTAAGCAGTTCACTACGCATTTCATCCTTCGTTAAATACAAGTGTCCGTATAATGGAATTGCTTCCCTAATTTTCTCCTCCCAATGTCTATAATGATGGCCCATGGAGCATGACCAGAATGGTGCTTGAATAAAATAACAATAACCCCCTGGCACTAAACAGCGAAAAGATTCAGAAAGAACTGCTTTTGTATCAGAAAAGTGTTCCATCACAGCTATTGAAAAAATAACATCAAAATAGTTATCACGGAAATACATATTTTGTGCATCACACCACTGAATTTTCAGATTAGATAGAACTAAATCATCTATTTTCTTGTTAGTCATTTCATAATCAGTGGCATAAAAAGTTTTATTCTGATAGCTCTGTGCTAAATTGAAACTTCTTTGAAAATTCCCTGCACCTATTTCCAAGATTTTGTTAGAATCACCAAAATTAGGAATAGATACTATATAATTTAATCCCCAAACCATATTTATACAACCAAATATAGAACAATACAAAACACCATAAGCAAATCAAAAAGATTGCACCGTATCTATTATAATTTTCCCTTGAGTTAAATTATATCTAAATTTTTTAAATATTTGGTGGTTTACCAAAATCACTAAAATATCTGCTTGTTGCAAAGCAGTTTCTAAATTTTTCAAATCTAAATTTTTCCCTTTAAAAAAAGATTTAGGCAAGGACTTAATATAGGGTTCAACAATTAAAATTTCTCCTGTTTTATCATCCAATAACTTCTCAACCACCTTAACTGCTGGACTTTCCCGTAAATCATCAATATCCGGCTTATAACTCAATCCTAAACAAGCAATCTTCGGGTTTTTAAATTTCTTAGCAGCCTCCTTAACTTTAGCAACAACAAAATCAATTTTACTATCATTAACCTCCCTAGCCGTTCTAATTAACCGCGCTTCCTGCGGTGCTGAATCCACAATAAACCAAGGATCAACCGCTATACAATGCCCCCCAACTCCTGGCCCAGGTTGTAGAATATTAACTCTAGGATGATGATTAGCTAACTTAATAAGTTCCCAAACATCAATCTCTAATTTATCACAAATCATTGATAACTCGTTGGCAAAAGCAATATTAACATCCCGAAAAGAGTTTTCCGCCAATTTAGCTAATTCTGCCGTGCGAGCGTTAGTACAAATAATCTCCCCAGTCACAAACTGACGATAAAATTGGGCTGCCTTTTCAGCCGAGAGAGGATTAATACCACCTATTACCCGGTCATTTACTACCAACTCCTTCAATGTTTGACCTGGTAACACCCGTTCAGGACAATGTGCCAGATAAACCGACCCCTCAACGTCCAACTCAGGACGCAACTCCTGTAACCAAGTAGCCATCTTTTCTGTCGTCCCCACTGGACTCGTAGATTCCAGAATTACCAAATTGCCGGGTTCCACATATTTAGCAAGTGCCTTAGTAGCAGCTTCAATATAAGAAACATCCGGCACATGGTTATCCTTAAATGGAGTTGGAACTGCCACCATAAACACATCTGCCCACTTCGGTTCCAGCCCTACAGTCAAATTTCCACTATTAACCGCCTCTCTGACACAAATATCCAAATCTGGTTCAGTAATATGCACCTTCCCCCAGCTAATCAACTCCACAATTTTCGGGTTAACATCCACACCATGAACCTTAAACCCATTATTTGCCAATAAACTAGCCGTTGGTAAACCCACATAACCCAAACCCATCACACAAACTTTTTCCATAACACGACCTTAAGCTAAAGTAAACAAACTTTGATAAACTTCTAAATACTTTTGGCAAACCATAGACCATTGACGGTTAGCTTGCACCCAGTTCATGGCAGCTTTTCCCAAGCGATCGCCCAAATCCGAATTCTCATAAATTCGCAAAATCGCATTTTGTAAACTCCCAACATGATCAGACCGACAAACTAACCCAGTCTCCTCATGCCTAACCATCTCCAACAGGGGTGGCAAAGCTGAAACAATCACAGGTTTAGCCATTGCTATCGGCTCCAATAACTTCAAAGGCGGCACAAACTGAGAAACCTCCTCTGCCTTACGGGGAAATACACAAACATCAGATAGGGCATAATAATTAATCACCTCTGAGAAAGGAACTTGACCCGCAAAAATAATATGCTGCTTCATATTAATAGAATCAACCAAATTTTCTAAACCCTGTTTAGCAGAACCATCTCCGACAATTAATAATTTAATCTTCGTACCCTGAGCAATTAAACCATTGATCGCCTGAATCAATAAATCAACTCCTTCATATTCATTCAAAGAACCAACAAAACCAACAACAAACCAACCATCTAACCCCAATTTTTTCTGTAAACCTTGATCGGGAGAATGGGGTTTAAACTTGTTTGTATCAACAGCATTAGGAATAACAGTGATCCGACTTTCCTCAACACCCCAATTAATCAATTCCTCCTTCATTACTTGAGAAAGAGTTACGACTGCATCTACCTGTCTGGCTACGGCAGATTCCATTAACTGGCAATGGGTCAACCAACAACTATCTCTGAGATTTGGCATCTTTGCCGCCTTAGACAGATGCCAAAATCCCCGAACCTCATAAACAGATTTTATCCCCACTTTCCTCGCAGCTAAGACTCCTGCCATCCCAGTTACAAAATTAGATGCGCTATGAATAACCGAAGCATTATGAGTTCTGGCTACCTTCGCTAACTGTTCCGCATAATTCTCAATATAGGCATAGTTTTGTTCAATATCTGTCTGTTTTTGTTCGCTCTTTAACCTGAAATAATCAACTCCATCTATTTTTTCTATCTCAGGAACAGATTGACTTTTATCTACAGGCAAAAAATCATCAGGATAACCTAAACGAGTAGTCGCTAAAACATCAATACCTTTCTCTTGCAAGGATTTCAGAATACTTTGAGAACGAATTGTATAACCTGTCTGTTGGTAGGGTAAAGAACTATGTAAAGGCAAAAGTACCCGATTATTGAAAACCCGATTCGGTTGATTATTAACTTTGTAAGAAGAATTATAACTGACTTCCAGCACTTGACGATAACAAGACAAAGCCTCACCTAATCTCCCCAGTTTTTCAAGTAAATCACCCAACCTATTGATCAGGACATAATCATGGGGGTTAATTTTTAGTGCTTTTTGGTAACTAGCAATTGCCGCTTCAACATAGGGTGCAGAATCAAAAGATAATTCTACTCTTGAATCTAAAATAATTGGCTTTTTATTATGCCAATTTCTAAACCCTAAACGCACATAGTTTGTTAGAGATGTTGTCTTAAATATTTTCGTTTTAAATTCAGATAAATTTTCACCCGAAGTAGAAATATAAAAATAAGGGCCTACGGTTTCAGAAGTCTGGATACCAGAGTAGGGTTTTGGTATTAATTGTTGATTATTATCCAAAAACTCAACTTGTATTAAAGCTTGATTATTAGTAGGTGATTGAGGGGATGAACTTTGACCAACTAGATAATAAGAAGTTGAAGGTTGAACAGATAAAGTTAGCCATATCGTTTTTTCTGTTAATTCAATAATATCCTGATCCTCTGATAAACGAAAACGACAAGATGGTGTCTGACCGATTTTTTCCTGTGCTTCTGCCAACCTGTAATGACCCTCAAAACAATCAGAATCAATCTCCACAGCACGGCTAAAGTAAACCGTAGCTCTTTCCCATTTGTTTTGTTCAGCTAATAATTTACCTAATTGCAGATTCATTTCTAAATGATTTGGTTTCAGTTGTAAACCCCGTTTATAAAAAACAATAGCATGGTTAATCATTCCTTTTTTACACAAAGCATTGGCTAAGTTAAAATACAATAAATAATTATCAGGATTGATTTCTAATGCTTCATAATAAAACTGTAGCGGATCAGATTTAAGCGTAATTGCTCGACGATATAATACGGCGGCTTCTTCTGATTTTCCTTCCTGTTCTAACTGTATTCCTAACTTCTGTTTTTCTTGCCATAAATTAGCTCTCAACAAAATTGCCAATTTTTCTTCAGTATGAAAATCATGTTTCAAATCTAATGACTTACGGTAAGCATTAATTGCCTCATCTTTCTTCCTCAAATCCTGTAAAACATCCCCCAAACGATACCAAACTACCCCATGAATATTGGGATTATTAGGTTCAATTTGTAAAGTGCTTTTATAAAAAGTAACAGCCTGCTCTAATTTACCCTGATTTCTCAAAGTATCAGCTAACTTCAAACACATTTCAGCATCTTGGGGGTTGACTTCCAATGCCTTATAATAAACCTCTAAATCCGTTGGATTATCTGCAACAGCTCGATGATAAACTTGAGAAATTTCTTCAGAATCTCTCTGACTTTGATGTTGCAGAGCATCCCCTAACTTTTCATGAACCTGTGGCAAATTGGGATCGAGTTTAACAGCAGAACGATAGGCTGCGATCGCATTTTCCCAATCTTCTTTTTTAACTAAAACATCCCCTAAATTATAATATGACCAAACAAAATTAGGATCTAAATCAACCGCTTTTTGATAAGCCGCGATCGCCCCTTCCCAATCTTCTTTTTTCACTAAAACATCCCCTAAATTATGATGAGATAAAGCAAAATCCGGTTGTAATTCGATCGCCTTCCGATAAGCCTGCCCCGCCTCGTCCCAGCGTTGCAACTCCCGCAACCCATCCCCCAAATTATTATAAGACCAAGAAAACTCAGGATTCAACTTAATCGCTTTTTCATGGGCTGCGATCGCATCTTCCCAGCGCTGCAACTTCAGGAAGGCATCCCCTAAATTATGATAAACTTCAGTATCTGAGCGCAAGCCGATCGCTATTTCATAAACCTGAACAGCCTCATCCCAACGTTCCAACTTCAGAAACAAATCTCCTAACTCCCGTTGTACCTCAACCCAGGTGGGGGCGATGGTCAAAGTCCGTTGATAAGCGGCGATCGCTTCTTGCCATTTTTCTTGCTTAACTAACGCTTGGGCCAACCGATAGGGCGGTTCTGCCGGAGAAACAGAGCGACGACTTTTAACCATAGAAGACACCTGGGGACGATCAGAAAGACTTGAGGGTTGTTGCTGAATAACCATAACTACTACTTGAGACAATACGAAGATTAAATTAAGGCACTTGTGATAACTCCGCAGCCTGTTGATACGCTCTAACCGCCGCTTCTAATTCCCCCTGTTGCCAGAGGACATCACCTAATTTATGATGCACTTCCCATAACTCAGGCGACCTCTCCAGCACTTGCTGATAACAAGCGATCGCCTTTTGACACTGCCCTTGATGCGACCAGATATCCCCCAATGCTTCTTGAACGGAAGTCAATTTCGGGTTTAACTGAACTGCCGTCTGGTAATATTCAACCGCAGCGTCCCATTGCTCCTGTTCTGCATAGATATCCCCTAAAATCCCGTAGATATCCGGATCTTCTGGCCGAAGTTTTCGCAGTTGTTGATAAACAGCCAAGGCGGGGGCAATTTCTCCTTGATGGTATAAAGCCTTGGCCATCAATCCATAGGCTTCTAACTGTTCTGGCTCCTGCTCAATCAGTTGACGACAAATCTGAATACAAGTTTCCCACTCACTTAACTCCGAATGCCGAGCGGCCTGTGAGCATAATTCCGTTTGCTCCTGTTGAGTTAAGCCAGGTTTACCCCTAGGATAAACATCAAGAGCCGGATTTGTCAAAGACATTTCTAACTCTTGATCTTCCCGGGACTGGGGTTGCTGTAACCTTTGCCCTAACTGGGGATGGCCAACCGCTAAATGGGGATCTCTGACTAAAGCCTGACCATAACAAATAATCGCCTGGGTTCTTTGTCCCCGCTCCCAGAGGGCATCCCCCAGTTGCAAACAGTCCTGTACTGAAACCCTGTCGGGTTCTAAACGCAGAGCTTCATACAAACAATCTTCGGCATTTTCCCGATTTCCTAGGGCTTGCCACTCTTGACTTAATCTTCGATAAACTAGGGCGGAAGGCCGGAACTGAATCACTTTTTGATAACAAGCAATGGCGAGTTTACCGTTTCCCTCCCGGGCATAAAGTTCTCCTATACCCAGATATCCTTCTGGCCGCTGGGGTTGTAGCTTAATTCCCTGTTGATAGGACTGTTTGGCTTTTTCCCCATTCCCCAAGCCAGCCCAGGATTTCCCCAATAACCAATAAACGGTAACCTCTCGGGGGTAAGAAACCAATAGTTGCTCACAGTCGGTGATACAGTTTTTATAGTTCCCTTGCCTAAACTGAGTCTGAGCTTGTTGATACTGACTCGACTCCTCTAGGGAGGGGGAAATAGATACGGCGGTTGTTGTCCAGGTTTCTCCAACTGCACCGTTTTGTAACTGCCGTTGGGGTGGGGATGTGCCGAACTGAGTTTGTCCGGGCAGAAAATTCTTTGTTAATAGGTGCAATATCTGATCAGAGTTCTTGCTATGAGGTAAAGATTGGCTATTTTGAATGAGGGCTTGGGTGAGATTCTGCACCGCCATTAATAATCGGGGATTCAATTCCAAAGCCCGATGATAACAGCTTAAAACCTCTGACCATCGACCTTGGACGCCTAAAGCCTTGCCTAAACTATTGTAAGTTTCAAAAGCCTGGGGATTAATTTCTAAAGCTCTTTGATAGTGGGCAATTGCCTGATCCCAATCTCCCTGGGTGGCTAACACTTCCCCTAAGTTATGGTAGGCTTCGGTACAGGCTGGATTTAGCTGAATCGCCCATTGGTAACAGGTGGCGGCTTCTAGGAGTTTGCCCTGACGCAGTAACAAACTGCCCAAGGCTAAATGCTGGCTGGGTTTCACCGCTTCTGGTTTCAGGCTAAATCCTTGATACCAATATTCAACGGCGATGTCCTGTTTTCCCACCCGATCTAAGACTTGGGCTAAATTCCGATAGGCTACGGCTAAGTTAGGATTGATCGCGATCGCCCTCTGATAAGCGAGAACAGCCGATTGCCATTGCCGTTGTTTAGCATATAAATTCCCGAGGTTAGTCTGGGCGATCGCATCTTTAGGGCTGAGTTTGGCCAATTTTCGATAGGCTCTGACGGCCAGATCTAAGCGTCCCAGTTGATTTAAGGCTTTCCCTAAAATCTCGTAGGCTTTAGTTTGGTTGGGATAGTAAGCAATTACCTGCTGGCATTGGGCGATCGCCTCTTTTAACAAATTGTTGTTAAGATCTCGTTCTGCCTGTTGTAAGATTTTTTGATCATCTAAAAGAGTTGGTTGGGAATCAGAAATAGATGAATTGATTGCTTCAGGGTCAAAAATAAAACCCTGATCGGATTTGAGTTTTTCCCCCTGGGCTTTAGCTAATAGCATTTGAGCCTGTTTCCAACTCGGATTCGACCTTAAAACATAGTTAAAACAAGCGATCGCTTCGGTGCTTTTCCCCTGTTCTAATAAGGTTTTTCCTAATTCTAAATGTTCCAAGGCTGTCACCTGTTCTGGCTGTAACCGATAACTGTGATACAAGCATTCCGTGGCTTCATCCGTGCGATTTAATCTTGTTAAAACCTTAGCTAAATTGCGATAAAGTTTATCACAATTGGGTTTATATTTGAGGGCTAATTGATAATACTGAACCGCCAAGTCCCATTGTTGTTTCCTAGCATACAAACTCCCTAAGTTTCCTAAAGGTTCCGGGGATTCGGGTTGTAACTGAATTGCGGTTTTATAGGAATTATGAGCTTGTTCAAACTTCCCTTGAAGTTGTAGCACGTTACCTAAAATCGTGTAGGCTTCCCCACAATTAACATCAGTTTCCAACACCTTTTGACAGGCTAGAATCGCTGGCTCAAAGTTATTTTGAGCTAAATGATTTTTAGCCTCTTGCAACCTATCGGCTAAGGTCGTGACCTGATCAATAGAGGATGGCATCATTAGTCCGGGTTTACCAGAGTAATTATCTGATTTACTCTTAGATTTAAGGATATCACAAACTTGCAACAATCTTTGTAAAGATCTGAGGTTAATTTGTATATCTTCAAACAGAGGTGTCGGATACATCAGTTGTCGCAAAAAAGCACATTCCAATGCTTCCCCCTGGATAGAATAGTGTTGGAGTCCTAACTGCTGACTAATTTGCCAATAATAATGACGCCGATAATGGGGAGAAACCAACTCAATCACAACGGTATGGGGTTGGCAAAAAACCAGATTAGTGAGTCCGGCTCCATGGGGTGCAATAATAACCTCAGCCTGGGAAAATAAATTAGCCTGTTCTTGAACAGTTAGGGTTTCTAATTCTACAGTAACAAATCCCCAGGAATTCAAATAGTCTAAAATTTCCGGTTCGTTCAAAAGTCGCCGATATCGGGCTCGGTTACGACTAATATAAATTCGGGGGGGATAGGTTTTTATGGGCGGAGAAATATCGGTTAAAAACAGACTTCGCAGAAAGTTAAGGGTATGGGGGACAACCCAACCCACAGAAGATGGATAGGAAGGAACAATTAAACTGGATGCTTGGAGATAGGAAATTTGATCAGTTTCTATAATTTTATGGCGAGGAATTCCAGCTTTTTCTAAGGTTTCTCGTTGAAAATTTTGTTGAGTAGAATTAATTAAAAACCAATCTATTGACTCTAAATCAATCCCATTTTCTTGTAATATTTTAATTCTAGGTAAAATATCAACTAGCCAATGAAAATAGACATTTCCCGACAGTCCTGATAAAACAGCTACCCGACCTTCAATTACTTTCAATGGCGGAATTTCTACTAGGGAAAATATCTGATGTTGACTCCAATCATAATTTTTACAGTTGGGTAATGGTGTGGGATAAAATCGAGATAACTCTGGGATCAATTCCTTGTCTTTGTTAAAAATAGCGATCGCATTACACACATTCCACCAACTGGTTTTAGGAGCGACCCAAACCCTTCCTTGAGGCAGAATTGTGACAGTAGTTTCGGTTAATTGACCGGGTAAATCATCCCGGGGGAAATACTGTTCTATTCCTAATCCTAAATGTTGGGGTTGAAAGTATTGGTGTAGTTCTTTTAAACAGGGTTGACAATCTAATCCTTGACATTTAGGCTGGGATAAATCTGGATTTTGTAGCGAAATAGGAAGTTTCAGATGTTCTCTATCTTTTACTAAAACTACTTTTGATTTACCCTGTTCGACCTGTTGCTGTTGTTCTAAAACTTGACTAACTTTCTGGTAAAAATCAGGATTCTCAGGGTGTTGTCCTAAAGCGTGATGATATTGTAAAGCAGCATCATTAAAACGCCATTGTTTGGCTAAACAATCTCCCCAATAAATATAAACTTCAGCTAATTCAGGATCAATCTCAACCGAATATCGAATAAATCCAAAGTTCTGTAATAGCCACTCCGTAAGGCTTTGGGTGTTGTGAAGGAAAAGCTAAAGATTCGGTTCTATCCAAAATCTATCCATTGTTGAGTATTTGTGCAGTTTTAGACATAGTATTGTCACCAATGGCTACTGTTCCGGTGACAATACTATTTTCGAGTTATAGGTCTGGAATACTCAAGTCAACCCGCCGCCCTGCGTAATGTTTATAAATAACTACTGGCGAGTTTCCCACAAGCCGAGCGACATCCTTAACATCTACACCAGATTCAAGGCAAAGAGTGATAAACGAATGTCGCATTTGATAAGGTTTGCGATATTCGATTCCCAATTCATCAAGAATCTTCTTCCAAATTGTCCGAAAATAACTGGTCTCAATTACTTTGCCAGTCACCGAGGTAAACACTAGATTTGTAGTTGATCGGTCTTTGGCAAGTTTAAGGATTGCCTGGACTTGAGCGTTACAGGGAAACACCCTTTTTTTCTGAGTCTTCAGCCCCTCACATTTTTTCATCCCCCCCTCACCCCTCACAATCGCTGCCTTAAATGTCAATGAAGTAAAATTAGGCGCGATATCCTCCCATTCCAACGCAATCGCCTCTGATGGCCGACACCCAGTAAAGAAGCAGAACTGGACATAGTTGTAGTAGTGCGAAAATTGTTGATGATTTTTGAAGGCTTCTATGATGGTGTCTCGTTCATGCCTTGAAAAAGGATTGATATCGGTTTCCTCTTCTTTAGAAATCCTGGTTAAACTTCTGGATTGGGCTGCCAATCCTTCAAAAGGAGAGTGAGTTAACGCGATCTGTTTGGATTTGATCGCCCATTTTAAACAGGCGTTGACCTGCATTAGTAATCTTTTACAGGTATCAGGGGTTAGATGTTGGGCTGCCCAATCATAGAATCGTTGAGAGTATCCATCATCTATGTTTGGATCGACGTCGGGAAATGGTGATCTTTGGATATGGCGAAGCATGACCATATAAGTATTCATCCAAGTTCCAGGCCTAACTGTATTTTTCTTGGCCTCAATATATTTTTGATAGAGAGCAACGAGAGTGTTGCTCTCCTTACTAGCCTTAGCTCTAATTGGTAGGTAGGATTCTAAGCTGAAATCAAAGCGTTCATAGGTGATGTCAGCTTCAATCCTTTGAGCTTTAGCTTTGGCTAATTTTCGGTTTTGAGGGGTGTCCTGTAATCCTAAATAGATGAATTTACGGGAGTTGAACAGGAATCGTGGGAGGGATAGCCGGAGGGTTCCTTTGTCGGAGGAGACTCCGACTTTCCCCTTATATTTTTTCATCCCGAAACCTCCTGAACTTCTGACAATTTCAG
Organism: Planktothrix sp. PLAVEN19ND; assembly: GCF_057220675.1. Classification (NCBI taxonomy): domain Bacteria; kingdom Bacillati; phylum Cyanobacteriota; class Cyanophyceae; order Oscillatoriales; family Microcoleaceae; genus Planktothrix; species Planktothrix sp. PLAVEN19ND. The sequence continues at coordinate 16,728 of NZ_CM170132.1, read as the reverse complement.
CCATCCTTTCTTGTCCGCAGCGCTGCTAGTCGTCCTGATGTCTAACAGAATGAAGATTTCCCCTGCTGCCGTGAACATTAGATCCTGAAATATCCCAGTACAGCCTCGGTAAATAGGATCTTTGAGTGCCATCAATTTCGTTTGACCTGGTATCCATTTTTCGTAGGGTTCACAATTACACTCGTCGTCGCAGTTCTCATAATCTTGTAATATTTCTTTGACCTGATCCTGCTGATCCGAATTTTTGGGATCAGTTGTATTCACTTCTGGGTCTACATTTGAGGGGGCAAAATTCTGCTGATCCTGCTGATCCGCAATTTTTTTTCTGTTGACATCGAGGTGAATTAAATTTTTTGGTGGATCACCTGGATCAGCAGAAGTTGATGGGGGTGTATCGCTTGAGGGGAAAGGGATAACACCTGATCCGCTTTTTGGATCAGCAGAAGGATCAGCAGAGCTATTTTTCGGATCAGTTGGTGGATCAGTTGGATCAGGTTGAAGATTTGTTAAGGAAATATCAGAAAGTTGAGGAATTTCCCCGACGAAATACCAATAACTTTTTGATCCTGGTTTACGGATGGATGAAACCAAACCGCGACGTTTTAGGTAGCCCAAATCTTTCCCTAGGGTGCTTTCGGAAATACCGAGGGTATAGGCGAGTTCCTGTCTCTCAAAAGGAATATTTGGACGGAGACGGAAGAACTCAATGATTTCTCGTTCACGGGCGCTGTAGTTTTCAACTTGGGAATCGCCATCAATATCAACAACGCTGCCTTTAATATTCCAATGCCAGGTTTCCGGGTTGTATTCCAGGCGATAGGTTCCCGGTTCACGGCTACGGGTTTTCTGAATAATCAGGTTTGCCTCAGCACTTTGGGGATTGTTATTCGTAATGCGTTCAAGCCGCCATACTTGGTCAACAGAATTATGGATGGCAGTGGTGCCGCGTGAACGTCCTTCAGCATTACTGTGATGCAAGACTATAAACGTAACCCCGAAATCACGGGCAATCTTCCGAAGTCGAATCAACGGCCGGGCATATTCTTGATCGTTCTCACTATATTTAGAGTTGTTGGAAACCGAAGTTAAGGAGTCGATCACCACGACTACAGGGTTTTCTGGGTGACGTTCCTGCATCTCTTTGATTTCAGCCCTCAACACCCCATATTGTTCAATCCCCCAATTACTGAGGGGACGGAATCGCGATCGCACTTTTGGATTTTCATCCATGAATCCTTGCTCAATCAGTTGGGTTGCAGTGATTCGTTCTGATTGGTCTGTCTCAATAAAAAGAATCTGGCAAGGCTTGGGAACGAAGTAATCCCCCCATGATTCTCCTGTTAATAATGCCTTGCACATTGACCCGGTTAATCGGGTTTTCCCCTCTCCCCCTTTTGCGTGTTCAAGGGTTATGGATTCAGCCGGAATCCATCCAGCGAGTAACCATTTTTCGGGAGATTGTCCGAATTGTTGAACGTATTCATCAACGCTCATAGATCGGTTTCTGTGTTGGCTATTAATCCATGATGCGTGAAAGTTTAGTAAATCCCTGACACCACTACCCCCACTGCCAAACCCGTACTTTTTCGCAAGTTCTCGGAGTTCCCATTGTTTGAGGGCTTCGTTGTCGTCTAGTTCATCTTCAATTTTTTCCAATTCCTGACAAATTTGTTGGAATCGAATCCGACTTTCTCGGACAAAATTAGTCCGAGCATAGGAACGGGTGAAACTAGAGACTGAGTTTTCTACTTCACTTAATATTGTTCCTAAAGGGGTGTGTTGTTCGTAAGCAAAAGCAATCTGTTTGTAACCATTTTCTATCAGTTTCCTTCGGACTGCTTTTTCTGCAATGAGTTCAACGTATTGGTCGATATTTACTGCCGAAACTGTTGAGTCTAGGAGTTGGGCTAATTTTAATTGTCCTCCTACTCTATCCAATTGTTCATTATTAGCTAAGTGTGTCGCAACGGTCATCAGGTCAGGCGTTTTACCTTGTTTATGCAACGTTAGGCAAGCGTCATAGATTAAGGCGTGAGCATGAAGATAAAAGTGTTCGGGAGATACAAAATCAGCAATTCTTGATATTGCGTTAGGGTCTAATAAAATCCCCCCTAATATTGCTTCCTCGGCTTCAATGTTGGACGGGGGAAGTTCATCATTGAAGGACGAGAAATTATTGATTTTTCTTTCAAGTTGCGCTATCATATTATTACCTTGAAACAATTATTGACCAAGTAAATGCTTTTCATACACCCTGATGGTTTCCCCCTCCAATGAGGGGGATTTTTATTTGTCCCATTTATATCAAGCAGCTTCTTTTTCTCGCTTCTCTTTATGCTCAATAACCATCTGTAACAAGTATTCAAATTGATCGCCATTCACGGAACAAAGAAGGCCCCGAACATTGGCTTCAAAATGTTCCTTGAAAAGATTGACTGCATCGTGAATAGATGATGAAATTGGTGTGATATTTTTGTCAATATCAGTGCTTTCAACATCTATTATCGCTTCTTCTACTTTCTGATCTTCTTCTATTGGTTGCTCATAGGGTTTTAATTCAGCCCAATGAGCGAAAATTCTGTGTTCATTTTTAGATATCACTACCCAATCACTTAGGTTTGATGCGACAGTAAAAACTTCATCTTTCCAAGTTTGTCCCCAAGTAGTAATCGGACAGAAAACAACTTGAATTCCTAACGTTGGTTTCATGGAGCAATCGTCATAATAATTCTGACGGGTTTGCACCGGACAAAGTTTGAGGTTGTGTTCCAAAAACTTCCCTTTAAAAGAGGGGCCGTGAAGCTTCTGGATTTTATATTCAAAACTGTTTTTTTCCTTTAGGGTACGGGAAGATTCAATCCGCCCAATTGTTCTTTCAGCACCGTTAAGGAACTCTACAAATTGTCCTTTTAAAAATAGGGGTTTGGGTTTAACTTCCTTAACCTTTTTCTGGACTTCCCGTACTGTCATCGGGGTTGCAGATTCGATTCGATTCTCTGCTTCTTCTACGACTTCTGAGGGTGTACTTGGCTTACTTAATTCAGCAATCAGAGTGTAGCCATACCCCCCTAATTTTGGGCGGTCTTTTAACATTTTGGCAGCGTTCATCATCCGTTCTGCCGTGTCGATTCCGATTTTGTAGTTTGGGGTAAATTCTGTGGCTATCCACTCCTCAAAATTGCCGTGTCCCAATCGTGCTTTTGCGTCGATTAAGATGTTCCCTTGTAATTCCCATTCGGTTAAGGTGCGGTCGGCAGATTGCTTGAATTCAATGGCTTTTCTTTTTGCCCAAGACGCATCATATTTAGAGAGTTTTTCGTAGAAAGCCGCCTTTTCCGTTCGCTCTGTTTTAGTTGCTGTTGCAAGTGCCATGATATTCGCCCTCCGGTAAGAATACTTGAAATGGCTGCCCATTGAAGTAATGGGGATAATTGAATTTGAAGCAATCAAGGTAATCACCCAATCCCCCTTGAGCGTCATAGAGGTTCAACCCACTATTGAAAAGGATCATTTTGATAATCCAAGCTGCTACATTTTCGGTGGTTAGATTGGAATCTGGATCAGGGATAGGATATTCTAAACCGATAATTAGCATGGCTAAATATTCGATTTGTCCCTGTCCTCCTAATAGGGGTGGGATTGTTTTTAAGCACTGCATAGAGTCGCCTCGGTAGTTTTTTTAATTCCCGATTCGATTGAGTCACAATTAACAATCCCTTCACCTTTGCACCGAGGACAATCGTAGTAGGGGTCACTGGCATGGAGAGGGTTTAAGCAGGCTTCATCATCAAGAATTAATCCTTTCCCTTTGCATCGGGGACAGGTGCAATTTTCCTTTGACGGTAAAGTGAATTTCCACAATTTCTGAAAACCTTTAACATCAGGAATAAGCAAGGGTTGAACGTTTTCTAACTTCCAGGCATAACGCCCTTCTGTCCAATCTCCAAACAGTTTTTCTACGCTTGTTAACTCCGGGCCATCAATGTAAATTTCGGAGATGGGATTGTAATTTTCTTTGGTTGTCATTCGGTAGCATTCAGATAACTGAACCTCTGCAACAATTGCCCCCAAGGGATAATCTAAAGCTTTAATATCTGGCAGGTATGGGCATTGCTCAATTTCTGCCAGATTAAGTTCATCCCAGTTGATCGGGCGTTTTGCGGCATGAATTAGCAATCGTCCTCTGTGGCTTGTCCTCCAGTAACGGGTTTCGTAGGCTTTGAATCCCAGAGCGACCAAGGTTGCCCAAGGTTGATGTAGGGTGATTGCGAATCCCTCAAAGTTTTCAATACCAGGGATTTTTTGCTCTGATAAAGCATTCCAATCGCGGAGGACATCGCTGAGTTCTTTTCCGTCACAGAGGGGACATGGAAGCTTAACAAGTCGGTCTGGGTTATACGATTGAACATCATGGATTGCGCCCCATCCTGCGCATCGAGGACAATCAATAATGTGTGCTCCTAGAGTTTCAGGATCTCCTACAGAACCTTGACCATTGCACCTCGGACAGCGATAAACAGGCTTACCTTCACAGATTGGACAGTGAGCGATCGCATCTTGGCTCAGTTTTGGCTCATCCTCATCTTCTGGTTCTGGGAACTGAACGGGAACAGAAGGGAGGGGGGATTCAACAAAGTTCTGACTAATCGCTTCAATCCAGACGGATTTTTTACGGGTATCGCCTGCGGGTTTGATACCCATCTGGAGAGCGATATCTTTTAGCTCTTTGATTGGTTTAGACTCTAGTTCTGTTGACATCTTATTAATTAGTTAACGACTGAAGGGGCAAGGGGTTGCCCTTTTTTTGTGGGATTTTAACGACCGCTTCCGCGATCGCTACAAGGTTTGTTCATGGCATTACGAGGGGTTAAACCCCTACGGGGTAAAGGTCTTCTGGTATAGATGCCCCGATGAGTTTAGATTGACCGAAAGGTTTTAATGAAACCTGGGGAGTTTCACCCCAGGTTTTGCTGTATATGTCCGAAATTAGAGGAAATCGACAGAGAGAATAGCTGTTACATGGCACGTCCTCAACTCATCAACGGTACGGATGTGGTAACGAGAGGCTTATCACAACAAAACGGTGTTTGCTGTTGGCCTTAGAATCACAACAGAAGCTAAATCCGTGACAGGAAACCCTTGTTTGTCTGACCAAGGGATGGCTTTTTGTTGTTTCCTACATCTCAATATAGCACGTTATCTTGACTTGTCAAATTGAGATGTTATAATGCTATGCTAGAAGAAGAAAACGATCAAGAGGTTAAACGAACTACTTTGAGCCGCCAACTGAGAGAGAAAGCGGGATTAACCAGGGAGCAGTTAGCTGCTCTTATTGGTGACATTGCCGTTTCTACTTTGGCGCGATGGGAAAACAATGGCGTTGAACCGTCTATGACGCGACAACAATGGCACAACTACTGTCGTGCTATAGGGGTAAACTTCAATGACTTGCCAATGGTTTTATCGGAAAAAGTTTTAGTTGCCTAGTAGGGGGTGAAGCGAAAATAAAGACAATATGGGAGAACATTAACCCCCTGTTTAGTTCTCCCTCTTTATTGTTAGCTGATTTACAGTGTCTGTCGCTCGCTAGACACTGTAAATTCACCTCAACTTATTAATGAAAGGAGGAACAATTGTTAGAGACTGACGTAAATGTTGAAACCCCTAAAACCTTCAGGGAACTCACACTAGACTTTATGGATGAGGTTAACCATCAACTAGAAGAAGAAAACATCGAACCGAGTATTAAAACCCAAGTGGAAGATATTTGGCAAATGTTAGATGACATCATTGAGTTTTTGTAAACCATGTTTGACTGTAACACTGATTCAGAGGACACGCTTGGAGACTTCAAAAAGCAAAGTATTGGTTACATTGACTTCGTAAAAGAACTTATAAAGGAGGAATTTTTCGAGCTAACAGTCGAGATTGAACTAGAGGCAATCATGGAAAGATTAATTAAAGTCGTTGATTATTTGTAAGGAGATTGAGATGTTAACAGACAGACAAATAATCGCATTGAATCTATTGGGGACTATGTTCGATGATTCGGGTACGGTTACTTTAATGGCTCAAGATAATCGACTAGCCAAGTCAATTATTTGTGATGCCTTAATTGTGGCTGACACCTTTTTAGAAATGTCTAATTCTGAACCCGATTCAGTGTCAAGCAAAATACAGGCTAACAACCAAAAATTGCAGGAGTTAGTTAACAAAATTCTATTGAATCGGGTTGATAAAATTCATCTGAATGAGAATGAAGCAGTGGAGACAGAAGAAGGGGTTATTGCCTGGATTGATGGTCAACCCGTTTATGTTGTAGAGGAGGTTTAACTATTATGAAAATTACAACCATTTCATTTGGCTTAACTCGAAACGTCGGAAACTACCAATCCTCACGGATAGATATGTCGGCACACTTAGAGGATTGGGAGGACTATACCGAATCATTCCGACATTTAAAATTGATGGTAGCCGATCAAGCTGGGTTTACTTATGACGATGTTACTTCTCTTAGCGATCGCGATTTGAAACTATCAGGGGAACTGAAAAACCTTTTGGCTACGGTTCGGGATAAGCGATCAGAAGTTGAAAGCTTGAAACGTGAAATTCTGGAACTCAACATGGAAGCCCAACGCTTGATCAACTTCAAGCAGTTGGTTGAGTCAATGAAAGCCCAAATGGAAACAATCACCAAAGGGACTAACGACTTCTACGGTTACATGGGTTCAACCCTCCAAAATTTAACCGAAGTTGAGGTCATCTGGAATGGCTTGATGCCTCCCGCCATTGAAGAAGAGGAGGAATTTGATTCAATCCCTTTTGATGATGGGGACTGCAACAGCAACAATCTAGTCCCCTATGAATTTTAAAAACCGCAACGTTGCGGAATTTAGTTAAATTAAAACCCCCCAGAAATTCTGGGGGGTTTTGCGATAAAAGAGCATAATTAATAGACTACCTTGACGAACCCATTAGAATCTCGGTAGAAATTTCCGATACTCAAGTCTGTGATTGAGGTGGGGATGGCGGTCGCACGGAAACTTGTCGCATCGATTCTCCCCGTGACATTCCTTTGTACCATCGTAAAAGCTCCGGGGGATGTCTTCAATTCGAGCCATTCCAATTTTTGGCTATAGAAATCACTTAAAACCCACGGACTGTAATTAGCTGGGATAGTATTAGCTAAAAAAGAAATCCTAGAAGGAATTCCCTGTATCTCATCCCAGTGAACCTGATTATCAGCCAGAATGGTAGGTTTATTTTGTAAGTTATTCCAGGTTGTAGGGGGTTCAATTAATATTGCCATATTTACACTTCATTGTATTTTGCAAATTTAACTCTAATAGTAGCGGGTGCAGCAGCGATCGCACTAATTCTCTCTTTGTTGTACTCAATATCTAAAAGCTGGCGATTTCCGTAAAGAGGATAATCGAAATTAGTCGTTGTTGCCGTGACACCATAACTGATATAAACGGCTTCCGTTCCGGTATTTGAAATACTTAAAATTTTTCTACCTAATATTGCGGATTCGTCTGCCTCAAGGATATCTGCTGCGGTATTGGCAATTAAGGTTGTTTCTTTCGGTTGAATTACTCCGAGGATTTTTTGGGTAATATTTCCATCAAATGTAGAGGGAGGACTAATAATAGCAACCATAATAGAAGGCTCTTTCAATAAATGTATGGATTGATTTTAAGAGCCTTTTACTCATTGTTTAAAGATATCAGAAGGAACCTGTTAAGGTAAAAGTACCGCCCAGTAGTTCGTTGCTGTTTGGCGTGTAGCCTTTAATGATTGCGGTATCATATTTTCCCGTCGTGCTATTGATAGCAACAAACCGCCCAACGTGGCGGCTGTAATCGGGAAAAACATTAATCTTATTGTTGACGGCTTCATAATAGAAGGCGTCACGGGTGAGGCTCCCTATAAATTTATCTCCCAAACCATTGACTTCTAGGTTGACTACATCGTTAGCGATCGCGAACATGACCTCACCCACTGCTAAGGGGTCAAAGATTTGTATAGCAATACTATCAGGCTGATAATTATTGGTTGCCGTGCTGTCAATCAATACAGAAAATTCGATTGGTTTACCTGGATAAAAAGAGCAAATATCAAAAAGTTTAAAGCCCGTCACTCCAGAATCAGAGTCTTTGAGTTTCTGCAAGTTTATCAAATATTGATAGTTGTCTGAATCGTAGGAACCCTCATTAATATCAACATAATTCGCTCCCGTTCCGATAGCAAGTCTAAGCCTCACAGGAATCATTAATTGACCTCCTAATTCATAATTAATTGGTTTAGTCGCTCTAACTAATATTTTAACATTTACGTCACCATCTAACGGTTCAATACTTAGACTGGTAGCAGTGCTAGAATCAACAAATACTTGATTGTTTATTGTCCAGAATGGGATTATTTGTTCTCCCCAATACAGATTGATCGCCCCATCCGAATAGATGCTAATTTCTCTTAAATCCTTGGATTCGGGAACAACAATAACTTTTTCGATAATATTCCCCTCCCATTCTTTGATAAAAGGGTAAGATACCGAACTATTAAGGTTAGAACTGAACGAGTTACCAACAATGAAGCCCATAATGTTATCATATAACAATATACTTATTAACATTGTACTATGGAAAACAAAACTTTGTTTGAAGGAGCTAATTCAAAGTCAACAAGAATTACAGGCTATGACAATGATAATTTTATTGAATTGTTTAACCCATTGTTGTTTCTGCAATCTAAAATTGATGCTATTAATCTTTTATATGAATGGGACTGCATCCTTAAAATAGAAGGATTCAGGCTTTTAATAGCCATTGAATCCCTCCCCGTGGCTCCATTCCCTGACATTTACCCAGAAGATGGAGCAGGGACAAGAAACAATAAACTTTTACAAACTGAATATCATAACCCTAATATAATTTTTAGATTGTTCAAATCTCAAGACGGAATCGAACACGAAACAGGAGATATTTACCTTCAGAATAAAGGAATGCAATATCATAAATCGTTAATCCGTCCCTATTTATGCGATGGGAACATCCCCGTTAAACTATGGGGGATTAACGATATTTTAAAATGCAGGTTAATTGATTCTGGGAGTGGGTTGTTAGGTCTCAACGATTATTTGCAAATTGAGATTGATTATTCTTATGTTATTAATGGCATAAGAAAAGTTGGAATAAATGTAACGCCGTTTAATTTTGCAAAAACAATTACACCAGCTTTTCCCCAATTATTGATCGGAGCTAACCAATCACGGGTTAAACTATCATTTAAAAATGAAGGCGAATCCCCGGTTAGTTTTGCCTTTGGTAATCAAGCTGATTGCATTAAAGGGGCTTGTCCACAGCTAAAGCCGGGGCAAACTTACAACGACGAAAGCGAGTGGAACTTTAAGCAGTCAGTTTGGGCTATTTCGCATGATCAATCCTCTCTTGTTTCTGGGATTGAGGGGAGTCTTTAATGGCAATGGCGAAAAAAGGTGGTAGTAGTTTTACCTCGGCAGAAAAAGGATCGGCCGGACAGTCAAAAAGCGGCTTGGGCGGTTCCGTGACCGTCGCTGATTATGGGGATGTAAGTGTTAAAGGGGTTGTTGATATTGATATATCCCCCTTGTCTGGGGATGTTAGTTATGACGTCTCTAGTAATGAATTGGGTGTATCAGGCGAGGTTAAAATTCCGGGCGGTGTCGTGGGGGTAGGTGGTGGCGTTGTGGTTGATTTGGACACGGGAGAGATTACAGGCGGCTCGGTTAGTTTAGGAATTGGGGGCGCTGATGTTGAGGTTTCAGTCTCTAAGTGTGAACAAACCCTGCAAGTTACTTATTGGGGTGTGGGTTTTGCGGTGAGCAAAGATACTTGTGAGGAACCGGAGCCCGACCCCGACCCCGACCCCGACCCCAATAATGATTTTTCATTGCCAGCCCCTCGCATATTTTCCCCCCCACCTGGTTATTCAGGTATGGTTTGCCCTGTCTCGTTAACGATAAGCAAACAGGTAGGATCATGGGCGTACACTAATACCTTGCCTCCTAATTCCGACTTTAACCCTTTTCCGTATGAATTAAAAAGCTATGATTATCTAATAAGTTTTACTACAACTACCAGCCAACAGGGTGCAGCCCCCCCCGGAATATTAAATGATTTGAACCCAGAAGAAAGATCGGGGGGTCAAGTAATCGGGATAGGGCCATCTTATATAGGTAGTATGATTTTATGGAGAAATAAACCACAGAATCGAATCTGGTATCCGGGGATGTCTTTTAATTATGAAAACGGCAACGCCACAGTATTTTCAGTAGGATTTGGCGCAATATTAAGATTATATCCTGAGCTTGGGAGATATGACAAAAACTATTATTTTTTAGAAGGGGAAAGCCCCCCACTAGCTAAAAAAACAGCAACTTGGTTTTATAGTCAATCTTCTAATGATTGTTATTATATTAATACTCCCAAAACAGATAAACCACGCCGACCTATACCCCCTGAAAAAATAATGTCTGAATGTTGTGATGCCTCTATTAGTTTAATGCGTAAAATCGCCAAGGTTTTGGCGGTTGATGAGATGTTGAAACCCTACAAAACCACGGGAGAAAAACTTGAAAAACTTGAAAAAGATATCGATAAAATGCTAGAGGAACCAAAAAAAGAGGTAGCGTTTCAAGATTATTTGCATCTAAATATATTTTTGTCTTTATTAAGCAATCGCAAAGTAGGATTAGCTGTTGGAGTTGATGAATTAGAGTTTGAGAAGGATCGGAAAAATCCGATTTTTCATTATTTAAGGTGGCTCAAGGAGTATAGCGAAGGGAAAACTTCTTTAGACTATCAACAATGGCTTGAAGCAAAAAATAAAGAGGAAGGATTAAAAGCATCAACTACTCAATTTAAATCGATTCCACAATTGATTTTAGCAGAACTTTATAACAGCAAAAATATTTCAGAAATTTTAAGAGCAGACAACTTGAAAAAAGAAGGGATGAAAATACCCAATGAACTTTTTGCCCCTAACGGGGTGGGAAGTACGGTAGTTTATGATTACCCAAATGTGCTTAAAAAGATTATACAGATATTGGATTTAAACACAGTATCACCGTTTACCGCAACTCTTAAAGATAGTGACCCGGCAAAAGAAGGTGATCAGGCAATGACAAAATATTATCCAGATGCAACATCAGCTTGCAAGGAAATTGTCGAACTTTTATTGGAAAATAAAATTGATAGTGCGACCCGATTAAATATCTTGATCCGACAATCCGTATTAGAAACTCAACAGCAAGTTGCAACACTGGAAACGCTATCAATCGTCTATACAATTATGTATGGTTTAGGGCTTCCATTTCATCAAAAAGGGAGCCATTTTATAGCCCCTTTTGATATTTCTCCTGATTCTCCCAAAAATAAAGCAACAAAGAAAAGATTGGGAGGAAAAGGCTTTGACCCCAAGGTTAATCCTAAAGACAAAGAAGAAGAAGCCAGAGTAGAAAGTGCGATGAATTCCCTGAACGAAAACAGGGAAAGTTCAACGGAAAAACTACTTCCCGACTTTTTGTCAACCGTACAGCAAGAGTATCTACATACTCATTTTTCTGATACTGGAGAATCTATTTGGTACTACATCATGAGTATTTTCATGAAGCTATAGGAATAATTAATAAGCTCCTCCCTTCATTACGGAGGAGTATTCTACGCACTCCGAGAAGGAATCCCAAAAATTCTCAAAAAATCCCTCTAAGAAACCTTTCAATTTTTTGTCTTCAACCGCTTCTATTTTTCCTTCTAAGTCTATTTCCGACTTGATTGACCAGCCCTTGTTCCCTTTATTTCCCCAATTGGCAATGCTATCTCCTATATTCCCGCCTCCCCATGCTGGAATGCTTCTTAAAATTTTCTTTGCAAACTCTGGAGATTTATTGTAAGCAGACCGTACAAGATGCCGAAATTCTTGATAAAGGTAGGTTATTCCTACCCCAAGAAAACACCGCACTCCGGTGTGCATAAATTCAGTCGCTGCGTCCTCAATCTCCTCCTTAATCTCGTCATCGCCAGTCGCGTGCATTAAAGCCAAGGTCGTTATGTCCATCTGTACCCTTGGTGGCTTACCCATGCCACTGAATTTGCCAGCAATAAAAGCCCCTGAAGCTCTCCCTAGAAATTCCCCTGCTGGTTCATACAAATTAGTAATCGCGTCATCTATTGCAGATTGATATTGTTCGTCACTCACCTGCCATTGAAAGTTGTAAATTTTAGGCGCAATTTTCGTGAATGCCAACAAAAAAGTACCAATGCTCCCCCCCGTCAAACTTAGGATGAACGGGGAAGACAATAAAGCTCCTACTCCCCCACTCACCCATCCTACAAAACCCCCAACAGTGGCAATTCCAGTGGCGACTAACGGAATACTTCCGAGCGCCCCTACAACCGCACTAATCCCCGCCCCCGCGACACCAACAATACCCGCCGCAGCAATGGAACCAGCTAACCAAGCCGCCGGATCATTTTCCTTAACCTCCCCCCAAATTTTTCCGATGGTTCCCCAATCACCTCTGGAAATCAATTGAAATAATTCGACTCCTCCGTTAATTACATTTTTTCCGAATTTCATGGCAGACCCAAAAAAATCCTTAACGGAACTTATGATTTTTGCTCCTTGTATTTTTGCTTGATAAAAAGAACTGCCAGAATCCTTTAAAAATTTCTGATATTTTTGAGTATGTTCATAATTAAAAAGTCCCGTCACACTTCTTTTCCAGGAATTACCTAATTCCCATAGTTCTATATTAAAATCATTCTCTTTAATTGCTGCTTCTGTCATATTTATTGTTTGATTATTTTTTACTTGGTGGTTTAGTTCTTTTTCCTGATAATTCAGTCGTTTTGTTTTCGGATTTTGTTGGATTATTAGGGGTCGAGGTTTCCCCTTCCTTAACTCTTGTTTTAAAAATTGCTTGCCCGTCTTCTAGCTCCACAAAGGTTGCTGTTCTATTTAATCTAATACAGATGGGAGTATCGCCTTTCTCCCAGCCAATTATTTTAACCTTTGGATCAAATTGAGCCGTCCGGTTAAACCCATCTTCCATTTGGTCTAAGTAGAGTTTCAACCCCTGATCATTTCCGGGTAATCCCAGGGCTTGCCGTACCCACATCCGAACTAATCCCCCAATCAATTGCCAGCGTTCTTTTTCGGCTGCTAATTGTGTTTGGAAATCGCTTTTGATTGCCTGCCTTTGTCCACTGAGATCGGCTGGCCGAGAACGCCTTCGGGTGTCTTTTTTTGTGTTAATCGCTCTAGGCTTAGCCATTTCTTGTAACTTAATCGCCTGATGAATTTTATTTAAGTTAGTCTAATTAGTCATCGCGTAACAATAAATGTCGCAATCGAAAAAAGGGAAATGGCGTGACCGCGCTATTGAAAAATTGAATAGAGCGGAGTCTCCGACGGTATTTCTTGGGGATGAGAATATTCAATCAGGGATTGAATCAGCAGACCAACCTCAATTTGATGTTTTTCAAGTTAAGCTCAAGGGGAAAGACGATCAGCCTATTATCATTAGTGGAAATACTTTAAACATTGAACTGCAAATATCGTTATTAAAAGCTGTAGATCAATTATTAGAAATTCGGGGGCTAGGAGGCGGCGCATCCGTTATGTCAGGGGGAGGATTAATTAAAAGAAAAGGACAGCCACAAGTTGTCCTCTGGTTTAAGGAATCTAGGGAAGATGTTGATCCTGAATTTTCCCCTGTTTACGGTCGGATCAGTTTTCGGATCATGGATAAAACCGATGATCCAAAAATAGAGAAATTAGATAAAATTACCCGAAATGATATTGAAAAAATTGCTAAAAAGATTAAGGAGTTATTTTTCTCAACCAAGAAAGATACTAACGGTAATTTTATAAATTATACATGGAAAAAGGGAAAAGAGCAGGTAATTTACCATGATTGGGAGAGAGGTTATCAATTACAGCTTTTATGCAAAAATAAATCTGATGGCATTGAATTAATAAAAAAAATTGTTGCTATTCAAAATCATGTATACGAGCCTAAATGGGTCAAGCATTCCGTCCCCGAAGATCCTATGGCTGCATATCCTACTATTCCTGAAAAAATCATAGTTCTTGGAGAGGAAAAAAAACGAGATAGGTTAAGACCTATTGCTGAGGTCGTTTTTAATCATGCCGAGTTATTATTAACCAATTGGAAGCAACCTATCGTATTAGTTAATCCTAATGGCGACATTCTGCCAAATCTCCCGTAAGGGTATATGCCCTTGGTAAAAAATATCTCTTTAAATTCGCTTGATTTGTCGTAGATACTGGCATCAAAGCAGAAAATTAGGAGTAAGTATTTATGGGACGTTTCAGCGATATTATGCGCGCCGATGAACTTAAAGCAGACAAAGACGCTTATGAGTTATGGCTTAAAAAAAGCAGGGCAGAAAAACAAACTGCGTATAAAGCGACGATTGATAAAACTACCAACAAACGTTCTAATATTGGCAAAGAACTAGGATATATTTTCCCATTTGGGATAGATCAATCGAAAAAAATTCTGTTATTAGTTAATCTCGTCAAGGCAGGAACAGCCCCATCCGATAAAGCGGAAACAGAAACTGCTTTAATCACAAAATTAACAACTGTCCTTTTTGGTGCAGATAAATATGCTTATGTCCCGCCTGCATCTGGGGCAGTCCTTCCGGCTGCTAGTAGCTTTATTGTTGATACTCGGGGTAAAAAAATTCAACCCGCCAAATGCAAATTAGTCGAAATTGGTGCTCCCGTTGCTGATGTTGTTTCTCGTTTTACGGGGCGACCTTACAGCTATCGCAAAAAAAATTCTATTAGCTGTAGTTTTGGTCAAAAAATTGGAACCGACACTGGTTACGAAGCGGCGCGAGAAGCAATCAGAAAAGCCCTAGAAACAGAGGATAAATATGCTACTTACTTTACCCACCAAGGGGACATTGACATTGCGGTAACTGCTGCTGCTCCTTAATTATAATGAATGAAATTGAAGACTCTTTAATTATTGTCCCTCAATACTTTGAGCCAGAATACGAACCTGAGATTGATTTTTTAAATGATCAAACTTATTCTTGGCTTTGGGGACAAATTAACACAGGGGAATATCTTGATTTAGTCAACGATACCACTGGAAATGTTCAGCGACATCTAAACGAATTTGAGCATAGTTTGAAATGCCGGATCTAAGTAACGATGCGCTATGGTATCCAGTCTATGAGGGAAGTACAAGTGTAACCGGACAACCAACACGAGAAAACAAAATTCCGTCTATCCCTTTAGTAATTCCTTTTATTAGTAGATATTTTAGGGCTTACGTCTCTACTTCTAATCAAAAATGGTATTACGGGGGGAGAATTACTTTAAATGTTGGTTCAATTAATACTCCTTCCCCCATTTACGCAACAAATAGAAAATTAATATTGCGTAAATGGGCTTTACTGGATTTCTCCCTAATAGAAGGCGCAAATTCTTCTCAGTTTCATTTATTTTATGAGCCGCCCTGGTGGTTTAGTGATGTGCAATTAGCCATTTACCAATACCAAGAATAATGTTACTCCCAACAAATTCTTACCCTCAATTTGCCTCCGATACTCATTTTGAAGAATTACTTTTAAGCCAATGTCGGAAGGTTTTTGAACTCCAACAAACCCAAGCTGATATTGACTTAATAGAAATTTCTTCTAACGACAAAGAGAAATGGACAACTGTTACCTTGAACTGTAAAGGGAAAATCGTTGATGGTGAAATCGTTGCCGTCAATCCTTTTAATTTTACCCTTGACCCCGGCTTGGGTGTTTATCCCCTGGGACGAGCTAACTTAATTGATTCAATTTTTCATCTGTTTGTGTTCCTTGGTCAGCAAGAGGATAAATTAATCCCCGTTGATGGGGACAAATACGTTGATTGGAGTATTGCTAAAGGTGATGCTGTTTGGGATGAATTTGACATCACCATGTCATTGACAGAATTTCAATTAACTTTTGATTATTCCAACTATTCTTCTAAGGCAAAGCCTTATCTATAAAATGGACGCTCAAATTGCAAAATTACTATTTGATTACGGATTACTAGGGGTGATATCCTGGTTCCTCGGACAGATTGCAAGAGACCTAGTTTTGAAGGCTGAAAAATATATTCTTCAGGAGCAACAGGAGCTCGAAGCCGAAATGAAGAATGTATCCAGCAAGCTTGATAAAATCATCATTCTACTGTCTCGGATGGTCGGAACAACCGGGATTGACTAGCATATCTTTAAACACGAGGCATCTATAAATAGAATCAATTTTACTTACCCTTGTGCCCCTATGCCTGAACATGAAGAATTGCCTTTAGAAGAAAGAAGCTGGACAGAAGTTAGATGTTTTAATATTCCGGTGAACAGAGAAATGCTTAACCCTAACGGGTTTACTAGGAAATTAACCTGTGTATTAAAAAGCGAGTGTCCAAGATTGAAGCCGTCCAAGGTGCGATTGGTCAAGTTCGACAAAGATTATGTTGTGAGTCGCCTCAACAAAATCATGTCGCAGCTTGAGACTGACAAAAAAGGCATTAACGATCTATTGCAATAGCAAAAACCGCAACGTTGCGGTTTTTCGTTTCTATCCAATTTCTATCCAAAATTTCAAAAATGACCGCTAAATGAACGGCAGGGTTAGGTTCTGGAGTTCAAGAACGTCTTTATTCATTCGA